>CBDDOM010000003.1:0-637002 GCA_965231875.1 Alphaproteobacteria bacterium | reverse complement strand
CCCTCGCGGATCGCCTCGTTGGTCCGCCGCCTGATCTCGTGGGTCGGCGCCATCACCGCGGTGTCGGGCGCGCTCTTCCGCGCCGAGCGCGAGCCAGCACCGTGCCGCCTCGTCGCCCAGCGCCTCGCGCGGCACCTCGCGCACCCGGCCCTCGCGCAGGCTCCGGATCGACTCCCCCGGCGCGCCGTAGCGCGCCCGCAGCACCGCCTCGCGCAGCTCCTCGTCGCGCTTGGCGCAGCACCTGGTCCATCGTCGCCGTCTTCATCCCCGCGTTCTGCAACAGCCGGAAGGGCTGGCCCGCATCCACCGCCCTGAGCTGCGCGGTGTCGCCCACCAGGGCGACCCGCGCCACGTCGAGACGCCTGGCGATGCGCAGCAGCTGCTCCATCCGCCCAGTGTCGATCATCGAGCACTCGTCGACCGCCAGCACCCTGCCGCTGTACTCTTCCCGCGCCAGCGCCAGCTGCTCGGCGTCCGGGATGTCGCCGTAGCGGGTGAGGAACCATTGCAGCGTGGTCGACGGGATCCCCGCCTCGCGCCCCAGCACCCGCGCCGCCGCGGCCGACGGCGCGAGCCCCTGGATCGGGCGCGCGCCGAGAAGCTCCTTCACCTCGCACAGCATCGTCGTCTTGCCGCTGCCGGCATGGCCCTGCACCCCGACCACGATATCCTCCGACAGCAGCACCGTGCGCACCGCCTCGCGCTGGCCCGGGGTCAGACGGCTTCCCTCGAGCCGTTCCTCGACCGCGCCGGCGTCGCCGAGCCTCTTGCCGGTACCCTGACCGTCCCGCATCAGGTCCAGGATCCTGCGCTCGGCGCGCACCGCGGCCTCGGTGACGAAGGCGCGGTCCATCCCCCGGCGCTCGACCTCGATCAGCTCGCCGCCCGCCACCAGCCGCCCGATCGCCCCGTCGATCTCGGCCAGCGCATAGCGTCCCGGCGCGTGGCCCAGCGCCACCGCGCGGATCTCCGCTTCCGGAACCCAGGTCCGCCGCTCCGAGACATGCGACACCGCCCGCGCCACCGCCTCCAGAACCCCGGTCTCCGGAACCGGCAACGCCTCGGCCGGCCCCCGCGACGGGACCCACCCCTCGCGCGGCCGGCTCGGCAGCCGCGGCAGCTTCGGCGCGCGGCGCAGGCTCCTGAGCTCGTTGGCCGGCAGGTCGGGCGGGGGGACCTCGACGGGCTCCACCCGCTCCCCGGTCGCCGGGTCCACCGGCCGGTCCGGCCGCAGCGCCCCCCGGTCGCGGACCAGCCCCATCTCCTCCACCCGCGCGCGCCAGCGCGGAACCAGCTCGGAAAGCCCGACCTCCTGCTTGGCCCGGCGCGTATGCAGCGCCGCCAGCTCCGTGTTCCTGGCGGTGTGGGCAAGATTGTGCTCTTCCAGATACGCCAGGATCTCCGCGCGGCGGCCCGAGAACGCGTCCAGAAAGGTCTTGTCGTAGCCCGCCAGCTCGAACCCCGGCACGTCTCCGATCATGGTCGGCGTCACCGCCATGCCGAGCGATTGCAGCCGCCTCGCGAGCTCGTTCCGGTAATACGCCCCGATCAGCTTCCTGCCGCGCAGCAGCTTCGTCGGCTCCACGCTGCGCCATTCCCCGGACGCGTTGCGCGTCATGTTGGCCAGCACGCAATGGGTGTGAAGCTGGGGATCGCCGCTCCGGCTCGCGAGGTGCCGGAACCCCGCCACGATCATCCCGTCCGCCGCCACCCGGGGGCGTTGCCGGGTCATCGGGTCCCAGCCCCGGGTCTGCAGCAGGTCGGTCTCAATCCACTCAAGCGTCGCCCGCACCGCGTCGTCATGCGCCCGGATGACCCGCCGGTCGCCCATCACCAGCCCCTCCAGCGACACCGACTTGGGCGCCGAGAAGGTGATGTCCCAGCCCGGGCGGTGGTCGTGCTCGCCCTCGCGCAGCCGGCCCAGCCGGATCTCCGTCCCCGGAACCCAGCCCTCCAGCAGGTCCTCGAACTCGCCCGGCAGCACGTGCCCCCTCAGCCCGGCATCCCTCGCCGCCTTGCCCTCCCAGAAGCTCGCGTCGCGGTGCTCCGGGTCGTCCTTCGCGTAGTACCCGTCCTTCTCGTAATACGACACCGCCGTGGCCGACGACCTCAGCTGGGTGACCGACGCGACCATCTCACAGCGCCAGCCGGCCCTGGCGCGACCCCGGCTCCTCCGGATCCGGCCCGTCCGGAAGTCCGGCCTCGTCGTCGGTCTCCGGATCCGCCACGTCCGGGGCCATGCTGTCCGGATGCGGGTCCGCCGCGTACTCGGGACGACCGGACTCCGGCGCCGCGGGGGCGGGTTCTTCAGCCGGAGAGGCGGCGCCCGATACCCGCGCCGGGTCTTCTTCCCCGGGGGCGTCCTCCGTCATCAGCGCGTGGATCGCGCGCACCGCCGCCAGCAGCGCGCGCTGCTCGTCCGGAGACAGCGCCATGAAGGGGCCCTTGTCCTCTTCCCCCGCCGCGTCCCGCTCCACCAACCCGACCAGGTAGCGCGCCTTCGACAGCCCCAGCCGCGCCGCGTTGCGGCCCACCACCGCCCACTCCGAATCCCGCGCCGACAGCGAGAGATGCCGGTTCGCCTTCGCGCGCCGCTTCGAGGGCCGCACCTGCCGTCTCACCGCGCTCACCGCGCCCGCCCCGCCAGCGCCCGGATCGCCCCGGCCACCTCCGGCCCGGTCCCGTCAAGCGCCCGCGTCGCGTCGCGCACGAAGCTCCAAACCTCCTCCACCCGGTCGCGCAGCTCCGCCTGCTCCGCCTCCGTCAGCGCCACCGGGTGGCGGTCAGGGTCGTCGGCAAGCGCGAGATCGAGCACGTAGCGCGACACCGTCTTCCCCGCCGCCGCCGCGGCGCCGCGGATCGCCTCCTGCTCCCCGGGCCGGCAATGCAGGCTGCGCTGGCGGCGGAGATCCTCCGTCACGCCCCGGCCTGCTCCGGACCCGCGCCGTCCTCGTCCCCGTCCTCCGGGAGGCCCACCGCCTTCCACCGGTTCGCCGCCCCCGGGTCGGTCAGCCGCTCCAGCGACCCCTCGCGACCGATCCATTCGTCGACCGCCTCGCAGGCCTCGTCCCACATCCGGCCCCGGCCCGCCTGGCGCAGACGCTTCTGCTCGAGAAGCGACAGCACCAGCGCCTCGCGCAGCGCCCGGCGCTGCACCTCCTCCGCGACCGCATCCGTCCGCAGCGCGCTCCACACCATGTAGCGCGAGCGGTCCATCCCGCGCGCCGCCGCCGCCCGGTCGATCCGCTCCCACTCCGCTTCGGTCCCCATCACCGAGCGCTGGAGACGCCCGGCGCTCACCGGCGCCCCCCAAGCGGGGACACACGCGGCCCCCGCCGAGGGCCAGGAGGCCCAACGTCACCCCCGGTTCCCCCCACCTCACGACCCGATGTGTCGACCATGTGTCCTCCCCGGCAGCCAGCAGCCGTCACGCCAACCCTACCTCCATCCCGGTCGCCCAGGCAACGCGTAGTTCCCGAGATGCAACAGGCAAATACACAGAAAAAAACAATATGTCCTCCTCAACGCAGACAGAAACCCCTTCCCAAATCCCCTAACTCATAGTAAGATAACAAGAATGCAGAGAGAGAAAACGACCCAATCACAGATCCTCGAAACCCCAATCTCCTAGAAAACGACCCAATCACAGATCCTCGAAACCCCAATCTCCTAGAAAATAGTCCCACACCGGGGACGGGGACAGGAGACGCAGCTGTGCCGCAATTCGTGTCCGGGGTCGACTGATCCGCCGGTAATCCGCTCGTACTCAAGCCCCGCACCCGGCCCATGAAAGTTAAATCGGACAGCAGTGGAACGCGTCCGGGCATGACGAGTGAGGGGGGCGCGGGACTGGACGTCGTTGCCGTGCGCCTTCGACCGCCGGAAAACCCTTGGACGGTCGGCCCACGCCTTCGCGGGCGCAGGCTCCGGCGACCCGTCGCGCCTTCTCGCCAGCCGGCACGCCGGCCGCCGCCAAGACATATATGAGGCCCGGAGATCTTCTTCTTGCGAGCACGAGATTTCTCCGCTCGCTACGCTCGGTCGAAATGACGTGTGGGAGTCACGAAAACCGCGGCAGCACCTTCTCGCCGAACAGGCGCATGGATCCCTCGGCCGCGTCCGCCGGAAGGTGGCCGAAATTGATCTGCATCGACGCGACCTCGAATTCGACCTTGTCCCGGTAAGCGCGGATCTGGTCGACGACCTGGTCCGGCGTCCCGACCCAGGCGGCGCCCGATTCGACCTGGGTCTCGAAGGATTCCTTCAGGAGCGCCTGGTACATCTTGTCGTAGCCCGGATAGTCCTTGCTTGCCGCTCCCTCGACCCATGGACGCGCGGAATCGAGGATCGCCTGGAGATAGCGGTTGACCGGGTCGCGCGCGATCTCGACCGCCTTGCGGGGATCCTCGTGGCAGAACATGTGGAAGGCGAGCATCACCTTGCCGTTCCCCGGATGCCCGGCCGACCGCCAAGCCTCGCGATACACGCCCAGAAGGTCGAGCATCTTCGAAGAGATGAGCGGGATCGCCATGATGTAGTTGCCCTGCTCGCCCGCCTTGACGAAGGATGAGGGTGTCGTCGTCGTCGCCGTCCAGATGGGAGGGCGCGGTTTCTGCGTCGGCCGCGGCAGGGAGGTGACGTTCTCGAAACTGTGGAAACGGCCCTCGCAGGTGACGTTTTCCTCTTCGAGGAGGAGGCGGATCTGCTGCTGCCCTTCGTCGAAGCGGGCCACGCTCTCGTCGAGGCTCACGCCGAATTTCTCGAACTCGTGCGGCAGGAAGGCCCGCGCCATGCCGAGGTCGAGACGGCCGCCGGAGATCGCGTCCAACATGCCCGCCTCGCCGGCGATCTTCAGCGGGTGGTTGAAGACCGGCAGCACGGCGCCGGTCACGATGCGGGCGTTCTTCGTCCGCTGGGAGGCGGCGCTCAGAAACACCATCGGCGCGGGGCTGTAGCCGCCGTAGGCGAGGAAATAGTGCTCGACGGTCCGCACGTGGCTGTAGCCGTAGGTATCGACCAGGTCGCAGAGCGACAGGCATTCGGAAAAATACTGGGCCCCGGACTTGGTCTCGGGGCCGATGGACGGAAAGAATTGAACGCCGAATTCCATGGCCGCTCCCCTCGCTGATCCGTCATGCTACCGCTCGGAGAGGCATCCGATCAATTCGACCCCGCCGGCTCCCGTGCCTATGATCGCGCGCCTGTGAACGCCGCCCGGAAGTCCGCATACCAGTCGTCATGACATACACGATCGGCATCGACGTGGGCGGCACTTAAATGGAGGGCCATTTTCGGATATCAAGACATAAGACCCCTTTAGAGCGCAGTAGAGCGCAGGAGACGACATTTCTTGAGTTATTGCCTATAGAACAATGAGTTGTTCCCACGTCGACACCCCTTGAAACCCTCCGTCAGCTACGCTACAAGTCCGTTGAGTACGACTCCGGCAGCTTGCGCCGAGCTTACGCTTTCGGCGAGTAGCAAATCGGCAGGCGGCCGGGAGCGGCGAGAACGATTCTTGATCGGGGGACATCCGATGGCCAAGCTGAAATTCCGCACCATCTCCAAGCGCACCGTCGATGCGCTGTCGGTGGAGGACCGCGACGCGGTCTTCTGGGACGACCGGATACCGGGCTTCGGGGTCAGGGTGTATCCGTCGGGGTCGAAGGTCTATGTCGTCCAGACCCGGCACAGGGGGAAGTCACGGCGGGTGACGCTGGGGCGTCACGGGGTGATCACCGCGGACCAGGCGCGCAAGAAGGCGGCCGAGACCATCAACCGCATCAAGAGCGGCGGGGACCCGGTGGAGCGGAGCTCGGTGACGGTGGCCGAACTCGCCGCGCGCTATCTCGACGAGCATGTCGACGTTCGCTGCAAGGAGAGCACGCGGAAGATGTACCGCCGCGTGGTCGAGCGTTTCATTGAGCCGTCCTACGGCGATGAGGCGGTGGAGGACGTGGAGCGCGAGCACATCGCCAAGCTGCATCTCGAACTCCGGCACATCCCCTATCAGGCGAACCGGGCGCTGGAGATCGGGAACAGCCTCTTCAATCTGGCCGAGGAGTGGAAGCTGCGCACCGGGGGCAACCCGTGCAAGTACGTGCGCAAGTACCCGGAGACGAAGCGCGAGCGGTTTCTGACCGAGGCGGAGTTCCGTCACCTGGGCGCGGTGCTGAACGAGATGGAGGCGGCAGGACGGCTGCCGGTCTACCCGGCGGCGGCGATCCGGCTGCTGATGCTGACGGGGTGTCGGCGCAACGAGATCGTCGAACTTCAATGGAAGCACGTGGACCTGGATGCGGGCGAGATCCGGCTCGCCGATTCGAAGACTGGCGCGCGCCTGGTGCCGCTGTCGCCGGCGGCGGCGCGGGTGCTGGAGGAATTGCCCCGCATCGAGGGCAACCCGTGGGTGATCCCGGGCACGAAGCCCGGCAGGCACCTTGCCGATCTCAACCACTATTGGGACCGGGTGCGGGCGGAGGCGGATCTTGAGGACGTGCGGCTGCACGACCTCAGGCACAGCTTCGCGTCCAGGGCGCTGGCGCTCGGCGAGAGCCTGTCGATGATCGGCAAGCTACTGGGTCACAACAAAATCGAGACGACGTCGCGCTATGCGCATCTGGCGCGGGATTCGATCAAGGCGTCGTCTGCGCGGGTGGCCGACAGCATCGGAACGGACATTCTCGACCGACCCCGGCTACGCTCGACTGGGGCGGCCTGACCGGGGGCTTCGCCCACCGGATCGATGCCGCGAGCCGACCGCTGACAGCGGAGCCGGCGCGCCGAATTGGCCCCCCGATTCGGCCGATCCGGCGGATTCGGGTGCGCCGCGCGAATCGGCCGAAAATATTTTCAGGGTCGTTGCGACGCCACGAGTACCTTTGAGTACCCTGGAGTATGATTTGGCGTAAATCGCCTACAGGCAGGGACTTGCGGGGCTTCGCGGCGGTCCTATCCTTGTCTCCATGGCCGCGCTCGACACCCTCAATCGCGACTTCCCGGACGCCCAAGATGACGGGGCTGCCGCGCTCCGGCACGCCCGTCCGTGCGCTCGCCGACGGCCCCTGGGGCCGGGCCGGTGATCGACTTCGACCGGCTTCGGCGGGCGCTGGTACTGGGGGCGCTGGGGGCGATGTCGATGGCGCTGCTGCTGCCCTCGCTGGCGGCAATGCGCTACACGGACGCCCACGACTGGTACGCCGCGCGCAAGGTGAGCGTCGCGGAAGCGCTGATGTTCGTCGGCTTCGACGAGCGCGCGTCCACGCAATACCGTCTGTCGGACGGCAGGACCGTGACATGGCTCCGCGACGGCGTGGCGACGTACCCGGCGGCGCTGCGGTCGCGGAGCCTGATCCTCACAGTCATCGGCGACAACGCCGCGCTCGGCGCCTGCACCGGCTTCGTCGTTCTCCTTGCAATGTCCGGCCTGCTGAACCTGGCCCGGCACGAGCCGGCGAGGGTGCTGGCGCACCGGCCTCCGGCAGCGAAGCGGCGGCCCGGCTTCATCGAGGACGGCGCGCTCCCCGCGTACGAGGCGCCGCGAAGCACGACGCCGACGCCAGCGATGCCCACCCCGGAATCGGGACGCGCCGCTCCGGCCGGTGCGCCGGCGAACGGAACCCGCCCGAACGCAGCCGTCCCCTCGCCCGCCCCGGCCGCGAAGGCTGAGCCCGAAGATGCGTATGTACCGCCCGCCCGTCCGCGCGGGCGCTGGTTCTGATGGTCGCCTCGATCGGCGCGGTATCCTCGCCCGCGCAGGGGGTGAGCTACTGTAGAGTCGAGGACTGGCGCGCCAGCTTTAGGGTCCGGTGGCTGGTCCGTCGCTTTCGCTTCGGGCCTCAGTCCGGCTCCCATGGCCGCGTTTCCAGTCCCCGCTCATCAAACCGGACATGCGGATTTCCCGCATCCGGCTTTCGGACGAGATCATGCCTTCGCCCACGGAAAGCGGGTCGTTCGCACGCCAAGGCGGATAAGGCCATGTTTTGTCCATAGCCGCTCGTACCCGTAGTGCACGTGATTCCGGGCTCTCACCTTGTGCTTGCGACGCCGCCACTGAAGCAGCCGCTTGAGTGCGTGCCTGTCGACCGCGGCGTAGGCCGGCCCGACCTGTCCCAGGGTGAAGTAGTTCGACCACCCGAGCATCAGTCGATTGAGCCGTTTGACCACGACCTCCTGTTCCAGAAGCCCGTAGCGGGGCTCCGTCAGCGCGCTAATCTTGCGGCAGATGCTGCGGACGCTCGCCTTGCTGGGCCGGGTGCCGATGTAGCTCCCCTTTCCTTCCGGGCGGTAGTTGCGTCCTATTCGGTAGCCGAGGAAGTCGAACGGCTCCTCCGGCACCCGGCAGCATCGGGTCTTCTCGGCATTGACCGCCAGTTTCAGCCGTTTTATCAGGCTTTCGACAGCCGCCAGCATGTCGGCTGGCGGCGCTTTGCCGAGCACCACAAAGTCGTCGGCGTAGTTGACGATTTCCGCTTCGAAGCGCCGGGCATAGCCCAGCACCTTCCAGCCCAATATGAAGCGACGCATGTAGATATTGGAAAGTAACGGGGAGATCGGAGACCCTTGAGGGGTTCCCTTGCGCTCTTTCCGCGCCCGGTTCGTGCGGCGTTTGCCGCCCTTGCCGTCGTCCTCTTCCACCGCCATTTCCAGCCACGCCTTGATCCACCCCAGCATCCGCCCGTCGCTCACGCGGCGGGCGACGGACTTGAGCAGTTCGGCGTGGGGGATCTGGCCGTAGTAGTCGGCCAGATCTGCGTCAACCACCTCGCGGTGACCCGTGGTCAGCAGCCGATGCGCACGCCTGACGGCGTCGTTCGCGCTCCGGCCCGGCCTGTAGGCGTATTGCTCCGGTTGCAGGTCGGCCTCGAAGATCGGCGATAACACAAGCATCGCCGCCGTCTGCGCCACCCGGTCCCGTACACAAGGGATGCCCAAGGGCCGGAACTTCCCACGCTGCTTCTTTGGAATGAGCACCTGCCGAACCGCGTCAGGCCGGTAGGTTCCCGCTTTCAGGTCCCGCGCCAGTTCCCCAAGCCACCGGTCCACGCCATACGCTTCGATGTCCGCTACCGTCTGACCGTCCGCCCCGGCAGCGCCGCCATTGCGGCGGACGTCCTGCCAGGCGACGGCCATTACATCGGCGCGCCACACCTTGTCGCTGAGCGAGTAGAACCGGAAGCCCGGAGCTTCCTTCGCTTTCGCATGTAGCGCCGTCTGGAGTCTCCGGACCTTTTCAGGGTCGGATAGGCTCTCGCCAGTCCCCATGTCCCTTTCTCCTTCCACACGCTGCTCTCGAACCAAGGCCCCTTCCCTCCACCGGCATTACCCGGCTTCAGCGGTAGTACGGGCCTCTCCGCCACCCCGAACGACCCGACCCATCCCTCGCGGGTTGTCGGTTGGCGCGTGCCACGCCACCGCCGGGGCTTCCCGTGTTGCGTCCATTCCCATCTTCCATGCGTGCCGCCGCCAATACCCCGGCGGAGCCGGCCGGTGCGTTTGTCGCTCGCTTCCCGGCCGATGGCAGCCTTCCCCGTATTCATGGCGGGTCGGCTTCCGCATCACCAATTTCGAGGCCTGCTCAGCGTTCACTCGCGTTGCGGCCCGCATGGTCGCTAAGCCGCCCAAGGCGGCCCACTACATCGAAGTGCTTCAGGCCATGTCGTTGCCTCCGTGACCCGCTCCGATTGCTACCGGCTGGAGCGACAGTTGCCGGGCGGGGTTTGCACCCGCTAGGGAATGGCGCCTTTGCACGGCGCACACGAAAAGGATTCCTACTACGCGAAGGATTCCGACGAGCACAGGGCGGCGAGCGCCTGGGCGGGCAAAGGCGCGGCGGCGCTGGGGCTGGAAGGCCCGGTGGACCCGGACACCTTCCGCGCGGTGCTGGAGGGCGAGGTCCCGGACGGCTCGGGGAAACGCCTCGGCAAGCGCGGCAGGGAGGGCGAGATCCATCACCGCCCCGGCCGCGACCTGACGTTCAGCGCCCCCAAATCCGTGTCCCTCGCCGCGCTGATCGGCGGCGACGGGCGCATCGTCGAGGCGCACGGTCGCGCGGTGGCGGGCGCGCTCGACTGGTTCGAGCGCAACGCCGCCGAGACCCGGATGCAGGACCCCGAAGCCGGACGCATGGTGCGGGCCGGGAACCAGAAGACGGTGGTCGGCACCTTTCGGCACGACGCTTCCCGGAACCTCGATCCCGCGCTGCACACGCATTCGGTGATCGTCAACATGGTGCAGGGCGATGACGGGCGCTGGCGCACGATGGCCAACGAGCGGCTCTATGGCTCGAAGATGGTGCTGGGGGCGCTCTACCGCAACGCGCTCGCCGGCGAGCTCGGCAAGCTCGGCTACACCATAGAGAAGACTCACGCCGACGGGCGGTTCGAGATTGCCGGGGTGTCGCGCGAAATCGTGGAAGCCTTCTCTACACGGCGCGCGGAGATCGAGGCGGCGATGGAGGGCCGGGGCCTCGGCACGACGGGGGAGAACCCTCATCTTGCGCGCCGCGCGGCGCTGATGACGCGCGCGGCCAAGCGCGAGGTCGACCGGGACGCGCTGCGGGAGACCTGGGCCAGGCAGGCCGCCTCCCTCGGCTTCGACGCGAAGGGGCTGGTCGTTGAGGCGATGGAACGGGAGGGAGCAGAGAAGGCGCGCGAGGCGGCACCGGGCAAGGACGCATCCCCCGCACTTTCGCGCCAGCCGGACCTGTTCGAGCATGCTGCGCGGGCCGATCCGGCGCGGCATGCGGTGGACTGGGCGCTCGCCCATCTCTCGGAGCGCGACGCGGTGTTCTCCACCACCGACCTGCTCGCGGCCGCGCTTGCCTTCGACCCCGGCGTGGTGCCCATCGGCGCCATCGAGCGGGCCGTCGCCGGCCTCAAGCGCGAGGGCCGGCTGCACGACGCGCCGGCACTCGAAGGCGGCGGCGGGCTCACCACCGACAAGGCGCTGGCCGAGGAGCGCGAGACGGTCGCGCTGATGCGCGCCGGCGAACGGCGCGGAAAGGCGCCGATGCGCGGCTGGATGGTCGAGCGGCACCTGCGCAAGGGGCCGCTCACCGCCGGGCAGAAACAGGGGGTCAAGCTCATCCTGTCGGAGAAAGATCGCACCGTGGGCGTCCAGGGCTATGCGGGCACGGGCAAGACGAGAATGCTCGCGCGCGCGAGGACCCTCGCGGAGAAGAAGGGCTGGCGCATGGTGGGGCTCGCGCCCTCGGCCTCGGCCGCGCGCACCCTCAGCCAGGAATCCGGCATCGCCTCGGAAACCCTCCAGCGCTTCCTCGCGCGCAACGCGGGCGTCGCCGAGGGACGGCTGACGAGGAAGGGCGCGAAGGACATGCGCGCGGCGTTCGCGAAGACGGTGCTGGTGGTCGACGAGGGCTCGCTGGCCTCCACCGTCCAGGCGAGGGACCTGCTCCGCATCGCGGGCGCGCTGCGCGTCCCGAAGCTGGTGCTGGTCGGCGATGCGAAGCAGCTCGACGCCGTGGATGCCGGGAAACCCTTCGCCCAGCTCCAGGCCGCGGGCATGAAAACCGCGGCGATGGACGAGATCCTGCGCCAGCGCGACCCCGACCTGAAGGCGGCCGTCGAGGCGAGCCTCGCGGGCGAAATCGGCAAGGCGTTCGAGAAGCTGGGCTCCAACGTGGCCGAGGTGAAGGCCGACAACATCGCCGGCGCGGTCGCCGCGCGCTGGCTGAAACTCTCCACGGAAGAACGAGAACGCACCGGGGTGATGGCCCCGAGCCACGCGCTCCGCGAGGACATCAACGGACACATCCGCGAGCGCCTGGTGCGCGAGGGCCGCATCGCCGGCCCCGCCATGGAGACCGCCCGCCTCGTCTCGAAGGGCTACACCAACGCGGAGAAGTCGCTTGCGGCGAATTACGCGCCGGGGGACGTGGTCGCATTCCACCGCCCCTACAAGCGGATCGGCGTCGCCAAGGGCGACGAGCGCCGCGTCGCGGGTGTCGACCGCAGGGACAGGACGGTACTTCTCGAAGCGCCGGGCGGTGGCGCCGTTGCCTGGAAGCCCTCCGAAATCGGTGGGCGGCAGGGCGGAACGGAGGTCTACCGCCGCGAGAGCATCGAGCTTCGCGCGGGCGACCGCATCCGCTGGACGCGCAACGACAAGGGGCTCGGGCTGGTCAACAGCGGCGCCGCCGAGGTGCTCGGCATCCGCAACGGGCGGGTGACGTTCCGCCTGGAGGACGGGCGCAGGCTCACGCTGACACCGGGCGATCCGCAGCTCCGCCATCTCGACCGCGCCTGGTGCTCGACCGTGCACGCGTTTCAGGGGCGAACGGTCGATGCGGTCATTGCCGCGATGGAAGCGAACCATCCGACATTGACCTCGCAGAAATCCTTCTATGTCGAGATATCCCGTGCCCGCGACCGAGCGGAGCTGGTGACCGACGATGCGCGGGCGCTGAAAGAGCGGCTCGAAGCCGTGACCGGCGAGCGCATCTCGGCGCTCGAAGGCGTCGGCGAGGACGTGCGGCCGGAGCGCGAGACGGGCCGGGAAGCCGCACCGGCAGGCAGGGAACGCGAGCGCGACCGGCACGAAAACTCCGCCTCCAGGCGGATCGAAGTCGAGCGCGGGCGCGACGAAATCGCCGCCCGGGATAGGGCCGCGCCCTCGTCGCCGGACCGGAACGTCGGCCGCGAGGCGCCACAGCGCAGGGCGCCCGAGCCCGAGCCGCCGGCGAAGACCAAAGTGCGCGAAATGGACCTTGGGTTGTAGACGAGGTCCCGGCACAATCCGCTACGCTTCCGAGATAGAACGGCGATGCCGTGCATGCGGGTCATCGTCGAATACGAAAAGTCTCAGTCGGGAGTTTATGACGGCTCCGCCAAAACGAAGCAGTGGGCCATCGCTGTTCCAGCGTGTAGTATGCCGCCTTGCTCTCCACATAGGCCGAGAATTCCCGGGTGAGATGGTACGCGTAGAGCGAGAGCGCCTCAAGATCTCCTCGCAAGTGTGCGGCCACTGCGTCCGCTGCCGCGATCCCATGCCGTAGGCCTTTGGAGATTCCCAAGGATGATAGTGGATCATAGGCTTGGGCTGCATCTCCGGCGGCGAGCCACCCATCCCCGACTGGTCGATCGATGCATTGGCTGTTCGCTGGCGTCACCCGAACTGGGCACTCTAGATCGTGCCCGGCGCAACGGCTTGCGGTGAAGGGAGCGAGTGCAAGATGCCGACGCCACGCGATCTCTGCTGACACACCGCTGTCATGCACCAGCCCAGCGTCCGACATTGACGACGCCACTGTACGACCCGAAGCTAAAAGCACTGAGTACCACCACCCCAATTCGGTCGCTTCGATTAGAAGACGCCCGTCGTCGAATTTGCTTTCCGTTTCAGTCCTGAGGAATCCGATGATGGCAACCAGCCTATCAAATCGACAAATCTTGGCACCGAAACGTCGTCCCAACCATGCCGTTCTGCCGGTCGCGTCGACGAGGAAACGTGCGCGAACCACCGTGCCCTGGAAATTGCCCGCCAGCGTAACGGCCCACCCAGTATCGCTTCTCAAGATCTCTACAGGATACGAGGCTTCCAACAGTCGCGCACCACACGCTACCACCTGAGTCCTCATTCCGTCGTCAAATCGCTGCCGATCCAAATTAAATCCCGAACCATACGCGTTAGTAATGTAGTCGCGTACAACGGGGCCCGACCCACCCCAAACGGCCTCAATGAATGGACAAGGCGCATGGTCCTGCGACTTGATAAGATCGTCCAGACCCATAGTCTCGAGAGCATTCGCCCCGTCAGGTGACAAATGTTCGCCAATAGTTTCTTTCGGTAAACTTGATCTCTCTACGACAACAATATCAAGATCGTGCGTTCTCGATGCGATGGCCGTTGCGCATCCGGCCGGACCAGAACCGAAAATCAAAAGATCCGTTTGGAGGTTGCCCACCAACGATGCCCGCCCGCGGCAGTTCAGAGATCGCGTTCCTTTTCGACAAATTCGTTACCGTCCGCTAAGATAAAGCCAAGCTTGCTCCATTGAACTGAGCCGCGTTCCGCGGCGGGGTGTCTTGCCCGCCGGGTGCTCGGAGTGATCCCTCTACCGCCAGCAATTTGAATCGGACCGCCGGCCTCAGCGTCACGGCGCGGACTCTGATTCCCGTCTCTCCTCGTTGATCGATGGTCGTCGACCGCCAGGCCGGCGAGCAAGAGCATGGGCGTGTCTTCGTGACAGATCAGACCCAGAGGGAGACGACCCATGACGCTGCTTCGCCAACGTATGACCAATGACATGACGGTTCGCGGCCTCGCCGAGAGCACCAAGCAGTCCTACCTCAACTCCGTTTCCGGGCTCGCCTGCCATTACGGCCGCAGCCCCGATCGGATCTCGGCGCAGGAAGTCCAGGAGTACCTCATCTTCCTTCACGAAGAGCGGGGGTTGGCCTGGCAGAGCTGCAACAGCGCCCGCCACGCCATCCGCTTCTTCTACCGCATTACGCTCGGCCTGCCCGACCCGTACTTCTATGTGCCCGGCGCCAAGACGCCTTCAACCCTGCCCGTGCTGCTCAACAACGAAGAGCTGGCGCGGCTGTTCAGCGTCACCACCAACCTCAAGCACCGGGCCCTGCTGATGACGGCCTATGCCGCGGGGCTGCGGGCGAGCGAACTCGGCCGGTTGAAGGTCAGCGATATCGACTCACAGCGCATGTCCGTGCGCGTCGACCAGGGCAAGGGGAACAAGGACCGCTACGTCCCGCTCTCGCCCCGGCTGCTGGAGGAGATGCGCGAGTATTGGCGCCGCAAGCGTCCCGAGCCCTGGCTGTTCCCGAACGAGCAGCTCGGTCGCCCGCTGACCCGTTGGGCGGCGGCGCACATCTACGATCGAGCCAAGGACAAGGCCGGGATCGACAAGCCCGGCGGGATCCACACGCTGCGTCATTGCTACGCCACCGGGCTCCTCGAGGCGGGGGTTGAGCTGCACATCATTCAGCGACGCCTCGGGCACAGCTCCATCCGCTCGACCATGCGCTACCTGCATCTGGCCAACGACAAGACGAGCGCGACCCCGTCTCCCCTGGACCTGCTGGAGTTCCCGCGTTCCGCCCAGAGCTGACCGGTGGCCGATGCCGGCCACGCGGCGCCGGCCACTCGGCCGGCGCTGGAGGTGGCGGACATCCTGCGCGAGCGCGGCGATGTGTACGGTAAGACCCATCGCCTCTCGGCCCAGCAGCGGAAGGTCGTCGACGCGCTGGTGAACTGCCGCACCGCCGCGCTCGGCGGGTTCAAGTCGCAATGCGACCACTGCGGGGCGGTGACGATCCAGTATGCCTCGTGCCGGAACCGTCACTGCCCCAAGTGCCAGACCCTCTCGCAGACCCGATGGGTCGAGCGTCAATGCGCCGATCTGCTCGACATCGGCTACTGGCATGTCGTGTTCACTCTGCCCCACGAGCTCAACCCCGTCGCCCAGGGCAACCCGGCGCTGATCTATCGGCTGCTCTTCCGGGCAGCCTCCCGGACTCTCCTCGAGTTCGGCCGCAACCCCCGATGGCTCGGCGGCGAGCTCGGCATCACCATGGTGCTGCATACATGGGGGCAGACTCTGGGGCAGCACATCCATGTCCACTGCATCGTCACCGACGGCGGCCTGAGCCCTGACGGGCAGCGCTGGCTCAGCCCCGCGCGCAAGGGCTTCCTGTTCCCCACGGCCGCGCTCTCGAAGGTCTTTCGCGGCAAGTATCTCGACTTCCTCGGCGCCGCGCACCGCGACGGCGAACTTCGGCTGAAGGCCGCCGGCGTCAACGACAGCCACCAGTTCGAGTGTCTGAAGACTGCGCTGCGATCACACGATTGGGTCGTCTACAGCAAAGCCCCGTTCGCCAGCGCCGGGCAGGTCCTGGCCTATCTCGGGCGCTACACCCACAAGACCGCCATCGGCAACCACCGCCTCGTCGGCTTCAACGGTGAGCACGTTCGCTTCCGGTGGCGCGACTACGCCGATGGCAACAAGGCCAAGGTGATGCGGCTCGACGCCGACGAGTTCATCCGGCGCTTCCTCCTGCATGTGCTTCCGCGCGGCTTCACCCGGCTGCGTCATTACGGGTTGCTCGCCAATCGCTGCCGGGCTCGCAAGCTCGCCATGTGCCGAGCCCTGCTCGACCAGCCGGCTCCGGAGCCGCGGGAGCCGGAGACGACGCGGGAGATGTTGCTGCGTCTGACCGGGGTCGACATCGCCCTGTGCGCCCAGTGCGGCAGGGGAGCGCTGCAGCAGACAGGCATTCTGGAGCCGCAGCTCAGAGCGGGCATGACGGCGATGAAGACCGGACCGCCATGACGATGCGCGGTTGCCAATCAGGGTCTCATCTCAGCGCGCCGATCGACGCGCCACAGTCATCTCTGCGCCCAAATTGTACCGTGCATCGGCGAACCGTCCATGACAGGCGCTGCTCGGACGCCACGATGATCGCCGCGCCGGATTTTGTCGTAGCGGCGCCTCTGTTGGAATCGCTCGGCTGCGTCTACCTGGCGTAATCGACTCCTGCTGAGCGGTTACTTTCCCCATAGCCGGCATCACCGCCGTGCCGCGCGGCTCAGCTCAATGATCTTATCGGTCCTGCTCCGCACGACCGATAAGAGCCTATTCACACGGAGTTCGGACGTTGTGCCGGCCACCACAGTTCTGTGCACTCTCTGAAATCTGCCTGCCACGGGCAGGCCAAACCGGCCGTAATCGATCCGGCTGAGTACCTCGCATTGTCGATTCGAAACGGCGCACGGTATGTGTCCCTTCTCGCCATCATGAATCCTGCCTCGATGCCCGGGTAGAAAGGACCGCCAATGCATGCATCCAGCGCTGCTCTATCCAACGCAGCGGGTTGTTCAGGTTCCGGGATTTGATCAAAGGGCGTTGGGACCGGCGGCGAATCGGGCCAATCCGCGCTGAATTGTCCCGTCTGCCACTTGTTCATCAGGTCAAGCTGAAGATCCGTTAGTTGGGGCTGAAGTAGCGCTCCCGACGTTGGGTTGTTTGGATCGAGTCCGGATTCCAGTTGGGGCATGTCCGCTCGTTTACCACCGCCTGGACGCCGGAGTCGGTCGTAAACTTTCTGACGGGCGCGTTTATTCGCGGCCGAATTGCTCGACAACTTAGACAATTTGGACAAGTCAAGGAAGTTGCCACCGCTCTTACGTCCATGACCGACGTGCGCTGAGCTACTGACCCACTGCAGAAACACGGCTCGCTTGAGTATCGGATAGATATCGCGTGTGAATGACACCGGAGAAAGCCGCGAGCGCAACGATGGATCCAGGCGCACGGCCACATTCAGCGCTTGATCCCACAGGGTCGTGACATTGTTGATTGCCGGCGCATAGCTCGGCGGTGCAACGATAACCCATGCCGGGTCACAAGAAATCGGTTCTGCACCTTCGAATTGAATCTCCGCGAACACCGGCCCATCGGAAACGTCGTCATGCCAATCGCGGTTGTTTGCGAAATTGTCGAGTAGGGCGCCAAGTGGAACAGATTTTGAGTCTCCCTTCCCTCCCAAAACGATCAACCGACCGTCGTCGTCTATGAAGAGGTCACCCAACTGCACATCGGTCCCCTTGAATTGGCCGAGCAACGCGATTTGGCGTTGTTCAATACAGGCGTCCTGGGGTCCAGCATCGATGTTCAGATCATCTACAGGTGTCTCATGATTTCGCCTGGAGGAGCTGCTCGGAGGGAACATCGGTGCTGACGCCTTCGTGTTCGCAAGATGCACCGTCCACTTGATCTTGGCGGAATGTGCGGTGATTTCACATACTTTGATAAGGCGACCGGAGTCATCGTAGTTGTACTCATAGACTCGGAACCGAGCACCCTGACGCTTCAGGAACCCATCGGAATCTCGATACGGTCCCCTCGGCAACGGAACAAGGCTGGGCGACTCCGGCCCAATAAAATATTCCGCGTTGCTGTTGCCCAACCGGGCGATTCCGATACCGGGGTGAACACGGTAGATCTTTGTTGCCATTCCAGTTCGCTCCGTCACATGTCGTAGTGGTGAGCGGGCACCCGCTCAGTGGACGGACATGATCTTGTGGCCATCCTTGACGCAGTATAGCGGCTCAGGCACCGTGTGGCTCGGAAGTCCTTCGACAATTGTGTCCGGTTCATAATTCATGCTCCGGGTCTATCGCCGCAGCGCCGAACGCTCCGGCCGGATCTGCGTTACGGTCGGGCTCCCGGTGCTCGACCCGCCCATGGATGAAGCGGCGGGGCGCGGTCCTGTCGCGCGAAGACGCCGGGAAAAATGGTGAGGGAGAACGATGGCCGTGTGGAATCTCTGTCCCGCTGTCGAACGAAACCCCGACAAGGTGAGCGGCGCGTGGCTGTTTCGCGGAACCCGCGTGCCGGTCTCCTCGCTGTTCGAGAACCTCAGGGACGGCGCGACGGTCGAGCAGTTCCTCGACTGGTTTCCCGGGGTCGAGCGCTGGCAGGTCGAGAGCGTGCTGGATCATGAGACGCGGCGCCTGCGAGACATCGCGGCTTCATGAGGGTGCTGTTCGACCAGGGCACGCCGGTTCCGCTTCGCAGGCACCTGTCGGATCATCGCGTCGAGACCGCTTACGAGCGGGGATGGTCGAACCTTCGCAACAGCGCGCTACTCGATCGCGCCGAGGCGGAGGGCTTCGAGTTGCTGGTGACGACGGATCAGAGCCTGCGTCACCAGCAGAATCTCGACTCACGGCGGCTGTCGGTGCTGGTCCTGCTGTCCACGTCCTGGCCGCGCATCGAGGCAAGCGTCGACCGGATCGTGGCCGCGGTCGACCGGATTGGGCCGGGCGAATGCGTCGAAGTGGCTGTCTGAGGGCCTCAAGCCAAGGCCTCGCCCAGCGCCTCCGCCATCGCCTTGCGTCCGTCGCTGACGATTTCGTCGAGCTCCTCCTTGCGCCTGGCGCGGAGCAATTCCTGGCCGCGGAGCGTGGTCAGCAGGTAGACGCCGCGATAGATGTCCTCGATCAGCGCGAGGTAACCGGGCGGGATCGCGGCTTCGGCGGGCCGGTCGAGCCGCTCCTCGGCTGCTGCCAGAACCACGGAGCGGACAAGTTGGCTGGCCGGAATCCCTTGGCGCAGCGCCGCGTCCTCGACCAGTTGCCACTCGGAATCGGAGAAACGGATCGTGCGCGAGCGGCGAGGATCGCCCGCGCGCGCGCTGGACTCCGCCGATTTCCCGCGAGCTTTCCGAGGGTTTCGGGCCATGTTGCTGCTCCCTTTCGGCCTCGCCGGGGTCCGGCGCGGATCGAAACCGTGCTTGAATCCCGATCCTGCCGGCCCGCTTCCGGCCGCTCCCCCGCGTGTTTGTCGAGACCGTCGCGGCCCTCCGCCGCCTCCCGGCCGACGGCATCGACGAGCCTCTGGAGAGGGCGAACTGCCTACGCGGACGGCGCTCGCGGCAGGGCGGACCGGCCGATTCCGGCGAACACAATCCGACTGTCGAGCGTATTGCATCGCCATGCGCCGGGCAATCGGCCCGCCGGCGAATAGGTCTCGATCGTCCTGAATGGGCGTCAAGCGTCGCCAATGGGCGTCAGGCGTACCGGTATGGGCGTGTGCCGGGCGGCATACGCTCGATCCGCAACGCTCCAGTCATCTTCAGTCGTCGTCAGGGGTGCTGGAGCGCACTCCCGGGCACTCAAGGGTAGCTATTGCAGGGCCTTGCAGCGGGCTGCGTCCGGTGTGACAACCAAACGCCGACCGGCGTCCTGATCCTGCTTCCTGACCGTTCAAGCTGTCGGGTGATGAAAGCCGTTTTGCAACCGGCATTTAGCCCGAGCGGCGCTTGAGCGGCAGCGCCCGCCGCGCACTTGCGGAGACAATTCCCGAACCGCCGCACGGCTTCCGGGCGGCACTATAGGAAGCACGAGGTAACAGATCAATGCATGCGGGCGCGCGCACCGGCAGCCCACTTACCCGGCCCGCACTGCCGGCGGCGGTGGGGGCTCGCGCGTTTCCGCCGCGCCGCAGCGCCCGCCGCACATGTTCCCGGAGCGCAGGATCGGGCCGTGCACACGTTACCGTTCAGCATCGCCGTGCGGTCGCCACGACGGTCGGGCATGAAGACCGTGACCACCGGCATCCGCACCAACGTCATCATCGGCGTCATCGGTGGGCTCGTCATCATCGCCGGCTTGAAAACCGGCGGAATCATCGCTGCCGAAACCTGCGCGCGTTCGGCATTGTCGCCGCGACGCCGGCGCCGATAATCGGACTGCTGCACGAAGCACTGCCGGGGACGGGCGGCGTAGCCGCCGCGGAGCGCGGGCCGAAGGCGCGCGCGACGCGAAGGCGAACGCCGGCGGCGATGGGTCCGAGCAAAAATAGAGAGCCGCGCCGTCTGCGACGACGGCGCGGCTCGCGATACGTTGCGGTCAGGCTGCCATGACCGGGATGCCCATGCGCCGGGCCTTGTCGACGAGGTTGCCGGTGATGCCGTTGCCGGCGAAGGCGATGACGCCTTTCGGCATCAGGTTCAGCAGCTCGTCGTTGCGGCGGAACGGGGCGGCGCGGCCGTGCTTCTCCCAGTCGGGCTTGCAGACGATCTGGTGGACGCCGTTGCGCTCGGCCCAGCGCGCGGCGATCCGGTCGACGCCGGGGCCGCCGCCGTGCACGATGACGAGGTCGCTGTGCTTGGCGCGCACCCTGTCGAGACGGGCGATGACGGCGGCCGGGTCGATGTCCTTGCCGCCGCCGACGGCGACGAGGGTGCCGGTGGGCAGGTGCGCGGCGGTCTCGCGGTCCTTCCTGGCGCGGCGGTAATCGCGGGCGTCGATGGCCGCCGAGGTCAGCGCGCCGGTCTGACTGGTGTGGCTGCCGTGCCTCGGGCGCCAGACCTTGCCGGTGGCGGCGCGGTACCGGTCGGCCAGCGCGTCGCGCATTTGCTCGAAGGCGCCGCGGCGGTCGCCGAGGTTCCTCGCCCGGTCGGTGGTCAGTTCGAGCTCGCGGGCCTTGACCTCGGTGCCGTCCTGGGCGCGCTCGAGGTCGCGCATTTCCGGCGTCAACTTGTCGACCGCGCGGTCGAGGCGGCGCACCTGGGCGTCGAAGGCGTTGACGATGCCCCACAGCAGGTGCTCGCGCTCGTCGGCGATCTGGAAGCCGTCGGGGGCGGCGCCGTCTGCGACGATGCGGAAGGCTTCGCTCACGGCGCAGAGTGCGTCGTCGCGGTCCCAGATGTCGCGGCTGTCGACCTCGCCGCGCTCGGGCGTCGCGCCGAACAGGGCGGCGTTCTCGCAGACCGTGTTGGTGACGGAAGTCTCGGCGGCGGTGTCGATATCGAAGGTCATGACGATGGCTCCCTTTGAGCTTGCGTTGAATCGTGCGGGGGGCTACCCCGCTGTGATGGATTGTTGGGACACGCTCGCGCAGGGGAGCCACCGGGGCCGCAAGGCATGGGCGGGCGGTGCGCGCGAGTGGTGCGGGCGCACAAGCGAGCGCAGCGAGCGCGGAGCCACGGTCGCGCGCGCCGCCCGTCCTAGGCGCGCAGCGCCGTTGCCTTGCGAGTCCCGGCCGGAGCGCAGCGGAGGACCCGCGAAGCGGGTTGGCGCACCGAGCAAGCGTGGCACAATGATCCATCACAGCGAGAGGCGTATTCTCTCCACCTGCTCCGGCCCCATGAGCGGTCCGGCGGGCACGGCGGCTGCGGTTGACGCACCGGCCTCGCGGCGGTTCACGGGGCGGTGACGGGCTCGAAACCGGCGGCAAAAGAAAAGGGCGACCGCGCGTGCGGCCGCCCGAGTTGGGAGACGGGATGAGGGAGACCCTAGAATGGAATGAGGTCCGCGTCCTCCCCCTGCGGCGCGGCGCCGTTCGACGGCACGGTCGCGCCGTCCGCGGGTGCCTGCGCGCCGTTCCCGTTCGGCTTGTCCAGGAATTGCAGCCGATGACCGGGTACGACCAGGATCTCGGTCGAGAAGCGGTCGGAGTCCTCGCCGTCCTTCTTCCACCGCCGGGTCTGGAGCTTGCCCTCGGCATGGACCAGGCGGCCCTTCCTGGCATGCCGCTCCAGCATGTCGATCAGGCCGTCCTGGAAGGTGACGACGCGGTGCCACTCGGTCCTGTCCACCTTCTCGCCAGTCTGCCGGCTGACGAAGGACTCGTCGGTCGCGATGTTCAAATTGGCCACGCGCCCTCCCGATGCCAGGTGATTGACGGTGACGTCGGCGCCGAGGCGGCCGATCAGCTCGACGCGGTTGATTCCGAAAGCCATTGCGGTTCTCCTCAAGGTCTCGATGTTGACGATGGTCGACCGGGCGGGACCGGAGCTTCCTTCCTCCAATCCCCTCCCGCTCGCTTTTCTGCTGCTCGACTCCTCCTCTACTCGCCATCGCGGCCCGCGAGGACCTCGCGGATGGCGCGCGGATTGAGACCGGCCTCGGCGAGAAGCTCTTCGCCTTCCGGGGCGTCGCGGTCGGTGTCTGCGTCGTGAACGAATTCGAACATCGGAAATCTCCCGTGCCAGCGCCCGGACATCCGGCCGCGGGACAGACTCCCTCGACCCTCCCGGGCGCTTGCCCGGAATCCGCCTTGCTCTTCCTCTCCCGAACCGGCGGCCGGGCGGAAGAGGCAGCCGGCGGTGCGGAACCGTCAGCTCCACGCGGCCCAGGACGCGATCTCGGGCGCGTCGGCGACGATCTCCACCTGATCCCTGCCGAGCTTCTCGAAGGCGAGCCAGGCCGCGACCTCCATCTCGTCATCGAGGACGGCCAGCGGCTCGTCGGCGCCGTGCAGGTACACCGCGAAGCTCGGGGGATAGAGCGGCATGCCCCGGAAATGGGCCGACCCTTCATACGAGCGCTTCGCGCAGGGCGCGCATCTTGCATCGCCCTGGGACGGCGCCCCGCAGGCCGTGCACAGGCCGGCGGCCCGCCGTTCGGCGTAGAGCTTGCGCGAGCGGGCATTCTTGCGTTCCGGGCACTTGGTGGCCTCCTCGATCGCGGCGCACGGCGCGCAGCGCGACAGGCCGTCGTGGACCTGGCCGCCGCAGCGGGTGCAGCGCCCGGCGGCGCGGCGCTCGGCATACTGGTGGCGTTCCGCCGCCTGCCGCTTCTCGCGGCACGGCGCGCAGGTGGTCCCTCCTTCTACGGGCGGGTGCTTGCCGCAGCGGATGCAGAGCCCGGCCTCGGTGCGCGCCTTCTGGAGCCGTTTGCTCTTGATGCGGCCGCTGCGGCGCTTGGCGGCCGGGTCCGCGCCGCCGTAGGGCTTCCCCGCGGCCTTGCCGGCGGCATAGCGCGCCCGGTCCGCCGCCCGGCGCTTCTCCAGGCAGTCCCCGCAGGCGGTGCGCTCCAGCGCGGCCGGGGCCTTGCCGCAGGGCACGCAGATGCCGGCGGCGCGGCGCTCGGCGGCCTCGCGGCGGGCGCGCTTGCGCTCGTAGGCTCTCGCCCTGGTCGGGTCGCGCCTGGCCCGGCCGGCGGCCCGCAGCCGCGCGTCGCGGGCGCGGCTCGCGCGGTTCCTCTTCTCGGCGCAACCGTCGCACACCGTGCGCTCCGGCGCGGGCGGCTGGACTCCACATCGTGGGCAAAGCCCGGCGGCGAGGCGTTCTTCGGTGCGCCTGCGAAACCGCTCGCGATCGCGCGCCTTGCCTACTTCCGGATCGGCATAGGCCATCCTGATTCTCCATGTCGAATTCGGGATCGGGATAGAGGACGTCCGGCCAGCGCCTCGGCGTGGCCCGTACGCCGATCCGGGGATCGGGCGGGCAGGCTGGACGCCCTTGCACCGGGCCGTTCAGCCGCGCTGCTTGCGGTCGCACAGGAGGCCGGCGGCGACGCTGCCCCACGCCTGCCGGCCGCCGCGGGTGCTGAGCCCGGTGCAGATGATGATTTCGGTGCGGTCCGGGCGCATCGCCTCGGCCTGCCTGCGCGAGACGACCACGTGCTTCGCCGCGCGCCGGCCCTTCGGCTTCGCCGCCTCGGGCGCGACGGGGCGGATCTCGCCGTTGGCGAGCGCGCGGAACTTCTCGACGACGAAACGCTCGTCGGCGAGACCGGTGCCGAACAGGTGGATCAGGTAGGTGGACGCCGTGTTGCCGGGCATCGCCATCGTGGTCATGGTGCCGCTCTCCATCGTGCCGGTGGTGGGACGGCGGCGATGCCTCTCCGGGACATCCACGCGCCGCGCCCGCTTCCGGCCAGACTCCCCTCTCGGCGGGGCGGGGCGGGTTCGCGCACAGCGGCTCGATCGCGGCGCACCCCCCGCATCGAGACGATCCGGGAGGCTGCGGTACGGGTGGGTCGCGGAATATTTTGGGATCGTGTCCGGCACCGGGACCGAGGCTTCAGCCGTGAAATTCGGCAAGTGCGAGCGAAGCTGAATCTAGGTGGCAATGAAAGTGAAGGTTCTGAACCGTTGCAGATAGTCGTGTTGGCGCGGGATTCGAACTACGCCGGTAGCATCCGGTGCGGGCGATGCGCCTTGAGATCGGGTCTAGGAGCGGACTGAGATGCCGCGCACCAGCGAAGTCGCTTTGAATGGGCACCTGGCCGAAGTTCTCCGGGGCAAGCATCCGCTGTGGCGGAACCACCTGGGCGTGGAACAGACCGGCGTTTTTCCCGACCATCCGCGACTGCGTCCCGACATCCTCGTCCAGCCGCCGAACGCGCAGCCGGTGGTGATCGAAACCGAGTACGCTCCGGCGGCGACCGTGGAAGAGGACGCCCGATCCAGGCTGGGTCTGGTGCCGCTGAATTCGGCCGATCCCATCGAGCAGGCGATCGCCGTGCGCATACCGGATTCGCTGCGCCGAAGTCAGGCCGATCTGGCGAACCGGATTGCGACCGCCGATTTCGACTACTGCGTGTTTTCCGGCGATTCTTCGTCGCCGGTCCGCTGGCCGACGTCCGGCTGGCTGACGGGAGGCATCGACGACATCGCGCGGTGCATCGAGCACGCCATGGTCTCGCAACGATTGGTGGACGAGAGCATGCTCGTCCTGGAACGCGGCGTTCGCGTCGCCACCAGGGCGATAGAGGATGCCGTCGACAGCGGTTTTGCCGATATCGAGCAGGACATGGGCCGCGTGCTCAATCAGCGCCCCGGCGAGCAGACTAACCGTATGGCGATGACCATCGTCGCCAATGCGCTGACATTCCATTCGACCATCGCCGGGACTCACAATATCCCCTCGGTTGCCCAGCTTCGGGCCGATACCGCGGTATCCCTTCAACTGGCGATGCTGGACACCTGGCGGAGAATCCTCGACGACATCAACTACTGGCCGATCTTCAAGGTTGCGTCCGATCTGCTGGCGCCGATACGGGCTCCGACCGCGAACCGGATTCTGGATGCGCTTGTCTCCGCCGCCGAGCGGCTCGCCGATCTCGGCGTGACGACGCGGCACGACCTTTCGGGCCGGATGTTCCAGAACCTCATCGTCGACCGGAAGTTTCTGGCGACGTTCTACACCCTGCCGACGAGCGCGGCGCTATTGGCGGAGTTGGCCGTTGGACGCATGCCGGCAAACTGGAACGATCTGACCGCATACCCGGACCTCCGCATCGCCGATCTGTCCTGCGGCACCGGCACGCTGCTGTCGGCGGCCTACCACGCCGTCCTCTCGCGATACCGGCAGGCCGGGGGCGACGACAGCGTCGTGCATCGCGCGATGATCGAGCGTGCGGTGGTGGCGGCCGACATCATGCCGGCGGCGGCTCACCTGTGCGCCTCGCAGCTGTCGAGCGTCCATCCGACGGTCGCGTTCGACAACACACGCGTCTACACGATGCCCTACGGGATCGGCACCGGCGAGCGGCGTCACAGCGGGGCCGCAGTCGGGTCCCTCGACCTGATTCCCGCCGAACAGGTGCTGTCCTTGTTCGCCACCGGCCAGCGCCAGGCTCGCGGCGCCCGGGGCGACGTGGAAATCAGGGATATCGAGCTCCCGCACGAATCTGTCGATCTCGTGATCATGAACCCGCCGTTCACGCGGCCCACGAACCACGAGATCACGGACGTTCCCATACCGTCGTTCGCTGGCTTCCGGACCACAGACGACGAGCAGCGCGCCATGTCCACCCGCCTGGCGCGGATTCGGCAGGCGCTGGACAGACCGGCAGGCCACGGCAATGCCGGGCTCGCATCGAACTTCATCGATCTGGCCCAGGCGAAGGTCAAGTCCGGTGGTGTCGTCGCGTTCGTTCTCCCGATAGCCGCCATCCAGGGTGCCTCCTGGCGTCAGGCCCGACAGTTGCTTGCCGAACGCTATTGCAACGTTGCCGTAATTGCGATCGCTGCCGCCGGCAACACGGAGCGGGCCTTTTCGGCCGATACGGGCATGGCAGAAGCGCTTCTCGTTGCAACCAAGGGATCTCAAGAGGGTGCATCGAGCTCTGATGCCTTGTTTGTGAATCTTCATCGGCGTCCGTCGAGCCTGTTGGAAGCGGCCGAATTGGCCAGGATGATCGCGGAACTGCCGGGTGATTCGAGGTCCGAACATATCCGGGCGGGAAGCCAGGAACTCGGCAGCTACATTCGCGCGCCGCTCCACGAAGGAGGGTGTGCAGCACTACGCGAGTCCGCGCTCGCGGACCTGATGTTCGCGCTTCGCTCTGGAGAGCTGAAAATGCCGCGATATCGCGCTCGTCATCCGGTCCCGATAACGACACTTGGCGCTTTGGGACGACGTGGCCTGTTGCACCGCGATATCGGCAATCGAAATGACGATCAGCCCCCCTTCAGGGGTCCGTTCAAGATTCGACCGATACAGGGTATTGCAAGCTACCCGATTCTTTGGGGCCATGAGGCCGATCGCGAGCGGTATTTGATTGTCCAACCGGACAGCGAAGGCGAAGTGCGGTCCGGTTGTGAAGATCGAGCAAGAGAAACATGGCAAACAGCTACCGAGCTCCATTTTACTCTTGACTTTCAACTTAATTCTCAAAGTCTGGTGGCCTGTCTGACGCCCGAACCTTCGCTTGGTGGCCGAGCTTGGCCGAACTTCTGCCCGGGGCAAGATGAGTGGCAAAGTGTTCTCGCTCTGTGGGCAAATTCTACTCTGGGCCTAATGTCCTTTTGGTGGGCAGGATCTAGACAGCAGCAGGGCCGTAGTGTGCTGACGATCAGCGGGCTGCCGGACTTGATGATAATCGATCCACGAAACTTCCCGGCCGATAAATTGACACAAGCCGATGATATACTTGGGCGGTTCTTAAGGATACCGTTGTTGGCAGCCAACGAGTCCTATCACGATGCAGCGCGGCAGAGTTTGGATCGCGCAGTATTGGTCGACCTGCTTGAACTACCTGAAGAGGTACTGTCGCCTATCGACAACCTGCGAAGACAATGGTGTGCGGAGCCATCTGTACACGGTGGAAAGAGTACCGCTCCTAAATAGAATCATCGCCATGAAGATAAGCGGAGATGATTGAAGATCCGATCTTTAATATGCACTCGAACCACATTCTCTATACAATTCACTCTGAAATACACGATAACAATCAGCCCTTAAAGAACTGAATGGGTACGTTTGTCATACGCGCTCTGCCCGCTGCTTTCGCCGCAATTAAGAAAACAAACTGCCGCGCCAGAATTAACGCTTCTATAGCTTCCTTTCCAAGACATAGAGAATGGTCCTTGTATCGAATTACGCCTTCAGATACAAGATCTGGTTGATTAAAAAGCGAAAGCGACTCGGGATCATTCTTTTGTCGGACTTTTCCAATAGCTCGCTCGTCTATATGCTCGAACGCATCTCTTATTGCTTTGCTTGTAGGCAGTATGGCTTCAATAGGCGTTGGGGGCTCTATTTCTATTCCAAACTTATTCGGGCATTCAACTGCCATACTTATGCCCCGATTGAGTGCGATGCACGCAAGTTCAGCGTATCCGAACGCTTCAAACCAGCGAGCCCGGGACTTTACAAACGGCTCGTCTTCTGGCGTGCGGCACGCTTGTGCAGCTGCACAGCACAATGCATGTGCAGTATCCAACCGTCTTGATGTCGCAAAAAGATACCTAAACAAGTCCTCCCGTGGCCAGCCAAATGCCTGAAACCAAGTCCATATCGTGTTTGCAATTGGTTTGTATCCTGTTTGCAAAAGCGGACTATGGTTATCTACATCGTCTAGGGATATTTCAATGTCCCCCGATCCGAATACAAGCTGCTCGTTGGGACATAGCTCAATTCCATTTCCGTCGTCTTCTTCGTCGGCATTGAGCGTTCGGCCAAAGACGGTGTTTCCATCTCTCCCGTTTGGCACGACTCGCACAGCGATGAGGGAGTCGTCAGCTCCTACCTCACCGCTGAGGTTGAGGCTAAGGTATGTAATCGGCTTCATGGGCGAATCGGCTACTTGCCGTTCGGGTTCTTCTCGTTCTATTTGTGCCATATAGGACGCTATCCCGAAGTTTGTCGTGCGTATCGGAACTTTACTTGAATCGGATGCCCATTGCTTCTGCTATTTTGTGTCCGACAGTTTCCGCCGCCTCGACAAGGTGCCGGTCGTCAAGGTGTGCATAGCCCGCCGTGGTCTCATGGCGACGGTGACCGAGCAGCTTGCCCACCAGCGGCAGGTTCTCGCCGGACATGACGGCGTGGCTGGCCGCTGTGTGGCGGAGGTCGTGCAGCCGGACCTTGCCGAGATTGGCCTCTTCGCAGACCGTCTGCCAGCAGTTGGCGATGTTGTGCGGGGTACTGCGACCCGCGTTCGCCGGGAACAGGCAGGTATCCGGATCACGCGGTCCGGGCAGCGCCTCGATGACGGCTTGCGCGGCCTCGCCGAGCGGCACGCTGCGCGGGCCGGTCTTCGAATCGCGCAAGGCGATGGCGTTCTCCCCGATGTCGCGCCAGCGCAGATTGAGCACTTCGCCCCGGCGGCAGCCGGTGAGCGCCAGCAGCCGGATCGCGGCGACGGCCTCGGGCCACTCGTCCGCACGGGCGTCGAGCGCACGCCCGAGCCGGGCGAGTTCGTCGGTGTCGAGGAACCGGGCGATGTCGCGCCTCGGGTTCTTCCTGATGCCGAGACAGGGATTGGTGCCGGGCTCGCGGAAGCCGTATTCTTCGGCCCGGAACATCATCGACCGGAGTATTTCGAACGCGCGGTTGGCCGCGCCGGGCTTCTCCCTGCTCACCGCCTCGAACCACGCGGCCACATCCTCGGGACCGACGCGGTTCACGGCCATCCTGCCGAAGGTGGGCAGGATGCGCGCCCGGAGATAGATGCGGATGGTCTCGCGCCCCGACGGCTTCCAGTAGGGATCGCAGCGGCGCAGATACTCCTCGGCCAGCATGGCCACGGTCGGGGCTGTCTTCTCCTTGCGGATATCGTCGGCAGGGTTGTCGCCCGCGCGGACGCTCGCGAGGATGTCGCGGGCGCGGCGGCGGGCTTGCGCCAGGTCCATCTCGCCGTGCCGGGCGATGACGATACGCCGGGTCTTCCCCTCGATGCGGGTCTGCACGATCCAGACCTTCCGGCCCGAGGGGTGGACGCGCAGCGCGAAGCCGGCCAGCGCCTTGTCGAACAGGAAGGTGTCTTTCTCGCCGGGCTTGCTCTCTCGGGCCAGCCGCGCGGTGAGGTCAACCGTCGGCATGATCGCACCCTCCCTCATCCGCCGCGCCGCTTCCGGCCAGAGCCGCGTTGATGCGGCCCGATACCCGGTCGGCGGCGTCGGAGACTGTGAAAGTATCAGCTTTTCACAGTCTCCGGGGCACCGTCCCTTTTTCATGCAACCGGGCGGGTGTACGGCCGTCCGAGCACTATGGGTCCGCAGACGCGAAGGAAAGTCGATCGCGGGCGAACGCCGCGAAGCCGTGCTCAATGACGGGGAAACACGGCTCCCAGAGCAATATTACGCACTAATCGCCCCAGTCCGCCGTTTTTGGAGGCAATGCTCCCTGAATGCCTCCGCGCCCAACTCGTTCATCACCCGCTTGAAGTTGTACCCCAGTGTCATCAGGCTGAACTCGCCGCGGCACTTGTCGAGTCCGCGCATCAGGAAATGGTCCATTCCCGCCCATCGCTTGATGGTGCCGAAAGGATGCTCGACGAGCGTAGCTCTTTGGCGCATCCATGGTGCACCGGCGCTCATCTTCGTGCGATGCCGGTCGATCACGTCCTCATGCTCCCAGCGGGCCAATCTCCGCCTTGACTCCGACTTTGACAGGCATCGGTCCCTCAGCGAACAACCCCGGCAAACCGCTCTCACCGCGCTATATCTGAAATGCCGCTTGCCGTCCTTTATGCAGGGCGATCCTCCTCGAGTCAGCCGCTGACCGGCCGGGCAAACATACGTGTCATTCCGGGCATCGTAACGGAAATCGTCGTCTATGCTGAATCGCATGACGTCGCCTTTGCCCCTTCGGGGCCGATTTCTCGCTATCGGGACGTATACGTCCAGGCCCTTGTCCTCACAACTCTTCAACTGTTCGCGGCTGAAGTAACCGGTATCCGCCAGACCGGTCAACCGCTCGGCGCCCATGGCTTCGCCGGCTTTCGTCATCATAGGCTCCAGCTGAACGGCATCATTGCCGTCCTGCACGACATCCTCGGCGACAATCAGCTTGTACCGGTCGTCCACTGCGATCTGGCAGTTGTAGCCGCCCACTGCCTTGCCGGACTTCCTCAGCACCCGCGCATCCGGATCGACCTCCGATATCTGATTCTCCCCGCTTGCCTGCAAGCGTTCCTGCAAAGACTGCTTGTGCTTGCGCCTTTCCACCAGAGCCTCGATCTTCGCCGCCAGTTCCGGATCCTCCCCGCTGTCCCCTCCATCCTCCGATCCTGCATCCGCCTCGTCCAACAGCCTGTGATACTCGGCAATCTTTTCGTCCAGACGCGTCAGACCCTTTCCCAGGCTTGCCTTCGTATGGATGCTGTCCGCATTTGCATTGGCCTTCAGAAAAGTCCCGTCGACAGCCACCCGGCGACCCTCCAGCAGGGACAACTCCCGGCATAGCAGAATGAACTCCCGGTTGGCTGCCCGCAGCGCAGATGCATTGTCCTTGCGGAAATCCGCGATCGTCTTGTAGCTCGGCGTGGCCCCCTGGCACAGCCAGATCACCTCCAGGTTCCGTCGCGTCTCCGCTTCCAACCGGCGCGAACTGCGCACCCGGTGTTGATAGCCGTACAGATACAGCTTCAGCAGTAGTCTCGGATCGTAGGCTGGCTGGCCGGCCCCGCAGTGTTCTTCCGCGTGCCGAAAGTCCAGCTCCTCCAGATCCAGCGTGCCGACGAACGCATCGATCGCGCGCACCGGATTGTGTTCGGACACATAGTCGTCCACGCAGGGCGGAAGAAGCATCAACTCGCTTCGGGACCGCACCTCCCGGTAACGTCGCTCCGGCATCGCGGTAAACCTTGTGGCTGCCCAGGTTGCCCGCGAGCATAGCATTTAAGGCTGCAAAAAACCGGGGTACGGGCGGACAAAGACGCTTCATTCGCCTTCGTCAGCAACCTGGCTTGTCGAGCTCTCTGTCATCGGCTCAGAGGTCCGCCCTGTTCGGGCTCACAGAAATACTTTCACAGTCTCGTCGGCAACGGACCGGTCGGACAGGTGGACATAGCGCTCCGTGGTTTCGACCAGCGCGTGACCCAACAACTTTGCGATGGTCACCATGCCGACGCCATTCATGGCCGCGACCGAAGCCCACGAATGCCTGAGGTCATGAAGCCGCAAGCCCGGCAGGTCGGCCTCCTTGCGGATTCGGTCCCAATGGAAGGCGATGGTGTCCACGGGCCGCGTTGGCGGACGGCCCGGAAACAGATACGGGCAACCCTCGCCGTAGCGGGGGATGGCGTCGATGACGGTGCGAGCGGCATCGCACAGCCAGACCGTGCGCGGCCCGGACTTCGAATCGGGAAGGTAAATGCGCTTGCCCTTGATCCAGTCCCATTCGAGCGAGGCGATCTCGCCGAAGCGGCAGCCGGTGAGCATCAGCAGGCGGACGATGGCGACGATATGGGGGCAGTAGAACTCGTCGCGGATGAGCACGGCGTTGAGCCGGGCCATTTCTTCCGCCGTCAGGAACCGCTCCTTCGGCTTCGTCTTGTAGCGGCGGGTCCGCTTGCAGGGGTTGGTGTTGTGGGCGCGGTATCCCCAAAGCTCGGCCATGCGCATCATGACCGAGAGCACCGGCATGGCGCGGTTGGCGATGCCGGGGCGCTCGCCCATGGACGCGAACCAGCGCTTCACGTCGTCGTCGTCGATGGCGTCCACGGTCATGTGTCCGAAGACAGGCAGGATGTCCTTGCGAACGATCCGGGTGTTGGTCTCCACCGTGCGCGGTTTCCAGTGACGGGCATGGCGTTCGAGGAACTCCCCGGCGAAGGCGGTCATCGGATGTCCCGGCGTCCTGGGGCCGTTGTGCTTCTTCGCCGGCTCGATGTAGCCGGCGATCAGGCTGCGGGCTTCGCGCCGCGCCTCGGGGACGGTCATTTCGTCGGCGTTGCCGATGGTGGCGTAACGCCTGCGACCGCGAATCATGGTGTCGAGGCTGAAGGTTCGCTTGCCGCTCGGGTAGACCCGGAGGATCAGGCCGGACACCACGTCGTCGCGGACGTCGTGGCGCTTGGCGCGGGGTTTGGCGGCGGCGCGGACGCGCCGGGCGAAGGTGGATTGTTCGGTCATGGTCGCGGCTCCCTGTTCGGGCCGCGCGGCTGGGCCGTAGTACAGGAAGCAGCCGCGGCGGCGTTTCGTCGGGGAAGCCGCGAGGCGGCGCGGGACCGATAGAACCGTAAGGCCCTGCTATTGCGGGGTTTTCCGTCTACTCACGCGATGGCGGGCGGAGGCAGGATTGGCACCGTCGGTGCGTCCGGTGTGGAAACCAAAGCCGGCCCCGGCCGGTCGAAGGCGCTATTCGTCCAGTATGAGCGATGGGGAAATCGATGCCGGGGAACCCGGCGGAGGGGAGCCGCCGCGGCGATTTGAGCGGCGGGGCGTGCCGACACGAACCCGGACGGTTGTGCGCGGCGAGGTGACGGCGGCATCGACGGCGAGCGTTGCACGCATTCGCCGCTACTGCATCGGCTGCTGCGGAGGCGCGTGTTGCGGAAGCGGAACGCAACGGCGAAGCCGGAGCGCGGCGATGAGCGCGGCGCGAAGCGCGCGCGAGGATGACGGCAGTGCCGCAACGCCGTCGGCCGGAAACGTAGCGGGCCGCGCCGCCGTCCCGATGCGGGGATGACGACGCGGCCCGCGATGCGCTGCTGGTCAGCCGGCGCGGCAGACCGGGATGCCCAGGGTGCGCGCCTTGTCGACGAGGTTGTCGGTGATGCCCGAACCGGGGAACGCGATGACGCCCTTCGGCAGGAGGTTGAGGAGCTCGTCGTTGCGGCGGAACGGGGCGGCGCGTCCGTGGCGGTCCCAGTCCGGCTTGCAGACGACCTGGTGGACGCCGTTGCGCTCGGCCCAGCTCGCCGCGATCTTTTCGACGCCGGGGCCGCCGCCATGTACGAGCACCATGTCGCCATGCTTGGCGCGGGTCTTGTCGAGCATGCGGATGACCGCGGCCGGGTCGGCGACGTCCTTGCCGCCGGCGATGGCGACCAGCGTTCCCTGCGGCAGGTGCGCCATGGTCGCGCGGTCCTTCCTCGCGCGCTGGTAGTCGCGGGCATCGATCGCCGCGGAGGTCAGCTTGCCGGTCTGGCTCGCGTGCGATCCGCGCCGGGGCCGCCACATGCCGCCGGTCTCCGCGCGATACCGTTCGGCGGCTTCGTCGCGCAGGGTCTCGAAGGCGTCGCGCCGGTCGGTGAGGCACTGCGCCCGGTGGGTGGTCATCTCCAGCTCCAGCGACTTGATCTCGGTGCCGTCCTGGGCGCGCTGGAGGTCGCGGAGTTCGGGCATCAGCTTGTCGGCGGCGCGGTCGAGGCGGCGGGTCTGTGCGTCGAGCATGTTGACGAAGCCCCAGAGCAGGCTCTCGCGCTCGTCGGCCAGCTGGAACCCGTCCGGCGCGACGCCCTGCGCGATGATGCGGAACGCCTCGCTCACCGCGTCGGTGGCGTCGTCGGCGTCCCAGACCTCGCGGGTGTCGAACTCGTCGCGCTCGGGTATCGCGCCGAAGAGCTGCGCGTGTTCGCAGACTGTGGCGGTGACGGACCGGTCCTGCGCTTCGATGGTGTCGATGTTCTCGGTGAGGGTCATGACGATCTCCTTGCGATCGGTTGCACGTTCCGGGGCCGATCCCCGTCGTGATGTCCTGTTGGGAACCGCGCGCGCAGCGGAAGCACCTGGGCTTGGAAGCACTTGGGGCGGAGTGGTGCGGAAAGTCGGCGAGTGGTGCGGAAGATCGCGCCAGCGATCTTCACGGTCGGCGGCTTTCACGGTCCGCCCCTAGAGCTTCTTGTCCAGGCCGCAGGGAGCTTGCGACCGGAGGACCCGCAGGGTTGCTGTAGCGAGCACGGTGTGCCGTGAAAGGCACCATCCTTCAGCGGGTGCAAATCCCGCCCGGCAAATGTCGTTCCAGCCGGTAGCAATCGGAGCGAGTTATGGAGGTAACGACATAGCTTGAAGCACTTCGATGTAACGGGCCGCCTTGGGCGGCTTAGCGACCATGCGGGCCGCAACGTGCAGTGAACGCCGAGCAGGCCTCGAAACCAGTGATGTGGGAGCCGACCCGCCCGTGCTCCGGGGAAGGCTGCCATCGGTCGGGAAGCGAACGACGCAAGCACCGGCCGGTCCCACCGGGGCAATGGCGGCGGCACGCATGGAAGAGGAGGATGGAGGCAACACGGGAAGCCCTGTCGGTGGTGTGCACACACCAACCGGAACCCCGCGAGGGGCAGGCTGGGCCGGCAGGGTGGCGGATGGGCTCGTAGTACCGCTGAAGCCGGGTAATGCCGGTGGAGGAAAGGAGCCCTGGTTCGAGAGCAGTACGGAAAGGAAGCAAGGCGTGACTACTGGTGAAAACCTAACAGGGTCAGACAGAGTTCGGAAACTCCAGACCGTGCTACATGCGAAAGCTAAGGAAGAACCCGGTCGGCGATTCCATGCGCTGATCGACAAGGTGTGGCGCGAGGACTTCCTCGCCGAAGCCTGGAAGCGGGTTCGCCGGAATGGCGGGGCTGCCGGGGTGGATGGCGAGACGTTCGCGGACATCGAGTCGGTTGGCGTGGGGCGCTGGCTTGGGGAACTGGCGCGGGAACTGAAGGATGGGGCGTACACACCGAAGCCGGTACGGCAGGTGCTCATCCCGAAGAAGCAGCCCGGCAAGTTCCGGCCATTGGGCATCCCCTGCATAAGGGACCGGGTAGCGCAGACGTCGGCTCTGCTTGTGCTTGAGCCGATATTCGAAGCGGACCTGCAACCGGAGCAGTACGCCTACAGGCCGGGACGGAGTGCCCACGGCGCGGTAAAACGCGTTCGCCGCCTCCTATATGGGCGGCACCAAGAGGTTGTTGATTGCGACCTGTCCAACTACTTCGGCGAGATACCGCACGCCGAGCTTCTCAAGAGTTTCGCCCGCCGCATCAGCGACGGGCGGATGCTCAAGCTCATCAAGGCGTGGCTGGAAATGCCGGTGGAAGAGGACGACGGCGAGGGCGGCAAGCGCCGCACGAACCGGGCGCGCAGGGAACGGAAAGGAACCCCGCAAGGGGCACCGATCTCGCCTTTGGCCAGCAACGTCTACATGCGGCGCTTCATCTTGGGCTGGAAGGCGCTGGGCTACGCCCGGCGCTTCCGTGCGGAAATCGTGAACTATGCCGACGACCTCTGTGTGCTCGGCAAGGCCCCGGCGGCGGAAATGCTGGCGGCGGTCGAGCGGCTCATGGCGGGTCTGAAGCTCACGGTCAACGCGCGGAAAACCCGGTGCTTGCGGTGCCCGGAAGAGCCTTTAGAGTTTCTGGGTTACCGCATCGGACACACCTACCGCCGGGATGGTCGGGGGTCGTACATCGGCACCCGGCCCAGCCAGGCGAGTGTCCAGAGCATATGCCGCAGGATCAGCGACATGACGGTGAGAGGGTACGGTGGGCAACCATCGGAGGTGATGGTAGGGCGTCTGAACCGGACTATGACCGGGTGGGCAAACTACTTTAGCCTCGGGCAGGTCAGCCCGGCCTTCAACGTCGTCAACCGACATGCGGTCCGGCGGTTTCGCCAGTGGCTCTGCCGAAAGCACAAGACGCGGCACGGGGCAACTGTGCAATACCCCGCCCAGAGGCTCCACGACGAATACGGCCTCACCCGTCTGACGCGGCAGGCACTGGGCCTTCCGAGCGCGAAGGCATGATCTCGTCCGAAAGCCGGATGCGGGAAATCCGCACGTCCGGTTTGATGAGCGGGGACTGGAAACGCGGTCATGGGAGCCGGACTGAGGCCCGGAGCGAAAGCGACGGACAAGCCACCGGACCCTACAACTGGCGCGCCAGTCCTCGACTCTACGTGTGCCGTGAAAGGCACCATCCTTCAGCGGGTGCAAATCCCGCCCGGCAAATGTCGTTCCAGCCGGTAGCAATCGGAGCGAGTTATGGAGGTAACGACATAGCTTGAAGCACTTCGATGTAACGGGCCGCCTTGGGCGGCTTAGCGACCATGCGGGCCGCAACGTGCAGTGAACGCCGAGCAGGCCTCGAAACCAGTGATGTGGGAGCCGACCCGCCCGTGCTCCGGGGAAGGCTGCCATCGGTCGGGAAGCGAACGACGCAAGCACCGGCCGGTCCCACCGGGGCAATGGCGGCGGCACGCATGGAAGAGGAGGATGGAGGCAACACGGGAAGCCCTGTCGGTGGTGTGCACACACCAACCGGAACCCCGCGAGGGGCAGGCTGGGCCGGCAGGGTGGCGGATGGGCTCGTAGTACCGCTGAAGCCGGGTAATGCCGGTGGAGGAAAGGAGCCCTGGTTCGAGAGCAGTACGGAAAGGAAGCAAGGCGTGACTACTGGTGAAAACCTAACAGGGTCAGACAGAGTTCGGAAACTCCAGACCGTGCTACATGCGAAAGCTAAGGAAGAACCCGGTCGGCGATTCCATGCGCTGATCGACAAGGTGTGGCGCGAGGACTTCCTCGCCGAAGCCTGGAAGCGGGTTCGCCGGAATGGCGGGGCTGCCGGGGTGGATGGCGAGACGTTCGCGGACATCGAGTCGGTTGGCGTGGGGCGCTGGCTTGGGGAACTGGCGCGGGAACTGAAGGATGGGGCGTACACACCGAAGCCGGTACGGCAGGTGCTCATCCCGAAGAAGCAGCCCGGCAAGTTCCGGCCATTGGGCATCCCCTGCATAAGGGACCGGGTAGCGCAGACGTCGGCTCTGCTTGTGCTTGAGCCGATATTCGAAGCGGACCTGCAACCGGAGCAGTACGCCTACAGGCCGGGACGGAGTGCCCACGGCGCGGTAAAACGCGTTCGCCGCCTCCTATATGGGCGGCACCAAGAGGTTGTTGATTGCGACCTGTCCAACTACTTCGGCGAGATACCGCACGCCGAGCTTCTCAAGAGTTTCGCCCGCCGCATCAGCGACGGGCGGATGCTCAAGCTCATCAAGGCGTGGCTGGAAATGCCGGTGGAAGAGGACGACGGCGAGGGCGGCAAGCGCCGCACGAACCGGGCGCGCAGGGAACGGAAAGGAACCCCGCAAGGGGCACCGATCTCGCCTTTGGCCAGCAACGTCTACATGCGGCGCTTCATCTTGGGCTGGAAGGCGCTGGGCTACGCCCGGCGCTTCCGTGCGGAAATCGTGAACTATGCCGACGACCTCTGTGTGCTCGGCAAGGCCCCGGCGGCGGAAATGCTGGCGGCGGTCGAGCGGCTCATGGCGGGTCTGAAGCTCACGGTCAACGCGCGGAAAACCCGGTGCTTGCGGTGCCCGGAAGAGCCTTTAGAGTTTCTGGGTTACCGCATCGGACACACCTACCGCCGGGATGGTCGGGGGTCGTACATCGGCACCCGGCCCAGCCAGGCGAGTGTCCAGAGCATATGCCGCAGGATCAGCGACATGACGGTGAGAGGGTACGGTGGGCAACCATCGGAGGTGATGGTAGGGCGTCTGAACCGGACTATGACCGGGTGGGCAAACTACTTTAGCCTCGGGCAGGTCAGCCCGGCCTTCAACGTCGTCAACCGACATGCGGTCCGGCGGTTTCGCCAGTGGCTCTGCCGAAAGCACAAGACGCGGCACGGGGCAACTGTGCAATACCCCGCCCAGAGGCTCCACGACGAATACGGCCTCACCCGTCTGACGCGGCAGGCACTGGGCCTTCCGAGCGCGAAGGCATGATCTCGTCCGAAAGCCGGATGCGGGAAATCCGCACGTCCGGTTTGATGAGCGGGGACTGGAAACGCGGTCATGGGAGCCGGACTGAGGCCCGGAGCGAAAGCGACGGACAAGCCACCGGACCCTACAACTGGCGCGCCAGTCCTCGACTCTACTGGATCACAATAGGACTTCACGACGAGGCGAATATCTCTCCACCCGCACGCCCCAATCGGCGGTTCGGCCTGGCACGGCGTTCGAAAGGGAGCACGGCGGCGCGTCACGCATCGGCCCGCTCGGCCAGCACCCGCGCCGCCCAGGCGGCCGCCCGTTCGAGGACCTCGCCGTGACAGGGATGCCCGTCGCCCGCGCACCAGCACGCCAGCCAGCAGCCGTCCAGCTCGGCGAGCTCTTCCAGCGTCACCTCGCCCGCGCCTATCTGCCGCCAGAGATGAACGCGGTAGCGGGCGACGGCGTCGGCATGGGTGACTCCGCCGGTCACGCGAAATGGATTGCCCCACCTCGTGCGGCGGTCGATCAGCACGGTGTTGTTCACCACCTGCGCATATTCGAATTGCTCGCGCAGCTTCGTTTCGTGCCTGAGATTGACGATGGCGGACATGGCTTCCTCCTCGCTCATTGTCGGCTTGCCCGACTCCGTGCTTCTCTCTCCTCCAGCCGGCAAGCACGACGACTGCGGCGGCGGCCGCCTGCGCGCGGGGCGAGGCGCCTGGCCGGGAGCGGGCTCGAAGCCGGCTGCAAAAGAAACGGGCGACCGACGAAGCAGCCGCCCGAGTTGGGAGGGAGATGGGAAATCGTCCTTCTAGAACGGGACTTCCATGTCGGAATCGCTGGCGTTCGCGGTGGCCTCGGCCGGCACGGTCTCGCCGTTCGCCGGCTTCTGCGCGGCCTGGGCGCCGTTCCCGTTGGCCCCGTTCGGGCGATCGAGGAACTGTACCCTGTGACCGGGCACGACCAGGATCTCGGTCGAGAAGCGGTCGCTGTCCTCGCCGTCCTTCTTCCAGCGCCGGGTCTGCAACTTGCCCTCGGCGTGGACCAGGCGGCCCTTCTTCGCGTGGCGCACCAGCATGTCGATAAGCCCGTCCTGGAAGGTCACGACGCGGTGCCATTCGGTCCTGTCGACCTTCTCGCCGGACTTGCTGAAATACGACTCGTCGGTGGCGATGCTGAGATTGGCCACGCGGCCCCCGCTCATCAGCTGGTTGACGGTGACGTCGGCGCCGAGGCGGCCGATCAGTTCGACGCGGTTCATTCCGAAGCTCATGACGATGCTCCTTCAGTTCTCGTTGATGACGATGGTCGAGCGGCGGGACCGGAGAACGCTCTCTCCAGCCCCTTCCCGCTCATCTTCTCCGAAGCCCTCCTCTAACTCCGGTCCGCCGGGGCCTCGCGGTCGGGGCAGCGCCGGGCCCGGTCTTCGCTCAGCGCGTCCCTGACCGAGCGGGCGTCCAAGCCTATTTCGGCGAGGAAAGCGTCGGCGGCGGGGCCGACAGGGTCGTAATCGGTGTCGAAGGCGAACATGATGGGATCTCCCGTGCCGCGCCCGACCGCGACGGAAACCCTCCCTCGCTCTCAACCGGGCGCTTGCCCGGCGAAAGCTCCTCTCGACCTCCCGGCCGAACTCCGTGCGGACGGAAGCGCCGTCCTCGTCCCGGCCGCAACGGGCGGGATGCGCCGCGGCGATCCCGGCGGTTTCAGTGCAGGGTGCAGCCGTTCATGCTGCCGGCGCCGGCGCGCAGGCAGCGCGCGGCGAACGCTGTCCAGCCGGCGCGGTCGAGACCGAGCGCCCGGTTGAGGGAATCGCACACGGCCAGGCCGTCGGCCCGGTCCAGGGCGACCAGCGCGGTGGGGATGGCGAAGGCGAAGCCGTTTATGCCGAGCAGAGTGTAATGCCGAGTGGGTCCCGGGGATCGGCTTAACCCTGCCGTTCTGCGGCCGATTCGCTCGGCATTAATTCTGACGGTCAATTCGCGGACAAAGTCGTCCTCCGTTTCAACCCGATGGAGGACGACCAACAATGTCTTCGACACCCAACCGCCGGTCGCTGCTGGGGACCACAGCCCTGGCCGGCTTCGACTCGATCATTCTTGAGTTCATCAACGATCTTCGCCACTCGGACGGAGCGGCTGAGGGTCAGCTCTCCAATTACCGTTACGCCGCCCGTCACTTCCTGATCTGGCTTGAGCTTGCCGGGATCGAGCTCAAGATCGTCGACGGCACGGTTATCGAGCGCTTTCAGCAGCACGAATGCCGTTGCGCCAAATCGTCCGCGCCTGTCCGGCTTCGCCGCTGGCGCAAGTGCCGCTCGTCGCCCAAGGTCATGACGTTCATCCGCTTCCTCGAGCGGATAGGGCGCATCGAGACTCCCGGCGAACTCGAGGACAATTTCCGGCTTCTGAATGCGTTTCTCGAGGGCCTGCGCCGCAATGGCTACGCGACCAAGACCATCAAGCGGTATCGTTATGGATGCGGCGGTCTCATTGTCTGGCTCCACCTCTCACGGCTTCGCCTGTGCGATCTGTCGCCGGAGGTAATCGCGCGGTTCCGGCGCAGGCAGATCATCTGCTCGATCCCCGGGGTGTTCCACGGCCACGAATCCCGGTATCCCACAACCGCGTACGAGATCGAACTACACGGCTTCCTGAAGAATCTCGTCTCGATCGGGCGGATCGGGCCCCTCGAACCGGTCCCGGACGAGAAGCCTCCGTCGCCTCGCCTTGCGAGATTCGCCGACTGGCTTGAACGCCATCGCGCCAGCAGCCCGGAGACCATACGCCAGCAGGTCCGATTGATCGCGGAGATGCTGCCTGGTCTTGGGGACGATCCGGGGGTCTATAACGCGGCACTGGTCCGGCGGGTGTTGTTCGACCGCATGGAGCCATGGTCGCAAAGCTACGCCCGCAGGCTGACAACCGCGATGCGTATGTATTTGCGGTTCCTGGTGTCGGAAGGCAGCATCGCGGCGGGGCTGGTCGAGGCCGTGCCGACGGTGCCGCAGTGGCGGCTGTCGGCCCTGCCACGGTACATCCTGGCCGACGATGTCGAGCGCACCATCGCGTCCTGCGGCGACGACCCCATGGGTGTACGCGACCGGGCGATCCTGCTGCTGTTGGCGCGGCTGGCGCTGCGGGCCGGAGATATCGTCGCTCTGCGCCTCGACGACATCGACTGGAACAGGGCCGAGATCCGTGTCTCGGGAAAATCACGGCGGACGACGTCGCTGCCGCTGCCCCAGGACGTCGGCGATGCGCTCCACGTCTATATCGCGACGGCACGGCCAAGGGTGGATGAGGAGAAGGTGTTCTTCTGCGTGAACGCGCCCTGTCGGCCATTCACCCATTCGAGCACCGTCAGTGCCGTGGTGGAACGCGCGCTGGATCGCGCGGGGGTCAAGACCTTCGGCGGTCGTGGCGCGCATGCACTCCGCCACTCCCAGGCGACCGCGTTGCTCAGGTCGGGAGCCACGCTGGATGTCATCCAATCGCTGCTCCGGCACACTTCCCCGAACACCACCGTGATCTACGCCAAGACCGACGCGGTCATGTTGCAGGAGGTTGCCCAACCCTGGTTGGGAGGGAACGACCGATGACGATCACGATCAGCGAACACGTCGAGCGCTTTGTGGCGATGAAGCAGAAGCTCGGTTATCGGTTCGTGCGGAGCGCACGGGAGCTGCGCAGTTTTGCGCGCTTCGCCGAGGTTCGCGATGAAACATTCATGCGGTCCAAAACCGCCATCGAGTGGGCATCCGCGTCGGCGGCGGCATCGCGGTCCGAACGGGTCAAAAAGCTGTACGCAGTCCATAACTTCGGCAGTTGGCTGCACGCTGAGGACGCCCGTCACGAAGTGCCGCCTCGCGATGCTCTGGGCCGTCTGAACAAGCAGAGACCGAAGCCCTGCCTGATGTCGGTCGCGGATATCGGGAAACTCCTGACAGCGGCATTGTCCATGGGACCTGCCGGCACCATTGCCCCGCTGACCTGGCATTACCTGTTCGGGCTCGTCGCCGCGACCGGCCTGCGCATCGGCGAAGCGCTTGCATTGACCCTGGACGACATCACCGAGGACGGCTTGGTGATCCGAGACACGAAGTTCCGCAAGTCCCGGATGGTCGCTCTGCACCCGACCACCTGGGATGCGCTGAACCGCTATCTGGAAGCGCGACTTGCGGAGAAAACCCCGGATCGGCATCTGTTCGTGATCGCAAGCGGCCAGCGCCCGCGTCAACTGCATCCCATCCATGTCTTCCGCAGACTCGCGGAGCGAGCGGGAATCCGCGAACCCGGTGCGGCGCGAGGGCCGACGACGCACTCGCTGCGGCATTCCTTCGCCGTGCGATCTCTCGAGAACCTGGCTCCCGACGTCGATCCGAGCCGGCACATGCTGGCGCTCTCCACTTACCTCGGACATGTCGACGTCTCGAGCACCTACTGGTATCTGGAAGCGACCCCTGCCCTCCTGCGCGGCATTGCCGAGGCTGCGGAAGAGGCTCACGCGAATGGGGGTTCCGATGACTGATCTTGCCCCCCACCTGACGACCTTCCTGGAGGAGCACCTTCCTAACGAGCGGCGCTTCAGCCGCCACACCGTGCAGAGCTATAAAGCGTGCTTCCGCCTCCTCGTCCTCTACGCGGCGGAAAAGACCAAGGTGCGCCCCTGCGTCCTGAAGATCGAGCACCTGACGGTGGCTCTCCTGCTGGCCTTCCTCGAGTCCCTGGAGAAGGATCGCAACAACAGCGTCGGCACCCGCAATAATCGTCTCGCCGCCGTCAAGTCCTTCTTCCGATACCTGGAATACCGTGTCCCGGGTTGTCTCGATCTGGCGTTGCAGGTGCGCGCCATCCCGCAGAAGCGCGCCGACAAACCCCTGATCGACTGGCTCGACCGGACGGAGATGCAGGCGATCCTGGATGCGCCGGATACCGCGACGGTCGCAGGCCTGCGCGACCGCGCCATGCTGCATCTATGCTACGCGGCCGGGCTCCGGGTGTCGGAACTGACCGGGCTCACTCTCGACAGCCTGTCGAGTCCCCAACTTGAGACTGTCCGCGTCCTGGGCAAGGGGCGGCGCGAGCGCGAACTTCCGCTTTGGAAGGAAACGAGGGCCGTCCTCAATGAGTGGCTCGACGTCCGCCCGCCGGTGAACAATCGCTATCTCTTCCTCAGCGCCCGCGGGCGGGCGTTGAGCACGGACGGCTTCGCCTACATCCTCGACCAGCATGTCGCCACCGCGGCCTGCAAGGTCCCGTCGATCAAGAGCAAGCGGGTGACCCCGCACGTGCTCCGTCATTCGTCGGCAATGACCGTTCTGGATGCCACACGGGGGGACATCCGGAAGGTCTCGATCTGGCTCGGTCACGCCGACGTCAAGATCACCGAGGTGTACCTTCGTTCGAACGCGGCCGAGAGGCTGAAAATCCTTGAGGCCAACACGCCGCCTTCCATCCGCCGGGGGACCTTCAACGGTGTGAAGGACAGCCTGATGATGGTTCTAGGCGGAAACTGGCCGTGAGAATTAATCGGAGCTTCACTGAGGATAGATCAGAGATAGTCCGGCCAACGTCCTGATCACGTTTCGGTTGGTAGGGATGGGGCCCGGTTTCTCCATGGATATTTGTTTCCATGGTAGGGCCGGACCGATAGGGGTTGTACCTTGCCGGAAGGTGCGCTATAAGGCCGGAAGCCCTGTTTCCATGCGCGGTCGCCGGCCATGTCCTACCACGTCGAAGCCATCCCGAACCGCGGCCGCCGGCCCACGATCCTGCTCCGCAAGGCCTGGCGCGAAGGTAAGCGCATCCGCCGGAAGACCCTCGCCAACCTCACCCACCTGCCGCCCGGGCTGATCGAGGGCATCCGCCGGGTGGTCAAGGGAGGCGTCGCCTTCGAACGCCCGGACGAGGCGTTCGCCGTGCGGCGCAGCCTGGCGCATGGTCATGTCTGCGCGGTGCTCGGCACCTGCCGGCAGCTGGGGCTGCCCCGCATCCTGCACCGGCTCCGCAGCCGCGAGCGCGATCTCGCGCTGGCCGCCATCGTGGCCCGGGTGCTGGCGCCGGATTCCAAGCTCGCGACCGCCCGGCAGCTCACGCCGGAGACCGCCGCCTCCACCCTCGGCGGGGTCCTGGGCCTCGGCGAGGTCACCGGCAACGAGATGCTGGCGATGCTCGACTGGCTGCTGGCGCGCCAGCCCTGGATCGAGCAGAGCCTGGCCAACCGGCACCTCCGGGACGGCACCCTGGTGCTCTACGACACGACGTCCAGCTTCGTCGAGGGGCGGTGCTGCCCGCTGGCCGCCTTCGGCCACAACCGCGATGGCAAGAAGGGCCGCCAGCAGATCGTCTTCGGGCTGCTCTGCTCGCGCGACGGCTGCCCGGTGGCGGTCGAGGTGTTCGCCGGCAACACCGCCGATCCTGCCACCGTGGCGGACCAGATCCGGAAGATCCGGACCCGCTTCGGCATCGAGCGGATCGCCCTGGTCGGCGACCGCGGCATGCTCACCACCGCGCGCATCCGCAAGGCCGTGGAGCCGGCCGGGCTCGACTGGATCTCCGCACTCAGGACCGCGGACCTCCGCACGCTGCTGCGCCCGGCCGGCCCCGACGGGCCGGCGCCGCTGCGACCGGACGAGCTGCTGGAAGACACGGTCGCCGAGATCAGCAGCCCCGCCTTCCCCGGCGAGCGCCTCATGGTCTGCCTCAACCCGCGCCTGCGCGACGAGCGCGCGCGCAAGCGCGAGGACCTGCTCCGCGCCACCGAGGCCACCCTCGAGGAGATCGCCCGCATCGTCCGCCGGCCCGGCTCGCAACTGCGCGGACGGGACCGGATCAGCCACCGGGTCGGGCGCGAAGCCAACCGCCGCAAGGTCGAGAAGCACTTCACCATCACCGTCACCGACGACGACCTCACCTGGACCCGCAACGAAGCCGGCATCACCGCCGAGGCCCAGCTCGACGGCATCTACATCGTCCGCACCAGCCTCCCCGCCGACGCCATCGCCGCCGACGAGGCCGTCGACGCCTACAAGGCCCTGGCCCGCATCGAGCGCGCCTTCCGCAACCTCAAGACGACCCGGCTCGAGGTGCGGCCCATCTACGTCTACAGCGCCGACCACGTCCGCGCACACGTGTTCCTGTGCGCGCTCGCCTGCCACGTCGAGTGGCACCTGCGCCGACGCCTCGCTCCGCTGCTGTTCGAGGACGACGACCCCGAGAGCGCCCGCGCCCGGCGCGCCTCCCCCGTGCAGCCGGCCGGCGTCTCACCCAGCGCCAAACAGAAGGCCGCCACCCGCACCACCGCCGACGGCACGCCGGTGCACAGCCTGCGCACCCTGCTCGACCACCTCGCCTCGCTGACCCTCAACCGGATCGCCCTCGCCGGCAACCCCGATCACCTCTTCAACGTCACCGCCGATCCCACGCCCACCCAGCAACGGGCCTTCGAACTGCTCGGCGTCGACCCCGCCGGAGTGTTGCCAGTCGACGTCCAGGGCGATTAAACGCGACCACCTGATTCCAAAAGGGAATCTGGCCAGATACCCGATGAAGTTCCGATTAATGCCGAGCGAATCGGCCGCAGAACGGCAGGGTTAAGCCGATCCCCGGGACCCACTCGGCATTACACTCTGCTCGGCATAAAAGGTTTTATCCCGAGCTCGGGATAAAGCCGTCGACCAGGATGCGAATCTGCGGCGGCTCGCCGTCGGCGTCGGCGGCGGGATAGAAGCAATAGGCGGGGTTGTCGGGCAGGCGGGCGGTCATGATGGAAACTCCTTCGGTGGGGTCCGGGCCGGCGGGCGCACGGCCGGCCATACGTATGTCGGGAGGGCCGGCGCGTCGGTTGCCGGCGGGCGGCGGGCCGGCATATCAGCAAGGAATGCCCCTGCCGCGCCTGCCCCCCGGCTCGGAGGCCGGGGCAGGCAGACGCCAATCCGGGACCGCCGCCGGCTCACCAGGGCGGTGCGGTGTACGAGCTCATTGGGCTGGCGTCGCACAGCACCTCGACCTCGTCGCGCGCGAGCTTGGCGAAGGCGAGGCAAAGAGCGACGTCGGCCTCGCTGTCGTAGGGTCCGTGTTCCCGGCCGGTGGCGATTTCGATCACCGTCCAGGTCGGGTCCCAGATCGGGATGCCGCGGAATGCCCCCGAGCTCTCGCGGTGCTTGCGCGAACAGGGCTCGCAGCGCGCCACCCCCGGCGAGGGCGTCCCGCAGGCGACGCATTGGCCCTTCGCCCTCCGTTCGGCATAGCGTCGGCGCCGGGCGGCCTGCTCGGCCTCGCGGTTGCGTCGCCCCTCCTTGACCAGAGCGCAGGGCGCGCAGTAGGCCGCGCCGCCATAGGTGGGGGTTTGGCACTTGACGCACACCCCGGCCGCTCTCCGGGCATCGTAGCGGGCGCGCGCGGCGTCGCGGCAGGCTTGGCATTCCGCCGCCCCGCCGGCCGGCTTGCCGCAGGTCGTGCAATCGCCCCGGGCTCTCCGCTCGGCATATCTGCGGCGGTCGGTTTCCCGCTTGGTCTTCAGATCCCGCCGCCCTTCCTTGGTCACGGCGCAGGGTTCGCAATAGGCCTTGCCGTCCGGCGCGGGCGTCGCGCACTTGACGCAGAGGCCGACGGCGCGGCGCTCGCGATGGCGGGCGCGCGCAGCGTCGCGGCGGTCGTCCCGGCACGGCTCGCACATCGACCGTCCCTCTTCGGGCGGGACGGTGCCGCAGCGGATGCAGAGACCGGCCGCGAGGCGGGCTTCGCTGCGCCGGCGGCTGCGCTTCCGGCCGGCGCGGCGCCGGGCTTCCGGGTCGCGTCCGCCATACGGTATCCCCTCGGCCTTCGCCCTGGCGTGACGGGCGCGGTCGCGGGCGCGGTGCTTCTCCGCGCAAGGCTCGCAGGTCGTGCGATCGGGCCGCGCCGGAGCCCGACCGCATTTTGTGCAAATGCCGGCGGCCTTGCGCTCGGCGTGCTGGCGGCGGCCACGCTCGCGCTCGTAGCGCTTCGCCTGTTCCGGATCCCGCCTGGGTTTTCTCTCGGCCCGGAGCCGGGCGGACCGCGCGCGGTCGGCGGCGCGGCACTTCTCCGCACAGGGCTCGCAAAGCGTACGCTCGGGCGCGGGCTCGGTCTTGCCGCACCTCAGGCACAAGCCGGCCGCGCGGCGCTCAGCGGTTCGCCGGTGATAGCGCGCAAGATCGTTCCTGCGCCGGGCGTCGATATCGCGATAAGCCACAACGGCCTCCTTCCTGCCAATCCGGGAGTGGACGGAAGGACGCCCCGCCGGCATTGGGCCGGCAGGACGTCCAGGAAGGAGGCCGTCAGCCCTTCTGCTTGCGGTCGCACAGGATTCCGGCGGCGATCGAACCCCAGAGCTGCCAGCCGCCGCGGGTCTTCAAGCCGGTGCAGATGATGATCTCGGTGCAGGCGGGCTTCATCTCCCGGACCGCCTTCAGCGTGGCCGTGGTGCGCCTGGTCTTGCGCCGGTTCTTCGCCGCGAGCGCCTCGGCTGGGGCGGGAACGATGTCACCGTCCGCGCGGGCCCGGAAGCGCTCGACCACATAGCGGTCGTCGGCCAGGCCGGTGCCGAAGAAGTGAACCAGAAACGTCTCCGCCGTGTTGCCGGGCATCGCCATGGCTGCCGTCATGGTGCCGTCTCCTTCGTGCCAATTAGGGAAAACGACGGCCGGACGCCCTCCCCCGGACGCCCCGACCGCCGCCCCGCTCACGGCCAGGACTCTCCTCCTGCCGGCGAGGGGTGCGCCGATGGAGACGGCTGTGGGACGGCGGCGCACCGCACGGGTGCCGGCAGCGCCAGCGTCGGCATAAGGGAAGATGGAGCGGCTAGACGAGCGCTTGGCGGATGCAGCGCGTCATGGCGGCGTGATCGCCCGCGTTGGACCGGCGCGAGGCGTCGAGCCAGTCGGCGGGGTCGATCCGGGTGAGGTCGAGGGAATGTCCAGCGCGCGCGGCGAGCTGCTTCAGATACTGAAGCTGCGTGCGCCCGTTGCCCTCGCGGAACGGGTGGACATGGTTGACGTCGCCCAGCACCGGACCCGCGCCCCCGGCGAACCCGTCCGGCCCCGATCCCCCAAAATAGCCCGCCGCCACGATGCGGCGGTGAATGTCGGCCATGCCGGTTTCGATGAACCGCCTCGGCTGGAACCGGCTCCCGTCCTTGGCGATCTCCACGGTGCGGAGCTCGCCCGCCCACGCGTAGACATCCTGGAACAGGTGCCGGTGGATCGCCCTCAGGTGGTCAAGATCGAAATCGCCCGCCGGCACAGGCTCAACAAGGCGTTGGGCGACAAGCTCGCGCTCAGCCGCTTCCAGCGCCGTGGCATCGCGGATGTCCAGCCTGTTGCGGAGAACGGTGTAGTCAGGTGGATAGCAGTAGTCGCGGTCGCTCATTCCGCCGCGGCGACGCGGCGGCGGTCCTCTATCCGGCGGAGGATATGGGCGCGACGCCGCTCGGGCGACCACCCCTCGCGCTCGAACATCTCGAACATGGCGATCTCTTCCGCCGTCAGCGGATTGCCCTCGATCGCCTGCAAGTGCGCGGCCTCCGCGAGCCGGTCGTGGCCGGCGACCGTCGCGGTGGAACCCGAATCATGCTGCACCCTGACCATGGCCAGACCCTATCACGTTCCACCGGCGGGGGCGACGGGCGGGATTGTCCCGTGCCATCGGCGAGGGCCGCCGAATCAGCGGATCGGGTATCGTGGCCGGGGAAGCACCGCACGGGCGCGGAGATTGAAACCGGCCGCGGCGAAATGGAGACGGGCGCGCGCCGGCCGGGTTGGGCCGCAATCGCCGCAATCGCCGATTGCCGGGGAGCGGGAATCATGTAAGGATTGCAGCAGGCTGGCACGCGGCCCCGGCCGGGCGTTGGTCGCCTCGGGTTGCCTTGATGGGGTTGGACATGGCCATGATCGGACTGGCGAAGAGAGTGTGGGCAGGCGCGAAGGCCGCCGCCGGGGACACCCTGCGCAGATCGGGGTTGACAAGGCCGTTCGAGGTTTTTGACAGTATAATCGCCGGGTCGCCGGGTCGCCGGGTCGCCGGGTCGCCGGGTCGCCGGGTCGCCGGGTCGCCGGGTCGCCGGGTCGCCGGGTCGCCGGGTCGCCGGGTCGCCGGGTCGCTTCACCTGCGTCCGCAAGCCGCTGCCCGCTAGCCTCCCCGCCTGAGTCCTCTTCTGCCGCCGGCACGGACGGTTCGTCCCGCTGGCCGGCCTCTTCCTCCGACAGCCTCGCCTCTTCCGCCGCCCGCCGTCTGCGGCGCGGCCTGTCCTCGGCCCTGCTGTGCGTGCCGCTGCTGGCGGTGCTGGCGACCGGGGCGGCGGCGCAGACCGTTGTGCCGGACGACTGGCCGCTCAAGCCTTCCGGCTTCAGCGCGGGCGACCGGTTCCGGCTGATGTTCGTCACGTCGACGACGCGCGATGCGACCTCGTCGAGCATCGGGGACTACAACAGCTTCGTGCAGACGCGCGCCGCGGCCGGGCATATGTCGATCCGCTCCCACAGCGCGCAGTTCCGCGCGTTGGGCTCGACCGCCGCGGTGGACGCGCGCGACAACACCTCGACCACCGGCACCGGCGTGCCGATCTACTGGCTGGGCGGGACCAAGGTTGCCGACGACTACGCCGACTTCTACGACGGGAGTTGGGCCAACCCCGTGGGAAGGGATGAATCCGGAGGAGCTGTTGGTTCAAGTACTCGCTATTGGACGGGCAGCGACAACGATGGCACCCGGGCCGTTATTGTCGAGGGGGTAGTTTCTTATGAGCTGGGGTCCGCTTTAGGAGCTACGCGAACTAGCAACCAACAGGGACTTAACTACAACAACAATAACACCGCTTCGACCGTCTCCTATGGCCTCCTCGCCCTGTCCCCGTTATTCGAGGTGGGGACCTCGGGTGCGTCGCTGTCGGTGAGCGACGGGACGGTTGCGGAGAGCGCGTCGCCGCCTCTGATGCGGTTCACGGTGCGGCTGTCGGAGCGGGTTGAGCGGACGGTGCGGGTGCGCATCCGGACCCGCGAGTCGAGCCCGCCCTCGGCGAGCCATGGACGGGATTTCGCGCCGATCCGCTACGAGCTCGCGTTCCTTCCGGGCGAGACGGAGAAGCATGTCTGGGTCTTTGTGATGCAGGACGGCCGGGCCGAGGGTGCGGAGACGTTCGAGGTGGAACTGCTGCGCGCGAGCGGTGCGCCGGTGGCGGACGCGGTCGGGGTTGGGACCATCACGGACGGCGCGATGCCGGCGGTGACGGTGTCGAGCCCGCGGCTCGCGGTGACCGAGGGCGGCGCTTCGGCGCTCTACTCGGTGGCGGTGAGCGCGCCGCCGGGGCGGGGCGAGACGGTGACGGTGACGGCAACGTCGGACGACGCGGCGGCGGCGCGGGTGAACGGCGGTGCGAGCGCGGTTCTGCGCTTCACGGCGGGCAACTGGACGGTGCCGCAGACGGTGACGGTGACGGCGCGCGACGACGCCGACATGGACGACGAGAGCGTGAGCATCGCGCACACGGTGAGCGGCCCGGCCGCGTGGACGGGGGTGACGGCGCCGTCGGTGTCGGTGTCGGTGAGCGACGACGAAGCGCCGCCGGGTCCCCCGGTGGCGGGCTTCGCCAGGGTTGCGTCGGCGGTGGCCGAGGACGCGGGCACGGGCACGGTGCGGGTGACGCTGTCGTCGCCGCCGGCCGCGCCGCTCCCGCTTACCTACACGGTGACGGGCACGGCGACGCCGGGCACGGACTACACCATGCTCACCGGCACGGTGACGGTGCCGGCGGGGGCGACCGGGGCGGACATCGCGGTGGCGGTGACCGACGACGCCATGGACGAGCCCGACGAGACGGTGGTGCTGACGCTCGCCGACGGCACGGGCTACACGGTGGGGAGCGGCGTGCACACGCTGACGGTGACGGACGACGACGATCCGCCGCCGGGCGTGCCGGCGGTGTCGATCGCGCCGGCCTCGGGTAGCGCGGTAGCCGAGGGCGGCAATGCGGCGTTCACCCTGACGGCGGAGCGGGCGCCGGCGGCCGACCTCGCGGTGACGGTCGAGGTCTCGGACCCGCCGGGGAGCAACTTCGTGGCCGCGGCCGGCGAGGGCGAGCGGACGGTGACGATCCCGGCCGGGCAGACCACGGCGGACTTCACCGTGGCGATCGCGCCGGACAGCGACGACGAGCCGAGCGGCCGGGTGACGGCAACAGTGGCGGGCGGCAAGGGCTACCCGGTGGGCTCCCCGTCCTCGGCCTCGGTGGCGGTGACCGACGACGACCCGACCGCGGTGACGCTGTCGGGCACGGCGACGGCGATTTCCGAGGACGGGGGCACGAAGGTGCTGGAGGTGACGATCGGCCGGGCGCTGGTCGAGGGCGAGCGGCTGAACGTGCCGGTGGTCCTGCGCGGCGCGGCGCGGCACTGGGAGGACTACCGGATTTCCTGCTGGACCGATTACGGGGTTGGGTGCCGCTATGTCGGCGCGCCCGGCGGGCAGGTGTATTTCGTGGGCGGGCCGACCGCGACGCGGATGGCGCGGCTGACGGTGACGACCATCGACGACCGCGCGGACGAGGGGACGGGGGAGACGCTGACGGTGTCGCTGGGCACGCCCGACGGGAACCTCGACGGCGGGGCCTCGGTCTCGGCCCCGGTGAGCTTCGAGATAACCGACGACGACGATCCGCTGCCGGTGGTCACGATCGCGGGCGGCGCGGCGGTGACCGAGGGCGGCAACGCGGTCTTCACGGTGAGCGTGAGCCCGGCGCCGTCGGCGGACCTGCCGGTGTGGGTCGAGGTGTCGGACGCGCATGCGAGCGACTTCCTGGCGAGGAGCGACGAGGGGCGGCGGCGGGTGACCGTCCCGTCGGGCCAGGGCTCGATAACCCTGACGCTGGCGACGCAACAGGACGATCTCGACGAGCCGGACGGGACGGTGCGCGTGGCGCTCGCCGCCGGCGCGGGCTACCGGCGGGGCGCGGCGGCCTCGGCCTCGGTGGCGGTGTCGGACGACGACGCGACGACGATGCCGACGCTGTCGATCGGAGACGAGACGCTGGCCGAGGGCGCGGGGGATGGCAGAGGGCTCCCTCCGGAGCTCAGCCGCATGCGGTTCACCATCCGGCTGTCGGCGCCGCAGTCTCATGTGGTGCGGGTGATCGCGACGACGCGCGACTCGACGCCGGTGTCGGCGCGGGCCTGGCACGACTACCGGCGCGCGCGGCTGTATGCGGCGTTCCGGCCGGGCCAGACGGAGGCGCATGTGTGGGTCCTGATCGTCGACGACAGCCACAACGAGGACCCGGAGACGTTCGAGCTGGTCTTGTCGAGGCCGAGCGGGGCGGCGATCGGGGACGGGATCGCGGTGGCGACGATCACCAACGACGATCCGATGCCGGCGGCGTGGCTGTCGCGCTTCGGTCGCACGGTGGCCGAGCAGGCCCTGGACGGGATCGCGGGGCGCATGGCGGCGCCGCGCAGCCCCGGCATGCAGGGCTCGATCGCCGGGCAGGCGCTCTCGTTCGATCCGGCCGCCAGCGACAGCCCCGGATCGCGGGGAGCCGGCCCCGGACCGGGCCATGCGCCGGGCGGCACTGCGGGCGGGACCGGCGCGCTGGCGCTGGCCGATGTCGCGAAGGCGTTCGGAAGCCATTCCGGCTACACCGGCGCGGTCGGTATCGGTCGGGATACAGCCGGCTTCGGCAGCGGCTTCGACGGAATGCAGCCGCAATCGCGCGGCATGACGGGCCGCGAGGCGCTGCTGGGATCGAACTTCTCGCTGACCGGGGAGAAGGACGGCTCAGGCGGCAGCATCGCCTTCTGGGGCCGGGCGGCGCAGGGCAGCTTCGACGGCCGGGAGGGAACGTTCTCGCTCGACGGCGCGGTCACCACCGGCATGCTCGGCGCGGACTATGCGCGCGGCAAGTGGCTGGTGGGGCTGGCGCTCGCGCGGAGCACGGGCGAGGGCGACTACCGCGACACCGGCACCGCTCCCCGTCCCGGCGGCCATGGCTGCCCGGAGGGGGCGGGTCCGCTGTGCGACGACGCCGTGCGCGCGGGCGACGGCGGCGTGGAGGCGTCGCTGACGGCGGCGATCCCCTATGCGGCGTTGCAGGCTTCGGAGCGTCTGAAGCTCTGGGGCACGGCCGGCTACGGCAATGGCGAGGTCACGCTCAAGACCGCCACGGGCGCCAGCTACAGTGCGGACACGAGCTGGAGCATGGCGGCGGCGGGGCTCAGGGGCGACCTGCTCGCTCCCCCCGCGGAGGGCTCCGGCCCGGCGCTGGCGCTGACCTCGGACGCCTTGTGGACGCGGACCTCGTCGGAGAAGACCCGCGACCTGGCGGCGTCGGAGTCCGACGCGACCCGGCTCCGGCTCGGCTTGGAGGGCAGTTACCGCATGGCCATCAAGGGCGGCGGTCACCCCGGATCGGGGTCCGGGGCAAGCCTGACGCCGAGACTCGAAGTCGGCGCGCGCCATGACGGCGGCGATGCGGAGACCGGCTTCGGGATCGAGCTCGGCGGCGGCCTCAAATGGGTCGATCCGGCCCTGGGTCTCTCGCTCGACGTCTCGGGCCGCACGCTGATCGCGCACGAGGACGACGACCTGAAGGACCGGGGCTATGCGGCCTCGCTGGCCTTCGATCCGGACCCGGCGACGAAGCGGGGTCCGTCGCTGAGCCTGCGCCAGGACTGGGGCGGGCGGGCGCAAGGCGGGCTCGACGCGCTGTTCCAGCCGCCGACGCTCGACGAGCGTAATGGCAGCGAGGCCGTGTCCCGCTGGGCGATGGAGGCGGCATACGGCTTCCCGGCCTTCGGCGGGCGCTGGACCGGCAGCCCGCATGTCGGGCTGGGGCTCGCGACCGGCGCGCGCGACTACAGCGTCGGCTGGCGGCTGACGCCGGAGGCCGCGAACGCGCCCGACATGTCCTTCGGTCTCCGGGCGACACGCCAGGAGACCGACACGGCCGAACCGGAGCACACCGTCGGGGTCGAGATTACCGCGCGGTGGTAGGACGAGGATGACCGCGCCGCACCATGGCTGCGGGCGATCTCGCGCGGGCGTGGGCCTTGCTTCGGCTCGACGGGAACTATCGGGCGGCATGGCGGACCCATGCCGCCCGCCCCGTCTGCGAGGACGGCGCGCCCTTCCCGGTGCGCATCCGTTCGGAGGCGGACCGGATCGCGGAACGGGACTGGAGCCTCATGGCCTGGGAAGACCCGGACGGCGATGCGGTCTCCGCCTTCTTCGCCGAGGCGCCGATGCTGGAGGGCGAGGGCTCGGCGGCGGCGCCGCCCCTGCTGGCGATGCTGGAAGCCGCCGGGGCGCATGTCGAGGGGCTCCGCCTCGACGACGGCGCGCTGGTTCTCAAGGTGGAGGCCGCCGGCATGGCGGTGCAGGTGCGCATCGCGGACCCGGCGCCGCTGCTGGCGGGCGGCGGAGTGCGGTTGTTCCACGACTGGGGCCTTGCGCTCCCGGTCGCCATCGCCCGACTTGGCGACCTGTGGAGCGTCTCCGGCGGAGACCCCTCGCCGGGCTGGGGCCGCTCCCCTCGGCAAGGGATCGGCGGGCGGGCTCACGGGAACGGAAACGGGCGGAACTGATGACGGTGCTCGAAGCCGACCGGCAAGGTCGGACCTGGCGCGAGATCGCGGTGCTGCTCTGGGGCGCCGAGCGCGTCGCGGAAGACTGGTGGCCGGGCGGCTGGATGCACGGCCGCGTCAAGCGACGCCTCGCCAGGGCCCGCGCCATGCTCAAGGCATACCGCGACATCGCGGCGGGGCGGCGGTGACGATATCCGTCCGCCATCAATAGAACGACGGACCGCGCGGCCGGCGGGGCGGTCCGGCGTTCCTGCCGCCGGTCTCCGCCGGCACGGGCAGCGCAGGAAGCCGCGCGGCATTGCGGTGGACGTCTGGGGTGCCGGGCGGGTGGCGAAGGAATGGCGCGGCGACTGGATGCGCTCGCAGATGCGGCGCTGGATCCCGAAGGCGAAAGCGCTCGCGGCCGGCGGCTGGCGCGACCTCGTGCCACGCGAGCCGCCGGAGGAGTGAGGCAGTCGAGGCGGGAGCACGGCGATGCCGCCCGCGCCCCGTTGCGCCCGGTGACGATTGCCGATCCCGCTGCTAAAGTGTTGCCGGGTATCGCGGTCGGCCGCGCTTGGGCGCTCGGACGCGGTTCGTTCCGCCGGTCGCGGCCTCCGGGCGACACGGGCGCGCTGTCTACGGAACGAATCCGCTTACAGTACGCTTGCGCCGGCCTGAGCGCGACCCGCACGCACCGGGTCGGGCTCATGACGCAACTCACTGATAAACAACCAGAAAAATCAAATTTCGAAGGCGGCTGGCGCATCGGGGTGGACATTGGCGGCACGTTCACCGATTTCTATGCGATGGACCGCAACGGTTCCGACCGTATCCACAAGGTTCTGTCGACACCCGAAGACCCGACCGAAGCCGTCATGCAAGGTCTTGCCGAGGTCGCGGATAGCGAAGGACACGACATTTCGGCGTTCCTCGCCAGGACCGTCCGGATCGTCCACGGAACGACCGTGACCACGAATGCCGTCCTCACGGGACGGATGGCAAGGACCGGGCTCCTCGCGACCGCGGGTTTTCGGGACGCGCTCGCGATGCGCAGGGGGGTCCGCGAGAAGCTCTACGACAACAAGTACACCGCGCCGACGCCGATCGTGCCGCGGCGCCTGCGCCTGCCCATCCGCGAACGGATCGATCAGGCCGGGACCGTGCGGCAGCCGATCGTCATCGAGGATGTCGACAAGGCCGCCGGGATCTTCGTTCGCGAAGGCATCGAGGCGGTAGCGATATGCTTCCTCCATGCCTACGCCAACGACAAACACGAGCGCGCGGCGGCGGATCGGATGCGCGAATGTCTACCGGATGCCTACGTCGCGGCGTCGACCCGTATTCTTCCCCAGCTGCGCTATTACGAACGGACTTCGACCACGGTCCTCGCCGCCGCCGTGGGTCCCGTCTTCGGGCGCTACATCGCGCGTTTGAAGAGCCGGCTTGTCGAGTCCGGGTTCGACGGTCCTCTCCTGATCATGCAGTCGAATGGCGGTGTCGCGTCGCCCGAAACCGCCGCGGCCAATGCCGCGACGACGCTCCTCTCCGGGCCGGCCGCGGCTCCGGCGGCGAGCCTTGCCGCGATCGCCCCGCATCGCGAGGAAAGCTTCATCGCGATCGACATGGGCGGGACGAGTTTCGAGGCTTCCCTGGTAAGGGACGGCACGCCGGCCGTTACCAACGGCACGACGGTAAACCGATTCGCGATGGCCCTGCCCGCCATGGACATCAAGACCATCGGCGCGGGCGGCGGGTCGATCGGCTGGATCGACGGCGGGGGTCTGTTGCGCATGGGGCCGGACAGCGCCGGGGCCATGCCCGGACCCGCATGCTACGGTTTCGGCGGAGCCCGGCCGACCTGCAGCGACGCCAATCTTGTCCTGGGTTACCTGTCCGCGTCCGATTTCGCCGGCGGACGCATGACGCTGGACATCGACGCCGCCAGGGAAGCGATCGAACGGGACATCGCCCGACCGCTCGGCCTCGACACGACAGCCGCGGCGGCGGGCATGTACCGCGTCATGACCGTCGGCATGGCCTCGGCCATCCGCGAGGTCTCGATCGAGCGGGGGCTCGATCCTCGGGAGTTTCCTCTGGTTTGCGCCGGCGGCGCGGGCGCCATTCACGCGGCGATGATCGCGCGGGAGCTCGGCATTGGCCGGATCCTGGTGCCGCGCGTGGCATCCGTCCTGTGCGCGACGGGTATGCTGACGACCGATCTGCGGCACGATCTGGTACGGTCTTTCGCGACGCCGTTTGCCGTAGGTCTAACGGATATCCACCGCCTCGAGGATCTGGCGGACACGATGGCGGCAGAGGCGCAGGCAATCCTGGCGACGGAGAACGTCCCGAAAGAGCGGCACCGGCTCGACTTCGCCCTGGACCTTCGATACGCGGGCCAATACCACGAGGTCGAGGTGCGCGCCCGCGACCGTTCGATGCTCACCGACATCGAAGCAATGACCGAAGCGTTCCATGAGGTCCACGACCGGCTCTTCGGCTACGCCCTTGCCGACGGGAATACCCCGGTGGAGCTGGTCAATGTCCGGCTTGCCGCCTTCGGTATCGTCGGGAAGCCGGATCGCAGGCGCATTTCGCGTCCGGGCGGACCGACGCCAAAGGGTTCCCGGAGTGTCTATCTGCCTGATCGAAAGGCCTTCGAAGATATCGTGGTTCATGATGGGGATGCGCTTCCGGCGGGGTTCCGCGGCGTCGGACCGACGATCGTCGAGACCGCCCTCACCACCGCCTTCGTTCCGGTGGGGTTCGACATCGCGCTCGATGACTTCGGAACCCTCATCCTTACGGATACCGGCGCATGATCGCAGGCATCGACCCGGTCCTGACATCGGTGATCCAGCGCCGGCTCAAATCGATCACCGAGGAGATGGGTCTCGCGCTCTTGCGCACCACGCGCTCCCCGATCCTCAATGAGGCACGCGACTTCGTCACCGGGCTCTACGACGAGGCCGGCGATATGCTGGAGCAGACCGAGTATATCCCGGTGCTCGCTTTCGCCCTCCAGCCGGTCTGCAAGGAAATCATCGACTTCTTCGGCGAGGATCTGCACCCGGGCGACGTGATCCTGCACAACGACGTGTTCTCCGGCGGCAACCAGAACAACGACGTCGCCGTTTTCCGCCCCATTTTCGTTCGCGGCGAACTCGTCGCATGGGCCGCCTGCAAGGGCCATCAGGCCGATATCGGAGGAGCCGTTGCCGGCGGCTACAACCCGGACGCACGGGAAGTCTGGCAGGAAGCGTTGCGCATTCCGCCGCTCAAGGTCTTCGATCGCGGCAAGCGGCGCGAGGACGTGTGGCGGATGGTGTTCGCCAACATCCGCTACGCAATCGTGGAAGAAGACATCAAGGCGCAGATCGGCGGCACCGCGGTAGGCGAACGGGGGATCGTCGATCTGCTGGAACGTTACGGGCTGGACGTGTTTCGCGTCCACAAGGAGGAATTGTTCGCGTCGACCGAGCGCATGGTGACGCGCGAGATCGACGCGATCCCGGACGGGCGCTATCGCGGCGAGAGCACCGTGTTTTACGACGGCGTGACGGACGGCACGGAAATGTCGATCCGGCTGGAGGTGACGGTCGAAGGCGGCGGCATCCTCTTTGACTACTCCGGCTCCTCGCCGCAGACGCCGGGATTCGTCAACGCGCCCTTCGCGGCGACCGCTTCGGCGACGATGCTGACCTTTCTGATGCTGATCGACCCAGACATCCCGCACAATGCCGGGCTCCACCGTCCGATCCGGATCGTCAACCCGGAAGGTTCGTTTCTCAACGCGGCATTTCCGGCCGCGACGACATTCGGCAACTCGATCACCGGCCCGACCTCGGACGCGATCATGCGCGCCATGGCGGATGCGCTGCCGCGCACGGTGACAGCGGGGTGGAATCGCTTCCTCGGTTTTGCCGTCACGGGTGACGACCCGCGCCGGAATCGGCGTTTCGTCGACATTTTGTTCCTCGCCCTCAAGGGCGGGTCGGGCGCGACCTGGGACGCGGACGGCTACGATCACATCGGCCTGATCGACTGTGCCGGCGGCATCCTGGCCCAGGACTACGAGATGTTCGAGATCCAGAATCCGTTCCTGCTCGAACGGCACGAATATCTGACCGATTCGGCCGGGCCGGGCCGCTGGCGAGGCGGGCTGGGAGTCGAAACGGTGCTGAAGATCGAAGGAGACGATGTCACCGCGATCGCATTCGGCGACGGGATCGAAGAACGCGCGCGCGCCTTCGGCCAGTTCGGCGGCGGAGCGGGCAGCGTCAATACGACTTCGTTCCGCTATCCGGACGGGAGCGAGAGGGTTGCCAAATCGAAGGAGATCGTTCGCGACATCCCCAACGGCACGTTATTTCGTCAGTGCGCGGGCGGTGGCGGCGGGTACGGACCGCCCTGCGAAAGGCCGCCCGAGCAGGTGGCCGAGGAGGTGCGGGACGGGATCGTATCGCCGGAAGCCGCGCGTGAAGTCTACCGCGTGGCCGTCCAACCCGAGACGTTGACGCTCGATGTCGACGCGACCGAAAAGTTGAGAAACGCATGACCTACCGACCCCCGATAGACGACATTCTGTTCTTGCTGCGGGAGGTAATCGGAGCCGACGGGATTCTTGCCCTGCCCCAGTTCTCCCATGTCGATGCGGAGAGCCTCGAATCCGTGGTTCGTCAGGCCGGGCGTATTGCCGAAGAAGTCGTCGCGCCGATGAATACGACCGCGGACCGCGTCGGCGCGACATTGGAGAATGGCGTGGTGCGGTTGCCGCCCGGCTTCCGGGAAGCCTGGGAGCTCTTCCGCGAGGGAGGCTGGCCGGGCCTCGCCCTGCCGGAGGCCTATGGCGGGCACGCGATGCCCGAGATAGCCCAGGCCGCTCTGTCGGAGACGATCAACGGCGCGTCGCTCGCCTTTTCGATGCTGACCGTGACGGGTCGGGCCGCCGCCCGGGTTCTTCTGGCGCACGGGAGCCCGGACATCCAATCGCTGTGGATCCCGAAACTGGCCAGCGGAGAATGGTCGAGCACCATCGTCATGACCGAACCGCATGCAGGCTCGGACATCGGCCAGGCCCGGACGAAGGCCGTCCCGCAATCCGACGGCGGCTACGCGCTCACCGGCACCAAGATCTTCATTTCCTTCGGCGACCATGACGCGACGCCGCAGATCGCCCACATCGTGCTCGCCCGTATCGAGGGTGCGCCGGACGGGGTGCGCGGGCTCAGCCTGTTCCTCGTGCCCCGCGTCATGCTGGAACCGGACGGAACCCTCGGCCCGCGCAACGCGATTGCCGCATCCCGTCTCGAGGAGAAGATGGGAATCCACGGCTCGCCGACCTGCGAGATGCGCCTCGACGGCGCGACCGGCTATCTCCTCGGGGAGCCGGAGCGCGGCATCCAGAACATGTTTACGATGATCAACACGATGCGGCTGGAAGTCGCGCTCGAAGGGGTCGGAATTTCGGGCGCGGCGCTCGACAAGGCCGCGCGCTACGCAACCGATCGCCTTCAGGGCGGCAGCGGCGGGGCGGCGACCGCCATCGTGGAGCACGCCGACATCCGCCGAACGCTGCTCAGAATGAAGGCGCTGACCGGCGGGTCGCGCGCGCTGTGCTACGAGACCGCTTCCCTTCTCGACCGCGGCCGGACCGGCGAGGCCGGGTTCCTGCTGCCGATCTGCAAGGCCCTGGCTTCCGACATCGCGGTCGAGGTGGCGAGCCTCGCGATCCAGGTTCACGGCGGACACGGCTACATCTCGGAGCACGGCGTCGAGCAGCTGATGCGCGATGCCCGGATCACGCCGATTTACGAAGGAACCAACGGGATTCAGGCGATCGACCTGCTCCTGCGCAAGATCGGCCGGGACGACGCCAGGGCGCTGGGCGCGCTGTTCGGCCGGGTGGAACGCGATCTGGAGCTCGCTTCCGGCAGCGAGATCGGCGATGCGGTGGCCGCGGGGCTTTCGGAGTGGCGCCGCGTCTCTTCGCTGCTGGTGGAGCGCCTCGATGTCGACGTCAATGACGGGTTGTCCGGGGCCACGCCCTATCTCCGCCTCGCCGGCACGGTGCTGATGGGCTGGATGTGGCTGCGCATGGCGACGGCGGCGAAGGATGACGGCTACGGCGACGAGATCCGGACGGTGGCGCGCTTCTACGCCGCCGACATTATGCCGGAGGTCGACATGCTCGCCCGTCGGTCGCTGTTGCCGTCGGAGCTCCTGTACGCGCTGGACTCGGAGCGGATCGCCAGGATCTGACTACCAGTAGCCGATCAGAACACCGTGCTTGTGGGCGCCGTCGGTTCGATTCAGGACCTTCTCGGTCGTGATCGCCACGCGGTTCTTTCGTCGGCCGATGCGCTCGAAAATAATGTCGTGCAGTTCCTTCCGGGTGGCGGCGTAACCCGGATCGCGGCCGAGATCGACGAATTCCGAAGGATCGTTGCGAAGGTCGAAGAGCTGCGGCCCGAATCCGAGCGCGTACATGTATTTCCAATCGTCCGTCCGGACCATGAACAACCGCGCTTCATGCGGATCGACCCCGAGTTCCAGACGGGCCTGGTAGAAGGCATAATCGAGCTCGCTGTAGACGTGATCGCGGACTTCGCCGGTGCCGCCCCGCAGCCGCCACAATGCCGACCGGCCCTCGACGATGTGGTCCGGAATGTCGATTCCGCAGGCATCCAGAAAGGTGGGCACGAGGTCGATGGCCTCGATGAACCGGTCGTCGACATTTCCTCGTGTCGGGTCGGCATCCCGGTCGGGGTCGTAGACGATCATCGGAACGCGCACCGCTTGCTCGTGGAAGAACTCCTTTTCGCCCAGCCAGTGATCGCCCAGGTAATCGCCGTGGTCGGAGGTGAAGACGATCATCGTGTCGTCCATCCGGCCGGTCTCTTCGAGATACCGGAAGACCCGGCCGAGGTGATCGTCGATCTGCCTGACCAGCCCCATATAGGCGGGAATCACGGCGGACCGTACTTCCTCGCGGGAGAACGCCTTGCCCGCCTTGTGGTTCATCAGGGCGCGGTAGACAGGGTGCGGGTCCTCCCGTTCGCGCTCGTCGCGTATGGCGGGAAGCATCTGGTTGTGGCCGTACATCTCGTGATAGGGCGCGGGCGCGATATAGGGCCAGTGCGGCTTGATGTAGGAGAGGTGCAGGCACCAGGGCGCATCCCCCTGTTCCTTGAAGAACTCGAGCGCGCGGCCGGTCATGTAGGCGGTTTCCGAGTGCTCCTCCGCCACCCTCGCCGCCAGGGGGGCGTTTTGCATGTACCAGCCTTCCAGCAGCTCGCCGTCCGGGCCCTCGCCCGAGTTGGCGTAGTCGTTCCACGGATTGGAGACGTCGTATCCCTGCTCGCGAAGGTAGCGGTTGTAGGCGAGGTCGGGATCGACCTTCGGGTGCGGATGCTCGCCGTCGTCCCTTTCATAGGGCTCGAAACCGCATTCCGAAATGGTGAGACCCCGTTCGGTCTCGCGCGAGAGCCCGACCCGCTCCATGCCGTCGATATCGGGCATCATGTGGGTCTTGCCGACCAGCGCCGTCCGAATGCCGTGCGCGCTCAGGTGATCGCCGAGCGTGACCTCGCCCACGGGAAGCGGCACGAAGTTCCAGGTCGCGCCGTGGCTGAACGCCGTTCGTCCCGTGTAGAACGACATCCGCGACGGCCCGCAGACCGGCGACTGGACATAGGCGCGTTCGAACCGGACCCCCTTTCGGGCCAGACCGTCGAGGTTCGGCGTTTCAAGATGGGGATGGCCGTAGCAGGAGAGGTAATCCGCCCTCAGCTGGTCGGCCATGATGAACAGGATGTTGCGAACCTTCCCCATTTTTTTCTCCTGGGTGCGATGTTCCGGCCCGGATCACAAATGACGGGGCTTATACAGATAACTCGACGGGCAGTCGGCTGGCGCGGATCGGCGACGGGAACGCCGCCTCGCCTGCCCCCAAATCGTCATGCCCGGAACAAGTCCATTGCTGTCCGGTTTGGATTTTGCGGGCCGGAAAAAAGGCACGGACAGGAGCGGGTTTCCAAAGGATCGCGCGACCCGAGACACGGATTTCGGCACTTCGGCATCCCTCCCACCGTCATGCCCGGACTTGTTCCGGGTATCCACGTCTTGCGGCGTCGCGGTGCGAACCGGGAGCGGACGAACCGGTGGAAAGGCGTGGATGCCCGGAACAAGTCCGGGCATGACGACAAGGGGGGGGGGAGTCCCGGAGGACGCCGACACCGCCCGACCTTGTCCCAGACCATCGGCACGGAGCCCCCGAACGACTGAACCGGACAGCAGTGGACTTGTTCCGGGCATCCACGTCTTGCGGCATCGCGGTGTGAGCCGGGAACGAACGAACCGGCCGAGGGACGTGGATACCCGGAACAAGTCCGGGCATGACGACAAAGAGGGGAGTGCCGGAGGACGCCGACACCGCCCGACCTTGTCCCAGACCATCGACGCGGAGCCCCCGCTGATGGACGGCGACGCCTCCGTTCCCCTGGTGTCACCCCGGACTTGTTCCCATAAGCGCTAACTTGTTATGGGTTGAAGTGGGTGGCGCGTTGAGGTCTGCGGCGTCTGGGCGGTTCGGCGAGGGCTTTTGCGATGTCGTTCCACTCGTCGATCGTGCGGGCGAGGCCGAACTCCGGCTCGACGGCCCGGCGGATCTGGTTGAGGACGAAGCGGAACTCGCGCCACGGGCTATGGGGTCTGCGGCGGCGCCAGGTCGTATCCCCAGGGGGAAACGGCGCGGGCGTGGTCGACCAGCTTGTCGGCGAGCAGCGCCACCAGGAGTTTCCCGTAGAGCCAGGCGCGGGCGCTGTCGTCGTCGCGCTTGGGCAGGTGGCCCAGGCGGGCCAGCGACTTGAGGCGTTTGAAGACCAGCTCGACCTGCCAGCGCAGGCGGTACCATTCGAGAACCTCGCGGGCGCTGAAGGACTCTTCGCGAAACGTGGTGAAGACGATGACATAATCGGCGAAGGCCAGCGTCGCGGGGCGGACCTTGCTGCCCTGCCGCCTCGCCTCGCGGCGCGCCCTCTTGCGCGCCCGTGCGGCGGCCTGCGTCGATTTGCGGACCGCGCAGACGCGGCCGTGCACCGCATCCTCCCCGGCGGTGGCGACCGGCCACCACCCGACCGCCCCGGCGCGGGTCAGCCCGGACACCGCCGCGAGAAGGTCGAACGGCGCCCCCTCGGGGGTCCGCAGCGGCAACGCCCCGGTGTTCACCCGCACCGCGATGCGCCCGCCCGCCGCCGACACGTGGCGGAGCCCGGCCGCCGTCGCGTAGCCCCGGTCGGCCAGGATATGGTCGCCCTCGCAAACCGGAAACCGCGACAGAACTTCCGCGCTGCCTGCGCCGCGCGTCGGTGTCACCTCGAAGAAGTCGCAGCTCAGAGAGGACAGGCACAGGCTGTAATGCACCCGCCACACCGAACCCGTCCGCCCGGGCTCGCGCACCGTGGTGGCGTCGAACGCGCGCACCCGCAAGCCCGGCGCCGCCGCCCGCGCCAGGCCGCGTTCGCGGAACAGCGCCACGCACAGACCGTGCAGCCAGCCCGAGGACTTGCGGAGCCGCTTCAAAAGCGCAACGTCCGACAACTCCGCCAGACCCGCCTTGCGCGCCCGCAGCGCCGTCTCGCGCAGCGAGTGACCGCAGCCCAGATGCAGCAGAAGAACCCGCAGCGCCGCCTCCGCAGACTTGTCCTTGCGCAGACCCTTCAGCGCACCGGTCGAACGCCCCAGCTCTTCCCAGCCGGCCGGAAGAAAAGACCGCAGAACCGCCCAGTCCTCGTCCATCCCACGCCTCCGAGCCCAAACACCCGGAAACCCTAGACAAAATGACCGCCACAAACAAGTTAGCGCTTATGGGAACAGGTCCGGGGTCCAGGCCTGCCCCGGACCCCGATCCGGGGAAACGCTCCGGTTGCCGCCCGGGACACGACATCCGCGCCCCGCCGCCCGCGCGGACCGCCCGACCGCCGCGGCGGTTGGAAAGCCCCTCTGGACCCCGGAACAGGTCCCATAAGCGCTAACTTGTTATGGATTGAAGTGGGTGGCGCGTTGAGGTCTGCGGCGTCTGGGCGGTTCGGCGAGGGCTTTTGCGATGTCGTTCCACTCGTCGATCGTGCGGGCGAGGCCGAACTCCGGCTCGACGGCCCGGCGGATCTGGTTGAGGACGAAGCGGAACTCGCGCCACGGGCTATGGGGTCTGCGGCGGCGCCAGGTCGTATCCCCAGGGGGAAACGGCGCGGGCGTGGTCGACCAGCTTGTCGGCGAGCAGCGCCACCAGGAGCTTTCCGTAGAGCCAGGCGCGGGCGCTGTCGTCGTCGCGCTTGGGCAGGTGGCCCAGGCGGGCCAGCGACTTGAGGCGTTTGAAGACCAGCTCGACCTGCCAGCGCAGGCGGTACCATTCGAGAACCTCGCGGGCGCTGAAGGACTCTTCGCGAAACGTGGTGAAGACGATGACATAATCGGCGAAGGCCAGCGTCGCGGGGCGGACCTTGCTGCCCTGCCGCCTCGCCTCGCGGCGCGCCCTCTTGCGCGCCCGTGCGGCGGCCTGCGTCGACTTGCGCACCGCGCAGATGCGGCCGTGCACCGCATTCTCCCCGGCGGTCGCCACCGGCCACCACCCGACAGCCCCGGCGCGGGTCAGCCCGGACACCGCCGCGAGAAGATCGAACGGCGCCCCCTCGGGGGTCCGCAGCGGCAACGCGCCGGTGTTCACCCGCACCGCGATGCGCCCGCCCGCCGCCGACGCGTGGCGGAGCCCCGCCGCCGTCGCGTAGCCCCGGTCGGCCAGGATATGGTCGCCCGCGCAGACCGGAAACCGCGCCAGAACTTCCGCGCTGCCTGCGCCGCGCGTCGGTGTCACCTCGAAGAAATCGCAGCTCAGAGAGGACAGGCACAGGCTGTAATGCACCCGCCACACCGAACCCGTCCGCCCGGGCTCGCGCACCGTGGTGGCGTCGAACGCGCGCACCCGCAAGCCCGGCGCCGCCGCCCGCGCCAGGCCGCGTTCGCGGAACAGCGCCACGCACAGACCGTGCAGCCAGCCCGAGGACTTGCGGAGCCGCTTCAAAAGCGCAACGTCCGACAACTCCGCCAGACCCGCCTTGCGCGCCCGCAGCGCCGTCTCGCGCAGCGAGTGACCGCAGCCCAGATGCAGCAGAAGAACCCGCAGCGCCGCCTCCGCAGACTTGTCCTTGCGCAGACCCTTCAGCGCACCGGTCGAACGCCCCAGCTCCTCCCAGCCGGCCGGAAGAAAAGACCGCAGAACCGCCCAGTCCTCGTCCATCCCACGCCTCCGAGCCCAAACACCCGGAAACCCTAGACAAAATGACCGCCACAAACAAGTTAGCGCTTATGGGAACAGGTCCGGGGTGACAACGGGGAGCCATGGACGACGGCGGGGAACGACGATGCGACGGGCGGGCCGGATCGTGTCCCGACCCGGTGAGTGGCAGGCAACCCGCCTGTACTAACGCCATGCACCCGGTCCAGGCGATCTGAACCGGACAGCAGTGGTACATGTCCTGGTATGACGGAAAGAAGTGTCGCACCCCTCTCACCCGTCGAGTCATCTGTATAAGCCTCACTCCCCGCCGGACGTGTCTTCCCCGAGCGGGGGTGCGCGGCGGGCCTCGCCCAAACCGGCCCGGAACGCGCGGTCTATCGGCATCGGCAGGGCGGGCATTTCCTCGCCGGCCTCGTTGACGAGACGTTCGAGGAACAGGCCGCGACCCCGGAAGTGCGGATCGGCCAGGGCCTCCTCCAGCGACCGCACGATAGAGCAGCAGCAATCGACCCCGCGGATCCGTTCTTCCCAATATGCGGCGGGGCGGGCGGCGACGAGTGCCGCGACCTCCGCCGCCGTCCCGTCGGGATCGATACCGTCGTCACGCCACTCCTCGGGAAGCCCGACCGCATCGACGAAGGCGTCCCAGAACTGCTGTTCCAGCGGAGCCGCCGCGAGCACCTTGCCGTCGGCCGTGGGATAGAGCCGGTAGCGTGGCGAGCCGCCGGTGACCAGGTCGCCGCCGTCCTTCGGCCACCGACCCGCCGCCTGGGCGTTGCCGATCGCCCAGAACATGAAAGGGAACAAATTGTCCGCCATCGCGATGTCGAGCGTGGTCCCCTCGCCTGTCCTGTCCCGCTCCCGCAGCGCGAGCAGGATATTGAGGACCGCGGGATAGGAGCCGGCCGCGATGTCGGCCATCAGCACCGGCGGCACGACGGGACGGTCATTCGGGCCCATCGAGAGGGAAAGCACCCCGGTCTCGCCGATATAGTTGAGATCGTGAGCGGCGATGTCCCGCTTCGGACCCGACTGCCCGAAACCGGTGATCGAGCAATAGACGATTCCGGGGTTGATCTTCCGCACCGTCTCGGGATCCAGCCCGAGGCGCTGCATGACGCCGGGGCGGAATTGTTCGACGATTACATCGGCGCGTTCGAGGAGCGGGCGGAGCCGCGCCCGGTCGGCTTCCTTCTTGAGGTCGAGGACAAAAGACTTCTTGCCGCGATTCAGCATCGCGAAGTTGATGCTCTCCTTGCCCCATTTGGGCTCGTAGCGGCGCATTTCCTCGCCGCCCGGCCGTTCGATCTTGATGACCTCCGCGCCCGCCTCGGCGAGCATCAACGTCGCCATCGGCCCTGGCAGCAGGGTGGAGAAGTCGAGAACCAGGATGCCGTCGAGCGGAGCGGTCATCGGCTCTCGGACCGTGCCCTTGCGACGCCCGCGGCCCGCGCCGGTGCGTCTCCCGGCTGTCCGCTCGCCGCGAAGAGGGCGTTCGAGATATCGTGGTGATAGGCGAGTCCGCCGCGTACCACCCGTTCGACCGGGCCGTCGGGGTAGCCAAGCCCGAGCCGGCAGGCGAGATCCATGTCCTCGGCCTTCGCGAGCCCGTCGTCGAGGAGCCGGAGCGCCGCGTTGTATTTCGGTCGGACGAGGCGGTCGACGATGCGCCCCACCCGGTCGGCGGAAACGACCACCGTGAGCCCCGCTCCTGCGAACGCGGCGCGCGCGGCTTCTATCGCGCGCTCTTCGGTGTTCGGCTGGCGCACCAGCTCGACCAGACCCGAGGGCGGGTCGTCGCCGTTCCGGTAGCGCGCGAAACCGAGCGCGTTCGAGCCTTCCTCGCCCGCCGCCTCGCCGGTGTGAACGCCAAGGCATTCGGTCCCGAGCTCAATCAGAATCGCCGTCTTCGACGGGTTCGGTTCATAGGGCGCCCCGAGAAGAACGAGCACGTCCGCGTCCTCCGTCGCGCCGGCAAGGAACGCGTCGCCCGCGGGAAAGGATCGGCTTTCGCCGGTTTGACGGATCGCGTAGGCCATCGTCACGCCCCGAACATCGTGTTGCTTTCGTAGTCGTGGAAGCCACGGCCCGATTTTCGGCCCAGACGTCCGGCGGCGACCATCCGGCGAAGCAGGGGCGGCGCCGCGGCGCGGGGATCGAGCGTGATCGGATAGAACGCTTCCGACAGCAGGATCTGGGTGTCCAGCCCGATCAGGTCGATCAGCTCCAGCGGACCCATCCTGTAGCCGAGCGCCGCCTTGATCGCCGTGTCGATGTCGACGGGACTCGCAACGCCGGACTCGACCGCCCGGATCGCATCGTTGTTGAACGGGACAAGCAGCGCGTTGAGGATGAAACCCGGCCGGTCCTGGGTTCGGACCGGCGTCTGCCCGACCGCCTCCGTCCATGCCCAGGCGGCCGCGAAGGACTCGTCAGAGGTGTTCAGCCCGGGCGACATCTCGATCAGCTTCATGAGCTGGGCGGGCAGGCAGAAATGCATGCCGACCACGCGGTCCTCGCGCCCGCAGCCCGAGGCGATTTCGGTGATCGAAAGGGTGGAGGTGTTGGAGGCGAAGATCGTCTCCTCCCGGCAAACCGGATTCAACGCACGGAACAGCCTCTGCTTCGTCGCCAGATCCTCGAAAACCGCTTCGATGACGAGGTCGCATTCCCCCAGGGCTTCGAGCCCGGTGGCCGGGGAAAGCCTGCCCAGCGCGGCTTCCCGCGCCTCTTCGGTCATCCGGCCGCGTTCGACGGAGCGCGCGAAGAACCTCGCGGTCTGGGACGCCGCACGCTCCAGCCCCTCTTCGTCGACGTCGTGGCAGATTGTCTCGAAGCCGGCGCGCGCCGCAACGATGGCGATACCCGAACCCATCGTGCCCGCCGCGCCGCAAACCCCGACTTTCCGGATCTCGGTCATCGCCGCGCGAAGCTCCGGCCGATGAACTGGCGGTGGATCTGGTTCGTCCCCTCCCAGATTTGGGTGATCTTGGCGTCGCGCATCAGCCGTTCCACCCGGTAGTCCTTGCAGAAACCGTAGCCGCCATGCATCTGCACGGCTTCGGTGGTCATTCGCATCGCGAGGTCCGAGGCGCGCAGCTTGGCGATGGAGGCCTCCACCCCGTAGTCCCTGGCGCCGCTCTCGACGAGGCGGCCGACATAGTCGATCCACTCCTTCACCATCGCCAGTTCGGCAGCCAGATCGGCGAGCATGAACTGGTTGCCCTGGAAGTCGACGATGCGCCGCCCCGACTGCCGGCGGTCGTTCATGAAGGCGACCATGTCCTTGAACGCCGCGTCGGCGATGCCGAGCGCGTGACTGGCGATGCTGGGCCGCGACTTGTTGAGGGAAAGGAGCAGCAGCGACAGCCCCTCGCCCGGCTCGCCCACCAGGTTCGCGCGGGGCACGCGGCAATTGTCGAAGGCGAGCACCGCGGTCGAGGACGCGCGGATCCCCATTTTGTCCTCCGTCCGCTCCACGGTGAAACCCGGCGCGCCCTTCTCCAGCACCAGGGCGGTGATCGAACCTCGCTCGTCGTCGATCCCTGACCACTTCCCGAACAACAGGATCAGGTCGGCGACATCGCCGGAGGTGATGAAGATCTTGCCGCCGTCAATGGCCACCTCGTCGCCATCGGGAGCAAAGCGGGTCTTCATTCCGGTCGCGTCGGACCCCGCGCCCGGCTCGGTGATCGCGAGCGAAGCGATGGCGCCCTCGGCGACGCGCGGCATGATCCGGGACTTGAGCTCTTCCGAGCCGAAATCCAGCACAGGCCCCATGGCATGGAAGTTGGTGCCGTAGATGATTCCCGTCGCCGCGCAGGCCTCCGAGACCAGCTTCATGCATTCGAGATAGACGCGGTACGACATCGGTGCGCCGCCATAGGCCTCCGGAACGAAGATTGCGTTAAGGCCGAGCGCCCTGATCGCCTCGACATTCTCCCAGGGGAAGACGGCCTCGCGATCGAACCGTTCGGCGTTGGGCGCGATGACCTCGTCGGCGAGGCGCCCGACCTGATCGAGCAGGATACGTTCGTCTTCCGACCAGGAGCGGTTGTCGTCGAAACGTTCGAAGACCCGCATCAGTGGTGCATCCCGTGCCCGCCGTCGAGATAGATCGTCTCGCCGGTCAGGTAGGGGACCCGCATCCGGTAAAGCGCCGCGACGAGGTCGGCGACTTCTTCCGGGGTGCCGGTCCGCCCGACCGGAATGCGCCGTTCCAGCCAGCGCTTGACGGCATCGCGCTGCATGAATTCGCGGTTGAAGTCGGTCTCGACATAGCCCGGAGCCACGTTGACGACCGAAATGCCGTCCTCCGCCCATTCGACGGCGAGGCATCGGGTGATCGCTCCGACCGCGGCCTTCGACACGCAATAGGCCAGATGTTCCTTGACGCCGAGCTTGTCGAACACCGATCCCATATTGACGATCAGCCCGCCGCCGGCGCGCTTGAGCAGCGCATAGGCTTCGCGGGAGGCGACGACGACGGCGGTCGCGTTGAGCGTCATCACCCGCTCATAGTCCGCGATCTCTATTTCGGCGCTCACCGATTGACCGTGCGCCCCCGCATTGTTGACGAGCCCCACCACCGGTATCGAATCGCCGGCAAGTTCGGCGAACACGGTCTTGACGGCCGTTTCATCCGTCATGTCGCAGATCACCCCGCGACCGACGGCACAGTCGCCGGTCCGGGACAGGCCGATAACCTCGTAGCCCGCCTCGTCGAGCGCTTGCGCGGTCGCGGCGCCGAGCCCCTTGCTCGCGCCGGTAACGACGACCCGGCCCTCACGCATCCCTGAAGCCGGGATTGCGCTTCTCCTCGAACGCCGACATGCCTTCGTCGGCATCTTCCGTCCGGTAGGCCAGAGTCGACAAATCGGCCTCGATCTTCAGCCCCTCCCCGATCGGCGTGTCGAGCGCGCGCCGCACCGCTTCCCGGGCGTAGCGGAGGATCGGCAGGCTATAGCCGGTGAACCGGCGCGCGAACTCTATTCCCGCCGCGACGAGATCGCCCTCGGCGATACGGTTTACGAGCCCCATGCGCTCGGCCTCCCGCGCGTCGACGGTGCGTCCCGTCAGGATCATGTCGAGCGCGCGGGATTCTCCAATCAGCCGGGGCAGGCGCTGGGTTCCGCCATAGCCCGGTATCAGACCCAGCTTGACCTCCGGCATGCCGAGCTTCGCGCCGGGAGCGGCAATCCGGAAGGTCGAGGCGAGCGCGATCTCCAGCCCGCCGCCGAAAGCGTAACCGTTGATCAGCGCGATGGACGGGATGGGCAGCGTGTCGAGCTTCGCCATCGTTCGCTGTCCGAACTCGGTATCGGTCTTTTCCCGGTGGATCGTCCGGTGGCGAAGCTCCTTGATGTCCGCGCCGGCGCAAAACGCGCGGTCGCCGGCCCCGGTGATCAACAGCACCCGGGCGTCGCCGGCGGAGACCTCGTCGAACGCCTCGCCGAGCTCGCGGACGATCGAGAAGGAAAGCGCGTTCAGGGCTTCGGGGCGGTTGAGGGTGATCAGCGCCGCTTCTTCCCGGCGGGTCAGCTCTACGGTCATTGGGCGGCCTCCCTCGCCGGATCGAAGCGCACGGGATCCGGCCGGATCGTCCCCTGTCTGGCCATCTCGACGAGCTCCCGCTTGAGGATCTTGCCGCTCGCCGTCAGGGGAAAGGCGTCCATCCGGATGAAGTGCTCCGGCATGTCATAGCGCGAGAGCCCCTCGGCATGAAGATGCGCGAGCAGCGCGTCCGCGCCTATCCCGCCGATTACGGCGATGCAGCCCCTCTCTCCCAGCCGTTCGTCCGGAACCGGGAACACCGCGACCCGCTCCACGCCGTCATGACGGATCGCGAGAGCCTCGATCTCCGAAGGATAGATGTTGTGCCCGCCGCGGATGATCAGGTCCTTGAGCCGTCCGTCAATGGAAAGGTTGCCGTTCTCGTCCAGGGAGCCGAGATCGCCGGAGAGGAACCAGCCCGATTCGTTGAAGCTCTCCTCGGTGGCTTCCTGATTGCCGAAATAGCCGAGCATCAACGCACCGCCGCGACCGGCGATCTGCCCGCTGACTCCGGGACCGACCGGCTTGTCCGGGTCCGCCATATCGAAGATCGCGACCTCGTAGGCATTCCCGCCGCGTCCGCAGGTCCGCGTGATCGTTCCGGTATCGTCGTCCGGCCAGGTGAAGTGGTGAGAGGAGTTTTCCGTCATCCCGTAGATGTTCTGCGGCTTGATGCCCTGGGCCACGAACGCCTCGCAGACGACCGGCGGGATCGGCGCCCCCGCCATATAGAAAATCTCCAGAGACCCGATGCGGTCCAGACCCTTCGCCCGCTGTTCCGCCAGCACGTCCATCGCATGCGTCGGGACGCCCATCGCGTAGGTCGCGCCCGTCTCGACGAGCCAGTCGATCTTGTCGGCGCCGTCCGGGCGGTCGTCGGTAATGAATTCGCAACCCGACAGCACCCATTGGGCCGCCCCGACCCAGGCGATGTGGTGCGACAGCGGGCTCAGGGACAACAGCTTCGCGTCGGGCCCGATGCTCCAGGTGGCCACCATGTCGCGCGCATTCGCGAACAGCGTGTTGTCCGAATGCATGACGCATTTGGGCATGCCCGTGGTGCCGGAGGTGAAAGCAAGGTAGGCGACCTTGTCCGGATCGGAGACCGGTTCGCTCATCGGCGTCGCGCCTGGGCCGGCGATACGCCGATCCGGATAGATCCCCTTCAGATGGTCGATGCCGGCGAGCAGCGTCTCGAGATCGGCGTCGGCGCGGTCGGCGCCCCAGCCGGGTTCGGTGAAGAACGCAGCCGTTTTGAGTCGCTTCAGCAGCGTCGCCACCTCGGCGCAGGTATGGGTCCGGTGCAGCGTCGGATTACAGGCATAACCCTGGCGGGAGCAGGCCAGCAGGACGATCGCCGTCTCCATCGCGTTGCCGCGCCAGATCGAGACCCGGTCGCCCTCGACCAGCCCGCGTTCCTCCAGGTCGGCGGCAACCCCGTCCGTCCAGGCCTTGACCTGGCGCCAGGTCAGCCGCCGCGTGCCGTCGCGCAGCGCGGGCGCATCGCCCCTCTCCGCCGCGTGGCGCCGGAGCAGGCCGTAAAAGGTCTCTTCCCGCCAGACCCCGGTCTCGTAGTACCGCCGCGCCGCGCGCGGCGTGTGAAGTGTCAGAAAAGCGCGCATTGCCCGAGCCGTTCAGTGTCCGAAGCGGTCGGGATCGGGCGAACGGCGTTCGCGGAACGCGCTGCCGAGTTCCTTCGACTCGTCGCTGTCGAGATAGCCCGGGAGCAGCAAATCGTGCGCCATGCGGGCGAGCCCCGATACGCCGCCGTGCCGGGCGTTGAACGCGCCCTTGATCGAAGCCAACGCAAAGCTGCCGCGTTCGGCCACTTCCAGAGCATATTCTCGCGTTCGATCGGCGAGCTCGGCGTCGGGCACGACACGGTTGATCAACCCGATCTCAAGCGCCTCGGCGGCATCGATCCTGCGGTTGGTGTACCAGATCTCCTTGGCCCGCTTCTTGCCGACCAGGTCTTCGAGATACCAGGTGCCGTAGCCCGCATCGAATGAGCCCATCATCGGACCGACCTGGCGGAAGATCGCGCTCTCCTTGGCGATGGTGAGGTCGCAGACCATCTGCAGCACGTTTCCGCCGCCGACCGCGAACCCGTTGACGCTGGCGATCACCGGCTTCTGGAGCTTGTCGATCGCTTCGTACATTTCGAGCGTCGGCAGCATGCCGGCATAGAGCCGGGTCGGCTCCGCCCCGTCCTTACGCCCGCCGATGCAAAAAAACCGGTCGCCGGCGCCCGTCAGGACGATCGCCCGCGTCCGGGTTTCCCGCCGGATTTCGTCGATGCAGTCACGCACATCATGGCAGGTCTGGATCGTGAACATGTTGCCGTCGTCGGGACGGTTCAGCGTAACGGTCCCGACCGGCCCGTCCTCTTCGTAGAGGATCGTCTGATAGCTCACACTCGCGCCTCGTTCCTTAGGGGGGCGTGCATGTTTACGCGAAAGCCCGGCGATGTCACGGCCCGCGCCGATTCGAGGCCAGGATATGTTCGGCGAGACGCCTGCCGGTGGCGACGAGCTCCGGAACCACGAAGGAGGCGCCCGCGCGTACCAGATCGGCGGCGTGGGAATCGTTTGTCGCGCGGGCGACGACGGGAATATCCGGCAGCATGTGACGGAGCGTTCCGACCAGCCTGGTTGCGGCTTCCGAATCGCTGAGCGCCACCACTACCGAGGACGCCGATGGGAGGTGCAATTCCTGAAGGATATCGGGTCTGCTGGCATCGCCGAAATACACGGGTTCCCCGCGTGACCGGGCGCCCGAAACGACGACCGGGTCGCGGTCGACGGCGATGAATGCGATCCCCTTTTCCTGAAGATCGCGCGCCACCGTCCGACCGACCCTGCCATAGCCCGCGATCACCACGTGATCGACAGGCACCGGCGCGTCCTCGGCGATCTCCGTGACGCCAGCCGACCCCCGGACCGCGGTACGGTGTGCCAGATGGGCGCTGGCCCAAGCGAGAACGGGCGTCGCCAACATCGACAACACCACCGAGAGGATGAGCACCTGACCGAGCGTCTCCTCGATCAGACTGCCGTCGATCGCCACGTTGAACACGACGAAAGCAAACTCGCCGCCTTGCGCCATCAGCAGACCGAGCGGCCACGCGTAACGGCCCGGAAGACGAAATACGAACACGAGCAGCGCCAGGACGGTCGCTTTCAGCGTTATCAGCCCAAGCGTTACGGCGAGGACGGACTGGACCCGGTCAACGGCGACACCCAGATCCGTCTGCATTCCGATCAACATGAAAAAGAGGCCGAGCAACAAGGCACGGAACGGCCGGATCTCCGCCGAGACCTGGTGGCGGTATTCGGTTTCGGCAAGCACCATTCCGGCCAGCAGCCCGCCGAGCGCCAGGGAAAGACCGACGAACTCGGCGAACCCCGCGATGCCGACCACCACCAGCAACGTCGCGGCCGCGAAGATTTCGTCGCTCCGTTCGGCGGCCACGACCGCGAACAGCGGTCGCAGGACGAAACGGCCCAGGACCACGATCGCCACCAACGCGCCGGCGGCCTCGATCCCGGCGATCCCGAGAGACTCGACGAGACCTCCCTCCCGATTCGTCAGCGCGAGCGTCAGTACAAGAATCGGAGCGACGGCAAGATCCTGCATCATGAGGACGGTGAAGGCCGTGCGGCCGAACCGCGTCGCGAGCTGACGGCGGTCGAGCAATATCTGGATTACGAAGACGGTGGACGACAGGGCCAGCGCCGCGCCGATGACGATCGCCGCGTCGATTGCAATTCCGAACGCAACCGCGATGCCCGCAATCGCCGAACCGGCGATCAGGATCTGCGCCAATCCCAGTCCGAACACGGAGGGCGGCAGCACCTTGATCCGTTCCCACGGCAGCTCGAGTCCGATGGTGAACAGGAGGAACACCACGCCGAACTCGGCGAAGGCGCGGATGCTTTGGACATCGGTGACGAGGCCGATCCCGAACGGGCCGATAAACATGCCGGCCGCGAGGTAGCCGAGCACGGGCGACAATTTCGCGCGCCGGAGCACGAAAAGCGCGGCAACGGACGCAGCCAGGATGATGACGATATCGCTGAGGTCGATGTGCGGCATTCACCGCCTCCAACGCGCAGGACGGAGCCAGATTATCCCGTTCGCCGCGAATCGCCGCCCCGGTTCGCCCGCCGGACCGGATTACTATAAACTCCGCCGTCCCGCGTTCATCTTTCCCGGCTTCCATGCTGTTCAGAATGATCCGAGAGAATCCTTACGGATGGCTTGTTGTCGCCGTCCTTTTTCTGGTTCTCACCCTTGTGATGAGCGCGCGATCCTCCCTCGGTCTGTTGATTCCCGAATGGGAGAAGGAATTCGCCTGGGACCGCACGTTCATCTCGACCGGCGGGTCGGTGATGCTCACCGTCATGGCGATTGGCTCGCCGATCGCCGGTATGGCTCTCGACCGTTACGGGGGGCGCACGATCTATGTGATCGCGCTTCTGGTGACCGCGATCGCGGTCTGCCTGACCGCGGGCATGCGGGAAGGCTGGCACTTCATCGTCGCCTTCGGGCTGATCGGCGGAATCGGCTTTTCGACCATTTCCGCCCCTTTGATCGGGACCACGGTCGCGCTCTATTTCGATGCCAGGCGCGGACTTGCAACAGGTGTGGCGACGTCGGGCGCGACCGGGGGTCAGCTCGTGCTGATGCCTCTGCTAGCCGTGGGTTTCGCCGCTATCGGCTGGCGCGCCAGTTTCCTGATGGTCGGGATTCTACTGGCCGCGACCGCGGTCCTCACCTGGCTGCTCATTCGGCGCGAGGCGCCGGAGAGCCGGATGCGCGGGCCGCAGGTCGATGCCGGCAATACCATCTGGACACAGCTGGGCTACCTGATGCGGGACCGTACCTTCTGGCTGCTCGGCATCGGTTACATCGTATGCGGGTTCACGACCATCGGCTCGATCCGGATCCACTTCCTGCCCTACGCGGCAGCCTGCGGCTTCCCCCCGATCGAGAGCGCCACGGCGTTCGGTGTGCTGGCGACGACCTCGGCGATGGGAATCATCGGTTTCGGCGCGGCCGCGGACAAATTCCACCGTCCGGCTCTTCTGGCTTCCATCTACTTCCTGCGCGCCTTCTGCTTCATTCTCCTGATGTTCATCCCGGGCGATTCGGTGCTGCTGTTCACATTCGCCGCGCTGTTCGGTCTGTTCGATTTCGCGACTTTCCCGGTCGTCGCCAACATCGTCGGCACCCATATGGGGCTCAGGATCATGGGGCTCACCATGGGCCTCCTGTTCTCGCTGCATTCGTTGGGCGGCGCGATCGGATCGTTCGCGGGCGGCTGGTTGTTCGACCTATACGCGGCATATGACTGGATGTGGCTCGCTTCCTTTGGCCTCGCCCTCCTGGCGGCTTTCCTGTCTATCCTGGTGCACGAACCGAATCGGACGGGTTTCATCCGGGTGCCCGCCCCCGCCTGACCCGCAGGGAGATACCCGCCATGACGATCGTCCAGGGGTTTATTGGGCTCGGCGCGCTCGTCGGGCTTGCCTGGTTGGTCAGCGAGAACCGGGCGCGGCTTCCGTGGCGGACCGTCTTTGCCGGGATCGCGGTCCAGTTCGCGCTCGCATTGCTTCTTCTCAAGTGGTCCGCGGGCTGGCAGCTACTCCTCGTGCTCAACGGCGTTGTCGAAGCGCTGCAGGCCGCAACGCACGCGGGCACATCCTTCGTTTTCGGCTACATCGGCGGCGGCGCGCTGCCGTTCGACGAAAAGACTCCCGGAGGCGCGTTCGTTTTCGCCTTTCAGGCGCTGCCGCTCGTGCTGCTGGTCAGCGCGCTGTCCGCGCTGCTCTATCACTGGCGCGTGCTGCCGGCCGTCGTCGGCGCCTTCGCCTGGGCGCTCTCGCGTCTGCTGAGGATCGGCGGGGCCGCCAGCTTTTCGACGGCCGCCAATATATTCATCGGCATGGTGGAATCGCCGCTCCTGATCCGGCCCTATCTGCGCACGCTCAGCCGGAGCGAGCTGTTCATCGTGATGACCGCGGGCATGTCCACGATCGCGGGCACGGTGATGGTGCTTTACGCGACCGCGCTCGCCAATGTTATCGACAATCCGGTCGGCCATCTGTTGACGGCATCGCTTCTGAGCGCGCCGGCGGCGGTGCTGATAGCCCGGGTGATGATACCCGAAGAGACGGAAACCGCAGGCGGGTCGGTGACGCCCGAGCGGTTATACGATTCGAGCGTCGATGCGATAACCCGCGGCACGCTGGACGGGCTTACCCTGCTGCTCAACATCGTCGCCACGCTGATCGTCATCGTCGCGCTCGTTCACCTGGCGAACATGGCGCTCGGTCTGCTGCCCGATTTTGCCGGGGCGCCGATCACCCTGGAACGGCTGCTTGGCTACGTCATGGCGCCCATCGCCTGGCTGATGGGCATTCCGTGGAGCGAAGCGCTCGCCGCCGGTTCCCTGCTCGGCATCAAGGTCGTTCTCAACGAGCTCATCGCCTATTTCTCCCTCGCGGGACTGCCGGAGGGAACCCTCGGCGAGCGCAGCCGGCTGATCATGACCTATGCGCTCTGCGGATTCGCCAATTTCGCAAGCCTTGGGATCCTGATCGCGGGGATCGGCGCCATGGTGCCGGAACGCAGGGCCGAGATCGTCGGCCTTGGCCTCCGGTCGATCTACGCGGGAACGCTTGCCGCCTGCATGACGGGCACCGTCGTCGGCCTTTTAACGATTTGAGAGGTAGCGCGTTTCCAGATGCCGCTTGAACGAATCCGTTCCGAGCGGCGCGCCGGTAGCCTCCTGAAGAAGGTCGTCGGTACTCGCGGGCATCGAGCCCTTTCCATGGACCGCTTCCCGTAGCCAGGCGAGCAGTGGCGTGAAATCACCCCTAGAGAGCGCTTCGGGTATCCCGGGTCGGGCGTGCATCGCCGTCTCGAAGAACTGCGCCGCAGCGAGCGCTCCCAGCGCATAGGTGGGAAAATAACCCCAGGTCCCGCTGTACCAGTGGATATCCTGCAAACAACCGTCGGCGTCGTCGGTCGGGCGGATGTCGAGAAGGGCGTCCAGCATGTCGGCCCAGGCTCCCGGCAGGTCGTCCAGCGACAGGCTTCCGGCGATCAGTTCCCGTTCGAGCCGATAGCGCAGGATGACATGCGCCGGATACGTCACCTCGTCCGCATCGACCCGGATCAGGCTGCGGGCGACCCGGCGGTAGTGACGGCACAGGTTCCCGGCCGACCATGCCGGTCCGGTTCCGCCAAAGGCCTCGCGCACCAGAGGTGCCAGGTATCCGATGAATTCGGACGACCGGCAGGCCTGCATCTCGACAATAAGCGACTGGCTCTCGTGTACCGCCATCCCGCGGGCCGCTCCGACCGGCTGACGGCGCCATTCCGGGGGCAAGCCCGCGTTGTAGAGCGCGTGCCCGGTCTCGTGCAGGACAGCCATGACGCTCTGCGTGAAGTCCGCCGTGTCGTAACGGGTGGTTACGCGGATATCCCCCGGCACGCCGCTGCAAAATGGATGCAGGCTGACGTCCAGCCGGCCTGCCTCGAAATCGAAGCCAAGCTGCCGCATCAACCGTTCGCCCAGCGAACGCTGCGCGTCGACGGTAAACGGGCCATCCAGAGGCAAGGGTTGCGGTTCGTCCGCCTGCAAGTCCAGGACCCGACCGAGAAAATCCGGGAGAAAGGCGGCAAGGTCGTCGAACAGCGCATCGATCCGGTCGGTCCGCGCGCCGGGTTCGTAGACATCCATCAGGGCTTCGTAGACCGAGCGCCCCAGCGCTTCCGCCCTCGCCTCACCGGCGCTGCGGACGAGTTCGAGGACGGTTTGGAGGTAGGGTTTGACGGCCTGGTAATCGTCAGCCACCCGGGCCTCGCGCCAGGCCATCTCGCACTCGCTGTCGGCTCTTGCCATCGCCGCGATCAGATCGGCGTCGAGCGCGGATGCATGCACCCATCTGCGGCGCATCTCTCGCAGATTGGCGGCGCGCCAGGGATCGTGCGCCAGCTCGTCCTCCGCCGCATCGAGCAGGTCGGGCATCGCCGGGTCCGTGGTCTTTTCGTGCACGACCCGCCTGAGCGAGGCGAGCTGTTCGGCGCGCCCCGGGGCGCCCTTGCGGGGCATGTTCACCGACCGGTCCCAGGTCAGCACGCGCGCCGCCTCGCCCAACGCGCCGATCTGCCCGAATCGGGCCTCGAGGATGTCGTAGCTGCTTTCAGCCCTGTTCATCCGGTACGTCCTCCCGGCGCCAATGAAAGACGACGTAAATCACCACGAGGACGAGCGCGAGCCCGTACCATGTGAGCGCATATCCGAGATGACGATTGGAAATCTCGAACTTCGAAACACGCCCCGCCGGCAGCCCTCCGGGATTGGGCTTTTCATCCGCGACAAGAACGACGTCGCGAATGCCCTGAAGACCCGAAACCGCGGCCATGGCCCTGGGATCGGCATAAAACCAAACGCCCTTGGGCGGGTCGTTGTCCGGTATCCACCGGTTGCTCTTGCCGGGTCGGCGAAGCAGGCCGGCGATCGTCGTATTTCCCACGATCTGCCCTTCCCGCCGTGTCTCCGGCTCGGCGCGATCGAGCGGAACCCAGCCGCGATTCACCAGGATGAGGTCGGCGGGGCCGAGACGGAGGGGCGTGACGACTTCGTAGCCGGCTCGTCCGCCGCGCACCCGATTGCCGATCAGGAATTCATCCGCGTGGAGAAATCGGCCGGTCGCCCTGGCGCGACGAAACGCCAGATCGCCTCCCGCGTGAGTATCGCCGGCAACCGATACCGGCGGCAGGGCGAGCCGTGCCTCGCGGTGCGCGATCACGCCTTCCTTCCATTGCAGGCGATGAACCTGCCAGGTGCCGAGACCGACAAGGACGGCCAGCACCGTTGCCGCCGCGACGGTCGACCAGAGCGTCGGGCGAAAGCGGCGGCGGCGCCGTTCAGCTTTCGTCGTCGTACTCATGCCGCAGGTTCTTGAAATGGAGCGCGATCAGGAGTCCCTTGACCGGGCGCAACAGCAGCAAGGAGAGAACCAAGATCGCCGGCGGCCAGATCGTCGCATGGACCCAAAAGGGAGGCTCCGCCAGGGTCTCGAGCAAGAAAGCGAGCGCAACGACCGCGGCGCCCAGGATCAGGATCACGAACACCGCCGGCCCATCGGCGCTGTCATGCGGCCCGAAATCCAGGCCGCAGGCATCGCAATTTCCAGCGACCGTCAGGAGGCCCTCATAGAGGCTCCCTGTCCCGCAGCGGGGGCAACGGCAGGCAAGGCCGGTGGCGAGAGGCGACCTCGGCGGATAGACGCCGGGCCGGGTCATTCGCGTCTAATGGCCCCCGGTATTCGCGCCGGCGCCCCACAGATAGATGCAGCAGAACAGGAACAGCCAGACCACATCCACGAAGTGCCAGTACCAGGCCGCCGCTTCGAAGCCGAAATGATGATCCGGCTTGAAGTGGTCCTTGTACGCCCGGAAGAAGCAGACGATCAGGAAGATCGTCCCGACCAGCACATGAAAGCCGTGGAATCCGGTCGCCATGAAGAACGTGCTCGGATAGATGCCTTCGCTGAAGCCGAACGCGGCGTGGCTGTATTCATAAGCCTGCACGCAGGTGAACAGGATGCCGAGCCCGATCGTCAGCCCAAGGCCCTGGAGGACATGCTTCCGGTGGCCTTCCTTGAGAGCGTGGTGGGCCCAGGTGACGGTGACGCCCGACATCAGAAGAATCAGCGTGTTCAGGAACGGCAGATCCCACGGGTCGAAAGTGACGATGTCGGGCGGCGGCCACTGGTTCTGGATCGCGTCGGGCGGAAACAGCCCTGCGTTGAAGTAGGCCCAGAACCAGGCGACGAAGAACATCACTTCCGAGGCGATGAACAGCACCATGCCGTATCGCATGCCGACCTGCACGATCGGCGTGTGGTACCCCTCGAAAGTGGCCTCCCGGATCACGTCGCGCCACCAACCGACCATGGTGATCGCGATCCCGACGAAGCCGAGCGCCATCAGCCACCAGGAGCCCTCGTGCATGTACCAGACCGCGCCGATAAACAGCAGGCCGGCCGCCGTCGCGCCGACCGCGGGCCAGATGCTGGGATCGACCAGATGATAGGGATGCTTGTGGCCGTGATGGGTGTACTCGGCGGCCGAATCGGCTGGCGCCATGATTTGCCTCTCTCTCAGTTGGCAGCGATCCGCGCGGATGTCTCCGTGTCGGACTGTCCGGGCGCGGCAAAGAAAGTGTAGGACAGCGTGATCGTCGTCACGTCATCCAGGTTGCGGTCCTTCGCCATTTCCGGATCGACATAGAACGATACCGGCATGTCGACGCTGTCGCCCGCGGCAAGGGTTTGTTCGGTGAAGCAGAAGCAGTCCAGCTTCGCAAAATAGGGGCCGGCCTTGGACGGGGTGACGTTGAACGTTGCCGTCCCGGTGACCGGGCGGTCGCCGACATTGCGCGCGCGGTAGAAGGCGAGTCTCTCCTCGCCGAGCCTGACCCTGACGCTCCGCTCGACCGGCTGGAACCGCCACGGCAGGGCCGAATTCACATCCGCGTTGAAACGGATCGTGACCGATCGGTCATGCACCCGGACAGGCGCTTCGGACGCGACCTGGGTGGTGCCGCCAAAGCCGGTCACCTGGCAGAACCACTGGTAGAGCGGCACCGAGGCGTAGGCGAGCCCGCCCATGCCCGCGACGACCGCCATCAGCGCTAATACCGTCGCCGCGTTCCGCCGGCCGGGCGCCCGCGCCATCTCACCACCCTCCCATGCGGACCATCGACATCACGAAAAACAGGACCACCAGCCCCAGCAACACCGTGAGCATGGCGATGTTGCGGGTCCGGCGGCGCCTGTGCAATTCGCTGAGTCGCGGCACCGCCATCGTCCTATACCGTGCCCGGAACGAGGCGTTCGACGAGCATCGTCGCGAACAGGACGAAGAGATAGAGGATCGAAAACTTGAAGAGTCCCGGCGCGCCCGCAAGGTCGCTGGCTCGCCACAGTCGCCAGGCGAGGGCGAGAAACACGGTGCTCATAACGATCGCGACGGCGGCGTAGGCAAGTCCCGTCACGCCGAGAAAGCTGGGAACCAGCGAGACCGGCACCAGCAGAAGAGCGTAAAGCACAATCTGGCGTTTGGTCTCGTCGGGTCCGGCTACCACGGGCAGCATCGGGATGCCGGCGGCGGCGTAATCTCCGCTCTTGTAGAGCGAGAGCGCCCAGAAATGCGGCGGCGTCCACATGAAGATGAGCGCGAAGAGCGCAATGCCGCCGAGCCCGATTTCGCCCGAGACCGCGGCCCAGCCGATCATCGGCGGGAACGCCCCGGCGGCGCCGCCGATAACGATGTTCTGCGGCGTCCGCCGCTTGAGCCAGATCGTGTAGACAAAGACATAGAACGCGATGGTGAGCGCCAGCAGCGCCGCCGCCGTCCAGTTTACCGCCAGCGCCATCACGCTGACCGAACCGACCGCCAGTACCGCGCCGAAACCCAGCGCGTCGCCGGGCGTCATGCGGCCGGCGGGAAGCGGGCGGCCGCTGGTGCGCGCCATCACCGCGTCGATGTCGCGCTCGTACCACATGTTGATCGCGCCGGCGGCACCGGCTCCGACGGCAATGCACAGGACCGCGATCGCCGCCAGCACCGGGTGAAGCGCGCCGGGCGCCAGGATCAGCCCGGTTATTGCCGTGAATACGACGAGCGACATGACGCGCGGCTTCAGCAGCGCGATGAAATCGCCGACCGGCGGCCCGTCCAACAGGGCCGCATCGGCGGTCAGCTCGATCGATCTCTCGGCCACGCTCTTCGCCCGCCGCTAGCGAATCTGCGGCAGCTCGTCGTAACTGTGGAACGGCGGGGGAGAGCTCACCGACCACTCGAGCGTGGTTGCGCCTTCGCCCCACGGGTTCTCCCCTACCCGTTCGCCCGCGGTGAAAGTCCGGTAGAGGATCCACAGGAACAACAACACGCCGAACGCCGAGATGTAGGACCCGATCGAGGAGACCATGTTCCACCCCGCGAACGCGTCGGGGTAATCGGGAATCCGCCGCGGCATTCCCGCCAGGCCGAGGAAATGCTGCGGAAAAAAAGTGACGTTCACGCCGATGAACATGATCCAGAAATGGAGCCTGCCGAGCGTCTCCGGATAGCGCCGGCCGCACATCTTGGGGAGCCAGTAATAGAACCCGCCGAAGATCGCGAAGACCGCGCCCATCGACAGCACGTAGTGGAAATGCGCGACCACGTAATAGGTGTCGTGCAGCGCGTGATCGACGCCGGCGTTGGCGAGCACCACGCCGGTCACCCCGCCCAGCGTGAACAGGAAGATGAAGCCCACCGCCCACAGCATGGGCGTGTCGAAGCGGATCGACCCACCCCACATCGTCGCGATCCAGCTGAAGATCTTGATACCGGTCGGCACCGCGATGACCATGGTAGCGGCGGTGAAGTAGGCCTTCGTGTCGACATCCATGCCGACCGTGTACATGTGGTGCGCCCAGACGATGAAGCCGACGAAGCCGATCGCCACCATGGCATAGGCCATGCCGAGATAGCCGAAGACCGGCTTGCGCGAGAATGTCGCCACGATCTGGCTGACGATGCCGAAGCCCGGCAGGATCAGGATGTAGACCTCGGGGTGGCCGAAGAACCAGAACAGGTGCTGGAACAGGATCGGGTCGCCGCCGCCGGCTGCCTTGAAGAAAGTGGTGCCGAAATTACGGTCGGTCAGCAGCATCGTGATCGCGCCCGCCAGGACGGGTAGCGAGAGCAGCAGAAGGAATGCCGTCACCAGGATCGACCACACGAAGAGCGGCATCTTGTGCAGCGTCATTCCGGGCGCGCGCATGTTGAAGATCGTGGTGATGAAATTGGCCGCGCCCAGGATCGACGAAGCGCCGGCCAGATGCAGGGCGAAGATCGCCATGTCGACCGATGCTTCGGGCTGTCCGGTGTCCGAGCTCAACGGCGGATAGATCGTCCAGCCGCCGCCCACCCCGCCGAAGAAGGGCGAGGCCATGAGCAGGATGAATGACGGGATCAGCAGCCAGAAACTGATGTTGTTCATCCGCGGGAACGCCATGTCCGGCGCGCCGATCATCAGTGGCACGATCCAGTTGCCGAATCCGCCGATCATCGCCGGCATCACCATGAAGAAGATCATGATAAGCCCGTGGGCGGTGATCAGGACGTTGAACATGTGGTAGTCGCCGCCGAGGATCTGGTCCCCGGGGCTGTTCAGCTCCATGCGGAATATGATCGACATGGTGCCGCCGATGAGTCCGGAGACGACGGCAAACACAAGGTACATCGTGCCGATGTCCTTGTGATTGGTCGAGTAGACGAAGCGCCGCCAACCGGTCGGGTGGGCTTCGTGATGGTCGTGGGCCGCCGCGGAATCACTCATTCCCCTGCTCCTCCGTCCAACTCAACGCGCGGGCTCGAGACCGGCCAGCTTGGTTGCCGGCGTCTCGATGTCGTCGTCCGCGGCGAATTCCTTCTTCGCCTCCGCTATCCAGGCGTCGAACTCCGGGAGCGTGACGACATCGACGCGGATCGGCATGAATCCGTGATTGACGCCGCAAAGCTCGGAGCACTGGCCGTAATAAACCCCGGTTCTCTCCGCCTTGAACCAGACTTCGTTGAGCCTGCCCGGCACCCCGTCGACCTTGACGCCGAACGCGGGCACGGCCCAGGCGTGCAGCACGTCGTCGGCGGTAACCTGGACACGAACCACCTTGTTGACCGGCACCACGACCCGGTTGTCGACCTCCAGCAGGCGCGGCTGGCCTTCCTTCAGCTCGTCGTCCGTGAGAATTGTCGCATCGAAAGTGAAATTTCCGTGATCGGGATACTCGTAGCTCCAGTACCACTGGTGGCCGATCGCCTTCACCGTCAAGTCGGCCTTGGGGATCGTATCCGAGTAGTAAAGCAGCTTGAAGGACGGGATTGCGATCAGCACCAGGATCACGACCGGAATGACGGTCCACAACACCTCGACCGTTGTGTTGTGCGTCGTCCGGGTCGGCGTCGGGTTCTTGCTCTCGCGGAAACGCCACATGACATAGAGCAGCAGGCCAAGCACGAAGAGCGTGATCAGCGTGCTGACCACCAAGAGGATGTCGTGCAGGTTGTCGATGCTCCGCATCAAGGGAGTCGCCGCCTCCTGCAGGCCCATCTGCCATGGCGTCGGCGTGCTGGCCCACGCGCCGGTACCGGTCAAGGCCGCGGACAGGCCCGCGCCCGGTGCAAGAATGCGTCCTACGCTCTTCAGCATTCGTATCCTGTCCCTAACGTCCGCCGGATATCCGCCCTTGCGCCGCGAGGCCCTTCAGGAATGAACCCAATCCGGGCAACGCGGCAATGGCTTGGAGATCGTTGGATTGATACACAGCACAAGTTCCAAAGACAAGATGCCCGATGGCCGACGATTCTAGCCGAATACCGCCAACCCGTGGATTTTATTGAAACGAATCCGATCCTCGCGGCCTTATGTCGCAAGGGCGCCCGGCACGCGGATGGGCCGCGACAGGCGGTGCGGGGTGACAACCGTCCTTGCCGACACCATCATAGTGACGAAGACGCACCACTTGCGCGGACCGGTTCCGGCTGGCGCGCCCCGGAGGAATCATGGCGGATCTCGCTAAGACAGACGAATTTTTCTTCAGCCGCACCGGACTCGATCGCAACCGGGTGGAATCGATCGTGTCCGAGGCGCTTGTCGATGCCGACGACGGCGAGTTGTTTCTCGAATACCGGCAATCCGAGAGCCTCGGGTTCGACGACGGCAGGCTGAAAACCGCGTCGTTCGACACCACCCAAGGATTCGGTCTTCGCGCGGTGGCGGACGAGGCGACAGGTTACGCGCACGCGGCGGAACTCTCGGAAGCCGCGATAGAACGCGCCGCGATGACGGTCAAGGCGGTCAGGTCGGGCCACGGAGGCACCGCGTCGGAAGGTCCCGCGTCGACCAACGCCTCTCTTTATGTCGAGGATAACCCGCTCAACGAGATCCCGTTCGAGCGCAAGGTGGCTCTTCTTCAGGAAATCGACGCATACGCCCGCGCCTCCGACCCTCGCGTCGTTCAGGTGATCGCGTCGGTCAGCGGCGAGTGGCAGGCGATCCAGATTATCCGATCGGACGGGCGCCGGGCGGCCGATATCCGTCCGCTGGTCAGGCTTAACGTGGCGGTCGTGGCCGCCGAAGGCGACCGGATGGAAACCGGCGGGCACGGGGTCGGCGGACGCACTTCCTATACCGCCTATTTCGCCGAGGATGCCTGGAAAGCCCAGGTCGACGAAGCGCTTCGTCAGGCCTTGGTAAATCTCGAATCGGTTCCGGCGCCGGCGGGCGAGATGCCGGTCGTGCTGGGGCCCGGGTGGCCCGGCATCCTGCTCCATGAGGCAATCGGCCACGGCCTCGAAGGCGACTTCAACCGCAAGAAGACCTCGGCGTTCTCCGGCCTCCTCGGCGAGCGGATTGCCTCGCCGGGCGTGACAGTCATCGATGACGGGACCATCGCCGACCGGCGCGGCTCGCTCAGCATCGACGACGAAGGCACCCCGACCCAGAACACGGTGCTGATCGAGGACGGAATCCTTGCCGGCTACATGCAGGACCGCATGAACGCCCGGCTGATGGGCGCGCCGCCGACCGGAAACGGTCGGCGGGAGAGCTTCGCCCATGCCCCGATGCCGCGCATGACCAACACCTACATGCTGTCCGGCGACCGCTCACCGGAGGAGATCATCGCGGCTGTGCCCAAGGGCCTCTACGCCGTCAATTTCGGGGGGGGACAGGTGGACATCACTTCGGGAAAGTTCGTCTTCAGCGCGTCCGAGGCCTATCTGATCGAGGACGGCGCCATCGGCGCGCCGGTCAAGGGTGCGACTCTCATCGGAAACGGCCCGGACGCTCTCACCCGCGTCAAGATGGTGGGCGACGACATGAGCCTCGATCCCGGCGTCGGGACCTGCGGCAAGGAGGGCCAGGGCGTACCCGTAGGCGTTGGACAGCCGACGCTCCTCATCGACAACCTGACGGTGGGCGGCACCGCGGCCTGAGGGCGGCCTTCGCCTGCCTCAGTAGGCGAATTCCTCGAACACCCGGTCGATATTCCCGGCCCACGGTCCATGATAGCTCTCGAGCTTTTGCTCGGCCGGACATGAGCCGAGGCGGACGATGTCGTCGAGAATGCGCAGGTAGCCCGTCTCGTTGTCCCCGACCCGATCCAGCCGGGCGCGCGCCCTCAGCCCTTCATGGGCGATCCCAAGGACCTCCCGCGCGACATCGAGCAGCGTTCCTCCCCGGAACGTCGTCTTGAGCGCGCGGATCGAGGTTTCGTGCCGCAGCCTCTGGTGCTCCTCGACGGTCCAGTCGGCGATCAGGTCGTAGGCCGCGTCCAGCGCATCCTTGTCGTAAAGCAGTCCCACCCAGAGGGCGGGAAGTGCGCAAAGCCGCCGCCACGGCCCTCCATCGGCGCCGCGCATCTCGATATACCGCTTCAGCCGGACTTCCGGGAACAGGGTCGTCAGATGGTCCGCCCAGTCCGACATCATCGGCTTTTCGCCGGGCCGCGCGGGCAGCCGGCCATCGAGGAAGTCGCGAAAGGACTGGCCGCTGGCGTCGACATAAGCGCCGTCGCGGTAGACGAAGTACATGGGGACGTCGAGCACGTAATCGACGTAGCGCTCGAAGCTCATGCCGTCCTCGAAGACGAAGGGAAGGATGCCGCAGCGGTCGGGATCGGTGTCCTCCCAGATATGGCTGCGATAGGAGTGGTAGCCGCTGGGCTTCCCTTCGACGAAGGGCGAATCGGCGAACAGCGCGGTGGCCACCGGCTGGAGCGCCAGGCCGACCCGCATCTTGCGCACCATGTCGAATTCGGACTCGAAGTCGAGATTCACCTGCACGGTGCAGGTCCGGAGCATCATATCGAGCCCGAGCGAGCCCTTCTTCGGCATGTAGTCGCGCATGATCTTGTAGCGGCCCTTGGGCATCCAGGGGATCTCCCCGCGCGTCGCGCGGGGATGAAACCCGAGCCCGACCAGGCCGACGCCGAGCTCGCCCGCAACCTCCTTCACCTCCGCGAGATGGGTATGCACCTCGTCGCAGGTCTGGTGGATCGTCTCCAGCGGCGCGCCCGACAACTCGAGCTGACCCCCGGGTTCTAGCGAGATGTTGCAGTCGGACTTGGCGAGCGCGATCGGGTTGCCGTTTTCCAGCACCGGCTCCCAGCCGAAACGCGTCAGACCTTCGAGCAGCGCCCGGATACCCCACGCCCCCTCGTAAGGCGCGGAGTCGAGGGTCTCCAGATGGAAGACGAATTTCTCGTGCTCGGTGCCGATGCGCCAATCTTCCGGAGGCTTGCAGCCTTCCTCGAGAAACTCGATCAGCTGGCGTCGATCCTCGATGGGCGCGCCCTGGCTTGTGGGAGGTGCTGCCATTCTTTCCTTCGCCCTATGCCCCCGCGGCCGCCGCACGCGCGGGAGCGGCGACCGGGCGGCGCCAATCGCCGATTACCGCCTGCCAACAGACCAGAGCCGCTATCGCCGCCGTCTCGGCACGCAGAAGTCTCGGTCCCAGGTCCACCGGGTCGACGAAGGGCCGACTCCGCAGCGACGCGCGCTCTTCCTCGGTAAAGCCGCCCTCCGGTCCGATGAGCACGGCCCACGGGCTTTCGGTCCCACTGTCCCGGGCCACGGTCAGAAATTCGACGATGGGGAGGCCGCGACCGCTCTCGTCGCAGAAAACGAGCCGCCTCTCCGCGGGCCAATCGTCCAGCAATTCGGAGAGCGGCACGGGTTCGCGGGTCTCCGGTACGTCGCGGCGTCCGCATTGCTCGGCCGCCTCGATGGCCAGCGACCTCATGCGCTCCTGCCTGACACGGGCGGCCGTGGTGCGCGCCGTCATGACGGGAACGAGCGCCGAGACACCGAGTTCGACCGCCTTGACGACCGTCATGTCGCCCGGCCCGCGCTTGAGCGGCGCGAACAGAAGCCAGAGATCGACGCTCCCGGGTTGCGGCGCGAGCAAACGTTCGATGCGGAGCGCGATGCTCCGCTTTCCGGTCGTTTCGATCCTGCCCAGCCATTCGCCGTCACGGCCGTTGAACACGGCAACCGCGTCGTCCGGTCCCCGCCGCATGACATCCTTGAGGTAGTGCGTCCGGTCCCGGTCGAGCACGACGGCCTCACCGCTCGCCAGCGTCTGGTCGAGGAATAGCCGGACTTGCGGAACAGCTGGCTGCATCGGGAATTACGTCGCCGTCGAAGGAAAAGGCCGGTGCCGATATAATCGGGCGGGAGCGAAAGAGCAATGTCGGGCATCGACGATACCGCGGCGAGCGATATCCCGAAGGGCGGCTGGGTCGACCGGGTTCTGCCCGCCCAGGCGCGCCCCTATGTCCGGCTCGCACGTCTCGACAGGCCCATCGGGACATGGCTGCTGCTGTTCCCGTGCTGGTGGTCGATCGCCTTCGCCTCGCCCGAGCCGCTTTCGCGGGAAAGCCTGATCCTGTTCGCGTCGTTCGGCATCGGCGCCCTGGTGATGCGCGGCGCGGGCTGCACGTTCAACGACATCTGCGACCGCGACTTCGACGCCCAGGTGGCCCGCACGCGCGACCGGCCTCTGCCGAGCGGCGCGGTATCGGTGCGGGGGGCGGTCGTATTTCTCGTCGCGCTCCTCGCCGCGGGTCTTGCGATCCTGCTTACGTTGAAGCCGTTCGCGATCGCGGTCGGCGCGGCATCCCTTGTGCTCGTCTTCACCTACCCCCTCAGCAAGCGCATCACCTACTGGCCGCAATTCGTGCTCGGCCTCGCGTTCAACTGGGGAGCCTTGCTCGGGTGGGCGGCGGTGCGGGAGGAGATCGGGCTCGCGCCGGTCCTGCTCTATGTCGCGGGTATTTTCTGGACGCTCGGATACGACACCATCTACGCCCACCAGGATCGCCGCGACGACGTCACCGCCGGGGTCAAGTCCACGGCCCGCCGCCTCGGGCTGGGCAGCAAGCCATGGCTGTTCGCCTTCTATCTCATCGCCGCCGCCCTGTTCGCGGCGACAGGTCATGTCGTCGGGCTGGGCTGGGTCTTCTACGCGGGGCTCGCGCTCGTCACGGTGCAATTCGTATGGCAGGTCGGCGCCGTCGATCTCGACGCTCCGAAGGACTGCCTCGCCAAGTTCCGCTCCAACCGTCTGGTCGGCTGGATTCTCCTCGCTTCAATCGTTGGCGCTCAACTGGCGCGCTGAAGCCGGAACGTCCGCATCCGGCGATTCAGACACCCAATATGGCCTCGGCTTCCGAGATGTCGTCGGGCCGATTCACATTGAAGAAGGGATCGACGGGAGCGGCAGCAAACTCCGCGTGGGCCAGACGATAGCGCGCGGTCCACATGTCGACCTTGCGGATCCCCTCCTCTTCCAATGCGGCGCGCAGTTCGTTCGCGAGAGCCACCGGCCAGAGGGCAAACACCGGATGCTCCCGTCCGTTCGAGCAGGCGGAAACGATCTCCGCGCCTTCTTCGTCGACAGCCCGCCACAACCTGTCCACCATGTCTTCGGGCAGGAACGGCGCGTCGCAAGCGAACGTCGCCATGTATGCGCAACCGGCAACGCGATCCCTGGCCCATTCCAGGCCGGCGAGCACGCCGGCCAAGGGGCCGGGGAAGCCTTCGACGGTATCCGGAACGACCGCAAGACCGGTTTCGGCGAACCGGCCCGGATCCCCGTTGGCATTGAGCGCGAGCGGGTCGACCTGCGCTTCGGCGCGGGAAATCACATGGGCGAGGATCGAACGTCCGGCAAGAGTCCGCAGCCCCTTGTCGCCGCCGCCCATGCGGCGCGACAGCCCGCCCGCGAGCACGATACCGGCGATGCGCGGCTTCGCGGGCCGGCCCTCCTTCTCGCTATTCGGCATGGCCGGCCCCTACCAGCAAGGCGTCGACGGGGATGGGATCGGTACCGAGTGCGCGGGCGATCAGATCCGCATCTTCCGGCTCAAGCGCGGCGATATCCTGGACGATTTCGGCGATGTCGGCGAAAGGATCCCGCGGGATACCCTGGACGTTCTCGCAGCCCGACAGGCCTGCCCCGGAGGCGACCCGGTTTTCCAGCCGTCCCTTCAAGGCGCCTTCGACCAGATCGAGCCGTTCCGGCGCGAAGTCCTCATCGCAAAGCGCGACATAGAATCGGGTTCGCCGGACCTCCGCTGCCGCCGCGCCCGCGGCTCTATCCACGTCGTTGTATGCGGCGAGCCGTGCCCCGGCATCGCCCGGGAAGATCGTCCGGGCGTTATCGTCGCGCAGCGGCGTCTGGAGCCCCAGCATCGCCGTCAGGTGCTGGTCGATCCGGCTCAGCAAATTCCGGCTCTGCCCGACATAGCTCACCGTCCGGCCGCGGCTGTACAGCTTCATGCGGAGATAAACGCCCGGACCGCGCAGCGCTTCGAGCGCCGCCTCGCCGTCGGGAAACAGGCCGGCGCCGACCGGGCCCCGCCAGACCAGCGTCAGCTCCAAGGCGCCCTCACCCGACGCGGGCGCCCTTGCGCTGCACCGCCGCGGGCTCTTCGCCGACCGCCCCCGGATCCGCGTCGTAGACGATCCGGCTTTCGCCCGCGAGCGCGATGAAGCGCCGCCCCCTCGCCCGCCCGATCAGCGTCAGATTGGCCTGACGCGCGAGATCGACTCCCCAGGCGGTGAACCCCGAACGGGAGACAAGAATGGGGATCCGCATCTGTACCGCCTTGATCACCATCTCGCTGGTCAGACGGCCCGTCGTGTAGAACATCTTGCCTTCGGGCGCGATGCGGTTGAGGTGCATGTAGCCGGCGATCTTGTCGACCGCGTTGTGGCGTCCGACGTCCTCCATGTAAATCAGCGGCCGGTCCTTCTCGCACAGCACGCAGCCGTGGATCGCACCGGCCTCCAGATAGAGGCTCGGCGTCGTATTGATCGCCTTGGCCAGTGCATAAAGCCAGGACGTCCTGATTTCCGCCTCGGGATCGAGGGTGACTTCCTCGAACGTCTCCATCACGTCGCCGAACACGGTGCCGAGCGCGCAGCCGGAAGTCCGGGTGCGCTTCTTCATACGCTCCTCGAAATCGGTCTCGTGCGAGGTGCGGACGACCACGGTCTCGATCTCCTCGTCGTAATCGACGCCGGTGACCTCGTCGTCGCCCTTGAGCATGTTCTGGTTGATCAGGTAGCCGACCGCCATGCAATCGACATAGTCGCCGATGGTCATCAGGGTGACGATCTCCTGGCTGTTGAGGAACAGCGTCAGCGGCCGTTCCACGGTGACCGAGGTCTCGATCGCCTTGCCGTCCTGATCCACCCCCGGCACGCGCTCGGTAAGCCGTGCGTCGGAAGGATCCGGCCTGACCAGATAGTCCGTCATGCGGAGAATATGTCTGCACCGGACACGCCGGACAACCGGATTGAGCGAGGACCCCATGCTTCGCGACAACGGCCCGCTCCTGTAAAGTCCCGCCGCGGCAACGGAATAGGAGGTCGGACAGTGCCGGAAGCGGAGGCCCTGGTTTCAACGGAGTGGCTGGAAGCGCATCTCGACGACCCGGCGGTTCGCGTCGTGGAGACGACCTGGTACCTGCCGACCGACGGCCGGTCGGGCCGCGCCGAATACGAGAGCGGGCACATCGGGGGCGCGGCGTTCTGGGACATCGACGGCATCGCCGATCCGGACGACCCGAGACCGCACATGGCCCCCTCCCCGGCCCGGTTCGCCGCCCAGATGAATGAGCTCGGTATCGGCGATTCGACGCGCGTCGTCGCATACGACCGGGTGGGAATGATGACCGTCGGCCGGGCGTGGTGGATGCTGCGCTATTTCGGCCACGATTCGGTCTCGATTCTCGATGGCGGTTTCGACAAATGGACGGCGGAAGGCAGATCGACGGAAGCCGAACCGCCGGCGCCCCGCTCCTCTCCAGGTGTCTTTACCGCCCGACCCCGTCCGGATCGCATCTCGGATCTGGACACGATCATGGAGAGCCTCGACGCCGCGTCATTGCAGATCCTCGATGCCCGCGCCCCCGGCCGCTTCGCCGGCACCGAACCCGAGCCGCGTCCGGGATGCCGGTCGGGCCATATCCCGGGCAGTGGAAACCTGCCCTATAACCGGCTGGTGGACCCGGAGACCGGGGAGATGAGGCCGCCGGAGGAGATCCGCGCGCTCTTCGACGGCGCCGGGATCGACACGGCCCGGCCGGTCACCACCACCTGCGGATCGGGCGTGACGGCCTCGCTGCTCGCCTTCGGGCTGCACCTGATCGGCCAGGACGAGGTCGCCGTCTATGACGGCTCGTGGTCGGAATGGGGCATGCGGACGGACACGCCGATAGAGACCTGAAATACCGTCTGGCGCCGTCCTGACCCCGGTGGCAGGATGCGCGGCCTTTTCACCAGCCCACGGGCCGCGCCATGAAAGAAGACACCGTCATCACCAACGCGGGCCGCGATCCCGAGGCCAATTTCGGGATCGTCAACCCGCCCGTCTACCACGCCTCCACGATCACGCACCCGACCGTGGCGGCGATGCGCGAGGCGCGCGAACGGCGGTGGGAGCCCGGCGTCTACACCTACGGGCGGCACGGCACCCCGACCCACACCGCGTTCGAGGAAGCGGTGGCGGCGATCGAGGGCGGCGACCGGGCGGTCTGCCTCGGCTCCGGCCTGGCGGCGATCAACGCGGCGATCCTCGCCTTTGTCGAGGCTGGCGACCGCATCCTGATGGCGGACAACGTCTACGGCCCGGCGCGGCGCTTTTGCGACAGCTTCCTCGGCCGGTTCGGGGTTGAGACCACCTATTTCGATCCCGCGATCGGCGCCGGCGTCGCCGAACTGCTCACCGAGCGGACCCGCATCGTCTATGTCGAAACACCCGGCTCCCTCACCTTCGAAATGACCGATGTGCCGGCCGTCGCCGAAGCGGCGCACGCGGCGGGAGCGGTGGTCGTCATCGACAACACCTGGGGCGCAGGCGTCCTGTACAAGCCGTTCGAACACGGCGTCGACGTTTCGGTCCAGGCGGCGACGAAATACATCGTCGGCCATTCCGACGTGATGATGGGGACGATCACGACGCGCGAGGAGCTGTGGCCTCAAGTCCGCCAGTCCGCCTCCGATCTGGGCGCCAATTGCGGGCCGGACGACGTCTATCTCGCGCTTCGCGGGCTGCGCACCCTGGCCGTCAGGCTCCGCCAACACCACGAAAACGGGCTGATCCTCGCCCGCTGGCTCCAGCAGCGCCCGGAGGTCAACCGTGTCCTGCATCCCGCACTGCCCGAAGATCCCGGCCATACGCTCTGGAAACGGGACTTCACCGGCGCCTGCGGCCTGTTCGGCGTCGTGTTGAACCCGGCCCCGGCAAACGCCGTGGAGGCGATGCTCGACGGCATGAAGCTGTTCTCCATGGGCGCGAGCTGGGGCGGTTTCGAGAGCCTTATCCTGCCGACCAACCCGGCTCCGATCAGGACGGCGACGGTCTGGGACGAAGGTCCGACTATTCGTATCCATGCGGGGCTGGAGGACACCGACGACCTGATCGCCGACCTGGAGCGCGGCCTGGAGCGGCTGAACGCGGCGCGCTGAGGGCCGACCGCTTCGATTCCGCGGAGAAGCGGCCTAAAATGGCCGGCACCGAAAAACTGGGAACCGAATCCATGGGCGTGTCCGAAGCGGGCCTCGCCGCGACCCTCGATGCGATTGCGTGGAACGGCGACGGGCTGGTCCCGGCGATCGCCCAGCAGCATGACAGCGGCGAAGTGTTGATGATGGCTTGGATGAGCCGGGAAGCGGTCGCGGAGACCCTGACCACCGGCCGGGTCTGCTATTTCTCGCGCTCGCGAAGCGAATTGTGGCGCAAGGGCGAAAGCTCGGGCCAGGTCCAGACACTGGTGGAGCTCCGCGTCGATTGCGACGGCGACACGCTGCTACTCGCCGTGGAACAGACCGGAGTCGCCTGCCACACCGGACGCCGCAGCTGCTTCTTCAGGGCCGCCCGGGGCGACGAGCTTGCAACCGTCGCCGAGGTCCGGATCGACCCGGGGGAGCTCTACGACAAATGACCGAAGCCCACACCCCGCCGGAGCCCGAGGATATCGTCCAGACGTCCCTGCTCACCGGATTTCTGGGAAGCGGAAAAACCACGCTTATCAATGCGTTGTTGAAACATCCCGAGATGTCGGAAACGGCGGTCCTGGTCAACGAGTTCGGCGAGATCGGACTCGACCATCACTTGATCGAGCAAATCGACGAGGACACGGTGCTGCTCAACGCGGGCTGTCTTTGCTGCACCGTCCGCGACGATCTCGCCCGCGCGCTGCGCGAGCTGTTCATCAAGCGGGTCAAGGGCGACGTGCCGCCGTTTACCCGCGTCGTGATCGAGACCACCGGGCTCGCCGATCCGGCGCCGGTAATCCACACGCTGATGACCGACCGCGTGATCGCCAACCGCTTCTCCCTGGACGGCGTGGTCACCGCGGTCGACGGGGTCAACGGGGATATCCAGCTCGGCCGCCACCGGGAGTCCGTCAAGCAGGCGGCGGTGGCGGACCGCATCGTCATCACCAAGGGCGACCTCGCCGAAGGCGATTCGCTGGACAGACTCGAAGTCAGCCTGCGCGCGCTCAACCCGGGCGCCCCCATTGTCCGGGCTGAGTTCGGTGCCATCCATCCGGACGCCCTGTTCGATAGCGGCCTCTACGACCCCGCGACCAAGAGCCTCGACGTGCAGCGCTGGCTGCGCGACGAGGCCTACGAGGAGGAGGATCACCACCACCATCGCCACGACGTGAACCGCCACGACAACAGCATCCGCGCCTACTGCCTGCGCTTCGACGAGCCGCTTCCCTGGGAGCCCTTCGTCGGTTGGATAGTAGAGTCGAGGACTGGCGCGCCAGTTGTAGGGTCCGGTGGCTTGTCCGTCGCTTTCGCTCCGGGCCTCAGTCCGGCTCCCATGACCGCGTTTCCAGTCCCCGCTCATCAAACCGGACGTGCGGATTTCCCGCATCCGGCTTTCGGACGAGATCATGCCTTCGCGCTCGGAAGGCCCAGTGCCTGCCGCGTCAGACGGGTGAGGCCGTATTCGTCGTGGAGCCTCTGGGCGGGGTATTGCACAGTTGCCCCGTGCCGCGTCTTGTGCTTTCGGCAGAGCCACTGGCGAAACCGCCGGACCGCATGTCGGTTGACGACGTTGAAGGCCGGGCTGACCTGCCCGAGGCTAAAGTAGTTTGCCCACCCGGTCATAGTCCGGTTCAGACGCCCTACCATCACCTCCGATGGTTGCCCACCGTACCCTCTCACCGTCATGTCGCTGATCCTGCGGCATATGCTCTGGACACTCGCCTGGCTGGGCCGGGTGCCGATGTACGACCCCCGACCATCCCGGCGGTAGGTGTGTCCGATGCGGTAACCCAGAAACTCTAAAGGCTCTTCCGGGCACCGCAAGCACCGGGTTTTCCGCGCGTTGACCGTGAGCTTCAGACCCGCCATGAGCCGCTCGACCGCCGCCAGCATTTCCGCCGCCGGGGCCTTGCCGAGCACACAGAGGTCGTCGGCATAGTTCACGATTTCCGCACGGAAGCGCCGGGCGTAGCCCAGCGCCTTCCAGCCCAAGATGAAGCGCCGCATGTAGACGTTGCTGGCCAAAGGCGAGATCGGTGCCCCTTGCGGGGTTCCTTTCCGTTCCCTGCGCGCCCGGTTCGTGCGGCGCTTGCCGCCCTCGCCGTCGTCCTCTTCCACCGGCATTTCCAGCCACGCCTTGATGAGCTTGAGCATCCGCCCGTCGCTGATGCGGCGGGCGAAACTCTTGAGAAGCTCGGCGTGCGGTATCTCGCCGAAGTAGTTGGACAGGTCGCAATCAACAACCTCTTGGTGCCGCCCATATAGGAGGCGGCGAACGCGTTTTACCGCGCCGTGGGCACTCCGTCCCGGCCTGTAGGCGTACTGCTCCGGTTGCAGGTCCGCTTCGAATATCGGCTCAAGCACAAGCAGAGCCGACGTCTGCGCTACCCGGTCCCTTATGCAGGGGATGCCCAATGGCCGGAACTTGCCGGGCTGCTTCTTCGGGATGAGCACCTGCCGTACCGGCTTCGGTGTGTACGCCCCATCCTTCAGTTCCCGCGCCAGTTCCCCAAGCCAGCGCCCCACGCCAACCGACTCGATGTCCGCGAACGTCTCGCCATCCACCCCGGCAGCCCCGCCATTCCGGCGAACCCGCTTCCAGGCTTCGGCGAGGAAGTCCTCGCGCCACACCTTGTCGATCAGCGCATGGAATCGCCGACCGGGTTCTTCCTTAGCTTTCGCATGTAGCACGGTCTGGAGTTTCCGAACTCTGTCTGACCCTGTTAGGTTTTCACCAGTAGTCACGCCTTGCTTCCTTTCCGTACTGCTCTCGAACCAGGGCTCCTTTCCTCCACCGGCATTACCCGGCTTCAGCGGTACTACGAGCCCATCCGCCACCCTGCCGGCCCAGCCTGCCCCTCGCGGGGTTCCGGTTGGTGTGTGCACACCACCGACAGGGCTTCCCGTGTTGCCTCCATCCTCCTCTTCCATGCGTGCCGCCGCCATTGCCCCGGTGGGACCGGCCGGTGCTTGCGTCGTTCGCTTCCCGACCGATGGCAGCCTTCCCCGGAGCACGGGCGGGTCGGCTCCCACATCACTGGTTTCGAGGCCTGCTCGGCGTTCACTGCACGTTGCGGCCCGCATGGTCGCTAAGCCGCCCAAGGCGGCCCGTTACATCGAAGTGCTTCAAGCTATGTCGTTACCTCCATAACTCGCTCCGATTGCTACCGGCTGGAACGACATTTGCCGGGCGGGATTTGCACCCGCTGAAGGATGGTGCCTTTCACGGCACACCGCACCCTCATCGCGACCCACGGGGAAAAGCTCCTGCGCATCAAGGGGATCGTCAACGTCGCCGGCCAAGACAAGCCGATCGCCATTCACGGCGTGCAGCACCTCTTCCACGACCCCGCCCAGCTTCCGGACTGGCCGGACGGCGACACGCGCAGCCGGATCGTCTTCATCACCCAGGACCTGCCGCGGGAAACCGTCGAACGACTCCTGGAAGACATGAAATCGGGGATGGCAAAGGAGAATTAGGGAGGCGGGCGATGCGCAAGCCGGGTTCGATGAGGGCACTCGAGGAACTCGGCCGGGTGAGGCTTTCGCCGTCCTTCTTCATGCGCGATTTCCTGCACAGCGAAATCGCGGCGTTCCACGGGTTCGCCAATATCCCGGACGACCCGGAGCTTGCGATCGCCGCCGGCACCCGGCTCTGCGAAGCGCTGCTCGAACCGCTGCACGAGACCTTCGGGGCGGTCTCGGTCCGCTCCGGCTACCGCTCGGAAGAGGTCAACGGCTTCGGCAACCGGAACGGCCTCAACTGCGCCGCGAACGAGGCAAGCCGTGCCGGGCATATCTGGGACCGGCGCGACGCGGAGGGCTGCATGGGCGCCACCGCGTGTATCGTGATCCCGTGGTTCGCCGACCGGTATGCGGAGACCGGCGACTGGCGGCCGCTCGCCTGGTTCATCCACGACCGCCTGCCCTATTCGAGGCTTTGCTTCTTCCCGAAGCTCGCCGCCTTCAACATCCAGTGGCACGAGCGTCCGGCGCGGCGGATCGACAGCTACGCCGTGCCCAAGGGATGCCTTACCCGGCCGGGCATGCCGGGCTTCGAGGACGACCACGCGGAGAGCTACGCCGGCTTCCCGCCTTTCCGGGGGTAGGGCTCAGGCCGCCTTCCGCAGCCTTTCCCGGTCGTGCGGCGTTTTCAAATCGATGTCCGGCCCCAGCGGCACGATCCCGGTCGGGTTGATGTGCGTCATGTCGGCGTAGTAGCCGCGCTTGATGCCCGGGATGTCCGTCCTCTCGGCGATCCCGGGCAGCTGGTAAAGCTCGCGCAGGTAGTTCGACAGGTTCGGGTAGTCGTCGATGCGCCGCTTGTTGCACTTGAAATGGCTGTAGTAGACGCAGTCGAAGCGGATCAGGGTCGGATAGAGCCGCCAGTCCGCCTCTGTCAGGCGCTCGCCGCAGAGATAGCGCCGCTCGCCCAGCACGTCGTCCAGATGATCCAGCGTGGCGAACAGCCGACCGTATGCCTCTTCGTAGGTTTCCTGGGTCTTCGCGAAGCCGGTCCGGTAGACGCCGTTGTTCACCGTCTCGTAGATCCGGTCGTTGAACGCGTCGATCTCGCTCCTCAAATCCGCCGGGTAGAGGTCGAGCGGCGTCGCGCCGAGATGGTCGAACTCGGTGTTCAGCATGCGGACGATCTCGGACGATTCGTTGGAGACGACCGTCCATTCCTTCTTGTCGAACAGGGTCGGAACCGTGACCCGGCCGGTATAATCCGGATCGGCGGAAACATAGGCCTGGTGCAATTCGAACACGCCGTCGACCGGCACGAGATCGCGGCCGATTCCTTGCGAATAGGCCCAGCTGCGCTCCCGCGGCAGGTCCGAAAGCGTGATCGAGATCATGTCCTCCAGGCCCTTGAGGTAGCGGACGATCTGGGTCCGGTGGGCCCAGGGACAGTTGGGCGCGAGAAACAGGTGGTAACGCCCCGCTTCGGCCGGGAAGCCCGAAGATCCGTCCGCGGCGATCCACGAACGGAAGACCGATTCGGCGCGGACGAACGCCCCGCCTTCCGGGTTGCGGTACTTCGCGTCGTCGTCGATCCACTCGCCGTCGATCAGCATGCCCATGGTCGTTTCTCCCTCGCCTGTCCGCCGCACGGAAATGTAGTTTTTTCGCGCCCGGAGTCGAGCCGGCCCGCCTTGACCCGCCGCCGGGGCCGCCGCTTACTGTCACGCGCCGCGCGCGCACAGGGAGACGGCCATGGACTTCGAGCTTCCCGAAGAGCTTCGTATGATGAAGGACACGCTCCGGCGGTTCATCGACAACGAGGTGATTCCGATCGAGCGCGAGGCCTATGACGGACACCTGATGGTGCCCGAGATCCGGGAAAAGCTGGAAGCCCGCGCCCGCGAGCTCGGCATCTGGATGATCGACATCCCCGAGGAATATGGCGGCATGGGGCTGGGCCTGCTGGCCCGTGTGCTGGTTTGGGAAGAAACCGGCCGCACCATCGCCTTCCCGCGGCGCAAGCCCTGGATCTTCGGCCCCGACGTGAGCCCAATCCTGCTCCAGTTCCTGCGCGACGACCAGAAGGACAAGTATCTCTGGCCCTGCATACAGGGCGAAAAATACGCCGCGTTCTGCCAGACCGAGCCCGATGCCGGCGGCGATCCGGCGAGCATGCGGACCACCGCGGACCGCGACGGTGACGAATACGTGATCAACGGGATGAAGCGCTTCATCACCGGAGGAGACGCGGCGGACTTCGCGCAGGTCGTTTGCGTCACCGACCGCGAGAAGGGCGCGCGCGGCGGAATTTCCTGCATCCTCGTCGACATGGACACGCCGGGCGTAGAGGTGATTCGCCAGCAGGAAACGATGATGGACGACCGGCCCTGCGAGGTCGGTTTCCACGACGTGCGCGTCCCCGTCGAGAACCTGATCGGCAACGAGGGCGACGGGTTCCGCATGGCGCAGAGCTGGATCACCTTCGGGCGGATGCGCCACGGCTCGCTCGGCATCGGCACGATGGAGCGCTGCCTGGAGCTCGGCGCTTCCTACGCCAAGCAGCGGGTCACGTTCGGCGAGCCGCTCGCCAACCGCCAGGCGGTGCAGTGGATGCTGGTCGACACCTATGCCGAGCTGCACCAGTTGAGGCTGATGGTCTATGACGCCGCTGCCCGTTACGACCGGGGCGAGGACATCCGCTACCAGTCCTATATGTGCAAGTACATCGGCGACAGGGCCGGCTTCGAGGCGGCCGACCGCTGCCTCCAGATCCATGGCGGGATCGGGCTCACCACGGATCTTCCGATCGAGAAGCTGTGGCGCGACCTCCGCTCGTTCATGATTACCGAGGGGCCGGAAGAGATCCTGAAAATGGCGCTCGCCCGCCACGTAATCCGCGAATACGGTTGACCGAAACGGCAAGCGGCGGGGGCAACACGCTCCGCGCCATGGCGATGATGCTGCTGGCGACCGTCGCGTTTACCGCCATGCACGCGATGATCCGGCACACCGCGCAGGGCCTGCACCCGTTCGAGGTTGCCTTCTTCCGCAATCTGTTCGGACTCGTCTTTCTCGCGCCCATCCTTTTCCGCTACGGGATCGCGCCGCTCAGGACCCGCAAGCTCAAGGTCCATGCGCTGCGCGGGATCCTGAACCTGGTCTCGATGCTGTGCTTCTTCTACGCGGTCACCATCGCGCCCTTCGCCGACGTGACCGCCCTGACCTTCACCGCGCCGATCTTCGCGAGCGTGCTCGCGTTCTTCGTCCTCCGGGAACGGGTGGGGATCGCGCGCTGGGGCGCCATCGCGATCGGATTTCTGGGTGCGCTGGTCATCCTGCGCCCGGGCTTCGGGGAAATCGGCCTCGGCCCGATCCTGACCGTCTTCTCGGCTCTGTTGTGGGCCGTGGCCATGCTGGTCATCAAGACACTGACGCGGACCGAATCGAGCATCACCATAACCGCCTACATGATGATCATCCTCGCGCCCATGTCGTTCCTCGCCGCGCTGCCGGTCTGGACCTGGCCGTCGCCGGAGCAGTACCTCAACCTGTTCGTCCTGGCCGCGCTGGGAACCTCGGGGCATCTTTGCCTCAACCAGGCGCTCAAGGACGGCGACACCAGCCTGGTCTCGCCGGTCGATTACGTCCGGCTGGTATGGGCCGCGCTGATCGGCTATTTCGCTTTCGGCGAGATACCCGACGCGATGACCTGGATCGGGGCTGGAATGATATGCGCCAGCGCCGGGTTCGTCGCCTGGTACGAAGGGCGCCGCGCAACGAAATCGACAAGGGAGACCGCGTGATGGAGCGGTTCGCAATCGGCGACGTCGAAATCGCCAGTATCGTCGAGCGCGACGGCGCCTGGCGGAACCCGCTGGCGATGTACCCCGGCGCGGAGCGCAACCTCGTCGACGAGCATCTGCGGGGACTTCCCGATTTCGTCTACGACGCCGCGCAGGATCTGCTCGTCATCACCTACCAGACATTCGTCCTGCGGACGCCGCGCCACGCCATCCTTATCGATACCTGCGTCGGCGAGGACAAGCCCAACCGGGGCGCATGGCTCGACTATCCCAAGCAGCCCTGGCTCGACGGATTCACGGCGCTCGGCCTCAAGTTCGACGACATCGACTACGTCTTCTGCACCCATCTCCATGTCGACCACTGCGGCTGGAACACGAGGCTTGTCGACGGGCGCTGGGTACCGACCTTCCCGAATGCGAAATACATTTTCGGGAGGCGCGAATACGACTTCTGGGCGGCGGAGAGCGCAAGGAACGCGGACCCGCCCGGCGACGTCTGGCGCGATTCGTGTCTTCCTGTCGTCGAGGCCGGACAGGCCCTGCTCGTGGACGATGACTTCGCGCTCGACGATTCGATCTGGCTGACCCCGACGCCGGGCCACACCCCCGGCCATGTCTGCGTGAATCTGGAGTCGAACGGGCAACGGGCGGTGTTCACCGGCGACCTGATGCACCATGCGCTGCAATGCCGCGAGCCCGACTGGTATTCCTGCTTCTGCTGGGACACCGGGATGTCGAATCGTTCGCGCCGGAAGATCCTCGAATCGGTAACCGACACCGATACACTCGTCGTTCCGTGCCATTTTCCCGGAACCACGGCGGGCCGGGTGGTTTCCGACGGGACCCGCTTCGACTACCGTTTTCGCGGCGCGTAAATCGACACCAGGCAAGAGGGAGACCCCCGATGAAGAAAACGATCCTCACGGCCGCGGCCGTGGTCCTCGCCGCGGCGGCTGCGAACGCGCAGACCAAGCACGACATGAAATGCGGCTTTGTGACGGTGAACGATTCACAGCACCGTTCGGCCGAGATCTTCAAGGAGAAGATCGGCAAGCAGACCGGTGGCGCGGTCGACGTCCGCATCTTCCCGCTTGCCCAGCTCGGCACCATCCCGCGCCAGGTCGAAGGGGTCCAGCTCGGCACCCAGGAATGCTTCATCTCGCCGCCGGGCTTCTTCGTCGGGCTCAACCAGGCCTTCCAGGCGCCTGACGCACCCGCCCTTTTCGAATCGCAAATGCACCAGCACCGCACGCTCAACCACCCGACCGTGCGCGACAAGTTCCTGGCGCTCGCCTCGCATGCCGGGATCGTCGGCAACTACACCTGGTCCGCGGGAGGAACGGCCGTGGCCTCCAGGCGCCCGATCGAGACGCTCGACGACTTCAACGGCCGGAAAATCCGGGTGCTGGCCACCAAGATGGAGATCGCGACGCTCAAGACCGTCGGCGCCACCGGCATCCCGATGCCCTATTCCGAGGTCCTGCCCGCGCTCCAGCGTAACGCCCTCGACGGCGTCCGCAGCGGCATCATCGTGATGGGCCCGTCCAAGTTCTACACGGTCGCCAAGTACATCTACAACGAGAAGTCGGCCTATATCCCGAGCGGCATGTGGCTCAACCGGAAATGGCTCGACAGCCTGCCCAAGGAACACCGCATGGCGATCTTCGAGGTCGGCAAGGAGATGGGCGACATCACCGTCAAGATCGCCATCGAGATCACGGTCAAGTGGGAGAAGCTCTGGGTCGAGAAGGGCGGCACGGTGACCGAGCCGACCGATGCCGACCGGGCCGAGCTGTTCCGCCGGACGCGCCCGTTGGGTGACGAATTCCTCGGCAAGAACCCCAAGATCGCGCCGATGTACAAACTGATCAAGGCGGCTGCCGCGGCGACGGCGGGGAAGTAGTTCGGGCGCGCTCACGAATTTATCCGTCATTTCGACCGAGCGAAGCGAGCGGAGAAATCTTCCGGTCTCATCCCCCTCACCCCGACCCTCTCCCCCGCGGGGGAGAGGGAGCTCGCTCGCCGGGCGCTCCCTGCCGTCCCCCCTCCCGCTCGCGGGAGGGGCCGGGGCTCCTTCTTCGGCGCCGTTGAAGAGTGGCGCGCCCGGCAGGATTCGAACCTGCGACCTGCGGATTAGAAGTCCGCTGCTCTATCCGGCTGAGCTACGGGCGCGCGGGTTGGCGATGAGCCGTGCCTTCTCTTACAACAGGGGCGCGTATTTCGCACCCTGCATCTCTCGGGAGCCATTTCATGCCGGAAGCCGAACTCGCCGCGTTTTCGTCCGACTATTGGGCGGCGCGGGAGAAATTCCGAGGTACTGCACGGGCGTCCGGGGCCTCCCTGGAAGCGTACGAAAACCCGGCCGTCGTCCCGTCCGGCCGCGATGGGAATCTGACGACCGATGTCGCGGTTCTCGGCCCGCGCGATGCCGGGCGCGTGCTGCTGGTCAACGCGGGAACCCACGGGGTCGAGGCCTTCGCGGGCTCGGCGGTCCAGATCGGCTTCCTCGCCGAACGTCCGGCGCCGGCGAACGACGTGCGGATCGTTCTGGTGCATGCCATCAATCCGCACGGCTTCGCCTGGCTGCGCCGGGTGACCGAGGACAATGTCGACCTCAACCGCAATTTCCTCGACCACGCCGGGCCGCACCCCTCCAACGAGGCCTACGATTCGCTCCATCCCACGCTCTGCCCCGAACGCTGGGACGCGGCGACACTCGCCGAAATGGAGCGAACGATCGGGGCATATGTCGACAAGCACGGCGCCTTCGCCCTGCAGGCCGTCGTTACGCGCGGCCAATACGACCACGCGGACGGCATTTTCTTCGGCGGCAGGCATCCCACATGGTCGAATTCGACATTCCGCGACATTCTCGACAAGCACGTGAGCGGCGCGCGCCGGATCGCCTTTATCGACCTGCATACCGGTCTCGGTGCCTACGGCGATGCCGAGATGATCGGCGGTGCAAGCCCTGCCACGCGCAACGGACGAAGGATGCGGGACTGGTACGGCGACATCGTCACCTCGCCGTCCGCGGGCAATTCGTCGTCGGCACCGCTGGTCGGCGTTATCGCGCGTTCGGTGCGCGAGGCAGCCAAAGGCGCGGACGTGGTCAGCGCGACGCTCGAATTCGGCACCTATCCGGTGCGCGAGGTCCTGCACGCGCTGCTGGCGGATAACTGGCTCCACGCCCATGGCGATGTCGACAGCCCGCTCGGCCGCGAGATCAAGGCCGATATCCGGAAGCGGCTGTTCCCGGACGAGGCCGATTGGAAGGAACGGGTATTGGCGAAGGGCGTCGAGATCCTGAAACGGACCCTCAGGGGGCTCTGCGGCCCCTGATCGTCAATGGGTCCAGTTGCCCTCGCGGCCATAGCGGAAGTTGTCGGCGTAGCTCTTGACCCGGGTGCGACGCTCCCGCGCGGGCTCGACAGCGTAGGATAGCCCGTTGCGCCTGGCGTAGGCGATGGCCGCCTCTTCGCTTTCGAATTCGAGGCGCACCTGCCGCCGCGTGTCGCCGCGGCCGGCCCAGCCCATAAGCGAGTCCCTGCGCTGCGCCAGCGCTGTCGAGAACTCCAGCACCCATCTGGTCGAGCGTGCGCGGCCGGATTGGGTAGCGGTCTTGGCCGGACGGTAGATCTTCACGTCGGTCATCTTCCACCCCGCGGTTGCCCGCCGTCGCCGTTGGTCGGGGCGGCAGGATTCGAACCTGCGACCCCCTGCTCCCAAAGCAGGTGCGCTACCAGACTGCGCCACGCCCCGCCGCGTGAAAGCTATGTAGGGCGATTACAGGGTGAGCGCAATGCTCAGGCGAAGGCTGCACGGATATACGCCGCGGATTCCTTCGCCGCCTCGACGGCGAGGCCGATCCCGCCCAGCATGAACATGCAGCCGTGGATGGTGCTGTCGAGCACCCGGTAGGTCGCGGGCGCCCCGGCGGCGGTGAGCGCGTCGACGAAGGCCTTGTTGTCGTCCCGTCTCGGATCGAACCCCGCGGTCATCAGGTAGGTAGGCGGAAAGATCGAGAAATCGTCCAGCTTCATCGGCGCAACGAGGGGATCGGCGAGGTCCGACGGGCCGTTGAGATAATGCCCCATCGACCATTTCATCAGGCCTGAGTTGAGGAAATAGCCTTCGGAGAGGGTCCGCATCGATTCGGTCTCGGGACCGCCGGCGGTTCCCGGATACCAGAGGAACTGGTGGGCGATCGAAGGCCCTTCGCGGCGATGCGCGAGCTGGCATACGCCGATCGCCAACGTGCCGCCCGAGGAATCGCCGCCGACCGCGAGCCGCTCGGGATCCACCCCGATGTCGCCGGCGTGCGCGGCCGCCCAAGCCATCGCCGTGTAACAGTCCTCGTGCGCGGCGGGGAACTTGTGCTCCGGCGCACGGCGGTAGTCGACCGAAAGGACCAGGCACCCTGCCCCCTCGGAAATCAGCCGGCAGAAGCTCTCATGCGTTTCGATACTGCCGAACACATAGCCGCCCGCGTGGAAGAACACGATCAGCGGCAGAGCACCTTCCGTCCCCGATGGCCGGTAAAGCCGGGCCCTGATCGTCTGGCCAGGCTCCTGCCCCGGGACGGCAAGCTCCTCCACCGCGCCGATCGGGGGCTTCGGATCGAGATCCCACTTGCGGACGAAATCCTCGATATGACGCCGGGCATCGACCGGGGTCATGTCTGCTACCTGCGCGACACCCGGTCCGTCGAGATCGGCGAGCACGAGCGCGGTCTGCGGATCGAGCTCGCGTCCGGATGCCATCGTTCAGCCGCCGCGCGCCTTGTAGAGCGGCTCTGAGCCGGTAAACGTCAGCCTCGGCCCCTCGCGGTCCAGCCGGTGGAGCGCATCGACGCGTTCCATCGACGCCCATGCGCGCTCGCGGGCGCTGTGATAGTCGGCGTTGGCGTCGGCCATCCATTCCGTCTCTTCGTCGGAGATCCCGCGAAGGATCTTCGCCGGCACGCCGGCGACGATGGTCCTTTCCGGCACCTCGAAATCGGAGCGGACGAAGGCAAGCGCGGCGACGATCGCCCGGGAGCCGATCGTCGCTCCGTCCATCACGACGGCGTTCATGCCGACCAGTGCATGGTCGCCGACCGAGCAGCCGTGCAGCACGGCGCCATGGCCGACCGAGACGTCGGAGCCGACCACGGTCTCGCCCCCCGCGTAGCAATGGATCGTGCAGTTGTCCTGGACGTTGGAGCCTTCCCCGATCCGGATCTGGCCGAAATCGCCGCGCAGGCTCGCGGACGGCGCGATATAGCAGCCCGGTCCCACGATCACGTCGCCGATCAGGATGGCGGATTCGTGGACATACGCGGTGGCGTGGACGACCGGAGTCACCCCGTCGATGGAATAGACCTTTGGCATTCAGATGTGGAAGGACTCGCCGCAGCCGCAGCGTCCCTTTTCGTTGGGATTGTTGAACACGAAGCCGGATTGCAGCTTGTCCTCGACGTAGTCCATCTCGGTACCGACCAGGAACATCAGCGCCCTGCCGTCGATCAGGACGGTCACGCCCTTGTCCTCGACCACCTCGTCGAGCGGGTTTTTCTCTCCGGCGAATTCCATCTGATAGGCCATGCCCGAACATCCGCCGGTCCGGATGCCGATGCGGAGACCGACGGCGGGTTCGTCGCGCCGCCCAATCAGATACCGCACGCGGTCGGCGGCGGCGTCGGTCAGGGTCATCACCTGCTTGTTCATCGTTTCTCCCCCGCCATCACTCTACCCCGTCCGGCCATTACATGAACCCCAGCTCGAGCTTCGCCGCCTCGCTCATCATCTCCGGGGTCCAGGGCGGATCCCAGGTCAGTTCGACATGCACGTCGTTAACGTCGTCGACCCCGCGCACCCGCGATTCGACCTCAATAGGCAGCGACTCCGCGACCGGGCACATCGGCGAGGTCAGGGTCATCAGGATTTCGACGTCGCGCGAATCCGAGACGTTGACGTCGTAGATCAGGCCGAGCTCGTAGATATTGACCGGAATCTCCGGGTCGTAAACGCTGCTCACAGCCTCGACCACCGCGTGGTGGAGTGTTTCGGTTCCGCCCTGGGACCCGTCCGAAGCGGGTTCGGCAGGCTCGATACCGGTCGTGTTGTCATCCATTGCCGTGCACTCCGCGATCACTCGGTTGTCACGTCGTCGGCAACGCCGTCGAGCGCCGCCGTCATGGTGTGCCATGGAAGGGTCGCGCACTTGACCCGCATCGGGAATTCGCGCACGCCGATCAGGGTCGCGAGCTTGTCGAGGGCTTCCAGTTCGTCGTCCGAGATCTCGCCCTTGCGGGTGACGATCTCGTGAAAGCGCTCGAAGGTCGCCCGCGCGTCCCCGATCTCCGACCCCTTAATCAATTCTGTCATCATGGACGCCGAAGCAACTGAAATCGCGCAACCTTTTGCCTCGAAGCTTATGTCGTCGATCTTCCCGTTCCCGACCTGCACGTAGACCCGCACCTTGTCGCCGCAGAGCGGGTTGTTGCCGTTCGCCTCATGGCTGTGCGGTTCCAGGGCCCCCGAATTCCGCGGGCTCCGCGAATGGTCCAGGATGACATCCTGGTACAGGCTGCGGAGGTCGATCATCGGCCGAAAATCTCCTGCACGCGGCCGAGGGCGTCGACCAACGCATCGACTTCCTGCCTTGTGTTGTAGAGCCCGAACGAGGCCCGGACCGTCGCCGCGACATCGAAGCGGTCCATTACCGGCTGGGCGCAGTGGTGGCCCGTCCGGACGGCCACGCCCTCGCGGTCGAGGATGGTGCCGACGTCATGCGGATGGACGTCTTCCAGGTTGAAGGACACGATCGCCGCTTTTTCCGGCGCGGTCCCGATCAGCCTGACCGAGTTGAGCGCGCCGAGCCGGGCGGTGGCGTATTCGAGAATGTCGCTCTCGTGCGCGCCGATGCGGTCGAGCCCGATCCCCGTGACGTAATCGATCGCCGCTCCGAGCCCGATCGCGCCCGCGATATGCGGCGTGCCCGCCTCGAACTTGAAAGGCAGGCCGGCATAGGTGGTTTTCTCGAACGTCACCGACTCGATCATCTCGCCGCCGCCCTGATAAGGAGGCATCGCCTTCAGCAGCGCCTCCTTGCCGTAGAGAATGCCGATTCCGCTCGGCCCGTAGAGCTTGTGGCCCGAGAAGACATAAAAGTCGACATCGAGCGCGCGCACGTCGACCGCCATGTGCGGCACCGCCTGGCATCCGTCGAGCAGCACCAGCGCGCCGTGCCGGCGGGCGAGCCGGATCACGTCTTCCACCGGCACCACCGTGCCGAGCGCATTCGACACATGGGTGACCGCGACCATCCTGGTCCGGGGTCCGATCAGGGATTCGAGCGCGCCCATGTCGAGCACGCCCTCGTCGTCGATCGGCGCGACACGGATTTCGGCGCCGGTCCGCTCCGCCACCATCTGCCAGGGAACGATGTTCGAATGGTGCTCCATCACCGAGAGCACGATCTCGTCGCCGGCCTCGAGATTGGCGCGACCCCAGCTCGAAGCGACGAGGTTGATCCCTTCGGTCGCGCCCCGAACGAAGATCGCCTCGTGGGTGTGCTCCGCGTTGATGAAGGACCGCGCCTTTTCCCGAGCGCCTTCCATCGCGTCGGTCGCCTTCTGGCTCATGTAGTGGACGCCGCGATGGACGTTGGCGTACTCGGTCTCGTAGACCCGCGACAGGCGGTCGATCACCGTTTTCGGCTTCTGCGCGCTCGCCCCGTTGTCGAGATAGACCAGCGGCTTGTCGTAAACGCTCTCGCCCAGGATCGGGAAATCCCGGCGGATCGCGCCGACATCGTAGGCGCCGTTTGCCGCCGTCATCTCAACCGTCCTCGTTCGCGCCGCGGCGGAGCCAGAGGTCGACCGCTTCTTCCACCACCGTCCGTACCGCCTCGACCGGGAGAGCCGTCAACAGATCGGCGACGAAGGCGCGGGTCAGGAGAGCGCGCGCCTCGGCTTCGTCGATTCCCCGGGCACGCAGGTAGAACAGGGCGTCCTTGTCCAGATCGCCCACCGTCGCGCCGTGGCTGCACTTCACGTCGTCGGCGAAGATCCGGAGCTCCGGCTTGTTTTGGGCCTCGGCGCCGGGCGAAAGCAGTAGGCTGCGGCTCGACTGCCGGGCGTTGGTCTTCTGCGCGTCCCGTTCGACCACGACACGGCCCTGGAAGACGGTTCTCGCGTTGTCGTCGGCCACGTTGCGGAACACCTGCTCGCTCTCGGTGTGCGGCGCGGCGTGGGTGATCTCGGTCGTGTGATCGACATGGCGGCGTGCGTCGGCGAGCGCGCCGCCCGAAAGCCCGCACTCCGCCCCCGGCCCGGACAGGCGCACGACGAACTCGTTCCGGGCCACCCGGCCGCCAAGGGTGATCGCCTGCGCCGAGTAGTTTGCGTCGCGCGCGACATTCATCGTCATCCGGCCGGTGTGCACCGCGTCCGCGCCATGGCGCATCATCGCGACGTGGCGAAGCCGGCCGCCCTGCCCGATCGCGCCTTCCAGCACGGCGTTGGTCCACCCGGCGCCGCCCGGACGGCCGATGAAGACCTCCACGAGCTCCGCTTCCGCGGTCGCGCCGATCCTGAGCACGTTACGCGGATGCACGGCGCACGCCTTTCCGCTCAGGAGGTGAACGACCAGGATCGGCTTGTCGAGTTTGGTGCCGGCGGGCAGGTCGAAAACCACCCCGTCGCGCGTCATGGCGGTATTGAGAGCGGCAAGCCCTTCCTGCCCGGCTCCGTTCCATTCTCCCAGACCGGGCCCCAGGATGGAGACCGCGTCGCCGCAACCGTTCCCAAGATGAGCCGACAGCACATCGAGCCTTGCACCCTCGGGCAGCGCACCATGCGCCGAGAGAGCGGCCTCGTAACGGCCGTCGACGAAAACGATGCGCTCGGCGTCGAGCGAAGCCAGAGAGTCGGGCAGCGCGGCGACCGTTTCGCCGTCGATTCGTCCCGCGAGGCTGGCCAGATCGAGCCGGTCGAGCCGGCGGAGATCGGTATAGCGCCAGCCTTCGTCACGCCGGTTCGGCAGGCCCGAGGAAGCGAACCGCGCCATCGCCGCTTCGCGCAGCCGGGTGACTTCGGCATTGCCGTGCCCCGGGAGGTCCTCGCTCGCGGCCGCGAAGGCGCGGTTGAAACGCTCTATGTCGGCAGTGATCACCGCTTTGCTTTCCTCAGGCGCTCGCCGTCTCGCCGGCAAAGGCGCCGTAACCCTGGGCTTCGAGCTCATGAGCGAGGCCCGCATCGCCGGATTTAACGATCCTGCCGGCGGAGAGCACATGGACCCGGTCGGGAACGATGTAGTCGAGCAGGCGCTGGTAGTGGGTAATTACCAGCATCGCCCGGTCGGGCGAACGGAGCGCGTTGACGCCGTCCGCGACGGTCTTGAGCGCGTCGATGTCGAGGCCCGAATCGGTCTCGTCGAGAATCGCGAGCTTCGGTTCCAGCATTGCCATCTGGAAGATCTCGTTCCGCTTCTTTTCGCCGCCCGAAAAGCCTTCGTTGACCGCGCGTTGCAGGAGCGCGTCGCTCATCTCGAGGGTCGATGCTTTCGCGCGCGCGAGCTTGAGGAAATCGAGCGCGTCGAGCTCCGCATCCCCGCGCACCTTCCTGATCGCGTTAACCGCCGTCTTGAGGAAAGTGAGGTTGGAAACGCCCGGAATCTCGACCGGATACTGGAAGGCGAGAAAGACACCCGCCGCCGCGCGCTCCTCGACCTCCATCCCGAACAGGTCCCGGCCCTCGTACGTCACCGACCCTCCGGTGACCTCGTAGCCGTCGCGCCCGGCGAGAACGTAGGAAAGCGTACTCTTGCCCGAGCCGTTCGGGCCCATCACCGCATGCACTTCACCCGCGGCGAGATCCAGCGAAATCCCCTTGAGGATCTCCTTGCCGTCGACCTCGGCCCTCAGATCCCTAATCGACAGCATCAGCCCACGCTCCCTTCGAGGCTGACAGCGAGCAGCTTCTGCGCCTCGACGGCGAATTCCATGGGCAACTCCCTCAGCACTTCCTTGCAGAAACCGTTGACGATCAGCGACACCGCCTCCTCGGGATCGAGCCCGCGCTGGAGGCAGTAGAAGAGCTGGTCCTCGCTGATCTTCGACGTCGTCGCCTCGTGCTCGACATTGGCCGAGGGGTCGCCGACCTCGATATAGGGCACGGTGTGGGCGCCGCAGGTCTCGCCGATCAGCAGCGAATCGCACTGCGTGAAGTTGCGCGCGCCTTCGGCGCTGCCCCGCACCTTGACCAGCCCGCGATAGGTGTTCTGCCCGTGCCCGGCCGAAATACCCTTGGAGATGATGGTGCTGGACGAGTTGCGCCCGAGATGGATCATCTTGGTGCCGGTATCGGCCTGCTGATAGTTGTTGGTAATCGCGACCGAATAGAATGCGCCCACCGTGTCGTCGCCTTCGAGCAGGCAGCTGGGGTATTTCCACGTGATGGCCGACCCGGTCTCGACCTGGGTCCAGGCGATCTTCGCGCGGTCGCCCCGGCAGGCGCCCCGCTTGGTCACGAAATTGTAGATTCCGCCCTTGCCGTCCTCGTCTCCCGGATACCAGTTCTGGACGGTCGAGTACTTGATCTCGGCGTCTTCGAGGGCGATCAGCTCGACCACGGCGGCGTGGAGCTGGTTCTCGTCGCGCATCGGCGCGGTGCAGCCCTCGAGGTAGCTCACATAGGACCCCTCATCGGCGACGATCAGGGTGCGCTCGAACTGGCCGGTCTTGGCGGCGTTGATGCGGAAATAGGTGCTGAGCTCCATCGGGCAGCGTACGCCCTTGGGCACGTAGACGAAGGTCCCGTCGCTGAACACCGCCGAATTCAGGGTGGCGAAAAAATTGTCGGCGACCGGAACGACACTGCCGAGATATTTCCGCACCAGCCCCGGATGGTTCTGCACCGCTTCCGAGATCGGGCAGAAGATGACCCCCGCCTCCTCCAGCTTCTCCTTGAAGGTGGTGGCGACGGAAACGCTGTCGAACACGGCATCGACCGCGACGCCGGCGAGCGCCGCGCGCTCGTGCAGCGGAATGCCGAGCTTCTCGTAGGTCTCCAGCAGCTTGGGATCGACCTCGTCGAGGCTCTTGGGCGCGTCGTCGGGGTTCTTCGGAGCGGCGTAGTAATAGGCATCCTGGTAGTCGATCGGCGGATAGCGGACGAAGGCCCATTCGGGCTCGTCCATGGTCTGCCAATGGCGGAACGCCTCCAGACGCCATTCGAGCAACCAGGCCGGCTCGTCCTTCTTCGCCGAAATGAAGCGGACGATGTCCTCGTCGAGCCCCTTCGGCGCGAACTCCGACTCGATCTCGGTGACGAATCCGTACTTGTAGGGACCGTCGGTGACCTCGGCGATTACCGCCGTCGACTCGCTTGCTTCGACCATCGCCCCTGTCCCGCCTATTCCGCCACCGTCGAAACGGGCTCGACCCGCCGCGGCACGTGTCCGATGAAGTCCATCCGGGGCACCGCCATCTCGGCCAGCGAAACCGAGGACAGTGCCTGGATCATCGCATCGTTGATGGTCTGCCAGTTGGTCCGCGTCGGGCACAGGGCCTCGATCTCGCAGACCAGCCCGTCGGGCCCGATGCAGTCGGTCAGCGCGATCGGCCCGTCGACCGCCCCGATCACGTCGGCCATGGAGATCCCGCCCGCCGCCCGGGCCAGCAGGTATCCGCCCTTGGTGCCGCGGTAGGACACCAGCAGATCGGCGTGAGACAGCTGCTTGAGGATCTTGCTGACCGTCGGCTGCGGCAGGCCGCAGGACTGCGACAGTTCCGCGGCGGTGCGAAGTTCCTCCGGCTCGCGCGCGAGCTGGGTCATCAGGACCACGGCGTAGTCGGCCATCCGGCTGAGCTTGATCATCGCCCTCCCCGTGAACGAACGCGGAATCCGAAATAGGACTGTATCGGTACGGATGGGAAAATAGTGACGCGTTCGCCGGTGTCAACGGCTCTGGAGCAGAATCGGTATGGATTCAGTACGAATGGCAGGATTTCGCCGCAAAATATTGATCCAATGGGGGTTTTCTCTCAACTGGCCAGGAATTTTTCGCTATGGATCGCGGCCGGATCGATGCCCGCGTCCATGAGCCACGCCGTTCCGGCGTCGATCATCGGTGGAGGCCCGCAGAGATAGACGTCGCAATCCCCGGAATTGAGAATTTCGAGCCGCAGCAGCGTTGTCACATGGCCCGTCGCACCGGCCCAGCCGTCCGTTCCTTCGACGACGGAAAGCTCCGTGGTGAGGTCGAGGCCGCGCCCGGCACAGGCGTCCAGCGCGTCGAGCGAGAACAGTTCCGCCGGGGTGTTGGCGCCGTAGAGAAGATGGATCGGCCGGTCCGTCGCGCCGGTCGCCAGCATGTGATCGAACATGGAAAGCATCGGGGCGAGGCCGGTGCCGCCCGCGACCATCACCATCGGCCGGCTGGGCGGACGCAGGTAGAACCGCCCGAACGGCCCCGTGACAGGCATCTCGTCCCCCGGCTGCGCGGGCCCCGAGACATAATCGCTCATCGTCCCCTCCTCCAGCACCTTGATGAAGAAGGTGTAGCGTCCGATCTCCTCGGGCGGGTTGGCGAAGGAATAGGAGCGGACGGCGTCGGTACCGGGAACCCCCAGATGCACGTATTGCCCGGGCATGAAAACGACCGGACCGTGATCGCCGTCCTCGGGCTCGACAACGAGGCGGACGACGCTTTCGGCGACAGTCTCGATCTCGGCGACGCGGCCTTTTCGCGTGGCCGGCGGCGCTTTCAGCGAGAAGGTCGAAGGATACGGATACTCGATCACGCAATCCGACATCACATGCATCTGGCAGGTCAGCACCTCGCGTCGCGCCGCTTCCTCGGCGCTCAGCGCATCCTCGCTGTACTCGTCCATCCGGTACTCGCCCGATGTGCACACCCCCTTGCAGGTCGCGCAGGCGCCTTCGAGGCAGTCGGTCTCGATCCGGATGCGGTGCTTCAGCGCCGCGAGGTAGATCGTGTCGTCCTCGTCGGCCTGGATCCGCGCGATGCGTCCGTCGTCGAAGACCAGAGTGACGGTGTGGGTCGTCATTCCGGGACCTAAGGGTCGGGCACCAGGACGGGCTTGAGCGCCTCGCCGTCCCGGATCAGCTCGAATCCGCGCGGAGCTTCGGAAAGCGGGAGTACATGGCTGCGGACCGGGGCGAGGTCGACCGCCCCCGCCGCGAGAAGTTCGGTCGCGCGCTGCCAAGTCCGCCAGATCAGCCGCCCGTGAATGTTTTGCATCGCCGGGCATTTGAGCAGCCACCAGGTGAAGTCGACCGGGATGGCCGAAGGCGGCGCGCCGACCAACCGGAAATCCCCGCCCTTGGCGAGCGCATGGAAGACCGCGTTGAACCCGTCCTCGGTGCCGGAAAATTCTATTCCGGCATCCACGCCGGCCCCGCCGGTCATATCGGCGACGACAGCCGCAAGATCCTCGTTGGCGGCATCGACCGCGCGGTCGGCCCCCATGGTCTCGGCCGCGCGAAGCCGCAGCGGGTTGATGTCGCAGGCGATCACCTTGAGTGCGCCGAGCGCGCGCGCCACGGCGACGGTCATCAGTCCGATCGGCCCGCAGCCGTTGACCAGCACGGTCAGACCCGAGACCCCGGCGCCCGCGAGGCACGCGTGGACGGCAATCCCGAAGGGCTCAAGCATCGCCGCCGTCTCATGCGGAAGATCCGGCGGGTTCACCCAGGCGATGGATGCCGGCACCGTCAGGTACTCCGCGAACGCGCCGTCGATGTCGATGCCCGGATACCGCGTTTTCTCGCAGAGATGGGCGCGTTCGAGCCGGCACGACCGGCAGCGCCCGCAATAGATGTGGCTCTCGAGGCTCACGCGGTCGCCGATGGCGAGGCCTTCGACTCCGGGCCCGATTCCTTCGACGGTGCCGGAGACCTCATGCCCGAGAACGCGGGGCAACGCCATGCGCCGGGCCATGCGGGGCGCCCAGTTGTAGATCTGCATGTCGGTGCCGCAGATTCCGGCGGCGCCCACACGGATCGATATTTCGCCGGGGCCGGGGTCGCGCGGTTCGATTTCCCGAAGCGCGATTCCACCCACTTCCGGGGCGATTTTCTGCAGGCTCAGCAACGGTCTCTACAGGTGATAGATGTCGATCGGCCCTTCGAGCCGGTCGTCGATTAGGACGACCTTCTTGCGCGCGATCTTCAACGCGCCGTCGATCCGCCGGAATTCGAAGTCGTACATGCTGCCCCGGGTGGCCGCCCCTTTCTTGCCGTATACGTGAACGAGGCAGTTCGCACTCGCCTCGACCGCATCGCCGTCCGCGCTCTCGACGAGCACGTTGCCGATCAGATGCACGGTGCGGTCCAGCGGCACGGAAGCGTAGGAGTCCCGCGATTCGATCCGGAACACCCGGTCTTCGAGCCCACCCCGGTTCCTGAGATAGATCAGGTTGAGCTGGGTCTCTGGATCGGTGGTGGTCTCTTCCTCGTTTGCCCAAGCGGGCACCCAGTAGACGGCGTCCTCGGTGTAGAGATCGATCCACTCGTCCCAGCGCCGCCGGTCGAGCAGCATCGCCTCCCGGGCGATCAAGGCCGCCACCTCGCGCTCCAGACCGGCGTCGATACCGTCGGCGCTCATCGGGCGGCGGCTCCGTTCTCCATGCGGTCGGCCCAGGCGCGGTAGAAGCCGTGGAACAACCCCTCATGGTCCCAGTCGGGGCAGCATCCCGCGGGCTCGAATCCGAGATTGCGGGCGTCCTCGTCGGGTCCCACCACCAGGTCGGGCAGACCTCTCGTCATGTCGTTCCACCGGCTGAGTCGACCGGCAGAGCCGTCCTGCACGGCTTCCAGCGCAGCCACGTCGTCCGAGGTCGCCATCCCGGCCGTGAGGTAGAAATCCTCGAATTTCCTGAGCCGCGCGGCCCGTGCGGCGACGCTCTCCCCCTTCGGCGCGATGCAATAGACGGTCACCTCCGCCAGATCGGGCGAGATCGGCTTCATCAGCCGGATCTGGGTGGACGGGTTATCCATCAGCATGACATTGGGGAACAGATAAAGGTTGCGGCCCCGGTTGAGGATCCAGTCGGCCTCGACGGGATCGAGATTCTCTTCCAGCCAATCCCTGGACTCGTAGATCGGACGGACATGCGGGGTGGTGTGAAGCGCCCATATCGACATGTGGCCGTTGCCGAGGTCGTAGGCGCCGGTCGGCACGTTTCCCTTGATCCGGCCGGCCTCGGTCTGGCGCATGCCGACCGTGGCATCGCGCGTCTCGCGATTGGCGATGGTGGAGGCAAACACGCGGTGGACGGTGGTGACGTGGTAGCCGTCGACGCTGTTCTCGGCCTGCAGCTTCCAGTTGCCGCGAATCATGTAGGTGGAGCTGCCCGGCACCACCTCCAGCCCGTTCCGTGCCTGGTTGGCCAGGAGGTCGATCCATCGCGCGGCGGCGCCGAGATGGTCCTTGAGCGGAGGCACGTCTCTCGCAAGACTGCCAAAGACGAATCCCTTATAGGATTCGAACGCGCCGATCCGGCGGAGGTTGAAGCGTTCCCGCGAAAACTCCGGATCGGAGAACCCCGCTTCCTCGTTCTTGATCCTGATGCAGCGTCCGCCGAGGTCGTAGGCCCAGCCGTGAAAGCGGCAGGTGAGCGCGCGCGCATTGCCCTGCTTGAAGGGCGTCAACAGCGCGCCCCGGTGCGAGCATGCGTTGATGAAGCAGCCGAGCGACCCGTCCTTCTGGCGCATCACGAAGACCGGCTGGCGGCCGATTTCTGTCGCGAAATAATCGCCCGGGTTCTCCACCTGGCCCTCATGGCAGAGGAACACCCAGCCGCCCTCGAAGATGCGCTCGATCTCGGCTTCGAACACGGCCTCGTCGGTATAGATCGACCGGTCGACCCTGAACACGCCCTCGTCGATCCTGTCGTCGACAAGATCGCGAAAGCTCCCTGGATAGGCGGCTCCGTCCATAGCGTCCTCCGTCCGTTCGTGCCGCGTCGTCGCGGTCCGGACCGGTTGTTCCTGCACAGTATGTATCAAAGGTCGACGGAACGGTGAAGGCGATGCGGCCTATTGCTCACCGCAACAAGTCGCAGGCGAGCCTGGCCGCCGTGACGTCCTCAATGGCGATGCCGACCGAATCGTAGATCGCGGTCGCGCCGTCCGGGACGGTCCTGGTGCCGGCAAAGACCTCGCCGATCTCGGCAAAAATCTCGCAACCCGAGCCACGCACGTTTCCGGCCTGGTCCCGGGCGGCGTCGTACGATTCCACGACAACCGTGTTCTCCATCGCCGCGTCGTCGAGCTCGCGCCCGTCCCTGCCGTTCCACCCGACGGAGGCAACGAAGGCACCGGGCTTCAACCAATCTCCCATCAGGACGGGCTCCGTGGCGGATGTGGTGCAGGCGACGATATCTGCATCGCGCACCGCGGATTTGGCATCGCCGACGAACACCGCGCCGATCTCCTCCGCCGCGGCACGCCCGGCCGATTCGGTACGGGCCCACAGGCGCAGCTCTCCGAGCGGCCTGACCGCCGCCAGCGCCTTCGCATGGGCACGCGCCTGCACGCCGCTCCCCATGATCGTCACCGCCTCCGGATTCGGAACGGAAAGTTTGCGCGCCGCCGCCGCCGAGCCCGCCGCCGTCCGCATCTCGGTGATCAAACGACCGTCGAGAACGGCGACCGGCGAGCCGTTTTCCCTATCGAATACCAGGATCAATGCCTGGTGGGTCGGTATCCCGGTACCCGCGTTGCCGTGGTAGAGCGTGACGACCTTGACCGCCATGGCATCGCCGATCGCCGGCATCGCGCCCATGAAGGCGTCCTGCCCCGGGACCGGCAGCATCTGGCGCACCGGCTGCACGACCGCTCCGGCGGAGAACGAAATCATCGCCTGCTCGATCGCATCGATCAACGCCGGCCATCCGAGAACGCCGGCGATTGCTGCCTCGTTGTAGAACGGAAGCGTTTCCAGACCCTTATGCGCCATCCCCGGTCTTTCCCGATTCCCCGGTTCAGCAGGTGTAGTTGAGCCCGAGCCGACCGCCGTCCGCATAGACGGTTTCCCCGGTGATGTAGCTCGCCTTGTCGCTCGCGAGGAACGCGACGATATCGGCGATCTCGCGCGGTGTTCCCATCCGCTTGAGCGGTGTCCTCGACATCGCCACCCGCATGGCCTCGGGGTTCTCGTTGACCGCCGCCATCATGGCCGTATCGATCGATCCGGGACCGACGGCGTTGACCCGGATGCCGTGCGGGGCGAGCGCGAGCGCGGACGCCTTGGTCAACTGCATGACACCGCCCTTGGAAGCGCAATAGGCCGCGATGCTGGGAATCGCCACCTGTGCGTTGACCGACGACATGTTGACGATGGACCCGGCTATGCCCGCCTCGACCATCGATTTCGCGGCCCGCTGGGTGGCAAGAAACGTGCCGACCAGGTTGACGTCGATCACCGAGGTGAATTGTTCGAGCGAGGTCTCCAGGAAATCGCAGGGAATGGCGATCCCCGCGCAGTTCACCAGTATCGAAACGGGTCCGATCTCGGCATGGATCCGGTCGAACAGGGACGCAATCTGCGCGGCGTCGCCCATATCGCAGACCATCGCCGTCGTGTCGCCGCCGAGCCGCCCGGCGGCATCCATGACGCCCGTCTCGTTGATATCGGCGAGGACGATCCGTGCGCCGCTCTCCGCGATGGCCTCCGCGCAGGCGTAGCCGATTCCCTGCGCGCCGCCGGTGATCAGGGCCGTGGGCCGATCCTTCATTCGCGTATCCTTTCCGAACCGCTGTACTTCAAACCGCCTTCGCGATCTGGTTGACGGCGAATGCCAGCCTGTAGAACCGCGACTTGATCGGGGCCAGCCCGTCTTTCTCCGGCTCGGTGACGGGAAGCGGCAGATCCTCTTCCTTCCCACCCGCCAGCAGCGCGGCCATCGCCCTGCCGAACACGGTGCCGGGTGCGATGCCGCGGCCGTTATATCCGATGGGCGTATAGAGCCCGTCCGCCAGGCGGTGAATCCTCGGCAAGTGATCGGGGGTCATGGCGATCTGCCCGAACCAGGCCTTCTCGAACCCGACCTCTCCCAGGCCGGGAAAGACCCGCCGGAGGCGCCGTTCGGCCCAGCGGCGGGAAAGACCGCGCTCGCCGCCGAACACGCGGCCCATGGAACCGACGATCAACCGGTCGGAAGCATCGCGGCGCACCGAGAACATGATCGGCGCGGTATCCCAGAGTCCCTGCCGCTCCGGCAGGACGGGGTGCGCGCGGTCCCCGAGGGGCACGGTCGCGACCTGGAAGTAGTGAATGATGGTGAAGGTCTGCTTCAGCCCCGGCCAGAGATCGTCCGTATAGGCGTTGGTCCCGAGCACCACCGCCCGCGCCGAAACCCGTCCGCGATCGGTCTCCACGACCCACTTCCCGCCGTTGCGGCGGAGCGCGCGCGCTGTGACGCCGGTCGAAATACGTGCACCGGCGCTCAGCGCGGCCCGCGCGAGCCCCCGGACATAGCCCATCGGATTGATCGTGCCCGCGCGGCGATCGAGAAGCCCACCGTGATAGGCGTCGCTGCCGATCTTCTCCGATGCCTCGGCCGGTGAGAGGAGTTCCACTGGCGCGCCCAGCCTCTTCCACTCCTCTGCCCGCCGCGCGAGGTCCTGGAACCCGCGCGGCGAGTGCGCGGCATGGATGGTCCCGCTCCGCGTCAACTCGCAGCGGATCTGGTGCCGCTCGATCAGGGACATCACGTAGGCGGGGCCCCCGCCGAGCACCTCGGTCAGCATCGCCCCCTTCTTTTCGCCGAGGCGGGCGCGAACTTCCCGGGGCGGCAGCCACACGCCGGCGTTCAACAGGCCGACATTGCGGCCGGAACCGCCATGACCGATCTTTCGGGCTTCCAGTACATGGCAATCGAGCCCGCGTTCCGCCGCGTGCAATGCAGTCGACAGCCCGGTGAAGCCGCCGCCGACGATGGCCACATCGGTTTCGACATCGCCATCCATGGGCGAGTCGAAATCCGCCTCGTCGGCGGTGATGTCCCAGAGCGAAATCGCCGACGTGATCGCCATGCCTGTAGAGGCTCCGGAGCTCCTAGACGTGGGCGGCGGGCGAGAACAGGTTGGGCTGATTGTTCTTCGCGATGCTCGTCTTCCGCGTCGGCGGCGGGGTGTTGCGGCTCTTGCCGATGAAGCGCGGGACGCCCGAGGTGAAGCAGGCCGCGATGGCCGGGAAGTCGCCGTTCTTGATCGAGCCGAGCGCGTCGTCCTTCGAGCATCCGAGCGGGTTGTCGAGCACCAGCACATCGGCTTCGAGCCCGGGCTTCAGGAAGCCGGTGTCGAGCCGATAGATCTTGGCAACGTTGCCGGTCGCGGCGGCGATGATCATCTCGGCCGGATACTCGGACAGGCAGGAAAGCTCGCAGACCGACTTGATCATGCCGAGCGGCATCACGCCTGTCCCCGTCGGCGTGTCGGTGGCGATCAGGAAACGGTCGTACTGGTCGGCCTCGACCGCGAGGTTGAGGCAGAGAAGCGCCGTGCGGATGTTGCCGGCCTGACAGATCTGCAACGCGATCTCGGTCTCGTTGACGATGGGCGCGAAGTCCTCGTCCGGCATGGCCACCGGCCCCCCGTTGACGTGGAAGGAGACGTCGGGGCGCATATCCATCAGGTGTTTGCCGATGATCGCCGACGAATCGGGGATCGACGCGCCGCCGGTGTGGCAGTTGACGATCATCCCCGCCGCCTGCGCCATCCGGACATAAGGCGTGTACTCGAAGGGAGACTGGAATTTCCCGAACCCCGCCTTGGCGAGCCAGATGCCCTTGTCGGCCATCTCGTTGAAGTCGTCGGCCGTAAGCCCGGGCTCCAGGATCACCGCCCCGGCGTGGACGCGCATGCCGCCCGGCCGGTAGTTGTCGAAGCACTTCTTGGCGGCGATGGCGAGCGCCTTCACCCCCTCGGGATCGCTCGGCCGCCCCGGCACGTGGACCTCGCAGGCGGTGATCGAGGTCGTGGTCCCGCCGTGCAGGTAGCTCTCGAGAAACCCGACCGTCTTCTGGCGCGGGGTGTAGTCGCCGAAGGTGTTGTGCACCTGGGAATCGATCATCCCCGGCATGGCGGTCATGCCGCCCGCGTCGAGGACCACGTCGCAGGACTCGATCTTCGACGCCTCGATTGTGCCGACTTCCTCGATTAGCCCGTCATTCATCAGGATCGAATCGCCGGGCGCGATCGGGTCCCGCCAGTCGCCGGTGACGATGGTGGCAAGGTTGACGATTGCGGTTTTCATTCTGTCCTCCCCGATGCGGCCGGCCGTCAGACCAGCCCGTCCTCGCCCTTGGCGTCTTCCTTGCGGAGCCCGCCGACGCGGTGGTTGAGCCGCCCGCGATTGGCGATGCAGCAGATCACCGCGATCTCGTCAGGCAGCGGCGCGTCGGGCACCATCACGCTCATCCCGTCGTAGTGCGACCGAACATAGAGCGCATCCTTGTGGGCGAGCGGGATGTCGATCGACTCGCCCGGATAGGCGCGCTTGGTGAAGGACGAGATCCACGCCTGCCCGCCGCCCACCGCGTCCCGCATGGCGTTGCCGTATACGGTCGTCAGCATCGCCACCCCGTGCTCCTGCTCGCCCTCCGTCCCGATCAGCGCCGCCTTGCCGTAGCTGTCGGGCCTGTAGGGTCCCAGCGCGTCGACCGCCATGGCCGAGATTTTCTCGCCGATCCCGGTGGACGCATCGATCAGCTCGCTCAAATCCTCGACATAGCCCTGCCCGGCGAGCGGGTTCCTGACCACTGCGACGACGGCCACCTTCCTGAGCGGTTCGTTCGCCTCGCGGCCCATCTCGCTCATCGTCTCGTCGACCGCGGTGAACAGCTTCCGGATTTGCATCGTCCCGGCCCCTTGCGCCTCTGCCCGCCGCGATCCTAGACGCGCGGGGCCGGTCGGGGAACCACGTGGGCGAGTGGCGTTCCGGACCGATTTTCGGCACACTCCGCCGCGTCGCAGGGGAAACGCCACATGACCAACCCGCTGTTCAACGACAACCGGATGAAGCTCGGCATCATCGCGATGAACTGCAGCCACGGCTCGACCATCACGACCGCCGAGAACACTTGGGAGATGACCTGGCCGGACACGCGCGAGGTCGCCGTGATGGCCGACCGGGCGGGACTTGAGGTACTGCTGCCTGTGGCGCGGTGGAAGGGCTACGGAGGTCCCACCAACTTCAACAACCGCACCTTCGAGACCTACACCTGGGCCTCGGCGGTGGCCGCGGTCACCGATTACAGCTGCGTCTTCTCGACCTCGCACGTCCCCCTGGTCCACCCGGTCGCCGCCGCCAAGCAATGCGCCACCATCGACCACATTTCGGGCGGTCGGTTCGGGCTCAACGTGGTGTGCGGGTGGTTCAAGAACGAGTTCGAGATGTTCGGCGCCGAATGGCGCGAGCACGGCGTGCGCTACGAATACGCGACCGAGTGGCTCGACTTCGCCAGGGAGCTCTGGAGCCGGCAGGGCGAGTTCGATTTCCAGGGCCGCTGGTTCGACGCGAAGAACGTCTGGAGCGAGCCCAAGCCGGTGCAGAAGGCGATCCCGGTGATGAACGCGGGCGGCTCCCCGGCCGGTCAGCATTTCGCCGCCACCCAGGCCGACATGAACTTCGTCATCCTCAAGGAGCACGAGGCCGAGGCCGGCAAGGCGCAGATCGGCAGGCTCAAGGCGATGGCGCGCGAGGCCGGGCGGGAAATCCAGAGCTGGATCCACGTCTACGTCGTCTGCCGCGACACCGACGCGGAGGCCGAGGACTATCTCGACTATTACGTCCGCAGGAAGGGGGATTACGAGGCGGTGAACAACCTGCTCGATATCTTCGGGATGCAGTCCAAAACCTTGGATCCCAAGGTGCTCGACGAGTTCCGCTTCCACTTCATCGCCGGCCACGGCGGCTACCCGCTGGTCGGCACGCCCGAGACCATCGTCGCCGAGATCGAGAAGCTGATCGAGATCGGCATCGACGGCGTACTGATGTCCTGGGTCGACTACAAGACGGAGCTCGCGCAATGGATCGACCGGGTGATGCCTCTGATGGAGCAGGCCGGTCAGCGCGCGCCGATACGCAAGGCGGCATGAGCCGGCACCACCCCGCGTAAAGGACACACACCCATGCAAGTCTTCTCGTTCCACCTGATGCCCTATGGCGATCTCGACATGGCCGAGAGGGCGAAGCACAAGGCCGCATGGGTCGTGCTGCCCAACAAGCTGTTCGACCCCGAGAAGGGGCGCGCGCTCTACAACCGCTATCTCGACGAGCTCGAACATTGCGAGCAGGCGGGGTTCGACGGGCTCTGCGTCAACGAGCACCACCAGAACGCCTACGGCCTGATGCCCTCGCCGGTGGTGATGGCCGCCGCGCTGGCGCGCCGCACATCGAAGGCGAAAATCGCGATCCTCGGCAACGCCTTCTGCCTGCGCGAGCACCCGCTGACGCTGGCCGAAGAGCACGCGATGATCGACTGCATCACCGAGGGAAGGCTGATCTCGGGCTTCGTGCGCGGCATCGGCGCCGAGTACTACTCGATGGGCGGCAACCCGACGCAATCGCTCTCCCGCCACCAGGAGGCGCACGAACTCGTCGTGCGCGCCTGGACCGAGGAGGGTCCGTTCGCGTTCGAGGGCCGGCACTACCACTTCGAATACGTGAACCTCTGGCCGCGGCCCTACCAGCAGCCGCACCCGCCGATCTGGTGTCCGTCCCAAGGCTCGACCGAGACCATCGAATGGGCCTCGCACCCCGACCGGCGCTACGTCTATCTCCAGACCTACAGCCCGTTCGCGTCGGTCGCGCGCTACCTCAACATGTATCGCGAGGTCGCCGAGCGGAAACACGGTTACACGGCGGCTTCGACCCAGATCGGCTGGGCCGCGCCGACCTATGTCGCGGAGACCGACGAACAGGCGATCGAGGAGGCACGGCCCCACATCGAAACCTTCTTCTCCAAGTTTCTCAACATGCCGATGGAGATGCACTTCCCGCCGGGCTATCTCAGCCATTCCTCGCTCAAGGGCGTCTTGAAGCACAAGCGCCAGTTGCGCGGCGGCCAGGGCCCCACGATCGAGCAGCTCATCGAGGTCGGCACCTTCCTCTGCGGCAGCCCCGAGACGGTGTTGAGGCGGATTACCGAGGCCCACCGGATGACCGGCTTCCAGAACTTCGTCGGCATGTTGCAGTTCGCGACCCTCCCCGCCGACCTGACGCGGAAGAACATCGACATCTTCGCCGAAAAAGTGATGCCGGGAGTCCGCGCGCTCGACGACGGCAACTACGCCGGGTTGGAAGGGGCGATCGCCGCGGAGTAGGCGGCGTATCGAGGGACGCACCTCAAGCGATCGAATCGGCCCGTCTCAGCGCCGCGATCATCGAGGAGCGCAGCAGGAATTCGCGGGCCTTGACGGGGTCCTCCGCCTGGCGGCTGAGGTCGTCCAGCCGTTTCTCGCGCACCGCCGGGTCTTTTTCCTCCAGCAGTGTCTTGTTGCGGAGCGTCGTGGCCTGGACGTACTCGATGGCGATCGGACGGCGCTGGGCGTCGTAAAGGTCGAACAGCGTCTCGTCTCCCTCGCCCCGCCAGACGCTCGCGATCTTGCCGCACAGATTGACCGCGTCGTGGATGCCGCCATTCATGCCCATGCCGCCGAGCGGGTTGTTGATATGCGCCGAATCGCCGGCAAGGAAGATCCGCCCCTCCCGGTATGTCTCGGCGACGCGCTGGTGCACCGCGTAGGCGGTCCGGTGATAGGTCTCGTAAGCGCCATCCTTGGGGCACACGGCATGCATCCGCGCCTGCACCGTCTCCTCGCTCACCAGCTCCTCGGCGGTGTCGCCCGGCCTGGTCGGCATCAGCAACCGCCAGAGACCCGGCACGCGCACGAACACGAACCACGATTCGGGGTCGGCGACATAGGCGATGGGCGCCAGGTTCTCGAAATGCGCGCCGAAATCGTATTCCGTGCTGGTGCAGAGCCAGAGCTCCGGGAAGGTGAGCCCCGGAAACTCGATCCCGGCGCCGATCCGGATCGCGCTCGACGCCCCGTCGGCCGCGATCAGGTAGCGCCCCGCCAGGGTCTCCGTACCGTCCGGCCCGTCGACGTCCAGCATCACCCGGTCGGCGTCCTGGCGGGCGGCGACGGCTTTCGTCGAGAACCTGACATCGGCCTCGGGCATCGTCTTCAGTATGTCCACGATGATGCCGTTGAGCTTGTACTGCTCGGCCTGCACCCGATAGGGGTGGGCCGTATCGTCCTTCAGGATGCCGAGGTCCCATTCGGCGACGATGCCGCGCTGCGTATCCCGGTTCTGCCAGACGGGACATACGATGCCCTGCGCGATCAGCGCCTCGACCACGCCGAGCTCGGCGAGCATGTCGAGGGTGGGCGGATGAAAAGTCGAGGCGCGCAGGTCGAAAGGAAGACTGTCGCAGGCCTCGATCAGGACGACCGGGATGCCGGCCCGCGCCAGAGCGAGCGCGGCGACGCTGCCGACCGGACCCGCACCCGCGACCAGAACGCGATCTTCGACCCCGGTCAGCGGACCCTCGCCACGGCTCGGTCGATCTTGACGCGAAACGTTTCCAGCCGCTGCTCGTCGAGCATGTTCACGCCGTAGAGGCTCAACATCTCGAGCGTCGCCTCCGGCGCGCAGCCCTTGAGGATGCCGCCTTTCAGCACGCGCTTGATCGGTTGGCGCAGCAGCAGGCGATCGACCTTCCACGGCGATGCCAGCGTGGTGATCGCAAGGACATGCTTGAGATTGTCCAGGATGGGCGAAATTCCGCCGGTCGCCGGCACGTGGACGAAGGCGACATCGGGCGCCCACACCCTGTCGAACCAGCCCTTGAGCATCGCGGGCATCCCGAACCACCAGGTGGGAAAGACCAGAATCACCGTCTCCGCCCGCTTCAGCTGGGCGATTTCCGCCCGCATTCCGCTGTCGTCGAAATCGCCGAAATAGCTCCCCCGCTCGCTGGCCGAAAGAGGAGCCTCGAACCCCCGCCTGTACAGGTCGAGATGCTCGTGGACCACGCCGTTCGCCTTGAGCCCGGCTTCCACCCGGGCGACAAGGTGGTGACACAGGCTGTCTTCCAGCGGATGGCACGAAACCAGCAGGCAGTTCGCCTCCTCGTTCCTGAGAGTTTCGGTCTCTGCCACGTCCCTCTCCCGGTCGTCGGCGGTCACACTCTATGGGGATGCCGAAGCCCGGGCAACATAGCCGCCGCTTGCCCGGGCGACCCCGCCTTGGCAAGCTTCAGGCCGCAGCGAGAAAGGAAACGGCCTTGTCCCTGGATCAGGTGAGAGCCGGCGGCTGGCGCGCCCGCATCGGGGTGATCGTCCCGCCGAGCAACACCGTCAACGAAACCGAGTTCAACCGACTCAAACCGGACGGGGTGACGTTCCACTTCACCCGGTCGCCGCTTCACCCCGACCCCTCAGCGGACGACTTCGCGGAAATGATGCGCGACCTCGACCGCGCCGGCGGCGATCTTGCGACATGCGCCGTCGATCTGGTCGCCTATGGCTGTACCTCCGGCTCGATGGCCTGCCCGGCCGACCGGCTTCTCGGCAAGCTGCGCCAGGCCTCGGGCGCCGAAGCGGTCTCGACCGCCGACGCGATCGTGGCAGCCCTGAACGCGCTCGGCGTCACGCGGATCGCGATGGCGACGCCCTATACCGACGAGACCAACGCGCACGAGGCGGAATTCCTCGAGCGCCACGGCATCGAAGTGGTCGCGGCCGCCGGGCTCGGTCTCAACGTCACGCTGGAGAAGATCCAGCAAATCTCGCGCGTCTCTCCGAAGACGGTGCTCGATCACGCGCTGGCGGTCGACCGACCCGAAGCCGAGGCGCTGCTGATCTGCTGTACCGACTTCAACACCGTCGACGCGATCGAGCCCCTCGAAAAGGCCCTCGGCAAGCCGGTCGTCACCAGCAACGCGGCGACCCTCTGGGCGTCGCTCAGGGCGCTGGGGATAGACGACAGGATCGAAGGCTGCGGGCGGTTGCTCCGGGAATACTAGAGCCTGTCTGTTTCAGATTGAAACGCTGCCGAAGCCGAGGCACGCCCTTCGATACGGCGCTGTCGCGCCTACTCAGGGTGAGGAGATCCTTGAAATTAAAGAGAAAAACCCCTCATCCCGAGTAGGCGTGACAGCGCCGTATCGAGGGACGCGCCACGGTCACACGGTGTCCGGCGTTTCTAACCAAGACGGACAGGCTCTAGGGGCGCTCCGCGCCTACTTCTCCAGCCCGTCGAGGGCTTCCTTCGCGTTCCGGAACGCGTCGACTCCCGCCGGGACGCCAGCGTAGACGGTCGCGTGCAACAGCACCTCGCGGATCTCCTCCACCGTACAGCCGTTGTGGATCGCGCCCCGGACATGGCCCTTGAGCTCGGTCATCTTGCCGAGCGTCGTCAGGATGGCCAGCGTGAGCATGGAGCGGGTCTTGTGGTTGAGCCCCTCGCGGGTCCAGACCAGGCCCCAGCAATGTTCGGTGACATGTTCCTGGATCGTGTTGACGAAGTCGTCGGTCTTGGCCTTTTCCATCTGCGGGTCCACCCACTGGGCCCCCAGCACGCTGCGGCGAATTTCGAGGCCGTCGTCATAGGCTTTGCTCATCTTTCTTCTCCATCCAGGAACGAATCGGTCTTAAGGAAACGCCGGCCGCGCTTGCGGTACATCGCGAAGCGCGGGTTCCACCAAGCTTCAGAGGCCAGGCGGTTGCGCCAGTCGGTATCGCGCGCCTTCAACACCTCCGGCGCGTCGAGGATGTCGGGCCGGCGCACGTAGTGCAGCATCATGTGGGTGAAGGGGTCGGGGTCGCGTGCCACGACCGCCATCATCCGGGCCATCCGCCAGTCGGGGCAAGCCAGCAGCATCCCCATGTGCTCGGACCGGTACCAGTCCTCGAATTCCGGCCGGGCCTCATCGGGCACGGCGAAGAAGACGGCGAGGATCCAGGAACTGTCCAGCGCGCCGATATCCGCGTCCTCGCGGAAAGCGAAGTCTATCTCGCGCCCGACATAGCGGGTGAAGCCCGAGACCGACGAAAGCATCGCCTTCGTCCGGACATCGGGAGTGTATTTACGCGAGCGGTATTCCGGGCTGTCGAGGGTCTCCGCGCCGTCGAGATCGTACACCGCCAGATAGCCCGGACCGTCGGGCGCGGCGTAGCGGTGGGCGCTCAGGAATCCTTGCACGCCCGTGACATGGTTGGGCGTGTGGTGTTTGTCGTACCAGTCGTTGAAGCGGTCCTCGTCGCCCGGCGCGGGCGTCATCTCCGAAAAGAGGACCGCGCTCCCCTTGATGGACACCGCGCTCACGAAACGCTGCGGCAGGCGGTGTCGAGCGCTTTCAGGGTCTCCTCGAAATCGTCCTGGCCGTGCGCGGCGGAAACGAAACGGCGCACGTTCGGCAATACATAGATCCCGTTCTTGAGAAGCGCGAGATCGAGCGCGCGGCCGGCCGCCCTGTCCGACTTCATGATGTCGCCGTGGTTCACCGGGTCCTTGTCGGCGAACAGGAACTGCCAGAGGGATGCCTTGCCGGTGACGATGGCGGGCAGCCGGTGGCGGTCGAGGACGGCCTGGCATTCGGCCCCGAACGCCTCCGCCTCGGCGTGAAGCCGTGCGTAGAAGCCGGGCTCCGACAAAATGTCGAGCGTCGCCATGCCCGTCGCCGAGCCGATCGGGCTCCCGTGCATCGTCCCCTTGACGTGGGCGTATTCCGGTGTCGTTTCGGCGGCGGGGTCGGCGAGGTTGGCAATCTCCGCCCGGCCCGCGACGGCCGACAGCGCCACGCCGCCGCCGATGACCTTCGCATAGGCCGCGAGATCGGGCGCGACCCCGTAGAACTCCTGCGCGCCGCCCAAGGCGAGGCGGAAACCGGTGACCGACTCGTCGAACACCAGCAGCACATCGTTCTGGTCGCAGATCCTGCGCAGCCCCGGCAGGAACTCGTCCAGCGGAAAGATCACCCTCTGGACCGGCTCGACGATGATGCAGGCGAGGTCGTCCCGGTGCTCCACGACGATCCGCTCGAGGGTGTCGAGATCGTTATAGGGCGCCACCAGCACGCAATCGTGCAGCGGCCGCGGAATGCCCGCCGAATCGGGCTGGCCCTGCGGGTAGTTGGAGAGAGCGCGCGGTATCACGCTGAAATTCGAATAGTCGTGGTTGCCGTGAAAGGCGCCCTCGAATTTCAGGATCTTATCGCGCCCGGTGAACGCGCGGGCCAGCCTGAGCGCGTAGGCCGTGGCCTCGGACCCGGTGGTCGCGAAGATCACTTTTTCCGCGCAGGGGATGACGTCGACCAAGCGTTCGGCGAACTGGAGCACCGGTTCGTGGGGGGCGCCGAATTGATGCAGCCCTCTCGCCACCTGTTCCTGGGCGGCGGCCACCACCGTGGGCGGCGCATGGCCGAGAATCAGCGCGCCGGCGCCGCCGACATAGTCGATATACCAGTTGCCCTCCGAGTCCTGCAGCCGCGACCCCTCGCCCTTGTGGATCACGAAGCGGACGTCCTCGGGCAGGGAGTAGCCGCCGAACCCGCCGCCCGGCAGCGCCTGTTCCGCGATCTCGAAATACGCCGCCCTGTCCATCGCGCCGGGGCGTCCGTTCGCCGTTTCCGGCGCCGTTTCGACCAGCGTATCCGCCATCTTTCTATCCTCGGTCATGCAGGGGTGCCGCGTCGGCGGCGCATAATGCCCGGCTCAGCCTTCGGCCGACAACCGGCAATCGAGAGAACCCGATTCGTGGACCGCGACCCGCCAGCGCGGCGGAACCACCGAGGTCCCGCCAGCCTCCTCGATGATCGCCGGCCCGTCCAGAACGTAGCCGGCCGGCATGGCGGTGCGGTCGTAGACCGGGCAGTCGGCCCACGCGTCCTCGAACCATACCCGCCGCCGTTCGATCAGGGGATCGGTCTCCCTCTCCGGTTCGAACGACAGCGCCGGCTTGTCGGCGAGACCCCGCGAAACCAGCCGGATGTTGACGATTTCGGCATCGGATGCGGTGTCGTCGTGACCGAAGGTCTGCGCGTGGCTGGCGCCGAACGCCGCCCGCAGATCGGCCAGCTCCACGGTATCCGGATCGCAGGGGACGGCGAGCGTGTAGGACTGGCCGACATACCGCATGTCGACGCTGAAATCGTGAGCGTGGCGGTCGGGGCCGAATCCGTCCTCGATCAGCAGCGCCTCCGCCTCGCGGCGGGTCTCCCCGGCCTGCGCGCGGAAATCGCCGATATCGAGCTCCGCGAGCCGCCCGCCCCAGACCCGGACGAAGTCGCGCCTGAGATCGGCGAGGAGCTGCCCCAGGGCAGACAGGTGCCCGGGATAACGCGGTATCAGGACGCGGGGAATCGCGAGCTCCTCCGCGACCAGGAAGACATGCATCGGCCCCGCCCCGCCGAAACCGAGCAGCGAGAAGTCGCGCGGGTCGAACCCGCGATGAACCGAGACCTCGCGCACCGCGCCCGCCATCTTGGCGACCGCGATTCTCAGCACCCCGTCGGCGAGCCCGACGATATCGTCCGCGCCGAGGGTTTCCGCGAGGCTCCCGAACGCCTGTTCCGCGAGAGGCTTCGAAAGCTTCAGATCGCCCGAAAGGGTCCGGTCGTCGGGCAGCCGGCCGAGAATCAGGTTGGCATCCGAGATCGTTGCCTGCGCACCGCCTCGCCCGTAGCAGGCGGGACCCGGAATCGCGCCCGCGCTTTGCGGGCCGACCTCGAGCGTGCCGTCCTCCCGGGTCCAGGCGATCGAGCCACCGCCGGCGCCGATGGTGTGGATGTCGAGCTGCGGGACCTGGAGCGGGTAGGCGTCGATCTGGTTGGCGTGGCTGATCCGGGGCGTGAGCTCGTGAATCAGGGAAACGTCGGTCGAGGTGCCGCCCATGTCGAAGGTGATGCAGCTCGAAACGCCCGCCATCTCGCAGATCCGGACTGCCCCTCCGGCGCCGCCGACCGGGCCGGAAAGAAACGTGCCGGCCGCGAATTCCGCCGCCTTGGCGAGCGTCATGACGCCCCCGTTGGAGCCCATGATGCTGACCGGCGCGGCGATCCCCTGCCCTTCCAGCTCGGAGGTGAGCGTTCCGAGGTAGTCTTCGATGACCGGCGTGAGATAGGCGTTGAGCACGCAGGTCGAGAACCGTTCGAACTCGCCTTTCTCGCGCACCACCTCCGCGGATTGCGAGACCGCGATACCGTCCAGCGCATCGGACAGGAGATCGGCGGCCTTCCGCTCGTTCCCGTCGTTGGCGTAGGCGTTGATGAAACAGACCGCCACCGCCTCGCACCCGCTCTCCCGGATGCGCGCGGCGAGCCCAGCGAGGGCGTCGGCGTCGAACTCGACGAGGACGCTGCCGTCCGCCGCGATCCGTTCGCCGACCTCAAGCCGCCGGTCTCGGGGGACCAGCGGCTTCGGCCTGACGAACTTGATGTCGAACAGCCCTCCGATCAGCCGCCGCGTACGGCCGATCTCGATGGTGTCGCGGAACCCTTCCGTGGTCACAAGCGCGGTCTTCGCGCCCTTGCGTTCCAGCAGCGTATTGGTCGCGATGGTGGTGCCGTGAACGAAGACATCGATCGCGGCGGTGTCGATGCCGAGTTCGCCCAGCGCGTTCAGCACGCCGCGCCACTGGCGCCCGGGCAAGGAGGGCACCTTGGCGGAGAGCAGTTGCTGGGTCTTTGCGTCGAGGCACAGGATGTCCGTGAACGTCCCGCCCACATCCACCCCGATGCGGTATCCGGTCGGTGATTCAGTCATGTCCGATTGTTCTGGCTACTTTCCTGGAACGCGAACGCAGAGCCGGAAACTACTCCATTTAGCAGATCAGTCGACCCGGCGTGAGGGGGAACGCGGCACAAGCATGCGCCGCAACGTCGATCCTCCGTCCATCAGGTGGTGCTTGAGCGCCGCGCCGGCATGGAGAGCGACGAGCGCGATGACGCCGTAGGCGAGGTAGAAATGGATTTCTATGGCGAGATCGCGGGTTCCCTCCGATATGTCCAACAGCGCGGGTACCTCGAACGCTCCGAAGATGTCGATGCCCGCGCCCTCCGAGGTCGAGATCAGGTAGCCGGTCGCCGGCAGAAGAACGATCAAAGCGTTGAGGAGCCAGTGCATCGCCGTGGCTCCGGCGCGCTCATGGGCCTTGACCTCCGGCCCGAAGCCGGGGTGCCGGTCGACGAAGCGCCAGCCGAACTTGGCCGCCGCGAGGACCAGCACCAGGACCCCGAACGCCTTGTGAAGAGCGAGCGACCGGTTGTACCAGGAATCGTAGTAGGTGAGCCCGACCATCCAGGCGCCGAGCGCGATCAGCCCGATCGTGGCGAGCGCGATGACCCAGTGAAGGAAAATGGAAATCAGACCGTAGCGGTCGCCGCCGTTCCTCCACATGGCGAAGCCCAGGCCGCCGCTATTGACGTATTCCTTCGAGAGACAGGAAGAGGTCCATCGACTCAGAGGCGGGACCGAGATTGCGGCCGGCGTTGAAATCCCTCCGGTTGATCGTCACCGTGCCCTCGAAACCGGCCCGGTAGCCGCCCCAGGGATCGTCCCCCTCGCCCACCTTCTTCACGGCGATGGCGATGGGCCTGGTCACGCCCATCAGCGTCAGGTTTCCCTTCATCGTGCCGCCCGTGGCATCGCCCTCGTAGCCGGTGCTGACGAAGCTGGCCCTCGGAAACTTCTTCACGTCGAGGAAGCCGGACGAGCGCAGATGCTTGTCGCGCTCGGCATGGCCGGTATCGATGCTGGCGGTTTCGATCTCGACCGAGACCTTCTGCCCGCCCGGCCCCGCCGCCGGATCGTAGGCGAAGGTACCCGCAATCCTGTCGAAGACGCCGATCATCCATGAGTATCCCAGATGGGAGATCTTGAACTGGACGACGCTGTGCGCCGGATCGATCCGGTATTCGGCGGCCTCGGCCCCGGCGGCCGGGAAGGCCAGCAGGGCCGCGCCGAGAGCAGCCGCCAGAATGCGCTTGTTCATGGCTTCTCCAATCGATGGCTGTTCGGAACGAATTCGGCGATGTCCTTCGGAACCATAGGTCTCCATTAACCCCCTTTCACGTACGAGACAGGGGAATCCGTCGTTCCGTGGCCGGACCCGCTGGTCCGCAACACCCGCAACACCTCGTCCGCCGCTTCGTCGGGCGAAAGCTCGGTGGTATCGATGCGCAAATCGGGGCTTTCCGGCGGCTCATAGGGAGAATCGATGCCGGTGAAGTTCGCCAGCTCTCCGCCGCGGGCCTTGGCGTAAAGACCCTTCGGGTCGCGCGCCTCGCAGACCGCGAGCGGCGTGTCGACGAAGATCTCGGCGAATTCTCCCTCCTCCATCAGGGTCCGGGCCATCTCGCGTTCGGACCGGAACGGGGAGATGAAGGACACGATGACGATCAGCCCGGCGTCGACCATCAGCTTCGCGACCTCGGCCACCCGGCGGATGTTCTCGACCCTGTCCCGGTCGGTGAAGCCGAGATCCCGGTTCAGCCCGTGCCGGACGTTGTCGCCGTCGAGCAGGTAGGTGCGCCGCCCCATGGCCTGGAGCTTCTGTTCCACGCGGTCGGCGATCGTCGACTTGCCGGCTGCCGGCAGTCCGGTCAGCCAGAGCACACAGGGCCGTTGGCCGATAGCGCGCGCCCGCTGCGCCTTGTCGACCTTCAGGTCCTGCCAGACGACATTGCTGGCGCGGCGGAGCGCGAAGCGGGTCGTACCCGCGCCCACCGTCGCGCCGGAGAACCGGTCGATCAGAACGAACGCGCCGGTTAGCCGGTTCTCCGCGTCGGCCTGGAACGGCACGGGACGGTCGAACGCGATCTTGCAGTAGCCGATTTCGTTCGCTTCAAGGGTTTTCGCCGCCAGCCGGCCAGGACCGTCGAAGTCGACCCGGTGGGTCAGATCGGTTATCTGCGCGACTGCGGACCCGCCGGCGAAACGCACCCGATAGGGCCGTTCCGGCAGCATCGGCTCGGCATCCAGCCAGATCAGATGGGCGGCGAACTGATTGGCGGCCTCGGGCGGCGGGGCGCCGTCCCCCGCATCCGGATCGATGCCGACGGTCTCCAGCGCTTCCATGAGCGTCGGTCCGTCATACCAGGGCGCGCCGCCGCCGGCCGCGAAGACGTTCTCCCCGGTCGACGCCGAAACCGGAACCGCATCGACTTCTTCGATTCCAACTTCGCCCGCGAACGCCCGGAATTCGTCGACGATCGCGGAGAACGCGGCCTCGTCGAACTCCGCCAGGTCCATGCTGTCGACCGCGAGGATGGCCCGGCGGATCCCCATCAGCGAAACGATGTAGGCGTCGCGGCGGGTCCGCGTCCGGACTCCCTCGCGGGCTTCGACCGGCACGACGGCCAGATCGGCCCGCGACGCTCCCGCGACCAGGTTTCGCGTGTATCGCTCTCCGCCGGGCACGTCGATGGCGACGAACCTGCGTTCTTCTGTCTCGAAACGTCGGCGGGCGACGTCGCCGGCGATCCAGTGTTCCGGTTCCTCCCGCGAGCTGTCGACGGGAACCGTCCCGGAGTCGTCCATCAGCCGTTCGAACAGCGTCGCCTTGCCCCCGTCCTCCGAACCGCAGACGACGAAGCAGAGCTCGTCCTTCACGCTCCCGGGGCGCTCCGGATGATTAAGGCGAGGCAAGATAATGTCTCCGCCCGATTGGCCTTACAGTGTGAAATATGGGAAATTAGGCTTCCCATTTCAAATCATTTTATCCTTTTATGGTATATATTGCTCGCATATCCCACCCCACACCGTCATGCTCGGACTTGTTCCGGACATGACGGTGTGGGAACGGGTGCGGCTGGCTCATCGGACTTACTCCTCGCCTCGGACCCCGCCTACAACTCCGGAACCGACCGGGCGGGAGCGATCTCGACCGCGTCGCCGGGAGAAACGCGCACGATGGCGAGGCTCGATGCGCCGGCGAGCACCGACCTTCCCTCTTCGGCGACACGTGCCCAGGCCCTGAGCGGCGCGCCGCGGCCGGTCGAGATTTCCACCAGGGCGCCGTCGGCGATCCCGGCCTTCCCGGCGATTTCCGCCGGGACGACGATCCGCCGTCGCGTTCCGTCAAACATCTCCTCGTTCGCCGCTTCGATCGGCACGGGACGCCGCGCGGCATGCAGCTCGTCCCGCTTCGCGTCCGTCCCGGCGACATCGACGGCGAGATCGGGACCGAGCACCACGCCGTAGCGCCGTTCGGCCTGACCGACGGTCAGATAGTCCTCGACGACATCGGCGCGGACCCGTTCCGGATCCCGCGTCAGCGGATCGCCGTGGCCGCCGCCGCCGGCGGTCTCCTCGCGCACCACGTCGCCAGTCTCCAGCCGGAAGCCGGACACTTTGCCCGGCATGTTGGACGGTTCCACCGTCTCGCCGTCGCGGAGGACGAAGAAACGGTTGGACGCCCCCGCCCTGCCGCCCTCGACGCCGTAGGGCGGGATGACGTTCTTCTCCGACAACACCGAGAGCATCGCGCCCTTGCCGAGAACCCGGATGTCGCGGCGCAGCCCGAACCCGCCGCGAAACGCGCCGTCGCCGCAGCAGCCCTGGCGCAGCTCGCACCGCTCGACGCGTAGCGGGAACGCGCCTTCGACGGTCTCCACCGACTGGATCGAATTGAAATCGCCCTCGTTGTAGCTGCGGCAGGCGTTGTTGCCGTCGACGCCGACCGACGCGCCGGTTCCGCCTGCCGGCCATTCGTAGTGGATATAGGTGCCGTCACCGGCCGGCGCGGGGCCGGCGATGTGGATGTGGTTGGCCCCGCCCTTCAGATCGCCGACGCTCATCTCCGGCACCACCTGGCTCATCGCCGAGGCCACCACAGCGTCGATCAGGAACTTGACCTCCGCCATGCCGCCGCAGGGCGAGGTCTCGCGCGCGTTGATGATGCTGCGCTCGGGCGCGATGACGGCGATCGGGTTGAACGAGCCGTGGTTGATCGGGGTTTCGGGATCGAGGAACGCCTTGACGATGGTTCCGACCCCGTTGAGCGCCATCGCTGGCCCGCAATTGGTCGGCCCGTTGGTCTGCGCCGAGGTGCCGGTGAAATCGGCGGTAATCGTGTCGCCCGCCACCGTGAGCTTGAGGCGCACGACCAGCGGTTCCGGGTTGGTGCCGTCGCTCTCGATATAGCCGTCGGAGAAATACTCGCCGTCGGGGCACTCGGCGATCCGCGCGCGCAGGAGGCCTTCGGAGCGCCTCATCAGCTCGTCGATCCCCTCCAGCAGCCCCTTGCCGCCGAAACGGTCGAACAGCCGGCCGATATGCTCCGCCGCCTTGCGCCCGGTGCCGAGCATCGCGTTGAAGTCGCCTAGGCGCTCGGCATGCCCCCGCATGTTGTCGAACAAGAGCCGCAGGAAGGCGTCGTTCATCACGCCTTTGGAGCAGATCCGGGTGGGCGCGATCCGCATCCCCTCCTGGTAGATCTCGTTCACCCGGCCCGACAGGCTCCCCGGCGTCATGCCGCCCACGTCGTTCCAATGGCAGCGGATAGCCGCGAACATCGCGAGCTCGCCCTCGAAGAACACCGGGTGCAGCAGCAGCACGTCGTTCAGGTGGGTGCCGCCGGTATAAGGGTCGTTGTGCAGGAACAGGTCGCCCTCGTGGATGTCGCCCGCGAAGGCCTCCACCACCCGTTGAGTCGAATAGGGCACGGCGAAGATGTGCAGCGGATGGTCGGCGAGCCCCTGCGCAATCTGCCGCCCGTCCGCCGACATCAGCGCGCAGGAAAAATCGTGCCCCTCGTAGATGATCGGCGCATAGGACGAATGGATGATGTTCGCCCGCATCTCGTTGACGACGGCGATCAGCGATTCGCGGATCAGTTCGAGACGGACGAAAGGGTTCATGAGTTGGCTTCTCTCGTGGCGGGCGGGGGAACGTAGCATCGGGGACGTGCAGGGCCAAACCGAGGCACCGTGCCTAGACGTGTCGAAAAAACAGTCGAGACTTGAGGCTATCGCGGATCGACCAAGTCGATCCATGCCTCCATATCGTCGAGAAAAGCCGGATCGTAGCAATCGTCGACGTGATTGTTGTTCCAAAGGCCAGAACGACTCACGCGCTCACGGTTGCTGAAACATCCGAGCCAGCGATGCGACGGCGGGTCCAGCACCGGTTCGTGCCAGCCGCTCAAGAGGGCGATGGCATTGCGTTCGATCAAGCCGCGGGCGCTGCACGGGCCAGGTTCATCGCCAACATCCAGCCACAGGAAACGCATCGCGCCGATCGTGAAGCTCACGCGCCTTTCGAGTTCGGCTATCGCCCGTTTGTCTTCGTCCCGGTCCAAGTCATGCCTTTGCACGTATTCGTCACTGAGATCCCAAGACGGCGGCAAGCCCTTATTGTCCCGAAGCGCGAGCGCGCTGCCGACGATCAAGCGGAAAATCGATCCCCGACGGTGGCCTCCTCCTTCCCGTGTTCCACGGTGCTGCCGCAGCCGCTTCCACAGGGTAGTCCTGCTCCGAGCCTTCAGCGCGTGTGTTCCGACGCGGACGACCCTGAGCCCTTCGCCGGAACCGGTCCGTGCTTCTCCGTTCTCGAAGAAAAAATAAACTCCCCGCCGCGGCCAATTCATTCTGCCGTTGCAGTCGGCCAGATTCCGCACACCGCCGACCTGATTATTGAGCCGCTTCAGCAGTGCATAAAAGCGGCGCGTGTCTGCAAAGCGGTCAACCATGAAGCCGGTGGTTCAACCAGTTCAACTGTTCACCCCATCCCAATCGCTCCATCGGGACGCGGACTTCGAGACCGCGTCGACGCAGTTCAGGCACGAGGAACTTGCGATAATCTTTCCCGGCAAAGAAAACTACGGCGTCGACGTCCTTGAGGTGCGGATCGAGGGTGGCCAGCACCTTTCCCGCCCATTTCCGCCGTTCGGCGGTGCGCAACCTCTTGAGAGTCTTTTCGTAAGGCTCAATGAATTCTTCGGGATCGACCAAGCCGTACAGCGCCGAGAGGATACGCCACGGATGCCCTGTCGTCTCCACGACAGTTCGTGCCTTGCGGAACCAATCTGAGCAGTAGAGGTCCTTTGCTTTCGCCGGCGCGTTTCGCTTGGTCTTCACACAGGACACCAGGTAAAGCCGGTTTTCGCCGGTGTCTCGGGATGCGGATTCTCCGCTGCCCGAAGCATTAGCTGGCGGACGCGGCGATTCGACGACGCGAGCGGTTTTCATGTCGGTTCGGACTGGCGCGTGACCGTCGCAAACCGGTTCGTCGAGAATGGCGTAGTGAAATTCGGTCGTCGTACTCTGCGCCGGACCTCGCCGTTCAAGAAGTTGGACGCATGCCAGTTCACGGAATTTCTTGGCTTCGAGCGCACTGCAAACCGCGGGCGCGCGGTTATTCAGGCCGCAGTCCCTGACCACGTTGCCGACCCGTACCGTCGCGGTCCTCCGACCCGCGTCGCGCGCAGGCGTGATGTAGCGGAGTATCACGTGACGCCGGACACGATCAGCATGGCTTCCACCTTCAGTCATGGCGCCATTCTCCTCGTGAACCGGGTTCGGGACATTCGGGCGGTCATCCAAGGTTCTGTGGACGGCTCCAACCGAAGACGCCCCACGACGCCGGTCAGGCGAATTGCGGCAACCCTTCCGCCGCCGCGGCATCGTTCAATCGGCCGTCGAGGGTGGCCAACGGACAATATTCCTGGATTGCAAGAGCGAGGTAGCTTGCGTCGTAGGCGGTAAGACGGTGACGACGCCCGAGCGCAAGAACGTAATGGTCTTCCGCCTGGCGCGGAGAATGAATGGGAAGCCGCCGGATGCGGGCCATGGACGCTTCGGCATGATGCTCGTCGATTCGTCCACGGCGTTCCGCGGTCAGCAGGAGGTTGCGAAGCTCGTGCCAGAACGGATCGGGGACGCAGGCGGTTTCGTCGGCCAACCGGTCGAGCGCTCTATCGGCCAGCGCGGCCCGCTCGTCGGGCAGCAGCCACGCGGCCGCGATAGAGGCATCCGTCACGAAGGCCATCAGCGAGTGTGTCCCTCGTGGCGCCATGAGAGGATTTCGGGTGTGGTTACCGGACGCTGCCTGGCTCTTTCCCGGCGAAGGGTCGCGGAAAGCGTGGCATGATCGGGAGCGGCGAGGATCCGTGTAACGTGGGCGACCGGCTTGGCGCCGCGGCAAATGACGAGATCTTCGCCGGCCTCGACCCGGGCGAGGAGCGCGGAAAGGTGTGTCTTGGCTTCTCCGATCTTTACGTAGCGTGCCATGTTTGCGGTGTCCCTTGCGCCGTTCGAGCGTCGCGGGCTCGACACTACGCTTGACCAAGCACTTGGTCAAATATGCCGCGGGCGGACTCCATAGAGGCCGGGCTCTTGGCTTGGCCCGACCGCCCGACTACTTTCCGCCGATGACCGAACCCTCGGCGCATATCGACAACTTCATCAACGACAACCTGCCGCCGCGCGCGCTGTGGCCGGAGATGGACTATTCCGTCCTGCCGGAGCTCGCCGCCTATCCGCCGCGTTTCAATGCCGCGGTCGAGCTGCTGGACCGGCAGGCCGCCGCGGGATACGCGGACAAGCCGATGTTCCATTTCGGCGAGAGGGTGTGGAGCTGGGGCGACATGCTCGCCGAGGCCAATCGCATCGCCAACCTGCTGGTCGAGGAATTCGGCCTGGTCCCGGGCAATCGCGTGATGCTGCGGTCGGGCAACCATCCGATGCTGGCCGCCGCGTGGTACGCGGTCCTCAAGGCGGGCGGGGTCGCGGTGACCACGATGCCTACCCTGCGCGCCCGCGAGATCGAGTACATCGCGGCCAAGGCGCGCATCCAGTATGTCGTCTCCCACCGCGCGCTCGCCGACGACATCGAGGCGGCCGCGCCCGCCTGCGCCGATTTGAATCAGGTCCTCTATTTCGGGGATGACGACCCGGACGGTCTCGAAGCGCGCGCGGCGGATGCCGACTCGACATTTGCGAATGTCGACACCTCGGCGGAAGACGTCGCCATCGTCGGTTTCACGTCGGGCTCGACCGGAATACCCAAGGGGACGATCCACTTCCACCGCGACCTGCTCGCCGCCGCCGACTGCTTCGTCGGCCATGTCGTCGACATACGCCCGGGCGACATCGTCTGCGGCACCCCGCAGATCGCGTTTCTCTACGGGTTGTGCGCCTTCCTGGTGGACGCGCCGCGGTTCGGCGCCTCGACGGTGCTGATGGAGCGCGCGACGCCCAAACTGCTTCTCGAAACGATCGAGAAGACCCGCGCCACGGTTTGCTTCTCGACGCCGTCGGGCTACAAGCTGATGCTTGACCACGCGGCGGATTACGACCTGTCGAGCCTCCGCGTCTGCGTCGGCGGCGGCGAGCCGCTGGCGCCGGCCGTCTTCAACCGCTGGAAGGAGATCACCGGGGTTTCGATGATCAACGGGCTCGGTATTTCGGAACTCCTGCACATCTTCATCTCGGCCGCCGGAGACGACATCGAGCCCGGCGCCATCGGCAGGCAGATCCCCGGTTTCCAGGTGCGGGTGGTGAACGACGCCTTCGAGGACACGAAACCGGACGAAATCGGGCAGATGATCGTCAAGGGCCCCAACGGCTGCCGTTATCTCGACGACGATGAGCGCCAGGCAAAATACATTCGCGACGGCTGGAACCTGTCGGGCGATCTCTGCAAGGTCGACCGGGACGGCTACATCTATTACGAGGCGCGTACGGACGACATGATCCTGACCGGCGGGTACAACGTCTCCGGCCTGGAGGTCGAGGCGGTGCTGCTGGAACATCCGATGGTCAGGGAATGCGCCGTGGTCGGCTCGCCCGACCCGGACCGCGGCGCCATCGTCAAGGCCTTCGTCGAGCTCGCCGACGGCGCGGAGGGCAGCGAAGCGGTCGCCGGGGAGCTGCGGGACTTCGTGAAGTCGCAGATCTCCGCCTTCAAGTATCCGCGCGCGATCGAGTTCGTCGACGCCCTGCCGCTGACGGCAACGGGCAAGATCCAGCGGGGGGCGCTCCGCGCCCTCGAAAGGGAGCGCGCGGAAGCGCGCCCCTCCGCCTAATTCTCGGGAGCAGACCATGTCAGAAATCATCGACTTCCTGATGACCCGCCGTTCGGTAACCGCCCGCAATCTCGGCGACCCGGGCCCGAGCGAGAACGAGCTCGACACGATCCTCAAGACCGGCATGCGGGTGCCGGATCACGGCAAGCTGGGCCCGTGGCGCTTCGTCGTCATCAGGGGCGCCGCGCGAGAGGCGTTCGGCGACGTACTCGCCGAGGCGTTCGAGAAGGAGAACCCGGACGCGTTCGACGAGCTGATCGAGGTCGAGCGGGAGCGATTCCAGCGCGCCCCCGTCATCGTCGCCGTCACGTCCCGCATCACGCCCGAGCACAAGATCCCGGAATGGGAGCAGACGCTTTCAAGCGGAGCCGTCTGCATGAACATGCTGAACGCCGCGCACGCGATCGGCTATTCCGCGCAGTGGCTGACCGAATGGCCGGCCTATAACGACGACGTGGCCGCCGCGCTCGGCTGCGGCGAGAACGAACGGATCGCGGGCTTCGTCTATGTCGGCACCGCCAAGGAACCGCCGAGCGAGCGCACGCGCGCCGAGTACGAGACGGTGGTCAGCGAGTGGACGCCGGGCGCGTCGTGACGGCAACCGTTTCGCTCCGCCCCATCGGGTACGTGCGCGGCGGGCGCAAGGAACCGATCAACGACGACTGGGACAGCGTCACCGCCACCGTCGAGCTCGACACCGATTGGCTTGGCGCGGACGCGATCCTCGGGCTGGACAGCTTTTCCCACGCCGTCGTCCTGTTCCGGTTCCATGTCACCGACCCCGCGACCGTCGTCACCGGCGCGCGGCACCCGCGAAACAACCCCGACCTGCCGCTGACCGGGATCTTCGCCCAGCGCGGGCATTACCGCCCCAACCTGATCGGCTCGACGGTCTGCCGGGTACTCGGCGTGGAAGGCACGACCGTTCGCGTCCAGGGCCTCGATGCTATCGACGGCACGCCGGTGATCGACATCAAGCCCTACATGACCGCCTTCGCCCCGCGCGGCGAGATTTTCGAGCCGGAATGGGTCGAGGATGTCATGAGTCGTTACTGGAAAAAACCAGACTAACGCCATGACATTTCAGGATTATGAGAGCGACGCCAAGCGCGTCTACGAAACTCTGCTCGCCGGCGGAATCGGGATCGTCCCGACCGATGTCGGCTACGTGATCCTCGGCGTGACGGCCGAGGCGATCTGGAAGATCTTCAGGGTCAAGCGGCGCAAGCCGGAGAAGCTCAACGCCATGTGCGGCTGTCTTGAGATGCACCGCGACCTGCATGTGTTGGAGAACGAACGGCGCGCCGTCGTCTCCGCCATAATCGGGGACGCGAACCTGCCGATGGGAACCGTCGCGCGGGGGCGGCTCGACCATCCCGCGCTTGCCTCGCTCGAGAAGGACGTGCTCGACCAGACCACCGACGAGGGCACCATCGCGATGCTGCTCAACGCGGGTCCGTTGCTGGACGAGCTGGCGCGGATCGCGTTCTCCGACAACCGGCTGGTGATCGGTTCGTCCGCCAATATCTCGCTGCGGGGCGTGAAGTTCCGCGCCGACGACATCGAGCCCGAGATTCGCGAGGCGGCCGACATCGTCATCGATTACGGGCTCTCCCGCTGGAACCGTTACGGCAAGTCGTCGACGATGATCGACGTGGGACGCATGCGGGTGGTGCGCTACGGCTCCTGCTTCGACCTGATCGACGACCTGCTGAAGCGGCGTTTCGACATCTCCCTGCCGCCCGATCCATCCGGATAACCGGTTTCGGCGGTTCGTCCCCCTTCCGCCGTCCGCTACAGTATTCGCGTCCACCATCACGGAGAACGCCGATGGAACGCGAGCACATCAATCCGGAAGGCATTTTCGAGCATCCGGCCTTCACCCGCGTCGTCACCGTCACCGGTCCGACCAAGCTGGTCTTCATCGCGGGCCAGACACCGTCCGACGAAAACTACCGCCCGGTCGCGCCGGGCGACTATCTCGGTCAGTACGTGGCGGTGAACGAGAACCTGGAAGTGCAGTTGAAGGCGGCGGGTGCCACCTGGGACGACGTGGTCTACCGGCGGATATTCGTCCTCGACGTGGACGAATATCTGAGAGTTCAGACCGACTCCACGACGCCCAGGTTCGGCAATCCGGAAGAGCAGCCCCCGTCGACCCTGGTGGGCGTCACCCGCCTCTCGAACCCGCAGTTCCTGATCGAGATCGACCTGCTGGCCGTGGTCGAGGCGTGAGCATCGCCGGCAGGGCGGTTCATCTCGTCGGCAGCATTCCGCTGGAGAATGCGGACACGGTGTTTCGCGCCGTCGGCGAGCGGCTCGGCGACCGCGTGGCGCAAATTCCCGACGGCGAGACCGGCGTGCGGGCCAACTGGATCGCCTGGCAGCACCGCGTGTTCGCGGAGCAGGATGCGCTGGAGGTGTCCGAGACTCGGGAGCGCGACTACCAGTTGAATCCTCCGTACCGGATTCGGGATGGGCACGGACCCGACGATCTCACCATCGGCGAGCTCGGGTTCGCGCGCGAGGCCGCCGAGTCGTACCGGGTTTTCGAGGACGCCCTTTCGGACGGCGCGATTCCGCGACGGTGCCGTTTCCAGGTTTGCCTGCCGACGCCCTTCGCGCCGGTTTATTCCTTCGTCCGCTACCGCGACCAGGGAGCGGTGGAGCCGCTTTACGAGTCGCGGATGCTGGCCGAACTCGTCACGATCTGCCGTACGGTGCCCGCCTCCCGGCTCGCGATCCAATGGGACGTGGCAACCGAGATGAGCATTTTCGAGCGGCTTTATCCCGCTCCCTTTCTGGGCGATGACCCGGAGACCGGACTCATCGAACGCCTCGTTCGCCTCGGCAACGCGGTACCGGAGGGGGTCTCGCTGGGTTACCACCTCTGCTACGGCGACATGAACCACCGCCACTGGAAAGAGCCGGAAGACATGTCCGTCCTGGTCAGGGTCGCCAACGCGATCGGGGCCGGCATCTCGCGTCCCGTCGACTGGATCCACATGCCGGTTCCGCGCGACCGCGACGACGATGCCTATTTCGCACCGCTCGCCGCTCTCGCGCTCGCCCCCGCCACGCACCTCCATTTGGGTCTGGTTCATTTCACCGACGGGATCGAGGGCGCTCGGAGACGAATAGAAGCGGCGGCGCGCGTGGCGACGGATTTCGGTATCGGCACCGAGTGCGGCTTCGGGAGGCGCGACCCGGCCACCGTCCTCGATCTGCTCGATCTGCACCGCGCGATTACAACTTAACCGGGAACGATTGTGGCCCTCCGGAAAAGTTGACGGGGGTTACGCGATTTCCTACCGTGCGCCAAGGCTGGGCATCGTCGCGCGTGCGATACGGTCGATATGGGCGAGGTGCCGCCGGCCAACAGTTTATCGCCATTCCAGGGAGAACAGACGATGCAGAGATCGATCGTCAGCGCCGTTGCGGGCGTTGCCATGATTGCGCTTGCCGCCCCGGCATTCGCCAAGTGCGACAAGGGCGAAATGGTCATCAAGTTCAGCCACGTGACCAACACCGACAAGCATCCCAAGGGGATCGCCGCCACGCTTCTGGAGAAGCGGGTGAATGCCGAGATGAACGGCAAGGCGTGCATGCAGGTCTTCCCCAACTCCACGCTCTACGACGACAACAAGGTGCTGGAGGCGATGCTCCAGGGCGACGTGCAGCTCGCCGCGCCGTCGCTGTCGAAGTTCGAGAAGTTCACCAAGAAGTTCCGCATCTTCGACCTGCCCTTCATGTTCAGGGACATCGCCGCGGTCGACCGGTTCCAGAACTCCGATGCCGGCCAGGCGCTGAAGGATTCGATGAAGCGCCGCGGGCTGCAGGGGCTGCAGTTCTGGCACAACGGCATGAAGCAACTGTCGGCGAGCAAGCCGCTCCTGGTGCCGGAAGACGCGAAGGGGCTCAAGTTCCGCGTCCAGCCCTCCGACGTGCTGGTCGCCCAGTTCAAGCAGCTCGGCTCCAACCCGCAGAAGATGGCCTTCAAGGAAGTCTACGGCGCGCTCCAGACCAAGGTGGTCGACGGTCAGGAGAACACCTGGTCGAATATCTACGGCAAGAAGTTCTTCGAGGTGCAGGACGGCGTGACCGAGACCAATCACGGCATCATCGACTACCTCGTCGTGACCTCGGCCGAATGGTGGGAAGGGCTGCCCAAGGACATCCGCGGCCAGTTCGCCAAGATCCTCATGGAGGTCACGGCGCAGCGGAACAAGGAAGCCTGGACCGTGAACCAGGACAACAAGAAGAAGATCATCGAGGCGGGCGGCAAGGTCCGCTCCCTCAACCCGCAGCAGCGCGAAGCCTGGGTGAAAGCGCTTCGCCCGGTGTGGAACAAGTTCGAGAAAGACGTCGGCGCCGACCTGATCCAGGCCGCGCAGGCCGCCAACGTCGGAAGCTGATCCGCGCGTTATCCGCGCTCCAGTGCCCGGGGCGGTCCGCAGAGGCCGTCCCGGGCCCGGGCAGTTGACCCGGTAGCCGCAGAGGGCTCCGCATGCCGGAACCCCCGGAGTCGAGAATCGGGCAATTCGTCGACCGGATCGAGGAGACTCTGATCGCGGTCTTTCTCGGTCTGATGACCGCGATCACCTTCGCCAACGTGATCGCGCGCTACGTCTTCAACGACAACCTGTTGTGGGCGCTCGAGGCGACCGTGTTCCTGTTTGCCTGGATGGTGCTGCTGGGCGCGTCCTACGCGGCCAAGCGGTCGCTCCATCTCGGCATCGACCTCCTGATCAACGTGCTCCCGCCGGCGCCCAGACGCGTACTCGGCCTGGTTTCGGTCGCCGCCTGCCTGGCGTTCTCGATCCTGCTGCTGATCGGGTCATGGGACTATTGGTACCCCTTCGCGACCAAGCGCGCGTTCCTCGAAGTCAACGACGTGCCCATGCCGCAGTTTCTCCAGTTCCTCGCCGACTGGTTCAACGAGGGCGAGGCCTACGAGAAGATGCCGCGCTTCATCCCCTATGCCGTCCTGCCGCTGGGAATGGCGCTGCTCACCTGGCGCTTCCTCCAGGCGGGGATGGCAATCGCGCGCGGCCGGCAGGTCATGGTGATCGCCTCGCACGAGGCCGAGGAGGCGATGCACGAAGCCGCGTCGCCCGACCGGCCGGAGCGTTGAGGAATGGAAGTCGCCTTCCTCTTCGGCCTGATCGTCCTGCTGATGGTGATCGGCGTGCCGGTGGCGGTCTCGCTCGGTCTTTCGAGCGTGTTGTTCCTCTTGATCCATTCGGACGGGTCGCTCTCCTCCATCGCACAAACCCTGTTCTCGGCCTTCGACGGGCATTACACGCTGCTTGCCATCCCGTTCTTCATCCTGGCCTCGACCTTCATGTCGACCGGCGGGGTGGCGCGCCGGATCATCCGCTTCGCCATCGCGCTGGTCGGCCACATCAAGGGCGGGCTCGCGATCGCGTCGGTGTTCGCGTGCATGATGTTCGCGGCCCTTTCCGGCTCGTCGCCCGCGACCGTAATCGCCATCGGATCGATCGTCATCGCCGGCATGCGCGAGGTGGGCTATTCGAAAGAGTTCGCGGCCGGCGTGATCTGCAACGCGGGAACGCTCGGCATCCTGATCCCGCCCTCCATCGTGATGGTGGTCTACGCCGCGGCGACCGACGTTTCCGTCGGGCGCATGTTCCTCGCCGGGATCCTGCCCGGGATCATCGCCGGGCTGATGCTGATGGCGGGGATCTACGTGACCGCGCGGTTCCGCGGCCTGCCCTCGCAACCCTGGGCGGGCTGGCGCGAATTGTTCGAGTCCGTCCGCGACGCGTTCTGGGGGTTGTTGCTGATCTTCATCATCCTGGGCGGCATCTATGGCGGCATCTTCACCCCGACCGAGGCCGCCGCAGTGGCCGCGGTCTACGCCTTCCTGATCGCCAACTTCGTCTATCGCGATATGGGGCCGTTCGCCGAGGCCGGACCGCGCGGCCTGGCCCTGGTGCTGCGCGCCGCGAGCGTGTTGTGGCATCCCGACACGAAGAAGACCCTGCTCGAAGGCGGCAAGCTCACCGTCACGCTGATGTTCATCATCGCCAACGCGCTGATCCTGAAGCATGTGCTGACCGAAGAGCGAATCCCGCAGGAAATCGCGGAGGCCATGCTCGCCGCGGGACTCGGGCCGATCCTCTTCCTCGTGGTGGTGAACGTGCTGCTGCTGATCGGCGGACAGTTCATGGAACCGTCGGGGCTGCTGATCATCGTCGCCCCGCTGGTCTTCCCGATCGCCATCGAGCTCGGGATCGACCCGATCCATCTCGGCATTATCATGGTCGTCAACATGGAGATCGGGATGATCACCCCACCGGTGGGCCTCAACCTGTTCGTTACCGCCGGCGTGGCTTCGATGTCGGTGATGAACGTGGTGCGCGCCGCCCTTCCCTGGGTCGGCATCATGTTCGTGTTCCTGATCCTGGTGACCTACGTACCCTGGATCTCGACCTGGATCCCGACCGCCCTGATGGGACCGGAAATAATCACCAGATAGGCCCTATTCGCGGGCGAACGTCCGCTGGAAGGCGCATCGGCTGAGTCGATGCGGCCGCCGGGTCAGCAGCCCACGTCCATGCGCAGGATCACCTTGCCGCGGACCCGGCGGTCGCGAATCACGTCGAATGCCTCCACGTAGTCCGTCATGGGCAGGACCGCCTGGACGGGAATGGCGATCTTGCCCTCGCCATAGAGATCGAAGAGTTCGCGCTGGACACGCTGCACCCATTCGGGATCCCGGTCGCGATAGGCCGCCCAGTTCACGCCGGTCACGGAGATGACCTTCAACAGGGCGTAGTTGGTCCGAAAGGTCGGGATCTCTCCGCCGGTAAAGCCGACGACGACGGCCCGTCCGTCGAAATCGAGCGCGCGGACGGCACCGTCGAAGACTTCGCCGCCGACGCTCTCGACCACCACGTCGACGGCGCCGCAAGCGGCTTTCACCTGCTCCCGGATCGAGTCGCGCAGGTTTTCCACCGTCAGATCGACGATGCCGTCGGCCCCGTTCTCCAGCGCGACATCGGCCTTAGACATCGTGGTGACCCCGGCCAGCACGGTGCAGCCGAACGCCTTGGCCAACTGCATCGCGGCGATGCCGACGCTACCCGTGGCGGCGGTAACCAATACCCGGTCGCCTTTCTTCACCGCCGCCCGCGCGACAAGCGCGAAATGCGCGGTCTGATAGGCGATCCCGATGGCCGCGGCCTCTTCGAATCCCATGGCGTCCGGCATGGGGAAGCAATTGTCGGCGGGCAGCACGAGCTTCTGGGCATAGGTACCCCATTCGACCTGGACCATCACCCGGTCGCCGGCCGACAGCGCCTCCACCCCCTCTCCCACCGCCGCGACCGTGCCCGCGCCCTCCTTCCCTGGCGAGAAGGGGTGCGGCGGTATGATCTGGTATTTTCCCTCGATCACCAGCAGGTCGGGGAAGTTGACCGCCGTCGCCTTGATGTCGACCAGGACCTCGCCCGGCCCGGGCACGGGATCCGGCAGATCCTCGATCGTCAGGTCTTCGGGGGAACCGATGGCGTTGGCGACGATCGCGCGCATGCTGATACTCCTTGTGGTCGATCCTGACCCGACCCATGTTTGGAACCGGCGCCGGCCTGTGTCGAGACACCCCGGCCGGGACCGAAAGGAAGGACCCCATGTTAGTCGGTGTACCCCGGGAGATTAAGACCGACGAGCATCGCGTCGGCATGACGCTCGGCGCGGTGCGGGAGCTGGTCCGCGCCGGACAGGACGTGATCGTGGAAACCGGCGCCGCGCACCGGATCGGCATCGACGACGAGGACTATATCGGGGCCGGCGCCCGGATCGCCGGCGACGCCGCGGAAGTGTTCGCGACAGCGGACATGATCGTGAAGGTGAAGGAGCCGCAGCCCTCCGAAATCGCCATGCTGCGCGAGGACCAGATCCTCTTCACCTACCTGCATCTCGCGCCCGATCCGGTCCAGACGGAAGGATTGATCGAATCCGGGTGCATCGCCATTGCGTATGAGACCGTGACCGACGGGTTCGGCGGTCTGCCCCTGCTGGCGCCGATGAGCGAGGTCGCGGGCCGCATGGCGGTTCAGGCGGGCGCCCATTGCCTGGAGACGGAGCATGGCGGTCGGGGAATCCTTCTCGGCGGCGTGCCCGGTGTCCGTCCGGGCAAGGTTGTCGTCATCGGCGGAGGGGTGGTGGGCACCAACGCGGTGCTGGTCGCCCACGGGTTCGGCGCGGCGGTTACGGTGCTCGACACGTCGCACCGCCGTCTCGCGGAGATCGACCTGCAATTCCGGAGCCTGATCGCCACACGCCAATCCAGGGCGGACACCATCGAGCAGGAAGTCCTCGAAGCCGATTTGGTGATCGGCGCGGTGCTGGTCCCCGGTGCGGCCGCGCCAAGGCTGGTCACCCGCGACATGGTGAGGGCCATGAAGCGCGGTTCGGTCATTGTCGACGTCGCCATCGACCAGGGCGGGTGCTGCGAAACGAGCTACCCGACGACCCATTCGGATCCCAGCTTCGTGGTCGACGAGGTGGTCCATTACTGTGTCGCCAACATGCCGGGCGCGGTGGCGAGAACGTCGACCATCGCGCTCAACAACGCGACCCTTCCCTTCATCCGAAGGCTTGCGCAGCAAGGCTGTCGCGACGCGCTGCTCGGCGATCCGCACCTGCTGAACGGGCTCAACGTCCACCGTGGGCGCCTCATCCATAGAGCGGTTGCCGAGGCGCAAGGCAGGGACCACGTCCCGGCGCGGGACGCTCTCGCCGCGTGATCTCCAGGCGGCCGCCGTTTCGCGGCTCCGTCCGACGCGATAGGATGCGCCATCCGCGAAACCGGGCAGGAAGGCAGGCGCGATGGAGCTGCGCAGGGTCGGCATTATCGGCCTCGGGGCGATGGGCTGTCCGATGGCGGAACATGTCGCCAAGGCCGGCTATTCGCTGAGGCTGCACGACATTGCGCCCGGACGCGCCGAAGAAGTCGCCAAATCGACCGGCGGTCAGGTCGCGAACGGTCCCGCCGGCATCGCCGCCGCCAGCGATGTCGTCATTACCATGCTGCCGACCGGCGCCGATGTCGACCGCACCGCGCTCGAGGAAGGCGGAATTGCCGACGGGTTTGCGGACGGCGGCATTTTAGTCGACATGAGTTCGTCGGAACCGTCCGGCACGGTGGAGCTCGCGAAAGCGCTGTCGGAGCGCGGGATCGGCATGATCGACGCACCTGTTTCCGGTGGACGGAAAGGCGCGGTCGAGGGCACGCTTACCATCATGGCGGGCGGAGACGAAGCGCTTGTCGATCGTTGCCGGCCGGTGCTGGAGACGATGGGCAAGCGTGTCGTTCACACCGGGGCCATCGGTTCGGGCCACGCGCTCAAGGCGCTCAACAACACCATCAGCGCCGCCGGCTTCCTGATCGCCGCCGAGGCGTTCCTGGTCGGCAAGCGGTTCGGTCTGGAACCGGAGGTGATGGCGGAGGTCGTCAATTCGTCGACCGGCATGAACCATTCGACGCGCAACAAGCTCGCCCAGTTCGTCTTTTCGCGCGGCTTCGATTCGGGGTTTTCCATGGACCTCATGGTCAAGGACCTCGACATCGCGCTCGATCTCGCGCGGAATACCGAGACGGCCGTGCCGTTCGCCGCGCTCAGCCGGCAAATCTGGGCCCAGGCGCAACAGAATCTGGAGCCCGGGCGCGATCACACCGAAATCGTCCGCTGGCTGGAACGACTCGCCCGCGAAGAGCTCCGGTAGCACGGTGAACGGCCAGCGGGCGCGGAGTCCGAGCGCCTACCGCCCGAAACTCGACAATCTGCGCGGCATCCTCTGGATGCTGCTCGCCGTCACCTTGCTGACGGCGATGTTCGCGATCATCAAGCAGATGGCGACCGAGCTCCCCTTTTTCGTCGTCGCGCTGATGCGGACCGCCACGGCGCTCGTCATGTTCATCCCGTGGCTTGTCCGGGTGGGCCGGCCCGGAATCGCGACCCGCCGCCTGAAGACGCATTTCCTGAGGGCGTTCTTCGGGATAGCGTCCTTCGCCTGCGTCGTCTACGCGGTCGGGCGGCTGATGCTGTCGGACACGATGGTGCTTTCCTTCACCTCTCCGTTCTGGTCGATCCTGCTCTCGGGCCTGATCCTGGGCGAAGCGATCCGCCGCGACCGGACGTTCGCCACGATCGCCGGCTTCGTCGGGGTGGTGATGATCGTCAAGCCGCACGGCGAGATCGACCACGCGATGCTGATCGCGCTGGGAAGCGCGGTGCTCACCAGCGGCGCGATCATCTCGCTGAAGAGCCTGTCCGCGACCGAACCGCCCGCGCGCATCGTCTTCTATTTCTTTTTCTTCGGAACCCTGTTCCTGCTGCCGCCCGCTCTGTTGACCTGGGAGACGCCGAGCTGGGAGCAACTCGGCTGGTTGATCGCGGCGGGTGTGCTCGGCGGCGTAGGCCAGAATTTCCTTGCGCGGGCCTACGACGCGGGCGAGGTGACGATTATCGCCCCGCTCGATTTCTTGCGGATGCCGCTCGCGGCGTTTTTCGGCTTCGTCGTGTTTTCGGAGATTCCGGATATCTGGTCGGCCGCGGGCACGGCTGTGATAATCGCGGCGCTCCTGTTCATCGCCCGCCGCGACGCCATCGCGCGGCGGCGTCAGCGCGAGGAGAGCCCGTGATGAGCGGCGAAACGCTTTCCGACCTTGCACCGTTCGCGATCCGCGCCGATCTCGACCGGGCTCACGCGCGCGCATGGGAACATCTCGCCCGGCCGGGAACGTGGTGGGACGGCGCGCAAAGGCTCGCCATGGTCCAGGCGTGCCGCGAAGCGCTCGATTGCGCGCTCTGCCGCGAACGCGCGGCCGCGCTTTCCCCGTTCGCCGTGGAGGGGGCCCACGACTCGACGAGCTGCCTGCCCGACAATGTCGTGGAGGCGGTTCACCGGATCCGCACCGATTCGGGGCGCCTGACCGAGTCATGGTTTCGCCGCACGATCGATGGCGGGCTTTCCGAAACGGAGTATGTGGAGCTCGTCGGTGTGGTTTCCATCGGGACCGCCCTCGACACGCTGGCGAAGGGGCTCGGGATTCCGGAGCAGCCGATTCCCGAACCGTTACCGGGCGAACCTTCCCGCCTCCGACCGGCGAACGCCAGGCGAACCCTTGCATGGGTCGCCACGCTGGAGCCGGAAGACGTCACCGACGCCGATCCCGACCCCTATGGCGACAAGACGCCCGACCTTGTGGCCAACATCCATCGCGGCCTGAGCGTCGTTCCGGCGGAGGTCGCGGCGTTTTTCGAACTCGACGACGTGATCTACCTGCCGCAATTCGCGCTCAAGGACTTCGCCACCGAATACCGCGCGATCAGCCACGCGCAGATGGAGCTCGTCGCCGCCCGGGTCTCGCTGATCAACCGGTGCCGATACTGAACCGCCGGCCATGTGATGCTGCTCCGTGAGAGCGGCGAACACTACGGACAGAGCTACGGCCTCGACGGCGTGACGGGGGATGGCGACGGCGGGGTGCGGCACGGCCGGCTGCTGCTCGATTTCGCCGAAGCGGCGATCGGCGGCACTGAGGCCGAAATCGCCGCCGCCCGGACCGCCTTGATCGCGACGGTCGGCGAAGAGGGCTTCGTCGATGCCGCCGGGGTGGCCGCCTCGTTCAACGCCGTGGTGCGGATCGCAGATGCGACCGGGATCCCGGTCGAGGATTTCAAGCTGGAACGAACCGTCGAGGAGCGCGAAGCGCTCGGCATCGACGACTGGCACTGACCGGGCGAGCGCCCCGCCGCCTCAGCGCTCGCCGATCGGAACGACCTCGCGCTGCGCCGCGCCGCTATAGGCGCTGAGCGGACGAATCAGCCTGTTGTCCGCGTTCTGTTCCAGGTAGTGGGCTGTCCATCCGGTGATCCGGCTCATCACGAAGAGCGGCGTGAACATCTCGATGTCGAAGCCCATCATGTAGTACGCCGGCCCGGCCGGGAAATCGAGATTGGGGTGGATCCCCTTCTCCGAGATCATCACGTTCTGCAGCCCGTCGGACATACGGATCCATGTGTCGTCGCCCTTCCAGGCGGCGAGGTCCTCCAGGCAACGGCGCATCGTGGGCACCCGCGAATCGCCCGACTTGTAGACCCGGTGTCCGAAACCCATCACCAGCTTCTTCCGCTCGATGGCGTCGTGCATCCACTGTTCGGCGATGTCGGGATCGCCGATTTCGAGGAACATGTGCATCACCGCCTCGTTCGCCCCGCCATGCAGCGGGCCTTTGAGCGAACCGATCCCGCCGGTGATCGCGGAATAGATGTCCGACCGGCTCGAAGCGATGGTGCGCACCGTGAAGGTCGACGCGTTGAAGCTGTGCTCCGCGTAGAGGATCATCGAGGTATCGAACGCCTCGATCACCTCCCCGGGCGGCACTTCGCCGAAACACATGTTGAAGAAGTTCTCGACCATCGGAAGGTCGTCCCGCGGCGCGATGCGTTCCTCGCCCCGGCGGAACCGGTAGTCGGTCGCGATCATCGTCGGGATCTTGGCGAACAGGTCGAGCGACCGGTTGCGGTCGGCGTCTTCCGTCTCCCCGCCCCACGCCGTTTCGGTGGTGCCGAGATAGCTGACCGCCGTCCTCAGCGTGTCCATCGGATGGGCGTCGCGGGGAAATCGTTCGATGACGGCGACATGGTCCTCCGAGATTTCGCGCCGGCGGATTTCCTCTTCCTTGAGGCCGTCGAGTTGGGCGTCCGTGGGCAGATCCCCGTTCCACATCAGGTAGGCGACTTCCTCGAAAGAGGCATGCGCACAGAGGTCCTGCACCGCGTATCCGCGATAGGTGAGCGAGTTGGTCTCCGGCATCACCTTGGAGATCGCGGTGGTATCCACCGTGACCCCGGCGAGACCTTTCTGGATTTCCGGTTCCGCCATCCGATCCTCCCTTTCCGTTCCGACTCCTACGGTTTCAGATTCTGAAATTGAAGAGGCTCTGGTCGAATCGATTGTAATCCTCGTAGCGAACCAGCTCATAGAGCCGCTTGCGGGTCTGCATCCGGGGCACGGCCTCTTCCTGGCTGCCCGTGGCCTTGAGGATGTCGAGCCCCTCCTCGACCCCGAACATCGCCAGCCGGAGCGTCGTCACCGGGTAGATCGCGATGTTGTAGCCGAGCTCCACCAGCCGGTCCCGGGACAGGAGCGGGGTTTTTCCGAACTCGGTGAGGTTCGCCAGGAGCGGCACATCGATCGCCGCCCGGAAGGCTTCGTATTCGGGGATCGTCGTCAGCGCCTCGGGAAAGATCGCGTCCGCCCCCGCATCGACATAGGCCTTCGCGCGGTCGACCGCCGCATCCATCCCCTCGGACGCCTTGGCATCGGTCCGGGCCATCAAGAGAAAATTGGGGTCGCGTTTCGCACCGGCCGCGGCGCGGATCTTCTGCGCCATGTCCCCGGCGGGGATCAGGACCTTGTTGTCCAGATGCCCGCAGCGCTTGGGGCTTACCTGGTCTTCCAGATGGCAACCGGCGAGCCCGGCATCCTCGATTTCCTGGATCGAGCGCGCCGCGTTCATCGGCTCGCCGAACCCGGTGTCGAGGTCGATCAGCGCCGGCAGGTCGGTCGCCCGCGCGATCTGGCGACCCCGCGCGGCCACCTCCTGCAGCGTCGTCAGCCCGATATCGGGCAGCGCAAGATCGGCCGATAGCGCCGCACCCGAAATATAGATGCCGTCGAAACCCTTCTCCTGGACCAGCACGGCCACCAGGGGCGAGAACGCACCCGGCAACTGCAATAGCGCGCCGGAGTCTATCGCCGCCCGGAACGCGGCGCGTTTCTCCGCCGCCGTTTTCTTCGCGAACAGCATCAGAATATCCCCCTGTCGTCACGCTCGACGTTGAGCAAGCCCGCGGGATCGACGGCCACATTGAGTCCGCCGAGATCCTTCGGCCCGAGATCGGGCAGGCGCTGGACCAGGTCGAGGAACCGCCGCTGCTCGTCGGGCGTGACGATACCGTCGGCCAGGGTCTCGAACTTGCGGATGTAATCCGCCCGCGCGAAAGGTCGCGCCCCGGCGGAATGGGCGTTGGCGACGGCGAGCTCGTCGACGACGGTCTCGCCCGATTTGAGCACGATCTCGAGCCGCCCGCCGAAGGCGCGCTTGCTGGGATCGGGCTCGTGATAGCGCCCGGTCCACTCCTCGTCCTCGACCGTCGAAATCTTGTGCCACAGGCGGACGGTATCCGGCCGCGCCGCGCGTTCCGGCGCGTAGGACCGGATGTGGTGCCACTCGCCGTCCTGCAGGGCCACGGCGAGGATGTACATGATGCTGTGATCGAGCGTCTCGCGGCTCGCCTCGGGGTCCATCTTCTGGGGATCCCCCGCCCCGGTCCCGATCACATAGTGGGTGTGGTGGCTGGTATGGAGGACGAGTCGGTCGATCTCCTCGAAATCGGCGATCCTGTCCCGCATGCGGAAGGCGAGATCGATGATCGCCTGGCTCTGGTACTCGGCCGAATGCTCCTTGGTATAGGATTCGAGGATCGCGCGCTTGGCCTCTCCCGGCGCGGGCAGCGGCACCGTGTACTCGGCACCGGGTCCGTCCAGCACCCGGGCGATCACGCTGTCCTCCCCCTCGTAGATCGGGGACGGCGCGCCCTCCCCCCGCATCGCGCGGTCCACCGCCTCGATCGCGAGCTTGCCCGCATGGGCCGGCGCAAACGCCTTCCAACTGGAGATTTCGCCCTTGCGCGACTGTCGCGTGCTGACGGAAGTGTGCAGCGCCTGCTGCACGGCCTGGTACACGGTTTCGGTCGAAAGCCCGAGCAGCGTGCCCAACCCCGCCGCCGCGGAAGGGCCGAGATGGGCGATGTGGTCGATCTTGTGGGCGTGGAGACAGATGCCCTTCACCAGGTCGATCTGGATCTCGTATCCGGTCGCGATGCCGCGCACGAGGTCTTCGCCGCCCCGCCCCGTCTGCTGGGCGACCGCAAGGATGGCCGGGATGTTGTCGCCGGGATGGGAGTAGTCCGCGGCCAGGAACGTGTCGTGGAAATCGAGTTCGCGGACCGCCGTCCCGTTCGCCCACGCGGCCCATTCCGCGGCGAAGCGGCGCTCCGACGCGATGCCGAACACGGCCGCGCCTCCGTCTCGGGGATGGGCAAGCGCCTGCGCCCGGGCGGCGGCGACCGGGCCGCGATCGAGCGCAGCCACCGCTACGGCGGCATTGTCGATTATCCGGTTGACCGTCATGTCGAGCACCGCCGGCTCGACCGCCACGGGATCGGTGGCGACGGCGGCGATTTTCCATGCAAGCTGGTCTTTCCTTTCTAAGACTTCTTTTGAAGGATAGACTTTAACCGTATGATTTAGCATTGACTTGTTCGTTCCTTCCCAGCTTGCCGTACAGGCGATCATACCCCGGAGAGAAACCCGGTCAAATCGCGGTCGGGCCGGCGTGTTGTGGGCACCCGGACGGTATGATTAGGTAGCTCAAGGCCCGACTCGGCGGGCGCTCACGGCCGGAAATAGTGCATGACGGATCACCTTCTCCGCCTTACAAGGGACGATTTCGAAGCGGGGGCCTCGCTGGAGGAAGCGCTTCCCCCGGGGATTCGTGCGATCTACGTGTCGGAGGGGATGGTTACGGTTTCTTCCGGCGGCGCGACCGCGACCCTGGCCCCGAACTCGGCGTTCTTTCATACCGGTCCGCTCTCGGTCGCCGCCGGCGCGCAGGGAGCGTGCCTGCTTCGTTACGAGCTCGACCCCGACGAAGCCGACCCCACCGGCGCGGGCGTGAGCACGGAACGCAAGCTCGAAGCATCGCTCAGGCTCGACGATCCGGACGGCTACCTGCTCCGATGCGACAAGGTCGAGCTTCCACCCGGCGGGATTGCCTATACCCACACCCATCAGGGCGGCGGCATACGCTGTCTGCTCAAGGGCGGCTTCAACGTCCGCGTTCATGGTGAGACGACGGAATTCGGCGAATACGATGCGTGGTTCGAGGCCGGTCCCGACCCGGTCCATGCGTGGGCGCCGGACGACGCGCCGGGGCATTTCTCGCGGGTGATGATCCTGCCCCGCCGGCTCAAGGGAAAGAGCTCGATCCGCTACGTCGACCCGGAAGACGCCGACAAGCCCAAGCTGCAGAAATACACCATTTTCCTGGACGAGTTCATCGACACATGACCAGCAATCTGAGGACCGGCGGCCAGATCCTCGCCGACGCGCTGCTCACCCATGGCGTGGATACGATCTTCTGCGTCCCGGGCGAGAGCTATATCGCGACCCTCGACGCGCTCTTCGACGTCCGCGACCGGATTCGGATCGTCACCTGCCGCCAGGAAGGCGGCGCCGCCTATATGGCGGAGGCCTACGGCAAGCTGACCGGACGGCCCGGTATCTGCTTCGTTACCCGCGGTCCGGGGGCAACCAATGCGAGCGTCGGCATCCACACCGCGCGCCAGGATTCCACGCCGGTCATCGTCTTCGTCGGCCAGGTCGCGCGCGGTATGGCGGACCGCGAAGCGTTCCAGGAGATCGACTTCCGCCGGATGATGGGCGAGCTCACCAAATGGACGGGCCAGATCGACGATCCAGCCCGGATTCCGGAATACGTCAACCGCGCCTTCCGCACGGCGACATCGGGACGCGCCGGGCCGGTGGTGCTGGCGCTGCCGGAGGACATGCAGACCGACCGCGCCGAGATCGAGGACGGCGCGGCCTATGAGGAGGTGCAGCCCAGCCCGGCCCCGGAGGACATGGCGCGGCTGCGCGACATGCTGGCGCGGGCGGAACGTCCCCTCGTCCTCGTCGGCGGCAGTGGCTGGACAGACCGCGCCTGTGACGATCTGCGAACTTTCGCGGAGGCCAACGACCTCCCGGTCGCCGTCGGGTTTCGCCGCCAGGATTTGTTCGACAACCGCCATCCGGGCTATGTCGGGGTGGTCGGGCTCGGCGCAAATCCAGCCTTGGCCGCGGCGGTACGGGACTCCGATCTCTTGCTGGTGGCCGGCGCCCAGCTCGGCGAGGTCATCACCCAGGGCTATTCGCTCCTCGCCCTCCCCAAACCGCGGCAAGGGCTGGTGCACGCACATCCCGGGATCGACGAGATCGGCAAGGTCTATCAGCCCGATCTCGGGATCAATGCCGGCATGGCGGCATTCGCCGCCGCGCTCGCAACGCTCGATCCGGTCGGGAACCCTCCCTGGGCAGAGTACCGAAGCGCAATCCGGGCCGCCTGCGAGGCTTACGCGGAGCCGACCGAGATGCCGGGCACGCTCAACCTCGCCCATGCGGTGCGGCATCTGGAGAGCGTGCTCCCGGAAAACGCCATCATCTCCAACGGCGCGGGAAACTTTTCCCAGTGGCTGCACCGGTTCCACCGCTATCGCGGGTTCCGCACCCAGCTGTCGCCGCAAAGCGGCTCGATGGGCTACGGCGTCCCGGCGGGCGTCGCCGCCGCGATCCTGCATCCCGAACGCGAGGTCGTGTCATGGTGCGGCGACGGCGACTTCCTGATGAACGGACAGGAGATCGCGACCGCCGCCGCGCAGGGCCTCGCAAATCTCACCTTCCTGGTGGTCAATAACGGCACCTACGGCACAATCCGCATGCACCAGGAACGGCACTATCCCGGACGGGTAATCGCCACCGACCTCGCCAACCCGGATTTCGCCATGCTCGCCAGGGCCTACGGCCTGCACGGAGAGACGGTGACCCGCACGGAAGACTTCGCCGAGTCGTTCGAACGCGCGCGAAAAGCCGAGACCCCCGCCCTGATCGAGCTCCAGATCGACCCCGATGCGATATTGCCCAACGCCACCATCAGCGGCATCCGCGCCGCAAGCGCTGTAAGCGGTATCTGAGCCCCACGTCGAGGTCAGGGTTGACGGACGGGATTTGTGGGAGGTCGGGTTGAGCGCCGCGATCAGGTGGGGTTGGCCCCGGGCTCGAAGTTCCAGGGCAACAGCTCGTGGATTTTCGACAGCGGGTGGCCGGCGGCGATTTTCTCCAGCGTATTCTTGAGCCAGGCGTAGGGCTCAACGCCGTTCATCTTGCAGGTCTCGATGAGCGAGCCGGCGCGGCCCCAGGAGCGAGCGCCCTCGTCGTGGCCGGCGAACAGCGCATTCTTCGCGGTGAGCTTGATCGGTCGGATCCGGTTCTCGACGAAGTTGCTGTCCATCTCGACGCGCCCGTCGTAGAGGAACACCAGCATCCTGCCCCACTGGTTGGCGATATAGGTCAGCTTCTCGCCCAGGCGCGAGCGTGGCGAGACGCGCGAGCGCTGCTCGTCGAGCCACACGCCGAAGGCGTTCACCAGCGGCGCGGACTCGGTCCACCGGACGAACTGGCGCGTCGCCGGCTTCTCGCCCCGGATCCTGTCCTCGATCTTGTAGAGCTGCGCGATGCGCTCCAGTCCGGCCTTCGCGATCGGCGAGCCGTTGCTGTCGAACACCTCCTTGAGCCCCCGCCTCGCGTGGATCCAACATGCTGCCAGCGTCAGAGCTCCGCCCGGCCGGGTCGACCGGGCCAGCCGGTTGTGGCCGGCATAGCCGTCGACCTGCACCGTTCCCTGGAAGCCCTCGAGCAACGTCTCACCATGCTTGCCACTGCGGCTCGGTGCATACTCATAGATCACGCCCGGCGGGTCGGCCCCGGACCACGACCGCTCGTCGCGCGCCATCGTCCACATGTAGCCTGTCTTCGTCTTGCCCCGGCCCGGGTCGAGCACCCGAACCGTGGTCTCGTCCAGCCCCAGCGTACTCGACGTCTTCAGTTCCGCCTTCAGGCAGTCGAACACGGGCCCAAGGTGGAACGACGCCTTGCCGACCCACTCGGCCAGCGTCGAACGGTGCAGCTCGATGCCCGAGCGGGCGAAGATCTGCGATAAGCGATACAGCGGAAGATGGTCCGCGAACTTCGACACCAGAACATGGGCGAGCAGCGCCTCGGTCGGCAGCGCTCCCTCGATCAGCCAAGCGGGCGACGGTGCCTGGGTGACGCCTTCCTCGCACTTGCGGCAGGCATACTTCGGACGCACGGTGACGATCACCCGGAACTGCGCCGGAACGATATCGAGCCGCTCGGTGCGGTCTTCGCCGATACGAACCATCTGGCCGCAGCCGCAAGGGCACTCGATGCTCTCGGGTTCGATCACCCGCTCGATGCGCGGCAGGTGGGCCGGCAGATGACCGAGGTTGCGCTCCGCGGCGCGGCGCTTCGCGCGCGGCGCCGGCGTCGTGCCCGTCGGACCCTCTTCCCCGGCCTCAGCCAGCGCACCTTCGAGTTCCTCGAAGGCAAGCTGGAGCTGGTCGGGGTCGAGCTTCTCGGACTTCTTCCCGAACATCGCCCGGCGCAACTCGTCGAGCAGATGTTCAAGGCGCCGGTTCTGGTCGCTCAGCGCCGCGTTCTCGACGCGCAGCGTCTCAAGAGCCGCTTGCTGTCCCGCGAACAGTGCCTGCAAGGGAGGCGCAAGCGATGCGAGATCGACCGTGCCGGGGCCTGGTTCCATGACGGAAGACTACCATCGCATCGCCGCCACGGAATGCGGCGATCCGAATCAGACCCGCTCATGCCGCCGCGAGCGGACGGCGAACCCGAGGTCCCCACACCCGGCGCCAATCGAGCCCCTCGAACAAGGCCTCGAACTGCGCCCGCGAAAGCCGTATCACCCCGTCGCAAACCGCCGGCCAGGCAAACCGGCCCTGCTCAAGGCGCTTCGTCGCCAGCACCAGACCCGTCCCGTCCCACCAGAGAATCTTGACCCTGTCGGCGCGCTTGGGGCGAAAGACGAAGACGATGCCGGAATACGGATCCAGACCCAGCTCGTGCTCGACCACCGCCACAAGACCATCGTGACCCTTGCGGAAGTCAATTGGCCGCGTCGCCACCACGATCTTCGACCCCGAGCCCGCCGCCATCATCGCAGCGCCCTCAACAAGGACGCGATCTCCGCGATCCGGCTCGCGCCAATATCGCCGTCCAGGCGAACCGTCACTCCGCACGCCTTGATCGAAACCGAACCGATCAGGCACCGCTCCGGCACCGGCAGCGGATCAACCTCTACTGTCGCGAAGGCCGGTTCGGGCGCAGCAATCGGCTCAGGCTCCGGATCCGCCGTAGACGATGGAAGCACCAGCTTGCCTTCGCGGGCAAGGCTGCGCCACGACGACAACCGTCTGCTCGACAGACCGTAACGCTCGGCCACATCGCCCACGCGCTCTCCGGGCCAGAAACTCTCGCGAACGATCCGTGCCTTCTCTTCCTCGCTCCAGCGAGACGGCGCCGACCGCTCGGAAGACGCCTCCACTTCCGAAGCCGGTTCTACTTCCGAAGCCGGCTCAGCCTCAAAGTCCTCCAGAAAATCCCAGTCGATGGGACCGCTTCGATACTCATCGCCCAACAGATCGCCCTCCCCGTCAAGAAGGCCAATCCAAACCTACTCCCTATATATAAGGTAGGTGGGCCATCCCCACCGCTTACCAAGCGCTTAAGGCCCGTCCGGTTTGGACGGAAGCTCAGATCATCCCCTTCGTCATATCGACCGAAGCCGTCCGCAAGGGCGGCGGAGCGGAGATACCTTTCCGCTTCGATGGGGGCTTATATGGATAACTTGACGGGCGGTAGGTCGACAGACGTTCCGGGAGGCGCCGGGGCATACCCCTTTCGCACTAGACCGTTCCTCTGCCGTCATGGTCGGCGCAGGCCGACCATCCACGATTTGTTCTTTTGTTTCCAGCGCCAAAAAAACTCGTGGATGGTCGGCCTGCGCCGACCATGACGGAGGAGGCGGGACAGGTCCCGCGCCCGCCGGCACCGGGCGGCGGCCCGGTCACCGTCAAGCTATCTTTATAAGCCCCCTTCGATGCCGCGAAACCTGCGCAGACAGATTTCTCCGCTCCGCGCCTTCGGCGCTGCGGTCGAAATGACGGATTGGGTTGGGCGGCTGACAAGGACGGCGCGGAAACGCCCTAATCGCCCGCCATCAGGGCGTTCATTTCGGGGTGGAGTATGACGCCCTCGGCGAACCCGTAAGTCCCGGAATCGTCCAGCTCGCCCGCCGCGCGGCGCGCCAGCGTGGCGTAGGCGAGCGAGAGCAGCCCGCCGATGCTGATCCGGGCGACGCCGAGGCGCTTGAGCTCGGGGACCGGCGGCGAGACCGCGTTCGCCAGGATGTTCAACGGCCCGTCGATGCCTTCGACGAGGGCTCCGATGGTCTCGGCATCGCGCGCGAAGGGGACGAACAGACAGTCCGCGCCGGCCTCGCGAAAGGCGTTGCAGCGGCGGATCGCTTCCTGGAGGGCTTCCGGGCCCTTGCCGCCGCGCAGAAACACGTCGCAGCGCGCGTTGATGACGGCCGGTACGCCAGTCTCGTCCGCGGCCCGGCGCCCTGCCGCGATCCGGGCGACCGCGAGATCGTAGTCGAGCAGCGGGCCGGGCGTGCGAACCGCGCCGTCCTCGATGTTGAGCCCGATAGCGCCAGTCCCGATCGTTGCGCGCACGGTGTCGGCCACCGCTTCGGGTTCGACTCCGTACCCCGCCTCCATGTCGGCCGTCACCGGCACGTCGACGCGCTCGGCGATGCGGCGCACCATCCAGAGCATTTCATCGCGCGGTATGTTCTCGCCGTCGGCATAGCCCATCAGCCAGGCGATGCCGGCGCTGGACGTTGCCACCGCCGGGTACCCGGCCTCGACGACGATCCGCGCGATCGACGCATCGGAAGCGTTGACGAGGACCAGCGGCTCCGGCCCGTCATGCAGCGCCCGAAAGGCTTCGGCCTTCGCGACCTGTCCCGCATCCGCCATCGGCGTTCCCCTCAGATATCGAATTCCGGCACCGGCCCGCCGCCGGCCATCGCGAGCACGGCCCCGATCATCGCTTCTGGATCGGCGATGCCGCCGAAGCGCAGCAGACCGCGCGCCTTGTCCGCCATCTCGTCGCGGTCGAGCGCCGCTTCGGGATCGCCCTTGCACCGCCGGCGGGAAGCGGTCACGCGGCTGCCGTCGTCGAAGATCGCGGTCACCTCGCCGCCCCAGGCGGCCGGATAATCGGACGCATAGGGCTCGCCCGCCCCGACCCGCACGCGCGAGCGCAGCGCGGAAAGACGCGCCCGCGCTTCGGCTTCGAAAGAATCGAAGCCCACCGCCCCGTCGGCAAGCGCCGCGGCGATGCAATGCTGGAGGGAGAATTTCGCTTCATACGGCGATGTCGGTATCGGCCTGTCGCACACATCGACCGCCGCCCCGTAGGTCAACGCTTCGACGGCAACCACCGCTTGCGGATCGGTCCCCGCGGAGACCTCAAGCGCGGCGTCGATGACAGGATGGGTGTGCCGGCAGGACGGCCAGGGCTTGATCGAGGTCGCGTGCACCTGCCACGGCGCGTCCGGGTCGCGCAGCACCGCGCCGGGATCGGGGTCCGGACAGGCACCGGCATAGAATCCCTGCGGACCTTCTAGGATCGCGGGCGGACCGGTAAAGCCGGCCGCCGCCAGTTCGGCAGCGACCACCCCTGCCTCCGCCGCGCGTCCCGCGTGCAGGTGCTTGCTCATCGCCCCGGTGTTGAGGAATTCCCACAACCCGGCCGATTGCGTTCCCGCATTGCCGAGCGCATGTACGGCGGCCCCGTCGTCGAGCTCAAGCAGAGCGGCCGCCGCCATCGCGGCGCCGAACGGCCCGCAGGTCGCGGTGTTGTGCCATACCTTGTAGTGCATCCGGCCGACCGACATTCCGACCCGGCAGACCGCCTCGAAACCATGCAGCACCGCGCGCAAGAAGGTTTCGCCGTCCGCCCCGGCCTTGCCGGCAAGCGCCAGCGCGGCGGGGATGACGACGCATCCCGGATGGGTGACCGAGCCGCGATGAAGGTCGTCGACCTCCAGGATGTGCATGCAGCCGCCCATCAGGAGCGCGCGGCGCCCCGGGTCCTGCTTGTCCGCACCCCAGCGCCGCAGGATCCGCCCCGGCTCGGTAACCCGTCCGGCGAGCATGTTGGCGATGCCGTCGAGCACGATCAGCGCCATCGCGTGGAGGTCGGACCGGACGATGGGCCTGGAACGGATCAGTCCGACCAGCCCTTCCGTCAGCGTCGGCGCGGCCGCCGGCTCGATGGCCGCCGCATGCGCGGCGGTGCTCACGCGTTTCCGCCGCCCGGCGGCCGATAGTTCGGGAAGCGGCCGGAGACGTCGAGGTTGAACAGCTTGCGCGCGTTCTCGCCGAGGATGTTGCGCTTCGCCGTCTCGTCGAGGAAGGGAAGGTCGTAGATCACGCTGGGCAGGTCCATGTCCCAGTGCGGGTAGTCGGAGCACCAGCAGAGCTGGGTCTCGGCCTTGATCATCTTGAACGTCATCTCGAGCACGTCGAGGTCGTTGGGAACCTCCATCGGCTGCGAGGAGTAGTACATGTCCTGCATGTACTCGCTCGGCAGCTTCCTGAGCGACGGCGCCTCCGAGCTCCGCATCTTGTAGTCGTTGTCGAGGCGCTGCATCAGCCACGGAACCCAGGCGAGGCCCGATTCGATCCAGATCACCTTGAGACCGGGGAAACGCTCCGGCAGGCCGTTGATCACCCAGTTCGCGCAGTGCATGGCGTTGTAGATCGTGAACCCCATCGCGTGGGTGACGAGGAACCGGTTGGTCGCCCCGAGGAGCGGATCGTTCCAGTTATAGGACGCGTGGAAGGCAAGCGGCTTGCCCATCTCCTCCATCAGCCGGTACGTCTTCATGTAAGCGTTGTCGTAGACTGGCTTGTACCGCGTCGACACGACCGAGAAACCGACCACTCCGGGCCTGTCGCCGAAGTCCCGCACCATCTTGTAGCTGGCTTCGGGGTCGTTGAACGGCAGGTAGAGCATCGAGGTGATGCGCTCGTTCTGCGGCAGGATCTGTTCCACCAGCCAGCGGTTGTAGGCGCGCGACATCGCGACCTCTATCTCGGGCTGGGGGTGCAGGCCGAGCAGCAGCATCGGCGTCGGGAACATCGACACGTAGTCGACACCCATCGCGTCCATCCATTTGAGCGACAGGTGGATATCGCGGTGAGTGCCGTCGGCCGGCGTCTGCTCCATCTTGCGGAGCGGATAGCGCATCACCCGGCCGGAGATATCCTGATAGCCGACCACACCGGGAAGGAGCGGCGTCTGCGCGCCGGTTCCGCCGCCGGAATAGACCATGCCGGTCTGCTTGATCACCGGGTCTTCGATGTATTGGATGATGTCGCGCAGCGACTCGTTTTCATAGTGATGGCAATCGACATCGACGATCAGCACGTCGTCCAGCTTGCGCTGTTCCCGCTGGCGCGCCGCGTTGATGAGGAGTTTCTTGGTGTCGAACTCCTCGACGGTCATCTTGTGGATGTCGCTTGTCGGAATATCCATCCTTCGTCTCCTTCAGGCGCCTGACCAGGCCTGCCACATGCCGAGTTCGAAAAGCTCGACATTCACGGCCCGCAGCATCGCGGTGCACATGATCATGACCGCGGTCGCCGGCATGGCACGGTCGTCGACGAACGGCGACCAGCGCTCTCCGACCTGGAACTTGACGGTATAGAGTCTTGTCAGCGCGGTGAGTCCTTCCTGGATCAACTCGTCGGGCGGCTCCTTGCCCTTCTCCAACGCGAGCATCTTCTCCGCGAACGCCTGAAGCTTCGCCGTTTCCTCTCCGACATCGGCGAGCAGATCGCCGAATTCTTCTTCCGGCTGCTCAGGCGAGGACATAGATGCCGTCCTCTTTCTCGACGACGTCGTATTTCCTCAGGCGGAAGGTCCTGTCCGCCACCATCACGCCGGACTCGAGGTCGTACTCCCAGCCGTGCCAGGGACAGACGATGTGCATCTCGTCGTGGTTGAACCGCATCCCCTGATAGGTCTTGTCCTCGGCGATGACCTCCTCGACCTTGGCCATCAGCAGCCCTTCGCATGCGGGCCCGCCCTGGTGGGCGCAAAGGTTCTGGTAGGCATACAGCCTGCCCTTCACCCGGTAGACGCCGATCTCCGAATTGCCGTTGGGAACGATCTTGCGCTCGCCGTCGGGAAGGTCGTTGGATTTGGCGACAAAGATCTCCCTTGCCATTCGCACGTCTCCTTTCGGTAAACCGGTCCCGGCGCCTCAGTTGGTGGCGACCGAGAGACTGTGGGCTCCGGACCCGCCCTGATGCCGGTTTGCGTATGTCTGCAGGCGGGTCATGCCCATGTTCGCAAGCGCGGCGAGCGCGAAGATGATGAGTATGATCGCGTACATTTCCGCGATCTTGAACAGTTCGTAATAGTTCCCGAGCCGGTAGCCGAGGCCCCCGTCGGCGAATTTAAGCTCGGCGACCAGCACGCCGATGACGGTGATCGCCATGCCCAGCCGGAGCCCGGTGATCACCGGGTTGACCATCGCCGGGATATAGATCTTGGTCACCGTGTGCCACTGGTTCAGATTGAACGACTTCCCCACGCGCAGCAGAACCGGATTGATCAGGATCATTCCCAGCGCGGTCGAGAACACCACGGGGAAAAAGGCCGAGAGCGCGCCCTTGGCCATCTTCGAATCGATCCCGGTGCCGAAGATCAGGAACAGGATCGGCAGGAAAATGATCTTGGGCGTCGATCCGATGGCATTGAGATAGGGCTCGATCGCCTTGCGGAGCAGCGGGTTCACCCCCATGGCGATGCCGAGCGCGAGCGCGATCGCGGAGCCGACGATGAAGCCAACGATGTGCTCGGCGAAGGTGATCCCGAGATCGCGGTAGAAATCGGCCGCCATGACCTCGCCCCACACCGCAACGGCGATCTTCCACGACGACGGGATCACGTCGCCGTAGAGGATCTCCAGGCTGCCGAGCGCGGCCAGCCCTTCCCATGCCACCAGCAGGCAGATAACGGTGAGCAGTCGGATCCGGAACACCGTCGCCTCGCGGTCGGTGGCGACCGCGGGCGCCGCGCTTTGGACTACACCGGCCTGAGCCACTTCTCGATCCTTCCGAAGCCCCAGTAGAAGAACACGCTCACCAGAATGACGGCGACGATGCTGGCGTAGGTGCCGGGTGTGTCGAAGCGGAAATACATCTCCGAGACGATCCGCCCCAGCCCGCCGAAATCGATCAGGTATTCGATCGCGACAATGTTGACGAGAGTATACATCACCCCGATGCGGATGCCCGTGAAGATGGTCGGGACGGCGCTGGGAAGCTGGATCTTCCAGAACATCTCCCGCTCGGAAACATTGAAGCTCCGCCCGACATTGAGCAGCGTTTGAGACACGCCGAGCAGGCCCTGCCGGGTCTGGATGACGATGGGAATCGCGCCCGGGATGAAACCCATCATGATCAGCGTCAGATAGGTCCGTCCGAAGATCACCAGGAACAACGGGTAAAGCAGCACCGTGGGCGCCGCGAAGGCGGCCGCGAGCCAGCCTTCATAGGCGATGCCGTAACGCCGGTTCCGATAGAGGAAATATCCGAAAGGCACCCCTATCGCGAGCGCGATCCCGGTCGAGGCCGCGGTCATGCCCAGGGTAACGAAAAAGTTGCCGACCAGGTCCATATCCTCCTGGACCGACGGGAACGCGAGAAACGCGTCGGACGGGCGCGGGACGACGAGTTCCATCACCATCCCGGTCTCGACCGCGATCTCAAGCACGCAGAAGAACACCGCGAGCCCAAGAGCGCCGACCAGGACGGGCGACCTGGATAGCTTGAACGAACCCGTCATCCCGCGCCGTCCGCGCGCAACGCTTTAGATGGGCTTGTTGCCCATCGGATGCACCAGCTCCTTGAGCTGTTCCGCGGTGAGCAGCTTCTTGATCTTCTTGTTCTCGAGCGCGATCTTGTTGATGGTCTCAAGCCCGGCGACCGGCAGGAAGGTCGAGGAGTTGAGCGGCGTGTCCATCGGCGCCGACTTTATGTCCTCGTAGTTGAGCTTCCAGCGCTTGGCATAGGCCCTCAACTGCTCGTCGCTCGAATAGGTGCGCGCCTGGCCCTCCGTAAGCGCATTCATCAGGCGTCTGGCGGCATCGCGGTTCTTGTTGAGCCAGTTCACGTTCGCCACGATCACACGGATGGTGGTGCCGGTCAGCGCGGCGGCCGAGGCCCCCGTGCCGATGATGCGGATCTTCTTTTCGCGCAACAGGTTCTTGTTGAGCGGGAAGACCGACCACCCGGTGGCCACCTGGCCCGACATGAGCTGCGTACGCGAGCCCGACGGCCCGCCGACCGAGACCGCCTTGGCCGGGATGTTGAGCGCTTCCTTGATGAACAGGACAGCAAGGTTGGTGGTGGAGCCCGGCCGCGAATAGACGAATTCGTCACTCGCCTTGAGATCCTTGAAGCTCTTGATCTTGCTGTCGGTCTTCACATACCAGTAGAGGTCGGGCACGCCACGGATGTTGCTTCCCAGCACGCGGATCGGCGCACCCTTGGCATAGGCCGACACCACGCCGAGCACGCCGTTGCCCCAGACCACGTCCTGGCTTGCGGTGATTACCGCCTGAAGCGATGCCGCGCCGCCCGAGCCGTGGATGATCGACACGTCGAGCCCGTACTTCTCGAAGATCCCGTTTTCCTTGGCGGCGTAGGGATGCTCGGTCTCGAACACCACCTTGGTGCTGTTGACCATGCGGACCTTGTCGAGCGCTACCGCGGGCGCTGCGGCGACCGCCGCCGCCATGGCGGCAAGCACCGCCGTTTTCACGTATCCAGCCATTTGTTCACTCCCCTCCTTGTGATCAGCCGCGGCAGTCTATCCGAAACCCGCCACGGCTGCGAAACCGCCCATTTTATCGTGCTGCGAGCTCGGCTTCGGCCTCGACCATCCCCCGCGATGCCTCCTCGCGGAGAAGCGTCCAGAGCCTCCCGACGTATTCGCCGAATTTGGGCGTGGAAATCACTTCCGACGACCGTGGACGCGGCAGATCGATCTCGATGATCTCCTTGATCTTGCCGGGACGGAAGGACATTACCACCACCCGGTCCGAGAGCTGGACCGCTTCGGTGATGTTGTGGGTGATCAGCAGCATCGTCTGGTTCAGCGCCGCCCAGATCTCCAGCATCTTGTCGCCGAGCAGCATGCGGGTCTGTTCGTCGAGTGCGCCGAACGGCTCGTCCAGCAGCATGATGCGCGGCTCGTACGCAAGAGTCCTCGCCACCGCCGTCCGCTGTTTCATCCCGCCCGAGAGCTGGGCCGGGTAGTGGTTCTCGAAACCATCGAGGCCCACCAGACTCACGAATTTCCGCGCCCGTTCGTCGCGGTCGACCTTGGTCATGCCCTGGACCTCGAGCGGGAAGGCGACGTTGTCGAGCGTGGTTCGCCAGGGAAAGGTCGATTCTTCCTGGAACACGACGCCGACGTCGCGATGCGCGCCGTCGACCGCGTGGCCGTCGATCAGCACGCTGCCCTCGTATTGGGCGATCAGGCCGCCGACGATGTTGAAAAGCGTCGACTTGCCGCAACCGCTGGGGCCGATCACCGAGACGAACTCGCCCTCGGCGACGTCGAGCGTTACCCGGTCCAGCGCCTGGACGGGGTTCCCGGTGTCGACGTCATAGGTCTTCGAGACCTCGGAAATCTCAAGGATGTTGGCCATGGTTCTCCGTGCCGCTCCGGCGTGGGATCATGTTTCGTCTCTGGCGCCGCCGCTGTCAACGGCGCGTCCTCAACCCAGGAAAGAAGCAGACCAGATCACCGGAGCACCCCATGACTGAGCGATTCGAGACCACGCAAGAAATCATCCGCGCCGCGCGCGCGAACGTGAGCCAACCGGTGTGGAACTACATCACCGGCGCCGCCGAGACCGAGACGACGATGCGGCGCAACCGGCATGCGCTCGACCGTATCGCCTTTCGTCCGCGGGTCCTGCGCGATGTCTCCGAGATCGACACTTCGGGCCAGCTGCTCGGTCACAAACTGCGAATTCCCGTCCTGCTCGCGCCGATCGGTTCGTTGCAGACCATCACTCCGGATGCGGGAGTCGCCGTGGCCCGGGCGGCGGCGGCCTTCGGCACGCTGCAGATGGTCTCGACCGTCACCCAGCCGAGCCTCGAAGAAATCGCGGACGCGGTCGATCACCCGAAAATCTTCCAGATTTACATTCGCGGCGACGAAAACTGGATCCGCGACCTCGTCGGACGCGCGCGCGACGCCGGCTACGCCGCCCTCGCCCTCACCGTCGATTCGGCCCATTACGGCCGCCGCGAACGCCAGCTCCTCAGCCGCTGGCTGCCACCCAGCGTCCGCACCCAGATCGGGCGCGAATGGCAGACCAAAATCACCTGGGAAACCATGGCGATGATGAAGGAGCATGGCGGCCTTCCCTTCATCCTCAAGGGCATCCAGACCGCCGAGGATGCCGAACTCGCGGTCGAGCACGGGGTCGACGTGGTGTACGTCTCCAACCACGGCGGTCGGCAGATGGACCACGGCCAGGGCACGATCGACATCCTGCGGGAGGTGGTGGCGGCGGTCGACGGCCGGGCGGAAATCGTGCTCGATTCCGGAATCGCCCGGGGGTGCGACGTCCTCAAGGCCTTCGCTCTCGGCGCCAATGCGGTCGCCATCGGCCGGCTCCAGGCCTGGGCGCTCGCGGTCGGCGGGACGGCGACACTGATCCGTGCGCTTGAAATCCTGGAAGCTGAGATTCACAACGCGATGGGGCTGATCGGCATTACGAGCATGGACCAGCTGGACCCGAGCTACGTCACGGAGGCTCCCGCGGTGACCGAGGCGACCGAACTCGGCGCCTTTCCGCTGCTGGGCGAGGAAATCAGGCTGTGAGTTCCTGCCCGCGCTTGCGCGGCCCCAATGTTTCACGTGAAACAAAGGTCAACAGTACTGACTTATCCATCGTGTCAAGAACGTGCCGTAAGTCACAAAATACGGGAGCGCGCGTAACATCGTGTCGCGAAACCGCCGGTTCCGCGTCCCCGGGGGACGGGACTCGCGCCCGAACCGGTCCCCGCGCAGCGCGGCGGGGGAGTGCCGCCTGGGCCGCGCGAATTATTCGTGGCACAGTTGTCCGCCCTCCCCCGGCCCCTCCCGCAAGCGGGAGGGGGGAAGGTAAGGCGGAGTGGGCGGGCAAATCCCCTCTCCCCCGCGGGGAGAGGGTCGGGGTGAGGGGGAGCGCCGCCTCAGCTCGCGGTGCCGGTCGAGGCCTCGCCGCTCGCCCGGGTTACCATGGGCGCGCTGTAGCCCGGCTGGACCACCACGTCGAGCAGGAACGGCTTGCCCGCTTCGACGGCCGCGATGGCGGCATCGAGAGCCGCCGGAAGATCGCCCGCGGTCTCGACCGGACCCGCCGCGTCGACGCCTTGCGAGCGGGCGTAGCCGGCCAGGTCGATCGCCGGATCGTCGATGCGCTGGCCGATCCAGCGGTTCTCCACCGGACGGTTCCGCTCCTTCGCCATCGCCTCCTGATGAACCTCGTCGTTGAAGTTCGACCGGTTGTTGGAAACCACGAAGAGCACAGGGATGTTGTAGTGCGCGGCGGTCCAGAGCGCCGAGCCGCCCTGCATGAAGTCGCCGTCGCCGAGGATGGCGACCGGCACCCGGTCCGATCCCATCAGCGCGAGTCCGGCGCCGACCGCATTGCCCGGGCCGGAACCGAGCCCCCCGCCGCCATCGTTGCCGAGGTAATCGAGCGGTTCGGAGAAGTGATACGAATCGCCTGCCCAGCCGAGCGGCACGCGGGTCAGGGTTATCTTTCTCTCTCCCTTGATCCGGTTGAGCGCGCCGGCAATGTCGCGCGGTGCGATAGGCGAAGACGCTTCCTTGGAATCGGGTTCGGCGAGCGGCACGGGATCGCCACCGGCGAATTTGGGTTTTCCGCCCAGCCTTTCCTCGACCTCCGCGAGGAGCTGGACAACGAAGGCGTCCGGATCGGCGAGCAGGCGCTGATCGCCCACCGCAAGTCCGAAATGATCCATCGACCAGCCGTTGTGAACGTAAGAGTCGAGGGTCACGTCGATGACCTTCGCGTCCACGCCGTAACCGAGACCCAGCGCCTTGAAGGTGCCGGCAAGGTCGATCCAGTCGAGCACAAGGAGCGCATCCGCGTTCCGAACCAGATCCTCGCCTGGACCGCGCACCCAGTTGGACGGCGCTCCCGCGTGGAGCGGATGCCCGGTCGGGAAGGAGGAAGAGGTCTTGAGGTCGGTGACCACGCGCGCGCCCAGCATTTCCGCCAAACGCACACGACGGTCCCACCCGTTCTGGCTGCGCGACACCCGGCCGATCATCATCACCGGCCGCTCGGCGGCGATCAGCGTATCCGCCGCCGCGGACACGGCGTCCGCCGATGCGTGCGGCGTCTCGGGCGCCTCGAACCTTCCGGCGTCCGGGATCGTCACTTCGCCGTTGAGCCGGGTTTCCTGGAGCCCCGCGTCGAGACAGATATAGACCGGCCCGCGCGGCGGCGTCCGCGCCATGATCCCGCCGCGAAGCATGGTTTCGACGATCGCCTCGGCGGAGCGCGGTTCGTCGTCCCATTTGACGAAATTCCGCAGCATCATGCCCTGGTCCTTGGCGGTGTGGATCCAGTCGATCCATGGCCGCCTGAGCGGCGCGTCGACCGGACCGGTCGCACCCATCACATAGACCGGCGCGCGGTCGCACCAGGCGTTGAACATCGCCATCAACCCGTGCATCAGGCCGACATTGGAATGGACGATGGCCCCCATGGGTTCGTCGGTCACCTTGGCGTATCCATGGGCGATCGAGACCGCATGATCCTCGTGCAGGCAGAGCAGCATCTGCGGGTCTTCGTTGCCGAGATAGTTGACGATCGAGTCGTGGAACCCGCGATAGCTGGCGCCGGGGTTCAGCGAGACGTACTTGATCCCGAGGCGGCGCAGCATCTCGGCCGCGACGTCGCTGGTCCATTCCATTTGACGGTTGCCGCCGAGCGCGGGCCGGTCGAATTTCTGCAACATGTTCATCGCTCAGTACTCCGGTGACCTGAGTTTGAGAAAGGGAAAGGCGGAGATTGCCGAGGGCTCGCGCACCGGCGCCGCTTCATGGAGAAAGGTTTCGTCGAGCCGGTCGAGGCGGGTGAGGCCCATCAGCCCCATCGCGATCCGCATCTCGTCTTCCAGCAGCTCCAGCACGCGGACGATCCCCGATTTGCCCTCGGCGGCGAGCCCGAAGCCCTGAACCTTGCCTATGGCGACCGAATCGGCGCCCCGGGCGATCGCCTTGACGATGTCGGCGCCGCGCATGAAGCCGCCGTCGATGACGATCTCCGCCCTGCCGCCGACCGCCTCCACTACCTCGGGCAACACGTCGATGGTCGCCCTGCCATGGTCGAGCTGCCGCCCGCCGTGGTTGGAGACATAGACCGTGTCCACCCCGTGCTCGACGCAGAGCGCGGCGTCCTCGGCGGTCGCGACCCCCTTGATCTGGAGCGGGATGTCGAAGGAATCCTTGAACCAGTCGACGAAATCCCAGTCGAGCATCGCCTGGTAGTCCATCCCCTCGGCGGACGCGCGCCGCGCAGTGGGCACGTAGCGCTTGATCAGGTCGCGCTCCCGGCGCGAGTAGAGGGCGACGTCGACGGTGAGGCAGAACGCGATGTAGCCATTGTCGATCGCGCGCCGCGCCATTTCCGCGACCCACTCCCGGTCGCCGCGGACATAGAGCTGGTAAATCTTCGGGTGCCCGGTGCCCTTGGCGATCGCCTCGAGCCCGGGATGCGTCACCGAGCTCAGGTAGGAGACCGTGCCGAATGCCTCCGCCGCCCTGGCGACCGCCATCGAGCCGTCCGGGTGCAGGTTTTCCAGCGAACCCATCGGCGCAAGCGCGACGGGCAGCCGCGTTGCCTGCCCGGCGATCGTTCCCGCGAGATCGATGGAACTGACATCGTTGAGCACGCGAGGCCGGAAGGCGATCGAATCGAGCCCCAGGCGGTTGCGGAGCAGGGAGGTCTCCGTCTCGGTTCCGCCGGTCAGGTAGTCCCAGACGCCGTCGGACAGATTGCCGCGCGCGGCGGCGACGATCTCATGCAGTGTCGCGAAGTCAGCCAATCGCTCCTCCCGGGCCGGGCTCGATACGCAGGGTCTAGCCGCGCGGCCTCGGCCTTGTCCAGTGGGCCGGCGCGCTATCGGCGCAAGACCCCATCGTCATATCGACCGGAGCCGCGCGGAGCGCGGCGGAGCGGAGATATCTCCGGCCACGCGCACGAGATTTCTCAGCTGCGCGCCTGACGGCGCTTCGGTCGATATGACGAAATGGAGGCTGACGGTTGGCCAAGAACTGCCCTAGTCGCCGCCCTCGTCCACGCGGCGCACCTCGGTGTTCATTTCGACGTCGTTGCGCCGTCTCTGGGCGATAATCCGGCCGGTCTCGAAATAGTCGCCTTCCGTGGCCATGACCGCGGCGCGCTCGAACTCCTCCGACCACTCACCGAGACTGTAACCGTGCCAGGGCGTCTCGGGCTTGAGCGGCGGGAGGCCCAGCTCTTCCCATATTTCCCGGGCGTTATCCATGAACTCCCGCCTGGGCAGCGAGATCGGCGGAAAGTCCTCCTTGAGCGTGGCGTCGATCAGGACGCTCGCATCCTCGCCGTTGTTGCGAAGGCTGCGCGGGCCGTGTCCCTGGTCGCGGTGGCCGAGCATTTCGAGATCGAGGGCGGGGTTGGCGCGGTACGCCATCGCCCAGAACAGGGCATCGGCGTTGTCCGGGTCGATATCGTCGTTGACCGCGATGACGTACTTCCCGGCCGCGCGATGCAGCGAGGCCGCGCCGTAGAGCGCCCGCCAGATCTCGGTCCGCGCGAGGCCGCGCTCGACCTGGACCACGATGACCTTCCTGATATTGGTCAGCGGTTCGTGCATGCCGACGCGGATCACGCCCTTGATGCCCAGGCGGTCCCTGAGATGCGCGAGGAACAGCGGCTCCATCGCCACCCGCTTGATGGTGCTCGATTCGGACGGCGTAACCTGGCTGATGATGGAAGTCAGGACCGCGTTCTTGCGCCGGGTCACGGCGGTCACGTCCATGAAGGCGTTGAATTCCTGCAAATTGACGTGGCCATGGCTTTCCCCGAACGGCGCCTCGGGTTCGAGGTATTCCGTGTCGATATAGCCTTCGACAACGATCTCGGCCTCGGCGGGAACGAGGAGGTCGACGGTCTTCGCCCTGACGACGTTCAGCGGGCAGCCGACCAGCCCGCCCGCGATGTCGAACTCACAGACCGACTCGGGCAGCTTGAGGGTCGATGTGAAGGTCACGCATGGCGGTGCGCCGAGAACCACGGCGGCCGGCATGCGCTCGCCGCGCTCCCGGTATTTCTGCCAGTGGATGTAGATACCCGGTCTGAGCTCCAGCGAGGGGTTCATGCCGAGACGCCGGGGCGCTTTCACCTGCCCCCGGTAGTTGCCCATGTTCTGGATGCCGGTGTCGGGGTCGCGGGTGATGTATTGGGACAGCGTCGTGTAGGGCGCGTTGTCCCAGCCGGGCGTCGAGATCGGCACCGGGATGCCGTCGAGCGCGTTCCCCTCGGTATTGAGCGCCTCGTCGGCGAACACCAGTTCGTGGCACGGCGCGTCCGCGATCTCGCGGGGCGGGATCGGGTTGGCGATCGCCTCCGCCCAGCGCTCATCGATCCGGTCGAGCTCGCAGCCAATCCCGTGCCGATAGATCTCCCGGCTCGCCGCCAGCCCGCCGACGATCACCGGTATGTCGTAGCTCCGGTCCTTGGAGTCGACCACGTTGGTGAACAGGAACGCCTTACGCTCATTTTCCGGAATGCCGCCGCGAAACTGCCAGCGGACCAGCGGATGCATTTCCGTGTCCTTGTTGATCTCGCGATCAACGCGGACAAGAAGACCGGACCCCTCCAGCGTGGCGATGTGATCGTGAAGGTCCGGATAACCGCGCGCGGAACTAGACATCGTCTTCGACCCAGCGGACCGGCGTTTCGGGCTCGACGGCGCTTCTCCGCCGCTGCGCCGTCAGCCGGCCGTTTTCCAGATAGTCGCCGGCGACGGCTCGTTGGGCGGCCGCTTCCCAGCGCTCCTCCCAGTCGCCGAGCGAATACCCGGCCCACGGGCTCTGCGGGCTGAGGGACGGCAGGTCGAGACGCTCCCAGATTTCCCTCGCGCGTTCCATATACCCTTCCCTGGGCAGCGCCACGGGCGGCATGTCGCCCTTGAGGGTCGCGTCGATCAGCAGCGTCGAGTCCTCGAAATCGGGGTCTTCGGTCTTCGGCCCATGGCCGCGATGGCGGTGGTCGAGAACCGCGCTGTCCTCGCGCGGGTTGGCGCGATAGGCGATCGACCACCAGACGGCATCGGCGTTTTCCGGATCGATGTCGTCGGAAACCGCGACGACGTATTTCCCGCAAGCCGATTGCAGCGACGACGCACCGTAGAGCGCGCGCCACACTTCGGTCCTGGGCACGCCGCCTTCGAACTGGACGAAGATCACCCGCCGGATATTGGTCAGCGGCTCGTGCATGACCACCCGCTTGACGCCCTTGATGCCGAGACGGTCTGTCAGATGCGCAAGGAACAAGGGCTCGTAGGCGACCCGCTTGATGACGCTCGATTCGGACGGCGTCACCTGGCTGATGATCGACGGCAGGATGGCGTCCCGGCGGTGGGCGATCGCGGTCACCCGCATGATCATGTTGTAGTCTTCGAGCGCGACATGGCCGTGGCTCTCGCCGAACGGCGCCTCGGGCTCCACGAATTCCGTGTCGATCAGCCCCTCGATCACGATCTCCGAATCGGCCGGGACGGTGAGGTCGACCGTCCTGCACCGGACCACATCGATCGGCGCGCCGACGATCCCGCCTGCCACCGCCACCTCATCGAACCCCATCTGCAATTTCTGAGGCGCGCAATAGGCGACCGCGGGCGGCGGGCCGAGCGCGATCGCGCAGGGCATGGGCTCGCCGCGCTCCCGGTATTGCAGCCAGTGGCGATAACCTTCCGCGCCGCCGGAACGAGTCGCCATCCGCACCGCAAGGCGATCCGGCGCCTTCAGCCCCGCCCGGTAGGTGCCCATGTTCTGGACCCCGGTCTCCGGATTCCTGGTGACGCATCCGGTCGCGGTGAGATAGGGCGCGGCGTCGAAACCGGGCGTCGAGATCGGCACCGGCAGCGCGTCGAGCCCCCTTCCCTCGCCCAACAGCGCGGCACCCTCGACCACGACCTCCTGGCAGGGCGCGTGAGCTACTTCCGCGGGCGGGACGGGGTTCGCGATGGCCGCGGTCCACCGATCGCCTATTTCTTCGACCGGGACACCCATGCCGATGCTGTAGATCGCGGCGTTCGCGGCAAGCGCGCCGACGACCACGGGCATGTCGTAGTCCCGGCCCTTCGCGTCCGTGACGTCGGTGAAAAGGAAGGCCTTGCGCTGGTCTTCCTTCAGCCCGCCGCGGAACTGCCAGCGGACCAGGGGGTGCATCTCGACGTCCTTGTCGATGCGTTCGTCTACACGGAACAGGAGTCCCGCCCGGTCGAGCGCGTCGAGATGGTCGCGGAAATCCGGATACGCGCGCTGCGCTTTGGACTCCAGGCGGGAGGCGGCCATCTACCACATGGCCGAGCCGCCATCGACGACGATGGTCTGGCCCGTCACGAAGTCGCTGTCGGCCGACGCGAGATAGACGCAGGCGCCGATCAGGTCCTCCGGCGTCTCGTCCTCCTTGATCGCCCGCGTCGCGCGCGTGCGCTCCGGTCCGCCGCCCATCCAGTTGGTCCGCTTCAAGACGTTCTCCGACATCGTCGAGCCGGGCGCGATCGCGTTCACGGAAATGTTGTCGTCGCCGAGCTCGCGGGCGAGCGAACGGGTGATGCCCAGGACGGCGGCCTTGGAAGCGTCGTAGTGCAGGAAGAAGGGCGAGCCCTTGAAGATGCGTCCGGTGCAGATCGAGATGATCTTGCCGTATTTTCTCTTGCGCATCTCCGGCGCGGCCGCCTTGCAGCAGAGCCAGACGCCCTTGGTGTTGACGGCGAGCACCTGGTCCCATTCCTCGACCGTGATCTCGTCGAAAGCCTTGCGCTCTACGGTGGTGAAGACGGCGGCGTTGTTGACGATGATGTCGAGCCCGCCGAACGCCTCCACGGTGCGCGCGACCATCGTCATGCAGGAGTCCTCATCCGCGACGTCGGTCGGCACGTCGATGGCCTCGGCGCCGCCCGCCTTCAATTCCTCGACGATGCCGGCCCCGGAATCGAGGTCCGCGATGGCGATCCTCGCGCCCTCCGCCGCCATGGCGCGGGCGAACGCGGCGCCGATTCCCTGCGCCGCGCCGGTGACTATCGCGACGCGTCCGTCAAGCCGTCCCATGTGAGCTCTCCCTCCTCGCTTCCCGAACCGCTCGCCCCGGGATTTCCCTCGTCGAGCGTCCGAACCTCGGTGTTCATCGAAACATCGCCCCGGCGGCGCTGGGCGATGATCCGCCCGGTTTCCCAGTATTCGCTGCGCACGGCACGGCGCGCCATCATTTCCAGATCCTCGTTCCACTCGCCGAGATCATAGCCGAACCAGGGCCGCTCGGGCTTGAGCTTCGGCAGGCCGAGCTCGTTCCAGATCTCGGCCGCCGCCTCCATATACTGGCGCTTGGGCAGCGAAACCGGCGGGAAAGTCTCCTTGAGCGTTGCATCCACCAGCACAGCGCTGTCCTCGCTGTCGATCAGGCTGCGCGGGCCGTGCCCCTCGTCCTTGTGCTTGAGGATCTCGACATCGCGGTGCGGCTTCGATCGGTAGGACATCGCCCAGAACACCGCGTTGGTGTCGTCCGGGTCGATGTCCTCGTTGACCGCGATGACCCACTTGCCCTCGGCGCGTCGCAGCGAAGCGACGCCGTAGAGCGCGCGCCAGATCTCGGTGCGGGGAATCTCGCGTTCGACGACGACCACAATCAGCTTGTGGAGCGAGGTCAGCGGCTCGTGGGTGGCGACGTGCTTCACGCCCTTGATACCGAGATGATCGCGCAGATGCTCGATTTGCGCCGCCTCGTAGGCCGGCCGCTTGATGGCGCTCGATTCGGACGGCGTCACCTGGCTCACCCATGAGGTGATCACCGCGTCCCGACGCCTGGTGATCGCGGTTACGTCGACGTAGCCGTTATATTCCTGCAAATTGACGTGGCCGTGACTCTCGCCGAACGGGGCCTCGGGCTCCAGAAGTTCGGTAGACACGAAGCCCTCGATCACCACCTCCGCCTCGGCCGGGACCAGCAGGTCGACCGTCTGCGCCTTGACGACGTTCAACGGCTTGCCCACCAGCCCGCCGGAGACCCAGAGCTCGTCGAGCTTCTCCGGCATCTTCTGGACGGCCGTGAAGGACACCACGGGCGGACAGCCGAGGACGATGGCGCACGGCATGGGCTCGCCGCGTTTTTTCCACTCCTCCCAGTGCATGTAACCGCCCGTCCGGAGTTCGATCGAAGGGTTCATGCCGATCCGGTTGGGCGCCTTCAGCATCCCGCGATAGTTGCCCATGTTCTGGACGCCGGTCTCTGGATCCTTGGTGATGAAATGGGAAGAGGTCGTGTAGGGCGCGTTGTCCCATCCTGGCGAGGAGATCGGCACGGGAAGCGCGTCGAGCCCGCTTCCGTTGAGCAGGTCGCCATCGCGATGGACGACCTCGTGGCACGGCGCGTCGTCGACCGTGTTGGGCTCGATCGGGGCGTTCATCGCCCGGATCCAGTTCTCCTTGATCTCGGCGAGCGGGACGCCCATGCCCATCTCGTAGACTTGGCTGTTGGCGGCCAGGCCGCATACCAGGACCGGAATGTCGAACTCCCGCCCCTTGGAATCGGTCACGTTGGTGAACAGGAACGCCTTGCGGTCCTCGGCATCGATCCCGCCGCGGAACTGCCAGCGGACCAGAGGATGCATCTCGGTATCCTTGTTGATCCGCCGGTGGACCTCGATCAGCAGGCCGGCTTCGCGCAACGCGGAGATGTGTTCGTGGAGGTCGCGGTAGCCCCGCGCCGGCAATGACATGGGAGATGGACTCCTTCCGCCTCGCCGTGCGGGCGCGCGGGAAACGATTCATTCGACAGCCAAGCGATCGGCAATCTATGCAGCCCTTCGGACCGTGACAACCGGCGGGTCGGGTTTTGCGCGGGGGCGACGCCAAGCGTATCCTTAGCCTCGGCTAGAGACGTTTCGGCGACGAGAACGAACAAGGAGCAGAAGATGCCGTTCAAACGCGCAACCAGAGCGCTGGCGGTTGCCGCCGGCGCACTCGCGATCGGTGTGACCGGGTCGGCTTCGGCCGATGTCGCGGGCTTCTACAAGGACAGAACCGTGACCATCGTGGTCCCCGCCGGGCTCGGCGCCTCGCTCGGGCTCTACGGCCGCCTGCTGGCGGAGCACTGGGGCAATCATATTCCCGGCAAGCCGACCGTGATCGTGCAGTCGCGCCCGGGCGGCGGCGGCACGAAGGGCGCCGCCTATGTCTACAATGCCGCGCCCAAGGACGGGACGACGATCGCCGAGGTGCTGGCTCCTTCGGTCCTCGCGCCGATCCTCCGCAACGTCAAATTCGACGCCACCAAGTTCCAGTGGCTCGGATCGATCACCCAGCGTCCGAGCGTAGTCTCGGTGTTCCACAACGCGCCGGCCACCACGCTGGACGGGGTGAAGAAGACAGAAGTCATCATGGGCTCGACCGGTTTCGGTTCCGAGACCTACCTGATGCCAAAACTGATGAACCACCTGCTCGGCACCAAGTTCAAGATCGTCAAGGGCTACAAGGGCGGCGCCTCGATCAACAAGGCGATGGCGCAGGGCGAGGTGCACGGCCGGATGAACTACTGGACCGGCTGGACGACGATCAAGAACGACTGGCTCAAGACCGGCAAGCTCAAGCACCTGATCCAGTACGGTCCGCGCATTCCGGAGCTTCCGGACGTACCCAGCATCGGGGACCTCGTGAAGTCGGAAGACGGCAAGAAGATGGTCAATTTCATCGAGGTCTGCGAGCTGATCGGGATGGGTTTCTGGGTCGCGCCCGAGGTGCCGAAGGACCGGGTGGCGGCGCTCCGCGCCTCGTTCATGGCGACGATGAAGGACCCGGCATTTCTGGCCGACGCCAAGAAGCGGCGCGCACCGGTCGCGGCGATCCCGGGCGAGGAGCTGGTCAAGGTCGTCAACGAAGGGTTGAAGGTCTCGCCCGAACTGGTCGCCAAGATGAAAACCGCCTTCGGCTTCAAGTAGAGCGATTATCCGAGATCGCGGGCGGGGCAACCGCCCCGCCCGCCGCCGCCGGATCGGAGCGCCGGACGCACCGGGCACGCGTCCTTGTCCCCTGGCGGTCCGCTATGGGACTATCGCCCGACACCGGAAAGGGAGAAGACCTGCCATGCTGAGATCGAAGCCTGTTGGAGCACTCCTGGCCGCGGCCGGGATGGCTGCTGTCCTGACAGCCGGCGCCCCCAAGGCGTCCGCTGAAGTGAAGCTCAACATGGTTTATCCGTTCCCGGATTTCCTGATCTACACCAAGCAGTGCAAGCAGCTCGCCGCCGACATCACGGCGGCAGCGAAGGGCAAGCTGTCGATCGAGGTGCTGCCGTTCAACTCGATCAAGATGTTCCAGCAGCCGCCCGCCGTCCGCAAGGGCCGGGTCGACATGATGTGCATACCCTACGCCTTCTTCGCCCGGGCGGTGCCGGAGAACGAGGCGGTCTCGACCTCCGCCTCGAATCCCGAGACCGTCCGCGCCAATGGCGGCCTCGAAATGCTGGACGAAATCCAGCAGAAATATTTCGGGGTGAAGAACCTGGGCTGGACCTCGTCGGGCGGGCGCTTCCGGATCTACATGGAGAAAGCGCCGAAATTCAACGACAAGGGCATGCTGGATCTTGCCGGCGTGAAACTGCGCGACAACCCGATTTACGGCGCTTTCTTCCGGGCGATGAACGCGACGACCCACCCGCTTCCGGCGACTCAGGTCTATTCCGCTCTGGAGAAGGGCGTGGTGAACGCCGCCGCCTGGGCCACCATCGGCCTGAAAGGCCTGAAATGGGACAAGTTCCTGCGCCACGCCGTGGAGCCGGAGTTCTATCACACCGATATCGGCTGGTTCATAAACCTGAAGAAGTGGAACAGCCTCGATGCCGGACTCCGCAAGCTGGTCCAGGACATGGTGATCGCGAACGAAAAGGCGGTGCGGAAAGTCCTGCTCGACGAGTCGAAGAAAGAGCGGGCGACGCTGGCCAAGGAAGGCATGAAATTCCACACGGTGCCGGCCGCCGCGGTCTATTCGAAACTCGCGATCGATTCGGCCTATGCCCGCATGACGGACCGGTTGAAGAAGGCAAAACGCCCGACCGAACACGTCGCCAAGCTGCGCGAGCTCTGGCAGCAGCAATAGGAGCTTCCCGATCGCGGCTTCCCGCTCCGGGGGAGCCGTCATGAGGGCCCGGAGCGGCGGCGGATGAGCGTTTTACGCGCCGCAGACAGGGTCTGGGCCGGCCTGTTGTGGGTCATGATGGCGCTGGCCGCGCTCTATGTCGGCTTTATCATGCTGGCGATCGTCTATGTGACGATCTTCCGCAGCGCGGGCTGGGCCTACAACCAGTTCGTCTTCACGCTGATCGAGTACGGTTTCCTCTACATCCTTTTCCTGGGCTCGCCTTGGCTCGTTCGGACCCGGGGGCATGTCTATATCGAACTGCTGACGGCGGCCGTACCGGACCGGAACCGGGCAGTGCTGTCCCGCGGCATCGCCGCGCTTTGCGCCGCGATCTGCCTGGTCTGGGTCTGGTACACCTGGGGCATATTCCTCGAGCATCTGGAAGACCCGCTCGCCTTCGACGAGCTGCGCGACGACCGCGGCATGCGCCTGTGGACGATCACCATCGTCTATCCCGTGGGCTTCCTGTTCATGGCCGTCGAATTTCTTCGATTCGTCTTCGGCCGGCAGACCATGCACAGCGGCGAGGCCGGTGTCGGCAACGAACGGATCGAACTCGAGGAGACCAAGCGCAGCCTGACGGAAGCCCGCTGAATGGAGTGGTACTGGATCCTTCTGGCACTGTTTGGCTCCATTCTGCTGCTGATGTTCGCCGGACTGCCGGTCGGTATCGCGTTCATCGCGGTCAATACGGTCGCCGCCTTCTTCATTTTCGGCCGTTTCGGCGATTTCGATACGCGGGTCCAGTCGGCCATCGGCCAGCATGTCGACAACGCGTTCGGCAACATGACGATCTTCGCCATCGTGCCGATTCCGATGTTTCTGCTGATGGGCGAGCTGTTCTTCCATACCGGCCTCGCCAACCGCATGTTCAACGCCGTCGAGAAGCTGATGGGCCGGGTTCCCGCGCGGTTGTCCTACGTCACCGTCGCGGGGGGCACCGCCTTCGCCACCCTGTCCGGCTCTTCGATGGGCTCGACCGCCCTGCTCGGCACGCTGATGGTCCCCGAGATGACCTCGCGCGGCTACAAGAAGAGCATGTCGATCGGGCCGATCCTCGGGACCGGCGGCCTCGCCATGCTGATTCCGCCCTCGGCGCTCGCCGTGCTGCTCGGCACCCTGGCCGAGATCGACATAGGCAGGCTGCTCATCGCCGGGATCGTGCCGGGACTGCTGCTGGCCGTCTTCTACGCCATCCTGATCTTCATCCGCGCGACCCTCGACCCGGAGGCCGCGCCGTCCTACGAGATCGAGACCGTGCCGGTGAGCCGGCGCATCATGCTGTTCGCGTTCGATGTCCTGCCGATGATCTCGATCATCGGTTTCGTGATCGGCTTGATCATGGGCGGGGTGGCGACGCCGTCGGAAGCCGCCGCCTATGGCTCGGTCGGCGTGATCCTGCTGGCGGTGGGCTATCTGTTCGTGGTGCCGCTGCTGCGCGGCGATTTCCGGCAGGCCCTTGCCTTCGGGCCGCTCTTCGCGGCGGCGATGTGGAAATCGCTTTGGGGCGCCGGGCGGGTGACGGTGATCGCGCTGATGATCCTGTTCGGGTCGTCGCTTTTTTCCAACGTGCTGGCGGCCTCGGGATCGAGCGCGGCATTGATCGCCTGGGTCGCGAGCTTCGAGGTTTCGCCTTACGTCATGCTGCTGATGATGTTCGGCATCCTGCTGCTTCTCGGCATGTTCATGGATCAGCTCGCCATGATGCTGCTGACGGTGCCGATCTTCTTCCCGATCGTGCAGGGCCTCGATTTCGGTCTGGCGGCGGACATGAAGCTGATCTGGTTCGCCGTCATCATGCTGCTTGCGATGGAGATCAGCTTCACCACGCCGCCCTTTGGCCTGCTGCTGTTCGTCATGCAGGGGGTGGCGCCGCCGGGCACACGCTTCAGCGAGATATGCCTGGCCGCGCTGCCCTTCATGGGGTGCGCGCTGCTCCTCACCCTGCTGATCGTGATCTTCCCCGCATTGGCGGTCTGGCTGCCCTGGCTCGGCGGTTAGCCGGCTAGAACAGGTTGAGCCAGACACTGGAGCGGAGTTCGGGGAATATGTCGCCCAGCACCGTCTGCGGCCACGGCACGATCAGAATCTTGTGGAACAGCCAGTAGCAGAAGATGCCCATCGGAATCGCGATCCCCAGTGTCGTCGTCCAGCTCTCCTTCCCCTCGAAGCGCATGTAGCCGACGAGGAAGAGGAATATGGCGGGCAGGATGCCGACCAACGCGGCCGCGCCCAGGAATAACAGGAGCCAGCCGAAATAGAGCGCGGCGCGCAGATAGATCGTGCGGGGAGGCATGTCGCCGTAGTCGGCCTGAATGTCGAAATGCACGTCGTCGGTGGTGGGTCCTCCCTCTTCTCCCTGCGGCGCTCCGGCCAGCAGCCCGGTGGACTCGACCCGGACCGGGCGCACGAACATCGCGGCCAGGATGAGCCAGGCCGTGAACAGCAGACCCGCCCACCCGACGACCTGCGGCACCAGCCTGGCGCCGAACTCCCATTGCGAAGAGACCGCGAGGCATGTCGCGAACAACGCGAGCACCAGGACTCCGAAGCCTAGATCGGGGTTGATGCTCTCCGGCCGGAAGCCGAGTCGTGCGCGTTGCCTCTCTCCTCCCCGCGGCCGCGCCAAGTACCCCTTCAGGATGGGCCGCAGGATTCCGTAGAGCGTGAGGGCGAAGACGATCATGACGACCGGGAAGGTCAGCCACTCGGCGCCATAGCGCTCGACCGAAATGAACAGATAGCGCTCGATCAGGTTGCCGAGGACGAAGCCGAGGATCAGCGGCGGGCGCGGCCATTTCATGCGCTTCATCACCCAACCGACGAACCCGAAGATCAACAGGGCATAGATGTCGCCCCATTGCCGAGACCCCTGGAAGGCGCCGACGAAGACGACGGCGAGCACGACGGGCGCCAGGATGCCGATGCGCACCAGCGCGACCTTGGCAAGCTGGTTGGCAAACAGGAAGCAGATCCCGGCGCCGATCACGTTGGCGAAGGCGACCGACCAGACCAGCGTGTAGGTGACGTCGAGATGCTTGGTCAACATCTCCGGCCCCGGCGTCAGGCCGTGGATCAGGAACGCCCCCAGGATCAGCGCCATCGACGCGCTGCCCGGCACGCCGAAAGCGATCGTCGGGACCAGCGCCCCGCCTTCCTTGGCGTTGTTCGAGCTTTCCGACGCGATGACCCCGCGCACGTCGCCCTTGCCGAAGGTGGTGGCGGTGTCCTTCTCGCTGCGCAGCGCGTGACCGTAGGCGATCCAGTCGATCACCGAGGCGCCGATGCCCGGCACCGCGCCGAGGCTGGATCCGATGGTGGCGCAGCGCAGCAACAGGAACCAGTTGCGGAACACATCCCGGACGCCCGCGATCTGGCTCATCTCCGACTTGACCTGCCCCTCGACGGCGATCCGCTGCCGCGTGATGGCCATGTCGGCGATCTCGGGAATCGCGAACAGGCCGAGCGCCAGCGGAACCACGGGCAAGCCGTCCCAGAGATAGAGCGAATCGAAGGTCCAGCGCAGCGTCCCGGTCTGCGGGTCGTCGCCGGCCGTCGCCACCAAGAGCCCAATACAGGCCCCCGCCAGCCCCTTCAGCGGCGTGCCGCCGCTCAGAACCGCGGCCAGGGAAAGGCCGAACACACAGAACGACAGGAGCTCGGGCGAACCGATCTCGAGCATTACCGGGCGCAGAATCGGCACGCTGATCGCGAGCAGGAAAGCGCCGTAGAGGCCGCCGATCACCGAGGCGGAGAACGCCGCGCCGAACGCGCGCCCCGCTTCGCCCTTCCGGGCCATGGGATAGCCGTCGAGAATCGTCGCCGCCGATCCAACCGTCCCGGGCACCCCGAACAACACTGCCGGTATCGTGTCCGAAGTGACGACCACCGCCTGCAGGCCCATCAGGAAGGCCAGCGCGGTATAGGGATCCATGTCGAAGGTAAACGGCAGCAGGAGCGACAGGCCGACCAACCCGCCGAGCCCGGGAATCACGCCCAGGACCAATCCGATGAGCACCCCGAGAGCCAGAAATCCGATCCGTTCCGGATCGACCATGATCGTTGCGGCCTTGATGGCCATACCGAGCATGTCGGCTTCCATACGCGCCCCTGTTCTCGATTACCGTGATCTGTGTCGCGGCCGTTACCGGCCGGTATTCGCTACTCCGCCGCCACCTGTTGCGGGAACCGCTCGCTGACGTCGAGCTTGAAGACCTTCTGCGCGTTCCCGCCCAGGATCTTGCGCTTGGCCTTGTCGTCGAGGAACGGCAGGTCCCAGATCACGCCAGGCAGGTCCATGTCCCAGTGCGGGTAGTCGGTCGCGAACAGGAGGCTGTTCTCCGCGTCCATCGCCCTGAAGGTCGCTTCCAGCAGCCAGTCCTCGTTGGGCCGCTCCATCGGCTGGGTGGAGTAGTACATCTCCTTCATGTACTCGCTCGGCAACCGCTTGAGCGACGGGCATTCCGAGCTCCGCATCCTGTATTCGTTGTCGAGGCGCATCATCAGCCACGGCACCCAGGCGATGCCGGATTCGATCCAGATCGTCTTGAGGTTGGGGAACCGTTCGGGGAGGCCGTTGACCACCCAGTTCGTGCAGTGGACGACGTTGTACCAGGTGAAGCCCAGCGCGTGGACGGCGATGAACCGGTTCGAGGTGCGGAACATCGGGTCGTCCCAGTTGAACCCCGAATGGAAGCCGAGCGGCAGCCCGCGCTCTTCCACGGCGCGGTAGATCTTCATGTAGTCGTTGTCGTGCACCGGCTTGTGCCGGACCGACGTGACCATGAAGCCGATCACGCCGGGATAGTCGGCGAAGTCCTCCACCATCTTCATCGCCGCGTTGTGGTCGTTGAAGGGGAGGTAGAGCATCGACTTGATGCGCGAGGAACCCGGCAGCACGCGCTCGACCAGCCACCGGTTGTATGCCCGCGCCAGATGGTTTTCGACCTCCGGTTGCGGGTGCATCGCGAGCCCCAGCATCGGCGTCGGGAACATGCAGGTGTAGTCGACCCCCATCGCGTCCATCCAGCGGTGGCCGAGATGGATGTCCCGGTGCAGGCCATCGGCGGGGGTCTGCTCCATCCGCCTGAGCGGGTAACGGGTCACCCTTCCGCCAATGTCCTGGTAGCCGACCCGGCCCAGCGCGAACATGCCGCCGCCGCGTTGGGCGACCTGGCCGCCCGAGCGGGCGAGCTGCTGGAGGACCGGATCCTCCATATATTCCATGATCTCGGCCATCGATTCGCTCTCGTAGTGGTGCGAATCGACATCGATAATCAGCACGTCCTGCAGATTGCGTCTGTCGCGCTGCTTCGCCGCGTTCGCCAACACCTTGTCGGTGTCGAACGAATCGACGCTCATCCGGAAAAACTGTTCGTTGCCGGTCGGGAGTTCCATCTACTTCCCCTCGGTCGGGAGGTTGCGTCGGCTCGCGGCGATTAGAGCAGCCCGGGAAGCCATGTTGCAAGGGGCGGAAAGGCCGCGATCACGATCATGCCGACCAGGAATATGCCGACGAACGGCCAGGTCGCGTTGAAGATGTCTTTCAATGGAACATGAGGCGCCGAGCCCTTGAACGCGAACATCGTATAGCCGAAAGGCGGCGTGATCCCGCCCACGGTCACATTGAGCAGCATGATCAGCCAGAACCAGATCGGGTCGAATCCAAGAGTCCCGAGGAGCGGCTGGTAGATCGGAATCACCACCAGCATCAGCGCGATCTGGTCGATGAACATGCAGAGGATGAACGGGATCAGCATCATGATGAACAGCATCGCGTAAGGCTCGAAATTGAGCGTCACGATCAGCGTCGTCAGTTCCCGGGTCGAGCCGGTGAAGGCGAGCAGCTGGCTGAACATCTTGGAGCTCGCCATGATCACCAGGATCATGCTGGTGATGAATGCCGCCGAGGACACCGATTCGGAGACCATCTTCCAGTTCAGCTTGCGGTAGTAGACCGCGGTCAGCAGCGCACCCAGCACGCCCGTCGCAGCCGATTCTGACGGAGTCGCGACGCCCAGCAGGATGAAGCCCATCACGCAGAAGATGATGATCGCGAACGGCATCACGCGGAGCACCGCCACCACCATTTCCCACGGGGTAACCTGGGGCGCGGTGTCGGAATCGCCGTAGGGCGCGAGCTCCGGATTGGCCCGGACCCGCGCGAAGATGTAGATCATGAACATCCCCGACAGCAGCAGCCCGGGCACGATGCCGGCGATGAGCAGCCCGGCGATCGACACGTCGGCGAGCGTTCCGATGATGATGACGAGGACGCTCGGCGGGATGATCGGCGCCAGGCTCGCACCGGCGAGAATCGCCCCGGTCGACAGGCGCGAATCGTATTTGCGCTCGATCATGCCGGGGTAAAGCGTGCGCGCCATCATCGCGGCGACACCCATCGCCGCCCCCGACAACGCGCCGAAGATCGTCGACAGCACGATGCACAGAACGTATTGCCGCCCGCGCACCTTGCCGACCAGCTTGTCGACCGAATCGAACAGGATGTCGATCGAGCCGGACCGGAACAGCAGCTCGCCCATCAGGATGAACAGCGGAATCGCCGACAGCGCCGCGATGTTTGTCGTCTCGAATATCGAGTTGGCGACCATGCCGAAGCCGGGCTGGCCGAGCACGACCAGCACGCCCGCGATGTTGATCACCAGGAACGCGATGAAAATCGGCGCGCCGGTCATGAACGCGGCCAGAAGGACCGCGAGACCGCCCGACAATGTGCCCCACCAGACCATGGTCAGCCGTGCATTCCGCTTGCCGGTTTCTCGACGCCCAGGGTCCGGGGATCGAGCATGCGCAGGAAATAGATCGCCGATGAGCCGAAGCCGTAGGTGATCCAGGCCGAGATGTAGATCTTGGGAATCGGCTTCACCTTCATCAGGTGCACGTCCTTCACGATCTGGCGGATGTTCTCATCCAGGCTGATCCAGGTCGCGGCGGCGCAGGCCAGGAACCCGACGAGATAAATGAACCAGTACAGAAGCCGCGTCTTTTCCTGGGCGAGCATGTCGAGGAGGACGGTCACCGCGACATGGCCCTTTTCCTTCGTGACATGGGGCATCATCAGGAAGGCACCGATGCAAAGCGAATACTGGACCGCCTCGCTCGACCACCAGGTCGGCGCGGCGAAGAAGTAGCGCGCGAAGACCTCGTAGCAATAGGCAAAGACGATGATGCCGAGGCAAAGCTTGGAGAGGTGGAATCCGACCCGCGTGACTCCGTCGTGCAGCCGCGCGAGGGTATTCAGCACGTCACCCATCGCCCTGTCCCCGGCATCCCGTCATGCTTCGTCCGTCCAGCCGAAGGAGGCTAGTCGGTCATGCCCGCCGCCTTGGCGAGCTTGTAGAGGTCGTCCGCCCCGTCGCCGCAGCAATCGCGCGCGGTCTTCCAGAGGCTGGTGCTCCAGGCCTTCTTGACCAGGGCGGCCTTCTCCGGCGAGAGGTGGAGCGTATTCACGCCGAACTTGTCGAGCTTGCCGGTTTCGTCGGCGAGAATCTGGTCGCCGACCCAGGGCATCTCGAGCTCGGTCCGGCGCCCGGCCGCCAGCAGAACGCCCTTCTCCTTGTCGTTGAGCTTGTTCCAGGAATCGAGGTTGACCAGGACCGGCAGGTTGGAGGACCCGAAGGTCGGGCGGACGCGGTACTTGGCGACCTCGTAATGCTTCATCGACAGCATCCCGGCCGCCGGCCAGCAGGCGCCGTCGACCACGCCCTTTTCCAGCGCGGAATAGATCTGCGACCCGGGCAGCACGACCGGCGAGCCCCCGAGCGCGCGGATCACGCCATGGTAGGACAGGGTCCCGCGGATCTTGCGGCCCTTCACGTCGCCCTCGGGGCTGAGCGGTTCCTTGAGGAACATGTGATAGCCGGAGAAGCTCGCCGCCACCAGCGCGACCATCTTCATGTTGTTGTGCTTCTGGTAGTACTTGTCGACGGAGTCCCAGATACCCGCCGAGCGGCGCTTGAGCGGATCCACGTCGATCGTATCGACGACCAGCGCGATGCCCTTCGACCCAGCGTGATAGACGCCATGGGTGAAGAGCATATCGAACACGCCCGAGGCAACCGGCTGGAGCTGTTCGAAGGGGGGCACCACCTCGGGGCCCGATATGCTGATCTTGACGGTGTCGCCGCCGATCTCCGTCACGTTGTCCAGGTACTGCTGAAGGACCGCGTAGGTCGGCCAGTTGTTCTTGTTCCAACTGGTCAGCAGCTTGAGACTGGCAGCCTCGACGACGCCGACCGTGGCAACGGCGAGCGCCGCCCCGGCAAGCAGCGAAGTCCACATCCTCTTCATATCGGGGATCCTCCCTGTTGATCGCCGGCCGGTGTGGCGCTGCGCGCGGATGGTGCCGGCGGGGCCATTTAATCAACCGGCCCGTGGCGGGACAAGACCGGGCCGACATGACAACACTCAACTGCGGTGCCACGATTGCCGCCCGACACCGCAACAGGGAGACAGCGTTCAAATGAGCAGCCCGACCACGCGCATCGGCAGCGCCACCTCGGATACCTCGCAATTCAGGATGCGCGGCAAGGACGTGCTCTCCGAGATCGTCGGCGAGATGAGCTTCACCGAGGCGTTCTACTTCATCGTCACGGGCCGCGAGCTGACGAAGGAGCAGGGCAGGATTTTCGATTCCTGCGTGATCGTCCTGATGGATCATGGCATCACGCCTCAGGCTCTGGTCTCGCGGCTGGTCCACGACGCGGTGCCGACCGATCTGCAGGTTCCGGTCGCTTCCGGTCTGCTGATGGTGGGGAACAAGTTCGCCGGGACCATGGCGGGCTGCGGCCAAATCCTGCAGGAATGCATGGCGCAGGATGGCGACAAGCGCGCCTGGCTGGCCGACAAGGTCGCCTCGTTCCGGGCCCAACGGCGCTTCATCCCCGGCTTCGGCCACCCCTACTACAAGTTCGAGGACCCGCGCGCCGCCCGTCTGTTCCAGATCGCGGAGGCCAACGGGGCCAAGGGCGACTACATCGCGCTGGTCAAGCTGCTGGGCGAGGAGGTCGACAGGGCGGCGGGCCGCCATCTGACCCTCAACGTCACCGGCGCTCTCGGCGCGGTGTTGAGCGAGATCGAATTCCCGGTCGAGGTCATGCGCGCGTGCTCGATCGTCGGGCGCGCCGCGGGACTCGTCGCGCACGTGCTCGAGGAGCAATCCAACCCGATCGTTCCGGATGTCGTGAAATTCGTGAACGACATTCCCTATGTCGAGGACTGACCCACCCGGTTCGGACCCCGACGAGGGCGGAAACCCGATCCTGGATTTCCGCCGGCGATTTGCACTCTGGAACAACCTGTCCTTCTGGCGGCAATGGGCGCTGGGCGCGAACCTGGCCGCCCTCGCCTTTCTCGCCGTGATCGTCTTCGACACACCGAGCGCCCCGGGTTACGTCGCGGTGCTCCGGTCGGGACATGAAGGCCCGGCCTGGCTGGTCACAGCGAATACGACCGAAGGCGTGCTCTCGGTCCGACCGGTCGGGGGGTTGAGCACGGGTGGACAGACCTACGAGTTATGGGCGATCCCCGACCAAGAAGCACCGCGCTCGCTCGGCACGGTCCGGGCGTCCGGCGAGATCGAGATACCGCTCGACGTCGAACTCGCCCGTGCGATCTCCGGAGCCACCGCCCTCGCCATCGGGCCGGCGGGGCAGTCGCCGACGGCAGCACCGAATCGCCCGATGTACCGGGGACAATTGCTGCCCCTCGCGCGATAGCACGAACCGGAGCCCGCGGCTCAAGCTACGGTGTCGATGTGGATATGGACCGGCTCGGGGCCGTCCTCGATTTCGCGGCCGAGCACGCGGACCGCTTTTTCGGCCTCGACGACGGGGTAGCTGTGCGTGCAAAGAACGGCGAGATCGCGCCAGCGCGCTTTCAGGATGTCTATCGCCTTGACCGTGTCGACCCAGTCGGACGACAGCACGCCGAGGAGGGAGATCTCGCGAAAGATCAGCTTGTCGGTATAGAGGTTGTTAAGCGCGTTGTCGGTCTTGAGGCCGGCGACAACGACGTTCCCACCCTTGCGCACCATATCGACCGCCTGGAGCAGCGGCTCGGTCGCGTGCGCCGATACGTCGACCACGACATCGGCTCCCCGGCCTCCGGTCAATGCGAGCACCCGCTCGACCGGGTCTTCGGCGTCGACATCGACGGTCACGTCGGCGCCGAGCTCGCGGGCAAGCTCCAGCCGTCTCGCATCGGCGCCCGTGCCGGTAACGATCACCTGCCCGGCGCCGATTTCGCGCGCGACCACGACCGAAAGCAGGCCGCGCTGGCCGGGCCCGGTGATGACCACCGTGTCGCCGGCGCGGGTCCGCGGCCGTTCGCCCGCCCAGCGGACCGCGTTGGAGAGCGGGTTGAACAGGCTCAACACGTCCGTCGGGATGTCGTCCGGCGCCCGGTGCAACCGGGTTCTGGGATGGAGATAGAGATGGGAGGCATAGCCGCCCCAGAGATGCGGCGGGACGTCGAATCCCATGCGCAGCCCGTAGCCCATGTTATTGTCGCAAAGGACCATGCGGTTGTCCTTGCAGTAACGGCACTCGCCGCAGCCGATCGAGGTCTCGACGATTACCCGGTCGCCTTCCCTGACGCCCCAGCGCTTGAGCGCATCGGCGCCCGCGCGGTCGATCCAGCCGAAAATCTCGTGCCCGGGAACGATCGGGAAAATGCCGCGTCCCGAAGCGCCGAGACGTCCGTCGTATTGCTCGTAATCGGTGCCGCAAAGCCCCGCGGCCTCCATCCGGAGGACCCCGTCATCGGGACCGATGTCCGGTATCGCAACTTCGCGGTAATCGAACTGCCGCGGTCCGGTCAGCACCGCGGCAAAGGCCCGATCCGTCATCAACCCCGCCCCGCTTGATTATTCCTCGCTGTAAATCGATCATAGCGAGCATGTAATCGGCCCGCGAGGCGGGCGCCTTCGAACACGGGAATTCCTCATGACCGCATGCATCGTGGGCTGGTCCCACACGAAGTTCGGCAAGCACGAAGACCGGGACATCGAGTCGCTGATCGCCGAGGTCGCGGTGGGCGCGCTCGAAGATGCGGGAGTAGCCCCCGCCGACATCGACGAAATCTATATCGGTCACTGCAACGGTGGCTTCGTGCGTCAGGAGTTTCCCTCTTCGCTGGTGCTCCAGGCCCATGACGATCTGCGCTTCAAGCCGGCGACACGGGTAGAAAACGCCTGCGCCACCGGATCGGCGGCGATCCACCAGGGTATGAACGCCATCGACGCCCGCAAGGCGCGCCGGGTGCTGGTGGTCGGCGTCGAGAAGATGACCGAGCTCGCCGGAGCGGCGATCGGCGAGGTGCTGGTCAAGGCGAGCTACGTCAAGGAGGAAGGCGGGGAGAACGGCAGCTTCGCGGCGATCTTCGGACGCATCGCGGAAAGCTATTTTCAGAAATACGGCGACAAGACGGACGTGCTCGCCAGGATCGCCGCCAAGAACCACGCCAACGGCGCGGTCAACCCGCTCGCGCATTTCCAGAAGGATCTCGGCTTCGAGTTCTGCCGCACGCCTTCCGACAAGAATCCCATCGTCGCGGGTCCGTTGAAGCGGACGGATTGCTCGCCCGTTACGGACGGTGCGGCGGCGGTGGTGTTGACGGACCTCGATACCGCGCTGGCCCATGACAAGGCTGTCGTGTTCCGCGCCGCGCGGCACGTGAACGAATTTCTGCCGATGAGCCGGCGCGACCCGACGAGGTTCGAGGGCGCCGAACTTGTCTGGCGGCAGGCCTTCGACGATAGCGGCCTCGCTCTGGACGATCTCGATCTCCTGGAAGTGCACGACTGCTTCACCGTCGCCGAGCTGATCATCTACGAGGCGCTCGGCCTGACCGCGCGCGGAGAGGGCGCGACGGCGGTCGAGGAAGGCTGGACCGAGAAGACCGGCAGGCTTCCGATCAACCCGTCCGGCGGGCTCAAGTCGAAGGGTCACCCGATCGGCGCCACCGGCGTTTCCATGCACGTGATGGCCGCGATGCAGGTGCGCGGCGACGCGGGCGCGATCCAGGTGCCGGATGCCAAACTTGCCGGCGTCTTCAACATGGGCGGGAGCGCCGTCGCCAACTACGCGAGCATTCTCGAGCCGCTTCGCTGATCGCGTCTTGAACCGGTAGAGCACGGAAGCGTTCGATGGGCGAATTCGGCGTCGGGCAGTCCGTTCCGCGACTTGAGGATCCGGCGCTGCTGACCGGCCGAGGCCAGTTCGCGGACGATGCCGGGTCGAGCTTCGAGGGGGCGTTGTACGGCTACGTCCTGCGGTCGCCGCACGCCAATGCGCGGTTCGCGGAAATCGACGTTTCCGCGGCCGCCGCCATGCCGGGCGTCGCCGCCGTCCTGACCGCGCGGGACTACATCGCCGACGGGCTCGGCCCGATCCCCCATATCGGACCGCCGGTGAAGCGGCGCGGCGGCGAAGCGCCGGCAAGCCCGCCCTATTTCCCGCTTGCGAACGGACACGCGCGCCATGTCGGCGACGGCGTCGTCTTCATCCTCGCCGAGACCCTCGACAGGGCGAAGGACGCGGCCGAACGGATCGGGATCGACTACGAACCGCTCCCGGCGGTGACCGGGACGGCCGACCTGCTGGTGGACGGCGCGCCCGTCGTCTTCGACGGCTGCCCCGACAACGAGTGCTTCGTCCACGAGATCGGCGACCGCGCCGCGACCGACGCCGCATTCGCCGGTGCGCGGAACATCGTCCACCGGCGGTTCGTATTGTCCCGCGTGCTCGCCAATGCAATGGAACCGCGTGGCTGTCTCGCCGACTACGATCCCCGCACCCGGCGGCTCTTTCTGCGCGCGCCGGTCCAGCACCCCTTCGTCGTTCGTAGCGTGCTCGCCGACCGGGTGTTCGGGGTAGACGAACAAGATATCCACGTCGAGGTGGACGACGTCGGCGGCAGCTTCGGCATCAAGGCCAACGTCTACCCCGAGTATCTGCTGTCGCTGTGGGCGGCACGCCGGCTGAGCCGGCCGGTCCGCTGGGCGAGCGAGCGTTCGGAAGGTCATCTGAGCGACTATCACGGGCGCGACAACATTACCGACGCCGAGCTGGCGCTCGATGCGGATAACCGCTTCGTCGGTCTCCGCGTGCGAACCGTGGTCAATCTCGGCGCCTATCTCTCGCCGCTCGGCGCCGGGCCGGCGGTGAACAATCTCGGCTCGCTCGCCGGCGTCTATCGCACGCCCGCGGCCCATGTCGAAGTGCGGGGCGCTCTGAGCAACAGCCAGCCGACCGCCCCCTATCGCGGCGCGGGCCGGCCGGAAGCCGCGTTCGTAATCGAACGGCTGATCGACGCGGCAGCGGAGGACCTCGGTGTCGACCGCATAGAACTCCGCCGACGGAACATGATCGGGCGCGGGGAGCTCCCCTTCGCCACCCCGCTCGGCTTCGTCTACGACACCGGCGATTTCGAGACAAACATGGACCGTGCGCTGACGCTTGCCGAGGCCGGCGACTTCGCGCAACGGCGGCGCGGCGCGGCAGAGAGCGGCAAGCTGCTCGGACTGGGCGTCGCCAACGCCATCGAGCGCGCCGCGCCGCCCGGGCTCGAATTCGCGGAAATCCGCTTTGCACCCTCGGGAGGCGTGACCGTGCTGTGCGGGGCGACGACCCAGGGCCAGGGCCACGCGACCGCGTTCGCGCAACTCCTGAGCGATCGGCTCGGACTTGAACCGGAGGAAATCCGCTTCGTCCAGGGCGACACCGACCGGCTGGCCTTCGGCTTCGGCGCGGGCGGTTCGCGAATATCGGCGATGGGCTGCGCGGCGCTGCTTGTCGCGGCCGACAAGGTGATCGACAAGGGGAAGAAAATCGCGGCCCACATGCTCGAAGCCGCCGCGGACGACATCGAATTCCGCGACGGCCGCTTCACCATCGCCGGAACCGACCGCGATGTCGGTTTAGGCGACATTGCCAGGACGGCTTTCCAGCCGGCGCGCCTCCCGGCGGACATCGAGCCGGGCCTGATCGAGACGGGAACATACCGCTCGCAGGTCGCGAGCTACCCCAACGGGTGCCACGTCTGCGAGGTCGAGATCGACAGGGAGACCGGCGAAGCCCGAATCCTCCGTTACGTCGTGGTCGACGATTTCGGCACGGTGATCAATCCCCTCCTGGTGAAGGGGCAGGTCCATGGGGGCGTGGCGCAGGGCGCGGGGCAGGCGCTGATGGAGCAAATGGTATTCGATCCGGACAGCGGCCAGATGCTCGCGGGTTCGCTGATGGACTACACGATGCCGCGCGGCGACGATTTCTGCTCCTTCGAAGTCGAGAGCAACCCGGTGCCGACACCGGCCAATCCGCTGGGCGTCAAGGGTGCCGGGGAAGCCGGCACGGTGGGCGCGTTGCCGGCCGTGATCAGCGCGATAGGCGATGCCCTCCGCCCGCTCGGGATCGACGAAATCGAGATGCCCGCGACGCCGGAGCGTCTTTGGAAGGCGATCCGCTCGGCGTCCGGGTAGGTCAGTAGAGCCGCGTCTCGTAGCTCTCCCGGATCCTTTCCTCGATTTCCTCCAGCGGCGTGCCGGATTCCCGCTGGTCCTTGGTGATCCGGGCGAGCGACGGAAATTCCTTCCGTTCGATCCTGGTATCGGGATCCCACAGACGGGCGCGCTTGAGCGCCTTGGCGCAGTGGAAGAATACTTCGTCGATCTCGATCAGGATCCCGAGCTGGGGAACCTTGCCGCGGACCGCCATGTCGCGCAGCACGGCCGGATCGTCGACGATCCGGGCCCGACCGGAGGCGCGGAGCGTTTCCTCGACGCCGGGGAGCAGGAAAATAAGCGCGACCGAGTGCCCGGGGTTCTCGACGATGTTGGACATCGTATCCACGCGCCGGTTGCCGGGGCGTTCGGGGATCAGAATCGTGCGCTCGTCGATCACCTTGACGAACCCCGCCGGGTCGCCGCGCGGGCTGATATCGGCGCGACCGTCCACGCCGACCGTAGAAATGAACAGGATCGGCGACAGCGAAAGGAAGTGCCGCGCGTGCTTGTCGAGCACCGGCATTTCCTTCTCGGCAATCGACGCAGTCGGCTCTCCGACGGCTTCACGAAGGGCATCGTAGGCTTCGATCGAGGTCAGTTCGGCGGTTTCGGTCATAGACCCGCTCCCGGAATTTGCAGGACTGTCGCCCGCGTAGCGCGTGGATGCAAGAGCTTGACGATCCGCGGCGCGATATGGGACGGAGATGCCATGAACCTCGCTCAACTTCTTGCCAAGCCGGCCGCCGCCTGGTCCGACCGGCCGGCCGTCGCGGTCGGCACCGGCACCGTCCTCACCTACCGCGACCTCGCCGACCGGGTCGCGCGGCTCGCCACGGGCTTGCGCGACATCCACGGCCTCGCGCCGGGCGACCGGGTCGCGCTGGCGATGACAAACACGCCGGAATATGTGGAAGCGCTGTTCGCGGCCTGGCATGGCGGGTTCGCGGCGGTCCCGATAAACGCGAAGCTGCACCCTCGGGAATTCGCGTACATTCTTGGCGATTCGGGTGCGCGGGTTTGCATCGCGACCGAGAACCTCGCGGAAGGAATCGCCGGCGTCGCCGACGATCTTCCCGAACTCCTTGCGGTCCCGGTGGTTGGCGGGACGGACTACGCGAAACTCTGCGCCGCAGAGCCCTCTCCGATGGCGGACGCGACGCCCGACGACCTCGCCTGGCTGTTCTACACCTCGGGCACGACGGGACGTCCGAAGGGCGCGATGCTCAGCCACCGCAACCTTCTGACCATGACGCTCAGCTACTACGCCGATGTCGACCGGGTAAGCGCGGACAGCACGATCGTCCACGCCGCGCCGATGTCGCACGGCTCCGGCCTCTATCTGCTGCCCCATATCGCCAAGGGCGCATGCCAGGTCGTCCCGGAAAGCAAGGGGTTCAACGGCGACGAATTCCTCACCCTCCTCCCCGCCTATACGGATGTCATGGCGTTCTTCGCGCCGACCATGGTGACCCGCCTGATCAACGCGCCGTCCCTTGGAAGCGCGGATCTCTCCAATCTACGAACCATCGTCTATGGCGGCGGGCCGATGTATGCGGAGGATTGTCTCCGCGCACTCGACGCGCTCGGCCCGCGGCTGGTCCAGATCTACGGCCAGGGCGAGTCGCCCATGACCATCACAGGGCTGTCGCGCGAAGCCCATCTCGACCGCGGCCATCCGCGCTACATGGAACGGCTGGCGTCCGTGGGCGTCCCCCGCACCGACGTCGAGGTGCGGGTCTGCGACCGCGACGACGGGGACGTGAAGCCGGGCGAAGTCGGCGAGGTACTGGTTCGCGGCGACGTCGTCATGACCGGCTACTGGCGGAATCCGGAAGCCACGGCGGAGACGCTGCGTGGAGGCTGGCTGCACACCGGCGACATGGGCGCCCTCGACGAGGACGGATATCTGACCCTCAAGGACCGTTCGAAGGACCTGATCATCTCGGGCGGGTCCAATATCTATCCGCGCGAGGTCGAGGAGGCGCTGCTCAGACACCCCGGCGTGCTTGAGGTCTCGGTGATAGGACGTCCGCATCACGACATGGGCGAAGAAGTCGTGGCCTTCGTCGTTCCGCGGGCCGAAACGGAAGTCGACGCCGCGACCCTGGACGCGCTCTGCATCGAGAACATCGCCCGCTTCAAGCGGCCGCGCGCCTATCGTTTCATCGACGCCCTTCCCAAGAACAACTACGGCAAGGTGCTGAAGACCGAGCTTCGCAAGTCGGAAGCGTCGGGGTAGAAGCTACGGCCCCGCACGCGTTCCGGCCGCAATGCCGGCTTCCCCGACATACGCATCGGCCGCCACCTTGGCGCCGGCTTCCGGGCGTGCGCGACCCACCGAAATCCGGCCGTCTCCCGTTGCGATAACGAGCCGTCCATCCCCCACGGCGACGATCTCACCCGGCTCGCCTCCGGAGCCGTCGGCCCGTCTGGACTCGAAGAGCTGGACCGTCGTTCCCCCGATCACGGTCCAAGCGCCTGGCGCCGGGTCGGCGCCCCGGATCAGGTTGTGGACTTCCCGGGCGGGCTTCGTCCAGTCGATTTCGACATCCGCCTTGCGGCACCAGCTCTCGTAGGTCGACTGGCTGTCGTCCTGGACGATCTTCGGCGCATTGCCCTCCCGCACCAGATCGACGCTCTCGATCATGGTTTCGACACCGAGCGGGAACAGCTTGTCGAAATAGACCGTTCCCAGGGTATCGTTCTCAAGGATGTCGACTTCCTTCTGCATCAGGATCGGTCCGGTATCGAGACCGTTATCCGGCCAGAAAATAGAGAGCCCCGTCCTGGTGGCGCCCAGAATGATCGGCCAGTTGATCGAGCTCGGTCCGCGATGCTTCGGCAGCAGCGAGGGGTGGTATTGGATCGTCCCCCCGGTCGGGATGTAGAGGAAGTCCTCGGGAACGAAGAGAGTGACGAACGCCATCACCCCGAGATCGGGCTTCATCTCCCGGTACTCCTCCCACACCGCCGGCTCCTTGTAGGACGGCGGCTGCCGGAGCGGGATGCCGTGCTCTTGCGCGGCCTCCTTGAGCGGGTCGGGGCGGCGCCCTTCCCGATCGGGGGCGCAGTAGACGGCGATCACCTCCTCGCCGCGTTCGAGCAGCGCCTCCAGAACCGATTTCCCGAATGCCTGCTGTCCGATCAGGGCGATGCGCATATGGACCCTCCCGTTCCTGTTCCCCGGCGATTTGGCCGGACCTTAGACCAGTGCCCGAACCCGTCCAAGACTGCCCGGGGGGTTCGCCTTCAGCCGCGTTCTGACATATTGTGCCGCCGCCGCACTGCCGAACGACAGGGAAAACACGAGGATGTCGCTCAAGGAGCGGGCGCTCGCCTATCACCGTGCCGATCCGCCGGGAAAACTCGAGGTGGTCGCGACCAAGCCGGTATCGACGCCCGACGACCTGGCCCTGGCCTATTCGCCGGGCGTGGCCGATGCCTGCCTGGCCATCGTCGATGACCCGGCGGCGGCCGCGGAGATGACGGGCCGCGCGAACTGCGTGGGCGTGATCAGCAATGGCAGCGCCGTGCTCGGTCTCGGCAACATCGGGCCGCTCGCGTCCAAGCCGGTCATGGAAGGCAAGGCCGTCCTGTTCAAGCGCTTTGCCGGAATCGACGTGTTCGACATCGAGATCGCGGAGAACGATCCGGACGCCTTCGTGGAGACGGTCGCGCGGCTCGAGCCCACCTTCGGCGGCATCAACCTGGAGGACATCAAGGCGCCGGAGTGCTTCGAGATCGAGTCCAGGCTGATCGAGCGCATGAATATCCCGGTCTTCCACGACGACCAGCACGGTACCGCCGTGGTGACGGCAGCCGCCCTGGTCAACTGGCTCGAACTGACCGGGCGTCGGCTGGAGGACATCCGGCTCGTGTGTTCCGGCGCGGGCGCCGCGGCGATCGCCGGCCTCGACCTGCTCACCGGGATGGGGCTGAGAAAGGATTCCGTCGTCGTCGCCGACAGCCGCGGGGTCATATTCGAGGGCCGCGACGAGGCGATGGAGCCCAACAAGGCGCGCTATGCGGCGAGGACCGACCTTCGCACCGTCGGCGAGGCGTTGGCCGGCGCCGACGTCTTTCTCGGAGTTTCGGCCGCCGGACTCATCGATGCCGCCATGGTGCGGGCGATGGCCCGCGATCCGCTGGTGCTGGCGCTGGCCAATCCCGACCCCGAGATCGACCCGGCAGAAGCGCACGATGCACGGGCGGATGTGACGATCGCGACCGGCCGATCGGATTTTCCCAACCAGGTCAATAACGTGCTGTGTTTTCCGTTCCTGTTCCGCGGGGCGTTGGACGTGGGCGCGAGCACCATAAACCTTGCCATGAAGTCCGCCTGCGTCCGCGCCCTCGCCGAAATCGCCCGCAGCGAACCGCCGGCGACCGTCCGCGAGACTTATCCCGGCGAGTCGCTCACCTTCGGACGCCGCTACCTCGTGCCGAAGCCGTTCGATCCCAGGCTCGCCGTCGAGGTGCCCGTTGCCGTCGCCCACGCGGCAATGGAAAGCGGTGTCGCCGGCCGGCCGATCGAAGACATGGCGGCCTATCGGCGACGGCTGGAGGCCTTCGTGAAAGCTCGCGCATGATGGAGGCAGGCCCGACGTTGCCGTGCGCCACGGACGACGAATGCCCTATGATCGCGGAGCCGGCACGGCGGTTCTCCAATAGCGTCGACAGGAGTGCAAACCAATGAAACTCGATGTCTTCAACCATGTGTTTCCCGAGGTCTTCATCGAGACGCTGGAGGAAACCATGCCCAAGCGTGCGGTGGCGCGGTGGCGCTCCATCGAGACGCTCTGGAACATGGACGCGCGGCTGCGTCTGCTCGACGAGTTCGGCGACTACCAACAGATCGTCTCCATGTCGCAACCGCCCATCGACTTGCTGGGAGGCCCCGAACGAACGCCGGCGCTGGCGCGGATCGCGAATGACGGGATGGCGGCGATCTGCCGCGCGCACCCCGACCGGTTTCCGAGCTTCCTCCTGAGCTTGCCGATGAACAATCCGGACGAAGCGGTGAAAGAAGTCGACCGGGCGGTGACCGAGCTCGACGCCTGCGGCGCCCAGATCCATTCCAACGTCAACGGCCGCGCGCTCGACGACCCGGCGTTCTTTCCCGTGTTCGAACGCCTGGAACGCCTGGGCAAACCCGTATTCCTGCATCCGGCGCGGCCGATGTCGCATTCGGACTACCAAGCCGAGGACGAGTCCAAATACGAAATCTTCTGGGGTCTCGGTTGGGCTTACGAAACCTCCGCGGCGATGGCCCGCATCGTGTTCTCGGGCATGTTCGACAAGCTGCCGAGCCTGAAAATACTGGCGCATCACTGGGGCGCGTACATCCCCCACGCCGAAGGCCGGCTGCCGCACTGGGAAGGCCGGTCATCGCAATCGGACGAGACCGATTATGGACCGCTGAAGGACAACCTGAAGCGTCCGGTGAGCGAATATTTCAAGATGTTCCATGCCGACACGGCAATGTTCGGCGCCCAGGCGGCGAGCCAGTGCGGGCTGGAATTCTTCGGCGCCAGCCACTCCCTCTTCGCGTCGGACTGCCCGTTCGACAGAGAGGGCGGGCGTATCCTGATGCGGGACACGATCGCCGTGGTCGACAACCTGCGATGCACGGCCCAGGAACGCGAGGACATGTATCTCAACAACGGCCGCGCGTTCCTCGGGCTGGGATAAGCGAGCGTGTCTCCGCCCCGCGACGTCATCGTTCTGGGCGCCGGGATCGTCGGGCTCTGCTCGGCGCTCTCCCTCCAGCGCGACGGACACCGGGTTACGGTGATCGACCGGCTGCCGCCGGGCGAAGGGACGTCCTACGGCAATGCTGGGCTGATCCAGGTCGAATCCGCTCTGCCGATCGGTACGCCCGGCATCTTGTGGAAGGTGCCGGGGATGCTGATGGACCCCGAGGGACCGCTGGTCATCCGCTGGCGCTATCTGCTCCGGCTCACGCCCTGGCTTCTGCGCTTCGTCGCCGCGTCGAGCCCGCAAAGAGTCGATGCGATTTCGCGCGCCCTCGCCGCCCTCCTGGAGCGGGCCCACGACTCATACCGCCCGCTGCTCGCCGCGGCGGATGCAGAGGATCTTTTCGTGCCCACCGGAGAGCTCTATGTCTATCGGAGCCTGGCCGCCTACGAGTCGGCAAAGCGCGACCACGATCACCGACGTCGTCACGGCGCGAAGCTCGAAGACGTCGGGCCTTCCGAAATGCGGCAGCTGGAACCCGCGCTCGCCCCGGATGTGGCACGGGGAGTCTTTTCGCCCGACTGCCTGCGCGTCGCCAGCCCGCTCGCGCTCTCCCGCCGGCTAGCGAACGCTTTCGTGCGTGGCGGGGGCACCCTGCTCACCGAAACCGTCACGAATATCGAATCCGGACCGGACGGCCCGACCGCAATCGTCACCGATGCGAGCCGGCACGAAGTGGACCGGCTGGTGATAGCCATGGGCGCGTTCTCGAAGCAATGGACGGCGAAGCTGGGCGCGCGCGTGCCTCTCGACACCGAGCGCGGCTATCATCTGATGCTGCCCGATCCCGGCGTCGATCTGCGCATACCGCTCATCGTAGGCGACCATCGCTTCGCGCTCACACCAATGACCGACGGTATCCGCCTCGCCGGCACGTCGGAGCTTGCCAGCGTCGATGCGCCTCCCAACTACCGGCGGTCGCGCATGCTGGGTCCCATGGCGCGGATAATCGTCCCCGACCTCAAGCTCGACGGCGGCGAGGAATGGATGGGATTCCGGCCCTCGATGCCGGACAGTCTGCCGGTGATCGGTCCCGTTCCGGGATCCGACCGCGCGTTCCTCGCATTCGGCCACGGCCATCTCGGCCTCACGCTGGGCGCGGTTACCGGGAGAATTGTGGCGGATCTCGTCGCCGGCCGCGACAGCGAGATCGACCCCAGCCCCTACAAGGCGGATCGTTTCTAGGCCAGACGGCGCGCCGGACGCCTACGCGAAGCTCGCGCCGCCGTTGACGTTCATGATCTCGCCGGAAATGTAGCTCGCCCGGTCGGAGATCAGGAAACGGGCGGCGTCGGCGATCTCCTCGGCCCGGCCCATCCGGCCAAGCGCGGCGACGTTGCGGACGTTGGCGCGGGCCTGTTCCGTGTAACCCGCCGTCATCGCGGTTTCGGTCGCGCCGGGGGCGATCGCGTTGACCCGGATCCCGTCGGCGCCGAGCGAGCGGGCAAGCGACCGGGTGAGCGCGACGATCGCCGCCTTGGAGCTCGCATAGGCGGGACCGCCCCGTCCGGCGCCGCCGACCCCGCCGATATGGACGATGCCGGAGGCGGTGAGCACGATCGACCCGCCGCCCTGAGCGATCATCGGCTTCGCCGCGGCCTGCGACATCAAGAACGAGCCGGTGACGTTGACCGCGAGCACGCGGTTGAACTCGTCGGCTCCGAGCTCGGACCACGGCACGGAGGAATGGATCGCGGCGAAGTGGATCGTCGCATCCAGCCCGCCGAACCGCTCGACCGCGGCCGCCACCGCGGCTTCGCAGTCGGCCGCGTTCGAGACATCGCCGGCAAAGGGGACCAGCGCGTTGCCCGCTCCAGGATGCGCGGCCTGGAGCGCGTCGGCGCTGAGATCGAGCGCCAGGACACGATGTCCCTCGGCCGCGAGATCGCGCGCGCAGGCCTGGCCGATGCCGCTCGCGGCCCCGGTCACGATCACGTTCTTTTCTTCGCTCATCGCGGTCACCGAATGCTATTGAACCAGAGAGGCGGCTCTTGCTGCAGCTGCTTCCGCCGCGCGGGTCTCGCCAAGCCCGGCGAGCACGCGCGCATAACGCAGCAATGCAATGGGACTGGCCGGTCTTTCCTCGCATCTTTCCGCAAGCAGCGAGGAGGCGAGCCGTTCTCTACCGGCGCTTTCCGCCGCATGAATCAGCCCCCGACGGAACAGGTCGCGCTGCGCATGGCTGCCGCCGATCCCGGTAAGCCCCCGGCGCCGCGGGTAGAGGAGATCGACGGCGGTTCCCCAGTCGTCCGATTTGGACGCCCCGGCTGCACGGCAGAGGGCCAACCCGTATTCGGCCATGATTTCCGCCTGGGTGCCTTCGGCGGCCTCCGCGAACGCCTCCGCCGCCGCGACCAGGGCATCCAGCGCATCCTTTCGTGCAGCAGCCGCGAACGCCAACGCATAGTGCACGTCGGTAAAGACAAGTTGAAGGTCGTCGGCCCGTTCCGCGGCCGCGTCCGCGACCGTCTCCCAGCGGTCGCCGACATCGACGTCTTCTTCTTCCAGCCGCCAGAGGATCGAGACCGCGTTGCATATGTCCAGATATTCGAACGCGTCCCGGGGCAGCACTTCGCGGTCGTAGAGGTCGAGGACCGCGTCGAATTGTCCGAGCTCGAAATAGAACAGCGCGCGGTGCCACCAGAGATGGTTGGCGAAAGCGTTGCACCCGCCGAAATCCGCCGCTTTACCGTCGATCCACGCGATCCCGTCGCGTTGGCGACCGGTCATTTCCATCACATGGGCCACCGCGTGCGTCGCCCAGATATCCGTCCCGTCGAGCTCGACCGCGCGCCGGCCGCGCCGTTCCGCTTCGTCGTATACGCCGCACTCTTCCAGGGCGAAGGCGGACATCCCGAGCACCTTGCCGTAGTCGGGTACCGCCTCGTCCCAGTGCGGTGCGACCCGGGCCTGCACCTCGCGCATGCCCCGACAATCGCCGAGATAGAAATTCCAGTACTCCGAGAGTTTCAGGGCCAGGACGTCTCGCGGCCATTCGGTCAGGATCGTGTCCCAGACGGCGAGCGCACGTTTCTGGTTGCCCGATGCCCAGGCATCCAGCGCATCGATGTGCAATTTCTCGCGTTCGTTGCAGCCGCCCTCCCGGACCGCCTCACGCGCGGTTTCGAGGGAGGACAGAGCGCGCCCGAGCAGTTTCCGGCTCGCGAACAGCAGCATGAAATAGCCGCGCAGCACATGGGCCATGACGAAGGACGGATCGGCTTCGAGCGTCGCCTTGAGATGGTCGCCGGTGTCCATTCTGAGGCCCAGGTAAGCGCCGATCGTGCGGTCGAATCCCGCCACGGCCTCGTCGTTCGCCGCCGTTATCGCAAGCCCCCGGCAATCCCTTCCGGTCGTCACCAGGCCCCTCCTCTGTCTTTCGGGCAAGCTATCACGGAGGGCGGGCCGACAGAAATGCGGCGAAGCGCCAGCGCTTTCACTATGCTGGCGCCGACGAACGAAAGGATGAGGCCATGGACGGCTCGTTGAGCCCGGCGCAGATCGAACTGCAGGCCGGTGCGCGGGCGCTTGCCCAGGATCACGTTGCCGGCCGCGCGGCCGAGATCGACGAGACGCGCGAGTATCCGTGGGACACCGTGAAGCTGCTCGGGGATGCCGGCTTCATGGGAATGACAGTGCCGGAATCTCTCGGCGGTCAGGGCCTCGGCTTTCTCGATGCCTCGCTGGTAATCGAGGAGTTCGCGAAGGTTTGCGCGGTAACCGGACGCATCGCGGTCGAATCCAATATGGGCGCGATCTCGGCGGTGCTCGCCTACGGGACCGAGGCGCAAAAGCGGCAATGGGCCGACGGTGTATTGGGCGGCGACAAGCCCGCGATTTGCATCACGGAGCCGGAGGCCGGAAGCGCCGCATCCGAAATGACCACGCGCGCCGACCGGAAGGGAGACGAATTCGTCGTCAACGGTCGCAAGCACTGGATAACGGGCGGCGGGGTCTCGCGGCTTCATCTCGTTTTCGCCCGCGTCTACGACGAGCGGGGTGACGAGGAAGGAATCGCCGGCTTCATCGCGACCCGCGACGAAACCCCCGGCCTCGTCATTGGCGAACGCGAACGAACGATGGGGCTTCGCGGCATTCCCGAGACCGAAATCCGCTTCGAGGACATGGCGGTGCCGGGATCCGCCATGGTCGTCCCGCCTCGCGGATTGCGGAAGGGCTTCGCGGACCTGATGAACGCCTATAACAGCCAGCGTGTCGGCGCCGCGACCGTCGCGCTCGGCGTCGCCGCCGGGGCATTCGATCACGCACTCGAATACGCCAAGACGAGAGAGCAATTCGGCCGCCCGATCTGCGAATTCCAGGGCCTGCAATGGATGCTGGCGGACATGTCGATCGAGATCGAGGCGGCCCGGGCGATGATCCACCGCGCCGCTCGCTCGGCCGGGGACGGATTTCCCGACATGCTGATGGCCGCCCAGGCCAAGGTGCTGTCGAGCGAAATGGCCATCCGCGTGACCAACGACGCGCTCCAGGTCTTCGGCGCCGCCGGCTATTCCCAGTCCCGCCCATTGGAAAGGATGGTCCGCGACGCGCGGATGTTCGCGATCGGCGGGGGAACGGCGCAGATCCTGAGAACCGTGGTCGCGAGCCGGCTGCTCGACAGGAGGCTGCCCCAGACGCGCGACGGTTACGCGAAAGCGGCGGCCACGGACGCCACGAAGATTTCCCACCGCCGCGATAGAGAGGCCGCCGCGCTTCGTCAGAATCTGAAGCGGCGGAAGGCGCAGAACAGGGCGCGAGATACCGCGGGCGCCAACCTGGGCCGTGACAGCGACGCACCCGAGATACGCTAGTAGCCGGTTCTGGTATCGAGCCCCGAGGGTAGCTATACAAGCGCCGCCCGCGCCCCGACCGCTTTCCGTACCTCACGGCTAACCGATGGATGCCATCCGACTCCGCGGCGGCAACAAATTCTCCGGCGCCATCCCCATCGCCGGTGCGAAAAACGCGGCCTTACCCCTGATGGCGGCCAGTCTCCTGACAGACGAGCCGCTTCGTCTCGCAAACCTTCCGGGTGTCGCCGATATCGGTTCGATGAAGAACCTGCTCCGTACCCACGGAGTGGCGATCGGCAATGAAAACGCCAACGGAGAGGTATCGTTGGACGCATGGGGCGTGCGGGATACCACTGCTCCATACGACCTGGTGCGCCGCATGCGGGCATCGGTTCTGGTTCTCGGACCGCTCGTCGCCCGGTTCGGACGCGCGCGGGTGTCGCTTCCCGGCGGCTGCGCGATCGGGACGCGGCCGATCGATCTTCACCTGGAGGCTCTGCGGCGGCTGGGCGCCGAGATCGATCTTGTGGACGGCTATGTCGAGGCCCGGTCGCCCGGTCGGTTGACGGGCGCCGACATCACCTTTCCGACCGCCTCCGTCGGCGCCACCGAGAACGCCCTGATGGGCGCCAGCCTCGCCCGCGGCGAATCGGTGCTGAGGAACGCGGCGCGCGAACCGGAGATCGTGGATCTCGGACGCTGCCTGATCGCGATGGGTGCGAATATCGAAGGGTTGGGAACCGACGTCCTTCATGTGGAAGGGGTCGAGAGGCTGAGGGGCGCGCGGCACTCGGTCATTGCCGACCGGATCGAGGCCGGCACCTACGCGATAGCGGCGTCCATGGCGGGCGGCGACGTCACGCTCGAAGGGGCGAACCCGGAAACGCTGCGCGCGCTGCTCGACACACTGGTCTCCGCCGGGACCGCGATCGAGGAAACGGATGACCGAATCCGCGTCGTCTCGCCAGGAGGTAGCACAGGCGGGTTGGACCTCGTTACCCAGCCTTACCCCGGGTTCCCGACCGATCTTCAAGCGCAGATAATGTCGCTGACAACCGTAGCCTCGGGTGCATCGAGGATCACCGAGACCATCTTCGAGAACCGCTTCATGCACGTTCCCGAACTCCTCAGGATGGGCGCGGACATCAAGGTCCGCGGCGCTACCGCGTTGATTCAGGGCGTGAGCCGCCTGAAGGGAGCCGAGGTGATGGCAACCGACCTGCGTGCCTCGGTATCGCTGGTCCTCGCCGGGCTCGTCGCCGAGGGAGAAACCGTCGTCAATCGTATCTACCATCTCGACCGGGGGTACGAGTCGATCGAGGCCAAGCTCGCCGCCTGGGGAGCGGATATCGAACGAATACCCGGCCCGGCATGACCCGGAGGCTCGCACTCATCGCCCGCGACGGCGAAGATCTGGAGGTGATCTCCTCGGTCCTTCAAGACGCCATTGTGCCCGTCAACGAGATCGCCTTCATCGAGGAGGAAAGCCGTTTCGTCCTGATCGCGAGCCGATTCTGCCGCGAGGATGGAGACAGCGGGGAGGAAACCCGAAACGCCGTTTTCGAACGGGTCAACTGCGCGCTCAGGTTCGACCGCATCGGCGCGGTCAAGCGGCGCAATCTCGATCCCGCCCGGCTGACCGGGGTGCTGTCCCTGCTCGCCATCCGGTCCGGGGCGGAGTATATCGACCTGGTTTTCTCCGGAGGCGGCACGATCCGGCTGATCGCCGACGAGGTCGCATGCCGGATCGACGATCTGGACCTGCGGTGGCCGACGCGGTTGAAGCCGGACCACCCGGAAAGCTGAGGCGTGACTGACGTGGACACGAGCAAGGCATTGGTGCTGGCGCTCCCGCGCGGCCGGATCCTGAACGAGGTGATGCCGCTGCTCTCGCGCGTCGGTATCGTCCCCGGAGGCGGGTTCGACGAGACGGACAGCCGCGCGCTCCAGTTTCCGACCAACGTCGAGAACTTTTCGATCATCCGGGTACGCAGCTTCGACGTCGCGACATTCGTGGCGTTCGGCGCCGCCCATTTCGGCATTGCGGGAAACGATGTCCTGATGGAGTTCGACTACCCGGAGATCTACGCGCCGCTGGATCTGGGCGTCGGCAAGTGCAGGATGGCGGTGGCCGCGACCGCGGAGCTTCTGGAAACCGAGAAGCCCGAACGCTGGAGCCATGTCCGCGTGGCCACCAAATATCCCTCGATCACGAAACGCCATTTCGCAGCACGAAACGTCCAGGCGGAATGCATCAAGCTCAACGGGGCGCTGGAGCTCGCGCCGCGCCTCGGCCTGTGCCGCCGGGTGGTGGACCTCGTATCGACGGGTGCGACGCTTCGGGCCAACGGCCTCGTCGAAGTCGAAACCATCGCGCACATTACCTCCCGACTTGCGGTCAACCGTGCCACGCTGAAGACCCGGTCGGAAGAAATCAATCATTGGATCGCTCGATTCCGGGACGCTCTCGATGCCGGCTAGGCTCGACAGCGCGCACACGGATTTCACCGACGCCTTCGACGAATTGCTGGCCCGCCCCCGCGCGGCGCAATCCGATGTTGCGGTGGAGACGGCGCGCATCGTCGCCGATATTCGCGAGAACGGTGACCGCGCGCTTCTTCGTTACAGCGCGACGCTCGACGGTTTCGAAGCGGAAAGCGTCAGCGCACTCCGAGTGCCGGCGGATGAAATCGAAAACGCGCGCGCCGATTGCCCGGCTGCCCTTGTCGACGCGCTCGAAGAGGCGGAGAAGCGCATCGCCGCCTTTCATGACCGCCAGGTGCCGGAGCCGCTGTCATATGTCGATCCGGCCGGCGTACGTCTCGGGGCACGATGGACACCCCTCGATGCAGCCGGTCTCTACGTCCCCGGCGGTACGGCGGCTTACCCGAGCTCGGTGCTGATGAACGCCGTTCCGGCTCGGATCGCGGGGGTGGAGCGCATCGCCATGGCAGTACCCGCGCCAGGCGGCAGCGTCGCGCCCCTGGTGCTCGCGGCGGCGTCGATCGCGGGGGTGAAGGAGATATGGCGGATGGGCGGGGCACAGGCCGTCGCCGCCTTCGCCTGGGGCACCGAGACCATCCTTCCGGTGGACAAGATCACCGGGCCGGGAAACGCCTGGGTGGCCGAGGCCAAGCGCCAGGTGTTCGGAAAGGTCGGTATCGACCTGATCGCGGGCCCGTCGGAAATCCTGGTCGTCGCCGATGCCGGGAACGACCCGGCATGGATCGCCGCCGACCTGTTGTCCCAGGCCGAACACGATACGGTCGCTCAGGCGATTCTGATCGCCGACGACGCGAGCTTTGCCGACGCGGTCGTCGCAGCGGCCGAGGATCATCTTTCGACATTGCCACGCGCCGAAATCGCCCGCGCGAGCTGGCACGATCGCGGGGCCGTCATCGTCGTGGGTTCGCTCGACGAGGCACCGGCGCTGATCGACCGCATCGCGCCGGAACATCTGGAGCTTGCGGTCGAGGATCCCGACCGTCTCGCAGAATGCGTCCGCCATGCCGGCGCGATCTTTCTCGGACGCCACACCCCGGAGGCCATCGGAGATTATGTGGCCGGTCCCAACCATGTCCTTCCCACCGCCGGCAGCGCGCGCTTCGCGTCGGGACTCGGGGTGCTGGACTTCATGAAACGCACGTCCCTGGTCGGCTGCGACGAAGCGGCATTTTCGGCGATCGCTCCCGCGGCGGTCAGCCTCGCGCGCGCCGAAGGGCTGGATGCCCATGCGCTGTCTCTGACAATCCGGACGAACGCGCCCACCGAAGGCTGAGACATGGCTTCCGACCGAGCGCGCCGGCTCGAGAACATCGTGCTCGATGACGGACCGGTGATTCGCCGCAGCCGGGAGGTCGAGCGGGAACGCGAAGTCGCCGTCTTCGACCTTCTGGAAGCGAACGACTTCGCCCTCGTCGGCGGACCGCCGGGCCCCTACTCGCTCGCCATCGGGATCGAAGAGAACCGGCTGGTCTTCGATGTCCGCGATCCCCAAGACGCGCCGATCGAACGGATTCGCCTGTCGCTCGCCCCATTCCGCGGAATCGTCCGGGATTACTTCACGCTGTGCGAGGCCTATTTCGAGGCGATCAAGACCGCGAGCCTGTCACGCATCGAAGCGATCGACATGGGCCGTCGGGGTCTGCACGACGAAGGCGCGGAGCTGCTTCGCGAAAGGCTGGCGGACTCCGTCGAGATCGACGCCGGCACCGCGCGTCGGCTGTTCACCCTGGTTTGCGTGCTGCATGTAAGGGGCTGACCGATGCGCCCGCGAGACGTCCCTGGATCATGATCGGCAGCGTCCTGTTCGCCTGCAGCGAAAACGCTCTGCGCTCGCCGATGGCCGAAGCAATCGCGAAACATCACTTCGGCAGCCGGATCTACATCGATTCCGTCGGCGTACGCGAAGGGCAAGTCGACCCCTTCGCGGTCGAGGTACTGGCGGAGGCGGGGATCGACGCTTCGCGGCACGTCCCGAAACGAATGGACGACCTTCTCGACACGTCCTTCGACCTGATCGTTTCGCTCTCGCCCGAGGCTCATCACCGGTCGATCGAGCTGACCAGGACGTCCGCCGCCGAGGTGGAATACTGGAACACCCTCGATCCTTCGCTGGTCGAAGGCAACCGGGACACGCGCCTGCAGGCCTACCGTGCGCTGAGGGATTTCCTGACCGAACGCATCCGCGCACGGCTTTCGGATGAAGACGACCCGAGCTCGTGACCCAGATGCGGGGAATAGCCATTTTTCTTGACCGGGCGCCCGCGAGACCGCATGACGGCCGGCAATGGCAGATAGGAATGCAACGCTGATCCTCGCCTCCGCCTCGCCCCGGCGGCTCGCTCTGCTGCGCCAGGCCGGTTACGAACCCGACCTCGTGGAGGCAGCGGACATCGATGAAGCGGCGCTCCCCGGTGAACTGCCGCGCGCTCTCGCCCGGCGTCTCGCATCGGAAAAAGCCCGCGCCGTCGCGGAGCGCCGGCCGGGCGCGTGGATCCTCGCGGCGGATACGGTGGTGGCTTGCGGACGCCGCATCCTGCCGAAGCCCGCGACCGCGGAGGCCGCGCGGGGCTGCCTTGTCCTCCTTTCCGGCCGGCGCCACAGGGTCTTCGGCAGCATCCATGCGATCGACCCCGAAGGAAACGGGCGTTCGAGGGATGCAGTCACCACGGTCGCCTTCAAGGGACTCGCGTCGCGCGAGATCGAGAGTTACGTCGACGGCGGCGAATGGCGGGACAAGGCCGGCGGCTATGCAATCCAGGGGCGGGCGGGCGCCTTTGTGAAATTCCTCGGCGGTTCCTATTTCAACGTGGTCGGCCTGCCCTTGTACGAGACGGTGACGCTGCTGGAAGGGCTTGGCTTCCGCCGCCCGGGAGATCGGAGCGTTGAGTGAGTCGCTGTTGATCGATGCGATGCCGGGCGAAATACGCGCCGCGGTGCTGAAGGACGGGCGCGTCGCCGAATTTTTCCTGGAACGGCGCGGACACGAGAGCCTGGTCGGGAACGTCTATCTGGGCCGGGTCGAACGCATCCTCGACGGAATGGATGCCGCGTTCGTGGATATCGGCATCGGCCGGTCGGGCTTTCTCGGCCTCGACGGCGCGCGCACCGGCGATGCCAGGTCCCGCGATCCGAACGACAGGATCGGCAATCACGTCGTGGAGGGCGAGGCGATCCGGGTACAGGTCGTCAAGGATGCCTCGGACCGCAAGGGGGCGCAGGTCAGCCGGCGGATCGCCGTCGCCGGGCGCCACCTCGTGTACACACCCACCCAGCAACGGATCGCGGTATCCCGCCAGATCGCGGACCCCGGGGAGCGCACCCGGCTTGAGGCCCTGGTGGGCGACACCGCGGAGCCGGGCGACGGCTTCATCGTCCGTACCGCCGCGGAAGGCGCCAGCGGCGACGAGCTCGTGGACGACGCCGCCTATCTGCGCCGGCTCCGGTCGGAAATCGATGAGAGAAGCAGGGTCGCCTCGCCACCCGCGCTACTGCACGAGGAGCCCCCGCCTTTGCTCCGCTTGTTTCGCGACCGGGTGAGCGCGGCGACGGAGGAGATCGTCATCGACTCGCCGGGCGGGTTCGCGGCCGCCCGCGATTATTGCGGGCGGTTCATGCCGAAGCTGAAAGACCGCCTGCGGCTTCACTCCGGCCCCGAGCATATCTTCGCCGCTGCCGGGGTGGAGGAAGAAATCGATCGTGCGCTGCGCCCCCGCGTCGCCCTGCCCTCGGGCGGGGAGCTGGTGATCGAGGCGACCGAGGCGCTGACCGCGGTCGACGTCAACTCGGGACGGTTCACCGGCGGCGGGCGCCTCGAAGAGACCGCGGCCAGAACCAACCTGGAAGCGGCGGAAGAGGCGGCGCGACAGCTGCGCCTCAGGAATATCGGCGGGCTGATCCTGATCGACTTCATCCACATGAAGGACGAAGCGAACTGGGACCGGGTGCTCGACGGACTCGGCGGCGCGCTCGCCGGAGACAGGAGCAACGTGCGCCTGATCGGGCGCACCGGAGCCGGGCTGGTGGAGATCACGCGCCGGCGGCAACGCAAGTCCCTCGAAAGCATGCTTACCGAGCCGTGCGCGCAATGCGTCGGCGCCGGACGGGTAAGCTCGCCGCATACCGCGGCGCTCGTCATCATGCGCGCGTTGAAGCGGGAAGCGCGCAAGGCCAAACCGGGACCGATCGTCGTCACCGCCGCCGGCGACGTGGTGGACATGCTGGAAGGCCCGGCCGCCGCGTCGATGTCGGAGCTCGCGGCGATTCTCGGGCGAAGAATCGTCCTGGAGCGTTCGTCCCGCCACGGACGCGAAACATTCGATATCGTGGCCGGTCAGCAGTGACCGCCGAGGAGCCCGGCCAATTCCAGTTTCCGCCCCCTGCCCCATCTGCGGCGAACCGTGCGAGGCCGAACATCGTCCGTTCTGCTCGTCCCGCTGCCGGGAAATCGATCTCGGCCGGTGGTTTTCCGGCGTCTACGCGGTGCCCGCGGTGGAGCCGCCGGACGATCTCGAAGACGACGATTTCGACGCCTGAGCGCCGTCTGGACAGGCTCCGGCGTTCTCCTCTATAAGCGGGCTTCTTCAGGTGCCCAGGTAGCTCAGTTGGTAGAGCACATGACTGAAAATCATGGTGTCGGTAGTTCGATTCTACCCCTGGGCACCATTCCCCGGGTCGTGTCCGGCCGACCGGAGATGACCGCGTCCCCGAAGATCTCCGCGGTCGCGGCCTCCCAGCATCAAGCAGCCGCTCTCGGTCTTGGGCACTGCCTGGATAGTTGGAAGCGCTTCCACCGTTCTCTCCCGTCATGGTCGGCCTTCGCCGACCATGACGCAGGGGGGCAAAGGCGGTAGCGCTTCTATCTAAGACGGACAGACTCTAGAACCGCGATATCACGCGAAGGCCGGCTGCATGCTCCGGCGGAGCGTGCCGGTGGGCAGCGGTCTCGCGCCGCCGCGCCTCGACGGAGAGTTCCAGCGCGTTGCCGTCGGGCGCACCGTTGCCGCGCGCCAGCCGCCACCCCAGGCCGTAGTCCCGCCCGGCATCCGACAGGCCGATGGCGATCTCCGGCGTCGAGGTGAACCGGTCGCCGAGGGCAGGGAAGCCATAGCCGAACCGCACCGTCAGCCTCCGCCGCGGTTCGTCACCGCCTGCTCCCGATCCCGATCCGGGGCCCCTCGCGGCGAGCTCCGCAAGCGTGCCGCCTTGCGCCGGGATACCCAGCGTCGGGGTCAGGCTCAGCCGCGGTCCCCGGTCGCCCGCCACCGGGTCCCAGGAGAGCGAGCCCGCAAGCCCGCGTTCGCGAAAACCCTTCGCCTCGTGGGTCAACAATCCGCGCCCGCGCAACTCCGCGCCCAGACCTTGCTCGGGATCGGCCCAGGCGAGGGCAGCGCCGAATTCAGCGCCGAAGCCGGTCTCCGCGTCGCCTCCGTCGTGGCGCAGGCCGATCTCCATGCGCGGCGTCAGCGTCGAGCCGTCGGCAAGCGGTAGCGGCCGCGATCCTTCCAGCCCGAGCCTGAGCCGCGTGATCTCGGCCTCGGCGGCCGCCAGGTTGCCGCCTGCTCCGGATACCGCGTCCGATGCGGTGCGCACGGTCATGGCATCGGTCTTCACCGCCAGAGAGACGCCGTCGTCGCCGGCGTCGAGCGCCAGGCCGCGCAGCCCGACCGCCGCCATCCAGAGATCCAGGTCGGTCCGGATCGCCCTGGCCCGGGTGCCGTCCTCTGCGCGCGGCTCCAGCGTCAGGCTGCCGCCGCCGTAGCCCGCCACGCCCCACACCGAGAGCCGCTCGCCCAAGGCATAGCGCGTCCAGGGCCACACCCCGGTCAGTGTCGAGGCCACGGAGCCATCGCCCGCGCCACCGTAGCCGCCGTCGCCCCGGCTGTGCGTGACCACCAACCCGGTCGTCCAGCGCCCGCGCGTCCAGTCCGCGCCCAGCGTGGCGCTCGCCACGTCGCCGTCGACCGCCACATCGTCCTCGCGGCTGGAGAAGCCCGTCGCGGCGCCGCGGCCCCAGATCGAGACGATGCCGTCGCCGCCGGTCTCCGCTGTCAGAGAGAAGGACGATCCCGGCAGCAGCTCGGGCCCGCTCATCGGCTGCCCAAGACCGGACGCTTCGGCCTCGCCGGACATCGGATCCCCTTGCGGGCCGGCTGCGAACGCCGGGCCGGCGCCGATTCGCTGCCCGGCGACGTGCGCCTCGACGCCGGGCGCCGGCTTGGCCCGCATCCGGGCGTCCACCGCATCCAGCACCTGATCCGCCACCGTGCGCCCGAAGCGCGCGATCCACGCCTTCGGCATCGGGTCGGCGTTGATGATCGTCCCCGTCGCGGTCGCGTCCGCCAGGCGCACCCGCCGCCACGGCTGCGGGTTGGACAGCGTCAGCGTCAGCCTCTCCGGGTCCTCGTCATGGCTGTCCTGGAACACCGGCACGGAGATGGTCTTTGCCGTCTCTCCCGGCGCGAAGGTCAGCGTGCCCGAGGTCGCCGGGTAGTCCGCCCCGGCAGTGGTTGTGATGTCCGAGGTGGCGTAGTCGACCCTCACCGGGATCCGCAACCGCCGGCTCAGGAACACCCTGAAGTGCAGGGTGTGGATCGAGCGGCGGTCCTCAAAGCCATACACGTCGCGCACCGACACTCTGGTCGTATCGATTGGATCGTCGTTGCAAGGCCCCGAATTCAGGGTGCCATTGCAATTGTGCACGTCGCCCAGAGCAAGGAACGGAACGGTAATCGTGGAAGTATCGTAAATGGGATGAGGCCAAACATTGCGATGGCACCGGGCGGTGATGGTGCAGCTGTAGTTCTCGCCGGAAATGGCGGCGGAAGCGGATATGGCCCTGCAGGACAGCGGCGCCGAGCTAACCTGCTTGAACCGCGCAAGGCACCCCGCGTCGGTGACCGCATCGGACCTGTTGCAGATGCCGATGTCGGAGCAGCAGGAGATCGATCTGATCTGGCGCCATGCCCAGCCGCGTCTCGGTCTTCCGTCGTCGAGGTTCGCCGTCCGGTCCCTCGCCGCCACGAGGTCGACCTTGGCGGCGACCCGGCCGTAGGCCGCACACATGTTCCGGACCCGGTACGTACTCTTCTTGAAAATCCCCCGGTTCCTCCACGAGGCGCTCAGGCATTCGGCGTCCCCGGGGTCCACCCGTTTCGAGGGGCTGCACTGACCGGCCGAGGCGAATGACGGGAGCAGCAGGATAAGCGCTGCGGCAACGACCGCGATCGCCGTCCCCCTGGTGCTGCTGGCGTGGCTGGCGTTCCCTCCGGCCATTGCGATTCTCCTCTGCAATGCGAAGGGCGCTCCCCGAAAGGATGCGCTGAAGAGTCAGGTGGGGAGGTTCGTCGCCGCAACCAGACGGATTTTCCGATGGGGACGATAGGAAATCGTTATCCGGTTCTCCGCACTGTCGGATCGGTCGTAAGCTTCGGCCGAAGTGAGGTGGCGCCACCTTTTCGGACAGCCTGGCGGCTCGGTTGAGGTGTAATCCGGTTGAAGTTCAGGCCGCCAGTATTCCCTTGAATCGATCTTCCTATTGCTGCTGTTGCGCCTTTTATGGGACTGATCCGCCTTGCTTGACGGGCGGCAGACCGATGCGGTTCGGCAACGGCAACGCCGCCCCTTCGCGACGAGCGCGGGTCCCGCCCCCTCGTCATGGTCGGCGAAGGCCGACCATCCACGTTTTTTTGTTTCCGGCGCCCGAAAAAAACTCGTGGATGGTCGGCCTTCGCCGACCATGACGGGAAAGGAACGGTCCCGTACCGACCGGATACGCCCCGGCGCTTGGCGAAACGCCTGCCGCCTCCCAGGCGTCAAGTAATCGGGATAAGCCCCCCTTCATGAGGCGGCTCTTGTCAAGCCGCCATCTGGCTACCGTTCCGGCATGACCTTCGTCCTTCTCGGCTCTCCGCATCCTGCGACTGGTATTGCCAAATGCGGAACGTCTTTCTCACCAGGTACGCGGCGCATTGCGCGGACCATTCCCCGGGCGCGCAACCCCGAAGACCGGCATTGGATCGACTGTCGGGACTTTCTTGCGGATGTTTGGGTGCGCGGATAGCCTTGTCGGATACGGCGGTTCTCGCCGGCCTCGAACGAGCAGGGCGGTCCGATGAACACGGTGGTTTCAGGCGGGCGACGCCCCGGCCACGACGGCGGCGCGCGATATTTCGACAAGGCGGAGCTTGAGGCGACGCGGGCCGGGATCGAGGACGCGCGGCATCTGCCCGGCATTTACTACACCTCGCCCGAGATCTACGAGATGGAGGTCGAGAAGCTCTTCATGCGCGACTGGCTCGTCGTGGCGCGTGTCGAGGAGCTCGCGAGCCCCGGCGACTACATGACCATGGATATCGTGGGCGAGCCGATCGTCGTCTGCCGCGACGCGGCCGGCACGCTCCACGCCTTCTCCAACGTCTGCCGGCATCGCGGCGCCGCGGTCGCCTCGGGCGCGGGCAACGCGAAGGAGTTCGCCTGTCCGTTTCACGGCTGGGTCTACGGCCTGGACGGCAAGCTGGTCAGCCCGTCCCAGCCCAAGGGGCTGCCGCGGTTCGACGTCGAATCCTGCCGGCTGTCGCCGATCGAACTCGATACCTGGGGCGGGTTCGTGTTCGTCAACTTCGACGACAACTGCCCGTCGCTCGCGGACTACCTCGCCGTCGACGAGTTCGCCGAATCGACCGCCTTCATCCGGCCCGAAGACATGGTGCTGGTCGACCGCTTCACCTACGAGATCGACTGCAACTGGAAGCTCCTGCCGGAGAACCTGATCGACACCTACCATGTCGAGGTCATCCACAAGGGGACGTTCGCAACCGAGGGCTTCGGCGAGCGGTCGCTGCGCGACGTGATCTTCACCAAATGGGGCTGGCGCAAGGTCTACCCGAGCCGCAGCATGTCGCCCGACGGCGAGATGCTGTTCGGGCCGACGCCGTGGCTTGCCGACCACAAGCTCGGCCCGGCCTTCGCCTACAGCGCGTTCCTCAGACCCAACTTCAACTTCCTTGTCCGCGCCGACATGCTCCAGCCGTGGGTGACCTACCCGCTCGGCCCCGAACGGTCGCGGGTGACCGGCTTCACGTGCCTGTGGAAGGGCGTCGAGAAGATGCCGGCCTTCCGCCAGAAGGTCGAGATCCTCAAGGACTTCGCCCGCCGGTTCGCCGGCGAGGATATGGAACTCCTGCAGCACACCCAGAAGGGCCTCCGCGCGCGCCGCTTCACCGGCGGGCCGATGCACTACCAGGAGGCTGCGATCCACCACCGGATCAACCGCTATCTCGACGCGATGGAGGGCGACGGGGACGCACGCTAGCCCGCCCCGACGGCAACCGACAGGGGAAGACGATGGCCGCCGACTCCGAGATGGTATCGCTGTTCCGACAGGAGCTCGTACTCTGCAAGGTGGGCGAGGGAACGAGCCTCGCGATCCTCTCGGAGGGAGACGTGCGGGCGGACTACGCGGCGGCCTTTCTCGAGGCCGCCGAGGGCCTCGGGGCCGACGCCTTTCAGGTCAATATCCGCAAGCGCCCCGGCAGCTTCTTCGGGCCCGGCAACTCGCTCAAGGGAAACGCGTCCGCGATCGCCGCGCTCAAGGGCGTCGACATGGTGGTCGACCTCGTAGGCCTCCTGTGGTCGAAGGAGCAGACCGAGGTCACCGACGCGGGTCCGCGCATGCTGCTGGTCATCGAGCACTTCGAGGTGCTGCGGCGCATGCTGTCCTCCCCCGACGACCGGCGGCGGGTCGAGGCCGGCGCGAAGATGCTCGCCAATGCGAAGGAGATGCGCATCACCTCGCCGGGAGGGACCGATGTCGTATATCGGCTCGGCAAGTACAACGTCGTCGAGCAATACGGCTTCACCGACACCCCCGGCCGCTGGGATGCCTGGCCGGGCGTCTTCCTCTACACCGCCGCCCGCGACGACGGCGTCGACGGCACGGTGGTGATCGGCAAGGGCGACATGCTGCTGCCGCTGATGCGCTACGTGAGCGAGCCGATCCGGCTCACCGTCGAGCGCGGCATGGTGACCGGGATCGCCGGCGAAGGACTCGACACCGAGCTGATGCGGGGCTTCATGGCCGGCTTCGACGACCCCCGCGCCTACGCGGTCTCCCATATCGGCTGGGGACTCGATGCACGGGCAAGATGGGAGTTCATGGGCACCAGCCCTGTGGGGGCCCACTCGGGCGGCCAGGACGGCCGGGCCTATTACGGCAACGTCCTGTTCTCGACCGGACCCAACACCGAGGTCGGCGGGACCAACGACACCTTGTGCCACCTCGACATCCCGCTCAGGGGCTGCACGCTTGCCCTCGACGACCGGATCATCGTCGAGAACGGACGCGTCGTCCCCGAAGAGCTTCAGGCCGCCGGTCGTTGAGCGGCGTTGGCGGCGCGATCGTCAACGTCAGCTCGATCTACGGGCCGGTCAACTACCCTTACGTCGGCTCCTACAGCGCGTCCAAGGCGTCGAGCGCGACTACGCCCAGGCACTCGCCCGGCGGCTCGATCGCGGTCAGCTGCAGAAGGGCCAGATCTGATACCAGGAATCGCAGCGGTAGCGTTTTTCGCAGCGCGCGAGTTGCGCCCGGTAGTTGCGGGCGGTATCCCGTACCCGCGCCGCGGTGCGCTGCACTCCGGGCTTTTTCTTCCAGCTACCGCGGCTATAGCCGCCCCGCCCTTCGTGATAGGCGAGGTAGAGCCGGTACGCGTCGCTACGGGGAATGCCTAGCTGGCGCCACGTCTTGTGATTGTACCAGCCGATGAAGTCGAGCGCGTCCTCCATGTCCGAACGGCTCCGGAACAGCCGGCCCCGCTCCGCCTGGTATTCCTCCCATACCGGGTCCTGGGCCTGGGCGTAGCCCTTGGCCGAGGATACGCGCCCCCATGGGATGAACAGGAACCACTTGCGCGGCGGGCGCGCGTCGGACCGGTAGCTCGACTCGTGGCGTACGAAGGCCATCTGGATGTGGACCGGCGTCCCCCATTCCTTCGCCGAGCTTTGAGCGTAATCGTACCAGTCGGGATTTTGGTCGAAGACCGCGCACAGATCAGCCTGCCGCGCAGGCGGGGTGGAGGCGCATCCCGCCACGAGCACAGCCACGGCAAAGGTGGCACAAACGAGACTGGCGGCTTTCACGGCACCCGTGTTCCCGCGTTCGAATTCCGCGGGAATTGTAACCCACCCACGGTAACGGCGCGATGACGGAGTCCGGCTCTTGGGGCCGCCGGGTGGAGGCGCGCGCGGCCCTAAATGGGCTCCAGCCGGGGCGGGGCGGCGCGGGTGCCGGAGCCGCGCGTCGGCATCATCGGGATGGCGAAGCCCTGCTGGTGGCTGGCCCGGGTAATCACGGTGAATTTCCAGAGCGCGCCGCCCGCGACGGCGAGGATTCCACCGAGCCCGATCGCCCAGGCGGATAGCGGGCCGGCGATCGAGAGCCCGAGAAGGCACAGGAGCGCGGGCGCGGCGTGGCCGAAGACGGTGACGACGGGGGCGACCGCGTCGAGCTCCGCGCGGGCGAGCGGACCGATCCCCTCGGCGGCCGCTGTCTTGCGGTAGCGGCGCCACAGGATTCCGGTGACGATCGAAAGCACGACGATCGTCCAGGCAATTCCCTCGACCGCGCCGGTGCCCATGACCTTCATCAGGAAGGCGAGCAGGCCGGCGCCCTCGAGCAGGCCGGAGAGCGCGATCGACCAAGGGATCAGCCGCGCCCGCCACGCCGGAATCCCTTTCCCCGCGAAGAGGATTTGGGCCTGACAGTAGAGAAATACCGCGCCCGAAAGCGCGACGACCGCGTGGAGGGCGGGATGCGGCCAGACCACATCGAGGGCGAGCGCCGGGAACAGCACCGCGACCGCATAGGTCTCGCGCGTCATCCAGGAACTTTGCGGGCGCAGCAGCACGTACAGAAAGCGCAGCTTCCGCCCGATTTCGAGGAAGACGAAGAACAGTCCGAGCGCCATCAGGACTGCGGCGACAAGGAAGGTGTCGACCAGCGGCCCCGAACCCAGCATGCCGAAAGCGGCGGCCAGGCCGGCCACCGCCATCGTGCCGCCCGCGAGGCCGCCAAGCGTGAAGTTCATCGCCGCGCGCGCGTCCCAGAAGGTCTGGCGTTCGCCGACCAGCGGGTTTTCCGGGTTGCCCATCGCCGCGTCGCCGGTATCCGCGGGCTCGGCCTCGCGGCCGGGCGTGGCGTTCGGAACGTCGTAGAGATAGCGGATCTGCGGATCGGTCCCGAGCTCTTCGTGCATCTGAAAGCTCGCGTTGTCGCTTGCGAGCCGGGACACGTTGCTGTCGGGGTCGGCGAAATCGCCGAAATGGAGCGCCTGGGCGATGCAGGAAGCGGCGCAAGCCGGGGTGTATTCGAGATCGACGCCGGGAGTGAGCCCGAGCGCCGCCGCCTCGTCCACCCGTTCGACGCAGAACGTGCACTTGTTGGCGACACCCACGCGCTCGTCATGCGCGACATGGGTCTCCTGCGCGGTCGGCTCGCCGTAATACCAGCCGGTGTCGTGGGCGATGGTGCGCGCCTGGTAGGGGCAGGCAACAGCGCAGTAACCGCAGCCGATGCAGGTATCGTAATCCATCGTTACCAGCCCGTCGGCACGCTGGCGGGTGGCGCCGGTCGGGCAGACCGGGACGCAGGGCGGCTCGGCGCAGTGCTGGCAGCCGGTGACCAGGAACAAGCGCTCCACGTCCGGATAGGTTCCCCGCTCGACATCGAGCACGCGCCTCCACTGCATGCCGGGCGGGGTGTCGTTGGCGTGCTTGCAGGCGATCGCGCAGGTCTGGCAGCCGACACACCGGTTGAGGTCGACCACCATGCCGTAGCGCGGTTGGGCTTCGCTCATGTCTTCACCGCCGGCCGGTATCGCGGCTCAGCCGGATCCGGGCGAGGTCGGCGCCGCTCCCGGTCGCGTCGGTCAGGCTGAGCGAAAGCGATGTCACCGAGTTGAGGCTGGCGAGTCCGAGGTCCTTGGCGAACGGCGTCGCCCAGTGGTCGAACTGGCCGATCATCAGGATGGTGTCCGGCCGGATGCCCTCCCGCAGCACCGCGCGGCCCCGCGTAACGCCGGTGGGCGATTCGATCTTCACCGGATCGCCGTCGCCGATGCCGAGCCCGCGCGCTGTGGCCCGGTTGACGATCACGCCCTTGTGGCCGGAGATGTTGTTCGCGACCTCGTTGATCAGGGGAATCCCGACATTGGCCCCCCACGAATACTGCATCGAGCGCGCGGTGAGCGCCCAGAGCGGGTAGGCGTCCGGATCCTCGCCCACCTCCCTGGCGTAATTCACCCAGATGTCGGGGAAGGGTTTGTAGCCCGGCAGCGGCTCGTATTCCTCGAGCTGGCGGTCCCACCAGTTGACGCCGATCTCGTGCAGCCTCTCGGCCAACTCCGCGCCGTGGCGCATGAGACGTTCCTGGTAGGGCATCTCGAAGCGAAGCCCCTGCTCCTTGAGCGTCGGGTAGAGATACCAGTCGAGCTGCGGGAACGGCCGCAGCATGAACCCGTTCTCCCGGAACCAGTCGATGCCGCGAACCTCGGCGCCGTCGGAGAGGTCGTGGCTGGCGGCCCTGGCGACGGAGTCCCAAATCTCTTCGACGGCGTGCGGCTCCGATACGTCGAGGCTGAAATCGTAGCCCGCCTTGTCGTCGGAGAGCCTCGTGCCGGCGGCGCCCCGGTTTATCGCCGCGTTGTAGCCTTCGAGGATGCCGACGCGGCGGGCAAGCTCGGTGGCGATCTCGGTGATGTCCCTGCAGTCCACCACCGGATCGGCGACCGGCTGGCGCACCGCCCAGCCCTGGTGCTTCCAGAACTGCTCGGTGAACTTGGTCGAGCCGATCTGGATGAGCTGGAGGCTTTCCAGGTCGGTCGCCTCCGGCAGCAGGATGTCGGCCATGTGGTTGGTCTCGTCGCGCGTGTATGCGAAGGAGACCGTGAACGGGAACTCGGCGATGCGCTCGGCGACCTCGGGCGCGTTCCACGACGAGATCGCCGGGTTGGTGCGGTAGTTGATCCACATCGCCGGCTTCGCCTGCTCGGGCCAGCGATCGGGCAGCTTCTTCTGGAACAGCCAAGGCAGATGCGCCGGGCCGAGCGCGGGCGACCAGGCCGAGTCGGCGGCGAGCGGGACCAGCGTCTTGTACGCGTTGCGGATATTGGGCTTCGCCGTCCACTCCTCCCGGGTCGTCGGATTGAACGGGTAGTCCATGATCCCGTCGCCCTTCGACCGGACGGTGAGGTGGCGGTTGTAAGCCGGACGGTTGAGCTTGACCGCGGTTCCCAGTGTCCCGCCGGGCACTTCGAGCGCGCCCACCAGCGACGCCAGCAGGGTCCGCGCCCAGCAGGTCTGATAGCCGCCCCAGCCGTTGTTCACCCCCTTGCCCAGCATTACCGCGACCGGGCGGAAGGGGAGCGTCTTGCCTTCGATCTCGATGGTCTCGCCGACCATGGCGTGGGCCAGGTATTCGTCCGCGACGCGGCGGATGCGCTCGGCCGGCACGTCGCATTCGCCTTCCGCCCATTCGGGCGTGAAACCGCGGACATGGTCGAGCAGGAGCTGGAAGGCGGGCCGGGACTCCGCGTCCTCGTGTGTCCACACCGTGCCGTCGGGTCCCCGTTCGAAACCCGAAACCCGGTGCGCGCCCTCCATCGCGGGCTCGGCGATCCCGGCGTCGAAGGGTTTGGCCTGGCCATCCGCGAAATCGAGGATCAGAGGCTTTTCCGTCCTGGGATCGCGTAGATAATATCCATTAGGACCAATAAGATACGGTGAAGTCGTATCATTCAAGATGAAGTCTACGTCGCACACTTCGCGCCAGTCGCGCTCGATCAGGATGCGGTGGATCAGGGCGAACAGGAAGGCCGCGTCGGTCTTGGGCTTTATCGGCAGCCATTCCGCCGACAGCGCGCCGGTGATCGAGAGGTGGGGCTCGACCTGGACCCGCTTCAGGCCGCGCACCCGCGCGTCGGCCTGGCGCCAGACGCCAGCCACCCCGCCCGAGGCCTCGACATTGTTGCCGCAGTTGATGACGTAGTTGGTATACGGCGTATCCGGCGAGACGATGAAGGCGCGGTGCCAGAGTTCGCCGTACAAGTGCTCCGAGTGGTAGCACTTCACCCCTTGCCCGCCGCCGAATCCGAGATCGACCGGCCCCCAGGCGGACAGAAAGGCGGGGAAGGTCCCCATGTACTGGGTCGGCGTTCCGCCGCCGCCAAAGCTCGCGGCGAGCCGGGGCAGCCCCTGCTCGTCGACCACGCCCATGTCGCGGATCTCGCACATTTTCGCCGCCACGATGTCGAGCGCTTCGTCCCACGAGATCGGCACGAATCCCGGGTCCTCGTCCCGCCCCTTCTTCGGGTTCGTCCGCTTCATCGGCTGGGAAACGCGGTTGGGGTTGTAGGTCTTCTGGATCAGCCCATAGGCCTTGACGCAGACCCGCCCGCCTCCCGGATGAAGGTCGGCGATGTCGTAGTTGGATTCGATCCGGGTGGCGATCCCGTCTTCGACCTCGACCTTGAGCAGATCGGGACCGGCGACGCACTGGTAGCAATAGACCGGGACCTTCTTCTTGTCCGCGATCTTCTGCTCTGCCCTCGCCATATCAGACTCCGTTGCGCTTCCCGAGGATCCGCCGCGCGGACCTGGCCAGCGCCTCCTGCTTCGCCTGCAACCCGCGATAGCGCAGCCTGCCGCCCCGCTTCAGGAACCTGCCGCCGACCATGACCGTGTCCACGTTCGACGGGTTGGCCTGGAATACCACCGACTCGACCGGATCGTTCACCGGAAAAAGGTTGATACCCGAGCCGTCGATCAGGATCAGGTCGGCGGCCTTGCCGGGGGCGAGCGAACCGATCCGCTTGTCGAGACCGAGCGCCCTCGCCCCTTCGATCGTCGCCCATTCGAGCGCCTCGCGCGGCGTAATCGCGGGTTCCGGCGTGCCGTTGGACTTCACGGCGGCCTTGTTGTCGATCGCGCGCTGGGTCTGCAATGCCATCCGCGTCACGGTGAACATGTCGCCGGAGATATTCGATTCAACGTCGACCCCGAGCGAGGGGCGCGCACCGAGCGCCCTGAGACGGCCGGTCAGCGGAGTGCCGTGGCTCATCTGGAGCTCGACCTCGGGGGTCACCGTGACCGAGACACCGCGGTCGACCAGCAGCTTGAGCTCGGCATCGCCAAGAAAGTTGCCATGCACGAGGTTGTGGTCGGGGCCGAGCAGATTCTTCTTCGCGAGCCTGCGATATCCGTTGCGGTTGAGCCGTGTGGGCGCGCCCCAGGTATGGGCGCTGATCAGGAGGCCGTACTCCCGGGCGAGGCGGAAATCGTGCTCGGTCACCTCGTAGGTGGAGAAATCGGGGCCGAGCGCCGCCATCGCCAGCGTGACCCGCGCGTCGTCCGAGGACAGCCGCCCTTTTCTCAGGCGCTCGATCTCGCCTCTCGGATGCGGGATGTGCGTAAAGGGCGGCGTACCCTCCCCGGCGTCGGGCTTGGGGGAGCCGTGACCGAACACCGCGCGAATCCCGGATTCCTCCAACCCGTCGATCGCTGCGTCGCTATGCGCCGGGGTGGCGTTGTTGTGGCACCAGTCGAAGATCGTCGTCGCGCCGCAGGCGATCTGGTTGAGGGCGCCGACAAGGTTGGCGATATAGGTGTCGTCCGGCGTGTAGCGGGGCGCGATCCGCGCGTGCATGGTCTCCAGGTATTCGCGGATCGACCAGTTGCCGGCGATACCCCGGATTCCGGTCTGCCAAGTATGGAGGTGGGCGTTGACGAAGCCCGGCATGGCGATCATGCCGGACGCGTCGATCTCTCTCGCGCCGGGCGCACGGAGCCGGCGGCCGATCCGCGCGACCGTGCCGCCCTCGACGACGATGTCTCCCTTGGCAAGATCCCCGACCTCGGGGTCGAGGCTGAGGATTCGGGCGTTTCGGATATGGATGGGCGAGGGCAAACGCTCCTCCTCAGAGGAAGGTGAGCCCGCCGTCGGGCTGCAGGTTCTGGCCCGAAATGTAGCTCGCCTCCTCGGAGCACAGGAACAGCATCGCCTTGGCGAGGTCGTGGATCGTCCCCTGCCGCTTGATCGACTGGCGATCGGTGTATTCCTTGAAGCGTTCGCGCGGCACCGAGGGCCGCTCCACCTCGGTCTGCATGACCCCCGGCCAGAACGTGTTGACGGTGATGTTCCAGGAGCCGAGCTCGCGGGCCATCGACCGGGTCATACCCACGACCGCCGACTTGGTGGTGATGTAGTGGAGGTAGTTGGGCAGCCCCATCACGAAGGTCGCGGACGACACGTTGACGATGCGGCCCCAATTGGCCTCCTGCATGGCCGGCACCACGGCGCGGGCGCAGAAGAACGAGCCGGTGACGTTGACGTCGACCGCGCTCTTCCACTCGTCGACCGGGAGCTCCCAGAAGGGCGCCATGGTGATCTTGGAGAACACCGCGGCATTGTTGATCAGGCAGTCGATCCGCCCGAATTCGGAAAGCGTCTTCTCGGCCATGTCGGTCGCGGAGTCGAGATCGGCGACATCGGTCTGCACGGCGAGCGCCCTGCCCTGCTTGGCGCGCACCTCGTCGGCCACCCGCTCGCCCGCATCGCCGTTGAGCTCGGCGATTACCGGGATCGCGCCCTGGGCGGCAAAGTAATGAGCATAGCCGCGCCCGATGCCCTGGCCGCCGCCGGTGATGATCACCACCCGGTCCTTGAGGCTGTGATAGGTCGCGCTCTTGTCGACCTCGATGTCGTCGTAGTCGATGTGGCCGATCTCGGTCATCTGTCCCTCTCCGTCTTCCCCGCGCGACTATCGCGCAAAGGCCCGCGCGGCGCTAGCCGATGGCGCCGGCTTCGCGCAGGCGTCCGAGCTCGGCATCGTCGCAGCCGAGGACCTCTCGCAGCACCTCTTCGGTGTGCTCGCCGAGGATCGGAGGCGGCAGCCGGATCCCGGCCGGCGTCCCGGACAGCCTGAGCGGAGTCGAGATAAGCTTCGCCGGCGCGCCGCCGATCGCCGGATGCGGCACCTCGGCCACCATGCCGCGCGCGTTGACGTGAGGATCCTCGAACACCCGGTCGAGCCGGTTGATCGGACCGCAGCCGATTCCTTCGGCCTCGAGAGCGGAAAGCCATTCCCCGCTCGACCGCGCGGCGAAAGGCGGGCGCAGCTCGGCGATGCACGCCTCGCGGTTGCGGACCCGCCCGTCATTGGTCGCGAACCGCTCGTCCTCGGCGAGGTCGGCCCGCCCGACCATGTCGCAGAAGCGGCGGAACTGCCCGTCATTGCCGATCGCCACCACGATATGGCCGTCGGCGGTCGCGAACACCTGGTAGGGCACGATGTTCGGATGCGCGTTGCCGAGCCGTCCGAGGTCGCCGGAATAGAGGTAATTCATGCCCGCGTTGACCAGCCACGCGACCTGCGTGTCGAGCATGCCGATGTCGATATACTGGCCCTCGCCGGTGAGCGCCGCGTGGCGAAGCGCGGCGTTCACCGCGACGGCGGCGAACATCCCGGACATGATGTCGGCGATGGGAACGCCCACCTTCTGCGGTTCGCCGTCGGGCTCGCCGGTGATCGACATGATCCCGCCCATCGCCTGGACGAGGAAGTCGTAGCCCGGACGCTCCGCATAGGGGCCGGTCTGCCCGAACCCGGTGATCGAGCAATAGACCAGGCGCGGGTTCTCCTCCTTGAGGTCGTCGTAGCCGAGGCCGTAGCGGGCGAGGTTGCCGGTCTTGAAGTTCTCCACCAGCGCGTCGGCGTCGGCGGCAATCCGCCGGACGATTGCCTGCCCCTCGGGTTTGGAGATATCGAGGGCGAGCGAGCGCTTGTTGCGGTTGGCGCTCATGAAATAGGCGCTCTCGGCGGTGTCGTTGCCGTCTTCGTCCTGGAGGAAGGGCGGCGCGAACTTGCGCGTGTCGTCGCCGGTTCCCGGGCGCTCGATCTTGATCACGTCGGCGCCCAGATCGCCCAGGATCTGGGTGCAATAGGGTCCGGCCAGCACGCGCGTCAGGTCGACCACCCGCACCCCGGACAGCGGGCCTTCGGTTCGGTTCATCTGAAACTCCGGATTTGGGTCTATCTAGAGCATATCCCGCCCTGACGAAACCGTTGTCGCCGCGTTCAACCGCTGTCGAATTCGGCGGCGAACACGCCCGAGAGCCGGTCGGCGAACCGCGCGGCCGCGATTGGCAGCACACGGCCCCTGAGCTGTCCCATGTGAAGCAGGCTGGAAGGAATGTCCCGCGAGTCGACCGGCCGGCTCGCGAGGTCCGGCCGCGCGGCGGCATCGGGAACGCCGACCGGGATCTGGAACGAGACCATGCCGCCCGCCGCCGCGTAGTTGAGCAGAAATTCGTAGCTGTCCGATTCGACCGCCGGCGCGAGATGTGCGCCCGCCGTCGATGCGACGCTCTGCAGCAGGAAGCGCAAGCCGTCCGGCGCGGCCGGCAGGGCGAGCGGGTAGTTGAGGCATTCGCCCAGCCGCACGACCTCCTGGGCGGCCAGCGGGTGGTCTTTCGCCATCACGCAATGGACCGGCTGGCGGACCGTCATGACGGTCTGGAATTCGGTGGAACGAGACGGTTCGAAGACGAGGGCGATGTCGGCGGTGTAGTCGGAGAGGGCGCGCTCCGCGGCCTCGCGGTCGCGAACCAGCGCGTTGAACGTGACCGCCGGATGTTCGCCGCGATAAGCCTCGATCTGGCGCGGCAGAAAATACGGCATCATCGCCTGCGCGCAGGCGATGGAGACGTGACCGCGGCGGACGCCGGAGAGGTCGGCGATCTGCGAACGCACCCGCGCCATGTCCGAGATCTGGTTGCGGATATGGTGCAGCAGGATCTCGCCCGCGGTGTTGAGCCGGACGCCGCGTGGCAGCCGCTCGAAGATCGGCACCCCCAACTCCTCCTCGAGCGACAGGATGCGCCGGTTGAGCGCCGAGGCGGTGATCGCCATCACGTCGGCGGCCCGGCGGATCGAACCGGCCCTGGCCACCTCTTCCACATAGCGCAGGGGAGTCAGATGCCTCACGGGAATGGATCTCGCATATGTACGATTTCTTGCATCGTTCTTGTGAAAAAGTAACAGCCGATCGCGACAGTCGCCATCCGCGCCGTCATGGGTCTCCGGATCGACGAGGAAGGCGAGCGCGTAGTCCGGATCCGGGCCGGCGTCGGGTTCAGGCCGCGGCGTCGAGGAAGCCGGCGACGATGTCCTGGAAGACGCCTGCGCCGTAGGCATAGCACGCGGTGCCCACCTGGACGCCGGCCGCGCCCGCGTCGATGTAGTCGACCACGTCGCGGCCCTCGAACACGCCGCCCACCCCGGTGATCGAGATGCGCGCGGGCAGCAGCGTTCGAAGCTGCTTGACGTGGCCGAGCGCGACCGGCTTGAGCGGCCGCCCGCCGAGCCCGGCGAGCCCGTTGCCGCCCATCGCCTGGCGTCTGGAGTCGTCGAAGGCGAAGGCGTTGGGAATGGTGTTGACGGCCACGACCTCGCCGATCCGGCCCGATTCGAGCACGATCGCGGCGAGACGCCTGAGGAGCATCGGATCGGAGGGCGCGAGCTTGACCGCGACCGCGATACGCCGGGGAACGATGTCCCCCGCCTGTCGGCAGATCGTCCGGGTCAAGTCGGGATCGAGCGCGAAGACCGGCTTCTGGTCCGCCCCGTCCCAGACGTTCGGACAGCTCAAATTGATCTCGATGGTGTCGATGTCGAATGACGACAGCCCGGCGACCAGGACCCGGTAGTCCTCGACCGAAAACCCGGCGACGCTGACCCGAAGGCGCTTGCCCGACGCGTGCACGCGCTCGACGATCCCCGGCATTTGCGCGCGGTACCAGTCGAGCCCCGGATTGGGCAGGCCGAGCGCGTTGAGCGAGGCGCCGCTGGCGTCGTCGATCCAGAACGTGTTGCCGGAATTTCCTTCCCGCGGCAACGCCGTCACCGAGCCCAGATTCACCTCCGTGATCGGGGCGGCGCAGAACCTCCCGACATCGTCGAGCGTCTTGCACATCCCCGCCGCGTTCATGAACTTCAGGTCATCCACGGCTGTACCTCCGGTCCGGCGCGCCCTCACGCATAGGCGCGCTCCTCGCTTGCGCTCCCCGGTGCGGCGGTAGGTGGGGAGAGCTCGCCGAATACCCAGAGCAGCACGGCCATCCGAACGAAGAGCCCGTTCCGCGCCTGCTGGAAGTAGCGCGCCTGCGGCAGACGGTCGATCGCCTCGGGGAGCTCGCGGTTGCGCGGCAACGGGTGCAGCACGATGGCGTCCGGCCGCAGCGAGGACGCCAGCGATTCGGTCAGTGCATAGGAGCCGCCGCCGGCAGCGACATCGTGGCGTTCGCTCTGGGTCCGGGTCATGTAGATCACGTCGGACCCGGCGATGAGCGCGGCGCTCAGGCCGCCGTGCCTGGCGACCGGAAGGCCGCTGTCGCGCACCAGCCCTTCGATGCGCTCCGGGATCTGCATGATGTCGGGGGCGACGAAATTGACCTTGCCCGCGAAGCCCGCCGACGTGCCTTCGAGCGCCGCCGCGAGATAGGCGAGCGAATGCACCGTCCGGCCCTTGAGCAGATCGCCCACGAAGGTGACGCGGAGGTCGCGCCGGCCCGGAAACCGTTCGGCAATGGTGAAGAGATCGAGGAGCGCCTGGGTCGGATGCTCGCCGTCGCCGTCGCCGGCGTTGATCACCGGCACGTCGCTCACCGCCGCGGCGCGCGCGGCCGCGCCCTTCTCCTTGTGGCGCAGCACGATCACGTCGCCGTAGCCGCTCTCGATCCGGATCGAGTCCTCGAGCGATTCGCCCTTGATCGCCGAAGAGAACTCGGCCGCGTTCTCGGTGGTGATGACCTTGCCGCCGAGCCTCGCCATCGCCGCCTCGAAGGAATGGCGGGTCCGCGTCGAAGCCTCGTAGAACAGCGAGATCATCACGTGATCGCGCAGCGCGTTCCAGTGCGGCGACCAGCGCACCCGGGCGCCCCGGCCCCGGCCGGCATGCTGACGTTTGGAAGCGGCGGCGGATTGGAATACGGAATCGAGGAAGCTGGGGGTGAAGTCGCGGACGGTGACGACGTGGCGGAGCATTTCGATCCGTTGCGGTCCCTCGATCGACGATCCGGAAGGTAGGGCCGACACGGCGAATCGCCAAGATGTAGTGGCAAGAATACAAGATGCCACAACATGTCGAATAAGGAAGGGGACAAACCGGGCGCGGATTTCTGCTAACGTGTTCCCCGATCCGCCACCGGGGACAACCCATGCTCGTTCCGACGACCTGCTGGGAGTGCAGCACGCGCTGCGGCGCCTTGGTGACGCTCGACGACGGCGCGGTCGCGAAGGTCGGACCCAACCCCGACCATCCCGGCTCGAAGGGCGCGTTCTGCGTCAAGGGCATCCGCGGCATGCGCGAGCTCACCGACCACCCGAACCGGCTGGTCCGGCCGATGCGAAGGCGCGGCGAGCGCGGCGCGGGTGCGTGGGAAGAGATCGACTGGGACACCGCCCTGGACACCGTGGTCGACCGGTTGCTGGAGGTGCGCGGGGAACACGGTCCGCTGTCGTTGATCGGCGCGGTGTCGTCGGCCTATTTCAGCCGGGGCGCGATGGTGGCGCTGCTGATGCGCGCGATGGGCTCGCCCAACTGGCTGATGAACCAGGACCTCTGCGGCGGCTGCCGGGCGCTGAGCGACAAGCTGACCGGCCTCGCCGCTGTGGGCGGCGAGGACATCGACAACACGCGCTGCGCGCTGATCGTCGGGCGCAACCCGTCCGCCGCCGACGCCGCGCAGTGGCAGGCGCTCAAGCGGGCGAGAGCGAACGGCGCCAGAACGATCGTGATCGATCCCGCGCGCACCCCGGCGGCCAGGAACGCCGATCTCTGGCTCCGCCCCCGCCCGGGCACCGATGCCGCGGTCGCGCTCGGCATGGTGAACGTCTCCATCGCCGAGGGGCATTATGACGCCGATTTCGTCGCCCGCTGGTGCCACGGCTTCGATGCGCTGAAGGAGCGCGCGGCGCGCTACACTCCGGACGAGGCGGCACGGCTCTCAGGCGTTCCGGCCGGGGACATCGTCGAGGCCGCGCGGATCTACGCCGACGGCCCGTCCGCCTTCGTCAGCGGGCACGGGATCGACGCGTTCTCCGCCGGCGTCCAGACCTTCCGCGCGTTCCACGCCCTGGTCGCGATCAGCGGCAATCTCGACCGGGTGGGCGGCAATATCCGGGTCAAGCGCCCCGGGGGTTTCCGCAACTTTATCGAGCTCCTGCACGATCCTGCCTTCCGCCTTCCCCCCGAAATCGAGGCGGAGACCGTCGGGCGCGAGGCGTTTCCGCTCTGGGCCGGGCCGGAGGGCTGGCAGACCGCGTGCCACAACCCGACCGCCATCGACGCGATCCTGACCGGCGAGCCCTACCCGGTCCGCGCGATGTATCTGAGCGGCGTCAACATCGCCGTCACCTACCCCGACACGCGCAAAACCATCGAGGCGCTGCGCTCGCTCGATTTCCTCTGCGTCGTGAGCCACTCGATGACGCCGACGGCGGCGCTCGCCGACGTCGTGCTGCCCAAGACCACGGGGCTGGAGGAACAGGAAATCTCGCTCGACATGGCCGGGCCCTGCGTGAGCTACACCCGCCCGGTCGTCGCCGCGCGCGGCGCGGCGCGGTCGGACTTCGAGATCGCGACCGACCTCGCCGACCGGCTGGAAACGCGCGGGATCGCGGCGCGGAAATTCCTGCCCTGGCGGACCAAGCGGGAGTTCAACGCCTTCCTGCTGGGCGACAACGAGGTTTCCTTCGACGCGCTGGAGGAGAAGGGCTACGCGCACTTCCCATACAAGCTCCGGAACTTCGATGAGGTGGGGTTCCGCACCCCGACCGGCAGGATCGAGCTCTACTCGGAGACGCTGGCCCGGCTCGGCCTCGATCCCCTGCCCGATTTCGTCCCGCCAAGGGCGGAAAGCGTCGAACCCGAAATCCGCCGGGAGTACCCGCTGATCCTGCTGACCGGCGCGCGCGAGAAGGCCTACCACCATTCGCGCTACCGCGACCACGGCTGGGCCCGCAAGGTCGCGCCCTACCCCCGGCTGCAGGTGCATCCGGAGACCGCGTCGGCCTTCGACCTCGCGACCGACGATTGGGTCGAGGTCGAGACGCCCGACGCCGACGGCGCGTGCGCACTCCGCGTCTCGGTGACCGAGGACACCGCGCCGGGCGTGGTGCGGACCGGCATGGGCTGGTGGCTGCCGGAAGCGCCGGGGCCGGAGCACGGCGCGCTCTCGGTCAACATCAACGCCGCGATGTCCTATGGTGGGCCGTGGGATCCGGTGACCGGCTCGGCGGACACCCGCGGCCTCCTCTGCCGCATCCGCCCGCTTCCCGACGGCACGCCGCCGCCGATCGCATGACCGGACGGGTCGAGGCGAAACTCAAGGAGATGGGGCTCGTACTCCCCGAGCCCTTCGCCTATCCGAGCGCCAACCGCACTGGCTGCGTCGAGACCGGCAACCTGCTCTTCGTCTCCGGCCATCCGCCGCCGGCCGAACTCGGCGCTGCGATGCGGGGCAAGGTCGACGCCGAGGTCCCGGAGGCGGAAGCCTACGACACCGCGCGCAAGACCGCGCTCAACATCCTCGCCTCGGTCGCAAGGCATCTCGGCTCGCTCGACCGGATCCGGCGCGTGGTGAAGATCAACGGCTACGTCAACTCCTCGCCCGGCTTCGAACGCCAGTTCGCGGTGATCGACGGCGCGTCGGACCTCTTCTTCGCGCTGTTCCCCGAAGCCCATGCGCGCACCGCAATCGGCGTCGCCGAGCTCCCGCGCGGCTTCCCGATCGAGATCGAGGCGGTGTTCGAGATCGAGTAGCGCGACTCGGGGAGGGGGGCGTCCTTAATGTTTCACGTGAAACAATGGTCAGCCTTCCTGCCCTATCCAGAGTCTCAAGAACTTGCCATAAGTCGCCAAAATGGGGTCGGCGCGCAATATCGTTTCGCGATGCCGCCGGATTCGTGTCCCCGGGGGACGGAAAACCCCGTCCGCCGCCGAATCGGGGCCGGGCGCCGCGCAGTATTCGTGTCACTCTATGACACGAATACTGCCGGTTAACGGACCGGAGGACAGGAACGAGGACGGCCGCGCCGCCGCTTGTTTCGGGGCAAGCCGGTTGCGGCTATTGTGCGGCGAACGGCATCGGAGGGAATCGACCGTGTCATCCGACGGCAAGGGCAATCTGCGCGAGTTGAGGAATTTCGTCGGCGGCGAGTTCGTCGAGAGCGGCAACACGTTCGAGAACGTCACGCCCGTCGACGGCACGCTGATCTCGCTTGTCCACGAGGCCGACAGCGCCATCGTGGACCGCGCCGTCGAGGACGCGCGCGATGCCTATTACGGCGAATGGGGCAGGCTGACGACCGAGCAGCGCTGCAACCTGCTCTACGCCGTCGCGGACGGGATCGAGGCCCGGTTCGACGAATTCGTCGATGCCGAATGCGCCGATACAGGCAAGCCGAAGTCGCTGGCGAGCCATCTCGACATCCCGCGCGGAGCCGCGAATTTCCGGATCTTCGCGGACCTCGTGAAATCGGTCGGCACCGAAGCCTATATGCAGGAGACGCCGGACGGGCGCGGCGCGGTCAACTACTCTGTGCGCCAGCCGCACGGCGTGGTCGGCGTGATCTCGCCCTGGAATCTGCCGCTGCTGCTCTCGACCTGGAAGCTCGCGCCGGCGATGGCGTCCGGCAACGCGGTGATCCTCAAGCCGTCGGAGGAGACCCCCACCACCGCCACGCTGCTCGCGGAGGTGATGAAGTCGGTGGGCGTGCCGGACGGCGCGTTCAACGTGGTGCACGGGTTCGGCCCGGATTCGGCGGGCGCGTTCATCACGCACCACCCGGGCATCCATGCGATCACCTTCACCGGGGAGACCGCGACCGGGCGCGAGATCATGAAGGCGGCGTCCGCCAACATAAAGGCGCTCTCCTTCGAGCTCGGCGGCAAGAACCCCGCCATCGTCTTCGCGGATTCCGATTTCGACGCGGCGATCGACGGCACCGCGCGGTCGGTTTTCGCCAATACCGGCCAGGTCTGCCTGAGCTCCGAGCGGGTCTATGTCGAACGCCCGATCTTCGAGCGTTTCGTCGATGCCCTGAAGGCGCGCGGCGAAGCCATGGTCATCGGCCGGCCGGAGGACGGCGCGACCCAGATGGGCTCGCTGATCTCTCATGAGCACCGGGACAAGGTGAGCGCGTACTATGCGCTGGCCGCCGAGCTCGGCGCGGAGACGGTCACCGGCGGCGGCATTCCCTCCTTCGGCGACGAGCGCGACGACGGCGCCTATATCGAACCCACGATCTATACCGGGCTTGCCGAGGATTCGCGGGTCCAGAAGGAGGAGATCTTCGGTCCGGTCTGCCACGTAACCCCGTTCGACGACGAGGACGAGGCGGTCGCGATGGCCAACGATACCGAGTACGGGCTCGCCTCCGTGGTCTGGACCACCGATCTCTCGCGCGGGCACCGGATCAGCCAGGCGATGGAGGCCGGGATCAACTGGGTCAATTGCTGGTTCCTGCGCGACCTCCGCACGCCGTTCGGCGGCATCGGGCTGAGCGGCATCGGGCGCGAGGGCGGCCAGCACGCGCTGAACTTCTATTCCGAGCAAAAGAACATCTGCGTCAAGCTTTAGGGGGTACGGGCGGTGTCCCGGTTTCAATTCGAATTCGTCCATCTCCCCATTCGTCATGGTCGGCGGAGGCCGACCATCCATGAGTTTTTGGGCGACAGCGGACAAACAAGAAACAAATCGTGGATGGTCGGCCTCCGCCGACCATGACGTACGGGAATCGAACGGAGCACGGGATGAACGAAGACGCGATCGCGAAGGCGGCGGCCGACATCCGCAAGGCCTGGGAAGACGGCGAGCCCATCGAGCCGGTGCGCAACAACCTGCCGGAAGGCGACGTGGGCGCCGCCTACCGCGTGCAGCGGACCAACACCGAGCACTGGGTGAAGGAAGGCCGCCGGATCGTCGGGCGCAAGATCGGGCTCACCGCGAAGGCGGTGCAGCAGCAGCTCGGCGTCGACCAGCCGGATTACGGCATGCTGTTCGCGGACATGTGCGTGGTCGACGGCGAGGAGATCGCCGCCGGAGGCGTGCTCCAGCCGCGCTGCGAGGCCGAAGTGGCGCTGATCCTGCATTCGGCCCTCGACCGCGAACAGCTCACCCTGGTGGATGTGATCGACGCCGTCGCCTACGCGCTCCCCGCCATCGAGGTGGTGGGCTCGCGCATCGCCGGGTGGAACATCAACATCGTCGATACCGTGGCCGACAACGCCTCGTCCGGGATGTTCGTGCTTGGCACGCGGCCGGTCATGCTCGACGACCTGGACCTCCGCGAATGCGGCATGGTGATGGAGAACAAGGGCGACCAGGTGTCCATCGGGGCCGGCGTCGCCTGCCTCGGCAACCCCTTGAACGCGGCGCTCTGGCTCGCCCGCAAGATGGTCGAAATCGGCACCCCGCTCGACGAGGGAGACACGATCATGACCGGCGCGCTCGGGCCGATGGCGCCCGTGGTGGCGGGCGACGTGGTCGAGGCGAGGATCGAGGGGCTTGGCTCGGTCAGGGCCGCCTTCGCCGCCTGAGGAGGAAGAGACCGTGAAAACCAGGGTTGCCATCGTCGGTTCCGGCAATATCGGCACCGATCTGACGATCAAGATCATCGAGACCTCGGACGCGCTCGAAATGGGCGCGCTGGTCGGAATCGACCCCGACTCCGACGGCCTCGCCCGCGTCCGTTCGAAGGGCGTGGCCACCACTCATGAGGGGCTGGAAGGCCTCGCCCGGATGCCGGAATGGGCGGATATCGAGATCGTGTTCGACGCCACCTCGGCGGGCGCGCATGCGGCCAACGCGGCGATCTGCCTGGAGCACGGCAAGACGATTATCGACCTGACGCCCGCCGCCATCGGCCCCTACGTGGTGCCGGTGGTCAACCTGGACGAGCATCTCGATGCGCCCAACATCAACATGGTGTCCTGCGGCGGGCAGGCGACCATCCCCATCGTCCATGCCGTCGACCGCGTGGCCAGGGTCCATTACGGGGAGATCGTGGCCTCGATCTCTTCGAAATCCGCCGGACCCGGCACGCGGGCGAATATCGACGAGTTCACCGAGACCACGTCCAAGGGCATCGAGGTCGTCGGCGGCGCCGGGCGCGGCAAGGCGATCATCGTGCTCAACCCGGCCGAGCCGCCGCTCCTGATGCGCGACACCATCTACGTCCTGAGCGAGGACGGCGACACCGACGCGATCGTGAAGTCGATCGAGGACATGGTCGCCGAGGTGCAGGCCTATGTCCCCGGCTACCGCCTCAAGCAGGACGTGCAGTTCGAGCGTTTCGGCTCCAACAACCCGCTCCGCATCCCTGGGCTGGGCGAGTTCACCGGCATCAAGTCCTCGATCTTCCTCGAAGTCGAGGGCGCCGGGCACTATCTGCCGACCTATGCCGGCAATCTCGACATCATGACCTCCGCCGCGCTCAAGACCGCCGAACGGCTGGTCGAGCGGCGGGCGGCGTAGGGCGGATTCGTTTCCGATGGAACCGTTCCGCCCATCGTCCAGCTGTCACCCCGGACTTGTTCCGGGGTCCAGTGGGGCGCGCTCCAACACCTGTACGCGCGGCCGCTTCGGCGAGCGCGGGTCAGGCTCCCGGAACGGTGTGCGGGACAGGTCTGGACCTCGGAACAAGTCCGGGGTGACAAGAGGGGGCACGGAGACGGTCTCGCCCACGGGCGCGGAACCCATGTCGAAATTCCAGAGCGAAACCCGGCCGGCCACGGTCGTACCCGGTTGCCGTGCGGCTCCGGTGTCCCCCCCTCTCCCTGACCCTCTCCCCGTGGGGGAGAGGGGACGCGCTTCCCCATCCCGCCTTGCCTTCTCCCCTCCCGCTTGCGGGAGGGGTCGGGGGAGGGCGATCCGAACGCACCAGAGACTCTGAAACGGGACATTTGGGACAACCGCTATGGCTCTCGACACGGAAAAGAAGATCTACATCCAGGACGTGACGCTGCGCGACGGGATGCACGCGATCCGCCACCAGTACGGGCTCCACCATGTGACCGCGATCTGCAAGGCGCTCAACGACGCGAAGGTGGACGCGATCGAGGTGAGCCATGGCGACGGGCTTGCCGGCATGTCGTTCAACTACGGCTTCGCGGCCCATTCCGACATCGAATATATCGAGGTGGCGGCGGACGCGGTGGAGCACGCGAAGATCGCGACGCTGCTGATCCCCGGCATCGGCACGGTCACCGATCTCAAGGACGCGTTCGATGCCGGCGCGCGGTCGGTCCGAATCGCCACGCACTGCACCGAGGCCGACATCGCCAGGCAGCACATCGAATACGCCCGCGAGATCGGCATGGACGTCGCGGGCTTCCTGATGATGGCGCACATGATTCCGGCGGACGCGCTGGTCGCGCAGGCGAAGCTGATGGAGTCCTACGGCGCGCATTGCGTCTACGTCACCGATTCGGGCGGCGCGCTGCTGATGGGCGATACCGCCGACCGCTTCGCCGCCTTCCGCGACGGGCTCAAGCCTGAGACCCAGCTCGGCATCCACGCCCACCACAATCTCAGCCTCGGCGTCGCCAACACCATCATCGCGCTCGAATACGGCGTGACGCGGGTCGACGCTTCGCTCGCCGGGATGGGCGCCGGCGCGGGCAACACGCCGCTCGAGGTGTTCATCGCCGTCGCCGACCGCGCCGGGCTCAACCACGGCTGCGACCTCTGGGCGCTGATGGACGCCGCGGAGGAGCTGGTCCGCCCGCTCCAGGACCGCCCGGTCCGGGTCGACCGCGAGACCCTGGCGCTCGGATATACCGGATCCTATTCGAGCTTCCTCCGCCACGCCGAGACCGCGTCCCAGACCTACGGCATCGACACCCGCGACATTCTCGTCGAGCTCGGCCGCAGGCGCATGGTGGGCGGCCAGGAAGACATGATCGTCGACGTCGCGCTCGACCTGGTGAGCGCCCGCGACGCGGCCCAAAAGGGAGCCTGAACCATGAACGAATCCGATATCGCCCGACTCGCCGAGGTCGTCGATACCGCCGCGCTGAACGCGAAGGCGACCAAACAGTTTTCCGAGAGCACCGATCTCACCCCCGAGCAGGGCTACGACATCCAGGCCGCCTCGATCCTCCGTCGGGTGGAACGCGGGGAGAAACGGATCGGCGTCAAGATGGGCTTCACCAGCCGCGCCAAGATGGTCCAGATGGGCATCTCGGACATGATCTGGGGTCGGCTGACCGACGGGATGATCGTCGAGGACGGCGAGGCGATCTCGATGGCCGATTACGTCCACCCGAGAGCCGAGCCCGAGATCGCGTTCCTGCTGAACAAGCCGCTGGAAGCGCCGGTCACCGCGGCCCAGGCGATGGCCGCGGTCGAGGCGGTTGCGCCGGCGATCGAGATCATCGATTCGCGCTACCGCGACTTTAAGTTCTCGCTCGCCGACGTGGTGGCGGACAACTGCTCGTCGTCCGGCATCGTGGTCGGTGCCTGGCAGTCGGTGGACGCCGACCTCACCAATCTCGGCATGATCCTCGAAATCGACGGAAGGCCGCGCCAGATCGGCTCGTCGGCCGCGATCCTCGGCAATCCGGCGCGCTCGCTGGTCGCCGCCGCGCGGCTGTCGACCGCGGCAGGCGAGCCGCTGGAGGCCGGGTGGATCGTGATGGCCGGCGGCGCCACGGCGGCGGAAGCGCTGTCCGTCGGCGACTACGTCCGCAACACCGTACAGCGGTTGGGCGCGGTCGGCTTCTCGGTGACGGAGTAAGGATTCCTTACTTCCTTCGGGGCTTACAAAGAAAGGTTGACGGGTGGGAGACCCACGACATTTTTCCGTCATGCCCGGACTTGTTCCCATAAGCGCTAACTTGTTTGTGGCGGTCATTTTGTCTAGGGTTTCCGGGTGTTTGGGCTCGGAGGCGTGGGATGGACGAGGACTGGGCGGTTCTGCGGTCTTTTCTTCCGGCCGGCTGGGAAGAGCTGGGGCGTTCGACCGGTGCGCTGAAGGGTCTGCGCAAGGACAAGTCTGCGGAGGCGGCGCTGCGGGTTCTTCTGCTGCATCTGGGCTGCGGTCACTCGCTGCGCGAGACGGCGCTGCGGGCGCGCAAGGCGGGTCTGGCGGAGTTGTCGGACGTTGCGCTTTTGAAGCGGCTCCGCAAGTCCTCGGGCTGGCTGCACGGTCTGTGCGTGGCGCTGTTCCGCGAACGCGGCCTGGCGCGGGCGGCGGCGCCGGGCTTGCGGGTGCGCGCGTTCGACGCCACCACGGTGCGCGAGCCCGGGCGGACGGGTTCGGTGTGGCGGGTGCATTACAGCCTGTGCCTGTCCTCTCTGAGCTGCGACTTCTTCGAGGTGACACCGACGCGCGGCGCAGGCAGCGCGGAAGTTCTGTCGCGGTTTCCGGTTTGCGAGGGCGACCATATCCTGGCCGACCGGGGCTACGCGACGGCGGCCGGGCTCCGCCACGTGTCGGCGGCGGGCGGGCGCATCGCGGTGCGGGTGAACACCGGGGCGTTGCCGCTGCGGACCCCCGAGGGGGCGCCGTTCGATCTGCTTGCGGCGGTGTCCGGGCTGACCCGCGCCGGGGCGGTCGGGTGGTGGCCGGTCGCCACCGCCGGGGAGGATGCGGTGCACGGCCGCGTCTGCGCGGTCCGCAAATCGACGCAGGCCGCCGCACGGGCGCGCAAGAGGGCGCGCCGCGAGGCGAGGCGGCAGGGCAGCAAGGTCCGCCCCGCGACGCTGGCCTTCGCCGATTATGTCATCGTCTTCACCACGTTTCGCGAAGAGTCCTTCAGCGCCCGCGAGGTTCTCGAATGGTACCGCCTGCGCTGGCAGGTCGAGCTGGTCTTCAAACGCCTCAAGTCGCTGGCCCGCCTGGGCCACCTGCCCAAGCGCGACGACGACAGCGCCCGCGCCTGGCTCTACGGGAAACTCCTGGTGGCGCTGCTCGCCGACAAGCTGGTCGACCACGCCCGCGCCGTTTCCCCCTGGGGATACGACCTGGCGCCGCCGCAGACCCCATAGCCCGTGGCGCGAGTTCCGCTTCGTCCTCAACCAGATCCGCCGGGCCGTCGAGCCGGAGTTCGGCCTCGCCCGCACGATCGACGAGTGGAACGACATCGCAAAAGCCCTCGCCGAACCGCCCAGACGCCGCAGACCTCAACGCGCCACCCACTTCAATCCATAACAAGTTAGCGCTTATGGGACTTGTTCCGGGCATCCACGTCGCTCCGCCGCTTTGCCCGCGCCTGCCCGTATCGTCATGCCGCGGCACGTGGATGCCCGGAACAAGTCCGGGCATGACGACAGGGGACGGACGCCGGGTCGACCGTGACGGGCGACGGGACGGGGCGGCGTTCCCGGCGCCGAATGCACCAGCCCACCGCCTGTCAACCTTTCGGGGTAATCCCCCTTCCTTACGCCCATGATCGAAAAAAATTTCGGCGTCCCCACCGGGGACGGGACCATGAAGACCTTCGTCATCCACCCGGCGGAGGGCGGGCCGTTCGCGCCCATTGTCCTGTTCATGGATATCTGGGGCATCCGCGAGGAGCTGCGCGAGATCGCGCGCCGCGTCGCGACCGTCGGCTATGCCTGCCTGCTGCCGGATTTCTACTACCGGCAGGGCGACGACGTGCACAACGAACGCTACGGACCCGGCGGGCGCATGGTGTCGCTGCACCGGATGAGCGGGGAAGAGAAGCGCAGGGTCCACGAACCGCGGTCCAAGCTGACGAGCGCCATGACGATGGAGGACACGGCGGCGCTTCTGGACTTCATCGACGGCCATGACGCCATGCGCGGCGGACCGGTGGGCTCGGTCGGCTGGTGCATGGGCGGCACGGCGGTGCTGGCGGCGGCGGGCCATTTTCCCGACCGTTTCCGGGCCGGCGCCGGGCTGCACACCACGATGCCGATAACGGACAAACCCGATTCGCCCCATCTTCTGGTCGACAGGTTCCGGGGCGAGCTCTATTGCGGCTGGGGCGAGCTGGACCATCTGACGCCGCCGGCCATGGCCGAGGAGCTGGGAGACCTGCTGGAGCCCTGCGCGGTTCGGTACCGCTCGACGATCCACGAAGGCGCGGAACACGGCTACGCCCTGCCCGACCGCGACATCTTCGACGCGCGGGCGGCGGCGAAGGACTGGGGCCCGATCTTCGCCATGTGGCAGCGCCAGCTCGGCGCCGCCGGCACCGGATAGCGCGAGCGCGCGGGAGTCAGTCGGCGTATTCGTCGCGCAGGAAGTTGAACAGCCGAAGCACCTCGCGGTCCGTGTAGAGGAACAGGCGGGCGGTCCGGCTGGTGGCGACATGGGCGGACCAGTTCCAGTGCGGCACGGTGAACACGTCGTGCTCGGCCCAATGGATGGTTTCATCGCCGACGGTCGATCTGCCTTCGCCTTCGACGACCGTGACGATGGCGTTGGAGGTGGTGCGAAGCGGCCGGGTTTCCCGGTCCCTGGCGAGCTGCCAGGCGTAGCAGTCCATGCTGCGGATCGCCGGGCCGCCGTCGACGGGGTTGGTGTAGCGCACTCTCCGCGCGCCGTCGGGCGCCACGGGCACCGCATCCAGCGCGGCGACGGTTCGAGTCCACGGGTAGCGGAACATCGGCGAGTGCTGTGGGGCCGGCGCCTGGATATCGGGCATGTATCCGCCGGTGGCGAAGGCCCGATCCGGGATGGCGGACAGGTCGTCGTCCAACCGGTTGGTGCTGCCGTGTTCCATGAACATCGGCCCGAGATTCTGGGCCAGCGGGATATCCAGCGCGTCCAGCCAGACCACCCGCCGGTCGGTCGGGTTGCTGTGCTCGTGCCATGCCCAGTTGGGCGTCAGGATCAGATCGCCCGGGTCCATGGGGCAGGGCTGGCCGTTGACCACCGTGACGCCGCCGCCTTCCACGACGAACCGCATCGCGGATGCGGTATGGCGGTGCGATACCGCGGCCTCGCCGGGCTCGAGGATCTGTATCCCGGCGAACAGATTGGTGGTGGTGAAGCTCTTGCCGCCGAAATCCGGGTTGACCAGCATGAGCGCGCGCCGCTCGGCGTTTTCCATCGAGACCTCGCGGCCCGCGCGATCGACGAAAGGAAGCAGATCGTTCCAGCGCCAGATCCTGGGAGAGTCCGGCGCGCGAGGCTCCGAAAGCATGACCTCGTCGCAGACTTCCCAGAACGGCCAGATCGCGGACTCGCGCAATGTCCGGTGAAATTCGGAGAGGGAGTTTTCCGCAGCCTGGACCATGTCAGGTCTCCCTAATGTCCGGTCGCACCCGGACTCCTGCCCGAATGCTAGAGCATCGGGGGTTTTCCCGCCAAGCAGGTGCGTTTTCGGATCGAGGCGTCGTCCCCTCATCCCCGCCCGGCAGCCTCCAACTCCCGCTTTCTCAGCACCGCGCGCTGCACCTTGCCGGTCAGGCTCTTGGGGAGCGCGTCGACGAAAGCGATGCGGCGGGGGTACATGAAGGGCGGGCCGTTGGCCTTGAAGAAAGCCTGGAGCTCGCGGGCGAGCGCGTCGCCGGCCGGGGCGCCGTCCTCGGCGACGACGAAGGCCTTGACCACCGAGGCGCGCTCGCCGGTCTCGTCGGGCGCGCCGACGCAGGCGCATTCCCTGACGGCGGCGTGGCGCAGCAGGATCCGCTCGACATCGACCGGCGCGATATTGAGTCCGCCGGAGACGATCATCTCGTCCCGGCGCGCGACGAATCGGATGAACCCGTCCGCGTCCTTCCGGATCAGGTCGTTGACCACGGACCAGCCTTCGCGCACCGCCTCCGACTGCACCTCGCGCGGACTCCAGTAGACGGTGGCGGTCGGGCCGCGCACGCACATCAGCCCCTCCCCGCCCGGCGCCACCGGCCGGAACGTATCGGGATCGCGCACCGAAATCTCGTAACCGGGACAGACCGTGCCCAGGGTCTCGCGGCGGATTTCGTCCTCGCCGTAGCGGCACCCGACGAAGGCGTGGAACATCTCGGTGGTGCCGATGAGCTGCTGGAACGGCACCCCCGTTTCCTCGTGCCAGGCGATCTCGAACTCGGGGTTCAGCGGCTCTCCGGCGCAGAGCAGAATGCGCACCGAATCGAGCCGGAGCGTCCCGCCCGCGCGGCGGTGCTCCAGCAGCCGGTGATAAAAGGTCGGCACGCAGATGAAGATCGTCGGCCGGTGGTGGGCCAGCGTCTCGACATAGGCCTCGACCGTCTTCTCGGGGCACAGCACCGACGACGCCCCGAAGCGGAGCGGGTAGTAGATGAAGAACGACATGCCCATGGTGAAGGGAAGCGCCGGCGGCCCGGCGAACACGTCGTCAGGCCCCGCCTTCAGCACGTAGCGCGGGAAGGTGTCGCCGGTCGCCATCAGGTCGCGGTGGCAATGCGCCGCGGCCTTCGGGCGGCCGGTGGTGCCCGAGGTGTAGACGATCAGGCAAAGGTCGTCCGCGCCGGTATCGGCCCAGGCGTCCACCGGTTCCGCGCCCTCCGCCAGAGAATCGAGCGAGTCGAACCGACCGGAAGGATCGCCGGGCGCGACGATCACGCGCTGGAGCCCGCACCCGGCGTCATACGCGCGCGCCGCCTCTTCCAGGAGCCCATCCTCGACGACAATGAACCGCGCCTCGGTGTCGCGCGCGCGATAGGCGAGGTCGTCGGCGCGAAGCTGCACGAAGGTCGGAATGGCGATCGCGCCCAGCCCCTTCACCGCAAGCAGCGCCATGACGAGCTCGGGTGAATCGCGCATCCGCAGGATCACCCGGTCTTCCGGCCCGACCCCGGCGGCCCGGAGCGCGCCGGCGACACGCTTCGTTCCCGCGATCAGATCGGCATAGCTCCAGCGCTTTCCATCGCAGAAATAGGCGGTCCGCTCCAACCAGCCCTTCGCCTCGGCACCCGAGAAGATCGCCTGCGCGATGTTGAGCCGGTCGGGATAGGAGAGCTCCGGCAGCGCGAAGATCCGCTCGGGCATCGCCGCCGGGTCGAGGACGAGATCGAACTTGTTCACGGACCGAGGGTGCAGCGGCGGGACAGAAGGAGCAAGGGCGCGAAGGGATGGAGCCCCGGGACCCGGGCGTTATGCCCGCGCTTATCGTTTGGGTGCCTCGACCATACGCCCAAGTTCCGCATCCCACAGCATGAACCGCCACTGACGGAGCGCGGTCCACAGCGTAAGCACCGGCGCCGCCCGCAGGCCGTCCTCCGCTTCGTGGCAGGCGCGCAGCCGATAGTTGGGAATCCCCGGGTTGAGATGGTGAACATGGTGATAGCCGATATTGCCGGTAAACCAGCGCAGGATCGGCGGCAGCGCCAGGTAGGAGGAGCTGTGCACGGACGCCTCGGCATAGTCCCAGCGTTCGTGGCTGGTCCACAGCGTACGCTCGAAGCGATGCTGAATCGAGAACAGCCAGACGCCGACGATCGACGCGAGCACGATGACCGGCAGTTGCACGAGCCCGACCTCGGCGAAGCCGAGGGCGAAGCAAAGGCCGAGCACGACGACGGCGATGCCGGCGTTGGTGGCATGGACGCCGGCGCGCTCCACGCGCCACGCCTTCGGCGAGTCGAACGGAAAGCGGTAGAGAAAGAGAAAGATCAGCGGCGGCAGCAGCAGGTTTGCGACGATCGGATTGCGGCTGAACCGATACCAGTTCTGGCGCCGCCGCGAATAGGCGAGATACTCGTCGACGGTCACGATCGACGAGTAGATGTCGACGCCGCGATAGCGCTCGTCGAGGTCGTTCCAGACGACGTGGTGACCGGCGTGCTGCCGGCGCCATGACGCATAGGGGGTCAGCGTGACCAGGCTGCAGGCGACGCCGGTCAGGTGATTGGCCCAGCGGCGGCGGAAGAACGATCCGTGGCCGCAATCGTGTTGGATGATGAACACCCGGACCAGCGCCAGCGCCGCGACCGGCAACAGCAGCAAGGCGAACCAAAATCCGTAGCCGACACCGACATACATCAGCGCGCACGCGGCAAAGAACAGACCGAACGTGTTGGCCAGCTGGAACAGGCTGCTTTCGATGCGCGGACGCTGGTATGCGGCGGACCGGCGCTGCATACCCGCGGCGGAGCTGGGCCCGCGCGCGGCGCCGAATCGTTCGGGACCGGTGTTCTGCATGGAAATTCCTTGCAACAGGGAGTCTCCTGGGCGCCGCCGCGGCGCTCGGAGATCGATGGTACGCAAGGCGGAAAGCTGTCGAGCCGATCCGGGGTAGCATACCCGAACCGCCGACCGGTCGCAGGCCGATGCCGTTATTCTGGGCGAGGTTGCCGACCGACACAACCAAACCCGGTCGCCGACGGCGTACGAGAGTGTCTGGCATTGAGCGAGAGAAAGGCGCTCCGCGGGTCGATCGAACGACGGAACGGCATCCGACATCCGCCTTGACCGGGAACCGCTTGCGGCGAACACTGGCCACGACCCCGCCCGAGGAGGCCCGACATGGCGACCGCGAAGGAACAGGCCGGCAGCAACCGGACGCACGAGCTCGAACTGATCGTCAACGAGCTCGAGGAGTTGAACGAGGAGGTCCGCGCAAACGACATCTGGATCCGCACGCGCTGGAACCTGCCCAACCAGAAGCCGTGGCATCTCGGTATAGCGGAGCGGCCGGCGCCGTCGGCGCACAGCCTCACCGTCGAATACCCGTCCGCCCAGCCGCATGTCTGGCGCTGGGGCGACATCGAGCCCTATCTGCTGAAGCTCGCCGAGCTCTGCCCGCTGGAGCTGACCGAGCGGCAATCGGTGCTGCTGACCAACCCTGCCTTCGGGCTGACCGGGGTGAAGGTCACCAACACGATGCGGATCGCGATCTCGATCTACAAGCGGGGCGACGACGCGGAATCGCATCTGCACACGCCGAACGCGAGCCGGACGATTATCTCCGAGAGCGGCGGCTATACCATCGTCGAGGGCGAGAAGATGTATCCCAAGCGCGGGGACCTCGTCTTCACCCCGAACGGCACCTGGCACGAGCACGGCAACGACGACGACAACCCGGTGATCTGGGCGGACACGCTCGACTGGCCGCTGATCGACTTCCTCGGCTGCGCATGGGCGCGCGAGGACACCGAAAACGCGGTGGAGCACGGCGACCCGGAGGACGGCTTCTCGAAGCGCTTCTACGGCCGGGGCGGCATCCGCCCCCTGTTCGCGCCGCACCATCGGGGCAGCGGCGAAGGAAACTCACCGATGTTCCTCTATTCCGGCGTCGATATCCGCGCGGCGCTCGACGACCTGTCGCGGTTCGACGGCGACTCGCATGAAGGCATCATCGTCGAGCTGGTCAACCCGGAGAACGGCGCGCCGGTGTTCACCTCGATCTCATACCGCGCGCAGCTCCTGCGCCCGGGCGAGGAGACGCAGCCATTCCGCCACACCGCGTCGACGATCTACTGGGTGGCGGACGGTGAAGGCATGACGGAAGTCGACGGCGAGGAAATGGCCTGGGCGCGCAACGACTTCTTCGTGGTGCCCAACCACCGCTGGCGGCGCTTCGTCAACACGGGCAAGACCAACGCGATCCTCTACAGCTATACTGACCGGCCGCTGATCGAGAAACTCGGCCACTACCGCGCGCAGGGGAAAGGCAGGGACGGCGCGACGGTGGATCTGGCCTAACCGACCCTTCGATACGCGGCTTCGCCGCTACTCAGGGTGAGGGAAGCTGTAACCCAGCCCCTCATCCCGAGAAGGCGCGCAGCGCCGTATCGAAGGACGGCTCACCCCTCGTCGGCGACGGTGTTGCGGAGCGTGCCGATACCCGTGACCTCGACCTCCACGACATCGCCGGGTTTCAGCCACTTCGGCGGGTCGAAGCGGGCGCCCGCGCCGGTGGGCGTGCCGGTCGAGATCACATCGCCCGGCTTGAGCGCCGCCCAGGTCGAGACGTAGCTCACCAGATAGGCGAAATCGAAGATCAGGTTGGCCGTGGTGTCTTCCTGGCGGACCTCGCCGTTGACCCGTCCGGTCACCCTCATGTCGCCATAGCCGCTTTCCGCGAACTCATCGGCGGTCACCAGCCATGGACCCACCGAGCCGCACTTGTCGAAGTTCTTGCCCTGGGTGACGTTGAACTTGCCGTGGCGCATCCAGTCGCGGATGCAGCCCTCGTTGAGGCAGGTGAGTCCGGCGATGTGTTCGAGCGCGCGCTCGCGCGGAATACGCCGGCCGCCCTCCCCGATGACGATCGCGATCTCGGCCTCGTAGTCGAGTTGCTCGGACTCCGGCGGGCGGAGGATATGCTGTCTGTGGCCGACCAGCGTATCGGGCACCCGCATGAAGACGCTGGGGAAGGGCGGCAGCGACGAGTCGTCGTATTCCTCGTTGCGGTGGGCGTAGTTGACCCCGATGCAGACGATCTTCTCCGGCCACAGGATGGGCCGCCGGTAGGCGATCTTGTCGAGGCGGAAATCGGCCGCCGCTCCCCTGGCCGCCGCCTCCGCCCGGCGCCGCGCGTCTTCGGTCAGAAGGTCGGCTACCCCGCCCGCTTCCGGCATTCGCGGCCCGAGGTCGATCACCCCGTCGCCGTCGACCATTCCGAAGGACACCCGCCCCGCGGCCTCGAAGGACAATAGCTTCACACCCCTACCCCTTCAGATTTCCATCAGGTCGCGATAGCCCTGCCAGAACCCCCGCACCGAGACTTCCGTCGCCCGCGAGCCCGGGCTGGGGGCTACGTCCCTGCCGCCCATCTCGACGAGCGAGGTCTTGTCGGGGTCGCGCCTTATCCCCTGACTGACCCAGTTTCCGACGATGCCGTCCTCCATCGAGATCAGTCCGGCCGGACCGATCAGGTTGCTCTGGTGAATGCGCGCCGCGCGCTCGGCATCGCTGTCGTCGGCGCAGCCGAGAATCCGCCAGGAGAGCTCGCAGGCATCGGGTCCCTTCGGCGCGCAGATCCTGAGCGCAATCGAGTTCAGCGTCTGCTGCAGGACGAAATTCGGATACACGCTCTGGATCGCGAGCGTCGTCCCGCATTCGAACTCCGGCCAGCCGCGCACGATGCGCGGATCGGCAATGTCGTAATCGTCGTCCGCGGCGCGCAGCTTCTCCGGATCGTATTCCGGCTCTTCCCGGTCGGTCGCCGCGATCGAGTAGCTGATATGGTGCCAGCCGCGGTCCGACAGCCTGATCCCGCCGTCCATCGACAGCCGGTTGATCCTGGTCGCGGTGAAGAACAGATGGAGCAGGCTCGCGTGATAGGAATCGCGAACGTTCTCCATGTAGAGCTTCCAGTTGTTCTCCATCGACTGCGTGTAGGTGCCGAGAATCACCATGTCCCGCCCGACGACGCGGTCGATATTGGCGCACATCTCCGGGCCGAGATAATCCTCGAGCGCCGGCGTGTCCTCCGACAGGGTCACGAACACCAGCCCGCGATAGACCGCGACCCGCAGCGGCGTCATCCGGTGGGCCGACAGGTCGAAATCCTCCGGCATTCCGCCCTTGCCTCCGGCGCCCTTCTGGAACGCGACCGAGGTCAATCGCCCGGAGAGATCGTAGGTCCAGTTGTGGTAGACGCAGGTCAGCCGCCCGTCGGCCCGCCCGGCCTCGTCGATGCAGACCAGATTTCCGCGATGGACGCAGCGGTTGACCATCGCGTTCAAGGCGCCGTCCGCATCGCGGATCACCACGATCGGAGTGTCGCCGATCCGGGAACGCCGGTAGTCGCCGGATTCGGCGACCTCCTGCTCCGTCATGACGAAATGCCAGACCGGCCCACGGAAGATCCGGTTCTGTTCGGCCTCGTAGATTTCGGGGTCGGAATAGACCCGGAAGGGAACGCGGCTCACGCCCTCGGCAGGCCATTCGAGCATTGCATCGACCGTCACCCGGCGGTCCCCTCGCGCAGTCTGTACGCCGTCTGGGCGCGCACTATATCGGGCCGCCCCGGCGGGTGCCATTCGCGGGCCCCGACCCACGTCGTGCAAACCGAAACGGCGGGCCCCAGGATCCGCCGTCGATCCCGGACAGGACGGTCGATTACCTGCCGACCTTGAGACCCAGCTCCTTCAAGGCCTTGGCGGCGCCTGGGTGATACGGCGCGGCCGTCGACACACCGAAGGCTTCGGGCTTCTGCCGTTTGAAGGCGCCCATGGACTTCGCGAGCATGGGCTGGTTTGTCGCCAGCGCCTTCGCGACCTTGTAGACGACCTCGTCGTTCATGTCCTTGTGGGTGAACATCACGTAGTCGATCTGGACGATGTTGGTCGGCTTCTGGATGCACGGCATCTTGGTATTGGATTCCAGCACGATGTCTGCCGTCGGCATGTAGCTCTTAAAGCGGGCGACCGCTTCGGGCGAAGTGTCGAGATCCAGATAGACACAGCCTCCGCGGCTGCGGAGCTGGGTGTTGACCTTGCGGCCCGCTCCCGAGCCCAGGCTGATCCAGGAGATGTCGGTCTTGCCTTCGCCGAGCGCGAGAATGCCCTTCACGAAGCCGGAGACCGGGACCTTGGCGAAATGGTCGTAGGTCAGATTGCCGTTGGCGAGCGCTCCTTTCATGAACTCCTCGATGATGCTGAGCGAGGTGTATTTCGAAGTGATCCTCTTGCCCTTGAGCTTCTTCAGATCGTGGATCGAGCGCACGCCGAAATCGGCGACCGTCGCCATGCCGGTGCGGAGCGGGAACATGCGCCCGACCATCCTGAGGTTCGGGTGCGGGCGGCCGGCGAAGGAGCCCTTGCCCTGATGGGCGAACAGCGCCTCCAGCCCGGTGGAGAAGCCGAAATCGACCTCGCCGCGGTTGACGATCGGGATATAGGTGGAAGAGCCGCCCATCGGCTGGGGTCGGCCGGTGAGGCCCTCCGCCTTCGCGGTGACGGCCTTGGCGACGGCGATCCCGGTGCGGTAGCCGAGGCTGCCTTGCGGGTTGGTCGCGAACACCGTGACCTGCGCCACTGCCGCGGTGGCAAACGCGGTCGCTGCCCCGAGTGAAATTGCGAAAGTCAGCGTCTTCATCTGCTGCTCCTGTTTGGTGTTGAGGGAATGGCGGTGGACCGATGCAAGGTTAGAGACTCCGCGCCAATTGCCGTTTGCGCCTGGCCGCGAGCATCTCGAAGGCGCAAACGGCGACTCCGACCGCGACGCCCGCGACATTCAGCGCGCCCGCGGTCTCGAAAATTTCGTAGGGAAGCATCGCCGCAAGTCCGGCGACCGCGAGGATCGCACGAACCGGGACGTTGAGATGCCGTGCAAGAAAGCCGATCACCGCAAGCGTGGCGAGATAGGTGCCGATGACGGCGGTGACCACGTTGATCGCGATATCGGCCGGATCGCCGAACAGGATCAGCGTCGGCGAAAAGACGAACAGGAACGGCACGAAATAGGCGGTCCATCCGTATTTCATCGCGACGAACCCGGTCGCCATCGGATCGGCCTTGGTCAGCGTCGCCGCCGCGAACGCTGCAAGCGCGATCGGCGGGGTGATCATCGACATCATGCCGAAATAGAGGATGAAAAGGTGCGCCGGGATCTCCGACACGCCGGCCTCGACGATCGCCGGCGCGATCAGGGCGCCGAGAAGCACGTAGATCGCGAGCGTCGGCATTCCCATTCCGAGCACGATGCAGATCAACGCGCTGATCAGGAGAAGGACGATCACGCTTTCCCCCGCGAGACCCACAAGCATGAACGTCAGCGCGAAGCCGAGCCCGGTGAGGTTGAGGATCCCGATCACGAAGCCGGCCGTGGAGACGATCATCAACAGCTCGATCACCAGCTTTCCGGTGACGCAGAAGACGTCGAACAGGTCGCCCACGCGAAGCCTCCGGCCCCGATAGGGCTTGACGAACGCGATCGCGAGAGAGGCCGAGGAAAAGATCGCGGCCCGTTCCGGCGGCATGTTGAGCTCGAACAGGGTGTAGAACAGCACCGCGAAGGGCAGGATGAAGTGCCAGCCCTCCCTGAGCACGTCGCGCGCCCGCGGCAGGTCGCGGTCGACGAAGCTGATGTCGTCGCGCGCGGCCACCAGGTCGACCTGGACGAAGACCGCGAAATAGTAGAGCAGCGAGGGCACGATCGCGGCGATCACGATCTCCGCATAGGGAATCTCGATCATCTCCGCCATCAGGAAGGCGGCGGCCCCCATGATCGGCGGCATGAATTGCCCACCGGTCGACGCGATCGCCTCGATCGCGCCTGCATGGGTCGCCTTGTAGCCGGCGCGGCGCATCAGAGGGATCGTCATGATCCCGGTGGTCACCACGTTCGAGACCGCGGTGCCGGAAATGGTGCCGAACAGCGCCGAGGCGACGACGGAGATCTTCGCGGCGCCGCCGCGCCGTCTGCCCACCGTTGCCATGGCGAGCTCGGTGAAGAATTGCCCGCCGCCGGCGTGGAACAGAAGCTGCCCCATCAGGATGAACATGATGACGATCGTCGTGCCGACCTGGAGCGGGATGCCGAACAGGGCGTTGGGGTTGAAGCCCATGTTGATGGCGAGCTGCCAGAGTTCGACCCTGGTGCCGACAAGCTGTCCCGGCACCAGATGGCCGAGCGGCGCATAGAGGATGAAGACCCCGGCGACGCACAGCATCACATAGCCGGCCGAACGCCTCAGCCCGTCGACGACCAGAATCATCACCACCGCGCCGAGCCCGACGGCGAGATCGGTGCTCTCTCCCAGCCCGAACTCGCGCAGGAAGAGGAAATTCGCGGAAATGTAGAGGAGCACGCCCATCGATATCGCAGCGAGTGCGATGTCGTACCAGGGAACGCGTCCGCCCTCGGCCCGGTTTATCCGGACCGACAGGAACACGACGCCAAGCGCGAACGCCATCACGAAGGCGTAGTACTGCTCCTCGACCAGGGCGATGCCGAACCATTCCAGAAAGTCGACGTTCCACAACAGCGCGAAGAACGTCATGGCTGCAGCCATGAACCGCCAGGTCTTGCGCACCCAGGGCTGCATCTCGCCGGTCCGGGCCGCGGTATCCGCGCGGCCCGCCTGACCCTCGCTCGCCTCCATCGCGCCTGCCCGACCCTGTTTCGTGGCGGTAGCGGCAGATTAGACCCGCAAGACGATCTTTCCGAAATGCTTGTTCGCCGCCATCCGGTCGAGCGCCGCGCGGGCGTCTTCCAGGGCGAACACCTTGTCGATCGGCAGCGTCAGTTCTCCGGCGGCTACGGCGTCCCACAGGTCGTCCCGCGCCAGTCGTGCGACCTCGCCGGATTCTTCGATCGTGCGGGTGCGGCTGGTTGTCCCGATATAGTGGATGCGCCGTTCGGCATGGAGGTCGAAGTCGAACTCGCCGGCAATCCCGCCGAGCCGGCCGACATTGATGACATAGCCGTTGACCGCGGTGGCCTTCATGTTCCGATTGGCGACATGGCCCGACACCATGTCGATGGTCACGTCGACGCCGGCGCCGTCGGTCGCTTCGAGCACCCGGTCGACCCAGCTCTCGTCGCGCGAGTCGAGCGCGATGTCGGCGCCGAATTCCGCCAGCCGCCCCCGGCGTCCGGCGTCGGTCGACGTGCCGATCACCAGCTTTGCGCCTTTCGCACGCGCAATCTGCATGCCCATCAGGCCCTGGCCGCTGCTGGCGCCCTGAAAGAGGATCGTCTGCCCGGCGGCGAATCGGCCATTGGTGACGATGGCGTCGTGCATGGTCTGCGTCGCCCCGCCGATCGTCGCGGCCTGTTCGTAGGAGATATCGGCCGAAGGTATCGGCAGAGTGCGGCGCCAGTTGGCCAGGGCGTACTCGGCCCAGCCCGCCGCGCCGCGACACATCACCCGGTCTCCGACGCTGAATCCCGCGGCGTCGCTACCCACTTCAACGACCTCGCCCGTGAACTCCCCGCCGATCACTTTCGCGGCGCCGCCGACATGGCCGAACGACTGGCCTTGCGTGGTCAGCAGATCGGACCGATTGAGTCCGCATGCATGCACGCGCACCAGGACCTGGGCGGGTTTCGGGCTCGGCGGATCGATATCCGCGACTTCGATGCCGGCGCCGCCGAGCGTGATTGCCTTCATGTTACTTCTCCTCGGGTTGCTGCGACCGTGTAAGGGCCTTTCGGTACCCTGCACCGGGCTTGGCGGCGAGGCTCCCCGCCATCGATTGCGGTCAGGATAATTATTCCGTAAATCATGGATAATATATTATTGTTGGAACAATTAGTTCTGTAATTCGGGACAATGGAGGTTTTTGCATGGATCTGCTCAACGCGATGGACGTGTTCAATCGGGTGGCGAGGTTGGAAAGCTTCTCGGCGACGGCTCGAGATCTGGGCATGTCGAAGACCGCGGTGAGCCGCCACGTTTCAGACCTTGAGTCCACCCTGGGCGTACGCTTGCTCAACCGGACGACCCGGCGCATGAGCCTGACCGAGGCAGGACAGGCGTATGTCGCGCGAAGCTCGGCGATTCTGACGGATATCGAGGAGCTCCAGAACGCCGTTCAAAACCTGCATCGCGAGCCCGCGGGCCTGCTGCGGGTCACCGCCGCCGTCACATTCGGCCACTGCAGCCTCGCGCCCGCGATCGCGGACTTCCTTGCCGAATACCCTGAAATCAACGTGCAGCTGGATCTCACCAACCGGTTCGTCGATATCGTCGAGGAGGGCTTCGATCTCGCCATTCGGGTTGGAGACCTGCAAGGTTCCAGCCTCATAAGTCGCTCGCTCGTACCCGTAAATCGCTACGCCTGTGCCTCGCCCGCCTATATCGAACGACGAGGAGAGCCCGCAAAGCCTTCGGATCTGTCGTCGCACGCCTGCGTGGTCTTTCTGACCCACGGCACCGAGGCGCAGTGGCGATTCCGCGATTCGGAGGGCGAGCACAGCGTTACGGTCTCCGACCGTCTGCGCGTGAACAGCATGGAGGCGGCCGCCCAGGCAGTACGCGATGGCGTCGGCATCGGCGTGCTTCCCGACTACGCCATCCGCCAGCAATTGGCCTCGGGAAGAGTACGGCGCGTCCTGACCGGATACCAGATCGAGGGCGGCCAGATTTACGCGCTTTATCCGCACCGGCACCATCTTTCCGCCAAGGTCAGAGTATTCATCGACTACCTGCTCGCGGCGCTGGGCAACGATGAATGAGCCGGTCGGGGCGTACGCTTTACCGGCACGCTCCGCGAGGCACCATTCGCCCGGATATCGGTTGGCACGCCAAGGGGTGCTGTGTACACTCCGCGCCGCCCGGCCCGGGGGGCCGGATTCTCGTGTCGGCGCGCCGTTCGTGCGCGTCCGGGCCAGACGGAGGCGCAGGAGAAGATGAGCGATATAGAGTTTCACGCCGTCGCCAAGACCGCCGATCTCGATGACGGCGAAGCGATCCAGGTCATCTTGGGCAAGAAGGAAATCGCGGTCTACAACCTGGAAGGCGAGTACTACGCCACCGACGACATTTGCACCCACGCCTATGCCTCGCTGGCCGACGGCTATATCGAGGGCGATTCGATCGAATGCCCGCTGCATGGCGGCTGTTTCTCCATCAAGACGGGCAAGGCGCTGACTCCGCCGGTCACCGACGACATCAAGGTCTACGAGGTCAAGATCGACGGCGATGACATCCTGGTCGGCGTACCCGGCTAGACGCCCCGCGGGAACTTTCATTCAATGAGCGATCCGGCGATCGTCGTTATCGGCGCCGGCCAGGCCGGCGGCTGGGCGGCCAGGACGTTGCGCGACGAGGGATTCTCGGGCGGTATCGTCGTGATCGGCGAGGAGCCCTACCCGCCCTATGAGCGCCCGCCCTTGTCGAAAGAGGTTCTGCTCGGCAAGGAGCCGGCGGAATCGAGCTATCTCTGGCCGGAAGGCTCGTTCGACGAATTGGGCATCGAGCTCAGGACCGGCGTCGAAGCGACCGCGATCGACCGGGCGGCGAAGACCGTCGCGCTGTCGGACGGCGGATCGATCGCCTACGACAAGCTGCTGATCGCCACCGGCGGCCGGGTCCGCAAGCTCCCCGTCGAAGGGGCGGAGCTCGACGGAGTCCACTATCTGCGCGGCATAGACGACAGCGCGGCGATCCGCGCCGACCTCGGCGAAGGGGCCAGGCTCGTGGTTGTCGGCGGCGGCTGGATCGGGCTCGAGGTCGCGGCCGCGGCGCGGATGCTGGGCGCCGGCGTGGCGGTCGTGGAAGCGCTCGACATGCTCTGCGCGCGCGCCCTCACCCCCGACATGGCCGCCTACCTGCTCGACCTGCATCGCGACCGCGGGATCGATGTCAGACTCGGCACCGCCATCGAGGCGCTGACCGGCGAAGGCCGCGTGACCGGCGCCCGGCTCTCCGGCGGCGAGACGCTGCCGGCGACCGCGGTCGTGATCGGTATCGGCATCGTCCCCAATGTCGAACTCGCCGAGGCGGCGGGTCTCGACGTGGACAACGGGATCAGGGTCGACGCGCTCTGCCGTACCTCCGATCCGGACATCTTCGCCGCCGGAGACGTGACCAACCACCCGAACGATCTGCTGGGCCGCAACATCCGCCTCGAATCCTGGGAGAACGCGCAAAACCAGGGCATCGCCGCGGCAAAGGCGATGCTGGGCGGCGAGACCGCCTATTGCGAAATTCCCTGGTTCTGGTCGGACCAGTACGACGTCAACATCCAGCTTGTCGGCCTTCCCACCGATGTCGAGGAGACGGTGACCAGGGGCGAACGCGCGGACGGCAGCTTCGTCGAATTCTACATGAAGGGCGGCCGGATCGACGGCGCGGCGGCGATCGACAACCCGCGCGACATCCGCTTCGCCAAGCGCCTCATGCAGGCGCGGAAAACGGTCGACCCGGCCGCGCTGGCCGATCCGTCCGTCAAGCTTCAGGCGCTGCTCAAAGGCTGACCGCCGGCCCTCCCGGCAAGTACGGTTTTGGCCGGCTTCGAAACCGGATGGCCGCCGGTTAATGACAACGGGCGGCGTTTGACCTAACTTCCATCGTGATCGGTCGGCAACGCCGCGTGGGGAAATGAACGTTCGGGTTTCAGAGAACGGATCGGCGGGATCGCGCGGGAATGGCATTGAGCCGTCCCTGCCGCTGTTGATCGACCCGTTCGACCGCCGGGTTTCCTATCTGCGCGTCTCGGTGACCGACCGATGCGATTTCCGCTGCGTCTACTGCATGGCGGAAGCGATGACGTTCCTCCCCAAGGCGGAGGTGCTCACCCTCGAAGAGCTAGATCGGCTGTGCAGCGCGTTCGTGCGCCGCGGCGTCCGCAAGCTCAGGCTGACGGGCGGCGAGCCCCTGGTGCGCCGCAACATCATGTGGCTCATCGAGCGCCTCGGCCGCCATCTCGGCGCCGGCACGCTGGATGAGTTGACGCTCACCACCAACGGCAGCCAGCTCGCGCGCTTCGCCGACCAGCTCTACGGCGCCGGGGTACGTCGGATCAACGTATCGATCGATACGCTCGACAGCGACAAGTTCACCGAGATCACCCGCTGGGGCCGGCTGGAACAGGTTCTCGACGGCCTCGCGGCGGCGGACGCGGCGGGACTCCGGATCAAGATCAACACGGTGGCGCTGCGCGGCGTCAACGACGACGAACTCGTCGACATGGTGGAATGGTGCGGCGGTCGGGGCTACGACCTCACCTTCATCGAGGTCATGCCGCTCGGCGAAATCGGCGGCGAAGCCAGGCTGGACCAGTACCTGCCGCTTTCGATGGTGCGCGCCGCCCTCAAGCGCCGCTTCACCCTGGACGAGAGCGACTATTCGACCGGAGGACCGGCGCGCTACACGGTGTGCCGCGAGACCGGCGGGCGGGTCGGGTTCATCACGCCGATGACCCACAATTTCTGCGAGTCCTGCAACCGCGTGCGGCTGACCTGCACGGGCACGCTCTATATGTGCCTCGGACAGGAAGACGCCGCCGACCTCCGTGCTCCGCTCCGCGAGAACGAGGACGACTCCCTGCTGATGGACGCCATCGACGAGGCCATCGGCCGCAAGCCCAAAGGGCACGACTTCGTCATCGACCGCCGGCAGCGCGGCCCCGCCGTCTCGCGCCATATGAGCGTCACGGGCGGCTGAACGGCCTGTTCCGGTGGATACCGCGACCCGATCGAACCTCTACCGGTTCCGCGACCCGCAGGCGCTGCTCCACCCCTATACCGACGCCATGGAGAACGAGAACGAAGGCGCGCTGGTCATGGCGCGCGGCGACGGCATCTATGTCTGGGACGAGACCGGCAAGGAATATATCGAGGGGATGGCCGGTCTCTGGTGCGTCTCGCTCGGCTTCGGCAACGAACGCCTCGCCGATGCGGCCAGCCGGCAGATGCGCACCCTCCCCTTCTATCACGGCTTCAACCGGCGGAGCCACGAGCCCCAGGTCGAACTCGCCGAACGGCTCAAGGCGCTGGCGCCGGTGCCGATGGCGCGGACCTTCTTCACCAACTCCGGCTCCGAGGCGATCGACACCGCGATCAAGCTGATCTGGTTTTACAACAACGCCATCGGCCGCCCGGCCAAGAAGAAGATCGTCGGGCGGCGCCGCGGCTATCACGGAATCACCGCGGCGGCGGCGAGCGTGACCGGGGTTCCGGCCAACCATGCGGGATTCGATTTGCCGTTTCCGGGCTTCCTACACACCGACTGTCCGCATTACTGGCGCGAGGGGCGCGACGGGGAGACCGAGGAGGAGTTCGCCTCGCGCTGCGCCGATTCCCTGGAACGGCTGATCCTGGCGGAGGGGCCGGAGACCGTCGCCGCCTTCTTCGCCGAACCGGTGATGGGCGCGGGCGGCGTGATCGTTCCTCCCGCGACCTATTTCGAGAAGATCCAGCGCGTGCTGAGACGCTACGACGTGCTGTTCGTGGTCGACGAGGTAATCTGCGGCTTCGGCAGGACAGGCAATCTCTGGGGATCCCAGACCTTCGATCTGAAGCCCGACATGCTGACGATGGCCAAGGCGCTATCGTCCGGCTATCTGCCGATTGCCGCGGTTCAGGTGAACGAGGAGGTCTATCGCGGTATCGCGGAGGGAACGCACGCACGCGGGACGCTGGGCCACGGATTCACCTATTCCGGCCATCCGGTGCCGGCGGCGGTGGCGCTGGAAACGCTTGCGATCTACGACGAAATCGACCTGGTCGGACAGGTCGCGAAGACCGCACCGCGCCTGCAGGACGGCGTCAGGGCATTCGCCGGCCATCCTCTGGCGGGAGAAATCGCGGGCATCGGGCTGGTCGCGGTGGTGGAGCTCGTCGCCGACAAGCAAACGGGACGTCTGTTCGATCCGGTGGGGAAGGTCGGCACCTATCTGATGGGGCGCGCCGAGGAGCACGGCCTGATCGTTCGCGCGCTGGGCGACCGGGCGGCGTTTTCGCCGCCCCTGATCATAACCGGGGACGAGATCGACGAGATGCTCGCGCGGTTCGGCCGGGCGCTCGACGACACCGCGGACTGGGTCGCCGAACAGGGCCTCGCCTGAGGCGAATCGACAAGGCAAACCGGCGCGGAGTGCGTCCCAAAGACGCATTCACAGGCTGACGGACGCGTCGTATTCTTCTCCAATCAGCCTTGTCCGGGTCGAAGGGTCATGGATTACGAACGGTTCTTTTCGGATCGGCTCGCGCGTTTGCGCAGCGACGGTCGGTACCGTGTCTTCGCGGACCTGGAACGCCATGCCGGCGAATTCCCGACCGCGTCGCATCACGCCGGCGGCAGGGTCGAGGACGTCACCGTCTGGTGCAGCAACGACTATCTCGGCATGGGTCAGCACCCGCAGGTGGTCGCGGCAATGCACGAGGCGCTGGACAAGGTGGGCGCGGGAGCCGGCGGCACGCGCAACATTTCGGGGACCAGCCACTACCATGTCCTCCTGGAAGAGGAGCTGGCCGACCTTCACCGGACCGAAGCGGCCCTCCTGTTCACGTCAGGCTATGTCGCGAACGAGGCGACGCTGGGGACGCTCGGCGAGACCCTGCCGGGCTGCGTGATCGTTTCCGACGCCGACAACCACGCCTCGATGATCGCGGGCATCCGCTACAGCAGGGCGGAGAAGAAGATCTTCCGTCATAACGATGTCGAGCATCTCGACCGGCTGCTCGGCGAGTGCGACCCGGACGCTTCCAGGATCGTGGCGTTCGAATCGCTGTACTCCATGGACGGAGACTTCGCCCCGATCGGCGAAATCTGCGACGTCGCCGAGAAGCACGGCGCGATGACCTATCTCGACGAGGTCCATGCCGTCGGGCTTTACGGCGAGCGCGGTGCCGGCGTCGCCGAGCGCGACGGGGCGATGGACCGCATCGACATCGTGCAGGGAACCCTCGCCAAGGCCTTCGGCGTTGTCGGAGGGTATATCGCGGGGTCCGCCGCGATGGTGGATTTCATCCGCAGCCACGCCTCGGGGTTCATCTTCACTACCTCCCTTCCGCCCGCGATCGCCGCCGGCGCGAGGGCGAGCATCCGCCACGTCAAGGAGTCAGGCGGTATTCGCGACCGCCATCAGGAACGCGCCCGGGCGCTCAAGGCGAGGCTCCGGGCCGCGAGGCTGCCCCTGATGCCCTCGCCGTCCCATATCGTGCCCGTCTTCGTCGGCGATCCCGTGCGATGCAAGCAGGTGACGGACGCGTTGATGGAGCGGCATTCGATCTACGTCCAGCCGATCAACTATCCCACCGTTCCGAAGGGGACCGAACGGCTCAGGCTCACGCCGACGCCGCTTCACGACGACGAGGCAATGGACCGCCTGATCGCCGCGCTACAGGACGTCTGGAGCCTGCTGGACCTCAAATTCGCCGCCTGAACCGCCGGCCCCCACGATGGCGCGGCCCAATCGATCGCGCTAGGCTCGGCGGATGTTCAACGACAACTCGCTCCTTCCCAAGGAAGTCGTCCGGCTGGCGGCCCTCGGCATGGTGTGCGAGCATCCGAAGCGCTATGCCGAGCTCGCCAATTCGGTCCGCGATTTCACCAGCCGTATCGTCGGCCCTTCGCTGGATCTCCTGGGAAGCTCGATCGAGCTGTTGAAGACGGAAGGGCTGATTGCCGGACAAACCGGCGACGAAGACATGGCTCTCCGAATCACCGACGCCGGCCGCGCACATCTGCTGGATCTGCTGAAAAGCGCCGTCCGCGCGCCCAACTGCGACGTCGGCAGGCTGGCCTTCGCCATCAAGATACGGTTTCTCCATCACTTGCCGGCTGCGGAGCAACGGACCCAGACCGACAGGATGATCGAGACTTGCGAGGCGGAAATCGCCCGCCTCGGAGCGCTGGAGCATTCCGACCCGACGGACCCCGGCCATTTCGCCGGCTGGCTCCGTCACGACATCGACCTCGTCCGCTCGCGCCGGGACTGGCTGGAATCGCTCCGTACGGCCCTCTAGCAGGGCGCCGCCGGTCAGAGCAGGTGCTGGCCGCCGGTGACGAAAACCTCCGTTCCCGTCACGTAGCCGAACTCCTCGTCGCACATTCGGTGGACGATGGCCGCCACCTCGTCCGCGCTGCCCATCCGGTTGAGCGGGATACGCGGAATCAGGGCCTCGTATTCGGGCCCGACCATCTCGGTCTCGATTTCTCCCGGCGCCACCGCGTTGACCCGCACGCCGAGCTCGGCGAACTCGACCGCGAGCTCGCGTGTCAATGCCGACAACGCCGCCTTCGAGGTCGCATAGGCCGAGCCCGCGAAGGGATGGCGCGTGTGCCCGGCGATGGAGGTGATGTTTACGATGGTTCCCTTGCCGCGGCTCAACGCGCCCGCGAAGCCGCGAGCGAGAAGAAGCGGCGCGAACAGATTGAGATTGAACACGTCGCGCCAGCCGCCGATGTCTCCGTTAAGACAACCGAGGCGCTCCTTGTAGTCGGTCTTAGGCGAGATGGCGGCGTTGTTGACCAGCGCGTGCAGAGGGCCGTCCCCGATATGCTCGTTCGCCTCGTCGACGAATTGGCGCAGGCTGGCCGGATCCGCGAGATCGGTCGGGATGTGGTGGGACCAGTTGGGATCGCGTTTGCACGCCTCCGGCACGGCGTCGCGCGAGCAGGTCAGGATACGCCAGCCGGCCTCGCTGAAGCGCTTGACCGTCGCGTGGCCGATCCCACGGCTCGCGCCGGTCAGGATCATCGAGCGGTGCGAGGAAGCGGTGTCCGGCATGGCTCAATGAGACAGCAGGACGGGAATCTCCGCGTGGGCGAGGATATGCCGTGTCCGGCCGCCGAGAATGAGCTGTCGCAGACGGCTCTGCGAATAGGCGCCCTTGATCAGCAGGTCGGCGCCGGCTTTCGCGGACTGTTCGAGAAAGGCAGCCCCGAGCTCGCTTGCCGCCGCCTCGAAATTCTGGATCTCGCAGTCGACTCCGTGCCACGCGAGGCGGTGCCGGAGATCGTCGGCGTCGATGGGCGAGACCTGCGCCGCCTTGGCCGAAAGGACCGTCACCTTGTCCGCCTTCTCCAGCAGGACGATCGCATCGGCGATCGCCCGCGCCGCTTCCGGGCTTCCCTCCCAGGCAATGGCTATCGACTTGCCGAAGCTCTCGCGCGCGGCCGGCGGCGCGACCAGGATCGGGCGTCCGGTGTCGAGCAGCGCCGCTTCGAGGGTGATCGGCGAGGGCAACGCCGCATCCTTGACCGGCCGGCCGACCGCGACAATGTCGTAGATCCGGCCCCTTGTCGCGACCACCTCGTCCTCGCGCCCGACGGTGGATTTCCATGAGATGGAAACCCCGGCCCCGTTGTCCGGCCGGTCCGCCACGCGGAGGCCGTTCTCGGCAGCGAATTCGTCGAAAATCTCCCGGGAACGGGTCTCGCGCTCGCCGCCTTCGCGCTCGGTCACATCCATGATCTCCTCGATCATGGAGCCGTCCATCCCCTCGCCCGTATAGGGGACGAGGCCGCGCGGGTCCGGGCGAACGTGAAGCACATCGATATGTGCGTCGAAGGCCCGCGCCAGCTGGAGCGAAGTCCGCAGGATCGAAAGGCCGATCTCCGGCGCGCTGATCGGAGCGAGGACCGTCCTGTACCGCATCGGTTACCTCATGATTCCCGGCTACGGGTTCCGCAAGCCCTTATATCCGAGCCCGTCCGATCCCGATAGCGGCAAATTCGCCGCACCCTCCCGGGGTCAGGGAAACAGACGCGTCATCCGCCAGCGCCCCTCCCCGTCGCGCCGGTAGAGCTTTCGCTCGTGCAGGCGGAACGGCCGCTCGCGCCAGAATTCGATCGATTCCGGCCGGACGCGGTAGCCGGTCCAGTGCGGCGGGCGCGGCACGACCCCCAAGCCGAACTTGGCGGTGAAGCGCGCGACGCGCTTCTGCAATTCGAAGGTGCGTCCCATGGGACGCGACTGGTCGGATGCCCAGGCACCGATCTGGCTGCCGCGGGCACGGGTCGCGAAATAGGCGTCCGCCTCCTCGTCCGGCACGCGCTCCGCTACGCCGTCGATCCGCACCTGGCGGCCGAGCGATTTCCAGTGGAACACCAGCGACGCGCGGCCCGTTTCGTCGAGATCGATTCCCTTGCGGCTCTCGGTGTTGGTGTAGAACACGAAACCGGTTGCGTCGGCGCCCTTCAGCAGCACCATACGGGCGGAAGGCGTGCCGTCGGCGGCCACGGTCGCCAGAGTCATCGCCGTCGGCAAACCGGGCTCGGCCGCCTCGGCTTCCGCGAGCCAGGCATTGAACAGGACGACCGGATCCTCGACCTGGGCCGGCACACGAACCCCTCTTGTAGAGAATCCGAAACTAGCCGATATAGGAGCGGCAAGGCAACGGACCGCCTGTCGCCGGTGCGGCGGCACGGACCCGTCGGGAAGAGGAACCACGAATGGACATCGTTAAAGGCACGGTGGCGGCGATCGCCGTGATTGCACTTATGGGTTGCAGCGGCGGCGACAAGGAAAAGGCGGGCACCGTGATCGGCGCGGGCCTCGGCGCGATTGCGGGCGCCCATGTCGGCAAAGGCACCGGTAAGCTCATCGCGGTCGCGGTGGGCACGCTGGCCGGAGCGGCGTTGGGCGGCGAGGTCGGAAAGTCGCTCGACCGGGCGGACCGGCTGGCGATGCAGCGATCGACCCAGCAAGCGTTGGAAAAGAACAAGACGGGCAGCGGGAGCACCTGGCGCAATCCCGATTCGGGCAACCGGGGGACGGTTACCCCGACCCGGACATATCGGACCGATTCCGGGCGGTATTGCCGCGAATACCAGCAGTCGATCACCGTGGGCGGCAAGACCGAGACCGGTTACGGACGCGCTTGCCGCCAACCCGACGGGTCCTGGCGGATCGTCAGCTGAGGACGGCGACGGCACCCGCACACGCCCCGGACGGGGCGAGGCGGTTGGACGCGCGGATGCCTTGGTGTAGCATGCCGCGCCCCGGCCGCCTCGGGGTTTTTCCTACTGAGACATGTTGAGCGAGGGTTGAATGTCCCGGTCCGAGAGCCTGCTGGGCGGCAAGAAGGGGCTGATCATGGGGGTCGCCAACGAGCGTTCGATCGCGTGGGGCATCGCTCGCGCGGCCGCGGCTCATGGCGCCGACCTTGCTTTCACCTACCAGAACGATGCACTCGCCAAGCGGGTGGGTCCGCTTGCCGAATCGGCCGGTTCCTCGTTTCTTTTGCGGTGCGACGTGGCTGACCCGAAGAGCCTCGACGACGTCTTTTCGACGCTTGAGGAGCGCTGGGACACGCTTGATTTTGTCGTTCACGCGGTCGCGTTTTCCGACAAGGACGAGCTGAAGGGCCGCTACGTCGACACCTCGCCCGACAATTTCGCGATGACGATGAACATCTCCTGCTACTCCTTCACGGCGGTCTGCCAACGCGCTTCGCGGTTGATGCCGGACGGAGGGAGCCTGCTTACCCTCACCTATGCGGGCGCCGAACGGGTGATGCCGCATTACAACGTCATGGGCGTGGCCAAGGCCGCGCTGGAGGCGAGCGTCCGATACCTCGCCGCCGATTTCGGCAACGACAACATACGGGTGAACGCGATCTCCGCCGGGCCGATCAAGACCCTCGCCGCGTCGGGAATCGGCGATTTCCGGTATATCCTCAAATGGAACGAGTTGAACGCACCGCTGAAGCGCAATGTGACAATCGACGATGTCGGCGGCGCCGGGGTTTACCTCCTGTCGGACCTGTCCAGCGGTGTGACCGGCGAGGTTCATCATGTCGATTGCGGCTATCACGTGGTCGGCATGAAGGCGGCGGACGCCCCCGACATCGCGACCGTGACGTAGAGCCTTCGGGCCGGCCGTGACCGATGTCGTACAACACGCAGGGACGGATATTCCGCTTCACCACCTGGGGTGAAAGCCACGGCCCGGCCATCGGCTGCGTGGTCGACGGGACTCCGCCCGGAATCGCGCTCGCCGAGGCGGATATCCAGGTCTGGCTCGACAAGCGGCGGCCGGGGCAAAGCCGTTTCGTCACCCAGAGGCGCGAACCCGACACGGTCGAGATCCTCTCGGGCGTATTCGAGGGTCGGACCACGGGAACGCCGATCTCCCTCCTGATCCGCAACGAGGATGTGCGGTCGAAGGACTACAGCGACATCAAGGACAAATTCCGCCCGGGACACGCCGATTTTACCTATCTGCAAAAGTACGGCCGGCGAGACTATCGGGGCGGCGGCCGTTCCTCGGCGCGCGAGACCGCCTGCCGGGTCGCCACTGGCGCGATCGCGCGCAAGGTGCTGGGCCGCAGGGTGAAGGTCCGCGGCGCCATGATCCAGATGGGCGACCGCGCGATCGACCGGTCGCGCTGGGACTGGAAGGCGGTGGACAAGAACCCGTTCTGGTGTCCCGACCAGGAAGCGGCGCAAGACTGGACCGGCTTTCTCGAAACGGTTCGCACGTCCGGCTCCTCGGTCGGCGCTGTCATCGAGGTGACCGCCAGCGGCGTCCGGGCCGGGTTGGGGGCGCCGATCTACGGCAAGCTGGATGCCGACCTCGCGGCGGCAATGATGGGCATCAACGCGGTCAAGGGCGTCGAGATCGGTGCCGGATTCGGTGCAGCCGCGCTCAGCGGAGAGGAAAACGCCGACGAAATGCGGATGCGCGGCGGCAAGCCCGCGTTTCTCTCCAACAACGCGGGCGGAATCCTGGGCGGGATTTCGACCGGGCAGGACATCGTGGTCCGGTTCGCCGTCAAGCCGACCAGCTCGATCCTCGCGCCTCGGCGGACGGTGACGGTGGACGGGCACGATACCGAGATCTCGACCCGCGGCCGGCACGATCCCTGCGTCGGTATCCGAGCCGTTCCGGTCGGCGAAGCGATGATGGCCTGCGTGCTCGCAGACCATCTGCTCCACCACCGCGCGCAGTGCGGCTGAGGCGAGCCGCCCTTACTCCCGCTCTCCGGAGATCAGATATTCGCGGTTGCCGCCGGCGCCCTCGATGGGGCTTTCGATGAGGCCGAGCACGCGCCAGCCGTCCTGCCGGGCCAGCCAGGCGGAGATGCGTTCGCAGGCGGCGGCCCGGGCCGCCTCGTTTCTTACGATCCCCCCCTTACCGACCTCGGCCCGACCGACCTCGAATTGAGGCTTGATCAGCGCGACAAGTCGCGCACCCGGGCGGCACAGTGCCATCGGCGCGGGCAGCACGGTCTCAAGCCCGATAAAGCTCGCGTCGCAGGTGACGACGTCTACCGGTTCGGGCACCTGTTCCGGGGCGATGTAGCGCGCGTTCAACCGGTCGAGGACGACCACCCGGGGATCCTGACTCAGCCGCCACAGAAGCTGCCCGCGCCCGACATCCACCGCATAGACCCTGGCCGCGCCGTGCGTCAGCAGCACATCGGTGAAGCCGCCGGTCGACGCACCGATATCGAGCGCGGTCGCGCCCGCCACATCGATCGCGAAATGGCGCAGCGCATGGTCGAGCTTGAAGCCTGCCCGCGACGCCCAGCGGCGATCGGAGCCGCGCAGTTCGAGTTCGACATCGGAACGAAAGGAATGGCCGGGCTTGTCGAGCCGCTTGTCGCCGGACCAGATCCGACCCGCCCGGATCAACGCCTGGGCTTCCGTCCTGCTCGCGGCCAGGCCGCGCCCCTCGACAAGCGCGTCGAGCCGACGCTTGTCAGGCGCGCCCGGCTTCCGCCGCGACTGTCTCGCCACGTCCCAGCGCCTCCAGAGCCGTGGCGACGATGTGCCGCGCGCTCAACCCCGCCGCCTCGTACTGGAGCGGCGGCTTGTCATGGTCGAGGAACAGGTCCGGCAGCACCATCGGACGGATCTTGAGGCCGCTATCCAGCACCTTCCTGAGCGCCAGCAAGTGGAGCACCTGCGAGCCGAAGCCGCCGATCGAGCCTTCCTCGATGGTGATCAGGACCTCGTGCTCGCGCGCGAGGCGGAGGATCAGGTCTTCGTCGAGGGGCTTGGCGAAACGCGCATCGGCAACGGTGGCGGAAATGCCCTTCGCCACAAGTTCGTCCGATGCCGCCAGCGCCTCGTACAGCCGGGCGCCATAGGAAAGGATCGCGATGGTAGAGCCTTCCCGCATGACGCGGCCCTTGCCGATGGGCAGCACCTCGGCCTGCTCGGGCATGTTCACCCCGAACCCCTCGCCCCGCGGATAGCGGAGCCCGGACGGACGGTCGTCGATCGCCACCGCCGTCCTGACCATGTGGACCAGCTCCGCCTCGTCGGCCGCGGCCATCAGAACCATCCCCGGCAGGCACCCGAGATAGGCGATGTCGAAGGCTCCGGCGTGGGTCTGTCCGTCGGCGCCGACGAGGCCGGCGCGGTCCATCGCGAAGCGCACCGGCAGGCTCTGGATCGCCACATCGTGCACGATCTGGTCGAAGGCGCGCTGCAGGAAGGTCGAGTAGATCGCCGCGAACGGTTTCATGCCATCGGCGGCGAGTCCCGCGGCGAACGTCACGGCGTGCTGTTCGGCAAGCCCGACATCGAAAGCGCGGTGCGGAAACGCTTTCTGGAATGCATCGACGCCGGTCCCGGACGGCATCGCCGCGGTGATGGCGACGATCTTGTCGTCCTTTTCCGCCTCGGCGATCAGGCTGTTGGCGAACACCCTGGTGAAGGACGGGACGTTGGTCTTGGGTTTGTCCTGGACACCGGTGACGACCTCGAATTTGGAAACGCCGTGATACCGATCGGCCGATTCTTCGGCCGGGGCATAGCCCTTGCCCTTCGTAGTCACCACGTGGACCAGGATAGGCCCTTCGGCTTTGTCGTCGCGGACGTTGCGCAGGACCGGCAGCAGATGGTCGAGATTGTGGCCGTCCACCGGGCCGACATAGAAGAAGCCGAGCTCTTCGAACAGCGTTCCGCCAGTCACCAGCCCGCGGGCGTATTCTTCTGCCCGCTTCACCCCGCGCTCGACGGCGCGCGGGAACCTTTCGGCGATGTGATGAGCCACGTCGCGCAGGTTGCGATAGCTCTTGGACGAAATCAGCCGCGACAAATACCCGCTCATCGCGCCGACAGGCGGCGCAATGGACATGTCGTTGTCGTTGAGGATCACGATCAGCCGGCTGTCCAGAGAGCCGGCGTGATTGAGCCCCTCATAGGACATCCCGCCAGTCAACGCGCCGTCTCCGATTACCGCGACAACCCGGTTCTTCCTGCCCTGGAGATCGCGGCCGACCGCGAAACCGAGCCCGGCCGACACCGAGGTCGAGGCGTGCGCGGCGCCGAACGGGTCGTATTCGCTCTCCGACCGCTTGGTGAAACCGGACAGGCCGCCGCCCTGTCTGATCGTACGGATGCGATCGCGGCGGCCGGTGAGGATCTTGTGCGGATAGCACTGGTGCCCGACGTCCCAGATCAGGATGTCCTCGGGCGTATCGAACAGGTGATGGATCGCGACCGTGAGCTCGACCACGCCGAGCCCGGCGCCGAGATGCCCGCCGGTGGTGGAAACGGCATCGACCATTTCCGCCCGCAATTCATCGGCCACCGCCCGCAATTCGCGGGCCGACATGTCACGTAGGTCGCGCGGCCAGTGGACTTTGTCCAGATGGGGAGTATCGACAGCCATGGTCAGCCCCTCCCTTCAGTTCCTGCGCTGCAACACGAACATTCCGAAGGCCCGCAACGGCTCCGCTTCCGCGCCGAAGCCATCGAGACGCGCTATCGCCCGGTCGATCAACATGCGCGCTTCGCCTTTCGCCCCTTCGACGCCGAGAGCGGCCACGAATGTCGCCTTGCCCGCCGCCGCGTCCTTGCCGACCTTTTTTCCGAGCGCCGCTTCGTCTCCGGTCACGTCGAGCAGGTCGTCGACGATCTGAAACGCCAGGCCGACGTCGTAGCCGTAGGAACGAAATATGTCCCGCATCGATCCGGGACAATCGCCGAGTATCGCACCCGCTTCGCAGCTGAAGGCGATAAGCGCGCCCGTCTTCATCCTTTCCAGGACCGCGATCAGGTCGAAATCGGCCGCCCCGTGCTGCGCCGCGAGGTCGATCATCTGGCCCCCCACCATGCCGTGCGCTCCTGACGCCCGGGCAAGCGTCCGCGCGAGCTCCGTCCTGATCGCGGCGGAGGGGTGGGTCGCTTCGTTCGCAAGAACCTCGAAGGCGCCGGTCAGCAAGGCGTCCCCGGCCAGGATCGCCGTCGCCTCGTCGAAGGCGATGTGGCAGGACGGCTTGCCGCGACGCATATCGTCGTCGTCCATCGCGGGCAGGTCGTCATGGAGCAGGGAATAGGCGTGGATCATCTCGACCGCCGCCGCGACGCGCAGAGCGCCGCCGTCATCGGCGCCGAGCAGCCTTGCGCCGGTCCTGACGAGAAACGCCCGCAACCGCTTGCCGCCGCCCAGAACCCCGTAGCGCATCGCCTCGTAGAGCCGTGCCGCGGGCCCTTCCGGCTCGGGCAGCTCCCGCCGCAGCACGTCTTCCACCGCCGCGGCGGTGTCCGCCATCGCTCCGGCGAGGTCGGTATCGATCAGGACTTCAGCCAAGGTCGGCGGGCTCCACACCGGCGGGCTCCGATCCCTCGAACGCGATCTTCTCGATCCGGGCCTTGGCCTCGCCCAGCTTTTTTTCGCAATGGGTCTTCAGGGCGATGCCGCGCTCGTAGGCGCCGATGGCATCGTCGAGCTTCGCCTCGCCGCTTTCGAGCGTGCGAACGATCGCCTCAAGCTGTTCCAGGGCGTCCTCGAACGAAAGATTGGAGATGTCGTCCGTCAAATTGCGTCGATCCAAATCTTTGTCTGCGTTCGATTGAGGACCCTAGCTCTGAGCCAGTCATCCGACAAGACGGGATTTCCTTTCCCCATATCCAACAAAAACTTATGGGATCATGCTGTCATCAGCACTCCGACATGGGCAGCGACGCTCGCGGCCAGCGCATCGAGGTCGTAGCCGCCCTCCAGCGTCGCCACGAGGCGGCCGCCGCAAACCTCGTCCGCGACCTCGCAGAGCCGCCCGGTCACCCAGGAATAATCGTCCTCGACCAGGCGGAGCGTCGCCAGGGGGTCGCGTTCGTGGGCGTCGAATCCGGCGGACACCAGGATCAGGTCGGGGTCGAACACCCGTAGCGCCGGGATTACGCCGCGATCCATTCCCGCGCGGAATTCGGCCGAGCCCGATCCTGGAGGCAGCGGGACGTTGACGATATTGCCGCAGCCGGTCTCTTCGGCGCGGCCGGTTCCGGGGTAGAGAGGAAATTCGTGGGTGGAGGCGAAGAACAGCGAGGGGTCGGCCTCGAACATCGCCTGGGTTCCGTTGCCGTGGTGCACGTCGAAATCGACCACCGCCACCCGACCCGCGCCGAGTTGCTCGCGCGCGTGGCGCGCCCCGACGGCGACATTGTTGAACAGGCAGAACCCCATGCTGCGTTCGGCCTCGGCGTGGTGGCCGGGCGGGCGGACGGCGCAGAACGCATTGTCGGCTTCGCCAGCCATCACCTTTTCCACCGCGGCCACCATCGCTCCCGCCGCGCGGAGCGAGGCCTCGCCCGAATCGGCCGACATGACGGTGTCGGGATCTACCCTCACCCTGCCCTCCGCGGGTACCGCATTCAGCAGTGCCTCGACGAACCGGGCCGAGTGGGCGCGCGCCAACTGGTCCGGTTCCGCCCCCGGCGCCTCGCGCCGGTCGAGCGCTGAAAAAGCTTCGGACGACAGGGCCTCCATAACCGCGCGGATCCGGTCGGGGCGTTCGGGATGGCCCTGGCCCGTGTCATGCCTTGCAGAGCTCTCGTGATGAAACAGCAGTGTCGTCATCTCCGCCTCTTCCTGTCCTGAGACCGAACCCGCTCAAAGCGCATCGATGGGAACCTTCAGATAGGAGGTACCGTTGCTTTCCGGCGGCGGCATGCGCCCGCCCCGGATATTGACCTGGACCGCGGGCACGATCAGCCGCGGCAAGTTGAGTTCCGCGTCGCGCGCGGTACGCGCGGCCACATAGCTCTCCCGGCTTACACCGTCGCTGCAATGGATGTTGTTCCGTCGCTGCTCGGCGACGGTGGTTTCCCAGGCGAAGTCGCGCGTCCCGCCGGCGCCGTAGTCGTGACACATGAACAGGCGGGTATCCGCCGGCAGGGAGAGGATACGGCACAGCGAATCGTACAGGGTGTCCGCGCACCCCCCCGGGAAATCGGCCCGCGCGGTACCCGAATCCGGCATGAAGATCGTATCCCCGACGAACGCCGCATCGCCGAACACATAGCAGGCGCAGGCCGGGGTATGGCCGGGCGTAAATATCACCCGGCCGGCGAGGCGGCCGATCGAAACCGTGTCCCCGTCGTCGAAGAGACGATCGAAATGCGTGCCGTCGGCGGCCAGCTCATCCCCGATATTGAACAACGCGCCGAAGGTCTTCCGCACCTCCGAAACGCCCGCGCCGATCCCGGTCTTGCCGCCGAGGCGATTCTGGACATAAGGCGCCGCCGTGATGTGGTCGGCATGCACGTGGGTTTCCAGGATCCAGTCGACGGCGAGCCCGTCCCGTTCGACGGCGGCAATCAGCCTGTCCGCGGATTCGGTCGCGGTCCGGCCGGATGCCGGATCGAAATCGAGCACCGGATCGACGACCGCCGCGCGCCGGGTATCGGGATCCGAGACGACATAGGAAATCGAATTGGTGGTCGGATCGAAGAATCCGTCGACCTTCGGCGTCATGCGTCACCCCTCATCGCCTTATGCCGGACGGGAATAAGTCTACAACATCGGCCGCCGCGCTTCGGCTCCCGTTAGCCCAAGTTTAACAGAGCATTTTGAAGATCATTGATTATCAATGCCTTACGGAGCAATAATTTCGCGTCTGGCACTACATTTCGGTTATTTCGCCCGGTTCGGGATCAGACGATCATTTTCCTGATGCCTCCAGGGGCGGGGTCGATGCCGAGCGCGCGATAGATTTCTTGCTGTTCGGGCTCGGCCCGTGTGGCCTTGCGGACATGCAAGGTGCGTCCGTCCTTGCGCCTGAAGGTCGCGGTGACCCGCTGCTGGCCTTCGAGGCTGGCTCGCAGGCTGGCCCAGCTGGCGTATTCGCCCTGCTGGGCGAGGCGCCGGCGGATGGTCTGCACCATCTGGTAGGCGATCACGGTGATGAACAGGTGGCCGTCGGAGCGCCTCTGGGTCTGGTGGAAGATGGGGCGCAGGCCGAGTTCCGACTTGAGCGATCGGAACACCGCCTCCACATCGGTGAGCGAGGTATAGGTCCGCCACAGCGCCTCCTCGTCCCAGTCCTCGACGTTGGTGCGCAGGCAGTAGACGCCGGGATGGGTGGCCATGGTGCCGGCGAGCGGGCGGCGCTCCCATGTGACGGCCCGGGCCTTCTCGCCGCTTTCGTCGGCGATGACGTCGATGTCGTAGTGGGCCGCGGCGCCGCGGCTCTTCTCCCTGATCCGGCCGATCCGCTGCCAGACACGGTCGAGCCGCTTGCGGGTGCGCGGCCGCTTGAGGCCGTCGTGGAGCTTCTGCATCTCGCCCTCGAAGCGCGCGGCGAAGCGGTTTGCGATGCCCTGTTCCTTCTTCGCCCGCGCCTCGGAGTAGCAGTAGAGCCGCGCCTCTCCAGCTTCGGCGTCGACCGCCTTGTGGACATGGACCGTCTGGCGCGACCGGGTCTCGATGGCCAGCGCCAGCTCGGGATCGAAGCGGCGGGTGCGTTCCCGGCTGACCGCCAGATAGCGGTAGCCGTTCGCGCGCAGCCAGGCGATGTTGGCCTCGGTGGCGATCCCCGCGTCCATCACCACCAGCGCGTCCGCCGGCGCGCCCAGGGCGCCGAGCATCGACGCCAGGGTCCTGTCTTCGTTGACCGCGCCCGAGAACACCTCGGAGCGGCGCACGAAGCCCGAGCCGTCGAGCACCAGCCCCAGGGTCAAGAGCGGGCAATCCGAGCGCTTCTCCTTGGAATGGCCGCGTTCGGCCTTGGCCTGGGCCGCCGCCGCGCCCTCGAAGAAGGTGTTGGTCAGGTCGTACAGCGTCACCGTGCGGCGCAGGCCGAACAGATCCGTCGCCCGATCGAACAGATGCGCCTCGATCGCCGCGCGCTGCGCCATCAGGGCGTCGGAGGCGCGGTACAGGCGCATCATGCTCATGCGCTCGAAGTCCACCCCCAGCAACTCGCCGAGCGCCGAACGCTCGCACAGCCAGCGCCAGGAGGCGCGCTCCGAGCCCGGCGCCGCCATGCGGGCGATCACGGTGGCCATGGCGAGCGCGCGCTGCGTGCCGTTGAAGCCCAGGCGCTCCAGCAAAGCCTCCAGGCCGAGCCGCTCCATGGCCCACAGCCCGACATGCTCGACGCCGACCGAACGCGGGCGGATCAGCTCCAGGGAGCCGACATCCACCGTCTGCAGGTCAGGGCGCCCGGTCCCGCCGGACGGCGCGCTGTTGAGCAATTGCGCGGCGATGCGCTGGGCGTGCCGCTCGACCTCCTCCGGACAGGACAGCGGAACCAGCTCGGCCTGGCGGTCGAGCTGCTGCTGGATCCGGCTGCACAGCACCGCCCAGTGCCGCCGCTCGACAGGGAAGTCGCTCCCCAGGTTGAGCAGGGTGCGCTGGCGGATCTTCCCGCCGTCGCGCTCCGAGCGAACAAGGCGATGGGAATAATAGACCTCGCCGCGCTCGCCGGTTCCGGTCCTGGTGCGGCGAATGAACATGGCGCACAGCATAGGAGCGGGCGCAAGGTCTCGAAATCCCCAAGCGAAAATATTATGGCACTACATTGCGCCCCCGGAAACCTCAATCCAGCAATATCAACGGCTTGATGACACCGCGCCGGCCAATCTCGACAAAATCGGCCACCAAAACGTTAAACTTGGGTTAGCGATCCGGGAATTCGATCGTCGGGCCGGCCGGTCACGGAGTACGGTCGTAAAAGTCCTGAAGGATGGCGACGACGCCGTCGCGGCTGAATTCGGTCGGGATCGTCTCGTGGTTGGCGAACATCTCGCGCAGCCTCGTGCCCGAGATGCGGAGCTTTCCGCCGTCGTCGTGGGGGCAGCTCCGCCCCCCGGCCTCGCCTGCCGCGACCGCCGCCACCTCGCGATAGCGCTCCTCCTCGTTCAACCGGTCTTCCTCGCCCTCGGCGGCGAAGCACACGTTGCCCGTCGCCATACCCCGGCAGTCGGAGCAATAGAACGTGTCGTCGATCTTCAGGGGCCTGATGGCAAGGCTGTCCGCGCCGATCTCGTCGAATATGCGATGCGCGTCGTAGGGCCCGTAATAGCCGCCGAGCCCGGCATGGTCGCGCCCCACCACCAGGTGGGAGCAGCCGAAGTTCTGGCGGAACAGGGCATGCAGCAGCGCCTCCCGCGGGCCGGCGTAGCGCATTTCGATGGGATAGCCGGCCTGAATCACCTTTCCTTCCGCGAAGTGGTTGGCGACCAGCCAGTCGATAGAGCGGACCCGGACATCGGCCGGGATATCGCCTTCCTTGAGCGCGCCGAGGACCTGGTGAATCAGCACCCCGTCGCAAACCTCGATGGCGACCTTGGCGAGAAATTCGTGGCTGCGGTGCATCGGGTTGCGGGTCTGGAAGGCGGCGACCGTCGACCAGCCATTTTCGGCGAACAACGCGCGGGTCTCGTCGGGGCGCAGATAGAGCCCCCGGTAGGTCTCGGGAAAGTGGCCTTCGGAGAAGACCGAGACCGAGCCAGCCAGGTTGACTGAGCCCTGAGCCATCACCTTGGCGACTCCCGGATGGGCCTCGTCGCCGGTGCGGTAGACCTCACGGCATTCGAGGGCCTTGTCGATGGCGTATTTCTCGGTGACCGCAAGGATACCGAGGATCTCGCCGTCCGCGTCTGTCAACGCCACCTCGTCGCCGACCGCGACGGCGAAGTCCTCGCCGCAGGAAAGAGTGATGGGAATCGGCCAGAAGAGCCCGTTCTCCAGGCGCATGTCGAGGCAGGCGCCGCGCCAGTCGGCCGCGCCCATGAAGCCAGCGAGCGGCGTGTAGGCGCCCATGGCCAGCATGAAAAGGTCCGAGACCTCGCGGCTCGACAGAGGCAGCTTCTTCAGCCCGCGCGCCCGCGTAATCTCCTCGTCCCGCTCCTCCCGGGGTAGCAGCAGGGGCTTCAGGGCAGCGTTGCCGTGCGGGACGATCAGCGTCGGCATGGGGGGTCGCCGTGGCGGGTAATCGTGGCTAGTCGACGATGTGGTAGACGGGGGCCTTCTCCATGGCCCATTCCCCGGATTCCCGATCGTAGCGGGACAGGGTGAAACAGTGCCAGTCGGTGTCGTCCAGCTTGGGATGATCGGCCCGATAGTAGTATCCCGGCCACCGCGTTTCCGTCCTGAACATCGTGTGATGGGTCACGGACTCCGAGGCCAGGACCCTGTGCTGAAGCTCCCACGCCCGCTGAAGCTGGTGAAGGTCTTCGGCCCCAAGGCAGTCGAGGTCTTCCTTCAGCATGTCCAGTAACTCCAGCCCGCGGGTGAGCATGGGCTCGTTCGTCGTGTAGTTGGCACTGATGCCGCCGACATATTCGTCCATGATCTTCTCAAGACGCTGGAGACCGTGGATCGGCAGGATATAGCTCGGCGAGACCGTTCCCGAGACGATCTCGTTGCGGCCGATCCGGTAGTTCTCCAGCGGCTGGAAGACCGTCCTCTTGAGGTCTTCGTACTCTTTCTCGCTGACCTCGGGCCGGTCGGTCTTGAGGTCGTTGACGTAATTGACCGCCGCCTTGCCGGCGATCCGGCCTTCGGTGAAGGACCCCGACGAGAACTTGTGGGCCGTGCCGCCGATCGTGTCGCCCGCGCCGAACAGGCCGTCGACCGTCATCATCCGGTTGTAGCCCCACTGGTACTCGCCCGGCGCGTAATCCTCCGGCCCGCTCGCCCAGGCGCCCGAGCACGTGGCATGCGAGCCCATGACGTACGGCTCCGACGTGGTCAGCTCCGGATTGGTGTGCTTGGGATCGATATTCTGCGACGCCCAGACGACGGCCTGTCCGATCGTCATGCCGAGAAAATTCTCCCAGCCCACCGTCTCCTTGTGCGGATCCTGGAAGGCTTCCGTGGTCACCATGCGGATCGGGCCGCGGCCGGCCTTGAGCTCTTCGAGCATGGCGTGGTTGCGCAGGCACGTCGGCACCGGATGACGGTCGACGTAGTCCCCGACCAGCTCCCTGGTGTGGTCGTACCACTTGGACTCGTATTCCTCGCCATACGCGTTCTGGGTGTAGGTCTTGAGGTGGAGGAAATACGCGCCGACCGGGCCGTAACCGTCCTTGAACCTGGTCAGGACGATGCGGTTTTCCATTTGGGTCATCTTCGCGCCGACGAGGATCGGCAACGCATAGGCCGACGCGCTGCTCCAGGGGGCGTACCAGGTTCGTCCCATCCCCTCGCCCACCGCGCGCGGCTTGAAGATGTGCGACGCGCCGCCCGCGGAGACGATCACCGCCTTGGCGCGGAAGACATGGAAGTCGCCCGTGCGCACGTTGAAGCCGACCGCGCCGGCGACCCGGTTGGGGTTCTTCGCGTCGGTCAGCAGATGGGTGACCATGATCCGGTTGTAGACCTCGGTCGCGGCCTTGCGCGCGGCTTCCGCGACGATCGGCTTGTAGCTCTCGCCGTGGATCATGATCTGCCACTTGCCTTCGCGCAGATAGCGCCCGGTCTCCGGGTCCTTCATGATCGGAAGGCCCCACTCCTCGAACTTGTGAACCGTGGAGTCGACGTGCCGCGCGATGTCGTAGCCGAGATCCTCCCGCACCAGGCCCATGAGGTCGTTGCGGGCGTAGCGGACATGGTCCTCGGGCTGGTTCTCGTCCCACTGCATGCCCATGTAGCAGTTGATCGCATAGAGGCCCTGGGCGACCGCGCCGCTGCGCTCGATGTTCGCCTTTTCGACGCAAACCACCTTCAGATCGCGCCCCCAATACCCGGCTTCGTAGGTCGCCCCGCAGCCGGCCATGCCGCCGCCGACGACCAGGATGTCCGCGTCCACGAAAACCGTTTTCCGGCGCGAGAACAAACTCACTAGAGCACTCCCTGCTTGAATCGGTCCGGCGTCAGCTCGGGCAGCGCCTCGATGTTGAGCGCGTCCGGCTCGTGCGCGAGTTCCTGGGATTTCATCGCTTCCGCGGTGGGTGCCTCGTAGTCGGCAGGCGACTTGATCGATCCCCAGGGGGTAGTCCGGATCGGGGAAACGAAATTCTTTTCATGGCCGTTCCGGAACTTGATCTTCCAGGAAATCGTGCCCTTCTCCTCTTCCCTCAGCACCCGGACGCTGTGCCCCAGGGGGGCGAAGTCGGCATAGCCGCGGGCATCGATCGCGTTCTGGGGGCACGCCTTCACGCAGGAGTAGCACTCCCAGCACATGTTGGGCTCGATGTTGTAGGCCCGCCGGTAGGTGCTATCGATGTGCATGATGTCCGACGGACAGATATCGACGCAGTACCCGCAGCCGTCGCATCGGGTCATGTAGACGAATGTCGGCATGTGGTTCCGTTAACTCCTCTATCGAAGGCCGACGACGGGCCGGTCAGTAGTGGCGAGGCCTTTCCCGTGCACTGCCGAACGTTTCGGGTTTGTCGGCGGGGGCCGGCAGGTTGCTCCTCGAACCGCTGGCCTCGGACACCCGTTTCTCGAAGGCGGCGGCGGGCTTGAAGAACATGTGCGAGAACTTGGACCAAGGGACGGATCCGAACAGCACCGTCGTGGCGATCAGGTAGAGGCCGAGGAACACGGTCGTCCACGAGCTCTCCGCCGCTTGCAGGCCGGCCCAGATCAATCCCAGCGTCGTGCTGCCGAGAAGCGAGAGGATGAAGAGGTCGGCGCGGATGAACCGGAACGGCGTATGCCCCTCGGCCGATACGTCGACCCGGATAAAGAACCAGAACCAGTAGCCGCCGACGCAGACCAGCAAGGCTCCGAAGACCCAAAGCAGTGGCAGAATGGCGGGAGTCGGCGTGGCGGGTGTCGGGAACCAGAACACCATGACGAAGGTGGCGATGGCGTATGCCAGGAAACCGTACATCGTCAGAAGGTGAGCGACCCGTCGGCGCCCGGGGCCGAATTCTGCGGACGTCAATCCCTCCGACAGGGCGGTCTGAATCGCGATCCCCGCCATTTGTCCGCCGCCGACCTGCCGCGCGCCCTTGTTTCTCGAGGTCCGCCAGCTGGCGAAGAAATAGGTGGCGCTCCCCTTGTGCCAGATGTCGAACAGGGTGCCGGCCACGACCAGCACGATCATGACCGCGACATAGGTCTGCATGACGGCGGGCGATACGGACGCCGAAAGCGCGGCGAAGGGATTGCTGGTGAACACGCGATTCCCCCGATGTCAGCCTGTTCCGTTCAACGGCGGGAGCGACGGTAACGATCCGTTCCCGGGAAGGCTACCATCTTCGGTCGGGATCGGATGTCAAGGCCGGCGCCGGACGGCGGCGGAAGGGGTAGGGTCCCGGGTGCTCGACGAGGGGCAGGGTGTGGGTAACCATGCCGATCTCGGGACTCCAGACGTGAAGGAATCCGGCGGCAGGTTCGAGCACCAGGTTGAGCTCGACGCCGGAACGCAGGTCGAGCGGCATGTGGAACGCCGTCGACGACGCCACGCAGGCGAGCGTGCCGGCGAAGCGGCGCTGGATGGGCCGGTGCAGATGCCCGCACAACACGCGTTCGACATTCCCGTGGGCGCCGACGATTTCGGCGAAGGCATCGGCGCCCGCGAAGTCCTGGCCGTCCATGAAAGGGACGCCGGTCTTGAAGGGCGGGTGGTGCATCAGGATCACGGTCGGGCGCTCGGGAGCCTCGGCCAGACGGTCCTCCAGCCACGCCAGGCGGTCCCGGCACATCTCGCCGGTCTTGGCGCCCGCTTTCACCGTGTCGAGGGCGAGGAAGCGCACCGGCAGGTGTTCCACCGCGTAATGGAGGAACGCGCCCTCCCCAGGGAGGTATCCGGCATCGGCGAAGGCGGTGCGCAAGGCTGCCCGGTCGTCGCGGTTGCCGGGAATCAGGTAGACGGGGACCGGCAGGGGATCCAGCAAGCGCCGAAGCTGGGTATAGGAATCGGCGTCCGGGACGTCGACGAGATCGCCCGTGACGAACACCGCGTCCGCCGGCGGATCGAGCGCGGCCAGACGTTCGACCGCAGCGGCCAGCCCGCCAGCCGTGTCAGCCACGTCGTGGGCAAGATCGCCTTCGGGGCGGAGATGAATGTCGGAGATATGCGCGACGATCATGAAGGCCGGGACAGTACCACGGCGCCCTGCCCTGCGCACGCGTCCGGCGGCTATCGACAGGAGCTTGGCGTTTTTCCGTGTCGACGGGAATACCGATAATGTGGATGTTCGGCCGGCGTCGAGCATCGCGAAGGGGCGACAGGTGGAACGGATCCAGCCAGGACCGACACGCTACGGGGCCGGACCCGCGCACCCCGATTTTTCTGCGATCTTCTTCACCGCCGCCTCCGGCATGGGCTGCGGCCTGCTGGCCCTGCTCGGCGCCTTTGCGAGCGGGGAAACAATTCCTTCCGACCGCTGGTTCGGGCTGGCGTCGCTGGGGTTCGCCCTTGGCGCCATGACTCTCGGGCTCGTCTCGTGGACCTTTCGTACGGGCCCCACGGAACGCGCCCTCCGCGCCTTTTCGCGGTGGCGGTCGAGCTGGCCGTCGCGCGCGCGGGTGCTGTCCGCCGCGGCCTACGTCCCGGCGGGGCTCTTCGCCGTCGGCTGGATCGGCTACGGGGAGGTCGACGGCATCTGGCGGGTCTGCGGCCTCGCCGCCGCCTTGCTCGCGGGGTTCACGGTTTACGCCACCGCCATGATCCACGCCGCGCAGCAGCCGATCCACGCGTGGAGCAACCGCTGGGTGGTGCCACTCTTTCTCGCGCTCGCGCTTTACACCGGCGCGCTCTGGCTGAACGCGCTCCTCACCCTGTTCGGCGGCGCGAGCCCCTCCAGCTCGCTGATCGTGGTGGTGACGCTGTTCCTCTCCTTCTACCTGAAACGCCGGTACTGGCGGCTCATCGACGCCATCCGGGCCGTCTCGACTCCGGAATCTACGACCGAACCGGGCGGCACGGGCGAGGCGGAAATGGACCACCGCATCGATCGCGAGCGCGCGGTGAAGCTCCGGCGCTACGCCTTCGTGCTCCTGTTCGCCCTGCCGCTGGTGCTCGCCATGGCAGCGATCGAGGCGGCGCCCTGGCTGGCCGCGCCCGGCGCCGTCGCCGCGGCCCTGTCGGGGTCCGCGGGCGTCGTTATAGAGCGCTGGCTGTTCTTCGCCGAGGCGGCGCCCTCCGACGCTGCTTAGGCGGCCTCTTCCTTCCGGGCGGTGAAGGTGAGGCCCCGGGCGGCGAACTTGTCTTTCACCCCCGGCTTGATGGCGTCGAGCTTGACCGCGCTGGACGGCGCCAGGTCGATATCCGTCATGTCGTGCACGCCACCGGTGATCAGCACCTGCAGGACGCCCTCCTCCTCGCCGATATTCCGGAAGGCGCGGTTGACCCTGGGCGGAACCGAGACGGTGTCGAACTCGTCCAGTTCGACCCGTCCGCCGCCGTCGTCGTTCCAGGTCACCTCGAAGCGGCCCTTGAGCACGGTGAACGTCTCGTAGGTCTGGAGATGGGCATGGAGCGAGGGCCCCTGGCCCGGCGGACAGACCGCCAGCGTCATGGTCATGCCGGCGGCGTCCACGATAGGCGCGCCGGTGTTGATGGGCGTGTCCACATCGCCGCCGAGGCCGATGACCGAGAGCAACTTTCGGGCGTAGACGACGTCGTTCGCTTCTTGCGGGATCTCCGGATCCTGCTGAATCGGCAGCGGCTTCAATGCGCTGTAACGCGAAATCCGGCTTTGCATCTCATCCGGCGTGATCTCGATGGTCTTCATCGCATCCTCCTTGGCGCGTCGCTCGCGCCGCGCCCGGAATGGTAGGGCGATCGGCACCGGGTTGGAAAGGCGTGACGCGACCGAGACGCCGTTGACGCGCCCTGCCGTGCCTGCGAACAATCCGGCCATGGTCGAGCACACGCGCGAAACGATTGACGTCAACGGCTGCGCCATCGAGGTACTGCGCGGCGGGTCGGGGCCCGGGCTCCTGTTTCTGCACGGCGCCGGCGGCGCGGGCGACTGGGCGCCCTACATGGATCGTCTGGCCGAGCGCTTCGAGATCGCGGTCCCGAGCCATCCGGGTTTCGGCCGCTCCGACACCCCGGAATGGCTCGATGGCATGTCCGACCTCGCCTACTTCTACCTCGACGCGTTCGAGGCGCTGGGGCTCGACGACGTGCATGTCGTCGGCAACTCGCTCGGCGGCTGGCTCGCCTGCGAGATCGCGGTCCGGTCCACCGAGAGGATGCGCTCGCTCACACTGGTGGGCGCGGCGGGGATTCCGGTCGACGGCGTGCCGGTGGGCGACATCTTCCTGTGGACCCCGGAAGACCGGGTGCGCAACGTCTACCACGACCAGACAGTCGCCGAAGCCCGCCTCGCCCGGAACCCAAGCGAGGAAGAAGCCGACATCGCGCTCAAGAACTACTTCACCACCTCGCGGCTGGCCTGGAGCCCGCGCTTCTGCAACCCGGATCTCGCCAAATGGCTGCACCGCATCCGGATCCCGACGATGATTCTGTGGGGCGCCGAGGACAAGGTGTTCCCGCCCGCCTACGGCGAAGCCTTCGCCGCGTCGATCCCGGGCTCGGAGCTCCGGATCGTTCCCGAATGCGGCCATCTGCCCCACCAGGAAAAGGCCGAGGCGTTTCTCGACGCCGTCGCGGCCATCGCGGAGGAAGCCGCCCCATGAAGTTCTTCTTCTTCCACCTGATGCCCTATGCGCATCTCGACCTCGACTACGACAAGACCTATCCGGGCGCCTATCTCACCCTCCCCAACAGCTATTACGACCCGAAGAAGGGCGCGCCGCTCTACCACCGCTATCTCGACGAGCTGGAGCTGGCCGACCGGCTGGGCTTCGACGGGGTCTGCGTCAACGAGCACCACCAGACCGCCTACGGGATGATGCCGGCCCCCAACCTGCTGGCCGGCGCGCTAACCAGGAGCGTCAGGAACGCCACCATCTGCGTCCTGGGCCGGGCGCTGCCGATCGCCGACAACCCGATGTCCATCGCAGAAGAGTTCGCGATGCTCGACAACCTGTCCGAGGGCCGCTTCATCGCGGGCTTCGTGCGCGGCCTCGGCACCGAGTACCACGCCTCAATGGCGAACCCGTCCTTCAGCCACGAGCGCTTCCACGAGGCGCACAATCTGATCGTCCGGGCGTGGACGGAGACCGGACCCTTCGCCTTCGACGGCAAGCATTACCGCTACCAGTACGTCAATCTCTGGCCCAGGCCCTACCAGACGCCGCATCCGCCGATCTGGATTCCGTCGCAGGGTTCGCGCGAGACCTATGAATGGGCGGCCCATCCGGACCGCAAATACACCTACCTGATCACCTTCAACCCGGCCGAGGCGGTGAAGCGCAACCTCGACGCCTATGCCCGCCAGTGCGAGAGCTACGGCTACGAGTGCAGCCCCGGCCAGCTCGGCTGGGCGCTGCCGATCTACGTCGCGGAGACCGACGAGATCGCCAACCGCGAGGCGGCCAACCATATCGAGGTGTTCTTCAACAAGTTCATCAACTCGCCGGCCGAGTACAAGCTGCCGCCCGGCTATTCCTCGATGGCATCCTACAAATATGTCATGGAGACCAAGTTCAAGGTTCGCGAGCAGTTCCTGACCCACGAGGCGCTGACCGGGAACGGCATGTTCATCTGCGGCAGTCCGGAAACGGTGACCGAGATCCTCGCCCGTCGCTTCGACGAAATGGGCTACGGCAACCTTGTCTGCATGCTCCAGTTCGGCACCCTGCCGCGCGACCTGACCGAGAAGAGCATGACGCTGTTCGCGAACGAGGTGATGCCGAAGCTCCGCCACCTGGGCGAGGAGAGCGCGCCCCCCCTCGCCGCCGCCTCGGCCGCCGCCGGCTGAACGCGCCTGCTCCACACCCCTGCCGTCATGGTCGGCGGAGGCCGACCATCCACGTATTGTTTTTTCAGGCCGCAAGGAAAAACTCGTGGATGGTCGGCCTCCGCCGACCATGACGAAGAAGGAACCGCACGCTTGCCGACAAGACCCAATCGACCGTGCGTTCCATGACCCGTCACGCCCTCTTCGGCGCCGGTTTCATCGTCGTCGCCATGCTGTTCTGGGGCGGCAACACCACGATCGGACGTTTCGCGATGACCACCGACCTGCCGCCGGTGGGGGTCAATTTCTGGCGCTGGACGTTGGCGCTCGCGATCCTGCTGCCGCTCACCGCCCGCACGCTGTGGCGCCAGCGCGCGATCCTCGCGCGGCACCGGGTCTACTGCTTCTGTATCGGGCTGGTCGGAGTCACTTTCTTCAACTCCTTCTATTACGTCGGGCTGCAAAGCACGACCGCCGTCCAGGGATCTTTGATCGCGGCGCTTCTCCCCCTGATGATTCTGATCCTCGGCGCCGTGTACGCGGGCACGGGCATTACCGGACGGCAGGTCGGCGGACTCGTGCTTTCGATCGGGGGCGCGGTGCTGGTCGTCGTCCGCGGAGATTTCGCCGTGTTGCAGACGCTCCGGCTCAACCCGGGCGATTTCTGGTGCCTCGCCGCGGTGATGTGCTGGGCGGTGCAAACCTTCATGCTGCGCTACAAGCCGCCCGAGATGGACATCATGGCCCTGGTCGTCGCCTCGATGGCGCTCGGCTGGCTCGCCCTGGCGCCGGCCTATGCGGTCGAGACGGCGATGGGCGACGCCATGCGGTTCGACCGGGACACCGTGCTGATGGTGGGCTATCTCGGGCTGTTCGCGAGCGTCATCGCCTTCAGCCTCTACAACGCCGGCGTGGTGCGCGTCGGATCGGCGAGCGCCGGCTATTTCGGCAATCTCTTCCCGGTGTTCAGCGCGCTGCTCCCAGTGATCTTTCTCGGCGAGACGATCGCCTGGTACCACGCACTCGGCGGTCTGCTGGTGCTGGGCGGCATCTACCTCGCCACCGTCCCCGCGGGTGCGCTCCGCCGCCGCCCCGCCGGTTGATGAACAGCCGGACCGTCGCCTACTGCGCGCTTACCCTCACCGCTGCGTCTTTCGCAGGAAACACCGTCGTCGGCCGCGCCGTGATCGACGAATTGCCGCCGATGGGGCTCGCGTTCTGGCGGTCGTTCGGCGCGTTCCTGATCATCGCGCCGTTCGGGGCCGCCGAGATCTGGCGGTCGCGCCGCGAGGTCGCCGCCGCCTGGAAGATCCTCGTCGCGCTCGGCGTGCTCGGGTTGACGGCCTTCAGCATCTTCATCTTCCTCGGCCTGCACCATACGGAGGCAATCAACGGAACCCTGATCCAGGGGACTCTTCCGCTCAACATTATCGTCGCATCGCTGGCGGTACTGGGCCAGACGGTCTCGCCGCGCCAGGGGCTCGGCCTTGTCGTGGGCGGGCTCGGTTTCGCGGCGATCGTGCTGAGGGGCGAGGTGGACAATCTCGCCGGCCTGTTCTTCAACCCCGGCGACGCGCTGATCTGGGTCGGCGTGTTCTGCTACGCGCTGTTCTCGATATTGCTGCCGCGCCGACCTGCCGCGCTCGGCCTCACCGCCTTCATGACGATCGTCTTTTTTGTCGGGTCGGTGACGACGCTCCCCTTCCACATCTGGGAAATCGCCCAGGGCGAGCCGATACCGGCAACGTGGACGGCATTGTGGGCGGCGGGTTTCATCGCCCTCTTCCCGGGCCTGCTGGCGCAGTATTTCTGGACCTGGGCGGTCGAACGGATCGGCGCCCGGACGGCGGGCTATTTCATCTATCTGACGCCGGTCTTCGGCGCGGCCGGGGCGATCGTCCTGCTCGGCGAGGACCTCGGCTGGTTCCACCTCGCCGGCATCGCGCTCATCTTCGCCGGGATCTGGCTCGCGACCTCGGGCTCGGACCGCCCGGCCGCCTGATCAGCCCGAGGCGTCGGGTAGCGCCACGCCCACCATGCAGTCCCGGGTGACGATGCCAGCGAGCCTGTCGGCGTCCCATGACTCGGTCCCATCCGGGCGCATGGGAAGCACGAGATAGCGCATGTCCGCGTTGCTATCGTGGATCCGGACGGTGGTCTCTTCCGGAATGCCGGTGCCGAACTCCTCCAGCACCGCGCGCGGCTCGATCACCGCGCGCGAGCGGTACGATTTCGATTTGTACCAGTCCGGCGGCAGGCCGAGGATGGTGCGCGGATAGCACGAGCACAGCGTGCACACGATCATGTTGTGCGTATCCGGCGTGTTCTCGACCACGACCAGCTCGGTACCGGCCATCGGGATCCCGAGCTCGCCGACCGCCGCGGTGCCGTCATCCAGCAGCCGCCGCCTGAACGCCGGGTCGGTCCAGGCCTTCGCGACGATCTCCGCGCCGACCGCGGGCGAGCGCGAATCCATGAACTCCAGCTGTTCGCGGATCTGCTCGGGCGTCACCACGCCCTTCTCGACCAGCAGCTCGCGGATCGCCGTCGCCATCAGCTCGTAATGGCCGGTCTCGTCGACATCCCGGTTCTCGGGCGCGACCTCGTGATCGTGGTCGTGGTGGGCTTCGACATGCCCGCGTTCGTCTTCCGCCATCCTCTGTCTCCTAAGCTCTTTCCAGCCAGTGCTGGTAGATTTCCAGGTCGAGCGTATCGTGTTCGGGACCGTCGTAGTCGTCCCAGATGTCGCCCTGCCGGAACCGCACGCGATAGAGATGCCGGCGGGGCTCGCCGTCGAACCCGTAGGCGAGCTCCTCGGGATTGCGGAAGGCGCCGCAATAGCGCTCCACCACCCCGGTCTTGCCGCGGATATAGAACGGCGTCCGCCGGTGGCCGGGCGGGTGGCTGAGGGCGACCTGCACCGTGTCGCCGACCTCGAAGCGGCGCTCTTCCGCCGTCGCCTCGGTCATGCTCCGTCTCCCAGCCGCCGCCGGATCTCGTCCATCCGGCCGGCGATCTCGTCATGGCCGGCGAGACCCTTCTCCTCCAGGAGATCGGTCAGGGCTTCGGCCCAGCGCTCGAAATAGGTACGGTCGTACTGCTCCGACGGCAGGTCCTCGAGCGCGCGGCGCATCTCGTCGACCGTCATCAGCTTCTTCTCGCGGAGCGCGCCGACCGTGGCCGTGATCAGCTTGGCCCACGGCGCGGTCGGCGGGCTGTCGGGCTCGACCGGACCCGCCGGCATGCCGCCCATATCGTGTTGTCTCTGCATCGTCCTCACCTTCCCCGCCATTCTAGCGACGGGAATCCCCCTGTTCAGCCCTCGATCTCGCGTCGCACGATATCCGCCCCGGCGACCATGGCCCCGAGCTTGCCGAGCGCCGTGTCGCGGTCGAGATATTTCATCCCGCAATCCGGCGCGACGACGATCCGCTCCGCCGGCACGACCTCGAGCGCCCGGCGAATCCGCGCCGCGACGATCTCGGCGGTCTCCACCTCGGGTTCGCCCAGATTGAGCACGCCGAGGATCACGGTCTTCGACGGCAGCCGCTCCAGGATGCCGAGATCGAGATCGGGCTGCGCCGCCTCGATGGAGACCTGGTCAACCGCCGCGTTCTCCAGTTCCGGCAGGAACGAATAGGCGCTCGACTTCTCGTGCACGATATGCGCGTAGCCGAAGCAGAGATGCACCGCGGTCGTCCCCTCGACCCCTTCGAGCGCGCGGTCGATCGCCTCGATCGCGTACGATTTCGCGATGTCGGGGCGCGCCTGCATGTAAGGCTCGTCGAGCTGGACCACGTCGACGCCGGCGGCGAACAGGGCCTTGATCTCCTCGTTCATCGCGGCCGCGTAGTCCATCGCCGCCGCCTCGTCGCTGTCGTAATGGTCGTTCTGCGCCTGCTGGGTCATGGTGAACGGCCCGGGCACGGTAATCTTGGTCATCCGGTCGGTGTTGGCGACCAGGAACTCCGCGTCCCGCACCTCGATGGGGCGGGCACGGTGAATTTTACCGGCGATGCGAGGCACCGGGTTGGGATGGCCGGTGCGGTCGATCGCGGTGCCGGGCGTGTCGATGTCGATGCCGCCGAGGGCGGTCGCGATCCGGTTGGAATAGCTCTCGCGGCGGATCTCGCCGTCGGTGATGATGTCGATTCCGGCATGCTCCAGATCGTGGATCGCGGCCAGCGTCGCGGTGTCCTGCGCCTCCTCCAGGGCGTCCTCGGGCACCTTCCAGATCTCTCGCGCGCGCACCCGGGGCGGCAGCCTGCCCCTGAGGTTGTTCCGGTCGACCAGCCAGTCCGGCTGGACATGGCTCCCGACGACGGTCGTCGGCAAAATCCTCGGCTCCACGACGCCTCCTCTCTTCCGAACTGTCCCTACTATACGACACCGGCCGCGCCGACCTCCAAGAAATCGCGTCCGGCCCGACGGTAAGGATTCCCTGCGTCCTTACCGTCGGGCCGCGGAAATCCGTCCGCGTTCGCACAACGCAAAGGGGCGCCGGAACCGCCGGCGCCCCTTTTCGCGACCGAGGCAATCCTGCTCCAAAGTGCGTCCCGGGTCCAGAAAATATCATTTGAGATAAATTCTTGCGCCTCGATCCGGGCTGTCGCTGGATCGGTTCCTTCAAGAAATTCTTCGACAGCCTGCAAGGCGTTGCCAAATTCGCAAAGAAAAACTATTGTATTGAATAAGTAATAGATGTCTCGAAACAGACATATCAAACAATACAGGTATGTTTGATAGAAATAACTGAATAGCGAACCACCCTGAAGTTGATTTCCCATATGCGGCTTTTTCCGCGGGCCGCGATACCCGCCCTGGGTGCTGTCCTGACGGTGTCCCTGTTTCTCGGCACGGGCGCGGTCGGCTCCGAAGCGCCGGCCGTCACGAAGAAATCCTCGTCCGGGATATGCCATTGCCCGGGCGGCCGGTACTACGACCGAACGAAACGGTTCACGGCCTACCCGGGCATCGAGGCATGCTTGGCGAGCGGCGGCCGTCATCCCAAGCGCGGTCAGGGCGATTGCAGTCGCGCCGCTCCTCCTCGCCCGACCGGGACCGAAAAAAGGGAAACCCCTTCACGTCCCCGCGTCATGGCCGCGCGCATCGTCGACGGGGACACCGTGGTGGTGTCCGGGGTCCGGGTCCGGCTGCACGGAATCGATGCACCCGAGACGAAACAGTCCTGCCGGGATGCCCGAGACCGGCGCTATCGCTGCGGCCGGGAAGCCACCACGGCCCTCATCCGGCTCGCCGGCGGCGGCATCCGGTGCAGGATGCAGCACGGTGCCGACCGATACGGCCGCAAGATCGGCACGTGCTACGCAGCGGACGGCAGGAACATCAACGCCGAAATGGTCCGCTTGGGCCACGCCCTGGCATACAGGAAATATTCGACGGCATACGTGCCCCAGGAACGGGAAGCCCGCGCGCGCCGCCGCGGACTGCATCGCGGGGCCTTCGTCGAGCCGTGGGCCTGGCGGCGCGGCCAACGGCTTTCGGGGGGCTGACGTCGCACCTCGGCGTCCATGTCATCGAGGACGGCTTGGCGACCGACCGCCGGCGGCGCTCAGACGGCCCGCCTGGCGAAGGGACCCAGCCGAAGATCGCCCTCGCGCCGGCGGACGCGGGCGATGTCGTGGCTCGTCTGCATCCTCATCAGCGTATCCATGGATACGCCGAACACCTTTTCGATCCGGAGCGCCATTTCCGGCGAGAGACTTGCCCGCTCGTTGAGCAGCGCGGACAACGCCGGCCGGGTAACCCCCAGCATCCGCGCGGCGTCGGTGACCGACAGGTCGAGAGCCTCAACGATCTCGCTCTTCACGAAGCCGCCCGGATGCGCCGGGTTCTTCATCCGGATCCCCTGCGCCGCACCCATCCTTGCCTCCTGTTCTAATGGTAGTCCTCATAATCGAGGTCGATGATCTGTTGCTCCATCTGGTCGATCCGGAAGGTTATGCGCCAGTTCTTCGCGACCGACAGGCTCCATACGCCCCTTCGATCGCCGATCAGCTTGTGCGCCCGCCATCCCGGGACCGTTCCCAACTCTTCCTCACGTTCCATGTCCTGCAGGAACGAAACGATCCGCCGCAGCCGGGGCACCACCGCAGGCGGAAGCGCGGCGGCATTGTCTTGCTCGATGAACCGGCGAAGTCCCTTGTGAAGCACGTTCCGGATCTTCATGGCGCAGCTTACCGGGGAACGGTGTATAGCGTCAAACGACACGCTACACACCGTTCCCCGGTCGAAACGGTACGCACAGCCGCACACTCGCCCCGTTCGCCTCGCCCGGCAAATGCTCTAGGATCGGGCGCCGAACGGGAGAGGCGATGCGCGACCAGTCGATCAGAGGCCATGTCCGGAACCTCGAACAGCAGGGCGAGCTGGTCCATTTCGCCAAGCCGGTGGACCCCCACGGAAACGTTTCGGCGCTGTCGTGGAAGACCTATGACGGGCTCAGCAAGTCCGCGCTCTTCTCCAATCTTGAAGGGTTCCCGGGCTGGCGGATCTGCAGCCAGGTGATCGCCGACCGGCGCAAATGGTCGATCGCGCTCGGCATTGAGACGGATGCCCTTATCCCCACCCTGGTCGAGCGGATTACGGCGCCCGTGGAACCCGTCGAGATCGAACCGGCGGGAGCGCCGGTGAAGGAGGTCGTGAAGCTCGGGAGCGAGGTCGATCTCACGAAGCTGCCGGCGGTCTGGCACTCGGAGCGCGATCCGGGACCCTATATCGCGTCCGGCATGGCGATCATCAAGGACCCCGAGACCGGGATCCGCAACATGTCGATCCACCGGATGCAGATCCTCGGCCCCGATACCACCGGGTTCCTGATCTGCCCGCGCCACGCGCTCCGGATCTACCAGATGTACCAGGCGCGGAACGAGCCGATGCCGGTGGCCATGGTGATCGGCGCCCACCCCGCGCTCTACTACGCCGCCGGCTTCACCTCGTCCTACGGGCTCGACGAACTGACCGTGGCCGGCGCGCTGCTGGACGACCCGGTTCGCATGGTCAAGTGCGAGACCATCGACATGGAGGTCCCGGCCGAGGCGGAAATCGTCCTCGAAGGCGAGGTCTCGCCGACCGGGATGACGCCGGAAGGCCCGTTCGGCGAGGCCACCGGCACCTACGCCATGGAGGGCTCGACCGAGATCTTCCGGGTCAAGGCGATCACCCACCGCAGCGAGCCGATGTTCTATTCGATGCAGTGCGGCATCCCGATGACAGACACCCAGTCGATCACCGGGACCTGCATCGAGACCGTGCTGACCGACCATCTGCGGTCGGTCGAGGGCGGGCTCGACCTGCGCGACGTGCGCCTCCTCGGCATCTCGGGGCTGATGGCGGTGGTCCTCAAGCTCCGTCCCCGCGTGGAGGGCCAGGCCAAGACGGCGTTGATGGCCGCTTTGTCGAGCCCCTATCTTCACCCGAAGCTCGCGATCGCGGTCGACGAGGACATTGACGCAAGCGATCTGCGGCAGGTGTTCTGGTCGCTGACGACCCGGGTGCACGCGGAGCGCGACGTCATCAAGATTCCGAACACCCGCATCTGGTCGCTCGACAACGTCTCCGACATCGTGCCGGGGATGAGCGCGATGTACAGGATCGGCACCAAGACCGTCATCGACGCGACCATGCCGGCGGACGACGCGGCGCGCGGCCGTTTCGAGCCGGCGATGCCGCTCAACCTTGCGGACGTGGATCCGCGGGATTTCATGGACTGAGCCCCGGGGGCGCGTCGGAAGTAAACGGAGGAGTTCGCACGGTGTCCGAGATATTCTCGAAGCGTTTCGATTACGCGATCCTCGGCGGCGGCTCGGCCGGCTGCACGCTCGCCAACAGGTTGTCGGCGGACGGACGGCACGAGGTCGCGTTGATCGAAGCCGGCAAGGACTATCCACCGGGCAGCGAACCCGCGGACATCCGCAGCTCCTACGCGCTGGGCGCCGCCTTCAACCCGGCCTATCACTGGAGCGATCTGAAAGTGCGGCTGTCGCACAACCCGACCAACGAGCCGGACCGGCGCACCCCCCGCTTCATGGAGCAGGCGCGCGTGGTCGGGGGCGGTTCGTCGATCAACGCCCAGATGGCCAATCGCGGCTCGCCGCTCGACTACGACGAGTGGGATTCGCTCGGCGCGCGCGGCTGGGGCTGGGACGACGTTCTGCCCTATTTCAAGAAGCTGGAGACCGACCGGGACATCGACGACGACTATCACGGCAAGGACGGCCCGATACCCGTTCGCCGCGTGCCCGAGCCGGAATGGACGGATTTCTCGCGCGCGGTGTCCAGCGTGCTGACCGATTCCGGCCTCAAGCCGCTGCCCGACCAGAACGGGCATTTCGAAGACGGCTGGTTCGCCTGCGCGATCTCCAACAAGGACGAACAGCGGGCATCGGCGGCGATGGGGTTCCTCGACGCCGAGGCGCGCGCGCGGCCCAATCTCCACATCGTGTCGGAAACGACGGTCGAGCGCCTGATCTTCGAAGGCAGGCGGGTCGCGGGCGCGCAAGTCCGGCGGCGGGGGGCAACGCATGAGGTCCGCGGCAATCGAATCGTCGTGTCCTCCGGCGCGCTCCACACGCCGCCGCTGCTGATGCGCTCGGGCGTAGGACCGGCCGGCAACCTGCGCGATCTCGGGATCGAAGTGGTCGCCGACCGCCCCGGCGTGGGCGCCAACCTGAACGAACACCCGACGCTGGCCGTGTCGGCCTATCTCTCCAACGGCGCGCGGCTCCGCACACCGGACCGGCGGCACGCCCATATCGCGTTCCGCTACTCCTCGGGCATGGCCGATTGCGGGCCGGGCGACATGTACGTTTCGGTGACCGCCAAATCGGGCTGGCACCCGGTCGGGATTCGGCTCGGCTCCTTCCTGATGTGGTGCAACAAGCCCTATTCGCGCGGCCGGCTCCGGCTGGCGAGCGCCGATCCGGGGGCGGAGCCCGATGTCGACTTCAACATGCTGTCGGACCGACGGGATTACGACCGTCTGACCCAGGGCATAAGGCGCATGGCGGGCTATTTCGACCATCCGACGCTCCGGCGGATCGCCCGCGACCCCTTCCCCAGCGCCTATTCCGAACGGGTGAAGAAGATCGGCGCCGTCAACACGAAGAACCGCATCCTGACCACCATCCTGGCCGCCATCCTCGACTTACCGGGACCGGTCCGGCGCTCGGCGATCCGGAACCTCATCACCATGGGCGACACCCTCCGGGACCTGCTGGACGACGAGAAGCGGATGGAGGATTACGTGCGCGAGAACGTCACGGGATGCTGGCACCCGTCGGGCACCTGCCGGATGGGCGCGGCGGACGACCCGATGGCGGTCGCCGACCCCTCCGGAGCGGTCTACGGCGTCGAGGGGCTCACGGTGTGCGACGCCTCGATCTTCCCCTGCGTGCCGCGCGCCAACACCAACATCCCCACCATCATGTGCGCGGAAAAGATCTCGGACGCGCTGCTGGCCGACGCCGCGGCGTGACGGGCGGGCGGTCCTACCCCGACATGCCCAACGAACATTGATCGGCGCCCACCGATCGGTCCGGCTGTAATCCCAGTGAATGGACGGATTGTCGGCCAAACTGGGCCACCCACGGAGCGCAAGCGATTGTCAGGTGAGCGGACGATTTGGCCGGCAGGTCAAACCCTGTCTGTGCCATGGGGACCTGCATCAAGCGCGACATCGAACAAAGGCTGAGGGCACGACCGCTCTTCGCCTTTCCCCCGCCGCCTTCCCCGTGGAACCGGGTCAGTCCCGTGGCGAAAGATCCATCGCTATCGGGCAATGGTCGCTTGGACCCCATTCCTCCGGTTCATTGAGAGCACGGACCGACCAGGCATCGGCGAAACCCCGCGATGCGAAGACGTAGTCGAGTTGGCGATCCGCCTTGACCGCCGGTCGCCCAGGCAGCCGCCAAGTGGGGACATTCAGGCTGTCCTGGGGCAACACGTCAGGCCACGGCTCAGCCAGCCGGCCGTTGGGAAAGTCCGGCCCGATGCAGGGCAGACTCATGGCCTCCATGCGGTCGAACACGGTGCCGTAGCGCGTCGCCCAATAGGAGCTGCCGTCCGCGCTGTAGCCTCGCATCAGATTCAAATCCCCTGCGGCAACGATTCGGTGTCCGCGCTGCCGTCCGACGAATGCCGCCAAATCAGAGGCAAGCCGGTGAGTCGAAGCGTCCGAGTAAATCCAACTCCCTTCGCCCGGAAGAGGGCTTTCCAATTCCGCATAGAGAGACACCGCTATGAAAGGTTCGCCCGAGCGCGGAATCACGCGTGCCGCTGTGAGCGTGCCAGGCGAGGAAACCGCCAGTTCTCCGGATATTGCCTGTCCGATTGGCTTCGCGATCAACCATTCGCCAGCCACCCGGTTCGAGACCACGACTATCGCGGTGCGCCATTTCACCTTGCCCCCCCGTTCGGCGGAGGACCATGGTGCCGGATCGATTTCGATCCTGTCGGCAATTTCGTCCGGTGGACGGCAGGCCTCCTGGAGAAGTGCAAGGTCGATGTCCATATCCAGCAGGTATCGCCAAGACTTCTGCCTGTGAGCCATGTTCCAGGAGACGATCTTTACGGTACCGTCGGTCATGCGGAACCCCGCGCCGCGCCGGCCTACCCGGCACTCCCGATCCGCGCGGTCGCTTCGATCTCGACCTTCATCTCGGGCAGCGCCAGCGCCGAGATCACCGTGGTATTGGCCGGGCGAATGTCCACGAAGGCCTCGCCGACAACCTCGCACACCGGCATCAGGTCCGCGCGGTCGGCGATATAGACCGCCACGCGCAACACATCCGCGAGGCTTGCGCCGGCTTCGCCGAGAGCGGCCTCGACATGACCCAGCGCAAGCCGGGTCTGCTCGGCCGCGTCCTCCGGGAAGGCGCCGGTCTCCCGGTCCATGCCGGTGGTTCCCGAGACGTAAACCATGTCGCCGTCCACGACGGCCCGGGAAAAGCTCGCCAGATCCTCGAACGGCGTGCCGCTTGAAATACGTCGTCGGCTCATCGTCGCCTCCTCACAGCTTGCTGTCCCGGCTCGGCAGGCCGAGCAGGATACGGCCGTAATTCGCGCCCTGGGCGTCCCAGGCGAGCGCGATATGCGAGGCCAGCGTATGCATGTCGCGCCAGTGGCGCTGCAGCGGCGAGCCTTCCGCGTTGCCGGTCGCCCCGCCGAGCGCCATCAGCCGGTCGACCGCCTGAACCAGGAGCTTGCCCGCATAGCCGTCGTTGCGCCGCCAGCGGTGGCGTTCCTCGAGGCTCGGCACCTCGCCCGCCTCCGCCCTCGCATGGACTTCCCCGCAATCCCGCCGCAACAGCGTCCAGGCCGCGTCGATCTCCGCCGCCGCCTCGCCCACGCGAAGCTGCGCCGTCGGCTCATCGGCGAGTCTGGCACCGCTTTGCATACGCTGCGTGCCCAGCCTGTCCGCCACCAGCGACAGCGCGCCGCGGGCGATACCGACGGCGGGCGCCACGATCCCCTTGCCGAACAGCGAGAACAGCGGCATCCGGTAAAGCGGACCCGGGTTGACCGCGCTGCCGCGCGTGGGCTCGCCTCGGCAGGCCTCGGAGCGGATCGTACGGTCCTCCGAGATAAACAGATCGCGGCAGATCATCGACTTCGAGCCGGTCCCGCGCAGCCCCGTGGTGTACCAGTCGTCGACCGGCTCGACGGCGCTCACCGGAGCCAGCCCGTAGCGGTGCTCCACGCCGTCCCGGTCGAGCCTTGGCGTCATCATGTTGAAGTGGTTCCAGCGGCAGACATCGACCCCGCTGGCCAGCGTCCAGGTGCCGTTCAGCACGAACCCGCCATCGACCGGGTCGACGCGGGAGTCGGCGGTCGGGGTGGAGCCCGAGATCAACGCGTCCGGATCCTCGCCCCAGACCGCGTCCTGGGCGCCCACATCGAACATGCCGTGCATCCAGCTATGGCTCGCGACCACCGAGTGGACCCAGGCGGTCGAGCCGCAGGCGGTGCCCAGCTCCGCGGCAAGATCGACCTGCAGCATGTAGTCGAACTCGTACCCGCCGTATCGCCGGGGCAGGTAGATCCGGTAGAGACCGGCCTCCATCAGCTCGGCCTGAGTCGCATCGGGCAGCCGCCTGATCCGGTCCGCCTCCGCCGCCCGCCCGGCGATCGCCGGAAGCAGCGACCGCGCGCGGTCGATCAACGCGTCGCGCGTAACCGCATCGGCGCCACAGCTCATCTCCGCGCGGTCAAATAGCGGCTACCCCCAGCCCAGCTGGTTGAAGGCCCATCCATCGTTCCAGATCTTGGTGACGTGCGCGATCTTTCCGCCGCGCATGTCCGCCACGTAGACATAGTCGGATTCCGTCTTCTTTCCGGTCGGCGGAACCGGCCCGCCTTCACCGGTGTGCGTTCCCGAGAAAACCCCGAAGATCGCGACCCTGTCGTTTTCGTCGTCGGCTCCGGCCGCCTTCAGGTCGTAGCCGGCGTCCGGCAGGATCGTCACCACCCCCTTCATCCAGTCGCAATAGTCTTCCAGGGTCTTCATTTCCGCGATGGCGCCGGCCTGCGCGGAAAAGCCCGCATCCGGATGACAGAATTCCACGCAACCCGCCCAGCCCGCGCCGCTCTCGCAAGCGTGATAGAAGGCAAGTGCGGTTTCCTTTGAAACGCTCATCGAAATCTCCCTTGGTTCAGGCGTATCGATACGCTCAAGCCTCCTACCCCAGCGGCCCCAGAAACGGCTCACCGGCGAAGGTGTCGGGCAGGGGATCGAGCACCTCTGGCCAGTCGTCGCCCGCCTGGCGCCGCTCGGAGGCGTCGCGCGGCCTGCCGTCCCAGCCGATCTGCTCCATGTAGTAGTAGAGCTGGACCGCGTGGCCGTCGGGGTCGATGGCGAACGCCGAATAGTCGATGCCGGGCGAAAGCTCGGGCGGCAGGTAAACGATCTCGACGTCGCGCTCTTCGAGGAATCCGACGGAGGCCCTGAGCTGGGCGTAGTCGCCGACCTGCACGCCGAAGGACATGCACGACGTGTGCTCGCTCAGCCCCAGCTCGGACCGGAGCGCGATCGGGTAGAGCGCCAGCGAGTGATGCTCGGTGTTGACGCGCAAGAATACGCAGCGGTGTCCATTCCAGCGGATTTCCTCGGTCACCGTCATGCCGAGCCGGTCGCGGTAGAAGGCGAGCGACGCGTCGAGGTCGTCCGAAAACAGCCGCACCGGGCCGATCCGCACCGCCTTGAACGGCCGGGGCAGCAAGATGCCGCCCACGTCGTAGGTCGCTTCGAGGGTCTGCTCGTGCCGATAGCCTGAGGCGATGTCAGTGCCGTTCGCGCGCGCCCTCTCGACCTCGGCGTATTCGGGGATCTGCGGCAAACCCGGCTGCTGGTGGAATTCCTCTTCGTGCAGCGCGCCGGGCTTGGAAAGCCCGTCCCACCCGATCTGCTCGATCCCGTAATAGAGCTCGTTGATGTGCTCGTCGGGATCGAAGGGGTAGACATGCCAGTTGGAGCCCGGCGTGTCGCGGCCGGACCGCCGAATCCTGGTGTCGCACCCGCGCAGCCAGTTCTCGGCCTCGGCGACTTCCCGCAGGCTGCCGACCTGCCAGGTGATCTGGTTGACCGTCATGTCCTGGCGCGTCGTCCGTCCGCCGATATGGTCGAGGACGGGCTTGGGGAACAGCACGAAGGAATGGTGGTCGCCGCCGTGGCGCATGAACCAGCCGGTGGTCGTCTCGAAGCCCTTGAGCGCCTCCTTGTCCTCCACGCGGGAGCTGAAATCGAGCGAATCGGAGAGTGCGAACCCGAGCAGGTCGGAATAGAACCGCATACAGGCATCGAAGTTCCGGACGTTGAAGCCGAAATGGCCGAGCCTGCGGATCTTGAACGGCCGGTCGAGCAAGACGCCGCCGACATTGAATTTCTGCACGCTGGTTCCGTCCATATCGCTTCCCTCCCTCGATCCGGATCCATTCTACAGCGTTTCGCGGTATTGCAACGGCGGGCGTGTCGATGTAACAGAATTCGCCTTTTTTTCGACCGGGAAATTGGAGCAACCGATGAGTGAAGCCTCGACCGCGAAACCGGCCGCGGACAAGACAGAGACCAAGGCCGCGGACAAGACGGAGACCAAGAGCTCCGCCGACAGCGCCAAGGCATCGACTTCGAAGGAGTCCTCGACCTCGACAACGGAGAAATCGGCCCGCGACTCGGTGGGCGGCAAGGGCGAAGTCCATTACGGCTATTTCAGCAACGTCAAGACGCCGGAATACCGTTCCGGCTGGGACAGCATCTGGGGCGGCGAGAAAACCAACGGGAGTCCGAGAAAGAGACCCGCGTCGAGCCCGGCGAAGCCAAAATCGCCCGTGCGGCTGACGCTCGACTTCGAAGACCTGCCGGAGGCCGTGCGCGAGGAGTTGCGCGAGGCCGCCGGCCGGACGCTCGAGGCGAAGTCCCGGCTCGATTTCGCGCGGCGCGAACAGGCGGGCGCGGTGAGCTGGTCCATCGAATGCGAGGTGAGACGTTAGGCGGGCTTACCTCTCGCGCCCCAGCCACGACATCAACTCGCGCGCCGATCCGAACGCTTCGAGATCGTCGACCGCGGCGATCGTCCGGTCGACTCCCGCCTCGCCCAGTGCCGGCCCGGCATAAGTGCTGAACTTTTCGCGCACCTGCGCCGGCGACAGCGGGTTTTCCGGGCTCCCCAGCGGGTGTTCGCAACGAGCGGAATGTCGTGCGCCTCCGACGGTCTCGACTTCCGCGATGGCCCCGCCGCCTTCGAGCCCGGAGTCGTGGACGACCTCGACCCGTTCGGCGGCGAAGCGCCGCAGCGTGGGATCGTCGTAGCAGGCGGGTTCGAACCGGTCGAGCGTCAGCGTCCGGTCCCTCAGATAGACCGCCGCGACGTAATGGGCCGAAAGCAGCGCCTCGAACTTGGCCCGGTAGACGGAAAACCCGCCATGCATATCGAACGCCGTCTTGGGAAGGGCGAGCCGGACCCGCTCGATATCGTCCAGGCCGAATCGATGCACCGAGGACAGATCGGCGAGAGCGGTCAGGACATCCTGCAAGGCAGTCGCGGCGGGCCACAGGCGAAGAGCGATCCGCCGCAGTTCCCAGTGCCGTCCAAGATCCCGCGTGGCCAATTCGGGCAGTCCGCCTTCCGCGTAGGTCGAATAGAGCCCGCCATCCGGCGCGGTCAGGAAATTCCGCGCGGCAGCGAAGTCCTGCTCCGCGAGCAGCGCCGCCATCAGCCCGGACAGAGCCGCGCGGCACTGGTGCCACTTGACCGTCGGCGTCCCCCAGGCCGCGAAGGTGCCGGCGGACTGGCTGCCGGCAAGCCCGAACGCGCGCGCCATGGTTTCGGCATCGAAACCGCGCAGTCGTCCGACCGCGGCCGCCGCGCCGAACGGGCCGGTCACCCCGGGGCCGTGCCAGCCTCTTGCGCGAAAGGCCGGGTAGTCGAGCCCCAGCCCCACCCGCGTCGTCACCTCCAGCCCGGCGATCAGCGCGGCGAGGAGGGCGGCACCGGAGGCGTCGTCGCGCGCGGCGATGGCAAGCGCCGGCGGGACGATCTCGGGCGTGACATGGGTCAGCGTCGCGCGGTGTACGTCGCACATCGTGACGGCGGTGATCAGGTAGCCGTTCATCATCGCGGCGCCGGCGAGCGACATCGGCTGTCCGCCGATCACGACGCTCTCCGTCGAGGACCCAAGCGCGGACGCCAGGGCGCCGAGCTGACCCGTCTCCTCGCCCCTGTGCCCGGCGAACGCGCAGGCGAGCGCATCGAGCAGCAGGGCCTTGGCCGATTCGCGAACCTCGTCGGGGACCGCTTCGAGGTCGAGCGCGGCCGCGAATTCAGCCAGTTCCTGGGTGGTTTCTCGACTCATACCCGAGCTTAGCGTACATGACTCCGTGCGGCGACGGCGGATGCAAGGCCGGTCAGAATTCGGTCATCGGCTTTTCCGCTTCGTCATGGTCGGCGGAGGCCGACCATCCACGAGTTTTTCAGTGCCGACGAAAGACAAAAAACGTGGATGGTCGGCCTCCGCCGACCATGACGGTAAGGGCAAGAGCGTCTCGGATAGAGGAGCGGGCGTTTGCTGCTGACCGGCGAGGAATACCTGGAGAGCCTGCGCGACGGGCGAACGGTCTATATCGGCAAGGAGCGGGTCGACGACGTGACGGCCCACCCGGCGTTCCGCAACGCGGCCCGCTCGTTCGCCTCGATCTACGACCGGAAGCGCGCGGCCGAGAACCGGTCGCTGATGGCCTGCGAGGAGGACGGCGAAACCTTCTCGACCTATTTCCTTCGCCCCCGCAGCCAGGCCGATCTGGAGCGCCGCTACGAGACGCACCGGCGGATCGCGTCCTGGAGCTACGGCCTGCTGGGCCGCTCGCCGGACAATTTTCCAAGCTACCTCTCGGGGCTGGCCACGCGCCCGGAACTGTTCGAGGAGCTTCGTCCGGGCTGCGGCGAGAACTTGACGCGCTATTACCGGCGGGCGCGCCGCGACGACCTGTTCACAACGCACACCGTCACCAACCCGCAGGGGACGAGGCGCGGAGAGTCGGGGGCGACCTCGCCGACGCTGCGGGTGACGGGCGAGGACGACCGGGGCGTCACCTTGAACGGGCTCAAGATGATCGGCACCTCGGCCGTCTTCTGCCACGACACATGGGTCGGCAACCTTCAGCCGGTCCCGCCCGGGAACGAGGCGGAGACAATCACCTGCGCGGTGCCTTTCAGCGCGCCGGGCGTGTCGATCTGGTCGCGCAAGCCTTACGAGAAGTTCGCGACGAGCGAGTTCGACATGCCGCTCTCCTGGCGGTTCGACGAGACCGATGCGGCGGTCCTGTTCGAGGACGTGCACGTCCCCTGGGAGAACGTGTTTCTGCACGACAATGTCGAGATGACGCGCGAGATCTATGTGCGGACGCCGGGACATTCGCTCGCCAACCACCAGGCCAATATCCGGTTCCTGGAAAAGCTCAAGCTGATCGTCGCCGTCGCCCACCGGGTCTGCGTTTCGAACAGGACAATCGGGATACCGGCGGTCGCCACCACGCTCGGCGACCTCGCGGCCAAGCTCGCCGCGCTTGAGGGGATGCTGATGGGCCAGCTCCATTCCTGCGAGGAGATGGTGCCGGGGTTCGTGACGGTGAACCGGCGCTACATGTACGCCGCGCTTCACTGGTGCTCCAACAATCACGGCGAGATTTGCGAGACCGTGCGCGAGCTGCTGGGCGGCGGGCCGATCCAGATGCCGGCCGATTCGTCGGTGCTGGAAGACCCGGCGCTCGCGGAGAAGTTCGAGAGCTACTGGTCGACCCCGGACGAGACGGCGAAGCAGCGCATGAAATTGCTGCGCCTCGCCTGGGACCTGGTCAACTCGGAATTCGCCGGCCGCCACGCCCAGTACGAAAAATTCTATGCCGGCCCCGGCTTTGTGATGAGCGGCTACAGCTTCGGCGCCTGCGACTGGAATGCGCTCGCCGAGATCGTCGACGGGCTCATGGCGGGCTACGACGCGCCCCGACCGGCCAGCAGTCCCCCCCAGTAACGGTAGAAGCCGACATATTCCGCCTCGTGGTCCCAGCTCGGCGATGAGGTGACCGGTTCCATCCCGAGCCCGTTGGCCATCGCGTCCGGCCCGTCCACCGCCTGCTCCAGCCCGCGCGCATACTCGTTCCACCCGGCCTCCCTGCCGTGGCATCCGGCCTGGGCGTTGTCGAGAGAAATCACGTCGTCCGAGGTGGCGAGCCCGGTCACCAGGAAGAAGTCCTCGAACTTCCTGAGCCTGGCGAAGCGCGCGTCCCTGGGCTCGTTCCGGGGCGCGATGCACCAGATCGTCACCTCGGTCCGCTCCGGGCCGAGCGGCCGGTGGGTCCGCAGATGGGTCGAGGCGAGGTCGTTCAATACCATGTTGGGGAAGACCAGCACGTTGCGGCCGCGCCTCAGCATCCAATCGGCGCGCGCGTCGGGGTAATCGCGCTCGATCCGGTCCGTCGCGGGCGCCAGCGGGGCCGCTTCCGGGCTCGCCCGGTCGGCCCAGAGCGCGATATGCCCGCCGCCGAGATAGAACGAGCCGTTGGCGACGTTGCCCTTCATCCGCCCGGTTTCGGTCTTGAGCAGCCCCTCGGTGCCGTCCCGCGCCTCGCGCGCCAGCATGGTGTTGGCGAAGTTCCGGTGAACCGTGCCGACATGGTAGCCGTCGGTCACGTTCTCGGCCTGGTATTTCCAGTTGTGGTCGCAGACATAGGTCTGCGAGCCCGGCAGGATTTCGAGACCGTCGGGAGCCTGGTCGGCGAACATGTCGATGAAATAGCGCGCCTCGCCGAGATGATCTTTCAGCGGCGCCGCCGAGCGGTCGAGGCAGCCGAACACGAAGCCGCGATAGCTGTCCGCCCGGGGAACCGCCTTGAGGTTGAAGCGCGCGCGGTCGAAATCGGGTTCCGGGAAGCCCGATTCCTGATTCTTGATCTTGAGGCAGCGGCCGTCGGAATCGTAGGCCCAGCCGTGGAACCGGCAGGTGATCACCCGCGCATTGCCCTGGCGGTACGGCGTGAGCAGCGCGCCCCGATGCGAGCAGGCGTTGATATAGCAGCCGATCGATCCGTCCTTGCGGCGGATCGCGTAGACCGGCTGGCGGCCGATATGGGTCGCGAAATAGTCGCCGTGGTTGGGGATCTGGCTCTCGTGGCAGAGGTAGTTCCACTGCCGTTCGAAGATTCGCTCCATCTCCGCTTCGTAGATCGCGGCGTCGTGGAACGCCCGCCGGTCGATGCGGAAGATCTTCTCCTCCGGGCGGTCGTCGATGAAGGGCGATGCGTCGAAGCCGGGGTGGGTCATGGCATCCTCCGTCCGGACGTCCGGAGTGTGTCGCAGCCACCCCGCGATGTCTACATTGGGCGCCAGAGGCTATAACGGGCGCGACGGAGGAGCCGATGGACCGAAGCAATCTGCGCTGCGTGCTGCCCTACGACGACCTCAGGGATTGGATCGCCGAAGCCGACCGGCTGGGCGAACTCCGCGTCGTGCGCGGCGCATCCTGGGAAGAGGATATCGGTCTCGCCGCCGAGGCGGTGATCAAGCACGACGACGGGCCGGTGGTGCTGTTCGACGACGTGAAGGGCTGCCCGCCAGGCTACCGGGTAATCATGAACGTGTTCGCGGGCAAGCGCCGCAACATGACGCTGGGTTTCCCGGACGACCTTTCCAAGTCCGAACTCTCCGACGCGTGCTACGAGGGCTTCGTCAAGGAACGCAAGACCATACCGCACGAGATCGCCGACGAAGGCCCGGTGTTGGAGAACGTGCTGAGCGGCGACGACATCGATCTGATGAAGTTCCCCACCCCGGTCTGGCATGTCGAGGACGGCGGGCGGTATATCGGCACCGGCTGCCTCACCGTCACGCGCGACCCCGACAACGGTTGGCTCAATGTCGGCACCTATCGCGCGATGGTCCACGACAAGTCTTCCATCGGCGTCCTGATGGTGCCCGGCAAGCACGGCCACGTGCACCGCGAGAAATACTTCGCCCGCGGCGAGAAATGCCCCATCGTGATGGTGCTGGGCTCGGACCCGATGGCGTTCTACGCGGCCTGCACCGAAGCGCCGTCCGGCACCTGCGAGTTCGACCTGGTGGGCGGCATCAGGGGCGAGCCGGTGCAATGCGTGCGCGGCGAGATCACCGGCCTCCCCTTCCCCGCCAATTGCGAGATCGCGGTCGAAGGTTATCTCACCGCGGGCCACGACAAGATGGAGGGTCCGTTCGGCGAGTGGACCGGCTATTACGCGAGCGGCGAGCATCCCGAGCCGGTGCTGGAGATCGAACGCCTCTATCACAGGAACGATCCGATCGTCCTCGGCGTCCCGCCGATGGGCGGCGGTTCGGACGAGATGGGACGCTACCGCGCGGTGCTGCGCTCGGCGATGGTCAAGGAAGCGCTGGCCTCGGCCGGAGTGCCCGACGTCACGGGCGTGTGGTGCTACGAGATCGGCTCGTCACGCCTCATGAACGGAGTCTCGATCAAGCAGCGCTATCCCGGACATGCGAAACAGGCCGGCCATATCGCGGCGACCTGCCATGCCGCCAACTACGCGAACCGCTACGTCGTGGTGGTCGACGACGACATCGACGTGACCGATCTGGAAGAGCTCTGGTGGGCGCTGCTGACGCGGAGCGACCCGGCGAGTTCGATCGACATCATCGGCGGAGCCCGCACTTCGCCCGCCGATCCCCTCCTCCACCCCGACCGGCGCGCCTCGGGCGACCTTTCCATGGGCCGCGCGGTGATCGACGCCTGCCGGCCGTTCCACTGGAAGGACGACTTCCCCAAGGTGAACGCGCCGAGCCTGGCTCAGGCCGAAGCCGCGAAGCGGCGGTTCGGACATCTCCTCGACGGCGAAGACCCCGCGGAATGACGCGGGCGGCGGCGCGCCCTCCCTTTCCGCCATGATCGAACAGGTACCCGATCCCGCCAGATTTCGTCCGGCCTCGACCCTGCTGCGCCGGCACGCGGAGACCGACCCCGACAAGGTCTTCCTCCAGTCGGTCGATGACGGCCGTTGCCTAACCCATGCCGAAACGCTTGCGCTGTGCGAGCGTTTCGCCGGGTATTTCTCCGATCGCGGGCTGGCGCCTGGCGATCGCATCCTGGTGCTGAGCGAAAACGGCCTGGAGCAGCTGGCGCTCTTCTTCGCCTGCCTCGCCACTGGCGTCACCTACTGCACGATCAACGTCGAGGTGAATGCCAAGCACATCCCGGAGATGGCCCGCCGCCTCGACCCCCGGCTCGTCGTCTGGGGCCGGCCCGGGGACGCAATCGATCTCGGGCCGGAGGCGACCTCGCTCGCGGCACTGTTCGATGCGGCCTCGGCCCATCCGGCCGCCGACCTCCCCGAGATCGGCGAAGACGGGGCGGCCGTTATCGGCTTCACCTCCGGCACCGCGGCGGCGCCGAAGGGGATGATTCACAACCACGGCAATTATTTCTGGATCGCCGACCAGACGATCGACATGTGGAAGCTCGAACCGGCGGACCGGGTGCTCGAATACCGCTCCTTCAGCTGGCCGTCGACCCACATGCTGACCGCGATGCCGATGCTGGTGACGGGCGGCACCATCTGCTTCGCCCGCCATTTCTCGCACAGCCGGTTCTTTGACTGGATCGCCGAGTACCGGCCCAGCATGGCGATCGGCGTGCCGACGGTGGTGAACATGCTGCTGGACGGCACGGGAGCGGGGGCCCACAAGGGCTTCGCCGGGGTCCGGTTCATGAGCTCTTCGACCGCGCCGTTGATGGTCTCCCAGCACGAGCGCTTCGAACGGACCTACGGCATAGAGCTCATGCAGCTCTACGGGATGAGCGAGGGCGGCGTGGTGGCCGGCAATCATGTGGGCGAACGCCGCATCGGCAGCGTCGGCCCGCCGGGGCTGTATCAGAACCTCCGGATCGTCGACGGGGACGGCGGGCCCGCCTCCTCCGGACAGGTGGGCGAGATCGAGATCGGCGGCGCCCAGAACGCATCCGCCTATCTGCTGGAAGGCGGTGACGTGGTGCCGATCCGCGGGACCCGCTTCAAGACCGGCGACCTGGGCTATCTCGACGAGGACGGCTTTCTGCACATCGCGGGACGCGCCAAGGACGTGATCATCCGGGGCGGGGTCAACATCGCCCCGCTGGAGATCGACAACGTGCTGACCCGTCACGCCGATGTCGCGGAGGCGGCAACGATCGGCGTCCCCGATCCGGTCTACGGAGAGGCGGTCGTGGCCTATGTCGCTTCCCGCTCGGGCACTTCCCTCTCCTCCCGGGATCTGGAACGCCACTGCGCGGAGGCCCTGCCGGAATTCAAACGGCCTCGCGAGATCGTCATTCGCGACAGCCTGCCGAAGAACGTCAGCGGGAAAATCGATCGGGCCGCGCTTCGCGCCGAGTGGGGTGCGCGCTAGACGAAGAGGATATCGGAAGGCCCTGCGCGGGCTGTATTGTTTCGGCGTCCTTCTCTACCAATATCCTGAGTAACAGGATGCAAGCGGCCGGAACGGAACCGGGCCGCCAACCGGGGGACTCTCCAGGATGCTCGATCCATTCTCGATCTTCGTGATCGTCGTTCTCGTCCTTGCCGTCGCGCTCGTCTTCATGGGCGTGAAGACGGTGCCGCAGGGCTTCGAGTTCACCGTGGAAAGGTTCGGCCGCTATACGCGTACGCTGACACCCGGGCTGCATCTGATCGTCCCGTTGGTCGACCGGATCGGCCAGAAGCAGAACGTGATGGAGCAGGTCACGGATGTCCCCTCGCAGGAGATCATCACGCGCGACAACGCGATGGTCAGGGTGGACGGGGTGGTGTTCTTCCAGGTGCTCGACCCGGTCAAGGCGTCCTACGAGGTGCGGCGTCTCGAGCTCTCCATCCTCAACCTCACCATGACCAACATCCGTACCGTCATGGGGTCCATGGATCTCGACGAGTTGCTTTCGCTGCGCGACAAGATCAATGCCGACCTGTTGCGGGTCGTCGACGAGGCGACCTCGCCATGGGGGGTGAAGATCACGCGTATCGAAATAAAGGACATCTCGCCTCCGACCGAGCTGGTCGACGCCATGGCGCGCCAGATGAAGGCCGAACGGGAAAAGCGCGCGACCATCCTGGAGGCCGAGGGCGTCCGTCAGGCGGAGATCCTGCGCGCCGAGGGGCAGAAGCAGGCCCAGATCCTCGACGCGGAGGGGCGCCGAGAAGCGGCGTTCAGGGACGCCGAGGCACGCGAACGCGAGGCCGAGGCCGAAGGCCGGGCGACCGAAATGGTGTCGAAGGCGATCGGCGAAGGGAACATCCAGGCAATCAACTACTTCGTCGCCCAGAAATATGTCGGCGCGCTGGAAACCATCGGCAAGGCCCGCAACCAGAAGGTGGTTCTGATGCCCCTCGAAGCCTCCGGCGTGATCGGCGCGGTCGCCGGGCTCACCGAGATCGCGAAACACGCGTTCGGCGACGACGACGGGACATCCCAGCGGGGCTCGGTGCCGCGATCCGGCGGCGATTGACGCGCGGCGCGGGGCAAACGGCCGATGATCGAATTCCCGGAGAGCATCTCCTTCTGGCACTGGCTGGCCTTCGGTGTCCTCGTCATGCTGATCGAGGTGCTGGTGCCGGGCGTCATATTCCTCTGGCTGGGGATCGCCGCGGTCATCACCGGCCTCGTGCTTGCCGCAATCCCCTCCATGACATGGGAGATACAGGTCGTCCTGTTCGCCGTTCTTGCGGTGGTGTCGATCTTCATAGGCCGCAGGATCGTTTCGGCCCGTCAGGCGCCCACCGATCACCCGACGCTCAACCGGCGCGGCAGGAACCTCGTCGGCACCCGCTACACGCTGGACGCGGCGACATCGGGCGGCCGGGGAAGGGTCCGCGTGGGCGACACGATGTGGCGGCTCACGGTACGGCCGGAGGGCACCGAGCTTGACGAGGGAACGCGCGTCGCGGTCGTCGACGTCGAAGGCACGACCCTGGTCGTGGAAGCCGAGACGGACGGTTAGAGTCTATCCGTCTTGGGCGGCACCGCGGTGGCGTGTGTCGCCGGCTATTCGGCCCGAGCGGCGGCCAGGCGAATGAACTCCAGCAGGTCCGGCCCCAGCGTCCGGTCGGCCGTGCCGATATGGGCGCCGATGGAAATATGGTTGTGGCCGGGAGCCGAGCTGACGGCCGGCATGCGGCCATCCCGCCTGGCGAGCGCGTCGATCAAGCGGCGAATCTGGTCGTGGATGAACCCGGGTTCGTGCTCGGCGTAGGCGATCATGACCGGAATCCTGCGGCCGCCCAACGCGTTGACGACGGATCGTGCGCCGAGGTCGACCTCCGTTCCGTAATAGAGCGCGTCGCGACGCGGATCGAGGGGGCGTACGGTCAGGTCGACCGTCGGGGGCGAGATCAGGATCGCGCCGACCACGCCGTCGTCCTTGGCCTGCAGCGTCTCGTGGAAGGTGTAGTCGGCCGCATGCATGGCGCCCGCCGAATGGCCGGAGACGACGATCTTGCGCGGATCGCCGCCATGCACGCCGGCGTTGCCGCGAATCCATTCGAGCGCCATGGCGATGTCCTCGCCGCCCGACGGCCATTTGTTCCCGGGCGCGAGGCGGTAGTTGATCGTAATGGCGACGACACCGTTCCCGGCCATATAGCGGCCGATATTCGCGGCACTCCTCTTGTCGCCGCGCACGAAACCGCCGCCGTGGGCGAATACGAGAACGGGCTGGGTCCCGTTCGCTTTAACGGGTGCGTAAACGTCCAGCACATGGCGCTCGTGCGGCCCGTAGCGCCGGTCCGCAGCGATCTTCACACCCTCGATGCGCACGGCGGCGTGAAGGGCGCCGTAGGCTTGCAGCGTCCCGCGAATCAGCTGGGGAGTCATCGTGGGACCCCACGCCTCGATCTTGGCCGCGATACCCGGCGTTTCGAGTACCTGAGCCGGGGCGCCGCCGCTCAACAACGCGATAGCGGCTGCCACGGCCAGCGTGCGTTTCATCGTCTGTTCCTCCGTGCCGGGCGTGACGCGGTTCGGGCCGGTACGATCCTCGGAACCTCGTCGCTACACGACCGGGAGCCCGATTCCAGCCACCCACGATGTTGGTGACGCCCGCGCGGCCGGTCAACCGGCAGCCTGTTACCGGTCGTTATCCCCACAACGGACGCCTTTTCTACAAGACTTATCCGCCTCGGAATTCCGCTTCCGGCAGCACGCGGGCGATCTCCGTCCTGAGCGCCAGCAGTTTTTCCAGCAGCGATTCTCTCTCGACGCGAAAGCGTTGCGACGGGGCGGGGATAGAGATTGCGTGGATGGCGCCGCGCACTCTGAAGGAGATCCCCGCAGCCGAGATCCCCGCCGTGTGTTCGTCGATGTCGAGCCCGTATCCGGACTCCCGGACGGTCTCGATTTCCAAACGTACATCGCGCACTGTCTTGCCGGCGCCAAGCCTGCGGCGTTCGTTGGCTGCGATACGCGCCACCTCGGTGTCGTCGAGCCAGGTCATCGCCGCCTTTCCGTTCGCCGTAACGGTCAAGGGAAAGGTTTCGCCGATCGCGGAGACGGTCCGCAACCGGTGCGTGCCGACGACCTGATCGACAAAGAGCATGCCGTCGTTCCGAAACACCGACAGATCGACGGTCTCCCCGGTATCGCGCGAGAGCGCCTCGATCGCCGGGCGGAGCGCGCCCGCGACATCCCGCCGGGCGGCCTGGGCCAGGGCCAGGATCTCCGGTCCGAGCTGATAACCGCCGGACACCGCATTCGGCATGACGAGCTTTTCGGCAACCAGCCCGTTGACGATACGCTGAACGGTCGAACGCGGCAGGCCGACCCTCCTGGCGATGCGGCCGAGGCTCAGCCCCCGATTATCCGCCTTGAGCGCGCGCAGGATGTCCGCGGCGCGGGAAAGAACCTGAATGCCCTGATTTTCCATCGTCCTGCTCGCGGATTCCTTGTCCGCTCCAGACGAAACGCCTGTATTGCATCGTTATACAATACATCTGTATTATAGTACAGTACAACATGGACAGGGAGATTCGGGCATGACGATCAACGTGCGCGGGGCCGACTACCAAGAAAATCTCGACAACGACATGGGGCTGGAGTTCTACGATCTGAGCCATCGCTGGGGGCTGGGACAGCCCTGCTGGCCCTATTTCGAGGACGTCAAGATCGAACGCCTGCACAGCATGGCCAAATCGGGCGTGCTGACGCAGCGAATCACCACGGTGATGCATTCCGGAACCCATATCGACGCGCCCGGCCATGTCGTCGAAGGGACCGCGTTCATGGACGAGGTGCCCCTGCCGTACTTCTTCGGAACGGGCGTCGTGGTGTCGATCCCCAAGGATCGCTGGGAGGTGATTACGGCGAACGACCTGGAGAACGCGCGGCCCGAGATCCGCGAGGGCGACATCGTCATCGTCAACACCGGCTGGCACCGGCATTACGGCGATAACCAGACCTACTACGCCTACTCCCCCGGCTTCTACAAGGAAGCGGGCGAGTGGTTCGCGCGCAGGAAGGTCAAGATGGTCGGCACCGACACCCAGGCGCTGGACCACCCCCTCGGGACGGCCATCGCGCCGCACGGCCCGGGCTGGCCGAACGGCCTGATGCCGCATGTGGTGCGCCAGTACGAGGAAGAGACCGGCCGCAAGGTGCTCGACGACTTCCCCGAGTGGGAGCCGTGCCACCGCGCCATCCTCTCCCAAGGCATCTGCGGGATCGAGAACGTCGGCGGCGACATCGACAAGGTTACCGGCATGCGCGTCACTTTCGCGGCCTTTCCGTGGCGCTGGAAGAAGGGCGACGGCTGCATCGTGCGGCTGGTCGCCATGGTCGACCGGTCCGGAAGCTACCGGATCGAAACCGGGGAGGCGTCGTGATGCTGGTCAAGCGGTTCGAGGACGCCGAGCCCTACGAGGCGCCCAACCACTGGGACGTCGTCGGGCTGCGGCTGCAGGGTTTCGAAAACGGCGGCCCGACAAATCAGTGGGTCGGCCTTTCCCATTACCTACCCGGCGGAGGCGCGGGGCCGGACTCCACCCCGTTCGAAAAGGTCTATGTGGTGCTCGACGGCGAGGCGACTCTGACCGTGGGCGGCGAAGAGACGGTCCTGCGCCGCTACGACTCCTGCACCATCGCGCTCGGCGAGGAGCGCAAGATCGAGAACCGGTCCAACCACATCTGCACGTTGCTGGTGGTGATCCCCTACCCGGACGGCGGGACATGAGACCGTCGGAGATCTTCGATGTCGCCGGCAAATCCGCGCTGATCGCCGGCGCGTCCGGCGCCTTCGGGGCAGTCGCCGCGCGGACCCTGGCCGAAGCGGGATGCCGGCTTACGCTCGTCGCCGGCAATTCCGAGGCGCTTGAGGCGGTCGCGGGCGAGTGCCGGGAGTTCGGAGCCGATGTCGCCACGGTGAACGCGCGCCCGAATTCGGAAACGGCGGTCGATGCCATCGTGGAAGAAGCCGTGGCGGCACACGGCCGCCTCGACATCCTGATCGTCGCGTCGGGCACGAACATGGTGGCGAAGATCGAGGAGATGCCGCCCGCCACGTTCGCCGAGGTCATGGACGCCAACGTCACCCAGTCCTGGCTGCTGGCTCGCGCCGCGACGCGGCAGATGAAGGCGCAGGGCGGCGGCGGCAAGATCGTCCTCGTCTCCTCGGCGCGCGGTCTGCTCGGCCATCCCGCCGGCTATACCGCCTATTGCGCGTCCAAGGCCGCGGTCGACGGGATCGTCAAGGCGCTGGGCTGCGAGCTCGGTCCGACGGGCATCACGGTCAACGCCATCGCGCCGACCGTCTTCCGCTCGCCCCTGACCGAGTGGATGTTCGAGGACACACCCGAGGCGACCAGGGTAAGGGAGGGGTTCCTGACCCGCCTCCCCAAGGGCCGCCTGGGCGAACCAGAGGACCTCGTCGGCCCGTTGCTGTTCCTCGCATCGCGGGCGTCGGATTTTTACACCGGGCATATTCTCTATGCGGACGGCGGCTACACCGCGGGATAGAACGATGATCGAAACCATTGGCGTCGTCGGCGCCGGGCTGATGGGGCACGGGATTGCCCTGACTTTCGCGCGCGCCGGATTGACGGTTCGCGTGCACGACCCGGCGCCGCGGTCTCTGGTCCGGTTGAAGGACCGGGTGGCGGCCAGCATGGAGGCCATCGGCTGCGAGCGCGCCGCCATCGACGACGCCTTGCGCCGCATCGAGACATGTCCCGACCTGGCCGATGCTGTCGCGGACGCCGATCTGGTCATCGAGGCCGCGCCGGAGAAGCTCGATCTCAAACGGTCGGTCTTTCGCGACATGGAAGCCGTGGCGCCCGGGAAGTGCATCCTCGCCTCCAACACGTCGGTGCTGCCGATCACCGGGATCGCGGCCGGGCTGACATCGCGCGAGCGGGTGCTCGGTACCCATTGGTGGAATCCGCCGCACATCGTTCCGCTGGTCGAAGTCGTTCGTACCGAATGGACGTCGCAAGCGGCGGTCGACGCGACGATGACGGTGCTGACCCGGGTCGGGAAGCGTCCGGTGCGGGTGGAAAAGGACGTTCCCGGCTTCATCGGCAACCGCCTGCAACATGCGCTTTGGCGGGAGGCGGTCAGCCTCGTGGAAAACGGCATTTGCGATGCCGAAACGGTGGACACGGTCGTCAAGCAAAGCTTCGGCCGGCGGCTCGCGGTGCTCGGGCCTCTGGAGAATGCCGATCTGGTCGGCACCGACCTGACCCTCGACATCCACGGCGCGGTCCTTTCCGATCTCGAACGGCGTCCCGGTCCTTCGCCCTACCTTGAGGCGCTCGTCGAGGGCGGCCGGCTCGGCATGGCAACCGGCGCGGGGTTCCGCGATTGGACACCGGAGACCGCACGTGCGGTTCGCCAGCGCCTCGAAGCGCACCTGAAGAAGCTGGAAACCATCCTGGAATAGCCCCGGAACAACCCGCGAACGGCAAGGCGTTCGCAGCGCGGCGCCGACTGACGCGGTATGCGCCGTGCGCTAGATTGGCGCGTGGACAACTCCCCGGGACAGACCGCCGCGACCGCAGATGCCGCCCGCGTGCTCAGAGGCGTCGCCTGGGCCGTGGTGTCGATGGCGATGTTCACCCTGACGCCGGTCTTCGTACGCTTCCTGGGATCGGACATGCACGCGGTGGAGATCATCTTCCACCGCTCGGCGATCGCCACGGTCGCGCTCTTTGCCTGGTTCGTCTGGAGCGACGTCTCGCGGCTCAGAACCCGGGTGATCAAGTCCCATATCGGGCGGGCGGCGCTCAATTTCGGCGGGATGGCGCTGTGGTTCCAGGCGATCATCGCCATGCCGCTCGCGGAGGCCACGGCGCTCCACTTCACCCTGCCCCTTTACACCGTCATCTTCGCCGCGATGTTCCTCCGGGAGAGGGTCGGCTGGCGGCGCTGGGCGGCGACGGCGGTCGGATTTCTCGGCGCCCTGATCGTGCTTCGGCCTGGCGCCGTCCCGATCTCCGCCCCGGCGATGATGGTGCTCGCCTCGGCGGCCTTCTACGGCGGCGCGGTGGTGATGATCAAGCTGCTGACCCGGACCGACGCGGCACTTCCCATCGCGTTCTATTCGAATCTGCTGATGGGAATCATCGCGCTGGTGCCGACGGTCTTCCTGTGGCAAGGACCGGCACCGTCCGACATACCTCTTCTCCTGGCCCTGGCGGTAATCGGAACCGCGGCGCCCTACTGCTTCACCCGGGCGCTGGTCAATCTCGACGCCAGCTTGGTCGCGCCGCTCGACTTTCTCCGCCTGCCGTTCACCGCCTTCGCCGCATGGCTGATCTTCACCGAGGTGCCGGATCGATGGACCTGGGTGGGCGCCGCCGTGATCTTCGGCTCCACGACCTATGTGGCGCGCCGCGAAGCGCGTCTCAAGGAGCGGCAGGGTGTCGGAAACCGGCAATGAATGCGCGGTTTTTCGACGACGCCCTCCTCGGAGCGGCCGGGTGGATGGGCGCGATGATCGCTTCGTTCCTGCTGCAGATGATCGCCGTTCGGGAACTCTCGGAAAATCTGGGCGTGTTCCAGATACTGTTCATCAGGAGCGCGGTTTCCCTGTCGATCGTGACGCCGTTCCTGGTCGCCCGCGGCGCGCGCCTGCTCCATACCCGCCGGATCGGCATGCACTTCGCCCGCAACAGCGTCAACTTCGTCGCCCAGGCGGCCTGGACCTACGGCGTGGCGATGCTGCCGCTGGCGGCGGTCACCGCGCTCGAGTTCTCCACACCGCTGTGGGTCGCCCTGCTGGCCGCCCTGTTCCTGGACGAGAAATTGTCGCGGCACCGGGTGATCGCGGTGGTCTCCGGTTTCATCGGCGTCCTGGTGATCCTTCGACCCGGCGTCGAGGCGGTGCAGCTCGCCGCTCTCGTGGTCCTGGCTTCCGCGCTCTTCTTCGCCACTTCCAACGTGATCGCGAAGGCGCTCACCCGAACCGAGGACACCCTGACCATCGTGATCTGGATGCAGATCATGCAACTGCCCATCGGCTTCCTCGCCTGCATCTGGAGCTGGACCGATCCGGCGTGGAGCGACGCGCCGTGGCTTTTCGCGATCGGCGTCACCGGCCTCACCGCGCATTATTCGATGGCTAAGGCCTTTTCGCTCGCCGATGCGACGGTAGCCATGCCGATCGATTTCCTGCGCCTGCCCTTGGCCGCCATCGTCGCCTATGCGACATACAGGGAACCGCTCAACGTTTTTGTTTTTCTCGGCGCGGCGCTGATGTTCGCCGGGAACTTCCATTCCGTTTGGCAGGAACGCCGAGAGAGACGGCCGTAGAGGGAGAAACGCGATGGGACTCATCACCGACGACATGAAACGCGTCATCGAGTCCACCCGGCTCGCCTTCGTCGCGACCGTCAACGCGGACGGTACCCCCAACCTGTCGCCGAAGAGCTCGCTCGCCGTGGTCGACGAGGACCGCATCGCCTTCGCCGACATCGCTTCGCCCGGCACGGTGCGGAACCTCAAGGCCAACCCGGCGATAGAGGTCAACGCCATCGACATCTTCATGCGCCGCGGCTACCGGTTTCGCGGCACCGCGACGCTGGAACCGCCGGGCAGCGCCGTCTTCGACCGGATCGCCGAGCCGTTCTGGGCCGAGAACGGCCGGGATTTTCCGGTTCACGGGGTGGTGAACATCGCCGTCGAGAAGGCGCTTCCCGTGCTCTCGCCCGCCTACACCTTCATCGAGGGCGTGACCGAGGAGGCGCTGCGCGAGGCCTATTACGCGAAATACGGGGTGGCGCCCGTATGAGGCCAGGTCCCCGACGCCGCATCGCTCGCGATGCGGCCTATCGCCCCTCCAGTTCGAAGAGGGGAACATCCATGGCACGGGCGACATCGGTCATCCGCCGGTCGTAGCTGGCCAGAGCCACCTCCTGACCGCGATCGAGCAAGTACGCGCACGACGCCAGATGCAGCGCGTCGAGGGTGCGCAACGGGCCGGGGCCGGGAAAGGCATCCAGCAGCCGGCTGGAAACCGGGGTCTCGTCCCAGAGCGAAGCCGGGGGCTGGCGATCCCCGGCCAGAAGATGCGTGAGCGCGACGGACGTGTCGAGATAGATCACCGGTCGCGCCGGCTCTCGTCCAACTCCGCCAGAACCTCGTCCAGCCGGGCGACCGGCGGGGGTATCGGCGGTGGCCCCGAGCCGGCCAGCGCCGGCGGCGTGAGCACCCCGGACCGCACCGCTTCGGCCAGGAAAGCATCGGCCAGGACCGGGCTTCGGGTCTCCCTGAGCGGGCCGAGCTCCGCCACTACCCGGTCACGGTCCGTCACCAGGATCGTTTCCCCGGACGCCGCGAGCCGGACGTATTCGCTCAACCGGCTGTTGAGCGCCTTGATCCCGACCGATCTCATGCGTGTTTAAGTGGCTACCGATAGCTACCCGGTCAATCGATATCGCAGGACCTCTTGCCGGGGAAGGTGGAAACCCGGCTTGAACCGCTCGACCTTGTCGATGTCGATCAAAGCGCCGAGGCCAGCGCGTCGCCGACCTCGCGGGTGGTCGCGTTTCCGCCCAGATCGGCGGTCCTGGGGCCGTCTCCGGCGAGCAACGCGGCGATTGCATCGACGATCGCCCGCGCCGCTTCCGCGTGGCCCAGATGCTCAAGCATCATCGCGCCAGACCAGATCTGGGCGATCGGGTTGGCGATGCCCTGCCCCGCGATGTCCGGCGCCGAGCCGTGCACCGGCTCGAACATCGAGGGGTGCTCCTTCTCCGGGTTGATGTTCCCGGACGCGGCGAGGCCGATGGAACCGGCCACCGCCGGCCCCAGATCGGACAGGATGTCGCCGAACAGGTTGGACCCCACCACGACGTCGAACCAGTCGGGATGGGCGACGAAATGCGCGGTCAGGATGTCGATATGGTACCGGTCGGTCTCGATATCGGGATACTCGGCGGAGATGGCATCGAAGCGCTCGTCCCAGTAGGGCATCGAATGGATGATGCCGTTCGACTTGGTGGCCGAGGTCACCTTCCCGGCCGGGCGGGTGCCGGCGAGATCGAAGGCAAAGCGCATGATCCGGTCGCAGCCGCGTTTGGTGAACATTGCCTGCTGGACCGCGACCTCGTCCTCGGTTCCGGGATAGAGCCGCCCGCCGATCTGCGAGTATTCGCCCTCGACGTTCTCCCGCACGATCATCATGTCGATATCGTCCGGTCCGCGGTCCGCGAGCGGCGAGCGCACCCCCTCGAACAGCTTCACCGGACGCAGGTTGACGTACTGGTTGAAGCGCCGCCGGATCGGAATAAGCATGTCCCACAGCGAGACATGGTCCGGCACCCCCGGCATTCCGACCGCGCCGAGATAGATCGCGTCGAATTCGGCCAGCCGGTCGAGCCCGTCGTCGGGCATGATTCGGCCGGTCTCGCCGTAGGTCGAGCAGTTCCAGTCGAACCCGGTGAAGTCGAGCGCGATATCGAAGCGCCGCGCCGCCGCCTCGACCGCGCCGATACCGGCCGGCATGACTTCGGTGCCGATTCCGTCGCCGGCGATGACCGCGATTCTGTGGCCGCTCATTCCTGCCCGTCCTCCCCGTCCCGCAGCAGATCGTTCGGGCGCACGCCGCTCCGGCGTCGCTGCCGCGCGCGTTCCCCGTTGTCGCGCCAGCCGCCGGCGGCGGCACGGCGCGCGTCCTCGTCCCACTTGTCGGACCAGTCGCCGAGCGAATAGCCGTGCCAGGGCGGCTCCGGCTTGAGTGCGGGCAGGCCGAGTTCGTCCCACAAATCCCGCGCGCGCTCCATGTATTCCCGCTTGGGCAGCGCCACCGGCGGCAGCGGCCCGCGCAGCGTGGCGTCGATCAGGAGCGAGGACTCCTCCTCCACCCCCTTCGGTCCGTGGCCGCGGTCGCGATGCGGCAGGATCGCCGTATCGCGCTGCGGGTTGGAGCGATAGGCCATCGCCCAGAACACCGCGTCGGCGTTCTCCGGGTCGATGTCCTCGTTCACCGCGATGACGTATTTGCCGCAGGGCTGCTGGAAGGAGGTCGTGCCGTACAGCGCGCGCCAGACCTCCGTCCGCGGCGTGTCCTCGGAGACCTGGACGACGATCACGCGGCGGAGATTGGTGAGCGGCTCGTGCATCGAGACCCTCCGCACGCCCTTGATGCCGAGATGGTCGCGCAGATGCTCGAGAAAGAGCGGCTCGTAGGCGACCCGCTTGACGACGCTCGATTCGGACGGCGTGACCTGGCTGATGATGGAGGCGAAGACCGCGTTTTGGCGGTGGGTAATCGCGGTCACCTCGAAGATGAAGTTGTATTCCTCGAGATTGATGTGGCCGTGCGACTCGCCGAACGGGCCCTCGGGCTCCATGAACTCCGTGTCGATCGTCCCCTCGATCACGAACTCGGCGTCGGCGGGGACCAGCAGGTCGACCGTCTTCGCCCGGACGACGTTGATCGAACGGCCCACGATCCCGCCGGCGACGGCGAGTTCGTCGGTGCCGAAGGCGATCTTCTGAGGCGCGCAATAGGCGACCGACGGAGGGCAGCCGACGACGATCGCCATTTCCAGCTTCCGTCCCCGCTCCCGGCATTTGAGCCAGTGGTCGTAGCCGCCCTGGCCGAGATCGACGAACATCTTGAGGCCCAACCGGTCGGGCGCCTTGAGCTGGCCCCGGTAGGTGCCCATGTTCTGCACCCCGGTCTCGGGATCGGCGGAGATGCAGCAGGTCGCCGTCAGATAGGGCGCCGCGTCGTAGCCCGGCGTCGAGATCGGCACCGGGATCGCGTCCAGGCCCCGACCGTCGCCTCGAAGCGCCTTGCCGGTCAGCACGACATCCTGGCAGGGCGCGTCGGGGACGACGGCGGGCGGGATCGGGTCCTGCATCGCCCGTTGCCAGGTCCTGCCGATCTCGTCGACCGGAACGCCCATCCCGATCGAATAGATCTCCGCGTTGGCCGCTAGCGCACCGACCGCGACCGGAAAGTCGTAGCCGCGTCCGTTAGCGTCGACCACGTTGGTGAACAGGAAGGCCTTGCGCTCGGCCTCGGGCAATCCGCCGCGGAACTGCCAGCGGACCAGCGGGTGGAGCACAGAGTCCTTGTCCACCGCGCGGTCCACGCGGTAGAGCAGCCCGGCGGCGTCGAGCGCCCGGAGATGGTCCTGGAAATCGGCGTAGCCGCGCGCCCGCCGGCCGCGAAAGAGATCGGAATCCGGTTCTGTCGCCATGGTCCGCCGATCATGGGACGCCGCCTGTCGGCCCGCAAGCTCCCCGCGCGTGCGAAAGCTGGACATCCCAGGCCGGAGGGACCACCTTCGGTTACTTGGAAATGCCGCGCGGGCCGGGACGGGAAGTGACGGAGCGATCCCTCAGCGAGCAGGTGCTCGACTTCATCGGGCGAACGTCATCGACCGAGACCGAGTTCGATGCGATGGCGCTCGCCCTTTACGCACACCAGTTCGGGAACAACGAAAGCTTCCGCCGCTTCTGCCTCAAGAAGGGCCGGTCGCCCCGCGTCGTGAGCAGCTGGCGCGAGATCCCGCCGGTCCCGATCAGCGCCTTCAAGACGCTGACGCTGAGCTGCGTCGCGCCCGACCGGGCCGAGCGCGTGTTCATGACCAGCGGCACCACCGGGGGGGCGCGCGGGCGCTGCTATCACCCGACGCTGGCGGTCTACGACCGCTCCATGACCGCGAATTTCCACGAGCGCTTCATGCGCGGCCGGGACAAGATCCGGATGGGAATCCTGTTCCCCACCGAAGAGGAGATGCCGAACTCCTCGCTCGCGCATTACCTTGCGCTCGCCGCCGACAATTTCGGCACGCCGGACAGCGAGTACCTGCTCAACCAGAAAGGGCTGGAGAACGACATCCTGTTCCGCGCGCTCGACGAGGCGATAGCGACCGGCGAGCCTTACGCGCTGCTGGGCGCGACCTACAGCTTCGTCCACGCCTTCGACGAGATGGACCGCGCCGGCAGACGCTATCGTCTGCCGCCAGGCAGCCGCGTGCTGGACACCGGCGGGTTCAAGGGACGCTCCCGGGACGTGGCGGCGAGCGAGTTTTACCAACGGATGGAGTCGCTGCTGGGCGTCGCGGCGTCGGACTGCGTCAACATGTACGGCATGACCGAGCTCAGCACCCAGTTCTACGATGACGGCAACGACCGGCCCGGCGCGCCCAAATCGGGTCCGCACTGGATCCGAAGCCGCGTCGTCAATCCCCTGTCCGGCGCCGATGTCCCGCCTGGCGAGCAGGGCATCCTCGTCCATTGCGATCTCGCCAACTACAATTCGGCGGCGGCGATCATGACCGAGGATGTCGGCATCGCCTGCGACGGGGGCTTTGTGCTTCTCGGCCGCGCCGGGGACGAGGAAGCCCAGGGATGCTCGGTGGCGGTCGCCGAATTCCTGGAGGCGGCGAGGGGGTAGAGGACGTGGCCGAACTCGCAGGCCATCTTCCCGGCCTGCCGGCCGAGGCCGTCGAGAGGGAGACGCTGCGCTTTTCGGCCTGGGGCCGGTGCACGGAAGTTGCGGTGCCGGTCCTCTCCGGGGAGCAGGTCACGGCGCTGGCGACCCATGTGCGGCAGTCGCGCGAACGCTTCCTTGCCGGGCTTCGCACGGAAGAGATCGTCGACATTCTCGACCGCGCGGTCCGTACTCTCCTCGACCGGTCGAACCCGCGCCGGCGCCGGGCGGAGGAGTTGCTGCCCACGGTCACCGGCTACGATCCCGAGACGGTGCGGCTCGGGCTGACTTCCTATCTCAAGACCTTCCGCGGCGCCCAGCTTTCCGCCTTCGTCGCCGAGGATTTCGCCAACCCGCGGATGCTCGACGGCTTCCAGCCGCTTCGAAAGGGCGGCTACGGCCGCGCATTCGGACCGGCGCTGACGGCCCATATCTGGGCCGGGAACGTCCCCGGCCTGCCGCTCTGGAGCCTGGTTTCCGGGCTGCTGGTCAAATCCGCGAATATCGGCAAGCTGCCGAGCGCGGAGCCGTTGTTCGCCGGCTGGTTCGCCGAGGCGGTCGCGGAAATCGAGCCCCGGCTCGCGGACTGCGTCGGCATCGTCTGGTGGAAGGGCGGCGACGAGGACCGTCAGCAGGCGCTGCTCGATGAAGCCGATCTGGTCCTCGCCTATGGCGGCGGCGCGACGCTGGAACGAATCAGGGCCCGGGTGCCGATCACGGCGCGGTTCCTCCCCTTCGGTCACAAGTTGAGCTTCGGGACGATCTCGGCCGCCGCGCTCGATGCCGACAAGGCCGCTTGCATCGCCCGGCAGGCGGCGCTCGACATCGTGCGATACGACCAGCACGGCTGCTATTCGCCGCACGTGTTCTACGTCGAACGCGGCGGCGCGGTCGGTCCCCGCGCCTTCGCCGATTATCTCGGCGGCGAGCTGGCCGCGCTTTCGCATCGCTTTCCCCGCCGCGCGCTGGACGCGGACGAGGCCGCGGATCTCGCCGGATCGCGGCAGGACGCGGAACTCCGATCCGTGGTCTCGGATTCGGTCGATATCGCGGGCGATCCGGAGGGCGCGTGGAGCGTCGTCTTCGCCGAAGACGATCCCGCCCTCGCGCCGGGCGGCTCCAACCGCACGGTCAAGGTCGCCGCGGTCGACCGTCTGGACGCGGCGATCCCGGAGATCGCCAAACACGCCCCCTGGCTCCAGACGGTGGGCGTCGCGGCGACACCGGAAGAGCTGTTCCGGCTCTCGGCCCTCCTGGGCGAGGCCGGCGCGTCGCGGATCTGCGCGCTCGGCCAGATGACCGCGCCGGAGGCGGGCTGGCATCACGACGGCCGGTTCAACCTCCTGGACCTCGTGCGCATCGTCGAGATCGAGCGTGGCGCCGAGGCGGCCGCCGAAGACTTCGCCGAGTATCGCGACTGACATGGATTTTCGCGATCGAGTCATCCTTGTGACCGGGGCGAGCCGGGGAATCGGCGCCGCCATCGCCAGAGCCTTCGCCGCCGAGGGCGGGCGTGTCGCGGTCAACTACCTCCGCAACGCCGAAGCGGCGGAAGCGGTCGCCGCCGAATGCCGGGAGCTGGGCGGCGACGGCTGGGCGGTTCAGGCGGATGTCGGCGACGCGGAGGCGGTCGCGGCGATGTTCGCGGGCGTGCAGGAGGAGTTCGGCGGGATCGACGCGGTGGTCAACAACGCCTTTCTCGCCTACGCCTTCGATCCGGCGGCGAGGACGCCGTTCTGGGACCTCGACTGGGGAGACTACGAGCGCCAGATGGAGGGTTCCCTGCGCGGGTGCTTCAACATGTGCCGCGCCGCCATCCCCGCGTTCGCCAGGCAGGCCAAGGGCAGCATCGTCAACATCGCCACCGACCTGGTGGAACGGCCCTCGATTCCGTACCACGAATACACCACGGCCAAGGCCGCGGTGGTCGCGTTCAGCCGCAACCTCGCCGTCGAGCTCGGCCCGCGGGGAATCCGGGTCAACTGCGTCGCGCCCGGGCTGGTCTACCCGACCGAAGGCAGCCGCGATACCTCCGAGGCGACGATGGACCGCATCGTCTCCGACACGCCGCTGAGAAGGATCGCCGCGCCCGAGGACATCGCCGGCCCGGTGCTGTTCCTCGCCTCCGAGTGGAGCCGCTTCATGACCGGCCAGACGCTCTATGTCGACGGCGGCCTAGTGATGCGGTAAGCGGACCGAAAGGAGGACACCCATGCCATCGGTCGACGCCAACGGCGAGACGCTCAGCTACGAGGAAGCCGGCAGCGGACCGGCCGTCCTGCTGATCCACTCGATGGGCGCGGATTGGACCATGTGGCGCGAACAGATCGCGGCGCTGTCGGACCGCTATCGCTGCATCGCCTTCGACTGCCGGGGCCACGGCGGAAGCTCCTACAACGCGCGTTTCACGGTGGCGGGCGTGGCGGCGGACCTCAAGGCGGGGCTCGAAGCGCTGGGCGTCGGAACCTGCCATCTCGTCGGCATGGCGATGGGCGGACCGATCGCGATCTCGTTTGCCGCGCAGTGGCCGGAGGCGGTCCGCTCGGTCACGGTCGCGGACGGTTTCGTCGACATGCGCGAGGTGGGCGGCGCGCGCATTCCCGAATGGGCCGAGACCATCCGGTCGACCCCGATGACCGAGTTCGGCCGGCGCTACGCCGAGATGAGACTCGCCGCGTCCGCCTCGCAAGAGGCGCGCGACGAGCTCGCGACCGCGATCTCCAAGGTGCCGCCCGAGGCCTATATCGACGTGATGAAGGCGATCTTCGACAGGATCGAATTCACCGGCGAGGCCGCGACCGTCCGCGCGCCGTCGCTGGTGATCTGGGGCGAAGAGGACGACGTCACCCCCCTCGCCCACTCGAAACAGATCGCGGAGATCATCCCCGGCGCGCGGATCGAGACCATCCCCGGCGCCGCGCACATCTCGAACCTGGACCGACCCGAAGCGTTCAACCGCCTGCTCGCCGACTTCCTCGACGCGCAGGCGGGGTGAGGGGCTACGCCGGCGCGCGATAACGCACGGGCTTCGCCGTTCTCCGGATTTTGCCATCCGCGACGCCATGTCGGAGCCACTTGTTCACCTGACCCGGAGAAACGCCGAAACTGCGCGCCACGAAATCGCAAGAGCACCCCCCATCGGCCGTCAGCCGTTCCAAGCGTACAAGGAACAATTGCTGGAAATCCAGCCCATGGGGGACTGTCTTCGGAGTTGTTTCCGTTCCCGGCGTGGATCGTCTTTCGGCAGGCTCGCTCAGCGGCAAGGGCCGTTCCCGGTGCGGCGCACGGTATCGCACGGGCCCTGTCACCCTTTCGACTTTTCCCTCGGTCACGCCGCGCTTGATCCATTCCCTCACCTGGCCTTTCGCGACACTCAGGCGTTCCGCGACCTCGGCTTCCGAGAGCGGCTCTTCCGCGGTAATCGCCATCAGCCGGGCGAGGAACAGATCGAAGAATTCGAGACCCGTGGGAATCGTTGGATCGGACGCTTCCCAGGACCGCGCTTCCTCGGAAACCCCGTCGAGCGCCGATGCCGCCGCTTCGTGCCGTCTCCCGAACAATTCGGCCACCGACTTCAGCGGATCGGGTAACCAGCACGCACCTCTCTCAACCAGATCGACGTTCCCCGAACCGGTGTCGGCGGTCTGCTTGACCCATAGCGGCACCCAGCCCGCCTTCGCGTTCTCGCATGCTCCGTTCCACGTGCCGCCGCTGCCGCGCGCGCTCGCGACCACGACCGCGGCATCGGCCAGACAATAGATGTAGCGGTTGCGCGCCATCGCGTTGCCGACATTGAACCGCGCCTCGGGATTGACCGCGGAAACCAGAGCCAGGTCGCCGGAGAGGAGGGGTCGGCGGTAGAGCGCGGAGGTCGCGGCGCGCAGCAGGCTGTCGGCGAGTATTGCGACCGCGGTCCCCTCGCTGCCCAGCGCACCCTTCATCGCGCTCCGGTCGACGCCCCGCGCGCCGCCGGAAACGATCGAGTAGCCCTGCTTCGAAACGGCTTCCCCGAGATGCTCGCTGAAGGCCAGGTCGTCTTCGCTCGCGTCGCGCGACCCGACGACGGCAAGCCCACCGCGTTCCAGGAGCGGCCGGGCGCCGCAGCCGAACAGAACGGGGGGCGCGGTCCTCCCCAGCCGATGAGCCAGACGTGCCGGATAGCCCGGATCGGACCGGGCGAGAATCCACAACCCGGCGCGCTGCCATTTCTCCACCGCGAGGCCGAGCGCCGCTCCCCGGCCGAGAAGACGATCCAATCGATCCGGCGTTATCGACGTTTCTTTCCCTCCGGACAGCACGTCCCGGAGATTGCCCGTCATCAGGGCGGACAGATCGAGTCCGCCGTCCTTCAACCGATCCGTCAGGCGCACCCACTCGCCGGGCGAAAGCGGTTTCGCCCCGTCCCGGTCCGCCTTCCCCAGGGAGACCGTCAGCAGCAGGGCCGCCTGTGTCCCAAGGTCCTCCATCACGTCAATTCGCAAAGCTCGCGCTCGCCAGCGCCATCGGCCAGACCGGACCGCTGCCGGCGCGCCTCAGCAGCATCGAGACGACCGTCAACGTCCATGCCGAATCGACGACATCGTCGACCAGCAGAACCGGACCGGAAGGCACTCCGTCGGCGATGGCAAAGACACCGTCGAGATTCCGGCACTGATAGTAACGATTCTGCTGCGCCTTTTGCTCTTCGTTGTCTCTTACCTTGACCACCGCTTCCTCGAACGGCAAGTCCAGCGCGCGGGCGAGCCGGGCGGCATAGTCGGGAACCAGCCGGGGGCGCCTGAGGGACGGAACGCAGGCGACCCAGCCTGGCGCCGGATGCGGCCGCCAACGCTCGCGCAGCATTTCCGCGGCGGCTTCCACCAGCTCGTCGCGAAAGCAGCCTTTTCTCTTGTCTTCCGCGGCCGCCCGGCCCCAGCCCGGATCGCCCCACCGGGAAAGGATCCGCCCGGGTTCGGCACGCTCGTCGGCCGGCAGGTTTCCCCCTGCACCGTATTCGGCGAACGCATCCCCGGGGGCCTGCCTGTTGCACCTCAGCTCGAGTTCGGAACGTTCGAGGAAACGAGCCGCGAGCGGCGCGGTCGCAGCGTCGTATGAAGGCGACATCACCGGGCGGCCCCGGCACGGCGCGCACTTGCCGCAGGGTCGGGGATCCGGGTCGTCCAGCGCGCGGGACAGGAACTCCATCAGGCACCCGCCGTGGCCGATGTATTGCTGGACCTCCTCCCACTCCATCTCCCGCTGACGGGTGAGCCGGCGGATGCGTTCGCGGTCCATCCGGTAGTCGACCGGCGTGCGCCGCCACTTGCCATCGATCCTGACCGCAGGAGCCGGGTTTTCGACGGAAAGGAATTTCAGCGCCTTGTCGATCTGGCCGTATCGCAGATTGAGGGCGGTTTCCAAATCGCGGATGTTGAGCCCGTCGCTGTTTTCGAGAGCCTCCAATATCGCTTCGACCCAATTTGCGTCGGGGAAGGCGGTGCGGCGGAAGTAGTCGTGGATGTGCCCGTCTTCCTCTCCCGACAACACGATCCCGACGGCGCGGTCGATCGCGCGCCCGGCGCGGCCCACCTGCTGATAGTAACCGACGATCGATCCCGGCGCCTGGAAGTGAACGACGAATCCCAGATCCGGCTTGTCGTAACCCATCCCGAGCGCCGTCGTTGCGACCAGCGCCTTGATCCGGTTCCCCAGCAGGCGGTCTTCGAGCCGCCGGCGCTCCTCGTCGGCCACGCCGGCGTGGTAGGCCGCGGCGGAAACGCGGTTCCGAGTGAGCCAGTCCGCGACCCGGTCGGCGTCGCGCGTCGTCAGCGTGTAGACGATCCCCGTGCCGGGCAGCGCTTCGATATGCCGAACCAGCCAGGAAAGGCGCTCGACCTGGGACGGCATCCGGATGTTCTGGAGCGCGAGGCTGCGGCGTCGCAGGACTCCCCGCTGGATGCCGATGTCGCCGAGCTGTGTCCTGACATCCGCGATCACGCGGTCGTTGGCCGTCGCCGTCGTGCCCAGGATGGGCATGTTGTCGGGCATCAGCCGAAGCACGTTCACCAGGCGCTTGTAGTCGGGCCGGAAGTCGTGGCCCCAGTCCGATATGCAGTGCGCCTCATCGACCACGAGCAGGCCGATACGCCCCGCCATAGGCATGAGGACGTTCTCGGCGAAACCCTCGTTGGCCAGCCTCTCGGGAGAAATCAGCAGCACGTCGACGCGGTCCTCGTCCAACTCCCGCTCGATTTCCGGCCATTCGTCGCGATTGGTCGAATTTATCGTGCGGGCGCTCAGGCGCAGGCGTTCGGCGGCATCGATCTGGTTGCGCATCAGCGCCAGCAGCGGCGAGACGATCAGGGTCGGTCCGCGCCCCCGGTCCCGCAACAGGCGCGCGGCGATGAAGTAGACGAAGCTCTTGCCCCAGCCCGTTCTCTGGACCACCAGCAGGCGTTCGCGCCGGTTCGCCAGGGCATCGATCGCCTCGAACTGGCCCGCCCGAAATACCGCCGCTTCGTCGTCCAGGGCTTGTTTGAGGAGGGCGAGCGTTTCCGCTTCACTTGCCAGGATGGTACATCTCCGTCGCCCGCTCTTCGGCCGGGGAACTCATGTATACGGCACGAGATTGTCGCGGGGCCACCGCATACCGCGTGGAGACGACCGCATGACCGAGACCATCGCGATCCGCGCCCGCTGGGTGCTGGTGCCGGACGGGAGCCGCCAGCGGATCGAGACCGACCGCTGGGTGCTGGTCGAGGGCGGGTGCGTCGCGGCGGTGACGGCGGACCGGCCGGGCGGGGCGGATCGTGTTATCGACGTGCCGGAGGCGCTGGTCCTGCCGGGTTTCGTGAATTTGCACAATCACGGCATCTCGGCGCTGCTGTTCCGGGGCATCGTCGAGGACCGCCCGACCGCCTCCTGGGCCGCCGACACGGTCTACGGGCTGATCATGCCGCTCCAGGGCCTGGCGATGGAGGTGCTGGACGCCGAAGAGATGCGCGCCATCACCGCGCTCGGCCTGCTCGGCCTCGTCAAGGGCGGGGCGACCACGACGATGGACATGTTTCGCATCACGCAGGCCGTCTCGTTCGACGTGGCGGACGAGCTGGGCCTCCGCTTCTACGGCATGCCCTACCTGTTCTCGACCGAGGATTTCGGGATCGGCGAGGACGGGCGGCCGCGCTACGCCGCGCGCGAGACCGGGGAAAGCGACCTCGCTTGCGCGACCGCGTTGTTCGACGCCCATGACGGGCGCGCGGACGGGCGGATCCGCGCGGGGTTCGGGCCGCACGGCACCGACAGCTGCGACCCCGACCTGCTGGCCGGGATCCGCGATGCCGCCGCCGCGCGCGGCGCCAGGGTCACGATCCACGTCTCGCAGAGCGCGACCGAGGGCGAGACGCTGCGATCGCGCTACGGCCGGACGCCGACCGAACAGCTCGCCCATGTCGGCCTGCTCGGCCCCGATCTGGTCGCCGCCCATTGCGTCTATGCCTCCGACGACGACCTCGACCTGATCGCCGATGCCGGCGCGACGGTGGTGAAATGCCCGGCCTCGTTCGCGCGCGGAGCCGTCTCCGCGGTCTGGCAGCGTACCGCCGCGCGGGGCATCAGAACCGGGATCGGGCTCGACGGCTATGCGATGGACACGATCGGCGAGCTCAGGACGGCGGCGCTGGTCTCCAAGCTCGCCTCGGGCCTGTCGGAGGACGCGGCCGCCCGCGACCTCGTGGCCGCGGCGACAGTGGACGGCGCGGCGGCGCTCGGACGCGACGACATCGGGCGGATCGCGCCCGGTTGCCGGGCCGATCTGGCGGTGGTGAATCTGGGCAGCGCCCATCTTGCCCCGGTCAGCGACCCGCTCAAGACCATGGTCTGGCACGCCGGCACGGCGGACATCGAGGCCGTCATCGTCGACGGCCGGCTGACGGTGGAAGGCGGCCGTCATCTGCTGGTCGACGAGGACGCGATCGTCGCCGGCGGCGCGGCCGCGGTGCGCAAGGTGTGGCGCGAAGGGCTCGCGCGCGGCTATATCGGGGACGGCGAGATCGTCGGATAGACGGAATGGAAGGGGGATCATATAGATAGCTTGACGGCGACCGCCCTCCCCCGCCCCCTCCCGCAAGCGGGAGGGGGGAAGGCAGGGAACGCTCGGCAAGCGAGCCGCCCTCTCCCCCGCGGGGAGAGGGTCGGGGTGAGGGGGCCGAACCGTCGCCTGCGAACCGGGCGCCTGCCCGCACCCCTGTCAAGCTATCCATATAAGCCCCAATGGAAGGAAGCAGCGGAATGACCCTCGATACGGTCGCGATCCTGAGCCCGGGCGAGATGGGGGGCGGCGTGGGCGCGGCGCTGGCCCGGCACGGCCACGGCCCGATTACCTGCCTCGCCGGACGCAGCGCCCAGACGACGGCGCGGGCCGAGCGGCTGGGCTTCGGCCTGTGCGGCGACCTCGATTCCATGGTGTCCGGGGCCGACATCGTGCTCTCGATCCTGCCGCCGGAGGCCGCCCGGGCAACCGCGGAAAACGTGGCGGCGGCGATGAAGCGGACCGGCAAGGCGCCGCCTTTCGCCGAGCTCAACGCCATCGCGCCGGACACCTCCCGGGCGATCGAGGGCGTCATCCGCGGCGCCGGCGCCGAATACATCGACGGCGGGATCGTCGGCCTGCCGCCGGCCGAGGGGAGAAAGCCGACGCGCATTTACGTCTCCGGCGGGGCGGCGCCGATGATGGACGCGTTCGACGGCAAGGACATCGCGATCCATCAATGCGGGCCGGAGATCGGCCGCGCCTCGGCGGTGAAGATGTGCTACGCCTCGATCTCCAAGGGCACCAACACGCTCCACACCGCCGCGATGACGGCGGCGGATGCGCTCGGCGTGGGCGAGATCCTGCGCGACGAGATCGGCGACAGCGTGCCCGCCGTCTACGAACGCATGCAGGCGAACATTCCGCGCCTTCCCGCCGATGCCGGGCGCTGGATCGGCGAGATGGAGGAGATCGCCAGGACCTACGCCTCGGCGGGCCTGCCGCCGGGCTTCCACCTCGCGGCGGCGGAGATCTTCCGCCTGCTCGACGCGACGCCCTATGGCAGCGAGACGCGCGAGACGATGGACCGAACGCGGACCATGGAGCAGACCGTCGCCGCCTGCGTGGAGCAGCTCCGCAAGCGCGAAGCGGCGGAGTGAGCCCCGCCGCGACCGGGCGCCTCAACCTCCCCGACGGGCGGACGGTCGATGTCGCGATCCGCACCAGCCCCCGCGCGCGGCGCATCCAGATCAAGGTCGCGCCGGTCGGCGGGGCGGTGGAGCTGGTGCTGCCGCGCGGCGCGACGCGGGCGGAGGGGCTCGGGTTTCTCGCCAGCAAGGCGGGCTGGGTCGCCGCGAGGACCGCGAACGCGCACGACCGCGTGCCCTTCGCCGACGGAACCGCGTTTCCCTTTCTCGGCGATGAGCTGACGATCCGCCACGCCGGCCACGCTCGCGCGGGCGTACGGCGGGTGGACGACACCCTCCACGTCTCCGGCCGCCCCGAGGACATACCGCCCCGGGTCGAACGCTGGCTCCGCCGCGCCGCGCGGGGCGAGATCGAACCCCGGGTCCGCGAGAAAGCCGCCCGGCTGGACGCGCCCCATGGCCGCATCGCGCTGCGCGACACGACCTCCCGCTGGGGAAGCTGCTCGGCCAACGGAAATCTCGGCTTCTCCTGGCGGCTCGTTATGGCACCCCCGCAAGTCCTCGACTACGTCGTCGCCCACGAAGTCGCGCATCTCCGGGAGCACAACCACGGAAAGCGGTTCTGGGCGCATGTCGAACGGCTGTGCGAGGACGCCCGGGCGGCGCGGGCGTGGCTGAGGCGGAACGGGGCAGGGTTGCACCGGTACGGGTAGCTCCTTGCCAGCGGGCTTCCTGGACAACCCGCACTGGATCGAATCGCGGCGATTTTCTGGGCGGTCCGAGCACGCGTGGGCCATCTGCCCTTCCCTTCCAGCGCGCTGGCGTCGGTTCCCTTCGCCATCGTGGTCGGGGTGCTGGTGCGCCGGGGCTTTGCACCACGGCGGGATACGCTCACCTTGCCAACGAGCACCTTGCAAAAGCGGAAATGGTCGTGGCTACCATTACAAGAGCGATGTCGGTTGACACGATCGGGCGAAGTCGCAATCCCTTGGCACATTGAAGCACTCGGTGGGGTAAGGGGAATTTCGCACACTCGGCATCGGAACCGTTGGTTCCGCAGGCGTTGTTCCACGTCCGAATTCTAGCGGTGCGGTCTGATATCCCCGTCCTCGACGCCCTTTAGTCGGGGCTCCTTCGGAATAGGTACTTTGGAGAAATCAATTGCCGAACAGCAACAACGACATCAAAACGCCGGACGAGAAAGCGGAACCCAAGGCTGTATCCCTACAACATCACGCGTTACGGCGGGTCAACTTCGCTTCGGCGCAGAACGATGTCGCGATCATCGAGAAAGTCAGGATCGAGAATCCGACGGACCAAGCGCTCACTGACATAAGGATTACCCTTCGGGCCGCCCCTCCCATCATCCGCGAGAAAACCTGGGCCGTCGACCGTGTCGCGTCGGGGTCCCATCTCTCGGTGCGCGACCTCTCTACCCCGCTCGACATCGGGCGGCTGAAAGGCCTCGACGAAGCGGAAATTGGCGAACTCGAATTCCGCATGGAGGCGCAGGGGCTTCGGACGATTGTCGAGAAGCGCCGGATTGAGCTCCTCGCACGCGATGAGTGGGGCGGCGTCGGAGACATGGCTCAAATTCTCGCCGCCTTCGTTTCTCCAAACGATCCTGCTGTAGCCCGCGTCCTCAAAGATGCTGCACGCCTGTTGGAGAGCGATGGCCACGACGGTTCGCTAGACGGTTACCAGTCGGGTGATCCGCGCCGCGCCTACATGCTTGCCAGTGCAATCTGGTCCGCTGTTACCGGCCTCGCGCTCACCTATGCCGAGCCGCCTTCATCCTTCGAGAGAGAGGGCCAGAAGATCCGGGGTCCGAGTCGCATCATCGGCGAGGGCCTCGCCACCTGTCTCGATTCCACGCTCTTTCTTACCGCGACCTTCGAGGCTGCGGGCCTCAACCCGGTCGTCCTCTTTTCGCAGGGCCATGCGTGGGTCGGGGTCTGGATCGTCAAGAAGGATTTCGGCCATGTGACGGAACCGGATGTGGTCGCCGTCCGCAAGGCCGTGCAGGCCCGCGAGTTCGTACCGATCGAAACGACGCTGCTGACCAAACGCCCTGCCATCGGGTTCGAACATGCGGTCGATGAAGGCCGCCGTCGTCTCGCCGAGAACCGCGACCCCGAGTTCGTGATGGCTGTCGACATCGCGCGGTCTCGTGCTGCGCGTATTCGTCCCCTACCGAGGCCCGAGGACTCCGAATCCTCCGAGTCCGACGTGATCGACGAGGCGGCGCCCGCGGCGCTGCCGCCGTTACCAGACTTCGGTTTGCTCCCAAGCGAGATTAGCGAAGAGGAACCTGAGAACCCAAGGGATCGCATCGAGCGATGGCAACGCAAGCTTCTTGATCTGTCCCTCCGAAACCGTCTCCTCAACTACCGGGACAGCAAGCAAACCCTCCCCTTGCGCTGTCCGAGCGTTGCCGCATTCGAGGACGAGCTTGCCGCCGGAAAGAAGTTTCGAGGGTTTTCCCTGAACGACAACGATCCGTTCGGCAACCGAACGGTCTCCCAAGAGGACGCACAGCGGATCGAGGAGGAAGTTATCCGCGATGCGTTCGAGAGCAGACAGGTCGTTGTACCGCTCACCGGCCAGGAGATGAACAACCGCTTGCTGACCCTATATCGCCGCGCAAGGAGCGACATGCAGGAAGGCGGCACGAACACGCTTTTTCTCGCTGCGGGGTTCCTCCGATGGAAGAAGACCGAAGGCGATACCCGTACCTACCGCGCTCCCCTGGTCCTCATCCCGGTCAAGCTGGAGCGTCGATCAGCCCAGTCTCCATTTCGGATCGCGCACCATGAGGACGAGGTACGGATCAACTCCACCCTTCTTGAGTTTCTGAAACGTGACTTCAACCTCCGCATCCCGGAGCTCGAGGGCGAACTCCCGACTGACCAAAGCGGCGTCGATGTCCCGCTCATATTCGCGATCATGCGCCGGAAGGTGCGTGATGTCGCCGGCTTCGAAGTTGTCGAAGAGCTCGCGCTCTCGACCTTCTCGTTCGCGAAATATCTCATGTGGAAAGACCTAGTCGACCGCTCCGATCAGCTTCGACAGAACCGCCTGGTGAAACATCTCATTGACGGGTCCCAAGAAACGTATGGGGAGACGGAAGGCAACACCCCCATTGTACCGGAGGAGATCGATCGTCGCCGCTTGCCGCGTGACCTCCTGACACCTTTGCCCGCGGACAGCTCGCAACTCGCAGCAGTCCTGGCAGCTTCGGAAGGTCGTGACTTCATACTTGTCGGCCCTCCGGGTACCGGAAAGAGCCAGACCATCACGAACATTATTGCGCAGTGCCTGGGCGAAGCGAAAACCGTGCTCTTCGTTGCCGAAAAGGCGGCCGCTCTCGATGTGGTCCACCGTCGTCTCGTGGCAACGGGGCTCGGCGACTCGGTGCTCGAACTCCACTCGAACAAGACGGACCGAAAGTCGGTTCTCGCACAGTTGGGACGAGGGTGGGACCGAGCCTCGGGTGATACGGAAGAGAAATGGATCGAAGTGACCGAAGACTTAAGGCTCTCTCGGGACCAGTTGAACGCCTATGTGGAGGCGCTTCATGCGAAGGGGTCACAGGGATTCAGCGTATTTGAAGCGATCGCTTCGGTCGCCTCGGGCGAACCGCCCTTCGAGATCTCTTTTGCATCCAAGGATGCGCACGACGAGGAGAGTTACAAGCGGTTGGTGAGCCTTGCCGCCGACCTTGGCCGGATACACGCCGTGGTCGGGGTGGGGACTCCGCTTTCGCTCGTCCGCAGCGAGGATTGGTCCTTCCGGTGGGAAGCCGACCTCCTCGAAGCTGCGGAGGCTCTCCGCACGGCGCTGGACGACCTGAAGCGTGCAGAGCATACGCTGGCTCGTGAGCTCGGTCTTCGTTCGAACCCCAATCTAGAGTCTGGCCGCCGCGCGCGGCTCAAGGCGCTTGCGCCTCGCTTAGACCGGGGAGCGCTTGATCTTTCCTCCGTACCGGACATGCCGGCGGATCGTCTCACCGCTTCAGCGGAGTCACTTGCAACGGATGTCAAAGAGCTTGCCGTCGCCAGCTCCGAAACAGTGGCGACGTATCCACTCGACGCGGTGCGGCACATGCCGCTTGAACAACTCGATGCGGATTGGCGCGAAGCCCAAGCGAAAATCTGGCCAGCTTCCGCCTTTGCGAAAAGGAAGGTCCGGAAGCTCATACAGACCTATGCCGACAACGGGGCGGCCGATCCTGCCGTCGACCTGAAAGCGCTCTTCGGGATGCGTGAACGTGATACGGCGATTCGCGAGAACCCCCTGGCGCGAGTTGCTGAGAACGGCGGAGAAACGGACCCGGATCGTTCGACGGAAGCCGTTCGTCAAGCGATCGAATTCCGGAATGCAATAGCGGGCCTGCGTTCGGAAGTGGAGGATTCGGTTCGCTATGGTTTGGCGACAGATGGACTAGGTTCCGCGTCCGGCGAAGCCGTTCGGGATGCCCTCAAGTCCTACCTTGCCGAGGAAGGCGTAGTTGACGAGAGGTCTCGGGCCTTCACGCAAGGGGACGGCGTGATTCCAGTTGGATGGAGTGTCGCCGAGCTCGATTCCGGCCTCCGAACCATCGTCGCCGAGCGCGCCCGTCTCGCGGATTGGGTCCGGTGGATCGAAGCCAGCGAGCACTCATCTCGGGCTGGGCTACGTTCGCTTGTTGAGGCGCTCGAAGCAGGAAGCATCGAAGGCGCCGCGGAAGAGTCATTCAAGCGCGCCTACGCAAACTGGTGGTTGCCCCTTGCGATGGATGCGAGCGACGAACTCCGACGTTTCACCCGTTCGGAGCACGAGAACGTCATCGACACCTATTGCAAGCTCGACGACGCCGCGGCGGAACTCGCGCCTGTAGAGGTGATGCGACGTATCGCGCATGGGTTGCCCACCAAGGACGGTGTACCAAGAAAATCGGAACTCGGAACGCTCCGACACCAGCTGGGCCTCGTTCGCCCGTCCATGCCGATTCGTCAGCTTCTGGCCAGCCTCCCTGACACCTTCGGGAAGCTTGCACCTTGCGTGCTCATGTCTCCGCTTTCCGTAGCCCAATACCTGCCGGCGGAGCAAGCCACCTTCGATGTCGTCGTTTTCGACGAAGCGTCGCAGATCACGACATGGGACGCGATCGGCGCGATTGCGCGGGGCCGGCAGACGATCGTCGTAGGTGACCCCAAGCAGTTGCCCCCCACGAATTTCTTTGGACGGGCCGATGACGAAGACGAAGACCTTCCGGAAGTCGAGCGCGATATGCCTTCGATTCTTGACGAGGTCTCGGCCGCGGGCATGCCACCCCGAAAACTCGATTGGCACTATCGAAGCCGTGATGAGGCCCTTATCGCCTTTTCCAATCACTTTTACTACGGCGGACGGCTCGTAACGTTCCCGGCCCCGTCTATCGGCTCCGACGCGATCACGTTCCACAAGGTGAACGGCACTTACGCCCGAGGACGAGGCCGCGTGAATCAGGAGGAAGCCAAGACCATCGCCGAATTTGTGAAGCGGCGTCTCAAAACCTGGCTTGGGGTTCCAGAAGAAGATCGCCATACCCTAGGGGTCATCACATTCAACTCCGAGCAGCAGTCGCTCATCCTGGACCTGCTCGACGAGATCCGTCGGGAAGATAGCGACCTTGAGTGGTTTTTCGCCGACGAGCGCGAGGAGCCGGTCATTGTTAAGAATCTTGAGAACATCCAGGGCGACGAACGCGACATCATGCTGTTCTCGGTGACGTTCGGACACGATCTCGCTGGCAAGCTCACGATGAACTTCGGGGCGATCAACGGCACGGGAGGAGAGAAACGACTCAACGTCGCGATCACCCGCGCCCGTCGAGAGCTTCATGTGTTCTCTTCGATCCGCGCTGAGCACATCGACCTCAATCGGACCCGCGCGGTCGGGGTACAGGATATGAAGGCGTTTCTTGACTATGCCGAGCGCGGCTCCATTGCGCTCCCTTCGCGCGACGAGGGTTCGCTCGGGCCTGCCGAGAGTCCCTTCGAGGAAGCGGTGGCTGATGCACTCCGCGCCAAAGGCTGGGAGGTTCGGACCCAAATCGGGGTGTCGGGTTTCCGCGTGGACCTAGGCGTCGTGCACCCGGAGTACGCGGGCAACTATCTCGTTGGTATCGAGTGCGACGGCGCGAGGTACCACTCCTCCGCGACCGCTCGTGACCGGGACAAGGTAAGGCAAGCCGTGCTGGAAGGCCTCGGCTGGTCAATTCTTCGGGTCTGGTCGACCGACTGGTTTCGGAACCCTTCGCATGTCACCGGTCATATCCACCTTGAACTCGCGCGCCGTCTTGAGGAAGACCAAGAAATTCGGGCGACGGTTGAGGACGGAGCGGACAAGCAAACGACGGAAGCCGACCCGCCGCCGGCATCTGGCGATGAGGCGAAGATCGAGCAGCCCGCGCCGTCCGAACCCGAGTACGATCAGGGGCCGGCAGTCGCAGAGTCGGCGGTCACAGGGAAGGACTCCCAGCTTCCCATGCCGGGCCTCGACGGGGACTTACTTGCGGCCCTGTCGACCGACTTGGAAACCGGTGGAGACGACAGCGGTTCGCCTATAGCTGCGGCGCCGATCTCTCAGATGGGACCTGGTGCGAACCTGAGTTCCACTCTCGCAGGAGAGGCCGAGGGCACGCGTCAGGAGGATGTCAGCCCCGATCCCGATCGGTTCTTCGATTTGGATTACGCCCCGGTTCTGCGGCGCCTCATCCACCGGATAGTCGATCACGAGGGACCGGTCACGTTGCATGGACTTGCTCGCAGAGTAGCGCAGGAGCACGGGTGGCAACGAACCGGGAGACGCATTCAGGCACAAGTGCAGAAAAACCTTCGGTCGGTGGAGCGTCACTCCGAGTTCGAGACCGTCTTTGTCTGGACGCCCGGTAGCCACTCCGACCGGGTTCCTTTCCGGGGGCTGAACGGTCGCCCAATTCGGGAGATATCCCGGACAGAGATCGGTTCGGTCATTGACGCCCACGCACGCGACCTGGCGGACGAAAAAGATCCAATCCTGCCTCTGTCGCGTCTGCTCGGCATTGCGCGGCTCAGCAAGGACGCGCGCGCCTATTTGTCCGATTGCGCCAGATGGACAGAGAAGAACGCCGCCGAGGAAACCTGTTGAACCGGCGAAGTCGTCCAATCTGCTGACAATTGCTTCCGCACTGCGGCACGTAGTGCGCGGTCACACCGTCTTCGGTCCTGAGCCTCTCACCCCAACGGATTCCGCCACCTCAGCCCCGGAAACCGCGCCATGTCCGCGTCGGTCGAATGCAGCTCGGCCTGGTGCTCGATGGCGAGCGCGGCGAGGTGGGCGGAGGCGGTGAGGTCGCCGGCCGCGCCGACTTCCTCCAGCAGGCCGAACAGGATGTCGGCGTGGCGCTCGCCGGGGTGGATGAGGACGGTCTGCGGGCGGGCGAGCCAGGATCGGACGCGGGCGCGGGCGCCATCCACGTCGAGGGGATTGCCGAGGATCGTCCGGTCGGTCGCGATGGCGACGAAGCCGAGGATCGCCGCCCAGGGCAGGCCGACCGTGACGGTGCCGTTCATCAGCCCTTGCCACCAGTTCCGCGCCGCCGCGTGCCGGCGCGACCCCGAATTGTGGGCGTGCAGCAGGAGGTTGACGTCGGGGACGATCATTCTCCGATCTTTCGCACGCGCCGGCGGACGCCCGTCTCGTCGACGAGCCGGTTGAGCCGGTCGGTGTCGACGCCCGGCCGGAAGCGGAAATCGTGCGGCTCCACCGCGTAGGGCGGCGCGGCGGGCGGCTTGCCCCCCGCCCCCAGCCCCGCGCGCAGCGCATCGTTCACGACGGCCTTCATGCTCCGGCCGCCGCGCCGCATTTCCCGCTTGAGGAGCCGCTCGACATCCGGCTCGATGGTCAGCGTGGTGCGCATGGTCGGCATCTTGATGCCTCATGGATTGATGCAACGATGACTCGACGCCCGGCGGACCGGCCCTGCGAGGATCGGCCCGCAAGGCGCTCGGACGGTGGGAAAATCCGCCCCGACGCACCGGTCCGGGCAGCATTCCGGCAACCCGGAGGACCGTTCCCCGCGTCCCCCGGGGACACGAAAGATACCGTTTTACGCCAATGTTTCACGTGAAACAATGGTCAGCAATGCTGACTTATGTTTCATGTGAAACATTGGCGGCTGGCGGGAGACCCCCTCACCCCGACCCTCTCCCCCACGGGGGAGAGGGAGGATTCGCTTAACGACCTCTCCTTGCCTTCTCCCCTCCCGCTTGCGGGAGGGGCCGGGGGAGGGCCCGCCCTACAGCCCCATCAGCGACAGCATCGCCTTGAGGATCGGGCCTTCGGGGTCGTTGAAATGGCGGCGGAGCTCGAAGTGGTTGACGCCGGGCATGTCGAACTCCTCGACCTGCAACCCGGCGTCGCGCCAGGCGGCGGCGAACTCCCGCGACTGGCGGCGGAACTCCTTCTGCTCGTTCCCGCCATAGCCGACGATCAGCGGGCAGCCGTCATCCGGGATCCGGCGGATCGCGCTGTTGCGGTCCTCCGCCGCCTCGTCGAGGTGGAGGTATTCGTTGCGCGCCGAGAGCCGGACCGCGGCGAGGTCGTACATCCCGCTGCACAGCAGCCCGCCCTTGACGAGGTTCCGCGGCAGGCCGTGCTCCGCCGTCCAGTCGGTCACCGCCATCATCCCGCCGACATGCCCGCCCGAGGAGTGGCCGGCGATGAAGAGCCGGTCGGGGTCGGCGTTGAAGTCGCGCGCGTTGGCATGGGACCACGCCACCGCCGCGCGCGCCTGGCGGATCATCTCGTCCAGCGTCACCCTGGGGCAAAGGCCGAAATTGACCGCCACGAAGGCGGCGCCCGCCTCGACGAAGGCCTCCGCCATGAAGCTCTCGTTCGCCTTGTCGGACCGCGTCCAGGCGCCGCCGTGCATGTAGACGACCACGGGCGAGCCGGGCGCGGCGGCGGGGAAAACGTCGAGCTTCTCGTCCTCGTCCGGGCCGTAGGCGACGTCGATCCGGCAGTCGAGCTTCTCGCGCACCCGCGCGGACTCGGCCACGTCGACGGCGATGTAATCGTCGGCGTCGGGCACCAGCGAGCGCTGGTTGTACTGCGCGTCGAGGGTTTCCTGGTCGTAGTCGAGAAAGACCCTGGGGTTGTCCATCGCCCTACTCCGCCGCCTCGGCCTGCCGCTTCTCGCCGACCGCGCCGGACGCCCAGACGGCGTCCAGCGACTCGCCCTCGTAGCCCAGCACGTCGCGCAGGATCTCCTCGGTGTGCTCGCCCAGCAGCGGCGAGCGCATCACCCGCGCCGGCGAGTCCGAGAGCTTCACCGGGCAGCCGACCGTGAGATACGGCCCGCGCGTCGGGTGGTCGACCTCGACGATGGTGCCGGTCTCGCGCAGGCTCGGCTCCTCGGCGATCTCCTTCATCGAGAGGATCGGCCCGACCGGGATGTCGAGCGGGTTGCAGGTCTCCATCACCTCGAACTTGGTCCGTTGCATCGTCCACGCCTCGATGGTGCCGAACACCTCGTCGAGCCGGGGGAGCCTGGCCTTCGGCGTCGCGTAGTCCGGGTCCTCCTTCCATTCGGGCCTGCCGATCAGGTCGCAGATCCTGGGCCACGCCGCGGCCTGGGTGATGAAATAGGTGTAGGCGTTGTCGTCGGTCTCCCAGCCCTTGCATTTGAGGATGCGGCCGGGCTGTCCGCCGCCCGAATCGTTCGCCGCCCGCGGCACCGCGTCCTTGAACGGGATGTCCTGACCGTGCTGCGAGTACTCGGTGAGCGGACCGGCGTCGAGCCGCTGCTGGTCGCGCAGCTTGACCCGGCAGAGGTTGATCACCCCGTCCTGCATCGGCGCGAGGATGCGCTGGCCGCGCCCCGTGCGCTCGCGCTGGAACAGGGCGGTGACGATGCCGAGCGCGAGATGCAGCCCGGTGCCGCTGTCGCCGATCTGGGCGCCGGTGACCATCGGCACGTTGTCGCGGAACCCGGTGGTCGACGCCGCGCCGCCGGCGCATTGGGCGACGTTCTCGTAGACCTTGCACGCCTCGTAGGGGCCGGGGCCGAAGCCCTTGACCGAGGCCATGATCATGCGCGGGTTGATCTCCCGCACCCGCTCCCAGCCGAACCCCATGCGGTCCATCGCGCCGGGCGCGAGGTTCTCGACCATCACGTCGCAGGTCTTCACCAGGCGCTCCAGAACCTCCTTGCCGGCGGGGTTCTTGCCGTTGAGCTCGATCGAGCGCTTGTTGTGGTTGAGCATGGTGAAGTAGAGGCTGTCGGCGCCCGGCTTGTCGACCAGCTGGCCGCGCGTCGGATCGCCGGTGCCGGGCCGTTCCACCTTGATCACGTCGGCCCCGAACCAGGCCAGCAGCTGGGTGCAGGTCGGCCCCGACTGGACGTGGGTGAAGTCGAGTATCTTGACGCCCTTGAGCGCTTCCATCGGTCAGTCCTCCGCAATCACTTGTACATGGTCTGGGCCCTGGTCCCCGGCGCGTACTCGTTGGGGTCCACCCAGACATTGACGACGGCGCATTTGCCGGTGCTGGCGATGGCCGCGCGCGCGCGCCTGAGCGCCGGCTGGATTTCCGAGGCCTCGCGGACCTCCTCGCCATGGCCGCCGATCATCGTGCCGAAATGCGAAAATTCGACGTCGCCGAGCTTGTTGCCGATATTGCCGCGCTGCTCGCCGTATTTCGCCATCTGGCCGTAGCGGATCTGGTTCATCGCCGAGTTGTTGCCGACGATGGCGAGATAGGGCGCACCGAAGCGCTGCGCGGTCTCCATGTCGAAGGCGGTCATCCCGAACGAGCCGTCGCCGTAGAGGCAGACCACCTCCTTTTGCGGGTGCGCGAGCTTGGCCGCCATCGCGAAGCCGGTGCCGACGCCGAGCGAGCCGAGCGCGCCGGGGTCCATCCACTGGCCCGGATTGCGCGGGCGGACGGCCTGGGCGGAGATCGTCACGATGTCGCCGCCGTCGCCGATATAGATCGTGTCCTCTCCGAGGAACTCGTTGATCTCCCAGGCCAGGCGGTAGGGGTGGATCGGGCTCGCGTCGGACGTGAACATCGGCATCAGGCGTTCGAGCTTGGCCGCCTCGATCCCGCGCAGCTTCGCCATCCATTCCTGGCGCTTCTGGCGCGCGCCCCTGTCGATCCGCCCCGACGCCGCGTCGGCGACGGCGGTCAGGATCGCGCCGGGATCGCCGGCGAGGCCGAGCGAGATGTCGCGGTTCTTGCCGACCGTGGCGTAGCTCATGTCGATCTGGACCAGGGTCGCCGCCTCCGAGATCCGCCTTCCGTAGCCCATGCGGAAATCGAACGGCGTGCCGACGATCACGATGACGTCGGCCTCCTTGAAGGCGTCCGAGCGGGTGCGGTCGAAATGGTGCGCATCGCCCTCGGGCAGCATGCCGCGGCTCGCCCCGTTCATGTAGGCCGGGATGTCGAGCGCGCGGACGAAGTCGATAGCGGCCTCGTGGCTGCCGCTCGCCCAGACCTGCTGGCCGAACAGCACCGCCGGGCGCTCGGAGTCGACAAGGATGTCGGCAAGTCTTTCGACATCCGCCGGGTCGCCGATCGACTTCGTCGACATCCGGTAGGCACCCGGCTCCGGGATGCGCGCGCGCTCAAGCGGAATCTCGGCATCGAGAATGTCGCGCGGGATCTCCAGATAGGCAGGCCCGTAGGCGCCGTTGAAGCATTCGCGCGCTGCCATCGCCACCATGTCGGCCACCCGTTCGGTGGAGAAGACGCCGGACGCGAACTTGGTGATCGGCGTCATCATGTCGACATGCGGCAGGTCCTGGAGCGAGCCCATCCGGTGCTGGGTGAGCGAGCTCTGCCCGCCGATATGGAGGATCGGGCTTTCCGAGCGGAAGGCGGTCGCGACCCCGGTGACCGCGTTGGTGCAGCCGGGCCCGGCGGTGGTCACCACGCAGCCCAGCTTTCCGGTCTGGCGCGCGTAGCCGTCGGCGGCGTGCGCGGCGGTCTGCTCGTGGCGCACGTCGACGATGCGGATCCCCTCGTCGAGGCAGCCGTCGTAGATGTCGATGATATGCCCGCCGCAGAGGGTGAAGACGGTGTCCACCCCCTCGTTCTTCAACGCCCTGGCGACCAGGTGCCCGCCCGAGACGATGCCTTCGTCGCGGCTCTTTTGCGCCAGCGTGTCGTGCGCCGTCGCCGACGGTTTCTCGATGACTGTGCTCACCTCACCCTCCTTGCCTGCCGGTAAAATCGTCCCAGTGCGCGCGCACGTGGTCGTGCAGCCCCATGGTGTGCTTCAGCACCCGCCCGCCCGCGAGGCCGGGGTCGCGCATCGCAATCGCTTCCACGATGCCGCGGTGGTCGGCGACCGAGCGCACCGCGCGGTCGGCCTCGTGCATGGCGCGGCTCTTGACCGCGCGGACATGGACGAACAGCCCGTCCGCGATGTCCTTCAGCATGGCGCAGCGCCCGGCCTCCAGGATCGCCTGGTGGAAGCGGATATTGGCCTCGGCGTATTCGTCGACCCGGGCGCGCGCGTCGCCGGTCTCATACGCGGCGGCGAGGCGCTTGAGCGCGTCGATCTCGCGGTCCGTCGCCAGCTCGGCCGCGCGCCTGGCCGCCATGCTTTCGAGCGCCCCCCAGACGGTGATCGTCTCCAGAATCTCGTCCCGCGTCTTGCGGACGATGAACACGCCCTTGCGCGGCACCACCTCGACCAGCCCCTCCTGGGCGAGCCGCGCGACCGCCTCGCGCACCGGCGTCCGCGAAATGCCGAGCTGGTCGGCCAGCGAGCGCTCGTCGAGCCGGAGGTCGGTCGCCTCGTCGTAGATCCGCGCATCGAGGATCGCCTGGCGCAGCTCGCCATAGACATGGTCGGTCAGGCTGAACGTCCGCCCGACCGGTTCGAGCGTCACCGCGCTGGAGGCTATGACCGTGTCCGCCATGTATGTGGCATACCACACACCAGATGCCAGGGGCAAGGGGAGGCAGGGCCGGCACTTCCACCGCCCCTCCCCCGTCATGGCCGGACTTGTTCCGGCCATCCACGTTTTGTCATGATGCCGCCGTCGATACCCACGCGCCCCCTCTCGTCATTTCGACCGAAGCGCCGACAGGCGCGGAGCGGAGAAATCTCGGCGGCAGATCGCCCCGCCCTACGCGAAAGATTTCTCCGCTCGTTGCGCTCGGTCGAAATGACGGCATGTGGGCGGCTGGGGTTGAGAAGGCAGGCTCGGCCGACACGCCAGGCAGAAAAACTCGCGGATGGTCGGCCTGCGCCGATCACGACGAGGGAAGACAAAGGCGGAAGGGTTCCCTACAAACCGGACACGCTCCGAAGGACCGAACGCATGCTCGACACCTACGCCTATCCCGCCGAGATCGAACGCGACGAAGACGGGCGGTACGTCGTCACGTTCCCCGATTTCGGGTGGGGCGCGACCGACGGCGCGACGCGGGACGAGGCGTTGGCCGAGTCCAGAGACCTGCTGCGTAAGCTGATCGCGACCACGCTCCGGGAAAGTGAGCCCCTGCCGGAGCCGTCACCCGCCGACAATGGGCACCCCTTGGTTGTATTGCCGATGTAGATCGCGTTGAAGGCCGCCTGAACCAGAATTTCGCCCGGACCGGCTTAGCAGGCGATTACCCCACCTGTACATTCTCCCGAATTCTTTGTTGCCACTTTTCAGCAAATTTTACCGCTTTCTCACCTTTCGGGTGACATTCCTTGTGAACGAGAGCAGCATTTTCTAGAACAGTTCTCCCACCGTATTGATGTTCTTTTACATGATGAATCTCCGAATCGTTCCAAGTCACGGCACTTTCACAAACCACACATGTCTTTCGCTGTTGCAAATAGATCAATTCCCGCATCTTTTCTGAGAATTGCCGAGTTGGGTCCTTGGGAGCCGTAGCAGGCATTTTCGCCAACATCTGGGCGACGTAGAAGGAATGCCGCTGAGAGATGTTTTCTCCACGATCGCTGTTCACTCGGGTCCAAGTACCGTATTGTGACCAATAAATGTACTTTGGATCGGATTCTTCGACCTTGGATGCTCCTTTCAAATTGAGCAAAAAAGCATCCAACGCGGTGGCAAACTCTTCTTGCCATGCAGGACTAAAGTCTTCCCGCAAGCGATTCGCAAGAAGAGCGGCATGAATGGCATCGTGACCCCTTAGTCGCGGACGCTTACCGTCCCTAAGCAACAGGTACAGAAGGTCGAATATTTCCCAAATCCGTCGGCTCTCCAATCCGTCAGGATCGAAATCGAGGTTCTCATAATAGAGGTTGTCAATGGCCGTCGCGTTGATGTCCGGGAGGGTAATGCCAACTTGGCGCCACTGCGCCAAAAGCAAAGAGGTAATTTGCGCAGAAAGTTGCCGTGTTTTTCCTCGATCACTGTCCGGCCTCGCACCCATCACCTCTTTGAAGAACTCGTGGCCCGGATATTTCGGCACCGCGGGCTTGCCTCCTAAACGCAATACGAAGTCATTCATACCACCTGGCATGGCGTCGCGGCGCTCTTGTGCGTTCAAGGCGCTACCTGCTTGGAGTCGAATGAATAGGTCGCGGATTTCATTGATGTCATCGGACTCGATCATGGCGAGTGAGAGTGGCGTTTCTAGAAGGCTTTTCTGTAAATCCGAAGAAAGCTCATGAAAAAATTTCCGTGCCCAAGGACATGGCTTATCCAGTAGATACCGAGGGAATTTAGCCTTGTCGTTCTCTGTACTGGGATCGAAGAGCCGGTACGCTCCTTCAACATAGTTACGAATGGCGATGAGCCTTTGCTGTCCATCGATGATTTCGAGGCCTTCACGCCTAAGGCCTGCGATCTCGTCTTTCCTTTCATGGAGATACAGCAATGGAAGCTTGTAGCCACGAAACAGTGAGTCAATGAGCCTCTTTTGCTGAGCCTCGTTCCATACAATACCACGTTGGTATTCGGGATTAGCGATCATCATTCCCGACTTACAGAGCTCAACGAGATCCTTGATAAGCTTTTCGTCTTGGGTTGTCTTCATATCCAATCCTTCTATAAAAGATGTGGCGTTCGATCTCGACGGGGCAGAGGTTCACCCCGCCTGGCTCGATCGTGTATTTTATCCGGTCGACGAAATCGAGCGTGCCGTCGGGGTTGCGACTCCACACATCAGTCCCGCGTGCCCTCCCAGGGATCGACCACATCGATCCCCGCGCCCCCGAAGTCCCGGACGTTGCGCGTCACCAAGGCGGCGCCGCGGCACCGGGATATGGCCGCGATCTGGCAATCGGCCTCGCCGATGGGCCGGCCGGCGCGGCGCCTGTCGGACGCGATCTCCGCATAGGCTTTGGCGGCGGCGCTGTCGAACGGCAGGATCCTGTCGGCGAAACCGAGGTCGAGCCAATGGGTCATGGCGGTCTCCAGCATCTCCCGCCGTCGGCCGGCCGGCAGGATCGCGACGCCGTAGAGCAGTTCCGCTTCGCCGATCGCCGTCAGAAACAGCTCCTCAGCGTCCCGCGCGGCGACCCAAGCCGCGACGGATGCCGCGGGCGCCGGCCGCATGAGCTCCGAGGCCACGTTGGTGTCGATTACGAACATCCGGTCCGGCTCAGGAGAAGTCCGGAGGCTCGCGCATGGGGCCGCGGGGCGGTAGTTCGAGATCGACACCGCCGAGGGGCGCGAAGCACTCGCGGGTGAACTTCGCCAGATTCTTCGGCGTGGCTTTTCCGGCGTCGACGGCTTCGCGCAGGATGACGCGCGCCTCCTCCTCCATGGAGCGGTGGTGTTCGGCGGCCCGGACGCGCAGGCGCGTCTTCACGTCGTCGTCGAGATTGCGAATCGTGATGCTCGCCACCGGCCGTCTCCCGTCGTCGTTCGGGGGAGCGCCCAAATTATCCTGTGATTGCAGTGCAAGCAAGGATGGGCGGCGATCCGTTTATCCGGCATTTCTCACCGAGGGCCGAAGAGGAACCCGCATTTCGGCCGCCTCCAAGCCTGTCACCCTGGCCTTGAGCCGGGGTCCAGGGCACAAGCACCGCTCTCGCCCAGCCTCCCTGGACCCCGGAACAAGTCCACTGCTGTCCGGTTTACCGGGTCTCCGTTTCGGATCGAACCGCAACGGGCTTCGCGTCGGCGATCCGGTTTCGCCTCTGCCGCCTTGGATCGCGCCATTCGTCATGGTCGGCGAAGGCCGACCATCCACGTTTTGTTTTGTTGTCATTCGGCCGATAAGGAAAAACTCGTGGATGGTCGGCCTTCGCCGACCATGACGTGGAGGGGGACGGGGGAAGCGGGCGTGCCGCAATTCGTGTCCGGGGTCGACCGATCCGCCGGAAATCCGCTCGTACTCTAGCCCCGCACTCAGCCCATGAAAGTTAAACCGGACAGCAGTGGAACAAGTCCGGGCATGACGGTCGGGGAAAGCGGGGCGAAATGCGGGTCAGCCACCGCCTCCCCTACCCCAACCGCTCTTCCAGCACATGCCGCTGGATCTTCCCCGACGTGCTCCGGGGCAGATCCTCCATCGCTACGAAATGCACCTCCTTGGGCAGCTTGTAGTTCGCGATCCTGCCCCGGCACATGGCGATCACCTCGTCGCCGGTCAGCGCCTCGTCGGTCCGCGCGGCGAACACCACCGGCACCTCTCCCCATCGGTCGTCCGGCTTCCGCACCACGGCGGCGTCGGAGATTCGCGGGTCGGCGAGGATGTATTGCTCGATCTCGGCCGGGTAGATGTTCTCGCCGCCCGACTTGATCATGTATTTCACCCGGTCGACGAAATCGAGCGTGCCGTCGGGGTTGCGGCGGAACGCGTCGCCCATGTGGAACCAGCCGTTTCGGAAGGCCTCGCGGTTGGCCTCGTCGTTGCCCCAGTAGCCGGAGAACAGGCTGGGGCCGCGGATCGCGAGCTCGCCGGTCTCGCCGTCCGGCACGTCGTCGTCGTGCTCGTCGACCAGGCGGATCTCGCAGAACGCGTTCTGGGCCTTGGACAGCGTCTCGGGCGCCGCGCCGACGGGGACGAAGTTGGCCGTCGCGGGCGGGATACCGGTCTCCGTGGAACCGAACGTGTTGAGATAGGGCGCGTTCAGGAGTTCGGTGATCTCCTTCAGCTGCTGGCGCGGCACCAGGTCGGGCATCGCGCCCACCATGCCGACCGGCCTGAAGTCGCGGCTCGACGCCTTGAGGTGGGTCACGAAGTCCTCGACCATCCCGGGCACGGCGGCGAGGTAGTGGACCGGCCAGGTCTCGATCGCCCGGATCAGCTCTTGCGGGCGGTAGCCGTCCATCACGACGACCCGCCCGCCGCGCAGCAGCGTCGCCAGCGCGAAATCGTTCGCCCCCATGTGGAACAGCGGCGTCCAGGCGACGAAGGTGTCGTCGGCCGGCACGGCGAGCTCGGCGCCGTAGATCAGCGTGCGGGCGATCATCGCGCGGTGGCTGATCGTCGCGCCCTTGGGGTGCCCGGTGGTGCCGCTGGTGAAGATGATGACCATGCCGTCCTCGGGCTCGACATGGCGGCCGGGGTCGGTGTCGGGGGCGGCGGCCATGGCGGCTTCGAGGTCCTCGCCCAGGATCAAATCGGCCGGGAAACCCGCCGATTTCAGCACGGGTTCGTAGTCGGCCGAGGCGACGACGAGCATCGGGTCGGTGAGGTTGAGGCCATGCGCGGTCTCGTCGGCGGTGAAACGCCAGTTCATGCCGACCGCGATGGCGCCGATCCGCGCGCAGGCGAGCTCGATTTCGATATAGCCGATGCAGTTGCGCGCCATCAGCGCCACCCGGTCGCCCCGCCCGACCCCGCGGCGGATAAGCGCGTTGGCGAGCCGGTTCACGCGCGAATCGAGCTCGGCATAGGTCAGGCTGCGCTCCCCCTCGACCAGCGCTACTCGCCCGGGCCTGAGCGCCGCCGTCGCCGCGAACAGCCGCCCGACCGTCGCCGCCGCGGCCGCCGCAACCTCGGGCGGCGGGGTGTAGTGCCCCGATTTCGGGTTTCGTTTCATCGCGGTTCCGGAACGCTCCCGTCCTTTCCGACCGATCCGCCCTCCCCCGGCCCCTCCCGCAAGCGGGAGGGGAGAAGAATGGGTTGGAGCCGGCGCCGCGCGACTCCCCCTCTCCCCCGCTGGGGGAGAGGGCCGGGGTGAGGGGGACCTTCCAAACGGACGCCGCCGCTCATGCTTCGACCAGCGCCAGGGCGCGGACCGGGCTGCCCGATCCCCGGCGGATCTTGAGGGGGGCGGCGATCACCACCGCGCCCCTCGGCGGCAGCTTGTCGAGATTGGTGAGCGCCGGCAGGCCGAAGCGTCCGTTGCCGTGCATCAGGTGGTGGCAGGGAAACGGCACCGTGAAGTGCTGCGCCTGCCCGGCATCGGTCCCGACCGCCTCGCAGCCGAACCCCACCACGTCGCGCTCCTCGATCAGCCAGGAAACCAGGTCGACATCGGGGCCCGGGGTGTGCGAGCCGGTCTCGTCCATGTTGAGATACCGCACGGGATCGCGCCTCAGCGACCAGTCGGTCCGCATCAGCACCCAGGAGCGCGCCGGGATCGCGCCGTGCTCACCCTCCCATTCCTCCACCCGCTCCACGGTCAGCAGGTAGTCCGGGTCGTCCGCCGCGTCCGCCGAGCAGTCGACGACGCAGGCATGCGCGACGAACAGCGCCGGCGGGATCGTGTCGGTCGCGTTGTCGGGCAGGTCCTTGCCGGAGATCCAGTGGATCGGCGCGTCGAAATGGGTGCCCGTGTGCTCGCCGCAGGAGAAGTTGTTCCAGTAGGTCGCGGGGCCGCGATGGTCGTAGCGCGAGATCTCCTCCATCCGGAACGGCCAGGACTGGCCCATCTCGGGCGGCAGCACGATGGTCGGCACGTGCCGGTCAAGCGTCATCGTGAGGTCGACCACGCGGATGCCGCCGCCGGCGATGCCGGACAGGAGCCCCGCGAGAAGTCCGGTGTCGTTCGGGTCGTTCATGCTACTGCCCTTCCCTCCGCGTCATGGTCGGCGCGCGGCCCCGCCCTCCCCCGGCCCCTCCCGCGAGCGGGAGGGGGGAAGGCAGGGAGGAGTCGGCACGCGGGTCCCCCTCTCTCCCGCGGGGGATAGGGCCGGGGCGAGGGGGCGGCGAGGAACCCGTCGACATCGCGCTGCCCGTCCTTCATCTCCCCGTCATGCCCGGACTTGTTCCGGGTATCCACGTCTTGCGGCATCGCGGTGCGAGCCGGGAGCGGGCGAACCGGCGGAGGGACGTGGATGCCCGGAACAAGTCCGGGCATGACGGTTGAGGCCGGGGTGCGTTTCGCCGTCACAGCTTCATCGCCCGTTCGATTTCCTTGGGGTTCTCGGCCCGGCGGGCGAGGATTTCTTCCGCCACCGCGCCGATGGGGATGTCCTCCGCGCCCGCCTTGAGCCCGGCGACGATACGGCGCGCGACGGTGGCGGGGTCGAGCTTGGGCGGGGGCGCGAACTGGTGCCATTCGTCCTCGATCGGGCCGATGAAGGCGTTGACCGTCCGCACCCCGCCCTCGGCGAGCTCGGCGCGCAGGCATTGCGAGAGCGAGAGCGCCGCCGCCTGCGAGGCCGAATAGGTGCCGAGCGCCGGGTTGTTCACCCAGGCATAGGCCGACAGCACGTTGACCCACGCCGCCGCGCCGTGCGCGCCGTCGGCGCCGCGCGCCCGCATGACGGGTCCGAAATGGCCGGCGAGGCGGAGCAGCCCGTGATAGTGGATCTCCATCTCGTCATGGGCGGTGTTGAGGTCGCAGCGCCCGATCGCGCCGCCCATCCTGAGGTGGTAGGCGTTGTTGACCATGATCTCGACCTTGTCGCCGATCGTGGCGGCCAGCTCCTCGACCGAATCGGTGTCGGTCACGTCGAGCGGGAACAGCGTCGCGCGCTCGACCGCGCGGGCCGCTTCCAGGTGGGCGCTCTTCCGCCAGGGCTGGGCGTGACCGACATAGACCCGGCGCGCGCCGGCATCGGCGAAGGCGCGGACCAGCGCCAGCCCGAGCTCCGTCTTGCCGTCGACGATCAGGACCCGGCGGTCCCCGGGATCGAATGCCATCTCGCGCAATTGCCGGTCGTCCTCCGGGTTGGGTGTGGGTGTCTCGGGCCGCGCGGTCACCACCGCGTTGCCGGCCCGGTCGATGCCGAGGGAGAGGCGGACGCGCTCGCCGGCCACGCAATCCTCGGCGAGGTGGGCCACCATCGACGGCCCGGCATCGGCCTCGACCACGCCGAGGCGCCACGGCAGGCGGTCGCGGAAGAACAGATCGTTGGAATGGGCGAGCGTGGTCTCGGCCAGCAGCCGGCCCCCGTCGGCAACGTCGCGCCATTCGAGCCGGTCGCCGAGGCAGCGCCCGCAGACCTGGCGCGGCGGGTACTGGACCGCCCCGCAATCGGCGCAGGTCTGGAGCGCGAACCGGCCGGCCGCCGCCATGGCGGTCAGCCCGTGCGCCTCGCGCGAGCGGTTGCCGGGCGGGCGCGTGGGAAGCCGGGTGCGCCGGGTCGGATCCTTGCGGACGGGCGGCGGCAGCTTCGTCGTCATGTGTCGCTCCGCCCCAGGATCGCCGCCGAGGTGCAGAGGCCGCGGTCGTAGACGATCATCCCGAAACAGGATACCAGCCCGTGGCGCGCGCCTTCGACCCGGTGGCCGTGGGTCCGTCCGGTGAGCTGGCGCAGGGTCTCGACCAGGCCGATGAACCCGCCGCCGGCACCCGCCTGCCCCGCCGAAAGCTGGCCGCCCGAGGTGTTGAACGGGAAGTCGCCGCCCACCGTCAGGTCGTGTTCGCGGACGAAACCCGGCGCCTCGCCCTTGGCGCAGAACCCCAGATCCTCGATCTGCATGAAGCAGATGACGGGATAGTCGTCATAGGCCTGGAAGAGGTCGATGTCGTCCGGGCCGATCCCGGCCTGGTCGTAGAGCTCTCCGATATCGACCGCCCAGCCGCCGCGGTACTGGATCGGGTCGTCGGGGAAGGCGTTGTGCCGCTCGATGGTGCCGAGCACGGAGGCGAACGGTATGCCGAGCGCGCGCGCCCGGTCCTCCGTCATCACCAGGCAGGCCTCGGCGCCGGCGCAGGGCATCACGCAGTCGAACAGCCGCAGCGGCTCGGCGATCGGACGCGCGTTCAGATACTGCTCCATGGTGAGCGGGCGCTTCATCATCGCGTGCGGCACGGGGAGCGCGTTCTCCCGCTGGGCGATGCAGAGGCGGCCGAAATCCTCGCGCCGCGCGCCGTATTCCCGCATGTAACGGTCGGTCAGGAAGGCGAAGCTCGCATTGGGCCCGCCGGCGCCGTAGGGGTAGACCGCGTCGTTGGCGAACTGGCTGAAGGTCGCGACGGTCTGGCGGAAGGTATCGACATGGTTGGTGTCGGCGCCGATCAGGGCGACGATTTCCGCGTCCCCCGCCTGCACCGCCCGCGCCGCCCGCCTCAGCGCGACCGCCCCCGACGCGCCGCCCATCGGGATGTGGTCCAGCCAGCGCGGCGAGACGCCGAGATGCTGCATCAGCCCGACCGCCGAATCGGGGTGGAGGGTGAAGCTGGAGACGCAGAACCCGTCGATGTCGGCCTTCTCCACGCCGGCGGCCTCGATCAGCCCCGCGAGCGCCCGGCCGCAGAACCAGTGGCCGCTCCGGATCGAGTAGCGCGCGTAAGCGACCGTCACCGGCGCCGCGACCACGATCCCGTCATAGCCCCGGCGCGCGGCCGCCATGTCAGAGGCCTCTGGGGTGGGTCATGAACTCCTCGATCACCTCGGGCGGCGGCTGCTCGAACTCGCCGGTGCGGCTGACCGAGAGCCCGGTCAGGCGTTTCAGCTTCACCGCCATCTCGGTCATCTTGACCAGGATCGGGATGCCATTGATCACCGGCGCCCCGTCCACGTTGTGGTTGAAGAGCCGGGCGTACAGGAGCATGGCGATCCCGCCGCCGGGGATCAGCACGTCGACGCCGCCGGCGACCAGCGGCCGCGCCTGTTCGTCGAAGCTCGCCACCGTCTCGTCGAACCGGTCCGAATCGTCGAACCCGGCCAGGATCGAACCCGGCTCGAAGCTCATCGCATGCACCCCGGTCACCCGCTCGCGGAGGCCGTACTTGCCGATCTGGTGGTGGAACCACGAGATGTAGCGCGGGTTGATGGTGACGATGCCGATCCGCTGGCCCAGCTGGCAGGCATGGAGCATCGAGGCCTCGCCGAGCGACAGCACCGGAATGTCGACCGCCGCGCGCGCCTCGTAGAGCCCGGCGTCCTGGAAATGGCCCATCGCGAAGGCATCGTAGCCCTCGCGCTCGGCGATCACCGCGTTGCAGATGACCTCGCGGGCGCAGCGGAACTCGGACAGCGCATGGGCGTAGGAATCGGGCGGGGTGATGCCCTTGATGTCGACGGTGGTGCCCTCGTCGACGATTTCCGCGAGATAGGCGCGCAGGTTTTCCCAGTAGCTCCCGGCCTGGTCCTCGTCGGTGTAGCTCTGGTAGGCGATCCTGATAGGTTCCATTACGGTATTCCTCTTCTGACCCCGGGTCCAGCTTATCGAATTCGCACCGGCGGCGTTCGAGTGCGGGAAATATTACGACGAATCAAAGCCCTGAATGTTGGGACGCTTGTTCGTCGCCGCCGCTCTGCTAGAGTGTTTGCATGGCGTGCGGCGGACAGTATGGCGACCATTACAGGCAGCGGCGTCGCCGCAAACCAGTACCGGAAGGTATGCAAGCTATCCACATAATGGAACTGGAGGACAGGTATGAGCCTTAAACGAATTGCCGGAACCGTCGCGGTTGCCGGGGCGCTGGCGGTCATGGGCGCGTTGCCCGGACAAGCGGCGACGCTCGACGACGTGAAGAAGGCCGGCACCCTCAAATGCGGCATCAACACCGGCCTGCCGGGCTTCGCCTACACCGACGACAAGGGCAAGTGGACCGGTTTCGACGTCGCCTATTGCCGCGCCATGGCGGCGGCCGTGCTCGGCGACGCCAACAAGATCACCTTCGTCAACCTGACCGGCAAGACCCGCTTCCCGGCGCTCACGTCGGGCGAGATCGACGTGCTGTCGCGCAACACCACCTGGACGCTCTCGCGCGACGTCGACCTCGGCTTCACCTTCATCGGCGTCAACTACTATGACGGCCAGGGCTTCATCGGCCGCAAGGCGCTCGGCGTGAAGAGCGCCAAGGAACTCGACGGCGCCTCGGTCTGCATCCAGACCGGCACCACCACCGAGCTCAACCTGGCGGACTTCTTCCGCGTCAACAAGATCAAGTACGAGCCGGTGCCGATCGAGAACAACGCCGAGGCCCGCGCCGCCTACGGCGCGGAGCGCTGCGACGTCTACACGACGGACGCCTCGGGCCTGGCGGCGACCCGGACCACTTTCTCCGACGCGGACAAGCACATGGTGTTCCCGGAGATCATCTCCAAGGAGCCGCTCGGGCCGCTGGTGCGCCAGGGCGACGACCAGTGGGCGGATATCGCGCGCTGGACGCTGAACGCGCTGATCAGCGCCGAGGAGCTCGGGGTGACCCAGGCCAACGTCGCGAAGATGGCCGAGGGCACCAACAATCCGGAGATCAACCGGATGCTCGGCAAGGAAGGCTCGATGGGCAAGATGCTGGGCCTCGACGCGCAGTGGGCGGTTCGCGCGATCGCCGCGGAAGGCAACTACGCCGAGATGTTCGAGCGTTATATCGGCGCCAAGAGCCCGCTCGGCCTGGGACGGGGACTGAACGCCCTCTACAAGGACGGCGGCATCCTCTATTCGCCTCCGTTCCGGTAGGATCGACAATGCGCCGCCTCGCCCGAAGTGCCGGGCGGGGCGGTGCTTTTTCGGGTACCCGATGAGAGCGGCGCCACCGTGACCGAGAAAGCGCCGTCCGGCGGCGGGTTCGACATCAGCCGGGCGTGGACCGACGAGCGCGTCCGCGGCGTCATTTTCCAGTTCGCTCTGGTTTTCGGCTTGGCCGGGTTGGTCGTTTTCGTCGTCTTCAACACCATCGCGAACTACGAGGAAGCCGGCCTCTCCTTCGGTTACGGCTTTCTGTTCGACACCGCGAATTTCGATATCAACCAGCGCCTGATCGAGTACGCCTCGACCTCGACCTACGGGCAAGCACTGTCCGTCGGTGCGCTCAACACGATCCTGGTCGCGGCGATGGGCGTCGCCGCCGCCACCCTCATCGGCTTCGTGACGGGCGTTCTCAGGCTTTCGAACAACTTCCTGATCAGCCGAATCGTGGCGGTCTGGGTCGAGTTCACCCGCAACGTCCCGGTCCTCCTGCAGATCATCTTCTGGTGGCTGATCATGCTGGCGCTGCCGAAGGTGCGCGAGAGCGTATCGATCGGCGAAACGATCTTTTTCAACAATCGCGGAGCGCGTCTGCCCTCGCCCATCCTCGAGGACGGTTCGGCGATCGTGCTGGCGACGATCCTGGTGGGTGTCGTCGCAACCGTCGCGGTCAGGCGTTGGGCGAAGAAGCGCCAGGACGCCACGGGCCAGTTCTTTCCGGTGGGGTGGGCCGGGCTCGGGCTGATCGTGGGCCTTCCGCTCGTCGTCTATTTCGCCCTCGGCCAGCCGCTCGGTTTCGACGTGCCGGTGAAGAAGCGGTTCAACCTGCAGGGCGGCGTGAGCATCACGCCGGAGCTGGTGGCGCTGTGGCTCGCGCTCTCCACCTACACCGGCGCCTTCATCTCGGAAATCGTGCGTGCCGGGATCCTTTCGGTTTCCAAGGGACAGACCGAGGCGGCCGGCGCCCTCGGGCTCAGGCGCGGGCTCACCATGCGCGAGATCATCCTGCCCCAGGCGCTGCGCGTCATCGTTCCGCCGATGACCAGCCAGTATCTCAACCTGACCAAGAACTCGTCGCTCGCCGTCGCCATCGGCTACCAGGACATCGTCTCGACCGGCGATACCATCCTCAACCAGAGCGGTCAGGCGATCGAGGTGATCTCGATTTACATGGCGTTCTACCTGGCGCTCAGCCTGATCACGTCCACGTACATGAACTGGTACAACAAGCGCATCGCCCTGGTGGAGAGATGACCGGACACGCCTTCCATCGCAGCCGGGCGCAGATGCTGCCCGAGCGGCCGGCGCCGATCTCCAGCGTGGGCGTCATCGGCTGGGTACGGGCCAATCTGTTTTCCTCCTGGCTGAACGTGGCGCTCACGCTGACCGCACTGGTCTTGCTCGCGCTGATCGTGCCGCCGCTGATCGACTGGACGTTTCTCGATGCCACCTTCACCGGCTCCTCGGGAAAGGATTGCACCGGCGAGGGGGCGTGCTGGGCGTGGCTCGACCAGCGGATCGAGCAGTTCGTCTACGGCTTCTATCCGGCCGAGGCCTATTGGCGCGCGAACCTGGCCGTGATCCTGCTGGTACCGGCGGTCGGCTATCTGCTGTTCGCCAACCTGCCCTACGCGCGCTACGGGCGCTGGTATTCGCTTGCCTATCCCGTGATCGCGGCGTTCCTGCTGGTCGGCGGCCTGGGCCTCGACGTGATTCGTACCGACCAGTTCGGCGGCTTCGTGCTCAACCTCGTCGCCGGCATCACCGGGATCGTGCTCTCGCTTCCCATCGGCGTCCTGCTGGCGCTCGGCCGGCGCTCGCGCATGCCGATCGTCCGCATGTTCTCGGTCGGGTTCATCGAATTCATCCGCGGCGTGCCGCTCATCACCCTGCTCTTCGTCGCCATCATCCTGTTGCCGATCTTCCTGCCGCGGGAGGTCTCGCTCGATCAGCTCATCCGGGTCATGGTCATCATCACGGTGTTCGCGTCGGCCTACATGGCCGAGGTGATCCGCGGCGGGCTCCAGGCGATCCCCCAGGGACAGTACGAGGCGGGCCAGGCGATGGGCCTGGGCTACTGGCAGTCGATGCGCCTGATCGTCCTGCCGCAGGCGCTGAAGATCTCCATCCCGGGCATCGTCAACACCTTCATCGGCCTGTTCAAGGACACCACCCTGGTCATCATCATCGGGCTGTTCGATATTCTCGGCCAGGCGCGCCTCCTCCAGACCAACCAGGACTGGCTCGGCAAGGTCGATTACGAGACCTTCCTGCTGGCGGCGGTGTTCTTTTTCGTGATCTGCTTCAGCATGTCGCGCTACTCGATCAATCTCGAGAGGCGCCTGGACACCACGGGGCGCTAGGGGGGGCACCATGTCGGAGGCGCAAACCGGACAGAGCGGCGCCGAGGACCCGATCATCCAGATCGTCGGCCTGAACAAGTGGTTCGGAACGTTCCACGTGCTGCGCGACATCGACCTCATGGTGGAAGAGCGCGAGCGCATCGTGATCTGCGGACCGTCGGGTTCGGGCAAGTCGACGCTCATCCGCTGCATCAACAGGCTGGAGGAGCATCAGGAAGGCCGGGTGGTCGTCGACGGAACCGAGCTCACCCACAATCTGAAGAACATCGACGTCATTCGCCGCGAGGTCGGCATGGTCTTCCAGCAGTTCAACCTGTTCCCGCATCTGACCGTGCTGGAGAACTGCACCCTGGCGCCGATCTGGGTGCGCAAGATGCCGAAGGCCGAGGCCCAGCAAACCGCCATGGAATACCTGGAGCGAGTCAAGATTCCGGAACAGGCGGACAAGTATCCGGGCCAGCTCTCCGGCGGCCAGCAGCAGCGGGTAGCCATCGCCCGGTCGCTCTGCATGCGGCCCAAGATTATGCTGTTCGACGAACCCACCTCGGCGCTGGATCCGGAGATGATCAAGGAGGTGCTCGACGTCATGGTGGATCTCGCGGGCACCGGGATGACGATGCTCGTCGTCACCCACGAGATGGGGTTCGCCCGCCAGGTCGCGCACCGGGTGATCTTCATGGACGAGGGCCAGATCGTCGAGCAGAACGAACCGGAGGCGTTCTTCAACGACCCTCAATCGGATCGCACCAAGCTCTTCCTGAGCCAGATCCTGTCGCATTAGAGCTTGTCTGTTTCGGATTGAACCGCTTGCGCCGTTTCCTTCCGTCATGGTCGGCGGAGGCCGACCATCCACGAGTTTTTCTTTGTCGGCGGAACAACAGAAAACAAAACGTGGATGGTCGGCCTCCGCCGACCATGACGCAGGAGAGGCAGGGACAGCAGCGCTCCTATCTAAAACGGATACGCTCTAGCCCATCGAGCCGGGGTACCCACCCGACCTCCAGCCGATGCGGCAATGTCTTGACAAAAATGCCGGGGCTCAGTCATGGTTGTATGCTGACAGGAGGTTGAACGGCTAGTGCACAATTCGCGTGTCTAGTGTATTCCGAAATGCGCCGGGATCTGCGGTCCGCAGGCGCCGTCGGCGGGCGCGACGGACTACTCTCGCCGTCGTCGCGGGATGCTGCGCGATCGCGCTGGTCGTAGGGTCCATCCTGTTCCTCGAACCCTCCCCTTCCGACGAAGAGCCCGTGACGACGACCGCCAGCGAGGCGGCCGAAAAATATACGCCCGGCCTGATCGAGGAATGGGAACGCGATGCCGAGAGGGCGGTCGATCTCGCCCTGCTGGCGAGCCCCGGCGTCCTCGCTGCCAGCCGCAGTCTGGTTGCCCGGGAACTCGTCGTGGGGCGCGGCGACACGATGATGCACCTTTTCCTGCGCGCGGGCGTACCGAGGAAGCAGGCCGCGGCGGCGATCGATGCGATACGCAAGGTCTACGATCCCCGCCGGATCGTCCCGGACCAGAAGCTTGTCGTGACCTATCTCGAGGGCGATCCCGCGCTTCAGGACCGGAGTGTCGTGCTGCGGGAGGTCGAGCTCGTCACGGGGCCCGGCAAAGCGGTTGCGGTGGCTCGCGAGGCGCGTGGATTCCAGGCGCGCAGGATCGAGACGCCGACCGAGATCCGCCTCTCCCGAGTCGGCGGCAAGATCTCCAGCTCGCTGTATCGCGCCGCCGAAAAGGCGGACCTGCCCCTGTCGGTCCTGCTGCAGCTGGTTCGGGTGTTCAGCTGGGACGTCGATTTCCAGCGGGAAATTCGGGCCGGGGACAGTTTCGACGTTGCCTGGGAATCCCTGCACACCCCGGATGGCGCCTTCGTCGACCACGGAGAAATGCTTTACGGCTCGCTGACCCTTCGCGGCAAGACGCTCCAGCTCTATCGCTACAAGGGTCGCCTCGGAACCGACTATTTCGACAGGAACGGGGCGGGAGCGCGCAAGCCCCTGATGCGAACGCCGATCGACGGGGCGCGGCTGTCGTCCAAGTTCGGAAGGCGGCGGCACCCCATCCTCGGCTACACCAGGATGCATCGCGGGGTCGATTTCGCGGCGCGGTCGGGGACGCCGATCTTTGCCGCCGGCGACGGTCGAATCTCCTACGCCGGGCGCAAGGGCACCTACGGAATATACGTTCGAATCCGGCATAACAGCCGTTACCAGACGGCCTATGCCCATATGCGGGGCGTCCGGCGGGGAATCCGCCGCGGCGCGAGCGTGCGTCAGGGGCAGGTGATTGGCTATGTCGGTTCGACGGGCCGGTCGACCGGCCCCCACCTTCACTACGAAATCCTGGAGAATGGGCGCCAGGTCAACCCGCTGTCGATTTCCATGACCCCCCAGGTCCGGCTCAAGGGCGAAGACTTGACCGCCTTTCAGGATTTTCGCGGATCGCTGGAACAGCGGCTTGCTCGTATCGGAACCACCGGTTTCGTGAAGGTCAGCAGCCGCTAGCGGTCCGCACCGCCGCTCCGTACATTCTGTCTTCGCGACCCGTTCAGGAAACCTCCCGGGAGGAACCGGCATGATCCGTTCACCCAACGATTCCGTCCACGCGGCCGTCACGGATGGCGTATGCACGATAGTCCTCGCGCGGCCCAAATCCCTGAACGCGATCGACGGCGACATGGCGGACGCGCTTCATGTCGTGACCGAAGCGGCGGCGGCGGACGAGGAAGTCCGGTGCGTCACGATCCGGGGGGCGGGCGACCATTTCATGGCCGGCGGCGACATCGCGGTGTTCCGGTCCTGGCTCGCCGAGATTCCCGACCCGGAAGAACGGCGGAGCCGCTTCGAGGCCTTCGTCCACCGTGTCCACCCCTCCATTCAGGCGTTGCGCGAAATGCCGAAACCGGTCCTCGCCGCCGTGCATGGCGCGGTGGCGGGGTTCGGCATGAGCCTGATGTCGGCTTGCGACCTCGCCGTGGCGAGCGAGAACGCCTTCTTCACGCTCGCCTATTGCCACATAGGCGTCAGCCCGGACGGATCCTCGACCTATACGCTGCCGCGCACGGTAGGCCTGAAGCGCAGTTTCGAGATGGCCTATCTCGGCGAGCGATTCGGCGCGGAAGAAGCCAGGGCAATGGGTCTGGTCAACCGCGTCGTGCCGGAGGCCGGGTTCGATACGGAGGTCGACGCGCTCGCCAGGTGTCTGGCCGCGGGCCCGACCCGCGCCTACGCCAACGCGAAGGCGTTGCTGAATGCTTCCGGCCGGCGTTCCCTCGAAGATCAGCTCGCGGCCGAGGCCGCGGCGTTCGCGGACTGCGCCGCGGGAGAGGACTTCGAGGAGGGAATCGCCGCGTTCCTCGACAAGCGCACACCCGCCTTCACCGGCCGCTGACGCGCGCCCTCCCGGTCCTCAGTGCTCCGCCGGCGGGTCGCGGCGGACCGGCCAGGGCTTGTCGGAGACCACGGCGGGCCTGACCCGTATTTCGTCGGAGATGTCGATCACCATCAGGTCGTAACCGATCTCGACCCGTCCGTCATACCCCTCCCCCACCTGCGCGAGCGCCGGGCCGATCACGTCGTCGTTGTTGTACATGTGGTAGATCACACCGAGCCCGGGCCGGGTTTCGGCCAGCACCTCGCCGACCTCGCGCGGCGCGGTATGGATCTGCTCGGCGATGATGCGGGCAAGCTCGATGGGCCGCCCCGCCTTGTCGGCATAGACCTCGACCGGCGGGAACGCCTCGTGGATCAGAAGATCCACGCCGGCCGCCTGCTCGATCAGCGCATCGCATTTCTTGGTGTCGCCCGAGAACACCATCGACCTTCCGGCGTAGTCGATGCGGAGGCCGAACGTGTTGTGCGGCGGGGTGTGTACGACCTCGAACGCAGTCACGCGAATACCGTCCTCCTCCCAGATCGTGCCTTCTCCGTAATCGACGGCTTCGATCTCGGAGCCCTGGAGGGAGTCGAACACGCGGCGGCGGGTCTCGATATCCCACGCATAGATCTCGCGCAGATGCCCGACGATGTCCTCTGTCCCGGGCGGTCCCCAGACGTGGAGCGGCCGGCGCCGCCCGTAGGTCCAGCCGCCGATCCAGAACTGACCGAGCCCGCCGATGTGGTCCACGTGGTGATGGGTGAGGAAGACCTTGTCGACGTCGTCGAAGGGAACTTCCAGCGAGGTGAAATTGGCCGGCGTTCCAGGACCCGCATCGAGCAGCATCTTGTGCGGGCCGGCTTCCACGAACATGCCGGCCGCCGCCTGGCCGCGGCGAGGGAACGGGGTGCCGGTGCCGAGCAGCGTGACCCGGATCGTGCCCGGCTCCAGGGGTTCGCCGGGGTAGAAGACGTGCCTGTTTTCCATCGATTTCCTCGTCGCCCGCAGGGGTCCGGCGGAAGACGGCCGCGCGCCTTCCGCAATGCCCGCATATCATAGGCATGTCGGGATCGACGGAACGATGCCTTTCGTATCGTACTCAAATCGTTGGAGAAAAAAGCCATTCGAGAAACGGGACAGCCCGCGGCACGGCTGGTAATATGCCCGCGTGTAAGCGGGCCTCCGATCAACGCCGCGCCTGGTGCGCGGGCGGGCCGGAAACGCGAAGGACACACGACAGGGAGCAGAAATCCGATGAAACTGACCTATGGATCCCTCGCCGCGGCCGGCATCGCGGCGATCACGGCGGCGGCGGTCGCGCTGCCCGCTCAGGCGGCAACCGAGCTCAAGGTCTCGACCGCGCTCGGCCAACCGCACGACCAGTCCCAAGCCTTCTTCGAGACTTTCATGAAGAAGATGGCCGAGGACGAGAGCGAGGTTAAGCTGAAATACATCGGCGGCCCCGAGGTCACGCCCAACCGCAAGCAGGGCGCGGCGATGAAGCGGGGTCTTATCGACATCATCATGTCGCCGACCACGTACTACTCCAACCTCCAGCCGGAGGCGAAGCTGACCGGGATCTCCAACGTCCCGCCAAAGGAATGGCGCAAGAACGGGGGCTACGAGATCATGGCCGATGCGTGGGCCAAGCGGATGAACGCCATCATCCTCGGCTGGGGCAATTTCTACACCACCGAGCAGTTCTCGATCTGGCTGGTCGACGAGCCCAAGCTGAGCAAGAAGACGGGCATCGACCTGGTCGGCAAGAAGATGCGCTCGACCGCGCTCTATACGCCGTTCTACAAGGAAATGGGCGCGATCCCGAAGACCATCTCGCCGAGCGAGGTCTATACCGCGCTTGAGCGCGGCGTCGTGTCGGGCCTGGCGTGGCCGGAAGGCGGGGTCGCCTTCCGCGGCTGGCAGCGCTACATCAAGTACAGGATCTTCCCGGGATTCTTCCGCTCGACGACCATGGCGACGATGAACAAGGACAAGTTCGAGAGCCTGTCGAAGAAGGCCCAAGCGCAGATTCTCGCCGCCGGGCTGCACTATGAGAACGCTTCGGGAGCGATCCTCAAGGAGAAGGCGCGGATCGACAACGAGAAGATCCGCAAGGAGGGCGTGAAGGATTACCACCTCAAGGGCGAATACGCGAAGGCCTACATCACCACCATCCTGGGCGCGAGCTGGGCCGACGCCGCGAAACGGAAATACACCGTTCCGTTCGAGGTCCTGAAGTCCAAGATGTACAAGGCGCCCGGAAGCTGACCCGCTCGCCTTTTCCGGCTTAGTCGCCGAACGTCAGACGCCGCCCTCCGGGCGGCGTCTTTTTTCCGGGGTAGCGGCTTTTTCCTCGCTCCTCCGCGTCGTCCCTCCATCGTCATTTCGACCGGAGCCGGCCCGAAGGAACGGCGGAGTGGAGAAATTTCCGGGCAATGGGCACGAGATTTCTCCGCTTCGCGCCTCGCGGCGCTCCGGTCGAAATGACGACAGGCGGAACAGGCCTCGCCCGACCCCCTCAACCCTGCTAAAGCGTATCTGTTCTGCTTTGAACCGTTGCCACCTCGCCTCGGCCTCTTCTCTACCTCATCGTCATGCCCGGACTTGTTCCACTGCTGTCCGGTTCAGATGGGCCGGATCGGGTGCAAGGCGTCGGTACCGGCGGGTTTCCGACAGATCGCTCCACCCGAGACACGGCTTTCGGTACGCCGACATCCCTCCCACCGTCATGCCCGGACTTGTTCCGGGCATCCACGTCTTACGGCATGGCGGTGCGAGCCGCGAGCGGACGAGGCGGCGGAGGGACGTGGATGCCCGGAACAAGTCCGGGCATGACGAGGAGGCGGTTCAATCTGAAACGGACAGGTGTTACGCCGGCGCGAGGACTTCGTTGCGGGAGGGAATTTCAACCACCTGACGGGCGGAATCGCGGGCGATGCCGGGTGGGTCCTCGCCGCGTTCCATCGCCTCGATCGCCTCGCGCAGACGGCGGCGGAACATCACGACGCCCCGGTCCGAGGTCCCGAGATGTTCGAGCCCGTGGCGGGCGATCGCGCGCTGGCTGACCTGCGCTTCCCAGTCGTCCGGCGCGCGCTGGGTTTCCTCGTAGTCGCGAACGATCGCCTCGTGCGGCGGCTGGAAGATTTTCTTGCCGGGATCGATCCGTTCGACGTGGAAGCCGACCGTATTCTCGTTGTCGACCGGCACCCACCAGCCGACCATGCGCGCCCGCTCGGTCTCCGAGGGGTCGGTTCCGGTCACCTCGGGCGGCGGCACCGAGCGCGCGGTCGGCACGAAGATGGTCGAGATCCGCGTCAGCCGGTGGCCGTTGTCGAGATCGGTGGTCCGGATGTAGGACACGTGTCGGTCGGAATGCACGTATTCGTAGCGCGGCGGCACCGCCATGACCTCGGTGAACTCGAACAGGCCCGGGTTCCAGCCGTGCAGGATGTGGGTATGGACCGGGTCGGCCGCGTTCTCCTGCAGCTGAAGCCAGTTGCACGCCGCGACCTCGCCCCGGCTGTAATTGCGGTAGGCGAGATACTCCGCGCCCTCGTCCTCCAGGACGTCGTAGCGCGGCAACAGCGGCTTCCTGTCCAGCGGACCCATATAGACGAAGACCAGCCCCATATATTCCTCGGCCGGGTACCAGGGCTGGCGGATTTCGTCCTTGTAGCGGCTGTGCGCCGGTTCGCCCGGCTGATCCAGGCAATGGCCCTCATGGTCGTAGAGCCAGCCGTGATAGCAGCAGCGAATCCCGTTCTCCTCGATTCGCCCGTATTCGAGCGAGGTGCCGCGATGCGCGCAATGGGCGCCGAGTACGCCCACGCGTCCCGACTTGTCGCGGTAGGCGACCAGCTCCTCGCCGAGGATCCTGAGGAACTTGGGAAGCTCGTCGAGCTCGGACGACAGGCAGACCGGCTGCCAGTAGCGCCGCATGAGTTCTCCCATCGGCGTGCCGAAGGCCACATGGGTAAGTCTTGGGTCCTCGTCGGGAACGATCGCGTTGCGCCCGTAGCCCGATCCGTCGGTATTGCTCATCCGTCTCGCTCCCTGCCCGTTCCCGTCTCACATCAGGCTGGGAAGCCAGAGCGCGAGCTCCGGGAAGGCGACCAGAATCAGGATCAGAATGGTGTCGCAAACCAGGAAGGGCAACGCAGCTCCCGCGACCTGGAACAGGGTCGTGCCCTTTGGCGCGACCCCCAGCATGACATAGAGCAATAATCCAAAGGGCGGCGTGGTTCCCGCCATCTCGATCGTGATGAGAACGAACAGGCCGTACCAGATCAGGTCGAAACCGAGCGCGTGGGCGAGCGGGAAAAAGATCGGCACGGTGATCAGCATCATCGACGTCGCGTCCATGAACATGCCGAGCAGGATCAGGACGACGAACATCATGAGCAGCACGATCAGCTTGTGCAGCTCGTAGCTCGTCACCCATTCGATCAGCCCCTTGCTCGCCCCGGAATAGGCGAGCATCTGGCTGAACACGGTCGAGTTCATCAGGATCAGGAACACCATCGCGGCGACCTTGATGGTTGCCTCGACGGCGGTCTTCATCGATTCGAAAGAGAGGGTGCGGAACAGCGCCGCCAGCAGCATCACGCCGAGCACGCCGCAGGCCGCCGCCTCGGTGGGCGTGGCGATGCCGAGAATGATGAAGCCGATCACCATGAATACGACCAGCCCCATCGGCAGGATATTGGTCGATACCAGCCTGATCTTGGTGACGACGCTCATATAGGGCACGTCGTAGGCGGGCGCCGAGCCGGGGTTTCGGATCAGCTGGAGGGTAATCATCCCGGCATAGAGCGCGGCCAGCACGAAACCCGGAAGGAAGCCCGCCACGAGAAGCCGCCCAACGTCGATTTCCGCGATAGCGGCGAGCAGCACGCCGAGCGCCGAGGGCGGGATGATCATGGCAAGCCCGCCGGTGCCGAGAATCGGACCCATCGACATCTTCTGGCTGTACCCGCGCCGGTTCATCTCCGGCACCATCAGCGAGCCCAGCATCGCCGTATTCGCCATCGACGAGCCGGTCAGCGTCGAAAAGATCGCTCCACCGGCGACGGTGAGGTAGCAGAGCCGGCCCGGCAGCCGCCCGAAGATCGCATCCAGGCCGTCGAAGACCTTGATGGCGAGCCCGGTATGGAAGAACAGCGAGCCCATCATGATGAACATGGGCACCGGGCCGAGGGTGAACCGGCTGATGAGTTCGGTCGAATTGTCCGCGACCTGGATCAACCCGGAGGTGCCGGCGAAGATGATTATCGCGATGAGATTGGTGGCGACGAATGCGAAGGCGACGGGCACCCCCATCGCCAGAAAGGAAATCACCATCCCGAGGAGGAGGGCGAAGGCCCAGTACCACTCCATGACCTAGATCCCCTCCCTCACATCCGTCCGGCTACCGTACATGTCGTCGATCCCGACAAGGAAGCGGACGAACTCGATCGCCACGAGCCCGAACCCGAACGGCATCGGAAGGTAGAGGGTCCACAGGATGAAATCGGCGCCGCGATCGTCGAGCGCCTCGTTCTCGATCGATTCGAGCAGGAGCTGGGCGGAGAAGTAGGTCATGGCGAGGCAGCCGACGATGACCACGCAATAGGCGAACTTGGCGAGGATAGCGCGCGCCGTGTCCGGCAGAAGCTGGGTGACGGCGTCGATGAACACATGGCCCTTGATCCGCGCCAGCCACGGCGCGGCCAGCATGGTGAACCAGAGAAGCCCGTATTCGACGAAGCCGTGGGTACGGTCCCAGGGAATAACGGGCAGGCCCCACTTGGCGCAGATGGTCAGCGCGACATCCACGACGATGATCACGAACACACCGAAAATGATCAACTCCGAACCCGTCTTCATCAGGTTCAGCAGCCGTATGTGAGCCTTCGCGATGGTCTCCAAGACACCCCCTGTCCGTTGCCCGCCGCCCGGGATCGCGTCGCCGGGGCGGCGCCGCGGGCTCTTGCCCTCGTTCGCTGCCCGGAACACTCTACCCGCCGAAGCGCGCCCGTCCAACCGGAGGTCGGCATAACGGCAACGGATGCTTGTCAGGGTTCGGGCGCCGTGGCAGCTTCGCCCCGGGCCCGTAGTTCAGCTGGTTAGAACGCGCCGCTCATAACGGCGTTGTCGCAGGTTCGAGTCCTGCCGGGCCCACCAAACCCGTGCACTGTCAGCCCGACGCGGCGAGCCGGTCGAGCACCTCCTTGAGGCGGAGAAGCGGCGTGCGGTCGCGAATCATCTGGAGCGGGACCGAAAAATGTCCGCGCCGCCAAATGAAGCGGTTATCCGCGGGCACGCCCCACGCGTCGATCAGCTCCTTGCCCGTCGCGAAGGGGGTCACCGTGTCGCGGCTGCCGAGCACGGTGACGATGTTCTCGGGGTCCACCGCGGGGAAGCCGCTCTGGGGATCGAGCAACGGCAGCCAGCGCAACGCCTGATCCTCGGTCCAACCGTGCCTGGCGATGGCCTGGGCCACGCCCCAGACCTTCGCCATGCTGCCGCGCAAGGCTGCGTCCTCGGGATGCCCGCAATGCGTGACCAGGAACAGGGCGTCGGGCTGCAGGCGATACGGCCAGGACGCCGCCCTGACCGCGAGGAGCTGGGCGAGCAGCGCGCCGAGGCTGCTTCCTCCGACGGCGACGGGACCGCGGCTGGTCCTCCGGCTCCAGTCGATCAGCACCGGCCATTCGCCGAGCTGGGCGGAAAACGTGTCGAGGGCGCCGCGCGGTGCGCGGGCGATGAACATCTCTCCGCCATAGCGCCCGTCCGGGACCCGTCTTCCGTGCCACGGCGCTTCCGGCCGGACCACGCGGATGCCCATCTGGCACATCAGGAAAACCTCGTCGACCAGCCCGTGCCAGTGGTCGAACTCGACGCAGATTCCATGGCCGAACACCAGCGTCGGAGGATCGGCGACGCCGGCCGGCTCGTAGACCCTGGCGAACACGTCGTCGTTCATGACCGGGCTGGGCGAGCGGAACCTGAGCCAGTACTCCTCGCCCACCGGCCCCGGCACGCGCTGCGATTCGAAGATCTCGGGAAACGGGGACGAGGGCGCGAAGGCGGCTTCCGGATCGGCCAGCCAGGCGCCGTAATCGGTCTCGACCTCGTCCGGGTCCGGCACGTCCCAGCGAACCGGCGCGATCCGCCGCCGGCGCCGGAGATAGGAGAAATGGCGCCTGGTCGTGTTATAGGCGTTGCGCCGGTCTCGCCGCGCCGCTTCGATCGCCACCAGGCGGTAGAGTTCCGTGCCCTGCTCGCCGAAGAACACCTGGCGCCAGCGTCCCTCGGTCGCGTTCACCGCCTCGCGGGCGGTCTCGAAGCGGTCGAGCGTCTTGCGCAGCCGGGCCCCAATCCCGGGGATCGGGTCCATCGGCACTTCCTCGTAGAACCGCAGGATCGATCCGTTGGCGGCCCGCGCCGCCGCCCACAGCCGCGACAGGGGGAAGAACCAGTGCCCCAGCATCCACAGCGCCGCATGATCGAACCACGGCCGCACCAGCACGGCGCCGGCGGGCGAGCGCAACCATCTCTCGCTGAAATCCTCGGCGGTGAGACGTGGCTCCCAACCCTCGGGAAAAACCGGGCCGGCCTTCAAGATGCGGCTTCCTGCCCTGGCAGCAGGTGATTCACGGGCTTGGCGTAGAAATCGAGCAACTTGCGTTCTTCGGGGTTCACCCTGTACCGGCCGGGCGGGTCTTCCAGCAGAATCCGTCGTTTGAGCAGGATCTGCAACCCGTCGCTGACGGCGAGACTCTCCTCGCCGAAGGGAACGTAGACATGCGCGCCGGCGCTTTCGAACGCGCCGACGAGCTGATGCGCGCGGGCCTTGAGATCGAGCTCGCTCAGCCCTCCGTCCGGGTTTTCCGCGACCGCCGTGGCGATCAGCGAGACCGGTAGCACGGGGATCAGCTCGGCGACCTCGGCCATCAGCTGGTTCACCAGCTTCATGGAAACGCCGTAGCGGGTTTCGCGATCGATGCCCTCCAACTCGACCCGATTGTCCGCGAGCCATGCCTTGAGCGAGACCGGAGACCCGAAATTCGCGCACGCGCGGCCGAATCTCTGGCGCCGGCCGTGCAGCAGTTCGAGCGAGGTGCGGATGAAAAAGGCAATCGTCGATCTGAGGATGAAGGTCGTGCCGCGCTGGCTGATCAGCGCCTCGTCGCCGTGCAGAAGCAAGGTGCGATCCTCGACGACCCGCTCGTAGTTCAGGCCGATGGGGATGAAGACGATATCGGGCGATTTCTCGACGTCGAAACCGCGCATCATGTAGTCGACCAAACCCGCCCTGGGCGTCCTCAGCGCACCGTCCTGGGACAGGCCCGCTTCCGGAAAGATCGCCTGGGGCACACGGCCCTCCACGGCCAGCTGGACATAGCGTTCGACCACCCGCCGATAGAGGGGATTGCGGGAATTGCGGCGGACGAAATAGGCGCCCATCGCGCGCAACAGGTTCGCCACCGGCCAGAACAGCGTCCATTCGCCCGCCGCGTAGGACAGGGCGGCGCGGCGGGAGGCCAGGTAAGTCACCAGGAGATAGTCGAAATTGCTCCGGTGATTCATCACCAGGACCATGCTGACGTCGCTCCCGACACTGTCGAGCGCCTTGTAGTCGGCATAGCCGAGCCGGACACGGTAGAAAAAGCGGATGAACCGCCGGGCGATCCGGTAGCCGATGCGAAAATAGAAATAGGCGTTGAAGCCCGGCACCACCTCTTCGGCGTATCCCCGCACCTCCTCGACAACGACCTGCTGGGGAACGTCGCGCTCGACCGCGGTGTCGGCGGCCGCCTGGAGCACCTTGTCGTCGTAGATCAGCCGGTCGATCAGCCTGTCGCGCTTGGTCAGCATGAAGGGCGGCAGGTCGATCTTGAGCCGGGAATTGACGTCCTCGATGACGCGGTACACCCGGCGTCTCAGGATCCACCGGGTGCCCGGCATCAGGAAATGGGCGAACAGGGAGAGGGCCGCCAGGAAGCAAACCAGCACCACAAGCCATATCGGCAATGCGACGAGTTCACCCAATCGGGATCTCCCTGACCCGAGCCATCTCTTTGCCCGCTCCGCCTCGTGGCCCTTCCCGAGCCATCCCGGCGGCGCCGCGGCGGGTGTTCGTTTGCCCCGCCGGAGCCTATATTAGCACAGCGATTTCAGCCTGATCGGGGTGGCAATCCGTTGAAGAAGTACGCATTTCCGCTTGCCATCGGCGTCGCGGTTGTCGCGATAGCGGTCTTCCTGGCGCAGATCGGCGACCGCAAGGATGAGGATTCCGATAAGGATCCGCCCGGCGCCACCGCCGTAGTCCCGGCGCCCGCCCAGGAGGCTTCCGGGCCGAAAACGGGCGACGCAACCCCACCCCCCGCGCCCGCGCGGCCAAAGCCAACGCAAGCACAACCCCCGCCGGGCGCCGCCGATTCGGGGACGCCGAAGGAGCCGGAGGCGGAGACCGGGAAAACGCCGAGCATCGAGGTCGTTCGTGTAAGCCCCGCGGGCGATTCGGTGGTTGCCGGACGCGCCGAGCCAGGCTCCGAGGTGGTCGTCTCCGACAAGGGGAAAGCGGTGGGCCGCACCAAGGCCGACAAGCGGGGCGACTGGGTCGTGATACCCGACCCGCTCCCGCCGGGCGACCACGAACTCACGGCGAAAAGCCGGACCGACCCCGACAATCCGGCGACGGAGGCCCAGTCCCGGAACAAGGTCATCGTCGTCATTCCGGAGGCGGGCAAGGATGTGGCGGGACGCGAGACCCCTGGCAAGACGGGCGCGCTCGCATTGTCGGTTCCGCGCGAGGGAGGGGGCGGCTCGGTGGTCTTGCAAAAGCCCGGGCTGCCGGTGACGCCTCCCGGTCCCGGAAAGACATCTCCCGGGGCGAGCCCGACGCCTGACAAAGATCGCGGCGGCAGTCAGGCCAAGAGGGAGACAATTGCTCGTTCGGACGAGGCACGGAGCGCGAAGCCGGCTCGTTCCGGAGACACCGGGGCGCCTGCTCCGGCCACGCGGCCGTCCGGTAACGAAATGGCCGTCTCGGAGGCACGCCCCTCGCCTGCCGGGAAGAGCGCGGCGCGCCCGGCCGGGGAATCCGAGGAGGCGTCGCCGGTCCAAGAGCCTGGCGGCGTTGCGGAGGACACCGGGGCACCTGCTCCGGCCACGCGGCCGTCCGGTGGCGAAATGGCCGTCTCGGACGCACGCCCCTCGCCTGCCGGGAAGAGCGCGGCGCGCCCGGCCGAGGAACCCGGGAAGGCGTCGCCGGTCCAAGAGCCCGGCGGCGTTGCGGAGGACACCGGCCGAACCGAAGGAACCGGGGAGGCCACCGCAACCGCGCTCAGGGTCGCGCGCCCGGAACCGCGTGCCGCGCCCCGGCCGGAAAAGCGCACCGTCGCAAGCAGCCGATACGCCAAGCGCGGTCGCGCGGGCGGCCCCCGACCAACCGCCGGTAGAGTCGCCGGCCGGAAAGGAATCCCGCCCGCCGGTGGAGCCCGCGACGGGCACCGCGCCTTCGAACCCGTCGGAGAAAAAGGAGGACGCGTCTTCCGAACTCTCCCTCGATACGGTGGACTATGACGACAAGGGCAAGGTCGCCGTAGGCGGCCGGGCACCGGAGGGATCGCGCGTTCAACTCTATCTCGACAACAAGCCGGTCGGCGGCGCGGACCTCGACAAGACAGGCGTCTGGCGGGTTGAGCTCGGCGACAAGGTAAAGCCCAAGCGCTACCGGATGCGGATCGACCAGATCGGGCCGGAAGGCAGGGTCGTCTCCCGAATCGAATCGCCGTTCTTCCCCGCCGGTCCGATCACCGGGCTACCGCGCGATGCCGTGGTGTTCGTGCAGCCGGGCAACAGCCTGTGGCGTATCGCCCGGCGGACCTATGGCGGCGGGGTCCGATACACCCTGATTTACGAAGCCAATCGGGACCAGATTCGCGACCCGGACCTGATCTACCCAGGCCAGGTGTTCGTCCTTCCGAAGGGTCGGCGGAAGGTCAACTGAGCGGCAGCTACACCATTTTCCGACCCACCCTCCCCCGGCCCCTCCCGCAAGCGGGAGGGGGGAAGGTAAGGAGGAGGCGGCGAGTCCCCTCTCCCCCGCGGGGGAGAGGGCCGGGGTGAGGGGGACCTCTCGGGCGACAGCCGGCTGCGATCGTGCCCGGTCGAAAAATGCTCTAGGCCGATCCGTCTCCGGACGCCAGCGCCTTCTCGATATCGAGATCGGGCTCCCACAACGGTGCGGTGAGCCGGCGTTTCCCGTCTTCGGTCATTCGAATTCCGGGCTCGTCGCGATCCTTGCGGTCCCAGAGCTTGCAGGTGACGGGGACATGTTTCTGGTCCAGCGCCTCGCAGTAGTTGGTGTATTCGCATACCACGACTTCGTCGCCGCGCCCCAGGCGCACTTTTACGAACCAGTCCGGGTCGGCGAGGCTCTGCCGGGCGAAGCCGATCACATCGGCCTTTTCTTCCCGAAGCAGGGCTTCGGCCTGCTCGAAGCCGTGTATGCCCCCGGTAACGACCACAGGCGTGGTGTGCCCGGCGCCCCGGATGGCGGCCCGGATCGCGGAGGCGGGTTCGACGTTGCGGCCGAACGGACCGCGGGCGTCGGATACGAATTGCGGCATGCACTCGTAACCGCTGGGGCCCGTATAGGGGTAGGCGGCGGCGCCGACCGACGGCTGCTTGGCGTCCTCGAACCGCCCGCCTCGCGAAAGCGACAGGAAGTCGAACCCGGCCCGGGCAAAGGCGGTGCCGAACCAGGCGGCATCGTCGACCGTGTTCCCGCCTTCCACGCAGTCCTCGGCCAGGTAGCGGCAGCCGACCGCAAAGTCTTCTCCCACGACCTCCCGAACCCGCTGGAACGCTTCAAGCGGGAGCCGGACGCGGTTCTCCGGCGAACCGCCGTAGCCGTCTCCGCGGTCGTTCAACCGCGACAGCAGCTGCGACATCGTATAGGCGTGAGCGTAGTGCAACTCGACCCCGTCGAAACCGGCTTCCCGGGCGCGCCGGGCGGAATCGGCGAACAAGTCCGGCAGGACCTCGGGCAACGCGCGGATATGCGGCAGATGGAGGTCGGTCACCCGTTCGCGGTAGCCTATCCGCAGCGATTCGTACTCGCGCGGCGAAAGGACCGATGCCAGCGCCGTATCATCGAGCTCGGCGAGGTGGGCGCGAATCTTCTCTTCGGACCAGTCCGCCGCATCGAGACGCTCGCGGTGATCTTCGGTAATTCGCAGGAACTCGCCGAGATAGCGGTCGCGGCGGGGCCGCCTGCGGATGGCCAGAAAATCGATGATCTGGATGAGCAGCCGTGTATGCCCGCCGCTGGCCCGGGCGACGGTCTCGACGAGGGTCTTCAGCCCCGGGATAAACCGGTCGTCGCCGATGCGCAGCAACGGACCGCTGGGAATATCGCGGATACCCGTGGCCTCGACGACGATGGCGCCGGGCCGTCCGCGGGCAAAGCGTTCATACCAGCCCAGGACTTCGGGAGTGACGACTCCGTCCCCGGCAGCCCGCCAGGGCACCATCGCGGGGACCCATGTCCGGCTCTCCAGGGTAAGCGGGCCGATATCGATCGGCCGGAACAGGGCCGCCGCTCCCGCCTCGTCGCGGCTGGGCCAACGCCCCGGATCCGGCGACCATTTGATGCGTTCCGGCGGGCGCCACATATGAGCGATCTCCCGGCTCTGCGCCGACCCGGCCGATCATAGCGCACGCCCGGGCCCGGCGGCAGCAGGCCTATTGAACCAGATTCGGAAGCGTCGTCACGATACCCGGGAAGACCGACATCAACACCATGCCGATCAATGTCAGGATCACGAACAGCCAGGATGCGTTGAAGATCTCGCCCATCGGCACGTCCTGCGCGGCACCCTTCACCGCGAACATGATGTAGCCGAAGGGCGGCGTGATCGCGCCCAGGGTGATGTTGAGCAGGAACAGGAGCCAGAACCATACCGGGTCGAACTCGAGCGCTTTGATGATCGGCAAATAGATCGGGATGATGACCAGCATGAGGCCGAGCTGGTCGATGAACATGCAAAGAATGAACGGCAGCAGCATCATGAGGAAGAACATGAACCACGCCGGCACGGTCATTCCGGTCACGACTTCCGTGAGTGCCCGGGTCGCCCCGGTGAAGGCGAGAAGCTGGGTGAACATCACCGCGCTGGCGAGGATCAGGAGGATGACCGCCGCCAGAAGCGCGGCTTCTCCGGTCGCCTCGTACATCATCCGCCAGCTGAGCTTGCGATAATAGGCCGCGGTCAGAATGGCGCCGAGCACACCGGTGGCCGCGGACTCGGACGGCGTCGCCACACCCAGCATGATCAGCCCCATCACCATGAAGATGATGATGGTGAAAGGCAGAAGCCCCGCGGCCGCCTTCAGCTTGCCGACCAGGCTTACCTTCTCCACATCCTCGTCCTCGGGAGCGAGCTTGGGATCGAGGCGGACCTTGATCAGGCAGGCCGTGACGTAGAGCGCCGCGAGCAACAGGCCGGGTACGACGCCCGCGATCAGGAGCGCGGCGATCGAGACGTCGGCCAGCGTACCGACGATGATGGCGAGGATGCTGGGCGGGATGATCGGCGCGAGGCAGGCCCCGGCGAGGATCGTCCCGATGGAGAGCTTGGTGTCGTAGCCCCGGCCCCGCATCATCGGCAACAGCGAGCGTCCGAGCATCGCCGCGACCGCGATCCCGGAACCCGACAGCGCGCCGAGAACCGTCGACAGCGAGATCGACAACACGTAGGCGCGGCCGCGAATCCTGCCGACGAGCTTGTCGATCGAATCGAGCAGCACCTCCATGCTGCCGGATCGGAACAGGATCTCGCCCAGCAGGACGAAAAGCGGCACGGTGCCCAGCGAAGCGGTGGTGCTGGTATCGAAGATCGAATTCACCACCATGCCGAACGCGGCATCGCCGAAGGTAAGCACGACGCCGGAGATGATGATTATGAGGAAGGCCAGGAAGATCGGCGCGCCGGTCAAGAACAGGGCGACCAGGATCACGATCCCGATCGAAAGGATTGCCCACCATTCCATGACGCGCGCTCAGCCCTGCGCCGGACGTGGAGTGATCCACGTCTTCGGCTTGACCGCCTCGGACTTGAACATCCCGCGCAGGAAATAGAGCCCTGCCCCGACGAACCCGTAGGTGATGAATACCGACATCCACCATTGGGGAACCGGGTAGTTCTGGGTAGTCACGATCTGGTCGACGATCTGGCGGATGTTCTCCTCCAGGCTCATCCAGCCCGCGAACAGGCACATCAGGGTCCCGAAGACCCCGGTGAAGAGGGCGAGCGGCGGGCCCGTCCTCGGGATCAGTTCGCTCAACAGGGTGATCGCGATGTGTTGCCCCCGCCGGGTCGCGTGCGGAACCATCGAAAAGACGGTGACGCAGAGCAGGTTGGAAAACGTGTCGTTCGCCCAGTCGGTCGCGACACCGAGGAAATATCGGGTCAGCACTTCCCAGCAATAGATCGCCGCCATCGAACCGAGACCCAGCGTACCGATGACGTAGCCGACATCGGACAGCAGATCGTGCAGGCGGCAGAGAGTCAGGACGGGACGCATCGGGCGCTCTTGCGGGTCATGTGAGGGAGGCGATCCGGGTCCGGTATCGGGCGGCGGGCCTGCCGGTCGGGAACCAGGGACTATCGCCTTTCATCGACACCGCCTCCCGTTACAACGCGGCGGCCCCGGTCCCGCCGGACGCCGTCCATCCCAAGGTCCGGATGGTATGGAGCCGGTCGAGGACGGTCAACCGGCGGCGGCGGATTCGCGCAAGGTCGGGCCGACATGTGCCGGGATCGAGCCCGGCCGAAGGTCAGGTATCGAGGAAGCTCCGGAGGAGCCGCGACCGGCTGGGATGCTTTAGCTTGCGCAGCGCCTTGGCCTCGATCTGCCGGATACGCTCGCGCGTGACCGAGAACTGCTGTCCGACCTCCTCCAGCGTATGGTCGGTATTCATACCGATGCCGAAGCGCATCCGGAGCACGCGCTCTTCGCGCGGGGTGAGGCTCGCCAACACCCTGGTCGTCGTCTCGCGAAGATTGCCGTGGATCGCCGCGTCGAGCGGCTGAACCGCGTTCTTGTCCTCGATGAAATCGCCCAGATGGCTGTCTTCCTCGTCGCCGATCGGCGTCTCCAGGCTGATCGGCTCCTTGGCGATCTTGAGGACCTTGCGCACTTTCTCAAGCGGCATTCCGAGACGTTCGGCGAGCTCTTCCGGCGCCGGTTCGCGGCCGATCTCATGCAGGATCTGACGAGACGCGCGGACCAGCTTGTTGATCGTCTCGATCATGTGGACCGGGATGCGAATGGTGCGCGCCTGGTCGGCGATGGAGCGCGTGATCGCCTGCCTGATCCACCAGGTCGCATAGGTCGAGAACTTGTAGCCGCGGCGGTATTCGAATTTGTCGACCGCCTTCATCAGGCCGATATTGCCTTCCTGGATCAGATCCAGGAATTGCAATCCGCGATTGGTGTATTTCTTTGCGATGGAAATCACCAGGCGAAGATTGGCCTCGACCATTTCCTTCTTCGCCCGCGCCGCGTCGCGCTCGCCGCGCTGCACCTCGTTCACGATGCGGCGGAACTCGGAGATCGGCATCTCGATCTCTTTCTCGAGCCTGGCGATATCCTTGCGGATGGGACGAACCTGATCCTTGTGGTTCGAAACGAAGCCCTTCCAGCCCCTTTCCGACAGGCGCGAGACCCGGTTCAGCCAGCGCGAATCCGTCTCGTGGCCGAAATACCGATCGAAGAACCTGTTGCGCTGCACCCCCGACCGCTCGGCGAGCCGCACCAGCTTGCTCTCGAGCGCGACCAGTTTGCGGTTATAGACGTAGAGTTCCTGCACCAGCTCATCGATCCTGGCGTTGTGCAGCTGAACGCTCTTGACCAGCTCGACGAGCGCGGCGCGCTGTTTCTGGAGGCGGGTCTCGGACCCCTTGGCGAAGGTCTTGCGCTCCTTTTGCGCCTGCTCCCGCTTCTCCATGAGACGCTGAACCCTGCCATGCGTCGATACGATCGTCTTGAGGGTATCGAGCACCTGCGGCCTGAGCGCCTCTTCCATCGCGGACAACGAGATATTGGACTCCTCGCCGTCGCTGTCGGCATCGTTCCCGGCACCGCCGTTCGCGGCTCCGTTGAGCCCGTCTCCGTGTTCGCCCTCTTCGTCGCCGTCGACCGCAATTTCGTTGGTGGCGAACTCGCGACCGTAGGTCGCATCGAGATCGATGACATCGCGCAGGAGCATCGTCCCGTCATTCAGCGCGTCGTACCAGGCCAGAATCGAGCCCAGCGTCAACGGGCTCTCGCTGATCGCTCTGATCATGCGCTCGCGCCCGGCCTCGATCCGCTTGGCGATCGCGATCTCGCCCTCGCGCGACAGCAACTCGACGCTACCCATCTCGCGCAGGTACATCCGCACCGGATCGTCGGTGCGCCCGAGATCCTCGTCCTCGTCCGTGCTGGCCGAAAAACCGGTGCTTCCGGCGGCCTTTTCGTTTTCGGACGAGACGTCCTCCGAATCTTCCCCCTCGACGACGTTGATGCCGAGTTCGGAAAGATTGGTCATCGTGTCTTCGATCTGCTCGGACGAAACCTGATCGGGCGGAAGGGCCGCATTCAGCTCGTCGTAAGTGACGAAGCCGCGCTCCTTGCCCCGCGAGATCAGTTTCTTGACCAGCCCTCCGATCGAATCGATCAAGGGCGCATCGGAGTTCTCTTCCCTCGCGGCCCCGTTTTCCGTCGCGCTCGTCGTTTTCGTGGCCATCGCCGCCCCTGTCGATATGTACACCCGCGCGGCCGAACGCTCGGCCGCGCCACAGTCAGGATTGTCGCCTGAGTTCCCCGAACACCGAACCCGGATCCTCGGCGGGGGTCTCGTCCTCCCCGCCAAGTCGTTCGAGCTGGGCCAGCTTCAATTTCGTAAAACGTTCCACGTTTGCCGGGCTGGGATCGTTTGCCAGTGCCATTTCCGCCGCCGCCAAATCCGCTCTTACACTGGACGACCCAAGACCGTCGAGCGCATGGGAAACGCCTTCCCGCGCCGACTCGATTGTAGCGTCCGGCCCGGCAAAACGCCATTGCGCGTAGACATCGGCGCCGAGCAGCGACTCGGCCAAGTCCGCATCCGTCCCGATCAAGTGGCTCTTGAGACCGTCTTCGTCAAGCCCCGGTGCGTCATGAACGAGCGACAGGATGCTCTGCATGAGGCCGTCGACACGCCGGTCCTCGATTTCCAGCTCTGCCAGGCGTTCGCAGAACTCCTCGATCAGCGGGGGATGGCGCAGCAGCGTCGCCGCGATGTAGCGGACGGTGCTGCGAGGCAGCGCCTCGGGCGACATGCCGGCCGGAATCCTGATCCCCTCGCTATCGCCGCGCCCGCTCCGGTCCCCCCGGCGACCGAATTGCCGGAAGATGCGCTGCCGGAAGTGGTTCCGGTACTGAAACTGCACATCCCGGTTGTCTATCTGGACTACTAGGCGATCCATTGCCTGCTTGAGGCCGGCGACGCGTTCCGGCGTGTCAAACCGCCGGCCTTCGGTGTGCATCTCCCAGACCAGGTCCGAGAGATCGCGCCTGGTCTTCAAGCAGGATTCGACTCCCTCGACGCCCTTCTCGGCGAGCAGGCTGTCGGGATCCTGTCCGGCGGGCAGCGTGACGAACTGGAGGGAGCGTCCCGGCTCCAGCAGGGGTATCGCTCGCTCCGCCGCCCGGTACGCCGCGCGCTTTCCGGCCTCGTCTCCATCGAAGCAGAGGACCGGTTCGGGCGCCATGCGCCACAGAACGTGCAGATGGCTCTCGGTCAGAGCGGTGCCGAGCGGCGCGACGGCTTCGTCATAGCCCGCCCGATTGAGCGCGATCACGTCGGTATAGCCCTCGGTGACGAACACGCGGCGGTTGCGGTGCGCCGCCTCGCGCGCCGTCGCCATGCCGTAAAGAACCCGTCCTTTGCTGAACAGCGGTGTATCGGGGGAATTGAGATATTTCGGGTTCCCCTCGCCCAGGATCCGCCCGCCGAACGCGATGACCCGACCGCCGCGGTCTGTAATCGGAAAGATCACCCGGCCCCGGAACCGGTCGTAAGGGGTTCCGTCTTCGGGACGAATGAGGAGCCCCGCCTCGACGAGCAGCGCTTCGGGATGCTCGGCGTCCATCACCGCGTTTCTGAGCGCCGTTCTCGTGTCGGGAGCGTAGCCCAGCCGGAACCGGGCGCGCGTCTCGTCGTCGATGCCGCGTCCCGCCAGGTAGGAACGGGCGTTCGCGCCCCTCGGACCCTGGAGCTCGTCCTCGAAGAAGCGGCAGGCCCGCTCCATGACTTCATGGAGGCTCGCGGCCCGTTTGGCCGCCTCCCGCTCCTCCGGCGTCGCCCTCGGCACTTCGAGCCCGGCCTCGCCCGCCAGACGCTCCACCGTTTCGGGGAAGGAGAGTCCTTCCTGGCGCATGACGAAGCTGAGTACGTCGCCATGGGCGCCGCAACCGAAGCAATGGAAATGGTCGTCATAGACGACGAAGCTGGGAGTCTTTTCGTTGTGAAAGGGGCAAAGGCCTTTAAGGTCGCGGCCGGCGCGCCGGAGGGACACGTGCCGCGCGATGACGTCGCCAAGTCCGATACGTGCGCGGACCTCGTCCAGGAAATCGGGCGCTATGGCCATTCCGGCTCCCGTTACCCTTTTGAGCGCGGCGAAGCGGGCGCCGCGGACACCGCTCAGCGGCTGGTCAGCTCGGACTTCACCACCGCGCTCGCGCGGCCGAAATTCATTCGCCCCGCAAAGCGCTCCTTCAGCTTCGCCATCGTCCGGCCCATGTCCTTGATGCCCTCGGCCCCGATTTCCGCGATCAGCGCGTGAACCGCGCTCGCGGTCTCGTCATCCGACAACTGTTCGGGGAGAAAGCTCTTGATGACCCGGATCTCGTCGGCCTCCTGCCGCGCGAGTTCCTCCCGTCCTCCCTGCTCGTAGAGGGCGATCGCCTCCTCGCGCTGTCGAACCATCATCTGCAGGACGCCCAGAATGTCCCGATCGCTGACCGCTTCTTCGCCACCCTTCGTTCGCGAAGCGATGTCGCGATCCTTGATCGCGGCCAGGATCAGCCGGACCGTGGAGACCGCGCAGGCGTCCTTGTCCTTCATTCCCTTCTTCAGCCGGTCGGCCAAACGCTTTCGAAGCATCTCGGCTCCCTGCCGGATGGATTTTAGCTCGGACGGCGGACGACAAAGGCTACCCGAATTCGGTCGTCGGAGACCATAGCGGCAATGCCCGGGACAAGGCGGTCGGAATCTTGCGGAACGGGCAATGCTTGAACTTGGTATTGCACGATCCTACATTCAACGGTCTGGCAATTCCCGTCGCATCGGTGTCGAGTTGGCGGCCCGCCTCGCGTCGGGACGGTTTCGTTATGGTGATCGGAGCATGGACAGGGTTCCCATGACCGCGGAAGGGTATTCCCACCTTGAAGCGGAGCTCAAGCGACTCAAGTCGGTCGAACGGCCGGAGATAATTCGCGCCATCGCTGCCGCGCGCGAACACGGCGATCTGTCGGAGAACGCCGAGTATCACGCGGCGCGGGAGCGCCAGGCGTTCGCCGAGGGCCGCGTGGCGGATATCGAGGACATGATGCGGCGCGCCGAAGTGATCGACGTCGCCAAGCTGTCGGGCAAGGAGATCAAGTTCGGCGCGACGGTCACGCTTACCGACGAGGACACCGAGCAGGAGCGCACGTTCCAGATCGTGGGAGAGCACGAGTCCGACGTGGACGCCGGCCGGCTCTCGGTCACATCTCCGCTGGCGCGCGCCGTGATCGGCCGCACCGTCGGCGACTCGGTCGAGGTGACGACCCCCAGGGGCACCAAGTCCTACGAGGTGATGGACGTCGACTTCGGCTGACCGCTTCGGCCCTTGCTCTCGGGCCCTAGAACCTGTCCGTTTCAGATTGAACCGCTGCCGAAGCCGAGGCACGCCCGGTTCGCCCCCTCACCCCGACCCTCTCCCCGCGGGGGAGAGGGAGACTCGCTCGCCGATCCGTGCGACGCCAACCAGCCGCCGTCAAGCTATCCGGATAGGCCCCCTTCGATACGCCGCTTCGCGGCTACTCAGGGTGAGGGTGCGGTGGGGATCGTCAAAATACTCCTCATCCCGAGTAGGCGCGACAGCGCCGTATCGAGGGACGCGCCACGGTCGCGCCGTGCCCGGCGTTTCCAACCGAGACGGATATGCGCTAAAGGGCCGACTTTCCGCCGTCCACCATGAGAATCGCGGCGGTTATGAACGACGCCTCCGACGACGCGAGCCAGAGAATCGGCCAGGCGATCTCGCGGGCTTCGGCCCAGCGGCCCATCAGCGGCACCGATTTCTGATCCTCTTCGAGTCGTTCGCGGGAGACGCCCTGCGCCGCGTAGCGTTCCAGATGGTAGGGCGTCAGCACCCCGCCCGGGCAGACGGCGTTCGCGCGCACCCCATGTTCGGCCTCCTCGCACGCCACCGTTTTGGTCATGGAAACGATCGCCGCCTTGGTCGCGTCGTACTGGCCCATCCCGGTACGCGCGATCACGCCGAAGGTCGAGGACACGTTGACGATGTTGCCGTCCGGCGCGCGGCGGAGATGGGGCAGCGCGGCGCGTGTGCAGTTGGCCGTGCCCATCATGTTCACCGCGATAATCCGCTCCCACGACCCGGCGGGGCGTTCGGCAAGCGGACCGTATTCGCGGACGCCCGCGTTGTTCACCAGGATGTCGAGGCCGCCGAAGGTCCGCACGGCGTCGTCGACGGCGCGGAACGCCTCTTCCTCCCGCGCGACGTCGGCGGCGACGGCAAGGACATCCCCGGCGCCGGCCCGCGCGATTTCGTCGGAAGCCCCGCGGAGCGCATCGGCGTGGAGATCGACGATCGCCACTTGAGCGCCTTCCGCGCGGAACGCCGCCGCCGTTGCCGAACCTATGCCCGCGGCTCCGCCGGTAATCATCGCCGACCTGCCTTCCAGCCGTCCCGGCACTCCAGCCCCCTTCCCTTGCGCGGCCTGCCCGGCTATTCCGCCGCTTCGGCGCCCTCTTCGGGGGCCAGCAGCCGGTCGATGCACTCGTCGACGCCGCGGACGTCGCCGAAGCTCTGCCAGACCGACGTCAGCCCGACCAGATGGTCCTCGTCGTAGCGCGCCGCGTTGGCGTCGGAGACCATCGCCACCCGGTAGCCGATCATCATCGCGTCGCGCGCACTGGTCTCGCAGCAGAAATTGGTCGCGGTGCCGGCGATCAGCAGGTTCTCGATCCCGCGGGCGCGCAGCCGTTCGTCCAGATCGGACGATCCCTGGATGAAGGTCGAGAACCGCGACTTGCGGGCGATCAGGTCTTCGTCCCGGACCTTGAGGGTCTCGTAGAGGCGATGGCCCTCGCTCCCCTCCGTCAACCCGTCCTTGTGCGCCTTCATCTTGCCGGGTGTGAAGAAATAGTCGTGGTAGATCGGCCACAGGCTGGGGCCGTCCATCTCGTCGGCGACGGTGAGCAGCACCCAGGCGACCACGCCGCCCCGCGCGCGGACAACATCGGCCAAACGGTTGATATTGGGGCAGATACTCTTCGCGGTATCGACTTCCGCCACGAAGAAATTCTGCATGTCGATGACGACCAGGGCGGTCTTCGAAGGGTCGAACCGGTCGAAGACGTGGAGCCGTCCGCGTTTCGCCATGATCCGTTCGATCACGTAGTCGGGGATCTCGATCTCGTGCGGCATGGGGTCTCTCCCTGCGATCAGGCGGTCAGTTTACGGGCGAGCGCCAGCAATTGCATGTCCGCCCCGCGCGGCCCGACCAGAGAAAGGCCGAGCGGAAGGCCGTCGATCTCCGCCATCGGGAGGCTGATCTGGGGCAGCCCGCCGAGACCGGCGATGCACAGGAGATGCATCGCCTGGTTGCGGAACCGGATTTCGATATCGTCGATCGGGGTGTTCCTGAGGGGCGCCCCGCGCGGCGAGGTCGGAATCGCCAGCACGTCTCCCTCTTTCAGCACCGATTCGATGCGCTGCCGGATTTCCGCATGATCGGCCTTCGCGGCGGCAACGGCGCTCTCGTCGAGCCCGGCCGCCCAGTCCAGCCGCATCTTCGCGCCGGGTCCGAGGCGCGGGCGCGTCGCCGTCACCCATTCGCCGAGATTGGACCAGATCGACGCGCCCTGAACGACGCGGAAGGTATCGAACCAATGGCCGAGCCTGCCTTCGGCGACGGCGACATCGACGCTCGGCCCCACCGCATGCTCGACGCGCGCGACGGCGTCTTCGAGCGCCTCCGCGATCCGCCCCTCGACCGCATCGAACGCGTCGATGCCGCGCAGCAGGCGCCGCGGCGCCGGCGAGGGTTCGGTATCGTCGAGCAGAACCCGCCCGACGGATTCGAGCAGCTCCGCGTCGCGCGCGAACCAACCCGCGACATCGAAAGGCGGACCGAAGGGAATCACGCCGTCGAGCGGAACCCGGTCGACGGTGGGGCGGATCCCGAAAATTCCGCAATAGCTCGCCGGGAGCCGCACCGAGCCGCCGCAATCGGTGCCGAGCGCGAAATCGGCCGCCCCGCCGGCCACCGCGGAAGCCGACCCGTTGGACGACCCGCCCGGCACCCGGTCCGGCGCCGCCGGGTTCACGGGCGTTCCGTAATGCACGTTCTCCCCGGTCAGGCTGTAGGCGAGCTCGTCGGTCAGCGTCTTTCCCACCATCTCCGCACCGGCATCGAGCAGGCGGCCGACCGTCGATGCGGTAACGCCGGCAGGTTCATGGGTGGCGAGCCATTCGGGGCTGCCGAACCCGGTCTTGTAGCCGGCGATGTCGAAGACGTCCTTGACCGCGAAGGTTCGGCCCGTGAGGGGGCCCTCCCCGCTTCCCGCCAGCACCGGGCGGCTGTGGGTGCAGAACGCGCCGAGCGGGTCCTCTAACCGGCTGGCCATGCCGCTTGCTCCCCGGAATGCTAGATTGGTCGGACCGTTCCTTACCGGGCCGGCAGGTCCGGATCAATCCACCGGGGGTATGCTTGGCCGACCAATCCATTCGCGGCTATCTCGATGCGCTGGAAGCACGAGACGAGCTGATCCGCTTCGACAAACCCGTCGACCCGCTCGAAAACCTGACCGCAATCGGCTGGAAGACCTACGACCGGCTCGGCAAGGCGAGCCTGTTCACAAACCCCGCGGGCTTCCCCGGGTGGCGGGTCGCGAACCAAATCATCGCCGACCGGCGCAAATGGGGTATCGCGCTCGGCGTCGAAGAGGAGAATGTCGTCGCAAGCTTCAACGACCGGGTTCGTACCCCGCTGCCGACGGTCGACGTCGCGAGCGCGGATGCTCCGGTCAAGCAGGCGATCGCGCGGGGGCCGGATGTCGACCTCACGAGCGTCCCCGCGGTCTGGACCTCGGAGGAGGATCCCGGACCCTACATCGCCGCGGGCATGGCCATCGTCAAGGATCCCGACACCGGGATCCGCAACATGTCGATCCACCGCATGCAGGTGCTCGGCCCGGACCGGACGGGGTACCTGATCTGCCCGCGCCAGGCCCTCCGTATCTACCAGAAATACCAGGCGCGAAACGAACCGATGCCGGTGGCGGTCGCGGTGGGCGCCCACCCGGCAATCTATTTCGCCTCCTCCTACACCGCGCCCTACGGCACGGACGAACTCACCGTCGCCGGCGCGCTGCTGGGCGAACCGGTGCGTATGGTGCGCTGCGAGACCGTCGACATCGAAGTGCCCGCCGAAGCGGAGCTGGTGCTGGAAGGCGAGATTCCCCCGGACGAAACCACCCCGGAGGGCCCGTTCGGCGAAGGCTCGGGCGGCTACGCCATGGAGGGCCGCACCCAGATCTTCAAGATCAACGCGCTGACCCGGCGCGCCGATCCGATCTTTTACGCCATGCAGTGCGGCGCGCCGATGACCGACACCCAAGCCCTGGTCGCGAGCGCCATCGACATGCTGCTCTGGCAGCATCTCGAGCGTGTGGAGGGAGGTCTCGACTTGATGGACCTTCGCTGCCTCGGGATCGCCGGGTTGATGGCGGTGGTCGTCAAGCTCAGGCCGCGGGTCGAGGGTCAGGCCAAGACGGCTCTGATGGCGGCGCTCTCGGGGCCGCAGATGCACCCGAAGCTCGCCATCGCGGTCGACGAGGACATCGACTGCACCGACATGCGCCAGATTTTCTGGTCGCTGACCACGCGGGTCGATGCCGGGCGGGACATCGTGAAGATCCCGAACGCGCGCACCTGGTCGCTCGACAACATTTCCGACATCGTGCCGGGCCAGAGTCCGATGTACCGGATCGGCACCAAGTGGCTGATCGACGCGACCCGGCCGGTCGGCGCAGACCCGGCGGTTCGCGAGCGGTTCGAGCCCGCCATGCCGCACAACCTGGACGGCATCGATCTGGCCCAATTCCTGCCCTGACCGAGGAGAATCATCCATGCGCGCGGCGGCGATCGTCGAGAACAACGGAAGACGCCAACTGGAGGTCGTGGACGATCTGCCCGAACCCGTTCCCGGCGAGGGCGAGCTGCTGGTGCGGGTGGGCGCGGGTGGGCTCAACCGCGCCGACCTGGCGATGCCGCTGAGGCATCGGCATGGCACGGATGCATCGGGACCTGCGATCGCCGGCAACGAATTCGCGGGCACGGTGGAGGCCCGCGGCCCGGGCGCGGACCGGTTTTCGGTCGGCGACCGGGTGATGGGATTCGGCGCGTCGACCTTCGCCGAGCTGACCACGGTCAACCACCGCCATGCGTTTCCGGTGCCGGACGGGATGGATTGGGAAACGGCCACCGCCTACCCAGTGGCGGTCGAAACGATGCACGACGCGATCGTCACCAACGGCCGACTCTCCGCGGGCGAAAGCGTCCTGTTTCTCGGCGCCGGATCGGGTGTCGGCATCCTCGGCATCCAGATCGCGAAGGCAAAGGGAGCGTCTATCGTGCTGGGCGCCTCGCGCTCGCGGGACCGCCTTTCGCGGCTGGCCGCCTTCGGCATGGACGAGGGCATCGACGTTACCGATCCCGATTGGCCGGACCGGGTAAATTCGCTGACGGGCGGCGAAGGCGCCGATCTCATCGTGGACATGGTGTCCGGGCCGACGGTGAACGCCAGCATGAAGGCGGCGGCGATTCGCGGGCGCATCGTCAATGTGGGGCGGCTCGGCGGGAAAACCGGCGAGTTCGACTTCGATCTGCACGCGCTCAAACGGCTCGACTATATCGGGGTGACCTTCCGCACCCGCTCGGACGACGAGATCGCGGACATCGTGGACCGCGCCTGGGCGGATCTCGGACCGCCGATCGAATCGCGCGCCATTTCGGTCCCTGTCCATGCAGCCTTTCCGCTCGACGCGGTCGCCGATGCCTATGCCGAAATGCGGCGCGACACCCATATCGGGAAGATCGTGATCGTCCCCTGATCGCGACCGTCGTAGAGAGGAAATTCCTTGGCACCCGATCCGGATGCGCGCGCGCTGTTCGTCACCGCCGCCGGCACGGAGATCGGCAAGACCCTGGTGACCGCCGCGCTCGTCCACCAGCTCCGCGAGGCGGGCCGGCCGGTGCGCGCGCTCAAGCCGGTGATCAGCGGTCTGGACGAGGTCGCGCCGGAGGAATCGGACAGCGGCCAGCTGCTCGCCGCGCTGGGCCGCCCGGTCGACAAAGGGGAAATCGCGCGAATCTCGCCCTGGCGCTTCGGGCTTCCGCTTTCGCCCCACATGGCGGCCGCGGCCGAGGGGCGGGAGATCGACTTCGCCGCCCTCGTCCGTTTCTGCCGCGCCGAGGCCGAAGCAAGCGCCGCCGCCGGGGAAAATCTCCTGATCGAGGGCGTCGGCGGGGTGATGGTTCCGGTCACCGATCGCAAGACCGTGCTCGACTGGATCGCCGCGCTCGGCCTGCCGGCCGTCCTGGTGGGCGGCAGCTATCTGGGGGCCCTCAGCCATATACTTACCGCCGCCCGCGCCCTTGAGACGGATGGCGTGGAGATCGCCGCGGTGGTGATCAGCGAATCGGCCGATAGCAGTGTCGGTCTCGGCCCGACGGTGGAAACTGTGCAGGCGTTCCTGCCCGGAAACCCTGTCGTGAAGCTGCCTCGCATAGTCGCTGCGACCCGGCCATGGCGCATCGCGCCCCCGCTGATCGAGTCCGTCCTGCAAAGCAAGTAAAGAAAGTGTTAGATTGTTGTCGACTTAATTTCCGCTCTTGAACGTTCGAGACTGGAACACGGGAGATGATCATGAAAAAGATTTTCTTGCCAATCGCGGCCGGAATCTTGTGGCTGGGCATGTCGTCTGGCGCGATTGCGGCCTGCGGGTCGGTGGTGATTGCGAGCATGAACTGGGCATCGGCGGAGCTGATGGCCAATGTGGACAAGATCGTCCTGGAGAAGGGCTACGGCTGCAAGGCCTCGCTGGTCCCGGGCGACACCATGCCGACCTTCACGTCGATGAACGAAAAGGGCCAGCCCGACGTCGCGCCCGAGCTCTGGATCAACGCGGTCCGCAACCCCCTCGGCATGGCGACGAAGGAAGGGCGGCTGCATTCGTTGAACGACGGACCGATCACCGGACTCGGCGAGGGCTGGTGGATCCCGCCGCATACGGCCAAGAAACACCCCGAGCTGAAGACGGTCCTCGACATTCTCAAGCGTCCCGACCTGTTTCCCTACCAGGAGGACAAGTCGAAGGGGGCGTTCATCGGCTGCCCGGCCGGCTGGGGCTGCCAGTTGACCAACGCCAACCTGTTCCGGGCCTTCAAGATGAAGGAGAAGGGTTGGGTGCTGGTCGATCCCGGTTCCGCCGCGGGTCTCGACGGCTCCATGGCCAAGGCGGTGGAGCGGGGCCAGAACTGGTTCGGCTATTACTGGTCGCCGACCGCGCTCGTCGGCAAGCTCGGCATCGTGAAAGTGCCGTTCGGAGTGCCGTTCGTCGGCAGCGAGCATTGGGACGGCTGCATCGTCAAGGCGGAACAGGATTGCGCGGACCCGAAGCCGTCGGCCTGGACCAAATCCGAGGTGCATACCGTGGTCAGCGACAAGTTCATGAAGAACGGCGGCGTGGCGCTCGACTACCTGAAGAAGCGCGTTTTCCCCGGCGACATCATGAACGGCATGCTGGCCTACATGCAGGCCAACCAGGCGAGCGGCGAAGACGCGGCGGCGGAATTCCTGCGCAAGAACGAGGGCATCTGGACGAAGTGGGTTTCGGCGGAGGCCGCGGCCAAGGTGAAGGCCTCGCTATAGATACGGTTCGCCGCCGATCTTGCCCGGCCAGCGGGCGGGGTGACGTGGCCGGAGGACGGGTTTTCGACGCGTCCTCCGGTGCCGCCGCAATTTTGACAAACGGTTGGGCGACTGCTTCGATTGCAATCAGGATGTCAATCGCTTCCAATCCAAAACGAAGAGGCTGAGCGACTTGCACTCGGACGGGCTTGCGGTCCGAAGTCGCGGAGCCAATAAAACAGGGAGGAAAACATGAAGAAGATTCTGGTGACGCTGGCGGCGGCGGCCGCCACGTTGACGCTGTCGCAAGGCGCGCTGGCCGCCTGCGGACCGGTCGTGATCGCGAACATGAACTGGGCTTCGGCGGAGCTGATGGCCAACGTGGACAGGATCGTCCTGTCGAAAGGCTACGGTTGCGACACCTCCATGGTCCCGGGCGACACCATGCCGACCTTCACGTCGATGAACGAAAAGGGCCAGCCCGACGTCGCGCCCGAACTCTGGGCGAATTTTCTCCATGACCCGCTCAACAAGGCCATGAAGGAAGGGCGGCTGCACACGGTGAACAAGGGGCCGATCACCGGTCTCGGCGAGGGTTGGTGGATTCCGCCGCACACGGCCAAGAAATACCCCGAGTTGAAGACGGTCCTCGACATTCTCAAGCGTCCCGACCTGTTCCCCCACAAGGAGGACAAGTCGAAGGGCGCGTTCGTGGGCTGCCCGGCCGGCTGGGGATGCCAGCTTGCCAACGCCAGCCTGTTCCGGGCCTTCAAGATGAAGGATAAGGGCTGGGTCCTGGTCGACCCCGGTTCCGCTGCGGGTCTTGACGGCTCCATGGCCAAGGCGATGGAGCGGGGCCAGAACTGGTTCGGCTACTACTGGGCGCCCACCGCGCTCGTCGGCAAGTACAGCCCGGTGAAAATGCCGTTCGGGGTGCCGTTCGCCGGAAAGGAGCACTGGGACAACTGCATCGCCAAGCCGGAGCAGGAATGCGCGGACCCGAAACCCTCCGCCTGGACCAAGTCCGAGGTGTATACCGTGGTCAGCGACAGGTTCATCAAGAATGGCGGCGTGGCGGTCGACTACCTTCGAGCACGCGTCTATCCCGGCGCCATCATGAACGCCATGCTGGCCTATATGCAGGCCAACCAGGCGGGTGGCGAAGAAGCGGCGCAGGTTTTCCTGAAGAAGCACGAGGGCATCTGGACGAAATGGGTTTCGGCGGAGGTCGCGGCGAAGGTGAAGGCCTCGCTGTAGCTCCGAGCCAATGGCGGTCTCGCGGGTCCACCTGTAGCAGACGACCGGTGGACCCGCCCGTGTCGCGCCAGGGCTTGTAGCAGTGGATCTCTTCGACGAGTTCCCCACCCTTGGGGATCAGGAGCTACGCGACCTCAAGAAGGCCATAGACCGTGGCTTTCGCGACTTCTCCCGCACCCACGGAGAAGCGCTGGAAAATTTCTTCGATCCGCTGCTGCAATTCCTGGTCTCGTTGGAGAGGCTGCTGCAGACCAGCCCGTGGCCTCTGGTCATTCTGGTCGTCGCGGCCTTCGCCTGGCTCGGCGCGCGGAACTGGCTGGTGGTGGGCGGAACGGTCGCCGCGTTTCTCGCGATCGGCTATCTCGGCATGTGGCAGGACACCATGGCGACGCTCGCCATCATCTCGGTCGCCACGCTGATATGCATCGCGGTAGGCATTCCGATCGGCATTGCGATGGCGCGCTCCGACCGGGTCCAGGCGGCGATTACCCCGCTGCTCGACGTGATGCAGACCATTCCGAGCTTTGTCTACCTGATCCCTGTCGTCATGCTGCTAGGCATCGGCAAGGTCCCGGGGCTGATCGCGGTCTGCATCTACGCCCTGCCGCCGATCGTGCGCCTGACCAATCTCGGCATCCGCCTGGTCGACAAGGAGGTGCTGGAAGCCGCCGACGCCTTCGGCGCCAGCTATTCGCAGAAGCTCTTCGGCGTCCAGATCCCGCTTGCCCTTCCCAACATCTTCGCCGGGGTGAACCAGACGATCATGATGTCGCTCGCCATGGTCGTCATCGCGTCCATGATCGGGGTCAAGGGCCTCGGCGTCCCGGTGCTGCGGGCGATCTCCAACCAGTATCTCGCGCTCGGCCTGATGAACGGCCTCGCGATCGTCGTGCTCGCGATCATCTTCGACCGGATCTCGCAGGGATTCGGAAAGAACCTGCAAAAGCACCGGAGAGATGAGCACCAACGCTGAAATCAAGGTCGCGATCAGGGACCTTTACAAGATCTTCGGGCCCCATGCCGCCGCCATGACGGAGCATGTCAGGGCCGGGATGTCGAAGGACGACCTGCTCGACCGGCATGGACACGTCCTCGGCCTGAAGGACATCAACCTGGACGTCACCGCGCACCACATTCAGGTCGTGATGGGCCTGTCGGGTTCGGGAAAGTCGACGCTGATCCGCCACATCAACCGGCTCATCGACCCGACCTCGGGCAAGGTGCTGGTCGACGGGACGGACGTGCTCGGCATGACCCAGCAGGAGCTGCGGGAGTTCCGGCGCTCGAAGGCGTCCATGGTGTTCCAGCGTTTCGCCCTCATGCCGCACCGAACCGTGGCCGACAACGTCGCCTACGGACTCCGCGTCCAGGGGCTCGACAGGGCGGAGAGCGCGGAACGCGGCCAGCGCTGGATCGATCGGGTCGGGCTTTCCGGCTATGAGGACTATTACACGACGCAGCTGTCTGGCGGGATGCAGCAGCGGGTAGGCCTCGCCCGGGCGCTCGCCACGGACGCCGAAATCCTGCTGATGGACGAGCCGTTCTCGGCGCTCGATCCGCTGATCCGCACCGACATGCAGGACATTTTGCTGGACCTCCAGACCGAGCTGCACAAGACCATCGTCTTCATCACCCACGACCTCGAAGAGGCGCTCCGGCTCGGCAACAACATCGCCATCCTGCGCGACGGCGAGGCGGTGCAGGTCGGGACTCCGCAGGAAATCATCATGCGCCCGGTTGACGACTACGTGGCGGAGTTCATCAGGGACATCAACCGGGGCCGGGCGATAGAGGTCGCCTCGATAATGGATGCGGGATTGTCGGATGGCGCGCCCGAGGTCGATGCCGGCACGGTGCTCGACGATGCCTTGCAACAGCTGATCGGCACCGGTGCGCAGGTTGCCTGCGTAACCCGAGACGGAAAACCGGTGGGCTCCGTTCGCCTGGATCGGATCGCTTCCGCCCTGGCGAGGCCCGGCTGAATTGTTCGGCCCGGACGGTTGCCCGCAATCGGTCGGCCCGGTGGCCGTCCCGATATTGACCGTTTGTCGAAACGGGAGGACGAAATGACATCTTGCAAAATGACAGCGGTGGCGGCCGCCGCCGCCGCGGGGATTTCATGTTTCACTCATGGCGCATTGGCTCAGGAGAGCGGCAGCTTCAGCGCGATCGCGAATTACATCCGTCATTTCGTGACGATGGAACATGCCGGAGGTACGGTATTCAGCGGAACGCTGAAGGGCAGCGCCACCATTCTGGAGAGCACCGGCGGCCCCTTCGTGAAGGGCGGACATACCGTGTCGAAATGTGTGGTCTACGGGAACCGGTCGGCGGCGGGGGTGGATCTGGAAACGCCCTGCACGAACACGAACGCATCCGGCGACCACCTGTATCTCTTGGCCAGTAGGAGCGCCGGCGACGTCAAGGCCGGCGGCGGCGGTCAGGGACATTTCGAGCTCATGGGCGGCACCGGCGTCTATGCCGGCCTCGCGGGTCGCTGCGCCTATGACACCCAATACCTGGAGAACAACCGGGTGGTCACGAGGACCGACTGCAATTGGCGGAAACGGTAACCCGGCCGCCGTTAGTCCGAAATGAAGGAATTGCTTTCTCGCCCCGCGTCTCGAACGCAACGCGCCCGCCCGAAGCGCCCTGACGAATCCGCGTTGCGAAGGCCGCGCCGACCCGGCATCGCTCGGGTCTGGAGTCCCGTCGCCGAGTCCGACAGACGCCGATCAGCTCACCATCAGGCCCGGCAGGTATAGCGCGAGACCGGGAAACAGGATCAGCAGCACCAGCACGATCAGCGCGCATCCGATATAAGGCGCCGCCGCCATCGCGACCTGCCACAGCGTCGTCCCTTGCGGGGCGACGCCCATCATCACGAACAGCAGAAGGCCGAAGGGCGGGGTCGTCAGGCTGATCTCCAGCGCAAGCAGCATCACCAGCCCGAACCAGATCAGGTCGAACTGAAGCGTCCCCGCCAGCGGGAAGAAGATCGGCACGGTCAGCAGCATCATTGAGACCTGGTCCATGAACATGCCGAGGATCAGCAACACGCCGAACATGATCAGCAGCATCACGATCGGCGCCAGATCCACCGTGGTCGCCCATTCGATAAGCCCCGCGCTGGCGCCGGTGAAGGCGAGGAGCTGGCTGAAGGTCGAAGAGGCGAGGATGATCAGCAGCACCATCGCCGTCACCCGGACCGAGCCCGCCACCGACTTGACGATCACATTCCAGGACAGCACCCGGTAGAGAGCCGCGAGAATGAGCACGCCGAGCGCGCCGAACCCTGCCGATTCGGTCGGCGTGGCGATGCCCAGGATGATCAGCCCGATCACGCAGAACACCACGAAGCCCATAGGCAATACGTTGACGATCAGGGCCCAGAGGATCTTGCCCAATTTCGTCTGTTCCACCACGTATTCCGGTGCCGCGTCCTTGTCGATCTTCACCTGGGCGTAGATCAGGATCGAATAGAGCACCGCCAGCACCAGGCCGGGCAGGACGCCGGCGATCAGCAGCTTGCCGATATCGATCTCGGCGAGGCTCGCCAGCAGCACCGCCAGCGCCGAAGGCGGAATGATCATCGCCAGACCGCCGGTGCCGAGGATAGGCCCCATCGACATGTGCTTCTTGTAGCCGCGGCTGGTCATTTCGGGGACCATCATCGAGCCCATCATCGCGGTATTCGCCATGGTCGAGCCCGAAAGGGTCGCGAAGATCGTGCCGCCGACGACGGTGATATAGGAAAGGCGCCCCGGCAGCCGGCCGAAGCAGAGGTCGAGCGCGTCGAATACCCGGATGGCGAGCCCGGTGTGGAAGAACAATTCGCCCATGATGATGAACAGGGGCACCGGGATCAGCGCAAAGATGGTCACCGATTCCACGGCATTCACGACGATCTGCGGCATCGCGTCGAGGCCGCCCATGTAGATCATCGCGCCGACGATGTTGGCGGTCAGAAACGCGAAGGCTACCGGGATGCCGAGCAGCATGAAGACGATGACCATGCCGACCAGGAAGCCGGCAATGCCGTACCACTCGCTCAACAACTCCATATCAAAGCGACTCCGAGGAGCCGACTGTGCCGCTGTAGTAGGACCCGAAGCCGAGCAGATAGCGGCCGAACTCGATCGCGACCAGGGTGAAGCCGAGCGGAAACGGAATGAACAGGATCCACTTCGGCATGTCTATCGAGCGCAGATCGAGCTCGCCGGTATCCAGCGCCAACGCCATCTCGACAAATCCGTAATAGACGAAGAGCCCGCAGAGAACGATGCACAGCACGTAGACCGCCTTGGCCATCGCCCATCGCACCGGCGGCGGCATCGCCATGGTCAGCGACTCGACGACCACATGGCCCCTGAGCCGCACCAGCCAGGGCGCGGCGAGCATTGTCGAGAACAGCAGGCAGTATTCGGCGATCGCGCTGTACCACTGCAGCGAGTTGTAGCCGAAGGTGCGGATCGCGACGTCCGCGATGATGCCGACGAAGATCACCACCAGCATCAGCCCGGCCAGGATCGCGAGCCCGACGATCAGCCCGTCATAGGCCCTGGAAACGAGTTTCATCGAGACGAAGCCCGGAGGGGGCCGCCGCGCGCCCCGGATTGTTCCGGAGCGCGCGGACGGTCATGTGGCCTATTGGCCGTGATACAGCTTGGAAAGGGTCTTGGCCTCCGGGGAATCGACCTTCTTCAGGCGCTCGATCGGCACCTTGTTGGCCAGGCCCAGATAGCGCTTCGCGGCCTCGCCCGTCATCGTGATGATCTTGTGCCCGAATTCCTTCGCAAGGACTTCGGACTCCTTCTTCACCAGCGGCTCCCAATAAGCGTGCGACGTGTGCTCCCACTCCTGGCCGAGCTTGAGCATCAACGCCTGCCCTTCCTTGCTCAGCTTCTTCAACGCCTTGTTGGAGATGAAGATGCAGGGTTCGAGCTGGTAGAACCGGGGATAGACGCGGTACTTGACGAATTTCGGCCAGCCCATCGGCCGGGTGAACAGCTCCGGAAAAGCGAAACCGTCGACCAGTCCGCGCTCCAGCGCGTTATAGATCTCGGGCACCTGGACGGTCACCGTGGTCGCGCCGAGCGCCCTCAGGAATCCGTCGTAGATCGGCACCGAACGCATCTTGAAACCCTTGAGCGAAATCATGCCGTCGGCGCTCCGCTTGGGCTCGCGGCTGAGATAGAGCACGAAGGAGACGCTGGTCGCGGTCTGCGACAGGATGATCCCGTCGAGGCGCTTGGTCACCGCCATGTTGAGCGCGTCCATCGCGCCGCTCTTGCGCGCATCCCAGGGCCGGATCATCGTCGCGGACAGGGCGTCGACCTCGGGGACCACGCCGCGGTGATAGCTGGCGGCGGTGAACATCAGGTCGTAGAGCCCCGACTTGAACCCCTTGGCCTGCGCGGGCGCCTTGGAGATCTCCGGCCCGCCGATATGCGCGATCTTGAACTGCCCGGCTCCCGCCTTGTTCGCAAACTCGATAAAGCGCAGAAAATCCGGGGTCAGCGGAAAGTTCTTGGGCCAGGCCGAGATGCCCTTGAGCGGGATCTCCTTCGCCTGAGCCACCGGCACGGCCAGCAACGCTCCCGCCACAGCCGCGGCCGCAATCGAAAGCAACGATTTCTTCATGGCATACCTCCCTGCAATGCAGATCCTCGATGGGACGCGTTGGAGTTACAGGTTTCCGTATTTCCCCAACCGGCGCAAGCGGCACCGGTGTAGAGACGGCGAAATTAGCCAGCCGCCGCCTTGGGTTTGGCGCGAGCGCGGCCCGCCGTTGCGGTTTTCTTGCCGGCGGTTCCGGTCTTCGCGGCGGGTTTGCGGGCGCGGCGCCTCGACTTGACGCCGTGCTTCTTCTTGAGCTTGTCGATATCGAGCTGGATATCCCAGGTCAGCGGATGGCCGGGCGGCAGGTATTCGTTCTCCACCATGACCGCGCAACCCGGGCAGTAGAACTCGATGATCCGCATCCAGTCGGGATCGAACGAGAAGTTGAATTCCTTGCTGGGGCCGATCGGAAAATGGATCTCGCGGGGATCGCGTTCGCGCACCAGGCAGCCCCGCTTGTAGGATTCGCGGGCCTCGCCGAGGTCGTGGCCGCAGCGGTTGCAGCACCACCGCTCCGCTTCAAGGTCGATATCGAGATATTCGGTGATCCTGACCTTCATCGCGCCCGTTCCGCTATCCGTACCGTCCGTCGCGCGCGATCTTTTCGCAGCGCCTCCCCGCGCGGTCAACCGCGGCGAATTCGAGTGACGCCACCGGCCTAGACCACGGCCTCGCCGCGCAATCTTTCGATCCCGTCGAGGTCATAACCGAGTTCGCCCAGGATATCCTCCGTGTGTTCGCCAAGCTGAGGCGGCGCGACGGTCGGTTGATCGTCGCGCGAACCGTCGTAACGAACCGGCCGGCGCAGCAACGTCATCGGTCCTTCGGTCGGATGGGCCGTCTCGAAGAAAGTCTGGAGATGGCGCACCTGCGGGTCATCCCGGACCTCCGGCAGGGTGAGAACCGGCGCGAACGGGACATCCTCCGCTTCCAGCCGCGCCATCCAGTGCGCTCTTGGCTCGGTGCCCACGGTCTTCTGGAATTCGGCCTTGAGCGCGAAATAGTTCTCGATCCGGGACTCGCGCGCCGCGAAACGCTCGTCGGCGCCCAGATCGGGCCGCTCCAAAGCGTTCTGGACGCCCTGCCAGAATTTCTGCGGCGACGACAGATGGAGCGCGAGCAACTTGCCGTCGGAGCAACGAAGCGAATAGGACTGGGACGCCCGCACGCGCGCATGCGGCCCTTGCGGGAACCCGCCCTGGATGAGGTTGGACCAGGGATCGGGCATGAAGGTGATGGTCGATTCGAGCATGTTGACGTCGATCCGGCGCGCGGTGCCGGTCCGCTCGCGTTCGAACAGCGCGCCCAGGATCCCGTAGCAGGCATTGATGCCGGTCATGTTGTCGGCGATCGTGGGACCGGTGATCTGCGGGTCCTCGGGTTCGATGAACATCGAGGAAACCCCGGAGAAGGACTGGGCGACCGCATCGTAGGCCGGCCGGTCGCGATAGGGACCGTCCTCGCCGAAGCCGGTGATGGAGCAATAGATCAGCTTCGGATTGCGCGCCCTGAGCGTGTCGAGCCCGAGCCCCAGACGATCCATCACGCCCGGGCGGAAATTCTCCAGCAGCACGTCCGCGGTCTCGACCAGGCGGAGCAGTATCTCCTTCCCCTCCTCCGACCGGAGGTTGAGGGTGATGGATCGCTTGTTGCGGTTGTAGGCGAGGAAATGGGCGCTGTAGGTACCGCCCCGCCAGCTGCGGAACATGTCCCCGCCCTTGGGGTTCTCGATCTTGATCACTTCCGCGCCGAGATCGGCGAGCATCTGCCCGCCGAGCGGGCCGGTGATCATGGTCGTGAGTTCGAGAATGCGAATCCCGTCGAGCGCCGCCATCGCCCGTCCCCGCCTACTCGGCAGCGATCGAAGCGGGGTCGCGCTGTTCCACGGCGATCAGTTCGCGCAACAGCTTGCGTACCTGGATGCAGGGAGCATCGGCGTTGACGTCGATCCGCGGCGCATCGGGGTCGCTCGACATCATCGCCTGCTGCGCCTCAAGGATCGCTTTGTCCTCAAGGAAGACCTGAGTGAAATTGGTGCGGAATTTTTCGTCCACCTCTGCCTCGCGGAGGCGGAAATTCCGAGTATGTCCGTAGAAATAGTGCGTGGAGGTCTCGGTTTCCGGGGTAAGCGCGTTCAACACCTTCAGGTCCACCCCGCCATCGCGGCGGCCCTCGATCATGTCGATCCCGGTCCCGGTATCGACGCAGCCCGCGTGATTGACGATGAAGGACGGCATGTCGATGGTGGTGATCAGCCAGCGGTCGACATTGCTCTCGAACCGGCCGCACCACTGATAGAACGGCGCGGCCGGGCGGTCCACCACCAGCCGCGACATGCGGATGGAGCGCTCCAGGCGCTCCGTCTTGCACGGGAAATCGACGATGGCGTCGGTTCCGATGGTGGTCGCATGCACATAGGACAGGTGGGTGAGGTCGAACAGGTTGTCGGAGATGAGCTCGTAGTTGCAGGCCATCGGCAAGGGCTTCCCCCCATTGCCCTCGACCATCTTCCAGTCGGGCGATTCGAGCCAGCGCCAGTCGGGAAGCAGCGCCGGATCGGCAAGCGCGGGATCGCCCATCCACAGCCAGATCCAGCCGAAGCGTTCGATCGCCGGGTAGGACCGCACGGAAGCCCCGGGCGGGACGGTCGTCTGGCCGGGCACCGAGACGCATGCACCGTCGGAACTGAAAACGAGACCGTGATAGCCGCATCGCAGGTCGTCGCCGATGACGGTTCCCATCGACAGCGGCAGCGCGCGGTGGCAGCACGAATCGGCGAGCGCGGCGGCTGTGTCGTCACTCTTGCGGTAAAGCACGATGGCCTCGCCCAGAATGGTCCGCGCGAACGGCTCTTGCCCGACCTCATGGTCGAACGCGGCGACATACCAGCTGTTGCGCAGGAACATGGCGATCTCCCGGGGCTCGGCGACGGGAGCGGATTTGACCACAGCGCCCGGGGCCGGACAAGGCGAGGGCCGACCCGGAATGCTCGCGGAGTGTGTACTGAATGCTACTGTGTCTCGAGTTTTTGACGATCCGCCTGACGAGAATACGAAGCTGGGGAGAAAAGCGCGGAGACTTCGGGATGCGGACGGGCTATTGACCAAATAGACGATATAGACCAATATGGTGTCATGTCTTCATTGCTTCGGAGGACTGCCATGGCCCGGCCCAGGGGTGAAAAGCTGCGCGAGCTTGTGGGCGTGCTGCATGAGGCCGCCGGCCGTCTCAGCCCGGCGCATGTGACGGCGCTGGTCGCCCATCCGGAGGCCGTGCACTCGGCGCTTGCGGTGGCGGCCGACGTGCTGAGAACGGACGATGCGTCCAGGGCCGAAACTATCGCGGGCGCGGAGCCCATCCGCGTCGGCGCCGGAGAGGCGGCAGGGCGGATGTCGGTGCATACGCGCGAGGGCGCGCCGGAGACCTTGCTGACCTCGGACGAACTGGCGGCGCGGGTCGGGCTCAAGACCCGCCAATCCGTCCATGACTGGCTCAAGAAGGGCAGGATCGTGGGCTGGCGGGGCGCCAAGCGCGGCTATGTCTTCCCGGCGGAGCAGTTCGACGAACGGGGCAGGCCGCTCGAAGGCCTCGACCGCGTGGTCGGGCGATTCGACGACGGCTACGCGGCCTGGGTGTGGCTGACGACGCACCGGCCTTCGCTCGATGGGGCGATGCCGCTGACGCTGCTGGCCGGGGGCGAGATCGACCGCGTGGAGAAGGCCGCGGAAGGAGACAGACAGGGCGACTTTGCGTGACCGGCGGCTACGACCGGGAACTCCTGCGCTCCCGGCTGCGCGACATCCGGCTCGGGCGGGTCTTCCGCGTGATACATCGCGACCGCCGCTCGACCCCGCTGGGGGCGGCCGTCCATGCCGGCCGGCCTGAGGCGGATGGGTTTCTGTTCCCGTCGCGGTTCACCGGCGATACCTGCGTGGCGGTGTTCGATCGGTCCTTCGGCAAGCTGGCGGCGCTCGACATCGCCGACATCGCCGGGCATGTCGATTTCCTCGATGCGTTGGACGATTACGACATCGTGCTGACGGGGCCGCCGGGTTAGGGAGGATAGCAGGACGGAGATTGCCGGAATGCCGGGCTCGTGCGATTCGGGAATGGACGAATAGGAAAATTTACAGAAATCCGTTCACTCCGTACCGCACAATGCCGACGCTTGTGATGGTTTGATGCGGGGAAACCGAAGATGTCCGAGATCGACGCTCTTCTCTTCGCCAATGAGGCCTTCTATCGCGCCTTCGCCGACCGCGACGCGGAGGCGATGGACGCAATCTGGGCGCAACGCGAGCCGATCGTTTGCGCCCATCCGGGCTGGGACGTGCTGACCGGCCGGGAAGCGGTGATGCGAAGCTGGTCCGCGATCGTCGCCAACCCGAACTCGCCCGATATCTCCTGTCACGCCGCGGTGGCCTATGCGAACGGTGAGATGGGTGTCGTGGTGTGCTACGAGTCGCTCGATGGACAGTTCCTGCTCGCGACAAACCTGTTCGTGCGCGAGGGCAGCATCTGGAAGATCGTCCACCACCATTCCGGTCCGACCCAGGGCCGTCCGCCCGCGGAAGGGCCGCGGGCGGAACCCGGGTCGGTGAACTGATCCCGCCTATATCGCGGCCTTCTCGCCCGCCTCGATCCACAATTCGCGCAGCGCGTCCCGCTTGATCTTTCCCCGGTCGGACTTGGGAAGCGCGTCGGTGAACAACACCGCCTTGGGGCGTTTGAACGCCGGCAGGCTGTCCGCGCAATGCGCGTTCACGGCGGCTTCGTCGATCCCGGAGTCGGACCTGACGACCACGTAACACACGACTTCTTCGCCGTAGATCGGATCCGGCACTCCGACGGCGGCGGCTTCGAGGATGTCGTCGTGGCGCATCAGGATATGATCGATCTCAAGCGGGGCGATGTTGACCCCGCCCCGGATGATCAGGTCCTTGGTCCGACCGGTGACCCGAACGAAACCGTCCTCGTCCATCACGGCGAGATCGCCGGTCTTCAGGCGTGCGCGCGTGCGGTCCTCCCACTCTCCATCCGGGGAGATCGTGGCGATGCTGGTCTGCGGTCCGCCGACGGTAACCTCCCCCTCGACACCGGGCTGGCAGGGTTTGCCTTCGCCATCGACGATGACGAATTCCTGGTGCCTGGCGGGCGGACCGACGGTTCCCATGCGCCGCCTGTTGTGCCGGTTGCCGCAAATCCAGCCGGCCTCGGACATGCCGTAAAGTTGGAGCAGGGTAACGCCGTACATGTCCTCGAACTTGCGCCACTGGTCGGGGCTGAGCGGCGCCGTCGAACAGGTCATCAGGCGAAGCGTCGGCACGTCCTCCGCCGTGATTCCGGTGGGTTCGTTGAGCAGCATGTTGACCACCGTCGGAACGCCGGCGGCGAAAGTAATGCCGCGGTCCCGAATCCAGTCGAAAAACCGCCCATGCGAGAAACGCCGGGCGATGTGCATGGTGAGCCCGGTCTGGAGAAACGGCATGAGGCTCAGGATCTGGGCGGAGTTCCAGCCGAAGGAGCGGTATTCGAGGGTGCGGTCGTCCGCCGTCAGTCCCAGCATGTCGAGCGTGGACAACCCGCTCAACCAGTAGGCGGTGTGATCGAAGACGACGCATTTGGGCTTCGACGTGGTGCCGGAGGTGCAGAAGATCGCGGCGATATCCGAGACCCCGTTCGCGCTCTCGACCTCGGGCGAAGCCGGCACCGCGCGAAGCCGGGCGAAAAATCCGTCCTCCCCGCCAGCGTCCCATGCTCCAAAGATCTCGCGCCGTGGCCCGGTCCCGACACCCATCGCATGGGCGTCGAGGGATTCGTGGACGAAGGTTAGGCGAGGCTCGATGTTGGCGAGGATTTCGCCGACATTGGCTTCGTTCATCTCGACATTGAGCGGACAGACCACCGCGCCAAGGCGCCAGATACCGAGCCAGATTATCAGCTTCTCCAGACTTTCCTCGGAGAGCAGCCCGACCCTGTCGCCGGGGCCGACGCCCCTGCCCGCGAGAAAATTGGCGACCCGGTTGGCGGCATCGTGAAGACCGGCGAAGTCGATACTCCGGCCGGTATCGAGGTCGACGATGGCGGTCTTTGAAGGATGACGGCCGCGATAGCGCGCAAGCAATGTCGCGATGGGTTCCATGGGAAGCGCGAGATCGTGCTCGCGCGTGCTTCGATCGCTCAACGCCATCCTCGTCCTCTCACCCGTCCTGTTGAATGGGCGCCGCATTTTCTTCGCCCAGCCCGGCAAGCGCCACCGCGATTTCGGCGGCGAGACCCGCGTTGTTTATCAGAAGCGCGGCGTTGGCATGGAGGCTCTCGCCGCCGGTGATCTCGGCCACCCGGTCGAGCAAATAAGGGGTCAACTCCTTGCCGCCGATCCCCGCCTCCCGCGCGGCGAGAACCGCGTCCTCGATCGCCGCTTCTATCTCTCCGGGTTCGAGTGCCTCCCCTTTCGGCAGCGGATTGGCGACGACGATTCCGGCGGTGAGGCCGAGCGCGCGCTGGGCCCGGATCAGCCGTGCCACAGCCCCGGCGTCGTCGACCCGGTGGGGCACCGGAATGCCGCTTTCCCGCACGTAGAAGGCAGGCAGCGCATCGGTCCCGTATCCGACCACCGGCACGCCCCGCGTTTCCAGGTATTCCAGCGTCCGCGGCAGGTCGAGGATCGATTTCGCTCCCGCGCACACCACCGCGACGGGCGTGCGTCCGAGCTCTTCCAGATCGGCGGAAACGTCGAGAGTCTCCTCGACACCCCGGTGAACGCCGCCAATGCCTCCGGTGGCGAAGACAGGGATGCCGGCGCGGGCGGCCGCGATCATCGTGGCCGCCACCGTCGTCGCGCCGTCGCGCCCGGTGGCGGCGGCGACGGCGAGATCGCGCCGGCTGACCTTCATCACCCCGGTCCCGGTCGCGAGCCGTTCCACCTCGGCCCGTTCGAGCCCGACGGTGACGGTCCCGGAGACCACTCCGACAAAGGCCGGAAGCGCGCCCCCCTCCCGCACCGCGCGATCGAGACCGGACGCAACCTCAAGCGATTTCGGACCTGGGAATCCATGCGCGATCGCGGTGGTCTCCAACGCCACCACCGGCGCCCCGGCGGCGACGGCATCGCGCACCTCTTTGGCGATCCTGAACACCGACTCCATTCCGGGAAGGTAGCAGCAGCGGCCATGCCGCCGCTATCGAGCACCGCTTGTTGCCGGCCTGTGGGACCGATGCCTATAGTCTCGGCTGCAAGGCGGGACGGGGCCGTGGAAGGGTGCCGTCGGGTTCCGCTTTCCGGGACGGTGACAGGGAGAAGATCATGCTCAACCTACGCGTCGTTGCACTCGCGGCAGCCGTGCTCATCGCGGCCGCGCCCGTGGCGGCCCAGAAATCCAAGGACACGCTCCGGGTGGGCTTCTACGACCCGATCCCGGGCGTCGACCTCGTATACGATCCCAAGGGTGAGACGGCGCTGACCGCGCGGGCGGTGTTCGACACGCTGATCGGCTACAACGAGCGGACGAAGACATTCGAGCCCCTGCTCGCCAAGTCCTGGAAGACAGTCAACCCCACGACCTACGAGTTCGTGCTGCGCGACGACGTCAAGTTCCATGACGGCTCGCCGTTCGATGCCGACGACGTGGTCTACACGCTGAACTTCGTCGCCGACCCCAAGGTCAAGTTCCGCATCAAGTCGCGTTTCCTGTGGATCGCGAAGGCGGAGAAGGTCGACCGCTACACCCTCCGCGTCACCACCAAGGGGCCGCGCGCGGTCGCCATGGCGCGCTTCGCGGTCAGCATCCCAATGTTCCCGTCGGACGTGCACGGGGCGCTCAAGAACAAGGCGGCGTTCGGCAAGAAGCCGATCGGAACCGGCCCCTACAAGGTGGTTTCCTACGATCCGAACGACGGCGTCCGCATGGTGCGCAACTCCGATTACCGCCACGGCTCGCCGTCCAGGCCGGCCGGGTCGATCGAGAACGTGCACATCCTGCCCATCCCGGACGTCCAGAACCAGGTCGCCCAGCTCATCACCGGCGGCCTCGACATGATCCATAACGTGCCCAGGGACCAGGCGGACAACCTCGGACAGAACCCCGAACTCGCGGTGACGGTGAGCAACGGGATCCTTTACCGGTATATCGCCTTCGACGCGATCGGGCGGACCGGCAGCGACGATCTCAAGGACGCTCGCGTGCGCCGTGCGCTGATCCACGCGATCGACCGCGACTCGATACGGCGCAACATCTTCGCGGGCGGCGACGCGGTGCAGAAGATGGATTCGATCTGCAAGCCGATCCAGATCGGCTGCGTCTACGACGTCAAACCGCCGGCCTTCGATCCCAAGAAGGCGAAGGCGCTTCTGAAGGAGGCGGGCAAGGCGGACCTGAAGCTGCAGATCACGACCCTGCCCGAGGCCCGGAAGGTCGCCGAGGCGATCGTGGGTTACCTGAGGGCGGTCGGCGTCAAGGCGTCCATCAAGAGCGTCACCTTCGGGGCCTACCGCAAGCTGCAACGAACCGGAAAGATCCAGTCGCTGGTACACCAGTTCAGCTCGGGCGGCGTTCCCGACTCGGACGCCCTAGTCAGCTTCTATTTCGGCAGCAAGGCCCGCAACTATTACGGCGACAAGGCGATCGCGGGCTGGATGAAGGAAGCCGGCTCGACATTCGATCTTGCCGCGCGCGAGGCGCTGTACCGCAAGATCTTCGACCGGATCAACGAACAGGCATACATCATCCCCATCGCGAGCCTGCCGTCGGTCTTCGTGCACGCGAAGGACCTGGAAATCGACAAGGGGATCATCAACCCGTTCGGGGCGCAGCTCGCCCGGATCCGCTGGAAATAGCGGCGGCGTTCCGGTCGGGCCCGTTCCTACCCCGTCATATCGACCGGAGCCGCGCGGCGGAGCGGAGATATCTGTCACGCGCGGGCAGGAGATTTCTCCGCTCCGCGCCTGACGGCGCTCCGGTCGAAATGACGGCTGTGGGTCGGGCCGCGCGCCCTATTCCGCCGCGAGTCCCGTCACCACGGAGTCCGCATAGCCCGCGCTCCCCCCGCTCTCTTCGGAGAACAGATCGAGGTCTTCCATCCACTTGTGGGTGCGCTCGAACACCTCGCGGGTATAGGGCTCGAAGACGAGGCGTTCGCCCGGCCCCATGCGGCGCACGTCCACCATCGCGTGGTAGCGCTCCGGCAGCTCGCGCAGGAAGTAGTGCGCATAGCGTTCCGGTTCCACGTCGAGGTCGCGCTGCGCCCGGCGCAGCGCGCGGAAATATCTCTCCACGTCCTCGATATCGGCGTCGTTCGTCACCAGCGAACCGATCATGAAGGTCGTGTCCACGATTTTCCGGAAGCCGAGCTGTTCGAGCAGGTAGTAGGGCGCGCCGAATGCGTTGCCGGCTTCGGCCTTGCCATCGACCAGGAGGGCCAGGCGATCCCACAACACGCCGCCGAAATTCAGATCGATCCGGTCGCGGTCGAGAAAGCGCAGCAGCGCCTGGAGCGTCGAATAGTGACTCCCCGAATGGTAGCCGACCTGGACGGGAACGCCGGCAAGATCCTCGGGCCTTACGACAGGCGAATCGGGCGGAACGAAGATCGCCGAGGGCGTAACCGAATAGGCATCGCCCCACATGCGGCCATGCCCGGCCGACGCCGCCATGTTGACCGTCCAGTGACAGGCCGCGGAGACGTTGCAGGTCCGGCCTTCCTGGTAAGATTCGAAGGCGCCATGCCTGACTTCGTCGGGCGCCTCTTCGCTGCTCGCGACGGTCGCCGACCAGCTCGCCGGCTTGCCAAGCGCGAGCACGTAGTCGAGCCCCTCGTCCGCGAAGTATCCGTGCTCCTCGGCGATCCATTCCTGTAGACGGCCATGCGACTGGATCACGAACCTCGCCATCTGCCCGCTCCTTATTTCGTGCCGGACCGGCATGGTCGATCCGGCCCGCTCGACTGTCAATGCGCCCCGCGATGCGAATGCCGCTATACTGCGGACATGCTCGATCATGAGACCAACCGCAAGCTTTCGCAGGTCGGCGCGGACACGCCGATGGGAGCGCTGATGCGCCGCTACTGGCATCCCATCGCGGGAGCGGCGGAGATGGAACGCCAGCCCACCATGCCGATCCGGCTGATGGGCGAGGACCTCGTGCTCTACCGCGACCTTTCGGGCGGGTACGGGCTTCTCGACCGCCATTGCTGCCACCGGCGCGCCGATCTCTGTAATGGATTTGTCGAGCCGAACGGGTTGCGGTGCAGCTATCACGGCTGGCTCTACGACGCCCGCGGCGCCTGTATCGAGCAGCCGTTCGAGGATACCGCCGCGCCCGATTCCCGGTTCAAGGAAAAGGTCCGCCTCAAATCCTATCCGGTGGAGGAGAAAGCCGGGATGCTGTGGGCCTATCTGGGCCCGGAGCCCGCCCCGCTGGTGCCGACCTGGGAGCCCTTCACCTGGGCCAACGGGTTCCGCCAGATCGTGATCTCCGAAATCCCATGCAACTGGTTCCAGTGCCAGGAGAACTCTATCGACCCGGTCCATTTCGAATGGCAGCACGAGAACTGGCGCGTGCGGGCGAGCGGCGCGGACGGTCCCTATGCGCCGAAACACCTGCGGATCGATTTCGAGGAGTTCGATTACGGCATCACGTACAAGCGCATCCGCGAGAACACCGACGAGCACCACCCCCTCTGGACCGTCGGGCGCAACTGCCTGTGGCCGAACGCGCTGTATACCGGCGATCATTTCGAATGGCGGGTGCCGATTGACAACGACACCACGTTGAGCGTGGGGTGGTTCTTCAACCCGGCACCGAAAGACCGGCGGCCGTTCGCCCAGAACGAAATCCCGTGCTGGCGAGGCCCGATCAAGGACGAGGACGGGCGCTGGATCACCAGCCACGTGATGAACCAGGACTTCGTCGCGTGGGTCGGCCAGGGCACGCTCGCCGACCGCTCGAAAGAGCATCTCGGGCGCAGCGACCGCGGCGTCATCATGATGCGCAGGCGGTTCCTCGAAGATATGGACCGCGTCGCGAGAAACGAAGACCCGAAAGCGACCGTCCGCGACCCCGCCGACAACGATTGCATCGAGCTTCCCATCTTCGACCGCGATTTCTTCGTCGACGGATGGGAGCGGAAAGACCTTCGGGATGCGGCGCATGTACGCACGCGCTCGACGCTCAACTTCGTCTTCCAGGCCGGCCAGCCGGCGGAGGTCCGGGCCGCATATGTGGACGCGATGGGTTTCGACGGCGAAGGGACCGCCGGTTGAACCGCCCGAGTCCCGCCGATAGCATGTCCCGGAATCGCGAAACCGAATCGCCATGCGCGGCGGCTGGATAGGAGTCCAGCGCCTGCCCGGCGGAACAGGGAGGAAAAATGAGAACCCTTGCGAAGATTGCACTGCCGGCGGGCGCCGCGAGTCTGCTGCTCGCCGCCGTACCGGCGCAGGCGGAGACCAAGATCCTGTTCAACTACTTCGTTCCGCCGAAGCACCCGCTCGTGGTCGGAGTCATCCACAATTGGGCCAAGCGGGTTACCGAGGGCACCAGCGGACGCATTGCGGTGAATTACCCGGCGAAGACCCTCGCGCCCGCGCCGCGCCAGTGGAAAATGGTGACGTCGGGGATCGCCGATGCGACAGTGATGTTCAACAATTTCGAGCGGAAGCGGTTGTCGCTCGACCAGGTGGGCACGCTACCCTTCAGCATCACCGACGCGTCTTCGACGGCGACGGCGCTCTGGCGGACCCACAAGAAATATTTCGAATCGAAGAACCAGTACAAGGGCGTCAAGTTTCTCGGCTATGTCATGCACGGGGGAGGTGAATTCTTCAGCCTGAAGAACCCCATCTCTTCCCTTGCGGACTTGAAGAAGATGAAGATGAGGGTTCCCCCGGGCGATGTCGCCAAGGCGCTCGCCAAGACCGGAGCCTCGGTTGTTCCGACACCGGGAATCAAGGCCTTCGACGTGGTGTCCAAAGGAATCGTCGACGGGATGATCTTTCCCATCGGCGATGTGGAGAAGCTCAAGATGACGCCCTACGTCAAACACCTCACGAAGGTGCCGGGCAAGGTCTATGGCTCGGTGTTCTCGCTCTACATGAACCAGAAGGTCTGGAATAAGCTGTCTAAGGAAGACAAGGCGGTGGTGACCGCCGCGTCGGGCGAGAAGATATCGATGGATTCCAACAACTGGGGCAATTTCGATATCGAAGCGGAAAAGATCTTCCGCAAGAAGGGGATCGGCATCCACAACGCGACCGCGGAGTTTACCGCGGAACTCAAGAAGCTCTGGGCCTATCAGGACGAGGCCTGGATCGAGACGGCGAACAAGGCGGGCGTGGACGGCCGGGCGGCGCTCGACTTCTACCGCGCCGAGTCGCAGAGGATTTACAAGGCCACCAGGAAGTAGGGCGGCTTTCGGCCGATGTCGGACGAAGGGATCGGGCCGGACGCGGACGACGTCTGGCCCGACGGCCCTTTCGAGGCCGTCCTCATGGCGATCGTCGGTACGACGGTCTTCCTGATGATGGCGATCACCTTCATCGACGTCGCCGGCCGGTACCTCTTCAGCGCGCCCATCCCGGGCGGTTTCGAGCTCATCGAGTTCCTGATGCCGCTCTCCATCTTCGCCGGCCTGCCGATCATCACCCGTCGCCGGACGCACATCGTCGTCAGCATTTTCGACCGCTGGTTCCGTGGCGGTATCGGGGAGGTGCGCCGGCTGGTCGTCGACGGCGGCTCCCTGGCGGTGGTCGCGTTCATCGCCGAGCGCATGTGGAGCCAGGGGGACGGCCTGGCCGAGGCGCAGATCGAGTCCGGTTATCTGGAATGGCCCGTGGCTCCCGCCGCCTATGCGATCAGCATCCTCAGCGTCGTGACCTGCGTGGTTCTCGTTCTGATGCTGCTTCACGACCTGAAAACTATGCTGGCCCGGAGCCCGTGACGGGACTCGCCGCATGACGGAATCGCTCGTCGGGTTTGCGATCCTCCTGCTCATGGTGTTCCTGGGCTTTCCGCTCGGCTTCGCCATGGTCGCGGTCGGCTTCGTCGGGTTCGGGCTGGTGCGAGGCTGGGAACCGGCGCTGGAGACGGTGGGCCAGCTCATTCTCGATTTTTCGATGAGCTATTCCTTCTCGGTGCTTCCGCTGTTCGTGCTGATGGGGGCCTTCGTCTACCGGGCGGCGCTATCGGAAGACCTTTACGACGCCTCGAACGCCTGGCTCGGCCACTACAAGGGCGGGCTCGCGATGGCGACCGTCGCGGCCTGCGGCGGCTTCAGCGCGGTATCCGGAAGCTCGGTGGCCACGGCGGCAACCATGGCCAAGGTCGCCATGCCGTCGATGCGGCGATACCGCTACAACGAAAACCTCGCCGCCGGCACCATCGCGGCGGGCGGCACGATGGGCATCCTCATCCCGCCCAGCATCGCGCTCGTCATCTACGGCATCATCGTCGAGGAGGACGTCGGCAAGCTGTTCATCGCCGGGATCGTCCCGGGGATCATTACCATCGCCCTCTATATTTTCGTGATCAAGGTCCTGATCACGTTCCGCCCCTCGCTCGGCCCGCGGGGGCCGTGGACGCCCTGGAAAGAGCGGTTCCTCGCGCTGAAGGGCGTCTGGGGCATGATCGTCCTGTTCGTGCTGGTGCTGGGTGGGATCTATCTGGGCGTCTTCACACCGACCGAGGCGGGCGGGATCGGCGCCGTGGGCGCGGTCGCCTTCGCGGTCTCGCGCAGGAAGATGGGCTGGCGCGGGTTCTGCAGCGCCCTGATCGAAGCCGGCCAGACCACCGCCATGGTGTTCAGCGTCGCCTTCGGCGCGATCATCCTGTCCAACTTCATGAACATCTCGGGCATGCCCAACCAGATCGTCGATTGGGTCAATTCGCTCGAGATCGCCCCGATCACCGTGGTCCTGGTGATCTGCCTGATCTACATCGCGCTCGGCTGCGTCTTCGAAGGCATCGGAATGATCCTGCTGACCGTGCCGATCTTCTTCCCGGTCGTTCAGAGCCTCGGCTTCGACCTGATCTGGTTCGGCATCGTCGTCATCATGGTAACCGAGATCAGCCTGATCACGCCCCCCATCGGGATGAATGTGTTCGTGCTGAAGACGATCATGCCGGAGATGTCGCTCTGGGGCATTTTCGCCGGCATCAGCCCTTTCTTCGTCGCCGATATCATCCGCCTGCTGCTGATCGTCTTCATACCGGGGCTTACGCTCTATCTGCCCAGTCTGATGGGCGGATAGGCGCGGGACCTTACCGGCCGGTGACCTTCGCCATGACCGCATCCACGTCGCTCGGTACGGCGTTGCCCGTCCAGGCGACATAGCCGTCCGGACGGACGAGGACGAGGCTCGCGCCGTAGCGGTCGCGGCTCTCGGGCGATGGCTCGCGGATGACCTTCAGAGGAATCGAGCGCCGCGCGGCGGCGCGTTCGAACAAGGCGGTCCTGCCGGCGTCGGCTTCCAGCGCGATCAGGCTGAACCCGCGTCCCAGCTCTTCGAAGACGTTGCGTCCGGACGTCAGGCGCCACGGCGGCAGGTAATGGCCCGGCCGTGCCCGCTCGCTCCTCGTGGCTCCCGCGCCGGTGACGCCGCCGGGCGGCCCTTCGATCACGCTCGATCCCGCGTAGTGAGGCGCATAGCTGTTCAGGTGCGTATTTCCCGCCTGAGCGTACGCCTCCCAACCCTTCGAGAATTCTTTCGCGTCGCGTTCGGGGTCGATCCGGTCGAACAGCTCCCTGTCTACGGAAATCCGGCTGTCGATGAATTCCTCCGCCGTGTTCTCGGCCACGGCCTGCCTCTCCTCGCTGTAGGAGTCGAGCAGACCTTCGCCGCCCCACCCCTGCAACGCGGCGGCCAGCTTCCAGCCGAGATTGGCCGCGTCCTCAAAGCCGGTATTGAGACCGTACCCGCCATAGGGCGGATGGCTGTGCGCCGCGTCGCCCGCGATGAAGACGCGCCCCGCGCGAAACCTGTCGGCGATCGAGACGCGCAGGTCCCAGTAGCCGACATGCTCGAAGCTGCACTCGAACTCGAAGCCCGCGGCCGCGCGGAGCAGCGCGCGTACTCCCTCTTCGCTCCGCTCCATTCCTCCGACGGGCGCGTGAAAAAACCAGCCCTCGCGCTCGTCGATTCGACCGAAGAACCGCCAGTAGCCCTCCAGATCAGCGTGCACCACCCGATAGATATAGGCTGGCGGAAAGCGCCGCAGCCCTTCGCTCAGCGCGGACGAGCGGAACACCGCGAGCACCATCGTCTGCTCGTAATCGGTTCCGCTGGAGGTCAGGCCGGCGCTCTCGCGGACCAGGGACCGGCTGCCGTCGCAGCCGACCACGTAATCCGCCTCGATCGTTTCACGCCGCGCGCCGTCGCGTCCGGCGATTTCGACGGCGGCGCCATGTTCGGATTGCCGGACCGCCTCCACCGACCGACCGCTTCGCACGGTAACGGAGGGGATATCCTCCAGCCGTTCGCGGAGCACCTGTTCGGTGAGATATTGCGGCAGCCTCTCGCTGCGCTGGAAGTAATACTTGTCGACCGCGGTTCTGTAGACGCCGGCAAACCAGTGCCCGCTCATCAAGTCGCCGTAGGCGACGATCGAATTGCCGGGGTGTCCGGGCCGAATCAGGCGCCGGGACCGCAATTCGTCCGCGATGCCCCAGGAGTAGAACAGGTCCAGGGTGCGCTGGGTAAGATTCTGGCCCTTCGGTATGCGGTGCGGTTCGGAACGACGCTCGATCACCGTGCAGGGGACGCCGCGCAGGCCGAGTTCGGCGGCCAGCGCGAGGCCCACGGGGCCGCCGCCGGCAACGACTACGCGGGGATCGTCCGCCATCCGTCGACGGGGATCAGGTCCAGCAGACGAAGGCGTTGGCGGTCCCCGTTCCCGCCAGCGACCGGTAGCAGGGGACGTAATCGATCACGTCGCCGCCGAGTCCGGTGCCGAACAGCACCCCCGCCGCGACGATCCAGTTGCGGAGCTCGGACGAACCGGATTTCAGCAACTCCTGCTCGATACCGCACAACCGCTCCTCGCTGCGGTCGCCGAACGCCTCGAGGAAGCGCCGGTCGAGATCCTCGTCGATACAGAAATGCGACATTCCCCCCGACCCGACCACGGCCACGCGGGCGGGCGAATCCCAGTCGCGGATCGCACGTCCGATCATCGCGCCGAAGTCGAAACACCGCCGCGCGGTCGGCTGATTCGGCGGATAGAACGTGTTGGCGATCACCGGCAGCGTGGGAACCGCCCGGTCGCGCATGATCCGGCGAAGGACGAAGCTGAACGCGTGCGGCGTGCCCACATGGCGATGGTTCTCGTGGCGCAGCCACTCGCTCGACGCGGCGAGGTCGAACCCCTCTTCCATCGCGCGTGCGAAAACGATTTCGGCCAGATCGGGCAGGCCCGGATAGACCGTGTGATGCTCGGGCCGGTAGGCCCATTCCGCATCGGCGACCCCGGGCGGCAGCTTGGCCTTTTGCTCGTCGCTGGTCGGCTGGTTGTAAAAGGTGTCTCCGCGATAGACGGTGAAGGTGGGCTGGATGTCCTCAAGAAACAGCTCGCGCTGGTCGTTCCCGAGAATCACGCAGGCATCCGGCGCCATCTCCTCCCACTTGTCGGCGAGCGCCTTGATCCCGGCCTGGCAGGCGTCGTAGCGCCGCTGGCGTTCGGAATCGGTGATCCACGCGGCGATATCCTCGCCCGTCCTCCGTTCGATCAGCTCGTCGAAGGTAAAGCGCTCGCCCTTGAACCAGTGCTCGTTTACCAGATCGGCCTTGACCCTCTCGCCCCACTGATCGGGGGTCGTGTTCAGGGTCGGCCCGTGCGTTGTCCACATGCCCAGAACGACATCCGCCATCAATCGTCTCCACCCGGTTGCAGCATTCGTTCGTAGGACGCTCCCATGACTTCGCTGACCGGCTCGCCGCGCCGGACGGCCTCGGTCATTGCGCGTTCCCTGGCGACGATCGATTCCGCCTTGCCCAGCACGTCCTCCGCACGGTCTTCCGGAACCACCGCAACGCCGCTGCGGTCGGCGATGATCAGGTCTCCCGGACGCACGGTCAATTCTCCGACGGCAACGTCGATATTGAAACCTTCTTCGTAAATTCGCCCGCGCGCCGTGCGCGCCGTCGCGCTGCGCGCGTAGACCGGAAAGCCGAGCTCCGCGGCCTCGTCGATATCCCGCGCGGGCCCTTCCACGATCACGCCTTCGATGCCGGCCGCCTGCGCGGCGTTCGACAGCACCCCGCCCCACCCGGCCGCGTCGATACCGGTGCGCTGCTCGATGACCAGCACCCGGCCGGGACCGGCCGAATCCACCGCACCGCTGCACAAATGCCTCACCGGCGCATCCTCCCGTTTCCGGTCCGTCAGCTTGACCGTGACGGCCCGGCCGGCGATTCGCCTGCCCATCGTCTGCGCCACGATCCCGGTCACCGCGCAAGGCAGTCCGAGCGAGTCCAGCGCATCGGACACCGCGCAGGTGTCGAGCGCCTGGAAGCGGGCGATCAGGCGAGCGTCGTCATCGGTCATGGCTCGTTCCATTGTACAGGTGGCATTCGACGCGACCCGACGAATCCGTCAGCGCCTCCGGTGCGGTCGTGCCGCATGTTTCCGTGGCCTTCGCACAGCGGGGGTGAAAACGGCAACCGGGCGGCGGATCGAGGGGATCGGGAAATTCGCCGCCGAACGGCCCGGGCGGCAGGCCGAGCGCCGGGTCCGGCGTCAGGACGGAGCGCAGCAGGGTCTCGGTATATGGATGGCGGGGCTCCTCGAAGATTCTCCCGGTCTCTCCAAGCTCCACGAGGCGGCCGAGATACATCACCGCGACCCGGTCCGCGATGTGTTCGACGACCGCCAGATCGTGGCTGATGAACACATAGGTCAGGTTGAGCGTCCGCCTCAACTCCATCAGCAGATTCAGAATTTGCGCCTGCACGGATACGTCGAGAGCGGAGGTGGGCTCGTCGAAGACGACGATTCCGGGCTCGATCGCGAGCGCGCGGGCAATCGCCACCCGCTGCCGCTGACCCCCGGAAAGCTGGTTCGGGTAGGCATGGACCAGATGAGAGGACAGCCCCACCAACTCCATGATCTCGGCGATTCGCGCCCGGCGGTCGTCTTCGGTTCCGATACGATGGACGGCAAGCGGCAGACCGATGATCTGCCCCAGGGTCTTGCGGGGGTTGAGCGAGGAATAGGGGTCCTGAAAAACCGGCTGGACCCGCGCGGCGATCTCGGCGCGGCCGACCGCCTCCATCGGCCGGCCGGCGAAGCGGATGGACCCGCCGGAGGGCGGCAGAAGCCCCAGAAGCATGCGCGCGAGCGTGGTCTTGCCGCAGCCCGATTCGCCGACGATCGCGAGCACCTCGCCTTCCCGTACCGCGAAGGACACGCCGTCCACGGCCCGCAGCGTCGCGGGCGCGTCGAACAGGCCCCGCTTGACCCTGAAGAGTCGGGTGGCCCGGTCGCATTCGAGAACCGGCGCCGTTTCCGGCAAGATCGCGGATGCCGCACTCACGATGGCACCGCGTTCGCGCGCAGATGCTCGACCGGATGGACGCATCGGTAGGTATGGCCGTCCTCGATGGTCCGTTCGGCATTGCCGCCTTCGCCGCACCGCTTTTCCGCCAGGGCGCAGCGGTTCCGGAACATGCATCCCGGAGCGTCGCCGATAAGAGAGGGAACCATACCGGGAATGGAGCCCAGCGCGGTTCTTCTCTCCGTCTTTCCCGGGTAGGGAATGCAGTCGATCAGCCCCTGCGTATAGGGGTGGGTCGGCGCGGTGAAGATCTGCCGGCTGGACCCGGTCTCGACGATGCGCCCGGCATACATGACGGCAATCCGGTCGGCGATCCGCGCGACGATCCCGAGATCGTGGGAGATCAGGACCAGCGCCATGTTGAATTCCGTCTGGAGGTCTTTCAGCAAGTGAAGAACCTGGGCCTGTACGGTGACGTCCAGGGCCGTCGTCGGTTCGTCGGCGACGATCAGTGCCGGATCGCACATCAGCGCCATCGCGATCATGATCCTCTGGCGAAGGCCGCCGGACAGCTGATGCGGAAACTGCCGTAGCCGCGTGCCCGGATTGACGATCCCCACGCGGGCCAGCAGGTATTCGGCGCGCTCGCGCGCTTCGGACCGGCCGCTCTTCCGGTGCCGGATGTAGATCTCTTCCAGCTGGTCCCCGATCGTGTAGACCGGGTTCAGCGACGTCATCGGGTCCTGGAAAATCATCGCCATGCGGTTACCGCGTATGGCCGAGAAGGCCTTGTCGGAGACCGACCTCAGATCGGTCTCCTGAAGACCGATTTCCCTCGCCTGGAGCCTCGCGCGACCGGGCAGAAGCCGCATTATCGCGAGCGCCGTCATCGTCTTTCCGCATCCGGATTCGCCGACGATTGCCAGCGTTCGGCCGCGCACTGCAGACAAGTCGACATTTCGGACCGCACGCAGGATCCCGGACGGCACCGGAATGTCGACGCTGAGATCGCGCACCCTGAGGATCGTGTCGCCGTCGCCGGTCATCGGCCGCGGCCCTCCGGTACGGTGATGTCCCGGATGCCGTCGCCCATCAGGTTGATCGCGATCACGAGGAAGAACAGCGCGAGCCCGGGCAGCGCGATCAGATGGGGTTTGAAGAACATGAAGTTCCGCCCCTCGGAAATAAGCAGACCCCAAGACGGCGTAGGCGGCTGGATACCGAGCCCGAGAAACGACAGCACGGCCTCGACCAGTATGGCGATCGCCATTTCCAGACTGGCGATGACGATGATGTGACTCATCACGTTGGGCAGAATTTCGCGGAACACGATACGCGCGTGGGACGCGCCGACCGCCTCGGCGGCGGCGACGAATTCCTGTCCCCTGATCTGCTGCGTGACGCTGCGGCTGACGACGGCGAAGCGGTCCCAGAACAGGAACCCGAGAATGGCGATCAACGCGATCAGCGAGCCGCCGAAGACCGCGACGAGCGAGAGCGCGATCAGGATGCCCGGCAACGCCAGCTTTACGTTGATCAAATACATCACGAAGGCGTCCACGCGGCCGCCGAAATACCCGCCGACAATGCCGATCGTCGATCCCACGACACCGGAAATGATGGCGGCGCCGAACCCGATCATGAGGGAAATACGCGCTCCGAACAGGATACGCGTCAGATAGTCGCGGCCGAGCGAGTCGGTGCCGAGCGGATGCGCCCAACTGCCGCCCTTGCCCCAGATCGGATCGATCAGGCGAGCGTCGAGGTTCTGCGTGAACGGGTCGGAGGGCGAAACCCAGGGCGCGAAGACAGCCAGCAACACCACGGCCAGAACGAACCCGGCCCCGGCGAGAAAGCCGACATGGCTCCGTGCGCGACGCCGCATCACCTCTCCGGGCGTCGGCGCGTCGACCGGGAATTCGTCCGCGAACAGCCCGCCTGCCATCGCCGCGCCTAGCCGAGCCGGATGCGGGGATCGAGGCGGGCGTTGATCAGGTCCGATGCCAATGTCAGCACGATATAGGCAAGGGACACGAAGACCAGGATCGACTGCACCACCGGAAAATCGCTCCGCAGGATCGACTCGTAAGCCAGCAGACCGATGCCGTTCAGCGCGAAAACGGTTTCGACGATCACCGACCCGCCGAGCAGGAAGCCGAGCGAAACGGCGGAAAGGGATACGACGGGAAGGATGGCGTTCCTGAGAGCGTGCTTGAAGAAGATCGCCCCGGGCCGAAGCCCCTTGGCCCGCGCGGTGCGGATAAAGTCCGCCTCCAGCACTTCCAGCATTCCGGTCCGGGTGAGCCTCATCAACGCCGGCATGACGGCGGTGCCGAGCGCCACGGTCGGAAGTATGAAATGGGCGAAACTGGACGAGCCGGAGATCGGCAGCCACCGCAGCACCACGCCGAACAGGTAGATCAGGATCAGGCCGAACCAGAAATTGGGGATCGCCTGTCCGAATACCGCGACCCCCAGCGCCGCCCGATCGATAGCCGTGTTGGCCCGGATCGCGGCCAGCACCCCGAGCGGGATGGCGATCGCCAGCGCCAGGACAAGGGAATAGAGCGACAGGAGTATCGTCACTTCGACCCGTTCGAGGATCAGGTCCATGACGGGCTCGTTGGTGAACAAAGACTGACCGAGATCGCCGCCCAGCGCGTTTGCCGCCCAGGTCAGGTACTGTTCGTACAGCGGCCTGTCGAGGCCGTAGAGCGCCGCTATTTCGGCAACCTCGGCGGGCGTTGCGTCTTCGCCGGCAAGGTCGGCCGCCAGGTCGCCGGAGACGCGCAGGAGAGCGAAGCCGATGATGGAAACGGTGATCGCCACCAGCACCGCCACGCCCAGCCGCTGCACGAAAAAGCGTCCCACTATCGGGTTCCCGCCTGGCGGTGCCGCTTATGGATCCAGCTTGAAGACGCGGCGGGCATTGCCCGCGAGAATCTTTTCCTTGTCGGAGTCCGACAGCCATTCGAACCCCGCGATGTGGTGCGCGACGTCGTCCATGTGGCGCCCGGTGTCGGGGTTGACGGACGAACCGACGCCCGGACATTCCGCCCCGAAGAGGCATTGGTCGACGCCCGCGACATTGATCAGCAGTTGGATCGCCTCCGGGGTATAGAGAACCGTGTCGTAGTAGAGCCGCCGCAAGCGCTGGCTGAAGCGTTCGGCGCCCTCGCGGCGGAGCGTGCCCGATTCGAATCGTCCGAGCTGGTAGGGGATCGCACCGCCGCCGTGGCTCACGACGATCTTGAGGCTCGGAAAATCGTCGAGCACCTGGGAGTTGACCAGCCCGTAGACCGCCGTCGTCTCCTCGTTGATGAAGCGGAGCGAATAGGGCTCGCGGTCGGACCGCGATCCCGTGCCGTGGATATGGGCCGGTACGTCGAGCTCGCACAGCTTCTCGTACAGGGGATACCAGTACCGGTCGCCGAGAGCGGGCGGGTGAATACCGGTATTTTCGTAAGGATCGGGGTTCAGCAGGCAACCCTTGAACCCAAGCTCCGAGACGCACCGCTCCAGCTCTCCGATCGCCATGTCGAGGGGTTCGCCGCAGGGCTGCGGGAGGCCGGCGATCCCGACGAACCGGTCCGGATAGAGTTTCGTTTCCCGGTGGATCATGTTGTTGCATTCCTCGTGAAACCACTGCACGAGCCTGGCCGGCTTCTCGGAATGCATCAGTTGGAAAGGACGTGGCGAGACGAGCTGAATGTCGGTCCCGAGCTCGTCGATATAGTCCATGTGGCTGTGACCCGAACCCGGGAAATGCTTCTTCTCGACGGCGTCGCGGATGTCGTCGTCACTGACGTTCACCCGGCCGCGCCCATGCGAGCCGCGATGGGACAACAGCGTCGCCTTGTAGGCCCAGAGCTCGGAAGGCGCACTTACATGGGCGTGGCAATCGATGATCATGTGCTCTCCCCTTGTCTTCGCGATCGACCCGCGAACCGCCGCGAACAAGGGCCCGGAGGCGGGTACGCCGCAGCGGAGCCGATAGTAAAGGAGGGATCGCCCCCGGCCAAAGCGGTGCGGGGACTGAGCGAGGAACGGACCGGGCCTTCAGCCCGCGAGTTCGTCGACGTTCTGGCCGCGTTCGATCATGTAGGTTTGCTGCACGAACTCGATGCGCTTGTCGTCCGACTCGGCCATCAGCACGGTGAGCCCGTCCTGCTGGAGCTGGCGGATGGTCTCGCCGAGCTTGTCTCCGAGGCCGGGGGACAGGCCCTCGAAGGGCTCGTCCAGAAGAAGCAGTTTGCTGCCGCTCATCAACGAGCGGGCGAGGGCCGCCATCTTCTGCTGACCGCCGCTCAGCATCGAAGCGCGGCGGTTCACCAGCGGCGCCAGATCGGGCATACGGTCGTAGATGTAACGCAGCCGCTCGTCGGCGTTTTCCATCTTGGCCGCCCAAGCGGGCAGCAGGATGTTGTCCTCGACCGACAGCGAGCCGATCAGCCGGCGGTCCTCCGGCATGTAGCCGATCCCCCGCTGCGCCCGCTGGTGTCCCGGTACATCGAGGAGGTTCTCGCCGTCCAGATCGATGCTGCCGCCGACCACCGGCACGAGGCCCATGATGCTCTTGAGCGTCGTCGTCTTGCCGGCGCCGTTACGCCCCACCAGCGCGACCATCCCGCCCTCCGGGATGTCGAGGCTGATCCCGCGCAGGATCACGAAGGTCTTGATCGTCACCCTGATACCGCCGAGCTTCAGCATTTCATTCGTGCCCTAGCACGGCCCGTCTGACTTCGGGCTCGGCCAGTACCCTCTCCGGCTCGCCGTCGGCGACCACGCGCCCGGTATCGAAGACCAGGACCCGCTTTCCGTAGCGCTGCACGACATCCATGTCGTGCTCGACGAAGATCGTCGTGATGTCGCCTTCCCTCAACACGCCGACCAGGGTGTCCATGACCTGGAACTTGTCCTCGATGCTGACCCCGCTGGTCGGCTCGTCCATCACCAGCAGGGTGGGCTTCAATGCGAAGGAAAGCGCGATGTCCAGCAGCTTGCGCCCGCCTTCGGGCAGCTCGCTTACCGGCCGGTTGGCGTAGGATTCGAGGCCGAACCGCCGCAGCATCTCCCACGCTTCGGACTCCCAGGGATCGCGGTGGAGCGGCCTCCAGAAATTGCTCGACTCGCCCGCCGTGGCGGACAGCGACAGGAGCACGCCCTCGAGAACCGTCATATTGGTGTAGAGCTGCGGGATCTGGAACGAGCGCGCGACTCCCCGCTTGGCGAGGTCGCGCGGCGCCAGATCGGTGGTGTCCTCGCCCATCACCAGTATGCGGCCGCTCTCCGGCTTGAGATAGCCGGTGATCAGGTTGAGGAAGGTCGTCTTGCCGGACCCGTTGGCGCCGACGATTCCGACCAGCTCACCGCTCTCGACCTCGATGTTGAGGTTGTCGGCGGCAACCACCGCGCCAAAGGTGCGGTTGATCTCGACAGTCCTGAGGATGGGGGTGGTCTCAGTGATGGTCGCCCCCTCTGTCCTTGCCGGTGATCCGGGCCTCGATCCCCTGATAGATCGCCCACAGCCCGCCCGGCTGGAACAGGATGATCACCAGCATGATGATGCCCATCATCATCTGCCAGGCGAGCGGGAAGTACTTGGACGCGTAGGTCTGGAGGAATTCGAAGACCAGCGCGCCCAGCATCGGACCGGGCACGCCTCCGAACCCGCCGAGCAGCGCGACGAAGACGAACTCGCCGGACTGGATCCAGAAGGCGTCCTCCGGGACGATGTGGCCGATGGTGAACGCCGCCAGGACGCCCGCCACTCCGCCCAGCGTGCCGGCGAGGAGATAGGTCCGGTAGACGACCTGGCGGACCGCGACGCCGGAATACTCGATGCGGATCTCGTTGTCGTACATCGCCCGCAAGAAATACCCGGCCGGCGAGGCCATGAACCGATAGACCACCAGCGTGACGATGCCCACCATCGTCAAGGCGAAGTAATAGTAGCCGTAGCTGTCGCCCGGCAGGCGGATCCCGGCAAGCGTCGCAGTCCCGATCGCCAGCCCATCGGTGCCGCCGGTGATCCAGTAGAGCTTGAGCAGGGCGCCGAACAGAATCATGGAAAAGGCGAGGTTCAGCATGGCGAAGAAGACCTCGCGGTAGCGCGCCATGACGATTCCGACCAGCGCGGCCATGATGAAACCCGCGAGCGCGCCGAGCGGAATCAGGAAGAGCAGTTCCCGGACGCCGAGCCACTTGATGCAGAAGCCGACCGCGTAGGCGCCCGTCGCGTAGTAGAGCGCGTGGCCGAAGGTCAGCAGGCCGCCCCGCAGGAGGACGGAGACCCCCATGACGGCGATGAACATGAACATCGCCTTGGTCAGGACGAACAGGATCCAGCCGGGCAGGAACGGCGGCAGCAGGATCAACAGGGCGGCCGCGGCCACGCCGGCGCGCGGCAAGGCTCTCCAGTCCATCCAGTTCATCATATCCTTCGGAGTTCCGCTTCGCCGAAGAGCCCTTCGGGCCGGATCACCAGCACCACGATCATGATCAGATAGACCACCATGAGCTCGAGCTCCGGCGCGAGATGGATCGCCAGCGCGCGCGCGAAGCTCACGATGATCGCGCCGAGCGCCGCGCCCTCGATGCTGCCCATCCCGCCGATGGCGATGACGGCGAAGGCGAGCACGACGACCTCCAGCGCGAATTGCGGGACAACGGCGATCTTGGGCGCGACGAACGCGCCTCCGAGCGCCGCGGCCAACGCTCCGACCGTGAAGGCCACCGTGAAGACCAGGTTGACGTTGATGCCGATGGCCTGGCTGACCTCGCGGTCGTGGATCACCGCGATGACGAGCTTGCCGAAGCGGGTCGCGCGCACCATCCACACCAGCGCCCCGCCGAATACCACCGAGACCCCGACCAGGACGAAGTCGTACCAGGGATAGATGATCCCTCCCACCTTGAACCTGCCGAGCATCGAATAGGGCTCGCTGATGAACAGCGGCTCCATGCCCCAGATCAGCTTCATGCTGTCATCGAGGATCAGAAGGATCGAGAAAGTCAGCAGCAACTGGATATGCATGTCGCTGCCGTAGATCCGGCGCAACAGCAAGCGTTCGATGATCGGCCCCAAGAGGAAGCCGACGATCACCGCGCCGAGCAGCAGCATCAGATAGGTAAGCACCGGCGGCAGGTCGGCTTCGAGTACCAAGAGCGCCAGCCAGGTGCCCATATAGGCGCCGAGCGCATAGATGCCGCCATGCGAGACGTTGAGGATCCGCATGACACCGAAGACGACGGTCAACCCGACGGACAGCAGGAACAACGTCGCCGCGTAGTTGATCGCGTCGAAAACGATGATCGTGAGAAGGTTCATTCGACGCCGGACCTCTGCTTTCCGCCCCGGGTAGGCCGTCCGAAGTGGGGCGCGAGGGGGACGATACCCCCCTCGCGCTTCCGTTCAGGCGGCCGCCAAACGACCGGCTATTTGATGCTCCGCACCCAGTCGAGAGTCTTGGTGCCGAGAGGCGGGGTGATGTCTTCCGCCTTGTGGTGGACGATGTTCTCGAGGATCGCGAATCCGTGCTTCTTCGAGAACTTGGTCGTCCCGAGCAATCCGCCATGGACCGCCTGGTGATCGGGCCGCATGGTGATCTTGCCGCTCGGCGTGTCCCAGCTCAGGTTTTCGAAAGCCTTGATGACCTCTTCGGTGGTGGGCCATCGCCCGGCCATCCCGATCGCCTTCTCGTAGGCGCCTTTCAACCCCGACCACGCCTGGTAGGTGCGGTAGGCGGGATAGTCGGGATAGCGCTTGTTGTGCGCGTAGACCGCTTTGACGAACTCCTGGTGTTCCTTGCTGCCTTCGATGGCGAAGAACCCGGCCGTCGCGCGCGGCGCCGCCACCACTCCGTCGGGCATCGTCTTTCCGACATTCTGCAGTACCTGCTCGCCGGTGCTGAGAAGCACCAGACTCTGGTCGAACAGCCCGCGAGGCCGCGCCTGCTTGATGAAGGTGATCAGCCCGCCGCCCCAGAAGCTGGAGTGGATCGCGTCCGGCCGTGCCGCCAGGAGACGGGAAATCTCGGCCGAGTACTCACCGGCCTGGAACTTGGTCCAGAGCTCGGCGACGACCTTCACGTCGGGCTTGAGGCGCTGCATCGCGATCTTGAACGCCTCCCAGGAATCGCGTCCCCAGGCATAGTCCTCGTTGGCCCCGGCAATGGTCTTGATGTTGGGGTTGAGAGCCAGGGCGTAGCGCGCCAGAGCGACGCTGTCGCCGGCCTGGTTGGCCGACGTCCGGAAGACGTATTTCAGCTTGTTGTCCTCGGTCAGCCGGTGAGTGCCGCAGACATGCACCACCGTCAGCACCTTGAGCTCTTCGGCTATCGGCGCAATAGCCAGGCAGTTGCCGCTGGAGGTGTAGCCGACGACCGCGTCCACCTTCTCGTCGAGGACCAGACGCCGCAGTTCGGAGACCTGCTTCTTCGGGCCGCCGCCCTCGTCGACCAGCACGAGGTCGATCGGAACGCCGCCGATACCGCCTTCCTTGTTCCACTGGGCGACCAGCAACTCGGACGTGCCCTTGCCGGACACGCCGAACACCGCCGCGCCGCCAGAGAAGAAGTCCACGAACGCAACTTTCAGCGCCTTGGGCGCCCCCTTCGGCGGGGCCGCCGCCGCGCCGAACGCCATTGTCCCGGCCGCGAGTGCGCCGAGAACGAACGCGGGAATCCTGAATTTCGAAAATTGCCGCATGACGGACCTCCCTTTCCGTAGGGCTCCGCGCGGCCGTCTCTTACCGTCGTTGCTTAGCGTTATTCGCGACCGTTCGCGGACGGTTTATCCAAAACCGTCGAAAACGGTAGCACAAAGGAATATGGATCGAAAGCGCCCGGACGGAGGACGCCGACCGCCCGTCAGTGCGGGACGATACTTCCGCGCTCGATTACGAAAGTATCGTCGAGCAACGGAGCGATGTGGACGTCGTTCGATTCGGCAACCAGAACCGACTCGCCCTCTTCCTTGAGACTGGCGAGGATCTCGACCATGCGTTGCGCGAAGACCGGCGCGATGCCCTCGCTGGGCTCGTCGAGAAGCAACAGCTTCGTGCCGCACATCAGCGCGCGGGCGAAGGCGACGAACTTCTGCTGCCCGCCCGAAAGCGTCGTCGCGCCACGATTGCGGAATTCTTCGACCTCCGGCATCAGGCCGTAGATCCACTTGAGGCGCTCCTCGGCGCCCTCCGATCTGGTGGACCACACCGGCAGCATGATGTTCTCTTCCGCCGTGAGCTCGGGCACCAGGCGGCGATCTTCGGGCATGAAGCCGATCCCGAGATGCGCGCGGCGGTAGGCGTGCGAATTGCCCAGATCGAGATGCTCGAACTCGATCGATCCCTTTTGCAGCTTGAGCGCGCCCATGATCGATCGCATCACGGTCGTCTTTCCGGCGCCGTTGCGGCCGATGAGTCCGCACATCGCGCCCGAGGGCACGTCGAGGCTCACCCCCCGCAGAATTTCGGTGGCGCCGATGCTGACGTCGACATCCTTGACGGTAAGCATCAGCCGGCCTCCCCTTTGCCGGCCCCGCCTCCGCTCCCATCGCCGGAACGAGCGCGGTGGTACTCCTTGCCGATGACGAATTCCTGCACCAGGGGATCGACCATCGCTTGTTCCGTCGGTGCGTCGCAGATGATCTCGCCCTGCGAGAAGGCGAGCACCCGGGACACATAGCGCTCGACGATCTCCATGTCGTGCTCGATGAACAGGACCGTCGTCTCCTCCTCCTTCAGCGCCTGCATCAGGATATCCATGATGCCGAACTTCTCCTCGACGCTGATGCCGCTGGTCGGCTCGTCGAGCATCAGGAGCTTCGGATTTCGGACTGTCGCCATCGCGATGTCGAGCAGCTTGCGGACGCCCTGCGGCAGGGCGGATGCCGCGACATTCCGGTAATCCGCGATCTGGTAGCGAGCGAGATGCCGGTCGACACGATCCGCCCGGTCGCCCCGCATCAGCGCGCCGAGCAGTCCGAGCCCGTCGCGCTCGGCGATGCCGAAGGAGATCATCAGATTGTCGAACACGGATTCGGACAGGAACACCTGCGGGACCTGGAACGAACGGCAGAGCCCGAGCCGGGTGATCTGGCGTACCGAGCGGCCGCGGATATCGCGCCCCAGGAACTCGATCCTGCCGTCGGTCGGCGGCAGGTAGCCGGTCACCATGTTGACGAAGGTCGTCTTGCCGGCGCCGTTGGCGCCGATCACGCCGACCGTCTCTCCCTGCTCGATGGTCACGTTGATGTTGTGGGCCGCGACGACGGCGCCGAAGCTCTTCTCGAGACCCTGCACATTGAGTACGACAGACATCGGCCCTACGCCTTTTCCCGTTCCGCTTCGAGCCGGTTTCGATCCGCGCGCCGCTTGTTCCAGCGATCGACCAGGGACCACAGCCCGTTGGGCAGGAACATAATGATGATAAGGAGCGTCCCGCCCATGATGAGCTGCCAGATTCCCGGGAACTGATCGAACGCGTAGGTCCGGATCAACTCATAGATCAGCGCGCCGATGAAGGGCGCGCCGACATTGCCGGTGCCGCTCAGGATGGCGATGAAAACGAAGTCGCCCGAGATTGGCCAGTAAGCCATCGAATCGGGGTCGACATGGCCGATGGTCATCGCGGCGATTGCGCCGCCGAACCCGCCGACAAGTCCGGAGATCGTATACTTGACGTGGATCGCCCGTTCCGCCGAATAGCCCAGAAACTCGAGGCGGATTTCGTTTTCGCGCACCGCCGTCGTCATGTAGCCCAGCGTCGAGCGCAGATAATGGTGCACCGCCATCGCGACGCCCCAGGTCATGATCGCCGCGAAGAAGAAGAGCGCGGTCTTGTTCGCGGCGCCCTCCGGCGCGTACCACAGATAGGTCGTCCGTTCGAGGCTGATGCCGTCGGTCGAGCCCAGGCTCTCCAGCTTGGCGAGCACCCCGTAAAGGATCATCGAGAAGGCGAGGTTGAGAAGGGCGAAGAAAATGCCCCGATATCGCCTTAGCAGGAACCCGAGGATCCAGGCGAACCCGCCGGCGACGACGACGCCGCAGGCGACGGTGAAGAACGCGTCGGTGATGCCGAGATACTTGACGATGAGGGCCACCGTATAGGCGCCGAAGCCGTAGAAGAGGGCATGGCCGAAGGAGATCAGCCCGCAGCGCCACAGCACCAGCAGCCCGAGCGCGACCGCGCCCCGCGCCAGCGAGAGCAGCAGGATCGCCCGGAACCACTCGGGGATAAAAAAGTTTACGACGATCAGTACGACCAGGCCGAGCGTCAGGGCCCAGCCCGTCCGGTCCATATACCCGGTCATATCTTCCTCGGCTTGGCGGGGGCGAACAGGCCCTGTGGCCGCACGATCAGGACGATCGCCATGATCATGTAGATAACGAACAGCTCCAGCACCGGCTCCAGATGCACCGCCGCGGCACGCGCGACGCCGACCACCAGAGAGCCGATCAGCGCGCCCGGTATCGAGCCCATGCCCCCGATCACAACCACGGCGAAGGCGAGCACGATGACCTCCACCCCGATTCCCGGCTGCACCGAGATCGCCGGCGCCTGGTAGGCGCCGCCGAGCGCGCCGAGAGCCGAGCCCACGATGAAGGTGAGGAGGAAAATCTTGGTGACGTTGATCCCCATCGACTGCGCCAGCTCGCGATCGAAGATCACCGCCAGCAGCATCTTGCCGAAGGTCGTCCGCCTGAGCCCGTACCACAGCACCGCGGCGACCAGCGCGGACAGCAAGATCATCGACAGGTTGTAGTTGTCGAAGGGAAGCTCCGCGATTTCGGTCTGGCCGAGAAGCGCCAGCGGCTCCGCCGCGATATAGGGGTTGGTCCCCCAGATCAGCAGCAGCACGTCTTCGAGGATCAGGAAGGCGGCGAAGGTCGCCAGCACGATGATGTGCTCGTCCTCGGCATAGAGAAACCTGAGCAGGCCGCGCTCGATGATGATCCCGAACACGATCCCCAGGAATATCGCTGTCAGGACCATGATCACGAAGGCGCCGGCACCGGGCCAGCCGGCTTCGGCGTAGAAGATCAGGATCGTCGCGCACAGATAGGCGCCGAACGCGTAAAGCGACCCGTGGGTGACGTTGAGGATTTTCTGCACGCCGCAGATCACCGTCAGTCCGACGGAGACCATGAACAGGTATGAGGCGTACACCAACCCGTCGACCAGGATGATGAGTAGGAGTTCGGTATCCAACGGTCAGATCCCGTTAGCTGAAACGCGGTTCCGGCAGATCGTGTGCGGACAAGCCAACGCAGATCCGGGCGCCGTTCGACAGCGCCCGGATCGTCTGTTGCCCAGTTAGAATCGACGCGTGCTCAGCTGCACTTCGCGCCCTTCATCCCGCCTTCGAGCCACGGGACCGAGTCCACGCCATCGGGCGGCAGCACGCATTCGGGCTGGAAGATGACGACATCCTTGACCACCATCTCGCCCCTCTTCTCGTCCCAGGCGGTGACGCCCCAGCGGTCCTCGGTGACCGCCTGGTGCCCGCCGCTGAGGGCCATCTGCACCGTGCCGGCGAGCGACGTGTAGGTCGCGCCTTCGAGCGCCTTGATCACCTGATCCGTGGTCGGGAACTTGCCGCCATTGTCCTTCATCGCCTTGTCATAGGCGTACTTGGCCCCGAGGATTCCCTGCGCGTACTGGTAGGTCGGCTGCGCCGGCGGATAACCATAGGTCTTGCGATATTCCTTCTGGAACCATTTGTTGAGCGGCGTATCGATATCCACCGCATACATCCCGTACGGTCCCCGCGTGCCGACGATCTGGCCTTCCGGGAACTTCCTGCCGAGCCGGTAGGCGACGGTTTCGCCGACCGTCAGGATGAAGGTCTTGCGCTTGAACAGGCCGCGCGCATTGGCCTGGGCGATGAACGCTTCGAGATCGCCGCCCCAGAAGCTCGAATGAACCACCTTGGGCTTGGCGCGCAGCAGCGCCGAGATCTCGGAGCCGTACTGGCCGGAGAACAGCTTGGGGAACTGTTGCTTCTTGGCGGCCTTGACGTCGGGCGACACGACTTTCATCGCGAGGCTGAAATCGCGCCACGAATCCTGCCCCCAGGCATAGTTCTGGTTGAGCCCGATATAGCCGTCCTTGAGCAAGTCCGGGTACTTGCTGGAGATATAGTGCGCCGCGCCCGTGTTGTTGCCCGTGCCATGGCTCATGGTGCGGAACAGGTATTTCGGCTTCTTCACCAGCTCCTCGAAGACCCGCGGCGTACCGCAGACCGTCAGCAGGGTGAGAACCTTGACTTCCTCGGCGATCCGAGCGACCGCCGCGCAGGTACCGGACGAGATGTAGCCGACCACCAGGTCGACGCCGTCCTTCTGCACCTTGTTGCGAAGCTCGGTGACCTGCTTGGTGCCGCCGCCGGCCTCGTCGTAAATCAGCGGCTCGATCTTCCGACCGGCAAGGCCTACGCTGTTATAGGGAGCCGGAAGCTCGCCGTTGTTGATCCCGCGGATGATCAGCTCGGCGCCCTCTTTCGCCGGGATACCGAAGGCAGGCGCGCCGGCGCCGGTCAGGAATGTGGGAATCCCCATCTTGACGGTCTGCGCGGTCGCGGCGCCCGCAAGGAGCGCCACGCTCGCCACGGTCGCAAGCAGGACCGCGGTTCTCCCTTGTACTTGCTTCATGTGAACCTCCCGCTTTTTCATTGGAAACGGCCGAAGAGGCCGTAAACTGCCAGCACAGTCTTGTTCATGCAAGATGCGCGGCGCCACAAATCTTGCGCGCCGGGAACCGGCTGTGCGGCCCCTTCACGCCCGTTCCCAGAAGATCTCGGCCTTCGACCCGGGCCCGTAGGCGATGCTGGGCTCCGCGGTCAGCGTCATGGTGTCGCCGTCGAGAGTAACCTTGCGGCGCTGCCGGGTGCCGCGCAGGTCCGGCCGCGAACTCATCTCGATGGTGTGGACGTTTTCTCCCTCCAGGCATTCGAGGAGACCGCAATAGGTCAGGTGGTCGGTGCCGCCCTCGCCGTCTGGCCGCTCGACCGAGCACGACATGTGGCCGTCCGCGGCATAGAAGATGTATCCCGTCGCCTCCGTCCACGGCCTCGATATGCTGCCGTCCGCGGCGGTCAGCCGGTAGTCGGCCAGCCGCCAGGTTCCCACCAGTTCCTTGCGTACCATCCGTGCTCTCCTCTCCTGCGGTGCCCCGCGTAACCTATCGGCCCGTCGGCGCCGACGCTATATTCGCCCGCCGCAACCGGGAGGAGCCGCCATGCCGAGGATCACGCCGCGCCGGCGCGAGGAAGCACCCGAGCTCGAAGATGTCTTCGATCGCGCCGAACGGGCGCTGGGTTTCGTTCCCAACAGCTTCTTCGTGATGGCGCGTTCGCCCGGGATGCTGCGGGCGTTCTCCCGCCTGTCCCGCGAGGTCATCGGCGTGCCGGGCAAGGCGCCGCTCGGGCTCAAGCGGATGCTCGCCTACATGGCCAGCCGCTCGGCCGGCTGCCAGTACTGCTCGGCCCATACGGCGAGCGCCGCGGTCGACGTCGACGGCGTGCCGGCGGAGAAAATCGAGGCGATCTTCGAATACGAGACCAGCCCGCTCTTTTCCGAGGGCGAGCGTGCCGCGCTGCGGGTGGCGCAATGTGCCGGCTCCGTCCCCAACGCGGTCACCGACGAGGAGATGGAGGCTCTGAAGGCGCATTTCGACGAGGACCAGATCGTCGAGCTCGTGGGCGTGGTCTGCCTGTTCGGCTGGCTCAACCGGTGGAACGACACCATGGCGACCCCTCTGGAGGAACGCCCGATCGAGTTCGGGGAGAGGCATCTCGCCCAGAGCGGCTGGGACCCGGCCAAGCACGTCGGCGCCTGACGTATTCGCTGGCCGGCGGACGACGATCTGTCACAACCCATGATGGCGGGAGCGAAAAAATGGGCAGCGACCGTCTCTATCCCGACCGGCCGATCGTCGGTGTCGGCGTCGTCGTTTTTCGCGGCGACGAGGTGTTGCTGATCAAGCGCGGCAAGCCACCGGTGTCCGATCGCTGGAGCATCCCGGGCGGCGCGCAGGAGATCGGCGAGACGGTGCGCGAGGCGGCGCTTCGCGAGATCGCGGAGGAGACCGGCGTCGAAATCGAGATCGTGGGCCTGATCGACGTCGTCGACGGCATTACCCGCGACGCGGAGGGGCGGGCGAAGTTCCATTATACGCTGGTCGATTTCGCGGCCGTCTGGATTGCCGGCGAGGCGCGGGCGGGAAGCGACGCGGCCGCGACGCGCTGGGTCGGACATCGCGCGCTCGCCGGGATTCCGCTCTGGGAGGAAACCCGAAGGATTATCGCCCGCGCGGCCGAAATGACCGACGGGCGCCGATAACGAAGCAGCATCGCAATCCTGAAGGAATCGGGGCGTCCGGGACCGGTCTCAACCCGGGCAGTCGGCGCGGTCGCACGACCGTTTGCCGCTCGCCGGCACGAAGACGCCACACTGGACGCACGGGACCAGTTCCTGCGACGACGACCCGGCGCCGCGCTCCACCTTGTCCTGTTCGGCCGACTGCTGCAGTTTCTGGACCCGCTGGACCCAGCGAAAGCCGTACCAGACCGCGGCGACGATCGCGGCGAGCACGAGCAGCTTGGTCAGGCTGAATCCAAACATGGCTACATTTGGCGCTTCGCGAAGCGGACGGTCAAGGAATCCCTCCGCCGCTTACAGCCCGTAGCGCTTCCACATGGCCCACTCGTCGAGCGCGGCCAGAATTTCCGTCCCGATCGCACCGGCCTCCATTCCCCCCAGCGAAGCCCCGTCGAGGGCGCCCAGCCCGAGGCGGCGGCGCAGCCCGCGACGGGCCGCGACGGGACGGATTCGGACCCCCTCGCCGAACCGGTCGCGCAGGACACCGCGCAAATCGCCCAGCCCGTCGACCAGACCGAGTTCGATCGCCCGGCGGCCGCTCCAGAACTCGCCGGAGAACAGGACGTCATCCTCGCCCCTGAGGCGGCGGCCGCGCCGTTCGCGAACATGGGAAACGAAGCTCTCGTGCATGTCGCGCTGAACCGCGAGCAGCCGTTCGACCTCTTCCGGGTCTTCGGGCCGAAAGGGGTCGAGCATACCCTTGCGCGCGCCGGCGGTATGCACCCGGCGCTCGATCCCGTGACGTTCGATCAGGTCGACAAACCCGAACCCCGCCGCGATCACGCCGATCGAGCCGACGATGGAGTTCTCGTCGGCGAATATCTCGTCCCCGGCGCAGGCGAGCCAGTAGCCGCCGGAAGCCGCGACGTCCTCGGCAAAAGCGAGGACGGGGACGCCGCGCTCCTCGGCCCGGTCGCGGATACGCCTGGCGATGAGGGCGCTCTGGACCGGGGAGCCGCCCGGCGAATTGACCGACAGGGCCACCGCGGCCAGACGCTTGGGCGCGAAGGCGCGGTCGATCGCTTTCTCCATGTTCGCGAGAGCGATGCCGCCGCCGCGGACCGGTCCGACCCGCCCGATGATGCCGGAAAGACGCAGGACGGAGACCAGCGGCGCGTCCTTGCGGCGGCGCCAGGGCAGTATCCGTCGCCGGCGAGGTAGGTCTTTCCGCGCTTCCGCGACCGGGTTCGGGCCGTTCATGGACCTATAGATAGAAAGCGACGCCGGGTTCGCCAAGCGGCGACAAGATCACAGTTCGAGCGTACCGCCGTGGAGGATCCGGTCCGCCTCGGGGGTAAAGCTGCCGTCCTGCTCATGGAGGATCAGACCCGGGGAGAGGCAAAGCGGCGCGGCGGTACCGCGCCGCGCCCGGACGATTATACGCTTGGCGGGGCTGCCGTCGCCGCGCGGCCAGAGCGGGAAGACCACGATCTCGCCGGCCCGGCCATGCAGCGCGGCGAGCACATCGGCGAGCCGGTCGGCGCGGTGGATCAGGGTCAGCGTGCCCATGTCGCGAAGCATGCTGACGCAGAAAGCGACCCAGGCTTCAAGTCCGGCTTCGCCCTCGACATGCGACGCCGCGCGGCTCGCCTCGGCGGGCGCGTGGGTACGGCCCACCTCGTGGAAGGGCGGGTTCATCATCACGTGGTCGAAGGCGCCGAGGGCAAGGCGCGACGGAGGGCTGCCGAGATCGCCCACGACGATGTCCACGCGGTCGCTCATCCCGTTGAGCCGGATGTTCTCGCCCGCAATACCGACCAGGGCACGTTGCGCTTCCAGCCCGACGATGCTGCAGCCGGGCACGCGCGCGGCCACCATCAGCGCCGCCCCACCGACTCCCGCGCCGGGTTCCAATACGCGCTCGCCGTCTCCGCACGGGACCGATGCGGCCAACAGGACGCTGTCGATCGCCACCCGGAAACCGCGCTTGAGTTGGCGGATCTTCACCCGCCCGCCGAGCAGGCGGTCTTCGGTCAACGGACCCGGGCTACCGCTGCCTGCCACGCCGTCAGCCCGGGCTCAGCCGGTGGCCCTCGCCCGCCTCCGTCACCAGGCGTCGGGCGCGGATGATGTCGTCGTCGTCGACCATGACCCGCCGCGGGATCGCCAGGGTCGAACCTTCGAGGACGCTGGTATGGGTATCGAGAAGGATGGGTTCGATTCCCTCGGCCCGTAGCAACGCGTCGAGCCAGGAAAGGAAAACCAGCTCGTTGCTGCGAACCAACTCCCGCATGGACCCCGCCCGGACAGATCGTCGCATGCCGGGGCCGCGCCTTGACCGGGACCGACCTCGGGCTATGTTCGGCACACTGTCTATCACCATTTCTCGGGACGGACAAAGCAGGTGAGCGTAGTCGTCGAGCTTGCGCGCGGAACGAAGCCGCACCGACTCCCGTCTCTGGAGGGGCTGACGGCGCTGACCGCTTCCGACATGGAAGAGGTCAACCGCACGATCGTGGACCGCATGCAGAGTCCGGTGCTGCTGGTTTCCCAGCTCGCCGGGCACATCGTCGCGGCCGGCGGCAAACGCCTCCGCCCGATGATCACCCTCGCCTCGGCGCGAATGTGCGGCTATGAGGGCGGGCGGCATGTCGGGCTGGCGGCCTGCGTCGAGCTGATCCACACCGCGACCCTGCTGCACGACGACGTGGTCGACGAGAGCGGTTTGCGCCGCGGCGCGGCGACGGCCAATGCCCTTTGGGGCAACCAGGCATCGGTCCTGGTGGGCGATTTCCTGTTTTCCCGTTCTTTCGAGCTGATGGTCGCCGACTCCTCGCTCGATGTCCTGGCGATTCTCTCGGAGGCCTCTTCGGTGATCGCCGAGGGCGAAGTCCTGCAGCTCATGACCGCCAACGACATCGACACGGACGAACAGGACTATCTCGACGTTATTCGCGCGAAGACCGCCAAGCTGTTCGCCGCGGCGGCGGAGATCGGCGCCGTCGTCGCCGACCGTCCCGCGGCGGAGCGCGAGGCGCTCCGGAACTTCGGCCACAATCTCGGCATGGCCTTCCAACTGGTCGATGACGTGCTCGACTATTCGGCCCATCAGGCCACTTTGGGCAAGACCGTGGGCGACGATTTCCGCGAGGGCAAGATAACGCTGCCCATCGTGTACGCCGTTCGTGCGGCCGACGAGGACGGCAAGGCGTTCTGGCGCCGGACGCTCGAGGACCTGTCCCAGAAGAAGGGCGACCTCAAGCGCGCCATCGACCTGCTGGAGCGCGGCGGCGCGCTGCGCGCCACGCTCGAGAGCGCCCGCGGCTACGCCGCGAAGGCGCGCGAGGCGCTGACCGAATTTCCGGAAAGCGAGGCCAGGCAGGCGCTCGTCGAGGGGATAGAGTTCGCGGTCGAAAGAGCGTACTGAGCGCGGGGTCGCGGCGCGCGGCCACGCCGTCCCGGATTCCTTGCAGGCAGAATCGGCAAGAGCTATAAGGGCGTTCCGCTGGGGTTCGGAGTGTAGCTCAGCCTGGTAGAGCACTGTCTTCGGGAGGCAGGGGCCGGTGGTTCGAATCCACTCACTCCGACCAGCGATCTCAAGGGTTTAGCGTAAAATGACCCTTCCCGAGTCAGGCGGTTAGACCTGACACCTCGCTGGAACGCGCACCAACTTTCCGTGGCCGATGCGCGCTATTGCCGGTGTTGCATCACCCGGTTCTCGACATAGAGGATGATCAGGTACATCACCGTGGAGATCACGGCGAGGATGGTGATGGCGGTCATCACCAGATTCATGGCGAAGATCTGGCTGCCGTAGATGATCAGGTGGCCCAGCCCCGCCTTGGCCGCCTGGAATTCCCCGACGATCACGCCGACCAGCGCGAGACCGACATTTATCTTCAGCGCGGCGATCATCACCGGGACGGTGCCCGGCAACACCACCTTGCGCAGAATCTGCGCCTTGCTGGCGCCGAAGGTACGGATCAGCTTGATCTTGTTGGGATCCGATTCGCGGAAGCCCGAATAGACCATCAGGATGGTGATGAACAGCGCGATGGCGACCGCCATGGCGTAGATTGAGGATTCGTCGCCGAGCCAAATGTAGAAGATCGGCACCAGCGCGATTTTCGGCAACGCGTTGGCGACCACCATGAACGGGTCGACGACCCGGTAAAGGAACTCCCACCACCAGAGCGCCATGGCGATGGCCACGCCGAGGACCATGGAGATGGCGAAGCCGACAATCGTTTCCACCAGAGTGATCCAGGTGTGGTAGAGAATGTTGTTGTCTTCGGCCCCCACCATCTCGACGAATGCCGGCCAGATCGCTGACGGGTAGCTGGTCAGCATCGGATTTACCCAATGGGCGCGGGGCGCAATTTCCCAGATCAGCACGAAGGCGAGCAACGCCAGCACCTGGCAGACCAGGATCATCCGCTTCCGAATACGCACGCGGCGAAGAAACGCCGCGTACATATCGCTGGGTCCGCCCGTATCGCTGGGCATTGCGCCCGACGAAGCGGCCGAAGGCTTCCGTTCAGCCGCCGACATGGATCTCGAGCTCCCCCCAGATCTGATTGAAATAGTCCCGGAACTCGGGCTGATTGCGCGCCTCGAAGGGCGTCGGTCGTGCGGAACCGGCGCTCTCGAAGCGAATTTCATGCTCGGCCTTCACGAAACCGGGACGCTTGCTCATTACCACTACCCGGTCGGCCATGCTGACCGCTTCGGAGATATCGTGGGTGACCAGGATCACGGTCTTTCCCTCGCGGCGCAGGATCTCGCCCACCTCGTCGGCGAGGGCCAGGCGGGTCTGGAAGTCGAGCGCCGAAAAGGGCTCGTCCAGCAACAGGATCTCGGGTTCCGTGCAAAGCGTGCGGGCAAGCGCCGCGCGCTGGCGCATACCGCCCGACAGCTGGTGCGGGTAGTGGTCGACGAACTCGCCCAGCCCGTAGCGACGCAGCAATTCCAGCGCCCGCTCGCGCGCTCGGTCCATGTCGAGGCCCTGGATCTCAGGCCCGATCAGGACGTTCTGCAGGATCGAGCGCCATTCGAACAGGTAGTCCTGCTGCAGCATGTACCCGCAGATCGGGGAAGGGCCGCGGACTTCCCTTCCGTCCACCAGGACCTCGCCGACGGTGGGTTCCAGAATACCCGCGATCAGCGAAAGCAGCGTGGACTTGCCGCACCCGCTTTGGCCGACGATGCCGACGAACTCGCCCGGCCGAACCCTCAGCGACAGGCCGCGAACCGCCTCCGTCTCGCCCTCCAGGGTGAAATAGCGGAGGTGAATGTCGCGCAACTCGACCTTGGGCGTCGGGTCGCCCCTGGTGGCGCCTGCGATCGCCATGCCGCGCCAGGGCCGTCTATTTGACCGACTTCTTGGCGGCCTCCGAGAATTTCGTCGTCACGACCCTCTCATACGCAACGCGCTTGTCGGCCTTCAGCACGCCACCCTCGACCAGAATGTCCTGCAAGGCCGAGATCGCGTCCGGATGAGTAGTCGGGTCGGTCTTCCAGATGCCGAACTTTCGATAGCGCGTAACCGAGGCAGCGATGTCGTCCAACTCGACCTTGGGAAACCACTTGGCGATCGCTTTGGCGGCGGTCTCGGCATCGGCGTTCTGGATCCATTTCTGCGCCTTATGAATGGCGTTGGCCCAGCCCTGAATGATCTTCGGGTTGTTCTTGATGTAGCTGTCGGTCGCCATGAAAACCGTGTAGTCGACCGGGCCGACCTCCTGGCCCACGGATGCCACCGGGTAGGCGATCCCCTGACGCGAGAGCTTGCTCACGTCGGGCTCGAAGAACACGGAAAAGCTCGCCTTGTTGACCATCCACGCACCGACGCGGGCGGGAATCGCGATGTTGGTAACGTGCTTGATGTCCTTCTTCGGGCTGATGCCATGCTTCTTCATCGCGTATTCGAGGAACAGGCCGGGAGTCGAGCCGGGCCGCCAGCCCATCACCGTCTTGCCCTTGATCATGGCCCACTTGAACTGCTCCATGGTCATCTTCTCGCGCGACATCAGGAACAGCCCGTCGGTCGCGGTGATCGCGGCGAACATCTTGGTCTTCTCGGGCGAGGCGCCGTTCTCGACATAGATCGCTGTTTCCGGACCCTGGAGGACGACATCCACGTTGCCCGTCAGCAGCATCGCGGTGCCCTTGTCGCCGCCCCAGGCGGTGGTCATGTCGACCTCGATCCCCTGGTCGCGGAAATAGCCGTTGGCGATGGCGACGTATTTGGGCAGGTAGAACACCGAGCGCACGACCTCGGCGTACTTGACCTTAGTGGTCTTCTGCGCCCAGGCGTCGCCAATCGAAGCCGGCGCCACGGCAAGCGCCATTGCCAAGGCCACCAGATACGATGCTGTCCGGTTCAACTTCATGACATCCTCCCGATCCGGGTTCGTTCAATCGCTGGAATTCCCTAGTACACCAGACGGCACGGCTCAATCCAAGATCGGATGGCGTGCCCCCGTCACGGGGGCGGCGGCGCGGTCCCGCGCATCGACGGTCGCTCGCTGAACCGGTCGTACCACGCCGCCAGCGCGGGATGCCGGTCGCGCCAGCCGGGCACGCAGTCCCGAAGCTCCATGTAGCCCATCGCGCAGGCCGCGGCGATGGGGGCGATGGTGAGCGCCCCTTCGAGCGCCGCGAGATCGCGGTCAAGCCGCTCAAGCCCCCGGGCGATCTTGCCCGACTGGTTCTCGATGAAGGGGTCGAAACGGCGCTCCTCGGGACGCCGGCGCTCGCCGGCGAGAGCGGCCGAAGCGGCGCCGAGACCGTCGCCCAACGCCTGCAGACGAAGCGCCTCCCAGCGTGCGTGGCCAGCGGCGGGAAACAGCTTCGGCCCGTCATGGCGGGCATCGAGGAACTCGCAGATTACCGCCGAATCGTAGAGCGCCTCTCCGTCGTCGGTCACGATCGCGGGAACCTGTCCCATCGGGTTGGTGGCTTCGAGCGCAGGTATCGATCCACCGAGATCCACCACCGTCCACTCGATCGCCTCCGACTGGCCGGTCTCTATCGCAACCACGCGCACCTTTCGCGCGAAGGGTGAGTTGGGACTGGAAAATCCTTTCATCGGACACTCTCTTTCAACACCGGGACACGGCCGGAAAATGCGTCGAATCGGCGCGACAGACAACGGGCGGGTCCGCTTGCCGGGCCGGGGGCCTCTCGCGTAGGGTTCGTCCCCAATGACAGATAGCATGGCCCGACCGACGATAATCGTCACCGGCGGCGGCAGCGGGATCGGCCACGCGGTCGTGCATCGCGCGCTTTCGGCCGGCTACGCCGTCTCCGCCTGGGACTCGAACGAAGGCAGGCTCGCCGGGATCAACCGGCCCGACCTGTCGTTCCGCCAGTTGGACGTCCGCGACAAGGCGGCGATGGACCGCGCCGTCTCGGACATCGTGGAAACCGGCGGTACCATCGTCGGTCTCGCCACCTGCGCGGCGGTCTACAAGCCGGTCCCGTTTCTGGAACTCGACGACGAATCCTGGGACCGGCATCTCGACATCAACCTCAAGGGCACGCTGCTCGCCAGCCAGGCGGTGCTGCCGGAAATGCGACGCGGGGGAAAGGGCGCGATCGTCATGTTCTCATCCTCGATCGCGCGCAACGGCGCCGCCGGCGGGGCGCATTACGCGGCGACCAAGGGCGGGGTGCTGGGCCTCGCCCGGGCGATGGCGCTGGAGACCGCGCGAGACGGGATCCGGGTCAACGCGATCTCGCCCGGCGTCACCGATACGCCCCAGCCGCGCGGCCACAGAAGCCAGGCCGATCTCGACGCGGCGGCGGCGGCCAATCCCATGGGGCGCATCGGCGAGCCGGAGGACATGGCGGAAACCGCGCTGTTCCTGATGGAAGACGATTCGAGTTTCGTTACCGGCCAGGACATCCGCGTCAATGGCGGCCGGCTGATGCTCTAGGAGGCCGGAGGATGGACAACGTTCTGATTACCGGCGCGGCGAGCGGAATCGCCCGGGCCGCCGCGAAGCGCCTCGCCGGCCGGATGACGGTATACGCGGCCGATATAGATGCCGAGGGGCTCGCGGAAACCGTCGATTCGATTCGAGCCGCGGGCGGCAGCGCGAGGGCCGTCGAGGTGGATGTGGCGGACCGCGCGTCGGTGGAAGGAATGGCCGCCGCCGTCGATGGCACCGTCGACGCGGCCTTCTTCGCCGCGGGCATCCATATCCGGGGCACCGCCGAGACCGTCACCGAGGACGACTGGGACCGGATGATCGGCGTCCACGTCAAGGGCACGTTTCTCTGCTGCCAGGCAACGCTGAGCCGTATGCGGGCGCAGGGAACGGGCGGGGCGATCGTCACCATGTCGTCCGACTACGCGGTGATGGCGGTACCGGGCGGCGCGGCCTATTGCGCGGCCAAGGCGGCGATCCTTTCGCTCACCAAGTCGATCGCGCAGGAATTCGCGCCGGACCGGATACGCATCAACGCGCTCGGCCCGGGTCCGATCGACACCCCGATCCTGAAATCCGGCAGGACGGATGAAGAATACGAGCAAGCCCGCGAGAGGCTGGCCGATAACCTTCCGATAGGGCGGCTGGGGCAACCGGAAGAGGTCGCCGCGGTTGTCGATTTCCTGTTGAGCGAACGGTCGTCCTACATCACCGGTCAGATCGTCCATCCGAACGGCGGACAGCTCACCTGGTGAGCGCCATCAGCCGGGAATGACCCGGTCCTTGCCCTTTATCTGAATGCGATAGCCCGACCGGACATGCGGATGATAGTCCCAGACCGCATAGTGATGGGTGCAGCGGTTGTCCCAGAATGCGACCGAGTGCGGTTCCCAGCGGAACCGCACGTGGAAGTTGGGGTGCTCGCAGTGGCGAAAGAGAAAGGTGAGGATCGCGTCGCTTTCGGCTTTCGAGACGCCGCAGACATGCGATGTGAAGCCCGGGTTGACATAGAGCAGCCTCCGCCCGGTTACCGGATGCCTGGCGACCATCGGCTGTTCGGCGATCGGGAGCTGGTTGGTCGCGGTCCGGGAGAACGCGCCGGAGCCGTCGTGCACGGCCGTCATGCCTTCGAGGTAGCGCTTCATCGCGGGCGACAGCGCTTCGTAGGCCGCGTACATGCTGGCGAACATCGTGTCCCCGCCGCCCGCCGGCGGCACCGTGTGGATATAGAGGATCGTGCCCATGGGTGGGGTTTCCATGCACGACTGGTCGGTGTGCCAGGTCTCGTTGCCGGACACCGATTTCGAGTTCTCGTCGAAATGGAGCGCCCGGACCTCGGGAAAGTCCTGGAGTTGTTTGGAGTTGGTGCCGTCGCCGCCGACGCTGATATGGAGTTTGCCGAAATGCTCGCCGAGCGCCTTCTGGGTCTCGTGGGTCAGCTCCTGGTCCCGGAAGAACAGGACCTGATGCTCCATCAGCGCGTCATGGAGGTCCTCGACCACCGGCGTGTCCAGCTCGCGGGTCAGATCGATTCCGTCGACCAGGCCGCCGATATTCGGCGTCACCGCCGTCACCCGGATCGTGTTGTGTCCCATCGCCGTTCCCTCCAGCCGCCGCGACGCTTTCCGAAGATGACCCCAAAACCGCCGCCGGGCAAGCCGCCGCTATCGCGGCTCCAGCCGCCAGACCGCCGCGTCGTTCTCGTCGAGCAGCAGGTAGATCAGGCCATCGGGGCCGGTGCGCACGTCCCGGATGCGATTGCCGAAATCGGTTAACAGTCGTTCCTCGCGGACGACCCTGTCTCCTTCGAGCTCCAGCCGGACGAGCAGCTGGGCCCGGAGCGCGCCGACGAACAGATTGCCGTCCCAGCCGGGAAACCTATCGCCGCGATAGACCGTCAGCCCGGACGGCGCGATGGACGGCACCCAATAGGTCCTGGGCCGCTCCATGCCGGGGCGCGCGGTCTCGTCGGTGATCTTGGTGCCGATATAGTTGCGTCCGTGGGTGATCACCGGCCACCCGTAGTTTCGTCCGCGTTCGACCAGATTTACCTCGTCGCCGCCCTTGGGCCCGTGCTCCTGCGACCACAGCCGGCCCGTATCCGGATCGAAGGCGAGCCCCTGCGGGTTGCGGTGGCCGTAGGACCAGATTTCCGGCAGCGCCCCGGTCCGGCCGACGAAAGGGTTGTCGGCGGGCGCGGTCCCGTCGCGGTCGAGCCTGAGGATCGCGCCGGCATGGGTGCCGAGATCCTGGGCGTTGGGACGGTGGCCCCGGTCGCCGATGCTGACGTAGAGCTTGCCGTCGGGACCGAAGCGCAGACGCGAGCCGAAATGCCGGCCCGAACCGCTACCCGGCCGGCCGGCGAAGATCAACTTGAAACCGCGAAGCCGGTCTCCCGACAGGCGGGCGGTGCCGACCGCCGTTGTCTTGCCGCCTTTGGCATCCCAGGCAAGGCTCAGATAGATGCGCCGGTTGACCGCGAATCCGGGGTCGAGCGCGACATCCATCAGCCCGCCCTGGCCGTAGGATTCGATTCGGGGAAGACCGCGAAGCGGTTTGGAGAGCTTGCCTCCACGGTCGAGGATCCGGAGATCGCCGTCCTTCTCGGTGACCAGGATGCGTCCGTCCGGGAGGAAGGCCATGCCCCACGCCTGATCCAGCGGCCCACCCACCGGCACCAAGCGGAAATCGTGCTTTTCCGAGCGGTAGTCGCGCGGTTCGGCCGACCCGGCGGAGCCGGAGAGAGCCGCGCCCAGGAGGAGCGCGCCAACGAGCGCGGCAGTCCGGATTGGGCTGGGCCGATACCGGGTCAGTCCGCCACCTCGATCTCGACGGTGGGGTAATCGGCCGGCATGGTGACCTCGATGACCTCCATGTCCTCGCTGTAGTCGATCACGTTGTGGACCTCGCCGGGCGGCGAATAGACCGAGGCGCCGGCATGAGCAGTGATCGGCTCCGCGTGTCCCTGCCAGCGATAGGTCACCCAACCCTTGAGGATGTACACCATCTGGAAAGCGAGGTCATGGCGGTGGAAGCCGAGGTCGCGCCGGCACGGCCCCTTGGCGCGGAGATGGATGGCGCCCACCTTGCCGCCGGTCGCCTCCGCCATGCCGAGATCCCGGTAGTCGAAGGAGTCCCAGAGCCCGACGGGCTTGAACGCGTCCTCGTCGCATTCGTGGATGGCGAGCGCGCTCAGCGCTTCCGTCAGCTCGAACACGTCGTCGGGCATCTCCCCTCCCCTATGCCGCGAGCCGCCTCTCCCATTCGGCGAGCGCCGGGCCGCGCTCGTTGTCGCCGAGATGGCCGAGCGCCTGGGCAACGAAGTCCATGTCCACCATTTCGTTCCAGGCGCGGATCAGCCGCATGGTCACCGGCCCGGGCGTCGTCCCGTCGCCGATCGGAGACGCGTTCAGGCTCCGCGCCGGCAGGATGGTGCCGCTGGTCCCCGACAGGAACGCCTCGTCGGCGGTGTATACGTCGTAAGGCGCGAACCCGTCTTCGACGACCTCGATGCCGAGCTCGTCGGCGAGCTCGATCACCGTGGTCCGGGTGATGCCGCCGAGCACGTTGCGCGCCTTCGAGGTACAGAGCCTGCCGTTGGCGACGAAGAAAAAGTTGGCGGTGTTCGACTCCGCAAGGTTGCCGTCGACGTCGAGCATCAGGGGCAGCGCCTCGGGATCCGCCTGCTGGGCCTCGAACTTGGCCTGGAGCTGGTTCATGCGGTTGGTGAGCTTCGCCTTGGGATCGGCGCATTGCGGCGGCGTCCGGCGCACTCCCGGCGTCACCAGCTTGAGCCCGTCGAGATAGGCGTGCGCGAATCCGGCGAACCCCACATCGAGGCAGTACATCGTCACGGTGGCGGGCGCGGCATCGCCGAGGCGCCTGTCGCCCCTGCTGATCACCTGCCAAAGCGCGTAATCGCTGTTTTCCCCGCGCAGTGGAAGATTGCGCGCGACCGTCTCTTCGGCGATCCCGGTCACCTCCTCCCTGCTCAGCCCGCAATCGATGCGGGTATAGGCGAGCGAACGGAACAGCCGGGACAGATGGGTTTCGAGACGGAACAGCTTTCCGTCGAATGTGCGGGTGACTTCGTACACCCCGTCGCCACCGGAAAATCCCCAGTCGAGCACGGACACCTTGGCTTCGCTCTCGGGCACGAACTCGCCGTTGAGGTATATGACCTTCTCGCTCATCCCAGACTCCCGAACAGCTTGACCTGTTTCAAGATCGCCGAATCCCCGAACTACGGCAAGGCTCTCAACCGTTGGAAGCTTCCAGAGCCTCTAGCCGCTCGACCGCCCGCTTGTGGAGCAGGCGGTCGTACGCATCCTTCGCCGGTATTCCAATGGCGCGCTTCAAGAGGCCGCGCGCCTTTTCCCGGTATTCGTCCTCGTCCAGGGTCAGCAGCCCAAGCGCGTATTCGAGGTTCACCGATTTCGTGTCGGGAGCGTGTTTCAGGGCCGCTTCGAAATGGGCGAACGCATCGCTCTCGCGGGCGCCGTGGGTGATGCGCGCAAGGAACGAACCCACGGCGGCCACCACCTCGGCGTGCCACGCGCCCAGGGCCGTGTGGGCAGCCGCCATTTCCGGATCGAGCTCCAGCGCCTTCTCGGCCGCTTCGCGGATCTTCCCGGCATAGCCCCGGTTTATTGCCTCGAACGAGCCGATGGCCTGCGCGTGCCGGCCCATTGCCTGGACAAGCCTCAGATAAGCCTCCGCGTTGTCCGGATCGACCTGAATCGCTTTTCGCGCCAGTGCCGTGGCCTCTTCCAGCAGCGCCTCCGCTTCATCGTCGGGCGCAAAGTAATAGCCGTGGATCGCCAGCGATCTCGCCGCCAGCGCATAGCCTTCGGAGGTGCCGAGTGCCCCGCCGATCCGGGCCGCGTCGGCGAACCTTCCTTCCGCATGGGCCGACTTCGCCTCTTCGATGGACTGTGCCCCGGCGGCGCCGGTCATCAGCGCCGTTGCCAGGCAGGAGAGGAGCAGGAAGCAGCGGACGGCGTTCGCACGAATCATGATGCGAAGCTCCATTGGGAAAACCGAGGCCTCGCCGGAGAGCCACGCGCGAACCTAGCATCGGGAACCGCGTCCAATAAAGCTTCCCCGGAACCACGAATTCGCCGATGTCCCGTGACACACGTGGATGCCGCCTCGATCTGGATCGGCGCTGGGGCCTGCGCTAACCTCGATATGCCGGTTCAGTCGACTTCCCGCCAAGGCACCGAACCGGTCGCCCCGGTTTCCCAACCACGGAAACGATGGCGGTCGAAAGATCGGACCGGGTTGCCACGTGAAGACGACGCGCTACTTCGAGGAACAGGTGCTGCGCAAGCGCCCGTATATCGAACGGGAGTGGTGCGCCAGAGTCGTTTCATTGCCGCTCCGCAGGGAAACGCAAACAGACGGGCGGGTTCGTTTCTGGGGAGAAGTTATGCGGCCCGGCGAAGACACTCCGCGCATTCTGCGCGTTGTCACGCTTGCGGACGGGGAAACCGTGCACAATGCGTTCTTCGACCGGGGATTTGTAAGGGATGCGCCATGAAGCTCCACTACTATCCGGACACCGACAGCCTCTACATCGAATTCAAACCTGGGCCGGGAGCGGAAACGCGCGAGGTTTCCGACGGCTTGAATGTCGATCTCGATGCCACGGGTGGCGTTGTGGGGTTTGATATCGACCGGGCGTCTCAGCGTCTCGACCTGTCAACGCTGGAAACCGAATCGTTGCCCCTGCGCTCGACAAGAGCGGGCTGACCCTGGGGCGGAGAAAGCTTGCGCCGCGGCCGATGCGAAGGAAGGCGAGACACGTGGCAGACCGGGAATCGGGCACTCAAGGCGGACCCACCCGCAAAATCCCGATCTGGGATCGTCCGACGCGGATCTTTCACTGGGTCCTGGTGATACTGTTCGTGGTCTGCTTCATGAGTGGAAGCCGCGGCCGCTTCGACATCCACATTCCGGCCGGCCAGGCGCTCCTCGTGCTGATCGTGGCGCGGATCCTTTGGGGTCTGGTCGGCAGCGAGACATCGCGGCTGGTCCGGCTCGTCCGCTCTCCCGCAACAATAATCGCCTATGTCCGGACATTGCCCCGCCGCGTACCCGACGATTATGGCGGTCACAATCCGCTCGGGGGGCTCTCCGTTGTCGCCATGCTGCTGTTGCTGGTGCTACAGACCGGTCTCGGCCTCTTCGCGGCGGACGTGGACGGGCTCTACGAAGGACCGCTGTCGCTCCTGGTAAGCTACGACCTGGCGCGCGAGGCAGCCGATCTGCATGCGCTCGTCGTCGACGTCCTGCTCGGTCTCGTCGGATTGCACCTCGCGGCAATCCTGTTCCACCTGGTCTACAAACGCGAGAACCTCACCGCGGCCATGGTGACGGGGCGCGGGCCGGCGCCGGCGGGGCCGAAGGAACCGCGCACCGCCGGCGACGGGCGGGCGCTCCTCGTCCTGGCGGTTGCGGTCGCGATCGTGATCGGCGGTATCGAACTGGCCCGGAGCGTATTCTGAGCCGGGCCGATCCGCGGCGTCAGTTCCGCTTCTGACGGAACACCCTGTGGCATCCGCCGCAGCCGACCTTGCCGAGATCGCCGAACGCCGCTCCGATCTTGCCCTTGTCGCCCGACTCCACCGCGGCGGCAAGAACCGCCGCCTTGTCGCCGAGCGTCTTGGCGGCGGCCCCGAATTCGTCCCACTTTTGCCAGATTTCCGGCTTGGCTTCGGACTTCGGCAGGGCGGCCATCCCGGTCCCCTTGGGAAAAAGCGCGGTAATATTGGGCGCCGTCGACGCGATCACGGCGACCGCCTTGGCGACATCGTCCTTGGAACCGCGGCCGCCGACATAGCCCTTGATCACCCGCATCGACCCGCCCATGGATTTCATCGCCATGCTGCGTTTCTCCGCGACCTGTTTGACATCTTCGGCGCTGGCCGCCTCGCCCGGCGCCAGAACGGCGAGGCCCATAAGAGCGGACAGAAAGATTCCGACTGCGGCGGTTGGCAATCTGATGGCTGACATGATTTCCCCCGTTTGCTTTCGCGAACGCCACGACGTAATTCGACGACCTATTGTAGCGCCCAACGGACGGCGCGCTACTTCTGTTGGGCAAATTTGGGATAAAGGTTGCGGTAGCCGAGCTTCTTCCGGCTCTCGGCGTTCCTGCGCGCGGTTTCCGCGCTCATCGGGGTGAAGCCGTAACCCTGGACCAGACGGCACATGAAGTTCATCCGCGCGGTGACCGCGATGGCATCGTGCAGCGCCTTCTCGTCCCAGCCCGCGGCGAACACGGCGTCGGCATCCTCCTGGCAGACTTCGGCAGGCGCCAAGGTGAGCTTCCGGGCATAGGCGAGCAATGGTTTCAGGCGATCCTCGACCGGGGCGCTTTCGAGGTCCTCGACCGCCTCGTCGATGGCGGCGCCGTCCATTCCCCAGGCGACCGCCGCGGCGCGGTGGGCGACCCAGGCATAGCGGCAGTTCGCGGTGCCGACGACGAAGGCGGCGATCGCCTCACGCTCGCCGGGGGTGAGCGGCGACGGGCCGCGCATCAGCGCCTGGCTGGTATCCGCCCATGGCAGGTAGATCTCGGGATAGGTCTCGAAGACATTGCCCGGGCCGGCGTCTTCCGGCAGAGACTTGAAGAACGGCACGCTAGCCCTCCTCTCGGTTGTCGAAGGCGGTTTGCATTTCAGCGGTGACCGCGCGCGCGACCGACGCCGGCCCTTCCGCGCGGATTATCGGCCGGCCCATCACGATGTAATCGGCTCCGGCTCCGATCGCGCCGGAGGGCGTACCGCCCCGCTTGTGGTCGTCCTGGCCGTGGCCGGCCGGGCGCACGCCGGGGGTTCCCAGGAGCAGCTTCCCGCGCGGCGCGATGGCGCGGATCTTCGGCGCATCCAGGGGCGCCGCGATCAGACCGTCGCAGCCGTATTCCATCGCCTTCCGCACACGAATCTCGATCAGCTCCTCGACCGGCCGGAGATAGCCCATTTCGCGCATGTCGTCGTCGTCGAGGTTGGTAAGCACCGAGATCGCGAACACCTTGAGGTCGGAACCCTTCTTCGCATCGTTCGCGGCGAGCAGGATGTCGCGGTTGCCATGGACGGTTACCAGGCTCACCCCGCGCTCGGCGGCTCGGGCCACGCCTTCGCGCACCGTCTCGCCGATGTCGTACATCTTGCAGTCGAGGAAAAGCTCCTTGCCGGAGCCCAGCACCAGGTCGATCAGCCCTTCGATCCCCTTCGCATAGAGCAGCCAGGGACCGACCTTGTAATATGCGACGGAGTCGCCGAGCGTGGCGATCAGCTCCCGCGCCTGGTCGACGGTCCTGACATCGAGCGCGACGATCAGCCGCCGCTTCGCATCGATCATCGGCCTGCGCCGGCGAGCGCGGCACGCTTGGCGTCGATCCTTTCGGCCTGCCGGGCAAGGTCGACGACGAAGCGGACATGGCGACCCTTTCCGACGAGATCCATGGGGTCGCGGACCTCGACATCGAGCGCGATGCGCCGGCCCTCGATTTCCGCGATGGTGCCCGTGACCTCGACCCATGAGCCCTCGAGCGAGGCGCCGAGATGGTCGACCTCGACCCGCATGCCGACCGTCGCTTCGCCCTCGTCGAGATGTTCGGCGATCATCCCGAGGCAGGCGACCTCGATATCGCGCACCATGGCGGGCGTCGCGTAGACCCGCCGGTCCTCGCCGAGAACGTCGATCGTGCTCTCGCGCGGGATATCGAAACGCCGGGTGACGCTGAGCCCCGGCCTGAGCGTGTCCTTCATGCTGTCTCCTGTTACGCGTTGTCCCCGCCGTAGATGCGGCGAAGCTCGGTCTTGAGGATCTTGCCCATCGCGCTCTTCGGCATCTCGTCGACGAACGCCATGCGGCGGGGAATCTTGTAGCCGCCGATGCGCTCGCGGCAGTGGGCGATCATTTCCTCCACTTCGAGGGAAGCGCCCGGCGCCGGAACGATCACCGCGAACAGCGACTCGCCGTATTTCTCGTCCGGCACGCCGACGACCGCCGCCTCGTTGACGCCCGGATGCTGATAGAGCGCCGCCTCGACCTCGGACGAATAGACGTTCTCGCCGCCGGTGACTATCATGTCTTTCTTGCGGTCGAGGAGATACATGAAGCCCTCCTCGTCCATGCAGCCGATATCCCCGGTGTGGAACCAGCCGCCGTGGAAGGCGGATGCCGTTTCCTCGGGCCGGTTGAGATAGCCGCTCGTCACGTTGGGGCCGCGGACCACGACCTCTCCGGCATCTCCGAGCGGCACCTCCTCGCCGTTACCGTCGACGATGCGCATGTCCACGCCGGTGACCGGCCTGCCGGCCGCCTTCAACCGCTCGTAGCGCCCACTCTCCAGCGCCTCGCGGTGCTCGCCGGGATCGAGCGTGGTCAGGATCGGCGAGGTCTCGGTGAGCCCGTAGCCCTGCTGGATTTCCGCGCCGGGCAGCGCCTCCATCGCGCGGCGGATCCATTCGACGGCCATCGGCGAGGAGCCGTAAAACACCAGCCGGAGCCTGCCCAGATCGAATTTCTCGAAGGCAGGATCCTGGAGCATCATGATGAGCATGGTGGGCGCGAGAAAGGCGACGGTCACACCGTGACTCTCCATCGCGCTCAGCACGGACTCCGGTGTGAAGTTGGGGAGAAACACATGCGCCGCGCCCTGCAGCGTGTAGGCGGTCCCCAGCAGGTCGGCCGAGTGGAACATCGGCGCGGCATGGAGGAACACGTCGTCGCTCATGGCGCCGAGCGCGATCGCGCATTGCTGCCCGTTGGAGAAGACGTTGCGATGGCTCAAGGGGACGCCCTTGGACCGCCCCGTGGTGCCCCCGGTGTAGAGCAGGACGGCGGTATCGTCCTCGGCGGCATCGTGCGCGTCGGCGGGCGCCGCACCGCCAAGAAGAGCCTCGTATTGGGGCCGGCCCGCGTCCCGCGTCTCCCGGGTGACCGGAAGGACACGGTCGCGCCAGGGGGCGAGTTCGGCGGAGGCCGCGAGATCGCTCAACGCCTCGTCGACAACCAGCAGCTTGCAGCCCGCATCTTCGAGGATATGACGGATCTCCGGTCCGGCGAGCCTGATATTGACCGGCACCGGGATCCTTCCCGACCAGTACCCCGCATGCATCAGCTCGGCGTTGCGGAATGTGTTGCGCGACAGGATCGCGTAACGGTCGCCTTTGCCGATTCCGAGCCCGTCGAGCACCGAGGCCGCGCGGCGCGCCCGGTCGACGAATTCGCTCCAGGTGAATGTCCCCTCGTCGTCGACCGCCGCCGGCCGTGCACCGTAGAGCCGGCGGGCCCGGTCCATCGCGGAGACCATTGTCAGCATCGCTCGCCCTCTCCCCTCTCTTGCGGGCAGCCTCATACTAAAGCGATTTGCCGCATTCCGGAATCCGCGGGTTCGGTTGCGACCCCGCCGGCCGCTTCATAGGATGCCGGCGTCCGGGGAGGATTGATTTGCAGATCGAGGACAGCTTTACCGTCGATGCGCCGCTCGAAAGGGTCTGGTCGATGATTACCGACCCCGAGGTGGTGGGGCCGTGCATTCCGGGCTGCCAGCACATCGAGGTGACCGGTCCGGACACCTACAAGGCCGATATCAAGGTTGCGGTAGGGCCGATCAAGACGACCTTCACGGTCACGATCGAGAAGACCGAGGAACGGCCGCCGCATTTCGCGTCCTCGACCACGAAGGGCGAAGAAGGCGGCCGCGCGAGCACGCTCAACGCAACGAGCGAGCTGTCTCTGTCGGAAGTGGAAGGCGGAACGGAAGTGGCCTACGCGTCTGACGTCTCGGTGTTCGGGCGGCTGGGCAAATTCGGGCTGGGGGTGATGAAGAAGAAGGCGCGCGATCTCGGCCATGCCTTCGCCGACAACTTCCGCGGGAAGGCGGAAGGGGCCGCGTCATGACGGGCGACGCGGTTCCCGAGTATGCGCGGCTGTTCGTGGAGGGGCTGAAGGAAGCGGATGTCAGCGTCGTTACCGCGTTGCCGGAATCGCTGCTCGCCAGCGTCTATCGCCTGTGCGCCTCCGACAACGCGATCCGTTACATACAGGTCTCGAACGAGGCCGATATGCCGGGGATCTGCGCGGGAACCTACCTCGCCGGCAAGCGGGCGCTGATGATCATGGAGAATTCCGGCATCCGGCAGTGCTGCGAGCCGGTCGCCCGCCTCGCGTTCCAACATGCCGTTCCCATGGTCATGGCGATGAGCTACCGGGGCGAATGGGGCGAGCAGAACTGGTGGGGCCACAACCACGCGCAGACCATGGAACCGATTCTGGACGCGCTCCGCATTCCCCACCGCTTCGTCACCGAGCTCGATGAGATCAAGCCCGCGATAAAGCGCTCCTTCAAGCACGCCGACGGCAGCAACTGGCCGGTCGCGCTGGTCTTCTCGGGCAATTGCGTGGAGCTACCGGCCTATGCAAAGGATTGACGCCTTCCGCGCGATCGCGCCGACGATCGCGGCCGAGGACCTGGTGACGACCTCGATCGGGGCGACCTGGGACGACTGGTGGAACCTGAAGCCCGCCGACAACACCTTCTTTACGGGCGTTCTGGGCTCGGTGACGTCGACCGCGCTCGGGCTCGCGGTATCGCTGCCGCACCGCCGGATCGTCGCCTTCGAGAGCGACGGCTCGATGTTGTTGAATACCGGCATCCTGTGCACGCTGGGCGCCGAGCGTCCTCCCAACCTGACCGTGCTGGTCTTCGACAACGGCATCTACGAGAACATCGGCGGACCGCCCACGCTGACCTCGAAGAACACCGATCTCGCCCGCATGGCCGAGGGCGCGGGGTGTCTCAACTGTGCGACGGTCGGCGACCCGGACGCGCTGGCCGAGCGTTTCTCCGCGATGGTCGACGACGGCGAGATGGGTTACCTGGTCGCCAGGATCGAACCGGGCAAGCATCCCTGGGAGTGGAAGGACCGCAAGCCGACCGACGGGATCGAGGACAAGTATCGCTTCCTGCGCTACGTCGAGCGGCTGGAGGGCGTGGTCATCCACCCGGGCGCGCCGCAGAACTGAGCCGCCATGCCGCGCGGGATCGGCGACAATCGGTACCTGAACCTCACCGGCCCGTTTCGCGCGCTCTGGCGCGCCGCGCGGGAGGCGGAACGGGGCCAGGTCGAGGATCCGCCGCCCGCCGCCGGCAAAGATCCGCCGGATCCCATCCACACGAGCATCCGGCGCCAGGTCGAGGATCTGCTGGCCGACACCGATGTCTCGCCGGATCGCCGCCGCGAAATTTTCGACTCGATCTCCTGCCCGTGCTGCGGCGGAACGGGCGCGAGCTTCGCGATCTCGATCAAACCGGCCTCGCAGGCCGGGTTTTAGAGCCCATCCGTTTCAGATGGAACCGCTTGCACCGTTCCCTTCCGTCATGGTCGGCGGAGGCCGACCATCCACGAGTTTTTCTGTGTCGGCGGAACAACAGAGAACAAAACGTGGATGGTCGGCCTCCGCCGACCATGACGCAGGAGAGGCAGGGGCAGCAGCGCTTCTGTCTAAAACGGATACGCTGTAGGACAGGCTCCGTTCAGCCCTCGGCCGATCCGCCCGCGGCGGCGAGCGTCGCCTTGGCGGCGCGGATCCTTTGCGATGCTTCCACGTCGACCGCGAGAGTCGCCGCGTCACACACCACGCCGTAGTCGCGGAATGCGGCCTCGGGTGTGACATAACCCTGACGAACATCGTGCGCGACCGCCTCGATCGGGCGTTCCAGCGGCGGGCCGAAACCGCCGCCGCCGCCGGAACGCAGCGCAAAGCCTTCGCCCGGTCCGAGACGGGCCGTGAACACCTTGGCGTTGGGAAAATCATCCCGCCAGGTGCCTTCGCGCCGGAGCGCCACCGAATTTCCCATCGCATCGCCGCCACCGGCGAGCCCCCAGGGCGCGCAATGAACCCGGTCGATCTGCGTGTTGACCGTGAGCGGCGCGCGCGCCTGAACGACATTCTCGATCCCGAGCCCGCCCCGCTGCCGCCCGGCGCCGCAGGAATCTGGACGCAGCGCATGGGCTTCGAACAGGAGCGGGTACTTGGCTTCCAGTTGCTCGACAGGGCTGTTGTGGGTGTCGCCGTCGTTCATGCAGATGGTCGCGCTGTTGCCGTCTTCCGCCTGCTTCGCGCCCCAGCCGCCGCCGGTCGGGCCGATGAATGCGATGTAGAACTCGGACGTTTCGGGATTGACGCCGTTCAGCATGCCGATGATCAGATCGGCGTGGTGCCCGGCGACGATGCGCTCCGGGATCGCGGGCGCGAGCGCCTTGAACACCGTGTCGACGATGGTCATCGGAAAAGTCATCCACCAACGCATGGGCGCCGGCTTCTCGGCGCTCACGATCCGCCCCATCGGAACGACGACCTCCAGGTTGCGGAAGCTGCCGTCATTGATCGGATAATCGGTGGGCGAAGTCAGACACTTGAACGCGACCTGCGAACAGGCAAACCCGGTGGTCACGCCAGAATTGTAGAACCCCTTCACCTGCTCCGACACGTCGGAGAGATCGACCGTCACCCGGTCGCCGTCGACGATCACCCTGACCCGGATCGGGACCGGTTGGGCGATGTCGACCCCGTCATCGTCCATGAAGGACTCGGCCTCGTAGACGCCGTCGGGTATCGCGAGCGCGCGAGCGCGGGCCGCCGCCTCGGACTGGTCCATGATCGTGGCGATGCTGCCGAGCACTTCCTCGCGTCCGTAGCGGCGGATGAGTTCGAGAAAGCGCCTCTCCCCGGAGGCGATCGCCGTGAGCTGCGCGCGCAGATCCCCCATCGCGCGCTCGGGCAGGCGCACGTTCAGCCTCAGGATATCGAGCAGGTCCCGGTTGACCTTGCCGGCCCGCTGGTATTTGAGGATCGGGATCTGCAGACCTTCGGAGTAGATGTCGGTCGTCATTCCGTCGAGCGTGCCGCCGATATCCGGCCAATGCGCCATGCAGACGGCAAAGCCGACCAGAATGCCGTCGTCGAAGACCGGCATGCTGAAGGTCAGGTGGTTAAGATGGCTGCCGGTAATGTAGGCGTCGTTGGTCAGCAGAATGTCGCCCGGCCCGATGTCGTCGCCGAAATGCCGCAGCTTCGCCTTCACCGTCTCCGCCATGCCCCGGATGAACATCGGCAGGCCGAGCCCGATGGAGACGGTCTCGCCTTTCGCCGTGAACAGCCCGACGGTGAAGTCGAGCGCCTCGTATATGATCATGTTGTACGCGGTGCGGGTAAGGTTGGTCTTCATCTCCTCGGTGATGGCGATGACGCCGTTCCGCACCAGCTCGGTGACCACGGGATCGGGCGAAGATTCGCTCATCGCCCGCCGGACCCCACCCGGATCCGAAGATTCCCGTACCCGTCGACGCCGAGGCTGTCGCCGGGCAGCAGCAACGTCGTCGACGCCTCTTCCTCGATCACCGCCGGCCCGTCGAGATCCGCGCCGGCGCCGAGATCCGCCCGCGCATAGACCGGGGTGGCGACGAAGCCGCCGGTCTCGGAAAAATAGATCCGCCGTGTTTCCAGCGGGGCGGGATCGGCCGAACCGCCGTCCGCGCCGCGCACCATGGGCGGCTTGGCCAGGAGGCCCGCGACCGTCGTCCTCAGGCTCACCAGCTCTGCCGGTTCCTCCGGCGCCGAGGTGCCGTAGCGAACCGCATGCACCTCGTCGAAGCGTGTCTTGATTGCGTCCCGGTCGCCGGCGGCGAACAGGCCGGCGGGCAGTTCGACCGTGACCGCATGCTCCTGTCCGACATAGCGCATGTCCGCCGCGCGCCCTGCGACGATTTCCGTCACCTCGGCACCGGTCGCGGAAACCGCCGCGCGGCCCTGTGCTTCCATCTCGGCGTAGAGCCGCTCGACCTCGTCGAGGGGCGCCTCCGACAAGCGTGCGAACCAGGTCCGGACATAGTCGTAACGCAGGTCCGCGTGCAGCATCCCGATGGCGGAGAAATGACCGGGCGCCGGCGGCACGACGATTTCCCGCATTCCGATCTCGCGCGCGACCGCGCTCGCATGCAGCGGTCCCGCACCGCCGCAGGCGACGAGGACGAATTCGCCGGCGTCCAGACCGCGCTCGGTGGATACGCCCTTTACGGCGAACGACATCGCGGTCGCCGCGATCTGGAGGACGCCCGCCGCCGCCTCCACGACGCCCATCCCGAGCGGATCGGCGATGTCCGTTTTCATCGCTTCGAACGCGGCGTCGGGATCGAGCGTCATCGCGCCGCCGAGGAACCTGTCCGGGGCAATTCTGCCGAGGATCAGGTTGGCGTCGGTCACGGTGGGCGCCGTCCCGCCGCTTCCGTAGCAGGCCGGGCCGGGGGTCGCGCCGGCGCTTTCCGGCCCGACGCGGAGCGCGCCTTGGGCATCGGTCCGCGCGATCGACCCGCCGCCGGTGCCGACCTCGAAGATATCCATCATCGCGATCTGCACCGGCAGCCCCTGCTCGTACCCGCCGATCTTCGCGCTGCCCGTGGTCAGCGCCTCGCCGCCGTAGATCACCCCCGACTTGGCCGTGGTGCCGCCCATGTCGAAGGTGATCGCGTTCTCGATCCCCGCGGCGCGGGCGAGCGCGCGGCCGGCGATGACCCCCGCCGCCGGCCCCGATTCGAGCATGTGGACGCAATCGTGCCGCGCCTGGGCGACATCGTAGAGCCCGCCTGTGGACTGCACGACCAGGAACGCGCCGGGAAAGGACTGCGTCTGGAGATGCTCGCCGATCTCGTCGAGATAGCGCCGCACGCCGGGGCCGATATAAGCGTTCGCGGCAACGGTCGAGCAACGTTCGAACTCACGGTATTCCTGCGACAGCTCGTAGGAGGCGGTGACGAACGCGCCCGGCAGGCAGGACTCGAGGATCGCCTTGGTCCGCTTCTCGTGATCCGGGTTGCGGTAGCTGTGCAGAAGGAGGATCGCGACGGCCTCGACATCCAGCCCGGCGAGTTTTTCACCGAGCGTCCGGACTTCGTCCTCGTCGAGCGGAGTCAGAGGCTCCCCCTCGGCAAACATCCGCTCGTCGAGCTCGAAACACATGGCGCGCTCGATCAGCGGCCGGTGCTTCTTGAAGAACAGGTTGTAGGAATCGGGCCGGTTGACCCGGCCGATTTCATAGATGTCGCGAAAGCCCCTGGTGATGACCAGCGCGGCGCGTGCGCCGGTCCGCTCCAGCATGGTGTTGATGGCGATGGTCGAGCCGTGCAGGAAGAGCGCCGCGTCGGAGAACGCGACATCCGCCCGGTCCACCCCGGCGGCGATCCCGTCCACCAGGTGCGCCGGCGTCGATAGCGCCTTGCCGAGCCTGAGCGTCCCGGTCGCCGGATCGAAGGCCGCGATGTCGGTGAACGTGCCGCCGATGTCGGCGGCGAGCCTCAGCCCGCCGGTAATTTCCGGATCCGCCATACCTGGTCCGATTGAGAGAAATCCGTGCGGCCGCGACTATCGAAACGGTCGCGGATGGAGTCAACTGGTGGCCGGCGTCAAATACCAACGTATCGCCTTGACGACCGCCCTTTACGAAGAGCAGAATTATCGGTATGCGGGTATGTCAAGATATGGATACATCTTATGAGAGCATGTTTTATCGCTGTCCTTGCGCTGTCGCTCCTCGTCCTGCCGACGTCTCAGCCAGACGCAAGAGATGTCACGGAGATGCCGCTTGGCAGCGTTGTGACGAGCATGGCGACCATCGGCAACAAGCAGGTGCCTCTGCTCAAGGGCGAATGGAAAATAGTGCAATCGAGCCGAAGCATCGGTCGAGCCAGTGGAGCCCCTCTGGGTGGCGCCGTTCTCGTTCGCATAACGGGAAGCAAGCACCGGGCCATTGTCAGTATCAGGACAAACTTGGACGTCGCACGCGCCGCTGGCTGGAAGAGACCGGGATTTCTCTGCGACCGCGACAATGTCCACTTCAATGAGTCGGACAGAAATTACAATGCTCAAGACGCCGATTGCTGGCAGGTCAATCATTACATAAATACTCGTTCTGTAGAGTCGAGGACTGGCGCGCCAGCTTTAGGGTCCGGTGGCTGGTCCGTCGCTTTCGCTTCGGGCCTCAGTCCGGCTCCCATGGCCGCGTTTCCAGTCCCCGCTCATCAAACCGGACATGCGGATTTCCCGCATCCGGCTTTCGGACGAGATCATGCCTTCGCCCACGGAAAGCGGGTCGTTCGCACGCCAAGGCGGATAAGGCCATGTTTTGTCCATAGCCGCTCGTACCCGTAGTGCACGTGATTCCGGGCTCTCACCTTGTGCTTGCGACGCCGCCACTGAAGCAGCCGCTTGAGTGCGTGCCTGTCGACCGCGGCGTAGGCCGGCCCGACCTGTCCCAGGGTGAAGTAGTTCGACCACCCGAGCATCAGTCGATTGAGCCGTTTGACCACGACCTCCTGTTCCAGAAGCCCGTAGCGGGGCTCCGTCAGCGCGCTAATCTTGCGGCAGATGCTGCGGACGCTCGCCTTGCTGGGCCGGGTGCCGATGTAGCTCCCCTTTCCTTCCGGGCGGTAGTTGCGTCCTATTCGGTAGCCGAGGAAGTCGAACGGCTCCTCCGGCACCCGGCAGCATCGGGTCTTCTCGGCATTGACCGCCAGTTTCAGCCGTTTTATCAGGCTTTCGACAGCCGCCAGCATGTCGGCTGGCGGCGCTTTGCCGAGCACCACAAAGTCGTCGGCGTAGTTGACGATTTCCGCTTCGAAGCGCCGGGCATAGCCCAGCACCTTCCAGCCCAATATGAAGCGACGCATGTAGATATTGGAAAGTAACGGGGAGATCGGAGACCCTTGAGGGGTTCCCTTGCGCTCTTTCCGCGCCCGGTTCGTGCGGCGTTTGCCGCCCTTGCCGTCGTCCTCTTCCACCGCCATTTCCAGCCACGCCTTGATCCACCCCAGCATCCGCCCGTCGCTCACGCGGCGGGCGACGGACTTGAGCAGTTCGGCGTGGGGGATCTGGCCGTAGTAGTCGGCCAGATCTGCGTCAACCACCTCGCGGTGACCCGTGGTCAGCAGCCGATGCGCACGCCTGACGGCGTCGTTCGCGCTCCGGCCCGGCCTGTAGGCGTATTGCTCCGGTTGCAGGTCGGCCTCGAAGATCGGCGATAACACAAGCATCGCCGCCGTCTGCGCCACCCGGTCCCGTACACAAGGGATGCCCAAGGGCCGGAACTTCCCACGCTGCTTCTTTGGAATGAGCACCTGCCGAACCGCGTCAGGCCGGTAGGTTCCCGCTTTCAGGTCCCGCGCCAGTTCCCCAAGCCACCGGTCCACGCCATACGCTTCGATGTCCGCTACCGTCTGACCGTCCGCCCCGGCAGCGCCGCCATTGCGGCGGACGTCCTGCCAGGCGACGGCCATTACATCGGCGCGCCACACCTTGTCGCTGAGCGAGTAGAACCGGAAGCCCGGAGCTTCCTTCGCTTTCGCATGTAGCGCCGTCTGGAGTCTCCGGACCTTTTCAGGGTCGGATAGGCTCTCGCCAGTCCCCATGTCCCTTTCTCCTTCCACACGCTGCTCTCGAACCAAGGCCCCTTCCCTCCACCGGCATTACCCGGCTTCAGCGGTAGTACGGGCCTCTCCGCCACCCCGAACGACCCGACCCATCCCTCGCGGGTTGTCGGTTGGCGCGTGCCACGCCACCGCCGGGGCTTCCCGTGTTGCGTCCATTCCCATCTTCCATGCGTGCCGCCGCCAATACCCCGGCGGAGCCGGCCGGTGCGTTTGTCGCTCGCTTCCCGGCCGATGGCAGCCTTCCCCGTATTCATGGCGGGTCGGCTTCCGCATCACCAATTTCGAGGCCTGCTCAGCGTTCACTCGCGTTGCGGCCCGCATGGTCGCTAAGCCGCCCAAGGCGGCCCACTACATCGAAGTGCTTCAGGCCATGTCGTTGCCTCCGTGACCCGCTCCGATTGCTACCGGCTGGAGCGACAGTTGCCGGGCGGGGTTTGCACCCGCTAGGGAATGGCGCCTTTGCACGGCGCACACGAAAGGGAGCGAATATCATCAACGTGGAAAGCAGTGGTTGCGCGACAACCTTTCCACCACATCCCTCGTCATGCTTCAATATTGGTACAATGACGCATACGACTATGTATGGATTACCTATTTGTTTGATCCGACACAATACGGATTCCCCCCGCTTCAGGAAACCAGGTGGACTGACAGTGCTTGGCACCGCTACGCGATCAAGTCCGATCCCCGGCGCGAGGGTTTCATCGCTGCCGCCAAGACGCTGGGCGAGAAGCTGCGTGGCCTGATCCGGCAAGGATTCCGCAAGAGGCTTGACGGCTACGTCGCGGACCTGGATCTGGAATTTCCAGGGTGAGACCGGGGCCCTAGCCGTCGCCCCGCAGCATCCGGACGATGCCGGAGAAATCCGAGCCCTCCTCTCCGTCCGCGCAGTACTGCTCGTAAAGGGCGGCGGCGTGGCTGCCGAGGGGCGTGTTAGCGCCGTTCGCCTGGGCGGCGCCGCGCGCGAGCCGGAGGTCCTTGAGCATCATCGCCGCGGTGAATCCGGCCCGGTAGTCGCGGTTCGCGGGCGACGACGGCACCGGGCCCGGCACCGGGCAATAATTGGAGAGCGACCAGCACTGCCCGGATGCGGTGGAAACGATGTCGAACAGGGTCTGGGCGTCGAGCCCGACCCGCTCGGCGAGGGTGAAGGCTTCCGACACCGCGATCATCGAAACGCCGAGGATCATGTTGTTGCACATCTTGGCGGCCTGGCCGTTGCCGGGCCCGCCGGCGTGGACGATGTTACGACCCATCGCCGACATCAGGGGCTCGCCTCGCGCGGCGGCATCGGCTTCCCCGCCGACCATGAAGGTGAGCGTGCCGGCTTCGGCCCCGCCCACCCCGCCTGAGACCGGTGCGTCCAGCATCGCGAAACCATTGGCCGACGCCTCGGCGTGCACGGCGCGGGCCGTCTCCAGATCGATGGTCGAGCAGTCGACCAGCAGCGTATCCGGGACCGACACCGCGAGCAGCCCGCCGTCGTCGCAATAGACCGAGCGCACATGGTCGCCCGCGGGCAGCATGGTGAACACCGCCTCCGCGCCGCCGACCGCCGCCTCCAAATCCGCGACCAATGGGATTCCCGCCGCCTGGGCGGCTTCGCGAGCGGGGGCCGCCACATCGTAACCGCGTACCGTGTGGCCGGCCGCGATCAGCCGAAGGGCCATGGGCCGGCCCATATTGCCGAGCCCGACGAAACCGATCTCTGCCATGGTGCCTCTCCGAAACGTCAATCGAAGGAAAGCTCTCGCTCGACCGGCGCGAAATAGCGCGCGACATCCGCCTCGCCGACGTCTCCCAGCCGTGCCGGGTTCCAGCGCGGCTTCCGGTCCTTGTCGATCACCGCCGCCCTGATCCCCTCGAAAAAGTCGTGCCCGGCAAGGATGGCGCGGGCCATGCGGTATTCGCGGCGCATGATCGATTCGAAGTCGAGCCCGGCCCCGTCGCGCAGCTGGCGGTGGGTCACCAGCATGCTGGTCGGCGACTTGGTGCGGAGCGTATCCGCGGTCTCGATGGCGAAATACCCGTCCTCGGCCTCCAGAGCATCGATGATGCCGGGAGCGGTCGGCGCGGAAAAACAGCGGTCGATGACGCGCGCGTGCTCGCGTATCTGGACCGGCCCCGGATCCTCGGCAAATGCCTCGACAACGGCATCGACCGACTCGACTCCCTCGGTCAGGTCGGCATTCGATAGACATTCCAGCAAAGCGTCCAGCTTTGCGCCCGGCATATAATGCGTGCCGATTCCGGCATGGATCGCGTCCGCCGCCTTCATCCGGGCGCCGGTCAAGGCGAGATACATGCCGAGCTCGCCCGGCGCGCGCGGCAGAAATTCGGTCGCCCCGACATCGGGAAACAGCCCGATGCCGCATTCCGGCATTGCGAACAGCGTGCGCTCGGTCATTACCCGGTGGGAGCCGTGGACCGATATGCCGACTCCCCCGCCCATGACGATCCCGTCGACCAGCGCGACATAGGGTTTGGGAAATTCGTGGACGGCATAATCCAGCCGGTATTCGTCCCAGAAGAACATGTTGGTCGTGGAGTCGCCCGCCATATGGGAGTCGTAAAGCGCGCGGATATCGCCGCCGGCGCAGAACGCGCGGTCGCCGGCGCCGGAGACCACGACCGCGCGGATCGCGGGGTCGTCCGCCCATTCCAGCAATTTTTCCCGGAAAGCGATGCACATCTGCCGGGTGAGCGCGTTGAAGGTGGATGGCGAGTTGAGCTCTACGCGGCCCACGGCGCCCCGGACGCTGAATTCGATGAGGTCCGGCATCAGGTCTGCGTCAGGAGACGACGGGCGATGACGACCCGCATGATTTCGTTGGTCCCTTCCAGGATCTGGTGCACGCGGAGGTCGCGCAGATAGCGCTCGATCGCGTGGTCGCGAAGATAGCCGTAACCGCCGTGCAGTTGCAGGGCCTCGTTGCAGACATCGAACCCCGTGTCGGTCGCGACCCGCTTGGCCATCGCGCACCGGAGCGTCGCTTCCGCCTCTCCGGTATCGAGCGCCGCGGCGGCGCGCCAGACCATCAGGCGCGCGGATTCCAGAGCGGTCGCCATGTCGGCAAGCTTGAACTGGGTCACCTGAAAATCCGCGATGGCGCGGCCGAACTGGCGGCGTTCCCGGACATAGCTCCGCGCCGCCTCGTAACAGGCCCGGGCTCCGCCGATCGAGCAGGCGCCGATATTGATCCGGCCGCCGTCGAGGCCTTGCATGGCGATTCGAAACCCCTCGCCTTCCGCGCCGATGCGGTTGGCGACGGGCACCCGGCAATCGTCGAAATAGACCATCGCGGTGGGCTGGGAGTGCCAACCCAGCTTCTTCTCCTCCTCGCCGAAGGAGAGCCCAGGAGTGCCGGCTTCGATGCCGATGCAGGAAATTCCGTCCGGCCCCTCGCCGCCCGTGCGCACCATCGTGACGTAGAGGTCGGAGCTGCCGGCTCCCGAGATGAACGCCTTCGCGCCATTGACTACGTATTCGTCGCCGTCACGGACCGCCCGGGTGGCGAGCGATGCCGCGTCGGAGCCGCTGCCGGGCTCGGTCAGGCAGTAGCTCGCGAACCATTCCATGGTGTTGAGCTTCGGCAGCCAGGCGCGCCGCCGGTCCTCGCTCCCGAATGCGTCGATCATCCACGCCGCCATGTTGTGGATGGAGATATAAGCCGCCGTCGAAGTGCAGCCGGCGGCCAGCTCCTCGAGAACGATCGCCGCGTCGAGCCGGTGGCACGCCGTGCCGCCGACATCCTCCCGCACGTATAGCCCGGCGAAGCCTAGCGCCGCCGCCGCGCGAAGCGCCTCCGTCGGAAAGACCGAATCCTCGTCCCACGCCGCCGCCCGCGGCGCAAGCTCGCCCCCGGCGAACGCCCGGGCAGCCTCGCGGAACTGCTCCTGTTCCTCGGAAAGCTCGAAATCCATCGTCCCTCCGGCGGCGGACCGTAGAGCAATTCCGGTTTCGACGGAACCGGTGCCCCGTCGTCAAGGCGGAACGGTCCGGCCAGTGCATTTCGGGCCGGGCGCAGCAGCCGGGCGGAGACGCGGGACGGCCAGCCCGGCCCGCGCCTGCGCCTGCGCCTGCGCCTGCGGCGGGTAGGCTTCCGGAGATTGCCGGGCATGAGCAGGAGAAGGGCGTAGAGGGCCAGGTTGAGCGGGGGAACGGCCGCGACATAGGCAATTCCCTTGCCCAGCCCGACATCCCGCGCCCGTTGGACCACGGCTTCGAAGAAGTAATACATGCTGTAGACGCAGATGCCGGCCACGATCAACCACGGCAAGACCATCACGAAGAAGAAGAAGGAACCCGTCGACAACAACAACAGCGTGACCGCCACCAGGACTAACCAGGAGAACAGATACCCTGCCAGCCAGAAGGCGAACTCCCTTCTGCCCATTTTGTAGCGATCGTCTTCGAAGAAGATCGCGACCGGGGGAATCATGACCAGGCACTTGATCGCCCCGCCGACAGCTGTGTAGACGAGGTCGGAATGCGGTTCCATCGCCGCCGCGTTGCCGGTGGGCTCCCGATCCTCCGCGACGGGCCCGTCAGGCGTCGGCGGTTCGCGCGTCTTCGCCGGAAGAGGCGCTTCTCACGATCATCAGAATGACGAAGACGACCAGGTTTGCGACCGGGATGACGCCGACATAGGCGATGCGCTTCCCCTTGCCGGCATCGCGCGCGCGGCGGACCACGCGCTGGTAGAAGAGATAGGTGATGACGGCCCCGATAATGGCGACGATCGCGTAACCCGCGATATTGGGCAGGATTTCCGCCACGACGTTCACCACCGTCGGCGCGACGATCAGATACAGCAGGATCCAGAGCGCGAATCGTCCCCTGCGAATCGTAAGATTGCCGTTCTCGCGGTATATGGCGACTATCGGCACCACGATCACTACGACGACAAGGGCGATCAGCCCACCGAAGATCAACGCCCAGCCCGCTTCCATCCCTGCTACCCCTCCCAGGTTCCAATACCCTTCGATATGCCTTGTTCTAATGTATTTCAACCATGGATGGTATATCAAATTTGCAGGTCGCGTGTCCGGCGCCGTCACGGCAACGGCACTTCCCTTGCCTTCCGCGGGCCGGTATATGACTGGTCGGAAACGGTCGTCGGCGTTCGGCAGGCGGCGTCATCGGGAAAAAGGGGCAAGACCGGATGCGTTACGAAGCGCCGGAGTCACTGGACGCGGCGACGAGGTTGCTCGCGGATGCGGGAGGCGTGGCGAAAGTGCTGGCCGGCGGGACGGATCTGCTGATCCAGATGCGCGCCGACATTGTCGAGCCCACGGTTCTCGTCGACATCAAGAACATCGCCGAAATGCGGGAAATCGCGGAGGAGGAAGGCCGTTTCCGTGTCGGTGCCGCGGTCACCGGGATGGAGATCATGGAGCACGAGGCGTTCAACGCCGCGTGGCCGGGTATCGTCGACGGCGCCAAGCTGATCGGCTCGATCCAGATACGCGGCCGGGCGACGCTGGGCGGCAATCTGTGCAACGCCTCGCCGGCCGCCGACAGCGTGCCCGCGCTGATTGCCGCCGGTGCGGTCGCCTCGACGACCGGCCCCGACGGACGGCGCTCGGTCCCGGTGGAAGACATCGCTGTCGGCCCCGGCCAGACCTCTCTTTCCGACGGCGAGATCGTGATTTCCTTCGATCTGCCGGAGCGTCCGCCGCGTTCGGGCGACGCCTATCTGCGTTTCACTCCGCGGACCGAGATGGACATCGCGGTGGTGGGAGTGGGCGTGAACCTCACCCTCGACGAAGCGGGGGTGTGCTCCGCGGCCAGGGTCTCTCTCGGGGCGGTCGCGGAACGGCCTCTGTTGGTTGACGAGGCCGCTGCGACGCTGGTCGGCCGCCGTATCGACGATGCCGCGCTGGCGGAGTTGTCGAGCGCCGCTTCCGCGGCCTGCCGGCCGATCGACGACAAGCGGGGCACCAGGGAATTCAGGATCGAGGTCGCGGGCGTTCTCGCCGAACGGGCGGCCCGAATCGCCCTCGAACGGGCGGGGAACAGGTGATGGCACGCTACCACGTGACGACGACGATCAACGGCGACGAGGTCGATTTCCTCTGCGAAAGCGATCAGACGCTGCTTTCCGTGCTGCGCGACGAGTTGGTCTTGACCGGGACCAAGGAAGGCTGCGGCACCGGCGATTGCGGCGCCTGCTCGGTCACGGTGGACGACCGGCTGATGTGCTCCTGCCTCGTGCTCGGCGTCGAAGTCGAAGGCAAGAAGGTCGAGACCATCGAGGGGATGGCGGAAGGGGAAGAGCTTCACCCGCTGCAGCGCAAGTTCCTCGAGCACGCCGCCCTGCAATGCGGAATCTGCACGCCGGGGCTGCTGGTCGCCTCGCGCGCGCTTCTGGAGCGCAACCCCGACCCGACCGAGACCGAAATCCGTTACTGGCTCGCCGGCAATCTCTGCCGCTGCACCGGCTATCACAAGATCGTCGAGGCGGTGGACGACGCGGCCCGAGAGATGAGGGAGATCTGACCATGTCGACGATGCTCAAATACGAGGACAAGGATTTCAAGGTCGTCGGCACGCGGCCGATCCGCCCGGACGGGGTCGACAAGGTCACCGGCCGGGCGCGCTATGGCGCCGACATCAACCTGCCGGGCCAGCTCTACGGGCGCGTGCTGCGCAGCCCCCACGCCCATGCAAGGGTGCTGGCCATCCGCACCGAGAAGGCGGAAGCGCTGAAGGGCGTAAAGGCCGTGGTTACCCGCGACGACTTCCCGGATATGCCGGTGGAGTTTGCCGCCGCGGGCGAGCTGATCGTCAATTTCCGCGATGTCACCCGCAACATGATGGCGCGCGAGAAGGTGCTCTATGACGGCCACCCGGTTGCCGCCGTCGCAGCGACTTCCGAGGCGATCGCGCGGCGGGCGGTCAAGCTGATCGAAGTCGATTACGAGGTGCTGCCGCACGTGATCGACCCCGTCGAGGCGATGGCGGAGAACGCGCCGTTGCTGCATGAAGAACAGATGACCGAGGGCCTCGACCCGGCGCCCGGGAAGCCCTCCAACCTCGCCAAGGTGTTCAATTTCGCCAAGGGCGACGTGGAGAAGGGCTTCGCGGAAGCGGACCTCGTCATCGAGCGCGAGTTCAACACCAAGCCCGTGCACCAGGGCTATATCGAACCCCAGGCCTCGATAGCGAGCTACACCGAGGACGGCCAGGTCGAGGTCTACACCGCGACCCAGGGTCATTTCGTGATCCGCGCGCAATGCGCCAAGCTGCTCCAGATGGACATTTCGAAGATCCGCGTGATCCCGACCGAGCTCGGCGGCGGGTTCGGCGGCAAGAACAATGTCTATCTCGAACCGCCCGCCATCGTCCTGTCGAAGAAGTCCAACCGCCCGGTCAAGATGACCATGAGCCGGGAGGACGTGTTCCGCTCGACCGGTCCGACCTCGGGCGCGCATACCCGGATCAAGATCGGCTGCCGCAAGGACGGCCGCATCACCGCCGCCGAGGCGCAGCTCGACTTCCAGGCCGGCGCCTTCGCGGGTTCGTCGGTGCCGATGGCTTCGATGTGCACCTTCACGCGATACGACCTCGAGAACGTCAAGGTCACCGGGAACGACATCACCGTGAACCGGCCCAAGGTCGCGGCATACCGCGCGCCTGGCGCGCCGATCTCGATTTTCGGCGTCGAGAGCATCCTGGACGAAATGTCGATCGAGCTTGGCATCGATCCGATCGAGCTTCGCCTCAGGAACGCCGCGAAAGAAGGCACCCAGACCTATTACGGGCCGACATTCGGGCCGATCGGCTACGAGGCCACGCTGAAGCGAGCGGTGGAGCACCCGCATCTGAAGGAACCGCTGGGTCCCGACCAGGGCCGCGGCATCGCGACCGGCTTCTGGTTCAACATCGGCAAGGAGACCACGAGCACGCTCAACGTCAACGAGGACGGCACGATCACGGTGATCCTCGGCACCATCGACGTCGCGGGAGGTTCGCGCGCGGCGATGGCGATGATGGTCGCGGAGGAGCTCGGCATCGATGTCGACAAGGTGCGCCCGCAGATCGGCGACACCCAGGCGCTCGGCTTCAACTTCGTCACCGCCGGCAGCCGCGGCACCTTCGCGAGCGGCATGGCGGTGACGGTCGCCGCGCGGAAGGCGATTGACGTGATGCGGGAACGCGCCGCCCGGACCTGGGACGTGCCGGTCGACGGGGTGGTCTGGGAAGACGGCCACGCGCGCCCGGCGAGCTCCAACGTGGGCGAGTTCGAGCCGCTCTCCATCGCCGACATCGCCCGGCGCTCGGGCATGACCGGCGGTCCGATCGCGGGCCATGCGGAAATCACCGCCGACGGCGCGGGGCCGGGCTTCGGCACCCATGTCGTCGACGTCGAGGTCGACCGGAAGACCGGCCTCGTCAAGATCCTCCGCTACACCGTGATCCAGGACACCGGCAAGGCAATCCACCCGGCCTATGTGGAGGGGCAGTTCCAGGGCGGCGCCGTGCAGGGGATCGGCTGGGCGCTCAACGAGGAATACATCTACGACGAGAACGGAACGCTCCAGAACCCGGGCTTCCTCGACTACCGGGTCCCGGTGGCCTCCGACGTGCCGTTCATCGGTACCGAGATCGTCGAGGTACCCAACCCCAACCACCCCTACGGGGTGCGCGGCATCGGCGAGGTGCCGATCATCCCGCCGATCGCGGCGATCTCGAACGCCATCCACGACGCCATCGGAATCCGGCTGCGCGAACAGCCGATGTCGCCGCCCAAGGTGCTGAAGGCGATCGGGGAAGCGGGGAACGGCGCCGCGGGATAAGCGCCCGATACATCCCTCGATACGGCGCTTATGTAGATAGCTTGACAGGGGTGTGGACAGGCGCCCGGTTCGCACGGGACGGTTTCAGCCCCTCACCCCGACCCTCTCCCCGCGGGGGAGAGGGAGACTGGCGGCCCCCGTTCACCCTCCCCCCTCCCGCTTGCGGGAGGGGCCGGGGGAGGGTAGACGTCTCGTGGCGGAGCGACGTGGATGCCCGGAACACGTCCGGGCATGACGACGAAGGCTGGGACGGATGTGCGCCCGCCGATCTGCGCCACGCGAACCGATCGCCGTCAGGTATCCGGATAAGCCCCTGTCGAAGGGCGTCCGTCAGACCGCGAGCGGCACCAAAGTCAGCCCGCGGTGGGTGTTGTCGGTGGTGCCGGTCTCGGGAAAGAATCGGTTCTGGTCGTAACCGCCGGGCCGGTCGCTCCGCACCGTGATCGCGACCGAGCGTTCGGACGCGCCCCATTCGGAATGGGGAACCCAGGGTCCCACGATATCGACATGCCCGGTCGGCGCGTCGTGCCTATCGATCAGCTCCAGCGTCGCCTTGCCGGACGTCTTGCCGTCGTCGGTTCGCTCGTAGACATGGGTGACCTCGGCCCCGTCAAGCACGCCATAGACGGTCCAGGTATGGGCGTGATCGTGGATGAAGGCGCGATGGTCGGGCTCGCGCACCAGCGCGCCGACGAAGAATCCGCGATCGGCGTCGTGATGCAGGACGTATTCGCGCCCCTTCTTCGCGGTCCAGCCGCGCGAGGTCTCGCGCATCTCCTCGTCGGCGACCAGAACGCCGAGCAGGTCCTTCACGCCCCGCCAGTGCTCCTCTTCCGGCAGGCCCTTCCCGAAATGGGTGCGAAGGTCGTCCACGAACCGCGCGAATGCGGGCACCGAATAGTCAGGCATTTGGTTGCCTCCCGGTTCTTCAGGCAGCGTCGGAGCCGGCGCAACGCTACAATGCCGGGGCGGAACGGAAAAGCATCGACCGGCCGGGCCACGAGATGAAACTCGACATCTTCAACCACATCCTGCCTCCCACCTATTTCGAAAGGCTGAAGGAGGTCATCCCCGACAAGCGGATGCTCGGACGCTATCCGCTGCTCCCGACCCTGACGGATGTCGAGGCTCGGTTCCGCATGATGGACGGGTTCGAGGGCTACAGTCAGGTGCTGTCGCTCGCCAACCCGCCGCTCGAAGCCCTCGGCGTGCCGGCCGAGAGCGCGGAGCTTGCGCGGATCGCCAATGACGGGATGGCCGAGCTCTGTACCCGCTACCCCGACCGCTTCCCCGCCTTCACCGCCTCGGTCGCGCTGAACGACCCCGACGGTGCGGTGGAAGAGGCGCGGCGCGCCATCGACAACCTCGGCGCGCGCGGCGTTCAGGTATTCACCAACGTGCTGGGAAGACCGATCGGCGCGGCCCCGTTCAGGCCCCTTTTCGAATGCCTCGCCGGCTACGACCTGCCGGTCTGGGTGCATCCGATCCGGGGTCCGAACCACCCCGACTATACGAGCGAGGAACTGTCCGAGCACGAGATCTGGTTCACATTCGGCTGGCCCTACGAGACCAGCGCCTGCATGGCGCGGCTGATCTTCTCCGGGGTTTTCGACGCGCTGCCCGACCTCAAGATCATCACCCATCACATGGGCGGGATGATCCCCTTCTTCGCGGAGAAGATCGCCATCGGCTTCGAGCAGCTCTTCGAGGGCGGGGTGGGCAACAATCCCCTGGCCGCACGCGCGGGGCTCGAAAAGCAGCCGATCGACTACTACCGCATGCTTTACGGCGACACCGCGTTGAACGGCTCCAGACCCGCGACGGTCTGCGGCTACGAGTTCTTCGGAGCCGGGCAAAGCCTGTTCGCGACCGACGCGCCCTTCGACCCGGAGGGCGGAGCGTTGTTCATCCGAGGCACCATCGACGCGGTCGATGCGCTGGACATCGACCCCGCGGCTCGCGAACGAATTTACGAGAAGAACGCCCGCGAATTGCTCAAGCTCGACGGGGCCTGAACCGTTGTTCTTTCGGTGGGCCGACGGAACACCCTCCGTCATTTCGACCGTAGCGGAGAAATCTTCCAGCCCCGTGTCGCGGTTCCGTGCGTGACAGATATCTCCGCTCCGCCGCGCTGCGCGCGGCTCCGGTCGATATGACGGGCGGGGAGGTCGATGTGCCCTACGGCCAGGGCGGGCGGGTGATCCCGAGGTTTTCCCTGAGCGTCGTGCCTTCGTACTCGGTGCGGTAGAGGCCGCGCCGCTGGAGCTCCGGGATCACCAGCTCTATGAAGTCCACCAGACTCGACGGGAAGACGGGCGGCATGATGTTGAACCCGTCGCAGCCGCGCTTGCGGACCCACTCCTCCATCATGTCGGCGACGCTCCCGGGCGTGCCGACGATCTCGTAATGTCCGCGCGCGCCGGCGATCCGGCGGTAGAGGTCGCGGATGGTAAGGTTCTCCCGACGCCCGATCTCGGCGAAGAGTTGCGCCCGCGTGGACACGATCTTGTTGGGCGGCAGCTCCGGCAGCGGACCATCCACGTCATGGCCGGTCAGGTCGAAATCGACCCGCCGGGAAAGAAGCTGCATCCCGGCAAGGGGGTCGATGAGGTCTTGCAGGACTTCGTACTTGTCTTCGGCCTCGGCCCGGGTGCGGCCGACGCAGACGGCGAGCCCGGGCATGACCTTGAGCGAATCGGGATCGCGTCCGATCGCCTCCATCCGGCCCTTCACGTCGGCGTAGAACTCCTGCGCCCCCTCCAGTGTCTGCTGCGCGCCGAAGATCACCTCGGCGGTTTCGGCCGCGAGCTGGCGTCCGTCGTCCGACGCGCCCGCCTGAACCATCACCGGCTCGCCTTGGGGCGACGGCGGCACGTTGATCGGCCCGCGCACCCGGAAATGCTCGCCCCGGTGCTCCATCACGTTGAGCTTGCCCTCGTCGAAATAGAGGCCGCTTTCCTTGTCGCGGACGAACACGTCCTCGCCCCATGAATTCCAAAGCCCCCGCACAACATGGGCGAACTCCTGGGCGCGGCGGTAACGATCGGACTTCTCCATGTGATCGTCGAGCCCGAAGCTGGCGGCCTCCAGCTTGTTCGCCGAGGTGATCAGGTTCCACCCGGCCCGGCCGCCGCTGGTGACGTCGAGCGAGGCGAACCGGCGGGCGAGCAGATAGGGCTGGTCGTAGGTGGTTGTGGACGTGCAGACCAGGCCGACGTGACGCGTGTGCTGGGCGATTGAGCACATCACGGTGAAGGGCTCGATCCAGGTCCCGTAGGAATCGCGGGTCATGGACTTGAGGTCGCCGCGCCAGAACGAGACCGAATCGGCCATGAAGAACAGGTCGAACAGGCCGCGCTCGGCGAGCTTCGCGAGTTCTATGATGTGCGCGATATTGGCGCCCGAATCGGCGACGCCGTCGGGATGCCGCCACGCCGCCATGTGATGCCCGCAGGGCCAATAGAACATCCCGAGATTCATGCGCGAAACGTCTCCAGGCTATCCGCCCACGCCATCCCCGCACGGTTGGTCGACCGGCCGGCAAGGAATATCCTGAGACTACGGCATCCATCTGCAGGAGGCGACCATGACGGGCATCGCATCCGCGAAGCCGCGCGCGCTCACCAACCGGACGCTGGATCGGGACCTGCGCGGCTACCTCGAAACCAACGCCGATATCCTGACGGTGATCCAGAAGCCGGTCTCGATCGACGACATCGGCGCGCTGTCGGCGCAGTCCGAGGGGCCGATCCTGTTCGAGAATATAAGCGAATATCCGGATTTCCGGCTCTGCGACATCCTGGTCAAGCACCGCTGGTCGCAGTGCCGCGCGCTTGGCGTGCCGCGAGAAGACTATCTGCCGACGCTGGCGCGGCGCCTGCGCGAGCCCCCGCGCGGCTTCGTCGACGTGCCGACGGGCCCGGTCAAGGAGGTGGTGCGGACCGGCGAGGAGGTCGACTGGCTCAAACTCCCCGTCCCGGTCCATTCGGCGGAGGAAGGCCAACGCTATATTTCGGCGATGAATATCGTCCGCGACCCCGAGACCGGCTTCTACAACTCGTCCCACGCGGGCACCACGCCGGTCGGCCCGCGCCACGGCTTTATCAGCTTCGCGACGCCCCACACGCACATCGTCATGGACAAGTACCGCGCGATGGGGCTCTCGGAGATGCCGATCGCGCTCGTCTTCGGGGTCCATCCGGCATACGAAATCATGGCCAACTTTTCCGGCATGCACATGGATCTGTGGGGCGAACTCGAGATGGTCGGCACGATCATGGACCGGGACGTCGAGATGGTGCCTTGCGAGACCATCGACCTTCGCGTACCGGCCCATGCGGAGATCGTCATCGAGGGGACGGTCGATCTCTCCGGGTCGCACGAGGTCGGCGGGGTGAATGCGCCCACGATGTACTTCCTGCCCAGGGAGCAGAAGATCCCGCGCATCGACCTGACCGCGATTACCATGCGGGGCGGCAGGCCGATCTATCGCAACCACCAGACCGTCCCGGAAACCGATCACCAGCCGCTGCCGAGGCTCTGCCACGAGGCGGTGCTCTACAACCGGATCGCGGAAATCGGGCTCACCGTGCACGACGTCCGCTTCCCGACCTGGGGCGCGGCGGTCTCCTGCATCCTCCAGGTGAGCTACCCGCGCGAAGGCTTCGTCAACGACGCGCTGATGCAGGCCATGGGGGCGCCCTGGCTCAACACCAAGATGGTGGTCGCGATCGGCCCGGATACGGATATCGACAACCCGGGCGCGGTCTACCGTGCGATGGCGACCCGGGTGGACCCCGCGAAAGACATCGTCATCGTGCCTGGAACCCGGGGCTCGCCCTACGATCCCTCGGCCTCGCCGATCCAGGGCCAGGAACCCTTCCGCCTTGTCGGCAAGATCGGCATCGATGCGACGGCGAAGCCGCATCGCGGAGACGACGATTACCGCGAAGCCTTTCCTCTCAACTGGGGCAAGGCGAAGCTGGAAGACTATCTGGGCTGAGTCGAGGCATGACGGTCGAAGAAGAACCCTTCATCCCCTACGCCGACCGCGACAACCTTACCGGCGAGCTCGCGGCCGCCATCGATGCCTACGAAAGGCGCATGGGGTTCCTGCCCAACGCGCTCCGGCTCTACATGCACCGCCCGGAGCTGCTGGAATGCCTGATCCGGCTCAACAACACCGTCATGCGGGATCCCTCAAGCCACCTGGACCGCGAACTCAAGCGGCGCATCGCGGCCATTTGCAGCGCGCTCAACCGGTCCGCCTATTGCGTCGCGCACAACACGAACACGCTCTCGTCCGCGAGCGGCGGGGATAGCGAGGGCTGGGGCTACAGCACCGCCGACATCGACGCCCTGCTCGACCCGGGTCACGAACCGGAAGACCCGGTGGAAGGCGCTTGCCTGGCCTATGCCCGTGCGGCGACGCTCGATCCGGCCGCCGTGCCGCAGGAAATTCTGGACCGCCTCGCTGGCACCCTGACCCCGCCGCAGGTGGTCGAACTCGCCGCTCTCGTCGGCTTCTGGAAGATGTACAACGGCATCCACGAAAGTCTCGGCGTGCCGATCGAGGCCGCGCTGCTGGACGACGGGTAGTTCCCCTAGACAAGCGGGTTGGTCGGCTCCACCCCAAGCGCGACCTGGCCGTAGGTCGGGCCGGCGATGTCCCAGGCCGTGATGTGGTGCGCGGCGACCGCGCGGATGTCGTGGAACATCCTCTTCATGGCGTTTCCGTCGAACAATCCGCTCGCGCCGGTTACGGTGTAAATCCGGTCGGAGGCGCGGGTGAGCAGCGTCGCGATATAGGCCATGTCCCGTCGGTTGCGGGCGCGCTGATGGAGCGAGAGTTTGCCGGTGCTCCGCATCGCCGCCATCGTCTCCCCCGTCGCGCGGGCGAGCAGGAGCCTCGCGCAGTCGCGCTCGGCGGCCGCTTCGGCAATCCGGAGCTGTACCGTGGTCAGTTCCGCGTGTCGCACTCCTCGCGTCGCCCGCGCGCTGGTTCGCTCGACGAACGCGTCGATCATCGCATCGAGCACACCCAGCGCCGGCGCGACGAGCGAGAATGGCACCGTGGCGATACGGGGCAGGCGGTAGACGGGGGCCGGGTTCACGCGCGCCCCCGGACCTTCACCGGAATTCAACGGCGCGATCGGCTGCATCCGGTGCACCGGGACAAATGCATCCTCGATCACGATATCCTTGCTGCCCGTGCCGGCGAGGCCTGTCACGAACCAGGTGTCGTCGATCCGCCAATCGCTTCGGGGCAGCAGGAAATAAGCGGGGATCGGCCCGGCGCCGTCCGTTGCGGGCGGGACGATGCTCTGTACGAAAATCCAGTCCGCGTGGTCGCAGCCGCTGGAGAACTGCCAGCGCCCGTTGAGGCGATAGCCGTCCGAGAACCGTTCGACCCTTCCGGAAGGCGCCAGACCCGAAGAGATCACCGCCTCCGGGTTCGCGCCCCAGACCTCGTCCTGGGCCTCGGGCTCGAACATACCGACGGTAATCGCATGATCGCAGTAGATGCCGTAGACCCAGGCGGACGACCCGCAGCCCCGGCCGAGACGGACAACGATTTCGAGCACTTCGTCGAGGCCGAGCGCATAGCCGCCGAATCGTTCGGCGCGCGCCGCCTTCAAGAGATCGAGATCGCGCAGCTCGTGGAAAGTCTCGTCGGGCATGCGCCTGAGCGCGGCGGTCTCTTCCGCCCTCGCCGCGAGGGTCGGGACCAATCCTTGCGCACGCTCGATCAGCACCGCGCCGGTATCGACTTCCTTCGCCATTGTGGCCATGCACGCATTCCCCCGACTTCCGGGGGATATTAACGGAGAGGACCCTTCAAGTCGTCCCGGCGACGCTCGCCTAGAACAGTCCGAACCGGCGGTGGCCGCGCTTGGCGAAATATTGCTGGTGATAGTCCTCGGCGATCCAGAAGTTGGGGGCGGACTCGATTTGCGTCGCGATATCGCGGCGGTGGCGACCGCCCGCCTGCTCGTCGTCCAGCGATCGTCTCGCGGCCTCGGCCTGATCCTCGTCATGGGCGAAGATGACGGTCCGGTACTGGGTGCCGATGTCGGGGCCCTGGCGGTTGACCTGGGTCGGATCGTGCACCTGCCAGAACAGCTTGAGTAGCGCTTCGTAGCTCACCTTGGCCGGGTCGTACTCGACCTGGACCACCTCGGCATGCCCGGTCCGGCCCGAGCACACCATTTCGTAGGTCGGATTGTCGACGGCACCGCCCGCATAGCCGACCGCGGTGGCGGTGACGCCGTCGATCTGCCGATAGGCTTCCTCGACACCCCAGAAGCAGCCGGCACCGAATGTCGCTTTCGCCATCGCGGACCCCCCGTCTCCGTTTCCGAACTAATTTAGGGTGCGCAGTCGCTTTTGACGAGGTCGGCGAGCGCGAATACGTGCTCGTCCTCCACCCCCATCCCGCGCAGCGCGGCGGCGAGTTGCAGCACATATTCCGTATTGGCGCCGCTCGGCCCGTGGCTGCGACGGATTTGGCGGGCGATGTCGGCCAGCGGCGCGGGACCGAGCCAGTTGGGGTTGTCCGGGTTGGCGAAATAGACGAAGCCGGTTACCGGCGCATCTCCGGGCACGGCGAAGTGAATGTCGAGGGAAATTCGGTCGTACCCGCCCTTCTCCCGATAGGCGAGCCGGTCGAAGATTTCGTCGCCGTTCTCGGGCTCGATTCGGTAGGCCGTGCCCCAGCAGCGGGCCTCGTCTTCGCGTACCAGCGTGACCACCCGCCCGGGATCGCCGGGCACGCCCCTGTGATCGGTGGAGCCCTGCCAGAACCGCCTAGACCATTCGGCGATCCAGGCCGTCCTTCGTTCGACGTAAGCAAAATCGGGCCGCCATATCAGCGAGCCATAACCGAAAATCCAAGCGCTCAAGCCGCCATGCGCTCCCCGAGCCTGTTCCCGGCGCGGACGAACTGTGGTTTCCTGCGCCGTCCCTGAACAACCGCCGGGAGCGAACGGTGATCGATCTTTACACCTCGGCAACGCCCAACGGCCAGAAGATCCACATCATGCTGGAAGAGACCGGGCTTGCCTATAACGAGCACTGGGTTGACCTTGAAAAGGGCGAGCAGTTCGACCCGAAATTCCTGGCGAGCAGTCCGAACAACAAGATCCCCGCTTTGGCCGACGACGATGGGCCGGACGGCGAGCCGGTCGCGGTCTTCGAATCGGGCGCGATCCTGCTCTATCTCGCCGAGAAGACGGGACAGTTCATGCCGCAGGAGCCGCGCGCCCGGCTCGAAGTGATGCAGTGGCTGATGTGGCAGATGGCGAGTTTCGGCCCGATGCTGGGTCAGGCGCACCACTTCCGCGCCTACGCGCCGGAGAAGATCGACTACGCCTACGATCGCTACACCAACGAGGCGCGCCGGCTTTATCAAGTGCTCGACCGGCGGCTCGGCGAAGCGGCGTACGTGGCGGGTGACTATTCCATCGCGGATATGGCGATCTTTCCGTGGTGCCGGCTGCACGGGCGCCAGGGCCAGCGGCTGGAGGACCACCCCAACGTGCTCCGCTGGTTCGAGACGATCGCGGCGCGCCCCGCCGTCGCCCCGGACATGGAACGGCTTACCGACACCGCCGACCAGTGGGAATGGAACGAGGAAAACTGGTCGAACATGTTCGGCGCCGCGCAGTACGGCAAGCGCTGACCGGCCGGCGAAACCGATGCCTCGATTTGCCGCCCGGCGCCTTCCAACCGAGGCCGACGCAACCGCGCCTGACGGATCGGAGGTGCGGGTTCTGCTGGCGCTCCAAAGCGGCAGCGCGGCGCATTTCCGGCTCGCTCCCGGCGCGGTCTCGCGGGCGGGTCGCCACAGGACGGTGGAAGAGATCTGGTATGTCTTGTCGGGGCGAGGCGAGATGTGGCGCGGTGACGGCGAGGAGGAAGAGGTCGTTGCGCTGGAACCCGATCTCTGCATCACGATCCCGGTCGGCACGTCCTTTCAGTTTCGCGCGACCGGGCAAGCGCCGCTCTCCGTATTCGGGGTCACGATGCCGCCATGGACTGCCAGGTCGGATGACGAGTGGGTCGAGGTTGCGCCCTACTGGCCGGTGAACCTGCCCGACGCCGAGTGAACGCTATAGCGGGATGACGATCATCGTATCGATGCGCTCGCCGTCGCAGACGACGATCCGCTCGCTGAATTTCAGGCCGCCCTCGGCCTCGACGATCTTGTCGACATATTTGCCGGTACAAAAGACTTCGGGCGCGCCGGACTGCATGGTGCGGTAGACCGCAAAACCCGCCGACGCCGAAATCGTTCGGCCCGACCCGTCGGTGAGTACGGGCGGGTCGATCAAGTGCCGGTAATGGTGCGGCTCGTAGATATTCGCGGTGCGAAGCGCGGACACGCGATCTTCCATCATCGCGCGGCCCTGGCACAGCATCAGCCCGGCCGGCATGGCACGGTCGTGATTCCAGCGCGTCGTGATCTTGTAGACCGCGTTCTCGACGAAGAACCCGGGCCAGCGCTCAAAATTGCCGTCGTCGATCGCGTGGCCGTAGAGTCGGTTTAGCGCGTCGATCCGAACGGACAGCGCCGAGACTCCGGTCACTCGGCGCGACCCTGCATCAGCCCGTGCCAACCCTGCCAAAAGCCGCGCACGGAGAGTTCGTTGCAGCGGCTGTCGGAATCCCGCTCGACACCGCGTCCGCCCATCGCCAGCACGGAACTCTCATCCTCCGCGCCGGCGATGCCGCGGCGTACCCAACCCACCACCGCGCCGTCTTCCATCGCGATGTACCCGCCGGGCCCGATCAGGTTCGACTGGCGCAACCGCATGGCGCGCTGTTCGGACGTGTCCTCGACCGCGCCCAGGATCCACCAGATGAGCACGCTCTTGTCCGGACCCTTCGGCAGGAGCAGCCGCACGGTGACGACGTTGGAAACCTGCTGAACCGAGAAGTTCGGGAAAATGCTCTGGATGGCGAGCGTGGTTCCGCACTCGTATTCCGGCCAGGTTTCGAGAAGTTCCGGCGCGTTGAGGGCATAGCCGTCCTTCACGGCGCGCAGATCGCGGGCGTTGTACTGCGACTCCGGCCGGTCGGTCGCGCCGATCGAATAGGTGAGGTGGTGCAGCCCGCCTTCGCTCAGCTCGATCCCGCCCTTCATCGACAGGCGATTGAGTCCGAAGGTCGGGAAAAAGGAATGGAGAAGGGTCGCGTGATAGGTGTCGCGCACGTTCTCGATGTAGAGCTTCCAGTTGCCGTCGAGCCCGTGCTGGAACTTCCCGAGAATCTCCATCTCGCGGCCGAGGACCCGGTCGATATTGGCGCGCATCTCCGGACCCAGATAGTCCGCCAGCGGCGGTGCATCGGCGGAAAAGGTGCCGAATACCAGCCCGCGGCAGGTCTTGACGCGCAACCGCTGCAACCCGTGCCGCGACCGGTCGAAATCCGCCGCCATCCCGCCCTTGCCGCGGATGCCGCGTTCGAAGGCGATGCTCGCCAGATTGCCGCGGAGGTCGTAGGTCCAGTTGTGGTACACGCAAGTCAGCCGCTCGGCGTTGCCTGCCTCGTCGATGCAGACCAGATTGCCCCGGTGGGCGCAGCGATTGACCATCGCATTGACCGCACCCGTCTCATCGCGCACCACGATGACCGGGACTTCCCCGACCGTCGCGGTCTTGTAATCCCCGGGGTTGGGAATTTCGCATTCGAGCGCCAGGAAATTCCAGGTCTCACCCAGAAAGACCCGCTTCAACTCACGACGATAGATTTCCTCGTCGGAGTAGAAGGCGTAGGGGATTTCGCTGAAGTCTTCGGGATTCCAATCGAGCAGCGACATCGGCTTACCGGCCCCGACCGGGAATCGAGGTATTGGGTTCACGCTCGATACTACTCCCGGCGGCTATCGCGTCCAGCGCGATCAGGGAGCGCGTCGAACGGGTTTCTCTACCGTCATCGCGACCGCCGCCTTGCGGATCTCGCCGAAGCTTTGGACGATCCGGTGCGCCCCGGCGGTCCGCAACTCCCCGACCTCGTGCACGCCCCAACTCACCCCGACCGCCCCCGTGCCGGCGTTCACCGCCATCTCGATGTCGAAAGTCGTGTCGCCGATCATCACGGTGGTCTCGGCGGCTGCCCCGGTCTCCGCCATCGCGGCCCTGAGCAGAAAGGGGTCGGGCTTGGCGGGACCCAGATCGGCGGTCTTGCAGGCAAAGAAGAACTCTTCGATCCCATGGTCCCGCAGAAGCTCCGCCAGCCTGTCGCTGTTCCGGCTGGTCACGATAGCGAGCGTGAACCCTTGCCCGCGCAGATATTCGAGCGTCCCGCGGGCGCCGTCGAACAACGTTTCCGAGAGCGGCGGCGCCGTCCGCCGGCCTTCCCGGACATCGTCGTAGAAGGCCCGGATCTTCGTGAACTCCTCCGGCCCCGCGTCCGGCAGCAGGGCGAGCACGCTTTCCTTCCACGGCAGCCCGATGATGCGCCGGGCGAGAACGGGATCCGGCGGCGGGAACCCGCAGGCCTCCCAGCACGCGATCACGCGCTCGACGATGGAACCGGCGCTATCCAGCAAAGTCCCGTCGAGATCGAACGCGGCCAGGGGAGCGCCGTTGTCAACGTTCACGATCGATACGCCCCCCGGTCCATCTCGTCGAATCCCCAGAACGACCATTGCGCCCGCATTTCGGCGTCGAGCGGCGCCGTCACCGTTACGGATGCGCCCCCCGGCCGCGGCAGCACAAGCCCGCGGGCGTGCAGCATCAGGCGTTTCACGGGCGGCGGGCCGTCGATCTTGTCCGCGCCGGCGCCGTATTTCCTGTCCCCCAGGATCGGCCTGCCGATCGCCTGGCAGTGTACGCGGATCTGATGGGTCCTGCCGGTCTCCGGCACCAGGGAAAGCCAGGAAACGCGGCGCGCCTCGGCGAGGACGGCATAGGCGGTCCGGGCCCGCTTGGCGCCGGGCGAGTCCGCAGTCACACGCTCGCGCGCGATCCCGTCGCCGCCTGGCACCGCCGTCTTGGCGAGCGCAAGGTCCACGATGCCGCGCGCGGGCTCCGGCACGCCCGCGACGAGCGCCCAGTATTCCTTCTCGACCCGCCCCTCCCGAAACGCCCCAACCAGGAACGCCGCGGCCCGCCGCGTCCGGGCGATGGCGAGCACCCCGCTGGTACCCTTGTCGAGTCGATGAACCAGCCTCGGGCGCTCGTCGCCGTCGAAGCGAAGCGCATCCAGCATCGCATCGACCGAAACCTTCACCTTGGACCCGCCCTGGACGGCGAGTCCGGCGGGTTTGTCGATCGCGATCACGTCCTCGTCACGATAGAGAACGCGGCCGCGCAGATACGCGGCATCCGACGGGGAAACGGGAGCCCGACGGTCCGGTCGGGCGAAGTTCTCCGCGAGACCGGGAGGAATCCGGACCGCGCACCCGGCCTCGACCCGGGTCGAGGCCCTGGCCCGCCCTCCGTCGACCCTGATCTGGCCGGTGCGCAGCAGCTTCTCCAGCCGTCCGTGGCCGAGATCGGGAAAATGGCGCTTGAACCAGCGGTCGAGACGGATGTCGTGATCGCCCGGGCCGACGGTGGCGATACGGACGCGGCTCATCCCGCCACCTCGCGAACCGGCTTGAGTCCCGCATAGAGCCCGGCAGTAGCCAAGATCAACGGCCCGGCGATATAGATCGCGGCAAGGTCGATACGGCCGCGCCGCCAAACGCGATGGACAGCGGAAGCCTCACCCTGCCCCGCCTCGCCGCTTTGCCCGGAGCGCGTCGATGCGGGCGGCGACTTCGCCTTCCGCGCCCCGGTCGGTGGGCCTGTAAAACGCCTCCGGTTCCATTCCGTCGGGAAAGTAGTTCTGGCCCGAGAATCCGCCTTCCACATCGTGGTCGTAGCGATAACCGGCGCCGTAGCCCAGATCCTTCATCAGCCGCGTCGGCGCATTCAGGATGTGGCTCGGCGGCATGAGCGATCCGGTCCGTTCCGCCGCCGCCCATGCGGCGTTGAAGCCCTTGTAGAGTGCGTTCGACTTGGGTGCGTTCGCGAGGTACACGACCAATTGCGCGATGGCGAGTTCGCCCTCGGGCGACCCGAGCCGTTCGTAGGCCTGCCAGGCGGCGACCGCCTGGACCAGCGCCCGCGGATCCGCCAGGCCGACATCCTCGGCCGCGAGCCGGGTCAGCCGACGGGCGACATAGCGCGGGTCCTCGCCGCCCTGGAACATCCGGGAGAGCCAGTAGAGCGCGGCGTCCGGGTCCGACCCCCGGATCGACTTGTGCAGCGCGCTGATCAGGTTGTAGTGGCCGTCCTGCGACTTGTCGTAGAGCGGCGCGCGGCGCTGCACCGCCTGGGACAATCCGGCCACGTCCAGCGCATCGCCGGCGGGAAGCGCCAGCAGTTCCTCGGCAAGGTTGAGAACATAGCGCCCGTCGCCGTCGGCCATGGCGAGGAGCGCCGCCCGGGCGCCCGCATCGAGAGGGAGGCGATGCCCGGACTCTGCCTCCGCCCGCTGCAGCAGGGTTTCCACAGCCGGGTCGTCCAGCCGCCGGAGCACGAAAACCTGGCACCGCGAAAGCAACGCCCCGTTAAGCTCGAAGGAAGGATTCTCCGTCGTGGCGCCGATCAGGATGACGGTGCCGTCCTCGACGACGGGCAGGAAACTGTCCTGCTGGGCGCGGTTGAACCGGTGGATCTCGTCAACGAACAGAATGGTCCCCTGCCCGCCAACGCGCCGCCCACGCGCTTCGTTGAACACCCGCTTGAGGTCTGCGACTCCGGAAAAGACCGCCGACAGGGGCTCGAAATGGAGCGCGGTCGCGTTGGCCAGCAGCCGGGCGATCGTCGTCTTGCCGCTTCCCGGAGGTCCCCACAGAACCATCGAGGTCAGGCGGTCTTCGCTCACCATGCGGCCGATCGGTGCCTCCGGGCCCAACAGGTGATCCTGACCCAGCACATCCTCGAGCCTCGCCGGACGCAGCCGATCGGCGAGGGGTCGCGGCGCTTCCGATTCGAACAGCCCCGGCTCGCGGTCGCGGTCGGCGGTCACCGCTCAGGCTCCGAAGACCAGGGACACCGCTTCGCCGTCGCGCAGCAGGGAAACCCGCCAGCGGTCGACCGGCGCGGCGAGAAGCCGCTTGAGCCCGGCGACGGAGCGCGGTTCGCTGCCGTTGATTCGAAGCACGACATCGCCCCGTCTGAAGCCGAGGCGGCTGGCCGTGCCGCCCCTGCGCATTTTCATCACCACGACGCCGCGCTCGATGCCTTCGAGCTTGAGTTCCTCGGCAAGGGCGGGCGACAGATCGGCCATCTCGGCACCGGAAAACGGATGCCGGCCCGTCAGTTCGGTCAAATTGCGGGGCGGGATCTCGGGCGGGGCGATGACGTCGAAGCCCAGCGTCCGGCTGCGTCCCTGCCGGAGCACCGTGAGCTTCGCCCTGGAACCGAGCCGGAGCGTCGCGACGCGGAACCGGAGACCTGCGCGGTCGTCGATCCCGCGACCGTTAACCGCCAGAATTACATCGCCCACGCGCAGCCCGGCCCCCTCTGTCGGCCCACCCGGATATACCTCCCGGACGATGGCGCCGGTTGGACGCGGGAGGCCGAGCGAGGCGGCGATGGCCGCGGTGACGTCCTGGGTCCGGGCTCCGATCCACGGCCGGACGACCCGGCCGGTCCGATCCACCGCGTCGACCACCATCGCCACCATGTTGGACGGGATCGCGAAACCGATCCCGATGGACCCGCCGCCCCGGGAATAGATCGCGGTATTGATGCCGACCAGCCGGCCGTCGAGCGATACCAGCGCGCCGCCCGAGTTGCCGGGGTTGATCGCCGCGTCGGTCTGGATGAAAAACCCGAAATCCGAGATGCCGGCCGCCGTGCGGGCGAGCGCGGATACGATTCCGCTGGTCACGGTCTGACCGACCCCGAATGGATTGCCGATCGCAAGCACCAGATCGCCGACTTCGAGGTCGTCGGAATCCCGCAACGCGAGATGCGGAAGCGCCTGCCCGCCTGGATCGATCCGAAGCACGGCGAGGTCTGTTCGCTCGTCCGAACCGATGAGCGTCGCGTCGAACTCCCGGCGGTCGGCGAACACGACGGTGATCTCGCTGGCATCCTTGATGACGTGGTGATTGGTGATGACCAGCCCGTCGGAGCGAACGACAACGCCGGAGCCCAGCGAATTCTGTACCCGTTCACGGGGCCGCCCGAAGGAGAAATCCTCTCCGAAAAACCGTCGGAAGAACGGGTCGTTGAAGAACGGAGAAACCGGGGCGCTGCGCACCACGCGCCTTGCGTAGATATTGACGACGGCGGGCGCGGCGCGCTTGACGAGGGGCGCGAAGGAAAGCCGCATTTCCTCCTGACCGGAAGGCAGCCGCTTCCCGGCTTCCGCTAGTGCGGCGCCGGCGACCGCCAGCGCGAGGCCGGCGGCGGCGAGCCACAATGCGCCGCGCATCGGCGTCATGGTCGTAAGGCTCCTTCCAGGAACCGGCACCATGCCGCGCTGCTCCGAAAATGAAAAGGGGCAGCGCCGGGCGCCGCCCCTCGACCTTGCGCCTGCGCCGACCGGTCAGGCGACCGCTTCCTCCTCCTCGACCGGAGCGCGCTCGGGTACGGGACCCGAATCGAGTCCCTTCGCTTCGGGGTCTCGGTCGACCAGCTCGATCACTGCCATCGGCGCCGAATCGCCATAGCGGAAGCCCGCCCGCAGCACCCTCGTGTAGCCGCCTTTGCGGTCGGCGTAGCGCTCGGCGAGCGTGGTGAACAGCTTGTCGGCGAGCTTGGCGTCCCCGGCGAGCCTGCGGATCGCCTGACGCCGGGCGTGGAGGTCTTCGGGACCGCGCTTGCCGAGCGTAATCAGCCGCTCGACGACGGGCCTGAGCTCCTTCGCCTTTGGCAGGGTGGTGGTGATCTGCTCGTGCTTCACGAGCGCCGCGGCCATGTTGCGGAACATGGCGGTGCGGTGGGCGCTGGTCCGGTTGAGCTTGCGGCCCTTCAGGCGATGTCGCATGGCGCTTCTCCCCGCTGGTACCGTTCGCCTAGAAGGGCTCGTCCAGCCGCCGGGCGAGTTCTTCGATGTTCTCGGGCGGCCAGTTGACGATCTCCATGCCGAGCTCCAGTCCCATCTGGGCGAGCACTTCCTTGATCTCGTTCAGGGACTTGCGGCCGAAATTGGGGGTGCGAAGCATCTCCTGCTCGCTCTTCTGCACGAGGTCGCCGATGTAAATGATGTTGTCGTTCTTGAGGCAGTTGGCGGAGCGCACCGAGAGTTCCAGCTCGTCCACCTTCCGGAGCAGATTCTTGTTGAACGTCGGTTCGGCGGGCAGGATCTCCTCGGCCTTGGTCGAGGGCTCCTCGAAGTTGATGAAGAGCTGTAGCTGGTCCTGCAGTATCCGGGCGGCGAGCGCGACGGCATCCTCCGGCGTGATCACGCCGTTGGTCTCGATATCGAGCGACAGCTTGTCGTAATCCGTTATCTGGCCCACGCGCGTGTTCTCGACCTGGAACGCCACCTTGCGAACCGGGCTGAACACGGCGTCGACCGGCACCAGCCCGATCGGGGCGTCGGCCGCGCGGTTCTGGGTGGACGGGACGTAACCCTTGCCGGAATCGACGGTGAGCTCCATGGAGATCTTGGCGCCGTCGTCGAGCGTGCAGATCGCGATGTCGGGTTCGACGATTTCGATGTCGTGGCCGGCTTCGATCATGCCGGCGGTAATTTCGCCCGGACCGCTGCCTTCCAGATACATGCGCTTGGGCCCATCGCCGTGCATGCGCAGCGCGAGGCTCTTGACGTTGAGGACGATGTCGGTGACGTCCTCCCGCACCCCGGGGATCGAGGAAAATTCATGCAGCACGCCGTCGATCTGGATTGCGGTGCACGCCGCACCCTGGAGGGAAGACAGGAGCACGCGCCTCAGCGCGTTGCCGAGCGTGACTCCGAACCCGCGTTCGAGCGGCTCCGCGACGATTCTCGCGAACCGGGCCGGGTCGGCGCCGGGGATGATCTCCAGCTTGCTCGGCTTGATCAGCTCTTGCCAGTTTTTCTGAATAATCGACATCGTTCCGATCCTTGGCGGCGATTGTGACCCGGCGGCGAGAGTGCCGCCGAACGAAGCGCGGACCAGCCGCGGCTGTGAGACGGGCGGAGAGCCTAGACCCGGCGGCGCTTGCGCGGGCGGCAGCCGTTATGGGGGATGGGCGTCACATCGCGGATCGAGGTGATCGAGAAGCCGACCGCCTGAAGCGCGCGCAGCGCAGATTCGCGGCCCGAACCCGGCCCCTTGACCTGGATTTCGAGCGTCTTCATGCCGTGTTCCATCGCCTTCTTCCCCGCGTCTTCCGCCGCGATCTGCGCGGCGTAGGGGGTCGACTTGCGCGAGCCCTTGAAACCCTGAGAGCCCGCCGACGACCACGAGATCGTGTTGCCCTGGGCGTCGGTGATGGTGATCTTGGTGTTGTTGAAGGACGCGTTCACATGCGCGACGCCGGCGGTGATGTTCTTTCGTTCGCGGCGGCGGACGCGCGTTGCGGTCTGTCGTGCCATCTTGTCCTCGGTAAACGCCGGACGCGGCTATTTCTTGCCCGCGATCGGACGGGCGCGGCCCTTGCGTGTCCGCGCGTTGGTATGGGTGCGCTGGCCGCGAACCGGCAGGTTGCGGCGGTGGCGCAGCCCGCGGTAGCAGCCGAGATCCATCAGCCGCTTGATGTTCATCGCGGTATCGCGCCGCAGGTCGCCCTCAATCTTGTGTTCCCGGTCGATAATTTCGCGGATCCGCGTCAGCTCGTCGTCCGCGAGGTCGTTGGCCCGCATCGTCCCCTGGACGTTCGCCTTCTGGCAGATTTGCCGTCCGCTGGTGCGCCCGATCCCGTAGATATAGGTGAGCGCGATCTCGATCGGCTTGTTCGGCAGGTTAACGCCAGCTATTCGCGCCACGACGCGCCTCCTGCTTCGGCATGAACTCCGGGGTTCCGAAAATGGGTATCCCCATCCGGGAGGCCGGATTATAGGGGCTGGCGAGGCCCAGTCAACCGTTCGGAATCGTTCGGCAATCGCCTCCTTTCCCGTTACAGGCCGAGACTTCGACTCGGCGGGCGAATCGATTAGTTTCGCGCGATGCAGGAGACTTCCCGCGACCTCGCCATACCTTTTTCCACTATCGCCGACCTGCTCGCGCGGCACGCCGGGAAGCATCCGGAAAAGACCGCCATCGTCGACCTCGACGGCGGCAAGGAAATCGACTTCGCGGGACTGCACGAGGCGGTCGAGCGAATCGCCCTCTGGCTGGAGGGGGCGGGCGTCGGGCGCGGCGACAAGGTGGTGCTGCTCGCCGACGAACGGATCGAGAAGTTGCTGGTCTTTCTCGCTGTCTGGAGAATCGGCGCCATCGCCTGCCCGTTCCATGTCGAGATGACCGTCGAGCACCTTCGGGCGATCGTTACCTATATCGATCCACGGATCGTGCTCTGGGACGCGGACCTGGACGGAGAAGAGATCATCGGGGGGTTGGGCTACCGCTCGGTCCGGTTTTCCTCCTGGCCCGAAGGCGATTCCGAACCCGGCGAACTGTTCGCGTCCGTCGCCGCGATGGAGCGTGGGTGCTTACCCCGTGGAACCAATCTCGCGGCCGATACCGCCTGCATCTTTTCAACCTCCGGCACGACGGATCGTCCCAAATGCGTGGAATGGGATCATCTGGGGCTGTGGCTTTGCGGCCTCTCCAGCATCGATTTCACCGGGATGACGGGGGACGACCGGCTGCTCGAATACCGTACCTTCAGCTGGCTCTCCCCGCAGATTCTCGCGCTGATGCCGTTCCTGCAGACCGGCCTCACGCTTCACATGGCGCGGCAGTTCTCGCACGGCCGCTTCTTCGACTGGATCGAGGACAACCGGATCACGGTCGCCATCGGCGTCCCGACGGTGATCAACATGCTGCTCAACCGGCCGGTCGATATCGAACGGGGCCGGATCGATTCGTTGCGCCTGATGACGTCGAGCTCCGCCCCGCTCTCGCCGGACAGATGGCGCAGATTCGAGGAGATCTACGGTATCACCCTGCTTCAATTCTATGGCGCGTCCGAGGGCGGCTGGCTGTGCGGCAACCGGCACGACAACCGGAAGGTGGGCACCGTCGGGCAGCCCGCCGCGCATATCGAGTTCGCGATCCTCGATCCGGCCGGAGGCCCCTGCCCCCATGGCGTCGAGGGCGAGATTGCGATACGGGGGCCCCAGACCGCGGTCGCCGCGATCGCGCCTTCGGGCGAATATCGGGACATGCGCCCGACCCGACTCGATGAATGGTTCCGGACCGGCGACATAGGCGTGGCCGACGAAGACGGCTTCGTCACCGTCACCGGACGGGTGAAGGACCTGATTATCCGGGGTGGGGTGAACATCGCGCCGCTGGAGATCGACGGCGTCTTGATGCGCCTTACGGGAATCGAGGAAGCGGCCGCCGTAGGGGTTCCCGATCCGATCTACGGGGAGGAGATCGTGGCCTTCGTCGTCGCCCGGTCCGGCGCGTCGCTGCGGCCGGAGAGCGTGGTTTCGGGCTGCGCCCGCCACCTGCCCGACTTCAAGCTTCCCAAGTCGGTGTTCGTCGTCGACAGCCTGCCCAAGTCGGACCGGGGCAAGATCCGGCGCGAGGCGCTGAAAACGCTATGGCATGAGCGGGTCGGGTCGTCCGACCCGCCCGGCGCATGACGGACCGCGGCGAAAGAACTGGCACCCGCCGGGCAAAATCCCGCACAATGGCCGCCAATCGCGTATGACCCGGGATGCGAACGGAATGAGAAAATACCTTCACATCGACCTTGACGACCGATCGATCGAGACCGAGGAGCTGCACGGCGAGGACATCATCCGCGCCGGCCGGCACCTGATCGCCAGGACGTTGCTTGAGAAGGGCGCGGCGAAGGTCGACCCGCTGTCGCCCGAGAACCCGTTGATTTTCTCCGCCGGCCCGTTCGCGGGCTCCAATTTCTCGAACGCGAACCGCCTTTCGATCGGCTGCAAGAGCCCACTCACCGGCGGCGTCAAGGAAGCGAATTCGGGCGGTACTTTCGCCTTCGCCCTGGGTCAGATCGAGATTGCCGGGTTCAACCTCTACGGCGCCTCCGACGACTGGACGGTGATCTACATCCACAAGGACGGCGAGATCACCTTCGAGGACGCCGAACCCTATCTCGGGATGGGGAATATCGAGGCGGCGAAGCTGCTGCTCGAGAAGTACGGCGACAAGGTGAGCGTCGGCCTGTGCGGACCGGTCGGCGAGTATATGGGGCTGATCGCGGGGATTTCCTTCACCGATCCCGAGGGTCGGCCGGTTCGCATCGCGGCGCGCGGCGGGGTCGGCGCGGTGATGGGGAGCAAGAAGGTCAAGGCGATCGTCGTCGACCGCGACAGGATGCCGACCTTCCACGACCGCAAGAAGCTGATGGGCTCGGTCCGCGAGTACAACAAGATGCTGGACGCGGATGCCGCGATCAACGCGCTGCGCAATCTCGGCACCGCGATGGTCGGCGACTTCACCAACACCATCGGCGGGCTGCCGACGCGCAACTTCTCCTCCGGCCAGCTGGTCGACAAGGAGAAGGAAACGTTCAAGCTCGGCGGCGAGCACATTCGCGAGCGCAACCTGTCGCGCGGCGGCGAGCCGACCCATGCCTGTATGCCGGGCTGCATGATTCGGTGCTCGAACATTTATGCCGGACCGGAAGGCGAAGAGATCGTTTCGCCGCTCGAATACGAGACCCTCGGGCTCATGGGGACCAATTGCGGGCTGGAAGACCCGGACGACGTCGCCAGGCTCAACCACATCGCCAACGATCTCGGCGTCGATTCGATCGAGATCGGCGCCACCATCGGCGTCCTCATGGAGGCGGGGCTGGGCGAGTTCGGGGATCCCGCCTTCATGGCGGACGTTCTGCAGGACATCCGCGACGGGACCGAGCGCGGCAGGGTCTTCGCCCAGGGAACCGCCAGGGTTGGCGAGCACTACAAGGTCGCCCGCGTCCCGGTAATCAAGAAGCAGGGAATCAGCGCCTACGACCCGCGCGTCATCGAGGTCACGGGTATCTCGATGATGGTGACGGCCCAGGGCGCGGATCACACCACGGGCAACATCCCTGCCTTCGTCTGTGACGGGAAGACGACCGAGGAGCTGACCGAGGCGAGCTTCGACGTGCAAACGCTATGCGCGACCGCCGATTCTCTCGGGCTCTGCGTGTTCGGGCGCACCGTGACCAACGAAAATATCGACTTCATGATCGGCGCGCTCAACGACGCGCACGGCACGGATCTCGACGAGTCGTTCTACCGCCGGCTGGGCCACGAGACGCTGCGCGACGAGTGGGAATTCAACCGCCAGGCCGGCTTCACGGAAGAGGACGACGAGCTTCCCGACTTCTTCTTCGACGAGCCGCTTCACCCGTCCGGCAAGATCGCGCGTCACCGCAGCCGGGACGTCAACGAGCACGTCCAAAAACTGCTGGCCGAAGCGCTCGCCTGAGCCGTGCGGCCTACGTCAGTGGCCAGGGCAGTTCGACCAGGGACTGCAGCAGGCCCGGCGGGAAATCCCGGTTAAGCAGTCCGGCGACAAGGCACATGAAAGCGATGCCCGCGGCGGTGAAGATCGCCGACCGCGCCCATTCCAGACCCGCCCTGAACCGGAAGAAGGCGAGAAGGAACAGCGCCAGCGCGATGATGAAGCCGAAGACGGCGCTCAACGCGAGGAGCCCGGCGAACCATGCGAGCGTGGACCAGAGCCCGTGGCCCGCCTCCGCATCTTCCCCGGCAACCTCCTTGTCGGCGAATATCGTGTCGGTCTCGGGCCGGATCATCATCCGGAAGAGCAAGCAGAGGCAGCACACCACCGAGATGCCGCCGATCGTCAGCGGGAACACCTTGTCGGTAAAGACGTCGTCGGGGATCGTCGAGGCGTCGACCACGGCGATCGCCAGATAGGCCGTAAACACAAGAAGAAAGATCAGCGGCGCGCGTTTCGAACCCGACTGGACGTCGCCTTCTGCCTGAATCGACTTCGCCTGGCGAATACCGAAGAAGATAGAAACCACCGTCACGACGAGCAGAACGATGACAATCGGGCTGAAGATATAGTCGATGCCTTCCTCGAAACCCTTGCGGAACCGGCTGGCCGCGATCTGATAGGCCTGATTGGTGAAGGTCTCGGCCGGATTCGACAGCACGAAACCGATCAGGAACGCCGGGCGCGACCAGTCGAACCGGCGCAGGAAGATCCCGATAAGGCCGATGGCGAAGAGCGCCACCAGGTCGAAAAGATCCTGGCCCGACTGGAACGCGGCAAAGGCGATCAGCATGAACAGGAAGGGCGCGACCAGCGTGAAGCGGATGGTCGTCAGGCGCGCGATCCCGCCCGAGGCAGCGATGCAGAGCAGGGTGCCCACCACGTTGGCCAGCGCCAGCAGCCAGACGATGGAATAGGTGATGTCGAGATTGTTCTTGAGCATCGACGGACCGACTTCGATATCGCCGGAGCCGAGCAGCGCCACCGCGCCGATGAACACCGCCATGGAGCCGGAGCCGGGGATGCCGAACAGGAGCGTGGGCACCAGCCCGCCGCCTTCCTTGGCGTTGTTGGAGCTTTCCGGTCCGACGATCCCGCGAATCTCGCCCTTGCCGAACTGCGACTTGTCTTTCGTGGTCTGGACGGCGTGGCCGTAGGCGATCCAGTCCACCACCGAACCGCCGAGGCCGGGGATCACGCCGACCGCGACTCCGATGAGCGAACAGCGGATCGAGAGCCAGATATTGGCAAACCAGTCCCGCACGCCGTCCAGCCAGCCGCCGCCCAGCGTGGCGGTGCTGGAAATGGACTTGTCCTGGCGCAGCAGGGAAACGATCTCGGGGATCGCGAAAATGCCGAGTCCGACGATGACCAGCTTCAGCCCGTCGGTCAGATAGGGAATGTCATAGGTCGCCATGCGCAGGCTGCCGCCCGCGTCGGCCTCGCCGATCGTCCCCACCATCAGCCCGAGCCCCGCGGCCGCGAGCCCCTTGAGCGCGATCCGCCCGGCCAGTATCGCCACCATGGAAAGGCCGAGGATCGTCACCATCAGCATTTCCGGCAGGCCGAAGGCGAGAACCAGCGGCCGGGCGGCCAGAATGAAGAAGGTTAGAAACGTGGCGCCGACCAGCCCGCCGAACAGCGAGGACGAGAAGGCCGCCGAGAGGGCGCGTGCCGCCTCCCCTTTCCGCGCCATGGGAAACCCGTCGAGCACCGTCGCCTGGGATGCCGACGAACCGGGAATGCCCATCAGGACCGATGCGAAGGTGTCCGAGGTCGGTACAACCGCCACCATGCCGATCATCAGCGCAAGGCCGAGGACCGGGTCCATGCCGAACATGAACGGCAGCAGCAGCGAGAGGCCCGCGATCCCGCCGAGCCCCGGGAAGACGCCGATGGCGAGGCCCATCACCACGCCAAGAACCAGATATCCGAGAACGACGGGCTGGAAGATCAGGTTCGCGGCTTCGCCCAACGCTGGGAGCGCCCCGGTCAGAAATTCCATGGAAGGCCCCTCCTCCAGCCCGTTGTCTGTCTCCGGCTAGACGGTCGGCACCCCTTGGCAGCGGTGAGGGCGGGTATCGGACACGGTCGTCACTTCTTCTTCAGCGAGACGCCGTAGGCTTCTTTCAGCCAGTCGGTCACGAAAGCCTTGGCCTTGTCGGGCACCGATGTGGCGGTGCCCAGCGCGGCCTTGGCACCGGCCCCCACGAACATCGGGTACTTTCCGACTCTCTTGGCCGAAATCTTCGCGAAGTCGGGCCGCGCCTTGACCTTGGCGAACGCACTCACATAGGTGTCGATCACATCCTTGGGCGTGCCGCGCGGCAGGAAAGCGATCTTCTGCGACGGGAAACCGGCGATGAAGAAAGCTTTCCACGCATCCCAGGCGTCTCCCTTGGTCTCGCAGCCGGTCGTCGCCTCGCAGACCTCCTTGAAGGTCGCGATACCGGGGAAAGTCGGATCGCGCACGATGTTGCCGTTCGCGTCCAGCGCGCCCCACGACATCATCGGCACCGCGGTCCCCGCCTTCACCAGCGGCATCGAGCCCGACAGATACGCCGAAGAGGTCTGGTAGTCGATATTGGCCTCGCCGCGCTCGAACATCAGGCGACCGTCGCCGCGTCCCTTGATGCCGAAGACGGGCTCGACCTTCATGCCCAGCATCCGCCACGCCAGAAGGGGAACGAGGTCGAGCCGGGTCGCGCCCTGCGAACCGTAAATGAACTCGATATCCTTGAGCTTATTGGCGGTACCGTCGAACTTCGCGCCGGCCTTCGCGTTCAGATAGGCCACCCCGCCGGTACCCGTGGCCATGACGGGGTTCCAATCCTTGTATTCGTAGCGCACCCGCGGGTCGCCAAGAAGATAGGGGAACTGCGTCGAACCGGAAGAACCGAACAGCAGGGTGCCGTCCTTGTGCTTCTGCCGCTGGAACCAGTTCGCGCCTTTCGTCGAACCCGCGCCCGGCATGAATTTGACCACCACGGTCGGCTTGCCCGGCAGCGCTTCGCTCAACAACGGCGCGAAGAAGTTGGCCCATTTGGCCGAGCCGCCGGTCTCCGAGAACGGAATCACCCATTGGACCGTCTTGCCGGACATATCGGCGAACGCCGACAGAGGCAGAACGGCGGCCAGGGTCGCGGCAACGCCGGCGGCCAGACCCCGAACGGAACTGCAATTCAAGGACATTCGGATTCTCCTGTTACGAACCTTGTCAGGGTAGCCGCCCCGCGCTGGAGAAGCAGCCGAGCGGATAGGGGCGAAGTATTGGCACGGTTGCCGCGCTGACTTAACGCGAAATGTGGGGGGGGGGTCCTGCATGGGGACTGAGACAGGATCGGCCGCGCATCGCAGGTCGGTCAGCCCAGGAATTTCAACAAGTAGAGCGACAACTCGGGCACGTAGGTAACGATCACCAGGGCGATGATATTGATGATGATGAACGGCACCAGCCCGGGGTAAATGCTCTTGAGCGGCGCCTTGAACAGCGCCTGGGCGACGAAGATGTTCAGCCCGAAGGGCGGGGTGAACATGCCGATCGCGAGGTTCACCGTCATGATGACGCCGAAATGCACCAGGTCGACGCCGATGGCCGCGGCGATGGGCGCGAGCAGCGGGGTCAGCACGAGGATCGCCGATCCGGGGTCGAGCAGACAGCCGACGATCAGCAGGAAAACGTTGATGATCATCAGGATGACCCAGGGCGGGACGTCGAGCGCCTGGATCCCGGCGACGGCGGCCTGAGGAATGCCGCTGACGGTCAGCAGCCACGAGAACACGCCCGCGCCGGCCACGATGATCAGCACCTGGGCGGTCAGGTACATCGAACTGACCGACACGTCCCAGATCCCGCCCCAGGAGATGTCGCCGTAGATGAACTTGGTCACGACGATCGCGTAGACGCAGGCGATGCCCGCCGCCTCGGTGGGCGAGAAGACGCCGGCATAGATGCCGCCCAGGATGATCGCCGGCGTGCCGAGCGCCCAGACACCCGACTTGCTCGCCCGCAGGAACTCAGACCATTGAAACGGCTGTCCTTCGCGGATGTCGCGGCGGGTGGCGTACCAGTAAATGTACCCTCCCATCATCAGCGACATCAGGAGGCCCGGGAAGATGCCGGCGATGAAGAGATGCGACACGGACTGCTCGGCGGACGCGCCGTAGAGGATCATGCTGATCGACGGCGGGATCACGATGGCGATCGCGCCGGAGGAGGTCAGCACGCCGGTCGAGAATTTCTCGTTGTAGCCCTTCTCGCGCAGCGGCGGGTACATCAGCCGTCCGACCGCCGCGACCGTTGCCGGGCTCGAACCGGAGATCGCGCCGAAGATGGTGCAGGTACCGACGGTGGTCAGCGGCAGGCTGCCGCGCATCCCGCCGATTACCGACATCACCCAGGAGATGATGCGCTGGGAAATGCCGCCCATGCCCATCAGCTCGCCGGCGAAGATGAAGAACGGCACCGCCATCAGCGCAAATTTGTCGACGCTGCCGAACATCACCTGGTGAACCGCGGTCAGCGGCACCTGCATGAAGAACAGGAGAATGATCGCCGAGGTGGCGAGCAGGATGATGAAGATCGGGAAGCCGAGGATCAGAAGACCGATCGGCATCAGCACCATCACCCACTCCATACCGTGTCTCCCTGAATCCCTGCGATTCGTTCCCTGACCGCGCCGATAGCGGCGTTCAGCCGGAAGCTCCCCTGTTGAGGGGTACGTCCTGCTGTTGTTCGGTCGCCGCGATCAGGTCCTCGACCTCGCTGGTGAGGTCGCCGCGTATCAGCCGCCTAAACCGCCAGACGATGACGATGAACATCATGATAAAGCCGAGCAGGATGGCGAAATGCGGGATCACCATGGGGATCTCCGCCACCACGCTGCGCTGGTCGAGCCGGAACATCAGCTCGGTCACCGTGAAGGTCTGGGGCAGCACGAAGATGGCCACGAGGAGGAAGCACACCACGCCGGTGAAGTTCATTATCTCCTTGAACGGCGAGGGCAGCATGATCGAGAAGAAATCCATCTTCAGGTGGTGGCCGTCCCAGCTCACCAGCACCGCGCCGATGAAGACCATCCAGACCATCGAGTAGATCATGATCTCCTCGGCCCAGACGATCGGCGCGAGGAACAGGTAGCGGCCCAGCACGTTGGCGAAGTTGACCGCGATTCCGAACAGGATCAGCGAGCCGATGATGAGCCGGGGCAGGCTGACCACCCCGGCGCTGACGAACGGGTGCAACGCGTCGACAACCCGCCCATAGGCCGAGCCGTTCTGCTGGCTGGAATCGCTCATAGCCGTCCCCGTAATCGTTCTGCGTCGTCTTTGGCGAACCCGCGCCATCCGGGGCACATACCCTCCCCGCACGCACGCAGACCGCAGTGCCGTCGGGGTCATCGTGGCCAGAATGCCGCGACATTGCAAGACCGCCCCGGCCGGCCCGGGCGACCGTGCGATTGCCGGGCACGAATGCCGCCCCTATAGTCGATCCGGCAAAATATGGAGGCGGCGATGCACCCATTCGAGATGCCCAAGGAGTATGTCGACCGGATGGTCCAACGTCAGGGCCGCCCGCACACCTGCGAGACCTTCGAAGGCCGGAAGACGGCGCTGGTGGTCGTCGACATGCAGATCTACTTCATGGAGGACGGCCAGCTCGGGGCGGCCCCGGTCGCCCGGGAGATCGTTCCCAACGTGAACCGCCTCGCCGAAGCCGTGCGCAAAGCCGGAGGGCTGGTAATCTGGCTGCAGAACCTCGCGACGAAGGAGTCGCTCAAGAGCTGGTCGGTCGCTCATGAGCGCTACACCCCGGAAAAGGGCGAGCGCCGGTTGACTTCCATGCAGCGGGATTCGCGGGCCTTCCAACTCTGGCCCACCCTCGATGTCCGCGACGAGGACGAGATCGTCGTCAAGCGGCGTTACAGCGCCTTTATCCAGGGATCGTCCAATATCGAAAACGTGCTGCGCGACCACGAGATCGAAACCATCGTCGTCACCGGGGTGGCGACCAATGTGTGCTGCGAGTCGACCGCGCGCGACGCGATGATGCTCAACTACCGCTCGCTGATGGTCTCCGACGGCTGCGCCACGATGAGCGACAGCGAGCACGCCGCGGCGCTCGGCAACTTCTACCTCTATTTCGGCGACGTGCAGGAGACCGACGAACTGATCGCACGTCTCGAAGCCTCGTCGCGCCTCAACCAGGAGGCCGCCGCCGAATAGGGGCGATCGCCCGAACCGCGACACCGCCGGGCGGTCCAAGGGCCGCCCGGCCCATTTTCGACGCAAACACGATTGGAACGAGATGGCCGGCGACAGCGGACAGGACGTGCTGAAATTCGCGATCGGACAGCCGGTCCCCAGGACCGAGGATCCGCGCCTGCTCTCCGGAGGCGGGCGTTACACCGACGACAGCAACGCCGCCGGCCAGGCCTATGCCGTATTCCTGCGCTCGGCCGTCGGCCACGGCGAGATCGTGACGCTCGACGTCTCGGCCGTCGCCGACGCGCCCGGGGTCCTCGCGGTCTATACCGGCGCCGATCTCGAAGCCGACGGCATCGGGCACATCCCCTGTCCGGTGCCCATGAAAAACCGCGACGGCTCGGCGCCCAACGTGCCGCCGCGGCCGGCGCTCGCCGTCGGGCGGGTCCGCCATGTCGGCGACCCGGTCGCGGTGGTCGTGGCGAAGACCCTCGCCGAGGCGCGCGACGCCGCGGAATCGATACCCTTCGAGGTCTCGTCCCTTCCAGTCGCCGCCTCCGTCGATCGCGCGATCGAGGCCGACTCTCCCCAGCTCTGGGAGTCGTCGCCGGGCAACGTCTTCCTCGACTTCCACATGGGCGACGAGGAGTCCGCCGACGCGGCGCTCGCCGGCGCCCACCACGTCACCCGCATCCGGCTCGACAATACCCGCATGGTGGTCAACGCCATGGAGCCGCGCGCGGCGCTCGCACAGTACGATTCGGCGGAAGGGAAATTCACGCTCCATGTCGGGAGCCAGGGCGTTGCCGGCTATCGGGCGACTCTCGCCAACGCGATTTTCGGCGTGCCGCCGGAGAAAATCCGGGTGATCAGCGACGACATCGGCGGCTCCTTCGGGATGAAGGGCGCGGCCTATAGCGAGGCCATCTGCGTCATGTACGCGGCGCGCAGGCTGGGCCGTCCGGTGAAGTGGTGCGCCGACCGCTCGGAGAGCTTCCTCTCCGACCACCAGGGCCGGGCGATGACGGTCGACCTCGCCCTGGGGCTGGACAAGGACGGCAACTTCCTCGCTCTCAAGGTCGATGCGCTCGGCGACATGGGCGCCTATCTCACGGCCATGGGACCGTGGCCGGTGACCATGGTGGTCAGCCGCAACATCATAAGCGTCTACAAGACGCCGCTGTTCTCCTACGGCGCCAAATGCGTCTTCACCAACACCGTCCCGACCGGCCCGTATCGCGGCGCCGGGCGGCCGGAATCGAAGTACTTCCTCGAACTCCTGATCGACAAGGCGGCCGTCGAGACCGGGATCGACCGGATCGAGCTGCGCCGGCGCAACTTCGTCCGGCCGGAGCAGATGCCGTTCGAGACGCCGGTCGGGCTGACATACGACTCAGGCGATTTCGAGGCGGTCTTGGACGAGGCGATGGCGCGCTCCGACACCGCCGGTTTCGCCGAACGCCGCAGCGCAAGCGAAGCTTCGGGCAAGTTGCGCGGGCTCGGCATCGCACCCTATCTGGAGACCACCGCCGCGCCCGGGACCGAGCTCGCCGACATCCGATTCGAGGCTGACGGGGCGGTGACGCTGGTCACCGGCACCTGCGATTTCGGCATGGGCCATGCGACACCCTTCGCGCAGGTGCTGAGCGAGAAGCTCGGGGTGCCGTTCGACCGGATCCGCATGATCCAGCACGATTCGGACGAAATGAGCCCGGGCGCGGGCGGTTCCGGCGGCTCGCGCTCGGCGATCGCCGCGAGCGGCGCGATCCTGGAGGCAAGCGAGGCGGTGATAGAGCGCGGCAGAAAGATCGCCGGTCGCCTGCTGGAGGCCGCGGTGGAGGATATCGAGTTCGCGGGCGGGAGCTTCCGCGTCGCGGGTACCGACCGGTCGATGGATATCATGAGCCTCGCCGCGGAGGCCCGGGGGAACGCTGCCTTGCCCGACGACCTCGCGGACGGGCTCGGCGCGAAGTGCTCTCACAACACCAGCCCGATCAGCTTCCCCAACGGCTGCCATGTCTGCGAGGTGGAGATCGATCCGGATACCGGCGAGGCCGCGATCGACCGCTACACCGTCGTCGACGATTTCGGCACCGTGCTCAACCCGCCGATCGTCGAGGGCCAGGTGCATGGCGGCATCGCGCAGGGTCTCGGACAGGTGCTGCTGGAGAACACCGTCTACGACGACGACGGCCAGCTCGTTACCGGGTCGTACATGGACTACGCGATGCCGCGCGCGGATCACATGGCGCGGGTCGATTTCACGACGCATCCGGTGCCGTGTACGACCAATCCGCTCGGCGTGAAAGGCTGCGGCGAGGCCGGCAACGGAGGCGCCTACCCGTCCGTGATCCTCGCCATTCTCGACGCGCTGGCGGCCCGCGGGGTGGCCGAGCTGCCGCTGCCGGCGAGCCCCCATCGCATATGGCAGGCGCTGCAAGCGGCGGAGAGCTAAGGAGACGAACCATGCCGACAGCGTCGGTCAACGGCACCGAGATCTGGTACGAGACACGGGGAAACGGCCATCCGCTGATGCTCTTCCCGGGTCTGGGCATGGACCACCGCTACTACCGGCTCGGTGAGCCGTTGCTCCGCGAGACTTGCATGACCGTCCTCGTCGATCCGCGCGGCGTCGGCCGGTCGCGCAAGGACGACCCGTCGGAAGTCCACTACACGTCGGAGCTATGGGCCGACGACTTTGCCGCGCTCGCCCGCGAGGCAGGATGGCGGAGCGTCGATGTGTTGGGCTCATCGCTCGGCGGATCTACCGCTCAGGCGATGGCGGTCCGCCATTCCGATCTGGTCCGCTCGACGATCGTGGTCGGCGGGTTCTCCGAGCTCGACCGGGCGATGGAGATGAATTTCTCGCTCCGCAAAAAGATGATCGCGAAGATCGGCATGGGCGAGGAGCTCGCCGATTTCATGGGGCTTTCGACCATGACGCGTGAGTTCATGGACACCGACGAGGGGCTCGCCATCATGCGGGCCAACCAGGAGAACGTTCGCGCCAACGATCCCGGGCTCTACACGGCCTTCCTCGATTCCATCCTGTCGTGGGGCCGTCGCCTGCCCGGCCAGGAAGACGAGCCGCTCTGGACCGAGAAGATTCGGAACATCACCTGCCCGACGCTCGTGCTGACGGGCGACAACGACTATTTCATTCCGGCGAAGTTCTCGAAAATCATCGCCGACGCGATCCCGGGCGCTTCCTATGTCGAGATTCCGGGCGGCGGCCACATCCCGTTCATCGAAAAGCCGGAGGAAACCGCCGAAGCCGTCGCCTCCTTTCTGGAAGAACTGGACTGACCGAGGCGCGGTTCGCAGGGGCGGTTCAGCCCCCTCACCCCGACCCTCTCCCCCGCGGGGGAGAGGGAGGCTCGCCCGCCGCGCGCTCCCTGCCTTCCCCCCTCCCGCTTGCGGGAGGGGCCGGGGGAGGGCGGACGCGGTCGATACGACGGGGGGGACGGACCGAAAGGTCGGTCAGATCTCCACCGCGGCCGCGCGGCGGAGGATCTCGGCGACCACGCTGTGGGCCGCCAGCGTGGAGGTCTTGGGGTTGTCGGGCAGCGGCCTACCCCGCACTTCGATATCGAACGCGCCGAACATCCCCTCGACTCGGACTTCATGGATATTGCCGCCGGCCCCCGGATCGGCGATCAGCTTCACGTCGGTGCGGTCGAACCCGGCCCCGGCGAGCGCGACGGTCGCCGCCACGTTGGCGTTCTGGGGGTAGAGCGTCGCCGCCTCGTCGGCCGCGCCTTCGAACAGCACCGTGGATTCGGTGAGCGCATCGAGATCGTGCGCCTTCTCCGCCGGCGTTCCGCGCCACGCCGCGGGCGGCTTGCGCGAGGTATAGACGACCCGCTCCAGCCCGCCGACGCGGGCGGCTGTCAACGCGTCGGCGCCGGGGACCGCGCCCGCCGGCAGGACAAGCTTGCCCCCGCCGGCCTCGGCCGCCGATTCTAGCCGGTTGCGGAGAGCCGCGTCGGCGAGCGCGCCGATGGAAATGACGAGGAAGTCCATGCCGCGCCTCAGCGCCTCCTCGCCGAACTCGGCCACCGCCGCATGCCCCGCGCATTCGGCGATCAGGTGGGGCTGCGTGGGAAGTTCGCCGATGGCGCCCGCCACCTCGATGGTGGGCGGGAGAGCCGCGCGCGCTTCTTCAATCCGGCCGGGGCGGACGATAACGCCGGTGACGCTCACCCCGCCGCCGGGCCGGATATGTTTCAGGACTTCCGTGGCAATGGCGCCGCGTCCGATCAGAACGACGTTCAGCATGGCCTCATCCCTTGGGGCGTGCAGGCGGACCGGCGAACGGGACCGCGAACGGTCCGACCGCGTTCATGTCGATCTCCACCATCGCCGGTCCGTCGGCGGAGATAGCCCAGTCGAACGCAGCCCGCATCCCGGCGGTATCGGAAACGCGCCGGAAGGGAAGCCCGAGCCCGCTTGCCAGCGCGCCCAGATCGGGAAGCGCGATGTCGGCGTATAATCGTCGACCGCCGAATTTTCGGTCCTGGATATTCCTGATGACGCCGTAGCCACCGTCGTTCATGACGATCAGGGCGACATCCGCGCGCTCCTGAACCAAGGTCGAAATCTCGCCGAGAGAAAGCGCGAACCCGCCATCTCCCGCCATTGCCACGGTCTTGCGCCCGTTCGCGGCGAGTGCGGCGCCAACCGCCATCGGCGCCGCCTGTCCGATCCCGCCGCCCACCGCATGCACGCCGTCGCGCGGTCCCGAGAGACGCGGCGCGCGGTTGCCCCATGTGCTGTTGGAAAGCGTGATGTCGCGCACCCACACGACGTCATCCGGAACCGCAGCCTGGAGATCGTCCATGAGCCGCTCATAGGGACCGAGGGTGCCGCGAAGCGCTGTCCCGGCCGCTTCGCGCGCTGCAGCCAGGTCCGCAGCAAAGCCGGAGTCGACCGTCATCCGACCGGCGAGCCGTTCGGCGAGGCCTGCCATCGCCTTCGCCGCGTCGCCGCAGACGAAGATGTCGTTTGCGAAGGACCGCCCGTCTGCCCTTGGATCGGCATCGATCCGGTAGAGTGGGCTCGGCATGGTCAGCTTGTATTGCAGGGTCTCGTTGCTGCGCAGCCGGGAACCGACGACCAGCATCGCATCGCAGGTTACGTAGAAGGTCTCGACCGGCGGCTGGAAGTTGAAGGCGCCGAGCGAATTCGGATTCCCTTCCGGGATTGTTCCCCGCCCGTGAATGCTGGTGACCGCGCCGAAACCGAGCCCGGCGAGCGCGCGGGCTTCCGCCGCCGCACCGCGCGCACCGCCGCCGAGCCACAGCATCGGCCTGCGCGAACCCGCCAGCGCGTCGGCCAGAAGATCCAGCGCCGCCTCGTCGGGCTCCGGTCGCGCGGGCGCGACCGGCGCGAACGATGCCGGCCTGCGGAGCGAGGATTCCTGGATATCGACCGGTATCTCGACACTGACCGGACCGGCGGGAGGGCTTTGCGCGACGCATACCGCCTCGCGCAGCGTCCCTGGCAGGTCGGAGACGCTCCGCACCCTGTACGCCGCCTTGGACGCGCCCTTGAGCATGGTCAGTTGATCGCGCGCCTCGTGAATATAGCCACGCTCCTGATCGAGATAGGGGGTCTCGATCTGCCCGGTAAGATGGAGTAGCGGTGTGCCCGCGGTCTGCGCCTCGACCAGCGCGCCGCAGGCATTGCCGGCTCCCGTCCCGGTGCTGGTGAAGGCGACGCCGAGCCCGCCCGACACGCGCGCATTGGCGTCCGCCATGTTGACCGCGCCGGCCTCGCCCCGCGCGGGCACGAAGCGGATGCGGTTGCGCTGTCCGATCGCATCCAGCATCGGCATGTTGTGGATCGAGATTACCCCGAAAGCGGTATCGACGCCGGCCGCTTCGAGGAACGAGGCGACCAGTTCGCCGGCCGATATCCGCTCAGACATGGTGCCCCTGCCCGCCCGCGACCTCGATCGTCTCTCCGGTGAGATAGCTCGCCGCGGGCGAGGCGAGAAAAACGATCACTCGCGCTGCCTCATCGGCCTCGCCGAGACGCCCGAGCGGGATTCCACGCTCGGCGGCGAGCTCGGCGAACCACTCCTCCTTGCTCTTCCCGCCGCTTTCCCCCTGTTCGAAGCGGCGGTTCCACTGCCCCGAATCGACCAGCCCGATAAGGATGGAATTCACGCGAATCCCCTTCGGCGCGAATTGCCGGGACATCGTCTTGGCGAGATTGAGCGCGCCTGCGCGCGCCGCCGAGGTCGCCGCCAGCCAGGGCTCGGGGCGTCTCGCCAGCAGCGCGTTGCTGCAGACGATCGCCGACGGCGCCGCATCTTCGAGCAGCGGCAGAAACGCGCGGGTCGGGTGCAGGACGGAGAAGAATTTGAGGTCGAGCTCCGCGCGCCACTCGTCGTCGCCGAGATCGTCGAACCCGCCGCGGCGCGCCTGCCCGGCGTTGGCGACGAGAAGATCGGCGCGGCCGAAACGTTCCGCCACGCGATCGCGAAATTCCGCCACCTGCTCGGGCACGAGCACATCGCAGGCGGCGGCCAGCACGCGGTCGGCGCCGTTCGGCCCGGCGAGCGCCCGTTCCGCCTCGGCCAGCCGGTCCGCGGACCTGCCGCAGATCGCGACACGGGAGCCTTCATCGAGAAATATCCGCGCGGCCGCCAACCCGATACCCGAGGAGCCGCCGGTTATCACCGCCACCTTGCCGGAAAGTCCGAGGTCCACTTTGCGGCCCTACCCTGTCGTCGCCGCATGAGGGCGGTGGCCGCCGCTCATTCCAGACCGTCCAGGAATCCGGTGAGCGCGGCGTTGAAGATTTCGGGTCCCTCCACGTAGCTGGCATGACCGAGCCCTTCGAGGGAGACGTATCGCGCGCCCTCAATCGCGGCGGCGAGGTCGCGACCGATCGCCTCGGGCGTCACCGTATCTTCGCTGCCATACATGACCAGCGCCGGCACGCCGATGGTCGCCGCGTCCCCGAAGATGTCGGAATTGTGCAGCATCCGCGCGGCCTGAGCGTAGCCGTCGGGCCGGAGCCTGCTCTGCACCGCGAAGACTTTCTCGTAGATCTCATCCCCGGCGGAAGGCGAAAGAACCTCCCGCGCGCGACGTTGGGCGACCTCCGCCGGGCCCAGCGTCATCATCGCGTCGATACGCGCATTCAGCCGGCCCACGCGGATTTCCTCCGGGCTGTTCGAATAACCTGCCGCCGCATCGCTGAGGGTGACGCTCAACAGCCGTTGAGGGTGTCCGGCGGCGAACGCGGCCGCGATCAGCCCGCCAAGGGAATGACCGAGCAGGTGGACCCTCTCCACCGCCAGCCCGTCGAGGAGGTCGGCGACCGCGTCGCCGTAGGCGCCGGAGACCGGCCGCTCACCGGGCAGCGCGTCCGATCCCCCGTAGCCCGGCGTGTCCCAGGCGATCACTCGAAAGCGCCCGGCGAGCCCGGCGAATTGCGGCTCCCACGACGCCGAGCCGGAGCCGATACCGTGCAGCAGCAGCAAAGGCGGACCCTCGCCGGCCGCACGATAGGCGATCGCGCGGCCGTTCCGCCGGACGGTCTCTAGCGGCGGAAGGGTCACGCCTTCCGCTTGATCTTCGCCAGAGGATGATCGGGGGGGTAGGTCGGGATGCGAGGTCTGGCGGCACCCAGCATCACGCACATCAGCGCCTCCTCCTCGCCCTCGTTGACGAGCCCTCGGTAGACGCCGGGCGGCACCGAAATAAGGTCGCGCTCGCCAAGCTCGGTCTCGAATGTCTCGCCGCCCTGTTCGAGTGTGAGACGGATCTTCCCGCGCAGCATGAAGAACACCTCTTCAACGTCGTCGTGCACGTGTGGAGGGCCTTCGCAGCCGGGGGGAAGCACCATCGTGGAGAAGGTGAAATGTTCCGACGGCACCGCGTTGGAATCGTCGGCCACCCCGGTCCCGCCGGTGCCGAGATAGCGCATTTGCGCCCGCCGGTATTTCGGGTCGAAATCGGCCTGGAACTTGAGCGCGCTCCAATCGTAGCGCCGCGTGTCGTAGCGCGCGATCCGGGTTTCCATCCAGTCCGCCAGATTGCGCATGGCGGTCTCGCTATCGGTGCTCATCCGGACCGGTCCTTCTATTCGGCCGCCGCGGCGGTGGCGGACCCGCTCGCCGCAAGGGCGGTAACCTGGCGCTCGGCTTCTTCCTGGATCAGCCGTCGAACGCGCGCGAGACCGGTATCGTGCTGGTAAAGGAATTCCCCGTCCCGGGCGTCGTTGGCCATGCCCTCGAGCAGAATCCGGTCTTGCTCCAGAACTTCCCAGTGCAGGGTCTCCAGCTTGTGCTTGTACATGAAACGCCACACCGCTCGCTCCCAGCCCTGCACCTTGCGGGTGCGCCAGAAGAAGACGCGGCAGTTCTCCCGGTCGATCGGGGTGACGAAGCCGACGATACCGAACGCGCCTCCCGGCCCGGCGTTGCCCTGATAGGGGATCGAAAGACGCATCCAGTGGGCCCCGGTATCGGCCCACTCGACCCAATCGAAGTTGACGCCGCGCTGGTTGGTCTTTTCGAACATCAAGCCGTGCCCGGTCTCGCGCACCCGCATCCGCGCTTCCTTGTCGCCGCGCCCCATGGAATGCGATTCGGCGTGCAGATAGGCGCCGTGCATCGGGTCCATGACGTTGTCGACCGCGTAGCGGTAGTTGCACTGCCAGTGCGACGTGCAGAGGATCGCGCTCCATTCGGATGACCGGAGCTCCTCCGGATACTCGAAAGGGACCGGCTCGGGGTGCAGCGCGTCGCCGAAATAGGCAAAGATGCCGCCCATATGCTCGAAGGCGGGGTAGGACTTCACGGCCCGAGTGCCGACCAGAGGGCACTCGCCGATCGCCGGCATCGCGACGACGGTGCCGGTGCCGTCCACTTCGAGCCCGTGATACCAGCAGGCCAGCCGGTCGCCGAGGTTCCAGCCTTTCGAAAGCTGCGCGCCCCGGTGCGGACAGCGGTCGGCAAGCACACGGATTTCGCCATTTTCGTCACGCCACACGACAATGCGCTCGCCGAGCCGCATCAGCGAGACCGGACGATCCTTGACCATCCAGCTTGCCGCGACAGCGTACCAGCGGTTGCGGACGCCGAGATCGACGAGCGTTTCAACCTCGTCTCGATATAAAGACATCCCCATCTCCATCCTCCGCCGCTACGGGCCGAGCCGTATCATTTCTGCTTCAAAGAGTTCGACGGTCCATCTTTCCGCGGCCTCCGGGACGGGCCCGTCTTCGTTGAGCGCGGCGACGATCCCTTCGAGATCGTGGACTCCGCACCCGAAGATCTCCTCCAGCCGAACGGCCAGCGCTGTCGCGTGAGGGCCCGCCGGCGCATCCACCTGCGTCTGGTGCCGGATATTTTCCGGCTCGTCGTAAGGGACGGGCAAGCTGCAACCTCCAACTGTTGCCGCACGAATTCCGAGCGGCGATTCCCGGATTCACGGTAGGGCGTGCGGGAAATCCGGTCAATCCTGCATACCATCGACATCGGCCGAAGCGATTGCGTCTCGAACGGCGCCGCGATAGTTGTCCCGCATGGAAACCGGACAAGAGCGCGATACCGCCGGGGACCGCGAAGCGAAGGCGCATGTCCGCGCGGTCACCGTTGCCTCCGGCAGCTCGTTCTATTGGGCGATGCGGCTTTTGCCGCAGGCTCGCCGCGAAGCGATGTTCGCGATCTACGCATTCTGCCGCGAGGTCGACGACATCGCCGACGACGAAGGTACGCCGGACGACAAGCGCCGGCGCCTCGACACATGGCGCGAAGAGATCGACTCGGTTTACACCGGCAACCCGCAAGAACCGACAGCCCGTGCTCTCGTCGAGCCGGTCCGCCGCTTCGGCATGCGCCGCGAGGATTTCCTTGCGGTGATCGACGGCATGAAAATGGACCTCGGCGAAGGTCTGAAGGCGCCGGAATTCGGGGAACTGGAACTTTACTGCCATCGGGTAGCGGGGGCGGTGGGTCTTCTTTCGATCCGCGCCTTCGGCACCGGGGGCACGCACGCGGAAACGTTCGCCCTTTCGCTCGGGACCGCGCTGCAGCTGACCAATATTCTGCGCGATCTGGTCGAGGACGCCGAGCGCGATCGGCTCTATCTGCCGCGAGAATTGCTGTACGAGGCGGAAATCGAGGCCGTGGAGCCGCGTGAAGCCCTCCGGCATCCCGCCATCCCCAGGGTCTGCGATGCGCTGGCTAGCATCGCGAAAGAAAACTTCGCCCGTGCGAGCGCGGCGCTCCAGCAATGCGACCGCCGCGCGCTTCGTCCCGCCGTCGTGATGATGATGCACTACCGGCGTCTCTTGGAGGCGTTGGAGAAACGGGGCTGGACCAGGCTCGACCTCCCGGTCCGCATTTCCAGGCCGGAGAAGATCCTGATCGCGCTTCGATACGGCGTATTCGCCTGATTCTTCGGGCGATTGTGGACAAACCGGGGTGCCGCAACTAGTTTTCTCGGGGACCTGCTGCCTGGCCGGTCCGGAAAGACAGCAGCGATCGGAGGGGCTCGTTGGAAGGTTCCACGCGGGAACGCGTTGCCACCGAGACCCCAGCATGCGCTCCTGTTGCCCCGACCGAGCCGAACCGCGCGGAAAGACTGGAAGCGCGCGTCGACCGCGCCATCGAAGCCGCCGGGGCGTCCCTCCGCGAAAAGCAGTCTTCCGACGGTCACTGGGTGTTCCCCCTCGAAGCCGATGTAACGATCCCCGCCGAGTACATTCTGCTCGAGCACTTCATCGACGACGTCGATCCCGCCCTTGAGGGGCAACTCGCCGACTACATTCGGGGCCGACAAGGAAAGGACGGCGGCTGGCCGCTGTATTACGGAGGCGACTCGGATGTCAGCGCGTCCGTAAAGGCCTATTTCGCACTCAAATGCGTCGGCGACGACCCGGAAGCGCCTCATATGCGGCAGGCGCGCGAGGCGATTCTCGAATTGGGCGGCGCCGCGCAGTGCAACGTGTTCACCCGCGTCACGCTGGCGCTGTTCGGGCAGTTCCCGTGGCGGGCGGTGCCGATCATGCCGCTCGAAATCATGCTGCTGCCGCGATGGTTCCCGATCCATCTCGACAAGGTCTCGTATTGGTCGCGTACGGTGATCGTGCCCCTTCTGGTGCTTCTCGACCGGAGGCCGAGGGCGGCCAACCCGAGCAATGCGAACATCCCGGAGCTATTCCATAGAGACCCCCGGAAACGGTGCCCCCCGTTGGTGAAACCGACGGGAGGTCTACTCGATACCGTCTTCCTCGCGGTCGACCGGACGCTGCGGCTGGTCGCCCCGTTCAGCCCGCCCGCGCTGCGGCGACGCGCGCTGGACCGGGCGCTCGATTTCATCGGGGACCGCCTTAACGGCGATCACGGGCTCGGCGGAATATTTCCGGCGATGGCCAATACGGTCATGGCGTTTCACACGCTCGGTCACGGGGCGGAAGATCCTCGCTATGTCGACGCCCTGAGGGCAATCAGAAAGCTCCTGGTCGCAAAGAAGGGGGAAACGTTCTGCCAACCGTGCCAGTCTCCGGTGTGGGATACCGCGCTCACGGCGCACGCCCTGATGGAAGCCGGCGGGGCGGACAACGAAGCCGCGGCCGAACGCGCCTCCGGCTGGCTGGTGGACGAGCAGATCGCCGATGTCCGAGGCGACTGGTCCCGTGGCCGTCCGGATCTTGTCCCAGGCGGCTGGGCGTTCGAATACCGAAACGACCACTACCCGGACACCGACGACACCGCGGTCGTTGTGATGGCGATAGACCGCGCGCGACCCACCGACATGGACGGCGCCGTCAGGCGCGGAGCGGAATGGATTGTCGGCATGCAGAGCTCCAACGGCGGATGGGGGTCATTCGATGTCGACAACAACAAGCACTACCTGGACAGCATTCCCTTCGCCGACCATGGCGCGCTGCTCGACCCTCCCACCACGGATGTGACCGCGCGATGTGTGGGGATGCTTGCCCAGCTGGGCTATTCCCGCGACGACCCTTCGGTGGCGCGGGGAGTCGATTTCCTGATCCGCGAGCAGGAAGAAGACGGTTCCTGGTACGGGCGATGGGGAACCAACTACGTCTACGGCACCTGGAGCGCGCTTACCGCGCTCAACGCAGCCGGGGAGGATCCGGCATCGCCGCACATCCGGCGCGCAGTCCGGTGGCTGGAGCGAAGGCAGCGCGACGACGGCGGCTGGGGTGAGGATGGCGCGACATACTGGCCCGACCGCCGGGCCGAAGCCAAGGACTCGACACCGAGCCAAACGGCTTGGGCGGTGCTTGGCCTGATGGCTGCGGGGGAAGTCGATGGCACGGCGGTCGGTCGTGGCGTCGAATACCTGCTTGACGCCCCGCGGGAAGACGGAGCCTGGCGGGAGGAGTATTACAACGCGGTGGGATTTCCCCGCGTCTTCTACCTTAAATATCACGGCTACAGCGCCTATTTCCCTGTTTGGGCGCTCGCCCGCTACCGCCGCCTGCGCGGCGGCAACGCGAAGACCGCACCCTTCGGATTGTGACGCCGGGCCGCCGGCTGGGGATCGTTACCGGTCTGCCGGCCGAGGCCCGTGCAGCGGGCAACGGCAAATGCGAGGACATCCGGATTCTGTGTTGCGGCGCCTCGACCGCACGGGCGGAATTCCTCGCCCGGTCTCTGGTCGATTGGGGCGCCGCCGGATTGCTGAGCTTCGGCACGGCAGGGGGTCTCAGGCCGGAGCTTCCGGCGGGGACCGTCGTCCTCGCGAGCACGATCGTCGGCCCCGCGGGCGACAGATTCGAGATCGACGAGGAATGGGCGGCGCGCCTGGACACCGCGTTGAGGCCTGTGCTCCAAACCGTCAGGGCGCCGGTCGCCGGTACGGACAGCCCGGTGGGGGCAGTATCGGCCAAAGCGGCACTCGCCAAATCCTCGGGCGCCGCGGCCGTCGACATGGAAAGCCACGCCATGGCGCGGATCGGCGCCGCGGCCGGGTTGCCGATATTGGCGCTCCGGGTTGTCGCGGACCCGGCGGGGCGATGTCTGCCTTCGTCCCTGCTCGCCGCGCTGTCGGCCGGAGGCGGTCCGCCAGCGCGGCGGGTGCTGCTGGAAACCCTCAAGAGGCCAGGCGACATCCCGGCACTCGCCAGGCTGTCGGCCGATTATCGGCGGGCGATCCGTTCCCTACGCCGCGTCGCTGCGCTGGGCGGCCCCTGTTTCGGCTTCCTCCCTTAGCGTCACCGCACGTCCTTCGACGAAGTCCTTGAAGACGAACTGCGCGGGCCGTGCTCCGCCAAGCGGTATTTCCGGCGCCATCGGCCCATCGGTCCGGATTCCGGACAGGGCGATCGGAAGCAACTTCCACGGATGCGACGCCAGATCCTCCACGGCGGTCGCCTCGTATCCGCAATGCGCCATGCAATCGGCGCATTTTTCGTAGTTTCCGGTGCCGTACGTGTCCCAGTCCGTCTCGTCCATGAGCTCATGGAAAGACGACGCGTAGCCCTCGCCCAGCAGATAGCACGGGCGCTGCCACCCGAAGACGTTTCGTGTGGGGTTGCCCCAGGGCGTGCAACGATAGTCCCGGTTGCCGGCGAGGAAATCGAGATAGAGGGGGGAGTGGTTGAGCGGCCATTTCCTCCCGCGGCCGCGCTTGAACACGGCGCGGAACAGCTCCTTGGTCTTGTGGCGGTTCAGGAAATGCTGCTGGTCGGGGGCGCGTTCGTAGGCGTAGCCGGGCGAGACCGTCACGCCGTCGACCCCGAGCTGGCTGACCGCGTCGAAGAATTCCACCACCTCGTCCGCATCGATGCCGTCGAAGAGAGTGCAATTGATCGACACCCGGAAACCCCGGCCGCGCGCCGCCGCGATCGCCTTCACCGCCTTGTCGTACACGCCGTCCTGGCAGACGGAACGGTCATGCACCGCGCGCGTGCCGTCGAGATGGACCGAGAAAGAGAAAAACGGGCTTGGCTCGAACAGGTGCAGCTTCTTTTCGAGCAACAAAGCGTTGGTGCACAGATAGACGTACCGCTTGCGCGCGACGATACCCTCCACGATCCTGTCGATCTCGCGGTGAATCAGCGGCTCGCCGCCGGCGATGGATACCACCGGAGCGCCACATTCCTCGACCGCGCCGACCGCGTCTTCGACGCTCATTCGCTTGTCCAGGATCGAATCGGGATAGTCGATCTTGCCGCAGCCGGCGCAGGCGAGGTTGCAGCGGAACAAAGGTTCGAGCATCAGAACCAGCGGGTAGCGCCTCACTCGGCGTAGCCGCTGCTTCACGATGTAAGCGCCAATACGCAACTGCTGGGACAGCGCTACACCCATCCGGCAATTACCCCTCGCCCCGGCCCCTGGCATGGAAGTCGGCGGCGGATTTTTCGCTCGCGGCATCCATGACGCGCAAATCCACCCAAGATTATTAGAGCATCGGGGCGCCGTATACCAATCGCCCGATGCCATGGTGAAGACGGCATTGCGATTCGGCCCACCGCACGCCGACGCATCGTAGCGCAAACATATCGCTTACACTTGGCAGTCGGTACGATGTCGACACGCGGCCTGTGGTGGCGTTCGCGCAAGGGAGTTCCGATGGCCGGCCCGAGCCTGACAGTTCGATTCGCAGCCGCGACGATGGCGTTCACGGTGTTCGTTTCCGCGCCGGCAGCGGCAGACACGTCCGAGCCGGCCAAGGTCATAGAGACATTTCACGCCACGCTCTTGAAGGTCATGAAGAACGCGAAAGCCTTGGGTTATGAGGGCAGATATCGCGCGCTCGGCCCGGCGATCCGGGAAGCCTTCCATCTCCGGTCGATGAGCCGGACGATCGCCGGTCGGCGCAATTGGAAGCGTTTTTCGGCGGCGGAAAGGGACAGCTTCGCTTCCGCGTTTGCCGACCTCGTCACCGCGACCTACGCACACCGCTTCGACGGGTATTCGGGTCAGTCTTTCCGAATTCTCGAAACGGCAACGCTTCGCCACGGGACCGTACTCGTCAAGACCCGGATAGACGCGTCGCAGACGGCTGGGGCGAGGAGGAAGAACACGAAGCTGAACTACCTCGTCAGGCGGTTCGACAACGGTTGGCGGGCGATCGATGTCTATCTCAAGGGCTCGATCAGCGAGGTGGCGACCAAGCGCTCCGAATACGCGACGATATTGCGCAAGAAGGGCGTGAACGTGCTGGTCAAGAAGATCAGGAAAAAGACCGCCTCGCTTTCAGCGGAGGCAACTCGCCATACCGCTCCGCCTCTATCGACCGAGCAATAATCCGCCCAACACGCCGCCGACGCCCGCGCGGGCAAAGTCCCAGCGGCTGAGCGCGACTCGGCCGGCGAGCGGGTCTCCGGTCCGCAGCAACACGCTCAGCCGGCAGGCGAGGCGGACGATGACCGCCGTTTCCATCGCGAGCCGCCGGTTCCTGACGACGCCCGGCAGTTCTCTCGCCTTCACCATCAGTTCGTCGACCCCGTCAAGCAGCCGGTCGAGGATGGAGCGCAGGGCTTCGCCCGACCCTTGGGCGTCGAGCGCCTCGACACCGATTCCGGCCTCGTCGAACCAGGGCTCGGGCAGGTACACACGGTCGAGCGAACGGTAGTCGTCCCGACAGTCCTGCAGGTGGTTCAGCACCTGGAGCGCGTTGCACAGCGGATCCGATGCCTCCCAGGTCGAGGGGTCCTCGCCGTGCAAATCGAGGACATAGCGTCCGACCGGCGATGCGGATAGCGAGCAATATCGGATCAGGTCGTCCCAATCGACATAGCGGAGCTTGGTCGCGTCCTGCTTGAACGCGGCGATGATGTCGAGGACGTGGCGCGGGCCGAGGCCGGTCTCGGCCAGGCTTTCCCGCATTCGCTCGGCCGTATCGAGCACCGGCTCACCCGCGGTCTCGCCCTTGACCGCCGCCTCGTAGGCGTCGAGGCGGCGAAGCTTTTCTTCCGGCGAAAGGTCCGGGTTGTCGGCGATGTCGTCGGTGGTCCTGGCGATCGCGTAGTAAGCCGCGATGTGGGGACGCAGCCGGGCGGGCAGCAGCCACGATCCGACAGGAAAGTTCTCGTCCCCCGACCACTTCCCGGACGGCGTCTCCAGTGCTTCTGTCTTCGCCGCCGCGTCAGCCACGGCCGCGTTCCAGGGCGTAGACGCGGGACTTCCACGCGCGTCCGCCGCCGACCCAGTGGCAGCGCGCCGAGTCCACCGTCATCGCGACGAACAGCGCCGCCGCGGCGGGAAGGGCAAGCCCGGCCCAGGGAGACAACCCGTAAAGCCGGCCGGTCGGATAGGCCGCGAACGCCATAGCGATCCAGGCAAGGACGCCGAGAGCGGCAGCTTCAAAGTCGCCGTGGAGCGGCAGGGACAACACCAGGGCAGGCGGTACAAGGTAGACAATCGTCATCGCGATGACTGTCCCGAACAGGGCAGGCGCGGAGTAGTTGAGCAGGTCGATGGCGGACCGCGCGACCATCGCCCAGATTTCTCCCAACGAACGGTAGCGTCGTATGCTCCGCGAAGCGCCGGTGAGTGCGAGCCCGATCGGGCCGCCGGACTTCACCGCCCGCGCGAGCGCGATGTCGTCGATCAGCGCATCCTTTATTGCGTCGATCCCGCCGATCCGTTCCAGCGCGCTTCGCCGCAACAGGACGCAGCCGCCCGCCGCGGCCGCGACCGATCGTCCCGGATCGTTGACCCAGGCGAACGGGTAGAGCTTCCGGAAGAAGAACACGAAGGGCGGTATCAGGAGCCTTTCCCAAAAAGACTCCGCGCGCAGCCGGACCATCAGGGAAAATAGATCGAGCGAGCGTGCCTCCGCCTCGCAAACCAACGCGCGCAGCATATCGGGTGGATGCACGACATCCGCATCGGAAAGCCAGAGATACCGGGCATGGGGCCGCTTCGCCGAGACACGAGCGAGGCCTCGGGAGAGCGCCCAGACCTTGCCCTTCCAACCATTGAGCGGGCCGGCACGGATGACGGCGACATCGGCGTCTCCGCCAGCGCTGCGCGCGATCTCGGCCGTTCCGTCGCTGCTCTCGTCGTCGACCACGACGAGGGAAAGCCCACCCGGGTAGTCCTGCCCGGAAATCGTACGCACCGCCTCTCCGATGGTCTCGGCCTCGTCCCGCGCCGGCACGACGGCCGCCACCTCGGGCCAGTTCTCGGGGGCCGGCGCGGCTCCATCCGCTCCGTCGAGGCGGGGCGTCACGCGCCAGAAACCGCCGCGCGCGAGCAAGAGGCCGATCCAGGCGGCCACCGCGATCGCCGCCAGGACTGTCCACGCCATCAGGCGGTCTTGGCCCGCTCGTGGTCGATCTGCAGCCGGGTGAGAAACGGCACCATCGGGTGGACGCCAAGCGCGCGCATCCTGTCCATATCGAGGCTCGCAAGCGCCTCGGTCTCTTCGGCTCCGAGTCCGACCTCCGCCGCGTAGCCACCCGGATCGCCGACATAGCGCGCGCGCTCCGAGGCGCTGTTGGAAAGCAGGTGCAGGATCCGCGTGAGCTCCACTCGCTCGGCATGGACCGGCGGGTAGTGCGGTGCGTGGTCGGACATCGCTTCCGGCGTGAACCAGCCAAGAGAGCCGTAAATGTGGTGCCAGCTCGGATCCAGCTGGACGATATCGGGCACCCTTTCCCCGAGCGCGCCGGCGCCGATGGCCCAGCACCGGAGTTCGACATTGCCGGTATCGTCGAGCCGCTTTTCGTCGAGCGAGAGCAGAGTCCTCAACCGGCCGAGGCCCAGCGGTTCGAGCAAGCCCTTGTCGAAGTCGAGATCGGGACTCGAATACCGCTCGGTGCCGGGGAAATGGGACATTCCGCCGCTCGCGATGACGACCGCGCGGACATCGACGGCGGCGAGAGCGCGCGCCAGGGCCTGCCCGAAGCCGTAGCAGCGCTCCATCGAAGGCTGCGGCGGGACGTAGGCGTTGGCGTAGATCGGGACGATCGGCGCATCGACCCCGAGATGGGCCAGCGGGATCCCGAAGGCATAGTCGATCTCGGCGGTCGAGGTGAAGGCGGGATCGAATCCCTCAGCCTGGAGGTGGCGGATGAGCGCGTGCGCGGTCCCGCTCGCCACTTCGTAACGGAAGTCTCGCCCCGCGAACGAACCCTTGACCTCGGCGCCGGTATGCAGGGCGAAAGCCGGCGTGCAGTGGAGGAAGAACTGGTTGACGTGGTCGTTCGCGATGACGATCCACACGTCGGGTTCGAGCGCGGCGAGCGCCTCGCCGATCCGGCCCGCGACCTCGCGCACTCGTTCCACGGTGGCGGGGTCCTCGGTTTCGGGCATGGTGAAGAACTGCGGCGCATGGGGAACGAACGCACCGCCCAGCACGTGCGACGTCATGGCTTCGCCTCCCGGGCTCTCGCTGCGGGGCGGAGTCTAGCGCATTTTCCGGTACGTTCGAACCGCCGGACGGCGGCCGGAATCACGCGTCGCCTTGCGAATCCCCGGCGTCGCGGCAAGACGGGCAAAGCCCGAGCAGCTCGATCGTCTGGCTCTCGACCGAAAAGCCCAGCGACGCGGCGCGGCCGGCAACCATGCCCTCTATCTCGCGGTCGTCGAGCTCCCCCACCGTGCGACAGCTGCGGCATATCAGGAACTGTCCGGAATGGGCTGCTTGCGGATCGGGGCAGCCGATAAAGGCGTTGAGGGAGTGGATCCTGTGGACCAGGCCGCATTCGAGCAGAAAGTCGAGCGCGCGATAGACCGTAGGCGGGGCCGCCTTCCCGCGTTCCACCCGCAGCCGATCGAGGATCTCATAGGCGCCGATGGGGTTGTGCTGTTCCCAGACGATCTCAAGGACTCTCCGCCTCAGCGGGGTGAAACGCAGGTCTCGCTCGGCGCAAATCCGCTGCGCGGCGGAGAATGCGTCGTCGATACAAAGGGCGTGATCGTGCCCACCGGACTTGAAAGCGTACGCTGCGGTATCTGCCATTCGCTGTCCCCGGAAGACGGCAAGTGTACCGGGGGCGATTGCCGCCATCAAACCTGTCTCCTGGCAATTTCGGGGGCGCTTCGACGCTTTGGGGAAACCTGTCTATGGTGCCGCCGGTCCGGAAACCGGCTACCCGAGGAGAAGGAGAGCCCGCGTGCACGCCCATTCGCCGATCGACATCCATGCCCATTTCTATCCGCCGGAATACCTCAAGGTGCTGGAACGGAACGGCCATCGCTATGGCGGCGGCACGGTATCCGGCGCGGAGGGGTTCACCGTGGCCGGCGGGCCGGTCTCGATGGGCCCCCTGCCCTTCAAATTCAGGGATGTCGACTTGCGTGTGGCCGAGATGGACGAGACCGGCGTCGAGGTCCACGCGCTTTCGCTGACCGCCCCGATGGTCGACTTTGCCGACGGCGAGGATGCGTTGGCGCTGGCGGCGGCGTTCAACGACGGTTGCGTCGCGGCGCATGAGAAATATCCCGACCGTCTGGTCGGGTTCGCGATGCTGCCCTGGCACGAGCCCGCGCTCGCGGTAAAGGAGCTGGAGCGCGCGGCGGGGCTCCCTGGAATCAGAGGGGTCTACTCGATGACCCGCGTGCGCGGAGGCGAACTGGGAGACGAAGCGTACCTGCCGATCTTCGAAGCCATTGACGGACTCGGACTGCCGCTATTCCTCCACCCGGTTCACGTGGTCGATCCAGAGAGGCTCGCGCGCTACTACCTCACCAACCTGCTGGGCAATCCGATGGAATCGGGAATCGCGGCGGCGCATCTGATCTTCTCCGGCGTGCTCGACCGGTTCCCGAATCTCGAGGTTTGCCTGCCGCACGCCGGCGGCGTCTTCCCCTACCTCGTCGGTCGCCTGCAGCGCGGTCACCGCGTGCGCCCCGAGATGGCGCATCGCGACCGCGACGAGGGGCCGATGGAGTACATCCGCCGCTTCCACTACGACACCGTCAGCCATTCGGAGAAGGCGCTCGCCTATCTCATCGACCTCGTCGGGACGGACAGGGTGATGCTGGGCAGCGACTACTGCTTCGACATGGGCTACGAACGCCCGGTCGAGGTCGTGACCGGACACGGCGGCATCGACGAAGCCGCCCGCGAGAAAATCCTCTCCGGGAACGCGAAGCGGCTCCTGAGGCTAGGCTAGCGTTCCCCGGTACCAGTCGGCGATCTCGGCGCCCGACCAGAACACCACGCCTGGCCGCGCCGCCATCTGCGCCAGCATCGCTTCGAGATGCCCGATGCGGTGCGGGACCCCGCTGATATAGGGGTGGATGCCGAAGCCCATGAACTTGGCCCGGTCGGCGCTCTCCTCGTAGAGCCGGTCGAACTGGTCCATGGTGCGCTGGTAGATCTCCTCGCCGCGGTGGTTCTGGAGGATGATCATCGCGATGTCGTTGAGCTCGACCGAGTAGGGCACGTTGACCAGGTCGCCCGCGCGGGTCTTCACCAGCGTGGGCTCGTCGTCCCAGACGAAGTCGGCGACATAGTCGAGCCCGGCTTCCTTGAGCAGGTCGGAGGTTTCATAGGTCTGGGTGAGGCCGGGGCCGATCCAGCCGCGCGGCCGGATCCCGGTGAAGGTCTCGATCCGCTCGACGGTCTGCTCGATGGTTCCGCGCTCGTCCTCCAGCAGGTGCATCGGCCCCTGGTGGTAGGTGTGGGGAAGGAATTCCCAGCCGGCGTCGAGCGCGGCCTGGGCGACCCTGGGATAGACGTCGCAGACCGATGCGTTGAGCGAGAACGTGGGCTTGATGCCGAGCCGGTCGAAGGCGGCCTTGATCCGCCAGAACCCGACCCGCATGCCGTATTCCTGCCAGCTCCAGTTGGGCACGTCGGGCACGAACAGCGTCTCGCCGGGCGGCGTCAGTACCGTCCTCGGCATCGGCTTGTTGGTGTCCCAGTTCTCGATGTTGTAGACTGGCCAGACGACGACCCGCACCCCGTCGGGCAGTTTCAGCGGCGGTCGGTCGACGATGGCGCTGTATTCGATGCGATCGCGTGGGTCCACGTTCTCTCCTCCCCTGAATCCGGCCGCACTTCGCCCGTCGTCGGCCTTCTCACATCAGGCTGGGCAAGTAGAGGGCGATCCCCGGCGCCATGACAAGGATGATGATCAGGATGAGGTCGCAGAACAGGAACGGAATCGCGTAGGACGCCACCTCGAACAGAGTCGTCCCCCGGACCATACCCATCATGATGTACAGCAACAGCCCGAAGGGCGGCGTGGTCGCGCTCATCTCCAGCGACATCAGCACGATCAGCGAGAACCAGATCAGGTCGTAGCCCAGCGTCTGCGCGATCGGATAGAAGATCGGCACCGTGATCAGCATCATCGACACCTGGTCCATGAACATGCCGAGCATGATCAGGACCAGGAACATCGCGGACAGGATCACCAGCGGCGCCACCTCGAACCCGGTCGCCCATTCGGTGAGCCCACGCCCGGCGCCCGACATGGAGAGCAGCTGGCTGAACACGGTCGAGTTCATCAGGATGAAAAACACCATTCCGACCACCCGGATGGCGCCCACCAGAGAGGTCTTGAACGCCTCCCAGGTGAAAACGCGGAAGGCAATCGCGAGGATGCACACGCCCACCACGCCGAACGATGCCGATTCGGACGGCGTCGCCCAGCCCAGCACGATGAACCCGATCACCATGAAGACGACCAGCCCCATCGGGAGGATGTTGACGACGATCTGGTAGAGCTTTTCCTTCCAGGTGGTGGGCTCGATCTCGTAGCTCGGCGCGGCATCCGGGTTGATCTTGAGCTGGAACAGGATCATCCCCGCGTAAAGCCCGGCGAGCAGGAGCCCGGGAAGCAGGCCCGCGATCAGCAACGCGCCCACGTCGACGCCCGCGATCGAGGCGAGCAGCACGCCAAGCGAGGACGGCGGGATGATCATGGCGAGCCCGCCGGTCCCCAGTATCGGCCCCATCGACATGCGCTTGTTGTAGCCGCGCCTGGTCATCTCGGGCACCAGCAGCGAGCCCAGCATGGCGGTGTTGGCCATGGTCGAGCCGGTCAGCGTCGAGAACAGCGAGCCGCCGATCACGGTCAGGAAGCAGAGCCGGCCCGGTACCTTTCCGAGCAGCTTGTCGAGCGCGTCGAACACCCGGATCGCGAGCCCGGTATGGAAGAACAGCGCGCCCATCAGGATGAACATCGGGATGGGCGAAAGCGTGAAGGTGGTGATGAGCTGCGGCGCATTGTCGGCGATCTGGATCAGGTTCGACCAGCCGTTGGCGAACACGAACATGCCGAGCACGTTGGCGATCAGGAAGGTGAACGCGACCGGAAAGCCGAGCGCCATCCCCGCGACGACGCAGCCGATCAGAACCGCTCCGGCCTCATACCATTCCATGACTCAGACGCTGTCCTTCACCTCGCCGAGGTCGTAGGTGTAATAATGCCGAAGCCCGGCCATGAACATCAGGAATTCGAGCGACACCAGCCCGTAGCCGAAGGGCATCGGCAAGAACTGCAGCCAGTAGGGCATGTCGATGCCGCGCACGTCCAAATTGCCGGTCTGGATGGCCTCGATGAACAACTCGACCGACAGATAGGCGAAATAGGCCCCAAGCACGGCGCACACCAGATACACCGCCTTGGCCAATGACTCGCGGACCGTCGGCGGCAAATGCGAGACCACCGCCTCGATCGCGACATGGCCCTTCTGCCGCACCAGCCACGGGGCGGAGCACATCGCCACATAGAGCAGCGCGTACTCCACCACCGTGGAGGTAAAGAGTGGCGGCCTCAAGCCGACGGTCCTGATCGACACGTCGATCACGATCATCGTGAAGATGCACGGGATCAGCGCGCAGGCGATCCACACCATCGCGCCGACAACCCGTCCGAGACCCCTGTCGAACGCTTCAAGCGACACAACCGCTCCCGCCGCCGGGGGTCACGATAGTCCCGCCCGGACTTATTTCCGGAGCGCGCGACCGAGATCGGCCTGGCGATTGGGCTTGCCCGGGATGTACATCAGCGGCCGCAGCTTGTCGTGATACTCCGAACGCTCCTTGAGCTGCGTCCAGATCACACCGTGCGCTATGTCGAGATAACGCGCTCCGGCTTTGCCCTCGAGCACGAGGTCCTTCACGCCCGCTTCCTTGAGGATTTTGTCCTCTTCTTTCCGCTTTTTCTCCATCCAGTGCACCGATGTGGTTTCGTACTCCTTCGCAAGAGCGGTAAGCATCTTCTTCTTCTCGCCCGCGAGCTTGTTCCAGCTATCGGCATGAACGGTTACCACGGTGTTGGACTGGTAATAGTTCGGCTGGACCCGGTACTTGACCACCTTGTGCAGACCGAGACCGACGATCGCGACATCCGGCCAGCCGAACCCGACGACGGTACCGCGCTGGACGGCAGTCAGGATCTCCGAGGACTTGATGTTGATTGTGGTCGCGCCAAGCGCGCGGAACAGCGGACGATAGGTTCCGGTCGCACGCATCTTCGTACCCGTCATGTCGGGCACGCCGTCCTTGTCGAACTTGGGCATCTTGACGAGATAGGTGTTGTAGGAGGTCATGTTTTCGCCCCATGCCAGCAGATGCGCGCCGGCTTTCTTCAGATAGGCCTCCTGAAGAATTTCCCAGGCTCCGCTTGCGCGCAGTGCCTTGGGACCCTGATTGGCGGCGAGCAGCGCATAGCCCTCGGGCACCGTCCCGATATAATAGGCGGTGGGGCTGTGCAGAATGTTGAACTGGCCCCGCTTGAGCGCGGTCACGGCCTTGCGCGGGGGAGTGATCTCCTGGCCGCCAAGGAACTTGATCTCGATCTTGCCCTTGAAGCGCTCGTTGGCGACTTTGAGAAAGTTTTCCCGAAAGCTGATCTGAATGAAATTGCTCTGGGTCAACGATCCGACAGCCGTGAGCTTGTCGGTCATCGCCAATGCCGTTCCGGCACCCGCCGTTATGGCGGCGACGGCGGCAAGGCCGGTCAGTGTGAAGAGTGCTTTCATGTCTCTCGTCCCCCTTGTCGGTTCAGACTCTCAAGGAAGTTCCGGGTCTCGGGAGCGATGCGGGCAACCGCGCAGGGCCGCGCAGACAGCCGTCCCGAAGTCCGTGTCGATACCCCCCTGTTCGGCGCCATGCTGGCCATGCGGCCCCGCTTCGTCAACACCAAAGCGCCCTTCGATTGCGCCCGATTCTCGGGCTCGCCATAATCTTCGGCCACGGACGATCCGCGGAACAGGCTCCGCGAGCGAACCGTGAAGGAGTGCCCATGACCATCGAGATTCTGCCCGCGTCGGATGCGCTCGGAGCCGAGGTCACCGGCGTCGACCTGGGCGCCCCAATCGACGGCGACGTGGCCGCGCTGTTGCGCCGCGCCTGGCTCGACTATCTGGTGCTCGTGTTCCGCGGCCAGGACATCGACCAGCGCGGGCAGCTCGCCTTCACCCGCCTGTTCGGCCAGCCCGGCGGGGTGTTTTCGCCGCGCCCCCAGCGCGGGCTCGACTGCGAGCCGCTGGAGCCCGGCATCATGATGGTCTCGAACATCCGGCGCGACGGAAAGCCGCTCGGCCTCGCCCATGACGGCGAGATGTGGTTCCACTCCGACATGTGCTACGACAAGAACCCGCATCAGGCGACGCTGCTTTACGCGCTTGAGATCCCGCCGAAGGGCGGCAACACGTTGTTCGCCAACATGTATTCCGCTTACGACCGGCTCCCGGCGGCGACGAAGGAGCGGATTCGCGGCCGCACCGCGCTCCAGATGCACGAGTACTACCGCACCGACCGGCCGCGGGTGCGCGACGACATGTCCGACGTGCGCCACTTCTCCCATCCCATCGCCATCGCCCATTCCGAGACCGGGCGCAAGGCGCTCTACGTCAACCGTCTGATGACCGCGCGAATCGACGGGATGGAGGAGACCGAGAGCGACGCGCTCGTCGACGATCTTCTCGCGGCGAGCGAAGACCCGTCGATCGTCTACGAGCATGTCTGGCGGGTCGGCGACCTCGTGATGTGGGACAACCGCTGCGTCACCCATGCGCGGACCGACTTCCCGGAGACCGAACGCCGCCTGTTGCGCCGGACGACCACCGAGGGAACCCGCCCCTTCGAAACGCTCGAGGAATACCCGAATGCCTGACGACGGCGGCGGCGCCCCGCCGATCTTCACCCCGTTCCGGCTGCGCGGGATGACGCTGGTCAACCGCGTGGTCGTCTCGCCGATGTGCATGTACTCGGCGGTCGACGGCACCGTGAACGACTTCCACCTCGTCCATCTCGGCAGCCGCGCGATGGGCGGGGCGGGGCTGGTGTTCACGGAGATGACCGACGTCTCGCCCGAGGGTCGGATCTCTCGCCTCTGCGCCGGCATGTACAGGCCGGAACATGTCGGGGCGTGGCGCCGGGTTACCGAATTCGTCCACGCCCATACCGATTCCAGGATCGGCGTGCAGCTCGGCCATGCCGGGCGAAAGGCCGCCACCGGACCGCCATGGGAAGGCGGCGGCCCGCTCGGCGCGGACGAGACGTGGGAAATCGTCGCTCCATCGGCGGTCCCGTTCGGCGAGGGCAGCCAGGTGCCGAAGGCGATGGACCGCGCCGACATGGACAAGGTGGCAGGCGATTTCACGCGCGGCGCGCGCATGGCCGACGAGGCCGGTTTCGACGCGATCGAGCTCCACTTCGCGCACGGCTATCTGCTGTCGAGCTTCATCTCGCCGCTCGGCAACAGGCGGGAAGACGATTATGGCGGGCCGCTGGAGAACCGGATGCGTTTCCCTCTCGAGGTCTTCCGCGCGGTCCGCGACTCGTGGCCGGACGACAAGCCGATCTCGGCGCGGATTTCGGCCGTGGACTGGATGGAGGGCGGGACGACCGCCGACGACGCGGTAAAGATCGGCCGCATGGCGAAGGCCGCGGGCATCGACATCCTCACCATCTCCACGGGCAATGTCGCCGCCGGCGCGCGGCCCGATACCGACGGGCTGTTCCAGACGCCTTTCAGCGAGCGGGTGCGCAACGAGGCCGGCATCCCGACCATGACGGTCGGCAACATTTCGAGCCCGGCGCAGATCAACGACATCCTCGTCCAAGGCCGCGCCGATCTGTGCGTCCTGGCCAAGGGCCATCTCTATGACCCCTATTTCACCCGCCACGCAGCCCGGACACTGAACGCGGAAGGTCCGCCCTGGCCCCGGCAGTACATGGCGGCCAACATGTTTCAGCGGGCAGGCTAAAGCGTATCCGTTTAGATAGAAGCGCTGCTGTCCCTGTCTCTCCTACGTCATGGTCGGCGGAGGCCGACCATCCACGTTTTGTTTTCTGTTGTTCCGCTGACAAAGAAAAACTCGTGGATGGTCGGCCTCCGCCGACCATGACGGAAGGAAACGGTGCAAGCGGTTCCATCTGAAACGGATGGGCTCTAGCTCTCCAGCGCCTGCCGGACCGGCGCCGCGCCAGATTCTCCGAGATCCCAGAACAGGCCGGCCATGATGGCCAGCCCCTCGCGCGCGACGGATGCGAGCAGGTGCTCGTCGGGAGCGTGCTGCGAACAGCCCGGATAGGAGTGCGGCACCCAGATCGTCGGCAGTCCCAGGAGGTCGGCGAACACGTCATTGGGCAGCGAGCCGCCGAGATTGGGGAGCACGACGGGCGGCGCGCCGGTCGTTCTTTCGATCGAGTCCCTCGCCCACCCGACCCAGGGGTGGTCCGGGTCGAGCCGGGTCGCGGGGAATCGGCCGCCGCCGCGTGAGCGGACTTCCACCTGCGGGAAACCTTCGCGGTCGAGATGGCGCCGGATGGCAGGAACGATGTCGTCGGCGTCGGTGCCGGCGACAAAACGGAGCTGGCAATGGGCGCGCGCTGTGCCGGGGATCGCGTTGACCGGGTTCTCGGGCGTACCGGCGTGGAGTGTCAGAACCTCGAAGCTGTTCCATCCATAAACCCGTTCCGCCGGGGCCAGGCCGGGCTCGCCCCAGTCCTCGTCGACTACCGGACCGTCCTCACCGGCGGAGACTTCGAGCCCGACAAGCGCACGGCGCACCGAGTCGGGCAGCGTCGGTCTCAGCTCGGGCACCAGGATAGTCCCGCGCCGGTCGACGATGGTGGCGATCGCGGCGCTCAGGATCGTGGCCGGGTTGGCGAGCGCGCCGCCCCAATTGCCCGAGTGATGCGCTCCCTCACGCAAATCCACGACGAGTTCGATGGGCTCGCCACCGCGGGAACCGAGGAAGATCGTCGGCCGGCCGGGTGCAAGCCGCGGCCCGTCGGAGGCGACGAACAGATCGGACGAGAGCCGGTCGCGCAAATCGCCCGAACACAGCGCCCGCAACCCGGGAGAGCCCACCTCCTCGCCGGTCTCGAACAGGAGCTTCATCGAAAAACCGAGCCGGCCACGCTCGGCGATGATTGCAGCGAGCGCGCCGAGATTGACGCTGTGCTGGCCTTTGTTATCGGCCGTGCCGCGGCCGTAGAGCCGGTCGCCCCGGCGTTCAAGCGACCAAGGAGCGAGGCCGTCTTGCCAGCCCTCGTCGAGGCCGCGCACGACATCGCCGTGGGCGTAGGAGAGGACGGTGAGCGCCGCCCCCGGCTCGATGCGTTCGGCGTAGAGGAACGGCGGACCGCCCTCCTCCGGATTGTCGAAGATTGCGCAAGCGAAGCCGTGGGAGGTGAGAACGGGCGCGATTTCGTCGTCGAGGTAACGGCGAAGCTGCGGCCGCGCCGTGTCCTCCTGGCTGGTGGAGGCGATGGCCACGCGGCGCGCGAGATCGGACTCGAACCCGCCGTCGTCGAAATACGCCTCGGCGCGGGCGATCGCAGCCTCTCGCGTCATCGGTGCCCCCTGCTTTGCCCGAGATCCCTATTTTGCATTCATCCTTCGAATTTTGCCCCCTTTCGTTGCTTTCGCGGCCAGGAAAAAGCGCACCGGAGCCGCCGAAGCGGCCCCGGACACATGCTTGGGACAGGTTCAGCGGCGATACCGGCCCTTGCGATCCAGCAGCTCGTCGATCCGTTCGCGCTGTTCGTCGTTCAGCTTGCCGTAGAGATCGACGAATGCGGGCTTGACCTCGTGCAACACGCCGAGCGCGGTGGTCAGAGCGAGTTCCGCCCGGGCGAGATGCTGCGGTGCCTGGGATGGCCTGCCCTCCGTCGCGACGGTCTCGCAGGCCTGGCCGATCTTCGCGCTGCCATTCCTGACCGCCGTCGTCAGCGCGTTCCAGGACCCGGTCTGTTCGGGGGTGAAGTTCGTGAACGCCTCGACGAAGCGGACCGCGTCGTCGATTCTTGCGTCACGGCTGTCGCTGCAGATTCTCGCGGCGGCATGTCCACCCGCCGAGCCGCCCCAGCCGTGCTTGCCCGCCCATCTTCCGTGGGCGGAGGCACCGCCGGGACCGGCAGCGAACAGCGTAACAGCGACGAGCGCAACGGCGCCCAGCGACGATATCGAGATGATCAGGGTACGGCGTGTCATGGCATTCAGCCTCCATCGGTTCCAGTGACCGCACCGATATGGGGCGCCGGCTTTTCTGACGTGTTTCATGGGGAGGGAGATTTGTAACGAAGCGTTGCGGAAGCCCGAGCGGCAATCCCCGGTTACGAATTTCCGCCGTGCCGATTCATCCGCCGCTTATAGTCGGACGATGGCAGCCTCTCCGCATATCCTGATCGTCGACGACGACCGGGAGATCCGCGACCTTACCGGGCGCTATCTCGGGAAGCACGGTTTCCGCGTCGACAGCGCGGGCGATGCGAAGGCAATGGATCGGCTGCTGCGGGACGGACGGTTCGACCTGATCGTGCTCGACCTGATGCTGCCGGGCGAGGACGGGCTTTCGATCTGCCGCCGGCTCAGGGCCTCGACCCGCATCCCGATTCTCATGCTGACCGCGGTGGCGGAGGACACCGACCGGATTATCGGGCTGGAGATCGGTGCCGACGACTATCTCACCAAACCGTTCAATCCGAGGGAGCTGCTGGCGCGCATCCGCGCGGTGCTGCGCCGGGCGGATGGACCGGGATCCCTGCCCGATCCCGGCGAGGGTACGCTGGCGTTCGCCGGTTGGCGGCTCGACGCCGCGCGTCGCGAACTTCGCAATCCGGACGGTGTCCTCGTCGAGCTGACCGCCGGCGAATTCGACCTTCTCGTGGCCCTTGTCGAACACCCCAGGCGCGTGCTCTCGCGCGACCAGCTGCTCGACCTCACCAAGGGCCGCGATGCCCAGCCGTTCGATCGCAGCATCGACGTGCAGGTCAGCCGGCTCCGGCGCAAGATCGAGACGGATTCGAAGAACCCGGAATTCATCAAGACGGTACGCTCGGGCGGCTACATCTTCACCGTTCGGGTCGAACGGCAATGACCGCACCCCTCCTGCGATGGCTGCGCCGGCTGTGGCCGGACACCGTGGCCTCCCGCATCGCGGTGATCCTGATGCTGGCGCTGTTCGCGGTTCTCGCGATCAGCATGCTTGCCTATGTCCGCGACCGCGCCGACGCGACGCTCCATTTGTTCTCGCATTCCGTGGCCGACCGGATCGCCGCGACCGTTCGACTGATGGAGGAGACGCCGGCCGCCGGGCGCGACCCCTTCATCGCATCGATCGACAGCCCGACGCTTCGCGTCGCGCTTTCTCCGCACGCCCCTTCGTTGCCGGCCTCGAAACCGATGGCGGACGCCTTCGTTCGACAGCACCTCGCCCCCCTGCTGGGCGGGCGCGAACTCGCCGTGTCGATCCCGGCCAGGCCGCCATGGCGATGGTCGGAGTGGGGAAACCGGCGCGGCGAGCACGAGCCCGACCTGCTCCCCAGCCGGCGCAAGGCGGTCATTGCCGTGGGCCTTCGCGACGGAACCTGGGCGGTCTTCACGGCGGCAACCGAGACGACGTCGCTCCGCTGGGCGACGAGGATGGCGGCGTGGACGGTGATCGGTGGGCTGTTCGTCGTCCTGTTCGCGGCCTGGGTCTCGCGGCGGGTGACCCGGCCGGTCCGCCTTTTTTCCGACGCAGCCGACCGCATCGGGCGCGATGTCTTCACCGCTCCTCCGATGCCCGAGACGGGATCGCCGGACCTGCGCCGGGCGGCGCAAACCTTCAACCGTATGCAGGAGAGGCTCCGGCGCCAGGTCGAAGACCGCACGCAGATGCTCGCCGCGATTTCGCATGACATGCGGACGGCGCTTACCCGGCTCAGGCTCCGGATCGAGTTCATTGCCGACGATACGCAGCGCATCCGCGCCGAAAGAGATGTGGAGGAGATGCAGGCGATGCTGGAATCGGCGCTCGCCTTCGCCCGGGACGAGACGACGGAAGAAGCCCCGGAACCGGTCGACCTCGCTTCGATGGCGCAGTCTCTGTGCGACAACGCGTCCGATGCGGGCGAAGCCGCGCGCTACGAAGGCTCCGACCGCCTCGTGCTCACCTGTCCGCCGGCGGCGATCCGGCGCGCCCTTGCCAACCTGATCGATAACGCCACCGCCTATGGCGGCCAGGCGGATGTCGGGGTGTCGGAGGACGACGAGACCGTCCGGATCGTCATCGGCGATCGCGGCCCGGGAATTCCGGAGTCACGGCGGGAAGCCGTGTTCGAACCGTTTCGCCGTCTGGAGACCTCGCGGAGCCGGGAGACGGGCGGCACCGGGCTCGGCCTCTCCATCGCGCGGACGGCGGTCCGGCGGTGCGGCGGCGACATAACGCTCGGCGACCGTGAAGGGGGAGGGTTGGAGGCCCTCGTGACCCTGCCAAAACCCGGGATGCCGCGCTAACCCATCTCTTTGACGAAGCGTTCGGCGAAGGCGCGGTACCCGGCGGGTTCGCGGCCGAGGATGGCGCGGAGCGCGAGCGCATTGCCGCCGGGATAGCCGTGGGCGTCGTAGTGGTTGCACATCATGGCGTAGGCCCTGATCGACCAAGCCGCCCAGCCTCGTTCGGCGGCCCAGGCCTTCCACTCATCGAGAGAACGCTTGCGGGCCTTTACCTCGCGGCCGAGAACATCGGAGAAGATCGCCGCCATCTCGGCATGGGTGAGCGATTCGCCGCTGCACAGCTCGTAGGTTCCGCCGCGGAACCCGGGATCGGTCAGCACCCGCGCAACGGCCTGTCCGAGATCCTCGGTATCGATCACGCTCATCTTGCGGTCCGGGGAGTACGGTCGCGGATAGACGCCGTTCTCCGTCACCTCGCGCCACTCGATCCGGACGTTCTGCATGAACATCGACGGCTGGACGATGGTGAAGGCCAGCCCGGATTCGATCACCGCCTCTTCGATCCGGAGCTTGGTGGCGTGGTGGTCCATTTTCGAAAGCTGCGGGTGGAAGGCGGAGGAATAGACAAAATGTCCCACCCCTGCGGCCTTCGCCGATTCGACGACGCGGATGCCGATCTCGGCCTCGTCCTCGGTGAAGCGGGGAGAGACGAGGAACACCGACTCCGCCCCCGCAACAGCGCGCGCGACATCGGCATCCGAACGGAAATCGCCGACCAGAGTCTCTACGACGCCGAGGTCGGAAAGCCGTTCGGCCGAGCGCGCGTTCGAGGTAAGAGCGCGGATTGTCGCGCCCGCACGCGCGAGATGCCTGATCGCGGGCGTGCCGACGGCGCCGGACGCGCCAACGATGACGATCATTCGGGAGCGGATCAGGCGGCTTCGAGGACCGCGCCGGCGCGCTCGATCCGCGCGTCCGCCATCGCCTCGGCGATGCTGGCGATCTCGTCGGGTTCCGGCTTGACCAGCGGCGGTCGGACTACCGCGCGGGGCAATCGGCCGAGGATCACCAGCGCCTCCTTCATGCGGTTGTGCATGTCTCCGAAGGGCTCGGTATAGAAGCACGCGGCCGCGGGGTAGATGCGGTCGTTGATTTCCCGGGCGCGCGCCAGGTCACCCGTCTTGACCGCCCGAAACAGTGCGACCTGGAGATCGGCGATCACGCTGCCCGCCCCGGACAGCAGCCCGTCGCAACCCATCGTCAGCGAGGACATCAGCCAGGCACTGTTGGTGCTCAGCACATGCACCGGGCGCGGCAGCGACTGGAGGACGCGGATGTGGCGCTCATGCTCCATCGGCGGCGACCAGTCCTTGATCGCCCGGATGGTCGGCACCTCGTCGGCCATACGGAGAAGCGTGTCGAGCGGATAGGCGTAAGCGCCGGGATACTGGAAAACCACGATCGGCAGGTCGGTCGCGTCCGCGATCGTCTTGAAATGGGTGACCGCGCTCTCGGGCCGTTTCTGCCCGCCGAACAGCCCGATCGAATGGGGCGGCAGGACGAGCAGCGCCGATGCGCCGCCGGCCTCGGCCATGCGGGCGACTTTTGCCGCCTCGAGGCTGCCGTCGGCATAGACCCCGTTGATCACCGGCAGGCGATCGCCGACCTCCTCCATGGTCAGGTCGAGGATGCGAACCTGCTCGTCGAAAGTGCAGGCGTGGACCTCGGATGCGTGCGCGTTGACCGCGACCGCGGAGATGCCGTCGACCGAGCAGACGTCCCGCAAATGCCGCCGCGTGGATGCCTCGTCGATGCTGAAATCCTCGTTGAAGGCAAGCAGCGTGGCGGGGATCACCCCGGTCGGCTCGAAGTCCTTGAAGCGCGGCATCTGCGGGCTCCTCGTTTAGGGCGGGACGTGCCGAGGAAGCTAGGACGATTGCTTTCCGTCGGCAAGTCTCCCCTGTTCCGCCGATCCATCGCCGCCCGACGGTCGCTTGCGGCGGGACAGCAACCTCGTGGCCACGGCGGAAATGCCGAAGCACACCACGAGAAACGGACCGGCCGGCAGGTCGGCGACAGCGGAAATCAGGATCGCCACGACCACCGCGGCAAACCCGCTGACCAGGGCGCGCGGGAGGACGTACCCGTCGGCCCCGCGCGCGGCGAGAGCGGGAAGGATGAGGCTGGCGAACACGACATAGACCCCCACGAGCTGAACCGATGCCGTGATCGCGATCGCGAACAGAACGAAGAATCCGGTACCGGTCCGCACGCGCGGGCTGGCGCACCAAAGCACCGCGACCGCGGCGAATACGGGTACGAACGTCGCGATGTCGCTCCAGTCGACGAAGAGGACCTGCCCCGACAGGATGTGCACCAATTGCTCGCCGCCATGCGGGTTGTCGGCGAGCGCCAGCAGGGCCGCCGATGCAGCGAGGATGAAGCAGCTTCCGATGACCGCTTCCTGCTCGTCGTTCGCCCTGCGTTCGATCCAGCGAAAGAACAGCGCGATCCCGATACCGGCTGCGAAGGCGGCCGACTGACGCTCCATCCAGGAAGGCTCGTCGAGCCACAGGCCGAGCAGGATTACCGCAAGGCCGACCACCTGAGCGGTCGCAAGGTCGATGAACACGATGCCGCGCTTGAGCACCTCGATTCCCAGAGGCGCATGGACGGCGGTCACCAGCACGCCTACGACGAAAGCGGGCGCGACGACGAGGAACAGATCAAAGTCGATCGTTGGCTGCCTCCAGCAGGGTCAAGGTGACCTCGAACAGCGAGAACAGGTCGTCCGCTTCGGGCAAACCGCCGACCGTGAAGGGAAGCTCGATCACCGGGATGCCGGTCTGTCGGGAGAGCCAGTCCGCCGCATCCCCCGGCTCGTGGGGTGCCCGCAGGATGGCCTTGACCCTCGCGCCGCGCACCCGATCCAGGATCCCCCGAAGATGAGATGCCGAGGGCGGAACTCCCGGGACCCGTTCCAGCGCGGCAACCCGATCCAATCCGCTCCAGCGAAGGAAATACGCCCAGGCTTCGTGATGGACGACGACCTTCATGCCCCGGAGGGCGGCAAGGCGCTCGCGCCAGCTCCCGGACGCGTTGGCCCAGCGGGTCCGGAAGGACTCCAGCCGGGCTCGGTAGGCATCCGCGCGGCCCGGGTCGATGCGGGTCAGGCGTTCCGCCAATACAATTGCCACGGCCGCAACGTTTCGCGGATCCAGATGGACGTGCGGGTTTCCGCTCGGGTGAATGTCCCCGAGGCTGCGATCGATGGTCTCGGGGCGGTCGAGTACCGCAACGTGCCCGGCGGCCATGATGTGTCCCGCTTGTCCGGGCTGGATCCCGTGCCGGGCGCCCCGCTTCATCAGCACGGGCAGCCATCCGACCTCAAGTTCGGCGCCGGAGCAGATCAGCACGTCGGCACGGCGGATCTGCGCGATCAGGCTGGGCCGTGCCCGGATGTAATGCGGATCCTGCCTGCCGTGCGTGGCCGAACGAACCCTGACGTCGTCGCCGCCGACGGCCTCGGCCAGCGCCGCCCATTCCGGCTCGCAGGCGAAGACATGCGTCTTCGCGGCCGCGGAGGATACCGATATCGCACAGGCGATGCCGAAGGCCGCCGCGAGCAGCTGCCGGTTCATGGGATCGCCTCAGAAGGAATGTGCGCCGTGTGCGCCAAGACTCATCGTGTATTGCAACAGGAACTGGTTGTCGCGCCGGTCCCTGGCGAGAGTTTCCCTGTTGTACTGCAAACGCAGGCGTCCGAATTCGCTGTTGGTCCAGTCGACCATGGCGCTGAACGAGCTCGGGTCGTGGTCAAGCTCCGCTTCCTCGGGCGGGTTGAGTTGCGAATAACGCATCCCCACGCGCCATCTCGGATCGAACCTGTACACGGCCTGCATGTACCAGCCGCGAGCCGTGGTGTCGAAGCGCTCCGCCTCCGGATCTTCTCCTTCCTCCTCGGCGGCCAGCATGTAGGTGCCGTCCTCCTTTCGCCAGAAATACTCGCCTTGCAGTATCAGCTCGCCCTCGCGCGCGTTTCCGGTGGGAGCGATCGTGGCACGGAAATCGATGCCGTAGAGCTGCGTGTCGCCGGTGAACATGCCCTCCGAGAAGAAGGCGTCGTGCCCGTGCTCCTCTTCCTCCTCTTCCCCCTCTTCGTGAGCTCCTTCTTCCTCGTGGCCGTGACCTTCGCCGCGGTTTCGGGAGTTGCCGCTCAGTATGTATCCGCCGATCCGCCATGCGCCGGTGCGGCCGAGGTCGTCGCCCACCCGGATGAAGCCGGACCACGCGTCGATACCGTCTTCCGAGCCGCCGAACGGGGTGTCGCTCCCGCGGAACACGCCGGCGCCGATCTCGGTGTAGGACTCCGTCGGCAGAACCACGGAGACCTCGACCCCGTCGTCGTTATATGCGTTGTCGAGGAACGCCCGGTAGGGGAGCGGCCGGTCGGCGAAGTCGTCGCCGTGGGCATGCAGCTCGTTCAGGTAGCCGAACGTCCACAGGGCGCGGCCGGCCTTGATCCGCACGCCGTCCGGCAGGCCGGCGCCCGGCAAGGTCTGCATATAGGCTTCCTCGAGCTCCACCTCGTCCGCTTCGTCGGGATGGGAGCCCACGCCGAGGGTGAGACTTCCGAAGAACTTGTCGTCGACGTTGCTCGAGGCCGTGATCTCGCTGTGGCCGACGGAAAGCCCTTCCGGCGCCCGCTCTCCCTCGTGGCCGAGTTGGAACCCCGGAATTTCGGTACCGTCGGCGGAATAGTTGGCGAGCATTCCGCTGAGCACAATGCCGATCGCCGGATTGAACGTGTTGTCCGGCTTTGCTTTCGCGGAAGCCGAAGGAGTTGCGGCTTTCTTTTCTTCCGCAGCCCGGCTTTTCTTCCCCAGCTCGGAAAGCTGGGACTCGAGCACCCCGATGCGCGATTCGTAGTCGCGCTTCAGATCCTGGATCTGCCGGGCCAGTTCCGCCGCGGTCGGCTGACCGGTCGACTGTGCATCGGCGGGAGCCGTCATAAGCAGAGCAGTCATCGAAAGGACGATGAGCGGGAGGAGTCTGGCGATCTTGGACATTGGGAATTCTTTCGCAATTGCCGCGTTTCGGACCGAGCTAAAAGGAATGTAATAACATTACTATCGCTACGTCAATTCCTCGTTTCGGTTTGTGCCGCAGAAAAGTTGGTGTCAGACGAGGAGAAGGGGTGCTCCGCGAGTCATCGAGACCCGCATCGGCGGGCGCCCGCCTTGGTGCATTCGGCGAGGATCGAGAGCGTGTCCGTTACGACCGCCCGGCCCACCAAGCGGCGCGCATCCGAGTCGGCTGTCGTCGGCCGCTCAGCCGGACATGGCGGCAGGCCTCAATAAAAGGCGAGCGCCCTCATCTCGATGCTCTCGCGGCCCTTCGCGTCGGGCGGGGTGGTCGGGTCGACGAAGGCGGTGTGGGCGGTGAAGCGCACCCCGGCCGAGGGATCGGTATCGAACACCTTGAAGACCATCGCTTCGTCCCGCGTCATCAGCGGGAAGTAGAAGAAGCGGTGCTCCGGACTGTATGAGAGGTGGTAGGTCTCGGCGGTACGGTCCCTGTAGCGCCGCTCATAGGGGATGAAACCGATCTCGGGTATCGATTTTCCGTCGCATATGGCGAGCGGCTCGGACTCGACGCGGGGCGCGATCGACCGCCAGGTCTGGACGATTCCGTACCGGCCCCCGAGCGCCTCCTCGGCCTGGTCGGGCGGAAGGAAGTCGCGCACCCGCTTCGGCGCGGAGCGTTCGGTATAGTCGTTGTGGACCGCGTGCACGGTCTCGCGCACCCAGCGCTCGGCGAGCCGCGACTTGTCCGCTGTGCGCACCGTGTGATCGAAGACGATGACCCGCTTGGCGCCGGACTCCGCCTTTATCAGCGCCTCGGTCTCCGGGTAGTAGATGCGGAGAACCTCGTCCTCGTCGTAAAAGTCCTTCATCTCCGTGGGGCGCTCGACCAGCGTGAAGCCGTGTGTCGCAAGCGCGAACGTCTCTCCCGAAATGCGGCCGTTCCTGATCTTCACGCGCCTCGGCTCGTAGGTCGCGGGACGGTCCTTGTCCTGCATCTCGGGCCAGTCGATGTAGCGATAAGGCGGCGTGCCGTCGTCTTCGACGTATCTCACCTCCGCCTCGACGAACTCGGGCGCGGCATCGGCGCGGTCGATGGTGTCTTCCAGAATGGTGCTCATGGAGGCCCGTCGGTGAATTGACGTTGGCGGGAGCATAGGCGCAACCCGCGGCCCGCGCTACTCCACGGGCCAGGTCAGCTTGACAATGCGGTCCATGTCGAGACGGCCGGCGATGCGCTCCGCCGTCGCGGCGACCTCGCGGAGCACCGCGTCCTCGTCGATCGTCGTGCAGCGTCCCCCGGACACCAGATGGGCGCCGCGCACGAACACCTCGCTCACGGAATTTCCGGTCGCGGCGTAAACCAGGTTGGACACCGGGTTGTAGAGCGGCTGCCATTCGGGATAGCGGGTGTCGAACAGCACGATATCGGCCTCCTTGCCGACCTCGATGGAGCCGATTCGGTCGGCGAACCCGGCGCCGCGCGCGCCGTTAATCGTCGCCATTTCGACCACCTGCTCCGGCGGCAGGACGCGCGGGTTGATGCGCGCCTCCTTGTAGCCGCCGGCGAGCAGCAGCATTTCCTGCGCCATGTCGGTGATGCCGGAGCACGCGTGGTCGGAGCCGATGGCGACGTTGACGCCGAGCGCGGCCAGTTCGGGCAGCTTGCCCATGACGAAATTGCCGTAGCCGTTATGCATGCTGGACGACGGCGCGGCGACGAGGGTGGGGCCGCGCCGGGCGACGATTTCGACCTCGTGCGGCTCCAGCCAGCCGGAATGGACCAGCAGCATGCGCTCGTCCAGCACGCCAAGCGTCTCCAGCCGTTCGATCTCCGGCGCGCCGAAGGCGGCAAGGCAACCGTCATGCGTCGAGTAGGAAAAGCACGCGTGGGTCTGGAGCAGACAGTCGTGCTTGTCGGCCAGGCTCTTGAGCCCCGCGATCAGCGCATCGGAGGCGTTGTTCAGCCCGCGGAACGACGCGCTTACCGAGACCCTTCCGTCGTGGGCGCCGTCGAAGCGTTCCATCAATTCCGCCGTGCGGTCGATGCAGGCCTCGGTGGTTTCGATCATCGCCTCGGGCAGGATTCCCATCACCGACTTGGTGCGGTCGAAAGAGGACCGCGCGATCACCATGCGCATCCCCGCCCCGCCGATCGCCTCCACCGTCGCGTCGGGGTGGTAGTTCCCCGGATCGACGAAGCACGTCACCCCGTGGCGCAGCATCTCCATCGCGGTCAGCGACGCGCTCACCAGCACGTCGTCGCGCTCCATCGCGCCCTCGTAGGGATACATGTGGTCGAACAGGAAGGACTGGGCATTGGCCTCGTCGGCGAGCCCGCGCGCCATCTGGAACGAGGAATGGAGGTGGTTATCGACAAAGCCCGGCGTTCCGACCATGCCTGTTGCGTCGGTGACCGAATCGGCCTGCCATTCGGCTTCGATCGCCTCCGTTTTCCCGACCGCGGCGATCTTTCCGTCGGAAATAGCGATCGCGGCGTCGCGGACGATGCGGCGACGCTCGTCAACGGTGATCAACCAATCGATGTTCGTAATCAGTCTGTCGGCGGTACTGGACATCTGGGGATTCGGTCTCCGGTTGGATTCGGCCGCGCGCAAGCGGCTAAAATGGTTGGATGCTACTTTACCAACCCAGGTGGGTGGCGTCCGCGCGGGAGTAGCCAAGCCGCATGAACAGGGTCCTTTCGGCCGTCTGGTCGGTGTTCACCGTCCTGGAACGGCGCAACGTGCTGGTGCTTGCCACCTGTCAGATGTTGTTCGGCGCGGGGCGTACGCTGCTGGTCGCCACGGCGGCGCTGGTCGCCTACAGCTTCGCCGAACACAAAGGCCTGGCGACGCTGCCGGCGGCGCTGGTGATCGTCGGTACGGCGGCCGCCTCCTATCCGGCCTCGATGCTGATGCGCCGGGTCGGACGCCGCGCGGGTTTCGTCATCGGCTCGCTGATCGGGGCGGTGGGCGGCGTCGTCTGCATGATCGGCATCGTCGAGGCGGATTTCTGGACCTTCACGATCGGCAACCTGGTCTTCGGCTTCTTTTCCGGCTTCGCCCAGCTCTACCGCTTCGCCGCCACCGATACGGCGTCGCGGGAGTTCCGCGGCACCGCGGTTTCGCTGGTCCTCGCCGGCGGAGTCGTCGCCTCTGTCGTTGGCGCCGAGTTCGCCAAGCTCGGCCACGACATGTTCTCCGGGGCGAGCTTCCTCGGATCCTACCTTTTCCTCGTCGGCGCGACGCTCCTGAGCGCGGTGGTGCTGATGTTCCTCAACATCCCGCCGCTCACCGCCGCCCAGGCGGCACAGAAACAGCGCCCGCTCGGCGCCATCGTCATTCAGCCCACCTTCGTAGCCGCCACGGCTTCGGTGCTGATCGCCCACAGTGTGATGGCGATCCTGATGACCGCGACACCGATCGCCATGTCGCATTCGAACCACCACTTCGAGAACACCGCCTTCGTCATCATGTGGCACAGCCTCGGGATGTTCGCACCCGCCTTCGTCACCGGCTGGTTCATCAAGAAGGTCGGCGAGATCGCAATCATCTTCGCCGGCTTCCTGCTCCAGTTCGTCTGCATCGCCGTGGCGTTGAGCGGCGAAGCGGTATTCGACTACTGGCTGTCGATGCTGCTGCTCGGGATCGGCTGGAACTTCGCCTTCACGGCCGGGACGACGCTGCTCGCGGGCGCTCATACACCGGCGGAGCGCAACCGGGCGCAGGGCGCGTCCAACTTCATCGTCTACACATTCGTCGCCATCGGCTCGCTGTCGTCCGGTGCGCTGATCCATTTCCTCGGCTGGAGCTGGGTCAATATCAGCGCGCTTCCAGCTCTCGGCCTTGCGGTGCTGATCATGGTCTGGTTCACCCTGTTCGGACGGGCGCGCCAGTCTTCGATGGATCCGGCCTGAAGCGGCCGGCGCGCTCGTTCAGGAAAATGCGCTGAGCCCGTCCAGGAACAACTTCGTGCCCGACGCCACCAGCAGTCCGATCACCACGTAGCCGAAAGTCTTCGCCCGGAGACGGCGTCCGATCCAGAGCCCGAGAGGCATGCCCACCAGAACCGGGATCATGGCCGCCAGGCTCTGCAGCAACCGTGCTTCGGTCACCATTCCGAGCGACCAGTAGAACCCGGCCTGGATCAGCCCGTAGGAAAAGAAGATCGCGGACAGGCCGAAGACGAGAACGCCGCGCTCAAGCCGCATCGCATGCATGAAAGTCACGATGATCGGTCCGGCGATCCCGGTCGCGCCCTGACAAATGCCTCCCATCCCGATCGCGGCGGCGAACGCGGAGCGGCTTCCGGTCAGCGAGCGCGGGATATCCCACCGGGCGATCTGGGTAAGAAGATAGACCGCGATCCAGCCGGACAGAGCCAGCGACATGACGGCCGGATCGAGCGCCTTGAGCAACCACGCGCCAAGCCCTATGCCGATCAGACCGGCGCCGATCGCCGCCCACAGCCCCGGAATCGCGCCCGCCTCGCGCCGGAAGGTCCACATCAGCCATACGTTCGAGAGGGTCGACGGCAGCACCATCACCACCACGGCGGTCTGGACGTCGATGAACGCCGCCATCGCCGGCACCGCGATCAGCGGCAGCCCGAACCCGGTGATCGCCTTCCCCAGGGTGCCGATCAGGAGGGCGACAACGACAACGGCGAGGGATTCGAGGGACATCTACGGGGCTCATCGCTGTCCTGCGGCGAGCCGCATCGCGGCGGATCATGCGCGCCGCGCCGGCTTGTCGCAACCGGCTCGACATGCCCTATTCTGCGCGCATTGCAATCGGTGAGTCAGGGAGATCGTCCTGTGAAGCTCGAAGGGTCCTGCCATTGCGGCGCGGTGAGGTTCGGCCTCGTCTCGCGCACCCCCTATCCCTACAACCTCTGCTACTGCTCGATATGCAGAAAGACGGCGGGCGGCGGCGGCTTCGCCATCAACGTCATGGGGGACGCGGGCACGCTTGAAATCGAGGGCGAAGACAACATCACGATTTACCGCGCCGCCGGCAACGAGCGCGGCCATCTGGAAGACGACGGGCTCAGCACCGCGCGCAGAAGCTTCTGCGGCAAGTGCGGCTCCGCTCTCTGGGTCTGGGACCCGAGCTGGCCCGAGCTGATTCACCCCTTCGCCTCGGCCGTCGACACCCCGCTCCCGAGACCGCCGGGAAAGACGGTGCTGATGACGCGCTACGCCCCGGGCTGGGCCGACATCCCGGAGGGGCCCGAGATATCGCGTTTCGAGATCTATCCCGACCGCGGGATCGAGGACTGGCACCGCGCCCACGGGCTCTATCTCGACGAACGCTGAGGAGTCGCGGGCATCGGCTATAGTGTCCGCAACTCTTGACTTGTCCACGGGGAGGAAGACATGGCAGGGCGCACGATCGAGATCGCCGCGGGCGATGGCGGGCGGTTCAATGGATATCTCGCGGTGCCGGAATCGGGTTCCGGGCCGGGCCTCGTGCTCGGACAGGAAATATTCGGCATCAACCCGACGATGCGCGCGACCGCCGACTACTTCGCCGAGGAAGGCTATGTCGTGCTCGCGCCCGATCTCTTCTGGCGCATCGAGCCGGGGATCGAGCTCGGGTACTCCGAGGACGAATTCGCGACGGCGTTCGGCTATTTCGAGCGCTTCGACATCGACCGGTCGGTCGAGGATATCGGCGTGGCGATGGGTACGCTCCGCGCGCTTCCCGAGTGCTCCGGCGACGTCGGCTTCATGGGTTTCTGCCTCGGCGGCAAGCTCGCTTACCTGACCGCCGCCCGGCTGGATCCCGCGGTCTCGATCTCGTTCTACGGCGTCGGCCTGCCCGACCTTCTCGGCGAAGCCGACAGCATCGAATGCCCGATGGTGTTCCACTGCCCCGAACTCGACCAATGGATGCCGCCGGAAGGGGTTGCCGCCCTGCGCGATGCGTTCAAGGACCGGACGGACATCGAGATCTACAGCTATCCGGGCGCCGATCACGGCTTCTATAACGGCGATCGCGACATCTTCGACAAACCGTCGTCATCGATGGCGCACAGCCGGACGATCGCGGCGCTCCGCCGAACCATGGGACCCAACTACGATCTCAGCCATCTTTGGGACAAGCACTGCGAGTACGAGTTCATCACCCGCGACGTCGACGCCACAATGGCGACGATGGTGCCGGAGCCCTATGTCAACCACATCCCGACGATGACCGGCGGGGTCGGCTACAAGAACCTGCATCGCTTCTATCTCAACCATTTTGTCCACGCCAATCCCGGGGACACCAGGCTGATCCCGGTATCGCGCACCATCGGCGCGGACCGCGTGGTCGACGAAATGCTGTTCTGCTTCACCCACGACACCGAGATCGACTGGCTTCTCCCCGGCGTCGCGCCGACGGGGAAATACGTGGAAATGCCGGTTGTCGCCATCATCAATTTCCGCGGCGACAAGCTCTATCACGAGCACATCTACTGGGATCAGGCCTCGGTTCTGGTCCAGATCGGATTGCTCGACCCGAGCGGCCTGCCGGTCGGCGGGCATGACGTGGCCCGGAAGATGCTGGATGCCACGAAGGAGGACTCGAACCGGCTGATGGCGCGCTGGGCGGAAAGCGAGTCCCAGAAATAGGTGCGGAGGATGGACATTTCGAGCGCGACCGTCCTCGTTACCGGAGCAAACCGTGGAATCGGACGCCGTACGGTGGACTGTCTGCTGGCGGCCGGCGCTCCCCGGATCTATGCCGGCGCGCGCGACCCGGCGAAACTGGGGGCGCTCGATGAAGACGAGCGGATCATTGCGGTCGCGCTCGACGTCACGGACCCAGCCCAGGTCGCAGCGGCGGCCGAACGCTGCGCCGATGTAACGCTGCTGGTCAACAATGCGGGCGTCAACCGGAACCGCCCGCTGATCGGCGAACCCGAGGCGCTTACCAACGCACGCGCCGAAATCGAGGTGAACTATCTGGGCACGCTCTCCATGTGCCGCGCATTCGCGCCGGTGCTGAAGGCCAATGGCGGCGGCATGATCGTCAACGTGCTCTCGGTGATCGGCCGGGTAAACCTCCCGGCGATCGGCAGCTATTGCGCGTCGAAGGCGGCGGAATATTCGATGACGCAAGGCGTCCGCGCGGAACTCGCGGCGCAGGGAACGCATGTCATGGGAGTGCTGCCGGGTGCGGTCGATACGGAAATGACGCCGGGCGGGGATGCCAGACCCGAAGACGTCGCAGCCGCGATCGTCGAGGCGATCGCGAACGACATCGAAGACCTTTACCCTGACGCCATGGCGCAAGGGCTCAGCGAGGGCTTGGCCCGGGACGCGAAGGCGGTCGAAAGGGAAATGGCAACCTACCTGCCGGGCTAGCCAACGTCCGGACCGGTTGGCTCGCGCCTGCCAGCCACCGTACGAAATGGCGGACGGGCGGTCTCATTTTTCGGAAGGCCCGGTCAGGCTGACCCGGAGGAGGAAGGTGTTTGTCGGCCGGATGTCACGGTCCCGGGTCAGGGAGCGTTCAAAGCTGAAGGCAACATCGTAGCAGTCCGCCCGGTAACCGATCTCGCCGCGGTGCCACAGGTAACGGCCTTCCTGGATATCGCGCTGGGTCTCGCCGCGGAGCGCCACGGAATCGGTGACCCGAGCGTCCAGTCCGAGGTTGATTTCCCTGCGGTCCTCGAACTCCATCGGAGCCGGCTGGTTGTCTATGAACAGGTAATTGGCGGAGATCTTGAAGGCATCGGGGCCGAAAGAGGTGCCGACTTCGTCCCGTCTCGATCTCAGATTGTCGTAGTCGTACCGGAACCGGTAGAGAAACCGGAGATATTCGTCGAATCCAAGTTCGACACGACCGACGATGTCCGACAGATCTTCGTCCAGACCGGCACCGGTCGGGAAGAGATCGCCGCCGCCGAACCGGTAGCTCTGCCCCAGGAAGACGTTCGCCTGTAAGCGGCGATGCCCGAGCAGCCTACCTTGGAGGCCGTAATACATCCGCTTGCCGTCCTCCACCAGGTCCAGCCCGGTGGTACGCGAATGAGCGAACACATTTGTGTCGTCCAACTCGAGGTCGAGGCTGTCCTCGTTGGGAATGCGGTCGGAATTTCCGTCTCGCGGGGCGACTATGAAGCCGACGACCGGCTCGACAATCTGCGAGAATCCGTCACCGTGCCGGATGAACGGATAGCGCCAGTCCAGCCCCGCCTGCGGAAATGCGCGGCCGGTCACATCGGCGGGCCTTTCCCCCGGTTTGTCCGATTCGGGCATGCCGTCGATCCAGTAGCCGTCCGTTTGCAACCGCGCGAAGAGGTTGAGACGCTGGCCGCGGGGGCTCGTATAGGGAAGCTGCCACCCGGTGTTCAAAGACATCCTCACGCTGTCGGGACCGACCGAGCGCACCAGGCTGCGCAAGTTGCCTTCGACGCCGATGCGTCCGCCGAGAGGGTCGCGCGCACTCAGCATGCTGAAGTCGAGTTCCGGCATGACCAGCGGAATCGTCTTCCCATCGTCGGTCGGCCGCAGACCCTGAAAGCGGTAAAGATTGGCGGAGATGTGGTTGCGGCCGAAGAATCCCTCGACGAACGCATTGCTGGTTAGCGTACGATCGCCGGAGAATTCGTACCGACCGAGATAGGTGTCGTCGGAAGCGAAGCTGATCGTCGCGCCAGACCGCCAACGGTCGTCGATGTCGTAGTCGATACCGGCATCGAAATGGCCGCGGACGGCATGTTCCTCCGTCTCGGTGCTGCCGCTCGTGACGCTGCCTTCCGCCTTGAACGAGCCGCCGCGAAAACGCTGCCGGTATTCGAGCAATCCGACACCGCCTTCGTTCTCGGTGAGGATCGGCGTGAACGTCGCATCCTTGTCGGGCGCTATCTCCCAGAACACCGGGACCCGTGCGATCATTCCCAGTTCGCCATGGGATCCGAAGGTCGGTACGAGCAGCCCCGTCTCACGCTTTACCCCGACATCGGGTTGCTGAAAGTAGGGTGTGTAGAGGACGGGTACGCCCCAGATTTCCAGGACGGCGTTGCGGTAGGTGATCGTCTCCTTCTCCGTGTCCCGGATCACCTCCTGGGCCTTGATCCGCCACGCGGGCGGGCGGTCGGGATCGTCCTTGCATGTCGGGCAGGTCGTGTAGGCCGCCTCGTCGAGTTCGGTCCTGGTGCCGCCGATAAGCCGCCCCGCCTTGCTCGTGAAGCGAGACTTGTCGCGAAGAAGAACGCGGATTCTCTTTGCGACGGCGTCCTTGAGGTCGGCCGAGATTTCGACGGTATCGGCATGGAATACGTCGCCGGACGGATCGATGAGGACGACATTTCCGGTAGCGCTCATACGATCGGCGGGCTTGTCGTAAACCACCCTGCCGGCGCGAAGAACAAGTCCGTCCTGGACGAACTCGACATTGCCCGTCGCGGTCACCACATCGCCGGACCGGCTATTCGTTATCTGGTCCGCCCGGAAAGAAACCGGTTTGTTCGCCGACGGCGTCGCGGAAAGCCCGTCCTTCGTCGGCACGATCGCGTGGAGACAAGCAAGCACCACCGCCAGAACTACGGATATCGATTGACGTCGCACGGGCGTTCAACCGTCCTCGAGATGGAATAACATGGCCGATCCCAGCATCGTGGCGATGATCATCGGGCTCCAGGCCGCCAGCCAGACGGGGATGCGCGCCGAGGCGCCGAGAGCGGTGATCACATCCATCGCGATAAACAGGAGGAAGCCGCAGATCAATCCCGTCACGAACAGCAACCGCGTGCCGCCGCGACGCACCGGGCGAAGCGAAAACGTGGCGGCAACGAGAACGATCGAGATCAACAGGAATGGCTGGGCGAGCTGGCTCTGCCAATGGAGCCGGTGGCCGATTGCCGAGACGCCGGCCGCCTCCAGTACACGAACGAAGGCCGGAAGCTCGAAAAACGAAATCGTCGCGGGGTCGGCGAAACTGTCCTGGATTTTTTCCAGTGTCAGATCGGTCGCCAGCCGGTATGCGGGCGCGCTGCGCGGTGGGTCCGGCGGGGCTTCGACCATAACGTCGTATAGCGCCCAGTAACCCCAGCCAAGCCGAGCCCGGTCCGCATCGATCCGGCCGACGAATTTGTCTCCGTCCTCCATCATGAGCACCATCACCGAGGACAGCCGCCCCGTCGCTGGATCCAGCTTCTCCGCATGCATGAAGTAGTGGCCGTTTCCGGTCGGCTGCCGGAACCACACACTCCCCCCGCTGATCGCCGCCGATGCGGACCGGCGCTTGAGCACGCCTGCTTCCATCGACTGGTACTGCGCGTAAAGCGCGGCGGACACCGGGTTGAACGCAACCAGTTCCAGCGCGCCGACCGCGGCGGCGCCGACCGCGAGAGGCATCAGGGTCTGCCACACGGAGACGCCGAACGAGCGCACGACGATCAGTTCGTGATGACGGTTGAGGCGCCAAAGCGTCAGCATTGCCGCCAACAGGGTCGCGACCGGCAATGCGCGCTCCATCAGATGCGGCAACTTCATCAGGCTCATCGAGATGACGACCCAGAATGTCGCCGCTTCGTTCTGCGCGACGCGGCGGAACAGCTCGATCGAATCGAACAGGAAGATCACCGCCCCCGATGCCAATAGCACGCCGAACAGCCAGAAAAGGAAGAGGCGCAGGATATAAAGCGACAGTCGAAGCGAGATACGCATCTCGATTCGCGACCGCGGTCAGGACGCCGCGGCGGTGTCGGGGACGAGCCGCCGCCACAGGTTGATGGGGCCGCGCCACAACGACATCAGGCAAACCGCGATCGTCGCCAGAGGAAAGAGGTAAATCAGCGGCGTCAATTCCGGGATGCGTCGGCCGAGGTTCTTGGTCCCGATCATGGATGCCTCGAGCGCGACGATTACGGCGACCGCGATCAAAATGCGGACGGTGTGGCCGCGCCGGTTGAACTCCGCGCCGAGCAGCAGCGCCAGGGCGACCAGCGGCAGCGCCAGGTTCATGAGAGGCGCCGTCAGGCGATCGTGACCCTCCATCCGGAACTGGTGGTAGCGAGAAAGTCCGCCCACCGCCTCCGGCGGATCGAACAGGTCGTGAAGAAACTGCTCGTGCGGGCTCTGCCATCTGCCGAAGCCCGACTTGGTTTTCGTGGTGAATTGCAGTTCGTAGCGATCGAACTGGAGGCGCGAGATGCCCCGGTCGGCGCGCCGCTCCTGCCGGTTGCCCTGGATCATCACCATTTTCGGCCCGTTTTCGCCCGGCAGCAGCGTGCCTCGCTCCGCCAGCGCGGTGATGGGTCTGTCGGGCTGGCGACGATCGTGGACCAGTATGCCGTTCAGCGTGCCGTCGGGAGCTCGCTTGCGAACATAGACGGTGACACCCTGAACGACCTGGGAAAAAACGCCTTCCTGGATCAGGACCGAGGAGTAATTGTTGCTGATCTGGAATTTCAAATCGCGATAGTCGCGATAGGCGAGTGGCATCAAGTAGAGCGAGACCAGATAGCCGATGACAATCATCGCCGCCGAGGCGAGCAGTGCCGGGCGGGCGAGCTGGAGACGGCTGATCCCGGCGGCCTGCATGATGACCAGCTCGCTGTCCATTGTGAGCCGGTGGTAGACGAGAGCGACCGCGACGAAGAGCGAAATCGGTCCGACGATGGCGAAGGACGCCGGCAGCAACAGCGTGGTGATCCAGGCGAACATCGACACCGACAGGCCGCGGTTCATCACCAGGTCGATCAGACTCAGAGATTTGGTGAGCCAGATGACCGCAAACATGCCGACCGCGACGACCGCCAGAACGATGACGATCTGTCTGAGCATATATAGCTGGAGCTTGGACACGCGGTAGCCGGCTCCTCATTGCGTCCCGCCGGGCCGGGAGTCTGTTCCTATAGCATACTCGTTCCCTCGGAAACGATTCCAACGCGACCTGGACGTCAGGAATTCGACTTCGTCGAACCGCTGTCGCGGGAGTCGCCTTGCCGCGCATCGGTTCCCGCGCGTCGGACAGCCGCCTCCAAAGGCTTGACCCTGGATTAGAACAAACATAGAATAAATAGCGAACAAAAGAAAAATTTATCCATGCAGCCCGTATTTCGTCCTGTGGACACAATCCCACCCTCGTCACGGATGCCGGTCCGGCACGCGGCGCGCCCGGCCGGAGGCGATTCTCGTTTCCCTCTGCGCAAGGATCCTGCCGCCCTGGATCGGCTGCGCGCCGCCATCCGCCGGATCGAGGGAGCCGGACCGGCCTGGTCCGACGGCGGCGCAGCCGTCCTGCCGCTCGGCATCGGCGAGATCGATGCGCATCTTCCCTGGGGCGGCCTGCCCGCGGGCGCGCTGCACGAGATCGTCGCCGCCGACGCCGAAATGGCCGGAATGGCGAGCGCGTTCTCCGCCTATCTCGCGTCGCTGTCGGGAAACGGCCCGGTGCTCTGGTGCGAGGGCGCTCGCACCCTCGATGCCGGTGCGTTGCATCCGCCTGGATTGAGGCGCTTCGGCCTCGAGCCCGAGCGGCTGGTCTACGCCCGGACCGGGAACGATGCCGAGACGCTGTGGGCAATGGAAGACGGGCTTCGCTGCGGCACGCTCGCCGCGGTGGTCGGCACGCTCGCCGCGGTCTCCCTGACCGAGAGCCGGAGACTCCAGCGCGCCGCCGGGGCGAGCGGAGTGACCGCGTTGACGCTGCGCCCTTCCGGCGCCGGGACAGCCCCGAACGCCGCGACGACCCGCTGGCGCGTCGGCGCGGCGGGATCCGGCGGCGGCGATGCCGGATTCCCGCCGCCCGCCTGGCGGATCGAGATGCTTCGCTGCCGTGGCGGGCTGCCCGGCAATTGGGACGTGGAATGGTGCGATGAGACGCGTGGTCTCGCTCTGGCTGCCGCGCTTTGCGACGGACAGGCTGAGCCGGGCCGCCGGACGGGCTGACGTTCCCGCTTCCCGGCGGGAAGCTCCGCTCGCCACCGTCGAGGCGCGCGAAGGTAAGCTCCTGCTGGTCGGCCTCAACCGCGGCGCCGCTTCCGCCGGGCTTTACTCCGGCCAACCGCTCGGCGATGCGCGCGCCATCCTGCCATCACTCCGCTCCGTGCCGGCCGACCCGACGGCCGAGGGTCGTACGCTCGACCGCCTGGTCGGGTGGTGCGGGCGCTACAGCCCCTGGACCGCGCCCGGCCCGGCCGCGGACGGCAGGCCCGACGGCGCCGGCGCGGTCTGGCTCGACATCACCGGCTGCGCGCATCTTTGCGGCGGCGAGGCGGCTCTGGCCGGAGACCTGATCGGGCGTCTCGCGGCGGCGGGTTACGAGGCCCGCGCCGCGATCGCCGACACGCCGGGCGCCGCCTGGGCGGCCTGCCGGTTCGCGACCGACGACGTTACGCGGTCGAAGATCGTCGCCCGCGGCGACGTGCGCCGGACGCTCGCGCCCTTGCCGGTGGCGGCGCTCAGGCTCGCGCCCGAAACCGCCGCTTCGCTCGCCGCTCTCGGTCTTCGGACCGTCGCTTCCCTGCTCGACCTGCCGCGCGGCGCTATCGCCGATCGCTTCGGAGACGAGATCGCGGCTCGGCTCGACGCCGCGCTCGGGGTCGTCAACGAACCGATCGCGCCGGCCGCGCCTGCTATGCCCTGTTTCGCCCGCATCGACTTTGTCGAACCGATCGGCCGGGCCGAACAGATCGCGGCCGCGCTCGACCGCCTGCTCGGCGACCTCGTCCGCGGGCTCGCCCTCGACGGGCGCGGCGCCCGCCGGCTTGTGCTCTCGCTTTTCGAGCCGGCCGGCGGTTTTCGTCGCTTCGCCGTCGGCACCGGCAAGCCTTCCCGCGACGCCAACCATCTCTCCGCGCTTTTCACCGCGCCGATGGAATCGTTCGAAACCGCATACGGGATCGAGGCGATGACGCTGACGGCGCCGGTGACCGAGCCGCTCGACCCCCGTCAGACCGCCTTTCACGAGGAGAAGGCGGGCGGCGATGCCGAGGCGCTGATCGACCGGCTGGCCAATCGCCTGGGAGGCGGGCGCGTCATCCGTTTCGCCGCGCACGAGAGCCACATCCCCGAGCGCGCGACCATCGCGACGCCGGCGCTCGACCCGCCCGTCAAATCGTCGGCGGTCTGGCCCGCCCCTGCCCGTCCGATCCGCCTTCTGGCCCCGCCCGAGCCGATCGAGGTCGTGGCGCCCGTCCCCGACGATCCGCCCGTCATGTTCCGCTGGCGCCGCGTACGCCGCCGGGTTGTTCGCGCCGAAGGGCCGGAGCGCATCGCCCCGGAATGGTGGCGCGAGCCGGATGCCAGGGATGGATCCCGCTTGCGCGACTATTACCGGGTCGAGGACGAAAACGGGCGCCGTTACTGGCTTTACCGCGAGGGGCTCTACCGCCCCGGCGTACCGCCCGCGTGGTTCCTCCACGGGCTGTTCGCATGACCGGGGCCTATGCAGAGCTCCAGGTGACGACCAACTTCACCTTCCTCCACGGCGCCTCGCATCCCGGGGAGCTCGTACAGACCGCTTCCGCCCTCGGCCTTCATGCGATCGCGGTGACCGACCGGAACACGCTGGCCGGTGTCGTCCGCGCCCATGCGGCCGCGCGGGAGACCGGCATGAAGCTCGTCGTCGGCGCGCGGCTCGACCTCGCCGATGCGCCCGACATGCTCTGCCTGCCCCGCGACCGCGCCGCCTACGGCCGGCTCTCGCGGCTGCTCACGATCGGCCGGCGCCGCGCCCCCAAGGGCGAGTGCGAGATCGGGCTCGCGGACCTGCTCGATCACGCGACGGACCAGATCCTGATCGTGTTGCCGCCCGGGAACGGCGCCACCCCCGACCCGAGCTTCGAGGAGAGCCTCGCCTCGCTCCGCCGCCGCATCGGGAGTTCGGTCCATCTCGCCGCGAGCCACCTCTATCGCGGCGACGACCGGGCGCGGATCGGGCGGCTTGCCGGGATCGCCGCCCGCGCCAGAACGCCGCTGGTCGCGACCAACGACGTCCATGCGCACACGCCCGACCGGCGGCGCCTCGCCGATGTGCTGACCTGTATCCGGGAGCGCTGCACGATCGACGAAGCCGGCTACCGCCTGGCCGCCAACGCCGAGCGCCACCTGAAACCGGCGGCCGAGATGGCGCGCCTCTTTCGCGATCATCCCGACGCCGTCCGCCGCACCGTCGCCATCGCGGATACCTGTAATTTTTCGCTCGACGAGCTGCGCTACGAATACCCGGACGACGAGGCATCCCCCGGAGACACCCCGGACGGCGCGCTTCGGCGCCTGACCTGGGAAGGCGCAAGGACCCGCTATCCGGACGGCGTCCCGGACACCGTCGCTCGCCAGGTGGCCTACGAGCTCGACCTGATCGCCGAACTCGACTACGCCGCCTATTTCCTGACCGTCCACGACATCGTCTGCTTCGCCCGGAGCCGCGGAATCCTGTGCCAGGGGCGCGGTTCGGCGGCCAACTCGGCGGTCTGCTACTGCCTTGGCATCACGGCGGTCGATCCGAACCGGATGGACCTCCTGTTCGAGCGATTCGTCAGCGCCGAGCGGAACGAGCCGCCCGACATCGACATCGACTTCGAGCACGAGCGCCGCGAGGAGGCGATCCAGTACATCTACCGAAAATACGGCCGCGAGCGGGCGGGGCTGGCCGCAACCGTGATCCACTACCGCGCGCGGAGCGCGGTGCGCGAGGTGGGAAAGGCGCTCGGCCTTTCGCGCGACACCGTGTCCGCGCTTTCCGGCACCGTCTGGGGATGGCGGTCGGATCCGCTGAACGGGGACCACATCCGCGAGGCCGGGCTCGACCTGGCCGACGAACGGCTGGCACTCACTATCGGGCTCGCCGGCGAACTCACCGGTTTCCCGCGTCACCTCTCCCAGCATGTCGGGGGGTTCGTCATCACCCGAGGACCGCTCTCCGAAATCGTCCCGATAACCAACGCGGCGATGGAGAAACGCACCGTCATCGAGTGGGACAAGGACGATCTCGACACGCTCGGCATGCTCAAGATCGACGTGCTCGGGCTCGGCATGCTGACCTGCATCCGCAAGGGGCTCGACCTCCTGCGCGACCGTTACGGGGTCGATTACAGGCTCTCGGACATCCCCGACGAGGACCCCACTGTCTACGACATGCTGTGCGAGGCCGATTCGATCGGCGTCTTCCAGGTCGAGAGCCGGGCCCAGATGACGATGCTGCCCAGGCTTCGCCCGCGCTCGTTCTACGACCTGGTGATCGAGGTGGCGATCGTCCGCCCGGGTCCGATCCAGGGCGACATGGTCCACCCCTATCTGCGCCGCCGCAACGGCGAGGAGACGGTCGAGTTTCCTTCGGACGAGCTTCGCGGAGTTCTCGAAAAGACGCTCGGCGTTCCGCTGTTCCAGGAACAGGCGATGAAGATCGCGATCGTCGCCGCCGGGTTCACTCCATCCGAGGCCGACCGGCTGCGCCGCGCCATGGCGACCTTCCGCCATGTCGGGACGATCGGCAAATTCCGGACCAAGATGATCGAGGGCATGGTCCGCAACGGTTACGAGCGCGACTTCGCCGAGCGCTGCTTCCGCCAGATCGAGGGGTTCGGCGATTACGGTTTTCCGGAATCGCACGCAGCGTCCTTCGCCCTGCTGGTCTACGTCTCGGCCTGGCTCAAATGCCACTACCCCGATGTCTTCGCGGCCGCCATCCTCAACAGCCAGCCGATGGGTTTCTATGCCCCCGCCCAGCTGGTTCGCGACGCCAGGGAGCATGGGGTTCCCGTCCGCCCGGTCGACGTCAACCGTTCGGATTGGGACTGCACCCTCGAAGAGGCCGAAGGCGGCGCCCGGCCGTGCGCGCTGCGCCTGGGCTTTCGCCAGATCAAGGGCATGACGGAGACGAACGCCAAAGCGATCGTCAAGGCCCGCGATCGGCCGGTCCACCGCCTTTTCGCCGATCCGGCCGAGCTGCGGGACCGGAGCGGGCTCCCGGTCCCGGTGCTGGAGACCCTTGCCGGGGCCGACGCCTTCGGCTCGACCGGCCGCACGCGGCGTCAGGCGCTTTGGGCCGTCCGCGCGCTTGGCCCCGCGCCGCTTCCCCTTTTCGCCGGCATCGGCGAACGCCGGCCCGAGGCCGACGTCGCGCTGCCCCGGATGAGCCGGGGCGAGGAAGTCTCGCAGGACTACGCAACGATCAGGATGTCGCTCAAGGATCACCCGTTGGCACTGATGCGCGGCAGGCTGGCGGAAGAACGGGTCACACCGGCCGGCCGCCTCGTCGATCTCGACAACGGTGCGCGGGTGACGGTCGCCGGCATCGCCCTGGTCCGCCAGCGCCCGGGTACCGCTTCGGGCGTAATCTTCATTACGCTGGAAGACGAGACCGGCATCGCCAATCTCGTCGTCTGGCCGAAGACCTTCGAACGCTACCGCCGCGAGGTCATGGCGGCCCGCCTTCTCAGGGTGAGCGGCGAGTTGCAGCGCGAAGGCATCGTCATCCACGTCGTCGCCCGACGCATGGAGGATTTGACCCACCGCCTGCGGGCGCTCGCCGTCGGCGACGATCCGCTCAAGCCCCCGCTCGCGCGCGCCGACGAGATCGCCCGGCCCTCGGGCGAGGACAGACGGCAATACCCGTCGCGCGATTTCCACTGATTCGGGCGCGGTTCACGGCGCGAACGGCGGGGTGCTACCCTATCGTCGGACTGGTGACGAGGGACCCACAGCAAGGGGGCGGAAATGACGGAATTTGCAGGCGGATGCCTGTGCGGCGCGGTGCGTTATGCAGTGAACGGGGAGCCCGTGAGGATCGCGCAGTGCCATTGCGACGACTGCCGGCGTGTCACCGGATCGAGTTTCGCGACGAACGTATTCGTCAAGAAGGAAGATCTCACGGTCCTCCAGGGGACGACAAGGAGCTACCGGCATACCGCCGACAGCGGCAATGCGATGACCAAGGAGTTCTGCCCCGAATGCGGCTCTCAACTCTTCGGCTGGTCGTCCGGCGGGCCGGGTGTCAGGTCGATCAAGGTCGGCTCGATCGACGATGCGAGCTTCGTGGAGCCGCAGATCGAGGTCTTCACCTCCAGGGCGCTGCCGTTCACCCGGCACCCGGAAACGACGAAAAAATTCGAGCGTATGCCCCCACCGCCGAAATAGCGGTGGATCGCCGTCGTCAGAGCGGCACTGCCTCCAGCTCTTCCTCGAACGTCGTCGGGTCGATGCCCTCCTTGACGACGTCGTAAGCGAGTTCGACCAGCACCCCGTTGGGATCGTAGAAGAAGATCTGGGCGATCGTTCCGCCGCCGACGAGGCGCTTGTTGTACTTGATCCCGTTGCGGCGGAGATGGTCGAGCATGCCGTCGAACCCCTCGGCGTCGAGGCCGATATGGTCGAGACCGTCGCCCATCGATTCGGCATGGGTGCGCCGCGGCTCGCCGTCCTGGCTGTAGGACAGGTGGACGATCGCGATATCGTCCGCATACAGCCAGTAGCCGTGCTCGTCGAAGGGCGGGCGGAAACCGACTTCGAGGCCGAGCTTCTCGACGTAGAAGTCCTTGGTTTCCTCCATCTTCATGGTGCGGATGTTGATGTGGTTGAGGCAAGCGACCTTCATGGCGGTGTCCTCCGTCGATGTCCGCGCGGGACTCGCGCCGGGCCCCGCTTGCGCACGCGATTTCGCGCGCCTACGCTCCTTGCCGCATGATGACGCAACCCGGCCCGGGGAGGCAAGACGATGAAGGAACCCGTCTGGAACCAGTTTCTTACCGAACGCGACAAGCAGGTCTTCGGCGCGGCGGGCTATGGCGACCGCGCCGGGTTCGGCGACCGTCCGGTGATCGTCGTGATAGACGTCAACTACAACTTCACGGGCGACAGGCCGGAACCGATTCTCGATTCGATCAAGACCTGGCCGAATTCCTGCGGCGAGGAAGCCTGGGAATCGATGCGCTATATCAAGCGGCTGATCGAAGCCGGACGCAAGAAAGGCATCCCGGTCATCTATACCACCGCCTCTATGCGGACCGACGGCTGGGATCGCGGCTCCTGGGCATGGAAGAATACCCGGACGGGCGAATGGCGCGCCGGAGACGACCCGCGCTCCAATCTCGACGGCAACCAGATCAACCCGGAAATTGCACCCGCCCCGCAGGACATCGTCATCGAAAAGCTCAAGCCGAGCGCCTTCCACGGAACGCCGCTGTCGTCCTTCCTGACGAACTTCAAGGCGGATTCGATTCTCATGGTCGGCACGACCACCAGCGGCTGCGTTCGCGCCTCTGTCCTGGATGCCTTCAGCGAGAACTTCAGGACCACGCTCGTCGAGGAGGGTTGTTTCGACCGCTCGCAGGCGAGCCATGCGATCAATCTCTGCGACATGAACGCCAAATACGCCGACATCGCTTCGACGGACGAAGCGGTCGAGTATATCGAGTCGCTGCCGGACGACCTGTTCGAGCTGCCGCCCGGCATTCCGATGTCGCAGCAGGGATAACCGGCGGCGCTAGAGCACCAGCACGCAGAGAGACACAGCGACCAGCCCCCACAGGCAAATCCGCCTGAACGCTTCTTCGCTCGCTCGGCGAAACAGGACGGACCCAAGCCAGATACCGAGTGCCGCGGGGATCAGAAGGAAACTTGCGAACAGAAGCATGTCGAGCGTGATCGCACCGGCCGCGACGAAGAGGGTCAGCGCGGCGATGCCGACGATCGCACCGAACATGACGAACTGCGCGCGGTTGGTCGCGGCGTCTCCGGAACCCGCCAGAAGATAGAGAAATACCGGCGGTCCACCGAGCGATATGGACCCGACGAGGATCCCCGAGACCGAGCCGGTGACCATCGAGAGACCGGTCAGGTGGCGGCCGCGGTAGCGCCAACCGCTCAGCAGAAGCAACGAGAACCCGGCCGCCGCTCCGGCAATCGCGCGGCGCATCAGATCTTCGTCGACCGTGAACAACAGCCAGACGCCGACGGGCACCGTAAACAAGGGAAAGAGAAAGAGCGCCCAGCCTTCCCGCCAGCGGACGCGGGGAAGGATCTCCGGCATGAGCTGGGCGTTGCCCACCATGTTGAGGAGGAGAACGATCGGCACGGCCTCGCGCGGCCCGATCAGCGCGGCGAGCACGGGGGCGGTCAGGAAATTGGCGCCGATCCCACCGCCGAACCCCCTGACGATTCCCGACCCGGCGAAGGCCAGGGTCACCAACGCGAATTCCCACGCATCGAGGCCGAAGAACATTATCAGGCAAAGAAGGTCGAAACGCCGATGAGCAACAGGATCGTCAGCGCGGAGAGACGAAAGACCCGTTCGCTCGCCAGATGGAAGAGCTTCGCCCCGGCCCACGTCCCCAGGATGAGCGACGGCGCGACCAACGCGGCCGTGACCAGGACGTCCCAGTTCATGAGCCCGCCGATCCAGAACATGATCAGGGAGGCCGCCTGGGTGAAGGCGAAGTAGTAAATCAGGGTCGCCCGGGTCTGCGTCGGGCTTCCCGGCCCCGCCAGAAGATAGGCGATCACCGGCGGTCCGCCGATCGACGCGGCGCCCGACAATACCCCGCCGAGCGCGCCCATTGTCGCCGAGCCGGAGCGGCTAGGCGGGCGGCTGGAGCGCCACCCGCTCAACAGGAACAGTGCGATCAGAGCGGTGATCGCCGAAATGGCGCGCCGCATCAGTTCCGGGTCGAGATGGAGCAGCAGCAGCACCCCCGCGGGCACCCCGATGCAGCCCGGCACCGACAGCGCGAACTGGTCGGACCAGCGGACATGTGGCCAGGCAGGCGCGAAAAGCTGGGCCGTGGTGACGAAGATCGACAGCAGGATTGCCGGGACCGCGACGTGCGTGCCGACGATGAGGCTTACGACCGGAGCCAGCACCAATGCCGCACCGAAGCCCGAAAAGCCGCGCATAACGCCCGCGACCGTCGCGGCCAGGAGGAGCGCCGCAACCTGCCCAGCGTCGAAATCGAGCCCCGGCATGCTATCGAATTCAGGTGTCGGAGATCAGGTCAGGGCGGGTTCGAGGTCGATCTCGACTCCCCGACCCGCCGCCTTGGCGAGCGCGTATGCCCGCCCGGCCAGGGCGAGTTCGGATGCGCCGGTGCCATTGTTGTTCTTGTGATAGGTGATCTGTCGGGCTGAGCTCCGGCCGGCCGCGATTCCGGCGGCGACATCGCCGAGATCGCGAATGTCCTCGGCCTGGATCAGCCCCCGCTCGATCGGCTCGAACAAATCGCCCTGCTGCTCGGAGACCACCGACTCGCGGAGATTGGCGACGATCACATCGGCGCGCTCGGCGGTACGGTCGTCGATCTCGCGGCGCCTGCGCTTCAGGAACCCGCCCTCGACGAGCTGTATGTTGGATCCGATTATGCCGGTGACGTGCTGGCCCGGCGCCAGCCAGTCTCCGTCGAAGACCGGGACATTGGTGTTCGTCGCGACGACCACGGCATCGACACCCTCGACCGCCTCGCGCGGCAATGAAACGGGCTCGATCTCGACGCCGAACCTGGTGCTGTATTTCTCGGCGAAACGCCGCCGATTCCCGGGATCGCGGCTGTAGAGCCTGACCCGCTCGATATCGCGCACCGTCAAGAGCGCGAGAAGCTGGTTCGCGGCCTGCCCGGCCGAGCCGAACAGCCCTGCCACCCGCGCGTCCTCGCGCACCAAATGCCGGAAACCCACTCCGCTAGCCGCCGCGGTCCGGAATGCCATCAGGCTGGTCGGCCCGAGCGTCTTCTCGTCGATCTCGCCGATCAGGATGGCGAGCAGTTCGCCGGTCCGGGAATCGCTCAGGACATGCACCGGGGGGCCGCGGAAACTGTAACTCTGATTGGTTTCGGTCTGGGCGACCAGCTCGGCCCTGGTCTGCGCGCCGATCACACCGAGGCCGTGGACGCCGCCCGGAAAATTGCTCACCCGCACCCCGGCCGGGGAATGGACCCGGCGTCTCGGTGCGTTGATGACGGGAAAGCCGGCCGCTTCCCGATAACCCTGCTCGATGACTTCGATGGCATCGGCCATCGAAACCAGACCCTGGAGATCCGCCGGGCGCAGCAACAGGACGCTCATAACCGGTGCCTTCCGACGGTTTACTCGGGCGCCGCGGCATGATCTGAAGCCGTCCGGCGCCTGTCAATCGGAGGCCCGGTTCAGAGGAAACCGATGTCCGTCAACGGGGAATCGAAGAGGCGCGAATCGATCAGCCGGCCTTGGCTTTCGGATCCGTTTTCGCCTTCGGGTCTTCCAGAATGTCCTCGATCTTCGTGGTCAGCCGCTCGCCCTCTCCCGCGGAGAGCTCGTAGACCCAGCCCTTCGCCCGCTCGGTGATTTCCGCGGCTTTCTTCCGGACATCCTCCGCCTTTTCGCCGCTCGCGCCCTCGGCGGTGGCCGAGAACCGTCCCCACACCACGTCGTCGACCGTCGTCATCTCGATATGGACCTTGAGCCCATCGAACGTCTCATAGACGCTGACATTGGGCTTGGGCGGAAACTTTATGTCGGCCGCGGGCTTCACGTCCTCGAAAGTCAGGCGCCATAGCCCGCCGGCCAGATTCTTGGCCTCTCCGGAATCCTTCAGCTTGCGCCCCTCGGGGATACCCTCGAGCTTGTACTCGCGGCTGTCGGGCTTTTCCTGGGTGACGACGACCTCGGCCCCCTCGGGCTGGCGGATGACGGCGCGACGGACTTTTTCCGCCGCGATGTCGACGATGTCACGGACCATCCAGTCGTTCCGCGTCTTGCCGAGAGAAACCTCGCCCGCGGCGAGCCAGGATTGCTCTTCCTTGCCGCGCCGAAGATAGGTGCCGCCCCCGCCTTCGCCGAACAGGTTGGGGTTGAGCCGCCCGACGAGACCCGAGGCCATCGACCTGCCGGCCGCATCCTTGATCTCGAAGCGCACGGACTGGGCTTCCTCGGTATCGGGCTCTTCGACCTCCAGTCTCTTGTAGCGCGACGGGTCGCTGGTCTTGGCCTCCAGGAGCTTGAGCTCGGACAGACCGACCAGCACGGTTTTGATCTTGTCGAAATGAACCGGATATTCGGCCCTGTCCTTCATGCCCCAGCCGGTATCGGTCTTGACGATGGAGAAGGTCGCTTCGTTCGACTGGATCGCCAGTTCGGCTGCGTCGTTGACGCGCTCGGTCAGAACCTCGAACGCACTCTCGTCGCCCTTGGTCAGGGTCGTCAGCGCCGGCTGATCGATGACGACGAGAATCGCGGCAATGACCGCCAGGACGGTCAGGCCGGCAAGAACCAGGAATGAGCGGGGCTTCATCGCAGGATCTCCACGCGCCGGGGCGTCGTCAGCCGACCGATCCGGCGTAGCGCCGGCGGGTTCTACGATTGCGGGCAATGAGAAGCCCGATCGCGAACAGGGCAATCAGCGCCGGCATGGCGGCAATGTTGAGGATCTTGATCCAGGCATCGAGCGTATCGATGTCCTCGCGCAGCGCACGCCGCACATCCCGGAGTTCGCCCCTGACCTTGATGATCTGGCGCCGGAATTGCTCGATGGCCTGCTTCTGCTTGGCCGTCAGAATGACCGTCGCGCCCTTCTCCTCCTTGGTCGTCAGGTCCTTGAGCTTCCCCTCGACCTCCTTGAGCTCTTTCAGGAGCGCTCGTTCCCGGTCGCGATACTGCAGTTCGGCCGCCCGCTGGATCTCGATCACATGGTCGAACGGCCGGTCGGAAAAACCGCGGCTGCGCAGTCCGATCAACTCGCTCGAACCCGACAGATTGTCGAGAGCATTGATCACGAAATCGGCATTGTTGGCGGTGGGGACGACGAGTCGCTGGCCGAACAAGTCCTGAACCTGGAGCCAGAAAGTGTCCGCCAGAATGTCGCTGTCGGCAACGACGATCAGGTTGACGATGTCCTTCGTTTCCTTGAGATGGGGCTTCTTGGCGGACCCGTCCTTATCTTCAGCCTCTGCCTTCTTGTCGGAATCTTTCGCGGCCGGAGGACCGTCCGGGAAGGCGCTCTTGAGCTTGCCGCTCACCCGGGCGGCGAGCGTCAGGGGCTCACCCTTGGGCTCGAACGTCTTGAGGATCTGGGCGGGATTGGGCTGAAAGCGAAACTTCTGCGCTTCCATCGGCGCGGCCGCCTCGGTCGATACGATCAGTGGATCGAAAGAGATGTCGGCCTTTTCGGACTTGGCCAGGAAACCGGCGGTGGCCACGTTGATCGCCCGGAGCTGCCCGGTGATCACGTCGTCCGATTTGAGCCGGTCCGCCGGGAACGAGAGCCAGGCGACATAGTTGGTGATCACCGGCTTGCCCTGCGGGTCGACCGCGGCCTGCACCCTCTGTGCGAGACCGAGATCGGCGAGCACATTGTCCTGGCTGTACTCGACTCCCCAAGCCTTGAACAGTTTTTCCAGATTCGACCCGTGATCGGGCGGCAACCGCATCGCCGCATTCGAGCGCGACCCTTCCTCGGCATAGGGATCGACGAAGACCATGGTCTTGCCGCCCGCCATTACGAACTGGTCGATGGCGTAGAGCGTCTTGTCGGAGAGACCGAAGGGGTGGACGATCATCAGCACGTCGATGTCGTCGGTGATCTTGGGGTCAAGCCCGAGGCTCTTGACCTCGAAGAACTGCTTGATTTGCTCGACCACGGTCCACGGCTTGTACTGGTTCGCGGGATCGGCGTCGACCGGGATCCCGGCAACCAGCCCGATGACCTTCTTCTTCGGGTGGGCGAGGTTGTGCACCAGCCGGGTGAGATCGTATTCGAGAAACGGCTCGCGCTGCGGCTGCAAAAACCCGATCACGTCCTGATCGTCGGTGGTGTTGGTGCCGGCAAGCCCGAAATAGCCGAGCTCCCCCGCGTCGTTGAGCGGAACGCCCTGAAGGCCGAACCCGACCGCGCGGTCTTCCTCGTTGGAGAACGGTTTCGGGTCGATGATTTCGAGGCGGATCTTGCCGCCGGCGGCGTCGACGTAACTCTGCAGGAGTTCGAGCACGCGCTGCGAATAGGTGCCGAGGCCGGGACTCAGATCGATCAGGCTGCGCGATACGAAGTAGCGCAGCGTCACCGGCTCCTTCAGATCTGCAAGGACCTTCTCGGTACCCTCGGAGACCGAATAGAGGCCGGTCTGGGTCAGATCGGCCTGCAGGTTCCGGAAGGCGCCATTGGCAAAGATGTTCACGGCGAGAAAAAGGATAACCGCGAGGACCAACCCCGCGACGCCGAGCTTGCGCCGATCCCACGCGCCCACGGTCAGTCTCCCCTCTTGAGATCGATCACGAGACGGTTGGCAAACAGGAAGATCACCATCGCGGAGACCAGGTAGATGACATCGCGGATATCGACCACGCCCTTGACGATGCCCTCGAAGTGCGTGAGGAAGCTGAGCGAGGCGATCAGATCCACCAGGAAATCGGGCGCCCAGCCCTTGAACGCGGCGAGAACGAGCTCAAGCCCGCTCATCATGAACAGGAAGCAGACGGCCGCGGCGATCACGAAAGCGATTACCTGGTTTCGGGTCAGCGCAGAGACGAAGCAGCCGATCGAGAGAAACGCTCCAGCCATGAGCAGGCTCCCGATGTAGCCGGCGACGATCACGCCGTTGTCCGGCCCGCCGAGATAGTTGACCGTGATCCACATCGGAAAGGTGAGCGCAAGCGCGATCGCGGCAAAGATCCAGGACGCCAGGAACTTGCCGAGCACCGCATGGGTGGTGGAGACCGGCAGCGTCATCAGGAGCTCCATCGTGCCGGTCTTGCGCTCGTCCGCCCAAAGCCGCATCCCGATCGCGGGGATGAGGAAAAGATAGAGCCACGGATGGAAGGAAAAGAAGACCTGGAGGTCGGCCTGGCCGCGGTCGAAGAAGCCGCCGAAATAAAACGTCACCGCGCCGGTCAGCGCGAGGAAAATCACGATGAACACATACGCCAGCGGCGTTGAGAAATAGGCGATCAACTCACGCTTGCAGATCGCAGCCGTTACCCGCATCGCGCCTCCCCCGCGCCCTAATCGCCGACGGTGAGCGTGCGGAACACCTCGTCGAGGCGCCCGCGTTCCGCCGATATTTCTTCGACGCCCAGACCGCTCGCGCGCAGCGCTTCGCTGACCTGCGGCAGGATCACGGCGCCGTTGACGGGCACCGCGACGAGTTGGGCGGTTGAATCTCCCCGGGAGGCGGTCTCGACCCGGTCGATAGCCTCGATCCCGTCCAGCGCGGCGGTAACCGCCTCGATCTGCGCGACGGCGGTCCGTACGTTGACCGCATTGCGATAGCGCGACTGCGCAAGCAGGGCCTCGGGCGTCGCGTCGGTGACGATTCTACCGCGCGAAATGATCGTCGCTCGGGTGCACACCGCCTCGACCTCTTCGAGCAGGTGGGTCGAGATGACGATCGCCTTGTTCTCGGCCATCTTCGAGATCAGCCCGCGCACCTCATGCTTCTGGTTCGGGTCGAGCCCGTCGGTGGGCTCGTCGAGGATCAGGACTTCGGGATCGTGGATGATCGCCTGCGCAAGGCCGACGCGGCGCTTGTAGCCCTTCGACAGGGTGCCGATAGGCTGGTGCATCACGTCGGTGATGTTGATCAGCTCTGCCGCGCGCTCGATCGCGCCCGCCCTCTCGGAAGCGGCAGTGCCGCGCACCTCGCTGACGAAGTTGAGAAATGCGAGCGGCGTCATGTCCTCGTAGAGCGGCGCGCCCTCGGGCAGGTAGCCTACCCGACGCTTGACCTCGATCGGATCCCGCGTGACTTCGAAGCCGCAGACCTCCGCCGTCCCCGATGTCGGCGGCAAGAACCCTGTGACCATTTTCATTGTGGTCGATTTCCCCGCGCCGTTGGGGCCGAGAAAGCCGAGCACCTCGCCGCGGTCGACGGTGAGGCTGATACTGTCGACGGCAGTCAACGCGCCGAACCGTTTGGTCAGATTCCGGATTCGCAGCATCTCGCTCATCTCGGAGCTGCCTCCCGGATATTCGGTCGCTGTCGTGATGCTGCGGCGGAGCGGCGCTTCACCTTGGATCGTCCTGTTGAGGTCGGTTGGAGCAGCGAGAAATTTGTGCGTGGTTTCCGTTTTGTCAAGAAGGGGCCGGACGGTTCTTCCGCCCGACCCCTCTGTCGACCGGCAATCCGGTCTAGGCGGCCTTCCTGGCCTCGATCACCGACGGACCTCCAGCCTTGACCTCGATCCGGCGCGGCTTGAGCGCTTCCGGCACCTCGCGCACCAGGTCGATGCTCAACAGGCCGTTATCGAGCCCGGCGCCGCGCACCTCGACATGCTCGGCAAGCTGGAAGCGACGTTCGAAGGCACGCTCCGCGATCCCCCGATGGAGATAGCTGGCCTTCTGCTCACCTTCGGGCTTGGCGCCCTTGACGATCAGAACACCGTCGCGCATCTCGACATTGAGGTGGTCGAGGCCGAAGCCGGCCACCGCCAGCGTGACCCGGTAGGCGTCATCCGCGACCTTCTCGATGTTGTAGGGCGGATAAGACCCGACCGAGACGTCGCTGCGCAGCGCCGTATCGATCAGCGACGGCAGCCGGTCGAAACCGATGGCGGAGCGGAACAGAGGGGAGAAATCGAAATCGCGCATGTCAGAATCCTCCTTGCTTGAGCGATTCGTCTGTTTGGCCACCCGTTGGGGTCGGCCGGTTTCGTCGAACCCGATAGCGGGCGTTCGACAACAACCCATGTGGGGATTGCGGAGACGGGGTTCAAGACCCGATGGAGAGCGCCTCGGCGACGAGATCGGCAAGTGCAAGCGACGAGGTCAGACCGGGCGACTCGATACCGTATAGATTGACCAGCCCGTCGATACCGTGCGCGGCCGGGCCCTGCACCATGAAGTCGGCGGCGGGTTCGCCCGGCGCCTGCAGCTTGGGTCGTATTCCGGAATATCCGGCCTGGATCGCGCCGTCGGGCAGGCTGGGCCAATAGCGGCGAATCGCTTCGTAGAACGCATTCGCGCGGCCCGGATCGACATCGTAGTCGATGGAATCGACCCACTCGACGTCCGGTCCGAATCGGACCTGTCCCGCGAGATCGACGGTGACGTGGACACCGAGGCCGGCTCTTTCCGGCACCGGATAGACCGGCCGGGTGAACGGCGACCTGCCACTCAGAGTGTAGTAGTTGCCCTTGCAGAGGTAATCCGGGGGCACGGTCTTCCGGTCGAGCCCCTCGATGGTGCGGGCGATCTCGGGCGCCCAGAGTCCGGCTGCGTTTATCAGCCGATCCGCCTTCAGCGCCAGCGGGTTGTCCCCGCCGACGAAAACGACGATGCCGTCGTCCTCGACCCGGCCGCCCATGACCGGTGCGTGGTAGGCGATCATCGTACCCCTTTCCTCGGCCTCGCCCTGGAAGGACAGCATCAACCCGTGGGAATCGACGATTCCTGTCGAGGGCGAGAGCAGCGCCGCGACGCAATGGACTTCGGGTTCCATGTCCGCGACCTCCGCCGGTGTCAGCCAAGGGAGATCGCCCGCGCCGTTCGCCGCCGCGCGCTCCTTGAGAGCGGTCAGTTCGTCGACCTGCCCTTCGTCGGTGGCGACGATGATCTTGCCGCAGCGCCGGTGCGCAATGCCGTGCGACTCGCAGTAGTCGTAGAGCGCGCGCTTGCCGGAAACGCAGGTCCGCGCCTTCAGGCTGCCCGTCGGATAGTAGATCCCCGCATGGATGATCTCGCTGTTTCGCGAACTGGTCTCGGTCCCGATCGTTTCGGCGCGTTCGAGGATCAGGACTTCGACGCCGGCGCGCGCGAGGCGGCGGGCGACGGCGAGTCCGATCACCCCGGCCCCGACAACGACGCACTCGATGCGATCGGTCACGACTTCAAGGCCGCCTCGATCGCCGCCTCGAAGCCGCGCCCGACGACGATCATGCGGGATATGGGCGTGACGAACAGGTCGATCGTCGCTTGCAGTGCCTGACGGGCGTCCCCGGACGGGCGTCCGGACGCGGACACCGCGAGCGGGACGCGCGCCGCGCCTTCCCTCGCTCGTCGGCGCAGAACATCCGCGTCGCGGTCCAGGACACCGGAGGCAGCCAACTCCTCGACCCGTCGGTGGAGTGCAACAATCGTCACGGGCCAGTTAGCCAGATGCCGGAGCGCGGTCGGCATGAGCACGCTATCGGCGTCGTTGACGGTGCGGGCGAGCGAAGCCATGCGGGCCTCCGTCTCCCTGTCGATGTCCTGGGCAACCGCTGGCATTGGGAGCAACGGATCGTCGTTCGGGGGGACTCCGTCGAAAGCGGAGTCCGTCGTCTCGCCGGCCAGAAGGCGCCGCAACGCAGCGAGCGCCACAAGGTTGATCGGGTTGGCACGGTTGTAGAATGCCATCACGGAACCGGCGGACTCGAGCGTCGCGGGGTCCAGGCCCTCCCCTGCGTCGAGAGCGGGCATGGCAGGCGGTGGCACGCAGGCGACGATCTCCGCGCCAAGTACGCGGAACACGCCGGCGGAAAAGGCCTCCTGCAACGCGTCATAGGCCCATTCGAGCACGCCCGGCCGGCTTGCCATGTGCCGCCAGACGAGGTTGGTGGAGGGCAAACCCGTGGCATCGAGGATTGCGCGATAGATCTCCGCGATACGCCCAGCGGCCTCGGATTCGGGGATTTCGGACAGGCTCATTCGTACGGTGCTCCGAGACGTCATGTTTGATCTGCGCGCGCCGATGGGCGATCCTTCGCCGGGCGAAGCGGGAGGCGCGAATGGCCGAAATACGTCTCGGCGTGGCGATGAACGGCGTCAGCGGCCGGATGGGCACCAACCAGCACCTCATCCGGTCGATTATGAAGATCCGCGAGGAAGGCGGCGTGGCGCTGAGCGACGGGCGGCGGATCGTCCCGGACCCGCTCTTCGTCGGGCGCAACGAAGACAAGCTCGCAGCCCTCTGCGCCGCTCATGGATTCGACAAGTGGACGACCGATCTCGACGCGGCCATCAAGGACCCCGACTATCCGCTGTTCTTCGATACCGCGAGCACCGTCCATCGCGCCGAGATCCTGCGCAAAGCCATCGACGCGGGCAAGCATATCTACTGCGAGAAGCCATCGGCGGCGACGCTGGAGGACGCGCTCGACGTGTATCGCCGGGCGAAGAAAGCGGGCGTGAACCACGGCGTGGTGCAGGACAAGATCTTCCTCCCCGGCCTGCTCAAGATGAAGCGGCTGATCGACGACGGCGTGCTCGGCCGGCTGCTCTCGGTCAAGATCGATTTCGGCTACTGGGTGTTCGAGGGCGACTGGCGCCCGGCGCAACGCCCTTCCTGGAACTACCGCAAGGCGGATGCGGGCGGGATCATCCTCGACATGATGCCGCACTGGCGATACGTGCTCGACAATGTGTTCGGCAAGGTGCGGAGCGTCGTCTGCCGGGGGGCGATCAACTTCGACCGGCGCTGGGACGAGAACGACGAGCCCTACGACGCCGATGCCGACGACGGATCCTGCGCGATGATCGAGCTCGACAACGGCGCGGTCGCGCAAATCTTCGCCTCATGGTGCACCCGCGTCCGCAAGGACGACCTTGTGACCTTCCATGCCGACGGGGTGCTGGGTGCAGCCGTGTCGGGGCTGACACGCTGCTTCGTCCAGGACCGGGACGCGACGCCTTCGCCGGTCTGGAATCCCGACGAACCGCAGACCATCGACTTCTTCGGCACCTGGAAGGAGTACGGGGCTGATCTCTCTTTCGACAACGGCTTCAAGACCGAGTGGGAGATGTTCATCCGCTCGCTCTACGACGATCGGCGGTTTACCTGGAACCTCCTGGAAGGCGCGAAGGGGGTTCAGCTCGCCGAACGGGCGATGCAGAGCTGGGAAGAGCGCCGCTGGATCGACGTCGAACCGCTGGAGCCCGCCCGGTGAGCACCATCGATCTGCCCACCGCCGACGGCAAGATCGCGCCCTTCGAGATGGGCCGGCCGCGCAGTGGAGCCGAACATCCGAAGCGCCCGTTCAACCGGATCGCGTTCGCCGCGGCGCACGTTGTCGCCGACCCGCTCGCCGACAACGACCCGTGGATCGACTCCGCGATCGACTGGGAGGCGACACTTGCTTTCCGGCGACACCTATGGGCGCTCGGACTCGGCGTGGCCGAGGCAATGGACACCGCCCAGCGCGGCATGGGGCTCGACTGGGATAGCTCGCTCGAACTGATTCGCCGCAGCGTCGCCGAGGCTCGGACCATCCCGGGCGCGGTGCTCGCCTGCGGCGCCGGAACCGATCACATCGCGCCTGACCCCGATACCGACATCGAGGACGTGATCACGGCCTACGAGGAACAATGCGCTGCGGTCGAGGATGCCGGCGGGCGGATAATCCTGATGGCTTCGCGCGCGTTGGCGGCGGCCGCGAAAGGGCCGGAAGACTACGCCAGGGTCTATGACCGGATCCTGTCCCAGGTGACGGAACCGGTGATCATCCACTGGCTGGGCGAGATGTTCGATCCCGCTCTCGCAGGATACTGGGGGCATGAGGACCACTGGAAGGCGATGGAGGTCTGCCTTTCGGCGATCGAGGCCAATGCGGCGAAGGTCGACGGGATCAAGATCTCGCTTCTCGACAAGGACAAGGAGATCGCACTCCGCCGCCGGCTGCCGGACGGCGTGCGCATGTATACCGGCGACGATTTCAACTACCCGGAACTCATCGAGGGCGACGAGGGGGGTTATTCGGACGCGCTGCTCGGCATTTTCGATGCGATCGCCCCGGCTGCCTCGGCGGCGCTGGCGGCTCTATCCGGCAACCGGACCGGGGATTTCCGCGCAATCCTCGCGCCGACCGTGGAACTGTCGCGCCACATCTTCCGGGCGCCCACCCGGTTCTACAAGACGGGCGTGGTGTTCATGGCCTATCTCAACGGGCTGCAGGATCATTTCGTCATGGTGGGCGGGCAGCAAAGCGCGCGGTCCATCGTCCACCTCGCCGAAATTTTTCGCCTCGCCGACCGGGCGGGACTCCTTTCGAACGCGGAGGTCGCGGCGAACAGGATGCGGGACACGATGCGGACGCACGGGATCGCCGCCTGATGCCGGGCATCGAAAAACTCGCGATCAACCAGGCCACCACACGCGACCGGTGGACGCTGCGCGAGGCGATCCAGGGATACGCCCGACAAGGCGTTCGAGGCATTTCCGTCTGGCGGGACAAGCTGGCGGAATGCGGAATCGCCGAGGCGGTTTCACTGCTCAAGGACAACGGGATGACCGTCACGGGGCTCTGCCGGGGCGGCATGTTCGGCAGCGCGGATGCGTCGACCTGGCAGGAAACGATCGACGACAATCTAAGGGCCATCGAGGAGGCGGCGGCGATCGGCGCGCGCGCTCTGATCATGCTCGCCGGCGGCCTGCCGGAGGGCTCGAAGGACCTTCCCGGCGCCCGCGCGCGGGTCGCGGAGGGAATTGGCGAAATTCTGCCGGCCGCGCGCGCCGCCGGAGTACCGCTCGCCATCGAGCCGCTGCACCCGATGACCTGTTCGTCGCGCGGCTGCGTGACCACGCTCGGGCTCGCCAACGACCTCTGCGACCTGCTCGGCGAGGGCGTTGGTGTCGCGGTCGACGTCTACCATGTGTGGTGGGATCCGGCGCTCGACGAGGAGATCGCGCGGGCGGGCGACCGCATCCTTGCTTTCCATGTCAACGACTGGCTCGCCGACACCAGTGACCTGGTGTTCGACCGCGGGATGATGGGCGACGGGGTGGTCGATATCCCGCGCATCCGCCGCCTGGTCGAACAGGCGGGATATGACGGCATGAACGAAGTCGAGATCTTCTCCGCCGGGAACTGGTGGAAGCGCGACCCCGACGAGGTCGTCACGGTCTGTATCGAACGTCACGAAACCGCGGTCTGACGCGTAGAGCTTCAGCTGGGAGGAAATTCTATGGCCACCGTCGAACCGGCAACCGGCTCCAACCGGGACGCGCGCCTCGACGCGCTTTACCAAAGGCTCGATGCGCACGATATGGCGCCCTACTGGGCCGTCCGGACCGATACCGAGAACGACGAGGACGCGCAGATTCTGAAGGCCGGGAAAGCGCGCCCTTACGTATGGAAATACAACGACATAGAGCCAATTCTTTACGAGGCGGCTGAGCTGGTCACGATGGACGATTCCGAGCGCCGGTCGGTGGTGCTGGTCAATCCCGGGCTCGCTCCCGTCCGCGCGACCGTGACGACGCTCTACACCGCCTATCGGCTCAACGACCCGCGCGAGATCATGCCGCCGCACCGGCATTCGATAAACGCGGTCAGGATCGGACTCACCGGCGCCAGCAACTTCACCGGGGTCGAAGGGGAGGACATCGTGTTCGGCCCGGGAGATCTCGTGCTTACCCCCGCCGATGCGTGGCACAACCACGGCAACCGGGGCGACGACTTCGCGGTCAATGTCAGCGTCCTCGACCTGCCGCTGACCGAAGTGCTCAACGCCGCGAGCTTCGAGCACCATTACGAGGAGGATGGGGTCGCCACGCGCGAACAGACGGCACGCTTTGCCGACGACCACTCGTCCCGGGTCTACGGCCAGGGCGGGTTGCTGCCGCGCTTTGTCGATCACGGCCGGGGCGCGGGGCGGTCGTCGCCGATGTATGTCTATCGCTGGGAAAGCACGCGGGAGCTGCTCGAGAAGTTCCGCGACCACGACGGCAGCCCGTACGACGCGATTGCGGTGGAATACACCGACCCGACGACCGGCCGGTCGCCCTACCCCACCATGACGTTTTTCGGCCAGCTTCTGAGGCCCGGAGAGCGCACCCGCCCGCAGCGTCAGAACTCAAGCCTGGTCTGTTTCCCGTTCGAGGGGAGCGGCCATTCGATCGTCGACGGCGAAAGGCTCGACTGGCAGCGGTTCGACGCCATCGCGGTGCCGGGCAATTCATGGTTCGAGCACGTCAACGGCTCGGACAGCGAGGACGCGATCCTGTTCGTCGTCAGCGACGAGCCGACGCTTGCCACACTCGGCTTTCTCCGGCGCTTCGGCAAGACCGACTCGGGAGAGGTCGTGCGGCTGGTCTAGAGTCGATTGAAAGCGGGTCCCGCGCGGGTATCATTGTAATGGTCCGGCGTTCGCGGGCGGCCGGCTTCGCAATGCGAGGTGATCCATGATCGAGCTCGTCGATATCCGATACGTTCGACTCGGCACGCGCGACGTTGACTTCGCCGTCAGGTTCGCGACCGAGACGCTGGGCCTGGAACTGGTCCGGCGCGAAAACGGCTCCGCGTATGTCCGCGGCGACGACCGCGACCACAACATCTGCTATTTCGAGGGCGCGCCGGACGACCACACCCTCGGTTTCGAGGTCGCGACGGCGGAGATGCTGGACGGTGCGGCCGCCGAGCTGGAAGCGGCCGGCGTCGAGGTGACGCGCGGAACGCCGGAAGACGCCGCGCGTCGCCGGGTTACCGATTACATCAGTTTCCGAGATCCGACCGGCAACGGCATCGATCTGGTGCTGCGTCCATTTCATAGCGGCAAGCGCTATTTCCCGAGCCGCGACGCAGGCATCCAGGAATTTTCCCATGTCGGGCTCAAGACCACGAACGCGCCGCGTGACGAAGCGTTCTGGACCGAGCACTTCAACATCCGCGCCAATGACTGGATCGGCGACGCGGCGCTGATGTCCTTCGACAAGGTGCATCACCGCCTCGCCCTGTTCCCGGCCAGCGAGCCCGGCGTGCAGCACATCAATTTCCAGGTCGAGAGCGTCGACGACATCATGCGCTCGCACTACTTCCTGACCGAGCGGCAGGTGCGGATCGTCTTCGGGCCCGGCCGCCACCCGACTTCGGGCGCCCGCTTCCTGTATTTCGAGGGACCGGACGAGATGGTCTACGAATACTCCCACGGCGTGCGGCTGATCGAGGATCCGGATTACCGGCCCCGGCAATTTCCGTTCGACGACTCTTCGCTCTGCATGTGGGGCGCGAAGCCGGACATCGTGGAGTTCAAGAGCTGATCGCGGACCGTCGCAGGCGCCGCGCACGCGGCTGGGGAGCCTTTCTTGGCTGAAACCGAATTCGGCACGATCGGCGAGCCGACCGAAACGACGCAGGTACGCGTCCGCAAGGCGGCGCGGGCGCTTGCGAGGCACGATCTCGGCCACGCCTACGGCCATGTCAGCGCGCGGCTCGACGACGAGCGGTTCCTGGTCTGCGCGGCAAAGCCGATGGGCCTGATCGGAGCCGGAGAGCCCGGAACCGTGGTGCCTGTCGACGGCGCGCTGCCGGACGACGTTCTCGGCGAGGTGCGCTGCCATCAGCAGATCTACCGCCGCCGGTCGGACGTGAACGGCATCTGCCGGACCTTTCTGCGCGAGACGATGACGCTCTCCACCTTTCGGCGGGTGCCGCGCGCGCGGCATGGTTTCGGCTGCTATTTCGCACCCGGACCGGCGCTGTGGGACGACCCGGCGCTGTTGCGTTCGGACGAAGCGGCGGCCCGGCTCGCGGAGTGTCTGGGCGAATCGCGCGCGATCGTCATGCGAGGCAACGGGGTTATCCTGACCGGCGCGACCGTCGAGGAAAGCATCGTCATGGCCTTCTATCTGGAGGAGGCCGCGCGAACCGAGCTTGCGGTGATGGCGATTGGCGACCACGCCCAATCGGTCGAGATACCGCTCGACGAGGCGAAGGCCCGCGCGACCAGCACGGGCCGGATTTTCGAGAGGTTGTGGGAGTACCTGACCGACGGGGATCCCGAAAACTAGCCGGCCGCCGCAACGACGTCCGGCGCAACACCAGGGAGACGGATATGCGTCTGGTAAATTTCAAGAAGGGCCGCGGCAGCGCCGTCGGCGTACGCACCGACGACGGCATCGTCGATCTTTCGGTGGCGGACGAGAGCCTGCCACAGGACATGATCGGGCTGTTGAGCGGGGGCGACAGGGCGCTGGCCAGGGCCGCGCGGGCAGCCGACAAGCCGCCGGAAGGGTCGCTGATCAAACGTCGGGTCAACTACCTGCCGCCGGTCCCCAACCCCGGCAAGGTGATCTGCGTCGGCCTCAATTACAGCGACCATGCGGCCGAAGCCGGCATGAAGCCGCCCGACTACCCCGTGCTGTTCCTGCGCACCCCGGCCTCGCTGGTCGGCCACGGCCAGCCCATCCTGCGGCCCAAGGCGTCCAAGCATCACGACTACGAGGCCGAGCTCGTCGCCGTCATCGGCAAGCCGGGCCGGCGGATCGCCAAGGCTCGCGCGCTCGATCACGTCGCGGGCTACTCCATCGCCAACGAAGGGTCGATCCGCGACTATCAGTTGAAGACGTCGCAGTGGATGATCGGCAAGAGCTTCGATGATTCCGGCTCTTTCGGCCCCGAGATCGTTACCCCGGACGAGCTGCCCAACAAGGGCGCGAAGGGGCTGAAGATCGAGGCGCGGCTAAACGGCGAGACGCTGCAATCCTCGACCACTTCGTCGATGATTTTCGACGTGGCCACGCTGATCAACGAGTGCAGCAAGATCTTCACCCTGGAGACGGGCGACATCATCGTAACCGGCACGCCCGCCGGGGTCGGCTTCGTACGCAAGCCGCCGATCTTCATGACCCCGGGCGACACCTGCGAGATCGAAATCGAAGGGATCGGCGTGTTGTCGAACCCGATCGAGCGGGAGAAATAGGGTCCGGGCGGGGCGGGGCCCCGCTAAGGCGTTTTCTCGACGGGTTCGAGCACAAACCCCTGGGGGCAGTAGGCGTCGCCGTTGGCGCGCCAGAGAATTTCGGTCGTCTTCGTCTTCCGGAAGAGCGAACCCGTTTCGGTGGCACATGTACAGGCCATCGTCTGGCAGGCCAGCGCGAGGTTCGGAGCCCTTTCGACTCCAGCGCGCTGGGTGCCGCCGCATGCCGCCAGGGACAGGGAAACCACCGCCGCCACCAAGGCAATCATCGCACGCCGCATCGCCATCCCGGTATCCGCCCGTTGTCCGACAGGAGCCAGGGAGAATTAGGCGCGCCCCCGGCTCTCGTCAACGCGCCGATGCGTTTCCGCCGGACCGCATACCGATCCCGTGCCCCTTGTTGACGAAGCGGAGATCGAACGCGGACAGATGGTCCATTTTCGCCGGGTAGACGCCGGCGCGGACCATTGCGTCGAAGAACGCGGCGAGCCTGTCCCTCGTCATGGCGCCGATTCCGAGCGTCAGCGCATCGCCCGAATCGACGATACCGTATTCCTTCATCTTCGCGATGCCGTATGCGATCAGCGCATCGGGCATCTCGGGGTTGGTCTTCCTGATGAGGCGGTTCCCGGGCCCCGGATCCCCGTAGAGGTAGCTGTACCAGCCTTCGATCGACGCGTTCAGGAAGCGTTGCACGACCGAGGGCTTGCCTGTCACCAACTCCCTGGAAACGGTCACCATGGTGGAATAGGCCGGCCAGCCCGTATCCGCGATCGGGAACACCTTCGCCCTGACGCCTTCCCTGAGCGCCATGAAGGGCTCGGAGGTGACGTATCCCTGCTGGATTGCCTCCCGGTTCACCAGGAAGGGCGCGAGATTGAAGGTGTAGCGCCGGATCTGGCTCTCGTCGAACCCGAAACGCAATTCGAAAAATCGCCACCAGGTATCGCGGGCGTCGGCCGAAATCATGATCGGCCGGCCCTTCATCTGGGAGATGGAGCGGATGGACGAGCCGGGGTGGGCAAGAAGGACCTGCGGATCTCTCTGGAAGAACGCCGCGACGGTGATCATCGGGATGTCGTTCTTGAGGAAGTTCAGTCCCTCGGCGTTGTTGCTGATCATCGCCGCGTCGATCGCCCCCGCCGCGAGAAGCTGGTTGTGGTTCACCTGCGGACCGCCTTCGCGGATCGTTACGTCGAGCCCGTATTTGGCGTACCGGCCCTCCGCCAGCGCCTGGTAGAAGCCGCCGTGCTCGGCCTCCGCCTTCCAGTTCGTGCCGAACACGAACTTCTCCGCCGCCTTTGACGGCACCGTCAGGGCGAGGCAGAGGACGGCGACGAGAACGGTTGTCGTCCGGTTCATCGGCGGATGCCTAGAGACGCGGGTCGACCGAAGGCAGGCCGAAGCGGATCCGCCCGGCATTCGTCGCCTGCATGTCCCAGGCCTGGGTGATCTGCTGCCCCACCGCGTGCACGTCCCGCCAGGCGCGCATGAAGGGGTTCGCCGCATCGAGGCCGCGCGCGCCGAGCAGCGGGTATAGCCGTTCCACCGCTCGGATCGAGAGTTGGGTCGCATAAGCGTTGTTCAGCCGCCAGCGGGCGCGTTGTTCCAGCTCCGGGTGTACGTCGCGCTCGGCGAAATCGGTCGCCTCGACGCTGACCTGGATCAACAGCGCCTTCGCCGCGTCGATCTCGGCGTTCGCTTCGGCCACGCGCGCCTGCGCGGTCGGCAACTCGGAGAGCTTGACCCCGACCACGCCCACCCTGTCCCGGAACTCGTTCTCCACATAGTCGAGCGCGCCGCGCGCGATGCCGACCGCGGGAGCGGAAAAGATCTGGGTGCCGGCCGACCAGATGGATATCTGGTAGAGCGGTGCGCTGTTGATGTCCCGGCTGAGGCCCTTGCCGCCCGAGAGAACGCCCGCCGCCACGGTCCGATAATCGGGCACGAACACTTCCTTGAGGCGCACTGACTTGCTGCCGGTCGCAAGCAACCCGGTCGCGTTCCAGTCGTCGACGATTTCGAACGAGCCCTTCGGCACCAGCGCGAAGCGGGGCTGGGGCGGTCCCGCCTCCTGCGGCACGAAGACCTGAAGATGCAGCCAGTCGGCGAAATCGACGCCGCTCGAAAAACTCCAGAGCCCGTCGAGCAGGATGCCGTCCTCGACCGGTTCGGTCTTCGCCCCGGTGACCGAAAGACCCGAGGCGATCAGGGCTTCCGGGTTGGCGCCCCAGACATCGTCCTGCGCCTCGACGCAGTTCATCGAGAGCACCAGGCTCTGGGCGACCAGGTTGGTGAATATCCAGGCGCTCGAACCGCAGCCGCGGCCGAGCTCGCCGGCGATGTCGATCAGCGCCCGGTTCTCACATTCCAGGCCGCCATAGCGACGCGGCTGGTAGATCCGATAGAAGCCGGCGTCGAGGAAGTCCCGGTGGGTCGAATCGGGGATGCGGCGCAACGTGTCGGCCTCTTTCTGGCGTTCCACCAGTATCGGCGCCATTGCTGCCGCCCTCTCGGTCAGCGACTCGTGCAAACTCCCGTCCGGGGCCATGGGATCCTCCTCGGCTCTAGCAATTCGTCTCGATGTCCCGCACCGACGTTTCGGGCACCAGCCCGGGAACCTGGCGCTGCAGGGTGCGCCGTCCGTTCTCCAGATACCGCCCGTCCGCGGCGCGTCTTGCCGCCTGTTCCCAGTCGTCCGACCAGTCGCCCAGCGAATAGCCGTGCCATGGCGACTCGGGCTTGAGCTTCGGCAGGCCCAGACGCTCCCAGAGGGCTTTCGCCCCGTCCATGTATTCGCGGGTAGGAAGCGCCAGAGGCGGCATCGGCGACTTCATCGTCGCGTCGATCAGGAGGGTCGAGTCCTCTTCCCCCTTGTGCTCCCTCTTCGGCCCGTGACCCTGGCCGCGATGGGGCAGGAGCACGACATCGTCGACCGGGTTGTGCCGGTAGGCCATCGCCCAGAGGATTGCGTCGGCGTTGTCGCCGTCGATGTCGTCGTTGACCGCGATGCAGATCTTGCTGCAATCGCCCTTGAAGCTCGACGCGCCATAGAGCGCCCGCCACACTTCGGTGCGCGCCGCGCCGCGCTCCAGCGTGACGATGGTCACCCGCAGGAGCCCGGTCAGCTTCTCGTGCAGCGAGACGGCGGTGACCGCCTTGATGCCCAGCGTGTCGCGGAGATGCCCGAGAAACAGCGGCTCGTAGGACACCCGCTTCATCACGCTCGATTCGGACGGCGCGACCTGGCTGATATAGGACGGGATGACGGGGCTCGCCTTGCGGGTGATGGCGGTGACCCGCATCGGCATGTTGAATTCCTCGAGCGCGACATGCCCGTGGCTCTCGCCGAACGGTCCCTCGGGCTCCAGCATGTCGGTGTCGATCGTCCCCTCGATCACCAGTTCGGCCTCCGCCGGAACCATGAGGTCTACCGTCTTGCCGCGCACCACGTTGATGGGTTGGCGCGCGAGCCCCCCGGCAACGCCGAACTCGTCCATGTCGATCTGGAGCTTCTGCGGGCCCATGAAGGCGACCAGCGGCGGGCAACCGAGCACGATCGCGCAGGGCAGATCCTCGCCCTTCGCCTTGCGTTTCTTCCAGTGGACATAGCCGCCGGCGCCGCCCACCCGGGTCGCCATGCGGACGACCAGCCGGTCCGGCGACTTCAGCGCGGCGCGGTAGGTCCCCATGTTCTGCACGCCGGTCTCGGGATCGCGGGTGATCACGTTGGTCGCGGCGAGCGTGGGCGCGCTGTCGAAGCCCGGCGTCGATATCGGGATCGGCAGCGCGTCGAGACCGTTCCCCTCGCCGAGGAGGTCCTCGCCCTCGATCACGACCTCCTGGCAGGGTGCGGTGTTGACCCGGCGCGGCGGTACGGGATCGGCGATGGCCCGCTCCCACTTTCCGGGAATGTCTCCGACCTCGGCCTGCATGCCGACGCTGTAGACCGCTCGATTAGCGGCGAGCGCGCCGATCACCACCGGTATGTCGTAACGCCGGTCCAGGCTGTCGGTGACGTTCCGGAACAGGAAGGCGCGGCGCTCGTCTTCGTCGAGCCCGCCGCGGAACTGCCAGCGGACCAGCGGCACCATCTCGGTGTCCTTGTTGACCGGCTCGTCGACGGTCAGCAGCAATCCCGCCGCGTCGAGCGCGTCCAGATGTTCCTGTAGATCGGCGTAGCCGCGGTTCGCGCCCGCCATGGACATCTCTCCCCTCACAGCGGCGGACCGCGCCGCGGGCCGGCATGATGCCACCGCTCGCTCACCCGGCCAATGGGAGCATCGACGCGCTCAATCGGTGGCGTCGACCAGCACGGCGGCGAAGCGGCAAGGGCTGTCGCCAGTGTTGCGCCAGGCGTGGTTGGTGCCGCGCTGCACGAGGCAATCGCCGGGACGGAGTGGGATTTCGGTGTCGTCGAGCACCAGGTTCATCGACCCCTCGATCATGACCACATAGTCGATGGTCGCCGTCCGGTGCATCTCGAGCTCCTGATCGGGCTGGAGCTCTAGGACCCGGAAGATGGTTCCGCCGCCGGGCGGCGGGCGTCCCACCCGTCGCGCGCCGGCATCCTCGTCCCCGCGGTTCGGCGGGGTCTCCCCGTCGGTGGTCCAGATCAGGCGCGAATCATGGCCGGGCCGCCGGGACGTCGCGTTGGCCGCCATGTCGTCGACGATCGCCACCGACTTGCCGGTTTCGTCGTGGCCCGTGACCACCCGCCTCACCTGCATCGCTCTTCTCCAGTACTTCCCCGCCGGGCTATAGTGGCACCCGATCCCATCGCATTCATGCGGAGACCCGAACATGGCCTACACGCTTGAGCAGCTTGCCGCAGACTGCCACGCGGCGATCGATTCCGACAACGGGCCCGGCGGACGCGAAACGGTGCGCAGGCACGTGGAGGCGGCTCTCGGCGACAAGGATTTCGTCGCCGCTCATTTCGGCCCGAACAACGATTCGCCGCGCAAGGTGCTCTATCAGGACCCCGAATACGGGTTTTGTATCCTCGCCCATGTCTATGAGGGCGCGAAGGACAGCAACCCGCACGACCACGGCCCGTCCTGGGCGATTTACGGGCAGGCGGAGGGCATCACCGAAATGACCGAGTGGCGCAAGCTCAAGGCGCCCGAGGGCGACGAGCCCGGCGTCGTCGATGCCGTCCGGGTCTACAACCTCGAGCCCGGCATGGCCGCCTGCTACAACGAGGGCGACCTTCATTCGCCGCGGCGCGAGGACACAACGCGGCTGATCCGCATCGAGGGGATCAACCTGGAAGGCGTCAAGCGCGACCGCTACGTCCCCGCCTGACGATCAGTTCCGCTCCATGCGGAGGACGTAGGAGGCAGCGGCGAAGATGATCGCCGCGCCGACCCAGGTCCAGACGTCCGAACCTTCGCCGAAAACCACCCAGGCGATCCCGGCGGCGAAGGGAAGGCGCACGAAGTCGAGCGGCTGAATGATCCTCGCCTCGGCGGTTGCGACCGCGCGGGTGATCGCGAACTGCGCGACGGTCGCGGTGACGCCGACGCAGCACAACCACGGCAGGTCGTCCCAGCCGGGCGTGATCCATTCCGGGATCGCAGGCACCAGCGAGAGCGGGATCAGGATCAGATTGCCATAGGCCACGATCGTCATCGCACTCTCGGTCCGGGACAGCACGCGTACGGTGTTGTTGACCGAGGCGAACAACAGCGCCGCGCCGATCGCCGCGAGCGTCCCCAAGCCGACCTCGATCAGCCCGGGCCGGACGATCACCAACGCGCCAGCGAACCCGGCGAGCACCGCAAGCCAGCTTCTCGCCCGGGTCGGCTCGCCGAGCAGCAACGCCGCCCCAGCCATGGTGAACAGCGGCGTCAGGAACTGGAGCGCGTAGTAGTCGGACATTGGGATGCGGCTGACTCCGTAGAACCAGCACATGATCCCCGCATAGGCGAGCACGCTGCGCAGCAAGTGCATCGAAAACCGGTCCGTGCCCAGCGCCTCGCGGATCCGCTTGGCGCTGAAGCCGGTCGCGAGCGGCAGAAGGACCACGACCGCGACGACGCTGCGGAAGAGGCCGACCTCGAACACCGAATAGGTGTCGGCGAGGTGCCGGACGACGGCTCCGGTCACGGTGTACATCAACGCCGCCAGCGTCATCCACGCCGCGCCGCGGAGGGCGGCGGATTTCATCAGGTGCCGACGGCCAGCCTGACCAGCGTTTCCGCCAGAACCCGCGCGCCGTCGGCAAGATCGGACGGGCTCGCGCTCTCGGCCTCGTTGTGGCTGATCCCCTTCTCGCAGGGAACGAAGATCATTCCTGTCGGGCAGACAAAGCTGAGCTGGCGGGCATCGTGCCCGGCGCCGGAGAACAGCCGCATGTTGCCGAGGCCGAGATCGACCGCCGCCGCCTCGATCGTGCCCACCACCCGGTCGTCGAACCAGATCGAGGGCGCCTCTGCGATGGTCCAGGTCTCGACCTCGCAGGCGACCAGGGCGTTCCGGCAGATCCCGTCGACCTCGGCTTCGAGCCGGGCGAGCATGTCGCTGTCGGGATGCCGGATGTCGATCGAGAAGAGCACTTCCGACGCCACGACCGAGGGCACGTTGGGCCGGATCTCCATCATGCCGACGGTGAAACGATGCTCGTCGTCGACATGGATCGTCTGCTGAAGCGCGTCGACCATCCGCGCGGCTTCCCAGAGTGCGTCGCGGCGAGCCGATTTCGGCGTGGTGCCCGCGTGCGCCTCCTCGCCGGTTACACGGACGCGCATGCGGCGCACGCCCTGGATGCCGGTCACCACGCCGATGGGCTTGCCCGCGCGTTCGAGTGCCGGGCCCTGCTCGATATGCGCCTCGACGAACGCCGCGACCGGAAACCCGATCTCCCGTCGTTCCGCGCCAGGCGTGGCGGCGAAGGCTCGCCGCAATTCGTCGGCGACGCTGGTTCCGCCGCGATCGGTAACCGCCTTGATCTCGTCGAGGGGGCGAAGACCGGCGAAGGCCTCCGATCCCATCATTCCGGGCGCGAAGCGCGACCCCTCTTCGTTGAGCCACGCGACCACCTCGATCGGACGCGCCGTCTCGATCCCCGCCTCGTCGAGCGCCTGGAGCGCCTCCAACCCGGCGAGCACGCCGTAGGCGCCGTCGAACTTGCCGCCGGTGGGCTGGCTGTCGATATGCGATCCCGTCAGCACAGGCGCTAGCGCGGGATCCGTGCCCTCGCGCCGGATGAACAGGTTGGAAATTCCGTCGACCGACACCCCGTAGCCAAGCGCAGCCGCCCAGTCGGCGAGAAGCGCGCGGGCATGGGCCTCCTCCTCGCTCAGCGCCTGCCGGTTAACGCCGCCCTTCCCGGTCGCGCCGATCTCGGCGAGCACCATGTGGCGCCGCCAGAGGCGTGCCTCGTCGACCGCGCCGGACGCGCCAGAGAGGCTCACGAACCCGATTGCTCGTCGTGGAAACCCGACAGCAGGGCGGACGCGCCCTGCGCGAAGGGCCGTTCGGTCCACCGCCCCGCCTCGACCGTGGCGAAGAAATCGGCCAGCGCCTGGTTGAAGAGCGCGGGCTCCTCCAGATTCACCGCGTGGCCGGTCTTGGGCACGATCAGCAAAGCGGCGGTCGGGATTGTGCGCTTGAGATAGATCCCGGGCTCCAGGCACCAGTCGTCCTCATCGCCGGCGACGATCAATGCCGGAACCGACATTTCCGAAAGCCCCTCCTCCAGGTGCCACAGCGACGGGCGGAGCTTCTGCACGCCGCGCATGGTGCGTGCCGACCCCTCCGTCGAATGCTCGGCGAGCTGGTCCCGGAACTCGGCCCAGCCGCGCGGGTCTTTCTGCTTGAGTTGCAGGCGGTAGGCGCCGTTGGCGTAAATCTCCGCTACCTCGACCGAGCCGCGATTTTCGTATTCGACCGCGATCGCCTCGGAGTCGAGAGCGTATTGCTCGCTCTCTTCGGGCTTTGCGCCGTAGCCGCAGGCGCCGACCACGATGGACCGCGCCATGTCGGCATATCGCAAACCGAAATGCAGTGCCGCGAAACCGCCCATCGACATCCCGACGACATGCGCCTTGTCGAGTCCTGCGCCGCGCATGACGGCCGCAATGTCGTCGGCCGCGATGTCCTGCGAATAGAGCGCCTGGTCCCGCGGCACATCCGACGGCGGATAGCCGCGCGCGTTGAAGGCAATACAACGATAGCGCCGCGAGAAATACCGGACCTGCGGTTCCCAGCTTCGGCAGTCGCCAGCGAATTCGTGGACGAACACGATCGGATCGCCCGTGCCGGATTCCTCGTAGTAGAGCCTCGCCCCGTCGGCGTCGGCAAAGGGCATTCGGTCCTCCTGTGTCGTCGATCCGTCCCGGTCACGTAGCGGAGTCGGGACCGGCCGTCGTCTTCGTCAGCTTGGCGTGGCGATATTGCCAGGCGACGACCGGCGGGTGTTTGGGCGGATCGCCGGGATCGCGGCAGCTCTCGATGCACTCGATGACCGCGTCGTAGTTGGGCTGCACGAAGAAGGCAACGGATTGGCGCCTGGTGCGGCCCGCCGAATCGGCCGGCGGGTTGACCACGCGGTGGAAATTGGAGAGCCAGCGGTCGTTGGTCCAGGTCATCAGCAGGTCGCCGATATTGACCACAAAGGTGCCGGGCGGCGGCGAAACGTCGACCCAGCGCCCAGAGAGATCGCGGACCTGCAGACCGCCGGGCGCGTCGTCGACCATCAGCAGCGTATGAGAGCCGAAATCGGTATGCGCGCCGCAGCGGAGTTGCCCCTCCACCGGCGGGGTATCCTGTTCGGGGTAGTTGATGGCGCGGAGGATCGAGGCGTGGCGGTCGAAATGCCGCTGGAGAAACCCGGCCTCCAGATCGAGCGCGCATTCGAAGATCGCGAGCAAGAGCGCGTTCAAGTCCTCCAGCGCCGCGTAGTAGTCCCGCGCCGTCCGGGCCAGACCCTCGACCTCGGAAGGCAGGATGTTGGGCTCATACGCATAGGCCGCGGTCGGATGGGCGTAGTACGGATCGTCGTTCGGCATGTCGAACCGGCCGAATCCGAACGTCTCGCGCCAGTCGGGCGGCGCGACCCCGCCGACCGAGGCCGAAACGAAGTCCCGTCCGAAGGGCAGGTAGCCGCGGTTCTTGCTGTTGGCGGTCCCCGCATATTCCGCTTTCGCGGCGTCGGGCAGATCGAAGAACGCGGCCAGACGCGCCTGGGTCGCGCGCATCAGCGTGTCAGGCACCCGGTGCCCGGCGATCGCGAAGAAGCCGATGCTCTCCACCGCATCGGCGACCGCGGCCGCGACCCGCTTGCGCGCGACGCGATCGCCTTCCGCGAATCCCGAGATGTCGATCAGCGGGACGCCGACGCTCACGGCGCCCTCCCTAGTAGAGCGCGCGGCTGGTGCCGCCGCTGTCCAGCGCCGCCCCGACCACCTCGGGCAGCAAAACGCAGAAGCGCTCGGCATCTTCGGTCGGCACGGTTGTCGACACCTTCACGAAGCGGTCGGCAAATAGCTTCGACTGGTATGCCGCCTGGCGAATCATGATGCCGCGTTCCAGGTAAAGCTCGCAAAGGGTCTCCGGCGCGATACCGGACGCGCCGGTGTCGATGACGATGAAATTGCCGTTGGATGGGTAGACCGGCATATCGAGCCCGTTGATCGGGGCGACCGCTTCATGGATCGACGCCTGATTGGCGCGCTGGATCCGGTTGACTTCGGGAAACCACTCCGCCTTGGTCCGCAGCCCGGCGATCGCGCCCTTCTGGGACACCAGGTTGGAGCCGAGGCTGTTGGGTTGGCCTTCCGACAGCATCTCGATCAGCGACGGACGCGCCATCAGCCCGCCGAGCCTGAGCCCCGCGAGCCCGAGCCACTTGGAGAAGCTGTAGGTGGTAATCGTCTTTTCCGGATAATGGCGGTAAGCGAGCGTGTGGTCGTGCGCGAAGTGGCGGTAGGTGCAGTCGTGGATCAGCCACGCATCTGCGCCGCGCGCGATCCGGGCGAAGGCGGCGATTTCGTCCGCCGAGTAGCCGACGCCGAGCGGGTTGAGAGGGTCGATCAGATAGATCAGCCCGGCTCCTCCCCGTTCCACCGCGCTCGCAAGCTGGCTGGCCGATAGCTTGTAACCCTGTTCCGCATGGTAGATCGGCAGCGCCTCGACCTCGGCGCCGGAGAGGCGGGAGAACGCCTCGGGCCACGGCCACCCCGGATCGGTGGTGATCATGCGCTCGCCCGGCCGTATCAGATGCCGGCAGGCGTGGTAGAGACCCTCGATCGCGCCGTCGGTGATCAGCACATCCGCATCTTCCACACCGAAATCGGCGAGGATCAGCCGGCGAAGCTCTTCGAGCCCCGTCGGCGGCGCGTAGGCGTGGTAGTCCTCGTCTTCGATCGCTTCGATCATCGCGCGCTTGACGTCCGGATGGGTGGGCAGGTGGTTGGTGTTCTGTCCCATCCAGATCAGCCCGCGCCGGGCGACGAGATCCTCGAAATGTCGGTTTCGCCTTTGATAGGGCTCCATCGCCGCAGCCTGATTGTGGCGGTCGCTCCAATTCTAGCGGTACTATGGGCACCGATACAGGTTGCCCGCCGCCCGCGACGGAAAGAAAGAGATGTCAGACCATCCCGTCCCCACCATCGATATCTCCCCTTATATCGCGGAAGGCGAATCCGACCGCGACGATGTCGCCCGCGCGGTCGACCGGGCCTGCAGGGAGACCGGCTTCTTCGCGATCACCGGACACGGCGTGCCGGAACCGGCGATCCGCAACCTCCGCCGGGAAGCGGTCGATTTCTTCGCTCTCCCGGAAGACGAGAAACGGCTCGTGGTGCGCCCGGCGGACCGTATCAGCCGCGGCTGGAATGCACTCCGGGACCGCTCGCTGGCCTATTCGCTCGGCAAGGATACACCGCCGGACCTGCAGGAGAGCTTCGCGATGGGGCCGGTCGCGGTGCCGGACGAGCCCTATTATGCCTGCGACCGGGCGCGGGCCTTTTTCGCCCCGAACATCTGGCCGGCCGACAAGCCCGATTTTCGAGAATCCATGGAAGGCTATTACCGCGCGATGGAGAATCTGTCGCACACGGTGATGCGGATCTTCGCCCGCGCGCTCGGGCAGGACGACGGCTATTTCGACGACCGGATCGACCGCCATTCGTCCAGCCTCAGGCTGATCCGTTATCCCGGCCGCACGGACAACGCCGAGCCGGGTCAGCGCCGGGCGGGCGAGCATCACGACTACGGCTCGCTCACCATCCTGCGCGGCGACAACCTGCCGGGCGGGCTCCAGGTCAAGCTGCGCCACGGCGACTGGATCGACGTGGTTCGGCCGGAAGGCGGCTTCATTTGCAATATCGGCGATGCGATGATGCGCTGGACCAACCACCGCTGGGTCTCGACGCTCCACCGCGTGGGCCTGCCGGAAGGCGGCGACAGTCCCGACCGGATCTCGATCGTGTTCTTCCACAACCCGAACTACGACGCCGAAATCCGCTGCATCACGGAGGACGGCGAATCGGCGCGGTACCCGCCATGCGCCTTCGATTCCTTCTATGTCGACAAGCTCAGGCGGGGCTCATTCGGCGCCCGGCAGACACCGGCGGAACTCGCCAGAGCCAGCGGCGGCTGAACGGTCATTGCATCGGCGGGCTTGCAACGCACGCCGACTGATGCGATGAAGTAGGGGATGGCGCAAATGACCATGACGTATCTTGCTAAGCTTTGACCGCGTCTTATCAAGCTGCTCCTGGAATTGACCATCTTGAGAACGCCCGCGGACGGCAACGGCCCGGGCAAGCGACAATGTGAAAGGAGTAGCGATGCCTACCGGTACTGTGAAATGGTTCAACGCGACGAAGGGATTCGGCTTCATTCAACCGAGCGATGGATCCAAGGACGCCTTCGTGCATATTTCCGCGGTGGAACGCGCGGGGCTCAACGGCCTCCGCGAAGGCCAGAAGGTCGAGTACGAACTCGTACCGGGCCGCGACGGCCGGGCATCGGCGGAGAACCTCGTCGCACTCGACTGATTCGCCTGGGCGGGCGCTTCCGGCGCCCGCCGCAAGGCGCCCCTGATATTTCGCAAGCTCACTCCGTCCGCGCCTGACGCGGTCGCGGCAGTTTCGTGCCCGGTCCCGCGTGCACAGCTCCCGCCCTTCTGATGTAGTCTGACGCCGGCATCCGTACCGCAGGCGAGGACAGGCGATGGCGAGAACCACACCCGCGACCCCGACCGAGGAGCGCTGCGTCACTTCCTACCCCGCGCGGCGCGGCTTTGCGCCCGGCGCGTTCCATCCGCCCGAGGCGCCGAACGTGACGGACGCGATCGACATCCACTGCCACGCCCACGGCGGGCAGCAGGACGCGCTCTCACTCGCCAAGTTCGCCTCCGTTTCGGGCATGCGCGGCCTCCTGTTCAAGACGATCACCGACTTCGCGCGCCCGACGGACGCGGTCAGCCGTATCCAGGACGCGCTCGACGACTGGGCCGAAGCGGAGGAGGACATCCGGCCGATCGAGTGCTGGGCGGGCGCGCTGATGGGATTCGACGGGTCTCCGCCGTCCCGCCGCTGGTGCGAGGAGCAGATCGATTCGGGTGCGGTCGCGCTCTGGCTTCCGGTGTTCAACCACGCCAACACCTACGCCAAGGTCGGCGGGCGCGAGATCTGGTGGAACCCCGACGCCGACCCCAAGGCGCACTCGGACCCGCTCCCATGGAACGAGGCGCTCGAGAAAGGCCATTACCTGCTGCAGGAAGACGGCCGCCTCAAGGACGAGGTCGCGGACATCGTCAGGCTCTGCGCGGAACGTGGCGTGGCGCTCTTCTTCGGCCACGCGACGCATGCCGAGATCGACCGTCTCGCCGAGCTGGTCGCCGCGCTCGGCTTCGACCGGGCGGTGATCGACCACCCGTTCAGCCCGTTCGTCGATCTCGAGATCGACCACATGAAGCGTCTCGCCGGCGCCGGGATCACGCTCAACTTCACCTATGACGAGCTCTCGCCCCTGCTCGGCGTCGACCCGGCGCGGATGTACGAGGCGATCTGCGAGGTCGGACCGGCCCACTGCACGCTGTCGTCCGATGCCGGCGAACCGCTTTTCCCCAACTCGGTCGAATGCATCCGGCTGATCCGGGGCTACATGGAGGCGTTCGGCCTCGATACGGACGAGATCCACGCGGTGTCGGCGGTCAACCCCGGCCGGATCGTCGGGCTCGAAAGGGTGGCGCAATGATCGTCGACTTCCAGCACCATTTCCTGCCCCGGGAGCTGCTGCCGGACGGCGCCGGCGACAAGCCGTTCACGCGTTACGACGAGCACGGCGTGCCGTCCTACAGCTTCCACAACCTGCTGGTCGATCTCGACGCCCATATCGAGATGATGGACGCCGCCGGGATCGATGCGGCGGTGCTCTCCTGCGCCGAGGGGATGTGTTCGAACCTGGAGAAATCCGTCCTCTGCAACGACGCGGCGAAGGCGGCGGAGCGCGCTTATCCGGGTCGGTTCATTGGCACCGCGCACGCCCACCCGCTCGGCGGCCCGGACGCCATGCGCGAGCTCGCGCGCTGCGCCGACGAGCTCGGCTTCCCGGGCGTGGTGATCACGTCCGAGTTCGACGGGATGGGCCTCGACGCGCCGGAGCTCGATCCGTTCTGGGCCGAAGCCGCACGGCGAGGGCTCTACGTGTTTGTCCATCCGGCGCTCAGGCTTACCCATGCGCGCCAGTTCGACGCCTATGACCTCGCCCGCGCGGTGGGGCGCGAGTTCTCGCTGGTCCAGGCGACGATCCGGCTGATCAATGGCGGGGTGTTCGACCGCCATCCGGACCTCACCGTCCAGATGGCGCATCTCGGCGGCGGGATCGCGTCGGTGCTCGGGCGCATAAGGAGCTACCAGGACCGCGAGTTCTGGGGCACCGCCGGCAACGACCGGCACGGCTGCAACCCCGACCGCGACTTCGATTCCTACCTCGCCGAACGGATCGTGTTCGACACCGCCGGGTTCTGCGGCGACGCGCGCTCGGTCGCGACCTCGCTGGTCGAGCTTCCGGCCGAGCGGATCGTGTTCGCGAGCGATTACCCGCAGGAGATCCGGAAGCCCCAGGCGGTAAAGGCGTTCGTCGACAACATAGGCGCCCTCGGCGAGGCCGGCGCCGGAATCCTGGGCGGCAACAACGGGCTGCTTCTTCCCGACACGACGGAATGAGCGGGCACAAAACCGACGGCGCGGCGCCGGCCGGTGAGATCGAGGCGCGGCTGTGGGACCGGCCGGGCTTCCTGATCCGGCGGCTGCATCAGATCCATGTCGCGATGTTCCTGGAGGAATGCCGCTCGTTCGACGTGACGCCGGTGCAGTACGCGGTGATGACGGCGCTCTCGATCGCGCCGGGACGCGACCAGATCACGCTCGCCCGCGACGCCGGGATCGACCGTACCAACGTCGCCGACGTGCTCAAGCGCCTCGCCCAGCGCGGGCTGATCGAACGCCGTCAGGGTGCCGACGACCGCCGCGTGAAGCTCGCCTATCTGACGCCGGAAGGCGAGGCGCTGACGAAGCGGATGGAGGCCGCGATGCTGCGCGCCCAGGAACGCCTCGTCGCGCCGCTGAACGAAACCGACCGTGCCCAGCTGATGCGGAGCCTTGCCGCGCTGGTCGCCGCCAACAACGAGTTCAGCCGCGCGCCGACGCGGTGAGGCCGGGCCCCGTTAACCCAAGTTTAACGTTTTGGTGGCCGATTTTGTCGAGATTGGCCGGCGCGGTGTCATCAAGCCGTTGATATTGCTGGATTGAGGTTTCCGGGGGCGCAATGTAGTGCCATAATATTTTCGCTTGGGGATTTCGAGACCTTGCGCCCGCTCCTATGCTGTGCGCCATGTTCATTCGCCGCACCAGGACCGGAACCGGCGAGCGCGGCGAGGTCTATTATTCCCATCGCCTTGTTCGCTCGGAGCGCGACGGCGGGAAGATCCGCCAGCGCACCCTGCTCAACCTGGGGAGCGACTTCCCTGTCGAGCGGCGGCACTGGGCGGTGCTGTGCAGCCGGATCCAGCAGCAGCTCGACCGCCAGGCCGAGCTGGTTCCGCTGTCCTGTCCGGAGGAGGTCGAGCGGCACGCCCAGCGCATCGCCGCGCAATTGCTCAACAGCGCGCCGTCCGGCGGGACCGGGCGCCCTGACCTGCAGACGGTGGATGTCGGCTCCCTGGAGCTGATCCGCCCGCGTTCGGTCGGCGTCGAGCATGTCGGGCTGTGGGCCATGGAGCGGCTCGGCCTGGAGGCTTTGCTGGAGCGCCTGGGCTTCAACGGCACGCAGCGCGCGCTCGCCATGGCCACCGTGATCGCCCGCATGGCGGCGCCGGGCTCGGAGCGCGCCTCCTGGCGCTGGCTGTGCGAGCGTTCGGCGCTCGGCGAGTTGCTGGGGGTGGACTTCGAGCGCATGAGCATGATGCGCCTGTACCGCGCCTCCGACGCCCTGATGGCGCAGCGCGCGGCGATCGAGGCGCATCTGTTCGATCGGGCGACGGATCTGTTCGGCCTGCGCCGCACGGTGACGCTGTACGACCTGACCAACACCTTCTTCGAGGGCGCGGCGGCGGCCCAGGCCAAGGCCGAACGCGGCCATTCCAAGGAGAAGCGCTCGGATTGCCCGCTCTTGACCCTGGGGCTGGTGCTCGACGGCTCGGGCTTCGTGCGCCGCTCCGAGGTGTTCTCGGGCGCGGTCAACGAAGACAGGACCCTGGCGTCGATGCTCGGCGCCCTGGGCGCGCCGGCGGACGCGCTGGTGGTGATGGACGCGGGGATCGCCACCGAGGCCAACATCGCCTGGCTGCGCGCGAACGGCTACCGCTATCTGGCGGTCAGCCGGGAACGCACCCGCCGCTTCGATCCCGAGCTGGCGCTGGCCATCGAGACCCGGTCGCGCCAGACGGTCCATGTCCACAAGGCGGTCGACGCCGAAGCTGGAGAGGCGCGGCTCTACTGCTACTCCGAGGCGCGGGCGAAGAAGGAACAGGGCATCGCAAACCGCTTCGCCGCGCGCTTCGAGGGCGAGATGCAGAAGCTCCACGACGGCCTCAAGCGGCCGCGCACCCGCAAGCGGCTCGACCGTGTCTGGCAGCGGATCGGCCGGATCAGGGAGAAGAGCCGCGGCGCCGCGGCCCACTACGACATCGACGTCATCGCCGACGAAAGCGGCGAGAAGGCCCGGGCCGTCACATGGGAGCGCCGCCCGCTCGCCGGCACCATGGCCACCCATCCCGGCGTCTACTGCCTGCGCACCAACGTCGAGGACTGGGACGAGGAGGCGCTGTGGCGGACCTATACCTCGCTCACCGATGTGGAGGCGGTGTTCCGATCGCTCAAGTCGGAACTCGGCCTGCGCCCCATCTTCCACCAGACCCAGAGGCGCTCCGACGGCCACCTGTTCATCACCGTGATCGCCTACCAGATGGTGCAGACCATCCGCCGGCGCCTCGCCCAGCAGGGCGAATACGCCAGCTGGGCCAGCCTGCGAGCCAGCCTCGAAGGCCAGCAGCGGGTCACCGCGACCTTCAGGCGCAAGGACGGACGCACCTTGCATGTCCGCAAGGCCACACGGGCCGAGCCCGAACAGCAAGAAATCTATCGCGCGCTCGGCATCGACCCCGCCCCTGGAGGCATCAGGAAAATGATCGTCTGATCCCGAACCGGGCGAAATAACCGAAATGTAGTGCCAGACGCGAAATTATTGCTCCGTAAGGCATTGATAATCAATGATCTTCAAAATGCTCTGTTAAACTTGGGTTAACCGCCCCCATCGTCATTTCGACCGGAGCCGACCGGAGTGGAGGCGGCGCGCAAGATATCTCCGCTACGCTCGGCCGAAATGACGGGCGGGGTTGAACGACCGATCCTACCCGCCGCCGGACACCGTCACCGCCAGCGGGTGGCCGGCGAGGCGACGATCGGCGGTGAGCAGCTTGAGGCCCTCCTCCTGGGCCTGGACGAGCAGGAGTTCGTCGAACGGATCCCGGTGATCGAGCGGCGTCTCCAGCGCTTGGGCGGCGTGCGCCATCGTCATCGGCAGGAAGGCAATGTCCTGACCGTCGAGAGCGCCGATCACGTCCTTCGGATCGAACGGGCTCTTGCGCGCGCCCGACGGATGGCGGGCGCGGTATTTGAGCCGCATCTCCCAGATCGACACCGCGCTCACATAGAGCCGTGCATCGTGCGCGGCGAGGAATTGGCGATCCATTTCGGGCAGCGTTCCGAGCGCCTCCATCAGCCTGTAGAGATAGGTCGTGTCGAGGAGAACATGCACCTCCTAGCGATCCCCGTCCTCTTCGAGCCCGAGCACCTGGCGGCTGAACGCCGGGTCGTGGAACGCCGCCTCCATCGCCGCGACCTCCTCCGGCGGCGCATCCACGATCCCGAGACGCCGGCGGGCTTCTTCCAGCTTGTCGAAATCGATTCCGCCGCGCCGGTCGCAGCTCACCAGCTCGACGGCCGGGTGGCCGTGCCTGGTGATGATCACGCGCTCGCCGTTGCGGGCGGCGGCGACCAGTTCGGAGAGGCGCGCCTTGGCCTCACGGAGGGAAAGCTCCATGACGGGTCGCTCCCGGCCGGGGTTCGGTTCGCCCGACTATGGGCCGCCGCAAATCCCGATTCAAGACTATATCGTGACTACAATTCGCACGATGCGGCGCCGCGCCGACGGGGATACACCCGCGCGGCGCGGTGTGCGATAGTGCGGCGTTCGCGGAGGCAATGAGACGAGCATGACTTCGAACCTTCGGCGGAGGCGCCGGCCGCGCCGGCCGCGCCGGCCGTTCCCTGTCGCGCGGACCAGCGCGCCATGAGAGACCTGGTCCTGTTCAAGCCCGACTTCCTGCCGGGGCTGTTGACGGTGATAGCGGCCATTGTCCTGTGGCAGCTCATCTCGCTGTTCTTCCTGCCGGTCTTCCTGCCCGGTCCTCTGCTACTGCTCGACCGGGTGATCGAGGTCTACGGCGCGGGAGAGACCTATCTGGTGGTCTGGAAGACGGTTCTGCGCATCTTCCAGGGGCTGGTGCTGTCGATGCTGATCGGCACCGCGATCGGCCTCGCGATGGGGATGCGGCGCGACCTGGAAGCCTTCCTCGACAGCTGGATCATGGTGCTGCTGACCTTCCCGGCGATCTGCTGGGCGTTCCTTTCGGTGCTCTGGTTCGGCCTTTCCGAGGCGGCGCCGCTGCTGACGGTGCTGCTGATCGTCTTCCCGTTCGTGTCGATGAATGTCTGGGAGGGCACCAAGGCGGTCGAGAAGGGCCTGATCGACATGGCCCATGTCTACAGGGCGAACCGCCGGCTGGTGATCCAGAAGGTGATCATCCCGCAGCTCATGCCCTATCTGTTTTCAGCGCTCAGGATCGGGCTGTCGCTGTCGTGGAAGATCGTCCTGGTCGGCGAGGCGTTCGGCGTCTCCAGCGGTGTCGGCCAGCAGCTCGTCTTCTGGTTCGAGGACACCCGCGTCGACATGATGCTCGCCTGGGGCATCAGTTTCATGATCATCATGACGCTGATCGACCTGTTGGTCTTCCGCCTGTGGGAAAAGCGCACTTTCGTCTGGAGGCACAAATTTGCAACCTGACCAAGCAACCGTAACCGCGGAGGAGGCCGGGCCCGACCGGGCGACGGTCGTCTCCGTCGACAACCTGACCAAGCGCTTCAACGTCCCCGGCGGCGAAGAGAAGTTCGTGGTTCTCGACGCGATCAGCCTCAAGGTGCACGAAGGCAGCTTCGCCGCCATCGTCGGCCCCTCGGGCTGCGGGAAATCGACGCTGCTCAACATCATTTCCGGCATCGAGACCCACGATCCGAGCGACGGCGGGTCGGTCACCGTCCATCCCCGGGCGGGCGAGGGCGGCGAGCCGCGCATCGGCTATGTCTTCCAGAGCGCGCGGCTGCTCAACTGGCTCACCGTCGAGGGCAATCTACAGTTCGCCCTGGAGGCGCAGCAGATTCCGCGCAACGTCTGGAGCGACCGGGTTTCCAGGTATCTGGATATGGTCGGCCTCGCCGGGCAGGAGAAGAACTATCCCCTCAACCTCTCGGGCGGGATGCAGCAGCGCGTCGCGATCGCCCGCGCGCTCGCCATCGAGCCCGACATCCTGCTGATGGACGAGCCGTTCAGCCATCTCGACGAGATCACCGCGCGCAAGATGCGCTTCGATCTGATGGACATCCTGCAACGCGCCAAGACAACGATCCTGTTCGTCACCCACGACCTCGGCGAGGCGGTGTTCCTGTCGGATCACATCTACATGATGAGCACCAAGCCGGCCCGCATCTTCAAGCGGGTCGACGTCGACGTCCCGCGCCCGCGCAAGCCCGAGGATCCGCAGATCTTCGACATGGAGAAGGACCTCGTGCGGGAGTTCTTCAGCGTACTCGACGAGAACGCGGTCGCGGAGGGCTAGGATGAGTTCGAAATGGAAAGCGGTCGGGCTGCGCGCGGGCTCGATCGTCGCCCTGATCGTCATCTGGTGGATCACCGCGCTCCTGATGGGCGACGAGACCGTGCTCCCGGGTCCGCTGCTTATCGGCGCCACGATCGCCACCAACCTGGTCACGCTGGGCCCCGAGGGTCAGACCGCCTTTTTCCACATCGGAATTTCGCTCGCGCGGATCTTCGTCACCTTCGCGGCCGCGATGCTGGCCGGAATCGGCATCGGGCTGACGATGGGGCTGCGCAAGGTCTTCGAGCATTCGATGCTCGCGTTGATCCCGCTCGCGCTCACCATGCCGACCATCCTGATGGTGTTCCTCGCCGTGCTCTGGTTCGGCTTCAACGAAGTCGGCAGCCTGGTCGCGGTGATCGGCGTGGTTACGCCGTTTGTCGCCGTCAACATCTTCGAGGGCGCCAAGGCGATGGACAAGTCGCTGATCGACATGGCGAAATCCTTCAAGGCGGACCGCCGGTCGTTGATCCGCAAGGTCTACCTGCCTCAGCTCATGCCCTACATCTTCTCGGCGTTCCGCTTCTCCTTCGGGATGACGTGGAAGATCGTCGCGCTCGCCGAGACCTTCGGCATCAAGTTCGGCATCGGCTACATGTTCTTCTTCTGGTTCGAGCAATTCAGCATGGAGCAGGTGCTGGCCTGGGTGATCCTGTTCGTGATCCTGATGCTGATCCTCGAACACGGCGTGTTCGCGAGGCTGGAGCACCGCGCCTTCCGCTGGCGCCCTTCGCACTCGAAGTAGGGGCGCCTTCTTCGAATTCGTCCTAAGCCGCGGCGCGCATCTCCGGCGGGCAGACGTCCCGGAGCAGGCGGCGGTTGGGTGCGATCTCCCTCCCCTCGCGGAACACCGCCTCCGGCACCAGGCGGCGGTCGACGACGAGCTCTTCGCCCATCGAGTCGGTAAGCGCCCAGCGCCCCTCCGGGAGATCGAGGATCAGGATGTCGGCGCGGCTTCCAGGCGCCAGCGTCCCGATCTCGTCCGCCTCACCCAGGATCAAGGCCGGGTTGAGCGTTGCCCTCTTCACGACATCGGCCAGGTCCATGCCGAGCGCCCAAAGCTTCGACATCGCCCCGCACAGGCTGTAGTCGAGCCTGGAGTCGTCGTGATAGGCATGGAAGTCGGAATGCACGTCGCTGGAGATCGTGTTGGGCAGCACGCCGTCCGCCATCATCCGCCGCGCGATGTCGAACGAGAAGTTGACGCCGTGGCCGATGTCGAAATGGATGCCGCTCTCCAGCGCCTCGTGGACCGCGCGGGGCACCGCGCCGCCCGGACCCATGATCCCGTCGGGCATGGTGCTGTAGACATGGGCGAGAGTCGTGCCGGGGTTCAGCACCGGCACCACCTGTTCCAGCACGCTCGCCGGGTCGGGCCGGTTGGCCTCGTCGACCGGGAACAGCTCGCCGGTATGGACATAGAGCGGGAGTCCGGCCGCTTCGCCCGCCTCGACCGCCATCTTGAGCACCTCGAGCCCCCAATGCGACAGCCCGCCGGACTCGCCGTGGCTCTTGATGCCCTTGACCAGCTCCGGATACGCCTCCGCGGCCTCGACGATCGCCTCGATCCGCATGATGCCGGGGTTGTGGAGGACCGTACCCTCCATCCCGCCCTTGAGCGCGCCGGCGAGGTTGGCCGATACGAACGACCGCACGTCGGTCTCGGCGGGGCGCGCGATATACGCGTCGAACCCTCCCACCGTCCACGCGCCGGCGCTTCCCTGGTCGACGATGGTGGTGGTGCCCGAATGGACACCCGCCTCGTCGGGGTGCAGTCCGAAATTGGTCACCCACTCGTAGACATGGACGTGGAAGTCGATCAGCCCGGGGCAGACCGTCCTGCCTCGCGCGTCGATCCGCCGTGCCGTCCGGTGGGGCGGGAGCTCGGGCGCGAACGCCGCGATCCGCCCGCCCGCGATGGCGATCTCCGCCGGACCGCGATAGGCCGTGCCGGGGTCGATCGCGTCGTCGCAGGCGATGACGAGATCGTAGACTTCGGCCACGGACCTACTCCGCTGCCTCGGCCGTAGCGGGCTCCTCGGCGGGCACGACTTCCTTGACCGCGCCCCTCCAGCCGTTCGCGGTAAGATCGAAGATCTGGCCGAGCGGGTCGCGGTATTTCACCTCGTAGAAGGTGTTGGGGCTGCCGGTCGGTTCGCCCATCACATGCGTCGCGCCGGCCGCCTCGACCTTGCGGCACGCCTCGTCGATGTCGTCGACCCAGATGCCGAAATGCTCGATGCCGTAGAACGGCTCCTCGCCCTCGTAGCCGAGCGGCCGCCCCTCGCGCGCCAGCAGGGCGATGTTGATCGTCCCGTCGGACATGTAGACGCCGCTGCCGGCCTTGCCGACCGCCGTCATGTCGAACGCGTCTTCGAAGAATTTCTGGGCGGTTTCGAGATCCTGGACGGAAATCGCGATATGCCGCAGCTTCGCCATGAGACATCTCCCGTTGGGCCGGGCGATGCTCGCAACCCGGCGGGCGGGTGTCAACGATTCCCGGCGGCCCGGAACCCGGGTGCAGGGCGTTGAGGGCTCCCTACCCGTCGATATAGTCCTCCAGCCTGATCCGGTCCCACGCGTCCTTGGGCGGCACGATGCGGTCGGCGAAGGGGAGGGTCGCAGGCCGCGTCGCGTCGACGATCATCTTGGTCTGCATCGGGCCCTTGTCGGTCCGAACCTCGCCATAGGCCGACGGGTCGAGATGGGCGCCCATCGCGAAGGGGATGGCAGTCACGTCGCGGTCGGCCTGGACGTGGGTCGAGATCGCCCAGAGCACGTCGGAGTCGTTGTAGATGTCGATCTCGTCGTCGACCACGACGGCGATCTTGACGTTGGGATCGCCGGCGAGCGCCGCCATTCCGGCCGACTTCCCCTCACCCGGCACCCGCTTTTTGATCTTGATGTAGGCGGTGAAGGTGCAGTTCCCCGACGGCGGCAGGTGGACGCCGGTGACCGAGGGCACGAGCTTCGAGACCGAGTTGAAGAGCGCGGTCTCGAAGGTGAGCGCGCCGGCCAGGTTGTGCTCCCGGTGCGACGGGTCGAGGTCGTGATAGATCGCGTCGCGGCGCATGGTGATCCCGGTCACCTGCATCAGCCCGACCGGGTCTTTCGCCGGCCCGTAGAAGCCCGTGTATTCCGAGAACGGGCCGTCGGCGGTCTCCTTCGCGGGGTCGAGGAACCCCTCGATGGCGATCTCCGCCCAGGCGGGCACCGGAATGTCGACGGTCTCGCCCGGCACCACCTCGAGCGGCTCGCCCATCAGCGCGCCCATCATCTCGTACTCGTCGGTGTTGAAGGGCTGCTTCGAGAGCGTGCCGAGGATCGCGGCCGGGTGGTGGCCGATGAACAGAATCGCGTCCATCGGCTTATTCATCTCGCGGTACTTGCGGTAGATGTAGCCCGCGTGGTGGGCCGGGTTGAACATGCAGGCGAGCTCGGCCCGCCCCTTGATCTCGTGGCGGTAGACGCCCGCGTTGAGTACCCCTGTCTCGGGATCCTTCACCACCAGACAGCCGATGGCGATGTACTTGCCGGAGTTCTTCACGGCGTGCTTGACCACCGGCAGGGCGCTGAGATCGACGTCGTCCCTGTCGATGACGATCTGCTTGACCGGGGCGTCCTCGCGCGGGACCGCCTTGGTCGGCAGGGGCTCGGCGACGCGCTCGCGGAAGCGGTCGAGGATCTCGGACTTCGGCCGGTCGGGGTCGACGCCGAGCGCGAGCCCGAGAAGCTCGTACTTGCCGAACAGGTTGGTGACCAGCGGCAGCTCCGAGCCGTCGACCTTCTCGAACCGGATGACCGGGTACTCGTCGCGGGCGGCGAGCTTCTGCTGGATCACGCAGGGCTCGTAGACCGGATCGACCGGCCGGCTGACGGAGGCGAAGTATTCCGGGCCCATCTGCCGGGCCTCGGCGAGGAAGGTTCTGAGATCCTTGTTCATCGCGTCTTCCCTCAGGGAATGAGGACGGTCGAGCCGGTGGTGGCGCGGGACTCCAGCGCGCGATGCGCCTCCGCGGCCTCCACGAGCGGCCAGTCCTGGTTGACGTTGATCGTGACGATGCCGCGCTCCACCAGATCGAACAAGCGCGTGGACGCGGTCTCGATCATCTCGCGCGTCGCGATGTGGTCGGCGAGACCGGGCCGGGTGACGAATTTCGAGCCGCTCTGGAGGAGGCCCGTGTCGAGCGGCGGGAACGGGCCGGAGGCCTGGCCGAACCCGGCGACGGTGCCGCGCGGGCGCGTGCAGCGGATCGAATCGAGGAAGGTGTCGGCGCCGATCGAATCGTAGACCGCGTGGGCCCCTTCCCCGCCGGTGATTTCCAGCACCCGGTCGGCGAAGTTCTCGCGGGTGTAGAGGATCGGGTGATCGCAGCCATGCGCCGCGGCCATCTCGGCCTTCGCGTCCGAACCGACGGTGCCGATCACCGTGGCGCCGAGATGCTTCGCCCATTGGCAGAAAATCAGGCCGACCCCGCCGGCGGCGGCGTGGATGACCACCGTGTCGCCGGCCTGCACCGCACGGGTCCAGTAGAGGAGGTAGTGGACGGTCAGTCCCTTCAACATCATCGCCGCCGCAATCCGGTCGTCGATCCCGTCCGGCAGGCGGACCACCTTGTCGGCGGCGATGGTCCGTTCCTGCGCGTAAGAGCCGAGCGGTCCGCCATAGGCGACCCGGTCGCCGACCGCGAGACTGTCGACATCGGGGCCCAGCGCTTCGACCGTTCCCGCGCCCTCCGAGCCGACGATCACCGGCAGCTTGAGCGGATAGACCCCACGCCGGCGATAGGTATCGGCCATGTTGACGCCGATCGCGGTGTGGCGCAGCAGCACCTGACCGGACCCGGGCGCCGCGACCGGCACCTCCTCCGGCGTCAGCACCTCCGGACCGCCGTAATCGTGAACCACAAGGGCCGTCGTCATGCCGCCTCCCTTCGACCTGTATCGCTGGGGCATCCTAGCAGGTCGATATGACGAGGGGCGAAGGCCCACTCCGTCATTTCGACCGGAGCGAAGCGGAGTGGAGAAATCTCGTGCCCGTGCGTGACAGATATCTCCGCTCCGCCGCCCCTCCGGGTCGGCTCCGGTCGATATGACGAGCGAGGGGCGACGGATTGGTGGGCTCTGGTGCGTGACGGTTGGGTGGGAACGGAACGGGGGACGAGCGTCATGAAATCCCGAATTCTCGCCATCGTGGGCGCGGCGTTCGCGTGGGCCGGGCTGGTCGCGCCGGGCCCGGCCGCCGCCGACGAACTCTTCCTCCGCCTTCGGGCGCCGCTCGACGAGCCGCGGGGCTTCTGCCTCGACATACCGGGGCATCGTGCCGGCGTCAGGCTCGAACGCCCGCTGCATGCCCATAGCTGCAAGCACTTCATCTGGCACCGGGACGGCATTTTCGATACAGCCGCGTTCGAACGCGGCGCGCTCCGCATGCCGGAATACGACCTTTGCGTCGAGGCGGCCTCGGCCGAACCGGAAGCCCTCGTCCGGCCGAAGAAATGCGACGCTTCGCCGCTCCAGACCTGGCGCCGCGAGACCTCCGGAAACATCGTGTCGGGCGCCGCGCCGGGTCTTTGCCTCACCGTCGGCCCCGGGCCGAGCCGCCCCGCGGGCGCCGATCACATCGTCAGGACGGTCCGCCTCATGCCCTGCGCTCCCGACAGCGCGGATCGGCAGAGGTGGGTCTTCTCGAAGCCGGGAGGGTAGGGAGTACTTCCCTACCCTCCCGCGCGTTCCTGCGCCGCCTCCAGCGCCCCGGCGAACCGGTAAAGCGCTTGGTTGCGGGCCTTCTGGCTCTCGCGCATCCCCCTGGCCGCGCGGATCGCGGCATCGGCGTCGGCCGAGGCGAAGCGTCCGTCCTCGTAGACCGCCTCGCCCGCGACCAGCACCGTGCGCACCCCCCGCCCGCGCTCGGCGAAGACGAGCTGCTGCAGGGGCTCGTTGAGCGGCGCGAGGCTGGGCGCGTCGAGGTCGTAGAGCACGAGGTCGGCCGCCGCGCCCACCTCGATCGCGCCGAGCCGGGGGCCGGATACGAAGGCCGCCGCCCCGCCCCTCGTCGCCATGTCGAAGGCCGCCGCCGCGCCGGGCCACTCGGAGCGGGGCACGCCGGAAATGCGCGGCAGCAGGAGCGCGAGGCTCATCGCCTCGTGGATCGAGAGCGTGTCGTTGGTGCTCGCCCCGTCGGTGCCGAGCGCTACCGGGACGCCCTCGGCCAGCATCCGCGCGACGGGGGCGACGCCGGCGCCGATCTTGGAATTGCTGTGCGGGTTGTGGACGACCACGGCCTCGCGCTCGGCGAGGAGGCCGATGTCGTCCTCGTCGACCCAGATGGTGTGCGCCATCGACCAGCGCCGGTCGAGGATGCCGAGCGCGTCGAGCTGGGCGACCATCGTCCTGCCATGACGCTCCCGGGCCAGGGTCCGCTGGACGCGGGTCTCCAGGAGGTGCGTATGGATGCCGAGGTCGCGCGCGGCGGCGATCCCGTGGCAGCGGACCAGCATCTCGTCCGAGCAGCGGATCGGATTGGACGGGCCCGGCATGATCGAGACCAGCCCGCCATGCCCGTGCCAGGCATCGACGACCTCCTCGCAGACCGCCGCGATCTCGTCCACGGTGAGCGGTTCCAGCGGGTTGTCGCCGAGATCGTCCGCGATGGAGAGATCGACACCCTCGATCCGGGCGGGGTCGATGTCGTCATAGGCCATGTCGAACACGCGGAGCGCGATCGCCGCCCGCACGCCGATCCCGGCATAGGCGCGCGCCAGCGGCCCGACATCGCGGGCGGCGCAGTTCTGTTCCGGGTAGTGGTCGATCGCCGCGGTGACGCCCGAGCGCAGCATGTCGAGCGCGCCGAGCGCCGCGCTGACCGCGATCTCCTCGTCGCCGCGCCGGGCCGTATCGGCCTGGTTGGTCCACATGAAGCCGACATGGTCCATCCCGTCCGCCGTCCCGCGCAGCACGTTGAGCGGAGAATGGGTGTGCGCGTTGACGAGACCCGGCGCGACCAGGCGGTCCGCGCCCTCGATGACCCGCGCGGCCTCGCCCTCGCCCGGCGGAGCGATTTCGGCGATCAGCCCGCCGCGGATGACGATGTCGCAATCCTTGAGGTCCAGCGCGCCGTCTTGCGGGATCAGCGCGCTGCAATGACGGATGAGGGTGTCGGCGGCCGTGCCGCTGCGGTCTTCCATTCGGGGATGGTGGGCGAGGCCGGCCCCTCCGGTCAATTCGGCCGCCGCGCCGGCCCGACGCGAACGCGGCGGGCGATTTTCAGGGACAACGCCGTCTCCATCTCCTCGAGCACCGCCGCGACCGTTTGGGCAAGCGCCGGATGTGATTCGGCGCACCTGCCCAGATGCACCGCTATGTCGTCGTCGGCGATGCCCGCAAGGCCGGTCACGATCTCGCTCGTCGGATCGCGATAGAGCTCTTCGAGGAGTACCGGCCTTGCGCTCGCGCGGCCCAGCCGCCCCAGCGCGATGGCCGCTGCCCTCCTCACCGGTCGATGAGTGTCGCCGATCAGCTCCTCGATCGCGGCGATGTCGGGCCGGCCGAACTGGCCCAGGCGCACGGCGAGTTCCCTGACCCGGGGATCCGCATTGCCGAGGAGAGGACCCGCGAACCCGCGCGGTAGCCTGAGCCCGGTATGGAGCGCCGCCCGCAGCGCGGCGGGCAGCAGCGGCGGGGGGAAATCCGCCGCGGCGACGATGCCCGCGAGCATGTCCGTTGCCCCTGTCGTGCCGATCCGGGCGAGCGTTTCCACGAGAGCTTCCTGCTCGGGCTCGGGGCGCTCGTGGCCGAACCCTCTGAAGCGACGCCACAGCCGGTCCAGCGCGGGCAAGGCGCAGTCGCCGAGCCTGCGCTCGACGACGAGGCCGCACAGCAGGACCGCGTCCTGCATCACCGCGTCCGGCAACAGGTGGAGGACTTCATCGTCGGTCAGCGTGTCGGGCCGCAGCAGCGGCGACGCCGGCCCGGCATCGGGCGCAGTCGGCGGCCGATCCTCGAACAGGTCGAATTGCCGCAGACGGTCGCCCATCCAGGGATGGTGGCCGAAGCCGGCTCCGCTGGTCAATTGGGACGCCCCCACCCGTCATTTCGACCGAGCGGAGCGAGTGGAGAAATCTCGTGCCCGTGGCGGGGAGATTTCTCCGCTCTGCCGCCCTCCTGGCGGCTCCGGTCGAAATGACGACTAGAAACTACCCCCGTCACTGCGCGTGCGCCGGTATTCCTGGCCGCGCGCGCGGTAGTTCTCGACGGTCTTGCCGAAACCCGCAAGCTCCTCGTCGGTGAGCGCGCGGGCGCGGCGCGCCGGGCTGCCGGCCCAGAGCTCGCCGGACGGCAGCCGCTTGCCGGGCGTCAGCATGGCACCGGCGGCAAGCATCCCGCCGCCCTCGATCACCGCCTCGTCGAGCACGATCGCGCCCATGCCGACGAAACCGCCGTCCTCGACCGTGCAGGCATGGAGCAGCGCCTTGTGGCCCACGGTGACGTCGGCGCCGATAAAGGTCCCCTGCTTCGCGCTGTGGACGTGGATCACGGTGCCGTCCTGGACATTCGACCGAGCGCCGATCCTGACGGCCTGCTCGTCGCCCCGGATCACGCAGTTGAACCAGATATTGGCCTCCGCCCCGATCTCGACGTCGCCGACGATCCGGCAGCCCTCGGCGATGAACGCGGTCGGGTCGACGCGCGGCCAGGTCCCGCGATAGGGCAGCAGGGTCGCGCTCTCCGCCGCCCGGGCGCGCACCGTACTCACGGGAACAAGGGCTCCTGTTCGAGCGCCATGGTCTCGGGCAGCGCGCAGACCAGGTTCATGTTCTGCACCGCCTGCCCGGCTGCGCCCTTCACCAGGTTGTCGAGCACCGAGACGAGGATCGCGCGCCCCGGCAGCCGGTCGGGGAACACGCCGATCAGACAGTGGTTGGAACCCCGCACGTGACGGGTCGCGGGCACCGTCCCCTCCGGGACGACGCGGACGAACGGCTCGCCATCGTAGCGTTCGGCGAGCACCGCGCGGAGGTCGTCCGCCCCCGCCCCGTCGGCGAGGCGCACATAGATGGTCGAGAGAATCCCCCGGTTCATCGGCATCAGATGCGGGGTGAAGTTGACGAGAATCGGCGCCCCGGCCGCCTTGCTCAGCTCCTGCTCGATCTCGGGCGCGTGGCGATGCGCGGCGATGCCGTACGGGTGGATGCCCTCGGAGACCTCGGCGAACAGGCTGGCCTCCTTCGCCGCGCGGCCGGCGCCGGAGACCCCGGACTTCGAATCGACGATGATCTCGGGTTCGATCGCGCCTTCGCCGAGCAGCGGCGCGAGCGGCAGGATCGCAGAGGTCGGGTAACAGCCCGGGTTGGCGACGAGACGGGCCGCCCTCACCTCCTCGCGCGCGAGCTCGGTCAGGCCGTAGACGGCCTGTTGCTGAAGCGCCGGCGCGCGGTGCTCATGACCGTACCATTCCTCGTAGGACGGAAGATCGAAGAGCCGGAAATCGGCCGAGAGGTCCACCACCTTGAGACCTTCCGGCAGGGACGCGATCACCTCCTGCGTGGTGCCGTGCGGCAGGCAGCAGAAGACGAGGTCGTGCGCGTCCCAGTCGGTGTCCTCGATGCGGACCAGATCGGGCAGGCCGCGCCCGCCGAATTGCGGAAATACCGCGTCGAACGGCTTGCCCGCGTGGCGGTCGGCGGTCAGCGTGCGGATTTCGACCGACGGGTGGTGCAGGAGGAGCCGCACCAGCTCGGCGCCGGTATAGCCGCTCGCGCCAAGGATGGCGGTCCGAACGGCGTTGGCTGTGCTCGCCATGGCATCACCTCCGGCGATGCGTCCCTCGTTACGGCGCTTCGCGCCTACTCGGGATGAGGGATTTCAAGAATTTCCCCCTCACCCTGAGTAGCGGCGAAGCCGCGTATCGAAGGGCGCGAGGGAAGCGTCGTCAAGCTCTAGCGCTTCGAGAACTGGAAGCTTCGTCGCGCCTTGCGCTTGCCGTATTTCTTGCGCTCGACCACGCGGGCATCGCGGGTCAGGAACCCGCCGCGCTTGAGGATCGGCCGGAGCGACGGCTCGGCATGGGTGAGCGCGCGCGAAATGCCGTGGCGCACCGCGCCCGCCTGGCCCGACAGCCCGCCGCCCTTGACCGTGCACCAGACGTCGTACTGGGCGTCGCGGTCGGCGACCAGGAAAGGCTGGTTGAGCAGCATCTGAAGGACCGGGCGCGCGAAATAGGCGTCGCCCGCGCGCCCGTTGACGGTCATCCGCCCGGAGCCCGGCTTGATCCACACCCGGGCGACCGCGTTCTTGCGCTTGCCGGTGGCGTAGGAGCGGCCCTGCGCATCGACCTTGCGCTCGTAGACCGGCGCGGCCTCGACCGGAGGTTCGGCCCCCGCCGTCAGCTCCTCGGGCATCACGTCGCCGAGCGTCGCTGCGTCCTGGTCTGCCATTACCTGCTCCTGGCGTTCTTCGGGTTGCGCGCGGCGATGTCCAGCGTCTCCGGCCGCTGCGCCTCGTGCGGATGGTCCGGCCCTGCATAGACCCGGAGCTTGCCGAACTGCTTGCGTCCCAGCGGGCCCTTGGGAAGCATCCGCTGCACCGCCTTCTCGACCACCCGTTCGGGATGGGCGCCGGCCAGGATCCTCGCCGGCGTCGTGCTCTTGATGCCGCCGGGATAGCCGGTGTGGCGGTAATAGGTCTTCCGCTCCCGCTTGCGGCCAGTCAGGCGGACCTTGTCGGCGTTGACCACCACGATGTTGTCGCCGCAGTCGATATGCGGCGTGAACATCGGCTTGTGCTTGCCGCGCAGCATGCTGGCGACGATCGCGGCGAGCCGGCCGACCACCAGCCCGTCGGCATCGACCAGGAACCACTTGGTCTCGACATCCGCGGGTTTGGCCGAATAGGTGCGCATTGTCTGCCCCGCCCGTAAAATCCCGTCCGCCGGTCGCGGAACGGCGCGCGAGTATCGCAGAAGATTCCGGACTGTCAATGCCGGAAAGTCGTTTTCAGACAGGAGTTTGTGGAAGTGTATCGGGTTACACGTTTCTCCGCCCCTATCCGTCATTTCGACCTAAGCGGAGAAATCTTTCCGCCCGGATTTCGGGGTAGCGTGCCGGAAAGATATCTCCACTCCGCCGTGCCGCGCACGGCTCCGGTCGATATGACGAAGGGGGGCCACGGCACTTGCGCGCCGCAGCGGCCGGCGCCAGATTGGGCCGCAACGATCAACAGCGCGGGCCGGTACCATGTCAGCGACCCTTGCAACCGACGCGGCGGACAACGCGGCCCCCGTGCTCAGGAGCGACGCGAACGGAGTCGCGACGCTGATCCTCAACCGCCCCCGGACGCGCAACGCGCTTTCCAGCACCACGATGGCGGCGCTGCAGACGGAGATCGATTCGATCGCCGGCGACCCGTCGGTCCGCGTTCTGGTCATCGGCGCCAACGGCCCCGCCTTCTGCGCCGGCCACGACATGCGGGAGCTGCGCGGCAACGCGACCCGGGAAGCCTACGAGGCCCTGTTCGCGCAGAGCGGAAAGCTGATGCTGTCGCTGATCCGCCTGCCCAAGCCGGTCATCGCCCGGGTCCAGGGAACGGCGACGGCGGCGGGATGCCAGATGGTGGCGACCTGCGACCTCGCGGTGGCGTCGCGCGATGCGAAATTCGCCACGCCCGGGGTCGATATCGGCCTTTTCTGCTCGACGCCGATGGTCGCGATCGGCCGCAACGTGCCGCGCAAGCGGATGATGGAGATGCTGCTGACCGGCGATGCGATCGACGCGGAGACCGCGGCGGATTACGGCCTCGTCAACAGCGTCGTCGCGCCCGAGGAGCTGGAAGCGGAGACGGACAGGCTCGCGCGGCGCATCGCGGAGAAATCGGCGCTCACCATCGCGATCGGCAAGGAAGCGTTCTACAAGCAGGTCGAAGCCGGCTTCGACGAGGCCTACCGCACCGCGAGCGAGGCGATGACCCGCAACATGCTCGCCCGCGACGCCGAGGAAGGGATCGACGCCTTCCTCGAAAAACGCGAGCCGCGCTGGGAAGACCGCTGAGGCGGGGTTTTCCAGTCAGAAGGTTAGCGGCCGCGTTCAATCGGGATCGTCGGCTTTCTCCGCGGTCTCCGGGAACAGCCACACGGCGAACGCCATGAAGACGCCGAGGCCGGCCGCCAGCCATTTGAGGAAATCCTCGCCGGCATCGTGTTCGAACCAGAAGGCCCCGCCAGCGATCAACACGACCGCGGCGGTAAGCATTGCGCGAATATTGTTGGGCATCGGCCAGCCCCTCTCTCCGAATCCGGTCCGAACCCCGCATCGTCCCCGGGGGTAATTCCGCCGGCGACGTTGACGGGTTCACCGCGCTCCCGCAGAATGACGCTTAATATATCACAGATAGATCAAAGGGAACCGGGCGTCATGGCGGAGGCGGGCGAATCGACGCGGAAAAAGCGCACCATCTCGGACATCCGAAGGTCCAAGACGACCGGCGAAAAGATGGTCTACATGTCCGTGCCGGACTACACCTCGGCGCAATGGGCGGAGATGGGCGGCGTCGATGTGGCGGTGGTGGGAGACAGCCTGGCGATGATAGCGCACGGGCATCCCAATACCATCCCGGCGACGATGGACATGATGATCATGCACGCTCAGGCGGTGCGCCGGGGCGCCCCCAATACCTTCGTGCTCGGCTGCATGCCCTACCAGAGCTACCACACGGTCGACCGGGCGCTCGGCAATGCCACGCGCTTCATGCAGGAGGCGGCCAGCGACGCGGTCAAGCCGCAAGGCGGCAAGAGCCAGGCGCATGTCCTCCGGGCGCTGGTCGACGCCGGTATCCCGACCGCGTCCCATATCGGCCTGACGCCCCACACGGTGGCCGTGTTCGGAGGCTTCCGGATTCAGGGCCGGACGGCGGATGCCGCGATGAAGATCCTGGAGGATGCGCTCGCCATCGAGGATGCGGGTTGCTTCATGCTGGAGTTCGAGGCGGTGCCCGCCGCCATCGCCAGGCTGATCTCCGAACAGCTGGAAATCCCCACGATCGGGATCGGCGCGGGAGCCGGGACGGACGGTCAGATACTGCTGTGCTATGATCTTCTCGGCGTGTTCACCGACTTCAAGCCGAAATTCACCAAGCGCTACGCCAACCTGACCGAGGTCGCGGTCAATGGAATATCCCAGTACGCGAAGGAAGTGAGAGAAGGCGCCTTTCCGGATGACGATCACAGCTACGGCGTCGACGATGGCGAGTACGAATCCTTCGCGGCGATGGTCGAGAAACGCCGCCAGATCTAGCTCGCCCGCGCTGTCGCCCATTGCCGGCGGCGGACGCGGCCGGGTCCGGCGCTGACGCCATGAAGCGGACGACCGCGACCCTGACCGACCGGGCCTACGATCGGCTGGAGGAATCGATCGTCACCTTGCGGCTGCGCCCGGGCTCCGTGCTCTCGGAAAGCGCGCTCGCCGCCGATTTCGGTTTCGGCCGCACGCCGATCCGCGAGGCCTTGCAGCGTCTCGCGCGGGAGGGGCTGGTCGTCATCCTGCCGCGCAAGGGAATCCTCGTCTCCGAGATCAATCCGCGCAGCCAGCTCCTGCTGCTGGAAGTCCGGCGAGAGCTGGAACGCCTGATCGCGCGCACCGGCGCGCTGCGCCGCACCGAAGGGGAACGGCTGCACTTCCTGCAGATCGCGGACGGCATGGAGAAGGCATCGCGCGAGAGCGACGACATCGCGTTCATGCGCTACGACCAGGCGCTCAACCAGCTCGAGGCGGAGGCGTCCCACAACGAATACGCGCAGCGCGCCATGAGCCAGACGCACGGGCTGTCGAGGCGCTTCTGGTACATGCACTACAAGGAGGCGGCCGATCTGCCGCTCTGCGCCAGATTGCATGCCGAGCTCGCGCGGAGCATTGCCGACGGCGACCCGGATGAGGCGGGACGTGCCTCCGACCGCCTGATCGACTACGTGGAAGAGTTCACCCGCGCGACGCTCGATACCGTATCGCCGGGTCGCGCGGTGGGGAGGTAGGACCGCCTTCCCGCGGCGCCGGTCAGCTTTACAACCGTTCCCCGCGCGATTAGCATACCAGAGATATATCAGAGTAACGGCGCGATGAAGGTCTACTCCGGATCCCGGACCATCGACGGAATCGTGGTGACGGTCGACGACGGGCCGCTCGATGCCCGCTACGGGCTGAAGCGGTTCACCAGGACGGGATTCGAATGGACCTATGAGGGCGCCGGACCCACCCAGCTATCTCTGGCCTTGCTGGCCGACCACCTCTCCGACGACGCGAAGGCCCTGGATCTATGCCAGGATTTCATGCGCGCCGTGGTGGCCAATCTGGAGAACGACTGGGAATTGACCGGCGACGACATCGACCGCGCCGTCGAAGCGCTCGGCAACCCGCGTCAGTGAAGGAAGCACCTAACCAACCGAGGGAGGAGCACGTCATGATACCGAATCGAACCCGCGATCTGGTGGCCGCGGCGGCTGCTTGCGCGCTTGCCGTCACAGCCTCGCAGTCGGCGCTCGCCGCCGGCGAGAGCAAATGGAAAATGGCGGCGAGTTGGGGCGGCGGACCGCTGATGAAGATCGGCGCCCAGGCGGTCGCCAAGAAGATCGATTTCCTGACCGAAGGCCGCGTCACGGTGCGGGTTTTCCCGTCCGGCCAACTGTCCAAGGGGCTGGAGGTGCGCAGCGCCGTCGCCAAGGGCGTGGCCGAAGCGGGTCACACCTGGATGGGGTACGACTGGGGCAAGGACAAGACGACCGTGCTGTTCGGCGGCTATGCCGGGTCCATGGACTCCGAGCGCATGCTGCACTGGATTTACGAGGGCGGCGGCCTGGAAATGTGGCAGGAGTTCAACCGGGAGCGTTTCGGGCTGGTCTCCTTCCCCTGTTTCACACGCACCGCCGAAGCTTTCCTGCACTCCCGCAAGCCGGTGAAGACCCTCGCCGATCTCAAGGGTCTCAAGTTCCGCACGGCGGGCGCCTGGCTGGCGATCTCCAAGGGTCTCGGCGCCGCGCCGGTCACCATGCCGGGCGGAGAGGTTTATACCTCGCTCGAGCGCGGCGCGATCGATGCCACCGAATGGGGCACGCTCTATGAGAACATCTCGTCGGGCTTCCACAAAATCGCCAAATACGTGGTCATTCCGGGCATCCACCAGCCGACTGCCCCGTTCGAGCTGGCGATCAACCAGAAAGCCTGGGACAAGCTTTCCGATCGCGACAAGCAAATGGTGGCGCTGGCCGCCAAGACGGTGACCTTCGAGAGCTGGACGCGTATCGGCCACGAGGACGCCAAGGCGCTCGAATTCTTCAAGAAAGAGGGCAACGAGATCATCGTGCTGGATGCCGCCGTCCAACGACAGGCGAAGAAGCTGGCGATCGACTGGGCGAAGGAGCAGGCCAAGACCAACCCGTGGTTCGACAAGGTGCTGAAGAGCCAGCTGGCCTTCGAGCGGCTGTGGCGGCAGGCGACGCACTATCGCAACGTGATTTCCGAGTAGACTCCTTATCGCCAACGGTGGAGGAAGGCCGCGGCCCGCGCCGCGCCTTCCTCGCCGACCCATGATGACATCGGTTTCCGGCGCAGGGGCGCTGCGGCGATGACGGCTCTCGTTCGGTCTATCGATCGGTTGAGCGGCGTATCCGGCGTGGTCATCGCGTGGATCGTTTTTCCGCTGATCCTGGCGACCTGTTTCGAGGTGTTTTCCCGCTATGCGCTGAACGCCCCGACGATCTGGGCGTTCGAGCTGGGTTACATGGCGATGGGGACCCATGCCCTGATCGGCGCCGCCTACACGCTCAGGGAAGGCGGCCATATCCGCATCGACGTGCTCTACAGCCGATTTCCCGACAAAACCAAGGCGATCGTCGATACGGCCGGGTACCTCTTTTTGTTCCTGCCGGTGGTCTGCTGGGTGAGCTGGGGGCTGTGGGACTATTGGGTCGAGGCCTATGTCAACAACGACCACTCGGGGCAATCCGCCTGGAACCCCGTGATCTGGCCGTTTCGCCTGGTTTTCTTCCTCGGCTATTTCCTGCTCGCCTTGCAGGGCGTGGCCGAGCTCGTCAGATGCGTCCGCTTCCTGACCGGGCAGACGCCCGAACGCCAAGCGCCCGATGGGTGAATATCTCGCCCTCGCGATGTTCCCGGTGCTGATGCTGGCGCTGTTTCTCGGGTTTCACGTCGCCTTCTCCATGATGGGCATCGCGCTGATCTTCGGCTACCTGACCTTCGATACCGCGGTCATCTTCCAGTTCGCCCAGAAAATCGACGCCGTCGGATCGAATTTCGTTCTCGCGGCGGTCCCGCTTTTCATCTTCATGGGCGCGATGCTGGAACGCTCGGGCATCGCCGAACAGCTCTTCGAAGCGGTGCATCTCTGGACCCGCCGGCTGCCGGGCGGGCTTGCCGTCGGCACGGTGGTCATGTGCGTGATCTTCGCCGCCTCATCGGGGGTGATCGGCGCGACCGAGACCGTCGTCGGTCTGCTGGCGATCCCTGTGATGATGAAATACGCCTATGACAAGGGGCTGATCTCGGGGACGATCTGCGCCGGAGGCTCGTTGGGTACGATCATCCCGCCCTCGGTGGTGGTGGTCGTGCTGGGCCCGGTGGCCGACGTCTCGGTTGGCGACCTGTTTGTCGGCATGGTGTTCCCGGGCCTGCTGATGGCCGGGCTCTACATCGCCTATATCCTGATTCGCTGCACCGTCGAGCCGAAGGTCGGGCCGCGTCTTCCCCCGTCGGACGACGAGCCGCCGCTGATCGAGAGAATCCGCATCACGCTGATCGCCCTCGCCCCGCCCGTGGCGATGATCACCGCCGTGCTGGGATCGATCATGTTCGGGCTTGCCGCGCCCACCGAGGCGGCGGGACTCGGCGCGCTGGGATCGATGATCCTTGCGATCCTCTATCGACAGTTCAGCCTCACTGTGCTGAACGAGGCGGTGCTGAAGACCCTCAAGGTCACCTGCATGATCTTCTTGATCCTGCTCGGCGGAAACATGTTCGCCGGCGTGTTCGTGGCGGCCGGCGGCATCGCGCTTGCGCAGGATTTCATCGAGCAGGCGCAGCTGACGCCGTGGGTGACGCTCGCCGTATTCCTGTTCATCTGTTTCGCCGCCGGGTTCGTGCTGGACTGGATCTCGGTTCTGTTGATCTTCATCCCCGTCTTCATGCCCATCGTCCAGGCGATGGGGTTCGATCCGGTCTGGTTCTGCGTCATGTTCCTGGTCGTCATCCAGACCAGCTACCTGACCCCGCCGATGGCGCCGGCGATCTTCTACCTGCGCGGAATCAGCCCGCCCGAGATCACGCTGCGCCACATGTTCGCCGGCGTGGTCCCGTTCATCTTCCTGCAGCTGGTCTGTCTTGCGATCGTGGGCTATTTCCCGCAAATGGTGCTCTGGCTGCCAGCGCAGCTTCTTGGGTTCAGGTAGGCGGAGGCTTGACCGGTGCGGTTAGTTGATGTTTTACTGATATATCAGATACCGGACAGAGCGCGATGCAGGCGGATCGGCGCAGTCATCGCGCATGCCAGAGAAGACTTGCCATGACGCCAGACCGAATCCGCGCAATCCCGCCGAAAGTCCTGAGCGAAGCCCAGCGGGAGGCCTATTTCGACACCGGCTACCTGCTGGTCGAGAAAGCCATATCGGACGACTGGCTCGCGCGCCTGCGGGAGACCTCCGACGAGATGGTCGAGCGCAGCCGCCGGGTCGCGAATTCGGATTCCGTATGGGATCTGGAAGACGGCCACACCGCCGAGAACCCGCGCCTCCGCCGGCTTTCGAGCCCCAACGACCACCACCCGACCTATTGGGACTACGCGGCCAATTCGGTCCTGCCCGATATCGTCGCCGACCTCGTCGGACCCAACGTGAAATTCCATCACTCCAAGCTCAACTTCAAATGGAAGGAGGGCGGAGAAGAGGTCAAGTGGCACCAGGACATCGGCTTCTGGCCGCATACCAACTACAGCCCGCTGACGGTGGGCACCTATCTCCACGATTGCGGCCCCGAACAGGGCCCGCTATGCGTGGTCTCGGGGAGCCACAATGAAGAGCTCCGCGACCAGTACAACGACGAGGGCGAGTGGATCGGCTGCCTGTCCGATGACGATGCGGCCGGGATCGACATGTCCCGGGTCAGGGAGCTGGAAGGACCGGCGGGATCGATCACCATCCACAACTGCCGCACCGTTCACGGCTCCCGCCCGAACGATTCGGCGATCGGACGTCCGCTATTGCTGAACGTCTATGCGGCGGCGGACGCGTTCGCCTACACGGCCAATCCGCTTCGTTCCAGATACGACCGGAAGATCCTGCGCGGCAAGCCCGTCCGATGGGCACATCACGACCCGCGCCCGTGCCTGATGCCGCCCGACTGGTCGGGCGGCTACACGTCGATATTCGCCCTTCAGCAAGAGGAGGAGGAGCACGCCGCGGAGTAGTCCGGAGCGCGTGCGATACGGGAGGACCACGAGATGATGAGCCAGCGACAGGTCGACTTCCGCAGGGAGTACCGATCCCGCATTGCCGGCTGGTACAACGGATACTTCCACGTCGCGGTGATCTACCTGATGGGCGGCGCGGCGATGCTCTATTTCCTGAGCCATCTCCATGACGTCCTGTGGTGGGAATGGCTGTCGGTGCCGGCGTTCTTCCTGGGCTGCAACGTCTTCGAATGGTCGGTCCACCGTTTCGTCATGCACCGGCCCTTCAACCAGCGCGGGCTGAGGGCGGTCTATGTGCGTCACACGCTCAACCACCACCAGTTCTTTTCCGATTCCGAAATGCGCTTCCGCGACGCGGACGACTGGCGCGTCACCGTCTTTCCGCCTTTCGCCCTGGTCACCTTCATCGCCATGTCGACGCCGCCGGCGGTGATCCTCGGCCTCCTGATCTCGGCCAATGTCGGCTGGCTCCTGATCGTGACCACGGTCGGCATGTACCTGATCTACGAGTTCATGCATTACTGCTGCCACGTCGACGAGAACGCTTTCGTCCGCAACTGCCCCTTTGTGAACACGCTCAGGCGCCATCATTTCGCGCACCACAACACGCGCCTGATGATGGAAACCAACATGAACCTGACTTTCCCCATCGCCGACTGGATGTTCGGCACGTCGGACCTCGATCGCGGGCTGCTCGGCCACCTGTTCAACGGGTACAGCGAAAAACACCTGAAGAAGAATTTGCGCGGCGCCCCGGTCCCGCCTTTGGCCGTCGCCGGGGAGGCGCTGCCCGCGGACTGAGCCGAGCGACCGCGCTCACACACCCGCGAGCGCTTGTTCCAGGAAGGCGGATGACGTTGGCGCCAGCGCGATCCGACGGACAGCGGAACAAGGGGTCGCTAAACGCGTCTCGTTGATGATTGATGCATTAACATCGACCAAGCGGATGCGGTTCGAATGAAAGTCCGACAATGCGTACCACGCTCAACATAGACGACGATGTATTGCTCGCGATCAAGGAAATGGCGAGACGCGAGTCGAAACCGGCCGGCGCGGTAATATCCGGCCTGCTGCGGCAGTCGCTCGCCGGCGGAAATCGGACCAGATCCGGGGATGGAACGGAACACTCCGCCGCTGAGTTCGGGTTCCGCCCCTTCCGGCGACGCGGCGGCATCGTTACCAACGAACTGATCGACCGGCTGCGCGAAGAGACCGGCGACTGATGCGCGCGTTGCTGGACGTAAACGTCCTGATCGCCCTGCTCGACGCCCAGCATGTGCACCACGAGAACGCCCGACAAGGGCGGTTCGTCACTTTCGATGCCCGCATCGCGCCGGACTCCGTCGTCGGAGCCCGCGACCCCCACTATTGCGCGATTTGACCGGCGGGGCGGCTGAATCGCTTCGCCTCGCGCGCCGTCGGCCAGCACCGCGTGTACGGGCGAACCGCCTTCCTCACACCCCCGCGAGCGCCCTGTCGAGATCGGCGATCAGGTCCTCCGGGGTCTCGATCCCGATGGAGAGGCGGATCACGTCCGGGCCCGCGCCGGCACGAACCTGTTGTTCCTCGTCGAGCTGTCGGTGGGTGGTCGATGCCGGGTGGATGATCAGGCTCCGGGTGTCGCCGATATTGGCGAGGTGGGAGAACAGCTCGACGCGGTCGACCACCGCCATCCCCGCCTCGTAGCCGCCCTCGACGCCGAAGGTCAGAACCGCGCCCGCGCCGCGTGGCAGATACTTCTCGGCGAGCGCTCGGTAGGGCGAGGATCCGAGCCCGGCATAGGACACCCAGGCCACCCTGGGGTGCGCTTCCAGCCATTGCGCGACCTGAAGCGCGTTCTGGCAATGCCGCTCCATCCTGAGCGGCAGGGTCTCGACCCCCTGCAGGAGCGCGAAGGCGGATTGCGCGGACAGGCTCGCCCCGTAATCGCGCAGCGCCACCGCGCGCATCTTCATCGTGAGTGCGAAATCGCCGAAGGTCTCGGCGAAGGTGAGCCCGTGATAGGCCGGATCGGGCGTCGTCAGCCCGGGGAACTTGTCGGTCCGCCCCCAGTCGAACCGGCCCGATTCGACGACGATGCCGCCCATCGTGTTGCCGTGCCCGCCGATGAACTTGGTCATCGAGTGGATGGAGATGTCGGCACCCCACTCGAACGGCCGCAGGAGCCAGGGCGAGGCGAGCGTGTTGTCGACCACCAGCGGCACCCCCCACTCCGCCGCGATGCCCGCGATGGGCTCGATGTCGATCACTACCCCGCCCGGGTTGGCCAGCGATTCGCAGAAGACGAATTTCACCCTGTCGGTCATCGCCGCGCGGACGTTTTCGATGTCGGTCATGTCGACGAAGCGGCAGTTCCAGCCGAGCTTGGCGAAGCTCAGCCCGAACTGGGTCAGCGAGCCGCCATAGAGGTGGCGCGAGGCGACGAACTCGTCGCCGGGCTCCAGCAGAGTCGCCGCTACCAGGAACTGCGCCGCGTGCCCCGAAGCCACGGCCACCGCGCCGCGTCCCCCTTCGAGCGCCGCGATGCGCTCCTCCAGCACCGCGACGGTCGGGTTGGTGATGCGCGAATAGATGTAGCCGAAGGTCTGGAGATTGAAGAGTTCCGCCGCGTGGTCGGCGTCGTCGAAGGCGTAGGATGTGGTCTGGTAGATCGGCGTCGCGCGCGCGCCGGTCACCGGGTCGGGGCGGGCGCCGGCATGAACGGCGAGTGTCTCGAACCCCGGCTTCCGCGCCGGATCCTCGTCGGGCAGCCGGTCGAGCAGCGCCTTGATGCGGCCCGGATCGTTCATGCGCGGGGCGGCCTCAGGCTCTTCGCCGTCACGATGCCGGAGTTGATGCCGCTCCAGCCGAGCTCGCCCGAGAGCCTGGCGTATTCGATCTTGGGGCACCGGTCCATGATCACCACCAGCCCCGCCTCCTCGACGAGTTTCGCCGCCTCGTCGTTCCTCACCGAGAGCTGCATCCAGAGAACCTGAATCCCCTTCTCGTCCCTGTTGGCGACGGCGTCATTCGCAATATCGAGCGCCTCTTCGGAAGGCCGGAAAATGTCGACCATGTCGACATTACCGGGGATGGAGGCGAGGTCGGGGTAGACATTTTCGCCGAGCAACTCGGCACCGGCGCGCGTCGGGTTGACCGGAATGACGCGGTAGCCGCGCTTTTGCAGGTATTTCATCGCGTAATAGCTCGGCCGCCGCCACAGCGTGCTCGCGCCCACCATCGCGATGGTCCGCACGTTCGAGAGGATCGTGCGGATCCGGCGGTCCGAATAGTGGTCGTGATGCGCCAGTCTGACTGCTTCGTTCATCGCCAAGGGACGCTAGCGCCGGGCCGGGCCGGGGGCAAGGACGAGGTGGGTCACGCGGTCTCGCCTGCGATCCATTGGAGGAAGGGCGGAAGGCCGGCGGCGATGTCGAGCCGGACCGCGCAGGGCGTGTCGTAGGAATGCAACCGTTCGACCCGCTTCGCCAGCGCATCGAACTTCTCCGCCCGCGTCTTGGCGATCAGGACGACCTCCTCCGCCTCCTCCAACTCGCCTTCCCACCGATAGACCGAAATCATGCCGGGAATGACGTTGACGCAGGCGGCGAGTCTTTCCTCGACCAGCACGCGGCCGATGGCCTTCGCTTCCTCGACGCTTCCCGCCGTCATGTAGGCCAGGCAGTGGGACATCGTTTCCTCCTCCCGCCGTCTCTTCGTCACGGTCGGCGGAGGCCGACCATCCACGTTTTGTTCCTGGCCGTCACCAGCAAAAACTCGTGGTCGGCCGACCTTGGCCGACCGTGACGGGAGAGAAGCCCTTGTGGCCTGCCCGACCGGTTATGCGTAAAATTCCGCCGGGATAGCGACGTGGCGACCGCGAACGAGGGAAGGGTTCGATATGGCACTCAGCGATAGACTCACCAGGCTGATCGACGTGTCGGCGCCGCTCTGGGCGGGCGAGGCGGAGGTGGTCAGGACCTACTGGGATTCCCCCGTGCGCAACCACGACAGCGAGCTGTTGTGGCTCCGCCGGCAGTGCTCGAAGGAGTTCAACGGCACCGGGATCGGCGAATACAAGAACCTGGGCGTCTTCATGGGGCCGATCACCGAGCTCGGCGAGATCTTCTCCAGGATCGATACCGGCGAGGGCGGGGTCGACCGGCGCTACGCGCTGGAGCTGATCGAGATCCTGCACGACGAGTTCGACCACTATATCCGCTTCGCCGACATCTACGACGCCATCCGTGGCGCCGGCACGCCGCCGATGAACCCGCACGAGCTGGAAACCTGGGACGAGGACGCCGAGCTCACCCGCACCCGCCACCGCCACAACGAAGTGCACGGCGCGCTCGGCGTCCGCGCGAGCCGCTTCACCGAGGGCGGCTACTGCACGCTGTTCCGCGAGGGAATGCGGCTCAAGGGACGGGGCGGCGTCGACGACATGATCGCCGGCGCCTGTACCAAGGTTTACGAGGACGAGTTCGGCCACATGCTCGAAGGCATCGCCGGCCTCGGCAGCGAGGGCTGGTCGGACGAACAGCTTGACCTTCTGGAAGAGATGGTGGTCGAACAGCTCAGGCTCCGCATCCCCATGCGCAACGCCGAGTTCAGCTTTCCGCTGAGCGAGGAACGGGTGCGGGCGATCTACGCTGGCGAAATCGAGCCCGAGACGTTCGACTACGGCCGCGCCGAAACCGTGATGGCGTGAGCGCCCTTCGATAGGGGCTTACAAAGAAAGGTTGACGGGTGGGAGACCCACGACATTTTTCCGTCATGCCCGGACTTGTTCCGGGGTCGCATCAAACTGTTGCCAACCCCCGCCATCGCCCGCCGTCCGGTGCCGCTGGTATGATAATGCGTTGTAATGTTTGGTATTTTTCTGTCCTCATCGGCTTCGGAACTCTTGACTTCTCGCCAAGCATCGCCTTCAATCGCCCCCGATTTGATGTCGCCCGTATGCGGTTTGATGACTGGCATGCGGGCATTTCGGGACGGAGCGCGACGATGCCGGAAAGCGTTCGGTCACGCGGTGATGGAGGGGACGATGACACAGGGCGAAAGCGGCCGAATCCCGGCAGAACGCGGAGTTGGCATCGTCGTCCTCACCATCGTCACCCTTTGACCGAACGGTTTCCGATGCCGAAACGGAGCACCCTCAGGCTCACCAAGCGGATTGTGGACGGGCTGAAGCCCGGCGGCAAGGACGCCATCTTCTGGGACCGCGACCTCGCCGGCTTCGGCGTGCGCGTCCATGCCACCGGGCGCAAGCTCTACATCGTCCAGTCGAGAGGACCGGCAGGCCTGAAGCGGGCGACGCTCGGGCCGGCCGGCGACAGGACCGTCGAGGAGCGTCGCCGCGAGGCGGCGGCGGCCATCGACCGCATCAAGCGGGGCGAGGATCCGAAGCCGCCGGCACCGGCGCCCGAGCCCACCGTCGCCGACCTGGCGGAACTCTGTCTGAAGAACCATGTCGCCCCACGCTGCAAGCCGAAGACGGCGAAGAACTACCGCATGTCCATCGAGCACCACATCCTGCCGGCGCTGGGGAGCAAGGCGCTGAAGGACGTCGCGCCGGAAGACGCGGCCGGGCTCCACCACGGGCTGCGCGACACGCCGGCGGCGGCCAACCAGGCGATCTGGGTGCTCTCGAAGATGTTCGTGCTGGCCGAGAGCTGGGAGATGGTCCCGCCCGGGCGCAACCCGTGCCGGCATGTCCGCCAGTACCGAGACACGCCCCGCGAGCGCTTCCTGACGCCCGACGAGTTCCGGCGCATCGGCGATGTGCTGAAGACGTTCGAGGCCGAGGGCTCGATGCAGCCCTCGGCGATCGCGGCGATCCGCCTGCTGATGCTGACCGGCTGCCGCTCGGACGAGATCCTCACCCTGCAATGGGACGACATCGACCGCACGGCGCGGGTCCTGCGGCTCCGCGATTCGAAAACGGGGCCGCGCATGGTGCCGCTGACCGGGCCGGTGCTGAAGGTGCTGGACGGCATCGAGCGGGAGGACGGCGTCCCCTGGGTGCTCAGGGGGGCGAAGCCGCAGAGCCGTCTGGCCTGCCTGTCCTGGCACTGGCGGCGGGTCAGAAAGGCGACCGGGCTCGATGACGTGCGGCTCCACGACTGCCGTCATTCCTACGCCAGCAGGGCGCTGGCGCTGGGCGAGGGCCTGCCGGTCATCGGGCGCCTGCTCGGCCATGCCCGGGTCGGCACCACCGCAAAATACGCCCACCTGGTGCGCGACGCCGAGAAGGCGGCGGCCGCAAGGACCGGCGGCAGCATCGCCGCCTGGATCATGCCCGGCGACGCCGAGGCGGCGTGAGGGGAGGGGCGATGCGGCAGAGGACGATCTCCAACCGCTCCGTGGCCGCGATGACGGTCGAGCGCGACACCGTGTTCTGGGACCGGACCGTGACCGGCTTCGGGGTGCGGGTCTATCCGACCGGCGGCAAGGTCTACATCGCCCAGGCGCGGGGGCCGGAGGGGCCGAAGCGGGTCACGGTGGGCCGGCACGGCGTGCTCAACGCCGACGAGGCGCGCCGGCGGGCGGCGCTGATCGTCACGCGCATCAAGGCGGGCGAGGACCCGGTGGCGCTGCCGCTCGCGGCCCGGGCCAGGGGCGGTCCGACCGTGGCCGACCTTGCGGCGCGCTATCTGGAGGATCATGTCGAGGTCCGGCTCAAGCCGAGGACGCAGGCGAAGCTGCGTGGCGTGCTGCGCCGCCACATCCTGCCCGCCCTCGGCCGGCTGCCGGTCGAGGCGGTGGAGCGCCGGCAGGTCGTCGAGCTGCACCGCGGGCTGAGCGACCGTCCGGTGGCGGCGAACCGGGCGGTCAAGACCCTCGCGCACATGTACCGTCTGGGCGAGGGCTGGGGCCTTGCGCCGGCGGGCTGCAACCCGTGCCGGTCGATCGAGAAACATCCCGAGCGCGGGCGCGAACGCTTCCTGACCGACGCCGAGTTCGCCCGGCTCGGACGAGCGCTGGACGAGGCCGTGGACGCCGGCACCGCTTCGCCCGTGGCGGCGGCGGCGATCCGCCTGCTGATGCTGACCGGCTGCCGCAAGGGCGAGGTCCTCGCGCTGCGCTGGACGGACGTCGATCTCGACGCTGGCGAGCTGCGCCTTCCCGACGCGAAGTCCGGTCCCCGCGCGGTGCAGCTGCCGCCGCCGGCGGTGCGGCTGCTGGGGGCGCTGCCGCGCCGGCCGGGCAACCAGTGGGTGTTCCCGGGCAGGGCTGCGGACGGCCACTTCAGCGAGGGCGGCCTCGACAGGACCTGGCGGGCCGTGCGGGAAGCCGCGAAGCTGAAGGATGTGCGGATTCATGACCTTCGACACAGCTTCGCTTCCAGGGCGCTGGCGCTCGGCGAGACGCTGCCGGTGATCGGCAAGCTGCTGGGGCACAGCGATATCGAGACGACGGCGAGATACGCGCATCTGGCGCAGGATTCCGTCCACGAGGCGGCGGAGCGGGTCGCCAAGAGCATTGCGGCGGATGTTCTGTAGGGTCGCCGCTCCATCCACCGAATTCTCGCCGGCTCCACCAACTTATGGCACACGTATGCTTCGAGGGCGCTGGCCTTGGGCAAGAGCCTCACGATGATCGGCAAGCTGCTGGGCCACACCCTGGTGCAGACGACCGCGCGTTACGCACATCTGGCGCGCGACTCGATCTAATTCGCCGCCGCACGGATCACCGGGAGTATCGGCGGGAACCTGTACCCCGAGTCAGGCAAGCGCGTGGACCCGCCGCCTGGCTGAATCGCACACGTTCCGCGTGCCCGTGGAACGAATCGCCGTCATTTCCACGCTCAGGCCTTATCGCTCAATCTTGAGCTCGCTGGCCGTGAATGCATTCTCGGATGCCGCAGAATAGAGTCTGTCAATCTCCGGATCGAGCGCCAAGATCGCGGCGATCCTCTGCACGATGGATCTGAACCAGCGGCGCTCCTCCGTCCTGAGCGGTTGTCCGTCGCGGCGATTCGACTGTCGATAGCCCAACCATTTCTTGAGCACAGGATAGCCGCCCAGTTCGTATTTCCAGACCAACTCCGGCACGTTGGCGAAGAACACATCCTCGGAGATATGCAGATCGCCCGTCCGGCCGCCCCACGCATGGTGCCGCTCTTCGTCAGCCGCGAAGGGCCGCGGGACCCAGCGCCCCTTTCCGCCGCCCCAGTAATTTACGGTCACCCGCAAATCATCAGGGCGGAGGCCGCTGCCATCGGTCTTGCGGATCGGAGCCAGTGCCACCGAAGATCGTTCCCCCAAGACGTTCCTCACCACATCCTGCGCGTCCCACTGAGCATCGAGCAGTCGTGCGATCAAGCCGCCAGCCTCCACCAGTGAAGCGAACACCGTCTGATCTCTGGGCACCGGCACGTGTGCCCAATCGGCCGACAAGGCGCTGCGATGGTCTACTTGGTAGACTGGGGAATGAAGCACGGCCAGGGTCAACCGAAACAAATCCCCGACGAACCTCCGGGCGTCATCGTGGCGCCGCTCACCGTTCAGACCGAAGTGACCTCGAAGAACGCGCCATGCCGCTTCCGCCAGGTTAGCGTCACGGTCGGATAGCAAGTCTTCACCGCCCGTCTCACGCGGCACCACGACAGAACCGCGTTCATGGACGTGCAGATTTACTAGCGTGGTCGCAAACAGTGGTCGTGTCTCGGAAGCCTTTCGAGGCTCCGGAACGGCAATCAGAAATTCGTTGTCGGAGAGATTCGCGCCAAGTTCAGGACGGGCTTCGTTGAGCCACTTGTATCCCGTCTCGTAGTAAATCCATCGCTCATCGAACGGAAAGGTAAGAAACGGCAGAAGATTGCTATCCGAGAATCCACCCGCTCCCCTCACGTTTCTCCAAACCCTCTCCGGATCGTAACGCGCCCGCGACTCCGCAATACCCGGCGCGATCGCCGCGGCATCGTCGAATGACTCGGATCCCAGATACGATTTCACCCGCTCGCGGAGACTTGCCATCTCGCCATCGATGACCGAGCCCTCGACGCCGCGGTTATGGTTCACGCCCTGAAACGAGGCGGGAAAGAGCTCGTCGATACCCGGCCAACTCTCGTAGCCGGGCTCCTGCGAATGGGGAGACAGGCGCCATCGATTCTCTTGAGAAGGACCGATTCGGCTGTACGCGGGCACATCCGAGTCCCCCTCGGCCCCTTCGTCCGGAAGACTAGCGAGAAGTGAAGCCCGCTTTCGCCTCGCCAACCCCCAGAAGTCCCGGTAGCGAACCTCCGCCCCGTCTTCAGACGCATTCGGGCCGGGCAGTTTCAGCCAAGTGGCAATCGCCGTGCCGGGTTGGATTCCATACGCGTCATAGTCGGTCGTGAACGCGCTCTGGTCGGCCGTTCCCTCGCTTGGCAACCCCTTGGGGATGATCTTCCCCGTCCTAAACTTGTCCCCGTTCAAATTGTCTATCCAGACACGCTGAAAGCTCGACAGCAACGACCGCCGCATTCGCGGATGGGACCGCCCGGTAAGGAACGATGAATTCGAAATGTAGGAAACGATGCCGTGCTCAGCGGCCTCGCCTATTCGTTCTTCCGCGAGGCGGTAGAAGCGCACGTACAGATCGTCAAGAAGCTGTTTGCGGACACCGAACTCCTCGAACAGCAAGCTCTTGCCGCGCTGCTTCTTCCGGGGACGGCCGAACTCGTCAAGCCTGGGCTTACGGTCCCTTCCGATATCTGCAACGAGCTCGATACCCTTGTAGTGCGCCACGAGCTCGGATTCTTCCGCCTGAGCCGCTCCTGCGAAGCGGTCGTAGGGCGGGTTCCCCAGGACGACGATGATTCTGGCTGACTGCTTGACCGCCTGAGAGGCGTCGAACTCCTCCCGCATCTCGGGGAAGTTCAACTTGATGTTGCCCTGCTCGTGCCAACCTGTGAGCGCGTTCGTCAAGAATACGGAAAGCCGGCGACCCTCCGGAATCTCCAGGCCAAGGTCAGCCAGGAGGATGTAGAGCTGCAACTGTGCGATCGCGAATGGCGCCGTCAGGATTTCAAATCCGATGATACGCTCCTCGAATGCCCGAAGCAGTTCGATGCCTACAACCGTATCGTCGCCGTCGCGCCGGAGGTCCTCGGCAATACAACGCGCCACCTCGAGGAGATAGGCGCCGGTGCCGCAACAGGGGTCCAGAACCACGACGTCGGGATCGGCGAGACCGCGGGGTCGACCAAGCTCCGTGCGCAACAGGTGGTGGATCCGCCGAACCTGATAGCGCACGATTTCGGGCGGCGTGTACCACACCCCGAGATCCTCTCGAAGTTGCGGGTCGAAAGCCTTCAGAAAGGGCTCATAGAAGTACGTGATCGCCGCGACCGCCGGATTCTCACCGTCAACGGTGGGAAAACTCATCCGGCTGCGAAAGTTCTCGCGGTCGACGCGTTGCAGTGTGGAAACCGCCCGCTCGAGATGTCGCGCCAGATCCAGCTTCCGCATGTAATGAGGATGGCGGATGTCATGGAAGAGTTGCTCGAGAAACGGGATTCGCAGATGGTCCTGCGCCTTCTCCAGATCGAACGATTCCTCGTCGTGGCCTCGGTCCCAGAGCACCCAGGCCGCGAAAAGGCTGTAGAACGCGGTCTGAATCAAGCTTGAACGGAAGAACCGGTCGCCCTTGGCATCGTCGACATCGAACGAGAGACCCAGCGCCTGGCGATAGTCATCCAGCAATGACGCTACCGCGCGAAGGTCATCGGGCAGACTCTCCTTCGCGTCGCGAGCCTGGCGCGCCAGCACCTTTGCAAGGTCGGCCGGGTCGGCAATAGGCGCAAAATCCGTGACCGAGCGGGTAACGAGCGCCGCCAGTTCCTCGACCGCCTGCACATCGACGCGAGTCCTCGTTCCTGTCCCCGTGGCCTGCGCCCAAAGGTCCACCTCCCCGATCAATTCCCTTTCTCCCGGCGGGACAGGCGTACCGAGCGATCGGTCGAAAGACGGCGCGCAGGCCAGGAGGCCGAAACCCCGGACATTCGAAACCAGCACAACGCCGGTGCGTGCCAGGTACCGGCCGATCTGGTCGTCCCGGTCCGTTGAATCCGCAATCTCCCCGATGGAAACGTCGCTCTTCTTGACCTCGCCGAAGACGCCGACGAAGAGCGCCGCATCGGCCAGTACGAAATCCGGCCGATCCGTGCCGCGCTCCCTTTCTTCCGATGTTCCGGTACGCACCTCAAAGGGCAAGTCCTGCGTGCGCAAGATGGCCGACAAGAGGTCGCGGACCGCCGGATAGAATGTCTCCTCTGTCGTGCTGCCAAGGCTGTTCAGACGCCGCGTCTGCGCCACATACTCCGACGCCGCCACGACAAGGGGGTCTGGCGTTGAATTCACAGCGCTGTCCCTTGGATACCGGGCTTCGGCCGCGACAGCGACGCCCCACCGACTCCGATACATTCCTCCAGCCCCTCGATGGTGCCGCTGAACAATACCCAGAGCGCACTGGTGCAGCCTCGTCGCGCACCGCCCAGCTCGGAAATCGCGGACTCCAGATATCTGTTGATCCCGACAAAAATTGCCTTTACCGCCATGCCGCCTCCGGAGTGATCCGACCCAGAAGTTGCTCCATCACGCTGTTGACCTCCCGCTGCCTCAGCAACCGAGCTTCGCGCTGACCGGCATCGTCACCCTCACCCAGTTCGAAGCGGGCCACCGCTACCGGACCGTCTTTCCGATACCCCTCGACTTCGCCGTCCCCGGCGAAACGATTACGAAGGATTGACAAGCAGTCCCGGATCACTGGGCCGTGCTTGCCCTCCAAGGCCTCTCGGAACATCTGCGTAGCGCCGTCGAGACCCTCCGCCGCGTGCTCAATGCAATAGATCAAGTCATGCGCGTCCTTCCGCTCGAAGCGTTGATCGAAGGCCAAGGCCTTCAAGCATGTGAAGCTCACCAGATCGGCGTGCCTCACAACTTCCACGGCGTTTCCCCCATCGCCGAGGAGCTCTGCCCGAATCTCCGCGACTTGGTGCATTTCGAAGACGATGGACGAATGCGGGATGTTGAGCGCGGAAATGTTCCCTTCCGTAGGCAGTGGTTCGACCCTGCCACCAGCGATGTCCGGCGCGTCGGCGAGCAGCTCGACCACCATCAGCGCACCGCTTTCGGTGCGAGTCTGCCACCGCCATGAAAGCCTCTGGCCTCTCTCGTTTATCGACCGCTCGAACCTCATCGCTCGCAGGTTCTCTTCGAGCGTGCGATAGCCCGCGGTGTCGGCCAGGATCTGCAGATCGATAACGATATCCACGTCGAGCGTGCCGGCGTGCGCCGGCACTTCCGGCGGCCGAGCCGCCACCAAGTATCTGGGAGTCAGTCCGCCCACCAGAAACACGGACTCCTTCCACGGGCCCAGTCCGCGCAGCAGAGTTACGAGGACCCGCTCGCATTCGACCGTGTACTGATCGCTGTAGCCGTCGAACGTCGCGGGCTTCACCATCAAAAGCCGATCCTTTCGTGGCGCAGGTGGTCCGCCATTTCCCTGGCGCGGCCCTCGCTGCGCATCAGGTCGAGGTAGACCTGCACGGCACTTGCCAGCCAGATCCCATTCACGAATTCGCGAAACAGCAACTCGTTCGGCGACTTGACCTCGATGACCGCAAGGTTTGCGCCTTGGTCCACGAACCGGGCATCCATTGCGCTAAGAGCCCGCTCTGCTGCCGGGCCGTTCAGCAGCCGGCAACGCACCTGGGAAACAGTTGACAGAAATGGCGCGTACCGTTGCCCTGCCGCCTCGTGGGTGATCGCGTACTCGGCCTTGCTCGCGGTGCAGACTTCGCCGAACTTCTCCACCAGTCGATCCCCGCGCGCCGCCGGCACGAAGTAGCGCCGCATGGACAACGGTCGCATCACCGTCAGCTGGGCCACCCATGCATCCAGCAAGGCGCTGGGCTCTTGCAGATGGCGTTCCTTTCCCGGCCCCTGTCCACGTGACACCACCCATTCGAATTTCTCTAGTTCCGTCAGCACCTGCGAGGCGGTCGCGGGCGATACCCGGGCCCGGTTGGCAATCTCCTTCACTCCGAACCACTCGCGATGTCGCAGCAGCACCGCGTACAGCACCTGCGCACGACGGCCCGAAAACACGGAACGGATGGACCGCGACAGGCTTTTCGGGGGCGGCTTCTCCACGTACACATAGATGTTGCCGGCAGGAAGAAACAGGCTGCCGCCGCTGTCGTAGTAGCCAACCCGCTCGTCCCTCAGCAATTCCTTGGCTCCAGGCGAAATCGATTGGGCTATCAGGAAGGACACCGCATGCCGTCCTTTCGCCGGCTCATGCCATCTACCTTCAAGTTCCTGTAGCTGCCAAAGCACCTGCCGCACGTCGCGGGGATATACCTCTTTCTTCACCTGTATCAGCAAGGTGACCGCCTTCTCGCCCGCTCGGAGGTCAACCTGTGCGTCATGTCCTCGATCAGTGCCACCCGGCAGTTCCATCTCACTGAACTCCGCCTGCACCTCGGGCAACTCCTGCAGGACTTCCAGGAATCCTTCAACCAGCTGTTGTTCCATTACGTCCGAGCCTCACATCGGCAATCGTAACCAATTCGCTGTACAGCAAATATCTCTTTTATGTCAAACTTTCAACAAGAACTGAAGATTTGCTGCACAGCGAACATAGCACACGACCTAATCGCACCTATCGGCCGGGGTCAATCGTTTACGCGTCTCCGCCTCACCGTGTCCATGCACGCGTCCCGCTCCACCGAGAGGAGAGAGCCGATCGTGAGCGGGGCAGCGATCGGATGCACCAGTACAGCTTTGCTCCTCCGTTGACAGCCGAACCTCGCATCTAGATTTTCCGAGCAGTACGAGCAATTCCGAACCGGCCCACGCACCATTTTGCTCCTTTCAGAGTAGGCATGATTTGAACCACCCGCCGTCATCCGCTCCGGTTGAAGCACTTTCCGAGTTCGAATCGTGGGAGCGTTCCCGCTCGGGCGCATGGGCCGGTCGCGGCTTCCACTACCAACACTGGGTCGCCGTGCTCGTTCTCCTCCGGCAATGGGCCGGGCAGGTGCCGCTTGGCTATCTCGTGCCGGAGGGTCTCGACGATTGCGTCATAGAACTTCCCAACCGTCGAGTTTGGCTGCAGGCCAAGTCTCGAAAGACCGGAGGCTTCCCGGCTTCTGAGGTGCTCACCATTCTGGACGCTGCCGCGGAGAGGGCCGAGAAGCTCCGCATTGCCCCGGTCATTCGATCCACGGTTGTCCTCGAAAAGCCGCCTATCGGTCATCCTCAAGCCAATTTCGAACGCATTTTTGACGATGAGGCCGGGCGCGTCTTCGTTTGTCGGACGCCCGATCAAGAGGTTCTCCGGCTACTCTCGACCCGTCTAGAAATCGCGCCCGTGATTGCCGAAGGCCTGGCGAACGACCTCTACCAACTGGTGGCGGACGCCTCTGCGCAAAACGCGTCGTTGCCCTTCGACAAACGCCGAAGGATCTCCGCGACCGAGGTCGACCGACGCATTTTCGAACGCCTCGAAGCCGAAGACCCGACGGCGATCGACCACGCCCTTCTGTCGGGCATCATAGAGCCGGTCGACTTCACGACTCCTGTCGACGAACCGGACTTCTACAGGGGCGTGAAAGTCAAACCGGGCCATGTCGCTTCCAATCTGGTTTTGGATCGTCCGAAAGACGTCCGTCGGGTCCTCGAAGCGCTCACGCAGCGGCGGCATGTGCTCGTTTCCGGACCGTCGGGTGCAGGCAAATCGGCACTCACATGGCTGGCTGCCGCCGCTGCCGCCGATCGGATGCGTTGGTATCAGATTACCGGCATCGCCACTTCAGCCAGCGCCGAAGCGATTTCTCGGTTCGTCCGCTCTCGCCGGCCCACCGCAAATTCGCCCTTGGCCCTGGTTTTGGACGAAGTCGGATCGGCCAACAGCGACCTATGGGATGCGCTCGCGCGCGACCTGAGAGGAATTCCCGATCTCTACCTCTTGGGTTCTTTGCGTCAGGAGGATGTGAACCTCATCGCCAATCGGTCGGACACCGGTTTCATTTCCCCAGAACTGGACGATGAGCTTGCCCACGCGGTCTGGGAGCGACTGGCCGCAGCGAATCACACCAGGTGGACTCACTGGCGCGAACCCTACGAGCAATCGCAGGGCCTCATGCTGGAATACGTCCATCTCCTGACCCAGGGACGCCGCCTCGCCTTAGTCATCGACGATCAGGTGCGCCAGAGGGAGCGCCAGCACCGCGATGACGAACTCGGGATAATCAGAAGCACGGCCGTGCTTTGCGCTCGCGGGGGAGAAGTCGACGCTCAGCGCCTGTTCGAACTGCTCGGTCTCGGCCCCGATTCCGCGAATCGTGCATTGCGAAGACTCATCGACGAACACCTCGTCCGAGAGAGTCGCCCTGGCGTGCTCGGCGGACTTCACGCGCTCCGCTCGGACGCTCTCGTCAAGTCATCGCACGACGAAGCTGTGTTTCACGCCTCGGAGTCGCTCTGGAACAGCCTGGCTGCGGCCACGGTCGATACCCTGCCAAGAGTGCTAAGGTCCCTATTGGCCGATACCGACATCCGAAACGACCCATCACCGCTCCTCAAGATCGCCGGCGTTCTCGCGAACAGCCGCGAACTCGACCGCTGGACAGCTGTCCTGACCGGTCTGGGGCTTGCAACGCTCGATCGCCATGTGGCCTCGCTAATGTCGGTTCTCGACAGGCATCGTGTTGACCGAGCGCACTGGTCCCTAGCCGGCTCGTACGCCGACCCCCTACTCGACATTCCGGAGCTTTCGGTGTCCGATCAATGGACACGTCTGACAGCCGCTCTTTCGGAATTCCGCAGCCTGCCCAAACACGATCTACGCGCCGCATGCCTGGCCCATCTGCCGGTCGGAGCGACACCGCCGGACGCCACCGGTGTCGCGAAAGCGAGCGCACTTCTGTCCGCGCTTGTCCCAATCTGCGGCGGCGATCCCATCGAATTTGCAATCGGCGAGAACTTTCTTGACGACCAAGACGCGGACATTCGCCAGATCGCAAGGCTGTTGTCCATTGCATACCTGGTCGACCGAGATCTGGCTCGGCGCCTCGTGGAGATACTGGGGGGAGAGCAGGCGCTGTTCGGTCGGTTCTCTCGCGAAATTCCCTGGACGACGCCCACGACAATTGACCCGCATGGCCCGCATGGCCGCACTGTCAGGTCCGACTGGTATCAGGTCGCCGAACAAGGCCAGCCCGACCCGCACCAGGCAATCTGCGAAATCTGCGAGATATTGATCGGGATCTCACCGGACTCCGACGCCGCCGCCAGCGATGTCGTCAATCCCTCCGGTCAGACCGTTTCCATCGGTGACCACCGGCCTTGGTCCAAGAACATGCCGAGGGCGAACTTGCCTGCCAAGCCCCGTATCGCATGGAACGTTGCATTCCGCCAAAGTCTGCTCGCCAAGTCCGCCGCCCCCACCCTGACCGAGTACACGCGTCAGATGGCGGACCACGTTCGCCAAACCGAAACGGTCTTTCGTTCATTCTCCGAAAAATGGATCAGGGGAAAGCGTATCCCCAACGCGGACGCGGTGGCCTCGGAAATCAACGGTATCATCGAGGCCGTTGACGGCCTGGCCTACGCTGCGCCCGGAACCGACCCTCCCACGATGACTGAAGCGTATAGCGCCGGGACCAGCGACACCCTCGGCGCCTTCCTGACCGCAGTTCTCGGCAACCTCGTCCGCCGCTTGTCCCAAATCGACGCCGACAGGGCCACGGCGACCCATGCGGGAAGTCTGCACGGTCAGGCGCGCGAGCATCGGCATTCGGCGATTTGGCGCACCATGTCTTCGCCTCCCCTGGCACAACTCGACAAGCTCGCCGAACGCCTGGACGACGTCTCGTCGATCCTTCACGAAATGGCACACGACAGTAGCCCCCAGGCCATAGCCCGCATCGTTCGCGCGGCAAAGAAGGCGAGAATGGGTAACGCGGTCCGCGCTGCCGCGCGTCATTCCCGCCAAATTGCCGTCCAACGCTTCGATGCTCGGCTGCACGAACTCGAGACCCAGCTGGCACCCCGTGGCTGGAAGGTCCGTTGCCTGTCCCGACCCATCGAGGAATTAGACAGCCCTTATTGGCCGGCGCGAGAGGTCGCGATGCTGGTCGAAGTCGACGATCTGGCTGATCAATGGCTACCGATTCTGGAGGAGCTCCTCTCCATCGCAGTTCAACACCTCGACAATGACTGGCCTTTTTCGGTCGTTCCAATCATGAACGGGCAAGTTCTGTCGGCCCTTGCGACCGTCCCCACATCATTCATTCCGCTTCCCGACCAGGATTTCTCCGCAAGGTGGGCCGGCTCGCTCGATCAGCCCGCCTTCTCGTCGAACCTACTCGAGTGTTTCGAGGAAGCCCTCGACGCCAGCCTACAGATTTCAGCAATCATCAATGCCCGCGGGATACAAGATCTGCATTCTGATGAAGAAGCGGTTCTTTCCCGCGCGCTCGACAACTTCAAGACGACACGGGTGGCGATCGAAGGCGCTGCCAACCACACAGAAACAGAGCATTTCGCATTTGCGCTTGACTACCTTGACCGGAACTGGATGCGCCTCGGTGAAGAACTAGAAGTTCTAAAGTCCGGCCATACCGTCGAGACTCCGCTCTGCATGACACCTCATCTTGCCATTGCAGGCAAGCGTGGCGACGATTTCGTTGACATCACCGTAACCCGTCTGGTGCTTTTCCAGGCGGAATGCGACAGGATCGCATCCGCTTGAGGCACTTGTGGGATCTCGCGCCTGTTCGCGGCCGCTAGGGCCACTTTCCCGCCAGTGGCGGCAAGGACAGCCTGTAACCCCGAAAGTCAGAAAGCCTGATCCAGATACATTCAATCCTCCCTGGGCCAGCGCTTGCTTCAAGCCCAACTTGAACAGTAACCGCCCGATTTGAGTTGGACCGGGTTTGCCAAGTCGTTGAAATCGCTCATTCACTCCATCCGATGAAGCTCCGGTCAGTAACAGTCACTGTATCCCGAACGGGCGGTTTCAATTTTCCTGCTCTCTACGCCGGCCCTAATCTACGATCACTTCAATGCGCTCCACGATCTTCTTGCCTGATACGCGACCCGGCATCCTGACCGGTAACGGCCCAGCCCGTGACCCGGCGGTCGCGCTGGTCTTTCCCGGCGGTTGGCCACCACGGCAGCATAAGGCCGTCATCGCAAAGCAACCGGTCGACTTCCATATTCAGGCGGCACACGGCGCCCTCGGACGATATTCCTGGCCGTCCGGGCTCCATGGCGCGATGTCCCGAGACCGCCGCACGCCCCGTTTTTCTCTTTCCCGATGTGCCGTCCGTTCGCTCACTCAAGCCCTCTCAGCGGTTCCTCGTTTACCGGAACCCTGTTCGTCCTGTTCCAGACATACTCCATGATGGGGATCGTCTCCAGCGTCCGGCCGTCCAGCCGGCAATGACGGCGGCCCTGACGGGGTTTCTTTCTCCTCGCCTCCCCCTTCTGAGACTTGACGAGTCCGCACGGGTGCCTTCACGACGTGTAGAGCGACGCCATCCCGACATGCTTGCGCGGGGCATTGAACGGCCCATCGAGGAAGAAGGCGAGATATTCGGCGACAAGGCCGAGCTCTTCCTGTTCCTCGTCTGCCGACGCCCGACCGAACATTTCCAGGGCAGCCGCAAGCAGGCGGTCGAAAGGCCGCGGATGAATGACGAAGCGCGGCGACAGCGGAAACCCGAACTCCGTCGCCATGACCGCGAAAACCGCGCGTTGAACATGGCCGTTGCCGTCGAGGAAGGGATGAATCCTGCCGAACCGGCAGAATGTGTAGGCCAGCGTGGTCAGCTTGTCATAATCCTCCTGATCGGGCTCATAGAGCAGTGAACGGGTGTTCAGCCGCAGTTCCGTCATAAGCCAGGGCACTTCGCGGGGCGGGCAGAATTCGTATACGACATCGGGATCGATCTGGCTCGGGGCGGACATCCGTATATCGGCGAGCGACGTATCCGGCGTACCCCGGTAAGTGCCGGCACATTCGGGATAACCCGCTGGCGTGAAGCTGGCGAACAGTTCCCGGTGCAGATCCCGCGGATCGGCCAGAATGTCCTCCCGGCGGCCGCTATCCGCGACGATCTCGGCCAGAAGCCGGTCGCACCGCGCGGTCATCGCGCCGTCGTAGCCGCTTGCGAGATGGGCCTGCCATTCGGGCGCTTCCTTCGGCATCGGTCGGCTTTCTCTCGTTTCGCGACACGCGACCCGGATCGGGAACGGCGGTCGGACTCCGGACGCGCCGGACCTACGACGCGCTACCCGCGTTCACGGCATCCCTCAACGGCTTGCCGGCCTTGAACGTCGGTGCGGTCGAGGCGGATATCTTCAGGCTCTCGCCGGTCCTCGGATTGCGGCCCGTGCGGGCGGGCCGGCTTCTGGTGCCGAAGGTGCCGAAGCCGGCGATCCGCACATCCTCGCCCCTGGCCAGGGCCTCCGCGATCGCCTCGAACACGGTATCCACGGCGTCGCCGGCCGCCGACTTCCCCACTCCGGCCCGGCCGGCCACACGACCGGCGATATCCGACTTGTTCACTCGTTCTCTCCTTGCGTTGTCGCGTTTTACGAACGCCCGGCTCGCCCGACAGACCATAGCCGAGGCCGGCCCCCACGGTTAGCACGAAGCGTCCGCCCTTTCGATCCCGGCAGCGACCGTTCCCTGCCCGAGCGGCGCCACCGGCGTCTCGCACTGCCAGACCTTGCGGCGCGGCTTCAGGCGTTCGAGGTCGGCGTCCTCCGGGCGGTTCGTGGGGGCCGGGGAGCGGCCTTCCGCGCCACCGCCGGGGAGACCGACCCATGTCCAGCCGCATCGCCGAAATCCGCATTCCCCCCGAGTGCCGGGACATGATCCGGGCCGGCGCCCTCGTGTCGATCTCGACCAGCGGTGGCAAGGACAGCCAGGCCATGACCGTCCTGCTGTCCCGCATCGTCCCCCGCGACCGGCTGGTCGCCGTCCATGCGCCGCTGGACGAAGTCGAATGGCCCGGCACGATCGAGCATATCCGGGCGACGCTCCCGCCCGGCATGCCCCTGATCCTCGCGCCGGTCGCGTCCGGCAAGACCCTGCTCGACAGCATCGAGGAACGGGGCCGGTTTCCTTCCCCGAAAGTCCGCTGGTGTACCAGCTCGATGAAAAGAGGACCCATCGAGCGGGAACTGCGGCGATACCTCAAGGCCAACCCGCGCTTCGGCGGCAGGATCGTCAGCGCCATGGGCATGCGCGCCGGGGAAAGCCCGGCCCGTGCGAGGAAGCCGCCCTGGCGCCTGAACGAGCGTAACTCCCGCGCGGGCCGCAGCTGGTACGACTGGCTGCCGATCTTCGACCTTACCGAACGCGAGGTCTTCCGGGTCATCCGCGACGCGGGGCAGTCGCCGCATCCGGCCTACGCCATGGGCATGTCCAGGCTCTCCTGCGTCTTCTGCATCATGGCCTCGCGCGCCGATCTCCGCACCGCCGCACGGCTTCAGCCGGCGCTCTATGCGCATTACGCCGACCTCGAACGCCGCATCGGCCACACGCTGTCGCCGTCTGGCGTCCCCTTGCCGGAACTGACCGGCATCTCCCCAGCGACCGCCGGCCATGACGACCCGACTGGCTTGAACCGCGCCTGATCCCGACGTCCCGCACTGCTCCTCCAGCCGGCTGCCGGCGCCTCCCTTATGCCTCCCGACACGACGAGCGGAGCGGCGCTGCCGGCCGGACGAAGGCACGGAGCTCCCGGAGGGGGTGGCCGCGCCGCCGTCACGCCGATCCGGAGGCCGCCGATGACCGATCCCGACACCGTTTCCGCCGACTACACGCTGCGCCCGAGCGAGCTCGCCGCAACCCTGGCGCTGCTGGTCGAAGCCCGCCAGCCGACTATTCTTTGGGGAGCTCCGGGCTGCGCCAAGAGCGCGCTCGCCCAGCAGACCGCGACCGGGGCCGCGCGCCGCTATGTCGACGTGCGCGCGCTGCTGCTCGACCCCGTCGACCTGCGCGGCATCCCCTGGCGCGACCCGGACGGCCGCACACGCTGGGCGCCGCCGGCCTTTCTGCCGCCCGCCGGCGATCCCGGCCGCTGGCTCATCAACCTGGAGGAACTGCCCTCGGCCGTGCCGATGGTGCAGGCCGCGCTCTACCAGCTCGTGCTCGACCGCAAGGTCGGCGAATACGAGCTGCCGGAAGGCGCCTCGCTGATCGCCTGCGGCAACCGGGAGAGCGACCGGGGCGTGGTGCACCGGATGCCGACGCCGCTGGCGTCCCGCTTCGTTCATCTGGAGATCAGGGTGGACGCGGGGGACTGGCTCGCATGGGGGGCGGCAAACGGCATCGCGCCTGAGGTGCTGTTCTACATCCAGATGCGCCCGGACCTGCTGCACAGCTTCGATCCCCAGGCGAAGGAGAAGGCGTTCTGCTGTCCCAGGACCTGGGAAATCGTCTCCAACGTCGTCAACCGGCGCGGCAATCTCGATTCGACGGTGGAGCGCGCCCTCTTCCGGGGCACCGTGGGCGAGGCCGCCGCGGTCGAGTTCTCGGCATTCCTCAAGGTGTGGCGCGAGCTGCCCCATCCCCGGGCTGTGCTCGACGATCCCGAGAACGCGGTCGTGCCGGACAATGCGAGCGCGCTGATCGCGCTCTGCGGCTCGCTCTACCGCATGGCCGACGACATCACGCTGGCCTCGATCGTCACCTACGCCCAGCGCCTGCGCCGCGAGGTCGGCGAGTTCCTGGTCGGCTCCTGCATAAGGCGCGATCCCGACCTTCAGCGCTCGCCCGCCTTCATCCGCTGGGCCGCCGCCCGCACGCAGTAGCAACCCTATCGGGAGAATTGCCCCATGAATCTCAGCCACGACGCCATGCTGGTCAGCCTGCGCATCGCCGCCTGGTCGGGCCGCCAGTACGACCGCAAGGCCAGCACCCATGTCGCCGTCCACCACGAGGCGAGCGTCAGCGCCGGGCGCTACAACAAGTGCCTGCTGCCCAAGGCTGCCTTCGCCGCGCTCACCGCCACCATGAGCGCGGCGCGCAGCACCCACTACGCCCAGACCCTGCCCTGGGACGACCAGGGGAGCCGGCTGCTCACCGTCGCCAACTACGAGGGCTACACCGAGCTGATGGACGGGCTGCGCGAACGCATGGTCCGCGAGCGCGCCCGCTTCATCGAGGACTACGACGACAATATCGACAAGGCCCGGCTCGACCTCGGCAAGCTGTTCCGTATCGAGGACTATCCCTCGAAGGAGGCTCTCCAGGGCAAGTTCGGCCTGCGCTACCGGATTATCCCGGTGCCGGACGCCGACCATTTCATGGCGAAGCTCGCCTCCGACGACACCGATCGCGTCAAGCGCGACATCGAGAGCCAGATCGAGGAGCGCCTGCACGACGCGGTGGGCGACCTCTACCGGCGCCTGGGCGAAGCGGTGGAACGGGTCTCGGAACGGTTGCAGGAGGACGACGAGGGCAAGCCGCTGGTGTTCCGGGATTCGATGATCGGCAATATCCGCGACCTGGTCGACATCGTGCCGCGGCTCAACATCTTCGGCGACGACGAGCTCGCGCAGCTCTGCGAGCAGGTGAAGGAGAAGATCGCCGGCGTCGAGCCGGACGCGCTCAGGCCGTCGAAGAGTTTCGATCCGGTCGCGCGGGCCCGGGTCAAGCGCGACGCCGATGCGCTGGCGGAACGATTCGCGGGGTATTTCGCGCCAGCGGCGGATGTCTCCGCAGAGCCCGCGCGGGAGGCCGCGTGATGACCGCCCGCGTGCGCTCGGAATCGGCGCAGCGGGTCAGCGGCTGCGTGACCGCGCTGCTGAGGGAGCAGCCCTTCTTCGGCAGCCTGGCGCTCCGCCTTCCGGTCCGCGCCGACGCCGGCCGCGAGACGCTGGCGAGCGACGGCCGCGAGATCCGCTATTCGCCGCAATGGATCGCGGAGACCGACGCCCACGTCATCGAGACCGCGATCGCCCGGGTGGTGCTGGCCTGCGCCCTCAAGCACCACACGCGGCGGGGCGAACGAGTCCCGGAGCGCTGGCAGCGCGCCTCGCAGCTGGTTACCCACGGGCTGCTGCGGGACGCCGGCTTCACCCTGCCGCCCGACGCCGAGGCCTGGGACGGGACCAGCGTCGAGGAAGCCTACGACCGCCTGCCGCAGCCGGACGAAGACGATTTCGGCGACGGCAATCCGCCGGACGGCGGGGGAGGTTCCGGCGCCGATGCGGCCAGTGCGCAGATGTCCGGCGGGGGCGACCCGGCCGACGAGGGCGGTGACGGCGATGGCGGGGAAGCCGGCGGTTCGCCCGAGGCGTCGAACGATGACGGCGGCGGCACCCCTGCAAGCAGCGATCCGTCGGGCACCGGCGAGGTCATGGACGCGCCGGCGGACAGCGACGGGGACGGCGGCGGAGATTCCGCGCCTTCTTCAGGCGACATGACCCAGGAGGAACAGGCCTGGGACGAAGCCATGCACCAGGCGCTCAATCTCGCGAAGGCCGAGGGCAGGGCGCCGGGCGGGATCGAAGAGACCGTCCGCGGCGCCCATGCGAGCACGCTGGACTGGCGCTCGCTGCTCCGGCGCCACATGACCGACGCCGTGAAGAGCGACTACAGCTGGAGCGTCCCCAACAGCCGCTTCATCGATTCCGGGCTCTATCTCCCCTCGATCCGCTCCGAAGGCATCGACGCGATCGCGGTCATCGTCGACACCTCGGGTTCGCTGCCGGCCGAGACGCTGGCCGCGTTCTGGGCGGAGCTGGGCGAGGTCGCCGCCGAAATCCGGCCCGGGCGCGTCGTCGTGCTCCAGGTCGACGCCGCCGTGCAGGACGCGGCCGAGTACGCGCCCGACGAGCTTCCCGACGAGATCGTCGTCAAGGGTCGGGGCGGCACCGACTTCCGGCCGGGCTTCGAATGGCTCGACGAGCAGGGCATCCGGCCCGGGGTGTGCCTGTATTTCACGGACATGGAGTGCTCCCGCTATCCGGAGGTCGAGCCTCAGTTTCCGGTCGTCTTCGTCAACTGGGGACCGCCTCCGTCGACGTGGAACCGCGAGCCCTGGGGCGAGCGCATCGACATCGCCGCCGGGGGCGCCGCGTCGTGACCCGGCTCGTCCACGGCGCCCCCGCCGCGGCGCTCAGGGAGGCGCTGAAAACCCTGGCCAGGCTCGCCTTCTGGATCGCGTGGACCGTGGACCCCGATGCCCCGGTCGGCGCCCGCGGCCCGCGCGAGGCCGCGCGCCGTCTCGACGACGCTGCCTATCGGCACGAAGCGTTTGACTGCAATGCAATCGATGCTTAACTTCGCATCGGTTGCGCGAACGGAGGACTCCATGGCCAGCATCACCATCAGGAACCTGGACGACGGGGTGAAGCGCCGCCTGCGCGTGCGCGCCGCCGAGAACGGCCGCTCGATGGAGGAGGAAGCCCGCGACGTCCTGCGCCGCGCGGTCGAGGAAGCGCCGCCGCCGAAGGATCTCGGCCGGGCCATCCATGCCCGCTTCGCAGCGCTCGGCGGCGTCGATATCGAGCTGCCCGAGCGCGGCCCCATGCGGCCGCCGCCCGAGTTCGGATGAGCGGCGGCGATGATCGTCATTGACACCAACGTGGTGTCCGAGCTGATGCGTCTCGCGCCCGATCCCGCGGTCATGGCGTGGTTTTCCGGGCAGGAGTCCGCCGAACTGTACCTGACCGCCGTGAGCGAGGCGGAGCTGCGCGCGGGCGCGGCCATTCTGCCGGCGGGCCGGCGGCGCGACCGTCTCGCGGCCGAAATCGACGCGGCGATCGGCGAAGACTTCGCCGGACGGGTGCTGCCCTTCGACAGCGCCGCCGCCAGGGCCTATGCCGCGATCGCGGCATCCCGCCGCTCCCTGGGCCGGCCGATCCTGGAGGCCGACTGCCAGATCGCCGCCATCGCCCGGGCGCGGGACGCCGCGGTCGCGACCCGGAACGCCGGAGACTTCGCGGATTGCGGCATTGTCGTGCTCGATCCCTGGACGGCAGGCCCGACCGCGCCCTGAGCAGCGCCGCGCGTCCTCCGGCTCCGGGATCGCCGCGCGCCCTTCGGTAGCCGCTTCCACCGTCCGGCCGGAGCCGTCCAACGCGGCGCTCCCCAGCGCGTATTTCCCGATCCCGACATGACCTTCGGCCGGCCGCCGCCATCCCGGCGCCGCTGAACCGTCCCGCTTCGCCTCGACCGGAGGCGGAGCGGAGCCGTTCGGGGGGCAGGCGTGGCGGCCGGCGGCGGAAGCCGGTCGCGCCGCGCCGGTGCAACCCTCCATGGAGACTGGAATGAACTTCATCGCCCCCGGGGCCGAGCCGCTCATCCGGGAGATCCCGCTGAGCCGTCTCACGCTGGCCCCCGAGAACGTCCGCAAGACCCCGCCCGATGCGCAGGCCGACGCCGAGCTCAAGGCCTCGATCGCCGCCATCGGCCTGCTGGAAAACCTGGTCGTCCGCCCGGACGAACCGGATGACAATGGCGAGCGCTATGCCGTGGTCGCCGGCGGACGCCGTCTGAAGGCCATGCGGGAACTGGCCGCCGACGGCGCGATCGATGCCGACCATACGGTGCCCTGCCAGATCAGGTCCGGCGACGTCGAGCCCGCCGAGCTCTCGCTTGCCGAGAACGTCGTGCGCGTCGCCATGCACCCGGCGGACCAGGTGGTCGCGTTCTCGAAGCTGGTGCAGGCCGGCCAGCCGGTCCCGTCCATCGCGGCGCGCTTCGGCCTGTCGGAGCGGCTGGTCGAGCAGCGGCTGCGGCTCGGCAACGCCGCGCCGGAGCTGCTGGATGCCTACCGGGCGAACGGGATCGATCTCGAAACGCTCAAGGCCTTCGCCGTCACCACCGACCGCGCGCGCCAGATGGCGGTCTGGGAGCAGGTCTCGGGCCAGCGCTACCGCCCGTCGGCCTGGCAGGTGAAGCGGCTGCTGACCGAGGAACGCGTGCCGGGCGCCACGGCGATCGCCCGTTTCGTCGGGGTCGAGGCCTACGAGGCGGCGGGCGGGCAGGTGCTGCGCGACCTGTTCGCGCATGACGACGAGACCGGCGTCTGGTTCGAGGACCCGGCGCTGCTGGAGAAGCTGGCCATGGCGAAGCTCCAGGCGGCGGCCGACGAGCTGGCGACCCGCTGGAAGTGGGCCGCGGCCATGGTCGAGGTGGAGTGGAGCGACACCGCCCGCTACGGCCGCATCGAGCCGCAGCCCGGCGGGCCGTCCGACGAGGAGCAGGCCGAGATCGCGAAGCTCGAAGCCCGCCAGGCCGAACTCGCCGAGCTCGACGACGACCAGTGGACCGAGAGGCTGGTCTCGGAAGCCGAGACCATCGAGACCCGCCTCGACGAGATCGAGGGGGCCGTCGAGGCCCGCGCTGTGTTCCGCCGCGAGGACCTCGCCATGGCGGGGTGCATCGTCACCGTCGGCCATGACGGCGCGATGCAGGTCATCCAGGGGCTGGTGAAGCCGGAGGACATGCCGAAGCAGACCGCGTCGGAGGGTACCGGTGCGGTCGCCGGCAACGGCCACGACCCCGAGGCCGTCACCCATCGCGTCAATGTCCCCGGGGCCTCCGTTTCCACGCCCATGGCGCCACCGCCCGACCGCGAGGCCGAGGCGCGCAAGGAAGCCGGGGTCGGCATCGGGCTCGCCGACGACCTGCGTTCCATCCGCACCGCGCTGGTCAAGGCCAAGCTCGCCGGCGACTTCGAGGCCGCCTTCGACCTCGCGCTGTTCCAGATGGGCCGCGCGGTGTTCGCGCCGGGTTACCGCGACCACGCCCTCGACATCGCGGTCAAGGAAACCCCGGACCGGCCCAACACCCGGATGAACGATGCCGATTTCGCGGCCTGGTCTCCGGGCGAGGCGATGCTGGAGGACCGCTCCGGCCTGTCCATGGACTGGCTGGAGATCGAGGATGACGGCAAGTCCTTCGCGGCGCTCAGGGCCTTGCCGCGCACAGAGAAGGAAGCGCTGTTCGCGGCCTGCGTCGCGCGCACGGTGAAGGGCCAGCTCGCCTTCGAGCCCCAGGCGCGGCTCGAGCTCGAAGCCACGGTCGCCCGGCTCGACATCGACTTCGCGGCCCATGTCCGCCCGACCGCCGACATGCTGTGGTCGCGGATCGCCAAGGCGCGCGTCCTCGACATCGCCCGCACGGTGTTCGGCCTGGCCTGGGCGTCGGCGCGATCCAAGTACAAGAAGCCCGCGCTCGCCGAGGCCATGGAAGCCGCCTTCGCCGCCGGCGACCCGCCGGTCGGGGTGAGCGCCGCGATGCACGCGGCGGCGCTCGCCTGGATCCCGCCGGGGTTCGCGGCGTTCGACACGGGCCGGGCGGTCGGCGACACCGGGGACGGGGAGACCGCCGCCTCCGGCACCGCACCGGCCGGCGAGCCGGAGTCCGCGGAACCCGCCGCCGACGCCGACACCGCATCGGCTGAGGCGGCGCTGCCCGCTTCCAACGGCGACGGCCACGCGCCGGAGGCCGCTCCCGAACCGGAACCGTCGGACGGCGTGACGGCGGATCCCGGCAACGGCGCCGCGGGCACGGTCGAACCCGATATGGACGCCGATCGCGGCGATACCGGTAAGGCCGATCCCGACCCGGCCGTCACGGGCAGGCCGGACGGCATCTCCGGAACCGGGCCGGTCAACGGCCACGACGCCCACCCGGACCCGATGGAGATCCCGGAGTTCCTCCGCCGCGTCCAGTAGCCGTCCTGCCCCGTGCAAGCGCCCCGCCGGCATCTCGACGCCGGCGGGGCGTTTCCGTTTCCGCATCCGTCATGGAGGTCCCCCCATGAACCGCACGATCCGCGCCCGCATTCACGAGAGCGCCGTGAAGCGGGTGACCCGCATCTACGCCGCCACGCTCGCCGAGATTCTGGTCGAGGCGCTGCAAAACTCACGCCGCGCCGGCGCCACCCGCGTCCACATTGCGGTCACCGCCCCCGCCGCTACGACGGGCGCTACGCCGCTCACCGTCACCATTTCCGACGACGGCGCGGGCATCGCCGATCCCACCGTCCTGCTCAGCTTCGGCGAGAACGGCTGGGACGACGCGACGGTCCGGCGCGAGGACGCCGCCGGGTTCGGCTTCGCCAGCCTGGCGCGCCGCAACTGCGCCGTTTCCTCGCGCCCGCGCTCACCGAACAGGGAGATTCTGCCCGGCTGGCAGGTCTCACTCTCGCCTGAGCACTTTCTCGGGGAAGCGGACGCCGAGGTCCGGGCCGACGAGGAAGCCCCGTTTCCGCACGGAACGGCGATTTCGTTCCAGGCGACCGAGTCCATCGCGGCCATCCGCAACGCGGCGGAGAATGCCGCCCGCCATTACCCGCTGCCGGTGGTATTCGAGGACTGCACCGAAGACGCCGCCGTCGGCCCCGAAGAGCTGCCCCGCCGCGCCTTCCTCGACGGCGCGGTCCATGCCGAGCCGTGCCGGGGACTCGTGTTCGGGGTCTTCCGCAACCGCCATGACGGTTACAGGGACCCCGACCTCAATTTTTTCGGACTCACCCTGACGGTCGGCCTGCCCACGGTCGAGACCGTTCACGGCGCCACCTGGAGCGTACTGGCGGACGTCGACGACTGCCCGGACCTCGAACTGGTCCTGCCTGCCCGCAAGGAGGCGGTCGAGAACGACTTCCTGACAGAGATGCGCGAGGCCGCCCGTCTCGCAATCTACCGCGCGATGGCCGCCGATCCCTGTCCCCGTCCCGCTTTCGAGGACTGGACGCGGGCGCGCGAGGCCGGCATCGACATCGCGCCGCCGCCGGCCGTGCTGCGGCCATGGCGACCCTCGGTCGCCGACTTCAACGACTGGCGCGATCCGCCGAAGCTCGCCGCCGTGGGTCAGGACGCTCTGGTCATGGACTGCGATCCGGAGCCGCCCGAGGCGCAGGCGCTCTGGCGCGCCGCCGAACGGGACGGCACCGCGTCCCGTCTGGTCGAGGCCGACCGAAGGCTGGAAGGCTATGGCTGGTACGACACGCTCGACCGGGTGACCGAATCCGCCGTCCGGGTCGCCGCCGGGGACGATTGGATGGCGCCCGAAGCGTATCCACTGCCTGAGACGTTGCGTTCCCCGGCCGCGCCTCTGCCCTCCCGGCCCGCCGCGATCCGCATCGGGCTCGCCATCCGGCCCGCGTCGGGGCCGGCGCGCACCCTGGATCTGCCCGCCGATGTGGTCTTCGCGGGCGAGCCCTGGTCCTGGATCGAAGAAGCCATGCCGCTGGTCACGGAAGACAGCGCGCTTCAGCCCCACCAGCTCGCCGCGCTGCTCGTGGCGGCGTTCTTCTCACCGTCCGACGATGCCGATTCCGACAGCTGGGAGACCCAGCGCAGCCGCTTCGAGGAGGACGCGCTGCATCTGGCGACGCGGTTGCTGCTGTCGGACGACGACGCCTGCCGGGCCTCGATCGCCGAGGCCGTCCGGCGCGAGCTGGTCTGGTTCGCGCCCCGGGACCGCACCGTCGATATCCGTATCCGCCGGCCCGACGTGACCGTCACCCTCAGCCCCGCTGCGGAGGCCACCTCGTGAGCCGGCCATGGACCGTGCAGGTCGGGTATGCGGCCTGGTACGCGAACACCGTCATCGTCGAGGCGGACACGTTCGATGACGCTCTCGATAAGGCCATCGAGGCCGCCAACCAGGACTCCGCCGGCTGGCGTTCGAGCGATCATTGCTCAGATTCGTTCGTCGACGCCTTCTGCGAGGGTGCCGGTTGCGATCCGTGGGGAAAGGGCACGCTTCCCGTCCCCGCCCGCTTCTCCGAGCATGGCGAGCCGCCGGTCGTGACCCTGTCCGGACCCGTCCCGCCGGGCGCCGTGCAGGTCTCCGGCGGCCAGGTGACGGTCCGCTTCGAGACGGACGCCGGCACGATCGCGGCGGAAATGCGCGACCCGACACATCCGCCCGGAAACAAGCCCCTGGTGACGGTCTCCGTCGCACCCGACGGCAAGCCCCGGGTGGAGGTCGAGGGCGGCAGCGCAAGGGTGCGCATCCTCGACGCCTGATCCGGTCACCACCGCCAATCCTTCCACACCGATGCCCGTCCCCGCTCCACCCGGAGCGGGGGCCGGCATGCGTCCGGACGAGGCGGGCAGGGGCGCGGGAGCGTCCCGGTTCCGCATGTCCGGCGTTCAGCAACAGGAGGCCCAGCCCATGCAGCAATCCGCCGCCCATGTCCCCGATCCCGCCGCGCCGGCCGCGCCGGATCCGCCCACCGACGAGGCGCAGAAACGCGCCATCGCCGACGCCGTCTGGACCGACCTGCTCTGGCTGATGCCCACCGGCCGCACCGTCACGGTCACCGTCCGCGACGGCAGGGTCGCGGTCGAGCTCGGCCCGCCCGCCCGGGCGCCGCAGGTCCCGGCCCACTGACCCGGCCGGACCCGGCGCCCGCCGATCCCGTGTCCATTTTGCCAGCGCGCCCCATCCCGTTCGCCGGGGCATGCCTCCCCGGATCGGCGTCCGGGGCAGGCTCCCTCGATCCGGGGGCGGGGCGCTTTCGTTCGACCCCATGGAGGACGCCGCCATGCCCGAATCCGTACCGGGTTTCGACGAGATGCCGCTTTACGACATGCCCACGGCGCCCGCCCCGGATCGGGGTCCGGGACAGGCGTCGATCCGGCAGGCCGCGAGCAGCCGCCGTCTCCGGACCCGCTTCCTGCGCGCCGGGCGCGAGGCCGTCGACGACCGCGAACTTCTCGAACTGCTGCTCTCCGGGCGCCCGTCGGTGGACGACGCCGGGGCGCTCGCCGACGCGTTGCTGGCCACGTTCGGCACGGCGCCGCGCGTACTCGCCGCCCGACCGGACCGGCTGCGCAGCGTGCCCGGCCTCTCCGAGGACGCCATCGCCGCCCTCAAGGCGGCCGAGGCGCTCGGCATCCGCATGGCGCGGGCGGACGTGCCCGACACCGTGCGTCCGTCTTTCGGCAGCTACGACAAGGTCATCGAGTACTGCCGCGCGCTCGCCGGCCACCGCGAAGTCGAGGAATTCCACATTTTGTATCTCAACCGGAAGAATGTGCTCATCGCCGACGAATGCCACCAGAAAGGCTCCGTCTGCCACGCGCCGGTCTATCCCCGGGAGATCTGCGTGCGCGCGCTGGAGCTTCAGGCCAGCGCGGTCGTGGCGGTCCACGATCATCCGAGCGGTTCACCCGATCCGTCCCGCGCCGACATCGACATGACGAACCGCATCCGCGACGCGCTGAAGACCATCGAGGTGACGCTGCTCGACCACGTCATCGTAACCCCGAGCGGCTCGATCAGCTTCCAGGCGCGCGGCCTGCTCTGACAGCCGGTTCGGTCGGCCGCACTTCTCCCGGCAAGAAACTCCCGGGGCGCGATCGCCTCCGCCTTTTCCACCAAGAGGAATCCGACCATGCCCAATCCCGGCAACGCCACCGCATTCGGTCCCGTGATTTTCGCCTACACCCGCGCCCAGGCGATCGGGGACGGCATCCTCGTCGACGTCTCCGAAACCGCGCGGGAAGCGGGATTCAAGATCCCCGTCGCCATCACGCGCACGGTCTGGGATCGCATTATCGCCCTTCCCGAAGGCTATCTCGGCTTCCAGGACGAGCGCGGACGCCTGTGGGACGTGCTCTGGATGGCGCGCCACTACGCGCTCCGCGCCTCCGACAGCGACCGGGTGAGAATGTGCGTGCTGGTGCGCGACATCCGCAAGGACCTCCGCGACAGCCACCGGCCGCCCCGCAAGCACTTCCCCATCGTGGCGATCGGCGCCGGCGACGAAGGAGGGCCCGCGATCACCATAATGTTCCCGGAGGACGACTGACCATGCGGACCCTCAGCCCCGAGCAGAAGCTCGAGATCGCCCGCCGCGTCCACGACACCTTCGACCGCCCGAAGCGCTGGCACCAGGGAGGATGGGGGCGCGACGACGACGGCGACGTCATCGAGTTCGACGGCGGCTTCCACGTCGTCGACAACGACGAGGTCCGCCATCCGCCCGCCTTCCAACTCGCCACGCCCGAGAGCCCGCGCTGCTTCTGAGCGTGCGCCCAGCATTTGATGGTGCGGTTTTCGGATTATTTGATGTTCGTGATGCGGCGCTTGGTTGATCTGCGAGGGCGGTGAGTGGCCTGGCTTTCATCGAGACCGCAGCAGCATCTCGTTCCAGTCCTTGGCGCGTCGTGGGCGCAACCTTTTCACCCTTGGATCGTTGAGGGCGAGATGCTCTGCGGCAGTGTCGCCGGCGCTGTCTGCGTCGTAGGCACAGACGATGCGACGTGGCTTCCACTCCTCGATCCAGGGCGGGACCGAGCTGGCGATGCCGGCGGTTGAGGCGACGACGGCGCCGTTCTCGCGAGTCCCCTCGACGCGCAGGCTTCGTGCAGAGATGGCGTCGACGGCGCTCTCGGTGAGGATGACGACGGCGGGCTGGTTTCGGTCGCAGGGAAGCCAGAAGCCGCCACGCGCCTTGCGCGATCCCGGGGCCATGCCCCTGAAGCGTTTTGTGCCGGCCTGCGGCGCGGTGCCGAGGATCTCGGCGCCGGTCGTGTGCCCGCTGGCGTTTCGGCAGATGAAGACGGCGTTGATCCTGTCATCGGCGTAGAGGAGGCCTCGGCCGTGGCAGGCTTCGAGCACGTCGGTGCCGATTGCGCGTTGGCGGATGAGGGCGTCCCGGACCCTGGGCCAGGCGCGGGGACTGGGCGTTGGCAGCCGCAGGCGTCGCGGGGCGGCTGGGATGGCGGTGATCTCCCTCCGCCCCTCATGGCTTCCGAGGAAGCGGAGGGCTTCCGGGAAGCGGCATCCCGTCGCATGGATGACGAGGTCGATGGCGCCACCCCCTCCCGTGCCGCGCAGGTGGTCGAAGAACTTCTCGCCGTTGATGCTGATGACCGAGCCCGCGCGCTTGAAGCGCGCCCGGTCGGTCGGGTCTCTGCGGTAGCCGAGGGCGGCGGCGACCCGGTCGAGGGGGATGTTGCGGCAGGTGGCCAGGGGATCGCCGCCGCTCATTGCCGGGTCCCGGCGAAGGTCTGCTTGGAAGGGAGGCTGACGGCGTTCCCGTTCCTGTACCCTTCAACGCTTAAGGGTTCCGGGAACGGGAACGGGAACGCCTCATCCCGCACTTCCGTTGGTGGCGGCAGGGGATTGCGGCTCCCGGTGCGCCTCGGCGGCTGCGAGGCGATAGCCACCCCTGGGTGCCCGTTCGATGCGCCCCTCCTGGGTGAGGCTCTCGATGGCGGCAACGACGGTGGCGTTGCGGGCAGCGGCGCGTGAGCGGATCTGGGCTTTCGAGAGCGGCTTTTCGGCCTGCTCGATCGCGTTGAAGACGCGCTGCTCGACGGTGGCGGGCTCGTGCCTGTCTTCATCTGCCGCGTCCTGGTGCAGACGGAAGGCCGGCCCATGTCCGCCGTCGACGAGTTCCAGCTCGATGTCGTTGAGGCCCCGGGCGTCGCGCTGCTCGACCGTCATGACGATCTTCTTGTCGCGCCGGCGCAGGTAGAGATTCGAATCTCCCCAAGCGTGCAGTTCACTGCTCCCGCGCAGGGCCTGCCCCGGCCGGCTTCCGCCGCTCTTTCGTGCGTGGTGGACGAGCAGCACGGCGGTTTCGAAGCGGCGCTGCAGCTCGCGCAGGAAGCCGAGGATGGGGGCGATCTCTGCGACGGCGTTCTCGTCGACGCTGTGCAGGCGGACCAGGGGATCGAGGATCAGGAGGCGCGGTTCGATGCGCTCCACGGTTTGCTGCAGGCGTTGACGGTCGCCGGGCTGGTCGAGACGCAGGGTGGGCACGTCGATGACGGCGATGTCGAGTTCGTCGAAGGGGGTGGCGGCGGCGCGGGCGATCCCCTGCAGACGCTTGCGCACCCTGTGGCCGGCGTCCTCGGCGGCGAAGAGCAGCACGGTGCCGCTTCCGGTGGGGCGGTAGTGGCGCAGGCATGGGACGCCGGTGGCCACGGCGACGGCGAGATCGAGCGCGAGCAGGGATTTGCCGCACTTGGGCTCGCCGCCGACGATGCCCACGGCCTGCTCGGCCCACAGCGTGTCCACCATCCACTGTTGCGCCCGGGGGCGATCCTCGAGCTCCACCGGCGCCCGTGTCGGGAAGCCCTTCACCGCCGTGCCCTCTTCTTCGGCGTGGCGGGCTCGCCCAGGATCTCCATGAAGAGCTTCTCGTCGAGAACCTCGCGGTCCTTCTCGGCGCCGGCGGCGAGCAGCATGTCACCCATGACGGTAAGCGCCCTGGGGTTGCCGCCGGCGTGGGTGACCAGGGTGTCCTTGAGCCCTGCGGTCATGAGGCCCGGATTGCCGGCCTGCTCGATCAGATGGTCGAGCAGGGCCGCGAGGTCTCCGGCCTCGGCCTGGGTCATGACCAGGCGCTGGCGGATGCGCGAGGCGATAGGCTGCAAGTCGGGCTGGCGGAGCCTGTCGATCAGGCGGCTGTCGCCGGCGAAGACGACCGAGAGGATGGCGCGCGAGTCGAAGTCGGTGGACGCCAGCAGGCGGATCTCGGAGATCACCGAGGGCAGCAGCTCCTGGGCCTCGTCGATGAGCACCACGGGCCGCATGCGGGTGTCGTCGACATGGGTGAGCCAGCGCTCGCGCAGGTTTTTGAAGCTGGCCCAGCGGTTGTTGTACATCAGGTCGACGCCGAACATCTCGCCGATCTCGCGGTAGAAGTCGGACAGCCTGGAAGACGGGTGGGTGATGGCACAGACCCTGAGCCCGTCCGAGCGGCCGAGGCGGTCGGCGAGCACGCGCAACGCCACGCTCTTTCCGGTGCCGGGCTCGCCGGCGATCAGCGCGAAGCCGCCCTGGCGCACGAGATGATGCTCGATCCTGAGGCAGAAGCTGTCGACGGCGGGGCTCACCATGAGGCTGTCGACCGGGAGGTCGGTGGCGAAGGGGTTCCATTTGAGCCCGTAGAAGGTGAGCAGCTCGCGGTTCATGACGGATCTCCCTGATCGTCGTCCTCGCCCGGACCGGGCGTTTTGTTATGGGGTACCCAGGCCGGCGGCAGGCCTGTCGCAGCCTGGGTGTCGAGCATGCCCTTGAGCAGCGGCGGAAGTTCGCCGGCGTCCGCGCTGGCGCCGCCATGGTCGCTGCCGGGTCTCGCAGGACGGCGGACGCCATCGGCGTTGCCGCGCTTGTCGAGGGGGTAGAGGGTGCACAGAGGCTCGCCGCTTCGGCCTTCGACCAGATCGACGCTGCTGAGGTCCCAGCGTGCGTAGCGGATCCAGGCCCCGCGCAGGTGGCGCCACGGCTGCGGCACCTGGTAGCGGATGCCCTCGACCGAGACGGTGCCGTCCGAGCGCCTGAGCGTGCGCTTCCTGGTGATGCGGAAGGCCGCCTTGAGCTCGTCCGAGGCGGGGCAGGACCTCGATGCCTTGACGCTCCCGGCCAGCCGTTCATGCGGCGTCATGCCGAGCTCGCGGTGCACCCGCCGATGGTAGTCCTGCTCCAGCCAGGCTATGGTGGCGTCGTTGAGCGTCTTCAGGGTGAGTGCGTCGACGCCTTCGAGCTGAGCCATCAGGCGACCCTCGACCGTGCCCCAGAACGACTCAATTTTTCCATTTTGATGCGGGCTGTAAGCGAGTGTCGTGGCCCCCACGATGCCGAGGCGGTGCAAGCCCTCCTCGACCTCGCCCGCCGTCATCGGCCCGCCGTTGTCGGTCAGCAGGGACCTGGGCAAGCCCCTCTTCATGAAGGCCTGGCAGAGGCCGTGGACGAAGACCTCGGCGGTCTCCTCCAGATACCATTGCAGGTGACAGCCCAGCCTGGAGTGGTCATCGAGGAAGCCGAGCAGGATCGGCGTCTGCCACTCCCCCGAGGCCGTCAGCACCCGGAGCTTGCCGTGGTGGAAGTCCCCGTGCCACAGCGCGTGGCTGCGAGAGACCTCGTAGCTCAGGACCTCGCGGGCTTCGACCGCCGGCTTGTCCTTACCCTCGTGCCACTTCCTGGGACGCTTGCGGACCAGGCCGCGATTGCGCATCGCCCGCGTCAGCGTCGCGTAGGACGGCATCGGGCCGAGCTCGGGATGCGTCGCAACATGAGCCTCGAGGGTCTCGTAGTGGAGCTGCGCCGCCCACGAGGGATGGGCCCGGTACTGCTCGCGCAGCGCCGCGATCAGCCCCGCCGACATGGACCGCTCGCGGCCGACATCGGCCCGCGGCTTGCGGCGCAGCGCCTTGACCGGGTCCTGATCCTCTGCCCGCGCCCGGTAGTACCAGCGCTCGATCGTCGAGGCCGCGAA
>CBDDOM010000002.1:1810000-5322106 GCA_965231875.1 Alphaproteobacteria bacterium | reverse complement strand
GCCTCCGACAGCCGCACGCCCGCCGCCGGGATGCGGCTGGTGGCGGCGCCGGCGTCGGCCACCGCCGTGCCGTCGCCCGTCACCGTGACGCCCGCGCCCGCCGGCGCATAGCCGGTGTAGCGGTCGGTATCGACATGGGCCGAGGTGCGGATCTGGCGGCCCTCCAGGGTCGCGAAGCGGTGGCTGTCGTAGCCGGTGTTGGCGAGGGAGAGATTGCCCGTCGTGCCCTCGTGGGCAGCGGACGAGGCAGCATCCTGGCCGACCGCCAGCACCGAAGTGGCCAGCACCGTCGCCTTGGAGAGCCCGTAGGCGAGCGCGGCGGCGAGGAAGGGCACCGACATCGAGAGGTAGCCCGACATCACCGCGACATCGGCGGCGACCGCCCGGATGCCGGCCTGGGCGACCAGCGAGATGCCGATCTCGCCGTTCGGCATCGCGGCGGCGGCCGACATGCGTTCCGCCGCCTCCCCCATGCTGATCCGGTGCAGCACCGCATAGAGCGGTCCCCAGGACTGGAGCCAGACCAGCCCGGTCACATACGACCGGAATATCGTCGCCCCGGCAGGCGTCAGCATGAGCAGCACCGCCATCGGGAACGCGCCGACATAGAGGCACTCGAAGACGATGCGCAGCAGCGGCACCCAGGTCTCGGCCTGGCGCCCGATCGCCCTGTAGGCGGAGACGGTCTGGGCTTCGGCCCTGGCCTCGGTGTAGGCCCGCAAGGCGGCGGCGTTGCCGGCTTCCGCCGCCCATTGCTCGCCGGCGTCGTGGACCGCGTTCAGCACCATCTGCTGGCGCATGATCTCGCCCGCCGAGCGCGAGGCCCCTATGAGGAAGTCGTGCGCGGCCGGCAGCGACGCCAGAAGCTCCGCCCTGGCCAGCGCATCGGTCCTGGCATCGGGGAAGATGCGCCGCCCGAAGATGGTGCCGGCCCGCGCGATCTCGGCGTTCCACTGCGCATTCAGCCTGCCCGCCGCATCCCGGCAGGTGACGATGGTCCGGTCTACGGTGGTGGCGCCGGTGCCGGAGGCGGCCTGCCTGGTGGCGAACTCGACCATGCGCGCGGGCGAGGCCCCCGGCCGACGGCGTGCCCGTGGCGGTCACCAGCCGCCAGATGTCGGTGCTCTCCCTGAGATCGTCCGCCGAGACATGGCCCAGCAGCAGGGCGGGGAAGACGCACTGGCGGGCATAGTTGCGGATGTTCCTTGCGAACACCGCGTCGGTCACTTCGAGCCGGGGTCGCCTTGGCCGGCCAGCCGCGCCCCGAAGATCAGCCCGTGGCGCCGGTAGGCGAGATCGTTCGGCAGCGCGAAGGCCTGTTCGGTCAGGCGCGTCAGACCGTCGCCGACCTGGCTGGTCAATGACGCGAACAGCGCGAGCCCGATGGGGACGTTGGCGACCACCGCCGGCGCCAGCGCCGGATCGAGCCGGTCGACCACCCTGACCGTCGCCTTCGGCACGATCATCGCGCCCCAGACGGCGGCGAAGAGCAGCATCCACTTCGCGTTGTCCTTCCACGAGCCGCCGAAGGCGGTGCGGAACAGGACCCAGGCGAGACCCGCCATGCCGGCCAGCTGCGCGAGATTGATAAACGCCCCGCCGCCGGTAATGGCGGCCACCGCGTTCAGCAGGTCGACCAGGTAGGCGCCGCCGCCGAGGGTGAAGAGCTCGTACATAGTTAAGGTGTCACCCGTTCACGGGTCAGCGGGACCCGGCCCCGGCGCCGCCGCGTGCGAAGGCGAGTGCGGCGCGGAGATCGGCGGAGAGGGCCCCGGCGAGCTCGGTCTCGATCAGGCGCAGCTTCTCGACCACGGCGAGCGCGGTGTTGAAGCGAGCCAAGCCCTCGTTGCGGTGCCGGGCCAGAGCGATGCGGTTGGTCCTGAGACCCTCGCGCCAACGCTGGAGTTGCTCGCCGTCGGCGATGTCGAGGGTTCCGGCGCGTTCCTCGACCGTGCGGTGGAGGTCGGAGAGCCAGACCTGCATGACGTCCAGCGCCACGGCCTCGGCGAGCGCGTCCATTTCCTGGTCGACCACCGCGCCGCGATAGGCCGCTGCCGCATTGGCGACCCGGTAGACCGGCAGGGTGGTGAGATTGACCAGACCGAGCGCGGCGGCCGGCGGGGCGGTATCGTTCCTGACCGCATCGACGAGGTCGCGCAGCAGCTCCGCCACCCGCGCCCGGAAGCCCCGGTCGGCCGGGATCGATACCGTGCCGAGCGTGGGGTTGAGGCAGCGGTCGGGCGTATCGCAGCGATAGACCGGCAGGCTGCCGCCGCCCTCCATCAGCACTTCCGTCACCCGGCGGTCGAGCGCCAGCGGCTCCAGGATGCGCACCCGCGGTCCCGACGCGTCGCCGTCGGAGGTGGGCGCCGTGACGATCAGCGTGCCGGTCACCGCCATGGCGAACTCCGCAAGCTGGGTGTCGCCCGAGAGGAACGACGACGCCCTGATCGCCTTCCAGGCATAGTTGACGTTGACCGGCACCTGGTCGGCCATCGCCCCGGAGGCCGAGGCGAGGGTGGAGTTCCGCTTGCCGTCGGCGCCGCAGCCGTGCTTCGCGGCGGCGTAGTCGGAGAAGATGCCCTGCGACGTGCCGATGGCGGCGCAGATCGACGCGCTCGCCCGGTCGTTCTTCGACCAGAGCGCGCCGACCAGCGCCTGGGCGGTCTCGCAGGAGTTGAGGTTCTGGGAGTTCACCCATTGCGCCAGCGCCCTGAGCTTGGCCATGGTCTCGGCGATCACCGGCGAGATGGTTTCCAGGGCCAGCTCGAAGGCGAAGCCGGCGGCGTTCTGGGCGACCGCGCGCCCGAAGGCGATCAGCTGGTCCGAGTTGATGAAGGAGAACGCGCCGGCAAACGCGTCGATGCCGCCGCAGCCGGCGCGGAAGGAGGGCAGGCTCACGGTGGCGACCTGCTCGGAGCGCACGGGCGCGCGGAGATAGAGATTGCCCAGCGTCCAATGGCCGGAGGCCTGACCGTTGAACGCGGTCGGGCCGGTGACATTGACCGCCGCGCCCTGCCAGAAGCGGTTCATCTCCGAGAGGACGTCCGCGTTCGCCGGCGCGGTGGCGAACACGGTCGCGGCTATCATGGCGTGCGGCAGCATGCCGAGAGCGATCCGGCGCAGCCGGAGCTGGATACCGCCGATATGAGGGCGAGCATTCTCAATAGTCATGTCCGGGCTCCAGGGCGGTGAGCGCGAAGATGCGCTCGGCCATCTCGTCCTCGGCCATCACGCCGAAGCCGACCGGCAGGACGCGCTTCGTCCTCGTGTCGAACAGCACCAGCGCCGGCACCGGGGCGTTGCCGAGGCCGAGCCGGGCGGCGCGCCCGTTGTCGGCGACCGCCTCGGGCCAGCCCTCCAGCGCCGCGCCGGTGAGCGACACGGCCAGCACGTCGAGGCCGTGGCGCATGGCGAAGGCACGCAGCAGCGGGCCGAACACCTTGCAGCCCGCACAGCCGGCATGGCCCAGATAGATCAGCCCGTAGCGGTCCTTCAGGCTCGCCAATGCCCGGTCGCGGGCCTCGCGCCGTTCGTCCGACCAGACCTGCTTGGCGAGCGCGCCGACCGGGCGCTTCAGCGTGTAGTCGAGCTCCGGCGTCGCCCAGACCGTGCGCCGGAAGGCGTCGGAGAAGACAGCGGCCCGTTGCAGGGTCTTCTGCTGAAGCCGCAGATAGGCGGTCACCTTCGCCGGCGTTGGATCGAGGATCGCCTCGGCGCGGGCCTCCTCCAGAGCGCGGCGCAGCGCCATGATGCGCTCGGTGGCCGATTGCGCATCCTTGGCGGCAGACGGTTCCGGCTGCGCCGGCGCCGGTTCGGCTTCCCGCCGCTCTTCCTCCCGGTCGCAGTAGAAGTGCCAGCCGAGCGAGGCGCCGGAGCCCGGATCGGTGCACCAGGACCGCCATTCTCCGGCACGAGTGTCCCCGCCCGCCGCCGGGGCGCCGAGCGCCGCCCATATGCCGATCGCCGCAAGGACGCGTCCCAGGGCGCGCAAGAGGGTGAGCTTCGCCGCGACCGCCATCACGGGCTTCTCCCGTAGAAGTCGCGCACCCGGTCGCGCATGACCGACTGCGTGTCGCCGGCGTCGGGCAGGGTCACCGCCGGCTCCTTCGAGCCGTCCATCAGGTCCTGCGTGAACTCGGAGAGATCGAGGCTCGCGAAATCGATGCGCTCGACCTCGGCCACCGAGAAACCCCGGCAGCTGCCCCAGCCGATCCCGAGCTGGGGCCGCGCCTGCTGCTGGAGGATGCGTCCGAGCTTCGAGCCGAACACGCACCAGGCCCGCGACCGGCGGATGCAGACGCCGAAGACGCGCTTCGAGCAGTATCGGCCGAGATAGTGGGTGTTGCCGGCGTTGCGCTCCTTCGCCAGCTCGCGCTCCGAGGCCGAGCAGTTGGCGAGCCCGACCAGGAGCCCCGAGTTCCTGCAGCAGTTCGCGAGCCCCCCGAAATGGATGTGGCAGCGCCGCCGCTTGCCGGCGAAGAAGCGCAGGTTCTCGCGGTCGAACTCCTCGCCGCCCAGCTCCAGCGTCATGTTGAGCCGGGTCGTGGCCTCGACGAAGCCGGTATTGGCCTCCGGCTCCACCGTCTCGCAGCCGGCGCCGACGCACCAGCGGACCGAGCCGCAAGCCCCGCCGTCCTGCGCGTCCTGCAATCCCGCGCCGCAGTCGGAAACGCTGCCCGAGGCGAGATTGTCGGCGCCATGGGCGGCATTGCCGGGATCGGCGGAGACGGCCTTGCCGCGCGCGATGCCGGGATCGCTCACCGTCACCGGCACGTGGGGCCGGACCGTCACGCCCTCGACGACGCTGCGTCCCGCCTGCCCGCCGGGATCGTCCGGGTCGGCGAGCCGGGCCCGGCCTTCGTCCTCCAGGGCATTCGCGCCGATATTGCGCTCCGGGATGTTCGTGCCGGCATAGCCCGGCACGGCGGCGGCCTTCGAGGCGTCCCTTGCAATTGCGCGCGCGGTGGCCGTACCCGCATTGCCGATGGCACGCGCTTCTGCCTTCGGATCGCCGGAGTGAGCAACTCCGCCCAAGACGATCCAGAGCAGCAAGCCCAGGACCGCCGCCATGAGCGCCCAGCCCACCGCGCGCATCGCCAGGGGAGCGCGCGCTCTCCGGAATATCGGCCTCCGGGTCATGGCCCGTTTCCCTTTCTCAGCCGTTCGAGATGCCTTTTCGCGGCCGCGCGACCGGCATCGCCTTCCGCGGCGACCGCCTCCAGCGCGGCGACGAGACCGATATTGCCGGCGATCAGATCGTGCGGCGGGGCAGGGTCCTCTGAGCAGCCGCGGCTCTCGCAGGGCGGCACGCCGCCGGGCACGACGACAACGGCGGGCACCCGTTCGACGCCGAACAGGCGGAACAGGCGCGGATCGATCGCGATGCCCGGATCGTGGCCACCGAGCCGGGCGCCGATCACCCCGGCCGTCTGCCGCAGACCGCCCGCACCGACACCGCGCAGCACCAGCGGCACAGCCGTCCGGGCCGCGTCATTCGCCCATTGCCGCCAGCTCGCCGCCGGGACCGAAAGGCTGGTGAAGATGAGCACTTCCGCCGTGGACGGCCGCCGGGTAGTCAATGCACGCGCATGGCGTTCGGCCGGAAGGGGTACGGCCTGTCCGGGAACCGTCCGCCGCGCGGACTCCCCGGCGCGTTTCAGTGCGCGGTCGATGATGGAACGCGTCCAGGCCCCGAGCGAGTCGTCTCCCGCCTTGCGCATGACCTCCTCAACGAGGCGCGATGCCTCGGCTTCGGGGCCTGCGGCGGGCATTTCGCCGGCCCGCGCCGGACAGGCGCAGGCGCCGAGCGCCAGCATGGCCGTGAGCAGGAGGGCGGTCCGGAAGGGTGAAGAGAGCGTCGTCATGGTCTTTTCAGGGTCGTGTCTGTCATTGCGTTTCATCGGGTTCACAAAAGACAGCACGATCGTTTTCTCCACAGCAGGTAGCCGAAGCTCTCGCCGGAGACCGGCAGCTCGCGGAGCGATTCCCAGAGCACCGAGGAGCGTCCGGTCGGGTTGCAGCCGGTCGCGGGCGTGGTCGCCGGCACCGGCTCGGTCATCTGCCAGCGGTACTGCGACTTCTTCATCACCGGCATCGGGTAGCGACCGCAGAGCGCGGCCGAGCCCGAGGTGCCCCAGGCGAGGCCGGCGCGGTGCAGGCGGTAGACCAGGCGCTGGGCCGCCAGCAGCGAGGCCTGCACGCCGCCCACATGGGCCGCCACGTTGCCGGTCAGCGGATACATCCCGCCCTGGCAGCCCGCGCACCAGAACAGACCGTCCTGCGGCAGGCCGACCGAGGCCGCCGCGCAGTCGGCGGCGCAGGCCGCCTGCGCCGGCAGGTTGGCGAACAGCGCCGCCTCCGGGTTGAGCAGGAACGACAGCTCGTCGTCGAGCCAGGCCGGGTCGAGTTCCGAGACCCAGGCGATGTCGAGGCTTCCGCCTTCCAGGCAGCCGAGATCGAGCAGCACGCCGATCCAGGACAAGAGCGGATACATGTAATAGTGCGCATGCCAGACCGAGCCCTTCGCCCCGTCGCCGCCCGACGACCCGGTGCGGCCCCGCGCGGCGGGCAGGCCGGGATCGATGGTGAGGCCGCCCAGATTGGGGAAGCACCAGGGGGTTCTGGTGACATCGACCAGCCGTGCCGGCTCCCAGACCCCGAGCGACAGGCCGATGCGGGGGATGGGGCAGCCGCAGAAGCAGATCGGCGAGGACGGGTTCGGCGTATCCGTGACGCCGCCGGTGCTGCCGATGGTGAGCGGGCCGATCGAGATCGGGAACAGGCATTCCCAGCAGACGTCCGAGATCGGGTTCACGAACCGGCCGGTGCAGCTCTGCGCTGCCGCAGGTCCGGACCACAGGACGGATGCCAGCGCGAGGGCGCAGACGGCGAGGAAGCGCCGGGTCATTCCGTGGACCCGGTTGCCGTGGCGCTTTCGTCCTCCGCCTTCCGCGGCGACAGGACGTTGATCATGCCCTGCGGCCCGGCGACGACGATTTCGGTGACGCTGCGTTCGTTGTCGTCCCGGTCGCGGTATCGCCGGGTGGCGATGCGGCCCTCGACCATGACCGGATCGCCCTGGCGCAGCATGGTCCCGACGATCTCGACGGCGGCGCCGTAGACCACGATGCGATGCCAGTCGGTCGCCTCCTGGGGCCGACCCTCGCGGTCGGCCCACTTTTCGGCAGTGGCGAGCGGGAAGGTCGCCGCCCTGCCGCCGTTCGGCAGGGAGCGGATCTCGGGGTCGCGCCCGGCATGGCCCACCAGGGTCGCGCGGTTGACGGTCAGCATGGCTTTTCTCCCCTCGCTGTCGGTTTCAATGATTCGGTGGGTTGCGTATCGCCATCGCATTGGCCGGACTGCGGCCCCGCCCGACCCACAACCGGGATTTCGGTAAGGCGCAGTCGAACGCCATCCTGTTCGACCAGCGTGGGCGTCGCGGCGATACCGAATCGCGCGGCGAGCCTGCCGCCGGTATCGAAGAAGAAGCGCCGACGATGGCGGCGCATCAGGTCGAGCGGGCGCCCGGCGAGCAGCACGATCTTCGCGGGCCGGTCATGGCCGAGCGCCCAGGCGATCTCCGCCTCGCGCCTGCCGTCGACGAAGATCAGGTCGCGCGTGAGCGGCAGGCGCTCCAGCGGGTTCACCCTGGTCCCGGCGGCGGCGATGAGCGTGCCGTCGGCGGTGCGGATGTCCTGCGCGACCGCGATCGAGGAATCGAACAGGCGGCTGCGTTGCTCCCGCGCCGGCGCGATACCGGGAACCGGGTCCGGCATCTCCAGCTTCCGGCGGGCGCGGGTGCGGGCTTCCTCCTCCAGCCGCGCCAGCTCGCCCGAGCGCTGCATTGCCAAGAGCCGCGCCTCGATCTCGAGCAGCAGGTCGGGCTCCGCCACCGGCCAGGTCGCGCCGCGCACGCCCAGGTCCTTCGCCGATGCGCCTGGTGCCGGCGCCGCGAGCAGGGCAGCAAGCAACAGGGTTGCCGACCGTCTCATCGCCGCGCCTCCGGTTTCGCGTCCGGCCGGACATCCTCCGGCCCGACCAGCGGTCCCCTCAGTCCGAGCCAGGGCAGGTCGGGGAGCGCCATGGCGCGGCCGAGGATGCGGGCGCGCGGCACGAGGCCGATCCCGGCGTAGCGGCTGTCGTGACTGTCGGGATGGTCGGCGTGAAGGAAGTAATATCCGGGCGGAACGATCCCCGGCGCGACCGCCGCGAGCGGGCGCCCGTCGAGGGCATTGGTCTTTGCGCGGCCGACCGCGACGCCGTCGAGACTGACCGTCCCGTCTTCCGCGACCGCGACCGCCATGCCCGGCACGCCGCGCACGGTCTTCAGATACGGCACCCGGGATTCCAGCGCTTCGGGAGGATCGAACAGCACCCGGTCGCCGATCTCCGGGTCTTCGCCGAACAGCGGCAGGGCGGCATAGCCCCAGGCTTCGTCCGACCAGCTGGCGTTGACATGCACGCGCGAGGCGAGGCCGATCCAGAGCGCCGCCAGGGCGATCATGACCGCCAGGCCGACATGGCGGCGGCGCGCATGGCCGTCCCGCCGGGCGAATATCGGGCGCGGCGCGCTCACCGGACCGCTCCCCGCGGGGCGCCGGCTTCCCCGCCCGGCTTCCGCGCAAGGATTTCGGCGAGCGCCGCCTCGACCTGCGGCGTCAGGTCCGGCGCCCCGGCGGCGACCGCCCGGGCCGGCAGCAGCACCACGCCGTGATCGTGCGCCACCCGGTCCAGCGCGGTCTCCAGCGCCGCGCCCCAGGCGCGCACCTCCGCCGCCGACCGGCCTTCGGCTGCCGCCCGCGTCGTCCAGGCCGCAGTCATCTGCGCAAGCCGGACGCCGGCGATGCCCGGCGGCGATTCGACCCCATAGCGCAGCGTTGCCGCCGCGACCGCCGCCGCCACCGCGCCCGAGAGCAGCACCGCGGAGACCATCGCCGGCCAGGCCGGATCGGACCGCCCGTCAGCTTCAGGACGCCGGCGCATCCGCACTGTCCTCCGCCGGAGCGCCGCCAACGCGCGGAGCCGAAGCCCTGTCTCCCGCCAGCGCCCGGAAGCGGGCGAGCCAGGCCTCCGCCGCCCTGTCGGGGGCCATGCCGCGGATGCGCCGCTTCAGCGGCGGGAAGGCCACGCCGGCGCCCGCGGCGGCATTCCCGTCCATAACGTCGCGGCGCTCGGCGGCGGCCGCCATGCGGGTCACGAATCGCAGAAGCTCGCCATGTTCCTCGTCCAGCACCGCACCGAGCCCGGCGGCCTCGCGCACTGCGGCCTCGATCCCCGTGGCCAGCCTTCCGGCACGCTCTGCTGCCCGCTGCGAATCGGGCAGGCGGCCCCGGAGCCAGGCCGACGGCGCGTCCGCAAGCAGCGCATACAGCGCCAGTACCCGCCGGTCTTCGTCCGCGAGACCGTCGAGCGCCTCGATCTCCTCCGAGACGATCACCGCATGGGCGGCGATCGAGTGGTACTGCCGGCAGCAGCCGCCCCGGCGGCAGGTATTGGCGAGAACATGCGCCAGCGCGCTGAAGTCGATATCGACGGCGGTGACATTCTCCGGGTCGCCCGGCCAGTTGAGCGGGCGTTCAGCATCGGCATTTGCGGTTCTTGCCGTCATTCGTTTCCTCCCTTCGGTTCGGCGGTTTCGGAGTGTCCGTCGCCCGCGAGCCGGTCGATGGCCTGGACGGTGGAGAGCCCCTCGGCCTTCAGCGTCTCGACCGCGGCGAAGGCGGGGCCGCGCGAGGAGAACAGCGCGACCGACCAGGCATCCAGCACGAGCCGCGCGACCCGCCAGCCGTCGGGGCCGTGCAGCACCAGTTCGGCATAGCGCCCGTCGGCGGTGGTGAGAGACTTCAGCGCGCGCTCCATGCCGGGATCGCAGTGGATGCGCTTCTCGGATTTCAGCAGCTCGACGGACTCGTCCTTCTGGGCGAGGAAGATCACCCAGTCCGAGTTCTCCCAGGCTGCCCTTGCAGCCGGGTTGGCGTAGTAGTCGTTCACGCTCTGGGTGCCCGTGACGAGAGCACCGCGGTATTTGCGGGCGCGGCGCGCCGCACCTTCGAGGAAGGCTTTGCTGTCCTCACCCGACAAGAGGTCCCAGGCCTCGTCGATGACGATCGCCTTCGCCCGCGTGCGGGGGCCGTGATACATGCGCTGGGTCGCGAGGAAGACCACCAGCATCAGCACCACCGCCTGCACGTCGCCCCGGCCCTTGAGTTCCGCGAGCTCGAACACCGTCATGGCGTTCTCCAGGTCCGGCACGTTCGAGCCCGCGAACAGCCGCCCCATGGCGCCGCCGGGGCACCAGGGGCCAAGGGACGTCGCCATATCGGCCGCGCGGCGGTCGGAGCGGGCTTCGAGGTTCCTGCGCACCGTGCCGAGATCCGCTTCGTTGCCGGCCTCGTCCCAGGCCGCCGCGATGGCTTCGGCGATCAGCGCCGCCTCGATATCGTCGATCGAGCCCCGGCGCCTTGCCATGCGCCCGATGACGCCCGCGAGCATGGCGAAGCATTCCTCGCGGTAGTCGCCGTCATGACTGGCGGTCTCCGCGTCGATCATGGCGAAGGGGTTGAGGCAGGCCGGGTCCTTGCCGAAGGCGATGAACGCGCCGCCGAGCGCCTCGGCCGTGTGCTGGAACGAGCGCCCGTCGTCGATGACGACGGCCTCGCCGCCGGCGCCGATCAGCCCGGTCACCAGCTCCTGCATCAGCACCGACTTGCCCGAGCCCGACTTCCCCGTGACGGCCACGTTGTAGTTGCCGGCCTCGTTGGCGAAGGGCGACCAGCAGGCCGGCTGGCCCCTTCGTCCTATGAGAAAGAGGGCGGGAGGATTGTCGGGGTTCATCGGCTGGCCGCGCCATTCGCCGTGAATGGGCGCGAGATTGACCGCCGAGGAAGTGAGCAGCGTCTTCATGCGACCCATGCGTTCGAGATCGACGTCGAGCCCGCCGGCCGAGGCCATGGGCAGGCAGGCGAGCCATGACGGCAGCTGCATGTAGCGCTCGGCGTTCACCCGCCAGCCCTGGCCGTGATAGATCGCGCGCACCGCCTGCTCGGCCTCGTCGAGCGCATCGAGCGGGGCGTAGACCGCCGCCATGTAGCAGGCGCGGACCAGCCGCTCGCCGTCCTTGAGCCGCTCGGCGACGGCCTGCCAGTCGCGCGCCTTCTCGGGCAGGCCGGGCAGGTATCTCGCGATGCCGGTGCCGGCCTGCTGGGTGGCGCGGGCGGACTTCAGGAACGCCTTCTCGCCCGCCGCCTCGTCGCCGGTCATGACGGTCAGGCAGGTCAGCACGGGGCAGCCGGGCTGGAGGAAGTCGCGGTGGAAATCGCCGATCAGCGCGTTGCCGCGCCAACCCGGCCAGACCTCGGGGAAGGCGACGGCCGACAGCACCCGCACGGCAATGTCTTCTCCGTCCGGATGATGGAAGGTGAGGCCGGTCGGCGTCACGGTGAGCGCGCGCCCCGGGGCGATGCATTGCTCGTGCAGCGGGTCGCGCGGCGACCAGCGCCGCGCCGGGCGCTCGGTCCCGCCGTCGCGCTCGCCATGCACATCGGGCACGATCAGCTCGGCCGCGAGCGACAGCAGCCCGTCCGGCTCCAGACGCCGGGTCTGCGCGCCTGCGGAGGCCAGCGTACCTTCGAGCGCGCGGCGGAAGGCGCCGAGCGCGGTCTCCGCGGCCGGGCCGGGACCGCCCGCCAGACAGGCGGTGACGAACACCCGGTAGTCCGAGAGGGTGAAGGGCGGCCCTCCTTCATGCAGCCTGCGCCAGCCGCCCGGGGCGAGCAGGTCGCGGCGGCGCGAACCCATCCTGGCGAGCGCGCCCCCGGCGTCGCCGCGCGGCTCCGCCCAGGCCCGGCTTGCCGCGCCGAAGCGCGGGCTCGCCCAGTGGACGACCTGTATGGTGCAGCGCTCGGGCGCGGCGTCGGCGAGCGTGCCCGAGAGCGCGCCCAGGGTCTCGGCGTCGATGCCGGCGAAGGGCGGCAGCTCCAGCACGAAGCCGGTGCTGGCGGCGTTGACATGGAGCTCGCTCGCCTCGTCGAACGCGCGCCAGGGCAGCAGCGCGTGCAGCGCGGCCGGCATCGGGGGCGGTGACCAGGGACCCGGCGCCTCCGGCCCCTCGAACAGCTCCAGCAGGCGTCCGGGCCCGGCGGCGGGCGGGCTCACTTCAACCTCCAGCCGGCCGGCTCCAGCACCACCCGGACATGGGACGCCTCGCGATAGACGCCGTCGGCATCGACGAAGGGCGCGATCCAGACGCGCGCGACGACTTCGCCGCTGCGGAGATCGTCGCCGCCCGCATCGTGACCGGTCGACGCGGTTTCGACCCGTTGCGACCCAGCCGACGTTTCCTCGGTCCCCGGCTTCGAGGGGCCGGGAGCCGGGGACGATGCCGATGCGCCCGGTCCGGGCTGCACGTCGCCCGGTCCGGAGACGCCCGGGTTCGGGGAGTCCCCGGCACCCGTCCGCGCGACCGTGCCAGGCTCTTGGCCGGGGCGCGCGCCGCCGCCATCCTCCGCTCCGAACAGCCGCGTGAGCCAGCCGAAGGGATCGAGCCCCGCGCCGCATTCCGCCGCGCAGAGCGGCTTTCCGGACGGCGCGCCGGCTCCCCCGGCGCCATCCCGCACCCGGTAGAGCGGCTCCGCGAGGACCGCGTTTCCGACCCTGTCCGGATCCGGCACCGCCGGATCGGCCGCGGCGACGCTGGCGCAGGCGCCGCCCTCGGCCAGCGGGCACTGCCAGTCCTCGCCGACATGCCCCGACGAGCAGCCCGCCAGCACCAGGGCCGCGAGGGTCGCGGCAGCCGGCCTTGCCGGCCGATGCCGCGCGTGGTTCGTTTCGTGCGTCATGTCATTTCCCTCCCCGGGAGGTTTGCGTCTGTCGCGGTTGCGCCGCGCGCCCGTCGATGCGCGCGCCTTCGAGGAACACCAGCGTCACCTTCGTCCCGGCCTGGAGCTGGATCACCGGCTGGTACTGCTCGGCGCGGCGGATCATGTAGTCGGCGACCTTCTGCCCGGCCGACGACGCCCCGGCGCCGAGACCGGCGCGGCCGATGTCGGAGAGCGCCGTGTTGGCGACCGCGGCGCCCCCGCCGGCCGCCACCGCCTGCGGCTGGAACGCCTGGGCCACGCCCTGGCCGACGCCGGAGATCGTGCCGGCGAGGAAGGCCTTCTCGACCAGCGCCCCCTCGCGGCTCACCACCGGGCCGCGCACCCCGGTCTTGCCCGAGCCCGCGACGAACCCCGCCACCGGGGTCTCGACCACCGTGCCCGGGCGCGGCCCGGCACAGGTCATGGTGCGGAAACGGACGTAGACCTTCTCGGACGAAAGGTCGCCATGGGCCGCGCCCGTCACGGTGCAGCCGTCGATGTCGACGGCGAGCGCGACACCGTCCTCGGCCGCCGTCCAGGCCGGGCCGGCGATGCGCAGCAGCACCGGACGCGGATCGCCCTGGGACGACACGCCCGCCGAGGCGTCCACGCCGGCCAGCACCACGGCTTGCGCATGGGCGCCCGCCGGCAGCCATACCGAGACCGGCTTCGCCACCGCATCGGCCACGAGTTCCGGGCCGCTGCGGGGATCGGCTGCGGACGACCGCGGACTGTCCGTCAGCTCGAAGGTCTCGATCATCGGCGCGGGCGCGACGGGCTGCGTCTGTCCGTTGCCGCCGGTCGAGGGCGCCGTCGCCGGCACCCGGAAATACCCGTCTCCACCCGGCGCATTGCCCGGGCCATTGCCCGTCTGCCCGGGCGGCTGAAGGCGGCGTTCCAGCTCGCCGATCATCGCCGCCTGGCGGTCGATGACGGTGCGCGCATCGGCGGCGCCGGTCTCCAGCTTCGCGCGCAGCCGGTCGTTGTCGGCGGCGAGCCGGCGCGCTTCCTGCCCCATCTCGCGCAGCTTGGTCTCGATCCCGCCGAGCCGGGCCTCGGAGCGCCGCGTCCAGACCTTCTCGGCCGCGTCCGGTCCGGCGATCCCGGCCTCGATGCCGCTGCGCGGCGCCGGGGCCTTGCCGCCGCCCATGCCGAGCCACGCCGCCACCGCGACCAGCACGAGCGCCGCTACGCCCGAGAACAGCAGCAGCTGGCGCCGGCGCACCGTCCCGGGATCGGCGCCGTCGCGGGGATCCCGTTGCGCGTTCATCGCGGCTCTCCGGTCGCGGCGCCTTCCGTCACCGCCACCGCGAGCCGCCCGCCGGAGGGGCCGGTGCCCGGCGCCGCCAGCCACAGCGCCGCGACGCGCCCGGCGCCCGGAAGCGCTCCGACGGTCCCGGCGAGGCCCGCCGCATCCGGCGTGCCGGCGGAGCGGAGGCGCCCCGCTTCCAGCACCAGCGCCCGGTAACGCGGACCCCGCCAGGTCTCGATGAGCCTGAGCCCGCCCGGCATGGTCCCGGCATGGATCGCCCCGGCATGGATGGCATACCCCGGCAGCGGCTCGCGCCGCGCCACCGCGCGGACCAGGCGGACCAGCGCCGCGATCCGCGGATCGCCCGCCAATGCCGGGCCGGCGCCATCGACGCCCTCCGCCGCGCCCGGCATGGCCCCGGGGTTGCGGATCAGGATCTGCGTCGATCCCCGCTCGGCCGGCGTCAGCGTCAGCCGGTAGGTGAAGCCCCGCTCGGTGCCGATGAACAGCGTGACCGGGGCGTGGGCCGCGGCCGGGTTCGCCGCGTCCGCGGGCCTGAGATAGAGGTCGCCCGAGGCGGCGTCGTGCTCGGCCGCGAAGCCGTCCGGCGAGCGCACCACCCGCGCGATCCGGTCGCGTGCAAGCGCGATCCGGCTGACCTCCCTCGCGGAGATTTCGGCGGCGAGCTCGGCGTGGTCGGCCGCCTCCAGGATCTGCATCGCCGCCGCCGGGGCGGACGCCGCGAGCCCGCCCATGCAAAGAAGGGATATCGCAATCAGGACCGCAAGCGGCCGCAATCGGTCGATGAATGTCATTTTCCGGTCTCCATCTGTTCGAAGCGCACAAGGCCGATGCGCCCGGCGTCGATGCGGAACGCGAGCCGGTAGCGCCGGTCCTCGCGCGAGGCCTCCTCGCGCCCGATCCAGGTCACCAGCTCGCCCGCGACCTCGACGCCGAGCCGCGCCGGGTCGGCCTCGATGCGGTCGGGGTAGAACGCGCTCGCGAGGTCGCGCCCGGCCATGCGCGCGGCCTCGGCCTCGACCCAGGCGCCGATGGCGCCGCGCGCGGACGGGTGCGCCAGGCGCGCCGCCGCAAGGCGGACATGGGCCGCGTTCTCCGGCGTCAGCGTCAGCAGCGTCACCGCCACCGTGCGCGCCATGTCCTCCAGATAGCGCGCGCCGGCGCGGCCCTCGCCGGCGCCGCCGCCGCCCACCGCCCAGGAAGGCCCCGCCGCCGCCGGCACCAGCACGGTCGCCGTCTCGCGCCCGGCGAAGCCCACGGTCAGCGCCAGGTTCGCGGTCATCGACAGCGCCAGCAGCCCGGCCAGCGCCACCCGGATATCGCGGGCGCGCCGGATGCCGGTCTCCATGAAAGCGCGGTTCATGGCCCCGTCCCCGCTCCGCGCCTCAGCCGGCGAAGCGCCGCAGATGGCTCGGCGGCGTGCGTTCAAGACGCAGCACGAAGTCCGGCAGGAACCAGTAGAGCGCGTAGCGCGCGATGTTGGCCCCGCCGCCGCGCTTCACGCGCCTGAGCAGCAGCCAGCCGCCGACGCCGGCCACCAGCCCCGGCACGAACTGGTTGGCGGCAAGCCCGAGGAGCGCCGGGCCCATCAGCGCCGCCGCCTCGTCGACGGTCCAGAACAGCCAGCGCTCCGGGTCGTCGAGACGGCGCGGGATGGTGTGGCGCGCGGTGTCGTTCATCAGACGATCGCCGTGCCGACCAGGCCGGTCACGATGCCGGTGCCGGCGCCGGCCGCTATGCCGACCCCGACCGCGCCCATCAGCTGCATCGCGTTGAAGCGCAGCACCGAGCCGACCAGGGCCGCGCCGACGGCGAGCGCCGCCGCGAGCTGCCCGCCGGTGCCGCCGACGATCCCCTCGACCGTATCCAGCGGATCGCCGAAGGTCGTGTCGGTGCTCGCCAGCGCGATATCCGGTCCCGCCAGCACCGCCGCCGCGGCGAGCGCCATGACGGCGGCAAGGCGCGCGGCGCCGGCATCGCCTGCGCCCCTCATCGCCCGGACCCCGGCGGTGCGGGATCCTTCCCCGGACCGGGGCGCTCCCCCGGACCGTCGTCCGAGGTCGAATTGCGCCGCCGCGTCGCCGCCCACGAATCGAGGTCCGCGCGCAGGTAGCGCACCCCGCTCCGGAAGCGGTGGAACACCGGCCCGCCCCCCGACAGCCGGTAGCGCTCCAGCGTGCGCACCGACATCCCGAGATGCTTCGCCGCCTTGCGGGTCTTCAGATACCTGGTCTTCTTCGCCATCCCGTTCCCCCTTCTCCCTTGCCTCGGTCCGAGGACCGCCCGGGCCGTTCCGGGCGCATCCGCCGGGCGATCGAAGCGAAGAACCGGGCGCGGGGGGAGGGTCGTTTTGCGAGTCGAAAACGACCCCCCGCAGGAGCCGCCAGGAACCGCCACGGGCCGCCAGGCGCCGACATCGCCGCGAACGGCAACGCGCGCGGGCCGGGGCGCGGGCCGGAGCACGGCGGCGAAATCGCGAATCGGGCGCCGGACCGCGCCGGAACGGTGCGATCCGGCAGACCGGGCGGGAGGGCGTTTGCGGGACCGGCGGCACCCGCGGCGGGAAGGTTGCGATTGCGCCTCACCGCCCCGCGGGCGGCGGGTGCGGCGGACGGCCGTCAGCCGTCAGCCGTCAGCCGTCAGCCGGATTACGGAACATCGGCAATACCGGATCGCGGTTCAGCCGGATGGCACAGCCCGCCGCAATCGCGGGGATCGTCAACCCGGGCGAATATTGCGGCACACGATGCCAGCCTCCGTCAGGCGCCGGGGCCGCTCCCCGGCGACCTGCAGGCGCATCCGGCGCCCCGTCCATGACGGTGACGGATGACGGACACGGCATGGGAGAGCGGGCTCCGGGGCGCGGCCGCACACACCGGGGCCCGCACCCGGCAGCGGCGAACATCGGCGGCTTCGCCCGGTCCGGGCGCCCGGCGGCTCAGCCCGGCCGCGCCGCCATCGCGCGGTAGTCCCAGCCCCGCCGCTCTTCCACGAACCGCTTCGCCTTGCGCAGCTGACGCCGCGTGCGCGAACGCAGCCAGCCGTCGGTCTCCCACTCCGCCGCCAGCTTCGCGCCGTAAAGCTCGACGGCGATGGCGCGGGCGTCCCTCTTCGCCCGCCGTCCGTTCAGCGCAATCAGGAGCTCACGTGCCCCGCCCCCCGATATCGCCCCCGGGAGGGGGAGCCGCCTCGCCGGCAAGCGCCCACAGCTCCAGCTCCCGCGCCGCCGTCGCCGGCAGACCTGCAATGCCGTGCCGCAGCTCGATGCCGCCGCCCCCGGGGAACGCCGCCGCATCGGCCAGCCGCAGCTGCACCGCATCGGGACCGCGCTCGATCTTCAGGATCAGCGCCCCGCCCGCGAGCCGCAGCCCGCTCACCGTGGACCCGGCCTCCTCGAGCAGGTCGACAAGCGCCGGCTCGCCCTCGCCGAGCGCGCAGACCAGCATCGGAGCGTCCGACCAGAACGCGGAGCCCGGCCCGTCCACCGCCTCCGGGTCCTCCCAGGCGAGCAGGCCCCAGCGCGCCGCATCGAGATCGGCCGCCGACTGGACGCGGACCGGAAAGGGCGCCGGCTCGAGATCGGGCGCGGCGGCACAACCCGCACGGGCCGCCCACGCCTCGCGGTAGTCCTCCCGGTCCCGCAGCACCTGCCACGCCCACACCCCGCCGTCCTCGGGCAGCTTCCGGCCGGATCCCGCCATGGTCAACGCGCGCGCCGCGCTCACCAGCGGGCGCGGACCTCGAACCCGACCGTATGCTCCGGCGCGTCCGTATCGGTCTCCCGACGACTCGCCTTCACCCCGAAGGAGAGGTCGGGCGCGTTGGTCTCCGGCGCGAGCCGCCAGCCGACGCTGTAGTCGCGCGCAGCCGCCGCCAGCCCCAATCCGACATGCGGGCTGCCGGTCCAGCGCCCGCCGAAGGCCGGGAAGCCGTAGGCCGCCTCCATCGCCCAGCGGCTCGTCGCCTCGCCGCCCGTGCGGTCCTCCAGCGTCGCCGGCTGGAACAGCGCATCCAGTCCGCCATTGGCCTGCCCGCCGAACTCCTGGCGCAGGCTCAGCGACGGACCCCGCCGCGTCGCCGGGTCCGGATCGAAAGCGAGCGACGCCGCATAGCCCCGGTCCTTCAGGTCGTCGTTGCCGTGCGCGATCAGCGTGCGGCCCGAGACGTCGAGCGACAGCCCGAGGCCCGGATCGACCCAGGCGATGCCGCCGCCGAGCTCGACCCCGAAGCCGGTCTCCGCGTCGCCGCCGTCATGGCGCGCGCCGACCTCCAGCTTCGGCGTCAGATGACCGCCGCCCTCCAGCGCCATGCGGTAGCTGCCCTCCAGCCCGAGCCTGAGCCGGGTCGCGTCGGACTCCGACGCCGCGAGGTCGCGGGTCTTCTCCGACGAGCTCCGCGTCCACAGCGCGTCCGAGGTCACCGCCAGGGCGGGACCGCTGCCCTCAGCGGGGGGCGCCAGCAGGTCGCCCCTGAGCCCCGCCGCCGCCATGCTCCAGGTGGTGTCGGACTTGTAGCTGCCGCCGAGCGCGGTCTTGAGCGTCACTTCGCCCGTGCCGTAACCCGCCGCGCCCCAGAGCTTGAGGCGCTCCGACGCCTGCAACGCCGCATAGGGGATCGCCGCCGTCAGCGACGCCTCCACACTGCCGTCGCCCGCGCGCACGGCCTCGTTGCACCACTCCGGCATCTCCTGTCCGTCAATCGCGGGACAGGTCTGGCTGTCGGGACGGGGATCGGCATCGGTATCGCGGTAGTCGCCCTCGCCCGCGCTCTGCGCAAGCGCCAGCCCCACCAGCCACTTGCCGCGGGCATAGTCCGCGCCCAACATGCCGGTGGTGACCGTGCCGTCGAGCGAGAACGTCCCCTCGCGGCCGTCGAAGCCGCCCTGCGCCGCCCGGCCCCAGAACGCCATGCTGCCGCCCGAGCCGTCCGCCGCGCCGGTCAGCGAGAAACTGCTGCCCAGCAGCGCGTCGCGGGCCGTCATGGTCCGCGATTGCGAGAAGCCCGCCCCGGACAACGAGCCGGGGCCGGCACCGAAGCCGGCCGCGTCATGACCGGAATCGCCCGCGCCGAATCGGCTGGAGTGCCCGCCGAACGCCTGCGCGACATCGGCCAGCGCGAGAGACCCGGTCCCTCCGAGTGTCGAGGACCCGGCCGCAACATTGCCCGGAGCCGCATTGTCGTTGGCGGGTGCGCCGAACGAGAGCGCCTGCCCGGCGATCGCGCCCTGCATGCCCGGCGTGCGGTCCGCCGCCATGCGGCCCGCGATCCCGTCCAGCGCCTGCTCCGCAACCGTGCGCCCGAACCGCGCCAGCCACGCCGCCGGCATCGGGTCGTCGTTCACGATCGTCCCCACCGCGACCCCGTCCCCGATCCGCGCGCCGTCGGCGGCCGACAGCACCAGCTCGAACGTCTCCGCATCCTCGTCGTGATTGTCGTCGGCGATGTAGACCGGCACCCGCTGCTCGGTCTCGCCCGCCCTGAAGCTCACCCGCGAGGACCGCACCGGCCAGTAATCCTCCCGCGGCTTCGCCGATACCGGGGTCGAGGGGCGCGTGTCCGCCCGCACCGTCACCGTCTCTGCCGAAGGCTCCGACAGGCGCACCGTGAACCACATCAGCGAGGCGGTGTCGCCCTCCGTCACCGTCGCGTCGGCCACCGAGATCACCGTCGGCAGCGGCTCGTCGTCGTCGCGCACCGCGACCGTCCCCGACGCCGGATCGCCGACCGTGTAGCCGTCGCCCGCATCCACCGTCAGGGTGACCGAACCGTCCGGCTCGTCCGCCTCGTCGTTTGCCGTCGCCAGCGTCAGCACCGCGCTGCCCGACACCGGGACGGTGACGGTCCGCTCGCCCGCGGTCACGCCGTACTCGCCCTCGACCGCCACCGTTACCGTCACGGTCAGGTCCGATGCCGGGGCGGGATCCGCCGTGAAGGTGAACACCGCATCGCCGCCCTCGGTCACCGCATCGCCGGCCGCGACGCTCACCGCCGGCTCGTCGTCGTCATGCACCGCGACCGTGCCCGAGCCGGGCGCGCCCACCGTGTAGCCGCTGCCGGCATCCACCGTCAGGGTGACCGAGCCGTCCGCCTCGTCCGCCTTGTCGTTCGCTGTCGCCAGCGTCAGCACCGCGCTGCCCGTTGTCGGGACGGTCATCGTCCGCGTGCCCGCGGTCACGCCGTAGTCGCCGGCGGCCGCCACGGTCACCGTCACGGTCAGCGGCGCCGCCGGGGCCGGGCTCGCGGTCAGCGTGAACGCCGCATCGCCGCCCTCGGTCACCGCATCCCCGGCCGCGACGCTCACCGCCGGCACGTCGTCGTCGCGCACCGCGACCGTCCCCGACGCCGGGTCGCCCGCCGCGTAGCCGTCGCCGTCCTCCACCGTCAGGGTGATCGAGCCGTCCGCCTCGTCAACGTCGTCATTGGCCGTCGCCAGCGTCAGCGTGGCGCTGCCCGCCGCCGGGATGGTGACGGTCCGCTTGCCGCCCTCGATCCCGTAGTCGCCCTCGACCGCCACGGTCACGCTCACCGCAAGGTCCGATGCAGGGGCCGGGCTCGCCGTGAAGGTGAACACCGCGTCGCCGCCCTCGGTCACCGCGTCGCCGCCCGAGACCGTGACCTCGAGCGCCGCCTCGTCGTCGTCGAGCAGCGCCAGCGTCACCTCGGACGGATCGCCCGGCGCGTAGCCGTCGCCCGCCACCACCCGGCCCGTCATCGTGCCGTCGGCCCGCTCCACCTCGTCCGACATCGCCGTCACCGTCCACGTCGCCGAACTCTCCCCCGCCGGGATCGTCACCGTGGCGATATGCCCGCTGCCCACAAGGTCGTCCCCCGCGCCCATCTCCTCGTCGGCCACCACGTGCACCGCGAGGTCCCGCACCGGCGCCGGCGCCGCCGTCAGCGTGAAGGTCACGGCGCCGCCCTCGCCGACCCGCTCCGCATCCGCCGCGATCGTCACCACCGGCCGGACCGGGACCACGGGTCCCGCCTCCAGCGCCGCCAGCGCCGTGGCGATCCGGGGCCAGAGCGGGCTGCTGTACTTCTTCGCGTTCGCCGCCGCCTCCGCCGCCGTCGTCGGCGAAAGACCCTCGTAAGTCTCCACTCCGAACGCCACCAGAACGCGCCGCCAGCGGTCCACATGCGCCTGGCCGTGATGGGTCTCCGCCGCCCGGACACGGACCTCCGCCACCAGCGCCGGGTCCACCGCCGCATCGGACTCGCTATGCCCGATCTGCCCGCCGCGATCGAACGAGCCGGGGTCGTTGTCGAAGACCGTCCCGGTCGCGGTCCCCCTTCCCCGGCCCACGGGGACCGAGTTTTCCGGAGTGGTCTCATCGATATAGGGGGTGGACACGGCCTCCGGATTGATGATGTAGCCGCCGCGGCCCCCGGTCAGCGCAATATCAATCACCGTGGGCACCGTGCCGGCGGTGTCCTTGACCAGCGACACCCGCACCTCGCAGTCCGGCTCGTCCACGTCGTCGTCCACCGTCGGCACGCGCAGGACCCGCAGCTCGGTCCCGGGCGTGAACCGGACCGTGTGCACCCGCTCCTGCCCGGCCGCGACGCAATCGCCCGCGGTCTCCTCGACCTTCAGCCAGACCGGGAACGGCACCTGCGCCGCCGGATTGGAACGAATCACGAACGGGAGATGCTCCCCTTCGTCGCGCGGATCGGCAAACCCGGGCCACCACCGCTCGACCGTGACGAACGGGGTGATGACGTCCGTGCCTCCGTCCGAACCGTCCGTGACCGTGAAGTTCAGCGGCTGGAAGTTGGTCGTGTAGGTCCCCGGCACGTCCGCGGCCAGGAGCCGCACCGACAGCGACACGTCGGTCTCGTCGTCGGTGGTGGCCTCGGTCGGAAGGGTCACCTGCACCGAGCGCGTGTTCGCCGGAAGCGTCACCGGCCGGGTCCCCCCGTGGCCGTCGGGGACATGGGCGTAGGCGCCCTTCACGTTGTAGTTCACCGTGAGGTCCTGGGTGTGCAGGGTCTCCGCGAGGTTGCTGATCCGCAGCGTGATGTCGGTCCCCTCCTCAAGGGTCCAGTCGCGCCCGCTCCCGGTCACATCCGGCGAGGCCTGAACGTCCAGGTGGATCCGCGGCCCGGGGAGGTCGCGCAGGATCAGGTCCTCGAACGTCCCGTCGTTGTCGGCATAGACCAGCCTCACCGAGGTGTCCGGGCCGGGCGCGCCGCCGCCGCCGACGGTGGTGAAGCTCTGGGTCCAGTCGCCGCTAAAGAGATCCAAAATGCCTATCGTGGCGGAGCCGGCCTCCGTGTCGCCGTCGTCGTTGCTCGTCGGCGTCAGGGTGACCGTGGCCTCCTGCACGATGTCGGTGTCGTGGCCGGTGAAGCGTACATAGGTGGTGGCACTTGTCAGGAGCGTTCCAGTCGCTCCGGTGCCAGAAACGGACAGGGTGTAGCTCGGATTCACTTGCTCATGGAGTGCAATCCCTCTTCCCGTGACCTCGAACGGCACCGCCAGGCTCTCGCCCGCGTAGAGCCGCCGCGCCAGGCGCACCGTCACCGCCGCCGTGTCCGAAGGAGTCTCCTCCGTGAAGGTCACGTCCGACGTCGCCACAAGGCTCACAAGCGTGGCGTCGTCGTCCGATACCGCGACCGTGGCGGTTCCCGAAGTGCCTTTCGTGTAGCCCGCGTCGGAGATCAGAGACACAGTCACAAAACCGTTGGCCTCGTCCGTGGTGTCGTTGTCCGTGGCGACGTCGTAGGTGTGCGTGCCGGCGTCGGCCGGGATCGTGACCGTCTTGACACCCTCGTCGGCCGCATCGACGAAGTCGCCGGTGTCGGTGACGATCACAGTGACGGCCAGGGGCGCCGACGGGGCCGGGGTGACGGTCAGGGTGAAGCTCGCCGCCGTGCCCTCCGTCACCGGCGAAGTGCCCGCCGAAATGCTCACCACCGGCTTCGTGCCTACCGTGAAGATCGGGGAGAGGGCGAAGAAGCGAAAATTGTTCGTGCTTGTACTAGCACCGAGGCCAGTCATTGGATTGCCGGAACTCAGAGATGCTGTTGTGACCGACGATGCACCAAGTGCAATGGAGCTCCGCTTCGTGCCGTCCTGGTTGCTTCCTGTAGCTACGACCAGAAAAGAGGTGGTCCCTCCCGATTCGTTCTTGTGCGCACGGCTGTCCCAGCTTCCATCGTAGAAGTCGGTGTAGCTGTCGGCGACCTTGGCGCCGTTCAGCCAGTAGATGAGCGCCGCCGTGTCGGTCGATTCGGTGTCGGTGTTGACGCGGGCATCGACCGCGGAGGTCGAGGCCACCACCTTGAAGAGGTTGCCGCAGCTGTCGGAGATCGCGCTGTGGCCCGCCTTGGCGCGGGTCTGCACGTACGTGTTGTAGGTCGCGATGTCGGTCGCCGTGGCGTTGCGCATCGTCGAGGTGGCGAACAGCAGGCGGAACTTGCTGTCGGCGGCGAGACCGGAGGGCTTCAGCGCCCAGTCGAAGGGAACGTCATAGGAGCCGTCGGCATTGGCCGTGCTGCACGCGACCTGGGCCTGCGCCCCGGTCGGCAGGCCGGCGAGCAGGGGAAGGGCAAGCAGCGCGGAGGCAAGGACGGGGCGCAGGCCGTGCCGCAGGCGGCGGGTGGCATGGCGGATGCCCGCAGCCGTGCGGGCGGAGGAAAGAGACTCAGGCGGTGAGGACGGACGGCCCCGCCGGCGCAGCCATGCGAACGCGCTCATGGCCGTCACGCGGACGCAGCATGGGCGACCCGGCGACCCGGCGACCCGGCGACCCGGCGACCCGGCGACCCGGCGACCCGGCGACCCGGCGACCCGGCGACCCGGCGACCCGGCGACCCGGCGACCCGGCGACCCGGCGACCCGGCGACCCGGCGACCATTATAGCCGTGGCGTCATCTCCGTTTGTCAACCCCGAATTGCCCATCGCCGCAACGGCGGCGGAGAACGCAACCCAAGCCCTGTTCACATATCCGATCATGGCCCTGTCCCTACTGTGTCGGGGCGACGGCGCCCCCCAAGGTCGAAGGACGCCAAGTATCGCACGGTGGTCTTCCACCTTGTACCACCGCCGCAACCGCAAGGGAAGCGCCTGAGCCGCGATGTCCGCCCGCGCCCGCCATGGCGTAGAGTTCGCCGGGTCCGCGCCCGGGTGAGGCTCCACCCCGGCCGCGACGCCTCTCGAGGCCGTGGAGGTTCGATGCGATGACGATGCCGCACCGCAGGGACCAGCCGCCGCCGCGGACATGTCCTTGACTTCATATCGCGGCAGTTCCATCCTGCCGTCATGAGTTGGCAGGTCCGGATTGCCGAGGAGTTCGAGCCCGAGTTCTTTGCTCTACAGTTGGAGGTTCAGGATACGATCCTGACCATGACGCGCCTTCTGCGGCAGTTCGGTCCGCAACTGGGCCGGCCGCAGGTGGACACGCTGAATGGGTCGCGGCACGCGAACATGAAGGAGATGCGGCTCAGCGCGGCAGGCGGGGAGTGGCGGGTCGCCTTCGCGTTCGATCCCGTCCGCCGCGCCATGCTTCTGGTGGCCGGCGACAAGTCGGGCGGCAGCGAGCGGCGGTTCTACCGCGAATTGATCCGCAAGGCCGACGAACGCTTCGACCGGCACCTTGCCCGGCTCGCCGACAGATAGAGAAGGAGAATCGTCATGGCGCTGGATGTGGAAGACGTGATCGCCGGCCTCGACCCCGAGCGACGGCGCAGGATCGAGGAGCGGGCGGCTGAGCTGATCGCCGAGGAAATGACGTTGCGCGAGCTGCGCAAGGCCCGTCGGCTCACCCAGGCGAGCGTCGCGCGCGAGCTCGGTATCAGCCAGGACGCCATCTCCCGGCTGGAACAGCGCAGCGACCTGCTGCTGTCCACGCTGCGCAAGACCGTCGAGGCGATGGGCGGCAGCCTGTCACTGGTTGCCCGCTTCCCCGACCGCCCTCCGGTCGAGCTTGCCGGCATCGCTGAACACAACGCCCGCGATTGACGTCGATCCGGTCGGTGCGCGCGGTTCGCATACTCGCTCGCTGTCCTGCATGAACCGGGCTGAGCGTGGGGCAAGACAAGAGTACCGTGCCCCGCGCTATCGGCCCGCGCCTGCCATGGCGTAGAGTCCGCCGGGTCCGCGCCCGGACGAGGCTCCACCCCGGTCGCGGCATCCCGCGAGGCCGTGGAGGTTCGATGCGATGACGATGGCGCACCGCAGAGACGATCCGCCGGTGCGGACGGGCCGGGCCCGGCCCGTCCGATGAGCGATGTCCCGAAGCGGGTTCCACCCATCGAGAAGGTGCGGCTGCGCAAGCTCACGACCGCGGACGGAGCGGCGTATGTCGGTGTCGAGCTCGAGTACCGCGTCGACCCGGACGAACCCGTGCGCCTCGCCTTCGGGCTGACCCCCGGGGACGCCGTCGAGCTCGGAATGCACCTCAGGCAGCTCGGCGAGAAACTGGAATCCACCGAGCACTGACATGTCGTCCGCTTGCGGGCGGTGGCCATCGCGGGGCGCCGGGCGCGCCGCGGATACCCGGGCGGCACATCGGACCCGGCAGGCCGGGCCGGCGGCCCGCGGAGTCCTGCCGAACGTGACTACGGCAGTCAACATGCCGGGCGGCGATGCACGGAGCAGCTTCCGTCCCGCCGGCAAGGACGGCCGTGTGGCTGCCGCGGTTCGCGATCCCGCCATTCAACCGGCGACGCTCCCGGTCCCCGGATACTTCGCCAGAAGATCGCCGGCAATGCTGTCCGCCACCCGCACCGCCGATTCCTTCACCGAGGCCTCGGCGAGATGCGCATAGCGCGCGGTGGTCTCCACCTGCGTGTGCCCGAGCAGCCGGCCGATCATCGGCAGGGATTCGCCGAGTGCGAGCGCCCTGGACGCGTAGCTGTGCCGGCAGTCGTGAAGCCGCATGTCCTCCAGTCCGGCGCGCTTGCAGACGATCTCCCAGGGGTCGTTGAGGTTGCGCATCGCCTTGCCTCCGATCTTCCCCGGTATCACGAACGGATTGCCGCCCCGCCGCGAAATCCCGCACAGCACCGCCGCCGCCTCCGGCGACAGCGAAATCCTCCGGGGACCAGTCTTCGTGTCCGGTATGCGGAGCTCGTTCGCCTCCAGGTCCACCTCGTCCCAGCGCAGGTTCAGGATCTCGCCCTTGCGGCAACCGGTCAGCAGCAGCAGACGGATCGCCGCCACGGCGTGCACCGAGACCCCCTTGCGGGTCTCCGCCTCGTCGAGCACCCGGCCCAGGCGCCGGAACTCCTCGTCGGTCAGGAACCGCTCCCGCCTGCGCTCGCGGTTCTTGACCACCTGCCGGCACGGATTGCTCGCCTCCGGGATGTCTCCACGGTCCTCGGCGGCGTTGTAGATCCGCGACAGGACGTCGACCACATGGTTCGCCATGACGGGTTTGGCGCTCAGCCTGTGATGAAGCTCCGTCACCTCCTTGTGGTCCACCGCCCGGGCCGGGCGACGGCCGAGTTCCGGCAGGATGTATTTCGCGACGACCAGCCGGTACATGGATTGCGTCTTCGGCTTGCAGCGCACCGCCACATGCTTCTCGAGCCAGCGCGCGGCCAGCGCGCCCACGCTCGGCCCCCCGGCCGGTTTCGCGGCCATCGGCTCGGGGATCGCCTCCTCGCCCGCCTTGATCCGGGCAACGATCAGCGCGGCGCGGCGCCGGGCCTCCTCCGCGGTGATGACGCCGTGCCGTCCCACCGTCACCCGCCTGGCCGCCCTGCCGCCCGCGCGGGTCTGCGCGATGTAGACCTTCCGCCCCGTGGGATGGACGCGAACCCCGAAGCCCGCCAGCTCGCTGTCCCAGAAGATGGTGTCCTTCTCCACCCTCAGCGCCTCGACCGTCCGCCGCGAAATCTTCTTCGTCCCGAGCCGCGCCATGTCCTCTCCGTCTCCGGTCTCTTCCGGGCGCTACGCCGCCCGGCCTTCCCCGCCGCCGAGAATGTCCGCGCCGATGCTGCCCCCGACCCTGACCGCCGAGGCCTTCTCGGTGTCGCGCGCGAGATGCGCATAGCGCGCGGTCGTCGTCACCTTGCGGTGGCCCAGCAGCTTGCCGATCGTCGGCAGGCCCTCGCCGATCGCCAGCGCCCGCGAGGCATACGAATGTCGGCAGTCGTGAATCCGCACGTCCTTCAGCGCGGCGCGGCGGCGCAGGCGCGCCCAGACCTGGTCGAGGTTCTTCAGATGGTCCCCCGGCTTCTGGCCCGCGATCACCCAGGGATTGCCCTCGATGCGCGGAATGCCGGCCAGCACCCATTCCACCGCCGGCGTCAGCGGGATGCGCCGCGCCCCGGTTTTCGTACAGCGGAGCCGGATCTCGCCCGCCGTGCGGTCGATGTCGTCCCACCGGAGCGTGACGATCTCGTTCTTGCGGCACCCGGTCAGCAGCAGCAGGCGGATCGCCGCCACCCCCGAGGGAAGAAACCCGCCCTGCGTTTCGGCCTCGTCCAGCACCCGGCCGAGCGTGCGGTATTCCTCGGGCGTCAGGAACCGCTCGCGCCGGGTCTTCGTGTAAGGCCGCACCGAGCGGCACGGATTGCGCCGGGGCGGCGTCATCCCCCACGCCTCGGCGAGCCGGAACATCTTCGAGAGCACGCCGACCGTCTGGTTCGCCTGGGACGGCTTGTCCCGCATCCCGAAGTGCAGGTCCGACACATGCGAACGCTCCACCGCCGACAGCGCCAGATGGCCGAGCTCGGGCACGATGTAGCGGTCCACAATGCGCCGGAAGGTCTCCACCGTTCCCGGTTGGCAGTTCACCTCGACATGCGCCTTCATGTAGCGTGCCGCCAGGTCCGCGACGGTGGGCTCCGCCTCAGGTGCGGGCGGGAACGGCTCCTCGCCGCGCCGGATGCGGTCGAGCACGCCCGCCGCGTCCTTGCGCGCCTCGTCGGGCGCCATCTCGCCGTGCGCGCCGAGCGTGGCGCGTTTCATGCTGCCCGCCAGCCCCCGCATCTGCACCACGTAGACCTTGCGCCCCGTCGCATACACCCTGACGCCGAAGCCGGTCAGGTCGCGGTCCCAGAACACCGCGTCGCCGCGCTCGACCCTCAGCGCGTCCACCGAGCGCTTGGAAATCCTGATCGCGTTTCGTGCGGGCATCCCGGATCCTGGAATTTTTCGGTCCCGGATCGTAAACACATAGGAACCGACCGGTGTCATAATCGAGCCGGTTATAGGCGGTGGCGGGCGGCAGTGCAACCCCTTCCGGTCGGACTGAATATCTCATAGATAGTTGTTATACCGTGATTAATCGTAGTTCAGTCGGCACTGGTCGGCGCTGGGCGGTGGTTAGATTAAATACACGATATTTGCCATTCCTTCGCCAGCCGCGCGCTCGCGCTCGGCGAAAGCCTGCCCGCGATCGCCCGGCTGCTCGGCCACGCGCGGGTCCAGACCACCGCGCGCTATGCCCATCTGGCGCGCGACGCAATAAGGGAAGCCGCCGCCAGGGTGGCCGCCGGTATCGGGGAAGACATCCTCGCGCCCGCGCCCCCGCCCGGCCCGTCCGCGCCCGGTCCGGACGCCGAACCCGGCGCCGCCCTCAAGGCCTCCGCCGCCCGGGTCGCCGCCGCCATCGGCGAGGACATCCTGCCCCCCGGCCTCGCCGCAACGCCCTGTTCGACGCCAAAAAAAACCGATTCTTTCGGCGCGGGTTTGGTATAGACACCCGGCGACACGTCTTGTTACACTTTGCGCGCAGTCCACTACGAGGCCTCAAGACGAGGCCTCTTCAAAATGAGGAGAGCCTGCGACCCCCCGGGGCGCGGGTTTTTTGCTACATCGCGGTAATTGTTGACGTTTTCGCCGCGAACCGCCCTCTGAAACGGGGGCCCGAAAACCCCGCCGTCATCACTCCGGAAGCGAGTGAATTATAACCCGGGCGTAGCCCCGCGTAGCTCCCGCGTGGAAACTTCCCTACAGCGCGATTCGCCCGCCGGCGCCGGAGGGCCGGATCCCGCTTCCGGAGGGTGCCGCGGGCCGGCGCCGACGTGACCTCCGGTCAGTCGATGCCGTCTCCGACGCGCTCGACCTCGACCGCCTGGCGGCCGCGCGGGCCGTCCACCGCGCGGAGGACGACCCACTGGCCGGCATCCAGCCCGTCGAGCCCCGAGCGGGCGAGCGCGCTCGCGTGCACGAACACGTCCGCGCCGCCGTCGTCGGGAACCACGAAGCCGAACCCCTTAGCCGCATCGTAGAACTTCACCTCGCCCTCGAGCCGCGCGCCGCCGCCCGCCGCGGACTGCGCGCGCTCCCGCGGTCGCGGGCCTTCCGCCGGCATGCCCTCGGGCGGGTCCTCCACGGCAAGGATGCGCGAGACCTGCCGGCTCCTCGCGCCCGGTTCCACCTCGCAGGTCACCGCCGCGCCCCGGGGCAGCGTCTCGCGCCCCGCCGCCCACACCGCGCCCGCGTGGCAGAAGATATCGCCCGAGCCGTCCTCCGGCTCCAGGAAGCCGTAGCCCCTCGTCGCCTGGAACCACTTGACCGTCGCCGTGACCGCCTGCCCGGAAGCAAGGCGGCCGGCCGGCGCGGCGGGCGCTTCGGCCGTCTCCCCGTCCCGGGGCTCGCCGGCGCCGGCCGCGGGGAATTCCACCGCGAGGATGCGCGCGACTTCCAGTCCGTCCTCGCCCGGCGCCGTCTCGCAGGTGACGGTGGCGCCCTCGGTCAGGAATTCGAGCCCGACCGCGCGCAGCGCCTCCATGGGGCAGATCACGTCGGCGGCGCCGTCGGCCGGCGTCAGCACATAGCCCTTCGCCCCGTCGCCCCGCCCGGCCGTCGCCACGACGCGGGTTTCGGCCGCGCCGCCCGTTTCAGTATGCCGCATTGGCCCCCGTCGCCAGCCGGTGCAGCGCGTCGAACGCCGCCCGGTCCCGCCAGTCCTCCGACAGCCGGTCCATCGCCTCGATCACCCCCAAATTCTCCGCCACGGTCCGGCGCACCGCTTCCCGCGCCTCCGCCCTGCCCCGCAGGCCCCAGTCCGCGCCGTCGCCGGTATCGAACTCCAGGCTCCAGGCGCCGGGGCCCTCGAAACCCTCGTACCAGCGGAGCGACGGCGGGCAGCCCTGCATCGACGGGTCCCGCAGGAAGCGAGTCAGCCTCGCCATCCCGAATTCCTCCGGGAAGGAGAGGATCGTCGTCCTGCGCACCATGTAGCGGTCGATCGACGCCTCGATGACGAAGCGGCAATACCACGGCCGCCAGGATCGCGCCGCCGGGTACTCCGCATCCTCGATCACCACGTTCAGCGCCCGGGTCACAAGTGACCGCCAGACCGTCTCGATCGACCGCGCCGGGTCTCCGTCCGCGCCGACCAGCGCCATGAAGCGGGTTCCCTCCAGCGCCTCCTCCACCCCGGGCCAGAGGTCGCCGAGCAGGATCGCGTCGATCTCGCGCTCCGCCGCCGGGTTACTCAGATGGACGCATTTGTGCTCCGGCCAGGGCGCGTCGGCGTTCTCGATCCCGAACCGTTCGAGCGCCGCCGCCTGCCACGAGCGCCCGTTCCTGTCCCGCGCGCCGCCGTCCGCCCGTCGTGCCGCAACGTGGGCGCGGCGTCTCAGCCCGCCTCGCCGTCGGCCGCTGCGCGGGCCAGCAGCGCGGCGCCGTCGGCGCAGTCGATCACCGCCTCGCCGATCCCGGCCAGGCGCTCGGCATCGTCGATGACGGCGAGCAGCGCCGCCAGCCGCTCCGCCGTCTCCGACCCGAACTTGCGCGCCGCCTGGCGCGCCAGCAGCGCCCGTTCCTGCTCAAGACCTCGTTCCCGTCCCTGTTCCAGACCTCTGGCGTGTTGTTCCGCGGCGCGTTCGGCTGCACGCTTTTCCGCGAACTCGTCGATCCGTTCGGCCAGCAGCGTTCCCATCTCTTCCAGCTCCCCCGCTTCCTCAAGTCGTCTCAGCACGCCGGGCAAGCCCGGCTGCGCCGACGCCAGCCCGCTTCCCTCCACCACCTGCCGCGTCCATTCCGCGAACGCACGCCGCAGGCTCGCATGGCGTGGCCCGGCAAGCAGCGCCCCAAGACCCCGCAACACCGGCGCCAGCGCCTCCACAGAGCCCTGCTCCAGCGCGATCTGCGCCGTCACCACGTTGTCCTCGGGAAGGTCCTCGACCCGCTGCGCGTGCTCGTCCAGCAGAAGGTAGCGCTGGCGCGGCTGGAACGGCGCAAGACCCGCGCCAACCGTGGCGACGATATCGCCGACCTCGTCCGCCGCCGTCCACCTCGGTCGCCCGTTGAAGATGACCACGGGGAGAACCGGTGGCAGCTTCCCGTCCGCAGCGACCTCCTCGTTGCGGATCAGCTTGAGGTACATCTGCCCGGTGTAGGCCAGCACCCGGGCCGCCATGTACCGGTCGGTCGTCGACTGGAACTCCAGCAGCACCAGCAGGTAGAGCCAGCCGCCCGGGCCCGCGTCGCGGAACCGCACCCGCCACGCCGCGTCGCCCCGGCTCTGGCGAAGACCCTCGTCGACATACTGCGCCGGCATCTGCTCCAGCGTCCCGAAGTCGAACGCCGACACCAGGTTGGCCGGCACGAAGCCGCGCAGCAGGTCCTCGACCATCCGGGGGTGGTCGTACCACAGCTTGAACGAGGCGTCGTGGATCTCCGGCATCGCACCCATCATAGGGCGCGACGGCACGGGCGGCGACGGCACGACGTGCGGCGACGGGCCTCAGCCGCTTCGCCGGTCTGGCGCGGCTCCGCCGGCAAGGTCCGCTCGATACGGATAGCCGGCCCGCGGTCCACCGTCTCTCCGCAGATCGCCGTTGCCCACGGTCCCCGCTTCCTTCGCAGCCAGCGTGCCCCGCGCCGCCGAGAGGTGGAGTCCGACCGGAAGCCGGGCGGCGGTGGCGTGCCCGCGGGAGGGCATCGCCGCCGCCGATCGTCAACCACGAGACGGAGGCGACACCATGACGGCAGCGATGGCGATGCCCGGCAACACGGCGGACACCTTCCTGGTGCATTTCTTCGGAACCGGCCTGACCGACGAGAAATACGTCGTCGAGCGGTTCAGGGCGATGGCGGACGGAGACATTCGCCCGGTCCGCCCCGGGCCGGCCGGCGCGAACGGCCGCGGCAAGGCGAGGCACGCGGTGGTCTCGCGCAGGCAGGCCGAGGCGATGCGTCCCGGCCGCGCCGAGATCATCGTCTGCACCGGGCTCAGCACCCGCGGCGGCAGACAGGCGTGGGGTTCGGTGGCCCTGGGCCTTTTCTGCGACCGCAAGCAGCGCGGCTGAGCGGCCTGCCACGGACGTCCGGCCGGCCCGCCCACGCCCGCTCGCGGGCGGTGCGCCGGCCGGGCGTTCGCCGTTCCCCTTTCCCCATCGATCGAGGAGGCCGCGATGGCCCATGCGGACCCCGCCGTGCAGCGGCGGAAAGATCGCGAGCGGTTCGCGCGCCGGACCGCCGCGCGCAAGGCCGCCGGGCTCTGCCCGAGATGCGGACGCACGCCCCCGGAACCCAATCGTTCGACCTGCGCGCCATGCGCCGAAAAGTGCAACCGGGCGTCCCGCGCCCGCGACGCCCGGCTGCGCGCCGCTGGCAAGCCGCGACGCGACCCCGAGCGGGAACGGGAATACGAACGCGGGCGCGCCCGCCGCGAGACGGCGATGCGCGCCGCCGGGGGGAGCTGCACCCGGTGCGGCAAGCACCCGGCGGCGCCGGGGCGGAAGTCCTGCGAGCCATGTCTGGAGAAACGCCGCGCCGCCGACCGCGCCCGCTACGACGCCGGCAAGGCGGCCGGGCTGCCCTATGGCGGCGCGAATGCTGAAGCCAAGCGGCGCGCCGGCCGCGCCAAGAGCAAACGCCGCCAGCAGGAGCGCGTCGAGGCCGGGCTCTGCATCCGCTGCGGCAAGCACCCTCCCGCCGGCGGGGGAACCACCTGCCAGCCTTGCCGCGACAAGAGGCAGGCGGCGGAGAAGCAGAGATATTCCGAGCGGACGGCCGCCCGTCTCTGCACCCGATGCGGCGGGCCGGCCCACGACGGCCTGACGCGCTGCGCACCCTGCAACGCGATCGAGCAGGCTAGCCGCCGGCCCGACCGGAAAAACGCACGCAGTCGGAAGCTGTACGCCCAGAGGCGCGCCCGCGGCCTTTGCACGGCGTGCGGAGCCCCCGCACAGGGCGCTTCCCGCTGCCCGCCCTGTGCCGAGAAGTCCTGGCACGGCTCGGCCTACTTCAGGGGCATTCCGGTCTGGGACCCGACCTGGACGGTGATCGAGCTGGAAACCGGCCGCGAGCACGGGCCGTTCGACGATCCGGCCGACATCGCGCTCTGCCTCGCCTTCGAGAAGCTCGACCGCAACCGCGTCGAGGTGCTGTGCGACGCGCCCGTGACCGCCTCGCTCACCGGCTGGACCTGAACCCCGCTGCGCAGCCGGCCCGCCGCCCGCCTGTACGCACCGCCCTGAGGTCGAGCCGGGCCGGGAGAGGGCGACGAAGCCGGCCAGGGACACGGTGCGGCGGTCCCGGCCCGCGGCCGCCGGCTCCCCCAACGTCCCGCAAAGGAGATCGCTCCCATGGCACGCAGATCCGAACCCCGGCCCGCCAGCTCCACCCCGCGCGAGCGCGCCTTCGTGCTCGGCGGCCTCGCGCTCGCCCCGCCCGTGACCGCCGTCCTCCTCGTCCTCGACATCGACCGCGAGGCAATCGGCCTCGTATGGCTCGTCGCCGTCGCCTGGACCGCGGTCGCCAGCCTCGCGGCCGCGATCCGGTGCGGCATCGTCCATGGCGGCCGGTCCGCCTTCGACGGCCGCGGGCGCCGCCACGCCTGTCCCCCCGATACCCGCGCCGAAGGCTTCGACTGGAACACCCGGACCGGCCAGTTCGCCTACATGCGGATCGACGAGGACCGCCAGCGGCTGCTGGAGGACGACCGCCTCCGCAACCACGACGCCGGCATCTGACGCCCTCACGGCGTCGGGTCCCGCAGCCGTGCCCGCGCCGCGATGCGCTGGCGGCAGCCGCCGCCGGATCGTCGTCCCGGTTCGCGGAACCGCCGGGAGGTGGAGAAAAGCCCTTGCCGGGCGAAGGCCCGGGAGGGTCGGAGGCGGGCGGCCTCCGGCCGGATGCCCGGGCGCGGAACGCGGAGATGCGAAATGTTCGATTTTGTCCATGACACCGACGTCGAGACCCCGACCCCGTCCGACCTGCTGACCGAGGCCGGGCTCGACCGCCGGGTCATCGACGAGGTCCTCCGGGACGGCGCCGGCGCGGAGTAGGAGGAGAGCTGGAAGAGGATGAGCGGGACGGGGCCGGAGAGGGTTCCGGTCCCCCCGTTCGTCGCAACCATCGTCAACATCGAGACTTGAGGAGAACCGTGATGGCTTTCGGAATGAACCGGGTCGAGCTGATCGGGCGCCTCGGCGCCGACGTCACCGTCAACCACCTGATGAGCGGGGGACGCGTGGCCAACATGAGCGTGGCGACCGATGAGTCGTTCATCGACCGCAGCGGGAACCGGGTGGACAAGACCGAGTGGCACCGCCTGGTGACCTTCCAGGACGGGCTGATCGACATGCTGGAGCGGCACGCGAAGAAGGGCCGGCTGATCCACGTCGAGGGCAAGCTCCAGACCCGGCGGTGGAAGAAGGATGGCGAGGAGACCGACCGCTTCTCGACCGAGATCCTGGTCGTGCCGGGCCACAAGGTCCAGTTCCTCGACGCGCGCCCCACCAACGGCGCGGCGGCCGGGGACCGGGCGCCGTCGCAAGACGGTGTCGGGGCCGTGAACGGCGCTGCCATGCCTTCCAGCGGCGATGACGGGCAGGGTCAGGAAATTCCGTTCTAGGCGGTCCCTCCGTTCCTCCCGCAACTCGGGCCGGCGCTCCCCGCGTCGGCCTTTTTCTTTGCCGCCGGTCCGGAGCTCCTGCCGCGTCCGTCCGCTTCGCGGCCTGTCCCCCCGGAACGGGGTCCGAAGGAGGAAGAGGAGAGCGCGGGCGCGGGCAAGCCGTTCGGAAGGAGGGAGGAAAAGATGGACGCCGTGATCAACCTGAAGCACGAGCCCGCGCTGCGCGAGAAGTTCGAGTATGCGCCGGTCGTCAACAACACGGTGCTGATCGACCGCCGCACCCGATGGGGAAACCCCCATCGGATCGGCCCCGCCTGTTCCAGGGAGCAGGCGGTCGCGCGCTACCGCGAAGATCTGTGGCGCCGCATCCGCGCGGGCGAGATCGCGCTCGAAGACCTCGCCGAACTCGACGGCTGCTGGCTCGCCTGCTGGTGCGACCCGGAGCCCTGCCACGGCCATGTGCTCGCCCGCGCCGCCGCCTGGGCGAGCCAGGTGCTGGCCGAACGGCGGGAGACGTGAGGCACCGCCGTGCCCTCCCGTCGACCGCCGTGCCGGGCGGAGCCGCCCATGGGGCCGTGCGTGGGGGGAACATGTTGGCTGCCTGCGTGATGTTCCATCGTGCCATGTGTGCTCGCTACAGCAACCCTGCGGGTCCTCCGGTCGCTGCGCTCCCTCCGGCCCGGCCCAAGAAGCTCTAGGGCGGGCCGTGAAAGCCGGCGACCGTGAAGATCGCTGAAGCGATCTTCCGCACCAAGATCGCCAGCTTTCCGCACCAACCCGCCCAAGAGCTTCTAGGGCCGGGTGCTTCCGCTGCGCGCACATGTCCCAACGAAACATCACTCCGGAGCATACCGCCCCGGGGGCACTTACCGGAAGGAAATCGTCATGAACGCGATCCACACCATCGACACCGCAGAGACTGAAGCGCAGTCCGTCACCGCAACGATCTGCGACAACGCCGCGCTGTTCGGCGCCGCACCCGAGCGCGGCGAGTTCGACACCCGAGAGGTCTGGGACGCCGACGACGCCACTGACGCGGTGAGCGAGGCGTTCCGCATCCTCGCCCAGGGCGTCGCGCCCGACGGCTTCCAGATCGCCGACGAGCGCGAGAGCCTCCTCTGGGGGTTCGTCAACATCCTCGACGCCCAGACCCGGCGCCTCGACCGCGAGGCCGACAAGCTCATGCCCGAACTCCGCGACCTCCAGCGCGCGCAGGACGGAACCGAGATCAAGTCGCTCGAGCTGGAGATGACCACCCACCGCGCGCAGTGCCTCACCGACCGCCGCGACGCCTTCGAGACCATGCGCGACCACGCCGCCGAGTCCTACCGCAGCGAGACCGGCAGCGTCTGGCGGCCCCGGCGCGGCTCGCACACCAGCCAGACCGGCAAGCTCACCTCGGCGGCGATCGACGCCCGCGACTTCGCCCGCGCCAGGAAGGACCGCAAGACGATGGCGCATCTGCCGGGCGGAACCCTCGTCGCCATCGCCGGCGGCAAGGACGCCGAGCCCTCCGCCGTCATCGCACGCCTCGATCAGGCCCGCGCCAAGTACAGCGACATCGTCATCGTCCACGGCGGCGGGCCCGGCGTCGACCGCATCGCCGCGCGCTGGGCCGAGACCAACGGCGTCCACCAGATCGTCTGCAAGCCCGACTGGAACCGACACGGACGCGCCGCGCCGTTCCGCCGCAACGACGAGATGCTCGACCTCCTCCCCAAAGGCGTCATCGCCTTCCCCGGCAACGGCATCGTCGAGAACCTCATCGACCGCGCAAGGCAGATGGGCATCCCCGTACTCGCGGCCTAGGTCGCGGCGCTTCGCGGGCCGCGTCATCGCTCCGGCGATGGCGCGGTCCGCTTCGTTTCCGCTCACCCAGGTTGCGGCGGCGACGGTCCTCGCCGGCGCTGCGCGCCGCGCTCGGGGCCACGCTCGCAAGCTCGCGTGTGCCGGCCGATGAAGGCACCGTCGTCGGTCCTCATGATCGTTGACTCGTCAACAATCTCTCACGCCCCGCGAGACGTCGCCGCAGCGCTCCCGTCGCCGGCTCGCGACTGTTGACAAGTCAACATTCGCTCGCACCCATGATCGAGACCCTCACCGCGCGCGCCCGGTCGGGCGCGCGCGGCCTGTAACCGGATTGTAGGGCTGTACCCGGATTGTAGGCAGCCGCATTGCATCGCAATGCGCAAAAAACCCATCGTCACACGCGAAAAACACTGAGTCACAAAACGCGACCACCCCTTCGTTTGGCGACGCTCCACCGCGCCCGGCTGCGCTACGCTGCGACTCCCGGTCGCGCCCGCGCTATCCGGCTCCCGCCCGTCCGGATCGGACTGTAGGCAATATCCTGCGCCCGCCGCTCAAACGCCGCTCCGGCTTGACCGTTGATATTCAACGGCTTTTCATCCACATCGCGGTCTCTGCGACAGCCGGCTCCGCTCTACGGCGGAGCCGCGGTACATGCACACCCGACGCATCGAAGATGCAGGCGTGCCAGAGCTGCGATCCAGTGCGATGGGCTGCGCTCGAGTACGATGGCTCGTAGCCGAGCGTAGCTCTGGCGTGCCGGGAAAAGTCGTCACCAATCGCGACCAGGCGATTCCGTCAACGAAATCAGAGGGATGCCACCGGAACCGCCCGCGAGGCACCGGATTGGTACCACGGAGATATCCTGCAGCGGTCACGATCCATGTCAGGGCGGATCGCCCTGTTCCATGCCGGCACCGTCGCTCGCGCGGTGCCCGCCCGACCCGGAAACGATCGGAAAGGGGCAGGCTTCCCGATGAAAACGGCCAGGATTGCGTCCGGGATTTGTCGGGCAGGAGTGTCCGTTCGGGACAGGACACGCGAAGAAATCCGAGGATTCGATGGCCGGAACGAACGACGGGACGATCGTCAGGCGCATCCACACCCTCTCCAAGCAGTGGACAAGGATCCGGAAACCCGCCGCCGACACCCTGGTCACGCCCAACCGGTCGCCGGTCCGGCTCGCAATGGAAGCCCTCGACGGGCGCGAATGGCCCCGAGCCGAAGTTGAAATTCCTCCCCTGCGATTGGCGATGTTCACCGCGTCGGCGATCGCCCTCGACATGGAGAAGGCCGGGAGCGAGGTGGAGATCGCGCGGATCGGGCGTTTCGTTCGATCCCGACGCGCGAACCGATTTGAGCGTCGCGGCAAGCGTGGCATAGTTCCAGGGTTTCGGGGAGCGCGGGCTTCCCGCGGACCGGCCGGGCGCCCCGGACGAACGAGGCAGGAACACGAAGGAAGGCGAGGATCATGCTGGAAAAGATCGAACGCGGAGCGCGGTTGGGGCTGATGGGCCTGCTGACGGTGGCGATCCTGTCGCTGACCGGCGTGCCCTCGGCGTTGGCGGACGCAGATATGGCGAAGCGCTGGTGGAATACGCTGAGCCCGGACCAGATGGTGGCGGCGCTTTACGGCGACAAGGCGACGGAGGCCCAGGCCCGGGAGGCGAAGAAGATGTACGCCGATCTCGATGCGGAGACGAAGAAGCGCGTCGACGATACGGCAGGGTCGATCTACGGAGAGGGCGGCTTCGACAGCGTGGGCGCGTGGTGGGAGTCGCTGGACTGCCGGCTGATGCGGGTTGCGGCGGGCGACGGGATCGCGGCCGATCCGGCGAGCCCGTTCTGCGCGCACTATCCGGGCTCGGGCGAGGCGAAGATCATGGACAAGGCCTCGACCGATTGGGTCGACGTGGTGGGTCAGGCGCTGCTGGGCCGCACGGATCCGGGCAAGTATCCGAAGTAGCTGCGGGCCGGATCGGGAGCGGAAGCCGCGCCGGGGTGGATCGGCGGCCAAGGCGGATAGCCCGGACTGCCCACCGGAAGAATCATCTGCCGCGCTCGGCGATGTTCACCGCCCAGGCGATCGCGCTCGACATCGAGAAGGCCGGACGCGAGGACGAGATCGACGGCATCTGCCGAGCGATCTACCGGGTCGCGCCGGAATGGCCGAAACCGGCAAGCGAACCCTCCGGGTAAGAGAAGTATTGGTGGAACGCGGATCGGCGATGGCGGTCGCCGGGCTGGAGGGCCGCGAGGGTCTTCTTCCGCATTACCCGGCCCGGCGAATTTGCTGCCGCTGAATTCGTGCAAGCGACCCCTGCCATCGACCCGCAGGGCCGGTTCGGCGTAGGTTGCGGTCATGTCGAGCGCCATTTCCATCCGGAACGGTGAGCAGGATTCTCATCGGCGGCTTTGTCGAGACGCCCGGGAGGCCGTCCTTTGAACCTTCCGACCACGCCGCACGACGCTTTGTTCCGCGCGCTGGTCTCCAACCCGGCCCGCGCCGGCGCGCTGCTCGCGGAATACCTGCCCCGCGAGGTCGCCGCTCTGCTCGACCCGGACACCCCGCCCGAGGCGATGGAGGGCAGCTTCGTCGACGCCGACGCCGCGAGGACCCAGTGCGACGCGCTCTTTCGGGTCACGCTCAGGACCGGCCACGAGGCCAGGATCTACGCCCTTCTCGAGCACAAGAGCACCGCGGACGCGACCGCGCCTCTCCAGATCCTGAAATACATGGTCAATATCTGGCTGCGCGAGATCGAGGCGGGCACCGCCAGGAACAGGCTCCCGCCGATCGTCCCGCTGGTCTTCTATCACGGCCCGGGAGAATGGACCGTGCCGCGTTCGGTGGTCGACATGATCGACGCGCCCGAGGAGCTCGCGCCATTCCTGCGCGACTTTGCCTATCTGTTGCGCGATCTGGGCGAGATCGAACCGCTCCGTCTGTCCCGCGCGCCCGAGGTCAGGGCCGGGCTGCTGGCGCTCCGCGTGGTTCATTTCGACGAGATACCGGCCGATCTTCTCGACCTGATCACCGGCGGGCCGGTTGCCGGGAGCGAGTTCGAGCGGCATCTTATGCGCTATATTGTCGAGCGGATGAACCTGACGCCGCCGATGCTGGAGGCATCGCTGCGTCGGACGAAACCGGATCGGTGGGAGGCGCTGATGGGCACGGTGGCGGAAGCCTGGCTGGAACAGGGAAGAGCCGAGGGAATCGAAAAGGGACGGAGCAAAGGCCGGGCGGAAGGCCGGGAGGAAGGCCGGGAGGAAGGCCGGGAGGAAGGTCTTGCGCAAGGCATTACGACGGGTCAGTCCGGTCTTCTCCTTCGCCAACTGGAGTTGCGTTTCGGAGACGTACCGGAGGCAGCCCGCGAGCGGATAGGCGGCGCATCGGCCGCGCAGCTCGAAGTCTGGGCGGAGGCGGTGCTGGTCGCGGCGAGCCTCGACGAGGTTCTGGCCACCGGATCCGACCGCTGACTTCCGGGCCCCGGTCGGCGGATGACCGACGGAAGAGGTCCAATATTCCCATCCGCGCGCGCCCTCTCACATGGTCCGATAGACCGCCGCCGATCCGGCGGCCGAGCCGATCGAACGCGGCAGGTCCCGTCTGGTGGGTTCGCGCATCCCGACGCCCTCGCACCCGGGTTCGCGGCGACGCCGGATCGGGCTGACTCCCGCGCAGGCCACGCCGCAAGATGGCTCCATCCCGCTGCCCGATCCAGTGGGAATCGATCATTGCCGAATCTCCGCACCTGCGCTGCCACGCGCCCGCCGCCGGTCCGGGACACCGCGCCACGCCGGTATCGCGGAGGAACGGGACGCGGCCGCGACATCTGCGCTACGGTGCGACGAATTCCAGCGGTGGCGATCACGGGCAGCCGGGCACATGCATGGAAACGGACGAACGATGCCGAATTTCCACGGATCGCGGATGACGCGTTCGGGCGGGCGCGTGCGGCTCTTGCTGACCGTGACACTGGCGTGCGCGGCACTGCTTCCGGGGCCGATCTCGACGGTAGGGCACGCGCATGCCGAACAGGCCGGGGCACTGGCCGCGGGGACGGCGCCGCTTTGGGAGGTCGGCATCGCCGGCGGCGGCGTCTACGGCGCCGACTATCCGGCCGCGGACGAGCAATCGCCGCGCGGGCTCGGTCTTCCATACGTCATCTATCGGGGCGACATCGTCCGGCTGGGTGACGACAGCCTTGCCCGATGCCTGATCGTCGACGAGGACCTCCTGGAGTTGGACATCGGCATCGACGCCTCGTTCGACGTCGACTCCGACGACAATCTGGCGCGCCGCGGCATGCCGGATCTGGGCTATCTCTTCGAAGTCGGCCCTCGGGCCAGATTCGATCTGGGCACGCTCGGCGGTGGCAGGGTCGGGTTCGGAATTCCGGTCCGGGCGGTGTTCTCCACGGACTTCAGCCGGATCGATTATCGCGGCGTGATCGTCGATCCCGAACTGAGTTATGAGCGTCGGGGAATTTTCGGGATGGGGCTCGGTTTCTCGGCTTCCCTTGCCGCCGCATTCGCCGAAGAGCGGCTGCAGGACTATTTCTACCAGGTAGACCCCGCGTTCCGGACCGCCGAGCGTCCTGCCTACGACGCCTCGGGGGGATATCTCGGCACCGATCTGACCGTCGGGTTCGCCTGGCCGGCGGCCGATCGTCTGAACGTCCTCGCGGGGAGCCGTCTGTCGTTCCATGGCGGTGGCGCCAACGTCGACAGCCCGCTTTTTCGCGACCGCCTCAACTGGGCGATCAGGGTCGGGCTGACATGGTCGCTTTACGAGAGCGAGACCCGCGCCCCCCGGAAGGGCTGAACGATACTCACAAGGCCGGGCGTCGCCCCGAAAACCGGACACGGCGCCGGCGGCGTTCCCGGAAACCGGCGGCTTCAGGCGCGATGGCGAGAACCCGCTCGACTTCGGGCTGCTGGCTGAGAGGGCGGACGAAGCCGGATCGGTGGGAGGCGCTGATGGGAACGGTGGCGGAAGCCTGGCTCGAACAAGGCAGAGCCGAGGGAATCGAGAAGGGTCAGGCCGGTCTGCTTCTTCGCCTACTGGAGCGTCGTTTCGGTGCGTTGCCCGAGTCGGTTCGCGAACGGGTTCACGACGCTTCGGTGTCCGAGCTGGAGGCCTGGGCGGAAGCGGTGCTGGACGCGGCGGAACTCGAAGAGGTTCTGGCGGCCAGCGCCCCGCGCTGAACGCGGGATCGAGTACCTCTGGTGACAAAGAGGCGCGCGTTATACTTTGACGTCTCGCGCACCGAAGGTGATGGATCGAACGCGAAAGGCAACGAATGCGACACGTCCCCGTTGCTTCTCTTCTGCTGATCTTGTTCGCCCCTGTGGCCGATGCAGGGCAATGCGAAACCGACAAGAAGAAGGTCGACGGACTGACGCACTACTTCTCCCCATATGCCGTGACCGAGCCCCCGTCCGGATACGACCATGACAGGTTTGGGACCGCACCTGTAGAGATCGGGAAGACCTTCGCCGCCTACTTTTCGAACTTCGACGGGCCCGACGACGACAACGGCGACGGGGAAGGCGACATTCTCGCCATTCCTCAATTCGTGGCGTACCAGATCGACGCCGTTGGCGAAGTCGACAAGCACGGAAACTTCGCCAAGGCCAAGACCTGGAAAGGACCAAAGCCGTGGTACACGGACGATTCGTCCGAGTTGCGCTTCGTCAAGGAACAACCCGACGTCACCGACCCCAGAATCGACAAGTCCTACAAGGGCGTCGGCAGGACCTGGAATCGCGGTCATCTCGCCATGAAGCTCCACACGGCCAGACTCGGCAAGAAGGCACAGTGCAATTCGTTCTTCTTTTGGAACGCGGTTCCTCAAGCCGCCATGCTGAACCAGGGTCCGTGGCTCGATCTTGAGTACTGGACAGGCGCCGCGGCGAACCGCTACGGCTCGGTGTGGGTGATTGCAGGACCCGTTTTCGACCGAGGCGAGGACATCCGCCGCATCGGGAAACCGGGCAGAATCCCGCTGGCCGTACCGGACGCAGTGTTCAAGATCATCGCCCGCGACGGCGACGGCGACGATCCGCCCAGGGTGCTCGCATTCATCTATCCCAACCACGGCAACTATCGGAAATGCGGAACCACCTCACGCCAGCCATTCTTCGGCGCCTATGACCATGAGCCATTCATGACTTCGCTTGCCGAAGTGCAAGAGAAAACCGGTCTGGCGTTCTTCTCCAATCTGCCGCAACGCCAAAGAGACCAACTGCTGCAGAAACCCAAGGCATCCGAGCTCTGGGACGTAGATACCGAACATGTGCCTATCTCGTGCAAGAAGAACGACCGTTCGTCCTACCAGCCGTCCAAAGCGGAGAAGGAGCAGCCAATCGAGTTCCCGGAAGGAACGACCCCGGACGATCTCGCTGAGGCGGTCGTTCAGACCGCCGATTTCACTTGGAAGCCACGGCCCCAGAAGGGCAAACAAGACGACGACGCCTAGATGAGCAGGTATATGGCACGCATGCTCGTTCTTGCATTTGTGCTCGGAGCCGTTTTCGCGGTGCTATTCATGCTGGTCATATTCTAGGCGGCGCGCGCCTCCGGGCACTACCGTATATAATTCCCAAGCGATTTCGGCCTGCACCCAGAGCGCGAGATCGTCGAGCGGCCGCCAGATTATACCGAGCCGCGCGAAGCCGACGAAGCGGCGGCCGATCCCCGACATGGCCGGGGGCGGCCTCGCGGCGAGCGTGCCGTAGAGCCAGTCCGGCCCGGTCAACGTGCCCGAGGTCTCTGCCCAGAGGGCGGCCGATAGCCCGCTGGCGCCGGCGAGTGCGGCCCCGTCCCCGGTCGGCAGCCTCAGCACACCCCGCAGCGCCAGCCCGTCGTTGGACAGGATGGAAGGTCCCAGGGCGCGGCCAATCCCGAGCGCCAGGTCGCCCGCCGACGATGCCGGATTTCACCAATGTAGCCGGTGAATGTCACCCAACGTAGCCGCCCGATTTCACCCAACGTAGCCGGGCAGTGTCAGCAAAGTAGCCACCCCGGAGCGAAGCGACGCGATCACGCTGTTGTCGGCGGTTCTCCTTCCGCGATTTCCTGTTCAGCGATACCACCGCCGAAGGCGCTGTCGCAAGGACGGTGGAGCATGGCGTGCGCGCGACGCGTGAGCCCTCACGAGTCGGAGCGTCGCGCGCGCGCCATGCCGTGGCACGGCCGGTCCGCTTGTTCCGACGCCCCGGAGCGGAGCGACGATGGCGCCGCGCGCAGCGCGGCGCCCCCTGTTGGCGATCATGGTTCGGTTCCGGCGTCGTCGATGCGCATGGAGGCGCCGTGCAGATCGAAGCGGGTGGCGCCATGAACGAGACGATCGAGGATGGCGTCGGCGAGGGATGGATCCTTCAAGGAATACCGATCAGACTGCGCGGTCTCGCCGATCTGAACGGCGACGGTTCGTGGTCACGCATGCGTTCCATCCCTTGAAAGGACGGATGTACACGGTAACCGCCGTGATCTCCGGGGGCTCGGACGACGAGCGCGTGATGTTCCGCGACGAGTTGGATTACCTGCGTCATATGCCGGCGCGCTGGACGGATTTTGCGGAGCCGGACCCATTTCTGGCGATATCGGACGGACGCAGCGCGTTCAGGGTCGTCGACCTGCTGGCGTTGACCGATCTGCTGTCGGCTCTGGAGGCGGCTGGTGGAGCGTCGGATGTGTAAACGAGATTGTGTCTCTATCGTAAACAGGATTTTGCGCATGACTGTTCTTCCGGAGCATGATATGGCCTTGGGATTACAGATTATCTCCCGTATATTGGTAGTGTGGAGCGGGGCTTCTTCTCGACAACATCATATATGGGATATATATATCATTACGCATGGAGGAGCCGGCGGCATGAGCGAGGATGGAAAGACAGGAGCCTTGCGGCGTCATGGATGCCTGAACCGGAACCCCGAGCGCGTGCGCGACCGGCGCTTCGCCGAGGAAGAGTTCTTCGATCCGCGGGACATGCTGCAGGTCAAATACGAAATGGTGCGCGCCGTGCGCGCCGAGCAGCTGCCCATCACGCATGGCGCGGCCCGCTTCGGGCTCTCGCGTCCCGCCTGCTACAAGGCGATCAGGGCGTTCGACGAGGATGGCCTCCCGGGTCTGCTTCCCGAACGGCCGGGACCGCGCGGTCCGCACAAGCTCACCCCCGAAGTTGTCGCCTTCCTGAGCGACGCATCGGCACGGGATCCGTCTTTGGGCATGGACGAGCTCGCCCGAATGGCGCGCGAGCATCTCGGCGTGGAGCTTCACCGCCGCAGCGTCCAGCGTGCCCTGGCCTCCCAAAAAAACAGCCCGCGGCGCCGACCATGAAGGATCCGAACTTCCAGAAACTGTACGAAGAGCTTCGTCTCGGCGCGCCCCGCGGCTCACGCCATGCCTCGGCGGTCCTCATGCGAAGCGGCGTCGCGGCATGGATGACGTTGCTGAGTGCACGCGGGAGCGATACGGCCCATCGTGGCCGCGCTCCGATCGGTCGGTCGGCGCCGGCGGCGCGCCATGAGCTCGTTCAGGTTCTGACGGCGATGGTGATCGGATATCTGCAAGGAGCAAATCCATGACCGGCAAGGTGGCCAGGGATCATCTCCAGCGAACCGCCTATCTCTATGTCCGCCAGTCCACCCTGCGTCAGGTGATCGAGAACACCGAGAGCACGCGACGTCAGTATGCTCTGCGCGATCGGGCCCTGGAACTCGGATGGCGCGAGGATCAGATCGAGGTCATCGACTGCGATCTCGGCGAATCCGGCACCGCCGACCGGGAGGGGTTCCGCCATCTGATGGCCGAGGTCGGCCTCGGCCATGCCGGTATCGTGCTCGGCCTCGAGGTGTCGCGCCTGGCCCGCGACAACATCGACTGGCATCGGCTGCTGGAGGTCTGCGCGACCACCAATACGCTGATCCTCGATGAAGACGGTCTCTACTCTCCCCAAGATCACAACGATCGGCTCCTGCTCGGGCTCAAAGGAGCCATGTCGGCCGCCGAACTGCATGTTCTTCGGTCCCGCCTGCGAGGCGGCATCCTGAGCCAGGCGCAGCGCGGAGCTCTCAAGCTTCCTCTGCCCGCGGGCTTCGTCTACGGCCCCGATCGCAGCGTCGTGCTCGACCCCGACGCCGAAGTGCGCAACGTGATTCGGCTGGTGTTCTCGACGTTCGAGCGCGCCGGTTCCTCCTGGGCCGTCGTCCGACACTTCGAGGAGCGCGGCCTGACCTTCCCCTTGCGCGAGGGCCGCGGATACAGCCCCGGCCCGGTTCAATGGCGGCCGCTGACGGCGACACGCGTGCGTTCGATGCTTCGCAATCCGCGCTACGCCGGCGCCTTTGCATACGGTCGAACGCGCCAGGTCGGCTCGCCGAACGGTTCGCGCATAGAAAAGCTCGCTGTCGAAGACTGGACGGTACTCCTCCAGGACGTCCACCCGGGCTACATCCCATGGGAACAGTACCATCGGAACGTTCGAACCCTGGAGGGCAACGCCAGGACATCGTTGCAAGGGGCGGCTCGCGAGGGGGCCGCCCTGCTCCAGGGTATTGCCGTGTGCGGCGTCTGCGGCCGCAACCTGATCATGCAATATCACGGCGGAAAGCGCTGGTCCCATGCCCGATATGCATGCAATGGCGGAACCGGTCAGCATCGTACGCCGCGCTGCCAATCCATGTCCGCCCGGCACGTCGACCGAGCGGTCGGCCAACTTCTTCTCGGCCTTGTCGCGCCCGTGACGCTGGAGGTCGCGCTGAGCGTTCAGGCCGAAATGCAGGCGCGCGACGATGAAATCGCCGCCTTGCGCGAGCAGTCCGTACAGCGCAGCCGCGAGGCCGCCGAGCTGGCCAAGCGCCGCTTCATGGAAGTCGATCCCGGAAACCGGCTCGTCGCCGATGTGCTCGAGAGCGAATGGAACCGGAGCTTGCAGGCATTGCGAGACGCCGAAGCCGAACGAGACCGCCTCCGCGGCCAGGACCGGATATTGCTCGATGAGTCGGTTCGCCAACGCGTTCTGCAACTCGCGACGGACTTCCCCCGGCTGTGGAACGACCCCGCGACGCCGAACCGCGAGAAAAAGCGCATGATCCGCCTCCTGATCGAGGACGTCACCCTGACCCGACATGGCGATCGTGCCCATGCCGGGGTGCGCTTGCGTGGAGGCGCGACCCGTGAACTGGATGTCTCTCTGCAGGCCGCCGAGCATCCGGCCAAACTTCCCGCCGCGCTCGTCGCCGAAATCCGCGAGTTGCTGCACCATCACACGGATGCCCAGGTCGCCGACATCCTCAATCGACGCGGACGAACCGGAAGCAGGGGCCAGCCGTTCAACACCAGCATGGTCGCGCATGTGCGCTTCAGGCGACGCTTCGAATCCCAGCGCCAGATGCTGCGAAAGAAGGGAATGCTGACGACCGCGGAGATCGCCGAACAGTTGTCGATCAGCCATGATCGGGTGCGGGCTCTGGCGTCCAGGGGGATGATCCGGAGGTGCGGCGCAAGCCAATCGCGCTTCCTCTACGAACCGCCGGAGCAGGACGATCCGGTGTGGGAACTCGTCAACCAGGCGCGGCACAAAACCGAAATGGCGAGCTCGATCCAGAATGGTATGGTGGCTTAGTGTGATGCATTCTCCAATTGGCGATGCCAGTCGGCGACCGGCAACTGGGAGGTGACGATGACCGGGCGGCGGCCGGAGCGGTCGTCGAGGATTTCGAGAAGATCGCGGCCGCGCGCGGGTTCGATCGGCGCCAGGCCCCAGTCGTCGAGGACCAGGAGGTCGATGCGGGCGAGGTCTCGGTAGAACTTGGCGATGGTGCCCTCGCCATGGGCGATGCGCAGATCGTTGAGCAACCGGGGCACGCGTAGATAGAGTGCCTGGAACCCTTCGAGGCAGGCCTTGTGGGCGAGCGCGCAGGAGATCCAGCTCTTGCCGGTGCCGGTCGGGCCGGTGATCAGGATCGGGGCGCCGTTGTGGATCCATGCGCAATCGCCGAGGGCGAGCACGACGGATCGGTCGAGGCCGCGGGGCCGGCTCAGGTTGATTTCCTCGAAGCAGGCATCCTGGTGGCGTAGCTTCGCCCTCTTGAGGCGCCGCTGCAGGGCTCTGGAGCGGCGGTCGGCGACCTCGCGGTCGATCAGCAGGGCGAGCCGGTCCTCGAACGGCATGTCACCGAGGTCGCGGCGGGCGATCTGCTCGAGGAAGGCGGCCTTCATGCCGGGCAGGCGCAGCGAGGCCAGACGCTCGGCCACCGGGTGGGACAGGACGGTTTCGGTCATTTGAAGTACTCCGCTCCTCTGATGTTGGGATGATCGATGGGCATGGTCTCGGGCTCCGTCCCGGAGTCGGCGAGATCGGCGCCGGTGCGCAGGATGTTGTCGAGGCCGCGATAGGTCCTGGTGCCGAGCTCCAGCGCGTAGCGGCAGGCGTCGTCGAAGCGTTTCGGTGAATGATTGCTGGCCAGGCGGAGAACGCCGTAGCAGGACCGGAAGCCGTATTCCGGATTGTTCTGGCGCGCCATCAGCGCGGCGACGAAGGCGTGGACGTGGGGACCGAGATCGCTGGCGCGCTGCTCCAGCCGGGCGCGGGTCTCCTCGACGCCGGCGCGCTGATGCGCCACCGGCCGGTGCTCCTCGACCGTGGTGGCGCGGCCCTTCGCATTGCTCCGCAGATGGCTGGCGATCTGGCGGCCGCGGTGGAAGACATCGATCACCGAGCCGCGCAGGCGCACGTCGACCTCCTTGCCGACATACTCGTGGGGTACCGAATAGAAGTGCCTCTCGATGGCGATGTGATAATCGGGATGAACCGTGTTCTGGCGCCACAGCGTGCGCTGCCACCGCCGCGTCGGCAGCGGCTTCATGTGCGGGAGATCGACGCTCTCGAAGCGCTCGTTGCGGTTCTCGCCGGTGCCGTCGGCATAGGGCCGGGTGTTGATCTTCTTGACCTGGGCGGCGATCGCCCCGTTCAGCGACGCCAGATCATGGAAGACATGGTTGCGCAGCGGCGCGAGGATCCAGCGTTCACCGTGCAGGACTCCATTCTCGGCCAGAGCCTTGTCCCTCGGCTTTCTCACGCGCGCCGGGAAGCCCTCTGCGCCATAGTGTTCGAGCAGATCGGCGTAGGTCTCGTTGAGCACCGGCTCGTAGCGCGACGGCTGCTTCACGGCCGCCTTGACGTTGTCGGGCACCACGACCTGCGGCGCCCAGCCCATGTCCTCGAAGCAGCGCACATGCGAGGCGCACCAGTCGTCGATCTTCTGGCTCAGCGTCGCCTCGGCGTAGAGCCGCCCCGACACCCCCATGGACGCGATGAACAGCTGAGCCTCGCATTCGACCCGATCGATCAGGATCGGCACCGTCATGCCGGCGTAGTCGACGAACAGCCGCTCGCCAGGTCGGCGGTTCTGGCGCATCGTCACGTCCCGGCGCGGTCGCCAATGCCGGAACCGGCGGCACCAGGTCACATAGCTCATGCCGTCGGGATGGGTCTCGCGCCATTCCTCCCACAACAGCTTCAGCGTCATGCCGCGGCGGGACAGGTCCTTCTCGACCTTTGCCCAGTCCACGTCTTCCGCCGGCGCTTCCCGCGGCGCCGGGTAGAGCGACGCCTCCAGCGCCTCGTCGTCGAGATCGCGGGCCTCCGGCCAGCTCAGACCCGACGCCGCGAAGCGCTCCAGGACCAGCGCCACCGAGCGCCGGGCAAGGCCGCAGTGGATCGCGATCGCCCGCGCGCTGCGGCCCTCGTCGAAATGAAACGCAAGTACCTTCTTCGCTTTCCTCATCGGCAGCCTTCCCCGTGCCATCGCTTCCCTCTCGGACAAATCGCGGAAGTCCGAGCGGTAGGACGGCACCCTGAGTCGCTCCAAAATCCGCCGCCCCGCAAGGGTGGCTACTTTGGTGACACCGGGTGGCTACTTTGAGTGATATTGAACTGAGCCGCGTTCCGCGGCGGGGTGTCTTGCCCGCCGGGTGCTCGGAGTGATCCCTCTACCGCCAGCAATTTGAATCGGACCGCCGGCCTCAGCGTCACGGCGCGGACTCTGATTCCCGTCTCTCCTCGTTGATCGATGGTCGTCGACCGCCAGGCCGGCGAGCAAGAGCATGGGCGTGTCTTCGTGACAGATCAGACCCAGAGGGAGACGACCCATGACGCTGCTTCGCCAACGTATGACCAATGACATGACGGTTCGCGGCCTCGCCGAGAGCACCAAGCAGTCCTACCTCAACTCCGTTTCCGGGCTCGCCTGCCATTACGGCCGCAGCCCCGATCGGATCTCGGCGCAGGAAGTCCAGGAGTACCTCATCTTCCTTCACGAAGAGCGGGGGTTGGCCTGGCAGAGCTGCAACAGCGCCCGCCACGCCATCCGCTTCTTCTACCGCATTACGCTCGGCCTGCCCGACCCGTACTTCTATGTGCCCGGCGCCAAGACGCCTTCAACCCTGCCCGTGCTGCTCAACAACGAAGAGCTGGCGCGGCTGTTCAGCGTCACCACCAACCTCAAGCACCGGGCCCTGCTGATGACGGCCTATGCCGCGGGGCTGCGGGCGAGCGAACTCGGCCGGTTGAAGGTCAGCGATATCGACTCACAGCGCATGTCCGTGCGCGTCGACCAGGGCAAGGGGAACAAGGACCGCTACGTCCCGCTCTCGCCCCGGCTGCTGGAGGAGATGCGCGAGTATTGGCGCCGCAAGCGTCCCGAGCCCTGGCTGTTCCCGAACGAGCAGCTCGGTCGCCCGCTGACCCGTTGGGCGGCGGCGCACATCTACGATCGAGCCAAGGACAAGGCCGGGATCGACAAGCCCGGCGGGATCCACACGCTGCGTCATTGCTACGCCACCGGGCTCCTCGAGGCGGGGGTTGAGCTGCACATCATTCAGCGACGCCTCGGGCACAGCTCCATCCGCTCGACCATGCGCTACCTGCATCTGGCCAACGACAAGACGAGCGCGACCCCGTCTCCCCTGGACCTGCTGGAGTTCCCGCGTTCCGCCCAGAGCTGACCGGTGGCCGATGCCGGCCACGCGGCGCCGGCCACTCGGCCGGCGCTGGAGGTGGCGGACATCCTGCGCGAGCGCGGCGATGTGTACGGTAAGACCCATCGCCTCTCGGCCCAGCAGCGGAAGGTCGTCGACGCGCTGGTGAACTGCCGCACCGCCGCGCTCGGCGGGTTCAAGTCGCAATGCGACCACTGCGGGGCGGTGACGATCCAGTATGCCTCGTGCCGGAACCGTCACTGCCCCAAGTGCCAGACCCTCTCGCAGACCCGATGGGTCGAGCGTCAATGCGCCGATCTGCTCGACATCGGCTACTGGCATGTCGTGTTCACTCTGCCCCACGAGCTCAACCCCGTCGCCCAGGGCAACCCGGCGCTGATCTATCGGCTGCTCTTCCGGGCAGCCTCCCGGACTCTCCTCGAGTTCGGCCGCAACCCCCGATGGCTCGGCGGCGAGCTCGGCATCACCATGGTGCTGCATACATGGGGGCAGACTCTGGGGCAGCACATCCATGTCCACTGCATCGTCACCGACGGCGGCCTGAGCCCTGACGGGCAGCGCTGGCTCAGCCCCGCGCGCAAGGGCTTCCTGTTCCCCACGGCCGCGCTCTCGAAGGTCTTTCGCGGCAAGTATCTCGACTTCCTCGGCGCCGCGCACCGCGACGGCGAACTTCGGCTGAAGGCCGCCGGCGTCAACGACAGCCACCAGTTCGAGTGTCTGAAGACTGCGCTGCGATCACACGATTGGGTCGTCTACAGCAAAGCCCCGTTCGCCAGCGCCGGGCAGGTCCTGGCCTATCTCGGGCGCTACACCCACAAGACCGCCATCGGCAACCACCGCCTCGTCGGCTTCAACGGTGAGCACGTTCGCTTCCGGTGGCGCGACTACGCCGATGGCAACAAGGCCAAGGTGATGCGGCTCGACGCCGACGAGTTCATCCGGCGCTTCCTCCTGCATGTGCTTCCGCGCGGCTTCACCCGGCTGCGTCATTACGGGTTGCTCGCCAATCGCTGCCGGGCTCGCAAGCTCGCCATGTGCCGAGCCCTGCTCGACCAGCCGGCTCCGGAGCCGCGGGAGCCGGAGACGACGCGGGAGATGTTGCTGCGTCTGACCGGGGTCGACATCGCCCTGTGCGCCCAGTGCGGCAGGGGAGCGCTGCAGCAGACAGGCATTCTGGAGCCGCAGCTCAGAGCGGGCATGACGGCGATGAAGACCGGACCGCCATGACGATGCGCGGTTGCCAATCAGGGTCTCATCTCAGCGCGCCGATCGACGCGCCACAGTCATCTCTGCGCCCAAATTGTACCGTGCATCGGCGAACCGTCCATGACAGGCGCTGCTCGGACGCCACGATGATCGCCGCGCCGGATTTTGTCGTAGCGGCGCCTCTGTTGGAATCGCTCGGCTGCGTCTACCTGGCGTAATCGACTCCTGCTGAGCGGTTACTTTCCCCATAGCCGGCATCACCGCCGTGCCGCGCGGCTCAGCTCAATGATCTTATCGGTCCTGCTCCGCACGACCGATAAGAGCCTATTCATTCGGTGGCTACTTTGCGTGAAACTCGGTGGCTACTTTGCGTGAAACTCGGTGGCTACTTTCGTGAAATTCCGCACGCGGACGCGCGATCGATACCGACCCGCGCATGACCCTCTCGTACCCAGGCGATCCGGAGCCGGTCGCGGGGCGCCTCGTCGCGCCCGCCCTGCGGCAGGCCGAACACGGAATGCCAGTTTTCAATGAACCCGTCGAACAGGCCCGCGTTGTGCGAGACCGCGGAGACCTCGATCGTGCAGTCCCAGCCGTCCCCCACCCCGTGGCGCAGCGCGAGCGACCGACGGTAGGTTTCCCCGTCGATCCACAGCCGTTCCGACCCCGAACGTGCGGCGATCATGTGCGAGGCCATGGATCGCCTCCGTCGCGCCGGATTCGAGCGCGCACGCAGGCGCCGATCGAGCCCGGCACTTCGTCGGCCCGGGTCGGGCCGCCCGCTTCCGCCAGCGCGTGCGTCCCGGTCGACCGGGCGGGCCGGTTCGGCGTAGGTTGCGGTCATGTCGAGCGCCATACCCATCCGGAGTCGTGAGCGGGATGCTCATCGGAGGCCCCGTCGGGACTCCGCCCTGTGAGCCTTCCCAACACGCCGCACGACGCTCTGTTCCGCGCGCTGGTCTCCAGCCCGGCCCGCGCCGGCGCGCTCTTGTCGGAATACCTGCCCCGCGAGGTCGTCGACCTGCTCGACCCCGACACCCCGCCCGAGGCGATGGAGGGCAGCTTCGTCGACGCCGACGCCGCCAGAACCCAGTGCGACGCGCTGTTCAGGGTGAGGCTCACGACGGGCCACGAGGCGCGCATCTACGTGCTGCTCGAACACAAGAGCCATATGGACGCCGCCACGCCGCTCCAGATTCTCAAGTACCTGGTCAACATCTGGCAGCGCGAGATCGCGGGCGGCACGGCGAGGGACAGGCTCCCGGCGATAATTCCGCTGGTTCTGTACCACGGGACCAGCAGATGGACCGCGGCCCGTTCGGTGATGGACATGATCGACGCGCCGGAAGAGATCGCGCCGCTGCTCAGGGACTTCGCCTATGTGCTGCACGATCTGGGCGAGATCGAGCCGCTCCGGCTGTCCCGCATGCCGGAGGTAAGGGCCGGTCTGCTGGCGCTCCGGGTAGTGCATGCCGACGACATTCCGGCCGATCTGATTGACCTGATGACCGGCGGGACGCTTGCAGGGAGCGAGTTCGAACGCCATCTTATGCGCTATATTGTCGAGCGGATGAACCTGACGCCGCCGCTGCTGGAGGCGTCGCTGCGTCGGACGAAACCGGATCGGTGGGAGGCGCTGATGGGCACGGTGGCGGAAGCCTGGATCGAACAGGGAAGAGCCGAGGGAATCGAGAAGGGTCTGGCTGACGGTCGGGCGGAAGGCCGAGCGGAAGGCCAGGCCGGTCTGCTTCTTCGCCAACTGGGGTTGCGCTTCGGGGAGGTACCGGAGGCGGCCCACGAGCGGGTCCGCGGCGCCAGCGTTGCCGAGCTGGAAGTCTGGGCGGAGACGGTGCTGGTCGCGGCGAGCCTCGACGAGGCTCTGGCCGCCGGGCCCGGACGCTGAACTCCGGTCGCGGGATCACCGGACCGGACAGTCCTGTATCCGCGTGTTCGTCGATGGAAACGGTCTACTGCCGGCGCACCGGCCCGGCGCGATATTCCGCCTGTCCGGGCCGTCATGCACGCCCGGGATTGCCAGCCCGGCCGTCTGCGGCGACAAGGGAGCTCGTCCTCGTCCATCGCTCCTCTGCCTTCAATCCGATGCCTTCCGCCAACAAGGACCGAGGGTTCGGCTTCACGAACGACCGCCGGCACGGCGAACCGGGACCGTCCCGTGAGCTCGCCGGATAGCGCGTCGCGCGAGACGCTGACGCGCCAGCAGCGCAACCTGGCGCTGACCGAGCCGATCGCGCGGTTGTCCCGGGACCGGCGGGTGATCTTCAAGGACGAGCCGGCGCTCGCCGAACGGCTCGACGTCCAATACCTGGCGCTGAGCGCGATCGACTTCGTGATGGAGCGCTCGGCGATCGAGTCGGGCGCCGCGCCGGAGGATGTGGTCGAGCACGTCGCCGGCGAGGCGGTCCGCATGAAGCCCGCGCTGACCGAAGCGCAGGGCCGCAAGGCGGGCCAGGTGGTGCTCGACCACCTTTCCAATGCGCGCGAGGGCCACAGGGCCTTCCGGGTGGAATATTTCGATGCGGACCGGGGCGGCTTTTCCTTCCAGGATTTCCGTCTTCTGGCGCTTTCCGCCGCCGATGACGGATCTCCGCGGTACAAGCTCGCGCGCGGCGCGCAGACGCTGACGCTTGCGATGCTCGACATCGCGCCGGAGTTTGCCCAGGAGGCGGAGGCGATCATGATCCGCAAGGCGGTGGAGCGCGGCCGCTTCGAGGACGCGCGCACGCTGGCGCGGCGCTCGCGGATGCGCTCGATCCACTACCGGCAGTTCATCGAGGACCGGCTGTTCCAGGTCCGCCGCGCCGCCGACCGGGTCAGGTGGAGCGAGGAAGTTCTGCCGGAGCTGGACGAGGCGCGCACGCATCTGGACGAGCGGCGCAGGCACGAGGCGGCGATCGTGGATTCGATCCGCGAGAACATGGCGCATGCCGAGGGCGATACGCGCCATCACCTCGTCGATCTCAAGACGACGATCGACGACTGCCAGCAGCGCCACGCGGCGCTGTTCGAGCGGGTGATGACGGCCTCGGAGGAGTTCCGCCGATTGCAGGTGAACGCGTTCCGCGCGCGCCTCGTGCGCGACGTTCCGGACCTCGAGGACCGCATCCTGTTCCCGCTTCTGGCCGCGCCGATGGCGAGCGTGGCCGGCATGGGCGACGGCATCGCCGCCGCCTTCGCCGCCCCTTCTCCACCGCCGCTGCTCGATCTCGCGCTGCTGTTCGAGACGCTCACGCAGCCGGCGTTCCGGCGCGACCCCGCCGGGCTGGAAGAGGAGCCCGATCTGGAGGCGATCGAGCGGGTTCCGCCGCAGTTCGGCGTCGACGATATCCGCGAGGCGCAGGACTGGCTGGTGCGCACCGTCGCGGCGCGGACGCGCCTGGACATGCGTTCCGCCATCGGTCTGGCGGAAGACCAGGGCATGGCGGAGTCCCGGCTGCGCTGCGTGCTGTTCCTGATGCTGCGTTCGTGGTGCCCGGAGGACGATCCGCTGGGGGTGATCGCCTCGATCGACGGCGCGATCGCGCACGAGCGCGTCGCGGGCGACAACCTGGTGCTGGCAAGGGACGCCGGACGATGGCCGGGCTGACCCATCTGAGCGAGGCCCAGAAGGCGGTGCTTCTCCTCAACAAGGGTCTGTCGCCGCGGGCGTCGGCGCTGCGGGGCGATACGGACTATCGCCAGCTGCTGGCGCTCTGGCGCGCCGATCCCGGTTTCCGGACCCTGGTTCACGAGCTTGCACCGATGCTCGGCCTCAGGGTGGTCGACGCGCTGGAGCACGCGATCGTGCTCGCGCCGCTCGGACCGGAGAGCGCTTTCGCGGCCACGCTGACGGATCTTCGCCGCGACCTCGGCGAGATGCCGCGCGGTGCGCTCGCGCTGATACACGTGGCGATCGCGGCGACCTTCTTTCCGACCGCGGCGGTGCTGACGGGGATGCAGGAAGATCGCGCGGAGGTATCGGCGACGCCGGCGCGGATTGCGTCCCTGTTGCGCGAGCACTGCCGCCGTCTGGAAGAAGAGGCGGTGGACCCCGACCTGGAAGAGGCGGGTCTGGCGGAGGCCTGGCGCGAGCTCGCCCGCCTTCCGGAGACCAGGCCGGACGGCAGCCAGCGCGCCGGGCTGGGCTCGCTCGCCGGCATGGTCAAGCTGGTGCTCAACCAGCTTCACGAGCACGGGATGGTGCAGACGCTGGATACGGCTGACGGCGAGACCTACATGGCGACGCCGCGCTACCGGCTCCAGGTGCGCGAGCTTGCGGCGCACGAGCTGTTCGAGCGGTGCGCCGCCGTCCTGCCGGACTTTCTCGGCGCGGAGGACCGGTGAATGCGCTGCATCACGCGCATCCACCTGTCGGACTGCGGCTGGCACGAGGCTTATTATCCCGGCACCAGCGTCCATCTTGCCGATCCGCGCACGGGCAAGCCCGTGCACACGGTGTTCAGCCTGGAGAACACCGGCGGCAAGACATCCTTCCTGTCGCTGGTGCTGAGCTGCTTCGACACCAGCGAGCGCCGCTTCCTGAAGACGCTGATCCGGCCGAACCAGAAGTTCGGCGACTATTTCGGGGAGGTGCCCGCGTTCATCCTCGTCGAGTGGGACCTTTCCGCCGGCCAGTCGAGCCTGCTGGAGACGGAGCGCCTGGTCACCGGCCAGGTGGTGGTGCCCCGCGGCGAGGGCCGCCAGCGCGAGATGGAACGCCGCTTCTTCACGTTCCGGAGCGCGCCGGGCCTCACTCTCGACGACATCCCCGCGCCGGGGCTCGGAGGGTTCGAGGAGCGCGGCCGCCTGAGGGGCCACCAGGACGTGCAGCGCTGGCTGCACGCGATGCGCTCGGACCATCCGGGCAACTTCCAGGACTTCGCGAAGCAGTCGGACTGGAAGCGGAAGCTCGCCGAGGAGAAGATCGATACCGCGCTGCTTGCGGCCCAGGTGGAGTTCAACCGCACCGAGGGCGGCATCGAGGACTTCCTGGATTTCCGGAGCGAGGCGCAGTTCCTGCGGAAGTTCCTGGCGATGACGGTGCCGGACGGGGAGGCCGGTGCGGTGCGGGGGCTGCTTTCCGAGAATGTGGCGAGGCTCTCCGATCTGCCTCGCCTCCAGCGCCGGCGGGACGCGATGCGCCGTCTGAAAGAGCGGTTCGCGCCCTTCGTGGATATCGCCGCCGGGGCGCGGGCCGCCCGGGAGGAGGTCGCGCGCCGGAGCCGCGATGCGTCTTCCCTCAAGGCGGCGCTCGACGAGCACGCGGAGCGCGCCTCGCAGCTTGCGGAAGAGCTCGCCGGGCAGGCGAAAGAGCATGAGACCGCCGCCGCCGAAGCGGAGGCAGCCCGCGGGAGGGCACGCGTCGAGCTCGCCTCCGCCGCCGTCGAGACGGCGCGGCGCAGGCACGAGGCGGCCGGCGCGGCCGCCGAGGCCAGCGAGGAAGAGCGCGAACGGGCGCTCGCGCGCCGCCGTCTTCTCCAGGCCGCGCTGTCGATGCGCGGCATGCTCGACGACCGGAAACGGAGCAGGTCGCTGCAGAAGGCGATCGACGCCGAGCATGCCGATTTGCAGCCGCGCCGCGATGCGCTCCGCGGGGTCGGCGCCGATCTCGCCGCCACGCTGGGCGGGCGGGCGGCATCGTCGAGGGAGCGCCAGCACGCCCTTGCGACCGAAGCCCGGGATCTTGCGGCGGCGGCCGGCGAGGCCGACGGCGAGCGGGTATCGGCATCGGAGACCGCCCAGGCGGAGCACCGGGAGGCGGCGCGGATCGATGTCGACCTCGGCCATGCGCGGGATTTCCGCGCCGCTTTGGAGGAAGACGGGGTTCTCCAGCCCGGCGAGGACGCCGATGCGGCGGCGCGGCGCCACTCGGAGGCCGCGCTGGCCTCGGAACAGGAAGCCGCCGGGTTTCGCGGCCGGGCCGAGAAAGCGGATCTCGACGCCGCGGGGTACCGGGAGCGCGAGGGCGATCTCAAGGCCGAGCGCTCAGGTCTGGAGGGCGAAGCGGCGCGGTCGCGGACGGCCGTCCGCGAAGGCGAAGAGAGACGCCGCGACCTGGCCTTCGAACCGATCCTTCTCGAGCTGAGCGGCGAGAGCGAGATCGACCCGGATACCGACGCCGCCGGGAGGCTGCTTGCGGATGCAAGAAACAGCTGCGCCGCCGGGCTGCGCGAGGACGAGCGGCGGCAGGAGGTCCTCCAGGCCGACCGGGAGTCGCTGGAGGCCACCGGCCTCGCATCGATCGACGCGGACGTGCGCGCCGTCGCCGAACGGCTCCGCGAGTCCGGCATCGACGATGCCCAACCCTATGCTGCCTATCTTACCGATATCCTGCGCTCGCCGGAGGACGTGCGCCGCTTCGCCGAGCGGGACCCGGCCCGCTTCGCCGGCGTCTCCGTTCCCAACCGGAACGCGCTCGATGCGGCGCGCCGGGCGCTGGAGACCGCCCATGCGCTCAGCCGGCCGGTAACCGTCGCGATCGCCTGCGACACGCCGGGAGAGGCCGCTTCGGACCGCTTCGTGCTCCCGGTGGACGAACCTGCCGCCTATGACCGGGCGGCTGCCCGGGGCCTGCGGCGCCGGATCGAGAACGATCTGGCGGACGTGTCGTCGTCGATCGACGCGCGGCAGACCCGGATCGAGCGCCTGGAGTCGATATCGCGGGAGCTCGGGGCGTGGCGGGAACGCTTCGGCGACGGCCGGCTCGACGGGATGCGCCGGAATGCCGCGAGCAAGGAAGCGCGGATCGCGGAAATCGCCGACGGGATTGCGGCGCTCTCGGACCGGATCGAGGCCGCGGGCCGCGATGCCCGGGACTGTCGCGGCCGGGCAGTCGAATGCGACCGGGATGCAAATGCGCTATTCGAGCGCGCGCATCGCGCCGGCGAACATCACGCGCATTGGGGGTCGCGGGTCGAAGACTGGCGCAAGGCGCACCTCGCTCACCGGCAACGCGCGGCGTCGGCCGAACGGCTCGCCCGGGAGAAGGAGGTGGAACGGGACGCGTGCACGCGGGAGGCCCGCGTCCGGGAAGACGAGGCGAGAGAGGTAGCGGGCCTGGCCTCGGCCCTGGAGCGCGAGGCGGGCGGCATCGCCTACGCGGGGCCCGGAGGTCGGGCGGACGGCGATCTGGACGCCTTGCGCGCCGCCTACGAACGCGATCGCGAGGCGCTGGCGGCTCTGGAGCAGGAGCGCGTGGGCGAGCTGCGCGGCCAGCGCCAGGAGATCGACCGCGCCCTGGCCGGAAAGGAGGACCGCTTCGCGGAGGCGTTCGGCGATCTGGAACGCGCCGGGGTCGAGGCGGAGGCGGCGCGCGACGGCCTCCGGGAAGCCGCCGCCGGCGCGGAGGCGGCGCTCGAAGGCGCGCGCGAGGCTGCATCCGCCGCCCGCGCGGAGGCGGACGCGGCGGGGCGCGACCACCGCGCGGAGACCGACAGGCGCGCACACGAGATCCGGCCCGAGCCGCTGACCGACCTGCGTTCGCTCGATCCCGGGATGCTGGTCCGCATCGCGCCCCGGTCGGAGGCGGCGTTCGCCGAGCAGGAAGCGATCGCCGTGCGCGAGACGGATGCCGCGCGGCGCGCGCGCAGAGAGGCACAGGGGCATGGGCGGACGGCCGCGTCGTGCGCCGACCTGGCCGCCACCCTCGGCGGCGTTCTGGGCGCCGACGCCGGCCCGGCGGAGCGGATGGAGCTTCCGCGCGAGGACGAGGTGGCGGCGCTTGTCGGCGCCGCCGCCGCCGCGCTCGTCGACGCCCGCGGCGCCCTCGCCGAGGCGCACAAGGCCGTCTACGAGAGCTACGACGATATCCGCAGGTTCGCCAACTCCGACGCCTTCAGGGAGCTCGAGAGCGAGCGCGAGGTCGCCGCGCATCTCGGCGCCAACGAACCGCTGGCCGCGGCGGAGAACGCGGAGAGGACGGCGGGCCTGATCGACGACCGCCTGAAGACCATCGAGCACGACCTGTCGCGCCTCGACAGGGACCTCGAGGCCTGCGTCGCGGAGCTGGAGCGGCTGCTTCGGACCGCCCTGCACATATTGCGGCGGATGGTGCGCGACGGCCGCATCCCGGACCATGTCCCGCGCTTCGGCGGGCAGGCGGTGTTCCGGATCGGCGCCGACCTCTCGCGGGTCGCCGCCGATCAGCGCAGGGAGATCCTGCGCGGCTACGTGACCGATCTGGCGGAAGCCGACCGCATCCCCGAGACCGGCCAGGACATCGCGGCCGAGCTGGTCGATCGGATCACCGCGGCGCTCGGCAGGAACTCCCTCGGCATCCGGCTGCTCAAGCCCAAGGGTGAGGGCGATACCGAGTACATGCCGATCGACCGGGTGAGCGTCTCGGGCGGAGAGCTGCTGACCGCCGCGATGATGATCTATCTGGTGCTGGCCCGGCTGCGCGCCGAGGCGATGCACGGCGGCGCGGGCGAAGGTGGCGTCCTCATCATGGACAACCCCCTGGGCAAGGCGAACAAGGCGCTGCTGCTGAAGACCCAGATCGGCCTCGCGGACGCCATGGGAATCCAACTCTTCTACACCACCGGCGTGCAGGATACCAACGCGCTGGCCGAGTTCGAGAACATCGTGCGGCTGCGGCGCATCGGGCAGTCGCGAGGCTCGCGCCGGATCCACGTGGAGGTCGAGGCGATGCGCGCCCATATCGACAGGCGGCCGGGCGAAGACACCGCAAGGTCCGCCGTGGCCGCGGAGTAGCATGTCCTCGTTCGGTGAGGAGCTGCGCGCGCTGGGCAAGCGGCGCATCGGCCTGACCGAGCTGCGCGCCGCCTGGCTCCGCGCCCATCCCGAAGCCCGCGATCAGCCGGAGCCGAGGCGCCTGCTGCTCGACGCCTTGCGAATCCTCGAGCGCGAGGGAACGGTCGATCTTCCCCGACGGGGATGGGACACCACGGGCTCTCCCGCGCTTCCGCGCACCGCGAGGCTCCGGGATGCGGCGCAGGGCGGGCCCGCCCGGATGCCGCAGGCATGGCTGCCGGCCCTGGCCTTCGCCGCCGACGAGCGCCACCCGGTCCGGCGTGCCGACCTTCGGGCAATCAACGCCTACCTGCTGTCGGTGCGCGGCATGACGCCCGTGCCGGCACCCACCAGGGAGCGCTCGCTGCGGATATTCGGCGACGAGAAGCGTCTGGACGACCTCCGCAAGGGCGGCCCGGCGCTGTTCGAGGAGCGCGTCCCGCTGACCGACCTCCACTGCTATCCCGTGGCGCCGCCGCTGCCCTGCGAGACGCCCCCGAAGCACGTGCCCGGACGGCCGATCCTGGTGCTGGAGAACTATCACTCCTACGACAGCTTCCGCCGGTGGAACCGGGAAACGGCGCTCTACGCCGCGATCGCCTATGGCGGCGGCAACGCCTTCCGGCAGGGCGCCGGCAACCTCGACGAGCTGATCGGCCGCGCGCGCGCCGAGGGCGCCCTCTATCTCGGCGACCTCGATCCCGCCGGCGTTCGGATACCGATCGGGGTCAACCGGCGGCGGCGGTCGGAGGGGCGCCCGGCGCTGCTTCCCCATCTCGGCCTCTACCGATGGCTGCTCGCGCACGGCCGCCGACGTCCCCTGGAACCGGCGCCGGAAAACGCGGAGATCGACGGACTCGGCGAGGTGTTTCCCGCCGAGCTCGCCAGGGCGCTTGCCGACCTGTGGTCGGAAGGACAGCGCATTCCGCAGGAGAGCTTCGGCATGGAGCAGCTCTCGGGAGGCGAGGCGGATATCGCCGCGCCCGGTGCCGGCTGAAACATGGGCGTGAAGGTCGGTTCGGCTGTTCCGCATGCCGGAGGTGATAGCCGGTCTGCTGGCGCAGCGGGTGGCGCAGGCCGAGGATACTGCGCCGGAGATCCTCGACCCGATGACCGGCGGCACACTGGCCGGGAGCGAGTTCGAGCGACATATCCTGAAGTATATTGTCGAGCGGATGAACCTGACGCCGCCGATGCAGGAGGTATCGCTGCATCGGATGAAGCCGGATCGGTCGGAGGCGCCGACGGGCACCGTCGCTGAAGCATGGCTCGAACAGGGCAGAGCCGAGGTGATCGAGAAAGGCCAGGCCGGGATCGTTCTTCGTCTTCTGGAATTGCGTTTCCGGGAAGTCCCCGGCACGGCACGCGAACGGGTTCCGGGCGCGTCGGCCTCCGAGTTGGAGGCCTGGGCGGAGGCGGTGCCGGTCGCGGCGCGCCTCGACGACGCGCCGGCCGCAAGACCGGGCCGCTGAATTCCGGTCGGTGGCCGCCCGGGTCCGCACGATCGGTCCGATATCGCCGCCGACAGCCTGCGCCCGCTTGCGTTCCGCGCCAAGGATATTGAACCCCAAGCGTGGATTCAGTGTGCGGCGTTGGCGGGGCGGGACCCGGTTTCGTCGAAGCCGGATGCAACCGGCGCCCTGGGGCGTGCCTCATTTCGCGTGTGGGCAAAGCCGCCAGTTGGGCGAATCGCCGTTGATCGGGCAAACATCCGGCTCCCCTCCGCAGGCGGGGCATTCCGGATCGGCGGTTCCGGCGGCGATGAAGCGCGGTCCCGTCCCTCTCGGTGCCTGCCATTGCCTTTCGCGGATCCTCGACGCTTCCCGTGAAGTGGCGCCCAGATCCGTGAGGTCGCCAAACTGCCGCAAGCGTTCTTCGATTTTCAACGTCTGCTTCCTCTGCCGCCCGGCTTATCTTCGGCCATTCGTGGTCCGCTCACCCGGGAGCCCTCCATCACCGGGACGCACCGGTTCAACCTCCGTCTCCGCCTTCCCGCTGCAAGAACGCCGGCGACCCCGTGTCGATGATACCCGTATGTCGGATTCCTGGCGCATCGTGGGCTACGCCGCGCAAGAAATATTCGAGGCAGGGATCGCAGCCGTCATCTTCAAGAGCGCGGATTTGCATCATCTTCGACACGCCGCAGATGGCGGCAGCCGCCGACACCGCGGTCGGGGCGTCGTTGCCGACGCCGGGCTCGCCACCGGATCGGCGACCGCTAGTCTTCGTGGCACCCCGGCGGCGGGCATCCCGGATACAGCCAGGGAAGGACCGCGCGGCCGTGCCGATCGGTGCGTTCGACGACGATCTCCTCGGACAGTCGATCGTCGATCTGCACCTCGGCGGCTTCCGCCTGGTCGGCGATCCATTCGCGGCGATCCGCATCCTTCTCCCACAGCAGGGCCTCCTGTGTCTCGGCGAGATGCGCCTCGACCGCTTCCTCCAGCGCCTTCCGGGTGTCTGGCGCGGCCTCGTCGAAAAGCATCGTGTTCATGACCGGCAAGGTAGGACGGGCCGTCTGTTCCTGCAATGTTCTCCTATAGGAGCAATCCTCGGCATAGCCGGCATAAGTGCCAGGACTGCGATAAGGTTAAGGGTTGGGCACAAGAGCACCATGGACGCGACCGCGCCGCTTCAGATAGTGAAGTACATGGTCAACATCTGGCTGCGCGAGATCGAGGCCGGCACCGCCAGAAACAGACTCCCGCCGATAATCCCGCTCTTCTTTTACCATGGCCCGGGAGAATGGACCGTGCCGCGTTCGGTGGTCGACATGATCGACGCGCCCGAGCAACTCGCGCCGCTGCTGAGGGACTTCGCCTATCTATTGCACGATCTGGGCGAGATCGAAACGCTCCGGCTGTCCCGGATGCCCGAAGTGAGGGCCGGTCTGCTGGCGCTGCGGGTGGTGCATGCCGACGACATTCCGGCCGAACTTCTCGACCTGATGACGGGTGGGCCGCTTGCCGGGAGCGAGTTCGAACGCCATCTTATGCGCTATATTGTCGAACGGATGAACCTGATGCCGCTGATGCTGGAAGCGTCGCTGCGTCGGACGAAATCGGACCGGTGGGAGGCGCTGATGGGAACCGTTGCGGAAGCTTGGCTGGAACAAGGCAGGGCCGAGGGCCAGGCTGGGATCGTTCTTCGCCTTCTGGAGTTGCGTTTCGGGGAAGTACCCGACGCGGCCCGCGAACGGATTCTGGGGTCGTCGGCCTCCGAGTTGGAAGCCTGGGCGGACGCAGTGCTGGGCGCGGCGAGCCTCGACGAGGCGCTGGCCGCAAGACCGGACCGCTGACTTCCGGTCGGTGGCTGCCCGGATCCACCCGATCGGCCCGAGATCACGTGTACTGCAGCGGGCAGTCCGCCAACATCAGGTCGAAGCGCCCGTTCACCTTCAGATTCCGGGAAAACGCCAGATGGCGCAGCGGCGTCGGTTGACATCTTGTGGTCCTACCTGCTCTCGAACACAAGGAAAGAATCACAAGGGGCTGATTTCACTCAACTCTTTTTAGGTGCGGCTCATAGTCCCGGGCTCAGAAGTTCATTGACACGAGCCCCCGCCCCATTACAATTTCCTTTGTGACTACTCACGCGCGAACGGGTGTCCAAATATCCGGACAAATCCGCCAGACACGGACGATGAGGATCGCCGATAGGATCCGATCGCTACGGATCCCGCACCCTGTCCTCTTCGTCGTCGCCGCGACTCCCCGGTTGACCTGGGGCGGTAACGTGAAGGACGGCAGGTGACGCATGTGCCAAGTTTGCGATAGTTGGCGGAACGCGCAAGGAAGCGCCGCGGCTGGCGCATCGGCCGGTCCGGGATCGGGAGTTTCGAGTGGTACGGCCGCGGACACCCGCCAAGCCGATGACGGAAGATATACTTTCTTGTCCACGCTGCCAGCCAACCGCCCGGGCCGCACATTTACGTGGTCGGCTGTGACGCATCGATTCGCCAACGATCCGCGCCAACAATATCTGGAATACAGGCTGAACGACGCGTCCCATGCGACCTTGAGGCGGGCTTTTGCGGTCTGGGCCGCCGCGGCGAACGTAAATTTTCGCGAAGTGCGCGATGACGCCCAGAACGACTTCCGGATAGGCATTGGCGGGATCGACGGCCGCGACAACATATTGGCGCGGGCGCATTCGTGGGGTCGAAACGACGTTCAGACCTCCGCGGCCATAGAATTCGACAGAGCCGACCTGCTGCCCGGCAACAATGTGAGCTTCACCGTCGCTATCCACGAGATCGGCCACGCGTTGGGGCTGGGGCATTCGTCCAATCCCGACGCGATCATGTATTACCGTCTCGTCGATAGAACGACGCTGCATGCCGACGATCTGGCGGGTATCAGGGCATTGTATTCCCGCTCTTCCACCCCGGGAGACCCACCATCCCCGCCGGGAGACCCACCACCGCGGGACACCGCGCCTCCGGCGACGGATCTGGGCAATCTGACCGCTCTGGCGGTGCAGCGTACGGTTTCGGGTACGATGAACGGTGTATCCGACAGGGACGACCGTTACAGGTTTGTCCTCGACACGACGGCCACGATCCGCATCGTGCTGCACAACCTGAGCGCCGATGCGGATCTGGTTCTCCTCGCCGCGTCCGGCGGTGTCGTGGCATGGTCGGCCAGATCGGGTACGCTGGACGATTCCATTGTCCGGTCTCTCGGAGCGGGAACGTACTATGTCCGTGTCGATGCGGTAGAAAACGGGGCTGTTGGCTATCGGTTGAGTTACAGCAACGAATCGGTTCGCGGCACGCCGCAGTGGCCACCCGCGGCAACCAGCCTGGGCGATCTGACCGCGCTGTCGAACGTCCGTGGGAGCGTCGGTTCGGTGAACCGCGTGAACGGTCCTGACGACTATTACCGGTTCGAGCTGACGAGCCCGCACACGATGCGAATCGGTCTGCACAGGCTGAGCGGAGACGCCGATCTTTACCTGTACAGCGCCTCAGGCACGTTGATCGCAAGTTCGACGGAATTCGGGACTGGCGAAGAAACGATCCTGACGTCGCTTGCCAGGGGCAGCTATTACATACGCGTCAAGGCGGATGACAGCGGCTCGATCAGCTATCGGCTCACCTACCTCAACCAGACCGCCGCGGCGCCGCCCGGGTCGACGCTTGAGACCGCATACAATATCGGCGACGCGACCGGTCAGAGCGCCTGGCGGACGCTGAACGGCACGGTCAATTCAGAGACCAACGACGACGACTATTTCCGGTTCACGGTGCGCGGCACCCGTACCATCCGGATCGAGCTGCGGGAATTGAGCGGCGATGCGGACCTTTACCTGCTCGACGCATCGGGAACGGAAATCGCCCGGTCGGACAATCAGAGCAGGGAAACCGACGCGCTGGAGCGCGATCTGGCGGCGGGAACCTACCACATACGGGTGGATGCCTACGATGAGGGCACCGTCCGGTATCGGCTTGCCTGGCGCGACCTGACCCCGGCGGGGCCGGATCCGCGCTCCCCCGACGCCGTCGATATTGGCGATGCGACCAACGTGGCGGCCCGCTCGGTTTCGGGCACGGTGAACGCCGCGTCCGATTCGGCCGACCGGTTCCGCTTCACCCTTCGCGAAACCAGACCGGTGACGCTCCATCTGCGGGATCTGTCGGGCGATGCGGACCTGTACCTGTACGATGCGTCGGGGCGGGAGCTGGCCTGGTCGGAAGCGTATGGCAGCGTGGACGAAACCATCGAGCGGGCACTCGGCGCGGGAACCTACGAGGTGGCTGTCCGGGCGTATGGCGACTCCACGATAGCCTACCGGCTCGAGGGCTCCACGATAGACTGGTCGTTGCCGGGAGCGGTCGTTGGCCTCGGTTCCCTGACCTCACTCGGCGGCGAACGGTCGCGGCGCGGGTCGGTGGGCGCCTCCGAGAGGGTGGATCTCTACCGCTTCACCCTCGACGCCACCCGGCAGGTGACGCTGGGGCTGACCGATCTGACCGGAGATGCGGACCTGCATCTGTTCGACGATCGAAGGACCCGTCTCGCCAGCTCCGACGCCGCGGGGACAGCGGGAGAGACAATCGCGCTGTCTCTCGCCCCGGGCACCTATTATGTCGCCGTCGACGCCTGGCGAGCCGACAATATCGGTTACCGGCTTGGCTACCGCAGCGAAACGGTTTCGCGGCCGCCCGGCACGACCTGGGAAACCGCGGTCGACCTCGGCTCCCTTACCCGTGTTTCGACCTGGCGCGCCCGGTCGGGAACGGTGAACACCGTTTCCCGGGACAATTATTACCGATTTTCTCTGGGTGCGCGGCGCCTGGTCACTCTCGAGTTGCGCAACCTCAGCGGCGACGCAGACCTTTTTCTCTACACCGCGAACGGTGACTTCATCGACAGTTCGGTCAACTTCTTCAACAACAGCGAATCCATCGGCCGCCTGTTGGATGCGGGAACATATTACGTTCTCGTGGCCGATCCGTTCGGGGTGGATCTCGGGATTTCCTACCGGCTCGGTTATCGCAGCGAGTCGCCGGAGTCCCGCCCGGGCACGACCTGGGAAACCGCGATCGACCTCGGCGCGATCACCTACACCGCCACCGACCGCGTGCGTACCGGTTCGGTGAATGCAGCTTACCCGACAGACTATTACCGTTTCTCGCTTGAGGCCGCGAGCAGCGTGACCATCGGGCTGAGTAACCTGAGCGGCGATGTGGATCTGTTTCTCTACGATTCATCCGGCAGCGAGATTGACTACTCGCTCAACTATGGCACGCTCGACGATTCGATCCAGCGCCCCCTTTCCGCCGGGACGTATTACGTGCTGGTATCGGATGTACTGGACAGCGGCGGAACCATATCGTATCGGCTGGCCTACAGAGGCGAGAGCCCGGATCTGGCCACGCCCGGTTCCGCTATCGCCGTATCTCCGGATTCCGACAGCCCGCAGTACTGGGCCGCCGATCCGGTTGCGGCGGCTCGTCCGTTATGGAAGGACGACAGGAAACCCCTCGCCGGCCAGAGCGCGATCCTTGCCGCGTAACGACGCCCGCGACACCGGCGCCAAGCTCGCTGGATCGGAGCACGAAATCCTTTCCTCCAGGACCGAACCGGCAACATGCGAGTGCATGGCGGGACATGCAGCCGGCACTCCGCCACGCCAGTGTGTCCGGGTCGGACAGCAACGCGGGAATGACATACAGGCGCCGATACCGCTCGCCCGTGATCTTGCCGCGGGAAGGGCTGCGGATGTTCGAGGAAAGGGAGTGTCCTTGCTCGCCTTCCGCACCCGTTTCAACCGGCGCGGGATCCGCATGCCGCCAATACTCCGAACGGCGGCGGGAGCTGTGCTCGCGGCGCTCCTGCTCGTGGCGTCCGGCGGCAGCGCCAGCCATGCTTGCAGCTGCGCGCCCGTCAACGAAGAGGACATGGTCGTCGGCGCCGGTCTGGCGGTCCTGGCGGAGGCGATCGTCGATGCGCCGTTCACGATTCCCGCCTCGGCGGTAGCGGCAGAGCCGTCCTGGGTGACGATTTTCCAGGTTGGCAAAGTCCTCGCCGGAAATCCGCGATCCGCCCGGATCGCCGTCTTGCACACGGTTCGGCCATCGCCATGCGGCATTAGGTTCGCCGTCGGCGAACGCTACCTCCTGACCTTCCGACCCGACGTCGTGGCGGGTCCCCTCAGCGTCAACCTCTGCGGCATCGCGCCGTCCGATATCGGCAAGCTGCATGTCAGGTGAACCGACCGCGGCAGGCAGCCTGTTCGGTTGCCTGAGGGTCCTGTGCGACCATTACGGTATCGACATGTCGATGACGCTCGACGATGTCGATGCCATCGCGGCCGGCCTTGAGGGCGTTGCGGCCGGGGAGCGCGCGCTCGTCGGGGCGGGGTTCGCGGTCGAGCACGTGTCCCTGTCGCCCGATGCTCTGTTCGCGCCCGATCGATCGTTTCCGCTTCTCGCGGGACGCCGCCGGGGCGGTTACGTGCTGCTTGTCGGAACCGCATCCGGGGCAGACGACGGGACGGTTGGCGTCTTCGATCCCGAAGGTGCCGACGCACGGGCGCTCCCGTGGACCAGCGACCGCGCGTTGAAGGCGCTGGACCCGGAACTCCTTCATCCGTCCCCCGTTCGACCCGCGCGCCCCGCGGCCGGACGAAATGCGGCCACGGTCCGGAGCATGGCCGGACCGCAAGACGAAATCGGAGCGCACATGCCGGACATGCCGTCCGGGAATGCCACATCGCTCCCGCGGAACAGGCGGAGAACAAAGATGGCCGACATCTATGCCGACGCGTTCGAGAACATCCTGGTGCACAACGGCATGGTTCGAATCGATCTGGGGTCCTATTCCCTCGACCGCCAGATCGAGGGAGAGCCGCCGAGCCTCGAATTGACCGGCAGGCTGGTCATGCCGATCGATGGCTTCGCCCGGGCCTTCGGAGGGATGGAGCAGATAATCCGCCAGCTCGTCGACGCCGGCGTGATCGAGCCGGTGACCGCTCCCGGCGCGACGCCGCCGGGCGGGACGGCCTAGGGTTCCCTGGCGGCCTCGTCGAGAGTTCGGATCACCGGGTAGAGCAGGAAGGAAATCACCGAGCGGCGGCCGATGACGATCTCGGCCGTCGCGGTCATGCCGGGGCGCAGCGGGCTTTCCGCCGTGCGCCGCTGGAAGTCCGACCGCTCCAGCGCGATGTGGGCGCGATAGCTCAGCGTCCGGGCGGCTCCCGAATTCTCCACGAAGGCGTCGGAGGAAATCGTCCGCACCCGCCCCTCCAGCGTTCCGTAGACCTGGAACGGGAAGGCGTCGATCTTTATCCGGCTGGGATCGCCCGCCTTGACCTTTCCGATATCGAGCGGCGTGAGTTCGACCAGCAGCTCGATTCCGGAATCCGCCGGAACCAGGGTCATCAGCGGTTCGGCTTCCCGCAGGATCGACCCCACCGAACGTTCCGCTATTTCGAAAACCACGGCGTCGTGCGGTGCGGTCAGCCGGGCGGCGCTCTGCCTGCGGGCGGTCTTGGTCAGGGATTCGTCGAGCCTGTCGAGCTGTTTCCTCGCCTCGACCAGCTCTTCGAGAGTCTCGTGCCTGGCGGTCCGGACATAGAGCTCACGCTCGGCGTCGTTCGACTTCAAGCGGTTGTCGATTTCCACCTGTTGTTCCTCGATCGCCTCGAGATCCTCCAGCAGCCTGAGCCTGCCGGCCTGTGCGTCGAGGACATTGATGCGCGATCCGATCTCTTTCTCGAACAGCCTTTTGCGGATCCCTTCGAGTTCCTCGGATATCCTCAGCTGTTCCCGTATGCGCGCCATCCGGCGCGCATTGACGCGTTTGCCCGCGCGGAGCTCGTCGGCCTTGCGGTCGAAGCCAGTCATCCGGGCGTTCATGGCCGCGCGCTTGTGCTCATGGATCGAGCGTTGCGACTCGCTCGCCTGGCCCGGTTTCGCCGGCCTGTAGTCCTTCCCGGCCAATTCCGCATCCAGGCGGGCGATCTGCGCGGCGATCCGTTGCCGGTTGGCGGCGAGCGTCGCGAAGTCGGCGGCAAGAAACGTCGGGTCGAGCGTGGCGAGCACTTGCCCGGCCTTCACCCTGTCGCCCACCCGGACATGGAGCGCCTTGACGATGGAGGTTTCGAGCGGCTGCACGACGGCCTTGGGCGCGGTGCTGACGAGCCTGCCCGGGGCGGTCACCACGCGGTCGATGCGCGACAGCGACGCCCAGAGCGCCGCCGCCGAGATCAGGCCGATCATGAGGTACAATATCGTGCGGCCCGGAAAGGGCAGGGGCAGCGCCTCCAGCGCATCGGCATCGGGCTCGAAGGAACGTGTCTCGTCGGTTCGACGCCGGCGCCGTCCGATCGTCATCCGGTGATCCCGTCCCTTTGCTGTGTCCACAGCGAGGCGTATAGCGGACACGATCCCAGCAGCGCTTCGTGCCGGCCCGCCCCCACGATCCGTCCCCGATCCAGCACGACGATCGTGTCCGCGGGCCGGACCATCGACAAGCGATGCGAGATCACGATCGTGGTGCGCCGTGCGGCGATCCGCCGGAGATTGGCCTGCACGGCGGCTTCGCTCTCCGGATCGAGGGCGCTGGTCGCCTCGTCGAGAATCAGGATCGGCGGATCGCGCAGCAGCGCCCTGGCGATGGCGAGGCGCTGGCGCTGGCCGCCCGAGAGGTTCGACGCGCCCTCTTCCAGCTCCGTCGCGTAGCCCTGCGGAAGCTGCTCGATGAACTCGTCCGCGCCCGCCGCCCGGCAGGCCGCGACGATGTCCTCGAAGGCGGCCCCGGCATGCGTGACCGCCACGTTGTCGCGCACGCTGCCCCGGAACAGGAAGGACTCCTGGAGCACGACCCCCATGTGGTTGCGCAAGTGCGAGAGATCGTATTCGCGCACGTCGACGCCGTCGATCCGCACCACCCCGGCATCGGCGAAGACGATGCCCTCCAGCAGCCTGGCCAAGGTCGTCTTGCCCGAGCCCGACCGGCCGACCAGTCCCAGCATCGCTCCGGCCGGTACATGCAGATCGAGGTCCCGAAGCGCCGCCCGGTTGGCGCGTGGATAGGTGAAGGCGACATCGCTCAGCTCTATGTCGCCCCGGATCGGCGTGCGAAGCCCGCGCCCGCCGCCGCGCTCCGGAGACGCGTTCATCACGTTCCCCAGCATGCGGACCGACAGCAGCGCCTCCTGGTACTCGTGGATCAGTGCCACCAGCCTGACAAGGGGGTTGCTGACCCTTCCGGCCAGCATCTGAAACGCGACGAGCTCGCCGACCGACATGTCGCCCGAGAAGACGATCAGCGCGCCGGCCCCGACGATCGCTACGATCATCAGTTTCTCGAGCATCTGCGAAGCGCTCCGGGCGACCAGCGATATCTTGCCGACATCGAGATTGCGCGAAACCGCGTTGGCTGCGATCGTGTCCCAGCGTCGGCGCTGGCGCGGCTCTAGGGCGAGCCCCTTGACGGTCTGCATCCCGCCGATCGTCTCCACCAGCATCGCCTGCCGTTCGCCCTCGGCCATGTAGAGCTCGTGCAGGCGCCGCCGGAAGGGGCCGATCAGCACCCAGATTGCCAGGGCGAGGATGCTCGTAAACAGCACCACGATCCCGGCCAGCGGCAGGCTGTAGAACATCAGCACGGGAAGGAAGACGGCGATTACCGAGGCGTCCAGCAATGTCAGGAAGAGTTGCCCGGTCAGGAATTGCCGAACCGTTTCGGTCTGCTGCATGTGCTTGGTCACGACGCCGGCGGAGCTCTTCTCGAAGAAATCGACGGGCAGGGAGAGGAGATGGGCGAACGTCGCGCGGGCGATCCTGATGTCGATCCTGGTGGTGGCGTTCAGCAGGATGCGCTGACGGATGAAGTCGATGGCGGTATCGAACACGATCGCCAGCACCACGCCTGCGCTCAACACGTACAGCGTCGAGAAATTTCGGTGCACGAGCACCTTGTCGATGACGATCTGGAAGAAGATCGGGATGGCGAGAGCCAGCGCATGGATCACCAGCGCGCCCACCGTCACGTCGACGAACGCCTTTCGTTCGCCGCGCAGATGGTTCAGGAACCAGGAGAAGTTAAACCCGCCGTCCGATCTGAAGGCGTCGAACGGCCGCTTGATCAGGATCGCCTCTCCGTCCCACACAGCGGCCAGTTCGTCGCCGCTCAGCAGCAGCGCGTCGGTTCGGTTGCGCGAGGGATCGAACAGCCCGACTTCCGGATCTTCGCCGCCGCGCCATCCCACGAGCACCGCGGTCCTTCCGTCGCGCAGCGCGAGGATCGCCGGCAGCACGTCGCGCAACCGCTCGGCGTCCGGTTCGTCCAGGGACACCCGTCTGGCGCGCACGCCGAAACGGCGCGCGAAACCCGCCAGGCGTTCCAGATCGACCGGCCCGCCGCCAGCATGCTCGTGACGCAGATATTCGAGCCCGTAATCGAGGCCATGGTGACGCAGCACGAATTCCAGGCAGCGCAGCGCGTCGTCCGGGTCCGTCGTCTTTCCGGAGCCGTCCGCTCCATCGGGCGGCGTTTCCTGGATCCCGGTCACAGGCTTCCATGCCCCGCCGGGCCGGGCTCGCGCGCCGTCGCCAGTCGAAGGCGCGCCCGGGAAGCGCGCTCCGCAGCATCGTTCGAAGCCCGGCAATACCGGCTGCCATTCCCGGGCGTCGGGTTCGAGCGAGATCCGGTCGCCGACACCGTCCGGCCTCGTTCTGCGATCGGTCCACTTCGAGGGGCCGATCGAGTTCGCGGCAGTCGGGCGGCGCGGTGTCGATCGGCCGGCGTGTGGCACCATCCGATTGTGCCGTGCATGACCATCAGAAGCGGTGGCGAAGTGAGGCCCGGATGGCGCGCAGGCGATCGCGGGGCCGATCCCAGGCTTCGATCCGGACCCGCGAGCCCGGCGTGTCGCGGAGGTCGACCCCGAGGCTTCGCCGGAGCGAGCCCTCGCCCGAATACCGCGTGAAGCCGGCAAAGGGACGAAGCGTCGGGAACAGGGGCCCGCCCCGCATGCCATAACCAGCCTCGCCCCGCAGTCCGACATCGGCCGATCCGCCGCCGTCCGGGGACACCAGACGGGTGTCGAGGTTCAGCCCGAAACCGCGCCGGGCTTCGCCCGGGGCGAAGCGGACGCCGCCGGAAAGGCCCCAGGAGTTGTGCTCGCGATCGCCGAGGCCGAAGGCGCCCTCGACGGTCGAGACCAGGCTCAGGCGGGGATCGAGAATGCCGTCGACGGTTACCGAGCCCTTCGTCTCCAGCTGTCCGCCCTCGGGCCCGTCGCCCGTCAGGTGCCTGTAGGCCACCGACAGGGAAGGCGCGCCCCGGACCTGTGCGCTCCACGCCAGGCCGGCGCGCCAGTCGCGCCCGCGCAGCGTGGGCAGCGCCGACGAAATCCGCCCCCCGCCCTCGATCTCGAAGGCGAAAGCTTCGAGACCGGCCTCGGCTTCGAGCTCTCCGGCGAGGACATCCGCCACGGGGACGGATGCGCCGGCGGCGTACGATCGCAGTTGCACGTCGGAGCGCGACCGGGACGGGAAGCCGAGATCGTCGCGGTGGCGCAGCCGGCCGGTTCCCGCGCCGAGCGAGGTCCAGAGGTTCCCGCCCGACGGCATGTGCCAGGCGGCGAAGGGATGCAGCGAGAGGATCTCCGTGGTGTGCTCGCCCGAACGGTAGCCGCGTTCGGCGAGACCCGCCGTGGCCCGGTAGTGCAGTTCGGTGCGGGTATGGGAACCGACCAGCCCGGCCTGCCACGAGCCCGACCCGATCTCCGCGCCGGTGCTGACCGACTCGCTGGATCCGGTGTAGTCGAACCCGTCGCTCTTCCCGGACAGCGAGCCGATGCCGGCTTGCGGCGCGATCGCGGTCAGCACGCGCGGCGCCCCGGGCGTCCAGCCGCGGACGCGGTCGCGAACCGCGCCGTGGGCGACATCGAGCGCGCGTCGGGCGTGGACGGGTCCGAGCGCCTCGTGCACCGGGTTGGAAACGCCGGACGAGCCCGAGCGCGGAGGCGACGCGGTGGTGTCCGGACACCGCCATTCGGTGCCGTCGTGATAGGCGTCATCGCGAATTCGGAGCGAGATCCCGATGAAACTCTGAGGATCGTCGAGTGGAGGATCGGCATCGGGGTTGCCGCACATGGCGGATGGACCGGTATCGTACTCGATGTCCACGCAGAGGGCGTCGTCGGCATTGCTTGCGTCCACGGACATGTCCGTTCCGACCAGATAGCGGAACGTGGTGGGAGTGCCGAGCACCGGGTCCGCGGATCGGTGCATGTAGGTGAGTCTGCGCGTCCTCGGGTCGAAAGTCAGCAGGTCGCTGGATTGGGCCCCGCTGGCGCTCGGCACGTTCGACAGTCGATAGTTTTCCTGGTCCGATCCACCGCCTGTGTCTTGCTGCGCATCGGGCAATATCGCGACCGGGGTGCGGGCTCCCTTGGCACGAAGTGCGCAAGGCCCCCCTGGCTCCACTGTGCGAGACCTGAAACGCCATTCCCCCAGATCGAGCGGATCGACGATCAGCGCCACGCTCCGCGCGTCCGTCGCCGGGGGGTCGGCGCTGTCGGTTACAAAGTAGGTGCAGTCTGGACCCCGATAGGCCGCTCTAGGGGTGCCGGACAGAACCCGGGTCAGCGGACCGAACCCCAAACCAGAAGGGAGGACTATGGGACCTGGGACCTCGACCGGAGGACGACTAGAGCAGTGAAGCCCATAGGTGTACGGCTCCACTCCCCCGCTTGCTGGTTGGAGCGTTACCCTTGCGCGCTCGCCCACCCTGAGGCGGATGACGTTGCCCGGCACGACGGACAGGGGAAGCATCAGCGTCCCGGTCACGGGGTCCGCGACCTCGATTCGAAGCCCACGGGTCACGTTCCGTGGATCCCGAAAAACCGGATTGGACTCGGTGACCCGGTAAATGCAGAAGAAAGTCCTGCCGACGCTCGCTGCGGGAGCGGTGCCCGCGAGGACTCCTTGATCCCGGTAGAGGGTCACCCAACGGGGACAGTTCTCGCGCTCGTCGCGGAGAAGTTCCCAATCGTACGGAGGAATCCCGCCGGAGACGCGAGGGAGCCTGTGCTCGACGGGCTGACCCGGCGGAAAATTCAGCGTGTGCGTCTCATGCGCGCCCCTCCCTCCCGGGTTCTCGACCGAGAGATGGCCGCCGTCGCAGGCGGCGAGCGCGAGGACCAGGCAGGCGTATACGGCGGCATGAACGACGGACCTGAGATGCTTCATTGGGGAAAGCCTTGCATTCGATCTCCGAACTTCACGGTCCGTCCGGACGCACGACACCGAAGCCGCCGATGACGCGGTTGACGTTGTGCTGGACCATGCTGGCGGCCTCTCGATGCGCCGGGCGGACGAAGACACCCTCGACATGGCTGCCGTCGGACTTGAGCGGGATGTCGGAGAACCCGAAATCCCCTACCGAGCCCTTGCGGTCCACGATGGTCACCCCAATCAAGCCGATGTCGCCAGCAACAAGGCCGCAGTCAGCAGGGCGGGCGGAAACACCCGAGCCGTCCGACCCATCGGAGCCTCCCATTGCGGAGACGGGACGGGCACCGTCGGCCGCGGTTTCTCGTCCCCGTTTTCTGCCCGGCCGGACATGATCGAGAGGCCGTTCATGCTCGCCACCTAATCCGGCACGATCGAAATCGGGCAATGATCGGGGACCGGCGGTCCCGCTTAGACCATCTCCTGAGAGCTCCCGGGCACGACCCGGCGTGCGAGACAGACGGTCGCAGACAATGTGATCGATGAACCGGATGATTGTCCGTCCCGGTGCTGCGATAGCCGGCCGCGCATCGCCAGGGATGCGGATCCTCACCCATCGCGAACTTCCGGTCCCGACACCCGACTACCTGCCGACGCCGAATGCGCCCGCAACATGAGCGCCCGGGAAGTGGAGATCGAACCTTCCGGTGGCGTGGTCCGGCCGCGGGTTGGTCTCCGTGCCGTCGCTCCCGTGAAACCGCCCCGCCCAGCTGCCGGCCCCGCTCGTCCCGACGCCAACCGTCCCGCCGGTCTCGCCTGCGAACGACGCCGAGCCCGCGGTCAGCGGCGCCGAATTCAGCGTCACGCGCCAGCCATCCAGGGATCGACCCGCCGCGTCCCGGAAGGTGTCGATCTCACCGTTCACCACCCCGGCGTCCTGCGCGCCGAAGAAATGCGCCCTCAGCGTCGCCTGCGCCGTGAACTCCCCGCTATCGGATTCCGTAATCCGACCGCTGGAGGAATCTATCGTCGCATATACGCCTGCGGCCGCGCCCGTATAGGTCGCCTGCCCCTCCATGGCCGCGGTCACCTCGCCCGAACCCGCCGGAAAGCCCGCCGCGCCCGCGAAGGTCTGGAAGCCGTACGAGCCGTCTTCCCTCACCTCCAGCCACCACCCGAGATGAAGATACTCATGGTCCGGGATCATCACCGCCGCGCCGTCATCGGGGACGAACGCCCACGCCCCGGCCATCGCGGTCGGCGCGCCCCGGTCGTCCAGCGTCACTGAGCAGGCGGCGCCGGAGCAGTTGTACGTGCCCGGCCCGCCGCTGAACGTGCCCATGAACTCGCGGCCTCGTCCGCCCCCGTTCCCGTCGTCCCGTAGGTGACCGAACCGCGCGCATCCGCCGCCGCCAGAGAGGTCGATCGAATGACCGGGAACCAGCCTTCCACAATCGTCAGCCCGGAAGCCGGAACGGTCTCTCCGGTCAGCCCGCTCACCTCGTTCAGCCGGTTGAGGTTTTCCGGGGTGAAAGGCATCGCCTCCGGCGCGCCGACGTCGGTGTACACGACGAGATGCTCAGTGGGTTCGTTCGCCGCGCCGCGCCGAAACCTTGCGCCCGTCCAACTGGAAATCGAGGCGGGGCCGTCATCCTGCTCCACGAAATCACCGGATCGAGCCGTCCCGCCGCGCGGCGTGCCGGTCTCCATCGCCTCAATTGCGACCTGCCCTCCGTCGTGGGCCGCAGAAACCATCGGGGCGACCCCACGGGACGTGTCGTCGAAGGTGCCGTCCGCGTCGATCCTCCCGGCCGCTTCGAGCGCCTCCGCCAGCGCGACCGCGCTCTCCGTCGTCGTCTCGTCCGGCGTGGAACCTGATGCTGTTCCGCCGCTTTCGCCACTCCCGCCGCAAGCGCCAAGACGAGGACAAGAGCCGCCGCGCAGATCGCTGTCGTCAGGTTGTCGTGCAAAGGCATCTCGGCCCTCCCGTTGCAAACCGTCTGGTTCTGTCTCCGCGGCTCGACGCCCGACGGAACATCGCGGCCGCGGTGCGGGAATTCATCGCGCGATCTCGAACCGGTTCATCAGTTCCGCCGCAAGCGCCAGAAAACCGATCGCGAGCGCCGCGCCAAAAAAGTCCGCGCCGATCCACCGCCCCGACAACCGCCGGAGCCGTCCGGTATCCGCTCGCGCCTGAGCGACTTCCTCGCGCGTTGCCATGGTTTCCTCGATCCGCGCGCCAAATGCTCGGCGATGTCGGAGGAGCGCCGCATCCCTCAGTACAACTGCACGAAGCGCAGCTCGCCGAAGGTGCGTCCGTAGTCGTGGAGTTGGGCATTGCTTGTCCGCTGTTCCCGCGTCACCGAGATCTGCAGGCTGAACCCCTCCAGAGTCAGCGCCCGGTTGTGCGCGAACAGGCGGAGCGTGCGGGTCAGGTCGCGGCGTTCCCCGCCGTCCTCGACGAACGGGAACCAGCTGCCTTCCCAGTCAGTCCAGCGCAGCGCCCCCGAGCCTCCCACCGTGAAGCCCCAGGGCAGTGCCGCGGTTGCGCCGACCCGAACCCAGCGCCGCGAATTACGCCAGCGTTCAAGCTCGGGCCACTCGCGGCCCCCGCCGATCTGCGCGTTCATGCGCAGGGTCGGCGACGCGATCCAGCCCACGCCCAGCGACAGGTCGGTGATCGGCCCGTCGCGGTCGTCTTCCTTGTCGTAGCGGCGCTCATGCCGTGACAGACGCGCGTTCAGTGTTGTCCTCGGCGCAACCCGGTGCCGGGCCTCCAAGCGCAGCCCGATATCGCGGTGCGAGGGCTGCTCCAGCCCCGACCCCGTCCAGACATGCAGCCCCGACAGCAGCAGGCTCCCCTCGCTGCCCCGGCCGATCAACCAGCGCGGCCCGACATGGCCAGCGACGGTCAGCCGGTCGAATTCGCTGGCCCCGTACTCCCGCCGCGAAACGTCGCCGCCAGCGCGCAGCCGCCACCGACTTGCCCCGGACACCGTTGCCGACCCGCCCAGCGGGACCTGGTACTCCCCGCCGGCCCAGGCCGAGATGCCGATGCCCGAGGTGGTCAGCTTCTCCTCTTCGCGCCGGAACGGCAGGCCATGGATCCAGATGATCCGCTCCTCCGAGCTCGCGCGGATATTGGTATCAGGCGCGAGCGCCATGCCGAGGCGCAGGCTCCAGCGCTTGCGCGCCCGGATCAGGTTGAGAAAACGGTTGACGTTGAGCACCACCGGCGCAGGCGGCCTGCCGGCCAGTACCCGCTCAAAATGCCGCGTCGCCAGCTCATCCTTGCCCTTGAGGAACAGCGCGCGGCCGAGTTCGAGCCGGACCCGCACCAACTCCGGGCGCCGGATCAGCATCATGTGGAACGCGCCCACCGCATCGTCCAAAAGCGCTTCGCGCCGATCTTCCCCGATACCGGGCTGCTGCGACACTTCGAGCGCCGCGACCCCGAACCGGAACAGCGCGTCCGCGTGCACCGACTGGCCGCTTGCCAGTGGGCGCAGTAGATTCAGTGCCGCCTCGAACCGGCCGGCCGCCATCAGCCGCTTCGCCACTGCCATGTCCACACGGGCCACCGACGGCATAGGCTCGGAAACCGGTTCCAGAACCGCGGCCTGCGCCATGGCACTGGACCAGCCCGACGCGGAAAATACGGGCAACGCGACCGCAAGGGTCGCCAGGGTACGCAGAAGCGGGTCGTTCGCCCTCATTCCCGCCCCCGGATCGGGCTTGCGGTACCTCGCCGGGCGCCGCGATGCTCCGTCGATAATGGGCGCATCGGACTCGTCCCTAGAACGACCGTACCACGCCGATCTCGCCCGCCGTGCGCTCGTATTCGTAGAGCGCCAGGTTGCTCCTCCGCCGCTCGTGGCGAACGGTGACTTCCGGCATGAAGCCGAGCAGCTCGACATGGCGGTTAGACACCGTGAGGCGCCCCGCAACCGTCCGATCGCGGCGCGCGTCGGGCCCGAAAACAGGCAGCGGCGCGCCGTATTCGCGCCACCGGAACACCGGACCGCCGCTTACCACGAACCCCCAGGGCAACTCGCGCGAGACCGAAAGCCCCAGTATGTATTCCCGCCACGAATGGGCGTCGCTCCCAAGCGTCTCGCGCCGCCACGCCGCATCGGCCCTTACCTGCGTCGCCCTGCCCAGCGCGTGCACCACATCGAGCCGGGCGCTGTCGAGCGTGCCTTCGCCGAGAAACGTCCTGTAGTCGTTCCAGTCCCGTCCCAGCGACGCCCCGAGCCGCCACGCGCCGCCAACCGCCCAGTTGCCCGAGAGGCCCAGACCGACGGAGCGGCTGTACACTTCGCCGCCCAGCCAGCGGCGATTCGCGGAGAGTTCCGGGCGCAGGTCGAATTTCTCGAACAGGAAGCGCGGCCCGGCGCGGACGCTCAGGATACGCTCGTTGTACTGGCTCTCCCGGTAGGTCCGCGTCCTCAGCCCGCCACCCACCCGGAACCTGGTGTCGTGCGACAGCCGCGCCTCATAGCCGCCCGAGAGGTTGGCGCTCGCGCCCACGCCACTCGTCCTGCGCGCATCCTCCGACAGCGTCGCGGGAAGGCCGAACAGATCGACCGACCGCGCGGCAGTCGCGTTGTTGATGTTGCTGTCCGGCAGCGCCGCGATCGAACCGGTGACCGACCAGGTCTTGCGCCGCCGGATCAGGTCGAGAAAGGCAAGCGCGCGGGCGCGCACTATCCCAGGCAAATCCTTCGTCCCGAGCGCGAGGCGAAAGTGATAGGCCGCCTGCCGATCCTCTCCCGCCCGGAAATAGGCAAACGCCAGGTCGAGACGAACCCGGGGAAGGTCCGGATTGCGCGCCAGCATCGCGCGGAACCGGCGGATCGCCTCAGGCCAGTCGCCCCGCTTCGAGGCGATCGTGCCCCACAGGAAGTCGAGGTCGTCGATGTCGCCCGCGCCGGGCTTCACGCCCTCCAGCAGAAGCTGGGCGTCGTCCAGCTTGCCCCTTGCGATCGCCTTGCGGGCGGTCTCGATCAGGGTCTCGGCGGTCAGCTTGGTCGGCGGAGCCTGCTTGGCGGCAGCCGGAACCGGGGCCGCAAGCAGGACCAGCGCGAGCAACGGCGCGACAAACGACGGTACGGGAATCCGATACATGGCAATCCGGGATGCGATGAAAGGGAGAAAAGAAAAAGGCGCCCGATCCGCTGCGGATCGGGCGCCCTGTTACTAATCGCAGGTCAGATAAGCGACCTAGTCAGCATCGCGGTCGGCCCCGAAGGCACCGCGGAACGCGCCGCCCTCGTTGTCGCCGTCATCCGACGCGAAATCGAAGATACCGCCGGCTTCCGCGGCCTTCGAACCGTAGAACCCGCCGGAGAACGAACCCTCGAAGTCGGCTTCGGTGTCCAGCCCGCCACCGGTTGCAGTCGCGTCCGTACCGGAGAACGTGTTGCGGTCGATCTTGCCTTCCAGGGTGGCGAGGTTCGACAGTGTCACGTCGATCTCGCCCTTGCCGAAGTCCGCGTCCAAGAACGCTGTATCTCGGGTCAGCGAAATCGCCCCGTCGCCGTCCTCGTCCATCGCCTGCACCGTTGCGACCCAATTGCCCGAGTAGTTGGCCGAGCCATTGTTGGGCATGTCGGTGCCGGTGAGCCCGTCGCCGATGCCCTGGACGAAGCCGATGCCGAGATCGGCGATCTTCTGCGAACCGTCCTTCTCGGCGGCCCCGAGCGCGGCCCACACACCGAAGTGGATGTGCTTGTACTCCGTTGCCTCGGGAATCTTGGCGGTGAACTCCGGGGTAATTGTGGGCGTATCGGGGTCGCCGTCGTGGTTGATGGCGTCGTTGAGGATGTCGACCAACCGATAAACGGTGGTGGTGAGGGTGCCCTCTGTGCGGCTGCTGTCCTCGACCAGATACACCGTCACGTCGTCCGTGGGGTCGGTGTTACCCTGATCGTTAACATAGGAGTACACCGTCATACCCTTGGCTTCCGCACCGACCACATCAGTGTTGGCAAGACCGTCGGCATCGGCTGCGGCACCCGCCTGGTAGTAGGTGCCCGCGGCACTCAGGCGGACATCGTTAGTCGTTGCAACCGCAGTCGGGTCGGAAGAGACGTAACCGGCCTTGGTGCCCGTCCGATTAGCGGCAACGCTATTGGCTGCCGGATCGGCTTCGGCGTAGGCGAACACCTTGACCGTCTTGGACCCGGAATAGCTGGTGACGATCATCAGCCGAGCCGTATCGTCGGCCGAGTCGACTGTCTTGCCGAGGGTCAGCGTGCGCGCCGCCGCGCCTGCCGTGGGTGCTCTGTACGTCACGGCCGGGTCCGCAGTCGAGTCGGCCGCTTGGGCCGACAACCCCGTGCTCGCAGCGACCGTCTCACTGGGCAGCAAATTCTCAGCCTGCAACCCGGTGTTGACCGTGTCGCCATCGGTGGTGACGATGCTGGAGACGGCCTCGGCATCGAGGGTCGTGTCGCCCACGGACTTCATTGTGCCGTCGATCTTCAACTCCATGCTGGCCGCTTCCACCGTGTCATCGCGGGAATTACCCGCCATGCCCTCGTACTTCATCGCGTCGTCCCGGGCGGTCTCGGCCTTGATCCGCGCGGCGACGGCCTCCGGCACCGTCTCCGCCATGGCCGCAGCCTCGGACTCGGTCTTGGCCTTCTCATACTCGGCCATTGCCTGGCCGGCCGCGCTCTTCGCGTTAGCGGCATGCGCCCTGGCGTTCACCGCCGCCAGATCGGCGGTCTGAAGCGTTGCGTGGTTCTCCAACGCGTCCGCGGCGGCCTTGGCGGCATCGGCGGCGTTGTCTGAGGCCGTCTTCGCGTCGTTCATCGCCTCCGTCGCCTTGTCCCGCTCCGTCTTGAGATCCGATGCGAGCTGATCGCCCACCCGATCATCGCCCTCGTTGGCGGCAATCTGAGCCTCACGCTGCAACTCCACCGCCGCTTCACGCTGATCCTCCGCCTCGCCCTGCTGGGTCTCGGCAGTTTCCTGGTGCACCTTGGCGTCGGCGGACGAAATACCGTCTTCGTTCGCCATGTCGCGCGCGGCTTCCGCCGTGTCCGCGGCCGCATCCGCCGCATTCGCAACCTCTTGTGCCTGCACCGCCTGGGCATGATCGGCGCCCAGCAGCTCGGCGACCTTGTTCGCCGCAGTCTGGGCGTCGGTGGCCGCCGTACGAGCCAAGCCAGCCGCCGTGCTCGCAGCCTCCCGCGCGACCCTTACGGCTTCCTTTTCCATGTTGTCGGCTTCGATTCGGCCCTGAGCTATCTGGACCCTACCGGCCGCAGTCTCGGCCTTGGTCTGCTCGTCTTCGGCCGTCGCCTGCGCCGAAAGTGCGATGTTTCTCTGTGTCTGCGCCGCAGCGACCGTAGTCGCCGCCTGGGCCGCGGTATTCGCCTCTGCCGCCGCATCGGCTGCTTCCTGGGCGCGCCTCGCGGCGTCCTGTGCGAGCGCGAAGGAAACCTCATCGGCAGCCTCGTTGGCCATCTGGGCCTCGACCGCCGCCTTGGCCTCGTCAGCCGCTTTCTTGGCTGCGGTCGCCGCCGCCATGGCGGCCGTCTGCGCCGCGGTCAGAGCCGGATCAGGCCCCGTCATCGGCCCTTCGGCAGTGTCGCTGTCGCCGCCACAGGCTGCCAGCCCGAAGGCAAGCGCTGCGACCGCCGCAAGCGTCGTCAACTTCCTGATTTTCAGCATTTGTCGAGGCTCTCCTTTTGTTTAGCGAAGTCTTTGCCATGCTATGACAGAGCTACGCGTAACTACGCTGGAGTACGATTCATGTAGGTTATTCAATGCTATGTTTTCCGTTCTTGCCTCTTGACGCCGCGCCGGAGCTACGCTTGAATACGCTCCGGTTCGATGCTGGAAAGGTCCGCGTTGATTACGGTCGGTGTAGCTGTCTGGAGCGGTCCAGCGGCGTTTGCGGGAGACGGGTAGAGGGAGGATCGGATGCCGAAGCGTGCGACGCTTGCGATCAACAAGCGGACGGTGGATTCGCTGAAGGTGGAGGGGAAGGACGCGTTGTTCTGGGACCGGGACCTGCCGGGCTTCGGGGTCAGGGTGTATCCCTCGGGGCGCAGGATCTACGTGGTGCAGTCGCGGGGTCCCGAGGGCATCAGGCGGGTCACGCTCGGCCGGCACGGGGAGCTGACGCCGGAGAAGGCGCGGCGCCAGGCGATGGCGACGATCGACCGGATCAAGCGGGGCGAAGAGCCGGCGCGGGCGGCGGCGCCGGTGTTCACGGTGGCCGATCTGGCGAAGCGCTATCTGGAGGCGCATGTCGACGTGAACTGCAATGCGCACACCCGGGGCATCTACCGGGGCTCGCTGGACAACCACATATTGCCGGCGCTGGGGACGAAGGCGGTCTCGAAGGTGGGTCGGGCGGAGGTCTCGGCGCTGCACTACGGTCTGCGGGAGACGCCGCGTGCGGCGAACCGTGCGCTGATGGTGCTGTCGAAGATGTTCTCGCTGGCCGAGATATGGGGTCTGGCGCCGCCGGGCGGCAACCCGTGCCGCTACGTGATCCGTTTCAAGGAGGGGATGCGGGAGCGGTTCCTGACCGAGGACGAGTACCGCCGTGTGGGTCTGGCGATCTGCGCGTTGGAGAAGCGGGGCGAACTCCAGCTGCGCGCGGCGGCGGCGTTCCGGCTGCTGATGCTGACGGGCTGCCGTCTGAGTGAGATATTGAACCTTCGCTGGGAGGATATCGACCGGAAGGCGGGAGAGATCAGGTTACGCGACGCGAAGACCGGTACGCGCAAGGTTTCGCTGACGCCTGCTGCGCTGCGGGTGCTTTCGGGGCTCCGCCGGTCGGGCAAGAGCCGGTGGGTGTTTTCCGGCAAGAACCCGAAGCGCCGCCTATCGACGCTGACCCCGTACTGGCACTTCGTGAGGAAGGAGGCCGGGGTGGAGGACGTTCGGATCCACGACCTCCGGCATTCGTACGCTTCGCGGGCACTGGCGCTGGGGCAGAGCCTGACGATGATCGGCCGTCTCCTGGGCCATACCGACGTGGGCTCCACCGCGCGGTATGCGCATCTGGCACGGGACGCCGAAAAGGTCGCGGTGGCCCGTGTCGGCGACAGCATCGAGGCCGACATATTGCGCATCGATCCCGAGGCGGCGTGCGCGCGGGACGAGGCGGCCTAGGCGGGGAGCGGAAGCATGGCGCGGCTGCGACTGAAGACGCTGTCGAACCGGATGGTCGACGGTCTGCCGGTGTGCGAGCGGGAGGAGTTCTACTGGGACCGGGACCTGCCGGGCTTCGGCATCCGGGTGTATCCGTCGGGATCGAAGGTGTACCTGGTGCAGGCCCAGGGGCCGGGCGGACGCCGGCGGCTGACGGTGGGCCGGCACGGCACGATCTCGGCCGACGAGGCCAGGCGGCGGGGTGCGGCGATCCTGACCCGGATCCGGGCGGGGGAGAGCGCGGAGCCGGACCCCGGGGCGGGGCCGACGGTGGCCGAGCTTGCCGAGCGCTATTTGCGTGAGCACGTCGCGGTCTACTGCAAGCCAGCGACGATCACGGGGTATACCCAGATCATCGAGAAGCGCATCCTGCCGGCGCTGGGGCCCCTCGCGCTGCTGGAGGTGGAGCGCCACCATGTGGCGGAACTGCACTACCGGCTGCGCAAGACGCCGGTGGCGGCGAACGACGCGGTGGGGGCGCTGTCCAGAATGTTCAACCGTGCCGAGGCGTGGGGCCTGGCTCCGGCCGGCGGCAACCCGTGCCGGTTCGTAAAGAAATACCGTACGCGGAAGCTGGAGCGGTTCCTGACCGAGGACGAGTTCCGCCGGCTCGGCGCAACGCTCGACGAGATGGAGCAGGAAGAGAGAATTCCCGTCCACGGGGCGGCGGCTCTCAGGCTGCTGATGCTGACCGGCTGCCGCTGCGGCGAGATCGTGGGACTTCGCTGGGAGGACGTGGACCTGGAGCGCAACGAGATCAGGCTCCGCGAGTCGAAAACCGGTCCGCGCACGGTGTCGCTGTCGCCGGGCGCGGCGCGGGTATTGGCGGCGACCCCCCGCACGCACAACAACCCGTGGGTGATCGCGGGCCGCGAGCCGGGCTCGCGGCTGCCGCATATCCATTACTACTGGTACCTGGTGCGCAAGCGCGCGGGGCTCGACGACCTCAGGATCCACGACCTCCGTCATTCCTTCGCCAGTAGAGCCCTGGCGCTGGGCGAGCCTTTGCCGATGATCGGCAAGCTGCTGGGCCACAGCAAGATCCAGACCACCGCGCGCTATGCGCATCTGGCGATGGATTCGGTGCGCGAGGCGGCGGTCACGGTGTCCGACAGCATCGCCGCCGACATCCTGCCCGACGACATGGCGCCGCCAAGGCGCTGGCGGTGAAGGGGGGAATGCCCATCGGGTCCGCAACGGCAAGAGCACCGACCGGGGCGTAGGATCATGTTCATCGCCCGGCCGGGGCCGGCCGGAACACGGAGCGACGAAGCCATGAAAGCGGCGGAGATAATATTCGAAGTGGTCGAGGCGCCGGAGGGCGGCTACGACGCCCGGGCGCTGGGACATGCGATCTTCACCCAGGGCGAAGACTGGGACGACCTCAAGGCGATGGCCAGGGACGCGGTGCTGTGCCATTTCGGCGAGGACGGGGCGCCGCGCGTGATCCGGCTGCATCTGGTTCGCCAGGAGGCGATCGCGGTGTGAAGCTGCCGCGCGACCTCTCCGGAGAGGACCTTGCCGGGTTGCTGGCACGCAGCTACGGCTACCGTACGACCCGCTCGCGGGGGAGCCACATGATCCTGACGCTGACGGACGGGGGCGACAGACACAGCGTGACCGTTCCCCGGCATCGCACGCTGCACACGGGAACGCTGGACGCGATCGTTTCGGAGGTCGCGAGGTTCCTCGGCTTGCCCAAGGGCGACGTCCGCGAGGAGCTGTTCCTCTGAGACCGGACCGGAGCATTGCGGAGACAATGTTCGAAGCGGTGGAGGCGCCCGAGAGCGGCTGCGACGTCCGGGTGCCGGCTCATGTGATCTTCACCCAGGGCGAGGATCGGGGCGATCTGACAGCGATGGCCAGGGGCGCAATGTTCCGCCGCTCTTGGGAACAGGCACGCAAGCCGTGAAAGTGAGAGATGTTCTCCGCCTTCTCAGGGCCGATGGATGGTTCCAGATACGGGTGCGCGGCAGCCATCGGCCGTTCAAGCACCCTGGCAAGCCGGGGCTGGTGACGGTGCCCGGGCATCCGGGCGACGAGCTCGCGCCCGGCACGCTCGACAGCGTTCTCAATCAAGCGGGGTTGATGGAATGGAATACCTGATTGTCGTGGAGCGAACGGGAACCGGGTTTTCGGCCTATTCGCCGGACGTCCCGGGCTGCGTCACCACCGGCCGGACGGAAGAAGAAACGGAGGCGAACATGAGGGAAGTGATCGCGTTCCATCTCGACGGGCTCAGGCGGGAAGGTCTGCCGGTCCCGAGGCCGTCGGCAAGATCGGCCTATGTGACGATCACGGCATGAGGCGGTGGAGGACGGAACGATGGAGGACTGGGACAGCGATCTAGCCGGCACGGTGGCGTTCGACGAACGGCTGGCGGCGCTGGCCGGGCTGATCGGATCGGTCGACCGGCCGGGCGATTACTGCGCGCATGGCAGGCTGTTGGCGCCGATGCCGCGGCTGGTGGCCGCGGATGCCGGGGCGCTGTCCTTTCCGATCCCGCCGGCGCAGCTGGAGGCGCTCATCGCCGCGGCCGCGTCCGCCCCGTTCGGCCGGGGGGAGGAGACGGTCCTCGACCGCTCGGTGAGGGCCTGCCTGCAGATCGCCTCGGACCGGATCGCGCTGGGCGGGCGGAGCTGGGGCGAAACGCTGGGCAATATCCTGGACGCCGCCGCCGAGGGCCTCGGATGCCCGTGGGATGCGCTCCGGGCGGAGCTCTACAAGCTGCTGATCTACGAGCCGGGCGGGTTCTTCGCGCCGCACCGCGACACCGAGAAGGCCGCCGGGATGGTGGCGACGCTGACGATCTCGCTGCCCGTGGCCGGAACCGGCGGGGAACTCGTCATTCGCCACGGAAGGCGCGAGACCGTCGTCGACATGCGGACCGACGAGCCGTCGGAGCTCGCCTGGGCCGCGTTCTACGCGGATTGCGAGCACGAGACGCTGCCGGTCGAGGAAGGCCACCGCGTCTGCCTGGTCTACAACCTGGTTCTGGAACCGGGCGGCGCGGTTCCGCCGCGAGCCCCGGATCACGGCGCGCTGATTGCCCCGGTTGCCTCCGAGATCGAGGCGCGGTGCCGGGATCCGGAGGCGAGCGGCAAGCTGGTGTGGCTGCTGGAGCACGACTACAGCGAGGCGGGTTTTTCCTTCGCGACGCTGAAGAACGTCGATGCCGCGATCGCCCGCGTGCTCGCGGAAGCCGCGGAGCGCGCCGGCTGTCTGCTGCACGCGGCGATCCTGCATGTCGAGGAGACCGCCTCGGCGTGGTACGAGGGCTGGGACGACGAGGTCGAGGATGTCGCCGACGGCGATTACGAGTTCACCGAAACCATAGACGCCGAATGCTGGCTGGACGGGTGGGTTCGCGCGGACGATGTTTCGCCCGGTTACGGCGCGCTGCCTCTGCTGCCGGGCGAGACGATGCCGGCGGGGCGTCTCGACCTCGGACGGCCCGACCGGCAGCGGCTGACGGAGGCTACCGGCAACGAGGGCGCGACGGTCGAGCGCCAGTACCGGCGCGCCGCGCTGGTGCTGTGGCGCGCGGAGGACAGTCCGCGGGTGCTGGCGCGGGGCGATACGGGTTCCGTCGCGGCACTCCTGGCCGGGGAATGGCGCCGGGCCACCGAGGACGGAACGGCCGGACCTGCGGTCGATCTCGCGTTGCAGGTGGCGGAGGCTTGGCCCCCGCCCCCGCCGCTTTACGGGCGCGCGAGCCGAGACGACTGGCTGGGTCATTCCATCGAGACCCTGCGGACGCTGTGCGGGATCGGCAACCGGGAGGCGATCCTGCGCTTCCTGGAGAACGCGGTGCTGCGCAACTACGAGGCCGGGTTCAACGGCGCCGTGACGCTCGCGGCGGCGGAGATCGGCGCCGTGAAGACGGGTGAATTCTTGCGCGCGCTGGTCCGCTCGCGGTTCGCGTTGGACACCGCCGGCATCGTGGATCTCGCCGAACGGATCGGCGCGCGGCCGCCCGCCGGTTCGGCGTGGCGCGATGCGCTGCGGAAGACGGTCTCCGCCATCTGCGCGGAATTGCCGTCGCTGGCCAAGGAGGCGCGCGGGGACGGTTCGGCCGCGCACTACCTCATGGCCCGCGCCCGGGAGCCGTTGGCGGCGGCAACGCTGGTCCGGTTGTTCTCGCTCGCCTGGCGTTTCGGGCTGGCAGACGCGGCCGACCGGGCGGCGGCGTTGTTCATCGACCATCCGGAGTTGGTTCCGCCGGACCGCACGATCCCGGTGCTGCTCGAGGGGCTGGTTTCCGAAGAGGAGGTCGGGCGGGGTACCGCCTTCGCCATGCTGTGGCGGTGCGCGGCGGAATGCCTGCTGTCGCGGAGCGCCACCCCGCCGCGCCCGCCGAAGGACCGGGCGCTGCCGGCGGACCGCCTCTCCTGCGGATGCGAATGCTGCGCGGAGCTGCGCCGGTTCTGCGCCGATCCGGTTGCCGGGGTCCTGCGGATCCCGGTCCGCCGCGAGCTGAGGGCGCATCTGCGCCGCGAGATCGAGCGTGCCAGCGTCGACATAAGCTGCGAGACCGAGCGGCGGGGTAGTCCCTACACGCTGGTCTGCACCAAGACGCGCGCGAGCCATGAGAGGCGGCTCCGGCAATACCGGGAGGACATCGTGGAAATGCGCCGCCTGGCCGGGACGGCGGAAACGGCGGCGGATTCGGCGGCGCTCGCCTGGGCGCTCCGGGCCGCGGTCGGGCGGGCGGGATGAAGCGGCGGCTCGATCGACTCCGGCCGGGAGGCCGGGATCGGGCCGGGGCGAGCCGGAGGCGGTGCCCTGTCCTCGATCGGCCGGCGGCGACATCGGCGGGAAACGGATAGTCGAAACATTAAACCGTTGATCGATCGACAACGCACGCGGCGCGTCGGGAATTTGCCGCCGGCCGTGCGCGGCGGGACCGCTGTGCCCGTGTCCCGGAGCCGCAGGCGATGAGCATCGACACCGTCTTCCTGCGGCGCTGCATCCGCACCCTGGAGCTGGCGCTCCACGAAATCCGCGACCGTCGGGAGGCGAACGATTTCCTCCACGATGTCTACCGCGCGGCCTGCGTCAAGGAGTTCGAGCTGATCCTGGAGCAGAGCGGGAGCCTGCTGCGCAAGCGCCTCGCTGCCTTCTTCGCCAGCAACCGGCAGGCCGACCGTCTCCACTTCAGGGACCTGTTCCGCAACGCCGCCAGGCACGGGTTGCTGGAACCCGACGCCGTCGAACGCTGACTCGAATACCGCGACAACCGGAACGACACCGCCCACAATTGCGGCGAGCGTTTCGCGGAAACCACGCTGAAGCTGCTGCCCGCCTTCCTCGCCGACGCGAAGGCGCTGGCCGACACGATCGAGGCGGTCGACGATGACTGAGGGGCTGCACCTTCTCCCGAGGCATCGCCGGATGCTGGAGGAGCTGGTCCGGCGGCACCTTCCGGGCGTCGAGGTCTGGGCCTATGGCAGCCGGGTCGCCGGCCGCAGTCACGATGGCAGCGATCTCGACCTGGCGCTGCGCGGCCCCGGCCTCGAACGGATCCCCGCCCGCCGGCTCGGGGAATTCCGGGAGGCGGTGCGGGCATCGACCATCCCGTTCCCGGTCGAGGCGAGAGACTGGACCGGGCCGCCGGAACGGTTTCACAAGGAGATCGAGCGCGATCGCGTGGTGCTGGTCGAGCCGCATCGCGCCGCGGCAACCGGGTCCGGCCAGCAGTCGGAAGAGACCTCCCTGCAATCGGAACGATAGCCGCAATCCCGCGAGGGCGAGCGAAGCCTCAGCCCGACTTGAGCCCGCTCCGTCCAGCAGGAAGGGGCGTCACATCCGGGGCCGATGCGGCACGGAGGCGGGTTCGTCGACAGCTTGCGCGGCCGGCGAATTTTCTCCGGGTTAAGCCAGAGCAAGGCATCGGCAACACTCTCCGATGGTGCGTGCGGCGCGGGCCCGCGCTCGATCGCGAGGCCGACCCGTTTCGCCATTCGCGGGACGCCGGGTCTCCGTTGCGCTTCCGACAGATTAGCACAAGCATCGGGTTTTCCGTCGGGCCAGAATCCCGCCCGTGCATGCAGCCCGTGGGGACGGCATCCGGGAAGGCATCGAGAGCGGTGCGAGCGACAGGACCGTGCCCGACGTGATCGAAGACGTGGAAACCCGGCTTCGCGCCGATCGCCGGCTTCGGCCTGGAGCGGGCGCGCGATTACTTGCCGGGCTGCATCGGCCCCGAGGTGCCGAGGTGCGGGAATTCGTGCCGGGGCCGAGGCGTTATCGGTATCGATCCCACGCCGTGTTCCATCTGTCGGAGGATGGGAGAATATCGATCGTTCGCGTGCCGCACGAGGGCATGGACGCGCCCGCTCGCCTTGCAACAGGACGGAGATCGGCGGCGAGCGTCGGAGGGGGACGACAGGGCATCCCGATTGCGACCGGCGCGGCGCGGGGTCGAATTCGTCGACGGTCTGCGGCCCTGAATCTTCCCGGGGCATATCTGGAGCACGGCATCCGTCGCACTTTCCGATGGCGCGTGCCGGCGTTCCATCGAACGATCGAAACCCCTCGCTTTTGGATGGTCGTCGACACCGATCTGGTGAACACGGTCCCGATGCCGGCGAATGCGCCGATGCCCGCGGCGGGCGGTTCGTCAATGGGTGCTCATCAGCAACAGGGCGAGGAACCCCGTGGCGATCGCCGCCCCGAAGAGGGCGCGCCCGGCCCGGCGCAGGGTTGCGTTGCGGGACTCGATCAGACGCCGAAGTTCCGTCACCTCGTCCCGCGTCGCCATCTTCTCTTCGATCCGCGATACACGCTCGTGAAGGTCCGGCGGCGGGCGGGCGTTCATCGTCAGGACAGCCTCACGGAGCGCAGCTCGCCCGAGGTCCGTTCGTAGCCGGGAAGGCGAACAGCAGGATCGGGGCGGCGGCGAGGCTGCGCATGGGGATCCTTATCGCTGAGGGACTGCGGCGCGTCCATAAGTCATCGCCGGAAAAGAAGCCCGGGGTCGGCCATGCGCCAACGCCGGGAAACCAGGAGACGAGGCCGGCGCTTTGCGCCTCGTCGCTCTTCTGCCCGCGCTTCCACCAGCCGAAATGCACGTGGCTCTTGTCGTCGGTCAGGGCGCGGGCCGCATGACGGGACGCTCTGTCGGGCCCACGCCGGCGATGCCACGATCGAAATGTCCGTTCCCGGCGTGCCGAAGCTCCACCCCGCCTCATCCCGGCCTGTCAGGGGGACCTCCCGGACAGGCCGGTCGGGGATCGATCTTCCAGCCCGATTCGCCGGTCCCAACGGGCATGCGGAAATGCCATCCGTAATCAAGCCGGAACTTTCAGGCGCGCATTTCTCCCCTTTCGGCTCCCCGGCCGGACCCCCCGGCCGTCGAATTCGGATGCCGCCAGGGCCGCGCCCGGGTGCACGGGAGAGCGAATCGATAGCGCCGGATTCGTCCCCGCATCAGGTCTCCACGCCTGGCTGCGGCCCCCTCGCCGCGCGGCATCGGCGCGGCGATCCACCCGGTCGAGGCCTCCGGCAACCCCGGGCGGGTTCCTGTGTGCCAAGGCGTCCCGAACCGGCCGTCGAATCGCGGACGCTCCACAGGACGCCCGCCCTGGCCCCGGCCGGATCCGCGGACGAGCCAAGCAAGCCTTTGATATCGCGATATAATCCGGACTCCCTCCCAGCGGTGCAATTTGTCGCTTGCGGCCCTTTCCGAGTTATGGTTGTGTTCCCTTCCACGTCCCTCCGGGGGCGTGGACGCTGACGGGAGGTGCTCGTGGAAGGACGGGCCGCGATGGCGGGGAGCCACCGGAAAGGTCGGCAACCGGTTGACAAGGTTGGGCCTTGCGGGCCTCTCCTGTGGGTGTAGACTAGGCGCTGGGCGTTCGTTAGGATTGTCTGCGTGCGTTCCAAGCGGTAGAACGTTCAAGGGCCTCTTCTCGAGGCCGCTTCTATAGCAAAGGAGAGCCTCGAAGAGATGTCCCGGACGGCGCGTTGGACCGTTTTGGATATCGAATCCCCGCTCAGTAATGGGGAGGGGGTGGCCACATCAAAAGGAAGGAACTTATGACCAAGCACCGGTTGAAGACTTCCCCCTTCTGGGCGATCGCCGTGGTGGCGGCGCTGGGAATGGGGCTCACAGGCTGCGGCAGTAGCGGCAGCGACAGTGCGGCGGACGACACGCCGCCCGTGGTGGAAACGCCGAATTTGACCCCCTTCCAGAGTGCGGCGGCCGACGCGGCGCGTGTGGCGGCGGCAGCAGTGATGGGTCAGGAAAGCAACAAGGATGCCGATTTGGCGTCCTACGGAGCGGCGCAAAGCGCAGTCAGTCGTGCGCAGTCGGCAGCCGCCGACGCGGCCGCAGCGACGACCCTTGCAGCCGCCACGGACGCACGGGACGCCGCGGTGACGGCGCGCGACGAAGCCGTGAAATACGCCGACATGGTTCGGGACGAGGCGGCCGAGGATGCCGCGCAGATGGCTGCGGCCCAGGCCGCGGGTGATGCGAGGACGGCTGCTGAGGCCGCGAGAAGCGCGGCGAACGACGTAGCGTCAATCGCGGGTGCCGAAGCCGGCATCACGGAGGATGCGAACGCCGCTGCCGAGGCGGCCAATACCGCCGCGAACGCAGCGGAAGTAGCTTCCGATAATGCCCAGGCGGCGGACACGCTTGAGGATGCCGTGAAGTATCGCAACATGGCGGTCGCCGAGCGGAACAAGGCGCAGGGTCAACAGGAAGTGGCCGAAGCGGAGCTGAAGAATGCGCGAGAGATCGCCGGTATCGTCGATGAGAGAAACGAGAAGAGAGATCTCATGGCCGCCCGGACTGCCACGCAGAAGGCGGCCGACTCGGTTGCCGAGCATCTGACGGCGGTGCAGGGCAAGGCCACGGATGCGCGTATGCAGGCGAGTGCGGCGCGCGCAGCCGCGAACCGGGCCAAGTCGGCGAGGCGCGATTACGCCAACGCCGACAAGTACGCCACAGAGGCCGAGGCCGACGCGACTGCTGCCGAGGCGGCTCTGAGGCGGGCGCAGACGGCCGACACGAACGCCAAGGCGGCTCTTGCGGCTGCCAACACGGCGGAGACCTCCGCGGATGCCGAGGCCGAGCAGGCGAAAGCCGAGGCGGCGGACGGCATTGCCGAGGAAGCCCATACCGGCGACACCGGCGCGGGCATGGCCTACATGGCGGCCAAGGACGCGGCCATGAAGGCAGCCGACTACGCCGGCATGAATGTGCTCGCGATTCTCTCAGCCCTGAACGCCGAGGACATCACGGCAGCGGCGGCCAAGAGGACGCAGTTGATGGCGCTCAACACGCGCCTTGCTGCGGTGGCGGCGGAAACCACCAATGGCAACGCCGATGCTGCAACCACCACCACGGTCATATGGCGGTATGCTGGGGGGGCGGGTACCGATAGCGACTTCGCCACACCGGGCGATAACACCGCGCCAGGCGAAGGCGAGGTGGCGATCACCATTGCCCCGACTGGCGGCCAGGTTGCCATGCTGATGCGGGACATCCCGACGACGGCGGACGTAAACGAGCATAACTTCGTCGTGGGTTCCGGGCTGGGCGACTTCGCCGAGTACCACATCGCCGGGGCGGTCGCATCCAATACTGACGCCGACAGGACTTACACCATCGTCTTCACCGACAAGGAGCAGGCGGCGGGACCAATTGCGGCTTCCACGGTGACCTTCCTCAATCGAGTTCCGGTTGCCACCCGCTTGAGTGCGTTCACGGCCGATGGCGCCGGCACCATGTACGACCACGACGGCGACCGTCGGACGCCCGTGATTGCCGTCACGGTGAGTTGCCCCACGGGTGCGACCTGCGATGCGGTAGAAGACGACGACGGTAACGTCACGTCCATCACCGGGTACAGGATCAGTACCGCTACCGCCGGAGTCAACGTCGCGGCCGTCCCCGAGGCCGAGGACGACACCTACCTCGCCTTCGGCTTCTGGCTGCGGAATGATCCGGACGGGACACCCCAGCGCACCTTCGGCGCGTTTGCTAATGCCGGCGCAGCAGTGGCGCCGACTGCGGCACCCATCACGGGGACGGCGGCGTATAACGGCAAGGCCGCTGGCGTGCACAACACGCCCAGCGCGACGAACTTCTTCCATGCCGACGCCACCCTGGACGCCAACTTCGGCAATGCGACTGCGTTGGGGACGATCACCGGGCGTATCCACACCATTGTGTCCGGCGGTGAGAGGGTGTCCGACACCATCTACCTCGACAGGTTGCCGACAGATACCAACAATATCGAGGCGGACGGCACCTTCGACGGCAGGGCCCGGATGGGCGCTGGCGTGCTCCACCCGCAAACTGGCGTGGTGTCCTATCCCTATGAGGGCGTGTGGGGCGGTAGCTTCTACAACGCTGCGCCCGCAGTACCCGCCAATCAGGCGCCCATGTCTGCCGCAGGCACGTTCGGCGTCACTCGGGCGGACGATGCCAGCACGCCAGCCAACGAGACGGAGAGCTTCGTGGGCGCCTTCGGCGCGCACAGATAGTTGCTCACAAACAGCGTAACGATCGGGGCGGCCTTCGGGCCGCCCTCTTTTTTCGGGTTCCCGTGATGACAACCAGGCTCTTGTCCGCGCTCGCCACCGCCATCGTCCTCGGTCTCGCTGCCCCAACCCTGGCTGCCGAAACTGGATCGGCGGACAGCGTCCGGGCCATGAAGGACGATATCGCCCGTGCGCAGTCGCTTGTCCGCCAAGGCCGGTTCACGGCGGCGCTGGCGATCCTGCTGCCGCTGGTCCGTGCCGAGGCGGTCGACGCGGACGCGCTCTTCCTCTACGGCTTGGCCTCGGTGAGTGCGGCGGACAGCCCAAGCATGTCGGAGAAGCAGCGGGACGAGTTGCTCGATGAGGCGATTGGCGCTTTCCATTCGATGCTGGTGCGGCGCCCGGAGCTGATCCGTGTCCGCCTGGAGCTCGGTCGCGCCCTCTTCCTCAAGGGCGAGGACGCGCTGGCGCGGCGGCACTTCGAGCAGGTGCTGGCCGGTCGGCCACCGGCGGCGGTGGCGCTCAACGTCAACCGCTTTCTCAACCTGATCCGGGCGCGCAAGCGCTGGAGCCTGCGCCTCGGCGTGGCGCTCGCGCCCGACAGCAATATCGGCGCGAGTTCGGACGAGGAGATCATATACATCAACATCGGCGGTCAGAGCCTCCCCTTCCGTCTCGACGAGGAGCAGGCCGCCACCTCGGGCATCGGCATCTCGGCCTGGCTCGGCGGCGAGTACCAGCTGCCGCTTGCCGATCGCTGGCGGCTGCGCGCCGGTGGCGACCTCTCGCGCAAGGAATACAAGGAGAGCCGGTTCGACCAGCTGATCGTCTCCGGCCATGTCGGCCCGCGCTGGCTGATTGGCGGGCGCAGCGAGGCGAGCCTGCTGCTCACCGGGCTTCACCAGTGGACCGGGAAGGCGCTGGAGGACCCCTCGCACCACGATGTCGGGGTTCGGCTGGAGGGGCGCCACCGGCTGACCCGGAGGACGTCGCTCAACGCACGGATCTGGCGCTACGAGCGGCGCTACGACACGGAGGACCATCGCGATGGGCCGGTTACCGACGTCTCGCTCGGCACCAGCTGGGTGGCCTCCCCAACGGCGCGCATCGACGCTGCCCTCGGCTGGGGGCGCGAGCGGACCGAGCTTGAACGCTTCCGCAACGAGCGGCGCTCGGTGCGGGTCGGCGCGACTCTGGCGCTTCCCTGGGGCTTTACGGTCGGCGGCTCGGGCACGCTGCGCTGGACCGACTACGAGGGCAACTGGTCCTTCTTCACCCAGACCGCGGCGCCGCGCAAGGACATCACCCGTACGCTGCGCCTGTTCGCGCACAACCGGGCATTGACCGTCCAGGGGTTCAGCCCTCAGGTCTCCGTCGTGCGCGAGGACCGCACGTCCAACGCCCAGCTGCACGGCTACGAGCGGACCTTCGGGGAGCTGCGCTTCGTTCGGCTGTTTTGAGCGATGCGATTGCCGCTGCGCATACCGGGCCTTGAAGAACGGGTCTCCCGGATCGGCGAGACCGTGGCGACGGGCGGGGACGCGGCCGAGCCGCGGACACCGCGATCCCGGCGGGCGGTTCCCCGGCGCGGGGCCTTCCGCTCCGGATGCGTCCGGGGCGATCGGGATTGCATCGTCGGTGCTGCAGCTCTCGCGACGGGAAGACACCCCTTGCCCTGGCTGGAACGGGGAGGACGGGCTGCCTTGAGGAGGAGAGGATGGGATACGGGAAGCTGACTGCAATCGCGGCGTCGCTTGTACTGTCGCTCGGACTGGCGGCCTGCGGCGGGGGCGGCGGATCGTCCGGGGGACCGGACCCGGCCGAGACGCAGCGCTCGTCGATCGCGATGGCGATCGGGGCGGCGCGGGCCGCGGTGGAGGGGCTGGACGAGGGATCGACGCAAATGGATGTCGATGCGGCCGAGACGGCGATCGGGGAGGCCGAGGAGGCGGTCGCGGTCGCGGGCGCCCTGTCCGACGCGGAGCGGGCCAACTACCGCCTCACGATATCGCTGCTGGCAGGCGATATCGCGCCTGCCCGCGAGCGCATCGCGATGGCGCTGCGGGAGAGGGCGGGCCGGCTGTATTCGTCCCTGGCGGGTCCGGGCATCGGCGCCATCGAGGCGGCGGTGCGGCGCGGCGCGGCGCCGGTGCTCTCCGGGACGGTGCTGGGGACGCCGCCGAAGACGGTGAACGGGCTCGCGCCCCGGCCCGTGCCGGGCGGCGGGAGCGCGGCCGGGGGCTGGACCGGGGGAACCTACAGCGCCTCGGACGAGGCGGCCGGGACAGTCGACAGGGTGGCGTTCCATGCCGACATCGAGCCGCCCGGCACGCGCCCGTTCGGCGGCGAGGGCGGCAGGTACACGCTTGCCGGGGACGGCAGGCTTGCGATCGGGGCGGGCACGGATGCGACGCTGATCGCGTCCTCGTCGTTCCCGACGGGGGCGGGGATCAGGACGCACCGGGCGGACGAAGCCGGCGTGGCGCGGGTGGCGGGGACGTTCGACAGTGCCGAGGGGGCGTATGAGTGCTCCCCTGCCGAGGGGAGCCCGTGCACGTCGTCGCTGAAGCATGGCGGGGGCTTCACGCTCGCCGGCGGCGGAGGCTGGGCATTCCGCCCGGCGGCGGGGGCCGTGGTGGCGGAGCCGGACGCGGCGTACCGGTATTTCGGGTGGTGGCTGCGCGAATCGGCCGGGGCCTACTTCATCGGCACGTTCCACGCCGGAGCGGGCGGCATTTCGGGGGAGTTCACGGGCCTCGGGGCCCTGCAGGGTCCGGCCGTGTATCGCGGCCCTGCGGCGGGGCTGTTTGCGATCGCGCGCGAGGATGGGGCTTCGTCGGGGGCGTGGGCGGCGACGGCGCGGCTGACCGCGCAATTCGGGGATACGGCCGACCTCGGCACCGTGTCGGGCGCCATCGAGGGGTTCACGGTCGACGGCGATAGAATGCCGTGGACGGTCGCGCTTGGCAGTGCTGGGATCGGGGCGGACGGCGCGATTGCGGCCTCGGGCGCCGATGCGGCGCGGACGGTGTGGTCGATCGGAGGCGATCCCGGCGCGGCCCCGGGCGGCACCCCGCCCATCTGGCGGGGGCAATTCCACGAGGCCGGCACGGACCGGGTACCGCTGGCCGCCACCGGCACGTTCGAGGCAAGCCACGGCGACAGCGCCCGAATGATCGGGACCTTCGGAACGTCCCGCACCGAATGATCGGAGCTGGCGGGCATGGGGGTGGCGGCGATGACATTCCGGCCGCGGCGGACGCGCGGACTTCCCGCGAACGAAACGGTTCGGCGCGGGCGATGCCGGTTGGTGCGATGGGCTCCGGCTAGGGAAGGTGACGGAATGCGGTCCGATCGTATGCACGGGCGCTACTGAATGCTATGTTGCCCGATGCCGTTCGCGGGGTACAGGGGTGCCGCCGGCGGGAGATGCCGCGCGGGCCGGGCGGCCTGTTGCGCGGCGCTCGTGCTGTTACCCGTCCTGTCCGGCTGCGGGGCGGCCGCGACGGTGGGCTCGACGCTCTATTCGATCTCCGAGGCGATCGCGACAATCGTCAAGGACGACATGAAGGAACCGGACGGAAGTGCGCCGGAAACCCGGGGAGGGCCCGGCCGTGGCGGCGAATAGCACGAAACCGCGGCGGTTCGTGGCGCCCGTTCGGTCTCCGCGGGCGGTGCCCTTGCCCGCCCTGCTGGCCGCGGCCCTGTTGCCGGCGTCCTGCGCGGGCATCGACCGGGTGAGCCTGTCGCTGTCGCGGAGCGAGGTCGACATCGGCTTCACCGGGGTGAGCAGCATCGACCGCGCCCGCGCGTTGGCGGCATTCGGGTTCGAGGACATCCCGCTCCGGTCCGACGGCAGCTTCGCCGGCCTCCACGGCGGCCATGTCGAGGGCGCCTTCTTCGGCCCGGCACATCGCGAGGCCGCCGGCATGTTCCGGCACAACGTCAACCGCATCACCGGCAGCGTCGGCGCCGTGCGCCGGGGCGTCCCGGCATCGGGAGCCACTCGATGACACGGTCCGGCCCCGGTCGGGCGAGCCGAAGGCTCCGCGTCGCGGCGCCCGGATCGCGTCCGCCGATGGACTGCGGCCGTTCGTTCGATCCCCCCGAATTGGGTTTGCAGCGATGAAGCTTCTCAAGTCCGCCCTGTACGCCAGCCTGGTCCTCGCGCTCGCCGCCTGCGGCGGCGGGGGTCATCTTTCGGTCGATCCTTCCGGGGTGGATGAAAATGAGACACTCACACTGAATTTTCCACCGGGTGAGCCTCGTGAATACAGGCTTCCCTTTCGTATCTCCGGCGGGATCCCTCCCTACGAATCGAGACTCCTCCGCGACGAGGGCGAGGACCCGAACTGTCCCGACTGGGTGACCCTCTTCCCGGACCAGCGCATCCTCGCGGGCACGGCCCCCGCGGCCGCCAGCGGGACCTTCTTCTGCGTTTACCGGATCACCGAGTCCGATCCGGGTTTTCGGCCACAACGAAGCGTGACCCATGGGCTGCGGATCGAGGTTGCGGGCCCCGTCACGGGTACGCTGATGCTTTTGCCCGCCAGCAAGGTGAGTCTTTCGGTGGGGACCTTCCACAGCCAACGGTTTCCGGCCGCGAGCGGCGGTACCCGTCCCTATACCTATTCCTTCGACTGCGCCGGCGGGCGGCTGCCCTCCGGCATGGGCTTCGCGCGCGAAACCCGCATCTTCGCCGGCACCCCGGACGCCCGGTTCCGCGATTCCTGCACCTATTCGGTCACCGACCGTTCCCAGCCCGCCGCGATGGTCTCGGTGCCTGTCGAAGTCGAGGTCGCGGGCCCCATAACCGGGACGCTGATGCTTCCGCGCCCGGGCAAGGTGGATCTATCGGTGGGAAGGTTCCACGACATCGCGCTTCCGGCCGCCACCGGCGGCGTCGAGCCCTACACATATGCCTTCGAATGCGCCGGAGGGTCGCCGCCACCCGGGATGAACTTCGCGCCCGCGACGCGCATGTTCGCCGGCACCCCCAATGTCCGGTTCCACGATTCCTGCACCTATTCGGTTACCGACAGCTCGACGATCATGGCGACGGTGTCCCGGGCCGTGGAGGTCGAGGCGACCAGCGCCGAAACGGAACCGCTTGCGCTTCCCGAGAATGCGGTGCGCGGCGATGGCGGCGAGCGGCTCGATCGTGTCTCCCTCATCATGGGGCAGCGCGCCAGAATTCCGTTTGTCGAGGCTTCGGGCGGCGTGCAGCCCTACATCTATGAGCTCCAGTGCGATCTCCCTCGCGGTGTGAGCTTCAGCCCGGACACCCGCATCCTCTCGGGCTCCCCCGAGGAGGTCTACAGGGGGCCGGACTGCACCTACTCGGTAACCGACAGCGCCTCGCCTCCGGAAAGCGTGTCGCGGAGCGTGCCGCTGATCGTCGATCCGCTCGATCTGGGGGAATGGCGGTTCCGGACTCGCACGGTTCAGCCAGGGGGGCCTTGCGCCCTACGCGCCCCCGTAACCACCCCGGTCGCGATATTGCCGCTCGCGCGCCGTGGTATTGGCGCTGAAACAGGCGAGGACCGCTACGTGCTGACGGACGTGCCCGGTGGCGGTTCCAACGACTTCCTGACTTTCGACCCGGGCACGCGCAGACTCGCATACACTCACCGATCCGCGGATCCGGTCCTCGGCACTCCCACCACATACCGCTATCTGGTCGGCACGGACGCGTCCGTGGACGCAACGAACGCCCATGACGCTCTCTGCGTGGACGTTCAGTACAATACCGGTCGATCCGCGATGTGCGGGGACCCGAGTGCCGATCCTCCCGACGATCCCGACAACTATGTCCACATCTCGCTTCGGATTCGCGACGACGCGTATCACGATGGCAGCGAATGGCGGTGTCCGGACACCACCGCACCGGCGCCGCGCTCAAACGCGCAGGGCGTTTCCAACCCGGTGCACGAGGCGCTCGGACCGGTCCACGCCCGACGCGCGCTCGACGTCGCCCATGGCGCGGTTCGGGACCGCGTCCGCGGCTGGACGCCCGGGGCGGCGCGCGTGCTGACCGCGATCGCGCCGCAGATCGGCATCGGCTCGCTGTCCGGGGAGAGCGGCGGGTTCGACTACACCGGATCGAGCGAGTCGGTCAGCACCGGCGCGGAGATCGGGTCGGGCTCGTGGCAGGCGGGTCTGGTCGGCTCCCATACCCGGACCGAACTCCACTACCGCGCCGCGGCGGGTCTCGCCGAACGCGGCTACCGTTCGGGCGAGCACAGCACGGAAATCCTCTCGCTCCACCCCTTCGCCGCCTGGCACATGCCGTCGGGCGGAAGCTTCTGGACCTCGCTCGGCGCGGGAACCGGGCGACTGAGCCACCGCGACGACCTCGGCTTCCCCTCCTGGTCGCGCTCCGACGTGCACCTGCGATCGTACGCCGCCGGTGCTTCCGTTCCCGTGGCGGACATCCTGGCCGGCGATCTCGAAGCCGAGGCCGGCCTCGAAGCCTTCGCCTTCGAGATCGAGGGTGGGGGGCGGATATCGTCCGCGCTGCCCACGCTGCGCGGGCGCGACTGGCGCGCCGGGCTGACATGGAGCGCGCCGGTCAGGGGCGCGCCGTCCCTGTCGGTGGCCTACAGGCACCTGACGGGCGACGGACCGGAAGGCGGGCAGCTGGAGGCGAAGGGCTCGGTATCGGTCGACGGCATCCTCGATCCCCGCCTCAGCCTGATCTCGACCGTCGAGGGCGCCTTCGGCCTTGGCGATCGCGAGCACAAGTCATGGGGCCTTTCCGGCGGCGTCCGCTTCGCCCCGGGCGAGGATCGGCGCGGTCTCGGACTGAACCTCGACACCCGTCTGGTGTCCCCGGACGGCGGCGGATCGGCCGATGTCGGACTGCGGGGCGAGGCCGGGTATGGCATGCGGGGCGTGCCGCTGTTCCCGACGCTTCGCCCCTTTGCCGGCTTCACCCGGTATTCGGGCGACGGCTCGCTCCGGCGGAGCATCGGGATCGACCTGCGCGACACGCCGGGCTCGCGGGTCCGGGTCGAAGCCTGGGACCGGCCCCGCGATCGCCTGCGCGCCATCCGGGCCTCCCTGCGCCACCGCTTCTGATCGTGATGCCGAACATGATCGAATGGGTGCTGCACGGCGATCGCCGATCGACACCGCACCGCCCGACTGCCGCGAACTGGACCGCCTCTTCGAAGCGGTTCAATCTCTGAACGCGGCCAATGGTGTGGACGCTCAACGGATCGAGCGCGCCGGAACGGCGCGGTATACTGCGAGGCGCCCTTGAAGCCTGATGGCGATTGGCGTCCCGGAAGAGGAGAGCGGAGTTGAGGCTGACGGCGATTATTCTTGTGGCGCTGGCGCTGGGCGCCTGCGCGTCCGACGGCACCGATCCGAAGATGGCCGAGGACGACGGGGGCATCGTCTTCGAGCGGAACTCGGAGTTCCAGGGTCCCCGGCTTCGGGTGTTCCTCAACCTGAAGGACGGCCGCCCGGTTTCGGTCGACACCGAGGACGACGCGGTCGAGACCGGGGCCGAGCCGAGCCCGATCCCCGGGCATCGGGCGCGCAACTGGTCCTTCGTCAAGGAGGAGCCGGAGGGCACGTCGATCGTCTACGCCGTGGCGAGCTGGGACGGCGACGACCCGGCGGACTATCTGATGGCGGGGTGGTGGGCGTATTTCGGCGACGAACGCCCGCCGGATCTGACGTTTGCGAACCTGGAGGAATATGCGCTGCTGGACGGGCCGGAGCTCGACCCGGCGGCGCCGCCGGAACTGCCCGCGGCGGGGACCGCCTCCTATGTCGGCCCGGCCGGCGGGGTTTATTTCCAGGTGCCGGGCGCGACGGCCGGGGAAGGCCTCTTCGTGCTGGACGGCTGGGAGGCGACGGTGAACCTGGAGGCGGATTTCGGGGCCGGGACGGTCGCGGGGTGCGTCGGCTGCATCGGCGATTTCATGACGCGGCGCGCCGTGGTCCGCGCCTCGCGCGGCGATGTCGCGGCCGACATCTCCAATTACGAACTCCACCTGGCCCCGCAGCCTTACGGGACCGACGGCACGTTCGACGGGGGTAGCGCCGAGGTCCGGCACCCGTCGGGGCGGGTCGTGGCATCCGAAGGCGGCTGGGGCGGCAGCTTCTCCAACAAGGCGGACGCGGACGGCAATCCGCGGCTGATCGCCGGGTTCGGCGGCGCGCGCTACAAGGAAGACGACGGCACCTTCGGGAGCCTCTTCGGCTCGTTCGTCGGGATGAGCCAGACATTCCGGAACCCGGCGCCCGGTTCGACACAATGATCGCCGGTCGAGGGCGTTTCTCCAATATGGAGACCGTCCACATCGCCGCCTATTCGCACCTCCTCGACACGATCGGCATGCCGGAGACCGAGTACCAAGCCTTCCTCCGCTACAAGGAGATGAAGGACAAGTACGACTTCATGCAGCAGTTCGGCACCGACACCAAGGAGGACATCGCCAAGACGCTGGCCGTGTTCGGCGCATTCACCGAGGGGCTTCAACTGTTCGCGAGCTTCGCGATCCTGATGAACTTCCCGCGCGTCAACAAGATGAAGGGGATGGGCCAGATCGTCTCATGGTCGGTGCGCGACGAGTCGCTCCACACGGATTCGATCATCCACCTGTTCCGCACCTTCATCGACCTCGCCTTCGAGCTTGGCGGCGTCGAGGGGCTGACCGGGGCGGAGGTCAAGCAGTACATCCGCTATATCGCCGACCGCCGTCTGTCCCAGCTCGGGTTGCAGCCGATCTACCGCATCGAGCGCAATCCGCTGCCCTGGATGGACGAAATGCTGAACGGCATGGAGCACACCAACTACTTCGAGAACCGGGCGACCGAGTATTCCAAGGCGGCCACCCGGGGCAGCTGGGACGAGGTCTGGAACGACTGAGCGCCGGTCGCGCGCTTCCGCATGGAGTTGCGGAACCTCGGCGTCAGGATCCAGCGGCGCCTCAACGTGCCGCTCACTCCCACTCTGGCGGCGCTGCACGATGCGATCCAGATCGCGATGGGCTGGACCGATTCTCGTCTGAACGGGTTCCGGGTCGGCAGGCGCATCTACGGGATACCCGACCCGGTCCCGATCGTGTCCCGAGCCGAAGTGCAAGGGCTTGGCGCCGATCGCGGTCTCCCGGACCTGCAATGCCGCGCGGTCGAATTCCTCAGCCTGTCTCCCCCGGCGGCAACGGCCTGGGCTGTTTCCCGGCGATCCGGACGTCCCCGACCGCGACCGGGACGGTGGCGCGGTCCGGGTCGGACGCGCGCCAGCGCGCGATCGCCTGCGCCGCCGTCCGCGCATCGTCGCCGCGCAGACCCTCTTCGCGGAGCACGATGGGCTTGCGCCCGGCGCGGATCGGGATTTCGTACCAGCAGCGAAGCCGCACCCCAAGCGGCGGCGCGCTCCACCGCCCGTCGGGATCGGGCGCGCCGACCCATTCGACATAACGAATTCGCGTCCCGTCCTCGACGTCCCGCCATCCCGGACGATCGTTCGCGGGAAACCGGCTGCGCCGGGCGCAGACCGCCTCCACCTGGCTCTCCGCGTCGGCCAATGCGATCCGGCGCTCGGCCCAGCACGCCTCGCGGATCCACGCGCTGAGCAGCGGATACCGCCCGGTGCCGAGCGCTCCGGCAACCCGGGGCCAGGCGTAGTCGTGCTCGCCGCGCACCCAGATGCCGTTCTCTTCGTAGCCTTCGGGAACCGGGTGCTCGACCCCGCCGAGGCCGGGTTCGATGCGGTGGACGAAGATCTCCCCGAGCGAGCCCATGTCATCATGCGGGATTTCGAGCAGGGCGTCGTCGAGCGACGCGGCGAGCTCGGCCAGGCTGCCGTCGAAACGGTACACCTTTCCTCTCGAGCGAAGGGCGCGCAGCACCAGCACCGGTCCCGCGTATCCGTCCGGCGGCTCTTCGAGCGGGACCTCCCCGCACGAGCCCTTCGTCCAGTAACGGCGGGTCCGTTCCAGCACGTGCCGCGCCTGGCGGAGGCGCGGTCCCGCGGTCCACAGCGAGCGGCGGCGGACGGTGCGTCTGCCGACCGCCTCGTCGAACCGGATGCCGGCGCCTTCCAGCGACATCCTGGTGCCCGAGAGCGCCGCGCCGATGCCCTTGACGTTCCTCGTGCCGAGAACGTCGCTCACCTCCTCGCTGGTGAGCGCGGCGCCCGCTTCCGAGAGCCTGGCGAGCAGCTCGAGACCGGCCCAGTAGTGAGCGAGATCCGGATCCTGTACCTGGCTCATGCTTCATCCCGGCGGCTGCCGGTACCGACCCGCCGGCTGCCCGTTGCGCATCGGCGAAGGCTGTAGCCTGGCGGAAAGTCCGTGAGGCGGCGGGACGTCAACGTGTGAGCCCGGGCGAATCCCTGCCGCCTATTCGCATGGGAATGGACAGTTGTCATTCCGACGTTCGGGGAATTCGGCGGAATCGCCGGCGCGCCGGAATGAAGGGCCTCCACGTTGACGGCCCCGTGATGGCTCTGGCAATCGACCTCCGGTGCGCGAGAAGTCACCGGATAAGGTCACCGGACAAACCAACATCTTCGCCGCTGAAGATGTTCGATCCCGCGTTCAGCTCGGGGAGCCGGCCGCCAGAACCTCTTCGAGGCTCGCCGCGTCCAGAACCGCCTCCGCCCAGACCTCCAACTCGGACACCGAAGCGTCGCGAACCCGCTGGCGAACCGACTCGGGCAATGCGCCGAAACGACGCTCCAGCTGACGGAGAAGAAGACCGGCCTGACCTTTTTCGATTCCCTGAGCCAAGCCCTTTTCGATTCCTTCCGCCCTGCCCTGTTCGATCCAGGCTTCCGCCACCGTTCCCATCAGCGCCTCCCAGCGATCCGGTTTCGTCCGACGCAGCGACGCCTCCAGCATCGGCGGCGTCAGGTTCATCCGTTCGACAATATAGCGCATAAGATGGCGTTCGAACTCGCTCCCTGCAAGCGTCCCGCCGGTCATCAGGTCAATCAGATCGGCCGGAATGTCGTCGGCATGCACCACCCGGAGCGCCAGCAGACCGGCCCTCACCTCGGGCATCCGGGACAGCCCGAGCGGCTCGATCTCGCCCAGATCGTGCAGCAGGTAGGCGAAGTCGCGCAGGAACGGCGCGAGTTCCTCGGGCGCGTCGATCATCTCGACCACCGAACGGGCCGCTGTCCATCTTCCCTGGCCGTGAAAAAAGATCATCGGGACGATCGGCGGGAGCCTGTCCCAGGCGGTGCCGGCCTCGATCTCGCGCAGCCAGATGTTCACCATGTATTTCAGGATCTGGAGAGGCGCGGTCGCGTCCACGGTGCTCTTGTGCTCAAGAAGGGCGTAGATGCGCGCGTCGTGGCCGGTCCTGAGCTTCACCCTGAACAGCGCGTCGCACTGGGTCCTCGCGGCGTCGGCGTCGACGAAGCTGCCCTCCATCGCCTCGGGCGGGGTGCCGGGATCGAGCAGATCGGAGATCTTCTGGGGCAGGTATTCGGTCAAGAGGGCTTCGGCGCGAGCCGGGCTGGAGACCAGCGCGCGGAACAGCGCATCGTGCGGCGTGTTGGGAACGCTCACCGGGCGGGCTCCCCGGCGTCTCGGACAGTCTCCCGATGAGCGACCTGCTCACGTCGAACGACAATGGCTGCGCTTGACATGGCGGAAACCTACGCCGAACCGGCCCTTCCGGTCGACCGGGACGCACGCGCCGGCGGAAGCGGGTGGCCCGACTCGGCCCGGCGAAGTGAGCGGGCTCGACGATTCCTGCCGGGCCGAAACCCCGGCGATCGAGCTCCGGGTTGCGGACCGGCCTTCGCTTCCCCGCCTCATCCGGCGGGTTGGGTGGCCCAGGCCGAGACAGCGGTTTTCGCCATGCTCGACCGCTGGGCTGACCTTGAGACGGGTGGATCGCCGGGCTACAGTCATCGGGGTCCGCCAGGCGTGGCTTGCCTGAGCCAGTAGCTGTTTCATGGAGAGGGACGGATATGACAAGAGCGATCACCATAATGGGGGCTGTCCTGGCGTTCGGATTTCTGGTTTCAGCCTGTGCGACCCCGGACGTTGTCAGCATTCAAAAGGTCGGTGACGAAGAATTGAGTTGCGCGCAGATCAAGGAACAGTTTGCCGAAGCACAGGATTTCGAGAAAAAGGCCCGAAAGGAAAAGGGTGCCACAGGTACGAATGTTGCCGCGGCGATATTCTTCTGGCCGGCTTTGCTCGCGACGTACTCGAACATAGAAGATGCAGTAGAAGCTGCCCGGGATCGCCAGGAACACCTCAAGAAAATCGCGGCAAAGAAAGATTGTGCAATTTGAACTGATTTCCGGCCCGGCGCGTGAAAGATGTCCATTCCGATTGCCCGGGTCAGGTTCGATGAAGCCGACGGCAGCATCGGGAGCTTCGAAAGCATCTTCTCCGCCCTTGCGCCGGCGACCGTCGAGCCGCGGGAGAGCGGAGCGCCCTGACGCCCCGTCCCTCGACGGTCGCGACGACCGCCTGGAACCGCCGGTTCTCGTCCGCGGCCGGGATGGCGGCAATGGCCGCGGGGTCGAAACCGGAATTACAAGCGGCCGGAAGGCGGGGCTCGCGGCCATTTCCCCCGCCAATGATCATGCAACCGCTCCGGCCCGGGGATGGCCGCCTGGTGTGCCGGGATCGCCCCGCGGGATCCCCAAGGAGACTGGGCCGGCGCAGGAATTGTAGCCGGACTACCCGCACCGCGCCGAAGATTTTTCGTCGCCGTGAGCCCGACGATCGACCTCCGGGTTGCGGATCGGCCTTCGCTTCCTCGCCTCAATCGGTGGGTTGGTTCACCGGTCCCGGCCATTCCGGGGCGACTTCGGAGATGAAACGGCTCAGTTGCTCGATCTCGTCCTCACGCCCGGCCTTCTCCATGTCGAGGACGATGGCCTGGGCGGCGAACATCGCCGAGCGCAGGAGAACGATCTCGGCTTCCGTGCGCGGCCATTGGCGCCGGTCGAGAGCTTCCATTGCGAGCTGGACCAACCAGCAGCTGGTTGGGCGTCCACAGGGTGCCTGCAGCGGCTTTCTCGATCCCTTCCCACTGCTCCGGCAGGATGCGGATGCGCCTGCCGATCGTCCTGTCGGTCTTCTCCGTCACGGAAGTCTCCGATTTCTTCTCGTCTTCCGCCTCGAACAGGCACCCCGCCCGCCAGACTTGCCCGAAATCCTGGCCGTTTTCCTCAGAACTCTTGCCCGTTTCCGATCGTTTCCGGGTCGGGCGGGCACCGCACGAGGGGGGCTGTTGGCATGGAACAGGGCGATCCGCCCTGGCACGGATCGTGACCATGCAGGATATCTCCGTGATACCAATCCGGTGCCTCGCGGGCGGCTCCGAAGGCATCCCTCTGATATCGTTGACGGAATCGTCCGGTCGCGTTTCGTGACGACTTTTCCCGGCACGCGGGAGCTACGCTCGCCTACGTTTGATCGTACCCGGCCGCAGCCCATCGCAGGTAATCGCAGCTCCCGCTACCCCTGCACTACCAGTGCGTCGGGTGTGCATGTACCGCGGCTCCGCCGTAGAGCGGAGCCGGCTGTCGCAGTGACCGCGATGGGGATGAAAAGCCGTTGAATATCAACGGTCAAGCCGGAGCGGCGTTTGAGCGGCGGGTGCAGGATATTGCCTACGGGCCGATCCGGCCGGGCGGGGGACGGATAGCGCGGGCGCGACGGGTAGTCGCAGCGGAGCGTATCCGGGCGCAGTGGAACGTCGCCGGGCGCCGGGGTGGTCGCGATTTGTGACTCGGTGTTTTTCGCGTGTGACTCAGTGTTTTTCGCGTGTGACGGCGTGTTACACCGCGCTTACACGGACTTACATTCCGGTTACAGGCTACGCCTGCCGGATCGGCGGACACGGAGAGGCCTCGCGCATCGGTACGAGCGAATGTTGACACGTCAACATTCGCGAGCCGGCGACGGAAGCGCTGCGACGGTGTCTCGCGGGGCGTGAGAGATTGTTGACGAGTCAACGATCATGAAGGCCGCCGGCGGGGATCGGCGTCGCCGCAACCTGGGTGAGCGGAACCGAAGCGGGCCGCACCGCCGCCGCCGAAGCGACGGTGCGGCCCGCGAGGCGGTGGCGGTCTAGGCCGCCGCCTTCAGGACAGGGATGCCGAGCGTGCGGGCCTTGTCGATGAGGTTGTCGACGATGCCGTTGCCGGGGAAGGCGATGACGCCTTTGGGGAGGAGGTCGAGCATCTCGTCGTTGCGGCGGAACGGCGCGGCGCGTCCGTGGCGGTTCCAGTCGGGCTTGCAGACGATCTGGTGGACGCCGTTGGTCTCGGCCCAGCGCGCGGCGATGCGGTCGACGCCGGGACCGCCGCCGTGGACGATGACGATGTCGCTGTACTTGGCGCGGGCCTGATCGAGGCGAGCGATGACGGCGGCGGGCTCGGCATCCTTGCCGCCGGCGATGGCGACGAGGGTTCCGCCCGGCAGATGCGCCATCGTCTTGCGGTCCTTCCTGGCGCGGGCGAAGTCGCGCGCGTCGATCGCCGCCGAGGTGAGCCTGCCGGTCTGGCTGGTGTGCGAGCCGCGCCTCGGGCGCCAGACGCTGCCGGTCTCGGCGCGGTAGGACTCGGCGGCGGCATCGCGCATGGTCTCGAAGGCGTCGCGGCGGTCGGTGAGGCACTGCGCCCGGTGGGTGGTCATCTCCAGCTCGAGCGACTTGATCTCGGTTCCGTCCTGCGCGCGCTGCAGGTCCTGGAGTTCGGGCATGAGCTTGTCGGCCTCGCGGTCGAGCCTCCGGGTCTGTGCGTCGAGGATGTTGACGAACCCCCAGAGCAGGCTCTCGCGCTCGTCGGCGAGCTGGAACCCGTCGGGTGCGACGCCCTGGGCGAGGATGCGGAACGCCTCGCTCACCGCGTCGGTGGCGTCGTCGCGGTCCCAGACGTCTCGGGTGTCGAACTCGCCGCGCTCGGGGGCGGCGCCGAACAGCGCGGCGTTGTCGCAGATCGTTGCGGTGACGGACTGCGCTTCAGTCTCTGCGGTGTCGATGGTGTGGATCGCGTTCATGACGAATTCCTTCCGGTATGAGCCTCCGGGGCGGTATGCTCCGGAGTGATGTTTCATTGGGACATGTGCGCGCAGCGGAGGCACCCGGCCCTAGGAGGTCTTGCGGCGGAGTGGTGCGGAAAGCCGGCGAGTGGTGCGGAAGATCGCTCCGCGATCTTCACGGTCGCCGGCTTTCACGGTCCGCCGCTAGACCTCCTAGGGCCGGGCCGGAGGGAGCGCAGCGACCGGAGGACCCGCAGGGTTGCCGGAGCGAGCACACATGGCACGATGGAACAGCACGCAGGCAGCCAATACGTTCCCCCCACGCACGGTCCCCACGGGCGGTTCGGCCCGGCACGGCGGCCGGCGGGAGAGCACGGCGCCGCCTCACGCCTAACGCCGTTCGGCCAGCACCTGGCTCGCCCAGGCGGCGGCGCGGGCGAGCACGTGGCCGTGGCAGGGCTCCGGGTCGCACCAGCACGCGAGCCAGCACCCGTCGAGCTCGGCGAGGTCTTCGAGGGCGACCTCGCCCTCGCGGATGCGGCGCCACAGATCGTCGCGGTAGCGCGTGACCGCCTGCTCCCTGGAACAGGCGGGGCCGATCCGATGGGGGTTTCCCCATCGGGTGCGGCGGTCGATCAGCACGGTGTTGTTGACGACCGGCGCGTACTCGAACTTCTCGCGCAGCGCGGGCTCGTGCCTCAGGTTGATCACGGCATCCATGAACTCCCTCCTCTCCATCGATGGCTTGTCCGCCATCCGCTCCTCTCTCGCTCCGGGAGCCCGCCGTGTCGGCCAGGAAACCGGGACGGGCTCATGCGATCCAGGGTCCGGGGACGTCTCCGGACCGGCGGCAGAAAAAAAGGCCGACGCGGGGAGCGCCGGCCCGAGTTGCGGGAGGAACGGAGGGACCGCCTAGAAGGGAATCATGTCATCGGGCTGCGAGGACGTGTCCGGATCGCTCGCCGGCACGGCGCCGCCGTTCACCGCCCCGGCACCGTCTTGCGACGGCGCCCGGTCCCCGGCCGCCGCGCCGTTGGTGGGGCGCGCGTCGAGGAACTGGATCCTGTGGCCCGGCACGACCAGGATCTCGGTCGAGAAGCGGTCGGTCTCCTCGCCGTCCTTCTTCCACCGCCGGGTCTGGAGCTTGCCCTCGACGTGGATCAGCCGGCCCTTCCTGGCGTGCCGCTCCAGCATGTCGATCAGCCCGTCCTGGAAGGTCACCAGGCGGTGCCATTCGGTCTTGTCGACTCGATTCCCGGTCCTGTCGACGAACGACTCGTCGGTCGCCACGCTCATGTTGGCCACGCGGCCGCCGCTCATCAGGTGGTTGACGGTGACGTCGGCGCCGAGGCGCCCGATCAGCTCGACCCGGTTCATTCCGAAAGCCATCACGGTTCTCCTCAAGTCTCGATGTTGACGATGGTTGCGACGAACGGGGGGACCGGAACCTCCTCCGGCCCTGTCCCGCTCATCCTCTTCCCGCTCGCCTCTTACTCCGCGCCGGCGCCGCCCCGGAGGACCTCGTCGATGGCCCGCACGCTCAGCCCGGCCTCGGTCAGCAGGTCGGACGGGGTCGGGTTCTCGACGTCGGCCTCATGGACAAAATCGAACATCTCGCATCTCCCCTTGCGACGCCCGGACATCCGGCCGGAGGCCGCCCGCCTCCGACCCTCCCGGGCCTTCGCCCGGCAAGGGCTTTTCTCCACCTCCCGGCGGTTCCGCGAACCGGGACGACGATCCGGCGGCGGCCGCCGGCTGGCGGGACCGGCCGCCGTGAGGGCGTCAGATGCTGGCGTCGTGGTTGCGGAGGCGGTCGTCCTCCAGCAGGCGCTGGCGGTCCTCGTCGACCCGCATGTAGGCGAACTGGCCCGTCCGGGTGTCCCAGTCGAAGCTTTCGGCACGGGTATCGGGGAAAGGGTCGTGGCGGCACCTGCGGCCGTCGAAGGCGGACCGGTCGCCATGGACGATGCCGGATCGGATCGCGGCCGCGATACTGGCGAGCGCGGTCCAGGCGACGGCGATCGGCCATACGGGGCCGATCGCCGGGCGGCCGATGTCGAGGATCAGCAGGACGGCGGTCACGGGCGGGGCGAGCGCGAGGCCGCCGAGCACGAAGGCGCGCTCGCGCCAGGTGGAGCGGCGCGGCGGGCGATGCGGGGGACTGGCGGACGGGGGTTCGGACCTGGGTGCCATGGGAGCGGTCTCCTTTGCGGATCGTTGGGTGCGCCGGCGGGCGGGAGCGCCGCTCCCTCTCCGGCACCGGGGGCTTCGTCCCGGCCCAGGCCTCCCCGACCTTCGGGCGGCGACGGGAGAGGCGTCGGCGGGGGTGCCGACCCGATCCCGCCGGCCCCCGGCTCGTGGGCCGGGCTCGGCGGATGGCGGGCCGGCGATACGTATGGAGGTGGGCGGCGGGCCGGCGGCAGGTACTCAGAGCCACGACGTGTAGCTCGCCATGGGGCTGGCGTCCTTGACCACCTCGACGCGGCTGCGGTCGAGCTTCTCGAAGGCGAGGCAGAGCGCCACGTCGGCCGGATCGTCGAACGGCCCGTGCTCGCGGCCGGTCTCCAGCTCGATCACCGTCCAGCTCGGATCCCAAACCGGGATGCCCCTGAAGTGGGCCGAGCCGTGGTAGCTCCGCTCGGCGCAGGGCGGACAGCGGGAAGCGCCCTGGGAGGGGGCTCCGCACGCCGTGCAAAGGCCTCTGGTGCGCCTCTGGGCATACAGTTTTCGGGTGCGTGCGTTTTTCCGGTCGGGCCGGCGGCTGGCCTGCTCGATCGCGCTGCAGGGTGCGCAGCGCGTCAGGCCGTTGTGGGCCGGCCCGCCGCATCGGATGCAGAGACGGGTGGCCCTCCGCTCGGCGTATTTCCGTTTTTCGGCGGCCTGCCGCCTGTCGCGGCAAGGCCGGCAGGTGGTTCCCCCGTCGGCGGGAGGGTGCTTGCCGCAGCGGATGCAGAGCCCGGCCTCGATGCGCTCCTGCTGGCGGCGCTGGCTCTTGGCCCGGCCGGCGCGCCGCTTGGTCTCCGGGTCCGCGCCGCCATAGGGCAGCCCGGCCGCCTTGCCGGCGTCGTAGCGGGCGCGGTCGGCCCGGCGCCTCTTCTCCAGACATGGCTCGCACGACTTCCGCCCCGCCGCCGCCGGGTGCTTGCCGCACCGGGTACAGCTCCCCCCGGCGGCACGCTTCGCCGTCTCGCGGCGGGCGCGCTCGCGTTCGTATTCCTTCGCCCGCTCGGGGTCGCGTCGCGGCTTTCCCGCGGCGCGCAGCCGGGCGTCGCGGGCGCGGGAGGCGCGGTTGCACTTTTCGGCGCACGGCCGGCAGACCGAACGCCCGGGCGCCGGAGGTCGGTCCCCGCAGCGAGGACACAGGCCCAGGGCGATGCGTGCTGCGGTGCGGCGCGCGAACCGCTCGCGATCCTTCCGCCGCTGCACGGCGGGGTCCGCATAGGCCATGACGGCCTCCTCCATCGATGGGGCAAGGGGAACGGCGGACGCCCGGCCGGCGCACCGCCCGGGAGCGGGCGTGGGCGGGCCGGCCGGACGTCCGCGACAGACCGCTCAGCCGCGCTGCTTGCGGTCGCAGAGGAGCCCCGCGGCCACGCTTCCCCAGGCCTGCCTGCCACCGCGGGTGCTGAGCCCGGTGCAGACGATGATCTCGGCGCGGCCGGGACGCATCGCCTCGGCCTGTTTGCGCGAGACCACCGCGTGCCTCGCCTTGCGGCGGCCGGCCGCCTCGGGGCGGATCGGGCGAATGTCTCCGTCCGCCATCGCCTTGAACCGCTCGACGACGTATTTCTCGTCGGCCAGGCCGGTTCCGAAGAAATGGACCAGGAAGGTGTCCGCCGTGTTGCCGGGCATCGCCATCGCTGCCGTCATGATGTCGCCTCCGTCTCGTGGTTGACGATCGGCGGCCGCGATGCCCTCCCCCAGGCCCGCCACCGCCGCCCGGCTTCCGGCCGGACTCCACCTCTCGGCGGCGCAAGGCAGGCCGGCGGGGAAGGAAGCCGGCACCGCCGGCAACGGCGATCTGCGGAGAGAGGGCGGACGGCAGGCCGGCGATCCGTATCGAGCGGACACTGCCGGTGGGGCCACGCCAGACGGGCGAAGCGGCTGAGCCCGTCGCCGCTTGTGCCGTCGGGCCCTATGATGGGGCCGATGCCGGAGATTCACGACGCCTCGTTCAAGCTTTGGTACGACCACCCCCGGATGGTCGAGGACCTTCTGCGCGGCTTCGTGCCGGCCAACCTGGTGTCGGCGTTCGACTTCGACACGCTGGAACAGATGCCGGCGCAGTATGTCGACGAGGGTCTTCGCCAGAGCCGGGGCGACGCGGCGTGGCGGGTGCGGTTCCGCGACGCGGGTTCGGGCGGCTGGCTCTACCTTCTCGTGCTGCTGGAGTTCCAGTCCACCGTCGACCGCTTCATGGCGGCCCGGGTGCTGGCCTACACCGGTCAGATGTACCTCAAGCTGATCCGCAACGGGGAGGTCGCGGCGGACGGGAAGTTGCCGCCGGTGCTGCCCGTGGTCATCTACAACGGGCGGCCGAGGTGGACGGCGGCGGACGAGGTGGGCGATATCGTTGCCACGGTGGGGGCGGGTCTTGCGCCCTTCCAGCCACGTCAGCGCTACCTGCTGCTGGACGAGCACGCGCAGCGCGTGGAGGACCTTCCCGGGGACAACGTTGTGACGGCGCAGATCGCGCTGGAGCAGGGCTCGGTGGAGGCGCTTGCGCCGGTGCTGCGGGGTCTTGGATCGCTGCTCTCGGGACCGCGCCATGCGAGCCTGAGGCGGGCGTTCGCGGAGTGGACGCGTCAGGTGGTGGAGGGAAGCGGGCTGGCGTCGGCGCAGCCGGGCCTGTCCGGCGTGCTGAGACGGCTTGAGGAAGCGGGGGAGCTGGAAGAGATGGGAACGCTGCTGGCCGAACGGATCGACGAGTTCGCGGAACGGCACTTGGAGCGCGGCCTGGAACAGGGTCGGGAACGAGGCATCGAGCAGGAACGGGCGCTGCTGGTGCGCCAGGCGGCGCGCAAGTTCGGGTCGGAGACGGCGGACCGGCTGGCGGCGCTGCTCGCCGTCATCGACGATGCCGAGCGCCTGGCCGGGATCGGCGAGGCGGTGATCGACTGCGCCGACGGTGACGCGCTGCTGGCCCGCGCCGCGGCCGTCGGCGGATCGGACTGAGACGCCGCGTCCACGCGGCGGCGCTGCCCGGGATGACGGAACGGGGTTCCGGCGCATCGGCCGCAGCCCGCGTCGTGGCGACGGTCGGGCGGGGCGACGGGGCCAAGGGCTATGTGCTGACGCCGGTCGACGGCGGCGCCGAGGTGATCTGCCCCATGGAGGCGCTACGCGCGGTCGGGCTAGAATTCCTGACCGAGGGCACCACCGTCACCTGCGAAACGGCGCCGGGCGAGGACGGATTGGAAGTCGCGCGCATCCTCGCCGTGGAATTCCCCGCGGCCGGCGCCGGCGAGCCCCGGGACGGGGAGACGGGCGAAGCGCCCGCCGCCCCGGCCGGCCGCCCTGCTTCCGGGCAGGCGGTCGCGGCGACCGTCAAGTGGTTCCAGGCGGCGAGGGGCTACGGCTTCCTGGAGCCGGAGGACGGCTCGGGCGATATCTTCTGCCACGCGGGCGCGGTGCGAGCGGCGGGGCGCGAGACGCTGCCCCGGGGTGCGGCGGTGACCTGCGAGGTGGAGACGGGTGCGAGGGGCCGGCAGGTCTCGCGCATCCTTGCCGTCGAGGACCCGCCCGAGGGCATGCCGGCGGAAGGCCCGCGACCGCGGGAGCGCGCGCAGTCCGCGGCGGGCGGCGGCGCGCGGCTCGAGGGCGAGGTGAAGTTCTACGATGCGGCCAAGGGGTTCGGCTTCGTGGTTCCCGACGGCGGCGGCGAGGACGTGTTCGTGCATGCGAGCGCGCTCGCCCGCTCGGGGCTGGACGGGCTGGATGCCGGCCAGTGGGTCGTCCTCCGCGCGGTGGACGGCCCGCGCGGCCGCCAGGCGGTCGAGGTCAAGCTCGTCGAAGACGGCATCGACTGACCGGAGATCGTGGCCGCGGCGGTCCGCGGCGGTCTCCGGAAGCGGGGTTCGACCCCCGGGTTCCGGCGGGCGATTCGCCCTGTAGGGAAGCTTCCACGCGGGAGCTACGCGGGGCTACGCCCGGGTTATAATTCACTCGCTTCCGGAGTGATGACGGCGGGGTTTTCAGGCCCCCGTTTCAGGGGGCGGTTCGCGGCGAAAAGCCCAATGATTTCTGCGATGTAGCAAAAAACCCGCGCCCATGGGGTCGCAGGCTCTCCTCTGCTATAGAAGCGGCCCCGAGACGAGGCCCGTAAACGTCCAATCGCGTCGAACGTGCGCAGGCAATGCTAACGAACGCTAGACACTTAGTCCATACCGGTTTTCGAGCCCGTGACCAAGCCGTTTCGCAAATCGAACACTACCCTTGGGGGCGAGGGTTCTCTCACGAACGGTTGGCACTATGCGGTCTCTCCCACCGGATTTTCCGTCCCCAAGGGGGCGGCGAAGGAACCCTAACCCCAACCCGCGCGGCGAAGCAAGGGACAAAATGCCGGCTCAGGGAACGGGCGGATATTCTTGCTGATATCAATGGGTTGAGAGCCGTCCGAGGGTCTCCGGCCAGCAACCGTCGGGGTCTTGCCGGGCACCGCCGGCGATGCCACGGCGGTTCCGTGCCGGGGCGGCGACCGCGGGCCCGAAGATGCTTGCCCGCGGTCCCATCGCCGTTGCCGGACCGCCCGGCGCGCGGTCCGCCGCGTTATGTCCTGATATATTTCTTGCATGGATTGCCGAATCGTTTCGCAGCCGGGTGCGGCAGAGCGTTCATGCGCGCATCTCCGGCGCTATCGCCGTCGACCGCCCGAAGACCGTCGCGCGAGCGCCGAATCGGCCCGATTTCGTGTCCGGTGCTTCCGAAGAGATTCCGGTTGCGGCCCTCCGCCGTCCTCGTCGGACGGGTCCCACTGGCGTTCAGTCGGCAAGCGAGGTCTGCCCGCTGCGCCAGCGCGACTGCGACTTGCACTGGCGACAGATCCGCTCGCCCGCCCAGGCACTCGGGAAAATCTCGCCGCACATCAGGCAGGTCCGGTCGCGGGCGGCACCCCTGCGCGCCGCATCGGGATCCTCCGCATCCCAGTCGAATTCGTCCACCGCTCCTCTCCTCCCGCGCATCGGCCGAGGAGACGATACAGCATGGCTGGCCGGTCGTGGCCGAATCTCATGCGGCCGGCCGGAGCGGACGATCCGGCCTTGAGACCGGCGCGGGCGGGCCGCTATACAGTCGGGCGTCGATGGCGTGTCCCGCCGCGAGACCGTCGGGCCCGCCAGCATTCGGGGAGGCGGAAGCACTGGCGAAGCCGGGACCTGCAATGCCTGACGATGCGGCCGAGGGCGCTGCGGCCCGGGAAGTCGGCACGCGGCTGCGCGAGGCGCGGCTCGGGCTCGGGCGCGAGTTGGGCGATCTCGCGCGCGATCTGCGGATTCGCGAGACCTGGCTGTTCGCGATCGAGGAGGGGCGTCTCGACGACCTGCCGGGCGCGCCCTTCCGAACCGGCTTCGTCCGGTCTTATGCGAACCGTCTCGGCCTCGACGGGGCGGCTCTGGCGGCGCAACTCCGCCCCGCGCCGGTGGCTGCCGGTCGGCGCGGCCTGCGCGGCCTGTTCCCGCGCGATGGCGGACGTCCGGTTTCCGGCCGCCGGGTTCCGGCGCTGGCGGCGATGCTGGCGGCGCTGGCCGGCGCCAGGGGCCGCGACCTGCGTGGCATGGTTTCCCCCACTGGAGGGCCGCACCTTCCCGGCCGCCGGGTTCTGGCAATAGGGGCGACGCTGGCGGCGGTGGCCGCCGGCGCGTGGTATCTGTCGACCGGCGGCGATGCGGCGCCGGGCCGGGAGGCGGCGGCGCCGGGCGGAGGGGAGGGGCGCGGCGCCAGAGGAGCCGCTCTCGCCCCGGCACCGTCGATGCCGGCACCCGGGCTGTCGCCGGAAGGCGGCGCGGAGCCGTCCGACCCCGCCGGGGACGGCGCCGCGCGACCCTCGCCCGGCCCGCCGGGCCCGGAACGGATCCGCGCGGTGCAGCGCGCCCTGGCCAGGCTGGGCTACCCGCCCGGCCCGGTGGACGGGCTTGCGGGACCCCGCACGCGATCCGCCATCCGCGCCTACCAGGCCGCCGCGGGGCTGACCGTCGACGGCAGGCTGACGCCGGAGCTGGAACGCGGGATCCGCGCCGACGCCGCCGCGACCGATCCGTGACGGCGCCGGCCGGCCCGTGATACCGCCGGCGCGTTGCGCGCCCCGGTGCCGCGGGATAGCCTGCGGTCCGCGACGCTGCATCGCCCGAGTTCCCCCATGACCCTGCCCGGCATCGACAAGGCGACGGAGAACCTGATCGCGTGGTCGGAGCGCGACCCATGGGCGGCGCGGCACGCCGAGGTGTTCGCGTTTCACATGGTTCCCTTCGCCGACATCCTGGAAGAGCCGGCGGAAGATATCGTGGAGCTTCTCGGCGAGGCATTCCACGTGCTGGGGGTGTTCGTCTGCGAGGATTTCTTCACCGCGCATTTCGGCGAGGATGCCGATGAGAACGTCATCGACGAGTATCTCAAGCGGCGCGGCTGGCGCGAGACGGCGGCGGCGCGGCTGTACCTGGAGGGTCTGCGGGATTCCGCGGTGTCGCTCTACGAGGTGGTCGGCATCGAGCCGGGACGGAGCCTGACGGTGCGCGACCTGCTGCTGGGCGGCGAGGCGGTGAAGGTGGAGGAGAAGCTGGGCTCGCGCGCGGCGGCCGTCTGGGACCGCCTCGCGGCCCGCATCGTCGAGGTCAAGGGGAAGCGGTATTTCACCGGGGCGATGCTGCAGTTCGACCATGCGCTGTCGCGGGCGTTGAATTCGCGCTTCGACGCGCTGGTCCGGGAGGCCGCATCGGCGCTGCGCGACGAGGCGCGCCGGCTCGGCGTGAAGCCGCCGCCCCGCGCGTTCCTGCGCGAGACGGTGGTGCGCGACGTGATGGGCGCCGGGACGTTCAGCGAGTACTGGCTCGGCGACATCGTGCTGCGGGCCGGCGCGCCGCCGCCGGAGCTTCGCAACACCGACGGCGAGCCGATGGTGTTCTGCGAGGTCCGGTTCCCGGTCGAGGGGGACCGGGCGGAGATCGCCGCCGCGCTCGACGGGACCGGCGCGTTCGAGGGAGACGGCGAGGGGCGCTGGCGGTGGCTGGCGCCGGGCACGCCGCCGGAGCGCGCGGCGCGGCATTCGGGGCGCGGCGGGATCGACCCGGCCGTGGCGGAATTCGTCACGTCGTTCGGCCTGATCGAGCTGGGGACGGCGGCGCTGACCCTTTCGGTCAACTCGACGGAACGGGCCGAACGGGGACGGGAAATGCTGGCCGCCCGCCTGGGCGGCCTCGTCGGGCCTCCCCTGGTCTCGCACCAGGACCCGGAGCGGGCGCTGGAGGAGCATGCCGGCGCGGCGCCGGAGGAGCCGGTGGAGCTTGCCCGGGGAGGCGTTGGCGGCGATGCGGTCGATGCTCGACGAACACTACCGGCGCACCCTGGACGAACCGATTCCGATGCTGGACGGCCGGACGCCGCGCGAGGCCGCGGCGACACGCAAGGACCGCAAGCAGGCGGTCGACTGGCTCAAGCAGCTGGAGAACGCCGAGCACCGGCGCGCCCTCCAGCTCGGGCAGGAGCCCTACGACACGTCCTGGATATGGCGCGAGCTCAAGCTCCGGGTCCCCCGATAGATCCTCCCGTCCATCCCCCCGGCGCCGCGCTCCACGCCGTCGATGCCGCCGGTCGCGCACCCGCGCCCCGATATAGCTTGAAGGGAATACTTGCCGCTGCCATAGTGGCCCATGGCGTGGACGGTTGCGTTCGACGACGACTTCGAGGCCGAGTTCGACCGCTTCCCCGAAGCCGTGCAGGACGCGATCCTGGCCAGGGCCGGCCTGCTTGAACGCGACGGGCCGCAGCTCGGCCGGCCGCATGCCGACACGCTGGCCGGATCGGCCCATGCGAACATGAAGGAGCTGAGGTGCAACGCGGCCGGCGGCGCATGGCGCGTCGCCTTCGCTTTCGGCCCCGATCGCCGGGCGCTGCTGTTGGCCGCGGGCGACAAGTCCGGCGTCGGCGAGAGGCGGTTCTACCGGCGGCTCATCGCCACCGCGGATGCCCGCTTCGACCGCCATCTGGAAGCGCTGAAGGGATAATCCCATGCCCACCACCCTGACCGAGAAGATGGCGCGCCTGCCACCCGGCCGCCGGTCGCGGATCGAGGCGGAGACCGACCGCCTGCATCGCGAGTACCTGACGCTGAGGCAATTGCGCGAGGCGCGGCGGCTGACCCAGGCGCGGCTCGCCGAAACCCTCGGCATCCGCCAGGCGAGCGTCGCCAGGATGGAGCGGCGCGGCGACCTGATGATCTCAACCCTGCGCAACTATGTCGAAGCGATGGGCGGGCGGCTCGAGCTGACCGTCGCGTTTCCGGGCCGGCCCGCCGTCCGGCTGCGCGGTCTCGGCGATGCCGACGAGCCCGCACCGGCGGAAAATCCCGCGCCCTGATCCGCCCGAGAACTGCGACGCGGCCCGACAGGTAGTACCCAGCCCGGCAAGGCCCCATATCAAGACGGAGGATCCTCAGCGCCGCGGCTCGGGCTTCGCCGGCGGGTCGTCCCAGAGTTGCGCGGCGATGCTGTCGGAGACCCGGGTCGCCGCCTCGCGCACCGAATCGCGCGTCAGATGGGCATAGCGCGCGGTGGTCTGGATCTTCGAGTGTCCGAGCAGCTTGCCGATCATCGAGAGCGGTTCGCCCAGCGCCAGCGCCCGCGAGGCGAAGGAGTGACGGCAGTCGTGAATGCGCACGTCCTCAAGTCCGGCGCGCGCCCGGACCAGGTCCCAGTAATAGTTGATGTGGCGGAGCCGCGAGCCCGGCTCGCGGCCCGCCACGACCCACGGGTTGCCCGCCGGGCGCGGTACGGTTTCGAGCTGCCGCAGCGCGGCCGGCGACAGCGGCACCGTCCGCGGCCCGGTCTTGGTCTCGCGGAGCCGGATCTCGCCCCGTTCGAGATCGACGTCCTCCCAGCGGAGCCCAACGATCTCGCCGGACCGGCAGCCGGTCAGCATCAGCAGCCGCAGTGCCGCCGCCGCGTGCACCGGGATCCTTTCCTCCGCCTCCATCGCGTCCAGCGTCTCGCCGAGGCGGCGGAACTCCGCCTCGGTCAGAAAGCGCTCGCGCCGCCGCGTCCGCGCCCGCGGCACCAGCCGGCACGGGTTGCTCCCCGACGGCAGAAGACCCCACGCCTCGGCCCGGTTCAGCATCCGCGACAGAGCCCCCACCGCGTCGTTCGCCGCGGTCGGCGTCCGGCGCAGCCGGTAGTGCAGATCGGCCACGTGCCGGCGCCCGATCTCCGAGATCGGTAACGAACCCAGCCGCGGCAGGACCCGGCGCTCGATCACCCGCCGGTACCCCGCCACCGTGACCGGCTTGCAGCGAACCGCCACGTGCTCGCGCAAATACCGCTCAGCCAGTTCCGCCACCGTCGGGCCGTCCGCCACGCCCGGCCCGGGCTCCGCCTCCTCGCCCGCCCGGATGCGGTCCAGCATCGCCGCCCCGCGACGGCGCGCCTCGTCCGCCCCGATCATGCCGTGCCGGCCCACCGTCAACCGCCGCGTCCCGCCCGGACCGCGGCCCTGAACCAGATAGATCTTCGCACCCGAGGTGTAGACCCGAACCCCGAACCCGGGAACCTCCCGGTCCCAGTAGATCCGCTCCCGCTCGCCGACCGGAAGGCCGTCCACCATCCGGTTCGACAGCGCTCTCCGCCTGAGCCGCGCCATTTCCCGTCTCCTATGCCGCCCGGCCGGGAGCGTCGCCCGCCCCCCGGCCCAGGATGTCCGCCTCAATGCTGTCGCCTACCCGCGCCACCGCGACCTTCTCCGCATCGCGCGCAAGATGCGCGTAGCGCACCGTCGAGCCCACGTCGGTATGGCCCAGCAGACGCCCGATCATCGTCAGGCTCTCGCCCAGCGCCAGCGCCCGCGAGGCGAAGGAATGACGGAGGTCGTGGATCTTCACGTCCTCGACGTCCGCCCGTTTGCGCACGAAATGCCAGTAGGGGGTCAGCGTCGACAGGCGCCGCTTGGGCTCCCTGCCAGGGAATACCCAGCGGCTGCGCGGAACCCGGCGCATCTCGGTCAGCGCCCGGAGCGCCGCCGGCGTCAGCACCACCATCCGCGCCCCCGTCTTCGCATCGCGTAACCTGATCTCGCCCGCCTTGCGGTCCACGTCGTCCCAGCGCAGGTTCAGCACCTCGCCCACCCGGCAGCCGGTCAGCATCAGCAGCCGAAGCGCCGCCGCCCCGCGGGCCTGCAGCGGACCGCGCGCCTCCAGCTCGCGCAGCGCCGAGCCCACCCGGAGATATTCCTCCTCGTCGAGGAACCGCTCGCGCATCCCCTCCTTGTAGCGGATCACGTAGCGGCACGGGTTGCCGACCGGCGGCGCCAGACCCCACGCCTCCGCCAGCGAGAACATCTTCGACAGCACCATCAGCGCTCGGTTCGCCGCCCGCGGCGTCTCCCGCAGACCGTAATGCAGCGCCTCCGCATCCGCCCGGCCGACCTGGGAAACCGCCTTCGTCCCCAGCGCCGGCAGGATGTGGTTGTCCAGAGAGCCCCGGTAGATGCCCTGGGTGTGCGCGTTGCAGCTCACCCCGACATGCGCCTCCATGTAGCGCTCCGCCAGGTCCGCCACCGTGAACACCGGGTCCGGCGGCGGCGCCCCGCGATCCTCGCCTTGCTTGATCCGGTCGATCGCCGCGACCGCCTTCCTGCGCGCACCGTCCGGCGTCAGGTCGCCGTGCCGTCCCAGCGTCACCCGCCTGATCCCGTCCCGGCTGCGCGCCTGCGCCACATAGATCTTGCTTCCCGACGGGTAGACCCGAACCCCGAACCCCGGAACCTCCCGGTCCCAGAACAGCTTCTCCTTGCGGCCCGCCTTGAGGCTGTCGACGGTGCGCTTGTTGATCGTCAGCTCGGCCCGTTTGGGCATCGCATCCTCCCTTCCGATCCACCGCCGGAGCCGCGCGGCGGCTCCGGATCGACGCCGCCGCAGGCCTCGACCGAACCACCCCCGTTGCGCCGCCACCAGCGTAGCAAGTACCCTACTGAACCGGAATCACTTCGAAACTTCCCGACATGGAACTGGAGCGTATTCAAGCGTAGCTCTGGCGCTGGGTCAACAGGAAAATGCAAAATCAGAGCATTGAAATATATACACTATTCGTACCCCAGCGTATCTCCGCGTACCCCTGGCGTAGCATGGCAAGAATGCCACTAAACGAAAGGAGAGCCTCGAAGAAATGTCTATGTACAGAAATCTGATGACGTTCGGCTGCGCCGCCGTGCTCGCGCTCGGCCTCGCGGCATGTGGCGGCGGTGGGGACGACGACACCGCCGATGCCCCGACGACGATGGAGCCGACCGGCCCGACGCCGGCAGAGCAGATCGCCGCGCTTCAGGCGGAGATCAACGAACTGCGGGCGGAACTCGGGCTCGATCCGGTCGACATCGCCGACCTGACCGGCAGCGTGTCCGATCTGGAGGGACAGGTGGCCGGTCTCATGCAGGATATCGCCGACCGCGACAAGGCCGACGCGGATGCCGAAGCCGAGAAGATGCGGATGGAGATGGCGGCCGTGGGCAAGGCGCTGCACGCGGCGCTGGCACCGAACGACAGTGGCACGACCCCGCTGACCAATATCGGCGCGCCTGGCCTGACAGCGGCAGGACTCGCGATCGATGCCGCAGCGGGCGCGGGATCGCTTCCCGCCGCTACCGACCCTGCCTCCGTGACCCTCAGGGCCGGCGATTCCGTCGGGTCGCTGGGGAGCTGGGCGGGCACGATGTACTCCCATACTGCGGGCTCCGGACCCACGAAGGTGACCAACCAGGCTGTCGCATACTCGAACCGGGGCGCGCATGCAGGGCCGTCGCGGTCGTTTGCCGACGTGTATGACATCATAACCACCGCCGGCCCCACTAGGGGTTACACGCTCTTGGTCTCGAGCGGCACTCCCGAAACCGACACCCCAATCTCTGGTGTCAGGGCCGACGCCTTCACCCACTCGGGAGAACAAACTCACACGGCGCCCTCGGGGATGACCGCCTTCACCACGCCCGGCACCTACGACGGCGCGTCGGGAGTGTACCGCTGCGTGGGTACCGACTGCACCTCGACCAACGACGGCAAGTCCGGCCCGACCGCGTTGGGCGGGACCTGGCACTTCAAGGCCGACGCGGGCGCCATGACCTCCCCGCCGGATACCGCCTATCTGTATTACGGCTGGTGGGTGAGCAAGGACAGCGACGACGACCCGACGGCGGCCAGCGCGTTCAGTGGCATCGTCGGTGACGTGGACGGCACCGGTACCACTGCTGGCGGTGCGACTCTGACCGGCACGGCAGACTACGCTGGCCATGCCGCAGGCAAGTTCGCCATCACCCGCACGGCCGACGGCGCCAACAACGGCGGCCACTTCACGGCGGATGCCGCACTGGAGGCCACGTTCGGTACCGGAGCCACTGCCGGCATGAAAGGGACCATCGACAACTTCCGGCTGAACGACGGGTCCGAGGATCCAGGCTGGAGCGTGGCGCTTGGCCGCGGCGGTTGGGGTGCCGACGGAGCGATCACGGCTCCTGCGTCCAGCCCCACGGTCTGGTCGATCGACGGCAACAAGGCATCGGCTTCCGGGACATGGACCGGTCAGATGTACGACGAGCTGTCGGGGAATCCACCGGGCGGCGATGGCAGCAACGTCCCGACCACCGTGACCGGAACGTTCTACTCCGAGTTCGGCGCGACCCACAGGATGGTCGGCGGCTTCGCGGCCGAGAAGCAGTAGCCTCTCGCGTACCCGCATAGCTCAGGGCGGCGGCTCCGGTCGCCGCCCTTTTTCTTTCCGGGCACGGGTACGGCGCGACGATTGACGATGCATCTACATTGAGTGGAGGACTGAGATGAACACCAAACTCTTGGCCACATTGATCCTCGGATCGTTCGTGCTCGCGGGTTGCGGTGGGGGGGGCGGTGGCGGTGACGCGACTACCAGTATGCCCGATCCCGCCGGGTCTCCCCTGAGCTTCGCCAGCCTGGTGAACGGCCAGATCCTACAGCCTGGCACTTACCACCCTGTCGGAGCGTCCGATGCCTTTGTTGAGGCGCTGGACGACGTAGAAGTTCCCGCCAACGGCTACGCGCCCGATTCGATGATTACCGTCGGTGGCGTCAGCTTGCGGTGTACCAGCGACAACTCGTCCAATTGCAACATCGCCGTGCACGAAGACGGCAGCTTCACCACGATGGGTACCATCGCCACCATCCTGCTCGGGGGCGAGTTCCCGATGACCGCCACTGAGCGGTTGATCGCCGAAGAGCGGGCCAAGGCCGAACAGGAGAAGGAGCGGGCCGACGCTGCCGAGGAGGCGAGGCAGCAGGAACAGGCCGCCAGGGAAGAGGCCGAACGAAAGGCCGCAGAGGCCGCGGCACAGGCGCGCACGGGGACAGCTAGCAAAGCGATAGACGGCCTGCGGTCGTTCAGCGCCGACTCTCCGATAACTGCCGGTACCGTCGCAGTCACGCCGAGACATGCGGCGCTGGCGAGCGTTTCCACCACGCCGACCGTGAACTTCGCCAGCAAGTCGCTGAGTTCCGCGAGCGGCTGGTCCGTGACGACGCTTTCGAACTCGGGCTTCACCCACAACGACGATCTGGTCGTCTACTCGAACCGCGGTCCGGCGACCCGGGTCTTGCTGACCCAGGAATATAGTACCGGAACACCTACCTTCATGGATGACGATGCCGCGAATGCAGGCACCATAATGTCGATTGATATAGACCCCTCTAGAGACGACGGCAACGAAGGCCGCCTGATCAGATCGGGGTCGTTTCCCACCACGGACGGCGCGGACAAGACTTTCCCGTTCAACGCCGAAGGTGACGACCCCCCAGACACGGCCGACGGGCATGACAAAGTTCGGTTCAGCGGCACTTTCCACGGCGCGTCGGGTCACTTCGAGTGCGCGTCGGCGACCTGCACGATCGGAAGGCGCGGAGACCGCTACATAGTCGTTGCCGGTATGTGGAACTTCCTCGCCGCGGATACGGCGCAGGCCCTGGTCGACGACAAGAGCTACGTGCATTTCGGCTGGTGGAAGCGCGTGCAGAAGAGCGACGAGACGCAAACCTTCCAGGTGTTCCGCGGTGGGGTCAGCCCAAGTCACGTGGCAACAGTTAACGGAACCGCCTTCGATGCCTTGGGAAGTACGGCTACATACCGGGGGCCGGCTATCGGCCAATATTCGATCTATCAGCCCCTCGGTACCCAGTCCGATTCCGGCTCGTTCACGGCCAGCGCCGTGCTCACAGCAGACTTTACCTCGAACCTGCTGTCCGGAACCGTGTCAGGCTTCAGCAACAATCCGGATTGGTCCCTGACGCTGAATTCGGCGTCGATGGGGGGCGGCGACGTAGATGATGACTCGGGCACCACGGACTGGACGATCGCCGGCAATACCAGCCGCCGGCAGGGCCAATGGGACGCAACGTTCTACTCCGAAGCCCCCTATGTCGGGCAGGTTCCCGACGTGGTCATCGGCGACTTCACGGGGGTATTCGACGCTGACGGAGATGCCATGAACGGGGACGTCGGCCACATCATCGGAGCATTTGGAGCGCGCAAGTAGCTGGGCGACTCCCGCCCGGGGCACCCGCCCCGTTGGAAACAGCCGGGTCAGGGATTCCTCTGACCCGGCCTTTTTTCGGACGACCGAATGACCGACCGACTGTTCAAGTGGCTCGTGGCTGTTGCAGTGGGCCTGTTCCTTCCGGTTATGGCGGTCAACTACCCCGCCGCCGCGCAGGACATGGGCGCTCTGTTCCGGCAGGGAATGACAGCGCTGGTCCACGCCACCAAGGTCGAGGGCGACCGTCGAGACGAACTTCTCGACGAGGCCATCGCCGCGTTCCGCAAGATGCTGGTGGCCGATCCTTCCCTCGTCCGGGTCCGGCTGGAACTCGCCCGCGCGTTCTTCCTCAAGGGTGAGGACACACTGGCGCGGCGGCATTTCGAGCAGGTCCTCGCCGGCAAGCCGCCCGCCGGTGTCGCGCTCAACATCCAGCGCTTCCTGGCGCAGATCCGCGCGCGCAAACGATGGTCGGTCCGCGTCGGCATGGCGGTCGCGCCGGACAGCAACATCTCCGCCAGAACCGACGAGAAGACCATCCTCATAGACGTGTTCGGCCAGCGCCTGCCCTTCACCTATCGGGGCGACGACAAGAAATCCGGCATCGGCCTCTCGCTATGGGCGGGCGGCGAATACCAGTTCCCCGTCTCCGATCGCTCGCGGCTTCGCGTCGGCGCCGACATCTCCCGCCGCGAATACCGCTCCGACGAGTTCGACCGGATGACGCTCTCGGCCCATCTCGGCCCGCGCTGGCTGATCGGGAGGACATCCGAGGCGAGCGCGCTTGCGAGCGCCCGCCAGAGCTGGCTATCGGACGAGGAGGACTGGCGCGACCTCGGGATCCGCCTCGAGGGCCGGCACCGCCTCAACCGGCGGACCACCGCCCACCTCAACGCCTCCCGGCACGAACGCCGCTACGAAGCCAGCGACCACCTCGACGGCCCGCTCACCGACATATCCGGCGGCATCGCCTGGATCGCCGCCCCGACCATGCGGATCGACACCGCGCTCGGCTGGGGCCGGCAGAAGACGGAGCGGGAGCGAGAGCGCAATTCCAGCCGCTGGGGCCGCCTGGGCGTGACGCTGGCGCTCCCCTGGGGCTTCACCGTGGGCGGGGCGGGCACGCTGCGCTGGACCGGATACGAGGGCGAATGGGCGCCATTCGTCCTCGGCGGCGGGGAGCGCCGCGACCTCACCCGCTCGATCCGCCTCAACGTCCACAACCGCGGCCTCACCGTTGGTGGGTTCAGCCCGCAGGTCTCGATGGTACAGGAGCAGCGGACGTCGAACGCCCAGCTGCACGGCTACGACCGCCTCTCGGGCGAGCTTCGCTTCGTGCGGCTGTTCTGACGGGCGTCCGCCGTGCAGCGCCCGCCCGATCTCGCCGAGCGCGTGGCCAGGATCGAGGAGAAGATGGCGACGCGCGACGAGGTGGAAGAGCTCCGCGCCCTGGTCGAGCGCCGGGACACGACGACGCGGTGGCTGCGCGGCACCCTGTCGACCGCAGTCATCGCCGCGGGCTTCCTCGCCCTGCTGCTGGTGTTCACCCGATGACGGGACGCCGTCCTTGTCCCCCGCCCGGTTCGCACGGGACGTTCCGGCCCCCTCACCCCGACCCTCTCCCCCGCGGGGGAGAGGGGGCTTGCTCGCCGGGTGCTCCCCGCCCTCCCGCGTCCCCGTCCCCGCCCCCGGTTTCTCCGACCGTCATGCCGGGCCCCCGGAACAAGTCCGGGCATGACGAGGGGGGGCGCGGCATGACGAGGGTCGGAGACGGCCCCCTCGACCCTCTCCCCGCGGGGGAGAGGGAGGCTCGCCCGCCGGGCGCTCCCTGCCTTCTCCCCTCCCGCTTGCGGGAGGGGCCGGGGGAGGGCGGACGCGCCGCAATCCGCGTCCCTTCTCTCCCGCGTCCCCCTCCCTGCCCCCGGTTTCCCCCGCCGTCATGCCCGGACTTGTTCCGGGTATCCACGTCTTGCGGCATCGCGGTGCGAGCCGGGAGCGGGCGAGGCGGCGGAGGGACGTGGATGCCCGGAACAAGTCCGGGCATGACGAATAGGGGGGCGCGGCATGACGGGGGCGGGGCCCGGCATGACGAGGGGCGGGGCGGGCGTGACGAATAGAGGGCGGACATGATGAAAGAGGGGCGGTACCGGGGGATTCGCGGTTTTCTTCGCATGCTGTTCCGCGTCGCGGTCCCGCTGTCGGCGGCCGCCATCGTCGCGGCGTCCTGCGGAGGGGGCGGCGGCGGCGGCGGATCGAGCGCGATCCCGGTGTCGGGTCGGCCGATGCCGATGCCGCCGCCATGCGTGCAGACCCACGACCGGGGCTGCGTGACGGAGCCCGAGTACGAGGCGCTGGCGGCCGACATCGCCGACGACCATTCGGACACGGCGAGCTTCGAGAACCAGTGGGGCCTGGAGGCGGTCGGCGCCGACCGGGCCTATGCGAATCTCGAGCTGCGGCTGGGTCCCGACGCGAAGCCGGGCGAGGGCACGATCGTCGGGGTTCTGGATACCGGCATCGACAGCGACGCTCCCGTGTTCCGGAACACGAAGGTCTCCGAGCGGATCCTCGATGACGCGAGGGACGAGGACGGGAGCGACTTCTCGCACGGCACGGCGGTGGCCAGCATCGTCGCGGGGCAGGCGGACCCGGATCTCGGTAAAGACGCATCGGGCATCGCTTGGGGCGCCGACCTCGCCGTCTTCGCGATCCCGCTCAGCGCCGGCGACGGAACCTACAGGCCCCGCTCGACCGGCCGCCTGGCTACGACCGCGGAATACTATGCCGGTATCTTCAGGGACATCATCGCGTGGCGCGGCCGGTTCGGACGCATCGATTTCCTGAATTTGAGCCTGAGCGTCCAGGGACTCATCGAGACATACAGCGAACAGGATCTTCGCGAGCCCATGAAGCCGCTGGTCGCGGTCATGGCCCAGGAGGGCCCGGACGAAAAGCTCGTCTTCGTCTGGGCCGCGGGGAACAGCCACGGCAACACCTGCGACCCGGCGCTGGCCGAGTGCGTGGATGGCGCGGTGGAGGCGAGCTCGGTGTCCCTGCTCCCCGGCCTGGCCGCGCGCTTCCCGGAATTGAAGCCCCAGACGATCGCCGTGGTTGCCATCGGCCCGGACGGCGGGATCGCCGGCTTCTCCAACCGGTGCGGCATCGCGCGGGATTACTGCCTGGCGGCGCCCGGCGAGGAGGTCAGCGTGGCCTATTTCGGTCCTCACCAAGGAAGGATCGGGGTCCGGGGCACCGCTGTCGGTGGGGGAACGTCCTTCGCGGCGCCCATGGTGACCGGCGGTCTCGCTCTGATGAAGCAGCTGTTCCGCGGCCAGCTCTCCAACACCGACCTGGTCGCGCGCCTGATGGAAACGGCGGACCGGAGCGGCGTCTACGCCGATGCGGCGGTCTACGGGCGGGGGCTGATGGATTTGGGCGCCGCGACCTCGCCGGTGGGCGATCCCGTGGTCGTCGCCGGCCTCGATGCCGGCGGCTCCGGCGCGCTGTTGCGCGAAACCGGCCTGCGGCTCGGCGCCGCCTTCGGCGACGGTCCGGTCGCCTCGCTCGCAAACCGGGAGATCGCGGCGTTCGATTCCCTCGGCGCGCCCTTCTGGTACAGGCTCGGCGGCTTTTCGACGGCGGATTCGGGCCCGTCGCTGTCGGAGCGGCTTCGGGAGTTCCGGCGGGTATCGGCGGCGGCGCCGGCCGATTCGCCGGCGGACGACCTCCGCATCCCCCTGCTGGGCGCGCCCGGCGACGGGGACGGGGCGTTACCGGCGCTGCATCTGACGCAATCCGGAGCCTCGGCGGAAGCCAACGCCAGCCACTTCGCGCTCGCCGGGGACGGCCTGATGGCGAGCGTTCCGGTGGCGGCCGGGCTCACCGCCAGCGCGCTCACCACCGAAGGCATGGACGGGCGGCTTCCCGCGACCGGCGCCGCGCTCGCCTGGCGCGCGCCCGGCTCCGCGTTCGGCGTTCGCGCCGGCTGGCTGGGCGAACGCCGCACCCTGCTCGGCACCGTGCCCGAGGGCGCGTTCGGGAGCCTCAAGGGCAGCGCGGCCTTCGCCGGGGTCGAGTCCGGCATCGATCTGGGCCGGTGGCGGGTCGGCGCCAACGCGGAGATGGGCACCATCCGCGCCCGCGCCGGGGGCGGCGTGCTGGAGGGGTTCTCGCCGCTGCTGACCAGCGCCTTCGCGGTTCACGCCACCCGGCCGGCGCCCGGCGGCGGCGCGTTCCGCGTCTCGCTGTCCCAGCCGCTCCGCGTCGAGGACGGACACGCGCGCCTCGCCATTCCCACCGGCCGGACCAAGGCGGGCCGGGTGGTCCGCGAGCGGATCGCCGTGGGCGTCGCGCCCGCGGGACGGCAGATCGACCTGGCGCTGCACTGGCGCCGCCCGGCGCAAATCGGCGAGCTCCGCCTCGGCGCCACCCTCTCCCGCCACCCCGGCCACCGCGCCGCCGCCAACCCCGAGGCGGTCCTGCTGTCCGGCTGGCGGCTCGCGTTCTGAGCCCGCCCTCCCCCGACCCCTCCCGCAAGCGGGAGGGGAGAAGCCAAGCAAGCGAGTCCCCTCTCCCCCACGGGGAGAGGGTCAGGGAGAGGGGTCGAAAAACACGCTAACCCGTCTTATTCATGTCATGCCATGACACGAATAATTCGCCGCCGCCGGCCCCGATTCCGCAGCCGAGCCGGTTTCCGGTCCCCCGGGGACGCGAAACCGGCCGCGGCGCGAAACGATATTACGCGCGGACCCCGTTTTTGCCACTTACGGCACGTTCTTGACAGATTGGATAGGGCAGCAAGGCTGACCATTGTTTCATGTGAAACATTAGGGCAGCCGCACCTGCACCTTCGACGATTTGCCGCCGTCCTCGACGAAGCGCCTCAGCGCCGCGTGGAAATAGGGGTGCTCGACCGAGACCATGACGTTCCTGATCTCGTACTCGGTCGCCTCCTCGATCGAGCGCCGCCAGCCCTGGTGGAAGCTCTCCTTGGCCATCGCCTGGAGGTGGGTCGGCGCGGCGGCGAGGTCGCGGGCGATGGCGTCGACCTTGGCGGCGAATTCGGCCTCGGGATAGACCCGGTTGGCGATGCCCCAGTCGAGCGCCTCGGCCGCGTCGAGGGTGCGGTTGGCGATCATCATCTCCTGCGCGCGGCGGAAGCCGACGATCTTGGCCAGCGAGTAGCTGGTGGTCGCGTCGTTGGCGAGCCCGATTGAGTGCCAGGCGCAGAGGAAGCGGGCGTTCTCCGAGCACACCACGAGGTCGGAGCAGAGCGCCATGCCGAGCCCCGAGCCCGCCGCCGCCCCGTTCACCGCCGACATCACCGGCTTGGGGATATGGACGATCTTGTGCAGCACCAGGTGCCAGCGCAGCGCGAGGTCGCGGAAATGGTCCGCGATCGCCGGGATGCCGCCGTCGAGCGGCGGGATTTCCTTGAGGTTGAACCCGGCGCAGAACGCCCGCCCCTCGCCGGTCAGCACCACCGCGCCGACATCGGGATCGGACTCGCAGGCGTTCAGCGCATCGAGCAGCTCGTCCACGCCCGCGCGGGTCAGCGCATTGGCGAATTCCGGCATGTCGAACACGATCCGCCCGACACCGTCCGCGACCTCCAGGCGGAGGCATTCATAGGTCTCGCGGGTCATCCGATCCCTCACAACCGCCGTTCGAGGAAGCCGAGGAAGGCGGCGGCGAGCTCGTCCTCGCGCGCGTCCCACAGCTCCAGCGGGTACATCTCGACCTCGTGCTGTTCGGCGAACATCTCGAACAGCTCGCTGTCGGGCATCAGGCGCTGGGCGCGGCGCCCGGTCTCCATCGGGTGGATCCAGTCGCAGCCGGGGATGACGATCGCCGGCACGCCGATCGAGGCGAGGTCCCCGTCGGTCGCGCCGATCACCGGCAGGTCGGCGCCTTCGAGGAAGTAGCGCCGCCAGCGGGTCATCGCCTCGACGAAGGTTTCGACCTCCATCGACATCAGGCGGCCGCGGTTCTCCGGGTTGGCGTCGACGATTTCGGCGAAATGCTCGGTCGCGGCGACCGCTTCCATGCCGCCCTCATGCGCCGCCTCGATGAACTGGGTGTAGTAGTTGAAGGCGAGCCGTTCCGAGGCATAGCCGCCGCCGGTGACCCGCCAGAGCAGCATCGCGCGCACCGCTTCGGGCTGGCGGAGATAGAACAGGATCGAGGTCCGGCAGCCCGACGACGACCCGCCGATGATCACCGGCAGCGCGCCCAGCGCATCCAGCAGCGCGTGGAGGTCGTCGGCCCATTGCTCGTATTCGGAGTTGGCGCCGTCGATGGCGAGCGCCGAGGCGCCGCAATTGCGCCGGTCGTGGATCACCACGCGGTAGCCTTCCCCGGCCATGCGCCCGGCGAGCGAGCGCACCGCCGCCATCGAGCGCCTGCCGCCCGGCATCAGCGCCACCCACGGGCCGTCTTCGCCCACGATCTCGTAGTTGAGGTCGACGCCCCGGACGGTCATGCGCGGCATTACGCGGTCTCCCCCGCGAGCTCCGCCAGCAGCCCGCGCGCCATCGCGCCCACCACCCGGCGGCGGTACCAGGGCTGGACCGTGGTGGTCCGCATCGGCTTGGCCTGCGTCCTCACCGTGTCGCGCAAGCCGTCGAGTTCGTCATCTCCCAGCGGGCCGCCGACGAAGGAATCGATCTTGCCCACCCGGCGCGGATACGGGTTGACGGCGGTCAGCGCGATATCGAGCGATGCCACGTTGCCGTCCTCCATCGCGAGCGCCGCCGCGACTCCGGCCAGGGGAAAGTCGATCGAGCCCCGGATCCGCGACTTGCGGTAGCCCGACGGAATGCCCGCGCTCGCGCCCGGCAGATGCAGCGCCACCAGCATCTCGCCGTCTTCCAGCGCCAGATGGTCCATCCCGTCATCGCGGTAGAGCGCGTCCAGTTTCACCCGGCGCCGTCCGTCCACCCCCGCCAGCGTCGCCTCCGCTCCGTGCACCAGCGCCGCCGGCGCGAGGTCGCCCGAGAACGCGGCGAAGCACCGCTTGCCGCCCGGCGCGACGTGGCAGATCTCGCCCCGGTGCTTGAGGCAGTAGTCGTTGGATTTGCGCCACCATTCGCTCTGATTGTAGTAGAGACAGCGCGTGTCGAGGCAGAGATTTCCGCCGACCGTGCCGTAATTGCGGTGGGTCGGCCCGGCGATTTCGGCGGCGGCCTCGGCGACCGCGCGGTAGCTCCGCCGCACCTCCTCGTTCGCCGCGACCTCCGACAGCGGCACCGCGGCGCCGATGTCGATCCCGCCGGGGCGGGCGGAGATCGCGTTCAGCTCCGCGACTGCGGTGAGGTCGATGAGCGCCGTCGGCTGCTCAATGCCGCGGCGGATATTGACCACCATGTCGGTGCCGCCGGCGAGGTACCTGGCCCCTTCCCCGGCGGCGCGCAGGCGGACCGCGTCCTCGACCGTCTCCGGCCGCTCCAGCGTCAGCGCGGGCATCAGCTCCATCGGGCGTCTCCCCCGCTTGCGCGGGAAGCGACCCGCCGGTCGGTCTCCCGCTTCTCCATCAGCGCCATCAGCCGGTCGGGCGTCAGCGGAAGCTCGGTCGCCCGGACCCCGACGGCGTCGGCCACCGCGCTCGCCAGCGCCGGCAGGAAATTGGCGAGCGAGGTCTCGCCCGCCTCCTTGGCGCCGAACGGGCCGTGCGGGTCGGCGCTCTCGACGATATGGGTCTCGATGGGGGGCGACTCGACGATGGTGGGCACCCGGTAATCCAGCATGTTGCCGGTGATGCCGAGCCCGTCGTGGTAGCGCGTCTCCTCCGACAGCGCCTGGCCCATCCCCATCCAGACCGAGCCCTCGATCTGGCCCTCGACCGAGAGCGGGTTGAGCGCCTTGCCGCAATCGTGCGCGACCCAGACCTTGTCGACCCGGATCTCGCAGGTCTCGGGGTCGACCTCGACCTCGCAGACCAGCGCCGAGTAGGCGAACGCCATGGTGCCGCCGATCGCCGCGCCCCGGTATTTCCGCCCGCCCCAGGATTCGGGGATGGTGTCGAAAATGCCCTTGACGGCGAGCGTGCCGGTCCCTTCGAGGGCGGCCATCACGACCTCTTTCCAGCTCAGCCCCTCGTCCTGCGAGCCGGCGCGGTAGACGTCGCCCAGGCATTCGACGTCCTCGGGCCTGACCTCCAGCTTCCTCGCCGCCGCCTCGATCAGCAGCGCCTTCAGGTTGTTGGCCGCGTCGATCGCCGCGTTGCCCACCATGTAGGTGACGCGGGACGAGTACGACCCGTTGTCCTTCGGCGTGAGCGCGCTGTCGGAGGCCACGACGTTGATCCGGCTCACGTCGATCCCCAGCACCTCGGCGACGCATTGCGCGAGCACCGTCGACGAGCCCTGGCCGATCTCGGCGGCCCCGGTCAGCAGCGTGACCGAGGCGTCCCAGTCGACCCGGAGGTGGATCGTCGCGTGCGGCTCGCCGGTCCAGTGCTTGGGCTTGGACGCGCCCGAGATGTAGTGCGAGCACGCCATGCCGAGCCCGCGATTGGGGCCGAGCCTGCCCTTGCGCTCCTTCCAGCCGGACGCCTCCTCGACGATGTCGAGGCATTCCGGCAGGCCGTAGGAGTTCACCATCAGGTCGTTGGCGGTGAAGCCCGGCGCGGTCATCAGGTTGGCGCGGCGGACCTCGAACGGGTCGAGGCCGAGCTCGTCCGCCATCTCGTCCATCAGGCTCTCGAAGGCGAAGCGGATATTGACCGTGCCGTGGCCGCGGAACGCGCCCGGCGGCGGCATGTTGGTCAGCACCCGGAAGCCCTTGTACTTGACGTTGTCGAGATCGTAGATCGCGAACAGCATCGATCCGTTGTAGAGGATCGTGACGATGCCGTAGCCGGAATAGCCGCCGGCGCGGTGCACCGATTCGCACTCGACGGCGGTGATTTTTCCCGCCTTCGTCATGCCGATCTTCAGCTTGACCGCGGTCTCCTGGCGCCCGCGATGGGTGATGAAGGTCTCTTCCCGGCTCAGCACCAGGCGCACCGTGCCGCGCGCCTTGCGGGCCAGCAGCGCGGCGACCAGCTCGACATGGAGCGCCTCGGTCCGGCAGCCGAACCCGCCGCCGACATGGGGCTTGATCACGCGGATGTCGGACTGCTCCATCCCGAGCGTGCGGGCGAGCATCAGGTGGACGTAGTACGGCACCTGGGTCGAGGCGCGGACGGTCATCCTGCCGCGGCCCGCGTCGTACTCGGCCTGCGCGGCGTGGGGCTCGCTCTGGACCTGGCAGACCTCGTTGAGTTGGAAAGTGTCCTCGCGCACCAGATCGGCGGCGGCGAAGCCCGCCCCGGTGTCGCCGAGCTCGAAATCGACCTCGCGTTCGAGATTGCCGGACCGCTCCTCGTGAAGCTGGACCGCGTCCGGGGCGCGCGCCTCGTCGGCGGTGAAATAGGCCGGCAGCTCCTCATAGGTCACGTCGATCAGGTCGAGCGCGCGCTGCGCGGTCGCGGTGTCCACGGCGGCCACCGCCGCCACCGCCTCGCCGCGATAGCGCACGCGGTCCCGCGCGAGCGCGTATTCGTTCATCGCGATCGGCAGCACGCCGAAGGTATCGGCGCAATCCCGCCCGGTAACCACGGCATGGACGCCAGGCAGCGCCTCCGCCCCCGAAATGTCGATGCCGACGATCCGCGCATGGGCCACCGGGCTCCTCAGGATCCGCCCGGTCAGCTCCTCTTGCGCGATGAAGTCCGCGGTATAGAGCGCCTTGCCCGACACCTTCTCCGGCCCGTCGACCAGCGGCATCCTCACGCCGATAGACCGCACCGGCGCGGGCCCGGCCTCGATTGCGTCGCTCATGCCGCCACCTCGCTTCCGGCGATCTCGTCGGCGGCGGCGCGCACCGCGTCGATGATCTTGATGTAGCCCGTGCAGCGGCAGATATTCGCCGCCATCCCGTCCTTGATCGCGTCCAGGTCGGGGTCCGGATCGGCGCGCAGCAGACCCTCCGCCGCCATGATCATGCCCGGCGTGCAGAAGCCGCACTGGGCGCCGAGCTTCTCGTGAAACCCGCGCTGGATCGCCGACAGCCGCCCCGACGTCTCGAGCGATTCGACGGTCTCCACGCGCGCGCCCTGGCAGGCGTTGGCGAGCGTCAGGCAGGAATGGCGCGGCCGGTCCCCGACCAGCACCGTGCAGGCGCCGCATTCGCCGCCGTCGCAGCCGATCTTGGTGCCGGTCAGCCCCGCGACCTCGCGCAGATAGTCCACCAGCAGCATGTTGTCGGCGACCACGTCGTCGCGCGGCCGGCCGTTGAGCGTGAGGGACAGTACGGTTTTCATGCCTCCCCCTTTGTCGCGGTTGAGATCATATGATCGGATCAATAATTGACATGAGCAACAATGTCAAGCTATATTCGCGGGCGTCCTTCGATACGCCGCCCTTCGGGCGGCTACTCAGGATGAGGAGTGGGGGAGAAGTGGGGAGCGCCCAAATCCCCCCCCCTCATCCCGAGTAGGCGCGCCAGTGCCGTATCGAGGGACCGTCACGAGGAACCGGGATGGCGCCGCGGGAACCCACATTCGTCTACCTCCTGCGCTGTGCCGACGGGAGCTTCTATTGCGGCACCGCCCACAAGTCTCTCGAGGCCCGCGTCAATGAGCACAACGCCGGCGCGCTCGCCGGTTACACCGCAACCCGGCGGCCGGTCGAGCTGGTCTGGCACCAGGCGTTCCAGCGGGCCACCGACGCGATCGCCATGGAACGGCGGATCAAGGGCTGGTCGCGGCGCAAGAAGATCGCGCTGATCGAGGGGGACCGGGACGGGCTGAAGAGAGCGGCGCGAAAGGATTTTTCGTGCGAGGAGCGAGGGCGGTCCTTCGATACGCCCCCTATGGGGGCTACTCAGGATGAGGAAAATTCCCTTGTCCCAGGCAGGCGCGCCAGCGCCGTATCGAGGGACGCCCCGACCAGCCTCGGCATCCTGCCCGGCCTGCTGGGCTACCAGTTGCGCCACGCCAATCTGAAGGTGGTGGGAGGGTTCGCCGAGAGGATCGCGCCGCACAACGTCACCGCCGCCCAGTTCGGCCTGCTGGTCCTGGTCGCCGCCAACCCGGGCGCGACCCAGGCGGCGCTGGCCCGCGCCTTCGGAGCCGACCGCTCGGTGATGGTGCGACTGATCGACCGGCTGGAGGCCGCGCGGCTGGTCGACCGACGCGCGCGGGAGGGCGACCGGCGCTCCAACGCGATCGTGCTCACCGAACGCGGCGCGGTGCTGCTGGAGAAGCTCAAGCGCGAGGTCCGCGCCTTCGAGGATGCAGCGACCGCCTGCCTCAGCCGGGAGGAAACCGAGACCCTGCTCGCCCTCCTGCGGCGGATCAACGCCGCCGGCGACGGACCGGCGGAGAGGAGATGAGAACCCACCGCGCGCGTTTCTTCGTCGCCTGGTCGCATTGCGACGCGGCCGGCATCGTCTACTACCCGCACGCCTATGTCTGGTTCGACGAGGCGACCGAGAACCTGTTTCGCGCCAACGGGCTCGGCTATCCGCAACTCGAAAGCGAGCTCGGCCTGAGCGGCATGCCGCTGATCGAGACCGGGGCGACCTACCGCAACCCGTGCCGGCTCGGCGACGAGGTCGAGATCGAGACCTGGGTCGACGACTGGGGAAAGCGGTCCTTCCTGGTTCGCCACACCGTCCGCCATGTCGACGGCGCGATAGCGCTGGAGGGCTTCGAACGCCGCGTCCTCGTGGCCCCCGCCCCGGACCGTCCGAAGGGCATGCGCGCGATCGACATCCCCGCCGCCGTCGTCGCGCGGTTCGTCGATTGACCGGACTGCGCTCGTTCGCCTCCGCCATTTCGGCCCGGGCCGAATCGCGGCCGGGCCTCGCGGCGCTGGTCCTGATGCTGTTCGCGAGCCTGGCCCTCGCCTCGATGCACGGATCGGTGCGGTTCGTCTCGGCCAGCCTCCACCCCTTCGAGATCGCCTTCTTCCGCAACGTCTTCGGGTTCTGCGTCCTGATCCCGTGGCTGATGCGGATCGGCCTCGCCGCGTTCGCGACCGACCGGCTCCCGCTTCATGTAATTCGCGGATTCCTCAACGCGGGTTCGATGCTGATGTGGTTTCTCGGCCTCAGCCTGATTCCGCTGGCGGAAGCCACCGCGCTGTCGCTCGCAAGCCCGCTGATCGCGACGGTCGGTGCGATCCTGCTGCTGGGCGAGCCGATGCGGGGCCACCGCTGGCTGGGGCTCGCGCTCGGCATCGTGGGCATGCTGGCGATCCTGCGGCCCGGCTTCCAGGAGATCAGCCTGGGCGCGGCGGCGGTCCTCCTGTCGGCGGTCCTCGTGACCGCGTCGAAGCTGATCGCCAAGACGCTGACGCGCACGGACAGCCCGACCACCATCGTCGCCTGGCTGACGCTCCTGATGATCCCGGTGACCGCAATCCCCGCGGCGTTCGTCTGGCAGACGCCGACGGCTTCGGAGCTCCTGATGCTGCTCGGCATCGGTGCGCTCGGCAGTTGCGGGCATCTGTGCCTGGTCCACGCCTATCGGCTGGCGGATGTGGGGTTGGTCGAGCCTCTCGTATTCTTCCGCCTCGTCTGGGCCGCCCTGCTGGGGTTCCTGATATTCGCCGAAATTCCGGACATCTGGGTCTGGATAGGCGGCCTGTCGATCGTTGCGGCCACGACCCATCTCGCCCGGCGGGAAGGAGGCGTTCGAACCCGGGGCTGAGACAGCCTTCGGTTGCGGCGGGACGGCACGGCCTATACCGTCCGCCAGCCCCGCGGGCCGGACGCACAAGACCCGCAATCGGGAGAATTTCATGCAGTTTCGTGCCGCGCATTACGCCGCATCGGGGCTCGCCGGAGCCTTGTTCGCTCTCGGCCCCGCCGGCCTCGACGCCAGGGAGTGGAAGCTCACGGCCGGCGCCAGCCATCCGCCGACCGTCCCGTGGGTGCGGGTCATCAGGGACCACGTGGTTCCCGAATCCAACCGCATGCTCAAGGAAATGGGCGCCCCCGACACCATCGAGTGGACCCAGGCCTATGCGGGCACGCTCTACAACTTCAAGAATACGCTCGAAGGGGTGGGCGACGGGCTTGCCGATATCGGCTGGGTCGGCACGCTCTGGGAGCCGGCGAAGATGCCGCTCGAGAACGTGACCTTCCACGCCCCTTTCGCGACCGGCGACGTGCACCGCCTGGTCGACATCCAGGAGGAGCTGCACCGGACGATCCCGGCGATGAACGCAGCCTGGCGGAAGAACAACGCGGTCTATCTGGGCGGCCAGGTCGCCGACAGCTATCACATCGTCTCGAAGACTCCGCTGACCTCGGTCGAGCAGCTGCGGGGCAAGAAGGTTCTGGCTCCGGGTCCGGCCGCGAACTGGCTGAAGGGAACCGGCGCGACGCCGGTGGAGGCCGGGCTGCCGGCCTTCTACGACAGCCTCAAGACCGGCGTGGCCGACGCGGGAATCATCATCGCGACGGGGATCCTGCCCTTCAAGCTGCACGAGGTCGCGCCCCATATCGTCAAGGTCGATCTCGGCTCGCCGATCTCCGGCGCGCTCGCGATGAACCTCGACACCTGGAAGAGCCTGCCGCTGCACATGAAGACGATGTTCCGCTTCCTCGGGCGCGAATACGCCCGCAAGCAGACCGACATCGTCGCGGCCATGGTGCGGAGCTCGATGGCGATGCTGGCCAAACAGGGCGCGAAGATCTCCGAGTTCCCCCCCGAGGAGCGCATCAGGTGGGTGAACCTGCTGCCCGATCTCGCGGGCGACTGGGTCGCGCGCAACGAGGCCAAGGGCCTCCCCGCGAAAAAGGTTCTCGCCGCCTTCATGGACGGCGTGCGCAAGCGCGGCGGCAAGCCGGCCCGGAACTGGGACAAGAAGTAAGGGCAGGCGGGCCGCGCAGAACATTCGGCCCCTCGCCCCGCGGGGAGAGGGAGACCGGCGGCCCCCGCTCGCCTTCCCCCGGCGGAGCGGCGTGGATGCCCGGAACGAGTCCGCTGCTGTCCGGTTTAACTTTCATGGGCTGGGTGCGAGGCTAGAGTACGAGCGGGTTTCCAGCGGATCGGTCGACCCCGGACACGAATTGCGGCCCGCCTGCGTCTCCTGTCCCTGTCCCCGGTGTCGCACCGGGTTCCCCCACACCTCATGCCCGGACTTGTTCCGGGGTCCAGTGCGACCGCTCCAACGTCCGAGTTCGTGGCCCTGGACCCCGGAACAAGTCCCATAAGCGCTAACTTGTTTGTGGCGGTCATTTTGTCTAGGGTTTCCGGGTGTTTGGGCTCGGAGGCGTGGGATGGACGAGGACTGGGCGGTTCTGCGGTCTTTTCTGCCGGCCGGCTGGGAAGAGCTGGGGCGTTCGACCGGTGCGCTGAAGGGTCTGCGCAAGGACAAGTCTGCGGAGGCGGCGCTGCGGGTTCTTCTGCTGCATCTGGGCTGCGGTCACTCGCTGCGCAAGACGGCGCTGCGGGCGCGCAAGGCGGGTCTGGCGGAGTTGTCGGACGTTGCGCTTCTGAAGCGGCTCCGCAAGTCCTCGAGCTGGCTGCACGGTCTGTGCGTGGCGCTGTTCCGCGAACGCGGCCTGGCGCGGGCGGCGGCGCCGGGCTTGCGGGTGCGCGCGTTCGACGCCACCACGGTGCGCGAGCCCGGGCGGACGGGTTCGGTGTGGCGGGTGCATTACAGCCTGTGCCTGTCCTCTCTGAGCTGCGATTTCTTCGAGGTGACACCGACGCGCGGCGCAGGCAGCGCGGAAGTTCTGGCGCGGTTTCCGGTCTGCGCGGGCGACCATATCCTGGCCGACCGGGGCTACGCGACGGCGGCGGGGCTCCGCCACGCGTCGGCGGCGGGCGGGCGCATCGCGGTGCGGGTGAACACCGGCGCGTTGCCGCTGCGGACCCCCGAGGGGGCGCCGTTCGATCTTCTCGCGGCGGTGTCCGGGCTGACCCGCGCCGGGGCTGTCGGGTGGTGGCCGGTGGCGACCGCCGGGGAGAATGCGGTGCACGGCCGCATCTGCGCGGTGCGCAAGTCGACGCAGGCCGCCGCACGGGCGCGCAAGAGGGCGCGCCGCGAGGCGAGGCGGCAGGGCAGCAAGGTCCGCCCCGCGACGCTGGCCTTCGCGGACCATGTCATCGTCTTCACCACGTTTCGCGAAGAGTCCTTCAGCGCCCGCGAGGTTCTCGAATGGTACCGCCTGCGCTGGCAGGTCGAGCTGGTCTTCAAACGCCTCAAGTCGCTGGCCCGCCTGGGCCACCTGCCCAAGCGCGACGACGACAGCGCCCGCGCCTGGCTCTACGGGAAACTCCTGGTGGCGCTGCTCGCCGACAAGCTGGTCGACCACGCCCGCGCCGTTTCCCCCTGGGGATACGACCTGGCGCCGCCGCAGACCCCATAGCCCGTGGCGCGAGTTCCGCTTCGTCCTCAACCAGATCCGCCGGGCCGTCGAGCCGGAGTTCGGCCTCGCCCGCACGATCGACGAGTGGAACGACATCGCAAAAGCCCTCGCCGAACCGCCCAGACGCCGCAGACCTCAACGCGCCACCCACTTCAACCCATAACAAGTTAGCGCTTATGGGAACAAGTCCGGGGCGACATGCGGTGCGGTATCGGTAGGGGAGCAGCTAACCATCTCCCCCTTTCGTTTTGAGGCGGGCGGGGAGTCCGGAGTCACGCGCCGGGCGCGCTGGGCATGGCAGACGGTCGACGCGATGCCGAGCGCGGGCGCCGCCCGGTTTTTTCCTTCAGGCCGAAAACAGCTTTGCAAGAATGGCGATGCTGACGGCGAGCGAGATGCCGACCATCACTTCGATCCGCGTCAGACGATTCTCGAACTTGGCGATTTCCTCCGCGGCCTCGCGGGCTTCTTCGTCGGAAACGCCGGCAGACTTGAAGGCCGCGTAGGTCTTGGACAACATCATCGCCGTAGCTATCGGCGTCCTTCATGCATTTCGTTCGTCCGCCCGCCAGGGCGGGTTCGACCCGGGCCTCGGCTTCTCGACGGGGCGACCGCAGGGAATCGCCCGATCGGACAAAGATAACGGTCCAGACGCCGTTCAATATAACGGTTGCTCCGCCGGCCTTCCAGTTCGGGGCGATCCCGCCGGCGTAACCGCGGCGGCGATTCAACGAGATACAAGGATCTTTATTGTCCCGACCGCTCCTTCATCCTGAGCAGCCCCTTAGCGGAGGCATCGAAGGGGGCTTATATCGATTACTTGACGCGCGGGAGGTGACGGTCGTTCCGCGAAGCGCCGGGGCATACCCCTTTCGCACCGGACCGTCCCTCTGCCGTCATGGTCGGCGCAGGCCGACCATCCACGAGTTTTTCGGGCGCTGGAAACAAAAAAAGAAATCGTGGATGGTCGGCCTGCGCCGACCATGACGGAGGAGGCGGGACAAGTCCCGCGCCCGCCGGCACCGGGCGGCGGCCCGGTCACCGTCAAGCTATCTTTATAAGCGCCCATCGAAGGATGCCCCTTTTCGTGTGGCGGCGGGCGGGGAGTCCGCCCATAATCCGCGTTCGACGCTATCGGGAGCCGGGCTTGTCCGAGCAGAAAGCGGTGCGGGTGATGCACCCGAGCGACGTGTCGGTGCCGCTCGGCATCGTGATCCGCAAGTCGCCGGGGGTGACGCGCTGGGCGCGCTGGACGTGGCGGGTGATCGACGTGATGCCGGGCGCCGGCGAGGCCGAGTGGCGGGAATTGCGGCGCGACGGCGACACCGTCGAATACCACGCGGCCACCGTCCCGATGGAGCTCTGGGCGTCCGACACCGAGGCCTATCTGACCGGGCTGTCCGCGCGCGTGCCGGCGGTCTACGTGGTGCTGCGCGAGGCGACGGACGAAGACGCAGAACACGAGGTCGAGGTGGTGCTCGCCACCGCCTCGCCCTACGAGGCCCAGGACTATCTCGACAGCGGCGAGGAGATCGTCGAGCAGGTTCCGATGCCGGAAGGGCTCGCGGCCTACGTCCGCGATTTCGTGGAGGAGCACCACGAGGACGAGGAATTCGTCAAGCGCCGCCGCGACAACCGCAAGGCCGGCGAGGCGGAGGACGGAAAGGGCGATCCCCGCATCCGCCAGCTCGCCGACGTCTACCGCGCGCCGCGCCGCCCGGGCGGGGAGCGGCTGCATTGACCGAGGAAACCGGGGGCCGCGATTTCTGGTCGCGCCGCAAGCAGGCGGTCGAGGCCGAGAAGCGCGCCGATACGGAAGCCCGGCGGGACGAGACGGCGGAGGAGGAACGCAAGGCGCTCGAGGAAAAGACCGACGAGGAGGTGCTGGCCGAGCTCGACCTGCCCGATCCGGACAGCCTGAACAAGGGCGACGATTTCTCGGCCTTCATGGCGAAGGCGGTGCCCGAGCGGTTGCGCCGGCGGGCGCTGAGACGGCTCTGGCTGTCCAACCCGCTGCTGGCCAATCTCGACGAGCTGCTGGACTACGGCGAGGACTTCACCGACGCCGCCACGGTGGTCGCCGACATGCAGTCGGTCTACCGGGTCGGCAAGGGGATGGTCTCCGACGAGGATCTGGCCGAGGCCGCGGAGGCGGAGGCGGAGGCGGAACCCGAGCCGGACCCGGAGGCCGAGGAAGACCGGGACGCCGATCCGTCCGCGGCGGCGGAAGCCGGGCCGGAGGAGGCGGAACCCGCTTCCGGGGCGGCGGAGGTCCCCCAGCCCGGCCCCGCGGAGGAAACCCTTCCTGAGCCGCGCGCCCGGCGCCACATGAGGTTCGCCTTCGCGGAACCGGAAGAGGGCCGCGCCGGCGGCATGAAAGGAATCGACGAATGACCGAGGCAGCGCCCGACCCGCATATCCCGGAAGAGGACCGGCTCCGCGCCGACATGTACGATTTCCTCGGCGCGCTGCTGGCGAAGCCGCCGGACGGGGAGCTGCTGCGGAGGTCGGCCGCGCTCTCCGGCGACGACAGCGAGGTCGGGCGCGCGGTCCGGACCCTGAGCCGGATCGCCGCCGCGACCGCGCCGCGGGCCGTCGAGGACGAATACAACACGCTGTTCATCGGGCTCGGCCGGGGCGAGCTGCTGCCCTATGCGAGCTACTACCTGACCGGCTTCCTGAACGAGAAGCCGCTGGCCACGCTGCGCGACGACATGAAGGCTCTCGGGATCGTCCGCGCGGACGACGTTTTCGAGCCCGAGGACCACATCGCCAGCCTGTTCGAGATGATGGCCGGAATGATCGTCGGGCGCTTCGCGGAACCGGTTTCGCTCGACCGGTCGAGGAGATTCTTCGACAAGCATATCGGGCCGTGGGCGGCTCATTTCTTCTCGGACCTGGAAAGTGCCAGAAATTCAGTGTTTTACGCGCCGGTCGGCTCGGCGGGACGGGCCTTCGTGGAAATCGAAAAAGAGGCTTTCCGTCTGATTTCGGGCTAGCAGCTATAAGGAAACCCGTGCTAAAGTCAGTATAGGTCAATGGAGGAGGATCAATGCCCAAAGGAACAAAGGGCGAACCGACGAAACGCCGCGACTTTCTCAAGCTCGCTTCGGCATCGGTCCCGGCAGTCGCGGTAGCGGCAGCCGCGGGCACGACCGCCCAGGCGGCTACGGTGGAAGACACCGGCGAAGGGCTGCGGGACACACCGCATACCCGCGCCTATTTCAAGAGCGCCCGCTTCTGATCCGAGGATCGGAAGGACGGCCGAGGGTTGCGAGACGCCCCGTGGCCGTCGCGACGTGAAACCCGGCGAACCGGCACCGTCCGGGGCGCCTCAGGGAGGTTAAGATGTTAAGGAAAAAGACCAACGGGGTTGCGAGACGCCCCCAGCGGACTTCGCTCCTTTCGAACATTTCGCAGACATCCGTCGACCGGCGGGCATTCATTCGCGGATCCGGCCTCGCCATCGGCGGGCTGGCGGCGATCGGCGCCACCGGCGGAATGGTGACCGGGGCGAACGCGCAGAAGGCTGTGCGGGGGGCGGTGAAGACCGTGAAGTCGGTCTGCACCCATTGCTCGGTCGGCTGCACCGTCATGGCGGAGGTCAATAACGGCGTCTGGGTCGGGCAGGAGCCCGGCTGGGACAGCCCGTTCAATCTTGGCGCCCACTGCGCCAAGGGCGCCGCGGTTCGCGAGCATGCGAACGGCGAACGCCGGCTCAAATACCCGATGAAGAAGGCCGGCGGGAAGTGGCAGCGGATCAGCTGGGACCAGGCGATCGGCGAGATCGGCGACGGCATGATGAAGATCCGCAAGGAAAGCGGACCCGACAGCGTCTACTGGCTGGGCTCGGCGAAGTTCTCCAACGAGCAGGCCTACCTGTTCCGCAAGTTCGCGGCCTATTGGGGCTCGAACAACGTGGATCACCAGGCGCGGATCTGCCACTCCACCACCGTCGCGGGGGTTGCGAACACATGGGGCTACGGCGCCATGACCAACTCCTACAACGACATCCACAACAGCCGCGCCATCTTCCTCATCGGCGGCAACCCCGCGGAGGCGCATCCGGTCTCGCTCCTGCACGTCCTCAGGGCGAAGGAGCAGAACAACGCGCCGCTGATCGTCTGCGACCCCCGGTTCACCAGGACCGCGGCGCATGCCGACGAATACGTCCGCTTCCGTCCGGGCTCGGACGTGGCGCTCATCTGGGGCATTATCTGGCACCTCTTCGAGAACGGGTGGGAGGACAAGGAGTTCATCCGCACCCGGGTCTGGGGGATGGACCAGATCCGCGAGGAAGTGAAGAAGTGGACCCCGGCGGAGGTCGAACGCGTGACCGGCGCTCCCGGCGCGCAGCTCCGGCGGGTCGCCCGCACCATGGCGAACAACCGCCCCGGCACCGTGATCTGGTGCATGGGCGGCACCCAGCACACCAACGGCAACAACAACACGCGGGCCTACTGCGTGCTGCAGCTCGCGCTGGGCAACATGGGGACCTCGGGCGGCGGAACCAACATCTTCCGCGGCCATGACAACGTCCAGGGCGCGACCGACCTCGGCATCCTGTCCCACACCCTGCCCGGCTATTACGGCCTCTCGGCCGGCGCCTGGGCGCACTGGGCGCGGGTCTGGAAGGAGGATCTGAACTGGCTCAAGGGGCAGTTCGCGACCCTCAAGGGCGCCGACGGCAAGGAAAAGAAGCTGATGAACCTGAAGGGCATCCCGGTGTCCCGATGGATCGACGGCGTTCTGGAAGACAAGAAGAACATGGACCAGCCGGACAACGTCCGCGCCATGGTCCTCTGGGGCCACGCCCCTAACTCGCAAACGCGTCTGCAGGAAATGAAGACCGCGATGGAGAAGCTGGACATGCTGGTCGTTATCGACCCGTATCCCACCGTCTCCGCCGTGCTTCACGACCGCACCGACGGGGTTTACCTGCTGCCCGCCTCGACCCAGTTCGAGACGTACGGCTCGGTGACCGCGTCGAACCGGTCGATCCAGTGGCGCGAGAAAGTCGTCGAGCCGGTGTTCGAGAGCCTGCCCGACCAGGTGATCATGGCTAAGTTCGCCAAGAAGTTCGGATGGGCCGACCGGTTCTTCCGCAACATCAAGCTGAACGGCGACGAGCCTTCGGTCGAGGATATGACCCGCGAGATCAACGCGGGCATGTGGACCATCGGCTACACCGGTCAGTCGCCCGAGCGGCTCAAGCTGCACATGGCCAACCAGCACACGTTCGACAAGACGACGCTGCAGGCCGTGGGCGGTCCCGCCGACGGGGAGTATTACGGGATGCCGTGGCCCTGCTGGGGCACCGCCAAGATGGGGCATCCCGGCACGCCCAACCTGTACGACATGTCCAAGCCCGTCTCCGAGGGCGGCCTGACCTTCCGCGCCCGCTTCGGCGTGGAGCGCGACGGCCAGAACCTGCTGGCCGAAGGCGTGTACTCGGCCGGTTCGGAAATCCAGGACGGGTATCCCGAGTTCACCATGAAGATGCTCATGGAGCTGGGCTGGGATAAGGACCTGACCGCGGAGGAGCGTAAGGCGATCGACGCCGTCGCCGGTGCGAAGACCAACTGGAAGACCGACCTTTCGGGCGGCATCCAGCGGGTCGCGATCAAGCACGAGTGCGCACCGTTCGGCAACGCCAAGGCGCGCGCGGTGGTGTGGAACTTCCCGGATCCGGTCCCGCTTCACAGGGAGCCGCTCTACGCTCCGGACCGCGACCTGGTGAAGGACTATCCGACCTATTCGGATCGGAAGCTGTATCGTCTGCCCACCATGTATGCCTCGATCCAGAAGAAGGACTTCTCCAAGGACTATCCCCTGATCCTCACCTCGGGCCGTCTCGTGGAATACGAGGGCGGCGGCGACGAGTCGCGGTCCAACCGCTGGCTCGCCGAGCTTCAGCAGGACATGTTCGTGGAGGTCAACCCCCGCGACGCCAACGATCTCGGCGTCAGGAACGGGTCGCAGGTCTGGGTCGAGGGTCCCGAGGGTGCCAAGGTCAAGGTCATGGCCATGATCACCGAACGGGTCGGGGCCGGGGTTGCGTTCATGCCCTTCCACTTCGGTGGCCACTTCCAGGGCAAGGACCTCAGGGACAAGTACCCGGAGGGCGCCGATCCCTATGTGCTGGGCGAGAGCAGCAACACCGCGCAGACCTATGGCTACGACTCGGTCACCCTGATGCAGGAGACGAAGACGACTCTCTGCAAGATCTACGCGGCATAAGGAGGAAACAGAGATGGCTAGAGCGAAATTTCTCTGCGATGCCGAGCGCTGCATCGAGTGCAATGCCTGCGTAACCGCGTGCAAGAACGAGCACGAGGTGCCCTGGGGGATCAACCGGCGAAGGGTTGTCACGATCAATGACGGCAAGCCGGGAGAGCGGTCGATTTCCGTGGCCTGCATGCACTGCTCGGATGCGCCGTGCATGGCCGTCTGTCCGGTGGATTGCTTCTACCAGACCGACGACGGGGTCGTGCTGCACTCCAAGGACCTCTGCATCGGCTGCGGCTACTGCTTCTACGCTTGCCCCTTCGGGGCGCCGCAGTTCCCGCAGGCGGGCAATTTCGGATCCCGCGGCAAGATGGACAAGTGCACGTTCTGCGCCGGCGGTCCGGAGGAAACCCACTCGACGGCCGAGTTCGCCAAGTACGGGCGCAACCGGATCGCGGAAGGCAAGCTGCCGCTCTGCGCCGAGATGTGCTCCACCAAGGCCCTGCTCGCGGGCGACGGTGATGTCGTTTCCGGCATCTACCGCGAGCGCGTGGTGGCCCGGGGCTTCGGCTCCGGCGCCTGGGGCTGGGGCACGGCTTACGGCCAAAAGGGCAGCTGACCCGTATCGCGCGGGGGGCGGAAAATCGCCCCCCGCCCCGATCGGTTCGAGCGGGCGGGCAAAGGCCCGCCCGTGCGCCTTTTGGACGAGTACGAGGTCATTCCGATGATCAAGACATTTGGCCGGCTCCTGATCCTGGCGCTCGCGCTGGCGGCAATGCCGGCGATGCATGCGGCGGCCCAGGATCGCGCCGGCGCGAAGACCGAAGCGCCGCGCGCTTCGACGGGCGGCGCCCAGACGCTGGAGGATATCCTCGCCCGACAGCGCGGCATGAAAATCGACGATGAGTTCCGCCGCGAAGCGGTGGGCGATCCCGCGCGCGCGGCCGCGATCGCCGCGCAGCTCGGAACGCTCGGCGGCGCGTCGGATTCCGAGGTGTTCCGCGCGCTGCGCTACGGCAACGCCGATGTCACCGTCTCCGCCAAGGGCGCCGCCGCGGGCGTCATCATCCAGGATTCCGGCATGTGGTGGCTGGAACTCAGGAAGGGCCCGCTGCTCGAATGGGGCGGTTGGCTGCTCGTGGCGATGATCGCGGTGGTCGCGATCTATCTGGCGATCCGGGGTCCGATCCGGATCGAAGGAGAAAAGACCGGCCGGACGATTCTCAGGTTCACCGCGATCGAACGGTTCAGCCACTGGCTGCTCGCCGGCTCGTTCATACTGCTGGGGCTCACCGGCCTGATCACCTTGTTCGGACGGGTCGCGCTGATTCCGGTCTTCGGCAAGGATTTCTTCTCGGGCATCGCGCTCGCGTCCAAGTGGATCCACAACAACGTGGCCTGGGCGTTCATCGTGGCGCTGGTCATGGTGTTCGTCTGCTGGGTGGTGCATAACGTGCCCAACCGGGCGGACCTGGTATGGCTCGCCAAGGGCGGCGGGCTGTTCTCCAAGCACGTCCATCCGCCGGCGCGGAAGTTCAACGCCGGGCAGAAGATCGTCTTCTGGATCGTCATCGTCCTCGGAATTTCGATCTCGGCATCCGGGCTGTCTCTGCTGTTCCCGTTCGAGATGCCGATGTTCGCCAAGACCTTCGAGATCCTGAACGCGCTCGGCCTGCCGCAGCTCGTCGGGCTGGGCGAGCTCCAGACGACGATGACGCCGCACGAGGAGATGCAATACGCGCAGCTCTGGCACACCGTCATCGCCTTCGTCTTCATGGCGATCATCATCGCCCACATCTATCTCGGCTCGGTCGGGATGGAGGGCGCGTTCGAGTCGATGGAAACGGGCGAGGTCGACATGCAGTGGGCCAAGGAGCACCACTCGCTGTGGTACGAGGAGGTCGTCGCCGAGGAGCAGGCCGGCGCCTCCCGGGAGCCCCCGGCCACGCCGGCGGAATAACATGGCGTTCCGGGCGCTACTCGCGGCGCTGGTGCTGATCCCGTCGGTCGCCGCGGCGGGTGACTTCTTCACCCTCAAGGGCCACGGCGGGCCGATCAAGGGCATCGACGTCTCACCGGATGGCGGCCGAATCCTGACGGCGAGCTTCGACTTTTCCGTCGGCCTGTGGCGCGGCGGGACGCCGGTGTGGCTGGAGGCGCATCGCGCGGCCGTCAACGCGGTCAGGTTCGTCGACCGCGACCGGGCGGTTTCCGCCGGCGACGATTTTCAGCTCTATCTGTGGAATCTCTCGACCGGCAAGGCCCGGCGCCTGGGCCGCCACCAGAACAAGGTCAACGCGCTGGAGCTGTCGCCCGACCGCCGGACGGTGGCGGCGGCAAGCTGGGACGGAACGATCGGGCTGTGGCCGCTCGACGGCGGCAAGCCAAGCTTCCTCAAGGGCCATCGCTCCAATGTCAGCGACATCGCCTATGCGGCCGATGGCAAGACGCTCTATTCAGCCTCCGCGGACGGCACGATCCGTACCTGGGATCCGGAGAAGGGCTCGCGCAAGCGATTCTTCCTGAGGCACGGGTTCGGCGTCAACACGCTGGTGCTGAACGACTCGGCGAACTGGCTGGCCTATGGATCTCTCGACGGAACGGTCCGGGCGGTCGACGCGGAGACCGGGACCGGGATCGCCGATTTCACCTCCGACCGCAGCCCCATCCTCGCGATGGCGGCCGACCCGGACTTCGCCACCCTGGCGGTGGGCGACGGCGAGGGGTTCATCAAGGTGATAGACACCCGGACGTGGTCGGTGCTGCGCAATTTCCGCGCGACCCTTCGCGGGCCGGTCTGGGCGCTCCGTTTTTCTCCGGACGGGAAGAACATCCATGCCGGCGGACTCGACGATGCGATGTATAGCTGGCCGGTCGATTCGCTCGGCAAGCACGAACGGATGACCCGCGAGGAACGCACCTTCCTCCGGAAGCCGTCGACGATGGGCAACGGCGAGCGCCAGTTCCAGCGCAAGTGCTCGATCTGCCATGCGCTGGGGCCGGACGGACGGCGCCGCGCCGGCCCGACCCTGTTCGGCGTTTTCGGACGGCGGGCCGGCGCTCTGGCGGGCTACAAATACTCGCGGACGCTGCGGAACTCGGATATCGTCTGGGGCGATCGCACGATCGACGCGCTGTTCGACCAGGGTCCGGACGATTACATTCCCGGCTCGAAGATGCCGATGCAGCGCATCGTGAAGCCCGCCGACCGGGACGACCTGATCGCGTTCCTCAAGCGGGCGACCACGGAGCGGGAGAAAACCGAATGAAGACCATGCTGATTGCGTTCCTGGCCATGGCGGTCATCGCCGTGGGCGCGGATGTCCTCCTCGACTTCATCGGCTACTCCACCGAGGCCATCACGTCCGGCCCGGCGGTCCGCAGCGGCTGACGGGAAGGCGAAACCCGAGACGCGGCAAGCTTCGAGGCGCCCGGCTTGAAGCACCCGCCGACCGCCCCTACCCTGCCCGCATCCCGTCACCGGTAGGGCATCCGCTCGACCGGAAAGCCGCCGGCAGATCGAAGACCGTGTTCAATCCCCGAGGCAGCGCTCCCAGACTCCGACCGCGCGCCCGCGATGCGGCCTGGGCGGCGGCATTGGCCGCCGGTCTCGCGCTCGCGGCCGGCGACGGCGCGGTTCGCGCCCAACCGGCCAAGTTTGCGTTCGGCAAGGCCGGGAAACCGACCGCCGACGCCGCCGGCGCGCATGGACGATACGCCGCGGGGTGCCTTTCCGGAGCCGCGCGGCTTCCCGAGTCCGGGCCGGGCTGGCAGGCGATGCGGCTTTCGCGCAACCGAAACTGGGGCCACCCCAGCGTAGTCCTGTTCATCAAACGGCTGTCGCGCGCCGCCCGGGAAGCGGGCTGGGCGGGCCTCTATGTCGGCGACATCAGCCAGCCCCGCGGGGGGCCGATGATCTCGGGTCACCGCTCGCACCAGATCGGCCTGGACGTCGATATCTGGCTGCGCCCTCCCGACAGCCTGAAGCTGAGCCGGGCCGAGCGGGAGAGGATTTCCTCGACCTCGGTGGTCGCGAGGAACCGCCTCCGGGTGAACGGCCGCTGGACGGATTCGCATTCCCTGGTCCTCGAAGCCGCCGCAAAGGACGCCTCGGTCGCGCGCATATTCGTCAACGCGGCGATCAAGCGCCGCCTCTGCAAGACGCGGACAAGGGACGACGCGGAGTGGCTGCGCAAGGTCCGTCCCTGGTGGGGCCACACGACCCACTTCCATGTCCGGCTGCGTTGTCCCGGGAACAAGGCCTGCGTGGAGCAGGCGCCCTTGCCGGAAGGCGACGGCTGCGATCGCACGCTGGCATGGTGGTTCACCAGGGAGGCGCTCTACCCGCCCCCGGCCGACCCCCTCGACAGACGGCCCGAGCTGACCCTCGCGGACCTGCCGCCCGTTTGCCGCGCGGTGTTGAAGGCGAAGTGAACGAAAGGGAACTCTACCTGAAATTGTAGAGAATTGTGGACGCCATCGGGTAGCGATGATAGCGTAGACGCATGGATGCCAACCTCGTCGGCTTCGTCGCTCTCGGCGCGCTTATCGCGGGTCTCTTCGCGTGGCTTCGGCAGGATATTCAAGTGCTGCGAAGGGAAATGAGCTCTGATATCGGCACGCTCCGCAGCGAGATGAACGAACTGCGCGAGCGCGTCGCGCGGATCGAGGGGTTGCTGGAGGCGGTGTTCATGCGCCGCGACCTGACGCCAGTGCCCGAACCGCCGCCGGTCGATCCGTCGGGTAAGCCCCAGGCCGCCTGAGCGCGGATTCCGCGCGACCTTCCAATCCTTCTCTGTTCCTGGACACCGGCGCTTGCCCGGGGTAGCGCGTGGGCATAGAACCGCACGACAGCCATAAGGAGCACGGTCGGCCGGCCGGACAGGAGTCCCATGAACGAAATCGTCCCCTCGGTCCATCCGGACCTCGCCCGGCACCAGGCATCGATGCAGCCCCGGATCTATACCCTCGAGGGCTCGATCCATTGCGCCTACGCCTATTCGATCGTCAACTGCACCCTGATCGAGGGCGAGGAGTCCTGCATCCTTGTCGACACCATGACCGGCATGGACAACGCCGAAGTCGTGGCGGAGGAGTTCCGCAAGCTCACCGACAAGCCGATCCGGACGATCGTCTACACCCATTTCCACGCCGATCATGTGAGCGGCGCGGCCGCGTTCGTCTCCCCGGAAGACGTCGCCTCCGGCAAGGTCGAGATCGTGGGCCAGAAGGATCTCGTCGATCACGTGGCGCGGGATGTCGGGCTGATCGCGCCCATACTCGGCCGGCGCGCGATGTACCAGTTCGGGATGCGGCTCCCGATCGGGGAGGACGGCACCGTCGGCGCCGGGCTCGGCCCGCCGCAGCGCCCGGGCAGGCGGTCCTTCATCGCCCCCACCGTCACGTTCGACGAGTCCTATAGCGGGGAGACCGGCGGGGTCCGGTACGAGATCCATCTGATCCCGTCGGAGACCGAGGACCAGTGCGCGGTCTGGCTGCCAGATTCGCGGGTGCTGCTCTCGGCGGACGCGATCTACGAATCGTTTCCCAACGTCTACGCGCTGCGCGGCACGCGGTTTCGCGACCCGATGGCCTGGGCGCGCGGGCTCGACCGGCTGAAGGAATTCGGCGCGGAAACCCTGGTTCCGCATCACGGCCGCCCGGTCGAGGGCGCGGACCGGATCGCCGAATTGCTGACCGATTACCGCGACGCGGTCCAGTACGTCCACGACCAGACGCTCCGCCATATGAACAAGGGCTATACGCCCGAGGAAATCGCCGACATCGTCACGATGCCGGAGCACCTTCGCGACCACCCCTGGCTCGGCGAGTATTACGGCTCCTACAAGCACGCGATCCCGGCGATCTATGCGGGGTATCTCGGCTGGTACGAGGGCGATCCCGTCGCGCTCGATCCGACGCCCAGGACCGAACGCGCGTCCCGTTTCGTGGACCTGATGGGCGGGCGAGAGACGGTCATGGAGCGCGCGCGGGACGCGCTCGACGGCGGCGATGTGCAATGGGCGGCGGAGCTCGCGACGCTTCTCGTGCGTTCGGACCGGGCCGACGAGGAGGCCCGGAGCCTCAAGGCCGAGGCGCTCAGGCGCTGGGCCTATGGGCGGAAGAACGCGACCTGGCGGAACTGGGGGCTGACCGCCGCGCTGGAGCTGGAAGGAAAGCTCGACATGCCCGGGGGCGGGATGGTGCTGGGATCGCCCGAACAGGTGCGCGGGTTCCCCCTCGCCCAGATCATGAACGTGATGACGGTGCGGCTGATGGCGGAAGAATGCCGCGACACCCATCTCCGCGTCGCCTTCGAGACCGCCGACTCGGGCGAAAGCTGCGCGCTCGAGATCCGCCGCGGCGTCTGCCAGTTCCACGTCGCTCCGCCGCCCGAATGCGACGCCACGGCGCGGTTCGACCGGGGATTCCTGCTCGACTGGGTGTTCGGCCGCGCGACCTTCGAGGACGCGCGCGTCTCGGTCGAGGGCAACGCCGCCGCCGTCGCGGAATTTCTCGCGAAGTTCGAGCCCTTCAACCGGGCGGACGAGATCGCCATCGCGGCGCGCTGAACGCCGGTCCCGAACCCCCCGGGGAAAACGAAGCCATGCGCCGAACGCGGAACGTCCTGTTCGTGATGAGCGACCAGCTCCGCTACGACTACCTGTCGTGCATGGGGCACCCGTCGCTGGCGACGCCGCATATCGACGCGCTGGCGGCGCGCGGCGTGCTGTTCACCCACGCCTATTGCAACGCCCCGGTCTGCGGGCCGTCGCGGATGTCGTTCTATACCGGGCGCTACGCGTTCTCGCACGGCGCGACCTACAACAACTTTCCGCTGCGGGCCGACGAGTCGACGCTCGGCGACTACATGCGGCCGCTCGGACTCAGGACCGCCGTGGTCGGCAAGACGCACATGCAGGCGAACCCCGCCGGGATGCGCCGGCTCGGGATCGACCCCGCCTCGCCACGCGGCATCCTGATCGGCGAATGCGGGTTCGAGCCGTTCGAGCGCGACGACGGCCTCCATCCGGACGAAGCGCTCGATCCCGACCTGCGCTACAATCGCTATTTGCGCGGGCTGGGCTACGACAGCCCGAACCCGTGGCACGATTTCGCGAACTCGGCCGAAGGCGAAGACGGGAGCGTGCTCTCGGGATGGCAAATGCGCCATGCCTCGAGGCCGGCGCGGGTCGCCGAGGAGCACTCGGAAACCGCCTACATGACCGACCGGGCGATGGCGTTCATCGAAGGCGCCGGGGACGAGCCCTGGTGCCTGCATCTTTCCTACATCAAGCCGCACTGGCCCTATGTGGCGCCCGCGCCCTACCACGGCATGTTCGGTCCCGACGCCGCGACGAACCCTGTGCGCGACGAATGCGAGCGCGCGGACCCGAACCCGGTGGTGGCGGCGTTCATGGATCACAGCGAGAGCGTCGCGTTCTCGCGCGACGAAGTCCGGGCGACGGTCATCCCGGCCTATATGGGTCTGGTGAAGCAGATCGACGACCATGTCGGTCGGCTTGTGGCGTTCCTGTCCGACCGCGGCCTGCTCGACGATACGACGATCGCGTTCACCTCCGACCACGGCGATTACCTGGGCGATCACTGGCTCGGCGAGAAGGAGCTGTTCCACGAGCAAAGCGTCCGGATCCCGCTGATCGTCGTCGATCCCGGTTCGCACGCGGACGCCACGCGGGGCACGCGGTCGAACCTCCCGGCGGAGTCGGTCGACCTGATCCCCACCTTCCTCGAAGCGCTCGGCGCGGAAATCCCGGACGAGCGGCTGGAGGGGCGCTCGCTGATGCCGGCGATCTGGGGAGAGAGCGCGGAAGGCTGGCGCGACGCGGTCTTCGCCGAGTGCGATTTCTCGGTGCGCCCGGCCCGCCTGGCGCTGGGCGTATCGCCCCCGGAATCGCGCGGGTTCATGGTGCGCACCGACGGCTGGAAATACGTCGAGTGGCTTTGCGCGCCGCCGCAGCTTTTCGACCTCGGCGCGGACCCGGACGAGTACCGCGACCTGGGCCGCGACCCGGGCTATGGAAAGATCCGGGAAGAGATGCGCGGCCGCCTGCTCGACTGGACTCTGCGCCGGCGGCTTCGCCCCGAGATCTCCGACGCGGCCGTCGCGCGGAGGACCGGCAAGGCCCAGCAGCGCGGGTTCAGGTTCGGGGAGTGGTAGGGGCGCGGCCCGCCCGGTATTCGAAGGTTCCGCTCAGCACCGGTTGCACCTTGCCGCCGACGCGGATCGGGTCGGCGATGTCGAGATAGAGCCGCGACGGGCGGCCGATCTCGAAGCCCTGCTCGACGATGACCGGCCCGCGCCTGCCCAGCGCATGGAGATGGGCCGCGAGGGCCGCGTTGGCGCTTCCCGTCGCCGGGTCCTCGTGCGGTGTCCCGTGGAAGGTCAGCATGCGGGCGGCGAAATCGGCGTCCCGGTTGTAGGGCTCCCCGGCGAAGACGAAGAGCGACAGCCAACCGCCCGCCGCGAGGTCCCGATAGACGGCCGGATCGATCTCCACCCGCCTGAGCGCATCGAGCGTCCGGATCCCGACCAGCAGGAACCACGGCCCGATGGTGGCGAACCGGCACGGGTAGCGGTCGTCCAGTTCGGCGGCCTCCAGCCCGGCCAGCGCCGCGGCCCGCTTCGCGTCCACCGCGTCGCCGAGCGCCACCGGCGGCGGCTCCATCCAGGCGACGCCGCCGGGCTCGAAGGCGACCCGAACCCTCCCGGCGGGAAGGTCCAGCGTGTAGGCATCGCCGCCCTGTCCCAGCACCCAGGCGGTGCCGATCGTCGGGTGCCCGGCGAAGGGCAGTTCCCGGTCGACGGTGAAGATGCGGACGCTCGCCTCGCCGGGACGTTCCTCGACGACGAACGAAGTCTCGGAGAAATTCATTTCCCGCGCGATCTCCTGCATCTCCGCGGTATCGAGATGGGCGCAGCGGCGGATCACCGCGAGCTGGTTGCCCGCGAGAGGCCGTTCGGCAAACACGTCGACGATCATGCAATCCATCCGGGCGGTTCCGTCGGTGGTTGTCCGGGTGGCCGCCTTTGTCCGCGCGATGGCATGCCGGGGTCAAGCGTGCCGTTCGTCATGCTCGGCGAACGGGCTGGAACGGGGAACGGCAAAAGAAGAAGGGCGGCTCGCGCCGCCCTTCGAGATCGGTCCGGGGCCGGCCGCGCCGGTCCCGAAAAAGCGTCGGAGGCTAGAACACCACCTTGATGCCGGTGACCAGCGCCAGACCCGACTTCTCGGCCTGGAGCATGCCCGTGCCGTCGTCCAGGTTTGCAGGCATTTCACCCGCGGCGATGTCGGCATTCGCCACCGCCATCTTGTCGCTCTGGGAGTCGTTCCAGATGGCGTTCATGTGCCAGGTCACACCCGGCCCCATGGCCCGCGCGTAGCTCAGGATCATCTTCGTGTGGCTGGCTTCGGTGTCGTCCGTCTCGCCATACATGCCGGTGACGCTGAACTTGTTGGCGCCCGCGATATACCGCACGCCGGCATCGACGAGATAGCCGCGAACGGCCGCGGGATCCTCGGTCTTCTTGTAGCCGGCCGCCGCGCGGAAGCCGCCGCCGAAGTCCATGCGGCCGGCGACGATCCACGTCTGCATGTCCTCGCTGTTGGCCGAGCCCGAGGCGTTGCTGCCCTGCGCGGTCAGCATGCCGAAGCCGCCGCCGAAGCCGACATCGCCGAACTTGCCGGAGAAGCTGGCCGCCATATGAATGGCGTCATGACGATCCGTTTCGGCGTTGACGCGGCCGTTGTCGTCGTTGTTGGCAACTCTCGGCTCGTAAGTCGCGCCGACCTGGAACCCGCCGAGCTTGGGCGAGATATAGGTGATCTTCTCGCCATCGCCCGACGACACGCGCGAGTGCCGCAGGGTCTCGAACAGAGCGCCCCCGGTCGCTGTCGGGGTCCAGGCGTCGTCGAAGCTCAGGTTCTCGCCCACGCCGGTCGCCCACGAGCCGGTGAATCCGGTCAGCATCTTCACCGCCGCGCCCTCGGTGCCGCCAAGGATGATCTGGCCGAACGAGCCGGAAACCGACAGGAAGTACTCGTCGATCACGTCGCCGCCGGCGGAGCCGTCCATGCTGTGGTTGTTCTGGCCCTCCAGCTCCCAGTGGGCGTGGATCTTCACGCCGCTGTCGAGCGTGGCGCGCCCGTTGAAATGGACCTCGGCGTCGGTCCTGGTGTCGAGCGCGGACGTGTCCGTGGCGACGTCCGTGGACTTCCGCACCGCGTTGTTGCCGTTCTCTCCCGTCACGACATGCGTGATGTCCTCGTCGAGGATCCCGCCCACGACGCCCTCGTAGTAGCCGTTCACGCTGATCGACGGCTTCATCATCTTCTTGTCGGCCGCGACCGCGCCGCCCGCGGCGAGCATCGTCGCGGCGACGAGGGCCGTACCGGCCATCAATTGCTTTCTCATAGCCCCTCCATGGAGTTGACAGACCGCTGCAACTGCGCAGAAAGACATGGACAGTTCTTTCTTGCTATGATTGCATGACAAAAATGGATTTAGTCCGGTTAAAGCGTTGATCTCACAATCCTTTTGTCCCTACTGTTCTTTCGTCGGACTCTCATGGCACCGTCGTCCCTCCGCTCGAATCCGCCGCGACCCGATGCCGGATGTCGACGGTTTGATGACGGAAACGAAGGGTCCGGCGCGGTCGAAGGGAGGGAAGCCATGCCCCGGCGAAGCGAGTTTCGGATCGGCAAGCGCACCGTCGACGCGCTCCGCGTGGAGACGGGTGACGCCACGTTCTGGGACCGCGACCTCGCCGGGTTCGGCGTCCGGGTCCATGCCACCGGCCGCAAGGTCTACGTGGTCCAGACCCGCGGGCCGGACGGGCCGAGGCGCGTGTCGCTGGGACAGCACGGCGATCTCTCCCCCGACGAGGCGAGAAAGCGTGCGCGGCCGGCGATCGACCGGCTGAAGCGGGGGGAGGATGCGTTTCCGCCGCCGGAGCTCACGGTCGCGGAGCTGGCCGAGCGCTACCTTCGCACCCACGTGGCGGTGCACTGCAAGCCGAGCTCGGCCAGGCTCTACCGACTCGTCCTGCGCAGGCACATCGTCCCCGCGCTCGGCGCGAAGCCGGTGGGCGCGGTCGGGCGCGAAGACGCGGCGGACCTCCACCATCGTCTGCGGGAGCATCCCCACATCGCGAACCGGACGGCGCGGGTGCTGTCGGGAATGTTCCGCCAGGCCGAGGCCTGGGGCCTGGTGCCGCCCGGAAGCGATCCGTGCCGCGCGGTGCGCTACTACCGGGAGCGCCCGCGCGAGCGGTTCCTCTCGCCCGACGAGTACCGGCGGCTGGGCCGGGCGCTGCGCGAGGCGGAAGCGAGGGGTTCGTCCTGGCGTCCGGCGGTCGCCGCGATCCGGCTGCTGCTGCTGACCGGCTGCCGCAAGGGCGAGATCGTGACTCTGCGCTGGGACGACGTGGACCTTACGGCCCGCGAGCTGCGCCTGCGAAACGCGAAATCGGGGCCGCGCATGGTGCCCCTCACGCCGCCCGCGGTCCGCGTTCTCGACGGTATTCCGAGAACGGCGGACAATCCCTGGGCGATCCGGGGCCGCAAGCCGGGCACCCACCTGACCGACCTCGCCTATCACTGGGCGCGGATCGCGGCGCGGGCCGGCCTCGACGGGGTGCGCCTCCACGACCTCCGACACAGCTATGCGTCGCGCGCGCTGGCGCTGGGCGAGGGTCTTCCCGCGATCGGGCGGCTGCTGGGCCACGCCGGGGTGGGAACGACGGCGCGCTACGCCCACCTCATGCGGGACGCGGAAAAGGCGGCGGCGGGACGGGTGGGCGACAGCATCGCCGTCCACATCGCCCCGGCCCGCGCGGCGAGCTGAGCCGGGCCGCGATATGGCGAAACGGCAACGGAGGACCGTCTCCAACCGCATGGTGGCCGCGCTGAAGGTAACCCGGGACACCGTGTTCTGGGACCGGGAGCTGCCTGGTTTCGGGGTGAGGGCCTACCCCTCGGGCGGCCGGGTCTACGTGGTCCATGCCCGGGGCCCGCGGGGGTCGCGGCGGCTGACCATCGGCCGCCACGGGGTGATCGGCGCCGACGAGGCGCGCCGCCGCGCGGCCCTGATCATCGCGCGGGTGAAGGCGGGCGAGGAGCCGACGCCGAAACCCGGCGCGGCCGGTCTCGCCGACGGGCCGACGGTGGCCGGGATTGCGGCGCGCTATCTCGAGGAACACGTGGCGGTGCGCTGCAAGCCGAAGACGGCGGAGACGATTCGCTCCGCGCTCCGCCGGCACATCCTGCCCGTTCTGGGCGCGTTTCCGATGGCGTCGGTCGGCCGGAAACAGGTAGGCGAGCTGCACCGGCGCCTGTACCGGACGCCGTCGATGGCCAACGCGGCGGTCAAGACCCTGTCGCACATGTACGCGATGGCCGAGGCGTGGGGCGCGGTGCCGGAGGGAACCAATCCGTGCCGGGCGGTGGTCATGTATCCGGCGCGGCGGCGGGAGCGGTTCCTGACCGACGCGGAGTTCGAACGCCTGGGCCGGGTGCTGGACGAGGCGGAAATCCGGGGCGGCGCCTCGCCGGCCGCGATCGCCGCGATCCGCCTGCTGATGCTGACCGGGTGCCGCAAGAACGAGATCCTGACACTGCGCTGGGACGACGTGGACCTTCGGGCGGCCGAGCTGAAGCTCGCCGATGCCAAGACCGGACCGCGCACCGTGTCGCTGTCGTCATGGGCGGTGAGGCTGCTGAGGGGGCTGCCGCGCGCGCCCGGAACCCCCTGGGTCCTTCCCGGACACAGGAAGGGCAGACATTTGCGTTCCATCGACGAGGCCTGGCAAACGGTTCGGGCACGGGCCGGGCTCGATGACGTCCGGCTCCATGACCTGCGCCATACTTGTGCCTCTAACTCTACTACTTCGTTGTTAATATTGAGATATTTCGCCTTCGGTATTGCGCCGTAATCGTTTCGCAACCTGATTGGGTCAATCCGCTGGCGGCGCAAGGGCGCGCGTGACGGCATCCGGCTCGCGGTCGATCACGGTCAGCAACACGCGCGCCGCCCGGTCGGGAACCCGGCGACCCTGTTCCCAGTCCTGAATCGCGCGCGCATCCAGCCCGAAACGGTCGGCGAACTTCTGCCGGCTCAGCTTCATCCGCTTGCGGAGCGCGACGATCCTCTCGGCGGCAGGGTCGTCCACGATCCGGCAGGGCAACGCCGTCTCGCCCCGCACATGGGCCAGCACTTCGCCCAGCGCCGTCTCGATCTCAAGACCGGTCTCGGTGCGTTCCTCTGTCATCATCCCTGCCTCTCCCGTTCGATGGCCGTCACCAGCCGCACCAGCGCCTTGCGGTCCGCCGCCGTCAGATCGTCGCGGTCCGCCTTGGCGTAGGCGGTCAGCATGTAGACCGCCTCCGGGCCGGCGTGCCAGAAGTAGATCGCGCGGACGCCGCCGCGCTTGCCCCGGCCGGAACCGGCCCAGCGCAGCTTGCGGATACCGCCCGTTCCCCGGATGACCGGCGCGGCCTCGGGGGCGGCGACGATGGCCGCCTCCATTTCCCTGCGGGCGTCTTCCGGCAGCAGCTTGCGAATGGCGCGCTCATAGGTCCGCGTGACGTAGAGGTTCATCGGATACATTCTGCGGCATTGCCGCATATCGTGCAAGCGGACTTCTTTCTGCGGGTCTATCCGCGCATCCCGCAGGCGCTCACATAGCCATTCGAGCTTCCATCCGCCGACGCTGACCGCTCCTGCCGCTGCGCCGCCGTCCTGCCGTTGTCTCCATCGATGCGCTCCTCGCCCGCAAGAGGAGAGGGTTGGCCGTGAGCGGGGCGGCGGCCGAATGTCCGGGGAGGGCGTCCGGCCGCCGCATTCCCTCATCGGCACGAAGGAGACGGCACCATGACGGCAGCCATGGCGATCCCCGGCAACACGGCGGAGACATTCCTGGTTCATTTCTTCGGCAGCGGCCTGGCCGACGACCGCTATGTGGTCGAGCGGTTCCGGGCCCGCGCGGACGGCGACATCGTTCCCGCCCCCGCCGAAGCGGTCGCGGCGAAGGGTCGGCGCAAGGCCAAACGCAGCACGGCCACGCTGAAGGCGGTCCGGGAGATGCGCCCCGCCTGCACCGAGATCATCATCTGCACTGGCCTGAAGACCCGCGGCGGCATGCAGGTCTGGGGTTCGATCGCCGCCGGGATCCTGTGCGACCGCAAGCAGAAGGGCTGACGGCCTCCTTCCTGGACGTCCTGCCGGCCTGCTGGCGGCGGGGCGTCCTTCCGTCCACTCCCGGATTGGCAGGAAGGAGGCCGTTGTGGCTTATCGCGATATCGACGCCCGGCGCAGGAACGATCTTGCGCGCTATCACCGGCGAACCGCTGAGCGCCGTGCGGCCGGCTTGTGCCTGAGGTGCGGCAAGATCGAGCCGGCGCCCGAGCGTACGCTTTGCGAGCCCTGTGCGGAGAAGTGCCGCGCCGCCGACCGCGCGCGGTCCGCCCGGCTCCGGGCCGAGGGCAAACCCAGGCGGGACCCGGAACAGGCGAAGTGCCACGAGCGCGAGCGTGGCCGCCGCCAGCACGCCGAGCGCAAGGCCGCCGGCATCTGCACCAAGTGCGGCCGGGCTCCGGCGCGGCCCGATCGCACGACCTGCGAGCCCTGCGCGGAGCAGCATCGCGCGCGCGACCGCGCCCGTCACGCCAGGGCGAAGGCCGAGGGGATACCGTATGGCGGACGCGACCCGGAAGCCCGACGCCGCGCCGGCCGCAAGCGCAGCCGCCGGCGCAGCGAGGTCCGCAGGGCCGCCGGTTTGTGCATCCGCTGCGGCACCGTCCCGCCCGAGGAGGGACGGTCGATGTGCGAACCGTGCCGGGACGACCGCTGCGACGCCGCGCGCGCCCGTCATCGCGAGCGCCGCGACGCCGGCCTCTGCGTGAAATGCGCGACGCCCGCGCCGGACGGCAAGGCCTATTGCGAACCCTGCGCCGTGACCAAGGAAGGCCGGCGGGATCTGAAGACCAAGCGGGAGGCCGACCGGCGCAGATATTCCGACCGGCGCGCCCGGGGCGATTGCACGACCTGCGGCAAGCCGGCCGGCGGGGCTGCCGAGTGCGAGGCCTGCCGCGACGCGGCCCGCGCGCGCTACGATGCCCGGAGAGCCGCCGGGGTGTGCGTCAAGTGCCAAACCCCCACCTACGGCGGCGCGGCCTACTGCGCGCCCTGCGCCGTGGCCAAGGAAGGGCGGCGCGACCGCGAGGCGGAATACGCCGCCCGGCGCCGGCGCTATGCCGACCGGAGGGCCAGGGGCCGCTGCGTCGAATGCAACACGCCCTCGCCGGGGGTGGCGCGCTGCGAGCCCTGTTCGCGCAAGCACCGCGAGGGCTCGGGGGCATTCCGCGGCATCCCGATCTGGGACCCGAGCTGGACGGTGATCGAGATCGCCACCGGCCGGGAGCACGGCCCCTATGACAGCGAGGCCGACGTCGCGCTCTGCCTCGCCTTCGCCAGGCTCTCGCGCGACGAGGTCGAGGTGGTCGCGGACGTCAGCCCGATGGCGACGATGACCGCTCCGCCCTGGTGATCCCGCGCGGCGCAGTAGGGCCATTCCCTACTGCGCTGCCGGCCCGCCGCCCGCCGTCCGACATGCGTATGGCCGGCCGTGCGCCCGCCGGCCCGGCCCCACCGAAGGAGTTTCCATCATGACCGCCCGTCTGCCCGACAACCCCGCCTATTGCTTCTATCCCGCCGCCGACGACGACGGCGAGCCGCCGCAGATTCGCATCCTGGTCGAAGGTTTTATCCCGAGCTCGGGATAAAGCCGTTTATGCCGAGCAGAGTGTAATGCCGAGTGGGTCCCGGGGATCGGCTTAACCCTGCCGTTCTGCGGCCGATTCGCTCGGCATTAATTCTGACGGTCAATTCGCGGACAAAGTCGTCCTCCGTTTCAACCCGATGGAGGACGACCAACAATGTCTTCGACACCCAACCGCCGGTCGCTGCTGGGGACCACAGCCCTGGCCGGCTTCGACTCGATCATTCTTGAGTTCATCAACGATCTTCGCCACTCGGACGGAGCGGCTGAGGGTCAGCTCTCCAATTACCGTTACGCCGCCCGTCACTTCCTGATCTGGCTTGAGCTTGCCGGGATCGAGCTCAAGATCGTCGACGGCACGGTTATCGAGCGCTTTCAGCAGCACGAATGCCGTTGCGCCAAATCGTCCGCGCCTGTCCGGCTTCGCCGCTGGCGCAAGTGCCGCTCGTCGCCCAAGGTCATGACGTTCATCCGCTTCCTCGAGCGGATAGGGCGCATCGAGACTCCCGGCGAACTCGAGGACAATTTCCGGCTTCTGAATGCGTTTCTCGAGGGCCTGCGCCGCAATGGCTACGCGACCAAGACCATCAAGCGGTATCGTTATGGATGCGGCGGTCTCATTGTCTGGCTCCACCTCTCACGGCTTCGCCTGTGCGATCTGTCGCCGGAGGTAATCGCGCGGTTCCGGCGCAGGCAGATCATCTGCTCGATCCCCGGGGTGTTCCACGGCCACGAATCCCGGTATCCCACAACCGCGTACGAGATCGAACTACACGGCTTCCTGAAGAATCTCGTCTCGATCGGGCGGATCGGGCCCCTCGAACCGGTCCCGGACGAGAAGCCTCCGTCGCCTCGCCTTGCGAGATTCGCCGACTGGCTTGAACGCCATCGCGCCAGCAGCCCGGAGACCATACGCCAGCAGGTCCGATTGATCGCGGAGATGCTGCCTGGTCTTGGGGACGATCCGGGGGTCTATAACGCGGCACTGGTCCGGCGGGTGTTGTTCGACCGCATGGAGCCATGGTCGCAAAGCTACGCCCGCAGGCTGACAACCGCGATGCGTATGTATTTGCGGTTCCTGGTGTCGGAAGGCAGCATCGCGGCGGGGCTGGTCGAGGCCGTGCCGACGGTGCCGCAGTGGCGGCTGTCGGCCCTGCCACGGTACATCCTGGCCGACGATGTCGAGCGCACCATCGCGTCCTGCGGCGACGACCCCATGGGTGTACGCGACCGGGCGATCCTGCTGCTGTTGGCGCGGCTGGCGCTGCGGGCCGGAGATATCGTCGCTCTGCGCCTCGACGACATCGACTGGAACAGGGCCGAGATCCGTGTCTCGGGAAAATCACGGCGGACGACGTCGCTGCCGCTGCCCCAGGACGTCGGCGATGCGCTCCACGTCTATATCGCGACGGCACGGCCAAGGGTGGATGAGGAGAAGGTGTTCTTCTGCGTGAACGCGCCCTGTCGGCCATTCACCCATTCGAGCACCGTCAGTGCCGTGGTGGAACGCGCGCTGGATCGCGCGGGGGTCAAGACCTTCGGCGGTCGTGGCGCGCATGCACTCCGCCACTCCCAGGCGACCGCGTTGCTCAGGTCGGGAGCCACGCTGGATGTCATCCAATCGCTGCTCCGGCACACTTCCCCGAACACCACCGTGATCTACGCCAAGACCGACGCGGTCATGTTGCAGGAGGTTGCCCAACCCTGGTTGGGAGGGAACGACCGATGACGATCACGATCAGCGAACACGTCGAGCGCTTTGTGGCGATGAAGCAGAAGCTCGGTTATCGGTTCGTGCGGAGCGCACGGGAGCTGCGCAGTTTTGCGCGCTTCGCCGAGGTTCGCGATGAAACATTCATGCGGTCCAAAACCGCCATCGAGTGGGCATCCGCGTCGGCGGCGGCATCGCGGTCCGAACGGGTCAAAAAGCTGTACGCAGTCCATAACTTCGGCAGTTGGCTGCACGCTGAGGACGCCCGTCACGAAGTGCCGCCTCGCGATGCTCTGGGCCGTCTGAACAAGCAGAGACCGAAGCCCTGCCTGATGTCGGTCGCGGATATCGGGAAACTCCTGACAGCGGCATTGTCCATGGGACCTGCCGGCACCATTGCCCCGCTGACCTGGCATTACCTGTTCGGGCTCGTCGCCGCGACCGGCCTGCGCATCGGCGAAGCGCTTGCATTGACCCTGGACGACATCACCGAGGACGGCTTGGTGATCCGAGACACGAAGTTCCGCAAGTCCCGGATGGTCGCTCTGCACCCGACCACCTGGGATGCGCTGAACCGCTATCTGGAAGCGCGACTTGCGGAGAAAACCCCGGATCGGCATCTGTTCGTGATCGCAAGCGGCCAGCGCCCGCGTCAACTGCATCCCATCCATGTCTTCCGCAGACTCGCGGAGCGAGCGGGAATCCGCGAACCCGGTGCGGCGCGAGGGCCGACGACGCACTCGCTGCGGCATTCCTTCGCCGTGCGATCTCTCGAGAACCTGGCTCCCGACGTCGATCCGAGCCGGCACATGCTGGCGCTCTCCACTTACCTCGGACATGTCGACGTCTCGAGCACCTACTGGTATCTGGAAGCGACCCCTGCCCTCCTGCGCGGCATTGCCGAGGCTGCGGAAGAGGCTCACGCGAATGGGGGTTCCGATGACTGATCTTGCCCCCCACCTGACGACCTTCCTGGAGGAGCACCTTCCTAACGAGCGGCGCTTCAGCCGCCACACCGTGCAGAGCTATAAAGCGTGCTTCCGCCTCCTCGTCCTCTACGCGGCGGAAAAGACCAAGGTGCGCCCCTGCGTCCTGAAGATCGAGCACCTGACGGTGGCTCTCCTGCTGGCCTTCCTCGAGTCCCTGGAGAAGGATCGCAACAACAGCGTCGGCACCCGCAATAATCGTCTCGCCGCCGTCAAGTCCTTCTTCCGATACCTGGAATACCGTGTCCCGGGTTGTCTCGATCTGGCGTTGCAGGTGCGCGCCATCCCGCAGAAGCGCGCCGACAAACCCCTGATCGACTGGCTCGACCGGACGGAGATGCAGGCGATCCTGGATGCGCCGGATACCGCGACGGTCGCAGGCCTGCGCGACCGCGCCATGCTGCATCTATGCTACGCGGCCGGGCTCCGGGTGTCGGAACTGACCGGGCTCACTCTCGACAGCCTGTCGAGTCCCCAACTTGAGACTGTCCGCGTCCTGGGCAAGGGGCGGCGCGAGCGCGAACTTCCGCTTTGGAAGGAAACGAGGGCCGTCCTCAATGAGTGGCTCGACGTCCGCCCGCCGGTGAACAATCGCTATCTCTTCCTCAGCGCCCGCGGGCGGGCGTTGAGCACGGACGGCTTCGCCTACATCCTCGACCAGCATGTCGCCACCGCGGCCTGCAAGGTCCCGTCGATCAAGAGCAAGCGGGTGACCCCGCACGTGCTCCGTCATTCGTCGGCAATGACCGTTCTGGATGCCACACGGGGGGACATCCGGAAGGTCTCGATCTGGCTCGGTCACGCCGACGTCAAGATCACCGAGGTGTACCTTCGTTCGAACGCGGCCGAGAGGCTGAAAATCCTTGAGGCCAACACGCCGCCTTCCATCCGCCGGGGGACCTTCAACGGTGTGAAGGACAGCCTGATGATGGTTCTAGGCGGAAACTGGCCGTGAGAATTAATCGGAGCTTCACTGAGGATAGATCAGAGATAGTCCGGCCAACGTCCTGATCACGTTTCGGTTGGTAGGGATGGGGCCCGGTTTCTCCATGGATATTTGTTTCCATGGTAGGGCCGGACCGATAGGGGTTGTACCTTGCCGGAAGGTGCGCTATAAGGCCGGAAGCCCTGTTTCCATGCGCGGTCGCCGGCCATGTCCTACCACGTCGAAGCCATCCCGAACCGCGGCCGCCGGCCCACGATCCTGCTCCGCAAGGCCTGGCGCGAAGGTAAGCGCATCCGCCGGAAGACCCTCGCCAACCTCACCCACCTGCCGCCCGGGCTGATCGAGGGCATCCGCCGGGTGGTCAAGGGAGGCGTCGCCTTCGAACGCCCGGACGAGGCGTTCGCCGTGCGGCGCAGCCTGGCGCATGGTCATGTCTGCGCGGTGCTCGGCACCTGCCGGCAGCTGGGGCTGCCCCGCATCCTGCACCGGCTCCGCAGCCGCGAGCGCGATCTCGCGCTGGCCGCCATCGTGGCCCGGGTGCTGGCGCCGGATTCCAAGCTCGCGACCGCCCGGCAGCTCACGCCGGAGACCGCCGCCTCCACCCTCGGCGGGGTCCTGGGCCTCGGCGAGGTCACCGGCAACGAGATGCTGGCGATGCTCGACTGGCTGCTGGCGCGCCAGCCCTGGATCGAGCAGAGCCTGGCCAACCGGCACCTCCGGGACGGCACCCTGGTGCTCTACGACACGACGTCCAGCTTCGTCGAGGGGCGGTGCTGCCCGCTGGCCGCCTTCGGCCACAACCGCGATGGCAAGAAGGGCCGCCAGCAGATCGTCTTCGGGCTGCTCTGCTCGCGCGACGGCTGCCCGGTGGCGGTCGAGGTGTTCGCCGGCAACACCGCCGATCCTGCCACCGTGGCGGACCAGATCCGGAAGATCCGGACCCGCTTCGGCATCGAGCGGATCGCCCTGGTCGGCGACCGCGGCATGCTCACCACCGCGCGCATCCGCAAGGCCGTGGAGCCGGCCGGGCTCGACTGGATCTCCGCACTCAGGACCGCGGACCTCCGCACGCTGCTGCGCCCGGCCGGCCCCGACGGGCCGGCGCCGCTGCGACCGGACGAGCTGCTGGAAGACACGGTCGCCGAGATCAGCAGCCCCGCCTTCCCCGGCGAGCGCCTCATGGTCTGCCTCAACCCGCGCCTGCGCGACGAGCGCGCGCGCAAGCGCGAGGACCTGCTCCGCGCCACCGAGGCCACCCTCGAGGAGATCGCCCGCATCGTCCGCCGGCCCGGCTCGCAACTGCGCGGACGGGACCGGATCAGCCACCGGGTCGGGCGCGAAGCCAACCGCCGCAAGGTCGAGAAGCACTTCACCATCACCGTCACCGACGACGACCTCACCTGGACCCGCAACGAAGCCGGCATCACCGCCGAGGCCCAGCTCGACGGCATCTACATCGTCCGCACCAGCCTCCCCGCCGACGCCATCGCCGCCGACGAGGCCGTCGACGCCTACAAGGCCCTGGCCCGCATCGAGCGCGCCTTCCGCAACCTCAAGACGACCCGGCTCGAGGTGCGGCCCATCTACGTCTACAGCGCCGACCACGTCCGCGCACACGTGTTCCTGTGCGCGCTCGCCTGCCACGTCGAGTGGCACCTGCGCCGACGCCTCGCTCCGCTGCTGTTCGAGGACGACGACCCCGAGAGCGCCCGCGCCCGGCGCGCCTCCCCCGTGCAGCCGGCCGGCGTCTCACCCAGCGCCAAACAGAAGGCCGCCACCCGCACCACCGCCGACGGCACGCCGGTGCACAGCCTGCGCACCCTGCTCGACCACCTCGCCTCGCTGACCCTCAACCGGATCGCCCTCGCCGGCAACCCCGATCACCTCTTCAACGTCACCGCCGATCCCACGCCCACCCAGCAACGGGCCTTCGAACTGCTCGGCGTCGACCCCGCCGGAGTGTTGCCAGTCGACGTCCAGGGCGATTAAACGCGACCACCTGATTCCAAAAGGGAATCTGGCCAGATACCCGATGAAGTTCCGATTAATGCCGAGCGAATCGGCCGCAGAACGGCAGGGTTAAGCCGATCCCCGGGACCCACTCGGCATTACACTCTGCTCGGCATAAAGGGCTTCGGCTTCGCCATCCCCACCGCGCTGGTCGCCCTGAACCGGACCGACGGCCTGGCCGTATGCGATTCCCTCAACCGGGCGCTCGGCCTCGACCGAAACGCCTGGACCGCATTCGCCGCGCGCTGCTTGCGGGCGGGTGCCGGCGGCATGAACGGCAGCACCCTGCACTGAAGCCGCCCGGTATCGCGGCAGCACTTCCCGCCCGTTGCGGTCGGAGCAGGGGCCGCCGGTCCGCCGGGGGGCCGGCCGGCCGGGAGGTCGAGAGGGGCTTTCGCCGGGCAAGCGCCCGGTTGGGAGCGAGGGAGGGTTTCCGTCGCGGCCGGGCGCGGCACGGGAGATCCCATCATGTTTGCCTTCGACACCGATTACGACCCTGTCGGCCCCGCCGCCGACGCCGCCCTCGCCGAACTCGGCCTCGACGCCTGCTCGGTCAGGGACGCGCTGAGCGAAGACCGGGCCCGGCGCTGCCCCGACCGCGAGGCCCCGGCGGACCGGAGTTAGAGGAGGGCTTCGGAGAAGATGAGCGGGAAGGGGCTGGGGAGAGCGTTCTCCGGTCCCGCCGCTCGACCATCGTCAACATCGAGAACTGAAGGAGCATCGTCATGAGCTTCGGAATGAACCGCGTCGAACTGATCGGCCGCCTCGGCGCCGACGTCACCGTCAACCAGCTGATGAGCGGGGGCCGCGTGGCCAATCTCAGCATCGCCACCGACGAGTCGTATTTCAACCGCGACGGCGAGAAGGTCGACAGGACCGAGTGGCACCGGGTCGTCACCTTCCAGGACGGGCTGATCGACATGCTGGTGCGGCACGCGAAGAAGGGCCGCCTGGTCCACGCCGAGGGCAAGCTCCAGACCCGGCGCTGGAAGAAGGACGGCGAGGACTCCGACCGCTTCTCCACCGAGATCCTGATCGTGCCCGGTCACAGGGTACAGTTCCTCGATCGCCCGACCGGGGCCAACGGGAACGGCGCCCGGGCCGCGCAGGAGCCGGCGAACGGCGAGACCGTGCCGGCCGGCGGCGCTCCGGCGCAGGCGGACGATTCCGGCATGGACATCCCATTCTAGACCGGTCTCCAGTCCTCCCTCCCAACTCGGGCGGCTGCTTCGGAGACTGTGAAAGTATCAGCTTTTCACAGTCTCCGGGGCACCGTCCCTTTTTCATGCAACCGGGCGGGTGTACGGCCGTCCGAGCACTATGGGTCCGCAGACGCGAAGGAAAGTCGATCGCGGGCGAACGCCGCGAAGCCGTGCTCAATGACGGGGAAACACGGCTCCCAGAGCAATATTACGCACTAATCGCCCCAGTCCGCCGTTTTTGGAGGCAATGCTCCCTGAATGCCTCCGCGCCCAACTCGTTCATCACCCGCTTGAAGTTGTACCCCAGTGTCATCAGGCTGAACTCGCCGCGGCACTTGTCGAGTCCGCGCATCAGGAAATGGTCCATTCCCGCCCATCGCTTGATGGTGCCGAAAGGATGCTCGACGAGCGTAGCTCTTTGGCGCATCCATGGTGCACCGGCGCTCATCTTCGTGCGATGCCGGTCGATCACGTCCTCATGCTCCCAGCGGGCCAATCTCCGCCTTGACTCCGACTTTGACAGGCATCGGTCCCTCAGCGAACAACCCCGGCAAACCGCTCTCACCGCGCTATATCTGAAATGCCGCTTGCCGTCCTTTATGCAGGGCGATCCTCCTCGAGTCAGCCGCTGACCGGCCGGGCAAACATACGTGTCATTCCGGGCATCGTAACGGAAATCGTCGTCTATGCTGAATCGCATGACGTCGCCTTTGCCCCTTCGGGGCCGATTTCTCGCTATCGGGACGTATACGTCCAGGCCCTTGTCCTCACAACTCTTCAACTGTTCGCGGCTGAAGTAACCGGTATCCGCCAGACCGGTCAACCGCTCGGCGCCCATGGCTTCGCCGGCTTTCGTCATCATAGGCTCCAGCTGAACGGCATCATTGCCGTCCTGCACGACATCCTCGGCGACAATCAGCTTGTACCGGTCGTCCACTGCGATCTGGCAGTTGTAGCCGCCCACTGCCTTGCCGGACTTCCTCAGCACCCGCGCATCCGGATCGACCTCCGATATCTGATTCTCCCCGCTTGCCTGCAAGCGTTCCTGCAAAGACTGCTTGTGCTTGCGCCTTTCCACCAGAGCCTCGATCTTCGCCGCCAGTTCCGGATCCTCCCCGCTGTCCCCTCCATCCTCCGATCCTGCATCCGCCTCGTCCAACAGCCTGTGATACTCGGCAATCTTTTCGTCCAGACGCGTCAGACCCTTTCCCAGGCTTGCCTTCGTATGGATGCTGTCCGCATTTGCATTGGCCTTCAGAAAAGTCCCGTCGACAGCCACCCGGCGACCCTCCAGCAGGGACAACTCCCGGCATAGCAGAATGAACTCCCGGTTGGCTGCCCGCAGCGCAGATGCATTGTCCTTGCGGAAATCCGCGATCGTCTTGTAGCTCGGCGTGGCCCCCTGGCACAGCCAGATCACCTCCAGGTTCCGTCGCGTCTCCGCTTCCAACCGGCGCGAACTGCGCACCCGGTGTTGATAGCCGTACAGATACAGCTTCAGCAGTAGTCTCGGATCGTAGGCTGGCTGGCCGGCCCCGCAGTGTTCTTCCGCGTGCCGAAAGTCCAGCTCCTCCAGATCCAGCGTGCCGACGAACGCATCGATCGCGCGCACCGGATTGTGTTCGGACACATAGTCGTCCACGCAGGGCGGAAGAAGCATCAACTCGCTTCGGGACCGCACCTCCCGGTAACGTCGCTCCGGCATCGCGGTAAACCTTGTGGCTGCCCAGGTTGCCCGCGAGCATAGCATTTAAGGCTGCAAAAAACCGGGGTACGGGCGGACAAAGACGCTTCATTCGCCTTCGTCAGCAACCTGGCTTGTCGAGCTCTCTGTCATCGGCTCAGAGGTCCGCCCTGTTCGGGCTCACAGAAATACTTTCACAGTCTCTTCGGCGGTCGCCCTTTTTTCTTGCAGCCCGCTTCGAGCCCGCTCCCGGCCAGGCGCCTCGCCCCGCGCGCGGGCCGTCGCCGCCGCGGTCGTCGTGCCTGCCGGCTGGAGGAGAGAGAAGCAAGGAGTCGGGCAAGCCGACAATGAGCGAGGAGGGAGTCATGAGCGCCATCATCAATCTCAGGCACGAGCCGAAGCTGCGCGAGGCGTTCGAATATGCCCAAGTGGTGAACAACACCGTGCTGATCGACCGCCGCACGAAGTGGGGCAATCCGTTTCGCGTGACGGGCGGAGTCACCCATGCCGAGGCCGTCGCCCGCTACCGCCTCCATCTCTGGCGGCAGATAGGCGCGGGCGAGGTGACGCTGGAAGAGCTCGCCGAGCTGGACGGCTGCTGGCTGGCGTGCTGGTGCGCGGGCGACGGGCATCCCTGTCACGGCGAGGTCCTCGAACGGGCGGCCGCCTGGGCGGCGCGGATGCGTGACGCGCCGCCGTGCTCCCTTTCGAACGCCGTGCCGGGCCGAACCGCCGATTGGGGCGTGCGGGTGGAGAGATATTCGCCTCGTCGTGAAGTCCCATTGTGATCCAGTAGAGTCGAGGACTGGCGCGCCAGTTGTAGGGTCCGGTGGCTTGTCCGTCGCTTTCGCTCCGGGCCTCAGTCCGGCTCCCATGACCGCGTTTCCAGTCCCCGCTCATCAAACCGGACGTGCGGATTTCCCGCATCCGGCTTTCGGACGAGATCATGCCTTCGCGCTCGGAAGGCCCAGTGCCTGCCGCGTCAGACGGGTGAGGCCGTATTCGTCGTGGAGCCTCTGGGCGGGGTATTGCACAGTTGCCCCGTGCCGCGTCTTGTGCTTTCGGCAGAGCCACTGGCGAAACCGCCGGACCGCATGTCGGTTGACGACGTTGAAGGCCGGGCTGACCTGCCCGAGGCTAAAGTAGTTTGCCCACCCGGTCATAGTCCGGTTCAGACGCCCTACCATCACCTCCGATGGTTGCCCACCGTACCCTCTCACCGTCATGTCGCTGATCCTGCGGCATATGCTCTGGACACTCGCCTGGCTGGGCCGGGTGCCGATGTACGACCCCCGACCATCCCGGCGGTAGGTGTGTCCGATGCGGTAACCCAGAAACTCTAAAGGCTCTTCCGGGCACCGCAAGCACCGGGTTTTCCGCGCGTTGACCGTGAGCTTCAGACCCGCCATGAGCCGCTCGACCGCCGCCAGCATTTCCGCCGCCGGGGCCTTGCCGAGCACACAGAGGTCGTCGGCATAGTTCACGATTTCCGCACGGAAGCGCCGGGCGTAGCCCAGCGCCTTCCAGCCCAAGATGAAGCGCCGCATGTAGACGTTGCTGGCCAAAGGCGAGATCGGTGCCCCTTGCGGGGTTCCTTTCCGTTCCCTGCGCGCCCGGTTCGTGCGGCGCTTGCCGCCCTCGCCGTCGTCCTCTTCCACCGGCATTTCCAGCCACGCCTTGATGAGCTTGAGCATCCGCCCGTCGCTGATGCGGCGGGCGAAACTCTTGAGAAGCTCGGCGTGCGGTATCTCGCCGAAGTAGTTGGACAGGTCGCAATCAACAACCTCTTGGTGCCGCCCATATAGGAGGCGGCGAACGCGTTTTACCGCGCCGTGGGCACTCCGTCCCGGCCTGTAGGCGTACTGCTCCGGTTGCAGGTCCGCTTCGAATATCGGCTCAAGCACAAGCAGAGCCGACGTCTGCGCTACCCGGTCCCTTATGCAGGGGATGCCCAATGGCCGGAACTTGCCGGGCTGCTTCTTCGGGATGAGCACCTGCCGTACCGGCTTCGGTGTGTACGCCCCATCCTTCAGTTCCCGCGCCAGTTCCCCAAGCCAGCGCCCCACGCCAACCGACTCGATGTCCGCGAACGTCTCGCCATCCACCCCGGCAGCCCCGCCATTCCGGCGAACCCGCTTCCAGGCTTCGGCGAGGAAGTCCTCGCGCCACACCTTGTCGATCAGCGCATGGAATCGCCGACCGGGTTCTTCCTTAGCTTTCGCATGTAGCACGGTCTGGAGTTTCCGAACTCTGTCTGACCCTGTTAGGTTTTCACCAGTAGTCACGCCTTGCTTCCTTTCCGTACTGCTCTCGAACCAGGGCTCCTTTCCTCCACCGGCATTACCCGGCTTCAGCGGTACTACGAGCCCATCCGCCACCCTGCCGGCCCAGCCTGCCCCTCGCGGGGTTCCGGTTGGTGTGTGCACACCACCGACAGGGCTTCCCGTGTTGCCTCCATCCTCCTCTTCCATGCGTGCCGCCGCCATTGCCCCGGTGGGACCGGCCGGTGCTTGCGTCGTTCGCTTCCCGACCGATGGCAGCCTTCCCCGGAGCACGGGCGGGTCGGCTCCCACATCACTGGTTTCGAGGCCTGCTCGGCGTTCACTGCACGTTGCGGCCCGCATGGTCGCTAAGCCGCCCAAGGCGGCCCGTTACATCGAAGTGCTTCAAGCTATGTCGTTACCTCCATAACTCGCTCCGATTGCTACCGGCTGGAACGACATTTGCCGGGCGGGATTTGCACCCGCTGAAGGATGGTGCCTTTCACGGCACACCGTGCTCGCTACAGCAACCCTGCGGGTCCTCCGGTCGCAAGCTCCCTGCGGCCTGGACAAGAAGCTCTAGGGGCGGACCGTGAAAGCCGCCGACCGTGAAGATCGCTGGCGCGATCTTCCGCACCACTCGCCGACTTTCCGCACCACTCCGCCCCAAGTGCTTCCAAGCCCAGGTGCTTCCGCTGCGCGCGCGGTTCCCAACAGGACATCACGACGGGGATCGGCCCCGGAACGTGCAACCGATCGCAAGGAGATCGTCATGACCCTCACCGAGAACATCGACACCATCGAAGCGCAGGACCGGTCCGTCACCGCCACAGTCTGCGAACACGCGCAGCTCTTCGGCGCGATACCCGAGCGCGACGAGTTCGACACCCGCGAGGTCTGGGACGCCGACGACGCCACCGACGCGGTGAGCGAGGCGTTCCGCATCATCGCGCAGGGCGTCGCGCCGGACGGGTTCCAGCTGGCCGACGAGCGCGAGAGCCTGCTCTGGGGCTTCGTCAACATGCTCGACGCACAGACCCGCCGCCTCGACCGCGCCGCCGACAAGCTGATGCCCGAACTCCGCGACCTCCAGCGCGCCCAGGACGGCACCGAGATCAAGTCGCTGGAGCTGGAGATGACCACCCACCGGGCGCAGTGCCTCACCGACCGGCGCGACGCCTTCGAGACCCTGCGCGACGAAGCCGCCGAACGGTATCGCGCGGAGACCGGCGGCATGTGGCGGCCCCGGCGCGGATCGCACGCGAGCCAGACCGGCAAGCTGACCTCCGCGGCGATCGATGCCCGCGACTACCAGCGCGCGAGGAAGGACCGCGCGACCATGGCGCACCTGCCGCAGGGAACGCTGGTCGCCATCGCGGGCGGCAAGGACGTCGCCGACCCGGCCGCGGTCATCCGCATGCTCGACAGGACCCGCGCCAAGCATGGCGACATGGTGCTGGTCCATGGCGGCGGCCCCGGCGTCGAGAAGATCGCGGCGAGCTGGGCCGAGCGCAACGGCGTCCACCAGGTCGTCTGCAAGCCGGACTGGGACCGTCACGGACGCGCCGCACCGTTCCGCCGCAACGACGAGCTCCTCAACCTTCTGCCGAAGGGCGTCATCGCGTTCCCCGGTTCGGGCATCACCGAGAACCTCGTCGACAAGGCGCGCTCGCTCGGCATCCCGGTCTGCCGCGTCTGACCGCAGCGCCTCGCGGGCCGCGTCGTCATCCCTGCATCGGGACGGCGGCGCGGCCCGTTTCGTTTCCCGACCGACGGCGTTGCGGCGGCACCGTCATCCTCGCGCGCTTCGCGCCGCTCGCCATCGCCGACGGTCGTTGCGACCGTCCCGACGATCATCATGGCAATCGTCATGATCGGTATCCCCGGCAGGGTGCTTCGCACCACTGCCCTTGCCGCCGTCGGCCGTGCCGGTCGTCGGCCCGATCGCCGGCCGATGCACTTGCGCGCGTCCGCTGTCGCGATCGGCGCGCACCGCCGCCCGCACAGCGCCCGGCACTTCCGCCGATGCCGGTGACGGCGCTCGCGCCGGACCCGCCGTCACTTCGCTCGACACCGCGCCCCTTCGCGGTGTCCGCGCCAGCCGCCACTCAAGCGCCGTGGTGGCTCCCCTCCGCCGGGTTCCCCGGCGTCGATTCCCCCATCGAAATTTCAGCGCCGAACGGCCTTCCGACCGGCCCGGGCCGGCGGTAAATTCCACACCCCACGCATCCCCGATGCAGAGGGCGCATGCGCGCGCAGAGCCTTCCTTTTCAACGACTTGGGAGGACTTGGGGAGCCTTCGGGCGCCGGATTCTTGTTTGATCGAGTCGCTTCTCCGGAGAACCGCGCGGGTTCTCTGGGGAACCGTGGCCAAGCCGCTGGAATCGCTGATGTTTTTTCTTCGCGCTTCTCTGGAGAACCGCCCGTGCCGCGCGAGGGTTCTCGAGAGAACCGTGGAATCCGGCCAGAAATTCTCTGGAGAACCGTCCGGATCGCCCCGAAATTCTCTCGGGAACCGTCCCGTTTCAGCCCTTTGCCGCAGCCGTGCCTGACGCTATCCCTCTCCCGCCGGGGTGCCGGTTCGACCGCAAGTCGCAACGCCACCGGGTCCAATATCCCGGCATCCGGCCGGGTTGCCGTCCCAGCAGCCTGTCCCGATACTCCCGGGCACCCTCGATCAGCTCGTCCAGCTCGTCCTCCCGGCCTTCGTCGATCATCTCGCTGCGCAATTTCGTGACCATGATATGCGCTGCGCGGAAGGTCGTCTCGATCAGCGGGGCGAGGCGGTCCCGCGCCGCATCCCCGTCGGTCATCGCTTCAAGCGCTGCGAAGCGCACGAACTCCGGGCCGGTGAGGCCGCGCGCATCGGCATGAGCCTCGATCCGGTCCCATTCGCCGTCGAGAAAACGGATCGAATGGGGGTTGCGCCTCTCGGCTTTCCCGCCCTCGGCGGGCCCGGTTTCACGGGTTTCGCCGTCCATCGCCCCCGTTCTCCTTCATTCATTTCGTCATCGCACACGTCGGCATGCGTGCCGGTTTCGTTACATGCCGAGGTCCATGTCGCCCTTGCCGCGTCCGCGCGACGGCGGTTCCGGCTGCTTCGCGGGGGATTTCGTGGTGGACTGTGCCTTGTCGAAGCCGCGCCCGGCGCCGCGTTCCGGCCCTGACCGGCTCTCCGGCACGGCCCTTTCCCGGTCCTTCGCAGCCGTCGCGGACCGATTCTTCTCCCTGCCGGCGCCGCTTTCCGGCTGCCGTTCGCGCTGCGAACCCTCCGCCGCGGCAGCCCCGGCCGCCCTGGCCGGCTCCTCGCGGGGCATTTCGCCGACGGCTTCGAGCGCGGCGATGCGCTCGCCGGTGACCGCTTCGAGCTGTTCGCGCAGCGCCTTCGCATCGTCGGTCACCAGTTCGGCCCGGTCGCGCGCCCGGCTGATCTCGACATAGAAGCTCTTCTGCGTGGTGAGATGCTTGTGCCTGGCCTCCATCGCGGCGACCACCTTGTCCACCGTGCGGCCCTGGAAGGCATGCACGGTCGACGCCCAGGCATGGTCGAGATGGCGCAGTTGCGGGTCGTTCGACCCGAGTTCGAGCGTCTTGCCGTCCTCCAGGCGGAAGGTCACCCGCCCGTTCGCAACCCTGAGCACCTCGGCCGTGCGGGAGTTGACCAGCCCGAGGCCGGCATCGTTGCGGGTCCAGCGGATGCGGTCGCCCGCCCTGAGCTGGATCTCCTCGACCTTGTAGACCTCGCTGCCGCCCCGGCGTCCGCCGATCTGTTGCGGCTTCCAGGCGACCGTCCCGCCCCTGCCGTCTTCGAGCAGCACCTCGCGGGACCTGTAATCGACGCCGATTACCGTGCGTTCGTCGCCCTTTTCGACGCCGATCCGCTTGTAGGGCCGGTGGAAGGCGACCACGTCGCCCGGCGCATAGTTGCCGGCGAGCGCCTTCTCGGCACCGGTATAACCCTTCGAGACCAAGCGCTCGGACGCCATCGTCGGCCCGTGGATGCGCCCCTCGCGGGCGAGCCGCTCGCGGATATGGCCGTTGACCTGCTGGCGCAGCTCGTGGGAAGGGGTGCCGATTCGGCCCGGACGGCGACCGTGCGACACCCGGCGTCGTCGTCGATCGGGAACTGCTGTCCGCGGTGACCGTCCGGCGGGGACCGTAATGCGTGACGGTGACGTTCGATGCGCCCGGACGAGGCAAGACGGCAATGCATCCGGTGATGGCCGTCAGGCAGCGATCGCGTCGATCCGGGAGCGCAGGCATGCGGCAGCAAGGGAAACGGACAGGCAGGCGGGGTCCGCCTCACGGTCGCTTGCGATCCCGGCGGTGGCCATCTTCGCCGGCTGGCGATTCCGTCTCAAGGGCAGACGAAAACCCGACCTTGCACCCCGTCGCGCCGTCGCCACCGGAAGGGCGATGGCGCGGCCCGCGGACTACGCCCCGGTGGCCATGCCGCGGTATTGCTTCAGGATGCGCCTTGCCGAGGCGAACCGGCGCTTGACGCGCTCATGCATCCAGCTGCCGGTGTAGTAGTCTTCCTCGACCTTCTTCGGCTTCCAGAAGCGCAGCGCGTAGTCGCGCTGCGTGAGCCCTTCGGCCTCCATCTCCAGCGCCAGCAGAAGCTCACCGTCCCCGTCCCCCGTGCCCGCCCCGGTCGAGGGGCCGGGAACCCCGACCAGACGTCCTCGATGCGCGCCACCTCACGCTCCAGCACGAGACGCAGCCCGCCGTCCTCGGGGAACACCGTCCCGGCCGGCAGACGGACCGCGACCGACACACCCGGCCGCTCGATCCTGAGCAGCAGCGCGCCGTCGGCGAGACGCAGACCGGAGAGCGTGGCATCTCCCTCGGCTGCAAGCCGCACCAGCGGCGGCGTATCCCGCGTCACCCGTCCCTCGACCACGCCGGCCCGGGCCCAGAAGGGCGCGAGCGGCAGCGCCGCATGGGGATCCTCCCACGCCGCCATGCCCCAGGCCATGGCGGCGAGGTCGGCCGGGGTCTGGAGCCGCACCGGGAACGGTGCGCGTTCCGGCAGCCCGGGCTGCGGCCGGCGCCGCTTCCACGCGTTGCGATACGCCTTGCTCGCGCCGATGAAGCGCCAGGCCCGCAAGGCATCCCATCCGCTGACCCGCCGCGCCACGGTCAGGCGTCCCCGGAACCCGGGAGTCCGTCCCGGCCGCCGAGCCGAGAGGCCAGGCTATCGCGGGGCGCACCGGCCGGACCGGGGCGGACTGCCTCCGGTCCGGCGGCGTAATCGTCGACGCACGCCATGCCTTACCAGCGGGCGCGCACCTCGAACCCGACCGTATGCTCCGCCGACTGCGTGTCGCTCTCCCGGCGGGTCGCCCGGAGGCCGAAGGAGACATCGGGCGCATTGGCCTTGGCCTCCGGCGTCAGCCGCCAGCCGAGGCTGTAGTCGCGCGCGCCGGTTGCGAGGCCCAGGCCGACATGCGGGCTGCCGGTCCAGCGCCCGCCGAAGGCCGGGAAGCCGTATGCCGCCTCCATGTTCCAGCGGGAAGTCGCCTCGCTGCCCGAGCGGTCCTCCAGCGTCGCCGGCTGGAACAGCGCATCGAGCCCGCCATTGGCCTGCCCGCCGAACTCCTGGCGCAGGCTGAGCGACGGACCCCGTTGCGTCGCCGGGTCCGGATCGAAGGCAAGCGAAGCGGCATAGCCCCGGTCCTTCAGGTCGTCGTTGCCGTGCGCGATCAGCGTGCGGCCCGAGACGTCGAGCGAGAGCCCCAGCTTGGGATCGCTCCACGTGATCCCGCCGCCGAGCTCGACCCCGAAGCCGGTCTCGGCATCGCCGCCGTCATGGCGCGCGCCGATCTCCAACTTGGGGGTCAGATGACCGCCGCCTGTAGGCGCCATGCGGTAGCTGCCCTCCAGGCCGAGCCGGAGCCGGGTCGCGTCGGACTCCGACGCCGCCAGGTCGCGGGTCTTCTCCGAAGAGCTCCGCGTCCACAGCGCGTCCGAGGTCAGCGCCAGCGCCGGGCCGCCTGCCCCGGACCCCGATCCGGGGGAACCCTCGGCGGGAGGCGCGAGCAGGTCGCCCCGGAGCCCCGCCGCCGCCATGCTCCAGCTGGTATCGGACTTGTAGCTGCCGCCGAGCGCGGTCTTCAGCGTCACCTCGCCCGTGCCGTAGCCCGCCGCGCCCCAGAGCTTCAGACGCTCCGACGCCTGCAACGCCGCATAGGGGATCGCCGCCGTCAGCGACGCCTCCACCTTGCCGTCGCCCGCGCGCACGGCGTCATCGCACAGGCCGTCCGCCGCGTCGGCGGGACAGGTCTGCGAGGCAGGGCGGGGATCGATGCCGGTGTCGCGGTAATCGCCCTCGCCCTCGCTTTGCGCGAGCGCCAGGCCGACCAGCCACTTGCCCCGCGCATAGTCCGCGCCCAGCATGCCCGTGGTGACCGCGCCGTCGAGGGAGAACGTCCCCTCCCGGCCATCGAAGCTGCCCTGCGCCGCCCGGCCCCAGAACGCCATGCTGCCACCCGAGCCGTCCGCCGCGCCGGTCAGCGAGAAACTCGATCCCAGCAGGGCGTCGCGCGCCGTCATGGTCCGCGATTGCGTTCCGTTGCCGAAGCCAGTTCCGGAGCCGGCCGCGTCCTGACCGAGGCCGGCCGGGCCGGAATGGCCGGACTGGCCGCCCAACGCCTGCGCGACATCGGCCAGCGCCAGCGCGCCGGTCCCGCCCGGAACCGCGGCGCCGTCCGGCGCATGGCCGGGGCCGGCTCCCCGCGATCCGGGGTTGTCGTTGGCGGCCGGATCGAAGGAGAGCGCCTGCCCGGCGATCGAGCCCTGCATGCCGGGCGTGCGGTCCGCCGACATGCGCCCCGCGATCCCGTCCAGAGCCTGCTCCGCCACCGTGCGCCCGAACCGCGCCAGCCACGCCGCCGGCATCGGGTCGTCGTTGGTAATCGTCCCGACCGCGACCCCGTCGCCGATCGCCGCGCCCCTGGCATCCGACAGCACGAACTCGAACGTCTCAGGCTCCTCGTCATGGCTGTCGTCGTAGACGATGACCCCGACGGACCGTTCGGTCTCGCCCGCGCGGAAGCTCACCGTCCGTCCGGAGATCGGCCAGTAGTCCCGCGCCGTCGCCGAGACCGGGGTCGAATCGCGCGTCGACACCTTCACCGAAACGCCCCCTGCCGAAGGCGCCGACAGGCGCACCGTGAACTCCATCCACGCGCCCTCCGTCACCGTCACATCGGCCACCGACAGCGACGGGAGCGCCGCCGCGTCGTTGTCGGAGACCGTTACCGCGGCCGCATTGCCCGGCGGCGACGGGACCGTGTAGCCCCCGCCGTCCTTCAGCGTCACCGTCACCGAACCGTCCGGCTCGTCCACATCGTCGTCCACCGTGGCGACGGAGAAGACCGCCTCCGTTGCGCCCTTCGCGATCGTCGCCGTGGCCGGACCCTCGTCCGCCGCCGCCACATGGTCGCCGCCCCCGGTCTCCGCAACCGAAAGCGTCACCGTCAGGTCGGCATCCGGCGCGCGGTCGGCGGTCAGCGTGAAGGCGGCCGCGCCGCCCTCCGTCACCGAGGCCGCCTTCGCCGTAATCGACACCACGGGCGGCGGCAGGTCGTCATCCGCTATGGACACGCTGCCCGACGCGGGGGAACCCACCGTGTAGCCGTCGCCCGCCGCCACCGTCACGCTCACCGAGCCGTCGGGTTCGTCGGCGTCGTCGTTCGTCGTCGCCAGCGTCAGCGTGGCGCTGCCCGCGGTCGGGATGCTGACGGTCCGCGTGCCTGAGGCAATGCCGTAATCGCCCTCGGTCGCCACGGTCACGCTCACCGACAGCGCCGAGGCCGGGGCGGGGCTCGCCGTGACCGTGAAGGTCGCGTCCCCGCCTTCCGTCACCGCGTCCCCCGCCGAGACCGCGATCGCCGGCAGCGGCAGGTCGTCGTCGGCAATGGCCACGGTCCCCGACGCCGGGTCGCCGACCGTGTAGCCGTCGCCGGCCGCCACCGTCACGCTCACCGAGCCGTCGGGCTCGTCCGCGTCGTCATTCGCCGTCGCCAGCGTCAGCGTCGCGCTGCCCGTCGTCGGGATGAGGACGGTCTGCGTGCCCGCGGTCACGCCGAACTCGCCGGAAGCCGCCACGGTCACCGTCACCGACAGCGCCGCCGCGGGCGCCGGGTTCGCCGTCACCGTGAAGGTCGCATCCCCGCCTTCCGTGACGTCCGACCCGGCCGAGACGCTCACCGCCGGCAGGGTCAGGGGCTGCTGCGCCGCTTCCAGCGCCGCCAGCGCGGCGGCCACCGGAACCCACCGTTGCCAGCCCTTGTCGGCGTGGATCTGCGCCTCCGCCGCCGTCATCGGCGTGTAGCCGTTGTCGTCGCCGAACGCGGCCAGAACCCGCTTCCAGCGGTCCACATGCTCCTGGCCCTGATGCGTCTCCGCCGCATAGCCCCGAACCTGCGCCACCAGTGCAGGATCGACGGTCGCGACCGCCGGCGGCAGGTCGTCGTCGGCAATGGCCACGGTCCCCGACGCGGGGGAACCCACCGTGTAGCCGTCGCCCGCCGCCACCGTCGCCGTGACCGAGCCGTCCGCCTCGTCGGCCTCGTCATCGGACGTCGCCAGCGTCAGCGTGGCGCTGCCCGTCGTCGGGATGGGGACGGTCTGCGTGCCCGCGGTCACGCCGAACTCGCCGGAAGCCGCCACGGTCACCGTCACCGACAGCGGCGAGGCCGGCGCCGGGCTCGCCGTCACCGTGAACACCGCATCCCCGCCTTCCGTGACGTCCGACCCGGCCGAGACGCTCACCGCCGGCAGGGTCAGGGGCTGCTGCGCCGCCTCCAGCGCCGCCAGCGCGGCGGCCACCGGAACCCACCGTTGCCAGCCCTTGTCGGCGTGGGTCTGCGCCTCCGCCGCCGTCATCGGCGTGTAGCCGTTGTCGTCGCCGAACGCGGCCAGCACCCGCATCCAACGCTTTACGTGGTCAGGGTGCTTCCAGGTCTCAGCCGCATAGCCCCGCACCAGCGCCACCAGCGCAGGGTCCACGCCCACGACCGAATCCGGCACGGACTGCGTCGTGACCCCGTCGTCGTCGAGCAGCGTCACCGTCACCTCGAACGGCTTGCCGACCGTATAGCCGTCGCCCGCCTCGATGCGCCCCGTCACCGTGCCGTCGGCCAGGGCGACCTGGTCCGATATCGTCGTCAGCGTCCACGTCGCCGTCGTCTGGCCCGCCCGGACCGTCACCGTCCCGAAATGCCCGCCGCCGGTGCGGTCGTCGCCCGAGCCCATCTCCTCGTCGGCCGACACGGTCACTTCCAGGTCGCGCGCCGGCGCCGGGTCCGCGGTGACCGTGAAGGTCACGTCGCCGCCCTCGTCGACCTCCGTCGCATCCGCCGAGATCGTCACCGCCGGACCCGCGCCCGGGGTCACGGGATCGGTCCCGCCATCCGAATGGCTCCCCAGCGGGCCGGCCTCGTTGTCGCGGACCGCCCGCGTCGCCACGGTCTTCCCCTTGGTCGCGGAAGTCGAAGTGGGATCATTGTTGATAAGGTAGCCGCCGCGGCCCCCGGTCGACACTCCGGTATACGGCGCCACGGGCACCGTGCCCGCGGCATCCGACGCCAGCGACACCGTCACCTCGCAGTCATGCTCGTCCACGTCGTCGTCCACCGTCGGCACGCGGAGAGTCCGCCGGCTCGCCCCGGGCGCGAACCGCACCGTGTGCACCCGCTCCTGCCCGGCCGCGACACAATCGCCGTGACCGGCCCCGACGGTCTCCTCGACCTTCAGCCAGACCGTGAACGGCACCTGCGCCGCCGGTTGCGACCGGACGTCGAACTGGAGGTCGTCCCCCTCGATCCGCGGGTCCGCCGCGTCCGGCTCGTCCGGGTCGTTGGAGGGGTTCGCGTACCACGTCTCGACCGTGACGATCGGGGTGATGTTGCCCGTCCCCCCGTCCGATCCGTCCGTGACCGTGAAGTTCAGCGGCCTGAAGTTGGTCGTGTAGGTCCCCAGGGTGTAGGTCCCCGACGTGGGGGTCGCGGCCAGGAGCATCACCGACAGCTTCGCGTCGGTCTCGTCCGCGGTGGTGGCCTCGGTCGGAAGGGTCACCTGGACCGAGCGCGTGTTCGCCGGAAGCGTCACCGACCGGGTCCCCCCGTGGCCGTCGGGGACATGGGCGTAGGCGCCCACCACGGCGTAGTTCACCGTGAGGTTCTGACTGTGCAGGTCCTCCGTGAGGTTGCTGAAGCGCAGCACGATGTCGGTCCCCTCCTCGAGGGTCCAGTCGCGCCCGCTCCCGGTCACCCCCGGCGAGGTCCCGATGTCCAGGTGGATCCGCGGTCCGCCGAGGTCGAGCAGGGTCAGGGTGTCGAACATTACGTCGTTGTCGGCATAGACCAGCCTCACCCGGTCGTCCGTGCCGTGGGGCGCGCCCCCGCCGCCGACGGTGGTGAAGCTTTGGGTCCAGTCGCCGGACAAGAGATCCACAAAGCCAATCGTGACGGTACCGGCCACCGTGTCGCCGTCGTCGTTGTTCGTCGGCGTCACGGTGACCGTGGCCTCCTGCACGATGTTGGTGTCGTGGCCGGTGAAGCGCACAAAGGGGGAGGCGGTTCCCAAGTCCATTCCAGTCGCTCCGGTGCCCGAAACGGACAGGGTGAAGCTTGGATTTGTTTCGTCAGGGAGATTAATCCCTGAAATTAAGATAGCCTCGATCGGCACCGCCAGGTTCTCGCCCGCGTAGAGCCGCCGCGGCAGGCGCACCGTCACCGCCGCCGTGTCCGTCGGGGTCTCCTCCGTGAAGGTCACGTCCGACGTCGCCACAAGGCTCACAAGCGTGGGGTCGTCGTCCGATACGTCGACCTGGGCGATGAACGGAATGCCTTCCGTGTAGTCCGTTGCGGGCGCCAAAGCCGCACGCACCTGACCGGGGCGCTCGTCCGCGGTATCGTTGTCCGTGGGGACGGTGAAGGCGTGCGTGGCGGCGCCGGCCGGGATCGTGACCGTCCTGAAGCCCTCGTTGGCCGCATCGATGATGTCGGCTTCCCCCTCGCTGATGTGCACACTGACGGCCAAGAGCGCGGTCGGCGTCGGGCTGACGCTCAGGGTGAAGCTCGCCGCCGTGCCCTCCGTCACCGGCGAGGTGCCCGCGGAAATGGTCACGGTCGGCTTCGTGCCCACCGTGAAGATCGGGGAGAGGCCGTAGAAGGCGCGAGCAATTGTCCGAGCACTGGGGACGGCATCGAATGGGTTGTTGCCGCTGCTATGTCCTGGCACGCCTGCTCGGGCGGAACCGCCGGATCCGCCCAGGAATTGAGTCGTATGCTTGGTGCCGTTCTGGTTGCTGCCGGTATATACGGTCACTGCCCCAACCGCCCCCCCGGATTCCGATCTTACAACCCGGCTGTCCCAGTTTCCGTCGTAGAAGTCGGCGTAGTCGTCGGCGACCTTGGCGCCCGTCAACCAGTAGATCAGCGCCGCCGTGTCGGTCGATTCGGTGTCGGTGTTGACGCGGGCGTCGACCGAGGAGGTCGAGCCCACCACCTTGAAGAGGTTGCCGCAGCTGTCGGAGATCGCGCTGTGGCCCGCCTTGGCGCGGGTCTGCACGAAGGTGTTGTAGGTCGCGATGTCGGTCGCCGTGGCGTCGCGCGACGTCGAGGTGGCGAACAGCAGGCGGAACCTGGTGCCGGCGGCGAGGCCGGACGGCTTCAGCGCCCAGTCGAAGGGAACGTTGTAGGAGCCGTCGGCATTGGCCGTGCTGCACGCGACCTGCGCCTGCGCCCCGGTCGGCAGGCCGGCGAGCAGGGGAAGGGCAAACAGCGCGGAGGCAAGGACCGGGCGCAGGCCGCGCCGCAGACGGCGGGCGGCGCCGGACGCACACGCGGCAAGGACGCGCTGCGCGGATGCGGGACTGGAACTGTCGGAGGAAGGAGCGGGCCGGCGGGAAGCGGAATGCCGTCCGGCGGAGGAGGAAGAAAGCTCAGGCGGCGGGGACGGACGCCAGTAGCGGCGCAGCCATGCGGGAACGCTCATGGCCGTCACGCGGACGCAGCATGGGCGATCCGGCGATCCGGCGATCCGGCGATCCGGCGATCCGGCGATCCGGCGATCCGGCGATCCGGCGATCCGGCGATCCGGCGATCCGGCGATCCGGCGATCCGGCGATCCGGCGATCCGGCGATCCGGCGATCCGGCGATCCGGCGATCCGGCGATCCGGCGATCCGGCGATCCGGCGATCCGGCGATCCGGCGATCCGGCGATCCGGCTTATTATACCGGGAACGGCAAACCGGCTTGTCAAGCGGATTTTCCCGGCTGCCGATGCAAGCGCCGCCGCAATCTTCTGCATGCTTCCGATCATCGCCAAATCACCCTCTTCAAAGGCGAACCCGACAATGCCGCAACGCGGCGCCGCCGGAACTCGCACGATATCCTTCATTGGCCTTGTACCAACCTCGCGGGCGGAAGGGAAGCCATCGAGTGCGCCGCTGTCCGTCCCCGGCGCCGCATGGCGGTCCCCGTCATTGTCGCCGCTCAACGCACGACCGGTCCGGGTGAGAGGGCGCAGATGACACGGACGGCGGCGTGGGACATGGGCCGCCGCGTCCTGCATGAGGAGACGCTGAGCGTGCGCACGGTATTTGATGGTGCGGGTTTCGCGTTATCTGATGGGGATCGACTGCCGGTCACGGCAAAGCCGGGCGGGAGTGTCGGACGAAGTGCATCCATGGCTGTAAGCAAGCTTCCGGCCACGGGCCGAGAGCTTGACGCGGATTGAGACGGGCGTGTTACCCGTTACCGTTACCCTGCCTCCCTAGGGGTTCGATGAGAGCGCGCAGGCTTTCAGCGGCGATTTTGGGTTGATCGGCGGTGGAGCGATGGGCGACCCGGCGCGTGGCGTCGTCGCCTGCGTGGCGAACGCGCGCACGCTCAACTCACTGGCGGTCCGACCGGGACGCGCCGAACGACCCGACGATCGACCCCGACCTGAACACGCCGCCGGCCTCCTCGTGGTAACCGCCGTAGAACGTCCCCGCGACATGCTCGCCGTCCCAGTGCGTGCCCTTCGAGAACGCCCCGTCATTCACCGCGACGCCGGTCCACGCCATCCTGTGGCCCGCGGCGGCGCCGGTCCTCAGATTGACGAAATTGTCGAGCGTGACATCGACCGAGGAGTCGCCGAAGTCGTAGACGATCCCGGCATCCCCCTGCAGCATGTCGGGAGCGGGAAACAGCCGGTTCAGGTCCGTGCCCACCGCGACGCCGGTCCACGACGCCGATCCCGAAACCGGATTCGTGCCGGAAGCCCGGCCGACCGAATAGGGCGCGGCCTGGACCGAGTCGGGCGCGCCCTTGTCGGGATGAAAGCTGATCTGCACGAGAAAGGTGCTGTAATGCATCCAGGCCCCGTAGCCGGTGAGCTCCTGGGGAGCGTCGGGATTGGATGTCGCATCGTAGAAGGCCTGGCCGAGCCGGATGCCCCCGCGTTCCATGACCGGCTGGTATTCCGCATCGAAAAAGAAACCGTCCAGGTCCCCTTCCCCGCTCGTGCCGTACCTGCAGGCGCCTCCCGTGCAGGCCGCCCCGTAGACGTAGCCGGGGAACTCTCCGGGGGAGCGGTAGACGCCGCCGAGTATCCAGGTGTCGGCGCTGGTGACGATCCTCTCGTCGAGCGCCGAAAGCTCCTCCGAGGTCATGGCGTACGCATTGCTTCCGGCAACGTTCCCCGATGCGGTCCCGGCGTCCAGCAGCCAGTCCGGCGGGCCGGATTCCGCGCCTGCGCCGGATCCGGCGTCCACCGCCGCCATGTCCTCCCGGTGTCCGCCGCACCCGGAGAGGGCCAGGGCGACGAGGATCGCGAACAACCCGATCATGGGGCGCATTGCCCATTCCTCCGCCTATCCCGACGAACTCGAATGGTGCTCCGCCCCCGATCCGGGGTCAATGCGCGGCCGCGTCGCATCGCTCAATCCGCAGGCGCCGCCCGGAAAGACGGCCGGCGGGCAGGAGCGCGCCACGAACGCCGCCCGGCAGGCCGGCAGGATGCGCACGGTCTTGTATCTTGCTCCCCGGGGGTTCCCGGTGCGAATTGCAGCGCCGGAGACTTGAGACGGCCGCGCTGGCGGCAGCCTTCACCTTGGTCAAGGCGCTGTTCGGCTACGCCGGGATGGCCGCGGGCGCGTCGGCGCTGACGGGCCGCGGCGGACTCTCTCTGGCGGGGACGAAGCCGGCCGCGCGGGGGATCGGCGCACGCTTTCAGCGCTGAGCGGCGGACGACGCCCGGGGCGGCGGGACTGTCTTCGGCCACCCCCGACAACACAGTTGTGGACCGTTCCATGGCCGGATGCCGCCAGGAAACGCCCGGCATTTGAAGCGACGGGATTCCCGTGCGGTTCCCACCGCGCTCGTCGCCAATATCGGCAAGTCGCTGAAAACACCGCTGTTCGCAGGCGTTCGTCGCGATCTCGGGCCGTCACCGAGTTCTTGGACCTTCGGATTCTGGGCTTGAGGGTCCCGGCAGCTGCGCGAGCGGGATGGCAATGGATTTTCGCCAATGTGATCCCTTCCGGTGTGCCGCATCGCCCCCCTGTTAACGTGCGCACTACGACACCAAGCACACTTTAGCCAGCCTTGAAGTGCGGATTGCGCCCGAGCTTCTGTGCCCGGCAAATCTCTTGGATTGTATCTGTGCGCCAGCACAAGCCTACAGCTGCTTCTTGCTCATCGGTTCCAGCACGACCACTGTAGCAGCCGATGAACATAGTACCTTGGCTGCCCCAAATTGCCACGTCGCCTCTCTCCCAAAATCCGGGTTCATCTGGATCAATCTCGCGATACGGATCGCTCATGTCCCAAGGACCGAAGTAACGAGCGAACACCGGTGAGCCGGACATGCCGGCACGTGTCTGCGAATCAATGAAGAATGCTGGAATATTCTTGCCGCCCACGAGGCCGCCATACTCCTGCAACTTTCCTGCGAGCTGGACATCATAGTGCGGCTCGGACGCCACATAACCAGACTTCCATAATGGCAAACCGAAACCAACGCTGATAGCGCGGGGAAAGCCGATGACGAAGACAGTGCATCCAGGCTCGACGGGTATGTTGTCTTTGCTAATTCGGTTCGCGGCGTTGTGCATGAAATCGGGACAGGAGGCAGGCCTTTCAAGCGGGATCGCAACCACGTCACAGGATGGGCCAAGGTTGGGATGTTCAAACCAAACTGGGTGCTCCCCGCAGTAGAGGCGGATTTCATGAGGCGCGATTCCGAACGAGCCCTTCTTGCCGTCACCGACCGAATGAGAAGACAACTTGGCAATCAAGCTGAAAGGCTCACGAAATGTAGTCGCCAACGGCTCGCCATCGAGGAAGTTCCGACCACTGACGACGTGCCAATTCGTGATGATGAACCACACGCCATCCGTCTCGAAGAAGAAGGCGCTGGCCGACGACTGAACTATTCCAGATTGATCGCGCACCAGCAACTGAAAGGGGCATTGAGAATAAGGGCTTCTGATACCGCGTTCTGGCATGGACCACGCGTCTCCATTCGTTGTCTCCTGCCAAGTAGGTTCAATGGGCCCGCGGGAGGTGTCAATGCTTTCATCTCTGCGTGGCTGCGACGTCCCGTGCTGGGTCACCCTCCGACACCTTTTGCCGCTGCCAAGAGCCTCGTCCGTGAGCACCTCGCGTTCTGGCGGAGCGGCTTGGCAGTGGACTGCGAAACGATCCAAAATCCATGACATGCTTCAGCTCCTTCGCCGATCGACACATTCGAGATTCTGCATCTGAAGGTCCTATCATCCAGCACAGCACATTGAGATGCTCCATCGCAGCACGCCGCCGAGCACATTGATGGGTGCGTGGCGGGGACGGCTAATCGGGAAGGCTCCGACTGAGATGCCACCGGTGCCGCAGTCTGCGCTGTCATCGTCTGTCGATCTTCCGCGCTGCGGGCTTTAGTGCTGGAGGCGCTGACAGGTTCGGCTGCGGCCTGTCGCGGTCGCGCAGTTGACTCCGCCTCGGGAATGAAAACTGTTGGCCCTGTTGTACTCTGGAACTCCGGCCGCCATTCCTACCGAGCAGATCGCCCCGCTACTCCTTTACGTTCCACTCGCTCGATCACAGGCCTGCCTGATTGCCTTCGTCAATTCTCCAACCGTCGTCGACGGCCGCCCGTAGGGTTGTCCTTCCTCCTCTCGTCGCCTATTCTGATTCGCAGCGCGCTCCTCCGCGCACTCGATCCCTGCCATCAACTGCTCAAAAACTGTACCCCCAGTTGACTCTAGACCATGCTCCGAAAGCAAGCGATGAAACTCTCTCTTGACACGACGTTGGTCATCTTGCCGGTCGTAATCTAGCATGTGCAGGATCAACCAGACCTCGAAGCACGGATTGGATCTTGCAACTCCTATGCCGTTCGTTTCGCATAACGACACTGCTTCGTCAAATCTCTCATGTTTATCTCGATCAAACACAACCCAAGCTTGATCGTGTTCTTCGAAAAGATTCCGTCGTCCTCTTTTCCCCCGAGCTGATCTTGTCGACTTGACAAACCTCACTGCTTTCTCTGCCAGGGTGACCGGAGCTCGCCCCTTGTCTCCGAGCTGAATTGAAATCAGAGAACCGTTATCATAGCTCTTGAGTGCCTTGAAATATTGAGGCTCTGTCTTTCTACCTTCGCAAAAGAGGGTAAACTGAACCTTTGGTTGTCTCGTCGGCGCACTTCGACCGATCCTTTCCCTCCGACGCTTCCCCATAGCGTCAATTCTCCAAAAGCAACGCTACTGGATCATCATTCGGCACTGCACCGTACCGTCCCTGACGGTAACCCAATTCGATATTGTCGTCCTTTCGCGTTCGAAAATCCGTAAGCGGGTATATTTCCGTACTGCCATCCTTTCTCTTCTCGGCGAACCAGAGCTGATCCCTCCGGAGAACATCGGACTTCATCAGGTTGGTATCATGCGTTGTCGCCACGATCTGCGCACCGTTTCGGTTCAATTCCCGAGAGCAGAACAGCCGCAATACCGCCTCACTTGCGGCAGTGTGCAGGCTGAGGTCCAGCTCATCGACGAATACCGGCGTCCCTTCGTCGATCGCCTCGAAGACCTTGTCCAGGATCGCCAGCATCCTGCGCGTCCCGGAACTCTCAAGGCCTAGCGGGAAGTACACTTTCTTTCCATCCTTTCCATGATGTGCGAGTTCAAGTTCTTCTGACTTTTTTGTACCACCTGTTGCAAATTCGGGCGGCACAGCAAACCTTGTATCCCCTTCCCTGATGATGGCCTGGATAAATTGCCCTGCGCGCTCCGAAACAAGGGACAATTTTCTCTGGTAGCCGCAAATTCCCGTATCTATGGAATTCAGGAAGTCGATGACTCGATGATCAATCTCTCCGTCTTCGAGATCAATTTCTTCACTTTCGAATAGCGTTGACATTTCAACATGCGGGTCTGAATGTGTTCCCGTGAAGATCACATTTTGGAAATACTCGTAGATACGCGTCAAAAGCCCGTGATCGTTCTGTGCCGCAGCGGACAGAAACAGGCTGTTTGGACGCGTAAGCTTCGAAATATTCTGGTTCAATCCCTTCAGGCCGCGTCCAAACTCAAACTTTTGTTCCTGCCGCTCGAAGAGTTTCCTGCTGTGGGCGCGTGGGCTTTCATAGAGCCATTCCGAAGTAAATGTTCTGTCTGTTGCTTCAAATCCGTAGTGGTAGCGGACGCCTTCAAGTGTAAAATCGATTTCAAAGCATGACGGCTTCTCAGACCAATCCGGATCCAGCCCGAATTGGTGGCGCGGAATTCTACCGCCGGGTCCCCCTTTGATGTGCGACCACAGGACCAGGCTTTTCATTGTCTCCGCGGCATTGACCAGATTCGTCTTTCCAGACGCGTTGGCCCCATAAATTACGGCCGCAGGGACAACGGTCCGGTTCTTCACGGCATCGCAGGGAAGCAGGCCATCGGCCCGGTCCTTGAGGGTTGACGCCGCGAACGACAGTTCTTGTCGCTCGCGAATGGAGCGGTGGTTTTCGACGGCGAAGCGCAGCAGCACCCTGTCAGCTCCTATCTGCCCAATGATTGACGGAATTATAGAAGAATTCGTGAAGTGGATGCAATCGTCGTCATTAGGCGGTGGTCCGAGTGCTATATACGGGAGGAGCTCGGCCACCTGGGACAGGAGCGGGCGATTGCCTCGTTAGCGAACCGGGCGAGGATCTCGTCCGGGAAATCGGTCAAGTTATCGGTGACGATGTACCGCGAGCCGCAACTGATCGCTGCCGCAAGGACATGGCGGTCGCTGGCATCGCGAAAACCAAACGCCCCGACCAGCGGCTCGTAGCGGGCAACCCGGGCGCCGGCGAAATGCTCGGCCGTGGCGCGCCGCTGCGATCGGACACTGCGCTCAAGTTTCAGCTTTCGATCGAGCAGGTTCCGCGTCCAGTCGTCCATGATGCGCTTGCCCCCCGTGCCTGGAACAAGCCGGTATGGTGGAAGCGCAACAAAGTGTCCCGCGTTCGGAACGGAAACAGGACAATCGCATCCAGGATAGCTCACGGACGCACCGAGACGGCCGTCAAGATGCATCGACCTCTCGCCCGAAGCAAGCGAGTTCGTCGAGCGTCGCGTTGCGGGCAGCATCGCACCGATCCTTGTGGGCCATGAGATCGGCGTGCATCACGCACCGGTGCAAGCCGGCCGGAACCGGCGTCACCGCCTTGCCGTCTAGTAGGCAGGGGCGAAGGGCACCCGGTGCCGACCGCTTGGAAGGGATTGGCAACGAGCGCTCACCCGCTAGAATCGCCCCCGCGGTCGTCGGGTAGTCAGAAGCGAAATGGCAGGCGGATCAAATCTCCACGGCCGAATGGAACGCTTACCGCTCGAGGTCCGAAATTGGAAGTCCGTTGCCTCGCGCCGCCAAGGGCCGTCCTGATTTTGAAAAAATCTGCATTCCATTTGATGACTGATCCGTCTTTTCAGACTGTACGTTGTCTAGAATATATAATTTTATTCCATAAATACGGTATGTTAGGTGATTTTCACCCAACCTACTCCAGCCTTGTTCCGGGGTCCAGAGAAGTCGGGCGACGGCGGTGCCGGTTGCCCTGGACCCCGGAACAAGTCCGGGGTGACATAAGGGGTGCAGGGAACGGCCGAAGGAGGCGGGGGACGGTTCCGATCGGGAACGGAGGGGTAACTGCCATGTATCTGCGCGATTGCTGGTATGTAGCCGCCTGGGATCGCGAGGTGGGACGCGAGCCGCTGGCCCGCACGTTTCTGGGCCAGCCCGTGGTGCTCTACCGCCGCGAGGACGGGACCCCGGTCGCGCTGGAAGACCGCTGCTGCCACCGCAACCTGCCGCTCTCCATGGGCCGGGTGCAGGGCGACGATCTCCAATGCGGCTATCACGGGCTGACCTTCGACCCCACCGGCGCGTGCATCCTGGTCCCCGGTCAGAGCACGATCCCGCCCGGTGCCGAGGTGCGGAGCTTCCCGGTCCGCGAACGCCACCGGTGGATCTGGATCTGGATGGGCGATCCCGCGCGCGCCGATGAGGCGTCGATCCCCGACCTGTTCTGGAACGACGGCCCGGAGTGGCGGACCACCGGCGACTACCACCCCGTCGCGGCCGAATACCGGCTTTTGACCGATATCCAGCTCGATGCCACGCATGTAACCTACGTCCATCCCGACACGCTCGGCAGCGACGCCGTCCAGGACACTCCGCCCAGGGTCGAGCGCAAGGACGGGCGGATCGCCATCTCGCGCTGGCTGCTCGGCGTCGAGGCGCCGCCGATCTGGAAGGTCGCCGGGGGCTTCGCCGGGCCGGTCGATCGCTGGATCCTCGCCACCTTCGTGCCGCCTACCGGCTGCATCTTCGACATCGGCGCGGCCAAGGCCGGCACCGGCGCTCCCGAGGGCGACCGCAGCCGGGGCATCACCAACCGAACCTCGCATTTCTCGACTCCCGAGCACGAATCGTCCTGCCACTATTTCTGGCTGTTCGCGCGCAACTACCGGCTTGACGACGACGGTCTCGACGCCCGCCTCCACCCCGGTGTCCACCAGACCTTCCGGGAAGACGTCGACGCGGTGGAGGCCCAGCAGCGCGGGATCCGCACGCGCCCCGACGGGGCGCAGATCGACGTCAACGCGGACCAGCCGACGATCCAGGCCCGCCGGCTGCTCGCCGGCTTGATCGAGGGCGATGCTTCCTCTTACGCGGCCTCGCCCGCCGAATAGACCTCCTCACCGCCGAGGAAGGTGCGCAGCGCGCGGGTCTCCCTGATCTCGTCCTCGGGGCAGGTCAGCGGATCCCGGTCGAGTACCACGAAATCGGCGTCCATGCCGGGCTCGATCGTGCCGCGCCGGTCCTCGTCCCAGGTGAGGAGATGGCCGGTCCTGGTCATCAGGTTCAACGCCTCCTCGCGGGTCAGTAGGCTCTCGCCGAGGCGCGTATCGAGATCGGCTGCATAGCGGGTGAGCGCCGACCACATCGCCCAGAACATCGACACCGGCACGTTGTCCGACGACAGCGCGACCGGAATGCCGGCATCCACCACGCGTCGGATCGGCGTCCCCTCGGCGCCGAGTTCGTGGAGCCCGAGGCGGGTCGTCGCGTGGTACATGAAATTGGGTGTGATGGTGACGATCAGCCCGAGCGCCTTTATCCGCCGAAGCTGGTCGTCGGTCGCCCGCGTCAGATGCATGATCACCCAGCGTCGATCCGCGATGGGGATTTTGGCGTTTACCGCTTCGTAGGCCCGCAGCAGCGCCTCGATGTCGTAGGCGATGCAGGCGAGCCGGATGCCGAGCTCCGCGGCGAGGGTCGCAATCTCGACCAGTCGGTCGAAGGCGACGGACTGGTAGAAATGCCCGGCCCACTGCTCGTAGGGGTAGCCCGTCGCGATGATTCGCGCGACGTTTGGGTCGCCGAAATCGAGACAGATGCCGTCTGTCGCGAGATTGCCTTCGCGATGGCCCGGCGCCGCGATCCGGTCCGCCCAACCCCGCAGGTAATCGCCCACTTCCCGGTCGTCCATCGCCGCGCTCGGCACGCTGAGCGTGGTGGTGAGCCGGACCGTGAGATCGCCCGCCTCGTCCGCCCTGCGGTAGCTTTCGACGATCGCGGGGGTGAGGCCGTGCCCTTCGAACCCCGCCGTGGTGCCGGCCGCGTTGTAGGCGCGTGGAGCGGTCCGGGCCGCCGCGAGGCGGTCCTCGAAGGTGAAGCGGGGCAGGGCGCCGAACAGCGTGTATTCCAGGATCGGCGCGCGGTTGGTCTCCCGCATCACCCCGGTGGGCTCGCCGGCGGGGTCGCGTTCGATCTCGGTTCCGTGCGGCGCTTTCGTGTCCCGGTCGATGCTGGCGAGCGCGAGGGCGGCCGAGTTGGCGACCGAAGGGAAGGGCGGCACGCCCCACCAGCCCCAGATGCCGCGGATGAGGACCGGATGATCGGGCGCCCCCGCGTCGAGATCGCGCCTGTCCGGGAAACGGCCTTCGGCGAGCTGGCCCGGCTCGCTGACGTAGCGCGGCATGCCGTGCTCGGGTGCGAGCTGCATGGGCATCAGCACGATCCATTCGCCGGCGGGCGTCCGCGACGCCGCCTCGCGCACCGCCTCGACGATTTCCGCGACCGAGGCCATCCCTTCTATCGCGATCCCGCCGCGCGCCTTCAGCCCTTCGCGGTCCATATGCGGATGGGCGTCGAAGATGCCGGGAGTCACCGTGCGGCCGGCGGCGTCGAGGATGCGGGTTTCCCGCCTGCGGGCGCGCAGGATGTCCGCGGAGTCGCCGACGGCGGCGATCCGGCGGTCCCGGACCGAGAATGCCTGGGTCTCGGGCCTCGCCGGATCGAGGGTCAGGACCCGCCCGTTGTGGAGGATGAGTTCCGGTTCGGCCATTACCGGATTGACGATGGCAGGATCGGCGGGCGCGTCAACAGGCTTGTGCGCGCCCGCCCTCAAGGGTCAGAATCGCCGGAACCTGGAGGAATGACCCGACATGTTCCTGCTTAACGCCTGGTACGTCGCGGCGCTCGCGCGCGATCTCGACACGGAGCTGGCGGCGCGGACGATCTGCAAGGAACCCGTCGTGCTGTTCCGCACCTCGGACGGGACGCCGGCCGCGCTCGCCGACCGCTGCTGTCACCGCTACCTGCCGCTCTCGCTCGGCGTGCATTTGGGCGACCGGGTCCGCTGCGGCTATCACGGGCTCGAATTCGATGCCACCGGCGCGTGCGTCGCGGTGCCGGGCCAGTCGACGATCCCGCCAGGCGCAGCGGTCCGTTCCTATCCGGTCGTCGAGCGGCACGGCTTCATCTGGATCTGGATGGGCGATCCCGCACTTGCCGATCCGCAGACGATCCCCGACTACCGCTGGAACACCGATCCAGCCTGGGCACCGCCCGGCGGGACGGCGATCGGCGGCGCGGCCGAGGTCGGCTGTCACTACATGCTGTCGATCGACAACCTGCTCGACCTGACGCACGAGATCTACATTCACCGGTCGACGCTCGCCGCGGACTCCATCACCGAGAACCCGATGAAGACCACCCGGACCGATTCGTCGGTGTCCATCGAGCGCTGGATGATCGGCGAGGACCCGGGTGCGCTCTGGACCAGGGCGCTCTGGGGCGATGCGCCTCCGGATCCGAAGCGCGCCGACCGCTGGCAGATCGTCCACTACTTCCCGCCGTCGCACACGCTCCTGGATGTCGGCGTCGCTCCGGCCGGGACCGGCGCTCCGGAAGGGAGGCGGGTCGATACCGCGGAGGCCCGGATCGCGATCACGCTCACCCCGATCGACGAGACGCGCTCGGTCTATTACTGGATGTTCCCCAACAACTTCACGCGCGACCGGGCGATGGCGGAGTGGCTGCAGGGCGCGATCGCGGGCGCCTATGTCGAGGATTTCACGGCGTTGGAGGCGCAGCAGCGATCGATGAACGGCCGCGCGGACGCGTGGAAGATCGACGTGAACGCCGATGCCGGCCAGCTTGCCGCGCGCAAGCTGCACGACCGCCTGATCGCCGGGGAACAGGCGCGCGCGAGCGTGGCGGCCTAGGGGTGGGCAAGCTCGCGCTCACCGTCAACGGCGCGGTCCGCGAGGTCGAGGCGGACCCCGCGACGCCGCTGATCTACGTGCTGCGCAACCGGCTCGGGCTGATGGGCGCCAAGTTCGGCTGCGGGCTGGAGCAATGCGGGGCCTGCGCTGTGATCGCCGACGGAGAGAAGGTGCTGAGCTGCGTCCGCGCCGTGTCCGAATTCGAGAGCAGCGAGATCGTTACGGTCGAGGGCCTCGCCGGTGACCGAGAGATCAATCCCGTGCAACGCGCGTTTCTCGACGAAAGCGCCGCGCAGTGCGGCTATTGCACCAGCGGGCTGATTGTCGCGATTGCCAACTATCTGGAAACCGCGTCCAGCCCCGACAGGGCCGGCGCGATCGAGGCGCTCGACGGCCATCTCTGCCGCTGCGGCGCGCATCCGGACGTGCTGAGGGCGATTGATCGGTTGATCGCGGAGCGTGCCGATGGCGTCTAACCCGAGCGTGGAGAGCAACCCGGCGCTCGACGACTGGCTCAGCCTCGGCCCCGGCGAGACTGTCGCCGTCCGCAGCGGCAAGGTCGATATCGGCCAGCGCATCTCGACCGCCGTGGCCATGCTGGTCGCCGACGAACTCGACCTGGACCCCGCCCGCGTGGAAACGGTGCGGACCGAGACCGGGCTCTCCCCGGACGAGGGGATCACGTCCGGCAGCTATTCGATGACGCAGACCGGAGAGGCGGTCCGCCGCGCCGCCGCGACGGCGCGCCGGCATTTGCTTGGGCAGGCCGCGCGGGCGCTCGATGTCGACCCCGCCACGCTTGAGGTCGATGACGGCACTATCCATTCGCGGGCCACCAACCGGCAGACCAGCTACTGGGAGCTCATGGAGGGAAAGCCCTTCGGGATCGATATCGACCCGGATGCGCCGCTCAAGCCGCGCGAGGCGCTGCGCCATGTGGGCACCTCGGCCATCGCGCGCGGGATGGAGGACATCGTCCGGGGCCGGCCCTGGTTCCTCCACGACATGAGCCTTCCCGACATGCTGCATGCGCGGGTGGTACGCCCGCCCCACTACCACGCGCGTCTCCGGAACATCGGCCAGACCGTTCTCGACCGGCTTGCCGACGAAGGCGCCCGGCTTGTGCGCGACGGCAGCTTCCTCGCCGTGGCCGCGGTCGACGAGTACCGGGCGGTGAGGGCGGCCGAACGCCTCGCGGCCGCCGCTTCGTGGGACGAGGGGGAGGAGCTCTCGTCCGGTGACATCTATGAGAGCCTGCGCGGCAACGAACGGGTCAGCCTTCCGGTCGTCGACGGCGCGCCTGTCGAAGCGCCCGTACCGGCGCCCGGGGCGCCCCCGGCCGGCGCCGCGGCCACGCTGGAAGCGCGCTACGAGCGGCCCTACCAGATGCACGCCTCTCTCGGCCCTTCGGCGGCGATGGCGGAGTTCGCCGACGGCCGGCTCAACGTCGTCACGCACAGCCAGGGGATCTACTTCCTGCGCGCCGCGCTCGCGGAGACCTTCGACATGGCGCCCGAGGCGATCCGCATCGTCCATGCGCCGGGGGCCGGCTGCTATGGCCATAACGGCGCCGACGACGCGGCGCTGGACGCCGCGATCGTCGCCCGCGCGCTCCCCGGCCAGCCGGTGATGCTCAAGTGGACGCGCGAGGAGGAGCATGCCTGGGAGCCATACGGGTCCTGTGCGTCGATGGATCTCCGGGCGAGCATCGACGCCGATGGCGGGATCGTCGCCTGGTCGCACGAGAGCTACAGCGACACCTACATGATGCGGCCCCGCTCGGGTCCCGACAAAGCGGGTCCGGCGCGCCTTCTGTCCACGCGGTTTCTCGCCGATCCGCTGACCCCGCCTGTCATGGGTCCCGCGATGGGGCCCCATATCGGCATCCACCGCAATCTCGACCCGCTCTACGACCTGCCCGACAAGCGTCTGGTGAAGCATCTGGTGCGCGGCATGCCGCTCCGGGTTTCCGCGCTCCGCTCGCTCGGCGCCTACGCGAATGTCTTCGCCATCGAGTCCTTCATGGACGAACTCGCCGAGGAAGCGGGCGTCGATCCGGTGGCGTTCCGGCTGCGGCACTTGTCCGACCCGCGTGGAAGGGCGGTTATCGAGGCCGCGGCCCAGCATCTCGATCCCTCCGGCGCCGATTGCCCGGCCGGGCGAGGCCGAGGGGTCGCGTTCTCCCGCTACAAGAACATCGCCGCCTACGCCGCCGTCGTCATGGAGGTCTCGGTCACGGACGCGGCGGAAATCAGGCTGGAGCGCTGCGCCATCGCCGCCGATGCCGGGGAGATCGTGGACCGCGCCGGGCTGGCGGCGCAACTCGAGGGCGGGGTCGTCCAGGCCGCGAGCTGGACGCTGCACGAGGCGGTGACGTTCGACGGCGGCGGGATTACCAGCCGCGACTGGGAGACCTATCCGATCCTTGGCTTCGACAACGTGCCGGAATTCGAAACGATCCTGGTCGATCCCGGGCGCGAGCCTTTCCTCGGCGCCGGCGAGGCCACCTCCGGCCCCACGGCGGCCGCCATCGCCAACGCGGTCTATGCCGCGACAGGGCTGCGGCTGAGGCGGATCCCGTTCACCCCCGACGCGGTGCGCGCTGCCGCGCTCGCGTAAAGCATTCTCCCCAAGCTTCGGCGCGGGGCCCGCTCCCGGTGTCAGGAGTTCGATGCCGTCAGGAGGGACCAGGCAAGGTCCCTGGCTTCCTTCTCGGTCTCGGCGATCCGATCGTCGGGAATCCGCTTGAGGACATCGAAAGCGAATAGAGGTCCGCGGATGCGGTCGTTGATGCCGCAGACGACGATCTCGGTGCGCGTCTGCTTCGCGCGGTCGATGACCTGGGCCAGAAGGTGAGCGGCGCTGTCGTCGACGTGGGTGGCTCTGGAGAGGTCGAAGATCACGACATCGTGGTCGCGGATGTCCGCGCCGATCAAGGCGATAAGCTTTCGCGAGGACGACACCGTGAAGGAGCCCCGAAACGCCACGAGCCCTATTCGCGCCGTGAAATCGTCGGCCGCCTCCGCGCTGAAGGTGCTGTCGAGAAGCGGCGTCGAGATCACGCTGTCGAGTTCCAGCGACTCCAGCTGCGCGGCGTTCACGATGTTTGCGGCGATAACCCCGAACATGATCGCGAAGACCGGATCCACGAAGATGGTCACGGCCATGACCAGCAGCATGACCGCGGAATATTTCGGATCCATCCGGGGAATTTTCCGCAGGAAGGAAAACTCGATCATCCGCCAGCCGACGAGCATGACGATCGCGGAGAGCGCCGCCAGCGGCAGCGGCGCCACGTAGGGACCGAGACCCAGAATGAGCGCCGCAACGATGACCAGGCAGACGATGCCGGCGACGACGGTCTTGCCCCCGAAGCGGCGCGCCGTCATGGTCGCGATGTTGCCGCTCCCGGGCAGAACCCCCACGATCCCCGCCAAAATGTTTCCCAGGCCGAGGCCGAACAACTCGCGGTTCGGATTGTGCCGGGAGCCGGTGAAGGTGTCGGCGATGAGAGACAACATAAGGGTGTAGACGGAGCTTATGAGGGCGATCAGCACCGCCGGTCCGACGGCTTTCGGCAGGAACTCCAGCGACGGAAGCTCGAGTACCGGGATCGGCAGTCCGACCGGCACGGGGCCCAGCTGGTGGGTGCCCGGTATGAAGAGCGCGACGATCCACCCGATTCCGACCGCCGCGAGCGGCGCGGGGACGAACTTGCCGATACGGGCCGGCCACAGGAAGAACACGGCCAGGCAAAAGGCCGCGAGGGCGAGGTCGCTCATGCCGAACCGAATCAGCTTCTCGACCTGCGTCGCGAGGAGCAGCACGCCGATCCCGGACATGAACCCCATCAGTACGATGTGCGGCATGTAGGAGACGTAGCGGCCGACGCCGGCGAGCCCGAGCACCATCTGAATGGCGCCGGCCATGACGATGACGACCGCGAGCTCGGGCAGGCTCATCTCGTTGCCCATGAGCATCGTCGCGGTAATGACCGCGAGCACGGCGCTGGGTCCGCTCACCAGCGCGCGCGTACCACCGCACACCGCCGCGACGATCCCGACGAAGACGCCGCACCACAGCCCCGCAAGGGGGCCCATGCCGGAGATAACGCCGAGCGCCATGGCGGTTGGCACGTAGGATGCCACGAGGATGATGCCGACCTTCAGATCCGCCCAAAAGACGGCGCGGGCGTAGGGCGGCCTCGTTTCGTTCCGCAAGCTATCCAACATTTTCGGCACTCTCCCGCGGTCCGCGCCCGGCGACGCGTCCGTTTCGAATGTTAGTGCACCGACGGTTTCCCGGCCACGCTGGTCGGGCCGGTGTCCGGGGACGGCGAGTCAGGCGTTCCGGGCCGCCAGCGCGACCGCTTCGCCGGCAAGGCGAGCGATTTCGTCGAATCTGGATGCCCGAACCAGCGCGGGACTTACGATCCAGCTCCCACCGCATGCGAGGACGTTGGGCAGCGCCAGATAACTTCCGAGGTTATGCGGCCCGATGCCGCCGGTCGGCGCGAACCGGATGGAGGGGTACGGGCCGGACAACGCTTTCAGGAACGGCACGCCGCCGCTGGCTTCGGCGGGAAAGAACTTGACGGCTTCCAGGCCGAAGCCCATCGCCCGTTCGACACCCGTTGGATTGTTGATGCCGGGCAGGATGGGCAAACCCATCCCGACGCACGCCTCGACGACCGCGGGATTGAAGCCGGGCGTGACGACAAACTGGCTGCCGGCCCGACCGGCCGATTCCACCTGCTCGATGTTGAGAACGGTCCCGGCGCCGACCAGCATTTCCGGAATTCGCTCGCGCAAGATCCCGATCGAATCCGCCGCCGCTTCCGTCCGGAAGGTGATTTCGGCCACGGGCAAACCGCCCGCCACCAACGCCCGCGCAAGAGGCAAGGCGGCTTCGCTCGTGTCCAGTTCGACGACGGGCAACACTCGTGCCTCGCCGAGCCGCGCCAGGACATTCGACACATTGTCGGTCATGGTTTCCGTTCCGGCTTGGGTGTGCGGGGCGGCGGATACGACCGGACATTCGTCCCCCGCGTTCGGACAAGCGTTTCAGCCACGCGCAATCAACGCTCCCGGCGCGCCGACCACCCGGGAAGCGATATCGTGTCCGGCCGCGAGGCACCGCGTCTCGTCTTCGCCGCGAAGCAATGCCGCCAGGTAACCGCCGTTGAAACTGTCTCCCGCCGCGGTCGTATCGACGACTTCGGGAGCCGGGGCGAATTCGGGATGGGCGTCGCGGGCGAGCAGCGGCGACACCGGGCCGCGCGCCCCCCGCTTGATGGCGCAGGCGCGCCAGCCCGTGGCGCCGAAACGTGCGATTACGGCCTCCTCGCCCGCGTCGCCGAACAGGGCGATCTCGTCGTCGAGCGAGGGCAGGGCGATGTCGGCGATCTGCCACATTTCGCCGACCGAACGGCGCGCGACCTCGGCGTTCTCCCAGAGTTGCGGCCGGTAGTTGGAATCGAAGGCGACATGGCACGCGCCGCGCCCGCGCAGGTCCCGCAAATGCGCGACGAGGCGCCGGCGGGCCGAGGGGTCCAGTATGGCCAGCGTTATGCCCGAAAGATAGACGACGGCTGCCGCCGGCAGGGAATCGACGGCTTCGCCGGATGCGAACAGACCGCGCGCCGCGGAGTCGCTGCGCCAGTAGTGAAAGCTGCGTTCGCCCGCCTTGTCGGTCGACACGGCATAGACGCCGATGTTGCGTTCCCGATCCAATCCGACGTGCGAAACGTCGATCCCCTCATCCTTCGCCGCGTTCAGGAAGGCTTGCGACAGGGGATCGCGGCCGATGCGCGTGCAATAGCCGATGCGGGCCGATGGGCCGAATTCCCTGGCGCAATAGACCGCTGTGTTGAACGTATCGCCCGCAAACCCGACGCGGAAGCCGGCCGTCGGATCGCGCCGGATCTCGGCCATGACTTCTCCGATGGCGAGCAGGTGGAGCGTCACGAATCCCGTGCGGCCGGATAAATGGCCGGTCTCCAGCGCTTCGAAACGTATTCGTCGCGGGGCGAACCGGCCGACAGCGCGCCGAACGGCGACCTCCGGCCCGTCGTCCGGCGAAGTCCCCGTCCGGGCCGACTCAGCCCCGGTCGCGGCTCAGGCGTCGGCCACGTCGAAATGGCGAATGGTCGGCGACCCGGCGAGGAGCTCCTTGAGCCGGTCGCTGGTACCCCTGTCCCGCTGCCAGGCCAGATAATTGTCGTATTGCTCGTGGGACTCCCACTCTTCCACCAGCAGCACGTTGTCGGCGTCGTCGCGGTTCTGCAGCGTGTCCACGCTTGTACAGCCCTCGTAACCGCGCGTTTCCTCCAGGATCGACCTGAAGAACGCAACCAGCTCGTTGCCGGTGCCCGGCTTCGCCCGGACTTCGAGAACCACCCTTACAGCCATTTCGAGACCTCTCTATTCGTTTTCCAAATCCAACGACTTTGCCAGCCTGCTGCACCCCGCGGCCGAGGCCAGGACGCTCAGTCTGTCACGGCAGGTAGCTTAACGGTTGGATCGTCGCTGACCCGAGCGATGAAATCAAGCGCCGCGTATCTCTCCGAGGCAGCCCGTCCGTCGTTCCGTCCGAGGAGAACGGCACCCGCCTAATCCGCGCGTCCCGGACTCAGGCGCCGCCGGATCGCGATGAACAGGGGCCAGGCGAACAGTCCTATCGCGATCGCCATGATGATTGCCGAGATCGGGCGTTCGAAGAAGATGCCGAACGAGCCATGCGCCATGATCAGCGACTGGCGCACCGAGGCCTCGGCGAGCGGCCCGAGAACGATGGCGAGCACGGCGGGCGCCAAGGGGTAGTCGAGCTTTCGCATCAGATAGCCCATCACCCCGAAGATCAGCATCAGCCAGACATCGTGCATGTCCTGCGTCGGTGCGTAGCCGCCCACCACGCAGAGGATGAAGATGACCGGCGCGAGGATGGTGAACGGCATCCGGAGCACCATCAGGAAGGCCGGGATGAAGGCGATATTGATCAGGAGCGCGAACAGGTTCGCCGCATAGAGGCTCGCGATCAGCCCCCATACGAACTCCTTGTGCTCGATGAACAGCATGGGGCCGGGCTCCAGTCCCCAGATCACCATGCCGCCGAGGAGGATCGCCGTTGTCGGCGAGCCCGGAATGCCGAGGGTCAGCATCGGCAGCATCGATCCCGTGCTGGCCGCGTTGTTGGCGGATTCGGGCGCGACGACTCCGTCGACATTGCCCTTGCCGTAGGTCTCCGGGTTCTTCGACATCGTGCGGGCGACGCCATAGGCCATCAGCGAGCCCGGCGTGGCGCCTGCGGCCGGCAGGATGCCGACGAAATAGCCGAGGAAGGAGCCCATCAGCATCGAGCGGATGTTGTGCCTCAGATCGGCGAGCGCGCGGGCGACGCCCCGTATGGTCACCGCGGCGCGGCTCACCACCATCTCGCCGCGCGTGGTCTCGACGGTCCACAGGATCTCGCCGATGCCGTAAATGCCGATCGCCAGAACGAGGAAGTTGATGCCGTGGTAAAAGCCCGGCAGGTCGAGGAAGATCAGCCGGGGGTTGCCGCTGACGATATCGAGCCCGACGGCTGAGAACATCAGCCCGATGAAGATCGAGAAGAGCGTCTTGGGGATATCGTCGCCGCCGAGCCCGATGAAGGTGGCGAAGGCGAGCATCAACAGGGCGAATTCCTCCGGCGGTCCGAAGGCGAGCGCGAAATCGGCCAAAGGCGGCGCGAACAGGGTGAACAGGACGACCGAGATGGTGCCGCCGACGAAGGACGCGGTCGCGGCGGCGACCAGCGCCTTGTCCGCCTTGCCCTGGAGCGCCATCGGGCGGCCGTCGAAGGTCGTCGCCACCGCCGTCGAGGCGCCCGGGATGCCCAGCATGATCGAGCTGATCGCGCCGCCGTACATGGCGCCGTAGTAGAGCGAGCCGAGAAAGATGATCGCCGAGGTGGGCGGCACCAGGAAGGTCATCGGCAGCAGGATCGCGACCCCGTTGACCGACCCCAGCCCCGGCATCGCGCCGATGAACAGGCCGGCGATGCAGCCCGCGACGATGAGCGCGAGGTTGATCGGCTCGAGCGCGACCGCGAAGCCTTCGAGGAGAAGCCCCAGGATCTCCATCAGAGGAGCATCTCGTAGAGCGGATAGAAGGCGGGCTCCGTATACCCCTTGGGCAGGGTGATCTTGAGCGCGATCTCGAAGAACAGGAAGGTCGCCACCGGCATGGCGACCGCGAGCGGAGCGGTGACCGACCAGGCGTGGTGGCCGATGCCCCGCATGTAGAAGATCAGATAGATCGGGATCACCACGTAGACGCCGACAACGTGGATCAGCCCGATCATCGCCAGGAGCGAGCCCGCCCCTATGGCGAAGACCCTGAGCGCCGTGCGGTCCATGTAGGGTTCTTCGGAGCGCGACGGCGGGCTCTGGCGCCGCGCCCAGCGCAGCACGATCCAGCCGCAGCACACCAGCATCCCGGCGGCCAGCCAGAACGGGAAGGCGCCGCCGCCGGGCCCCTCGCCCTCGATCCAGCCGACCGGCAGCTCGGTCGATTTCCACATGATGTAGAGCGAGAACGCCGCCATGAACAAGGCCATGACGAGCTCCGCGCGGCGCATCGGAGGCGGCTCCTCTCCCGGGGTTGGCGGGGCGGGTCCGGCCCGGCGACGGGCGCCGGGCCGGGTCGAGAAGTATCCGCTACTTGATTTCGCCCATCGCCATCAGCAGCTTGCGGTGCGCCTCACGCTCCGCGACGAAGTAGTCCTGGAGCGCCTTGCCGGTCAGCCAGCCCGGCAGGAGCCCCTTGCTCGACAGGTAGTCCTGCCAGTCCTTGGACTTGTACACCTTGTCGAACAGGTCGACGTAGTAGGCCTGCGCGTCGGCCGGAATGCCGCCTGGCGCGACCACGCTCCGCTGCATGAAGTAGGACAGGTTCTGGCCGATCTCGCCGAAGGTCGGAACGTCGGGGAAGGCCTTGAGCCGCTTCGGCGTGAAGGTGGCGAGCGGCCGCGATTTCCCGGCCTTCCAGAAGCCGATCTGCTCGGACGGGTTGTTGACCGTCGAATCGATGTGCTTGCCGATAAGTTGCTTGGCGACCGTTCCTCCGCCCTTGAACGGGACGTAGGTGACCTTGATGCCGTAGGCCTTCTCCAGCATCGCGGTGACCAGCGAATCCTCCTGGCCCTTGCCGGTGCCGCCCATCTTCCAGTTCTTGGGGCCGGCCTTCTTCACGGCGGCGACGTAGTCCTTGACCGACATGATCTTGGCGTCGGAGTGGACCCAGAGCTGGAAGGTGTCCTCGGCAAGCCGCGCGATCGGAGTGTACTTGGAGATGTCGACGCCGAGCCCCGGATTGCGCAGCGGGGTCGTGTAATAGCTGTTGAGCGTCGCCATGATCACATGCGGATCGCCCTGCTTGTCCTTGAGGTAGCGGAGCGCTTCCGCCCCCGATCCGCCGCCCTTGTTGATCGGCACCAAAGGCAACGCGGCAAGCTTGTTCTTCTTGATGATGCCCTGGATGAAGCGGGCGAGCCGGTCGGCCCCGCCACCCTTGCCGGCCATGATGACGAACTCGACGGGTTTCTTCGGCTTCCACGCAGCCGCCGCATCCGAGGACACGCCGATTACGCTGGCGCCCGCTGCGAGCGACACGGCCGCGGCCAGTGCCGCCGTCTTGCAAATGTGTTTCACGGTTTCCCCCAATTTCGGTTCTTTTGGTCCCGCGCGCGGGCTGTCCCGCCCGGCGCCACGAGAACTATGAAGCGCCACCCACCGGTGTGCAATCTTGACGCGACGGAGCGTCCGACTTGCCGCGGCGCGTTGGGCTAAAGTCTCCTTCCGGGCCGCAGGGGCCGAGACGGGGGACAGGGCATGGGCGGAGCGCCGATCTGGATCACCGAAGCCGACGTCACCGCGACGATCTCGCTGCCGGACGCGATAGGCGCGCTTGAGCGTATTCTCGCGATGGAGGCCGACGGCGCCGCCGCGAACCTGCCCAAGACCCATCTGATGGTCGCGGACAACGACGCGATGCACGCCATCGGTGCTTCGATCGCCGGCGCCGGGATCTGCGGCACCAAGACCTGGGTGAACGTGGGCGGCAAGTCGCAGACGGTGCTGATTCTCTTCTCTCTGGAGGACGGGCGTCTGCGCGCCGTCGTCGAAGCGACCGCGCTCGGCCAGATGCGGACCGCCGCGATGACCGGAGTCGGGACCGGCCGGCTCGCGCCCCGGGATGCGCGCTGTCTCGCCCTGATCGGGACCGGCAAGCAGGCTCTTCCCAACGCGGCGGCCTGCGCGGCGGTGCGAGATATCGAGGAGATCCGGGTCTACAGCCGCCGTCCGGACGCGCGCGCCGCGCTGGCCGCGCGGATCGAGGATGAGCTCGGGATCCGGGCCGAACCGGCCGCGAGCGTCGAAGAGGCGGTCGCGGATGCGCCCATCGTCACCGCGATCACCAACGCGACCGAACCGTTTCTCTCCGCCGCGATGATCGCGCCCGGCGCCCATCTCAACGCGATGGGAGCCATCGTGCCGGTCAGGATCGAGTTTGCCCAGGACGTGTTTCCGCGCTGCGGCGTCATCGCCGTCGACACGGTGGACGGCGTGCGCGCGCTTTCCGCCGAGTTCCGCGAGCGCTTCGGCGACGACGATGCCGGCTGGGCGAATGTGCATCCCATCTCCCGTCTCATCGCGGAGGACATGCGCCGCCCCGCCGGCTGCGACCTCACTTTGTTCAAGGCGGTCGGCATGGGCATGTCGGACCTCGCGCTCGGCATCGAGGTCCTGGCCCGCGCGGAAGCCCAGCGTCTGGGGGCGCCCGTGCCCGAAAGGGTTCGCGTGCCGCCGCGCCTTCGGTGACGGGTCCTACGGGCCCGGTCGCGCCTTGAGAAAAAGGAGCTGAGCGGCGCCGTAGCTGCGACGCCCGACCGCCGAGAAGCCCGGCGCGTCCAGCGTTTCACCGCGTCCGATCTCGACAATCGTGCATGTCGCCGGGCCGATCCATCCCGCGGCCCGGAGCGCGTCGAGCGCCGGTTCGGCGAGCCCGAGACCGTAGGGCGGGTCCAGAAAGGCGATCTCTACCGGCTCTTCGGACCGCGGCGGACAACGCATGTCTGCCTCGATCGACACCGTACTATCTTCGCCAAGCGCCTCCGCGTTGCGTCGGACCCAGTCCAGGTCGCGGTCGATAAAGGTCGCCCGGGCCGCGCCGCGAGACAGCGCCTCCAGACCGAACGCGCCGGTGCCGGCGAACGCATCGAGAACCCGGGCGCCCTCGATGACCGGGAAATCGCCGTGGGCCAGGATGTTGAACAACGCCTCGCGCAACCGGTCGCTCGACGGGCGGATTTCCCTTCCCTTGGGCGAGGCGAGGCGCCGTCCGCGGTATCTACCGCCGACGATCCGCACGGCCGAGCTGTTCCTTGAGCACCTTCTCCTTCACCTCGGCCACCGAGCCGCGGGCCAGCCCGCCGAGCAGGAACGGCCCGTATCCCGTCCGTATGAGGCGGTTGACCGCGAGCCCGAGGCTCTCGAACACGCGCTTGATCTCGCGGTTGCGGCCCTCGGTCAGGCTGACGGTGAGCCACGCGTTGCGGCCCTCCTTGCTGTCGAGTCGTGCGGAGATCGGACCGTAGGCGATGCCGTCCACCACCGCGCCGTTGGCGAGCGCCGAAAGCCGGTCTTCGTCGACGATACCGAATGCACGCACACGATAGCGCCGGGTCCAGTCGCCGCGTTCCAGCGTGCCCGCCAGCCCACCGTCATTGGTGAGCAGCAGAAGGCCCTCGGAGTTGATGTCGAGCCTCCCGATCGAGACCACGCGCGGCAGGTCGTCCGGCAAGGCGTCGAACACCGTTGGCCGTCCCTCCGGATCGGCGTTGGTGCAGATCAGCCCGCGCGGCTTGTGATAACGCCAGAGGCGCCGACGGTCGGCCGGCCCGACCGGTTTGCCGTCCACCTCAACCGCATTTCCTTCGCCGACAAGGGTGGCTGGGGTCGTGAGCACCGCGCCGTCGACCGACACCCGGCCCGCGGCTATCCAGCGCTCGGCTTCGCGGCGCGAGCAAAGCCCGGCGCGCGCCAGGTACTTGGCGATCCGCTCGCCCTCCGCCGCGATGTCCGCGCGACCGGCTTCAGCCCGGCGGGGACGCGCTCTGGAGGCAGGCCTCGATGAAGGCTTTGAAGATCCTGGCATCCCCTCGGTCGATCTCGTATTCGGGGTGCCATTGTACGCCAAGGCAGAACCGGTGCCGCGTGCTCTCGATTCCCTCGATCACCCCGTCCGGAGCGACCGCGTCGACCAGCACGCCCTCGCCGACATCGCGCGCCGCCTGATGGTGGGCGCTGTTGACCGCCATTTCGGTCGCGCCCACGATCCCGTGGAGCAGGCTGCCGGTCGCGACGGAGACCGTATGGCCGGGTTCGGTGCGCGGGTTCGGCTGCTCGTGCGCGAGCGCGCCGTCGACCTCGTCCGGGATGTGCTGGATCAGGGTGCCGCCGAGGACCACGTTGAGAAGCTGCTGGCCGCCGCAGATGCCCAGCACCGGCATGTCGCGGTCGAGCGCCCCCTCGGCCGCCGATTTCTCGAATTCGGTGCGCCGGTCCTTGGTGGTCACCGTTTCATGCCGGGTTTTCGCGCCGAACATCGCCGGGTCGACGTCGAATGCCCCGCCGGTAACGATCAGCCCGTCGACGCGATCGAGATAGGCCGCCGCGTGTTCGGGCTCGTGCGGCAGCAGGAGAGGCAGCCCGCCCGCCCGGATCACCGCGCCGCAATAGTTCTCCCGGATCGCGTACCACGGCAGGTTGGAATAGCCGCCGGCGGGTTCCGAATCGAGGGTGAGGCCGATCACGGGTCGCTTCATGGAGCGCACTCTAGACCGATCGCGGGTTTCGTGCCTCCGCCGTGTCCGAATCGCCGGCTTGACCGGCTGCGGGCCGCGCCGGATGGTTCGGCGATGACCGGTTTCGAAGCAAGCTGGATGGACCGCGCGCTCGCGCTGGCCGAGGCGGCCGGCGAGGCGGGCGAGGTGCCGGTCGGCGCGGTGATCGTCGAGTCCGGGTCGGGCGAGGTGCTTGCCGAAGCCGCGAACCGCACCGAGCGCGACGCGGATCCCACCGCCCATGCCGAGACGATCGCGATCCGCGCCGCCGCCCGGCGCCTCCGCCGGCCGCGGCTCACCGGCTGCGATCTCTACGTCACGCTGGAGCCGTGCCCGATGTGCGCCCAGGCGATCTCGTTCGCGCGCATCCGCCGGCTCTATTTCGGCGCGGCGGACGAGAAGGGCGGCGGGGTGGAGCACGGCGCGCGGATCTTCGACCGGCCCTCCTGCCACCACCGCCCCGAAATCTACGGCGGTATTGGGGAGGTCCGCGCGGCGGCGCTATTGCAGAGCTTCTTCCGTGAGCGGCGTTAGGTCTTGGTATTCGCGCACCCGGCGCCGACGTTTCCTTCAACTCCGACGCCGGATGTTTGGCGATGAACGCATCCGGGTCAGGATTGGCGAAGTTCGAGCTCAAGGCGCATCCCGACCGCCGCCGCGGCGCGTTTCAGCGTGTGCAGGGTTACGCCTTCGTTCTGCGGGTCGAGCAGACGGTCAAGCTGCGAGCGGCTGGTTTCCATGCGCGCGGCCATGCGTGCTTTGGATAGATTCTGCGCTTCCATCGCTTGTGCCAGTTTGTAGGCAAGAACGGACTTGATCGCGTAATTCTTCGCGTCCTCGTATTCGCCGTCTTCCCGCATCAGGTCTTCGAGCGCCGATCCAACACGCGGGTTCTTCTCAGACATGACGACCGTGTTCCTTCATTCGACGTTGTACCAACAGGAGCTCTTTCCGGGGCGTCGCGCGGGTTTTCTTGATGAAGCCGTGCAGAAGCACCATGGTCCGCCCCGACACCGTGAAGAACACCCTGGCGATTCGCCTGTCGGACAGATCGCTGCGCACTTCCCAAAGCCCCGGATGGTTCGTGATCGGCGCGCACAGCGGCGGGCCGCACGGCCAGCCGAATTCTACCTTCATGATATCCCGGCCGATCAGCCTGCGGTCCTCCCGGGTCAGCCCCATGAGCCACTCGCGTACCGGCTCCCGGCCGCTGGCCAACCGGTAGAACCGGGCGACGACGACTTTCTCAGTCGCTGCCACTGGAAATATGTACTATATTTGGTACAGTCAATGCCATCGGAAAGACGTCATCCGATGTCGTCGCCGGGGCACAACAGTAGCGGCCATCCGGACGCGACCGAACCTCACCTCTCCGGATCGAAGCCGTATTCTTCCCAGCGGCTGTTGACGAGGTCCATGTCCTCGTCGTGGGGCGTCACCATCGGGGGGTAGCGCTCGCCGCCATAGGCTTCCTCGGGCTCGAAATCGAGATTGACCGTGGCGTCGATCAGCACCCGGCACCACTTGCCGGTGCCGTAGAGCATCGGGTCGCGGTCCTTGAGGCGGGTCGAGGGATCGAGCAGCGAGCCCCAGGAGCCCGGGAAAAACACGATGTCGTCCTCGTCCGCGTTGACCCGGTAGGCGAAGGCCCAGTCGAGCGCGCCGTAGTCGTGGATATCGATGTCCTCGTCCACCACCCAGATGTTCTTGTAGCGGAGATGGGACGCGTTGGAGCCCCAGATCGCGGCCGCCGCCTGCTTGGCCTGGCCGCGATAGGTCTGGCGCATCTGGATCATCAGCGTGGTGCCGTTATTGGCCGGCGAGCAATGCACATCGGTGATGCCCGGAACGCCTGCGCGCTCCAGCACGTTCCAGGCGACGCCGGCGCGCTGGATCGAGCTGGTGATCGAGTTCTCGTTCAGCATCTTGGGCAGCGTGCCTTCGAGCGTGCCGCGGTGGATCGAGCCGTCGCGGTAGGTGACGCAGGTCACCTTGGTGACGTGCTTCGGTCCCTGGTCGCCGCCGAAATAGCCGGTGTATTCGCCGAACGGCCCTTCCTGCTCGAACGTGGCCGGGTCCGGGTCGATGAAGCCCTCGATCACCATCTCCGCATCCGCCGGCACCATGAGGTCCGAGGTCTCGCACTTGACCACCGGCACCGGCTCGCCGCGGATCGCGCCCATCACGTCGTATTCCGAGACGCCGGTCGGCACCGGCGCCGAGGCGCAGTACGGCATGGCCGGTTCCCAGCCATAGACATGGGCGACCGGCATCTTCTTCCCCTTATCGGCCCATTTCTGGAAATGAACGCCCCAGTTCTGCGCCCGCCAGAGCAGCACCGGCAGCGTGTCCTTCTGGCCCAGCATGCCGCGATAGATGCCGATATTGTGGACACCGGTGTCGGGATCCATCGTCACGGTCGCCGAGTAGGTGTTGATGTAGCGACCGCCGTCCTCCCTGTGCCAGCGCGGCACCGGTACCTTGTAGATGTCGATGTCGTCACCGGTGACGACATTTTCCTTGACCTTGCCGGTCTTGACCTCGGTCGGCGGCACGCGCTGCTGGAGGTAGTGCCGGGTCGCCAGCACCAGGTCGCGGACCGGCGCGTCCCGCGGCAGGCCGAGCATCATCCCGACCCTGGAATAGTTGGAGAGCCCGCCGGTGAAGACCGCGCGCGACCAGACATCGTCGTCGGCGCCGTAGCCGTCGATGTTGTCGAACAGCAGCGCCGGTCCGTGCCCGGTGCCGAAGGTCTTGCGCGCGACGGTTCCGAGCTCGCAATCCCAGTCCACTTTGGCTCCCACGCGCTGGAGCTCGCCCGCGATGTCGAGCGCCTCGATCCAGCCGCGGAGGTCGCCGAACTGGCGCGGCTGCAAGCGGTTGGAAAGACCTTCGGGTTGGTCCATCGCGCGGTACTCCCTTGGAATGTTGGGTCGGTCTATTTCAGATCGTCGAGGCCGAGCGCCGACCAGCGGGCGAGCGCGGCCTGCTTGTCTTCTTCCATCGGCTCGACCGTCGGCGGGTAGCGGCGGCCGTCGCGCTCGGGCGGGTAGTCGAGGTTGATCGTCGCGTCGATCAGCACCCGGTGCCACTTGCCGGTGCCGAACAGGTGCACGTCGGCATCGCGCCGGCGGACCGAGGGATCGAGGCCGGCGCCCCATGTGCCGGGAAAGATGACGATGTCGCCCTCGCCGGCATTGACCCGCCAGGCGAGCGCCCAGTCGACCGCCGCGTAGTCGTGGACGTCGATGTCCTCGTCGACGACGATGACGTGCTTGTAGCGGACATGCGACGAGGAATCGCCCCAGAGCGCGGCCGCCACCTGCTTGGCCTGGCCGCGATAGGTCTGGCGGATCTGCACCGCCATGTTGACCCCGGCATGGATCGGCATCCCGAACACGTCGGTGACGCCTGGCACGCCCGCCCGTTCCAGCGCGTTCCACGCCGTCGCCGAACGCTGGACCGAGCTCATGATGGCGTTCTCGGCATAGCTGTAGGAGAGCGCCCCCTCCACGGTGCCGCGGAAGATCGGGTCGTCGCGGTGGGTGATGCAAGTCACCTTCGCGGTGTGTTTCGGCGTCCGCTCGGTAGCGTAATAGCCCGTGAACTCGGCATACGGGCCTTCTTCCATGAAGGTCGCGGGGTCGGGGTCGATCCAGCCCTCGATGACGACCTCCGCGGACGCCGGCACCATGAGCGGCACCGTCTCGCAGGGCACCAGCTCCACCGGTTCGCCCCGGATCGCGCCCATCACGTCGTATTCGGAAATCTGGCGCGGCACCGGCGCGCCCGCGGTGAAGCCGAGCGAGGGTTCCCAGCCGAGCACGAAGGCGACCGGCATCTTCTCGCCCCGCGCTTCGTATTTGGTGAAATGGCCGCCCCAGTGCTGGGCGCGCCACATCAGGACCGGGATCGTGTCCCTGCCGCCCACCATGCCGCGATAGATGCCGACATTATGCAGTTCGGTATCGGGATCCCTGGTCACGCAGCCGGCATAGGTCAGCACGTAGCGGCCGCCGTCGAGCCGGTTCCACTTGGGCACCGGGAACGACAACAAATCGATGTCGTCGCCGGTAAGGATATTCTCCTTTACCGGGCCGGTTTCCACCGTCACCGGCGGGATCCGCTCGTTGAAGATGGTGCGGCAGATCCAGACCAGGTCCCGGACCGGCGTGTCCCGCGGCAGGCCGAACATCATGGCGAGTCGGGAATAGGCGCCCTGGCCGCCCACGAATATCTCGCGGCAGCGCGCATCCGCGCCGTTGTAGTCCTTGATGTTGCGGAACAGGAACGCGGGGCGGTCGCCCTTTCCCTGCGCCATGCGATAGATCGTTCCGAGCTCGACGTCCCAGTCGACCTCCGCGTCGATCTCGCGCAACTCTCCCGCCGATCGCAGCGCCTCGATCCAGCCGCGCATGTCGCCGAACGCGACCGGCTTTCGGGCGCCGGCGGCCTCACCGCTTGAAACCACCCGGTTGTCCTTTCCCTTCTGAGCAGCAGGGGCGCATCTTAGTCACGGCATCCGCGCCGTCCAGTTGACAGCGCCAACGGTGGCCCCGACCATCCCGCCCGCGATGACCGGGACTTCCGCGCAGGACTTCGTCGACGACCGCCCCGGAGACGGCATATTCCGGGTGAGGCGCGCCGCCTTCGTCGAGGCGGACCTGTTCGAGCGCGAGATGGAGCGGATCTTCCAGCGTTGCTGGAGCTATATCTGCCACGACAGCCAGCTCCGGGAGCGCGGCCAGTACGTCCGGGGCACCATCGGTCGCTACCCGGTGTTCGCGATCCGGGGGCTCGACGGCGAAATCCGCTGCTTCCACGATTCGTGCCCGCATCGCGGCTCGATGCTGACGCGCGGGCGCTCGGGCGTTCAGCCCACCATCACCTGCCGCTATCACGGCTGGGCGTTCAACGCCGACGGCAAGTGCATCCGGGTGCGCGGCCGTGACGCGGGCTACAGCCGGGAAGCGCTGGACCGGCTCGGCACCGATCTCAAGCCGGTCCCCCGGGTCGCGGCCTATCGCGGCTTCGTGTTCGCCTGTCTCGATCCGGATGCCGAGGACCTGGAGACCTTCCTCGGCGGCGCCCGGACGTTCATCGACCTGATGGCCGACCAGTCGGAGCGGGGCATGGAGGTGCTGAAGGGCGAGAGCACCTACGTCATGCGGGCCAACTGGAAGCTGCAGACGGAGAATTCCACCGACGGCTACCACGTCGCCACGGTGCACCGGAACTTCGCCCACACGGTTCGCCAGCGCGAGGCGCTCTCCGGCGAAACCGACGATGCCCGGGCGAAGACCGAGGCGAGCCGCATCCTCGACCTCGAAAACATCCAGTCGGGCGGCTATGACGTCGGCAACGGGCACATGATCAACTGGTCCGACCGGGGTTCGCCCCGATCCGCTCCGCTGAACGAGGCGCGCGAAGCGATCGCCGCCCGGTTCGGCGCGGGCAAGGCGCGCTGGATGATCGACCGCGGCCGCACGGTGACGATCTTCCCCAATTTCTTCCTGAACGACGTTGCCTCGACCTGTATCCGGCTGTGGCGGCCGATCGCGGTCGACCTCACCGAGATCGACACCTGGTGCCTCGCGCCGGTCGGGGAAAGTGCCGAGGCGCGGCGCGCGCGAATCCGCAAATACGAGGATTTTTTCCTGCCTTCGAGTATCGCGGTGCCGGACGACGTGCGCGCCATGGAGGTCGCCCATTCCGGCTCGCGGGCGGCGGGCGGGGACGCGTGGAACGACCTTGCGCTGGGTTACGCGACGATGGTCGAAGGCGCGGACGCCGCCGCCCGCGAGCTCGGCACGGTGCCGCTCTACAGCAACCCGGGACGCGAGAGCGAGACGCCGTTCTATGCCTTCTGGCGCGAATGGCGGCGCCGGATGGACGGGTCGTGAGCGGTTTCGACGCGGCGCTGACGGCCGAATCCGCCGACCTCCTCTACCGCGAGGCCTACCATCTGGACCATCGGGAATGGGACGCCTGGCTCGGCCTCTACGCGGCCGACGCGGTGTTCTGGGCGCCGGCGATCGCGGGCGAGGAGGGTTTCAGCGAAGATCCCGACAACGATGTCAGCCTGATCTACCTCGATCGCGCCGGGCTGGAAGCGCGCATTTTCAGGATCGAAGGACGGGACTCTTTCGCCAGCGCACCGCTGCCGCATACCGCCCATGTCGTCAGCAACGTCAGGGCGGTCGATGCCGGGGGCGCGGAAATCGAGGTTTCCGCCACATGGCTGGTCAACAGCTTCCGCAGGACAGACCCGCCGATACTCCGGGCAGGGCGCTACGCCTATACCCTGCGCCGGATGGAGGCTGGACTCATGATCGCGCGCAAGACGGTCCACGTACTCGACGACCGGATCGTCGGGCCGATAGATATCTTCAACATCTGACGGCCCACTTTCGTCATATCGACCGGAGCCGACCGGAGGGAGGCGGAGCGGAGATATCTTTCGCCCGTCGGCACGAGATTTCTGCGCTCGCTTCGCTCGGTCGAAATGACGGGTGGAACCGCGCCTCAGCCGAGCGCGCGGAATTCCATTGCCAGGCGGCCGAGCCGGCGCGCGCCGTCCTCCCCGACCGCGATGGTGTTGCCGGTACGGATCGCGCGCTCGCCGTCGGCCGACGTCGCCCAGGGCTTGAGGATGAAGCAATGCCCGGCCTCGACGATGCGGCCCTGGGCGTCGCCGCCCGGCCGCGTGGTCGGGCCGTCCTGGCCGAGCCCCACCCCGTGCCCCATGGTCGGCGCGGCCCTTAGGCCCTGCTTCTCCATGTGCTCGCCCCAGAGGCGAATGAGCTCGGCATATGGCACGCCGGGCCGGATCGCTTCGATCAGCATCTCGAAGCAGGAGAGCGAGGCATCGAATAGACATTCGTAGTCGGCCCCGGGCGGGCCGAGCGACACCGACTCGACGCTTTGCGCCATATAGCCGGCATATTTGATCTCGGACTCGCAGATCAGAATGTCGCCTCGCTCCAGCGCGCGGAATGTCGGCATCAGGAATGTCTGATTGGGCGCCTTGCCGATGCCGATCAACAGCATCGCCGGCATTTCGCCGCCGTTCCGGATGTGGGCCGCCGTCATCTCCGCATAAAGCTCGTGCTCGGCGACCCCCGGCCGGGCGTGTTCGAACACCGCTTCGCCGATCGCGTCGGCGCAGACCTGCGCGCGCTCGATCAGGGCGATCTCCTCCGCGCTCTTCACCTGCCTGATGTCGTGCATGAGCGCGGTCGCGTCGACGAATTCGGCTTCCGGAAATGCCGCCTTGAGCGCGCGAAGCTCGCCCGACGACATCGTGCCGTCCGGAAACCGCAGCACGCCTTCGAGCCCCGCGATGCCCACCCTGGCGCGGCTGTCGCAATGGTCGGCGAGCGCGGCCGCCATGGCTTCGCCCCAGCGGCCCTCGCGGGTCGGGCGGATATCGGAGACCCAGCCCTGCGCGGCCTGCCAGAATTCCACCCGCCGCGGCTCGCGGACGATTGCGATGGGATCGCCCCTCGCCGGAAAGATCGCCGCGGCCGCCGTGCCGCCGCCGCCGATCGTCGTCAGGTACCGGACGTCGGGCTGGCAGGCGTCCCACTCGCCGGTGTTCTCCGGCGCCAGGATGCAGTCGAGGCCGTTCTCCGCCATAGCGGCGCGCACCGCGGCGTAGCGGCGGTCGCGTTCGGCCAGGCTCAGGCGTGGCAGGGATACCGGTTCCATCGCCCGATTGTGCTTTCTTGTTGCCCTTCAGGCCAGCCGATAGGCTTGTTGCCGACGGGCCGGGGACGGTGAATGGACCTTGGCGGATCTGTTTCGAGTTCCAGGCGATCGTCGACTACCACAGGGGATGAAGGCCATGCTCCCGATTTCGCATCCCGGACGGCTGCTGAAGCGCGAACTCAAGGCGAGGGGCTTGAGCGCCAATCGGCTGGCGCTCGATATCGGCGTTCCGTCGGGCCGCGTGACCGACATTCTGAACGGTCGCCGCTCGATCACCGCCGACACGGCGGTGCGCCTCGGTCTCTATTTCGGCAACGGCGCCTCGTTCTGGATCGGTCTCCAGAGCCAATACGACATCGCACGGGTCGAACGGGACCGCGGAGCGGAGATCGCCAAGCGCGTGCGGCCGGCGGACGCCGCATGAAATCCAGGGTCATGGTCCAGGTCGCGGACCGGCGGATCGAGCCCGACGAGCACGAGGTGCCGCCGGTCGGGCCGAAGGAGGCGCTGCTCAGGGTCGAAGCGTGCGGTCTCTGCGGCTCCGACGTCGACCAGTACCGGGGCAACTTCGCCGCCAAGGGCATCATGCGCTATCCCGTCATTCCGGGGCACGAGCCGGTCGGGCGCATCGCCGAAATCGGCCGGGAGGCGGCGCGCTCATGGGGCGTCGCGGTCGGCGACCGGGTCGCGCTCGAGCCCCATCTGTCCTGCGGGCGTTGCGAACTCTGCCTCGGCGGCGCCTACCACAACTGCCGGTCGCTGATGCCGCCCGGCGCTCCGCCCTGCTACGGCTACACCCCGCGCGACGTCGGCCACGGGCTGTGGGGCGGATACAGCGAATACATCCACCTGCACGAGCGCACCATGCTGCACAAGGTGCCGGACTCCATGCCGCTCGCTCTGGCGCTGCTCTACCAGCCCATCGCGGCGGGCATCCGATGGGCGGTGCATGTGCCGGCGACCGCGATGGGCGACACAGTGCTGATCCTGGGTCACGGCCAGCGCGGGCTGGGCGCGGTGGTCGCCGCGCGCGAGGCGGGTGCGAGCACGATTATCGTCACCGGCACCTCGCGGAGCGCCTACAAGCTCCGCCTCGCCGAGGCGCTCGGCGCCGACCGCACTATCGAGGCCGACCGGGAAAACGTGGTCGAGCGCGTCATGGCGATCACCGGCGGCAAGGGCGTCGATGTCGCGCTCGACGTGGTGCCCGGCGCGGCGTCGGCGGTGGAGGATGCCGTCGCCGCAACCCGGATAGGCGGGACGGTCGTCCTGAGCGGCATCAAGGCAAAGGATCAGACCGTCGCGCTCGATGTCGAAGCGGTGATCTACAAGGAGCTTGTCCTCAAGGGCGTCTATTCCCAGGCCCGCGACGCCTATATCGAGGCGTTCCGGATGCTGGAAGAAAACAGGTACCGGCTGGAGCGGCTTCACACCCACGAATTCGCGCTCGACGACGCCGAGGAGGCCCTCCAGACGCTGGGGCGCGAGCGAAATCCCGACGCCGAGCCGATCTGCGTGTCGCTCCATCCCGGGCGCTAGCGACGGTCGCCCGCGACGAGCGCCCGAACGCGGATCAGGGCCGCAAGCCCGGCCAAGGACGCCGCCGCCATCCCGATCGCGAGCGGCATCTGCGTGCCGTCATCGAGACCGCCCACGATGGCGCCCGCGAGCGCGCCGCATCCGAGCTGGGTGAAGCCGAGAAGCGACGAAGCCGCGCCGGCAATCCGGGGAAACGGCGACAATGCCCCCGCCGTCGCCGGCGGCAGGATCAGCGCGAAGGAGAACATGTAGGCGAAGACCGGCACGACGATGGCCCACGGATTCGCTACGCCGCCGAAGGCGAGGCCGGCGAGGACCAGGCCGGATGCGAGCCCCCCGAGCGTCCCGCACATCAGCAGGCGGTCGATGCCGAGCCGGACGACGAGGCGGCTGCCGACCGGATAGCCGATCAGGTTCCCGACCATCACGAGCGCGAAGAACCAGCCGAATGCCCTGGGCGTCTCGCCGAGATGGACGATGAAGGCGGTGGGCGAGCCGGCGAGAAACGCGAACAGGGCGAAGAACGCCGCCGCCCCACAGCCGACATAGGCCCAGAAAAGGCCGCTCCGGGCGACATGGGAGAACGCGGCGAACAGTCTCGCGGGTGCGAGCGCATCCCGGTCGGGCGTCTCGTTGGTCTCCGGAAGCCAGCGCGCGTGGATCAGCAGCGCGGCGGCGGAGTAGGCGACCATCACCATGAAGACCGACCGCCAGCCGACCGTCTCCGTCAACCACGCGCCGATCACCGGCGTCACGATCGGCATGATCCCCAACACCAGGAAGACATGCGAGAGCACGCGCGAGGCGGCTTCGCGGTCCAGGCGGTCGCGGACGATGGCGCGCGAAACCACCTGGGTCGCCGCCGCCGCGAGGCCCTGCACCAGCCGCGCGACCACCAGCATTTCGATGCCGGGCGAAATCGCGAGCCCGGCCGAGGCGCAGACATAGAGGCACAGCGCGAACAGGAGGACCGGTCGGCGGCCGAAGCGGTCCGACAGGGGTCCGTAAATCAGCTGGCCGGCCGCCATGCCGAAGACGAACAGGCTGAGGCTGAGCTGGATGGAGGCGAGATCGGTGCCGAGGTCCGACGCCATTTCCGGCGCCGCGGGCAGGGCGATGTCTATCGACAGCGGATCGAGCCCGACGACGAGGCCCAGAAGGAGGGCGAAGAAGAGCCTCTCCCGCGCGGTCATGCGCCGGCGCCGATCTCGGCGAGGAAGATATCGGCGAACTCCCGGAGCTTCGCTTCGCCTACGCCGTGGATCCCGGCGAATGCGTCACGGTCGGGCGGCCGTTCCCGGGCCATCTCCGTCAGCGAACGGTCCGGGAAGATCGTGTAGGCCGGGAGGCCGCGCTCCTTCGCGAGCCGCAGGCGAAGCTGCTTGAGACGCGTGAGGAGGGCCGTGTCGGCATCGGTCAGGGGCGTTCCGTCCGGCCCGGGCTTCGACTCCTCCGACGCCCGCCTCCGCTTCGCCGTCTCCGCGCGGCGCTGGAACCTGCCATCGCCCCGGAGCAGCGCCCGGCCGTCCTCGGTGGTTTGCAGCCCGCCATAGCCCGCGATGTCGAGATGCAGGTGCCCCGCGGCGGTGAGCTGGCGGACGATGCTGCGCCAGACCGTCTTGGCGTGGTGGGCGCCGCCGCCGAAGGCTTCGTGGCGATCGTGGTTGAACTTGAGAACCTTCTCCGTCGGCGTGCCCGCGAGCACGTCGATGATGTGGGCGGCGCCGAAACGCTGGCCGGTCTGCATCACGGCGGAGAGTGCGAGCCTGGCGTCTTCGGTCGCTTCCACCAGCTCGACCGGGTCGAGGCAGGAATCGCAGTTTCCGCAGGGTCCTATGCGTTCGCCGAAATAGGCCAGCAGCGTCACCCGCCGGCAGCCGGGGGTCTCGCAATAGCCGACCAGAGCGTCGAGCCGCTTGTGCGCGCGCCGCTTGTGGTCGCCGGCGCTCTCCTCCCCGTCGATGAACATCCGGCGCATGCGGATGTCGTCGAGCCCGTAGAGCATGCAGGCATCGCCGGGCGCCCCGTCGCGCGCGGCGCGGCCGATCTCCTGATAGTAGGCCTCGATCCCCGACGGGATGTCGGTATGGAAGACGTAGCGGACGTCCGGCTTGTCGATCCCCATGCCGAACGCGATGGTGGCGACGATCACCACGCCCGGTTCGGCGATGAAAATCTCCTGATGGGCGGTGCGCTGTTCCGCGGTCATGCCGGCATGGTAGGGGAGCGCGCGGATCCCTTCGCCTTCGAGCATCGCCGCTGTCTCCTCGACCTTGCGGCGCGACAGGCAATAGACGATGCCGCTCTGGCCGCCGCGTTTTTTTGCGAAGGAAAGAAGCTGGCGCTTGGGCGACTTTCGCGGCTCCACCGCGAGGCGGATATTGGGCCGGTCGAAGCCGGCAACGAACTGTGCGGCGTCGGGCGACAGCAGCCTTGCCGCGATGTCCTGCCGCGTCACCTCGTCCGCCGTCGCGGTCAGCGCGAGGATCGGCGCCTCCGGGAACCGCGCGCGAAGCGCGGAAAGCGCGCCGTATTCGGGCCGGAAGGCGGGACCCCATTGCGAAACGCAGTGCGCCTCGTCGACGGCGATCAGCGAGATCGGCAGCCGCGAGAGCGCCGCGAGCATCCGTTCGGTCATCAGCCGTTCCGGGGCGAGGTAGAGCAGCCGTATCTCGCCCGCCGCGACGCGCCGCCAGATGGCGACGTTCCGCTCGCGCGAATTGAGGGAGTGGATCGCATCCGCCGCGACGCCCGCGAGTTGCAGCGCCGCCACCTGGTCCTGCATGAGGGCGACCAGCGGCGAGACCACCACGGTCAGCCCTCCCCGGACCAGGGCTGGAACCTGGAAGCAGAGCGACTTGCCGCCGCCGGTCGGCATCACCGCCAGCGCGTCGCCTCCCGAGAGGACGGTGTCGATCACCGGCTCCTGGCCGGGCCGGAAGGAATCGAAGCCGAAGACGTCCTTGAGAACCCGATACTTCACCACTCGACCCCGTGCCTTCGCGGCGCGACCTTGCCCGGTTCGTCTCCCCCGGTCCAGCCCTTGAGATTGTTCGGCTTGCAATCGTCGCGGGCGTGCTAGAGTCGATGCAGGCCCCGCGCGAATCCGGGGCGGAGACCGGACGATGGCCGGCGGCGGAGGGGTCGATACCGAGGCGATGCGGACACTGCTTGTCGAAGAGCGGGAGGCTCTTCTGCGCGCCAGCGCCGCGACCGCGGAAGACCGCGCCCCGGTCGAACTCGATCAGCAGGCGGTGGGCCGGCTATCGCGGATCGACGCGATACAGGTCCGCGCGATGGCCGAGGCCTCGGAAACGAGGCGTCGAGGGCGCCTGCTGCGCATCGAGGCCGCTTTCAAGCGGATCGACGACGAAAGCTACGGCGAGTGTCTCGAATGCGGCGAACCGATCCCGCCGCGCCGCCTCGAAATCGACCCCGCCGTCGCCCTCTGCGTTTCCTGCGCCTGCTGAGGCCGGGCAGGGGGCTGGGGCGTATCCGGTGTGAATGGGGCCGTCACCCTGTCCCCGCCTGCCTTCCGTCATGGTCGGCGAAGGCCGACCATCCACGATTTTGTTTTTTGTCCAAACGCTTGTAAAAACTCGTGGATGGTCGGCCTTCGCCGACCATGACGACCGAAAATTCAGCCCCTGCACAGGCAGGGGCAGAGGACCAGAGACCAAATCCGTCGCCGTTCAATCAGGCGCGGGTATGCTCTAGGTTCTCGGTTCCGAGGCCGGGAGGCGCCGATGTGCGGCATCGTCGGATTGTTTCTGAAGAACCCCGCGCTGCGGGACCGGCTCGGCGCCCGGTTCGCGGCGATGCTCGCCGGCATGGCCGACCGCGGTCCCGACAGCGCCGGCCTCGCCGTCTTCCACGACCCCGTGCCGGAGTCCGACTGCAAGCTCACCCTGTTCGCGCCGGACCCGGACCACGACTGGAATTCGCTGGGCGATGCGCTCGCCGCCGCGCTAAGCGAGACGCCCCGGATCGAAATGCGGTCGAACCACGCCGTCCTGCGCATCGGGGGAAACGCGGCGCGCACGGTCGAATGGCTCGCGGCGAACCGGCCCGACATCCGGGTGATGGGTTACGGCCGGCTGATCGAGGTCTTCAAGGACAAGGGCCTGCCGGACGACATCACCGCGCGGTTCGGCGTGGGCGAGATGAGCGGCACGCACGCCATCGGGCATACGAGGATGGCGACCGAGAGCGCGGTGACGACGGAGCACTCGCATCCCTTCATCGCGGCGGACGATGTCTGTCTGGTGCATAACGGCTCGCTCAGCAACCACAACCGTCTTCGCCTGCGGCTCCAGCGCCGGGGGCTCCGCTTCGAGTCCGACAACGACACCGAGGTCGCGGCCCGCTACTTCGCCCACCGCCTGAACGAGGGGGCGACCCTCAAGGAGGCGATGGAAGCGGGACTCCAGGATCTCGACGGTTTCTATACCTTCGCGGTCGGCACGGCCGACGGGTTCGCGGTGCTGCGCGATGCCTTCGCCTGCAAGCCCGCGGTTCTCGCCGAGACCGACGACTGGGTCGCGATGGCGTCCGAATTCCGCTCGCTCGCCGACCTTCCCGGGGTCGACGGGGCGACGATCTGGGAACCCGAACCCTCTATCGTCTATACGTGGTCGCACGCGGGGGATTCATGACCACGGTCGACCTGTCGACGAGCTCCGTGCGGGAGCTCAACGCGCGGCTGCACGCGCTCGGCGCCGACACCAACGAGACCGCATGGCGCATCGCCGAGCCGAAGGGAGCGCATGCGGTCGCGGCGGGGCTCACGGTCCCCGTTTCGATCGAGATCGACGGTCATGTCGGATACTATTGCGGCGGGATGAACCAGGCCGCCGAACTGACGGTCAACGGCCACTGCGGCACTGGGGTCGGCGAGAACATGATGTCGGGCATTGTGCGGGTCCGGGGCAACGCCTCGCAATGCGCCGGGGCGTCCGCCCATGGCGGCCTGCTGGTGATCGAGGGCGACGCGGGGCCGCGCTGCGGCATCTCGATGAAGGGCGTCGATATCGTGGTCGGCGGCTCGGTCGGCCATATGAGCGCGTTCATGGCGCAGTCCGGCACTCTGGCGGTGTGCGGCGACGCCGGCGAGGATCTCGGCGATTCGATCTACGAAGCGACGATCTATGTCGGCGGCAATACCGGACGTCTCGGTGCCGACTGCATCGAGAAGGAAATGACGCCCGAGCACCGCGGAAACCTGTCCGCGCTCCTGGAACGGGCCGGTGTCGACGCCGATTTGTCTACTTTCCGCCGTTTCGGATCGGCGCGCCGGCTTTATCATTTCAGTGTCGACAACGCAGACGCATATCGATGAGCGTCGACCGCCGCACGCTGCGCCCGTCCGCCACCTTTCCCGACCATGTGCTGGCCGAGATCCACCGCGCGGCCGACCAGGGCGTCTATGAGATCCGCGGTTTCGGCACCAAGCGGCATTTGCCGACTTTCGACGATCTCCTGTTTCTCGGCGCCTCGATGTCGCGCTACCCGCTCGAAGGCTACCGCGAGCGCTGCGACACCGATGTCGTGCTCGGAGACCGCTTCGCTTCCAAACCCATCGAGCTCGCGATCCCGATCACCGTCGCCGGCATGAGCTTCGGCGCGCTCGGCGCCAACGCCAAGGAGGCGATCGGCCGGGCCTGCACCGCGGTGGGAACGAGCTCGACCACCGGCGACGGCGGGATGACCGAGGAAGAGCGCCAATCGTCGAAAACCCTGGTCTACCAGGTGTTGCCGTCGCGCTACGGCATGAATCCCGACGACCTGCGCCGGGCGGACGCCATCGAGGTCGTTGTCGGCCAGGGCGCGAAGCCGGGCGGCGGGGGCATGCTGCTCGGCCAGAAGATCACCGACCGGGTGGCCGAAATGCGCGACCTCCCGGTCGGCATCGACCAGCGCAGCGCCTGCCGCCATCCCGACTGGACCGGCCCCGACGACCTCGCGATCAAGATCCGGGAGCTGCGCGAGATCACCGACTGGGAGAAGCCGGTCTATATCAAGATCGGTGCTTCGAGGCCGCAATTCGACGTGCCGCTCGCGGTCAAGGCGGGCGCCGACGTGGTCGTGCTCGACGGCATGCAGGGCGGCACCGCCGCGACCCAGGACGTGTTCATCGAGCATGTCGGCATTCCGATCCTGCCCGCCGTCCGCCGGGCGGTCGAGGCGCTGCAGGAGCTCGACATGCACCGCAGGGTGCAGCTCGTCGTCTCGGGCGGCATCAGGACCGGCGCCGACGTCGCCAAGGCGCTCGCGCTGGGGGCGGATGCGGTCTCGATCGGCTCCGCGGCGATGGTCGCGCTCGGCTGCAACCGGCCGGTCTTTGTCGAGGACTACCACGCCATCGGGACCGAGCCCGGCGCCTGCCACCACTGCCACACCGGCCGTTGCCCGGTTGGGGTGACCACCCAGGACGCCGATCTCGAAGCCCGTCTCGAGCCGGAGCAGGGCGCGCGGCGGCTCAGGAACTATCTCACCGCGATGGTGCTGGAACTCCAGACCATCGCGCGGGCGAACGGCAAGAGCCATGTGCTCAACCTCGAGCCCGAGGATCTTGTCGCGCTGACCGTCGAGGCCGCGGCGATGGCGGGCGTGCCGCTCGCGGGGACCGACTGGATACCGGGCCGCGAATAGCCGAACCGCGCAGGGAGCAGGGAGAAAGGACATGACCGTCGATCTCGCCAGGGTGGCCGAGGACAAGGGGATTCGCTATTTCCTGATCAGCTTCGTCGATTTGTTCGGCGTGCTGCGCTCGAAGCTGGTGCCGGCGCGCGCGATCGCCGAAATGCAGGCGGACGGGGCCGGTTTCGCGGGCTTCGCCGCGTGGCTCGACATGACGCCGGCCGATCCCGACATGTTCGCGATCCCCGACCCGGATAGCCTGGTCCAGCTTCCCTGGAACCGCGAGGTCGGCTGGCTCGCCTCCGATCTCTGGATGAACGGCGCCCCGGTCGAGGCCTCGCCCCGCGTCGTGCTGAAGCGTCAGATCGAGCGCGCCGAGGCCGCCGGCTACAGCATGAAGACCGGCGTCGAGTGCGAATATTTCCTGCTGGCGCCGGACGAGGTCGCGCTGTCCGACCCGCGCGATATCCAGGAAAAGCCCTGCTACGACCAGGCCGCGCTGATGCGCCGCTTCGACGTCATCGGCGAGATCTGCGATGCCATGATCGAGCTCGGCTGGAAGCCCTACCAGAACGACCACGAGGACGCGAACGGGCAGTTCGAGATGAACTGGGAATACGACGACTGCCTGATCACCGCCGACCGCCACGCGTTTTTCAAGTTCATGGTCAAGACGATCGCCGAGCGCCATGGCTACCGCGCAACCTTCATGCCCAAGCCGTTCCCCGACCTCACCGGAAACGGCTGCCACGCCCATGTGTCGCTGTGGGACGGGGACGGGAACAACCTGTTCCTCGACGAGGACGAAGAGATGGGGCTGTCCGCGCTCGCCTACGGCTTCCTCGGCGGGATCGTCCATTCGGCGGACGCGATGTGCGCGCTGTTCAACCCGACGGTCAACAGCTACAAGCGGATCGACGCCACCGTGACGCTGTCCGGCGCCACCTGGTCGCCCAGCGCGATCAGCTATTCCGGCAACAACCGCACCCACATGATCCGAATCCCCGACGCGGGACGGTTCGAGCTGCGTCTGATGGACGGGGCGGCCAACCCCTATCTGGCACAGGCGGGCGTGCTCGCCGCCGGGCTCGACGGCATCGAGAACGAACGCGACCCCGGCAAGCGGCTCGACATCAACATGTACACAGAAGGGGACCGGCTGCGGCGCATCCGGCGGCTGCCGCTCAACCTGCTCGACGCGCTTCGCCTGTTCGACAAGAACAAGGTGGCGCGCGCGGCTTTCGGCGACGCGTTCGTCGACAGCTACGTGAAGCTCAAGCTGGACGAATGGCGCAGCTACGCGACCACGCTCTCCCAATGGGAGTTCGACCACACGCTCGACGCTTGAAGCGCGTTCGATCCGGTTGGAAACGCCGGGCACGGTGTGACCGTGGCGCGTCCCTCGATACGGCGCTGTCGCGCCTACTCGGGATGAGGGGTTTTTCTCTTTAATTTCAAGGATCGCCTCACCCTGAGTAGGCGCGACAGCGCCGTATCGAAGGGCGTGCCTCGGCTTCGGCAGCGGTTCAATCTGAAACAGACAGGCCCTAGCTCCCCGCGAAGCGCGGGATCACCTTCTCGCCGAACAGGCGGACCGAGCGTTCGGCGAGGTCGTAGGGCATGTCGTTGAAGTTGACCTGCATCGAGACGTGGTCGCAGCCGCCCATCGTCCGGTCGAAGGCGTGCAGCTGATCGACGATGTCGTCCGGCGTGCCGACGAAGGCGGCCCCGTGTTCGACCTGCGATTCGAAGGTTTCCGCGGCCATCCGCGCGCGCATCCTGTCGTAGTTTTCGTAGGTCGAGGGCGGCGATCCCTCGGCATAGCCGGTCGTCGCGTCGACGATTGAATCGAAGTGTCGCTCGATGCGGGGCTTCGCGATGGCGATCGCGTCCTCGCGGTCTTCGCTGCAATACATGAAGACCGCGAGCATCACGGTGGGCTTGCCCGGATGTCCCGCCCGCTTCCACGCCTCGCGGTAGACGCCCACCAGCTCCGACGGGGTGGAGCCCACGCCCGGGATCGCCATCACTCCATGGCCGAGCGTTCCGGCGCGTTCGAACGAGGCCGGGGTTCCGACCGCCGCGATGTAGATCGGCGGGCGCGGCCTCTGGGTCGGGCGCGGCAGCGAGGTGACGTTCTCGAAGCCGTGGAACCGGCCCTTCGCGGTGACGTTCTCCTCCTCCAGCAGGCGGCGCACATGGTCGAGCCCTTCCTCGAAGCGGACAACGCTTTCCTCCATGTCGATGCCGAAACGCTCGTATTCGTGATGGAGGAAGGCGCGCGCGAAGCCGACATCGAGCCGCCCGCCCGAGATGGCATCCAGCATGCCGATCTCCCCGGCGAGCTTGAGCGGGTTGTTGAACACCGGCAGCACCGCCCCCGTCACCATCCGGGCGGTCCTTGAGCGCTGCGACGCGGCGGTCAGAAACACGATCGGGTTCGGGCTGTAGCCGCCCCAATGGTGGAAATAATGCTCGACGATCCGCACATGGCTGTAGCCGTAGCGGTCGCAAAGCCCGACCAGGTCGAGCGATTCGGCAAAATACCGCTCGGCCGACTTTTGCGCCGGCCGGACATCGGGGAAGAACTGCATGCCGAACTGCACGGGAGACCTCGCGACGGTTTCGATGCCTGCCCGCATGTTAGCCGATCGGCCGAGGCGGTATAGCGGCGGGCGGATTGACGCGACCCGTGCGCTTCGGGCATGTCTCGCCGCGAACGCGGAAACTCGCTGGGGGTCCCGATGAAGGTGTACTACGCGCCCAACACCCGTGCGGTTCGCACGGTGTGGCTGATGAACGAGCTCGGGCTCGACTACGAGCTCGAACGCTTCCAGCTCGGCGAAAAGGCGATGCGCTCGCCGGAATACCTGGCGGTCAATCCCAACGGCCGCGTGCCGACGCTCGACGACGGCGATGTGCGGATGTCGGAGAGCACCGCGATCGCGCAATATCTGGTGGCGCGCCACGGCGACGGCTCGCTCGCCCGCGGTCCGGATTCACCCGAATTTCCGGCCTATCTCCAGTGGCTGCATTATGCCGAAGGCATGATCATGCCGCCGATCAACGCCTATGTGGTCGAGACGATCCTGTTGCCGCCCGACCGGCGCAGCGAGACCCACGCTAGCCGGGCGCTGCGGCTCCTCAACCGCACCCTGGGGCCGGTCGAGTCCCATCTCGAAGGGCGGGACTATCTCCTGGGGTCGTTCAGCGCCGCCGACACGATCACCGGCCATGCCTGCATCATGTCGGAGAAGTTCGGCGTCGACTTTTCCGACAAGCCCAATCTCAAGGCCTATAATGAGCGTCTCCTCGCCCGCCCCGCCCTCCAGGCGGCGTGGGACGCCTGACCGGGTGGCATAGACCCGAAGCCGCGTCGATTCGCGTCGCGGGGGCTTGCCTCGCTTCCCGCGTCTCCTTGCTCTACCGTGCTGCGGGGATCGACCATGACCGATGCGGACAGGGATCGGAACGGGGAGGAGCCGGCGGGGCAGATCTATGTGCTCGCCGCCTCGGTGCTGACGCTGCTGATCGGCTCCGGGGCGATGTTTCTGGTCGTGGTCGCGCTCAAGCCGATCGCCGCGGAGTTCTCATGGCCCCGCGCGGTTCCCTCGCTCGCTTTTTCGCTCCAGTTTCTCGGAGCCGGCTTCGGCGGCTTCCTCATGGGCCGGGTGCTCGACCGCTTCGGGATGGGGCCGCCCGCCATGGTCGCCGCAATCACGATCCCATGCGGCGCGATGCTGCTGAGCCAGTTCGAAGCGGCGTGGCAGCTCTATGCGATCTATGGGGTCCTGATCGGGTTCTTCGGGACCGGCGCGCTCGCCGCCCCGGCGATGGCGAATATCGCGCGCTGGTACATCCGCCGCCGCGGGATGGCGGTCGGCCTGGTGGCCGGCGGCCAGGCGCTCGCCGGCATCATGTGGCCGCCGATCTTCGTCATGGTGATGGAGGCGCATGGCTGGCGCACGATGGCGCTCGCCTATGGCGCGGTGGCGGCCATTTTCCTGCCGTTGCTTGCGCTGGTATTGCGGCGGCGTCCCGAGATTCCCCGGGGAGCACGGGGCGCGGCGGCGCCCGCGCGCGGGGCCAGACGCCTTGTCGGTCCCGGCTCTCCGGTTTCCGTACGTGCCCTGCAGGCTTCGCTTTGCGCCGCGATCGTCGGATGCTGCGTCGCGATGGGGCTGCCGCTCGGCCATCTGGTTTCCTATGTCACCGATCTCGGACATCCGGCGAGCAACGCGGCCGAGGTGCTGTCGCTGATGCTGATGTCGGCTTTCGTCAGCCGCGCGGTCTTCGTCGGCCTGCTGGCCGACAGCATCGGCGGGCTCCGCGCGCTGTTCATATTCTCGGGCGGGCAGGCGGCGATGCTCGCGGCCTTCACCATGGTCGACGGCCTGGGGGCGCTCTACGCGGTCGCGATCCTGTTCGGGCTCGGCTACGGCGGCATATTCCCGGTCTACGCGGTGGCGATCAGGGAGCTGATGCCGGTCACCGAGGCGGGCCGGCGAACCGGGCTCGTCTTCCTGTTCGGCGCGCTTGCGATGGGGTTCGGGAGCTGGATCGGCGGCGTCCTGTTCGACGTGACGGGAACCTACGTCTCCGCCTTCCTGCTCGGGGTCGCCTTCAACGTCGCCAACCTCGTCGTTCTCGCCGTACTGATCTTCAGGATCGGCCCCAGGCGGATGCTTCCCGCGGCGGCGTAACCGGGAACCCGCGATCGATAACCCGGGACGCTGTAATCGCCGTCCACGATCGGGCGAATGGAGACGTGGAGCCCGGCAGCGCGAACGGCACCCAGGGGCAATTCAGCGCCCAGATGTAGACATACGTATCGCGGCGGGAGATCCGGGCTTGCCGTTTCGCCCCGAAGAAGCTGACCCAGTAGACCGACGTCGCATAGGTCAATTGCCAGAACATCATCGCTCCGACGATGCCCGCGACGACGGCGGGCAGAAAATCGAACGTAAAGGCGGCATAGAGGATCGCCGTCGGGACCGGGGTCACGAAGCCGTTGGCGATATCCACGTTGAAACCGTAGCTGCGCCGGTCCGCGTAGCAGCCGTCGTGCTGGGAGTAGGTTGCCCAGACATTCGCCCAAACCGTCGACGACAACATCCTTATCAACGGAACCTTCGTGGAAAGGAATTCGATCGCCGCCGACCGGCCCGTCTCGTACTGGCGTGCGCGCCGGGCGGTAATGACTGCGCCGGATTCCCTCCCCGGAAATGCCTAAAGCCTGTCTGTTTTAGTTGGAAGCGCTTCTATCTAAACCGGAAACGCCTAGAACACTTTCGGGATATAACGGTAGGGAACCGCTTCGGTGTAGCGATCCCAGTCGGCGCCGTATTTCCTCTTGCAGCGCGCGATGTCGCGGCGCGTGCGATGGAGGAGGAAGATCACGAAGAACGTCACATAGAAATAGGGCAGGAAATGATCGACACCGCAGATCAATCCCCATGACAACGCCATAAGCACGTCTGCGGTGTAGTGGGGCTTGCGGGCGTAGCGCCACCACCCGTCGACGAGCAACTTGGAACCGGCCGCGGTGTCCAGGTAGCGGGGATTTTCCAGAGTGCCCCACGGCAGCTGCGGAAATGCCTTTCGTTTCACATACGAGCCGTTGAGGCGCATGCGGAAGCGATTGCGCTGGCTGTTTGCAGTGTCCCAAACGTAGTAGGCGCCGAACAGGAGGACGAAGAGGAAAACCGTGTACGGAGTCGATAACTCAAAGGGTGGGCGGGACGCGATGTACATGGAACTGAAGCAGTAGACGAAGGGCACCCCTGCAAGGTTCCAAAAAATCAGCATCCATCCCCATTTCTCGTAGAAGATGTCCCAGGTCGTGGGGATGCACTCCTCGCCCTTCATACAGGCGTTGGCGTAGAGGAAATGGGCGATGACCATGAAAATCATGGGAGTGCTCACCGCACCGTAAGCGGCGTATTGGTGCGCGGCACCGCTTGCTGTCAGGAGAAACAGCGCGATCCACGACACGCGAATTTCCGCCCACATCTTCAGGTCGAGCGTCCCGATACGCGGGTTGAGCCACGCCCCCTCGAAGAAATCGTACAGAAAGCGGCCCGACATCCGCTCGGCGTTGCCCGTGACCTTTGCTCCGAAATACACGGCGAGTGCGACCGCGTTTGCGGTAACGATGGCCGCGACCATGAACGAACCGAACTGTTCGAAGACGGTCTGCAACGGGTAAATGCCGGTGAAGTGCAGCGACGTGACGCCGGCCAACGTCAGGTACCAGGCGGTGGTTCCATTGCAGCGATAAACCAGTTGCTTCCCGCCGCGCGACGGGATCGGCAATCCCTTGATCTCCAATCCGGGGATAAGGGCCGCCATCGCCCCTTGCGCGACCAGGAACGCCCAGTAGATCGCGAACGTGCTCCACGTCGGCGTTGCATGTGTAACGACCTGCTCCCAGGTCCGAGCGAGGAACGAGCCCACATCGGAAAGCCCCGCCGGAAAGGGGGCGGCGCCGTCGTTGAAGCGCCACGCAATCCACAGGTAGAGCATCAATCCGTGCGAGAGGACCATGATGATGGCCGTCCCGAGCGGACCGCCGAATTCTCGTGCGGCTTCCTCGTTCTTATCCGATGTCATGGGCCGATTCGTGCTTCTTGCAAGCATCCATTCTGTGTGCGTGCCCCTCGCAAAGTCGCAATGCCCGGAACGATCGGAAGTGCGCAGACAACTCGAATTCCCGATTCGTTGCGACCGACGCATCCTCCCCGGAACCCCAACGTCGCGACCGGGAGTGCCGCCACGGATCGGCACGCCTCTGCGGCCGACCGGCATCGCCGGCGGGTGCGCACCGCTCTCCCCGGCGCCATGCCCCGATGGCCGTGAACAGGCGGCCTGCGAAGGCGGGCAGGGCGATCATTGCGGTCCTCCGAAGGCGTCCTGCATCGGCGTCGCGAAGCGGAGCGTCGGTTGTTCTGCGAATATCCCAGTCTTGGGGAAATTGTGCAATTCTGTTATAGTGTTGGAATGGTGAACGCGCCCTCCAAACGATCAAGTTCCCGTTTTCTCGCGGATCTCGCTCCGGATGAAGTGAAGTCCACGGTCGACGAATACACCGCGATTTACGACGCCGGCCCGGAGGGCAGGAGAGAGCATTACCGGTCGTTCGTAAATCGCTATTACGACTTGGTGACCGACTTCTACGAGTTCGGCTGGGGTCATTCCTTTCACTTCGCGCCCCGGCGCCGGGGCGAGGGTTTCAAGGCGTCGCTGCGCAGGCACCAGCATTATCTCGCCGACCGGCTGTCCCTGAAGCCGGGGATGGATGTCCTCGATGTTGGATGCGGCGTGGCGGGCCCGATGAGCAACATGGCCCGTCATTCCGGCGCCAGCTTCGTCGGCATCAACAACAACGCCTACCAGATCGAGCGCGCGAAATTCCACACCAGGGATGTCCAGCCGTTGTGCCGCTTCATCCATGGCGATTACATGCAAATTCCCGAAGGCGACGGCAGCTTCGACGCCGCCTTCGCCATCGAGGCCACGGTTCACGCACCGGACAAGACGGCGCTGTTCCGGGAGATCTTCCGTGTCCTGCGTCCGGGGGCCTGTTTCGCCAGCTACGAATGGTGCCTCACCGAAGACTTCGATCCCGGCAACGCCGAGCACCAGCGGATCAAGAACGACATCATGGTGGGGGACGCGCTGCCGGATATCGCCGGCACAGCGGAAGTTCTCACCGCATTGCAGACGGCCGGGTTCGAGCTCCTGGACGCGCACGACCGCGCGCCCGAATCGGATCCGCAGACGCCCTGGTACCGCGCGTTGCAGGGCCGCGACCTCAGCCTGTCGAGCATCCCGCGCACGCCGTTCGGCCGTGCCCTGACCAATTTGACATTGCGGGTCGGAGAGAGATTGCGGGCGTTTCCCGAGGGCTCCCGCGCGGTCAGTACGCTGTTGAACGCCGCGGCGGACGCGCTGGTCGAAGGCGGCAAGTCCGGCATTTTTACGCCGATGTTTTTCTTCCTCGCCCGCAAACCCGAACGCACGGGCGACTGAACGCTCAACCCGAAGAACAGGCGGGAACAGCCTCGGGCGCGAGCGGCGTTGCGTCGGCGGTAACGGGGGACGTCAGGCCCAGCCGGTCATGGCGCCTCCGCTCGTAAAGTCCGAGCGCGTGCAGCGGGAAATACTGGCGGTAGAGCACGTAATCCAACAGCGCGGTTCGGAAGAACACGCCGGCCATGTCTTGCTTGGGCCATGCCCCCTCGGCGTCCTGCGTGTCCATCAGGAATTGCGCGCCCCGGGAAATCGCGCTCCAGTCCGGTTCGCCGGCTTCGAGGAGCGCCATCAGCGCCCACGCGGTCTGGATGACCTGGCTTTCCTCGTGTGGAACGTATCGTCCGGTCAGGCAACCGCTGTGATGCTCGCCCCATCCCCCGTCTTCCCGCTGGCGGTCCAGCAGCCAGCGGCAGGCCGAACGCAGCGCCGGATCCCCGGGCCGCGCCCCGGCGGCGAGAAGCCCCCTGATCCCGAACAGGGTGCCGTAGATAAACTGAACGCCCCATACGCCGCGCCACGACCCGTCGCTCGCCTGGATTCGGCGCAGCCAGGCATCGCCTCGCGAGATGGCGTCCGTCACCGACCCATCCGCGATTTCCGGATAGTTTTCCCTGCACGCGGCGAGCGCGGCGAGACAGGACGCGGTGCACTCCACGAAGGAATGCTCGGTCATCGAGTCGCCGAACATCTCGGCCGGATTCAGCCACTCCAGGCCGAAGGTCGAACGGCGCGCCTCGTAGCTGCCGAACCCGCCGTCGCGGTTCTGGCCGCGCAGCATGAACCCGACCGCATCGCCCAGCGCCGTCGTGTCCGCCGCCTCCCCCCGGGCGGCGGCGATCCCGAGTACCGCTTCCGCAGTGCAGTCGCTCACCGGCCAGCCATGCCATCCGCCGGCAAAGCACCATCCGCCCTTCGGGTCGGCCCGGTAGGCCTCGCGAAACCCTTCGAAGCTGGCATCGATCCGTTCCCCGAGCAGGAAGTCGGCGCCGCGCCGGAGGGCGTCTCCAACCCCGGCGAGGTCGGGCACCGTCGCCAGCGCCTGCAGCGCGAACCCGGTATCCCACGAGGCGCTTCTCGCTCCGACGACGCGCGCCCCCTGCTCCTCGTCTTCCCAGATCCAGCCGTCCAGCTTTTCGAGCGCCTGGCGCAAATCGGCGTCGTCCGGATCGTGCAGCCATAACGCGAGCATGTTGAGGAGACCGCTCACCGGGGAGATGCTCGTGTGGCTGGTGGTCTGAAGCTCCCACTTGATTCGCCGGACGATCGCTTCGGTACACCGGGCGCGCAGGCGCTTGCCGTGGAACCGTTCGAACAGCCGCGCAAGCGCGAACCCGGCCTTGAGCCATACGCTCGGCCGCGCGTAGAGGTCGGCGCCCCGCAAGCGGTTACGGGCCGCCGGGAAATCGACGTCGGCAAAGCCTTCGGGGAACAGCTCTTCCCGCAGCGAGGCGATCGGGGGCGTGACGGGCGCCTGGAACCGCCGCGGGTAAATCGCCGCCATCGCCATGTAGATCAGCCGGGTGTGGCAGTACCAGTTCGACGGATGGAGCGGAATCCGGCGCGGCAGGACCCACAGCTCCGGCAGAATGGCGTTGACCCCGCGCCAGTCATAGAGGTTGAGGAGCGCCAGCCAGAACTTTCCCCAGCTCGGAATGCCGAGAATCCCCTCGGCCCGTATGAAGCGTCGGGCCGGCTCGACCAGGGGGTCGTCCCGCTCGACACCGAGCAGTCTCGCCGCGACGTAAACCAGAGCGGTGACGAACAGATGGGGCGGGGAGTGCTCGTGCAATCCCCACGTGCCTCCGTCGAGACGGGTCCGTTCGAACGACCGCAGTACGCGCCGGCGCCGGCCGGGATCGAGCGGCCGCCCGACGATGCGGTGCAGCAGCACGTATTGCGCGGTCAGCATGGGGCACCAGACCATCTCGCCTTCCCAGGCGCCGTCGTCTGCCTGAAGATCCAGCAAGCGCGCGGCCGCGCTCTTCAACGCGGGACCGGCGTCCGGGGATTCCACCTCGCCCGGGCGGATGGATCGCGGTTCGCCGACTCCCGATGACATGGAACTCAGAAACGCACGAGCCAGCGCGTCATGGGCTCGCTCGTCTCGTCCCCGGCCCGCGCCCTTCTCCTTGTGCAGTTGCAGAACCCCCCGCAGGAGCCACCAGAGACGGACGGCAAGCGCGCGGAAGATGCCGCGGGCCTGGCGCCAAGCGAGTTGACGGTGGGACCCCGGGATCCCCCGGGCAACCGCCCGCGCCATCGTCGAGCAAAACGCGAAACCCAGCTGAACCGCGGACCGGTCCTCGCAGGCGAGTATGCGGGTGGTCCGGTCGCGGTACGTGGCATTTGCCCGCCAGCCCCGGTAGATCGCCTGTCTGACCGCGACCGCCTCCGCCCGGTGATCGGCAAAGATCTCGTAGAGCCCCATCGCGAGGAACTCCGGGCTGCTGGTCGCCCGGAAACGCGCGGCGACAAATTTGCGAAACACCCCGCCCTCGGCGAGCGCGAGCGCATCGCCGAAACCCAGGGTCATTCCTACCGCTGTCATGGGGTGGTAGTGCCCGGCCGCGTCGCCGATGAGCACGCGGCGCGAGCTCCCGTAGGAGACGCGCGGCCTCAGCTGGTTGGTCGCGGCCTCGAAATGCCCCGCCCGCAGCGCTTCGACGAACGCGGGTCCAAGAGGCTCCGGCAACAATCCGGCATAGGCTTCCGACAGGAAGCCGACCCGGTCCCGGGGCGACCAACGGTCGAGCGGAACATCGACGATGATCCGGACGCAACGATCGGCCAGAGCGTATACGAGGATCGGACCCGGCCCGCCGAGCACCACATGGCCGTAGCCCTCGAACGGCAGACCGACATCGCTCAAGGTGATCCCCAGCATGCGCGAGCAGAGCAAGGGGTTCGTCGACAGGCCCAGCGATTGACGCACGACCGAAGCCCGGCCGTCGGCGCCGATGATGCGCGCGGCGTCCATGGAGCGGTCCGCCCCGTTGCGGGTATAGGTGAGCCGCTCGTCTTCGACCCCCTTGACCCGCGCGTGGAGAATAAAGTCGACATCCGGCTCGTTCTCGATGGCTTCGCGCAGCCTGGAGACGAGCACCGCATGATCGCATGCCAGACCCTGGGAACCGTCCAGATAGGGAAGGACGATCGGTTCCGAGCCGTCTTCGGGAAACACCACGAATCCCTTGCCCGTGCTGCTTCGCGGCAATGCGTCGACCGCGATCCCGACGTCGCGCAAGATCCGCACCGCGGGCGGATGCAGCCATTCGCCCGCCAGCCGTCCGGAAGCCTTGGGATTCGCTTCCAGCAGGGCCACCCGGGCGCCCTTCCGCGCGTGGGCAAGCGCGCACAGGCTGCCTACCGGGCCCGCGCCGACAATGGCTACGTCGTAGCGCCGCGAAACGGCGCCGTTCATCGGAGGACGCTCGGCTGGGAGCGGCGGCGGTAGCGGACCCGGCACGGTGTCTTGGGACCTGTCACCCAGCTGCCGTAATTCGGTTCCGGAAACCCGCTGTCGAGAAAGAAGTCGAAGCGGTCGAGAAGCACGGTCCAGATCGCCTTCAGTTGCATGTAGGCAAAATGCTTGCCCATGCACGCGTGCTTGCCGCCGCCGAAGCCGATCAGGGCGTAGTGGTGCTGCTTGTCCTCCGATGCGGGAGGGGCGAAGCGATCCGGGGAGAACCGTTCAGGGTCGGCGAACACATGGGGCAACCGGTGAGAGAGCGCCGGCGACACCATGGCCATGGTGCCCGCAGGCACGAGACGGCCGGCGTAGCTCAGGGGCTTGAGCACCTTGCGGATCAGCAATATCAGCGGCGGGTGCAGCCGCTCGCATTCGCGGACCGCGCGGTCCAGCGCCGCTTGTTGCTGGAGGCTGTCGAGGCTCATGGCGCCGGCCTCGCGGTAAATGTCCTCGGCCTCGTCCCTTACGCGCGCCAGGTAGGAAGGCGCCCGCAGCAGTTCCAGACCGGTCCACGTCGCCAGCACCGCGCTGGTATGCTGGCCGGCGAACAGCACCGTCAGCAAGATTCCCGTGATTTCGTCGTCGCTCAGCGCGCGGCCGTCCTTGTAACGGGCCTGCATGAGCGACTGCATGAAGTCGTCGGGCTCGGTCCCGGAACGGCGCCGCGCCGCCATGATCCCGCTGAACAGCTCGGCTACTCTTCGCCTCGCCCTGTCGCGGCTTCGATGGGCCGCTGTCGGAAGTCTGGGGAGGAAGAACCCGAGCGTGTTAATGCCGTTTTGCAGCTCGTGGTAATCCTCGGCGAAACCCGTATCCACCCGGTCCCGCACTTCCTGTCCGATCAGGCACCGGCTGGCGATCTTGACGGTGAGCTCGTTCATCGCGTGCGGCAGGTCGATATCCCCCTCCGCGCCGAGGGAGTCGGAGAACCGTTTCGTCTCGTCGAACATGATGAGGGCGAACTTGCGCATGGCGGCCTCGCGGAGCGCCGGGAACAGGAATCCCAACTGTTCCGCCATGATCTCGGGGGAGGCGTCGTAGGCCACGCCGCGGCCGAAGATGGGTACCGTGAACCGGTAGACCGGCTTGGCGTTCAACCGATCCTCGGGCGCCCTGAAATAGAAGTCGTGAGCTTCGGGTCCGGTGAAGAGAACGAACTTGCGGGGGCCGAGCCGGAAGCGGAATAGCTCGCCATGCTCTTGCCAGCCGCGGCTCAACATCGCGATCGGATCCCGCTGGAATTCCGGCAGATTGCCCAGCAGCGGCCACCCGCCCGCGAGCGCCGGAACGGTTTTCTCCGGCCGTGGCGGGAGTTCCGCCGAAGGCTGGGTTGCCGCGCTGTGAGCCCGGTTCGCCATCTCCGCCCTCAATGGATGAGCGGCAGCATCGAAAAGCGCGCCTGCCGCGTGTAGCGCTCCCATAACTCGCCGTACTTGGCGCGGCAGCGGCGCTCGTCGCGTCTCGACCGGTGCCACAACAGGCCCGCCAGCCACGCCGGCAACAGGAAGGGGAACCAGGAAGTCAGCCCGGCGGTCAGCGCGAAAGCCAGATAGACGCAAATCTCGCCGGAATAGTTGAGATGGCGCCCGATGCCCCAGAAACCCGAGACCAGCAGGCGCCCGTCCAGGGTCCGGGCGGGCCGTCCCCAGATCGTGATATCGGGATCGCGCTTGAAGCGGTGCTTCTGCTGGTTGGCGCCGCGGAAGAGCCAGAAGCCGAAAACGAACAACAGGACGATCGCGGCGCCGGCGGCGGGAGACAGCGGCTCCGGTGCGTGGACCAGCCACCAGCCGGGCAGGCAGTAGAAAAACGGCACCAGCACATAGTCGCCCCAGACCAGGTTCCATCCGAAGCGCTCGCTTACGATGTCCCAGGTATGGATCATCCCCTGTTCGAACTGGAAGTAATTGAGCACGTAAAGGAAGGTGAAGATCTGGTAGAGCGCCATCCCCAGGGTCAGCCCCCCGTAAGTCTCGTACTGGACGGCGGCAAAGGATGCGTTGAACAGCGCCAGGCCGATGAGGGACGGGCAGTAACTGAAGAGCTTCAGGTCCAGCCCGAACCAGGTCGGGCCGGCCTCCACGCCCATGAGGAAATCCCGCCACGATACTTGCGATGCGCTACGGGCCCGCGCTCCCCGGAAGAACAGCCAGCCGGAGAGCGCGAAGGCAAATGCGTTCGCCACGACGAACAAGGCGAAGAAATGCGTGTGCAGCACGGACAGCGAGAACCGGCCGGATATCTGGGCGAGACCCGCCGCGACCGCGACGGTCAGGAAGAGGGCGAGGCCGTTCAGCTTGTAGACGCGCCGGTTCCCCTCGGCATCCGGCCCCGTCACCCGGCGGCCGGGCAGGAGCGCCGAGCCCAGGAACAGGACGGCGACAAACGCCAGCACCATCGCCGCCGCCTCCAGCACGGCGCCGCCCGACAGCGCGGACAACGGGTCGAACGCCTCAGACACCGACATCGGCGTCCTCCTTCGTGCGCGCCAGATACTCCCGCCACTTCCGCACGGTCACTTTCTGAAAGTCCTGCACCACCGGGTTGAACTCGACGGGCCGGGCGTCCCAATGCTTCTCGTAACCCTGCTGCTCCGCTTCGAGCGCAAACCGGTCCTGCGAAAGCAGGGGGGCGATGAGCAGACGGTTCGAGATCTTCATGACCGCGGTCATCGCGAAGCGGGGAATACGTACCGGCAGGAAAGGTATCTTCAGCGACTTGAAGTAGAACAGGAAGAACACCCGGGTGGTGCGCTCGTCGACCGGCAGCACGAAGAGCCAGTGTTTTATCGCGTCATCGGTGTTCGACCGCTGGTAGGGGTATTGATAGCAAAGCTCCATGCGGTTGGTATCGAGCCGTTTGTGATCGACGAACCGTCCCGAGATACGCCCGCGTCCGACCCGCGTGTCGTAGGAGAGATGCACGTCGTCGCCGACGGTCTCGCAGCGGTTAAGGGTGGCGCCATCGAAGGGGCGGTATCGACGATGCAGATGGGCGTGGGTGAAGTCGCTCACATTGTCGATCACCATCGAATGGTGCGCCGACCAGGTGAAGCATAGCGGCACGCAGGCCCATCGGGCGGGCCCCTCCAGCTCGGGGATGTCGGGGATCCCGCGCAGCTCGGCCTGGTCCGGATCCCCGGGGAAGAGCCAGATCAGACCGTAGCGGACCTTGACCGGATAGGTCTTGAGCGCGAGCCGCGGGAAGCTCGTTCCCTCGCGGTCGTACGGGACCCCGGCGGGGCGCCCTTTTCCGCCGTACTCCCAGCCGTGGTAAGCGCATACGAGCCGGCAACCCTGCACGTCGCCGATGGAGAGTTTGAGCTGGCGGTGCGCGCAGCGATTCTCGATCGCCTGGAACGAGCCGTCCGTTCCCCGGAACAGCGCGATGGAATGCTTCCAGAAAACGACCTCGATCACCGTGCCCGGCTTGACCCGGCGCACTTCCTCGACCGCGTACCAGTAATTCGGATCCATCCCCGCGGCGCGCGCCTGCTGACGCAGGCTGCCGGCCTCCTCGAACCCGGGCGGTGCACCCAGCTCCACGCTCACGTCGAACCTCCCTCGGGCGTTGCCCGCATGCCTTCGGCCGGCACGGGATTCCCCGCTACTTGCGCGGCGCAATGTCCCGCGCCGTCCGCGCGCGGGCGTTTCGCGCGCGGATTGGCGATCGCGTCGCGGCGGTAGTGAAATTCATAGGCCTCGTGAACGGCGGCGCGGATGCCGGTCGGACGATAGCCGAGCTCCCGTTTGGCCTTGCCGAGATCGGCGTGGCGGCGCTTGCGCAGCAGGCGGATGGCGCCGGGGGTAAAACGCTGGGGAAAACCCGGGTGGAACCGGCTCAGATAGAAGCTCGCGACTTCCGAAAAGACGAGCATCGCGCGGGCCGGAATCCGCCGGCGCGGCCGCGGGACGCCCGAGACCTCCTCGTACAGATCCACGATTTCGGAGATCGTCTTGTACTCGCTGCTGAAGATGTATTTTTCGCCCGAGCGACCGTGCCGCATGCACAACAGATGTCCTTCGACGATGTCGCGCGCCGCGACGAACTCGAAACCGCCGTCGACATAGGCGTGGAGCTTGCCGTCGGTGTAGTCGCACAGGGTCCGTCCCAGCCGCGACGGCAAGAAATCGGCACCGCCCACCACGGCACAGCACGTCGCGACCACCACGTCCTGACCCGCTCCCGCGGCGCGCCAGCACTCCTGCTCGACGAGCGACTTGCTGCGCTCGTAGGGCATCGTGCGCTCCATGGGGAAGAATGGCATCGTCTCGTCGCTGGGAGCGGACGGATCGTCGAGATCGTGTCCCACCGCGCTGAAAGAGCCCGTCACCACCACCCTTCCGGCCTCCGCCTCGCGCGCCGCCTGCAACACGTTGCGGGTGCCCAGAACGTTGCACTCGAACACTTCCCGGCGATGAGCGCGGTTGCCTTCGACGGTCGAGATCTTGGCCGCGACATGGTAGACGCCCTGACAGCCCGCGAGCGCCTCCCTCGTGGCATGCAAATCCCGGATGTCGCCGAACGCGCGTTCGACATCGAGGCCTTCCAGCGCGTCGTTGTTGTCCTCGTGTCTCAGCAACACGCGGACGCGGACGCCGTCGTCGAGCAGCCGTCGCACGAGATTGGCGCCGACATGCCCGGCCGAGCCGGTGACGAAAACGGGCGGCGCCGACGAGCCCGCCGGTATGTTCGGTCCTGAAGTCATCCAGGCCGACTTCCGCTGATGGATACCCGGGTCGATATCCTATTCGGGGAATATCCGCAAGCATCCGCCGACCATATCGGGCGTTCGCCGGACGGTATCGCAACGGCAGGTGCGGCGAACCGCAGGCGCGCCCGCGTGGGCAATCCAGCTTCCGAATTGTTCATGTCCTTACCTCCGTCTTCGGCAAGACCGAGATGCCGACCGACCGGTCCCATACCGGACAGGGCGAAGGTTATGCGCGAATTACATATAAGATCCAAGACGATTTAATCATGGATCAGATAATTTTTTTTAATGACAGGTGCGATCTCTTGCGTGTCGCCGTGCGCGGACCGGTTACCCCTAGAACGGCACCGAGAGGGTTTCGAACGCCCCGTCGCAATTGATCAGGTCCACCCGTTTCCAGGCGATTTCCAGGCCGCCGCCCTTCCCGATGCGCAGCAAGTGACGGCAACGCCCGCCATAAACGGTCTGCTTGTCGAGGCGGAATTCGAACATCGTCAGGTTGGAACGCACCAGGATTTCGCCGTCTTCGCCGTAATCCTCGTCGATCTCGATATTCGACAAGGCGTGCATGGTGCGGCTCGCCGGCTTTTGCGAGTGAATCCTGGGGTGGTCGAGCCGCTCGAGGCGGGTCTTCATGATCCTTCGGTCGTCGAAGAAGATCGAGACGCCGTCATAGGGATCCTTCTGGTCCGGCGCGGCGGGGACCCAGTACCAGCCGTCCTCGGCGAACAGGTTCATCCAGTCTTCGAACCGGCGCTCGTCGAGCAGCCGCGCTTCGCGGTAAAGGAATTTCTCGATTTCGGCCCGCATCCGGCTGGACCGCCCGTCAGGCCTCGCCGCACATGTAGTCGAGCCACGCGGAGTGCTGGTGTCGCGCGTTCGCCTCCGACGTACCGAGCCCTTCGAAGGACCCCAGGTTGTCGATGCGCTCTTCGTTCATGCCGCGGGCGAAGACCGCCCACTCGCGGCCGGGGCTCGCGAGTCCTCTCTGGCAGCGGACCCAGACTTCCATGTCGTCCGACATGACCATGCCGGACGGGGAATGGCTGTTGTTGTTGCTGCGGAGCGCCGCCCGCCACATCTCCTCCGGCGCGCCCTTCAGCTTGAGCGGAATGATGACGTTCTCCGTGCAGTCGACGGAAACCGGGTTCATCACCCGGATATGCTGGGTCAGGTACTGGATCGACCATTGCGGATAGAAAATGCTGTTGTGGTGCTTCACCGCCATGGCCGCGGCGGCGCGGTCGCCGTAGCTGGCTTCCATCGCCGCGCGGTATTGCTCGTGGACCGGGCCGCTCTGGCCCTGGTCCATGGGGAACATCTCCATCCAGGTGTGACCGTACCGGTGTCCGCCGATCGCGAGCTCCTCCCACTGCTCGTTCAAGGCCTCGTTTGCCTTCAGCAACCTGACCCGGCCCGCCTCGTCGTGTTCGGCTCCGTGGCGCCGGAACTGGGTGCCGTCCCGCGCGGTGGTCGAGGCGTGGGTGAACATCGGGTGGTAGAGATCGTTCTGGTTCTCCATCTGGATCTTTCAGTTGGCGCCGAAGCGATAGCGGAACGTCCCCGCGCAGGCCTCGACCTCGCCGTCCGGCGCGCGGTCGACCATCGCGTCTATGTGGGACTTCATGGGACCCAGGAATTCGTCGAGACCGGGGCCGTCGGCGCTCAGACAGCCGAACACGAAGCCCCGGTAAACCGCCATCCGCGGCACCTTGGCGAGATCGAATTCCCCGCCGCCGAGGAAGCCGTCCGCGTAGCGTTTGGGATAGGGGGCGCCGGCATGCCTGCCGTCGGTCTCGTAAACCCAGCCGTGATACGGGCATTCGAAGCGCCTCGCATTGCCCCTCGGTTCGGTGCAGACCTGCGCGCCGCGATGCGAGCAGCGGTTGAACATCACGTGAATCCGGCCGTCGGTGTGCCGGCTCATGATCACCGGGTGCCGGTTGAGTGTCGTCGTGACGAAATCGCCCGGGTCCGGCACCTGGCTGGCATGGCCCACGATCAGCCACGCGCGGCCGAAGATGCGCTCCATTTCAAGCTCGAAGACTTCGGGGTTCGTATAGGGAAAGTCTGAACAACCCCATCTCCGAGGCTTCGAGGGGGAGAGGGGGCTTGGATTTGAAGCTCGACGATATTGCCGACAGGCCGGGGGCTGCTTTGGTCAGGGGATGAGGGAGCGAACGGGCGATATCCGCGTCGATCCGCCTGTTTCCCCGCCGTTCCGTCAGCGGCGGGCAGACATGCTCCCCTGTCATCCCGTCGCGTGGCGGCCGGCGATCAGCAGATTCGAGAACCCCAGCAGCAACGCGATGCGCTGCCTGTTCTTCGCCACGCCCCGGTAGCGCACCTTGGCGTAGCCGAAGTGCCGCTTCACGTACAGGAACGGATGCTCCACCTTCGCCCGCACCGACGCCTTGCGCTTCTCGGCCGCCTCTTCGGCGCCACTCTCCGCCAGCAGCCGGCGCCGGCCCGGCTTCATCGCCACACGCCACTCGACACCGCCATCCCGGTGCTCGGGGCGCTTCTCCACCCCCTGGTAGCCTGCGTCGCCCCACGCCGTCGCCTCACCGCCGTGCAGCAGCGTACCCGCCTGCGTCACGTCGCTTGCGTTGGCCGCCGTCGTCGTCAGGCTGTGCGCCAGACCAGAGGCGGCGTCCACCCCGATGTGCGCCTTCATCCCGAAATACCACTGCTTGCCCTTCTTCGTCTGATGCATCTCAGGGTCCCGTGCGCGGCCCCGGTTCTTCGTCGACGACGGCGCGTCGATGATGCTCGCGTCGACGATCGTCCCCGTGCGCAGCCGATGGCCGCGCGACGCCAGGTGCGCATTGATCTCCTCGAACAGACCCTCGCCCAGGCCGTGCTGCTCCAACAGATGGCGGAAGTTCAGGATGGTCGTCTCGTCGGGCAGTGCCTCCGTCAACCGCAGCCCCACGAAACGCCGCACCGACTCGACCTCGTAAAGCAGGTCTTCCATCCCCGGATCGCTCAGGTTGTAGAACAGCTGCACGCAGTGAACCCGCAGCATCACCGACAGCGGGTAAGGGCGCCGGCCCCGCCCCACCTTCGGATAGAACGGCTCGATCCGTCGCTCCAGCCGCATCAGACCTTCCTTAGCTGATGTCGGTTTCTGAGGACGAGCCGGGCGCGGAGGGCGGCGGATCGGTTGGTCGCCGTCGTCGGCGGTGGAGCGAGGCGCAGAAGCGGCAGATCGTGGCGGAGACCCATGAGCCTGGGGTCTCGGTGCCGATGGTCGCGCAGCGTTACAACCTCAACGCCAATCAGGTGTTCAGGTGGCGTCGGCTGTTTCGCGAGCCGGCGGGCGATGTCGGGGTCGGCCGGTTCGTGCCGATAGTCGTCGAGGCGGCACGAGGCCCCGCGAAATAATCCTGCCGGGGGCTCCGCCCCCGGACCCCCGAGGTAAACAAGTGAGGACTCAAGGCGTAAGCGTCCGGGCAACGCGGAAGCCGAAGGTGACGACCCGGTTCCCGACGCTGTACCGGAGGCGGATGGCGGAACGGAGGAACCACGGTATGTTGCTCCACGAACCGCCGCGTAATACGCGCTGCCCGCAATCACCGCCCGCCACCCAAGCGCTGCCGTCCGACGGCGCGCCCGCATAGTCATTGTGCCAGCAGTCCTCGACCCATTCCGATACATTGCCCGACATGTCATGCAAGCCGAAACCGTTCGCCGCAAACGAACCCGCCGGAGCCGTTTCACGGCCGTCCCAGCGGCTGCCGCAGCCGCGGCAGTTCGCCCGGTTCCGGCCCACCGAATCCCCCCAGCTATAGCGCGTCCGCGTCTTCGCGCGCGCCGCATATTCCCACTCCGCCTCCGTCAACAGCCGGTACTCCTTCCCCGTCGTCCGCGACAGCCACGCGACATACGACCGCGCTTCGTTCCAGGTCACATGGATGACCGGCCGACTTCCGCGGCCCCAGCCCTTGTCATCGGGGCGATACCCGTCGCACCCGCCAGCGGATACGCAGGTATCCCATTCCGCAAACGTCACCTCGTGTTTGCCCACCGCAAAGGGTTGCGAGATCGTCACCTCATGCTGCAGGACTTCATCTCCGTCACGGCCTACTTCCGACCTCGGCGAGCCCATGACGAACGAACCCGCCGGCACCACCACCATTTCCGGACAGGACGGGCAATCCCGGAATGTTTCCCCCGCCTTCGGCCCCACTTCCGCTTCGGCCAGCAGCGCCGTCGGAACAAACTCCGCACGCCCGCCTGCCTCGACACGGCCCGCTGCGTCATGCAGCGCAATCTCTTCTGCTGGCCTTACAACATCATCCACGCTTCCGGCTGTTCCGTGGCTGGCAAGAAGCGAAGCGGCTACGAAGGCCACGGCGGAGAGGGTACGGGCTATGAGTTTCATGTTGGCACCATCATCTGATCGTTTGTCGTCGGCGCGATCCGCTTCAGTATGTCATTGTACTGCTCTTCGTCCTCGTCGCACTCAGGCGTAACCCTCCGTGTCGGTAACACACGATATGTCCGGTTTAGGTAGCACACGAGTTGTCCGGTTTGGTTTCTCCGTTGGGAGGGACCGCGATGAACCGGACGGCGCTGCTACAGGAACGCAGGATGGGCTTCCAGACGGGCCTGCGCGAGAGTGTCCAGAGTTGGCGTGAGTTGCTGGCAGGCTTGCGCGGGCGCGGGCTCACGATCGGTCCCGAGCTCGCCATCGGCGACGGCGCTCTGGGCTTCTGGAGGGCACTGGAGGAGATCTATCCCGACACCCGCCGTCAGCGCTGCTGGGTCCACAAGACAGCCAATGTCCTGAACAAGCTGCCGAAGTCGCGACAGAAGGCCGCCAAGGCCGACTTGCATGACATCTGGATGGCGGAGGGCCGCGCCGACGCCGAGAGGGCGATGAACACCTTCGCCGCCAAGTACGATGCCAAGTACCCCCAGGCTGTCGCTTGCCTGACAAAGGACCGCGACGCCTTGCTGGCCTTCTATGACTTCCCGGCCGAGCACTGGCATATCAGGACGAGCAATCCCATCGAGAGCGTCTTCGCCACCGTCCGCCACCGCACCGTGCGTACCAAAGGCTGCCTGTCCCACGGAACAGCCCTGGCCATGGTCTTCAAGCTGGTCACCACCGCCAGCAAAACCTGGCGACGGCTCATGGGCAACAATCAGTTGCCTAAGGTCATCGAAGGGGTGAAATTCAAAGACGGCATTCCGGCCGATGAAACCGAAACTTGCGCCGCCGCCTGATCACGCCATCACCCAAAATCGGCCATAACTCCCGCAGCCCCACGAAACGCCGCACCGACTCGACCTCGTAAAGCAGGTCTTCCATCCCCGGATCGCTCAGGTTGTAGAACAGCTGCACGCAGTGAACCCGCAGCATCACCGACAGCGGGTAAGGGCGCCGGCCCCGCCCCACCTTCGGATAGAAGGGCTCGATCCGTCGCTCCAGCCGCTCCCACGGAACCAGCTTGTCCATCTTCTCAAGGAACAGCTCGCGCCGTGTCCGGCGCTTCTTCAAGTCGTGCTCCAGTTCCGCAAAGCTTGCCTGCGCCATGGCCCGATCATCCAATCCGCGACCCATGCGCAAATTATGGCACACGCGACTTGATCAGACCTTCCATAGAAGTCGCGATGCACCCGGTCCGATTGTACGAGGCCGCGCAGGGCGCGATCGTTCAGTGCCGCTATGGCCAGTCCCTCGATTGGAGGTCTCCCGATCGAACGACTATATCCAGCAAGCGCCGGCGATTGCCAGCCAACATGCCGGCCGCGGGCTGGCCCCCCGACGCCGAAGCACCTAAGCTTGCCGCGGTTACGGAAACGGTTTCCCGCCCGCCATGACAGACGCCCTGCACCGCACCGAAGACCGCGAGGCCGCGTTTCACGAGCGGATCGCCGCGGAGAATCTGGGTGCGCTCTGGGTCGGGCGGAGGGGCGTCGACCTAACCCGCCCGAATACGCCCGCGCGGCCCGCGGTCTGGCGCTTCGATGAAGTTCGGCCGAGGCTGATGGAGGCCGGCGGGCTGGTCGGCGCCGAGGATGCCTTCCGCCGGGTGCTGGTCCTCCAGAACCCCGGTTTCGGCGGCGCCATGCGGGCGACGCAGACCCTCTATGCCGGCATCCAGCTTGTCCTCCCCGGCGAGATCGCGCCCTGCCATCGGCATACCCAGACCGCGATCCGCTTCGTGATCGAGGGGAGCGGCGCGGTCACCACCGTCGACGGGGCGGCGACGGAGATGGCGTGCGGCGACATGGTCGTCACGCCGCAATGGACCTGGCACGACCACCGCAATCAAGGCGACGAGCCGGCGATCTGGCTCGACATCCTGGATACGCCGCTGATCGACGCCCTCGACACCGTCTTCCGCGAGACGCACCGCGAGACGCTGCAACCGCTTGCCCGGGAGGAAGTCGAAGTCCGGCCCGTATCGAACCACCGGGGCGGGCCGGCCTGCGCCGCGCTGGAAGGGATCGCGCGCGAAGCCCCGCCCGACCCGAGCCTCGGATGGCGGGTCCGCTACGACGATCCCGGCCCGACGATGGCGGCGTTCCTGCAACGTCTGCCGCGAGAGTTCGAGGGTGCCTCCCGCCGTGCGACGGACGGCGCGGTCTATTGCGTCGTCGAAGGGGAGGGCGCCACCGAGACCGAGACCGGCACCCTCGAATGGGCCGCGCGGGACGTGTTCGTGGTGCCCGGGTGGTGCCGCCACCGCCATTTGTCGACATCCGGCGCGGTGCTGTTCAGCGTCAGCGACCTCGCGGTGCAGGAACGGCTCGGGTTGTGGCGCGAGCAACGCACAGAGGGAGGTGCCCGATGAACGGGGCGGAGAGGCGGGCATTCGTCCGCGGGCATCGGACGGCAGTGTTCGGCTATGCGCGCAAGGCGGACGGACCCTCGATGTCGGTCTGCTACTACGTCATGGACGGCGACGACATTCTCGTGTCGACCATGATCCGCCGCGCCAAGGCGAAGGCGGTCAAGCGCGACCCGAAGGTCTCGCTTTGCATTCTCGACGAGAACTGGCCGCCGACCTACCTGCTGGTCTACGGCAACGCCGCGATCGAGGAAGAGGGCGGCGACGATTTGCTGATCCGGATCTGCGAGCTGATGGCCGGGCAGGAGATGCCCGAGGCCGAGCGCGAGGACCTGCGCAAGCTCGCGGTCGAGGAGGGCCGCGTGGTCGTCCGCATCGAGCCCTACGCGACGTTCGAGACTCCGCCGCGCCACGTCTACGACCCGGACGACGTCCAGACCCTGACCCACGGATACGGCGCCACCCTGCCTTGGGACGCGGAGTAGGGCAGGGCGATGGACGGGCCCGGCGGGACGGTTTCGGCGGAGGCGCTGGTCGCCCGCGCCCGGGCGATGGTGCCGGCCCTGCGCGAGCGCCAGGAACGCACCGAGGCCGGCCGGCGGGTCTCCGACGACCTTTTCGGCCAGTTGATCGACGCCGATCTCTACCGCCTGCTGATGCCCGCGCGGTTCGGCGGTTTCGAGCACGGGCTCGATACCTATGTCGATGTCGCTTTCGAGATCGCCCGCGGCTGCGGATCGACCGGATGGGTCTATTCGGTGACCGCGAAGTACCACCTCTTCCTCGGCATGTTCGAGAAGGAAGCCCAGGACGATGTCTGGGGCGACGATCCGAACGCGGTCCTCTCGGTTTCCGTGGTCCCCAACGGCACCGCGGAGCGGGTCGACGGCGGCTACAGGCTTTCCGGCCGCTGGATGTACTGCTCGGGCATCGACAACAGCGCCTGGACGATCGTCGCCACCACCGTTCCCGATCCCGACGGCGGCGAGGGCGTGAAGGGCTATGCGCTCGCTCCGACCGCCGATTTCGGGATCGAGGACAACTGGTCCGTGGTCGGCCTCGCGGGCACCGGGTCGAAGACGGCCTGGAGCGACGGCCTCTTCGTGCCCGCCCATCGGTTCCTGGCGCTCGCCGATACCATGACCGGCAATCCGCCGGGCGCCGCGGTCAATCCCGGGCCGATGTTCCGCATTCCCCTGTTCTCGATGATCTCGATCAGCCTGTGCGCGCCGATCCTCGGCATGGCGCAGGGCGCCTATGAGGAATTCGCCGACGCGACGCGCGCGAGGGTGACCCGCGGCGCCGCTTTGTCGAAGCCGGTGCCGATGGCGTCGCTTCCCAACATCCACATGAAGGTCGGAGAGGCCGCCGCCTCGATCGACGCCGCCCGCCTGCTCGTCGGCCGCGACTGCAAGACGCTGATGCGGACGGTTTCCGCCGGCGAGGCGCTCACCGTGGAGGCGCGCGCCCGCAACAAGCGCAACCTCGCCTTCGCCGCCCGGCTTTCCACCCGCGCGGCGGATCTGATGTTCGAGGCCGGCGGCGGCGGCGGACTCTTCACCTCGGCGCGGATCCAGCGCTACTGGCGGGACATCCACGCCGCCGCCATGCATATCAGCATGAACTTCGACGCGGTGTCCGCCCTCTACGGACGGATCGCGCTCGGCCTGCCGCCCGGACCGGCGCAGTTCTAAGCGGCGCGCGGCGCCACAACCCGTCTATTTCGTCTGCCGCGCGCCTGCGCGATCGTCATTGGCATGTCCCAGATCTTATGGTCCATGTTCGAAAAAATTATCCGTATAAGGATATTTCTGCCTTCTCAATGCACTCCATAGCCACTTGAACTGGCTTTCCTTGCGCCCCAAATGAAAAACAATGCAACAGGAGGCGAAAATGCTCAGGACACTCGCTGGAATTCTGGTCGTCGCCACGGTTTGCGCGTCGACGCTGGCGGTCGCCCATCCGGTCCACTATGCCATGGCGGTCTCCGACGCGAATCCCGCGTTGCAGTCGCTTCTGGGGAAGGTCCATACGGCGTTGGCGGGCGATGCCGACGCGGCGCGCGCCGAAGTGCTCGCGCAATGCCGGAAAGCCACGAACCGCGATTGTGTCGTCATCGGCAACGGCACCCTCTCGCACGCCCACAAGTAGCGGTCCGCGCAGGGACGCGCCAGGCGCCGGAGCCCCCGGGATCGCCGAGGGCTCCGGCATTTCGCGATCGGATCGCCGGAGATAGGGCCAGGCTAAAGCGTATCCGTTTCGGATTGAACCGCTGCCGAAGCCGAGGCACGCCCTTCGATACGGCGCTGTCGCGCCTACTCAGGGTGAGGAGATTCTTGAAATTAAAGAGAAAAACCCCTCATCCCGAGTAGGCGCGACAGCGCCGTATCGAGGGACGCGCCACGGTCACGCCGTGCCCGGCGTTTCCAACCAGGACGGACAGGCTCTAATCGAACACCGTGTCGTCGTAGTGGGCGGGGTCGACGAAGGCCTCGATGACACGCGGTTCGTCCGCCGCGAGAGCCTCCGCGAGCGCGTCGCCAAGCGCCTCGGGGGTACGCACACCCACCGCTTTCACGCCGAAATAATGCTCCGGCGTCGATCCGTCCTCCGGTCCCGACGCGGTGCCGAGCGGGGTGCCGACATAGGCGTATTGGCGGCGCATCTGCTTGACCTTGATCAGGCCGAGCCAGCCGTCGTTGAGGACGACGACCGGGACCGCGAGTCCCATCCGCCGCGCGGTCGCGAGCTCGCCGCAGGTCATCTGGAAGCAGCCGTCGCCGATCAGGCAGACCGTCGGGCGGTCCGGCACGGCGAGCTTGGCGGCGATCGCGGCGGGCAGGCCGAACCCCATCGACGACCACCCGTTGGTGATCAGGAAGCCGTGCCTTCCATGGGCGGTCCACTGGCTTGCGATCTGGTGGGTATGGGCGCCCACGTCGAAGGCGAGGATCCCGTCCGCCGGCAGCACACGCCGAACCGCGTCGATCGCCTGGTGCGGCGTGAACCCGGGTGCCTCGGGCCGCAGCGAGGCCTGGAATGCGTCCCTGTGGGCCGCGATCTCGGTCTCCGTCCAGTCGTTCGAACCGGGTTCCGTTCGAACCAGGCCCTCCAGGATCGTGTCGAGATCGCCGACCGTCTGGTGGGCGATGTCGACCGAGCCGTCGGTATCGGCCGCCTCAATGTCGAGATGGACCAGCGGCGTGGCGCCGATCCAGGCCTCGTACTCGACCTCTATCGGGTCATAGCCGAGCCCCACGATCAGATCCGCGCCGGCGAGGAATTGCCGTTGGACCTGCCGGCGGGCACGCTCGATGCAGCCGAGGGAGAGCGGATGGCCCTCGTCGATCATCCCCTTGGCCATCGTCGTCGAGGCGAAGGGGAGTCCGTGCCGCTCCACCACGGCCCGCAGCAGGTCCGGTTCCCTCAGCCGCATCGCGGTGGCGCCGATCACCGCTATCGGGCGCCTGGCCCCGGCGATCCGCGCGGCCGCGGCCGCGACCGAGCCGGCTATGGGGGCTTCCGGAGCGGCGATGTCGTCAAGCGCCGGCAGCTCTTCTTCCGCCGGGGCGAGGGCAACGTCCTCCGGGAGGTCGAGATGCACCGGACCCTGCGGCTCGGTCAGCGCGATCCGGATCGCCGCCGCGACGGTCTCGCCGATGCGCCCGGGACGCAGCGCCAGGCTCGCCTTGGCGATCGGCCGGAACAGCGTGTGGTGGTCGATCAACATCTGAATGCGCCGGCCGAGCTGATCCCGGTCGAGGTTGCAGGTGATCGCGATCATCGGCGAGCGGTCGAGGAAGGCATCGCCCACGCCGGTCGCCAGGTTGGTGGCTCCCGGCCCCAGCGTCGCGATGCCGAGGCCCGGCCGGCCGGTCAGGCGCCCCGTCACGTCGGCCGCGAAACCCGCCGAGCCCTCATGCGCGGTGAGCACGAATTCGATCCCGCCCTGGCGCATCGCCTCGATCAGCGGCAGCACGTTCCCGCTCGGGATGCCGAAGCCGCGGTCGATCCCGGCGGCCTTCAGCGTGGCGACGATCAGGTCGGCGTTGTTCATGGCCCGGACCTTGGCCGAGCGGGCGATGTCTGGCAAGGTCCGCAGCCCTGCGGGAACACGGGCGGACGCGATGTCGGACCCACGGATCAAGACCACGCTGGTGGGCTCCTACCCTTGGCCCGGGTGGCTGCATGCCCACCCGACCGCCGAGGCTATCGACGACGCGACGCGCACCGTCATCCATCTTCAGGAGAAGGTTGGGATCGACGTGGTCTGCGAGGGGGAGTTCGTCCGTTTCGACCCCAACCATCCCCAGACCAACGGCATGATCGAGTATTTCGTGCATCCGATGGGGGGCGTGCGGGCGCGGATGGCGTTCGAGGAGATCGTCGCCTTCGAAGCGCAGCCGACGATGGGGTTCAGGACGCGCCCCGCCGCGGTCGCCGAGGGCCCGGTAACCAGCGGCACGCTCGACCTCGCCGCGCCCTGCCGGCGGGCGAAGGAACTGGCGGCGAGGCCGCTCAAATTCGCGCTGACCGGCCCCCACATGCTCGCCAAGACGCTGATCGACCGCCATTACGGCGACCGGGTGGCGCTCGCCGAGGCGATCGCCCATGTGCTGGCCGAACAGGTCGCGCGGCTCGACGCGGACATCGTCCAGATCGACGAGGCCAACCTGCCGGGCGCGCCGGACGAATGGGAATGGGCGGCGCGGGTGATGAACATCGTTCTCGACGCGGTGCCGTCGGTGCCCGCCGTCCATCTCTGCTTCGGCAATTACGGCGGACAGGTGTCCCAGAAAGATGCGTATTGGGAACCCCTGATCGCCTATCTCAACGCGCTCCGCGCCGACCATGTGGTGTGCGAGAACGCGCATCGCCCGGCGGACGAGATGGTCCACTTCCGCGCGCTCCGGCCCGAGATCGGCATGGGGCTCGGCGTGGCCGACGTAAAGGCGACGGAGATCGAGAGCGCCGAGACCGTGGCGCGGCGGATCGAGCATGCCGCGAACGTCGTCGGCGCCGACAGGATCCGCTACGTCCACCCCGATTGCGGTTTGTGGAACCTGCGCCGCAACATGGCGGACGGCAAGATCGCCGCGATCGTCGCCGGGCGCGACCTCTACGAGGGGCGCGCGACCCGATCGGTCGCCTGAAAAAGGGGAACAACCATGGCAAGCATGAGCGGTATCCGGGAAGCCGGCTACATAGACTGCGCAGGCGGCGGCCAGATCCGCATCGACGGCACGACGGCTTATGTCGGGCACATGGCGGCGCCCTACGGAACGTCCATATTCGACGTCTCCGACCCGAAAACCCCTCGGCTGCTCGCCGAAATCGGCATGCCGCCCGGCAGCCACTCGCACAAGGTGCGCGCCCAGGACGGGCTGATGGTCGTCAACCACGAGAGGCTCGGCGGGCCGCAGACCGAGGGTTTCGAGGGCGGACTCGGCATTTACGATGTCGAGGACCCGGCAAATCCGCGCCACATCGTCAACTGGGAGACCTGGGGAAAAGGCGTCCATCGCTTCGATTTCGACGGGCGTTATGCCTATATCTCGCCGACGGTCGAGGGCTATGTCGGCAACATCATGATGATCCTCGACCTGAAGGACCCGGAGAAGCCGGAAGAGGTGGGACGCTGGTGGATCCCCGGCCAGTGGGAGGCCGGCGGCGAGGACTATGTTTGGGACGGCGGCCCGGCGCCCCGGTGTCATCACCCGCTGCGCATGGGAGACAGGCTCTACACCAGCTACTGGCATCATGGGGTGTTCATCCTCGGGATCGAGGACATGGCGAGGCCGCGCATGATCTCGGAATACGGCATCAGCCCGGCCTACCCCCATCCGCAGCACACGGCGCTCCCGATCCCGTTCCCGGTGCAGGGCAAGCGCCTGATGGTCGTCGCCGACGAGGATGTCGCGAAGCTCCGCCCCAGCGCGCCCGCGATCGCCTGGCTATTCGACATCACCGATGAGGAGCGGCCGATCCCGATATCGACATTTCAGGTCGACGGGGTCGATCCCGACGGCGAACCGCAGGTGCCGATGACCGGCTGCCACCAGCCATCCGAGGTCGTGACCGGCACGGAGATTCCGTTTGCCTGGTTCGCCCAGGGGCTGCGGGTGATCGACATCGCCGATCCGCGAAAGCCGGTCGAGGTTGCCCATTTTCTGCCCGACCCGGCCGACGGCGCGGACCGGGTCTGCGCCAATGACGTAACGATCGACGGTCGCGGCCTGATCTACCTGATCGACCGCGTTCGTGGCGTTCACATCCTCGAACGCGCCTGAGTCCGCGGGGCGACGGAAAACCGCCACCCGCGACGTGGACTATGTGACCCCGGCCCGGTTCGGGCTATTGTTTTCCGGTGATGGGGTCATAATTCCCTGCGGCGCACGGAAAAATTGCGGACAAAGTCGGTGGGACGCGCGATAGGTGTCGGTAACGGCCGGGCTGCTGCCGGGCCGCGGGGTATCGTTCTCGCGGTGGCGGGCGCGGCGTTGGTCTGTGCCGTGCTCGGCGGTGCGGCGTCGGCGCAGGACAAGCTCTCGCCGCGCGCCCAGGCCGCCGACGCCAACGGAAACGGCGTGATCGATCGCGACGAGGCAGGCGGCCCGCTCGCTGCCAATTTCGACGAGATGGACTGCAACAAGAGCAACTCGCTCGACGGTAGCGAGATCCGCGCGTTCTTCACCGGCGCCGGCTGCAAGTCGGTTGCCGCCGCCCCGGCGGGTACCGCGCCCGCGCCGGCCAAGCCGCCGCCGCCGCCGCTGTCGGCGCGCGCCAAGGCGGCCGACGCCAACGGGAACGGGGTGATCGACCGGGACGAGGCGGGCGGCCCGCTCGCGGCCAATTTCGACGAGATGGACTGCAACAAGAGCAACTCGCTCGACGGCAGCGAGATCCGCGCCTTCTTCACCGGTGCCGGCTGCAAGTCGCTCGCGGCGGCCGCAAGGCCCGCGACTCCCGCCGCCGCCTCGCCGACGGGACAGCGCAGCCCGCCCCGTAGCGGCGGGCGGCCCCCGGCGACGGTGACGCTCGACGACGTGATCGCCGAACCGCTCGCCAAGACGACCCCTGTTATCGGACGGCTCGTCGCCCGCCAGTCGGGCGTCGTGGCGAGCCAGGTGCGCGGTGCGGTGGTTGAGATGCGGGTCGATGTCGGCGACCGGGTCGAGCGCGGAAAGATCGTTGCCGTGCTGGCCGCCGGTCGGATGCAGGCCGCACGCGACCGGGCGGCCGCTTCGGTCGCGCGGTTCCGCGGCGTGGTCGCCGCCGCCGAGGCCGAGTACAGGAAGAAGCAAGGCGAGATCAAGCGCCTCGGCCGTCTTCGCAAGTCGGCGGCGTTTTCGCGCGCGCGGTACGAGGACCTGGAGCGCGACGTGCAGGCGCGGCGCGGCGCGGTGGCGGACCGTCGCGGCCAGCTCAAGGAAGCTCAGGCGCAGTTGCGCCAGTCCGAGCTCGATCTTGCGGACACCCGGATCATGGCGCCGTTCCCCGGCGTGGTGACGGAAAAGCACATCGACATCGGCACTTACCTGAATGTCGGGGCGCGGGTGGTCAGCATCCTCAACGACACCGATCTCGAGGCCGAGGCCGAGGTGCCGTCCGACCGGATCGTCGAGCTCGCGCCGGGTGCGCTGGTCACGCTGACCCTGGACGACGGTTCGCGCCATCGGGCTACGGTTCGCGCCATCGTCCCGACCGAGAACGTCCGCACCCGCACCCGTCCGGTGCGCTTCACCCCCAACTTCGGCAAGACCCGAATGCGGCTGGCCGCCGACCAGAGCGTCACCGTGCTGATACCCATCGGCGGCGGCCGGCAGGTGGCCACGGTGCACAAGGATGCCGTGGTGCGCGGCGGCGCCGATGCCTTCGTGTTCGTGGTCAAGGACAGTCTCGCCCGGCGGGTCAAGGTCCGGCTCGGCGACGGGCTCGGGTCGCGGTTCGTCGTCTTCGAAGGCGTGAAGCCGGGACAGAAGGTCGTCATCCGCGGCAACGAGACGCTCGGCCGGGGCGGGCCGGTCCGCATCCGTGGCGGCGCGGGGAGTTGATCGGATGACGGGCGGTTCGGCATGAATCTCATCCGCCTTTCCATCGAGCGCCCGATGGCGGTCGTCGCCATGGTGCTGATGATCATCCTGTTCGGCTATGTCGCGCTGCAGCGGATCCCGATCCAGATGGCGCCCGACGTTCGCCAGCCGGTGCTCATCGTCACGACCAACTGGCGCGGTGCGGCGCCCGCGGAAGTCGAACGCGAGATCGTCATTCCGCAGGAGGACGAGCTGAAGCGGCTCGAGGGTGTCCAGCGGGTGCTCTCCGAGGCAAGCCACGGCAGAGGCAAGATCACGCTCGAATTCGCGCCGGGCGTCAATTTCGACCGGATGCTGCTGCTGGTCTCCAACCGGCTCGACCGGGTGACCAACTATCCCGAGGAGGCGGAGGAGCCGAGGCTCGGCACATCGGGGACCGAGGACAACGCCATCGCCTGGTTCCTCTTCAGCCGGGTCGAAGGCAACGACACCCCGATGCTCGAATTCGGCGACTTCCTGCGCGACGTGGTTCAGGAGCGTCTGGAACGCGTGCCCGGCGTCGGCGGGGTGAACATCTTCGGCGAGACCGAGCGCGAGATGCAGATCGTCATCGATCCGGAGCGGCTGGCCAGATACCGCCTCACCGTGGGCCAGGTCGTCGCCCGGCTGCGCGCCGCCAACGCGTCGATCACCGGCGGCGACATCGACGAAGGCAAGCGCCGCTACACGGTACGCACGGAAGGCGATTTGGCGGCGACGGGCGAGGTCGAGGCGGTCGTCCTCAGGTCGAACGCGCAGGGCGCCGGGCTCGGCCGCGTGACGGTGGGCGACATCGCAACCGTCACGCTCGCCTACAAGGAGGCGCGCGCGCGGATGTCCTCCAACGGCGTCCCGGCGCTTGCCCTCAACCTGACCCGCGAGCAGGGCGCCAACGTGATCGAGACCATGAAGCTGGCCCAGGAGACGATGGCCAGGCTTCGCGACGGCCCCATCAAGGAGAAGGGGCTGAAGGTGCGGCAGGTCTACAACGAGACCGACTACATCAACTCCTCGATCGCGCTGGTCATGCAGAACATCTATTTCGGCGGTGTTCTGGCGATCGTCATCCTTCTCCTGTTCCTGAGGTCGTGGCGTCCGACGGTCGTCATCGGGTTCGCCATTCCGGTCTCCGTGGTCGGCTCTTTCGTCGCCATGGCGCTGCTCGGGCGGTCGCTGAACGTGATCAGCCTCGCCGGCATCGCCTTTGCCGTCGGCATGGTCGTCGATGCCGCGATCGTCGTGCTGGAGAACATTTACCGCCTGCGCCAGGGCGGCATGAGCCGCGCCGAGGCCGCCTATCACGGCACCGCCCAGATCTGGCCGGCGGTGCTGGTGTCGGCGCTCACCACGGTGATGGTGTTCATCCCGATCCTGATCATGGATCTGGAGGTCGGCCAGCTCTTCCGCGACATCGCCGTGGCGATATCGGTCTCGGTGCTGCTGTCGCTGCTGGTCTCGGTGACGCTGATCCCCGCGCTTTCGAACCGGATGCTGACGGGACGGATCCCGACGCTGAAGTCCCAGCTCCGCCTCCCCGTCATCGACGGCTTCGGGCGCGCGTTCGCCCTGTTCTGGCGTCACTTCGCGCGCCTCGTCGTGCGTTCGAAGCTTCTGGCGCTCCTCGTGGTCGGCGTGATCACCGCGGCGGCGGGCGTTTTCGCCGTCGCCTACCTGCCCAAGCTCGACTATCTGCCTGTCGGCAACCGGAACTTCATCATCGGCTTCGTGCTGCCGCCGGCGGGCTACAACCTCGATACGACCGAAACGATCGCGCGCGGCGTGGAGGAAAAGACGCGCAAGCACTGGTCCGATGACGCGCTTGCCGCGTCCGGCGATGCCCACCCGCCCGGAACCGACGAAGCGCAGAAGGTGATCGACCGGTTCTTCTACGTTGCGTTGCGCGGACGCGCCTTCATCGCTGCCCGCCATGTCGACGACCAGAAGGCGGCGGACCTGATCCCGATCATGCAAACGCCCGCCCGCGAGGAACCGGGCACCCTCGGTTTCGTGTTTCAGCCCTCGCTGTTCGGCCGCTCGATCGGCACCGGCCGTTCGATCGGCATAGACATTTCCGGCCCCGACCTCGAAACGATTTTCGCGACCGGACGGCAGGTGTTCTTCCGCACCATGGGAGCGCTATCGCCGCGCGACGGCCACCGGGTCCGGCCGAGGCCGGCGCTCACGCTGGGAGAGCCCGAAGTCCGGGTGGTGCCGGACCGGATCAAGCTTGCCGACAACGGCCTGTCGGCACGCGACCTCGGCCAGGCGGTCGACGCCTTCAACGACGGGGTGCGTATCGCCGAGATCAATGTCGACGGCAAGCGCATCGACCTCACATTGAAGGGACCGGCTCAGAGCGAGGAATCGACCCAGTCGATCGCGGTGCTGCCCGTGGTCACGACGGACGGGCGCATCCTGCCGGTGCGCGGTCTGTCGAAAGTGTCCGTGACCAACGGCCCGACCCAGATCCGGCGCATCGACCGGGTGCGAACCGTGACGATGTCGGTGTCTCCCGCGCGCGACATGCCGCTCCAGGCCGCGATGGACAAGATCCGCGACGAGGTGATCGAGCCGCTCCGGAAAAGCGGTCTGCCCGATGGGGTGCGCATACGGATGTCGGGTTCGGCCGACAAGTTGACCACGACCTGGAACGAGATCGTGCTCGATCTCGCACTTGCCGTCATCATTGTCTATCTGGTGATGGCGGTCCTGTTCGAGAGTTTTGTCTACCCGCTGATCGTCCTCCTGTCGGTGCCGATCGCGGCGGCAGGCGGGCTCGCCGGTCTGTCGCTCCTCAATACCTACGTCACCCAGCCGCTCGACATGCTGACCATGCTGGGATTCGTCATATTGGTCGGCATCGTCGTCAACAATGCGATTCTGCTGGTCCATCAGACACTCTATCACATCCGCCATGACGGCATGGCGGTGGGCAAGGCGATCGAGGTGGCGACCGAGTACCGCATCCGGCCCATCTTCATGTCGACCCTGACGTCGATATTCGGAATGCTGCCTCTGGTGGTGTTTCCCGGTGCCGGTTCCGAGCTCTATCGCGGCCTCGGATCGGTGGTGCTCGGCGGGCTGTCCCTTTCCGCCGTGCTCACCATGGCGGTGGTGCCGCCGATGATGTCGATCACCGTCGGCGTTCTGGAGCGACGGGCGGGAAAGAAGAGCGAGACGCCGCAAGTGGATGTCGCGCCCGCCGAGTAAGCCGCTTGGCGCGGGCGCCGGGCGGCCGCTATAGTATTCGCCGCTTCGTCAACGATTCCTATTCCGGAGGCCGCAGCGCATGACCAGTCAGACCACACGCGCCCTCGACGAGATCACGGTCAGAACGGACACGAGAGATGTCCTCGCCCACGCCTCGCGCAAGGCGAAGAAAAACCGTTTCGACGATATGCTGATCGTCGACGTCGACGCCCATATCACGGAGACCGCGTTCTGGGGCGAAATCGTCGACCGGATCGACAGCGACGTCTACCGCCAAATGGCCGCGTCGTTCCGCGACCGCACCGGCTCCCCGCCCGGCCTCCTGAACGCGGTGCCCGGAATGTCCTACCAGGACGTGTTCGGCCGTATCCCGCATCAGCAGAGCCAGGCCGAGGCGATCGAGGATTCCGACGTCCACCGGCAGGTGACCCTGACCCGCCGGGCGATCGACGCGATGAGCATCGACTACATGGTGGTGTTCCCGACGCCGATGCTGCTGCTCGGGACCCATCCGCAGGCCGAGGTCGAGGTCGAGCTTGCATGGGCCTTCAACCGCTGGCTGACCGAGGAGGTGCTGCCCCAGGAACCGCGGATGAGGGGGCTGTTGTACCTGCCCTTCAACACGCCCGAGGCCTGCCCCCGCTTCGTCGAGGAGTTCGGGGACAAGCCCGGAACGATGGGTTTCACCGTCACCTCGACGCGCTTCCGGCCGGTGCACCACAACTCTTACATGCCGCTCTACGCCGCGCTCGAGGAACGCAACCTGCCGCTCGCCTTCCATGCCGGGTTCAACTGGAACGACGGCTCGATGGCGCAGCTAAACCGGTTCCTTTCGATGCACGCGTTGAGTTTCGTCCACTGCAACCTGATTCACATGACCAATTGGGTGATCAATGGCCTGCCGGTTCGTTTCCCCCGGCTCAAGGTGATGTGGATCGAGAGCGGCATCGCCTGGCTGCCCTATCTGATGCAGAGGCTGGATTCGGAATACATGATGCGTTCGTCCGAAGCGCCGCTGCTGACCCGCAAGCCGAGCGAGTACATCAAGGACATGTACTTCTCCAGCCAGCCGCTGGAGTCCCAGCATCCCAAGCTGATGGAAGCGACCTTCGAAGCGATCGACGCGGAAACCCAGCTCCTCTGGTGCTCGGACTGGCCGCACTGGGACTTCGATTCTCCGTCGGTGATCTGGGACCTGCCTTTCCTCAACGAGCGGCAGAAACGCAGGATCATGGGCGAGAACGCCGCCGAACTGTTCGGCCTCGACAATCCCTATCTGGCGCGCGAGGCCGCCGAGTAGGCCAAGGGGCCGCTATCCGCGGGAGAGGAAGCCCTCCACCGCCGCGAGGAATGGCTCGGGCCGTTCCGCGTGCACCCAATGCCCGGCTCCGGGGATCCGCAGTTGCTCCGCGTTCGGGAAATATCGTTCGACGGCCGGCGCATGATCGGGCCGGACGTAGTCCGACGCGCCGCCGCCGATCAGCAGCATCGGACCGTCGAACGTCGCCGAGGGCGGCAGATCCGGGAAGTCCAGTAGCGCATCCTGTGCGGCCCCGATCGCGGCAAGGTTGAGGCGCCAGACATAGCGCCCGTCCCGGAGCGCCAGGTTCTGTAACAGGAATCCCCGCAGCGCGGCGTCCGGCACCGCCTCGGCGAGCCGTTCGTCGGCATCGGCCCGCCGGCCGATACCATCCAGGTCGAGGCCGGTCAGTGTCTCCGCCAACGCCGCGAAGCCGTGGCGGTAGCGGACCGGCGCGATATCGACCGCGATGAGGCGGCCGATCCGCTCCGGAGCGAGCAGCGCCGCCGTCATAGCCGCCTTTCCGCCCATGCTGTGGCCGATTACCGCCGGCCGCGACAGGCCCTGTATCCCGATATAACGCAGAAGATCCTCGGCCATCGCGGGATAACTCATTTCGTCCGCCCACGGCGAGGCTCCGTGGTTGCGCATGTCGAGCGCATGCACCGTGTGTCGTTCGGCGAGCCGGCGGGCGACCGAAGTCCAGTTCCGCGCCGAGCCGAACAGGCCATGCGCGACGACCAGCGGAGGGCCCTCGCCGAACCGGGTCGCGCGGAGGTCCACCGCCGGCATCAGAGCGCTTCCTTCCGGCCGCGGTCGTTCCGGGCTTCCTCGTACAGCCGCGCGGTCTCCGACTCGATCCCGCCGCGTAGCCGATCCATGAACGGTCTTCGGTCGTGGCCGGGCTCAATTGGGGAGAGCATCGAGACTGCGACGCGGCCGGGCCGCTTGGCGAATTCGCGGCGCGCCCAGTAAAGCCCCGAATTGAGCGCCACCGGCACGACCGGCACGTCGAGCGCGGCGTACAACGCGGCGATGCCTGGACGGTAGGGGAGCTGTTGCCCCGGCGCCGTGCGCGTTCCCTCCGGGAAGACGACGATATCCCGTCCCGCGGCGAGCCGCCGCCTTGCCAGTCGCACCATTCGCCTCAGCGCTCCGGCGCCGGCCCGACGGTCGATGGGAATCATTCCAAGCCGGATCAGGTACCACCCCACGATCGGTATCCAGACCAGCTGGCCCTTGATGACGATTGCCGGATCGCGGAACAGACGCATCAGGACCAGCGTGTCCCATGCCGACTGATGCTTGAGGGCGTAGATCGCAGGAGTCTCCGAGCGGTATTCCCCGCCCCGGATTTCGTATGTCAGGCCTGCCAGGTTCGAGAGCAGCCAGAACGTGCCGTCGATCCACAGCCTTGCGACGCCCAGCACCGCAGGGCGGGGCAGCAGCAAAACCGGCAGGGTCAGCAGGCCCAGCCCCGCGGTCCAGACGTAGAACGCCGCCTGGAACGCCAGCGAGCGCAGCCAGGTCATCCGCGCGCCGCGCGGGGAGCGGAAAGCCCGACATATGCGGCCAGATACTTGAGAAACTCGCTCGCCACCAGCAGGGCCGAGTTGCGCCCGCACCACCAGCATTCCCGTTTGAAGGCCTCCGGGAACACCGGATGGGCGATAATTCTGACATCGGGGAGGGCGCGGCGGAATTCGAGCAGGCTGCGCGGCATGTGGTAGTTCGCGGTCACCAGGCGCAGCGAGCGGTTGTCCGCCGAGCGGATCCATTCCGCGGTTTCCCGGGCATTTCCCGCCGTGTTGTCCGCGGCATAGCCGATCGTAATGCAGCACTCCACATCGTCCGGCTTCCGACGCGCCAGCTGCAGCAGCGCATCCACGTCGATGCCGCGGTAGACGCCCGAGACGAGCAATCTCTCGCCGCGCCCGTCGGCGAGCAGTTTCAGTCCTTCGGACAGGCGGCCGGTGCCCCCGGTAAGCACGACGATGGCGTCGGTCCGCTCGGTCGTGCCGGCCGGCTCGGCCGGGATCCGGCCCGCGTACCAGAACAGCCCGCCCAGCCAGGCGGCAAGGACCAGCGCGACGAGTGCAAGGGCCCGAAACACCCCGCGCGCGGCGCGGCGCTTCCTGCCACCCAACCGGATCCTCCGGAAGAACACGACCTCGGCTTCAGGTCACCCGCGACAGCGCGCGCATGGCGGTCAGGCGCGCGGTTGCCATGCCGATGGCCGCGGCGACCAGCGGCAGACAGGCGAGAACGACCCATTGGATCGGTGAAAGAGTCATCTCCGGCACCATAAGCACATTCCCGTTCGGCGCATACCGGCCCAAAAGGACCAGGGTCGCGGCGGCGAGCGCGCAACCGACGATCCCGCCCTTGATCGCGAGATTGCGGGAATAGGTTACGAACTGGTTCGCGATATAGCTGTCCCGGGCGCCGATCAGCTGGAGGATCCCGATTTCCTGCCCATGGGCGGAAAGCCCGGCCCGGGTGGCGAAGATCGCGGTCATCGCCACGATCAGCCCGAACGCCGCCGTGACCGCCGCGCCGAATACCTGCAGCGCCAGGGTGAACCGCAACATCCGTGCCAACCGGATTCCGTGGTCGTCGATCCGCGTGCCGGGGACGGCGGCGTCCAGCGCGACCTCCAGGGCGACGATATCCAGCCGGGCGCCCGGCTGGAGCCGAACGTCGATCAGAACGGGTATCGGAAGAGTTTCGATCTCCGCGCCCGCCCCTAGCCAGGGTTCCAGCAGCGAACGCGCCACGGCTGAATCGACCGGTTGAGCTTCGGCGATGGCACGCGTGGCGCGAAGCAGGGCGACGACTTCGGCGACGGGCTCCCTGTCTTCCCCGGAAGACACCGGAACCTGGACCGAAATCTTGCCGGCGAGCGCGGTCCGCCAGCCCTGTTCCGCGTCCCCGATCGCCATCGTCCCTGCCAGCGCGAGGGCTGCGACATAGAGCGCCGCCGCGATAATCCACGGTCCGTAGCGGTTTCCCGCGTCACGTCCCAGCGGCAGGACCCCGCCCGCGTAGGCGCCGCCGCCGGTCATGCATCCGCCTCTTCGCCCCGCATGCCTTCGAGAGGATCGGCGTGGATCAGCTCGCCGCCGTCCAGGGCATAGACGGGATGGCCGAACCTGTTGACCAGGGACTCGTCATGGGTCGCGACGACCACGGTGGTTCCCACCTTGTTCAGCTCTTCCATCAGATGTATCAGCCGCATGGAAATGTTCTCGTCGACGTTTCCCGTGGGCTCGTCCACGAGGAGAAGATCCGGGCGGGCGATGACCGCGCGCGCCACGGCAACTCTTTGCTTCTGCCCATCCGAGAGCGCCGCCGGCTGCTCGTCGCGCTCCTGCCCGAGCCCGACCCATCGCAGCAGTTCCGATACGTTATTGCGGGTCTGGGCGGCATTTGCCTTCGCGATGCGGAGCGGCAGCGCTACGTTCTCCGCCGCCGTCAGGTGAGAAATCAGGCCGAATTCGCGGGATACGACCCCAACCCGCCTCCGCAGGGCCGGTCGTCGCTTGCGGCCGATCCGCGAGACGTCCTCGTCGAAGAGTCGTACCGTACCCCGGGTCGGGCGCAGCGCCAGATAGAGAAGCCGCAAGAGCGAAGTCTTGCCTGCCCCGCTTGGGCCGATCAGGAAATGGAACGAACCGGTCTCCAGCGACAGGGAGATATCGCGCAGGATTTCCGGTCCCGAACCGTATTGCAGACCGACATTTTCAAGCTGGGCGACTCCGGTCTCCGCAGTCAATAAGGCCTCCGCCGTTAGGATGGTGGAAATTCGCATGAGCGGGCGCCGCACGCAAACCGTCCCCTTGCCTTGCCTGCCGGCCCGCCCCGGCCCTATAAACCGCGATGCCCCAGCGGGCCGAATTCGAATGATCCTAGCCTGCCCCGAATGCTCCGCCCGATTCCTGGTACCTGACGCCGCGATCGGCGCGAGGGGCCGGCCGGTGCGTTGCGGCCGGTGCAGCCATGCCTGGTATGTGCCCCCGCCACCGGGGGCGGTCCCTCCTGCCGCCGAATCGGAGATGCGCGGGCCGCAAGCGGTGTCCGAACCGGCGGATGCGCCAACAGGCGGGGCGGACAAGGACGAATCCACTCCTCCGCCACGCGGTCCCGAGGATTTTCCGAACGACGAGGCCGCCAAACCGGCCCAGCTCCCCGTGCTGAGACGCGAGCGGAGCCGGTGGCCCGCGCGCATCGCCTGGATTGCGGCGGCGGCGATTGCGGCGGTCGTCGCCGCCGCGGCGGCGTGGCACTACCGCGCGGAGGTCGCGGCGTACTGGCCCGACGCCGAGGCGCTTTACCACTCGATCGACGCCGACGCGTTGCCTCCCGGGTTCGGCCTCCGATTGACGATCGAGGATTCGGTCAACGCGGAAAGGGATGGCGAGCGTGTCCTTTCGATTACCGGGCGCATCGAGAACGTGACATCGCGCGGCCGCCGGGTGCCGGGTCTCCGCGGCATACTCTTCAACGAAGACCGGCGCGAGTTGCGGCACTGGACAATCCCCGCTCCCACGACCAATCTCGCGCCCGGTCGCGCGGTCGAATTCAAGACCGAGCTGTTGAAACCGCCCCGGGACGCCGTCCGCATTTCAATCGTCTTTCACGAATCCGGGTAAAATGTCGGACACCAGACCTGCCATCGAAACGCTGATCGCCGAAGAAGACATCGCGGGCCGCGTCGCCGGCCTGGCCGGCGACATTGCCGGGTCCGCCGGCAAGAACCTCCTGATTGTCGTTATCCTCAAGGGCAGCTTCGTGTTTGCGGCCGACCTGATCCGCGCGCTGGAGCGCGTCGGCGTCGAGCCCCAGGTGGACTTCATGACCCTGTCGAGCTACGGCAGCGGGACCGAGAGCTCGGGTTCGGTCGCGCTGGTCCGGGACATCTCAGAGGATGTTGCCGGGCGCGATGTCCTGATCGTCGACGATATCCTCGAGTTGGGCCGAACGCTCGCCTATGCGCGCGACCTGATGCGCGCGAGGGGGGCGTCGAGCGTCAAGACCTGCCTGTTGCTCGACAAGGCGGGCAAACGCAGCGTGCCGATCGAGGCCGACTATTGCGGCTTCGAGATCGGCGACCGATTCGTCGTCGGCTACGGCCTGGACTACGCGCACCACTATCGAGGGCTGCCCTATATAGCCGTCGTCCGACGCTGAGATACGCGCTGTCCCATGGTGCTTTCCCCGAACGCATCCGTTCGGGTTGGATTCGCTGTTTCGCGGGCCGCCCCAGAGCCTGTCTGTCATAGATGGAAGCGCTTCCACCGTTCTCTCCCGTCATGGTCGGCGAAGGCCGACCATCCACGTTTTGTTTTTGTGCGCCCGTCGCCTCGGAAAAAACTCGTGGATGGTCGGCCTTCGCCGACCATGACGCAGGGGAGGCAAAGGCAGCAACGCTTCCAACTAGAACGGACAGGCCCTAGAATCGTCGCAAGAGCCGGTCGATGTAGTCGAGCTCCGGCTGCGGCCGGTGACGCTGCCCGGCGCGGTGGCGGAGTTCTTCGAGGATTCTCTGGGCCCGCTCGACCGCGCTCTCGTCCGGGATGTCGACGTCGCGGGTGTCGATCCCCATCTCATTCGGCATGAGCCGGCCAAGCGGGTCGCGTCGCAGCTGCAGCGGCTGGAACTCGCGATCGAGGCCGATTCCGGGTCCCCGGCCCATCTGTTGCATCATCTGTTGAACGATGCCCTGACCGGCGCGCTGCAGCGCATCGATGGCGCGGCCCTGGGGCGCCACGGATGCGCCCGGCGCATTGCGGTCGAGCGCGTTCTCCGAATCGCCCATATTCCGATCGGCTTCGTCGAAGGCCCGACCGGGAGCGCCCTGCCTGCCTTGGCCCGGCTGCATACCCATCCTGCGGAGGGCTTCCCGCAGCTGCCGAAGCGCCTCCCGGATATCGCGCTGCGTTGCGGCTCCTTGCTGCGAGGACTGGGAGTCGGGCCGGCCGCTCCTCGGCTGCGATCGGCGGAAGCTCTGGTTCATCAACCCCGTCTGCCGCTCGATCAGCTCGCGAAGCTGCCGAAGCGCCTCGCTGCCGGCCTGTGCCTGTGGGCTCATCTGCTGCGGCCGGCCCGCCCGCAGGTTCTCGAGCAAATTCTGCAGCGCGGCCAGCATCTGCCGCGCCGCGTCCCGCGCGCCGGACCGCATGAGGTCGCGTATCTGATCCATGACACGCTGAAGATCGGTGCTCTCCAGCAGGCGCTGGTTCGGGTCGAAGGGCAACGCCTGCTGTCCGTCCGGCCGGTTCTGCATTTGCTGCGCCAACTCGCTCAGGAAACGGTCCAGGGCGCGCTGAAGAGCGTCCATCAACCGTTCGAGCTCTTCGTCGGGCGCGTTCCGGGCAAGCGCTTCCATCAGGTTCTGCTGGGCCTGCCGCAGCTCGCGCTCCGCGATGGAGAGTTCCCCGTCCTCGATTCCCAGCGCGGTGTCCCACAAGAGATCCCTGACGCTGTCGAGCGCGCCGTCTCCCGGCTCGTATGCAAGCCGTCGGTGGGCAGCGGTAAGTGCGAGGAAGGTGACGATCCTGTTCTGGTAGGCGTTCGGATGGACCGCAATCATGCGCAGCGCATCCGCGATCCCCTCCCTGCGCTCCGGTTCGGTGGTGAGGCGCTTGCGCTGTTCGATGATCTTCCGTGCCACCGGGTGGCGAAACGTGCGTTCGGGCAGCGTGATCCGTGCATCCTCGCTCGTCGTCCTCTGGCCTGCGCCATCGCGCGCCGCAAGCCGCACGGCCACCGGCAGACCCGCCCAGCGATGCGGTGTCAGGTCGTGATAGCTCGCGGCCTCGGCGGACTTCGCCCCGGGACGCGGGAGGGCGAGGTCGAGCGTTTCGACCTCCTTGCCCATCACCGTCCCGCGTTCGTAGGTCCGGCGGATCTCCGCCTGTACGCGGTCGAGCCCGTAGTCGTCCTCCGACTTGTAGACCAGCATCAGAGTGTTGCGCTCCGTCGCCCGAGGCGGCTTCGCGAACGCGATGACCGGCGGCCGGTCGGGGACCGCCTCGATTCGCCAATCCGCGAGGACTTCCCCGTCGATCTCCACCGCAAGGCGGCCCGACCCCTCGATCGGCGCCTCGATCGAGGCGTTCCCGGAATCGACGCGTTCGAACGGCATGCGCGAGACGCCGAGGATCAGCTCGGCCTTGTCGGGTGCGTTAGCGAGCCGCGCGGTGAGCACGCTGCCCGCCGGCACCCGGATCGGCGGCCTGGCAGTCGGCACCGGGCTGCCTTCGTCTTCCCCCAGCGCCGTTCCCGCACCCGGACGTTGGGGGAAGATCGGCGCTTCGCCGGTATAGGCCGGCGGCGTGATCCAGACTTCGAGGACCGGTTGCGAGACTGGACCGCCGCTCGAAAATGCGGGGGTCAGGGCCTCGCGCAGACGGTTGCCGGCATCCGGCCAGGCGACCGATATGGAAACCACAGCGACCAAAGCCGCCGCGAACCTGATCGCCATCGGATCTCGCGCGGCAACTCCGGGTCTCGGAAACCCCGCCTTGATGTCGCGGGTCGAGTCCGCGACTCGTTTCCGGTGTTCCCGCCAGAGCGCTTCGGCATCGGCACCGCCGACACCCTCGGCCAGGTTGTCCTGCAGCGTTTGGAGCGGCCGATGCGCCAACGCGTTCACGCGTTCGAGCCGGCGGCGTCCGGTGTCCGCGTCCGGGATCGAGATGCGGCGAACGCCGTTCCACGACAAGAGCGCCAGCCCGACCAGGAACGCCGCGAGCACCGCGGCGTGCAGCCAGCCCGGCAGCAGCGGAAGGACGCCGAACAGCGCGAGCGCGAGGAACAGAACGACGACGGCGAGTGCGGGCCAAAGGCCGCGCCAGCACTGTTCCCAGACGATGGACGCGCGGGCGAGCAGGAGCTTGCCGCCGTAACGAAGCGGCTGTTTCTCCGCGCTTCGGTCTGGTCCCGAAAGACGGGCCATCGAACCTCGTCCCTGTCCGCGCGCTCCGCTCCGCGTTCCTATTCCAGCCAGCGCGGCAGGCGGTCGAGTGCCTGGAGCGCGGCCGGCGCCTGAAACGGCCGGATCGCCGCATGCGCGTCACCGTGAACCATAACCTCTCCGACCAGCCCGCGGCCATTATATTGTGACGCCATCACCGCGCCGTAGGCGCCGGCGCTCTTGATCGCGACCAGGTCGCCCTCCTCGAGCATCGGCAGGTCTACTCCGCGCGCGAGACAGTCGCCCGTTTCGCAGACCGGGCCCACCACGTCCACGCGGCGGACTTCCTGTCCCTCGGTCCGCGCGGTTACCGGAACGACCTCGTGCTCCGCCTTGTAGAGCGTCGGCCTCAACAAGTCGTTCATCGCGGCATCGACGATCGCGAACCGCTTCACCGGCGTTTCCTTCGAATAAAGAACCCTGCTCAGCAGGACCCCCGCGTTGCCCACCAGACGGCGACCGGGTTCCACCACGATCTCGCACCCCAACCCGCCGACCGTGGCGCGGACGATGTCGGCGAAATCCCCGAGATCGGGCGCGGTCTCGTCGATATAGGTAATGCCGAGCCCACCGCCGAGATCCAGGCGCTCGACCGTGAACCCGGCCCGCCGCAGCCCGCGCACGCAATCCGCAAGCGCCGCAAAGGCGTTCTCGAAAGGGGCGAGGTCCAGTAACTGAGAGCCGATATGGGCCGCGAGTCCAACCATGCGGATGCCCGGCGTCACGGTTCCGCGTTCATAGACCCGGGCGGCGTCTTCGATGGGAATACCGAACTTGTGCTCGTAGCCGCCCGTCGCGATCTCGTCCGCCGTATCGACGGCGATATCGGGGTTGACGCGGACAGCCGTATTCGCGCCCAGACCGAGGCTCGCGGCGATTTCGCCCAGCACATCCAGTTCCGCCTCGGACTCGACATTGAACTGTCCGATCCCAGCTTTCAGAGCCTGCGCGATTTCCTCTCGCGTCTTGCCGACGCCGGAGAACACGATGTCCGCCGGTCGAATGCCGGCCGCCATCGCGCGCGCGAGCTCCCCGCCCGATACCACGTCCGCTCCCGCTCCGAGACGCGCGAGGGTGCGGATCACGGCGAGATTGCCGTTGGCCTTCACCGCGTAACAGATCTTGGGGTCGAACTCGCTCAACGCGGCGGACAGGTCCCGATAGGCACCCTCCATCGCGGACTGGGAATACACATAGACGGGCGTGCCGTAAGTCTCCGCGATGGTTTCCAGCCCGACGTCCTCGGCATGAAGCCGGCCGTCCCGGTAAGCGAAGGCGCTCATGCCGGCGGTGGGCCGGAGGGATACTTTCGCGGATACGAATCCTTCTCCTTTTCCGGCAACTCCGGATCGCCCTTCCTGCCGCACGCGGCCGCGAGGCAGGCTACGAACGCACCGGCCAGTAAGCCGAGTGTGCGTCGCCGGCTCACAGGTAACGCTCCCGCGCGCCCCGCACGCCGTCGAGAACGCGCTCCGGCGCGGTGCCGCCCAGGCTGTTGCGCGCCGCGAGGGCGCGGTCGATCCGGAGCACGTCGTAGACTTCCGCCGTCAGCGCCGGTTCGACGGATTTGAGCGTCTCAAGTGGAAGCTCGGCAAGGTCGCACCCGGCGTCCTCCGCGTGCTTCACCAACGCGCCGGTCACCCGGTGCGCCTCGCGGAACGGCATATCGCGTTCCCTCACCAGCCAGTCGGCGAGATCGGTCGCGGTCACGAATCCCTTTTCCGCCGCAACCCGCATCGCCTCGGTGTCGAATTCAGCGTCCTGCATCATTCCGGCCATCGCCGAGACCGCGAGGCCGAGCGTGTCCGCCGCGTCGAACAGCGGCTCCTTGTCTTCCTGCATGTCCTTCGAATAGGCAAGCGGCAACCCCTTCATGACGATCGAAAACGTCGTCAGCGCTCCCACGATTCGACCCGTCTTGGCCCGCACCAGCTCCGCGGCATCGGGATTCCGCTTCTGGGGCATGATCGACGACCCTGTGGTGAAGGCGTCTCCGAGCCGCACGAAGCCGAACTGCGCGGAGCACCACAAGACCAGCTCCTCGCCGAGCCGCGACAGGTGAGATGCCGCGATCGCCGCCGCGGCGAGGAATTCAAGCACGAAATCCCGGTCCGAAACGGCATCGAGGGCGTTCGCCGCCGGCCGGTCGAAGCCGAGCGCGGCCGCCGTCCTGTCGCGGTCGATCGGGTAGGGCGTGCCGGCAAGCGCGGCGGCGCCCAGCGGGCATTCGTTGAGCCGCTTGCGTGTATCCGCCAACCGGCCGCGGTCGCGCCCGAGCATTTCGACATACGCGAGCAGATGGTGGCCCAGCGTGATCGGCTGCGCCGCCTGGAGATGGGTAAGACCCGGCATCGCGCTTGCGGCGTGCTCTTCCGCCCGATCGATCAATACCGCCTGCAGCCCCTGTAGCGCCTCGTCCGCCTCGTCGATGGTGTCGCGCAACCAGAGTCGCAGATCCGTCGCTACCTGATCGTTGCGCGAACGCGCGGTATGGAGCCGCCCCGCCGCCGGGCCGATCAGCTCCGTGAGCCGCGCCTCGACGTTCATGTGTATGTCCTCGCGCTGGCGCGAAAACTCGAACGTGCCGGCCTCGATTTCCGCCAGGACCCGGTCGAGGCCCGAGAGGATCGCCTCGCCGTCCGCTTCGCCCACTATTCCGCAGGCGACCAGCATCTCGCAATGCGCCTTGGAAGCCCCTATATCATGCGCGTAGAGCCGCTTGTCGAAGTCGATCGAGGCGTTGATCCGCTCCATGACCTCGCTGGGCTCGGCCGAGAAGCGGCCTCCCCAGAGCGCCGAGGAGCCCCCGGGAACGGCCTTTCGATGAGAACCTGTATCGTTCATGGACATTCGAGACACATCGGCCTGCGCGCGTTCGGCGGCGTCCTGACGGGCGTCGCCCTATTCGTTGCCGTCGTGGGTTGGTCTCTCCTCCCGGAAGACGCCGTGGCCGCTCCGCCGCCCCGCACCGGCTGGATGGAGAGCTTTGCCGTCGCCGAGACGGGCCCGCCGGCGCCCACCGCGGAATTCACCGGCCGGGACGGCAAGACCTATACGCTGGAAAGGTTTCCCGGCAAAGTCGTTTTGGTCAATTTCTGGGCCACGTGGTGCGGCCCCTGCGTCCGCGAGCTTCCGTCGCTGAAGCGCCTCAACGCCCGGCTCGGCGGCGACAAGTTCGTTGTCCTCGCGCTTTCGCAGGATCGGGGCGGCTGGGCCAAAATGGCGCCGTTCCTGAAGAAACACGATCTCGACGGGCTGCCGGCGTTTCACGACCCCAAGGCGCTTACCGCCCGCGCGGCCAAGGTGCGCGCACTTCCGACTTCGGTACTCTATGGCCCGGAGGGGCGCGAACTCGGCCGCCTCACCGGCCACGCCGAGTGGGACTCCGACGAGGCCCTGGCCCTGATCCGGCATTACACCGGCGGCTAGACGCGCCACTCCGCGAGGCCGCAACCGATCAGCGCTTCCGGCATCGGGATGTAGTCGACCATGTCGAACCCCTTGCTGCCCGCCGCGGCATGGGAGATCACCCAGGACCGCAGCTCCGCCCCGCCATTGCCGGTGTTCTCCAGCATGTCGCCAAGCTCGGCGGCGAGCCTGTCGTCGGGAGCGTTGCGGAACAGCTCGATACAGGCATGGTCGAAGGGCTCGTCGATCCATCCCATCGTGGTCTCGCCGATCGAATGGCTGAGCCCGCCGGTGCCCAGCACCGCGACGCGAATATCCTCCGGGTAGCTCTCGATCGCCCGGCGCACCATCCGGCCCCAGGCAAGGCAGCGCCTGGGCGAGGGGAACGGCTTTTCCACCAGGTTGATGAAGACGGGCACGATCGGCAGCGCCGGGTCGAGGCCGAACTGCCAGATCGGCACGCACATCCCGTGGTCGAGCTTGAGCCGCATCGAATAGGCCGGGTCGAAGTCGGACGCGAAGGCCTCGTCGAGGATATGGCGGCCCAGGCCCTCATGCCCCGGCAGGGTTTCATGGGGGTAGACCGGCTTCATGAAGGGCTCCGGCGGCCCATCGTGCTCGGCGCCGATGCCGACGCAGAACGCAGGCATGACGTCGAGGAAGAAGTTCACCCAGTGATCGGTTGAATGGATGACCAGAACGTCGGGTTCGGCCGCCTTCAGGCGATTGCCGAGGTCGCCGAAACGGCTGACCACCCAGTCCCGGGTCTCGTCCTTCAGCGTTTCCCAGTTGCGCGCGATATTGGGTCCGTGCGAGGCAGCGAAGCTGCCGACGAATTCAGCCATTTGCCGTGGCCTCCCGCTTTTCCTTTCCAGCATCCAACGCGCCCAAAGCGTCGATGGAGCCCGCATCGTCATAGCCGCAGATCAGCAGGTAGAACCGCAGCAGATACGGGTTCGCATGAGGCTGGATCTTCGCCAGATCGTCGTCGATCAGGGCCTGGCGCATCTCTGTCGAAAAGGGATAGGCGTCGAGCACCGCCTCGCGGTCGTCGCGCCAGCGCTCCTTGCCGCCCGGACCCTGAAGGTCGAACATCAGCTTGTTGAGCCAGTAATCGGTCATCTCGGCCTCCGCGTCGCGCTCATTCTCGCATCGGGGGGATTGTAGACCCCCCGTGCGGCGATGCCGACCGGAAAACGACCTAACGGGTGGGTGTCGGGATGTCGCCGGAGTAATCGTAGAACCCGCGCCCCGACTTGCGGCCGAGCCAGCCCGCCTCGACGTATTTCACCAGGAGCGGGCAGGGCCGGTACTTGGTGTCGGCAAGCCCCTCGTAGAGCACCTGCATGACCGACAGGCAGGTATCGAGACCGATGAAGTCGGCGAGCTGCAGCGGGCCCATGGGGTGGTTGGCGCCGAGCCGCATGGCGTTGTCGATCGCCTCCACCGAGCCGACCCCCTCATGCAGCGTGTAGACCGCCTCGTTGAGCATCGGCAACAGAATGCGGTTGACGATGAACGCCGGGAAATCCTCCGAATTCACCGGTGTCTTGCCCAGTGCGAAGGTGAGAGCCTGGATTGACTCGAAGGTCTCCGGCGCGGTCGCGATCCCGGGGATCAGCTCGACCAGCTGCATCGCCGGCACCGGGTTCATGAAATGCATCCCCATGAACCGGGCCGGCCGGTCGGTCGCCGCGCCGAGACGCGTGATCGAGATGGACGAGGTGTTGGAGGCGAGGATCGCATCGTCCCTGATCTCGGTGACGATGCGCTTGTATATCTCCCGCTTGACCTCTTCGGTCTCGGTTGCCGCCTCGATGATCAGGTCGCAGTCCGAGAAGATGCTGTATTTCGAGCCGGTATCGATGCGGGCCAGCGCCTCGGCCTTGTCCGTCTCGGTCATGCGGTTGCGCCGGACCTGGCGGTCGTAGTTGGCCGAAATCGTGTTCCGCGCCTTGTCGATCTGATCGTGCGAGATATCCCCGAGTACCACATCGAAGCCGTGGGCCGCGCAGACATTGGCGATGCCGCTGCCCATCTGGCCGGCGCCGACGATGCCCACCTTGCGGATCGCGAGCGCGTCGATCGATACCGGGTCCGCCGTTGTCGCGTTCATCGCGGCTTGACCCCGGCCTTGTCCAGCGCCTCCGCCAGCGCCGGCAGCGCCTTGAACAGGTCGTCGACGAGCCCGTAATCGGCGATCTGGACCATCGGCGCTTCCTCGTCCTTGTTGATGGCGACGATGACCTTGCTGTCCTTCATGCCCGCCAGATGCTGGATCGCGCCCGAAATGCCGACCGCTATGTAGAGCTCGGGCGCGACCACCTTGCCGGTCTGACCCACCTGGAAGTCGTTCGGCCGATAGCCCGCGTCCACCGCCGCGCGCGAGGCGCCGACCGCGGCGCCGAGACGGTCGGCGATCTGCTCCACGAGATGGAAATTTTCGGAAGACTGCATGCCGCGCCCGCCGGAGACGACGACCCGCGCGCTGGTCAGCTCCGGACGTTCCGACTTCGAGAGTTCCTGGCGGACGAAACGGGAAAGCGTCTGGCCTTCCGTCGCCGCGACCGGCTCGATGGGAGCGTTCCCGTCCTGCGCGGCGGCGGGGAAGGCGGTGCCGCGCACGGTGATGACCTTGATCGCGTCGCGCGACCGGACCGTGGCCATCGCGTTGCCGGCGTAGATCGGGCGTACGAACGTGTCCGCCGCGACCACCTCGGTGATGTCCGAGATCTGGGCCACGTCGAGCAGCGCCGCGACCCGCGGAGCCAGGTTCTTTCCCGTCGTGTTCGCGGGGAACAGGACTTCGGAATAGCCGGCGGCGAGTTCCACCGCCAGCGGCGCGACCGCCTCCGCCAGCAGATGATCGTAGGCCACGTCGTCGGCGTGACGGACCCGGGTGACACCCGCGATCTTCGCGGCCGCCTCCGCAACCTCTCCCGTCCCGCCTCCGGCTACCAGGACGTCGATATCGCCGCCTAGCGCCGCTGCCGCGGTGACGGCGTTGAGCGTCGCCGGATCGAGCGCCGCACCGTCGTGGTCGGCGATGACCAGAGCCGCCATCAGATCACCCCCGCCTCGTTCCTGAGCTTGTCCACCAGCTCCTCGACGCTCGCCACCTTGCGCCCGCCCGCCCGTCCGGGCGGATCCTCGACCTTCAGCGTCTCCAGCCGGGGCGTAACGTCGACGCCGAGTTCGTCGACGGCGATTTGGTCGATGGGCTTCTTCTTGGCCTTCATGATGTTGGGGAGCGAGGCATAGCGCGGCTCGTTCAGCCGGAGGTCGGTGGTGACCACGGCCGGAATCGACAAGCCCACCGTCTCCAGACCGCCGTCGACTTCGCGCGTGACCTCGGCGCCGTTGCCGCCCAGCACGATCTCGGAGGCGAAAGTGCCCTGCGGCCAGCCGAGCAGCGCGGCCAGCATCTGACCGGTCTGGTTGCTGTCGTCGTCGATCGCCTGCTTGCCCAGGATCACCAGGCCCGGGCTTTCGCGTTCGACCAGTGCCTTGAAGAGCTTGGCCACGGCGAGCGGCTGGAGTTCCTCGTCGGTCGTCACGTGGATACCCCGGTCCGCGCCCATGGCGAGCGCCGTGCGGATCGTCTCCTGACACTGGCGGGCGCCCATCGAGACGGCGACGATTTCCTCGGCCTTGCCCGCTTCCTTCATGCGGATCGCCTCTTCCACGGCGATCTCGTCGAACGGGTTCATCGACATCTTCACATTGGCCGTCTCGACGCCGGTGCCGTCCGCCTTGACGCGGACCTTGACGTTGTAATCGACGACCCGTTTGACACCGACGAGTACCTTCATGGAAGGATTTTCCCGATTGCTTAAGGGGTCATGGAGGGATGCCCGGACGGCGCTGGGGACCACCCCATCATCGGCTTTCCGACGAGGCGCCGAAATTATGTCCGGCGTTTCGAACTGTCAACGAGCGGCGCCCGAGGCTCATTCCCGTCCGAACAGCACTGCGATGGCGAGCAGAGCGATCGCGCCGAACTGGAGGATTACCCGCGCTTGCATGAACTTGTTGCCGTATTTGCGGTTGAACTCGCCGCCGCGCGCCATGCTGAACAACCCCATCGCGAGGACGCCCAGCACCGCGGCCAAGGCGATGCCCAACAGGACCGAACCGGTCGTCGTCATAGGCGAGATATAGGGGGCTCGCCGGATCCCCGCCAGCGGATTCGTGCGTCCCCAACCCGTGCTATAACCCGGCGGTGGGCTATCTTGACCGCATCGCCGAGTGCAACGCGCACGATCTGGACGGCTTCCTGCCATTCGGTATCGGCGAGGCGCGACCGGGCTGGGTAAGGCCCGGCTTCGCCCGCCGCCTCGCGGATTATCCCGAGGCGTTCGCGGTCGACGAACGGGGTGTCCGAACCGCGCCCGCGCTCGCGAGCGTTGAGGATCGGACGGAGGCGGTTGCAGCCGTGCTGCGCGACCTGTCCGGGAATGGCGAGCTCGGGCGTTGGCGCGACGAAGCCTATCCCGTGGGGAGCAGCCTTTTCGGTCCGCATCTGATGTTGATGGACCGGTCCGCGATCCCGTTCTTCGGGGTTCGCGCCTACGGCGTGCACGTCAACGGCTATGTTCGCCAGGGGGAGCGGCTCCTGATGTGGATCGCCCGCCGCGCGGACGACCGGCCGACCTGGCCCGGCATGCTCGACAACTTCGTCGCCGGCGGGCAGCCCGCGGGTATCGGGCTGATGGAAAACGTGATCAAGGAAGCAGGCGAGGAGGCCGGGGTGCCTAAGGATCTCGCCGCCGCCGCGCGTGCCGTGGGCGCCATCTCCTATTGCCAGGAGACGGAAGAGGGGCTGAAACCCGACACGATGTACTGCTACGACCTCGAACTGCCCGCTTCCTTCACACCCGAGAACCGGGACGGCGAGATCGCGGAGTTCCATTTGTGGCCGGTCGAACGGGTCATGGAGACCGTGGCGGAAACGCGCGAGTTCAAGTTCAACTGCAACCTCGTCTGCATCGATTTTTTCGTCCGGCACGGCTCGATTGACCCCGAATCGAACGACTACCTCGACATCGTGCATGGGCTACGGCGGGGAAATTCGGGTAATGCGCCTGCCGCGCCGGTTCTGTAGGGTGCGCGCCTTCCAGGTGACGGGCTAACCTCGCGGGAGGGGCCGATGCTCCGGAACGCTTATCCCAGCCTCGACTTCGATCTCGGCGAGACCGCCGGGATGCTGCGCGAAAGCGTCGCGGATTTCGCTTCGGTGGAGATCGCTCCGCGCGCCGGGGAGATCGACGAAACCAACGATTTCCCGCCCGATCTCTGGCGCAAGATGGGCGATCTCGGCCTGCTCGGCATCACCGTCGAGGAGGACTATGGCGGCTCGGGGATGGGCTATCTCGAACATGTCGTCGCGGTGGAGGAGGTGAGCCGCGGCTCTGCCTCGGTCGGGCTGTCCTACGGCGCTCATTCCAATCTCTGCGTCAACCAGATCCGCCGCAACGGTTCGGAAGCGCAGAAACGGCGCTATCTGCCGAAACTGATTTCCGGCGAGCATGTCGGCGCGCTCGCGATGAGCGAGCCCGGCGCCGGCTCGGACGTGGTCGGCATGCGTCTTCGCGCCGAGCGCAAGGGCGACCGCTTCGTCCTCAACGGTACCAAGATGTGGATCACGAACGGGCCCGATGCAGACACGCTCGTGGTGTACGGCAAGACCGACCCCGATGCGGGGCCGCGCGGCATCACCGCGTTCCTGATCGAGAAGGAGTTCGCCGGTTTCTCGACCGCCCAGAAGCTCGACAAGCTCGGAATGCGGGGCTCCAACACCTGCGAGCTGGTCTTCGAGGATTGCGATGTGCCGGAGGAAAACGTCCTCGGCGCGGTCGGCGGGGGCGTGAATGTGCTGATGAGCGGGCTCGATTACGAACGCGCGGTGCTCGCCGGCGGGCCGCTCGGCATCATGCAGGCCTGCCTCGATGTCGTCGTCCCCTACGTCCATGAGCGCCGGCAGTTCGGCCAGCCGATCGGCGAGTTCCAGCTGATTCAGGGCAAGCTCGCCGACATGTACACGATCGCCAACGCCAGCCGCGCCTATGTCTATGCCGTCGCCAAGGCCTGCGACCGCGGCGAGACCTCGCGCAAGGACGCCGCCGGCGCGATCCTCTATTCGGCCGAGCGCGCCACCGCGCTGGCGCTCGATGCGATCCAGATCCTCGGCGGCAACGGCTACATCAACGAATACCCCACCGGCCGGCTGCTGCGCGATGCCAAGCTCTACGAGATCGGCGCCGGGACCAGCGAGATCCGCCGGATGCTGATCGGCCGCGAGCTGTTCCGCGAGACCGCCTGATGCCCAGGATCGGAAGCGCGATCGACCGGCGCTCGGAGATATTCGAAGCCAACCGCGCCGCGATGGAGGGCGCGGTCACCGAGTTGCGCCGCGTCGTCTCCTCGATCGCCGAGGGCGGGGGAGAACGGGCGCGCGAGCGCCATGTTTCGCGCGGCAAGATGCTGCCGCGGGAACGCATCGACCGTCTGATCGATCCCGGCGCGCCGTTTCTCGAGCTTTCCCAGCTGGCCGCGCACGAGGTCTATGACGAGGACGTTCCGGCGGCGGGGTTGATCGCCGGTATCGGGCCGGTCATGGGGACCGAATGCGTGATCGTCGCCAACGACGCAACGGTCAAGGGCGGGACCTATTTCCCGCTCACCGTCAAGAAGCACCTCCGCGCGCAGGACATCGCGCGCGAGAACAACCTGCCCTGCATCTATCTTGTCGATTCCGGGGGCGCCAACCTGCCCCGCCAGGACGAGGTGTTCCCCGACCGCGACCATTTCGGACGCATCTTCTACAACCAGGCCACGATGTCCGCGGCCGGCATTCCCCAGATCGCCGCCGTCATGGGTTCCTGCACCGCGGGCGGCGCCTATGTGCCCGCGATGTCGGACGAGGCGGTGATCGTTCGTAACCAGGGCACCATCTTTCTCGGCGGGCCGCCGCTGGTGAAGGCGGCGACCGGCGAGGAGGTGAGCGCCGAGGATCTCGGAGGCGCGGACGTGCATGCGCGCGAATCCGGCGTCGCCGACCACTATGCCGAGAACGACGCGCACGCGATCGCCATCGTCCGGCGCTCCGTCGCGGCGCTCAACCGCGGGAAGCGCATCGACCTCGTCTGCCGCGAGCCGGTGGAGCCGGAGCATGACCCGGCCGAGCTCGCGGGTATCGTGCCGGGCGACTACCGCAAGCCCTACGAGGTGCGCGAAGTCATCGCGCGCATCGTCGACGGAAGCGAATTCGACGAGTTCAAGGCGCTCTACGGGACGACCCTGGTCACCGGCTTCGCCCATATCTTCGGCTATCCGGCCGGCATTATCGGCAATAACGGGATCCTGTTCTCGGAGTCGGCGCTCAAGGGAGCGCATTTCGTCGAGCTCTGCTGCCAGCGCGGCATCCCGCTGGTGTTCCTGCAGAACATCACCGGCTTCATGATCGGGCGGAAATACGAGGCCGGCGGGATCGCCAAGGACGGCGCCAAGCTGGTCACCGCGGTCGCCTGCGCCAAGGTGCCCAAGTTTACCGTCATCGTCGGCGGCAGCTTCGGCGCCGGGAATTACGGCATGTGCGGGCGCGCCTACGGGCCGCGCTTCCTCTACATGTGGCCCAACGCGCGGATTTCGGTGATGGGCGGGGAGCAGGCCGCCAACGTGCTGGGCCAGGTCCGGCGCGACGCGCTGGAGGGGCGGGGCGAATCCTGGCCGGAGGAGGACGAGGAGGCGTTCAAGGCGCCGATCCGGGAGCAGTACGAGCACCAGGGCAACCCGTTCTACGCCAGCGCGAGGCTGTGGGACGATGGCGTGATCGAGCCCGCCGAGACCCGGGTGGTTCTGGGCCTCAGCATTTCCGCCGCGCTGAACGCGCCCATCGAACGGACGACCTTCGGCGTCTTCAGGATGTAACGGCGGGTGTTCGGCTCCGTACTCATCGCCAACCGCGGCGAGATCGCCTGCCGTATCGCCCGTACCTGCCGCCGGCTCGGAATCCGGACGGTCGCCGTCTACTCCGACGCGGATGCCGGGGCGCTTCATGTCCGCGCCTGCGATACCGCGATCCATATCGGACCGCCGCCGGCGCGCGAGAGCTATCTCGACGGCGAGGCGGTGCTGGCCGCCGCTTCCGAAAGCGGGGTGGAGGCCATCCACCCGGGCTACGGTTTCCTTTCGGAGAACGCCGCCTTTGCCGAGGCGGTGGATGCCGCGGGGCTAACGTTCGTCGGCGCGCCGGCGGAGGCGATCCGGGCGCTCGGCTCGAAGAGCGCCGCGAAGGCGCTGATGGCCCGTGCCGGGGTCCCGATCCTCGGCGGTTATCACGGCGATGCCCAGGAGGATGCCGCGCTCGGGTCGGAAGCCGAACGGATCGGCTACCCGCTTCTCGTCAAGCCGGCGGCGGGCGGAGGCGGTCGCGGGATGCGCGTCGTCCAGGATGCGGCGGCGCTCGGCCCGGCCCTCGAATCGGCCAAGCGTGAAGCGGCATCCTCTTTCGGTGACGACCGGCTGCTGCTGGAACGGTATCTCACGCCGGCCCGCCATATCGAGGTCCAGGTCTTCGCCGACACCCTGGGCAACACGGTGCATCTCTTCGAGCGCGATTGCTCGGCCCAGCGACGCCACCAGAAGGTCATCGAGGAAGCGCCGGCACCCGGGCTCTCCGCCGAGATTCGCGACGCGCTCGGGCGGGCCGCGGTCGCCGCCGCCGAAGCCGTCGGCTATGTCGGCGCAGGCACGGTCGAGTTCCTGCTCGACGGGGATGGCCAATTCTTCTTCATCGAGATGAATACCCGGCTCCAGGTCGAGCATCCGGTAACCGAAATGGTTACCGGCTTCGATCTCGTGGAGTGGCAGCTTCGCGTGGCGGCCGGCGAGGCCCTGCCGGCGGCCCAGGACGCGATTTCGGTCGACGGGCACGCGATCGAGGCCCGGCTCTATGCGGAGGACCCCGCCACGGGGTTCCTGCCGTCGACCGGCCCGATCGGACTCATGCGGCTGCCGGACAAAGGGGTGCGCGTCGACACCGGCTTCGCGACGGGCGACGGAGTGACCCCGCACTACGATTCGTTGCTCGCGAAGGTGATTGCGCATGCTCCCTCCCGTGCCGCGGCGCGCGCGCGGCTTGCCGGGGCGCTCGCGGAAACGGCCGTGGCCGGCCCCATCACCAACCGCGATTTCCTCATCGCCGTTCTCGCCGAGGACGCTTTCGCTCAAGGTAAGCTCGACACCGGCCATCTCGACCGCAATGCCGAGGCGCTGACCGCGTGGGAGGGCGGCCCGACCGACGCGGTGCTGGCGCTTGCGGCGTTCGCCGCGATACGGAACCAGGACGATGCGGCCGGCGAGACGGGCGCTCCGTGGACGGCGTTGCGGGGTTGGCGGCTGAACGCGCCGGCTCGCCGCACGGTCGCATTCCGGCACGGCGAAGACATCCTGAGCATCGGGATGGAAGGTGCGGAATTGCGGGTCCCCGGCGGGCGGAGTCGGATGGTCCGTATCCTGCCTTCGGAAGCGCCCCTGATCGCCGTCGAAATCGACGGCGAGGCGGTGTCCGCGGTGGCGGTCTGCGATGCCGGTACGGCCGTGGTCTTCATGCCGGACCGAACCTGGCGCCTGCCGTTATTCGATCCGGTGGCAGAGGCCGAATCCGGCGCTCGCGAAGCGGCGGCGGGCGTTCCGCTTGCTCCGATGCCGGGCGTGGTCGTCGCGGTCAGCGTGGCAAGCGGCGACAGGGTCGAAAAGAACCAGCCCCTTCTGGTGATCGAGGCGATGAAGGTCGAGCACACCATCCGGGCGCCCTCGGCCGGGACCGTGGAAGCGGTACACTACGCGGTCGGCGACAGGGTCGACGAGGGGGCCGAACTCGCCGCCTTCACGCCTGACGAAGCGTAACCGGCCGCTATTCGTCGAAGCCGTAGAGCCGCGCCGGGTTGTCGACGAGGATTTTGCGGCGCAGCTCCTCGTCCGGCGCGTAGGAGAGCAGCAAGTCGGTCAAGTCGCCGTCATTGGGCATTTGCCCCTCGATATTGGGATGCGGCCAATCGGTGCCCCACAACACCCGGTCCGGCGCGGTCTCGATCAGCGCGGCGGCGAAGGGCACCACGTCGTCGAACGGCGCGCCGGCGACGGAAAGCCGCTCCGCGCAGGAGATCTTGACCCAGAAATCCGCGTCGCGGAGGAAATCGAGGAGCAGGCGGAACGGCGCCTGGTCGAGCCCGTCGGCCACCCGCACACGCGCCATGTGGTCGATCACCACGGGGACGCCCAATCGTCCCAGCGCGTCCGCGTTCTCGACCACGTCCTCGGCCTCCAGATAAAGGACGAGATGCCAGCCGAGCGGCGCGATCCGCCCGGCGATATGGGCGACTTTCGAGAAATCCGGCGGGCCGCTCAAATGCCGGGCGAAGCTCATCCTGACCCCGCGGACGCCGCCCTCGTGGAGCCTTTCCAGCTCCGCGTCGCCGATCCCGCCGTCGATCATCGCAACGCCCCGGCAACGCCCGTCCGAACGGGCGATGGCATCCAGCATTGCGCGGTTGTCGTCGCCGTGGCAGGTCGCTTGGACGATCGCCGCGCGGTCGAGCCCGAGCGTCGCATGCAGCCTCGTCAGCGCCTCGTAGGGCGCATCCGGGGGCGTGTATGAGCGTTTCGGATGGTAGGGAAAGACATTGCCCGGTCCAAAGACGTGGCAATGGGAGTCGCAGGCGCCCGCCGGCAGCGCGAAGGAGGGCGTGCGCGGATCGGGGTCCGGCGGCTGGCAGGTTCTCATGCGGCGGCCTCCGATTGGGCCAGCCCTGATTTGCCGTCCCACACCTCGCGCGGGATCAGCACATTGCCTTCGAACAACCGGCGCGCCGTTCGCAGAAGGGCCGCGCGCCGCACCGTCAACGAAGCCGCGTCGCCTTCGGCATCGAGTTCGACGGTGAACTCGCCCGACGGATGCTCGACCGAGATCGTCCGACGCGGTCCCGGCGAAAGTCGGGCGACGTCATGGGCGACCGAGCCGTCGATCGTCGCCGCGGTCGCCACCGTCACCGCCGCCAGCACGCCGATCGCGGCGTGACAGCGATGGGGGATGAAGCAACGCGTGTTGAGTGCGCCGCCCGCGGCCGGCGGCGAGACCAGGCACATCTTGGGCACCACCTTGTCCGCGACGTCGCCGAGGTTCATCGCAGGCCCGATCCGGAGTCGGATCGCTTCGATTCGCGCTTTCAGCTCTGCATCGGCCTCCAGCGCCGCCGGCGTCTCGCTTCCCGTCAGACCGAACGCCGAGGCGACCATGATCGCGACCGGCATGCCGTTGTCGATGCAGGTCACGTCGACGCCGCCGACGGTGTCGCGGATCGCGCCGGTCGGCACCAGGCTGCCGCAGGCGGACCCGGCGACGTCGAGAAAATCGATCAGGATGGCCGCGGCCGTTCCCGGCGCGCCGTCGATCCGGGCGTCGCCCTCATAGGTCACGGTCCCGCCGGGCGTTTCCACCGTCTGGTCGCAGAGGCTGTCGGAGTTCACCATCCGGATGCGGACGGTGGTCGTGTCGCCGGAGGGCCCGACGAGCTTCTGTTCGAGCGCAAAGGGGCCGACGCCCGCCAGCATGTTGCCGCAGTTGGGGGCAGTATCGACCCGTGCCTCGCCGACCACGACCTGAGCGAAGAGATAGTCGAGGTCGACGCCGGGTCTCGACGACGGGCCGACGATCGCGACCTTGCTGGTCAGAGGATCGGCGCCGCCGATACCGTCGATCTGCCGAATGTCGTCGGATCCCATCGCCGCCAGCAATACGCGGTCGCGGAGCGCAGGGTCGGCGGGGAGGTCGGAGGCGAGGAAATAAAGCCCTTTCGACGTACCGCCGCGCATCAGCGCCGCGGGTATCCGGATTTGCATGATCGATCTCTCAGCCACGGGTGGGGCAAGCGTCGGACCGGGATACAACCCGCGGGGGTCGCCGGCAAGATCCCTCCGCATGGCGGCGCCGGCCGATGGCGACGGGGCCCTTGGCCGCTATCATGGCGTCCGCCGCTCGGTGACGGGAAAGGAGGCCGATGCACATTCGCCCCTCGATGGGCGTTGCCGGCGCGGCCGCGCTCGTCGTCGCCTTGTCGCCCGCGCCCGCCCTGGCCGCGGGTGAGGTTCGGATTGCCACCGGGCAACCCGGAACGTCGTGGCATGCCTTCGGCGCGGCGCTCGCGCAGCGATACAATGCTGCCTTCCCGGGTTCCAAAGCCGTATCGATTCCCCGCGGCAACGGTTACTGGAACCCTATCGTGGTCAACGCGCGGCGCGCCGAGTTCGGCCTTGCCAGCGCCGCCTCGGCAGCATGGGCCCGTGCCGGCGACGAAACCGCGTACAAGAAGAAGAAATACACCGACATCCGGGCGGTGATGGCCGGTCTGCGGCCGGTCTGGATCGCCGCCATGCTGCACGAGGAGTACATCCGGAATACCGGTAATTCGACGCTCGACCGGGCCCTGCGGGCACGCCGCGCCGCCCCCAGGATCGTCATGGAGCCCTTCTCCAGCCTGGTGCCGATCATCGCGGACAAGATCCTTGCGTCGATGGGCTCCAGCCGCCGGATATTGCGCGAGCGCGGCGGCGATGTGCTTCAGGTCGCCGCCGCGCAGATTCCGTCGATGATCAGGGGCGAGCGCGCGGATCTCTATTTCGAGGCGGTCGGACCGGTGCGCGCGGCGGCGCTCGGGTCGGCGCTCGCGTCCCATGCGCGCTTCGTCGATCTGCCCCCGAACGCGCTCGACGCTCTGGCGCGCGCACGCCTGACGCCCTATTCCCCCGCTCTCCGGCTCGGGCGCGACGGGCGGGAGGTCGAAACGGTCGATCTCGGCACCGTGCTTATCGTTCACCAGGATGTCGGGAACCATGTAGTCCGCGCAATGTTGAAAGCCCTGATAGACGACCGCGAGGTTCTTGCCCGAAGCCATCCCGACTGGCGGGGTTATTCGCCCAGCCCGTACCGGGCGTTGAAGACGCGCGGCGTGCCGATGCATCCGGCTGCTGCCCGGTTCTTCCGAGAACGTGGATGGACCGAACTGGCGAAACGGGGGCCGATTCCGCTGCCCCGTGCGAAGCCGCGGCGCTGAACCCCGGTGCGAGGTCGGGCCCGCCCGGCATGAGATCGATCCAAAGACTCGAAACAGATCAAAATCCTGTATCTCAGGCCTAAGTGATAATATTTTTCCCTTAAACAGTACGTTTCCTTGACACGGGACAGGTCTTGGGCTAAAATTTGCATAGTGGAGTCGTGGGCAAGGCGGAGCTTGGGATGGCGTCCGGACCTTCCGTGCCGGCCATTGCGCTGGCCGGCGTGAACAAGCGGTTCGACGGGCTCGATGCCCTCAAGAACGTCGATCTCAACGTCGGCAAGGGCGAACTTGTCGCGCTGAGCGGGCCGTCGGGCAGCGGCAAGACGGTACTGCTCAAGACCGTGATCGGGCTGATCGAGCCCGACAGCGGCAGCGTCAGGATCGGCGGGGAGGAGACCGTCGGGACGCCTCATGCCGCGCGCGAGGCGGCGACCCGGCGCATCGGAATGCTGTTCCAGCGTTCGGCCCTGTTCGACAGCATGACGGTGTGGGAGAACGTGGCCTTCAGACCGATGGCCGACGGCCTGCTCGACCGCGGGTCGGGCTTCGACGCCGCGGTCGAGAAGATCGCCGCGGTCGGGCTCGCGCCGGAAACGGCGGAACTCTACCCGGCCGATCTGTCCGGCGGGATGCAGAAACGCGCCTCGCTCGCCCGGGCCATCGCGCACGACCCCGAGATCCTTCTCCTCGATGAGCCCACCGCCGGCCTCGACCCGATCATGTCGAACGTCATCGCCGATCTGATCCGGGAAACCGCCGCCCGTCTCGGCGCGACGGTTCTGCTGGTGACCAGCGACATGGCGGGCGCGCGGCGGACCACGGATCGCTTTGCGATGATGCATGCCGGAAGCATCGTCTGGCAGGGGCCGACCGAATCGATCGGCGACAGCGGCAATCCTTTCGTCGATCAGTTCGTGCACCGCCGCGCCGATGGACCGATCGCAACGCTGGTGTGTTGAGTGAAGAAACACGGTTCGCCCGGAAACGGCATGACATGACCGCGAAGCTGATTTTTCCCGACGACGTGCGGCCCGATTTCGAAGGCTTCTCCGACGCCGCTTTCGGCTTTCTCGGCGAGCTTGCGCGCAACAACGAGCGGGGATGGTTCAACGAGAACCGCGAGACCTACGAGACCGAAATCCGGTTTCCGCTCGAATGCCTGGTTGCCGAGTTCCGCCCCGGCGGCACGGGCAAGGGGCTTCCGGTGCGCGGAGATCCGACCAAGGCGATCTTCCGCATCTACCGCGACATCCGGTTCTCGAAGAACAAGCAGCCTTACAAGACCCATGCCGGAGCCGTTCTGTCGCGCAGCGGTTCACGCGGCGAGCCGGGCGTCGTTTACATCCACATCCAGCCCGGCAATTGCTTCGTATCGGCCGGGTTCTGGCGCGTCGACCCGCCGACGCTCACGGCCTGGCGCCGGCGCATGATCGACGATCCGGAGGAATGGCTTGCGATCGTCGCGCCCTATGCCGACGGCAAGGATGCCGCCTACATGCGGACCATCTCCGCGCTCAAGACGATGCCCCGCGGCTTCAAGCAGGACGCCGAGTCGCCGGTCGCCGAGTGGGTGAGGTGGAAGTCGTTCCTGCTGACCCGGGCGGTCGACGACGCCGACGCGCGATCCCGTGGCCTGGTCGGGATTATCCGCGAGCACGCTGTCAAGGCGGTGCCGCTGCTCGACTACGGCTGGGAGCTCTCCGACATGCCGGCCGACGACGACCCGCGCCGGCACATGCGCGCCCCGCGTGCCAGAGCGGACGAGTGGGCCTAGACTGGGCCGGATGAAGGATCCAGGCGACTCCGTGCCCGACCTGCGGACATTTCTTGCCGCCAACCCGGCGCTGGTGTTCCGGCCGGACGGTCCGCTCTCCGTGGTCGAGGAGATCACCGCCGTCCTGCATGCGCTGGAGGCGGACAAACGCCAGCCGGTCGTCATGATCGACGAACCGGTCTGCGCCGACGGCACCAGGAGCGACATGCCGGTGCTGTGCAACCTGACCGGAAGCCGCGAAGTCTGCGCGGCGGCGCTCGGGCTCGCCGACCACCGGGACAGCGCGCCCCACTGCGCCGACCTGGCGGCGGGCGAAATCGCGCCGGTCACCGTCGGGCGTGTCGATGCCCCGGTCCAGACCGTCGTCGCCCAGGGCGATCAGGCCGATCTGGGCTCGCTGCCCGCGCTCAAGCAGCACGGCGGCGACGCCGGGCATTACATCACCGCCGGTCACGTGGTGACCGCCGATCCCGAGACCGGGATCGACAACATGGCGATCCAGCGCTGCTGGGTGCGCGAGTCGCGGCTGATGGGGATCTACCCCTATCCGACCTCGCACAACTGGCTCAACGTCGCGAAATACTGGGACAGGGGGGAGCCCTGCCCGGTCGCTATCTGGATCGGCCACCATCCGGCGCTGGTCATCGGCACCCAGGCCAAGTTCGCCTACCCGAAGAGCCACTGGGCGGCGGCCGGGGCGGCGCTCGGGTCTCCCGTGCGGCTGGTCCCCAGCATCACGCACGGCGATCTGATCAAGGTGCCGGCGGATGCCGAGATCGTCATCGAGGGCTTCATTCCGCCGAACCGGCTGGAGGCGGAAGGGCCGTTCGCCGAGTTCACCGGCTACCAGGGTCCCCAGGTTCCCAACCCGGTCGTCGAGGTGACGGCGATCACCCGCCGCGCCGATGCGATCTACCAGGATTGCGGCGCGGGCCTCGCCGATCACCTGGTGCCGGACAATCTGGCGATGGAAGGCGCGATCTTCGCCATGTGCCGCAACGCGGCACCGACGCTTCGCCGCGTGCATGTGCCGATATCGGGACGGCGTTTCCACGCCTACCTGCAATTCGAGAACCCGCGCCCGGGCGAAGTGCGCGACGCGCTGACCGCCGCGCTCTCCTATCGCCGGCTCAAGGCGGTCATGGCCTTCGACGAGGACATCGACATCTTCGACGACTCGCAGGCGATGTGGGCGCTTGCCACAAGGCTGCAATGGGACCGGGACACGATCCGCATCGACCGGCTGTCCGAAGCCAATCTCGATCCCTCGACGCCGCCCGGGGCCGATTCGACCACCAAGGTCGCGCTCGATGCGACACTGCCGCCGCCGCGCCGCCCCGGCGCGCCCAAGCCCGTGCCCCGGGTCAATCGCGTGAACGAGGATGCGCTGGAGACCGCCAGGGCGGCCGTCGGCGCGGCCGATCCCGCCGGCTGGCCCAGGGCTTGAGAATGGCGGAAAAGGAAGGCAGTGCAGTCTTCGTCCGTTGCCCGTCCTGCGCGGGATGGTTCAACGCCGCCGCCCCGTTGATTGACCGTGGCGATATTCCCCTGTACTGCCCCGCCTGCACCCACCGCTTCCTTCCCCAAGAGGCGGCCGGGATCGACCGGCCGTAATTTGTATGCCGTCCAGTAACTGGCGCACGCCGTTCGTCATCCTTCTCTGCGGCACGACGGTCATGCTGATCTCGTTCGGCATCCGCATGACCTATGGGCTGTGGCTCGCGCCGGCAAGCGCCGGGCTCGGCTGGGGGCTCGAAAGCCTGAGCTTCGCGATGGCGGCGCAGGCGCTGATATGGGGCTTCGCGACGCCGGTCATGGGCGCGATCGCCGATCGATACGGGACCGGGCGGGTGATTGCCGGCTGCGGCGTCGCCTTCGCCCTCGGCTTCATCGTGACCGCCAACGCGACGACCCGGATCGAGGCGTTTCTCGGCATCGGCGTGCTGACCGGAATCGCGATGGGCGGGCTGACCGCGCCGATCATCCTGACCGCGATCAGCAAGGTCGTGGAGGACGAGAAGAAGCGCGGTCTCTATGCCGGTATCGCGAGCGCCGGAGGATCGTCGGGCCAGGTGGTGCTGGTTCCCGTCATCCAGTCCGTGCTCGACGCGACCGACTGGATGACCGCGCTGCTCGTTCTGGCGGCGATGACCGCGGTCATCATCCCGCTCGCCTGGACGATGGCCTCCAGCCGCGAGCACCTGGCCGCCGCAACCGGACAGCAATCGCTGGGCGAGGCGCTTGGGGAGGCGTTCCGGCATCCCGGATACCTGCTGCTCACGGCGGGCTATTTCGTTTGCGGCTTCCAGACCCTGTTCATCGTGACCCATTTCCCGCCGATGCTGGAGACCTACGACGTCTCGCCCGAGATGGGGGCATGGTCGATCGCGCTGATCGGCCTGTTCAACATCGTCGGCTGCGTGGTCCTCGGCGCCGCCGGGGGGCGCTGGCGCAAGAAGAACCTGCTCGCCTGGATCTATATTGGCCGCGCCGTCGCGATGACGGCGTTCATTCTGTTTCCCGTCACCGACATGAGCATCGTCGTCTTCTCCGCGGTGATGGGCATTCTGTGGCTCGGCGTGGTGCCGCTCACGGGCGGCGTGGTCGCCCAGATCTTCGGCATGCGCTACATGGCGACGCTGTTCGGCTGCGCCTTCGTATCGCACCAGCTCGGCGGGTTCATCGGCATCTGGGCCGGCGGCTGGCTGTTCGACATGACCGGGAATTTCCTGGTCATCTGGTGGGCTTCCGTCGCGCTCGGACTGGTGGCGGCGGCTTTCAACCTGCCGATCGACGACAGGCCGGTCGAGCGCCGACCCCTCGCGGCCGGCGACGCCGTCTGAACCGCGCCTCCGGATTCCCGGCACACGTAACCCGCTGCCTGGACCACCTGGACGAACTCGGCCGCTCAGCTGGGTAAGGGGATTTCAGGTAGGGGGAAGGCGGTTTGATTGACATCACACCAAGTGCTATATCACTTGGTGTGATGCGAGGCAGGTAGGGCTCGGATTGCGCACGTTCAAGACCAAGCCCTTCGCGCGGTTCGCAGACCGGGAGCGAATATCGGATGCAGTTCTGTGCGAAGCGGTCCGGCGTGCTGCACGAGGCTTGGTCGATGCCGACCTTGGCGGGGGCATCGTCAAGCAGCGCATCGCCCGAAGGGGGCAAGGCCGTGCGAGCGGCTTCCGTGCGATCATGGTATTTCGCCGCGGGGACCGCGCATTCTTTGTCCACGGGTTCGCAAAGAACGATCGGGAGAACCTTCGGCGCAAGGAATTCAAGGCGTTGCGGTCCCTGGCCGACGAGTTGCTCGGCCTGGACGGTCCCGAGCTGGAGGCGATGCTGGCGAATGGTACATTGAGCGAGGTGAACTGCGATGACCAAGCGATATGAGAGCAAGGTGCTGGCGTCGGTGCACGAGACCGCGCTCGGGATGGCGGAGGCGGGCGTCATGACCAAGCGGACGATGAAGGCGTTCGACGAGCTGTGCCTGACGCCGGTGGAGCAGATGGCGCCGGAGAGAATCCGTGAGATCCGGCTGCGGGAAAATGCGAGCCAGGCGGTGTTTGCCCGCTACCTCAACGTGACGACAGGTCTTGTGAGCCAGTGGGAGCGAGGCGAGAAGCGACCGCGCGGCGCTTCGCTGAAGCTCCTGACCCTCGTCGCCAGGAACGGTCTTGGGGCGGTCGCCTGACGAGCGGTCGCGAGCCCCTCGACGCTGTCGGGATGACGGCGGACGTCAGCCTCCATCGGGTTCGCCCGCGCGCACCCTCCCGGCGCACGGATTGACGCCGAACCAGTAGCAAAGCTCCGCCGGCTGGCCGATGTCCCAGAGCGCGAAATCGGCCCGCTTTCCGACCTCGATCGTGCCGCGGTCCCCGCCGAGCCCGAGCGCCTGTGCCGCCACGCGGGTTACGGATGCCAGCGCCTCCTCCGGCGTCAGCCGGAACAGGGTGCAGGCCATGTTGAGCATCAGCACCAGCGACAGGGTGGGCGACGAGCCGGGGTTGAAATCGGTGGCGATGGCGATGCCTACCCCGGCCGCCCGCATCGCCTCGACCGGCGGCAGCCTGGTCTCGCGAAGGGTGTAGAACGCGCCCGGCAGCAACACCGCGACGGTGCCCGCCTCGGCCAGCGCCGCGATGCCTTCTTCCGAGGTGTATTCGAGGTGGTCGGCCGACAGCGCATCGTAGCGCGCCGCAAGCGCCGCCCCGCCGAGATCCGAAAGCTGATCGGCGTGCAGCTTGACCGGCAAACGGTGCGACCGCGCGGACGAGAACACCCGGTCGGTTTCCTCCGGGGTGAAGCCGATCCCTTCGCAGAACGCGTCCACCGCGTCCGCGAAGCCGGATTCGGCGACCGCCGGCATCATTTCGTCGACCACAAGGTCGATATAGGCATCTTGCCGGCCGGCATATTCCGGAGGGAGCGCATGCGCGCCGAGAAATGTCGTTCGAATGTCGACCGGGAGCGCGTCGCCGAGCTTCCTCGCGACCCGGAGCTGCTTGAGTTCCGTGTCGGTGTCGAGTCCGTAGCCCGACTTGACCTCGACCGTGGTGACCCCTTCGCCGATCAGGTGGTTGAGGCGGGGGATTGCCGCCTCGAAGAGCGTGTCGTCATCGGCCTCGCGCGTGGCCCGCATCGTCGAGACGATCCCGCCACCGGCCCTCGCGACCTCTTCGTAGCTCGCGCCGTTGAGCCGCATCTCGAACTCGCCCGCGCGGCTGCCGCCGAAGACGAGGTGGGTATGGCAATCGATTAGCCCCGGCGTGATCCAGCGCCCACCCGCGTCGTGCACCGTGCCGGCCAGGGTCTCGGGATCGCCCGGAAGGTCCGCCGCTTCGCCGACCCAGGCGATCCGCTCGCCTTCCACCGCGACAGCGGCGTTGCGGATCGTGCCGTAGGGCTCGCCGCCCGGGACCATCGTCGCCAGATTGGCGCCGGTCCAGAGCCTGTCCCACTTGCCGTCGGTCGGGTGCGCGCGCGCCATCCTGTCTCCTCCCCTTCGCCGGCGGAACATAGCACGCGGCGCATGTACCGGGGCCCGACGATATGGTCTAGGCTCCCGCTTGGGACGGTCCCGAGGCAGGCGCCTGAGAGATGAAAGCCGACGACATCTACGACTTCACGCCGGGGACCACGCCGGTACTGGTCAGCATTCCGCATGACGGGCGTACGATCCCGGAGGGACTCGCGGCGCGGATGACCGACGAGGCGCTTCGCATCCCCGATACCGACTGGCATGTCGGGCGGCTCTACGACTTCGCCGGCGAGCTCGGCGCCGGCGTGCTGGCGGCGCGCCATTCGCGCTATGTCGTCGATCTCAACCGCGATCCCGCGGGCTCGGCGCTCTACCCCGGGGCGGACAACACCGAGATCGTGCCCCTGCGGACCTTCGACCGGGAGCCAGTCTACAGGGACGGCGCGGCCCCGGGCGAGGCGGAGATCGAGGAGAGGGTCGCCGGTTTCTGGCAGCCCTATCACGACCGTCTCGCCGTCGAGCTCGGGGCGCTGCGCGAACGCCATGGCGTCGCAATCCTGTTCGACGCCCATTCGATCCGGAGCGTCGTGCCGCGCTTCTTCGATGGAACGCTGCCCGATTTCAATTTCGGCACCGCGCGAGGGACGAGCGCCGATGCCGCGCTGGCCGCATCCGCCTTCCGGGCCCTCTACTCGGCCGAGGGCTACAGCGCGGTCGATAACGGGCGGTTTACCGGCGGTTACATCACCCGCAGCTACGGCGCCCCGGCGGACGGGGTGCACGCGATCCAGCTCGAATTGTCGCAGCGGACCTATATGGACGAGGCCTACCCGTTCGGTTACCGGCCCGATCTGGCCGATGCGGTAAAGCCGGTGCTGCGCGAGATGCTGGCCGCCATGGTCGGGTGGGCCCGGACGCGCCGATGACGGCTTACGCGTTCGACCGCGTGCTCATCCCGGACGGCTGGCTCGCGCCCGGGCGGGTCGAGATCGGCGCGGACGGGCGGATCGCCGGCGTCGGGGCCGGCGATGCGGGAGAGCGCATCGGCGGAATCGCGCTCCCCGGCATGCCCAACCTCCACAGCCACGCCTTCCAGCGGGCGATGGCCGGGCTCACCGAGCGCGCGGGGCCCGGCGGGGACAGCTTCTGGACCTGGCGCGAGGTGATGTACGGCTTCGTCGACCGGCTCGGCCCCGGGGATGTCGAGGCCATCGCCGCCCAGCTCTATTGCGAGATGCTGAAAGCCGGTTACACCGGGGTTGCCGAATTCCACTACCTGCACCACGCGCCGGACGGCGGCGCTTACGACGACCTCGCCGAGATGGCGGAACGGGTGACGGCGGCGGCGCGGCGCACGGGGATCGCGCTCACCCTGCTCCCGGTGCTCTACAACGCCGGCGGGTTCGGCGGCGCGCCCGTCGGCGGCGCCCAGCGCCGCTTCGCGAACGGCGCGGAGCGGCTGCTGCGGATTGTCGAGACCATGCGGTATCGCCACGGCGCGGATCCCGGCTTCCGCGTGGGTCTCGCCCCGCACAGCTTGCGAGCGGTCGGGCCCGAGAGCCTGGCGGAGGCGGTCGCGGGACTCGATGCCATGGACGACGACGCGCCCGTCCATATCCATATCGCCGAACAGACCCGGGAAGTGGAGGAGTGCCTCGCGTGGTCGGGCAGGCGTCCCGTCCAGTGGCTGCTCGACGCGCACGAAATCGGTCCGCGCTGGTGCCTCGTCCACGCTACCCACATGACCCCGGAGGAGACGCGGGCGTTCGCGGCGACGGGGGCGGTGGCCGGGCTCTGCCCGACGACCGAGGCCAATCTGGGCGACGGGCTCTTTCCGCTCGAAGCCTGGCTGGAGGCGGGTGGACGGCTGGGTATCGGCTCCGACAGCCACGTGTCGGTGAGCCCGGTCGAAGAGCTGCGCTGGCTCGAATACGGCCAGCGCCTTGCCGCGCGCCGCCGCAATATCGCCGCGCGGCCGGAGGGCTCGACCGGCACCCGGCTCCACGCCACGGCGCTGGACGGCGGGGCGGGAGCGATGGCGCGGGAGGCGGGCGCGATCAAGGCGGGCAGGGCGGCCGACATCGTCACCCTCGAAGCCGCCCACCCGCTGCTTGCCGGCAAGACCGGCGATGCGATCCTCGACGCCTACATCTTCGCCGGCAACGCGAACCTGGTCCGCGACGTCATGGTCGGCGGACGCTGGATCGTCCGCGACGGCCGCCACCCGGAGGAACACGAGATCGCGCGGGAGTTCGTCCGGACGATGGAGCGGCTGGCGGGGTAAGAGTGCATGAAGCTGTTCACCATCGGCCACTCCTCGCACGCGCTCGATGCCTTCCTGAAGCTCTTGGGCAAGCATGGCGTTTCGGCGGTGGCCGATGTGCGGTCCGCTCCCTACAGCCGTTATTGTCCGCATTTCAGCAAGGACGCGCTTTCCCGGAGCCTTGGCGAGTTGGGCGTCGAATACGTCTTTCTCGGGCGCGAGCTTGGGGGACGGTCCGACGATCCTTCAAGCTACGGGAACGGGCGCATCCGGTATTCGCGACTGTCCCGGCGGCCGGAGTTCCGGGAGGGCATCGAACGGCTGAAGAAAGGTGCGTCCAATCACCGGGTCGCCATCATGTGCGCCGAACGTGAACCCCTGGAGTGCCATCGGACGATCCTGGTCTCGCCGGTGCTTGAAGAGGAAGGGCTGTCGGTCGCGCATATTCACGCCGACGGCCGCCTTGAGCCGCACGAAGAGGCGGTGGACCGGCTGCTCGATCTGGTGGGGTTTTCCCGCGACGATCTCTTTCGTTCGCGGGAAGAAATCGTCGCGGAGGCGCTGCTCCGCCAGGAAGAGCGCGTCGCCTACAAGATCGACGGCGTCGATGCGGGAGAGTCCCCGTGAGGCTGTTCACCATTGGGTTCACGAAGAAGAACGCGGAGAAATTCTTCGGCCTCCTGTCATCGTCCGGCGTGAAACGCGTGGTCGACGTACGGCTCAACAACGTCTCCCAGCTGGCCGGCTTCGCCAAGCGTGACGACCTCGAGTTCTTCCTCCGCCGGGTTTGCGGTATCGACTACGTGCATCTGCCCGACCTCGCCCCGACGAAGGAGATGCTGGCGGGCTACCGCAAGAAGCGCATGGATTGGAACGCCTACGAGCGGCAATTCCTCGACCTGATGCGGGAACGCCGCATCGAGGACATTGTTCCGAGAGAGATCGTCGACGGAGGCTGCCTGCTGTGCAGCGAGGACAAGCCGCACCATTGCCACCGGCGGCTCGTCGCCGGATATCTGGACGATCATTGGGGTGGCATCGACATCCGGCATCTGGAGTAGCGGATGCTCTGCCGCGTCGTCCCTCCGGACACTTGAGAAGTCCCCGGCGGGCTTCTATATCCCCATGTCCCGCGCTCGATCCACGACTCTCCGGGTTTCGCCATGACCGCATCTCCGGCCACCGACCGGGTCCGTTTGCGCCGCCGCCATGACCGGGGCGGGTACGACGCGACGACCATCTATCCGATCCTCGACGCGATGCCGCTGTGCTCGGTGGGCTATGTCTTCGAGGGGCAGCCCTATGTGACCCCGACGCTGCAATGGCGCGAGGGCGGTCACGTCTACTGGCACGGCTCGTCCGCCAGCCGGATGCTGCGGGAGGTCGACACCGCCAAGGTGTGCGTGACGGTCGCGATCCTCGACGGCTTCGTCATGGCGCGCTCGGGCTTCCACCACTCGATCAACTACCGCTCGGCGATGATGCTCGGGACCGCGCGGAGGGTTTCCGACCCCGAGGAGAAGGAGGCGCGGCTCAAGACCTTCGTCGACGGCTCGTTTCCCGGACGCTGGGACATGTTGCGCCCGGCGACGGAGCAGGAGCTGAAGGCGACGACCGTGATGACCATGCCGATCGACGAGGCTTCGTCGAAGATCCGCATGGGTCCGCCCGGCGACGAGGAGGAGGACTACGCGCTGCCCATCTGGGCCGGCGTCCTGCCTGTCCGGATGGAGGTGGGCGAGCCGGAACCGGACCCGCGGAACATGGAGGGCATCGAGCCCCCCGACCACATCCTGAATTACCGCCTGGGCTGAGTCCGCGTCGAATTCAGTCTTCCCGCGCGCCCTCCAGGGGGAAGCGGCCCAGTACCCGGAAGTCGGATTCCCGCGACTCCTGGCCGCACAGGCATATGTCCGCGACCTCCAGCGGCTCCGCGATGGCGGGCAGGATTTCGCGCGCGATCTTGGCCCCGAACCGCGCCCGGCCGCCCTCGTCGAGCCGGCCGGTCAGGCTCAGGTGGAACCGGTAATCCTCCATGACATAGGGATAGCCCCAGCGGTCCAGGTTCGCCTTCTCCGATTCCGTCAACCGGTCGGGCCGCCGGCGCGCGATCTCCTCCGCCGTCGGCGGCGCGCGGAACGGGTCGAACGCGCGCACGCAATCGGCCGCGAGCTCTGCCGCCGCGCCCGGTTCCATCGGGGCGAGGACGAGGAAATCGGACAGCACGCGCAACGCCAGCTTGCCGACCGGCGCCGGGCCGCGCGTTCGGCAGAAGCCTTCGAGCGCGTCCGCGAGCGTTCCTTCGTTCTTGCCCTCCGCCAGCCGGAAGGGCGCCTTCAGCGTCGCGTGGAACCCGTATCGACGCGGCGCCGCGACCGCGCGTTTCCAGTCCTCGACGCTCACACCGGCGAGATCGGGGGCATCGCGTCCGAGCCAGCGCGCGCCGAACGCGGCGAGCGCCGTCTCCGGCGGCGGTATGTAGTAGAGCGCGTAGCGATCCATCGTGCTTCGACCGTCCCGTTGTTGACGCCGGAGACCGGCTTCAACACCATGCGGCCAGTCATCGCATATGGGGCCGTTTCATGCACGATGTGACCGTCCGGCAGGAGATCGTCGACCGGGTTCTCGCCCGGCGGGGGCGCTACCACCTTTACGACGCGCTCGATCCGGGCGCGACGGCGTTCGTGGTGATCGACATGCAGAACATGTTCTGCGAGCCCGGCGCGCCGGCCGAAGTCCCGGCCTCGCGCGGCATCTGCGACAACATCGACCGCCTGGCCGAGGAGGTTCGGGAGTTGGGCGGTCTGGTGATCTGGGTGACCAGCGCCGCAACCTTCGCCAACGGCAAGAGCGACTGGGAATCCTTCATCCGCAACTTCGTCGCCGAGGACGTGCAGGAGCGCACCATCGAGGCGATGAAGCCGGGCGGGCACGGCGAGGGGATCTGGCACGAGCTCAAGCCGGACGAGCGCGACCTGTTCGTCCGCAAGAACCGCTACTCGGCGCTAACCCCCGGCGCCTCGATGCTGCAGACGGTGCTCGCCAGCCACCGCATCCGCAACGTGCTGATCGGCGGCACCAAGACCAATATCTGCTGCGAGTCCACCGCGCGCGACGCGATGCAGCTCGACTACCGGGTGGTGATGGTCGAGGACTGCAACGCCGCGCTGTCGGACGACGAGCACCGGGCTGCGCTCGAAAACACGATCCAGCAATTCGGCGACGTCTTGACCGCGGACGAGGCCGTCGCCGCGCTCCGAAAGCGGCGCAATGAGCAATAGGGACCTGGCCGAATTCTCGGTCCTCACCTTCGACTGCTACGGCACGCTGATCGACTGGGAGACCGGCATCTGGGATGCGCTCCAGCCGCTCCTGATGGCCAATCCCGGCCGCGAGGTCGACCGGACCGCCGCGCTCGGCGCCTTCGCCGACGCCGAGTCCGCCGAACAGCTGGCGCACCCCGAGACGCTCTATCCAGGAATCCTCTCCGGGGTGCACCGAGCCATCGCCGAGCGGTTCGGTCTCCGCTCCGGGCCCGCGCTTGACGAGGCCTTCGGCGCCTCGGTCCAGCACTGGCCCGCCTTCCCGGACACCGCCGGAGCGCTGCGGCGCCTGAAGACGCGCTACAGGCTGGTTATCCTGTCGAATGTCGACCGCGCCGGCATCGCCGCCTCCAACCGCAAGCTCGGGGTCGAATTCGACGCCGTCTGCACCGCGCAGGACATCGGCAGCTACAAGCCCGATCCGCGCAACTTCGTGTATATGATCGAGCATCTGGCCGGGCTCGGCATCGGCGCCGGCGAAATCCTCCATACCGCGCAGAGCCTGCACCACGACCACGTTCCGGCGCGCGCCGCCGGGCTGGCCAACGCCTGGATCGACCGTCAGGGCCAGTCGAAAAGCGGCGAATGGGGCGCCACCGCGCCGGTCGCCGACATGCCCGACTTCGACTTCATCTTTCCGACGCTGGGGGCGATGGCCGACGCGGCCGGTCTATGAGCCGTCCCTGACCTCGGCGATCGCCATTTCGATCGCGTCCACGATGCCGATATAGCCGGTGCAGCGGCAGAGATTGCCGGCGAGCTCCAGCCTGATCCGGTCGCGGTCGGCGTCCGGCAGGCGGGTGACGATGTCGTACGCCGTCGCCAGCATCCCCGGCGTGCAATAGCCGCACTGGACCGCGTGCGCTCTCTTGAAGCAGTCGCGGATCGTCGCCATGACCGCGTCGCCGTCGTAGCCCTCGACGGTCCGCACCGCCGCGCCGTGGGCGGCGACGGCCAGCGTGATGCAGGACCGCGCCGGGCGGCCGCCGAGCATGATCGTGCACGCCCCGCACACGCCGTGCTCGCAGGCGGTGTGGGTGCCGGTCAGCCCCTCGTGCTCGCGCAGGAAGTCGGCCAGCGACAGGCGCGGCTCGACATCGGCGGTGACGGCCCGGCCGTTGACGGAGATCGTGGTGGAGGTCATCGGGACAGCGCCTCCCGGGCGGCGCGGACGGTTACGGTCGCATGCACGTTCATGGCGTAGCGGTCGCCGGTGTCGGCGAAGCCCGCCGCCGCGATCCCGCTTCCCGCGGCGTTCTTGATCTCGCCCGCCAGCGCGTCCGACCAGCCGTCGGCATCCGCCACCAGCCCCGCGACGCCGTCGAGCAGGATCGGGGCGTGGGTCGCCCCGGCCAGGGCGACGCGGCAACGGTCGCGGTCGGGATCGCGGACGACGACCGCGAGCGACTCCGCGAAATCGCCCGGCTTCACGCAGAGCTTGTAATGACCCCAGCGCGCCGCATCCGACAGCCGGGGAACGCGGATCGCCTCGACGATCTCGCCCGGCTCCAGGACGGTGGTCAGGGGATCGGTTATGAACGCGTCCGCCTCGACGCTGCGCCCGCCTTCCGGCCCCATGACGCCGAGGCTCGCGCCGAGCGCCATCATCACCGGCGCCCAGTCCCCGGCGGGATCGGCATGAGCGAGGCTGCCGCCGATGGTGCCCCGGTTTCGGACCGCGCGATAGGCGATTCCGGATGCCGCGCGGCGCATCAGCCCGGCGGTTACGTCCGGCACCTCGCCGTCCTCGACCGCCGAATGGACCACCGAGGAACCGATGGTAATGCCGTCCTCGTCCTCCGAAACCTCGCGGAGCTCGGTGATGGGCGACAGGTCCACCAGAAGCGCGGGCCGGGCGATCCGGAGGTTGAGCATCGGCCCCAGCGACTGGCCGCCGGCGAGCGGCCGGGCGTCGCCGCCGGCGCCACTCAACAGTCCGATCGCATCGTCGAGGCTTTCGGCGCGGGCGTATTCGAACGGTGCCGGCTTCATCGCGCGCGCCCCCGCTCGATGGCGTCGAACACCCGGCGCGGGGTGATCGGGGTCTCCGCGATTTCGACGCCCAGCCCCTTGAGCGCGTCGTTGACCGCGTTGCCGATGGCGCCGACCGGGCCGATCGCGCCCAACTCGCCCACGCCCTTGATCCCCATGGTGGAATAGGGCGAGGGCGATTCCATGTAGTCGTACTTGACGTCGGGCACCATCGGGGCCGCCGGCACGTGGTAGTCGGCGAGCGTCACCGAGAGCGGCTGGCCGTTCTCGTCGTAATCGGATTCCTCGTAGAGCGCGTTGCCGATGCCCTGCGCATAGCCACCGATCACCTGGCCCTTGACCACCATCGGGTTCACCCGTGTGCCGCAGTCGTCGACGATGGCGTAGTCGAGGATCTCGACCTGCCCGGTCTCGGGATCGACCGCGACCACCGCGCCGTGCGCGCCGAAGCCGAACATCCCGCCATGGACCTTGTCGTTGTAGCCGGTGGTCACGGTGAGCCCCCCGCGGTCGGTCTCGTCGGGCAGGTTCTCCGGGTGGTGGTAGAACGCCTCGGCGATCTCGGCGAAGCTCACCGAGCCGCCCGGCCCGCGCACCTCGGCGTTCTCGACCGCGACATCGGTCTCGTCGCATTGCAGCAGGTGGGCGCCGATCCGCGCGAGCCTGGGCTTGAGTTCCCGGCAGCCCTGGGCGATGGCGCCGCCCGCGACGACGATGCTGCGGGACGCATAGGTGCCGGTCCCGGCATAGGCGGTCGCGGTGTCGCCGTGGCGGATCGCGATCCGGTCGGGATCGAGGCCGAGCTCGCTGGTCGCGACCTGGGCGAGCGTCGTTTCCAGACCCTGACCGTGGCACTGGATCCCTACCGAGGCCCAGAGGCCGCCGTCCGGGGTGAGCTTCACGGTCGCCATCTCCATCCCCGGGACCAGTGCGATGCCCCAGGCGGAGTAGCCGAACGGCCCGGTGCCGTAGGCGGTCTGCTCGTAGAAGCAGGCGAAGCCGACGCCGATCAGCCGGCCGTCGGGCTCGGGCGTCTTCTGGCGCTCGCGCACCGCCCCGGGATCGATGGATGCGACGCATCTCCGGAACGTCTCGGGATAGTCGCCGCTGTCGAGATGTTTGCGGGTGACGGTGTCGTAGGGCATCGCGTCGGGCGGCACCAGGTTGTCGAGCCGGACCTCCCAGGGCTCCCGCCCGACGATGCGCGCGATCGCGTCCATCGTGAGCTCGTCGGTGAAACAGGCGCCCGGCCGGGCGACTCCCCGGAACGGCTGGCTCGGCGGCTTGTTGGTGCAGACCGTGACCGACCGGCCCTTCATCGCGTCCACCGTATAGGGGCCCTGCAGATTTCCGACCCCGGTCGCCGCCTCGATGCCGATCGGCCAGGGCCACGGCGAATAGGCGCCGGCATCGACCACGCACTCGACCTCCATCCCGAGGATCTTGCCGGCCTCGTCGGTATAGGCAGTCATCGCGTACTGGTGGTTGCGGCAATCGGCGTCGCAGATCAGATGCTCGAGCCGGTCCTGGACCCACTTGATCGGCCGGCCCAGCTTGAGCGAGGCCCAGCAGACCGCCATGGTCTCGCCGTCGAGATGGGTCTTGAGCCCGAACCCGCCGCCCACGTCCGGGCAGATGACGCGGACCCTGTTGATCTCCAGGCCGAGGAAATGGGCGATGCCGCGCTGCATCGGGTGCGGCAGCTGGTGCGACATCCAGACGACCAACTCGTCGAGCCGCGAATCGTAATGGGCGAGCGTACCGCGCCCCTCCATCGGAAACGGCGTCTGCCGCGCCATGCGGAACCGGCGATGGACGGTATGGGTCGCCGCCGCCCTGGCCGCGTCGAGATCGCCGTTGGCGAATTCGGTCTCGCAGCACACGTTGTCGGCCCAGTGGTCGTGAACCAGCGCGGAGGAGGGCTCGCGGCCTTCGTTCATGTCGACGACCGCGGGCAGCTCCTCGTATTCGATCTCGATCGCATCGGCGATGTCCTCCGCCTCCGCGCGGGTCGGCGCGACCGCGATGGCAACCTGCTCGCCCGCGTAGCGCACCTTGTCCTTCGCGAGCACCGGAAAATCGGCCGGCTTGAAGCCCGGGAGAGAGGCGGTCGAGCGGATCGGCTTGATGTCGGCCATGTCGGCCGAGGAGAACACCTGCCCCTCGGCGCCCGCTGGCGCCTTTACCGAGAGCAGGCGCCCGTGGGCGATCGGCGCCCGGTTGAACGCCGCGTGCCACATGCCGGCGAGCTGGACGTCCGGGGTGAACTCCCCGGTGCCCATGAGAAAGCGGTCGTCTTCCTTGCGCGGGATGCTCGCGCCAACGCCACGGTCACTCAAGGCCGCCTCCCAAAGCGATTTGCCGCCGTCGGTCCGGTCGCCAGACTATAGCGGCTCCGTTTTGGTTGGAACCGTATACGCGGCGCCCCTCGACACGGCGCTGGCGCGCCTACTCGGGATGAGGGCTTTTCCTGGGCCATACCGATTTCTCCTCACCCTAAGTGGCCGGTATCGAAGGGCGTGTCCAGCCTGCGTCAGTGCACCGTCTGCCCGCCGTCGACGACGAGCGCTGTGCCGTGGATGTAGGAGGCGGCGTCGGAGGCGAGGAAAATGGCGGCGTTCGCCACCTCGTCGCAGGTGGCGAGCCGCTTGAGGAGGGCGAGCTCCTCGACCGCCTTGCCGTCGACCATGCCGGAATCGATGTAGTGCTTCACCCGCGGCGACAGCGTGGCGCCCGGGCAGAGCGAGTTGACGCGGATGTTCTCGGTTCCGTAGTCGACCGCTAGCTGGCGGGTGAGCGAGACCATGCCGCCCTTGGCCGCGCAATAGACCGGCATCTCCGGGTGGCCGATCAGCCCGAAGGTCGAGGCCACGTTGACGATCGACCCGCCGCCGGGCGCGCCCTGCATCATCGGGATGAAGGCGCGGCACATGTAGAAGACGCTGGAGAGATCGGTCGCGATGATCCGGTTCCAGTCGTCGGTCTCCAGATCGACGATCTTCTTCACGAAGTTGGTGCCGGCGTTGTTGATCACCGCCTTGATGTGGTCGTGGCGGCCGGCGAGGGTTTCCCGGAGCGCCTCGACCTCGGCCTCGACCGACACGTCGACCTCATAGGATTCGCAGGCCGCGCCGGGGATCAGGGCCTCGGTCTCCTTCAGCTTCTCCATCGTCTTGCCGACCAGGATCACCGTGGCGCCGAGTTCGGCGAGCACCTCGCAGCAGGCCTGGCCGATGCCCGACCCGGCGCCGGTCACGATCACGGCGCGTCCGTCGAATTTGAGCTTGTCCAGCATGTCCGGTCCTATTCCGCGGCGACCCGCTCGAACCCGCGATAGGCCTCGTCGCCCACCGGCTGGAGCGCCGGCATCACCTCGTCCGCGAACAGGCGGATGTTTTTCTCCGTCAGATCGGCGGGCAGGGTGCCGAAATGGAGCAGCGCGATGAAATTGGCGAAGCCCAGCTCGCGGTGGCAGTGGAGGATGCGCTCGCGCACCGTGTCGGGGCTGCCGACGATGACGATGCCGAGCTCCATCATCTTCTCGATGGTCTGGTTCCCGGCGATCGAGCGCTTGTGCTGGCGTACCCGCTTGTAGGAGCTCATGCCGAGATAGCCGGGCGGAAACAGCACCTCGAAGGGGAGCGCGAGGAACCTGTTGAACAGCGCCTCCATGTGCTCCTTCGCCTCGGCGACCGCCTGCTCGTCGGTGTCGGCGACATAGACCGGGGCGGTCCAGCCGAGTTGTTCGGAGGACGCGGTATAGCCGTATTTCGTCTCGCAGGTCTCGCGGTAGAAGTTGAGGAACCGGCTCACCGACTCGAAGGGGCTGTAATTCTGCAGATAGACATAGCGCCGGTCGGGATGGGCCGCCCATTCGATGGTCTCGGTCGAGCCCAGCGACGGGCACCAGATCGGCGGGTGGGGCTGCTGGTAGGGCCGGGGCCACACGTTGACGTATTCGAAGTGGAAATGTTTGCCCTCGAAGGCGAACGGCCCGGTCTCGGTCCATGCCCGGACGATCAGATCGTGCGCCTCGACATGGCGCTCGTGCGAGGTCGTCGGGTTGGCGGCAAGCGACCAGAACTCCGCTCCGATGCCCCGGACGAAGCCGGTGATCAGCCGCCCGCCGGAGATGCAGTCCAGCATCGCGTGCTCTTCGGCGAGCGTCAGCGGGTGCTCGCGGAGCGCGAACGCGTTGCCGAGGATGGCGAGCTTGCAGGTCTCGGTGCGCCTGGCCAGCGCGGCGGCCATCACCACCGGCGAGGGCATCAGCCCGTAGGCGTTCTGGTGGTGCTCGTTGACGCTGATCCCGTCGAAGCCGAGCTCGGCGGCGAGCTCAAGCTCGTCGAGATAGCGGTTGTAGAGCGCGGCCCCCTTCTTCGGGTCGAAATCGGAGTTCGGATAGGTGACCCAAGCCGATTTGTGTCGGGCCCTGAGCGCCATGTCCATATGCGCATAGGGCATCAAATGGAACATCGTGACCTTCATGCGCCGTGCTCCTTTCCGGGCGCGGAGATCAGGCGGCGTGGCGGTCGCAGAACCCCGTCACCGCGTCGATGAACGCGCCGGTCTGCTCGATATTGGGCAGATGGCCGCAATCCTCGATCATGGTCACCGTCGCGCCGTCGATCAGCCCCCCGAACTCGCCGGCGTAGTCGGGCGGGATGATCCGGTCGGAATCGCCCCAGATCACATGCGTCGGCACGTCGATCCGGTGCAGCCACTTGCGCAGCGCCGGGTTGAACAGGCGCGGCTGCCAGGCGAGGCGGGCGGTCGCGACCTTGTTCTTGATGATGATGTCCTGCTGATCCTCGGTGGGCTCCATCGCCAGCATCTGCTCGGCGAGGGCGTCCGACTTGAACAGCGCGCGGGCGAACTCCTCGTCGTCCATGATGAAGAGGTCGGCCGCCGGCCGGCCCTTGATCCGGATGCCCGCGGCGCCGACCAGGGTGAGCGACGCGAGGTTCCGGGTCGAACGCACCGCGATCTCGAGCGCGATCCAGCCGCCGAGCGACTGGCCGACGAGGTGCACGTTGTCGAGGCCGTGCTCCTTGATGAAATCGAGGTAGAAATAGGCGAGATCGTCGACCTTCTCGACCCAGGCCGGCTCGTCCGACTGCCCGAAGGTCGGGTGGTCGGGCGCGATGACATCGTAACGGTCGGACAGGCGGTCCAGATAGGGCAGCCAGCCCGGAATGCCGCCCGCGCCGTGCAGGAAAAGGAGCGGCTGGCCGCTGCCGCCGCGGCGCAGGAAGACCTTGCCGCCCTTGTAGTCGATTACGCTCTCGCTGCACGATGCCATTACGTTTCTCCCCTACGCGGACCGGCGGCGCGGCGCGCGGTCATGATTCGACTTTTTCGTGACCGCCGAGCCCCGGACGGTACTTCTTGTCCAGGAAATCGCCGATTCCTTCCTTGCGGAAGGCGTCGTCCTGACGCCGCGTGTGCTGCGCCTCCATCGCCGAGGCGTAGTTCATCGCCGTGTCCCAATCCATGTCGAGCGAGTGCCTGTAGGCTTCCTTGGTCGCGCGCAGGGCGGACGGATCCTTCGCGGCGATGTCGCGGGCGGCTCCCATCGCCGTCTCCTCCAACTCGTCGAGCGGTACCGAGAAGTTGACGAAGCCGATATCGGCGGCGGTCTTGCCGTCGAACGGCCGGCCGGTCATCGCGTACCAGAGGTAGTCGCGCGGCCGCAGCAAATTGCCCATCGACTTGGACACGCTGCCGCCCGGGAACATCTTGAAATTGATCTCGCTCAGCGCGAACTTCGCCTCGTCGGCGGCGACCGCGAGGTCGCAGGCCTCCACGATGGTGAACGCCCCGCCATAGCAGTGCCCGTTGACCATCGCGATGGTGGGCTTGGGGAAATAGCGGATCGTCCGCCCGCGCCATTCGATCGACACCCGGGTCACGCGGTCGTATTCGGCCGGCTTATCCTTGAGCTCGATAAAGAATTCCTTCAGGTCCATGCCGGCGGAGAAGGCGTCGCCCGCCCCGGTGATCACCAGCACCCTGGCGTCGTCATCGTAGCGCAGCGTTTCGAGCGCATCCGTCACCTCGTCATGGAGGCGCGGGTTCATCGCGTTCTTCTTCTCCGGCCGGTTGAGCGTCAGCACCGCGACGCCGTCGTCCAGGTCCACCCGAATCGTGTCGTAAGCCATCCCCGTCCCTTCCCGGATGCGGGCAAATTCGTTAGTGACCTAACGATCACCGCTCTGGCTGTCAATCCAACCGCCGGGCCGCGCCTGTTTCCCGGCCCCGCGAGGTACTATCCTAGCCAGCATGCCGCCCGACGACCAATTGGCGCCCGAAGACACCGTGGGCTTCCTCCTCTGGGACACGACGAGGGCGTTCACCACGCGATTTTCCAAGCGGATCGCCCGGCACGGCGTGACGTTCGGGCTGTGGCCGTTCCTGCGCGCTCTCTGGGAAGAGGACGGGCTGACCCAGCGCCAGCTTTCCGAGCGGGTGCGGATGAAGGGCCCGACCACGGTCGCGGCGGTCAACCGGCTGGAGGAGCGGGGGCTCGTCAAGCGGGCGCACAACGAGCATGACGGGCGAAAGATCAACGTGTTCCTCACGCCCAAGGGCAGGCGCATCTACGACCTGGTGATGCCCGAGGTCGCGGCGATCAACCGCCAGGGCATCGCCGGGCTGACGGAAGCCGAGCAGGAGGAGCTCAAGCGTCTGCTGCGCGGCCTGCGCGGCAACATGACGGCGGACGGCGAGAATGGTGTGTGAGCGAGTCCGGGGACAGGGCTAGACACCGGCTCGGGTTTCTCGCCACCGCGGGCCTTCTCGGGATGTTGATGGCCTCGCTGCCGCTGTCGATCGACTCGACCCTTCCGTCGATGCCGCTCGCGGCCGCCGATTTCGGGGTTTCCGACGGCGCGATCCAGTTCAGCCTCAGCGTCTTCCTGGCCGGCATCGCCGCGGGCCAGCTCTTCTACGGCCCGGTCTCCGACCGTTTCGGACGGCGTCCCGTCCTGCTCGTCGCTTTTGTCGTGTTCGCGGCCTCGGCCGCCGGATGCGCGCTGTCCGCGTCCTTCGAATCCTTCGTCGCGCTCCGCTTCGTCCAGGGTCTCGCCGGGTGCGCGGCCTCCGTCCTGGGACGCGCGATCGTCCGCGACCTGTTCGACCGCGAACAGGCCGCGAAAATGCTGGCCTATGTGATGACGATATACGGCTTCGCGCCGATCGTCGGCCCCATACTGGGCGCGCATCTGACCGTCGCGGCGGGCTGGCGGGCGATCTACTGGTTCCTGGTGGTCTATGGGATCCTCGCGCTGCTTGCGACCTGGCGCGCGCTCGGGGAGACGGTGCCCGAGCGCCGGCTGGATGCGATCCGGCCCGGCCCTCTCGCGCGCACCTACAGGCGGGTTCTCGGAAACCCGATCTTCGTCCGCTACATGCTGATGCTGAGCGCATGCTATTGCGGGCTCTTCGCCTTTCTCGCCGCCTCCTCGACGAGCCTGATCAACCACATCGGCGTCTCGGTCGAGAATTTCGGCTATCTCTTCGCCGGCTGCATGGTGGCCTATGTGACCGGAGCCTGGCTGTCCGGACGCCTGGTCGGCCGCCGGTCGATCCACGGCATGATCTTGACCGGCGGCACGACGATGACCTGCGCTGGCGTAGTCATGGCGGCGCTCGGTCTTTCCGGGGTCGACACGGCCTGGGCGATCGTCCTGCCGATGGCGGCCTACATGTTCGCCTTCAGTTTCATCGTTCCCGCCGGCCAGGCCGCCGCGATGTCGATCTTCCCCGACATCGCCGGCGCGGCGTCCTCGATGCTCGGTTTCGTCCAGCTCGCGCTGAGCGCGCTGACCGGGCTGCTGGTCGGCCATTTCGCCGACGGCACCCAGGTTCCGATGGTCGTGGCGATCGGCCTCGTGTCTCTCTGTCCCGTCGCGATCTACCTGCTGGGGATACGGGCGAGGGCGTGAGCCGCGTTCCTATCCTCGGCCGCATCTGCTAAACCCCTCCGCGCCGGCAGATCGGGGCACGAGCCGAATGATCCCGCGCTATTCGCGAAAAGAAATGGCGGCGCTTTGGGCGCCCGAGACCAGATTCCGCATCTGGTTCGAGATCGAGGCCCATGCCTGCGACGCGCAGGCGGCGCTCGGCCTCATCCCCGAATCGGCCGCCGAAGCGGTCTGGGAGCGCGGCGCCTTCGAGGTCGAACGCATCGACGAGATCGAGCGCGAGACCCGTCACGACGTGATCGCCTTCCTCACCAACCTCGCCGAGCATGTCGGGCCCGAGGCGCGCTTCGTCCACCAGGGGATGACGTCGTCCGACGTGCTGGATACCTGCCTCGCCGTGCAGCTCAGCCGCGCCGCCGACCTCCTCGATGCCGGTATCGGGGCGGTGATGACGGCGCTCGAACGCCGCGCGCGCGAATACAAGCTGACGCCCTGTATCGGACGCAGCCACGGCATCCACGCCGAGCCCACGACGTTCGGGCTCAAGCTCGCCGGGCATTACGCCGAGTTCGCGCGCAACCGAACCCGCCTCGCCGCCGCGCGGTCGGAGATCGCGACCTGCGCGATTTCGGGCGCGGTCGGGACGTTCGCGAATATCGATCCGCGCGTCGAGGCGCATGTCGCGGAGAAGTTGGGGCTCGCGGTCGAGCCGGTCTCGACGCAGATCGTCCCGCGCGACCGGCACGCGGCGTTCTTCGCCGCGCTCGGCCTGATCGCCTCCGCCGTCGAGCGCCTGGCCACCGAGATCCGCCACCTCCAGCGGACAGAAATCCGCGAGGCCGAGGAGTATTTCGCGCCGGGCCAGAAGGGCTCGTCGGCGATGCCGCACAAGCGCAACCCGGTGTTGACCGAAAACCTCACCGGGCTGGCCCGCATCGTCCGGTCCCACGTCACGCCCGCGCTGGAGAATGTCGTGCTCTGGCACGAGCGCGACATATCGCATTCGTCGGTGGAGCGGACGATCGCGCCCGACGCGACGGTGACGCTCGACTTCGCCCTGGCGCGGCTGGCCGGGGTGGTCGACCGGCTGGTGGTTTACCCCGAGCGGATGCGCGCGAACCTGGACACGCTCGGCGGCCTGATCCACTCGCAGCGCGTCCTGCTGGCGCTGACCGAAGCCGGGATGTCGCGCGAGGACGCCTACGCCGCCGTCCAGCGCAACGCGATGGCCGTCTGGGAGAACGGCGGCGATTTCCTGGCGCTTCTAAAGGAGGATGACGAGGTGACCCGGCTGCTCGACGAAGCGGCGCTCGCCGGGCTGTTCGACCTCGACTACCACCTCGCCCATGTCGACACGATCTTCGACCGCGTCTTCGGGAAGGGTTAGCTCTCGCTCGCGACCTGCTCGGCGGCGATCGGCATCAGGCGCTCCATCTCCTGGCGCACGTCCCCGGCGGTAACGCCCTTGCCCTCCAGGTCGCCGGCGACCTTGCGGACCACGTCCTCGTCGCCCGGCTCCTCGAAATCCGCGATCACGACCTCCTTGGCGTAGGCGTCCGCGCCGCCGCCCGAAAGCCCGAGCTTTTCCGCGGCCCAGAGTCCGAGCAGCTTGTTGCGCCGGGCGGTAGCCTTGAACTGAAACTCCTGATCGTGCTTGAACTTGGCCTCGTAACCCTTTTCGCGCTCGTCGAAGCTGGTCATCTAATTCCGTCTCCTCTCGGACCGGTCTACGGACCCCGGGGGGCCGACCCGCCTTATATAGTGGCCGCCGCGCCGCCCGCAACGATCCGGATCGAACGATGTGCACGCTTGTCATCCTGAGGAGGCCCGGCCACGACTGGCCGGTGCTGATCGCGGCGAACCGGGACGAGAACGCGGAACGGCCCTGGCGCGCGCCGGGGCGGCACTGGCCGGACCGCCCGGAGGTGGTCGCGGGAATGGACGAGCTTGCCGGCGGCACCTGGCTCGGGCTCAACGATCACGGCGTGGTCGCGGGGATCCTCAACCGGCCCGATTCGCTCGGCCCCGATCCCCGGCTGCGCTCGCGCGGCGAGCTGGTGCTCGAAGCCCTCGACCACGCGGACGCCGTCGCGGCGGCGGACGCGCTCTCCCACCTCGACGGGCGCAGCTACCGGAGCTTCAATCTCGTGGTCGCCGACAACCGGGACGCCTGGTGGCTGCGCGGCTTCGGCCCGGACGGCGACGGCGGGACCGCGCTGCGCGAGATTGGCGACGGCCTCTCGATGATCACCGCCCACGATCTGAACGACGAGTCGGGGTCGGCCCGGACCAGGCTCTATCTGCCGCGTTTCCGCGCCGCCGCCGCGCCCGATCCCGCGTCGGGCGACTGGGAGTCCTGGACCCGGATACTCGCCGCGCGCGACAGCCTGCCCGGAACCGGCCCGGGGGAAGCCATGACGGTGGTGACCGGCACCCCGTTCGGCACGCTCTCCGGCTCGCTGATCGGCCTCGCCGCGGCGCATGCGGAGGGCGGAAAGGGAGTTTTCCTGTTCGCGTCCGGCCCGCCAGGGGAGGCTCCGTACCTGCCCGTCGAATAACGATTCCGTGCGTTTCGCCCCGGCGAGCCGTCGTCGCCATTGTCCGCAACCCAACAAATTGTTATATGCAAAGCGCAGGCGCCAGCACGCGTCGCACCCCTTTCCCTGAATTCGAGTCGCAAGCCATGGCCCGCCGCAGACGGATATACGAGGGCAAGGCCAAGGTCCTTTTCGAAGGGCCGGAGCCGGGGACCCTCGTCCAGTACTTCAAGGACGACGCCAGCGCGTTCAACAACGCCAAGACAGGGACGATCACCGGCAAGGGCGTCCTGAACAACCGGATCTCCGAGTATCTGATGCTCAAGCTCGCCGAGATCGGGATTCCCACCCATTTCGTGCGCCGGCTCAACATGCGCGAGCAGTTGATCCGCGAGGTCGAGATCATTCCGGTCGAGATCGTCGTGCGCAACGTCGCCGCCGGCTCGATATGCGAGCGCTTCGGCATCGCGGAGGGGACGCCGCTGCCCCGCTCGATCGTCGAGTACTACTACAAGTCCGACGAGCTCAACGATCCGCTGGTCGCCGAGGAGCACATCACCGCCTTCGGCTGGTCGACGCCCCAGGAGCTCGACGAGCTCATGCACATGTCGCTCCGGGTAAACGACTTCCTGACCGGCCTGCTGGTCACGGTCGGTATCCGGCTGGTCGATTTCAAGCTGGAATACGGGCGGCTCTGGAACGACGACGAGATGCGCATCGTGCTGGCCGACGAGATCAGCCCCGACAATTGCCGGCTGTGGGATCTCAAGACCAACGAGAAGATGGACAAGGACCGCTTCCGGCGCGATCTCGGCGGCGTGGAAGAAGCCTACCAGGAGGTCGCGCGCCGTCTCGGCATCCTGCCCGAAGGCGCGCCCGGCGACCTGAAGGGTCCGGCGGTGATGCAATAGCGCCCCGGTGAGGGCGCGGATCCATATCACGCTCAAGCAAGGCGTGCTCGACCCGCAGGGAAAGGCGGTCGGCCAAGCGCTGATTGCGCTTGGCTTCGCGGGGATCGGCGAGGTCCGACAGGGCAAGGTGATCGACATCGACCTTGCCGGGACCGACCCGGACCGCGCCCGCGAGAGCCTTGTGGAGATGTGCGAGCGGCTGCTCGCCAATACGGTCATCGAGGACTACGAGATCGATCTGACGGGATGACGCGCGCCCGCCACCCTCCCCCGGCCCCTCCCGCAAGCGGGAGGGGAGAAAGCAAGGATGAGGGGTCGGCGCCGCAATTCCCCTCTCCCCCGCGGGGGAGAGGGCCGGGGTGAGGGGGCCGGCCATGAACTTGTCCGTCGCATCGGCGGCGTGAAGACCGCCGTCATCGTCTTCCCCGGATCCAACTGCGACCGCGACAGCGCGGTGGTCGTCGAAGGGGTTACGGGACGGGCGCCGGCGATGGTGTGGCACGGCGACACCGCGCTGCCCCCGGTCGACCTGATCGTGATTCCGGGAGGTTTCGCCTATGGCGACTACCTGCGGTCCGGCGCGATGGCGGCGCATTCCCCGATCATGCGCGAGGTCGCGGCGAAGGCGCGCGCGGGCGTCGCGGTGCTCGGCATCTGCAACGGTTTCCAGGTGCTGACCGAGGCGGGGCTGCTGCCGGGCGCGCTGATGCGGAACGCGGGTCTCAGGTTCATATGCCGGGACGTGGCTCTTTCGGTCGGGCGCGACGACACGATCTTCACCCGCCGCTACCGGGCCGGCGCGGCCGTCACCATGCCGGTCGCCCATAACGACGGAAACTACGTCGCCGACGAGGAGACCGTCGCCCGGCTCGAAGGGGAGGGGCTGATCGCCTTCCGCTACCGGGACAACCCCAACGGTTCGACCCATGCGATCGCCGGGATTTTCGACCCCGCCCACCGTATTCTCGGCATGATGCCGCACCCCGAACGCGCCGCCGAAGCCGTCCTCGGCGGCACCGACGGCCGGGCGCTGTTCGAGGGTCTGGCGGAGAGCCTCGCCGCCTGACATGGCCTTCGTCCCCATCAACGACGAGAACCCGCGGATCTGGATCCGCTACCACTTCGTGACGATGGCCCTGATCGCGGCCTGCGTGCTTACCTTCCTGTGGCAGCTCGGCCTGTCCTCCCGGGATCACGAGATCGCGTTTTTCCGCTATGGCGTGATCCCCGCGGTGCTATGGGGGAACGCGGCGCTCCCGCCCGAAGCCGCCGTCGTGCCGTCGTCGGTGACGCTGTTCACCAGCATGTTCCTGCACGGCGGCTGGCTCCATCTGATCGGCAACATGCTGTTCCTCTGGGTGTTCGGCGACAATGTCGAGGACGCGATGGGCCATCGCCGGTTCATCGTCTTCTACCTCCTCTGCGGCATCGTCGCGGGGCTCGCCCATGCGGCGAGCGTTCCCGGATCGACCGTGCCCACGGTGGGAGCGAGCGGGGCGGTTGCAGGCGTGCTCGGCGCTTATTTCGTGCTCCACCCCAGGGTCGGCATCTGGGGGCTCCTGTTCGGGATCATTCCGATCAAGCTGCCCACCGTGATCGTGCTGGGGAGCTGGATCGGGCTCGAAGTGCTCAACGCGCTGACCGTCCGGAGCGAAGGCGCCGGCATCGCCTGGTGGGCCCATGTCGGCGGATTCGCCGCCGGGGCCGTGCTGATCTTCTTCTTTCGCCAGTCCCATGTCGTGCTGTGGGACAGCCGGCCCGGCGCGCGCATTCGCCGGCCGATCTCCTTCGCCTCGCGCCGGGGTCCGTGGGGCAGACGCAAGTGATCACCCCGGAAATCGTCGCCGAGCACGGCCTCACCCAGGACGAGTACGCGCGCCTCCTCGAAATCCTCGGCCGCGAACCCAATATGGTCGAGCTCGGCATCGCCTCCGCCATGTGGTCGGAGCACTGCTCCTACAAGTCGTCCCGCGCGTGGCTCGCGACGCTGCCGACCGACGCGCCGTGGGTGATCTGCGGTCCCGGCGAGAACGCCGGCGTCGTCGACATCGGGGGAGGGAAGGCCGCGGTCTTCAAGATCGAGAGCCACAACCACCCCTCCTTCATCGAGCCCTACCAGGGCGCCGCGACCGGCGTCGGCGGCATCCTGCGCGACGTGTTCACCATGGGCGCCCGGCCGGTCGCGGTGCTGAACGCGCTGCGCTTCGGAAGCGCCGACCATCCCCGGACCCGCCATCTCGTCTCGGGCGTGGTGTCCGGGATAGGCGGCTACGGCAACTGCATCGGCATCCCCACCGTCGGCGGCGAAACCGAATTCGACCTGGCCTATGACGGCAACATCCTGGTCAACGCGATGGCGGTCGGCATCGCGGATGCGGACAGGATCTTCTATGCCCGCGCGACCGGTGTCGGCAACGCCGTGGTCTATGTCGGATCTAAGACCGGGCGCGACGGCATCCACGGCGCGACCATGGCGTCGGCGACATTCGACGCCGATGCGGAAGCGAAGCGGCCCACCGTCCAGGTCGGCGACCCGTTTACCGAAAAACTGCTGCTGGAAGCCTGCCTTGAGCTGATGGGGACCGATGCGATCGTCGCGATCCAGGACATGGGGGCGGCGGGGCTGACCTCGTCGGCGCTCGAAATGTCGGCAAAGGGCGGCGTCGGGATCGCGCTCGACCTCGACCGCGTGCCGACGCGCGAGAGCGGCATGAACGCCTACGAGATCATGCTTTCGGAGAGCCAGGAGCGGATGCTGATGGTGCTCCGCCCCGGTGCCGAGGAAGCGGCCGAGCGCGTATTCCGCAAGTGGGGGCTCGATTTCGCGGTCATCGGCAGGCTGACCGACACCGGCCGGGTCGTGCTTTCCCATGACGGCGAAGCCGCCGCCGACATCCCCGTGGACCCGCTGGTCGAGGCGGCGCCGCGCTACCGGCGGCCCCATGTCCGGACGCCGCAGCCCGCGATGCCGGCGGTGGAAGCGGCCGGGGTCGCGCCTCTCGTAGCGCTCGAACGGCTCCTGGGCACGCCCGATCTGGCATCGCGGCGCTGGATCTGGGAGCAGTACGACCACATGGTGATGGGCGACACCGTGGTCAGGCCGGGCGGCGATGCGGCGGTGATACGCGTCCACGGCTCATCGCGGGGAATCGCGCTCACCACCGATTGCACGCCGCGCTACTGCGCGGCCGATCCGCGCGAGGGCGGGCGGCAGGCGGTCGCCGAGGCTTGGCGCAACCTCGTGGCGGCCGGCGCGCGGCCGCTGGCGGTGACCGACAACCTCAATTTCGGCGATCCGGAGCGGCCCGAGATCATGGGCCAGCTCGTGGGCTGCGTCGAAGGCATCGGCGAGGCCTGCCGCGCGCTCGACTTCCCGGTCGTCTCGGGCAATGTCTCGCTCTACAACGAGACCGACGGGCGGGCGATCCTGCCGACGCCCGTGATCGGCGGGCTCGGCCTCCTCGACGACCTTGCCCGCCGCACGACCGTTGCCTTCGCAGCCCCCGGCCACGAGGTCGTGGCGATCGGCGCGACGGTCGGCCATCTCGGACAGTCGCTGTTCCTGCGAGATGTGGTGGAGACCCCCGGGGGACCGCCGCCGCCGGTGGATCTCGATGCCGAGTGGCGCAACGGGCAGATGGTCCGGGAGTCGATCGAAGGCGGCGTGGTGAAAGTCTGCCACGACGTCTCCGACGGCGGGCTGCTGGTGGCCGTCGCCGAGATGGCGCTCGCGTCCGGGATCGGCGCGGAGATCGCGCCCCCGCCGGACGCCGATCCGCTGGCCTGGCTGTTCGGCGAGGACCAGGGGCGCTACCTCGTGGCGGTGCCCGATGCCGCGCCGGTGCTGGACGCCGCCGCCGCTTCCGGCGTGCCCGCGACCGCCATTGGGCGCACGGCCGGCGCGGCGTTGACTGTCTCCGGTCACGGCCATATATCCCTTGCCAGGCTGAGGGAGGCCCATGAAGCGTGGTTCCCGCGCTTCATGGCGGGGCGTTAGCCCCGCGGAGAGACAATCGAGGATCGCAGCTGTGCCGATGGACCCGGGCGATATCGAACGCCTGATCAAGGAAGGCCTTCCCGACGCGGTGGTCAGCATCCAGGACCTCGCGGGCGACGGCGACCACTACGCGGCGCATGTCGTCTCCGGGGCCTTCAAGGGCAAGACGAGGGTCCAGCAACACCAGATGGTCTATCAGGCGCTTCAGGGGCGGATGGGCGGCGAGCTTCACGCGCTCGCGCTGCAAACCGCGCTTCCCGAAGATGCCTGACACATGTATCGCAACAGGAGCCTGAGATGAGCGAACCCGCCGTGTTCGAACGAATCCGCGACGATATCGGGGAAACCGACGTCGTTCTGTTCATGAAGGGGACGCCGGTGTTCCCGCAATGCGGGTTCTCCGCCACGGTGGTTCAGGCGCTGAGCAATCTCGGCGTGCCGTTCCGGGGCGTCGACGTGTTGCAGGATCCCGAGCTCCGCGAGGGGATCAAGCACTTCTCCAGCTGGCCCACCGTCCCCCAGCTCTACGTCAAGGGCGAGTTCGTGGGCGGCTGCGATATCGTGCGCGAGATGTACGAGACCGGCGAGTTGATGGAGCTGTTGTCGACCCGCGGGATCGACATCCAGCTCGCCAATCCCGAATAGGGGCACTACCTGCGCTCAATTCCCGGCTGTCACCCCGGACTTGTTCCGGGGTCCAGCGCCGCCCGCCCATATCGTCATGCCCGGACTCGTTCCGGGCATCCACGTCCCTCCGCCAGTTCGTCCGTTCCCGGCTCACACCGCGATGCCGCAAGACGTGGATACCCGGAACGAGTCCGGGCATGACGGTGGGAGGGATGCCGGCGCGCCGAAATCCGTGTCTCGAGCCGAGCGATCCTTTGGAAACCCGCTCGGACCCATGCCTTTCGCCCGGTCCGCAAACGTTAAACCGGACAGCAGTGGAACAAGTCCGGGGTGGCGGCATCGGGCTCGCTCGATAGCGCGAGACCGGCGAGCCGGGTGCGATGGCCGACAATCAGCGCGAGTAGTACTCGATGACCAGGTTCGGCTCCATTTGGACCGGGTAGGGGATTTCCGCGAGTTGCGGGACCCGCAGCATCCTGCCGACCATCTTGTTGTAATCGACCTCGATATAGTCCGGCACGTCGCGCTCGGGGGAGTCCATGGCTTCGAGGACCAGCCCCAGATTGCGCGAGCGTTCGCGCACCTCCACCTCGTCGCCGACCTGCACCCGGAAGGACGGGATCGTCACCCGCCGCCCGTTGACCAGTACGTGGCCGTGGCTGATGAACTGGCGCGCGGCAAAGACGGTGGGCACGAATTTGAGCCGGTAGACGACGGCGTCCAGCCGCTGTTCCAGCAGGCCGACGAGGTTCTCGACCGTGTCGCCGCGCCGCCTGACGGCCTCATGGTAGAGCCTGCGGAACTGTTTCTCGGTGATGTTGCCGTAATACCCGCGCAGCTTCTGCTTGGCTTGAAGCTGGGTGCCGAAATCCGACACCTTGCGGCGGCGCTGGCCGTGCTGGCCCGGCGGGTAGTCGCGCTTGTTGACCGGGCTCTTCGGCCGGCCCCAGAGGTTCACCCGGAGCCTGCGGTTGATCTTGTATTTCGAGCGTACGCGCTTCGTCATTGTCTGTTCCTTGTTCGGATGTTTTTTGTCCCGGTAGGTCCGCCGCCCGCGCGGAGGACGTGGCGTTTCCGCCCGCTTTCCCGGGAAGTTCGCGGAGTATAGGCGCGGCATCGGGGCTGTCAAACGCCCCCGAAACCGCCTGCTTCGGCCCTCATTTCGAGGGTCTCGCGAGCGTGCGCCTTGTTTGTTGCGGCGTGCGAGGCGGTGCCCCTATACTCCCGCGCCAACTAGGCAGGGAACCGGCGGTGGCGAAGCGGGTCAACCTCCCCAAGGGGTATCGTCCGCGCGAGGACGAGCCGTTCATGAACGGAAGGCAGCGCGAGTATTTTCGCAAGAAGCTGCTGGCTTGGCGGGACGAGTTGCTCCAGGAGAGTTCGGCCACGCTGGAGCACTTGCAGGAGAACCATGCGCCGGCTGCCGACCTCGCGGACAGGGCGACGGTCGAGACCGACCGCTCCATCGAGCTCAGGACCCGCGACCGCGAACGCAAGCTGATCGCCAAGATCGACGCGGCGCTTACGCGGATCGAAGAGGGCACCTACGGCTATTGCGAGGAGACCGCCGAGCCGATCGGGATCAAGCGTCTCGAGGCGCGGCCCATCGCAACCCTCACCATCGAGGCCCAGGAGCGGCACGAGCGCCGCGAGCGCACCTATCGCGACGACTGACCCATCCTCGTCCGGTTCCGGAAGCGGGGACCGATGAAACCGCAAGCGCCCGTCGTCAAGGATCTCGTGCTCGTCGGCGGCGGGCACAGCCATGTCGCCGTGCTCAAGGCGTTCGCCATGAAGCCGTTGCCGGGCGTCCGGACGACGCTGATCGCGCGCGACGTGCACACGCCCTATTCCGGCATGCTGCCGGGCCATGTCGCGGGCCATTACGGCCTCGACGAGTGCCACATCGATCTCCGCCCGCTCGCCAACCTGGCCGGCGCGCGGATCTACCACCGGGCGGCCACGGGCATCGATCTCGATGCCCGGCTGGTGTTCTCCGAGGGCCGTCCGCCGATCCCCTATGACGTGGTGTCCATCGATATCGGCTCCGCCCCCCGGACCGCCGACGTCCCCGGCGCGGCGGAGAACACGGTGCCGGTCAAGCCGATCGGCCGCTTCGTCGAGCACTGGGACACGCTGGCCGACCGGTTGAGCCGGCGCGGCGGTCCGGTACGCATCGCCGTCGTCGGCGGCGGCGCGGGCGGGGTCGAGCTCGCGCTCTCCGCGCTGCACCGGCTGTCGCGCGAAGCGGCGGGAAGGGGTGGGGTCGCGATGACCGTCGTCGATGCCGCCGACGTGCTGCTTCCCGCCCACAACGCCGCGACCCGCGCCCGGTTCGCCCGCATCCTCGCCGCGCGCGGGATCGAGACGGCGCTCGGCCGGGCCGTGATCCGCGTCGAGCCCGGCAGGCTGACGCTGGAGGGAGGCGGGTCCGTCATTGCCGACGAGATCCTCTGGGTGACCGGCGCGGCCGCCGAATCCTGGCCCGGCTCCGCCGGGCTCGATGTCGACGGGGACGGGTTCATCCGCGTCGACGACTGCCTGCGCTCGACCTCGCACGCGGAGGTCTTCGCCTGCGGCGACGTGGCGAGCATGATCAACCACCGGCGGCCCAAGGCCGGGGTGTTCGCGGTCCGGCAGGGCCCGCCTCTGGCCGGGAACCTGCGCCGCGCGCTGACCGGGCGGCCGCTTCGCCGCTGGCGGCCGCAGCGCGCCTATCTCAGCCTGATCTCGACCGGAGACGCCTACGCGGTCGCCTCGCGCGGCCGGTTCGCGGTCGAGGGCCGCTGGGTGTGGCGGCTGAAGGACTGGATCGACCGCCGCTGGATGCGGAAATACACCGACCTGCCCGAGATGACGCCGGAGCCCCTGCCCGCGCCCGCGCCGGGTCTGCCCCGGGTCGAAGACCCGGAAATGCGCTGCGGCGGTTGCGGCGCGAAGGTCGGGCAGGATGTGCTGGAGCGGGTCATCGGAGGCATCGAGCCGCGCGCCCGCGACGACATCCTGATCGGGCTCGGCGATCCCGACGACGCGGCGGTGTTCCGGGTGCCGCCCGGCATGTCGGTCGTCCAGACGGTGGACCACTTCCGTTCCTTCGTCGACGACCCCTACCTGTTCGGCCGCATCGCGGCCAACCACGCGCTCGGCGACATCTACGCGATGGGGGCGGAACCCCAGACCGCGCTCGCCATCGTGACCGTCGCTCACGGTCCGGAAGAGAAGATCGGCGCCGAGATCGCCGACATGATGCAGGGTGTGAACGAAGTCCTGGCGGAAGCCGGGGCGGCGCTGGTCGGCGGACATACCGGGGAAGGGGCCGAGCGCGCGCTCGGCCTCGCGGTCACCGGACAGGCCGACCCCGCTTGCGTGCTGCGCAAGGCGGGCATGCGTCCCGGAGACCGGCTGATCGTCACCAAGGCGCTCGGCACCGGGACGCTGTTCGCGGCCGACATGCGGTGCCGGGCGAAGGGGAGGTGGATCGACCGCGCGCTCGACTCGATGCTGCAATCCAACCGGGCGGCGGCGGAAATCCTGATCCGGCACGGGGCGCGGGCCTGCACCGACGTCACCGGGTTCGGCCTCGCCGGGCATTTGGTCGAGATGGTCCGCGCCTCGGCGGTCGATGTCACGCTGGCCGCCGCCGACCTGCCGGTGCTGGACGGCGCGATGGATTGCCTCGCCGCCGGGATCGTGAGCTCGCTGCAGGGCCAGAACGCGCGCCAGGCGCGGGCGATAAGGGGCGGGGAGGCCGGGGCGCTCTATCCGATCCTGTTCGATCCCCAGACCGCCGGCGGGCTGCTCGCGAGCGTGCCGGCCGAGCGGGCGGAGGCATGTCTCGCGGCGTTGCGCGAGGCCGGCTGCGGGGACGCCGCGCTTGTCGGCGTCGTCGAGCCTCCCGCCGACGCCGCCGCGCCGATCCGGGTCGATCCCGGCTCCCTGTCGGAGATCGAGGACCGCGCCGACGCGGTTCAGGACGTCTCGCCGGCGCTCCCGTCCGCGGCGAGCGCGTAAGCGTCGTCTTCCCGGCGGCCGGCAATCGTCCGGTTGCGCCGGACCGGGGGCTGCGGGACACTCCGCCGGCCAGCAGGGAGGACAGGATGGCGGATGTCAGAACGAGCGGCCCGGGACCGGGCTTTGCCAGGAACCCGGACCACTATGTGCGCGTCGAATCGAGCCCGCGCCGCGTCCGCGCGGTGGTGGGCGGCGAGGTCATCGCGGATTCGACCCGGATGTCGCTGCTGCATGAGGCCAACCACCTGCCGGTCTACTATTTCCCGCTCGAGGACGTGCGGATGGACCTGATGGAGAAGACCGGCACCGGCACGCACTGCCCCTACAAGGGCGACGCGTCCTACTGGTCGCTCACCGCGGGCGGGCGCACCGTGGACGACATCCTCTGGAGCTACGAGACGCCGTTCGACGAGGTGCCGGAGCTCGCCGGCATCGGCGCGTTCTACTGGGGCAAGGTCGACAGCTGGTACGAGGAGGACGAGGAGATCTTCGTCCACGCGCGCGACCCCTACAAGCGCATCGACGCGATCCCGTCCTCGCGCGAGGTCCGGGTCATGCTGGGCGGCGAGGAGGTGGCGCGCTCGACGCGGGCGCATTTCCTGTTCGAGACCAGGCTGCCGGTCCGCTACTACATCCCGCGAGAGGACGTGCGGACGGATTTGCTCAGCGCCACCGAAAGCGCGACCCGCTGCCCCTACAAGGGCGAGGCGGTCTACTGGTCGGCCGGGATCGGCGGCAAGACTTACGAGGACATCGTCTGGAGCTACCCCGACCCGATCCCCGAATGCCCGAAGATCCGGGATCTGATGTGCTTCTACAACGAGAACGTCGACGCGATCCTGGTCGACGGGGTGGAGACGGGGAAGCCGAAGACGAAGTGGTCGCGGTAACGGCTTGTGCCTCACCCGTCATGGTCGGCGAAGGCCGACCATCCACGTTTTGTTTTTGTTTCCAGCGCCTTAAAAAAACTCGTGGATGGTCGGCCTTCGCCGACCATGACGGTTAGGGATTCCTACCCCGCCGGCCGGGCATCCCCCGCGATCTGGCAGCGGCGCAGCAGGCGGCGTTGGTCGGGCGGGAAGTCGGTGCGGGCGTGCGACGAGCAGAGATTGTCCCAGACCAGCAGGTCGCCCGGCGTCCAGACGTGCTCGTAGACGAATTCGTCGCGCTCGGCGATGTCGAACATCTCGTCGAGGATCGCGTCGCTCTCCTCCTCGGGCAGGCCGTCGATCCGCATGGTCATCAGCCGGTCGACATAGAGCGCGCTCCGCCCGCTCGTCGGGTGGGCGATCGCGACCGGGTGGGCGCAGCCGTCGACCGTGCTCGCGTCGGCGCCCTTGCCCTCGCGGCTGTTGTAGACGACGTAGTCGTAGACGTGGCGCGCGGTGCGCCCCCTGACCCGCTCCCGGATGCGCTCGGGCAGCGCGTCCCAGGCGAGGTAGTGGTTGGCGAATTTGGTGTTGCCGCCCCGGTCCGGCACCTCAATCGCATAGAGCATGGTGCCGAGATTGGGCACCTCCTTGAAGATCGTGTCGTGGTGGAAATACATCTCGCCGTCGGGCAGCGATCCGATCGGCTTGCCGTCGACCCGGATGTTGGAGATCAGCATCATCGCGTCGTCGACCGTCGCCGCGTCCTCGGGCCGTTCCCCCCTGGGCCGGGGGCGCCGGCCGATCTCGCCGAACGCGCCCGCGAAGCGGAGCTGCTGTTCCTGGGTGAGGCCGGGGGCGCGGAAGAGAAGCACGATGTGGTCGCGCCACGCCGCGCGCAGCGCCTCCGCCGTCTCTTCGTCGACCGGGGCGGTGACGTCGAGCCCGACGATCTCGGCGCCCAGCGCCTCCGACAACGGCTTGATTTCGAAGTTTTCCACGGCCGCGATGATGGCCCGCGCGATGCCGCCACGCAACCGCGCTCAGCCCCGCGCGGGCGCCCGCCTCGCCTCCAGCCCGGCCATGGTCATGATGCCCGCCAGGATCACCGCGCCGCCCACCCAGACCCAGATATCGGGGAACTCGGCGAAGACGACAAAGCCGATCGCGGCGGAAAAGATCAGCCGGGTGAATTCGAACGGCAGCACCACCGTCGCGTCCGCCGCGTGATAGGCGCGGGCGAGCGCGCGCTGGGTCAGCGTCCCGGCGCAGCCCATGGCGACCAGCACCCCGACCGCCTCCCAGCTCGGCGTCGTCCAGACGAACAGCGCCGGGATCAGCGAGGCCGGCACGAAGACGATCATCTGCCACGTCGCCATCGCGTCCGGCCGCTCGGTGCGGGCGAGCGATTTCATGATGAGCGCGACCGCGACCATGGCGAACACCCCGACGAAGGCGAGCAGCGCGCCGGTCGAGACCTCGACCATGCCGGGGCGGAGGATGATCAGCGCGCCCACGAAGCCGAGGATCGCCGCCGACCAGCGCCGCCCGTGCGAGGCCTCGCGCAGGATCAGGATCGCCGCCGCCGAGGCGAAGATCGGCCGCGTGGTCATGATCGCCGCGATGCTGCCGAGCGGTTCGAGCGTGATCGCGGTGAAGATCAGATAGGCCGCCACCAGCCCGAAGAAGGCGCGCGCGAAGTGCATCCCGAAGCGCCGCGTGTGAAGCGCCTTGATGCCCGAGCGGTAGAGCCAGGGCAGCAGGAACGCCATGCCGAACAGGCTGCGCAGGAAGACGATCTCGAAGGGGTGGATCTCGTCGCCCACGTAGCGGATCAGCACCGCCATGACCGCCCAGGAGGCGGTCGAGCCCATCATCCAGAGCACGCCCCGGACCGGCCCCGGAACCCCGCCCAGCCGCCCCGCGAGGTCAGCGGGCATTGTCGAGCCGGTCCGTCCCTCGATACGGCGCTGGCGCGCCTACTCGGGATGAGGGACTTTTTGCTTCCACCCCCTTGGTACCCTCACCCTGAGTAGCCGCGAAGCGGCGTATCGAAGGGCGGGCCTCCGCGGCCCCTCATCGCGCCGGGCTCGCGATCGCCAGCACGACGCTGATATGGGATAGCGGGCGGCCGCTCTCTTTGGCCCATTCGTTGAAGGCGGCCTGCACCGCTTCCCGGGCGCGCTTTCCGCTGGGCTTCCCCTCCCAGGCGCCGGCGCGGTTGAGGCCGCGCACCACGTCGGGGGTGAGCACGAAGCTGTCCTTGCCGGCCATCCTGAGGAAGCGGGCCGCCGAGTTGCCGCCCATCTGCCTGAAGCGCCCGGCGAGCTCGGCCCAGAGCCCGACGATGTCGTCCACCGGCCAGTCGGCGAGCCAGTCCCCGAAGCACCCGAACTCCCCGGCCACGCCCTGCATCGCGGCGGCGTTGTCGCGCGTCGCCCTGATCTTGCCCCAGTGGCGGATCAGGCGGGTGTCCTTCATCAGCCCTTCGAGTTCCTCGTCGTTCATCGCGCGCACCGCGCCCGGCTCGAAGCCGTGGAACGCCTCCTCGAAGGCCGGCCAGCGGTCGTCGACGACGCTGTGGCGGATGCCGGCGCGGAAGACCCGGCGCGACATCAGCGAGAGGTAGCGGTCGTCCGCGATCCGCCGCAGCGCCTCCGGCGGGGAGACGTCCGGCATGCGCTCGGCCAGCCTGTCCGCCCCGCCGGCGCGGGCCTCGGCCTCGGCCAGGATCCCGGCGAACGGCGTCACCGTCCGAGCCGGTCGGCGATCGCCAGCGTCCGGTGCATGGTCCGCAGCACCGGGAGCTCGATCAGCTCGCCGTCGACCACCAGCAGCCCGGTGTCGCTCTCCCGGAACGCCTCGACGATCCGCCGGGCGCGTTCGATGTCGTCCGCCGAGGGCGAGAAGATGTCGTTGATGACCGGGATCTGGTCCGGGTGGATCGCGGCCTTGCCGGTGAAGCCGAGCGCGGCGGCGGCGCGCGCCTCCACGGCCAGCCCGTCCGGGTCGGCGAGATTGAGCCAGGGCACGTCGAGCAGGTCGAGCCCGTTCCGCGCCGCGGCGTGGACCACAGCCGAACGCGCATAGAGCAGCGCTTCCCAACTCTGCGCCGCGCGGAGGTCGGCCGACATGTCGACCGCGCCGAACAGCAGCGAGTCGATCCGCTCCGACGCCCGCGCGATCGCCTGCACGTTGGCGAGCCCGTCGGTGGATTCGATTATCACATGGTAGCGGATGCCAGCGCAGCTTCCGTCGAGCAGCGCGTCGTAGAGCGCGATCTCCTCCGCCGAGCCGACCTTGGCCAGCATCAGTGCGGGCGGCGGGGCGGCGCAGGCGCGGAGCGCGAGGACGTCCCGCAAGCCCTCGGCGGTCGACAACGGGTTGACGCGCAGCATGCGCTCCACGTCGCCGGCGTAATCGCCCGCGAACAGCGGCAGCGAAAGGGCGCGCGCCTCCTCCTTGCGCGGCAGCGCGACCGCATCCTCGATGTCGACGCAGACGATGTCGGCGCCGGCCCCCAGCGCCTTTTCGAACCGGTCGGACCGGAGCCCCGGCACGAACAGAAGGCTGCGGCGGGGCCGCATCGCAATGTCGCTCAAAATCCGGCTCCTCTCGAAGGCGGCGGCAAGATCGCACCCGGCCCCGGCGCTGGCAAGGCGGCGGGGCGGGTGCGACATTCCTTCCGTCCCCTCCGTCATGCCCGGACTTGTTCCGGGTATCCACGTCTTGCGGCGTCGCGCCGTGAATGGGGACCGGCGAGCCGGCGGACCCACGTGGATGCCCGGAACAAGTCCGGGCATGACGAAATAGGGGGACGACGGGAACGCCGCGCCCCGGCGCTGGCAACCGGGAAGCCCCGGTGCGATGATCGCCCCGTCACCGCATAGGGAGACCGCCATGTTCTCGGTCGAGCACAGCGTTCCGATCAACGCGAACCTCGCGCCGGGCGAGCCCGCGCTCACCCGCCACCATGTCTGGCTCGGGCTCGTGCTGAAGGCGGAGGACGCGGTGCCGTTCGTGCCCGCGATGAGCTATTGCCACGTCACCGGGCGGTTCGAGAACGGCCTGTTCCGCGACATCGTCTTCAGCGGCGAGGCGATGACCGAGAAGATCCTCTTCCACCCCGAGGAAAAGGTCGAATTCATCCGCACCGCCGGCATCGAGATGGGCACCATCGTCAACGAGATCCTGGAGGACGCGGAAGGCGCGCTGCACATGCGCTTCGCGTTCACGCTGGAGAGGGAGGGGATGGCGCACGGCAGCGCGGAGGAACGCGAGTTCGCCGACGGGATGGCGAAGGGATACCTGATCGCGGTGCAGGCGACGGTGGACGAGATCAGGAAGCGGGTTAAGGCGGGGGTGATTTAGGTGGGGCGTCCGCCCCGATCCAATTTAATACAAGGTTGCGCGAGCTATGACGGACAACTTTTGTCAAGGGCTTTCTTGGCCGTACGGCGCTTGTAAGCGCAAGAGCCTGTCTCAACGGAACACTGCACCGCCTCCGTGACCGCTTGGACGCATTACCGCTACGAAGCAGTCTCGTCGCACCGATTGGCCAATGATTGCCATTGCCACAGTTGAAGGAACGCGCTACTATCCTGTTGGGCGATGGTGTAAGGGAAAACACACTCTTCGGAGAGTATTTGCGGGGTTCGAATCCCCGCCGCCAAAGCGCACTATCCATTCGTGCGCTTTGGCGGCGGGGAAGCGAGGAAGCACAGCATGCCCAGCCCACCAAACCTATACAAGTTTCACGTTGCTAACTTGCGTGAAATCGAGAAAGCGGTCAAAGACGTCTCGCTGTTGGCGCGGGCTACTATTAGAAATGGCAGTTCGTCAACAAATCTTAGATCGTTGATTAAACTTTATGCGCTCGTATTGGGGTGCTGGGCAGAAAGCCGTCTTAAGAAACTACTCCATGAGAGGGGTGGTTTTGACGTTCAAGAAAGAAATGAAATATTGTCGGCTCATACAAAACTCGACGAGTGGAAAGCGCTAGTTGACGTTGCGTTTCGCAAACATCACAATATGGGAAACTCAGACATCAATAAAATATCGATAGGCGTAGCCCATTTTGCGCGATATCAAGTGCTGTATGAAATTTTGAATCAGGACTTGGCGATTGTGATTGAAATTCGAAATAAACTCGCGCACGGACAATGGTATTATCCATTGAATGAGGATGGGACCAATGTAAACGAGGAACATTGGCAAAAGATCAACAAGGAAAACCTTCTCTCTCTTCAATTCAAATATGCACTGCTCAAGTACTTTGCTGCTATGATGCACGACTTGGTTGTAAGCCCCCCGACCTTTGAACGAGATTTTGATTCACATTTTCGAAATTTGGAACAACAAAGACTGAATTTGGAGAGGCGTGATTACTCGAAATACGAAAATGCATTGATTTCTAGTCGAATTAGACATAGAGAACGGATGACCACAAAATCACGATAATCTCTAATGACGAAATTTCGCTTGGAAATTGCCACTTCCTTCAATTGTCGATCTTTGAGATGGCTTGTTTGTCTTTGCCTGCTCTGACACATTGGACTTTGACACCCTCATTTTGCTGTTAGAGATTGAGCGAATGAACAAAAAATGCGGGCGCGATCTATGTCCGGAATGAATGTTGTTTTCCAAATCAGAAAAGGCGAGCTGGACGGCGGATACTCGGCCAGCGCGCTCGACCTCGGCATCCACACGCAGGCCGACACCTTGGACGAGCTCCGCTGCAACGTCTGGGAAGCGGTGGACTGCTATTTCGACCACGGGGTGCACCGGCCGCGCCTGATCCGGCTCCGCGACTTTCGGGACGAGCTTCTAGGGGCGTGAGGCTACCGCGAAGTTAGCGGAGCCCAACCCGGCAATACCGGCCCGGGTAGGCAGCCGTCGAACCGCTGCACCAGCAGCCTTATCCGCCCGCACCAGGTCGTACTGGGCTTGGAGGTTGAGCCAGAACTGGGGATCGACGCCGAACCAGTGACCGAAGCGAAGCGCGGTGTCGCCGGTGATCGAGCGCTTGCCGGCGACGATCTGGCCGATGCGGTTGGGCGGCACGGCGATCTGGCGCGCGAACGCGGTCGGGGCGATCCCGAGTTCTTCGAGTTCGCCCTTGAGGATTTCGCCGGGATGGACGGCTCTCGGGAACATCGGCGTTTCTTCCTTCACGCGCGGTCGTGCCTGTCATATACAACGTATGCGGCAGGAGGCGCTCTGTCTTTCGTCCTCACGTTACCATGGCAGGCGCCGTGCCTGTGGCTCTGGACCCCGGCTCAAGGCCGGGGTGACGGTATTGGCTGTTGGATGCGGGGTGCGCTCTGGGGCGCGGTCCGGGCGGTTCGTGGAGAGGAACCATAACCGATCCGAAACCGAAACCCCGCCGGGACCGGGATGATGACGAGGGCGGGACGCCGCGCCGGAAACCGCTCGGCCGGTGGCTGGTCGACAACATGCCGCGCGGCGCGAATTTCGATCCGCCCGGTGACAGGAAATCGGACAGGGAGGTTCCGTTTGCCGACGGCGGGGCAGAGTAAGGGTTGGCCCACCCCCGAATTGCGCTAAGCTTCCGCATCGTCCAGACGGAACGGAGGGTCCGATGTCCGAGTTCGAGCAGAAGCTGGTGATCGACCACGCCGACGGCGCGGTTTACGGCAAGGAGGGTATTCGCGATCAGTTCGTCTACCGCCAATTCGGCGTCGAGGAGGCGACCGGCGGCAAGTACGGCGCGCACATGATCCGCGGCGGCGACGGCCCGCCGCCGATCGAGGCCCACATCCACACCGACATCGATTTCCTGATCGTCTACGTCGTCCGCGGCTGGGTGACGTTCTGGTACGAGGGGCACGGCGAGGAGACGCTCAAGGCCGGCTCGGTCCACATGCTGCCGCCCGAGATCAAGCACTCGGTCGTCGAATGGTCCGACGACCTCGAGATGCTGGAGATCACCTCGCCGGCCGAATACGGCACCCGCGAGCTGACCGCCGCGGAGCTGGAAGCGGCCGCCTGAGCGAACGCCCGGCCCTCCCCCGGCCCCTCCCGCACGCGGGAGGGGGGAAGGTGAGGAGGGGTCGCCAAGCGAATCCCCTCTCCCCCGCGGGGAGAGGGTCAGGGTGAGGGGGCTACCCGCCCGCCGGCCCCCCCTCCCCGAAGTCGATGTCGTGGCCGAGCGCCTGGAGGTGGCGTTCGTGCCCGCCCATCGAGCCCAGCGGCAGGATCTCGTAGTTGACGTATGTCGTGATCGGCAGCGGCTCCAGCAGGGTGCGGATCCGGTCGTTGCTGTCGACGTCGACCAGGATCGCGTAGCCCGCGATGTCCTCGACCAGGCGGTGGACCATCGCGCCGTGCTCTTCGGCGATGCGGTCCAGCATCGCGTCGGTGCCGGCGTAGTCGAGGTCGGGCGGCAGCGGCTTGGCCGGGCGGGCGAGGATCAGGAATCGCTGCTTGCCGGGCGGCACGGGTTGGTTCTTCACGGGGCCGTTCTCCTCCAGGACGTAGACCCGGTAGATCTCGTCGGGCCACATCGGGTTGCCTTCGAGGATCTCGCGGAGCCTGCGCCCTGAGTCCGTCTCGACATAGATCGCATAGCCGCGCACGAACATGATCGGGTGGATGACGCACACCCCCTCCATGTGGACGCCGACCCAGTGGGCGAGGCAGCCCGCGTGGCGCTCCGGCGTGTGCCACGGCCCGTGCGGCCGGGGCTCCTTCGAGGTGACGAGGAACAGCATCTCCGGATCCTCCCGTTCGCCGCCATCGTAGCGCCGTTTTGCCCCGGACCGCGAGTGCGGCATGATACGCCGGACGGACGCGAACCCTGACGGGAGACGGGCTATGGACGGCGGAAAGACGGCGGGCTGGGCCGAGGTGCAGGCCGAAGACGTGGGCGATGCGCTGGTCGCGGGATTCGCCGCCGGCGGGGTCGACCACCTGTTCTTCACCTCGGGATCGGAGATCGGGTTCTTCCAGGAGGCCACGGCCAAGGCGCGCGCCCGGGGCGCCAACAACCCGATCCGGCTGATCACCGTGCCGCACGAGCATGCGAGCCTCAACGCCGCGCTCGGCTTCGCGGCGGTCAGCGGGCGGCCGGCGGTCACCGCGGCCCATGTCGATTGCGGCACGATGCATTACGGCGGCGCGGTCCACACCGCGGCGCGCAGCGGGCTTCCCGTGGTCATCACCGCGGGCTTCCCGCCCACCGCTTACGCCGGGACCGCGAAGGGCGGCCGCGACGAGGGCGGGCATCTCTGGATGCAGGAGACCTTCGACCAGAACGGGATCGTTCGGAACTACGTCAAGTGGGACCACCGCCTGACCTCGCAGGACAATCCGGGCGCGATCGCGAGCCGGGCGGTCCAGGTCACCCGGAGCGAGCCCTGCGGCCCGGTCTATCTGAGCTTTCCCAAGGAGCTCACCCTGATGCCGGTCGACGGCGCGCGCTTCCCGAGCGCCGACCAGCTCGGCATTCCGCGCCCCTCCGCGCCGTCCTCCGACGATGCCGACGAGATCGCGCGGAGGCTGATCGCCGCCGCCCACCCGGTCGTCGTGGTGTCCGCGTCCGGGCGCGATCCGGCGACGGTCCCGGCTTTGGTGGAGCTCTGCGAGCTGCTGGGCCTCGCGGTCACGGATTCGGTCCAGCGCAGCTATATGAGCTTCCCCTTCCGCCATCCCTGCTTCCAGACCCAGGCGACGCTGAAGGACGCCGACACGGTGCTGGCGCTGGAGGCGGTGGTGCCCTGGGTGCCCGGGCGCAACGCGCCGGGGCCCGAGGCCTTCATCGTCTCGGTCGAGCGCGATCCCATCAAGGTCAGCATCCCGACCTTCGAGTTCACCGCCGACATGCGGCTCGCCACCGACTCGCTGGCGACGATCCGGGCGATTGCCGAGGCGGCGCGGGACCGGTTGGGCGACGGCGACCGGGAGCGGATCGCGGCGCGGAGCGAACGCCTCGCGGCGGGATCGCGGGCCTGGATCGCGGCGGCGGAGGAGGACGCGCGGGGCGCACGCCTCGACCGTTCCGATAGACCGCTACTGGGCGGGCTACCGGATCGGCAAGATGCTCGACGACAACTGCATCGTGTTCGACGAGGCGCTGCCCCCCAACCGGACGCGGGACTATATCGACCGCAGCCTGCCCGGCTCCTATTTCGCCAACCCGGGGTCGAGCGGCGGCTGGGCGACCGGGGCGGCGCTCGGCGCCAAGCTCGCCGCGCCCGAGCGCGACGTGGTCGCGGTCAGCGGCGACGGCTTCTACATGTTCGGAACCCCGGCGCCCGCCTTGTGGTCGGCCGCCCATCACGACGCGCCGTTCCTGCAGATCGTCTACACCAACCGCAGCTACACCACCGGAACCGAGCGCATCGCGGCCAGTTACGGCGCCGACGGCTACGCCGCGAAAGACGGGTTCAAGGGCGGCTGGTTCGACCCGCCGATCGACTTCGCCAAGGAGGCCGAGGCCGCCGGCGCCCACGGCGAAACCGTCCGCGACCCCGCCGAGCTCGAAGCCGCGCTCGCCCGCGGCCTCGACCGGGTCCGCAACGGCCAGCCGGCGCTGGTCTCGATCTGGCTCAAACGCCTCCAGGGCGAGGATTGAGGGGGCGGGTCGAGCCCTCCTTCGTCATATCGACCGGAGCCGCCCGGAGGGCGGTGGAGCGGAGATATCTGCCACGCACCGAATCGCGGCGTCGGGGGTGGCAGATTTCTCCGCTCCGCTTTGCTCCGGTCGAAATGACGGGTGGAGAGGGCGGAGGGGAGTCGGGTCCCTCGATACGGCGCTTGCGCGCCTACTCGGGATGAGGGGCAACATTACAGCTTCCCTCACCCTGAGTAGCCGCGAAGCGGCGTATCGAAGGGGGCTTGTCCGGATAGCTTGACGTCCACCCTCCCCCGGCCCCTCCCGCAAGCGGGAGGGGGGAAGGCAGGGAGCGCCCGGCGGGCGGCCCCCTCTCCCCCGCGGGGGAGAGGGTCGGGGTGAGGGGGCGCGCCGCCCGGCGCCCCGCGGGCGCCGCCCACACCCCTGTCAAGCTATCCATATAAGCCCCTATCGAAGGGCCGCCTCAATGTTTCACGTGAAACACCATCCCCTCCGGCCGACCGGCCCGGCCCGGGTCGATGCGAGGCCGGAATTGCCGTCTCGATTGCGTTCGCGGCGTCCAACCGGGCAGGCGACGACACCTGCCGAACGGGCCGAGGCTCACGGTCCACGCTTATCGGGATTTGCAGCGGGTCCGGAGCGTGCCTGAACCACCGCGCGCAGCTGCTTCATCGCGAGAAACATGCGCGCCGGGCTGCTCGCGAAGGCCGCGAAGCCGAAGCTCTCGTACCACCCCTTGCGGCGGGCAAGTTCCGCCTCGCCACCGTCCGAGATCGCATCGAGAACGATTGCATGACATCCGGCCGCGTCGGCAATCACGCACGCCTTTTCGAAAACATGGTGCATCAGGATGCCACCGAGACCCCTGCCCTGTTGTCCCTCGTCGACAGCGACCTGCCCCAGGAACAGCACCGGGATCTCCCCGTGGTCGGGCGCTCCCCGCGGGCGCCGCTTGAGTTCGTCCACGTTCATCATGCCGAGGTTGATGGCATGGTAGCCCAGGATTCGCGGGCTTCCCTCTTCGACGGCGACATAGACGCGGGTCATGTCGTCTTTCTGCTGTTTCCTGGCGCTCAGCTTGAGGTAGTTGTTCAGACGGTCGACACCGCAGTCGAAATCGGCCCGGTCGTGCCGCGCCGGGTCGAACTGCTCTATCCTGTAGGCTGGACGCTCAGTCGGCATGAACCACGCGCGCGCCGTAGTTTCGGGCAGCCTCGAGAGCGCGCGGGGTTGGAGCCGGTGGGGCGTCGAGGGCGGCAGCGAAAATCTCGGCGTCCTCGGGCGTCAGCGTGTGCCGGGACCGCAGGTCGAGCACACGCGTGGCCTCGCGCTCGATGGCGGCACGCAGGAAAGTAGATTTGTCTACCGCCAGCGCGTGCGCCGCATGCTCGATCAGGCTCGCCAGCCGATCGTCGTGGCGTATCTGAGTTGTCTTGGTCCGCCTTGCCGGGGTGCTCGATGCGGCATCGAAGTTCAACATGCTCGTCTCCTTGCGAGATTGATCTATGTAATGCGATTTGCATTACATCTCAAGTCTGAATTGGAGACACTGGATCGCCGTTGGCCGCCCCAATGTTTCACGTGAAACATCGGGCCGGGCGGTCGATCCGCGACAGCATCCAGGCGGCGGCGAGGCCGAGGAGGATCATCGGGATCGTCAGCCAGTTGGCGCGCTCCCAGGAGGCGAGGCCGGCGACCAGGGCGGCCAGGATCGGCGGGCCGATGAGCTGGTTCAGCATCAGCATCTGGCTGACCAGCCCGACGCAGGTCGAGGCGAGGCCGGGGGCGGCGGCCAGCGCGCCGGTGCGGGCGAGCACGGCGGGCGGGATCATGCCGCCGATGAACGGCATGAAGATCGCGCAGGCGAGCCTGAGTGCCGGGTCGATGTCGTCGGCGAAGATGCCGGGCGTCGAGGCCAGCATCCCGAGATAGGCGAGCGCGACCACCCGCGACGCCGGCCAGCCGCGCCGCAACAGCCAGCCGCCGAGCACGCAGCCCGGCGCGTTGACGACCATCGCGACCGCGACCCAGTAGGCGGCCGCGTCGTGGGCGTAGCCCTGGCGCTCGATCAGGAAGGTCGGCAGGAAGGCCGCGACCGAGATATAGACCAGCGAGTAGGCGGCGAAGCAGACCGCGAGCGTCGGCGGGCCGGGGCTGGAGACGGTCTTCCGGATCGCGGCGAGCATCGGTGTCGCGTCGCCGCCGCTCGTCGCCTCGCGTGAGCCGCGCGCCCCCCTTGTGGCCCAGGCGGCGGCTCCGATGGCGGCGAGCGCGAGGAGGCCGTTGAGCTGCCACAGCCCGCGCCACGACGCGGCCTCGATCATCGCGGGCGAGATCACCGTCATGCCGGCCAGCCCGACCGGCATGTAGAACGCCCACAGGCCGAGCGCCATCGGGCGGTCGCGCTCGCGGCAGAAGGCGCCGATTACCGTCGGCCCCGCGGTCAGCACCGTGACGTAGCCGCAGCCCTCGACCAGGCGGGTGAGGAACAGCTCGGTCCCGGTCTCGGCGAAGCTGCCGAGCGCGGTGCCCAGCACGATCACCGCCATGCCCGACAGCAGCATCCTGCGGTGGCCGAAGCGGTCGGCGACGAAGCCCCAGACCATCCCCGTCGCCACGCCGACGGCGGCGAGCGCCGAGACGATCCACGCCGCCTCGACCAGGCTCAGCCCGAGCTCGGCCCGCAGCACGGGGAGCGCCGCGGGCAGCTTGCCGATCTGGAACGCCGCCACGATGCCGGCGGCGGCGATCATCGCCACCGCCGTCCAGGATGTCGTCGGGGCGCGGCTTTCCGTCATCCGCGCCGGCGGGTCAGGCGCCGAAGACCGGCTCGGGCAGGCCGCGCACCCCGGGATCGGCGGCGAACAGCGCGCCGGCGAGCGGCTGTTCGGCGAGCGCCGCCCGGTCCATGCGGAGCGAGGCGGTGGTGATGTAGAGGGTGTCGAGCTCCGGCCCGCCGAAGGCGCAGGAGGTGACCTGCGGCACCGGCAGCGCGATCGTCCTCTCCACCCCGCCGTCGGGCGCGAAGCGGCTCACCTTGCCGCCGAACATGTGGGCGCACCAGAGGAAGCCGTCCGCGTCCACCGTCGCGCCGTCGGGCACCCCCTCGTCATCGGGGATCGAGGCGAAGACGCGCTTGTTCGCCATCGTCCCGGAATCGAGGTCGAAGTCGAACGCCCAGATCTGGTGCGAGTAGCTGTCGGTGAAGTACATCGTGGCCGAATCCGGGCTCCAGCAGAGCGCGTTGGGCACCCGGATCTCGCCCATCGTCGACTCCGCGTTGCCGTCCCCGCCGATCCGCCAGAGCGTCCCCTTCGGTGCGTGGCCGGGGTCGTTCATCGTCCCCACCCAGAACCGCCCGGCGCGGTCGACCTTGCCGTCGTTCATCCGGTTCTGGTTGAAGCGGCCCTCGCCCTCGGGGTCGCAGATCTTCTCGATCTTGCCGGTTTCGAGGTCGATATAGTGTGCGCCGGTCCGGAGCCCCGCCACCAGCCGCCCGGGCCCCGCCAGCCCGATCGAGCCGATCTCGGTCTCGATGAACCAGCGCTCGCGCTCGCCGGTCGCGGGATCCAGCCGGTGCACCGTCGGGTTGTTTATGTCGACCCAGTAGAGCGCCGCCTCGTCCGGCGACCAGACCGGGCTCTCGCCCAGGACCGCGTTGCCCTCCGCGGCGACTTCGGCCTCGCTCATGGCGTTCCTCCCGGGGCCAGTATCGCACCCCGGCGCGGCTTGCGGTATCCTCCGGCGCGACGCTTTCAGGCAACGTGATCTACAGGGGGATGAGGATGGGACGTCTCGACGGCCGGGTAGCGATCGTCACCGGCGCGGCGCAGGGGATCGGAGCGGCCTACGCCAAACGCTTCGCCGAGGAGGGCGCCAAGGTCGCGATCTGCGACGTCCTGGACTGCACCAACGTGGTCAACACGATCCAGCAGTCGGGCGGCGAGGCGTTCGGCATGGAGGTCGACGTTTCCGACGAGGCCCAGGTCGGCGCGCTGGTCGCGAAGACCGTCGAGACCTTCGGCAGGGTCGACGCGATGGTGCCCAACGCCGCGATCTTCGCCGCGCTCAACCGCCGCTCCTTCCTCGATATCGGGGTCGAGGAGTGGGACCGGGTGATGGCGGTCAACGTGCGCGGCGTGTTCGTCTGCCTGAAGGCCGTGGTGCCCCAGATGAAGGAGCAGGGCTACGGCAAGATCGTCAACATCTCGTCGGCGACCGTGCAGGCGGGCGTGCCGTGGTTCCTCCACTACGTCTCGTCGAAGGGCGCGGTGGACGCGATGACCCGCGCCGCGGCGCGCGAGCTCGGCGATTTCGGCATCCGGGTGAATTCCATCGCGCCGGGCTTCACCATGAGCGAGCAGATCGAGAGCCAGCGCGAGGATCTCCAGTTCAACCTCGACATGAACCTCGCCGGGCGCGCCTTCAAGCGCGAGGAGATGCCCGAGGATTTGCTGGGCACGATGGTCTTCCTGGCCTCGGCGGAGAGCGACTTCATGAGCGGCCAGACCGTCGTGGTCGACGGCGGGCTGGTGATGCACTGACCCCGGGGCGGCGCCCTTCGACAGGGGAATATATGGATAGCTTGACGGGGGTGTGGGCAGACGCCCGGTTCGCACGGGACGGTTTCGGCCCCCTCACCCCGACCCTCTCCCCCGCGGGGGAGAGGGAGACCCGCCCGCCGGGCGCTCCCTGCCTTCCCCCCTCCCGCTCGCGGGAGGGGCCGGGGGAGGGCGAACGTCGTCTCGCGGCGTATCGAGGGACGCATCGCCGGCGGGCCGTCCGCTGCGCTTCCCGCTGAACCGGCGCCCGCCCGAGCCCGGCGCCGTCCTGTTCGCGGCGCTGGTCGGCGTCACGCTGATCGGGCCGCTCTCGGTCCATCTGTTCTTTCCGGCGGTTCCCTTCGTCCGGCGCGCCTTCGCGGTCGACGCCGGCACGGCGCAGCTCGCCTTCAGCCTGTCGCTGCTGTCGATGGCGGCCGGCACGCTGGTCTATGGCGCGCTGTCGGACCGCATCGGACGGCTCCCGACGCTGATCGGCGGGCTCGTGCTGTTCTCCGGCGGGGCGGCGATCGGCGCGGCGGCGTCCTCGATCGAGCTGCTGATCGGGGGCCGCGTGCTGCAGGGGCTCGGCGCGGCCTGCGGGGTGGTACTGGCCCGCACCATGGTGAGCGACGTCTACGGCAAGGACCGCCTGCCGCAGATGATCGCCTACCTCACGACCGCCTACGTGGTCGGCCCGATGGTGGCCCCGGTGATCGGCGGCGGGCTCGCCGACACGCTGGGCTGGCAGTCGATCATGGTGGTCCCGGCCGCCTTCGGGCTGGCGACGATCCTGCTCGCGGCGGTCGTGATCGGCGAGACCCGGCCGCGCGCCGCCCCGGGGCCCCGCGCGAGCCTCGCCCGGGGGTTCGCCCGGCTGCTCGGGCAGCGGCGCTTCGTCTTCCACATGCTCAACCCGGCCTTCGGCTCGGCGAGCTTCATGTCGGCCAATGCCGGCGCCGCCGATCTAATGATCGAGGTGCTGGAGCGCCCGGCGACCGAGTACGGGCTCTGGTTCACGCTCGGCCCGCTCGGCTTCATGATCGGCAATTTCCTGTCCGGGCGGATGACCGGGCGCTATTCCGCCGCCTTCCTGATCGTCGCCGGGACGGCGCTCAACCTCGCCGGCGCGCTGACCGCCGCGACGCCGGTCATCGGTTTCGCGCTGACGCCGGCCGCGCTGTTCGTCCCCATCCTGATCCTCTCGGTCGGCCAGGGGCTCTCGATGCCGCAGGCCCAGGCCGCCGCGATGTCGGCCGTCCCGGAACTCACCGGCACGGCGTCCGGAATCGTCGTCTTCGCCCAGTTCCTGATGGCCGCCGTCCTCACCCAGATCGTCGCCGTCTTCTATGACGGCACCGCGCTGCCGATGGTGCTGACGGTGGTCGGCGCGGCGGCGGCCTCGCTCCTGTTCGGCGTCCTCTCGGTGGTGCACGACCGGACGCCGGCCGGGCGGTAATGTTTCACGTGAAACAAAGGTCAGCAGGGCTGACTTATCCTTTGCGTTAAGAATTGGCAATAAACCGTTAATCCGTTCCCCGGCGGTCCGGCGGAGCGCGTCGGGAACGGTTCGCCGCGTCCCCGGGGGACGCAAATCGCCCGAAACGCCTTGCGGCCGAGGTCATGTCGCCCCAATATTCGTCCCTCTTCAGGGATCGAATATGCCCCTAAACCCCGACCTGACCGTCCGCGAGACCGCCCTCCTCGCGGGGGTTTCGGAAAAAACTGTCGAGAAGGCGCTTGAGGCCGGCGTGCTGCGCAGCGTGGCCGCGCCGGCCCGATTCCGCGGCGGCGCGGCGCGATTCCTGCCGATCCGGGCGGTGGCGTATTTCCAGGCGCTCGAAGCCGCCGGCCTGACCGACCTGCCGCTCCGCCACAAGCGGACGCTCTGGGCCAATCTGGCGCGCCGGGAACGGTTCGATCTCCAGCCCGCCGAGTTCGCCCCCGGCGCGACCCTCGACCTCGACCGCCTCGCCGCCCCCGCGCTCCGCTACGCCGAACGCTACCGCGACGCCCGCGACCGCCACATCGAACCCGACCCGGAAGGCGGCGCGCCGGTCGTCGCGGGGGCGGAGCTCACGGTCCAGGCGGTGCTTGCACGGGTGGAGGGTGGAGCCACCCTCGAAGACTTCGCGGCGGAGTATCCCGAGGTGCCGCCCAGGGCCTTCGCGGCGGCACAGATCTACGCCAGGACGCATCCGGTGCGGGGGAGGCCGTCGGGGAGAACGCGGCAGGGTGGGGGATGAAGCGGCGGGCGGCCATTGATATTTGCTTTATTTATTTCATTTATTTCATATACAGTCGAGACCCCGTCGGCCGTGTCCTACAGGGAGGCAACCATGAAAATGTCCGCTCACCGACAACGCCCGCCTACGCCGCGCGATGCGGCCATCGCGCGCAGCACGGGCCGCATCCTGTCCCGCTACGCGGGTATCGACCGGCCGTTGACGCTGCGCGTCAGGGACAGCGAACCGGAACAACCGATCGAGCTTCCCGCGGACGCGGTCGAACTTCTCGCCCGGGTGTTGGAGGCTATGGCCGCGGGGCAAGGCGTGACGCTGATCCCGGAGAGCGCCGAACTGACCACGGTTCAGGCGGCGGACGTTCTGAACGTCTCCCGCCCGTACCTGATCAAGCTCCTCGACCGGGGCGCCATCCCGCACCGCAAGGTCGGCAGGCACCGCCGAATCCGCATGGAAGACGTCGTGGCCTACAAGGACGCCATCGACCGGGAACGCGAGCGGGCGCTCGACCGGCTGACGCGGGAAGCCCAAGCTCATGACATGGGCTACGGCGTTCGTTGACGCAACTTACGGTTCTTCTCGACGCCAACGTTCTTTTTCCTGCGCTCGATCCTCTCGATCCCGACGACCGCCACGTCCTGGCGGTGGCGATGCTGAAACGCCGCGAGCCGCTCTCCCGGTTCTCCTCCTCGTCATGGCCGGCGAAGGCCGACCTTCCACGAGCTTTTCTGTGCTGGAGGAACAACCATGACAAAACGTGGATGGTCGGCCTCCGCCGACCATGACGGATGGAGCGATCCAAAGCCACCGAGAAGAAACCGTAGCGTCGAGGAGAGGCCCGATGCGGTCCTATCTGAAACGGGTAGGCTCTAGATTGCGGCGTTTGGAAAGACGTTGACCCTGCTTTCCTTTAACCGCAAGTGTGGGAAGAAAAATACGTTATGAAAGTCGCCCATGTGGTCCTCGGAAACGTTGGTTGTAAGCCCAATTGGCCCATGCTCTGTCATTTGGTTAAGAGAGGATGTCCCGATATCGTCACGCTCCAAAAGATCGGCTCGACAAGAAATCTGCGTACAAAATCACTTCGCGACCTGGGATATCATAGTGAGTTTCTCGGGTGGCGATCTGCCGGAGACTCCGGCATTGCCATATTGTGTCGGCGGCAGCCGACGTTGCGATTTTCCCAATTGTCGGGCGCGCAGGAAAAAGAGTCACGGTTCCTGACAGTCGCTATCGGTGACCTGCATGTCTCATCTGTCTATGCTCCTTACGGTTCAAAGCATCCGGGCAAGCGTATGGCCATTGAGCGCAGGGTCGCTTGGCTAAACCGCCTGCGGGATCATATCGTCGAAGAAGGTTACGCCGAACGCGACAGCTTGTTATGTGGCGACTTCAACGTGAAGCTGGACGGCCCGCCCTGGGGCACCGGATACTTCTCCCCAGATGAAAAGGATGCGCTGTAGGAACTGCTCGACTTGGGATTTTGTGACCTCTACCGGACCAAACATCGCGACGACGAAAAAGAACAAGGTTACACGCGCGGGTATTGTGAGAAACACCCGGACGGTACCTCACGGCTCCACATGATCCTAGCGAGCAAGAGCGTGGCCCGGCGTCTCCTGTCCGCGCGGGTGGATGTCGAGTCGAGGCCTTGGCCTCGGAGGGGCGCGCCGCCGGTCGTCGTGGATTTGGATAACGCCTGAGCGTGAGCGGTGACGCCGTTTTAACGCGTGCCGGTTCGGTTGAAGCCGTTTACGCCGTTGCGACCACTTCCGTCATGGCCGGACTTGTTCCGGCCATCCAGCTTTTTTGGGGGCTTATATACGAAAGTAACCGAAACCCCGGAAACCGCACCGGATTCAATCACAAATAGAAAAATCCGAAATGTGCAGGCGTCAGGCTACGTTAGCGAAGTCCGCTGGTCTGTGGCGCAGCCAATTCATGGTTAACCTTGCCCATTTGCCGATCTGGACGAGCTTCTTGTCACGTCCCCACCCTCGCCGAACTTGGTTATCACAGTCGGCCTCAAGGGCGTAGAAAATCGGTGGTTCGTCACTCTCGATGGCAAGGCGACGTTCGGTCCAATCAGCGAAATTCGCCTCTGTCGCGTCGTGTGCTGAGGTCCGGATCTCTATAGCGAGATCGCTGAATCGCCGAAAAAGCATTTCGTGGTCGCGAGCGCGATGGGACACGTTCCAAACCAAGTTGACGGCAGCAAAGGCCGATGCAAGCGTCCCGAATATCTGCGGCTTGTCGATCACGGCCCCACCGCCGAGAAGGATGATCGCAAACATCGAAAACCGATGCAGGCCGTCGTAGAACCCCCTCCTGCGCTGGTGGTAGCGCAGAGACTTTTCGACCTGAAAGTTCAGGCTATCGATCTGTAGTTTCAATTCCTCTCGCGTCATTCCGGCTGTTCGCGTGGAGGAGGCGGGCTCGGTCTCTCGTTGGGAATGTTCAGGGGACCGTCGTCCTTGCGGAGCGGCTCCGGCTGTTCTCGGATCGGTTCCGGCCTCGGTGGCGGTCTCTCCGGCCTTCTCGCCATCAATACTCATCCTACTGATATTTATTGAAAAGGTTTTGCAAACAAGCCCCATCCTGTTCCGGTCTCGAAGGACAGTCAAGGCCGTTGACCCCTCGCCTCGACCGGATCTATCGTCCTCCCCGCAAACAGTACGCGTGCACCGTCATGGGCTCGCCACCTCCAACTCGGCACCTACCGGTGGTCGTGGTCTGGTGGACCCAATGAACTCAGTTTCGGCAGATCTTGGCCTCGGGACCGAGGTCCCTCTCGAAGTCGTCCAGGGGGTAGGGGAAGGTCCTGCCACTTTGACCGGAAGTCCTCGGTGGGTAGGATGAAGGGTGATGGCGTCGGGGTCTGCGGTTCAGTGTGGGATTCCGGTTCCTAGCGCATGTGCAGGATGAACCCCGACCTAAACCCGGCGTCACCACTCATCTCTACTCATGATCCATTGACGCGGCAATCCTGATCGTGATCGATCTTTCCACTATCGTGAGTTCGGCACTTGGGACGGCTGTCGTCGGTATCCTGCTGTTGACCTCCGCCCCGCTGTGGTGGAGGTGGCTCAAACGAGTGGAATTGGCTGGCCTCGGAAAAAATCTCATTCCGATGGCCGTGTTCGCTGGGCTGATCGGCATTCTTGCGGTGATGATCGAGATAGATGGCTGCATGGAGAGGGAGAGTACTCCCTCATACCATCCCACTCTTACCGAGGAAGAAATTGGGAAAGCCTTCTCCGAGTGTCAGATGAAGTCCATCGAGGTGACTTCGGAAATCAAGGGACGCAGTTCCCGGACTGTTGCCAGACGGAACTACAGAAGAGCTTGCCTGTGGGAGAAGGGATTCCGATTTTCGCCGGTCGATAAATAGTGGCGGCCGGAGTCCATCCGCTGGTGCGGAATGCGGCCTCCGCCGACCATGACGATCAGAACACAACCGGAGTAACGTTTCCGGCTCCGGCATGGCAGTCGGAAGCGATCCGAAAACTTCGCCGGCGTGGCAAGTCCACACATCCTCCGACACCGTCCGAGCCGCGTAACAGCGGCAATTGCCTTCACCCTCCCACCCGGTCCCCACAGCCCCACCAGCGCCGCCTTCGCGTCCGCCCCGATCCGCCGCGCCCCGATCCACCGCCTCTCTCCACGCCGGCCCGCGCGCCGCGTTCGCGAAGAACCGGCGTGCCTCCGAGCTCCAGCGCCGCGTCGTCCTGGAGACGCGCGAGCAGGTCGGAACAGGCGGTTTGCGCCGTCAGGGGGCAGATGGTGGACTTGTGAGTCTTCGGTCGTCGAGTTCTTGCCCAACAACAAAATATAATGTTGGGCAAATCCGGTTCGAAGAGGGTCCGAACCCAAGCGAAGCGCAAACGGAGGATACGGTCGAGAAATCTCGTCCGGCCAACCGGAAATTGTCGGGCAACAATCCGGCTTTTCCCGGCTGGCCATGTCGGCGCCGCCGAACTATATTCGTTCCAACCAGGGAACGAATAATGCCTGTCACCGCCGAATTGACCGTTCGCGAGACCGCCGCGCTGTCGGGGGTCTCGAAGACGACGGTAGAAAAGGCCCTGGAAGCCGGGATATTGCGGAGCGTGACCGGGTTGCCCGGGTTTCGCGGCGCGGCGACGCGCTACCTCCCGATCCGGGCGGTCGCTTACTTCCGCGCCCTCGACGCCGCGAAGCTCACGGACCTCCCCGCGCGCCACAAGCGGGCGATCTGGACCCATTTGGCCCGGACCGAACCCGTGCGGCTCGGGATCGTCGAATTCGCTCAAGCCACGACGATCGATCTGCGGCGCCTTGCCGCCGAATCGTTGCGAGAGGCCGAGCGGTACCGCCGCGCCCGCGACCGATACATCTTTTCCGACCCGAAGATCCTGGGGGGGACGCCGGTCATCGCGGGAACCAGGTTGACGGTGTATGCGATCCTGGGACGGATGCAGGATGGCGAGACCGTGGACGACCTCGCCGCCGACTATCCGGAAATCCCTCGCGAGGTCTTCGCCGCCGCCGGTCTCTACGCGAGAACCCACCCGCTTCGGGGGCGCCCCTCCGGCAGGCCCTGGCGCAACGCAGCCTGACCGGCGAACAAGGCACCGCGTGCGCCTGTTTCTCGACGAGTGCCTGTCGCCAGCGATCGGCCGGGCACTCAATGCCGAAGGCACGCACGCCGTCACCCATCCGCGCGACCTCGGAGGCCTGGGGGCGCCCGACCACCAAGTCCTCGCCCGATGCGTCGAGCTCGACCTCGTGCTCGTCACGGTAAATGCGCGGGATTTTCGTGCCCTGGTCGCCGCCGAGAACATTCACCCCGGCCTGATCGTCCTGCCATCCGTCGGCCGCGCGCGTTCGGAAACGTTGCTGCGCGACGCCATCGACTTCCTTTCGGAGCGTGGCGACCCGATGGGAGTCATGGTCAACCACGTGCTCGAGGTGTCCGAAAACGCGGAAATGGCGCTCTATCCGCTGCCGCCCGGGGAGACGTAAAGGGCCGTCGGTTGCGCGCCGCCGTCGTCGTCTCGCGAGTCCCTACCCCTCCACCGTCTCCGGCGGCCTGTGCACCGCCACCTCCGGCGCCTCCCCCTCCCAGCGTTCCACCTCGACCAGCGCCGAATGCGCCGCTGTGGCCTGGCTGAGGCGCGAGGTGCCGAGATCGTGGGTCAGCACGTTGGGGTTGCCGTGGCGGTCGAGGGTGCCGATCTCGCCCGGCTCGGCCGGGTCGTACCAGGCGCCGGTGGGCAGCACGACGACGCCCGGGCGGATTGCGTCGCCGACCCGGGCGCCGGCGAGGCACTGGCCGCGGTCGTTCCAGAGCCTGACCACGTCGCCGTCTTCGATGCCGCGGGCGCGCGCGTCGTCGGGGTGGATCGTGACCGCCTCGCGCCCCGCGACCTTGGCCGCCCTGCTGACCGGGGACGGGTCGAGCTGGCTGTGCAGCCGCGCCGCCGGCTGGTTGGAGACGAGGTGGAGCGGGAACCGCTCGGCGAGCGGGGCGCCCAGCCACTCGCGCGGCTCGATCCACGCCGGGTGGCCGGGGCAGTCGTCATAGCCGAAGCCCGCGACGGTCTCCGAGAAGATCTCGATCCGCCCGGACGGCGTCTTGAGCGGGTTCGCCTCGGGATCGGCGCGGAAATCGGCGAACAGCACGAAGTCGTCCTCCGGCTCCGGCGCCCGCACCCGTCCGTCGCGCCAGAACCCGTCGAAGTCGGGCAGCGCCGCGCCCTCCCGCGCCATGCGGGCGGCGAAGGCGTCGTAGCTCTCGCGGATCCAGTCAAGCTCGTCCTTGCCGCCGGTGAACTCGTCCCGGAGCCCCAGGCGTTCGGCGAGCGCGGCCACGATGCCGTAATCGCTCCGCGCCTCGCCCATCGGTTCGACCGCCCGGCGCATGGCGTAGATCGTGGAATCCCGCGTGCCCGCGCCGAGGTCGTTCCTCTCCAGCGCGGTCGCGGCCGGCAGCACGATGTCAGCATGGCGCGCCGCCGGGGTCCAGAACGGGTCCTGCACGACGATCGTCTCCGGCTTGCGCCAGGCGCGCAGCAGCCGGTTGAGGTCCTGATGGTGGTGGAACGGGTTGCCGCCGGCCCACCAGACCATGCGGATGTCGGGGTAGGTCCGGCGCTCGCCGTTGAAGTCGTACGCGCCGCCCGGGTTCAGCAGCATGTCGGCGATGCGCGCGACCGGGATGAAGCTCCCGGTCGGGTCCTTGCCGGTAGGGAGCCCGCGCGGACCGGCGGCGATCTTCTCGCTGCCGATCAGCCCCATCGCGCCGTAGCCGATGCCGAACCCGCCGCCCGGCAGGCCGATCTGGCCCAGCATGGCGGCGAGCGCGATGCCCATCCAGATCGGCTGCTCGCCCCAATCCGCGCGCTGCAGCGAATAACTCAACGTGATCATGGTGCGGGTCGCGGCCATGCGGCGGGCCAACGCGCGGATCTCCCCGGCCGCGATGTCCGAGCGCGCGGCGGCCCAGCCGGCGTCCTTGACCGTGCCGTCCGCGCTGCCGTCGAGATAGGCGGCGAAGCGCTCGAATCCGGCGCAGTAGCGCTCCAGGAACGCGCGGTCGTGCAGGTCTTCGGCCATCAGCGTGTGGGCGAGGCCCAGCATCAGCGCGGTGTCGGCGTTGGGCCGGACCGGCAGCCAGCGCGCCTTGAGCGCGTCCACCGTGTCGTCGCGGAGCGGGCTGATCGACACCGCCTCGATGCCGGCGGCGCCGAGCCGCTCGATCCAGCCGCGCGCGCGGTGCGGGCCGGTCCCGCCGAAGGAGATCTGCAAATTCTTGGGCGCCATGCCGCCGAAGCTCACGATCAGGCGGGTGTGTTTGGCGATGTTGCGCCATTCCGTCGCCTGCATGCCGACCGGCGCGGCGGTTCCGATGATGTGCGGCGCGACGACCATCGCCGCGCCGCAGCTGTAATTGCCCACATGGTCGGTCGCGCCGCCATGGAGGTTGAGCAGCCGGCGGATCAGCGTGCGCGGGTGGTGGATCTTGCCCGAGCTCGCCCAGCCGTAGCTGCCGGCGAAGATCGCCTCGCCGCCGTGCTCGCGCCTCACCCGGGCGAGCTCGCTTGCGACGAGGTCGAGCGCGCGCTCCCACGAAACCGGCACGAACGGCTCCGCGCCCCGGCCCGCGGTGTCGGAGCCCGGTCCGGCATTGTGATAGCCCGCGCGGACCATCGGCCGGTCGATGCGGGTCGGATGGTCGACCGTCTCCGGCAGCGCGGCATAAAGCGGCGCCGGATCCGGGTCCTCGTCCCACGGCCGCGCGCCGACCACGCGCCCGTCCGAGACCAGCACGTCGTAGATCCCCCAATGCGCGCCGGTGGGGACGGTTTCAATCCGGTCGGTCATCTGCGGCTTACCCCGTCATGGTCGGCGCAGGCCGACCATCCACGTTTTGTTTTTCGTTCTACCGGCGCCAAAGAAAAAACTCGTGGATGGTCGGCCTGGGCCGACCATGACGGGAGGGAGCGAACGACCCTAAACCGCGTACTGGATCCCCGCCTCGTCGAGCTGGCGGAGGAGCGCGGGCCATTCGTTGCGGCCGCATTCGGACTGGGTGGATTGCCGCGCGGTGTGCTCGCAGACTTCCTTCGTCGGGTAGTGGATCCGCCCTCCCGCCGCGGCCGCCGCCTGCAGCTTGAGCTGGGCCGAGCAGACCTTCTCCAGGAAGTACATCAGCACCCAGGCCTCGGCGACCGAGACGCCGGTGGTCAAGAGCCCGTGGTTCCTGAGGATCATCGCCTTCTTGTCGCCGATGTCGTCGACCAGCCGTTCGCGCTCGGAGACGTCGAGCGAGATGCCCTCGAACTCGTGATAGGCGACCCGGCCGTAGAACGCCATCGAATCGAGATTGGTGTAGATCAGCCCGTCCTCCAGCGACGAAACCGCCATGCCGGCCTCGGTGTGGGTATGCAGCACGCAATGGGCGTCCTCGCGGGCGCCGTGGATCGCGCTGTGGATGACGTAGCCCGCGTCGTTGATCGCGTAAGGGGTGTCGTCGAGGATGTTGCCGTCGAGATCGATCTTGACCAGGTTCGACGCCGTCACCTCGTCCCAGCGCAGCGGGAACGGGTTGAGCAGGAAGTGGCGCTCCGGCCCCGGGATGCGCGCCGAGATGTGGTTGTAGATCAGCGTCGTCGTCCAGCCGTACATGTGGGACAGGCGATAGGCCGCGGCGAGGTCGACCCGGGTCCGCCATTCCTCCTCGCTGACGCTCTCCCTGAGCGAGGGGCCGGCGATGTCGCGAAGCGCGGTGGCGTTCATGGCGGGTCTCCTGGGAAGCGGTCGGGGGCTGGGAGTGTAGGGGTTTTTCGGGACGGGCGGAACGGGGCGGGACGGCGGCCTCACGATGCCGGCTCAGGAGGTTTTCCGCCGGCGTTCGAACTCCGCGAGGCCGATCCGGGCGTTGACCCGCTGCGCCCCCGGGGCCGCCGCGAACCAGGCCCGGGCGTCGCGCAAACCGTCCCTGATCTTTCCCGGGACCGCCTCCAGATAGGGGGGCATCTCGGATGCCCTGTAGAGCCCGCCCAGGGACGGGGGCGGCATCGACCTCTTTTGAAGGGCCTGCCGGCTCACCTTGAGCCGCGCCGCCACGTCCGCCAGGCTCACCAGGTCCGGCCGGACCTCGCGGAGCCGCGTTCCCGCCGGGAGGCCCGTCATGGCCTGCTCGACGGTCTTCGAAATGACGGTTTCCGGATCCGGTCCGGAACGCGTGAGGCCCACCCCGACAAGCCCGCATGCACCGAGACCGACGACCGCGTCCTCGCACCCCGCCTCGTAGAGACCGTCCAGGACGGCCTCCTCGTCCGCGGGCCCTTCCGGCAGAGCGAATACCAGATCGAACTCGAATTCCGCCTCAGCCGTCACCGCCGCCATCCTTCATCGCGCAGCCGTCCGCCTTCCTGACGAGCTCGCGCGCGTGACCTTCAGCGTTGCGCGGCGTGCTCCAGACCGACATCCGGCAGAACACCCCGGACCGGCAAACACCTCCCGCATTCGCTGGACAAAGCGCGAAACCCCACGCATGGGCGCTCCGTCCCTTGGACCGCTCGACAGTCCAGCCCCGGGATTCAAGCGCTGCGAGCGCAGCCTCAATCTCCTTTACGGGATGCCGTTTCCTTCGCACATATAGTTCCGCAGGGAAAAGTTGTCAATTGACAACTTTAACGGCCGAGGCGTATCCGCTTCCGACGAAGCACCTCCCTACGCCCTATTCGTCGGCATCGGGCTGCGGTCCACCAGCGCGATCTGCTGGCGGGCGAGGCGTTCCATGCATTCCGCCCTGGCGTCGCCGGCCGACGGATCGTCCCAGAGATTGACCAGCTCGGACGGATCGTTCTCCAGGTCGTAGAGCTCGCCCCAGTCGACGCCGTGATAGAGCGTCATGCGCCAGCCTTGCGTCACCAGGGTGCGCACCCGCGGCGGCTCGTCGAATCCGAGGATGGTTCGCTGCTGGTCGTCCTCGACCACGATATCGGCGTCCGGGTCGTCCGGCGCGCCGTCGATCAGCGGCATCAGCGACTTGCCCTGGATACCGTTATAGGGCGCGATCCGGGCCCGATCGAGAACGGTGCGGGCGATGTCGAGCGTGCCCGACAGCGTGGCGGATGTCGCGCCCGCCGGCGCGGCGCGGTCGGCGGTGTCCTTCCACAGGAACGGCACCCGGATCAGGCTCTGATAGTGGATCGGGCCCTTGAGCATGATCCGGTGATCGCCCAGATAATCGCCGTGGTCGGCGGTGAAGATCACCACCGTGTCGTCCGCCAGGCCGAGGCGGTCGAGCGTAGCCATGATCTCGCCGACCGCGTCGTCGATCATCGCGATCATGCCGCAGGTGAGCGCGCAGGCCTCGCGCGCCTCGCGTTCCGAGACCGCGAACAGCGACTGGCTGTTGGTCACCGCGTCTCCCGCGTCGCGGGTCTCGCGCGCCCAGCGGACATGCGGCGGCGGTTCGTTGTTGGCCGCGAAGGAAGCGTCGAGCGTCATGTCGTCCGGGTCGTACATGCCCCAATACTTGCCGGGCGGGGTGAAGGGGTGGTGGGGGTCGGGGAACGAGGCCATGGCGAAGAACGGCGCATCGCCGCCGTCCTTGGCGTGGGTCTCCAGGAAGTCCACCGTGCGGTCGGCGACGTAACGGGTGGGATAAAGCTCCTCCGGCACCGCCGTCCGCCAGGCCTGCGGCATCGTGTAGTCGTGCGGCAGCGCGTTCTTCGGCCCGCGCAGGCTGTCGGGGTCGGCGTGGCGCCGCTTGAGCCACTGCCAGTAATGCCCGCCCACCTTGTCGCCGTGCTCGGTGCAGAGGTCGACGCGCTCGAAGCCGTAGAACGGGTAGAACAGATCCCAGTCGGGGTCGTCGTGCCAGCCATGCGGCGACTCGACATCGACCGGGCCGTCCTCGTCGACGCGGCGCATCGCCTCCATGAACGATTCGGGCGGCGCCAGATAGTCCTCCGGCGGGGCCTCGCGCTCCCGGATCGCCGGCATGCCCGTCATGTTCTGCAGGTGGCTCTTGCCCAAGAGCGCCGTCCGGTAGCCGTGGGTGCGCATCAGGTCGACGAAGGTGTTGGCCCGCAAATTCAGCGCGGTGCCGTTCGAGCGCACGCCGTGCAGCGACGGCATCCGCCCGGTCATCAGGGTCGAGCGGTTCGGCATGCAGACCGGCGTGGCGACGTAGAACCGGTCGAAGCGCCGCCCGCCCTCGGCGATCGAGTCGATATTGGGCGTCCTGAGCACCGGGTGTCCCGCGCAGGCGAGATAATCCGCCCGCTGCTGGTCGGTGATGATGAAGAGGAAATTCGGGCGCTTGGCCATTTCTTTGTCCTGACTGTGCGGTGAGCGGAGGGTGGGATTCAGGAGGTCCGTCCGTTGAACCTCTCGGTCGCGTCGACGTCGAACTTGCGCGGTTCCGCGTCGACGCGTTCGTTCTTCACGCCGCGGTCGAAGGCGACGACCTGGAGGAGCTCCAGCGTGTCCTCGCCGACGGATTCGAACCAGTATTGCGAATTGCGCGGCATGACGATGCCCTCGTGCACGCCGAACTCGCCGATGACGCCGTCCGGGCCGTGCCAGCGCACCCTGCCCTTGAGCACCATCCAGAACCCGTCCATCCCCCTGTGGGAATGGAGGTTGTTGTCGCCGCCCTCGCGCACCACCTGGACCGCGCCCCGGACGATGTCGGTCTGGCAGAGCGAGACGATCGCCTTGTCGCCGGTCTGCGCCTCCGGCTTCTCGTAGCGGAAGGTCTGCGGCGGTCGAACGCGGGTTCCGGTTCCGTCCATTCGCTCTCTCCTCAGGCTTCGGCGGCCCGTTGCCGGGCGTCGCGCCATTCCTCGACGAGGGCCTTGCGGTCCATCTTGCCGCGCTCGGTCTTGGGGAGCGACTCGCGGAAGATCGCCTCCTTGGGCCGCTTGGCGTGCGGCAGCGCGGCCTCGCAATGGGCGAGCACCGCGGCCTCGTCGAGCGCCGCCTCCGGCCTGGGCACGACATAGACCACGACTTCCTCGCCGTAGATCCGGTCGGGAACGCCGATCGTGGCGGCTTCGGCCACCTCCGGCATCTGCAGCACCAGATTGTCGATCTCGGTCGGCGCGATATTGATGCCGCCCCGGATGATCAGGTCCTTGGCCCGGCCGGTGATGAAGAGATACCCCTCGGCGTCGAGATAGCCGAGATCGCCAGTCCTTGCGCGGCCGCGGGAATTGACCCGGTAGCCGCCGTCCTCGGCGAGATAGCGGAACTCGTTGTCGGGATGGCGGCCCATCTCGATCGCGCCGATCTCGCCGGCCGGCAGCGGATTGCCCTCGTCGTCGACGATCGTGAGGTTCTGGTAGGCGTGCGGCCGGCCGACCGAGCCCATGCGCCTCGTGCGTTCGTTGGAGCCCGCGATCCAGCCGGTCTCGCTGGTGCCGCAGCCCTGGGCGATCGGGATCCCGTACATCTCCTCGAACGCCTTCCAGTCGGCCGCCATCAGGGCGGCCGAGCTCGAGGTGACGTAGCGGAGGTGCGGGAGATCGCGGCCGGAGACCGGGACCGGGCGGTTGACCAGCATGTTGATCGCGGTCGGGTTGCAGGCGGCGACGGTGATGCCGAACTCGCGGATCCAGTCGAAATAGCGGCTCTGGGAGAACCGGCGCGCCATATAGAGGGTCGCGCCCCGGCAGAGCGGGCCGAGGAAGCTCAGCACCTGGGCCGACATCCAGTTGTAGGAGCGGAAGTCGAGCACCCGGTCCCGCTCTTCGATCCCGAACGCGTCCGCGGTCGGTTCGGTGTTCTCCAGCAGCTCGGCGAAGGTGCAGACCACCCCCTTGGGCTTCGAAGCCGTGCCCGAGGTGTAGAAGATCGAGGCGACGTCGTCGTAGGCGTTGAGCGGGGTTCGCGGCGCGCCCGGCCTCCCGGCGAGCTCGGCGAAGAAGCCCTCGCCCGCACCGCCGTCCCAGCGCCCGAGCTCCTGCCACTCCCCGGACGCCGCCGCGGCCAGCTCGCCGAGGCCGAGCGCGTCCTCGTGGAGGGTCAGCGCCGGGTCGAGGGCGCGCAGGATCTCGTCGAGATGGGCCCGGTTCGTATCGGCCTGCACCGTGCAGATCGTGGCGCCGTGACACATCGCGCCGAGATAGACGATCAGGTGCTCCAGCGCGTTGCCCGACAGCAGCGCCACCCGGTCGTTCGCGCCGATCCCCCGCGCGCGCATCGCGGCGCCCACGCGCCCCACCATGTCGTACATGTCCGCATAGGAGATCGCGCGGCCCCGGTCGATGCCGTGCACCAACGGCTTGTCGGGCAGCCGTGCCGCGGCATCCTCCAGCCAGGCGAGGAGCGCATGTTCCCTCGGCCGCGCCGAGGCGTGCGCGGGGTGTGGATCTGCTTGCGGCATTTTCCCGGTGTGTCTTAGGTTACGCCTCGCGGCAAGGGTATATCGCGCGGGGCCGGGTCCCCTCAAGGGCGGTTCGTCGCTTCATCAATTGTTGACAACCAAACAATTGATGAATAAATTATCTCTGCGATAACGCGAAAGCGGCGAAGTTTCGATCTGGAGGGGAGCAATGGCCGAGACCGCTGGCGAACTCCGTAGCGAGGAAGGCACGGGGCGTATCGACATCCAGACCCATCCCGACGCCTATCGCCACTGGAAGCTGACGATCGACGGCAACGTCGCGCGGCTCGCGATGGATGTCGACGAGGACGCGACCCTGGCGCCGGGCTATTCGCTCAAGCTCAACTCCTACGACCTCGGCGTCGACATCGAGCTCTACGACGCGATCCAGCGTTTGCGGTTCGAGCATCCGGAGGTCGGCTGCGTGGTGATGACGTCGGACAAGCCGCGCGTGTTCTGCGCCGGCGCCAACATCAACATGCTCGGCCGGTCCACGCACGCCCACAAGGTCAATTTCTGCAAGTTCACCAACGAGACCCGGAACGGGATCGAGGACGCGACCGGAAACTCGCGCCAGACCTATATCTGCGCGATCAACGGCACGGCGGCGGGCGGCGGCTATGAGCTCGCGCTCGCTTGCGACTACATCATGCTGATCGACGACGGCTCCTCGACGGTCTCGCTGCCGGAGCTCCCGCTGCTTGCGGTGCTCCCCGGCACCGGCGGGCTCACGCGGCTGGTCGACAAGCGGAAGGTCCGCCACGACCACGCCGACTTTTTCTGCACCACGTCGGAGGGCATGCGCGGCCGTCGCGCCGTCGACTGGAACCTGATCGACGAGCTCGTCCCCGGCGCGCGCTTCCAGGAGATCGTGTCCGAACGCGCCCGGGAATTCGCCGGCAAGTCCGACCGTCCGAAGAACGCCACGGGCGTCGCCCTCGCGCCGCTCAACCGCGAAGTCGGCGGCGGCCGCATCGTCTACGAGCATGTGACGGTCGCGCTCGACCGGGCCGATTCCACCGCGACGATTACCATCCGCGCGCCGGAGACCGCGCCGCCCGCCACGGCCGACGGGATCCACGAAGCCGGCACGGCGTTCTGGCCGTTCGCGCTCGCCCGCGAGCTCGACGACGCGATCATGGAGCTCAGGCTGAACGAGCAGGAGATCGGCACCTGGGTCTTCAGGACCGAAGGCGACGCCGACCTGGTCGCCGCCGCCGACAAGGCGCTCGAGGACAACGCCGACGACTGGCTGGTGCGCGAGATCGCGCTCTATCTCAAGCGCGTGCTCAAGCGGGTCGACGTGAGCTCGCGCAGCCTGATCGCGCTGGTCGAGCCCGGCAGCTGTTTCGCCGGCACGCTGCTGGAACTCGTACTCGCGAGCGATCGCGCCTACATGCTGGACGGTGTCTTCGAAGGCGGCAACGAACCGCCCGCGACGGTGCGTCTCACGGGCATGAATTTCGGCCCCTACACGATGTCGAGCGACCTTACCCGGATGGAGAGCCGCTTCCTCGCCGCGCCGGGCCGGGTCGACGAAGCGAAGGAACGCCTCGGCGAGCCGATCGAGGCGGAGGACGCCGAGGCGCTCGGGCTGGTCACTTTCATTCCTGACGACATCGACTGGGAGGACGAGATCCGCATCGCCATCGAGGAACGCGCGAGCTTCTCCCCCGATGCGCTGACCGGCATGGAGGCGAGCCTTCGCTTCGCCGGTCCCGAGACCCTGGAGACCAAGATCTTCGGGCGTCTGAGCGCGTGGCAGAACTGGATCTTCCAGCGGCCCAACGCCGCCGGCGAGCACGGCGCGCTCAAGCTCTACGGCACCGGCCGCAAGAGCCAATACGACAAACGGAGGGTTTGACCATGGCGATCAACTACAACGAACGGATCCCCAACAACGTCGACCTGGCCGACAACCGGCGCCTGCAACGCGCGCTGGAGGCGTGGCAGCCCGAATTCCTGAACTGGTGGCAAGAGCTCGGGCCTGAAGGCACGAGGAATTTCGACATCTATCTGCGCACGGCGATCAGCGTCGAGCCCGACGGCTGGGCGAATTACGACTTCGTCAAGATGCCCGATTACCGCTGGGGCATCTTCGTCAACCCGGAAGAGGCCGGGAAGAAGATCTCCTTCGGCGAGCACAAGGGCGAGGACGTCTGGCAGGAGGTGCCGGGCGAGTACCGCTCCACGCTCCGCCGGCTGATCGTGACGCAAGGGGACACCGAGCCCGCCTCGGTCGAACAGCAGCGCATGCTGGGGCTCACCTGCCCCTCGCTCTACGACCTCCGCAACATCTTCCAGGTGAATGTCGAGGAGGGAAGGCATCTCTGGGCGATGGTCTACCTGCTGCACGCCCATTTCGGCCGCGACGGGCGCGAGGAGGCCGAGGCCATGCTGGAGCGCCATTCCGGCGATCCCGACAAGCCCAGGATCCTCGGCGCCTTCAACGAGAAGACGCCGGATTGGCTGTCCTTCTTCATGTTCACCTACTTCACCGACCGCGACGGCAAGTACCAGCTCTCCTCGCTCGCCGAATCCGGCTTCGATCCGCTGGCCCGGACCTGTCAGTTCATGCTGACCGAGGAAGGCCACCACATGTTCATCGGCGAGACCGGCGTCGGCCGCGTCATCCAGCGCACCTGCGAGGTGATGAACGAGCTCAAGACCGACGATCCCGAACGCGTGCGCGCGGCCGGCGCGGTCGACATGCCGACCCTGCAGAAGTTCATGAACTTCCATTTCAGCGTATCGCTCGACCTGTTCGGGCAGGAAACCTCGACCAACGCGGCGAGCTATTTCAACCAGAGCCTCAAGGGCCGCTTCCAGGAAACCACGATCGAGGACGACCACCGCCTGCTGGACGGCAGCTGGCCGGTCCACGTGGTCAAGGGCGACGAGATCGTGGCCGAGGAGCAGCCGGCGCTCAACGCGGTCAACGAACGGCTGCGCGACGAGTACATCAAGGACTGCCAGCGCGGCATGACCCGGTGGAACCGCAACGTCAAGCGGGCCGGCATCGACTTCCAGTTCAAGCTGCCGCACCGCGCCTTCAACCGCCTCATCGGCAATTTCGCCGATGTCCGCGTCTCGCCCAGGGGCAAGATCCTCTCCGAGGCGGAATGGACCCGGAGGCACGGCGAATGGATGCCCGACGAGGAGGACCGCGCCTTCGTCCAGTCGCTGATGAAGCGCGTCGTCGAGCCCGGCAAGATCGCAAGCTGGGTGGCGCCGCCGGCACGCGGCATCAACCACGAGGACCCTTCGAGCTTCGAATACGTCCGCTTCAGCTAGCGGCGTTTCCGGTTCGGAGGGAACCGTTCCTTCCCCCCGGCTCTCTCCGAAGCGGCCCGCCCCCCACCGTCATGGTCGGCGGAGGTCGACCATCCACGATTTGTTTTCTTGCCCAACCGCTATAAAACTCGTGGATGGTCGACCTCCGCCGACCATGACGGGCTGAAAAGTCAGCCAGCGTGACCAGGGGTCAGCGATGAACGAAGCACTTAACGAACTCGATGCCACCGAAGCCGCCTCGCTCATCGCCGACGGCGGTGTCACTTCGCGGGACCTGGTCTCGGCCTGTCTCGACCGCATCGCGCTTCGCGACGGCGAGATCAAGGCCTGGGCCCATGTCGAGCCCGCCCATGCGCTCGGCCAGGCCTGCATGTCGGATGCCGCGGGGCAGGGGCCGCTCAAGGGGATCCCGGTCGGCATCAAGGATATCTTCGATACCGCCGACCTTCCGACCGAGTACGGATCGCCGATCCACGCGGGTCATCGCCCGGCGCGCGACTCCGCTTGCGTCGCCGCGCTGCGAAAGGCGGGCGCGGTCATCCTCGGCAAGGCCACAACCACCGAGTTCGCGAGCCCCGTCCCGGTCGGGGTCAGGAACCCGCGCGATTTCTCGCGGAGCCCCGGCGTTTCCTCCTCCGGCTCGGCCGCGGCGGTCGCCGACTTCATGGTCCCAGTGACGCTCGGCAGCCAGACCGGCGGGTCGATGATCATGCCGGCCGCCTCATGCGGCGTCGTCGGGTACAAGGCGAGTCTCGACGGGATCGACCGGGGCGGGCTCCGGCATATCCGGCCGAGCCTGGATACGATCGGCATTTTCGCCCGCTCGGTTCGCGACATCGCGTTGGTTCGGGCGGCGATGACCGATACGACCGCCGTTTCCCCGGACGAGACAGCGGCCCCGCGCGTCGGTGTCTGCCGCGCCCCCAACTGGGAAGACGCCCGACCGGAGACGGTCGCCGCCGTCGACGACGCGGCCGCGGCATTGGGACGGGCGGGATGGTCGATCGCCGATTTCGACCTGCCGCCGGTCTTCGATGCCGCCGAGGACGCATTCGGAGTCATAACGGCGGTCGAGGGCGGACGTTCGCTCGCCTACGAGATCGCCAACCACCGCGACCGGCTCAACCACTGGATCCAGGGCCAGCTGCCGCTCGGCGAGAGCGCCTCGGAGTCCGACTATGCGGCGGCTTGCGAAACCGCCGCCGCGTGCCGCGAAGCGATGACGGGGATCTTCCAGCGGTTCGACGCGATCCTCACCGCGAGCGCGCCGGGAGAGCCCACGGACGATCTGACCGGGATCCAGAAATCATCGTTCAACCGGGTGTGGACGATGATGCACGGCCCCTGCATCACCCTGCCCGCCTTCTCCGGCCCCAACGGCCTCCCGGTCGGCGTGCAACTGGTCGGCCGGACAGGCGACGACGACCGGCTGGTCCAGCTTGCAGGCCGGGCTTGGCGGGAGATCGGGGCGCGGTAGCACGGCCGCGGCGGGTTCAGGCCGCGGTTTGCTTTCTCATCAGATACGCGGCCGTCAGGTGCTCGGCGCAGAACTGGCGTCCCGGCTGGACGGTCTTGCCGCAGATATAGAGCCCGAAACGGCCCGGCTCGCCGGTCTGCCAGCGGCACATCCAGTTCTTGACCTCCGGCATCGGCGTGATCGGGTAGTCGATCCGGGGCGGCGGCGGTTCGGGCGCGGGCTCCGGCGCGGGCGCGCCGCGCTGGAGATTGAGGCGGTGCGCCTTGCCGATGACGGCGTTCCGCGTGACCCCACCGAGCTTGTCCGCGATCTGGCGTGCCGACAATCCGTCCGACCAAAGCCGAACCAGGCTATCGACCCTCTCCGGTGTCCAGGTCATCGATTATCCCCTTTGAGCACGCTACATCTCGTACCTTGATGCGAATATTACGACTATATGTCGGGGTAAAGCCCCTGCAAAGGGGTTTTCCTCCGAATTCGCGAAATCTTGATCCCGATACCCGCGCGTCGTCCGGCTTCTCCGCGAGGGTCGAAACGGGGTAGGTTCCCGCTTTCCAGGCAGAGGATCCCAGGCCATGCACGACCGCGTCATCCCCAAGACCCAGGCGCTTGCCGAGCGGTTGCGATCGGGCGAGTTCATCGCCGCGCCCGGCGTTTACGACATGATTTCGGCGCGGGTCGCGGACTCGATGGGGTTTCCGGCGATCTACATGACCGGTTCGGGCGTGGTCGCTTCCCATCTCGGCCTGCCCGACGCGGGGATCGCGACCTATACCGAGATGGTCTCCCGCGCCGGGCAGATCGCCGCGGGCACGAGGACGCCGCTGATCGCCGACGCCGATACCGGCTATGGCGGGACTGTCAACGTGCGCCACACCGTGCAGGGCTACGAGCGCGCCGGCGTCGCGGCGATCCAGATCGAGGACCAGGCCTTTCCCAAGAAGTGCGGCCACACCGAGGGTCAGCGCCTGATCCCGCTCGACGAAATGGTGCGCAAGATCAGGGTCGCGCTCGATTCCCGGCTGAGCGACGATTTCCTCGTCATCGCGCGCACCGACGCCCGCAAGGCCGACAGCAAGGACGAGGCGCTGCGGCGGCTGGAAGCCTTCCAGGAGGCCGGCGCCGACATCCTGTTCTACGAGGCGCCGGCGTCGGTCGAAGAGATGGAAGAGGCGGCCCGGCTGCTCGACGGACCCCTGATGGCGAACATGGTCGAAGGCGGGCTGACACCGGTGCTGACGCCCGACCAGCTCGCCGCTATCGGGTTTCGCGTCGCCATTTTCCCGGCCGCCGGATTCCTCGCCGCCACCGAGGCGCTGAGCCGGGTCTACCGCGCGTTGCGCGATCACGGATCTTCCGGCGCGGCCGATACGGAGCTGCACCCATTCGGCGATTTCAACGAGCTGATGGGCTTCCGCGAGGTGATCGCGTTCGAGGAGCGTTTCGAGGGCCCCTGAGGAGCGCGGCCCGTCAGCTCAGGTGGCGGCGGGCGAGAACGCTCGCCTGCTCGACCAGCACCACCATCGCCAGCACCACGAGGGTGAGCGTCGCGACCTTCTCGTAGTGGAAGGAGCGCGCGTAGAGCTGGATATAGAAGCCGATCCCGCCCGCGCCGACCAGGCCGAGGACGAGGGATTCGCGCAAATTGAGCTCGAAACGGAACAGCGTGTCGCGCGCGAGCTCCGGCGCGATCTGGGGCAGCACAGCGAAGCGGACGATCTGCGGCCACGCCGCGCCGGTGGTGCGCAGCGCCTCGATAGGACCCGGCCGGGCGGCCTCGAAGGCTTCGGCGTAGAACTTCCCCAGCATTCCCGACGAATGGAGCGCGATCGCCGCGACGCCCGGCAGCGGGCCGAGCCCGTAGGCGCTGACGAACATCAGCGCGAGCAGGATAACCGGGATACCCCGGATCGCGCCGAGCGCCCACTTGACGGGCTGGTGAACCCAGGCCGGCGTCAGATTGGCCGCCGCCAGCAGGCCGAATCCGACCGCCAGTACCGCGCCGAGCACGGTGCCCAGCAGCGCGATCTGGAAGGTTTCCAGCATTGCCCGGAAAACCACGCCCGCGATGGTGAGGTCGGGCGGCGCCATGCGGGCGAGAAACTCGCCGAGGCGCGGAAGACCCGGACCGAGCCTGGCCGGGTCGAATCCGGTCCCCGCCCAGGCCCAGGCCACCAGGAGAACGATGCCGAGCAGGACCGCCGCGCGGGCGAGGCTGCTACGCCACGTTGCGAGGGGAGCGTCTCTGCTCATCGCCGCGCTCGGGGGCGTTGACGTCCTGCACGATCTGCGGCGGCAGGCTGCGTCCGTAGATCCGCCGAAGCGCCGACGCGTCGAGCAACGCGCCTTCGGCGCTGTCGAATACGACGCGTCCCTCGGCCAGCCCGATCACCCGGTTCGCATGCGCGGTCGCCAGCGCCGGGTGGTGGACCACGGCGAGGACCGCGATTTCCCTCTCCTGGGCGGATCCCATGACCGCGCGCAGGATATCGTCGGCGATCACCGGGTCGAGGTTGCTGACCGGCTCGTCCGCGGTAATCAGATCCGGCGCCTGGGCCAGCGCGCGGGCGACCGCGACGCGCTGGCGCTGACCGCCCGAAAGGGTATCGACACGCCGATGCGAGAACTCCAGCAGCCCCGTCGCCTCGATGGCGGCGAGCGCCGCTTCCCGGTCGTCCGCCGCGAACCGTCCCAACACGCTCCACAGCACCGGCGCGCGGCCCAGCCGCCCGCAGAGCACGTTGCGGAGCACCGAGGCGCGCTCGACCAGCTGGAATTCCTGGAAGACGGCGGCATGGCGCCGCCGGAAGGCGCGGCTGCGCGCGGTCTTCGAGGCCGTCGGGACGCCGTCGACCGTCACGGTGCCTTCGCCGGGCGCGATCAGGCCGTGAACCGCGCGGAGCAATGTGGTCTTGCCCGACCCGCTCGGCCCGATCACAGCGACCCGTTCGCCGGCCGAGACCGAGAGCGAGTCGATCGAGAGCGCGGGATTTTCGCCCGGAGCGTAGCGGACCCTGAGATCCGATATTCGAACCGCTTCCCGTTTCACCTGATCAACCCGTATTTCCGCGCTATCGCCGCGACGCCGTCATACGCCGCGCGGTCGGGCATGACATAGCCGTCGGGCCCATAGACATGCTTCAGCAAATGGCGCTTCGCCGGCGCGTTGAGCGCCAGCATCGCCTCCACGAAGGCCGCGCGCAGCTCCGGCTCCAGCCCGCGCCGGGCGACCACGACGTGGGACGGGATCGGCGGCGTCCTCGCGATCGCCGTAACCGCGCCCCGCCGGCCGACGTCCAGGAGCAGCGTCGCGTAGATGCTCACCCCCGCCGCGTCCACCAGCCCGTTCGCCACCGCCTGGATCGCCTGCTGATAGCCGCCGGCGAAATAGACCTGGCCGAAGAACGCCTTGGGATCGCCTTGCGGCGCCATCAGCCCGGCCTGCACGAAGAGGTCCAGCGGGTAGAGGAACCCGGACTCGGAGATCGGATCGGCGAACGCGATGGACTTGCCTCTCAGCTGTTCCAGGGTCGCGATCCCGCTGTCGCGCCGCACGAAGACCGCGCCGCGATAGCTCGCCTTGCCCCGGTAGACTTCCGAGAGCAGCGCCGCCGCCCCGATGCGCTCGCGCGCCATGACATAGGGCAGGGCGCCCATGAAGGCGATGTCGGCGGCCTCCGCCGCCAGGCTCTCGACCGCCGCGGCGTGGTCGGCGGTCAACCGGGCCTCGACGCGGCGGCCCATCGCGGTCTCCAGATAGCTGCCGATCGCGCGAATGTCGCCCAGCAGCTTCTCCGGGTTCTCCTGCGGCACCAGGGCGAGCACCAGAGGTTTGTCTCCGGCCGCCGCCGGCCCGATGGCGAGCGCGACCAGCGCGGCCGCGAGCGCCTTGCCGAGGCGTTCAGTACATCTCGGCCGCATGCCGCGTCTCCGCCTCCTTGTATCGCGCCCAAAGCCGCTCCGCCCTCGTCCAATCCTCCGTCGAGATCGCGTCCGAGATCGCGTCGATCTTCCCGGCGAGATCGACCACGCGGGCGAGCGCGCCGGTGTTCGCCATGCCCGCCGCATCGGCGCGCAGGTCGCGGCCGACCGTCCGCAGGAGAACCAGGGCGTGGCGCCGGTCCCGCGCGGGGATCAGGGTCTCCAGCGTCGACAGGAAGGTCGAGGCCTCGTCGAAGCCGAGCTTGAACCGGGTGTTCCTGCGGTCGAACGCCTCATAGGGCTCTTCGCCCGTGCCCACCGCTTCGAGATATGCGGTGAGGTCGGCCCGCGCGCCCGCATCCAGGCCGAGGCGATAGCGGCGTTCGAACCAGTCGACGACGGCGGCCAGGGTCGGCAGCGAGCCGTCATGGAAATAGGGCGCGGTATGGACGATCCCGAGCAGCGTCGGGGTGTCGAGCGCGCCGTCCCGGGCATGGGGCGAGGTCGGCGCGACCGAACCGATGTCGTGGCGCCGTCCGTCGACGAAGTTTCCGTCCGGGATGTGGCAGGAGGCGCAGGACCGGCCGGCCATCCCGGCGAAGGGACGGTTGAAGATCGCTTGTCCCCGCCTCGCGGCCGCGCTGGCGCGGTCGTTGAGCGTGCCGTCGCGCGCCAGCAGCGGCGCCGGCAGGAAGTCAAACTCGGTCATGTAGGCGACCAGCGCGTCAAGCATCAGCAGGGTCGGTTCCGGCCCGCCGAGCTCTCCCACGATCACGTTGCGGGTGAATTCGCGCAGGCTCGCCATCCTGCCGTCCCGGCCGTATGGCGCGGTGAAGCGGACGCCCCGCAGGCTCGGGGTGTCGAGCGGGTCCAGCCGCCCGTCATTGCCTCGCGCGTTGAAGAATCCGTTATCGATATCGATGCCGCCCGCGCGGCGGCTGAGCCCCGGCACGAAGAGCGCCCGGTTTAGGTCCCCCCGGTTGTGGCAGGACGAACAGGCGAACCCCAGCGCGCGGGCGGGCTCCCCCATGATTTCCGGCGAATCGAACAGCATGTCGCCATAGGCGACGAGGAAGAGCCGCTTCTCGTCGACTCCGCGCCGCTCGAAGTTGAGCACCGGACGGGGCAGGGGGGTCTGTTCTCGCAGCACGCCTCCCGGTGGAAGCCGGGTCTTGAGGGGGAGGGGGGGCGTCCCCAATTCGAACCGCTCCCTGACTTCGGCATCCAGCATCCCGATCAGGCGTTCCGCATCCTCCCGCCCGCCCTTCCGCGCGAGCACGGTGCTGAGCGAAAGCCAGGCGAGGCCGAGCTTCCTGTGGGCGGCCGGGTCGCGCGCCAGCAGCCCGACCTCGAAACCGCGAAAGATGCCGCGGGCGGCGGCGAGCTCGACAAGCGCGGCGCGCGGCCGGTCGAGCAGGTCGCGCGCCTTCTCCAGCCGGGCGCGCAACGCGACGGCGTTGGCGCGGGCCGCCGCCGTCCGCAGCCGCTCCGGGTCGCGCTCCGCGATCGCCCGGCGGATCCCCGTTCCCGGGTCGTTGCCGGCAAATGACGGCAGCCGCGCCAGCACGGCAAGAGCGGAGGCCTTGCCGACATGGCGGTAAATCGGGTCGGCGCTCTCGTAGCGGCGGGCGATCCCCTCCCAATCCACCGGGTCGAGACGGCTCGCGAACACCGCGTCCAGATAGGCCGCGGCCAGCGGATGCCACTGCTCGCGGCTCGCCACGTGGGCGGTCGCCGCGCTCGCCGCGATGACGGCGAGACAAAGCACGGCGCCGGCCCAACCGGCCCGCCCGGCTCCTCCCGGACATCCACGCCGCAGCGACATCAATCTTGCCCAACGCTGAAATATTTAACCTTGGCTAACTTATTTGGCGTTGGCCAAGAATTGTCAAGCCGTCCTGCATTGGGCATAGTCGGAGCGAGGCGGATCGAAGGGGTGCGAGGGATCCGGGTGGCCAAGGAAACGCGCAGGAGGCCGTCTACCGTGGCGCCGGTGCTCGTCGAGCCCGACGAGCAGGCGGACCATCATCGCCAGACCCGGCTCGCGCGGCAGACCGAGATCGCCGAGGATTATGTCGAGTTGATCGCCGACCTCATCGACTCTACCGGCGAGGCGCGATCCGCCGATATCTCGCGCCGGTTGGGCGTGACCCATGCCAGCGTCACCAAGATGGTCGCCAGGTTGCAGCAGAGCGGACTGGTTACCACCCAGCCCTATCGCGCGATCTTTCTGACCGATGAGGGGCGCCGCATCGCCGAGGAATCCAGGCGGCGTCATCAGATCGTCGTCGCGTTCCTCCAGGCGATCGGCGTCAGCGAGGACGTCGCCCGCGCCGATGCCGAGGGCATCGAGCACCATGTCAGCGAGGAAACCCTCGCCGCGTTCGAACGCGTGGTAACCGAGCGGGGGCGGAACAGCTGACCGGCTCGCTGATCGGCAAGCCGGTCAAGCGGCTCGAAGATCCGGCGCTGTTGCGCGGCGCCGGGCGCTTCGTCGACGACATCCACCTGCCCGGGATGCTGCACGCGGCCTTCGTGCGGAGCCCGCTCGCCCATGCCGAAATCGGCGGGATCGGCACCGCGGCGGCGCGGGCGGCGCCGGGCGTGGCGTCCGTGCTGACCCATCGCGACCTCGCCCCGTACCTTGCCGCGAATAGGCTGGTCACGGCGCTGCCGAGCGATGCCTACCGCCATATCCTCGACCGGCAGATCCTGGCCGAGGACGAGGTGTGCCATGTCGGCGAGCCCGTCGCCGCGGTCATCGCCGAATCCCGCTACGCGGCCGAGGATGCCGCCGCCCTGGTCGAGGTCGACTACGGCGGGCTTCCGGCGGTGGCGGATTGCCGCGACGCGCTCGCGTCGGACGCCGCGACCGCGCACCGTCATCTCGACGACAATCTCCTCGCGGAGTACGACATCGGCTACGGCGACGTGGAGGCCGCTTTCGCCGCCGCCGCACACCGGGTCTCGGTGTCGCTTCGCCAGCACAAGGGCCTCGGGCTGGCGATCGAGTGCCGCGGCGTCGTCGCCATCCCCGACCCGCTCGACGACCGCCTGACAGTTTGGCTGTCCTGCCAGGCCCCGCACGGCGCGCTCCGCGCCCTGGTGGCGGTACTCGGGCTCGACGAGCGCCGGATCGTCGTCCGCGCCGCCGATCTCGGAGGCGGTTTCGGGCCGAAGCTCGTGGTCTATCCCGAGGACATCGTGATCGCGCACGCCGCGCGGCGCCTCGCCCGGCCGGTCAAGTGGATCGAGGACCGGCGCGAACACTTCACCGCCACCACCCAGGAGCGCGACCAGTACTGGGAGATGGAAGCGGCCACCGACGAGGACGGCCGGCTGCTCGCGGTGAGGGGGGCGATGGTCCACGACCATGGCGCCTATACCGCGCGCGGCCTCAACCTCTCCTACAACGCCGCCACCGTGGTTCCCGGACCCTACCGCCTGCCCGCCTACCGGCTGACCGTGCGGGTGGCGGTCACCAACAAGGTGCCGACCACGCCGGTCCGCGGCGCCGGCCACCCGCAGGGAACATTCGCGATGGAGCGGATCGTCGACCGCATCGCCGCGACGCTCGGCCTGCCGCGCGAAGAGGTGCGCCGGCGGAATTTCGTCGCCGCGGATGAAATGCCCTATGCCCGCGCGCTCAAGGCCCGCAGCGGTACCGGGATCGTGCTCGACAGCGGCGATTACCCGGCCTGCCTGGAAGCCGCGCTGGAGGCCGCCGACATGGACCGGTTCCGCGCCAGACAGGCGGCGGCGCGCGCGGAAGGACGTTATCTCGGCATCGGGCTCGCGAACTACGTCAAGGGAACCGGGCGCGGCCCGTTCGAGGCGGTGACGGTGCGCGTTGCGCCGTCGGGTCGGGTGAGCCTGATCACCGGCGCCACCGCGATCGGGCAGGGCACGCGCACCATGCTGGCCCAGATCTGCGCCGACGGACTCGGCGTCGACCCTGGATCGATCGAGGTCGTCATGGGCGATACCGGGGCGATCGCCATGGGAATCGGCGCCTCGGCCAGCAGACAGGCGGTCAATGCAGGCTCGTCCGCGCTGCTGGCCGCGCGCGAGGTCGCCGACAAGCTCAGGGCGCTCGCGGCCGGCCGCCTGGAAGCGGCACCGGACGACATCGAGCTCGTGAACGGGCGCGCCCAGGTCCGCGGGGTCGCCGATCTGTCGGTGGGGTTTCCGGAGCTTGCCAACTCGGTTTACGGCACGCCGGGCTATTCCCTGCCCGCCGGCGCGGCGCCGGGGCTGGAGGCGACCGCGGCGGTGCCGTTCGATGCGCTGAGCTATGCCAACGGATGCCATGTCGCGGAAGTGGAGGCCGATCCCGAGACCGGCCGCGTGGCGATCGTCCGCTATGTCGTCGTCCATGACAGCGGGCGAATGATCAACCCGATGATCGTCGACGGCCAGGTCCAGGGGGGCGTCGCCCACGGCCTCGGCAATGCGATCCTCGAGCGAATCGAGTTCGATCGCGATGCGCAGCCGCTCACCACCACGCTCGCGGACTACATGATCCCCGGTGCGTGCGACCTGCCGTCCATTGCGATCCTTCACCTCGATTCGCCGACCGGGCACAATCCGCTCGGCGTGAAGGGCGTGGGTGAGAGCGGCACCGTCCCCGCGGCGGCCGCGGTGGCCGCGGCGATCGAGGATGCGCTCGCGTCGTTCTCGGTCGAGGTGGACGAAGTACCCGTGCGCCCCCACCGGCTGGCCCGGAGGGCTTCGGACTGACCTCGGGGCCGTTCGTCGGGATGCACCATATCTGGTGGCTATCCCCGTGATTCACACAATTCGAATCGCGAACGGACCCGGAACAACTGTTTAAGCGCTCGAACGTAGGTGATACAATTGTCGAATATAACAGGAACATTATATTGGAGTGGACGAATTTGCTCCGGGCCTCACCACCATCCTTGGTAGGTTTCTCCTTGCTAGACTACAATTTGTTGTGCAAGGTGGAGGTTCGTGGTGCTTCGGCAACCGATTCGCTGTCTGGGCCGTTTCCGAGGATTCGGCGGTAGACCGGATAAACGCGGGGGGTGACGGGTGCTAGATCTGGTTTCTTCGAAGCATGATTTGCTTCAGTCCAAGCGCGAAGTCACGGTCGAGATCGATCGTGGCCGGGATGCCTTGCTGACCGAGTTCGGCAAGGCGGTGCTCGACGACCGCTACCTGCTGCCGGGCGAGAACTACCAGGATCTGTTCTATCGCGTCAGTTCCTATTACGGCGACGATTCCGGGCATGCGCAGCGGCTCTACGACTACATGTCCAGGCTCTGGTTCATGCCGTCGACCCCGGTGCTGTCCAACGGCGGGACCAGTCGCGGCCTGCCGATCTCCTGCTTCCTCAACGAGGCATCGGACAGCCTCGACGGCATCGTCGATCTGTGGAACGAGAATGTCTGGCTCGCCGCGCGCGGCGGCGGCATCGGGAGCTACTGGGGCAATCTCCGCTCGATCGGCGAGAAGGTCAGCGCCAACGGCAAGACCTCGGGCATCATTCCGTTCATCCGGGTGATGGATTCGCTCACGCTCGCGATCTCCCAGGGCTCGCTCCGGCGCGGCTCGGCGGCGGTCTATATCGGAATCGACCATCCCGAGATCGAGGAGTTCATCGAGATCCGCCGTCCGACCGGCGGCGATCCCAACCGCAAGGCGCTCAACCTGCATCACGGCGTGGTGATTACCGACGCCTTCATGCGCGCGGTCGAGAACGACGAGGAATGGGCGCTCATCAGCCCCAAGGACAAGACGGTGGTCCGCCGTCTGAAGGCGCGTTCGCTGTGGATCCGGCTCCTGACCAGCCGGGTCGAGACCGGCGAGCCCTATTTCATCTTCATCGACCACGTCAACCGCGCCGCGCCCGAGCACCACAAGCTCGCCGGGCTCCAGGTCCGGATGTCGAATCTGTGCAGCGAGATCACCCTGCCGACGGGTTCCGACCATCACGGCGAGGAGAGGACCGCGGTCTGCTGCCTGTCCTCGCTCAACCTCGAGACCTATCCCGAATGGCGCGCCGAGCCGCTGTTTATCGAGGATGTGATGCGCTTCCTCGACAACGTGCTCGAGGACTTCATCGAAAAGGCTCCGGACAGCATGGCGCGGGCCAAGTACGCTGCCCAGCGCGAGCGTTCGGTGGGCCTCGGCGTGATGGGCTTCCACTCCTTCCTGCAGAGCCAGAACGTGCCGATCGAATCGGCGGCGGCGAAGGCTTGGAACCGCAACATATTCCGCCACGTCAGGGGCCATGCCGACGCGGCGTCGCGGGCGCTCGCCGCCGAGCGCGGGCCGTGCCCGGACGCGGCCGATTACGGGTTCGACGAGCGGTTTTCCAACAAGCTCGCCATCGCGCCGACCGCCTCGATCTCGATCATCTGCGGCGGCTCGTCGCCGGGTATCGAGCCCAACGTCGCCAACGCCTTCACCCACAAGACCCTGTCGGGCTCGTTCAGCGTGCGCAACAAGTACCTGAAGGCTCTGCTGGCCGAGAAGGGGCAGGACACCGACGACGTGTGGACCTCGATCACCGTCAACGAGGGCTCGGTCGCCCATCTCGACTTCCTCACCGACGACGAGAAGGACATCTTCAAGACCGCGTTCGAGGTCGACCAGCGCTGGTTGATCGACTTCGCGGCGGACCGCGCGCCGTTTGTCTGCCAGTCGCAATCCCTCAACGTGTTCCTGCCGGGCGACGTGCACAAGAAGACGCTGCACGACATTCATTTCCTCGCCTGGAAGAAGGGCGTGAAGTCGCTCTACTATTGCCGCTCGCGCTCGATCCAGCGCGCCGACAAGGTGGCGAACAAGGCCGATGTCGCGGTCGTCGGCAACGGCGCGACTGCGGTCGCCGCCGTCGAAGCTCCGATGGTGCTCCAGCCGGCCAACGGGGCCGCCGCGGAGAGTACGGCCAACGATTACGAAGAGTGCCTGGCCTGCCAGTAGGGCCGTGTAGGAACGCCGATGTCGCTGCTCGACTCCAGAGGGGTTTACAAGCCGTTTCGCTACCCTTGGGCCTATGACGCCTGGCTCACCCAGCAGCGTATCCACTGGCTGCCCGAAGAGGTGCCGCTCGCCGACGACGTCAAGGACTGGCACAACAAGCTGAGCGCGGAAGAGCGCCACACGCTCACCCAGATCTTCCGTTTCTTCACCCAGTCCGACATCGAGGTGAACAACTGCTACATGCGGCACTACGCCCGCGTGTTCGAGCCGACCGAAGTCCAGATGATGCTGTCGGCGTTCTCCAATATGGAGACCGTCCACATCGCCGCCTATTCGCACCTCCTCGACACGATCGGCATGCCGGAGACCGAGTACCAGGCCTTCCTCCGCTACAAGGAGATGAAGGACAAGTACGACTTCATGCAGCAGTTCGGCACCGACACCAAGGAGGACATCGCCAAGACGCTGGCCGTGTTCGGCGCATTCACCGAGGGGCTTCAGCTGTTCGCGAGCTTCGCGATCCTGATGAACTTCCCGCGCGTCAACAAGATGAAGGGGATGGGCCAGATCGTCTCATGGTCGGTGCGCGACGAGTCGCTCCACACGGATTCGATCATCCACCTGTTCCGCACCTTCATCGACGAGAACCGGGAAATCTGGAACGACGGATTCCAGCGCGAGCTCTACACGATCTGCAACACCGTGGTCGAACACGAGGACGCCTTCATCGACCTCGCCTTCGAGCTCGGCGGCGTCGAGGGGCTGACCGGGGCGGAGGTCAAGCAGTACATCCGGTACATCGCCGACCGCCGCCTCTCCCAGCTCGGGTTGCAACCGATCTACCGCACCGAGCGCAATCCGCTGCCCTGGATGGACGAAATGCTGAACGGCATGGAGCACACCAATTTCTTCGAGAACCGGGCGACCGAGTACTCGAAGGCGGCCACCCAGGGCACCTGGGACGAGGTCTGGGACGACTGAGTCCCGCCAGACGCCCGCCCCGGGCGAGGTCTTTCTCGACCACGTAGGCTGGTTCGTCTCCGACATGGAGGAGGCGTCCGCGGCATTCGCCCGCCTCGGTTTCCCGTTGACCCCGTTTACCGTCCATCGGAACGAGGATGAGGCGGGCAACCGGGTTCCGACCGGGACCGCCAACCGCTGCGCGATGCTGGGCCGCGGGTATCTGGAGATCCTGACCGACGTCGATGGGCTCGATACGCCTTTTTCGCGCGCCCACCGCGCCGCGATCGCCCGCTACGAAGGGCTCCATTTGATCGCCTTCTCGGTCGACGATGTCGAGGTCGAGTCCAGAAGGCTGGAAGCCGCCGGGTTCCAGCCTCAACCCGTGGCGAATTTGCGCCGGCCGATGCCGGTCGACAGCGGCGGCGAGGAGGAGGCCGGCTTCTCGGTCCTCCGCGTCGCACCGGGGACGATGGCGGAGGGCCGCATGCAGATCCTGCGCCACGAGACGCCGGACGTGGTCTGGCAGCCCTCCATGATTCCCCGCGATAATGCGATCTCGGGGCTTTCCGGCGTCGTGATCTGCACCGACGATCCGGCCGAGGCCGCGGGGCGCTACGCCCGCTTTACCGGACTCGGCCACGAAGGTGCCGGCATAGCTCTCGACCGCGGCCGGCTGGATTTCGTCGATCCCGCCGGACTCGCGCGCATCGTCCCCGGAGCCCGCCCGCCCAGCCTCCCCTTCATCGCCGCCGTTGTGCTCGAGAGCGCCGACATCGCGGCGACGCGGCGATTCGTCGAGACCGCCGGGGTCCCGGTCGAGACCCTGTCCGAAGACGCGATCGCGATCGCGCCCGAGTTCGCGATGGGGGCGTGGATGGCGGTGAAGGCCGCGGACGCCGCCTGGCCGGGCTAAAGCGCGCCTTCGCGAACCAGGCGCCGCACTTCCTCGCGGTCGAGCAGCACCGAATCCGGGACTCCCGCCTCGTGGAGCGCGACCAGCTTGTCGGGATCGAAATTGCCTTCCGACGTCGCGCCGAACTCGTCGCTGAACTGGTAGTGGCGCTTGTAGGTCTGGCTGTCCAGCGTGGAGAAATTGTCCATCATGGCCTCGATCTCGTTGCCGTCGGGGTCGCGGTAGTAGAACGAGGTCGAGTTGCCGTAGCTGACCGTCCGGTATGGCGGGTAGCCCCATTCCTTCATCTTCTTGTAGACGTAGATCAGCTCGCCCAGGCTCTGGTAGCAGAACGCGAGATGGGAGACGCCGACCGCCCGCTCCGGCTTGGCGCCCCATCCCGGCCTCCTGACGATCACCACCCGGTGGTCGTGGTCGTCGAAGGACAGAAAGGTCATCGGGGGTCCGTCGCCGTCCTGCACGGCGACGGTCTCGCCATTGAAGAAGCGGGTATAGAACGCGATCATCTCCTCGTAGTTCTCATCCGAGTAGATGTGAAAGTGGTGCAGGCGGTGGGGCGAGGGCATCGCCGTTACCGCTCCCGGCGCATCCTCGCGCATCGGGTTGACGGACTCGGGGACGTAGCGGTCGCGCAGCGTGGTCGCCATGTCGGACTCCGGCGCTCGGGTGGACGGGCATGATCGGGAACCTCCGGCCCGAAGTCCAGACTTCCGGTTGTCCGGTCCGGTTGCCCCGAGTAAGTTCCGCGCGCATTCCGGCAGTCCGAAAAGGAGGGATTCGTGGCGGAGCCATTGGCCGGCAAGGTCGCGATCGTCACCGGCGGCGGCGGCGGCATGGGAAGCGCCATCTCGTTGGGCCTGATCGGCGACGGGGCCGACGTGCTCGCCGTCGATGTCCGCGCGGAACCGCTGCGGGCGCTGGCCGAGACGGCCCGGGCACGCAACGGTCCGGGCCGGCTCGACACCTTCGCCGCCGACATTACCGACCCCTCGGCCTGCGCCGACCTCGTCGAGCGCGCAAGGAGCGCGTTCGGCGGGTTGCACATGGCGGTCAACAACGCCGGCGTCGGCATGCAGACCATCCGCGAGACCTACATGAACGAACCGATCTCGTTCTGGGAAGCCGATATCGACCGCTGGCAGCGCATGATGGATGTCAACTTCAAGGCGCCCTTCATGATCGCCAAGTTCGCCGCGCCGCATCTCGTGGCGCAGGGCTGGGGCCGCATCGTCAACGTCACCACCAGCCTGGATACCATGCACCGCAAGGCCTACACCCCCTACGGGCAGTCCAAGGCGGCGCTTGAGGCCGCGACCTCGACCTGGGCCAAGGATCTCGAGGGAACCGGGGTGACGGCCAACGTGCTGGTCCCGGGCGGTCCGACCAATACCGGGTTCATCCCGGCCAACGCCCCGTTCGACCGCGACGCCCTGGTACAGCCGGGTGTCATGGTGGCGCCGATCCTGTGGCTCGCCTCCGACGCATCCGACGGAGTGACCGATTGCCGCTTCGTCGGCAATGACTGGGATCCCGCGCTGCCGCCGGCGGAGGCCGCCGAAGCCGCCCGCGCTCCGGCTGCCTGGCCCGGGGTCGGAACCGCCGCCGCCTGGCCCGGGGCGCGTTGAAGCCCGACTCCGCCCTGCTCGATCGCATCGTCGCCATCGCGGAAGAGGCGGGGCGGGCGATCCTCGGCCGCTACCGAACCGACATCGCCGTCGAGCGCAAGGCGGACTCCTCGCCCGTGACCGTCGCCGACCGCGAGGCGGAGGCCCTGATCGTCACGGCGCTACGGGCGATCGACCCCGAAATCCCGATCGTCGCCGAGGAGGCGGTCGCCGCTGGCACCGCGCCCGGCGAGGGCGGCGAGCGGTTCTGGCTGGTCGATCCGCTGGACGGAACCAGGGAGTTCATCGGCGAGACCGACGAGTTCACCGTCAATATCGCCCTGGTCGAGGACGGAAAGCCGGTGCTGGGAGTCGTCCACGCGCCGGCGCTCGGCGATACCTATGCCGGGCTCGCGTCCGGCGCCGCATGGCGGTCGAGGCGGGGCGGCGCCCGGCAGGCGATCGCGGCGAGGACGGTGCCGTCCGAGGGCCCGGTGGTCCTGTCGAGCCGCAGGCACGGCGACCGGGGCAGGCTCGACGGGTTGCTGGCCAGCATGGATGTCGCGGCGCACAGGACCGTCGGAAGCTCGCTCAAGTTCTGCCTGGTCGCCGCCGGCGAGGGCGACATCTATCCCCGCTACGGCGAGACCAACGAGTGGGACACCGCCGCCGGCCATGCCGTCCTGCTGGCCGCGGGCGGCAGCGTGAGAACGGTCGAAGGCGCGCCCCTCGGCTACGGCAAGGCGGGGTTCGGCAACCCGGAGTTCATCGCCCGTGGGCGCGATTAGGCAAGCGTCCGGCCCGGCGGCGATCGCCGAGGCGGCGACGATCCTGCGGGGCGGCGGGCTCGTGGCTTTCCCCACCGAAACCGTTTACGGACTCGGAGCCGATGCGACCGACGACCGCGCCGTCGCCCGCGTGTTCGAGGCCAAGAACCGCCCCGAATTCAACCCGCTGATCGTCCATGTCCCGGGCATCGCCGCCGCGCGGCTTCTGGTCGAATGGAACGTAGTCGCGCAAACCCTCGCGGAACGGTTCTGGCCGGGTCCGCTGTCTCTCGTCCTGCCCCGGCTCCCGGAGTGTCCGGTTTCGATTCTGGCCGGCGCCGGGTTGTCGACCCTCGCCGTGCGGGCGCCGCGCGGGGCGTCGGCCCGGATGCTTCTGGACCGGACCGCCCGCCCGATCGCGGCGCCGAGCGCCAACCCGGCCGGCACGGTCAGCCCCACCCGCGCGGGGCATGTCCTCGATGCCCTTGGCGACGCGGTCGATTTCGTCCTCGATGACGGGCCGTGCGCCGTCGGTATCGAATCGACGGTGCTGGACCTCGGCGGGGAGAAGCCCGCGCTGCTGCGTCCCGGTGGCCTGCCGGCGGAAGAGATCGAGGCCGTTATCGGACCGTTGGAGAAGCCCGCCGCGGCCGAGGCGCCGCGCTCGCCGGGCCAGCTCGCGAGTCACTACGCGCCCGACCTGCCGCTCCGGATCGATGCGGGCGGCGCCGGACCCGGCGAGGCGCTGCTGTCCTTCGGCCCCGACACGCCTGCCGGCGCTGCGGTCGAGCGCAATCTGAGCCCTGCCGGCGATCCGGTCGAGGCGGCGGCAAACCTGTTCGCCGCTCTGCACGAGCTGGACCGGTCCCAATGCAGCGGAATCGTCGCGATGCCGGTGCCCGAAACCGGACTGGGCCGCGCGATCATGGACCGTCTGCGCCGGGCCGCCGCGCCCCGGCCGCTTGTCGATCCGCCGGGGCGCAACTAAAACGCTGGATATGGAGACAAGACTTCAGGACACGGTCCGCGAGCGCCTGACCGGCATCGTCGGCGCGAATGGATTGCTGACCGAGCCGGCGGACATGGCGCCCTATCTCGTGGACGAACGCGAGCGCTACCGCGGTGCCGCGCCCGCGGTGGTCCGCCCGTCGACCGTCGAGGAAGTCGCCCGCGTCGTGGCACTCTGCGCGGCCGAGAAAATTCCGATCGTCCCGCAGGGCGGCAATACCGGCCTCTGCGGCGCGGCGACGCCGGATGCCAGCGGGCGCGAGCTGGTCCTGAGCCTCACGCGTCTCAACCGGGTGCGCGAGGTCGATCCCCTCAACTACACGATCACGGTCGAGGCCGGCGTGATCCTGGCCGACGTCCAGAAGGCGGCGGCCGAGGCCGACCGCCTGTTCCCCCTCTCTCTCGGCGGCGAGGGGACGGCGCGGATCGGCGGTAATCTGTCGACCAACGCCGGTGGGACCGGCGTGCTGCGCTACGGCAACGCGCGCGACCTCGCGCTGGGGCTGGAGGTGGTGCTGCCCGACGGCCGGGTCTGGGACGGGTTGTCGGCGCTCCGGAAGGACAACACGGGCTACGATCTCAAGCATCTGTTCATCGGCGCGGAAGGAACGCTCGGCATCATCACGGCCGCGGTGCTGAAGCTCTTCCCGCGCCCGCAAGCGCTGGAGACCGCGCTGGTCGCGATCGACGATCCGGCGGCCTCGGTCCAGCTGCTCGCGCGCGCCCGCGCCGCGACCGGCGACCGGGTGACGGCGTTCGAGCTGATCCTGCGCCTGCCGTTCGAGCTCGTGCTCGCGGAAATTTCCGGAACCCGCGATCCGTTCGACGACCGCCACCCGTGCTATGTCCTGTTCGAGCTGTCGTCCGGCGCCGCGCGGGACGACGTGCGCGGCCTGATGGAGTCCGTCCTCGCCGAGGCCATGGAAGACGGGCTGGTGCGGGACGCGGTGATCGCCGGGAGCGGCGCCCAGGCCGCCGATTTCTGGAAGATCCGGGAGACCATCCCGGAGGCCCAGAAACTCGACGGCGCCTCGATCAAGCACGACATCTCGGTGCCGGTATCGCGCATCCCGGCCTTCATGGCGGAAGCGGCGGCGGAAGCCGAAGCGGCGGTCGACGGCGTCCGGGTGTGCGCCTTCGGCCATGTCGGCGACGGCAACCTCCACTACAACATGAACCAGCCCGTCGGCGCCGACCCGGCGGCGTTCCTCGAATGCGAAGGCCAGCTCAACGCCATCGTCCACGATGCCGCTTCGCGCCACGGCGGCAGCATCAGCGCCGAGCACGGGATCGGCCAGCTCAAGCGCGAGGCCCTTCTCCGCTACAAGCCGGGCGTCGCCATCGACCTGATGCGCCGGATCAAGCAGGCGCTCGACCCCGACAACCTGATGAACCCGGGCAAGGTGCTGGCCCCGCCCGACCCCTGACAGCCCCCGCGAGGACTTCCGCCATGACCGACTACGCAGCTCCGGTTCGCGACATGAGCTTCGTCATAGAAGAGCTGATCGGGCTCGAGACGATCTCCGAATTGCCGGGTCTCGACTGGGTGACCGAAGACCTGGTGCGCGCGGTGCTGACCGAGGCCGGCAAGTTCGGCGCCGAGGTGCTGGCCCCGCTCAACCGGACGGGCGACCTGCAGGGCTGCGAGCTCCAGAACGGCGTCGTCACAACGCCCGACGGATTCGCCGAGGCCTACCGGCAATTCACCGAGGGCGGTTGGAACGGCGTGATCGCGCGACCCGAATACGGCGGGCAGGGCATGCCGTGGCTGGTCGCGACCGCGATCGGGGAGATCTGGGACTCCGCCAATCTCGCCTTCAGCCTGTGCCCGATGCTGACCCAGAGCGCGATCTGGGCGCTCTCCATCCACGGTTCGCCCGAGCAGAAGGACACCTGGCTGCCCAGGCTGGTGAGCGGCGAATGGGCGGGGACGATGAACCTGACCGAGCCCCATGCCGGTTCCGATGTCGGCGCGCTGAGGACTCGCGCGGTGCGCGACGGCGAGGCCTACCGCATCACCGGCCAGAAGATCTTCATCACCTGGGGCGAGCACGACATGGCCGAGAACATCGTCCACACGGTGCTGGCCAGGGTCGAGGGCGCGCCGGAAGGGACGCGCGGCATCTCGCTCTTCATCGTCCCCAAATACCTGGTCAACCCGGACGGCTCGCTCGGCCCGCGCAACGATCTCCGCTGCGCCGCGCTGGAGCACAAGCTCGGAATCCACGCCAGCCCCACCGCGGTGATGTCCTATGGCGACGACGAGGGCGCGATCGGCTACCTCGTCGGCGAGGAGAACCGCGGCATGGAGTACATGTTCACCATGATGAACAACGCCCGGCTCGGGGTCGGGCGCGAGGGTTTGGCCATGGCGGAACGCGCCTTCCAGCAGGCGCGCGACTACGCCGGCGGGCGGGTCCAGGGACGCTCGATCGCCGATCCCGCCGCCGGGCCGGTGGCGATCGTCAGGCATCCCGACGTGCGGCGCATGCTGATGACCATGAAGGCCGAGATCGAGGCGATGCGGGCGCTGTCCTACGTCGTCGCCGCCGAGCTCGACGTCGCCGGCCGCCACGAGGACCCCGAGACCCGGGCGCGCCGCCAGGCACGCGTCGACCTGCTGGTTCCGGTGGTCAAGGCGTGGTGCAGCGATACCGGCGTCGCGGTCACGTCCGAGGCCGTCCAGGTCCATGGCGGGGCCGGCTTCATCGAGGAGACCGGCGCGGCGCAGCACTACCGGGATTCGCGCATCACCCCGATCTACGAGGGAACCAACGGCATCCAGGCGCTCGACCTGGTCCGCCGCAAGATCCTCGGCGACCGTGGCGCCGCCGTCGGCGACCTCATCGCCGAGATGGACGGCGTCGCGGCAAGCGCCGGCGGAGACGCGACGGCGCCGATCCGCGAGGCGCTGGCGGAAGGCGTGGCGGCTCTCAGGGAAGCGACCGACTGGCTGCTCGCCGCCCGCCCGGCCGAGACCTCCGCCGCCGCCGCGACCCCCTATCTCGCCTTGCTCGGCACCGTCGCCGGCGGCTATCTCCTCGCGCGCTCGGCCGGGATCGCCGAAGAGAAGGCGGAAGGTTCGGACGGCGACGAGGCGTTCTATCGCTCGAAGGTCGAGACCGCCCGTTTCTACGCCGAGTGCGTTCTGCCGCGCGCCGCGTCGCTCAAACGGACGGCGGTCGGGGGCGCGGCCCTGCTCGAAGGGTTCGACGAGCAACGGCTCTGGCACTGAGCCGGGCCGCGGCCCTCCGGAGACCCCATCCATGGCGATCGATACCGCGCCCAGCCCGCCCGCCCGCGACTACCTCGTCCGAACCGACGGCGCGGTTCACGCAGGCACCCACGTGCTGGTCGATTTCTGGGACGCCGCGCATCTCGACGATGTCGCCACCGTCGAGAGCGCGCTGCGCGAGGCGGCCGAGGCCTGCAAGGCGACGCTGCTCCATATCCACGTGCATTCGTTCCAGGAGAACGGCGGCGTGTCCGGGGTCGCGGTGCTCGCCGAATCCCATATCAGCATCCATACCTGGCCGGAGATCGGCTTTGCCGCGTTCGACGTCTTCATGTGCGGCCGGTGCGAGCCCGAAAACGCCATCCCCGTCCTGCGGCGCCGGTTCCGGCCGCGCCGGGAGTCGGTCGAGGTACTGAAGCGGGGCGTCGTCGGATGAGCGGCGGGTGGTTCACCGAAACGCTCTACAAGGACTACCAGCAGCGCCTGAAGATTTCGAAGATTCTCCACCGGGAGAAGACCGCGTATCAGGATCTGACGATCTTCGAGAACCCCTGTTTCGGCCGGGTTCTCGCGCTCGACGGAATCGTCCAGACCACCGAGGGCGACGAATTCGCCTATCACGAAATGCTGGTCCACGTGCCGATCCTCGCCCACGGCGATGCGAGGCGGGTGGCGATCGTCGGCGGCGGGGACGGCGGCGCGCTGGAAGAGGTGCTGAAGCACGATGTCGAGCGCGCCGCGATGGTCGAGCTCGACCCCGCCGTGGTCGAGCTGTCGCGGCGCTATCTGCCCTCGATCTGCGGCGACGCGTTCGAGGATCCGCGCGCCGAGGTGATCTTCGAGGACGGCGCCGCCTGGATGAAGTCTTCGCGCGAGGTCTTCGACGTCATCATCGTCGATTCGACCGACCCCGTCGGCCCTTCGGTCGCGCTGTTCGAGCAGCCGTTCTACGCCGATTGCCGCGACCGGCTGAGCGAGTCCGGGATCCTCGTCACCCAATCCGGCGTGACCTTCATGCAGGAAGACGAGTCCCGGAACACCTACGCGCGGATGAGGCCGCTCTTCGCCGATGCGTGGCTTTACCTCACCCAGGTGCCGACCTACGGCGCGGGCTACATGACGCTCGGCTGGGGCAGCAGGAGCGCCGGACCCAGGGCGACGCCGGTGGAGGAGATCGAACGCCGGTTCCGCGCGGCGGATATCGAGACCCGCTACTACAACCCGCAGGCCCACGTCGCCGCCTTCGGCCTGCCGGAGTACATCCGCGCGCTGATGGGGTGAGTCAGTCCGAACGGCGGCGGAGGTTCACGTCCATGTATTTCTTCTATTTCGACGAGTCGGGTTCCCGCGATCCCTCCACTGGCACGGTGGCGAAGCCGAAGGATCATCTCTATGTCCTTCTCGCCGTCGGGATGTGGGAAGGCCAGTGGCGGCGTTTCGAAACCGCGATTTCCGGTCTGAAACTCGAACTTGCCGACTATCTGCATCGCGACGGCAAGGGCCGTTTCGAGCTGGCCGATTGCGAGGTCAAATCGAACTGGGTGCGGGTTCCGGCCGAACGGATGAAGCGGAGCCGATTTCTGCACCAACTACATCCCGACGACCTGACGCGCCTTACCGACGCCTATTTCGGGCAGGTGGCAGAGCGCAACATGGTCGTCTTGGCGAGCGTGATCGACAAGCGGTTTCTTCACGACCACGTCACGCACGAAACGCTTCACAAGATGGCATATGAGTTTCTGCTGGAGCGCATACAGCACTATATGAGGCAATTTCACCCGAAACACCGGGCGCTGATCGTGATGGACGACACGGGCAAGCAACTCAACAGTGCGGTCGCGATGAAGCACGCTTGGTTCCAGCGGGCCGGCAACCGGAACATGGTCTTTCCGGCGATCGTCGAATATCCGTTCTTCACGCGGAGCGAGCTCTCGAACGGCGTCCAGCTCGCTGACCTGCTGGCCTACAGCGTCTATCGCGCCTTCAAACACGAGGATTTCGGCTACCCGTATTTCGAAAGGCTTCTGAGGAGCTTCTATCGGAGGCCGGACGGGGCGGCACTCGATGGGCTCAAGGTATGGCCCGAGGCATCGCCGCTCGTCGCGGCGGCCACGGATGCCTGGGACGCCCGAATATAAGAAGCCCTCCGGACGGAGGGCGGATGATGTCAGGCTGGGCGAACCATATCGAGCCCATCAAGGGCACCCGACAGCCCAAACATCGTGCGTCGGCAGGGCGGCGTCAAGCGTAAAAGTCCGGGCCAGGGTCGCGGCGCCACGACCTTCGCCCACCATGACGAGATGGGAACTCCGGCTTCACCCCGCGGTCCCGCTCTCCCGCGCGGCCTCGGCGGCCTGGCCCTGGAGGAGCCGGCGGTCGATCTTGTTGGTGCCGGACAGCGGCAGGGCGTCCATGAAGAACACGCGGCGCGGGTGGGCGTAGGCCGGGCCGTTGGCGAGCGCGTAGCTCTTGACCCCGTCCTCGTCGATGCCGCCGCCGGGCCGCGCCACGACGAACGCGACCGGGACATGGGCCTTGAGCGCGTTGGGCGCCGGGACGACGACGGCCTGCATGATGTCCGGGTGGCGTTCCAGCATCGCTTCGACCGCGCCGGGATAGATGTTCTCCCCCGCCGTGACGAACATGTCGTCGACCCGGCCCACGAAGTAGTACCAGCCCTCCGCGTCGCGCCGCAGCACGTCGCCGGTATCGAGCCAGCCGTCGGTGAGCACGCGTTCGGTGTCGTCCGGCAGTTTGTGGTAGCCCGTCATCACCCCCGGGCTCCTGACATGCAGCGTGCCCTGGTCGGGGTCCGGTCCGCCGGCGAGGCGAAGCTCCACCCCCTGGATCGGATAGCCCACCGTCATCCGCGGCCGGTCCAGCCCGTCCGGGTGCTTCCATGAGAACATGATCGGTCCGCCCTCGGTGATGCCGTAGTTGAGGTTGAGCGCGGCGTTCGGGAACGTCTCGGCGAGCGAATCCAGCAGATTGTCCGAGGCCGGGGCCGAACCCATCGAGCAGGCGCGGACCGATGTCAGATCGGTCTCGGCGAGCAGAGCGTCCTCCTGCAGGATGAGCGCGTACATGGTCGGCACCCCGGTCAGCATGGAGAGCCGGTAGTCCTCGATCGCCCGGATGTAGCGCCTTGCGTCGAACCGGGCGAACAGCACGATGGACCCGCCCGCGGCGAGCGCCGACTTAACCGCCAGCAGGGCGTTCTTGTGATAGAGCGGGGCCGAGATCACGCTCGCGTCGTCGGGCCGGAGATCGCGCGTCTCGACCAGCCTGTCGATCATCCAGCACTGGCCGGCGTGGTCGAGCAGCACCCCCTTGGGCCGGCCGGTCGAGCCCGAGGTGTAGGGCTGCTCGGCGATGTCGCCGGGTTCGGGAACGAAGGCCGGGACCGGTTCCGGCGTGGTGAATTCCGCCCAGCCTTCTCCATCGAAGGAGACGAGCGCCGCGCTGTCGGGTGGATCGAAGGCGAAATCGCCGTCGGCGAACACGATCCGCGCGCCCGAATCCTCGACGATGAAACGGATCGTCCCGGCCGGCAGCTTGATGTTGACCATCACCGGCACGCAGCCCGCCCGCATCGCGCCGAACAGGGCGACCAGGTATTCGAGGCGGTTGAGAGCGCAGATCGCCACCCGGTCGCCGCGCCCCAGCCCGCGCCCGGCCAGCCCCGCCGCCATCGCGCCGCAGGCGCGGTCGAGCTCGCGGTGGCTGAGGATCCGCGGCCGGTCGGGATCGTAGAGGTCGACGATCGCCGGGCTGTCGCTCCCGGCATGGGCCGCGAACACGCAGCCCAGATTGCCCGGCCGCGTCATGGCTCGATGACGATCTTTCCGATCACTTCGCGGTCGCGCAGCCGGCGGACGCCTTCCCTTGTCTCCTCAAGCGGCAGCACGCAGTCGATCACCGGGTCGAGCTTGCCCTGCTGGATCAGCTCCATCAGCCGGGTCAGGTCTTCCGGCGCCCAGCTGTTCGAGCCCAGCACCTTGAGCTCGAAGGTCCAGATGTATCGGAGGTCGGTGTTGGGGTCGTATCCCGCCGTCGCGCCGCAGGTCATCAGCCGGCCGCCCCGCTTGAGCGCCTTCATGCTCGGCACCCAGGTATCGCCGCCGGTGAAGTTGACCACCATGTCGACGCCGCCGGTGAAACGCCGCCGGTGCGGCTTCTCGTAGAGCTTCCAGATCTCGCGCTCGAACTGGGCCTCGGTGTAGTCGATCACGTGATCGGCGCCCCAGGATTTCAGCGCTTCGAGCTTTTGCGGCGTGGACCCGCAGGCCACCACTTCCGCGCCGACCAGCTTGGCCAGCAGCACGCAGCACGATCCCACCCCGCCGCTCGCGCCGAGGATCAGGATGCGCTCGCCTTCCTTGAGCCCGCCCTGGGTGAACAGCATGCGGTGCGCGGTGCCGTAGGCGACCGGCAGCGAGGCGGCCTGGGCGTGGGTCACGCCGTCCGGGATCGGGATCAGCCGGGTCGCGTCGACCAGGCAATACTCGGCCGTGCCGCCGAGCACCATCTCCCCCATCAGCCCCTTCTCCGGCGCGATCGGGTCGAGCGGGTTGACCAGCACGTCGTCGCCTACGCTCCAGCCTTCGACGCCCGGGCCGATCTCGACGATCTCGCCCGCGATGTCGAGCCCGATGATCATCGGCATCGGCACCTTGATCCCCGGCATGCCGTCGCAGGTGAAGACGTCGTGATAGTTGAGCGACGTCGCGCCGACGCGGATCGCCACCTGGCCCTCGCCGACCTCCGGGTCCGGAAAGTCGGTTTCCAGCCTGAGCGCGTCGATTCCGCCGTGTTCGCGCAAGCACACCGCACGCATCGCAGTCACTCCCCGCGGCCGCGCGTGGCCGCCGCGTATTCGTTTTGTGCCCGAACCGCCAGAGTCGTCAGCCGGACCGGCGCCGTCAAGCCTGAGGGGTGCATCGCCCGCGATGCGGAGGAGAACCCCGGCGGGAAGCGCCTCGAACCGAAACAGACCCGCCCCTAAAGCAGCGCGTTGTTCGGCTTCAGGCCGGCGGCGATGCGGCCGAACTCGGCGCCGTTGATCTCCCAGGAGAGGTGGATCTGGTGCTTGGCGGCGTGCACGTCGCGGTGCTGGCGCTGGAGGGCGTTGTCCAGATAGTTGGCCCTGGCTCCGCAGACGCCGTGGATCAGGTCGACCGCCTTGACGCAGCACCGCGCCGCCCAGGCACCGTTGCGCCGCCAGCGGGCCCGGTCGATCAGCGGCAACCGCTCTCGGCGGGCGATGAGGCTCTGGGCCTCCATCCAGTCCTGGCGGACCAGGAGCTGCGCGATGTCGAGCATCTGCGCGGCCTCGGCGACCTTGAGCTGCACCGTCACGTGCTCCGCGACGCGCGAGCGGTTGTAGGTCGAGACCTGGTCCCTCAGATAGGCCGTGTAGTCGTCATAGGCCGCCTGCGCCGCTCCAATCATCGGCGCCGCCACCAGATGGGGGATGATGGGGAGCAGCGGCAGCTGGTAAGCATCGCTCATCCCCTCGGTCTCCGGCGGGTAGCCCTCCCGCGCCGGCGCCATGTCGAGCACCATGTGCTCGGGGACGAAGACATCCGAGCACGCGACGTCCTTGCTGCCGGTCCCGACCAGGCCCGAGACGTGCCAGGTGTCGATGACCTTGAGGTCGGAGGCGCGGACCAGCACGATGCGCGGGCCGGGCGCCTCATCGGTGGGCGCCTGTCCGATCGCGCCCAGCATCATCCAGTCGCTCGAATCGACCCCGCTCGCATAGGGCCAGCGCCCCGACAGCAGGTAGCCCCCGTCCACCGGCGCGAACTTGCCGGCCGGGAAGACCAGGGTGGAGCCGATCAGCGCGTCGGCGTCCTCGCCCCAGATGTCTTCGGCCGCCCGGTCCGGCCAGTAGGGCAGCATCCAGTTATGCGCGACGATGTTGATATAGACCCAGGAGGTGGCGGCGCAGCCGCGGCCGAGCTCGATCGTCACGTCGATCATCGCGCCGTAATCGGTCTCCACCCCGCCGTAACGCTCGGGTTTCAGAATGTCCCACAGCCCGGCCTCGCGCAGGTCCCCGATCGTCGCGTCCGGGACGCGGCGGATGCGCTCGGCTTCCGGCGCGCGCTCCCGCAGCACCGGGATCAGGGCCCGGGCGGCTTCGAGGATCTGTTCGCGGGTGGGCTCCGGCATGGCCGGAGTTTAGGAATTCGCCCCTATGGGGTCCATCGGACCGATCTCCTATGATGGCGGCGCAACGGGGAGGGACTATTGGCGAACGAACTCAACCTGACGCTGGCCACCGGAGACTACGAGAGCATCCGCGCCCTCAAGGAGGGGACGGTCGCGCCCGACGGGGTGGCGCTCAACGTGCTGACCGACATGGATTCGTCGACCCGCCACTGGCGGATGCTGCGGAACCGCGATTTCGACGTCTGCGAGCTGTCGCTCTCGTCTTATCTGGTCGCCAGGGACCAGGACTATCCGCTGGAGGCGATCCCGGTCTTTCTCCACCGGCGGTTCCGCCACGGCTTCGTCTTCGTCAACACGAACGCGGGCATAAGCGAGCCGAAGGACCTGATCGGCAAGCGGATCGGGGTGAAGACCTTCCAGACCACCGCGATCCTCTGGCTGCGCGGCATGCTGGAGCACGAATACGGCGTGCCGCACACCGAAGTGCGGTGGGTCTCCGAGCTGATCGAGGACGTCGAATTCACGCCCGGGCCCGGTCTGACGCTCGACCGCGCGCCGTCCGGCAGGCGGGTCGAGGACATGCTGGCCGAGGGCGAGATCGACGCCTGCCTGCACGCCGACGTGATCGATCCCATCGTCGACGGCGACCCCCGGGTCGGCCGCCTGTTCGAGAACTACGCCGACATCGAGCGCGAGTATTTCAGGCGCACCGGGATCTTCCCGATCATGCACGTGACCGCGATCCGGAAGGAGCTGGTCGACGCCCATCCTTGGCTCCCGCAAAACCTGATCGGCGCGTTCGAGGCGTCCAAGGCGGCCTCGTATGCGCGGCTGCGCAACCCGCGAATCGTGCCGCTCGTCTGGTACAATTCCTATCGCGACGAGGAGATCGCGTTCTTCGGCGGCGAGGACCCGTGGCAGTACGGGCTCGGGGACGCCAACCGCCACAATCTGGAGACTGCCATCGGCTACTCCCACGATTGCGGGCTGATCCAGAAGCGGCTCGGCGTCGACGACATCTTTCTCGATCCGGCGACCGATGCCGGCCGCGCGAGGGCGAAGCGGGTCCAATGATCCGCGCGCGCGGCCAGGGAGGGCACCCGTGACCGACACCTGGCGGATCAGGCAGGCGGTCAGAATGCACCTCGCCCGCCCCGGCGAGAAACTCGGCCGGCCGATCCCGCTCGGGACAGCGATTGTCTGGTGGTGCGTCCTGATGGCGATCTGCCTGCCCGCCGCCGCCTATTTCCTAGGGTATCTGTAAGGGAATCTTATGCGAATTCACACCGTGCTGTGGCAAGAGTGGCGTTCCAATATGGATAACTCGCGCCCAAAGAAGTACGGATGACGTGGCGCACTGCGGTTCTTGGTTGGGGATCTCTTCTCTGGGACGAGGATGAGGAATTCGACGCTTGGCATGGACCTTGGCAAGATGAAGGACCGGTACTTCGAATCGAATTCTCTCGCATTTCAAAAAAGCGAAGTGGAGCCTTGACTCTGGTTATCGACCCGAAGAACGGAGCTCCAACGCAGGTATGCTGGTCGATAAGTTTACGTCCGACGCTTGATCAGGCAGTGGAAGATCTGCGGCTGCGAGAAGAAACAAACCAGAAACGCGTAGGCAGATATTCCGTTTCGGGGGATACGAATGGCTTTGACCAGGCCTCGATATCGCTAATCGAAGAATGGTGCCGGCGCCGAGGTTTGGACGGAGTTGTGTGGACAGATCTTCCTAGCAACTTCGAAGAGAGGACACACCGACAATTCTCGGTCGATGCCGCTGTACAATATCTGAAGACACTAGACTGCGTTGCTTGGGCAAAGGCATTCGAGTACATCCAAAACGCCCCGAAGTCTGTCCAAACGCCGCTTCGAGCTGCTTTCCTCGAGAATGCAAAGGGTTGATTTAGATAGGATTACCTTCTTCGTTTCTATACAGCGACTTTTAAGCAGATGGCTCCATTGAAACAATCTGGCTAATTTCGTCGTGGTTAACGAATATCGTCACCCGGGCACAATTGCCGCCCTTAGTCGCCATCAATTTGACGCTCGATCTGTCGTTGGAGCTGCCGAGAGAGTCGATGGGCGTCTGCAAGTTGCTCTTTGGTTAGTATCTTGTCACGCAGGGCGTCACGGCTCTCCTTTGCATGTTTGATGCCTTGGGCGGCGGCAAGGTTCATCCACACATACCCGGTAACATAATCCTCCGGTGTTCCTTCTCCCGCAATATGCTTGATTGCGAGCTGATGTTGAGCGTTCGCTAGTCCTTGCATAGCCGCTTTGCGGAGCCACTTTACGGCTTCGCGCGTGTTGATTGGCACTCCCAATCCGTTGGAATAACCTATTGCAACAATTAACTGGGATACCGAATCACCCTGTTTCGCTGCCCTAAGGCCCCATGTCATTGATTTGCTATGATCTTTGGGCAATCCATTTTCGCCTCGACCATATGACCATGATAAGAATCTCTGGGCGGGGAAAAACCCTTGTTCGGCAGACTTGCGGTACCAATAGAGCGCTCGTTCATGGCTCTGTTCGACACCGGCGCCAATCTGGTATCTGACGCCCATCATCCATTGGGCAACAGAATTTCCGTTAAGAGCAAGAGCTTGAGCCTCATTGAGCGGAGTCTTTAGCGCAAAATCATTGGAGTTGTATCGTGCTACAGCGGTCGCGTGATGAAGCAATGTGATGACGGCAAAAGTCAAGTAGAATGCCATAGACATTCGAACGGTTTGCGTCATTTGCTTCATCTTTCGAATGTGCTGCAGAGTCTTTAGCCTGCGCTCCGCCCCTCGGCCGCCGCGAAGAAGGTCGCGAGTTCGCGGTTGAAGGCGTCCGGTTCTTCCAGATTGACGGCGTGCCCGGTATCGGGCGCGATCCAGAGGCTGCAATCGGGGACCGTCCGCTTGAGGAAGATACCGGTCTCCAGGCAATCCCCGTCGGTGTCGCCCGAGACCGCCAGCACCGGCATCGGCAGCTCCGCGAGCGGCCCGGCGAAGTCCCAGAGCGAAGGGCGGCCGCCCTGCACGTGGCGCATGTGCATGGCGGAGCCCAGTTCGGAGTGGGCCGCGAACCGGGTGAGATAGTCCTCGAAGCCGCGCGGGTCCTTGCGCTTGAGCGTCAGCCGCGCCTCGGCCTCGCTGTAATCCGGGGCGAAGGCCTGCATCCCGATCTCCTCGATCCGGCCGGCGTTGGCCCGCGCGCTGGCGGAGAATTCGGCGTGCGTGTCGGGCGGGGCGCCGTAGCCGCAGCCGGCGACCACGAGCGACCGGGCGCGGGCGGCGTGGCGCAACCCGAAATGGACGGTCGCGAAGCCCCCCATCGAGAGCCCGACGACATGGGCGCGCTCGATCCCGAAACGGTCGAGCACCGCGGCCACGTCGTCCGCCGCCTTCGCCTGTCCGTAGGCCGAGGGGTCTTCCGGCACGTCCGACGGCGGGTAGCCGCGCGCGTTGTAGGCGATGCAGCGGTAGCGCCGGCTGAAATAGCGGACCTGCGGCTCCCAGCTCGCCGTGTCGCCCGCGAACTCGTGCACGAACACGATCGGGTAGCCGGTCCCGGTCTCCTCGCAGTAGAGGCGGACGCCGTCGGCGTCGGCGTAAGCTCCGCTCACGATGCCGCCGCCCGGCACGGCGCCGCGCCGAGGATCGGCCCCGCCTTGCCCGCCTGGACGAGGATGGCGCAGCCGGTCTCCCTGTCGTTCCGCACCGATGCGACGTCGATGGTCGTGTCCTTGCCCTTCCAGTCGCCGATCCGGCGCATGCCGGTGACGATGTTGTGGCTGACCAGGACCTTGCCGTGGTTCTCGCCGCGCAGCACGCGGGTGGCCGCCTGGCGGATGAAGGACACCAGCCAGACCCCGCCCGGGCGCTCCGGGCCGTCCTTGAGCGACACGTTCAGGCCGCCCCCGCTCGCGATCGCGGCCACCTTCACGCGCCTGCCGGAGCGGGCCCGCGCATCCTCGATCGTGCTCTCCACCGCGCCTTCGCGGCTGCCCACGACCTCGAAATTGCCGTCAACCACCATCTGCGGCGTGTACACCCCGCCGCGCTTGCGGATCGTGACGTTGTACTGCCTTTGGCGCGCGGTGAAGGCAGGACTCGAAAAGGGGTCCTTCCACTGGCCCGCCGATCCGTAAACCAGGCTGTCCCAGTAATCGACGTGGAATTCGAGCGCGAGAATCCCGTCGCGGCCGGCGAGCTCGCCGAGGAAGCGCTCGGCGGGTGGGCAGGAGAAGCAGCCCTGCGAGGTGAACAGCTCGACCACCGTCGGGCTGTCGGCGCGGGCCGGGAGCCATCCCAGCGCCAGCGGGGCGAGCGCGAGGGCGGCGATCAATCGGTTCATGGGCATCGGCTTCGATCCTCCGTCGTTCGTCTCCATATCGTTCGGGCGTCACGCGTTGGCAAGACCCCGGATCGCCCGCCAGACCCTTTCGGGCGTCGCCGGCATTGCGATATCGCCGACGCCCAGCGGGGCGAGAGCGTCGAGGATGGCGTGGATCACCGCCGGCGCGGCGCCGACGGTGCCCGACTCGCCGGCCCCCTTCACGCCGAGCGGGTTGGAGGAGGTCGGCACGTCGTGCGTCCCGAGCGCGAACGAGGGCAGGTCGCCGGCGCGCGGCAGGGCGTAATCCATCAGCGAGCCGGTCAGCAGCTGCCCCGTGCCGCGGTCATAGACCACGTCCTCCATCAGCGCCTGTCCCGCGCCCTGGGCGATGCCGCCGTGGATCTGCCCGGCCAGCAACAGCGGGTTGAGCGCCCTGCCCACGTCGTCGACCGCGGAGAACCGGACCAGATCGACCGCGCCGGTCTCCGGATCGACCTCGACCTCGGCGATCTGGCAGCCATTGGGAAAGTTCCCCGGGCCCGCCGCGTAGTCGCCGACGCCGTCCAGCCCGAGCCCGAACTCCGCCGGAAAGCCGAACGGGGCGTAGGCCGCCCTGGCCACCTCCACGATGCTCATCGACCGGTCGGTGCCCGCGACCGTAAAGCTGCCGGAGTCGAACTCGATATCGTCCTTCGCCGCTTCCAGCAGATGGGCGGCGATCTCCCCGCCCCGTTCGACGACCTTGTCGGTCGCGATCCTGAGCGCCGAGCCGCCGACAGTCATCGACCGCGACCCGAAGGTCCCGCGCCCGATCGATACCGCCTCGGTATCCCCCTGGACCAGCCGGATGCTGGCGAAATCGACTCCCAGCCAGTCGGACACCATCTGGGCGTAGACGGTCTCGTGTCCCTGGCCGTGGCTGAACGTGCCGGCGATGACGGTGACCGACCCGCTCGCATCGAAGCGGATCTCCATCCGCTCGTTCGACATCGCGGCCGATTCCACGAAGCAGGCGATGCCGCGGCCGCGCAGCAGGCCCCGTTCCTCGGTTTCGGCCCGGCGCCCGGCGAACCCGTCCCAGTCCGCCAGCTCCAGCGCGTCGTCCATCGCCCCCTCGAACTCGCCCGAATCGTATTCGAGCCCGAGCGCCGTCCGGTAAGGCATCGCGGCCGGCGCGATCAGGTTCCGCCGCCGCAATTCGATCGCGTCGATTCCGGTCTCCCGCGCCGCCTTCTCGATCAGCCGTTCGAGGAGATAGGTCGCCTCGGGCCTTCCCGCGCCGCGATAGGGCGAGGTCCACGCGGTGTTGGTATAGGCCGCCCGCGCGGTCGCCCGGATCGCCGGGATCGCATAGACGCCCGAATAGAGCGTCGTCGAGTGGACCGGCGAGATCCCCGCCCCCGCCGCGAGATGGGCGCCGAGGTTGTAGTCGGCTTCGACCCTGAGCCCGAGGATGCGGCCCTCCTCGTCGAGCGCCATCTCGGCGATCGCCCGCTGGTCCCGCGCATGGGTGTCGGAGGCGAGGCTCTCGCTCCGTTCGGCGATCCACTTGACCGGCCGGTCGAGCCGCCGCGCGGCCCAGAGGACCAGCGCGTCTTCCGGGAACACCCCGCCCTTCATCCCGAATCCGCCGCCCACGTCCCGCGCGACGACCGAGAGGCGGCTTTCGGGTATTCCGAACACGCCCTGGGCGAGAAACTGGCGGACCCGGTGGGGGTTCTGACAGCTCAGATGAAGCCGGTAGCGGTCGTCGGCGGCGTTGTACTCGCCCACCGCCCCGCGCGGCTCCATCGGCACGGCCGCGATCCGGTTGTTGTAGAGGGCGAGCGCGGCGACACGATGCGCCGACGCGAAGGCCGCCTCCGTGGCGTCGCGGTCGCCCATCTCGACGGCGAAGCACCGGTTGTCCGGGATCTCCGGCCAGGCCGCCGCCGCGTCGATCGCGGCTGCCAGTTCCTCGTACTCGACCGACACCAGCTCGGCGGCGTCGAGCGCCCGGTCGCGGGTCTCCGCGACGACGAAAGCCACCGGGGCCCCGACATGCCGCGCGGCGTCGAGCGCGAGAGCCGGCGTCGCCGTCCGTCGCGCGGGCGCGGTCATGATCGCGTCGTCGATCGAGTAGCACGGTATCGAGCCGAGACCGTCCGCCCGGTAGTCCTCGCCCGTCAACACGGCCAGCACGCCCGGCGCGGCGCGCGCCGCCCCGGCGTCGATCGCCGCGATCCGGGCGTGGGCGTAAGGCGAGCGCAGCACCGCCCCGTGCGCCATGCGGGGCAGCACGAGGTCGTCGACATAGCGGCCCCGCCCGGTCAGGAACCTTGGATCCTCGCTGCGCGGGACCGGCTGGCCGACGCCGAATTTCATGCCTTGTGTCCCTGCTTCCTTACCCGCCTGCGTCCCCGCGATGGCCCGTGCCCCATCGGCGGCTGTAGAATGCCGCCCGCGCGAACCCCGCGCAAAGCCGCATCGGGAGAACGGGAATGAAATTGCTGACGCTGGATACCGGCGGTCCTGGCCACCCTGCCGTGCTGATCGACGAAGACACGGCGCTCGACCTCGCGCTCGCCGCCGATACGGTAGCGCGGTCCCGCCTGGTGCCCGGCAGCGTGCGCGGCATCCTGGCCGCCGGCGAGGACGGGCTGGACGCCGTGCGGCGGACCGTCGACGCGGTGGGCGCGATGACGGATGCCGGGCGCGACCGCCTGCGCGAGCGGAGCGTTCTCAGACCCTTCGCCGATGCGCCGCTCCTGCCCCCGATCCCCAATCCGAACCTGATCCTGTCGGAAGGCCTCAACTATCGCCGCCATCTTGAGGAAATGTCGGATACGCCGCCTCCGCCCTACCCGACCGCCTTCGTCAAGGCGGCGGCCTCGCTCAACGGCTCCGGCAAGCCGATCCCGGTGCCGCCGCAATGCCCCGACATGATCGACTTCGAGGGCGAGTTCACCTTCGTCGTCGGGCGGCGGTGCCATAACGTGTCGGTGGAGGACGCGATGTCGTTCATCGGCGGGTACACGATCTGCAACGACGTCTCGGCGCGCGACTGGGTGGGCGAGGTGTTCGCCGCCGAGGCCAAGTTCGGCATCATCCAGGCTTGGGAGCGCAACATCATGGGCAAGCAGCTTCCCGGCTTCACGCCCTGCGGCCCGGTGATGGTCACCGCCGACGAGATCGCCGACCCGCACGATTTGCAGCTCACCACCACGCTCAACGGCGAAATCGTGCAGTCGACGAAGACCGACGACCTGATCTACGGCGTGGCCGAAATCCTCTCCTATTTCTCCCAATGGTACCGCTTCGAGCCCGGCGATTTGTTCACCACCGGCTCGCCCGCCGGAGTCGGCTTCGGCCGCGATCCCAAGCTGTTCATGAAGCCGGGCGACAGGATCGAGATCGAGGTCGAGGGCATCGGCCGGCTGAGCAATACGCTCCAGTCGGGATAGCCGGTTCGGTTGAAACCGTCGTGGCTTCTGTGGCGGCGTGGCGTCCCTCGATACGGCGCTTCCGCGCCTGCTCGGGATGAGGAAAGTGTCGTTGACCCTCACCCTGAGTAGCCGCGAAGCGGCGTATCGAAGGGCGCGTGTGCTCGGCGTTTTCGCCTGAAGACCGATGTCCGAGCGTTCTCAGAACCCGCCGCGCGGCGTCGCGTGGATGACGCTCGCCGCGTTCTTCTTCGCGATGATGATCGTCGCGGGGCGGCGGGTGAGCCACCTGCCCTCGGTCGAAATCACCTTCTTCCAGACCGGCGGCGCGGTGATCTGTCTCCTGCCCTGGCTGGTGGCAAAGGGGTCGGGCGGGCTCAGGACCGCCAACCTCACGATTCACCTGGTACGGGGGCTCGCCGCCTTCATCGGCATGTCGGCCCTGTTCTACGCGGCACGGTTCACACCCGCCGCCGACATCACCGCGCTCCTCTTCGTATCGGTCCTGTTCACCGTCCTGCTTGCGGCGGTGTTCCTCGGGGAGCGGGTGGGGTTCGGACGATGGGTCGCGATCCTGATCGGGTTCGGCGGCGCGCTGATCGTCATCAGGCCCGGTTTCGAGACCGCGTCATGGTCGGCGCTGATCATGCTCTTCGTCGCGCTTGCCTTCGGCGCGGTCAACACGGCGACTCGGTATCTCGCCGGCAGCGAGAACCCCAACGCGATCGTCTTCTATATGTACGGGCTGATGAGCCTCTACGCGCTGGTCCCGACGATCGTCATCTGGGAAACGCCGTCCTGGGCGGACGTGCCATGGCTCGCCGCGACCGGCGCGTTCGCCGCCATCGCCCAGCAGGGCATCACGCGGTCGCTCTCGATGGCACCGACCGCGATCGCCATGCCCGCCTATTACCTGCAACTGCCCTTCGCTGCGGTCGCCGGCTATTTCCTGTTCGGCGAGGCGCCCGAGGCGTGGATCTGGCTCGGCGCCGCCGTCATCTGCGGCGCGACCTATTACGTCATCCGCACCGCGCCGCCCGGGCGCTGAGACCGGCCCCTTCGATACGCCGCTTCGCGGCTTCTCGGGGTGAGGGTAGAGTGGGGCATCGAGAAATCCCCTCATGCCAAACAGGCACGAAGCGCCGTATCGAGGGACGTCCGACACTGCGATCGGAAGAGAAATGACCGACGAAGAGGTCGCGGCCGTGCTCCAGCGGCTGCCCGCCCTGGTCAACGGGGACATTCCGCTGGTCAGGCGCGGCAGGCACCTGTCGACCACGTTCCTGATCGGCGCCGGCGATGTGCCCGTGCTGGCGACGGTGCGCGCGGGCGCCATCGCCGATATCGCGGTTTCGCCTCCGCCGATGCGCTCCTGGCGGTTCGCGGTTCGCGCGGGCGCGGATGCCTGGCGGCGCTTCTGGCAGGCGGTGCCCGAGCCGGGCTATCACGACCTGCTGGCGATGACCCGGTTCGGCGCGGCCCGGATCGAGGGCGACCTGCAACCTCTCATGGCGAACCTCCGCTACGTCAAGGAGGTGCTCGAAGCGCCGCGCCGCGCGGGTCTCGGAGGCGCCGATGCCGGTTGAATACGAACCCATCGCGGGCCGCTACGCCACGATCGAGCTCGGTGGCCGCCCGTGCCGCCTGTTCTTCGAGGAGGCGGGGCAGGGGATCCCGCTCCTCTGCCTCCATACCGCCGGCGCCGACAGCCGGCAGTACCGCCATCTGATGCTCGACGACGCGGTGACCGAACACTACCGGGTGATCGCCTTCGACATGCCTTGGCACGGCAAGTCCTTCCCGCCGCCCGGTTACCAGGACGAGGAATACCGGCTCACCACCGACGCCTATACCGACGCGATCCTGGCCGTCGCCGACGCGCTGGAACTCGACCGGCCGGTGTTGATGGGCTGCTCGATCGGCGGGCGGATCGTGCTCAACATCGCCGCCTACCATGCCGGACGGTTCCGCGCCCTGATCGGGGTCGAGGCGGCCGACCACCAGATGCCGTGGTACGACGCCCAATGGCTCCACCGCCCGGACGTGCATGGCGGCGAGATCTGCGCCGCGATGATCTCAGGCCTCGTCGCGCCCCAGGCGCCGGAAATCCACCGCTGGGAGACCCTCTGGGCCTACCTGCAGAGCGGCCCCGGCGTGTTCCGCGGCGACCTCCACTTCTACCGCGAGGATTCGGACTACCGCGACCGGACCCACCTGATCGACACCGTGCGCTGCCCGCTCTATCTGCTGACCGGGGAGTACGACTATTCCTGCACGCCCGACGACACGATCCGCACCGCCGATGCGATCCCCGGCGCGCGCGTCGAGATCATGCCCGGCCTCGGCCACTTCCCGATGAGCGAGAACCCGGAGGCCTTCCGCCGGCACATCCTGCCGGTGCTCGACGAGATCAGGGGCGGGTAGGGCGACGGGTCCCGCCCTTCGATACGCGGCTTCGCCGCTACTCAGGGTGAGGGTGGGATGGAGGCAACCAACAAGACTCCCTCATCCCGAGTAGGCCCGAAGGGCCGTATCGAGGGACCCCGCGGCTACTCCGCGAAGAAGTCCGCGATCAGGCGGCAGAAGCGGTCGTTCTGCTCGATCTGGGTCCAGTGGCCGCATTGGCCGAACACGTGGAGCTGCGAGCGCGGGATCAGGCGGTGGAGCGCGATGCTGGAGTCGAGCGGGACGATCCGGTCGTCACGGCCGTGGACGATCAGGGTCTCGTGCTCAAGCGCGCGGAGCGTGTCGGCGCTCTGCGACATCGCCTCGACATGGCGCTGGCGCGGGGCGGGGAACATCGAAGCGTAGGACTCCTGGTAGCCCGGCCGGATGCTGGCCTCGTAGCGCAGCCGGACGAGGTCGTCGGTCACGATCGACCCGTCATAGGCGAACAGGCCGATCAACTCCCGCATCCGGTCCGGCGAAGGCTCGTAGCCCCACACGGCGTCCAGCCCCGGCGTGATCTCGAACGGGTATCCCGACGAGCCCATCAGCACCAGCCTGTCGACCCGGTCCGGATGGGCGGCCGCCAGCGCCAGCGCGAGCCCGCCGCCGAGGGAGTTGCCGACGATGCCGCAGGACTCGATCCCGAGCGCGTCGAGCACCGCGGCCGCGTGATCGCGCCAGTACGGCATCGCGTAGGCCGCGCCCGCCGGCCGGTCGGTATAGCCGAAGCCGACGATATCCGGCGCGATGACGCGGAAACGGTCCTCCAGCCGGGGGATGACCGTCCGCCAGTTGGCCCAGGCGGTGACCCCCGGGCCCGAGCCGTGCAGGAACAGCACCGGCGGGCCGTCGCCCCGGTCGTGCAGGTTGGTCGCGATGCCGCCGGCATCGACCGTCCGCCCGATCTCGGGGTTGTCCATGCGCGCCGCGCCGGCCGCTACTTGCGGGACTCGTAGAAGTTGACGAGCTTGACCACGTCCTCCGCCTCGACCCGGCCGAGCGGCCCGTCGCTGTAGGACGACAGCACCACCTTGTTGTCCGCGTCCAGCAGGAACTCGGACGGCTGGACGATCGAACGGCGGTCCTCCCACCACGACCCCAGCTTGTCGGCGTCCTCCCGGGTCACCCCGAAGCCGACGGGGAAGCCGACCTCGTCCGCGACCTCCTGGGCCTTCTCCTGCGGATCGACGCTGGCCGCGACCAGGCGCACGCCCATTCCCTCAAGCGTCTCTCTTTCCTTCTCGAAGCCGACCAACTGCCGGCGGCAGAACGGTCACCAATGGCCCCGGTAGAACAGGACGACCTTGTACTTCGCCTCGAGCCCGTCCGGCAGGCCGAGACTCCCCCCGCCGACCAGGTCGAGTTGCAGGTCGGGGAACGCATCCCCGATGCCGAGCTTTTCAGCCATGTGCTCTCGTTTCCTCCTCCGCGCTCCCGGCGGGATGCCGACGCCCTGCCCGGGTTTTGCCGGAAACGCGCCGCCGTGGCAATGGCACGTTCCTCGTCATATCGACCGAAGGCGCGCGCGGCGCGACGGAGCGGAGAAATGACGGGGTGGGGGTCGCGTCCCTATGTCGTCTGGCCCATCGGGTTGACGACGACGAGTTCGGGGCAGGCGTTGGGGGCGGCGCGAGTCGCCGCGACCGCCGCCTCGGCGATATCGGTCGCCTTCAGGGGCGGATACTTGCGGGCGGCGTAGGCTTCCAGCACCTCCGGGTGATCGACCCCGTCCAGCAGACCCGTTTCGACCAGCCCCGGCGCGATCTCGGTGACCTTGATGCCGTGTTCGGCGAGCTCCAGGCGCAGCCCCCGCGAGATACCCCGAAGCGCGTGCTTGGTCGCGGCGTAGAACAGCGTGTAGCGGTAGACGCGGTCGCCCAGGACGGAGCCGATATTGACGATCTGGCCGGCCTTGCGCCGCGCCATGTCGCGGGCGACCAGCCGGGTCAGCACGAGCACGGAATGGACGTTGAGGCGCCAGGATTTCTCCCAGTCGGCGGGATCGCTTTCGAGGAACGGGACGTGGCGCACCCAGCCGACGCTGTTGACCAGCACGTCGACCGGCGCGGCTCCATCGGCCAGCGCGGCCGCGAAGTGCCCGTCCGTGAGGTCGCCCCGGATCGTCTCCACCGTTCCCGGAGCGTCGCGGCAGCGCTCGGCGAGTTCCGCGAGCCTGTCGCCGTTGCGGCCCGTGGCGACGACCGTCTCGCCTGCCGCGGCGAAAGCCTCGGCGATCGCGCTCCCGATGCCGCCGCTCGCCCCTGTGACCAGTACGCGTTTGTTCGCCGCCACGAATAAGCCCTTCTCCACCGCACTCACGGAGATCATAGCGGGTTTCGCAGCTGGTTCGCCGCACTCCTCTGCTGCGGCGTAATGTCCAGAGGGCCCTGCCCCACGCCCCCACATCGTCATGCCCGGACTTGTTCCCATAAGCGCTAACTTGTTTGTGGCGGTCATTTTGTCTAGGGTTTCCGGGTGTTTGGGCTCGGAGGCGTGGGATGGACGAGGACTGGGCGGTTCTGCGGTCTTTTCTGCCGGCCGGCTGGGAAGAGCTGGGGCGTTCGACCGGTGCGCTGAAGGGTCTGCGCAAGGACAAGTCTGCGGAGGCGGCGCTGCGGGTTCTTCTGCTGCATCTGGGCTGCGGTCACTCGCTGCGCAAGACGGCGCTGCGGGCGCGCAAGGCGGGTCTGGCGGAGTTGTCGGACGTTGCGCTTCTGAAGCGGCTCCGCAAGTCCTCGAGCTGGCTGCACGGTCTGTGCGTGGCGCTGTTCCGCGAACGCGGCCTGGCGCGGGCGGCGGCGCCGGGCTTGCGGGTGCGCGCGTTCGACGCCACCACGGTGCGCGAGCCCGGGCGGACGGGTTCGGTGTGGCGGGTGCATTACAGCCTGTGCCTGTCCTCTCTGAGCTGCGATTTCTTCGAGGTGACACCGACGCGCGGCGCAGGCAGCGCGGAAGTTCTGGCGCGGTTTCCGGTCTGCGCGGGCGACCATATCCTGGCCGACCGGGGCTACGCGACGGCGGCGGGGCTCCGCCACGCGTCGGCGGCGGGCGGGCGCATCGCGGTGCGGGTGAACACCGGGGCGTTGCCGCTGCGGACCCCCGAGGGGGCGCCGTTCGATCTGCTTGCGGCGGTGTCCGGGCTGACCCGCGCCGGGGCGGTCGGGTGGTGGCCGGTCGCCACCGCCGGGGAGGATGCGGTGCACGGCCGCGTCTGCGCGGTCCGCAAATCGACGCAGGCCGCCGCACGGGCGCGCAAGAGGGCGCGCCGCGAGGCGAGGCGGCAGGGCAGCAAGGTCCGCCCCGCGACGCTGGCCTTCGCCGATTATGTCATCGTCTTCACCACGTTTCGCGAAGAGTCCTTCAGCGCCCGCGAGGTTCTCGAATGGTACCGCCTGCGCTGGCAGGTCGAGCTGGTCTTCAAACGCCTCAAGTCGCTGGCCCGCCTGGGCCACCTGCCCAAGCGCGACGACGACAGCGCCCGCGCCTGGCTCTACGGGAAACTCCTGGTGGCGCTGCTCGCCGACAAGCTGGTCGACCACGCCCGCGCCGTTTCCCCCTGGGGATACGACCTGGCGCCGCCGCAGACCCCATAGCCCGTGGCGCGAGTTCCGCTTCGTCCTCAACCAGATCCGCCGGGCCGTCGAGCCGGAGTTCGGCCTCGCCCGCACGATCGACGAGTGGAACGACATCGCAAAAGCCCTCGCCGAACCGCCCAGACGCCGCAGACCTCAACGCGCCACCCACTTCAATCCATAACAAGTTAGCGCTTATGGGACTTGTTCCGGGCATCCACGTGGGGCCGCCGGCTCGCTTGTCCCCGGTTCGCACCGCGATGCCGCAAGACGTGGATGCCCGGAACAAGTCCGGGCATGACGGGGAGGGCTCGGTTTTGACAACGGTGCGGTTCAATCTGAAACGGACCGGCTCTAGATATTGTGTATCGGCGCGATCCAACACCCATATATCGTTGACACACGGCTTGGCCGCTGCCATACAGACGCCTGCCAAGTGCAAGGACGCGGGTTCGAAATGTCCTGACGGGAAGGCCCGGCGCGGGGACGCGGCGGGCCTTTTCCCTGCCCGGATGCCCGGGCAAGACCGCCGCGCCGTTTCGGATGTCGGGGTTTCGGGAGCCCAAAAAGGGTGGAGACGCCAGGTGCCTGGACGCGGGGTCCTGCAACGCGCTCCGAGGAACGCTCCTGACGCCTCCTGAACCCTTCCGTTCCGGGGCTTCCCGGCTTCCCGTTCCGCGGACCCGAAGGCCCTCTTCCCGCTCGACCCTTCCGCCTCAGCCCTTCCGGGCTCTTGTGGCCCTCGGACCCGAAGGCCCGTTTCCACACCAATACGGTAGCTCCCGGCCGCTCCGGGTTACAATCGAAAAATCGTTTTCCTGAACTTTTTCTGGGGATTATTCGGGTGATAAACAGTTGATTTATCTATGTTTTTGGATAAGTCGGTGGAGAACGGGTGGATAATTGGACACTCACCGATCTTTCTGTTCACGGCGGCGTCCCGCGAGCTTCTCCCCGGTCTCGAAATAGCGCCCGGTCACGGCGAGATCGGCCTCTTCCTCGTTCTCCGCCGTCCAGCCGTCGAGGGGGTAGCCATGCCACGGCGCCCGAAGGTCGAGCTCCGGCAGCGACAGCGCCCGCCAGCGTTCGATCGCGGCCTCCATGAAATCGCGGCGCGGCAGCGACACCGGCAGATACGGATGCTCGCGGCAGGCGTTGATCAGGATCGACGATGCGCCCGCGCCGTCCGGATAGGCGAACTGGCGTTCGTCTTCGGAAGGCGTGATCGACGGGTCCAGCCGGGGCACCTTCCCGCGGATGACCTCGGTATCGCGATGCGGCTGCATCGAGTAGGAGAGCGCCCACAGCACCGCGTCCATCGAATCGGGGTCGACGTCGGAATCGACCGCGATGAAGATCTTGCCGAGCGAGGGATCGAACGCCGCCGCCGCGCGCAGAGCCTGCCAGGGCTGGCCGAGCTCCGGCCGGTCGAGCTGGATGACGAACATCATGTTGCAGCTCGCCATCTCGTGGCAGGCGACCTTGGTGACCGAGGGGATGTTGCAGGCGGCCCTGAGGTGGTTGAGGTAGATCGCGTCGAACGCCGCCTTGCGGATGACGGTGCTCTCGCTCGGCGGGAACTCGCTGATGATGCCCTGGTAGACCGGCGCGGCGCGGTGGGTGATGGCGCTCACCTCCAGCACCTTTTCCATCTTGCGCGGGCCGAGGTAGCCCGATGCCTCGCCGAACGGCGCCTCGGGCTCGAGAAAATCGGTGCGGATGCGCCCCTCGATGACGATCTCGGCCGCCGCCGGCACCCGGCAATCGACGGTCTCGGCGGCGACCGTTTCTATGGGCGCGCCGTTCAGCGCGCCCGCGATGCCGTACTCGTCGACCCCGTATGGCACCTTGCTGGCGGCGGCGAAGAGCAGCGTCGGCGGTCCCCCGATGAACACCGCCACTTCGAGGTGGCGGCCGAGGCGGCGCGCCTTCTCCCACTGGATCGCGAGATGCTGGGTCGAGACGTCGGTCGCGCATCCCACCCGGTCGGGCGCCTTTATCATCCCGCGATAGATGCCGAGATTGTAGGATCCCGTCTCGGGGTCGCGCGTCACCCAGACGCCCGCCGTGATGAACGGCGCCGGATCGAAGCCCGGGGTCGAGATCAGATGCGGAAAGAGGTCGACTCCGTCGCCGAGATCGGCCCCCCCGATGACGACCTCCTTGACCGGCGCGGCATCGGCCGCGACCTCGACCGGGGCAAGGTGGTTGCCCTCGACCTTCGCCCAGTGGGCGCCGATCTCGTCCGCGTCGACACCGAGCGCCGCGCCGTAGATTTCGCGCGAGCTGCCGAGCGAACCGAGCACCACCGAGCCGGGATAGCCGCGGCCGCGAGAGTCGGTCACGTTGCGGAACCAGAACGCCTTTCGGCCGGCTTCGGGCAGTCCCCGGAACTGGAGCCGCACCAGCGGCACCAGCTCGGTGTCCTTGCAGACCGGCTCGTCGACGACATGCAACAGGCCGCGCTTCTCCAGCGCGTCGATGTAATCCCGGAGGTCCCTGTACGGCATGATTCCGTCCCGCGCCCTTATTCCGCCGGCCGCACGAGGTCCAGCATCGCGCCGCCGAGCGGGGTGTCCCGGCGCACCATGTCGCCCATCAGCGAAAAGTGGTCGTGCCCGTCCGCGGCGATGAGCGAGACCGCACAGCCCGCCTCCTCGAGCGCCGCCGCGTAGTCCTCGGACTGGCGCCGGAATTCGTCCGACTCCCGGGTCCCCCAGGCGACGACCGCGGGGACCGGTGCCGCTGGCGGGTGGCGGACCGGCGAGTTGCGCGCTGTCATGGTGTCGTCGAGCGCGAGATTGTCCTGGTGGCTCGTCAGTCGAAGCGGCTCCAGATCGAACACCCCGCTGGTCGCGCAGGCGCCCTTCACGATGTCCTCCGGCACGCCGTATTCCGCGTGCCAGCCGGGCGCGAGCGCCATGCCGGTCAGATGCCCGCCGGCCGAATGTCCCGCGACGTAGATCCGGTCCCGATCGATCCCGTGCCCGGCGGCGTTGCGGTGGATCCAGGCCAGCGCCGAGCGGATGTCGGCGACGATCCCGTCCATCGTGCAGCCCGGCGACAGGCGGTAATTGACCGGCGCCCAGGCGATCCCGGCATCGTTGTAGACTGGGGCGGGAAAGCGGCGGCCCGCCTTCTCGCCGCCCTTCCAGTAGCCGCCGTGGATATAGACCATGACCGGGGCCTTCCCGCCGCCGGGCGCCGGAAACAGGTCGAGCCGCTGCAGCGGGTCCGGCCCGTATGCGAGATCGAGAAGGCCGCGCCCGGAGGCGGCGACCGCGTCCGATGCCTCGCGGTAGCCGTCCTGGATCGCGTCCACGTCGTCGACGCCGATGGTGACGTCGTATTGCCTTTCGAGCTCTTCGGCGCTGTAGTGGGGTCGGTTCGCCATCCGGCGATGCTATCGAAGCGAGGGAGGAAGCGCCACGTGTGCGCGGGTTTCGTCTACCGTCCCCATGTCGAGACCGCCGAGGGCGTGTTCACGCCGGACATCGTGCTCGACCGGCTGACGGTCGCCGCGGGCAACACGCGTTTTCCGGTCTCGGTCGAACGGCTGACCGGCGACGCCGCGATCGAGGTCGTCGGCGGCGAGACCCTGGGCGTCGGGGCGGCCGCTCTCGTCGCGGCGAGCGCGGGCGCGCTGATCGGGATCGGGTCGGACCATGTCGACGGCGCGCTCGCCGACGATCCCGCGCGGGCGCGGCAGGTCTGCGCCAAGCCGCTCGCGCGCAAGGTGTGGAGGTTCGCCGAGATCGCCGGCCATCTGGACGAAGTCGTGCTTGGGACGCGGGCGGTCGACGGCGCCGGCCGGGCGCACGAGACCGAAATCGCGCTGTCAGAGATCGCCGCCTTGCCAAGCGACGGAGAGGTGCCCAGGGCGACGGTCGTCTTCGTCCATGCCAACGCCGACGCGCTGCCGGGGCCGGCGAGCGTCACCGTGACCCTCGAAGACCGCCGCCTCGCGCGCCGCCTCGTTCACCGCTACGCGGTGCGCGTGCTCTGAGGCGCGTTCGCTACGCCCCCTCCGCCCGGAGCAGGGGAGGGTGGCCGCGGATCATGTCGGAGGCCTTTTCCGCCATCATCAGGACGCAGGCGTTGATGTTCCCGGAGACCAGGTCCGGCATCGCCGCGGCGTCGACCACGCGGAGACCCTCGGCGCCGCGGACCCTCAGCTCCGGATCGAGGACGGCGTCCCCGTCGATCCCCATCCGGCAGGTGCAGGACGGGTGGTGGGCGGAGATCGCGGTCTTGCGGATCCAGGCGTCGATCTCGGCGTCGGTTCTGACGTCCGGCCCCGGTTCGACCTCCCCCTTGTGATAGCGGGCGAGCGCGGGCCGCGAGAACACCTCGCGGGCGGCCCTCACACCTGCGCGGAGCGTTTCCAGGTCCGCCCGGCTTGCCAGGAAATTGGGGAGGATGCGGATCGGCGCCGCCGGGTCGGAAGAGCGCAGCCTGACCTCGCCCGTGCTCTCCGGGTGGAGGACCACCGGGCGCATGCCGTACTGGTCCGGAGACGCCGGCCGGACGCCCGGCAGCCACGGCCGCGCATCGAGTCCGGCGCCGCGGGTGAGGAACTGGATGTCCGGCACCGCGAGTTCCGGACGAGTCCTGACGAAGCCGTGCATCCCGTTGGGCAGCCATGTCGCCGGCCCCGTGCCGAAGAGGTATGCGCGCACCATGTTGACCGTGAGCCGGTCGAGGCGGAGCTCGCCGTGGAAGTGCCCGTTGCCGTTGCGGGCGTTCATCAGCTGGACCGCGAGATGGTCTTGCAGGTTGCGGCCCACGCCGGGCAGGTCGAGCGCCACCTCGATCCCGGTCTCGCGCAGGCGGTCGGCCGGACCGATGCCGGACAGCATCAGGAGTTGCGGCGAGTTATAGACCCCGCCCGACAGCAGCACCTCGCGCTCGGCATGAGCGACATGCTCACGGCCGCCCCTCGAATAAGCGACGCCGCGCGCCCGCGCTCCGTCCAGAACCACGCGCGTGGCGAGGGCCTCGGTCCTGACAGTGAGGTTGGGGCGTCGCATGGCGGGCCGCAGGAACGCGACCGCCGCGCTGCACCGTCTTCCTCCCCGGATCGTCCACTGGCTGCGGCCGAACCCCTCCTGCCGCTCGCCGTTATAGTCCGGCGTGACGCCGAACCCCGATTCCTCGCCGGCCTCCATCCAGGCGTCGAACAGGGGATCGCGGGATTTCGAGCGCACCACGCCCAGCGGACCTTCCGTGCCGCGCCACGCGTCGCCGCCTTCCTCCCAGCTCTCGCAGCGCTTGAAATAGGGCAGCACGTCGGCATAGGACCAGCCGGCGCAGCCCTTCTGCGCCCAGCGGTCGTAATCGCCCCGGTTCCCGCGCACATAGGCCATCACGTTGATCGACGACGAGCCGCCGATCACCTTGCCGCGCAGCGCCTCGATCGAGCGTCCGTCGACGCTGTCCTCCGGCTCGGTGTCGTAGCCCCAGTCGTGCAGCCGTTCGGCGTGCATCTTGCCGATGCCGATCGGGATGGAGATCAGCGGATCGCGGTCGCGCGGCCCGGCTTCCAGCAACAGCACCCGGCAATCGGGATCCTCGGTCAGCCTGCCGGCCAGCACGCAGCCCGCCGATCCCGCGCCGACGACGATGTAGTCGTAGGTTTCCGCCATTCCGCCCGTCCCGCTATGCGCGGGGCGACATTACAGTTCGTTCTGCCCATGAAGAAGGGCCGCCCCGAAGGACGGCCCTTCCATTGTCTAACCGCGGCCGCAGTGTGGCCGCGAGCGTCGCTCTAGGCGACCCAGGACCCCCGAGAGGTGGAGACCCAGTTCACCGGCGTCCGCGGTTGGCGACAATGAGACACTGGATCACCTCCTTTCCGTTGTTGAAATGGGACCCCGTTATGCCGGGATTCGGTTCCGGCGACAAGTAGACATTTGCCGCGCGGGATCGCAGGACAAATACTGGCGGACAGCACGGAAACGACATTCGGAGAGGCGAGATGGTCCAGGCGGTAAGGCGGGTCGTCACGGGACACGACGAAAACGGCACGGCGGTCGTCATTCTCGACGGCGACGCGCCCAACGTGCGCGTGCGCCAGCACGGCACCGGTTCGACCCAGCTGTGGCGCACGTTTTCGACGCCTGCCGACAACGCGGGATCGAAAGACGTCGTCACCGGCGACATCCCGCTCAAGCCGCCGGTGGACGGGTCGGTCTTCCGGGTCGTCGAATTCGCGCCCGAGTCGGCAATTCCCCGATCGGAGAACGCCGGCACGCTGGCAAGCGCGCTCGGCGCCCACGAGCCGGAAGGGGCGGCGCTCCGCCATCCCGGATCGCACCGAACCGACAGCGTCGACTACGCGATCGTGATCTCGGGCGAGATCGACCTCTGGCTCGACGACGAGAAGGACGATGTGCACGTGAAGGCGGGCGACGTTGTGATCCAGCGGGGCACCAACCACGCCTGGGTCAATAACGGAACGGAGCCGTGCCGGATCGCCTTCGTCCTGATCGATGCAGACCCCGCCGTGTGAACCCTACTCCGCGACCGGGCGCGCCGCGTCTTCGCGGAAATGCGGCATCACCTCGGTGGCGAAGAGGTCGAGCGAGCGCGCCGATTCCTCGAAGGTGAGGTCCCCGTAGGCCATCCGCGAGACGAAATAGGTGCAGCCGCTTCGCTCGCGCTGTTCCGCGATCTCGTCGCGCACCGTCTCGGGCGAGCCCACCGTGATGACGCCGATGCGGCGCGCGTCGTCGAAATTGTCCGGGTAGCGAACGGGATTCGCGCCGAAGTCGCGCCACAGCTTGGCGAAACTCCCGAACCATGAATCGAAGGCCGGCCGGCCGCGCCGCTCCGCCTCCGCGTCGGTCTCGGCGATATAGGTCTGACGCGTGATCCCCATCAGCGGCAAGGGTGCGGTGCCGTGGGTTTCCGCCCAGGTCTCCCTGAAGGCGCCGATCAGTGGGGCGGCGGCCGCGGCCGGGGCGTTGATGACGATGTTCGCTTTCATCCGCGCCGACCATTCGGCCGACGCGCGCGTCCCCGGCCCGTACCAGAGCGGCGGGTGCGGCGTCTGGAACGGGCGCAGCTCCATCGGGAAACCGGTGTAGCGGAACCGCTTGCCGGCGTGATCGAGGGTTTCGCCCCCCAATGCGGCCAGGATCACCTCAAGCGATTCCTCGTAAATCTCGCGCACTTCGGGATGGGCGATGCCGAAATGACCGAGTTCGAGGAACGAGATGCCGCGCCCGATGCCGAGCTGGAACCGCCCCCGGCCCAAATGGTCCAGCATGCAAATCTCTTCCGCCAGCCGGATCGGGTCGTAGAGCGGCAAGATGTATACCAGCGGGCCGAACAGCATCGTCCGGGTCCGCTGGGCGACGGCCGCGAGAAATATCCCGGGCGCGGGCGCCATGCCGAGCGGCGTCGCGTGGTGCTCCGCGACGTGGTAGCAGTGGATTCCCGCCGCTTCGTACCGCTCGACCATGCGGAGGCGGTCCTCGTAGAGGTCGGAGATCGGAACTTCGCGGCCCCGGTCGACGTGATCGAAGATGCCGAACTTCATGATCGCGATCCCGGTCCGTTTGCGGTGGAAGGAAGATCGAGCGTGGCTCGGTTGTCCGCGCTTGGCAACCGGGGAGCGGAAGGGATCAACTCTCCTGGCGGCCCTCGACGAACATCACCAGCGCATCGTTCACGATGACGCCGGCCACGCCGATCATGCCGAACAGCGATATCGCCGTCAGGTCCCAGCCGAGCACCCAATGGCCGAAAACGCCTCCCGCGAAGGCCATCGGGACGCTGATCACCGCCACCAGCGGTTTCCAATAGCTGCGCAGGAAGGCTGCCATCAGCCCGTACATCAGGAGCAGAACGATTGGGACCAGCACCCCGAGGGTCTCGATCAGCACCCTTTCGTCCCGGGCGCCGGCGTCCCGCGCCACCGAGAGGCCGGGATATTTCGCGAGCAGACCGGGAAGGAAGTTTTCCGCGACCGCCCGCCTCGCCTGGATCGCGGTGATCTTGCTGAAATCGACATGCGCGTTGACAAGGGCCGCCTGCTTTCCGTCGATCCGCGTAAGAGTCGAGAGTTCCCGCTTGTCGACGATGCGGGCCACGGTGGAAAGGGGAACCTCCCCGCCGCCTGGCCGCGCGACGCGTTCGCTGGCGAGCTCCCGAAGGCTGCGCCGCCGTTCGGCGGGATAGCGGACCACGACCGCGATCTCGTCCCTGCCGCGCTGAATCCGCTGGACCGTCAAGCCGTGGAAATTGGCCCGTAGCTGCTTGCCGATCATCGCGGGTGTCAGCCCCGCGGCCTCGCCCGCCGGGGTCGGTCGAATTTCGAAATGCCGCTTCCCCGGCGACAGGCTGTCCGATTGCGCGTAGAGACCCGGAACCCCGCGCAGATAGGCCCCGAGTTCCCGCGCGGCGTTCCCGAGCATTTCAGGATCGTCGTGCAGCAACGCGTAAGCGACGCCCGGCCTGAACCGGATCCGTGTGGTCTGGATGGATACTTTCTCCAACGGAATTGACTAGTTTAAGGTCTCGGTTTAAGTCGTGCGGCCAATTCGTCGGCGATGGCCGACATGGCCGCGCCTTCATCGACATCGCACATTGCGTTGATGATGGCGGCGTAATCTTCCGTGCCAATCAGGATACGATAATCGGTATACCCGACGCCTGACGCGCCGGTCGTGAACGCGAGCCAAAGCTGTTGATCGGCAGAGTCTGAATATCCCGTATGCATTTCCACAGCGTCCGTGGCAGGATCGAAGCGCCGTGCTGGTTCCGAGTGACCTTTCCGTTTGATCTTGGTGTGCTTCAAGGTCATCGCTCATCGCACCACTTGGGGCCACGGGTCGCAACCGTATCGCTTGGCTCGGTCCGAGGTAAGGGCGGAATATTCTCGTTGCGCTTCCAGCCCTCTGCGATGGGATCGCGCCAATTTCCGCAGACGTTCGGACTGTTTCGCATCGTGCTGTTTCGGGCGCGCATGGTCGTAGCGCAATAGCCAGATCTCGTTCCATGCCCGCTCGATCAATTCGCTCCAATATTCAACCCGCAAATGGTGGCAGACGTGCGTGGCGTCGTCGGTTTCGGCGTAAAGGCCGTCTAGGCCGGTGTCATGGGCGGCGGCGGCCGGCGCTACCAGCATGAGGGCCAAGGCAACGGTCGGCAGACTCAGGCCCCTCATTCGTCGTCTCCCAGCGCGAGCGGGATCGTCTCGTGCTTCTTCGGGAAGGCCCGCTGAAGGCTGCGTTTGAAGATGTCCCAACTGGGAGCGGCACGCATCAGCGCGATCACACCGTAGAGATGCGCTTGCAATGCGGGATGGCCGACATCTTCGGTCAGCCATTGGTGGTGTTTCCCTGGCCGCTGGCCGGTGTCGTCCTTGGGATTGAGCCGCCTCAGTTCCCCGTGAAGTCCGTCCTCGATTCGATCCCAAACAAAGTCGTTGGTGTAGCGTCCGACGATGCTCGGTCGGTTGACCCTCATCCCCCGCCACGTCCAACCGCGCAGGCGGAATATCTGCTTGTAGAACTCGTCGGGGAAACGTTTGGCCCACTTGGCGCGTTCAGCCAGAAGGTACAGATCGAGGATTTTGTGGAGCGCTCGGCGGTCCCGAACTTCCTGATAGCCGGTGGCCTCGTCCACCAAGGCGATGATGCCGACATGTGCCAGCGCTCGAATCAAGAGAAGGGCTTTGTCCGCAATCTGTCTCTGCCGCGATCCGAGGCCACCGTGTTCCTTTGCGTCAATCCATACATCGCAAATCTTGGGGATGATCTCGGCTTTGATCCCATCAGCTAAAGCTCCGCGCTCCGTGCGGTATTTCATCGTGATAGACTGCAGATCGCCCAAGTGCTTGTCGACAAAGGGCTCCAGCGACTTGAACGACAAAAAGTGCGGCAATTCTGCAGGGCCGTGTTTTGCCACCCAGCCGCTGTAGTACATGCCCATGCCCTTCATGAAGTCGGTCTGCGTGAGAATCCGCGATTGGTCCGACAGCACGGAGCACCGGAACGACATGTCGCCGATTTGGAGAACGCCGGAGTACATGGCTTGCGGTTCATGCCAGCCCATCACGCCACTCCCAGCCCGCGGTTGATCGTCAGGGCGAAGGCGTTGAAGGGATCGGCGTTCCGCAGGTTGTAGCGGTAGCAGAACTCGTCGACATAGCGTTGCAGGTGGCGACGGCTGACCGAGTGGAACTGGCCGAACATTCCGCGCTTCAGGAGCGCCCAGAAGCCCTCGATCGTGTTGGTGTGAATGTCGCCGTCCACATACCAGTCTTGATGCTTGATGACGGCGTGGGGCAGCACCTTCGCCATGCCGAGATAGCCCTTGTACTCGTCCGTCATCAGGCGGGAACGGCTGATGTCGACGCGATCCCGGACGAAGGCCCGCAGGTGCCTGCCCTTCATCTTGTCTTTGGCGATGGCCTTCGCCGTCACCTTCCCGCCGCGCTCGACAGCACCAACCACGGGGGCCTTCTTGGTGCCCCGGCCGCGCGGGTGCGATCCGTCCGGCCCGTCGCCCTTGGTGCCCTTCCGGGGCTTTCCGCCGATATAGGTTTCGTCCATTTCAACGATGCCGGTCAGCAGACCGCGCTGTTCCGCTTGGCTCATGGCCTTGCGGATCTGCATCGTGATCCGCCACGCCGTGTTCTTGTTGACCTGGAGATCGCGGGACAGTTGGAGCGCCGACAGCCCCTTCTTGGCGTTCAGCATCAGCGTGATTGCCAGAAACCACTTCTGAAGGGGAAGGTGTGTCCGGTGGAAGATGGTGCCAACCGTCACGCTGAAGCCCGTCTTGCAGTCGTAGCAGCGGTGGCGGTGCTGGCTCGGAGCCGTGTTCAGCGATCCGCAGTAGGGGCAGACCGGCTTGCCGCCGCGCCAGCGGGCGGCTTCAAGATGGGAGATGCAGCTTTCCTGCGTGGGAAACCGCTCGAAAATCTGTATGATGTTCATGGCATTCCGTCCCTTCGGTAGCCGGTTTCGATCTCTCGACAAGATCAATATGGCTCCGTCGGGGCGGAATGTCAAGACCTTAAACTAGGCAATTCCGTTCTCCAATGCCGCCACGTCGCCGACATTCCGGCGCCACAGCCGCTCGATGACCTCGGGAGACGCCTGGCGCAGCGGCCGCTTCTGAAGGTGAAGTCTCACCGAGGCGAGATGGCTCCTGTTTGCTTCGTCCTGCCCCGTTCGGGACCCCGCGACACCCGCGAGATTGCCGACGATCAGGCTGATCGACTCGATCGAGGTCCCTTCGAGCTGGTCGTTGATTGCACGCGCGGCCCGGACGAAACGCTGCGCCGTGGCCACGCTGGCCTCGAACGGCGCGCCGATCGGCAACTCCAGATCGGCCTGGATCGTGTTGCCCACATTGGCCGCGGGGTCCAGCACGACCACCCGGACGATTTCGGCCCGCAGCAACCGGAGAGCGGCGACCACGAATATCACCCCAAGGAGAAGTGTCAGGTAGATATGTCGGACAGACCATGACACCGCCGGAACCACGACCGCGTCCCGCAAGTCGTCCAACCATCCGCGTACCCGCGCCTGGATGTCGCTCAGGGGCGAGAGACTCCAACGCCCCGCGTGCGAAAGATGCGACGGCAGGACGCAGAACGCTTCCACGAGCGACACGAAGAGGACGAAGAACGCGATCAGGGGAAAGACCTTCACCAGCTGATAGTTCCCGGTCGTCACGAACAGCAGCGGCACGAATGCCAGCACGGTGGTGAGGACGCCGACCGTGATCGGTCCGACAACCGCGCGCGCTCCCGAAATCGCCGCGTCGAGCGCGCTTTTTCCCCTCTCCCTTTCGGCGGCGATGCTTTCGCCCACGACCACGGCATCGTCGACCACGATGCCGATCAGCAGGAAGAACGCGAACAGCGTTCCCATATTCAGCGTCAGGTCCGAAACGTCGAAGAACAACAGCGAGCCGATGAAGGAAATCGGGATTCCCGCCGCGATCCATATCGCCACCCGAAGGTCGAATACCAGGACGAGACAGACGAAAACCAGGATCAAGCCGACGACGGCGTTCAGCAGGATCCCGGAGAACCTGTCCAGGATCCCCTCCACCCTGTCGCTCCACACCTCGACCTCGACGCCCGCCGGCGGCGTGTAATTCGCCAGCCAGTCACCGATGGCGTTCGAGATTCCGAAGACCGAGTGCTCCTCGCCCGCCTCGACCCGGACGAAGATCGCCCGCTTTCCGTCGACCTCCGACAGAATGTCCTCGTCGACGAAGCCGTCGCCTACACGATAATCGGTACTTGGGCCAATAACATACCGGTCCGCGAAGACTTCCAATTCGGGTCTTTCAACGATCGATTTCTTGGGGATGGACGGGCCAACACCGCGCTCGCGGGAGACGGCACGCGGGACTTGGCGGCGGCCATTCCTATGCGGTCGGGACGACACGCACGCGAACCGCCGGGTCGCGCGTCCGCCGGCCGGGCTGTGGTCAACCGGTCGCCGGCGCCCGATCCCGCCGGCGCCGAAGGCGCCGGAAGATGCTTCGGATGTCCTCGTCGACGGCGAGGAGGGCCGGGATAAGGGCCAGCACGATCAATGTTGCGACCGCGAGTCCGAACACGATGGTGATCGCCGTCGGGATCAGGAACTGGGCCTGGAGGCTGCGCTCGAACAAGAGCGGAACCAGCCCGCCCATGGTGGTCAGCGAGGTCAGCAGCACCGGGCGCAGGCGGTCCCGGCATCCCGCGACGATGGCCTCGTGCAGCGGCGTCTCGTCGTCGATGTGCTGGTCCACCGTGCGCACCAGGATGATTGAGTTGTTGACCAGGATGCCGGACAGGCCGAGGAGGCCGATCATGCTGAGAATCGTCAGGTCGAAGCCAAGCAGCAGATGGCCGAACACCATGCCGACGAAGCCGAACGGGATGATCGCCATGACGATGAGGGGCCGGCTGAAATTGGCGAACACCCATGCGAGCACGATGTAGATCGCGAGCAGGCCGGTGATCGCGCCCGCGCCCATGTCGGCGGCGGATTCGGCCTGTTCCTCGGCCTTCCCCTTGAACCGGTAGCTGAGTCCGTAGCGTTGCGCGATGTCGGCGAGCCCGCCATCGGCGATCGCCGGGAGCAGGGCGCCAAGGCTGGTCACCGCCTCGTCGATCTCCGCCGTCACCGCGACCTCGCGGGCCCCGTCCTCCCGGCGGAGGCGCGAGAAACCGCGCTCCTGGCTGAGCGTCACGACCTCGCTCAAGGGGACCTCGGTGCCGTCCGGCGCGCGCAGGAACAGGTTGAGAAAGGCGGCGCTGTCGGCGCTTCCGCGCGGATAGCGTACCCTGATCTCGACTTCCTCGTCGCCCCGGGCGAAGCGCTGGGCGATCGCGCCCTGGAAGGCGTTCCTCACCTGCAGCCCGGCGCTCTGGGTCGTAAAGCCGAGCGCCTGGCCGCGCGGCGTCACCTCCAGGATCAGCTCCTGTTTGCCGAAGGGGAGGTCGTCGTCGATGGTGCTTATGCCCGCGAATCGCCGCAACAGGCTCTTGACGTCGGTCGCCGCCGCCTTGAGGTCCCCGGCGGAGCCGCCACGCAGGCGGATGTCGATTTCACGACCCGGCGGGCCGCCGGTGCGCACGTTGAGGTTGATCTGTTCCACATTCGGCAGCCGGCGGATCTCCTTGCGCCATGCCTCGACGAATTCGTCCGTGCGCACCTTGCGCTCATCCGAAGGGATCAGTTCCACCGTCAAGCCGCCATATTGATCGCCGACGATCCGCGTGAACTGCCGGCCGCCGCTGCGCCCGACACTGCCGAAGCTCATGGCCACCAGCTCGGTATTTCCGTCGGTCAGCCCGGCCACCGCCCGGTCCACCGCATCCGACAGTTCCTGGACCATCGCCCCGGTGTCGCGGCGCGGCGTGCCGGGCGCCATCACGATATTGCCGACCACCACATCGGCCTCGGGCGACGGGAAGAAGTGGAACCCCACCCGGCCGCCCAGCGCCAGCCCGACCGACACCAGGAAGACCGCCATTGCGAACGCAACCGTCGCATAGCGCCAGCGCACGCAGAACCTGACCATCCGCTGGAACGGACCCGCACGGAACCGGTCGAAGCCGGCGTCGAAACGCCGCATCGCGAAGTTGCGCGGGCCGCCGTGGCTCTTCAGCGATTCCCGCAGATGACCGGGCAGCACCAGGAAACACTCGACCAGGCTGGCGATAATGACCGCCACCACCACCAGCGGGATAGCGCCGATGATCTGCCCGATGATGCCGCCGAGGACGACCAGCGGGAGGAACGCGGCCACCGTTGTCAGCGAGGCGGCCATCACCGGCGCCAACATGCGGAGCGCCCCGGTTTCCGCGGCCTGCCGCGCGCTCGCCCCGGCCTCGCGCCGCGCCGCCGCGTGCTCGCCGACGACGATCGTGTCGTCGACGATGAGGCCGAGCGTCATGATAAGCGCGAACAGGGTGACCATGTTGATGCTCTCGCCGAACGCCATCATCGTCGCCAGCGCGGCCATGAACGCGGTCGGGATCCCGGCCGCCACCCAGAACGCGGTGCGGCCGTTGAGGAACACGAGCAGCACCAGCATCACCAGAACCAATCCGGTGATCCCGTTATTCAGCAGAAGCTGCACGCGCTGCTTGATCAGGTTCCCCTGGGCGTCGTATTGCTCGATAAGGAGCTGCGGCGGATAGTTGCCGCGCGCTTCGACCAGATAGCGGTCCACGATCTCGCCGACCTCAAGAGCATCGGCGGTCGGGGACCGCTGCACGTGCAGCTCGATCGCCGGCCGGCCGTCGCGCAGCCCGATGGGTGCGCGGTCGTCGAACGCCTCCGAGACGGACGCGATGTCTCTCAGATAGATCTTCTGGCCGTCGCCGAGCGATCGGATCTCGATACCTCCGAGATCGCGCGACGTGGTGTGCAGCCCGACGCTGCGCAGCTGTTTTTCCACCGAACCCTCGAGATTGCCCGACGGAATATCCCGGTTGCTCGCTCCGATGCGGTCGGCCACCGCCGCTGGCGTCAGGTCGAGCTGGCGCAGCACCCGCGGTTCGATCTCGACCCGGATTTCCTCGTCGCGCGCGCCGAAAAACGTCACCCGGTCGATCCCGGCGGCCAGCAATTCGTCGCGCATCCGCTTCGCCTGGCGTTTCAGCACGGCTTCGGAATACGGACCCGAAAGCACCAGACGCACGATCGTGTCGTAACGATTGATCCGGCGGACCACCGGCCTCTCGCTGTCCTCCGGCAGAATGGTTATCTGCCGAACCGCGGACTCGGCCTCCGACAGGGCCGACTGCATGTCGGTGCCCGCCTCGTATTCGACGACCACCCGCCCGACACCCTCCGTGGCATAGGACGTCACCCGGTCGACACCGTCGAGGAACCGTATCTCCGGCTCGATCGCCTCGACGATATTCGCTTCGACATCCCCGGTGCTCGCACCCGGCCAATTCACCTGGATCGAGACTATGTCGAGGCCGAAATCGGGAAAGAACTGGGTGTTCAGCTTGGACAGCGAAAAGGCGCCCGCGATGAAGATCAGGGCCATCAGAAGGTTGGCCGCGTTGCGGTGCCGCACGAACAGCCGGATCAGGTTCTTGCCGAACATCGGTTGCGACCGCCCGCCCGGTCAGCGGAACTCGACCCGCAGGCCCGGCGCTATCGCCACGGACTGGGTCGTCACCAAGCGCTCGCCATCCGACAAACCGCCGCGCAGCAGGACGTCATTGCCGACCCGGCCGACGATCTCCGTATTCCGCGCGACCAGCCGGCTATCCTCGACACCGTAAACGACATTGCCCGGATGCAGGACGGTCTCGGGAAGCCTCGCCACGTTGGCGTAGATCCGGTCGGGGATGTGAATCTCGACAAAGGCGCCCGGCCGCAGGGACGAGGCGGCTTCCGGATCCTCGATGCGGGCGAACAGCTCAACGCCGCCGCTGCCTGTGTCGATCTGCGCGCCGACCCGCGCGATGACCGCCTTCAGGTCGAGTTTGCGTTGTCCGACCCGCCAAATGACCCGCGCCCGCCGTCCGATCACTCCCCGGTCCGTGCTCGTGAGCCGTCCGTACTGGGCGTCCGATATGTGGAACCGTGCCTCGAGACGGCCCGTGGCGATCAGGTTTCCCACGCTGTCGAGCACGCTGAGTCGCTGGCCCGCCTGCGCCGTCACATTTTGAAACACCCCGTCGAACGGTGCGCGCACCCTGGTCCGTTCCAGATCGTAACGGGCCCGCTGCACCGCCACGTCGAGGCGCGCGATGGTCGCCTTCTCCTGCTCCAGCCGCGCCGTCTCCGCGTCGATCCCGTTCTGCCGCAGCACGATCGCCCGTTGCTGGCGGCTCAGCTCCAGGCGCTTCTTGTCCAGGGCCTGGACCGAGATGTTTCCCCGCGCCGACAGCTGCTTCGCACGCTTCAGGTCCCGGGCCAGCACGGAGAGGATTTCCCGATCCCGTTTCAGGGCTTCCGTCTCGGCGAGTCGCTTTGCCTCCCGCTCGACGATCCGGGCCCTGGTCTCGGCCAGCCGGGCCTCGCTCTCCTTCAGGGCGGAACGGTATTCGAACTCGTCGATGGCAAGGATCGTCTCGCCGCGGCGGATAAGCCCGCCTTCCACGAGATCGGGATGGATTTCGACGATCTGACCCGTCACGAGGGCCCGTATCTGGATCTGGCGGGCCGCGAATATCTTTCCGAACAACTGGATTTGCGGCTGAATGTCGTTCAGGCGCACGGGCACCGAATCGACCGTCCACACCCGTTCCGTCGGGGGAGAGGGCTCGACGCGCGGCTTCGTGCGGATCAGATACGACGCTCCGAAGGCGCCCGCACCCAGCAGCACGATCGGCAGCAAGACCAAGAGCACCTTTCTCACGCGCCGCTCCTCCTCGCCCCGGTCCACGCGAAATCGCTAACGAAAGGCCGTACGCTTCCGAACCGCCCGACTTCGAGGGTGTTTCCAAGCCCGGGCGCCGAGGCCGCGTTTCCTACGATAACACGGCATTCCAGGCGGTTTCCGTCGCACTGGCGGCGCGAAGCCGGGTTCCGCCTGTGGGCCGATCAGTAGGGGCTTATAAAGATAGCTTGACGAGCGGGAGGTCGACAGACGTTCCGGGAAGCGCCCATACCCCTTTCGAACCAGACCGTTCCTCTGCCGTCATGGTCGGCGGAGGCCGACCATCCACGATTTGTTTTTTGTTTCCGGCGCCGCAAAAACTCGTGGATGGTCGGCCTGCGCCGACCATGACGGAGGGGCAGGGCAAATCCTGCGCCCGCCGGCACCGGGCGGTGTTCCGGTTGCCGATCCGCGCAGCCGACCGCCCGTCAAGCCACGTGTATAAGCCCCGATCAGTACGATTTGGGCAGTCCGAGCGCGCGTTCCGCGATGTAGTTGAGCGCCAAATGCTGGCTGACCGGCGCGAGTTGGAGCATGACGATCTCGCGCATCAGGCGTTCGACGTGGAATTCGCGCGCGTAGCCCATTCCGCCGTGGCTCGCGACGGCTTGCTTGCAGGCTTCGAACCCGGCTTCCACGGCAAGGTACTTGGCGGCGTTCGCCTCGATCCCGCAGGGCTCGTTCCGGTCGTAGAGCCAGGCCGCCTTCATGGTCGCCAGATGCGCCGCTTCGAGGGCCGACCACGCCGCGGCCAGCGGATGCTGGATCCCCTGGTTCGCCCCGATGGGGCGACCGAAGACGACGCGTTCTCCGGCGTAACGCGCCGCCCTCCGGACGGCGTCGCGCCCGATTCCCACGGCTTCCGCGGCGACCAGGATACGCTCCGGGTTGAGGCTCTGGAGCAGGTGGCGGAAACCCTTGCCCTCCTCGCCGATCCGGTCGGTTTCGGGGATCCGCATGCCGTCGAACCAGATCTCGTTCGAGTCGACCGCCTTGCGGCCCATCTTCTCGATCTCCCGGACCCGCGCCGTGGTGCGGTCGAGATCGGTGAAGAAGAGGCTGAGTCCTTCCGTCGGTGCATCGTCGCGTCGCGTCGCGGTGCGGGCGAGCAGCATGATCTTGTCCGAGACCTGGGCGGTCGAGGTCCAGATCTTCTGGCCGCGCACGATATATCCCGTGCCGTCCCGGTCGGCCCGGGTCGCGATCCGGGTGGTGTCGAGCCCCGCATCGGGTTCGGTGACCGCGAAGCACATCTTGTCGCGCCCCGCGATCAACGGGGGCAGCCAGCGGCGTTTCTGCTCCTCGCTCCCATGGGCGACGATGGCGCGGGGACCGAAGATGTTCATGTGCACGCTCGACGCCGCCGCCATCGCGCCGCCCGACCCGGCGATCGTCCCCATCATCAGCGCCGCTTCGGTCACGCCGAGCCCGGCGCCGCCATACGCCTCCGGCAATGAGATCCCGAGCCAGCCGCCCGCCGCGATCGCATCGTAGAAAGCGTGCGGAAATTCGCCGTCGCGGTCGCGTTCCAGCCAATAGGCATCGTCGAAGGCCTCGATCGTTCTGCCGACGCCTTCGACGATCGCCTTCCGGTCGTCGCCGAGCCCGAAATCCATCGCCCGTCCAGTCCGTTCGCCGCCGCCATCGTGCCGGGCGCGCGCCGTTCGGGGAAGGGCCTCGCCGAGACGCGGGTTTCGCGCGGCGGACGGTGGAAATAGAGTGCCGCCCGTGCCGCTTCCGGGAGACAGGCCATGACGAAATGCATTCGATTCCACGAGACCGGCGGGCCGGAGGTGCTTCGCCTGGAGGACATCGATCTTCCCGCGCCCGGTCCGGGACAGGTGCTGGTTCGCCACACCGCCGTCGGCGTCAACTATCGCGACATCTACCGCCGCGAGGGCCGGCACCCGGTCGAGGGGTTCCCGGCCGCGCTCGGGGTCGAGGGGGCGGGCGTCATCGGGGCCGTCGGCGACGGCGTCGAGGGACTCGCTGTCGGCCAGCGGGTCGTCGCGCAGGGCGGCGGCGACGGCGCTTATGCCGAGGCCCGCGTCGTCCCGGCATGGCGTACCCTGGCGCTGCCCGACGAAGTCGACGACCGGACCGCGGCCGCGATGATGGTCAAGGGCATGACCGCGAGCTATCTGCTGCGCAGAACCTGCCGGGTGGAGGCGGGCGATACCGTGCTGGTGCACGCGGCCGCGGGCGGGGTGGGGCTTATCCTGTGCCAGTGGGCGAAACATCTCGGCGCCACGGTGATCGGCACCGTCGGGACCGGGGAGAAGGCGGCCATCGCCTCGGCCAACGGATGCGATCACCCGATCGTCTACACAAGCGAGGACTTCGCCGCCCGGGTGCATGAAATCACCGGCGGCGAGGGCGCGCGGGCGGTCTACGATTCGGTCGGCAAGGAGACTTTCGAGGGCTCGCTCGCCTGCCTCGCGACACGGGGCGTGCTGGCGCAGTACGGCGAGGCGTCGGGCGATCCGCCGCAGGTGGACCCGCGCCGGCTCGGCCCGCTGGGCTCGGTCTTCCTCACCCATCCGAGCCTCGGCCATTATTCGCGAACGCGCGAGGAGTTCCTCGACCTCGCCGGATCGCTGATGGATGTCGTGCTGTCCGGCGCGGTGAAGATCAGGGTCGGCCATGTCTACCCGCTCGAAGCCGCCGCCGACGCCCACCGCGACATGGCAGCCAGGCGGACGACCGGTTCGGTGATCCTGCTTACCTGACGCATTTTTCGACCGGGCAGGATCGGGGCTGGCTGCCGCCCGAGAGGCCCCCTCACCCTAACCCTCTCCCCGCGGGGGAGAGGGAATTGCGTCGCCTCCTCCTTATCTTCTCCCCTCCCGCTTGCGGGAGGGGTCGGGGGAGGGTGGCGAACTGGGTACGGACCGCCACGACCCGGGCATGACGACAGGGGCAGGCGCGGCGCCGACCGTGATGCGTAAGTCAAAGGTTGGGGTGCCCCAACCAGGACGGACAGGTTCTAGTCCTAGCCCTCGCCGGGAAACCCGTCCGGCGCGGTGAGGGCGGCCCAGACCAGCTCGGCCGCGACGACGGCGCCGCGCCGGAGTTCGTCCGCGCTTACCCGGTCGGCGGTGTCCGCCTCGGTCAGCAGATAGCGGGCGCCGGCGTCGGCATCGTCGAACCCCGCGATGAGGCGGAGCGCGGGGATCCCGTGCCGGGCAAAGTTGAAGTGGTCCGAGTTCCGCATCAGGGGCCGCCAGGTGACGAGGCCTAGGCCGCGCTCGACCGAGACCGAGGATACGAACGCATCGAGCGCCGCGAACCCGCTGGTGAGGCAGGTGAAGCCGGCACTTCCGCCGAGCGTATCGAGGTTGATGACGGCGGCGATCGCCTGTCGTTCCGCATCGTCCAGCTCGTCCGAGTAGAGCCGTGAGCCGAGAAGTCCGGTTTCCTCCGCGGTAAACAGGATCACCCGCAATCCGCGCGGCATCTCGCCCGAAAGGGGGGCGAGGCGCCGCAGGATCTCCAGCGCCGCGACGACGCCCGTTGCATTGTCGAGCGCGCTTTCGGCGAGGTCGTGACCGTCGTAATGGGCGCAGAGCACGACCCATTCCGGACCACGGCCCGGCACCTCGGCGATGAGGTTGCGGCCGGTGTCGTCGTCGCGCCGGTTGTCTACCGCGAGGCGGATGCGCGACCCCGCGATCGCCCGCGCCGTCGCGCGGTCGACACCGATGGCCGGGATGTTCAGCTCCGAATCCTGTCCGGCGCCCCCGGTCACCAGCCCCGCCTCCGGCATCGGGTTGGCGACGATGAAACCCGTTGCGCCGTGGTCGAGCGCCAGCCGGTACTTCACCCGGCGATGTATGGTGTTTCGGGAGAACGGGTATTCGTGGCGAACCAGCGCGAAGTTGCCCCGCACCGAGCCCGCGCCGCGCTCGAAGTCCTCTTCGGTTCCCCGGCCGAGATCGACCGCCTCGCCCTCGATCCCCTTGGTGCCGTCGGATCCGACGAGCGGATGGCAGGGAAAATCCCCTGACGGTTCCGGCGAGAGTCGAGCCAGTTCGCAGCCGAAATTGGTCCAGCGGCGATAGGCGAATTCATGGGCCGAGACGACGGCTCCGGAGATCGAGGAGAGCCGCGCCTCCAGCAGCCTTGAAGCGGTCTTCTCGCTTTCCGAGCCGACCAGGCGCCCGCCACAGCCGGTGAGCGCCGCGAAATCGTCGACGATCCGCTCGGATCGGCCGATCGCCCCTAGGATCTCATCGCGCGTCGTCATGGGCCCTGGCGCGGGACGCCGAGCTGGACCACCCGCTCGCCGGTCGACACCGTGGGGTGGGTGGCGATCCGCACCACCGGACCCCCGCGCGGCGAGACGATCTCCTCGATCGGCCGGTCGAACGGGTCGGTGATCGTGGCGACGTGCTGGCCCGGGGAGACCTCGTCATTGAGCCCGACATGGAGCGTCAGAACGCCGGCCCGGCGGGCGCGGATCACGTCCATGGTGCGGATCACCAGGTTGCGGCCGGACCGCTCCACCGGACCCTCCATCATCCCGACCTTGCGCAGGACGTTGGCGATCCCGTGCACGCCCAGCGCGACCTCCTGGCCGTCGATGCGCCCGCCCTCGCCGATCTCGATGCCGAAGGCGGGGACGCCGCGCTCGCCCATCACCGTGTGGGGGTTCCTGTCGCCCACATACATGCCCTTGTCGTTGGCGAGGATGTAATCGGCGCCGAACGCGCGCGCGAGCGCCTCGGCCTCGCCCACGACGGCGCCGCAGCGCGTCGGCGGCAGGAAGGCGAAGGGCGCGTAGCGGCCGCCCGTGGTCGGCGTGTGCACGTCGATCATGTAGTCGGCGTGGCGCATCAGCCTGTCGTAGATCGCATGCGCGACGATCGAGGCGGTGTTGCCGTCGGCGTCGCCGGGGAACGCGGCCCATGGATCGGCCGGGTTCTGGTCCATTGGAGACTTGAGCATGTGGCCGACGAAGAAGCGGTGCTGGACCTGGAAGGCGAGCGGGTTCTGGACCGGTACCGCGATCAGCGTGCCGCGAAGCTCCGCCGGCTCGATGCCGCGCGCCACCCGGCCCACGATCTGCGTGCCGGCGATTTCGTCGCCGTGAAAGGCCGCGCCGAGATAGAAGACCGGACCCGGTTCCGCGCCCCGGACGACCATCGCGGCGATCTCGACCCAGCTGCCGTCGGCGAGCTCCGCGACGCGAAAACGGGTCTTGGAGCGGGTGCCGCGTTCGAGCGTTAGCCCCTCGATGGAAAGATCCCGGTCGCCTTCGCCCTCCATGTCAGCGGGCACGCCCCTCATGGGCATCCGAGAACAGACGGCGCATCCGGACGATGCCGAGGTCGGACTGCGCAAGGAACTCGCTTTCGAGCGCCCTGCGGCCGCGCTGCGAGGTCAGCGCTGCCTCGTCGCCGTCGAGCACGTCGTACATCTTCCGGCGGAGGCGAAGATGCCAGAGGGTCCACCAGATCCACCACTTCCAGCCGGTGATCCGGCGTTTGCGGACCATGTAGACCTGGGTCGCTTCGCCGTCGATCGGAGTGACGAAGACCAGCACCCGCATCGCCCCGCCCGGGCCCGCCGACCACGGGTAGGGCACGTCGACCTCGCACCAGTTGGGGAAGTGGTAGGTGCTGTAGTCGAAGCTGACGAGCTCCTGGCCCTCGCGTTTGACGAACAGGCCGTCGGGCCGGTCCTCGACCGCAATGACATCCCGCAGCGCGCCATGCCCCATGGTGTAGGTGCCGGCGTGCAGGAAGGGCGCGTGGATCGGGTCGACCAGATTTTCGAGCACCCGGAACCAGCCCACGCCGTACCACTCATGCGGCACGATGAAACCGCTCCACTCGGGGCTTTCGAGCTCCATCGGGTTCGGGCAGGCCCGGTCCGGCATCCGGCCGTCGTCGTCGAAATAGCCGAAAATCAGCCCGCCATGTTCTTCGACCGGGTAGGAGCGCACGCGCGCCTCGGCGGCGAGTTCGCAGGCGCCGCCTTCCGACGGGATGCCGACGCACTGACCGGTCCCGTCATAGGCCCAGCCGTGGTAGCAGCAGCACAGCCGGTCCCCCACCACCGCCCCCAGCGACAGTCTTGCGCCCCGATGCGCGCAGGCATCGACGAACAGATGGAGCCCGCCGGACGCGTCCCGCCACAGCACGAGATCCTCGCCCATGCGCCGCAGCGCGAACGGGTTGCCGCCCGCGAGGGCGGAGGAGGGCGCCACCGCGTACCAGCGGTTCCTGAGCCCGGCCTCGAACGCCTCCTCCACCGCGCGCCAGCGCCCCCGTTCGGAGGCCCGCCGGCGCCGCTTCCGGATCCGCTCGACATCCTCGGCTTCGACCGGTTGCGTGTCTGGGTATGCCATGGCCCGGCGATGGTGCCGCGATTCGCTCCGGCGCACAATGCGCCGCTAACGCACGCACCGCCGAGTGCACGGGAGGTGTCCCGATCGACGTTTTTCGTCCCCGAAGCGAGACCGGCACCGGTCGATCCGTCGCCGTTGTGCACCGCCGGCCTTGTGTGGCTATACTCGCGTCGCAGACCGACCCAAACCACAGGGAGAAGCTAGGCATGTTCCGTTTCAGGCATCTGGCGGTGACCGCCGGAGCGGCAGCACTCGCCGCGGGCTTGATTGCCGGCCCGGCGCAGGCTCAGAAATACGAGTTCAAGATGACTTCCTACGTCTCGGCCAAGGGAGGATTCTGGAACAACTACCAGCAGAAATTCATCGACGCGGTCGATCTCATGACCAACGGCGAGGTCAAGATCAAGGGCTTCAGCGTCGGCGTGATCGCCGGGGCCTTCGACGGCTTGAAAGCCGTGCAGAAAGGGACGGCGGACATCTCCTACAACTATCCCGGTTACCAGGTGAACGACGACCCGGCGAACGGCATTTTCGGCGGGATGGTCGGCGGCATGCCGATGGAAGAGTTCATGCACTGGTATGTTGGAGCCGACGGCACCAAGCTGCTGGAGGAGTTCCGGCAAAAGCAGATGGGGCTTCACCCGGTGCTCTCCGGCATGGGCTCGACCGAGTTCCTGCTGCACTCGCACAAGCCGGTCAAGATGATCGCCGACTTCAAGGGCATGAAGATCCGCACCGCCGGCCCGTGGGCGGAAATCCTCAAATCCCTCGGGGCTTCGGCCGTGGTGCTTCCCGGCGGCGAGATCTACACGGCGCTGGAGCGCCGGGTGATCGACGCCAACGAGTTCGTCACCCCCGCGACCAACATCAAGATGGGTTTCCACAAGGTCGCCAAGTACATCATCATGCCGGGACTCCACAGCCCCTCGCACATGAACGAGGCGACCTTCAAGCTGGAGACCTGGAACAAGATGCCCAAGCGGATCAGGGACCAGATCAGTGCCGCGGGCCAGCTTTCGGCGTTCCAGACGGCGATGGCCATAGGCATCCAGGACCTCGATGCGGTTGAAAAGCTGATGGCCGGCAAGAACACCTGGATCACGCTCGACGAGGCCGCCCAGGCGAAGATCGAGGAGCTGGGCCGCAGCTGGTCGGCGGAGCAGGCAAAGGCGCAGAAGGCCAAGGGCAACGACTGGATGGAGCGGGTCGCCGCGTCCTACTGGGGCTTCTACAGCCGCTACAAGAAGTTCGGCATCTATCGGCATAACTAGGCCGGTTACAGAACGGGAGCGCGCGGGGCGGACCTTCGCCCCGCGCATCCTCCCGGCCGCGAGTTTCCGATGACCTCGTTCCTGCGCGCGATCGATCGCGTCAACGATTTCCTCGCCGCCATCGCGATGGCGTTCCTCTTCGTGATGATCGTCGACATGCTGTACGAGGTGGTGTCGCGCCGCGTGTTCTCGGCGCCGACGCTGTGGGCCTATGACATCGCCTATATGCTGAACGGCATCGGCTTCCTGTTCGCCGCCGGCTACACGCTGCGCCGCAACGGCCATATCCGGATCGATTTCCTCTCCACCCGGCTGCCGCGCAAGAACCAGGACATGATCAACCTGTTCGTCTATTTGTTCCTGGTCTTTCCGGCGCTGGGCTGCCTGATCTTGGGCGCCTACACCGGATGGCTGGAGGCCTTTCTGACCGGACAGCTCGAGCCGGTCAGCCCGTGGAAGCCGCTTATCTGGCCGCTCTATGGCGGCATACTGGTCGGCTTCGTCTCCTTGCTGTTCCAGTGCCTCGCGGAATTCATCCGCCACTGGCGCGCCGTTCGGGGCCTCGAGCCTTCGCCGCTCGAACACGCCGACGACGTCACGGCGTAGCCGCATGGATATTTCGCTCGCCGTCTTCATGTTCCCGGCCCTGTTCGTCCTGGTGTTCGCCGGGATACCGGTGGCGTTCAGCCTGATCGGGACGGCTTTCTTCTTCGGTATCTTCGCCTACGGGATGAACCTGCCGATCCAGTTCCACAGCCGGATGTACGACGTCACGTCCAACTTCATCCTGGCGGCGATTCCTCTCTTCGTATTCATGGGCGCGATGCTGGAGCGCGCCGGCATCGCGGCCAAGCTGTTCGACGCCATCAAGGTCTGGTTCGGCCCCTTCCGCGGCGGCCTCGCCATCACCACCATCGTGATGTGCGGCATCTTCGCCGCGTCGTCCGGCGTGGTCGGCGCGGTGGAAATCGTGGTCGGGCTGATGGCCGTGCCCGCGATGATGTCGACCGGCTACCGCAAGGATCTCGCCGCGGGCACGGTGTGCGCGGGCGGCTCGCTCGGCACCACGATCCCGCCTTCGGTGGTGATCATCGTCTACGCCTCCATCGTCGAAATGTCGGTCGGCGATTTGTTCGCCGGCATCCTAATTCCGGCCGGAGTCATGGTGGCGCTGTTCCTGATCTATATCGTCGGGCGCTGCGCCATCCAGCCCGACGCCGGGCCCGGGCTCGACCCCGACGAGATCGACGCCACGCTTGGCGAGAAGCTCTGGCTCCTGCTGACCGCGCTGGTCCCCGCCGCGCTCCTGATTCTCGCCGTATTGGGGAGCATTTTCGCCGGCATCGCGGCGCCCACCGAGGCGGCCGCGGTCGGGGCGACGGGCGCGGTGCTGCTGAGCATCGCCTACAAGCAGTTTTCCTTCGAAGTTCTCAAGAAGGCGCTGGCGCAAACCATCAAGATCACCTCGATGGTCATGCTGATCGTCATCGGCGGCGTGCTGTTTGCCAGCATATTCATCATCCACGGCGGCGACGAGCTGGTGGCCCAAATCATCGAGGGTAACGAGCTCGGCCAGATCCAGATCATCCTTCTGTTCCTGCTGGTCGTGTTCGTATTGGGCTTCGTGCTCGACTGGATCTCGGTGCTGATCATCGTGCTGCCGATCTCGGACCCGATCGTTCGAGCGTCCGAAATCGACCCGCTGTGGTTCGGCGTGATGGTTTGCATCGTGTTGCAGACCTCTTACCTGACCCCGCCGATGGCGCCCTCGATCTTCTATCTGAGATCGATCGCGCCGCGCGACATGACCTATCTCGACATGTACAAGGGGGTGGCGCCGTTCGTCGTCGCGCAGCTGCTGACCCTCGGAATGGTGGCGTTCTATCCGGAGACGGCGACCTGGCTGCCGGAAGTGCTGTTCGGGTTCTGACGCGCCTGGGCTCGACCGGCGGCGTCGACCCGCCCTCCGCTTGACCGACGCGGCGGCTGCCGCCGGTTACAAGGGAAATTCCATTCTCGAAGGTGGGGGCCATGCAGGTCTCCCCCGACCGACGGCGATGTCCCGCTCGGGGGCGACCCGGATCGAACGCTCGCCGACTATTGGACTCGGACCGTGGCCGGGTGCAGTCTTCGAACCGCACAGGAGCCAGAACGGTCCACAGAGGGCGGGAGATACGGAGCCATGAACGCGCAACCGACGCGCTCCTTCGACGACCTCAAGCAAGCCGCGATCGACCTGTTGCCGACCATCGAGACCGATGCCGACGAAGCCGAGACGCTCTACCGCCAGACCGACCGGGTCGCGGACGCCATGCGCGATACCGGGCTCTATTCCTTCCTGATTCCGAAGGACGCCGGCGGGGCGGAACTCCCATGGGTCGAGGCGATGGAAATCGTCGAGCGGGTCTCGCGGGTCGAGGGCTCGGCCGGCTGGTGTCTGATGGTCAACGGCGTCATGGGTGCGTCGGCCGGGCCCTTCCTGCCCGACGAGGGCGTGGAGATCGTCTATCCGGGCGGCAGGAACTCGACCATGGCGGGGCAGGGGGTGCCGCGCGGCTACGCGCGGGAAGCGGACGGCGGCTACGTCATCTGGGGGAACTGGGGCTATGCGAGCGGCATCTGGCATGCCGACTGGGTGCATTCGGGCTGCTTCCTCATGGACGGCGACGAGATGCGGACGGACGAGCACGGCCATCCCGACATCGTGCTCTGCCATCACCCGAAGGACACGATCGAGCTCACCGGCAACTGGGACGTGCACGGGCTGAGGGGCACCGGCAGCTTCGACTACACGCTGAAGGAGGACGAGCTCTTCGTGCCGGCCGCGTGCTGCTACAAGTTCGACGGCCCGACCCAGATGCGGGGCGGTCCGCAATACGGCGCCGGGCTCGTCGTCTCCACCACATGGGGCCACACGAGTTGGGCGCTCGGCGTCGGCCGGCGCGCCCTCGACGAACTCGCGGCGCTGGCGCGCCAGCGGGTCGATGCATTCGGCCGAATGCAGGACGGCGCGCGTTTCCAGCACGCCTACGCCGAGGCGGAGGCGAAGTACCGCGCCGCCCGCGCCCTGGTCTACCAGGCCTGGGAGGACCTCTCCGAGACCTTCGCCGGCAATCGCCAGGGCAGCCTCGAACAGATCGCGCTGATCCGTCTCGCCATGCGCCACATCCACGACGTGATCTCGGACCTATCCACCTTCGCACACCGCGCCTCGCGCGGGGTGTCGCTCAGGAAGAGCGATCTGCAACGCTGCTACCGCGACATTCACGGCGGTACGCAGCACATCCTTCTGGCCGACGAGATCGCCCAGGCCTGCGGCAAGGTGCTGATGGGAGCCGCCGGAGAGGATGCGCAATGGAACGTGCTCGGCCTGACCGGCAGCTGAGCGGAGGCGCAGGATTGGGCGAGCGAAACGAAACCGTCGGACGCATCGTCGCCAGGGCGTGGACCGACACGGCCTTCGCCGACCGGCTCCTCTCCGATGCCGCCCCGGCGCTCGGTGAGCTCGGCATCGCCCTGCCCGCCGGAAAGGCCGTCGCGGCGGTGCGGAATACCGGCACGGTCGCCCATATCGTGCTGCCGTCGCCGCGCTACGCGGAGACCGCGTCGGCCTATGCCGACATCAAGGCATTCGGCGAGTCCTACCGCGACCCGCGCTACGCGCCGCTCGACTGGATTTCGCGCGATCCGGTATTCCAGTCGCGGTTCGAGGAAGATCCTGCCGCGGCGCTGCGAAGTTGGGGAGTCCGGGTGTCGGACGGGATGACGGTCTCGACGGTCCGCAACACGCTTACTCAGGTCTGGCTGGTCCTGCCCGTCCCGCCGGACGCGGACGAGATGACGGACGATCTGCTCGACGAGGTCGCCGCCGGATGGGTTCCGCCAGCCATCCGTTATGCCGGCATCGAGGGCCCGGCGCGGCTCGACAGGTTTGCGCGGCGATGACGGAGACCGCGATGGAAACCGTCGTCTACGGCTACGTCCACGGCGCGTCTCTGCTGGCCGACATCGCGAGACCCCAAGAGGGCGACAACCTGCCCGTCGTCCTCTCCATCCATGGCGGGCGCTGGTATTTCGGGACCCGGCGCGACACCGGCGCCATCGACGTTCGGCAGTGGGCCGGATTCGGCTTCTTCGCGATGAGCATCGATTACCGCCTGGTCACCTGCTCGCCCGCGCCGGCGGCGTATCAGGACGTTCTCTGCGCGATCCGCTGGGTCCATGCCAATGCCGAGCGGTACGGCCTCGACCGGGACCGGATCTTTCTGTTGGGCATGTCGTCGGGCGGGCATCTCGCCTCTCTCGCGGCGACGCTGGGCGAGGGGCGGTTCCCCCTGACCGGCGGGTGGGACGAATACCCGTCCACCTTCCGCGCGGCGATCTGCGTCTCCGGCGCCTACGACATCGTCAGCCTCGACTGGGGCGCCGGCTGGGCGCCGCCGGGGGAACCCTTCCCCGATGCGCGCGAATACGCCTCGCCCATCCGCCATGCCGCGCCCGGCAACGCGCCGCAGCTCATCCTCCACTCCGACGACGACCCCTCGATCCCCATCGAGCAGGTGCTTCGCATGATTGCGGCGCTGGAAGCGGCCGGCGCCCCCCACCGGTTCCGCCGCTATACAGACCGCGGCCACATGTTCATCACCGACGGGGTGATCGGCGAAGCCCTCGATTTCATCGCCGAGCATTCGGGCTGAGCGATCGACGGGGCTTAACCGGATAGCTTGACAGCGGTCGGTTCGCGTGGCGCGAGACGGCGGGCGCCCTCCCCCGGCCCCTCCCGCAAGCGGGAGGGGGAAGGCAGGGAGCGCCCGGCGAGCGAGCCTCCCTCTCCCCCGCGGGGAGAGGGTCGGGGTGAGGGGGCTGCAACCGTCCCCTGCGGACCGGGCGGCCCGGCGTCCCCCGGGCGCCGCCCACACCCCTGTCAAGCTATCTATATAAGCCCCAATCAACCCCGTCCGACGAAGGGCATCTTGGTCGCCATGATCGTCATGAACAGCACGTTCGCGTCCAGCGGCAGGGCGGCGATCTGGGCCACCGCGTCGCCCACGTGATCGACGTTCATCACCGGTTCCGGCACCACCCTTCCATCCGGTTGCGGTATGCCCGCCTTCATCCGTTCGGTCATCGGCGTTTCGGCGTTGCCGACGTCGATCTGGCTGCACGCGATGTCGTGCTCGCGCCCGTCGAGGGCGAGACTCCGGGTGAGCCCGGTAATCGCGTGCTTGGTCGCGCTGTAGGCGACCGATTTGGGCCGCGGCGCATAGGCCGAGACCGAGCCGTTGTTGACGATCCGACCGCCTTTCGGCGTCTGCTTCTTCATGATGCGGAAGGCTTCCTGCGCGCAAAGGAATGGGGCTGTGAGATTGACGTCGACCGCCCGCTTCCAGTCCGAGAAGGACAAATCCTCGAACGGTACCCCGCGCGGGCTGACGCCCGCGTTGTTGAACAGGAGGTCGAGCCGTCCGAAGGTTTCTTCCGTTCGCGCGAACAGGGCGCGGATGTCGTCCGGCTCGGCGAGGTCGCAGCTCACCGCCAGCATCGCCGGCCCATCCGGCCCGGCCATTTCGGCGGTTTCTTCCAGCAGCGCCTTCCGCCGGCCCGCGAGAACGACCGCATGACCGGTCCGGGCGAGCGCAAGCGCCGCCGCGCGGCCGATCCCCGTTCCGGCGCCGGTAACCAGTGCGACCTTTTCCGGCGGGGGCATGGTTCCGTTCCTCTTCGAATTCCGCGAGGCCCGGCTCCTGTCTAGGCTATCGGACGGGTCGCGGGCAATGCGCCCGCCCGGTGGACAGGGTGGGGACGCGCGATCAGAGTGTGCCGGCATTGGCCCACCCGGGAGAAGCCCGACGATGCCCCAGACAATCCGCAAATCGGTCATGGCGATGGTCGCCGAGGCCGATGCCCAGGTCCGCAAGGTCGAAATCGACGAGGCGCTTGCGCTGCACGGCGGCGGCGATGTCGTGTTCATCGACCTCCGTGACATCCGGGAGCTCGCCAGGACCGGCCGGATCGCGGGCGCGCGCCACGTCCCGCGCGGCATGCTCGAATTCTGGATCGACCCGGAAAGCCCCTATCACAAGCCCTTCTTCTCCGAGGACAAGACCTTCGTGTTCTACTGCGCCGGCGCCTGGCGGTCCGCGCTGGCCGCGAAGACCGCCGACGACATGGGGCTTGCGCCGGTCGCCCATCTGGGAGGCGGTATCCAGGCGTGGATCGACGCGGGCGGCCCGATCGACCCGCCGAAGAGTTGAAGCGGACCGAGGAAACGGGGATGGAATTCGGCATCTTTTCCAACGGCATTCGGCCGCACACCAGCGCCGCGCGGACCTACGAGGAAGACATCCACGAGATCGTCCTGGCCGACAGGCTCGGTTTCCGCGACGCCTATATCAGCGAGCATCACGGCGAGCCGCCCTATATCAAGCGTATCGACACGATCCCCGCGCCCGACCTGATGATGTGCAAGGCCGCCGGGCTCACCAGCCGGATCCGCTTCGGCGCCGCGGTCAAGCTGATCCATCTTCACCACCCCGTGGACGTGGCGATTCAGTCGGCGGTCGTCGACCATCTCACCGGCGGGCGCTACATCTTCGGTTTCGGCTCGGGCTTTCCGCTGCCGCTGTTCTCGGAGGAGCGCGGGCTGAGCTTCGAGGACCGCCACGAACGCCTGGGCGAAGCGCTCGATTTCATCCTGAAGTGTTGGGCGACCGACGAGCCGTTCGACTGGGACGGCGAGCACTGGCGGGGAAAGGGGGTCGTCGCCTTGCCCAAGCCTTTCTCGGGCAGCCGGATGCCGATGGCGACGGCGACCGATTCCGAGCCGATGATCCGCATCGCCGGCGAACGCGGCTACACGTTGATCTCCGCCTTCCTGGAGTCGGCGGGGAGGCTCAAGCCCAAGGCCGACCTCTACGCGGCGGCGGCCCACGCGGCCGGCATCGCGGACCCGCGCCGCAACATCACCGCGTCCCGCATCGTCTATATCGCGGACAGCGAGCGGCAGGCGATCGAGGACCTGCGCCCCGCCGTGACCCACGAGATCGGCTTCCAGGCTGAGCGCGGCTTCCTCAAGATGCTGGAAAAATTCTACGATCTCCGCGTCCCCAACGACGAGCATGGCATCGAGGCGCTGGTCGAAGCGGAGTTCTATCTGCTGGGCGATCCCGACTCCGTGGCCGAGAAGATCAAGCGGTTCCACGACGAGTCCGGCGGGTTCGGCACGTTCCTGATCGTCACCGGCAAGGACTGGGCGACGCGCGCGCACCGCGAACGCTCGATGCGGCTGTTCATGGAACAGGTCGCGCCCCAGCTCCGCGACGTGGTGCCCGCGGAGACGGTGGCGGCCTGATACCCGGCGGCTCCCCCGCGAACGCAAGAGGGAGGACGGATTGGCACGCCCGCTGATCGGCGAACGGGTGCCGCGGAAGGAAGATCGCAGGCTCCTTACCGGGCGGGGCCGCTTCAGCGACGACGTGAATGCGCCCGGCCAGGCATATGCGGCGTTTCTCCGTTCGCCGCATGCCCATGCCCGGATTCTCGGTATCGGGACGGCGAATGCCGCGTCGAATGCCAGCGTCCTCGCCGTGCTGACCGGGGACGATTACGCCGCGGACGGTCTTTCGGCACTCCTCCAGTACCACACACCCGCCGATCACCTGGACCCGTCCAAACCGGGGCTTGCCGGCGATCAGCTCTCGCCGTTGCCGGAGCCCCTTCCCATCGCCGCGGACCGGGTCCGCCATGTCGGGGAGATCGTTGCCGTCGCGGTGGCGGAAACGCGGGAGGGCGCGCTCGACGCGCTGGAGCGGATCCGGGTGGAGTACGAGCCGCTTCCGGCGGTAACCGATGCGCGCGCGGCGGCGGAGCCCGATGCACCCGGGGTCTGGGACCGGGACAATGTCTGCCTTCGCGCCGAGGCGGGCAACGCCCAAGCCACCGACGCGGCGTTCGCTGCGGCCCGCCGCGTCGTGCGGATCGCGCTCCACAACCACCGTATATACGGCTGCCCGATGGAGCCGAAATCCGCTCTGGGCGAATGCGATCCGGAGTCGGGACGTTTCACGCTGCATGCGCCGAGCCAGGGCGTGCACAGGTTCAAGCGCTCTATCGCGGCGGCCCTGGGCGTAGAACCGGACAATGTCAGGATCGTCACCGGGGATGTCGGCGGCGGGTTCGGCGTCCGCTCGCCCTGCGGCAATGAATACCCGCTATTGCTCTGGGTGGCCCGGCGATGCGGCCGCCCGGTCAAGTGGAACGGCAGCCGGAGCGACACGTTCCTTTCCGACTACCACGCCCGCGACATCCATACCGAAGGCGCGCTCGCGCTCGACGCCGACGACCGCATAACGGCGGCGCGGATCGACTATCTGGGCAATCTCGGCGCGTATCCGATCTCCTTTGCGGTCCTCTCCAACCTCCTGAAGATGGCCGGGCCGCCCTATGACATACCGGCGATGCACGTCGCGGTCCGAGGCGTTCTGGCCAACACGATCCCGGTCTCGGTCTATCGCGGCGCCGGACGGCCCGAGGTGACGCAGGTCGTCGAACGCCTGATCGATCTCGCCGCCGACGAGACGGGCATGGATCGGGCGGAACTCCGCCGGCGCAACCTGATCGCGGCGGAGTCGATTCCCTACCGGTCCGGGCTGGGCCTGGACTACGACTCCGGCGCGTTCGGCGAAATCTTCGACGCCATTCTGCGGGAGATCGACTGGAACGGCTTCCCGGCCCGGCGCGCCGCCGCCCGGGCGAACGGCAAGCGGGCCGGGATCGGCGTCGTCACCTATCTCGAGTCGCCCGGCGCCGCGCCTTATGAGCGCACCGATGTCGCCGTGGGTCCGGACGGCAGGGTGGAGGCGGTCATCGGCACCCAGGCCTCCGGCCAGGGGCATGAAACCAGCTTCGCCCAGGTTGTCGCCGAAATGCTCGAAATTCCCTTCGAGCGGGTCGAGATCGTCTACGGCGATACCGACCGGGCGGTCGACGGCTCGGGGTCGCATGCCGACCGGTCGATGCGGCTGGGCGGCACCATCCTGTACCGCGCCGCGCGGCGGATCGTCGAACAGGGGCGCGAGGAGGCGGCCCGCATGCTGGAGGCCGCGGCCGCCGATATCGGCTACGCGGACGGCCGCTTCACGGTCCTCGGCACCGACCGCTCCATCGGATTGTTCGAGGTCGCCGCCGAAACGCCGCTGGCGGCGACCGAGGACATCTCGACCCGGCTGCACGCTCATCCCAACGGCGCGGCCGCCTGCGAGGTCGAAATCGACCCCGAGACCGGAGAGCTCTCGATCGTCCGCTACGCGACCGTCGACGATGTCGGCCGGGCGATCAATCCGATGATCGTCGAGGGCCAGGTCCATGGCGGGATCGCCCAGGGCATCGGCCAGGCGCTCATGGAGCAAACCATCCACGACCCCGCATCGGGACAACTGCTTTCGGGCTCGTTCATGGATTACTGCCTACCGCGCGCCGGCGATCTGCCTTCGTTCCTCGGCCGCTTGAACGACCGTCCGACCGAGAACAACCCGCTCGGCGTCAAGGGCGCGGGCGAAGCGGGAACCACCCCCGCGACGGCGGTCGTCGTGAGCGCGGCGACCGACGCGCTGCGCGAATACGGCGTGACGCATCTGGAGATGCCGCTCACGCCGGAGCGGATATGGCGCGCGATCCGGGAAGCGGCGTGAGCCGGACCGGTCCCTCGATACGGCGCGCAGCCTGCCCCGAGCGGAGCCGAGGGGCGCCTACTCGGGATGAGGAGAGAGTATTGGGCCGCCCAGCACCCGCCCTCATCCTGAGTAGCGGCGAAGCCGCGTATCGAAGGGGGCTTATATGGATAGCTTGACAGGGGTGTGGGCACGCGCTCGGGGGACGCCGAAGCGCGCCGGTTCGAACGGGACGGTTTCGGCCCCTCACCCCGACCCTCTCCCCGCGGGGGAGAGGGAGACCCGCTCGCCGAGCGCTCGCTGCCTTCTCCCCTCCCGCTTGCGGGAGGGGCTGGGGGAGGGCGGACGCGGCACGGGGCGGCGGCCCGGTCGTCCATCCGCGCGACGCGAACAGGCCGCCGTCAAGCTATCCGGATAAGCCCCTATCGAAGGACGCGCCTTGGCCGTGGCCGTGGCCGTGCTTCCAATCGAAACAGGCACGCTCCAGGGAGAACACGGTGGCGCAGCGCCCGATCTGGGAAGGTGTCCCGCGCGGGGAGGACCGGCGGCAGCTGACCGACGCCGGTCGTTTCAACGATGATTTCGACGCGCCCGGGCAACCACGTCGATGGGCAGGGGCTTGAGCCTGTTGGCGGCTTTAGCGTGCGCCCATCTGTGGCAGGTCGGGCAAAGCACCGCGATATCGTTCACGTTGGTTACCCGCTCCCCCGCGGCCACGGAGTTGAGATGATGCGCGTCGAACATGGAACGATCTTCGTCCGTCAATCTGCACGCTTCACACCTAATTCGGCCCCCATTTTTCTCCTTGTTTCTTTTGATGGCGGCTGTTGCTAGTTGCCGGCAGCGCTCACGCTTCTTCTGTTTCCGCCAAACCTTCTTTCCTTCGGAGGATTTGACCGGCGGTACAGGTCCTTCGCGCGACGGTGCCTCTCCGGTATGAATGACCGTGAATTTCAGGTTCGCCACCGCCTTCGCAACCTTCTTGGAGTTGCCGACACGCCGATCCCTACTCCCCGGGAGAAGCGCAACGTAGACAATAGCCTTGAGGTCGTACTCTTTCTCATCGCGACAAATGAAGTAGCTCTGGGCACCACGTTTCGTCGCGCCATGGTAATCGAGGAACGCTTCACGCCCTCTCCTGTCAAAGTCCCTGATGGCCCCTTTGATCGCTTTGCGCGTGAGTTTTTCCAGCATGGATTCTCTAGCCATGTTGCTGGCCCGCTCCCCTCCTCACTCCGCGATCTTGAATAGCCGCATCGCGTTGGTTCTGCCGATCTTGATCCGGTCCGCCTCGGAAATCGTCACGTCGTCGAACCACTCGGACGCGCAGTCGACATTCTCGAACGGCCAGTCGACCGAGAACATGATCCGGTCGGAACCCACCTCCAGCATCGTGTCCACCAGGCTTTGGGTGCGGAAATTGCCCGAGGTCGTGATGTGGAAGTTCTCCTGCAAATAATCGCCGAGCTTCCGCTTGGCCGGGTAGGCGGGGGGCGCGTTGGTCCAGCTGTTGCGGTTGTCGCAGCGCCAGATGCTGAAGGGCAGGCCCTCGCCCATGTGGCCGAGCACGATCTGGATTTCCGGGTGCTCGTCGAACAGGCCCGATGCCATCAGCCTCAGCGAATGCACGGCGGTCTCCTGCCCGAAGGCCCAGGTCGGACCGAGCAGCCAGGGATGACCCTCGTAGATCTGCGCCATGCTCGGCAGCGGGTTTCGCGGATGCAGGTAGAACGGCGCGTCGAGCGCGGCGACGACGCTCCAGAAATCGCGGTATTGCGGCAGGTCGTAATAGACCGCCGTATCGGGCTCGTCGACCTGGGAAAAGCCGTTCACATTCGCGCCCACGAAACCGAGCTCCTTCACGCAGCGCTCCAGCTCCCGCGCCGCCGCGTCGGGATCCTGCATCGGCAAGGCCGCGAAGCCCAGGAACCGGTCCGGCCGCTTGGCAACCTCTTCGGCCAGGAAGTCGTTGGCCTTCCCGGCGATCGCGATGGCCTCGGCCCGGTCATGGATTCCCTGCACCGCGGGCGCGTTGAGCGACAGGATCATGATCTCGATCCCGTGCGTGTCCATCTCCCGGATCCGCCGGTCGTGGAGGTCGAGCAGCCGGCCGCTCAACTCTTCCCAGGTGTCCGGCGGGAGGTAACCCGCCGAGTCGCTCAACGTGTCCTGAATCGCGAAATGTTCTTCGAGCGCGACCTTGCCGTCCATCGTATTCCCCTTCGTCGGATTGCCGCTGGCGCGGACCCCATCGGGCGAATATGCACGAATTGCCGGAGTACCGGAACGCCGGGCGCTTGACCTCGGGCCGCGCGGGGCGGATCGTTCGGCCTGCGCTGCGAGGAGACGCCGGATGGCATTGGCAAAACGGCAGACCGTCGACGAGGCGGTGCCGGACCGCGACGAGATCAAGGCTCGCATCGAGGCGATGATGCCCCTGGTGCACGAGCTGGCGCTGAAGGGCGAGCGCGACCGGAAGGTGGCCGATGAGGTGATCGAGGCGTTCAGAAGCGCCGAAATCCACCGCGCCCTGCAGCCCCGCCGCTATGGCGGCTGGGAGCGCGGCTACGAGACGGTGATCGACGTCAGCTCGACGCTCGGTACCGCCTGCGCCTCGACGGCCTGGGTCTGCGGGCTCTACATGATCCACAACTGGGCGATGACCCTGTTCCCCGAAGAGGCTCAGGACGAGGTCTGGAGCGAAAATCCGGGAGTCTCGATTTCCGGATCTTACGCACCGGCCGGAACCGCGACCGCCGTCGATGGCGGGTATCGCCTGTCCGGGCGGTTCAGGTTCTCGAGCGGCTGCCCGCACGCCGACTGGAACCTGTGCAGCGCCATGCTGCCCACCGGCGACGGCGAGACCAGAATCCCCGCCTTCACCCTGGTCCCGCGCGCCGACTACGCCATCGACTGGGACAGCTGGGACAATGTCGGGCTCTCCGCGACCGGGAGCTACGACGTGCTGGTCGACGACGCATTCTTGCCGGCGCACCGCGTGCTGACCTTCGAGGAGGCCACGACGGGAAACGCGCCCGGCCTTCCGGTCCACGACAACCGGATGTATCGCATCCCCATGCTGGCCTGCGTCCCCTACGCGCTTGCCACACCACCGGTCGGCGCGGCGCGCGGCGCTCTCAGTGTGTTCGTGGAGGAGAACCGGCATCGCGAGACCCGCGGCGCGGTGGTCTCCGGAGGCATGCAGGTGTCGGATTTCCAGACCGTCCAGCAGCGTGTCGGCGAGGCCGAGGCGCTGATCGATTCATGCCTCGTCGTGGCCTACCGCGACCTCGCCGAGACCCAGGCAGAGGTCGCGGCCGAGGGCCAGGTGTCGCTGGAAACCCGGATGCGCAACCGGCGCAGCCAGTCCTTCATGAGCCATCAGGCTGTGAGGGCAATCGATATCGTGCTGGCCGCCGTTGGTGGGCGGTCCATGCAGACGACCCACCCCATCCAGCGCGCGTGGCGGGACATCCACAGCGCGGCCGCGCATATCAGCCTCAACCACGACGCGGTCATGTCGATGATCGGCCAGTACCGTTTCGGTCTGGAGCCGTACGGCCAGTATTGACGCGCCGGCCCTCCGCGGGGACAAACCCGCGACGGAGGGCCCATGAACGCAGAAAACCCTTACCCGCATCTCCTGCGGCGGCTTGAGATCGGCCGCGTCCGGCTCGCCAACCGGGTCGTGATGGGATCGATGCACACCCGGCTGGAGTTGCGCGACAACGCCATCGCGCGCGAGGCCGCCTACTACGCCGTGCGTGCGAAAGGCGGCACCGGGCTGATCGTCACCGGGGGCTACGCACCGAACCCCTTTGGCCGGATGGACGAGGAGACCCCGGTTCTCGACAGCGTGGAGAAAGCGCGGGCGCTCAGGCCGATCGCCGACGCGGTCCATGAGCACGACACCAAAATCTGCCTGCAGATCCTCCATTCGGGCCGCTACGCCCAACTCGCCGAGACCGTGGCGCCGTCGCCGATCCCGACCCGGATCAACAAGGTCCAGCCCCGCGCGCTGAGCACGGCCGAGGTCGAGGACACCATCGAAGACTTCGTGGGGAGCGCCGCTCTTGCCCGCGAGGCGGGATTCGACGGCGTCGAGGTCATGGGCTCCGAAGGCTATTTGATCACCCAGTTCTGCGTCTCCGCGACAAACCGGCGGGACGACGATTGGGGAGGCGGCTTCGAGAACCGCGTCCGCTTCCCGGTGGAAATCGTGCGGCGGATCCGCGAACGCGTCGGCGAGGACTTCCTCCTGATCTATCGCATCTCAGTGCTCGATCTGGTCGATGACGGGCTGACCGGCGACGAAACCGCCGCGCTCGGCCGCGCGGTCGCCGGGGCGGGCGCCGACATCCTGTCCTCCGGTATCGGCTGGCACGAGGCGCGGGTTCCGACCATCGCCAAGGCGGTTCCGCGCGCCGCCTGGGCGCCCTTCGTCGCCCGGCTCAAGCGTGCGGTCGGAATCCCCATGGTGGTCTCCAACCGCATCAACACGCCCGAGACCGCCGAGGCCATCCTGGCGTCGGGAGATGCCGACCTCGTGGCCCTCGCCCGCCCGCTCCTCGCCGACCCCGAATTCGTCGCCAAGGCGGCGTCGGGCAGGGCCGATCGGATCAATACATGCATCGCCTGCAACCAGGCCTGTCTCGACCGGATCTTCCGGTCCGCCACGGCGACCTGCCTGGTCAATCCGGAAGCCTGCAACGAGTACGACAACGGCGCCGGCCCTGCCGTTCCGGTCAAGCGGGTGGCCGTCGCGGGCGCCGGCCCCGCCGGGCTCGCCGCGGCGGTGACGGCGGCCGAGCAGGGGCACGCGGTGACGCTGTTCGAGGCCGGGGACAGGCTCGGCGGGCAGCTCAATCTCGCCCGCGCGGTTCCGGGCAAGGAAGAATTCGACGAGACGATGCGCTATTTCGCCCGGCGGATCGAGGATCTCGGCGTGGAGGTCCGTTTGGGGTGCGCCGCCTCCGCCCAGGACCTCGGCCGCTTCGATGCGGTGGTGGTCGCCAACGGCGTACGCCCCCGGCCGTTCGACGTTCCGGGCGCCGATCACCCTTCGGTCTGCTCCTATGTCGATGTGCTGACGGGACGGGTGACGGCGGGCGACCGCGTGGCGGTCGTTGGCGCCGGAGGCGTCGGCTTCGATGTCGCCGAATACCTCTCGGCACCCTCTACCCCGCCCGAGGACCCCGTCGCCGCGTTTTATGCCGAATGGGGGGTCGATCCCCACCATCGTTCGCCCGGCGGTCTGGCCGCCGGAGGCGGGACCGCGGCCGGCTCCGGCCGGGAGATCTGGATGCTTCAGAGGAGGCCCGGCCGCATGGGGGCGGGCCTCGGGCTGACCACGGGCTGGGTCGTCCGCGCCGCGCTCGCTGCGCGCGGCGTGAAGACGATCCCCGGCGTCACCTACCGCCGGGTCGACGACACGGGGCTCCACATCACCGTCGACGGAACCGACAACGTGCTTGAGGTCGACACCATCGTCGTCTGCGCCGGGCAGGAACCGGACCGCGCGCTCACGGAGACGCTGGCGGCATCCGACGTGCCGGTCCATGTGGTCGGCGGCGCCCGCGAAGCGGAGGGGCTCGACGCGTTCCGCGCCATCGCCGAGGGGCGCGAAGCGGGACTCGCGCTCTAGGCCGGCCCTCGCCGGAGCACCGCGATATAGATCAGAGCGGTCGCGAACATGATCAGGCTGTAGGTCGCCGCCGGCACGGTCGCGAGCCCGCCGCCGAACAGGAGAACCGCGACCGCGATCGCGAGCGTTCCGTTCTGCAGACCGCATTCGATCGCTATGGCAATCCGCTGGGTCGGGCCCGTGGCGAAGGTCCTCGCCAGGAGATACGCAATCGCCATCATCAGCAGGTTGAGGACGAGCGTGACCAGCCCCGCCTGTGCGAAATAGGGGACGATGTTGGCGCGCTGATCGTAGATCGCGCCGGCGAGCACGAGCACGAAAAGCACCCCGGACACCTTGCGGGCCGCCGGTTCGAACCGCAGCGCGAAGGTCTCCGCGAAGCGGCGGACGACAAGGCCGATCAGCACCGGCACGGCGACGATCAGGAAGACTTTGATTGCCGTTTCGGAGACCGATATGTCCTTGCCCGCCTGCTCTCCGATGAACTGGCTGTAGGCGAAGACCACGATGATCGGGATGGTGATCACGCTCAACAGGCTGATCACCGCGGTCAGCGAGATCGACAGCGCGACATCGCCGCGCGCGAAGGCCGTCAGGACGTTGGAGGTCACGCCACCCGGCGCGGCGGCGATGATCATCAGGCCAAGCGCGAGCTCCGGCGCCATCGGCCAGACGCTGGCGAGGGCGAATGCCACCACGGGCAGCACCACGATCTGGGACACGGCGCCGACGGCGAAGTCACGCGGGCGGCGCACCACCCGGGCGAAATCGTCGAAGGTAAGGCCCAGCCCGAGCGCAAGCATGATGAACGCGAGGGCGAGCGGCAGAACGACGTCGACAAGGAATCCCATGACACCTCCCGCACATCTTTAGATGCTAAGCGTCTGAAATACTGTCCCTTTTCTCCCGTATTCTGGTGGCTGGGCCCGGATTCCGCAACTGTCCGTTCCACGCTACAACGGGAAGCGGGAGAACGGTCGGGCCCCTGGCCGCCCTTGACGGGACCTGCATCGGATCGCCCCCGCCCAAGGGCGAGGGCCGATCGAACAGGAAACGGATCAGGGGCAGTCGACGAATTCGAACGGCTGTCCCGGAAATTTGGAACCCCAGGCCGAGGTGAGATCCGGCGGTGTCCCGTTCGTACGCACCCGGATCGCGTACTCGGTCAGGGTCTTCGCGTTCGCCGCCCACCTGGCGGAATAGCCGAGCTTCTCAAGCTGGGCGACGCGCCGTTGCATGTTGTTTTTTCTCTTGAAAACACCGAGGGAAATCTGGTTGGCGCGGGCGCCTCTGCCAATGATCGCGACATCGCGTATGCCCCGGCCACGAAGTTCGGCCAGCTTCCCGGCAGCGGCCTCCGCGCTCGGAAACGCCGGCAGGTAGACGCGGTAGCTCTTCACGACCCGATTCTTCTTCTGGCGCAGATCGATCATCTCCGCGCCCCGCGATTGCATCCACTCCACCGCGCGGGCGACGGTCTCGCGGTCCTTGAACTTTCCCGCGTGCACGCACGCGCCGCCCGATGCGGCTGCGGGAGACGACTGGGACGGTCCGTCCGTCCGCGCGTTCTCCGGGTCGGCGACCAGGGCCAGCGGCCCGTCATTCCCGGTCGCGTCCGCGGAGGGCTTCGCCTGTGTCGCCGGACGTGCCGCCGCCGCGGGAGCCGGCTTGGCCGGCGGCACCTTCGGTGTACTCCGCATACGCGTGTCCGCGCGCTCCGCCCCGCCTTTCGCCGTCTCGGATGCCGGACGGTCCACCGCCTTGGCAGAGGCCGGGGAAACCGGCCCGCTCAACCGAATTCGTCGCGACACCGGAGCGCCGACGCCGATATTCCGGGCGTGCGAATAGGCGCGGTCGGCAAGACGCATGTAGACGTCTCCCAGATTGGCGTAGGCCACGGCATCCCGCCTGCGCTCCAGCGCGGCCATCAGCACATCGTGTGCCTCGTCAAGCCGCCCCTGCTCCGCGTATAGCACCGCGAGATTATTGTATGGCTCGAACATGTCGGGGAAGTCGCTCCGCAAGCGTTCGAAGATGGCGATCGCCTCGCGGGCATTCCCTTCCCGGGCCCGCAGGATTCCGTGTAACAACCGAACACGGGGCGCGTTCGGTTCGCGTTTCAGCAGGGACTTCAGCACCGCTCGCGCTTCAGGGTATTTTTTCTGGGAAACGAGCGATAGTGCTCGCTCGACCGGGTCGTCCGCGAAGGAGCCCGACGCCGCGAGGGTCGCCGCCGCCATTCCGATCCCGACCGCCGCTCCCCTAGCCCATTTGCCGATCTCGGCCAACGCCCCTTCCCCGGGGCGGCGACCTCGTCTCCGGGATGGGGAAAACGGCGTCGGGGCGCCATTTCCTGTCGACGTTTTCACGGGCTCTCCCCACGTCAAAGTCTGTGCCTTGTCCAGGATCGCGACTCTTCGGAATGCAATGCCAGGTCAGCATAGGTGCCATACGCCCGGCAATCTATCGCGGCCTTGCGGGCGTCATCGCCTGCCGGCCGTCTCTGGCCGCCACACGAGGCGCCCGCTACGCCTCCTGCATCTCCTCATGCGGCCGGATCTGTCCGGCTATCAGACGATTGGAAATCGATTTGATATCCTCGTGCAGCGCTTCCGCAACCTCCGTGACACGCGCGACGTCGTCGGGATTGCGCGGGTTCGGCGGGTCGGCCGCGCCCGGCCAACCGGCGGCGACGCGAACGGTCGGCCCCACCGTCGTCAGCGCGTCCGCCGCCATCGAAGCCTGCTCGATCGCGCTGGGCGGGCGTTGCAAACGGGAGTGTGCGTGGTGGAAGCGGTCAAGCGTCCGCTCGATGTGCATTGCCGCCTCCAGCGTTTCGTGCTCGTTCGCCGCCAGCCGGACGCTTCCGCCCATGCCTTCGCCCAGGCTCCAGCCGCCTTCCTTCCCGGCATTCCGCAGGGTCGCCAGCCCGGTCCATGTGCCCCGTGCGAACGCAAGACCCAGATGGATCTGCTCCAGCAATCCTCGCAGCGTCAGGTGCCCGTGGGAGCCGGTCTCCAATTCCGTTACAAGGTACCCGCCACGCGGTCCATCCTCCGGATCCAGGCGCAGGCTTCCTGTCCGCAAGCCTTCCCCGGTGAGCGCGCCGGCGTCGGCCAGAATCACCCCCGCGAAGTCTTCCAACCATTTCGGCGCACTGCGAGCGCCGTCCGCCGCCCGCAGCTCCGCACGGACGGCATTTTCTTCGCGGGAGTCCGCGAGCCGGGTCAGCGCCTGTGCGACCCCGACGCCGTGGGTCTCACCCAGGCGTCGTCTGACCGGACCGGGAAGCCGCTTCACTGCCCGCAGAATCGTTGCCAGCTCTTCGTCGGGGGCGAGCTCGTCCGGATCGGAACCGAGCTCCAATGCGCCCATTGTTTCCGCGCGGATTTGCGCTTCCAGCGCGGTCATGTCCAGGGAAGCCGCTTCTTCGCCCGCCCCGGATGCAGCGCTGGCGCCTGCCGGAGAGTTCTTCCTCGGCGTTGCCGGGAGGCGATCCGCGGCCCGCTGCAAATCGGACAGCTCCCGGCCCAGGAGGAATTCGTCCGATCCGGGATCCGGCGCGGTTGCGAATGTGGTTTCGATCTGCGGCTCCGCTTGCGCCGCCAACCCGCCGATTTCGATCGCGACCGCTTCGTTTTCCGTCGCGGCAGGCAAGTCCGCTTCCCATTCCGTTCCGGAAGACGCGTCCTCTCTGTCCGGCGCCGGCGCCCCCAGCTTCGCGCGATCCGCCAGGGCGCGCAGCCAGCGCACCTCCGCCAGGTCGAACGCATGCATGCGATAGCTGTTCATGGGCGCGAAATGGCACAGGCGCGGCGCGGCGCCGCCGCGCGCGGTGCTCAGCCGGATCGCGGTGGACAGCTCCTCGCGGTCCGTCAGGCTCTGGGAGTTCCAGCCATCCTCCAGGGCTTTGGCCAGATTTCCTGTCGAGCGGCGGTTCGAGCCAGGGTCGGACAGGGATCCGATCCTGGCGCTCATCTGGATCGCGCAGCGGGCAAGCGGGCTCAACCCGTTCCGGGGGGCCGGCCGGTATCGACTTCCGACCTCGATCCAACGCTCGCTGGCTTCGTGCACCACGGCCGCGAGGTCCAGGGCGAGCGTGGCGTAGCCGGCGATCGCCTCGGGACGAATTCCCGCGTGAATCTCCCCGGTCAGGTCATTGCGGATCCGGTAGCTCTCGCCGTCCGGCTCAATGGCGACTCGCCGGAGCCACGCGGTTGCCGTCCCCTCCCGCCCGACGCCGGCACAGACATCGGTCGGGACGATTCCGACATCCCCGATCAGCCTCTCGACAAGCGTCTCCACCGATCCAGGCAAACGACCGTGGGCGCGTACCGCTTCGGCAAGGTCGATACCGGCCCCGGGATCCTGGAGCGCCGTCCAGTCGAGCGGAACGTCGCCGTCCAATCGTTTCTTCGCCGCCTTCGGAAGCGAGGTCACCGCGCGGGTGAAGAGTTCAGCGGAATCCACCTTGTCCTCCTTGAAATCGAACCCGAGGCCGGGGCCGTTGTTACCGAGAGATGCCTGCCTCGGAACCGGATCGGCGTTCGCCCGGCGTTCGCTTCTGTACCGGATCGGGTCGCGGGACGACCCGCACGGCTTCCGACGGTGGCCCCGCGGAATCGGAAAAGGTCTGTCGGGTAAGCTTGTCGCCCCGGATGATCCGGACCGTCTTCGGAGGCGCCAACGCGGCTTCCCGGGGCTCGGGAGCCGTCTGCACCTGTAGCTCCGGCGCGCTCCGCATTGTGGGCTCTTTCGTCCGCTTCGGAGCGGGTCGGGCAAGCAATTGGCGGAGATCCACCACCTCGCCCCGCGCCTTTCCGACAGCCGTGGCGAGCGAGCGAACCGCCAGCGACAGCGTGCCCTGATGTTCGCCCAGAGCCAGGCGGTCGGCCTGCGCGGGTAAGACCTCCAGGGTGGCCGTAACGATCTCCGTACGCTTGACCGGATCGTTTCCTTGCGACGGTTCGGTCCCGCCGCCTACTCGGCGGTCGACCGCCACCACCCGCAGGTCCTCCAGGATCGTGCGCGTGAACACGCTTTGCACACCGTCGGCAAGCCGCAGCTTGGCGGTGAGGATCACGTCCACGCGGTCGCCCGGATCGATCAGGCCGGCGTGGCGCGTCCCCGCCCCGAGCCCGACCGTCATCGCCCGGGTGCCGGGTTTCAGCACCGCCGCCAGGAAGCCCCGCTGGCCCGGACCCACGACGGAGGACCAGGTGAGCGGGACACCGGCGTTCAGTGCCTTGCGCACCGCATATCCCCGCAGCGACTCCGTCGCGCCTCCGCCTTCCGCGAGGACATGCCCCCGCCCGACATCACCCGTCGCGATCTCGACTTGGGTCAGATCTTCTTCGCGCAGCAGGGTACCGACGGGCAACTCCCGCGCGGGCGCGAGAACCGTGCGCGTGGCGGGCTCCTTGACGGTTGGCGGCGGCGGGCCGGCTACGGCGGCGGGCGCCTCGGGAGGCGTCGGCGCCAGCGTTGTCAGGGACAAGAGCTCTTCCAGGTCCACCGCCTCGTTCTGCACCCGCTGCGCGGTGCCGGTAAGCGAGCGAACCGCGAGAGAGAGCTTGCCCTCGTGTTCTCCCAGCGCCAGACGATCCGCTTGGGCTGGAGAGACTTCCAGCGTCGCCGTGACGATCTTGGTGCGCTTGATCTGTTTGCCGCTATCGGCGGTTTCGACGCTGGTCCCGACCTGCCGGTCGACGGCGACGACGCGTACGTCCTCCAATATCGTTCGCGTGAACACGCTCTGCACCCGGTCGTCAAGCCGCAGCCTGGCGGTGAGGATCACATCCACCCGATCGCCCGGATCGATCAGGCCGGCATGGCGCGTCCCCGCTCCAAGCTGGATCGTCACAGCCCGGGTGCCCGGCCGCAACACAGCGGCGAGGAACCCCCTCTGGCCGGGCCCAACCACCGCCGACCGGCTGAGCGGGGCACCCGGGGCAAGCGACTCCCGCACAGCGTGACCCAGCAGCGCATCGATCGTCTTGGGGCCATCCATAACGACATGACCGCGTTTGATTTCGCCCGGCGGGAGATCCAGCCCGGTCAGATCCTCTTCGGTCAGCAGGGTTCCCACCGGCAGCCCGCGCGCGGCCCCGAAAATCTTGCGCGTCTTCTGTTTCTTGACGGATGGAGCCGCCACGGGCTTGGCTTCGGCCTGGCCGGTCTTGGCGCCGCTTCCGGGCAGAAGGAAGCGTGCGGCGACGACCGCCACAACGAGGGGCACGACGACCAGAAGAACCAGTATGATTACCGTACGGTATCTTTGCATCGAAGAGGATCTCCAGGCTTGGCGCCGTCTCGGGGGCTCAGGGCAGCGGGTACTGAAACCCGTGCGGCAGCGCACGCGGAACGATGACCGCCAGGCCGGGCGGCACGATAGCGACGGCGAACGGTAGGTCCGATCGCAGACGCCGTGCGCCCGCGTAAGGCAGCAAGGCGTACATGCTTAGCAACAGCGCGCACACGCCGAGACCGGACAGGAAAACACCCAGATCGTCGGGGCCGGCCCACAGCCCCGCCACGGCGATCAGCTTGGCATCGGCTCCGCCGAAGCGTCCGGTCGAATAGAGCGCGAAACCGGCGGCAAGCAGCACGGCGCCGACCGCCAGATGCTGCCAAAGCAACGCCGGCGGCTGGACCGCCCCGAAGACGGCATGGACCGCGAACAACCCCAGCAGCAGGAGGGGGATCGCGTTCGGCACCCGACGATAGCGAAGATCGCTGACCGCGCTCGCGACCAGCAGCCCACAGGCAGCCCATGCGGCCAGCCAGACGATCCATGCGCTCGCGTCCGCCATCGAGCCGGTCTCCACCTCGCTGCCCGCCGTCGTCCGGAGCCCCGGCTTTCCGGGCCTCCTTGGCGCCCGACCCTTGCCGGGGTCCGGGGCGAAGCCGGAGCGGCCCCGCACATGCGGAGGGGAGCACCGGCACTCCGGACCTAAATCGCTTGCCGTTTCTCCGGGGAGCCGGTGAACATCCGGCTCAGCCGGTGGACGGCATCGTTCACGCGAACGATTTCCTCGGGGTTCCGGATCACCGCGGGGCTCACCCTTTCGCCTTGGGCTGAGCGCTCGGCCATCTCGGTAACCGCGCCCAGGGCGGTTGCGTAACGCCGGGCCGCCCCCACGGCGACGCCAATGGCGAGCACGGAACTCAGCAGCACCATGCCACCCAGCGCAAGCGCGAGTATCAGGCGCCAATCGCGTAGCGCGTCTTCGATACCGCGAAGCGCGGTGATCGGTTCGTGGATGGCTGCGATCGGTTTCTGGAGAATCACGATCCAGTCGAAACCCGCGAACCGGTTGACCGTCGTGGCATAGGTCTCGCGGCCTCCGGTCCGGGCGTAGCCCGCGAGCCATTCCGGATCGGTCGAGAACCCGGTCTGTTCGCCGCCGAAACTGGCGCGTACCGAGGGTTCGCCCTGTTCCTGCATGTTGACGTCGCCATTCATTATTCGTTCCCGGGCATGCCCCGAGGCCGTTTCGGCGATCAGCGCGCCGCGCCCCGTCGCGACCTGAACACGACCGCCCGGAATGGACTGCGCCGCCCTGTCGGCGATCTTCTGGATGGGCTCGATCGCCAGCACCGTCTTCATGACGCCGATCGGTTTCTTCTCGGCCGGGCTGTCGATGCGGACGGAAATGTCTACCGACCAGACCCCGGCGGAGTCGTCATACTCGACCTCGCCCACGGAAATCCCCTGGCTCCAGGCCCGCTTCCACCATCCTTCGTCCGACTGGATGAAATCGCTCGTGGGGTTGGTGAGCGCGACGTTAAATCCGTTGCTGTCGGTAAAAAAGATCTCCGCGAAATAAGGCGATGCCGCGACCTGCTGGCGCAGAAAAGAATCGGCTTCCGGCCAGATCCCCAGGCTCTTCTGGATGCGGAACTTCTTTTCGATCTCGGCGGCGGAGATTTTCGCAAACCCTTCGGCCGCGTGCCTGGTGTGCGCGGACCGGGCGGCCTCGACCACGACTCTCGACGATGCCCAGGTTTTGGCCTCCGTGATGCGGCTGACCAGAAAAGTATCGATCTGGCTCGCGGTGTTGGTCGCCCGCGCCACGAGGTCGGTCCGGGCGATGTCGTTCGTTACCGCGTCCCGGCTCCGCGCGAAACTCGTCTCGATAATGTCGAGATGATACGCCAGGAGAAAGAAGGTGAGCCCGCCGATGAGCAGGACGGGCAGCGCGACGCTCAGCAGCGCATTGGAAACCAACTGCATGCGCAAACTGCTGGTTCGACCTCCCGGCGACGTCATCGGAACGTCCTCGGGACGGGGTTGTGGTGGTGTTTCGCCATTGTTTCTGCTCGCTGAAAGGTTTCTAGGAACGCGGGAATCGGCCTGTTGGAGCGACTTGTCGACCGGCCGGCGCTCGTTCGATCCGGTCCCTGTGTCGTTGCCGCGGCGTTGGCTATGCGCCCGAAATGCCGGCAGGCAGCGTGATCCGGGCTACCGTCCCCTGGCCGGGCAATGAGTTGATCTTGATGACCCCCTCGTACTTCTTCACCAGATGGCCGGCGAGAGCCAGGCCGATGCCCATTGCCCCTTCGCGGGACGTATAGAACGGCTTGAAGATGTTCACGCGCTTGTCGGGGGTGATACCGTCGCCGTTGTCTATGACGGTGATGAGGATTTCGTCGTTCTTGCGCGCCGTATCGATCTTGATGATGCCTTTTCTTTCATCGAGGCCCTCGATGGCGAGCACGGAATTCTCGATCAATTCCGACAAGAGCATTTGGAACTCGGTCCTGGAGGCGAATATTTCCGGGATGTCGCCCAGATTCTTCACGATCGTCGCCCGATTCGCCGCTCCCGCGGTTTCGATGACATCCTCGACGCAGGCATTGAGGTCGATCATGCCCCGGTCCACGCCGTTGGCCGGACCGTTGGAGAAGGATTCGAGTCGCTTCGCGAGATCGGCGATACCGTTCATTCTCTGGCGGACGCTCAACGCGATTGCGGAAATCGTTTCGATCTCTTCGTCGACATCCGTTCCGTCGGAGGTTTCCGCGATACCGTCGCTGTCTCGGAAAGCATCCTGGATCCTGTTCTGGGTTTGGCGCAGATAGTCCATGCGCCCGGCAATTTCGTCGGCCGACGCAGCCATGATTCCGGCTGCGCATTTGACGACGAAACCCTGCATAAGCACCGACTCCGCGGACGTACTCTGCGACGGAGACACCGCCGGGCCCGTCCAGGGCACGCTCTCGGCATGCAAGGGCGCGGCCTCGGCCGGGGCCGGCTCGGTTTCCGGCGCCGCGGCGACGGCCGCTTCCGCTTCGGCGGTCGCGCCACCGGTCGCCCGCGCTTCCTGTATCGCGGCGGGCTCGATCTGGATCGTCGAGGGCCGGGAGGTCACTGGCGTCACCGATGAACCGCCCCTGATCCGCTGCTGCAACGCGAGCAGGATCCAGAACAGCATCAACACGGCGAATACCGCGAGCATGCCGCGGTCGTAATAGGTCGCCAGCAGCATTTTCTTACCGAGCTCGAATTCCAGATTGCTGCTCAGCTGATCGGTGAGATCCGAGACCTCGCCGGACGTGGCGCTCCTGAACAACTCTTCCGTCGGCCCCTGCTTGGCGACCAGGACTTCCGCGTGCGAGAACAGATTTGCGAGCGCGTTGGCAAGCGGAAGCGGATAGGCGACGCTGGAGTCGCGAAGTTTCTTGATCTCGGCCTTCAGCCGGGACTGGGAGGTGTCCGTCGGCGTGGCGAGATACAGGTTCACATCCCGGATCAGGCTCGAAATGCTTCGAACCAGGGCGTCGTCTTCGGAGTTCTGCGCCTGCTGGAGGACATTGGTGGCGGCCAAGGGAAGGTAACGACTGGAATTGCGCACCACCGCGTAGCCCGTCTTGAACCGTTCGATGCGCTCTTCCTTGGCCTCGATCGCGTTCAAATAGGCCTGAATGTCGCTGGCTATCCGGTCGGGGAGGCCGGGGACACGCTGGGCCCTATCGGATAGTTCGCCCTTCAATCGCGCCATACGCGGAATGAACGCGGCCAGCGAGTCGAAGTCGGCGAACTGGTCCGATTTGACGCGCGTGATCTCCATGCTCCAATCGGACGAAAGGAGCTGGATCTGCCGAACGAGATCGATCGACTTGCGATAATTTTCGCCGCTGTTATTGCCCGCGAGCACATAGAGACCGCCGGCCGCGGCCAGCAGGATCGCGGAGACAGCGACGCCGAGAATGACTGCGCCAGATCTCATTTCGATAGCTCCTTGGATTCGCCAACCAGCGTCTTGATAAACGCCACGATGGCTTCCTTGTCTTTGTCGGGCGCTTCCCGGCCCAACTGAAACTCGAACATTGCATCGACGGCGTCCCGCAGCGTCGCCGCGCTTCCGTCATGCAGATAGGGTGCCGTCATCGCCGCCATGCGCAGGCTGGGAACCTTGAAGGCGTGCCGGTCGTCGTCGTTTCCGGTGATGTTGTAACGGCCCAGATCGGCGTCCGTGATATTGCCGCGCTTCTTGAAGTAGTCGTTCAGGACACCGAACACCTGGAACATGTTGCCGCCGACGTTCGCGCCCTGGTGGCAAGACGAGCAGCCATAGTCCTTGAACAGGGCGTAGCCGCGCGTTTCGTGCCGGCTGAGGGCGTTCTTGTCCCCTTTCAGCCACCGGTCGAAGCGGCTGTTGGGCGTGTTCAGGGACTTCACGAACTCCGCGATGGCGTTTTTGACGTTCCGGCGATTGATCCCGTTCGGATAGATCTTCTTGAACAGCTTGGGATAGTTCTGGTCCCGGTAAAGCTTGGCGATGACGTCCGGCCACAGGCTCCCCATCTCGAATGCGGATTGCACGGGGCCGTCGATCTGATGCTCCAGCGTGTTTGCCCGTCCGTCCCAGAACTGCTTGAAGTTCATGCCCGCGTTGAACACGGTGGGTGAGTTGATCACGCCCGGCTTGTCGTCGATTCCGAGCGAAATCTTGCGGCCGTCGCCGCCGCCGCTGGCCAGGTCATGGCAGCTCGCACAGGAAATCGTGCCATCCTTCGACAATACGGGGTCGTGGAACAGCGCCCGGCCCAGCTTCGCCTTGGCCGGATTCACTTCGACATTTTCGGGGATCGGCAGGATCGGCTCTTCGGCGCGGACATCGCCGCAAGCGAGCCAAAGGGCGCCGACAACGACCGACGACATGAGGTAAATCGCCCGTCCGATCCGGGACCGGCTACGCGTCTTGTGCATGCTAACCACCAAGAGACCCAAGTGCTGTGACCGCGGAAAGAAAGGCGGGCCCGCCCACCAGGAGCATCGTGCCCGGCACCACGAAGAGCAGCATCGGCAGGGTCATGAGAACCGGGAGGCGTTCTGCCTGCGCCGCGATGCGGTTGGCCTTCTGGAGCCGCTCGTCCGCCGCGATGCTCTTCATCGACTGGGAGAGCGGCGTGCCGTAGCGGTCGCTCTGAATGAGGGCCATGGCGAAGTCGCGCAGGCCGTCGATCTCTGTCCGCCGGTAATATTCGCCGAGTACCGAACGTTTGTCGGAGCCGAGACGCAGCTCCGCCTCGATCTGCCGGAACTCCTTTGCCAGGTTCGGCTCTATCGAGGCCAGCCCTTCGGCGACGGTCATCATCGCGCGCTCCATGGTCAGGCCCGATTCCAGGCACATCACCATCATGTCGAGCGCGTCCGGCAGGGCCGATGTCATGCTTCGGACACGCCGCGCGACCAGAGAGCGAAGCCCGTATTCCGGAACGACGCCGCCGATAACGAGGCCCGCCAGAGCCGCCAGCACTACGAGAAAGCCGTACTGGGCGACGGCTTCGAGACCGGCGGCCCATATTCCGGCGCCGAGGCCGAGCAGAAGCGCGCCGGCGAGCTTGCAGGACAGGAATACCGAAAGAGCCTCCTGCCTGTTGAACCCGCCCTTTCGAAGCATCTGGACGAGCTTCTCGCGCTCCGCCGCGCCTACCGGGACGAGCATCGAACCCACCCGCAGGAATGTCAGGCCCAGCGTTCGGAACAGGAACCCGCCGCCGCCCCCGTCCGGACTGGCGAGCATCGGTGCGATGGAGCCCGCCTGTTCGCGCAGGGGGGTCAGGCGCCGGTCGACGGCGCGCGCCCTCCGGGTCTCGCGAAAGACGATCGGCGCCAGCAACAGGACGAACACGCATCCCGCCAATAGCCCCGCGACCGGCAGCAGGTAATCGGGCATCGACTTCCCCTTCGCTACCGTTCGCCGCGCGCGGCGATGGCGCGCGCGACCAGGAGGCCCGCAATCACGAGGCCAACCCCCCAGTGCAGCAGGGTGTTTCCTGTATCGGTGCCGAACAGGATGTCGACCGATTGGGGCGCGATGAAACTCTGGGCGACCAGCACCAGCACCGGCATCAGGCTCAGGACCAGCAGGGTCAGGCGGGTCTGCGCGGTGGAGGAATGCGCCTTCAACGCCGTGCTGCGGCGCTGGCGAAGCGCGAGAGAAAGGTTCGCGAAGGTCGCCGAGATGCCGCCGCCCGAACGTCGTTGCAGGCGCAAGACCGAAGTGAACAGGGTGAATTCGGCGATGCGGACGCGCCGGGCGACGGAGATTAGCGCGGTATCCGCGTCGAGCCCCGCGATGAGCCCGTCGCAGACGCCGCGCAGAACCGGCTGGACTGGCGGCCGCGTATCCTCCGCGACGACGGCGATGGCCTCCAGTGGCGGGACGCCGGCGCCGGAGAGACGCACGATCTGGTCGATGACCTCGGGAAACTGGTGCGTAAATTCCGTCGCTTGACGGGTCTGAAACCAGGACATCGCGTACCAGGCCGCCGCGACGCCACCGAGTCCCACCAGCGGTATCGTCCACCAGCCGGAGGGGATCTTGAGGAACCACATCGAGAACCAGAGGCCGGCCGCCGCGACGGTCCCGATCGCGATCGCGCGCGGCAATGTCCGCCGGGCGTTCAACAGGGGGTAGCGCGACTCGACCGCCCGCCACAGCCGTGACGACCGGGACCGCGCGTCGGCGCTGCGAAAGATATCCGTCTCGGCCGTCGTGTCATGTGTCGCCGCGCGGTCGGCGAGGGGCGTGGCGGCGCGCTGGAGCCTGCGGCGGAACTCCTTGTCGCCGCGGCGCAGCAGCAGGAACGCCGCGATGCCGAGAAGCGAGACCGATCCGCCCGCGGCGCAGGCGAGGACAAAGACGTTCATTCGTCCGCCTCCCCGATGCGCGGGTCCGCCTTCAGCGCGGCCACCAGGGGATCCCGCAGATTTATCGCATCCACGGCCTCCATCCATGCCGGCAGGCGGCCGGAGGTCTCGAAGACGTTCTCGCCCTCGCCCGGCTGCCGGCGCCAGATTTCCTCCGTGGTGACGATGTCGTTTTCGATGCCGACCACGTTCGTGGCGCTGGTCACGCAGCGATGGCCCGATCGGAGGCGCGCCAGCTGAACCACCATGTCCACGCTGGAGGCGATCTGGCGCCTGAGCGCCGGAAGCGGCATCTCGCCGCCCGCCATCATCAGCATGTTTTCCATCCGCGTCAGCGCTTCGCGCGGGTTGTTCGCGTGCAGGGTGCACATGGATCCGGGATGGCCGGTGTTCATGGCCTGGAGCATTTCCCGCGCCTCGCCGCCGCGCACCTCGCCGACGATGATCCGGTCCGGGCGCATCCTGAGCGTATTCACCAGCAGGTCGCGCATGGTCACCCGGCCGGTGCCTTCCGCGCTCATCGTCCTCGTTTCGAGCCGGATCACATGCGGCTGCTGGAGCTGCAGCTCCGCCGCGTCCTCGATGGTGACCAGGCGCTCGCTGTGGTCGATCTCCTTGGACAGCGCATTCATGAACGTCGTCTTGCCGGCGCCGGTGCCGCCGCTGATGAGAATGTTGAGCCGCGCCTTGACCCCGATGCGGAACAACTCCGCCATCGCCGGAGACAGCACCTGGCGTTCGGCCATCTGTTCGAGGCTCACGCCCCTCATCACGAAGCGCCGGATCGAGATCGCGGCGCCGTCCAGCGCGAGAGGCGGAATTATGATGTTGACGCGCGAGCCGTCCTCGAGACGGGCATCGACCATGGGGCTCGATTCGTCGATCCGGCGCCCTACCCGGCCGGCGATCCGCTGCGCGATATGAAGAAGATGCTGGCGGTCGCGAAACCGAATATCGACCCGTTCCAGGCGGCCGCCCCGCTCGACATAGGTCGAGTCCATGCCGTTGATCAGGATGTCGGAGATGCGTGGATCGAGGAGCAGCGGTTCGATCGGCCCCAGCCCCTTGATGTCGTTGACGAGCTCGGTAACGACACGCTGCCGGTCCAGCGGGCTGAGGTCGGGTACGCCCGCCTCTTCGGTGTCGAGAAACGTGAGGAGCTGGCTGGCGAGTTGCTCGTTGTTGAGCCCGCCGATCTTCGTCATGTCCAGCGACTTGACGACGAGCGGGTGAACCCTTGCCACGATCTCCGCGACCGCCCCGTCGGCCGGAGACCGCGGCCGGGCGACCGTCGGCGTTTCCGTTTCCTCCGGTGGCGGCGGCACGGGAGCCGTGGATGCCGCCGGGGCGGGAGACAGGGCTCCCGGACGGGATCGGCGCCCGAAGGCTCGCGCGGGCATCGTCAGATCCCCCCGGAGGTTTCGGGCAGGGCCGGACGCCCGGCCATCGCCTGCATCGGGATCCGGTCCGCGAGACTAGCGATGGGCTTGCGCAGGCGGCGGGGCATGCGGCCCCGCGGCCAACCCCGGTCGGCGATCTCCGGCAGGGTCGGTTCGAACGGGATCACCACGTCCGGAGAGGTCTCGACCCCCGCGTCCAGCAGGAGCCTCGCCCCCGCCTGCGGTTTGAATGCGCGCGTGTGGTTCTGTACCAGAATCGGGGGCGCGCCGCCGCCCAGGAGATCGAGGATGCGCGCCGCGCGGACGGCTCCCGCGGCCGTGGGCTCGGCGACGAGAACGCGCGCATCGACCTCCGCCAGCAGGGAGAAGTGCACCTCCGGATCGTCGAGCCCGTCGACGAGCACGAGCTGGGAGCGGTGTCTCAACTGGCCGAGCAGCCAGTCAAGCGCGGGCATCGGCGGGGCGGGCGGCGGGGAAACGCCCAGGCGGTACGCATACAGCGAAATCCGATCCGAACGTTCGGCCCGCACGCCATCCAGCATTTGCGCGTCCGGGGGCATCCTGCCGGCCACATCGAACAGCTGGTCGAGGCCGGCCGACGGTTCCACGTCGAGCAGGAGGGCCATCGCGGGAACCGTCCGGTTCAGGTCGAGAACCGAGACGTAGCGGCCCTGCGCGGCCGCGTGGAGGGCGGTGGCGGCCGCGACGGTGGTCGTCCCGCTGCCGCCGGTTCCGGCGAACCCCGCCACATGCCCCCCGATCGGGAAGTTCCGGTCGGAGGCCGTCGCGAGAGCGGCCGCCTCCCGGACCTCCGCCGCGGTGACCGGCTTCACCAGATAGTCGCTTACGCCGGCGAGCAGGATTTCCCGGTTGATCCGGGCCGAATCGTCCGATCCGACGGCGATCACGACGGTTCCCATCTCGCACACTTCGGCCAATTCGTGGATCGCGCCGGCCGGGTAGGGGATTCCGTCGATATCGACGATGACGAGCTGCGACGAGTGTCCCCCGGACAGCGCCGCCACGGCCGCAAGAATCCCGCCGGGCCAGACCTGGGGGTCGTCGCATTCCGGCGTCGGCCCCTCGAAGTGCAGCAACCCCTCGCGAAGGGCGTGCTCGGTTTCGGGGTCCAGCGCAAAGGCGAGCGCGGCGGCGGGCTCGTCGGGTCCCCGATCGCCAGGCGCGTGCCCGGTATCGGCGTCCGCCTCGGGTCCGGTTTCCGGTAACGCCTCCGCGGGCCCGGAAACGGCCGGCGGATCGGCCGGCTCCGTATTGCCGGACGACTCCGGCGGGCGGTTCGAAAAGTTGTCCGGAAGGGCGCTGGTGAGGTCGTCGTCCGGGTCTTCGGGCGCGGCGGAGGACGGGGGATCCTCCGAAAGATTGGCGTCGGACGAAGCGGACGGATCGCCCGACAAGCCTTCCAGCAGGGAATTCTCGAAATCGAACGCCGTTGCCGCGACGCTGTCGTCGGGCTCCGAGACCGCGTCGGAGGACGGGGCCGGCGAGTCGGGGCTCGCGGGCGGATCCGGCTCGGTCGAAAGTCCTTGCAGGAGCGCGCTCTCGAATTCGGCGTCGAGAACCGCCGCCGATTCGGCCTCGCCGGCATCGGCATCCTCGGCCTCCACCGGTGGGCCGGTGTCTTCGACTGGATCGGTCCCGGCCGGCTCCTCCGAAGACACCGGCGAGATGTCCGAGAGACTCTCCAGCAGAATGGCCTCGAAATCGGCGTCGATCCCGCCGACCGGCTCCGAATCATCCGGCGGATCGGCGGAGCCTGGATTTTCCGGGGACAACGACGGCGCGCCCGAAAGACCCTCGATCAACGCGCTCTCAAGGTCCGGATGGACCCGCTGAGCGCGCTCAAGGGGTTTTTCGGCCGGAATGTCGTGGCCGCTGGGAGGGGCGCTGTAAGTCATACGGAGCCTTGTCGAAGAAGAACCGGTCCGCCGGACGGCCGCCGGAAACGACCTGCCCCACGGATGGGGATACGGCGCCCGCGTAGCTGGAGAAGCGGCGGATTAGGTGCGTCGCCTCTCAGAACTCCGGACGGACCCCGGCGGTTCGGCTTTCTTCGTTCAGGTCACAGCGTCGTCGGTCACCGCCGCGCGGGCTTGGCGACCGACGTGCCATGAGGGAGGGTTTACTCTTCGATTGCGAGGTCGCCTGTCCCGAGGGTGTCCTCTGCAGCTACCACCTTGTCTCCGATGTCCCCGATCACGTCTTGGATATTTTCCGCAAACGTGGCGACGGCCGCCCCGATCGCGACGGTCACGACTCCCACCAGAATGGCGTATTCGAGCGCGGACACCGCCTCGGTGGCCCGGAAGAAACGGCGGAAACGCCGCGATACGGTCTGAATGGTCATGGTTGAATCCTTTCTCGGTTGGGAACACGAATCGTCGGCGAATCCCGCCGATATGGTTGTACTGACAACTTTAATCCTTGACATTTCGGTTTCTCGATCCCTCGCTGCGTCGGTGATGGCGTGCGGAGCCGCCGGTGCTTCAGGCCCCGGCGATCACGAAATTCCGGCCCCGGCGAGTACACCGCCGCCGAACGGGCTTGTCGTGTCCGTGCCTTCCGTCGACATCGAGTAGACCGGTTGCGCCGGTACCTCTGCCCTATCGCGGGACGGCAGGATGTGAAGGCGGTAGATGTCTCCCGAAACGAAGCGGCTGGTCAGCATGCCTTCGCGCATGGGCCGCGCGCAGATCTCGGCCACGATCGCCACCTCCCCCTCTACCATGCCGGAGGCCTCGGGATCGCCGAGAAGCGCGGCTCTCCAGCCCGCGGTTCCGCGGCGGGCGCACGTGCCGGCGAGGGCTTCCGTCGTGCCGGCGGCGCCGAACCGGATCGTGTCGTCGGCCCACAGGACTTCCGCGGGATCCCCTCCCGCAGGACGGCGGACGGCGGAGACCACGTAGACGACATCGGCGGGCGCCCCGAATTCCTGCCGGTGGAGGAACCGGCCGAGCGCGGTCATCTGATCTCCATCCGGGGTCGCCTCGCGCGAAACGTATTCCGCCATGGCGACGGCGCTCCGCGCCCCGGCGGTGTTCACCCGCACCAGCGAATAAAGGTCGAAACACAGCATGGCGATCGTAAGCAGCGCCACCGTTCCGAAGCCCAGCTCGATGCCGGCCGCGCCGCGCGTGTCGCGGACGAACGCTCGGAACAGGGGGAATGGATGCGCGGCCATGGTCGGATCAGCTCCCCTGTTCCGATTCCTGACGCGCCACGCCGACCGCGATCTTCCGCGACGGTTCCCGGTCCTCTTCGTCCAGCGAGGCCACGAGCCGGCCGAGCTCCCAGGGTTCCTGGTTCCACGCGATCCGGACCACGACCATGTCTCCGCCCGCTTCGCCATCGCCGGCGTTGCCGCCTTCCAGCATGGCCTCGGGGGTGAGATCCGTGTCCACCGTGAGCGTCCAGTTCGCGCCGCAGTCGAAACCCTCCGCCAGGTCGAGTTCGCGCCGGATGGCGGCGCAGGCGACGGTGTCGAGCGAGCCCGCCTCGGCATCCGGAACCAGGGCGATGGCGCGGGCGGCGGCCCTTGCCGCGCGGCTCATGGTGTCGCTGACATAGGCCGAATGCACGATTTCCATCAGGCCGGCGAACGCGAAGACGAGGACCGACAGCGTCACGGCCGTCTCCACCGCGACCGAGCCGCGGCGTGCGCGCCGGAAACCGCGCGCGGCAAGCCAGCCATGTCTGACGATCCGGTTCACACACCCTCTCCGACTCGAATGCCGTCTCAATACGGCGATGCCGCCATACCGGCGCGGTCATCTATTCGCCGTGGCGATCCGCGTCAACCGGACCTTGCGTCGCTGGACCGGAATCGGCGCTTGAAAACCGCCCTCGGGGCGACCGAACCGTCCGGGAAAATCGCTATCGGTCCACGTAACCCATTAGAAAAGGTTATTTTTCTTCGATCGCCGGCATCGGGTGGTTGCGGAGGTCGCGACGGATTGCCACATAGCGGGCAATTCACGCTTCCAGGCTCCGATTATCCTTGCCCGGCGCGGCCGACGAAGTGTCCAGGCCACAGCATTTTCCGACCTGACCGGGTCGCGGCGGTCCGTACCGACCGTACCGCCCTCCCCCGGCCCCTCCCGCGAGCGGGAGGGGGGAAGGCAGGGAGCGCCCGGCGAGCGAGCTCCCTCTCCCCCGCGGGGGAGAGGGTCGGGGTGAGGGGGACCTCTCGGGCGACAGCCGGCTGCGATCGTGCCCGGTCGAAAAACGCTCTAAATACGACCCTTCGCCATCATGCGCGGTGCCCTTGCCCGACAAGCTCCATCGCCTGTCGCAGCGCCTTGCGATACGCCTTTCCGGTGGCGCCAGGGGCCTTGCCGGTGGCGTTCGCGTAAAGCGCCGTCTCGAACGGAAGCACGACATCCGGGCGCCGGTCGGCAAGGGCATAGCGAACATGCGCGGGAGACAGCGCGTAGCGGCGCCGTCTCGTGGAACACTGAACCAGCGTGGCGGGCCGGTCCGCGCCGAGCCGCGCCAACAGACGCACCGCCGCGCTGATGCTCGGCATGGTCGGTTCGTAAAGCAGCACCCTTGCATCGGCCTCCCGCATGACCCGCAGCTGCATCTCCGGATCCGGCATCCCGGTCGCCAGAACCGCATGGGTCCGGTTGGCGAGATGCTTGAACAACGAGGACAGCGCGGGTCCCCCGCGACATTCCGGCAACCGGCCGGCCGGAGGGTATGCGATCAGCGATATGCCGGGTTCGCCCGGCGTCGACACCTCTTCGATCGTGTCCGGATGGACTTGCGGTTCCGCGTTCTCTGTATCGTCGCCCCCGATGGTGTCCAGAAGCGCGGGCAGGCCATGCCGTGGCTCAACGCCGAGCAGGTGCGACAGTTTTCCGGAAACGGGATCCAGGTCGACGACCGAAGCGGTGCGCCCGTCGGCCGCGACGCCGCGCGCGATCGCGGCGACCAGCGTAGAGACTCCGCTGCCCGGACTGCCGGCGAAAGCGATCACGTCTCCCGCATAGAGATGCGCCGGCGCGTCGTCGGTTGCGGCGGCAGTTGCCTCCCGCACCATGGCCGCCGACAGCGGCTTGACAAGGTAATCCGCGAATCCGCGTCGCAGAAGCGTGCGGCTGAACCGCGCAGAATCGGTGGAGCCGACCGCGATCAGCGCCGTCTCGAACGCACAGACTTCGGTCAACCGCCCGGCCGCGGCCTCGGGTTCCGAAACGCCGTCGAGGTCGACGAACACGAGCCTTGAAGCGGGTTCCGCCGCCAGGGCGCGAAGCGCGGCTTCGAGGCGTGCGCGCTGTATCTTGACGTCCCGGCCGGCAAGCCCGGCGCGCAATGCCCGCTCCGTCGGCGCGTCGACCGCGAACCCGCGCGCGTAAGGGGGTCTGGAAGGCGATGCCATCCCGGCCTCAAGGGCCCCGCGGCCGAAGTCTGCGTTCCGCGCCGGTCATCCGCCACCCGCCGCTCCGGCGCCGGTAGCCGCCGCCTTGGGAAGCTCGCGGACCCGATCCTCAACCCATCGCCGGTATGCGTTCGAGGTCTCTCCATGCGCCGCCGTGGAAGGATCGCGCAAACCGGCGCACAACGCCGCGAGTGCCGCCCGGCCCGCTTTCGCCGCCGGTTCCGGCCCGTCCGGCCGGTCGGCGCCCGGCGACGGGGAACCCGGACACGATTGCCGTGCCGTCCGCAGCGCCAGGTGGGATCTCACCACGCGCCGGGTTTCCGCGCGATGCGCGGCGGCCGTCGTGTTGCCGGGCCTGAAATACGGGTCGTGAGAGGCGAGCGGCTGTTGGCAACCCGCCAGGAGCGATAGCGGCAGCAATGCCGCGACGGTGCATAACCCCCACCGCAGGGACCGGGTTTCGAACACGGCTTGTCCCCGAAATGACGCACGGAAGCGGAACTCCCGCGCGATGCGGATCGGCGTCCGATCCTCAGGGTCCCGGTCCGCCTCTTTCCGTGTGACGGTCGGGCGGACGGGCTGCGACCCCTCGACCCCGGAGCGCGATCCCGGTCAAAAAAATGCCGTCTCCACAAGGTGGACATACGGCGAACGATCTCATATCTGTTCACTATTCATATCGCGTCATGCATATTCTGCCAAGGTCGCCTTCGGATTCGCCGGTGACGGCCGGGTCGCTTCGGCCGTCCGGGTCAGGGGGATGTTCCCCGGGTTGCATGCCGTCTTCGCGGGTTGACGGCTCCTGAGATTGCCAAGGGCGAATTCGAGAATTCTTGTCCTCTAACCAACCGATTCAACGACTTAACGGAAGATGGAGCGGCCGTGTTTCGCTCGCGGACAACGAGGCCGGGCTCGAAAAGCCGATGACCTGGCGATCACGTCGGTGCCTTGTCCGGCATCTGCGCGCCGCGGCAGCGGTCGCGTTCCTTGCCTCCGTCGCCTCATGCGCGGCCGGACCGTCGACGGACGATTCCACGGGCCGCAAGGATCTTCTGGAGAACAATCTTTCGATTGCCGCCGCCGCACTCGGCGCGGGCCAGCCATCGGTCGCACGGCGATTGTACCGTTCTCTGGCCCAACGCTTCGAAGGGGCCCCGGAACCTCATCTCGGGCTTGCATACATCGCGTCCTACGGCGGCGATTCCGCCGCCGCCAAGGGCTACTTCCTGGAAGCCGCGGCGCTGGCGGACGACGCGCCGGCGGTGAAGGCGGAAGCGCTCCTCGGCGCCGGGCGGTCGGCGCTCGCGGAAGGCACGCTCGACGAGGCGAGGCAGCACTTCCAGAGCGCGCGCGGGCCGGCGAAAAAGTTTCCTTCGGCATCCTGGGCCGCGAACGGGATCGGTGTCGTTTCGACCCTCGAAGGCGACTACGAAGCGGCCCAGGCGGAGTATGCCGAGGCCCTCAGGCTCTCTTCGGGACATCCACGGATCGCCGCGAATTTCGTGCGCATGCTGCTATCCGCGGGGAAGGTGGAAGAAGCGGCCGGTGTCCATGCCCGGCACGATCCGTCCTATTGGCTTGGCGACGACGGTCCTTCGCTCTCGCGCACGATCGAAGAGGCGCGAAGGGAACGGCTCCGCCAGGCCGCGGCGCGACCTGCCAGGCCAGGCCTCGCGATGCGATTGCCGGCTCCGGGCGCGAATGCTCCGGCGATGCGGCCGGCTGACATTCCGCGTTCCCCGGATGACCTGCTTCGGCTGGCCCAGGGATCGGCATCGGCCGCCGCCGGCGCTCCCCCGCCGGTACCCGGCGCCCGGCGGAAACCGCCCCCGGCCCGCAAGCCGGCGACGGTCGGGAACGCAACGCCGGGCCGTTCCCCGCCGACCGTAATGACCCTTACGCTCGGGCAGAGCCGGCGGCTCGGCCTCGGTTCCAGCGCGTCGTCGTTGCTGGTCGCGGCGCCGGAAGTGGCGGACGTTCAGCTGCTGTCGCCCGACGTGCTGTACATCGTCGGCAAGAGCGTGGGCAGGACCTCCGTCGCCGTGCTCGGAGACGACAATCGGGTGCGGGACTGGATCGTGTCCGTGGTGCTGGACCTCGACCCGATCCTGGCAATCCTGGCCGAGGAGCCGAATCTGCGCGATGTCCGCGCGAGACGGATTTCCCGGGGGATAGCGTTGTCCGGCGATGTCGCCTCCACCGCTCTCGCGGATCGCGCCCTCAGGCTCGCGGCGGCCGCGCTGCCGAAGGACACGATCGTGGAGAACGAGCTTCGGGTGTCCGGCGCGCAGCTGGTGAGCCTCGAAGTCCAGATCGCCGAGGTTCAACGCTCCATTTCCGAGGATTTCGGCATCAATTGGGAGGCATTTCAGACTCCCGGCAACAATCTGTTCGGGTTTCGGATCGGGCGGCTGGGGGTCGGCGCGGCCACCGGGGGAATCGGCGCCTTTCCGCCGGTCGCATTCGACGGACAGACCTCCCCCGGCGCGTTCTTCGGCAGGGGGACGGGGGGCTCCCGGATCGCGGGCATGATCGACGCGCTTGCGAGGGCCGGCTCGGCCAGCGTGCTGGCCAAGCCCAACCTCACGGCCGTTTCCGGGGAGGCGGCGTCCTTTTTCTCGGGCGGCGAGTATCCGCTGCCGACCGGGTTCGAGGACGGGGTCATCGTCTTCGAGTACAAGAAATACGGCGTCCTGCTCGACTTCGTCCCGACGGTCATCGACTCGGGCAGAATCGTTCTGAAGGTCAGACCCGAAGTCTCCGAGCCTTCCCTGAACCAGGCGGTGCAGATAGTCGGGGTCAGCATCCCGGTGATCAACGTTCGCCGGGCGGAGACGACGGTCGAGGTGGCCGACGGCGATTCGATCGTGATCGGAGGGTTGTTCCGCAATGCGTCCAACACACGGGAAGCGGGCCTCCCCCTGTTCAAGGACATCCCGGTCCTGGGGCCGCTGTTCGGAAGCCGCTCGATCCGGTCCGAGGACCTCGAACTGGTCGTGATCGTCACCGCCCGGCTGGTCCGCGGCGGCGGGTCCCCCGATGAGCAGGACGAGCCCGCGCCGGCGCAGGTCGGAGGCTACTACTATTGATCGCGACGTGTCGCGGTTTCCGGCCGCGCTTTCTTTCCAGCAGCCTTATGCCCGCGGCGATGCACCGGGGTGTCGCCGCTTGACAGGTTGCGTCGTTCCAAATAGCAGGGCGGCCCCGAGCGGGCGCACCCCGTCCGGCATTCTCTCGTTTCACGACAAATTCGAGGCTTCGATAATAGATGTTCCAGGATTTCACTCGCGCCGTTCGCCGGTTTCTCGGCGATAGCCGCGCCGGCGCCACCGCCTATGCCGCCGTGGGGATCACCGTGATGACGGTGGGCGGCGCCGCCCTGATCGTCGATCACAACCAGCTGGTCGGCCAGCGCGATCTCCTGCAGAGCGCGGCCGACGCCGCATCGATGTCCGCGACGCTCGAGCTGAGCGCGTTGCCGCGTTCCATGACCGACGCCGAGGTACAGGAACAACTGATGTCGGTCGCGCGCAAATATGCCGTCCTGAACGTCCTGGAAAACGTCAACGACGCCCAACTGAAGCCCGAGGATATCGCGGTAACTCTCGATATAGACCGGGATGCGGGAACGGTGGGTGCGACGGTCCAGGCGAATATCGGGCATACGGTGATGTCCGAGCGCCTCTTCGGTTATTCCGGGCCCGGCACGGTCGCGCGGAAAAGCGGGGTCGAAAGCGTCAGCAATCCCGTGGAAGTGGTGCTTGCCATCGACATCAGCCAGTCGATGAATCAGGCGCTCGATGGCGGGTCCGCACACGGAGCGATTCCAGAATTTGATATTCTTGACAATCCCAGCCGCATGGACATCGTCAAGCAGGCGGCCGCGGATCTGGTCGATATTCTGGACCCAAACGAACAAAACCGCGTGGCTATCGGCGTGGTGCCATGGCACATCCTGGTCCGTCTGAACGAATCGGCTCGGGCGAGTTGGGTCAGCAACGAATGGGCGGAGTACCCCAGGAGCCGCAACTACGCTGCCGCCTACGCGTGCCGTCCGGACGGCAATTGCACGGCTATGGACGTGGATCAGGCGCTGCCGTCTGCCCCGGGAGAAGAGTGGCAGGGTTGCGTTGACGAGCACCGCGTCCTGACGGGGGAGCACGCGGCGCTTCCGGCGGTCTCCGATCTCTTGAACCACCCTTCGGAGAGCAGTTTCGCTCAGGCGATCTTTCCCGCTCTGCAGGGGGTGGCGTACGAATGCCTCCAGCCGCCACTCCCCGGCAATTTCCGATATCAGGGCTGCTACGCCGAGGAAGGGACCGACTTCTCGCTCGCGGTGTACGGAGGAAGAGCCCCTCAAAACGGCTGTATGTCGCCATACTCCGGCGGCGGTCTCATTCCCGCGATACTTCCCCTGGCTTCCGACCGCGCCGCGATCGAAACGGCCATCGACTCGCTCGAACCGGTGGGATTCCGGACGTACTCCGCGCTCGGAGTCCTGTGGGGTCAGCGCCTGCTGTCCCATTCGTGGAAGGACGTTTGGGGAGGCGCCGTTCACCCCGTGGATCCGGACGCTTCGGGCAGCGAGGGCACGCGCAAGGCCATCGTGCTGCTCACGGACGGCGAGGACAATCCTTGCGGGCTCAAGGATCCGACCTGCGCGACCAACGATGTCGGCATCGTGCGCTCGGTGGCGTGCACGGCCGCCAAGGCCGCCGGAACCGAGGTCTTCGTCATCGCGGCGATGCATCCCGACAACGTGTCGGGAAGTCTGGGAACGGCGTTGCGCGCATGCTCCAGCGAAGCGGAGAAACCGGATGGATCCTATGTCTTTCTCGAAAATCAGGATCCGGAAACCCTCAGGGCGGCGTTCGCGGATATTGCGAGACAGCTGAGGACGGTCCGCCGGATCTACTGATCCCTCGAGCGGGCTAGGACTGCCGCGATTGCACCTCGGCGGCGCTTGGGGCGCGCATCAAAATTGAATGGATTGACCAATAAACGCAAGACAGTTGCGCGCGAGTGGATTCCTGCGTCCTTTCTCCGTGAGGAGGCCGTAATAGAAATTGTCGAATTCGACAAAACCGCCCCCCAACGGCACGAGTGCGTTCGCTTCGACGTAGTGCTGGATGCAGTGCCGCCAGCCAAGCGCGACCCCTCTTCCGGCGGTCGCGGCTTCCAACACATCGTGATAGCTGTCCAATTCGAGTATCCGGGGCATCGGGTCGGGCCGCCCCGCGGCCCCGAACCAGTCCTCCCATGAGGCCCACCCCTGGTCGGGAACCGAGCAATCGAGAAATGTCAGCCCGCCCCAACCGCCGATCGACCCGTCCAGAATGTCCGCATTGGATGCCGCGTATTGCAGCGAACAGAACGGTCTGACCGCTTCCCTGACCGCCAGGGTTTCCGGACCGGCGCCCTGCCCGTCCCAGGTGAACACGACATCGGCATCGGGGTTGAGCGGCACGTCCGGCGAGTCATGAGGGTACAGGCGGACGCGTAGCAGGGAATTCTCGCCGAGATCTCTTCGGAGAGCATCGAGACGCGGCATGAACATGAGTTGCCACGTATCGTGGGAGCAAGCGATCACGACATGTTCGCTATCCGATGCCTCTCCTGCCTCCACGATCGCGCGGTCGATCGTCCCGAGCCCGTTGGAGACGGCGTCGTAAAGGTGACTCCCTGCCTCGGTCAGGCGGACTCCGGTCCGGGACCGGTGGAACACCCTGGTCGAGATCTGCCCTTCGAGTCTGGCGATGTGGCGGCTGATGGCGGACTGCGAAGTCTGCAACTCTTCGGCGGCGCGCGAGAAATTGCCCAGTCGGCCAGCACTCTCGAAGGCGATCAGAGTACTTATTGCCGGGATACGCACTCGGGGACGACCAACCATGGGCACACTGACATAAGAAACATTCAAAAATAATGACTTCTTTCATATGTTTTTTGCAATACATGCATATCGTCTTTTGAATATTTGATATACCCAAGCCGAACTATAGCGAAATAGTGCGTTTAAGTTGGTAAACAATTTGTGATTGATACCGTCGCGGGACAGCGTACAGTCGGTCGAGACATGCTGCACGGCCCGCGTCCGGCACGGCGATTCCTCAGCCCCGAATGCTCGCTTGTCGGAGATCGTATCTCCCGAGGGCGGCAAATCTTTGCAAAATCCGGTGCGGAACTATATTGCATGGCAAAGCGACGCGAACGGTTGCGCGTTCGCACGAGCCGCCGGGAGGAATGAAGAGTATGACCCAGGCCGTGCAGTCGAGTTCCGCTCCGGTGTCCGATCGCGCCCCGTCCGGGACCCTTGTGGTGGCGCCGCTCACCTTTATCGTGCCGCAGGACACCAAGCCGGTCTTTCACAGCGCCGCGCTGACCGGCGGTACGCAGAAGCTGTTCTTCGAGACCGAGTCGGTCGCCGTGTCGATCGCCGATATGCGTCCCCTGTCCGACGATCTTTCGATCGACCGAGAAGGGTTCGAACTCCTGCGCCACCGGACGACGGTTGCCGACCTCTATGACGACGACGCGATCGAGAACCGATACTTCCCCGAAATCGAATCGCTTCTGAACGGGCGGTTCAACGCGGATCGGACCGTGGTCTTCGACGCCACCCGGCGGTCCGACGGCAAGACGGGCGCCCCCAATCCCGATGGGTTGCGCGGACCGGCGGTTCGCGTCCATGTCGATTACACCGTACAGAGCGGGCCGCAGCGGGTTGCCGACATACTGGGCGAGGACGAGGCCAAGCGGCTCTCCGGGAACGGCGCGCATATCGTCCAGATCAATGTCTGGCGGCCGATTTCGGGCCCCGTCCGACGGTCGCCGCTGGCGGTCGCCGATGCGTCCTCCGTCGCGGCCGAGCAACTGCTCGCCACCGACCAGGTCTTCCCCGACCGGGTCGGCGAGATCTACCAGCTGGCCCACGCGCCGACGCAGCGCTGGTATTACGTGCCGGAAATGACGCCCGAAGAGGTTTTGCTGATCAAGGGGTGGGACAGCATGGACGACGGCCGCGCCCGGTTCACCCCCCACGGCGCTTTTTCGTTCGCCGAAACACCCGCCGATGCGCCGCCGCGCGAAAGCATCGAGGTCCGGGCCCTGGTCGTGATCGAAAAGGCCCAGGCGATGGGAGACCGCCGCGGGCCTCCGGCAATACGCCGTCCGGCCGAAGGTGGTGGGCGCGGCTGGGTTTGAACCAGCGACCTCTCGCGTGTGAGGCGAGCGCTCTCCCGCTGAGCTACGCGCCCAAGGATTGGCGGGTATACGGTTCGCCGCTTCCGGGTGTCAAGAAACGGTCGACATCGGGGTGTTGCGAGTCCCGTCCCCGACGCCCGGTTTCCGATCGGATGGACCCTGCGCGATCTTTGAGATGACTCCCGGCACCGCGATACGAGCCGCGCTCGTTTCCCTCCTGATGGCCGGGACCGCGGCGGCATCGCCGGCCGCCGGCTCGCGCGATATTCGCCTGATCTACGCGGTCCATATCGGCGGCGTACACGCCGTCGATCTCGATATCCATCTCGCACTCGGTAAGGACAGCTACAAGGTGGAACTGTCCTCCGCGGTGCAGGGTCTGGTCCGCTACGTGCTGCCGTGGTCCTTGCGCGTCGAATCGAAAGGGCGGGTCGCGGGGGAAAGGCTCATTCCCATGACCGCCCACACGGAAAGCTCCTGGCGCAAGAAGCGGCGTTGGAGAACCCTCGAATACAGGGACGGGCGTCCCGTCGTTGTGAGTGTCAGGCCCGAACGCAAGACACGTCCCGTGCCCCCCGAGCTGTTAACCGGGTCGGTCGACGCCGCGACCGCCATACTCACCGTCGCGCGCGCGGTGCCGCGCGAGAAATCCTGCTCGATCCGGGTGCCCGTCTATGACGGCCGCAGCCGTTTCGACGCCGTGATCGAAGCTCTCGGCGAGGACGAGTTGCCGCGAAGCAGCCGCTCCGCCTATTCCGGCAAGGCCGAAGCCTGCGACCTCAGCATCGAAATTCTCCGCGGCCGCCGCAAGAAAACCGACTATGGGGGGCTGGCGAGCGGAGAGAAGACCATGACCCTCTGGTTCGCGCGGTTGTTCGACGGCATCCATCCGTTGCCGGTCAGGGTTCAGTACGATACCGATCTGGGCGTCGTGATCGGGCATCTGACGAGCGCCGGGATGGACGGTGCCGGTCCGTCCAAGGTCTATCGACTGCCGCGTTGACCGGCCGGCGCCCGACGGTTGCCGTACCGGCCGGGGCCGAAGGACATGGCGTCGGATCGGGCTTTGTGGCAGTTTTCCGCGCCAATCCTTGGACGCGAACCGGTGCCCATTCCATGAGCGACCGCAAATCCGCCGCCATAGTGCTCGCAGCGGGCAAGGGCACGCGCATGAAATCGGCCTTGCCCAAGGTGCTGCACCGGATCGGCAACCGGGCGATGGTCGGCCATGTGCTCGACCGGGTTGCCGAAGTCGAGATCGAACAAGTGGCGGTGGTCGTCGGCGCTCGCTCCGAAGGAGTGACGGACGCCGTGGCGCCGGTCCCGACCGTGGTGCAGGATCCCCCGCTCGGGACCGCCCACGCGATTCTTGCGGCACGGGAGTTTCTCCACGGTTTCGATGGCGACGTGGTCGTCCTGTTCGGCGATACGCCGCTGCTCACCGCCGATACGATCCGCCACATGCTCGATATCCGACGTTCTCCCGAGGATCCGGCGGCGGTCGTGCTGGGCTTCCGGCCGGCCGATACGGCCGAATACGGGCGGTTGATCACCGACGGCGAAGGCCGGCTTCAGGCGATCGTGGAACACCGCGATGCGGACGAGGAGGTCCGCCGCATCGGGTTCTGCAATGCCGGCATCATGGCGGTCGACGGACGTCATCTGCTGTCCCTCCTGGAGGCGGTGGGCAACGACAACGCGAAGGGCGAATATTCCCTGACCGATATCGTCGAGATCGCCCGGTCTCGGGGCCTCGGCTGCGCGGTTACCGAAGTCGCGGACCCGGACGAGGTCATGGGCGTCAATTCCCGCGCCGAGATGGCGGTCGCCGAGGCGGTGCTCCAGCGCCGGCTGCGCGCGCGCGCGATGGCCGAAGGCGCGACGCTGATCGATCCCGACACCGCCTATTTCAGCCATGACACCGTCCTCGGGCGGGATGTCGTGGTCGGCCCGCAAGTGGTGTTCGGCCCCGGTGTGACGGTGGGCGACGGCGTGACGATCAGGGCGTTTTGCGACATCGAAGGCGCTCGGATCTCCGACGGAGCCGTCATCGGTCCCTTCGCGCGGCTTCGACCGGGAGCCCGGATCGGGGAGGAGGTCAGCATCGGCAATTTCGTCGAGATCAAGGCCTCGTCGGTCGAGGCCGGCGCCAAGGTCAACCATCTCAGCTATGTCGGCGACAGCAGGGTCGGCGCCCGGGCCAATATCGGCGCCGGCACCATAACCTGCAACTACGACGGGTTCAGCAAGTCGGAGACCGATATCGGCGAGGGCGCTTTCATCGGCTCCAACACGGCGCTGGTCGCGCCGGTGACCATCGGGCCCGGTGCGATAGTCGGTGCCGGAAGCGTTATCGCCAAGGACGTTCCCCCGGATTCACTCGCTGTCGAGCGCAGCACGCAAAGGGTCAAGGCAGGCTGGGCCGAGGCCTTCCGCGTCCGCCGCCGCGCCAGGAAGAAGGAGATCCGGGCCACCGAGCCCGGGTCGGAGCGCTAGGGCCGGGCCCGTGTGCGGCATTATCGGGATCATCGGCAAGAACGACGTAGCGCCCTTGCTGATCGAGGGTTTGCGGCGCCTCGAATATCGCGGTTACGACTCCGCCGGAATCGCGACCCTGGTCAACGGCTCCGTCGAACGCCGTCGATCGGAAGGCAAGATCGCGCGGCTCGAGGGCGTCATTGCCGAACACCCCTTGCCCGGCAAGATCGGGATCGGGCATACCCGCTGGGCGACCCACGGGCGGCCGACCGTTAACAACGCCCACCCGCACGCCGACGACAGGGTGGTGCTGGTCCATAACGGGATCATCGAGAATTTCCAGGACCTTCGCCGCGAACTTGGTGCTGCCGGTCATGTCTTCGCCACCGACACCGACACCGAGGCCGCGGTCCACCTGCTCAGCAACCATCTTCGCCAGGGCATGACCCCTCAGGAAGCCGTCGTCCAGGCGCTCGAACGGCTGGAAGGGGCGTTTGCGCTCGCGATCCTGTTTGCCGGGCATCGCGACCTGATGATCGGGGCCCGGCGGGGCAGCCCGCTCGCCATCGGTTACGGCGACGGCGAAATGTATCTGGGATCGGACGCGCTGGCGCTCGCGCCCCTGACGCGCAGCATCTGCTATCTCGAAGAGGGCGATTGGGCCGAGGTGCGTCCCGAGGGCGCGGAGGTCCACGACCGGCACGGCAACGTCGTCGAGCGGGAAATCCGACGCACCGCGGCTTCGGGCGCGATGATCGGCAAGGGCAACTACCCCCATTTCATGCTCAAGGAGATCTACGAGCAGCCGGCGGTGATCGGCGACACGCTGCACAGCGTGCTCAACCCGTGGGACGGTGTCATCGCCCTGCCCGACATTCCGTTCGATCTCGCCGGGGTCAGCAAGGTGACCATCGTGGCCTGCGGAACCTCGTACCATGCGGGGCTGGTCGCCAGGTACTGGCTCGCTCAGCTCGCGAAGGTGCCGGTCGATGTCGATATCGCGTCAGAGTTCCGCTACCGCGCCCCTCATTTGCCGCCCGATGGCATGGCGCTCTTCATCTCGCAATCGGGCGAGACGGCGGACACGCTGGCCGCCTTGCGCTATGCCAGGTCGCGGGGTCAGCGCATCGTCTCGGTGGTCAATGTCGACGAGAGCTCGATAGCGCGCGAATCGGATGTCGTATTCAGGACCCAGGCCGGGCCCGAGATCGGCGTCGCCTCCACCAAGTCCTTTACCGCCCAGCTGACCACGCTCGCCTGCCTGACCGTCGCGATCGCCGCGGCTCGGGGCGATATCGATCGGACGGTCGAGGCGGAGCTTTGCCGGGCGCTCGTCGAGCTGCCGTCCCGCGCCAACGATATCCTGTGCCATGACGAGCACATCGCCGCGCTTGCCCGCGAGGTGGCCGAGGCGCGGGACGTGCTCTATCTCGGCCGCGGCACCGGTTTTCCGATTGCGCTCGAAGGCGCCCTCAAGCTGAAGGAAATCAGCTATATCCATGCCGAAGGCTATGCCGCCGGCGAGATGAAGCACGGGCCCATCGCCCTGATCGACGAGCATGTGCCGGTCATCGTGATCGCGCCTTCCGACGATCTCTTCGACAAGACCGCATCGAACGTGCAGGAGGTCATCGCGCGCGGCGGCAAGGTGGTTTTCCTCTCGGATCCGCCGGGTGTCGAAAAGCTTGGCGCCATCGCCGCGGCGACCATCGAGTTGCCCGAGGTCAATCCCTTCGTCGCGCCGATCCTCTATACGATCCCCGCGCAGCTCCTCGCCTACCACGCGGCGGTGGCCAAGGGCACGGATGTCGATCAGCCGCGCAATCTGGCGAAATCGGTCACCGTGGAATAGGCGGGGATCGGATCGTCCGTTCGACCGGGACGCCCCGCACGTCCATCTCGTATTCCAGCCCCTCCACGGGCGGCCGCGCGTAGTGCCAGGTTAGCCCGCCCGGTACCGCGCCCCGCGCGACGATCTCGTCCGCGAAGAACGGGTGCGGGTCGTGGACCGTGTAAAGCTGGGTCCCGGTCGAGTCGCCCCATCCGGCGCCGAGCGCCCGCATGCGCGCCTCCATCTCGGCCAGGACGAAGCGCGCCTTCTCTCTCAGCGCCTCCGGGGACGTTTCGCCCCGGCGAACGATGTGGTCGCGGTAATTGACCTTGCCCTCGGGCGCGTCGGCACCGCCGGCGGCGACGAAACCGCCCGAAGCGTCGCCCGCCGCCTCCACGGTGTAGCTGAAGGCGTGGAAGCTCGGCACGGGCGGCGGGTCGACCGCCGGGCACACGTTGGAACGCGCGACCGGGTTGTCTCCGTCCCGGAAAACGCCCCAGCGTTCGAGCGTCCCCACATAGATCCGGTTGAACGCCGCGAACCCGTCCTCGGTAAAGGGCGCGGGCGATCTCAGCTCGCAAGCGCAGAACGCGGTCGGCGGCCGGCCGCGAGCTCCGAGATACGCCTTGATCGCCGCGAAGCCTTCCTCCAGCGGAACGGGGCGCCGGAACCGGGCGCGCTCGATCGAGAACCCCGGCTCCGCCGCGACCCCGCCGGAATACTGGAAAACCCCCCGCATGTAGCGGTAGCCGCCCGGTTCGAAGACAGTTGTCTGCGTCACTGGTCCCTCCCGCCCCGCGCCTCGGCACGGGCGATATAGTAGGTGCTGCCGACGATGATCGCAGCCCCGATCGCCGTCCACAGCGACGGGATCTCGGAGAACAACAGGAAACCGAGCAGCGCAGCGTAAATCAGGCGCAGGTTTTCCGCCGGGCCCACTGCGTTGGCCTCGCCGATCGAGAAAGCGCGGAAATAGCAGAACATCCCGCCGGTGGTGAGCACGCCGATGGCCAGCAGGAGCAGCCACTCCACGCCCACGGGCGTATTCCCGGCCCACACCGTCGGACCGGCAAACACCGCCACCCCGCCGATATGGTAGTAGAACAGCATCCGGTTGGTCGGCTCGGTCACCGCGAGAATGCGGATCAGCACATTGGCGATCGCGAAGATCAGCGCGGTGCCGACGGCGATCAACGCGACCGGATCGATTCCCTCCGCGCCGGGCCGCATCATCACCAGCACGCCAAGAAAACCGACCGCCGTGGCGATCCATCGCCGGCCGTTGACCAGCTCCGAGAGCACGACCACCGCGACCAGGGTGGTGAAGAGCGGCTTGGAGAACATGAACGCCGTCGCATCGGCGAGCGGCATGTGAATGATCGTGTAGAAGACGCCGACCTGGGCGACGAAGGCGAGCGCCATGCGCAGCAGGTGCGTCCCGATCCGCGCGGTCTTGAGCCCGCGCCATCCCAACTGGATGAAGAGCGGGGTGAGCACGATCATCCCCGTGAAATAGCGATAGAAGGAGAGCTCGTGCGGAGCGAACTTGGCGCCGAGCGCCTTGACCACGGTATCCGAACTGGTCAGCAGGAATGCGCCGCCCGCGAGAAGCACGATTCCGCGAAAATTGGCCGGCAGCGCAAGCCAAGAGCTGCCGATTCGCGCCGCGACGCCCGGAGCCGCCGCCGCATTGTTCGCTTCGCGCGGCCGATCCAACGACGCCTCTCTATCCGACACGACCGCCGCCATCATGGCGAGGCGAGGGTCGCGCGCCAATAGCGGCGGGACATGCCGCCGCCTTGCGGTTGAGGCGCCGGGCGATCCGTGGCTTGATGGGCTCGGTCGAATATCAGGGGTGCGGCGGAGAAGCGTTTGACGGAGCCGGTTCTGGAAGGCGGTGCGATCGGCCGTTCCGCCCCTCGCATCGCCGCGCGGCGGCTCGCCCACGGGCGGGGCTGTTATACCGACGACATCGTGCGGCCCCGGATGGTGCACGCCGCTTTCGTTCGAAGCCCCCACGCGCATGCGCGCATAGTCGGGATCGACGGCGAGGAGGCGTCCCGACAACCCGGCGCGGTCCGTGTCATAAGCGGTGCCGATCTGGCCGGGATCTGCGAACCGATGGTCTCGATCGCCGCTCACAGGCCGGGCCACAAATCGGCTCCGCAGCCTCCCATGGCGCGGGGCACCGCGTTCTGGCAGGGCCAGCCGGTCGCGGCAGTGGTGGCGGAGACCCGCGCGGCGGCGGAAGACGCGGCCGATCTGGTGGCGGTGGATTACCAAGCGCTCGATGCCGTGGCCGATGCGGCCGAAGCGCTGGCTCCCGGCGCGGCGGCGATCCATCCCGAGCTCGGCGACAACCTGGCCTTCGCGCACCGGATCGAGGTCGGTGAGGTCGACGCCGCCTTTGCCTCGGCCGCCGCTTCGGTCGAACACGATTTCGGCTTCGGGCGCCATACCGCCGTCACCCTGGAGGCGAGGGTGACGATTGCCGACTACCGGCCGGCCGACGGCACGCTCGTCGTCCACCAGTCGCATCAGTCGCCCTATCAGATGCAGGAGGTCTACGCCGCTCTGCTCGGGATCGACGACCACCGCGTTCGGGTGATCTGTCCCGACGTCGGAGGCGGGTTCGGGCTCAAGATCAACGTCCACGACGACGAGATCGCGACGGCGGCGATCTCCCGGCTGCTGGGCCGGCCGGTCAAGTTTTGCGCCGACCGGGTGGAGGCATTCGGCGCCGACGCGCATAGCCGCGATCACAAGGTGCGCGGCCGCATCGCGGTATCCTCGACCGGCGAGATCCTCGCGATGGAGGTCGACGACCTGTCGGCGATCGGGGCGTTCACCGCCTTTATCCGGTTCGGGATCGCCGAAGGCATGATGACGATAACCAACGCCGGCGCGCCCTACCGGGTGCCGGCCTATCGCGGCGCCATGCGTGCGGCCTACGTCAACAAGCCCATCGTCGGCATGTATCGGGGGGTCGGCGTGCCGATAGCCTGTGCGGTCACCGAGCAGCTCTGCGACATGGGAGCACGCGCGATCGGCATGGATCCGGTCGCTTTCCGCCGGATCAACTATCTCGACCCCGACAGCCTGCCGGCCACGTCCGTCGGCGGTATCCAGCTGCCTCGCATCTCCTTCGCGCAGGCGCTCGACCGCCTTGTCGAAGTGATGGATTACGACGCTCTCCGGGCCGAGCAGGCCGCGCTCCGCGAACGCGGCGTCCATCGCGGGATCGGGGTCGCGACCTTCATAGAGCCCACGGCCTACGGCCCCGGCTATTACGGTCCCTCCGAAGCGCCGGTGTCCACGCAGGAAGGGACCACGGTGAAGCTGGAGCCTTCCGGCAAGATCCGCTGCATCACCAGCGTCACCGACCAGGGCCAGGGCACGCTTACCGGGATTGCCCAGATCGTCGCCGACCAGCTCGGGGTCGACATCGACGATATCGACGTGATCGCCGGCGACAGCGCGGCCACGCCGTTCGGCGGCGGCGCGTGGGCATCGCGCGGGCTGGCGATGGGCGGCGAGGCGTCGCTTGCCGCCGCGCTCGCCCTCAAGGACAACGTGCTCGCCATCGCCGGACCCATCCTGCAGGCCGATCCCGCGAGCCTCGATCTCAAGGGCGGCGCCGTGGTCGATCGGGACGGCGGGACGGCACGGCTTTCGCTCGGCGAAGTCGCGCGCATCGGTCATTTCCGGCAAGACACGCTTCCAGCCGATCTCCAGCCCGAGCTCGCGGCGACCCGCCACCATGTCCCCAACCGCGCGCACTACTACGTGGCCCACGGCGCGCTCGGCTGCCATCTCGAACTCGACCCAGAGACCGGGGCGACCGATCTTCTCGGCGTCTGGGTGGCCGACGAATGCGGACGCATCGTCAACCCGCTGCTGGTCGACGAGCAGTTGAGGGGAGGGGTGGTTCAGGGGCTCGGAGCGGCATTCCTGGAGGAATGCGTCTACGATGCCGCCGGCCAGCTTCTCAATGGCACTCTTGCGGATTATCTCGTGCCGATGGCGAGTGAGATGCCCGATATCGTGACCGCCCATATCGCGGGAGTGGAGGAAACCACCGTGCTGGGCGCCAAGGGCGTGGGCGAGGGCGGGACCATCGGAGCCACCGCCGCGGCGTGGCTCGCGGTCAACGATGCGCTCTCTCCGTTCGGGGTCTCGGTTTCGGCGCAACCCTTCACACCGGAACGGATCCTGGCGGCCCTCGGAGTCGCCGCATGACCGAATCCGTGATCGGGCGGCCGTTGCCGCGCCCGAACGCGCGCCGCGCGGCCTCCGGACGCGGGCGCCATGTCGCGGATCTCGGCTTCAACCGGCTGGTCGATGTCGCCTTTGTCCGCAGCCCCTACGCCCATGCCCGCATCGACGCGATCGAGACGGCCGAAGCAATGGCGCAGCCCGGCGTCGTGGCGATCCTGACCGGCGCCGAACTCGCGCAGCGGACGCGGCCGTGGATGGGGACGATGAAGAACGTGCCGTCGCTGCTCTCCGTCCCGCAATTCGGCATGGCGGTCGATTGCGCGCGCTGGCAGGGAGAGCCGGCGGTCGCGGTCGTCGCCGAGGGCCGCGCACGGGCCGAAGACGCGGCCGAGCATGTGCGCATCGAATGGGAGGAGCTTCCGGCCGTTGCCGATGTGGAAGCCGCGCTGGAGGACGGGGCGCCGATTCTCCATCCGTCGCTCGAGACCAACCGCCTCTACGAGCGCCAGGTCGAAACCGGCGACAGCGCCGCCGCCTTCGCCGCCGCCCACCGGATCGTGGATGGTGAATTCCGCTTCGGGCGCCATACGGGGGTGCCGCTGGAAGCCCGGGCGATCGTCGCGGACTACGACCCGGGCGACCGCAGGCTCACCCTCCACTATGGCGGACAGGCGCCGCACATGACCCAGGTGCTGTTCGCGCGGCACTTGGGACTCCGGGAGCGCGACATCCGGGTCATCGCATACGATGTCGGCGGCGGTTATGGCATCAAGAGCCATCACTACGGCGACGAGTTCACCGTCGCGGCGCTCGCGATGCAGCTTGCCCGCCCCGTCCGCTACTGGGCCGACCGCCTGGAATCCTTCGTCTCCGACATTCACGCGCGGGATCACGTGGTGCGGGGGCGGCTCGCGGTGGACGAAGACGGCCGCTTCACGGCGCTGGAAGTCGAGGACCTCGTCGGCGGAGGCGCCTATTCCTCTTACCCGAGGACCAGCTCGGTCGAAGCCAACCAGGTGCTCAACATTTCCGGCGGCCCCTACGCGGTGGGCAGCTACCGGGGGCACACCAGGGTCGTCTTCCAGAACAAGGTGCCGATTTCCCAATATCGCGGCGTCGGTCATCCCATTGCCATCCTGACGATCGAGGCGCTGATCGACCGGGCCGCGGCGGATCTCGGGATCGACCCGGCGGAACTGCGTCGGCGCAATTTCGTTCCCGACGACGCCTATCCGGTGAAGGCCCCGTCGGGGGTCGGGCTGACCGATCTGTCGCACCAGGCGTGCCTGGAAAAGCTGCTTGCGCTGATGGACTACGATTCCCTCCGCGCCGACCGGGAAGAGAAGCGCGAACGGGGCCTCCTGCGCGGCGTCGGGTTGGCCTCGTTCATAAAGGGCACCAACCCCGGGCCGCAGATCTACGGCCCCGCGGGCGTGCCGATATCCGCGCAGGACGGCTGCACCGTCCGCCTGGAACCCTCGGGCGCGGTCACCTGCCTTGCCGGCGTCACCGAACAGGGGCAGGGCACCGAAACCATTCTCGCCCAGATCGTCGCGGAGTCGGTCGGGCTGCCGTTCGAGGACGTGACGGTGATCACCGGGGATACCGACGCGGTGCCCTATGGAGGCGGCACGTATGGCTCCCGTGGCGGGGGCATCGGCGGCGAGTCCGCGAGGCGGGCGGGCGAGGCGCTCCGCGACGAGATCCTCGATCTCGCGGGAACGCTCCTGCAGACCGATCCGGCGGCCCTGGAAGTAAGCAACGGAGCCATCCTGGACCGCACCGGCGGCGCGAAGCGGATGACCCTCTCCGAGCTTGGCGACATTGCCTTCTTCCGTCCGGGCGAACTCCCGGACGAGGTCTATCCCGAGCTCACCCAGACCCGCCGGTTCCGCGTGCCGGAATACGTCTTTACCAACGGTGCGCATGGCGCGCAGGTCGAAATCGACCCCGCGACCGGCGAGATCCGAATCCTCGGCTACTGGGCGGTCGAGGACGGCGGGCGTCTGATCAACCCTCTCCTCGCGGAAGAGCAGCTGCGCGGCGCGATCGTGCAGGGTCTCGGCGACGTGCTGTACGAACACAGCCTCTACGATCGCGACGGTCAGTTGCTGAACGGCACGATGGTCGACTACCTGGTGCCGATGGCGCGCGAAATGCCGGACATCGTCCTTGCCCATGTGGAGACGCCCACCTCGGTTTCCGGTCTCGGCGCGAAGGGGGTGGGCGAATCGGGGACCGCCGCCGCGCCCGGCACGATATTCAACGCCGTGAACGACGCACTCGCGCCCCTGGGCGCGAAAGTGGAAGCGATACCGATCACGCCCGATTCGATCCTGGCCGCCCTCGGCCACGCCTGATGGCGGACAGGCGGGATACCAATCTCGGCTATTTCAACCGGGCCGCGGCGATCGTTCATCCCGACCGGACGGCGATTGTCGACCTGTCCCGGTCGCCGCCCGCGGCGATCGCGCATGGCCGGCTGGACGCGCGAATGGACCGGGTGGCCGCCGCCCTCGCCGGGCGCGGCCTCGCTCCGGGCGACCGCGTGCTGCTCGCGATGGCGAACCGGTTCGAATTCGTCGAAGCGTTTTTCGGGGCGATGCGGGCGGGGCTGGTCCCCGTTCCGCTCAATATCCGGCTAGGCGCAGACACGATACGCTTCGTGATCGGAGACTCGGCCTGCAAGGCGGCCGTCATCTCGCCCGGCGCGCACCCCGAGATCGAAGCCATCGCCGAGGCGGCCGGGCTCGCGCCGCGTATCGCCACCGCGCCCGCGCCCGCCGGATGGGAAGACTACGAAACCGCGCTCGCCGAAGCGGATCCGGACGGTTTCGTTCCTCCCGAGATCGCTCCCCGCCAGGTCGCCTTTCTTCCCTACACCTCGGGTTCCACCGGCCGGCCGAAGGGCGTGCTGCTCGCCCATGACGGCATGCTGTGGGCGATCGCCTCGTCCCAGCGCCACTGGCCCGCGGCACCCGGCGACCGGGCGCTGATCGCGGGTCCGCTCTACCACAAGAACGCGATGCGGGTGTCGGTAAAGCCCAAGCTGCATGTCGGGGCTTCGGTGGTCATCCTGCCGCGCTTCGAGCCCGGACCGTTTCTCCGGGCGCTCAGCGAGCACCGCTGCACCGAAGCCGGCGGCGTGCCCGCGATGTACCGGATGATGCTGGCGGAACAGGATCTTCTGGAGAGCCTCGACTTCTCATCCATCGAGGTGCTGGAGATGGGGTCGGCGGTCGTCGGCGCGGAGTTGATCGCGGCGGTCGAAACCGCGTTCGGCGCGACCGTGATCGAGGCGTACGGCCTGACCGAGGGCGGCGGGCCTCTGCGAGAGCCGGTCGACGGAAGACCCGCGCCGCGAGGAAGCTGCGGTCTGGCGGCTCCCGAGGTGGGGATCAGGCTGATGGGCGAGGAGGCCGAAGAGGGCGAGCTCTGGGTTCGATCGCCCGCGGTTCTCGTCGGCTACAACAACCGGCCCGACCTCGACGTCGAGCGGATAAAGGATGGCTGGCTCCGCACCGGCGATCTGTTCCGCCGGGACGCGGAGGGATTCTTCTATTTCCAGGGCAGGACCGACGACCAGTTCTCCTGCGGCGGGGAGAACATCAACCCCAAGGAAGTCGAGCTCCTGCTGGTTCAGCATCCCGCCGTGATCGACGCCGTCGTCGCGCCGGTGCCGCACGCGCTGAAGGATCTGGCCCCGGCGGCGCTGGTCACTTTGCGCCCGGACCGGAACGCGGACGAGGCGGCGCTCAAGGCATTCACGCTGGAGCGTGGCCCGGCCTATGCGCACCCCCGCCGGATCTTCGCGGTCGATGAGTTGCCGGTCGGCGGCACCGGTAAGATCGACCGCAAGGCTGTACGAGAACGCCTGGTTGCCCTGATCGCGGACGATCCAGACCCCGCCGGTGCGATGCGATGACGGTACTGGTCACCGGCGCCGCGGGCTTCATCGGCCATCGCGTGAGCGAGTCCCTGCTTGAACGGGGGGAAACGGTGGTTGGGCTCGATGCGGTCACCGACTACTACGATGTCGGCCTGAAGGAAGCGCGGATAAGCCTCCTTGAGCGGCACGAGCGGTTCGCCCTGCTCAGGTTGAACCTGGCCGACCGGGATGCCGTATTTTCGGCGCTTGCCGGGAACAGTGGGATAGACCGCGTCGTGCATCTCGCCGCGCAGGCGGGCGTGCGTTATTCCCGCGACCGCCCTTTTGCCTATGTCGACGCGAACCTCGTGGGACACATGACGGTGCTCGAATATTGCCGACATCTGCCCGGTTTGAAGCACCTTGTCTATGCCAGTTCGAGCTCGGTCTACGGCGCCAACGGCAAGCTGCCCTTCGCGGTCGAGGACCGTACCGATGCGCCGATATCGCTCTATGCGGCGACCAAGCTGGCGAACGAGCATATGAGCCACTGCTACAGCCATCTCTACGGCATCCCGCAGACCGGGCTCCGATTTTTCACCGTTTACGGGCCGTGGGGGCGCCCGGATATGGCGCTCTATCTGTTCACCACGGCCATCCTCGAAGGCCGGCCCGTCGAAGTGTTCAACGACGGCGATATGAAACGGGACTTCACCTACATCGACGACGTCGTCCCGGGCGTCGTCGCGGCGCTCGACAACCCGCCCGGTACGGCGGGCGGAGTGCCGCACCGGCTATACAATATCGGCAACAATCGCCCCGAGCCCCTGATGCGGCTGATCGCGGTTCTGGAGGGCAGCCTCGGTATGAAGGCGGAAATCGACTATCGCCCGATGCAACCGGGCGACGTCAAGGAGACCTATGCCGACATCTCGGCCATCCGCCGCGATCTCGGCTTCGTTCCCGTGACCCCGATCGACACCGGCGTTCCGCGGTTCGTCGACTGGTTCAGGAGCTACCACAATGTCGACGCCGGTACCGGCGAGTGGCGCGCCCGGCAGGATTCGAACCTGCGACCCCGAGATTAGGAATCTCGTGCTCTATCCTGCTGAGCTACGGGCGCGTCCGGCCAGCTATAGCAAAACCGCGGCCCCCGAAACAGCTGACCCGGTCGGCTGCGCCATCGCCTATTGATGATGGTGCAGGACTTCCGAATAAGTCGGAAACGGCCACGCGCGACCGTCCACCAGCACTTCCAGTTCGTCCGCCGCATCCCGCGCGGATTGCATGTGCGGCTTCAGGGTTTCATGCGCGTATGACGCCGCTGGTCCCGGATCGTCGTGCGGGAAGGCCTCGAAGGCATCCGCGAGCTTCTCGGTTTCCGAAAGAAGCCGCTCGACGAGCTTCCGCTTTCGGTCGAACAACGGCGACTGGAACCCGGACTCGCGGTCGGCACGGGCATCCTCGATGACGGCCGGAACGATCAGGGTCCTGAGGATCCGTATTTGCGCCCGTGCCTCGATGTGGATCTCGGAGGCGTAGGCCTCCTGAAGGACGCTCTGGCGCGCCGCCAGTTCGTGCTCGTTGAGGATGCCGAGCTCGCCCATAAGCTTGACGTTCTTGGGCGCGGTCAGCGCCTCGTAGGCTTCCGGGCTGCTCTTCAGGTGGATCAGTCCGTGCTTCTCCGCGTGCTCGTGGAGAGCGTCGGAATAACCGTCGCCGCTGAACAGCGCGCCCCCGTTCTCCTTGATGGTCTCGCGAATGACCTGGTCCACCGGCTTGCCGGCATCGATCTCGTCGCACATGTGCTTCAGGCTGTCCGCGAGCGCGGCGTTGACCATCGTCAGCGGAAACGCGATGTGCTGGTTGCCGCCAACGGCACGGAACTCGAACCGGTTGCTGCACCAGGGGAACGGCGCGGTGCGGTTGCGGTCCTCCAGATTGGCCCTGACGTCGGCGACCGGAGCGACGATCTCGATCTCCTTGTTCTCGGTGCCGTATCCTCCGAAGCCGCCGCCCTCGGCAACCGCCTTTACATGGGCTTCCAGGCGTTCGCCCAGATGCAGGGTGATGATCGCGGGCGGCGCCTCCTGGGCGCCCAGACGGTGGTCGTTGCCGGCCGTCGACACTCCGCAGCGCAGCAGGTCGCCGTGTATGTTGACCCCGCGCAGCAGAGCCGCGACGAAGGCGGTGAAGCGCCGGTTTTCCTCCTCGGTCTCGCCCGGTACGAAAAGGTTGACGCCGGTGTCGGTGTTGAGCCCCCAGTTGTTGTGTTTGCCCGTTCCGTTGATTCCGGCGAACGGCTTTTCGTGGAACAGGACCGTGAAATCGTGGTCGAAGGCGAGATCGCGAAGGACGTCCATGGCGAGCACGTTGGTGTCCGCGGCGAGATTCGCCAGGCCGAAGATCGGCGAAATCTCGTGCTGCGCGGGGGCGACCTCGTTGTGGGTGCAATGGATCGAGATGCCGAGTTCCCACATCTTGTCCCGCGCCTCGGCGATGTAGCGGTTGACCCTGGGCGACAGCTTGGAAAAGTAGTTGGTGTCCATTTCCTGGCCGCGCAGCGGCGCCGCGCCCAGCAGCGTGCGCCCCGCCGCAACGAGGTCGGGCCGCGCCAGGTACTTCTCCCTGTCGATCAGGAAGAATTCCTGTTCCCAGCCCACATTGCACACCACCTCGCGGGTGACGTTGTCCCCGAGGAGCGAGAGGAGCCGCACGCTGAGCTCGTTGACCGCCATGTCCGCGCGCAGCAGGGGGGTTTTCTGGTCGAGAGCCTCTCCGTTCCAGGTTACGAAGGCGGATGGGATATACAGCGTTTGCCGGTAGACGAAGGGCGGCGATCCGGTGTCCCAGCCGATATAGGCCGCCGCCCGATGGGTCTCGCGAAGACCTCCGTTGGGGAACGAAGACCCGTCCGTCTCGGTCTGGAACAACTGGGAACCGGACAGGTTGATGATCAGCCGATCCGTTGCGAAATCGACCCCGACGAATGTCTCGAGCTTCTCTCCGTGGATTGCTCCGCGCATCGGCGAGAACCAGTGAGAGTACCCGATGCAGCCCTTGGATTGCGCCCATTCCCGGATCGACTTCGCCAGCGCGTTGGCGAATTGCCGATCCATCGGCACTCCCGTCGCACGGCATTGCGCCAGGGCGTAATAGACATCGGGGTCCACCAGCTTCTTCAGGACCGAGTCGTCCAGCACATTGCTGTTGATCCCGGCCAAGGCCGACGGCAGAGCGACTTCCTGCGTCGGTGCTTCGTGCGTGGAATGCGTGATCGCCATGTCGAGGTCTTCTCCGGCTGCTTGGATAGAGGAGCAAGGCTAGTATAGGAGCGGATCGACTACCAAGAAAATCCGTTCACCCGACGAGTAGCTGTGCTTCAACCATATTTATTTGACCTTTTCGCAAAAACGGAAAGACTAGCGCTTGGTAAAGGCGCACCTTCGTTCGTCGCGCCGGCCGGCGCCCTAGCGGAAGCCGGAGCCGGCCGGGCTCGTATACCGTCGATTGGGACATAGGGCTATTCGTCATTTTTGAACTCTCCCTGAGGAACGACTTGCGGGACCTCGTCGTCGCGGCAGACAAAGTCAACGCATTCTGCGCCGAACACGGCGTGTCGCCCCATATCGCATTCGCCGTGAACGTGTCTGTCGACGAGTTGCTGACCAACACGATCAGCTACGGCTACGACGATTCCGACCGGCACCTGATCGAAATGACCGTCAGCATGGAGGGCAGGGTCCTCGTGGTCGAGCTCGCGGACGACGCCAAGCCCTACGACCCCACCGCCGCGCCCCATCCCGACATCGACGCGACCATCGAGCAGAGGCCGATCGGCGGGCTCGGAGTTCATTTCGTAAGGGAACTGATGGACGGCTTCTGCTATCGCCGCAGCGGCGGGCGCAACATCGTGACCCTTACCAAGGAGACGCAAAACAGCGAAACGGCACGGTAGGTTCCCGCGGGACGCTCAGACATCCTTGCCGTTGTAGCGCAGCACCAGGCAGGTAATGTCGTCGGATTGCTCGGCCTCCCCGACGAATTCCCCGACCGCCAGGGTGACGTTTCCGATCAGAGTGTCCACCGGCGCTTCCGGGCCGATCGAGAGGACGCTCTCGATACGGTGCTCGTCGAACGTTTCGCCGCGCAGGTTCATTGCCTCGGAAATACCGTCGGTATAGAGGAACAGCGTATCTCCGATGTCGAGCTTCAAATTTTTCTCGTCGTATTCCAGTTCGGGCAAGACGCCGACCGCCACACCGCCGGTCAATGGCAGCATCTCTACGGTGCCCGTCTGCCGGATCAGAAACGGCGCATTGTGACCTGCGTTGGCGTAGGTCAGATGCCCCGTTGACGGGTCCAGAATGCCGTAGAAGAGCGTCACGAACAGGTCATGCGGGTTCTCCGAGGAAATCCTGTCATTGACCTGACGCATGCAGGCCCCGGCATCGGCGATCTCCTGGGCGGTGGAGCGCATCACGGTTCTTGTGATGGCCATGAAGAACGCCGCCGCCACGCCCTTGCCCGAGACATCCGCGATAACCAGTCCGAGGCGGCCGTCCGGCAGGGAGAAGTAGTCGTAAAAGTCGCCCGCCATCTCGCGCGCGGGCGTCATCACCGCGTCACCCGAATATGCGGTATCCGGGGGCAGGGCCTTGGGCAGAATCGCATGTTGCAGCGCGTGAGCTACCGAAAGCTCATCCTCCATGCGGCGGTTCGCCTCGTCGAGCAACGCGTTCTTTTGTTCAAGATCCAATGTGCGCTCGGCGACCAGCGCTTCCAGGTGCTCCCGGCGGGCCTGGACTTCGCGCGCCATGGTCTGGAACGTGTGGATCAGCCGCCCGAGCTCGTCGCGGCGGTTTCCGAAGGAATCCAGCGAACCCGGCGTGAAACTGCCCCTGTCCATCTCCACCGCCGCGTGGGTCAGCGCCGTGACGGGGCGCGTAATTCTGCGAGCCGACAGGGTCGCGGTCACCGCGCCGATCAGGAAGGCGATCAACGAGGCTACCAGGCCGAACGCGATGTAGTCTTCCAGGAGCCGGTCGAGACGATCGCGCGGCATGTGGATGACGGCGACGCCGGTAGCCACCCCGCCCCGGTCCAGGATGGGCGCCGCGACATGCAAGGCGTTGTCGCTCAGGAAGGACTGCGCGGACCCCCTGACCGCCCGGGTTGCGAGCGACCTGTCGGCGGATCCGAACGCCGGTTGCTCGGCGCCCCGGGGCAGATTCGCGGCCACCACCGCGGTGACCTTGAATGATTCGTCGACCACCCAGATGGCCTGGACGCCGGGTTGGGCCGCCAGCGAATCGAGCGCCGCCACAAGACTGATCGTCGCGCCCAGGCTGGTGGTCTTGTTGTCCTGACTACCCACCAGAATGGACCGTCCTTCCCGACTGCGCACGCCGATATATCGCATCGGGACTTCCAGCCCGTCCCTGGGCACGGACCGGAAGGAAATGGAGTAGCGCCGCCCCGAAATGAGCGTACGCAGCACCGGGCCATCGATTTCTTCGAGCGACATGCCGGTGCCGGTTTGGCCGAGGCCGTGGATCGCGCGCGCCGTCGGAACGCCGTCTTCGTCCAGAACCCAAACGTCGTCGACGGCGCTGTCCGCGGTAATCTCCGCGAGTTCGACGGCGAGCGCCCGGCTATCGTCGGCCAGCACGTCGGCGATGTGGGCCAGCGCGATCGCTTGCGCCTCGTTCTCCGATGCGATGACCCGATCGATTTGGTCGGCGACCACCCCCACCCTGTTGGCTTCGCTCGCGATCAGCCCGGCGACCAGCCGCGCCTGGTTCTCCGCCTGGTCTATCAATGCGTTTCGCGCCAACAATCCCAGCGCCAGGGCGACGCCTACGATGGCGATACCGACCGATGCGGTAACGATCAGAATAAGATGCCGGGACAGGCTTACACTCGAGTCGCCGCGGGTCACATGCGCTATCCGCATCACCAGCGCCACGGCGCCCGCAAACGCGAGGAACCAGGCCATCGCGTACAGGTATATCCAGAACGAGAGTTGCGGCTGTCCCAGCGCCGCGATCACGGTGTCCACCCGATAGACCATTTCGGGCACGCCGATGACCGAAGCGGTCGCGGACGCCATGACGATGATCAGGAAGTAGTTGGTCCACGAGGGCAGGAACAGCATCGCCTCGGCGATCCGCCCGCGCCTCAGATGCCGCAGCGCGGCGAGCGCATTGTCCGATACGAATCCCGCGACCGCGATCGAAAGCGCGAGCGATGCCTTGAGCCATACCGGAACGGGCACCACCGCGCCGAAGAACTGGAAGCTCGGCGGCACCATGTAAGCGAGATAGAACAGCATGACGAAGGTCGGCGCGCTGGCGGCGAGCACCGTCAGCGCGTTTCCCCCCTGGCTCAGCCGGCGTGCACTGCCACCGCGCATCGCCGCGAGCCCGACGCCGATAGCCGTGCCGACCGCCATCGCGACCAGCGAGACCAGTATGTTCCAGCCGAACCCGACCGCCAGATAGGGCGTCCAGGTAATCAGAATGTCGACGACATCGGGCATGGCTATGAGTGCTGCGCCCTGCGCTCCCAACCGCGAAGCACCCAAATCGTGCAGAACACCAGACCGAAGTAACACAGCAGCAGCAGGTTCATCATCACGCCGTCATTGCCTTTCTCGGCGATGATCGCCGTGCTGGAATGCACCAGCTCCGGTAGGGCCAGGGTGCTCGCCATGCCTGTGGCCTTGACGATATTGATCGAATTGCCCGCAATCGCTGCCTGACAGAGATCGAAGGCCCGGCGAAACTCGCCCAGCGAAAATCCCAGGCTGCCGCCGTCGCGGGCAGCTACGTCGGCCGCCAGGGAAAATGACACCGCGTTGCTGGCCGCGGCATAGAGCGACAGCACCACGGCCGCCAGCGAAAACGCGTCGAGAGTAAACCCGTACGCGAACAGAATGCCTCCGATGCCAAAGAAAACGACGTAGAGCTGCAACAACGGAGGCGTCATCCGGAGCACGGCGCAGAAAGCGTGCAGGAACGGGGCTCCGATGGGGATCCGACGATGCATTACCCAACCGAACAAGGCGCCCAGGACGACGCTCCCCACAACGGTCGAGACCGACAGCGCGATCGTCAGGAACAGGCCGTAAAGGAAAACACTCCGGTCGAGGGGGTCGTATACCGGGCTGAGGTCGAGCCCGGTCGACTCTTTGAACGCCATGGATATCGCCGCGAGGCCACCGAGCTGCGAGCCGGTCACGAGCGCGCGTTCGCGGCATTCCAGCGGCCAATTGCCGGAATCGTCGCGGCGGCAGACGAAATTGCCCGTCTCATCCTTCTGCTGCCAGACCTCTCGGGCGCGCCGGAGATAGGGCGATGGCGGCAATTCCCATTTTTTCTCCAACTCCTGAAGAAAGCCGTCGCGGTGCCAGGACGCGATCGTATCGCCCAGCAACCGGTCGAGTCGTTTTCCCGCTTCCTCCTTCCTGACGGCGATCGCCCAAGGTGCGACGAAGCGGGTCGGCAGCGTTACCCCGAAGCCGTCCCATCCACCGCCCGCCAATGCGCTCAACAAATTGACTTCGTCGTACAGCCAGCCGACGCAATGGCCGTTGCGCAGGGCAAGCGCCGCTTCGCGCGTCGAGTTGAGCGAGACCGTCTCCACCAGGAGGCGCTCGCTCGCCGGGCGGTTCCATAGCGAGCCCTGCACGCTGCAGAGCGTCCGGCCGCGCAAGCCCTCCCAGGTGGTGATGCCGGAATCCATCCGCATGAGAACGTTGGCGCCATCGCCGTAATACTGGGGCTCGACCATGGTAACCAGCCGGCGGCGGCTGAGGTTGTCGCCCAACGTCGCGACCACCACGTCGATTTCGCCGCGCGCGAGCTTCTGGAGGCGATTCGCGCTCGTGACCGGCGTCAACCGGACCGGCACACCGATCGCGCCGGCCAACCCGTGCGCTACATCGACATCGTAGCCCACCAGCTTCCCGGTATCGTCGCGCACGCCGAAGGGGTGGTAGTCCCCCTTTACGCCGACGATCAGGTGCCCACGAGCGCGGATCTCGTCCAGCCGTTCCGCGGCCGCCGCTCCCGCGTTCGAAAACCATACGGCAGCGGCCAGGAGCAGAAGGCGGGCGCACGACCGCATCCGACCCGCGTCGGCCGGGTTCCACGGGCGTGCGCGGTTCACGGTTGCGCCACGATCAGGAAACCGTACCCGATGCCCGCCGGCATGGCCCTGCAGGCCAGATCGTCCAATCTGCCCAGCAGGGAGTTCGTGACGACCGCCGTTTCGGGGAGCAGGCTTTCGGGCTCGACACTCGAAACCCTGAAACCGGCGCTCGCCAATTCGGACCGAGCCTCGGCCGGCGAAAAGAGGTGGTAGAACATTTCGATGGTTCGAGCGTCCGAGCGGCGCGTGTACAAGACATCGCCCGGCTCCAGGGTGCCGTCCCGCACCAGGGGAACCGCCGCGCGCTGTTCGGCGTGAAACCGGCGCTTGGCGTTCGGCAGGCTGAGGACCAGGGCACCCCCGGGCTTGAGCATCTCGCGAACCAAGCCGAGAAGGCCCACGCGCTCGCTGCGCCCCGCGACATGAGCGACCACGCCGAACGCCAGAAGCGCGAGATCGAATCCCTGTCGAAACGCACCGACCATTTCGCTCAGGTCTCCGTTCCTGACATCCAGCCGCCCGTCGCCGATAAAGCCCCGCAAGCGCTCGGTCAGCATACGACACGCCGTTGGACAGACATCGTAGGCTACCCCGCTGGCCCCGGAGCGTTCCAACAGCGGCAGTGTATAGCGTCCGGTGCCCGCGCCGAAATCCATGAAGCGGCCCCCCGCGGGCATCAAGCGAAGGAGTTGCCGAAGCGTGCGCCTGTTGGGAGCCGGATAGCGTCGGTCGTAGAGTCCAGAGGATATGTACGCATCGTAGCTGTTGGACATGTCCGGCGTCCCGAATTTGGACACGGGCGCGCCGACAGCCACGGTATCGCTAATGCCGCAGGGCACTGTCAGGGGTTCTCCGTCGGATTCGCCGAAGCAGGAATATATTCCGCGCTGCCCTCGCTTGAGCAGCGGCATCAATCTCTCCCATTGTTGACAATTTCGACCCGAGGTTCAAATAGTAACTCGAAACGCGTTCGCCACTGAGTGGCAAGGCGGTCTCCGAACGGGGGCCATCTTCGAGCCGGGAAGGGCAGAGTCCGATCCGGCGACCAACGGGAGGGGCCGGGTGTGAAGCTGCGAAACTCGATGCGGCTGCGCGCGCTGCCGGCGGCCGCGGCCGTGGCAGGCGCCATGCTGGCGGGAGGCGGGTCCGAAGCGGTCGCCGAAACCGGCGTTCTCGATCGAATCTCCCGCGACGGCGTGATCCGCGCCGGCACGAGGGCCAACGCTGCGCCCTTTGCCCAGAAAATCGCGTCGGGCGAATTCAAGGGATTTTCCGTCGATCTCCTCCAGGAAATCCGCGCCGCCGCCGAGAAGGCGCTGAGCCGGTCCGTCAGGGTCGAGCTCTCCGAGGTGACGCCGAGCGATCGCCTGCAACGCGTGGCCAAGGGCGAGTTGGACATCGTCTGCGGCATCACGACCCCGACATGGAATCGCGAATCGCTGGTGGATTTTTCACTCCCCTTCTTCCGCGACGGTACGCGTGTGATGATGTATCGCGGGAAGGCCGGCGAGGTCGTCGATGTCGGACGTCTGAAGATCGGCGTCGTCAAGAACACGACCACCGTGGCCGTACTCCGGGACCGCTTGCCGGCCGCCAGTGTGCGCGACTATCCCAACATGGGGGATGCGATGCGCGGGCTGGAGAAGGGCGAGGTCGACGGCGTCGCCAATGTCGGGGTCGTGCTGTTGGGGTTGGCCGAACGTAGCGAGCCCAGGCGCAGCGTCGTGCTGCTGCCGCGGACCCGTCCGCTGGCGACCGAGAATCTCGCCTGTGTCCTGCCGCAGGACGACAGCCGTTGGCGGGATCTGGTCAACCGGACCCTGGTCGAAATGTTCGCGAAAGTCCGGGAGTTCAACGGGCGCTACGAAGAAATCTATAGCCGTTGGTTCGGTCGAAACGGGGCCCTTTTTTATCCACTCGACCGGTCCACGCGGGACTATCTCGCTGACATCTCCATCTGGGCGCGGTAACCGGCGGAGTCCGGGCGCGCCACGCCGCGTTAGCGGTTGATCGCGGGCCGGTCGGGGGCCTATAAATGCCGTGTTCCCGGATTCGTACATCGATTCAGGCGTCTCTTCGGAAAACCGGGTGAAGGCGTGGGCTGGAATTGCCAATTCGAATGAAAGGGCATGAATTGTCATGTCGAACAGCGCGAAACGGAATGAAAGCGGTCGGCGGATGAGCCGGGCATCGTCCCGTTCCCTGCAAGGCGGAAACGGCGGTCTGCCGCGCGGATTTCGGGCGAACGGAATGACCGCCGCCACGGCGGTCGCGGTGTCCGCCTTTCTGCTGCTCCTTCCGGACCGGGCTCTCGCCGCCGTCGGGGAAGAGACGCAGTTCGTTCTGAACAGTTTTTCCTTTCTGATTTGGGGCGCGCTGGTGATGTGGATGTGCGCCGGTTTCACGATGCTGGAATCGGGCTCCGTCCGCACCAAGAACGCGTCCGTGATCTGCCTCAAGAATATCGGCCTCTACGCGATAGCCGGGCTGATGTTCTACTTCATCGGCTACAACATCATGTATGTCGGCGTGGAAGAGGGCGGCTGGTTCGGAACGCTCACGCTGTTCTACGGCACGACCGGCGACGAAGTGACGCTGCTCAAGGGCGCCGACGACGCGGCCAAGGCGGCGGCGGGCGCCGAGGTCGTCAAGACCGGCTACTCCACGATGTCCGACTGGTTCTTCCAGATGGTGTTCGTGGCCACCACCGCCTCTATCGTTTCCGGCACGCTGGCCGAGCGCGTCAAGCTGTGGTCGTTCCTCCTGTTCATCACCGTTCTGACGGCGATCATCTACCCGATCATCGGATCCTGGACCTGGGGCGGCGGTTGGCTCTCGGCGATGGGCTTCCAGGACTTCGCCGGGTCGACCATCGTGCACTCGACCGGGGGCTGGGCGGCGCTCGCCGGCGCTCTCGTCGTCGGCGCGCGGAAGGGCAAGTTCCGCCAGGACGGCACCGTCAAGACCACCCCGCCCTCCAACGTGCCCGTGGTCACGCTCGGCGTGTTCATTCTCTGGCTCGGCTGGTTCGGCTTCAACGGCGGTTCGCAGCTCGCGCTCAGCGGCGCGGCCGACGCGGTGGCGATCAGCAACATCCTCGCCAACACCAATCTTGCCGCGGCCGCCGGCGTGATCGCCGCGATGGCGCTGTCCCGGCCGGTCCTGGGGCGCGTCGATCTGCTTGCCAGTCTGAATGGAGCCATCGGAGGTCTGGTGGCGATCACGGCGGGGCCCGATATCGTCGAGCACTACTGGGCGGTCGTGATCGGCGGGGTCGGCGGCGCGATCATCGTTCTCGGGATGAAGCTCCTCGACCGGCTCAAGATCGACGATGTCGTGGGCGCGGTTCCGGCCCATCTGTTTGCCGGGATCTGGGGCACCATCGCGGCCAGTATTGCCGCGGGCGCCGATCTGGGCGTGCAGATCGTCGGTATCCTGGCCATCGGTGCGTTCGTCTTCGTCGCCTCCGGGGTGGTATGGTGGCTGATCGACAAGACCCTCGGCGCCCGTATCACGCCGGTTACCGAGGAGCTCGGCCAGGATGTGGCGGAACTCGGCATCGAGGCCTATCCCGAATTCGTCGTCCTCCCGGAGGTGGACGACTGAGGGGAGGATTGCCCTTCGAGACAGCGCGGGTTCGGTCGCGGCGGATCGCAACACGAGCCCGGTATGTGAATTCAGCGGAAGCAGTCGCAGGATACGAAGACGATGGATGTGACGACCGAACGACTTGAGAACGTCTTGTCCGTGGACGTGAAGGGGCGAATCGACGGGTCCACCGCCGTCGCGTTCGAGGAAGCGGTGCGGAACGCGGTCGAGGAAACGGACCGCGCGCTGATCATGGATTTCGGCGAGCTCGACTACATCAGCAGCGCCGGGCTCCGGGTAATCCTTCTGACCGCGAAATCCCTTCAAAGCCAGGACGCCAAGCTGGTGCTCTGCGGCCTCTCCGATTCGATTCGCGAGGTGTTCAAGATCAGCGGCTTCGACAAGCTCCTTCCGATTCACGGTACCAAGGCCGAAGCGCAAGCGTCCGTGGGCGGCTGAGCCCGCGCCCGGCTATCTCATTCGTCGGCCCGCTCCACCCGAAAGGCATCGGACATGGCCGAACGGAAAGTCGCGATCGTGACCGCCGGCGGCAGGGGGATGGGAGGCGCGATCGCCCGGTCCCTGGCCGGTCGGGGCTACGCGCTCGTGCTGATGTCGCCCGGCGGGTCGGCCGAGGCGCTGGCCGATGAGCTCGGCGCGCTCGGCGTCAACGGTTCGGTAACCCGGTCGGACGATCTCGAGGCGCTGGTCGCCGCCGCGATGGACGCCCACGGGCGCATCGACGCCGTTGCCAACAACACCGGGTTCCCGCCCAAGGGTCCGCTGCTCGATATCCCCGACGACGACTGGCACGCCGGGCTCGACATGGTCCTGATGAACGTGATCCGCATGACGCGGCTGGTGACACCGATAATGGTGGAGCAAGGCGGCGGCGCGATCGTCAACATCTCCACCTACGCCGCCGTCGAGCCGAGTCCCGCCTATCCCGTCTCGGCGACCTTCCGCGCCGGGTTGTCGGCTTTCACCAAGCTCTATGCCGACCGCTACGCGCCGGACGGAATCCGCATGAACAATATCCTGCCCGGGTTCATCGACACCCACGGCGTCGACGATGCCGTGGCCCGGGACATCCCGGCGCGGCGCTACGGAACCCCGGAGGAAGTCGGCGAAACGGCGGCTTTCCTGCTCTCCGAGGGCGCCGGTTATATCAACGGGCAGAACCTGCGCATCGACGGCGGCTTGACCCGGTCGGTGTAGCGCGCGGCACCCCTCAGGGGTGCAGCGAGATGCAGATCGCTTCCTCGCCGGGAATCTCGCCGCCGACCATCTGGATCGCCCGTTCGGCCTGATCCAGCGGCATCTCGTGGGTGTGCATCGGCGCCAGGCGTTCGAGATCCCGGGCCAGCAGGTCGATCCCCGCGCGGTACATGTCGGCTCCTTGGGTGAATACCGCCTTCAGCGTGATTTCCTTGTAGACCATGCGGTCCGTGTCGAGGGTGGCCATGTTGTTGCCGCCCTTGACCCCGGCGACCACGATCGTGCCGCCCGAACGCACGACCTCGACCGCGTGGCCGATGACCCTTGTGTCGGTCGGGACCACGTCGACCGCGATGTCGACGCCCCGCCCGCCGGTGATCTCCATGACCCGGGCGATGGTGTCCTCCTCGTCGGCGACGATGGCGTGGGTGGCGCCGAACTCGCGCGCGAGCCGCAGCTTGAACGCATCGCGCTTCAGCCCGGTGACGATGATCTCCGAAACTCCCGCGGCCTTGAGCGCCACCACCGAAGCGAGCCCCCGCTGGCCGCAGCCCATCACCAGGACCGTGTCCGAGAAGCTCGCCCCCGGAACCGCCACCGCCCATCGGATTCCCGCCGCCAGCGCCTGGTACATCGTCGCCATCTCGTTGGGGACGTTCTCGGGCAGCCGGTGCATCAGGGTGCGCTCGTGCAGGTGGATGTACTCGCCATACCCGCCCCAGAGGCCGTGGCCGATCGTGGTCGGCAGGTAGCCGTATGCCGGGGACGCCGTCTGGAACATGCCCTTGCACAAGTGATGGGCGCCCGACAGGCAGTCGGCGCAGCGCCCGCACGAAATCACCGGCTGCAGCGCGACGCGTTCGCCCGCCTTGACGCCCCAGCGCGCCTCGGCCTCCTCGCCCAGCTCTTCGATCACCCCGACCGGTTCGTGGCCCGGGATTACCGGGTATTCGGCGAGCCCCTTCTCGGCGAAATGGCCGCGATACTGCTCGACGTCGCTGCCGCACAGGCCGCACGCCGCCACGCGCAGCAACCCTTCGGAAACGCCAACCCTGGGGACTTCGAACTCTTCCATCTCCAGCCGCCGGGCGGCGATTTGAACCATCGCGCGAGCCTTCATCGGGGGTTTCTCCTTCCGGGATCGACAGCAGGCGATACCATCCGCCGATTGTCCCAGGGCGCGCGACCGGGTCAACCGGATCGGCGCGGGGCGGTGACGGGGACAGCTTGCCCGGCGGCCCGTTCGGAGTCACGGTTGGTCTTCGGAGCAACCACGCCGACCGCCAATCATGCAGCTTGACACCTACGGGCTTCCCCTGTCGACCGCCTCACGGGACGCCGCGGACGCCTTCGACCGGGGGGTAAACGGTCTTCTTTCCTGGGACGGCCGGTCGGTGGATTTCTTCCGCGACGCGGCCGCCGGAGACGCGGGTCTCGCGGCCGCCCATTCGGGTCTTGCTGTGGCCCATTTCGTCGAGGAGGAATTCGCGGAGGCCCGTGCCGCCATGGCCACGGCCCGCGCCTGCGCGGCCGGCGGGTCGGAGCGCGAGCAGAGCTCGGTCATCGCGCTGGACCACTACGTCAATCTGCGCGCGGCCGATGCCGAGGCGGCGATGCGGGCGCATCTCGGCGCCTGGCCGGCGGATCTGATGATCGCGCAACGGCTGTACCTCATGTGGTTCTTCCAGGGGCGTTTCGCGGACATGCGGGAGCTGACGGATGCGCTGATCGCCGCGCTGCCCGACGATCCGTTCGTGCACGGCCTTCACGCATTCGTCTTCGAGGAACAGGGCGACAGCGAAGAAGCGGTGCGCTGGGCGGAGCGTTGCATCGCGCGGAACCCCGAGGACACCTGGGGGGTGCACGCGCTCACCCATGCGCTCTACGAGCTTGCGGCCTATGAGGAGGCGCTGGAACGGGTGCCGCCGGCGCTCGATGCGTGCGTCCACATGAACTACTACCGCAACCACATGCTGTGGCATCTGGTGCTGTTCCGGATCGCGGTCGGCGGCTACGACCAGGCCTCGGAGATGTGCCATGAATGGTTCGAGCGCGAGCCGTCGCCGCGCGGGCTCGACCTGCGCAACACGGTGTCCACGCTGTGGCGCTTCGAGCTCTACGGCATGGATCCCGGGGAGCGGTGGCAGCCCTTCGTGGAGATCCTGAAGCGCCAGCTCGACCGGCCCGAGGACTCGCCGTTCCATCATTCCCATGTCGGCATGGCGCTCGCCGGCGGGCGCGACTGGGAGACCGCGGAGGCCCATCTCGACATCCTGCGCGCACGCGGGAAGGCATCGGGCAACGACATCTGGGAGCGGGTGGTGATCCCCATCAACGAAGCCCAGCACGCCTTCGTCCGGGGCGAGTGGGACCGCGTGATCGGGAAGACCGAGCCGATCTGGAACGAGATCGTCCGGCTCGGCGGCAGCAAGACCCAGCGCGACGCGTTCCACGACACGTTGCTCGCGGCGGCGCTGAAGAGCAGCGATACGGGCCGCGCCAGGCGCTGGCTCGACGAGCGCCTCGCGCGGCGCGCCGAACATTTCTGGAGTAGCCGGCAACTCGACGCCTGACCCCCTGCGGCCGCTTTCCCATACGGAGAGCCGCCCGGAGAGATCGTTTGGAAATTTTGCAGCTCATCGTCAGCGGGCTCGCCAATGGCTGCGTCTACGGGCTGATCGCGCTCGGTTTCGTGCTCATCTACAAGGCGACCGAGCAGATAAATTTCGCCCAGGGCGACATGATGATGCTCGGGGCCTTCATCGCACTCGGTCTCGGCAACGACTCGCAGATCGGCGCTCCGTTCTGGCTTGCCTGCGCCGGCGCGGTCCTCGCGATGGCCGCCGTCGGCTGGGGGCTGGAGCGGGTGGTCCTGCGGCGCCTCTTCGGCCAACCGCAGATCGCGGTGATGATCCTGACGATCGCGCTCGGTTTCCTGCTGCGCTTCGCCGCGGGCGCCATCTGGGGCCACGATCCGCTGGCGCTGGAAAATCCGATCGCCGGGCGAAGCCTTCGCCTTGGCGGTACGGTTCTCGGGCTGGACGAGGTCGCGACGATTGTCGTTACCCTTGTCCTCACCGGTCTGCTTTACGCCTTCTTCCGGCGCACGAAGCTCGGTGTCGCGATGCAGGCTTCGAGCCAGAACCAGCTCGCCGCCTATTACATGGGAATCCCGGTACGGCGCATTCACGGGCTGATCTGGGCCTTGGCGGGCGCGACCGCGGCAATTGCCGGAATCCTGTTTGCGTCCAAGGGCTCGATAGACCCGAGCACGGGCTTTCTGGGCATCAAGGCGTTCGCCGCGGCGGTGATCGGCGGGTTCGGCTCGCTGCCCGGCGCGCTGGTGGGCGGGCTGATCGTCGGGCTGATCGAACCGTTCGCGAGCCGCTATATCGAGGCCGGCTATTCCCAGATCGTTCCCTACGCGGTGATGCTTCTCGTGCTCGTCGTCCGCCCCCACGGGATCCTCGCCCAGGTTCACGCGAAGAAGGTCTGAGCCGGTGCGGGTGCATTTCAAGACTGCATACGAGCACGATATTCGCTTGTTTCCGGATGCAAGGGACGCTCTGCGCTACGGGTTTCTTGCCGCACTGGCGACCGCGCTGCCCCTCCTGCTGGACGACTTCCTGATCGGCGAGGCGACCAACGTCCTGATCTGGGCGATCGCGGGGATGGGTCTGATGATCCTGACCGGTCATGCGGGGCAGCCCAGTCTCGGTCATGCGGCGTTTCTCGCGGCCGGCTGTTACGCGCACGCCATCCTGATGGACCGGTTCGGGTTGCCTTTTGCGGCGTCCTTCGTGCTGGCCGGTGTCGTCACCGGGTTTGTCGGGGTGCTCGTCGCCATCCCGGCGCTGCGGCTCCACGGCATTTACCTCGCCATCGCGACGCTGGCCCTGTCGATCCTGACCGAAGACATCATCGTCCTGGCGGAACCCTGGACCGGCGGCGTGGTCGGCATGACGGCGCCGGCCATATCGATCCTCGGGGTGGAGATCGACCGGTTGAGCTCGCCCGACCGTTTCTACTGGTTATGCCTCGCCGTCGCGGTGCTGGTTACGCTCGGCTATCGCAACATCCTGCGCGCGCCGCTGGGGAGGGCGCTCGTGGCGATTCGCGATTCCGAGATCTCGGCACAGGCCATGGGGGTGAGTCCCGCGCGGACGAAAACCGCGGCGTTCGGTCTCTCCTGCATGACGACGGGCTGGGCGGGCGCGCTGATGGGGCACTTCTTCTACACCTTCAACCACGAGGTCTTCACCTTCGTGATCTCGGTCTACTTGCTGTTGATGATCGTGATCGGCGGTCTCGGCTCCATCCACGGGGCCTATTACGGCGCGGTCGTGGTCGCGATCATCCCGCAAGCCATCAACATCGCACGGGACTGGATCGGCGAAGCCCTCGGCGGTGGCGGTGTCGCCGTTCCGGGGCTCGAAACCGGTATCTTCGGCCTCATCCTCGTATTTTTCATCCTTTTCGAACCTCTCGGCATCCACGGGCGGATCACCAAGTGGAAGATCTATTTCGAACTGTTCCCGTTCTACCGCCGGGACATGTTCCGCAGGCAGAAGAGCTACCTGAAGACGGAGCGGATGCGATGAGCCTGCTGGAGGTCCGAAACGTCACGGTCCGGTTCGGCGGCCTCACGGCCCTCGACGATGTCTCCTTCGCCGTCGAAGCGGGAGAGATCTTCGCTATCGTCGGTCCCAACGGTGCCGGCAAGTCGACACTCTTCAACGCGATCTCCCGCTTTTACGAGCCCGTGTCGGGAGATGTGCGCCTGAACGGCGAAACCATCCTGGGCCGTTCGGCGGCTGAAATCGCCGCGCTCGGTATCGCACGGACCTTCCAGAACATCGAGCTGTTCGACCGGTCGACCGTGCTGCAGAACCTGCTGATCGGCCGCCATACGCGACGCCGGGCGTCGATCCTGTCGCAGCTCGTTTTCACTCCCGCGGTCAGGCGGGAAGAGGTCGCCCACCGGGACGCCGTCGAACGGGTCATCGATTTCCTCGACCTGCACCCCTACCGCGACCACACGGTCGCCGGCCTCCCCTACGGTGTCCGCAAGGTCGTGGAGATCGGCCGGGCGCTTGCCATCGGCCCCAAGCTGATCTTGCTGGACGAGCCCGCCTCCGGGCTTTCGGTGGAGGAAGCGGGGGACATGCGGTTTTGGATCGAGGATATCCGGACGCGACTCGGGGTAAGCGTGTTGATGGTGGAGCACAACATGAGCCTCGTCTCCGCCGTTTCCGATCGGGTGCTGGTGCTCGCCGACGGAAGGGCGATAGCGCTGGGTACCGCGGAAGAGGTGCAGTCCGATCCCAGGGTGGTCGAGGCATATCTCGGCGCGGAGGCGGCGGCATGAGCGACGCCCTGCTCCAGGTGCGCAATCTCGAAAGCTTCTACGGTCCGGTCATGGCGATCCGGGGCGTCAGCCTCGACGTTCCGGAGGGGACGGTCGTCGCCGTTCTCGGCGCCAACGGGGCGGGGAAGACGACGCTTCTCCGGACCGTCTCCGGAATCATGGACCCCGAGAAAGGGGAAGTGCTTCTCTCCGGCGAGCCCATCCAGCGCGGCGACCCCGACTCGATCGTCCGCAAGGGGGTCGTGCATGTGCCCGAGGGACGGGAGGTGTTTCCGTTGCTCACGGTCGAGGAAAATCTGGCGATGGGCGCCTATACGCGGACCGACGAGGGCGTGGACGAAGACATGGACTCCGTCTTCGGTTATTTCCCCATCCTGAGCGAGAGGGTTCGCCAGCCCGCCGGCACGCTTTCAGGCGGCGAGCAGCAGATGCTGGCAATCGCGCGCGGGCTCATGGCGCGGCCCAGGATCATGTTGCTGGACGAACCTTCGCTCGGTCTGTCCCCCGTCCTGGTCCGCGATATATTCGCCATTATCCGAAGGCTCAGGGAAGAGCGGGGCGTCACGATGCTGCTCGTGGAGCAGAATGCGCGGATGGCGCTCGACATCGCCGATTTCGGTTACGTTCTGGAAAACGGTCAGGTTGTGATGGAAGGTTCGGCCGAACGGCTGAAACGGAACGCCGATATCCAGGAATTCTATCTCGGTGCGCAGACGGCGAGCCCGCGCGGCGACAGGCGCTGGAAGCGCCGCAAGACCTGGAGATCGTGAGGACAGGGTGCCCAGCTTGCAGCGCGAGACAACGGATCGGCAACCGAACGGCATCCACGCCGGTATCGATGAAATTCCCTGTCTCGTGGAAGGCTGCGACACCCTTCCGAAGCTGTTCCTTCGCCGCTGCCAGACGCTGGACGGGCGGACCGCCCACCGCGAAAAGCATCTCGGTATCTGGAAGAGTTGCTCCTGGGCGGAGTTCCTCGACGCCGCCCGGGCGATCGGCCTGGGGTTCGCCGCGCTGGGCCTGACCCGGGGCGAAGTCGTCTCGATACTCTCGGAAGACAACAAGGAGTGGATTTACGCGGATCTCGGTGTCCAGTGCATGGGCGGTATCGTCTCCGGCATCTATCCGACCGACAGTTCGGAGCAGGTCGCGTTCCTGCTCCGGAACTCCGACAGCCGGTTCCTGATCGCGGAGAACGCGGAGCAGCTGGACAAGTTCCTCGAAATCCGCGACCGGGTTCCGGAGGTCCGGAAGTGCATCGTGCTGGACCGGGAAGGCCTGCATGACTTTTCCGATGGACAGGTTCTGTTTCTGGATGAGCTTCGCGAGATCGGCCGCCGGGAACACGAGCGGGATACCGGTCGGTTCGAGCGCGAGACGGCGGCCTCGCGTCCCGACGACGTCGCGATTCTGATCTACACCTCGGGTACGACCGGCCGGCCCAAGGGTGCGACGATCTCGCACGCGAACATCCTCTGCTCGGCGACGTCCTGCCAGCAGGTATTGATGACGCAAGAGGGCGACGAACAGCTCTGTTTCCTTCCGTTGTGTCACGTGTTGGAACGGCTGGTGTCGGTATTCATTCCGATCGTGGCGAAGTCGGTGGTCAACTTCGCCGAGAGCATCGAAACCGTCTTCGACAACCTCCGCGAGGTCTCTCCCGCGTCTTTCACGGCGGTACCCCGGGTTTGGGAAAAGATCCACTCCCGTGTCTCGGTCATGGCGGGGGAAGCCACTCCGACCGGACGGTGGGCCTACGAACGCGCGCTGGCCTGCGGGATGGCGCGCGCCGAATACCTGATGGACGGGCGGACCGTGCCGCGAGGCCTGGAAGCGCGGTTCCGGTTGTGGGACCGGCTGGTGCTCGCGAACCTTCGGCGGATGATCGGTCTGGACCGCGCCCGCCACATCGCCACCGGCGCCGCCCCGATATCGCCCGACCTCGTGAAATGGTACTGGGCGATCGGCCTGATCATGCTCGAGGGCTACGGACAGACGGAGAGTTCGGGCATCCTTTCGGTCAATCTTCCCGACCGGAACAAAATCGGGTCCGTCGGTCCGGTGGTCCCCGGAGTCGAGGTGAAGATCGGTCCGGACCAGGAAATACTCGCGCGTGGGCCGCTCGTCTTCAAAGGGTACTGGAACGACCCGGAAAAGACCGCCGAGACCGTCCGCGAGGATTGGTTGCACACCGGCGACGCCGGCCGGATCGACGATGACGGCTTCGTCTGGATAACCGGACGCATCAAGGACATCATCATCACCGCGGGCGGCAAGAACATCAGCCCGGCGGAGGTCGAAAACATGGTGAAGTTCTCGCCCTATGTTTCGGACGCCATCGTCGTCGGCGACAGGCGCCGCTACCTCACGGCGCTCATCATGATCGACCGGGAAAACGTGGAGCGGTTCGCGCAGGCGAATCGCGTGCCCTTCTCCGACTTCGCATCCCTCTGCGCCGCGCCGCCCGTGCGGGATCTGGTCCGAACCGAGGTCGACCGTGCGAACGCCCGGCTGGCCCCGGTAGAACAGGTCAAGGATTTTCGCTTGCTCGACATTCTCCTCACGGCGGAGGATGACGAGATGACGCCCACCATGAAGCTGCGGCGCCAGCATGTGGAGCGGAAGCACCGGGCGCTGATCGACGAGATGTATTGAAAACAAAAGGAGATCGAAAATGAAATTCCCGAAGATGCTCGCCATCGCGGCGTTCGCCGCTACTCCCGCCCTGGCGGGTCAGGGGGTCGGCGACACCGAAGTCTCGGTCGGTTCCGTCAACGACCTTTCGGGTCCTTTCGCCGCCTTCGGCGCCCCCGCCGTAAAGGCCGCGCAGATGCATTTCAAGGCGGTGAACGCGTCCGGCGGCATTCATGGAAGAAAAATCCGCTTCGTCGTCGAGGACAGCAGCTACCAGATGCCGAAAGCGCTGCAGGGCTACAACAAGCTCGTCAATCGCGACAAGGTCTTCGCGATGCTGCTCTCGCTCGGCACGCCGATGAACATCGCCGGGTTCAAGCTGACGACCCCGAAGAACATTCCCAACGTCTTCCCCCTGAGCACGGCGCGGCAGCTGGTGAGCGAACCGATCCGGCTCCGCTTCTCCGGCGTCAGGTCCTACTACGACGAGCTCAGGCACGCCGCCCGGTACATGGCCGGGAACCATGGCGTTTCGAAACTCTGCGTGATGTATATCCCGACCGATTTCGGCAAGGAAATAAAGGCGGCTCTCGTCGACGAAGCCGGCGCGCAGGCCGCGCTGAGCTTCGTCGCGGAAACCGCCCACAAGCCGGACGAGAAAAACTTTGTCGGTTCGCTGCAAAAGCTGAAGGCCGGAGGGTGCCAGATGGTCGGTTTGGCGCTCGCCGTTTCCCAGACCATCACCGTGGTCGCCACCGCGAAGAAGCTCGGACTGGCCGACCTCAAATTCGTCGGTTCGTCGGCATCCTTTCACACCGTCATAGCGAAGGTCCCGGGCGGCGTAACGGAGGGCCTGTTCGCCGCTTCCGGCTGGTCGGATCTCGCCGCGAGGGCGACCCTGAAGGAGCCGGCGGCCTTCATCGCGGCCTACAAGAAGGCAACCGGAAAATTCCCCGGCACCGGTGCGCTGCTGGGCTATGCCGGCGCGGTCGGTTTCACGATGGCGCTGGAAAAGGCGGGCCGGAATTTAACCGTCGACAGCTTCCTGAAGGCGATGGAGAGCCTGAACTACCACGATCCCATCCTCGACAACCGGGTCTCCTACTCGGCCACCGACCATCGGGGCGCGGACGAGATCGTGTTCTCGGTGGTCGAGGGCGGCAGCTGGAAGGAGCTGGCCCGGTTCAAGTGACGCTCCGTCGCGCGCGGCGTCAGTTTCTGAGCGATCTGCCGGTCTCCAGCATGTGCTCCATGCGGGCGATGGTGGCCGGCATCCGCATCAGGTCGAGGATCGCCTCGCGCTCCAGTTCCGAAAAGCGGTCTTCGGGGACGTCCTTCGTCGCGTCGGTATCGCCTCCGGTCAACACCCTGCCCAGGCGATCCACCACCGTCAGGTCGTGGGCGGTCGCCTTGCGGGTCTTGGCGAGCCCCTTGACCGCCATCTGGAGCGCGATCCGCCCGGTCTTGCCCGGCAGCTTGATCGTCGCCGGTTCCGGCGGCGCGTAGTCCTTCGCAAGAGCCAGCGCCCGCGCCTTGGCATCGGCCAGCAGGCGGTCGCGGTTGGCGCTGATGCCGTCGCCCGCGCGCAGGAAGCCGAGCTTCCGGGCCTCTATCGCCGAGCGCGAAACCTTCGCGAGGCCGATGGTCTCGAAGACCCTGGAGATCGCCGGCATCGCGCCTCCGAACCCGGGCCGACCCGAGGCAAGCCCGCGCAGCATCATCTCCTTGCAGCCGCCCCAGCCGGGCACGATGCCCACGCCCACTTCGACGAGTCCGATATAGCTTTCGGCGTGAGCCTGAACGGCGTCGCAGTGCAGCAGGAGTTCGCAGCCGCCGCCGAGCGCCATGCCCGAGGGCGCGCCGACCACTGGAAACGGCGCGAATTTGAGCGCCTTGTATGCATCCTGGCCCTGCTTGATCGTCTGCTCGATCATCGGCCAGGCGCCGACATTGACGGCGAACAGGGCGAGGCCGAGGTTCATCCCGACGGAGAAATTGCTGCCCTCGTTGTGGATCACCAGGGCGGTCATTCCGTCGTCGAAGATCTTCATCGATTGGCCGATGAGCGCCATGATCTCCGTGTCGAGGGCGTTCATCTTGGTGTGGAACTCGAGGCATGCGACGCCGTCGCCAATATCCCAGAGGCTGGCGGAGCCGTTGCGCGCCAGCGGCCGTCCGGTTCGTTTGACGTCGGAGAGGAGAAGCACGCCTTCCGCGCGGCTTACGGGGCGGTAGCGTCCATCCTCGGCAAGGTGCTCGCCGCGCCCGTCCGCGATGCGATAGAAACCCCCGCCGCCAGCGGCCTTCCGGAGCAGCGGCGGCACTTTCTTTCCATCGGCGGCGAGTTTCCCGGCGAACCACTCCGCGCCCAGATCGTCGATCAACTCGAAGGGTCCGCGCTTCCAGTTGTAGCCGAGGCGCATCGCGCGATCGACCGCCTCGACATCGTCCGCTATTTCCGGCACCAACGCGGCCGCGTAGGCGAGCGTTCCCGACATCACCTTCCATGCGTAGGCGCCGGTTCTGTCCGGGAATTCGAGCAATGCGCGAAGCGAGCCTCCGGCCTCCTCGATGCTCGCGAGACGCGGGCGCCGGGCCGCGGCGTATTCGCCCGACTCCAGGTCGATCGCCTGCTTTCCCCTTTTCTTCGAATCCGGATCGAGCCGGTAGAAGCCGCCCTTGCCTTTGCGTCCCGTATAACCGTCGTCGATCATCGATTGCATAAGCGGCGGTTCGTCGTAGATCGCGCTCAGCGCATCGTCTGCGGGCAACGAATCCCTGAGGCTGCGGCCGACCAGCGGCATCAGATCCAGACCAACCAGATCGAGCAGGCCGAACACGCCGGTCTTGGGCGCGCCGATTGGCCGGCCCAACAGGGCGTCGGCCTCTTCCACCGTGATGCCGTCTTCGAGCGCCGCCCCGATGGCGGCGACCAGCCAATAGGTGCCGATACGGTTTGCGATAAAGCCGGGGGTGTCTCTGCAGGAGACCACGCTCTTGCCCAGCTTGCGGTCGGCGAACCCGGAGACCGCCGCTACCGCGTCCGCGCGGGTCGCGGGGCCCGCCGCCACTTCCAGCAACCGCATATAGCGCGGCGGGTTGAAGAAGTGGGTGATGAGGAAATCCCGCGCGAAACTCTCCGGCATCCCGTCCGTCAGCGCGCGCCACGGGATGGTCGAGGTGTTGGACGAAACGATCGAGCCTGTCTTGCGCGCCGAATCGATCCGTCGGTAGACGGATTGCTTGATTTCGACCCGTTCGGTGACCGCCTCCACGATCCAGTCCGCATCCCCCAGCAGGTGCAGATGGTCCTCGACATTTCCCGTCGCGATGCGTTTGGCGTCCGCCCTGTCCATGAACGGCGCGGGGTCGTCCTTGAGCATCCTGGCGACCGCGCCCTCGGCCAGCGCATTCCGGTTGCCGCCTCCTTCGGGCACGATATCCAGCAGGACGACATCGTGACCCGCATTGGCGATGTGGGCGGCGATGGCGCCGCCCATCAGCCCCGCCCCGATAACGGCGGCTTTTTCGATCGCCATCAGGCGGCCTCAAGCACCGTGGAAATGCCCTGGCCGCCGCCGATGCACTGGGTGGCGAGAGCGTAGCGCTTGTCCTCGCGGCGCAGGAGCTGCGCGGCCTTTCCGGTGATGCGCGCGCCCGTGGCGCCCAGCGGGTGGCCGAGCGCGATCGCGCCGCCGTCGATGTTCATGCGTTCGAGGTCGAACGAAAGCTCCCGCACGCAGGCGAGCGCCTGCGCCGCGAAGGCCTCGTTGAGCTCGATCACGTCGATGTCGGCCATTCTCAGCCCCGCCCGCGCGAGCGCCTTCTCCGACGAGACGACGGGCCCGTAGCCCATGATCTCCGGCGCGCAGCCGGCGACCGCGATCGCCCGAATCCGGGCAAGCACGGAGAGGCCGCTACGCACCGCGAAATCCTCGGTGCAGACCAGTACCGCGGCGGCGCCGTCGGTAAGCGGAGAAGACGTGCCCGCGGTCACCGTGCCCTCCGCATCGAACGCGGGCTCCAGGCCGGCGAGGATTTCGGCGCTGGTGCCCGGACGGATACAGCCGTCGCGTTCCACCGTGCCGTCGCCGGTCTCGACGGCGATCACCTCGCCGGAAAACTTGCCGTCGTCCCACGCCTGCGCCGCGCGAGCGTGGCTGGCGACGGCGAGAGATTCCTGTTCCTCTCGGGTGATCTGGTACTTGCGGGCGAGGTTCTCGGCGGTCTCGCCCATCGACATGTAGGCGCCTTCGTTCCTCTCGTAGAGGTCGGGGTTCGGCGCCGGGTTGAAGCCGCCCATGGGCACGCGGCTCATCGACTCGACGCCCGCGCAGATGAACGCCTCGCCGGCCTCCATGCGGATCGCGCCCGCCGCCATGTGAATCGCCTGCATCGAGGAGCCGCAAAAGCGGTTGACCGTGGTGCCGGCGATCGAGATCGGCAGGTCCGCGACGAGGCCGACGATGCGGCCGAGGTTGAAACCCTGTTCCCCTTCCGGGAAGGCGCAGCCGACGATCAGGTCCTCGATCTCCGCGGGATCGACCCCGGTCTGGTGGAGCAGCCCCGACACCACCTCGGCCGCGAGGTCGTCCGGCCGCTTCTCGACCAGAGCGCCCTTGTGGGCGAAGTGAAAGGGCGAACGGACGTAGCCGGCGATGACGGCGTGATTCATGATCGGTTGCCTCGCGGTCCTTTGTTTGCGTTGCTGCCCAGCGCCGGGCCGCGGTCAGTCGGAGCCATCGGCGGCCGCATCCCGCTTGGCCGCTTCTTCGGCCACCAGCTCCTTCTTGGACAGCTTACCTATGATCGTCTTCGGAAGCTCGTCGCGGAACTCGATCTGCTTGGGCATCTCTATCGGCGAGAGCTTGTCCTCGAGGAAGCCGGTCAAATCTTCCGCGGTGAGGGTCTCCCCGTCCTTGAGCCGCACGAAGGCCTTTACGGTCTGCTGGCGGCGGGCGTCGTCGACGCCGATGACCGTTACCTCCAGCACCGACGGGTGCTTGTAGATCGCCTCCTCGACATGGCGCGGATAAATGTTGTAGCCGCCCGCGATGATGACCTCCTTGAGCCGGTCGATGAGATAGACGTAACCGTCCTCGTCGATATGGCCCACGTCCCCGGTGTGGAAGCGCCCGCCGGAGAGGGCCTTGGCGTTTTCTTCCTCCCGGTTCCAGTAGCCCTTCATCACCTGCGGACCGCTGATGCAGATCTCGCCGGTCTCGCCCTGCGGAAGCACCGTGTCGGGATCGTCGATCGAGGCGATCTCCACCACGGTCCCGGGCACCGGCAGGCCGAGCGAACCTTCCCGGCTGCCGCCGGGCACGGTCGGGTTGCAGGTCGCGACCGGAGAGGTCTCGCTGAGCCCGTATCCTTCCACCAGCGTGCAGCCGGACAGAGTCTGGAACCGGTCCTGAACCTCGCGCGGCAACGAGGCGCCGCCGGAAAAGCAGAGCTTGATGGAGGACAGGTCGCACTTGCCGGCCACGACGTCGGGGTGATCGTTGATCGCGATGTAGATGGTCGGCACCGCGGGGAAGAGCGTCGGCCGCTTCTTGTCGATCACCTTGAGGACCGTGTCGAGCTCGAATCGCGGCAGCAGGATCATCTTGGCGCCGAGGCGAACGCTGAAATTCATCACCACCGTCATGGCGAACACATGGAACAGCGGCAGCACGCCCACCATGATCTCCCCGCCCGCCTCGGCATCGGGCATCACCATCGTGGTTTGCGCCACGTTGGCGGTGAGGTTGGCGTGGGTCAGCATCGCGCCTTTCGATGTCCCGGTGGTGCCGCCGGTGTACTGGAGCACCGCTATGTCGTTCTCCGGGTCGATATCGACCGGCGCCGGGTTGCCCGCGTTGTCGGTCAGGTCGCGGAAGAAAACGTGGCGTGAATCGCGCGGTACGCTAGCGATTTCCCGGCGCTTGACGATGGGGAAAAGCAGCCCCTTGAGGCGCGGCAGCATCTCCGCCATCGGACAAACCACCAAATGGCTGAGCCGTGTCTCGTCCAGGGCGACTTCCGCCTTGTCGTAGAGGAGCGAGAGGTCGAGGGTAACCAGGATATCGGTCTCCGAATCCTCGATCTGTTTCTTGATCTCCTCGATGGCGTAGAGCGGGTTGAAATTGACCACCGTGCCGCCCGCCTTGAGCACGCCGAAATAGGCGGCGACCGAGGCCGGGCAGTTGGGCAGGAGGAGGCCGACCTTGCGGCCCTTTCCCACGCCGAGCTTCTGGAAGCCCTCTGCCGCCCGGTTCGCCAGGGCGCCCAGCTGCCCATAGCTCGTGACCCGGTCCAGGAAGTCGATCGCGGGGCGGTCGCCGTAGCGGACGACCGCGTCGTCCAGCAACAGGTGTAGCGGGCCCGTCGGAATCTCGGCGCGCCAGTCCACGTTCGCCGGATAGGATTTTTCCCAGGGGTACGCGCCGTTCTGCGCCTCGCTTACGGTCATGCGCTCCATTCCTCCCGTCGGGGTTTGCGGCTGCCCGGGGCCGCCGCGGGAGACTATGGAAACCCCATGAAATACCGTCAAGGCATGAAACCGCTTGCCCCGCGAGGGCTATGCACCGTCCGGTTGAATTCAGCGCCGGCCACGGACAATCGCGCGGTGTCGCGTGCACCCGGGCGCTGTGGCATGTTGCGGACCTGCGATACATCCCCGGAACCGGATACACGATCATGCAGACCTACAGGGCCCCGCTCCGCGACATGCGGTTCGTGCTCAACGAACTCCTCGATGTGGGGACGCTCGCGACGCTGCCCGGCTACGAGGAGGCGACGCCCGACGTCATCGAGGCCGTGATCGAGGAGGGCGCGAAGCTCTGCGAGAACACGCTGTTGCCGCTCAACCGCCCCGCCGACGAAGAGGGCTGCCACTACGAGAATGGCGCGGTGCGCACGCCGCGGGGCTACAAGGAGGCCTATCGCCGCTTCGTGGAGGCCGGCTGGACCGGCGTGACCGTCGCGCCCGACTATGGCGGCCAGGGCCTGCCCGAGCTGGTAGGCGTCGTGTTCGACGAGATGGTGTGTTCGACCAATCTGGCCTTCGGCGTCTATCCGCTGCTGTCGAAGGGCGCCGCGGCGCTGATCGGCGCCCACGCCACCGAAGACATAAAGAAATCCTACCTGCCCCGGCTCGCCGACGGCAGCTGGAGCGGCACCATGTGCCTGACGGAGCCGCATTGCGGCACCGACCTCGGGCAGATCCGCACCAGGGCGGCGCCCGTCGGGGACGGACGCTACGCGGTCACCGGGACCAAGATATTCATCTCCGCCGGCGAGCACGACCTGACCGAGAACATCGTCCACCTGGTGCTCGCGAAGCTTCCCGACGCGCCGCCCGGGGTGCGCGGCATCAGCCTGTTCCTGGTGCCGAAACGGAAAACCAACCCGGACGGCACCGCCGGACCCGCGAACGGCGTCCGGTGCGGCTCGATCGAGAAAAAGATGGGCATCCACGGGTCCGCGACCTGCGTGATGCACTTCGAGGAAGCGGAAGGTTACCTGATCGGCGCGCCCCACAAGGGGCTCAACTGCATGTTCACCATGATGAACGGCGCGCGACTCGGTGTCGGGCTCCAGGGGCTCGGTCTTGGCGAGACCGCCTATCAGAGCGCCGCGGCCTACGCGCGGGAACGCCGGCAGGGGCGCTCGCTCAAGGGCGCCGCCGAGCCCGAAGCGGCCGCCGATCCGATCGTCGTTCATCCCGACGTCCGGCGCATGCTGCTGAATGCGCGGGCGCTCAACGAGGGGGCCCGGGCGCTGGCCTACTGGGTGGCGCTCCAGCTCGACATCTCCCACCGCCATCCCGACACGGAGGTGCGCGAGGACGCCGACGAGCTGGTCCAGCTGATGACCCCGATCATCAAGGCCTTCTTCACCGATTACGGTTTCGAGGCGACCAACCTCGCGGTCCAGGTCCATGGCGGCCACGGCTACATCCGCGAGCACGGCATGGAGCAGCTGGTGCGCGATGCGCGGATCTCCCAGCTTTACGAGGGCGCAAACGGCATCCAGGCGCTCGATCTGGTCGGCCGCAAGCTGCCGCGTCGGGCGGGGCGCTTTCTCCGGCATTTTTTCCACCCCGCGATCGCCTTTGTCGAAGAGAACCGGGACGATCCGGCGCTCGCGGATATCGTCGTCCCGGTGGGGAAGGCGCTCGAAAAGCTCCAGTCGGCCACATTGGCCGTCGCCCAGCGGGGTCTGGGCGATCCCGAAGAAGCCGGCGCGGCGGCGTCGGACTATCTCCGCATGTTCGGGCTGGTGGCGGTGGGCTACATGTGGTGCCAGATGGCGAAACTCGCCGTGGACAAGCCGAATGGCGACGCGTTCTACGAGTCCAAGCTCAAGACCGCCCGGTTCTACGTGCAGAAGGTCCTGCCCGACGCGGCCGGGCTCTTCCTCAAGGTCATGGCGGGCAAGTCGACGGTCATGGCTCACGACGCCGAGGAATTCTGACCGGGATCCGGTCGGCTCAGGTCGGGATCGGCGCGATCCCGATGATCGGCGGCAGGCCCGACGCGACGCCGGAAAACCCCTCGCCGCCGTCCCGGCTGGCCCATAGCGCGCCGTCGTTCAGCCCGACGAACACCGTCTCCGGCGATACTGGGTCCACCGCGATCGAGCGCGGCGCGGGGCCGATGCGGTCCGGCAGGCCGCCGGTCAGGCGCGTCCAGCTCGAACCCGCGTCCTCGCTCCGGTAGAACCCCGCCCCGGCGCCTTCCGGGCGCCGCCATCCGGGCGGCGGCACCTCCGCCCCCGCGGTGAACAGCACGCGCGGCCGGTCCGGATGAACCGCGACGTTGATCAGATAGGGGTGGGCGATCCCCGCATCGGATTGCGCGAAGGTCTCGCCGCCGTCGGCGCTCCTGTAGAGGCCGTGGCCGGATGCCGAGACGACAGTCTTACCGTCGTCGGGGAGCACCGTCACGGTGTGAGAGTCGAACTCGGTGCCGTCCTTGATGTTGACCCAGCTTTCTCCGCCGTCGTTCGAGCGCACCAGCCAGCCTTCCTCCACCGCGCCGAAGATGATTTCGGGGTCCGATGCGGACAGCCCGATGCCGCGGACATGGGCAACGTAAGGCGGGCCCGGAAAGGTCCAGTCCTTGCGGGTCGGGAGCCGACGCAGCGTTTCGAGCTCGACCCAGCTTTCCCCGCCGTCGGCGGATCTGAAGATGCAGGCGGGCTCCGTCCCGACATAGAGATCGCCCGTCGCCGGATGCAGGGCGAGAGACAGGCAGTGCTTGTAGACTAGCCCCTCGTTCTTCTCCGCCCAGCTCGCACCGCCGTCGTCGGTGCGCCAGACGCCGGCGCGCTCGGTCGCGGCCCACGCCCGGCCTGGCTCCGAGGGGTCCGCCAGCACCCACCGGACGATGCCCTTGCCTTCCAGCCCCAGCGGCCGGGATTCGTATTGCCGGCCATTGTGTTCCGCGAGAAAGACGCCGTTCCCCGTCGCGAGGAAGAGAGACGCTGTCATCGGCTCCTCCTGTCCTGTCGAGCGGATCGGACGTTCGATCTCAACCCGTTCGCGAATGCCCGTCAAGCCGGCCGTTGGACCGTGGCCCGCGGGGTCACTAGCATTCCCGGCGTCTGACGCGCCGTCGCCTGCCAGGAGATCGAATACGCCCATGGCGGAGAACGTCGAAACCCAGGTCGCGATCGTCGGGGGCGGCCCGGTCGGTCTCGCGCTCGCGATCGAGCTCGGGTTGCGCGGGGTCGACTGCGTCCTTGTCGAACAGCACCAGGGCCATCCTCGGGTGCCGCGGATGAGCGGCGTCAGCAGCCGCAATATGGAATTCTGCCGGCGCTGGGGAATCGCGGACAAGGTCCGCGGCGCGGCATGGTCGAGCACGCACCCCTCGGATTTCGTCTATGTCGAGTCGATGACCGGCCGTGAGCTGGCCCGGCTCAAGATCCCGTCCTATCGCGAGCGGGAAGGACAGATCGACTATTCCCCGGAGGGGCCGGCCACCTGCCCGCAGATTTATTTCGATCCGCTGCTCGCGGAGAAGGCGCGGTCGGTGGAGGGCGTGACGCTCGAATACGGCACCCGCCTCAAAACCTTCGAGCAGGACGGGGCGGGGGTCCGCGGGCATCTCGTCGACACGCGCTCGGGCGAGCCCTGGACCGTGTCCGCCCGGTATCTCGTGGGGTGCGACGGTGCTGGCGGGACGGTCCGGCGAGATCTCGGAATTGCGCTCGACGGTCAGGGGACGATCGCGAGGAGCGTCAATATCTTTTTCCGCTCGCCCGATTTCATGGAGATGCACGACAAGGGCTGGGCCCGTTTCTTCCGCTGCTTCGACGAGGAGGGGTGCTGGGGCGAGGCGATCGGAATCGACGGCAAGGAACTGTGGCGCCTGTCGGTTTTCCACGATCCCGCGCCCGACCTCACCGGTCGACGCTATCTGCGGAAGCTCGCGGGGCGCGACTTCGACTACGAGGTCATCGACGTGTCCCCCTGGGAACGGCGGGATTTCGTCGCGCGCTCCTATTGCCGCGGGCGGGTGCTGATCGCGGGCGACGCGGCGCATGAGGCTTCGCCCACCGGCGGCGCCGGAATGCATATCGGCGTGTGCGAGGCCGTCAACCTCGCCTGGAAACTTGACGCCGTCCTCGACGGCTGGGGCGGTGAGGGACTCCTCGATTCATACGAAACCGAGTCGAAGCCGATCGCCGCCCGCATCGTCGAACTCTCGACCCGCACCTTCGATGCGATCGCCGCGCTACCCGGTAGGGAGGCGTTCCGCCGGGCATTCGAGGACGATCCCGAGATACTGCTCGCGCTTACCCTCCCGGAACAGTACCGGGCGCAGTTCTGCTACGAGGGCTCCCCGATCTGCATGGATGACGGGACGCCGCCGCCGAAGGGCGCGGAGGAATTGCTTCCCTCGGCCAGGCCGGGAACCCGAGCTCCGCATTGCTGGATCGCGGACGGCCGGTCGATACTGGACCTGTTTGGCGGAGGCTTCGTGCTGGTGCGCTTCGGCGCCGCACCGCGCGATGTCGCGCCCGTAGTCGCCGCCGCGGCCGGGGCGGGGGTTCCCCTGAAGGTAGTCGATGTCGACCATGCAGGGGCAGCGGAACTCTACGGCCGGCGGCTGGTTCTGGTTCGTCCGGACGGCCACATCGCCTGGCGGAGCGACACGCCGCCGGACGACCCCGCGGCGCTTATCGACCGTGCGCGCGGCGCCGCGTAGAGGCAATTCGAGGCGGGAAAGGCGGAAGGACGGCCATGGGACTCGGGATTCGCTTCGACGGATTCGATCATCTCTCCGACTCGCTGGAAGTCGTGTGCAAGGCGGAGGAAGCGGGCGCGGACCGGATCTGGATGGCGGAACACATGGGCTATCGCGAGGCGGTCGTCGCCTGCATGGCCTATGCGATGTCGACGAAGACCGCGACGGTGATCCCGACCGCGATCAGCCCGTATCTCTGGCACCCGACCCCGACGGCGATGTCGCTCGCGACGCTGGCCGATATCGCGCCCGGCCGCGTCGGCGTCGCGGTCGGGGTGGGCAATCCGTTGTTCCTCGGCGAGTCGGGTATGGAGCCCGTCAAGCCGCTACGGGCGGTGCGGGAATTCATCGAATGCCTGCGCGCGCTGTGGGCCGGCGACGCGGCGAACTACGAGGGGGAAATCTTCCAGCTCTCGGGCGCCCGCATGTCCTTCTCCCCATCCCATCCGATTCCGATCTACATCGCGGCGACGGGTCCGCAGATGCTTCGGCTGACCGGGCGCATCGCGGACGGGGTGGTGTTGTCCGGCGGGCTGACGGTGGAGCATGTGCGATACAGCCTCGGGCAGATCGCCGACGGCGCACAAGCGGGAGGCCGCGACCCGGGGGGGCTCCGCAACGCCGCGTTCCTCTACTTCTCGGTTTCCGAGGACGGGCGCGAAGCCGTCGATTTCCTGCGCGGTCGACTTGCCTTTCTCTTTCGCAACCGAGCCATGGCGGAAAACATCCGTTCGTCGGGGCTCCCCATCGACCACGACGCGATCATCGCCGCCGTTGCGAAACGCGACATGGAAACCGCGAAGCGCCTCGTTCCCGACGATGCGGTGGACGCCTTCGCGGTCGGCGGGACGGTGCGGAATTGCCGGGAACGGCTCGCCGCCTATCTCGAAACCGGGGTGACCGAACCGGTTATCCAGATCAGCGGTTCGCCGGAAAGCAGGGCGCTCGCATTCCAGATCCTCGGAGAATTCGCGGCCGGTTAACCGCTAAAGTCCTCGGCCTCCAGCCGACCCGCTTCGAGCAGTTGCGCGCGGGCGAGCGCCTTCCAGTCGGCCCGCATCATGAAACCGGGCACGGAATGGCAGCGATCCTCGGACACACGCAGAACTTCTTCGTCGGACAACGATAGATCGAGCGGCCAGGCGCTGGGCGCCGGCGTGTACCACGCCGATTCGCGACTCAATTCGATCGTGTTGCCCTCCGGATCGTTGCAATAGAGCGAGAACGAGTTTCCATGATCCACGGGCCGGTAATCGTCGACCTCCGGATGCGCGTACATGCGTTCGCAGACCTCGCGCAGGGCGGGGAGGGACGGCACCCTGAAAGTCACCTGGTTGATGCTGCTGGGCACCTCGGGCGGCCGCCCGGCCACCAGGACGAGCTGGGCGATCTGATTGGGATCGCGCGTGAGGTAGACGACTTCCGCCGCCGGCACCTGGCCCACGGCCGGGCGAAGTCCCCGCCCGGTCACGAGGTAGCCCAGCTCGCTCTCGTAGAAAGAGGCGAGGGCGTCGACATCGATCGCCAGCATGCCGACGCGAAACATGGAGACGCGGGGAAACGGCCCGCCGCCTGTGCCGAAATCGTTGCGGAAGACCGGGCCGGCGCCGGGCGGCGGCGGATCGACCGAGGGCGTCGACTGGAGCTGAAGCTTGCCGGTGGCGGCGAGCGCGGCCTCGGTTTCGGCCCGCCATTCCTCGCGTTCGCGGAAACCCGCGATCTCCGCGCAACGGCTGCGCGTCGTCGCGCGGATCGTTTCGTCGTCCGATTCGAGGTCGAGCGGCCAAGCCTGCGGTTGCGGCACGAACCAGCCGGTATCGACATCGATGGTAACGGGAAGGCCCGTCGGATCGGTGAAATGGAGCGTCCAGGACACGCCGCGGTCGACAGCGGCGATGCCGGTCACTTCCTTCTCCTCCGCCAGCAGCGTGGCGATCCGTCTCAGCTCACCCAGATCCGGCGCCCGGAAGCCCAGATCGGCCACCGTCGTCGGCTGCGCCGGATCGCGTCCGCCGACGGCGACGAGCTGGTGATGCTCGAACGGGCGGCGGGTCATGAAGCAGATCCGCGCCTTGCCCAGCGGGCCATGGTCGCTGATGCCGAACCCGAACACACGGGTCCAGAAATCGACGGCCCGGTCATAGGCACCGGTGTCGTAGCCGAAATGGCTGAATACGAGCGGTGGTGCGGTTGAGTCGTCAGGTGTCATGTCTTCAGCCTCTCTTCGCCGCCCGGTCGTTGCGGCGGCGACCATGCTCACCGCGCGAGCATGGAGCCAATTCTCCGTATCGGCAAGCGGGGCGCGCTCGACTCGCGCTTGTTGAACATGCCCGTCGACTTGGGCACCGTTGAGGTTCCGGCCCGCAGGTGGAGGGAGAGAGGCATGACAGTCGAGCGGATCGCCATATTCGGCGCCGGAGGGGGCGGTACGTCGGCGGCCGCGCATCTGACGACGCTCGGTTTCGAGATTCGGCTCTACAGCCAGGACCCGGATGCCCTGGCGCCGCTCCAGGAAATCGGCGGCATCCACTACACCGCCCCTTTCGGGGACGGGTTCGCGCCTCTGCCCCTGATCACCGACGACGCGGAAGCGGCGATGGACGGCGCGGAGGTGGTGATGATCGTGAGCCCCGCCCATCTGCACGAGAAATGGGTTTCCGCGGCCGCGCCGCACCTGACCGCGGACCAGGTGCTTTTCGTCTCTCCCGGCCACACGCTGCTGCTCATCCCGCACGTCCTACGCGAGAACGGGATCGAGCATCCGGTATTCTGCGAGACCGCGACGCTGCCTTATCTCTGCCGCCGCATCGAGCCGACCAAATGCCGGATCTCGCGGGTGTCGGATTTCATGGTCTTCGGCGGCTTTCCGGGGCGCGAGACGGAAAGGCTTCATGAGGTGGTGAAGACCGTCTACCCGTCGGTGCAACCCTTCTCCAACGTGCTGGAGACGGTTTTCCCCTACGGCAACGCCATTCACCATCCGCCCGCCGTCTTGTGCAACGCGGGCCGGATCGAGGCCACCGGCGGCGACTTCCGCCACTACTACGACGGCATTACGCCGTCGGTCGGACGGCTGATCGACGCCGTCGACCGCGAGCGCATCGCCGTCGCCGAGGCGCTCGATGCGCGGACCATGCCCTTCGTCGAGCTCTTCTGGCGCATGGGCTACACCACCGACGAAGCCGGCGCCTCGGGCCTTTCCTACGAGGCGTTCCACCAGAGCGAGCCGGACAAGTGGATCATGGCACCGACGAGCCTCCGGCATCGCTACCTGCTGGAGGACGTGCCCTACGGCCACCTGATCTATTCGGAACTAGGGCGCGTCGCGGGCGTGCCGACGCCGATCATCGACCACATCGTCCATCTGGCATCGGTGATCATGAAGCGCGATTTCCGCTCGGAAGGACTGACGCTGGCGAAGATGGGCCTCGGCGATATCGACCGGGACGCCTTTCTCGAGCTGCTGCAATACGGGTTCGCCGGCCGGGCCTTCGGGTCGTGACCGCGCGGATCGAAATTCCTGCCGACCGGATCGCTGCGTTCTGCGAACGCTGGCAGGTGGCGAAAATGGCCCTGTTCGGTTCCGCCCTGCGGGACGATTTCGGCCCCGAGAGCGATGTCGACGTGCTGGTCGGATTCGACGAAGCCGCCCGCCACACGCTGTTCGACATGGACCGGATGGAGGAGGAGTTGAAGGACATTTTCGGGCGGGATGTCGATCTCGTCAGTTGGCGCGCCGTCGAGAGGAGCCCGAATTACCTGCGTCGGAAGGCGATCCTGCAATCGGCGGAACTCGTCTATGGATCGTGATCCCGTACGCCTTCTCGACATTCTCCGGTCGGCCCGCGCCATACGGTCCTATGTCGAGGGCGTCTCCCGCGATGAGTTTCTCGAAAATCCGCAGCTGCAGGATTCGGTGATTCGCCGCATCGAAATCATGGGCGAGGCGTCCGGCAGGCTGTCGGCGGCGTTCCGGGAGGAGCATCCGGAGATCCCGTGGGCGCGGATCAGGGGAATGCGCAACCGGATGATCCATGGCTACGACGAAATCGACATGGCAATCGTGTGGGAAACGGTGGAGCGGGACATTCCCCGTCTCGTCCCGCGACTCGAACGTCTGGTCCCGCCGGAGGCGGATTAGCGGCCGAGGCGACATCGGCTCGCCGATCGTAAAATTTCGTTACCAAGAGCCGGCGCGGCACCGGACCCACGACCGGAAGACGCGACACGCCGCATATGGACATGGCGTGAGGCGCCGAACGCTGCGGGCCGCCCGGGTTTGACCTTCCCCTGCCGATCCACGATGTTCCGCCCGGCACGGTTCGGCGGGATCGGGTGAATCTGTCCGCGCACGAAATTACCGCCCCCGCTTTCATTCGGAGACACGACGATGGGCGAAGCCCGCAACGTTCTATGGATCATGGCCGACCAGCTGCGCTGGGACTACCTGTCCTGCTACGGCCATCCGCATCTGCACACGCCTCATCTCGACCGCCTGGCCGAGCGCGGGGTACGGTTCGCCAACGCCTATGTGCAGTCGCCGTTCTGCGGTCCGTCTCGGATGTCGTCCTATACCGGACGCTATTGCCGCTCGCACGGGGTGACCTGGAACGGCTTTCCGCTGCGCGTCGGCGAACCGACGCTGGGCGACCATCTGCGCGAGATCGGCGTCAACCCGGCGCTCGTCGGCAAGACCCACATGATCCCCGACGCGAAGGGCATGGAATGGCTCGGGATCGACCCTGAGTCCACCATCGGCATAAACATCTCGGAATGCGGGTTCGAGCCCTTCGAGCGCGACGACGGGCTCCACCCGTACGGCCCGCTCGACCCCGACCCCGACTACAATGCGTGGCTGAGGGAGCGGGGGGTGAACGCGCCCAACCCGTGGGAAGAGCACGCCAACGCGGGCATCGACGCCGACGGCGAGCGTCGTTCGGGCTGGCTGCTGAAATATTCGAATCTGCCCGCGGACATCGCCGAGGAGCATTCCGAGACGCCCTACATGACCGGCCGGGCGATCGATTTCATGGACCGGGCCGGCGATGCACCGTGGCTCTGCCACCTCTCCTACATCAAGCCGCACTGGCCCTATATCGTCCCCGCCCCCTATCACGACATGTACGGCAAGGAGCACATCCTGCCGGCGGTGCGGACCGACGAGGAGCGCGAGACCGACCACCCGGTGTTCCGCGCCTATATCGAGTCGCGGGTCTGCCGCACTTTTTCGCGCCAGGAAGTGCGCGAGCGGGTGATCCCCGCCTATATGGGCCTCGTCAAGCAGATCGACGACCAGATGGGAAGGCTGTTCGCCTGGATGGAGGAGAAAGGGCTGATGGAGAACACGATGATCGTGTTCACCTCCGACCATGGCGACTATCTGGGCGATCACTGGATGGGCGAGAAGGATCTGTTCCACGACACCTCGGTCAAGGTGCCGCTGATCGTCTACGACCCGCGCGAGGAGGCGGACGCGACGCGCGGCATGGCGCGGGACGAGCTCGTCGAGTGCATCGACCTCGCGCCCACCTTCCTGCGCTATTTCGGCGGCCGCGACCTGCCGCACATCATCGAGGGACGGGCGCTCGATCCCCTGCTGCACGCGGCGGGGACGCCGGAGTCATGGCGGCGCTACGCGATCTCCGAATACGACTACGCCACCCGGCCGGCGCGCACGGCCATCGGCAACGCGCAGGAGGACGCCCGGCTCCTGATGATCCGCGACGAGCGGTGGAAATACATCCACGCCGAGGGGTTCCGCCCGATGCTGTTCGACCTGGAGGTCGACCCCGACGAGCTATGCGATCTCGGCGCGAGCTCCGCACCGGAACACGAGGCGGTCCGCGCCCGGCTGCACGAGGCGCTGTTCGCCTGGGCGCGGCAGCACCATTGCCGGATCACGCTGGAGCCCGAGACCATCGAGCGGATGACCGCCGCGGTGGAGCCGCCCGGAATCCTGATCGGTTACTGGGACGAGGCGGAGTACGAAGCCGCGTTCGGCAAGGCGTTCGCGGAACGCCCCTGACCTCCCGACCCGTCCGACCCCTCCTTACACAGGACCGATCATGCCCATCCGAACCGCCGACCGGTTTCTGGACGCGCTGAAAGACGACCGCGACATCTCGATCGAGGGGGAGCGGGTAAAGGACATCGCGGGCGATCCCCGCTTCGCCGGCGCCGCCCGGGCGATGGCGCGGCTGATGGAGATGCAGCACGAGCCCGCCCTCCGCGAGATCATGACCTACGAGTCGCCCGATACCGGCGACCCGGTCGGCATGACCCATCTTCAGCCCAGGACCAAGGAGGAGGTCGTCGCGCGCAACGACGCGATCAAGGTCTGGATGGACGAGTCCTGCGGCATGCTGGGCCGCTCGCCGGACTTCAAGAACGTGATGATCTCCGCCTACGCGACGGCGGGCGAGCGGTTCGACCGCGACGCGTTCAAGGGCGGCGACAACATCCGAAATTTCCACCGCCATGTCCGCGAGAACGACCTGATCACCACCCATGTGCTGGTCAACCCGCAGGTCGACCGCTCGCGCCCGGCGCATCTGGAAACCTCGGACGTGATCGCCCGGATCGTCGACGAGACCGACGCGGGTTTCGTGATCCGCGGCGCCCGCATGGTCGCGACGCTCTGCGCGCTCGCCGACGAGCTCCTAGTAATGCCGGCGGCGTCGCGCTGGTCGGACGATATGCGCGACACGACCGCGTTCTCCTTCGGATTCGCGATCCCGGTGTCGACGCCCGGGCTCCGTTTCATCTGCCGCCCCCCGGTGGCCCAGACCAACGCGCCTACGCTGCTCGACCATCCGCTTTCGCTGCAATACGACGAGTCCGACGGGCTGGTGATCTTCGACAACGTGACGGTGCCGTGGGAGCGGACCTTCATCTATCGCGACCCCGAATTCGACCAGCTCGTAAATCCGCAATCCCACACGCTGCCCAACACGCTGATGCAGTCGGTGGTCCGCGCGACGTCGAAGTCCGAATTCATGATGGCGCTGACGCTCGCCGTCGCGCGGGCGTCCAGGATCGACGTCCACAACCCGGTCCAGGTCCAGCTCGCCGAGACCATCGCCATCGCCGAATTCGCGCGCACCTGCCGGGTCGCGGCCGAGGCCGAGGCGCGCGAGACCGAGTTCGGCACCTGGGTCGCCGGCACCCGCCCGCTCCAAGCTTGGCAGAGCATGTACTGGAAGATGTACAACCGCCAGTGCGAGATCCTGAACACGCTGGGCGCCGGCGGGCTGGTCGCCGTGCCGTCCTATGCCGAGGTGGCGGGCGAACTCCGCGACAACGTGGAGATGTATTTCCAGTCGGCGAACGCGAGCTCGCCCGAACGGATCAGGCTGCTGCGCCTCGCCTTTGACGCGTCGCTGTCGAGCTTCGCCGGGCGCCAGCGTCTTTACGAGCAGTTCTATACCGGCGATCCGATGCGCACCCAGGCGCTGCTCTACCGGATGTACGACACCGACTCCCACATCGCGCGCATCCACACCATGCTCGACGATCTGGAAAAGCGGGACGCAGGCTCCTGAAGGATCGGCTGGCGGTTCGCCCGGGGCGCGGCTAAGCTTTCGGACGATTCGTTCCGCGGAGACGATGCGATGACGACCAGAGCCGACGGGGAAGCGCCGGCGGAAGGCTTGCCGGCCGGTGCCGTCGAAGCCGGCAGTTCCGCCGGGCACGGGGGGGATCGCGATGCAATCCGCCGAATGTTCGAGACCGGCGAATACCCCTATGAGGACAAGCTTACCCGCGGAGTCTATGAGGAGCAGAAGGCCCGGCTGCAGGTCGAGCTCCTCAAGGTCCAGGATTGGGTAAAGGAGACCGAGAGCAAGATCGTCGTCCTGTTCGAAGGACGGGACGGCGCCGGCAAGGGCGGGACCATCAAGCGGTTCACCGAACACCTCAACCCGCGCGGCGCCCGCGTGGTGGCGCTCGACAAGCCGAGCGAGGCGGAGCGGACCGAATGGTTCTTCCAGCGCTATATCCGCCATTTGCCCCATGGCGGCGAAATCGTCCTGTTCGACCGCTCCTGGTACAACCGGGCCGGCGTCGAGCGGGTGATGGGGTTCTGCAACGGCAAGGAATACCTGGAATTCATGCGCCAGGTGCCCGAGCTCGAGCGCATGTTCGTGCGCAGCGGGATCGTGCTGTTCAAGTACTGGTTTTCGGTCACCAGGGACGAGCAGAGGCGCCGTTTCAGTGCGCGCGAGAACGACCTCCTCAAGCGCTGGAAGCTCTCGCCGGTCGACCGGGCATCGATCGACAAGTGGGACGAATACACCGACGCCAAGGAGGCGATGTTCTTCTATACCGACACGGCGGACGCGCCCTGGACGATCGTCAAGTCCGACGACAAGAAACGCGCCCGGCTCAACTGCATGAGTCATTTCCTGTCGTCCCTGCCTTACACCGACAAGGATACCGGCATCGTGGGCCAGCCCGACCCGCTGATCGTCGGCACCAGCGCCGATGCGATCGGCGGCGGGGATAAATTCTTCGACAGGACCAGGTCGTCGGCGAACCGGTAGGCGAGAGGTCCGATCCAGGGTTCGCCGCCGGTCCCGATGCTTCTCCCCTCCCATGAAGACGTGCTGAGCGCGCACGAACGGATCGCGCCCCATATCCACCGGACCCCGGTGCTGACCTCCGCGTATCTGAACGGCCTTGTCGGAGCCGAGCTGTTCTTCAAATGCGAGAACTTTCAGAAGGGCGGCGCATTCAAGACGCGCGGCGCCTGTAACGCGGTTTTCGGCCTGACCGACGAGCGGGCCGGGAGGGGCGTCGCGACCCACAGCTCCGGCAACCATGCGCTGTCGCTGGCCTACGCGGCCGGGCGGCGCGGCATCCCGTGCCATGTGGTCATGCCCCGCGGCGCCGTCCGTGCCAAGAAGGAGGCGGTGCTGGGCTACGGCGGCCAGGTCACCGAGTGCGAGCCGTCCTATGCGTGCCGCGAGGCGGCGCTGGCCAGGGTGAGGGACGAGACCGGCGCCGATCTGGTGCACCCCTATAACGACCCCCGGGTGATCGCCGGCCAGGCCACCTGTTCCCTGGAGCTGATCGAGCAGGCGAGGGATCTCGATGCCGCGATTGCGCCCATCGGCGGCGGCGGCATGGTGTCGGGAACCTGTTTGACCCTCGCCAATTCCGCGCCCGGGACGAAGGTTTACGCCGCGGAGCCCGAGCAGGCCGACGACGCGGCGCGCAGCCTGCGCGCCGGCCGGATTGTCGCCGACGATGCGCCCGACACCGTAGCCGATGGGCTCAGGGCCCCGCTCAAGGACCTGACCTGGTATTTCGTATCCCGGCACGTCGCCGACATCCTCACCGTTTCGGAGCGCGAGATCGTCGATGCGATGAGACTGGTCTGGGAGCGGATGAAGATCGTGATCGAGCCGTCCAGCGCGGTGCCGGTCGCCGCGATCCTGAAGAACCGGGAAATCTTCACCGGCAAGCGGGTCGGCGTCATCCTTACCGGCGGCAATGTCGATCTGGGCGGGCTGCCCTGGGCGCGGGGCTGACCGGGCACGGATATCGGCGGATAATATCGGCCCACGAAAGAAGACCGAGGAGCGCGACCTTCATGGTGCAGTCGGATTGGGCAATGGATCACGTCAGGCGGTACCGCGAGACCGGCGGCGCCGACGGACATATCTGGAAGGGGCATGACGGGATGGGGCATTTCCCCTGTCTGTTGCTGACCACGACGGGGCGGAAGTCGGGCGAGGCGCGCACGACGCCCCTGATCTACGGCCGGGACGGCGCGGATTACGTCGTCATCGCCTCCCAGGGCGGGCGGCCCAACCATCCGTCCTGGTACCTGAACCTCGTGAAGAGCCCGGGGGTAGAGGTCCAGGTCGAAGCCGATGCCTTCGCCGCGAGCGCCGGGGCGGCGGGCGGGGAGGATCGGGAGCGCCTCTGGAACATGATGGCCCGGCTCTACCCGCCATATGACGACTACCGCGCCAAGGCAGCCGCCACGCGCGAGGTCCCCGTCGTGGTGCTGTCCCGAAGCTAGACGGGGCGGCCTCCCGGCGCGGAGCGGCGAAATCCCCGGCGCCGCACTCCCCCGACCGCAATGGACAGCGCGATCGAGACACCCATCCTCATCGTCGGTGGCGGACCCGTCGGTCTCGCGCTTGCCGGCGATCTCGGTTGGCGCGGGCGCGACTGCCTGCTGGTCGAACAATCCGACGGTGCGATCGTCCAGCCGCGCCAGGATCTGGTCGGCATTCGGACCATGGAGTTCTGCCGCCGGTGGGGGCTGGTCGAGGCCGTCGAGGCCGCGCCGTACAATCGCGATTACCCCCAGGACAACGTATACATCGCCGGATCGCTGGCTCGGGGCTGGGAGATCGGACGCTACCCGTCGCCCAGCATGAACAGGGCCCGCCCGCCGCCGGAAAGCCCGGCAAGGCGCGAGCGCTGCCCGCAGAACATGTTCGATCCCATCCTGCGCGATTTTGCCCGGTCGCATGCGACGGTCGCGCTCCGATACCGACACCGGCTTGTTGGCCTCCGAACCGATGGGCGCGGCGCGGTCGCCGATATCGAGCGGATCGATACCGGCGAGCGACTCGATATCCGGGCGCGCTTCGTCGTCGGCTGCGACGGGGCGGGAAGCGCGGTCCGGGAGGCGATGGGCGCGCGGCTGATCGGGGCACCGGCGCTTACCTACACGACCAACCTGATCTTCCGCTGTGCAGGGTTCGAAGCGTTGCACGACAAGCCGCCGGGCTACCGGTTCATCCTGCTCGACGAAGAGGCCGGCACATGGGCGACCATCGTTGCGATTAACGGGCGCGACGAGTGGCGGATGTCGATCGTTCGATCGAGCGAGGATGGCCGGAACCTTGCCGATGAAGAGATCCACGCCGCCATCCGCCGCGCGGTGGGCCGCGACTTCGACTACGAGCTGCTGTCGGTAATGCCGTGGCGCCGCCGCGAGCTGGTCGCGGAAAATTTCCAGTCGGGACCCGCGGGCCCGGTGTTCCTCGCGGGCGACGCGGCCCACGCGATGTCTCCGACCGGTGGGTTCGGAATGAACACCGGCGTCGGCGATGCGGTTGATCTTTCCTGGAAGCTCGATGCCACGCTGGCCGGATGGGGCGGGGCGCAGCTGCTCGCCTCTTACACCGCCGAGCGCCGGCCGATCGCCGAGCGCAACGCCCGAGAGGCATCCGGCAACCTCGCCCGGATGCTGTCTCCCGGTGCCCAGCCCGGCTTGCTCGAACCGGGAACCGAGGGCGACGCGCTGCGCGCCCGCGTCGGAAGCGATCTCGCGACAGCCATGCTCCGCGAGTGGAGGACGCCCGGAATTCATCTCGGATATTTCTATGGGGAATCGCCCATTTGCGTCGCGGACGACACGCCCCCGCCGAGCCTCGATCCCGCTGTCTACGAGCCGACGGCGCGGCCGGGGTCCCGGGCGCCCCATGCGGATCTCGATGGCGGAAGGTCGACCCTGGACCTGTTCGGAAGGGGGTTCGTGCTGCTCACGCTCGGCCGGTCGCCGCCGGACCCGGTACCGATCCTTCGCGCGGCGAGGCGCCGCGGTGTACCCATCGAGGCGGTCGCCCTCCGCCGCTCCGACGTCGCGGATCTCTACGAGAAGAGCCTGGTGCTGGTCAGGCCCGACGGCCATGTCGCCTGGCGGGACGACTCGGTTCCCTCCGATCCGATGGCGCTGGTCGATCGTGTGCGCGGCGCCGGGTGAGCGTCTACAATCCAGGGCCCATGGCGGGAGAAACCGGATGACCGCGACGACGACGCCCGCGCTTTCCGAGACCGAATCCCTGGATGCGCTCTATGCCGGCCTCGCGCCGCTCAGCATCAACGCGGGCTGGGCCAAGCCCACGCCCTCTCTTTGGCCGGAGCCTCGGCAGAACTTCGTCCCTCACCGCTGGTCCTGGTCCGAGGGCAGGGATGCGCTGGAAGCCGCCGGCCGGCTCGTCGACACCGAGTTCGCGGAGCGCCGCAACCTGATCCTCTTCAATCCGGTCGAGGGCAACACCTACGCGACCGTTCGCACGATGATCGCCGCCTATCAGGCGATCCTCCCCGGCGAAACCGCCCGGTCGCATCGGCATACGCCGAACGCTCTCCGCTTCATTCTCGAAGGCGAGCGCTCCTACACCGTGGTCAATGGCGAACGGCTGGAGATGCGCCCCAACGACGTCCTGTTGACGCCCAACTGGTGTTGGCACGGCCACGGCAGCGAAGCGGACGGGATGTGCTGCTGGATCGACTGTCTGGACGCGCCGCTGGTCCACCTGCTCGAGCCCATGTTCTTCGAACCTCACCCCGAGGACTACGAACCGGTCCGGATAAATCCCGACGCGTCTCCTTTCATCTTCCGTTGGGAGGACACGCTCTCCGGTCTCGAACGCGCGGCGCCCGACCCGGAAGGCCGTCATTTCGGGCGGATCGAGCTCGGCGCGCCCGCGCTCTCGTCGATCGCGCTCTACATGCAGCGCCAGTCCGCGGGGGAAGAGACCCGTGCCTGGCGGACCACCGCCAATCAGGTCGTCTGCGTCGCCCAGGGAACCGGCCGCACGGTCGTCGACGGTGAAGCGTTTTCCTGGTCGCGCGGCGACGTGATGGCGATCCCCGCCTGGCGCTCCTTCTCGCATTCCGCGGGGACCGACGCCGTCCTGTTCGTAATGACCGACGAGCCCGTCATGCGCCAGCTCGGCTGGCTCAGGACGGCCGACGGCTAAGGCCCTTGTTTGCGCGCGTATTCCGCGTGTGATTGAATCGATAAGAGAAAAGATCGGCAAATGAGGGGCGGGTCGAAAATGGGAATTATCCAGAAACCGGATTTCGACAAGTTCCGGTTGCGCCGTTTCGTCGAACGCCTGATCGAAATCGACGAAGTCGAGATTCATGACGAACCGGTGCCCCTGACCGGCCTCAGTCCGATCATCGAGGCGACGCCGAAGGCCGTGTTGTTCCGGAAAGCCGGTCCCAAGCAATTGGAGCTTGTCGCCAAGGCGGCGGCGGGGCGACAGCGCCTGATCGCCGCTTTCGACAGTACCGAGGAAGATATCTACGACGAATTCTACCGTCGTATGGCGAATCCGCAGAAAGTCGTCGAGGTGCCGTCCGGCGAAGCGCCGGTGCATGCCGTCAAGATCACCGGCGAGGATGTCGACCTGACGGAGCTGCCCTTTCACCTGCAGCACGAGTACGACGGCAGCTGCTATATCTCGTCGGGTATCGACTACACCGTCGATCCCGCGACCGGGCGGACGAATGTCGGCAGCCGGCGTTTGTCGTTGAGGAATCGCTACCAGGCCGGGACCAATGTCACCGCGCCCTCCGACCTCAAGCGGATCTACCAGGCGTGCGCCGTCCGTCGCGAGCGTCTACCCGTCACCTTCACGATCGGCAGCCACCCGCTGGACATGTATGCGGCGACCACGCGCATTCCGGGCGACGAGTTGAGCCTGATCGCGACGATGCGGGGCGAGCCCGCGCCCGTCGTGAAGAGCCTGACCAACGACATCCGGGTGCCGGCGGACGCGGAGATCGTGCTCGAGGGTTATCTCGACGAGCGCGGCTACGTCGAACCCGAAGGGCCGTTCGGCGAGTACATGGGATATTACGGCGCGATCCACATGGACCCCGTCTTTACCTGCACCGCCATAACCATGCGCGAGGACGTGCTCCATCAGACACTGCAGCACGGCAGCGCCTTCGTGCTCGACGAGACGGATTCCGCCAACATCACCGCGCTGCGCCTCGAAGCGGAAGCGATGCGGATCCTGCAACGGGCCGTGCGCGAGCCCATCGCGGCCTGCCTCCGCCCGACGGCCGGCGGCGCCAACGCCCTTCGCGTGTCGATCAGGCAGCATGAAATCGGCGAGCCGAGACACGCGATCTCCGCCCTGTTCGGCGGCCTCCGCCGGTTGAAGCATGTCTGGGTATTCGACGAGGACATCGACATTCGCGACGACCGGCAGGTCGAATGGGCCTTCGGTACGCGCTTCCAGGCGGACGAGGACATCGTGATGCTGACCGGCACGATGTCGATGCCGATGGACCCGTCGCTCAAGGGGCGCCGGACCGGCGCCAAGGCCGGCTTCGACTGCACCCGGCCGTTCGGTAGCGACAAGGAGATCCGGTTCACGCGCTGCGCCGCCAAGACGTTCAACGGACAGGCCCGTTTCCAGACGGTCGAACAGGCACTCGACGCGGGACCGTTGTTCTTCGGCGAGATCGTCGAGGCGGTCGGGAGCGAAGACGGCCGCGAGATCGCCTGCGCGCTCGACGAATTGCGGGAGCGGGGCAGACTCGGACGCGACGGCGACGGCCGGTACCATGTCGCCGAAGGGGAGCCGGGATCGACGGCGATCGTCGGCGAACTCTACCACGATCCCAACGAAGGGACCTGACTGCTATTCCGTGTTGTGCCGGGCATGGTCCCGGCGACGCACATCGAGGGAGGAAACGAGATGAAGACGCGTTATATCGTCGGAGCGATCGGCGCCGCGGCGATGCTTGCAACCACGCCTTCGCTGGCCGCCGATCCGGTCACCGTAAAAATCGGTTCGTTCACGCCGCCCAAGGCGAAATACCTTCGGGAAATCATCATTCCGTTCCTGCGCACAGTCGAAAAAGACAGCGCCGGGGAGGTGCAATTCAAGGAATTCTGGGGAGGTGCGTTAATTCGCAGCCCGCGCAAGCAGTGGGAAGGCGTCATGAACAAGATTCAGGACGCCGCCCAGGTCTTGCCGGCCTATACGCCCAAACTGTTCCCCGATTTCACGATATTCGCGCTGCCCTACACCTTCCGCAACACCGGATCGGCGGAAGCCGCGGTGGCAATCTGGAAGATGTACGAACAGGGTCACCTCGGCGGTCTGGAAAACGTGCACGTGTTTGCCGTCTACACCAACGACAACAGCGGCATGCATCTCAACCGCAAGATTTCTTCCCTCGCCGAGATCAAGGGGCTCAAGTTCCGCGTTCCGGGCAAGGCCGAGGCCGATGTGGTGAAGAAACTCGGCGGAACCCCGGTCGGCATGTCGATCCGTCAGGTGGCCGAGTCTCTCAATCGCGGCGTGATCCAGGGCGCGCTCGCCGGATGGTCCGCGCTCGGCACGTTCCGCATTACGCCGCTGGTCAAGACCCATATCGACATACCGCTCGGCGTGCGCACGTTCATCCTCGCCATGCGCAAGGACGTATACAACCAGCTGGGCGGCAAGGCGCGCGATGCCCTGGCCCGCCACGGCGGCCTCAAGCTCAGCAAGGCGATGGGCAACTATTACGAGGCCGACGGCAGAAGGCTGCGTGCCGATCCGGGCGAGCGCACCGTCGTTCGTCTGTCCCAGAAGGACCACGACCGGCTCTACACCGACATCTTCAAGGCCTACCACACCGAGTGGATCGCCAAGAACAAGGACGGCCAGCGTAAATACGCCGCCCTGCAGGCGATCCTGAAGGACCTCCGCGCCGGGCAGTGAACCCGATGCCAGGGCGCCCGGGCAATCCCGCAGAGAGCGTGCCGTTCGACGCGAACGGCACGCTCGGCCCGGCGGCGAACTGGATCGCGCTGATCGGCGCGACGGCCATCCTCGGACTCGCCGCGGCTATCGTGATCGACGTGCTGATGCGTTGGCTGTTCAACGCGCCGATTCTCGGGGTCGACGATCTGGGCAAGTACAACCTGGCGGTGATCGTCTGCAGCTTCTTTCCGATCTGTCTGATCGGCGGGCATTTCGTGACCATCAGGTTTCTCGGACGGGCGATAGGGCCGATCCGAGCGCTCTGGCTCGAAGCCTTCGGAGGTTTCGTGACCCTGTGCGTCTTCCTGTTGCTGAGCTGGCAGTTCTTTCGTTTCACGCTTCATGACGTCACGTTGACCGGGCTCGCGACGGCGGTGCTCGAGCTCCCGCAGGCGCCATGGTGGTGGATGGTCACGGCGATCATATTCGCCTGTACGGCGATCCAGACGGTGGTGCTGCTGGAAGCGGGTTTCCGGGCCTGGCGCGGCGTTCCCAGGGCCCCGGCGACCGCGGTCGATTCGGGTGTCTAGAAAATCCAGCCAGCAGCGCGAGCGGTGAGCCGATGGACCCCGTGATCATCGCGGTCATCGGGATCGCGGGCATGTTGGCGCTGATCGCCTTGCACGTGCCCATCGGTATCGCGATGGCGACGGCCGGCTTCTTCGGGGTCTTGCTGCTGCTCGATCTCGAACCCGCGATCAAGATGTTCGCCACCGCGCCGACCCAGGTTCTCGTAACCCAGGAGCTGGGCGCGATCCCGATGTTCCTGCTGATGGGGAGTTTCGCGTCGGCGGCCGGCCTGTCCGGCGACCTCTACCGCCTGTTCTACGCCCTGATCGGGCATTATCGCGGCGGCCTCGCGATGACGACGATCGGCGGCTGCGGCGGTTTCGGCGCCGTTTGCGGCTCCTCGCTGGCGACCGCCTCCACCTTCATGCGCATCGCGCTCCCGGAAATGCGCGAGCGCGGCTACCGGCCGTCTCTCGCGGCGGGATCTATCGCCGCGGGCGGCACGCTCGGCATCCTGATTCCCCCCTCCAACTTGATGCTGCTCTATGGCGTGCTGACGGAGCAGTTCGTGATCGCGCTGTTCGCGGCGGCGGTCATCCCCGGCCTCATCTGCATCGTGGTCTATTTCCTGACCATCGCGATCTATGTCCGGGTCCGGCCGGGGTCGGGTCCGGCGGGGCCCCGGATGCCCTGGCGCGAGCGGCTGGCCGTGGTCAGGAGCTGCTGGGGCGTCCTCGTTCTCGCCGCGGTGGTCAGCGGCGGAATCTATGGCGGCGTGTTCACCGTGCTCGAAGCGGCGGCGGTCGGCTGCTTCATGGCATTCGGGTTCACCTGGTTGCGCGGGCGTCTCACGGTCAAGGTTCTGCGAGAGGTTCTGGTCCAGACCGCCGCTTCGACCGGGCTGATCTACATCATCATCATCGGCGCGACGATCTTCACGTTCTTCATCACGCTCAGCCAGATGCCGAGCGTTCTGGTGGGCGCGATCGAGAGCTCGGGTCTCGAACCCTGGATGGTCATCGTGCTGCTTCTGGTGATGTACATCATCCTGGGCAGCATTTTCGAGACGGTCGCGGCGATGATCATCACGCTTCCCGTCGTCTTTCCGCTGGTGGTCGGGCTCGGTTTCGATCCGATCTGGTGGGGGGTGATCAACATCATGGTCATCGAAATCGGCCAGATCACCCCGCCGATAGGCATCATTCCCTTCGTGCTGCACGGAATGGCGCCGGAAGTGCCGCTCAAGACCATCTTCAGCGGAATCGCGCCGTTCTTCGTCGCCGACCTGGCGCGCCTCGCGATCGTCGCCATTTTCCCCGCTCTCAGCCTGTGGCTGCCCGGAATCCTGGGGTTGATGGTCTGATGTCCGACGGAGTCCGCGCGGAGTCCGCGGCAGGGCCGGTCATCGGCCGGCCGCTGCCCCGCAAGGAGGATTTTCGACTCCTGACCGGACGCGGACGTTTTTCCGACGATGTCAACCTGCCGGATCAGGCCTACGCGGTCATGCATCGCTCGCCGCACGCCCATGCGCGGATTGCCGGCATCGACGCTTCCGCGGCGCTTGAGGTTCCCGGCGTCATCGCCGTGTTGACCGGCGACGACCTTCTGGCGGACGGTCTTGGCAGCATTCCCCACAGACCCGCGCCGACGAGCCCGCCCGACATCGAACTCGTCAACCGGGACGGTTCCCCGAGGCGGGAGTTTCCCCATTCTCCGCTTCCCGCCGACAAAGCGAGGTTTGTCGGCGAGGCCGTCGCGATGGTCGTGGCGGAGACCCCGGATCGGGCGCGCGACGGCCTCGAACGACTGGAAGTCGACTATGTCCCCCTGCCGGCGGTTACAGAGGCCGTGACCGCGGGAACCAGGGACGCACCGAACCTGTGGGACGAAACCCCGTCCAATATCTGCATCGACGCCGACGTTGGCGACGCCGCGTCAACGGAGCGCGTCTTCGCCGAAGCCGATCATGTCGTTCGCCTGGAAACCTGGATCCGAAGGGTCACCGGCGTGCCGATGGAGCCCCGCGCGGCCGTCGGCGCTTACGATCCGGATACGGGACGCTACACGCTGCATGCGGGCGGCGGCGGGGTCGTGCGGCCGAAGCGGGAACTGGCCGAGATACTGGGAGTTCCGGAGGAACGGGTGCGGGTGGTCGCGGCGGATGTCGGCGGCAATTACGGCACCCGCAACGCTTTCTATCCGGAATTCGCGCTCGTCGCCTGGGCCGCGAAGCGTCTCGGCCGGCCGGTCAAGTGGACCGCGGACCGTGGCGAAGCGTTCCTTAGCGACTACCAGGGTCGCGACCTGGCCGTCACCGCCGAACTCGCCCTGGACCGGGAGGGCCGGTTTCTCGCGATGCGTGGCGCCAACACGAGCAACGTCGGCGCCCACACCGTCTCGTTCGTGCCCCTGATCAAGGGCGTCGAGATCATGACGGGGCTCTACGACATGCCGACCGCCCATTTCCTGGCCCGGGCGGCGGTGACCAACACGCCGCCCACCAATCCCTATCGCAGCGCCGGGCGGCCGGAGGTCATGTTCGTCCTAGAACGGCTGGTCGACCTGGCGGCGGCGGCTCACGGCTTCGACCGCCTCGCGCTGCGTCGGAAGAACCTGGTGCCGGAAGACGCGATGCCGTTTTCCAACCCGCTGGGCATGACCTACGACAGCGGCGACTACCGATCGACAATGGACACGGCGATCGCGGCGGCGGACTGGGCGGGGTTCGAACAGCGGCGCGAGGAGGCACGGCAAAGGGGCAGGCGCCGCGGCGTCGGCATTGCCAACTATATCGAGACGTCCACCGGTGCCCCGCGAGAACGAGCTGAAATCACGGTGTGTCCGGAAGGCAGGATCGATGTCGTCATCGGCACGCTGTCGAGCGGGCAGGGCCACGAGACGAGCTTCGCCCAGCTAGCCGCCGAATGGTTCGGCGTATCCCTGGACCGTGTCCATTTGATCACGGGCGATACCGATATCGTTTCGGTAGGCGGCGGTTCCCATTCGGGACGGTCGATGCGGCTCGCCGGCATAACGATGGGCAAGGCCACCGAGATCGTCGTCGACAAAGGCCGCCGGATCGCCAGCTGTCTCCTGGAGGCGGCGGAAGAGGACATCGTGTTCGCCGGGAGCCGCTTTACGGTTTCCGGCACGGATCGTTCGGTGGAATTGTTCGAGATCGCAAGCGCCGCCGAGCACGAAGAATCGTTGCCGGACGACCTGAGGGGGCCGCTCGCCGGAATATCCGATGAAACGGTTCGCGTCGCCGCGTTCCCCTACGGATGCCATGTGTGCGAGGTCGAAATCGATCCCGAAACCGGGACTGTGGATGTCGTTCGCTATACCGGCGTCGACGATGTGGGCCGCGCGATCAACCCGTTGATCCTCCACGGACAGGCGCATGGCAGCATCGCCCAGGGTCTCGGCCAGGCGATGATGGAACACTGCGTCTACGACCCCGTAACCGGTCAGGCGCTGGCGGCTTCTTTCATGGACTACGCCATGCCGCGGGCTGACCGCATGCCGTTCTTCCACACCGAAATCAGCGAGGTCCCGACGCCCGACAACCCGCTCGGGATCCGCGCGGGCGGCGAGGGGGGGACGACCCCGTCGCTTGCCGCTTATGTCAACGCCGTCGTCGACGCCCTGGCCGAATTCGGGGTGAACCATCTCGAGATGCCGACCGGCCCCGAGGATGTCTGGAGAGCGATCGGGGCGGCGGGCGCGAACGCCTGAAGCAAGAGGAGCACAGCCATGTCCGATGAAGTCCTGGTGCGGACCGTCGATCGCCATACCGAGATCACGCTCAACCGGCCGGAAGCCGGCAACGGCGTCACAAACGAGATGGCGGTGACTCTCGGCCGCGCGATCGAGGCCGCCGGCGACTCCCATTACATCGTTCTGCGCGGGGCAGGCGAGGATTTCTGCACCGGGCGCGCGGTCATGGGGGCCCGGCCGGAGGGGCGGCCCCCGGCCTATGAGCGCCGGGCGCAAAACGAGCCGATCTTCGAGTGTTACGCCGCCTTTCGCCGTTCGCCGGTACCGGTCGTCGGTCTGGTTCAGGGGCGCGCGCTCGGTTTCGGCTGCGCGTTGGCCGCGCTTTGCGACATTACTCTCGCCAGCACGACCGCGACCTTCCAGTTGCCCGAAATGGGCCACGACATCATGCCGACCATGGCCATGTCCTCGCTGGTCGATCGCGTGCCGAGGAAGGCCCTGATGTACCTCACCTACTCGACCGCATCGATCGACGCGCGGAAGGCGCTTTCGTTCGGAATCGTCAGCGACGCGGTTTCGCCGGCAGAGCTTGAGAACACCTTCGAAAAGCTTCGCGAAGCGCTGGAGAAAGCTCCGCGTCCCGCGATTCTCGCTGTCAAGGAATATGCCCGCTCCGCGCTCTCGATGGATATCGCAAGCGCGGTGGACTTCGCCCGCAACCTGCACGCGACCGTGAACTCGGCGCCCCAGATGCGCGGTTGATCGGTCGGCGGGATCTTCAAGGGGAGTAAATCGGCATGAAGAGGAGCGAGGACCGCATTCTCACCACCCATGTGGGAAGCCTGATCCGCCCCAAGGCGATACAGGACATCCTGGCCGCGCGGCAGAACGGCGTGGCGGTGGACGAGGCGTATCACCGCAAGGTGCTGACGCAGTCGGTGGCCGAGATCGCGAAGCGTCAGGCCGAGACCGGGATCGACGTCATCAGCGACGGCGAGTTCGGCAAGTCGATCAGCTGGTCGCAATACGTGCTCGAGCGGCTGAGCGGGTTCGAGCGGCGCCCGGTGTCGTCCGGGGGCGCCGATCCGTTTGCCCGCGGCCTCGACCGGGAGCGCTTTCCCGAGTTCTACGCCGAGCTCGACGCGCGGGATCGGGCGCAGGGACGTTTCGACGGCGGCTCGGGCCGGCAATACGAGTCGGTCTGCGTCGCGCCGATCGCCTATACCGGCCAGGACGCGCTCCGGCGCGATATCGACAACTTCAAGGCGGCGCTCTCCGGAGTCGATGTCGCCGACGGGTTCCTTCCCGTAGCCGCGCCGGCGAGCGTCATTCCCGACCGCAGGAACGAGCACTACAAGAGCGACGAGGAGCTGGTGTTCGCCATCGCCGACGCCATGCGGGTCGAGTACCGGACGATCTCCGAGGCCGGCCTGCTGGTCCAGGTCGACGATGCGCGCGCCGCGGTCACCTATGACCGCATGGTCCCGCCGGCGACCATGCAGGACTTCCGCGAGTGGCTCCGCCTGCACATGGAAGCCCTCAACCACGCGCTCGACGGAATTCCGCCGGACCGGGTGCGCTATCACGTCTGCTGGGGAAGCTGGCCCGGCCCGCACACCAGCGACGTTCCCATCAGGGACATCGTCGACCTCATCCTGAGCGTCAACGCCGGCGCCTATGTGCTGGAGATGGCGAACCCGCGCCACGAGCACGAATGGGCGGTGTGGAAAGACGTGAAGCTTCCCGACGGCAAGGTGCTGATCCCCGGCGTGATCAGCCACGCGACCAATGTCGTCGAACATCCGGAACTGGTCGCGGAACGCATCGTGCGGCTCGCGGGACTGGTCGGGCGGGAGAACGTCATCGGCTCGACCGATTGCGGCTTCGCGCAGGGCCCCTTCCATCGCCGCGTCCACCCGACCGTCCAGTGGGCCAAGCTCGGCGCTCTTGTCGAGGGCGCCAGACTCGCCAGCGAAAGGCTGTGGGCCTGAGGGCCGGCCTCCGGGTCAGCCGCCCGCCTGTTGGATCGCCCGCCAGACTTTCTCCGCGGTCGCCGGCATTTCGACCTCCGGTGCGCCGATGCGGTGCAGCGCGTCGTTGACCGCATTCATGATCGACGGCATGGCGCCCACGGTTCCGGCCTCGCCCACGCCCTTGACGCCGAGCGGGTTGCGCTTGGTCGGCACCTCGTTGGCGGCGAGCTCGAAATGGCAGAAATCGTCGGCCCGCGGCATGGCGTAGTCCATGAAGGAACCGGTCAATAGCTGTCCGGTCCCGTCGTAGTTGACGTCCTCCATCAGGATCTGCCCGGCGCCCTGGACGATGCCGCCATGCACCTGGGCATCGAACAGGATCGGGTTGAGCACCACGCCCGCATCGTCGACGCAGTTGTAGCGCACCAGCCGCACCCGTCCGGTCTCGCGGTCGATCTCGACCTCCGCGAGGTGGAATCCGTTGGGATAGACCGGCCCGTCGTCGCTCCCGAAATCGCCCCGCTCGTAGAGGCCGGGCTCGATGTCGATCGGCAATTTCGGCTTCTGGAATGCGGCTCGCGCGATCTCTCCGATGTCGACCGATTTGTCGGTGCCGACTACGCCGAAACGGCCGTCGGCAAATTCGATGTCGACCTCCGGCACTTCCAGCATGTGCGCCGCGATCCGCTTGGCCTTCTCCACGATCTTGTCGGCGGCTTCGACCACCGCCGAACCGGCCAGCGCCGCACAACGCGCATTGAACGTGCCGACCCCGGCGGTGACCACCTCGGTATCGCCGTAGCGATAGCGGATGCCATCCATGTCGATGCCCAGCCGGTCGGCGAGGATTTGACGAAACGTGGTTCCGTGGCCCTGGCCGTGATCCATCGCCCCGCATAGCAGGGTGATACCGCCACTGCTGTCGAAGCGGATTTCGGCGTGCTCGTAATTGGTCATGGCGACGCCGGAAATCGTCTGGGACATGCCGATGCCGAGTATCTTCCCGTCCTTCATGGCCCCTTCCCGGCGCGCCTCGAAGCCCCCGTAGTCGCCGGTATCCAGCGCGCGGGTCCGGTTGGCCGGAAACTCCCCGCAGTCGTAGCTGGCGCCAAGACATGTCGTGTAAGGCAGTTCGTCGGGAGTCAGCGTGTTGATCTCGCGCAGCCGCGCCGGATCCACGCCCAGCTCGCGAGCGGCCTGGTCGACCATTACCTCGATGACGTGGCACGGCTCCGGCTTGGCGCCGCCGCGATACTGGGCGTTGGTCATCGTGTTGGTGAAGGCGCCGGTGACGGTCGCATGGATGGCCGGGGTCCGGTACATCCCGGCGAGGCCCCCGAGTCCGGTGACGGTCGACCCGAAATTGCGGTCCGAGGTGTAGTAGGCGCCGATCGGCACCTTGGTGTGGGTGCGCAGCGCGAGAAACCGGTACCCGGCATCCAGCGCCAGCTCGGCATCGACGAAACCGCCGCGCGCCTGCTCGTCGCTGAGGATGCCTTCCGAGCGCTCCGCCACCCATTTGACCGGCCGGCCGACGACCTCCGATGCCCAGAGCGACAGCGCGTATTCCGGCAGGCAGCCGCCGCGTGTGCCGAACCCGCCGCCCATGTTGTCGCAGACGACGCGAAACCGGCCTTGCGGCAGATCGAAAATCTGTCCCGCCAGCACCGCCCGGATGCCGTGCGCCGACTGGATGGTGGCGCGGAGCGTGTAGCGGTCCTCGTATTCGTCGTAGCCGGCGAGGCAGCCGCGGGGTTCCATCGGGTTCCCCGTCACCCGGTTGACGCACACCCGGTGCCGCACGATGTGAGCCGCCTTGGCGAAGCCGGCCGCCACCGCCGCCGCTTCTCCGACCTCGTGGGTGAACGCCTCGTTGCCGGGATTGTCGTCCCAGATCGCCGGCGCGCCGGGCGCGAGCGCGTCGTCCGCCGTGACCAGCGCGGGCAGGGGGGAGTAGTCGACGCCTATCAGCTCGGCGGCGTCCCTGGCCTGTTCGACGGTCTCGGCGACGATGAAGGCAACCGCCTGACCGACCATCCGCACGCGGTCCCCGGCCAGCAGCGGTTGCGGCGTCTTGTGCCCCGGAGAGCCGTCCGCGCGCCGGCTCGGCACCACCGCCCTGACGGTGCCGAGGCCGCGGGCGGCCAGATCGCCACCCGTCAGGATCGCGAGCACGCCCGGCGCCGCCAGCGCCCCCTCCACGTCGATCCCGTTCATGTCCGCATGCGCATGGGGGGACCGCAGGACATGGGCGCGCGCCTGGTTCGGTGCGTTGACGTCGTCGAGATACCGGCCCCGTCCCCTGAGCAGCCTGTAATCCTCGTCCCGCCTGACGGCGTCGCCGATGCGTACCATGGTCACCCCGCTATCCCTTTCCCGATTCCCCGCGGCCCGAAACCCGTCCCGTCAGAGCGTCGACGCGGTGCCGAGCACGGCCGTTACCTGGCTCGACAGCAACCCGCCATTGCCGTTGCAGAGCGCGATCTCCGCGCCCTCGATCTGGCGGTCGCCGGCCTGTCCCCGCAATTGCTCGACGGCTTCGATGACAAGAAACATGCCGTACATGCCCGGATGCACGCAGCTCAGCCCGCCTCCGTTGGTGTTGACCGGCAATGCGCCGCCAGGCGCGATCCGGCCGCCTTCGACGAAAGCGCCGCCTTCGCCCTTGGCGCAGAAGCCCAGATCCTCCAGGAACAGGATCGTGTTGATCGTGAAGGCATCGTAAAGCTCGACCGCGTCGACGTCGCCGAGCGAGACACCGGCCATGGCGAGCGCCTGGGGCGCCGATTTCGCCACCGCGGTTTCCGTGAGGTCGGGCATGCAGGCGATCTGGCTGTGACCGGTCGCCATCCCGATGCCGAGAAGGTAGACGGGCTCCCGCGGGAAGTCCCGCGCACGGTCGGCCTTCACCATGATCAGCGCCGCGCCCGCGTCGGTCACCAGACAGCAATCCCGTACGGTGAAGGGATCGACCACCGGGCGCGAGCCCAGAACCTCCTCCACGCTCAACGGGTCGCGCATGAAGGCGGCCGGGTTCAACCCCGCCCAGCGTCTCGCCGCCACCGCGACCTCGGCGAGCTGTTCTCGGGTCGTGCCGTATTCGTACATGTGGCGCGAGGCCGCCAGCGCATAGGCGTTGATCGGCTGGCGGGGTTTGTAGACTGTCTCGTAGGCAACCGGGCCCGGACCCCTTCCCGCGCGGCCGGCGCTCCGGGCGTTGCTGCCATAGGCGATCAGGGCGACCTCGCACAGGCCTGCCTGCAAGGCGAGCGCCGCCGACTGCAGGAAATTGACATAGGACGAGCCGCCGATATTGGTGCCGTCGATCACCGTCGGGTTCAGCCCCAGATACTCCGCCATCGAAAGGCCGATCAGCGAGTCGGTGAAGTCGGCGCCGAATACGCCGTCGATGCGGTTCTTGGCGATGCCGGCATCGGCCAGAGCGCAATGGACGGCTTCGGCCATGATCTCCATCTGCGAACGGCCGGGCAGCTCGCCGAACTCGGTGAGCCCGATACCGACGATCGCCGCCGCGCCCCGGAGATTGCCGCTCACCGGGCGTCTCCGCCCGCGGCGTCTGTCGCCGGTCGGAACAGAATGACCTTGTTTCCCTCGATTTCGCCCACGAAGGCGGTCACCGCGTCGCCGATCCGGATGTCTGCCGGGTCGATATCGACGACCCGTGTCATCATGCGCGGCCCCTCGGCGAGATCGACAAGCGCGATATTGTAGTCCTCGCCGTGACCGGGCCGGACGCGGACGACCGATGTTGCGTGTACGATTCCGCGGCCCGACGCCCGGACGGTCTCCGGCTCCGGCGAGCCGCATTCCGGGCACAAGGCGCGCGGGTAGTGGATGTGGACGCCGCAGCTCCCGCAGCGCTGGATCCTGAACTCGCCTTCCTCAAGACCGGCGGCAAAGACCGCATCCGGTCCAGGCCCCCGAAATCCCGAACCTGTCATCTCGTCCGTCCCCTTATCCGCGCGCGCATGGCGGGTTTCTCGTCTGCGAGCGGCCGCGCGTCAATGTTCCCGGGCCGCGCCGCATGTCCAACCCCGAAGGTCGCGGCTAAAGTCCGGCGGAAAGGAACGGGAAATGAGTCGATCGCCGGAAATCCAGCCCCACACTGTCATTCGGGACGAGCGCCCCGACGGGACGATCCTGATGCGGTCCGGGCTCGATCTCGGCCCGGTCGCGCGGACCACGCTCGACTGGCTGAACCGTTGGGCCGGGGAAGCGCCCTACCGCGTCTTTGTGGCCGAGCGCAGCGGCGACGGCTGGCACGAAATCACCTACTCGGAAATGGCCGAGCAGGTGCGTGCCGCGGCGGAAGGCCTCCTCGCGCGGGGGATCGGGTATGGCAGCCCGGTCGTCGTGCTGTCCGGGCCGTCGGTCGATCATGCGGTCCTGGCGCTCGCGGCGCAGAGCATCGGCGCGCCGCTGGTGCCGCTGGCCGAGCAATACTCGCTCTTGCCCGAGGCCAGGCCGAGGTTGCGCTACTGCGCCGGCAAGGTGCGCCCCGCGATGGTCTACGCCGCCCATGCGGAGGCTTACGGGGCCGCGCTTGCGCTCGACATTTTCGAGGGCGTGCGGAAGGTCGCGAGCGGCGGCGCCGGCGCCGACGTCACGGCGTTCTCCGAAATCCTGAAAGGAGATCCTGCCTCGGATACCGACGGGGCCTTCGCCCGGGTCGGGCCGGACACGCTCGCCAAGATCCTTTTCACCTCGGGCTCCACCTCCGACCCAAAGGGCGTGCCACAGACCCAGCGGATGCTGACCGTCAATCAGGCGCAGTACCTCGCCTGCCTTCCTCTCCTCGGCCGCAAGCCGCACAAGATCCTCAGCTGGCCGCCCTGGAACCACGTGTTCGCCGGCAACTCCGACTTCAACATGATGCTGGCGAACGGAGGCAGCCTCTATATCGACGACGGCAAGCCGGCCGGCAAGCTGTTCGAGCGCACCCTGGAAAACCTCCGTATGCATCCGGGAACGTTGGCCATCGACCTGCCCATCGCGCACGCGCTTACCGTCCAGGCGATGCGGGAGGATGCGGAGCTGCGGCGCGGCTATTTCCGCGGTCTCGACATGTTCTTCTACGCCGGCGCTTCGCTCCCCGCCGATGTCTGGGCGGCGATCGAGGAAATGGCGATGGCCGAGCGCGGCGAGGTGCCCCTGATGATCTCGGGCTGGGGCATGACCGAGACCGCGCCCTGCGCGGTGCTCTACCACCAGCGGGGCGCCGCATCGGGGACGGTCGGGGTGCCGGTCCCGGAGTTGACGGCGAAGCTGATCCCTCTCGGCGGCCACCGCTATGAGTTGAGGGTCACGGGCCCCAACGTGATCGACGGGTATTTCGAGGATCCGGACCGGACGGCCGAGAGTTTCGACGACGAAGGGTTCTTCATCACCGGCGACGCCGTCCGACTGGTCGATCCCGCTGACGACGCAAGGGGATTGCTGTTCGATGGCAGGCTCACCGAAGATTTCAAGCTGACAACCGGCACCTGGGTCCGGGCGAGCGTGTTGCGGATCGAGGCTCTGGCCGCACTGTCCGGGTTGGCCCAGGACATCGTCGTGGTGGGTGAAAGTCGTTCGGAGATCGGGCTGCTGGTGTTTCCCGCGCCCGGCCGCTGCGCGGGAGCCGCGACGACGGATGTCGGCGGCGCGGTGCCGGACGAGGCCTATACGGCCCAACTGCGCGCCGCTCTGGACAGCCTCGCGGCGAAGGCGACGGGTTCGTCCATGCGTATCGCCCGGGCGATGGTGCTCGCCGAGCCGGCCTCGGTGGGCGCCGGGGAAATCACGCCCAAGGGCAGCCTCAACGTCCGAACCGTCACGACCCGCCGCGCCGGCCTCGTGGAGCGTCTCTACGACGACGGAGACCCGGCCGTGATACGGCTTCCGGGGCGCCGATAACCCTATCGAAAGGCGAACACATGCTGCCCGTCCCCAATCTCCGCCACTTCTGCGACATCGCCGCCGAGCTGGGACCGATCCGCGAGATGGGGGCCGGCAGGGCGGGCCGCCGCCGGATCGTTCCGATTGTCGGCGGAAGCGTGACCGGGCCGGAGATCTCCGGCCGTATCCTGAACCTGGGCGCGGACTGGCAGACGATCTTCGCCGACGGTCTGGCCGAGCTCGACACCCGCTACGCCATGGAAACCGACGACGGAGCCCTGATCGAGATCGTCAATTACGGCTACCGCCATGGCCCCCCGGAAGTCATCGAGCGACTGGCGGCCGGTGAAGATGTTCCGCCCGGGAGCTACTACATGCGCACCCACGCCCGGCTCGAGACCGGCGATCCGAAATACCGCTGGGTCAACCCTATGCTCTTCGTCGGCACGGGGGCGCGGCAGCGGTCTTCCGTCCGGATTTCGCTCTTCGCAATCGAATGACGGGCGCGCGATATGGCGAACCGTCGAGACCCGCTGCAGCATTGTCCGTCGAACGACTTCGGCTATGCTCGCGGTCCGGCAGGACCCTTGGGGGAAGTGCCGGCTCGGGCGTAGCCTTGGTTATCGACACGGGAGGGTGGGAAAATGTCGCTGTTCGCCGATTTTTCGATGACCAGCATCAATGTGCTGACGACCCTGTTCGTATTTGCCATCGGCATCGTCTTTCTGATCGTCGTCGTGATGTTCGTTATCGACGTTTCGCAAACCGCCGATGCGGTGCGGCGCAATTATCCCGTTATCGGTCGGTTCCGTCGTCTCTTCACCACCCTCGGCGAGTATTTCCGGCAGTATTTTTTCGCGATGGATCGCGACGAAATGCCCTTCAACCGGGCCGAGCGCGATTGGGTCTACAAGTCTTCGCGCGGCGTCGACAACACGAGCGCCTTCGGTTCGACAAAATCGCTCACCGCGCCGGGTACGGTCATCTTCGTCAACTGTCCGTTCCCGAAGATCGACGAAGACAGCGAACCCGCGCCGGCGCTTACCATCGGTCCGTTCGCGAGACAGCCTTATGTGGCCCAATCGGTGATCAACATTTCCGGCATGAGTTTCGGCGCGATATCGCAACCGGCGGTCCAGGCCCTGTCGAAAGGCGCGGCTCTCGCCCGCTGCTGGCTCAATACCGGCGAAGGGGGGCTGGCGCCGTACCATCTCGAAGGCGGCTGCGACATCGTGTTCCAGATCGGCACCGCGAAATACGGCGTGCGCGACGGGCAGGGCAATCTGAGCGAAGATCGGCTGCGCGAACTGGCGGCCCACGAGCAGCTCAGGATGTTCGAGTTGAAACTCAGCCAGGGCGCCAAGCCGGGAAAGGGCGGCATTTTGCCGGCCGCCAAGGTCACCGACGAAATCGCCGGGATCCGCGGCATCCCCGTGCATACGGATTCGATCTCGCCCAACCGCCACCTCGACATCGATTCGGTGACCGACCTGCTGGATGCGATCGGGCGAATCCGCGAGGTCACCGGAAAGCCGGTCGGCTTCAAGACGGTGGTCGGCGCGTATGGCTGGATCGAGAGCCTCTGCAAGGAGGTTCACGCGCGCGGCATCGAATCCGCGCCCGATTTCATCACGGTCGATTCCGGCGATGGCGGCACCGGGGCGGCTCCGATGCCGCTGATGGATAATGTCGGCATGCCGATCAAGGAGGCGCTGCCGGTCGTCGTCGATATTCTCGTGCGCTACGGGCTGCGCGAGCGCATCAAGGTAATCGCGTCGGGCAAGCTGATTACGCCGGCCGAAGTCGCATGGGCGTATTGCGTCGGCGCCGACTTCGTGGTGTCGGCGCGGGGCTTCATGTTCGCGCTAGGCTGCATTCAATCGCTCAAGTGCAACAAAAACACATGCCCCACCGGGATCACTACCCACGACCGGCGGTTGCAGCGCGGGCTCGATCCGGAAACGAAGTCGGTCCGGGTCAAGAACTTTGTCGAGAAACTGCGCTACGGCACCGGGATCATCAGCCATTCCTGCGGGGTCTCCCATCCGCGCGCGCTCAAGCGCTATCACTGCCGTATCGCCTTGGGAGACGGCAAGTCGATGCCCCTCGACGAGCGCTATCCGGTTCCCGAGACGCATCCCGAGTATGCATCCCTCGGCGACTCATAGACAAAACGTCCAATTCCTCGAGGAAAATGCGATGAGCACTGTCGAAGTAGCGTCCTCCGAAGCCGGCCTCACCCGGATGCGGGCGTCCGATTTGTTGGTCCAGGCTTTGGAAAACGAGGGCGTCGAATACGTCTTCGGCGTGCCCGGCGAAGAAAACCTCGATTTTCTCGATTCCCTGCGCACGTCGAACATCGATCTGATATTGACCCGCCACGAACAGGCGGCAGGCTTCATGGCCGCCACCTATGGCCGGCTGACCGGCAAGGCCGGCGTGTGTCTGGCGACGCTCGGTCCGGGCGCCACCAATCTGGTCACCGCGGCGGCCTACGCGCAATTGGGCGCCATGCCGATGATGATGATCACCGGTCAGAAACCGATCAAGGCCAGCAAGCAGGGTCGCTTCCAGATCGTCGATGTGGTGTCGATGATGCGGCCGATCACCAAGTTCGCCAAGCAAGTCGTCAACGGCAACACGATCCCCAGCGTCGTCCGGGAGGCCTTCCGGCTGGCCGAAGAAGAGCGGCCGGGCGCCGTGCATATCGAATTGCCCGAGGACATCGCCGCCGAGCAAGTCGACGCCCAACCCCTATTCCCTCCGATAACGACCCGTCGGCCGCATTGCGATACCGTCGCCATCGACAAGGCTGTCGAAATGATCCGCTCGGCCAGGTATCCGCTACTGCTGGTCGGAGCCGGCGCCAACCGCAAGCGTATTATCGCGGCTCTCGAGGCCTTCGTCGGCAAGACGGGAATCCCCTATTTCGATACCCAGATGGGCAAGGGGGTCATCGGACGGTTCCCCGATCTCTATGTCGGGACGGCGGCGCTGTCCGACGGCGACTATCTTCACTGCGCCATCGACCGCGCCGATCTGGTGATCAATGCCGGCCACGATGTCGTCGAGAAACCGCCTTTCTTCATGGAACATGGCGGCAAACGGGTCATCCACGTGAACTTCAGCCCGAGCGAAGTCGACGAGGTCTATTTCCCGCAACTCGAACTGGTCGGCGACATCGCTTCGAGCTTTCAGCGCCTCGCCGAACGGCTGGAGCCGCAACCGGGGCATGACTTCGGGTATTTCATGCGGGTGCGGGACGAAGTGCTGGGGCACATTGCCGAGCGCACCGAAGATCCGTCGTTTCCCCTGCTGCCCCAGCGCATCGTCGCCGACGTGCGCGCCGTCATGCCGCCCGACGGCATCGTCGCGCTGGACAACGGCACATACAAAATCTGGTTCGCACGCAATTTCGTGGCCCGGCAGTCGAACACGGTGCTGCTCGACAATGCGCTGGCGACCATGGGGGCCGGGCTTCCGTCGGCGATGATGACGGCGATGCTGTATCCGGATCGTCGGGTGATGGCCATCTGCGGCGATGGCGGCTTCATGATGAACAGCCAGGAGCTGGAAACCGCCGTGCGCCTCGGCCTCAACCTGGTGGTGCTGATACTGCGCGACAACGCCTACGGCATGATTCGCTGGAAACAAGCCGATGCGGGCCTGCCCGATTGGGGGCTTGGATACGGCAATCCCGATTTCGTTCAGTATGCCGACAGCTACGGGGCGGCGGGTCACCGTGTCGGCGCGGCGGACGAGTTCGCGCCGCTGCTCGAACGCTGCTTCCGGGATGGCGGCGTCCAGCTTGTCGAGGCGCCGATCGATTATCGCGAAAACCAGCGCGTGCTGATCGAGGAACTGGCGGAGCGCGTCTGCCTGCTTTGACCGCGGGTGGCGCGGCGGCTTGCGTTTCCTTTGCTACGGAAGCCGCCGGGTAACGCTTGCGCATGTCCGCCGCGGTCCTCCGCGTCGCGCCGGCGATAGTCTCAGGAGAACAATCCGAGAGTACCCCTGCTCTCGCCCGTGTCCCGCCCCGGGGATGTATCGGATGGGATCGCCTCTCCGCCATCCGCCGCGCCCGGGCCGACTCCGGAGAGCGACCAGCGCCGGGCGTTCGATTCATACTTGCCCTGCTTGCGGCCGCTATGCAGCTCGTTCCGGATCGACGGCAGTTTGATCGAACGTTCCGGATCCGTGGCCGCGCGCTCCAGTATTTCCTGCACGGTCGAACCGGGATGGTCGCGCAAGACCCGCTCGACGAACCGGGGAACGGAGCCTCTCGGAGCACGCTTGCGCCCGCCTGCGCCGCGGTTCCCGGGCTGTGTCTTCTTGCCCCGCCTTGCGCCCGATATCTTCGGGGACGGAAGACGTGCGCCCTGCGCCGACAGTACCTCCAGCAGCTCTTTCCTCGCGTCGGCCCGGCCGCGCGCAAAGGCATCGGCCTCGATGTCCGCGACGAGCGCCTGAATTCTCTTCGTAATCTTCTTCGAAATGTTCTGCATGAATTGCGATCCCGTGTTTGTACGACCGGCAAGCCGTCATGATACGAATTTCAGCGGGGAATATACCCATCGCCGGGGGCGGAAACGATTGTGGGCCCGGCCGCCGCCGCCGTCCCCGGTCCGATTCTTCATTCCATGGCCTATGGTAGGACAATTCGGAGTGGCGGCCGGGGAGCACCGAGGTGCCCCCAGGCCAGAGTCTTCGACGAAGGGAAACACCGTAACAGGGGAACAGGCCGATGACACTACAGGGTCCCAAAGCGTCGGAATTGCAGGATCTCGCCCGCTCCCTGGGCTTCGGATTGAGCGACGAGGAAGCCAGGGACTACAGCGACCTGCTCGCTCCGCTGGTGGCCATCGCCGACGCACAGCAGAAAATGCCGGACTATCTGCCGGAGGTAAAATATCCGCGCACCCCCGGATACCGGCCGGAGGGCGAGGAAAACAAGTACAACGCCTGGTACTACAAGAGCCGGATCGAGGGAGCGTCCGAGGGCAGGCTAAAAGGCAAGACGGTCGCGCTCAAAGACAACATCATGCTGGCCGGCGTGCCGATGATGAACGGAACTTCGGTCCTCGAGGGTTATGTTCCGGAGGTCGATGCCACGATCGTGACGCGCCTCCTCGATGCCGGGGCGACGATCCTGGGAAAGGCGCATTGCGAGAGCTACTGCCTCTCGGGCAGCAGCCATACCAACGCGACCGGCCCCTGCCACAATCCCCACCGGATGGGCTACAGCGCCGGCGGTTCGTCTTCCGGCAGCGCCGCGCTGGTCGCGGCCGGCGAGGTCGACATGGCGATCGGCGGCGATCAGGGCGGGTCCATACGGATGCCGGCTTCGTTCTGCGGCATCTACGGCATGAAACCGACCTACGGCCTCGTGCCCTATACGGGGGTTCTGGGGATCGAAGCCGCCATCGACCATGTCGGACCGATGACGGCGACGGTTGCCGACAACGCCGCGATGCTGGAGGCCATCGCGGGTCCGGACGGAATCGACGGGCGGCAGCGCGATGTCGTCACCCATCCCTATTCCGGGATGCTGGACGGCGGCGTTTCGGGATTGCGGATCGCCGTGATCGAGGAAGGATTCGACCATCCCGGTTCCCAGGCGGAGTCGGATGCGGCGGTTCGCGCCGCCTGCGCCAGGTTCGGCGAGCTCGGCGCGGAGGTCGAGACCGTTTCCTTCCCGCTGCATCGCGAGGCGGCTGTCATGTACATGCCGGCCCTCGCGGAGGGGCTCGCCCGGGAAATGATGCTGCAGGGCGGCGTGTTCTACGGCCTGCCCGGATTGTATGTCGGCGGCGCGCTGGAACGCTGCAACGGCTGGACCGGGCGCGCGAACGAACTGCCGCCGACCGTCCGGGCCTTCACGCTGCTCGGCGCCTGGTACATGGAAACCCTGGGCGGGCGCATCTATGCCAAGGGGATGAACCTGCAGCGCAAGGCGAAGGACGGGTTCGCGCGGCTCATGGAGGGTTTCGATCTCCTTCTGATGCCGACCGTGCCGCTGGTGGCGCAGCCTTTCCCGGCGGCGGATGCCTCGGTCGCGGAATATTGCGACCACGCCTGGAACATGCTGGCCAACTGTCCGACCTACAACTACACCGGCCAGCCTTCGATGTCGGTGCCTTGCGGCAGGGTCGACGGCCTTCCGGTCGGCCTGATGATCACCGGCCGCTGGTGGGACGAGCCGACCGTGTACAGGGCCGCGGCGGCGTTCGAGGCGAACTTCGACTGGCGTTCTCTCTGATCCGGCCCCAAACGTGCTAGACAACCGCGGCAACTGCCGGAAGCGCTTCCCGGTCGGGAAACCGCCCGCGGGAAAATCGGGAGAAGACGATGACGGAAATCAGGGCGGCGGTGTTTCGCGATACCAGCCTCAAGCCTTCCATCGAGACCTTGAAGATGTCGGATCCCGGCGCGGACGAAGTCCTGGTCAGGCTGACAGCGACAGGCGTCTGCCACACGGACCTGAAGACGGCCGCTACCGAGGGCCGCTCGCCCCGGCCGGTGGTTCTGGGGCATGAGGGCGCCGGCATTGTCGAGGCTGTGGGCCCGGGCGTCGACGATCTGGAGCAGGGCGATCATGTGGTGATGACCTTCACCTGGTGCGGACATTGCCCGAGTTGTCAGAGCGCCCGGCCGGCCTATTGCTACAACACCGATCACTTCGCCTGTTCCCGTCCCGACGGGAGCCATTACCTCCACGGCGCGGACGGCCCGGTGCATGGCGATTTCTTCAATCAGTCGTCCTTCGCCACCCATGCCCTGGGACGCCGGCAGGGCGTGGTCAAGGTGCGCAAGGATGCGCCCCTGAATATTCTGGGCCCGCTCGGCTGCGGGATTCAGACCGGCGCGGGCGCGGTGCTCAATGTGTTCGGGATGAAGCCGGGGCAGACGCTTGCCGTGTTCGGCGCCGGGTCGCTCGGTCTTTCCGCGGTCATGGCCGCCAGGGTCGCCGGCGCGGGGGAGGTGGTTGCCGTCGACCTGCATCCCAACCGGCTGCAGCTCGCCACCGAGCTGGGCGCCGACCACGCGATCCGCGCGGATGGCGGGCCGGTCCACGAACGGATTCGCGACCGGCTTCCCCACGGGGTCGATTTTGCGCTGGATACAACCGGCATCGGGCCGGTGATGCTGGACGCGATCGCCAGTCTGGCGCCCCACGGCACGTTCGGCTTTGTGGCGCCGACGGAAACCGGGGGCCTGACCGTTCCGCTCCGGCCGCTGATGATGAACCGCAAGGTTCTCGGCATCATGGAAGGAAACAGCAACCCGAACGTTTTCATTCCTCAACTGATCGATTTCCATATGCAAGGCGTGTTTCCGTTCGACCGGCTGGTCAGGTTCTATCCGTTCGACGATATCGAGCAGGCCTTCCACGACAGCGAGGCGGGCACGACGATCAAGCCGATCCTCGAGATGTGATCGTCCCGGGACGAATCCCGGGAAATCGGACAGGATGGCGACCGCGAGAGTCATCGACGACCGGTGGCCGAACTGCCACTTGCCCGCTCGCCGGCGAAGCGATCGCATGACGCGGGCCGGATCCATGTTTCCGAATCGCGAATGAGCGGCGCCGTGGACCGTTATGACGGAATCGTTATCGGGGCCGGCCACAACGGCCTCGTCCTGCAGACCTACGCCGCGCAGGCCGGGCTTTCCGTGCTCGCCATCGACCGGGCTCCGGAGGCGGGAGGCGGCCTGACCACCATCGAGGATCCCCGCCATCACGGGTTTCGGCACAACACCCACGCCTTCTTCCACCGCGCGCTGACCCAGATGCCCTGGTACCGGGACCTGGAGCTGGCGCGCCACGGTGCGCGCTACCTGGAGCCCGAACTCAACGTCGCGTTGTTGCTGAAAGACGGCCGTTCGCTGCAATGGTGGACCGATTTCGAGCGTACCCACGACTCGTTCGCCCGGATGAGCGAGCGCGACGCGGCGACTTTGAAACGATGGCACGACGACTTCCGGTCCATCGTAGATGAAATCCTGGTCCCCGAATCCCTGTCGCCGCCCTTGCCGGCGGACCGACGCCGCGCGATCCTCGAGCGTACGCCCGAGGGCAGGTTGCTTATCGAGGTGAGCGCCCTGTCTCCTCTCGAGTTCGTCACCCGGGAGTTCACCCATCCCACCATCCAGGCCGGGCTCCTGTTCTTCAACGGCTTGCGAGAGGTCGATCTGCGGGTCAGGGGCTTCGGCCACCACGTCGCCGCCCTGCTGGCGAGCACGGCCAAGGCGCAGATGACCCTGGGCGGTGCCCGGTTCCTCGCACGGGCCCTGCGGGCAGCGGTGGAAGAAGCCGGCGGCACGATACTCACCGGGGCGGAACCAAGGCGAATTCTGGTGGAAAACGGCCGGGCCGTCGGAGTCGAGACCGGCGACGGCCGGCAGATCCTGGCGCGACGCTTCGTCGTTTCCAGCCTCAACCCGCATCAGACCTTCATCGACCTCCTGGAACCCGGCCACATACCTGAACGATGGCGCGAGGCGGCGGAGAATTTCCGCTACAACCTCATAGCCCCCCTGTTCGCGCTGAACCTGAACCTCACCGCGCCGCCCTCCTACGCCGCGGCCCGGAACGATCCGGCACTGGAAAAGCCGTTCATGGTCATCATGGGCCTGGAGCATATGCGTCAATACCCGGAAATCGTGAGACATCACGAAGCGGGAACCATCCCGCCCACGGTGATGTGGGGCGCCTGTCCGACCCAGTTCGATCCTTCTCAAGCGCCACCCGGCAAGCACACCGCCTTCATGTGGGAAAAGCTGCCCTACCGGCTTCAAGGCGATGCCGGATCCTGGGACCGGGCCAAGGACGAGCACGGGAAAGCCATGCTTCGTCTGTGGGCGGAATACGCGCCGGGGCTGGAGGAACGGGTCATCGACCAATTCACCCGCAGCCCCCTGGATGTCGAGCGGAGCTTTCCCAACATGCGCTACGGAGACCTGCTGGTCGGCGCGTTTACCGACGGCCAGATCGGCCATGACCGGCCATTCCCCGGCGCCGGGGAATACCGCACCTGTATCGACGGGTTGTACCTGTGCGGATCCTGCTGCCATCCGGGCGGCAATATCACGGGGCTTCCCGGCTACAACGCCGCCCAGGTTCTTTTCTCCGATCTCGGTCTGGAGGCCGACTGGATGCCCGAGCCTCTCATGAAGCGGCTTGGGCACCCGGCGGAGCCGGGGTTGTGATGCCCGCGCCTACCCGGGTCCCGCCGAGCGCCGGCGCGCGGCAAACGAAGCCGGGCCGGCGACCGTATGGCCAGACGTCCTCCGGCCCGGCGCCGGTCGCCGGAAATCCGCGGCGCGTCCGCCCACTTGTTGGCCGTTCCGGATAATCATGACCCGTCCTTGCATCCTCGTCGCCCACAACCCGGCGCCCGAAGCGCGTGCCGCGTACGGGCAAGAGCTCGGCTCTCGTTGCGAACTGCTTTTCCTCCCCGGTCTGACGTCGACAGACCGGGACGCGGCGAAGGCACGGGCGCTTGTGCTGATCGCCCAGAACCCCCGGGTCGAGATCGCCGCGGACGATGTCGCCGGGATGACGTCGCTCGGCTTCGTCCAGCTCCTGACTGCCGGGGTCGATCACGTGCCGCTGCATCTCTTCCCGCGCGATGTGCCGGTCGCGTCGAACGCGGGCGTCTTCGCCGGTCCGATGGCGGAGTTCGCCCTGGCCCTGACGCTGGCCGCGGCCAAACGCCTGCCGGCCGAGCACCGGGAGATGCGGGAAGGGCGGTTCAACCAGTTCGTCGTCAACAAGTCGCTCGACGGGGCGGTCTGCGCGATCCTCGGTTTCGGCGGCGTCGGACGTGCGGCGGCACGGCTGTTCCGGGCGTTGGGCGCCGAGATTTCCGCCATCAACCGAAGCGGCGAGACCGAAGAGGAGGTGGCGTTTGTCGGTACCGTGGCGGCGCTGGAAACCGTGCTCCGGGCCGCCGACGTCATCCTCGTTTCGCTGTCCCTGACGGAGGCGACCGCGGGGCTCATCGGCGCGCGCGAACTCGGCTGGATGAAGGACGACGCGATCCTGGTCAACGTGGCGCGCGGCGAGATCGTCGACCAGGGCGCGCTCTATCGCCGCCTGGTCGAGAACGAGCGGTTCTTCGCCTGTCTGGAATCGTGGTGGATCGAGCCGGTGCGGCATGGCGAGTTCCGGATCGAGCACCCGTTTCTCGACCTGCCCAACGTGATTGCCGCGCCGCACAATTCCGCCAGCGTGCCCGGCGCGCAGCTTGAGGCGGTGCGCCAGGGCGCCCGCAACGTGCGCCGATGGCTGGATGGCGAAGCGCCCCGAAACCTGCTGGGCGCGGACGAGCGCAGCGCCTGACGAAACGGGCCGCGGCCGTCTCCGTCCTTAGCGATCGTTCCAGAAATCGTTCCACATGCGCTCGCCGATGTCGCATCCCCGGGGGTAGACGTATCCGCCCGGAGACAGGCGCGGACGCCCGGGCGACGATACCGGGACGAAATTGGCGGAAATCGCTCTGAACTCCGGTTGGGTTCCGGCGATCTCCAGGATCAGCTTCCGTCGTATGGCGCGCGCGAAGTCCTCGAAACTGTTCGCAACCACGAGAAATGCACCGGGTCCGCCGATCACGCAGCCCAGGTAATACCTGTCGAGATCCGGCAGGTAGAAGCGGCTGTTGAATACGCCGCGGTCATTCACGATCGGAAGCCCGTTGATGGTGATCCGCCGGGAGACGGTGTCGTCGCGCACCGCGTCGACGAGGCGTCCAAAATTGTTCGGTCCGTCGCCGGAGACGTCAATGACGCGCCGCGTTCCCTCAAGCGCGTTCGACTCGATCATTTCCCGCGCCAATTCGATGGCATCGCTGATCGAGGTCCGGCGGCCGAATGTCAACGGCGCCTCGAGCAGACGAGCGGCAAACGCCTCGGCTGTCTTGCGGTCGCCAACGACTGTCCAGTCGACGACGATCTTGTTGAAGGCGCGGCTCGAATAGTCGATATAGGCCACGCCGATCCTGCGGAGGAAGCCCGATTCGATAGCGCGGATGACCGCCGGGTTTCGAAACGCTCCGGCGATTCCCTCGCGCTGCAATAGTGCCTCGTCCCGGTCGATGCTCCGCGAGACATCGGTTGCGATGACGAGTTCGAGGTCGACAGGCTGCGCCGCCGCCATCGCCGGGGTGGCGAAGGCCGACGCGACAAGCGCGCCCACGATGAGCGCCGGTCCCAGGGTAGAACGAAATACTTCAACCATCGGATAGCCTTCGAGGATGGAGAAGATGTTGCGCGCCGCATGCCGCTCTTCATCGATAGCCAGGCGGAAAGATGCCCGCACCCGGTGTTAGGCGACCCGAGCCCCCACCGATTGGAGGTGGAACGGGCCTGCTTTCCGGTCAAGTCCGCAGCCTGAGACTGTCCCACCCCGGGGCTGTTCCCGATTCGCGCAGGCCCGCCCGGTCCGGTCCTGCGACTTCTTCCATCGCCGGACTCGTGACGGACGCGCCGCGCGGATCGGGAATGTCGACGGAACCGCATGTGCCGCACGCGGAGCCGATTGTAAAATGGCGGGCGCTGCCGGGCGCGCTTCTGGACCGGCTTGCACCCTTTGTGCGGGAGGCGCCTGGGCCGGACGGGGAAGAACCGCCCCGGGCGGCCGGCAGGCGCGCACGGCTCGGGATGACGGCGGGCCGCCGATCCGCCGGGCATCGGACGGCGCCGTTTTTGTCCGGGTTGCGTTTGGGAGGACTCGCCGATGGAGAACGTCACGGTCATCGATCATCCGCTGATCCAGCACAAGTTGTCCCTCATGCGGCGGAAGCAAACCGACACGGCTCGGTTTCGACTGTTGTTGCGGGAAATCTCTCTGCTGCTCGGCTACGAGGTCACGCGCGACCTCGCCATCGAAACGCGCACCATCGAGACGCCGCTTTCCGGGATGCGGGCACCTTTCCTGGCCGGCAAGAAGCTTGTCCTGATCTCGATCCTTCGCGCGGGAAACGGGCTTCTGGAAGGCATGCTCGATCTCGTTCCCTCGGCGAGGGTCGGCCATGTCGGCCTCTATCGCGATCCGCGAACGCTGACGGCCGTGGAGTACTACTTCAAGGTGCCGGAGGATTTGAGCGACCGCCCCGTCATCGTGCTGGATCCGATGCTGGCGACCGGGAATTCGACCATCGCCGCTGTCGGGCGGATCAAGGAAGCGAACGCGCAGCGCATCAAGGTTCTGTGCCTGCTGGCGGCGCCGGAGGGCCTCAAGGCTTTCCGCGCCGCACACCCGGACGTCCCGGTCTTCACCGCCGCCATCGACGAACGGCTCGACGATCACGGCTATATCGTTCCGGGAATCGGGGATGCGGGCGACCGCTTGTACGGCACCAAGTGACTTCCCTGGAGGAATGGAGCCGATGTCGACATGAACATCGGACCTTTTCCAACTCCGGCGGATAGAGCTAACCCGGAAGGCTGGCGCGCGCTGGCGCTCAACGGTGTCGAATATATCGTCAACCCGTCCGCCACGGTGGCCGGGCTCAGCCAGTATCTCTGGAAGCTGGAGCAGCCGGCGTCCGCCGTCGCCAACGGGGTCTATATCGGCGCCTGCAACCGGGTGGGCACGGAAGGGCCGTGGAATATCGGGCGCTTTTACGGGTCGTCCTGCTGCATCGTCGATTCGCGCGGCGAATTCCTGTGCGAGGCCGGCGAGGACGAACACCAGGTGCACCACCCTTGACGGTCGCGCGCCGGCGCAGGCCAAACTGTCAGATGAATACCGTCCCGGAACATACAAAGCAGGCCGCGGGCTTGCCCTGCAGCGGTCGGGAATGACAGGATTCGGGTATGCCAGTAGGAAGAGGCCCTGCCATGGTTTCGCGCCGTCGTTTCCTCGCAGCCTCGTCTGCCGCGGCGCTGCTGCCCTCGGCGGCCCCGGCCGTCGGCGCGCCGATGCCGATTTTCGACGCCCACATCCATTTCAGCCACGACGCGGCCGAGCGGTTTTCCGCCAGCGAAGCCGTCGCGATTCTGGAGAAGGCGGGGCTGAAGCGGGCGCTTGTGTCCAGTTCGGGCGACGCGGGCACGCGCGCGCTCTACGCCGCCGCACCGGACCTTGTCTTGCCCAGCCTGCGTCCCTACCGCCGGCGCGGCGAGATCGACAGCTGGGTCGACGATCCGTCGGCGACCGACTTCCTCGAGGATCGTCTGAAACGCTTCAAGTGGGTCGCGGTCGGCGAATTCCACCTCTTCGCCTCGCAAATCGATAAAGCCGTGCCACGGCGAATGATCGAGCTGGCGCGGCGGCACAATCTTCTCCTGCACGCCCACTCGGACGCCGGCGCGGTCGACGGGATCTTCGCTCAGTGGCCGGAAGCGCGGGTACTGTGGGCCCATGCCGGCTTCGTCGATCCGGATGTCGTCGGCCCGATGCTCGGGAAGCACGCGAATTTGTGGACCGACCTGGCCTTCCGCAGCGAACACGCCCATGGCGGCCGGGTCGACGACGACTGGCGCAGCCTGTTCACCGCGTACCCGGACCGCGTCACGGTCGGCACCGACACCTTCACGCCGGAACGCTGGCACTATGTCGTCGAGCACGCCGACTGGACCCGGCAATGGCTGACCGACCTGCCGCACGACCTCGCCGAAAAGATCGCCTGGCGCAACGGCGAGGCGATGATCCGGCCGCATTTGGCCCAACTGCGCTAGCGCGCGATGGCCCGGTGGCGCCTTCGCGGACCGGCGCTCGCGGCCGCGCTTGCATTCGTCTTCGCGGCCGGCGAAGCGGCGGCCTGTGCCCGTCCGCAGGGCTGGACCGGCGGAACGAAAATCGCCGGCGAGCTATGGACCGCATGGTGGCGCCCGGAACCCGCCCCCATTCCGGTTGGCGCGCATTTTTCCATCCGCTTCCATCTGTGCGGGCCGCCGGTCGGCCGGGTGGAAGTGCGCGGTTGGATGCCGGATCACCGCCATGGCATGAACTACCGGCCCGCGGTGACCCTGGACGGCGTGTCGGGAATGGCCGAAGGCCTGCTGTTCCACATGCCGGGGCGCTGGCAGCTGATCCTGGATGTTCGCGGCGCGGCGGGCCGGGAGAAGCTGACCGCCCAAACGGTGCCGGAGTGACGCCCCGGCGCACGGGCGCCACCAGGCTGGCCGCCCGGCTGACGGGGCTTGCGATCGTATTCTGTATATTTGCCGGCATCGCCGCGCCGGCGCCGGCGCTCGACTTCACCGCCGAGGAAAAGCGCCGCATCCTGCGCCACGGGCCGTGGCCGCCGGTCTCGCGGCCCGATCCGAGCAACCGGGTTTCCGGAAAACCGGCCGCCATCGCCTTCGGCCGGACGTTGTTCTTCGATCCGCGCCTGTCGTTCTCCGGCGCGGTCTCCTGCGCAACCTGCCACAAACCGGACCGGGCCTGGACCGACGGCCTGCCGCGCAGCCGTGGGCACCGGATCGTCGACCGCAACGCACCCGGACTGTTCAACCTGCGGTTCAACCGCTGGTTCGGCTGGGACGGCGCGCAGGACACGCTGTGGGCGCAAAACCTGCGGCCTCTCCTCGACCGGCGCGAAATGGGCGTCGGCCCCGGCGGCGCGGCGCGGCTGGTCCGCTCCGACCGGCAGCTTTCCTGCGGCTATCGGCGCGCTTTCGGCGTGGCGCCCGGCGCGGACGACGCATGGCTCTTCGTCGATCTCGGCAAGGCACTGGCGGCGTTTCTGGAAACCCAGGTCTCCGGCCGCACGCAGTTCGACGATTTCCGCGACGCCCTGGCCCGCGACGATGCGGCTGCCCGGACCCGCTATCCCGTCGCCGCCAAGCGCGGCCTGCGCCTGTTCGTCGGCCGGGGCAACTGCGCCTTCTGCCATTTCGGCCCGGCTTTCAGCAACGGCGAGTTCGCCGATGCCGGCGTGCCGCATTTCGTCGAACCCGGCCGGGTCGATCCCGGCCGGCACGGCGGCATCCGAAAGTTGCGCCGGAGCCCGTACACCCTGTTGGGCCGCTTCAACGACGACGTGCAACGCTCCACCGCCGCCAAGACCCGCTATGTGCGCCCGCGCCAAAGCAATTTCGGCGAGTTTCGGGTGCCGGGTCTGCGCAATGTGGCGCTCACCGCGCCCTACATGCATGCCGGCAGCCTCGAAACGCTCGGGGACGTCGCCCGCCACTATTCGACGATCGACGAGGAACGGCTGCACGCCGGAGGCGAACGGATTCTGCGCCGCCTGAACCTGAGCGCGCGCGAACGGGCCGATCTCGTCGCTTTTCTCGAAACGCTGACGGAAAAAGAACCTCTTCCCGACTTCGTCGACAAGTCCGGCATCGCCGAGTGTCGGTAGCCAAATCGGCATTCCGCACCGATTTACATTCCACCGATGCTCTCGTCGATGCGAGCAGCCGCTGTCTGGATCGAATCCCCGGCGAGAGGGGCGTAACGCGCGGTCGCCTTCACCTGGCTGTGGCCCAGGGGCTTGCCGATCGCCGTAGCGTTTTGCCGAGCGCCAGGGGCGACGCAAAGCTGCGCCGAAGGTCATGGGCCGGCCTGCAAATCGGCCGTATATTGAGCACCGTGGACCGCCGAACGTTTCTACGCGCGACCGGTAGCGCAGCCGCGGTGAGCTGGTGCGGCAGGCCGGGTATGGCACGGACGTTTCCCGAGGCGGGCGCCCTGCATCGTCTCCTCGAAGAAACACCCCGCGAACGCGTCGCCGCCGAGCTTGCGGGCCTGATCGGGAACGGACTGGATCGCCGCAGGACGCTCGTCGCTCTGGCCGTCGCGACGTCCCGTCGTATCCAGCCCTTCCCCCATGTCGGCTTCAAGTACCACACGGTGCTTGCGCTGCAATCCGTCCATCTGACGGCGCTCAACCTGGCGGGCAAGGAGCGTTGGCTGCCGGTGTTCTGGGCGCTCGACTATTTCAAACGCGCCCAGGAAACGGAGCGCCGCCAGAGCGGCTGGACGATGGGTCCGAGGCCGGTCCCCGTGGCTGGGACGATGGGGGTGGCCCGAAGACGCCTGATCGATGCACTGGATCGATGGGATCTCGAGGCGGTCGATCCCGCTGTCCTCGACTTCGCCCGGCTGGCTGCGCCGGAGCAGCTCTCCGAGGTCCTCTTCAGATACGGCATCCGGGATCTTCGTGCGATCGGCCACAAGGCGATCGCGGTGCAGAACGTGCACCGCCTGCTGCCGCTCGTCGGACCCGAATACGCGCCTCCGGTGCTTCGCTCGCTCGCCGCGGCGCTGCAGAATCATGGCTACGGCCCGAACCCCGCCACCAGCGACCTGCCTTCCGATCGAACCTGGCGGGAGTTCCAGGCGATGCTCGGGGAGATCCCCAAGACCTGGAAACAGGGCCGTCGGGACGACGCGGCGCGCAACCAACTCGTCGGCACGCTGCGCGAGGTCTCGGAGCTCGACGCGGGCCGGGCGGCGATCGACCTCCTGAAACACGGCGTATCCGCCCACTCGATATGGGAGGCTCTCTTCGCCACCGCCGCGGAGCTGGTGCTGAGGATGCCGCGGGTGGTCCCGGTGCACGCCCAGACATCCGCCAACGCGTTGCACTATGCGTTCCGGCACGCGCGAGCGGAATCGACGCAGCTCCTGGCGCTGTTGCAGTCGGCGGCATTCATGCCGGCCTTCCGCCGGCAGGTTCGCAACACGCAACCCGATCTGCGCATCGACGAGCTGGAACCTCTCGCGGTCTCCGGCAGCGGCGCGGACGCGCTGCGGGACGCATTCTCCGAACTGCCGCACGATCCCACCGCGGGCGCTCGCAAGGCACTGCACTACCTGAACCGCGGCGGCTCCGCGGACGGGTTGGTCGCCAGCGCACGCCGGCAGCTGGCCCGCAACGGTCGGTGGTCCCACGACTACAAGTTCACCGAGGCCGCCCTGGAGAACTACAGGGAAATGGCGCCCTCCGCATGGCGGGACCGGATTCTGTCGGCCTCGATGGCGTACTTCACGGGGCCCGCAACCGCGCCGAGCCCTGTTTCCCAAGAGGCGCTGCGGCTGCTCGGGTAAGGGCAACCGGGAGTCTCGGGACATGGCCGGAGACGGCCGGCCCCCGCAACCAAGGCAAGTCCTTGGAAACACCGATGTTTTCAAGAGCTTTGGTCTTCGAGTCCGGCACCCGCACCACGGGCCGGGACCGGCAGAGGGGCGCGCATCGTCTTTTGTACGGGCTCTTCTTGGTGCGTCGAGCGCCGCGGCGCGGGCTAGGCATCCGGCGAGCGCATGACGATCCGGTCACGGTTCTCGAGGATTTCCATGACGGACGACTTCGATGTCATGCCGTTCGACGACCTTGCCGCCAAAAGTTTGAACGAATTCGATCGCGACTGGCCCACCCGTGGATTTCTCCAGGACCTCAAGGCGATGGATGTTCGGGTCGGTTCCCCATTTCTCGCCCCATTTCGCCATCGCCAATATGGCGATGCTCAGATCCTGACATTTTTGTGTCGGTACGTATGTGTGACGCTTGGAGCCCTCCACCGGGGCGCGATCGAGAATGCCGGCGTCGCACAGCTGCTCCAATCGCCGGGTCAATAGATTTCGCGAGATCCCGAGGCTTTTCTGCAAATCGTTGAAACGACGGGGACCGAGTAACAACACATCGCGCACGATAAGAAGCGTCCATTGGTCGCCCAACTCGGCGAGAGCCTGGGCGATCGGGCAATGGTGCTTCTGATAGTTGACGATGCTCATGCGCGAGACTTATCAGATTCGGTTGACTTTTTGAACCAATTTCATATAGTTCAATAACTGAACTCTTTCCGGCAGGCAGCCTCCAATCGACCGATAGGGCTGTCAGCAGAAGAACCTGGCCCGATTATCGTCACGCTTATGGCTTTCGACTCGATCCGATGGCCCTGACCCGGGTGTTGACGGTCGTTCCTCTTGCTCACCCGGATGTAAGCCAATGCCAGAAGACTCCGCCAACCAGCTTGCTCCCCGTTCCCGCGGCGACGCGGGTGTGGCGGTTTTTGCTACGCTCGTCCTGTGTGCGGCATTTGGGGAGGTCGCGACCGGTCTTGTCGTGCCCGCGATGCCCGCGCTGGGCGAAATTTACGACAAGACGCCGGCGACGATTCAGCTCACGATCGTTTCGTTCGCCGTCATGTTTGCCGTGGGCCAGCTGTTCTTTGGCCCTTTTTCCGACCGCAGAGGTCGACGCACCGCCCTCCTGATCGGTGCCGCACTGACGCTCGCCGGTTCGGTCGCCGCGGCCATGGCAGACAGTGTTTGGGTGATCGTCGTCGGTCGCGCAATTCAGGGACTCGGCGCCGCGTCGGGATATGTCGTTTCGCGCGCCATCGTTCGGGATATCTATGGCGCCGAAGGCTCCGCAAAGGCGATGGCCATCCTGTTCGCCCTGATGGCGGCTTCGTTCCTCGCCGCACCGCTGGTCGGCGGCGCACTTCTGGAGCTTGCAAGCTGGAGGGCGGGCTTCGTCTTCGCATCCGTCGCCGCCCTGATCTGGCTGGCGTCGACCGCCTCGATCATGCCGGAAACCAGAGCGGCGGCACCCGCCTCCGAGACGCAGGCGATCCACGTCGTCTATCTCGGGCTCTTCCGGCATCGGGGCTTCCTGGGCTTCATGATCGCCCATTCGATCGCCTATGCCGGGCTGTATTGCTTCGTCGCCGGAGCGCCGTACTACTTCATCGACAGTCTCGACATCGAGCCGTCGAGTTATGGCGCGATCGCCGCCGTCGCCATGTCGGGCTTTCTCACGGGATCGACCGCTGCGCGCTACGCCATTCCCAAATGGGGAATGCAACGCGTCATTCTGGTGAGCCTCGGGATCATGCTCTGTGCGCCGGCAATACTGGTCGGGCTGGGGCTTCTCGGTTGGCTGCCGGTCCCCGTTATTGTGGCGATCCAATTCGCGTATTGGTTCGGCGGCGGGTTTCTCGCCCCGAATACGGCCGCCGGGGTGATGATGTCCCATCCAAAGGCCGCCGGCGCCGCCGCGGCGGTTCTGGGGTTCGTGCAGATGTGCGCGGCGGCCGCGGTTGCGTCGATGCAAGGTCTGGTCTACGACGGGACCGTGTTCCCCTTGGCCGGAATGCAGCTTCTTCTGGGCCTCGCCACCTGGATTATCTGGAACCGTCTCAAGCGATACACGGTGTGAGGCAAAGTCCTCGCGGCAGAGGCAAACCCTGCAGCGCCGATCTGCAAATGTCCGCCATGGGTCCTGGTTGAGAGTGACGACCTCCTGTTCGTGTATCCAGAGCAGCGCGCGGTCGACAAGCGGCTGGGCAACCTGGTTCTTCAACTCGGACTTCAGCGCCGAGCCGCCAGGCTGTCCGAAAAGGTGGAGCCACCTCAGTGCAACGCGCGTTCCCGAAGGTCACGAGTCCTTTGTTTGCGGGCGCGAGGGACTGCGGGTCGCTGGAAGGGTCGTGCTGGGGAAATGCGCACGGTCAGCGGCGAACGGCGCGGCTCTCCTTCGCACGAGCCAGTTCAAGGAAACCGGCCTTGATCTGCGCGAACAGTCCAGGTGGGATGAAGCCGTAGCTGAAGGTGCCCGGCAGACCGGGAAGCGGAGACAGCCCGGCATTGGGCCATTCATCGATATTGTGTTCCGACACGATCACCCAGCTCGGCGTGTCGTCGAGTCCCAGGGCCTGTCTGACGCGCGCCGGGATTTCGATGCCCACCGTATCGCCGGCGGGCGGTGTATGGGTGATCGGCAGCAGCACGACGTAGCGCGGACGAACCGCCGGATCGGTCGCGGCAATCAGACATGCGGGACGGGTCTTGCCCTGGTCGCGGCCGGCAGCGGCCTCATGCGTCCAGAGGTAGTCGTAGCGGACGACCAGGCCCGGCTTCGGATCGGGAAGCGCCACCGCTTCGTCGTTACGTCAGCAGGTCGTCGAGCGGCTTGTGCTCCACATCCATCTCGGCGCGCTCCACGGCGTCGATCACCATATCGGCGGCGGCGTCCGTGCGATGGCTGCGCTGTGCCGAAGCCCGAAGCCAATCGTATTGCTCCGCGGACATGAGCACGAACTCGCGGCGCCCATGCCGGGTTATCTCCACCGGCTCGCGCTGTGCTTCGTGCTGGAACCGGCCGAACTTGCGCTGGAACTCGAGGGCGCTCACGGTGGGCACGGCAGACTCCCCAGGCAACATGGATTTGCCTCAATATACGTATAATCCGTAGAAATGAAAGCGGCTTATGACGTGGTGACGAGATCGTTGTCGATGCTGTCGCCGATGCGCGCCGCGGACGCCTGCACGGTATCGCGGGCAAGGTGAGCGTACCGGGCGGTCGTCTGCACCTGAGTGTGACCGAGCAGCTTGCCGATCGTCGGCAGATTCTCGCCCGGATGCGGCGCCACGGGCGCTGAAGGTCGGTGAGGTAGTTGCCGGGTTTCCTGCCGGCGATCACCCACGGGTTGTCCTCACTGCGCGGCAGCGACTCCAGCAGGCGCACTGCCGAGGGCGCAAGCGGCACCGCCCGGCCTCCAGTCTTGCTATCCGGCAACCGGAACTCGCCGGCGTCCAGGTCGACAACTTTCCATCCGTCGAGGCGCTGAACGGCTGGTTCGCCTCGGGCGCGTTCGACCGGGACCCGATCGGGGTCGAAATCGAGTTCGCGGACATTTGCCGCCGGTTTCACGCCGGAGAACCGGAGTCCGATCTCCTGCGTCCGCTTTCCGCCTAGCCGGATGAGCGGAGGCCGCCGAAGGGTTTCCGCGGGCGGTCCGCAGGGCCGCAAGCGGAGTCGATACTGGACACGACTATCCTCCTTTGCCACGGTCTCGGCATGCGTCCCCTTGTGACCGGACTGACGACACTGGACGAAGCGCGGGCGACCGGGGGCTACACCCTGTTCGCTCCGCTCGAACGCGAAGAGGTGCTGCTGATAGACCTCAAAGGGGGTGTCGTTCATCGCTGGGGCATCGGCGGGTTGCCCGGCGACTACGGGTATCTGCTTCCGGACGGTCGGCTGCTCTGCGGCGTCAAGGTCGAATCCGGGCCGGAACCCGCGGGCGGCAAGGGCGGGCACCTGAAGGAGTTCGACTGGGACGGCAATCTCCTTTGGGAACATGTCGATGACGCACACCATCACGATTTCCAGCGCCTCGGGAACGGCAACACGCTTTATATCGGGTGGGAGAGAATGCCGGCGGCGGCGATGGAACGCGTCAAGGGCGCCGAGCCCGGCAGCGAAGACGAAGAAGGCTCGATCTGGGGCGACTTCCTCAAGGAAGTGACGCCCGACGGCGATGTCGTGTGGGAATGGCACGCCCACAGCGACCTCGCGCTGGAGGACTTCCCGCTTCACCCCATGAGCACGCGGCTCGAATTCGCGCATTGCAACGCCTGCTTCGAGCTTCCCGACGGCAATATCATGCTCAGCTTCCGGCGGATCAGCACGATCCTGATCGTCGACAAGCGGACGAAGGCGGTCGACTGGTTCATGCGTGACGACGGGTGGGGCCAGCAGCATGACTGCACCATGCTGGAGAACGGCAACATCCTCCTGTTCGCGAACGGTATCCACGTGCCGCGCGGGGTCTTTCATTCCGCGGTCGTCGAAATCGATCCTCGCACCCGGCAGGAGGTGTGGCGCTACGAGGATACGCCCAGGTGGAACTTCTTCAGCCCCAATATCTCGGGCGCGCAGCGCCTCTGGTCCGGCAACACGCTGATCTGCGAGGGGCTGACGGGACGCCTGTTCGAGGTGACGCCGGAAGGCGAGATCGTGTGGGAATATATCAACCCCTATTTCGGGCCCCTCGGGTCGGGCCAGGCCAATCGGGTCTTTCGGGCCTACCGCTACCCGGCCGGCTCGCCCGAACTGGGCGGGTGGCTGTAGTGTCGCTGGGTACGAGCGCGGGAGCCTCGGCATGACGGGCACCTTGCGGCCGTCTAGTTCGACTCCATCAAGTACGACCTGAGCGCTCGCATGAACCCTTCGAGGATGGCGGATCGCTGTCGATCGCGGGGAAGAAGCAAGGCGACCCGGAAGGTCACGCCGGGCTCGAATTTCATGAAGTGGATACCTCCGTCCCCGTGGCGTCGAGCGGTCAGCGGATCGATCAGCCCCACCCCGGCGCCGTGGCGGATATAGGCGCACACAGATTCCATCGTTTGCGTCTCGATCACGACGTTCCACCGGGCGTTTCGGGAGAGGAACGCCTGCTCCGTCTGCGAATGGACCGCGTGCTCCGGCAGAAGGGATATGAACGGCATGCCGTCGAGCTCGTCCGGTCGGACGGAGTTTCGTCCGGCGAGCGCATGATCGCGTGGAACGGCGCAAACGCATCGAAACGAGAACTCCTCCATCTCCACGGACGGATGGTCGATCGAGGCCTCGACGATCGCCAGATCGTAGAGTTGCGTCGGCAGGAGCCCCCGCATCATCTCCGACCGGCGCGCGAGCACGGTCACCCGTAGCTCCGGCCGTCCGGCGCGGAAACGACTCACGACACGCGGCAGGAAATCGATCGCGATATCCGGGTAGGCGGCGATCACCAGATTGCCGAACGTCTGGTCGCGGATCTGGCGCGCCCGCTGAGCGGTCAACTCGACGCTGTCGAGGGTGCGTTCGACATCCGAGGACAGGTAATGCGCCTCCGGCGTCGGCGCCAGGCGGCCCCGCGTCCGCCTGAACAGGGCGAAGCCGAGCTCGCGTTCGAGATTGGCGATGAGGCTGCTCGCCGATGGCTGGGAGATGCCCAGCGCCTTTGCCGCGCCGGTTACCGTTCCGGTCGTCATGATCTCGCGGAAGCACTCAAGCTGGCGGAAGTTCATGGCATTGCCGGCATCCGTAGGACATAGGGAAATCCTATGATAAATGGAAAACAAACTATTGTTCACTATGAACGACGATCCGTTACCCTTTCCCCGTCGGCGCGCGGCCACAAACCCTCCTTGCAACGCTCGCGCGGCCGCAACAGGTCCGACCGCAACCGGTCCGGCCGATAGCTGGGGAGACACCGGATGAAACGCAGAGCCATTGTTTCCATCGCCGGAGCGGCGTTGTTCGCCGCGACGGCCGGATTGCTGGGAGTCTCGCAAACCGCCGAGGCCCAGGGCATGAAGACCGTCCGCGTCGGCATGAGCTGGATTCCCAACGTCGAGTACGGCGGCGTCTGGCTCGCCCTGGAAAAGGGTTACTTCGCCACGGAAAAGCTGGACATCGAGTATTTTCCGGGCGGGCCCAACGCGCCCAAGCCGCTGGTGACGCTCGCCGCCGGAAAGGTCGACATCGGTTACGGCGGCTGGCTTCCGTTTCTCGATGCGGTCTCGCGCGGCAACGATTTCGTTCTGGTCGCCGCGACGTTTTCGGTGTCGCCGCTTGGCATCCTTTCGCTTGGCGGCAATCCGATCACCAAGCCGGCCGACATCGTCGGGAAGAAGATTCTCGCGCAGGGCGCCAAGGAGCGCAAAGCCATATCGGCGACGCTGGTTCTCAACAAACTTCCCGACAAGTGGCAAGCCGTCCCGGCCGGCTACTCGCCCGAACCGCTGCTCAACAAGCAGGGTGACGGCTATACCGCCTTCGGCACCAACCAGGCGGTCGCCCTCGAGCTCAAGGGCCTCAAGCGCGGCAAGGATTTCCATTTCGTGTCGTTCGCCGACCTCGGCTACCGGTCCTACGGCACCATCATCTTCACGACACGGGCCTATCTGAACTCGAACCGTGCGACCGTCGTCGGCTTCCTGCGCGCGCTCACCCGCGGCTGGATCGACAACGCCCGCGATCCGAGCGTCGCTGCCCAGCTGGCGGTCAAGAAATACGGCGCCGACCTCGGGCTGAACCCCAAGCAGCAACTCCGCCAGAACCAGATCCAGATCGAGATGATGAAGGATCCGAAGAACCCGGCGCAGAAGATGCTGGTCATCGACCCGGCGACGATCGCCGGCCCGCTCTACGCGGCCGCCAAGGCGACCGGACGCAAGAACCTGCCGCCGGTCTCCAAACTCGCCGACGCGTCGCTGATGAAGGAAGTCTACGACAGCCTCAAGTAGAGGCATGATCGACGCACCGGGACGGGGGCCGGGCCTTCCGGCCCCCGGTGTCCGGCCGCGGATGCGTAGCGAAATGCGCCCGGGCGCCGCCCCGTGACAGACCGGCACGGCCAGACCGTCGACCTCCTGATCCTCGGCGCCGACGTCGTATGTCTCGACACGCCGGGAACGGTGGTGCCCGATGGCGCCATAGCGATTACCGGCAACCGCATTCAATGGATCGGGCCCCGCGCGGATGCCGGGCGGTTGTTCGACGCCGCCTCGACGATCGACGGGTCGGGCAAGATCGCCATGCCGGGCCTGATCGACACGCATGTCCACACGGCCCAGCACCTGTTGCGCGGCAAGATCGCCGAGATCGCGCGACGCGAGAGGGTCAAGATCCCGATCTGGAAGAACTACTACATCCCGTTCGAGGCGATGCTCGACCCCGAGGACGTCTATCTGAGCGGTCTCGCCTGCTACGCCAACATGATCACCGTCGGCACCACGTGTTTCGCGGAAGCCGGCGGACCTCACCCGGAGGAAATGGGCCGGGCGGCGCTTGAGACCGGGATTCGCGGGTTCCTGGCGCGCTCGACCATCGACCAGGGCGAAGCGTTTCCGGACTCGATGCGACTGTCGACCGACTCCGCTCTCCGCGCCAACGTCGAGCTGGTGGAGCAATGGGCGGGGCAGGACCGGGTCCGGGCGTGGTTGTCGCTCCGCCAGATCATCACCTGCACGCCGCCGCTGATCCGCATGACGGTCGAGGCGGCGCAAGAGCTCGACACCCGCATCCATGTCCATCTGTGCGAGGGCTCCTACGAGGTTGATTACACGATGGAGCGGTTCGGCAAGCGCCCCGCCGAATACATGGAAAGCATCGAAGGGCTGGGGAGCTTTCTCCACACGGCTCATTCGACCCTGGCGTCGCCGGGAGAGATCGACCTCTATGCGGAGCGCGACTGCTCGGTCGGCCATTGTCCATTCAACAACTATCATGTCGGCCCCCATCCCCTGCTGCATATGTGGCGGCGCGGCATCAGGGTCGGTCTCGGGACCGACGGGGCCGCCTCGTGGAGTTCGCTGGACATCTTCAGGGCCGCGCATGCCGCGCGCATCGGCCAGCAGGCGGTGGCCGGCACGCCGCTCCACTTCCACGACATCGTGCCAAGCGAGCGGTTGATACGCGTGGCCACGAACGGCGGCGCGGCTGCGCTCGGTCTCGAAGATGAGATCGGCAGTCTTGAGGTCGGCAAGAAGGCCGATATTCTGATCGTCGAATGCTCCGAGCTGGATCAGATGCCCCGCTACGATCCGCTGTTCGCCGTCGCGACCATGACCGTCGGGCGTGACGTCCGGACGGTGGTGGTAGACGGCGAAGTCGTCATGAAGGACCGGGAACTGTTGACGATCGATCGCGACAGGCTGGTCCACGACCTGCATGCGCGCCTGCCCGATATCATGGACCGTTTCGAGAGCGTCGCTCACTGAAACACGGCGCCTGAGGAACAAGGCATGACCGGCGCGGCGATCTCGATCGAGCACGTCACCAAGCGGTTTCCGCTCAAGGGGCAGAGAGAGGGCGTCCTTGCCCTTCAGGACGTCTCCATCTCGGTCGGGCAATCCGAGTTCGTCGCCCTGCTGGGACCGAGCGGTTGCGGGAAAAGCACGCTGCTTCGTCTCGTCGCCTCGCTGGAGCGCCCCACCGAAGGCACCGTGAGCATCGGTGGGGAAGCGCCCGGCAGCCTTGCCGCGCGCCATGCGCTCGGCGTCGCCTTCCAGGACCATGCGCTCCTGCCCTGGCTGACCGTGCGCGACAACATCGCCCTGCCGTTCAGCCTGGCGAACAAGCCGGTCGACCGCGAAGCGGTCGGCGGGCTGATCGACCTGGTCGGCCTTGCCGGTTTCGAGGCCGCGCGCCCGGGACAGCTGTCCGGCGGCATGCGTCAACGGGTCTCGATCGCGCGGTCGCTGGTCCTGTCGCCGGAGCTGTTGTTGCTGGACGAACCGTTCGGCGCCCTCGACGCGGTCACCCGGCGTCAGATGAATATCGAGTTGCAAAGAATCTGGTCGCGCCAGCGGATCACGACGGTTCTGGTCACGCATTCCGTCGACGAGGCCCTCTTCCTGGCCGACCGCGTTCTGGTGCTCAGCGCGCGGCCGGGCCGCATCGTCCGCGAGGTGGCGACCCCCTTCGACCGCCCGCGCGATCCGGCGGTCATGCGGAGCTCGGAATTCCACGATCTGGTCGACGATCTCACCGACGCCCTTCATCCCGCCGAAGGCATGTCCGATGCCGGACACTAGCTCGCGCGTCATGACGGCCGTTTACGGCACCGCCGGCCTGGCGGGCTTCTTCGCGCTCTGGCAGATCATCGGCCACTACCAGCTTGCCGGTCTGTCCTGGCCGCCCCTCACGGCGGTGGTCCAGTATTTGTTCGACCCGGACCGGCAGGCGCTGTTCCTGAGGGCGATCGACGCGACGCTGCGATCCGCGGTGGCGGGTTACGCGTTCGGCGCGCTCACCGGCATGGCGCTTGCAAGCACGGCCTATACCGTACCGGTTCTGCAGCGCGGTTCCGACCGCTTCGCCGCGGTCGTCAACTCGATACCCTCCATCGCGCTGGGGCCGATCTTCCTGATCCTGATCAGCCGCGAGGCGACCCCGGCCGGGGTGGCTTCGATCCACGTTTTCTTCATCGTCTACGTGTCCATGAACTCCGGCCTCGCCAGCGCTTCGCAGGCCCATGAAGATGTGTTTTCCGCGTTGGGCGCCAGCCGCTTGAAGCGGTTCCTCCGCCTCAACCTGCCGTCGGCGGTGCCGGCAACCGCCAGCGGGCTGCGCCTGTCGTGGCCGGCGGCGCTGATCGGCGCGATCATCGGCGAATGGTTCGGGGCGCCGCGCGGCATCGGGATCCTGATCATCAACTCCATGCAGAACTTCCAGATCAACCTGCTGTGGTCCGCGGTTTTGCTGGCCGCCATGGTGTCGCTCTTTTTCTTCGGCCTGCTGACGCTGCTCGAGCGGGCGGCCTATCGGCGCTTTCGCTAGCGAACGACCATGGCATCGGGAAGTCTCGACCCAACGGGGATGGCGCGATCGCGCAGCGTGGTGGCGCGGTTCTTCATGCTCAACTGGGGGATCCTGCTGATCCTGGTCGCCTGGGAGGGCTGGGTCGCGGCCAACGACTTCAACCCGATCGTGATGCCGTCGCCGCAAGGCGTGTTCGCCGACATGGTGTCGAATCCCGGCATCTACATCGAGAACACGTCGGTCACGTTCTTCGTCGCCGCGGTCGGGTTGGCGGGCGGGCTGGCGGTAGGCACGGGACTCGCCGTTCTGACCTGGTTCTCGCCGCTGCTCAGCGGGATCGTCAGCCCCACCGCGGTGCTGTTCAGCTCCGTACCCGTAGTTTCGATGATACCCATCATCGCCCGCATCCTCGGCTACAACATGGCGACCGAGATCGCCATCGTCACGATCATCACCTTCTTCCCGTCTTTCGTCTTCACCACGGCGGGGCTCCGCGACCTGCCGCATGGAAGTCAGGATCTGTTCACGGTGCTCGGCGCGTCGCGGCGGGCGACATTGCGGCGGCTCGCTCTCCCCGCCGCGGTTCCCAACATGGCCATCGCGCTCCGGCTGGCCGCCGCGCACGCTATTCTGGCGGCGATGATCGCAGAGTTCCTGATGGGAACAACCGGGCTGGGCTACCTGTTCGCCGTCACCAAGCAGGAGTTCCTGACCGAACGCGCCTTCGGCACCAGCGTTGTCGCCACGGCGATCTCGGTCGCCGCATTCCTGGCAACGTCGTTTCTGGAACGCCGGATCCGCGCGCGGTTCACCTGACGGGCCCGCAATACGCCGCCAGGCCCGCCGGGCTCCGCCGAGCGGATACGGCCGAGGCATACCGCGACCGGACGTCCGTGGATACGATGGACAAGCCGGATAGCCGGACCTTCTTCACCCAGGACATCGGAGGACACGGAATTGAAGCTCAGCACCGATCGCATCCTGACCACCCATGTCGGCAGCCTGCCGAGACCCGACGACCTTCTGGCGCTGTTGCTGGCCGAGGAGCAGGGCCGCGAATACGACGCGGCGGCCCTCGCGGCCCGGGCGAAGGCCGAGGTCTCGATGGCGGTCTCCCGGCAGGTCGATTCCGGGATCGACATCGTCAGCGACGGCGAGATGAGCAAGATCGCCTATACCTTCTACGTCAAGCACCGGCTCGACGGTATCGGCGCCGACGGACCCGAAATCGACCGGGGCACCGGCGCGTTGCCGGGCCGCGACTTGCTGGAGCACCCCGATTTCCACGACCGGGTGACCGCCTGGCAGGGGCAGTGGATCCGCGCGTTCGAGCGCCCCTGTTGCATCGGGCCGGTCGCCTATGCCGATCGCGGCCCGCTGGAATGCGACCTGGCCAATCTGGGCGAGGCGGTCGCGGCCGCCGGGCCGGTCGAAGCGTTCATGAATGCCGCCTCGCCGGGCGTGCTGACCAAGTTCGTGCCCAACGCCTATTACCCCAGCGAGGATGCCTATGTCGCGGCGCTCGCCGATGCGATGAAGACCGAGTACGAGGCCGTCGTCGACGCCGGCTTCCTGTTGCAGATCGATTGTCCCGACCTCGGCTCGGCGCGGCACAACCAGTATCAGCATCTGGACGATGCGGCTTTCCTCAGGATCGCCGAGCGCAATGTCGAGGCGGTCAACCACGCCACCGCCGACATTCCCGCCGATCGCATGCGGCTGCATATCTGCTGGGGCAATTACGAGGGCCCGCACACCCATGACGTGGCGCTGGCCAAGGTGCTGCCGATCTGCATGAAGGCGCGTCCCTCCGGCTTCCTGTTCGAGGGCGCCAACCCGCGCCACGAGCACGAATGGGAGGACCTGGCGGGCGGCGTCATCCCCGACGACAAGGTGTTGATCCCGGGCGTGATCGATTCGACGTCGAACTTCGTCGAGCATCCCCGCCTGATCGCCCAGCGGCTGTGCCGTTACGCCGATATCGTCGGGCGCGAACGGGTGATCGCGGGCGCCGATTGCGGCTTCGGCACCTTCGCCGCCGCCATGCCGCAGGTCGCCACCTCGATCGTCTGGTCCAAGTTCGAGGCCCTGGCGGAAGGCGCGCGGATCGCCACCCAACGGCTGTGGCCGCGCTAGGGCCTGTCCGTCCTGGTTGGAAACGCCGGGCACGGCGTGACCGTGGCGCGTCCCTCGATACGGCGCTGTCGCGCCTGCTCGGGATGAGGGGTTTTTCTCTTCAATTTCATGGATCTCTTCACCCTGAGCAGGCGCGACAGTGCCGTATCGAAGCGTGTGCCTCGGCTTCGGCAGCGGCTCAATCCGAAACAGACAGGCTCCAGGGCCCATGGCCGGAAGGGGGAGGCCCGGGCACCCTCTTTGACGACCGCAACGGGGCCGATCCGGTCTTCGCTATCGCAAGGACGGCTCTTCCGGGTTCACATTGTCCGGATGGGTCGAATCTCGGCCCAGGTACACGCCCCGCTCCCAACTGCGTTCGAGGGGATCCGAGACGTTGACTTCCATGCGTCCGATGCCCGCGATTTCGATTTCGGCACGGTCGCCGTCCTGCAACGGCCCGAGCCCTTCGTGATTGGTGCCGCACCCTATGACGTCGCCGGAATTCAGCGTCATGATGGCGCTCGCCCACTCCACGAGCTCGGGCACCCGGTGCTCCATGTCGCCGGTGTTGTAGTCGTGGCGTAGCTGGCCGGAGACCCGGAACCGGACGTCCAGATCGTTCGGGTCCGATATTTCGTCCGCCGTGACGATGCAGGGGCCGAGCGGCGCGAAGGTGTCGAAGGACTTGCCCATCCAGCTCCGCGCACGCCAAGTCGAGCGTCCCTCGCCGCGCGCGGACACGTCGATGAGGCAGGTGTAGCCGAACACCGCCGAGCGCCAGTCCGCCCGGCGAACGTGCTTTGCGGGGCCCTTGATGACGAGGGCGAGCTCCGCTTCGTGATGGAACACCCAAGGCTCGGTCATCTCGGGCAGCACGACGGTGTCCCCCGGGCCGATCACCGCGTCGGGGTTCTTGAGGAACATGTTGAGCGGGCGCGGATCGCGCTCCCGATGCTCCCAGTAATTGCCGATGCAGCAAAGGATCTTTCCGGGCCGCGGCAGCGGCGCGCGCAGCCGGACACGATCCAGCGGAATCGCTTCGCCCTCGGCGTCGAGGCTGGCGAGGTCTTCCCGCATCGCCTCGAAACCGTTGACGATGCCGTTGATCGTATCCGCCGGGGTTCGACCCGAAGCGTCTCGGACAGCTCCGGCAATGTCCACGATGCCCCGAAGCGTCAGCAGCCCGGGTCGGATCTCGCCGCCATCGCGGCTTTGAAAGAGCACCAGCTTCAAGTCTTCTCTCCAATGGACAATCTGTCGGGAGACCGCGTCCGGTCATGCGATGGGCGGGACCGTGCGCTCGGGTGGGATCGGCTGCGGTCGATGCCGGCGTCACGCAAAGCCTGACGAAACCGTTTCGCCTTGTCTCCGATCCCCTCCTCACGGGCCACCTGTGCCGCGGATTCGATCCAGCCGCCTTTTCCGTTCATCGGCCTGTCGCTCCAGTGTTCTTCCGCACGATACCGACACGGCCTCTCGACCGGCCGGCGGAAGGTTTTGCGACCCTCCGCTAAGATCTTGTATTAACGGGGAAAAGGTGGTGGGCGCACAAGGACTCGAACCTTGGACCCGCTGATTAAGAGTCAGCTGCTCTACCAACTGAGCTATGCGCCCCCGAGGGAGCCGGGCTTATAGCAAACCGGGCGGCCGATGGCGAGCCCGGAGACGGCGGGTCCGCCGGCGTCAGGAGTCTTCCGGGGCCCAGGATTTGCCGATCGGTACGTCCCTGTTGATGCTTGCCGACAACAGCAATCCATAGCCGATCAGCGTGCTGAGTATCGCCGTGCCGCCATAGGAGATCAGCGGCAACGGGGCTCCAACCACCGGGACCAGCCCCATCACCATGGCGATGTTGATCGAAACGTAGAGCGCGACCGTCACGGTCACGCCGATCGCGACGATGCGCCCGAACTGATTGCGTATGCGAACGGAGATCGCAATCCCGTAGGCGAACAGCAGCAGGAACAGGCCCAGCACGGCAAGCCCGCCGACCAGCCCGAACTCCTCCGCCAGCATGGTGAAGATGAAGTCGGTCTGACGCTCCGGCAGGAAGTCGAGATGGGCCTGCGATCCCTGCATGAACCCCTTGCCGAAAACGCCGCCCGAGCCGAGCGCGATCTTGGCCTGCAGGATATGGTACCCGGCGCCCAGCGGGTCGGACTCAGGATCGAAGAACGTCAGGATACGCTGTTGCTGGTACGGGCGCAGGATGTTCCACGCCACCGGCAGGGCGGCGAGGCCCAGGAGCCCAACGAGACCGAACTTCCACAGCCTGACCCCGACGACGAAGAATATTGCCGCCCCTCCCACCGTCAGCATCGCCGCGGTGCCCAGATCGGGCTGGCGCAGGACCAGGAACGCCGGCGCCAGAATCATCAGCAGCGGCGCGGCCAGCCGGCCCGGACGTCCGATATCTTCAGCCGACAGGCCGTGGAAGTAACGCGCGAGTCCCAGGATCATCGCGATCTTCATCAATTCCGAGGGCTGAAGCCGTACGACGCCGAGGTCGATCCATCGCTGCGCCCCCATTCCGGTGGCCCCCGCTACCTCGACCGCGACCAGGAGCGCGATCGAGGCGAAATAGATCGGATAGGCGTAGCGCAGCCAGAACCGGAGATCGACCAGCGCCACCGTCAGCATCAGGACGAGCGCGACGCCGAAGCGCATGACCTGGCGCACGGCCCAGGGTTCCCAGTTCCCGCCGCCCGCCGAATAGAGCATGGCGACGCCGATCGCCGCGATGCCGCATAGAAGCACGACGAGCGGCCAGTTCAGCAGGGCCAGTTTGCGTCCCAGAGACAGGTTCTCGCCGGCTGCCGCGACGGTGGCCAAGACCGGGCTCCTCCTCGTTCAGCCTTGACCGGGGAGCGTTTCGACCCAGGCGAGACGGTCGCCCGCATTCGCCCCCAGCGGGTCGCGGCGCTGCGCTTCGAGCAGGATATCGCGCGCGATGGGGGCCGCGACCGAAGAGCCCGCGCCGCCGTGCTCGACCACCACCGAAATCGCATAGCGCGGCTTGTCGATCGGCGCGTAGGCGACGAACAGGGCATGGTCCCGCTCATGCCAGGGACGCTCGTGATTCTTGAGCAGGCGGGTTCCGCGTTCGCTCTTGGAAATCTTGACCACCTGGGAGGTCCCCGTCTTGCCCGCGAGCGCGAGGGCGGGGTCCCGGATCGCGTAGCGGTAGGCGGTTCCCCGCTTGTTGTTGGCGACCGCGTCCATGCCGAGACGAACCGTGTTCAACGCCGATTTGCGGATGTCGAGCGGAGGGAAGCGCGGCTCGGGCGGCGGCGCGGCGCCGATCCCGTTCTCGATCACCAGCCGTGGAACGACCGCGCGCCCCGAGGCGATTCTGGCGGTCATCACGGCCAGTTGCAGCGGTGTCGTTAGCACGAAACCCTGACCGATGCCGGTAATCAGCGTCTCGCCGCCTTGCCACCTGGTGCCGATGGACGCGAGTTTCCATTCCGGCGTGGGTATCAGCCCCTCCTCCTCGCCCGGCAAATCGTCCAGCAGCTTGCCGCCGAGGCCGAGTTCGCGGGCCGTCTCCGCGATCCGGTCGATGCCGACTTGCTGCGCGAGTTCGTAGAAGTAGATGTCACAGCTCTGCTCGATCGCGCCCACGAGATCGAGCCAACCGTGGCCGTGCTTTTTCCAGCAGTGAAACTGCGTCTGGCCGAGCTCCATGAACCCCTTGCAAAACACACGCCGGTCCGGCCACGTCCTGCGCGCGTTCAGTGCCGCCAGGGTCACCGCCAGCTTGAACGTGGAGCCCGGCGCATAAAGCCCCGACAGGCATCTGTTGAGCAGCGGCGTCATCGGATCCGAAACCACCGACCGCCATGTGTCCGCACGCAGCCCCATGACGAACTGGTTGGGCTCGTAGCCCGGCGTCGACGCCATGGCGAGCACTTCGCCGGTCTCCACCCCCACCAGCACCGCCGATGCGCTCTGGTGCCCGGCGAGCCGGTCCTGGGCGAAAGCCTGGAGCGCGATGTCGAGCGTGAGGTGGACATCGTTCCCCGGCTCTCCCTCCACCCTGCCGACTTCCCGGATGACCCGCCCCAGCGCGTTGACCTCCACCTGACTCGCGCCCGCCTTGCCGCGGAGCGCGAGGTCGCGGGTCTTCTCGATCCCGGCCTTGCCGATGCGAAATCCGGGCAGTTGAAGCAGCGGATCGTCGCCGAACTCGGCTTCCGAGACCGCCGCGACATAGCCCAGCACGTGGACCGACTTCATCGAATGGGGATAGTCGCGCACCAGGTCCGCGTCGATGGCGATGCCGGGCAGGTCCGGGGCGTTGACCTCGATCTTCGCGACCTCACGCCAGTCCAGACCCTCGCGCACCGTCACGGGGACGAAGCCGCGCCGCCGCTTGACTTCGCGCAGCACGCGCGCCCGTTCCGCCTCGGTGAGCCCGATCACCCGGTCCAGCATGTCGAGCGTCCGGTCGACATCTCTCGTTTGTTCCGCGATCAGCAGGACGCGATAGCTCTCGCGGTTGACCGCGAGCGGGGACGAGAACCGGTCGAGGATGCGGCCCCGCGCCGGCGCGACCAGGCGCATGTTGATCCGGTTGTCTTCCGCCAGCATCTTGTAGCGGTCGGATTCGACCACCTGGATCTGATACATCCGGCCCGCCAGCAACGCGGCGCCGGCGAGCTGAACGCCGCCGAGAACCGCCGCCCGGCGGGTGAAGAGCCTTTGCCGTTCGTTGTCCCGGTACATCGGCCGATCCTAGCGCGGAAGTCCCGCCGCGGTCACGGCTTGCGTCGCGTCGGGGTTCCCGCCCTCCGGGCTATGCGCGGCGGGTGAGGGAACGGTGTATCCGCAACAGCACCCAGTAGAGAAACGGGAAGACCGCGAGAGTCAGCCCGAACTGTAACGTCAGCGGCCCCGGATCGACGTATCGCAGGTGCCAGGCCATGACCGCGAGCCAGAACACGACCGCGGCGAATGCCGCCGTCAGACCGAAAGCCCACCAGACGACGAGGAAGGACTTGCCGCGGAAGAAGACGCGCTGGAAGACGATCGCGCCGTAGACGATCAGCAGCGTCAGCGCGTTCAGCCCGATCGGTCCCGCGTTCATCAGGTCCTGCCAGAGGCCGAGCGGCAGGACGGCGATGGCTGGCATGAGATCGGGCCGGTAAATCGTCCAGTAGAACACCGCGATCAGGCCGAGATTGGGGGCGACCGACCCGATCGACGACACGTTGATCGGCATCGCCGAGAACATGATCAACACCAGCGAGACGATGAACGGCGTGAGGTCGGTCGCGAGCCCGTCGAGCCGCCTGCGCAGTCCGCTCACCGCCCGGTCCCGCCGCGGGCGGATCCCTCGAGCGAGCCCAAGACCGTGTCGGGATAGACGATTACGCGGACGAATTCGAGCCGGTCGAGCGACGCGAAGGGCCGGACGTGGATTTCTTCGCCCGCGACGCTGGATACGATCCCGATGGGCAGCCCCGGCGGGAGTACCCCGCCATGTCCCGACGTCACGATCCGGTCGCCTGTATTGACCCGCGCGCCGTGGCGCAGGAACGAGATCTTGAGCGCGGCGGTGTTGTCGCCGGCGAGGATCGCGCGCTCGCGCGACTCCGCGAAGATGACCGGGATCCGCGAGTTGAGATCGGTGACCAAGAGGATGCGGGCGGACCGGGAACCGACCGAAACCACGCGTCCGGCCAGCCCGTCCCCGGTCATCGCGGCCTGACCCTTGGCGACTCCGTCCCGCGCGCCGGCCACCACGACGATCGAACGCACGAACACGCCCCCGGAATCGCCGACCACGCGGGCGGTGACGAAATCGATCCCGGTCTCGGGCACGAAGCGGAGCAGTCCGCGCAGGCGGTCGTTTTCCCCCGTGAGCTTCAGCCCGGCCGCCTGCCAGCGAAGCAGCCGCTCGTTCTGGGCGCGGAGCTTCGCGTTTTCCTCGCGCAGCCGGCCCAGCTCGTTGATGCCTTCGATGGCGTCCGCCACCGTAGCCGCCGGACGCGCCATGACGTTCATGATGGGGGCGACGAAGTCGACCACGCCCGCGCGCAGCCTCTCGTAAAGAGCCGTCTCCGCCTTGCCCAGCAGCGTGATGCCGAACGCCGCCATGATCAGCGTGGCGAGCACGACACGCTGGCTGAACGATCCGGAGGGGACCGCCAGGCGGACGATGGATCCCGGCCGGTACTTCACCGACGCGAAGCTCCCTTATGCTGTTCGGCTCCCGAGTTCGAGCGGTGCGCTTCCCCGTCTTTCAATCAATACAGGGGTTTCCGGATTCGCCTCAATACTTTGCGGTGAGAACGTTCCTCAGCGCCTTCATTTCCTCAAGACAGCGCCCGGTTCCGAGCACGACGCAGGACAGCGGTTCCTCCGCGATGGTGACCGGAAGGCCCGTCGCGGCGCCGAGCAATTCCTCGATATTGCCGAGCAGAGAGCCGCCGCCGGTCAGCACGATGCCCTTGTCGACGATGTCGGCGGCAAGTTCGGGAGCGGTGTGTTCGAGCACCACCTTGACGGTCTCGATGATGGCGTTCACCGGCTCCGCCAGGCTTTCCGCGATCTGCCGCTCCGAGATCACGATTTCCTTGGGCACGCCGTTCATCAGGTCGCGGCCCTTGATCTCCATCAGGTCGCCGTCGCCGTTGACCGGCACGCAGGCCGAGCCGATCTGCTTCTTCATGCGCTCGGCGCTGCCCTCGCCGATCAGCAGGTTATGGTTGCGGCGGATATAGTTGATGATCGCCTCGTCCATCTTGTCGCCGCCGACCCGGACCGAACGCGAATAGACGATCCCGCCGAGCGAGAGGACCGCGACCTCGGTCGTGCCGCCGCCGATATCGACCACCATCGAGCCGGTCGGCTCGGTGACGGGAAGGCCGGCGCCGATCGCCGCTGCCATCGGTTCCGGGATCAGGTAGACGCGGCGGGCGCCGGCGCTTTCCGCGGATTCCTGGATCGCGCGGCGCTCCACGGCGGTTGAGCCCGAAGGCACGCAGATGATCACCTGGGGGCTCGCGAAGCGCCGCCTGTTGTGCACCTTGCGGATGAAGTGCTTGATCATCTCCTCGGCGATCTCGAAATCCGCGATCACGCCGTCGCGCAGCGGCCGGATCGCGTCGATCCCGCCCGGGGTGCGGCCGAGCATCATCTTGGCCTCGTCGCCCACCGCGAGGACCTGCCTGCGTCCTCTTGCGGTGGCGATCGCGACCACGGACGGCTCGTCCAGGACGATTCCGCGCGACTTCACGTAGACCAGCGTGTTCGCGGTACCGAGATCGATCGCCATGTCGGCGGATAGAAGTCCGAGTATCTTGGAAAACATGGTCCTCTATTCGATACCTCGTTGAGCGCCGCCGCCCGCCGCGATCGCGCGCCGTTCCATCAGGCGATAAGTGCCTGGGGCGCGGTCTTTTCCCGCTTGACCAGCAGCTTGTTCAGCGCATTGACATAGGCGCGTGCCGACGCGACGAGCGTGTCCGTGTCGGCTCCCTGGCCGTTTACCGTCTTTCCGTCCTCCTCCAGCCTGACGGTGACCTCCGCCTGCGCGTCGGTGCCCTCCGTCACCGCATGCACCTGGTAGAGCTTCAGCTGGGCGGTATGGGGGAACAGCCCCTTGATCGCGTTGAATGTCGCATCGACCGGGCCGTCGCCCGTCGCCTCGGTCCCGCTGCGGTCGCCGTCGATGTCGAGTTCGAGCGTCGCGGTCTGGGGTCCGACCGAGCCGCAGATCACCTGGAGCGATACGAAGCGGATCCTGTCGTTGCGCCGGATCACCGCGTCGTCGACCAGGGCCTCGATATCCTCGTCGAAGATGTCCTTCTTCTTGTCGGCGAGATCCTTGAAGCGCCGGAACGCGTCCTGTATCGCGTTCTCGCCGAGATTGTAGCCGAGCTCCCTGATCTTCTCGCGGAAGGCGTGGCGTCCCGAGTGCTTGCCCATGACCAGGGTCGAGCGCGCCAGACCGACCGATTCGGGCGTCATGATCTCGTAGGTCCCGGCGTGCTTGAGCACTCCGTCCTGGTGAATGCCGGCCTCGTGCGCGAAAGCGTTGGCGCCGACGATCGCCTTGTTGGGCTGGACCGTGAAGCCGGTGATGGTCGAGACCAACTTGGAAATCCGGGTGATCACGGCGGTGTCGATGCCGGTGGAGTAGGGCATCCGGTCGTGGCGCGTCCTGAGCGCCATGACGATCTCTTCCAGCGCCGCGTTGCCGGCGCGCTCGCCGAGCCCGTTGACGGTGCACTCGACCTGGCGGGCGCCCGCCTCGACCGCGGCCAGCGAGTTGGCGACGGCAAGCCCGAGATCGTTGTGGCAATGGGCGGAGAAGATCGCCTTGTCGCTGTTCGGTACGCGTTCGCGCAGCATCCGGATGAGGCCGCCGAACTCCTCGGGCAGCGCGTAGCCCACCGTGTCCGGCAGGTTGATGCAGGTGGCGCCCGCCCGGATCGCCGCCTCGACGCAGCGGCACAGGAAGTCGGCTTCCGTGCGCGAGCCGTCCTCGGGCGACCAGTCCACGTCGTCGGTGAACCGGCGTGCGTGGGTCACGCTGTCGATGACCGCCGCGTAAACGTCTTCGGGCTCCATCTGGAGCTTGAACTTCATGTGCAGCGGGCTGGTCGCGATGAAGGTGTGGATGCGCCGCCGCTCGGCCGGCTTCAGCGCTTCCGCCGCGCGTTCGATATCGGGCCGGCCGGAGCGGGCGAGGCCGCAGATGATCGGCCCCTTGACCAGTTTCGAGACTTCCTGCACCGCCTCGAAATCGCCGTTCGAGGCGATCGGGAAGCCGGCTTCGATCACGTCGACGCCGAGCTCGGCGAGGAACTCGGAGATGCGCAGCTTCTCGTCGAGGTTCATCGAGGCGCCCGGCGACTGCTCGCCGTCGCGCAGCGTTGTGTCGAAGATTATGACGCGGTTGGGTTCGGAATTCAGGCTCATCCCGCAGCTCCTGTGACGCGGTTCTCGGACTTGGCTATGAAGTCCCCTGCCCGGCGTGCCGTTCGCGGCGATCGCCGTTCAGGGGCTGCTAAGTCGCCCAACCTCGCCGGCCGTCGACGCGACGCGGGCGTGGACGCGCGCGAGGCCGTGCCGCGGCCCCCGCAGGGACGCCGCCCTGGCGATCTTCCGGTTCGATCCGATTGCCGGCTGCATCGTCGCGCCACTATCCTCTTCGCACGGCTCCCGCCGCGGACACCGATTCGCGTGCCCCGGCGGTCTCGTGAGCCTTTAATAATCCACCTTTACGCCGACTTTCTCAACTACTCAATCCATATGTCGCGGCATGTCGCTGCGCGCCACCGGATTTCAGTTCTTCGTACGGTCGACCAAAGCGCGTTCCTGGAGCCACGGCATCATACCGCGGAGCTGCGCGCCGACCTGTTCGATGTGGTGCTCCGCGCCCTGCCGGCGGAGCGCCTTGAAGCTGGTCTGGCCGGAATGGTTCTCCAGCACCCATTCGCGCGCGAAGCGGCCCGACTGGATGTCGTCGAGGATGGTCTTCATCCGTGCCTTGACGGTCTCGTCGATCAGCACCGGGCCGCGGGTCAGGTCGCCGTATTCCGCGGTGTTGGAGATCGAATAGCGCATGTTGGCGATGCCGCCCTCGTAGATCAGGTCGACGATCAGCTTGACCTCGTGCAGACACTCGAAATAGGCCATTTCGGGCGCGTAACCGGCCTCCACCAGGGTTTCGTATCCGGCGGTAATCAGCGCCGTCAGCCCGCCGCACAGCACCGACTGCTCGCCGAACAGGTCGGTTTCGCATTCCTCCTTGAAGCTGGTCTCGAGAATGCCGGCCCGGCCGCCGCCGATGGCGGATGCGTAGGAGAGGCCGATCTCGGTCGCATTGCCCGACGCGTCCTGGTGCACCGCGAGCAGGCAGGGCACGCCGCCGCCGTCGACATATTCCGAGCGCACCGTATGGCCGGGGCCCTTGGGCGCCACCATGAACACGTCGAGGTCGGGGCGGGGTTCGATCAGCCGGAAATGGATCGCAAGCCCGTGCGCGAAGGCAAGCGCCGCGCCTTCCCGCAGGTGGTCGTGGATCTCGCCCCCGTAGAGTTCGGATTGCAACTCGTCCGGCGTCAGCACCATCAGGACGTCGGCCCACGCCGCCGCCTCCGACGTCTTCATCACATTGAGACCCGCATCCTCGGCCTTGCGGATCGAGGCCGAGCCCGGCCTGAGCGCCACCGCGACGTCGGCCACGCCCGAATCCTTCAGGTTATTGGCGTGCGCATGGCCCTGGCTGCCATAGCCGACGATGCCGACCTTCTTCCCCTTGATCAGGTTGACGTCGGCATCCCTGTCGTAAAAGACCCGCATCCGGTTTTCCTTTCGTGCAAACTTGGCAGCTCAGGGACGCTTCGCATCCCCCCGTGGCGCTCGTTTTCTCCGCCACCTGTACCAGCGCCGCAAGCCTTCGGTCAACCGGAGCGCCGCCGCTCCGCTGCTTGCCTGCTGTATTCGATATTGTTTATATTGTACGCATTGTTTGCGGGAGACCGGCCGATGCGCCGCACCACGACGATGACGGTTCGCCTCAGCGGCGCGCTCAGCGATTTCGTGTCGGCCAATGTCGGCGAGAACGGCTCCTACGAAAACGTCAGCGAGTACATTCGCGATCTGATCCGTCGCGACAAGGAGCGTTCGGAGACCGAGGCGTTCGAGCGCCTGAAGGCCGAGCTGGAACGCGCCTTCGCTGCGCCGGACGCCTCGTATCGTCCGCTATCGGCATCGGACGTCATTGCGAGGAACGCGACGCGCGCCGACCCATGACGTCGGTCCGCGTACAGGAAGCGGCCGCTCTCCGTATTGACGAGATCTACCGGTACTCGCTGGAGCGTTGGGGAGAAGCGCGGGCGGATGCGTACGTCACCGGCCTGTTCGAGGCCTTCGAGGGGATCGCAACGGGAGAGGTAGTCTCGCGTCCGATTCCGGCCCAGTTCGAGGTTGACGGCTACGTCTTCCGGTACGAGAGGCATTTCGTCTACTGGAAACGGCTGGGCAACGGAGACATCGGCATCGTCACCGTGCTGCACGAGCGCATGCACCAGATCGGCCGGCTCCGGGAGGATCTATAGCGCGTCCCTCGATACGGCGCTGGCGCGCCTACTCGGGATGAGGGACTAACGTCCGGCTCCCTCACCCTGAGTAGCGGCGCAGCCGCGTATCGAAGGGCGGCGCACCGTAAGGCATATTGCCCTAAATCGCCGACATTCCGCGCGCGATCGCGGCGACCCCGGTGCGCGATACGTCGACCAGGCCGAGCGGCTCCATCAGGCCGATGAAAGCGTCGAGCTTCTCGGTCGATCCGGAAATCTCGAAGACGAACGACCCGCCCGTGCTGTCGATCGCGCGCGCCCTGAAAATGTCGGCGATGCGGAGCGATTCCACCCGCCGGTTGCCGCTCGCCTTGACCTTCACCAGCGCCAGCTCGCGCTCGACATAGGGTCCCTCGTTGGTCAGGTCCACCACCTTGTGGACCGGCACCAGCCGGTCCAGCTGGGCCTTGATCTGCTCGATGATCATCGGCGTTCCGGTGGTCACCACGGTGATCCGCGACAGCGCGTTCGCGGCGTCCACCTCGGCCACGGTCAGGCTCTCGATATTGTAGCCGCGCCCCGAAAAAAGGCCGATCACGCGGGCGAGAACGCCCGCCTCGTTGTCGACCAGGACCGAGATCGTATGCCGTTCGGTGTCGCTCACCGCCAAACCCCGTCCATCACACCAGGACCATGCCTTCTTCCGAGACCGGCGCCTCGGCCTTTTCCTCCGGGCCCAGCAGCATCTCGTTATGCGCCGCGCCGGACGGGATCATCGGGAAGCAGTTCTCTTCCTTCTCGACCACGATGTCGGCGATCACCGGACCGTCGGTCGCGATCATCGCGTCGATCACGTCGTCGAGCTCGTCCGGGTGCGTCGCCCTCAGCCCGGTCCACTGGCACGCCTCGGCGAGCTTGACGAAGTCGGGCAGCGCGGCGGTGTAGCTTTCCGAATAGCGCCCGCCATGCAGCAGCTCCTGCCACTGGCGCACCATCCCCATCCACTGGTTGTTGATGATGAAGGCCTTGACCGGGAGCTGGTACTGCACCGCGGTCGACAATTCCTGGATGTTCATCAGGAACGAGGCTTCGCCCGCGATGTCGATCACCAGCGCTTCCGGATGCGCCACCTGCACCCCGATCGCCGCCGGCAGGCCGTAGCCCATGGTGCCGAGCCCGCCCGAGGTCATCCACCGGTTGGGCTCCTCGAACTTGAAATACTGCGCCGCCCACATCTGGTGCTGGCCGACCTCAGTGGTGATGTAGACGTCGCTCCCGAGGGTTTTCTCGTAGAGACGCTTGATCGCGCGCTGCGGCTTGATCGCCGAATCCGAGTCGGCGAATTTGAGGCAGTCCCGCGCGCGCCACGACTCGATCTGCTTCCACCACTTCTCCAGCGCGGCCCCTTGCGGCCGGGAATTGCGCGCCTTCCACCCGCGCAGCAATTGTCCCAGCACCTCGCCCGCGTCGCCGATCAGCGGCACGTCGATGGGCACGTTCTTGTTGACCGAGGACGGGTCGATATCGATGTGAATCTTCTTCGAGCCGGGAGAAAAGTCGGCGAGCCGCCCGGTCACCCGGTCGTCGAACCGGGCGCCGACATTGATCATCACGTCGCAGCCGTGCATCGCGAGATTGGCCTCGTACAGGCCGTGCATCCCGAGCATGCCGAGGCATTGCGGGTCGGAGGCGGGGAAGGCGCCGAGCCCCATCAGCGTCACGGTCGCCGGGTAGCCGGTCAGCCGGACCAGCCGGGCCAGCCGCTTCGAGGCCTCCGGCCCCGCATTGATCACGCCGCCGCCGACATAGAACAGCGGCCGCCTGGCGTTGGCCATGAGTTCCACCGCCTCGGCGACCGCGCCCGGATCCGCCTTCGTCCCCGGCTGGTAGGAACGGTGGACGAAGTTCTCCGGCCCCGCATAGCCGCCCTTGCCCATCAGGATGTCCTTGGGCAGGTCGATGACCACCGGACCGGGCCGGCCGCTGCGGGCGACGTGAAACGCCTCGTGCATGACCCGCGGCAGGTCGTCCATCTCCTTGACCAGGTAGTTGTGCTTGGTGCACGGCCGCGTGATACCGGTGGTGTCGGCCTCCTGGAAGGCGTCGTTGCCGATCAGGTGGGTCGGCACCTGGCCGGTCAGGCAGACCACCGGAACGCTGTCCATCAGCGCGTCGGTCAGCCCGGTGACGGCGTTGGTCGCCCCCGGCCCCGACGTGACCAGAACGACGCCGACCTTGCCGGTCGACCGCGCATAGCCCTCCGCCATGTGCACCGCGCCTCCCTCCTGGCGGACCAGGACATGGCGAAGCGCGTTCTGCGCGAAAATCGCGTCGTAGATCGGCAGCACCGCTCCCCCGGGATAGCCGAATACCGTGTCCACGCCCTGGTCGATCAGAGCCTTGAGGACGATCTCGGAGCCGGTCATCTCCTGGCTGGCCATCACGCTACTCCTTCGCGGTTCGCCGCCCGGGTCCTGCATCGACCCGTCGCCCGGCGCGTGGGCAAAACGAAACCGGCCTGTCGAGGCCGGCGGAATGCTTGCCGCCCGAGCCCGGAAACAGCCGCCGGGCAGGGCGTCGGTCCCTCGATGAGGGTGCGCAAAACTAATGAGTCATTCGGACAGGGTCAACCGAAAATCGCTAACAAATGAAAAGATTTCGGCGAACATACTTTCCGAATATTGCGCTTCGATAACGCGGTCCGGCTGCATCCGGTTACGAAACCAGGTCATCTGGCGGCGCGCGTAGCGCCGTGTGTCGCGCTTGGCCGCGGCGACGGCGTCATCCAGGTCGAGCTCTCCCCGGCAATGGGCGAGCAGGGGGACGAGGCCGACGGCCTTCATCATCGGCAATCCGGGATCGAGCCCCATCGACCCCACCTCCCGCGCCTCCTCCAGCGCGCCGTTCGCCATCATCCCGTCGAACCGGGCGTCGCAGGCGGTGTAGACGGTATCGCGGTCCGGCATCAGCAGAATCCGCAGCGCCGCCCAGCTTTCCTCCGGCGGCGAAGTCTGGCGCGCGTGCCAGGCGTGGAGCGGCACGCCCGTCGTCTCGACCACTTCGAGCGCGCGCAGGATGCGCTGCGGATCGCTCGGCCGGATCGCCGCAGCGCCTTCCGGGTCGCGTTCGGAAAGCATGCGGTGCATCGCCATGCCGCCGCGTTCGGCGAGCAGGCCGCGCAGGCGGGCGCGGATCGCCGGGTCGATTGACGGCACCTCGGCGATGCCGTCGGTCAGCGCCTGGAGGTAAAGCCCCGTTCCGCCAACCGCGATCGGCAGCGATCCCCTTCCATGGGCGGCCTCGATCTCGTCCGCCGCGCGCCGGCGCCAGCGGCCCGCCGACCAGATGTCGTCGGGCTCGGCGACACCGAACAGGACATGCGGCGCCCGCGCGAGCGTCTCGGCGTCGGGCCGCGCGGTGAGGATCGAGAGCGCGCGGTAGGTCTGCATCGAATCGGCATTGATCACGACGCCGCCGGCGCGCTCGGCCAGCGCCGCCGCCAGGGCCGATTTCCCGCTCGCGGTCGGCCCCCCGATGACGATCAGCGGCGCCGCGGCGGCCATGGCGGTGGAGGCGGTCGGCGCGGTGGCGCGGTGGCGCGGCCCGGCGGGTCTTTCCCGGTCGAAACACCTGTACCCCGGTCGAACCTCGATTCCGTCATCCGCTCAGGAACGGTCTTCGGGAGCGTCGATCGTCCGTAGCATCCGCCCGATCGCGGCCTCCAGGGGCGGCAGGTCTTTCTCGACCACGCTCCAGACGACCGCCGGATCGATCCCGAGATAGTTGTGAGTCAGAACGTTGCGGAAACCGGAGATCGCGCGCCAAGGGACGCCCGGCTCGGTCGCCTTGACGGCCCCGCTCAGCCGTTGCGTCGACTCCGCGAGCGTTTGCAGGTTCCGTATGACTGCATCCTGCACCAGTTGCGAACCGTGGAAGGTCGCCCGCCGTTCCCCGGTGTATTCCCGGATTCGCCCGATACACTGCCGGATGTGCTCCAAAAGGAGCCGATCGGACTTGGCGTCCGGCGTCACAGCGGCCGCGCCTCCTTCAATACGCGGTCCCGGATGCCGGGGTGGAGGGCGCCCTCCGTCACGATGTCGACCCGGCGGCCAAGCAGGTGTTCCACATCCGCCAGGAGAGCGCCGAGCGCCAGTCCCGTCTTGCCGGGCGGCAGCGAAACCAGCAGATCGATATCGCTCGCCGCGTTGGCGTCGCCCCGGGCCATGGAACCGAACACCCGCACGTCGCGGACGCCGTGCCGTTCGGCGAGCGCCAGAATCTCGGCACGGCGTTTCTCGATCAGCGGATGCATCCCCATCCTTCCGCGTTGCCGGCGCGCGGGTCAGGCGCCTGTATGGCAAACCGCCCCGCTTCCGGTCAATCTTGACGCCGCCCGCGATCCGGCGCGGCCTCGTGGGATGCGCAGCGGCCGCGCTTCCGCGACGCTCAGCCCTTGGCGAGTTTGAGCGCGATGAAGTGCTGGCCGCGCTCCCGCTCGACAAGGACCAGCAGCGTTTCCCGTTTCGCCTTCCTGGCGCTCTCCACGGCCTCTCCCACCTGGGAGGGCTCGGTGATGTCCGATTGCCCGGGCCCGATCTTGCGGATGATGTCGCCCGGGCGGATCTGCTTCTCCGCCGCCGGGCTGTCCGGCTTGACGTTCGTGACGACGACGCCTTCCGCGTCGTCCGCCAGGTTGAAACGCTTGCGGAGATCCGGCGTGATGGCGGCGAGGGCGAGCCCCAGCGACTCGACCGTCGCGTCTTTGGGCTGCTGGGTCGGGGTCCGAGAAGCGAATTTCGGCTCATCCTCGGGAAACTCGCCGAGCGTGACCTTCAGGGACTCCTTGCTGCCCTTTCGCCAGACGACGACGTCGACCTCGCGCCCGACCGCGGTCTCGGCGACGATCCGGGGCAGGCTCCGCATCTCGGAGATCGGCTTGCCGTCGAAGGTCAGGATGACGTCGCCCACCTCGATCTTCGCCCTGGCCGCGGGACCGCCGTCGGAGAGGCTCGTCACCAGGGCGCCCGACGCGGAGGGCAGGTCGAGGCCTTGCGCGATTTCGTCGGTGACGGTCTGGATCCGCACGCCCAGATAGCCGCGCCGCGCGCGGCCGTATTTCAGCAATTGGTCGACGATCGGCCCGGCGAGGTTCGACGGGATCGCGAAGCCGATTCCCACGCTGCCGCCGGTCGGCGAGAAGATCGCGGTGTTGATGCCGATGACCTCGCCCGCGAGGTTGAACATCGGACCGCCCGAATTCCCGCGGTTGATCGACGCGTCGGTCTGGATGAAGTCGTCATAGGGGCCGGCATTGATGTCGCGCTGGCGGGCCGACACGATGCCCGCGGTGACCGTGCCGCCGAGCCCGAACGGGTTGCCGATCGCGAGCACCCAGTCCCCCACCCGCGTGCCGTCCGAATCGCCCAGCTTGAGCGCCTTCAGCTTCTTGTCTCCGGGATCGATCCGAAGCAGCGCGATATCGGTCTTCGCGTCGCGCCCGATCACCTTCGCTTCCAGCCGGGTCTTGTCGGACAGGATGACGGCGATCTTGTCCGCCTCCGCGATGACGTGGTTGTTGGTGACGATCACCCCCGAAGCGTCGATGACGAAACCGGAGCCCAGCGAGGTCACCCCCTGCCGCGGCATGGGGTTCTGCTGCTGGCGGTCGAAGAAGTCGCGGAAGAAACGCTCGAAAGGCGACCCGGGCGGCAGGCGGGGCATTTCCGGGCGGGGACCGCTGTCCGGCCGCGCCGTCTGGGTGGTGGAGATGTTGACGACCGAGGGAAGCAGCCTCGCGGCAAGGTCGGCGAAGCTCGCCGGCGGCGCCTTGGCGAGCGCCGGCGGCGTCCCCGCGAGAATCAAAACGAGGGTGAGCGGAAGGATGCGCCGCACCGTCCTGCGCCCTTCCCGGCGCCGGTGTGCGTTGTCGTTCGCGGTCACGGAATGTCTCCTCATTCGGTCGCCCGGCGGGACCTCAGCCCCGCACCAGCCAAGCGAGCCCGACGCCGACAACCGTCGCGACCAGACCTGCGGTGCGCAACGCGTTCGCCGGTTGGTCCGCGACGCGCAGGATGAACCGCTTCATCGCGTCGGGAAACAGGGCGTAGAGCGCGCCCTCGATCGCCAGCGCCACCGCGATCGCGGCCAGCAGGTCGGCGCCCAGCATCGCCCGCCTATTCTTCCAGATCCCTGCGCTCGCTGATATTGCCGAAGAACCGGAAGAAATCGCTGTCCGGCGACAGGATCATCGTCGTGTCGTCGGCCTTGAGCGCCTCGCGGTAGGCCTGCATCGACCGGTAGAACCGGAAGAATTCGGGGTCCCGGCCGAACCCGTCGGCCCAGATCAGCGTCGCTTCCTGGTCGCCTTCGCCGCGGGTGATCTCCGAGGTGCGTTGCGCCTCGGCGATCAGCACCGTGCGTTCGCGGTCGGCGGCGGCGCGGATCTGCTGTGCCTTCTCGAAGCCCTGCGCGCGGGCCTCGCGGGCCTCGCGCTCGCGTTCGGAGCGCATCCGGGCGTAGATCGCCTGAGCCGCTTCCGGCGGCAGGTCGGCGCGCCTGAGCCTGACGTCGACGATCTCCAGCCCGAGCCGCTGGGCGGCGACATTCACGTCGTTCTGGATATTGGACATGATCTGCTCGCGCTCGTCCGAAAGCACCGCCAGCAGCGTCACGTTGCCGAGCGCCCGCCTCAGGCTCGAATTGACCACCGACGAGAGCCGCGACCGCGCCACCGACTCTGACAGGACGGTCTGGAAGAACTTGAGCGGGTCGGCGATCCGGTAGCGGACATAGGCGTCCGCCACCAGCCGCTTCTGGTCCGACAGGATCACCTGTTCGGCCGGCGGGTCGAATTCGAGAACCCGGCGTTCGTACTCGACGATGTTCTGGATGAACGGCCATTTGAACTGCAGTCCGGGGTCCTGGATCACGCGCTTCGGCTCGCCGAACTGGAGCACCAGCACCTGGCGGGTCTGGTGGACGGTGAACAGCGAGCTGAACAGGACGATGCCGAGCACGATGATCGCGATCCCGAGGATCGTAAGGCGGGTGCGGTTCATTGCGTCGCCTCCTCCTGGGTGGATTGCTGTTGCGAGCGTCTCTGGATCTCGGGCAGCGGCAGATAGGGCACCACCCCCGGACCGCCCTGGGCCGAGGAGTCGATGATGATCTTGTTCATGCCGCGGAACACCTCCTCGATCGTCTCCAGATAGATCCGCTGCGTCGTCACCGCCTTGGATGCCTGATACGACTCCAGAACCTTGATGAAGCGCTCGGCCTCGCCCTTCGCCCGGTTGGTGATCTCCTCGCGATAGGCGCTGGCGTCCTGGATCATCTTCTCAGCCTCGCCGCGCGCCCTCGGCAGGATGTCGTTGCGGTAAGCCTCGGCCTCGTTCCTGAGCCGCTCCAGATCGGCGCGCGCGCGCTGGACGTCGACGAAGGCGTCGATGACCGGGCCCGGCGGGTCGACCTTGAGGAGCTGCACGCGGCGCACCTCGATGCCCGCGCCGTAGCTGTCGAGCAGCTCCTGCACCCGGGTCCGGGTGCCTTGTTCGATCTCGTTCCGGCCTTCGGTGAGGGCCGACTGGATCGGCGTCTGGCCGATCACCTCGCGCATCGCGCTCTCGGCGGTCAGCTTCACCGTCGCTTCCGGGTTACGGATGTTGAACAGGAACTTGCCGGCCTCCTTGATCACCCAGAACACGGTGAAGTCGATGTCGACGATGTTCTCGTCGCCGGTCAGCATCAGGCTCTCTTCCTGGATGTCGCGCACCGGCACGCCGCGGGTGGTTTCTCCGACGCTGCGCAAGCCGACCTCGATCCGGTTGACCCTCGTGACCTTGGGCGTCAGTACCGATTCGATCGGCCCCGGCAGGTGGTAGTTCAGCCCCGGCGGGGTGGTCCGGGTCCATTCGCCGAAGCGCAGGACCACGCCCTGCTCGTCCGGCTGCACCCGGTAGAACCCGCTCAGCAGCCACAGGGCGATCGCGCCCACGACCAGCAGGATCAGGCCGCGCCCGCCGCGCAGGCCGCCCGGCACCAGGCGCCGGAACCGGTCCTGGCCGCGCCGCAGCATGTCCTCGAAGTCGGGCGGCGGACCGCCCGGCCCGCGTCCTCCGCCCCCGCCGCCTCCGCCGCCGCCGGGACGGCCCCACGGGCCCTGACCTCCGCCGAAGGGGCTGCCGCCCCCACCACCCTGCTGTTTCCATGGCATATCGGATCACCGTCTTGTTGCGCGCCGGACACGGCTCCGGGCGCCCCGCACCCTACAGGATGTCCCGGACGCCCGCTCCCGCTATGATAGGGCAGGCGGCGCGTCCGCGCAGCCGCCGCGACCGGACTCCCGCATATATGTTGCAAATCGGACAATAGACAATGCCGCAGTTGAACGAGACCGCCATCCTCGAGGCGCTGAAATCGGTCCGCGACCCCGGCCGGGGCGAGGATATCGTGTCGCTCGGGATGATCTCGGGCCTGGTTCTCAAGCAGGGCAATGTCGGCTTCTCGATCGAGGTGGCGCCCGAGCGCGGGCCCGCCCTGGAGCCGCTCAGGAAGGAGGCCGAACGCGCCGTCGCCGCCGTGCCGGGCGTCCTGTCGGTGACCGCCGTGCTCACCGCGCACAGCGAACAGGCGCCGCCGCCCGAGGCCCCGCGTCCCGCCGAGCGGCAGGCGCCCCAGCAGCCGCTCATGCCGAGCGTGAAGCGGATCGTCGCCGTCGCCTCCGGCAAGGGCGGGGTGGGCAAGTCGACCACCGCGGTCAATCTCGCGCTTTCGCTGTCCGCCGCCGGGCATTCGGTCGGCATTCTCGATGCCGACATCTACGGGCCGTCCCTGCCGCTGATGCTCGGCATTACCGACCGCCCGACCTCGCCCGACGGCAAGGTGCTCGACCCCATGCTCGCCTGGGGGCTGAAGGCGATGTCGATCGGCTTCCTGATCCCGGCCGATTCGCCGACCATCTGGCGCGGCCCGATGGTGATGGGCGCGTTGGAGCAGCTGATGCGCGACGTCGCCTGGGGCGAGCTCGACATTCTCGTCGTCGACATGCCGCCCGGCACCGGCGACGTGCAGCTCACCATGGCGCAGCGCGTGCCGCTGGCCGGCGCGGTGATCGTGTCGACGCCGCAGGACCTGGCCCTGATCGACGCGCGCAAGGGGCTCAACATGTTCCGCAAGGTCGACATACCGGTGCTCGGCGTGATCGAGAACATGAGCTATTTCATCTGCCCCCATTGCGGCGGTCGGTCGGACGTCTTCACCCATGGCGGCGCGCGGCGCGCGGCCGAAGCGATGGAGGTCGACTTCCTCGGCGAGCTGCCGCTCGACATGGCGATCCGCGAGGGCGCCGACGCCGGCCGGCCGATCGTCGCCACCGACCCCCAGGGCATGCACGCCGACGCCTACCGGGCGATCGCCGACGCGGTCTGGGCGAAGGTTTCCGGCGGGGCGGTGAAGCCCGCGCCCAGCATCGTCATCCAGTAGACATTCCCCGGAAGCCCCCGATGGCCCAAGCCGACATTCCGTTCCGCAAACAGATGGCGTTCGAATACGGGCGGGCCGAAACCGTGGCGCCCGGCGTCCGGCGCGTCGTCTGCAACAACCCGAGCCCCTTCACCTTCCACGGCACCAACTCCTACGTGGTGGGCGAGGGCGAGGGCGAGGTCGCGGTGATCGATCCCGGCCCCGACGACGCGGACCATGTCGAGGCGCTGACGCGCGCCGTGGCGGGCGAGACGGTCAGCCATGTCATCGTCACCCATACCCATATCGACCATTCCCCGGCGGCGCGCGCCTTCGCCCGCGCGGTCGGGGCCCCCATCGTCGGCGCCCTGCCGGCCCCGCCGGGCGACGGCGAGCCCCCGCTGGAGGCCACCGACCACGACTTCGAGCCCGACATCCACCTCGCCGACGGAGACGCCATCGCGGGGCCCGGCTGGACGCTGACGCCGGTGTTCACGCCGGGCCACATGTCGAACCACCACTGCTTCGCGCTGGCCGAGGGCGGGATATTGTTCTCAGGCGACCATGTGATGGGGTGGAACACCACCATCGTTTCGCCGCCCGACGGCAATATGGGCGATTACCTGCGCTCGCTTGACATCTGCATGGCCCGCAAGGACGCGCTCTACCTCCCCGGCCACGGCCCGCCGATCGACCGGCCCGCGCCGTTCGTCCGCGCCTATCTCGGCCACCGGCGGATGCGCGAGAGCCAGATCCTGCGCTGCCTCGACGACGGGCTCGCGACGCTGCCCGCGATGGTCGGGCGCATGTACGCGCATCTGCCGGAGCGCATGCACTGGGCCGCCGGAAGGTCGACGCTCGCCCATCTGGAGCACATGGTCGAGACCGGCCGCATAGCGTGCGACGGCCCCCCGACCGCCGAGTCCCGCTACAGCCTGCCCTGAGGGACGCCCGCCCTCCCCCAACCCCTCCCGCAAGCGGGAGGGGAGACGGCAGGGAGCGCCCGGCGAGCGAGCACCCTCTCCCCGGCGGGGAGAGGGTCGGGGTGAGGGGGGCCGAAGCGATCCGGCCCGGGATCCGGTATGGATTCCCTACTCCCCCGATTCCTTGCCGGCGCGCGAGGCGTTGCGCGCTTGCTCTTCGGCCCGGGCGAGCGCGTCGGTCACCCATTGCCGGAAGCCGGCTTCGTCGCGCTCGCGTTTCGCCCTGAGATACTCCCCAATGGCGATCCGGCCCGCGCGGAAATGCGGAAAAAGCCGCCGCAGAACGCTATTCCCGTCCCAGGCTTCCGCGGTGTCGCGGCTTGCGTCCTCCGCGGTCGCGGGGGACCCGACAGCGTTTTCCGGGGCCGGAAGGAAGCCGCGCGTCGCGCTCTCCGGAAGGTCGCTCGCGAGGCCGCGGAGGAAGCGCGCGAACGGCCCTTCGTCGTCTTCCTCATCCCCTTCGGACCGGACGAGGCGTCCGAAAATGTCGTTTTCGGCGATCGATTTTTCCTCCTTTCGGACCGCTTCCTCGACCGCCCGGCCGAGACAGGGCGCGTTGTCCGCCAGCGCCCGCGCGGTCCCGTCGACCTCCGCGCGGGCCGCTTCGAGCTGCCGCCTGCGCTCGATCAGGCTCCGCTCGGCGGCGATGACGAAAAGCAGCGGCGCGGTCTTCATCACGTCGTGCACGCCGATGTCGTAGCGTTCGGCCGCAAGACGGAATGCCGTCCGGATGTCTTCTCCGGCCGCCGATCCGACCCAGGTGTCGCGGGAAATGTCGTTCGGCCCGCCGGAACCGGACCCCGCCAGAGCATGCCAGCGGACCCCGAGCGCGGCGCACAGCGACTCGCGGTGACGCGGTTGCAGCCGGTGGGAATGGCCCCGTTCCCACCGGCTCACGGTGTCCTTGCCGCATCCGACTTCATCGGCGAGCTGCGACTGGGTCAGGCCCCGGCGCTCGCGGGCGTCCTTGAGCGCCTTCGGGTCGATGCAGCCGGCGCCGGCCGCATCCGGCGTGTCGTCATTCCTGTAGGCATTCGCTGTCTGCATGTCGTTTCTCCTTCGGTTGGGTTCGGCATTTATCGGCGCGTCGATGCCGGATCGTGCCGACGCGGGTCGATCCGGCGGTGCAAATGTCTATCGAGCCCCCGGTGGCGGCCGCGGCGGCGATCCGCCAAGATGGCGGCGGCGCGGAAGGGGACAGGGAAATGTCTACGATCGGGCAGCTCGGCATGTTCCAGTCGGAGCCGGAAGCCACCGACGCCGCCGCTCCGCGAGCGTGCCCGGCGAGCGCGCTCGGCGCCGGCTTCCGGCCGTTCTCCGAGGCCTATCTCGCCGACCCCTACCCGTTTTTCGAGCGCGCGCGCGGGGAAGAGCCGGTGTTCTACAGCCCCGAGACCGGCTACTGGGCGGTCGCGCGCCATGACGACATCGTCGCCGTCTTCCGCGACCCGAAGACGTTTTCCGCCGCGCTCGCCCGCCATCCGGTGACGCCGCTCTGCCCGGCCGCGGCGAAGGTGCGCGACAGCCTCGACATTGCCATCGAGCCCTCGCTGGTCGACGAGGACCCGGAGACGCATCTCAAGCACCGCAAGATCTTCGGCGATGCCTTCACCCCCCGGCGAGTCAACGAGATCGAGCCGCGCATCCGGGCCATCGTCACCCGCTACATCGACCGCTTCGCCGGCGACGGCGAGGCCGAGCTGGTGTCGCGGATGCTCTACGAGGTCCCGGCGCTCGCGATTTTCATCTTCCTCGGCGCGCGGGACGACGACGCGGTGTTCGTCAAACGCCTCGGCTCGGCCCGGGCGGTGGTCAACTGGGGCAAGCCCGGCGAGGCCGAGCAGGTCGCGATGATGAGCGACATGGGCGAGCACTGGGCGTTCACGAAAGAACTCGTCGACGCCGCGCTGGAGAACCCCGGCGACAACTATCTCGGCGACATGGTGCGGCTGCACCGCGAGGACCCGTCGCGCTTCACGGTGAACTACCTCTACAACGTCATGTTCCTGATGCAGTTCGCCGGCCACGAGACCACCACCCAGGCCTCGGCCAACGGGCTGAAGGCGCTGCTGTCGGACCGCGCGCAGTGGCAGCTTCTGTGCGACGACCCCGGCCTGATCCCGGGCGCGGTGGAGGAAATCCTCCGCTACGACGCCTCGATCTTCGCCTGGCGCCGGATCGCGACGCGGGACGCGGAGATCGGCGGCGTGCCGGTCCCCGCCGGGGCGAAGATCCTGCTGTTGCTCGGCTCCGGCAACCGCGACGACGCAACATTTCCAGACGGCGGGACGTTCGACATTGCCCGCTCCGGCGCCAAGCGCCACCTCGCCTTCGGCAACGGCGCGCATTTCTGCATGGGCGCGCCGCTCGCCCGGCTCGAGATGCGCATAATCCTGGAAGAGCTGACCCGCCGCCTTCCCCACATGCAACTCGTCGAGGGCCAGGACTGGAAATACATCCCGACGCTCACCTTCCGCGGCGTGCAGCAGCTCAGGGTCGAGTGGGACACGGCGAAGACGCCGCCAGCGTAGTCAGGCTTGGCAACGGAAAGGGACGCCGAAATCTCCGGCGCCCCCACTTCTCCACTATGGTAAATATACCTCAAAACGTGTCCCGGGTCAATTAAAAATATCGTAACAGGACAAATTTTCGTCGAATCGACCACGAGACCGCCCACCCCGATGTCACCCCGGACGTGTTTCGGAGTGACAGGCGGGGCGGTTGCGGGGGAGCGGGGGGCCCGCCGCCCTTCGATAGGGGCTTATAAAGATAGCTTGACGGTGACCGGCCCGGCGCCCGGTGCCGGCGGGCGCGGGACTTGTCCCGCCTCCTCCGTCATGGTCGGCGCAGGCCGACCATCCACGATTTGTTTTTTTGTTTCCGGCGCCGCAAAAACTCGTGGATGGTCGGCCTGCGCCGACCATGACGACAGAGGAACGGTCTGGCGCGAAAGGGGTATGCCCCGGCGCCTCCCGGAACGTCTGTCGACCTCCCGCTCGTCAAACTATCTATATAAGCCCCCTTCGATACGCGGCTTCGCCGCTACTCAGGGTGAGGGATTGCCGTGGGAGTAGCGAGAATTCTCCCTCATCCCGAGTAGCCGCGAAGCGGCGTATCGAGGGACCGGTCGCGATGGATCGGACCTCTTCGCGCTGATAGGTTTGAGGGAACGCGAATGACGATGACGGGGCCGCCCATGTCCGACAATCCGATCGAGCCGATGGTCCGCAATGCGTGGTACATCGCGGCCTGGGGGCATGAGGTCGGCGACGAGCCGCTGGCGCGGACGCTGCTGGGCGAGGAGGCGGTGCTGTTCCGCGATGCCGCCGGGCGGGTCGGCATCCTGGAGGACAGGTGCTGCCACCGGGCCGCGCCGCTCAGCCTCGGTACCGTGGTGGAAGCCGGGCTGCAGTGCGGCTATCACGGGATGGTCTTCGGCGCGGACGGCGCGTGCACCGGCAATCCGGGCGAAGAAGAGGATCGCGGCCTCTACGGCGTGCGGTCCTTCCCCGCCGTCGAACGGCAGAACTTCGTCTGGGCCTGGATGGGCGATCCCGCGCTGGCGGACGAGTCCCGGATCGTCGACTTCCCGTTCCACGACGCGGGCGCCGAGTGGCCGTTCCGGTTCGGCCGCTACCGCTTCGAGGCGAACTTCATGTTCGTGATGGACAACCTGATGGACCTCACTCATCTCGGCTACGTCCACGGCTCGACCATCGGCGGGTTCCCGCAATCCCATGTCGACGCCGAGATGGACACGACCGCTACCGCGAACGGCGCCAGGTTCGTCCGCTGGATGATGGCTTCGCCGCCGCCGCCGTCCTTCGTCGCCATCGGCGGCTTCGAGGGGCCGGTCGACCGCTGGTCGGAGTTCGAGTACGTCGCGCCGGCCTCGGTGCTGCAATGGGGCGGGGCGCATGCGGTCGGACGCGGCGCCAGGCAGGACCGAAACCGCGAGGGCGGGCTCTCGCTCCGTCTGTTCCACCACGCGACGCCCGAGACGGAGACGACCTGCCACTATTTCTGGTCGGTCGCCAACCGCAACCGCGCCGTCGACTCGCCGGAGGGAGAGCGGTTCTACAAGGACGTCTCCGAGGCGTTCCTGGAGGACAAGGCGACGATCGAGGCCCAGCAGCGGGCGATCTCGCGCGATCCCGGACGCGGGCTGCACTACCGCCGCCACGACGAGGCGGTGGCGCTCGCCCGCCGCGCGCTCCACCGCATGTCGGCCGCCGAGCTGAGGTCGGCCGCGGAGTAGCGGTTTTCGGGCCGGACTCTCCCTACGCGGTTGGCGCGGCCACGGGGCGGGTGCTAGGGTTCGTGAGGCCGCTGCAACCCCGGCTCACCCGGCGTGGAGGGGTATCCGATGGGCGACGTGATCCAGCTCAACCAGTACCGGAAGAAGCGGACACGGCTCGCCCGCAAGAACGAAGCGGCGGAAAACCGCGCCAGACATGGGCGCGGCAAGCAGGACAAGGAAGCCGCCCGTCGACAGAAGGAGCGGGACGCGCTGCGCCTCGACGCCAGGCTGCTCGAAGACAAGACCGACCGCGAGGGCGGACCCAAGCAGAGCTGAGGGCCGGTTCCGCCCTTCGACAGGGGCTTATATAGATAGCTTGACCAAGGGTATGGGCAGGCGCTCGGGGGACGCCGAGGCGCGCGGTTCGTAGGGGACGGTTTCAGCCCCCTCACCCCGACCCTCTCCCCGCGGGGGAGAGGGAGGCTCGCCCGCCGAGCGCTCCCCGCCTTCTCCCCTCCCGCTTGCGGGAGGGGCCGGGGGAGGGCGGATGCCGTATCGCGCGCCTTACTCCGCCGCGGCCGCCGGAGGCGGATCGACGATCTTTCCCGGATTCATCAGGTTGGCGGGATCGAGCGCCTGCTTGATCGCACGCATCACCGAGACCCCCTCGCCGTGCTCGGCGGCGAGGTATTTCTTCTTGCCGTAACCGACGCCGTGCTCGCCGGTGCAGGTGCCGCCCATCGCGAGCGCGCGCCCGATCAGGCGTTCGTTCACCCCGGTGGCGGCGGCGAGCTCGGCCTCGTCGTCGGGGTCGATCACGAAATCGATGTGGAAATTCCCGTCGCCGACATGGCCCACGATGGGGGCGAGCAGGTCGGTGGCGGCGATGTCCCGCTGCGTTTCGGCGATGCATTCCGCGAGCCTGGAGATCGGCACGCAGACATCGGTGGGCCAGGCGCGGCGGCCGGGACGGAGCCCCATATTGGCGTAATGCGCGTCATGACGCGCCTGCCATAGGACGTTGCGGTCCTCCTGCCGGGTCGACCATTCGAACCCGGTGCCGCCGTTGTCGGCGGCGATCGCCTGCGCGGTCTCCGCCTGCTCGGCGACCGAGGCCTCGCTTCCGTGAAACTCGAAGAACAGCACCGGGCGCTCGGGGAGCTCGGTCCTCGACCAGCGGTTGATCGCGGTGATCTGCACCTCGTCGGCGAGCTCAATCCGCGCGACGGGCACGCCCGACTGGATGATCGCGATGGAAGTCTCGACGGCGTCGTCGACGCTCGGGAAGGCGCAGACCGCGGCCGAGATCGCCTCCGGAATGCCGGAGAGCCGGAGCGTCACCTCGACGATCACGCCGAGCGTCCCCTCCGATCCGACGAAGAGGCGCGTGAGGTCGTACCCCGCCGAGGATTTCCGTGCCCGGGTGCCGGTCCGGATGACCCGGCCGTCGGCGAGCACTACGGTGAGCCCCAGCACGTTGTCGCGCATCGTGCCGTAGCGCACCGCGTTGGTTCCCGAGGCCCGGGTCGCGGTCATGCCGCCGAGGGTCGCGTCCGCGCCCGGGTCGATCGGGAAGAACAGCCCGGTGTCGCGAAGATGCGCGTTCAGCTGCTTGCGGGTCACGCCGGGCTCGACCCGGACGTCGAGGTCGGCGGCGTTGACTTCGAGCACCCGGTTCATCCGCGACATGTCGATCGACACCCCGCCCTCAAGCGCGGCGACATGGCCTTCGAGCGAGGTTCCGACGCCGAAGGGGATCATCGGCGTGTCGTGCTCGCGGCAGAGCCCGACGACGGCGACCGTCTCGTCGACCGATTCGGGGAACACGACGATGTCGGGCGGGAAGGGCGGGTGGTGCGATTCGTCGCGCCCGTGCCCCTCGCGCACGACCGCCGAGGTCGAGACCCGTTCTCCGAGAAATCCGCGAAGCCGGTCGGCGAGGCCGTCGGCGGTCAGGGTCGCGGTCATGGGCGTTCTCCAGTCAGACCCGGGTCGATTCGGCGGTGCGGTCGCCGACGAACATGCAGCCCGGCATGTGGGTGATCGCGAGCGAGGGCCGGGCGTTGAGGATCGCCTCCTGCGGCGTCACCCCGCAGGCCCAGAATACCGGGATCTGGTCGTCGTCGACGGTTACCGGCCGGCCGTATTCCGGCTCGGCGATGTCGCGGATGCCGATCGCCGCCGGATCGCCGCGATGGACCGGCCCGCCATGCGCCATCGGGTAGCGCGCGGTGATCTCTTCCGCGCGGTCGGCGTCGTCCGGCGTGAACGGGCGCATCGAGACCACCATCGGCCCCGCGAAGGCACCCACCGGAACGGTCCGCCGGCCGGTCCGGTACATCGAGACATAGCCGGTCTCGGCAATGTGGCGAATTTCGAGCCCCGCGCCTTGCAGCGCTTCTTCCGCGATGAACGAGCAGCCGAGCAGGAAGGTCACCAGGTCGTCGCGCCAGAGGCCGGTTATGTCCGTCGGCTCGGCGACGCATTCGCCGTTGCGGAATACGCGGTAGCGCGGCAGGTCGGTGCGGATGTCGGCGCCGGGGGCCGTCCGGCGCGGCACCGGATCGCCCCGGTCCAGTATCTCCAGCACCGGGCAGGGGCGGGGGTTGCGCTCGCAATAGGCGGCGAAATCCTCCGCCTCGGCGGCCGGCAGGATCACCATATTCGCCTGGACGTAGCCCGCCGCGTGGCCCGAGGTCGGGCCGGCATAGGCCCCCTCGCGGCACAGCCGGCGCAGCTCCGCCGGATCGGCGATGGGTTCGATGGCCTTGCTCAAAGCGGCCTGGCTCCGTTCCATACGCGGATCAGAATAGCCGTGGCCCGCGCGGCGCGGAAGCGCCCCGATCCCGCAGGTCAATCCGAATTGGGCACCTCTCTTGTAGCCCGTCATGGTCGGCGGAGGCCGACCATCCGCGTTTTGTTTTTTCGTAGCCCTTACACAGCGAAAAACTCGTGGATGCTCGGCCTTCGCCGAGCATGACGGGGGAGGGGGATACGCCCGACATTTCCCTCAGCCGGACTTCTTGCCCGCAATGAACGTGTCGAAATCGAACGGTTCGGCGGGGCCCGATCGCTCGCCCTCGATCAGCGCCTCACGCAGGGCCTCCACACTGGCCTCGTGCTCTTCGAGTAACCGCAACCCGGCCCGCACCACGTCGCTGGCCGAGTTGTACCGTCCCGACGCGATCCGTTCGTCGATGAACCCGGCGAAGTGGTCGCCGAGAGAAACCGAAGTGTTTCGTGGCATCGAACAGCCCCTTTCCGCCGACGATACCAAATATTGGTATTCCCGCAATCCCATCCCGGTCGATGCGATTCCGCCGCGGCCTGCCGGGTGCTAGATTGCCCGCGCGGAGGAGCACCCAATGGCCGGCATCTGGGGAAAGATCATCGGCGGCGCCGCCGGGTTCGCGCTCGGCGGGCCGATCGGCGCGCTGCTCGGCGCGGTGGCGGGCCATGCCGTCGACCGGATGCGGTCCCCCCAGGGTGCCGGGGACGGACGGGCCGCCACCCGCGAGATCGCCTTCACCATCGCGGTGATCGCGCTCTGCGCCAAGATGGCCAAGGCCGACGGCAAGGTGACGCGGGACGAGATCGCGGCCTTCCGCCGTATCTTCCACGTGCCCCCGGAGGAGATGAAGAACGTCGGTCGCGTGTTCGACCAGGCGCGCAAGGACGCGCGCGGCTTCGAGCCCTATGCCCGCCAGGTCGCTGCGATGTTCGCGGCCAACCCGGCAGTGCTCGAGGAGCTGCTCGACGCGCTGTTCTATATCGCCAACGCGGACGGCGTGCTCCATCCGGCCGAGCTCGACTATCTCGAGCGGGTCGCCGGAATCTTCGGCTTCGACGAGACCACTTACCGGCGAATCCGGGCGAACCACGAGGGCGACAGCAAGTCCGATCCCTATGCCGTGCTGGGCGTCGACCGCGATGCCGACGACGAGACGGTGCGCGCGGCGTGGCTGAAGCTCACCCGGGAGAACCATCCCGACCGCCTGACCGCGCAGGGCATGCCGGAGGATTTCGTCCAGATCGCGACAGAGCGGATGGCGGCGATCAACGCGGCCTGGGACACGATCAGGAAGCAGCGCGGCCTGCGCTGAGCCGCCGTGCCCATCGGGGCGCGCGATATATTTTGACAACGGTTGTGCGCAACGCCGACAATCGGGAGAACAAGAACAAGGGCCGAAGCCCGTTCCGATAACCGAAGGGGGAAACGATCATGCGAATTGACCGTGTACTGTTGCGCGCGCCGATCGCCGCCGCGTGCGCCGCCGGGTTGCTGCTGGCCGCCGGCGCGGCGACCGCGGCCGAGTACGGGCCGGTGGCCCAGCGTGCGATCGACGGCGCCAAGGCCTATGTCAAGGCCAAGGGGCTGAAGGATCCCGAGCTCGACATTCTTCTGAACTCGCTTTACCGCAACTCCTTCCCCGACTTCGCGAAGGAGTGGCAGGGGCTGACCGGCGTCTCGATCAAGGCCGAGCCGCTCGGCTACACCGACATTCCGAGCAAGGTGATGGGCGAGGCGGTGGCCAAGACCGGCGCCTTCGACATGTTCAACGATTTCCCCTACACCCAGCCCGACGCCGCGAGCGCCGGCGTGCTCAAGCCGCTCGACGAGTACGCGGCGAAGTACAAGCCCGACTTCTCCGGCGTACCGGAGGCCTTCATCGCCCAGCAGTTCTACAACGGCAAGCAGTATTCCTTCGTGCTGGACGGCGACCACATCATCCTGGTGCTGCGCAAGGACATCGTCCAAAACCCGAAGGCGCGGGCGGAGTTCAAGAAGGCGACCGGCAAGGAGCTCGGCTGCCCGGCCAACATGGCGGATTGGGAAGAGCAGGCGAAGTTCTTCCACACCGAGGCCGGCCAGACGCGCTGGGGCGTCAAGTTCGACAAGCCTCTCTACGGCGCGATGGGCTACCGGTCGGTGAACTTCTCGCACCGCCACTTCCCGGCCTATTTCGGCGGGCTCCTGTTCGACAAGGACATGAACCCCCGGATCAACTCGGCCCAGGGGACCAAGGCGATCGCGGCGTTCTCCTCGATCGTCCAGTACATGGCCAAGGACATCCAGGGCTGGGGCACGCCGCAGATCTACCCGTTCTGGGGCTCGGGCCAGGCCTATTCGGTGATGTCGTTCCCGTCGATCTTCGGCTACGGCAACGCCAACCCGAAGAGCATGGTCAAGGGCAAGCAGCTTCCCTGCGTCATTCCGGCGACGAATGCGGGCGGGAAGCCGGTGCGGCGCGCCGCGGAAGCCGCCGGCACGAGCTACATGGTCAACGCCTATAGCGACCATCCCGAGCTCGCCTATCTGTTCATCCAGTGGCTGACCAGCCCGTCGGTGGGCAATCGGGCGATCGCCCATCCGAAGGGCTTCTGGGACCCGTTCCGCGAGGCCAACAAGGGCGACGCGGGCATCCTCAAGAAGTTCTCGCAGGAGTTCCTCGACACCACGCTGGAGAACGCGCAGTACACCACGTCGCTGCTCTATATCGAGGGTCACTACGAGTACATGAAGATTCTCGACAACAACCTCGCCGACGTGATGAACGGCAATATCAAGCCCGAAGAGGCCGCCAAGCGGGTCGAAAAGGGCTGGAACCGCGTGACCGAGGATATCGGCCGCAAGGAGCAGATCGAGGCGTGGCGCAAGGGCGTCGCGGCAGGTCTCTACATAGACAAGCTGTAGTCCGTATCTCGTCCAGCGGCGGCCCGGACGGCGGCAATCCGTCGTCCGGGCAACCGCCCGCCGAGGAAGCATAGTCGACGATGACCGCGCTCAGCGGAGTAGAGGTGCGCGCACGCAACGGCCCGCTCGCCCGGCTGGGCGCGTGGCTGTCGCAGGAGCGGGTGTTCCGCTGGATCCCGTTCGTGCTCGTCGAGGGCACGTTCATCCTGGTCATCATCATCCCGTTCCTGCTGACCATCTACATCAGCTTCCTGCGCTGGCGCGCCAACCGGCCGTTCGAGCAGGCCTATCTGTCGGGCTTCAGGAACTACGAGGCGGTGCTGTCCGACACCGGCTTCTGGGCGGCGCTCGGACGCACCTTCTACTTCGCCGGCTTCGCCGTGGTGTTCGAGCTCGCGATCGGCTTCGTGCTGGCGATGCTGGTGCACCGGGTGGTACGCGGGCGCCGGATCTACATCACCGTCTTCCTGATCCCGATGATGGTCGTGCCGGTGGTGGTCGGATACAACTTTTCGATGATCTATATCGACCACGGGCCGCTGAACCAGCTGCTGTCGCCGCTGACGACGCTGCTCGGCATCGACCCGCGCATCCGCTGGCTGTCCGACCCGCTGGCCGCGCAGTGGGCGATCATCCTGGCCGATGTCTGGCAGTGGACCTCGCTCACCTTCCTGATCTTCCTGTCCGGCTTCGCGGCGCTCCCGCCGCAGCTGATCAACGCCGCGCGGGTGATGGGCGCCTCGCGTTGGCAGACCTTCTGGTGGGTGGAGCTGCCGTTGCTCAAGCCGGCGATCGTGATCGCGGTGGTGGTCCGTTCGATGGAGGCGTTGAAGCTGTTCGACCCCGTGGTGCTGCTGACCTTCGGCGGCCCGGGCACCTCGACCCAGACGGTCGCCTATTACCTGTGGGAGCAGGTCTGGCAGTTCAACAAGTTCGCCTTCGGCGCGGCGGCGTCGATGCTGCTGCTGATCCTGTTCTCGACGCTGATCTTCACCGGCATCTGGTTCATGATGCGCGAGCGCACGCGGCTCGACCGGGAGCGCGCGTCGTGAACCCCGTCGACTCCGCGAGCAGGGCCGCGGCGGGCCGGCTGCGCCGGCGTCGGGCGGCCTTCCGCCACGCCGTGCTGATCGGCTGGGGCGCGATCATCATGTTCCCGATCTACTGGATGATCCAGACGTCGTTCAAGGATTCCGGCGAGTGGGTGACCTGGCCGCCGAACTGGCTTCCGCAGGACCCGACGCTGAAAAACTACGAGCAGGTCTTCACCTTCGACGTGCAGCAGGCCGGCGTCGCGCGCGAGGCGACCGAGCAGCCGTTCAACATCTGGGGCTCGCTGCTCGATTCGATGCTGATCTGCACCATCTCCTCGCTGATCGCGCTCTTCATGGGCACCTTCCTCGCCTATGCCATCTCGCGCTTCAATGTCGGCGGCTCGACCTTCCGCCACATGGTGCTGATGATCCGCATGATCCCACCCATCGTCATCGCGATCCCGTTGTTGATGTACTACGCGATCATGGTGCCCTTCGCGACCGAGACGCTGCTGGACACGCGGATCAGCCTGTTCGACACGCGCACCGGGGTCAGTGCGCTCTACACCACGGTGACGCTCCCCTTCGTCATCTGGATGATGCTGAGCTTTATCGACGAGGTGCCTTACACCCTCGAACACGCCGCCCGGCTGATGGGGGCGGGGCGCATCTATACCTTGCGCAAGGTGGTGCTGCCGCTGGTTGCCTCCGGCATGGTGGTCACTTTCCTGTTCGTGTTCATCCTGAGCTGGGGGGAGTTCCTGCTGGCGCTGACGCTGACCCATCCCGACGTGTCGACCCTGCCGGTGCTGCTGAACAAGTACCAGAGCGCGTCGGAAGGACGGCTCTACGGCCCGCAGGCGGCGATCGGCACGGTTATCACCGTCCCCGTGGTGATCATGGGTATCCTGATCCAGAAGCACCTGGTGAAGGGTTTCAGCTTCGGCATGATGCGCCGCTGACGGCGCCGGGCGAGAAAGGAGCGACGCGTGGCGGGTATCGTGCTCAAGGATCTGGTGAAGGAATTCGGCAGCTTCGCCGCCGTCAAGGGAATCGACCTGGAGATCCACGACGGCGAGTTCCTGATCCTGGTCGGTCCGTCGGGCTGCGGCAAGACGACGACGCTCAACATGATTTCCGGGCTCGTCGAGCCGACCGGCGGCGATATCGTGATCGGCGATCGCATCGTCACCCACACCGAGGCCGGCGAGCGCGGGCTCGGCATGGTGTTCCAGGATCTCGCCCTGTTCCCCCACATGACGGTGTTCGAGAACATCGCCTTCGGCCTCAGGGTCAAGAACGTCGACGCCGAGGAGATCCGCCGCCGCGTACAGGAGGCCGCCGAGGCGATGCATATCGACCCGCTACTCGACAAGCGGCCCGGCCAGTGCTCCGGCGGCGAGGCGCAGCGCGTCGCGCTCGCGCGCACCATCGTCACCAACCCGTCCGTCTATCTGATGGACGAACCGCTCTCCAGCCTCGACGCCAAGCTGCGGGTCGACATGCGCACCGAGCTCAAGCATCTGCACGAACAGCTCGGCGGCACGTTCGTCTACGTCACCCACGACCAGGCCGAGGCGATGACCATGGCCGACCGCATCGCGGTGATGAATGCCGGACGCATCGAGCAGGTGGGCGGGCCGCTCGAAATCTACCGGCGCCCCGTGTCGCATTTCGTCGCCAGCTTCTTCGGGGTGCCGACGATGAATTTCCTCGACGGCACCGTGGAGGAGGCGAACGGTGCGATGGAGTTTCGCGGCGCCGGGTTGACGACCGCGCTCGACGCGTCGGTCGATTCCGGCCTCGCCGGGCGCGGCGCGGTGCTCGGCGTGCGTTCGGAGCACGTCCTGGTCGTCGATGCCGACACGCCCGGCGCAACCGCCGCGACCGTCAGCCTGATCGAGCCGCTCGGCGACGCGACGCTCCTCTTCTTCGAGCACGGAGGCGCGCGCCGCCTGGTCGCCAAGGTCGATCCGGACCTGCCGGCCGCCGCCGGCGACGCCATCCACGTGACGCTCGATACCGCGAACGTGCATCTGTTCGATGCCGGGAATGGCGGCCGCCTCAACTGACATCGCCGCCCGCAACGCCGGTTTCGGCGGTCCACATGCAACAAATTGACGCAGTTGCCCAGTATTCCGGTCGCGAATCTTGACGTTGGAAAGAGCCGACCATATCTATCGCGCGTTCCAATCTTAGGACACGCCAGAATGTCGGACCGATCCGAACTCGTCTCACTGATGAGAGTGAGCAAGACCTCCCCGTACCGCACGTGCCAGTGGCCCTACGGCGAGCCCGGCACGGAGGATTTCCATTTCTGCGGTCGGAAGACCTCGGAAGGCTTTTCCTACTGCGCCGCCCACGTGAAGATGGCCTATCGCGAGCCCGAGAGCCGGCGCGACGCGGCACTGCGCCGCAGCGCCGCCTGATCGAGACAACGCCAAAGGCCTATCGAAGCGCGGTATGCCCGCGCGCCGTCAGCGGCGCGCGGCGTTTCGCGTTGCCGGCGACAGCCGCCCGGACGTGATCGAGCGCCCGTCGCCCAATCACGGCAAGAGATCCGCCGGCGTGCCGGTCGACCTCGTCGTTCTTCACTACACCGGCATGCCCACGGCGGAGGCGGCTCTCGCGCGGTTGTGCGATCCGGCTTCGGGGGTGAGCGCGCACTACGCGATCGACGAGGCGGGCACGGTCTACCGCCTTGTCGACGAGGATCGCCGCGCCTGGCACGCCGGCGTTTCGTCCTGGGCGGGGGAGCCGGACGTCAACAGCCGGTCGATCGGGGTCGAGCTCGCCAATCCGGGGCACGAGTTCGGCTACATCCCGTTCCCCGATGCCCAGCTCGTTGCGCTGGAAGGGCTGCTCGGCGGTATCCGCGAGCGCTGGCGGATCGATCCGGTCCGCGTGGTCGGGCATTCGGACGTGGCGCCGCTCCGCAAGCAGGACCCGGGCGAGCTTTTCCCCTGGCGGCGGTTGGCCGCGAAGGGGCACGCATACTGGCCCGGTGAAACCGGGGACGCCGCATCGCCCGACGAGGACCGGGCCCGCGCGGCGTTCACCCGTATCGGCTACGGGTTCTGCGACGAGTCGGGAGGACTTGCCGCCGTGCTCGCCGCCTTCCAGAGACGCTTCCGCCCGTCCCGCTGCGACGGGAAGCTCGACGGCGAGACGATGTCGCGGATCGACGATGTCGCGCGCGGACTGGATTGACGCCGAGCCGTCGCGAACCCACGTTAGCCGGTGTCAGGCGGCCGGATGGCCGCCTCCCGCTCCGCGGGGGGAGGAAAGTCCGGGCTCCACGGGAACACGGTGCCGGGTAACGCCCGGCGGGGGCGACCCCAGGGAAAGTGCCACAGAAAGCAAACCGCCGGTCCGCTTCGCCGGCCGGCAAGGGTGAAAGGGTGCGGTAAGAGCGCACCGCGTCTCCGGCAACGGAGACGGCAGGGCAAACCCCACCGGGAGCAAGACCGAGTAGGGGCGGCACGGGGCTCCGGCCCCAGGCGGGTTTCCGCGCCGTCGCCCGGGTAGGTCGCGCGAGGCGTCCGGCGACGGGCGTCCCAGATGAATGGCCATCCCCCGCCCCGGCGGGGACAGAACCCGGCTTACAGGCCGCCTGACGCTTCAGCCTTGCACGGTTCGACGACGGGGCGGATCACGGGAGCAACGCCTTGTCGAGAAAGAACAGCCCGGTCAGGTAAGAGCGGACCGAGATCAGCCCGTTCGCATTGTCCACCACCTCGGAGGTGATCCGGTCGCGCGCGAGCATGGCCCGGAGAACCGATGTCACGATCTCCGAATCCGCCCTCAGCGCGGCCAGGAACGCCGCGGCCTCCTCCCCGGCGCCGGGCACCGTGTCGAGTTCGCCGACAATCGCGGCGACCGCCGCGTCGAACTGATTCAGGAAAGTCCTGATATGGGTTCCGTCCGGGCCCGCGCCTTCGTCGCCGCGGCCCTGGGCGGCATAGGCGAGCATGAACTCATAGGCTTCCTCGACGCGCTCGATATGCGTCCGGATGGTTTCGGGACTGCTCATGATTGCCGCTCCGGCGTTCGTTCCGGCCTCCAGGTTTCGCGGCCCAGCACCATGGCCGCGAGCAGCCGCCGGTGCTCCGGGAGGAACGCGAAATAGAGATGCAGGATAAAGAAGAAGATCAGCGCCAGCGATGCCGCCCCGTGGCAGACATAAACCACGCCCCAATTCCCGTCCGAGAGGATCGACGGGTCGCGCCGCCAGAGAGGCGTGTCGATCTTGGCGAGCATGATGCAACCGGAGACCACGAGGACGAGCATCACCGCCGCTACCGACCAGTGGTAGAGCTTCTGGTTGAGGTCGTACTTGACCGTGCCGTCCTCCGGCTCCCGCCTCAGGGCGACCCGCAGGTCCTGGCCCGTCGGCATCATCGACCGGATGCCGTGCACCAGAAACGCCCGGTAGAGGTGGAAGACGATCGCGATCGTCAGCAACACACCGGAAATCCAGTGGATCGGAACCCAGTCGAAACGAACCCCGAGAACAGGCAGGAACGCGGTCCCCAGGAGAACGACAACCAGCGCCGCCATCGCCCAGTGGAACGAACGGTCCGGCCATCGGTGCCGAATGTCTTCAGCCGCGCTTCCCGACATGTCCGCGAGGGTTACTCAGCTCCGCCGCAGGGCCAGCCGAAGGAGTCGATGCGCCGCGATGCAGGCGAATGCCACCGCGACCGGGACCCAGAGCAGATCCCAGGACATCCCGAGCAGTATCTCCTGGCCCCAGACGTTCTTCGAGAAGCGGAAAACCTCCATACCCTCAGGCGAGCGATCTGACCGCGCGCGCCGCGAGGTTCCCCATCAGCGGGATCTTGAAGTGGTTGAAGTTGAGCGCCTTCGCGCCTCGCGCGGCAACCCGCTGCGCGAGCTTTTCGAGCTCCGCCCCCGCCTTCTCCCCCTTCATCAGGTCCTCGACCTCGGTCAGCCGCCTCGGCGTGCACTGAACTCCGCCGCACGCGACCCGCACGTCCTTCACCATGCCGCCGTCGGTCCTGGCCGCCATCGCGATATTGACCAGGGCGAAGTCCCAGGTCTCGCGGTCGGCGACCTTCTCGAAATACGTCTTGGCGCCCGCCCACGCCTTGGGAAGCCGGATCTCGGTCAGGATGTCGCCTTTTTCGAGGACCGTCATCCGCGTGATGTCGACGTCCGGGCCGATGAAGAACTTCTCCGCCGGCACGGTCCGCATTTTGCCGTCCCGCGAGATCGCCATCTGGGCGTCCAGCGCGACGAGCGCCGGCGCCGTGTCCGACGGCGTCACCGCGACGCAGCGTACCGCCTCGAACAGAGCATGCTCCCGGTTCATCGCCGTCGGCGTGTTGGCGTAGCAGGTATTGCCGCCCGCGCGGTAGCAGGGGAAGCCGTCCCTGTAATAGGTACAGCGCGTGTCCTGCGAGACATTGCCGCCGATGGTTCCCGAATTGCGGATCTGCGGGCTTGCCACCTTGGCGGCGGCCTGGACCAGCAACGGGAAATTGTCCCGCAGCAGCTTGCTCTCCTCGATCTCGGTCAGCGTGGTCGCCGCGCCGACGGCGATGTGGTCGCCGCCGTCCCGGATCCCGCGAAGCTCCTTGAGCCCGCTGACGTCCACGACCGCCTTGGGCTGCTTGTGCCGATCCTTGAACCAGTCGAAGCTGTCCTTGCCGCCGGCCACGATCCAGGCGTCCTTGCCGTGCTCGTCCAGCAGCTTTGCCGCGTCCGCCAGACTCGCGGGCGTGTAGAGGTCGAATGCGTGCATATAGTCGGTCATTGGTCTGCCTCCGTTCCGCCCGTCACTGATTGTTGACCTGCAACGGCTTGTAGGATTGCGGCCGTTTCGCGACCACGTTGACGATCATGTCCGCGACCACGGGGACCCGGTTGAACATGTGACCGTCCAGCGCATCGGATACCGCGCTCAGATAGGCGGATGACGCCGACCCCTGAACCGGCTCGCCGATGCCCTTGGCCCCCACCGGGTTCTGCTCGTCCACCGCCCCCTCGACAGCGAGCGAGCCAAGCTCGGCCGGAACGTCGAGATAGGTCGGCGGCTTCGCCTGGTGGAATCCGATGGCGTTGGGCCGGCCATAGGCGGGGTCGTAGATGTAGCGCTCCATCGCCGCCAGACCGAACCCCATCACCGCGCCGCCGCGGATCTGGGCGTCGAGCCCCTGCGGGTGCAGCACCTGGCCGACATCGGCGACGCCCATATAGTCGAGGATCTCGACCTTGCCGGTCTCCGGATCGAGCTCGATCTCGATGAACGCCGCCGCCAGCGCCGGGACGGTCCCCTTCTTGGGCAGCTTGTCCTTGGCGACGCCGATCAGGCCGGTGCCCTTGATCATCCCGACCGCCGCCTTGGTCAGCCCGTTGAGCTTCGGGTCGACCTCGTGGCCGGAATACTTGCCGCCGAGCTCGATCGCCTTTTTCGCCGCCTGGGCGAAAGTGATCGATCCCGAGCCGTTGTTGGCAACCACCCGCTCCTTGTCGAGCTTGTAGTCGTCGGCCTTGCCGCCGAGTATCGCCGCGCCGATTTCGAGCAGCTTCTGCTTGGCGTCCATTGCCCCGGCATAGTTCGTCCGGGTCATGGTGAACGAGGTGTTGGACCCGAACTGGCCGATATTGAACGGCATCGCCTTCAGCGTTCCGCCGCGTTCTATGACCGTGTTGTTCCAGTCATAGCCCAGCACCTCGGCCGCGACCCGGGAGGTCGCCCCGTAGGAGTAGGTGCCGAGATTGCCGACGCCGGTGTGAATGTGAAGCTTGCCGTCCGGCGTGATGCGGACCATGCCGTCGAAGCCGTTATAGCCGGCGGCGTGATAAGCCTGACCGATACCGACCGACCTGATCTTGCCGTTGGCCTGCTTGCCGGTCTTCTTGATCCGCTCCGCATAGCCCCACTTCGCGGCGGCCTGCTCCAGCCCTTCCTTGAGAAAGGCGCTGGTGAGCGGCCCCTGCTTGGGTCCGATCTTGCCGTTCGGCCCGCCGCCCGGCGCGTTCGCGAGACGCAGCGCCAGCCGGTCGATGCCCAGCTCGCGCGCCGCCCTGTCGAGGATCGGCTCCAGGATGTTGGCCGTCTGGTTCTCGCCCGGGCCGCGCTGCGCGCCCTTCGGCGGGGTGTTGGTGAGCACCGGGATGCCGCGAAACCGCATCGCCTCGGGCTGCAGGATCACCGACGACGCCATGCCGAAATTCTGGAAGTCCCAGAACCCGGCGGTGGAGCCGTTGTCCTGCACGATGTAGCTGTCGAGCGCCAGCACCCTTCCGTCGGCGCCGAAGCCGATCTTGACCCAGCCCTGGAACGCGGCCCGCGCCGAGCCGTTGATGAACTCGTCCGCGCGGCTTACCCGCATCAGCACGGGCCGGCCGTTGAGCTTCTTCGACATCAGCGCCGGCAGGGCCATCAACGGGTAGGAATAGGCCTTGCCGCCGAAGCCGCCGCCGCAGAACTCGCTGACCAGGTTGAGGTCGGTCGGCTTGATGCCGATCAGCTTGGCGAGGCTAGGCACCGCGAAGGACGAGGACTGGGTCGACCCCCAGACATGACACTTGCCGCCCTCCCAGTACGCGGACGCCGAGCGAGGCTCCATCGCGTGATGCGCGTTCGCCGCGCTGACGAAGGATTCCTCGACCACGACCTTGGACTTGGCGAAACCGGCCTCGATGTCGCCGAAGCTCCACTCGCTCGCTGGCTTGCCCATCGGCAGGGTATCGTCGCCGGCCTTGGCGAAGTCTTTGCCGGTCCACTTGATCTGCTGCAGCTTGACGCCGCGCCGGTTGGCGACATTGCCGCCGACAAGGGCGTTCGGCCCGTCCGGCTTCAGGCTCTCCAGCGGATCGGTGACGAAGGGAAGCGGTTCGAGATCGACCTTGACCGCCTGAATCGCGTCTTCCGCCTGCTGTTCGGTCTTCGCCGCGACCGCGAGGATCGGCTGGCCCACGAACACCGGGTAGGCGGTCAGGATCGCGTGGCCCGCGTCCTTGGGCTGCTTCAGCTCGCTTGGCAGCAGCACGCCCACCACGCCGGGCATCTTCTTGACGGCCTCGACGTCGATCGCCTTGACCCTGGCATGCGGCATCGGAGAGGGGTAGGTCTTGAGGAACACCATGCCGTCGGCACGGAAGTCCTCGGCGTATTTGGCGGCGCCGGTGACCTTGGCGTGGATATCCGGCGGGGTGAAGTTCTTGCCGAGCAGTGTATAGGCCATGATCTATGCCCTCCCTGCCGCGCGCATGACGCCGGCGAGGTAATGTGGGTAAGCGCCGCATCTGCACAGGTTGCCGGACATCGCGCGGCGCGCTTCGTCCACGGTCGGCTTCGGGTTTTTCTTCAGGAGGCTGACCGCCGCCATCACCTGGCCCGGCGTGCAGAAGCCGCATTGCGGTCCGAGCTCGTCGATGAACGCCTGCTGCACCGGATGGAGCGTGCCGTCCGGCGCCGCGACGCCTTCCACCGTCGTGATCTTCCTGCCGCGAACCTGGTGGGTCAGGGTCGAGCAGGAATAGATCGTGGTGTCGTCGGCCAGGACGGTGCAGGCGCCGCATTCGGCGCGGTTGCAGCCGATCTTGGTGCCGGTAAGGCCGAGCCGGTAGCGGATCGTCTGGGCCAGCGTTTCGCTGGGCGGGACATCGACGCGACGCGTCTTCCCGTTGATGTTCAGCGAGATCAGACGCTCGACGCCGCGCACCGCAGCGCGCGCCTCGCCCGATTGCACGGTGAACATGTAGGCGGACGCCGAGACGGCGACACCCGAACAGACGACGCCGCGCAGGAACGCCCGGCGGCTGGTGCCGGCGGTCCGCCAATCGGCCTCCCGCGGTTCGGTCAGATTGCCCGCAATTTCGGGCGTCGCTGGAACCCATTCGAAATCATCTGCCGGATCCGGGGGAAATTCGAAGGCTTCGAACCCCAACGCCTCGTCCTGACGGTTCTCGGTCATGACGTCTCCCTCATCGAAAGCCCCTCCCGAGCCGATGCCGGGGCGGGTATCGGAGAAACCTACCGTCCCTCTTGCGACTCAACCAACCCGCATTGCCGTAGTTCGCAACGACCTGTGGACATTATTAACTGGCCCGCGGGTTGCCCATCCCTGGCAGGCGTTGCCGGGCAATTGACCAATAAAGAACATAATAAGAACATAATTGAGACACACTGTTAGGGCAACGACGACCGTAGCTGTCCCAACGCCGACTTTGCCTCATAAAATGTGCGCTCTAACTCCTTTTTCTCATGCCCGATGACAATAAAGTTCTGCTTTAAGTCTTGCTGTTTGTCCCATTGACCCCCATAATTTCCCATGCTAAGGCAGTTAGTCCCATTCCTGCCAAGGTTCGGCAGGACGAGCTTGGGGCTCCGTTGGTGACCGGTACGACGGCACCGTGGACGGCTTGGAGGGAAGGGTTTGACCGCGTTTCTGTCGACATATGTGAACAAGGTCGACCGGAAGAAGCGCGTTTCGGTTCCGGCGCCCTTCCGCGCGGTGCTCGCGGAATCGAGTTCCAGCGCGCTGATCGTCTACCCCTCTTTTCGCGAACCCGCCATCGAGGCGATCGGCCGCGACGTGCTCAACCAGCTCAACAGCCGGCGCATGAGCCGATCCCTGGAGGGCGACGATTTCGAGCAGGTCCTGCTCGGCGGCGGCGATAGCCTGGTCGAAACGATCATGGCCCTGGTTCACGAACTGCCCTTCGACAGCGAGGGCCGCATCGTGATCCCGCCCGCGCTCGCCGATCACGCCGGCATCTCGGACCGGGCGACCTTCGTGGGGCGCGGCAACCGGTTCCAGATCTGGGCGCCGGACGCGTTCCAGGACCATCAGGGTCAGGCGATCGACGCGCTGCGCCAGCGTATAGGGAACGGAGGCGGCGGATGACCGAAGCCGCCCACAGGCCCGTGATGCTGGACCAGGTGCTCGCCGCGATCGCTCCGCGCGACGGGGCGATCTATGTCGACGGCACATTCGGGGCCGGCGGGTACAGCCGGGCGATCCTCGGCAGTGCCCGGTGCAGGGTCTGCGGCATAGACCGCGATCCGGCGACCGCGCCGGCCGCCGCGGCCCTCGGGCGCCGCTATGCCGACCGGTTCCTGTTCGTCGCCGGGCGCTATGGCGACATGGCGCCGCTGCTCGCCGCGCACGGGATCGACGGAGTGGACGGCGTGGCGCTCGATGTCGGCGTCTCCTCGATGCAGCTCGACACCGCCGAACGCGGGTTCTCGTTTCGCGCCGACGGCCCCCTGGACATGCGTATGTCCTCGACCGGGCGAACCGCCGCCGACGTGGTCAACGAAGAGGCCGAGCGGGACCTTGCGAGGATCATCCGAGATTATGGCGAGGAGCGGCGCGCCAGGCGGGTCGCCCGGGCTATCGTCCATGCGCGCCGCGAGGCGCGCATCGACCGGACCGCGGCGCTCGCCGCGATCGTGCGCCGGGCGGTGGGGCAGGCCGGCGGTGGCGCGACCGATCGGATCGACCCGGCCACGCGCACGTTTCAGGCTCTTCGCGTTTACGTGAACGACGAGCTTGGGGAGCTCGCGCGCGGACTGAGCGCGGCCGAGGCCCTGCTGCGCCCCGGCGGGCGGCTGGCCGTCGTCACCTTTCACTCTCTCGAGGACCGGACGGTCAAGCGCTTTCTGGTGGAACGCTCCGCCGCGCGCCCGCGGCCCTCCCGCCACGCGCCCGATGCCGAGGCGCCCGGCCGGTCCGCAAGATTCCGCCTGCTCGGGCGCCGCGTCGTTCGTGCCAGCGCGGCCGAAATCGCCGCAAATCCGCGTGCCCGTTCGGCGCGCATGCGCGCCGCGGAGCGGACCGAAGCCCCCGTTGCGGAAGCGAGGACGGGATGAGACGAAGTTCGACCGTGCTTTTCGCGCTGCTTGCCGTGGTGATGGGCGCGGCCTCGATCGTCATCGGGACCGAGGTCCACGATCTCGAGGACCGGCTCGCCGGCATCCACCGGGACATCGCGCGCGAACAGGAGGCGCTGCACGTGCTGCGCGCGGAATGGAGCTATCTCAACCGGCCGGAACGGCTCGAGGCGCTGGCTCGCCGGCATCTCGATCTGCGGGTGCCCGAGGCGGCGCAGACGATGCAGGTATCCGATCTCCCATTTGCCGTGCGGCCGGATCCGGATTGGACGCCCTCTTCGGCCGCCCCGCTGAAAGCCTCGGCGACGTCCGGGAGGGACGCCCGATGACCGATCGCGGACGCTACGACGGAGCGAACATGCGGATCGAGGGAGATCGAAAGCGGGCGATCGAAGTCGGTCGCGGCCGGCTTCTCCTGACCGGCGCCGTATTGTCCGCCGCATTCGTTGCGATCGGCGTCCGGCTCTTCGATGTCACCGTATTGCAGGCGGGCGTCGAGCCGAGAGACTTGCCGCCGGCCCAGATCGCCCGCGGCGCGGCCGCCAAGACCGAGATCACGGACCGGAACGGCGTCGTTCTGGCCGTCAGCCTCGGAACCGCCGCGCTCTACGCGAATACGGCATGGATCGCCGATGCCGACGCGACATTGGAGGCGCTGGCGACAGTCTTGCCCGATCTCGACCGCGGAAGGATCTCCGAGCGGCTTCGCATTCCCAAGCGCTATGTATCTCTGCGCCGGCATCTGACCCCGAACGAGCAATACGCGATTCTCCGCCTGGGAATGCCCGGCCTCGTACTGGAGCCCGACCAGCGCCGGGTCTACCCGATGGGAAGACTCGCCGCTCACGTGGTCGGATTTTCCGATCCCGACGGAAAGGGGCTGGCCGGGATCGAACGACAATTCGATGTCAAACTTCGAGAAGGCAGTGGCTCTCTGTCTCTCAGCATCGATATTCGCGTCCAGCACGTGCTGAGAAACGAGCTCTTCCGGGCGATGACCGAACACAGCGCGGTCGGCGCGGCCGGCATCGTGCTCGACACCGCGAATGGCGAGTTGCTCGCCATGGTGTCGCTACCCGACTTCGATCCCAACCGGGCGCATTCCGCAAACGCCGGGTTCCGCTTCAATCGGGCGACCCTCGGCATCTACGAGATGGGCTCGACCTTCAAGATCCTGAGCACCGCCTTGGCGCTGGACGTCGGCGCCGTGACTCTCTCCGACCGGATCGACGCGACCCGGCCGATCCGCGTCGCCAGGTACAAGATCAGCGATTTCCATGCCAAGGCCCGGGTGCTGACCGTTCCCGAGGTTTTCATCTATTCGTCCAATATCGGCGCGGCCAAGCTGGGCCTGGCGGTCGGCGGCAAGAGAATGCGGCATTTCCTCGCCGATCTCGGAATGTTCCGAAAGACGCCGGTCGAGATCAGCGAGAACGGCTGGCCGCTGTATCCCCGCCGCTGGCGCGAGATCAACACGATGACGGTGGCGTTCGGTCACGGCGTCGCCGTCTCCCCGCTCCATCTCACGAGTGCCGTCGCGGCGGTGGTGAACGGAGGAACCCTTCACCCGCCGACCCTGTTGAAGCGTGAGCCGCAGGCGAGTCCGGAGGGCAAACGGGTGCTGTCCCGGGCCACGTCGGACAAGATGCGGCGGCTGATGCGGCTTGTCGTCGTGGAGGGAACCGGCTCCAAGGCCGCGGCCGCCGGTTATCTGGTGGGCGGCAAGACCGGCACCGCCGAACAGGCGGGACGGGGCGGATACAAGAAGAAGCGCCTCCTGTCTTCCTTCGTCGCCGCGTTTCCCATGCACCGGCCCCGCTATGTCGTGCTCGCGCTGGTCGACCAGCCGCGCGGCACCCGCGAGACCCATGGCTATGCCACCGGCGGGTGGGTTGCCGCGCCGGTGGTCGGAAGGACGGTCGCGCGCATCGGCCCGCTGCTCGGTGTCAAGCCCGTCGACGAACGGTCGTTGCAGATCGAGCAGCGAATGCGGCTCGAGGTCGTGAAGGCGCAGCAAGGGAGCGGGAGGCTTGCGTCTCGTTGATCTTCTTGGCCCGGACATGCCCCGCCGACCGCCGGAAGGCGATGTCGAGATCACGGGCATCGCCAGCGATTCGCGGCAGGTCCGGCCCGGCTTCCTGTTCGCGGCCCTGCCGGGCCTGGCAACGGATGGCCGGTATTTTGTCGCCGATGCCGTAGCGCGCGGCGCGGCGGCGATCCTGGTTCCCGAAGCGATCGACCTCGGCGCGGCCGAGGGCCGGGTCCGAACGGTCGTCGATGCCGATCCGCGCGCTCGCCTGGCCGAGCTCTCCGCGCGCTTCTACCCCGATCCGCCCGAGCGCTGCGTGGCGGTGACCGGCACCAACGGCAAGACCTCCGTGGTGTCCTTCGTGCGTCAGATCTGGGGCGCGACCGGCTTGCGGGCGGCCGCGGTCGGCACACTCGGTGTCGTCGGCCCGTCCGGCAAGCGCGCCGGCGCCCTGACGACGCCCGACCCCGTCACGCTGCATCGGGATCTCGCGGCGCTCGCCGATGCGGGGGTCGAGCGCGCGGCGCTCGAGGCCTCCAGCCACGGGCTGGCCCAGTGCCGTCTCGACGGTGTCCCGCTTGCCGCCGCCGGTTTCACCAACCTGTCCCGCGATCATCTCGATTACCACGTTTCGTTCGATGCCTATCGCGCCGCCAAGCTGCGCCTCTTTGGCGAGCTCCTCCCGCCGGGCGGCACCGCCGTGCTGAATGCCGACAGCCCGGAGTTCGACCTCTTCGCCGAAACCTGCCGGGCGCGCGGATGCCCGGTTATCGATTACGGCCGCAACGCCCAGGAGCTGCGCCTGGTCTCGGTGGAGCCCGATATGGACGGCCAGGTCGCCGAGCTCGTCGCGTTCGGCGAAACCCGGCGGCAGCGCTTCGGCCTGATCGGCGAATTCCAGATCGGCAACGCCCTCTGCGCCGCCGGTCTCGTTGTCGGCGGCGGGGACGACCGGTGCGCCGCGATCGACTCCCTGGGCACGCTCGAGGCGCCGCCGGGGCGGATGCAGCCCGTGGGCCGCGGCCCCACCGGGGCGGTGATCTTTGTGGACTACGCCCACACCCCGGTTGCGCTGGTCCATGCGTTGCAGGCCCTGAGGCTCCACGCCGCGGGGGCACTGGTCGTGGTGTTCGGCTGCGGCGGGGACCGCGATTCCGGCAAGCGGCGCCTGATGGGCGAGGCAGCCGCCCGGTTCGCCGACCGGGCGGTGGTGACCGATGACAACCCGCGCAGCGAAGATCCCGGCGCGATCCGACGCGAAATTCTTTCCGGTTGTCCCGACGCGGTCGAGATCGGCGATCGGGGCGAAGCGATTCGCGCCGCTATCGCGGGGCTGGCGGCGGACGATGTGCTGATCGTCGCGGGCAAGGGGCACGAGACCGGGCAGATCGTGGGCAATACCACGCGCCCCTTCGACGATGTCGAAACCGCGCGCGAGGCGGTGCGGGCATTGGGGGGAGTTCGAGCGTGAGCGCGACCCCTCTCTGGACTTCCACCGAAGCAGCGGCGGTCACCGGCGGCAGCGCAACCGGCGCGTGGGAGGCCGGCGGCGTATCGATCGACAGCCGGACCGCCGCACCCGGCGATTTGTTCGTTGCCATCGAGGGCCCCGAGAAGGACGGCCATGACTATGTCGGCGACGCCCTCGCCGCCGGGTCCGTCGCCGCCGCGGTCCACCGTCGGCCCGACGGCATCGGAACGGACGCGCCGCTGCTGCTTGTCGAAGACACCCTTGCCGCGCTCACCGCCCTGGGTCGCCGTGGGCGGGACCGCGGCAAGGCCCGCGTGGTTGCCGTCACCGGCAGCGTCGGCAAGACCGGGACCAAGGAAGCGCTGCGCCACGCGCTCGCCGGTCAAGGCGGTACCTCCGCGAGCGCGGCAAGCTACAACAATCTCTGGGGGGTTCCCCTCTCGCTCGCGCGCATGCCTCCCGGCTCCGCGTTCGGCGTGTTCGAGGTCGGCATGAACCATGCCGGCGAAATCTCGCCGCTCTCGCGCCTCATCCGCCCGCATGTCGCGGTCGTTACGAATGTCGAGGCCGCCCATCTCGCTTTCTTTTCCTCTCTGGAAGCTGTCGCCGACGCGAAGGCTGAAATTTTCGAGGGCGTGGATCCGGGCGGGGCCTGCGTGCTCAATCGGGACAACATGTTCTTCGATCGGTTGCGCGCGTCGGCGGTGCGCAGACCCGACACCCGGATCGTTTCCTTCGGACTCTGCAATGGCGACGTGACCGCCCGCGCGGTTTCCCTGGACGCGGACGGGAGCGACGTGACCGCCGACCTCCTCGGCCGCAGGATCGACTACCGGATCGGGCTTCCCGGTCGGCATTGGGTGCTCAACTCACTCGCCGTACTTGCCGCCGTCGAGGCGCTCGGGGCGGATGCCGAGGAGGCTGCCGGGAGCCTGCGAACCCTCGCTCCGATGGCGGGGCGCGGCAAGCCTCACAGCGTCGCCTGCGCCGGCGGGACTTTCACGTTGATCGACGAGAGCTACAACGCGAATCCCGCCTCGATGCGCGCGGCGATCGAGACGCTGGGCCGGATTTCGCCGCGCGGCGAGGGTCGCAGGATCGCCATCCTGGGCCCCATGTTCGAGCTCGGGCCCGAGGCCGCCGCGTTCCACGAGGGCCTCGCGGACCCGCTGGTGGAGAGCGGCATCCACACCGTATTCGCGGCCGGCGACATGCGGGCGGTGCTGGATCGGCTGCCCGTCGGCATGCGGGGAGCCGCCGCGGAGACAGGCGCGGCGCTGGCCGATACCGCCGTGGCGCTGGTCCGGCCGGACGATGTGGTGATGGTCAAGGGCTCCAACGCGAGCCGGATGGATGCGGTCGTCGCGCGACTGATGGATGCCGGCATCCCCCACCCGGCACCAGCCGCGGCCGTGGGAAGCTGAGGGGTTCCGTCGGCATGTTATTCAATGCGCTCCTCCCCTTCGCCGACGATGGCGGCGTTCTGAACCTGATCCGGTACATCACGCTCAGGACAGGAGGCGCCGCGGTCACCGCCCTGGCCCTGTCGCTGATCCTCGGCCCTTCGCTCATCCGCTGGCTCAAACTGCAACAGGGCGACGGCCAGCCCATCCGCGAGGACGGACCGCCGTCGCATCTTCTGACCAAGAAGGGCACGCCGACCATGGGTGGCGTGCTGATTCTGGCCACCATTCTGATCGCGACTCTGCTCTGGGCCGACCTCGCCAACCAGTATGTGTGGATCGCGTTGTTCGTGACCCTTTGCTTCGGCGTGATCGGCTTCGTCGACGACTATCTGAAGGTGAGCCGACGATCGAGCGGCGGGATGTCGGCGCGCATGAAGCTGCTCGCCCAGATCGCGGTCGGAACGGTCGCGGCGTACTGGATGACCGAGGCCACGGCGGGGCCGCTCGCGATGGGGCTCACCGTGCCGTTCCTCAAGGAAGTGCTCGTTCCGCTCGGTTGGTTCTTCCTGCCCTGGGCGGTGCTGGTGCTGATCGGAACGTCCAACGCGGTCAATCTCACCGACGGCCTGGACGGGCTCGCGATCATGCCGGCGCTGATCGCGGCCGGGTGTTTCGCGATGATTGCCTACCTCGTGGGCAATGCGGTTTTTTCCAACTACCTGCAAATCCATTTCGTGCGGGGCGCGGGCGAGCTCGCGGTGTTTTGCGGTGCGCTGGTCGGCGCGGGGCTCGGTTTCCTGTGGTTCAACGCGCCGCCGGCGATGGTGTTCATGGGCGACACCGGCGCGCTCTCGGTCGGAGGCGCGCTCGCCGCGGTCAGCCTGATCACCAAGCACGAGCTCGTGCTCGTCATCATTGGCGGACTGTTCGTTCTCGAAGCGGTGTCGGTCATCGTCCAGGTGGTCTCGTTCAGGCTCACCGGGCGCCGGATCTTTCGGATGGCGCCGCTGCACCACCATTTCGAACAGAAGGGATGGGCGGAATCGACGGTCGTCATCCGGTTCTGGATCATCGCGGCGGTGCTCGCGCTCGCCGGCCTGTCCACCCTCAAGCTGCGCTAGGCCGATGCAATTACCCACGCGCAGCACCCAGAACCTTGCCGTCTTCGGCCTCGGCAGTTCCGGTCTGGCGACCGCCGGCGCTCTCAGGAACAGCGGCGCGGCGATCGTCGGATGGGACGACGCCCCCGCAACGCGCCGCGCCGCGGCCGCGGCCGGAATCAGGTTGTGCGAACCCACGGCCTGGGACTGGCCCGGTCTCGACGCGCTCGTGTTGAGCCCCGGCGTTCCGCTGACCCATCCCGAGCCCCACCCCGTGGTCCGCAGCGCCCGGCGGGCCGACTGCCCGGTCATCGGGGATATCGAGCTTCTGGGCGAGGCGGCGCCGGATGCGCGAATGGTCGGCGTCACCGGGACCAACGGAAAATCGACCACCACCGCGCTGCTGGGACACCTCCTTTCGGAGGCCGGTCGGACGGTCGCCGTCGGCGGCAATCTCGGACCGCCCGCCCTTTCGCTTCCCGCCCTGGGACCGGAGGGTATCTACGTGGTCGAGTGCTCGTCCTACCAGCTCGACCTGATCGACAGGATGCGGTTCGACACCGCCGTTCTCCTGAACATCAGCCCCGACCATCTCGACCGGCACGGCGATCTGGCCGGATACGTCGCCGCGAAACGGCGGATTTTCCGCGACAAGCCGGGTGGGGGACAGGTTGCCATCGTCGGGGCCGACGATGCCGCCAGCCGCGCCGTGCTCGCCGACCTGGAGAAACGCGCCGGGTGGAGCCTGGTCCCCATCGCCGTGGGGCGCCCGATCGATGGCGGCGTTTCCGTCATCGGCGGCACATTGTTCGAGGACAAGTGTCGGGTCGCCGATCTCTCCGGCATCGACACCCTGCCCGGCGCTCACAACCACCAGAACGCCGCCGCCGCCTTCGCGGCCGCCCGATCCCTGGGGCTCTCCCGCGCGCAGGCCGCCGCGGCTCTCGCAACCTATCCCGGCCTGCCGCACCGCCAGGAGACCGTCGCCGTCATCGACGCGGTCCGCTATGTCAACGACTCCAAGGCCACCAACGGCGAAGCGAGCCGCAACGCCCTGGTCTGTTATCGCGCGATCTACTGGATTGCCGGCGGACGGCCCAAGGCGGACGGACTCAAGGCTGTCTTGCCGGAACTGCATCGCGTCCGGCGCGCTTATCTGATCGGCGAGGCCGAGGCCGCGTTCGCGGACGAGATCGGCTTGCGCGCGCCCGTCGAGCGCTGTGGCGACCTCGCTTGCGCGCTCGAAGCCGCGCATCGCGATGCGCAAGGCGAGCGGCTCCCCGGGGCCACCGTCCTGCTCTCGCCCGCCTGCGCTTCATTCGATCAATGGCCGTCCTTCGCTGCACGCGGCGACGCGTTTCGCTCCGCGGCCGAGAGCCTGGTGGAGGACGGGCCGTGACGGTGTTCGCCCGCAACGATACATCCCCGCTGGGCCGCTGGTGGTGGACTGTCGACCGATGGACCGTGACGGCGCTCTCCATGCTGCTCGCGATCGGAGTGCTTCTCGTCCTTGCGGCCAGCCCGCCGGTGGCCGAACGCCTCCAACTCGATCCGTATCATCTGGTCTGGCGCCACATCTCCTACCTGCCTCTTGCCGTTGCGGTCCTGTTGGGCGTTTCCCTGCTGTCTCCGGCACCTACCCGTTGGCTCTCCGCCGCGGTCCTTCTCTTCTCCGTGGCAGGGGTGGCCGCAACCCTCCTGCTCGGCACCGAAACCAAGGGCGCGCAGAGATGGATCGATCTCGGCCCGGTCTCGATCCAGCCCTCCGAATTCGTCAAGCCTTCCTGCGCCGTCGTGGTCGCCTGGCTGCTCGCGCGGCATCGCGAGACCGGCAGCGCGGGAATGGGCCTCATGGCGACGGCTCTGGTGGTGTCCGTCCTCGGGCTCCTCTTCCTGCAACCGGATATCGGCATGGCGACCGTGGTCCTGGTCGCCTGGTACGTGCAACTGCTGATCGCCGGACTGTCGCTCCCCTGGGCCGTCGCCCTCACCGCGGGGGCCGGAGCCGTGGCCGTCGCGGCCTATTCGCTGCTTCCGCACGTGACCAGCCGGGTCAACCGTTTCCTCGATCCCAGCCTGGGCGACAACTTCCAGGTCGAAACCTCGCTCCAGGCCTTCATGAACGGCGGCGTGCTTGGCCGTGGGCCCGGTCAGGGCACGATCAAGGGGGTGCTGCCGGACGGCCACGCGGACTTCATCTTCGCCGTGGCAGGCGAGGAGTTCGGTCTCGTCGCCTGCCTTGTGATACTGGGGTTGTTCGCGTTCGTGGTGCTCAGGGGCCTCGCCCACGCACTGCACGAAACCAACCTCTTCGTAATGGTCGCCGTCGCCGGGCTCGCGGTCCAGTTCGGCCTGCAGGCGGTGGTGCACATGGGGTCCTCGCTCAGGCTGCTGCCGGCCAAGGGGATGACGCTGCCGTTCATTTCCTATGGCGGGTCGTCGTTGATCGCGGTGGCTTTCGCGATGGGCCTTTTGCTCGCCCTCACGAGGCGGCGTATCGGGGACGAACGGCCATGATCGAAGGTCCAGTGGTTCTGGCCGCCGGGGGCACGGGAGGGCACATGTTCCCCGCCGCCGCGCTTGCCCGCGAACTCGGCCGCCACGGACATCATGTGGCGATCGTCACCGATGGCCGTGGAGCCGGCTTCGACGCCGGAGCCGGAGCCGTCGTCCATTGCATCGCCGCCCGGCAGGTGGGCGGCGGTATTCGCGGCACCGCGCGCGGTGTCATGACGCTTTGCTACGGCTGGTTGCAGGCGCGCAGGCTGCTCGCGCGGATACAGCCGAGAGCCGTCGTCGGCTTCGGCGGCTATCCCACGCTGCCCACCATGTTTGCCGCGCTCCGGGCGGGCATACCCAGCATGATCCACGAGCAGAACGCCATGCTGGGGCGGGCCAACGCCGCGCTGGCGCCCAGGGTATCCGCTATCGCCACGTCGTTCGACGAGGTCCATGGCGTACGGGTCGAGGATCTCTCCAAGCTGGTCAGGACCGGCAATCCCGTTCGCGACGCGGTCGCGGCTCTTGCGGGGGCTCCCTATACGGATCCCATTGTCGCGGATGGGCCAATTTCACTGCTGGTGGTCGGCGGCAGCCAGGGCGCGCGAATTCTCTCCGATCTGGTGCCGCCGGCGATCGCTGCGGTCGAGGCCGGGCTGAAGAAGCGCCTCCGCATCGTCCAGCAGGCACGGCCCGAGGACGTGGAGCGCGTGACCGCCGCCTATCGTCAACTCGATATCCCGGCCGAGGTTGCACCGTTCTTCGGTGACCTGCCCGCGCGGATGGCCGAAGCGTCGCTGGTAATTTCGCGCGCGGGTGCGTCGACAATCGCCGAGCTCGCCACGATCGGGCGCCCGGCAATCCTCATACCTTTTCTGCGCGCGGCTGGGGGTCACCAGCACCGGAACGCCCGTGAGATCGAGCGTTACGGCGCCGCATGGGTGATGACCGAGATGGATCTGGCCGCCGATACCCTGGCCAGCCGGATCGAGACCCTGTTGCGTACTCCCGGCCTTCTCTCCGACGCGTCCCAGGCGGCGCTCCGTTGGGCGATCCCCGATTCCGCCGCGCGCCTTGCCGACCGGGTTCACGCGCTGGCCCGGGCCAATGGCGGCGCGCCGAGGTGGGCGGCATGAGAACCCTCCCTCTCTCTGTCGGAACGATCCATTTCGTCGGCATTGGCGGAATCGGTATGAGCGGCATCGCCGAGGTGTTGCACAATCTCGGATACCGGGTTCGCGGGAGCGATATCGCCGATAGCGCGAATGTGCTCAGGCTGCGGTCCCTCGGCATCGAGATCCGCGTCGGTCATGACGCGGCAAATCTCGGCGACGCATCGGTCGTCGTCGCAAGCTCGGCGATCGTCGCCGACAATCCCGAAGTCGCGGCTGCGCGCGCGCGGATGATTCCCGTCGTTCGCCGAGCTGAAATGCTGGCCGAGATCATGCGTCTCAAATGGTCGATCGCGGTCGGAGGGACGCATGGAAAGACGACGACAACCTCTATCGTCGCCGCCGTACTCGAAGCCGCCGATCTGGACCCGACCGTCATCAACGGCGGAATCATAAACGCGTACGGCACCAACGCCCGCCTCGGCGAAGGAGAATGGATCGTCGTCGAGGCCGACGAGTCGGACGGTTCCTTCGTCAAGCTTCCGGCCACCGTCGCGGTCGTGACAAATATCGACCCGGAACATCTCGACTTCTACGGCTCCTTCGCCGATTTGCGCCGGGCGTTCGAATCCTTCGTCGCCAACATCCCGTTTTACGGTTTCGCCGCGCTCTGCATCGACCACCCGGAGGTTCAGGGGCTGATCGGGGACGTGCCGGACCGCCGCCTGGTGACCTACGGCGTCAGTCCGCAGGCCGATATCCGGGCCACCGCGATCGAGACCCTGTCGGACGGTTCGCGCTTCGATGTCGAAGTCGCGGACCGGACGAGCGGAAGCCACCGGACCCTCTCCGGTCTCGTTCTGCCCATGGTCGGGACCTACAACGTCCTGAACGCGCTCGCGGCGATCGCGATAGCGATCGAGATGGAGATCGCGGACGACACCATCCGAGGGGCGCTGGCGGCTTTCGGCGGGGTCAAGCGACGCTTCACCAGGACCGGGGAGGTCGCCGGGATCACGGTCGTCGACGATTACGGCCACCATCCGGTCGAGATCGCCGCCGTGCTCGGTGCCGCGCGGGCCAGCAGTCGCCGCAATGTCATCGCGGTCGTGCAACCCCATCGCTATTCCCGGCTCGCGAACCTGTTCGAGGAGTTCTGCACCTGCTTCAACGACGCCGACACCGTTGTCGTCGCCGACGTCTATCCGGCCGGCGAGGAGCCGATCCAGGGGGTGGACCGCGACGCGCTGGCGGCCGGACTGCAGGCACGCGGGCACCGCGACGTGCAAGCGCTCGAATCGCCGGACGCGCTTGCCCCGCTGGTCGCCGGGCTCGCCGTTCCGGGCGACATGGTCGTCTGTCTCGGCGCCGGCAACATCACCTCATGGGCCAATTCCCTGCCCGGCCGGCTGTCGGCGATCCTGGACGAGCAGCCCGCCGTCGCCGCCGCGGGAAACACCGGGGCAGGCCATGATTGAGACAGCCGCCCCGACCCGGACGATCGATCGCCTGCCGGCCGTGCGCGGTTCGCTGCGCCAGAACGTACCGCTCGCCGGGTCGCTGTGGTTTCGCGTCGGCGGGCCCGCGGAATTTCTGTTCGAGCCCGCGGACCGCGAGGACCTGGCGCGATTTCTGGAAGCGTTGCCCCTCGACATCGCCGTGACCGTGATCGGAGTGGGCTCCAACCTGTTGGTTCGGGACGGCGGAATCCCGGGGGTGGCGATCCGTCTTGGCCGGCCTTTCGCGGCGATAGCGTGCAACGGAACGCAGATACGGGCGGGCGCCGCTGCGATGGGTGTAACGGTGGCGCGCCAGGGGCGCGATGCCGGCGTCTCGGGTCTTGAGTTTCTGAGCGGCATTCCGGGCACCGTCGGCGGCGCGCTGCGCATGAATGCCGGCGCGTACGGCCGTGAGATCGGGGACGTCATCGTCTCGGCCGAAGCAGTCGACAGGACGGGGGGGACGCATCGGCTGGGCGCGGCGGATCTCGGTCTCTCATACCGCAACTGCGCGGTGCCGGAGGGGTGGATATTCACCGAGACGGCGCTGCGGGGCGTGCCCGGGACGCACGAGGAGGTCGCCGCCCGAATGGCGGAGATCGCCGATGCCCGAAACCAGGACCAGCCCATCCGGGAACGAACCGGCGGCAGCACGTTCAAGAACCCGCCGGAGGCAAGCGCCTGGGAATTGATCGAAGAGGCTGGCTGCCGAGGGTTGACCCGCGGCGGCGCGCAAGTTTCGCCGCTCCACTGCAACTTCCTGATCAACACCGGCGGTGCCACCGCGGCCGATCTCGAAGACCTCGGCGAGGAGGTTCGCGAGAGGGTGAAAGCCGCGACCGGCATTCGGCTCGAATGGGAAATCCAGCGCGTCGGCACCGCGCGGGGGCGGGCTTATGGGTAAGTCCGTGACAGTGCTCATGGGCGGGTGGTCGGGCGAGCGCGAGGTCTCGCTGGTCAGCGGACGCAACGTTGCGTCCGCGCTCGCCGATGCCGGATATGACACTCGCTCCGTCGACATCGGGCGCGACATCCGCGCGATCGCCTCCGCCCTCGATCCCCGTCCGGATGTCGTATTCAACGCGCTTCACGGCCCGTTCGGAGAAGACGGCCGGGTGCAGGGGATTCTGGATGTCATGGAGATTCCCTACACCCATTCCGGCGTTCTGGCCTCGGCGCTCGCGATGGACAAGCCGATGGCGAAACGCCTGTTCCGCTGTGCCGGCATCCGCTGCGCCGAGCACGTCATCGTCAGCCGGTCGGCGGCGGCTTCGGGAGACGCCCTGCCCCGCCCTTACGTGGTCAAACCGCTCAGCGAGGGATCGAGCCTCGGAGTGATCATCGTTACCGAGGGGTGCGATTCCCATTTCCCGACAGATCGCTGGGCGTTCGGCGACACCGTAATGGTCGAGCGCTACGTCCCGGGACGGGAAATCACCGTGGCGGTCATGGGCGACCGCGCCCTGGGCGTAACGGAGATACGCCCGCTCGCCGGCTTTTACGACTATCGCGCCAAGTACACCGAGGGCGCCACCGAACATCTGGTGCCCGCGCCGCTTCCGGCCGACGCCTACGCCACCGCAATGCAGTTCTCGGTGGATGCCCACAAGGCCCTCGGCTGCCGCGGAGTTTCGCGCGCCGACCTCAGATATGACGACGCGGTCGGCGGCGCCGAGGGGGTCTTTCTGCTCGAAGTCAACACCCAGCCCGGGATGACGCCGATGTCTCTCGTGCCCGAGCTCGCGGCCCATGCCGGAATCGATTTCTCCTCATTGGTGAGCTGGATGGTGGAGCACGCCGCATGCGACGCGTAGACCGTAACTCCAACCGACGGACTCCGGCCCGACGCTCTTTCCCCGGGCGCGCCGGGACAACCGCCCTTGCAGCGGCCTTTCTGGTCGTCGTCCTGGGCGGGGCCGGGTGGATGTGGCGGACCGGCTTGCTTGAAGCCTACGTCGAGCAGGCCAGGACGGCGGTCATCGCGGCGTCCGGGCACCTCGGCTTCCGACTTCGAGAAGTTCTGCTCGCGGGGCGCGAGCAGGTTTCGCGGGAAGCGGTGCTTGCCGCCTCGGCGCTCGAACTGGGGAGTCCCACGCTCGGGATCGATGCCGACCTCATGCGCGCGCGGCTGCAACGCAACCGCTGGATCAAACGGGCCAGGGTGACGACCCGATTGCCGGACACCGTGTTCATCGAGATCGAGGAGCGCCGTCCCTTCGCGCTCTGGCAGCGCGACGGCCGGTTGCGGTTGATCGACGAAGAAGGCGAGGTGATCACCGACCGGAACCTGCATCGATATGCACACCTGCCGTTGGTCGTGGCACGGTCGGAGCCCGCGCGCGCCAGGCCCATGCTCGAAATGCTCGGGCGCGAGCCGGATCTCAAGCGCCGGGTGCGGGCGTTGATCGAGGTCGGTGGCAGGCGCTGGAATATACGCATCGACAACGGCATCGACGTGCGCCTGCCGGAGTCCGAACCCGCGGCCGCATGGAGCGAGCTCGCTCAACTCGACCGTCGACATGCGCTGCTCGCAAGGCGGATTTCGACCATCGATCTGCGCATTCCGAGCCGCATTGTGGTTACCCCCTTCCATGACGCCGTCACCGATAACGGCTCGAACAAGGAGGAGCGCTGATGGCGAAGCCAGGAAGCGGCATGCTGACCGCGCTCGATATCGGCACCAGCAAGATCGCCTGCCTGGTCGCGGAGTCAGGCGCCCCCGGAGACGTGAGGGTGCTTGGCGTGGGGCATCACGCCTCCCGCGGGGTCCGCGGCGGTGCGATCGTCAACATGGATTCGGCGGAATCTGCGATCCTGACGGCCGTCAGCGCCGCGGAGGAGCGCGTCGGGGAGCGGCTGCACGGCGTGGTGATCAACGTATCCGCCGGCCGCCCGAACTCCAGAAACCTCAGCGTGGAGGTTGAAATCGACGGCCACGAGGTCGGAGACGCCGACCTCCGCCGGATCTACGGGCAGGGGCTCGAACACAACGGCCATGTCGAGCGGGAATTGATCCACTGTATCCCGGTCGCCCACCACATCGACGGCAGCAGCGGCATCAAGGACCCGCGCGGGATGTACGGCCAGCGTCTCAGCGTCGACATGCATCTGGTGAGCGCCGAAGCCGCCGCGCTGCGAAACATGATTACCTGCGTCGCGCGCTGTCATCTCGATGTCGAGGATGTCGTGGTCTCGCCCTATGCCGCGGGCCTGGCGTGCCTCGTCGAGGACGAAATCGATCTCGGTGCCACCGTGGTCGACATGGGCGGCGGCACCACAAATGTCGGGGTGTTCTACGGCGGCCAGGTGGTCCATGCGCAGGTCGTGCAGATCGGCGGCGACCATGTGACGCGAGACATTGCCCGGGGCCTGACGACATCCCTGGTGCATGCGGAGCGGATCAAGGTGCTCTACGGCTCCGCACTTCCCTCCGCGTCGGACGAACATGCGCTGATCGACGTCCCGTTGGTCGGTGAGGAAGACCGCAACCAGCCCAATCACGTGCCCCGTTCGTTGATCGTGGGAATAATCCGCCCTCGACTGGAGGAAATCTTCGAGCAGGTTAAAGCCTGTCTTGACGCCAGCCCCATGGGAAAGCTCGCCGGCCGGCGCATGGTGCTTACGGGCGGCGCAAGCCAGCTGGCCGGAGCGCCGGAAGTCGCGGCGCTGATTATGAACAAGAAGGTCCGGCTCGGTCGTCCGATCTCCATCAACGGGCTCGCCGATGCGGTAAGCGGCCCCGCCTTCTCCACCGCGGCCGGGCTCCTGCGGTTCGCCGCGCAGCGCCGCGGCGAGACGGATATCGCCATTCGCGGCACCGCGGAGCGCACCGGCCGGCTGGGCAGGCTGGGGCAATGGCTGAAGGAGAGCATCTGAGTCGTGAACGAAATTCAAACCTGGCCGAGACATAGCCGAAAGCGATCGGCCGGAACGCAACATTTGGGACGCTGTGTCCCGGGAGCAAGGAGGCACCCATGACTATCAATCTTTCGGTACCCGAGACGGATGCCACTCTCAAGCCGAAGATCATGGTCGTCGGCGTTGGCGGCGCCGGCGGCAACGCGGTCAACAACATGATCGATGCGAAGCTGGGAGGCGTCGAGTTCCTCGTCGCCAACACGGACGCCCAGTCGCTCGTGCAGTCCCTCGCCGACCGCAAGCTCCAGCTTGGCCACAACATCACGCATGGGCTCGGCGCCGGATCGAGGCCCGATATCGGGCGGGCCGCGGCCGAGGAAACGATCGACGAGATTGCCGAGCATCTCGCGGGCTCCAACATGGTGTTCGTCACCGCCGGTATGGGCGGAGGCACCGGGACGGGGGCCGCGCCGGTCATTGCGCGCCTCGCGCGCGAGCAGGGGGTCCTGGCGATCGGTGTGGTCACCAAGCCGTTCCAGTTCGAGGGAAGCAAGCGCGCCCGGGTCGCCGACGCGGGCATCGAGGAACTGCAGAAGCATGTCGATACGCTTATCGTGATCCCGAACCAGAACCTGTTCCGCGTGGCGAACGAAAAGACGACGTTCGCCGACGCATTCTCCCAGGCCGACGAGGTGCTCCACTGCGGCGTGCGGGGAATCACGGACCTCATGGTCGTTCCCGGGCTCATCAACCTCGATTTCGCCGATATCCGCACAGTGATGGGCGAGATGGGCAAGGCGATGATGGGGACCGGCGAAGCGGAGGGCGAGGATCGAGCCATGGCCGCCGCCGAAGCGGCGATTTCCAACCCCTTGCTCGATGAGGTGTCGATGAAGGGCGCGCGCGGTGTGCTGATCAACATTACCGGCGGTCCCGACATGACCCTGTTCGAGGTCGATCTGGTCGCCAACCGCATCGGTGACGAGGTGGATGCCGAGGCGCACATAATCTTCGGTTCCACTCTCGATCCGGTCCTTGAGGGCAAGATGAGGGTTTCCGTGGTAGCCACCGGGATCGATACCGATGTGGGCATGCAGCCGCGCCCCGTTCTCAGCGTCGTGCCCGGCGCGGAGACTGAGCTCCCGCCCGCGCCGATGTCCGGGCTTGCACCGGATATCCACACGGAAGCGGCGCTGCCCGCGCATCCGTACGAGGACCTGCCTTCGCCGGCTGCCGTCGATGCGTCCCCCGGCGGGGACGCATTGACGATCGAACGGACGGACGAGCCCGTGCTGGAAGAGGAGAGCGCGGCGGCGCAGGAAAGCTTCTTCGAAGGGGGCGAAGAGCCGGAATTCGAAGAAGAGCCGGTCGACGAGTCTCCCGTGGCGGATTCCGGCATGCGGGCCGATACGGACAGCGCGGTTGAGCAGCCCCAGCGGTCGCCGCAATTGCGCCGCCGCCCCAGCCTGCTGAAAAGAATGGCGGGTGTCGGCCAATCCCGGAACCAGCGTCATCCCGAGAATGCGCAACCCGCGCCCGCGGAAGCTCCGCCCCGTGAACCGACGGTGGCGCCGAAACCGGCCTCTCAGGGCGGTGCCGTCGCGGCGGGGTCTCCCCCGCCACGGCAACCGGAGTTCGAGGGGGTCGACTCGGAGGCGGTGGAGCCCGGCGCGGTGAACGATGAGGATCTGCTCGACATCCCCGCCTTTCTGCGGCGCCAGGCGAATTGAAGGGATTGAACCGACTTCGACCTTGATTTGAAAATCGCTCGCGGAGTTCTACCCTCGGGACGGTAACAATCTGCAACAATTGTTGATTTGCCCGAGGGGGCCTGGAGAAGGTAAACCATCCTCGTCCGACCGGATCGGTGGGCGCCGCAAAATACAACCTAGAATGGCGCCCGCCTCGGGGTGGAGTAGAGTTCCGAGATGCCCGGATCGGCAGCGAAGGAACTGCGTCAAGAGGAGGGGTGTGTGCGGGCAAGCCAGGCGACGGTCGAGCGTGCGGTCCATTGCCGGGGGATCGGCCTCCATAGCGGCGTCGATATCGCCATGTCCCTGCTCCCGGCGCCTCCCGGTCATGGTATCCGGGTCCGCCGTACCGACGTACCGTTGGGAACGGGCGAGGTGCCCGTCGATCTCGCACATGTGGTGAACGACCGGTTGTCGACCGTGGTGGGGAATCGCCACGGCGTTACGGTTGCGACGGTCGAGCACTTGATGGCCGCGCTCGCCGGCATGGGTATCGACAACTCGATCGTGAAATTGAACGGACCCGAGATCCCCGCGATGGACGGCAGCGCGGCTCCGTTCGTGGAACTCATCGAACGGGCCGGCATCGAGGAACAAGACGCGCCCCGGCGCGCGATCCGGCTGCGCAAGGCGGTTACCGTTGATCGTGGCGAGACCTGCATCTCGATGATGCCCGCCGATGCCTTTTCCATCGATTTCCGGATCGAATTCGATTCGTCCGTCATCGCCCGCCAGGAAATGTCTATTGCGCTGGTGAACGGCGCTTTTGTCGACGACATCGCGCCGGCACGAACCTTCGGGTTCGTCGACGAAGTCGACCGGCTGCGGGAGGCCGGCTTCGCGCTCGGCGCGTCCGTCGACAATGCCATTGGCATCGACCGCGATCGCGTCGTGAACCGCAATGGCCTCCGGTTCGACGACGAGTTCGTCCGCCACAAGATTTTGGACTGCGTCGGCGACCTCTACCTTGCCGGCGCGCCGATCCTGGCCCGTATCGTGGCCGTCAGGTCCGGGCATTCCGCCAACCACGACCTTCTGCGCGCGATGTTCGCCGACCGGGACAGCTGGACGTGGTGGGACATTCCGCCGGAACCGAACGGAACGGCCTGTCCCGCGGTAGCCGCGGCGGCGGGCTGAAGTCCTTTCCCGGCGGCCGTTCGCGCCTCCGCGGGCCGGGTCGACACCACGCAAAAATGCTCTAGACTGCGCGCCCGTTGCGCGCAACGCGCAGCCCAGAATGAGGGTCCGCGGCCGCCAATGTCGCCCTTGCCGGATCGTGTAGCTCGGATTGCCGCGGTGTTGCTCGCGGCCTTGGCCATTTCGGCCTGCGCGAGCGACGACGACAAGGACGCGGAACGCTACGTCGAACGGCCGGTCCAGGAGCTCTATAACGAAGCCGTCGACGCGCTCCGTAACAAGCAATATGGCCAGGCCGCCGAGCGTTTCGACGACGTCGAGCGGCAGCACCCGTACTCGGTGTGGGCCGTCAAGGCGTCGCTGATGTCCGCCTTCTCGCACTATCAGGCGACCGATTACGACGAAGCGGTCCTCGCGCTCGACCGCTTCATCCAGCTCCATCCGGGCAACTCCGACATCGCATACGCCTACTACCTGCGCGGTCTTTGCTTTTATGAGCAGATTTCGGACGTCGTGCGGGACCAACTCAACACGGAAAAGGCTCTGACCGCGCTGCAGGACGTGGTTCGCCGCTTCCCGGACACCAAATACGCCCGCGATGCGCGGCTCAAGGTCGACCTCACCCGGGACCACCTTGCCGGCAAGGAGATGGAAGTCGGCCGATACTATCTGACGCGCGGTCACTATCTCGCCGCTGTCCGACGCTTCCATCGCGTGGTCGAGACCTATGAGACCACGACCCATATTCCCGAGGCGCTGCACCGGCTGACGGAGGCTTACCTCGCACTGGGTCTCGAGCACGAGGCGACAAAGGCGGCGGCCGTCCTGGGGCACAATTATCCCGGCAGTGAATGGTACGCCGACAGTTACGCCCTGGTCGGAGGCGGTTCTCTGCCCAAGCCCGACGAGCGCGGTTTCCTGAAGCGGGCCTTCGACTGGGTGTTCTAGGCGACGATGCTGCTGACGCTCTCGATTCGGAATGTCGTCCTGATCGAGCGGCTGGACCTTAACTTCAAGTCCGGGCTTTGCGTCCTCACCGGAGAGACCGGGGCGGGAAAGTCGATTCTGCTCGACGCTCTCGGTCTCGCCCTCGGCGCCCGGGTCGATCCCATGTTGATCCGCGGTCCACCGGGCAAGAGGACCGGCGCCGCGGCCGTAGCCGCGGCCTTCCAGGTCCCGGCCGATCATGACGCAATCTCGGTGATCGGAGACCACGGCCTTGCGCCGCCGGCGGCCGGCGAGCCGTTGATTCTGCGGCGCACCGTGGCGCCTGACGGGCGTAGCCGTGGCTTCGTCAACGAACAACCCGCCAATGCGCAACTCCTCCGGTCTATCGGAGAAACGCTGGTCGAGATCGTCGGACAATTCGCGAGCCACGATCTTGCCGAACGGGTTAACCACCGTCTGGTGCTCGATCGGTATGGAGGGCTGTCGGAGGAACGCAACCGGGTGTCCGACGCCTGGAGCGCGTGGCGCGTGGCCGAGAGGTTGCTGGCCGATGCGATCGCCGAAGCCGAGGCGGCGGCTCGCGAAGAGGCATCGTTGCGCCATACGCTGGAAGAACTCGACGCGTTCGCCCCGGAGGAGGACGAAGAGGAGGCCCTGGCGGTATCCCGCCACCGGTTGAGGCATGCCGAGCGCCTCGGCGAGACGCTTGCCGAAGCCCTTGCCGAGCTGGGCGGCGCGAAAGGGGTCGAGCCCGGACTTGCCCGGGCGCATCGGGTGCTCGCCCGGCGCACCGACATCGCCGGAGGCATGTTCGACGATGCGCTCGAAGCACTGGACCGCGCGACCGCCGAGGCGGCGGAAGCACGCGCCGCTATCGAGCAATGCGTTGGCGAACTTCATGCCGACCCGGGGCGGCTCGACGGCGTGGAAGAGCGTCTCTTCGCGCTCCGGGCACTCGCGCGCAAATACGGGGTGTCCCCCGACGCGTTGCCGAAATTCCGGGAGGAAACCGGGAAGAAGCTTGCGGCGATCGAAGACGCGGCGACCTCTCTTGCCGGCCTGCGGGTCCAGGCCGAGGGGGCACGCGCTCAATTCGAAAGCGCCGCGGCCGCGCTCGGGGAGGCCCGGCGCGCCGCGGCGACGCATCTCGACGAGGCGGTGAACGCCGAGCTGGTGCCGCTCCGACTGGGCTCGGCACGGTTCGAAACCGCCATCGATACGCTCGACGAGCGGGATTGGGGGCCCAACGGGACCGAACGCGTGACGTTCGTCGCAAGCACCAACCCCGATACGCCTGCCGGCCCGCTTTCCAGGATCGCCTCCGGCGGGGAGCTCTCGCGCTTCTTGCTGGCGCTCAAGGTGGTGCTTGCCGGAGCGAGTCCGGTTCCCACGTTGGTGTTCGACGAGGTCGACGCGGGTATCGGCGGCGCCACCTCCACCGCGGTCGGTCAACGGCTGCGCCGCCTCGGCGATGCGCTACAGGTGCTCGTCATTACCCACTCTCCGCAGGTCGCCGCCCTCGGCGGCGCCCACTGGCGGGTGCGCAAGCGCGAGATGCGGGAACGGGACGGCCGCGAGACCAGAACCGTCGTCGACGAACTCGGGCCCGACACCCGTCGCGAGGAGATCGCCCGCATGCTGGCGGGCATGAAGGTGACCGACGAGGCCCGCGCGGCCGCCGAGAGCCTGATCGCGGGGGCGACCTCGTGAACGGAGAGAAAGACGCGGCGGAACTTTCCCGCGACGAAGCGGCGGCGGAGCTCCAGCGGCTGGCGCAGGCGATCGCTTACCACGACGAGCGCTATCACGGCCGCGATGCGCCCGAGTTGACGGATGCCGAATACGACGCGCTGCGCCGCCGCAACGATGCGATAGAGGCCCGTTTTCCCGATCTGATGCGCGATGACAGCCCTTCGCGCAGGATCGGCGCCGCTCCGTCCGCGGGTTTCGCGAAGGTCACGCACGCCGCGCCCATGCTGTCGCTCGGCAACGCGTTCGACGCCACGGACGTGGTCGACTTCTACGCGCGGGTCCGCCGCTTCCTCGGCCTGGACGCGGACGAGCCGGTGGAGGTCGTGGCGGAGCCCAAGATCGACGGGCTGTCGATTTCGCTCCGGTACGAGGACGGCGGTTTCGTGCTCGGCGCGACGCGGGGGGACGGCACGGTGGGCGAGAACGTCACCCGCAACCTCAGGACGATAGGCGACGTGCCCGACCGGCTGGCCGGCGACGCGCCCTCCGTCCTGGAGGTGCGCGGCGAGGTCTATATGCGCGGCGAAGATTTCCTTGCGCTCAACCGGGGACGCGAAGAGGCGGGCGAGCCTCCCTTTGCCAATCCGCGCAACGCCGCCGCCGGTTCCCTGCGCCAACTCGACCCGTCGATTACGGCCGGTCGTCCGCTACGCCTCTTCGCCTATGGGCTCGGCGCATTCGACGGCGCCGTGGGCGACACCCATTGGGATTACCTCCGGAACCTTCGGGCCTGGGGGTTCCAGGTCAATCCGACGGCCGAGCTTTGTCGAAGTTCCGAGGAGGCGATCGATCTCTACGACCGTATTTCGGCCGGGCGCGCGGACCTGGATCACGACATCGACGGCGTCGTCTACAAGGTCAACCGGTTCGATTGGCAGCGTCGGCTCGGCAATGTCAGTCGCGCGCCGCGCTGGGCCATTGCCCACAAGTTTCCCGCCGAGCGGGCGGAGACCGTGCTCGAAACGATCTCGATCCAGGTCGGGCGCACCGGCGCCCTCACCCCCGTCGCCAATCTGCACCCCGTCACCGTCGGCGGCGTCGTGGTCAGCCGCGCGACGCTCCACAACGAGGACGAGATCGCGCGCAAGGAGGTTCGCGAGAGCGATACGGTCGTCATTCAGCGTGCCGGCGACGTCATTCCCCAGGTCGTCAGGGTGATCGAGGCCAGGCGTCCCGACTCCGCGCGGCCTTTCGTCTTTCCCGACAGCTGTCCCGAGTGCGGCAGTCTGGCGCTGCGCGAGGAGGGCGAAGCCGTCCGTCGCTGCACCGGCGGTCTGATCTGTCCCGCGCAAGCCGTCGAACGGCTCAAGCATTTCGTTTCACGCGACGCTTTCGACATCGAGGGCCTGGGCACCAGGCATATCGAGACGTTCTGGCGCGAAGGGTTGATAGGGCGGCCCGGCGACATCTTTCGCCTGCGCCAGCGTGAGGAGAACGGCGAGATCGCGCTCCAGGGCCGCGAAGGATGGGCGGAGCGGTCGGTCGCCAACCTGTTCGCGGCCATAGAAGAACGGCGGACGATTCCTTTCGAACGCCTGATCTACGCCCTCGGCATCCGTCAGGTCGGGCAGGCGACGGCCCGGCTGATCGCCCGCCAATACCGGACGCTTCCCGATTGGCGGAACGCCATGGCCGCGGCACAGGACCGCGAGGGAGAAGCCTACCGGGAACTGACGGATATCGACGGTATCGGGCCGTCGGTGGCCGCCGACATCCTCGATTTCTTCCGCGAGCCGCACAACCTTGAGGTCGTCGAGGATCTCGAAGAGCAGCTCGAAATCTCCGCGCCCGAGACGGTTGCGGCGGAGAGCGTGATCGGCGGCAAGACGGTGGTCTTCACCGGAACGCTGGAGACCATGACGAGGGCGGAGGCCAAGGCGACGGCGGAATCGCTCGGCGCCAGGGTGGCCGGCTCGGTGTCCCGCAAGACCGATTATGTCGTGGTCGGCAGCGACGCGGGTTCGAAGGCGAAGAAGGCGGAAGAACTCGGCGTTGTCATCCTCACCGAGCGCGACTGGCGGGACCTCATCGACCGGTAAGCGGCGCGCACGAGATTTCCAGCCAACGCCGGGTCTCTTCGTCCACCGAACCGGTGTGGGTTTTCCGCACGCGGCGGTGATAGGCGTCGAGCCAGCCAATCTCTTCCGCCGTCAAGAGCGAGGGCTCGATCAGATTGCGGTCTATCGGCGCAAGCGTGATGGTCTCGAACCCATGGAGCGGGCGTTCGGCGCTTTGGGGCGCCTCGCGTTCGATCACCACCACCAGGTTCTCGATCCGGATACCGTAGGCTCCCTCCTTGTAGTACCCGGGCTCGTTGGACAGGATCATCCCCGGGGCGAGGGCCACGTCGGACGGGATTTTCGAGATCCGCGCCGGGCCTTCATGGACGCCGAGGAAGCTCCCCACGCCATGCCCGGTCCCGTGGTCGTAGTCGAGCCCCGCCTCCCACAACGCCTTGCGGGCCAGCACGTCGAGCTGCCCCCCCGTCACGCCGCGCGGAAAGACGGAAGTGGCGAGCGCGATATGGCCCTTGAGCACCCGGGTGAAGCGGTCCCGCACTTCGTCCGGCGGCGGGTCGCCGTTCGGATCGCGGATGTAGACGGTGCGGGTAACGTCGGTCGTGCCATCCAGATACTGCCCGCCCGAATCGAGGAGGAAAACGGAACCCGGCTCCAAACGCCGGTTGGAGGTTTCGTCGACCCGGTAGTGCACGATCGCGCCGTTGGGGCCCGCGCCGGCGATCGTGTCGAAGCTGAGGCCCCGGAATCGCTCGCCTTCCGCGCGGAGGGCGCGCAGTCGCGCGGCCGCGTCCATTTCGGTCACGTGCCCGGAAGGAGCTTCGCCGTCGAGCCAGGCGAGAAACCGGACCAGCGCGCGACCGTCGCGAATATGGGCCGCGCGCGCGCCGTCGATCTCCGTCCGGTTCTTGCACGCCTTGGGCAGGGTGCATGGATCCGGCGCCTCCACCGGATCGGACCCCGCCGCCCGCAGCCTTCGAGCGATCCAGTCGGGGGCGGACCGCGGATCGATCTGCACTGTGCGGCCGTCCGAGGCGAGCCTGTCCAGCGCCGGACCCAACCCGTCCGGCTCCGCGACGGCAACGATATCCGCCAGCGCGGCGGCGAGATCTTCGGTTACCTTGCGCCCGTCGATGAACAGGGAGGCGGTGCCCCTGGCCTCCAGGATGCCGAAACACAGCGCCACCGGCGTGTTCGGGATATCCGCTCCCCGCATGTTGAAAAGCCAGGCTATCGAATCCGGTGCGCTCAGGATCGCGGCGTCCACGCCGCGCTTGTCGAGCGTTTCGGCCATCGCCGCGAGCTTGGCGGGAGAGGAGAGCCCGGCGTATTCCGCCGGGTGGGGCACCGCCGGGGAAATCGGCGGCGCCGGCTGATCCGCCCAGACCGCGTCCACCGGGTTGTCGTCGATCGCAACGAGCCGCCCGCCTGACCTGGCGCACGCGGCTTCCATACGCGCCGCGCCATCGGGTGTGTGCAGCCAGGGATCGTAGCCGAGCTTTCCATCCGCGGTCAGATGCGTCGCGATCCAATCGCCGGGCGGCCGGTCGGTCACGTGTTGCGGCGAAAAACGCGTTGCGTCGACTTCATGCTCGACCTGGAGCGTGTAGCGCCCGTCGACAAAAATCGCGGCCTTGTCCGCCAGCACGATCGCGAGCCCCGCCGAACCGGTGAATCCGGTCAACCAGGCCAGACGACGCGACCTCGGCGCCACGAACTCGCCCTGATGCTCGTCGGCCAGCGGCACGACGAAACCGTCCAGCCCGCGTCTGGCGAGTTCTTCGCGAAGCGCATCGAGCCTCTCCGGAGGCGCCGGGCCGCGGCCCGGACCGTCGTTGCTGGATGCACGAAGCGCCGCCGCCCGGTCGGCCCAGGTCTCAACCTCTTCGGGGGTGGCCCCCGGCGAAATCAACGCAACCCAACCCGCGGGATCGACCGGTTCGGGGGCACCCACGATCCCGCGGAGAAAGGCCAGCTCTTCCGGCGACGGACGGTCCGCGTCAGCCATGTCGGCCTCGGCCGCGATATATCGTTCTGCCTGCGCCCATCGTAGGGTCCCTGTCCAGCTCATGGTTCGAGGCTATGCAGCGTCGCACCGGCGAACGCAACGCCAAGATTAGTCGCGCCCAACCACCAGTGTCGTCCATGCTTCGATCGGATGCCGGTCCCGCACCGGGAATCCCAGCGTTTCGTATGCCGCCACCACTTCGGCTTCCTGTTCCTTCAGCAGGCCGGAAAGGATCGCGCGCCCGTCGCGCCGGAGATAACGCGCGATGGCGGGCGCGAGGCGGACAAGCGGGTCCGCCAGGATATTGGCCGCGATCAGGGAGTAAGGCGCCCGGGCGCGCAACCGAGGGTTCGAGAACCCCCGGCTTGCGCGGGTCTCCACCAGTGAGCCGACGCCGTTGAGGCCTGCATTCTCCCGCGCCGTCGCAACCGATACCGGATCGATGTCGGCGGCAAGAACCGACCGCCGCCACCGCTTTGCGGCCGCTATGGCGAGGATTCCGGAGCCCGTGCCCAGATCGAGGATCGTTCCGTTCCCCGGTGTCTGCATCCGGTCGAGAGCAAGCAGGCAGCCGCGGGTGCTCTCGTGCGAACCGGTGCCGAACGCCCGCCCGGCGTCCAGCACGATCTCGATGCCTCCGGCAGGGGGCTTCGCGGTCACATGGCTCCCGCGGACGAAAAACCGGCCCGCCGATACCGGCGGTGTCCGGCGGTTCACCTCGGCAACCCAATCCACCGCGGGAAGCGGCACGACCGACACCGACGATGCCTGCATGCCGCTGACCGCGGCCGCGATGTCGAGACGGGAACGAAGCTCGGCTGCGTCGGGCCGGGATGCCCTTACCGAGCGGAAGGTCCAGCCGCGGCCCTCCCGGTTGCGGAACCGGGAAACCGCCGCGCGTTCGGCGGGATCGTCCAGCGCGGCCTCGAAGAGCGCGAACTCCTCCGCCTCGTCATCCATGCCGCCGACGACGATCTCGATACACCAACCCTGCGTCCCTGGCTCAGGCCGGTTCGACAAAGCTCTCCATCACCTTCTTTCGGCCGGCCTTCTCGAAATCGATGTCGAGCTTGCCGGCGTCCGTGGCAAGCACCTTGCCGTAGCCGAATTTCTGGTGGAACACGCGGACGCCGATCTCGAATGCCGATGCCGGCCCATCGACGCGCCTTGCCTTGCCCTCGATCGTCGCTCCCGCCCCGGATCGTCGAGCGCGCCCGAGACGCGCGTAGCCCGGTCCCCGTCCCACGGTTTCGGAAACGCCATCGCCCGCGAAGTCGTCCTCTCGCGAGACGGCCGGATCCCGGGACAGCCCCATCTCCGTCACGATATCCAGGTGTTCGCGAGGCAGCTCGTCGACGAAGCGCGACGGCACCGGGGCCACCCATTGGTTGAAGATCCGCCGGCTCGCGGTAAAGCTGATTGTGACCGCCTTGCGCGCCCGTGTGAGCCCGACATAGGCAAGCCGGCGCTCCTCCTCCAGGGACGCCTTGCCTCCCTCGTCGACCGCGCGCCGATTGGGAAAGACGTCCTCTTCCCAGGCAGGCAGGAAGACATGGTCGAACTCCAGACCCTTGGCGGCGTGGAGCGTCATCAGGCTCGCCATCTCGCCCGGCGCAAAATCGTCTCGGTCCATGACCAGGCTTATATGTTCCAGAAACCCGCCCAGGTTTTCGAAATCGGAGAGCGCGCCGACCAGCTCCTTCAGGTTTTCCAGCCGGCCCGGCCCGTCCGGGGTGCGGACGTTACGCCACATCTCGGTATAGCCCGACTCGTCGAGCACGGTTTCCGCCAGCCGCACGTGATCCTCGAACGGTCCCGACCGCCAGCGGTCCATGTCGGAAAGGAACCGGGCGAGTGCGTTGCGCGACCGCGCGTTGAGTTCGTCGGAGGCGATCATGCGCCGCGCGGCTTCGGTCAACGAGACATCCGCCGCGCGCGCGAAATTGTGCAGCGTCTGGACCGTGGAGCCGCCGATACCCCGCCTCGGCAGGTTGACGATCCGCTCGAAGGCAAGGTCGTCGTCGGGTTGGTGCACCAGGCGCAGATAGGCCACGGCATCGCGGATTTCCTGGCGCTCGTAGAAGCGGGGGCCGCCCACCACGCGATAGGGCAGGCCGATCGAAATGAATCGTTCCTCGAACGCGCGCATCAGCGCACTCGTCCGGACCAGCACGGCAATTTCGCCGAGCGCATGGCCGGCGCGCCGCAGCGCCTCGATTTCGTCGCTGACGACCAACGCTTCGGTCTCGCCGTCCCAGACACCGCGCACGCGGATGGGCGTGCCCGATCCGTCGGCTGTCCAGAGCGTCTTGCCGAGCCGGCCCTTGTTCCGTGCGATCAGCGCCGAAGCCGCCGACAGGATCTCCGGCGTGGAGCGGTAATTCTGTTCCAGTCGGACGATCCCCGCGCCGGGGAAGTCGGTCTCGAAACGCAGGATGTTGCCGACTTCCGCGCCTCGCCAGCTGTATATCGACTGGTCGTCGTCGCCCACGCAGCAGATGTTGCGCCGTTTTTGGGCCAGCAGCCTCAGCCAGAGATACTGAGCGACGTTGGTGTCCTGGTATTCGTCGACCAGGATGTAACGAAAGCGCTCGCGATAGTGGTCGAGAATGTCGGCGTGGGCGGTGAAGATCTTGAGACAATGCAGCAGGAGATCGCCGAAATCGCAGGCGTTCACCGTCTTCAGCCGCTCCTGATATCTGACATACAGAGCGCCGATTCTTCCGTCGGCGATTCGCTCGATATCCTCGCGCGAGACCCTGTCCGGCTCCAGTCCGCGATCCTTGAAGCGCTGAATCTCCGCGTGCAGGGACCGCGCGGGCCAGCGGTTCGAGTCGATATTCGCATCTTCGGCCAGCGACTTGACCAGCCGGATCTGGTCGTCGGCGTCGAGAATGGTGAAGTCCGGGCGCAGCCCCGCCGCCTCAGCGTGCCGCCGCAGGATGCGCGCCCCGAGAGCGTGGAAGGTGCCGATCCAGAGGCCCCCCACGGCATCGCCGATCAGGTCGGCGACGCGATCGCGCATCTCGCGCGCCGCCTTGTTGGTGAAGGTCACGGCGAGGATCTGGCTCGGCCAGGCCCGCCCCGACACCGCGATGTGGGCGAGCCTGGCGGTCAATACCCGCGTCTTGCCGGTGCCGGCCCCGGCAAGAACCAGGAGCGGCCCTTCCGTCGCCTCGACGGCTTCGCGCTGCTTGTCGTTGAGGGCGGCGAGATAAGGCGCGGGAGCGGCCACGGTAACCGGGTTTGCGGACATGGCCCATCATACCAGCCGGGCCGCCCGGGTTGAGGCCGATTCGCGACGGTCGCGCGGCGTTGCCCGGGGGCGATTTCTTTCCCATATATCAAGAGCGAGCCGCAGAACGGAGTTGCCGCCATGATCCGAAGACGCGCTCTGTACTCTCTGAGAACATCCATGGTCTCCGCCCTGTTTGCCGTTCTGGCGGCGGGGACGGTTTCCGCGGCGGAGCCGCAGCCTGCTCCCGATCCGTTGTCCGCCGTGGTGGCGCTGGAAAGCAAGGTGCCCGCCGGGGCGCGCACCGCCGCCGCGCTCGGGACGAAGCGCCAGGGCAGCGGCGTCGTCATCGACGATGCCGGTCTGGTGCTGACGATCGGTTACCTGATCCTCGAAGCCGAATCGATCGAACTGAATGTCGGCGAATCGCGGCGCGTGTCCGCCGACGTTCTCGCCTACGATCACGAAACCGGGCTCGGGCTGGTCCGGGCGTCCCGCCCGCTCGGGGTCGCGCCGATACCGATCGGCTCGTCCGGTCCGTTGGTCCGCGGCCGTCAGGTGGTGGTGGCCAGCGCCGGCGGACACAAGGCGGCGATCGGCGCCTACGTCGTTTCGCGCCGGGACTTCGCCGGCTGGTGGGAATACCTCCTGGAAGAGGCGATATTCACCGCGCCGGCGCATCCCCATTTCGGCGGCGCCGCGCTGATCGACGGGGACGGAAGGCTGGTCGGGGTGGGCTCGCTGCTGGTGCCCGACGCGGCGGAGGAAAACGTGCCGCTCACCGGCAACATGTTCGTGCCGATCGATGCGCTCAAGCCGATCCTCGCCGATCTGATCGCCGAGGGCCGCGCCTCCGGGCCGTCGCGGCCCTGGCTCGGCCTCTACCCGCAGGAGATCCACGGCCGCCTCTTCGTCACCCGGGTTCCGCGCGGCGGGCCGGCGGACCGGGCCGGGCTCAAGCCGGGCGATCTCGTGCTCGGCGTGGCCGGCAAGGCGGTCTCGACGCTGCCCGGCTATTACCGGACCCTGTGGGGCCTGGGTCCCGCCGGCATCGAGGTGCCGCTCAGCGTGCTGCGGGGCAACCTGCCGACCGACATCAAGATCCGCTCGATCGACCGCATGAACTGGTTCAGGAAGCCGCCCTCATACTGAAGCGCTTCAGCGTTCGCCGCGTTCCTCGCGCCGGGCTTCCATGAGCGCGCGGTTGTAGGCGAGCGTCACATCCACCTCGTGCACGACGCCGACCAGCCGACCGCTGTTCGCATCTTCCAGCACCCCCAGATGCTCCTCGCCGGTCTCCAGCATCTGGGCGAGCGCCTTGTCGATTTTCTCGCCCGCCCGGATTACCTGCGGATTTCGCCGGGCGACCTCTCCGGCGGTGAGACGGTCGTCGTCCGAGGTGTCGAAGGCATAGCTCGACAAGTCGGCGAGGGTGATGGTTCCGTCGGGGCGGCCCTCGCCGTCGACCACGAAGAGCTGCCCGTGCGGAGCGCGCAGCAATCGCTCGCGCACCTGCGCCATGTCCGACCCCGACGGCACGGTCACGAACTTGTCGGTCATCAGGTCGCTGACATGGATGGCGTCGAGCAAGCCGCGCTCGCGCCCGCCCTTGATGGAGATTCCGCGGGTGAGAAGCTGCCATTCGAAGAACGATCGCCCGTGCAGCGCCTGGGTCAGCGGGGAGGCAACGGCGACCCCCACCATCACCGCGACGGTGATCGCGTAGTCGCCGGTCAGTTCGAAGACGATCAGGGTGGTGGAGATCGGCGCGCCGAGCACGCAGCCCGCGACCGCGCCCATGCCGACCAGCGTATAGACGCCGTGACCCGAGGACAGTTCGGGGAAAACGCCGGCGGCCACGATACCGAACGCGCCGCCCAGCATCGCGCCCATGAAGAGCGACGGGCTGAACACCCCGCCGCCGAAACCGGAGCCGAGCGAGACCGCCGTCGCCGCCGTCTTGGCGATCAGCAGCGCAACCAGCGTCCAGAACGGAATCAGTTCGCGCAGGGCCGCGTCGGTGGTGCCGTAGCCGACGCCCAGCACGTTCGGAAAGGCAAGCGCGATCAGGCCCACGACCAGACCGCCGGCGGCCGGCTTCGACCAGGTCGGCGCCGGAATCTTCGTCACCACTCCCCGCGTGACCTCGACGCTCCGCAGGAAGACGATCGCGGCAAGTCCGCTGGCGAGACCGAGCAGGAGGAAGGCGGGAAACTCCAGGAACGAGACGATCGTGCGGTCGGGGATGATGAAGGCCGGAAAATCGCCGAAATGGATCCGGGCGATGATCGCACCCGTGACCGAGGCGATGACGATCGGCGCGAAGGCGCTCAGCGCGTAATGCCCTATCACCACCTCCAGCGCGAAGAACACGCCGGCGATCGGGGCGTTGAACGAAGCCGAAATCGCCGCCGCGACCCCGCAGCCGAGCAGAGTGACCATCTGGGACCGCGACAGGGCGAGCCGTGCGCCGATGAACGAGGCGAGGCTCGCGCCCAGATGAATGACGGGGCCCTCGCGTCCGACGGAAGCGCCCGTTCCGATCGACGCGGCGCTGCCGAAGGCCGCGCCGAGTCCCGCCCGCCAATCCATCCTGCCGGACCGGAACGCGACCGATTCCATCACGTCCGCGACCCCCTGGGGATGCCTGCCCGGCATGACGAAGTAGTAGAACAGTCCCACCAGAAGGCCGCCGGCGGTCGGCGCGGCGACGATCTGCCAGGCGGGAAGACCGCCGATTACGCCGATCAACGCGTCCGCGTCGGTGCCGAAGGCGATCGTCTGGAAGGCGAGATAGAGTTCGCGGAACCCGATCGCGCAATAGGCGCCGGCGAAACCGATCAGGGCGGCGAGAACGAGGGAAATGAACGGTTCGGCCCGCAGCCAGCGTCCGATGCGCTGGATCGGGCGGTTCGGCCTGGTCTTTGCCGGCGTCGCGGCCGGCGCTGGATCGGATGCGGCCCCCTCTGACATCGATCCGGCGCCGTCACATATCCGCCGCGCCTACTGGCATTTGCCGATCGATCCTTCCGCGCAGACTTTTTTTCCGTCGACCCATGTCGCGCCGGTGAAATCGGCGTTAAGCAAATCCGCCCCGCGCAGCTTCGCCCCGCTCAGATCGGCATCCCTGAGCACCGCCCGGAACAGCCGCGCCCGCCTGAGGTCCGCCTTGCGAAGCGACGCACCGGTAAGATCGGCCTTGGTGAAATCGGTTTCCACCAGCCTTGCGCCGTCCAGATTGGCGGCGGTCAGCGACGCGCTCAGGAACTTCGCCCGGTAGGCATCGGCCCCCGACAGGCTGGCCTTGTCGAGAAAGCCCCGGTTGAAGGACGCATCGCGCAGCTTGGCCTTCGCAAGCTCCAGCCCGCGCAGGTCCTGCCGGTCGAGGATGCAACGCCGCCAGTCGACTCCGGGTTCGCCCGGATCCGTGCATTCCGCCTGTGCTGTCCCGGCGCCGGCGGCGCCCGCGACAACGCAAAGCGTGACAAGCCACCTTGCGAACATGGCTGAACATGTAGCCCGCCAGCCTGAAAGCCGCAAATGCCTATTTCCGGACCGGGTTGCCGAGATGCATGACACGGCCGACCTGAGGCGGGCGTTCGAGCGCGGCGTGGGCGACGAAAATCCCGCCGAGGCGGTCCTGTACCTCCTTCGGCATGGGAGCGACCTTGCGCACTCCGATATCCACATGGACTGCCATCAGCTCCATTGTTGCGGCAAGCACGCCGTCGGCTTCCCGGTACATGCGGTGGAAGTAGTGCAAGCGCTTTTCGTCAAATCCCAGAAGTTGCGTGGTGCACCGAACGCAAGCGGCTTCGAGCACCTCCGCCAAATAGGCGGTGTGGCTCTCGACCGCGAATGTCGAGTGGTCGGTGCGCCTGAAATAATCCTCGCCGAGCCCGAATTCCGAATAAAAGCGGTCCGTCGCCAGATCGAAGATGAGGACGAAGTAAGCGAGATTCATGTGTCCGTTGTAATCGGTCCACTCCGCGCGGACGGTCTCGCGCAGCGTTTCCATCGGGGTCTCGATCCCGGTCATCGCGTCAGCCTCGGTTCGTGATCGAGCGGCATCTCGCCGCGAAGCTCGCCCGCATCAGGGTTCGTAGGCCAGATTGGGCGCAAGGAGGCGTTCGGCTTCGTCCAGGCCGATCCCGCGGCGGCGGGCGTAGTCTTCGACCTGATCGCGCCCGATCTTGCCGATCCCGAAATACCGGGCCTCCGGATGGGCGAAATAGTAGCCGGCGACCGAGGCGGCCGGCGTCATCGCAAAGCTTTCCGTGAGCGCGATACCGACGCTGCCGGTCGCGCCGAGCAGCTGGAACAGGGTCTCTTTCTCCGAGTGGTCCGGGCAGGCGGGATAGCCCGGCGCCGGGCGGATACCGCGGTATTCTTCGCGGATCAGCGCGTCGTTGTCGAGATCTTCCCCGGAATCGTAGCCCCAGAACTCCTTGCGGACGCGCTCATGCATGCGTTCCGCGAAGGCCTCCGCGAGACGGTCGGCCAGCGCGCGCAGCATGATCGCCCCGTAGTCGTCGTTTTCGGCCTCGAGACGCTCGATATGAGGTTCGATCCCGTGGCCCGCGGTTACCGCAAAGGCCCCGATAAAGTCGCGGACTCCCGTCTCGGCCGGGGCGAGGAAATCGGCGAGTGCAAGGTTGGGCCGGGATTTGGGGCGCTTCATCTGCTGCCGAAGAGTGCGCAGGGTGCGTCGGATCGAGTCCGATCCGGTCTCGGGATAAACCTCTATATCGTCGTCGCCCACCCGGTTCGCCGGAAAAATGCCGATGATTCCGGCCGCCCGCAGCCAGCGTTCCCCGACGATGCGGTCGAGCATTTTCCGGGCGTCGTCGAAGAGGTTTCGCGCCGCTTCTCCCACCACCCCGTCCTCGAGAACGCGCGGATAAACGCCCGCGATTTCCCAGCTGCGGAAGAACGGTGTCCAGTCGATCCGGCTTCGCAGTTCCTGGAGCGGATAATCGTCGAAGACCTGTGTGCCAAGCAGTCGGGGACGGTGCGGCGCGGCGCCCGACCAGTCGAACGGGGGGCGATTGGCGCGGGCCTCCGCGATCGTCGCGAGATTGCCGCCGTCTACACGCCGCTCGAATCCCGCCCGGACGGCTTCGTAGTCCTCGTCCACCTGCGCGACATAGGCATCCCGGCCGCTGTCGCTAAGCACGCTGCTGGCCACGCCGACGGCGCGGGATGCGTCCGTCACGTGGATCGTCGGGGCTGCGTATTGCGGAGCGATCCTGACCGCGGTGTGCACCTTCGACGTGGTCGCACCCCCGATCAGGAGCGGGACGGACAGCCCCATACGCTGCATTTCGCCCGCGACATGGACCATTTCGTCGAGCGACGGCGTGATCAGGCCGCTCAACCCGATCAGGTCCGCGTTCTCATCCCGCGCCGCCGCGAGGATCCGATCCGCCGGAACCATGACCCCGAGGTCGACGACTTCGAAATTGTTGCACTCCAGCACCACGCCCACGATGTTTTTTCCGATGTCGTGGACATCTCCCTTGACCGTCGCCATGACGATCCTGCCCTTGGCCGAGGCCTTCCCCCCGGCCGACTTGTCCGCCTCGATAAAGGGAATCAGGTGGGCCACGGCCTGCTTCATCACCCGTGCGCTCTTGACCACCTGAGGCAGAAACATCTTTCCCTCGCCGAACAGGTCGCCGACGATGTTCATCCCGTCCATCAGCGGCCCTTCGATCACGTCGAGCGGGCGTCGCGCGGCCCCGCGGGCCTCTTCGGTGTCCTCGACCACGAAGGCGTTGATGCCGTTGACCAGGGCGTGGGTGAGGCGCGCCTCGACCGGCTCATTCCGCCATTCGTCCTCGCGCTTCGTCGCGACTTCCGCCTTGGCGGAATCGGCCGCCGCCAGCAGCCGCTCGGTCGCATCGGCGCGGCGCGCGAGCACGACGTCCTCGATTCGTTCCCGGAGATCGGCGTCGATGTCCTCGTAAATGCCGAGCTGGCCCGCGTTGACGATCCCCATGTCCATTCCGGCGCGGATCGCGTGGTACAGAAATACCGAATGCATCGCCTCGCGGAGCGGATTGTTGCCGCGGAACGAGAACGAGACGTTCGAGACCCCGCCGCTCACCAGGGCGTGCGGCAGGGTGTTCTTGATACCCTCGACCGCCTCGATGAAGTCGAGCGCGTACCGGGCATGCTCCTCGATCCCCGTGGCGACCGCGAAGACGTTCGGATCGAAGATGATGTCCTGCGGCGGGAAGCCCACCCGGTCGACCAGTATCCGGTAGGCGCGGGTGCAGATCTCGATCTTGCGTCGGGCGGTGTCCGCCTGGCCCCGCTCGTCGAAGGCCATGACGATCGCCGCCGCGCCGTATCGCCTGATCGACCTGGCCTGGCCGACAAACGCCTCTTCGCCCTCCTTCAGGCTGATCGAGTTGACGACGCTCTTGCCCTGGACGCATTTGAGCCCCGCCTCGATGACCGACCAATCCGACGAGTCGATCATGACCGGCACGCGGCAAATGTCCGGCTCGGCGGCGATCAGGTTGAGGAAGCGGGCCATCGCCGCCTTCGAATCGAGCAGGCCCTCGTCCATGTTCACGTCGACGATCTGGGCGCCGTTCTCGACCTGCTGGCGGGCGACGTCGAGCGCGGTCTCGAAGTCGCCTTCCTTGATCAGTCTGGCGAAACGCGCCGAGCCGGTAACGTTGGTCCGCTCGCCCACGTTGACGAACAGCGAAGAGGGTTCGATCGTGAGCGGTTCGAGCCCGCTCAGCCGGCATGCCGGCGCACGGCTTGCCGGGCGGCGGGCGGGCATGCCGGCCACCGCGTCGACGATCGCCTCGATATGGGCGGGAGTCGTGCCGCAGCAGCCGCCGACCAGATTGACGAACCCCGACTCCGCGAATTCTTTCAGCACCGCTCTCATCTCTTCCGGCGTTTGGTCGTAGCCTCCGAAGGCGTTGGGAAGGCCGGCATTGGGATGGCAGCCGACATAGGTCTCGCTACAGCGCGCGATTTCTTCGATATGAGGCCGCAGCTGGGCCGCGCCCAGCGCGCAGTTGAGCCCCACGATCAGGGGGTCGGCATGAGAGATCGAATTCACGAACGCTTCCGGCGTCTGGCCCGTCAGCGTCCTTCCGCTGGCGTCGGTGATCGTGCCGGAGACCATGATCGGAAGACGCACGTCCCGGTCGTCGAACACCGCTTCGGCCGCGAAGATCGCCGCCTTGCAGTTGAGAACGTCGAAGACGGTCTCGATCAGCAACAGATCGACGCCGCCGTCGACGAGACCCGAGGCGGCCTCGCGATAGGCGGCGGCGAGCGTGTCGAAATCGGCGTTCCGGAACGCGGGGTCGTTGACATCGGGCGAGATGGACGCGGTCCGGTTGGTCGGGCCGAGAACGCCGGCAACGAAGCGCGGACGCTCGGGCGTCAGTGCCGTCTGGGCGTCCGCGGCCTGCCGCGCGATCCTGGCGGAAGCAAGGTTGAGGTCGTGGACCGCGTCTTCCATCAGGTAGTCCGCCATGGCGATGGCGGTCGAATTGAAGGTGTTGGTCTCGACGATGTCCGCGCCGACCGCGAGATAGGCCGCGTGAATGTCCCGGATGATGTCCGGCTGGGTCAGCGACAGGAGGTCGTTGTTGCCCTTCTGCGGCGCGGCATGGTCGGCAAAGCGGCTGCCCCGATAATCGGCCTCCGAGAGGCGATGATCCTGGATCATCGTGCCCATCGCGCCGTCGAGGACGAGAATGCGGGAATTCAGCGCCCGCTTCAGCGCGTCGATACGCGCGGCCCGTGCGTCTTCGCCGGGCCGTTCCTCCAGCGTTTCCGCGCTTACAAGACCCGTCATCGCCGCCGCTCAATCCGCCGGATCCGGCTCGACCGCCGCATTGCCGGCAGGGCGCAGGCCGAGTATCCGGGCGATCGCGTATGTCAGATTCGCCCGGTTGAGGGTGTAGAAATGGAATTCGTCGACGCCGTTGGCCTGAAGCACGCGGCATTGCTCCGCGGCGATGGACGCGGCCACCAGTTTCCGGGTCTCCGGATCCTCGTCGAGGCCGTCGAAGAGATTCGCCATCCAGCCCGGCACCCTGGCACCGCACATCGCGCTGAAACGCTTCACCTGGGCGAAATTGGTTACCGGCAGGATACCCGGCACCACCGGCACGTCGATCCCCGCCGCGCGGACCCGTTCAAGGTAGCGGAGATAGGTTTCGACGTCGAAGAAATACTGGGTGATCGCACGCGTGGCTCCCGCGTCGAGCTTGCGCCTGAGATTGTCCAGATCCGCCGCCTCGTCCCGTGCCTCCGGATGCACCTCCGGATAGGCCGCGACGGTGATCTCGAAATCGGCGACGCGTTTGAGCCCTTCCACGAGATCGGATGCGAACGCGTACCCGCCAGGATGGGGCGTATAGCGCCCCGTGTCCTTCGGGGGATCCCCGCGCAGGGCAACGACATGCCGGATACCGGCGTTCCAGTAGCGCAGGGCGACGGCATCGACCTCCGCGCGGCTCGCGGCGACGCAGGTCAGGTGCGCGGCGGCCCGGAGCCCCGTGTCTCGTTCGATGCGCGTCACCGTCGCGTGGGTCCGGTCGCGTGTCGCGCCTCCGGCGCCATAGGTAACCGATACGAATCGCGGTCCGAGCGGGGCCAGCCGTTCTATGGTCGACCAGAGCGCCGCCTCCATCTCCTCGGTCCTGGGCGGGAAGAACTCGAAGGAGACCTCAGGCGCATGGCGCGCGCCGATTCGCGGGGGGATTGCGAACCCGGGAGGGTGCGGACGGTCGTCGCGGCTCATCCGACTGCTCCCGGTCCGCGCCGCCGGCATGGCGCGGCCGACCCGGGGAACCGGTTCGCCCCGGGTTCGCTCCGCGCTTCGGCCCGCCCCGACCCGGTGCGGGCCGGCCTCATCGTCCGCTGCACCGAATTCGAAGACAATTCCAACACTGCTTTCCTGTTCCGACTCCTCCGTTCAGGCAGCATGAATATTCCGTGAATTTCGTCCGGCGCGGGAAACGGGCGCATTTAGTGACATTTGTGCAACAAGCCCGCGAAAGCGTCCTCCGAACGGGCGGCTGTAGTGGAAATCGTCCATGCGCCGAACTAACTTCGGCGCGTTTCGGGGGACGGGGCGTCTGGCGCTCGGCGGTCGGCCGCGGTCGGACCCAACCGATAGCCGAGCCCCGGCCCGGCTTGTGATCGCGCGAAACCGCATGCACGCATGTCCTTGTTCTCAAGTTCCGGAAGGCGAGTGTCACTTACCAGAACGCGCGATTTCCGAACAGGCCCCGCCCGGGGGCTGATCGCCCTGCTCTGCCTGGGCGCGCTGGGTCTCTTGGGCTGCGCGACGCCCCCGCCGCAGGACGATCCGGAAGCCCTCGAGAGTTTCAAGCGGGCCAACGATCCGCTCGAGCCGTTCAACCGCGTCGTCTTCGCGGTCAATATCGAAGCGGACCGCTACATCCTCAAACCCGCCGCCTATGTATACAAGGAAGTCGTCCCCGACCCGGTGCAGGATGCGGCGGGTAATTTTCTGCAGAATCTGGGCAGTCCGGTCGTTTTTCTGAACTCCGTGTTGCAGGGCGATGTCGACCATGCCGGAGCGACGCTTCTCCGATTTCTGATAAACAGCACTATCGGTATTGCCGGCACGACGGATATCGCTGGAGAGATCGGGATCGTAAGGCGGGACGAGGACTTCGGCCAAACGCTCGCGGTCTGGGGGGCGGATGAAGGTCCCTATCTCATGCTGCCGTTCCTCGGCCCCTCGAACGCGCGCGATGCGCTCGGTCGTGCGGTCGATTATTTCAGCGATCCGTGGCCCTATCTCCGCTACGAGAAATTCAACTATTCCCGCTTCGGGGCCGAAACGGTTGACGCCCGGGTGAGAAACTACGAATTGTTGAACGACTTGGAGAAGACGTCGGTCGACTATTATGCAGCCGTTCGAAGTCTCTACCGGCAAGACCGCCGCGACGCGATCAGGAACGGCGCGGAAATAGACCTGCCGCCGCTCCCCGAAATGGCTGGAGAAGAGGACGAGCTGGAGGATGAAGAGAAAGAGGACTCCCCCGGACCGGCTCGGTAGGGTCGCGCGCCGCCTTTGGGCCGGATTCCTGATCGTCGCCGCGCTTCTGGTCCCGGTCGGGCAGCCGGCGGTCGCCGGTGGGGCCGAGGCTTTCATCGAGGATACCGCCGACAAGGTCTTCACGTTCTACGCGGGCGAGGTCACGGATGACCAGCGGGCGGGGGCGTTTCGGGAAATTCTTACCGCGACCTTCGAGCTCAGGACCATCGCGCGGTTCGCGCTCGGCCGTTACTGGCGCGTCGCCTCTTCCGACCAGCGCGAGGAATACCGGCGCTTGTTCGAGGATTTTCTCGTACTCGCCTACGCCAACCGGTTCAGGGATCTTGGCGGCGTGAAGCTCCGTGTCACCAGCGTACGGGAGATCAACAAGCGCGATCAGCTTGTCCTGTCCGAGGTGGATCCCGGCGGAGGACGTCCGCCGATCAGGATCGGCTGGCGGGTGCGGGATACAAGGCACGGGCTCCGCATCGTCGATGTGATCGTCGACGGAATCAGCATGGGCGTCACGCAGCGGGACCAGTTCGCCGCCGCGATCCGGTCCGCCGGCGGCAAGGTCGACGGATTGCTGGCCATGCTGCGCGACAAGATCGCGCCGCGACAATAGCGCAGGCGGGGAGTAGCGGCCCAAACGGGTTACCCGCGTGCCAGCGGCTTGTACCTGATACGGCGCGGCCGGTCCACCTCGTCGCCGAGGCGACGCCTGCGATCCGCTTCGTAGTCTTCGTGGTTGCCCTCGAACCAGACCACCCGCCCCTCGCCCTCGAAGGCCAGCATGTGGGTTGCGATGCGGTCCAGGAACCACCGGTCATGGCTGATGACCACGGCGCATCCCGCGAAAGAAGCGAGCGCATCCTCGAGCGCGCGAAGCGTGTCGACGTCGAGGTCGTTGGTGGGCTCGTCCAGAAGGAGCACGTTGGCGCCCGACTTGAGCAGCTTGGCGAGATGGACCCGGTTGCGCTCGCCCCCGGATAGTTGGCCGACCTTTTTCTGCTGATCGGGCCCCCGGAAGTTGAATGCGCCGACATAGGCGCGCGAAGGCATCCTGCGGGCGCCCATCGCCACCTCCGCTTCGCCCTCCGCGATCTCTTCCCAAACCGAGTTGTTCGGATCCAGGCTGTCGCGCGATTGGTCGACATAGCCGAGCGCCACGGTGTCGCCTATCCGCAGCGCTCCCGAATCGGGGGCTTCGGCGCCCGCGATCATGCGGAACAGCGTCGTCTTGCCCGCACCGTTCGCCCCGATCACGCCCACGATTCCTCCGGGCGGAAGCCTGAAATCCAGGCGGTCGATCAACAGCCGGTCCCCGTATCCCTTGGTCAGCCCGCGCGCCTCGATGACCAGATCGCCCAGGCGGGGTCCCGGGGGAATGACGATCTGCGCGGTCTCCGGCGCCCGGTCGTTGGCCTCGGCGAGCAGCGTCTCGTAAGCGGCGATGCGCGCCTTGCCCTTCGCCTGGCGCGCCCTCGGCGTCGAGCGGATCCATTCCAGCTCGCGCGACAGTGTCCGCTGACGCGCCGATTCCTTCTTTTCCTCCTGGGCCAGGCGCTTCTCCTTCTGTTCCAGCCAGGAGGAATAATTCCCTTGCCAGGGAATGCCGCGGCCGCGGTCGAGCTCGAGAATCCAGCCGGCGACATTGTCGAGGAAGTAGCGGTCATGCGTGATCGCGACGACCGTGCCCGGGTAGTCATGGAGGAAACGTTCGAGCCAAGCGACCGATTCGGCGTCGAGATGGTTGGTCGGCTCGTCGAGCAGCAACAGGTCGGGCTGCCCCAGCAGCAACCGGCAAAGCGCGACCCGTCGGCGTTCGCCGCCCGAGAGCGTCGCGACCTCCGTGTCGCCGGGCGGGCAGCGTAGCGCGTCCATCGCGATCTCGACCTTGCGATCGATATCCCAGGCGTCCGCCGCGTCGATCCGTTCCTGGAGCGCGCTCTGTTCCTCGATCAGGGCGTTCATCGCCTCCTCGTCGAGCGGTTCGGCGAACTTCGCGCTCACCGCCTCGAAACGCGTCAGGAGATCCCGCGTCCCGGCGACACCTTCGAAAATGTTCCCAAGCACGTCCTTGGAGGCGTCCAGGGCCGGTTCCTGCGCCAGACGGCCGACACGGATCGAGTCCGCGGCCCGGGCCTCGCCGCGGTACCCGGTTTCCTGCCCGGCCATGATTCTCAGCAGCGTGGACTTGCCCGCGCCGTTGAGTCCCAGCACGCCGATCTTGGCGCCCGGCAGGAAGGCCAGCGAAATGTCATTCAGCACATCCCGCCCGCCCGCGTAGCTCATGCCGAGCCGGCGCATGACGTAGACGTATTGCGAGGCGCTCAAGGCGCCGGCTGCCGTTTGCGGCGCGCGCTCCTAGGCATCGGACCCGGCCCGCCAGTCGGCCGCGATCCGCTCCGGCACCGCCCGGTCGCGGAATACCCTGCGGACCTCCCGCCATTTGTGGCCGATCGAGGTGGCGACGATCTGCCGGTCGAGTCTCTTGAATTCGTCGATGACCGGAGCGTGGCGAACCAGGTCCGCCGCGCTGAGGGCAAAGGCGGCGTCGCCGGCGGCGACCTCCGGCCAGTCGGTCCCGCGCAGTCTTCCGTCGAACCGGCTTCGGGCATCCGGCGGGATCTTCCGGATGTCGACGTCGGCCAGGCCGCCGCGCATTCCCCGATCGAAGCATTGCCGCGCCATCGCTTCCGGTTCGGATTTCTGGAGACGGCGGGAATCCGCCACCACCGCGACGACATGAACGGTAAGGTCCGACAGGCTGGACACGAAAACCCTGACCGACGAATCGTGTATCGCCTGCGAAAATTCGCCGTCCATGAAATAGTCGCGGAACTGGGTCCCCATACGCGCCTTCAAGTAGTCGAACAGCGCGGTCTGCGCCACATACGAGGCGCGGGTCCGGGCGAAGAGGTTCAAATCCTCGACGGTGTCGATGGGACTCCTGTCCAAACGTTCGGCAATACTTTTGAACGGGCCGGGAAGGCGAGCGAGAAGTGACAGCATCTATGACAATACTTGGCGATTCGCCCAATACCGCAGCGATCCTTCGCCTTGACACTTTTCACGCGCGCTGCGAAAGTTTCCGTTGCTATGCGCCCGGCCCAACGAGACCGCCGGGTTCGTTCGAGGGGAACGCTTTACCACAGACGTCAAAGGATGGTGTCGCATGTCCGATTCGTCAGGCCAGCGGACGCGCCACTGGGAGAGGACCAGAAGCCTCACGATCTGGGTACTGGCCATCTGGTTCGTCTTCTCCCTCTTGGTGCATTGGTTCGCCAATAGCCTCAACGCGGTGTCCTTCATCGGATTCCCGTTGGGCTACTATCTCGCAGTCCAAGGCTCTCTGATCATCTTCGTCCTGCTGATCTTCTTCCAGAACTGGCGGCAGGACAAGATCGACACAGACGCCGGTCTCTCCGGCGACGAGACAGAGGGATAGGAGAGACCGCCATGTTCAAGGGGAACTTCATCGACAACCTGCCGAAGATCTACGGTTTCTATACCGGCGGGTTCGTCATCTTCATCATCCTGATGGCGATCCTCGAGCAGCTCGGGCTCGGCGCCGACACTATCGGCATCCTCTTCGTCATCTTCACGGTCGTCATCTATGCCGGCATCGGATGGCTTTCGCGCACCATGCAGGTCTCGGCCTACTACGTGGCCGGGCGCGAAGTGCCGCCGGTGTTCAACGGGATGGCGACCGCGGCCGACTGGATGTCCGGCGCGTCCTTCGTGGCGCTGGCCGGCGGCATCTATTTCGGCGGCCACGGCTACCTCGCCTTCGTGGTGGGCTGGACCGGCGGTTACGTGCTGGTCAACTCGCTGCTCGCGCCCTATCTGCGCAAGTTCGGCTGCTACACGGTGCCGGATTTCATCGGCACCCGGTACGGCGGGAATTGGGCTCGCTTTATCGCGGTCGTCATCCTCGTGGTGACCTCGTTTACCTATGTGACGGCCCAGATCAACGCGACCGGGACGATCGCGGCGCGCGCGCTGCATATCCCGTTCGAGGTCGGCGTCTGGTTCGGCCTTCTGGGCATCCTGCTCTGCTCGATGCTCGGCGGGATGCGGGCGGTGACCTGGACGCAGGTGGCGCAGTACATCGTGCTGATCATCGCCTACCTGATCCCGGTGATCTGGATGTCGAACGCGCAGGGCTTCGGCGTGATCCCGCACTTCACCTACGGCGAGGCCGTCGCGCGGATCACCGAACTCGAGCCGTTGCTCGGCGTCGGCACGGCCGCGGTCGAGAAGGTGGCGGGGGTGAAAGTCCTCACCACGCTCCACAACGGACCGGCCGACAGCGCGCTGTACAGTTGGCAGTTCGTCACGCTGGCGCTCTGCATGATGGCCGGCACGGCGTCGCTGCCGCATATCCTGATGCGGTACTTCACCACGCCGACCGTCCGTTCGGCGCGGCGCTCCGTTTCGTGGTCGCTGTTCTTCATTTTCCTGCTGTACTTCACGGCGCCGGCCCTGGCCACGCTGACCAAGCTGCAGCTCTTCGATCCGAACCTCGCGACCGCCATCATCGGCAAGTCCATCGAGCACGTGCAGAACCTCGAATGGATCCAGCAATGGACATCCGTCGGGATGCTGGCGGTGACGGACGGCAACAAGGACGGCATCCTGCAGATCAACGAGTTCTTCATGCGGCCCGACATCGTCGTGCTGGCGACGCCGGAAATCGCGGGTCTGCCGTATGTGATCTCGGGTCTGGTCGCGGCCGGCGGCATGGCGGCCGCCATGTCGACGGCGGACGGGCTGCTGCTCGCCATCGCCAACGCGCTGAGCCACGATCTGTACTACAAGATCATCGATCCCAAGGCCGACACGGCGCGCCGTCTGATCGTCGCCCGTGTGTTGCTGATCGTGATCGGTGCGCTCGGCGCAATCGTCGCCAGTTTCCAGCTCACCGGAATTCTGGGGGCGGTCGCCTGGGCCTTCTGTTTCGCCTGTTCGGGCCTGTTCTTCCCGCTTGTCCTCGGGGTCTGGTGGAAACGGGCGACCGCGGCCGGTGCGATCGCCGGCATGGTCCTGGGCTTCGGGGCCGGGACGATCTACCTCTGGTGGACCTATACCACCGGCGAGACGTGGTTCGGCCTCAACCATCTCCGGTTCGGCATCATCGGAATGCCGGTCAGCCTCGTCGCCATGGTCGTCGTCAGCCTGATGACGCCCGCGCCCGACGAGGAAATCCAGAAGATGGTGGACGATACCCGCGATCCCAGCGGGGCCGCGATCCTGGAGGCTTCGCACTAGCGCGAGGCCATCCGGAACTTGCGCCCGGGGGCGGAACCTTGTTCCGCCCCCGTTTTCTTTTATGCTTCGCGCCAGGTGTGGCGAAAGGCGGGAAATGACCGGCGCGTTTCCGATCTGGGCGGTGGCCCAGGACTACATTCTGGGCGCGATCATGTGGACGCTGATCGGCCGTTTCGGGATGAACATCTTTCTGCCGACCGATTCGCCGTTCTTCTTCATGCGGGTGTTCGTGAAGATGACGGATCCGATCCTCCGCCTGTTCCGGCCGATCACGCCCGGGTTCCTGGTCGAGGCGATGGTCCCGCTCTATGTCGCCTGGTTTTTCTACGTGATCCGCTTCTACCTGATGCCCTGGCTGCTCGGCTATTCGGTTCTGGGCATGCTGTCCTTCCCGCTGGAGGGGGAAATCGCCGCCTGGCTGTACCGCACGTTCGGTCCCTAGTGTCCCGATCGAGAAGTTCGCGTGCATTGACGAGGTGCCAACCATCGCGTCATGCCCGGACTTGTTCCCATAAGCGCTAACTTGTTTGTGGCGGTCATTTTGTCTAGGGTTTCCGGGTGTTTGGGCTCGGAGGCGTGGGATGGACGAGGACTGGGCGGTTCTGCGGTCTTTTCTTCCGGCCGGCTGGGAAGAGCTGGGGCGTTCGACCGGTGCGCTGAAGGGTCTGCGCAAGGACAAGTCTGCGGAGGCGGCGCTGCGGGTTCTTCTGCTGCATCTGGGCTGCGGTCACTCGCTGCGCGAGACGGCGCTGCGGGCGCGCAAGGCGGGTCTGGCGGAGTTGTCGGACGTTGCGCTTTTGAAGCGGCTCCGCAAGTCCTCGGGCTGGCTGCACGGTCTGTGCGTGGCGCTGTTCCGCGAACGCGGCCTGGCGCGGGCGGCGGCGCCGGGCTTGCGGGTGCGCGCGTTCGACGCCACCACGGTGCGCGAGCCCGGGCGGACGGGTTCGGTGTGGCGGGTGCATTACAGCCTGTGCCTGTCCTCTCTGAGCTGCGACTTCTTCGAGGTGACACCGACGCGCGGCGCAGGCAGCGCGGAAGTTCTGTCGCGGTTTCCGGTTTGCGAGGGCGACCATATCCTGGCCGACCGGGGCTACGCGACGGCGGCCGGGCTCCGCCACGTGTCGGCGGCGGGCGGGCGCATCGCGGTGCGGGTGAACACCGGGGCGTTGCCGCTGCGGACCCCCGAGGGGGCGCCGTTCGACCTTCTCGCGGCGGTGTCCGGGCTGACCCGCGCCGGGGCGGTCGGGTGGTGGCCGGTCGCCACCGCCGGGGAGGATGCGGTGCACGGCCGCGTCTGCGCGGTCCGCAAATCGACGCAGGCCGCCGCACGGGCGCGCAAGAGGGCGCGCCGCGAGGCGAGGCGGCAGGGCAGCAAGGTCCGCCCCGCGACGCTGGCCTTCGCCGATTATGTCATCGTCTTCACCACGTTTCGCGAAGAGTCCTTCAGCGCCCGCGAGGTTCTCGAATGGTACCGCCTGCGCTGGCAGGTCGAGCTGGTCTTCAAACGCCTCAAGTCGCTGGCCCGCCTGGGCCACCTGCCCAAGCGCGACGACGACAGCGCCCGCGCCTGGCTCTACGGGAAACTCCTGGTGGCGCTGCTCGCCGACAAGCTGGTCGACCACGCCCGCGCCGTTTCCCCCTGGGGATACGACCTGGCGCCGCCGCAGACCCCATAGCCCGTGGCGCGAGTTCCGCTTCGTCCTCAACCAGATCCGCCGGGCCGTCGAGCCGGAGTTCGGCCTCGCCCGCACGATCGACGAGTGGAACGACATCGCAAAAGCCCTCGCCGAACCGCCCAGACGCCGCAGACCTCAACGCGCCACCCACTTCAATCCATAACAAGTTAGCGCTTATGGGACTTGTTCCGGGCACCCACGTCCCTCCGCTGCCTCGCCCGCTCCCGGCTCACACCGCGATTGCCGCAAGACGTGGATGCCCGGAACAAGTCCGGGCATGACGGCGGGAGGGATGCCGGCGGGCCGAAATGCGAGTCTCGGGTCGCGCGATCCGTCGGAAATCCGCTCCTGCCCATGCCGTTCACACGGCCCGCAAAATTAAACCGGACAGCAGTGGAACAAGTCCGGGCGTGACGAGAGAAGTGGCCGCGCCGGGGGGACCGCACGGCCAACCCCAAATCGTGCGAACTTCTCGATCGGGACATTAGCGGCCTCGACATGGGTGTCTTCGGGCGGGGATAATCCCACCGCATTTCAAACGGCGGAGTGGACATGGCAAACGGTTTCGACAGCGCGAATCTGCTCAGCATCAGGGACCGGGTGATCGTCGTCACCGGCGGCGGCAAGGGGATCGGCCGGGTCTACTGCGAGCGCATGGCCGAGGCCGGCGCGAAGATGGTGGTCGCCGATATCGACGCCGAGGCCAACGACGACACGGTGGCGGCGATCCGGACCGCCGGCGGCGAGGCCGTCGCCTGCGCGACCGATGTCAGCGATCCCGACCGGGCCGAGCGCATGGCGCAGACCGCGATCGACAGCTTCGGGCGGATCGACGGGCTGCTGAACAACGCCTCCCTGATGAGCGTCCTGCCCCGCGGCGACTGGATGGAGATCGACGTCGAGCGCTGGGACCGGGTCATGGAAGTCAATTTGCGCGGCATTTTCGTCTGCTGCCGCGCGGTCGTCTCGCGGATGAAGGAGCAGGGCGGCGGCAAGATCGTCAACATCTCGTCCGGCCGGTTCTGGATGGGCGCGCCCAACCGGCTCGATTACTCGACGTCCAAGGCGGGTGTGATCGGGCTCACCCGCTCGCTCGCGACCGAGGTCGGCCCCTACAATATCTGCGTCAACGCGATCACCCCGGGTTTCACGCTGAGCGACACCCAGGTCGCCTCGTCGGGCGACTACGCCCAGAAGAACGAACCGCCGCCCGGCCGCATCATCCGCCGCCACCAATATCCCGACGACCTGGTGGGCGCCGTCATGTTCCTCATGTCCGCGGGCTCCGACTTCATCACCGGCCAGACCGTCAACGTCGATGGCGGCCAGTCGATGCACTGAAGCCCGCGATACCGGAGACACGCGCATGGACATTCCAGGCGGCGGGCGGACGCCCGGCCTCACCGCCGAGGCCTTTCACACCGGCCACCATCTCGCGAACGCGCGGCGTCAGGCCGAGGACGGCATCGACGACATTCTGGTCGTCGATGCCGACGCGCATGTCTACGAGAAGGAATCGATCGTCGAGATCATTCCGCTGATCGAGGATCCGATCGTCCGGCAGCTTGCGCGGAGCGCCCAGGGCGCGGCCCGGCAGGCGGCACGGTTCCCGCTCGACCGCGTCGCCTATCACGAACTCGGCGGGCGGATCACCCGGGATATCCTGCGCCGCATCGAAACCACACCGGGCGAGGGCACCCACCGCGCCGCGGAGCTCGCGATCCGCGCGATGGATGCGATGGGGATCGACGTCGCAGCGCTATCTCCGTTCGGCCTCCAGATCATGGGGCTTCATCCCCAGCCCGAGGTCGAGGCCGGGGTTCTCGGCGCATACAACCGTTGGCTGACCGAGCGCGTTCTTCCCGCCTCGCCCAGGCTCCTCGGTTGGATCATGCTCCCGTTCAGCGCGCCCGACGCCGCCCTCCGGACGGTCGAGGCCTATGCCGGACATCCCGGGATCGCCGGGTTCCAGGTCACCGCGCTTCGCGAGAAGTCGGTCCACGACAACGCCTACATGCCGGTCTACGCGGCGATCGAGGAAACCGGTCTGCCGATCGCCTTCCACGGCGGAACCGACTGGGAAGATCCGTTGTTCCGCACCGTGAGCAAGTTCATGGCCGTCAAGGCGCTCTCGCAGCAATGGTACAACATCGTCCACTGCACCAACTGGGTGGTGAACGGGATGCCGGAGCGTTTCCCCCGCATGCCGGTGATCTGGATGGATTCGGGGATCTCATGGGTGCCGTGGCTGATGATGCGGATCGACAACGAATACCGCATGCGAAGCTCCGAGTGCCCGACGCTGAAGCGCCTTCCCGGCGATTACATGCGGGAGATGTACTACACCTCCAACCCGGTCGAGATGCCGGACCGCGAAGACGCGCTGGCGGCCGCCTACCGGGCGATCGACGCGCCCAACAGCCTGATCTACGCCTCCAACTACCCGGCATCCGACATGGATCTGCCGGGGGCGGTCGGCAATCTCGCGATCCTGAGCGACGCCGACAAGCGCCGCATCCTGGGCGAGACCGCGCGGCGCCTCTTCCGGCTCCCGGAAACGGTCGCGGCCGGCTACATGCGGGACGGGTAGAGCGTATCCCGTCCGGCCCGAACCGTCACAGCTCGAGGCCCCCCTCACCCCGGCCCTCTCCCCGCGGGGAGAGGGAGACTCGCGGCACCGACCCCTCCCTGCCTTCTCCCCTCCCGCTTGCGGGAGAGGTCGGGGGAGGGTGCGGCGGAGCCCGTCATTCCGCCGGCCCCTGCCGCTTGCCGGTTTCGGGCTCCGTGGCGCGGCGCTCTCCGTGTCCGCCTGGCGGCGTGTCCAACGCCCTTGCGATGGCGCCCAGCGTCTTCGGCGTGCCCGGGCTCCTGCCGCTCTCGACATTCGACACGCAGCCGAGGCTGAGGCCGGCGGCCTCCGCCAGCTGCTTCATCGTCATGCCCCGGTTCAACCGGCGGATCCTGATCGGGTTGTCGCCCAGCAGCGCGCGGTTCGCGGATTCCGCCAGGGCGGCGACCGGGTCCGCCGGGAACAGCCCGTGGCCGGGCGTTCCGGCGGCGGGGCCGGGCCAGTCGCGGGGCGCGGCGAGCACGGTGAATTGCGGCGCCGTCGGCGAAGCGCCGATCTTCCACAAATCCATCGCCACGGCGAAGCAGCGGAGGTGGAGGTCGCTGGACCGGTTGATCCGGCCGAGCACGGCGCGGTGCTCGCCGTGGAACCGGGTGCCGAGCCAGACCATGACATCGGCCCCGAGCCCCTCCGCATAGGTCAGGATCTGGCCGAGATGAGAGTGGTCGGAAGGTCCGAGCTGGGCCTCGATCACCACTCCGGCGCCGGTGCCGCGGTCGCGGCACACGAGGTCGGCGCGGAACCGCCCCACCGGGGCTTCCCGCGCCAGCGGCACGAGATCGAGCCCGAGCGCGTCGCCGAGGCGGCGGAGATTTTCCTCCGCCGCGAGCCAGGGGAGGAAGCCGATCGGTTCGTTGTTCCAGACGGTCGCGGGGTCTACGGGATCGAGATGTCCAAAATTCCGGTCTTCCATCGGGGCGGTACTCCGCGTTGCGATAAGGGGGATGCCGGCAAGAAAAAGGGGCCCCGGAATCCCCGGCGCCCCCACTTCTCGACTATGCAAAATATACCCCGAAACGCGTCCCGAGTCAAGAAAAAATGCTTCATTCGGATAAGTTGTTCCCTAATCCCCGGATTCCATCGAATTTTTCTCTCTTCCCGCTCCAACTCTGAATCCGCGGGCCAGCATCCGAAACCGTCTCAAGCGGCGGTTCGTACCACGGCGTCCGCCCTCCCCCGGCCCCTCCCGCAAGCGGGAGGGGAGAAGGTAAGGCGGGGTCGGCGCCGCCAAACCCCCTCTCCCCGCGGGGGAGAGGGTCGGGGTGAGGGGGACCTCTCGGGCGACAGCCGGCTGTCGTCGTTGCCCGCTCTTGCGTCCCTGTCGTCATGCCCGGACTTGTTCCGGGCATCCACGTCCCTCCGCCGCCTCGTCCGCTCCCGGCTCACACCGCGATGCCGCAAGACGTGGATGCCCGGAACAAGTCCGGGCATGACGACAAAGAGGGGAGTGCCGGAGGATGCCGACACCGCCCGGCTTGTCCCCGACCGTCGGCGCGGAGCCCCCCAACGGCTGAACCGGACGGCAATGGAACAGGGCCGGGACCCCGGGCGACGGGTCGAGGATCGTTCGGCATCGCGCCGCCTGTCTGCTAAAAACCCTGTTCGGATTTGCAGGAGGTTCAGCGGAACATGGCGGACGGCGGCAGCAAGGGTTACGGCGAGTACGACCGGCCTCACGAAGACCTGCGGGAGTGGATCGACCGGGCCGAATCGCTCGGCGAGCTGATGCGGGTCGACGGGGTCGACTGGAATCTCGAAATGGGTTCGGTGGCGGAGATGATCTACCACGCCAAGCCCGACAACCCGCCGGCGATCCTGTTCGAGAACATCCCGGGTTTCTCGTCCGACTACAGCGTGCTCTCGGGCGCGACGAACTCGATGAACCGGCTGGCGATGACGCTGGGTTTCCCCAAACCGCGAAGTCCCATCGACGTGGTTCAGAGCTACCGGGACAGGCTGAAGAGCTTCGAGCCGCTGCCGGCGCGCGAGCTCAATACCGGCCCGGTGATGGAGAACGTCGATCGCGACGACGCGGTCGACCTCTACAAGTTCCCCGTCCCCCTGCTGCACGAGGAGGACGGCGGGCGTTATTTCGGCACCGGCGATCTGGTGACCATCCGCGATCCGGAGGACGACTGGGTCAATCTCGGCACCTACCGCGTCCAGGTGCATGACAGGAACACGGTCGGGCTCTGGATGTCGCCCGGCAAGCACGGACGGCTGATCCGCGAAAAGTACTTCGCCAAAGGCGAGCCGTGCCCGGTCGCGATCAGCGTCGGCCAGGACCCGCTGCTTTTCCTGTCGGCGGCGAACGAGGTGGCCTGGGGCACCCCCGAATTCGCCCATGCGGGCGGGCACCGGGGCGTGCCGTTCGACATCACCAACACGGAACTTCACGGCCTGCCCATGGCCGCCGCGGCGGAGATCGTGATCGAGGGTGAGATCATGCCCGACGAGAAGCGCATCGAGGGCCCGTTCGGGGAGTGGACCGGTTACTACGCGAGCGCCGAGCGCGAGGATTATGTCGTGAAGATCCGCCGGGTCTATCACCGCGACCGTCCGATCCACACCATGGCGCGTCCCGGCCGGCCGCCGTCCGACTATTCGTTCTCAAAATGCACCGTGAAGGCGGCGATGATCTGGGATCAGGTCGAGCGCGCCGGCCTGCCGGGGGTCAAGGGCGTCTGGAGCATGGAGTTCGGCGGCGGGCGCATGTTCAACGTCATCTCCATCGAACAGAAATATCCCGGTCACGCGCGCCAGGCCCTGCTGCTCACCGCCGGGGCGCATGCGGCGAACTATCTCGGACGGTTCGTGGTCGTGGTCGACGACGACATCGATCCGACCAGCGTACATGACGTGATGTGGGCGATCGCGTCGCGCTGCGATCCCGAACAGGATATCGACACGATCCGCCGCACCTGGTCCGGCCCGCTCGATCCGATGAAGCGCCCCGGCGAGAACATGAACAGCCGCGCGCTGATCGACGCCTGCCGGCCTTTCGAGTGGATCGACGAATTTCCTCCCGTCGCCGAGGCCAGCCCCGGGGAAAAAATCCGGATTCGCGAGAAATTCGGCCATCTTCTGGAGAAGCTGTAGGCGGCGATGGCTTCCGGGCCGCTCTCGCTCGGCGTCGATACCGGGGGCACGTTCACCGATATCGTCCAGATCGACGCCGATGGCGCGATCGCCGTCGACAAGGCGTTCTCCACGCCCGCGAGGCCGGAGGACGGAGCCGTCGAAAGCCTGGCCAACCTCGCCCGCGACATGCGGCGTTCGGTGGGTGCGGTGCTCGGCGCGACGGCGCGTTTCGCGCACGGCACCACCGTATCGACCAATGCCCTGATCCAGCGAAGCGGCGCCCGCGTGGGGCTGATCGCGACACGCGGTTTCGAGGATACCCTGGCCATCGGGCGCGGTCCGGTCGGCCGGGTCGGCGGGCTTCCCCACGCCAAGGCGATGGATTTCCTTCATACCGAACCGCCCCCGCCGCTGGTCTCGCGCCGGCTCGTGCGCGGCATCGGAGAGCGCGTTACGGCGGAGGGGGAGGTCCTTGCCGCCGTCGACCGGGAGGAAGCCGCGGACGCCGTGCGGGCGCTGGTCGAGGCGGGGGCCGAAAGCCTTGCCGTCTGCCTGCTGTGGTCGTTCCTCTTCCCCGATCACGAATCGACGATCCGGGAGATCGCCGCCGGCGTCGCGCCCGATCTGCCGGTCTTTCTGTCCTCCCAGATCGCACCCCGGATCGGCGAGTACGAACGGATGGTGACGACTGCCGTCGCAGCCCATGTCGGGCCGGCGACGACACGCTATATCGTTAGCCTGCAGGATCGCCTCGCCGAAGACGGCCTTCGCTTTCCCCTTCAGATCATGACCGCCGCCGGCGGGACGACGCTCCCGGGCAAGGCCGCGCGGGAAGCCGTCTCGGTGGTGAATTCGGGGCCCGTCGGCGGTCTGGTCGCCGCGCGGCATCTCGGCCGGACGCTCGGAATCGAGAACGTCATCACCGCCGATATGGGCGGTACGAGCTTCGATGTCGGGCTGATCTCGCGCGGGAAAATCGAACGGACCGGCACGCCGTTTCTCGACCAGGGACTCCCGGTTCTCACCCGCTCGGCGCGGATCGATACGCTCGGCGCGGGCGGCGGGAGCATCGCGGTCAGCGACGGGTTCCGGCTCAGGGTCGGGCCCGAGAGCGCCGGCGCCGATCCCGGTCCCGCGGCCTACGGGCGGGGCGGCGAGTATCCCACCGTGACCGACGGGCTGATCGTGCTGGGCATTATCGACCCCGACCGCTTCTTCGGCGGCCGATACCGGCTCGATCCCGGCCTGGCCGAAGCCGCGATCGAGCGTCATGTCGCCCGCCCGCTCGGCCTCGGCATCGCCGATGCCGCGGCCGGGATTGTCGAGGTCGTGAACGGACGCATGTCCGACCTGATCCGCAAGGTGACTATCGAGACCGGCAACGACCCCAGGGAGTTCGTCCTCTTCGCCTATGGCGGGGCTTGCGGAGCGCATTGCGCCGACCTCGCGATGCGCCTCGGCATCGGGCGGGTGATCGTTCCCTATGGCGCGGCCGTGTTTTCTGCTCTGGGCATTGCGCTCTCCGACATCGTCTACGCCCACACGCTCTCCGCGCCCGTAGGCCTCGACGACGAGGAAGCGGCCCGGCTGGTCGCGCGCGAATCCCTGAATGCGCTCGCTCGGCGGGCCGAGGCCGATCTCGCGGCGAGCGGCTTCGCGACCGAGGACGCGGCGGTCCGCTACAGCGTCGAGATGCGCTATCGCGGTCAGATGAACGAGATTTCCCTCGACCTCCCGGAAGGCGCGGCGGAACCGGGCCTCGCCGATCGCCTGCGCCGGGCCTTCGAGTCGCTTTATGAACGGCGTTACGGCGCCAGCGCGGTCCGCGTCTCCGCCGGGCTCGAAATCGTGAGTTTCGGTGTCGAGGCTACGGTGGCGGCCGACATGCCGGGCTTCGCCGATAGGCCGCCTCCGCCGGCGGCTCCCCGACCCGCCCGCAGGCGCCGTATCCATCGCCGCGGCGCCGATCCGCTCGATGCCGAAATCCACGACTTCGCAACCCTCGGCCCCGGCGCCGCCGTTGCCGGACCCGCGGTGATCGAACGCGACATGACGACGATCTGGGTGCCCCCGTCGGCATTGGCGCGCATCGATCGGCTCGGCAATATCGAGATCGCACCGGAGGGCCGCCAATGACCGCGACGGTCGATCCCATCTCATTCGAGGTCCTGAAGCACAGGCTGTGGCAGATCAACGACGAGCAGTCGGCCGCGATCAAGACCATCTCCGCCTCGCCGATCGTGGTCGAGGGGAACGACTTCAACACCGGGTTGTTCACCGCCGGGGGCGAGGTCGTGGTCGCCGGCATCGGCTCGGTCGTCCACGTAACGACCATGGGCGATACGTTGCGTTCGATCATACGAAGGGCGGGCCGCATCCGGGACGGCGACGTCTTTCTCACCAACGATCCGTTCATGGGCGCGCTGCACCAGAACGACGTGGTGATGGCGAGTCCCGTCTTCGTCGACGGCGAAGTATTCCTCTGGATCGGCAATGTCCTCCACCACCCCGATGTCGGCGGAATCGACGAGGGCAGCTTCTGCATCAACGCGCGGACGATCTATCAGGACCCGCCGCGCTACTTCCTCAAGATCGTCGACGCGGGCGAGCCCTCGCCGGAGGTCGAACACACCTTCGTCACCAACTCGCGCCTGCCGGACATGGTCCTGCTCGACCTCGGCGCGCAGATCGGCGCGATCGACCGTGCCAAGAGGCGGATCCAGGCGCTGATCGCCGAACAGGGCGCCCGGACCGTCCGGGCGGTAATGGAAGGAGCGATAGACGTCGCGGAGGCCCAGATCCGGGCCGCCATCGCCGATCTCCCGGAAGGGAGCTGGACCGGTAACGCCTGGATGGACGGCGACCGGGTGGGGTCGGACAGGATCCACCGCGTCGCGCTCCGTTTGAGCAAGGAGGGAGAGTCCCTCCATTTCGACTTCACCGGGTCCTCGCCGCAGGTCGACGCCGCGGTCAACAGCACCTATCCCGCGACCGTGGGCGGCGCGGCGGTGCCCTTGTTCAGCTTCCTCTGCCAGGGCGATATCGACTGGAACGAGGGGTTGAGGCGCTGCATGCGGGTCACCGCGCCCGAGGGGACCGTGGTCAACGCCCGTTTCCCGGCGCCGGTCTCGATATCGACGGTCGGGTTCCGCTGGCTGGTCACCGTGGCGACCGCCGAGGCGGTCGCCCGGATGTTCGCGTCATCCGAACGGTTCCGCGACCGCGTCTGCCCGTCCTGGAATTCGTCCAGCAACTGCAACAACGTCTTCGCGACCGTCCCCGACGGCCGCAGGGTCGGGGCGCTTCTGTCCGATCACCGGGGCTCCGGCGGCGGCGCGCGTTCGTTCGCGGACGGGTTCGACCATGCCGGCACCATCACCTCCTTCGCATCCAGCATGGGCAATGTCGAAGGCACTGAGTGGAAGCTGCCGGTGCTCTATGTCTACCGCCGCTGCATCCCCGATTCCGGCGGCGCGGGGATGTATCGTGGCGGGCTGACCGCCGAAATCGCGCTGGTTCCGCACGGGGTCGATGCCCTGATCCTCAAATCCACCAACACCGCCGGAACCGACCAGACCAACGCCCACGGAATCGCCGGCGGCTATCCCGGCGCCGGATCGCAGACCAGCGTGGTCCGCGGCGGCCGCGTGCGCGAACTGATCCGGCGGGGCGCCGCGCCGTCCTCGCCCGATGCGTTCGGCGGGACGATCGATCACCTGGCGTCGAAGGACGAGGCCGTGCTCGGGCCGGACGATGCGCTGGTTTTCTACCCTGCGGGCGGCGGAGGGTACGGCGATCCTCTCGACCGCGATCCCGAAACCGTCGCGGCCGACGCGGCGGAGGGCCGCGTAACCCGCGGCCAGGCGCGGGCGCAGTACGGCGTCGCGCTCGCCTCTGACGGCGGCGTGGATCGCGCTGAGACCGAAGCCGCCCGCCATGCGATGCGGAGTGCGCGCGGGGCAGGGGAGGCGGAAGCGGGCTGGTCCGCGGGGACAACGATCGAGACCCCCGGCACCCACCGGATCGGGGAGCATCTCGAAAGCGTCGTCGACGATGGGGGTCAGACGCTCCGATGTACGCGCTGTGGACATGGCCTGAACGGCGGGAACGGCGGAGCAATTCTGCGGCGCCGTCCCCTGGGTACGGCCGGACCGCTGCGAGCGCTCCGCTGGAACGGGGAGAGTCCCAACTTCGTGCTCGAAGAAATCGTCTGCCCGGGCTGTGCGACGTTGCATGAGGTCCGCGAGGTCCGAATCGACGCAAGCATCGAAGAGGAGACCACGACATGAACGCGGCGAATATCGAGAGCGTCGGCGTGATCGGGCTCGGCAAGATGGGCGGCCAGCTGGCGCGCCATCTGGCCGCTTCCGGGTTCGAGACGCGAGGCTACGACGTGCGCGCCGAAGCGGTGGTGGCGGCCGAGGCCGACGGCGCGGCCGCCGCCGCCTCTCCGGCCGATCTGGCCGCCGCGAGCGACCTCGTGATCGTCGGGGTCGGGTTCGATTCCGAACTCGAAGCGGTTTTGTTCGGCGAGAACGGTGTCATGAAGTCCCCCAGGCCCGGATCGGTCGTCGCGGTCGCCTCGACGGTCGCGCCCGCGACCATGCTGAAGATCGCGGAGCGGATCGGCGGCGAAGTCCCGGTGCTCGATATCCCGATGGCGCGCGGCGAGCAGGCCGCGATCGACGGCAACCTGCTGATTTTCGGGGGCGGCGACCGGGAGGCGTTCGACCGCTGCCGCCCGGCGTTCTCGACCTTCTCCGACGCCATCCACTATCTCGGCCCGGTCGGCGCGGGCCAGGTGGGTAAGCTGGTCAACAACCTGATCCTCTGGGCCTGCATTTCGGCCAACGAGGAGGGCTTCGCGCTCGCCGAAAAGCTCGGCGTCGAAGCAGCGCCCCTGCGCGAGGCGCTGCTCCAGTCGAGCGCCGACAACTGGGCGCTCGCCACCGAAGCCGTCGAGCGGCCGATGCCGTGGGCGGAGAAGGACATGACCATCGTCCTCAAGGAGGCCGACGCCGCCCGTGTCTCGCTGCCGCTCTGCGGCACGATCAAGGAGGTCATCAAGGGCGTGAAGATCGCGCGCGGCCAGCCGATGCCGGAGGAACGATAGACCATGCTCCTGATCGACAACGAAACCGTCGCGGCGGTGCTCGACATGCCGTCCTGCATCGAGGCCCAGGAGGCGGCGTTCCGCCAGATCCCCGGCGGCGGGGCGGCGTTCCGCGGCCGGATCGACATGTACGCCCCCTGCGAACGGCCCGACGGCTATTACCGCTGGGGGACGATGGAGGGCTACAACGACGGGATCCTGGCGATCCGCATGAAGTCCGACGTGATGACCTGGCCGCGCGACGAGCAGGGGCGCTGGACCGAGGACAAGTACTGCGTGGAGCCGGGCACCTATTGCGGGCTGATCTTCCTGTTGAGCGCGCTCAACGGCGAGCCGCTCGCCATCGTCAACGACGGGGTGCTGCAGCACATGCGGGTCGGCGGCGGCGCCGGCATCGGGGTCAAGCATCTCTCTCGGCCGGAGTCCGCGATCGTGGCGATGCTGGGCTCGGGCGGCATGGCGCGGACCTATCTGGAGGCGATCTGCGCCGTGCGCGACATTTCCGGGGTCCGGGTCTACAGCCCGACCCAGGCCAACCGGGAGCGCTACGCCTTGGAGATGACGAAGCGCCTGTCGGTTCCCGTGGAGCCCGTGGACAGCGCGCTGGCGGCGATGGCCGGTGCCGACATCGTGGCGAGCGCGACCGACAGCATGGCGCCCACCTTCGATGCTGCCTGGCTGGAACCGGGCATGCACGTCACCAATCTCGGACCCGACGAGATGAGCCCGGCCGCGCTCGACCGGTTCGACGTGAAGATCCGCCAGGGAGTTCCCGGCATCCGCATGCCGGAGAGCGAGCGCATGCAGCCGGGGATCGGCCACAGCCCGATGGCGGTCCTCGCCGGCACCGGGGAAGAGTTGAAGCGCCTGCCGCCGCGCCGCGAGCGGGACATCTATCTGGAGGAATTCCCGACCTATTGCGACCTCGTGACCGGCGGGGCGCCGGGGCGGACGGCGGCGGACCAGGTCACCTTCTACCAGAACACCGGCTTCCAGGGCCTCCAGTTCTCCTCCGTCGGGGGGCTCGTCTACCGCAAGGCGAAGGAGGCCGGGCTCGGTCGGGAAATCCCCACTTCGTGGTTCCTCCAGGACATCCGCGACTGAACCGGGGCTATGGAGCGGACAGGCGTTTTGTGGGACAGTCCGCCAAATCAAGCAGGAGACCCGCGATGAGCAGAGGGCTCGATACGAAGCCTGAGATGACCAACGCCCGGGCCGACTATTACGGTCGGATCGACGAGTACAACATGGCGCCGCTCTGGGAGGTGATACACAAGCTTCTGGCGCGCGAGCCGGTCACCGAGGCGACGCCCTACCTGTGGAATTACGACTCTGTGCGCCCATCGCTGATGGAATCGGCCGACCTGATCTCCACCGAAGAGGCGGAACGCCGGGTGCTGGTCCTCGAGAACCCGACCATGCGCGGCAAGTCCTGCATCACCGAGGCGCTCTATGCCGGGCTGCAGCTGATCATGCCGGGCGAGATCGCCGCCACCCACCGCCACAGCCCGGCGGCGCTCCGCTTCATCGTCGAAGGAAGCCGCGCCTATACCGCGATCAACGGCGAGAAAGCCTATATGGAGCCCGGCGACCTGATCCTGACCCCGTCATGGGTGTGGCACGACCACGGGCATGAAGGCGAGGTGCCGGTGGTGTGGCTCGACGGACTCGATATCCCGATGGTGCGGTTCATGGGCCCGGTTTTCGCCGAGCCTCACCCCGAAGAGACCCATGCCCCGGGCAATCCGGTCGGCGACAACATGGCGCGCTACGGAGCCAACATGCTGCCTTACGGCGCCTGTCTCCAGGATGAGAAGAACTCGCCGGTCTTCCACTATCCCTTCGCACGCAGCCGCGAAGCGCTGCTCGATCTCGCCAAGTCGCAGGACCTCGATCCCTATCACGGGGTGAAGATGGAATTCGTCAACCCGGCCAATGGCGGGCCGACGATGCCGACGCTCGGCACCTACATGCAGCTCGTGCCCAAAGGGTTCACGACCGAGGACTACCGTTCCACCGCCGCCTGGGTCTACTCCGTGGCCGAGGGCACCGGGCGGACCGCGATCGGCGAGGAGACGTTCGAGTGGGGACCGCGCGACACCTTCGTCGTGCCGGCCTGGTATCCGCACAGCCACGAGGCCGACGACGACGCGTTCCTGTTCAGCTTCTCCGACAAGCCGGTCCACGACACGCTCGGCTGGTTCCGCGAGCAGCGCGGCAACGCGTAGCCGGGGATCAATTCCCGTTGGCCCGGCCGCGGTCGTGCGGCGGGCCAGGGGTATGGAGGCGTTCGAGCAGGGAGAGGAGGTTCTTCCGCTCGTCCTCGCTCAGCGTTTCGGCGACGATCCCCTCGTGCTCGTCCGACAGCGTCTTCAACTCACCCAGCAGTGCCGCGCCATCCTCCGTCAGCCGCAGGGCGTGCGAACGCCGGTCCTGGGCCGAGGGTTCGCGCCTGACGAGGCTCCGATCCTCCAGCCGGTCGATGATCTGCACCAGGGTCGACCGGTCGAAGCGGAGCGCTTCCGCGACCGAGCTCTGGCTCACCCCGGGATTGGCCTCGATCAGCAGCAGCGTCCCGAACTGCGGGCCCGAAATGCCGTGCACGCCGAGCGTCCGGTTGAAGTGCTGGAACACCGCGACATGGGCGCAGCGCAGGTGGTAGGCCAAGAGGTCGGGCAGGATCCCCATCCTGAGCCCCACCGTCTTGTTGTGCCCTTTCGCGGTTGTACGCCCGTCGCCCATATACGCGCCTTCCCAAACCGAAACCGCCGCAGTTAGACCATATCCGGGCGGTTGCGATCCAGCCCGGCGACTGCGTCAGACGAGAGGCTCGCTGTTGAACGCCTCCAGATCGGTCTCGAGCGGGGCGAAGGCGCTCCTGAATTCGCCGTCGATGGCGCCGGCCAGTGCGTCCTCGTCCCAGCCGCCCGGTCCGGCGACGATCCGGGCCGCGGGTCTGGGCTGGGAGAACAGAAACACCTCGCGCCCGCGTACGCCGAAGATCTGCCCCGAGACATCGGAAGCCGCGGGCGAGCAGAGATAGCCGACCAGCTCCGCGACGGGCCTGGCGGGCACGCGGAGCGCCCGTTCCTTGTAGGCCGCCTGCTCGTCGTTGGCCGGTACGATCGTCTCCGTCACGCGCGAATGCGCGAAGGGCGCGATGGCATTACAGGTCACGCCGGTGCGCGCCATGTCGAGCGCGGCGATCCGCATCAGGCTGGTGAGTCCGCCCTTGGCGCTCGCATAGGATGCCTGGCCGTAATTGCCGATATAGGCGGCCGAGGAAACGATATTGACGATCCGCCCCCATTCGTAACGCGAGGCGCTGCCCCTTCCGGCCTTCGCCTGGTCGCGCATCGGGGGCGTCGCCGCGGCGATCAGGTAGTAGGCGCCCGAGAGATTGTTACGGATGACGTCGTCCCAATCCGCCGTCGAGCCCCGGAAGACCAACGCGTCCCGCAGGATGGCGGCGTTGTTGACCAGGATGTCGATGCCCCCGAAGCGCTCGCAGGCAAGCGCGACGGCGTCGCTGGCGGCGGCGGGGACTGCCATGTCCTCAACATAGGGGACGGCGCGCTCTCCCAGCCCGTCCGCGAACGACCGGGCGACAGACGGGTCCCTGTCGCGCCCGTCGATCGTGCAGCCATTGTCGGCCACCACGACCGAGGCGCCGCGTTCGACCAGCATCTCGGATATCGCGGCACCGATTCCCCGCGCCCCGCCCGTCACGATGGCAACCCGTCCGGCGAGCGTCTTCATCGAGAGGCGTTCTTCCATACGCGCTCGGCGGTCTCCACGACGAGCGCCAGCTTGGCGCGCTGGTCGTCCGGGGTCACCGGGTTACCGATCACCGCGCTCGAAAACCCGCATTGCGGGCTGACGGCCAGCCGCTCCAGCGGGACATAGCGGCTTGCTTCGGCGATGCGCGCTTCCACCGCGTCGGGGTCTTCCATCAGCGGCAGCTTGGAGCTGATGAGGCCGAGCACGACGCCCTTGTCCTCGGGCATCGCCGCCAGGGGAGAGAAGCCGCCCGCGCGTTCGGTGTCGTATTCCAAGCAAAAATGGTCTACGTCGAGATGCCTGAACAGCTTCTCCGCCACGACGTCGTAGCCGCCGCTGGAAAGCCAGGTGCCCTTGAGGTTGCCCCGGCAAATGTGGAAGCCGACCGTCATCTCCGCAGGGCGGTCGGCGACTGCGGCGTTGGTCAGCGCGATATAGGCATCGACCAGCGCCTCCGCGTCTTCGCCCCGGGCGGCAAGCTGGCTACGGAGGGACTCGTCGCACAGCATCGCGAACGGCACGTCGTCGATCTGCACGTAACGGGAGCCGCGCGCGGCGAGGTCCGCGATGTCCTCGCGATACGCGCGCGCCAGATCCTCGAACAGTGCCTCCCGGTCGGGATAGATGTCCTTCGGCGGATCCTCGGCGCCGCCGAGGAAATGCATCGTGGCCGGTGAGGGCAGGGTCGATTTCACGGTCTTGCCGGCGATCGTCTTGAGGAAATCGAACTCCTCGCCGGAATTCGCTTTCACCCGGTTGAGCTTTCCGACCGCGCGCGGGGCGACGAACGCGTGTGCGGTTCCGTCGTCCTCGTAGAAGCGGAACGAGGATGGCGCGAATTCCAGCCCTTCGACCGAATCCACGAAATGCGAGATATAGGTGGTGCGGCGGAACTCGCCGTCGGTCACCGCTTCAAGACCGATCTCCTCCTGCATGGCGACGACGTCGCGGATGCATTCGTCCTGGATCGACCGGAACCTGTCGACGTCGATCTCTCCTTTGTTCAGGCGCCGGAACCCGTCGCGCAGCGCATCGGGTCGCAACAGGCTTCCGATATGCTCGGCCCGGAACGGAGGATTTCCGTCAAGCGGCATCGATCTCTCGAGCCGCCGCCGAATCGCGTTCGGCGTCGATCAGCCGCTGGAGCAGGTTCCGCGCCTGGATCGTCGGCTGGTCGGCGCTGACATCGATCGACGGCGCGCCGGGGCTGGCCGCGATCGAACGCTGCTGCGCTTCCACCATCTCGACGTCCTCCAGAAACACCTCGCGGATCGACGCCATGGTATCGGTGATGTCGGGGTCGTCGATCGCGAAGTCCCGCGACGAGATCCAGAAATGGTGGCACGTCGTCTCCGTCTCCGGGGTGATCCCGTGCGTGTTGAACACGTTGAAGGCCTGGCTCCGGTCGCCCTCGAAGACGCCGCTGCCGCTCGGCGCCACCCCGGTGTCGAAGGTGATCAGCCCCGCGCGCGGCCGGTAGGTCCATGTCACCCAGACGTCGCCGGTATCCTTTACCGGCGTCGCCCTGGCAAACAGCGGCGGCGGATCCGAGTCGCGCATTCGTCGTCCGTTATGCAGCAATTCGCCGTCGCGCTCGACCTTCGGGCTGTGGCGCAGCGACCCGGCATTTCCGAGGCTGTCGGGATGGACGAAGCTCGAATGGGTATTGTCGAGTTGAATGTCGACCAGCGCCCGGTAGTTGCACTTGACGTGGAACCGGTCGCCGACCGCCGACCAGTCCGGCGAGTCGTGCCAGTAAATGTCCGGGATCAGGTCGGGATCGGCGTGCGCGGCATCCCCCATCCAGATCCACACCCAGCGGTTCTTCTCGACCAGCGGGTAGCGCCGCACCTCGGCGCCCGGCGGGACGCGGTTCTGGCTCGGCACCGCGACGCATTTGCCGGCGGCGTCGAATTCCAGCCCGTGATAGCCGCACTGGATCCGGTCGCCGACGACCGTTCCGGCCGACAGCGGCGCGTGGCGGTGACAGCAGCGGTCCTCCAACGCGACGGCGGTGCCGGATTCGGTGCGCCAGAGCGCGACAGGTTTGCCCAGAAGGAGGCGCGACAGGGGCTCGCGCGAGACCTCATGGTCCCACGCGGCGACGTACCATGCCTGGTTCAAGTACATCGGAAATCCCGCCGGATTGTGTCCGCCGCAATGGTGCCGGCGGGTCTCGGCGGAGGCAAGCCTTGATTGTACTGGATAGGACGGGCTAATTATTTGATTCGGCGAAGAGAATCATTCGGACGGGGGATGCCATGGAAGCCGGAGCGCACGCGGGCGAAGAGCTTCGATTCCGCCCCTCCGCCGCCGAACGCGGGGCGGAAGCGGCGGCGCTCAAGAAGGAGTTGATCGAGCGGGGCGTCCGTTTCCTTCTGCCGAGCTATGCCGACATGCATGGCGCGTCGAAGGCCAAGATGGTGCCGATCTCGCATTTCGACCAGATGATGGGGGGCTCCGAGCTGTTCACCGGCGCCGCGCTCGACGGCGTGCCGCAGGACGTCAACGAGGAGGAGGTCGCCGCCCATCCCGACCCGCGCTCCTGCGTGATCCTGCCGTGGCAGCCCGACATCGCGTGGTTCGCCTCCAACCTGCACTGTCGCGGCGCTCCGTTCGAGGCATGCAGCCGAAATATCCTCGACCGTGTCAGGACCCGGGCGGCCGGTATGGGCTATGGCATGAATCTCGGTACGGAGATCGAGTTCTTCGTTTTCCGCGAGCCCGAGGATGACGGCCTCGCCACGGTCAGCGGCAAGCCCCATCTCAACAAGCCGGCCTATGACGTCTCGCGGCTCCTGGACAACTTCCACTGGATCGGCGACCTGGTCGACGCGATGAACGGACTCGGCTGGGATGTCTACTCGTTCGACCACGAGGACGCGATCGGGCAGTTCGAGATCGACTTCGACTATGCCGACGCGTTGACGATGGCGGACCGCTTCGTCTTTTTCCGCCGACTCGCCGACGAGATGGCGCGGCGCCATGGCTGCTTCGCGAGCTTCATGCCCAAGCCGATGATGAACTACTCGGGCAGCGGCTCGCATTACAACATGTCGCTTTACGACATTTCGGACGGGCGCAACCTGTTCGGCGACCCCGCCGATCCGCGCGGCAACGGCATGTCGGAACTCGGCTACCGGTTCATCGCCGGGCTTCTCCGTCACCTGCCGGCGATCGTCGCGGTCGCCGCGCCGAGCGTGAACAGCTACAAGCGGCTGATCATCCAGGGCAGCATGTCCGGCTACACTTGGGCGCCGGTGTTCCGCTGCTACGGCGGCAACAACCGGACCAACTCGCTCCGCATTCCGCTCGCCGGCGACCGGGTCGAGCTCCGCGCGACGGATCCGATGTGCAACCCCTATCTCGGCGCCGCGATGGTGCTGGCGGCCGGTCTCGAAGGGGTGGAACAGGCGCTCGATCCGGGCGAGCCCCGGACCGGGAACCTCTATACCAGGACCCCGGGCGAACTCGCCGCCGACGGCATAGAAATGCTGCCCCGCAGCCTCGCCGAGGCACTCGACGCGTTCGAGGCCGATCCCCTTTCGAAGGCCGTCTTCGGCCCCGACATGTACGAGGCCTGGCTCTCCTTCAAGCGCCAGGAGTGGCTCGACTACATGAACCATGTCTCGGACTGGGAGACCGACCGCTACCTCCGGTTTTACTGACCCGCCCTCCAGCGCATGAACGATACCGGCGGGGCGTCGATTCCGGGCAGGGTGCAGGCGCCGGTCTACGCGCTTGCGTTCTGCTACGGCAACATCATGCCGATGGCGGCGGTGGTGGTGCCGCTCTGGGCACTTGAGCTCACCTCCTCGCCCCTTCTGATCGGCCTGGTGGTCGCGAGCCGCCAATTCCTGGTCGTGACGCTATCCATCTATGGCGGCGCGCTGCTCGACCGCGCGGCGCCGCAAAAGGTGATCCTCTCCCTCGCGGCGGTCGCGGCGGCAAGTTTCGCACTGTTCCCGGTGCTCCCCTTCGTCTGGGCGGCGGTGCTGCTGCAGATGATCTCGGGATTTGCCGAGACCACCAACTGGATCGGCGCCCAGGCGCTTTTCGGCCGGGTCCTGAAGGGCCGCCCTGTCTATGCCGGGCGGCTGACCGCCGCCGCGCGGACCGGCGGGTTCATCGGGCCCTTCCTGGTCGGGCTGGTCTGGCAGTATTTCGGCCCGGCCGGCGCCTTTCTGCTGCTCGCGGGATGGGTGATGGGCGGGGCCGTCGCGGCGCTCTTCCTGCCCCCTGTGGAGGCCCCGGACAAGTCCGCCCGCGAAGGACGGCGCGCCGCCGGCGTCATGCCGAAGCTCTCGGACTACACCAGCGCCTTCCGCATGCTCGCGCTGCCCGCCGTCGCGCTGGTCGTCCTCGCGACAATCGTGCGCCAGACCGGGACCGGCATTCAGTCGTCATTTTACGGGATCTGGTTGAAGGAGATCGGCTTCGAGGCCGGCACGATCGGCTTTCTGATCGGCATTTCGAGCCTCGCCGCGGCATTCGCCGCGCTCGCCCTCGGCAGACTCTCGCGCCTGTTTGCCGACTATTGGCTGCTGATCGCCGCCGTGGTTGCCGCCATCGCGGCGATCGCGGTCACCCCGCTTCTGGATACGATGACACTCCTCGTCATCGCCATATGCATCCGGGGCGTCGGACAGGGTCTCAACCTGTCGCTGATGATGACGATCGCCGCGCGGGCGGTGGGCGCCGACCTCCAGGGCCGCGTGGCGGCTTTGCGGATAACCTTCAACAGGCTCGGCGGGGCGCTGGTGCCGCTCGCCATGGGGGCGATCGCCGAGTTCATGGGGCTGGAAAACGCCTTCTACGCGATGGGCGCGGTCGGAATAATCGGGGTCGCCGCGCTTTCGGTCTGGATCGCCCGGTCCTCAAGTTTCGTGTCCCGCCGCTGAACCTCGACCGGAATGCCGGGGCAGCGCGGATTGAACCGCCGGTTCTCCTATGCGAATCTGCCCCGCGCCCGGCGCCGGTGCGCATTGGCGGACGCTGAGACAGGGGAAGTGGGATGCAATACTGCCGTTACAACGAAAACAGGATCGGCGTCGTTCGCGGCGACAAGGTGCATGACGTCACATCCGTCGTCGATGCGCTCCCGGCGCATCGCTACCCGTTCCCCGTCGGCGACGCGCTGGTCGCCAATCTGGACTCGCTGCGCGGCGAGATGGAACGCCTCGCCGATGCGGCCGGGAGCGTGCCGGTTTCCTCCGTGAGCTTCCTGAGCCCCGTCGCCAACCCGACCAAGGTCATCGGCGTCCCGGTCAACTACCAGGCGCATGCAGACGAAGCCAAGGCGGACGCCGAGGTGAGCGTCGCCGCCAGGCGCGGCGGGATCGAGGAGCAGGGCCTGTTCCTCAAGGCGAACAGCGCGCTCGTCGGGCCGTCGGAGGGGGTCGCGGTGCGGTTTCCCGACCGGCGCACCGACCACGAGGCGGAGCTCGGTATCGTCATCGGCAAGACCGCCTGCGACGTGAGCTATGACGACGCGCTCGCATACGTCGCGGGCTACGCCATCGCGCTAGACATGGTGGTGCGCGGGACCGAGGACAGGAGCATGCGCAAGTCGGTGGACACCTATGCCGTGCTCGGCCCGTGGCTGACCACGGCGGACGAGATTCCCAATCCCGACTCGATGGCTTTCGAGCTGACGGTCAACGGCGAGACGCGCCAAAAGTCCAATACCGAGCTGATGATCATGGATTGTCGCCGCCAGATCGAATGGGCGTCGACCTTCTACACCCTGCACCCCGGCGACATCATCATGTCCGGCACCTGCGAAGGCGTCAGCCGCGTGCTCCCCGGCGACACCATGCATCTCGAATTCGCCGGCCTCGGCGCGATGGACGTCCCCATCCGCGCGCACGGGTAGGGGCGTTTCGAAGGGGGCTTACAAAGAAAGGTTGACGGGTGGGAGACCCACGACATTTCTTCCGTCATGCCCGGACTTGTTCCGGGTATCCACGTCGCTCCGCCGCCTCGGCCGTCCCCGCCCGTATCGTCATACCGCGGCACGTGGATGCCCGGAACAAGTCCGGGCATGACGCCGAGGGGCGGGCGGCGGGACGGGGTGGCGTTCCCGTCGCCGAACGCGCCAGCCCACCGGCTGTCAACCTTTCCTTGTAAGCCCCTATCGAAGGGCGGCCCGCGTCCCGATCACGCCGCGACGGCGGCGCGGCGCGGCGCGAGTTCGGCGAGGTGCCCGATGAAGCCGGCCGCGGTGTCGTGCAGGATGGCCTGGCGTTCTTCGTCGTCGATCCGGGCGTCGTCCAGCGCCTTGTTGGTCCAGTCGCAGCCGAACCCGGTCCCGTCGGTGCCGTAGACGATCTTTTCCGCCCCGAATGTGGCGACGCCGGCTTCGATCGCGCGCGGGCCGAAAGAGTTGCAGTCGACGAACACGTTGGGTTTGTCGAACCGCGTCGACGGCATCGGCTGGTCCGGCGTGTCGAGGATGCTGCGATGGTCCAGCCGCTCGACCTCGAAGGCGATGTTGCCGCCGAGATTGTGGAGCATGATCGAGGCGTCCGGGTAGTCGTCCAGGATGTCGGTGCAGGAGAACGTCATCATGTTGGCCGACAGGCTCGCCTGCATGTCGAGCGTCCCGAGCCTGGCCATCATGTTGTCGGTATCCGCCGGAACGCGGGGCCATTTGTCGCCGGGCCGCGGCCCCCAGTGGACGAACAGCACCGCGCGATGCCGGTTGGCCGCATCCAGTAGCGGGCGGTATTGCTCGGCCGCCGCGTAGTCGAGGAAGCCGTTCCCGGGGATCTGAGTGCCGATCATGCCGGGCAGGCCCATGGCGCGGTCGAACTCCGCCACCGCCACGTCGAGATCGGCGAGCGGCAGGGAGGCGAAGGCCACGAAGCGGCCGGGATGGGCGGCGCATATCGCGCCCACGCTGTCGTTGTAGAGCCGCGTCAGCGGCAGGGACTGCTCGACCGGCAGACGCTCGATCCACTGGAACATGCCGAACAGCGAGAGCGCCGCGGTCGAAACGCCGTGCTCGTCCATGTCGGCGAGGCGCCGGTCGAGGTCGTCGAACGCCTCCATCATCGACATGTCGGCATGCCGGCTGCGAAGCACTTCAGCGCCGCCGTCGGCGACGACATGAGGCGGTTCGGCACGGTCGCGCAGCGCCTCGATCAGCGCAGGCGGGCGCCAGTGGGAATGCATGTCTATGGTCATGACGGTCTCTCCGTTTCGCGAGTCCGGATCAGGCGGCAACGCCCGGCGGCAACTCATCCGTTTCGCCGAGCTGCTCGATCCGCCAGGTCGCGGTCGTGCAGGCCCAGCGCAGGCGGCACATCTCCTCCGCGACCGCTTCGGCGCGGGCTTCCATCTCCGGTGTTTCAAGGTACTTGGATGCGAGGTCGAGCTGGCGCGAGGAATGCTCCAGATCCGCCATCTCGTGCTCGGCGAAGAACATCGCCTCGCGGTCGGTCCGCGCGATTCCGTAATGGGTTTCGAGCGCCGGCAGCACGATCTCGCTGTTGAGCGCCGGCATCTGGCCTTCCTGGGTGAACGCCATCGCCAGCATCACGCCGACCGGCTCGACCCGCGCGGTGTTGAGATAATAGAGCGCGCGGCCCCACCAGGCGGCCGGCATGTCGACGCCCAGCACTTCGTCCGTCGTCATCCCGGCGGCGGCGCAGAAGGTGTAGATCATCTCCATGTGGTCGTGCGCGCCGTGGTCGGTATGGCCGCCGATCAGGCCTTCTTCCTCGGCCATGTTCTCGACCAGCATCTTGCGCACGTCGCCCGGCGCCTTGGCATAGACCAGCCCGAAGGCTTCGAGCCCGAAGCGGACGTATTTCGCGTGCTGCGCCATGTAGACGCCGAGCACGCGCAGGTTCAGCTCGCCCTTCGCCAGAGCCCGGAACATCGGGTGTTGCTTGGTATGCCATTTGTCGCGGACCGCGACGATCCGGTCGGCGACTTCCGGGATTCCGGCCGCGCCCTCGGGTGCCATTTTCGTCCCCCAATCCACAGAGTCGAGCGTCATCGTGGCAGCACTTGGACGGCCATGCAATTGCCCGGTTATGCTGCCGCCGGGCGGTTCCGGGGGATTGACGGTCATGGTCGACGCAGCGGTCGAGGCGGGCGGTATCGGGCAGCCGGTTCTGAGGAAAGAAGACCTGCGGCTCCTGCGCGGTCGCGGCCGCTATACCGACGACGTCCGCATGGACGGGCAGGCTTACGCCGTGATGCTGCGCTCGCCGCACGCGCATGCCCGCATCGCCGGCATCGATACCGCCGAGGCGTTGGCGGTGCGGGGCGCGATCGACGTGCTCACCGCCGCCGACCTCGCGGCCGACGGGGTCGGAACGGTCCCCAGCTATTCATTGATCGCCGGGCTCGTCGACCTCGTGCTCGAAAACGCGGACGGCTCGCCCCGGCGCGGCACGCCATTGCCGGTTCTGGCGGAAGAGCGGGTTCGCTTCGTGGGCGACATCGTCGCCGCCGCGATCGGGGAGACGGCGGCCGCGGCGGCGGACGCGGCGGAACGAATTGCCGTCGACTACGAGCCGCTCGACGCCGTCACCGACGCCGCCGCGGCGCCCGCGCCGGAGGCGCCGGCGCTGTGGGACGATATCCCCCGCAATACCTGCATAGACGGCTTTTTCGGCGATCCGGAAAAGACCGAGTCGGCATTCGCCGGCGCCGCGCATGTCGTCTCGCTGAAAACCCGGGTACAGCGGGTGACCGGTGTGATGATGGAACCGCGCGCCGCGGTCGCGCGCTACGATGCCGCTTCCGGCCGCTTCCTCATTTACTGCGGCGGAGACAATTCCGTCCGGCTCAAGCGCGACCTCGCCGCCGTCTTCGGGGTCGAGGAGAACCGGGTCCGGGTGATTGCCGGCGATGTCGGAGGCAATTACGGCACCCGCAACTGGACTTATCCGGAATACGCGGTGGTCCTCTGGGCGGCTCGGCGGCTCGGCCGTCCCGTCAAATGGACCGCGACCCGGAGCGAGTCCTTCCTGTCGGATTATCAGGGCCGCGACCTCGATATCGACGCCGCGCTGGCGCTCGACGCCGAGGGGAATTTCCTCGCGCTGCGCTCGTCGCTGATCTCCAATGTCGGCGGCTACACGGTGGCCTTCGTGCCGATCACCAAGTCGTCCGAGCTGGCGCCGACGGTCTACGATTTTCCAACCGCCCATGTCCGCGCCCGGGCGGTGCTGTCGAACACCGCATCCACCGCGCCCTATCGCAGCGCCGGGCGGCCCGAGGCGATGCTGGCGATGGAACGGCTGGTCGATCTCGCCGCGCGGGAACACGGGTTCGACCCGGTCGAGCTGCGCCGGCGCAACCTGATTCCGGCTTCCGCGATGCCCTACAGGACGGCGCTCGGCCTGACCTATGACAGCGGCGACTATGTCGAATCGATGGACCGCGCGCTCCGGCTCGCCGACTGGGACGGGTTTCCGGCGCGACGGGAAGAAGCGATCGCGCGGGGGCGGCTGCGCGGGATCGGGCTCGCAAACTCCATCGAGATCACCAGCGGCTTTCCCGTTGAGCGCGCCGAGATCGCCGTTCTTCCCTCGGGCGCAGTCGATGTCACGATCGGCACGACGTCGAGCGGACAGGGCCACGAGACCGCCTTCGCCCAATGCGTCGCCGACTGGCTCGGGGTCCCCTTCGACAGCATCCGGCTTCTCACCGGAGATACCGATATCGTCCCGGAAGGCGGCGGTTCGCATTCGGCGCGCTCGATGCGGATGGCGGGGATCGTCATGGGGCGGGCTTCCGAGCTGGTGATCGAGAAGGGCAAGCCCGTCGCGGCCGACATGCTGGAGGCGGCGGTCGAGGATGTCGTGTTCGAGACCGGACAATTCGCGATTCTGGGCACCGACCGCGGCGTGACGCTGTTCGATGTCGCCGAGGCGGTCGAGGCCCGCGGGGACAGGCTCTCCGCCGAGCATACGGAGAAGATGAGCGCGCCCGGCTTTCCCTACGGCACGCAAATCTGCGAGGTCGAGATCGATCCCGAGACCGGGGCCATAGAGGTCGTGCGCTACGCCGCGGTCGACGACGTGGGCCGTGCGGTGAACCCGATGATCCTGCACGGACAGGCGCATGGCGGGATCGTCCAGGGCGCCGGCCAGGCGCTGTTCGAGCACGCCCGCTACGACCCCGTCAGCGGGCAGATGCTGGCCGGCTCGCTGATGGACTACGCGATCTCCCGGGCCGACGACTTTCCCTTCTTCGATACCGAGATCATGGAAATGCCGTCGCCCACCAACCCGCTCGGTGTGCGCGGCGGCGGGGAAGGCGGCACCACGCCCGCGCTTGCCGTGGTGGTCAATGCAATCTGCGACGCGCTCGCCGATTACGGCGTCCGCCACGTCGAAATGCCTGCGACGGCGGAGAGCATCTGGCGTATGATCGGCGAAGCAAGCGGTTGAAGCGGCCGCGAACCGAAACGAGGGCAGAATGGCAACCCAGACGCTATCCGAGCGCGCCGACGCGTACGAGGAAACACAGATAAAGGAGCTCGGCGACCGGCTGATCGCCAAGTCTTTGCTCTACAACCTCGCCGAAGGCGAACGCAAGCACGGCAACGACGCCGCGAGGCCGGGCCCGGGCGGCGCCGCCTTCCTGATGGGCGAGGATCCCCGCCTGCCGGAAATGCCCGAGAAGCCGACGCTGTTCGACTTCTTCGAGTACCGCTTCGCGCCGGGCCAGGCGCATCTGCTGCAAAGCGCCAATCTTGCCCAGAAGAACGGCTTGCCGGAAAAGATGGTTCTCGCGTGCCTGCTTCACGACATCGCCGTGATCGGCTTCATCCGCGCCGATCACGGCTACTGGGGCGCACAGCTGCTTGCACCTTATGTCGACGAGGAGGTGGCCTGGGCGATCCGCGTGCACCAGGCGCTCCGTTTCTTCCCCGACGAGGCCGTGGGCTATGAGTATCCCGACGCCTACCGCCGGATGTTCGGCGACGACTACCGGCCCGAGCCCTACATCGTCGACGAGTACGAGCGGGCCAAGAAGCACAAATGGTACATGTCGGCGCGAATGATCGTCGTCAACGACCTCTACGCCTTCGATCCCGACGTGACGGTTGAGCTGGAACAGTTCGAGGACGTCGTGGGCCGCCACTTCAAGCAGCCGCCCGAAGGGCTCGGCAACGACGACTCCCCGTCCTCCCACATGTGGCGGACTCTCAGGCGGCCCTGCAACGCGCTCTGACGCCTCTCGCCGCCTGCTAAGCCGCCGGCACGAACACGGGAATTAGCCCGGCCTCGTATTCCCGGTAGCGGAGTTCCACCGCCATGCCCGTGTGCACCGCCTCGATCGGGCAGTCGACGACGTTGCCCATCATGCGGACGCCCTCCTCCAGCTCGATCAGGGCGACGACGTAGGGGATTCGCGTCTTCCAGCCCTCGTTGGCGCCGTGGGCGAAGCGGACGACCGTAAAGCTCCAGACCGCGCCCTTGCCGCTTACCGCACGCCAGTCGAGATCCTCCGACCAGCATTCCGGGCAGACCGGGCGGGGGTAGAAGTGGAAGCGCCGGCACGCGTCGCACCAGGGCAGCTCCATCGCCTGCCGTTCGACGGACCGCCAGAACGGGCTCGCGCGGTCGACGGTCATGCGAGCCCCTTGCCCAGCAGCATCGCGCCGCATATCGAGAAGATGTTGCCGTTGCCCGAGACCGCCGCGACCTCCGCGTCCTTGACCTGACGGGGGCCGGCATCGCCGCGCAGCTGGCGCACCGCCTCCAGCACATGCAGCATGCCGCCGACATGGCCCTGGGAGAGCAGGCCGCCATGCGGGTTGACCGGCAGCGCGCCGTCGAAGCCGAGCCCGCCCCCTGCCGCGAGCCGGCCGCACTCGCCCGCGTCGCAGAAGCCGAGCGCCTCCACCGTGATCGAAATCGACGCGGTGAAGCCGTCATGCACGGTCAGCAGATCGACATCCGCCGGCGTGAGCCCGGCTTCGGCGAAGGCGCGGCGGCCGGCCTCCGCCATGCCGAGCTCCGGGATGTCGGGGGTGAGGCTGACGATCTTGTGCGTCGCCTGCGATCCCGCGCCCAGATAGGAAACCGGCGTCACGTCGATCTCGCGCGCGACGCGGCGCGAGGCGATCACGAACGCGCCGGCACCGTCCACCACCGGCGAGCAGTCGAGCCGGCGGAAGGGTTCGGCGATCCACGGCGAGGCGCGGTAGTCCTCCAGCGCGATCGGTTTCCGGTAGGCCGCGTTCTCGTTGAGCATCGCGTGGCGTCGCATGGCAAGCGCGATCGGCGCGAACGCGTCCTCCGGCTCCAGCCCGTGGAGGTCCAGATAGCGCCTGGCGAGCAGCGCGTAGGAGACGACGAGCGTGGAGCCGAAGATCTCCTCGAACTCCTCCGCGCCGGTCGTCATCCGGGCGACATATCCGTGCGTGCCGGGCGGGCGGTGGGTGGCCGCGTTGTCGCCGTAAACGCAAACTGCGATCTCCAGCCGCCCCTCGTCGATCGCCGCCATCGCATTCTGGATCATCGCGATGAAGGCGACCGTGCCGCCGACATCGACGACCTCGGCAAGCCGGGGCGCCAAGCCGAGATGCTCGATCACGCTGAGCCCGTGGAGCTGCGTCGGCTGGATGTAGGAGCCGAGCGCGTAGACGCCGTCGACCCGCGCCTTCTCGATACGCGCATCGGCGAGCGCCTTGCGGACGGCCTCGCCTTGCAGGTCCAGCGCGTTGCGGCCCGGATGCTTGCCGATTTTCGTCTCGCCGATGCCGACGATCGCCGCGCCTTCCTTCATCGGCGAACTATAGCCACGCCCAGCCGGCCGCTATAGTGCGCCCACCCATGCGAAGCGGTTCGAAGAGGAACGGATGTACATAAACGGAGATTGGGAAGCGGGGCCCGCCAATGCGAGTTTCCCGGTCCTGAACCCGGCGGACGGCTCGCTGATCGCGAACGTCCCCGACGGCGGGGCCGAGCGCGCCCGTGCGGCGATCGACGCGGCGGCGGATGCGTTTCCGGCCTGGCGCGCGACGACCGCCTATGAGCGCGCGGCGATCCTGATGAAGGCACACGCGCTGATGCTGGAGCGCCGGGAGAAGATCGCGCGCGTGATGACGGAAGAGCAGGGGAAGCCGCTCCGCGCCGCAAATACGGAAGTCCGCTACGCCGCCGATTTCCTCGTCTGGTTCGCCGAGGAGGCCAAGCGGGTCTATGGCGAGACCATCCCGTCGGCGCGCCCGGACCAGCGCTTCATGGTGCTCCGTCAGCCCGTCGGGGTCGTGGCCGCCATTACGCCCTGGAACTACCCGATCTCGATGATCACGCGGAAGCTGGGTCCGGCGCTCGCCGCCGGCTGCACCGTGGTTCTGAAGCCCGCCGAGGCGACGCCGCTCACCGCGATCGAGACCTTCCGCGTGTTCGAGGACGCGGGCTTCCCGAAGGGGGTGGTCAATTTGGTGACCGCCGAGGACCCGGCGCCGGTGGGCGATGAGTTCGTCACCAACCCCAAGGTCCGGAAGCTTACCTTCACCGGCTCGACCGCGGTCGGCAAGATGCTGGCCGGGCGCGCCGCGGCCAACATGAAACGGGTGTCCTGCGAGCTCGGCGGGCATGCCCCGTTCATCGTGCTGGGCGACGCCGATCCGGTCCATGCCGCGAAGGGCCTTCAACTGGTGAAGTTCCTCAATACCGGGCAGGCCTGCATCAGCCCCAACCGGGTCTACGTGCACCGCGACGGCGCGGACGCGTTCCTCGAAACGCTCACCGGGCGGGTCGCGAAGATGAAGGCGGGCAGCGGGTTCGAGGATGGCGTGACCATCGGCCCGCTGGTCGACGAGGCGGCGGTCGCCAAGGTCGAGGCGCAGGTGGACGACGCCGTGGCCAAGGGCGCTGCGGTGCTCTGCGGCGGCAAGCGGCTGACCGGGAACGGGCTCGACAAGGGCCATTTCTACGCCCCCACCGTGCTCGATCGCGTCACGTCCGACATGCGGATCTACCGCGAGGAGACATTCGGCCCGGTCGCCGCCGTGGTCCGGTTCGACGACGGCGACGATATCCTGGCGATGGCGAACGACACCCATTACGGGCTCGCCGCCTATATCTACAGCCAGAACCTCGCCCGGACGATGCGCCTGCTCGAAGGGCTCGATTTCGGCATCGTCGGGATCAACGACATCAACCCGGCCTCGGCGGCGGCGCCGTTCGGCGGGATGAAGGACTCCGGCCTCGGCCGCGAGGGAAGCCGCGAGGGGATCGCTGAGTACCTCGAAACCAAGGTCGCGGGCTTCAGCATCTGAGGACGACGCCATGCGCCCGGACTGGGAAATCGCGGTCATCGGCGCCGGCCTCGGCGGGCTCGTCGCCGCGGCGCTTCTCGAACGGCGCGGCGGCCGAGTCCGTGTCTACGAGCAGGCGCCCGCTTTCGAACGGCTCGGCGCGGGCATCAATCTCGGCCCCAACGCGATGAAGGTGCTGCGCGCGGCTGGCGTCGAGGGACAGCTCCTCGAAATCGGCCTCCGGCCGGAATACTGGATCAGCCGCAAGTTCGATACCGGCGAGACCATGTTCCGCTACGACATGCGCGATGTCTGTGAGGCGGCGTTCGGCGCCTGCTACATGGTCATCCACCGCGGCGACTTCCACGAGATCCTGACCGAGAACGTCGCCCCCGGGACCATCGAGTTCGGCAAGAAGCTGGTCGGGCTGGAGCAGAAAAGCGCCTCCGTCGCGCTCGAATTCGAGGACGGCAGCCGGACCGAGGCCGATATCGTGATCGGCGCCGACGGCATCGACTCGATGGTGCGGGAGGTGCTGCTCGGGGCCCAGCAGCCGGTTTATTCGGGCTATGTCGGACATCGGTGCATCATCCCCGCCGGGAAACTCGGAGACCTCGCCCCCGCCGATGTCAGCAAGTGGTGGTCCGACGACGCGCATCGGGACACGCATATGGTCGTCTACTACCTCGACAGGAATCACGACGAAATCTACTTCGTCACCGGCGTGCCGGAGCCCGAATGGGATTACGGCTTCTCCCATGTCGATGCCGACTACGACGAGCTGCGCGCGGCCTTCGCGGACTTCCATCCGGAAATTCACACCCTGATCGACATTTCCACCGGCGCGACCAAGTGGCCGCTGTTCGACCGGGAACCGCTGCCGCTGTGGAGCGACGGGCGGCTGGTGCTGATCGGCGATGCCTGCCACCCGATGAAGCCGCATATGGGTCAGGGCGCGGCAATGGCGATCGAGGACGCGGCGATCCTGGTGCGGGCCCTGGAACATTGCGGCGAGGATTTTGCCGCTGCCTTCCGCCTCTACGAGGAAAGCCGCAAGGGGCGTTGCGAGGCGGTCCAGCAGGGCTCGCGCGACAACAAGTGGCTCAAAAACCCGATGGACCCCGGCTGGGTGTTCTCCTACGACGCGATGACCGTCCCGCTGGGCGGGTGAGCCTTCCGACCGGTCTCTTCGACCGGAGCGCCGCCGTCCCTTCTCACCCGTCGTTCACGTCCGTGGCCATTGTTGGGCCGCGTGCAGCACGCGAAGGACGGTGACAGTGTCAACGTCCTCGGCGTAGACAACGATGTAGTTGGAACGCACGACCATTTCGCGGGTGCCTTCCACGCGACCGACCCTGTAGAGCCGTGGGTGTTCCCGCAGTCGCGATACCTTGGCCTCGATTTCATCCTTCAAGGCTTGGGCGGCATCGGGATTGTCGTCGGAAATGTAGTCGACGATCACCATTAGATCGACGACGGCCGCGGCCTTCCATTCAAGTTGGAGCACGGCGCTTTCGGTCAATCAGCGCCTGCGTGTCGCTCATCGCTCGTTCATGCGAAACGGCGGGTTGCCGATCGTCCAGAGCTTCGCGCACCTTGGTACGAAACCATACATCATGAGCTTCGGGGTCGGCGGTCAGGCCGGTCGGCAACCTTCCCTCCGCGGCGACGCGGGTCAGGAGGATGTGCACGGCGTCGGAGAGTGTCAGGCCCGCCTCGGCCAGCGTGTCCGCCGCCTTGGCCTTGAGTTTCTCGTCCACACGGACATGGAGCACCGAGGTCTGTGCTGGCATAGGACATGCTCCCGTCTGGCGACGATATGTACTTCAACCGAGATACGTCAAGGACGGCGAGGGTATTCCGACCCGCGAGCTGCTTGATGCCCGAACGGATCCAACTCGCTGTCGTTGCGCCGGACGATGGAGCGGGGCCGCCAATCCCTAACCGTAGAACCCCCAGAATTCCTTGTCGTAGCCCGGCGCGCGCGGTTCCGGCCATTCGCCGTAATAGGCGATTATGCGGTCCTTCGGCTTGCGCTTGCGCCAGTCTGCGACGAAGCGGTCGAAGGGCTTGGCCTTTCTGAGCCGTTCCCGCCGCAGGGAAGTCCGCTTCTTCTCCGTGGCCGCGCGGTCGATGCGTCCGGTCGCGGCGTCGACGACCGCGCCGTACACCCCCTCCGCCACATAGGGGTCGATCATCCTGTCGTCGAGGTCCTTCTGGATCGACTCCGGATCGCGCTCCAGCACGTCGCCGTACCCGCCCCCGCCGCCCATGGTGAAGATCATCAGGTCGCCTTCCTCGAACTTCTCGGTCGGCTGGCCGGAAGATTCCAGGCGGTACGATCCCGCCACGCTTTGCTTCGCCACCAGGTCGGCCATTTCGAGGTCGACGTCCTCGCCCGCCCCCGCCTTGTCGAGCAGGTCGGAGCCCTCGATGACGATGCGCGGGTTGGGCGGGCCCATATAGCCGCCCATGATTCCGGGGTTGTGGCTGATCTTGTCGGCGCTGCCCCAGGAGTTGAGGAAGCAGCCCGGATCGCCGCAGGCGGTCGAGATTTCCACCAGCGAGGCCCCGCCGCGGAACTTGCCGTAGCCGTGGTTGTTGCGGTCGATGGCGCGGCTCAGCACGAAATGCGGCAGGCGGGAATCGATGTCCTCGGTCTCGCCGGCGTCGGTGAACGGCCCCCAGAAGAAGCCGATCGCGCTTTCGCCGTCGCCGTCGAAACGCCCGCCCTGGCCGGCCGCGTTGCAGGTGCCGGTGATGTTGGCCGAGTTGTAGCCGCGCCGGTTCTCGCCGGCGAAGGTGAACACGTTCTGGTTTCGCGAATGCGGCGCCTGGACGGCGACCCGGTAGGGGCTGGCGAACAGCGCCTTCGAGCCCAGCACGTGACACCCGTTGGTGACGCAGGCGGCGATCGAGGTTCCCATGCCGTGCGCGATCTCGTCGGTCGCGTTGGCGATCGACGGCCCCTCCACCAGATAGCGGCAGGTCTCCAGCAGTCCCGCGTTGGGCGGGATGCCGCGGAAGAAATAGGAGAACAGGTAGACCGCCGTCGCCGCGCGGACGAGATGCCAGGTCCCGTGCATCGGCCCGAGCCGGTTCTCCGGCGAAACCCCCTGGACCAGCAGGGTGAGGGAATCGTCCTCCTTGAACAGCGTCACCGGGATCCGGGTCAGACCGAGCCGTCCGCCGATGTCGTCGTCGTTGAACATCACCGCGCGAAAGACGCCGTCGTTGAGCCGGCGCAGGCGGTTGCGGGCCGCCTCCTCGGCCCGGGTCAGGATCGTCCGCATCCCGCCCACGACGTGCTCGATCCCGCGGCGTTCGATCTCGCGGACGATGCGGCGGTGCATCTGGAACAGGGTGGCGACCCGCGAGCGCAGATCGGCGGAGAAGACGAACGGGTTGCGGACCTCGCCGGCCAGCATGTCGAGCATGTCCTGGTTGAGGCGGAAATTGTCGCCGATCCGCATCATCGGGACGTGGAAGCCCTCTTCGTAGCGGGTGCGCGCCTTGGCGTTGAACCCGCCCGGCGTCGGCGACCCGGAATCGCCCTGGTGCCCGCCGCAGGTCACCCAGGCGACATGGGTGCCGCGATAGAAGACCGGCATGGCGGTGAACATGTCGAACGGGTGGACGCCGCCGCCGAGTTCGTCGTTGAAGAAGTAGATGTCGCCGTCCGACAGCCCGACCGTGGGATCCGGCTCGTAGTATTTCTTGGCGTATTTGAGCTGCGCGTTGTTGAGCATCGTGTGGAAATAGATGCCCGTCGCCACCACCGCCGGGTCGCCCGACGCGGTGAAGATCCCGCAATTCATGTCGCCCGTCATGATCGCTTCCGAGATTGACAGCGACATGTAGACGTCGCGCGCTTCCTCGGCGATGGCGGACAGCTTGTGGAACAGGAGCTCCACGTCGATCTCGGCGATCCCCTCCATGCCGCGCCGTTCGAGCCCGGTGACCGGCTCCAGCCCGTGGCTGATCAGCTCGGGATCGACCCCCGGCCGCCGCTCATAGGCGTCGTGTTCGTGTGCGCCGTGCAAAGGCGCCATTCCCTAGCGGGTGCAAACCCCGCCCGGCAACTGTCGCTCCAGCCGGTAGCAATCGGAGCGGGTCACGGAGGCAACGACATGGCCTGAAGCACTTCGATGTAGTGGGCCGCCTTGGGCGGCTTAGCGACCATGCGGGCCGCAACGCGAGTGAACGCTGAGCAGGCCTCGAAATTGGTGATGCGGAAGCCGACCCGCCATGAATACGGGGAAGGCTGCCATCGGCCGGGAAGCGAGCGACAAACGCACCGGCCGGCTCCGCCGGGGTATTGGCGGCGGCACGCATGGAAGATGGGAATGGACGCAACACGGGAAGCCCCGGCGGTGGCGTGGCACGCGCCAACCGACAACCCGCGAGGGATGGGTCGGGTCGTTCGGGGTGGCGGAGAGGCCCGTACTACCGCTGAAGCCGGGTAATGCCGGTGGAGGGAAGGGGCCTTGGTTCGAGAGCAGCGTGTGGAAGGAGAAAGGGACATGGGGACTGGCGAGAGCCTATCCGACCCTGAAAAGGTCCGGAGACTCCAGACGGCGCTACATGCGAAAGCGAAGGAAGCTCCGGGCTTCCGGTTCTACTCGCTCAGCGACAAGGTGTGGCGCGCCGATGTAATGGCCGTCGCCTGGCAGGACGTCCGCCGCAATGGCGGCGCTGCCGGGGCGGACGGTCAGACGGTAGCGGACATCGAAGCGTATGGCGTGGACCGGTGGCTTGGGGAACTGGCGCGGGACCTGAAAGCGGGAACCTACCGGCCTGACGCGGTTCGGCAGGTGCTCATTCCAAAGAAGCAGCGTGGGAAGTTCCGGCCCTTGGGCATCCCTTGTGTACGGGACCGGGTGGCGCAGACGGCGGCGATGCTTGTGTTATCGCCGATCTTCGAGGCCGACCTGCAACCGGAGCAATACGCCTACAGGCCGGGCCGGAGCGCGAACGACGCCGTCAGGCGTGCGCATCGGCTGCTGACCACGGGTCACCGCGAGGTGGTTGACGCAGATCTGGCCGACTACTACGGCCAGATCCCCCACGCCGAACTGCTCAAGTCCGTCGCCCGCCGCGTGAGCGACGGGCGGATGCTGGGGTGGATCAAGGCGTGGCTGGAAATGGCGGTGGAAGAGGACGACGGCAAGGGCGGCAAACGCCGCACGAACCGGGCGCGGAAAGAGCGCAAGGGAACCCCTCAAGGGTCTCCGATCTCCCCGTTACTTTCCAATATCTACATGCGTCGCTTCATATTGGGCTGGAAGGTGCTGGGCTATGCCCGGCGCTTCGAAGCGGAAATCGTCAACTACGCCGACGACTTTGTGGTGCTCGGCAAAGCGCCGCCAGCCGACATGCTGGCGGCTGTCGAAAGCCTGATAAAACGGCTGAAACTGGCGGTCAATGCCGAGAAGACCCGATGCTGCCGGGTGCCGGAGGAGCCGTTCGACTTCCTCGGCTACCGAATAGGACGCAACTACCGCCCGGAAGGAAAGGGGAGCTACATCGGCACCCGGCCCAGCAAGGCGAGCGTCCGCAGCATCTGCCGCAAGATTAGCGCGCTGACGGAGCCCCGCTACGGGCTTCTGGAACAGGAGGTCGTGGTCAAACGGCTCAATCGACTGATGCTCGGGTGGTCGAACTACTTCACCCTGGGACAGGTCGGGCCGGCCTACGCCGCGGTCGACAGGCACGCACTCAAGCGGCTGCTTCAGTGGCGGCGTCGCAAGCACAAGGTGAGAGCCCGGAATCACGTGCACTACGGGTACGAGCGGCTATGGACAAAACATGGCCTTATCCGCCTTGGCGTGCGAACGACCCGCTTTCCGTGGGCGAAGGCATGATCTCGTCCGAAAGCCGGATGCGGGAAATCCGCATGTCCGGTTTGATGAGCGGGGACTGGAAACGCGGCCATGGGAGCCGGACTGAGGCCCGAAGCGAAAGCGACGGACCAGCCACCGGACCCTAAAGCTGGCGCGCCAGTCCTCGACTCTACAGATCAGCCCTTCGCTCAGCGCCGCGTAGCGGTCGAACAGCTTGCCCATCGCCCCTCCGGTTCGCGCGCAAGCTAGCAGCGCCGCCGGGACGGGCCAACCGGATCGCGCCCGGATATACGCCGGACCTCTACGTGGTCGCGGCCAACCCGGCGGTCCACTCCGCCGCCCTCCGGGCAGCTCCGGTCGATATGTAGGGGGAATTCTCCGGATGTCACCCCTGACGGAGCGAAGCGGAGATCCGGGGTCCAGGGAGGCCGGATGAGGCGGTGCCAGTGGCTCTGGACCCCGGCACAAGGCCACCGCTGTCCGGTTCAGTCGTTGGGGGCACTGCGCCAATGGTCGGGGACAAGGTCGGGCAGTGTCGGCGTCCTCCGGCACTCCCCTTTTTGTCGTCATGCCCGGACTCGTTCCGGGCATCCACGTCCCTCCGCCGGTTCGTCCGTTCCCGGCTCACACCGCGATGCTGCAAGACGTGGATACCCGGAACAAGTCCGGGCATGACGGTGGGAGGGATGCCGGCGCCCCGAAATCCGGGTCTCGCGTCGAACGACCCGTCGGAAACCCGCTCGTATCCGTGCCTTTCGCCTGGCCCGTAAAATCTAAACCGGACACCCGAGGCTCAAGTCCGGGGTGACAGGCGGCGGGTCGGCGCGGTCCTGCTCTCCCGCCCGCCCCGTGATCCCCCGGCGCCTTCCCGCTACCATGCACGCATGACGACCTCCCCGCCCTTGTCCCTGATCGTCGCCATCGACACCGGGGGCACGTTCACCGACATCGCCGCCTTCGACATGGATCGTGGCGAGGTCTCCTATGCCAAGGCGCTGACCACCTACGCAGACCTGGTCGACGGCGTGATGGCCTGCGTGGACGAGGCCGGGCTCGATCTCGCCCGCGCGCTGCTGGTCAAGCACGGCACCACGCTGGTCATCAACACGCTCTTGCAGCGCTCCGGCGCGAAAGCGGCCCTGGTCACGACGAAGGGTTTCCGCGACACGCTGGAGCTCGCGCGCGGCAACCGGACCAACCCGTTCGACATCGAATTCCGCCGCGCCCCGCCGCTGATTCCCCGCACGCTGCGCTTTGAGGTGGACGAGCGGGTGCACGGCCGCGGCGAGGTGCTGGCCGAGCCGGAGCCCGAGGAAATCGACCGCCTCGCGGAAGTCATCGCGGGGCTGGATGTCGAGGCGGTGGCGGTCTCCCTCCTCAACGCCTATCGCGACGACCGCAACGAACGCACGGTCGCCGAACGCCTGCGCGAGCGCCTGCCCGGGACCTACGTGACCGCCGGGACCGAGCTCACCCGCGAATGGTACGAATACGAACGCTGCTGCACCGCGGCGGCGAACGCCGTCGTCGGTCCGCGCATGGCAGATTACACGGCGCGGCTCGAACGGCGACTCGCCGAGGGCGGGTTTTCGAGCACGCTCTACATGATGGGTTCCAACGGCGGCGTGCTGTCGGTCGACCGCACGCTCCGCGAGCCTATCGCGCTGATCGAATCCGGCCCCGTGGGCGGGTGCATCGGCGCCGGCGCCTACGGGAAGGCGCTCGGCATCCCGGACCTGATCGCCTTCGACATGGGCGGCACCACGGCCAAATGCGCGGTCATCCGGGACGGCGAATTCGGGCTCCGCTCGCCCTATTTCGTCGGCGGCTACGATACCGGCTTCCCGATCCGGGGCTCGGTCGTCGATATCGTCGAGGTCGGCGCGGGCGGCGGCTCCATCGCCTGGGTCGACGAGGAAAAACGGCTCCATATCGGCCCCCGGAGCGCCGGATCGGATCCCGGCCCCGTCGCCTTCGGCCGCGGCGGGACCGAGCCCACGGTGACCGACGCCAACCTCGTTCTGGGGCGGATCGGCGCGGGCGTGTTCCTCGGCGGCGGGCTGGAGCTCGACGCGGGCGCCGCGTCGTCCGCGATCGCGGAACGGGTCGCGGGACCCATCGGAATGGGCGGCCGGCCCATCGAGGAGACGGCCGAGGGGATGCTCGCTCTCGCCGCCGTCACGATGACCGGCGCGATCCGCCAGATCACCGTCGAGCGGGGCTACGATCCGCGCGATTTCGCGCTGTTCGCCTTCGGCGGCAGCGGCCCGATCTACGGCTCGCTGCTCGCCCGCGAGTTGGACATCCGCACCGTGATCGTGCCGCCCGAGCCGGGCAATTTCTCCGCCATCGGCATGCTGCTCGCCGATGCCAGGCTCGATGTCGCGCGCACCATGATCCGCGATCTGCGGGAAGAGACGCTGCCCGAAATCCGCGACGCCTTCGCCGAGGCGGACCGGCACGGCGCCGATATCGTCGCCGCCGAGGTGCCCGGCGCGACCGCGACGCTGGCGCGCTCCATCGAGCTCCGTTATCGCGGGCAGAAGCACAGCTTCGTCATCCCCGTGACCCGGATCGGCGACGTCGCCCAGCTCCGCGGAGCGTTCGAGGCCTATTACCGCGACCGGTTCGGCCATTCGGACTCGACCGCGCCGGTCGAGATCGTCGGCATCAGGGTCAGCGCCTACGCGCAAACCGAAAAGCCCGGGCTTGCCCGCCTGCCGCGCGCGGAAGACGCCGCCGGCGAGGCAGCCTCTTCCCGGCCGGTCTGGTTCGGCGCCGCGGGCGGCTGGATCGAGACTCCGGTCCGCCGCCGGTCGGCACTGCCGGCCGGCTTCGCGGCCGAAGGCCCGCTCGTCGTCGAGGAATATGGCGCGACCACGGTGATCGGTCCCGGCGACAGCTGTATCGTGGGCGAGCTCGGCGAGATCCGCATCGCGATCGGAGACTGACCATGGACGATGCCCGGCCCGCGACGACGCTCGATCCGATCACGCTCGAAATCATCGGCCACGGGCTGGTCGCGATCCCGAACGAGATCGACGCCAACATCACCCGCACCGCCTTCAGCCCGCTGGTCTACGAGTACAAGGATTTCGCCTCCGGTCTGGTCGACGCCGGGGGCCGGCTGGTCGCCCAGGGCACCGGCTCGATCCCCATCTTCGTCGCCAACGCGCTCGGCGTCGCGGTGCGCGACGGGATCGCGGTCCACGGCATCGGGAACCTCCATGACGGCGACGTGCTGATCTCCAACCATGCCGGGACGCTCGGCCAGCACCTCAACAACGTCGTCATGTACACCCCGGTCTTCGACGGCGCGGGCGATCTGTTCGGCTTCATGTGCGTGCTGGTCCACTGGGTCGACGTCGGCGGCTCGACCGCGGGCTCGTGCAGCGCGACCGACGCGACCGAGATCTTCCAGGAGGGGATCCAGTTCCGCAGCGTGAAGTTGTGGTCGAAGGGGGTACGCAACGACGACTTCTACCGCACCATCGAGATCAACACCCGCTTTCCGTCGATGGTGCTGGGCGATCTCGAGTCCCAGCTCGCCGGCACGCTGACCGGCAAGAAGAAGTTCCGCGCCCTGATCGACCGCTACGGCGCCGCAACCATGCGGGACGCCATCGAGGCCATCTGGGACCGCAGCGAACAGGTGGCGCGGCGCGGCGTGCGAGACCTGCCGGACGGGGTGTGGCGGGCCGAATCCTTCCTCGACAACGACGGCATCGACGGCGACACCCCGGTGCCGGTCGCAGTCGAGGTGCGGGTTTCGGGCGAATCCATGACCATCGACCTCTCCGGCGTCGGGGGCGTGCTCAGGGGGCCGATGAATTCCGGCGTTTACGGCGGCGCCTGGCCGGCCGCCAGGATCGCCTTCAAGATCCTCACCGCGCCCGACGAGCCCGCCAACGAGGGGTGTTTCCGCCCGCTCGAGATCGTCATTCCCGACGGCACCTTCCTGAGCGCGCCCGCCACCGCGCCGATGGGCATGTACTCGGCGACGCTCGCGACCGTGATCGACACGATCATCCGGGCGGTCGGCAAGGCGGACCCGTCGCGCGCCGCGGGCGGGCATCACGCGACCTTCGCCGTGCACTGGTTCTTCGGCACCGACCCGGCGAACGGCGCGCTCTACCAGCAGATCGACACCGGGCATGGCGGCTGGGGCGCGACGGCGGGCGCGGACGGCGGCGGGCCCTACAAGACGATGGCGCACGGCGATACGCTCGACGTGCCGGTCGAGTTGCAGGAGGCGCTCTGCCCGCTGCTCGTCGAGACGATCGCGCTGCGCCCGGACTCGGCCGGCGACGGCACCCATCGCGGCGGCCTTGGCACGGAAAAGGTGGTCCGGGTGCTGTCGGAGTCGGGTTTCAGCATCCAGATCGACCGCACCCGCTGCCGCCCCTGGGGGGTCGACGGCGGCACCGACGGCGAAGGCGCGGACGGGACGATCGAGCTTGCCGGCGGCGAAACCAGGCGCCTGCTCAAGGGCGTCACCGAGCTCGGGCCCGGCGACCGCTTCCGGCTCAAGACGGGCGGCGGCGGCGGTTTCGGCCCGCCGCAAGGGCGCGATCCGGAACGCGTGGCCGACGACGTGGCGGCCGGCTACGTGACCCGGGAGAAGGCCCGCGAGGTCTACCGCGTCGCGCTGAACCACACCGGCGCGGTCGATGCGGCGGAGACCGAAAGGCTCAGGCGGGGCGGGTGAGTGGAGGTACCGCTCTGCCCGTTGTGTCGTCATGGGCTGGATGTAGCAAGAAAAAGGCGTCGATATCCTACCTGATCGCTCAAATTTTATCGTTACAGGATAAATTGTCTTGATACGGGACGCATTTCGTGCTATATTTGGCATAGTCGGAAAGTGGAGATGCCCGCTCCCGTAGTACAGGGACAGGAGTATGGAACCCATGACCCGCTGGCACCTTTCGATTCCCGAAGAGACCGACCAGGCGGTCCGCCTGTTCCTTGCTCGGGATGGCCGCAGGAAGGGTGGCCTTTCCCGCTTCGTCGATGAAGCGGTGCGCCGCTACGTGTTCGATCTCACCGTCTGTCGGGTCAAGGAGCGCAACGCGGGCTACGACCAGGACGAACTCCTCGATCTGATCGAGGCAGAAGTGGATGCCCAGAGAGCGGTTTGCCCCTAAAGCCCATCCGTATTACTCGGATCCGCTTACCTTGTTGCTTCCCGTCATGCCCGGACTTGTTCCCGGCATCCACGGGTTGCAGCATTGCGGTACGAGCGCGGGGCTGGCGAGCCGGCGGATGGACGTGGATGCCCGGAACAAGTCCGAGCATGACGGAGCAAAGGCGGTGAAGTGCCGAGGATGGGCAAGAAAACAAGACGTGGACGGTGGGGCTTCGCCGGCCATGACGATAGAGGCATATCGGCGCGACCGGTTCCCACCGGACCGGGTTCGCCTTCCCCCGTCTCTCTGAAGGGACCATGATAGTCTTGAACGCGCAAGACACCCCGGCCCGCTACCGCATCGCGGTCGATATCGGCGGCACGTTCACCGATGCGGTGCTGCGCCGCGGCGATGGCTTCGTGCGGTCGGACAAGCGGCTTACCACCCACGGCGATCTGCTGGAGGGGTTCTTCGCCGCCGTCGACGGCGTGCTGGCGAAGGCCGGGATCGCGCCCGCCGACGTGGACGACACGATCGTCCACGCGACAACCGCGGTCACCAACGCGGTTGTCACGCGGGGTGGGCCGCCGACCGCTCTCGTGGTGACGGAAGGGTTCCGCGACGTGCTCCATATCCGCGACGAGCACCGCTACGACATGTTCGACCCGCAGATCGAGTACGCCGCGCCGCTGGTGCCGCGCGAGCGCACGTTCGGCATTTCCGAACGCGTCTTTGCCGACGGAAATGTCGACAGGCCTGTCGATCCCGCGGAAATCGACATTCTCGCGCGGCAACTGCGGGACGCGAATGTCGAGTCGGTGGCGATTTGCCTGCTCAATGCCTACGTGAACGGCGAGAACGAGCGCCGGGTTCGCGACCTGCTCGCCGGGCGCCTGCCGGAGATCCACGTTTCGCTCTCGTCGGAAGTCGCGCCGCAGATCCGCGAGTATCCGCGCGCGGCGACCACCGTCCTCAACGCCTACACCCAGCCCATCGTCGTCCCCTATCTCCGGCGTCTGTCGGAGGTGCTGGCCAAGCGCGGCTTTTCCACCGCGCCGCTCATCATGATGTCGAACGGCGGCGTGCTCGGCGCCGGAACGGCGGGCCGTTTCCCGGTCCGCATGGTGGAATCCGGCCCCGCCGCCGGGGCGCTCGCCGCGAGCCATCTCGCCGAACGCATCGCGCTCGACCGGCTGCTCTCCTTCGACATGGGCGGGACCACCGCCAAGGCGTGCCTGATCGAAAACCGGCGCCCCACGGTGACCGGCCAGTTCGAGGTCGACCGGGTGTACCGCTTCAAGGCCGGGAGCGGCTTCCCGATCCTCATCCCGGCGATCGACATGATCGAGATCGGCGCCGGCGGCGGCTCGATAGCGACGGTGGACAGCCTCGGGCTGCTCAAGGTCGGCCCGGACAGCGCGGGCTCGGAGCCGGGGCCGGCCTGCTACGGGCGCGGCGGCGCGGCGCCCACGGTGACCGACGCCGACCTGGTGCTCGGCCTGCTCGATGCGGACCACTTCCTCGGCGGCGACATGGCGCTCGACCTTGGCGCGGCCCAGGGCGCCGTGGACGGGCTGGCGGGGCTGCTCGGCGTTTCCCGCATCGAGGCCGCGCGGGGCGTCTTCCGGGTGGTGGGGGAATCGATGGCCGCCGCCGCGCGAGCCCACGCGACCGACCGCGGGCTCGACTATCGCGGGCTGCCGGTGCTCGCCTTCGGCGGCGCCGGCCCGGTCCATGCCTGCTTCGTCGCCGAATTGCTCGACGGCGACAGGGTGATCTATCCGCCGCTCGCCAGCGTATTGTCCGCCTACGGAACCCTGATCACGCCGCTCCGCTACGATCTCGCGCGCGGCACGACGGGGCCGGTCGACTGGGACCGGGCGGAGGCGGCGATGGCGGCGATGGAGGAAGAGGCGCGGGCCGCGATGGCGGCCGCGGGGTGCCCGCCGGACGCAATGCGGTTCAGCCGCGGCGCCGACATGCGCTATGCCGGGCAGCAGAACGAGGTGACGGTCGTGTTCGACGGCAACCCGGTCGCCGAGCGCGACGGGGCGGCGCTCCGCGAATCCTTCGAGGCGGCCTATGAGGCGGCCTACGGGCTCCGGCTCTCCGATCTCGCGATCGAGGCGGTCGCCTGGCGGGTCAGCGCGCACGGCCCCGAAATCGTGGGCGAGACCGAGCCCATGACCGCCGCCGCGCCCGGCCGGTCCAAGGGCGCGCGGCCGGTCCATGTCGGGGCGGATGGCGCGGCGGTGCCGGTCTACGACCGGGCGGCGCTTTCGGCGGGACAGGCGCTGGCCGGCCCGGCCATAATCGAGGAGCGCGAGACGACGATCTTCCTGATGGCCGGCTGGCGGGCGGAAGTCCGCGAAGACGGCTGCATCGTCGCGCGGAGGGACGGGTGAGCATGGACGGGATCGCGCTCGAAATCCTCTGGTCGAACCTGATCGGCGCGGTGTCCGAGCAAGCCCGCGCGCTACAGCGCATCGCCTTCAGCCCGGTGGTGCGCGAGGCCGGCGACCTCGCCTGCGCGCTGCTCGACCGCGAGGGCAGGATGATCGCCCAGGCCGTAACCGGAACGCCGGGGCATATCAACACGCTGGCCGCGGCGGGCGCCCATTTCGTCGAGACTTTCCCGCCCGACGGCCTTGCCGAGGGCGACGTGCTGGTGACCAACGACCCGTGGCTGTCGGCGGGGCACTTCTTCGACATCACGGTGCTGACCCCGGTGTTCCGCAAGGGCCGCGCGATCGCCTTCTTCGGTTCGACCATCCACCACACCGATATCGGCGGCTACGGCGTCGGCGCGGGCGCGCGGGACGTTCACGAGGAGGGGCTCTGGATTCCCCGCGCCAAGCTTTACGAGGCCGGGGAGCCCAACGCGCTGCTGCACGACATCGTCCGCCACAACGTGCGCACGCCGGACGAGGTGATGGGCGACCTCGCGGCCCAGGTTTCCAGCGGCCGGGTCGGCGCGGAGCGGCTGCAGATCCTCTGCGACCGGCACGGTCTCGACGACATCGACGGGCTCGCCGACGAGATTATCTCCCGGTCCGAGCGCGCCGCGCGGGATTCGATCCGCAAGCTCAAAAGCGGCACCTGGCATGGCGAGAGCCGGTTCGACATTCCGGGCGGCGCCGAGATCGTGCTGAAATGCGCGCTCACCGTCGATGCCAAGGCGGGCGACATCCTGGTCGACTTCGCGGGCTCGTCGGAGGCGAGCCCGCACGGCGTCAACGTGGTGCTCAACTACACCCACGCCTATTCCGCCTTCGCGATCCGGAGCACGCTCGATCCCGACCTTCCCAACAACCACGGCAGCCTCAAGCCGATCCGGGTGACCGCGCCGGAAGGCTCCATCGTCAACGCGAAGTACCCCGCGCCGGTGGCCGCGCGCCACGTGGTCGGCATGTACGTGCCGATGCCGATCCTGAAGGCGCTGCACGCGGTGGCGCCCGATCGGGTGGTCGCGGAGGGGGCAGGCGCGGTGTGGACGATGCAGATTCAGGGCAAAGACGGGCGGGGCGAGCCGTTCACCAGTGCGATGTTCAACTATTCGGGCGGCATGGGGGCCAGGCGGACCAAGCCCGGGCTCGGCGCCACCTGCTATCCGACCGGCGTCGCGGCGGTGCCGGTCGAGGTGCTGGAGGCCGCGATGCCCATCGAGTTCACCCGCAAGGAGCTGCTCGACGGCTCCGGCGGGGCGGGGCGCGCGCCGGGCGGCGACGGGCAGGCGATCGGGTTCCGCATGCGGACCCGCGATCCGTGGTTCCTCAACGCCGTGCCGAGCCGGCTGAGCGCCCCGGCCAAGGGGCTGGAGGGCGGCGGAACCGGCCGGCCCGGGCGGTTCCTGATCAACGGCGAGCCGTCGGCGCGGGCCAACAAGATGACGATGGCGGCCGACGACGAGGTCCTGCTGGAGACGCCGGGCGGCGGCGGCTTCGGCGCGGCGGAATAGACAGGGAGGCGAAGATGGCGAAGGCGGCGCTCTACAACTGGAACGATCTGCCGCGCGAGGCGGTGCGGGAGGGGGTCGAACGCTGCGGCTTCCGCGGCGAGGACGTGCTGCTGGTGATGAACTGGCTGGAGCCCGGCATGGACATCAACCCGCACAGCCACCCCTTCGAGCAAGTGGTCTGCATCGTCCAGGGCCGTGTGCGCTTCCATGTCGGCGACGAGGTGTTCGAGGCCGGCCCCGGCTCGTTCATCCGCATCCCGCCCGATGTGGAGCATTACGGCGAGCCCCTGGGCGACGAACCTGCGCTGAATCTCGACGTTTTCGCCCCGATCCGTGAGGACTACCGCCACCTGGTCGACTACCAGGAACCCGATTTCGCGGAGGAGTAGGCGGAGAGCGGACGGCTCACCCCGCGAGAGCGCCGAACAGCGCCCCGCCCGCGATGGCGCCGGCGATGCCGAAGCCGACATAGGCGGCGAACACCCGCCGGCGCACCAGCGAGTACACCGCGACCATGGCCGGGATGCAGCTCACCGATCCCGCGACCATGAACGCCATCGCCGCTCCCGCGCTCATGCCCTGCTGCATGAGTCCGGCGACGAGGGCGGGCGCGGCATAGCCGTTCAGATAGGCCGGCGCGCCGATGAGCGCCCCCGTCACTATGGGCAGGAAACCGTCTCCGCCCACCGCCGCCGCGATGGCGTCGGCCGGCACGTAGGCGACCAGCAATGCCTGGAGCAGATAGGCGAGAGAGAGCCACTTGACGAGGAACGCCGCGTTCGAGACCGCCTCGGAGCGGAACGTCGCCATGCGGGGAGCGTCGCGCCAGAATCGCCAGAGCGTGCCGTCCGCCGTCACCGCGCTCCCGCAGCTTCCGCAGCCCGCGCCTTCGCGCAGCGGGGCGTCGAAGGCGCGGAACCGGACGAGGAGACGGACGCCGAATCCCCCGAACAGTCCAAGCGCCACGGCCGACGCCGCCTTGCCTGCCGCGAAGTCCCAGCCGAGCGCGGCGGCGGTAATCAACGCGGTCGACGGATCGATGAGCGGGGAGGACAGCCAGAACGCCATGATCGCCGAGAGCGGCGCGCCCACCGCGAGGAGAGCCGCGATGAAGGGAATGACCTCGCAGGAGCAGAAGGGGGCGAGGCCGCCCAAGAGCGCCGCCAGCACGATCATGCGCGTCTCGCGGCCCTCGAAGGCGCGCGCCACCAGTGCCGTCGCCCCGCTCGCCTTGAGCCCGGCGATGAGAGCGACCGCCACGGCGACGTAAGGAAGCGTTCCCGCGAATCCGCCGAGCGCGATGCGCAGGATGCCTTCGAGGCTTGCCGGGTCGAGGGCCGCCACGCCGATCGGGATCGCGAGGACAAGCCCCCACGCGGACGCCGCGCCCCCGGCACCGCCACGCAGCCCGCCGACGACGTAAGGAAACGTTCCGGCGAATCTCCGTGCCGTTCCCTCGTTGGAGAGCGCCGGATTGGGCCCGGGATCGCGTATCGGCTCCATAAAACAGAAATTCGGTTATTTCATCGGATCGTCAAGCCCGGCGATTTCATCCGAACAGGCCGAGCAACGACCACCAGGCCCAGGTCAGAGGGAGGATCGCGATCCAGGCGGTCGCGGTCATCGCGATCAGGACCCGGACCAGCGCGCCGGACGAGACGCCGCCGATATAGATGGCGAGCAGGAGCGGCGGCAGCTGATAGGGGAAGACGGCCATCGTCCAGGACAGCACCTGGGCCTGGACCGCGGTCGCAAGCGGCCATCCGGTGGCGGCGGCGATCTGCTCGGCGAGCGGGGTCATGATCGCCGGCTGGCCCGGCACCCCGGCGAGCAGGCCCATCACCGTGCCGATGGCGCTGACGATGGCGAGGTTGAGGAGGTCGGCGCCCTTCACGAAGGTAACCGCGGTAAACAGACGTTCGGCCACGATGCCGCCCAGGCCGGATTTCGACACGATCGCGCCGATCGCCACCACCGCGACGATGAAGAACCAGGGGCCGAAATTGATCCTGGAAACCAGGGCCGCGGGCTCGTCGATGCCGAACCGCGGCATCAGGCAGAGCAGCCCCGCCCCCAGCGCCACCCAGGCCGGCGAGATGCCGTGCGCGAAGTCGGTGATCCACAGCATCAGGGCCAGGGCCAGCAGCGCGGAAAGGGTCACCTGGCCGCGGTCCCAGGGGGGTGGAGGGGAGGCCTCCTGTTCGGCGCCAGGCCGGTCCGGGAACAGGGCACGCAGGATCAGGGGCAGCCCGACGAGGGTGACCAGGCCCAGCATCGGGAAGTGCGCGAGGCTGTATTCGGCAAACCTGATGCCGATGCCGTAAATGCTCTCCGCCGCGCCGACCATGATCAGGTTGGGGACCGCGGCGGGCAGGACGCCGAACCCGGCATAGAGCGTGCCGCAGGCGGCGGCGAGCACCAGCGCGGCCCGGCCGTTGCTCCTGCGCCCGAAACCGAGGCGGTCCGCCAGCGCGGCTACGATGGGGACCAGGATCGCCACGCGGCCCGAGTTCGACGGCACCAGGAAGCCCATCGCCGCCGAGGCCGCGACGATGGCGAACAGGACGGTCAGGTAGCGGTTCCCGATCCGCGGGAGCAGCCCGGCGGCGACCCGTGCGCCGAGCCCGGTGGTCTGCACCGCGTGGCCGATCACCAGCCCGCCGAAAATCAGCCAGGCCGCGGTCGAGTGGAACCCCGAGAAGGCGAGGTCCGGCGCGATCCCGCCGACCGTGACCGCGAGCAGGAGGAAGATCAGCGCCGTGAAATATTCCGGCAGCACCGCCGTCGCCCACAGGCCGATGGCGATGACGACGACGGCGCAGGCATGCCACACGCCTTCCGGCCCGCCCTCCGGGTCGGGCATGAACCAGATGGCGATGCCCGCGACGACGACGAGCGCCGAGACGATCGTTCGCGGGCGCATGGTCGAGGCTATTGCATGTCCTTCGCCGGGAGCGATCCGATCTCGCCGACCCAAGCCTGCGCCGAGCGCGTCCAGATCTGCGACCTGGGCTTCAGCAGGTCACGCTGGTCGATGGTGCCGGTGCGCAGGTTGAAGACCCTCGGGCCGTCTCCGTCGGCGGCGGTCGCGTAGATCTGCGAGCCGCAGTCCGGGCAGAACACCTGCGCCCGCCGGGCGCCGTTCTCGCCGGTCTTGACGTATGTCCTCGGCGCGCCGGAGAGCAGGGTGAAGTTCTCCTCGGGCGTTCCGACCGAGACCCGGAACGCCGTCCCCGAGAGCCGCTGGCAATCCGTGCAATGGCAGATCCGGACGTTCTCGGGGTCGATTTCCGCCTCGTACGCGATGCCACCGCAATGGCAAGCGCCGTCGATCTTCATGGGGTGCTCCTTCGCCGAACCGCCGCGCGCGACTACAATAACCCCGCGGCCGGCATTGGCGAGAGGCGATGGAGCGTTACATAGGCATCGACATCGGGGGCACGTTCACCGACTGCGCGGTGCTGGACGGGGCGGGCCGCATCGTCGCCACCGCCAAGGCGCCCAGCACGCGGGACGATCCCGCCCTAGGTGTGCTCGACGCGATCCGCGTCGCGGCGGATTCTCTCGAAACCGACCTGAACGGGCTGCTCTCCGGCTGCCGCCACCTGATCCACGGCTGCACCATCGCGACCAACGCGGTCGTCGAGCGCGACGGCGTCGCCACCGGCCTGATCACCACCAAGGGGCACGAGGACGCGATTCCGATCGGCAAGGTGATGCAGAAGGTCGCCGGCCAGTCCGAGCGCGAAATGATCCACCAGTCGCATCTCGATAAGGCCGACCCGCCGATCGTCGACCGCCGGATGATCCGGGGCGTTGCCGAACGCCTCGACCGCGCCGGCGATGTCGTCGTCGCGATGGACGAGGACAAGGCGGCCCGGGCGGTCGCGGAGCTGGTCGCCGGCGGCGCGCGCGCCATCGCGGTCTGCTTCCTGTGGTCGTTCCTCAACGGCGAGCACGAACGCCGGGTGCGCGAGCGCATCGCGCGCGACCATCCGGACGTCTATGTCACCGTTTCTTCCGAGCTCGCCCCCGTACTCGGCGAGTACGAGCGCGCGGTGACCACTGTGCTCAACGCCTATGTCGGGCCCAGGGTCGTCGACTATCTCGAACGCCTCGCGGCCGGCCTCCGGGAGGGGGGCTATCGCGCGCCGCTCCTGCTCGCCCATTCGATGGGCGGGCTGACCACGATGGAGGACGTGCGCGGCAAGCCGCTGCTGATGCTCGATTCCGGCCCGGTCAGCGGCGTGCTCGGCGCGCGCTTCTTCGGCGCCGCCTATGGGGAGGAGAACATTCTCTGCGCCGACATGGGCGGCACCACCTTCGACGTCGCGATGATCGAGGGCGGCAGGTCGGTGCTCGACGAACAGCCGGTGATCGACAAATACGCCTATCTGATGCCCAAGGTGGCGGTGAGCTCGGTCGGCGCGGGCGGCGGCAGCATCGTCTGGCTCGACGAGAACGGGCTGCTTCGCGTCGGGCCGGACAGCGCCGGCGCGGACCCGGGGCCCGCCTGCTATGGACGCGGCGGCGCGCGGCTGACGGTAACCGATGTCGACCTGATCCTCGGTTTCCTCGATCCCGGCGCGTTCCTCGGCGGCCGCATGACGCTCGACATCGCGGCGGCCGAACGCGCGGCCGACGAGATCGCGGGCGCCATGGGCGCCGACCGGACGGGCGTCGCATCCGGCGCGTTCCGCATCGTCAACGCCCACATGGCCGATCTCATGCGGCGCTGCTCGATCGACCGGGGGCGCGACCCGCGCGACTTCGTGCTGTTCGCTTATGGAGGCGCGGCGGCGATGCACATCGCCTATCTGGCGCGCGAGCTCAGGATCGGGACGGTCTACGTGCCGTCCTTCGCCGCGGTGTTCTCGGCGCTCGGCATGATGACCGGAGGGCTCCTGCATGGCGAGGAGGCCTCCTTCCCGGCGACCTTCCCGGTCGCCGACGAGGAGTGGCGCAGGCTCGGCGACCTGTTCGCGGAGAACGAGCGCAGCCTTGCCCGTCTGTTCGACAGCGAGGGTGTGCCCGAAGGCGAACGCCGCTTCGAACGCTCGCTCTATATGAAGTACCGCCTCCAGCCGTCGGCGCTGTCGGTCCCGGTCTCCGCCGATTCTTCGCCGGATGCGGTCGTCGAAGCGTTCGAGCGGCGCTATTCGGAACTCTACGGCGCCAACGCGGCCTATCGCGCGGCCGGGATCGAGATCGTCAAGTGCCGTGTCGAGGGTATGGCCGACACCGTGGCGCCGGCGCTGGCGGCGGTCGACCCCGACCCGGACGCCGACGCGGAAGCGTCGCGGACCGGCACGCGCAGGATATTCTTCCCGGAGATCGGCGCGGCGCGAGACGTGCCCGTCCATGACGGAGCGCTGCTCGTGCCCGGGATGGAATTCGCCGGTCCTCTCGTGATCGAGCGGTCGGGCGATACGATCGTGCTACCGTCCTTTGCCCGGGCCAGGGTCGACGGGTTCGGCAATGTCGTGATCGCGGTCGATCCGCCCGGCGAGGGAGAGGGAACGATGCCATGACTTCGACGCTCGACCCGATCGACTTCGAGGTGCTGCGCCACCGGCTCTGGATGATCAACGACGAGCAGGGCCGCGTCGCGGCGCAGGTTTCGGGCTCGCCGGCGGTCTACGAGGCGAAGGACTTCAACACCTCGCTGCTCACGCCCGAGGGCGAAAGCCTCTATGTCGGCATCTACACGACCCGGCTCTCGCTCTGCCTAAATTTCGCGGTCAAGACGGTGATCGAGCGGCTGGGCGATGCGGTGGGGATCGAGGAAGGCGATGCCTTCGTCACCAACGACCCGTGGTGCGGCGCCGCGCACATGAACGACATCCTGATGGTGGCGCCGATTTTCTGGGAGGACCGGCTGGTCTGCTGGGCCGGGCTCGCGATGCACGAGACCGACGTGGGCGGCCCCAACCCGGGCAGCTTCACCGTCGGCACCCCCGACGTGTTCGGCGAGGGGCCGCTGATCCCGCCGATCAAGATGGTCGAGCGCGGCCGGATCCGCGACGACCTCGAGGCGCTGGTGATCCGCAACTCGCGCACCTCCGAGGTCAACGGGCTCAACGTGCGGGCGCGGATCGCGGCGATCAACCGGACCCGCGAGCGCATCCGCGAGATGATCGCCGAATACGGCGCGGACACCTTCATGGCGCTGCAGGGCGAGCTGCTGAGGACGGTCGGTGCGTCCTTCGCGCGGCGGCTCCGCTCGCTCCCCGACGGGAGCTGGCGGGCCGAGGGGTTCCTCGACCATGACGGGAACGAAAACCGGCTCTATCGCGTCCGGCTCCGGATGACCAAGACCGGCGACCGGCTGGAATTCGATTACACCGGCACCGACCGGCAGGCGCGCGGCGCGGTCAACTGCACCCGGGTCGGGCTCGAAAGCGGCACGGTGTCGGCGATTCTGCCGATGCTCTGCTACGACATGCCGTGGTCGCCCGGCGCGATCATGCCGGCGATCGACTTCGTCAGCGAGGAGGGGACGCTCAACAACGCGACCCACCCGGCGGCGGTCAGCATGGCGACCGTCGCCGCCACCTTCGCGACGTCGCATGTCGCCTCCCAGGCCATCGGCAAGATGCTCGCTTCTTCCGACTTGGCCGCCAGCGAGGCCCAGGCCAACTGGTCGCCCGCCTGGCAGGGCGCGACGCTGGCCGGCAGGCACGAGGACGGCCGTCCGTTCACCGCCGTTCTCCTCGACCAGAGCGGCGGCGGCGGCGGACGGGCGTGGAAGGACGGCCCCGACACCGGCGGGCTGCCCGGGACGCCCGCCATGGGGATCGCCAATGTCGAGACCTACGAGAAGGAATACCCGATCCTCTACGTCTACCGGCGCCAGTCGCGGGACACCGGCGGGGCGGGGCGCTATCGCGGCGGAGTGGGGACCGAGGCGATGCTGGTGCCGCACCGGACGGATGGACCGATCGATCTGACACTGCTGACCCACGGGGCGAGCCAGCCGGAATCGCAGGGGCTTTATGGCGGGTACCCGTCGAGTGTCCAGGTGCGGGTGCTGCTGCGCGGCGCCGACATCCGCGCGCGTTTCGCCCGGGGCGAGATCGTGACCGGGCTGGAGGACGCCGATTGCGAGGCGCTCGAGCCGCAAGCCGCCAAGACCCGCACCATCGTCAATGAGGACGATGCCTGGGTGATCGCCTGCGCCGGCGGGGGCGGGTACGGCGACGCGCTGCTGCGCCCGCCGGAAGCGGTCGCCGACGACATACGGGCCGGTCTCTGCTCGCGCGAGGTGGCGGAGGCGGTCTACGGCGTGGCGCTCGACGCCGAAGGCGATGCCGACACGGCCGCGACGGAGGAAGCGCGGCGGGCGATCCGCGACCGCAGGCTCGCCGAGGGGCGTCCCTTCGCGGAAGCGTATCCCGACCGAGCGGCGACGGTTCCGGTCGCGCGGCGCGCCTCGGGCGAACCTGTCGCCGCCATCGGCGAGGCCGTGGTCGTCGCCGAGCGCGGCGGGACGCTCTGGTACGACTGCCGGTCCTGCCGCCACCCGCTCGCGCCGGTCGAGGCCGATCCCAAGACCGGCGCGCTGGTCCGCGCGGTGCCGATGGAGATGCTGAGCCCGTGGAACCGCTTCGGACTCGTCGGCGAAATCGCGGTCAACGAATATGTCTGCCCGGGCTGCGCGCATCTGCTGTCGGTGGAGGTGCGCCGCACGGGCGATCCGCCGCTGCTCGACACCGAGCTCCGCATCGAGCCGGACCGGGTCCCGGACGCGGCGGAGTAGGAACACGAACGGGGGAGCGGGATGTCGGAAGAGGTGAAACGGGGCGACCGCCTCGCGGGAAAGGTCGCGCTGGTGACCGGCGCGGGCGCGGTCGGGCCGGGCTGGGGCAACGGCAAGGCGACGGCGGTGGTTTACGGGCGCGAGGGTGCGAAGGTCTTCGCCGTCGACATCAATATCGAGGCCGCGGAGGAAACCGCCGGAATCATCGAAGCCGAGGGCGGCGGGGCGACCGCCTGGGCCGCCGACGTGACCGAGCCGGACTCGGTCGCGGCGATGGTCGAGGGGTGCATGAAGGCCTATGGACGCGTCGACATCCTGCACAACAATGTGGGCGGGGTCGGGCCGGGCCGCGCCCTGCCCACCGTCAGCGTCGAGGACTGGTACGACACATTCGACATCAACGTGACCTCCGCCTTCCTCACCTGCAAGGCGGTGATCCCGATCATGGAGGAGCAGGGCGGCGGGTCGATCGTCAACATCTCGTCGATCGGCGGCATCCGGCATCTCAACGTGCCGATGACGACCTACGCGACCGGCAAGGGCGCGCTCAACGAGTTTACCCGGAACATTGCCCTCCAGTTCGCATCCAGGCAGATCCGCGCCAACTGCGTGTTGCCGGGGTATATGGACACCCCGTTCACCCGGCGTGTCATCAAGGGCAAGCCGTCCTACGCCTACAAGGGCTACACCTCGGCCGAGGAATACGGCAAGGCGCGCGACGCCATCGTTCCTCTGGGTCGGATGGGGACCGGCTGGGACGTGGCCTACGCCTCGCTCTATTTGGCGTCGGACGAATCCTCCTACGTCACCGGCCAGACCCTGGTGGTCGACGGCGGCGTCACCTCGACCTGCCCGGGGGTGTAGGAGACGGACAAGATCGCTGCCGCTCTCGATTTCCTCGTCATTTCGACCGAGCGAAGCGAGTGGAGAAATCCGACAGCGCAGGTGCTGCTCTGCCGAAGCTGCCAGATATCTCCGCTCCGCCGCGCTCCGCGCGGCTCCGGTCGATATGACGACTGGGAGATAGTCGCTTAGCCAAACGCCGGAATGCCGATGCCGAGCCGCGCGCAGGCCAGCAGGCTGTCCGCGGTGATGGCGGAGGTCTTGGGGTTGCTCGGCGAGGCCTTGGCAAGGCAGTCGAAGCGGAATTCCCCGAAGGCGCCGGAAGCCTCGATCACGCCGAGAGGATCGTCGACCTTCCTGGACGAGATCAGCCGCACCCGCGTCTCGTCGAGCCCCAGCCCGGCGATCGAGACCGCGGCCCCGACATTGGCGTTCTGCGGGTAGTGCAGCGCCGCCTCGCGCGCGCTGCCGGTGAAGAAGACGACTTCGTCCTCGGCGTGGTCGAGGTCGATCGCCTGTTCCGCCCGCGTGCCGCGCCAGGCGTGCGGCGGCTTGTAGGACGAATAGGTCACCCGCTCCAGCCCGGCGGTCCGTGCCGCGACCAGCCCGTCGAGCCCGGCTACCGCGCCCGGCGGCACGATCGTCCTGGCCCCGTCCCGCGCGGCTTCGCGGAGCTCGCTTGCGAACTCGTCGTCGGCGAACGCGCCCACCGCGGCGACGATCAAATCCGCGCCCGATGCGACGACCGCGGGGCCGATCGCGCGCAGCGCCTCGTGTCCCGCCGCCTCGATCACGATGTCGGGTTCGGCCGCGAGCATGTCTTCCGCGTCGTACCACACGGGCACGCCGGGATCGGTCTCGGGCCGGGAGCGCGCCAGAATGCCGTTCAGCCGGTCGATCTCGCCCAATTCGCGCAGCCGGGCGACGATCGACTGTCCGATGGCGCCGTAGCCGATCAGCGCGAGCCGCATGCCTTTCACGCTGCGTCCATGGCATCGCCGAGATGGCAGATGCCGTTGAAATAGGTCTCCCACACCACGAGGTTGCGGCGGCAGGCCTCGACCACCTCGTCCTCCATATGCAGCTCCTCGGCGTATTCGGCGACGGTGTTCCAGCCGAGGTCGGAGTGCTCGCGGTCGGCCTCGGTGTGGAGGGTGAAGAAGCGCACGTCCTCTTCGCTCAGATCCCAGATCTCCCGCCAGCGTTCGCCGACCATAGCGTTCCAGCCGCGCTCGCGCGCCTCGCCCACGCCGTAACCCGGCACGTTGACCCGCTCCGAGCAGGTGTTGGCGATCAGCCCGCGCAGCCAGTGGCAGTTCGCCATCAGCCCCATCCACGCGTCCCAGCAGAGCTGGGTGGTGGGCGTCGGGGCGGCCGCCTGTATCTCGCCCCGGTCCATGCCGATGCGGACGCCCAGATCCTCCAGGATCTGCCAGTGCGGCTCGCCGCCGCCGAATTCGTGATCGGCGACGATCTCCTGCGAGCACGCATGGATGATGTCGAGCTTGATCTCCCAGACCGGGCAATTGGTCGCGGTCTTGAGCTTGAGCACCGAGTTCCGCTGGCGCGAGTTCAGCCGGTGCTGCAGCACCCAGGCGCGGCAGCGGTTGGGCGTCCACGCGTCGTCCGGAAAGATCAGGCAACGCCCGACGAAATCCGCCACCTCGGCATCGAGCCGCTCGATCACCGTGTCCCTCGACATGCCATGCCTCCCCCGCGCCGCGACGCCCCAATTTGAACGAATGCCGGGCTTGTGGGAACGCGGGCGATCACCTGTCGTCCCGGAATGTTGGACCGGGATTGATCGATTGTAGCCAGAAGGCTACAATCGGATGTATGCTCGAGGTCCGCAAGACAGACGTCTACGCTAGGTGGCTGGACGGCTTGCGGGACGTTCGCGCCCGGGCCCGGATCCTCGTCCGGGTCGAGCGTCTGGCAGCCGGAAATCCGGGAGACGTGAGGCCTGTCGGCGAAGGCGTTTCAGAACTGCGGATCGACTACGGACCGGGCTACCGCGTGTATTTCAAGCAACACGGCCGCACGATCATCGTTCTGCTGGCCGGCGGAGACAAGCGGACCCAGACCCAGGACATCGAGACGGCCTTGCGCCTCGCACGAAACCTGTAGGTGGACACCATGACCAAGACTGTCACTTCTCCCTACGATGTCGCCGATCACCTTCGCACGCCGGAGGAAATGGCGGCGTATCTGGAGGCGTGCATGGAGGAGGCCGGGGGCGATGCCGCGTTCATCGCCAAGGCGCTGGGCGACATCGCCCGCGCCAGGGGCATGTCGCAAGTCGCGCGCGATGCCGGCCTGTCCCGAGAAAGCCTCTACAAGGCGCTTTCGGGGGACCGCAATCCGAGCCTGGACACGGTTCTCAAGGTCGTCGGCGCTCTGGGCTTGAAGTTGCGCGCCGAAGCGGCGCTCGATTCGCATGCGGGCGCGGACGGGGTGCATTGAGGAAACCGTCGATGCCGACCGTGATGTGAAGACGGCGTGACGACCGCATTGCCTTTCAGCTGTCGCGGCCGCTCGCCACAATGCCGCCGGTCGGGCATCATCGATGTCCCACCGAATACGGAGGTCCGAACATGGCGCTTCCCATCGAACCGCCGTTTCGCGCCGAGCATATCGGGAGTCTGATCCGGCCCCCGGCGGTGCTCGCCTCGCGGGGGGACCGCGCGGCAGGGCGCATCGACGACGAGGCCTTGCGCGCGGTCGAAGATGCCGAGATCGCGAAATCCGTCGCCGCGCAGGCCGCTCTCGGGCTGTGCTCGGTGACGGACGGGGAGTTCCGCCGCCACAGCTACACCGACAGCTTCGGCACCGCGGTCTTCGGCGGCCTCAGGACGGCTCCCAGCGACGATCCCAACTGGCGCTACACCAACCAGGCGGGCGAAACGTCCGGCGCGAACGTCTCAGTCGTCGAGGACCGGCTGATCTGGGAAGGTCCGGCCAATGTCGAGGATTTCGCCTATCTCGTCTCGGTCGCGCCCGAGGGGTGCGTGCCCAAGATGACGCTGCCGGGCCCCTGCCACATCCATTTCCGAGCCGGGCGCGACAACATCGACCGCGCCGCCTATCCCGATCTCGACGCGTTCTGGGCCGACGTGATCGAGTCCTACGAAAAGGAAATCGCCGCGCTCCACGAAGCCGGATGCCGCTACATCCAGCTCGACGAAACCTCGATCGCCAAGTTCGGCGACCCCAGGATCCGGCGCGGACTGGAGGAACGGGGCGACGACTGGCGAGACCTGCTCGACCTCTATATCGAGGTCATCCGGGAGGTGGCGGAGCGCACGCCCGATGACATCGCGCTCGGTCTCCATCTCTGCCGCGGCAACAAGGCCGGAGCGTGGCAGGCCGAGGGCGGGTACGACGACGTGGCGGCGAGGCTGTTCCGCGACCTTCCGATCCGCTTCTACTTCCTCGAATACGATTCGCCGCGCGCCGGCGGGTTCGAGCCGCTCGCCGAAATGCCGGACGACAAGATCGTGGTGCTCGGCCTGGTCTCGACCAAGGTCCGCGCGCTGGAGGACGCGGGAGAGCTGGAGCGCCGGATCGAGGAGGCGAGCCGCTACGTTCCCGTCGAACGTCTCTGCCTCTCGCCGCAATGCGGGTTCGCCGGGGACATCGGCGGAACGGGGTTGAGCGCGGTCGACCAGGGAGCCAAGCTCGCGCTGGTCGTGGACGTCGCCAGGCGCGTCTGGGGCTGATCGAAGGGCGGGCGGTCCCGGGAGGCGTCGATGATAAAGGTTACCGATGTTGCTTACGCGCGGTTCACGGCCCCCGATCTGGACCGGATGGAGACGTTTCTCGTCGATTTCGGACTGACCCGCCAACACCGGGACGACGATACGCTCTTTATGCGCGGCGCCGGCCTCGATCACCACATTCACGTTACCCACCGGGCCGAAGAAGCGGGTTTTGTCGGCATGGCGTTCAACGCTGCCGGGATGGCCGATCTCGAGGCGCTTTCGCGGGCCGACGGGGCGTCGCCGGTCGAGGAAATCGACGAACCGGGTGGCGGTTACCGTGTCCGGTTGACGGATCCCAACGGGTTCCGGCTGGAAACGGTGTTCGGACAGGCGACGGTGGATCCGTTGCCGATCGACCTTTCGATAGGCCCGGATCACGGGCCCCGGCATCCGCGAGACCGCGATATCCAACGCAGGCAAAGCGTTCCCGGCCCGGTAAAGCGGCTCGGTCACGTGGTCCTGAACGTGCCCGATTGCAACGTCGTCGATGCGTTTTACCGTTCCCGTTTCGGCTTCCTGCAGTCCGACATTTGCCACGTCCCGGGCGGCGGTGACGAACTGGCGGTTGCCTTTCATCGATGCGACAGAGGAAAGGCATATGTCGACCAGCACACCCTCCTGTTCACCAGGTCGAAGGTGCATGGGTTGGGCCACGTTGCGTTCGAGGTGGAAGATATCAATGCCCTGTTTGTCGGGCATGAACTTCTCGAGTCCAAGGGTTACGAGCATTCCTGGGGTATCGGCCGCCACACCCCGGCCGGCAATATCTTCGATTACTGGTTCGACAACTACGGCAATCGGGTCGAGCGATTTTACGGCGGCGACCTGCTCAACGCGGACGACGAAACCAGAACGCATCCATTGGAAGCCGTACTGGAATCGCAATGGGGCGCGAGGCTGTCCGAGCGCCGCGCGTCGCTGGAGACCGACTACGACCCGCTTCTGAAATAAACCGCGTTCGTGCCCTAGTCGTCCACCATGACGTTGAGGATCGCGGTCTTGCCTTCTCGCGTGGCGGCGAGGCCGGCTTCGAGCGCCGCCGGCAGGGCGGCGGGGTCTTCCACGCGCTGCCCGAACCCGCCGAAGGGGCGAACCAGCTCGGCGTAGTCGAGGTCGGTGATCATCCGGCCGTAAAACAGGTCGTGCTCCGCCGCGACCCCGTCGGGGTAGAAGGCGCGGTGCTCCCTCGCCATGGCGGTATAGCCGGTGTTGTTGACCACCACGATGAGGATCGGCAGCTCCTCGTGCGCGGACAGTGCGAGGCTCTGGGTAATCGGGTTGTACATGAACGAGCCGTCGCCGATCGTCGCCACGACCGTCCGGTCCTTCGCGGCCAGCTTGAGGCCGAGCGCCACGCCGAGCCCCTGGCCGAGCCCGCCGGCGACCCGGAAATAGCTCTGCGCGCCCTTGTACGGGCGGTGGCGCATCAGGCGCTGGCGGTGGGTGATCGTCTCGTCGGCATAGATCGCGTCGTCCGGCATCGCCTCGCCGAGCGCGTCGAACAGCGCGATCGGGTCGATGGTCTTCTTCGCTCGCGCCTCCCTGACGATCTCGCGGTTTGTCGCGGCCAGTGCCTTGTGGGCCTTCGCCCATGAAGCTGCGCGCTCCTCCACCGCGCCGTTCTTCGGGCCGGACGCCCGGACCGCCTCGCCGAGCAGGCGCAGCGTCGCCGCGCAATCGCCTTCGAGGAACCGGTCGGCCTGGATGTTCTGGTAGACCATTTCCGTCCGGAACGGGGTTTCGCCTATGGCGACGACATGCGCCCGCCTGGGCCGCCTCGACGGCGGGTTCCAGGGCGCGCGGGCCGAAAGCGTCAGCACCAGATCCGCTTCGTCGAGCCAGTCCGGCTGGCCCACCCCCTGGAACAGGTCGTGGTCGCCCGGGAAGTTGCTGTAATCGGACCACGCGGCATCGACCGCCGGGATCGCAAGCATCTCGGCGAGCGCGACCAGCGCCTCATAGGCCTCCGGGTCGCGGCCCGAGCCCTCCGCGACGATGACCGGCCGCTCGGCGGAGACCAGGAGGTCGGCGACGGCCTCGATGTCGGATGCCGGCGGCTGCACCTTCGGCGCCGGCGGGACGTCGCGGATCTGCTCAGGCGGAGTCCAGTCGGCGAGCTGGGTCTCGATGGGGACGGTCATGAAGGTCGGCCCCGAGGGCGTGCGCTGCGCCATCTCGCCGGCCCGGATGAGCTGTTCGAACAGGGTCGCCGGGCTGGAGGCCTGGTTCGACCACTTGACCAGCGGCGCCGCAAGGCTGTGCGGCCCGCCCACGACGCTCAGGCTCGACAGCCATTGCGGACCGGGGTGGAACCCTTCCTGCTCGCCATAGGTCAGCGCCTCGCCCGCGACCACGACCATCGGGATGCCCTGGCGCTGGGCCGCGTCGAGCCCCATCGAGCCCTGCAGCAGCCCGACCCCGGTATGCAGCATCACGCCCTGCATGCGCCCGGTATAGCCGGTGTAGCCAATGGCGAGATCGACCGCGAGGGTCTCGTGCGCGCAGCTGAAATAGACCGGGCCCGGCGTGTTCGACACCTTCTGGCGCGCGAACGCCTCCCAGACGGCGCCCCATTCCGACCCCGGCGAGGCCATCACGTAGTCCATGTCCAGGCACCGGAATGCCTGCACCACCGCCTCGCCGCCATCCAGCTTGTTTCTCATCCCGCCGTCCCTTTCGCCTCGACCGGGCGCCACTCGCCCGGAGGAAGCATGACGGCTTTGCCGCCTTGCGCCAACCGACGATCGTCAGGACCTCTCCGTCGGAGCGCACAGGGAACGGCGTACGGAAGCTCCGCCGTCGGACGTGGCTTCGTCGTCGCGCCGCACCGTCATGCCGTGGCGCTCGTATGGTATGTTCAACCGACGAATCGGCTCCAGTTGCCGGTCCGAAGGATGCTGCGGCTCCGGACCCGGGTCGCGGTGCACGCACGGCAGGTTGCAAAATGTCGAGATTCGGGGGCGTCGTTCATCATCGCGTTCTCGCGCTTGCCGCTCTCGCCGGGACGATCCTGTTCTTCGCCTACGACATACTCGCCGACTGGCTGTACGAGGACGAGTTCGGCTCCGTTCACTTCATCGTCGAGTTCATCGTGTTCGTGGGCGTATCGTTGGCGCTCGCCGTCGGCCTGCGGGATCTCCGCCGGGTGCGGGCCCGGCTGAGCCGGGAGGAGCGCCGGAACAGGCTGCTCTCGACCGCTCTCGCCAAGAGCATCGATGAGCAGATGGACGTCTGGCGAATGACCCGCAGCGAGAGGGACGTCGCCTGGTTCGTCATAAAGGGCTACCGCTTCTCGGAGATCGCCGAGTTTCGCGGCGTCAAGGAAAGCACCGCGCGGCTCCAAGCGACGTCGGTCTACGCGAAGGCGGGCGTGAGCGGCCGGGCCGAATTCGTGGCCGAGATCCTTCAGCCTCTGCTGATGTCGATTCCGAACGTCTCCTCGTCCCGCAAGGAGAGAGCGATGTCAGGGACAGACCGGCATTGACACTCCAGCGGCCGCAGGACGGCGCGACCTGGTTCTGTATTCGTCGGAACGGAGCGGCCCGGCGCGACGGTTGGATCGACGCCGACGTGCTCGGAGAACTCCGCGGCCTCGTGGGCGCCCGCACCGACGAAGCGGTGGAGGTTTGCACCGCCCGAGACTTTCGTCGGATAACGCAAGACAATTTCTCGCGCGTGTTCTTTCCCCGCGCCCGTGGAATCGTGGGGATGGAGATCGGCTATCGGGCAGAGACCGCCCGCCTCGCGCCGACACGCATGCTCGCGGCGAATCTCGGCTTTGACCGCACGCTGGCGAAATTTCTCGAAGACCGGGGGGTAGGCCGCGACGACTTCGCTTCCCACGGCTGTCTCAGGGCGTTCTCGGCAGAGCAATACCTGCTTCCGCCGGGAAACGTGGGTCGGCCTGTGCCGCTCTTTCGCGGTTCGGTACCGGTCGCGGCGGAGCCGTCGAGTAGCGAGGGACGCGCGTCGGCGCTTGGAAACGGAATCGGACAGTGGATGCTGGACAATCTGTCGGCCAAGGGCGCCCTTCCTTACAAGTATTGGCCGAGCCGCGGCGAGGAATCGCCCGCCGACAACGCCATTCGTCGCTTTCTGGCGTCGATGGCCCTGGCGCGTCTGGGCACGCTTCGCGACTCCACGGAGATCCTCCAGGCGGCGCGGCGGAACCTCCGCTTCAACCTCGACCGGTATTACGAGGACATCGGCGGCGGACGAGGCGCCATCGTGGAGCGTACCGGAGCGAAGCTCGGCGCCGCCGCGGTTGCCGGACTGGCGATCATGGAAAACCCCGCGAGGGAAGAATTCGCGCGGGAGCTGACCATGCTCGCGGCGGGCATCGAATCTCTCGCGCACGATGAGCTGGGATTTCGGACCTTCTTCTTCCCGGCCGAGCGCGACGGCGACAACTGGAACTTCTACGCCGGCGAAGCGCTGTTGTTCTGGGCGGAGGCAAGACGAAGAGGGCTTTCCATTGCGCCGACGTCCGAGCGCTGCAAAAGGGCGTTCGAGCGGTGCCGCGCGCGGCACCGGCGGAAACGGAACCCGGCTTTCGTTCCGTGGCACACGCAGGCCTGCGCGTCGTTGTTCGCGCAGACCGGGCGCCGCGAATTCGCCGACTTCGCGTTTGAAATGAACGATTGGCTGCTGCCGATGCAGCAGTGGGACGGACTCGACGCCGATTTGCGCGGCAGGTTCTACGACCCGCGGCGGCCCGAGTTCGGTCCGCCGCATGCGGCGTCCACCGGGGCCTATCTGGAGGGCCTCGCGGACGCCGCGGCGCTGGCTCATACGCTCGGAGACGAAGGGCGGACCTCCTTATACGGGCGCGCCATCCGTCGCGGGTTGCGGTCATTGCGGCAACTGCAATTCCGCGACTGGCGCGACGCATTCTATATCTCAAGACCCGTGCGCGTTCTCGGTGCCTTGCGGACGGAGGCCTACGACAATGCGGTGCGGCTGGATTCCGCGGCCCACGCCCTCCTGGCAGCGGTCAAGGTGCTTCGTCCAATGGCGTTCGGCGACAATTCCGTCGGGCTGTCGGTGTGAGAGGAACCGGCCGTCCCGAATCCGGCGATGGGCGCCCACCGTCTCGGCGGAACGGGTCGTTCATCGGGGCGGATCGTCCGTCGGGCGCGCGTGAAATCCGCGGCCACTGGCGGGCAGCACGTCGAAAATCAGGTGTATCCGGGCCTCGGACGAGGGGTTTTCCGCCCAGTGACGGACTTTATTGTCGAACGCCCACAGCTCCCCCTCGCGCATCACTGCCGTCTCGTCGCCGGCGGTAAGCGGGCTTCCCTGCGGGCTTTTGAGCACGAGGTGAAGCCGGTCCCGGATCCGGTAATAGGCACCGGCGTCGACATGAGGATAAACCTTGCACTTCGGTAGCAGTGCCACGTGGGTCGCGCGCCCCAGTGCGGACTCCAACTCCCCGGCGATACGCTCGCAGAACGCCAACGCGCGGGGGAAATTCCGGGCTGCAGGCGCAATTCGGCTCTCGTGGACGTCGTTGGCGTTCGCGGCGCCCGGGGGAAGCGGCTTTTTCGGCGCGCGCAGGAAGATGGTCCGGGTATTGCGCTGGCAGCGGACCTTGCGCTGACGGCTCGTGTCGGCCATCCAGATTTCCCCCGGCGCCGCAGCTAGTTCCTCGAGCAATGGAGCGATGTCCACGTCCCCGGCGATCCTCGTGAAGTAGCGCATTACGTTCGGGACCCCCGCCATCGTCATATTGCACCTCTCCCGGTGAAGAACTTCAGGAACGGGTCGGAATTCCCAGGCAGGCACGGGTCTGTTTCCTCATCGACGCGTAGTCTGTCAGCAGCGCGACGATGGGCGAGTCTTCGGGAAGTTTGCGAACCTCGCTCGCGGCACGCTCGCGGAAGTCGGCGGCGTATTCCACCAGCGACGGACACACGCCAGTCGCGCTGGTCTCAGAAGTTGCCGCTTTGCAAGCTCCCAGCAAGGCCGTCGCGGCCACCAGAATTCCCGCCCGACGTATTGCCATCCCCATCCCCGTCTCCATCGCCGTCGCCGTCCCCGTCGCCATCGCCGTCGCCGTCCCCGTCGCCATCGCCGTCCCCGTCTCCGTCCCCGTCCCCGTCGCCATCGCCGTCGCCGTCCCCGTCGCCATCGCCGTCCCCGTCCCCGTCCCCGTCCCCGTCGCCGTCCCCGTCTCCGTCGCCGTCTCCATCCCCGTCTCCATCGCCGTCCCCGTCGCCATCGCCATCGCCGTCCCCGTCTCCGTCGCCGTCTCCATCGCCGTCCCCGTCGCCATCGCCATCGCCGTCGCCGTCTCCATCGCCGTCCCCGTCGCCGTCCCCGTCCCCGTCGCCGTCCCCGCCGTCATCGGCACGGGCTGCCTGGATGGGGTAAAACGGTTCTTTCCCGCCCAAGTATTGGATCCCGCTGCTCATCGAGAGGAACAGCGTAATCAGAAAACCGCTCAGAACGAGTGCCACCCGCTGACAAAGAGATGGCGCGCTTTTTCTGGGGGTGTTCGAATCCATGACGCCCGCTCCTGCGAATCTTCCCGTATCCGGTGGAACCCAATCACAGGTAGGGAAGGCCGACTACGCAGGTTTGCTATAAGAGAGGCGCTCTACGACAACTGCTATATTCGGAAACGTGGCGCATGACTCTCGACGCATCGGCCTCCAGGAGGAATATCTTGAGGCCAACATCGAATTGAATCCGCCGACGCGACGCTTGGGTTAACGAAAATCTGCGGGAGAATACGGACGATCGGGATGTTCGACGGATTCAATGAAAACGCCGGGTCATGACCGATCGGTCGAGGAGATGCCGCATCGCCGCAGATGTCGGCGGCACGTTTACCGATATCGCCGTCGAATGGGACGACAGGCTCGCGACGACCAAGGTGCTGACCACGCCGCGGGCGCCGGAAAAGGGCGTGCTGGCCGGAATCGAGCGCGCCCTGGAGACCACCGGCCTTTCTCCCGACGCGTTCGAGATCGTCATCCACGGCACCACGCTCGCCACCAACGCGATCATCGAGCGGCGGGGCGCCAAGACCGCGCTCCTGGTCACCGAGGGGTTTCGCGACGTCGTCGCGATGGCGTTCGAGAACCGTTTCGAGCAATACGACATCTACATGGAACGGCCCGAGCCGCTGGTGCCGCGCCATTTGCGGATCGGGGTGAAGGAACGGATCGACGCCCGCGGCAATGTGCTGATCCCGCTGGATACGGACGCGCTGGATCCCATCGTCGAGCGGCTGAAGGAGGAGGAGGTCGAGGCGGTCGCGGTCGGCTTCATCCACGGCTATGTCGACGCCCGCCACGAGCGCGCGGTGCGCGATCTTCTGGCCGAGGCGATGCCGGGGCTTTCCATCACCCTCTCGTCCGAGGTCTCGCCCGAGATCCGCGAATACGAGAGATGGTCGACGGCGGCCGCGAACGCCTATGTCCAGCCCCTGATGGCGGGCTACATCGCGCGGCTGGAGGAAGCGCTCGGCGCGCTCGGCTTTCCCTGCCCGCTCTATCTGATGACGTCGGGCGGCGGTCTCGCCCGGCCGGAAACCGGGCGGCGCCTTCCCATCCGCCTCGTCGAGTCGGGGCCGGCCGGCGGCGCGATCCTCGCCGCCCATATCGCCCGGCAATGCGCGCTCGACCGGGTGCTTTCGTTCGACATGGGCGGGACCACCGCCAAGATCTGCCTGATCGACGACGGCGAGCCGCAGGCCTCGCGCAGCTTCGAGGTGGCGCGCGAGTACCGCTTTCTCAAGGGCAGCGGCCTGCCGCTCCGCATACCCGTCATCGAGATGGTCGAGATCGGTGCGGGCGGCGGCTCCATCGCCCGGGTCGACGCGTTGAAGCGCCTGACGGTGGGCCCGGACAGCGCGGGCGCCGATCCCGGCCCGGCGTGCTATTCCCGCGGCGGCACCGAGGCGACCGTGACCGATGCCGACGTGACGCTCGGCTGGATCGATCCGGGCGGGTTCGCCGGCGGCACCATCCCGCTCGATCCCCGGGCCGCGAAATCGGCAATCGAGGACGGGCCGGGCAAGGCGCTCGGGCTAAACGCGCGTGACGGCGCGCACGGGATTGCCGAGGTGGTGGTCGAGAACATGGCGAACGCCGCCCGCGTTCATGCGGTCGAGCGCGGCAAGACTCTCGGCGACCGAACCCTGATCGCCTTCGGCGGCGCGGCGCCGGCGCATGCCGTGCGGCTCGCGGAAAAGCTCGGGATCGGGCGCGTTCTCATACCCGGCGCGGCGGGCGTGGGCTCCGCGGTCGGGTTCCTGCGCGCCCCCGTCGCCTATGAGGTCGTGAGGAGCCTGTATTCGGCGCTCGACGAGACCTTCGATCCCGAAGGGATCAACGCGCTGCTGGACGAGATGCGGGAAGAGGCGGACGGGGTGGTCGCGGCGGCCGCGCCCGGCGCGGCGCTCACCCGGACGCTCGCCGCGGACATGCGCTACCGCGGCCAGGGGCACGAAATTTCGGTGGGCCTGCGCGACGGCGCTCTGGGGCCCGGGTCCCGCGAGACCCTGATCGAGGCGTTCGAAACCGCCTATGCCCGGACCTATTCGCGCACCATCCCCGGTCTGGCGATAGAGGCGATGAACTGGACCCTTCGCGTGGCGGCCCGCGGCGATCCTCCCGCGCCGTGCCCGCCGATGCCGCCCGCGGTCGCCGCCGCGCCCATGGCGGAGCGCGCGCTGTGCGATCCCGCGACCGCCCGGACGGTTCCGGCGCCGGTCTTCCGCCGCGACGACCTCGCCCCCGGCGCGACGATCGCCGGGCCCGCCGTCATCGCGGAAGACGAGACCACCACGATCGTGCTTGACTCCTTCTCCGCATCCGTCGATGCGCTCGGCAACATCCAGATCGCAAGGGATCCGCGATGACCCGCAGCAACGCGTTCTCGCCCATCGGCCTCCAGCTCATGTGGGACCGCCTGATCGCGGTCGTCGAGGAGCAGGCCCAGTCGCTGATCCGGACCGGCTTCTCGACCTCGACCCGCGAGGCGGGCGACCTGTCGGCCGGCGTGTTCGACGCCACCGGAAGGATGCTCGCCCAGGCGGTCACCGGCACGCCGGGGCATGTCAACTCGATGGCGCGTTCGGTGGGCCACTTCCTCGAACGTTTCCCGGTCGGGACGATGAAGGATGGCGACGTGTTCCTGACCAACGACCCGTGGAAGGGGACCGGCCACCTGCACGACTTCACCTTCGTGACGCCCGCCTTTCACGACGGCCGCCCGGTGGCGCTGTTCGCCAGCACCAGCCATGTCGTCGACATCGGCGGGCGCGGGCTGACCTCGGACGGTCGGAACATCTTCGAGGAGGGGATATACGTCCCCATCATGCGCTTCGCGGAACGGGGAACCGTCGACCGGACCCTGGTCGACATCGTGGCCGCCAACGTGCGCGAACCGGTGCAGGTGGTGGGCGACCTTCATTCCCTGGCTTCCTGCAACGACGTGGGCTGCCGCCGTCTTGTCGAGATGATGGACGAGTTCGGCATCGACGACCTGGAGCTGCTCGGCCGGCACATCGTCGAACGCTCGGAGGAAGCCACGCTGGAGGCGATCCGCGCGCTCAAGCCCGGCATCTACCGCAACGCGATGCGGATCGACGGTCTTGAGAACCCGGTCGATCTGGTGGCGGCGATGACGATCGGAGATGACGGGATCGACGTCGATTTCACCGGGACCAGCGGCGTCTCGTCCTACGGGATCAACGTGCCGCTCTGCTACACCGAGGCCTATACCTCGTTCGGCGTCCGCTGCATCGTCGCGCCCCGGGTTCCCAACAACGCGGGATCGCTGGCGCCGATCCGGGTCGCCGCGCCGCCGGGGACGATCCTCAACGCCGAGTATCCCGCGCCGGTCGCGGTCCGCCACGTGACCGGTCAGATGCTGCCCGACGTGGTGTTCGGATGCCTCTCCCAGGCGATCGACGGTGCGGTGCCGGCCGAAGGCACGTCGTGCCTGTGGAACGTGTATGCCTTCGGCGGGCCGGGCCGGGTCGAATGCGACCCCGCCGAGGTCGCCGACGCCGAGCCCTTCACGGTCCTCAGCTTCCACTCCGGGGGCGCCGGGGCGCGTCCGGGAAAGGACGGGCTTTCGGCCACCGGCTTCCCGAGCGGGGTGCGGAGCGTGCCCGTGGAGGTTACCGAGGCGATCTCCCCGGTGGTGTTCTGGCGCAAGGAGTTCCGCACCGATTCCGGCGGTCCCGGGGCCAATCGCGGCGGGCTCGGGCAGACGATGGAGCTCGGTATTCTCGAAGACGCGCCGTTCGCATTCAGCGCCCTGTTCGACCGGATCGACCATCCGCCGCGCGGGCGCGAAGGCGGCGACGACGGGTCCGGCGGGCGGATCGGGCTCGCATCGGGCGGAGGGCTGGACGGCAAGGGGACGCAGACCGTGCCCCCCGGCGACCGCGTGGTGATCGAGATGCCGGGCGGCGGCGGTCTCGGCGATCCCCGACGCAGGGACCCGGAAGCGGTCGCGCGGGACTGCCGGGCGGGGCTGGTCTCGCCCGGGGCCGCGCGCAGCCGCTATTCTGTGGCCCTGGACGCAAACGGCGCGGTCGACGCGGAATCGACCGCGCGGCTGAGGGCGCGGGAGGTCGAACATGCGGGTTAGCGTCGGTCTGCCCACCGGGATGGAGGGTCTTACCTATCCGATCCCGTTCTCCGATCCGGAAGCGGTGATCCGCATCGCCCGGCACGCCGAGGCGCTCGGCTACCATTCGGTCTGGGGCAACGACCATATGACGACGCAGCACTATGTGCGCGCCGAGTTCCCCACCCCGCCCCGGTTCTGGGAGCCGCTGATAACCTATTCCTTCGTCGCGTCCGAGACGTCGACGCTCCGTTTCGGGACCGGCATCCTGGTGCTGCCGATGCGCCGCGACATCGTGGTGACGGCGAAGCAGATCGCCACGCTCGACCACTTTTCGGGCGGGCGGCTCGAAATCGGGGTCGGCATCGGCGCCTATCGCGAGGAGTTCGAGGCGCTTCAACCCAACCGCGGGATCGCCCGCGGCAGGATCGTCGACGAGGGGCTGGAGGCGCTCGGGCTCCTGTTCCGCGACCGCAATGCGTCCTATGACGGCGCGTATTACAGCTTTCGCGATGTCGAGCTCTGGCCCAAGCCGAAGCAGGACCGGATCCCGATCTATGTCGGCGGCAACAACGCCAACAATTTGCGCCGGACGGTGGAGCACGCCGACGGCTGGCTGCCCGCGGCGGTGCCGCTGGACCGGATCGCGGCCGATGTGAGGGAGCTTCATCGTCTTGCCGGAGAAGCGGGGCGGGATCCCGCTTCCATAGAAGTCGCGCCGCAATACATCGTCCATATCGGCAAGACGCGCGACGCGGCGCTGGCGCGCTTCGAGAAAACCCAGATGTGCGCGCATCTGACCTCGCTCAGAAAATCGACGCTGAAGGAACAGGGCGCGCTCGGCCACGAGGACATCAACCTGATCGGGACGGTCGACGACGTCGTCGAGCGCGCCCACCGGCTCGGCGAGGCCGGCGTCACCCATCTCCTGGGCCTCTACTTCGCGGCCAACGATTTGCAGGAGCTGCTCGACCAGATGCAGGTCTTCGCCGAAGACGTCGTGCCACGGATTTCCTGAATGCCGGCCGCGGGCGAACATTCCTGGGACCGCGAGGTGGACCTCCTGGTCGCTGGGGCGGGCCCGGGCGGAATGACGGCCGGGCTGGTGGCGGCGCTCGAAGGGCTCGACGTGCTGATCTGCGAAAAGTCGCAGCAGGTCGGCGGCACCGGCGCGACATCGGCCGGAACGCTCTGGATACCCGGCAACAGCCAGAACCGGGAGGCGGGTTTCGTCGACCGCGCCGACGACGCGGCCCGATATCTCGACGCGCTGATCGGCGACGGCGGGGCGGATTCGCGCCGCGCGGTCTATCTGGAGGACGGGCCGAGGGTGATCGACGATCTCGTCGCGCGCACCGAGCTCAGCTTCGTCGCCTGCGGGCGTCACCCCGATTACCGCAGCAACATGCCCGGCGCGGCCGTCGAGGGGCGCGCGATCGTCCCCGAGATCTTCGACGGCCGGAAGCTCGGCGCCGATTTCGCCCGGGTTCGCCCGCCTATTCCCGAATTTCTTGTGTTCGGCGGCATGATGGTGGGCAAGGTCGATCTGACGCGGATGCTCGGCCGCTACCGGTCGGTCGGCAATTTCGCCCACACGGTGGGGCTGGTGCTGCGTTACCTGGCGGACCGGCTCCGGTTCCGGCGGGGAACCCGGTTGACGATGGGTAACGCGCTGATCGGCCAGCTCTATTACAGCCTCGGGCAAAACGGCGTCCCGGTCGAGTTCGGCGCGGCGCTCGGCGAGATCGTCGAGGAGGAGGGTCGCGCCGCCGGCGCGGTGCTGGAGACCGCGAATGGGCCGCTCCGGGTCAGGGCGCGGCGCGGCGTGGTTCTCGCGACCGGCGGGATGGCGCATAACGAGGCGTTCCGCGCCGCCTTCATGCCGGGCGCCGAGCCCAAGTATTCGCTCGCCGTCGAGGAAAATACCGGCGATGGGCTCACGGTCGGCGAGCGGTTCGGCGGCAGGATCGAGAGCAAGGGCGAGGGCGGGCTATGGACGCCGGTTTCCCGCAACCCGCGCAAGGGCGGCGGCACCGGCCTTTACCCGCATATCCTGCTCGACCGTGCCAAGCCCGGTCTGATCGCGATCAACGAGGCCGGGCGGCGCTTCGTCAACGAGGCGGTGTCCTATCACGACTTCGTCGAAGGCATGTTCCGGGCCCACGAGATCGGCCCGTCGATCCCCGCATGGCTGATCTGCGATGCCGGGTTCGTTCGCGAGTACGGGCTGGGCGACATCCACCCGGAAACCGCCGACCTCGCGCGGCACGAGACATCGGGCTACGTGACCCTCGGCCGAACGGTGGCCGAGCTGGCGGCGAAGATTGGGGTCGACGCCGAGGGGCTGGCTGACACCGTCGCGCGCCACAACCGTTTCGCGGAGCAGGGGTCGGACGCCGATTTCGGCAAGGGCGATACCGAGCTCAACCGGTTCAACGGCGATCCCGACAACCGGCCCAACCCCTGCCTCGGACCCATCGCCGGGACGCCGCTGGTGGCGATGGCGGTGTGGCCGGCGGAACTCGCCTGCAGCGCCGGTCTCGCCGCCACCGCCGACGGTCAGGTGCTGGACGGGGACGACGCCCCGATCCCCGGCCTCTATGCCTGCGGCAACGACATGGGCTCGATCATGGCCGGCACCTATCCCGGCCCGGGGACGACGCTCGGTCCCGCGATGGTGTTCGGCTACCGCGCGGCGATGCACGCGGCCCGATCGGGCTGAGGCGGGGTCTTTGGCTTGCGGCCGGGGCGGGCTTTGCGCTAGGGTCCGCGCCGCCTCAAGACTTGGCCTGCGCGCGGAGGGGTGCCGGAGCGGTCGAACGGGGCGGTCTCGAAAACCGTTGTACGCTATGCGTACCGTGGGTTCGAATCCCACCCCCTCCGCCATTTCCATTATTTAAAACACTGTTTTATTTACATTTTTTAGGATCCTTGCAATTTTCTTCCCTCACTGTATCCCTCAGTGCAGCAGGCATCGCCGCCTGCCTCTTCCACGCAAGCCGCGCCGCGCTTCCCCGCCGCTACGTCCCGCTGCCTTTTCCCGCTCATCTCACCCGCGCCCGGCTTTCCTCTTCCGGGCGTCGTCGAGCGCCGCGCCGGCGCGCTGGAGAGACTCGAGCCATTCGAGTATCTCCGCGCGCCACCATCCGATCGACTGAGGGCCGAGCCTGACTGGCTCCGGGAACGTCCCGTCACGGTAGCGGCGATGGATCGTTGCCTTGCTGAGCCCGGTCAGCCGCATCACCTCGGGCAGACGCAGAATACGATTCTCCTGTGCCGGCATCCTCGCTCCCTTCGCCTTCATCGTTCCTCCACACCCGCGATCCGTTCGGAGGGCGCGGCCTGCATCGACCGATCGGCGGGCTTCGAGCTGGATGCCGGGCGCTGGGCGCCGCCTGCCTGGAGCGCGTTCCGCCCGCCGGGCGCTCCAGCGCGCAAGACCCGTAGAGCCTCGGCAGCAGCGTCTGCTTCATCAGCAGCGCGACGTTGCCGGGCTTCGCCACCTCGGCCGCTCCCAGCCGCCGCTTGTTGTACGAGTCGAACGGGATCCGCTTCGGTGCGGACGTTCCGAGCGCACCCATCTTCTGGAGGAGCAAGCGCACGGCAATGCCGCGCATCGGGGCACATGACGGCAGCGAGCGAACGTGCCACGGAGCGCTAGAGGTTCTAATCCTGCCTCGTCCACGCCGTTGTCGTTGGCGGCACCGCGATCCCTGGACCGTCCGCTTCCGTTTCTTCCCATAACGCCCCGCCTCCCCGCAACACCGTCCGGCATGGGAGACGATCTTTGGGACGAACAGGGCAATGTCAAGGGATTAAGTTCGTAATATCAAAGGGTTACTTCACCCTCCTGACCCCCGGGGGGCTACGCTGGGAGCCCCTGTGGCCCCGTTTGGCCCCACGAAAATTTCTAGGCCGGGATGTCGCAAACGATGGTTCGGGGCGGCCTTCGCGGCCAGTCTTACGATCCTGTCCGCCGATACGCGTCTCGCCGGTGCGCGACGCGAACAACCAGCACGACGAGCTCGTCGTCCCGGATTTCGTAGACGACGCGGTAGTCTCCCACCCGGAGGCGCCGCAATCCCCGATGGTCGCCCTTCAGCGACGTACCGAGATGGGGGGTCTCGGCCAGGCGGTCGATGGCGGCGACGATGCGCGTCCGGTCCGGCCTGGCGATACGCCTCAGCTCTCTGGCCGCGCTCTGCTTAATCCGTATCGAGAAGCTCACGCCGGACCTCGTCCCAGTCCAGCACCGGATCGGTGGGATCGCGGAGCCGGTCGATGGCGACGGAGAGATCGTCGAAATCTTCGAGATAGTGCTCGACGGCGAGGCGGATAACGTCCGCCCGGCTGCGGCGGAGCTGCTGCGCGGCCGTATCCAGCGCATCGACCATCGGGTCCGGCAATCGCGCTGTCACCTGCTGGGGCATGGCGGTTCCAACCTGGGTAGGAGTGAGTGACATTAACTTACTGCACTTCAATTAGTGGGGCAAATGGGTTCGTTGGCGAAATCAGCAGAATGAGGGAACTTGGCGGCGGTGCCTCGCCAGTTTTGCGCCCCTCGACCGGTCCGCTCGGGGCTCTGCCGCGTTCCTGCCCACTAGATGACGGAGGCCGATCCCCGGTCCGGGCGTCGCGCACTCACGGCATGCCCCGGGAAAAGTACTTCACGTCTGGGTCGCGTCAGCCTGGATCGATGATTCGGCAGAGATTAGAGGCCGAGAATGCGAGGCTGAACCCGATTCGGCGGCAGATGGAGCAGATGCTCGACACCACCCCTGAGAAACTGCTGATGTACCTGCGCTACATATTCGCCGGCAGGAGATTGAGGCGGGTGCAACCACTAAGGAATTCTTAGTCGTTCGGACCGAGGGCACTCGCCGGGTCGTCGCGGCTGGCGCTTTCTCGATATGGCTGTAGCCCGCTCGCACCAACCCGCTATCATATGACCAGTTGCGTGACCACATGGGGTTGTCATGGTCACCGTCAATCTGGCTCAGGCGAAGGCGCGTCTTAGCGAACTTCTGGACAAGGTGGAAGCTGGCCAGGAGGTGGTCATCACCCGTCGCGGCAAGGCCGTGGCGCACCTCTCTGCCGCCGTCCGCCCCAAGAAACCGCTGGCCCTGCGGGAGCTGGCCGGGTTTCGGGCGACCATGCCTCGGTTGCGGCGACCCGCCGCCGAGCTGCTGCGCGAGGCCCGGGACGAGCGGTTGTGAGATCGGCGGTCGGTCCGAATGCGCTATTTCGACACCAGTTTCCTCGTTCCTCTCGTCCTGCCCGAGGCGACCAGCGAACCGATCGCGGGTTTCTTCAAGGACCTGCCGGTGGACGCCCTGGCGGTCAGCCATTGGACCTGGGTCGAGTTCGCCTCGCTGCTTGCCCGCGAGGTTCGCATGGGCGGTCTGGAAGCTGCGGTGGCACGCGAGGCGTGTTCACAGTTCGAAACGATCATCGAGGAGTCCTTCGTCGTCCTGCTGCCAAACCGCGACGACTTCGATCGGGCCAGGGAATGGCTGAGCCGTTTCGAGACCGGACTGAGGGCCCGGGACGCGTTGCATCTCGCCATCGCGAGCAACCGCGGGGCGGAGGCGATCTACAGCCTGGACAAGGTGATGATCGCGGCCGGAAAGACGCTGCGTGTGCCGACAAGCGCAGGGGTCCTTCTCCCGGGTCATGACGATTAATGGCATCCGTGTCGTGTTCGAGCCGATGCGGCCCGTGCCCGACAGAGTGCCCATGGAAAGACGCAGAGTCCGGTTCGATACCTGCGCCTTCTTCAAGAAGCTCGTCGCCGCGGACATGCCCAGGCAGCAAGCCGACGCCTATGTGTGTCTTCTCATCCGGCTGATCGGGCAGAAAATCGCGAGCGACAAGCATCTCGACGAACCGTCGGAAACGGCGCAACGCGAATTTCAGTTCGACACCGACGCCGCGACCGAGGAACTCGTTGCCGCGGGCTTTCCCGAACGGCAAGCCGACGCACTCGTGCGTTCGCTCGTCCAGTTCATGAAGTGCAGGCTCGCAATTACCGCCGTTACTTGACACCTCGACGAGCCGACGCAAGCGGACGCAGGTCGCCGGTCGACACATCGGGATACGCGCTGTCAGTCGCTCTCGCGCGTAGTCTGCCGTTTTCCCAACGCCCAGCTCATGAGATCGGTGCGGGTGTAGACGATTCTGCCATGAAACCTGTGATAGGCCGGGCCCACGCCCTTCGCACGATATCGAACCAGCGTACGCCGCGCGAGGCTGAGCAGCGCCGCGGCTTCGGCCGTGTCGAGGAATTCCCGGCGGTGACGTGCCGGAGGGTCTTCCGCGTCTGTGTCCGACATTCCAGAGGCCTTGCCCTTCTTCGTTTCGGCCTGCGACACCAGGTTCGCGACGGCGCCGAATGTCGACTCGCCGCCGTGTTCGAGCATCCCGGCGATGACCGCGCGTTGCGAAGGATCCGCGGTGCGGTCCATGTACTCGCGTGCCTGTTGAACGGCGGTAAGGCGAACCGATTCCTCGGTCCTGAGCGTTTGCACGAACCAAGGTGCGCCGACGGCGTCGATTCCGAACCTCTCCGGCCTGGTGCCGGTGACCTCGAGGAAGGTATCGACCTCACGCCTGAAGGTGGGGCCGATCGGCGCTTCGCCCATGAAGTGAAGCACGCGGTCGGCGGTCTTGATCGTCATCGTCCGCTGCACCTCGAGCCGACCCACGAATTCGGATCGTCCGAGCGCACGCCTGCCGAACTCCTCCCCCGCCATCCCGGTGCGCGCGAGATAGTCCGAGACCTTGGCGCGGATGTCCGCCATGAGGTCCGTCATGGGGCCTGTTCGACGTTGGACTGGAACCCAAACGCTGCCGCGAACCGGTGGAATACCAGCCGCGCGCAGCATGGTGCCGACCGGTCAGCGCAGCTCAAGATGGTTCCCCATGCGTCTTGCCCATGCCCAGGCCAGGAGATCGGCCCGGAAATACCGCACATGCACTCCCAGCTTGCAGTACGTGGGACCGCCCCCGACGGTCCGGAAGCGGGACAGCGTGAGCGGCTTCAGGTTGACAATGGCCGCGGCCTCCGCCGGGGTGAGCAGGATCTTCTCCTCGATCGCGCGAGAGGATTGTCCCGCAAGGTCTTCGCCGCTGCCTCCGGCGCGCGGCCTCCCCTCGACCAGTGCGTTCACGGCGCCCGGGTCCGGATTGAGGACGGGATCGGGTACGCCGGGGTCTGCGATCGCCTGAGCGATCGCCAGGCGTTCTCCATAGCTCGCGGTTTCGCGCATCCAGGCCCGCACCTTCTGGACGGTGTCCAATCGCGGCGACGCGCCCGCGTTCAGCCGGTGAAGGAAGGATGGATCTCTGAGAGCCAGTTGCCCGAGCGCGGTGCCCTTGGTGCCGGTGACGACGAGGAAGGCCGCAATCTCGGCCCGGAATGCGGGACCGATCTCCGGTTCGTCCATGAAGCGGAGTACCCGGTCCGCGGTGTCCATCATCGGCACGGCCCCCTTTCGGAGGTTCGTAACGAACTCGCCGTGTCCGGCGGCATCCCTGCCGAACTTCGTGTCATTCAGCGATGATCGGCGGAGGAAGGCCAGGACGAAGTCTCGGAAGTTGGTTGCGAGGCTCGTCACCGGAGTTCCCTTCGATCCGGCTCCGAAACCGCCGCGGACGGCGGCCACCCGTGCGCGGGAGACGATGGTTTCACTTTCCGTTTGCCGAGCCGAAGGCGGAGCATCCTTGGCCTGTTCCGGGCTGCACTGATGCGGGAGTGAACGATAGCCCGATCATGCGTTTTCGCGCGTCCCCAACATCGGGGAGATTCAGGGAATGTCCGGCGGTGTTTCGCGTGCTGTGCAAAGAAAAACGATGCTGGCGGCGATCCGGCTCTACAACCACGGCACGAACCCCCCGCGCTCGCGATACTGGCGCCGCCTGTAGGACACCAGGTTCGCGTTGATCTCGTTGTGCCGCGCCACCAGCACGACCGATGTCCCCGTCTGATAGCTCTCCCCAACGATCCGGCGCTTGTCCGCCTCGGTCCAACGACGACGTGTGCCGGCCGCCATCGGCCTCGTGATCCCCGCCTGTTCTACTGCATCCGGCATCCCACGATCCGGGCTGACTATCACCTCGGCGCCGGGAGAAAAAATGCCGTCTGCAAGAAAATCCATGCCGCCGTTGCATGGGCGGGGCGGGGCTGCGACGGAACGAACGCCGGAAGTCGGGCGAACGGAGCGGACGGCCGCCCTACGGTGATCGACGCGGACACGGTGGACATCGACGGGGTGCGCTACCGGCTGCACGGGATCGACGCGCCCGAGGCGCGCCAGACCTGCCGCGCGTGGGGCCGGACACCCGGCTGATCAGGTCCGGCGACACCTCCACCCGGTAGAGCTCATGCAGGTGAGCCTGGATCTCGCGCACCGTCATGCCGCGCGCATAGAGCGACAGGATACGGTCGTCGAAGCCGTCGAGGCGGCGCTCGCCCTTGGGAACGATCGCCGGCTCGAAGCTGCCGTTGCGGTCGCGCGGTACCGCAAGCTCGACCGCGCCGTCCTCGGTCAGAACCGTCTTGCCGGAATGGCCGTTGCGGCTGTTGCCACTGCCCCGGCCCGCCGGATCGCCCTTCTCGTAGCCCAGATGGTCGGTCAGCTCGGCACCCAGCGCCCGCTCCAGAAGCGCCTTCTTCAGCTGCTTGAAAAGACCCTCATCGCCCAAAAGGTCTTCCGGTGTCTCGTAGTCGGCCAGCAACTCGTCCAGAAGCTCGGGTCTCAGTGTCGTCATCGCAGGGTCCTCCTCTACAAGATAAAGGACCCACCAAGATCACTTACACAAAATATCGGACAGTCTCGAGGCCCCTGGATCTCCGCCACAATTAGTTGCTTCCGGCCTCCGGCGCCGCCGTATTTGGGCACCGGCGGATCGTGTCGGCCACCAGCACGAAAGGAGTCGCAGCACGGTCGAGCCGCGCCCATGTCAGCCCAGCGTGTCGACTAGCTCCGCTTCGACAATTCTCCTGTCCCGTGTCAGAAGTGTCGCGCCCAGCACGCGGGTGGTCGCCACCAGAATGCGATCGGCCGGGTCGCGATGAAAGGAATCCGGCAACGACGCCAACTCGGCTGCCACCGCCGGAGAGATGCCATGGCGCCGCACCAGCGGCGCGGCGACGGCCTTGTCCAGCCACTCCCGCAGGGGGATCGTCAGGCGGATCCGTCCCAGGCTGTACAGCGTGGCCACTTCCCAGAGCGAGATATCGGAAACCTCAAGCGGCGAGTCCGCGCCGGCAGCCGCAATGACGCCCTGCTGCTCCGGGGACAGCCGACCCCGGTCCCCGTGCCACCAGAGCAGGATGTGCGTGTCGAGCAACGCCTTCATCGCTTCAGGCTGTCCCAATGATCCTCCGGGAGCACCGGCCCCACGACGTCGCCGACGATGGTGACCGTTCCCTCCAATTCGGCCTGGGGATAGCTTCCCTCGCCAGTGACTGGCGACAACTCGGCGACCGGCCGGCCACGCTTCAGGATCACCAGCCGTTCGCCGGTCTCGTGCACGCGGTCCAGGATGGCAAGGCACCGCGCCTTGAAATCGGATGCGTTGATCGTATTCATATGACCAGCATTCCTGACCGGTCACATCGTGTCAAGGCCGGCGCGCCTTTGCCGATGCCCTTGCAATGCACGACGCCCCGCCCTCCGCGCACCGGCGCAGCGAACCCGACAGCGATCTTCCTCGCCAGCTCCCCCGCTTCCGGTGCCAGCCGCTGCGGGTCGCGCTCGTCGGCGGGAAGCGGCCCGGAGAAGGCCGTGTGACATCAGCTGCCGGGTTCACCGGCAGAATGGCGCGGGAATTGTCAGCCTGGTCATCGAACCACGGGCTTCGAAGGATGGCATGATCGGGATATGGGTCGCGTTGAGCCCGGGAGACCGCGGATTCCCGGCGTCGGCACAGGGAAGCGCTGCGGGAGGTCAGGTCGGCGCCGGCGGTGGAGTCAGGCGCAGAAGCGGCGGATTGTAGCGGAGAGCCGCGAGCTAGGAGTCTCCGTGATACCTCGACGAAACAGCTCGAGGCCGACATCCGGGCCTTAATCGAAAAACACAATCAAATCCCCAGACCCGTCATTTAGACAAGGTCCGCCAGCAGTAGCAAAAAGGACCGATGAGTTTTGCAGAGTCCCGATCACGACGGGGTCGATCGCTATGATCCCTTTTCAGCAAAAGGCGAAATCAGCCGGTCGTGCTATTCGGATCGACCAGGAAAGCCTTGAAGCGATCAGCCACCTCTCTCGGAGACACAGTAGGTCTGCCAAGGCTATCCAGGGAGCCGGCACGAATACTTACATGAACGAGGTGGGGTCCTGGTCTTGTCAGTGCCGCCACGAGGGCCTTTTCGAAGCCATCGGGATCGTCGGCGAGGGCGGCGCCGGCATAGCCGCAGGACAGTGCGACGCCGGCGAAATCGACGCTTGGCGATACCGTCGGCTGGCCCCCCGTCGAGTCATGCACGCCATTGTCGAGAATGACGTGGACTAAATTATCGGAGCCCATCGCCCCGATCGTGGCAAAGGCGCCCAGCTTCATCAGGGCGGCACCGTCGCCGTCGAGCACGATCACAGGCCGGGTCGTATTCAACGCGACACCCAGACCCATCGGACCCGCACAGCCCATGGAGCCGACCTGATAGAGATGCTGCGGCCGATCGGCGAGGGTGAACAATTCGCGCCCGCACTTGCCAGTGCTCGCAACTATTGCAGCACTTTCGGGTACGGCGGCCAGCAAGCGTTGCAAAATTGCGTAGCGGGTCGGTAGCTCCGCCGAGACGCGATGGTCAGCGCGCACACCGCCCGGTCGGATGGGCGGCGTGGTTTTGCTCAAGCCGTCGTCGCGAACGCTGCCCTTTTCCATGATGAAGGCGAACGGCAGGCGGGTTTCGCGCAGGCTCGCTGACATCGCCGCGATCGCCGGGTCCATCTCCTTCGCCGTCGCCGGAAAGGCCATATGCGGAATCCGCAGGGTGTCGAGCAAAGCCGGCGTGATCGCACCCATCAGCTCGTGCTGTGGCTCGTCGGTGAGACCCGGCTGGCCGCGCCAGGTGACTACGAGCAAGGTTGGAATCCGAAATGGCACGTTGAGAGAGGTGAGCGGATTCACCGCGTTGCCAAGTCCGGAGTTCTGGCACATCACCACGGTCTGGCGGCCAGCCAGCCAGGCGCCCGCCGCGATGCCGACCGCCTCGCCCTCGCTGGCTGCACCGACATAGCGGTTGGCCGGATCGTCGATCACGCGATTGATCAACGGCGTCAGGTAGGAGCAGGGAACGCCGGAATAAAAATCGAAACCTTCCGCCCGCGCGGGTCCAAGAAAATCGTCGGCATCGATCATGCTCGATCTCCGTTAGAGTGAATAAGATCATTCATTGAAATTTCCCGCCGCAACCAAATCCTGTACCGTATCGATGTCAAGCCAATGTCCCGTGGTGTAAACGACACGTACAATATTGCCGTCCTCTATCAACATGTTGATGAGGTCGGGCACTTTCAATTGTTGTTGCACCGGGTTCGACAATAGTTCATCCAACGCGGTCTTGACGACCGCAAACCCTTTCGCCGAAAGCTTCAAAAACCCCATCCACTCGCCGTGGATCTCAGCCTGTGGAATATCATCGCCGAGACGCTTCAAGCTGACTTTCGTGAAAAAAATATCTCTTGAGTTTGGATGGGAGCAGACAGCCCAATCGGCTTCTCGTCCGGTATTGCGGCTATTGACCCAATCCGCATCCACAGCTACGACGAAATCCTCCCTCGGCTCTTCCAACAGAGTCAAAATATATTTGTTGAACAGGACATCTCCGTACGACACAACCATATCCGTGCCAAGGTCGCCGAAATAGTCGAAAGCGCGCTGTAGAGAGACCAGTTCGCCGGTGCTTTCATGCCGGTCGTTGTCGACATAGTCCAGGCCCGGAAGGTCGACGGCGTGCTTCATATAACCCCGTACGACGACGAGCTTTTTTATGCCGGCCAAATTGTAGGTTTCGACAATACGGGTTAGCAAGGGCTTGCCACGAATATCGATCATGACCTTGGGTTTGTCCTCCGTGAGCGAGCCCAGCTCCTTGCCTCTGGAGGCAGCAAGGATCACGCCGCAGGGCACCTTTTCCACTGACGGCAAGTATCGCATTTCCGCTTCCTTTAGCTCTTGCGCCCCTTGCAGGCGAAAAATCTCGCCGACGCCGGCGACATTGTCCTCGATCGACATCAGGTTCTGCGCAGCGTGGATCCGCTTCGCCGTTCGTTGCATGGCCGATATTGACGCGCGCAGCAAATGATTGGCCCAAATAACCAATGAGAAGCCGGCATCCTCGAACACCTCCGTCGGGGTGGCGTAATATTTCGTCGGCACGATGACCACAGGACAGCGGCTACCCCATTCCTGCTTGAAGGCCAGCACTTCGTCGGGTACCGCCAAGGCGCTATGGATCAAAATTGCATCGGCGCCGGCGCCATGATAGGCTTCAGCCCGCCTGAGGGCTTCGCCAAGGCCCCAGCCGGCAATAAAGGCTTCAATGCGCGCGACAATGCAAAAATCATCGTCGAGTTGGGCATCCTTGCCGGCTTTGATCTTGCCGCAAAATTCTTGAATGTCGGCTAGCGGCTGTGTGTCGCCCGAAATAAAGCTGTTTGTTTTCGGAAAAATCTTGTCTTCGATACAAACCGCCGCAACACCTCGTTGCGCTAGTTTATGAATCAATCGGCGGAAGTTATTGAAGCTGCCATAGCCGGTATCGCCGTCCAGCATGATTGGCACACTGGTGGCGTCCGCCATGAACTCCAGTGTTTCCAGCACTTGCGTCCACGAGGTTTCATTGTTGTCGCGCACGCCGTATTGGGCTGAAATTGTCAGGCCGCTGCCCCAGATTCCCTTGAAGCCCGCTTCCTCGACAATTTTTGCGCTCAATCCATTATGCGCCTCACATATATACTCTATTTGCCCCGATGTCAGTAGCCTACGAAAGGCCGTAGTCTTTTTGGTCGAGGTCTTTGTCATCATGTTCCCATTCTGTTAAGCGGGTCATTTAATCCGTTGCCATGATCCCTAGATCGCCGATCCCCATCGCTTCCAGCGTTTCCTTGACGGCAGCAACCGCCTGCTTCATTTGTGCCGGACCGAGGGCGCCGATACAGCCGATCCGGAAGCTGTCCACGAAAGCGAGTTTGCCCGGATAGATGACGAAGCCACGATCGCTCATATGATCGTAGAAGCGGGAGAAGTCGAAGAGGCGGTGGGTCGGCATCATGAAGGTCACGATGATTGGCGCCTGCACCGTATCGGTGAGCACTGTTTCAAAGCCAAGTTTCCGCATGCCCTGGACAAGAATGTCCCGATTGGCGCTATAACGCTTGTGACGAGCGGCCACGCCGCCTTCCTCCCTGTGTTCCGCCAGGGCTTGGTCGAACGCCGCCAGTACATGGGTCGGCGGCGTGAAGCGCCATTGCCCATTGGCCTCCAGCCCGCGCCACTGCTCATAAAGGTCCAGGGCCAACGAATGGGCATTGCCCTCGGCCGACGCCAGCCATTGCCTGGAGATCAGCGCGAAGGCCATGCCCGGCACGCCCTCCAGGCACTTGTTGGACGAGGCGATCAACGCGTCGAAGGGCACGGTATTGCCGTCGATCGGAATGGCGCCGAATGCGCTCATCCCGTCAACGATCAGACGACGCTTATGGGTCCCGCAGACGCGGCCAATCGCCACCATATCGTTCAATATGCCCGTGGTGGTTTCGCAATGCACGACAACAACATGACGGATCGTGGGATCCTCACGCAAAGCCGCATCCAGCGCAGTTGGATCGATCTGTTGATCCTCCTGCCAGCGCAGCACCGAGACAGCGTGGCCGATCCGCTCCAGTATGGTGACGATCCGCCTGCCATAGGCGCCGTTTTCCAGAACCAGTGTTCGCTGCCCAGGCGCGATCAGCGTGCCCAGCGTCGCCTCCACGCCGAAGGTCCCGCTGCCCTGCACCGGCACCGCGACATGGCTATCCCCGACCCCGGCGATTGCCAGCAATCGATCCTGGATGCGTCTGGTGATGGCTATGAAATCCGTGTCCCTAGAGCCCCAGTCGCGCAGCATCGCCCGCTTGGTCGCGAGCGACGTCGTCAAGGGGCCGGGGGTCAGGAGGTATTTGTCGTTGCCGCTATCGTTCATGATCAACCGCGGGCCATCGTCAACCCGGGAGTTCATAGTCAAGACCTCGCCAAAGGGTTTGTTGTTTTGCCGGCGTGGTCGGCGATGTTTTGGGACAATTCTTCAACCATCTTATCAGAGCGGTACGACCCATGCCTCATGCAACCAACTTGTTCTCGGCGGCGGTCATGATGATGACATCGCCAGAAACCATCGACAATCTAGAATAGAAATTTTCAACCTGACGGAATACTATCTGCTGAGAAACATCAGGCATCATTTACACTGACGGCAATCGTATCCGAATTCCATCAACATGGGAACCTTCATCCCGACCTGGTGGCCCGAGGGCCGGACCGGATATTGGTAGATCTGTTGTGTCGGGACCTCCGTCGTCCCGTCGGTGCTGCCGAGTTTCAATTTCGCAACTTCACAAGGGTTTCTTTTCTTTGCCGCCGTGGCGGATGGTGTTCGACCACACCGCCTGGCCCCAGCCGTGTGTTGGCGAGGGTTCGTTCATCGTGATTCATGCGCCAGCTCAGCATTTTTTGCGCATATTCGAGCACCAAATGACGATATGCAGGATCGTCGGCAAGATTACGAAACTCGTGGGGATCGTTCTCCAGGTCGAAGAACAGCGGCGGCAGACCGGTGAAATGGACATATTTGTAGCGCCTGTCCCAGAGCAGGTTCGCGCTGCATTGATCGGGCGCCAGGCCCAGCGTCCGGCCACCGTCAAGCCCTGGAAAATGGCGGAAATCGAACGCCGCGTGTGCTTCCGCGCGCCAATCCTGGACCTCCATGCCCTGACAGAAGGGCAACAACGAGACGCCGTCGCAAGCGGCGGGAACCGCGAGGCCAAGCCACTCCAGGATCGTCGGCATGAGGTCGATATTCTCGCTGAAGGCGTCGATGGCCGTGCCGCGCGCTTGGTCGGAAGCCGCCCGCGGATCACGGATGATCAGAGGGATATCGTAGGTCTGGCGGTAGTAGCTGAATTTCGACATCATCCAATGATCGCCCAACTGCTCGCCATGATCGGAGGTAAAGACGATCAGGGTCCGCTCCCAGGCGCCAGTCTCTTTCAGATGCGCGATCAGGCGTCCGATTTGGTTGTCGACCTCCGTCATCATGGCGTAGTAGGTCGCCCTGATCTGCCGTATCTCGGCTTCCCCGATTTCAAGATAATCCTTGAGCGAGGCGCCGTGGGTATAGGCTGCGTCCAGTTGGTTCGAGAGATAAAAGCGGGTCCATGGATGCTGCTTGGCTTCTTCCTCCGCGCTCCCATGGCGAACGGGCAGCGGCACCGCCGCCGGTTCGTAGAGAGCATGATAGGGTTCGGGCACGATAAACGGTGGGTGCGGCGCGTGATAGGAGATGTGGGCGAACCAGGGTGTCGCCTCGCGGGCCGAGATATAGGCCAACGCCTCATCGGTCAAAAAGGCCGCGCCGCTGTCATCCGCCCGATACCAGGTCGGCGCGAAGGTGCGGCCCCGGCTTGGGTCGATACCCTCCGGATTGGGGCGAAAAAGCGACCGTGGATCGTCGTCGACCCGATATCCCCGTCGCCGCAACGCTTTCCTCCATGGCAGATGACCGCCGTCCATTCGGACCACCGGCGTGATCCCCGGCAACAATCCGGCACGGGTCTTGAGCTCGGGATCGTCCGGGTCCCGGCCCCGCGGGTCGGCGGCGATATCGGTATGGCCGAAAAGGGCGGGATCGTATCCCCCCTTGCGGGCCTCGATCGCGATATTGGCATGACGGTCGTCCAGCGGCGTGCCGTTCGTCACCATGCGGTGATTGTGCTGATAGAGGCCCGTGTAGAGGCTGGCGCGCGCGGGCCCACAGGGTGTGGCCTGGGAACAGTGGCTGCGGAACAAGGTGCCCATCCCCGCCAGCGCGTCCAGATGCGGCGTCTTTACAACCGGATGGCCGACGGCGGAGAGGCATTCGCCCCGCCACTGATCGGCGGTAATGAAAAGCACGTTTTCGACCGTCTTGCTCATGCGAGTATCGATGACCGTTGCCGATACCGGACGCCTTACCGGCCTGTGTCGGCCTGGCGCCGGGTTTCCGCCGCCGCCGCGTCGACATAGGTATATTCGATCTTCTCGAAGTCACCGTAAAGGACACGCAGATACGTGTCCGGCTTATTCGGGCAGGCCATGTCGCCTCCCTCGAAGCCGATTGTCGAAGTCGGCAGCACGATCCCTCGCGGCACGCCATAGCCGCCATTTTCCGTGGCCGGCATGTCGCCCTTGTGGCTTTGCCTCTCCAGCACCGCGTCGCCATGGCTCATGGCGGGCCGGTAGATCGCGAGATCGACGCGAATTTCACCGCGTAGGCGATTACGCTCCCAGCGAAAGGGCCATGGTTTCGGCGGATCGAATGAAATTGAGATCAAGCCGCCCTTCTCGAAAAGATCGACGTAGTAGCCATCCCGCGCGGCGCGTTCGACGAGCCCGGCCGACAAACTGTGCCAGGTGATATCCCCGTCGAGCAGAACCGATATGTCGATATCGTCCTCCCATTGCAAAAGCGCACCATTCTCCCGCACGGCGCCAAGCAGGCTGCCGCCCTCCAGCCAGTGCACGGCCCCAATTTCACTCAGGCAGGCGGCGACAAAATGGCTGATATCCCGCATATGCTCGCGGCAGCAGGGCGCGGTGTTGAGACCGAGTCGGTTGACGTAGAGATTGAAGGGACAGGGCGGCGTGCCTTTCTCACAGCCTCTCCAACCGACGGCATCCTCCGAAAGCACCAGCTCACGGATGCCGTGGCGCGCTCGAAACGCGTTGAGATCGCCTGTCGCCTGGTTCTCCAGGACCGCCAGGTCGGAAAGGTTCAAGGGATAGAGTCGCCACCTCCGCCGTGCCCAACGGTGGCGGAGAAACCACGATAATTCAATCGCCATGGCGATCGTCAGCACCGCCTGTAGCTTGCTGTTTGGCACCGTCATCCCGGCGACGAGGGCGGGACCGAGCAGCCACAAGCCGGCGTGCTCGGCGTGCTTTGCCAGAAATTCCACCGCCCGATTGGCTGGCCGAAAAGCGATCGCGGGGGCCGCGACGATGAAGAACAGGGCAACGATGAAGCCGGTCGAGATGGCCAGGCCCGGAAGGCTGACCGGATCGGGGGCATTCGGCGACAGCGATACCCACGCGACCGCGAGAACCGCCAAAACTCCCGTCGTAACGACTTCCCGTAGGTCGGGCGGAAGCCAGTTCCGTGGAAAGCGCAAAAGCCGGACAAAGGATAGATATGCCGATGCGTAAAGGACGGCGGCTATCAGTCCGGCGGCTATCTGGATGGCCCCCGATGCTTCGATGCCGGTCATAAGTCCCGTGCCGCATCTCTGTCGATGTGTCCATTGTTCATGGTCGAGGCGCGGCGTTTGCTTGCCGCCGATACGATACGCGGCAGAATCTCGGTTTCGGCGCGCGCGACATCGGCGGGGAAATCGATCTCGATCCAGGGCAGCCCGGTGATGTCCTCGAATGCGAAAGTGCCGCGTGGCGAGGTCAGCAGCACATCGCGAATCGTCTCCTCATAGGGCTCGTGGCGGCGGCCTTGGTCCAGATAGAGCCCGGTCTGCGCGACGATCGACCGGGCCGCATCGCTGGATAACTTGAACATGCCCACGGATTCACCGCAGTAATCGAACCCGGTGCTCAGCCATTTGCGGAATTCCACGATCTCGCCATCCCGGATACATATCTTGACCGGCTCATCGCCCGGCTCGAAGTCGCGGTCGAGGAGGAGGCAGTTCTGGTGGGATGAGTTAATCAGCCGCGTCAGCAGCTCTTCGTCATAGAGAACATCGGCATCCATGAGCAGGACCGGATCCCCGCACTGCAATTCGTCGCGCAGGGTCCATAGGGTGACGATGTTGCCTGCCCGATAATCCTCGTTGAATACGGTCCGTACGAAATCCTGCGTGCCCAGGGCCGCAATTTCGCGCTCGATCGTCTGGTGATTATAGCCGACGCCGAGCACCAACTCGTCGATGTCCTGTTGCTTGAGGATTTCAAGATGATACTCCAGCAACGATTTACCGCCGAAGCGCAGCAAGACCTTCGGTGGAGGCTCCGTGATATTGGATCCGAGCCGGCTGCCGGTTCCAGCCGCCAACATGACAACTTTCATTTGAAACTGTTTTCCTACAACCTGTCTTGCACCGCGATACTACCCTGTTTGCCTGCTATTGACAAATCTCTCGTGGCGTCGGCTTGTTGTAATAGTCGTTTTGGGTACTGGCCAACAAGCCGGTCTGCTTCTCATGGATCGAATATGCGCCGATGTCGAAAGAGGAGACAGAATATTTTCTCGCCCTACCGGGCACGCCGGTGCTAAGGAATGCGCTGAAGAATTGGTTCACAGGCGGCTCAGGTTGAAGCCGATATTGGCCAGGCCGGTCGTGTGGATCGTCGGCCCCATCGCTTGTTTTTGCACAGCGAAGACACGCTCGACGGAAGCCCGGTTGCGTGGGCGCGTGGCATTGCCGCGCTCGATATGGCCGGGGGCGGCTTGCCCGGAGACGGCCGACGGTGGAGCGGGACGCGGCGCACATACGCCCGTCGTGCTGGCTGGCGTCGGGGACCCGGTCGCCCGGACCGAGCCGCCCCGAGTTTGCCGGGGGTTCCGATTCTTGAGAAAATGGATCCAATATGCGCAAGATTACAATCAAGTCTTGTCCTGAAGTCCGAGCTCGGGCGGTACGTCCGGTTCTGGATCGCCAGAAGGGTCGTCGGTCGCGATGGGCTGCTGTCTCCCCGGTTGCCGACAAGTTTGGATTACGGCACGGACACGGATGCCGATCCCGGCTATGGGATGAATCTCCGCGTTAAATAGTCGACCGCGATCGAGGCTTCCTCGGAAGGAGGAATATGACCAACGGGACAGTCCAAGTTAACGGCCGCACTTATGCCTGGCCGCGGGAGCCGATCGTTGGCGTATGTATCGATGGTTCGCAACCCGCGCATGATGATGAACCGGGATACATTGAAGAGGCCGTGCGTGCAGGTGTCGCACCCTACTTCAAGAATGTATTGGAAAATGGTACGAACAGACTCGGTGACGGCGTTGTTCCTTCGTTCACTAATCCGAACAATCTTTCAATAGCAACAGGTCAACCGCCATCCGTCCATGGGATTAACGGCAATTTCTTCCTGGATGTCGATTCGAATACAGAGATCATGATGAACGACCCTGAACTTCTTCGGGCGAAAACAATTTTCGCGGAGTTTCAAAGGTGCGGAGCAAAAGTGTGCGTGATCACCGCCAAAGACAAGCTTCGTCGGTTGCTCGGTCACGGGCTTTCACATGGAAAAGGCGGCGCGATCAACTTCTCGGCCGAGAAGGCAGACGAGGCGTCGAACCCGGAGAACGGTATTGCGGGCGTTATCCCATTTGTCGGCAAGCCAGTCCCGAAGATATACTCCGCCGAGCTGTCGGAGTTTGTTTTCGCGGCCGGCCTGAAGATCATGGAGCGTGACCGACCGGACTTGATGTATCTCTCGACGAGCGACTATATCCAACACAAGCATGCGCCTGGAACACCGGTCGCGAACGCTTTCTACCAAATGATAGATGGCTACCTGGCAGCGCTCGATAAGCGGGGCTGCACCATCGTGATTACCGCGGATCACGGCATGAACGCCAAACATGATAATAACGGTCTTCCGTCGGTCCTTTATCTCCAGGATCTATTCGATAAAAAGCTGGGAGAGGGCGAAGCACGGGTAATTTTGCCGATCAGCGATCCCTATGTGGCCCACCATGGTACCTTCGGATCATTTGCCACCGCTTATCTCTTGGGCAATGCGAACCGGGATCTTGTCATCGACGCTCTTCAGTCGATGGATCAGATCGAACTGGCAACAGGCCGTGAGGCAGCTGCGGAGAGGTTCGAGCTTCCTGCTGACAGGCTTGGCGATATCGTCGTCATTTCGACCAAGAATATTGTGCTCGGAACGAGCGAGGATCGACACGACCTGACGGCACTGACAGAGCCTCTCCGTTCGCATGGTGGTATTTCTGAACAAAAAGTCCCGTTTCTGATGAATCGTCGAATCGACATTCAGTCCGATCGCCCATTGCGCAATTTCGATATCTACCATGCTGCATTGAACCACGCAGTGAGGTGGCCTCGCCTCTTCGGACAGCCTGACGGCTGAGCTAAGGTGTGGGGCTACTGAACTGAGGAGATGGTGTTTGGTGAGATTGTGGTTGGGTCGTTTTCTCTCTCTGTATTGTCTTTATTCTACTGTGGGTTAGGGGATTTGTGAAGGGGTTTCTTCTTGCGTTGGGGAGGACATATTGTTTGTTGTTGTGTTGTCTTCTTGTTGCTTTTGGGGAAGTGGGGCTGGGGGTGGGTCTTCGGGGCGTCACGGGGTTTCGAAATTGCCTCTGTCAAGGATGAAATTCCGTGACCTGAGGGATGGTATACCGGGCTTCCCCGATCTGGCAACATCGAGGGTGTTTCGGGGGCATCCGGGGCCCGCACCGGGCGGCATGTGTCCCTGCGCCGGGATGGCGTGAGCGGCGATCTCCGCGCGGCAGCCGCGCGCCCGGTGGCGGTGCGCCCTTTCCGGACGAAGGGCTCCGTGGCGGCATTTATGTCCTTTTTTATGTCTTATGTCTCGCTTGTGTTGCGCCACCTGGAACCGCGTCCTTCGACCGCCCGGAAATGCGTTGCCCGGAGGCCGGGGCCCCGGGCCGGCCTGTCTCCTCCGCCGCGATGCGAACCCTCGGCGGGCGCGTCCAAACGGGCGTTGTCGCTGCCGGTGGGCGGAGGCGGATTTCAAGTCGCAATGTTTGCGACTTGAACGGAGCGGGGCGGAAACAGGGGCGTTCGGGGAGTGGAGGACGGACGGGCCCCCGGGATGGCGGCGGACAATGAGCGCCTTGCGTCTTCCGGCCGGCGGCGATGGATGTCCAACGGGACGTCCGGCATGACCGAATTCGGATCAGTCACCCCGATCCCGCGCGAGACCGCCCTCCGGACGGCCATCGCGGAGGTTCTCGTCTCCCTGTCGATCGGCCCCGGCCGGATCGCCGTCGTCCGTTACGGCACCCGGCGGTGATGGGCCTCGCGCTCGGCCCGCCAGCGCGCCGCCACCCGCTCAGGCTCGGCGGCGTCGAAGCGCAGCTCGTAGTGGCGCAGCAACCCCGCGCGCCCGAAACGCTCCACATTGTGCGCCATGACGCTTCGCACCCAGTGCTCCACGGGGCGGGTGTTGAGGATGAACTTGCCGCCGTAGGCGCGGCGCAGCGCACCGTATTGCCTGAAGGCATCGAAATAGTCGTCCGGCTCGTTCAGGTTCATGTTGGTGAAGGCGCGGTAGTGTTCGTAGCCTTCCAGCGGCCGCGCGCCGGCGGCGACGCTCGCCGCCGTAACCGCGATCCGCCTGCTCATGCTGACCGGCTGCCGGCTGAACGAGATCCAGACGCTACGCTGGGAGGACGTGAACCTTGAGGCGTCCGAGATCAGGCTTCCCGACGCAAAGACAGGGGCAAGGCTTCTTCTGGCCGACAGAAAGACAGGCGCTCACGAGAGGACCCCAAAATGCGCTTACTCATTGATATTGCTACAGTAATCGAGGAAAGCTCGTGGGCCGACGAGTCTCGGGCCGTTACTCTCGACCGAGAGCCAATGCGACCGCCGATTCTCGGTGTCCAAGGCCCGGGACGGCCAAGCCAGCGCACCTCCAAAGCGTGTAGAACGGCGAAATGGACAGGCTGCAAGGAAAACGGATATCCAAACGCACCGTCGACGCTCTGCCGGTCGACGGGAGAGACACCGTCTACTGGGATCCCGACCTCACGGGGTTCGGGGTGCCCGTCTATCCTTCCGGATCCAATGTCTTCGTCGTGCAGTGCCGCTCGCAGGGGAAGCTAAGGCGGATCACGTTGGGCCCCCACGGCCTGATCACCGTCGAGTAGGCGCGCCGCAAGGCGGCGCGCACTCTTGCCCGTCTCAAGAGCCTGGACGTGGAACTGCCTGCAGGTCTCGCACCGTCAACGCGGGGCGTCGAATCGACAGCCGATCCGGACGACTGGTCCACCGAACGCGAGGCCGCCAGCCCGGTGCACCGGCGAGTTCTCTCGCGCAGGGTCGTAGCCGCGGGATCACGCGAAATCGCCCTGCGGGTCTCCCCTGCCGGCTCCGCTTCGAACGGATGAAGTGGGACATCGGCCCAGGTAACAGCTCGTCCACGCTCAACAAGAAATTGAGAGGTTCATAGATTGGCCAAACAGTGCCAATCGGGGTCATGCGGGGTCATACGGATGATAACATGCTGAAATCCTGTTATTTTTCTTGATTCTGCGGAAGCCTTTTTCTTGCGTCGCCGTCGTGGATCGTCTCCAATGCCTCCGGAATTCCGTCGAACTCGCCAGCGATTTCGATACCGGAATTGCTGATCGCGCGGATCGATGCACCGGAGAAGGCCATGCCGAAGCGAAGCACCCTCAGGCTTACCACGCGCTTCGTGAATGCGTTGCGGACGGACGGCAAGGACGCCTTCTTTTGGGACCACGAACTCGCCGGTTTTGGGGTGCGGGTCCAGAAGAACGGCCGCAAGGTCTATGTCGTCCAGTCCCGGGGACCGTTCGGCATCAAGCGCGTCACGCTGGGACCGTGCGCAGACCTGCCGATCGACCGGCGACGGCGCGAGGCCGCGGCGGTCATCGATCGCATCAAGCAGGGCAAGGACCCGATGCCGGCGCCGCCGGAGCCGGATCCCACGGTCGCCGACCTGGCGGAACGCTGCATGCGGGCCCATGTCGCCGTTCGCTGCAAGCCCAGGACGGCCGAAGCGTACCGGGCCGCGCTCGACAACCACATCCTTCCGGCGCTGGGCGCGATGCCGTTGAAGGCGGTGCAACCCAAGGATGTCGACGCGCTGCATCGCAGTCTGGGCCACACACCCCGCACGGCCAACCAGGCCATCGCGATTCTGTCGACGATGTTCTCTCTCGCCGAGGTCTGGGACCTGACACCGCCCGGCCGCAACCCGTGCCGGGCGGTGCGCCGCTACCGGACGAAGTCCCGCGAGCGCTTCCTGACGCCTGAGGAATACCGGCGTGTCGGCGCGGCCCTGAAGGAGGTGGAGGCCGCGGGTTCGATGTGGCCGCCGACGATCGCGGCCCTCCGCCTCCTGATGCTGACCGGGTGCCGGATGAGCGAGATCCTGACGCTGCAATGGGACGACGTGGACCGGGCGGTGGGCGAGTTGCGGCTGAAGGACAGCAAGTCGGGTCCCCGCATGGTGCCCCTGACGACGCCGGTCGCGCGGGTCCTGGACGGCATCGAGCGCATCGAGGGCAATCCCTGGGTCATCAGGGGCCGCAAACCCGGCAGGCACCTTCCCAGTCTCTCCTACTATTGGTCGCACATCCAGGCTCGCACGGGTCTCCACGATGTTCGAATCCACGACCTCCGTCACAGCCACGCGTCGCAGGCGCTCGCTCTCGGCGAGAGCCTGACAATGATCGGCGAGCTGCTCGGGCACAAGAAGGTCAGCACCACCGCCCGTTACGCCCATCTCGTGCACGACGCAGAGAAGGCTGCGGCCGTCCGCACCGGCGACAGCATCGGCGCTCATCTCCCGCCGCAGAATTCCAGCTTGCCGTGAGGGGAGCGCGGGCGATGGCGAAACTGCAACACAGGCTGATTTCCAACCGCACCGTGGCTGCGCTCAGCGTAGAGCGCGACACGGTGTTCTGGGACCCGGAGCTCACCGGCTTCGGGGTCCGGGTCTATCCGACGGGAGGCAAGCTTTACATCGCCCAGGCGCGCGGGCCGTACGGGGCGGGCAGGTCGAAGAGGCCAAGGCGGGTGACGGTCGCGCGCTACCCGGTGCTCGACGCGGAGCAGGCGCGCCAGAGGGCCGCGCTGATCATCGCGCGGATCAAGGCCGGGGAGGACCCGGTTCCCCTGCCGCGCGCCGCGGAGTTCGCCGACGGCCCGACGGTCGCAGACCTGGCCGGGCGCTATCTCGAGGAGCATGTCGCGGTCCACTGCAAGCCGAAGACGCAGCGCACGGCGCGCAGCGTTGTCAAACGGCACATCGTACCGGCCCTCGGCAAGCTCCCGCTGGCGGCGGTGGAGCGCAGGCACGTCATGGATTTGCACGAGAGTCTCTGCGAGACCCCGGCCATGGCGAACATGACGGTGAAGACGCTGACCCACATGTTTGCCCTTGCCCGAACATGGGGCATGGCGCCGGGTGGCTGCGATCCGTGCCGGTGCATCCCGCTGTACCCCAAGCGGAAACGCGAGCGGTTCAGGGCGACGGCGCGCTTCTAGGACGGCCCCATGAGGGCGGGCCAGCAGCGGTTCCATGGAGCGGATCGAGGCGCGGCTGGAGAGCGCCGGTCTCTCTCGATATCGACGGCGCGACCGTGCAGGCCGGCCATGTCGGGCACGTCCACAAGGAGACGCTGGTATTCGAACATCGGGTGAGGGGGGCGCGGAGCCCGGTGGGTCTGGTGAAACTCGAACCAGACAATTGCCAGCCGCCTCGGGTCTTCGGCCCGGTGCAGACCATGCTCTCTGTGCAAGCGGGGCGCGGCTCCCTGACCGCCTTCGGCGTGGCGGCGACGCGCTTCGGCCCGCGGCCCTTCCTGGCCGCCGCTTCGCCGGGCCAGGGGCGGCGGAAGCCGGTCTCGACGACGTCACGCTTCACGACGCGCGGCATTCCTACGCGAGCGTCGCCCTGATCATCGACCCAGAGACGGCCGGTGATTGAAGGGACTGCTCTTTCGCGCCGCCTCCCAGACTCTCAGCCATCCGAATGAAGGGGATGGAGAGCGTCGTTCTCCACATACACTCACCGGACCCCGCTCGATAGGGCGGGCAATCCGGCGCGACGTCAGTCCCGCGCTATAGAGAAATCGGTCTCCGACAGCACCAGCCGCACCAAGTCCACCTGCCGCGAAACGCCGAGCTTGGTGAAGACGTGCCGCACATGCCATCCGGCAATACCGTGAAATTGTTGAGCAGCGCCCATCAGGATTGATGGTCAAGAAAGATGCTCATGTCGCTACGGTCAATCGCGATCCTGGTGAGGCCCCCGGGGAGCAGGGCTTTGAGCGCACGATGGAATCTGGTGCTGCTGCCGTCAGCGATCGTGATGCTGCTGCTCCTGTTCGGCACCCAGTTCGTGTTTCTCCGGGCCGGGTTCTACGAAGATCTCGGCCTCGGGCTCATCGGCGACAAGCTCCGGATCGACAACTACGTCACCGCGTTCCGGGACTCGTTCTATCTCGACGCGCTGTGGCTCACCATCTACCTCTCGGCGATCGTCGTGGTCTGTTCGCTCCTGGTCGCCTACCCGGCCGCCTATGCGATCGCCCGCATGCGCTCGAAATGGGCGATGTTCCTGCTCGCCGCGATCGTGGTGTCCTCGTTCGTCACCGTGGTGATCAAGGCGCTGGGCCTGATCATCATCTTCGGCACCGACGGCCCCATCAACAGTCTTCTGGGCGCGCTTGGGATCACCGACGCGCCGGTCCGGATCATCGGCACGCTCGCCGGGGTGGTGGTGGGGCTGATGCACTACGTGCTCGGGTTCCTCGTGCTCCTGTTGTTCAGCGTGATCCAGACCATTCCCCGGTCGCTCGAGGAAGCCGCGCAGATCCACGGGGCGACCCGGTGGCGCACGATGTGGCGGGTGGTGATCCCGCTGAGTCTGCCGGGGATCGTCAACGGCTCGCTCATCGTGTTCAACCTCAGCATGGGTGCCTTCGTCTCCGCGGCGCTGCTCGGCGCGGGGAAAGTGCTCACGCTTCCGGTGGTCATCGAGCGGACCATCGTTCTTCAAACCGAGTACGGGATGGGCGGCGCGCTGTCGGCCGTCCTGCTCGGGAGCGTCCTGGTCATCAACGTCGTCTCGGTGCTCCTGATCCGGCGGATGCGCGCGGCGCGGCTGGTGGTGGCGTGATGACGGTGCGGCGCTCCGGGTTTCGCATGGACAGTGTCGTGACGGGCGCCGTGGTCGGCGCGGTTCTCCTGTTCCTGCTCGCACCGGTGGTTGTCGTGGTGCTCGCGTCGCTGGACGGCGGCGACCCGGTGGCCGGGCGGGCCTTCCTCAACTTCCCGCCGAGCAGCATCTCGCTGCAATGGTATTTCGCCATCCAGCCGCGCCTGTTCCACGCCCTGTGGATTTCCTTCCTGGTGGCATGCTTCGCCGCCGGGATCGGCACCGCGATCGGCGTCCCCGCCGCGCTCGGCCTGGTGCGCGGCAACCTGCCCGGCAAGACGGTCCTGGCCACGCTGTTCAGGGCTCCGCTGCAGATCCCGTTCATCGTCATCGGGGTGGCGTTTCTTCAGACCTATTACCTGCTCGGCAACGCTCTCGGTCTCAAGATCGCGGGCTCATTCATCGCGCTCGCGATCGGTCACCTGTTCGTGGCGACCCCCTATGTCATCGGCTCGGTCGGTTCGGTGCTGATCCGCTTCAACCCCACGCTGGAGGAGGCCGCCCTCAGTCTCGGGGCAAGCCGGTGGCGGACTTTCCGGAGGGTGACTTTGCCGATCATCATGCCCGGCATCTACGCGGGCGCCCTGTTCGCGTTCATGGTCTCGTTCGGCGACGTCCCCATCTCGTTGTTCCTGGCCAGCCCCAAATACACGACGCTTCCGCTCGAGATCTTCCATTCCATGGAGTTCGATTTCGATGCGGCGGTTCTGGCGATATCGACGCTCATCGTGTTCGCGTCCCTGGTCATCCTGTGGCTCATCCAGAAGCTGGTCGGGCTGGACGTCCTGCTGCGGTCCGGCGGCGGTGGCTGAGCATTCGGGATGGCATCACCCAGAAAAGGAGAAGGTCCCATGAATGCGAAGAAACCCGCGTCATTTGCGAAGATGGTCGTTTCAACCGCAGTCGGGGCAGGCCTGCTGCTCGGAGCCACAGGAGCGCTGGCGGCAGGCAAGTTCGAAGGACAGACACTGACCGTCGGCACCTTCGGCGGTAGCTGGAAGGACCGCATCTGCAAATATATCTGTCCAAAGATCGAGGCGGAGGGGGGCAAGGTTCAGTTCGTCACCGGAAACCCGCGCAACCTGCTGGCCAAGCTGGTCGCCGCCCGAGGCCAGGATGAGCCGCCCTTCGACGTCGTCGAGATCACCGATGCCACCTGGCCGCTCGTCCTGGCCGCCGGTTTCGTCGAGAAGATGGACCCGGCGAATGTCCCCAACGTCGCGGACATGGATGCCAAGCTTCACGACGCGTACAAGGCGGCGAACTGGATGACCCAGGAAGGCTTCATCGTCAACCTGGAGAAGCTCAAGGAACTCGGAGTGCCCCGGCCGACGCGGTACAAGGATCTCCTGAACCCGGCGCTCAAGGGGAAAGTCACCCTCCCCGACATCAGCGTGAACACCGCGCTCACCTCGATCGCCGGGTTCGCGGCGGAGAAGGGGGGCGACGAGCACAACATCGAACCCGGGCTCGAGCTCATTCGGGACCTCGGGGTGTTCGCGTTCTGGACCTCGGGGACCCAGATCACCCAGATGATGAAGTCCGGCGACGTGGTGGTGGCCGCCGCGCATGCGGGCTGGGGCGTGCGCCTGCACGACGCCGGGGTGCCCGTCGGCATGGTCCACCCCGTGGTCAAGGATAAGGTCGGTCTGGCGAGCGTCGGCTATGCCGGGCTGGTCAAGGGCACCAAGCGCAAGGCGCTGGCGGAGTTCTACATCAACGAACTCATCTCGGAGGGGATGCAGGAAATCCTGCACACCAAGAACGGCATCGTTCCGACAAACAGGAAGGTGCAGGTCAAGTACGCCGGCAGCCCGAAGCGCGACTCCAGTGGCGTGCCGTTTCTGATGCTCGCACCCGAGCAGATCGCGAACCTCTACTACATGGACATGTCGGCGTTCGACATGAAGCACTGGGTTCGCAAGTGGAATCGCATCGTTGGCTCCCGGTGATACGGGATAAGGGTCGGCCTGCAGGGTCCGGAGCCGGTCTTCGGCCCCGGACCCCGCGGGTCGCGTGAGTACCGAGGGGATCCAGCGGCGATGAACCGCAAGACGGACACCGGCGACGAAGCGGTACGGCCCTCCACGATGGTCCGGCGCATCGTCGGCGGCGGCCGCATGCCCGGGTTCGTGGAGCGCCGGGACGGGCCCGGCCTCGCCTTCGCGGCGGCGCATGCCGCGCTCCTGGTTGCGACCGGGTGGGTGCTGTGGCGTGCGCTCGGCACCGTCTGGGCGGTTCCCGCTTCCGTCGTACATGGGGTCGTCATCGTCCACCTGTTCGCTCCGTTCCACGAGTCCGTCCACTACACCGCGTTCCGTACCCGTCGGCTGAATATCGCGATGAGCTGGATCGCGGGACTTGTCCTGATGCTGCCGCCCACCGTGTTCAGCTATCAGCACACCGCGCATCACAGATACACCCAGGATGTGGAGCGCGATCCGCAGATGATCCCGATGGGCGAGAGCCGGTGGGGGTTCTGGTACTACGCGAGCGCGGTGCCGTACTTCCAGGGGATCCTGTCGGGCCTCCTCCGGCAGTTGCTGGGCCGACTGAGCCCTTCCGAGCGCCGCGACGTGCCGGAGGCGCTGCACGGCGCGGTGCAACGCGAAGCGATCTGTTTCTGGGGCGTCTATCTGGCGCTCGGCGCGATGTCCGTCCAATTCGAGACCTGGCTCGTGGTCCTGTTCTGGCTCTTGCCGAGAGTCGCGGGCGAGCCGTTGATGCGCATCATCCGGATGTCCGAACACGTGGGATGCGCGCGGGTGCCGAGCATGCTGGAGAACACGCGCACGGTCTTCACCGCGGCGCCGTTGCGTTGGCTCGCTTGGAACATGGCGTACCACACCGCCCACCACGCGCTACCCCAGACGCCGTTCTTCCGCCTTCCGGCACTCGACACGGTGCTGCGGGATCGCGTGGCGGAAAGCAGAAAAGGGTATGTGGACTTCGTGCGCACCCATTTCCGCCGAATGGCGCAGTGACGACCTATTCCGGAGGCAGCGCAGATGACGGCTCTTGAACCGACGGTCGAGCTCGACGAGGAGGACCTCGCGGTGCTGGCGGAGATCAGGGAAGGCGTCGATGCGAAGATGTCCCGCCTGCGCGAGCTCGATCCCTGCATTCTGGACATGTCCTTTCGCGAGGCGGCGCTCTCCTCGCGATACGGCCACACCCTGGCCGACAAGATCGAGCTATACGAGCTCGCGCGCGATTTCGGGTTCACCGATTTCGGCCTCTCCAACTTCTACGACTTTCCCTCGGTGACCGATCAGTTCCTCGACTACCTGCTCGAGAACGACATTCCCCTCGACCGGTTCCTGGCGACCATTGCGGTGGAGCCGGACGATGGAAGAAACGCGGTCGCACGGAGCCCGGCGGCGGTTCGTACCGAGGAAGCGGGGATCCCGAACGTCATCCTGCTCGTCGAGATCCGTCCCTGCACGGTGGAGTTGAGCGGCCGCGACCGCGCGGAGATGCTGCGCGACATCGACCGCTATATCCGCCACTACCGCGCGCAACTGCCGCCCGAGACTGAACGGCAGGGCCGGATCTATGTCCGCATCGCCGACATCTTCGACGCGTTCGACGACGATCCGGTCTACGTGGTCCGGGTGCTCAAGCTGCTCGGGGCGTCGCCGATCGCCGGCATCCTCTACGAGGATGTGCGCGGCAGCCGGTTCATCTTCGAATCGAACGCGCTGGTCCGGCTCATGCGCCGCTATTTGCCCCCGCCCCGCAAGATCCTCGCCCACCCCCACTCGGGCAACGGCATGGAGGACGCGGCGACCATCGAAGCGGTGCTGGCGGGCGCGGACGGCGTATGGGCGGGGTTCACGCCCCAGGCGGCGCAGGGCGGGCACGGCTCCGCCCTGATGTTCCTGACCAATCTCGTGCGGGCCGGCAATCCTCACGTGCAACGGCTCTACCGGCTGGAGAAGCTGATGGAGACCGCCCGCAGGATGTGGCAGGTGCTCGACCGCCATGACGTCGAGCCGAACCAGCCGGTGGTGGGCGAGCGCGCCTACCGCTACGTCGACCAGTACTTCGAGCAAGGCGATCTGCCCTGCGACCTCGACCCGGAATCGATCGGCGCCGAGGCTGGCTACGAGATCATGCCCGCATGGGCGCCGACCTATGTCATCGGCAAGCGGCTGGAGGAGCTCGGATACCCTCCCGAGGTGTTCGGGAACCGCACCCTGCTCCACCGGGTGAGAGCATTAATCAACGAGGCGCAGATGAACGGCCGGCACGTCCGTTTCGACGACCCGGACGAGCTGGCCTCCGTGGTCGAACAGGCGCGCGAGGAGGCCGGCGAGCCTGCCCTGGCCGATGCGCGCGCCGACGACAAGGGGGTTCTTTCGCTGCGACGCGGCTGAAACGGAGTTCCGCACATGGCAGGCGTTCTGCTGTCCGGCGTTACCAAAAAGTACGACGACTTCACGGCGCTCCACGCGCTCGACCTGGAGATCCGCGAGGGAGAGTTCCTTACCCTGCTCGGCCCGTCCGGTTGCGGAAAGACGACAACGCTGCGCCTGATCGCCGGGTTCATCCAGCCGACCTCGGGAACGATCTATCTGGGAGAAGACGACGTCACAGGGGTTGCGCCCCGCGACCGGAAAATCGGCATGGTCTTCCAGGACTATGCGCTGTTCCCGCACATGACGGTGCGGGAGAACATCGCGTTCGGGCTCCAGGAACGACGCTACGAGAAGGCCCGAATAGCGGAACGGGTCGACAATCTTCTTGAGCTCATCCGACTCCCCGACATGGGCGATCGCTATCCGTCGGAGGTTAGCGGAGGCCAGCGCCAGCGCATCGCGGTCGCACGCGCGGTTGCCTATCCCCCGCGCGTGCTCCTGATGGACGAGCCGCTGGGCGCGCTGGATTTAAAGCTGCGCGAAGCGATGCAGATCGAGATCCGAAGGATCCAGCGCGAGCTCAGCATCACCACCGTCTACGTCACCCACGACCAGACCGAGGCGATGAACATGTCGGACCGGATCGCGGTGATGAGCGGGGGACTCATCGAGCAGCTCGGAACGGCCGAGGAGATCTACGGTCGCCCCGCGAGCCGCTTCGTCGCCGACTTCGTGGGTCAGATCAACCTGCTGCCGGGAATCGTGCAGGGAGAGGAAGGGAGCTGGGTCGTGATCGATGCCGCCGGCGCCCGCATTCGGGCACCGAAGCAGGACGCCCTGCGTCCGGCTGCCGAGGTGTGGATCGGTATCCGTCCGGAAATGCTCAGGGCGGTGGCGGAACAGGCCGCACCGACCGCGATGAACGTGCTCGACGGGCGGATTGCGGGCCGCACCTTCGCGGGCAATCTGCTCCATGTCGATGTGGACCTCGAAGACGGAACGAGGGTCGTTCTGGAAGCACGGCCGCAAGATCCTCCTGGCGGGGATGGCTCCCGGATCCGGCTGGGCTGGCGCCCGGGCGACACCGTGGTGCTGACCCGGTAGGCGACGTTCGCGTACGACCTGCCTGTCACCTGGTTCCACAGCAAGCCGGAAGCCGCCCATTTGCCTTTTCATCACCCCAAGCTGTCTTACGGTTTGCTTCGTTTGTTCGTAAGCGGTGCCTGGAGCCCACGTCGAGGTCTGGGTTGTCCCCGGCGCGGAAAGATCATTGAGCGGGTCGGGAATCAGGCGATCGAGGACGGCGGTTTCCATGTCGGTCAGCACCAGGGCCGGTTCGAGATCCGGTTCCGACGGGTTGAGCATCATCAGCCATAACACCGCGAGCAGCACCCCTCCATGCCCTGCCGTCAATCCAGTCGACAGCATCAAAGTCATAAAGTGAACAGTATTGGGGCTAGCGCGACTCCAGTTTTGCTTTTGACCTTCCGGGAATATGAAAACAGGATTTGCCCGGTCAGGAATCGTCTGGTGGGTCGCGGCCTCGATCTCTACCCACGCATTTCTGGCCGAATGACGACGAAATGCGCGTGGCAACTGCCAGCAGATCCGACAGATGTCGATCCACTATTGCCTTTCTGGAAAGAAGCGATCGAATCCAAATTATGTTGACGCACCCTAATACTGCCGGCCCATGCTTGATCGGGACAGCGATTGCGTCGAGACCGTCATCGTAATCCTTCCTGAATTCATGCGATCTCCCGCCCCACAGTGAATCACGGTGGCCAAACCCCTGAGCGCGTACTTCCTGGAGTATCGTTCTCATTCGCCCAGTTTGGAATAGAAATGCATATTCCGGTCTCGTTCGAAGATTTTCCAATATCTCGTTTTGCTCATTTTCAGAACAAAATGCGAGATACGCCCGACCGGGAGCGGAGAGCAAGAAATCGATTTCGAATCCGATCGAAAGTTTATTGAGTATAAGCGTTGTATGTGGGCGGCTTGTTTCGACCAACATCATTCTAAAGCCCGATCGCACCGACAGGTCGGATGGCCAAATTACCTTGCGGCAGAGCGTCGTCAGTTCGGGAATGGCTGCCTGAACAAGCAGGTTGTGAGCATTGTCGTCGGTATCGGTGGAGCCAATTCCGGGACCGGAAACCCATTTGTTGTCTGCAATCCGCTGGAACGCATGGTTTTCAACGCGCAGAGTCAGCAGTATCCGGCTCAGCGTCGGTTTCGGGATCTCTGTCTGCCTGTGGAGTTGGTCGAGCGACATCGCGCCGCGGGCATCAAGTGCCCGCATGACAGCGAGCCCCCGTTTCAACGCCCTGATAGTCTTGACCGAGTTCAAGGCCATAACATGCCCGTCCTTTTCGCCTGGTGAAATCAGGCCACTTTTTGCCGTCGGCGTCAATCGCCGTGACGTAACGTTTCTAGGAACTGGGCGATTGGCATTTGGAAAGACATTGCCGAACGACACAGCGAATGGCGCCTTTGTTGCCGTGGTCGGAACCTGTGACACCAAACAGGATGCGCTGGCTTATGTGCGTGACCTGATCCGGGCGGCCGGGGTCAAGGCCAAACTGGTCGATGTTTCTCCTCGAGGTTCACCGCACGGCGACATTTCCGCTGACATCGTCAAAGCGGCGTTGCCCGGCACAGCCGAGCGGATAGCCGGAGAAGCTGAGCGCGGCGCCGCCGTCACGGCTATGTCCGAGTCATTGGTGGCTTGGACGACGGTCAATGGCGATCGGATCGGCGGTATGATCGGAATTGGCGGGTCGGGCAACACGGCGCTTGTTGCGCCTGCCCTGCGTGCCCTGCCCATCGGCGTGCCTAAGGTCATGGTTTCGACCGTGGCATCGGGAGATGTGGCCCCCTATGTCGGGCCAAATGACATTGCCATGATGTATTCGGTCGTGGACATCGCCGGGCTCAACGCGATCTCCCGCAAGGTGTTGGGAAACGCCGCATGTATGATTGCCGGAGCGGTGACCGCTGACATTCCGGACGCCGAAGGGCAGGACAAACCCGCGTTGGGCCTGACCATGTTCGGTGTCACCACCCCTTGTGTGGAAAATGTCGTCTCCAGGCTTGAAAGTTCATACGAATGCCTTGTCTTCCACGCCACCGGCACCGGCGGCCGGACGATGGAGAAGCTCGCCGACGGCGGAAGTCTTGTGGGCATGATCGACACGACCACGACGGAAGTGGCCGATTTGCTCATGGGCGGTGTGATGAGCGCGGGCGAAGACCGCATGGGCGCCGCCATCCGGACCGGTATTCCCTATGTCGGCTCCTGCGGTGCGCTGGATATGGTCAATTTTGGCGCCAGGGAGACGGTGCCCCAGCGCTACAGGGACCGTCAGTTGCTGGTCCACAACGAGCAAGTGACGTTGATGCGCACGACCGCGGAAGAAAACGCGCGCATCGGCGAATGGATCGGCAAGAAGCTCAACCTGATGCAAGGGCCTGTGCGTTTCCTGATTCCCGAGAACGGTGTGTCGATCATCGATGTCAAGGGTGCGCCGTTTCATGACGCCGAGGCGGACGCCGCTCTCTTCGATGCGCTGGAACGCACGGTGCAACGGACCGAGGCCCGCAGACTCATCCGTCTGCCCCATGCAATCAACGATACCGAATTCGCGGAAGCGCTTGCGTACCATGTCCAGGAGATCGTGGAGAGCTGAGGCATGGCGCGTTTCACCCGCAGCGACTTGATGGAGAAGTTTCGGACGATGATGGAGGCCGGCGAGCCAATCGTCGGCGGCGGAGCAGGGACCGGCCTCTCGGCGAAATGCGAAGAGAACGGCGGGATCGACCTGATAGTCATATACAATTCCGGGCGCTACAGGATGGCGGGTCGGGGATCGCTCTCAGGCCTTCTGGCCTACGGCAATGCCAATGACATCGTCCTGGAAATGGCCCGCGAAGTCCTCCCCGTCGTACAGCACACGCCGGTGCTGGCCGGCGTCAACGGGACCGATCCGTTCTGCGTTTTCGACCGCTATCTGGAAGATCTCAAGCGGCTCGGTTTCGCCGGCATTCAGAACTTCCCCACGGTCGGGCTGATCGACGGGGTATTCCGCCAGAATCTCGAAGAGACCGGCATGTCCTACGACCGGGAAGTGGATCTGATCCGCATGGCAAACGAACGGGACATGCTGACGACCCCCTATGTCTTTTCTTCCGAAGACGCGAAGGCGATGACCGAGGCCGGAGCCGATATCGTTGTCTGCCATCTGGGCCTGACGACCGGCGGTTCGATCGGGGCGGATACCGCGCTGAAGCTCGAGGATTGTCCCGCAAAAGTCGATGAATGGGCAGCGGCGGCCAAGTCTGTCCGTGACGACGTAGTTGTACTTGTCCACGGTGGCCCTGTCTCAATGCCCGACGATGCCGCCTATATCCTGGAGAATACGCGGCATTGTCACGGATTTTATGGCGCCAGCTCAATGGAACGGCTTCCCACAGAAATTGCGCTGACCGAGCAGACCCGGCAGTTCAAACGGATCGCGCGGACGAGCCCCGTCTGATGATGTGGGCGCCATGACACTAAGGACGACCACGAAATTCGTCGGTGAGCTGGCCGGCCTGAGCAACCGGATCAACTTCCTGGAGCGTTTCACACCGGAGTTCTACTGGCAGGAGGACGACAAGGTGTATCGCCGCGGCTGGCTACCGGTCGCCTGTGCCTCGGACATCCCGAAGCCGAACGACTATGTCGCGCGGGAAATTCCACCTCCCAAGACGTGCCTGATAGTCGCACATGGCTCGGATGTTGAGATCCTAGGCTTCCGCGCTGAGAGCTGCAAACCGAGAGTTTGAGGCAGCCGACGATATAGGGGCGCCGAATGCTGCACAAGGACATGTCCAGATCGAAGGGATCACTTCGTTACGAATAGCTCCTCTACTGAGCAAACTAGGGAGGTATGCAATGAGCCGTTTTACACTCGGACTAATCGCCGCGGCAGGCATGGCATTTGCCGCTGTTTCATCGTCTGCGGCCACGAAGATCAACGTGTTCTCGGGCGTAAGCCCCGCCTTCGCGCCACCGTTCGTGGCGCACGTCAAAGGTTACTTCAAAGAGGAGGGCCTCGACGTCACGGTGCGCACGTTCCAGGCCGGCGTTGCTGCGGCGGAAGCGTTCCGCTCAGGCGGCGCGCAGTTCCTGGTCACCGGCGATCAGCCCATGATCATGATGGGAGCGGCTGGCGATGCGGTGATCGTCACCCAGTTTTCGGACAACAATCACATGGTCTTCACGATGGGTCCCAAGACCGTCAAGAGCCCTGCGGACCTCAAGGGCAAGAAGATCGGCCTGTTCCGCAAATCGGCATCGGAGTTCATGTTGGAGAAGTATTTGAAGTCGGGCGGGCTCACGATCAAAGACGTCGAGATGGTCCATCTCGCGCCATTCGATCAGGTCCCAGCACTGGTAAGAGGCGACGTCTTCGCCGTTTCCCTGTGGAAGCCGTTCGACCAGAAGATCATGGGGCTGAGCGACAAGTTCAAGATTCTGGCGCGCACGGGCGACCTAGGCTACTCATTTTATAGCGGCTTGCTGGCATCCCGCAAGTATCTCGAGTCGGCGCCTCCGGGCGAGATGGAAGCGTTCATGCGGGCCATCAAGAAGGGCTCCGACTTCCTGACCAACAACCCGAAGGAAGCGTATGAGGCGGTGGCGAAATTCACCAAATTGCCGGTGAAACTGGTCGAGCATGTCGTGGGCGGACAGAAGTGGGGTCTGGTCAGCGATAAGGCTTTCCGCACACAGATGCGAAACGTCGAGCAGTTCCTGCTGAAGCTTGGCATTTTGAAGAGCCCGGTCGACTGGAACAAGGCGGCCGACTGGTCGCATATCAAGAAGCTCGATCCTGGCCTCGTCAGAGGAATGTAAGTAAGGGAGACCTTGGCGACTCGCCGCCCGTTGGGCGGCGGGTCGAACTTCTCGTATGGACAACGACTGGCGACAACTGAAGGTCATCGGGCTGTGTAAACAGTTCTCGCACGGCCCAGTCATCCTTTCGGACATCAATCTCACCGTAGATCGTGGCGCGTTCATGTGTATCCTCGGTCCCAGCGGTTCGGGAAAGAGCACGTTGGTCGACTTGATCGCCGGTTTCGAGCCGCCGACGGGCGGCACCATCGCATTCGACAACTCTCCGATCCGTGGGCCGGGACCGGATCGGGTGGTCATCTTCCAGGACATCGGCAATGCCCTCTTTCCGTGGCTGACGGTCATGGAGAACGCCGAGTTTGGGCTTAGGAACTTCGTCCGTAACAGGAAAGAGCGGCGCGCCCAAGCTCTGCAAGCCCTCGAGCTGGTGGGCCTGGGCAAGGACACCCACAAGTTTCCTTCGGAGCTATCAGGCGGCATGAAGCAACGCGCCCAGATAGCGCGGGGTCTGGTCATGGATCCTCACGTGCTGATCATGGACGAGCCGTTGGCGGCGCTCGACGCCATCACGCGGCGACGAATGCAGTATGAACTCAAGGACCTGTGGAAACGGACGCAAAAGACAGTCATCTTCGTCACCCACGACATCTCCGAAGCGCTGATCCTGGCTACCGACGTTACGGTTCTGTCATCGGGCCCTGAGGCTCGTATCCTCGATACCTTCCGGCCCGCACTGCCGGATGAGCGGGATCCGGCGGATGCGTCGTTCATCGCGGCATACCGACGCGTAGAGTCGCTGATCGGGCATGTTCACGACGCTGATGGTGTCAGGTTGGAGGAGTCCCATTGATCCACACAGGCAGGTTCGGCCCGCTCTATGGAATCCTGCTTTTCTTCATCATGTGGCAGGTCGCCGCAGCCTTCGTGGGGACGCCGCTCCTTTTCCCGCAACCCATGGACGTCATGCGTGGTCTCTCGCGCATGACAGGGTCCGGAGAGCTGTTCACGCATCTGGGCGCAACCCTGCAGCGCCTTTTGATTCCGCTGGCCGTGGGCATGCCTCTGGGCACCATATTGGGCTGTGCCATGGGCGCATCCCGCGACGTCGATGCCTGGTTCGATCCCTACCTGAGGATGGCGAACTCCACGCCGGCGATCGCGCTCATTCCGTTCGCCCTTCTCTGGTTCGGGGTAACCGAGCTCGCACGCTACTCGCTGGTATTCTATGTCAGCGTCTATGTCGTCGCCTTAAGCGCGCGGGCGGGCGTCGCGCAGGTTCCTAACCTGCGCATCAAAGCCGCGAACACGCTTGGGGTTCTCGGGATCTCCGCCTTCTTCCGGGTCGTCGTCCCATCATCTTTTCCCGCCATATTGGCAGGCGTCCGCACGGCGACGGGGTTGAGCGTCATGGTCGTCGTTGCGGCCGAAATGCTGGGAGCCGCGAACGGGCTTGGCTACCTCATCATCCTCGGGCGCCAGAACTACGACCCCACGCTGATCTTCATCGGCATATTCGGACTCGGCATCCTCAGCGTTCTGTTCGACCGGGGCATCGGGTTCGCGATCGAGCGCCTCATGCCGCGCTGGTCGGTGAATCGGCGGGTTTGAGGACGCGATGTTGCCCAGGCACGGAATTCGGCGAACCGTCATCGTCGCCACGCTGTCAATCCTCACGGGACTCGCCGTCTGGGGCCTGGCCAGCGGAACGGTGATCGATGAGACACTGCTTCCGCACCCGTTCTCAGTATGGCAGGAGGCCGTTGCGAAGGCGGAGTCCGGCTTGTTGTGGGAGTCGATCGGTGTCAGCCTGTGGCGCGTCGGATGGGGCTGGGTTCTCGGCGTCAGCGCCGGAATCTTAACAGGTCTCATCCTTGGAGAACTGCGCGGCGTCGAGTCCGTTGTCGGACCCATCTTCGAGTTCCTCAAGGGTATCGCACCGATCTCCCTGGTCCCCATCATGATCCTGTGGTTCGGTATCGGTGAGTTGCCCAAGCTGCTCATCATTGCCTACATCACCTGGGTGGTGGTGACGGTGAGTACCATGACGGGGGTGCGAGAGGTACCCAACGTACGTTTGCGGGCCGCGCGTTGCCTGGGCTTGTCGCAGCTTCAGGTTTTCTATCGTGTCATTTTGCCGTCCACTGCGTCGTACGTTCTCCTAGGCATGCGCAGCGGAATCGGCTTCGCGTATATCGCGCTGGTTTCCGCAGAATTCATAGCTGTGGATAAGGGTATCGGCTACCTCATCATGGAGTCACGCCTCAACCTTCAGACGTCTCTGATGGTCGTCGGGATTGTTTCGTTGGGCGTTCTGGGATCCGGCAGTCAGCTCTTGTATGACGCGATCACGCTGCACATTCCGTGGTTGGCGCGCTTCCGCCGGCAATAGCAGCGATGTCGGTGGGCGATGGTTCGCGTACGGAAAGTCGAATTTGCCTTCGCATGGAGGACGGTCTAGTCGCCTGCCGCCTACGCTTTCTAGTGCCGCGTAGGGACCATCAGGTTCCCCGAGGAAGGCCGCTACGAAGGCAGCGTGATCGGATCCGATTGTCAGCTGGCAGCCGACGACGAGCAACCCGTCGACTGCGTCCCACGACCTGTCGTGGCGCTCCATCTAACCAGCAAGCGAATGTCCCGTTGGCGTGCCCAAAAGCACATCGTCGCTGGAAGTTCTTGTCAAGGACCAGTCCTTGCCTGCGCAAACCACGGCGATGCTATCGTGCCACTCAGGCTGGTTGTCGTTCCAAACCAGATGATCAAGGAACACCGTCGCCCGACCCCCTGGATCGGATACGGCGACATTGCGATTATTCTCGACCGTAAGAGTAGGACAAGAGATGACGGGCAGGCCTTCCTTTATCCTCTTCATCACGGATCAGCAACAGGCCGGCATGCTGGGATGTGCCGGCGATCCAGTGGTGAAGACACCAAATATTGATGCAATCGCCGCGGCGGGTACTCGATTCGATCGATTTTATGTGGCGATGCCAAGTTGCATGCCTAACCGAGCAAGTATCCTAACCAGCCTGTATCCGTCCGTAAACGGTGTCCGCTTCAACGGGATACCTCTGCCTGAAGACAGCGTGACCTTTCCGAAACTCTTCAAGGCCGCCGGATACCAGACAGGCCTCACTGGTAAAGGCCACCTGCAACCATTCCTGGAACCCTTTTCGGAAAAGCATAGCGACGATTGCCCATGGTGGAGGAAGGAACTGGATTGTCAGGGCAGCAACCTGTCGCCGCCCTATTACGGCTTCGATAGCATCTCGTTAGTGACTGGCCATGGCGACCGCTGCGGCGGGCATTACCAGACATGGTTAAAGGAGCGGCTTCCCGATTATCCTGAATATGTCGGCAGCGAGAACCAATTACCACACGACTATTCCTGCCCGCAAGCCGTCCGTACCCGCCTGCCCGAAGAACTGTACTCCACCAGCTACATCGCAGAGCGCGCAATCGACTTTCTCGAAGAGCGGGTGAGGATTGACGACGATTGTCCTTTTGTCCTGGTCGTATCCTTTTCCGACCCGCACCATCCCTTTAATCCGCCCGGCCGGTATTGGGACATGTACGATCCGGAGGATGTCGTTTTGCCGGAAAATTTCAGCTCCAGTGAAACGCCGCCACATCTCGCGGCGGTGCGCAAAGCGCGACTGGCAGGCACGGACAGTCGGGGTGGTTACGGTCCCGTAGCGCTAGATAAGCGAGAAGCCAGACAGGCAATCGCATTGACCTATGGCATGATTACGATGATCGATGACGCCATCGGCCGGATACGAACTCGAGTTGCCGAACTTGGATTGTCAGAAGAAACGGTCCAGGTCTTTACCTCGGATCACGGTGATCTTCTCGGAGATCACGGTCTGATGTTAAAGGGCCCGTTGCATTATGAGAGCCTTATACTTGTGCCATTTCTTCTTGAGGACCCGATGAGAGATGCCGGGAATACGGTCGAAAGTGGCCTTTTTAGCGGAGTTGATATTGGTGTTTCCCTCTTGAATCGTGCGGGAATAGAATCCCCTCCTGGGGCGCACGGGATGTCCCTCTTCGATGTGCTTGACGGCCGCAAGACCGGCCGACAGAGCCTTCTGATCGAAGACGAATATCAGTTGTCCCCGCCCGGATTCGAGAAACCGCCCCGAATGCGTACAATTGTCTCTGAAAAATGGCGCATGACGGCGTACATGGACGAGCCATGGGGGGAGCTGTACGACTTGGCCAACGATCCCGGTGAAACAAGGAACTTGTGGAACAATCGGTCTGTTGCACGAGTGAAGTCGCAGCTCACGGAAGAACTGGTTTCGCTCATGATTGAAGCTACCGACCGTCGAAGGACGGCGAAGAGCTTCGGATAGAGATGCGTGGGTGGGGGTCTCGGTTGTAGGCCTCGATGTAGCGTTCGGGATTCGCACCCGCCGTGGGATTGTGCCCTTCCACGGCACACTGGCTATCTTTTGAGGATCGCCAGCCACCTTGAGTGAGAACGGGTGGCTACCTTCCTGAGATTCGGCGACCGGGCGGAGTGTCCGCGCGATCAAACTCAACGAGCGGGATGACGACGATGGAACAGCTCAAGACGATCCACAACGGCGAGAAAGTCCGACCGACCTTCTCCGCCGGCGAGATGAACCGCCGGCTGGCGGCGTTGCGCGCCCACATGGCCGAGCGCCGGATCGATGCCTGCCTGCTCACCTCGATCCACAACGTCCACTATTTCAGCGATTTCCTCTACTGCTCCTTCGGGCGCAACTACGGCCTGGTCGTCACCCCGGACGGCCAGACCACGATCTCGGCCAACATCGATGCCGGGCAGCCCTGGCGGCGCACGTTCGGCGACAATGTCGTCTACACCGACTGGCACCGGGACAACTACTTCGTCGCCGTGAAGCGCCTGATTCCAGACGGGTCGCGGGTCGGCGTCGAGTTCGACCACATCAGCCTGGAGAATTTCCGCAAGCTGCAGGGCGCGCTGCCCACGGCGGAGTTGGTCGACGTGAGTAAGCCGACGATGCGCCTGCGCATGGTCAAGTCGGACGAGGAGATCGCCTGGATCCGCGAGAGCGCCCGCATCGCCGATATCGGCGGCGCGGCGTGCGTGGAAGCGATCGGCGTCGGCGTGCCGGAATACGAGGTCGCCCTGCACGCGACGCAGGCCATGGTGCGCGAGATCGGCGCGAGCCAGCCGCATGTCGAGCTGATGGACAGCTGGACCTGGTTTCAGTCCGGCATCAACACCGACGGCGCCCACAATCCCGTCACGTCGCGCCGGATCGAGCGGGGCGATATCCTGAGCCTCAACTGTTTCCCCATGCCGGCCGGATATTACACGGCGCTCGAGCGCACCCTGTTCGCCGAGGAATGCCCGGAGGAGCACCTGCGCCTGTGGGAGATCAATGTCGAGGTGCACGAAGCGGGTATCGCGCTGATTGCGCCGGGCGCCCGCTGCTGCGATATCGCTGCCGAACTCAACGCGATCTACGAGCGCCACGGCCTGCTTCCGAACCGCACCTTCGGCTACGGCCACAGCTTTGGCGTGCTCTGCCATTATTACGGTCGCGAGGCGGGGCTTGAGCTGCGCGAGGATGTGGAAACCGTGCTGGAGCCGAACATGGTCGTATCCGTGGAGCCGATGATCATGATTCCCGAAGGCGAGCCCGGCGCCGGCGGCTACCGCGAGCACGACATCCTGGTGGTGACCGGGGACGGTGCCGAGGACATCACCCGGTTCCCATACGGGCCGGAGCAAAATATCGTGCGCAAGTGAAGAAGTCGGCTGACCCCGCCATAGCCGTCGTTCGAATATGTCTGATACCCGAAGCACGAAGAGCAGATGCCGCTCGCGCTCGGAGACGACGAATGAAGGGCCTAAGTCTGCCGGCCGCTGCCCTGGTCCTCATGTTGGCAGCGCCAGCCGCCGCCCATGACACCGGCTTAGACGACCTTTACACCGAAACCGACGATGACGCGCACAAATGCCACCATCTGCGGGTTGAGTGTTGGAGCACAATGATCAATCTGGCATCGCAAGAAATCTGGCTATTGCGCTACGACCATGCGCGCCCGAAGGAATCCAATCCAAAGCTCTCCCAACTTCGGCAGAAAATGGTGCAGTCCCGTCGCAAAGGCCTGGAAGCGAGTCGAGAAGCGTTCTCCGTCATGCAGAACAGGGCGAAGCTGTCCGGCTGCGCTCCGTGGCACCCCAGCGGAGGCAACGAGCGATGACCCTGAAGCACACCAGGATCAGGCGGAAAGGTCAGTCAAGGCCAGTTAGCGAGTTTGAACGCGCCACGAACACCGTGGACATGCATACGGGATACACAGGCTCTCCCGACCGACAGCTTTGGCTCGCGTTCACGACCGGTGCATCGGGCGTCGGGTATACCGATTATCGCGTCTTGATCGGCACAGACGATTTCGCCGCCATCATCAACGCAATGTGCGATGTCGATGAAGGCACGGCCCTATCGGCGATGGCCGACGAACTGTCCGCACGACTTAAGCCACGACCTTAAACTAGGCAATTCCGTATTCTAATGAACTTCTCGATCGGAACATTAGGGAGGCTTGCTTGAGCCCGGACAGGCGGTGGAGGACAATTTCGTCAAAACCCGCCGCTGGAGATCCCGCGATGAGCCTCTGGACGTGGAATGTTTCACCAGCCACGCCCATGCCGGCCATCATCGAGAACTGGCGTTTTCGCCAAAACAAAGCCAAGCTCCATTAATAGCGCATCACCCGCCTGCTCGACGACCCTGAGCCTAGATTGCTCCGATCGCAACCTCCCCGGACAGGTTTCGATGGGCCAGGGCTTCGACGGCTTGGTCGTTGAGCGCCAAGACCTGTCTTGCCGTGACTAGCAAGCGCTCATCGCGGAGGGACCTCTCCCGGAAAGACACAGGCCGTTCGGGCAGGCGGCCTCGTGTTTGTCGGCGGCCAGATGTCGCTGAACGAAAACGGACAGGTGGTGGGAGACGACATGACCACCCAGGCCGCAATCGCGTTCGTCGCCCTGGCACGCGTGCTGGCCGACGCGGGCTTAGAGGCGGCCCGACGGTGCTGCTGCCGTTTGTATAGCGGGTTCTTCTACGCCGGATAGGCCGCCAGCCCGTCCGTTGAGGCACGGGCGATCGCCCCAACATGTAGCAGCGCGCCGTCGATGACCGGATAGCCCGGGTCGCGATCCTCGAAGGCGAGGAACAGGTCGGTGCCGGCGAGCAGCACCGCTTCCGCGCCCTGTCGTTCGACCAGATCGCGGCCTATGCGGAAAAGGATATTGCGCCCCGCTTCGGTGACGGCGCCGGCCCTGGCAAGCGCGATATAGGCGTCGTGGACGGCCTTTAGATCGTCGCCTTCCGGGATTGCCGTTTCGACTCCGGCCAGGCCGCCGTAAATACCGCTGGTCATCGCCACTGCCGTGCCGATCAGGCCGATCTTCCCGATGCCGCGTTCGCTCAGGCCGGCGGCGATTGCCGGCACGACATTGAGCGCCGGCAAGGGCGAGATCGGCTCGAAGGCGCAGAAGCAGTAATGCCCGCCGATGGAGGAGATCGCCACCGCCCCGGCGCCGGCTGCCTTGAGACGTTCGGTGAGCCCGACAAAGACTGCCGCCTGCGCCTGGGCATCGCCCGCCTCTGCATTGGCCGCCAAGCCGTGCGCGTCGGCATGGACGATGGTAAGTTCCATGCGCCGGCCCGCCGCCTCGTGATGCTGCACAAGATGGCGGTAGTAATGCGCCGTCGCGGCAGGTCCGATGCCGCCGATCAGTCCGATATGCATGGGCACCTCCTCAACAGGCGCCTTGGCGGCCCGGAGGACACCCCATCGCCCGGCGCTCTCCGCCACTTGCTTTCCGCACTAACAGCGAAAGCCCGACAATGAAAATGCCGATTGAGAGAAAATGCATGATGCGAACGTATCCGGCAGGCCCTCCGACACTTCCGGTCTGCATTGCGGGCTTCCCTGCGCCGATCGCTTCCAGCTGGACGATCTTCCTCCCAGCTTTGCTTCCCGCACCTTGGCTCTCGGCGAAAGTCTCCCGATGATCGGGAAACTACTCTGGCATATGCGACGCGGGCGGACGGGCGCTCGCGGTCCGGCGAGGCCCGCGGCGGGGCTCGGGCTACTCTGGAGAGGGCACGATCAATCGTGGATCGCGCCGAGAGGGACGGGCAACGTATTCGCATCGCACTCGGTAAGCTCGACACGATGATTGACCTCTTGGCCGGCGAGGCAGTCGAAGAAGAACTGTCAGATGTCATCATGCGGGCAGATGATGCCGGACGGGCGCTTGATGAGCAGAAGTTTGAAGTTGCGGTTCTCTAAACCGGGATTCCCCATATGGAACACTTCCAGCCCGTTGAGTGTGGTTCGAAACCGCTCGATGTGCAACTTGCCTTCGAATGACGGCCATCTTCGCGCCGATCCGGATGATTGAGGACCAATTGGCGGCGTTGGTGGCGCGGAATGGCATTTTTGCCGGCGATCCGGGCGCACCGATCATGTCGGCGGCGACGGGAAGGAACGGGGTGCCGTCGCTCATGCCGGGGCTGGCGGCGGTCTGAGCCGGTCGATTCGGCGCAGGATGTCGGCGAATAGGTCACGAGGAATGACAACCTCGGCCATCTGGAACGTGACGTAGCGCCCGTGGCGCACGACCTTCGCTCCGATCTTGATGAGCTTCTCTCGCAGGCTGGTCAGTGACCACTGTTCCACGGCATCGGGCAGCGCGAGGGTGCGCATGAAGTTGCCGAGGTTGTAGGCGAGCGCGTGAAGCTGGAGGCGAACGGCATTGTGGTCGAACCTGCGGCACGACAGGCGTGTCCACCGGATCGCGTTCTTGCCCTCCTCGATCCATTGCTCCGCCGTGCCGCGCTGATTGTAGAACGCAACCACCCGCTCGGCGGGGCGGCCCAGGTTGGTGACAATAAACCCGACCCGCGGGTACAACTCACCCGGATGCCGCTCGACCTTGGCGACGACGCGGCGGGGCTTGTCCCAGGTTCCGGCCTGATAACTGAAGCTGGCATGATACCGGCGCACGTCCTTGGGCGGCCTGCCGACGGGGCGCTTCAGGAGATGAGCGATGCTCTCTTGCAGCACCTTGTTGGCGGGCAGCCGGATGGCGTAGAGCATGCCGTCGGCTTCGAGGTAGTCGTAGATCTCCGGTGAGGCGAAGGCCGCATCGCCGCGGAAGTAGAGGCGGATGGCTCGTTCCTTGTAACGTTCGACCACCGGTACCAGGACATCACGCCACGTTGCCGGGGCGCAGCGCGCAACGCTCCAGGTCGCCGAACCGGTTGAACACGAACAGCGGGTGATAGCAGGTGCAGCCGAAGTGGCCGTTATAGGCCGTGCCCTCTTGCTCACCGAAAGTCGGGCTCACGGAGCTGTCCATGCCGAGCACCACACGCCTCGGCGGATCGTGGTCGTGAACCCGGTCGATCCACATCCCCGACAGGTCCGCAAGGGCCGCGAGGTTCTCGTTGTTCGCCAGCAGCTCGGTCTCGAACCGCCCCATCTGGCCGGTCGATGCCCCGCCGCGCTCAACCGCCTTGCCGCCGACGATCCAGCGCATCGCGGGATCACGCCCGAGCCGGTCGGCGTCGTTGACATCCTCGTAGCCGGCGAGACGCCCATAGACGGGCTGGCGAAGGAGACTGACGATGCCGTGCCAGCCGTTCCTGCGCGTGCGGCTATCCGCGAGCACGCCGCCCGCCAGAGCGGTCGGCCCGAGCGCGTCGTCCAGTTCGCGATAAGCGAGCAACCCCGCGTCGGAGGTCACCCGCGATCCGTGGAACTCCAGTTTCGGGCAGCGGTCGAAAAGGGGCCGGAGTGGCCCATGATCCGATTCACCCTCCGGATACGGCATCCGAGCCGCCCTCCGACACCCTCAAGCCAGTGATTCTTATAGCAGAATCGCGCCAATCAGGCATCGGGCAAAGCGGTCGCTTGGGAAATGCGGGTTAATCCCATGGGCGCCGAACGCCGGAATCCGAGCTGGCACCACGGACAACTTCCGAGCCAGCCGGGGCGTCAGTCGGCGTCCTCCAGCTCGCGCCATGTCGTGAGCTCAAGAGACCCGGCGAGATGGAGCCGCATCATCTCGGCGGCCTGCTCCCGCTCGTCACGTTCGAGGACGTCCAGCATTGTCATGTGTTCGGCGCAGGACTTGAGAACGCGGGCCTTCACATTCGTCCAGGTCGCGTATTCCAGGGTCCGTCGCAGGGAAATCTGCCGCTCGATCGCCGTCAGGAAGTACCGGTTCCGTGACGAAACCCCAATAAGCCTGTGAAACACTGCGTCGATGTCTACCAGCGTGCCGAACGAGGGCTCTTCCCGTTCCGACTTGAGCGCCGCGTCATGCTGACGACGACACATCTCCGCCGAAGCGCGATCGAGCGCGAAGGTCGGAGAGCGAATGGCAGCCGGCTCAAGGGCCATTCGGAAAGCATAGCTCTCGTCACGCGCGCCCTTGGTATTGAGAGCAGGCTCGAAACGCCAGCCATGGCCGCGGTTTCGCGAAATGATGCCATCTTCCGACAGCTTCGAAAGGATGCGGGAAGCGGTCATCTTGCCGAGACTGTAGCGTCTTCGGAATTCCGCCTCCGAGAAGGACTGGGGCACCCTTTTCTCGAACCAGTCCTCGACAACCGCAAGCACCAGTTCTTCGTCGTCCGTCCTTGGCAGGTCCAGCCTGTCGGGATGCAGTTCGGGCCCGCCCAGCTTGACGAAGAAGCCCCGGTTCGGGCGCTTCTCGAGGATCCCCAGCCGGGCCAGGTAGGAGAGTGCTCCGCGGATGGGCGATCGCGAGACCTGGAACTCATCCACCAATTCCTGTTCGGTCAGGTGATTGCCCGCGTTCATGCCGCGGCGGCACAGATATTCCAGGATATCTCGAGCCATGCTGAGCTGGAGCGGGCTGGGCACGCCACTGCTGCTTGCCGCCTTGGCGATGGCTTGAGGCGCTGACGTTTCCTGCAGGTTCATGATTCCATCGACCGGTCGTTCACTGGAACCCCAAGAGATTCGAACATGCCTAGAGTACCGGTCTGAATCGCGAATCCCTCCATCACGTCAGTCACCCTGCTGCATCAGGCTCCAGTGTCTGCATACCCGATTTTGGATGGGTAAGAAAAACCAAAATTTCATCCGAAGGAGTTCGGACAGGCTGGAAGTTCATTGTTCTCTAACTTGTCATTTTGTATTATACTACAGCATGAAAACAAACTATAGAGTTTCGGCGTGCCGGGATGCGCGAGTCTTTTCGCCGGACAAGGGATGGCGAACGTAACTTCCATCCCTGCCGATGGGGTTGCGATAGCCGGTTTTACGTAGAGAGACGACCGTGACGCGCTATTCGATATTCAGCCTTGCCCGCAACGCGCTCGGCCATCACAGGAACTGGCCGCGGGCGTGGCGCAGCCCGGAACCCCGTCCGTCCTACGACGTCGTGATCGTGGGCGGCGGCGGGCACGGGCTGGCAACCGCCTACTACCTGGCCAGGGAGCACGGGATCCGCGACGTCGCCGTCCTGGAGAAGGGATGGCTGGGCGGCGGGAACACCGGGCGCAACACCACGATCATCCGGTCCAACTATCTGTGGGACGAGAGCGCGCATCTCTATGAGAAGTCGCTCAAGCTGTACGAGGGTCTCAGCCGCGAGCTCAACTTCAACATCATGCTGAGCCAGCGCGGGGTGCTGAACCTCGCCCATAACGAGCACGATTTGAAGGAGCTTTCCCGCCGGGTCCGGGCGATCCGCCTGAACGGCATCGATTCGGAGATCCTCGACCCGGCGGGGGTCAAGGCCGAGGTGCCGATCCTCAATACCTCGCCATCGGTGCGCTATCCGATCCTCGGAGCCTCGCTGCAGCGGCGGGGCGGCATTGCCAGGCACGACGCGGTCGCCTGGGGCTTCGCCCGGGCTGCCGACGCGCGGGGCGTCGACATCGTCCAGAACTGCGAGGTGACCGGGATCGACGTGGCGGGCGGCCGGGTGACGGGCCTGGAGACGACACGAGGCAGGATCGCGGCGAAAAAGGTGGGGCTGGTTGCAGCCGGCCATTCGAGCGTTCTCGCGGCGATGGCGGGTTTCCGGCTGCCGATCGAGAGCCACACCCTCCAGGCGATGGTGTCGGAGCCGGTCAAGCCGGTGCTCCACAGCGTCGTGATGTCGAACGCCGTCCACGTCTATGTAAGCCAGTCCGACAAGGGCGAGCTGGTGATCGGCGCCGGGATGGACGGCTACAACTCCTATTCCCAGCGCGGCAGCTTCCAGATCGTCGAAGGCCAGATGGGTGCGCTGGTCGAGCTGTTCCCGATCTTCTCGCGGCTCCGCATGCTGCGCCAGTGGGGCGGCATCGTCGACGTTTGCCCCGACGCGAGTCCCATCGTCGGCAAGACGCCGGTGGACGGTCTCTACATCAACTGCGGCTGGGGCACCGGCGGGTTCAAGGCGACGCCGGGCTCTGGCTGGGCATTCGCCCATACCATCGCCCGGGACCGGCCGCACGCGCTTAACGCACCCTTCACGCTGGAGCGTTTCGCGAGCGGCGCGCTGATCGACGAGCACGGCGCCGCGGCGGTGGCGCATTGAGCCGGCCATGTTGCTGATCCCCTGCCCCTGGTGCGGCGAGCGCGACGAGAGCGAGTTCGCCTGCGGCGGCGAGGCCCATATCGCGCGGCCTCCCGATCCCGACGCGCTGAACGATGCCGAATGGGCGGACTACCTGTTCATGCGGACCAATCCGAAGGGGAGCCACCGCGAACGCTGGTGCCATACCCACGGCTGCGGGCGCTGGTTCAACGTGGAGAGGAACACCCTCACTCACGAGATCGCCGCGGTCTACCTAATGGGCGATCCGCCTCCGGGTGAGGACGGGTCGTGACCGGGCAACCCTTCCGCCTGCCCGAAGGCGGCTCGATCGACCGCTCGCGACCGCTCCGCTTTTTCTTCAACGGGCGGCGGTTCGAAGGGTTCGCCGGCGACACCCTGGCCTCCGCCCTGCTGGCGAACGGCGTGCATCTGGTGGGGCGGAGCTTCAAGTACCACAGGCCCCGCGGCATCCTGTCGGCGGGCACCGAGGAGCCCAATGCGATCGTGCAGGTCGGGTCCGGCGCACGAGGCTTGCCCAATCTCAAGGCCACCCGGGTCGAGCTGTATGAAGGTCTGTCCGCCCGCAGCGTAAACTGCTGGCCCGGCCCGGGGGTCGACCTGGCCGCGGTCAACGACTTCGCGCACCGGCTGATTCCGGCGGGATTCTATTACAAGACCTTCATGTGGCCGCATCGCGGCTGGCATGTGTACGAACGGCTGATTCGCCGGATGGCAGGGTTGGGGCACGCGCCGGACGGCCCCGACCCCGACCGTTACGAACGGATGAACGCGCATTGCGACGTGCTTGTCGTCGGGGCCGGGCCTGCCGGGCTTGCCGCGGCCGAGACGGCGGGGCGGAGCGGCGCGCGGGTGATCCTTGCCGATGAGGACTGTCTGTTGGGCGGGAGTTTGCCGGGCTCGGCCGATGCCGGCCGGCTCGGCGAGACATCGGCCGAGCTGGAAACGATGGACAACGTTCGCGTCCTCACCCGGACCACCGTCACCGGGTATTACGACCACAACTTCCTGGTCGCGCTCGAACGGGTGACCGACCATCTCGGCCCGGGCGCACCGCCTCACCTGCCGCGACAGCGCCTGTGGCACATCCGCGCCGGACGGGTGGTGCTGGCGACGGGCGCGCTGGAGCGGCCGCTGGTATTCGCCAACAACGACCGGCCCGGGGTGATGCTGGCCGGCGCCGCGCGCGCCTATGTCAACCGCTTCGCCGTGCTCCCCGGAAGGCGCGCGGTGGTCGTCACCGACAACGACGGCGCCTACGACGCGGCCCTCGATCTCCACCGCCATGGCGTGGAAATAGCCGCGATAGTCGACCTCCGGCCGGACGGGGAAGGAGAGCGAGCCGTGGCGGCGCGCGAGGCCGGGCTTCAGGTGCTGACAGGCCACGCGGTTGTCGATACCGCCGGACGCTGCCGGGTGCGCGCCGCGCACGTCGCCCGTCTCGACGACGACGGGTCGCTCGCCGGACCGGTGCGGGCGCTCCCCTGCGATCTGATCGCGATGTCGGGCGGCTGGAGCCCGGCGGTTCACCTGTTCTCCCAGTCGGGAGGAAAATTGCGTTACGACAACGCGCTCCGCGGCTTCGTGCCCGACGTTTCGCCGCAGCCGGTGCGCTGCACGGGCGCTTCCAACGGTGCTTTCGACACGGAGGCCTGCATCGCCGAAGGGCGCTCCGCCGGCGCGGGAGAGCCCGCGGCGCCAGGACCGGTAAGACCCGCTGGGCGAGCGCTATGGGCGGTCCCCGCGCGAAACCGGGCCGGCGAGACAAGGCGCTTCGTCGATTTCCAGAACGACGTGACCTCGGCCGATATCGGGCTCGCGGCACGCGAGGGCTACGAGTCGGTCGAGCACCTGAAGCGCTACACCACCCTCGGCATGGGCACCGACCAGGGCAAGACCGGGAACGTACCCGGGCTCGCGATACTCGCCGAGACGCTCGGCCTCTCGATCCCGGAAGTCGGCACAACCATGTTCCGCCCGCCCTACGAGCCGATCGCCTTCGGCGCCATCGCCGGCCGCGACGTCGGTCCCCTGGCCGATCCGGTGCGCCGGACGCCGATGCATCGCTGGCATGAGGAGAACGGTGCCGTCTTCGAGGATGTGGGCCAGTGGAAGCGGCCCTTCTACTACCCTCGAGACGGTGAGACGAAGGAGGAGGCGGTCGCGCGGGAATGCCTGGCCGTTCGCAACGCGGCCGGCATCCTGGATGCGAGCACGCTCGGCAAGATTCTGGTTTGCGGTCCCAACGCCAGGGAGTTCCTGAACCGGATCTACACCAATGCCTGGGACCGGCTGGAGCCGGGGCGGTGCCGATACGGGCTTATGCTGGGCGAGGACGGCATGGTTTTCGACGACGGCGTCACAGCGTGCCTGTCGCAAGACCGCTTCCTGATGACCACCACGACCGGCAACGCGGCGCGGGTGCTCGCCTGGCTGGAAGAATGGCTGCAGACGGAATGGCCGGAGCTCAGGGTTTACCTCACCTCGCTCACCGAGCAGTTCGCCACGGTAGCCCTCGCCGGCCCGGACTCGCGGGAGATTCTCGGCGGGCTGACCGACGACATCGATCTGGCGCCCGATGCCTTCCCGTTCATGGCATGGCGCGACGGGCACGTGTCGGGGCTGTCGGCGCGGGTGTTTCGTGTGAGTTATACGGGCGAATTGTCATACGAAATCGTCGTGTCCGCGAGCGACGCGACGGATCTCTGGACGGCGCTCATGTCTCACGGCGTCACCCCGTTCGGCACGGAAGCCATGCACGTTCTGCGCGCGGAAAAGGGCTATCTCATGGTCGGCCAGGAAACCGACGGCACGGTGACCCCTCTCGACTTGGGAATGGGATGGATCCTGAGCCGCAAGAAGGACTTCATTGGCCGACGCTCGCTCGCCCGAGGCGGGATGCGCGATCCGATGCGCAAGCGGCTCGTCGGGCTTCGGACCGAAGATTCCGCGACGGTGCTGCCCGAGGGCGCGCAAATCCTCGCCGACCCCCCGTCGGGCGCGCCCGAGACCATGATCGGGCACGTCACGTCGAGCTACTGGAGTGCCGCACTCGGCCGCTCCATCGCGCTGGCGCTGGTCAAAGGCGGGCGCGACCGGAAGCCGGGCACCGTCCATCTGCCGCTCGACGACCGCATTGTCCGCGCGGAGATCTGCGATCCGAAGTTCTACGATCCCGAAGGGGCGCGCCTCGATGGCTGAGCCGGCGACCGGCGTCGAACTCCGCGACTGTCCGCCGCGCGGGCGGATCGAACTGCGCGGCGACCCGGCCGGTCCCGGGTTCGTCGCCGGGGTTGCGGATTCCGTCGGGCTGGAACCGCCGCTGACACCCAACACCAGCCGGTCGGAGGCGGAGTGCACCATTCTGTGGCTCGGCCCCGACGCCTGGCTGATCGAAATTCCGGCCGAAGCCGAGAACGCGGTTGCGAAAGAACTGGAGAAGTGCCTTTCGAATCTCCACGCCTCGGTCGCGGTCGTGGGAGCCGGCAGCGTCACCTGGTCGCTCGCGGGCTCCAGCGCGCGCGATGTGCTCGCCAAGGGAATGACGCTCGACCTCGACCCGCGGCGTTTCCGGGCAGGAGCTTGCGCCCGCAGCCTGCTCGCCAGGGTCCCGGTGCTGCTTCACAGATGCCATGACGGCCCAGTGTATGAAATCACCGTCGCTCGCAGTTTCTTCGACTATGGCTTGCACTGGCTCCGGGACGCCGCATCCGAGTATATGCGGATGTTGCCTCCGACGGGCTAGAGGAGCTCCGCTTCCGGCTTCCGAGGGTCGAATGAGCCTATTTGTATTTTCTTCTATTGCCGTTCAATATTGTCTGGTAGGTTTGTTAAAGGACTATTCGGGTGAGCCGTGACATTCGCGTCAGGATATTCGCTACCGGCGAGCCCGTTGCTGTCCCGCGAGCGAGTGGAGGATCGAGTTGCCCAATGGTTCAGGAAAGGCAAAGGATCGTCAGGTTCGACCGTGTGCAGAAGAGCTATGACGGCGAAACTCTCGTAATCGAGGACCTCGATCTGGACGTGGAAGCCGGAGAGTTCCTCACGATGCTCGGGCCGTCTGGGTCCGGGAAAACCACTTGCCTGATGATGCTAGCCGGTTTTGAGCCGGCGACGCATGGCGAGATTTATCTGAACGGCCAGCCCATCAATCACGTCGCGCCGCACCGGCGCGGCATTGGCATGGTGTTTCAGAACTACGCGCTTTTCCCTCATATGACGGTGGCCGAGAACCTCGCCTTTCCCCTGCAGGTTCGCAGGTTTCCCAAGGCGGACATCGAGGCCAAGGTCGAACAGGCGCTCGACATGGTGCGATTGCCGGGTTTCGGAGGCCGGAGGCCCGCCCAGCTGTCGGGGGGGCAGCAGCAGCGCGTGGCAGTGGCACGCGCTCTGGTGTTCGAACCGGTTCTTGTGCTGATGGACGAGCCGCTCGGGGCGCTGGACAAGAACCTGCGCGAGGAAATGCAGTACGAGATCAAGCGCATCCACGAGAATCTCGGAGTGACCGTGATCTATGTGACCCACGATCAGTCCGAAGCGCTGACGATGTCCGACCGGATCGCGGTATTCAACGGCGGCGTCATTCAGCAACTGGCGACGCCCAGCGCGCTTTACGAAGAGCCCGAGAACTGCTTTGTGGCGCAGTTCATCGGCGAGAACAATCGCCTGCCGGGCAGGGTCTCGTCCGTACGCGGCGGTTATTGCGAGGTCACGCTCCACGATGGCGGAACCGTTCGCGCGCTGAAGGTCAACGTGGACGGCGAAGGATCGCACACGACGCTTTCGCTCCGCCCCGAGCGTGTTGAGATCGAGCCGGCCGGTGAGCTGGCAGAGAACGTCGTCAGCGGTCGTGTCGAGGAGTTGATTTATCTCGGCGATCACATACGCGCCCGTCTGGCGGTCGCCGGAAATGACGAATTCATCGTCAAGGTGCCGAACGCGCATCGGCATACCGCGTTGAGCGAAGGCATGCGGGTTCGGCTCGGCTGGGCGGCGGACGATTGCCGGGCTCTCGACGCGATGGATAGTGCGGCGCCCGGCTAGGGCCGGGATCGGGGCAACTTGCCCGAGAGGGAATGCGTCAACCGTGTGGAGGCCGGCATACCCGGTCAAGGACCAACAAGCAAAGGAGATATCCGATGAAGACGATGCTCACTTCGTCCGCGGCGGCGGTGGCGGTCGCGCTGGCCGCCGGGAGTGTCCAGGCGGTGGACCTGACCATCGTATCCTGGGGCGGCGCCTACACGGCCAGTCAACAGAAGGCCTACCACGACCCCTATATGGCGGCGAACCCGAATGTGAAGATCGTCAACGACGATTCCTCGGCGGAGGGGCTGGCCAAGCTGCGGGCCCAAGTCGAATCCGGCAAGGTGATCTGGGACGTCGTGGACCTGGTGGCGGCCGACGCGATCGTCGCCTGCGACGAGGGTCTGGTCGAACAGATCGATCCCGACACCTGGCTGGCTCCGGCTCCCGACGGCACGCCGGCTTCCAAGGACTTCGTGGCCGGGACCCTGACCATCGGTGGAACCAACTGCTTCATCCCGCAGATCGTCTATTCCACCACGTTCGGCTATCGCACCGATGCTTTCAAGGGCAAACAGCCGTCCACGATCGCCGACGTGTTCGACCTGAAGACGTTTCCCGGCAAGCGAGCGCTGGAAAAGAAGCCGATCGCAAACCTCGAATGGGCGCTGATCGCGGACGGCGTTCCCGGCAAGGACGTCTATAAGGTCCTAAGCACCCCGGAAGGCGTAAACCGAGCGTTTGCCAAGCTCGACACCATCAAGGACCAGGTCGTCTGGTGGACCAAGGGGGCGCAGCCGCCGCAGCTGCTCGCGGACCGCGAGGTCGTGATCGCATCTGCCTATAACGGGCGCCTGTTTTCCGCCATCGTCGAGAAGAAGCAGCCCATCGCGATGCTGTGGGACTGGCAGGCCTTCGATCTGGACGGCTGGGTGGTTCCGAAGGGCGTCAAGGATCTCGCCGCGGTCAAGAAGTATCTGCGCTTTGCCACCGATACGCAGCGGCTGGCCGACCAGGCGAAGTACATCTCCTATGGTCCGGCGCGGAATTCCTCCATTCCGCTGGTCGGAAAGCATGCGACACTGGGGATCGACATGAAGCCGCACATGCCGAACAACCCGGCGAATGCGAAGACCATCCTGATCTTCGACTATGTCTGGTGGTCGGACCATCGGGCCGAACTCGACGAGCGTTTCAACGCCTGGCTCGCCAAGTAGACAGGCTGTTGCCGGGCGGGATGAAAGCGGGACTCCCGCCCGGTATCCCCCTCCCCGCGTCCCGACGATCGGGTCGTCGGCATGTCCAGGGCAACCGATGACGTGATGAGAACCGCCGACGGCGTGCCGTTGAAGGTGAGCCTTCGGCGTGCCCTCGTACGAAGCCGGTTGCGCGCGCTGTTTCTAGTTACGCCGCTGTTCGCCTTTCTCGTGCTCGCCTTTCTGCTGCCCATCGGCGACATGCTGTTTCGCGGCGTCGACAACCGGATCGTCGAGTCGATTCTTCCGCGAACCGTGGTTTCCATCCAGGACTGGGATCCCGACCATTCGGAGTTACCGGACGAGGCGGTCTTCAAGGCCCTGGTGCTCGACATACAGGCGGCTTTCAAGGACAGGACGCTCGGCCGCGTGGGCCGACGCCTGAACTACGAGAAGCCCGGCATGTCCAGTCTGTTCCGGAAATCGGGCCGGCGGGCGACGCGTATCCGCGGGCCAGAATACAGGGACACGATGATCGGGATCGACAAACGCTGGGGCGACTTGAATACCTGGCGTCTGATCCATCGGGAGTCGAATGCGTTGACCGCGGCCTATTTCCTCGCCGCGACCGACTTGAGGCTGAACGATCGTGGACAAATCGTCAGACAGTCGGAGCCGCGCCGGATTTACCTGACCCTGTTCTGGCGCACGGCGTGGATGAGCGCGCTAATAACCGCGCTCTGCCTGCTGCTAGGCTATCCGGTTTCCTATTTGCTGGCCACCCTGCCGGCGCGCACCAGCAATCTTCTGATGATCCTTGTCCTGCTGCCATTCTGGACGTCCCTGCTGGTACGGACGACCGCCTGGATTGCGTTGTTGCAGACCGAGGGGGTGCTCAACGACTTGCTGGTCTTCGTCGGGCTCGTATCGGAGGAGGGCCGCCTTCAGATGATCCACAATAAGTTCGGCACGTTCGTCGCAATGGTTCATATCCTGCTTCCGTTCATGATCCTGCCGCTTTATTCCGTGATGAAAACTATCCCTCCATCCTACATGCGCGCCGCCCGATCGCTCGGCGCAACGCCGTTCACCGCGTTCGCCCGGGTTTACATGCCCAATACCGTCTCGGGCGTAGGGGCCGGCTGCATCATGGTCTTCATACTTTCGATCGGTTACTACATTACTCCCGCCCTGGTCGGCGGGAGGACCGGGACGTTCATCTCCAATTTCATTGCCGTCCACGTCAGCGAAACGCTGAACTGGGGTCTAGCAGCCGCGTTGGGCGCTCTGCTGCTGGCTCTGGTCCTTGCCCTCTATCTGCTCTACGACAAGATCGTGGGCGTCGACAACCTGAAGCTGGGTTGAGTCCGCGCAATGGCATTGCCCCCATACGCATCGCCACTCGAGAAGGCTTGGCATTACGTCTATCGCGTGATCTGCGCCGCGATATTCGTATTTCTGGTCGGTCCGATATTCGTGATCGTTCCGTTGAGCTTCAACGAGCTTCCCTATTTCACTTTTACCCCGGAAATGCTGTCCCTGGATCCAGCGGGTTACAGCTTCAAGTGGTATCGGGAGTTCTTTACCGAGGATTCATGGCAGAGGGCGGTACAGAACAGCTTCGTGATTGCCGTATTCGCGACGCTTATCGCAACTGTTCTCGGTACGCTGGCGGCGCTGGGGCTGAGTCGGTCCGAGATGCCACTCAAGACCGGATTCATGGCATTGCTGATATCGCCGATGATCGTCCCGCTGATCATTTCCGCGACAGGCATGTATTTCTTCTATACGCGCATCGGCATATCGTCGACGCATCTGGGTGTCATACTGGCGCACGCAGCGCTGGGCACTCCGTTTGTCCTGATTACGGTCACGGCGACGCTGGTCGGGTTCGATCGATCGCTGACCCGGGCCGCCGCCAGCCTCGGCGCCAACCCCGTTCAGACCTTCTTCAGAGTGATCGCACCATTGATCCTGCCCGGCGTCGTATCCGGCGCCTTGTTCGCCTTCATTACCTCGTTCGACGAAGTCGTCGTCGTTCTGTTCGTGGGTTCGGTAGAGCAGCGCACCATCCCGTGGAAGATGTTCTCGGGCATCCGGGAAGAGATCCGGCCGACCATCCTGGCTGTTGCCACTCTTCTCGTCTGCATCTCGATTCTGCTCCTGACGACACTGGAGTTGCTGCGCCGGCGCGGCGAGAGGTTGCGCGGTATCGGGGCAACCTGACCGAGACAGGATATGCTGTATAGGGGACGTATACGAACGCCCGGTTTACGCTGCGCTGCGAGACGGGCGGCGGCATCGGCGACAGCGCGAGCCGAACCCCGCCGGCACCGCTCCGGAGCGGAAGACGCGGCCGCCCATGGTCGCAAGTGGCGGTCCGGGCCGCGGCGGGAAGCGGAGCCCCAATCGAACTTATTGGGTGGGCTTCCATCATCATTGATGGCCGCAAATAAAACCCAGTCTCTTACGGTAAATCGAGAACTCGGGCGATCACCGCGGTGGACGGGGCGGCGGCAACGCGCGCTCTCCGTGGTCGGGGAGGGTCGGAACAGGGTGTTCAGAGCGGTCGAGCGAGAATTGGACGGACTGGCGGTGCTTGGGTCGGGGGCTTCGGCCGGGGACCGGCCCGGGCGCTGGAACGGGGCGGGGCGCGAGACCGGGGATGGTTGCCTTGCGCCTGTCTCCGCCGCCCTGCCGGGGCGGCCAGCATGAGTCGGGGCGACGCATTCGACCGCGTCCTGGCGGCCTTGCACGAAGCGGCGTTCGACGATGCCCGCTGGCCCGAAGCCTCCACCCTGATCGACGAGGCCTGCGGGATCAAGGGCAATATGCTGGTCTACGGCAGCGGCACGTCGCACGACGATGTCACCATCTATCTCGCCCGGCTCTGCTACCGCGGCGAGCGCAACGAGGAGCTCGAGCGCAGGTATTTCGAGGAGTACTACCCGCAAGACGAGCGTGTGCCGCGCCTCAGGACCCTGCCCGAAAACCGGCCGGTCCATGTGTCCGACCTCTACACGGAAGAGGAGAAGAGGACTTCCGCGGCGTACAACGAGGCGCTGCCGCTCTCGGACACGCAGAACTGCCTGAGCGTGCGGATAGGCGGTGGGAGGGGATCGCGCATCGTCTGGTCGTTTGCCGATCCCGTCGACGGGGAGAGCTGGTCGTTCGACCGGATCGATACAATCGAGCGCCTGCTGCCGCATCTGCGCCAATATGTGCGCACCCGGCAGGTACTGGCCGAGGTCAGCGGCCTGAAAGCCTCGTTCGCGGCCTTGCTCGACTACGGCGCCACCGGCGTGATCCAGCTGAACCGGCGGGGGCGGATCGTGGCGGCGAACGACCGTGCCCGCGACTTTCTCAAGCGCCAGAACAGGCTTGCGGACCAGGACGGCTTCCTGTGCGCCCTGGAACCGGCGGACAACGACAAGCTCCAGAGTTTGCTCGCACGGGCGTTGCCGCGTTCAGGCGGCCAGGGCGCCGGCGGCTCCATGGTGGTGACCGGCCCGCTGGGTTTGTCGCGCCCCGTGCTGCACGTCACCCCGCTCGGCAGTCGCGACGGCGATGTCCCGTCCTGGGATGTCGCGGCGCTCGTGCTGGTGGTCGACCCGTACAGTCAACTCCCGGTCGATCGCACGCTGGTCGAGGCGGCGCTCGACCTGTCCCCGGCCGAGAGCCGGGTGGCCGCGCTGCTGGCCGAGGACAAGACCGTGCGCGAGGTCGCCGCGGCGACCGGACGCAGCGAGAACACCATCCGCAGGCACATCAGGCAGATCTTCGAAAAGCACGGTCTCAGCCGGCTCGGCCAGCTGGTGCAGCTGGTGCGGTCGCTGGGATCGCTGGCCGGACATTTCGGAAGCGGGTCCTGAGAGAGCCGGTCGGCGCCTCTCCGGGCCGGACGGCGGCGGAGGCGATTGTCGGGACCAGTGCGCAGGATCGTTCGCCGCGAGCGCCGAGGAGGGAATGAGAATCAAGTCGATAGGCGAGGCAATGCGGTCGGTGCTCGCCCACGAGGCGGCGGCGGGAGTACACGCGGCTGTTGCTCGACCCGCCCGACCACAGGCGGCTTCGCGCGCTGGTGAACAAGGCCTTCACATTGCGCGCGGTCAATGCTCTGGAAGCGTGCATCCGCGCTGTCCCGGTCTCTCTGCTCGACGCTCTCGACGATCCCGGCGGGGTCGACCTCATGGCCGCGGTCGCCCAGCCGCTGCCGATGATCGTCGTTGCCGAGATACTGGGCGTACCGGGGGAGCTTGTCTTGTCGATGGTCGGCAAATTCGAACGCGAAGCGCTCCGATTTCGATCGGCGGAGAGCGGCGTCCGGAACCGGTCCAGGGCCGAGCGAGACCGGATGGCACCGGTTGACCGGACCACGGACCCCGGGCGCGTTTGCCATCGACAGCGTTCCCACCGGTCAGACAGCATCGGCTAGATAGCCACATGAGCGCATGGTAGCGAACAGGCAGGGTGGGTCCGCCGCGCCACCCTGTTCAACGCACGAACGGTCTCTTCGCCGCACCGCACCGCCGTTGCCTGTAACCGCCCGGTTTCCCGAACCACCGTACCCGGCAACCCCGTGAATTTCTTGCGGGGCACCCATCACGATTGATGGTCACGGCGGCCGCGCTTCGCCGTACGGTCGCGCACCGAACGCCACGCGGGACGTGATCGTCATGGCCCTGTCGAACGAGGAGAAAAGATAGATCATGGACCTGACAATCTCGCGCGACGGCGATGTCGTGATCGCGACCGTGGCGGGGCGCCTCGACGGCGCGACGGCGCCGGCGCATCAGGAGACGATCGAGCACGCCATTCGCGAGACGGATCGCGCGCTGATCCTGGGCATGGAGAGTACGGACTACATTTCCAGCGCCGGACTCCGTGCCGTTCTTCTCGTGAGCAAGAAACTTGCCACGCAACGCGGCAAGCTGGTCTTGTACGGGCTCTCCGCCAATATCCGGGAGGCCTTCATCATCAGCGGCTTCGACAAGATAGTTTCGATCGCCGACAACCGCGAGGCGGCGCGGGTGCTGCTGGACTGACCGGGTTGTCTCCAAGCGGCACGGTCTCATCGACGCTGACCGGGCTCTACCGAAGCTCTCCGTGACGGATACCTCCGGAAGGATTGCGAATGGGTGTTTCGAGACCCATGAATTTTCGTCCCGACGAGAGCATTGCCATCTTCATCGACGGTGCGAACGTCCATCGGTCGGCGCGCTCGCTCGGTTTCGAAGTCGACTACAGGAAACTCCTGGAGCTCTTCGGGTCGCAGGGGCGGCTGGTGTGCGCGTTCTACTACACCGCGCTGATGGAGGAAGAGGAGTACTCCTCGATCCGTCCGTTGATCGACTGGCTCGACTACAACGGCTACACGCTGGTGACCAAGCGCGCGAAGGAATTCACCGACGCCATGGGTCGGCGAACGATCAAGGGCAATATGGATGTGGAAATCGCCGTCGACATGATGGCGATGGCGCGCAGGATCGACCACGTCGTCCTGTTCTCGGGCGACGGCGATTTCCGCCGGCTGGTCGAGGCGGTCCAGCGCGAGGCAGTTCGGGTCAGCGTGGCCTCGACGCTGCGCACCTCGCCGCCGATGGTGGCCGACGAGTTGCGCCGCCAGGCCGACACGTTCATCGATCTCCAGGACCTCGCGCCCCGGATCCAACGCGAGCCCCGGCCGGCCGGGAACCGAATGCCAACACCGGCGCGGCCGGAATTGGGCGTGCCGGATGCCGGCTGACACGCTGCCGCCGGACGCGGCGCCGGATCCCGGCGGCGAGGTGCGGTCCCGGCCGGCGCGCCCGGCGACCGCGCGGCCGGCCCAGGCTCCCGTCAGGCTCCTTCCGGGAGCGGACAGCGAGGGCAAGACGCTGACGATCCCGCGCGGCATCTCGTACAGCGGCCGGATCGGATCGTGCGAGAGGCTCGTTGTCGAGGGAGTCGTCGAGGCCGATATCTCGAGTTGCCGCCTGCTCTCAGTTGCCGAGGGCGGCGTCTTCCGGGGCGGTGCCGATGTCGAGACGGCCGACATCGGCGGCACCGTGGAAGGATCCCTGACCGTCCGCGAGCTCCTGGAATTGCGGGCGTCGGGACGGATCGCCGCCGAGACAATCTCCTACGGCGAGATCGAAGTCGAACGGGGGGCCAAGATCATCGGCGCGGTTCGACCGCTTCCGGATGACCCGGAATAGGCCGCCGCCCATCCCGGCCGTGTTCCGGGACGGCACGTCCGAAGCGCCCTCCAACATGGGTCGTGCCTCGGCCCCTTCCAGCGCGTGTGGTTCATGGGCGGGCCGAACGAACCTTGCCAGTGCCGCCTTTCGGTTCGCCATGAGATATTGCCGTACTCGAATATTGGTGTGCCGAGGCGGAGTTCGTATTGAGGTTGACGGCTGTCGCGGCGTCTCGTGCGTGCTTGGGCTCGTAGCGCTCCTGGAGCGGATCGGCTGTTCACGTCCGCCCTGAACCCCCGCCCCCTTTCGTGCGCCACGGCATCTTTCCGTAACACGAATTCGATGCCGAAGCCGGAGCGAGGCGAACTCACCCGGAGATCCTTTGGAATATTATTGTTATAGACCTAACCATAATGTTTTCTAATATACCGTCCCGCCGACGCAGGCGGTCGGGCGATCCAAGACGGCTCGTTTGCCGCTCTGGAGAATTCCGACAGGACCGATGACGGGAGCGACGCCTCCTGGTACCACGCCGCAGATAGAGGATCGTTGGAGACCATGAATTTTCATCCGCGGGAGCGCATCGCCATCTTCATCGACGGTGCGAACCTGTTTTTGGCGACGCGCGCGCTGGGCTTCGACATCGACTACAAGAGCCTTCTGGATCTTTTTTCCGCCCATGGGCGGCTGGCGCGGGCGTTCTACTACACCGCCCTGGTGGAGGATCGGGAATACTCGCCGGTCCGTCCGCTCGTCGACTGGCTCGACTACAATGGCTACGCGCTCGTCACCAAGCCCACCAAGGAATTCACCGACGCCATGGGGCGGCGAACGATCAAAGGCAATATGGATGTGGAAATCGCGGTCGACATGATGGCGATCGCGAGCAAGATCGACCACGCCGTCCTGTTCTCAGGCGACGGCGATTTCCGCCGTCTGGTGGAGGCGGTCCAGCGCGAGGCGGTTCGGGTCAGTGTGGTCTCGACGCTGCGATCGTCACCCCCGATGGTCGCGGACGAGCTGCGCCGCCAGGCCGACACCTTCATCGAATTGCAGGACCTCGCGCCGCAGATCGCGCGCGCTCCGCGTCACTCGGAGAGCCGCGTCCCGACCCCGGCGCGGCCCGCTTTCGATACCCCGGAGTTTGGCCGATCGGAGCCCGGAGCGGTCAAATGACCCCAATGGCCCAGCCCTTCGATCGGCGTGAAGGCGGCGAGCGCATACCTTGCCCGGTCCGCACCAGGGTATGACGGCTCGACGAAAGTCCGTCTCATACGGAGAGCGGCGACGCCGCGGGCCCCGGCGACCCAATCCGTCAGCTGCTTGACCGGGCGTTGACAACACCCGATGAATCTTGCGCCAGCTGTCGAACACGTGGAGCATCGCCCGTCGCTTCAATCCCGAAACCTGCTTCGAGACGAGGACGAATGAAGATACTTGCGGTATCCGCCGCCGTGGCGTCGTTTGCCGCTCTGGCCGCTTGCGGCGGCGGAGGTGGGGAAGACCCGCCGGCGATGATCGAAACCCCGCTGCCCGCCGGCGATGACCGAAACCCCGCTGCCCGCCGGCGATGACCGAAACCCCGCTGCCCGACGGCGAGGTCCGGGTGATCGACGCGGACATCGTCGATGTCGACGGGGTGCGCTATCGGCTGACAGTGGACAGTAGGCCGACTATTCCCGCAGCTGTGGGAATCTCAGGGAGGTCAGTCCATGAAATCCGCGATCGCAATGCTTTGCCTTTTGCTCTTCGCGTCGACCGCTTCGGCGGGCTGGGTGTACGACCCGCGCTCCGCGCACCTGACAGTGTGGCAGATTTCCTCGGACGCCGCTACCGGCACCGCCTTCGCCGTCAGCGAGGATCGGTTTTTCGCCTGCGCTCCTTCGAGCGGACCGAGTCCAACATCGAGCTCTACGAGTACCGCAACCACGGAGCGCTCCTGGGCGTCACGCGCTCGTTCTGAAGGTCGCGATAGGGACGCCGGTTTCACGGCGCTCCCTTTAGTTTCGGTAGGAATGCGCATTGCTACGCATCCCCCGCGCAAATTTGGACATGGTCGATAGACCACGCGGGTAAATCACCGCGGTCCCCTTGTCACCCGCGCTGCGTCCCAAGCCTCGCAGAGCCCGGCGAAATTTCCAGTCATCCTCGATTTGGCCTGCTCGTCGGAAATATCGCCGGACATCCAGTCCCGAGCGACCTCTGCGAATATGGTGCGCCCGACCGCGAACCCCTTCACCAAGTCGTGTCTGGCGGCGATCTCGAAGCTCGCCCGCAGGTCGTCCAGGGACGAATCGAGGCCAAGAACGAGCACGCCCCGGCAGTGAGGATCGTTAGCCGCAATAGTCTCGCAAACATTCCTCCACGCCGCATTGGAGACCATCGGCTCCAGTTTCCACCAATCGGGAAATACGCCGATTGCGTAGAACCGCTCGAGGATCTCGGCCATGGTGGTCGCGTCGACGGGACCAAATTTCGACGGCACGACCTCCAGCAGGAAGTCGAGGTCGTTCGCACGCGCGGCTTCGGCCAGCCGCTTGACCGTGGTTTCCTGGGCGGCGCGGAGCTCGTCCGGATCGTCGGGCCGGTAGAAGCACAGGGCCTTCACTACGTGTTCGGCGGGCCAATCCGCCAGCGCCGAGCCGAAATCGTCGCCGATCTCGACCTCCAGCGGCCTGGTTCCGGGCTTTTCGACGGGTCGCCCGATCCACAATCCGCTTCCTGCCGCGGCGTAAAGCGCATCGCGCCCGAGACCGCCGTCGCACAGGACGCCGTAGCCGTCGTGCCGGTCGGCGACGCGCAGCGCCGCGTCTAGACACAGTCTCTTGAAGATGGCGATGCGATCCGGTTCGCATCCGGAGCGCGCAGCAATCTCTTCGAGCTGGACCCGGTGATCGAAAGCGAACACGCGCAGGTCGGGCCATGACCTGGCGCGGTTGGTCGCCCAGTGGATCCTTTCGAGTTGTGTATCGTGCCGTACCACCGGCGTCTCCGGGCCGTGGTCGAGAAAGTGCCGCAATTCGGCGGCGCTCGGATAGGACGGGGTACAGCCGTGACGGGAGACCGCGAGCGCGCCGCACGCGTTGGCGATGCGCAGGGTCTCCGGCCAGTCTTCGCCGGACAGCCAGCCCTTGAGCAGGCCCGCCATGAAACCGTCCCCGGCACCGAGAACATTGAAGACCTCGACGTCGAACGCCTCGCCGCTGATCCCTTCGTCGAGACTCGCCGGAATTGGACCGGCAAATGCGGCGGCTCCCGCCGCGCCGCGCTTGCACACCAGCGTCGCGCCGGTGGCTTCGCGCACCTTGACCAGAGCCCCGATCGTGTCGGCCGCGCCGCCCGCGATATGGAACTCCTCTTCGGTGCCGACGATCGCGTCGAAGCGACCGAGCACCGCTTGCAGCCTCGCGGTCACCGATTCCGATTCGATGAAACGGTTCTCGCCGTCCCCGTGCCCCGACAACCCCCAGAGATTCGGGCGGTAGTCGATATCGAGGACGGTCTTCACCTCCGAGGCCTGGGCCAGATCGAGCGCTCGCAGGATCGCGGCCTGGGTCCGTGGATGCGACAGGTGGGTGCCCGAGGCGAGCACGCAGCGGGTCTCGGCGATCAGCTCCGGTTCGATATCGTCCGGCGAGAGCGCCATGTCCGCGCAGTTCTCGCGATAGAAGATCAGCGGGAAACGCTCGCGATCGCGGATGCCAAGCAGAACCAGGGCCGTCAGGCGATCGGGATCGGTGATCACGCCGCGGACATCGACCCCTTCGGCCCGCAATCGCTCGCGGATGAAGCGGCCCATGTGCTCGTCTCCAACCCGCGTGATGACGGCCGATCTCAGGCCGAGCCGTGCCGCTCCGGCGGCCGTGTTGGTGGGGGAGCCGCCGATGTATTTGCGGAATGTTCGCATGTCTTCGAGGCGGCCACCCACCTGGGCGCCATACAGGTCGACACAAGACCGTCCGATCGAAATGACGTCCAGAGAAGGCATTACGCGGCGGCGTCCGCGGGTCGCTGGGGTAGAGCCGGATGGCGATGTCCAGCCCGATTCACCAAAGCCCGGCAGCCTGCATTTCTTCGCTCATCGCCACCTCCAGCGTCTCACACTACCACCAAGGGGGACGGCACTATCGGCTTGTCATCGCCCCGGAACGCGCCTTCTCTGGTGGGTGCGGCGGATGGGCGGGACCGGCCCAGAATAGCACAAATATTCTAGTTGTAAGTAATATAGAATATTTATTCTTGACATGGAATGGACGTTCGCGATGATGGAAACAGGAAACACTGGTTCCACTTCATCCCGAACGGCGATCCGACGGGAGAGGAACTATGCAGCAAACCATCGGTTTCATCGGCGTTGGCATGATGGGCCATGGCATGGCGAAGAACCTGCTGGAAAAGGGGTTCTCCGTCGTCGCCCTGGCGCATCGCAACCGCAGCCGGGTCGACAGCCTGATCGAGAAAGGTGCGGAAGAGGCGTTCTCGCCGCGCGAGGTCGCCGAACGTTCCGACATGACCATCCTTTGCGTCACCGGTGCGCCCGAGGTCGAGGATGTCGTCTATGGCGCGGATGGACTGCTCTCGGGGCTCGCCGAGAACAAGTACCTGATCGACTGCTCGACCGGCGAGCCGGGACTCGTGGCCCGTGTCGCCGCCGATTGCGCGGCCCGCGGCATCGGCATGGCCGACGCGCCGCTGGCCCGCACGCCCATCGAGGCGGAGGCCGGCAGGCTGAATGCTTTCGTGGGCGCCGAGCCCGGCGCGTTCGATGCGGTTCACCCGGTCCTCGACACCTTTTGCGAGAACATCTTCCACATGGGCCCCGTGGGCGCCGGTACCCGCACGAAGCTGATCAACAACCTGATCACCATGGGGCAGGCCGCGCTGATCGCCGAGGCGCTCTGCGCCTGCGCCGCCACGGGAGTTGATCTCGGCAAGTTCTACGAGGTGATCAGCGCGGGCGGCGGCAATAGCGGAATCTTCCAGATGATCGTGCCGGCGATCCTGGAGGAGAGCAGCTTCGAGGGCATGAAGTTCAGCCTGGCGAACGCCGCCAAGGACCTCCGCTACTACAACCGCATGGCGATGGAGATACCGCTTGCGGGTCCGATGGGTCCGGCGGTGCACGACGCCTTGGTGCAGGCCATCAACGCGGGCCATGGCGACGGGCTTGTCGGCGCTCTGGTTGCGGCGCGGGCGGCTCTTAACCGGATCGACGTCACATCCGGCGCGTAAGCGCCCAAGAAAGGACCGGCGAGGGGTCAATTCGCGAAGCCGGCGACGACCGACGGAAAGGGTCAACGAACCGCATGGAGGGAATGAAAATGTACAGAACACGAACGAGAGCCGGGAAAGTCGCGGCTGGAGGTCTTGCCGCGCTCGCCACGGTCGGTCTGCTGTCCGCGGCCTCGGCGCTGGCGGCCGAGAAGCCCCTCGTCATCGGCTTTACCTCGGACGCCAGCGGCCAGTACGCCAATAGCGGGGCGTCGGACCGCCGCGGCATGCTGATGGCGATCAAGGAGTTCAACGCCAAGGGCGGCGTGCTGGGCCGCGAGATCAAATGGGTCCACATCGACACGGAGACCAACCCGGCGACGGGATCGCGGGTCGCCGAGCGGCTGATCGCCCGCGAGAAGGTCGGCTTCCTGATCGGCGCCGTCAGCTCGGGCGTCGCCAACGCCATCTCGCAGGTGGCCCAGAAATACGGCGTCGTCTACCTGAACACCAATTCCAGCTCACCCACCGAGTCGGGCAAGAATTGCCATCGCGTCAAATTCGTGTGGGACGGAAACGGCAACAACTTCGCCCAGGCCGCGGTCAAGAACGCCATCCAGGCCTACGGCAAGAACTGGCTCCTGCTGACCAACGACTATGTCTGGGGCCACAATACCTCCAAGGCGACGCGCAGGCTGGTCGAGGCCAATGGCGGCAAGATCATCGACGAGATCCTGATCCCCCAGGGCACCCGCGACTTCGCCTCCGCGCTGCTCAAGATTCAGCAGAACAAACCGAACGTGGTGGCCGCCGCGGTGGGCGGGGACGACCAGAAGGCGATGCGTCAGCAGGTGGCGCAGCTCGGCATGGGCGACAAGTTCGCCTGGATCAACAACCAGCAGGACTGGCCCGACGTCTACGGGTTGCCGAAGAAGAACCTGTTCGGGGTATTCGGCACCACCTGGTACTACAAGCTCGATCTGCCGGGAGTGAAGGAGTTCGTCGCGCGCTACCAGGCGGCCTATCCCGAGAACGCCATGAAGGTGCCGGGCAATGTCTTCTATAACGGCTACATGGCGACGAAGTCGCTGCTGAGCGCCATCGAGAAGGCCGGCACCACCAACAACCACGCGGTGATCGGCCAGCTCGAGTCGCTCAAGGTCTCCGCCAAGGACCGGATGCAGCATCACGACGCCTGGATGAATCCGAAGACCCACCAGATGCAGCAGACGATTTATCTGGCGACCGCCAACACGGCGTCGGCGGACCGGGACGACATGTTCAAGGTCCTGAGCCAAGCCGGTCCCGAAGATGTTGCCGACAAGGGTGCCGAGGCGACCTGCAAGCTGGAGCCCCTCGCCAAGACCCCGGTCTACGAACCCTGATCTGCGGCCCTCGCCTGGCTAGCCGTTCCTGCCCTCCGGGACAGGACGGCTGCCGGGACGGCGGGGCCGCGTACGAGTCATCTCCGGTTCATCCGCTTGCCGCTTTTGTCGCAAGATACGGGCTCGCGGGCGCGTTTCGCGCGGCCCGGATGGAATCATGATGGACCAGCTCCTCCATCTGCTGCCCCACCTCGTGAACGGGCTCACGCTCGGCATCCTGTTCGCGCTGATCGCGCTCGGGTTCATGCTGATCGTGGGCGTCATGGAGCTGATCAACCTGGCGCACGGCTCGCTGTTCGCGCTGGGCGCCTATATCGCCATGTCCGCGATCGATCCCGATCCGAGCTGGTTCGGAGCGGCGGGCGTCTGGTACACGGGACTGCCGCTGGGGCTGCGCTATGCGGTCGGCATTGCCGTTGCCCCGCTGATCGTGTTCGCCGTCGGCATGGCGCTCGAACTCTGCATGCGCCGCACCTACGGCAAAAAGGCGGAGTACGGGCTGTTGCTGACCTACGGCGCGGCCCTGGTGATCGAGGAGAGCATTCGCCTGGGATGGGGCTCGGCCGAGCAACTGCTGCAGGTGCCGGAGACGATCAGCGGCGCCTTCATGGCCGGCGGCATGATCTATTCCAACTACCGCTTCTTCGCCGCCTTCTTCGGCCTGGCGGTGATCTTCGCCGTGTGGCTGTTCCTGGAAAAGACGCCCTACGGCTCGATCGTGAAGGCCGGTGCGCATGACAGCGAGATGGTCCGCGCGCTCGGCATCAACCTGTCCAGGCTCCGGCTCTTCGTGTTCGGCCTCGGCGCCGCGCTGTCCGCCGTCGCGGGCATCGTGCTGACGCCGATCTGGGGGCTCCGCCCGCATGTCGGAATCGATGCGGTGATCCCTGCATTCCTGATCATCGTCCTGGGCGGGATCGGCAGCTTTTGGGGCGCTGTCCTCGCCGGCGTGCTGGTGGGGTTGAGCGTGGGTCTGACCGGGGCCTACGCCTCGGAGTGGTCGCTGATGTCGATGTACCTGCTGCTGATCGCCGTCATCGCGCTCCGCACGCGGGGGCTGTTCGGCAAGAAAAGCGCGTTGGAGAGGTAGCGTGAGCGGAACCCGCCCGACACCGGAGACGATCGGAAACTTTGCCCGGCGCACGCCGGTCGTCACCCGCCCGATGCTGGTCCTGTTTGGGCTGCTGGTTACCTTCCCGGTCTGGGCCGAACCGGTGGGGCTGTATCACTATCTGGGTGTGGAGATCGTCATCTGGATGATCTACGCGCTCGGCTACAACCTGCTGCTCGGCTACACCGGTCTGCCGTCCTTCGGCCACGGCGCCTATTTCGGGGTCGGCGCCTACGCCTACGGCCTCTTCCAGTTCAACGTCATCGAAAGCGTCTGGGGCGGCATGCTGGCAGGCGCCCTGCTGGGCGGGCTGGCGGCCGCCATGGTCGCCTGCTTCCTGTCGCACCGGCGCGGCATCTACTTCGCGCTGATGACCATCGCCTTCGGCCAGGTATTCTGGTTCATCGCCATCAAGTGGCACGCATTGACCGGCGGCGAGGACGGGCTTCTGAACATCAAGCGGAGCACGGTAGGGCTCGGCCCGGTGGATCTGGACCTCTCGGGCAACGTGGCGCTGTTCTATTTCGTCCTGGCGGTGTTTGCGGTGGTGGTGCTGGTGCTCTGGCGCCTGGTGAACTCCCCCTTCGGCAAGGCCTTGCAGGCGATCCGCATGAACGAGATGCGGGCCGGCTTCGTCGGCTACAATGTGTGGTTCTACAAGTGGCTCGTATTCACCCTGTCGGGCGCCATCGCCGGTCTCGCGGGCGGGCTGTTCGCCATCGCCCAGGAGAGCGCCTATCCCGATGTGATGAGCCTGCACGCCTCGGGGTTCGTCGTCATGATGACCCTGGTCGGCGGCGGCTTCGTGAGCTTCTGGGGCCCGGTGATCGGGGCCATCGTGTTCTTCATGGCGCGCGATCTGCTGGGCGCGCTCACCGAGACCTGGCTGCTCTGGTACGGGCTGATGTTCATGGCCGTGATGCTGTTCAAGCCGGAGGGCATCGCGGGCGCCTGGCAGTCCTGGCGCGCCCGGGTGGCCCGACGGCGCGGCGAGGAGACTGCATCCCGGACCGTCAAGGTGGCGACACTGCTGAGAAGCTGATGGCCCTGTTCGAAGCGATCCATCTGCACAAGCGGTTCGGCGACCAGGTCGTGCTCGAGGACATTTCGCTCGCCTTCGAACAGGGGCGGCTGAGCGGTATCATGGGCCCCAACGGCGCGGGCAAGTCGACCTGCTTCAACGTGCTGACCGGACAATACAGGCCGGATCGCGGCCGGGTGCTGTTCGAGGGGCAAGACATCACCGGTCTGCCGCCGCGCAGGATCGCGAGGCTCGGCATCTCGCGATCCTTCCAGATCATGAGCCTGTTCGACGAGTTCAGCGCGATCGAGAATGTCCTGGTCGCCCTGCCCGGGGTGCGGGCCCGCGGCCTGAGTCCGGTCTTCGATGTCGCCGGCTCCCCGGAACAGATGGACCGCGCCGCCGATCTCCTTTCCCGGGTCGGCCTCGCCGGGCGCGAGCGCCAGCCCGCCGGCAACCTGCCCTATGGCGAGCGCCGGGCGCTGGAGATCGGCGTGGCGCTCGCCGGCGAGCCGCGTCTCCTGTTCCTCGACGAGCCGACCCAGGGGCTGGGGGCGGACGGCACCGCCCGGCTCTCGTCCCTGATCGACGACCTCCGGGACCGCTATACCATCGTCATCATCGAGCACGACATGAAGTTCCTGTTCGGCTTGGCCGACCGAATCTCGGTGATTCACTGGGGGCAGGTCGTCGCCGAGGGTTCGCCCGACGAGCTGCGTGCCAACAAATGGGTCCAGGCGTCCAATCTGGGTGCCTTGCAATGATGCTGCAGGTACAGGACATCCAGACCTTCTACGGCGAAACCCAGGCGTTGTTCGGAACCTCGATCGAGGTCGCCGCCGGCGAGGTGGTCGCCTTGCTCGGACCCACGGGCGCCGGCAAGACCACGACCCTCCGCTCCATCCTGGGCCTCACGCCGCCGCGCAGCGGCGCCATCCGGTTCGACGGCCGCGACATCACCCGCGCCCAGACCCACGACATCGTCCGGGCCGGCATTGGCTGGGTACCCGACGACCGGCGCATCTTCCCCACCCTCAAGGTCAGGACGAATCTTGCTTTGGCGAAGAAACGAACGCGCTTCCGGGCCTGGACCGAGAAAGAGGTGTTCGAGATCTTCTCGGCGCTCGAATACCTCATGGAGCGGGACTCCGAGAACCTGTCGGGCGGCGAGATGCAGATGGTCGCGATCTCGCGGGCCCTGCTCGGGGCGCCGGGCCTCGTGCTGCTCGACGAGCCGTCCCAGGGCTTGGCGCCCAAGATCGTGCAGGACGTGCTCAAGACCGTTCTGCGGCTGAAGGAGGAAGGGGTCGCGGTTCTCGTGGTCGAGCAGAACGCACTCGCCGCCCTCTCGGTGGCGGACAGGGTCTATGTGATGGATCACGGCCGCGTCGCGCATGCCGGGCCCGCGGCGGCGCTGCGCGAGCACGACCGCATGCGGATCGGGTTGCTGGGGGTCTGAAGCCGATGACGCCCGCCACGCCGCCAACCCTTCCCTTGCTGCAAGTCCGGGCCCTCACCAAGGTCTACGCCCGCGGTCTCCTGCGCCGGCGGGAGACCTTTCGCCTGGAGGCGGATTTCGCGATCCACGAGCCGCAGATCGTCGGCGTCATGGGTCCGAACGGATCGGGCAAGACGACACTGTTCGAGCTGATCACCGGCAGCAACCGCCCCACCTCCGGACATGTCATCTGCTGCGGGCAGGACATCCATTCCGTCAAGTACCGCCAGCGGGACCGGCTGGCGATCCATTATCACCAGTCCTACCAGGTGCGCCGGTTCAAGCGGACCCGGCCGGACTTCCTGTTGCAGAAACCGGTGTCGGACTATCCGATGATCCACCTGTTCGATGAACCCCAGTTCAACACGCAGGACGGCTATATCGGATTCATGCTGGACTTCTTCGCCCGGCTGCGCGGCGAGGGACGGCTGGTGTTCCTTTGCATCCACCCCAACGAGGCCTTTCACGTGCAAATCCTGCGCGAGACCTGCGACCGGTTCATCTTCGTGCGGGATGGACGAGTGAGCCACGCACCCGGCTTCGAGGCCCTGCTTGAGAAGGACGAGGTGCGCGCCTATCTCGGCGATCTGGCGTCATGTTGAGGTATCAAGGGCGGAACACAGAATGACGCAACTCCGCGGCAGGACGGCTCTGGTGACGGGAGCGGCCGGGGTGCTGGGCGCGGCCACCGCGCAAAGGCTCGCCGACCAGGGCTTGTGCGTGGTTCTCGTCGATATCGATTCCGGAGGGCTCGCGGCCGTGGCGGCGGGGATCGGCGGCGACGCCCGGGCGCTGCCGCTCGACGTCAGCGACGCGGACGCCGTCGCCTCGGCCGAGATCGGCGACGTCGACGTGCTCGTCAACAACGCCGGCGTGCTGTCCAACGAAAAGGCGGCGGGAACGACGCCCGGGGAATGGCGCCGCATCATGGGCATCAACCTGGACGGCGCCTTCTACATGGCGCGCCGGTGTTTGCCCGGCATGAAGGCGCGACGCTGGGGCCGCATCGTCAACATCTGTTCCCTGGCGGCCAAGACCGGAGGGTTGACCGCGGGTACCGCCTATGCGGCGTCCAAGGGCGGCCTGGCGGCGCTGACCTTCTCGCTCGCGCGCGAGGCGGCAAGCGACGGGGTCACCGTCAACGGCATCGCGCCGGCCTATATCGAGACCCCCATGGTCACCGAACAGCTGAGCGACGCCCAGCGGCGGAAGCTGCTAAGCGACATTCCCGTGGGCCGCTTTTGCGCCGCCGAGGAAGTGGCGCATGCGATCGAGTTCCTGGTGTCACCGCTTTCCGGCTTCATCACCGGGGAGATCATCGATATCAACGGCGGGCTCCATCTGGATTGAGGACGGAGGGAGACGTGGAATCCATCACTCCTGTGATCGACTTCAAGACGGAACTCGGCGGTCTGTTCCGCCTGGATGGCAAGGTGGCTTACCTGCCGGGGGGATACGGCGGCCTCGGCGAAGCCATCGCCTGGGGCCTTGCGGGCGGCGGCGCACGGATCGTGGTGAGCGGCCGCAACGCGCAGAAGGCGGAACGACTCGCGCACAGCCTGCGCGAGGCCGGCTACGAGGCCGCGGGAATCACCCTGGACGCCGAGTCGGTCGACAGCATCCGCCGATCCGTGGACGCGGTTTGCGACCGCTTCGGACGCTTCGACATCCTGATGAACTGCGTCGGCATCCATCGCGAAGAGCCGATTCTGGAAGTGAGCGAGGAAGCCTATGACGAGGTCTACCGGGTCAATCTCAAGTCGGCGATGTTCCTGGGCCAGGCCGCGGCGCGGCGCCAGATCGAATTCGGCAACGGCGGAAAGCAGGTGCATCTGCTCTCGGTCCGCGCCCAGCTCGGCCTGAGGGCGCGCGGCTACTCGGCCTATTGCTCGACCAAGGGCGGCATGGCCATGCTGATCAAGCAACACGCCATGGAACTCGCGCCGGAAGGCGTCACCGTGAACGGGGTGGCGCCGACCTTCGTTTATACCGAGATGATCCGTCACGTGATGGAGAACCCCGCCTTCCGCCAGGGTTTGCTGGAACGCATCCCGCTCGGGCGCATCGCCGATCCCAAGGACGTGGTGGGCCCGGCCCAGTTCTTCTGCGCGCCCGCATCGGACTTCATCACGGGGCAAACGCTTTACGTCGACGGAGGGATCACCGCCAGCCAGTAGTGAGGGAGTCCGGAATCGGGGTGCATGCGATGAACGAAGACATCACATACGACGAGCTGTACAGGCGCATCGTCCACCGCCACACCCAACTGAGCCGGCAGCTTCAGCGGATCGCCGCCTTCGCCGTGGAAAACCCCAACGACATGGCGCTGGAAACCGTGGCCGCTATTGCCGAGCGCCTCGCGGTACAGCCGTCGAGCCTGATTCGCTTCGCCAAGGCCTTCGATTTCTCCGGTTTCAGTGAAATGCAGAAGGTGTTCCGCCAGCGTTTGATCGACGGCACGCCAGACTACAAGGAACGCATCCGTTCGATCGACGATGCGGAGGTGACGAACGACCACGGGGCTGCTGTTCCCCTGTTGAGTGCATACGCGGAAGGCAGCATCGCGGCGCTCCACCACCTTGTCGAGAATGTCGACCGTGATCGCTTCGAGCGAGCCGTCGAAATCCTGGTGGGAGCCGATACGGTACATTTGGCGGCGCAGCGCCGCTCGTTTCCGGTGGCCGCCTACCTGGCCTACGCCATGTCGCAGATGGGCAAGCGCAACGTCCTGCTGGACGGGGCGGGCGGCATGTTCTTCCAGCAGACCCGCAGTATCCGCGCCGGAGACGCGTTGGTCGCCATCAGTTTCCGGACCTACTCGCCGGATGTCGTCGAACTGGTGAAGACCGCGAATGCCGGGAACATCCCGGTTCTGGCCATCACCGACAGCCCGCTCAGCCCGTTGGTATCCGATTCGTCGGTATGCCTGGAGGTTGAGGAGGTACAGGTCCATTCCTTCCGCTCGCTCTCGGCCACCATGACCCTGGCGCTCGCCCTCGTGGTCGGTTTGGGGCGCGTGCTTGAGATGGGAGCGTCATAAGCCAGCCTCGAACCCTTCATGTTGATCGGCGCGTAGATTGGACGCCGATCGGCACGGTAAGTTGTGGATATTTCTTGATCCAATTGGGTCAACGTCGGGCGCCGGACAACAGTCTCGCAAAAGGACTCGGGAGCCCGCACCGCCGTCACGCGGAAAGCGTATCGAGATGGACCTAAGCCTGTAGGGCGGTTCGGCTGCGCGGTTTCTTTCCGGCTTATTATCCGAGGCTGCGGTAGCGGTCCAATGCGGTTTCCGCCATGCTCGCCGGAAGCCGCCGGGCGACCATTTTGAATGCGCTGTCCAGACCCCACGCATATCCGGCGTCGACGATAGCGTCTCCTGACGGCTCAACGAGTCTCCGAGCGGGGATCTTGCTCCTGTTCGACAGTTCCACGAGTTCCCGGATGCCGTCCCTGTCGGAAATCAGGATCGGTGCGCAGCACTCGATCGCGCGGCCCATCATGAGCATCGCCAGGCGGTCCGATCCGGTGGGAAGCCGCTCCCAGTGGTTCCAGACGATGGGGATGGCGTTCATCCGCTTCGCGCGATCGATTACGCCAAAGCATGCGGCGGCGTCCAGCATCAGCTCGTTCGGCACCACTTCCGCGTATACGAGGCCAATGTCCGTCTCGATACCGCAGCCGGAACGGATGGCTTTCCATCCCGAACGCCCGAGAACCGCCGGCAGTCCGCCTCTCAGCGAAACGCGGACGGGTCTCAAGGCCTGCCCGTTCCTGGCACGTTTCGGCTTGTTGGCAAGAGGAAGGTTCGACCAGTCGAGGGGCCGGGCGGCGGCGTTCATGTCAAGGTCGACCATGTAGATGTTTCCGGCTTCCGTGCATTCGGACAGCGGCCGGAGGATATCGGAACCCGCCTGTCTGGCCGGGAGTTCGTTGCCATCGGGAGAAAACCCGAAGGGATGGGTTCTCGTCCCGTTCGGGTGGCTGTGCAGCGTACAGAGTGCGAAGACGCGATTCTCTACGGCGCGCAGCCGAAGAACCGACGACCACTTGAGGTCGCGGACATTGTCGAAGCTCGGATTGATCCAGATGCGTGCGCCGCCCTTGGCGAGATGGCGGGCAAGCAGGCCAAGATAGGAGTCGTGGCAGATCGTCGCGCCGGCGCTCACGCCGCTCAGCTCGAATGTGGGCAGCATCTTGCGCGCATCCCAGTCCGGCCGCTCGAAGGCAACCGCGTCGGCGGTGGAGTGTTTCACGTAGAGCCGGGACGGGCTGCCGCCGTCGGGATCGAAGCGAAGAAGCACCTGCCAGGCGCGACCGGTGCTGTCGACGTGCTCGTCGACCGCGCCGACCAGGAGCGGTGCGCGAAGCTCGGAAGCGAGCTTCCTGAGCGACCCGGCCCTCGGTTTGTCGGACGCGCCGATATAGCCTTCGGGGAAGAGCACGAAGTCAACGGCCTCTTCGGCGAAAGCATCCGCGGCCGGCACGTCCGGCTGCCGGGCCCGGGTTCCCGCCGGCGGCACTCCGTTCGAGGAATGTCGGTCGGTCGTCGGAAACACCATGGCAACGCGCAGAGTGGATTTCGACGGGCCGGCGGCGGGACCGATCCCCACCGCCGGTCGACGGACCGGAGTCGCAGCAAGACCGATCAGGCCCTGGAACCGGTCGCGGTCGTCCCGGTTGTCCGGATCGAGCGAGCACCAGACGGCATCCCGGGCATACAGCCTCACCGTCGGCAGCAGGCCCCTGGTGGACGGGACGAGGTCCCGCAAGGCGTCGTACCATGCGCGTTGTTCGTCTCGGTACGGGGGATCGTTGTCTCTTGCGTCGTGCCGTTCGCACAACGACATCCAGCGCTGGGCGGAGAATCCCAGTAGAGACTGCTGGCCCGCATACGCCTGGAGCGCGAGCTTCCTCGGGCTGGTGAAGTGCTGGCTCTCGTCGAACTCCACGAGGAAGCCGGGATTCGGCACCCAAAAGTCGCACGGGGCCAGCGCGTCTCTGCGTACGAATTCCGCGACGCCGAAGCCCCGGGACGACTGGAGCGCCGACGCCACGCTCCGTAAGGCGTGGCCGATCGAGGTCCCATCGTAGGCGCCGGGGCTGGTTGGCCACCCAAGGGCGTGGTTGGACAGGCAGGTTCCGTAGATGCGCTCCAGCAATTGGCGAACGCGGCGCTTGCATTCGCGACATCGTTCCGAATGCCGTTTACCCCCAACCCGGCGCCCGCTTCGCTTCGCGGCACCTGTTCCAGGCGTCACGCCGCCGTCGCGAACGGTGCCTCCGCAGCCGCATTCGACGACGCGGAAGCCCCGGCGCTCGAGATAGTCGTTGGACTCCGCGCCCCCGTTAAAGCGGTTCGAACTCAGAAACTCGCCGGTGGCGGCCTGATGGGCCAACGCGATCACGTATTTCGGAGGCAAGTGCGCGCCTTCCGCCACCAGGCAGTAGCCCCGGCTCCGTCTTTGCGGCGGTATTCCGTCCCGAAGGATGCGCTGAATGGCCTCCGCAATGTGCGTCCCTGAAATGAGCGCCGGTATCATCCCACCCTCGGTTGCTCGTTCTCCATCGCCGAAAATCCCGACTGTCGGCGGGTGCGTGAAAGCCCGCGATCGTCAGTGCCGAGAGGCTGGCGATCGGCGCGTAGCGGTACAATGTGCATCGCCGATGGCGAAGCCTTCACGCCGGCCCGTCTCGCATGGTCTCGGCCATCGTCCTTCGCGCTCCGGCGACCATGGGGTCGAGCTCTTCTTCGCGTCTGGCATCGATCGTCCGGTCGCGGTCGAGGGTGATCGCCCGTTCCTTCACGCCAGCCACTACGGTCTTTCCGGTCGCGCCGCGGCCTGATATTGCCTTGAGTTCCCCGGGGCGCTTAAACCCCTCCGGAAAGGGAGAGAGCGGAGAGTGAGCGGTCGCGGCACCCGCTCCATTCAGGGTTGCTAGACCGTTCGGGCGCGGTCGCTACTGTTCCTTCCGACACCAACCAAGGGGGCGACACTGGGAACATGAGCGACCAATTCCATCCAAACATCAAGATCGCCATCGAGCGCCTCCGGAAAGCCCTCGAGGACTCAGGCAACCCAGTAGGTCACATCCCAGACCGAACCCTGGTCGCCGCTATCCTGTTTCACGTCGAGGCAGACGTGAAAGGCACCAGCGACCAAGCCACCCACGCCGCAACCCGCATCGAACAGTATTTCCGCCTCACGCCATACGCCGAAACACAATAGGGCGCGACCAATGATCGAGCTGTCAACGGCGGCGGCATAAAGCTCCGCACAAAGCGGCCGGGCGGTCCGGTTGCCTTAGCGGGCACGTCCGGATCTGTGCGGGGGCGTCGGGTATTGGATGACCCCGTCGGGCAGCGGGGCCATCCTCTCGGTACCGCCTCTGCCGGACGGGATGTGCAGGCACCTCTCGTCCGACTTGATGTCGCCGATCTGGAGGAACAGGGCTTCGTGTGGCCGGCGATCCGCGATGGGGTGATGTCGCTGAGCCATGCGCAGTTCGAGGCGCTGTTTGCCGGCCTCGACTGGCGGCGCGTGCGGGCGCTGACGAATCCCTACCATGCCCGCCCGCAATGGCTTGCCGATGTGCACGCGGCGCTCGACGCCGCCGTCGCAGAGGCCTACGGGTGGGACGCGGAGATATCCCAAGACGAGGCGCTTCGCGATCTGTAGACACGCAGTCTGTCGGGACGGGAACCGGTTTGACCGGCCGGACAACGGCCTTGCAGGCCGCCTGTCGAGGCTGCGGTGGAGGACCTTGGGGCACGGGTCGTGGCGCGGTTCGGCAACGGGATTAGGAAAGGACGGGCGGCTTGCGGCCGGGTCAGGCGGAAATCGTCGGCGGGGGGTTCGGCGGCCTCGTCGCGGCGACGACGCTTGCCGGGCGCGGATGGTCGGTGCGCGTGCACGAGCGACGCGACGCCATCGACGCCGAAGGCTACGGTATCGCCGTTCAGCCCAACATGAACCTGATCTTCAGGACGCTCGGGATCGCCGACGAGGTGATCGCGGGCGGCGCACGGATCGACCGGCGCGATTCGCTCGACGGGGACGGCAATGTCGTGCTGACCCGCAAGACCGAGCGAAGCCCTTACCGGATCGACCGCCGTCACATCGTTGGCCTGATCGCCCGCTGCGCGGCCGAGGCCGGTGCGGAAATCGCGCTGGGGTCGCGTATCGCGGAGGTCTCTCCCGACGGAGCCGTCACGACCGACGACGGGACCCTGAAGGAGGCGGATCTGGTCGTGCTGGCCGACGGGACGGGATCGACGCTGCGCGCCCCTCTCGACCTGCTCAAGCACCAGATCTGGCAGCGCGACGGCGGCGTCCGGGTCACCATCCCCCGTACGCCGGACGAAATCGCCGAGGACGCTGTCTCGGGCACCGTGATGATCGAAGCGTGGTCGGACAACCGTCGGGTGCTCTATTGCCCGGTCAACGACACCGAGATTTACGTTTTGCTCGGTTCGCTGGTCGACGACGAGGCCGGCAAGGCGACGCCGATCGATCCCGATGTCTGGTCGCGCTCGTTCCCGGCGCTGGGCCCCTTCCTCGCGAGCGAGGTGACGATGTGGGTCGCGCCCCGGGCGCAGTACACAGTGGGCGAGCCGGCCTCGGCGGCGGTCACGGTCGCGGACGACGACGCTGCGAGGCGCACCCGGCCCTCGGCGTCGCAGAACGTCGAGGCCGTCGGCGGCGACGGCGAGGTCGCGCTCGCATGAGACCCGCGACGGAGTGAATTCTCTTCGGATCGCCCATCAGGATTGATGGTCAATCCGGCGGGCTTGCGGTTAACAATCGAGTGCGACAACGGTCGGCTCCAGCGGCCATCGGACGGTTTCGACGATCGGCGCGGGGCCGGGCCGGCAGCCACGAGGGGACAAGAATGGGGCACCCGCCCGCCGATACAACGGGGTTCGCGCGAACGCGCAGCCTTGCCGGAGACAGGGGCCTCACGGTGACCGGCGGGAAGAAGTCGGTGCCGTCGATCGATCTGAAGGTCGCCTTCGCATTCGATTCCGCGAGGCTCGACAACGAGTCCATGCTCACGCTGAACGTGCTGGGCCGCGCGCTGACGAGCAAGGCTCTCAAGGGTCAGGCCATCGAGATCGTCGGCCACACCGATGCCAGGGGACCGCTAGAATACAACGACGTCCTGTCGCGGCGGCGGTCGGCGGCGGTCGCGAGCTATCTGATGGGGAAATTCGCGCTGGACGGTTCGCTGATCTCCTCCAGGGGCATGGGGGAGCGGCAGCCCCTGGACCGCAAGAACCCGGAAGCCGCGGTCATCCTCAGGGGCGACCGCGTCTACGGCCACATGTGACCCTCCAACCACGAAAAGCCGATGCTCAAGGTCGCCATGCAACGGCTCGTCCGCATCGACTGAGCGCGCGTACCGAGTACCGAACACAGAACGGAGATCCCAGAATGAGACTCATCATCGCAGCCGCCGGGCTCGCGCTGGCCGTCTCCGGCCCGGCGGGCGCGAACGCACAAACCCTCACCGACCAGGTGAAGACCTACAAGACCGGGGCCGTCTACGAAGGCGAGACCCGCAACGGCAAGCCGGACGGTCGCGGTGTCGTGACATGGCCCAACGGAAAACGCTACGAGGGCGAATTCTTCAACGGAAAATTCCACGGCCACGGCACCTTCAGATGGGCCAACGGCAGCACCTACACCGGCGAATGGTCGGTCAGCACCCGTCACGGGCGCGGCATCATGAAATGGTCCGACGGCAGCAGCTACGACGGCGAATGGGAGAACGGCGAGCAGACCGGCCAGGGCGTCTACACCTTCCTCGACGGCACCCGCTTCAAAGGCAGTTTCGTCAACGGCAAGATCAAAGCCGGCACCTATTACCACCGCGACGGCAGGATCGAGACCGGCGAATGGAAGAACGGCACCTTCGAGCTAGCCCGGGGAGCCGGAACTCCGGCGAACATCGGCGGCGCCTGCCTCGATGCCAACCGCACGACCTTCGACTACCACCTATGGGGCAACAGGTGTAACGATACCGGCATCGACGTGCTCTGGCGCGACGAGGGCAGTTGCAGGTCCCGGCCCCACGCCAAATACCCGTGCTCGTGGTACGTCGGACCCGGCGGAGGTGCCACAGCGGAATTCACCGGCCGGGTCCAATGGTGGGAATGCCGGTCCCCCGAGCTCGGCGATGTCGTCGCGATCGAGGGCAAGAACGGCGAGGTCTCCTGCCTCCGTCGCCCGCCGCTCAAGCTCAGCAAACAGCACCAGCGCCTGCGCGCAAACTTCGCCCCCATCAACCGAAGGGCCGAACGCGAGCGCCAAGCCGGTTACGAACGCAGTGAGCGGGAGTTGCAGCGAGAAATGGAGGAGCACGACCGCGAGATCGAGGACTACGTCCGGCGCAGCCGAAACCAGAACCGGCTCATGGACTCGATGACCGAAACCCTCCGGTCCATCGCCGAACAACGCCGCCGGGCCGCCGAACGCCAACGCCGGCAACCCAGCCGCCCCGCCTGCAGACCGCGTGACGTAGCCTGCTCCGGGAGCGGCCCCCAATACCGGAAATGCCTGGCCGAGATGGCGGGGTTGCCCATATGCCCCCCGTGACCCCGCAAAACCCCCACCTCACCACAACGGAAGACACACCATGATCCGATATGTCGCACTCGCCGCGCTGGCGGCCATGCTGGCGGGGGAGGCCGCCGCGGAGACCTGCCCCGAGCCCGACCACCTGACCAGCGTCAGCGGCACCGACCATTGCCTCCAGATCATGACCCTCATGCCGCGCGGCGGGAACACCGAGACCCTCGTCGTCATCCTCCACGGCGCGCTCTCGCGCGGCGGGACCGCCGACTACATGGCCCCGGCCGCGCGAATCGCCGCCAACCGGTTCGACGCCGTCGGCATCGCCATGGCGCAGCCCGGCTATACCATCCAGGGCCGAACCTCGTCCGGCACCGCAACCCGCGACACCCACCGCTGGTATCGCTACCGGGCCGAAAAGATCGATTCGATCGCCGCCGCCATCGCCAACCTCAAACGGCATTACCGCGCCAAACGGCTCGTCCTCGTCGGACACTCGATGGGCGCCGTCAACGCGGGCGTGATCCTCGGGCGCCACGCCCCCCTGGTCGACGCCGTCGTCCTGCTCGCCTGCCCCTGCGACATCCCGGGCTGGCGGTTCCACCACGACCGCAACCCGCTGCCGCACGCGCTCTCGCCCCACGACTTCCTCGCCGACGCCCCGAAATCCGCCCGCATTCTCGCGCTGACCGGGCAGAACGACCGCAATACGCCCCTGTTCCTCGCCCGCAACTACGCCGAGAAGGCCCGCAAGCTCGGCCTCGACGCAACATTCGTCGAAGTTGGGAACGTCGGCCACAATATGGGCCGCGGGTGGCGTAAGCCGGTCGAGGACGCGATGTGGCGCGCGATGGATCGTTGATTTGGGAGAGGCCTAGGAGAACGCTGATCGCCCCTGCCGCGCTGGCGGTCGTGCTGGCGGGCCGGCAGGGGCGTCGGAATGCTCCGCCGGGTCGATGGGCTTTGTGAAGTCACTGCCGGTCTTGTGGGTGGGGACGTCGAGCAGGCATACCGGCTTGGCTTCTGGCGCATCGGGTGTCGCCTGCCAGCGCACGCAGCCCATCCGGAGGCGGAGAATCTCGTCGCTGCGCAATCCGGCAAACAGCCACACCACGGCGAGGGCGCGAACGCATGGCAACGGATATGGCCGCGGGTCGGCTTCACGCCGCGCGCCGGGTTTGATTCGACGAGGCCGCGGGCGACGGCGAAGTCCATCATCCGGCGCAGGAGGCCAAGGCCGTGATTGGCGTTCCCCGGAGCGGTCCGGCTGAAATCGTCGAACCAGCGCCTGACATGTGCCGGCGATATGCGGTCGAGCGGCTGCGCCCCGAAGGCGGGCAACAGGCGGCCGTCCAGCAACGAGGCGTAGCTCTTCCTGGTCGCCGGCTTGCACCGGTCGAAACGCGCCTCCTTCCATTCGCCCGCGACGAAGTCGCGGAACAGGGGCGCGCCGTCCGGCTCCGCCTTTCGCGCGTGACATTCCCGGCGCGCCTCGGCGATGCCCATCGAGGTGACCGGGCCGAGCGAGACGCGCCGCGATCCGTCTCCGGCGTCTCGCAGCAGGACAAAGCTCCGCCCGCCGGTGGGCCGGAACTTCGCACCGCCTCCGCCAGCCTTGCATCAGCCGCCCGTCATTTTGTGGACAACGGAAGCAGCCAAACGGTGTCGGCCTGTTCCGGATACCAGTATGTTGGGTGCAAAGCCCTGCCGGACGAGCTCCATCGCATAGGGAACCCGATGCCGTGCTCCGGCTCTACATTGTCGTTTGCGCTCTCGCGCCGCCGCGCATCCAGCGCGAACTCGAGCGAGCCGAGGTCGCCGCGCCGCCGGTCGCGCACCAGCCGCCACACCAGGCCGTAGTCCCGCCCCGTGTCCGACATCCCGAACCCGGCCTCCGGCCTCGAGGTGAAGCGGTCGCCGAACGCCCCGAAGCCGTAGCCGAGCCTGAGCTTCAGGCGCCGGCGCCCGAGCTCGTCGCCGTCGTCGTTGGCGGCGAAGACCGTCTGCGACATCGCCGCCGCCACCGGGAGCGGCGAAACTACCGTCCGGTGGCATGTGCGGCACATTTTCACCAAGCTCGGTGTTTCGCAGCAGGTGGACTTGGTACGGCTGGCGCTGTCGGTGATCGATTTCTCGATCTAGCGCGGGACTGATGCCGCGCCGGATTGCCCGCCTTATCGAGCGGGGTCCGGTGAGTGTGTGTGGAGAACGACGCTCTCCATCCCCTTCATTCGCATGGCTGAAAGTCTGGGAGGCGGCGCGAAAGAGCAGTCCCTTCAATCACCGGCCGTCTCTGGGTTGATGATCGGCGCAAGGGTTCGATGTGATGTCCGTTCGCGTGCGACCCCATCAGGATTGATGGGGAAAAGAGGGAGTCACCCGCCTATTGTCGCCTCGGAACTCGGGCGATCCCGACTATGGAGAACGTTCCGGAAAGGTCCGCGCTCCGCGGTTCGGGAAGTCTCGGAACGGCTGTTCGGGACACTGAGAATGGCTGTTACGGATTGGGAACTGGAGGTCAAGAATGCGACGGCGTGTGATTGCCGCTCTGGCGACGGCGGCTGGTTTGAGCTTCGCGGCGTGTGGCGGCGGCGTGTTCGAGGTCGTCGGCGGCCGTGCGCAAGACCCGGGTCGCCTGGTGGGCGCGTTCGGCGGGCGGAAAGACGACGGGTAAGCCCTGGCCGACGCCGACGCAGGAACGGCAGGCGCGGGGAATGCCTTGAGCAAAGGGGGACGGCGCATAGCCGTCCGGGCGGCGACTTCGCCTGAGATTCGCCGGCTACGTTGATCGAGATCGACCGGCTACTCCCGTGAGGTTGGGCACGCATCGTCGCCGGGCATCCGGGGAACGCGGAGACACTCATCGCCGGACAGGATGCATTGAGGAAAACTCTGCAACATACAGTCCGCAACGCCGCGTTCACGGATACGGCATGAGTCGGGGCGACGTATTCGACCGCGTCCTGGCGTCGCTGCACGCGGCCGTGCTCGACGACGCCCACTGGCCGGCCTGCTCCGCCCTCATCGACGACGCGTGCCGGACCAAGGGCAACATACTGTCCTTCGCGCGCGGGCAATCCCAGGACGAAGCGGAAATCTACCTGGCGCGGCTCTATACACGAGGCGAACGCCACTACGCCCTGGAGCGCGAGTATTTCGACATCTACTACCCGCAGGATGAAAAGATTCCGCGGCTGTTTCGCCTGCCCGACAGCGAGGTGGTTCACATCACCAGCCTGTATACCGAAGAAGAATTGAAGACGTCGGCGACGTATAATGAGTGTTTGCCGAATAGCGGGTTCCAGAACAGCGTCCATGTGCGCATGGATGGACCGGGCGGAACGCGCATCGCCTGGCTCTCGGGCGATCCGGTCGACGGGGAAGGCTGGTCGTTCGCGCAGACAGCGTTCATCCGGGCTCTGCTGCCGCATTTTCGCCACTATGTGATCGTCCGGCAGGCGCTCGGCGACGCCGGGGCGCTGGGAGCGTCCCTCACCGGGCTACTGGAGACGGGCGGTGCCGGAATCGTCCATCTCGACGGTTACGGGCGGATCGTCACGACGAACGATCGCGGGAGGAAAATCCTCAGGAAGGGCGAAGCGCTCTTCGACCAGGGCGGATACCTCCGTGCCCGGTTGCCCGCCGACGACGCCGCATTTCAGGCAGCGCTGGCGCGCGCCCTGCCCGGTCGGGGCGAACATCCATTCGGCGCAGCTCGGTTTCACCGCGCTGCTCGGCAACTGGATCGTCGGCCACGCGGCCATGCTGTTCGATCCGGAGCAGAGTTTCGGGGAGGGCACCAATACCGATCTGGAGCGCAACCAGGTTCAGGTCCGGCGCGCCTATGTCCTGTTCGGCGACCTGGCCCGCGCGCCGATCTTCGCCAGCCTGGGCAAGATGGCGGTTCCGTTCGGGCTGACCGACACCGTCAATCCGTTCACCGCCTCGACCGTCTGGCACGCATTCGGCGGGCTCGCCAACGGGGCGACCGTGGGCTATGCGGGCGAGAACTTGAACCTGACGGCGATGGCCATCCAGGGCGGCAGCCAGTACCGCGCCGCGAACGCTCCGATCGAGGACACCAACGTCCCGAGCAGGCTGAACAACTTCGCGCTGGATGCGAACTACAGCTTCCCGTTGGGCCGGGGCGGGACGTTGCTGGTGGGCGGTTCCTACCTGCACGGCTCCGCCTATTGCCAGGACTTCCCCATCGCGCATTTCATGGCGTGCCGCGACAACAACCCGGCCTATGACGTGTACGGGAGGCTCGTCCTCGACGATCTGACGCTCAAGGGAGAGTTCGCCCGAACGATCGACGTGTGGCCGGGAACCTTCAATCCGGGCATGCCCCGGTTCAAGGCCAGCAAGGTGACGAGCTTCGATATCGGCGCCAAGTACCGGCTCGCCTCCGACCGCGGCCCGTTCGACCTCTCCGTCGAGTTCAGCCGATTCGTGGCCGGACCCGACGGCTCGCCCTGGGAGAAGCAGGACCAGTTCGTCGTGGGCGCCGCCTGGTTCGTCCGGCCCAGCGTGAAACTCTTCGCCGAATACGTCCGCGTGCACGGCTTCGCGCCGCTGAACTTCCTGAGCGGCGGCAGCGTCAGGGACGCGGACGGCAACGCGATCCCCGACCGTACGGTCAGCGACGCCTCCGCCCGGTCGAACGTTTTCCTGGTCGGCGTGAACGCGGCGTTCTGACGGTCGATCAGGGGCGATTGCCTCCCGAAGACGCGGGCCAACAAGACCGTGGTGGTTCCGAACGATTGTCCGACCATTGGGTCAGCCCATCCGATTCCTCGCTTCGATCCAAGGTTATTCGCGTTTCCGCGCCTCGCATACACAAACCCCGCAGCCCGTCGAACGGAACTCGTGCCGGTCCGCTCCCCCGTTCATCCGCATAGCGATCCTCCACCGGCCGGACGCCGACACGCGTTCCTCCGGAGACCGGAAACGGGGAACCGTCATCCGCTGAACCGGAAGGAGGCGCAGATCCGCCGGGATCGCTGGAGGCGCTCAGGCGCGAGCACCGCGCCGTTCAACAAATGGACGAGGGACTCGGTAGCGACCCCTCCTACTCGGTCCTTTGTATGATGTGGGATGAGTGCATTACCGTGCCGGTCGGCGCAAGATCAACGCGCCGATCGACACCGAGAGGACAAAGACCATGCGAACAGCCTTGACCTCCGCGGCGTTGCTGGCGGGCGTCGTTCTGCTGTCGGGCACGTTCGCCGACCCCGCTCCAGCCGGCCAGCCGGCGGTGCAGGTGGCACACGCGCCCACGCCCGCGCAGGTGGAGCGGGCGATCGGTCTTTTCGGCGAGTATCGCCGGGCCATCCAGACCGGGCTCGGGCTGCTCGGGTTCGATCCGGGGCCGGCGGACGGGGTGTTCGGGCGGCGCACCCGCGCGGCCGTCGCCAAGTGGCAGGCCTCCGCGGGGAAGCCGGCCACCGGGTATCTCGGCGCAGAGGCTGCCTGGGCGCTTGCCCGTGAGGGGGGCGCGGGGTCGGATCCCACGCGGCTCCGGCCCGGGTCGCCCGCCGTCCACGCGGCCGTATGGGAGGTCTACAACTCGACCGGAACAGGAAGCGCGTTCGCCATCGAGGCCCCGAAGCGCAATCGCTTCGTGACCAACGCCCATGTGATTGGAGTGGGCCTTCTCAAGGCAAAGAGTGGACCGATAACCCTGTTGCAAGAGGGCAATAAGGACTCTCCACGGTTTCACCGGCTTGTCGCCATATCGACGACCTACGACCTGGCGGTGTTCGAGACGGACAAGCCCGTGCGCCACCATCTGCGCATTTCCGGGTCTTTCGACAAGGACAAGGCAGAGGACCTCTATGTCGTGGGCTATCCGCACGGTTCCTTCACGGTTCTCCGGTAGACGACGGAAATCGCTTATGAAGACAGCTTTTCCTATCAGTTTGCGGTGAACCGTAGGGGACCTCCGGAAAGCGAACTCTTGGGCTTGAGCGGCGCGCCCGTCCTGGATGCGAGGGGCGAAGTCGTCATGGTGGTATACTTGTCTAACGACAATTTGCTCAGCGGAATCAAGGGAGAACTTGCGCGACGACTGGCCGCAGGCGAGGAAAGGATCGGTGTGGTCTGTTCCATCCCGGAGAGCGCCAGAGATTGTCTGGCGAGGGCCATTCAGCGGACCACCGCAAAGGGACTGCGAGGTGACATCGCGGCTCAGTTTCAGCTCAGCACGGACGAATATATCAACAGCGGAGTAACGGCCAGGGCCTGGCGGCTCAAGGCGGCAAGAAACGGTTCTGCCATGGCGCAAGAAGTGTTGGGTCTCGATTATTTGAAGAACAAGAGAGACACAAGAGCTGCAAGATACTGGCTTGAGAAGGCGGCCAGATCGAATCGGCCAGTTGCGATATATAATTTGGGATACACGTACTACAATCCTCACGGCCATGGCATCGCGGACCGCGACAAGGCATTCGCACTGTTCCTCCGGTCTGCCCGGTCAGGCTACAATGTGGCTCAACTTGTTGTCGGAGTCATGTTGTACAAGGGTTGGGGCACCGCGATGGACCGGGACGGCGCCAGATCCTGGATCGGGATGGCGGCGGCTACGGGCCTGGTCAAGGCCAGGAAGTTCCTCAGGGAAAACTATTGACGGCTCGGGGTGGGCTCGGCGCCGGCGGCGGCGTTTCGGCTTCGCGACCGGTTTTTCCGTCTGCCGCACCTTGACTTCCTTCCAGGCCGATCGCAGGCCGGCGAGGAACTCCTCGATCGACGGTACATCCTCGGGTAAACGAACGGCGTCGAGTCTTCCTGGGCCATGCCGAAGCGGGGCTATCGGGGCACCGGCAAGCCCGCCGCCTCGTTTGTGGCGCTATAGGGTGCAACCGATCCCGGAGCCCTCATGGACGGAAGTGCCCTGAACATCGTCTGCTGGAACATGGCTCACAAGCAGGAGTCATGGCGATACCTGCTGGACACGGAATTCGACCTCGCGCTTCTTCAGGAAGCTTGCCGTCCACCCGACGATATCGCAGAAAAGCTCGAAATCGACTCGGCACCCTGGTCGGCCTCGGAACGGGGCGGCGGGGCAAAGTGGCGCACCGCGATTGCCCTGGCTTCGAACCGCGTGAGCGTCGAATGGTTGGCGGCGAAACCCATCGGCCGGGCCGCGTCCGGCGAAATCGCGGTCTCCTCGCCCGGCACGCTCACGGCGGCGCGGGTGACGCCGCGCTCCGGCGCGCCTTTCATGGCGGTGTCCCTATACGCGGAACTGGAAAACCCTCTCCCGGGCGAGGGGAGCTGGATTTACTCGGATGCTTCGTCTCATCGGCTTATCTCGGATCTGGCGGCATTCGTGGGGCGGCAGCGTGGACACCGGATTGTCGCCGCGGGCGACCTGAACCTGATGCGCGGCTACAGCGCGGACGGCAGTCCGTACTGGGCCGCGCGCTATCGGACCGTGTTCGACCGCATGTCGGCGATGGGCCTTCCCTGCATCGGGCCGGAGTTCCCCAACGGCAGGCAGGCCGATCCATGGCCGGCGGCGTTGCCGAAGGAAAGCCGGAATGTCCCCACCTGGCGATTGCCGGGGCGGCCTCCGGCGATGGCGGATCGCCAGCTCGATTACGTTTTCGCCTCGCAAGGTCTCGCCGATGCCCTGTCGGCGCGCGCTCTCAACGAACCGAAGGAATGGGGCCCGAGCGACCATTGCCGGATCGCGATCGAGGTCTCGCTTCCCTAGTGATCCCGGTTCGCCGGTCCTTCCGTTCGGTTGGCTTGAAATCCCGTCCGTCCGAAGGCAGCCGGGCGGTCCCGGTTAGACTGTGCCGTCGGGCAACTCCAGGTCCAGCGCGGCACGGATCAGCTCCGCGGGGATCTCAAGGAGCTTGGCCGCGAGCGGTCCCAGCTCCTCTTCCGGCAGGCCGCAATGGTCCTCGTCCATCGCCTCGACGAGCGCATGGCCGATGCCGGCGCGAACCCGGACCATGGCGGTCTTCTCGATGCCAAGCCTCATCGCGATCGCGCCGGCCGTCACGAAGCCGACGACGCGAATGTCGCGCGCTCGCCGGTAGGGGTTCTCCGTCATCACCTCCGCGGCGTCGGCGCCAGCTCGCTAACCTGCAGCGCGACGTGGCCAACATCCGGCATCGATCAGGCGCAGCAGCCAAGCTATGCAGGCGACGTCATGAGGCTGCCGCGTTGCGCAAAGTCACGCGCGCTCGGCCAGAAGCGCTAGAAGCGGCGGGTTGATATAGAGGTTCTCGCGTCCCGCCTTGATCTCCTCAATGAGACCTTCGGCTACGAGGGCCTTCAGGTAGACAGCGGCCGTCTGGCGCTTTGCGATGTCCGCTTTGACCACGTCGCCGATCCGGCAGTAGGGATGCACGAAGATCAGGTCCGCCAGTTCCCGGGAGTAGATCTTCGGCATCGTCTGTCGAATCGCAGCTGCCGTCTCGTCGAGAAGCTCTCGGATCGCGCAGATCTTCGCCGTCGTCCATTCCGCCGTCGTTCTGACAGCCTCCAGAATGAAGAGTATCCATGCCTCCCAGTCCTGTCGGATCGTCACCTCCAGCAGATGCCGGTAGTAGAGCGCCTTGTTCCGGATGATGTGCCGGCTGAGATAAAGGACGGGAACGTCGAGCAGGCCCTTGTCGACGAGATAGAGCAGGTTCAGCACGCGTCCGGTCCGGCCGTTTCCGTCGACGAACGGATGGATCGCCTCGAACTGATAATGCATCACCGCAAGGCGGATCAGCGGGTCGATCTCCTCGGCCTCGTGAATGTAGCGCTCCCAATTGGCCAGCTTGCTCCGGAGAACGTCCTCTCCCTCCGGCGGCGTGTAGATGACCTCGTCGGTTGCGTCGTTCACCAGCGCCGTTCCCGGCGTGTTGCGAACGTCCAGCTCCACACCCTTGATCGTTCGACAGACTTCGACCGCGATGGCGGTCGAAACCGGTCGCCGCTCCAGCATCTCGAATCCGCGGTGCAAGGCGGTGCGGTAGCGCAGAGCTTCCCTGGTGGCAGGGTCGGCTCGACCCGTCGCGTCGTTCGCATAGCGGAACAGCCGGTCCGCCGTCGTCACGATGTTCTCGATCTCGGAACTCGCCTGCGCTTCGAGCAGGGGGATCGAGTTGATCAGCATCGCCTGGTTCGGGATGAGATTCCCGGAGACCCGGAGTTCCGCCAGCGCCGTGCGCGCGGCAATGCAACTCCGAAGAATGGCCTTTGTCTCGGTTTCCGAAGCCGGCGGCAGGTTTGGAAGGTCATTGAAGGGGCGATTGGGATCGAACGTCATGTCGATGTATCCTGCTCCCGTCGACACGTATTCCGAACCTGTCGATCCCGCCGACACTTCACTCCGACGCGTCGATGCAGAGAGAATATATCGACATGTTGGGCCGCGGCAAGCAGATGGGCCGACAATGTGGACCGCTGTCAATCAGGTGTCTCGCGCTCTGCCACTAGCGGGCGGCGATCTGCAGACTTACATATACCTCTTGTAGATCAAAGAGTTGCCGCGGATCAGACCGGCACTTCGATCAAATGTCGGTCTCGGTGGTTGCGAGCCCCCGCTTAGTACGACGCTCTTCGCACCCTCCAACCCAGACCTTGACCATCGCGAACCTGGTCCGACGAAAGAACTGCCGCCAAGTTTAATCCTCGCCGCTCTCTGGGGATCGTCCGACGAACCCCGACCATTCCTCCATCAACACTCGTCGACGTTCGAACAGGTCGGTGCGACGATAAGCGGCCTCCACCCGATTGGAATTCACGTGCGCCAGGGCGAGCTCGCAGACCTCGCGGGGCGCGTCGGAGCACTCCGCCGCCCAGTCGCGGAAGGACGAGCGAAACCCGTGCGGGACGGCCTCGATCCCGAGGTCCCGGAGCAGCTTGGAGACCGTGTTGTCGCTGATCGCGCGGTCGTGCGCCGACGGGAAGACCAGGCCGGCCCCGTTTGAGAGCCCGCGCGCCTCGCGCAGGATTTCCAGCGCGCGCGCCGACAGCGGCACCCGGTGGTCGCGTTTGGCTTTCATGCGGCCCGCCGGGACCGTCCACGTTTCTGAATCGAGATCGACCTCATCCCACGTGGCGAGCCGGACTTCGCTGGAGCGGCAGGCCGTCAACACCAGGAACTCGAGCGCCAGGACGGTGCTTGTGAACGCGCCAGACGCCCTCACCTTGTCGAGCGCGGCGCCGACCTCCGCGAAGGGAAGGGCGCGCTGGTGCTGTCGCACGGTTCCCGTCTTCGGCAGCGCGGCCGAGATCGCGTCTCCGGCGGGATTATCGCCCCGGTAGCCTTGGGCTACGGCCCACTTCATCACCGCGCCGATGCGCTGGCGCACCCGCCGCATGGTCTCGTTCTTGGTGTGCCAATGCGGGATGAGGACGGCCATGACGTCCGCGGTGGTGATCTGGTCGACCCGCTTGCGGCCGAGCCGCTTCATGGCGTAGTCGCGGAGAGACGCCCGCCACTGCTTCTCGCTCTTGCCGGCGTTCTTCCATCCTTCGCGGTGGATCGCGATGACCGTCTCGACGGCCTCGGCGAAGGTGGGCACGTCCTGGCGCCGCTTGAGGGCGAGGGGATCGCCGCCGGCGCGTGCGATCTTCCGGTACTCGAAGGCCGCCTGCCGGGCTTCGGCCAGCGTGACGTAGGGGAAGCTGCCGAGGCCTGCGTCGCGGCGGGTCCCGTTGACGGTGCCGGCGCCAGATCCAGTGTTTGGATATCGACTTTCGCTTTCGCGATTCGTAGACTCGCAATCGGAGTCCGTGTTCGTCGCCGTAGACGCCGGGTCGGTTGACCGTTCGGACGAAGGCTGCGGTGAGCTTTCCCTTCTTGATGATGGCGGACTCCGAGGGAATCGAACCCGCGTTTTCCATACCTAATCCGTCCCCTATCGAGTCCCACAATTCGACCGAGAATAGGTGAAAACGGGTGTCGACGCAAGGACCGGAAATGCGCTCTAACCTGTTGGTTTTCCACAACATATGAGAACGCTTGAAAACGGCAGACTCCGCCCCTTGGCGGGCACCCCCTCCGCCATCGTCGTTCGGGATTTTGTGGTGCCCCAAACCCGGAATCGCGATTTCCGTGCCGGGCTTGGCAAAAGGTCGAGCCGGTCCCCGTTCCCGGTCTTTCCGTTCCCATGTTACGATCCTTGTCATGACTTCCATCGTCACGCTCGACGAGCGCAAGGTGCGCGCCCTGTCGGCGCGCAAGGCGGCGTTGGCACAACTCGAAACCCGTCTTGAAGCAGCGGCGGCGCTGCATGGCGGCTGCTACCGGCTGTTCGGTTCCGCGGCACGCGATGCGATGCGTCCCGACAGCGATGTCGACCTGCTCGCGGATTTTCCGAGACATGCGATATCCGCAGCGATCCGGGCCGCCGAAGATGCCTGCGAAGAGCTTGGCCTGCCTTGCGATATCATCGATCAGGCCTGGTGCCGAACCGATTTCCTTCAGCGTGTATTGCCCGGTGCAAAGGCAATTGCATGAGCGATGCGCGCTGGATCGAAATAGAGAGCGACTTCCGGGCGGCCTGTACGCATTTTACCGGCGCGGCCGAATTATTCGATGCAGGCGGTTTCGACGAAACGGGACTTGGCGGTTACCGGACCTCCATGGCGTTCCTGCACGCCATGCAATCGGGCCATACGTCCCTGGAGGCTGGCCTCGTGCGGATCCTCAACCTGCTTGGCGAGGAGAGCCCGCAAGGCGAATTCTGGCACAGGGATCTCCTACGCCGAGTTTGCACAGCTGTTGAAGGCAGGGGTGCCATCTTGCCACCGGATCTTTGCGATCACGCGGACGAGACCCGAAGATTCCGCAATGTCGCGACGCGGAACTACGACAACTTTGCGATATCCAGGGCGGAGATCGCCGTCGACTCCGCCAGGGTCCTTGCGGCGCGCCTCCAGGATTGCTTAAGCGAATTCAAGATCGGGATCGACCCGTCCGACAACGGCGGCAGCCGCGACGGTTGATGCATAACCTCTCGGAGCACGGAGCCGGGACCCGATGACCAGCCAGCCGCAAACCCGGTTCCAGCGAATTCTGGTCGCGAACCGGAGCGAGATCGCCATCCGTGCGCTGCGCGCGGCGGTCGAGCTCGGCATCAGGACCATCGCGATCTATTCCCAGGAGGACCGGTTCGCGCTGCACCGGTTCAAGGCCGACGAGGCTTATCTCATCGGCCGCGGCATGGGACCCATCGAGGCCTATCTCAGCATCGACGAGGTCATCCGGGTGGCGCGCGAGAACGGCGCCGACGCGATCCACCCGGGCTACGGATTCCTGTCCGAGAACCCCGAATTCGCCGAGGCCTGCGCCGATGCGGGCATCGCGTTCGTCGGCCCCCGGCCGGAGATCATGCGCAAGCTGGGCAACAAGGTCGCGGCGCGGGAAATCGCAGAGGCCGCCGGCGTTCCGGTCGTGCCGGCGACCGGCCCGCTGCCGCTCGATCCGGAGGAGACGGCGCGCCTCGCCCGGGAAGTCGGTTTCCCGGTCATGCTCAAGGCGAGCTGGGGCGGTGGCGGGCGCGGCATGCGGGCGATCGAGGACGAATCCGATCTCGCGGACCAGGTCGAGGCCGCGCGGCGCGAGTGCCTCGCCGCGTTCGGCAACGACGAGGTCTATCTGGAAAAGCTGATCCGCCGGGCGCGCCATGTCGAGGTCCAGATCCTCGGCGACAATCACGGCAATCTCGTCCACCTGCACGAGCGGGACTGCTCCGTGCAGCGGCGAAACCAGAAGATCGTCGAGCGCGCGCCGGCGCACTCCCTCGACCCGGCGACCCGCGCGGCGATGCACGAGGATGCGCTGAAGCTGGGGCGCGCGGTCGGCTACGACAACGCGGGAACGGTCGAGTTCCTGGTGGATGCCGACACCGGCGCGTTCTACTTCATCGAGGTCAACCCGCGGATCCAGGTCGAACACACCGTCACCGAGGTCGTGACGGGCGTGGACCTGGTGAAGGCCCAGATCAGGATCGCGGATGGCGCCCGGATCGCGACCCCGGAGAGCGGCGTCCCTCCGCAGGACGGGATCCGGGTCAACGGCCACGCCCTGCAATGCCGTGTGACCACCGAGGATCCGGAAAACAACTTCATTCCCGATTACGGGGTGCTGACCGCCTATCGCGGCGCGACCGGGTTCGGCGTGCGCCTCGACGGCGGTACCGCATATTCCGGCGCCCGTATCACGCCTTTCTACGATTCGCTCCTCGAGAAGGTGACGACCTGGGCGCCGACGCCCGACGAAGCCATCCTGCGGATGGACCGGGCGCTGCGTGAGTTTCGCATTCGGGGCGTCGCCACCAACCTCGCCTTCCTGGAAAACGTGATCGGCCATCGGCAATTCCTCGATGGCTCGTATACGACGCGTTTCGTCGACGAAACGCCCGAGCTGTTCAGCTTCGTCGAACGGCAGGACCGCGCGACCCGGCTGCTGCGCTATATCGGGGAGACCGTCGTCAACGGCAACCCCGCCGTGGAAGGCCGCGCCGAGCCGCCCATGCGCCAGATTGCGGGCGTGCCGGATGCCGGGATTGCCGATATTCCCGACGGATCGCGCCAGCGCCTCGACTCCCTCGGCCCGGAAGGCTTCGCCCGGTGGATGCTCGACCGGGAGCAGGTGCTGATGACGGACACGACGTTCCGCGACGCGCACCAGTCGCTCCTGGCGACCCGCGTGCGGACGCACGATCTGGTGGCCATCGCCCCGGCCTATGCGCGCCTCCTGCCGCAGCTCCTCTCCGTCGAGTGCTGGGGCGGCGCGACCTTCGACGTGGCGATGCGGTTCCTCGACGAGTGCCCGTGGGACCGTCTCGGCCGGCTGCGCGCGGCAATGCCGAACCTGCTCACCCAGATGCTGCTCCGCGCATCGAACGGGGTCGGCTACACCACCTATCCCGACAACGTCGTCCGATACTTCGTCCGCCAGTCGGCCGAGAACGGGATCGACATTTTCCGGATCTTCGACTCGCTCAACTGGGTCGAGAACATGCGCCCGGCGATCGATGCCGTGCTGGAAACCGGCAGGCTTTGCGAAGCGGCGATCTGCTACACGGGCGACATGCTGGACCCGGGACGTCCCAAATACGACCTCGGATACTACGTCTCGCTCGCCAGGGAGCTCGAAGCGGCGGGGGCGCACATATTGTGCATCAAGGACATGGCGGGGCTCTGCAAGCCAGCCGCCGCGCGGACACTGGTGACCGCGTTGAAGCAGGAAATCGGCATCCCGATCCACTTCCACACCCACGATACCAGCGGCATCTCGGCGGCGAGCGTGCTGGCGGCGGTGGAAGCGGGCGTGGACGCGGTCGACGCCGCGATGGATTCGATGAGCGGGCTCACCTCCCAGCCCAGCTTCGGCTCGATTACCGCCGCGCTCCGCCACTCCGAACGCGATCCCGGTATCGACCCCGACACGGTGATGACGCTGTCCACCTATTGGGAACAGGTGCGCAACGGCTATCGCGCCTTCGAAAGCGATTTCCGGGCCGGCACGTCGGACGTCTACAACCACGAAATCCCCGGCGGCCAGTACACCAATTTGCGCGAGCAGGCGCGGGCGCTCGGCATCGACGACCAGCACTGGCCCGAGGTCTCGCGGACCTATGCCGAGGTCAACCGGATGTTCGGCGACATCGTCAAGGTGACGCCGTCGTCGAAGGTGGTCGGCGACATGGCGCTGATGATGGTCACCAGCGGGCTCACGCCGAACGATGTCGCCAACCCGAACCGCGAAATCGCCTTCCCGGAGTCGGTGGTCTCGCTGTTCGCCGGGGAGCTGGGCCAGCCCCATGGCGGCTTCCCGCGCGCCCTGCAAGACAAGATTCTCAAGGGTCGGGAGCCAATAACGGTGCGGCCCGGTTCGGCGATGCCGGACGCCGATCTCGACGCCGGGCGAGAGGAGACCGAGCAACGAGCCGCGCGCCCCATCTCCGACGCCGAGTTCGCCTCCTGGCTTATGTATCCGCAGGTCTTCGCGGACTATGCCGCCAAACAGCGCGATTACGGCGACGTCAGCGTTCTGCCCACGCCGGTCTATTTCTACGGCATGGAACCGGGCGAGGAGATCGCGGTCGAAATCGAGCGCGGGCGCACGCTGATCGTTCGTTATCTCGCGCGCAGCGAGCCCGACCGGAAGGGCGAGTGCACGGTCTTCTTCGAGCTGAACGGACAGCCGCGCACGGTGCGCATCGCCGACAAGAGCGCCGCCGCCGCGGCCGCGGCGCTGCCCAAGGCCGAGGAGGGCAATGCCGGCCACATCGGCGCACCGATGCCGGGGATGGTGGTCAAGGTGTTCTTCGGCGAGGGAGAGGCGGTCGAGGAGGGCGACGTGATCGTCGCGATCGAGGCGATGAAGATGGAGACCGTGATCCGCGCCGGGCGGGGCGGGGTCGTCTCGCAAGTCGTTGCCCCCGCCGGCACGACCGTGGAAACCAAAGACCTGCTGGTCGTCGTCGGCGATTGAAGGCGGGTCCGACCGGTCACGGTCGTACCCAGTTGCCGTGCGGCTCCGGTATTCCCCCTCACCCTGACCCTCTCCCCGCGGGGGAGAGGGACTCGCTTGCCCATTCCTCCCTGCCTTCCCCCCCTCCCGCTTGCGGGAGGGGCCGGGGGAGGGTGACCCGAAGGTCGAGCTTGGCTCTAGTATCGCTTTCCGGAAGCATATATGTCGTTGTGCGACGACCCTGCCACGTGATGGCCGGACTTGTTCCACTGCTGTCCGGATTAACTTCGGGACGGGTTCCGTGTCGATGGGCGGCAACGTCTCTGCCCCCCGTTGTCACCCCGGACTTGTTCCGGGGTCCAGGGAAGCCGGGCGACGACGGTGCCGGTGGCTCTGGACCCCGGAACAAGTCCGGGGTGACAACAAGGAGGCGGCGACGGTCTCGCTCATGGGCGTGGAGCCTGCCCCGAAGCCTAAACCGGACAGCAGTGGACTTGTTCCGGCCATGACGGCGTGAGGTCGAAAGGAACACGCCTCGAACCGCCGGCAACGAACCTTCGGAGACGACCATGTATCTCGCCAGCTTCCGTTACCGCGACAGGGAGTGCGTCGGGGCCCGTATCGATGACGACCTCCTGGTCGACTTCCCCGGCGCCGCGGCGGCGCTGGGCCGGTCGTGGGATTACGGCACGATGCTGGAGCTGGTCCTGGGAGGAGACGAGGCCAGGGCCGCCGCATCGCGCCTGCTCGCCGCCGCTAGGGCCGATCCAGCCGTCGAGCGCATCCCGGCCGCCGAAGTCGCGTGGCGCCCGCCGATCCCGCGGCCGGGAAAGATCTGCGGGGTGGCGCTCAACAACTCCGCGTCGGATTCGCGCAAGATTTCCTCGCCCGACCACCCGATGTTCTTCCTCAAGCCCAGCACCTGCCTGGTCGGGCATCTGCAGCCCATCGTCGCCCGGCCGCAATACATGGGTTTCCACCCCGAGCCGGAGCTGGGGGTCGCGATATCCAGCCTCGCCCGGAACGTGGACCCCGCGAAGGCGATGGACCACGTATACGGCTACACCATCGTCAATGACGTGACCGGCAACGACATGCGCGCCGAGGACCGGGTGCACTACTACGCCCTTTACCCGAAACCCGATAACCCGGAAGAGGTGGAGCGGCGCGAGCAGCATCTTTCCTATACCGCGCGCTACAAGGGCGCGGACTCCTTCGGCCCCGCCGGGCCGTGGCTGGCCACGCGCGGCGAGGTGCCTGACCCGCACGATCTGGACGTCGTCTGTTCGGTCGGCGGGGAGGTCTTCGCGGAAGACAACACCCGCCATTACACCTACCGGGTCGAGGAAATCGTCGCCTATATCTCGCGCTACATGACGCTGGAGCCCGGCGACCTCGTTTCCATGGGAACCGCCTTCCGGGCCGGCGGCGAGGCGCGGAAGCCGCTGCATGTGGCCAACTTCGCGCGGCTGGACGGCCCGTGCGATATCTCGATTTCCCGGCTCGGGACGCTCAGCAATCCGATCGAGCGCGACACGACGGATCCGGGCGACTGGCGCCTGCCGGGAACGAAGTGAGGCCGCCGTGAAATCGCACCTTGTATGCACGTCGCATTCCCCGATCCTCTATCTGCGCCCCGAGAAGCCGGATTACGAGGACGAGATCTTCCGGATGCTCGCGGAGCGCCGCCGGGCGGTGAGGGACTTCGAGCCCGAAATCGCGTTCGTGTTCGGATCGGATCACTATGCGGGGTTCCACCTGAACGCGATGCCGAGCTTCTGCGTCGGCCGGGGCGAAGCGGCGGCGGTCGACGATGTCGGGGGATTCCCCGGCGCGCTCGATGTCGACGGCGCGGCGGGGCTGGGGCTCCTGGAACACCTGCGCGCCGAGGGGTTCGATCCGGCCCAGTCCCTCAAGATGACCGTGGATCACGGCTTTTCCCAGACCATGAAGAACGTACTGGGAGAGCTGGACGCCTATCCCTGCGTCCCCGTCTTCATCGGCGCGATGACGACGCCCCTGCTGCCGTTCCGCCGGTCGCGGGAGCTGGGCGAAGCCGTCGGCCGCTACGCGGCGACGCTGGAGAAGCGGGTGCTGTTTCTCGCCTCGGGCGGGCTCTCGCATCACCCCGCCCGGTACTATCCCCCGATCGGGGAGGGTTCGCCCGAGGTCGCGGCGTGGCAGATGGAGGGCAGCGCGGGCGGCACGTTCACCGACGACGAATGGTTCCGGAACCTGTTCGACATGCATGTCGAGGGCGCCCGGATGCTGGCGGACGGGCGCCGGACCAGGGCGCAGGTTCGTCTCAACCCCGAAACCGACCGCGCATTCCTCGACATCCTCGCATCCGGCGAGCTCGCCCCTCTCGACGATTGGGACGTCGGCGAACTCTTCGAGACCGCCGGGATGGGCTTTACCGAAGTGCATGCCTGGATCGGCGCGGTTGCCGCGCACCTCGCCTGCGGCGGGAGCGCGCCCGTGGTCGATTTCTATCTGGATACGCTGGAATACGCGATCGGCTACGGCATCGTGCACGCCGACTGATCGCGCCGGAGACCCCCCTTCGTCATTTCGGCCGGAGCGCCCGCGGCGCGGAGCGGAGTTATGACGCAGAGCGAGGGGAAGACGCGTCCTATTCGAGGATCGTCCGCGGCAGCCACATGGCGATTTCGGGGAAGCTTATCACCAGCCCGAGCCCCACGAGCTGCAGCAGGACGAAGGGGACGATCCCCCGGTAGATCTGCTGGATCCGCACCTCGGGCGGCGCCACCCCCTTCATGTAGAAGAGCGCGAAGCCGAAGGGCGGGGTGAGGAAAGAAGTCTGCAGGTTCACCGCGAGCAGGATGGCGAACCAGTAGATCACCTCGGTCTTGGGCAGATGCTCGCCGAAATCGAGCCCGGCCAGGATCGGCGCGAAGACCGGCAGGACGATCAGCGTGATCTCGATCCAGTCGAAGAAGAAACCGAGGCAGAAGGTCACCACCATGAGGATCGCGAGGATGCCCCAGGGGCCGACGCCCAGGGAATAGACCAGATCCTCGATCAGATCGTCGCCGCCGAGCGAACGGAACACATACGAGAACGCCGTCGCGCCGACGAAGATGAAGAATATCATCCCGTTGGTCACGGCCGTGCGTTCGACCACGTCCTTCAGCACCTTCCAGGTGAGCTTGCGGTTGAGCACGGCGAGCAGTAGCGCGCCCACCGCGCCGACCCCGGCGGCTTCCGTCGGCGTCGCCCAGCCCAGCACGATGGAGCCCAGCACCAGAAGGACGAGGAAGACCGTCGGGATGAAGCCCTTCATCAGCATCAGCACGAGCTCGCCGGGCGTCCGCGGGCCGATGTCGTCGGGCAGGGGCGGTGCAAGTTCCGGCTTCAACCGGCAGATCGAGAAGATGTAGGCGAAATAGAGCCCGGACAGGATCAGCCCGGGGAACACCGCCGCGACGAACAGCGTGCCGACCGAACGGCCGAGAAGATCGGCCATGATGACCAGCATGATGCTGGGCGGGATCAGGATTCCGAGCGTGCCGGACGCCGCGATGGTGCCGGTCGCGAGCTCGGTGTTGTATTTGCGCTCGATCATGACCGGCAGCGCCATCAGGCTGATCATCACCACCGAGGCGCCGATGATCCCGGTCGTCGCCGCGAGGATCGTCCCCATGACGGTGACCGCGAGCGCCAGCCCGCCCGGCGTGCGGCGCAGCAGGACCTGAAGGCAATGCAACAGGTCGGCGGCGACGCCCGCGCGTTCCAGCATCGTCCCCATGAAGATGAACATCGGGATCGCCACCAGGACGAGGTTGTCGGCGATCCCCCAGATCCGCAGCACGAGGTTGAACAGCTCGACCTGCGAAAAGACGTCGAAATACATGCCGATGAAGCCGAAGGCGAGGCCCACCCCGCCCAGCACGAAGCCCACCGGAAACCCCGAGAACAGCAGGATCGCCAGGGTGACGAACATGAAGATCGGCAGATAGTCCTCGATATACATCGCCTAGCGTCCCCGCCCCGGCAGGACGGCGTCGATGTCTTCGGCCTGCTGCTTCTCCTCCTCCTCGACGATGCGGCGGATATCCGGCGGCCCGAACAGGTCGATGATCCGGCGCAGCAGCACGACGATGCCGGCGAGCAGCAGCGTGAACATGCCGATCGGCATGAACGCCTTGATCGCCCAGCGATAGGGCAGTCCGGTCGCGGAATCCGAGGCTTCGTTGAGGTTCCAGGAGCGGTCGACGAAATCGATGGAGAACCAGGCGACGATCAGGCAGTAGGGGATGGCGAAGACCAGGCAGCCGACGAGTTCCACCCAGCTCCTGGTCCGCGATTTCATGCCCTCCCGTATCAGGTCGATACGGACATGGCCGTCCTTGAGATAGACGAAACCCATGCACAGCAGGAACAGCATCGCGTGCAGATGCCATTCGCCTTCCTGGAGCTTGGTCGAGCCCAGCACCAGGAACCGCCGCGTGATCACGTCGAACAGGATGATCACCATCAGCGGGATCGCGATCCAGGCGCCGGCGCGGCCGATGCCCATCACGATCCGCGACAGGAACTTTTCCAGGGCGACGAGTTGCTGCATGACGAAGCCGGTTCCGGCTGGCCGTTCGCACAAAGAACGCCGGAGCCGCGAGGATCGCGGCTCCGGCGCCCGTCTATGTCGGAGATGGGTACTCTACGCTATTTGAGGTATCCGAGATCTTTCCAGACTGCGTATTCCGCCCGGAACTTGCTGTAGGAGGCCCAGACCTTCTTGAAATTGGCGTCGCGCTTCACGTCGTCCGCGGCCACTTCCGCCCATTTCTTCTCCAGCGTGTCTAGGATTTCCTGCGGCCAGCGGTGGATCTGGACGCCCTTCTTGCGAAGCTCGGCCAGCGCCTTGCCCTGGATGGCTTCGCCCTCGGCCAGCCCCTCGCGGAACGCATCGCCGCACGCAACCTCGATCTGGGCGCGCTGGGTGTCGCTGAGCGCATCCCAGGCTTTACGGTTCAACAGCAGCTCGAACACCGTCGACTGCTGATGCCAGCCCGGGAAGTAGTAGTGCTTCGCGACCTGGTAGAAGCCGAGATTGAGGTCGATCGCCGGCATCGAGTACTCGGTGGCGTCGATCGAACCCCGCTCAAGCGCCGGGAAGATGTCGCCGCCCGCGATCAGTTGGGTCGACACGCCCACTTTTTCCATGACCTTGGCGCCGAGACCGAAGAAGCGCATCTTGAGGCCCTTGAGGTCGTCGATGCTCTTGATCTCCTTGCGGAACCAGCCCGAGGCCTCGGGCGCGATGACGCCGCAGGGCAGCGATTTCAGCCCGTGCGGCTTGTAGATCGAATCCCAGAGCTCCTGGCCTCCGCCATAGAAGATCCACCCCATGTATTCGCCCGCGCTCGGGCCGAACGGGACGGCGGCGAACATCGCGAGCGCGGGTTCCTTGCCGTACCAGTAGCCCGGTGTGGACCAGCACGCGTCGACCGAACCCTTGGCCACGGCGTCGAAGCATTCCTTGGCCGGGATCAGGGCGTTGGGCTCGAAGAACTTGATGCGGATATTGCCGCCGGAAATCCGGTCCAGGCGGTCCACCATGCTCTTGCCGAGAGTCCCGAGCTGGGTGAGCTGGCTCGGAAACCAACTCGCCATTTTCCAGCGGATGCGTTTGTCCGCGGCATCCGCCGTTCCTACGCCGGAGGCGGCAAGCACGACGCTCAACGCGGCGACCGCGAGGCCGATCTTGAGAAGTTTCCCTGTCTTCATCCGAGTTGTCCCTTCCGTCGAATGGTGTCGACGGCAAGGTTCACTCATCCAGGAGCAATGTCAATTGACCGAGATCAAGCGGGGATACTATTCGTCCATCCGTCGGCCGCCGGCGGCTATCTTGCCGCCGTTGGGGCCGGTGCGAACCACCGCGCAAGGAGGGCACGCCATGACCGACATTGCATATTCGTCCGCCAGACGTCTCGCGGGCATGATCCGGCGGGGACGCGTCGGCAGCCTCGAACTGCTCGACCGCTATTTGGCGCGGGTTGAGCGATTCAATCCCGGCCTGAACGCGATTATCGAAACCGATATCCCGGCGGCGCGGCGGCGCGCCCGCGCGGCTGACCGGGCGCTGGCCAGGGGCGAGAGCTGGGGGCCGCTCCACGGCGTACCGATCACGGTCAAGGACTCCTTCGACGTCAAGGGGATGCCGACGACCTGGGGCGTGCCCGAATTCAGGGATTGCGTCGCGACCTCGAACGCGCTCTCGGTCGACCGGTTGGTCGGCGCGGGGGCGGTGCTGTTCGGCAAGACCAACGTGCCGATCTGGCTGGCCGACGCGCAGGCGTTCAACGCGATCTACGGCCGGACGGTGAGCCCGTGGAACCCGGACCTCACCCCGGGCGGCTCCTCGGGCGGGGCGTCGGCGGCGCTCGCGGCCGGGCTGACCGCGCTGGAGCTGGGTTCCGACATCGCATCGTCGATCCGCACGCCCGCCGCGCTCTGCGGGTTGTTCGGGCACAAGCCGACCTTCGGCATCTGCCCGACCCGGGGCCATACGGTGAGGGGCAACCTCGCGCCGCTCGACATCCTGGCGATCGGGCCGCTCGCGCGCTCGGCGGCGGATCTGGCGCTCTCGCTCTCCCTGATCGCCGGCCCCGACGAGATCGACGGCGGCGGATACCGCCTCACTCTGCCGGCGCCGCGCAAGAAACGGTTGAACGAGTTCCGGGTCGGCATCGTCCTCGACCACCCGACCGCGGCGGTCGAAGGCGCGGTCAAGGACCGGCTCCAGGCGCTCGCGAATTTCCTCGGCGGGCGGAAGGCGCGGGTCTCCGACACCGCGCGGCCCGACATCGACCTCGACGACGTGCACCGGACGTTCGACGTCCTGCTGCGCTCGGCGACCTCGGCGCGCCACGGCGACGAGGAGCGCGACGGCGTCGCCGCCGACCTCGCCGCGCTGCCGCCCGGGACCGACACCAAGCAGGCGCGCATGATGCGGGGCATCACGCTGCCGCACCGCGACTGGCTGCTGCTCAACGAGCGGCGCCACCGCATGCGCTGGAAGTGGCACGAATACTTCCAGACCTACGACCTGCTGCTCTGCCCGGTGCTCTGCACCGCCGCCTTCCCGCACAGCGAGACGCCGCCCTATGAGCGTTCGATGACGGTGGACGGGCTGGAACGGATTTTCATGGAACAGATTTTCTGGTCGGGCTATGCCGGGGTTTCGTACCTGCCCGCATCGGTCGCGCCGATCGGCTTCACCGGGGACGGACGTCCGGTCGGAGTCCAGATTATCGGTCCTCATTGCGGCGACCGGACCACGATCGCCTTCGCCGGCCTGCTGGAGAAGGAATACCAGGGCTTCGTCGCCCCGCCGGGATTCGAGTGATCGGGGGCTGTTTTCGCTCCCCCAGCCACTCTCCACACCGTCATGCCCGGACTTGTTCCGGGCATCCACGTCTCACGACATCGTGCTCTGAGCGTGGACGACCGAGGCGGCGGACCGACGTGGATGGCCGGAACAAGTCCGGCCATGACGCAGCGGGAGCGCCGTATGACGGTGCGCGCGTTTTCGAAGCGGGACACCGCCGCCGCCGTTTGACGCGCCCGCGATTCCCTCTGCTATTGTTTCTCCGGACAACACCCAGGGAGGCCCAACCGATGAAACTCCTCAAGCGCGGCGCTTCGGCCGCCATCGCCGCGGCGGCGGCCGCCATGCTCGCATCCCCGGCCCAGGCGGAAACCGTGAAGGTGGGGATGCCGATCCCGGTCACGCTGACCGATCTCGGCTATTACGCGTTCGGCGAGGAGCTCGGCTTCTTCAAGCAGGAAGGCATGGACCTGCGCATCATCGTGTTCAAGGGTTCGGGCAAGATGGTGCCGCAGGTCGCGACCAAACAGCTCGATATCGGCTGGGCGCTGCCCGGCGCGCTGTTCAAGTCCTACGAGCCCGGCCGCACCCGGCTTCCGGTCGTCTATTACTACAACATCATGCCGACCTGGACGCTGCAGCTCGCGGTCCTCGCATCGAGCGACATCAAGACGGTCGCCGACCTCAAGGGCAAGAAGGTCGGGATCGGCGCCCTCACCTGGGGCACCATTCCGATGCTCAAGGCGCGGTTCAAGGATGCCGGTCTCGAAGCCGGCAAGACCGTGGAGCTTGCCGCCGTCGGGATCCTCGGGTCGGGCTGGCTCGCGCTCAAGCGCGACCGCGTGCAGGCGCTCGACTACAACAACACCTGGCACGACCTGCTGGAGCTGAGCGGCACCAAGATCCGCCGCCTGCCGATCAAGGACAAGTTCCACAACCTGTTCACCAACGGCTTCATGGCGCATCGCGACCAGTTCAAGACCAAGCGCGAGAGCCTGGTCAAGTTCGCCCGGGGCATGGCGAAGTCCTCCATCGCGTGCCAGGAGAACCCGGGCGCGTGCGTGAAGGCCTTCTGGCGCAAGCACCCGAACATGAAGCCCAAGGGAGACGAGGCGAAGAACCTCGCGGCGTCGATCGCGATGGTGAACAACCGTCTCGAATTCATGCAGGTTCCGGCCAAGAACGCGGTCGGCAAGCCCCGATCGGCGGGCTAATTTTTTCGCAGCCGGATTTCGGCCTGCGCCGGGGCGTTCGGACTCGCCGGGTCGGTGTTCACGCTGTTGGAGCCGCCCGATGGGGCGCAGCGGGGAGTTCCGGCACTGTCCGGGCGATATTTTCGCGCTCCCCGGCGCCCTGCGGGCGTACGGCCTCCTCCGGCGCAGCGCCGGGTCCGCTTCGTTGTGGTGATCGGTCGCGCCGGGGTCAGCCGAGCGCGCACGCGCCCGGTGGCGGCATCGCGAGGGTCATCCGCTGGCGCGCCGCCATCAGATGCGCGCCAGCGCCGCCGAGCACGAGCGTGACCTGGCGCCCATGACGCACGACGCGGGCGACGAGGTGGATCCACACCGCGCGGATGCGCTTCATCCGCGTCCAGCGCCACTGCTGCCCGTAGGCGGCGCGGCGCGCCAGCGCCATCGTGTTCAGCGCCAGCGCCGAGAGCCACAGCCAGGCGGCGTTCGCCCCGAATCGCCCCGACGGCATCATCCCGGCCGCGAGGTCGGACTTGAGCACCGCGTGCACTTCCTCGCCGTGACCGCAGCGCTCATGGGCCGCGGCCACCACTTCGGCGGCGTCCATCGTCTTCAGCCCATTCGCCTTCTCCGCCTTCAACGCATCGGGGGCGGGGAAGTTGGTCATGTAGGCCCTGATCTTGTAGGCGGGCCTGCCGCCCTCGGCCGGCAGTTCGCCCACATCCAGGCCCAACTCCCCGACCATGGCGCGCCGGGTCACGACGTAGCGGATCACGTGCTCGGGCCTCGCGCTGTAGCTCCCATTCGAGACGAAGGGCAGTTCGGCGCATTCGAGTTGCGCACGGTCCGACACCGCCGACCCCGTCATCGGGCGCCAGGCGTCCTCCCCCAGCCGCGCCACCTCCGCCATCAGTTCCTCCGAACGCGTCGCGCCGCAGATCAACCCGATCGTTCCCAGCCGCCGCGTCTGCTCCGGGCGGAAGGCGGGGTTGTTGCAGGCACGGATCACGTCCTCCTGGCAGCCCGCCCCGTCGGTGCGCAGCGTGACCTCGCGCACCTGTGCGGGCAGCTGCGACAGCGCCTCCTCGAACCCGCGCTGGTTGTCCATCGCCGCCGGCACGTTGCCGTCGCGGATCTCCAGCCACGGCACCATCCCGGTTTCGGGGCAGAACGCGACCAGCGGCTGGTAGCCTCGCTCTCCCGGAACCAGCCTCTCCGCCGCCCGGTAGGTGTACAGGCACTCGCGCTTGCCCGAGGCGATGATCGTCGCGTCGAGATCGATGGTCAGCGAGCCCGCGCCAGCCTCGCGCACCCCTTCGGCGACCAGCCGCCGGCTCACCTCGCGGAACAGCTCGTGGCGTTCGCTGCGCGCCGGGATGAACGCCGTTCCCTTCTCGCGCTCAACGTCATGCACACCCGCGATGTGGAAGCGGTCGAGCCAGTCGCGCAGCGAGCGCGCCGAGGGAAAGCAGCGCTCGCGCCCGCCCCGGAACCGCCGGGCGATGACGCGCCTCGACAGCCCGAGCAGCGCCGGCTCGAAGCGCCGCACCATCGCGCAAAGCCCCGTATCGGCTTCCAGCTTGTCGATGTCGGACACCCGATCCAGGCCGACGATGTTGAGAACCAGCACCGCGAGAATCATCTGCCCGTCGCTCCAGCCCTGCGCCGGGCCGCCCGCGCGCGGAAGACCAGCCAGGATGCGCTTCGCCGCCAGCACTTCGAACACCACCACCAGACCGCCCTGCGCGGTCGCGGGCGTGCCGTCGCACGCGACATCGAGCTTGACCGGCGAGCGATAAGTCGCGACCATTTTCTTCACCCGGCTGGTGACGCCCCAAGGGGCGGGTTAGAGGCACTAACCCATTGTAAGCAATGGCCCAGCCGGGCACTCAACCTTTTCTGCTCGCCGATCAGGGGCAAGCTCGGCCACTGGCCGCGCAAGTCGTTCGAGTACTACGTCGACGCGTATTTCGAGAGCGGCTGGATCGGCACCCGCGATATCGAGATCGACAAGATGTACACCAACGACCTGATCGCCGACATCAACGCGTTCGACGAGAACGAGGTCAGGGGCAAGGCGCGCGCGGCCAAGTGAGTGAGCCGGTCCGCGTCCGGAGCCGGGACCGCGGCGGGGGGCGGCGCGCCGGCCCCCGCCATCCTCTCGGCCGCAGGTCTCTCGCTCGTCTACCCGACCCGCCGCGGCGCCATCACGGCGCTTGAGTCGCTCGACCTCTCGATCGGCCGGGGCGAGTTCTATTCGTTGATCGGGCCGTCGGGCTGCGGCAAGTCGAGCCTGCTCAAGGTCGCGGCGGGGCTTCTGCCGCAGACTGCCGGGACGATCGCGCTCGGCGGCACGCCGGTGACCGGTCCCCGGCGCGAGGTCGGAGTCGTCTTCCAGCGCCCGACCCTGTTCCCCTGGAAGACGGTCATGGACAACGTGCTGCTGCCGGCCCAGACGCTCGGGCTCGACATGGCGGCGGCGAAGGATCGCGCGGCCGAGCTGGTGGGCCTCGTCGGGCTGGAGCAATTCGCCGGCAACTACCCCAGCGAGCTCTCCGGCGGGATGCAGCAGCGGGTCGGGATCGCCCGCGCCCTGGTCCACGACCCCGAAGTGTTGCTGATGGACGAGCCGTTCGCGGCGCTCGACGCGCTGACCCGCGAGCACATGATGATCGAGCTCCAGGACATCTGGATGACCACCGGCAAATCGGTGCTGTTCATCACCCATTCGATCCCGGAGGCGGTATTCCTGTCCGACCGGGTGGCGGTCATGTCGGCGCGGCCGGGCCGCATCGTCCGCGAGCACGACGTGGCGCTCGGCCGGCCGCGCGACCTCGCGACGATGGCCGATCCCCGGTTCAACGATCTCTGCGGCGAGCTCCGAGGCGAGCTCCAGATCGACCTCTGACGGGAGATGGCGTCGTGATTCCGCAACCCCCACATCGTCATGCCCGGACTTGTTCCGGGCATCCACGTCCCTCCGCCGCTTCGCCCGCGCCCGGCTCGCACCGCGATGCCGCAAGACGTGGATGCCCGGAACAAGTCCGGGCATGACGGTGGGAAGGAAACGGATGAGGTTTACGGATAACCGGACGCTACTTTTCCTGGCGGCCGACATGAACGAAACGGGCTTCTCGAACGCGACACCGGGGACGGTCCCATGAAAGACAGGCTTCGCACCGCGATCTATCCGCTGATCACCGTCGCCTTCCTGATCGCCTGCTGGCAGTTCGCGGTCAGCGAGTTCAGCATCGAGGACTACATCCTGCCCGAGCCCTGGCTGGTGGTGACCTCGATTACCGACGGGTTCCGCACCGGAGGCTTTCTCGGGCATTTCTGGGCCACCGCGGAGGCGACGGTGCTCGGCTATGTGCTGGGCTGCGGAATCGCCTTCCTGATCGGCGTCGCGGTGGCCGAATCCGCGACCTTCGACAAGTTCGTCTATCCCTGCGTGGTGGCGCTGCAATCGATGCCCAAGGTCGCGCTGGCGCCGCTGATCCTGGTCTGGTTCGGCCACGAGATCGAATCCCGGATCATCATGGTCGGGCTGATCTGCTTCTTCCCCATGTTCGTCAACACCGTCGTCGGCATCCGCCAGACCGATCAGGAACTGCTCGACCTCTGCCGCGCCTTCTCGGCCTCGCGCCGCTATGTCTTCTTCAACGCCAAGCTGCCCTCGGCGGCGGGCGAGATTTTCGCCGGGCTCCAGATCGGGGTGGTGCTGGCGCTGATCGGCGCGGTGGTGGCCGAGTTCGTCGCCTCCGAGCGCGGGATCGGCCATATGATCGACTCGGCCGCCGTCAGCCTCACCGTCTCCAACATGTTCGCCGGCGTCATCATCCTCGCGGTGATGGGCGTGATCGGCACCGCGACGGTGCGCTTCGTCGAGCGCCGGGTGGTGTTCTGGGAAGGGGGCTCGGTCCGGGTCAACCTGGAGCAGGCGACATGAGCGGCGAAGACCTCTGCTTCCTGGCGGGCGCCGAGTCCGCGCGGCGCATCGCCGCGGGCGAGCTGTCGCCGGTCGATCTGGTCGATGCGATCCTCGCCCGCGTCGACGCGATGCAGGGGCCGCTCAACCCCTTCACCATCGTTTGCGCGGAAGAGGCGCGGGCGGAGGCGAAGGAGGCGGAAGAGGCCGTCGCGCGCGGCGACCCGCTCGGCCCGCTGCACGGCGTTCCCTACACGATCAAGGACATGATCGACGTCGCGGGGATGCGGATCACCTTCGGCTCGCCGATGTTCGAGCACAACGTGCCGGAGGCGGACACCGCGGTCGTCGAGCGCCTCCGCGCGTCCGGCGCGATCCTGCTCGGCATCACCAACATGGCGGAATGCGGCCACAAGGGCACCAATTCCAACCCGCTCTGGGGGCTGACGCGCAACCCGTGGGACCCGGAGACCACGCCGGGCGGCTCGTCCGGCGGGGCGGCGGCGGCGCTGGCGACGGGCTGCGGCGCGCTCGCGCTCGGCACCGACCGCGCCGGGTCGGTCCGCATCCCGGCCGGAGCCACCGGGGTGTGCGGCCTCAAGCCCACGCTCGGCGTCTTCCCGTGTCCCGAGACGCCCGATCTGTTCGACACCACCACCGTGATCGGCCCGATGGCGCGCGGGATCGAGGATATCGCCGCGCTGATGTCGGTCTGCGGCGGGCCCGACCCGCGCGATCCCTGGTCGCACGGCGCGGTGGCGCGGGACTACAGGCCGGACGCCCGCCCGCGCGGCGACATGGCGGGAACGCGGATCGCCTGGGCGCCCATGATCGGCAACGCCGCGCTCGATGGTGAGACGCACGATATCTGCGCACGGGCGGTCAATGCGTTCCGCGGCCTCGGCGCCGAGGTCACGCTGGTGCAGGTCGACCTCTCCGAGGCGGTCGACATCCTGCTCGCCATCGTCGGCGGGCTGGCGAGCGCGGCCTATGCCGACAAGCTGCCCGAATTCGGCGACCGCATCGACAGGTCGCTTCGGATCGGGATCGAGCGGGGCGGGGAGCTGAGCGCGGCCGATCTGGAGAAGGCCCTGTTCGGGCGCGCGGCGCTGTTCCGCAAGGTCGAGGCGGTTCTGGCCGGGCACGATCTGCTGGTCACGCCCTGTCTCACCCGCCCGGCGATCGCCGCCGATCACTTCGCCTTCGATCCCGTCGAGATCGAGGGCAAGCCATACGGCAACCCGCGGTCGGACTGGTATCCCTACACCCACCCGTTCAACCACACCGGCCACCCGGCGCTGGCGCTGCCGGCCGGCTGGACGGCGGCGAACATGCCGGTGGGATTGCAGATCGTCGCCCCCTGGCACGCCGAGGACCGCCTGATCCGCGCCGGCGCCGAGCTGGAGGCGGCGCGGCCATGGGCTCACCGCCGTCCGCCGCCCTTCGACACCCCCTCACCCTGACCCTCTCCCCGCCGGGGAGAGGGAACTTGCTCGCAGACCCCTCCTTACCTTCTCCCCTCCCGCTCGCGGGAGGGGCCGGGGGAGGGTGGACGTCTCGCGGCGGCGCGGCGGCGAAGGTTCTCCAGCACCGCCTCGGTCTCCCGCAGGGCCTCCAGGTTGGAATAGCGCAGCACCGCCACGCCCCGGCTCTCCAGGAAGGCGGTCCGGGCATCGTCGCGCCGCCCGTGCCCTGCCTCGCCGTGCTGCCCGCCGTCCAGCTCCACCGCGAGCCGGCATTCATGGCAGTAGAAGTCCACGATGAACCGGCCGATGACATGCTGACGGCGGAACTTGAGGCCATCGAGTTGCTTTGCACGGAGCCTCCGCCAAAGGGCCCGCTCCGCGTCGGTCGCGTCTCTCCGCAGGCGACGAGAGAGGGCGCGCATGTCCGGGTCGTTTTGCACGGCCGGGTTGTAGACACACGGGCCGGCGGCGTCCATCTCCCCCTCACCCCGGCCCTCTCCCCGCGGGGGAGAGGGAGACTGCCGGCGCCCACCCCTCCTTACCTTCCCCCCTCCCCCTTGCGGGAGGGGTCGGGGGAGGGCGGCCCGCGTTGATCGACAAGGCGTGGCGAAATGCCCATTGTCCGCGGCGCAGGTGAAAACGTGACCGCGCTGGTTCGGCATCTCTTGAAAATCGTACGCCGCGTGCCGCCGCCGCTGCGCGGCATGGGTTTGATGATGTTTGCCGCCATGCTGAGCATGACGATGGCGGCGATCGCGAAGGATCTGGTCCGGGAGCTCCCGGTTTTCGAGGTCGTCTTCTTTCGTCAGCTGTTCGGGACGCTGTTGCTCGCGCCCGTCCTGTTGAGGCCGGGGGCGAACCCGTTGCGGACCCGCCGCATCGGCATGCACGGGCTTCGCGCGCTGTTCAACTTCGTCGCCATCCTCGGCTATTTCACCGCCCTCGGGCTGATACCCCTGGCGCAGATCACGGCGCTCGGCTTCACCTCGCCGGTATTCGCCAGCCTGCTCGCGGTGCTGCTTCTCGGCGAGGCGGTGCGGACGCCGCGCATCGTCGGTCTCCTGCTGGGTTTCGCCGGCGCCCTGATCATCCTGCGCCCGGGATTCGAGACCGTGAGCGCGGGCTCGCTCTACGTCCTCGGCTCGGCGGCGTCCTGGGCGGTCGCGATGACCTGCATCAAGGCGTTGTCGCGCACCGAAACGAGCGTCGCCATCACGTTCTACGCGGCGTTCCTGCAGCTGCCCATGGCGCTGGTTGCCGCGCTGTTCGTCTGGCAGTGGCCCACGCCCGGGCAGCTCGGCCTGTTGCTGGCGATCTCGACGATCGGGACCCTGGCGCAGATCTCGCTGTCGCAGGCGTTCCGCGAGGCCGATTCGACGGTCGTCCTGCCGATGGATTTCACCAAGCTGGTCTGGGCCAGCCTGCTGGGATACGCGATTTTCGCGGAGATCCCCGATCCTTGGGCCTGGGTCGGCGGCCTGGTCGTGTTCTCGGGCGTGCTTTGGGTCGCCTATGGCGAAAGGCGGCGCCGCAATGCCGATGCCGCGGAATGACGACCGGGGATAGCTTTCCCCTCACCCCGGCCTCGGGCCAAGTGGGCCGGCTCAAGGATGCGCTCGGCACACGGAGCCATATTCCAAGGGCGGCGGTGCCGAGCCTACCCCACGCCGTTTCGCGCTAACCGGACGCACCCGCTCACGGGCTGTTCTTGTACCGGTTTCGTGGCTCATACGAGATTCTCGATACTTGTATTCGTGTCGTTGGGAAACGACATGTTGGGCAGGTTGGCGTCGACGGCCCCGGGCCCACCGGCCCGACCCCGGTCGAGGAGGTGAGGTTTGGAGGCGGCGAAACTGGTGTGGGTAAGCGACGCGACCTCCCGGTCGGGGACCGCGCGGCGCGCTCTTCGGTTAAACGCCGGCCCGGAGCTTCGGCGCGCGAACGGGTCGGGAAGAACGGGATGAGCTTCACGGCGATCGCCAGGGTTGCCGCGGCTGCCGCCGCGTTGCTCGCCGCCTGCTCGATGCCGGGCCTGGCGGGGACTCTCGAGGACGTGCGGGCCGGCGACCGGCTCAGATGCGGCATCAACCCGGGTCTGCCGGGCTTTTCCTTCACCGACGACAAGGGACGGTGGTCCGGCTTCGAGGCGGCCTATTGCCGGGCGCTGGCGGCGGCGGTGCTGGGCGATCCGGACAAGGTCTCCTTCGTCACCCTGACGGGAAAGACCCGCTTCCCGGCGCTGGCCTCCGGCGAGGTCCAAATCCTGTCGCGCAACACCACCTGGACCTTCTCGCGCGACGTCGATCTGGGCTTCACCTTCGTCGGTATCTTCTACTACGACGGCCAGGGCTTTCTCGGCCGCACGTCGCTCGGCGTGAAAAGCGCCACCGAGCTCGACGGCGCCTCGATCTGCATCCAGACCGGCACCACCACCGAGCTCAACCTCGCCGACTTCTTCCGCCTCAACGAGATCGCGTACGAGCCGGTGCCGCTCGAAACCAACGCCGAGGCCCGCACGGCTTACGTGGCGGAACGCTGCGACGTCTACACGACGGACGTTTCGGGTCTGGCGGCGACGAAATCGACCTTCGACGACCCCGAGGCGCACACGATTTACCCGGACATTATCTCGAAGGAGCCGCTGGGGCCGCTGGTGCGCCAGGGCGACGACCGGTGGGCGGATATCGGACGCTGGGTGCTGAACGCCCTGATCGCCGCCGAGGAGCTCGGCGTGACCCGGGCGAACGTCATGGAATTGGCCGAGGGGACCGACAATCCGGAGATAAACCGGATGCTGGGCGCGGAGGGCTCGATGGGTGAGATGCTGGGCCTCGACGCACGGTGGGCGGTCCGCGCGATCACGGCGGAGGGCAACTACGCCGAAATCTTCGACAAGTATCTCGGCGCCGGCAGCCCGCTCGGCCTCCCGCGCGGCCTCAGCGCGCTCCACCGCGACGGCGGCATCCTCTACTCGCCCCCGTTCCGGTAGCGGCAACACGGGGGAGAGGATTGGCGGCGCCCGCGGCGCCTACTCGGGATGAGGGTTCCGTTTGAGCCCTCCCTCACCCTGAGTATGCGCGACAGCGCCGTATCGAAGGAGGCTTGTATTCGTGACTTAACGGGCGGTCGGCTGCGCGAATCGGCAACCGGAATACCCCCCGTCGCGCCCCCTCCGTCATGGTCGGCGTAGGCCGACCATCCACGTTTTGTTTTTTTTTGTTTCCAGCGCCAAAAAAACTCGTGGATGGTCGGCCTGCGCCGACCATGACGGCAGAGGAACGGTCTGGTGCGAAAGGGGTATGCCCCGGCGCCTCCCGGAACGTCTGTCGACCTCCCGCTCGTCAGGTTGTCGAAATAAGCCCCTATCGAAGGGCGGGCCGCCGCTACACCGCCTGCCCGGCGGCGCCGCGTCCGGCGCGGGTGGCGAAGGCGGCGGCGATCCGGCGCTTGAGGGCCGACGCCAGCCGGCGCATTTCCTCGCCCCGCATCCGCTCGGCGCGGGCCTGGATGGTCCAGCGGTTCACGGGTTCGGCTTGCGTCAGGTATTTGCTGACATACGACATGGTGGTTTTCTCCTTCGGTCGGGACGATTCCCGTCGTTGGAGGCGAGATAATTGCTGCTCATGCCTTTTATAATAGGCCGTTATCGACTATTATCTTTGCATAAATAGCAAAGGTTGTGTCATGGATACGCTTTCGGGAATGCGCCTGTTCGCGAAGGTGGTCGAAACCGGCGGGTTCTCGGCGGCGGGGCGCCAGGTCGGGCTCAACGCCTCGTCGGTGTCGCGCCGGGTGGGGCGGCTCGAAGACGCGCTGGGGACCCGGCTGCTCAACCGCTCGACCCGCCATATCGGACTGACCGAGGCGGGGCGGCTCTACTACGAACGCGCGAGCCGGATCGTCGCCGACGTGGACGAGGCCAACGCCGCGGTGGCCGAGCTCGCCGAGGCGCCGCGCGGCACGCTCCGGCTCAACGTGCCCGTCGTGTTCGGGCGGCGCTACGTCGCGCCCTATATGCGGGAGTTCCTGGAAACCCACCCGGAGCTCCGGGTCGAGCTCAACGTGACCGACCGCTATGTCGACCTGATCGAGGAGGGGGCCGATCTCGCGATCCGCATCGGCGGGCCGAGCCAGTCGAGCTATATCGTGCGCAAGCTCGCCACCATCGACCGGGTGCTCTGCGCCAGCCCGGACTATTTCGCGCGGCACGGACGGCCGCGCCGCCCGGAGGACCTGGCGCGGCACAACTGCATCGTCTACCGCCACCAGCCGGGCGAGATCGTCTGGGAGCTGATCGGCGGGGACGGGACCTTCGCGGTCCCGGTCTCGGGCAATTTCGCCTCCAACAACGCGGTCGCGATCGCCGCGGCGATGACCGCCGGCATCGGCATCGCGCTGCTGCCGGTCTGGATCGTCGGCAGGGAGATCCAGCAGGGCAGGGCAGGGATCGTGCTCGGCGACTACCGCGCCCATCCCACCGACCTGGCCGACGAGGTCTATGCGGTGTTTCCCCATGCGCGGAACCTGTCGGCCAAGGTCCGCGCCTGCGTCGATTTCCTCGCCCGCAAGTTCCGCGACGAGCCCGACTTCACGGTCGGGGTCTCGCTCCACGAAACCGGAGAGACGGCATGACCGGCCGCGCCGCGCCGATCGATTTCTACTTCGACTTCATCTCGCCCTACGGCTACCTCGCGGCGGCCCGGATCGAGGAGATCGGCGCGAAATTCGCCCGCCCGGTCGTCTGGCGCCCGTTCCTGCTCGGCGTCACGGTGCTGCAGGTCATGGGCATCAAGCCGCTGATGGAGACGCCGCTGAAATCGGACTACCTCGTCATCGACCGGCCGCGCATGGCCAGGCTGCTCGGCGTGCCGCTCACCATCCCCGATCTCGACGGCGTCAACGGGGTCGCGGCCTCGCGGGCGTTCTACTGGCTCGCCGAGGGCGACGAGGCGACGGCCAAGGCGCTGGCGCGGCGCCTGCTGGAACGTCTCTGGGTCGAGGGGCGCGACATCGCCGATCCGGGCGTCGTGGCCGACGAGGCGGCGGCGCTTAATGTTTCACGTGAAACATTGGCCGGGGCGCTCGGCGATCCGCGGGTCAAGGGACTGCTGCGCTCCGCCGTCGACGCGGCGGTCGCGCGCAAGGTGTTCGGCTCGCCGTTCTTCATCGTCGACGACCAGCCGGTCTGGGGCGTCGACCGGCTGTGGATGGTCGAGCACTGGCTCCGCCACGGCTCCTGGGAGCGGACCCCCGATGTGCCGCTATAGCGCTTCCAGCGCGCCCGCGAGGGCCATGTCGCGGAGCTCGGTCTTGCGGATCTTGCCGCTCGCGGTGAGGGGAAAGGAGTCGACCCGGAACCAGCGCGCCGGCGTCTTGAACTTCGCGATTCGCCCGGCGCAGTAGCGGCCGAGCTCGTCCGGCGTCAGGTCTTCCCCGCCGATCGCCGCCGCGGCGACGATCTCGCCGTAATAGTCGTCGGGCAATCCGAACACCGCGATGTCGGTGACGCCCGGGTGCGCGCGCAGCAGGTTCTCGATCTCGACGGGATAGATGTTCTCGCCGCCCCGGACGATCATGTCGCGGAGCCGCCCGCCGGCGACCACGATATTGCCGTCGGCCGTGAGGTAGCCGAGATCGCCGGTCCGCATCCAGCCGTCCGCGCCGATGGTCTCGCCGGTCGCCTCCGGGTTGTCGAAATAGCCCCGCATGACCATCGGGCCGGCGGTCTCGATCTGGCCGATCCCGCCCGGCGGCAGCGGCTGGCCGGTGACGGCATCGGCGATCCGCACCTCCGCGCCGGGGAGCGGCGGGCCGCAGGTCTCGAAGCGCTCCGGCGCCTCGCAATCGGCAAGCGCGATCAGCGTGCTCGCCTCGGTCTGGCCGTAGACCTGGACGACGCCCGGGATCGGAAAGGTCTCCGCGCAGCGCGCCAGCAGGGCCGGGTCGGTGTCGGCGCCGCCGCAGGTGCCGGCGCGCAGGCTCGACAGGTCATGGCCGCCGCGCGCCGGATGGTCGAGCATCGCCACGTAGGAGGTCGGCACGCCCGACAGCATGGTGCAGCGCTCCTCCTCGACGATGCGGAACATCATGGCCGGATCGAAGCTGGAAACCCCGATATAGACCGACCCGCGCTGCACCGTGCCCAGGATGCACATGATGCAGCCGGCGCAGTGGAAGAGCGGGATGATCGAGGTCCAGCGGTCGTCCGCCGCGACCCTGAGCCTTCCCGAAATCCCCCAGGCATTGGCCATCATGCCCGAATGGGTCAGGAGCGCGCCCTTGGGAAAGCCGGTCGTGCCCGAGGTGTATTGCAGCGAGCCCACCGAATCGGGATCCACCGCCGGCGGCGCCGTCCGGCTGCTCCGGCCGGCCTCCAGCAGCTCCGCGTACCCCGCGCAGTCCGGTTCCGGTCCGTCCAGCCCGACCAGCGTTTCCAGCGATGGAACCGAGTCCCGCACCGCGCGGACGTTCTCCAGATAGGGGTTGCCGCGAAACGCCCGCGACAGGAACAGGCCGCGCGGCCTCGAATGCCCGAGCGCGTAGGCGAGATCGTCGCGCCGGTAATGCGTGTTGAGCGGGACCAGCACGCAACCCGCCATCGCTGTCGCCATCTGGACGACCGGCCACTCGATCCGGCTTTCCGCCAGCAGTCCCACCCGGTCGCCCGGCCGGAACCCCCGGTCCAGCATCGCGCGGGCGAGCGCCGCCGCCGCCTCGCGCCACCCGGCGTAAGTCAGCCGCGCCCCGGTCTCCGGGAAGGCGAGCGCCTCGCGGCCGCCGCGTGCATCCGCCTGGTGGGCGAGCGCGTCTCCGGGTGTCGGGAAAGGCGAGAGTTCGGCCATGATCCTTTCGATGATACCCTCCCACCCTATTGCCGCCCATGTCCGGTCACATATTGACCGTCTCAAGACGACGGGGGCACCATGCCCGACCTGTCCTTCGAGATCGATCCGGTGCGGCTTCTCGCCGATCTCAGGCATCTCGCGACCTTCGGCAGGCACGGCACCGGGGTCACCCGGCTCGCCTTCAGCGAACCCGATATCGAGGCCAGGCGGTGGCTGCGCGGGCGCATGGAGGAGGCGGGCCTCGCCGCCGGCATCGACGACGTCGGCAACGTGATCGGCGAGGCCCCCGCCGAAGGCCCGGCGATCCTGATCGGCAGCCATTCCGATTCCGTCCCCGGAGGCGGCTGGCTCGACGGCGCCATGGGCGTGATCTACGGGATCGAGATCGCGCGCGCAGTCGTCGAGGCGGGGCTGGCCGATCGCTGTCCGGTCGACGCGGTGGCCTTCCAGGACGAGGAAAGCACCTATCTGCCGACCCTCGGCAGCCGCACTTTGTTCGGCGCGGTGAGCGAGGACGAGATTTCCGTCGCCCGCAATATCGACGGCCAACGCCTCGCCGACGCGATCGCCTCAAGCGGGTTTGCCGACAACCCGCCCCGCCGGCTGGATCCCGGCCGCTACCGCGCCTTTCTGGAGGCCCATATCGAGCAGGGCCCGCGGCTGGAAGCCGAGGAGATTCGGATCGGCATCGTGACCGCGGTCGTCGGCATAAGGCGATTCCGGCTGCACATCGACGGGCAGGCCGGCCATGCGGGGACCGTACCGATGGCGATGCGGAAGGACGCGGGCGCGGTCGCGATCCGCCTGACGAACGCGGTGCTGGAGGCGTTCCCCGCGCTGGGGGGGCCCGACACGGTGTGGAACGTCGGCAGCCTGACCCTGAGCCCGGGCGCGGCCAACGTGATCCCGGACGCGGCCGAGATCGTCATCGAGATCCGCGATACCGACCCGTCGATCCTGGATACGCTCGAAGCCCGCCTGCGCTCGCTGGCCCGGGAATACGCGACCGGCTCCGGCCAGGAGATCGCCGCGCTCCGCACCCTCGACATCCCGCCCGCCGCGATGGACACCGGCCTCGGCGACGAGATCGAGGCGGCGGCCCGGGCGCTCGGCGCGCCGCACATGCGGATGCCGAGCGGGGCGGGCCACGACGCGATGGTGCTCTGCCGCTACATGCCGTCCGCGATGCTCTTCGTCCCCTCGATCGGCGGGCACAGCCACACCACGATCGAGGACACCTCGGAGGAGGACATCGTGCTCGGCTGCCGGGTGCTGGCCGACGCGGTGGCGCGAATCGCAAGCGGCTAATGTTTCACGTGAAACAAAGGTCAGCCTTGCTGACTTATCCAGAATGTGAAGAAACTGCCCCAAGTGGCAAAAAGCCCGGCGCGCGCGAAACATCGTTGCGCAGGGCGCCTGGTTTCCCGTCCCCCGGGGACGCGCACCGCCCATCCGGGTCGTCCCGCGCCGGATGACCGGAAACGGGCCCGGAGAAAACCCCCGTTATTCGTGTCACGGCATGACACGAATAACGGGGGTTTAGGACCTGTCCGTCTTCAATCGAACCGCCTCCTCGTCATGCCCGGACTTGTTCCGGGTATCCACGTGTTGCGGCATCGCGGTGTGAGCCGGGAGCGGACGAACCGGCGGAGCGACGTGGATGCCCGGAACAAGTCCGGGCATGACAGTGGGAGGGCGAGGCCGGAGCGGCGCGGGGACGGTTCAAACTAAAACGGATAGGGTCTAGGACGCGGCTGCGTCGTCTGCCGGACCCGCCCTAGATTTTCCGCCCCCGCAGCTTCTCCCGCAGCGCGCGGATGTGGGTGTCGGCGCCCGCCAGGTTGGGATGGACGGCGAGCGCGCGGTCGAAGGCCTCCAGCGCCTTCTCCTCCTCGCCCTGCGCGAGATGGACGAGCCCGAGCCCCGACAAGGCGCCGAAATGGCGCGGTTCGAGCGCGAGCGTCCGCTCGATGTCGGCGGCGGAGTCCGCGAGCCGGCCCATCAGGTAATTGACGGTCGCGCGCTTGTTCCATGCTTCGGCGAACCGGGGCGCCTGGCGCACCATCTCGTCGAACGCGGCCAGCGCGTCGCGCAGGTTTCGCGAACCCATTGCCTGGAGGCCGCGCACCATCAGCGCGTCGATCCCGGCGCTGCCGGATTCGTGCCAGATCCGCCAGATCTCCCGCTCCTCGTCGGCCGCTTCTTCCGCGCTCGGAGCCTCCATGAGCCGGTCGAACAGGGGACCCAGCCTGGGGTCGTTCTGGTTGGCGAGGCCGACCGTGGCGAAGCTCAGCGCCGCCGCCCCGGCGATCCAGGTCATGGTACGGCGCAAGGGATCGTCTTCCGTCGAAGAGGGCATGTCGGTCTCATCGTCCGCCATTCGCCGGCGAAGTTCCGCGCGCGCGTCTAGCCCAGGCCGAGCTTTGCCTTGACGTCCGCCAGCGAAATCTCCCGCCCGGCCTCGATGTCCGCAAGCCCGGCGTCCACCGCCCGTTTGAATGCCCGTTTCTCCTCGGCGGCCTCGCTGTCGCCGGCCGGCCGGACCGAGTCTTCGGGGAGCCTGTCGACCATCGGTGCAGTCCCAATTCGCCCAAATCACGATAGCGCTCCGACATGGAACGTATCAACCGTGTCATCGCGGTCGCCATTGTCTCCGTTATGCCCGGACTTGTTCCACTGCTGTCCGGTCAGGATGGGCTGGACCGGATGCAAGGCGTCGGTACAAGCGGGTTACCGGCCCACGCGCCGGGTCGGGACACGGATCGCGGCGCTCCCGCACTTGCCGTCCTTGTCCCCCTGTTGTCACCCCGGCCTTGCGCCGGGGTCCAGGTCTGCCCCGGACGCCGACCTGTCCCGGACTCCGTTCCGGGATCCGGGGAAATCCGGGCGAGGGCGGTGCCTGTGGCCCTGGACCCCGGCGCAAGGCCGGGGTGACAACAGGGGGGCGGCGACGGTCTCGCTCATGGCATGGAGCCTGCCCCGAAGCCTGAACCGGACAGCAGTGGAACAGGTCCGGGCATGACGAAAGAGGGAGCGGCAGCGGTTCGAAGCGAACCGGATCGGTTTTGGCCGCGACCTCCCGGCCTATTGCCGAAGCCCGCCCGGCTTCGGCCCGCCATGCGCCCAGTCGAGCAGTTCGACTGTGTGCACCACCGGGGTCTCCGTCGCGCCCCTGAGCTGCACCATGCAGCCGATATTGCCCGTCGCGACGGCGTCCGCGCTGAGGGCTTCAAGATGGCCGATTTTGCGGTCGCGCAGCCTGTCCGCGAGCGCCGGCTGGAGGATGTTGTAGGTGCCGGCCGAGCCGCAGCAGAGATGGCCTTCCGCCGGCAGCGAGACGGCGAACCCCGCCGCGCGCAGCAGTTCGACGGGACCGGCCTGGATCTTCTGGCCGTGCTGCAGCGCGCAGGCCGAGTGATAGGCGACGGAAAGCGGTTCGGGCGGGGTCGCCGCGCCCGGTCCGATGCGTTGCAGGAGCTCCGATATGTCGCAGGCGCGCTCGGCGACCGCCGCGGCGGTCTCCGAAAGCGCTGCGTCGCCGCGAAAGAGATGCCCGTAATCCTTGAGCATCACGCCGCAGCCCGAGGCGTTGGAGACCACCGCGTCGAGTCCTTCCCCGTCGATTTCCGCCCGCCAGGCGCGAAGATTGCGCCGCGCCGCGTCCAGCGCCGGCGCCTCCTTCCCCATGTGGTGGGCGATCGCGCCGCAGCAGCCCGACCCCCGCGCGACGACCACCTCGCAGCCGAACCGGGTGAGCAGCCGGATCGTCGCCGCGTTGATCGCCTCGTCGAGCACCTGCTGGACGCAGCCCGCGAGCAGCGCCACCCGGTAGCGGCGTTCGCCTTCGGCGGGGTAGACCGCGCCGTCGGGGAGCGCGCGCCCCGGCCTCGAAGAGGGCAGCATCCGCAGCATCCGGCCGAGCGGGCCGGGAAGGAACCCGGCGAAGGGGCTGGCGAGGCGGCCCAGTGTCACCGCCAACCGGAAGCGCGCGGGAGAGGGCATCGCGGCAAGCAGCAGCGCCCGTATCGCCCGGTCGCCGAACGGACGGCGGAAGGTCTCGGCGATCCGCTTGCGGGCAAGGTCCACGAGATGCATGTAGTGGACGCCCGACGGGCAGGCGGTCATGCAGGCGAGGCAGGACAGGCAGCGGTCGATATGGCCGACCACTTTCGCCGACGGGGTCTCGCCGGTCTCCAGCATCTCCTTCATCAGGTAGATGCGCCCGCGCGGGCTGTCGAGCTCGTCGCCCAGCAACGCGTAGGTCGGGCAGGTCGCCGCACAGAACCCGCAATGGACGCAGCCCCTGAGAATCCCCTCGGCGGAGGCGATGTCGGGATCGGCGCGCTGGGCCTCGGTGAACCGGGTCTGCATGGGTCTAGTGCGTATCCGGTTTGGATGGGATCGTTGCGACCCTCGGCTCCTCCGCGTCATGGTCGGCGGAGGCCGACCATCCACGAGTTTTTGTGACGCTGGAAACAGAAAACAAAACGTGGATGGTCGGCCTCCGCCGACCATGACGGGAGAGGACGGTTGAAGCGGTTCCAGCCAGGACACACACGACCCTATGCCCCCCCGGCCATCCGGCCCGGGTTGAGGATGCCGAGGGGGTCGAAGGCCTGCTTCACCCGTTCGCTCAACGCCGCGAGCCCGGCCGGCTGGGGTTGAAAGACGGAAACCCGGCGCCTGACCTCGTCCGGCGCCCGGATCAGGGTCGCGTGCCCGCCGGTCGGGGCCACGGCGCGCCGCACCGCCCCGGCGCCCGCGTCCTCCGCCCCCGGCGGCAGGGAGAGCCAGATCAGCCCGCCGCCCCAGTCGTAGAAGGCGCGGGTCTCGAATTCGCCGGCGATCCGCCCCGCGACGGCGGCGCCCTCCGCCGGCGGCACCGAGAGCCGCCAGACGACCTCCTCGCGCGAGGCGGCGTGGAACCGGGCGTTGCCGATTTCGCGCCAGAACGCGTTCGAGTTGTGCCCGTGCAGCTCGTCGATCGCATGACCGCCCTCGAACAGGGCGCGCAGCGACCCGGTGCGGGCGAGCACGGAAGGCTCCGGCCCCTCGATGCGGAGCGCGGTGACCGGCGAGCCCGGCTCGCGCACCCGCCCGACCTCCGAGAGCGCCGCGATTTCCGCCGGCAGATGCGCCGCGCCCGAGATCTCGAACGCGCCGCCCAGAGCGCGGGTCATCGCCTCGATCGCCGCTTCGTCGTCGAGCCCGTAGACCAGCACCGTCCGCAGCTTCTCCGCGGCGGGCAGGACCTTGACGACGATCTCGGTCATCGCGGCGAGGGTTCCCCAGGAGCCCGCGAGCAGCTTGCAGAGGTCGTAGCCGGTGACGTTCTTGACCACCCGCCCGCCCGATTTGAACACCTCGCCGCGACCGCTGACCGCGCGTACGCCGAGGAAATGATCGCGCGCCGCGCCCGCCTTGAAGCGGCGCGGACCGGAGAGATTGGCCGCCATGCAGCCGCCGAGCGTCCCGAGGTCCGGTTCGGTACCGAGGAGAGGCCCGAGATCGGGCGGCTCGAAGGCGAGCGCCTGGCCGTGCTGCGCGAGCCTGGCGCCGATCTCGGCGAGCGCGGTTCCGGGCCTCGCCGCAAGAACCAGCTCTTCCGGTTCGTAGAGCGTAATCCCGGTGAGGGCCGACAGGTCGAGCGCCGCCTCCGCGTCGGCGGGCCGGCCGAGTCCGCGCTTGGTCCCGCCCGAGACGATTTCCAGCGCGCGCTTGCCCCCGCACGCCCAACCGACCGCCTCGATCGTCTCGTCTTCGGTCGTCGGCCGCAGGGTCTCCATGCGGTCACGGCGTATCAGGTTTGGGTGAGAGCGTCCACGCCGCATTCTCCTCCGGTGGGACCTCCCGACCGTTTTCCGCCCTCCCCCGGCCCCTCCCGCGAGCGGGAGGGGGGAAGGTGAGCGGGGGCCGCCGGTCTCCCTCTCCCCCGCGGGGAGAGGGTCGGGGTGAGGGGGGATTCGGCGGGAAATCGGGGCGAAGCGCCGGTCAGAAGCGCGGGATGTCGGGGAAGCGGGTCCGCCCGCCATGGATGTGGACGCGGCCCAGCTCGGCGCAGCGGTGCAGCACCGGGAACACCTTCCCCGGGTTGAGCAGCTGCTCCGGATCGAACGCGCATTTGAGGCGCTGCTGCTGCTTCAGATCGTCCTCGGAGAACATCGTTCCCATCAGGTCGCGCTTCTCCACGCCGACCCCGTGCTCGCCGGTGAGCACGCCGCCGACCTCGACGCAGAGCTTCAGGATCGCCTCGCCGAACGCCTCGGCCCGCTCCAGCTCGCCGGGGTTGTTGGCGTCATAGAGGATCAGCGGGTGGAGGTTGCCGTCGCCGGCATGGAACACGTTGGCGACGCGAAGCCCGAACTCGTCCGACATGGCGGCCATGCGCCCCAGCACCTCGGGCAGGCGGCGGCGCGGGATGGTGCCGTCCATGCAGTAATAGTCGGGCGAGATCCGGCCCACCGCCGGGAACGCCGATTTGCGCCCGGCCCAGAACCTCGTCCGTTCGTCCTCGTCCTCGCTGACCCGGATCGAGGTCGCGCCGAAGTCCCGCGCGATGCCGGCGACCCGGTCGACCAGATGGTCGACCTCGACCTCCGGCCCGTCGAGCTCCACGATCAGGAGCGCCGCCGCGTTTCTCGGATAGCCGGCTTCGACGAAATCCTCCGCCGCGTTGATCGCCTGGTTGTCCATCATCTCCATCCCGCCCGGGACGATGCCGGCCCCGATGGTGCCCGCCACGCAATCGCCCGCCGCTTCCGCCGAGGGAAAGCCGATCAGGACCGCCCGGGCCGAGGGCGGCCTGGGCAGGATGCGGACCGTGACCTCGGTGATCACGCCGAGCAGCCCTTCCGAGCCCGTAATGACCCCCAGCAGGTCGTAGCCCGCCGAATCGAGGTGCCGGCCGCCGATGCGGACCACCTCGCCGTCCATCAGGACCAGCTCGACGCCGAGCAGGTTGTTGGTGGTGAGCCCGTATTTGAGGCAGTGCACGCCGCCCGCGTTCTCCGCCACGTTGCCGCCGATCGAACACGCGATCTGGCTTGACGGGTCGGGCGCGTAGTAGAACCCGGCCGCCTCCACCGCCTGGCTGATGGCGAGGTTGGCGACGCCCGGCTGGACCGTCGCGCAGCGATTGGCGTAGTCGATGTCGAGAACCCGGTTGAACTTGCCGAGGCCGAGCAGGATCCCGTCGGCGAGCGGCAGCGCCCCGCCCGAGAGCGAGGTGCCGGCGCCCCGGGGCACGACCTTGATTCCGTTCTCGTGACAGTATTTGAGCACCGCCGAGACCTGCGCCACGGTCTCCGGCAGCACGGCGATCATGGGCGGCTGGCGGTAAGCGGTAAGCCCGTCCGACTCATAGGCCCGCAGCGCGGCCCGGTCGTCGATCGTTCCGTCGCCCGGAACGATCTGGCCCAGGGCGCGCGCGATCTCGGCCCGACGCGCGATTATCTCCGCATCGGGCTCGGGCATCTTCATCGCGGCATCCCCGTTCCGGCCAGGCTCGCCCGGCGCAACGAGGGGGTCGGTCCCCCCGGCCGGTCAGCCCTGGCGCGCCTTGAAGCGCGGGTTCTTCTTGTTGATGACGTAAACCCGGCCGCGGCGCCGAATGATACGGCAGGCGCGGTCGCGCTTCTTTGCCGATTTCAGCGAGTTGAGCACTTTCATGGCAACGGTTCCAAGTCCTGCAGCCGGCAACGCGGCGACGGACGGTATCCAAGCGCGCTGGGGCTGTCAACGGCTTGTCCCCGGGCGGTAATGCCTCAGTTTGAATTTGCGGCCCGCTTCTTGTAGGGGCCACGGGGGCCCGGCTTCGGAGCCCGCTCGTCCATGATCCGCACCAAACCTTCCATGTCCCAGACGGTCTTGCTCAGGCCGGCCGCCATCGCGGGTGTGACTTTCAGGGTCTTGCGGATGCGGATGAAGTTGTACCAGACGGTATAGAGCGCAATCATGTGCATGTGCTTCTCGAACTTCTTGGAGAACGCATTGGTCAGTCGCGTGAAGTGGCGCATGTGCATCCGCATGCTCAGGTTGTGGCGCTCGACATGGCTGGTCCTGACGTGCTGGCGAACCGGCTTTCCTTCAACGCGGCGCTTGCGGGTTCCGATGCAGGTCGGCGGGCTGTACCGCTTCTCTGCGTTCGGCGCCTCGCCGTACAGCTTGATTAGCTGGGCATAGTCCACGTGATCGCCGAAAGCGCCCTCTACGGCTTCCAGATACGCCTTGTGGCCGTCCGCCGTCAGTTGGACCCGGTTCGCCAGCCGGGACCGCAGATCGTCCATGAAGGCAATCGCGTATTCGCCGTCGCGCCCGCCGACCAGCCATGACACGATCAGCTTGCTGTCGCTGTCCAGAGCCGTCCATGTCCATGTATCCCCGGCTTCCACGGGGGCGGCCTTGGCGTTCGGGACGTTCTTCTGTTTGGCGTAGGTGAACGACCAGATTTCGTCGCACTGGATGCGGCTGGCGGTGACGCCTTGCACCATCTCGTCGTGCCGATCGGCACAGACTCTGCCAGCGTCGATCAGCAGCTTCGCGACTGTGTTGAAGCTCACGTCCGCCAGCCGCGCGGTCGCCCGCATGGACTGGCCTTCGCAGAGCATATTCAGGATCAGGGCGCGGGTCTTGAGGGGCAGCTTGTTCATGCCCATAATATATGAACTGTACTGCTTGGCGTCAAGTACTTTATTTAATTTCGGGAATCTGGACTCCGGCTCGATTTTCAGCCAATCATGGGTTGCCCCTTACTTGGTATTGATTTATATGTCAATAATTGATCGCATAGGGTCTCTGGTGGCTGACGGTCGCCTCTTCTACATTGATCCCCTTGATCCCAGCTTAGCGATACGTCGGACCATGGTAGTTTCGGATGAAGTTCGAGAACTGATCGACGGACCTTGGCAAGACCGCACACAGGAGATTCGTGGGAACCGTCTTCGGGCCAACTTGGAAGCATTTGTCACTGGAGATGTCATACGGCTGTCTATGACACCATATAGGCACGGGACCGCCTATATGGGATTGCTGGATCCCCCAGGCAGTGGACATTGGGAAATCAGGAGTCGAGACCCAAAACCCAGTTTGCGTGTACTGGGGCATTTTGCGGAAGTGAATGTGTTTGTTGCATTAGTGTGGCATCCTCGGTCAAGACCATTCGGTAGTAGGGTGCCTCTAGGTAACACAAGAGACCTCAATTGGGAGAATGCTGAACTTCAATGCGAAGAGATGTGGCAAGACTTGTTCCCGGACCATACACCGAAAATCGGAGATACGGTTGATGATATTGTCTCAGAGAACAAATTTCTGGTCTGAGATTGAAGATCTGGACGAGCAAATTCCAGCGGGCAAGCTGGAATATCTCCGTGAGCGATTTCGCAATGACCTTTATGACTTTGTCCTTAGGAAGTTTCTTGAGGAAATGGAGTCGCGCGGTCTAAACCAGGCCCAGCTAGCAACAAGGATCAACTATAATCCATCTCAATTAAATAGGCTGTTAGGCGCCCCCGGCAATTGGACATTAAAAACCGTTAGCGACCTCCTCATCGGCATTTCAGGGGAAGCCTTGGTTCTTCAGTCTGCGAAGGTACCGGGGGCCACACGGCGGAATATGGGACCGGCCGACCATTTGGCGGCGGAATTCTACCCGAGCATGGAAAACTTCAAGACTATTCCGATCCTGACGGAAGAAACATCGCCTGCCACCGAGAATGCTTCTTCAATAACGACTCAACAAATCCAATGACTGCCAAACGTGCAGACCGAGTAAACGTTCTTGCGGCTCTCATTTGTGACGATGTGCGGCACGAAAAGAACGGAAAGGATATACTAATAGGAGTGTACTCCAGCAATATTGTTGTCCACACTCTGCCTAGCCCTGTGATACCGTTGCGATGCTGGATAAACGTGCAGGTTGAAGGTCCGTGCAATTTAACACTAAATTTTAGGGCAAGAGACGAAAAAGAAAAACAGGTGTTTCATGCCACGACAGGAATGCAGACAGACGACGAAATCGGCATGGGTGCGTTCCCCTTGGGGCCGATTATCTATTCTCTTCATGAGGCAGAAGGGCGCCTGGAAATAGATTACAGAGAAGGTAACGGAGATTGGCTCAATTTAATTACAAAAACCGTCCTTTACCAAAGTCGGATATAGAACAAAGAAAATAAAATTAATCTACTTTGTCCTTCCAGCGTGCAGCCGCCGCCTTTTTCGCGATCTCCGACCGCTGTTCCCCCGTCAGCTTAGCTGCCCGCGCCTTACCGCCCTTCGCGCCGAGTGCCTTGGCGGCTGGGTCCTTGCCATCGTCCTCGAATTCTTCCTCGCGCTCGCCCGTGGCGATCTCCATGACGCGCACGGCATTGCCGATCACGTCAGCGGGACGCTTCTGACCTTGTGGCCCTTTGGGCATGGCAGGTCTCCCAACGCTTCCCGCTAAGCATATAGGATGCCGGGCCGGGCTGCGACAGCTCAGATTTCAAACTGATGCACTACCCCCCGGGCGCGGTCGTGTTCCCCTTCGCGGCGTTCCCGGGATAGGCTTCGGCGGGCCGGGCGCCCGCCGGCGAAAGGGAGATGTCGATGTGCGGCTTCGTGTGTCTGTGGCAGGTGGGCGATCCGGCGCTGGCGCGGCGGATGATCGGCAAGATCGCCCATCGCGGGCCGGACGGGCTCGAGGTCAGGCGTATCCCCGGCGTGCCCGCGGTGATGGCGCATTGCCGCCTCGCGATCATCGGTCCCGAGAACGGAACCCAGCCGATCCACGGTCGCGACGACGCCCTTGTCGCCAATGGCGAGATCTACAACCACGCCGATCTGCGGGCGATCATTGGCGAAAGCGCGTTCGAGACCGGCAGCGACAGCGAGACCATCCTGCACCTTTTCCGGTCGCGCGAACCGCGTTGGATTTCCAGGCTGGACGGGATGTTCGCGTTCGTTCTCACGACGCCGAACCGCGTCGTGGCGGCCCGCGATCCGCTCGGGATCAAGCCGCTTTACAAGGCGAGCCTGGGCGGCGGTATCGTTTTCGCGTCGGAGCTGAAGGCGTTCGACGACATCCCCGTGGGCGATGTCGAGGAAATCGCGCCGGGGGTCATCTATGACAGCGTCGACGGGCCCCGCAGATGGCACCGTATGCCGCAAGGCGCGGCGGAGATGCTGCCCGGCGAAGACCCGGAACCGATGTGGCGGGAGTTGCGGGTCGTACTCGAAACGGCGGTACGCAAGTGGATGGTCGCCGATGTGGAAGTCGGCTGTTTTCTCTCCGGCGGTCTGGATTCCTCGATTATCGCCGCGCTCGCCGCGGGCGCGAGCGGGCGTCGCCTGAAGACCTTCTCGGTCGGCACCGCCGGGAGCCCGGACGTGGAAGCGGCGCGGCTCGTCGCCGGCCATATCGGCTCCGACCACCATGAGCTGGTATTCGACGCGGACGACGTGGCCGCCGCCTTGCCGCACGTGATCTATCACCTGGAGAGCGCCGACGTGGACGTCGTGCGGAGCGCCCTGCCAACCCACTTCGCCGCAATTCTCGCGCGGCGGCATGTCAAGGCGGTGTTGACGGGCGAAGGGGCGGACGAGCTCTTCGCCGGCTATCGCTATCACCACGCCTACGCGGACAGCCCGCGCGCGCTCGCCGACGAGATCACGCGCTCGCTCGGCGCCATGTACAACATCAATCTCCAACGCGTCGACCGTATCACCATGGCCCAGGGGCTGGAGGCGAGAACGCCGTTCCTCGACCGCGACCTCATCGCGTTCGCCCAATCGATCCCGGCGTCGCTCAAGATGAAGGCGGACGAAAGGACGCGCGAGACGACGGAGAAATGGGTGCTGCGCAAGGCCTGCGAGGACCTGCTTCCCGCCGGGATCGTATGGCGCAAGAAGGCGCAGTTCGACGAGGGCAGCGGGACGGTTCGCGCCCTCGATCGGGTTCTGTCGGAAACCTTCGGATCGCCCGGTCCGTTCGACCGCGCGCGCGAGGGAGCGCTCTACGAGAGTCTGGTTCGCGAGCGTTACAAGCGGCCCGCGCTGGTTTTCGACAATGCCCGAAAGTGGGCCGCGGAGCGCGTCGCGACCTGACCCGCCCGCGGCGCGGGCCGGGCTCCGGCGATCAAGCCGCCAGCAGCCGATTCAACGGGAGCTCCCGTGCCTCCGCCTCGGGACGAGACAGGTAAAATTCCGCCACGAACCGGCCCTCCGCCTCCAGCCCGGTCGGATCGACGTCCTGGCTTCTCAGCTGTTCGACCACCTGTTCCCGCTCTTCCGCGGAGGCGAATTCCCTCTGCTTGAAATACCGGCCGGCGAGTTTCTCCGTTCGGTAACCCCAATTTCCGAGGGCTCGTTCGATCGCGTCGAAGGGAAACATTCTCAACACGAAATTCGCGATCCAGGCCGGCCGCCGTTCGGTCAAGGGCTGCATCAGCCGCTCGAAGCTCTTCTCCGTCACATACCCGACGCAACCCGTCGATATCATCAAATCGACCGGTACTATGTCGCGGCGCGCGTCGGCCGGCAGCGTTTCCTCTTCGAGATTGATCGGCAATCCCTCGTCGACCAGTCCGATTTCTTCCGCGAACGCGACGGCGTTTTCGGCCTGATCGATGCCGATCACTTTCAGATTTTCCGGATCCTGCAATTCCGAGAAGAATTGCTGATCCAGCTCGATCACCTCTTCCGATGTGGCCTGTGCCAGCCCGTCCTGCGTCCAATGGTCGTAGAGTTCGTCCATCGAGAGGTCGTGCTTCAGCAATGCGGCGTTTACGCCATAGGAGCAACCCAGATCCAGAACGCAGACTTCTTCCTGTCCGCGCTGACGACGAAGCCGGGAAATCAGTTTCTGGAACAACGGCTTGGCGCTGGTGGGGATAGCGTAATCCAGCCGCTGGAGCGTGTTGAAATACGCCCGCGGGTCGGGTCGGTCGTATATCGATCCCATGTCGATCTTGGCTTCGTTGATGCCCGAAAAGTCGGCGCCGCTGTTCATCGGGTTCTCCTGTGGGAGCGGGGTTCGGTGAAAATTCACGAGTGCGATGCCTCGCCCCCGAGCGGGAACGAGGTCGGCAACGCAAATTTGCGAGAGTGAAGGGACCTTAGTCCGTCTCCCGAAGGCTCGCAACCTCACGCCCGGTTCGGGGGGAAGACGGAGAGGGCACGGCTTGTCCAGATCCGCGATATATGGGATGGGTCGGACGAAAAAGAGGAGCGGACGTGACCGGATCGAAACGGTGGATATTCGCCGCCGCCGCGGCGCTCGCGGTGTGGACGGGTACCCTCGCGCATGCCGCCGATGCGCCGGCCTGCCCCGACGGCACCGAGCGCTTCGCCGAGTACAGCCTCTTCTTCGGGCGCTCCAAGGGCGGCGCGGAAGTCGTGTCGGACGAGGCCTGGATCCGGTTTCTCGCCGAGGAGGTCACGCCGCGCTTTCCCGATGGGCTGACGGTGCTCGACGGCGCCGGGCAGTGGCGCAACGCGGCCGGCGCGATCGAGCGGGAACGATCCAAGCTGCTGGTCGTCATCGCGGCGCCCGGCGCGGATTCGCTCCGCCGCACAAGGGAGATCGCCGAGGCGTACACGCGAAAATTCGGCCAGGAGTCGGTCCTGCGCACGATTTCGACGGTCTGCGCGTCGTTCTGAGCGCGCGGCGCCGCCCCTCGATACGGCGCCACTTGTGCCGGGGCCGCTCCGGTGGCTTAGTCCCGCCGCGCCGCACAGCGAAGCCACACCGAATTGCTGACAGAAATCCTCTCCGTCGTCGCGCCGCTCTTCATCTGTGCCGGCATCGGTTTTGTCTGGGGCAGGCTCGACAAGCCGTTCGACGCCGAGATGATGACCGGGCTCGCGCTCCATCTCGGCGTTCCCTGCCTGGTCTTCTCGACGCTCACCAGGCTGGAGATCTCGCCCGTCGCCTTCGGCAAGATGGCCGGCGCCTACACCCTCGCGCTGGTTCTGTTCATGATCCTCGCGGCGGTGCTGACCCGACTCCTGAAGCTGGAGCCGCGTGCGTTCATCCCGGCGCTCACTTTCCGCAATTCGGGCAATCTCGGGCTGCCGGTCTGCCTGTTCGCGTTCGGAGAGGCGGGGCTGGCCTACGGCATCGGCTGCTTCGTCATCGCCTCGCTCGCCGGCCTCACAATCGGGCGCGGGATCTACGCCGGCAGCACCGCATCCGAGGCGTTGTTCCGAAACCCGATCGTCTACGCGATCACGATCTCGGTAGTCTTCATGGTGGCCGGGATCAAGCCGCCGGCCTGGATCGCCAATACGGTCGACATCGTGTCGGGCATGGCGATCCCGCTGATGGTGGTCTCGCTCGGCGTGGCGATCTCCAGGATCCGGGTGGTCGGGATCGGGCGGGCGGCGGCGCTGTCCGCGCTGGAGCTCGCGGTCGGGTTCGGGGTCGGCGTCGCTCTCGCCGACCTGTTCGGGCTGACCGGCGTCGCGCGCGGCGTGCTGATCCTGCAATGCGCGATGCCGGTCGCGGTCCACAACTACGTCTTCGCCCAGTTCTACCGGCGCTCGCCCGAGACGGTCGCCGGCATGGTCGTGGTGTCGACCCTGTTCGCCTGCTTCAGCCTTCCCGCGGTTCTCTGGTTCGTCCTGCCATGACGCTGGTCGCCGATCTCGCCTCCATCGTCGCGCCGGTCTTTATCTGCGCCGCCATCGGCTTCGTCTGGGCGAGGCGCGGGCTGCCGTTCGACAACGCGGTGATCACCTCGCTGGTCTACAACGTCGGCGGGCCGTGCCTGATCCTCGCGACCTTCGCCAAGGTCGAGCTGAGCCCCGGCGCGCTCGCCGAGATCGCGGCCGCCACGCTCGCCGCCTATGCGGGCTTCGCGGCGGTCGGTGTCGCCGTGCTTCGCGCGGCGCGGCTGCGCCTCGCCTCCTACCTCCCGGCGGTGATCTTCCCGCTCACCGGAAGCATGGGGCTGCCCGTCTGCCTGTTCGCCTTCGGCGACGAGGGGCTGGCCTTCGCGCTGGTGTTCTTCGCCTTCGGCGCCATCGGAACCTTCACCATCGGCGCCACCATCGCCGCGGGGACGGTCTCGTTCCGGCGGATCGCCCGGTCTCCCGTGTTCTACGCGGTGTTTCTCGCGATCGGTCTGGAAATCGCCCGTATCGACCTGCCGCGCTGGGCGTTCAACACCGCCGATCTGCTGGGCGGCATCGTGATTCCGGCCCAGCTGGTGGCGCTCGGCCTCGCTCTCTCCCGGTTGCGGGTGACCAGCCTGGGCAGAAGCGTCTCGCTCGCCGCGCTGCGCCTCGCGGCCGGCGCCCTGATCGGCTGGGCCGTGGCGGAGGCGTTCGCGCTCGGCCCGGTCGCCTCGGCCGTGGTCATCCTGCAGAGCGCGATGCCGGTCGCGGTGTCGAGCTACCTGTTCGCGCAGATGTACAACCGCGAGCCCGAGGAGGTCGCCGGCATGGTGCTGGTCTCGACGCTGCTCTCCTTCGCCACCCTGCCGCTCCTGCTCGCGGTGCTGCTGCCCTGAGGAGCCGCCGCGCGGTCCCTCGATACGGCGGTGTGCGCCTACTTGTGCTGAGGGGAAATTTTCGGGCCACCATCGGCGCCCGCCCTCCCCCGGCCCCTCCCGCAAGCGGGAGGGGGGAAGGTGAGCGGAGGCCGCCGGTCTCCCTCTCCCCCGCGGGGAGAGGGTCGGGGTGAGGGGGGTCCCCCGGCAACCGGCTGAGACAGCGACCGGTCGGATATCGCCCTAATGCATCGCCGAGCCGCCGTCGACCACGATGGTCTGGCCGGTGACGAAATCGCTGTCGGACGAGCTCAGATAGACCAGCGTGCCGATCAGATCCTCGGGCACCTCGTCGCGCTTGATCGCGCGGGTCTGGGCATTGGCGTCCTTCATGTCGAGCCACTGCTTCTCGCCCACCAGCTTCTCGCTCATCGTGAGGCCGGGCGCGATCGCGTTGACGGAGATGTTGTGCTCGCCGAGTTCGCGCGAGAGCGACCGGGTGAACGCCACCATCGCTCCCTTCGAGCTCACATAGTGGAGCATCATCGGCGTCCCCTTGAAGACGGTCCCGGACGCGATGTTGACGATCTTGCCGTAGCCGTTCTTCCGCATCTCCGGCACGACCGCCTTGACGCAGGAGAACACGCCCCTGGTGTTGACCGCCATCACCTTGTCCCATTCCTCCTCCGGGATCTCCATGAAGGAGCGCTGCTGGAGGTCGGCGAAGATCGCCGCGTTGGTCACCATGATGTCGACCTTGCCGAAGGCCCCGACGGTCTCCGCCACCATCGCCCGGACCTGGTCCGGGTCGGTGACGTCGCAAGTATTGCCGATCGCCTCGCCGCCGGCCTGCTTGATGATGTTGACCGTGTTCTCGGTATCGAGGATGTCGCTGCAGCACACCTTCGCGCCTTCCTCGGCCAGCGCCTTGGCGTAATGCACCCCGATCCCGCGCCCCGCGCCGGTGACGATCGCGACCCGTCCGTCGAGCCTGCCCATGATGGTCTCCTTCCCTGAGATTGGCTGGCGCCGATCATAGCGACGGCGGATGCCCGATCAACGCCTCGCGCGGTGACGGGTCCCGCGGGCATCGTGTATTGTGCCGGGGGTCTCCAGCTCTGTGACGCATCGATCATGCCCGCCGTGCCGCGCTCGAATCCGAACCTTCCCCCGATCGCGACGGCCCGAGAGGCCGCCGACGCGACACCCGCCCAACGGGGCTAGGGGCGGCGGCGATGAACAGGCGCTGGGGCCTGTTTGCGGTCATCTGGCTGCTGATCCTGGCGACGATCTATATCGGCGACCGATTCGTCCGCGACGTCTTCCTGACCGACGACGCGCCGCGCGCGGTGACCCCGCGCGGCGACCTCGCCGCGTTCGAGAAGTCGACGGTCACCCTGTTCGAGGAGGCCTCGCCCTCGGTCGTCTACATCTTCACCCAGAACAGCGGAAGCCGCGGCAGCGGCGCCGGGTCCGGGCTGGTGTGGGACCGCGCCGGCCATGTCGTCACGAATTTCCACGTCGTCCAGGGCGCCGACGCCGTGCGGGTTCGGCTCGACGACGGCGAGGCGGTGCAGGCGGCGGTGATCGGCACCGCGCCCGATTACGACCTCGCCGTGGTCCGGCTGCGCGAGACGCGGGGCCGGATCCGTCCGATTCCGATCGGCACCTCCGGCGACCTCAAGGTCGGGCAGTCGGTGTTCGCCATCGGCAACCCGTTCGGCCTCTCGCGCACTCTGACGACCGGCGTGATCAGCGCGCTCAACCGCCGTCTGCCGACCGCCAACGACCGCGAGGTGCGCGGGGTGATCCAGACCGACGCGGCGATCAATCCCGGCAATTCCGGCGGTCCGCTGCTCGACTCGGCCGGCCGGCTGATCGGGGTGAACACGGCGATCCTCTCGGATACGGGCGCGTCGTCGGGCATCGGCTTCGCGGTGCCGGTCGACATCGTCAACCGCATCGTTCCGCGCCTGGTTCGCGACGGCGCGGTGCCGAGACCCGGAATCGGCATCGTGGTGATGCGCGAGGATTCCGCCGCGCGGCTCGGCGTCGCCGGGCTGGTGGTCTCCCGGGTGCTGCCCGGGTCGGAAGCCGAGAAGGCGGGGCTGCGGGCCGCCGACCTGGAACGTCAGCTGCTCGGCGACGTGATCGTGCGGGTGAACGGGGTCGCGGTCCGCTCGGTCTCCGAGTTCGCGGCCGAGCTCGCCCAAGCCGGCATCGGCGCGCAGGTCGAGCTGACCGTGGTCAACCGGGGACGCCAGCGGTCGGTCTGGGTTACGGTGATGGATATTTCCTGAGGAGCGGACATGTTCTTGAAGGATTACTGGTATGTCGCGGCGACCGCCGACGAGATCGGCGAGCAGCCGCTCGCACGCACCCTGCTGAACGAGGCGGTCGTCCTCTACCGGACGGGCGACGGGGCGGTCCACGCGCTGGAAGACCGCTGCTGCCACCGACACCTGCCGCTTTCCCTCGGCAAGGTGGTCGGGGACCGGCTGCAATGCGGCTATCACGGGCTGGAATACGATTCGGGCGGGGTTTGCGTCCGGGTGCCCGGCCAGACCGCCGTCCCGCCGGGCGCGCGGATACGGTCCTATCCCGTCGTCGAGCGCTGGGGCTGGATCTGGATCTGGATGGGCGACGCGGCCGCGGCCGACGAAGCCCGGATCGAGGACTTCCACTGGCTGGACGATCCCGACTGGCGCGCGGCGGGCTGCCGGATTCCGATGGAATGCGACTACCGGCTCGGCATCGACAACCTGCTCGATCTCAGCCATCTGACCTATGTGCACCGGACCACGCTGGGCAACGCCGCGGTGGTCGAGGCGGCCGAGGTCAGGACCGAGCGATACGGTCCGGGCGTCCGCGTCACCCGCTGGATGATCGACGTGCCGGCGCCGCCGATGTACCGCCGGCTGGTCGATTTCGGCACCAATATCGACCGCTGGCAGATCATCGATTTCTCGCCGCCCTGTTTCGTCAAGCTCGATCTCGGCGGCGCGCCGACCGGCACCGGCGCGCGCCAGGGAGACCGCTCCAAGGGCTTTGAGCGCAGGAGCCTGAACGCGATCACGCCGGAGACCGAGACCACCATCCATTATTTCTGGGCGGATGCGCACAACTTCGACATCGACAAGCCGGAAGTCACGCAGCTCCTCTTCGACCAGGTCCACGAGGCGTTCATTGAGGACAAGGCGTTCCTGGAGGCTCAGCAGAGCGCCTTCGACCGCGATCGCGGGCGGCCCCTTGTCGACATCAACGCCGACGCCGGCGGGCTGGAGGCGCGGCGCATACTCGACCGGCTGCTCGAGGAGCAGGACCGGCGGGCGCCGCCGCGAACGGCCGCCGTCTGACCGCGCGCAGGGCATGTTCCTCGAGAGGCGTGACGTCGGTGCCCACCATGGTGGCGGGCAGCACGCCGTTCCAGCGCGTGCTTCTCGCGTTTCACGTTCTCGCGCGAGCGCTCCTTCTCCGGCACCGCTTCCGCGTATTGCGGCGGCAGGCCGATATTCTCGATCTGCGGCGAGTCGATGGTTGTCGGGAAGCCTTCGAGCTCGGCCGTCATGTTGGCCATGATCGCGGCGACGGCCTTCTGGCGGTTGCGGATCGGCCGGTCGGCGGGGAAAACCTGGACAGCGCCGCCTTGGCCGGCGAGCGCAGCTTGGGATCGAGGATGCGGGCCTCTAACCGGTCGAGCCCGCCATGGCGGAAGAACACCTGCATCGCGGCTCGCGGTTGTCCACTCAGACCATCGCGGGTCATGAAGGGGCCTTTCCCGCCATCGCGTCGGCGATCGATCGGCCGATGGCCTCGATGGAGGGCTCATGCCCTTCCTTTACGATCACATAGAGCGCGGAGGCGTTCACCGGGTCGTCGGGCAACGGGTTGGTTACGATGCCGCCATCGGTAGCGCGCGCATATCCGATCGCGGTCCCCGATCCGCCGAGCAGCAGCGCCGTGGCGAGCTTGCCCCAACTGATCCCCGAAATCGGGGTTTCGTAGCGCAGGCATTCATCGCCGTGCCGGGTGAACAGGTTCTCGATGATCGATTCGGAACCCGGCGCGACCAGCGCGCGAACCGTCATCTCCGGATAGCCGCGCATCGGGCGGATCACCGTGGTGGCGCCCGCGCGGCGCAAACGCCCACGGTTCAGGTCGTCGACGCATTCGGCGACGATCGGCGCCTCGACCCCCATCTCGACCAGGCGGCTGGCGATGTCGAACGTGACCGCGTCGGAGATCGGATTGTTCTCCTCGGCCGCGAGGATCACCACCGCGGCGGCGGTGCGGGTATCGGCCGCATCGAGCCCGCCGGTGGTCTCGGCGCCGCCATCGACATGGACCACGCCCAATTCTTCCAGGCTCGCCGGCAGGCCCATCGGCCAGGACCGGGCAAGGATCAACACCCCGCGGTTCTCGCCCCAGCCGGTCTTGCGAAACTGCCGGAGCAGGGTCTCGAAATAGGGGTCGGCACCGGCGGACGGTGCGTTGATGAACAAGACATGATCCTGCAAGTTCCACCTCCATCGGCCGCGCTCCTTGAGCGCCCGCCGGCTCGCTCGATAGTCGAAGTAGTCGCCGGCGCCCTTGCCGAGCGCGAATATCCCGCCGAGATAGATCAGGACGACGGTCGACCACCGCCCGGCGGCGGTGCTCGCGGCCGCGTCGCCGTAGCCGACTGTGGTCACCGTGGTCGCTGTCAGCCACGCGGCCTCGCCGAGGCCCAGCCCCTCGAAGACCATCATCGCCACGATGTGCAGGACGCCGATTGCGACCAGATAGAGCCCGAGCATGCGCAAGCTTCGCCGCGCGCGGACGAGATCCGAGCGATGGTTCGCCGACCGCCGGCGGCGGATAACACCGAGTAGGAATTCGAGCACTGCGCGCGGGCCCTTCGCTCAGGCGGACCAGATCTCCTCGACGATGGACTCGGGCAGCAGCGCGATCAGCGCGACATCGGTGCGCCCGCCGTCATGGACACAAGCTTCCAGCGCATGGGTGCGCCGGTCCGAGACGAGACGGTAGAAATCGAACATGCGGACATCGTCGTCGAGCGTGGCGCCGATGCGCGCGGTCGCCGGATCGGTATCGTGGCGATAGGCCTCTCTGGCGGCCTCCTGTCGGTAGATCGGGGCGGTCCAGCCCTCGAAGCCGGGCGGCTCGGAGATGCGATCGAGCGTCAGGTTCGGCGGCTCGTCGGGATCGAACAGCCGGGCAAAGGACTCGAGATCGAACAGCCTTTCCACATCCGGCCGGTCGATCGGTCGCCCGATCGCGATCGTGCCGCGCTCGCCTCGCCACATCTCCAGACGGCGCAGCGTCATCGCCTCGACCGCCAGCACCCGGCGCACGGTGCCGCCGAGATCGAGTGCATGGATTCCGGTGACCTGAAGCTCCGCCTGGGCCAGCTCTTCGGGGGCAACGAACCCGAGCTTGACGAACCCGCCCGGGCTCAGGTCGCAGGCGTGGCCGACGGTGGGCGCCGGGGCGTCCTTGCCCCGGCTCCCGAAAAGCCTGCCCAACATCACCCGCCCCGCTTGGCGCGAATCCGCTCAAGCACGTCGGAGCCCGACTGGCCGGCGCTGACGATGCCGGCATCGCGCAACCGCCTGTCGAGATCCGCGCCCTCGGTGTCGGCGCCGAGCTGGGTGGCCGCCTCCATGCGGTCGGCGCGGTGCTGCTGGCGCTTCTTGATCCGCTCCAGCGACTCGGTGGCCGACGACATCGCGGTGTTGCTGCCGGAGAACCGGGCATTGGCAGCGGCGCTCGCCTTCTGCACCCGTTCGGTCGCCTTGACCATGCCGATCTGGCGGCGCATGGCGGCGATATTGCGCTCGGTCGCCTTGATGCTGCGCTTGAGCTGGTTGACGCCCGAATCGTACTGGGCAAGCGCCTGCTGCTGCAGATCGAGTTCCTCTTCGAACTGCGCGATGCGCTCGGCGACATCGCCGGCCAGGGCTTCGTCGCCCTTGTCCAGCGCCTTCATCGCATGGTCCTCGTGCTCGGAGATCTGGCCGCGCAGCTTCTCGACCTCGCGCTCGACACCCCTCTTCTGGGCCATCACGTCGGTGAGCTGGGATTTCGCCTCCGCGAGCTCCTTTTCGGCATCGCGCATTTCCTGATCGAGAATCCTCAGCGCCTGATGGTCGACGACTGCTTCGCCGGCTTCGGTCGCCGCGCCGCGCATCGCCGTGAACAGCTTTGCCAAAATCGCCATCGTTCTTCCTCCACGCTCGTCGAACTAGTTCAGGTACGGAGCGACCACCTCGAGCACCTCGAGGGTGTTGTCGCTCAATGTCTCGATCTCGGCCACGAGGTCCTCGGTGGAAGCGGTCGCGGACAGGGCGCCGAAGATCACGTAGCGGTCGGCGACCTTGCCGAAGGACGACAGCGGCAGCGGCACGTTCATTTCGAGCAAGGTGGTCAGAAGCGCGGTTCGCTTGTCCCGCTTCACCTGCGCTTCATCCCACAGATAGGTCAGGCAGAGGGTCTGCTCGTCATCGGCCGACAGCAGGATCGGAAACTCGTCGCGGTCCTCCACAACGACCTCGATGCCTTCCTCGCCATCCGGCGTCCTGGTGCGGAACGTGTATCCGTTGTCCGAGGTGTATTCGTCCAGCGTCTCTCGCAGCAGGTTCAGATCCATGGCCAGGTCTCCTTTGGGATCGATGTCGCGGACAGTCGGCATGGGCGGTACGATGCCCAGCCGCAGCAATCTTTCGAAACGGCGTACCACCGGGCGATGCTCCGGCGGCACCCAGACCTCGACCGCCGTCAGCCCGGCCGCCTGCAAGCGTCTGCGCTGCCGGCGCTTGCGGGCCGCCGCGCTGAGCGGCGCGCGCGCGGGTCCGTCGGCCAAGGGGAGCCTCCTCGAGTCTTCAGGTCACTCCGCTTCGTGACGTGTCACTCGTGACAGGTCACAATATGGGAAGTCTGGCCGACCTATCAAGGGCCTTCGTCGGTGCTGCCGGCGGCAATGCCTGTCGCCTCCTCCCAACCCTCCCGGTAGTAGCGGTAGACCGCGGCATCGGCGAGCCTGCTGGGAGCGATGTCGGTGCGGCCGTCGAAATATCCCTTGGGAAAGGCGAATGCGCCCAGCAGCAGATCGCGGGTGGTGAAACCGTCATCGATCGGCAGCGTGTCGAGTCCACGCAACCGGTCGAGCGCGGAGCGCCCTTGGCGGGTCGCGACGGTCCAGCCCCATTGGCCGAGGCTCGGCACATGATGGCCGTACTGGTCGACATGGCGGAATCCCGCCGCCTCGACGGTCCGACCGATGCTGAGGAAGGCCTTGCGCGCAAAATAGGGCGAAGTCGACTGGACCGCCATCGCCCCGTCCGCGGCCAGGAGCAGGCGCAATTTCTTGTAGAACCGCACGCTGTAGAGCCGCGCGAGATCGGGGTGGCTGGGATCGGGCAGATCGACGATGACGGCATCGAACTTGCGACCGTCGCGCAAGAGCGCGTCGACGCCGATATAGGCATCGCCGAACCGGACGCTGACCCTGTTGTCGCGGAAGGCAAAGCCATTGAGGGCGAGCAGCGCGCGGTTGACGAACGCGCCATCGACGAAGCGCGGACGGGTGAACAGGTCGACCAGGTCGGAATCGAGGTCGAGGACAACGACCTCCCGCGGGTTCCAGCGCAGGATATCGCGCACGGCCAGGCCGTCGCCGCCGCCGATCACCAGGATGCGCTCGCGCCGCGCGGCCGAGGCAAGCGCCGGATAGGTCAGCATGGCGTGGTAGATGTGCTCGTCCGAGGAGTCGAACTGCAGCCGCCCGTTGAGGTAGAGGCTCAGGATCGGCGCGGCATCGGCATGGACCAACCGCCGGGTGATCGCGACCCGCTGATGCTCGGTATTCGCGGCATAGACCACCGTGTCGCGGTAGAGCAGATCCTCCATCGTCCGCGCCCAATCGGTGCCGCCCTGGGCGACGGCGACCAGTCCCAGACCGGCCAGCGCATGCAAGACCACCACCAGCGCGAAGCGCCGCACCAGCCGCCGGTAGCACACCAGAAATCCGATTCCGACGACCAGATTGACGGCCCCGGTAAGATACGCCGCGCGCACCGGCTCCATCGACAGCATGACGCCCACCCACAACGCGGCCCCGATCCCGGCGCCGACATAGTCGGCGCCGAAGATCGTGCCCGTGTTGTGGTCCAGCGCGTCGGCGTGGAAGCTCTGACGGATCCGGGCGAGCAAGGGGATCTCCATCCCGACCAGGACCCCGAGCAGCGCCCCGAGAGCGTAGGGCACGACCCTGGCGGCGGCCTCCAGCAGCGTCACCAACGATCCGCGCGGCACCAGATCGGGCGGCAGGCCGTAGGTTACCGCGATCGCCTGCGGGAGCAGGATGGCCGCGGCGGTCACCGCGCCCAGCAACAGCACCGAGGCACCGCCCAGGACCGCGATCGTCGCCTCCAGCCAGGCGAAGCCGGTGAAGGGCTCGCGGACGAACCGCGCCAGGAATGCGCCGATCCCCATCGAGACGATCATCACCCCGATCATCGCGAAGATCACCGATTCGACCGCGCCCAGCAGGCGCCCGGCAGTGTTGGCGAGAAGGTATTCGTAAATCAGCCCGCAGCCGGCGATCACGCCGGTCATGACGATCACCGCGATGTCGTCGAGAACCGCGCCGCGCCGAGGTCCCGCCGCTGCCGTGGACATGCCCGTACTCAGGCCAGCAGCCCGTTGAACAACAGTCCGATCCCGGCATAGACGGCGACCTCGGTGAGCGCGACGCCGATATTGCGCTGGCGGTCGACCTCTTCGGAAACGTCGATCCGACGCAGCACGAAGCGCTCGGCCAGGAGGCTCAGCACGATCAGGATCGCCGCCAGGATCGCCGAGCACGCCCCCCAGATCAGCGCCTGGACGATCGGATCGCCGCCAGGGTCGTACTCCACCACTTGAGCCGCGGCGGTAACCGCGAGAGCCACGCCCATCTGGAAACCCGCGAACCTGAGCGCGAGCGCCGTGTTGCCTTCCTGAACGACGTCCTGAAACCGCTTGCCGGCGTTGCGCCGCCCGAACAGCCAGACCCTGTAGTAGGTCGTCCCGGTCAGGATCACCTGGGTGACCGCATAGCCCGCGACCACCGCGACCAGGGCGGCCGCCAGCGAGCCCTCGGACCACTGCATGACCGCGCGGACCATCACGGCGGTGGCAAGGACGTTCCCTGCCTCGACGATCGCGATCGGCACGTTGCCGTTCTGAATCTCCGCCTTGACCGAGAATGCGGGAATCGACACCCGGTCGAAAATGAGACGGGTCAGCCACATCAAGGCGAGTCCCAACACCGCGTAGACGACCAGGGCGCTCACCTCCTCTCCGAGGCTGGCGGCAAAGTCGCCCTGCGCAACGCCGCCCAGCATGATCGCGACTCCGAGCGTCATCCCGGCAAGGCCGATGCCGAAGGCGAAATTGTCCTTGTCGGCGAGTTCGCTGGTTGTATCCAGCCCGGCTGCGGCGCCGTAGAGCATGCGCACGCTCAACAGAACCGCGAAGACGATCACCAGCCCCAACGCCAGCATCATCAGCGTCTGCCCGGACAAATCGGCGCTAACCATGTCAGGACGCTCCCCTCATCGGATCATTTGCCGGACCGCGTCCCGCTCGTGCTCGTGCCGCGGACGGATGAGCCGTAGCCGGAATAGGACGAGGCGCGGCGCGCGGTCTTGGCGGCGTCGCGTGTATCGGAGCGGCCGTAGGTCGAGAGCCGCCGCTCGCTGCGCAGATTGCGGTATGTCTTGCGCGGCACGTTCGGATGGCGCCGGGCCGCGTCGCTCCAGCGACGCTGGTCGGCCCGCGCGCCGTAATAGTGGCGCCCGACGTCGCCGTAATAGCTCCAGCCGCGGCGCGGATACCAGTCGTTGTAGTAATACCGCCCAGGCCGCCAGAACACGTCGCGGAACAGCGCATAGGCGCCGTACCATGCCCAGAAGCTGCCCCCCGCGGAGTCGCGCTGCCATCGGCCATAGGCCGGGTTGCCCACCAGGTGGCTGCCGGCGCCTCGTTCGGACGGCTTCTCGGCCGCGGCCCCTTCCATGCGGGCAAGCTTGCCGCCGGACAGATCGGCCAGCACGTTGAGCACATCGACCAGGGAGTCGTTGAACACCACCGGATCGGCCGCGGCCTCGATACGGACGATATCGTCGAACGCGCGGTTGGCCTCTTCCTCGCTGCGCGGCTTGGCATCGACCGCCTTGAGCCGGGCGCCAAGATTGGTGAATTTGAGGCCCTCGGTCGTCGCCTCCTTGCGCAGTTCGCCGACCAGCTTGGCGAGTTCCGGCCGTTCGGCGCCGATCACGTTGGCGTAGGTCCGGGTGACCTGGATGTTGGGAAGCCTGCCGGAATCGATCATCCGGCCGAGCTCGGCAATTTTCCCGCCGACGCGGGTCTTTTCGCGGGCGACCACCTCGCTCGGGCTTTCGCCGCATCCGGCGAGCAGCAGCGCACATAGGGAAAGGAGCAGCGTCGCTCGCGCAACCGCCCGGCCAATCCCATCGATTGCCATCGTGGTGGTCAGATCCAGCTACCCCTCGGGGCGATCCTCTCCGCAGCACGCGGCGGGTCGACCCTCATATCTCGACAGGCGGCAAAAGAAAAGGCCAACGCACCGATCGATCTCCTCCTCCGCCTCGATTTCCCGATCTCCAGCATGGGTATGGCGCAGGGTCATACCCACATTGCCGTGGCCGAGCGGCGGCAGTGGACTGTTCATGGTAGCCGAGAAGACGGTGGACGGGTATGACGTGCGGCACCGATTGATGCACAAGCCGGCAGTGTCGACGACGACATTCTCCGCGATGGCGACCGCGTCCCAAACATCGCGGCCTTCAACGCCGGGGAAATCGAATGGCCCGCTCCGGCGTTCCCGCCCGGCCGGCCATCGGTGAGAAAGGCCGGAACGAACCGCCACCGCGTACGGCGATCCAGCCTGGCATCCGAGCCCGGGTCCGATAGTATCGGTTCGATGCCTGCCGAGGGGGGAGAGGCTGTGGGCGCGATCGATCTGGAATACGGCGCCGAGGCCGGAATCGAGGATCTGCTGCGGTTAGTCGATCGCGCCGGCGATTTCTGCGTTCACGGCAGGCTGGTCGCGCCGATGCCCCGGCTGGAGGTGGAGGGGGTGGGCATGCTGGCCTTTCCGGTTCCCGAACCGCAGCTTCGCGCCCTGATCGACGTGGCCGGGCGGGCGCCCTACGGCAAGGGGCCGGAGACGCTGATCGACACCTCGGTCCGCGACTGCCGGCAAATCGGCCCGGAGGGGATCCGCCTGGCGGGCGAGGCGTGGCCGGAGACGTTCGCGGAGATTCTCGACCGGGCGGCGTCGGGGCTCGGCTGTCCGGGCGACCGGCTTGAGGCGCGGCTCTACAAGCTTCTGATATACGAACGCGGCGGCTTCTTCGCCGCGCACCGCGACACCGAGAAGGCGCCGGGGATGATCGCGACCCTGACGGTCTCGCTTCCCGTCGCGGGAGAGGGCGGCGAGCTGATCGTCTGCCACCGGGGCCGTGAGGTCGCGGTGGACATGAATGTGGAGGAGCCCTCGGGCTTCGCCTTCGCGGCCTTCTACGCCGACTGCCGGCACGAGGTCCGGCCGATCGAGGCGGGTCACCGTCTGGCGCTGGTCTTCAACCTTTGCCTGCGGCCGGCGGACCGGACCGCCCCCCGGGAGCCGCCGGATTACGGCGAACAGGTGGATGCGGTCGCGGAGCGCCTCGCCGCGTGGCGGTACGAAGGCGGCGCGGCGGAGAAGATCGTGTGGCTGCTCGATCACGCATACAGCGAGGCGGGACTGTCCTTCGAGACCCTGAAGAACGGCGATGCCGCCCGGGCCCGGGTTCTCTCCCTGGCGGCCGACCGGGCAGGCTGCGAGCTCCACGCCGCCATCGTCCATATCGAGGAGCATGGCGAGGCGATGTACGGCGAGGAATACCGGCGCGGCCGGTACCGGGACGAGGAGGACGCCCCGGACATGGAGATGGGCGAGCTTTACGACAGCCGGCATTGGCTCGACGGCTGGGCGGGGTTGAACGGAACCCGGCCGCGGTTTGGCGAGGTCGAGTTGAAGCCCGGCGAGCTTCTGCCGCGCGGCGCGCTCGACGACGCGGCGCCGGACGAGCAGTGGCTGCACGAAGCGACGGGGAACGAGGGGGTGAGCCTGGAGCGCGCCTGGCATCTCGCGGCGCTGGTGCTGTGGCCGCGGTCGCGGATGCTGGCCATCCTCGCGGGGGCGGGTATCGGCGGGGCGGTCGCCTGGGTAGCGGAGCCGCTCGACCGGAACGGAGGACGCGCGGACGCGGATACCGGGCGCCTGGCATCGGAGCTCGTCGAGATCTGGCCGACCGGGCGGTCCGGTCGGAACGAGGAAAGCCGAGCCCGGATGCTCGGTCTGCTGACGGCCGTGGGAGATCGGGAATGCCTCTCGCGCTTCCTCCGCGAAGTAATCCTGCGGGACTATACCGGCGGAGAGAACGAGAACCTGGTGGCGGCAATCGACGCTGTCGGACCGGAATCTGCCGAGGGATTCGTGCTGGCGCTTGTCGATGCGCAGTTCGGGCAGCGACCCGCGGAGGTCCTCGCGCTGCTGCGGCTCGCGGATGGACGGGACGGGTCGGAAGACGGCGCCCGCCGCGAGATGCTGCGCGGGACGGTGAGATCCGTGCTGCGGGCGGTTTCGGCGGCGCCGGCGGATCGACTGGAAACGCCTCCCGAGCGGGGGGGTTCCGGCAAGGGCGACCCGATCGCGGCCTGGCCGCCCGAAGCGGTGGCCGACACGGTCGACGCGGAACCACCGAGGTCCCGGCGGCTTTCGGAGGAGGCGGTGCGCGACCTCTTCTCCCTGGCGTGGCGTTGGCGTCTGACGGACGAAGACGAGGCGGTGGCCGCGGTCGCGGCGATGCCGCGGCTGGCCACGCCGGATCGCGCGCTTCCCGCCGCGCTGCACGATCTGTACGGCGAGACGGGGTTCGCGGACAGCGCCGCCTACGCCGCGCTCTGGCGCCACGCGGCGCGCGCCCTGCTCGAACGCAGCGCGACGCCGCCGGATGAGCCGCGGCACTGGAGGATCGCCTGCGCCGTCGACTGCGATTGCGAGCTCTGTGCCGACTTGCGGGCTTTCTGCGAGGATCCGGCCGCGCGGGTCGCGCGGTTCCCGCTCCGCAAGGAGCTTCGCGCCCATCTGCACCGGATCGTCGACCGGCACGGGCTCGACATGGACCACGAGACCGAGCGCCGCGGACGGCCCTTCACGCTGGTTTGCACGAAGAACCGGGCCAGCCACGGGCGGCGCCTCGCCGAATATTCCCTGGACATCGCGTGGATGCGCCGGCTGGCAAGCGCCGCGCCGGGCGGGGTGGGGGAAGCCGACCGCGCGCCGGAGACTGCCCGGCTGCGAGAAGCGGTGGCCGCGTCCACGCGCAGTTGACCGGCGGTGCCGTCATTGGGTCATCCGATGCTCTGGGAGACGGGTTCGGGCGTGGTCGCCGTTGTTGTCACGACCTGCCGCGACCGCCCATGATCGCGTCGATGGCGAGTCCCGTCCTTTCGGCGGCTTCCTCGATGTTGCGGTCTCCGAGATGGGCGTAGCGGAGCGTCATTCCGACGCTGGAGTATCCGAGAAGGCGCGAGACCACGGGCACCGGGACGCCGTTCATCACCGCGTGGCTGGCGTGAGTGTGTCTGAGATCGTGAAGGCGGACGTCCTCGATGCCGGCCTCGCGGCGTACCCGATACCAGAGGCCCAGTTGGGGTCCGCGGGGGCGGGACGGGTCGCGCGTCCCTTGTTTCCGGCACCGGTCCGGCCTGCCGGGCGAGGCATGCCCGGCGGGCCTCTGCGACGGTCACGGTCGAGACCGGGCCGATGGAGACACATCTGGAACGGCCCCCTGGCATCGCGCAGCAGGACGAAGCTTTCCCCGCCGGTCGGGCGCACGGACCCCGAGGCTGGGCACGCTTCTGTCCCAGACGGTATAGTCCCGCTCGCGCGGGTGATGGCGCCGCCGGTGAGGCGGATGCGCTGCGTCACGGTTCAGCCTCCCAGCGCGTCGCCGACGGTCTCGGCGGCATTCTCGATCATGGCGTCGGCGGCATGGGTGTATTTGAGGGTGATTTCGGGGCTGCGGTGGCCGAGCAGCCTGGCGATGGCGAGCACGCTCTCGCCGTTCTTCAGCGCGATGCTGGCGTGGGTATGCCGGAGGTCGTGGATACGGACATCACGGAGTCCTGCCGCGGCCCCTTTTCCCGCGGCCGCGGGAAGATCCATGGACCGGACCTCTCCAGGCCGTCGAGGATGCGCCTTGCCGGGCTCGACAGCCAGACGGTCCTCGGGCCTGTCTTGCCATCGCGGAGGAAGAGATGGCCCTCGCGGTAGTCGGACCGGCGAAGCGTGAGAATCTCCCCCTTGCGGCAGCCGGTCAGCAGGAGGAGGCGGATCGCGGCGGCCGCGCGGGGGGAACGGCCCCCATGCGCGGCGAGGGTCCGGGACAGGCGGCGGACCTCCTCGTCGGACAGGAACCGTTCGCGGCCCTTGAGGACAAGGCGTTTCTGGAAGCGCGGCAGCGCGCCTTCGACCGCGATCGTGGCCCCGAACGGCCGCCGTCTGACCGGGATTTTTCCGTGAAGTCCGGGGCCGCGGTCGCCGGATCGGTGGTGGAAGGGATGTGCCATGACCGCTGAATTGCGGACCGACATCCAGCTCGGCGAAGGTTCGCTGCGCTGGTGCTGCGACGATGTGCTGCCGGCGTTCGAGACCACAGACGAGGTGGAGCCCATCACCGGCGTCGTCGGTCAGGACGACGCGATCGAGGCGCTGCGCTACGGGCTGGAGGTCTTCGCGCCGGGGCAGAACATCTATGTCCGCGGGATCGCCGGCACCGGGCGGATGACCCTGGTGCGCCAGTTGCTGGAGGATATCAGCCCGAGCTGTCCGCTGGCCGACGACCGCTGCTACGTTCACAACTTCGCCCAGCCCGGCCGTCCGAGGCTCATCGTCCTTCCGCGCGGGCGCGGCCGGGCCTTTCGGCGTGGCGTCGACCGCCTGATCGAATTCGTCGAGGAAGAGCTCGCCCAGACCCTGAATTCGGATTCGATGCGGACCAGGCGCGCCTCCCTCGACCGGGATGCCCAGCAATCCATGCGCGAAATCGGCGCGCCCTTCGAGGAGGAGCTGCGCGCCAACGGCCTCGCTTTGGTCACCCGGCCCACGCAAGGCGGGGTACAGCCCGACATCCTGCCCGTCATCGACGGTGAGCCGATGCCGTTCGAAACGCTCGAAACCATGCGCGGCCAGGGCAAGGTCGAAACCGCGGAAGTCGACCGTATCCGGGAGCGAATCGATTCCTTTTCGCGGAAGTTCGAGGATATCAACCACAAGATCGCCGGGCTCCGGCTGGAACACCGGGAGAAACTGCGCGCGCTGCTCGAGACCGAGGCCCGCCGTTTCCTGGGTTATTACATCGAAGCGATCGAATCGGAGTTCGGCGTGCCGGAGGTCTGCGACTTCCTTGCCGACGTGGTCTCCGATCTCATGCAGCGCCTCGGTGCGCTCGACCAGATCAAGAGGGCGACCCGCAAGTACCGGGTCAATCCCATCCTTGAACATCGCGCCGAAGCCGGCTGCCCCATCGTGATCGAGAACACCCCGACGCTGAGGAACCTGCTCGGCGAGATCGAGCGCGAGTTCGTGGCCGAAGGCGGTATGCACACCGACCACATGATGATCCAGGGCGGCTCGATACTGCAGGCCGATGGCGGGTTCCTGATCCTCGAGGCGCGCGACGTTCTCGCGGAGCCCGGCGCGTGGAAGGTCCTGTTGCGCAGCCTGCGCGCAGGCATGCTGGAGATCGTTCCGGCCGAGTTCGCCTCTCCCTTCGGCGCGCCCTTCCTCAAGCCCGACCCCATCCCCATCAACGTCAAGGTGATCCTGATCGGCGACGGCGGGCTTTACGAAATTCTCAACGGGACCGATCCCGATTTTGGGCAGCTGTTCAAGGTCCTGGCCGATTTCGAGACCACCATCCCGCGCGACGGGACGGGTGTGCGGTATTACGCGGGCGTCATCTCACGCATCGCCCGGGACGAGGATTTGTTGCCCTTCCGGCGCGAATCCGTGGTCGCGCTCGTCGAGCACGGCGCCCGCATCGCCGGGCGGCAAGACCGCCTGACAACGCGTTTCGGCCGCCTTGCCGACATCGCACGCGAGGCCGCCTTCCTCGCCGACAAGGCGAACCGGCGGGCCGTGGAAAAGGACGACATAAGGGAGGCGATCCGGCGCGGGCGGCGGCGCGCCGACCTGCCGGCCCGGCGATTCCGCCAGATGATTGCCGAAGGGACGATCGGCATCCGGACGGCGGGCACCGAGATCGGCCAGGTCAACGGTCTCGCCGTGGTCGGTACGGGACCGCTCACCTACGGCTTTCCGCAGCGCATTACCGCGACCGTCGGCCCCGGAAGCGCCGGCGTGGTCGATATCGAACGCGAGGCCGAGCTCTCCGGGGCGATCCACACCAAGGGCCGCACCTGCGGTGCTAAGTATTTGAATTAGCGTCGTTTTTTCTCCCGTTTTCTGCAACCGGGGAACGGATTTCGCAACTGTCCGTTCCCCCGCCTGCAACCGCAATCGGGAGAGACAGATGCCCAGGACCAACCTCACCGACGCCCGTGTGCGCGCCCTCAAGCCCCGCAAGTCGCCCTACGACATCCGCGACGGCAAGCTCAAGGGCTTCGGCGTCCGTGTGCCGCCCTCGGGAAGGAAGCGCTTCTTCGTTCACTGCCAACATCGGGGCAAGCGCGTCTGGAAGATCGTCGGCCATGCCGGGATTGTGAACGTCAAGGAGGCGCGGTCGCGCGCAGCCGAAACGCTGGCCTCGATCCGGCGCGGCGAACCTGCACTCCCCCGACCCGACGAGACCCTCTTCGAGGCCGTCGCCGCCACCGTGTTCCGGCGCTACCAACGTCTCTGGAAGCCGCGCACCCTCGATGTCAACCGCGGCTATCTCAAGAACCAGCTCCTGCCGCATTTCGCGGGACGCCCGGTCGCCGACATCGGCCGGCGGGAGGTCGAGAACTGGTTCGCCTCCCTGCACCCGACCCCGGTCACCGCCGACCGGTCGATGCCGATCCTGTCGGTCATCTTGACAGAGGCCGAGGCGATGGGCTTTCGGCCGTCGGGCTCCAACCCGTGCCGGGGCATCCCGCGATACCGGCGCAAGGGGCGCGAACGCTTCCTGTCCGACGACGAGATCCACCGCTTGTCCGCGCGGCTGGCGGCATATTCCGCACGGTATCCGCTTCCCGTCGCGATCGTCCGCCTTCTGCTGCTGACCGGGTGCCGCAAGGGAGAGATCCTGACGCTGCAATGGTCGGACTATCGGGAAGGCCGCCTGTTCCTGCGCGATTCGAAAACCGGCCCCCGGACCGTCTGGCTGTCGGAGCCGGCGAGGAACATTCTCGACACCCTGGAGCGCGGGAACCGGTGGGTGTTCCCCGCGCCCCGAACGAGAGGCCCGGCTACGGCGGCATCGCTGGAACGGTTCTGGCGGAGGGTCCGCGCCGAGGCCGGTCTGTCCGATGTCCGGCTTCACGACTTGCGGCACACGCACGCCAGCATCGCCCTGCGACAGGGCGAGACCGTGCTGGCCATCGCCCGTCTGCTCGGCCATGCCAGCCCGGAGACCACCCTCAAATACACCCATCCCGCCGATCCGATGGTGAAGGATGCCGCCGAGACGGTCGGCCGCGTGCTGGAGGGCTAACAAATGACAAGGGAACGCAAGAAGCTCACCGACGCCGCCATCGCCCGGCTCCGGCCCCGCGAGCGGGAATACACGGTCTGGGACAGGAGCATGCCCGGTCTCGGCGTCCGGGTGCGGCCCGCGGGTGGGAAAAGCTATGTCTTGCTGCGCCAATCCCCCAAGGGGTCGAGGCGCGTCTCTCTCGGTCCGGTGTCCGTGAAGACGGTCGAGGAGGTTCGCCGGGACTGCCATGCGCGCCGGGCGAGCCCGGAGCCGGAGCACGATCCGCCGCCCATCGTTCCGCTGTTCCGGGAGTTCGTCGAGGGCGCGTGGACCGAGGTTCGTTTCCGGCGCTACAAACCGTCCACCAAAAAGGGCTTCGGGTCCCTGCTTGCGGTCAGAATTTTGCCGGCGTTCGGATCGACGCCGCTCGACCGCATCGCCCCGGCCGAGGTCCGGCGCTGGTTCGACGATTTCAGTCGCACCGCCCCGGGCAACGCCAACAACGCGCTGAAGCTGCTGCGCCAGATCATGAACTTCGCCGTCGCCCGCGGCCACATCGAGGCCGACCCCTCGCGCGGCATAAAGCGGAACCGGCGTCCGGCGCTCACTCGCTTCCTGTCGCGGGAAGAGATCGCCCGCCTGCACCGGGTGCTCGACGATCATGCCGGCAAAGGCCAGCAGGCGCAGGCCGACATCGTCCGACTTCTGCTGCTGACCGGGTGCCGCAAGAGCGAGATCGTCCGGCTGCGCTGGTCCGAGGTTCACGAGGAATCCCTGGTTCTCGCCGAGGCCAAGACGGGGCCGAGGAGGGTGCCGCTCAATACCCCGGCCCGGAACATCCTCGACCGCCAGCCTCGAAGCAACAGTCCTTTCGTGTTCCCTTCACCGCGCGATGCTTCGCGGCCGCGCGGCGCCGAGCTCGGGCTTTGGTGCCGCGTAAGGAAGGAAGCAGGCATAGAGGACGTTCGCCTTCACGATTTGCGGCACACGCATGCCAGCCACGCGGTGATGAACGGCGTGCCGGTGCCGGTCGTCTCGCGGCTGCTCGGCCATGCCGATGTCGGCATGACCCTGCGCTATGCCCATCTCGGGGACCGCGAGATCGAACGGGCGGCCGAGCGCGTCGGGAAGTGCCTCGCCAACCTGATGAGCATATGACGTAGTCTTCCAGCTTCTGCCACACCGCCTCAGGCCACCCATATGGCAACCTTGACGATCGCGCCGACGAGTGCTGCCATGCTCGCCCACCGCCAGCACCTGGTGGGTGGCCGCCGCGTCTGGAGTTCCGACAGCGCGCGTCCACTCACCAGCAATGGTGGGCAAGGTGCGGGCCGAGAACGGTTGCTCGACTCCCAGACTTGACCCGCTGCGCCGGGCGTTTCGGACCATTGCTCGTCGTCATCGCCGCTACCTCGCGGCCCTGCCGGACGGTATGGTGAACCCATGGACACTCCACCATCCTTGGGAGGCGCGTCTACGCAACACCAGCCCGATCTGTTCGACGGGCGCGGGCCGCACGGTCACTCGAGCCTTCCGGCTGAAGCTCCGCGACCCGCCATGCCCCAGGTCGAAACCCTCTCGGACGGTAAACTGATCGCGCTTCTGACGGACGCGGTTCCGTCGGAGGTGCGGGCCGTCTGTTCGGAGATCGCCGCTCGGTCGCTGGACGATGCGGTGCCGGCGCTCGAGGCTCTCTGGCGGCGTTTCGTGGGGTTCGGCATCGACAGTCCGCTTGCCGAGCAGCTCGCGGTGCTGGATACGTTGGCGAGGCTCGACCGTCCTGCGGCACGAGCCCTGCTCCGGCGGATCGTGGCGCGGGGTCTGCCGGCTTCTCTGGTTCCGGCTGCACTGCGCGCGGCGATACGGGCGAGGCTCGTCCTGCCCGCCGGATACGTGGCCCCGCTCTTGGAGCACGAGGACGCGGCGGTCCGTTGCTCTGCCTTCGCTCTTGCCGAAAGGGCGAGGGTTCCGGCGGATCGACTGCGCATCGGTCTTTCCGACTGCGCGCCCGCAATCCGCCGCGCGGCGGCGATCGCGCTGGCCCATCGTGGCCATTCGGAGGCGAGGGAGACGCTGCTGGGGGAACTCGAACGGTCTCCCTCCGAATCGCTGATCCACGCTCTGGCAGCGATTCCGGATGAGGACACGATCGTCCATCTCGGGCGCTGCGCTCTCAGGAACCCGGTGCTTGCGCCGGCAGTGATCGACGTCCTCCGTGAAATGGAGAGCTCAAGGGCAGCCCGCCTTGCCCGGCGTCTGGAGCAAGGGGTTTCCGGAGCGTCATGACACCCATCGGAAGGCGCGACGAAGCGCCCTCGACGAACGCGTGCGCTACCCGGCTGGACTGCGAATTGACCCGCCCCGACGTCGGGAGAACGCTCCGGGAAAATCCGTGCCGAGATATCGCCGTGGCGCGGGGAGACGGAGACGCAGAAGAGGCGGAGCGCATCCGCAATCAGCTGTCTCGTCTTGCCGAGGAAAGGGCAAGGCTTGAGGCGCGGCTCGCCGAAATCGAAACCGGCACGGAAACCGCGCACCGGAGCGATCCTCCCACAGTTCCCGTGACCGGGCTCTCTCCCGCGGCGGCCAAGATCGCTTTGTTCCGTTCGCTTTTTCACGGCCGCGACGACGTGTTCGCGAAACGCTGGGAGAACCGTCGCACCGGCAAGTCGGGATACGCGCCGGTCTGCGCCAACGAGTGGAAGCCGGGGATATGCGGCAAGCCGAGGATCGGGTGCGGGACCTGTCCCAACCGGGCATTCGTTGCCCTCGGCGATGCGGCGATCGCCGATCATCTGCGCGGCCGCGTGACGATCGGTGTCTATCCCCTGTTGCCCGACGGCGCCTGCCGGTTTCTTGCCGCAGACTTCGACGGAGGGCGATGGCAGGCGGATGCCGGTGCATACCTCGCTGTTTGCCGATCGAAAAGCGTGCCGGCAGCGCTGGAGCGCTCTCGGTCCAGTCATGGCGGCCACGTCTGGATCTTCTTCGCCGAGCCGGTGCCCGCGCCGCTCGCCCGCCGCCTCGGTTCCCACCTTCTCACGGATGCCATGGAGGGCAATCCCGACATCGGGTTCGGATCCTACGACAGGCTGTTTCCGAGCCAGGACACGGTTCCGGACGGCGGTTTCGGCAATTTGATCGCGCTGCCCCTGCAGGGCGATCCGCGCGAGAACGGCAACAGCGTCTTCCTCGACGCCGCATTCCAGCCGCACGAGGACCAATGGGCGTTCCTGTCCACGCTTCGCCGCCTGACCTTGGCGGAGGCGACCGCGATCGTCGGCGAGGCAGGCCGGCAGGGACGAATCGTCGGGCTCCGCCTTCCGCAAGAGCATGAAGACGATGAACCCTGGACCGCGCGACCGTCGCGGCGTCGGCCGCCGCCCGCAATCACCGGGCCGCTTCCGGCGCGGATAGACGGGGTGCTCGGAGATCAGCTGTATATTCCTCGCACCGGGCTGCCATCCGCGCTCGTCGACCGTCTGGTGCGCCTTGCCGCCTTCCAGAACCCGGAATTCCACCGCGCCCAGGCGATGCGGCGCTCGACTTTCGGCATCCCCCGGATCGTCGCCTGCGCCGAGTTGTTGTCGCATCACATCGCGCTGCCGCGCGGTTGCCGCGCGGGGCTGGAGAAGGTGCTTGACGATGTCGGCATCGGGCTGGACTTGCGCGACGAACGCAATCCGGGCCGGCCCATCGATGCCCCCTTCCTCGGCAGGCTAAGCCCGGAGCAGGAGGAGGCCGCCGGGGCGTTGCTTGCAGAAGAGTCCGGCGTCCTGGCCGCGGCGACCGGGTTCGGCAAGACGGTGGTTGCCGCCTCCGTCATCGCGGCGCGTGGCGTCAATACGCTGGTCCTGGTTCACCGCCGCCAGTTGCTGGACCAGTGGATGACGAGGCTTGGCACTTTCCTCGATCTTCCGCCCTCCTCGATCGGACGTATCGGGGGCGGGCGGCGCAAGCCGGGCGGTGTCGTTGACATCGCCACGATCCAGAGCCTGGTGCGCAAAGACGAGGTAGACGACATCGTCGGCGATTACGGACACTTGGTGGTGGACGAATGCCACCATCTGTCGGCGGTGAGCTTCGAGGCGGTGGTGCGCCGCGCGAAGGCGAAGTACGTCCTCGGCCTGTCGGCCACGGTCACAAGGCGGGACGGCCACCACCCGATCGTCTTCATGCAGTGCGGTCCGGTCCGCTACCGGGCGGGGGCGAAGGCGGAAGCGCGGCGGCGGCCGTTCCGCCACCGTGCGGTGCTGCGGCGAACCGCGTTCGGGCTGCCTGACGGGATCGATGGGGAGCATCCACCGATCCAGCAGGTCTACGCGGCCCTGGCCGAAAACGAGGCGCGCAACACGCTGATCTTCGAGGACGTGCTGGCGGCGCTGGAGACGGGGCGCTCGCCCATCCTTCTTACCGAGCGCGCCGCCCATGCGGACTATTTCGCCGACCGGCTCGAACGCTTCGCGCGCAACGTGATTCTCCTCCGCGGCGGGCTTGGAGCGGGACAGCGCCGCGAAATGCTGCGGCGGCTCGATCAAATCCCCGATCGCGAGGAACGGGTGCTGGTGGCCACCGGACGCTATGCCGGGGAGGGATTCGACGATGCCCGTCTCGACACGCTGTTCCTGGCGATGCCGATTTCCTGGCGGGGCACGCTGGCGCAGTATGTCGGGCGTCTGCATCGGCTGCACCCGGAAAAGCGCGAGGCGCTTGTCTACGATTATGTCGACGATGAAGTTCCGGCGCTCCGGCGCATGAGTGAAAGGCGCGTCAAGGGATATAAGAGCCTCGGCTATGCGGTCGAGCGGCCCGGAGACAGCGGCGCTTCGCTGCTCTCCGCTCTCAGCCCCCAAGTTCCTTCCTCAAGAACGCCAGGGCTTCTCGCGCGAGGGGCTTCCTGCGGCCCTTCGCGGTGAGCGCGGCGCCGAGAGCCCCGTCGAGTTCGACGAACCCGTCGCCGAGCGGGACCAGAACGCGAGCTTCGAGATGACGTGCGACGAAGCGATGGCGACCCAGCGCGATTCCGTGGCCCGACGCCGCCGCTTCCAATACCGCGAGGTAACTCGCCAGTCGCAGCACGCGCGGCGCCGGGCAAGGACGCCCGCCAACCACGAACCAGTCGTCCCACGTCGCCCATCCCCGGCCCTGCGGCGCGCAGTCCAGGAATCTCAGCCCACCCCATCCCGTTACCGGCCCGTTCAAGATGTCCGCATGAACGGCCGCGAAGCGCGGCGCGCACACCGGACCGACCGTCTCGCCCAACGCCAGCACCTCCGCCGCGTCCGCCGCCGCATCCCAGCCGAAGGTCACATCGGCTTCCGGGTCGTCCGGGCGGACCCGGACCTCGATCCGCGCGCTGGCGTCAAGCGCATCCTGGATCTCACCCAGACGCGGCAGTAGCAGCAACTGCCAGACATCCGGCGGGCAGGCGACGATTACCCGCTCCTCGCCGGTGACCGCGCGTGCCCTGAGGATGCCTTCACGGATTGCCTCCAGTCCGGCGGAAACCCCCACATGCAGTCGTTCCCCCACCGGTGTCGGCCTGGTCCCCACCCGCGACCGGTCGAACAATCGCGCCGAGACCCGGGACTCGAGACGGGCGATTTGGCGACTGACGACGGGCTGCGCGGTTTCCAACTCCTGCGCCGCGCGGACGAAGCTGCCGTGCCGTACGACATTCTCGAAGGCAAGAAGGCAATCGATCGTCGGTATGTCGTACCGCTCGCGTCCGGGCATGCCTCGATTCTACCGAAAATGCCCCGCCGTGTCCGCCCGCGCGGCGGGTCGGAATACAGGACGGTGCCGCCCTTACCGCTCCGGCCCCCACAGCATGTAGGAGATCGCCGCGCCCAGACGGCCGAACATGCCCACCCGGGCGACGTCCGCGCCGGCCACCAGCGGCACCTCGACGGTCTCGAAGCCGGGTGCGGCGATCACCAGGCTCGCGATCCTCGACCCCCGGACGATCGGCGCCGGTACCGGACCCTCGTAGACCGCCTTCACCTTGAGCCCCGCACGCGAAGCGCGCGGCAGCGTGATCCGGATGTCGCGCTCCGCAACCAGCGGAACGGTATCCTCCTCGCCCAGCCAGACATCGGCCGTCTCCACCGCCGCGCCGCTCTCGAACAGCGTGTAGTTCCGGAACGCCGCGTAGGCCCAGTCCAGCAGACGGCGCGCCTCCGACGTCCGTTCCCGGGCGCTGGCAAGGCCGGTCAGCACCATCGTCACCCGCCGGCCGCCGCGTATCGCCGACGCCGCCAGCCCGTAGCCAGAGGCCCTCGTGTAGCCGGTCTTCAACCCGTCCGCCCCGGTGTCGCGGTAGAGCAGCGGGTTGCGGTTCGGCTGCCTGATCCTGTCGTAGCGGAAGCTCTTCTCCGCGAAGTACGGGTAGTATTCCGGGAAGTCCTCGATCAGGCGCCGCGACAGAAGCGCGATGTCCCGCGGCGTCATGACGTGGCCCTCATCAGGCCAGCCGGTCGCGTTGACGAAATGGCTGCCGGTGAGCCCGATCTCGCGCGCCCTGCGGTTCATCGCATCGGCGAACGCCGCTTCCGAGCCAGACAGCCCCTCGGCCACCACGATGCAGGCGTCGTTGCCCGAGGACACCACGATGCCGCGCACCAGATCCTCCAGGCGCACCTTCCGGCCGACCCGGACGAACATCTTCGAGCCGCCCTTGCGCCACGCCTTGCGGCTGACGACGAACTCGTCGTCGAGCGAGAGCTTGCCCCGCTTGAGACGCTCGAAGACCATGTAGAGCGTCATCAGCTTGCTCAGCGACGCGGGCGGGGTCGGCGTCGTGCCGTCCTTCTCCAGCAGCACCGCCCCGGTCTCCAGGTCGACGATCCAGGCCTGCTTCGCCGCCGTCTCCATCGCGGCGGAGGACAACGGCGAAAGGCACAACACCGCAAGACAGAAAACCGTAACCGCGACCGGGGCAGCCGACCGGACGATGCGTCCGGGCCCGCCAGCCTGGGCACGCGAGAGCGAATCTCCGCATCGCATGTCGCACATGTAGCATGAGACCTGCACCCGGCGCCACGCACTTGTCGTCGAGGCGCGGAACCGGCGTCAGGGCGTATTGCGCTCCGGCGGCTTCACGGTTGCTGGCGTAAATGCGGAGAACCCGCCCAGGAAGCTCCCGCTGCTGCCGTCGGCTTCGTCGAATTCGACATCGGCGATGCCTACCACCCGGCGGGGATTGCCGTCCGCATCCGGCGCGTTGGAAAACTGTCCGCCCCATACGCCCTCGGTCCTTGTGACGTCCCGCTCCGGATGGTTCACCGCGATATCGGCGTTCTCGAACGTGCCGTTCGCTTCCAGGGGCGTGCGGCCGAGACGGATCTCGTAATCCGCCGGCAGGGCGTCCGGCGGCGGGCCCCTCCAGGCCAAGACCGGATACAGGTGAAGCGTCTCCGCCCTGACATCTCCGGTGCAGCCGATGCAGCCCGCGATCGACGCGTCGGAAAAGTCCGCGGTGAGCTCGATGGGGGCACTGAACTCGACATACTGGCTTTCCCCCTGCAACTCCTCGCGCCATCCGCTGCCGTACCGGTATTCGTAGAGACCGCCGGCGGTGCCCGAATAGGTCGCCGTGCCGCGCGCCGGAAGCGCGGGCGGGTTCGACAGATCCAGTTCAGGGCCGTCCGTGAACGCGCCGAGTTCAGCCGCTTCCAGGTCCCGGAACGAGGCCCCGACAGGAAAGTGCATCCACCAGCCGAAGGCCATGTAATCGTCCGGGTTGCCGTCGTCCCATTCGACCAGCGCATAGAGAAGGGTTCGACCGTCGTGGCGGTTCTCCGAGAGCAGGAACTCGCGGCTGACGAAGCCCGGGATGGGCGGCGGCGGTGCATAGAGCCCCCACTCGTTTTCGAGATGCCTGGCGCTGGTGAGAGTCCTCGGGCTTCCGTCCCGGCGGTGCGCCTTGACCGTCAGCACCCCGTCGGCGAAGCCGGTCTTCGTCTTGAGGCGCTTCAGGGTTTCGTTGACCTCCGTACCGGCCATCGCGGGACCGTCATCGGACGTTCCCACGCATCCGACCGTCGCCAGTAACAGTGTCATGCCCAGGGCAACCGCGACAATTCTCATGGTGATTGTATGGACGCCTCCCGGAACGCAAGGACCGATTTCGGTGTGATGGGCAGGCAGATTGCAGTTTTGTATCCGGCCTATCGATGCGGGACTCGATGCCCGCTGGCCCTGATGGAATCTGCCGATCCGCGCCTCATTTCTCCCGTGGGCTCTAAGCCCCAGGCACCATTCAGGCTTGGCGGATCGCGGTCTGACCTTCCGTAATGGGGCGTTTGCCGTCAAGCACGGCCTTCAACAGCCGACCGTCCTGGCTCGGTTTTCGCTCACGAGCCTCGGCGTCTGGGACGGGTCGAATGTCCCTCGCGTGGTTCACGGTCTTCCGGAGGTCATCCCGACTCCGGTTTGGGGTTGCTCGATTTGAACGTCTTCCGGTCCTGAGAATGAACGATCCGGGATATGTCCGTCGCCGGGTTCTCTCTTCCGTCCGTGGTCGGCGCGTCGGCCGCCAACGTCATGCCAGGTCCAAAGCGATTCCCGAGTGCCGATCTGTTTGGCGTGCTCGACCGCAGCAGGGCGGTTCGGCGAACAAGGTCAGACACGTGCATCATCGGGAACCGCGTCCCGGCGAAGGGACACCGGTGATCGCCACCTTCAGGCGCGGTCCATTCCTCCTCTTCCCATTAACGGCCAGTTGGATGCAGCCGCGGCTATGCCGCCTGGAGCGCCATCGCCGCCTCGCGCGTGAAGCGGAACTCGGTGCCGTCCCGCCACATCCGGTGGAGCACCACGCCGATCCGCCGGGCCAGCGCGACGGTCGCGCGCTTCCTGCCGCGCAGCACCGCAAGACGCAGCGCCCAGGCCTTCAGCCAGTTGGGAGCCCCGCGGTACAGCATCACCGTGGCCGCCTGGTAGAGCGCGGTGCGCAGCCCGGCGTCGCCGGCCTTGGTGATCGCACCCACGATATCGCGTTCGCCGGACTGGTTCCGTCCCGGCGTCAGCCCGACCCAGGGGCCGACATCCTTCGATCTTCGGAACCGCCCGGGATCGTCGATCGCCGACACGAACGTCAGCGCCACGACCGGGCCGACGCCCGGCATGGTCATCAACAGGCGGGACACCGGATCCTCGACAGCCAGATTGCGGACCAGCTTCTCCATCCCGGCGAGCTCGCGGCGCAGAACCTGCCGCGCGCGAAGGATCGGCTCGGCCGCGGCTTCCAGCATCGCGTTGCCGGCGATCAGCTCCCGGACACGAACCTCCCAGCGGCCCTTCGAGACAGGGCCCAGCTTGAGCCCGAAGTTGCGCAGCACGCCGCGCAGCGAGAGCTCCATGTTGATGAGCGCGTCCTTCACCGACTTGCGCGAGCTCAGCAGCGCCCGCATCTCCTGCGACGACACCGTCTTGCAGTGCACCGGCCGGAACCAGCCCATCTGCAGAAGCCGCGCGATCCCCTCCGCGTCCCGACGATCCGTCTTGATCGGCATCGCCTTCAGCGCCGCCTTCACCTGGCGCGTCTCCATCAAGACGGTCTCGAAGCCGGCGTCGGTCAGCCCCTTATGCAACCAATTGGACAGCGGGCCGGCCTCGAGACCGATCGCCGCGATCCCGTGCGGCAGCTCGCGCAGGAACGAAACCAGCGAATCCGGCGCGCTGGCGACCTGCACCTCCGTCACGATGTTGCCCTTCTCGCCGAGAACGCAGATCGCCGTGCTTGCCAGCGATACATCCAGACCGATATAGACTTGCATGCCGTTGTCCTTTCCTTCCGAGGAATGGGGCGCGCCTTGCGGCAAGACCCCGCGAACACGCTATGCGTGTAGGGGCAACGGCACCCGAATCGCCGACGTCGCTACAAGCTCAAACGATGCCGGTGAGCGCCAAGCCCCATTACGGCATCTGTTTGCCATCACTCCTTGTCGTGCCCTGCGCAACCTTTCAGCGGCCACCTCCTGTGTCGGTTCGTTGTCCCGTCGTCAGCCGCGGTCAGGCCGCCTGGCTGACGAAGTTCGCCCGATACGCCCGGTCATGGGCCAGCAGGGCCCAGATCGTGCGCGCCGTCTTGTTGGCCAGCGCGACCGTGACCACGTTGGCCGGCCGCCGTTCCGCCAGTCGCACCGCCCAATCCGGCGGCGCCTTGGCGTTGGTGAGCACGGAGCGGGCTCCGTGGATCAGCAGCGTTCGGAGATACCTGTCGCCGCGCTTGGAGATGCCGAGCATGCGTACCCGCCCTCCGGTGCCGTCGTGCCGCGGCACCAGGCCGAGCCAGGCGGCGAACTCGCGCCCCGACCGGAACGCTGCCGGATCGCCCATCGCGGCGACGACGGCCGTCGCGGTCAACACGCCCACGCCGGGGATCTCGGCAATGCGCTTGCTGTCGGCATTGCCCCGGTGCCACACCCCGATCCGCCGCTCGATCTCGCCGATCTCCTCGTCGAGCCGGTCAACCCGGGCCCACTGCTCGCGCAAGGTGTCGATCACCATCGCCGGCAGACGCTCCGAGACCCGCTCCAGGGCGTCGGCCACGCCACGACGCATCCCGGCGCGGCCCTGAGGCATCACCTCGCCGTACTCGGTCAGAAGGCCGCGCAGCCCGTTGATCTGCGCGGTGCGGAACTTCACAAGCTGCTGGCGCATCCGGTGAAGCGCCAGGATCGCCTGCTGCTCCTCGCTCTTCACGGCAACCGTCTTGATGCCCGGCATCTGCGCCGCCGTCCAGATCGCCCGCGCGTCGTGCGCGTCGTTCTTGTTGCCGGTCACGAAGGGCCGCACCGCCTTGGCCGGCAGCAGCCAGGGATCGTGGCCGAGCTCCCGAAGCCGGCGAGCCCAGTGCTGCGAGCCGCCGCAGGCTTCCATCGCCACCGCGCACGGCGCGAGATTGGCGAAGTGCTCGAGGAACTTCGCCCGCGTCAGCTTCAGATCCACGATCTCGCCGGTCTCCATATCCACCCAGTGCAGCTGGAACACACGTTTCGCCGTATCCACGCCGACGACTGTTCTGATAGTCTTCATCTCGGACCCTCCGGTTTGCCCGCGAAGAGCTTGCTCTTCCACCTTGGCACTTTGATGCCGTCGGCCCGCGAGGGTCCACCAACCCTCCTCCGGCCTTCCAGCATCAGGTGGTGGGAGGCGTCCATCCCATTTCTCCCGAAAGCCCGATCAAGCCCGACCCTCGCGTCCGACCAGAGTCGAGAAGCGACGCACGCTCGCAACGACCGTAATGCGGCGATGTTCCCGCCGCAATATCGGCCCATTCCGCTGCCTCGTTCCTTCGACCGTGCTGGCCCGAACGATCAACTATCCGCGCATTCCGACGATCATCGGCACCGGCCGTTTGGTTCATTCGGAATCGGCCGCGAAGAGTCGGACCAGCCGCGGATCCCGCTGCAAGAGGTCTTGGATGGTAAAGCGGTCAAGCACGGCGAAGAACGCCTCGTGCGCAACCGCGACGACGTTCCTGAACACGCAGCATGGCGCGATCCGGCAGGTGCCTGCGCCGCCGGGGAAACACTCGGCAAGAGGGATCTTTGCTTCGGTGCATCGCAGCACCGAGCCCAGTGTGATCGAGTCCGCCGGCCCCGCCAGCCTGAAGCCGCCGCCGCGACCGCGAACGGTGTCGACGAAGCCGGCGCGCCCGAGCCCGTGCACGACCTTGGTCAGGTGGCTTTGCGAGATCCCGTAGCGTTCGGCGACCTCCGGGGTCGTGGCCAAACCGCCGCCGTTCGCGGCCAGATGCAGCAGAACGCGCAGGGCATAGCCAGTGTGGGCGGTCAGGCGCATCGGATGCTTCTGCTGACGGAACAGGAATGGCGACGTGTAGAACGGTCCAAAGAACCCGGCCACCCGTGATTCTGGCCCTGCTTGCGAGAGCGATCGACGTCCGGAGTCCGGACCACGCCGTTATCCGAGCGGTTTGCCAAGATCGTCGAAGTACTGCCGCGTGACCTTGAACACCATCGGTGCGAGAAGCAGCAGGCCGATCAGGTTGGGCACCGCCATCAGCCCGTTGAGGGTATCGGCCAGGTTCCACACCAGGTCGACCTTCACGTTGGCGAACGCGAGCGCCGCCAGCACCCACAGCGCGCGATAGATCACCAGGCTCTTTTCCTTGAAGAGGTACTGCCAACACCGTTCGCCGTAATACGACCAGCCGAGGATGGTGGTAAAGGCGAAGACCGCCAGCGCGATAGTGACGACGTACTGACCGCCCGCCATCGAGGTCTCGAAGCTGGTGGAGGTGAGCACCGCGCCGGTCAGCCCGCCGCCGTCCGAGCCGGTCATGACCCAGGCGCCCGAGGTCAGGATCACCAGCGCCGTCATCGTGCACACCACGAGGGTGTCGATGAAGGTGCCGAGCATGGCGATGATGCCCTGCCGCACCGGGCTGTTGGTCTGCGCCGCCGCATGCGCGATCGCGGCCGAGCCGAGCCCCGACTCGTTGGAGAACACACCCCGCGCGATTCCGAAGCGGACCGCGGCCGCCACCGCCGCCCCGGCGAAGCCGCCGGTCGCCGCGGCTGGAGTGAAGGCGTGGGTGAAGATCAGGCCGATGGCCTCCGGAATCGCCGTGACGTTGATCGCGAGGATCAGCAGCGCGGCGCCCAGATAGAGGACGATCATCGCGGGCACCAGCTTGCCGGCCACGTCTCCGATGCGCTTGATTCCGCCGATCACGACGACGCCGACCAGCGCCGCAACGACCACCCCGGTCACCCATTCGGGCACCCCGAAGCTGTTGTCGAGCGCCGCCGCCATGGAGTTGACCTGCACCGCGTTGCCGATGCCGAACGCCGCCACGGCGCCGAATATCGCAAACGCCAGCCCGAGCCACTTGCCGAGCTCGGGCGCGAACTCGCCGACTCCGTTGCGCAAATAATACATCGGCCCGCCGACAAACTTGCCGGTCGCGTCCCGCTCGCGATAGGTGACCGCGCACACCGCCTCGGCGTATTTCGTGGCCATGCCGAACAGCGCGATGAGCCACATGTAGAAGATGGCGCCTGGCCCCCCGAGCGCGATGGCGGTGGCGACGCCGGCGATGTTCCCGGTGCCGACGGTCGCGGACAGCGCGGTCATCAGCGCGTTGAACGGCTTGACCTCGCCTTCGCCCGCCGCGCCGTCCTTGTCGAAAAGCAGCCGGAACCCGTACCCCACCTTGCGCCAGGGCATGAACACGAGACCGAGGGTCAGGAGCACGCCCGTCACGCCCAGGATGCCCAGCATCGGCGGGCCCCACGCGAACGCGTTGATGGCGTCGATGATCGTATTCAGCCGGTCCATCGGGTGTTCCTCCGCCGTTCCCATCGGGCATTCGACCGCCGCGCCAGCGCGCCTCGGCGGCCACGCTGCCGTAAAGGCATTCTCAAGCCGAAAGGCTAGCCCCGATGAGGAACGATATCCAGATGTCTTCCTGCGACGGGTATCCGTCCAATCTGCATGCGCCGGCGGAAACGGCCGATACCGGCAAGCCATCCGACCGCGAACCCGTCGTCCTTGGCGGTGCTGGTTTTGAGCGATGCGGAACGGTCGTTTCTGGAGAGGTGGCGCTGCGCTACAAGGAGCTGTGGCGGGTTGAGCAGGCGTTCCGAACCGCGAAGTCGCTGCTTGACACCCGCCCCCATCTTCCACATGTACGACGAGACCTTCCGCGGTCACGTGTTCTGCTCGTGCCTCGCCCTTCCGATGCAGAAGGAGTTGTTCCTACGCATGGCAAAAGCAGGGATCGAGGCGGAATGGGCCGACATCCTGCGCGACCTCGACGCGCTGACCGAAATCGAGATCGAGAACGGCGGCAGGCGCTTCCTGGTGCGCTCCCGGGCCAAGGGGCGCCACGGTTGCCATCTTGCGCTGTGTCGGCGCCCGGCTTCCGATCACCATACGCCGGGTCGATGACGAGCCGGCGGGTGGGAAAGGAAACCCTGCGGTGGCGTGACCATCCACACCGGGCCGGGCTCCGCGCATTCCGTGAAAGGTGGTGCCACGCGCCCGAAACTCGCCCGTAGTGCTTTGATAATCAAGGAGACTCGCTTCCAAACTGTTGAAGATGAGCCTGAAGTCGATCGACCGGGACCTTAGCCTGTCCTCGACCAGCTCCACGCTCGCCGCCTTCGGGTTCTTCTATGTCGAGACGCTCGGCTGCTCCTGGCGCGCGGCCGGGATGCGCAACCGCAAGCAGGCCCGCGCGCTGTCGCGCCACATGACGGCAACGGAGGTCGAGCGCCTGATCCTGGCGACGCCCGACCTCCGACACAGCGCCGTCTTCATCGCCGCCTATGGCGCCGGGCTTCGCGTTTCCGAGACCGTCAGCGTCAAAGTCGGCGAGATCGCGGCGGACAGGAAGTGCCTGCGCATTCCGTCCGGCAAGGGCGGCACCGAGAGGATCTCGTCGAACTCGCAGCGATGGCTCATGACGGCGATGGGCTGGCTGGCGGGACGATGGGTTTCCGGACGGTAAGGCCGAAACTTCGCACGCATCACGTGAACCGAGGCTATCTCGGGAACCAGATCCTGAATGCCCGTCCGGTTCCCGTCGTGCAGGTCGAGGAATTTCTCTTGCTCGAAATACTTCTCACGGCGAGGATGACGACCATGAACCTGGGGTGCCGGCATGTCGAGCGGAAGCACAAGGTGCTGATCGACAAGACCTATGGAGAGCAAGCGGCAAGGGGATCGCCGAAGATGAAATTTACGAGACTGGCCGCGCTGGCGGCGTTCGTTGCTGCCCCCGCGCTGGCGGGACAGGGCGTCGGCGACAATGAAATTGTCATCGGTTCCGTCAGCGACCTGTCGGGGCCCTTTGCCGCTTTCGGCGCCCCCGCCGTCAGGGCGGCGCAGATGCATTTCGCGATGGTAAATGCGGCCGGCGGAGTCCACGGGAGAAAGATCCGCTTCGTCGTCGAGGACAGCAGCTACCAGATGCCGAAAGCACTGCAGGGCTACAACAAGCTCGTCAATCGGGACAAGGTGTTCGCGATGCTCCTGTCGCTGGGCACGCCGATGAACCTTGCCGGGTTCAAGCTCACGACCCCGAGGAACATTCCCACCGTCTTCCCTCTGTCGTCGGCGCGCCAGATCCTGAGCGAGCCGATCCGGCTGCGCTTCGCTGGCGCCAGTTTCTATTACGACGAGCTGAGGCAGGCGGCCCGGTACATGGCGAAGGAGCACCGCGTGGCCAAGCTCTGCACCATGTACATCCCCACCGACTTCGGCAAGGAGATCAAGGCGGGTCTGGTGGACGAGGCCGGTGAGAACGCTGCGTTGACCTATGTTTCGGAAACCGCCCACAAGCCCGACGAGGCGGATTTCGTCGGATCGCTGCAGAAACTGAAGGCCGCAGGGTGCGAAATGATAGGTCTGGCGCTCACCGTTCGCCAGACCATCTCGGTCGTGGGAACCGCGAAGAAGCTGGGTCTGGCCGAGCTGAAATTCGTGGGTTCTTCGGCCGCGTTCCACACTCTGATCGCCAAGGTGCCGGGAGGCGTCACGGAGGGCCTGTTCGCCGCCGCCGGCTGGTCGGACCTAGCCGCCAGGGCAACCGCGACGGAGCCCGCGGCCTTCATCGCCGCCTACAAGAAGGCGACCGGAAAACCTCCCGGCACCGGGGCGCTGCTGGGTTATGCGGGCGCGGTCGGTTTCACGAGGGCGCTCGAAAAGGCGGGGCGCGACCTCACGGTCGACAGTTTCGTCGAGGCGATGGAGAGCCTGAACTACTACGATCCGATCCTCGACAACCGGATCTCCTACTCGGCCGCCGATCACCAAGGCGCGGACGAGATCGTGTTCTCGGTGGTCGAGGACGGCAACTGGAAGGAAATCGCCCGGTTCAAGTGATGCCCGTTGCGGGCGGCATCGGTACTCCCCCCGAATCCCCTGCCCAGGATCGCGACGCCCGCCTCGCCTCTCCGGTCAAGATCGCAACTCGGGAAATACGCCTCGGAGGACCGGTGGCGTGTCGAAACGGAAGCGTGCAATTCGCCACAATCCGTTACGAGACGCGCCGCCACCCGGACTCCGCCGACCTTGTCGGGAAGAGCTAAGGACAATCCCGTCGCCGGAGGGGATTGTCGGGGAATCTGGCGTTCCAGCCCTGCTCAAGGGTGGTGAGAGGGGCCGCGGTGCGTGCCCTGACGGCGTAGGCGCTGAACGACTTGGTGTTCGCCGCCGACTCGGCGGGGTAGCCCAGTTTCCTGATCTCGGCGACGCGGCGGCGGGCGTTGTTGCTACTCTTGTAGAGCCCGAGCGAAATCCGGTTCGCCAGCGGGCCCTTGACAATGATCGCCACGTCGCGCGCGCCCCGACCGCGAAGCTCGCGCAGGATGGCCGCGGCCGCTTCGGCCGTCCGGGTGGCTGGCAAGTAGACCCGGTGGTTCTTCACCACCCGACGCTGCTCGTGCCGTATATCGAGCACCTGCACTCCCCGCTCCTGGAGCCACGCCGCCGCCTCGGTGGCCGCAGCCCGGTCGGCGAACCTGCCGGCGCGCAGACATCCGGCCCCCGGCCCCGCGGAGACGAGCGGCTTGGGGCGGGGGACTGCCACGGATACATCTCCGCCTCTCCGGTCGGGAACCGGCGGACCGTCATCGGTCGCCCGTGCGGCTGGAACGGGGGATGGTATGCTTCGCGGATCGAACTCTCCCGGGAAGTCCGCGATGGCGGAGCGGTCCCCCGATCCAGGCGATGCGTCCGCATCCGAACCGAGTTCGCGCCCGAGCGCATAAGCGCGCTCGGCGAGCCGCACATAGACGTGCCCGAGATTGGCGTACGCGGCGGCGTCCGGCCGAAGTTCCAGCGCGGCAACGAGTGCGTCGCGGGCGGCGTCGAGCCGGCCCTGCCCGGCGTAAAGCACGGCGAGGTTGTTGTGGGGCTCGAACATGTCGGGCCGGTCGCCCCGAAGCCGCTCGAGGATGCCCACCGCCTCCGACGTCTTCCCTTCGCGTGCCCTGAGAATTCCGTCGATCAGACGCAGGCGGGGCATCTCGGGGCGCGCCTTGAGCAGCGGCTCGAGCGCCTGGCGCGCTTCGGAATATCTCTCGCGGGAAAGGAGCGAGATAATGGTCTCGACCTTTTCGTCGGCTGAGGACGGGCTTGCATACAGGACCGTTGCCGTAACCGCGCACAGGAGCAGTGCCCGAATACCGAACGATGTCAGCGTCTTCATGTCGAGTGTTGATCGAGCGGCTCGCACATCGTCCAAGAACCTCAGCGTAACGGTGCCCGATGGGGGCAGAATAGGCGGTATCCTTCCTTCGATGCAATGTTGCGGCATACCACTGAGTGGAACCGGCTAGAGGTCATCGGGTCGCAGATTCCACGGTGTCCTCCCGGATCCCGGCACCGCAGGGCACGAGCGCCCGTGCGGCAGCGTCGCGCGTCGGTCCGGCAAGAAGGTGACCGCGCCCGTGGCGTCCGGCCGCGCAAGCTCTCTGTTTCCATCGCGGCACTGTCGGCCTCCATCCTTTCTTCAGGCGTCCCAGAGCATCTTGATCGGCATCGCGAACATCTCGGGGGCAGTCCGCTGAATGCGCTCGCCGTCGTGAAGGAGGACGCCGCAGGCGAACCTGTCTCTCGCGGCCTCCTTGACCCAAGTTGGCACTTTTCCGCTTGCCCATCCTTTAACGTGTTGCATTGGCACGATATTTTTCTCGGCCGATTCCAACATGGCCCCACATTTTGTGAGATTCTGTCAGCTCGTCAGCGGGTCCTCGTGCGGTGGATGGCGGGGTCCACGCCCGCCGCCGAGGAGATTTGGGCGACCTCGGCGGCCGGGTGCCGTGTCCTAGCGGTTGACGATCAACGTGCCGTCGGTCTGGCGCAGGCGCGTGGTGATCCGCACCCAGGTCCGCATGCTCTCGCGGACGGGCCGGGTCGGTCCTCTCCATCAACCGGTTCATGTTCTACGACCATCTGCGCGGAGAGGGCGGAGCCGGGGCCATCGAGCTGGCAGTCCATGCGCTCGGATGCCCCCCGCAGGACGCCATCGACTTCCTCGCCGAACTGTCCGGCTTCTCACCGGTCCCGGGCGGCCGCTGTCAGGCGCTGCCGCCGGCCCAGGACCCCCGCTGGCCCGCCCTCCGGCGACATCTCGTCGAGCGGCGCGGCCTCGGGGACGCGCTCCTCGAACTCTGCCGCGACTTCGGCCTGGTCCACGCCGACCGGCACGGCAACCCCGTGTTCGTCCGTCGAAACGCCGCCGGAGTGGCGGTCGGTACCGAGACCCGCAACGCGGCACCGGACGCACACGGAGGCTTCTGGATGTCATGGGAGCCCGACTGGCCGCGCGCCGTCATCCTCGCCGACAACGCCCTCGACGTCCTCTCCATACTCTCCCTCCACCTCGTCCCGGCAATACGCAGAGGATGCGCCGTCGTCTCCACCGGCACCGTCACCGCCAGCATCCCCGAATGGATCCAGGCCTGGAACCCGGAACGCATCTTCTGTGCCTGGGACACTACCCGAAACGGTGATCGCGCACCCAGCGCCTGAAAGACAAGGACACCAGAGTCGTCCGCCTCCGACCGGCCCTCGACGATCAGGACTGGAACGACATGCTCATCCGTGAACGCGCCGGTGAGCCGCTCGGAACCGATGACCGCCCAACCGGCTGAACTACCCTATGCGACGCTGCTCGCAATCCGCCCTGCCAAGCCGGCAGACTTCAGCAAATACGTTCACTTCTTAACCGTCGCTAACAGCATGAGCATGGTGCCCGCGAGCGCCGCCCGGGACGCCTCGTCGCGCGGAAAGAAGGCGGCGAGCGCCCCGAGGACGACGAAGCTTCCGCCGCCCAGGGTCAGAAAGTCGGCCCACGGGCCGTTGATCCAGAGCCGCGGGGCGCGGGGAGCGGCGGCCGGTGCCGCGAGTGCGATGTCTGTGTTCATTTCAATGGGTCCGCCGAACGGTTCGGAGCTGGTTCGCGATGTCGACGAAGGCGGCCTCGAGCTTCTTCTGGCTGGCGTTGTTGATGAAGACGTATTTTCCGTCCGGGTTGTCGGCCGCGCTGGAGCACGCTCGGAGGGTGCGTCCGAGCGCTCTGGATGCCTGGTTTGGGTGCATGGCGGCAATGACGAAGATTTCGGTGCCCCTGGACTTCGCCGCGGCGCACGCATCCGTTCGGGAAATCGCGATCGCGCTGTCCGAGCAGTCCGTACTGTTGCCTCCGCAGAAGTTGTCTTCGCCGTCGGTGAGCAGCACGATGGCCTTTCGGGCCTTCGCGTGCTCGGGCGTCGCCGGATCGACGGGATGGATGCCGCCGCCGCGCCAGACACGCTTCCAGGCCGGCTCGAGCATGCGTTGCGCCCACAGCACGCCGAGCGCGGAGTAGGTGCTGCCGTCGCTTGGCTGCATGAGTCTCAACTTTTGTTCGATGGCGGTGCGGTCCGTGCTCAATGGCGTCAGGGTTTTCACCGAACAATTGATTTGCGCCCAATCGTCGGGCTTGTCTTGGTAGCACGAATGTGAAGTGCCCGAGGGAACCTCCGAGGCGTCCCGGCAACGATACGAAAGCCCGTCCGCGGGCCGAAAGTAGCTCTGCGCGAACGAACTCGTCGACGGCGGCTCGAAGAGCGCGGCCGCGGTGGAGGCCGGCAAGAAGGCAACGCCGGCGCGAATACGATCCTCATGCACGCAGCCCTTCCACTCTTGGGGAGGCTGGGCGGGAAGCGTGTCGACAACCGGGTTAACGGTGCAGGAATTGCCGTAGACGCATTTGTAGGGGGCGGGGTAAGTGCGCTTGCCGGGGTAGCGCGCCCAGCTTCTTCTGTCCCATTTACGGGCCGCAGCGGTGTCCAGGCGTACGGTCTCGTGCCATGGAACGATCCCGATGGCCACGCGGTTGGCGCCGTCCGGGTCGAGGATGGCGATGAGTCGCTTGGCGGCACGCTTGACGGTGGCGATGCGGCTTTTGTTCCTCCTCGCGAAAGAGACCGTCTTACCCCGGATATCCGATTTCATGGAACTCGATATGTCCAGGGCGAGCACCACCTCGACCGGGGGGTGCTCGGCCTCGACCCCCGCCCTGGCGTGGGTGGCCTCGGGACCCTTGTAGCTTCCGAGCAGCGGCAATTTGCCGGAGAAGAGCGTGCCGCCGAGGTCGGCGCTTGCGGTCACCTCGACGGTGCGCTGGGTGCGGTCGAGATTGAGCGTGACCTTGAGGGTGTCCTTCGCCTGCTTGAGCCGGTCGGGCGCGAGATGGTCGAGGTTGAGCAGGACGTAGCGTTTGGCGACCGGCTTCAGCGCGGCCTTCAGGTCCGCGTCGCTCACGCTCGAATCGCTCGTGAGCCGCCGGTCGATCTCCAGCGTCGCCGCGACGGAGGCCGCCTCGGCGGCAGATTTCAGCGTGTCGCGCTGGTCGACGAGCCAGAGGTGATCGCCGATCAGGGCGGTGCCGCCGATCGTCATCACGGTCACCGCCGCCGCGACGATCGCCGTCGCCCCGCCCCGGACATCGCGCAGGAAGCGGCAGGGCGACGGGAACGGGCGCGAGGCGCCGGCCGGCACGGAGTCCTCCGCGAGACGGGCGCGATGCGGGAGGAGACGTTCGATCGGGGGCGGTCTCATGTATCCCGTCCGGCGCCGAATGAATGCGGCATGCGTTTACGAAGCTCCCTTCGCGTTTCGTCACGCGCCATGCGCGGCGGCCACCCCGCCCGCGATCTGCCGGTCGGAGATCGATCTGACCGACTCGTGCAGGGTCTCGGCGAAGGCTGCCATCCGGGCGATGTCCTCGGGATTGCGGGGATCCGGCGCGCCCAGCGCGCCCGGCCATCCGGCGGCCGCCCGGACGGTCGGGCCGACGGTCCTGACCGCTTCCGCCGCCATCGCCGCCTGCTCGAGGGCGGTGCGGGGGCGGCGCGGTTCGCTGCGCGCCCCGCGGAGGCGGTCCAGAGCGCGCTGGATCTGGCGTGCCGCTTCCAGCGTCTCCCGCTCGCTCGCGAGCAGCCCCGACCCGCCGTTCAGGCCCTCGTCCAGGGTCCAGCCGGCCTCCAGCCCGGCGGTTCGAAGGGCGTCCAGCGCGGCCCACGCCTGGCGCGCGAATGTCAGTCCCAGCCGCATTTGCCCGATCAGGCCGGGCAGCGCGAGGCGGCCGTGGTTTCCGGTTTTCGTTTCGAGCGCCAGATACCCGTTGTCCGGCGCCTCGGCGGGATCGAGGCGCAGGCTTTCCGTGCGCGCGCCCCTTGCGGTCTCGGCGCCGGCATCGGCAAGAACGGTCGCCGCGAGTTCCTCCAGCCATTGCGGCGCGGTCCGGCTGGAGACCGCCGCCCTCAACTCGGCCCGGAACGAGTCGGTTTCCGCCGGGTCCCGAAACCGCGCCGCCGCCTGCGCCACACCGATCCCGTGGGACTCCCCGAGACGCCGGCGGACAGTGTCGGGAAGCCGGGCCACGGCCTCCTCGAAGCGGGCGAGTTCGTCGTCCAGGGCGGGCCCTTCGGGATCGGCGCCGAACTCGAGTGCCGGCGCGCCCTCCGCCCCGATCTGCATCTCGAGCGCGCTCATGTCCAGGGACGCGCTGTCGCGGTCCGCGCCCGCATCGCCACCCGCCCTGGCCGCGGAGACCGCCGCGGGAGCCGCCGCGAGCCGGTCCGCCGTCCGTTGCAGTTCGGCCAGCTCCCTGCCGAGCGCGAGATCGTCGGGTTCGGACCCCGGTTCCTGCGGGTCCGCCGCTCCCGCCACGGGCCCGGTCGGCTCGGGCGCGGCACCGGGTTCGATTGCCGCGGAAGGTTCGTCGACGGGAGGGATCCGCAATTCCGTCTCTTCTGGCTCCGCCGCCGCCTCGGGCGCCCCCGCCCGTTCCGCCAGCGCCCGCAGCCAGCGCATCTCGCCGGGATCGCAGGCATGCAGGCGATAGCTCATCGCCGGCGCCAGGAACCGCGGCCGGGGCGCGCAGGCGCCGGGCTCCGGAACCGGCGGGACCGCCGTCGCCAGCTCGGCGCGTATGTCCATCCCCTGCGCGTTCCAGGCGTCTTCGAGGGCGCGCGACAGGGTCGCCGTGGAGACCGCGCCCGGGTCGTCCCCGGAGAGCGCCTTCAGACGGCCGCTCATCGCGATCGCGCACCGCGCCAGCGGGCCCGACGGATCGTCCTCGGCCCCCCGGCGTTCGCCGGCCTCGATCCAGAGCCCGGCGGTCTCCCGCGCGACGGTCGCCAGGGCGAGGGCGAGCGCGGCATACCCCGCGACCGTCTCCGGGCGGATCCCGGCGAGGATTGCGCCGTCGAGGCGGTTGCGCAGCCGGTAGAATTCGCCGTCGGGCTCGATCGAGAAGTGTTCCAGCCAGGCGCTCGCAGCGCCCGTCCGTTCGATGCCGGCGGCGAGGTCGTCGGCAACGATCCCCACCTCGCCGGTCAGCCTGGCGGCCAGCATCTCCACCGGTTCCGGCAATCGGCGACGATCCCGAACCGCCTGGGCGAGCTCGATGCCGGTCTCGGGATCCTCGAGCGCGGTCCAGTCCAGGGGGGATTCGGCGTCGAGGCGTTCTCTCGCCGCCTCCGAAAGCGAGGTCGCGCAGAGCGTGAACGATTTGGCGGAAACCACGGTGTCCTCCATCAATTGCCTGCGACCGCCGGGACCGGCGCGCCCGGAAGACCCTGTCGCGGGGCGGGACCGCCCTCGGTGGGCTCGCCGGGTTCGCCCCCGAACGTCTCGTCGGAAACCTTGCTACCCCGGATCACCCGCACGGTCCGCGGCGGCGGCACGAGCGCGGCCCCCGCTTCCTCAGCCGGTTCCGGCTCGGGCAGGTCGAGCAGGTCGCGCAGCGTCGCCGCCTCTCCCCGCCCCTCCGCCGCGGGTGACGCGGCGAGAGGGCGGACGGAGAGGAAGAGCGTTCCCTCCTGTTCGCCGAGCGCGAGCAGGCCGGCCTCGGCGGGCGAGACCTCCAGCGTCGCGGTGACGATCCTGGTGCGCTTCACCTCCTCGCCGCCTTCGCCGCCCCCGGCGCCGGTCACGATCCGGCGGTCGACCGCGAGCACGCGCACGTCCTCGAGGATCGTGCGCGTGACCACCTGCTCGGGCCCTTTGTCGAGACGCAGCCTCGCGGTCAGGATCACGTCGACCAGGTCGCCCGGATCGATCAGGCCGGCATGCTGCACGCTCTCGCCGGGACGGATCGTCGCGGCCCGGGTGTTGGGGCGCAGCACGGCGGCGAGGAACCCCCGCTGCCCGGGGCCGACGAGGGAGGCCCGGGTCAGCGGCGCATCGGCGGCGATCGGCTGGCGCACGGCGTAACCGCGCAGCGAATCCACGGTCTTGGCGCCGTCCATGGCGACATGTTCGCTGCGAACCTCGTCGATCGCGACATCGAGAGACGTGAGATCCTCACCCATGAGCAGCGTTCCGACGGGGAGTTGCCGCGCCGCGGCGACCACCTTCCGCGTCTTCGGCTCCTGCTTCGCCGGCACCGGCTTCGGCTTGACGACCGCCTGTTTCGGCGCCTCGCCCGGCAACAGGAACCGGGCGGCGACGACGGCTCCGGCGAGCGGCACGGCCACCAGAAGGAGCAGTATGAATACGGTACGGTATCTTCGCATCTAACGGCCTTTCCCGGCTCGGCGAACCGGTTGCGGAACGCCGCGTGGATGCGGCGCCGATGGAGTCCGCCCGTGCGGGCTTTCTCCCGAGTGCGGCACGGTTGCCGGCGATTTCGAGTGTCCGAACGTCATGGGAGCGACCAGGGGATATCCTGCGACAGGGCGCGCGGGACCAGGACGAAAAGCGCCGGCGGGGCGATCGCCACCGCGAACGGAAGGTCCGGGCGCATCCGTCGCGCCCGGTCGAGCGGCAGGAGCGCAGCGGCGCCGAGCAGGAGCGCGCAGAGCCCGAGACCCAGGAGGAACAGGCTGAGGTCCGCGGTTCCGACCCAGAGGCCCGCCACCGCGGCCAGCTTGGCATCGCCCGCGCCGAACTTGCCCGTGCACCAGAGCGCGAATCCCAGGCCGAGCAGCACGATGCCGACCGCCGCATGGGCCCACGGCGATCCCGCCGGTCCGGTCGGTCCCGCGCCGGCATGAACCGCGAAGAGCGCGAGCAGCAGCAGCGGGATCGCGTTGGGAACCGTCCGGTTTCGGAGATCCGTCGCCGCGGCGGCGGCGAAAAGGCCGCAGGCCGCCCATTCGCTCAGCCCCGCGACCCAGGGCGCCGCCTCCTCCATCGAACGCCTCCGCCATGCCGGTCGCCCGCCGGTCGCCTGCCCGCCGCCGGTTCACCGCGCGGCCGGGCCGTTCGCCCGGCGCCGGATCTCCGAGGCGCCGGCGAACAGGCGGCCCAGGCGGTTGACGGCGTCGTGAACGCGGGCGATCTCGAGCGGCGTCTCGATCCCGGCGGGATCGACCCTCCGCCCTCTCGTCGCCATCTCCGCCATCTCGCTCACCGAGCCGAGCGCGACCGCGTAGCGCCGGGCCGCCGCGGCGGCGAGGACGACCGCGAATCCGATCGTCAACGCGGCCATCGCGGCGAGGGCGAGCGCAAGCATCAGGCGCCAGTCGCGCAGCGCGTCCTCGATCCCGCGCAGCGCGACGATCGGCCCGTGGACGGAAGCGGCCGGGCGCTGCAGGATGACGATCCAGTCGAAACCCGGGAACCGGACCATCGACGACGGGTAGGAGTCCTCGCCGCCGGTTCGGGCATGGCCGGTGAGCCATTCGTCGCCGGTCGAGAACCCGGTCCGCTCGCCGGCGAAGCTCGCGCGCACCGACGGTCCGCCCTCCTCCCGGAGGTTCGCGTCCTCGTTCATGATGCGCTCGCGGGCATGGCCCGAGCCGGTGTCGGCGATCAGCGCGCCGCCCGCCGTGGCGACCTGCACGCGTCCGCCCGGAACGTCGCGCGCCGCGCGGTCGGCGATCTTCTGGACGGGCTCGATGGCGAGCACCGTCTTCATCACGCCGAGCGGCTCGCCGCCGCCCGGATCGTCGATGCGGATCGATATCTCGACCGACCACACCCCGGCGGAGTCGTCGTACTCGACCTCTCCCACGGAGATCCCCCGGCTCCAGGCCCGGCGCCACCATGTCTCGTCGGACTGAACGAAGTCGCTCGTCGGATTGGTCAGGGCGACGTTGAACCCGTTGCGGTCGGTGAAGAATATCTCCGCGAAGTAGGGCGAGGCCGCCACCTGCCGGCGCAGGAACGAATCCGCCGTCGGCCACTGCCCAAGGCTCTTCTCCGCCCGGAAACGCTCCTCCAGCGCCTCGTGGGAGGTCGTGGCGAGCCCTTCGTCGACATGCCTCGCGTGAGCGGACCGGGCGGCCTCCGCCACGACCGAGGAGGCGGCCCATGTCCTCGCCTCGGAGACGCGCCCGGCAAGAAACGCGTCGATCCGGTTCGCGGCGTCGCTCGCCCGCGTGACGAGGTCCATCCGCGCGATGTCGTCGGTCAGCGCATCGCGGCTGCGGGCGAAGCTCGATTCGATCGCCTCGAGTTGGTAGGCAAGCAGGAAGAACGCGAGCCCGCCGGTGAGCAGGATGGGCAGCGCGACCCCGAGCAGCGCGTTGGAGACGAGCTGGGTGCGGAGACTGGTCGCTCGCGGACGGGGCGAGGCTTTCGGGTTGTCCCCGGGCCCTCCGACGGCGTCGATGCGACGGTCGTTCATTCTTCTCTCTCCAGTTCCTGCCGTGCCGGCCTCCGGCCTGTTCAGGGCGCCGCGATGCCGGCCGGGAGCGCGATCCGCGCGACGGTGCCCTGGCCGGGCAGCGAGTTGATCCTGATCGCGCCGTCGTATTTGCGGGCGAGGTGGCCGGCGAGCGCGAGGCCGATCCCCATCGCCCCGTCATGGGTGGTGTAGAACGGCTTGAAGACGTTCGCCCGCTGCTCGGGCGCGATGCCGGCCCCGTTGTCGATCACGGTGATCAGGATCTCGTCGTCCTTCCGCGCGGTGTCGATCTTGACGATTCCCTTGCGGCCCTCCACGCCGCGCACCGCGTCGAGCGAGTTCTCGAGGAGTTCGCCGATCAGCACCTCGAACTCGGTCCTGGACGCGAGGATCTCGGGGACCTCGCCGAGATTGGTCACGATCGACACGTCGTTTCCGGCGCCCGCGGCCGCGACCGCGCTCTCGACGCAACCGTTGAGGTCGATCATGCCGCGGTCGACATGGTTGGTCGGCGCGCCCGCGAAGGACTCGAGGCGGGTAGCCAGGTCGGCAAGCGCGTTCATCCTCTGCCGCACGTTGAGCGCGACGGCGGAGATCGCCTCGATGTCCCGTCCGACCGCCGCGGCGGGCGGGGTCTCCCCGGCCTCTCCGTTTTCGAGCGCGTCCCGGAGACCCTGCTGGGTCCGGCGCAGATAGTCCATCCGCCCGGACACCTCCTCGGCCGAGGCGGCGAGGATCGACGCGATCGACCTGACCACGAAGCCGTGCAGCAGGGCGGCGTCCGCGTCCGCGTATCGCGGCTCGGCGGGGAGCACGACGGGCGGCGGAGCGGGATCGGCCGCCGCGCCGTCCGGCATCGTCCCGTCTCCGGCCGCCGCGCCGGCGCCGGCGCCGGCGGGCAACGCCTCCGCCGGCGCGGCGTCGACTTCGATCGGGGCCGGAGCGGCCACCGTCCGGGCGGTCGCGGCGCCGCCCCGGATGCGCTGTTGCAGCGCCAGCAGGACCCAGAACAGGATGAGGACGGCGAACGCCGCCAGCATGCCCCGGTCGTACCAGGACGCCATCAGCTGCTGCTTGCCGAGCTCGAACCTGAGATTGGCGCCCAGCCGGTCGGTGCGCTCGGAGATGTCGCCCGAGGTGGCCTCGGCGAACAGCTCCTCGGTCGGGCCCTGCTTGGCGACCAGCACCTCGGCGTGGGAGAAGAGGTTCGCGAGCGCGTTGGCGAGCGCCGGCGCGTGGGAGACGCTGGACTCGCGGAGCTTGCCGATCTCGGCCGTGAGCCGGGTCTGCGACGTGTCCGTCGGCGTGGCGAGAAAGAGGTTCACGTCGCGGATCAGCTCCGAGACGCTGCGCGCCAGCGATTCGGCGTTCGCCTCCCGCGCCTGGCGCAGCACGTTGGCGGCGGCGAGCGGCAGATACCGGCTCGAGTTGCGCACCACCGCGTAGCCGGTCTTGAAACGCTCGATGCGTTCCTCGCGCGCGGCGATGGCGCTCAGATAGGCCTGGATGTCGCTCGACAGCCGGTCGGGAAGATCGGGAATGCGCTGGGCGGTCCCGGACAGGTCTTCCTTGAGCTGGGCCATGCGCGGGATGAAGGCGGCAAGCGAGTCGAAATCCGCCAGCGGGTTCGACTTCACCCGGGCGATCTCCATGCTCCAGTCGGACGACAGAAGCCGGATCTCCTGCACAAGGTCGATCGACCGCCGGTAATGCTCGCCCCCGTTGTTCTGGGCCAGCAGATAGAGCGCGCCCGCGGCGGCCAGCAGGACGGCGGAGACGCAGATGCCGAGAATGACAGCGCCAGCTCTCATGGGGATAGCTCCTCGTGTTCGCCTACCAGCGTCTCGATGAACGCCACGATGTCGTCCTTGTCCCGGTCGGGCGCCTCGCGGCCCAGCTGGAACTCGAACATCGCATCGACGGCGTCGCGCAGCGTCTTCGCGTTTCCGTCGTGCAGGTAGGGGGCGGTCATCGCCGCCATGCGCAGGCTGGGAACCTTGAAGGAATGGCGGTCCTCCTCGTTCCCGGTGATGTTGTAGCGCCCGAGATCGGCGTCGGTGATGTCGCCGCGCTTCTTGAAATAGTCGTTGAGCACGCCGAACACCTGGAACATGTTGCCGCCCACGTTCGCGCCCTGGTGGCACGACGAGCAGCCGTAATCCTTGAACAGCGCGTAGCCGCGCTTCTCCCGGGCGTTCAGCGCGTTCTTCTCGCCCTTGAGCCAGCGGTCGAAACGGCTGTTGGGGGTGTTGAGCGACCTGATGTACTCGGCAAGCGCGTCCTTGACGGTCCGGCGGTCGATCGTGTTGGGATAGATCTTCCTGAACAGCCCGGGATAGTCCTCGTCCTTGTAGAGCCGGGCGACGACGTCGGGCCACAGGCTCCCCATCTCGAAGGCGGACTGGACCGGCCCGTCGATCTGATGCTCGAGCGTCCTCGCGCGGCCGTCCCAGAACTGCTTGAAGTTCATGCCGGCGTTGAACACGGTGGGCGAGTTGACCTTGCCGGGCTTGTCGTCGACCCCGAGCGAGATCCTGCGCCCGTCGTCCCCGCCGGTGGCGAGATCGTGGCAGGTCGCGCACGAGACCGTCCCGTCCTTGGACAGGATCGGGTCGTGAAACAGCCGGCGGCCGAGCTCTACCTTTTCCGGGTTCACGTCGACCGTCTCCGGGATCGGCGAGATCGGCTCTTCCGCGCGCGCGCCGAATGCCAGCAGCGCGGCGATCCCGACCGGCGCGAGAAAGCGGAAGAAGAACCCGTTGAAGGAGGGACGGCGACTGTGCGGCATGTTACTGACCACCTACGTTTCCGATATTGCCGAGGGAGGACATCGCGCTCATGACCGACGGCCCCGCCACCAGAAGCATCGTGCCGGGCACCACGAAGAGCAGCATCGGCAGCGTCATCAGCACCGGAAGGCGTTCCGCCTGCGTCGCGATCCGCGAATTCTTCTGCAGCCGCTGATCGGCCGCGATCGCCTTCATCGACTGCGACAGCGGCGTGCCGTAGCGGTCGGCCTGGATAAGGCTCATCGCGAAGTCGCGCAAGCCGTCGATCTCGGTGCGCCGGTAGTACTCGGTGAGCGCGGCGCGCTTGTCGGAACCGAGACGCAGCTCGAGTTCGATCAGGCGAAACTCGCGGGCGAGACCGGGCTCGATCGGCCCCAGCGTCTCCGCGACCGTCAGCATGCCCCGCTCCGCCGTGAGCCCCGCCTCGAGGCACATCACCAGCATGTCGAGCGCATCGGGCAGCGCGGAGGTCATGCTCCGGACTCGCCGGGCGGCAAGCGCCCGGAGCACGTATTCCGGGATCACCCCGCCGATCACGAAACCCGCGAAACCGGCCAGAACGACCAGAAAGCCGTACTGGGCGACCGCATCGAAACCCGCGGACCACAGCCCGGCGCCGAGGGCGAGCAGGAGCGCGCTCGCAAGCTTGCAGGCGAGGAACGCCGACAGCGCATTCGGGCGGTCGAACCCGGCCTTTCGAAGCATCTGGGCGAGCTTCTCGCGTTCCGCCGCGCCGACCGGGACCAGCATCGAGGCGACCCGCAGCAGCACCGACCCCAATCGCCGCAACGGACCCGCGTCTTCCGACATCTCGGACGCGAGCGGGGCCGCGACGCCCGACATCGCCTGCTCGCGCAAGGGCGCGAGCCGCCGGTCGATCGCCCGCGTCCGCTGGGTCTCGCGGAACGCGATCGGCGCCAGAAGCAGGACGAACAGCACGCCCGCGGCAATCGCGGCAACCTGGAGAAGGGATCCGGTCATCGACTCGGTTTCCTATTTCTCGATGCCCGAGGCCATCGCCCGCGCGGCGAGAAGGCCGAGGAGGATCAGCCCGACCCCGATCTGCAGCAGCATCGCCCCCCGGTCGGGGTCGAACAGAATCTCCACCGCCTCGGGCGAGATGAACCTCTGCCCCACCAGAACCAGGACCGGCATCACCGCCAGCACGAGCAGCGTGAGGCGGGTCTGGGCGGTCGAGGCATGCGCCTTCAGCGCCGTGCTGCGCCGCGCGCGGAGCGCCAGGGACAGGTTGGAGAACGCGCCCGTGACGCCGCCGCCCGCGCGGCGCTGCAGCCGGATGACCGCCGTGAACAGGGTGAACTCGGCGAGGCGCACGCGCCTGGCGACGGTGAGCAGGGCGGTGTCCGCGTCGAGCCCCCCGGCGAGCCCGTCGCACACGCTGCGCAGCACCGGCCGCACCGGCGGTTGCGCGTCCTCGGCCACCACCGCGATCGCCTCGAGCGGCGGCACGCCGGCGGCCGACAGCCGAACGATCTGGTCGATGATCTCGGGGAACTGGCGCGTGAACTCGCCCGCCCGGCGGGCCTGCATCCACGACATCGCGTACCACATCCCGCCCAGCCCGCCGAACCCGGCGAGCGGCGGCGTCCACCAGCCGGACGGAATCTTCAGGAACCACATCGAGAACCACAGCCCGGCCGCCGCCGCGGATCCCGCCGCGATGCCGCCAGCGAGCGCCCGCCGCCCGTCGAGAAGCGGATACCGCGCCTCCACGACCCGCCGCAACCCGCCGAACCGCGATCCGTCGTCGTCGCGACGGAATATGTCCGTATCGGCGGCGTCCTCCTCGGACCCGCCGCGCTCGGCGAGCGGAGCCGCCACGCGCCCGAGCCGCCGCTCCAGACCCCTGTCCCGGCGGCCCAGCAGGAGAAACAGCGCGATGCCGAGCAGCGAGACCGCGCCGCCCGCGCCGATGACAAGCACGAAGTCGTTCACTCGTCCGCCTCCCCGATGCGCGGGTCGGCCTGCAGCGCGGCCAGCAGCGGCTCGCGCAGATTTATCGCATCGACAGCGGGCATCCACGCCGGCAGGCGGCCCGAGGTCTCGAAGACATGCTCGGCGTCGCCCGGCCTGCGCCGCCAGATCTCTTCCGTGGTCACGATGTCGTTCTCGATGCCGACCACGTTCGTGGCGCTGGTCACGCAGCGCTGACCCGAGCGAAGGCGCTCGAGCTGAACCACCATGTCGACGCTGGAGGCGATCTGGCGCCTCAGAGCCGGAAGCGGCATGTCGTGGCCGGCCATCATCAGCATGTTCTCCAGCCGGGTCAGCGCCTCGCGCGGATTGTTGGCGTGCAGCGTGCACATCGATCCGGGATGGCCGGTGTTCATCGCCTGGAGCATCTCCTGCGCCTCGCCGCCCCGCACCTCGCCCACCACGATCCGGTCCGGGCGCATCCGGAGCGTGTTCACCAGCAGATCCCGCATGGTCACCTGGCCGGTGCCTTCCGCGCTCATCGTCCTGGTCTCCAGGCGGATCACATGCGGCTGCTGAAGCTGCAGCTCGGCCGCGTCCTCGATCGTGATCAGCCGCTCGCTGTGGTCGATCTCCTTCGACAGCGCGTTCATGAACGTCGTCTTGCCCGCGCCCGTGCCGCCGCTGATCAGGATGTTGAGCCGCGCCCTGACCCCGATGCGGAACAACTCCGCCATCGCCGGGGACATCACGTTGCGCTGCGCCATGTCCTGCAGGCTGGTGCCCCGCATGACGAAGCGCCGGATCGAGATGGCGGCACCGTCCAGCGCAAGCGGCGGAATCACGATGTTGACGCGCGAGCCGTCCTCCAGGCGGGCGTCGACCATCGGGCTCGATTCGTCGATCCGGCGCCCCACCCGGCCGGCGATCCGTTGCGCGATATGAAGAAGATGCTGGCGGTCGCGGAACCGCACGTCGACCCGTTCCAGGCGGCCCGCCCGCTCGACATAGGTCGATTCCATGCCGTTGATCAGGATGTCGGATACCAGCGGATCCTGGAGCAGCGGCTCGATCGGCCCCAGGCCCCTGATGTCGTGGACCAGCTCGGTAACCACTTTCTGGCGGTCCAGCGGGCCGAGGTCCGGCACCCCGGCCTCCTCGGTGCCGAGGAAGGAGAGCAGCTGGGCCGCGAGCTGCTCGCCGCTCAGCGCCTCGATCTTCGACATGTCGAGCGACTTGACGACGACCGGGTGAACCCGCGCCACGATCTCCGAGACGAACCCGTCCGCGGACAGGCGCGGCGCGGGCGCGGGCTCGGGTCGAGGCGCCGCCGCAGGAGGGGCGCCGGACCCGTTGCGGTCGGACTCCGCGGAAACGGCGGCGGCGGGACGGGAACGGCGTCCGAAGGCTCTCGCGGGCATCGTCATGCTCCCGCGCCGGCCACGGCGGGCGCGGCATCGAGGGCCCGCTCGAACATCCGCCCGGCGAGCGCCGCCACCGGCTTGCGCAACGCGCGCGGCAGGCGCTCCCCCGGCCAGCCGCGGCTCGCCAGGTCGGGTAGCGAGGCATCGAAGGGGATTGCGGCGTCCGGAGGAGTCCCCAAGCCCGCCTCCGTCAGGAGCTTCGCCCCCGCGTCGAGTCCGAACTTGCGCGTATGGTTCTGCACAAGGAGCATCGGGGTCCTTCCCCCCGGCAGTCCGGCCACGCGCGCGGCGCGGGCGCATCCGGCCGGGGTGGGCTCGACCGCCAGCACCCGCACGTCCAGCTCGTCCAGCAGGTCGAACCGGGTCTCCGGATCGTCGAGCCCGTCGACCAGCACGAGCTGGGAACGACGCCTCAACTGCCCCAGCAGCCAGTCCAGCGCCGGCATCGACGGAACCGGCGGCAGCGACGAACCCAGGCGGTAGGCGTAGACCGAGATCCGTTCCGAGCGCTCCGTGCGTACCCCGTCCAGCAGCTTGGGATCCGGAGACGATTGGTCGGCGACCTCGAACAGCTGGTCGAGGCCGGGCGCCGGCTCGACGTCGAGCAACAGACCGATCGCCGATATCCTCCTGTCGAGATCCAGCACGGAGACGTAGCGGCCCTCCGCCGCCGCGTGAAGCGCGGTCGCGGCGGCGAGCGTCGTGGTCCCGCTCCCGCCCGTGCCCGCGAACCCGGCCACGCATCCCCGCACCGGCGAGGCATCCTCGATCCCGGTCGCGCGCAGGGCCGCCCGGCGGACCGCCTCCGCCGTCACCGGCTTCACCAGGTAGTCGCTTACCCCGGCGAGCAGCACCTCCCGGCTGACCCGGGCGGTATCCTCCGAGCCGAGCGCGATCACCGCGGTGCCCGCCTCGCAGACCTCGGCGAGTTCGTGGATGGCCCCCACCGGGAAGGGGATTCCGTCGAGGTCGACGATGACGAGCCCGCTCGCGTGTCCGTCGGCCAGCGCCGAAATCGCCGCCCGCATACCGCCCGGCCAGACCTGCGGCTCGTCGCATTCGGGCGAGGGGCCCTCGTAGCGAAGCAGCCCCTCGCGCAACGCGCGCTCGGTGTCGGGGTCCGTCGCGAAGGCGAGCGCGGCGACGGGTCTGTGGTCTGGATCGGAGTGAATCCCGTGCGTGGAGGCGGCGTCGAGTTCCGGGTCCGGCAGTTGGTCCGGGAACCGGGGAGGCTCGGCGGGGAAAGATTCGAATGAATCGTCGCCGGTCCCGGGCGCCGCGGGCAGGACCGGCGGTTCCGGGTCGCCGGAGAGACCGCCGAGCAGTTGGCTCGCGAAATCGTCGGTGTCCCGGAGAGCGGCAGCGCCGGGCCCGGTCCCGGCGGGCGACGCTTCGGGCATGGGCGCGGCCGATTCGGGGAGATCCGGCGGATCGGCGTCGTCGAACGAGGCGGTCGGGCCGTCCGGCAGGCCCTCCAGCAGGGTCCACTCGAAATCGAAGACCGGGTCCGGGTCCGCCGCGGGCGTCTCGACGTCCGCATCGGGAGACGAGGCCGCGGGCAGAGACTCGTCTGAAATGCCTGAATCTTCCGAGCCTTCCGGCTCAGCCGCGGGTTCGTCCGCGAGACCCGCCAGCAGCGCGCTTTCAAGGCCGTCATCAATCGGCTCCGACGATTCGACCGGATCGGAGGCTGGAGCCTCGACGGATTCCAGTGGATCGGAATCCGGCGGTTCCGACTCCCCAGCGGTGGTCGGCGCGACTGCTTGCTGCGGATGCTCGGAAAGCGTGTCCGGCACACTGGAGAATTGGGCCAGGCGTGGGTCGTGCAAGGTGGCCCGTAGCGTCTCGGGCCCGGTCGACAGGCCCTGGAGAAGCACGGTCTCAAAATCGGTATCGGACTCTTCGGCCGGTTCCGAGGCAGTAATTTCCAACGCTTCCGGGAAATCGGAATCCCGGGACTGATCCCCCGTGTCCGGATTGTCCGAAGACACCGGCGACGCATCGTGACGGCCGCCCGGCGTCGCAATGTCGAAATCGCCGCACATAGCCGGTCTGTCCGCGGCGGCAAGAGGTCCCCCCGGTTCTGCATGGCCAGGCACGAATTCCAGGATGTCGGTGGACCCGATATCGGCGGAGGATGCCGGCGCATGGTCGGCAAGCCCCTCCATGAGCGCGCGTTCCAGGTCGGCGTCGACCGATCGGGCGGATTCCCCGGACATCCTGGCCGCGGCGCGGTCCCCGTCTGAGAGCAGGGCCAGAGTCATTTCATGCCCTTACGACAGGGTGCAGGCTCGAGGTGAACCGGCACGCATAGGAGGGGTTCAGCCGGACCGTTCCACGAGCGGAACCAGTTGTCCGTTCCGCATGTCGTTCGAACGAGGCACATTTTGCGGGGATGCAATCTCATGGAGTCTTCGGTGCGCCCTGTACCGCACTACCACCAGCGAAGCAACGGAACGATCGACGTGTAGTCGTCCGTCCAGACCCGCACCCGGTCGGGCGCCCCGAGCGGAACCCAGTCTCCGCCCAGACCGAGAGCGCCAAGCGTCTTTTCATCGCGAGCGAGCACCACAAGGTCCGATGATGTGGATGCGTACGTCTCGCTCTGGGCCTTCGGAGCCGCGAAGAACTTTCTTCGCGCCACCAGTCCCGTGCGGGCGGCAAGCGCGGCGACCACCGGTTCAAGATCGATGTGCCGGTTCGAGATGTGGATCGCGAGAACTCCATGCGGAGCAAGGACGCGGAGGTAGCTGCGAACCGCCTCAAGGGTGAGCAGGTGGACCGGGATTGCATCGGAGCTGAAGGCATCGAGGGCTAGGAATTGGAACTGGGCCGTCTCGCGCTCAAGCAGGAGCCGTGCATCGCCCACTCCAATGACCGCATCCGGCGCGCAAGCTTCAAGCGCCGTGAAGTGCTCGCGCGCAAGGCGTACGACCGCGGGGTCGATCTCGTAGATACGCACCTCGTCGCCCGGGCGCGCAAAGCACGCGAGAGAGCCCGTGCCGAGTCCCGCGATGCCAATGACAAGCGGACTCGGGCGGCGCGCAAGGCTCGTCATCAGTTCGGCGTAGGGAGTGCCGGCACCGTAATAGGTAATCCGGCTGTCGACGGTGCCATCCGGTAAGCGCCGCTCGGCACCGTGCAGTGTGGTCCCATGGTAGAACGAACGAAGCCCGTCGGACTCGGTAATTCTGTACGTGCCGAAGAAGGTGCGCTCAATCGCGACATGATCGTCGCTATAGCGCGCGATCAGGGTCGGCACCAAGAACACCGCGAGGAACGCTCCCGCGAGCAGGGCGGGCCGGGAACGCAGGATGAGAAGGCCGGGCGCGGCGAGAACGACCAGTATCAGGCATACTCCGATGGCGAATGAGGACAGGCCGTCCTCCTCGCCACGGCCAGCGCCGCCCAGTATTGCAACGAGTCCGACCACCACCACCGCAAGCGCAATTCCCGCGGCGATGTAGTGGATACGCCGCAGTGTCATCGGCCATGCCGGGAGCAGGGCGGCGACCAGCGCGAGGGCGATCGGATATTCGTAGACATCGGCGAACACGACCGGCGCCACGAGCGCGACCGACGTCCCGCCGAGCAGCCCGCCGGTGGAGATCAGCAGGTAGAACCGGGTCAGATGGGCGACCGCCGGGCGCAGTCGAGCCAGCTCCCCGTGAAGGTAAAGCGCGGCGAGGACAAAGACAAAGAGATGCGCCAGACCGAATACCAGTACGGTGCGGTTGAGCAGGTAAAGCATCATCAGTGCGATGAGAGCGGGGGCCACCAGGCGCGCGAGGAACGGCTGCGAGACGACCGGCCTGCGCGCGAACGCGTGGACGAACGTAGCCAGGTAAAGCCCGAGCGGCAGTATCCACAACAGCGGCACCGAGGCGATGTCCGTGGTGATGTAACGGGTTACCGCGAGCAGGAGCGCACTGGGCACCGCGGACAGCACGAGGATGCGCACAGCCGGCATCGCAACGGTTCTGGAATGCGGCGTCTCGTTGGCATACGCGGTGAGAGCATTGCCCTTCGCGGCTGCCCGCCAAAGGATGAGCAGGAAGGGGGCAAGTCCCAGCGCCGCGGCACTCCATAACCATGTCTGGTCGACGAGCCCGAGGAGGGGCTCGATAAGGAACGGAAATGCGAGCAGCGCGCCGGCCGAGCCCGCGTTGGAGGCTGCGTAGAGAAAGTAGGGGTCGGCTGAAACTGCCCCTGCCCCGGCGCGCGCGAGCCAGTGCTGAACAAGGGGGGTCAGGATCGAGATGGCAACGAACGCCAACCCGAGCGAGCCGGCAAGGGTTCCAAGCAGCCAAAGCGTGGGCGCAAGACTATCAGGCGCCTCGCCGAACAGCCTTAACGTTCCGATCGGTGCGGTGAGCGCGATTCCGGCCCACAGTGCGGCGATCACGAATAACTGTCCTTGAGGCGTTGCACGGCGGGCAAGAAAATGAGCCAGGGCGTAGCCGCCCAGCAGTGCTGCCTGAAAGAAGACCATGGCGGTGTTCCAAACCGCGGGAGACCCCCCAAGGACCGGCAGAACTCCACGCACCGTCAGGGGCTGAACCCAGAAGATGAGCCATGCGCCCATGAAGACGACGACTCCGTACAGCCACGCCGACGGTGGGGAGCGATCCAGGGCCGACGCCTGCCGCAAATGCGCCTGCGGCAGCCTGAGGCACTCCCGAAGCCGGGCCACTGCACCTCGCACGGCTCGCTTCGTAAGTCCATCGGACGAGAGTCTCTGGTAGGGACCGTGCATTAGTAGCCTTCGAGGGCAAGTCCTGGATACGACGGGTTTGCTTCGTGGGACAGCAGGTGCCGGTCACCATCTGTCCCAATGGTGACCGGCAATCCATCCGACTACGATTACGGATCGATCTTTTCGCCTTTTTCGATCACGCTTGTCGTCTTTGCTACCCCATCCCCAATGTCTGTGATCGCTTTTCCGATATCTCCGGAAAAGGTCGCGACAGCCGCCCCGACGGCGACGGTGATGACGCCCACGAGGATCGCGTATTCAAGGGCGGACACGGCCTCGTTGGCCTTCAGGAAACGGCGGAGCCGCCGCGAAACGTGTTTGGTCTGCATATTCAAACTCTCCTCTCTTTCGAGTTCGATGATTCGCCGGAAATTCGTCTGGCACGGTGATTCAGGTAGTCAAGGTCGCTGTCAGTCGGTCTTGTCGGCCCTCCGTCGGTAGTTGAATGGGAGCCCGGCCCCGGTCCTCCGGCGGCGATGGCCGCGGGTTTTCGGGGCGGGCGAACGTTCCAGTCCCGTGCGGGCGCGGGAATTCACGACGCCGGGCAACAGCGCGCGTCCCCGTACCGGTTCGATGACGAGCGAAGCCAGCGCCCACAGGCCGGCGGTCGAAGGGTTCCTCGGAGACAAGCTCACGCCTCAACTCTCCCTCGCCGGCTCGGCGCGGGCGATGCCGATCGCACCGCGCCGGGAGGCCGCGTCGTCGTCCGCCAGCAGCACGCCGGGATTCCACGGCCCGCCGCTCCAGGCGATGCGGACCACGACCAGCTCGCCGGATTCGGAATCGGCGTCCTGGTCCTGTTCGCTATCGGCGTCCTTCAGCACGCCCGAGGTTGCGAGCCCCGTCTCGACGGTGACGGTCAGCCTGGACTTGCAGTCGAAACCGTCGTCCAGGTCGAGCTCGCGGCGGATGGCCTCGCAGGCCCGTTCCACAAGGGAGTTCCGCGCGGTTTCCGGTGCGAGCGCGATCGCCCGCGTCGCGGCGCGCGCCGCCCGTCCCATGCGATCCGAGACATAGGCCGAATGGACGATCTGCACGATCGCGGCAAACGCCATCACCAAGACCGAGACCGAGATCGCCGTCTCGACCGCCACCGATCCCCGGCGGTCCCGCCGGAAGGCCCGAAACGAGATCCCGCTCATGACCGCCTCAGCCGCGACCGAAAGTCGCGGGAGCCAGGCCGAGGGTCCGGTTCGGGCGTTCGGTGCCGCGGCTACGGCGGTCCCGCGTTTGCCGCGCGGCTCCGCCGGCCGGCAAGACTGGACGAATTGTCGCACCCCTGCCGCGGGGGGGGGGGGGGGGGGGGGGTAGAATTCGATTTGCAGCCGGACGCCGAATCGGCTGGCGGAGCCGAGCGACCCGTGCTAAGGGTGCCCTTGGCCTCTCCCACGATCCGAAGACCCGGCGCCGCGCATCCGGAGCGCGGGCGCATCCCGGCAATGGCGGAATCCCGCCGCCCGGCACCGGACGCGGGCCTTCGGGTCGGCCCCCTTCCGGACGTTCCGTTCGTCCACCCAAGCTTGTCGGTTGCGCTGGTGTCCACGCCGCTCTCGTGTTATTTTTTGTTTGCGATGACGATCTAATATGCCTGATTGAATCGACAAGCAAGCGATTTAATGGCAACAGACGGTGAAATAACCTTGATAGTTGAGGTTATGTAAACAAGTATTTCCTTTACCTCAAACCTCCGCCGTCAGGCGCCGGCGATTCGGCGCAACCGAAACCCGGAAGAAAGACCGCGCATGAACCTGCCCTCCCTCACCGCCCTCCGCGCCTTCCATGCCACCGCGCGACTGGGCTCGCTGACGGCCGCCGCCCAGGAACTCTCGGTCACGACCAGCGCGGTGAGCCGCCAGATCAAGAGCCTCGAAGAGGGCGCGGGCGTGGCGCTCATCGTTCGTCACGGGCGCGGCATTCGCCTGACCGAAGACGGCCGGGCGCTCTCAAGGGATCTGTCGGATGCGTTCGGTCAAATCGACGAGGCGGTCCAGAGACTCCGCCGGCCGTTGCGCGGCGAGCGGATGCGGGTCGCATCGCCGCCGAACTTCGCGGCGGCACAGTTGATTCCCCGGCTGGATCGGTTCAGGGCGCGAAGGCCGGAGATCGACGTCATTCTGGTGGACGGTGTCGACGAGGCCGGCGTTTCGAGGCGGGACCGGCTGGTGATCGACTGGGGAAACTTCGAGGACGACGCAACGACGGTCGCGATTCGCCTGACCGAAAGGGAAGAGATGTTTCCCGTCTGCCGCCCCGATGCCTGCCCGGGTCCGGGCCTCGCCGGCGCGACGCTGCTGGAGACCGACGTCGTCGGCCGGAAATGGAACTGGCTCGACTGGCAGACCTTCCTGGCGGAAGTCGGCCTCGCCGATGTCGAGGTCGGGAAGACCCATACCATGAATCCCAGGCTCCTGTTCGAAGCCACCCAACAGGGCAAGGGGGCGATGCTCGCCAACACGACCGTGGCGCAGCGGCAAATCGCCGCGGGTCGCCTGGTGCGGCCCGTTCCCGAGAGCGTGCCGGTCGAAAATTCGTACTGGATACTGATACACCGGTCCCAACGCGGCTCGCCGCACATTGTGGCGTTCGTCGATTGGCTGAAGGAAGAACTCGCCAACGCCGCGCACGGGAACTCCTGAAATGTCGAGCGATTACCGCGCGGGGGGGGCGTGAACGAGAACGCAATTCTCCGTGAAATCCTGCTGAACGGGCCGGTGGCGCGAAACCAGATCGCCGACCGGCTCGGCATCAACCAGGGCACGGTCTCGCGCATCGCCCGCTCCCTGATCGACGCCGGGCTGGTGCGGGAGCACGACCGGGAACCGGGCGAGGGGCCGGTCCGGCCCGGAAGGCGTCTCCAGCCCCTGACGGTCGACCCGCGGGGCGGCCAGGTGCTGGGCATAGCCGTCCTGCCGACGATCCAGATCGTCGCCCTTTCGGATTTGGGGCGGAACGTCGTCGCGAGCGCCGAGTTCTCCTTCGATCCCATCGAAGACGCGGAAGAAGCCATTCGACGGGTGGGGCTGGAATGCCGGCGGCTGATCGGCCAGCATGTGCCGGATCGGAGCCGCCTCCTCGGCGGCCTGCTCCTGATCACCGCCGATCTGGAGCCCGCGACGGGAAATGTCCGGCAATCGGTCTATCTCGGATGGGACGGTTTTCCGTTGCGCGCGCGGATGTCGCAGCAGGTCAACCTGCCGATAGAGGTCGGGGTGGCGACACTGGCCGTCGGCCGGGCGGAGGCGCTGTTCGGCGCGGCGCGGGGCCGGCGCAACCCGCTCGTCCTGCTGTGCGGCGCGGGCATCGGCGCGGCGGCGCTGGTGAACGGGCGCGTCGCCGGAGACATTGCGTTCCCCACCGGAGGACTCGGCAGGATGACGGTGACCGCCGAGGACGGGGAAGTCGCGGTGCTCGACGAGGTCGCCGGCGGCGTCGGGATCGTGCGGAGCCTCCACGGCGACGCCGCCGCGGACCGGCCGTTGTGGCGGGTCGAGCTCTTCCTGCGGGACGCGATCGAGCGCGACCGGGGCGGCGACCCGCGGGTCGGCGCGCGCATGGCCAGGGCAGGCCGCGAGCTCGGGCGTCAAGTGGCGCAGCATACCCATTTCGTGAGGCCGGACGTCATCGTGATGGCCGGCGGTCTCGCGACGGCCCCGTCATACCTGACCTCCTTCCGGCAGGCTCTCGGCGAGAACAGGCAGAGTCCGATGGAGACGGTCGTCAGCCGCGTGACCGATGCGGAAGGCGGGCGTTGGGCGTGCTGCTCGCTCGCGGTATACGAGTTTCTGGTCGAACGGCCGGCAGGATTGACGCGCTGAGCCGGACATGGTGGCATGTCCGTGCAGCCACCGCCCGGCCCCGGTTCAAGGCCGGCCTCCAGGGCAGCGGGGGCGTTCCCTGAAACGTCGCCGCCGCTCGCGAGGGTCTCGCCGCGGATCGTCTCGTCCGCCCCGGCGCCGAGAGCCCGGCTGTCGACGATGCTTTCCGGGAACCGATCCGCGGATCCGCTTGCCGGCGACCCGGGATGCACGAATTTGCCGCATGGCGCGTAGAGGAGTGCGAGAGAGGCGCCTCGAAACAGGGCAGAAATGGCCGACCGGCACGTCAGTCGAGGAAGTCCAGAAACCCGGAGCGCATTCCTCCGGGAAGTGCTGCTCAACGAACCGGTGGCGCGCAAGGAGGTCGCCGCCGAACTCGGTCTCAATGCCGCGACGATGTCGCGCATCGCCCGCTCCGCGATCGACTCCGGGCTGGTGCGCGAACGCGTCGAGGAACCTGGCGAGGGACCCGTCAGGCCGGGCCCCCGCATGCGGATGATGAGCATCGATCCCGCGGGCGGTCTGGTGCTCGGCGTCTGTATCGTCCAGTCCGTCCAGACCGTTGCGCTTGCCGATATCGGCCGCAACATTATCGACAGCGCATACTGCCGGCTGGACGACGTCGGGGATGCCGAAGCCGTCCTCCTCCGCCTCGCGCAGGATTGCCGGCGCATGATCGGCGCCAATGTCGAGGACCGCGGCCGCCTGCTCGGCGGCCTGCTCCTGATCGTCGGCGACGTCGAACCCGGGACCGGGACCGTCCTGAATTCTCCCTATCTCGAATGGCACGCCGTCCCGGTGCGCTCCCGGCTCTCGGAACTGCTCAACCTCCCGATGGTCGTCCGCAACCTGACGGCCGGCGTCACCCAGGCCGAGATGCTGTTCGGCGCCGCGCGCGGGCGCCGCAACGTGCTCATGATGCTCTGCGGCCCGGGCATCGGCGCCGCCGTGATCGTGGACGGACGGGTGGTCGGGAGCTCCCCGCTTCGCACCGGCGGAGTAGGCAAGATGGAGTTTGTCGGCGAGGACGGCGCCGCCTCCACGCTCGACGATCTGGCCGGCGGAGAGGGCATCCTCCGGCGGCTGCACGGCGAGCAATTCGCCTCGGCGCCGCCGGTGCAGTCCGATCGCGAGCTTCACCGGGCGATCGAACGCGACCGGTCGGGCGATCCGGAGGTCGCCGCGACCATGGCAAGCGCCGGCCGCGAGCTCGGACGCCTGGTCGCGATCTACGCGGGTTTCGTGAGGCCCGAGATCGTGCTGATCTCCGGCGCGCTCGCAATGTCGCCGAGCTACCTGGCCGCGGTCCGGGACCGCATCGGGGAGATCGGGGGTCCGCCGATCGAGGTGACCGCCAGCCGCGTCACCGGACCGGAAGGCGGCTGGTGGGCAAGCTGCTCCATGGCCGTCCACGAATATCTGATCGAGCGGCTCGTCGAGCCCTGAGGGCGGGGATGCGAAGGATGCCGCGAGACGTTCAAGCGGTACGCTGGAACACCCGTCGATGGCCGTGACGGTCTCCGCCAAGCAGTACAAGGCCCTGCGACGACGATACCGAACCATCCTCACCCAGGCGAAAAGGGAGCTGCCCGAGATCCCGCCGCGCGCCGACGGGCAGCGCGGCCGCATCGCCAAATCCGACGCCCACAATCTCCGGGAGCGGCTCAAGACCTGCGAAGCCGAGGTCCTGCGCTTCGCCCAAGACCCGGACGTCAGCTTCACCAACAACCGCGCCGAGCGCGATCTCCGCATGAGCAAGGTCAAGCAGAAGGTCTCCGGCTGCTTCCGAACCGGAACCCACGCCCACGCCTGGTGCCGAATCTCAAGCTACCTGCAATCCGCCGCCGCCCAGGGATACAACCCGCTCGTCGCCATCCAGATCGCCCTCGCCGGCAACGCCGCGAACTTGATCGGCGCAGGGCAACAGCCCGAAAGCCAAATCACGACCCAGAAATAAAAACGGGCGAGTAGTTACGATTGGAGAAGCATAGATCATGGCCTGATGTATCAAATCCTTGCTCTTCCGAGTCGTATCGAGCGTGACAATCGCTCAATATTGTTTGCGGGTGAGCATGCGTTTGCGCCAGATTACAGGGAATTCTTTGAAGAGCGGCAGTACCGGTACGCTTGTCTGGGCTTGGACGTGGCGGCCATTACACAATCGCTTCGATCGACCTATGGGATTCCAGAGCAAGAAATGGGCGAGTGGGATCCCGTGGGGTATCTTGCGAAGGAAAAAGTCAAGATCGAGAAATGTAGGTCGGATCGCGAGAAAAGGGGCGCGATATTGTAGGAGGGTATCAAATCTCGTAGCGCATCCCCGAGAATCCAACTGGCGGTCGTGCGGAGCTGTTGTTCAGCGCGGACTTGACAGTGGACAAGCTCGGAGGATCGGCGCATTTTCCCCGACACTTGATCGGGACGAGAAACAAAAGGGCCCCGGAACTTTCAAGGGCCGTCCTGTTGACCGCGTACTTCCCAATCCTTTGATCAACGTATGGGCGCGAGCTACAGGGCGCGCAAGCGGACTCGGCTATGCTTGCGGCATATTCCGGCACAGTGAGGCGACGGGTCTTTGGCTGTGCCGGAGGTGCCTTCGCTTCCTCGATACTCAGGAGGTTGTCCCGTGGCGCATTTGGAGAGTATTCGCTGGAGTGTTCTCCCCCTCCGGAGGCCGACATAGCCTTAAGGCGGTTATTTCCCTTCCTGCCAGTCCTGCCTCGATGCGCTCGTCAACGAGGCCCAGTCGTCGGGCGGATTTCCCCGCACGAGCATCCTGGCGAAGACAGCGTACGGATCGGTTCTGCTCCCCGAGGAGCGCAGCGTGGATTGGTCATTGACCCACGCGTAGACGATCACCTTTGCCCTGGCGTCATAGCGGAAGAACAATCGGAACCGTCTGCCAATCCTGGCGCGCCGCCAATGGCGGTATCGCGGGCCGAGCGTGCTGCCCTGGCGGTACTCGTCCCGGGATGGATCCTGCGGGACGATCTCCAGCATCAGCCGGCTCAGCGCGTGGAACAGCTTGACGTTCGCATTGGATGCGAATCCCGCCGGATCGCTTCGCTGCGCGCGTTGGACCGCGTCGTGGAGCTTGCGCAGCTGGTCGATGAGGCAATCGTGGAACAGCAGCGTCCAACCGTGGCGCCGCATCAGAGGTCGACGTCGCCGTCGATGTCCTCGTCCGGTCCCGCCTCACGCCGCGCATGTTCGAGCATGGCCTGTGCCAGATCGTCCGGAAGCGCCCGAACGTGCCGACCGGCCTGGATATCGCCGGCAAGCAGGTCGAGAAACGCAGCTATGGCCGGATCTTCATGCTCGGTGTCGGCGCGGCTGACGACGATCTGTCCGTCCTCGTGGAGTTCGAATGCCACCTTGGCGCCGACATCGACCCCGAGCGCTTGACGGACCGTCTTGGGCAGGCTGATCTGGCCCTTCGAGGTCATGGTGGCGACTTCGTGGATGATCGACATGATCGACGCTCCTTGTGTGCCGTGCATGACAGTAAGGAATATTCCTTACCATGTCAAGGCGATGCGGAGGTCCCTGATCGGCGAGCAGAAAAGGTTGAGTGCCCGGCTGGGCCATTGCTTACAATGGGTTAGTGCCTCTAACCCGCCCCTTGGGGCGTCACCAGCCGGGTGAAGAAAATGGTCGCGACTTATCGCTCGCCGGTCAAGCTCGATGTCGCGTGCGACGGCACGCCCGCGACCGCGCAGGGCGGTCTGGTGGTGGTGTTCGAAGTGCTGGCGGCGAAGCGCATCCTGGCTGGTCTTCCGCGCGCGGGCGGCCCGGCGCAGGGCTGGAGCGACGGGCAGATGATTCTCGCGGTGCTGGTTCTCAACATCGTCGGCCTGGATCGGGTGTCCGACATCGACAAGCTGGAAGCCGATACGGGGCTTTGCGCGATGGTGCGGCGCTTCGAGCCGGCGCTGCTCGGGCTGTCGAGGCGCGTCATCGCCCGGCGGTTCCGGGGCGGGCGCGAGCGCTGCTTTCCCTCGGCGCGCTCGCTGCGCGACTGGCTCGACCGCTTCCACATCGCGGGTGTGCATGACGTTGAGCGCGAGAAGGGAACGGCGTTCATCCCGGCGCGCAGCGAACGCCACGAGCTGTTCCGCGAGGTGAGCCGGCGGCTGGTCGCCGAAGGGGTGCGCGAGGCTGGCGCGGGCTCGCTGACCATCGATCTCGACGCGACGATCATCGCCTCGGGCAAGCGCGAGTGCCTGTACACCTACCGGGCGGCGGAGAGGCTGGTTCCGGGAGAGCGAGGCTACCAGCCGCTGGTCGCGTTCTGCCCCGAAACCGGGATGGTGCCGTGGCTGGAGATCCGCGACGGCAACGTGCCGGCGGCGATGGACAACCAGCGCGGGTTCGAGGAGGCGCTGTCGCAGCTGCCCGCACAGGTGCGCGAGGTCACGCTGCGCACCGACGGGGCGGGCTGCCAGGAGGACGTGATCCGTGCCTGCAACAACCCCGCCTTCCGCCCGGAGCAGACGCGGCGGCTGGGAACGATCGGGTTGATCTGCGGCGCGACGCGTTCGGAGGAACTGATGGCGGAGGTGGCGCGGCTGGGGGAGGACGCCTGGCGCCCGATGACGGGGTCGGCGGTGTCGGACCGTGCGCAACTCGAATGCGCCGAACTGCCCTTCGTCTCGAATGGGAGCTACAGCGCGAGGCCCGAGCACGTGATCCGCTACGTCGTGACCCGGCGCGCCATGGTCGGGGAGTTGGGCCTGGATGTGGGCGAACTGCCGGCCGAGGGCGGCAGGCCCGCCTACAAGATCAGGGCCTACATGACCAACTTCCCCGCCCCCGATGCGTTGAAGGCGGAGAAGGCGAATGGGCTGAAGACGATGGACGCCGCCGAAGTGGTGGCCGCGGCCCATGAGCGCTGCGGTCACGGCGAGGAAGTGCACGCGGTGCTCAAGTCCGACCTCGCGGCCGGGATGATGCCGTCGGGGCGATTCGGGGCGAACGCCGCCTGGCTGTGGCTCTCGGCGCTGGCGCTGAACACGATGGCGCTGGCGCGCCGCGCCGCCTACGGGCAGCAGTGGCGCTGGACGCGGATGAAGCGCATCCGCGCGGTGTGGATCCACCTCGTCGCCCGCGTCGTGCGTCATGGGCGCCAGGTCACGCTCGTGCTCGGCGGCGCTGGCGCGCATCTGATGGCGGCGCGCCAGCGGATGACCCTCGCGATGCCGCCACCGGGCGCGTGCGCGCTCGGCTGACCCCGGCGCGACCGATCACCACAACGAAGCGGACCCGGCGCTGCGCCGGAGGAGGCCGTACGCCCGCAGGGCGCCGGGGAGCGCGAAAATATCGCCCGGACAGTGCCGGAACTCCCCGCTGCGCCCCATCGGGCGGCTCCAACAGCGTGAACACCGACCCGGCGAGTCCGAACGCCCCGGCGCAGGCCGAAATCCGGCTGCGAAAAAATTAGCCCGCCGATCGGGGGAGGTTGTGTCGGTAACACCGGATACAAGACCCTGGTCGGCGCCCAGATGCGCTACGCCGTCCACGACAGCAACGGCTGGCCCGTCGCCATGCTCGGCTTCTCCACCGCGGCCTGGAAGCTCGCCCCGCGCGACAACTTCATCGGATGGACCCTCGAGCTGCGCGAGAAGAACCTCCCGCTGGTGGTCGACAATCCGAGGTTCCTGATATTGCTCTGGATCGAGATCCCCAACCTCGGCTCGCACATCCTCGCCATCGTGCGCCGCCGCCAGCCCGGGGACTGGACCGAGCGCTACGGCACCACCCCCGTGCTGATCGAAACCTTCGTCGAGACCCCGCGATACACCGGCGCCGTCTACAAGGTGTCGGGCTGGAGAGCCCCGCGGAACGAAAGAAATAGCCAGCGGCGTTTCTCCGCGAGCCGTGCAGCGTCGGCCGTGAGGCTCGGGCCGATGCGTCGGTAGTGCCATCGTCGCGCCGCGCAGTTCGATCGGCCCGTGGTCTCTGCGCATCCGCTCAATTCCACAGACAGGACAACGGCGCCGCCACCAGCCGGTCGCCAAACGGCACGACATCCGTGTTGTCATAGAGGACGACGCCGAAGGCGAAGCGATCGCCGCACGCCTCTGCCAGCGCCCGAAGGCCGGCGAAGTCGCCAGGCCTGACCGTGGCGCTAGCCTTGACCTCAATGCCCGCGATCATCCCGTCGTCGCGTTCCAGTACGATGTCGACCTCGCGCATATCTCGGTCGCGGAAATGATGCGGCGTCAATCGCAGGTCCGAGGCCGTCATCAGCTTGAGCACTTCCGAGAACGCGAAACTCTCGAGCAGCGCTCCGAATGTCCCGCGATCCGCCTTCACCCTGTCGAAGGTCAGGCCGCGCGCGCTCGCCAGCAGGCCGGAATCGAGGAAATGCAGCTTTGGCGTCTTGACGATACGTTTCAGCGCGTTGGTGAACCAGGGCTGCAGCGTTGCGATCAGAAAGACCTGTTCAAGCAGCCCGACATAACGCTGCCCCGTCTTGTGGCTGACATCGATGCTCGCCCCGAATTGCGAATAGTTGACCAGTTGGCCGGAATGCTCGGCCAGCAGCCGCACGAATTTCGGAAGCTCGGTCAGCTTCTCGACCTCCGCGATGTCCCTGAGATCGCGCGTGAGAATCGAGGTGAGGTAGGATCGTGCCCAATCTTGCCGCCGCCGCTCGCTTTCACGGGCAATTGCTTCGGGAAACCCGCCGAGCAGAACAGTCTGGACGAGATCGTCACCGACCACCGCTTTGTGCCGATTTTGCAGTTTCCCTTCGAACAGGCGCTCCAGAAAGCCAGGCGTCCGCCCCTCGACCTCGGCCCGCGCGAGCGGCAGCATCCGGAGTGTTTCCATCCGGCCGGCCAGACTGTCGGCGATCCGTGGGAGGGTCAGCACATTGGCCGAGCCCGTGAGGAGAAAACGGCCTGGGCGATAATCTTCATCGACCGTCCTCTTGATCGCCAGGAGCAGGTCGGGCACGCGCTGAATTTCGTCGATGATGGCCCGGTCCAGTCCTCGGATGAAGCCGGCTGGATCGGACCGGGCCGCCTCAAGCACTGTCTGATCGTCGAGCGTGATATAGCTGCGGCTGGCTTCCCCCATGCTCTTGACGAGCGTGGTCTTGCCCGCCCGGCGCGGCCCCACAATGAGAACCACGGGCGTATCCGAAAGTGCCTCCTGGGCCCGGCGCTCTACAAACCGCTTGAACATCCCGTCTCCAAGTCCGGACAATTGGAACTATCGATACCGGCTGATTGGAAGTCAAGAGATCGCTAATTGGAAACCGAAAGATCGTGATCTGGAATCGGCAGATGTTTCACGTTTCATCTACGCGGCTGGCATTCGCAGTGTCCCCATTATGTCTCCGGTCGATGTCCAAGCGGAACGTCGTTCACACGCAGCGAACGGTAGGAGCCGTGGCATCCGCTTCAAGGTCCGGTAATATCGTCGCTGACATTCTCCGCAGCGGCGTTTCATAGGCGTGATCGACCTGGAATACGGCTCGGACGCGGCGATCGAGGATTTGCTGCGTTCGGTCGACCGCTCCGGCGATTTCTGCGTCCAGGGAAGGCTGTACGCACCGATGCCGACGCTGGAGGTCGAGGGTGTCGGCATGCTCGCCTTTCCGGTTCCCGAGACGCAGCTCGACGCCCTGATCGGGGCGGCGGAGCGTGCTCCCTACGGCAAGGGGCCGGAAACCGTGATTGATCGTTCGGTCCGCGACTGCTGGCAGATCGGCGCGGAGCGGATCGTGCTTTCGGGCGGCGCGTGGCGGGAACCCGGCCAGCCTCTCCCGCACGTCGCGGAGATAGCGCTCCGCATCCCGCTTGTGTTGGAACCCTGCGGCGTATAGCCCGAATCGCCAGTTCGACGACACTCGGCCGTCAAGTTCGTGAAGAGCGGCGAGGAGAAGACACTCTCCGCATGCGATCCGGAGTGCTGCCCGGGCCCGGGACTCGCCATCACGGCACTGCCGGACGGGAAGCTCACGGGAAAAACCCCGAGCCGGCCCGACCGGCCGTCCTTCCTGGCCGCCGTTGTCCTTTCAGACGCCCTCGCCATACGCGGGCCGGCTGGGATGCCGAATCGATTGCAACGATCATACTCCGCTATCGTCAACAAATTCAACAGTTGAGCAAAAATTGCCATCGGGTTTCTATATTCTCCATTGATGCCCAAATATAGTGCCTACCGGATTTAGAGTGGCCGAACGCCGGGGAGCGCAATTGGATGAATGCGCCTTCGCTCAACGCGCTCCATGTATTCAGTGTCGTCGCGCGCACCGGCTCCCTGTCGGCCGCAGCCGCCGAACTTTCTGTCACGACCGGTGCGGTCGGACGGCAGATCAGGAACCTTGAGGAGTCCATCGGCCTTCCCCTTGTCGTCCGCGAAGGGCGCGGCGTTCGCCTTACCGCGGAGGGGAGGGAACTGCAGAACGGGCTCTCAGACGCTTTTCTTCATATCGCGCATTCCATCGACCGGCTCCGTGGGCCGACACGGGGCGGGAAGCTGCGGGTCACGGTGCCGCCCGTCTTCGCCTCCACCTGGCTGCTTCCGAGACTCAAGCGTTTCCACGCGATCAGGCCGGAGATCGAGATCGTTCTCGTGGACAGCCGCGAGTTGGTCGGCGCTTCGAGCCGGGACGAGTTGGTCGTCGAGTGGGGGGTCTACCAGGAGGACGCGACGACCATCGTCCGGCGCCTGAGCGAACGTGAAGAGGTGTTTCCGGTCTGCATACCTGCGGCCTGCCCGGGACCCGGCCTCGCAGGCGCCACGCTGCTGGAACGCGAAGTTTTGGGTCAGGGCTGGAACTGGCCCGACTGGCCGAGCTTCCTCGCCGCCGTCGGGCTTGCCGGCATCGAGACCGAAAGGGGCCCGGCGCTCACCGCCCGGCTCCTGCTCGAGGCCGCGCGCCAGGGCAGGGGAGTCATCCTTTCCTGCACGTCCATGGCGCATGCGGATCTCGCCGCGGGCAGCCTCGTACGTCCCGTCCCCGAGAGTCTGCCGGTCGACGACTCGTACTGGCTGCTCATCCACCGACCCGCCTACCGGCGTCCCGAGGTGCGCGCATTTGCCGCATGGATCGAGGACGAGGCCGAGCGAGGCGCATCGGATTAGCGCCGACATGGCAAGCGGGTAGCGTATTCCAGATAGTCGGAGCGTGTTTGCGGTTCCCGCGTGACGTCCTGCTCAACAGACCGGTGGCGCGGAAGAAGCTCGCCTCGCTCAGCGAGAGAAGGTCGGGGCCTGTTGGTCGCAGATACCATTGTTCCTCCAGTTCGGGATGAATATGGCGCTTTCCGGGCGACAATATGAACACTGCGGCACGGACATTTCTCGGATCGCGTCTCGCGGCGTGGGCCCCGTGGGCGCCCATTTCAGCTATGGCGCGAACCCCTGTGCGCTGCGGAATCGAAGCCGATTCGGTAGGGCGCGCGAGCCGTCGGTCGCGAGCAGGGCGGAATGGACACGCCCCTACCGGGCGTCGGCGAGCGCGCCCTCGCCGATGAGCTCCATCACCTGCCCGAGCGCCTTTCGGTAGGCCTTGCCGGGACGGCCCGCCGTCTTGCCGACGGAGCCCGCGTGCAACGCGGGCTCGAACGGGATCACGACATCGGGACGCCGATCCGCAAGCGCGTAGCGGACATGCGCAGGGGAGAGCGCGTATCGGCGCATTCTCGTCGAGCACTGGACCAGCGAGGCGGAGCAAGCATTGCCCAGCTGCGAAATCACCCGAACCGCGGCGCCGATGCTCGGCAGGGTGGGCTCGTAGAGCAGCAGCCGGGCATCAGCCTGCCGCATCACCTCGATCTGCGTTTCCGGGTCGGCAAGACCGGAGACGAGGACAACATGCGTCAGGTTGGCGAGACGCTTGAACAGCGCCGACAGCGCCGGCGGGGCGGGACGCGCCGACAGGGGCCCCGCGCGAGGATATGCAACCAGGGAGATCCCGGGTGCGACGGAGGTCACGATGTCGTCCAGTCGACCCGAATCGAACCGCGCTTCCGCATCTTCGCCGCCATTGGCGCCGGGCGGGGCGAGAAACGCGGACAAGCCGTCCCGGGGGTCGACGTCCAACCGGGCAGGCACCTTGCCCGCGACCGGGTCGAGGTCCACCGCGGAAACGACTCGACCCTCATCGGCGATGCGGCGCGCGACGGCGGCGACAAGCGTGGAGGTTCCGCTGCCGGCGCTTCCCGCGACGGCCACGACGCTGCCGGCATAGAGCTGTTCCGGCAGATCGTCCGTCACCGCCGCCGTCGCCTCCCGTATGGCGGCGGCGGTGACCGGCTTGACAAGATAGTCCGCAACGCCGTGTTGCAGCAGGGAGCGGCCGTACTGTGCGGTATCCACCGAGCCGATCGCGATCAGCGCGGTGTCGAACGCGCAAACTCCGGTCAACCGCCGTGCCGCCGCTTCGGGCTCCGCGATGCCCTCGAGGTCGACGAATACCAGGCGGGACGCGGGCTCGGCGGCCAGGTTCCGTAGCGCGGCGGGCAGCCGTCCCCGCTGTATCCGGACCTCACGGCCGGCGAGCCCGTCGCGCAACGCCCGTTCCGTCCGGGCATCCGCGGCGAAGCCGCGCGCAAAGGGACGTTTGGCGGGCGAGGCCATCGCGGCTTCAGCGATCGCGCAGCAGCGGATTTCCGGCAGCGCCGCGAATCATGAGCCGCCGCCGGCGCCGGCCGCGGTGGCGGATGATTCGGGCAGGACGCGCACCCGATCTTCCACCCACCGCCTGTAGGCGTTCCCGGCACCCCCATGCGCGGCCGCCGAGGGCACCGGCATCTCCGCGCAAAGGCGGGCGAGTGCGGTACGGCGAGCGGCCGCGATCGGTCGATGCGGCTCATCCGCCGTCGCCGCGTCGGGTCGAGGAAAGCCAGGGCATGATTGCCGCGCCGCCTGCAAGGCTCGATTGTATCTTATCGCGTGCAACGCCTCCACGTGTTGCGCGGCGGCGATCGGGCTTCCGGGCACGAAGTACGGATCCTGAACGGCCAGCGGTTCGTGGCAACCCGCCGCGAGCGAAAGAGGCAGGAGTGCAGAGCATACGCGGAGGCCGCGCCGCAGGGACAGAAACTGCATCACCGATCGCTCCCGGATTGACACAGGGCGGGAATCCGACGACACGAATCGCGACGACCGCGGAATTCCAAGCATCGGGCCAGTTAGCGAAACACCACGCCGGGGAGGTTTCTATCCGGTCCCCGATCCGAGAACCCGCCGACCGTCGCCGAAGTCACTTCCTTCTTAATACCGTCTCCGGTCGGTCTCGCCAAGTCAGCACGACAGGCGCGCGATAAGCGGCTCCCGATGCCCGCGTTCGAACCCGGAAACCGAATCGGCGTGCCGTGCGATGCCGTCGTGCGCGTTGCGGGAAACCGTTCTCGCGGTTCCCGAGAGCGAAGTCCCTGGCGATCGACTCCGAGCGCTACGTGACGGGCAGTGGCTTCGGACAGGCGACGGGGAGACCCGGCGAGACCTGGCACCCCCCTAATCCGCGCCGATGGACGGGTATGTCCCCGGACAGGTCCGTGGGACAAGTTCCGAGAGTACCGACAAGAAAATCCGCGTGTTTACAATTCTCTCGTTGCGGTTCATCTTGTCGCGATTATTGAAGGCACGCGCAAAGTTCGTCCCTTAACCGACTGATTTCGTGACTTGATGACGGGTACAATGCTCTCTTGCAGATCGTCCGACAACCGAGTCGCACGGAACGCACGCGTGGTGCCGAGAACCACGAGCGGGCTCATCCGCCGGTCGCGGATCGGGCTACTGTCGGCTTTCGTCATGCTGCTCGGTGCCTGCGCGGACTGGCAGCAACCGAACGATGCGAGCCGGCGCGGAGATCTTCTCCGGAACAACCTGGCGGTTGCCGAGGCCGCGCTCGCTGCGGGTCAGCCCGGGGTTGCACGCAGGCTCTACGCGACGCTCTCGGAACGGTTCGACGACGCGCCGGAGCCGCTCCTCGGCCTCGGCCATATTTCGTTCGAAGACAGGAACTTCGCGGCCGCCGAGGGGTTTTTCCAGCGCGCAGCGGAACGGGCGAAAGATGCCCGCGCCATCAGGGCGGAAGCGCTGCTCGGCGGCGGACGGGCGGCTCTTGCCCAGGGCAAGCTGGATGCGGCGCGGCGCCATTTCCTTGAGGCGCGCGAAGCTGGCCGGGGTTCGACGGGCGAGACCTGGGCGGTCAACGGCCTCGCCGTCGCCGCCACCATCGGGGGCGAGCACGAGGCGGCGGAGGCGAGGTACCGCGAGGCCCTCCGCCTGTCGTCCGGGCATCCGAGGATATCGGCGAATTTCCTGCGCATGTTGCTCGCGGCCGGAATGGTGGAGAAGGCCGGCGAAATGTACGCACGGCACGATCCGTCCTACTGGCTGGACGGCGACGGTACGGCGCTCTCGCGCATGATCGAGGATGCACGACGTGCGGGGCGCGGCGGCTCTCCGCCGCGCCCGTTCAAATCGGGCCTCCTCCTGCGCCTCTCTCCGTCGATCGGAAGACCCGCAACCGTCGAACGCTTCGATCCGACGTCGACTTCGGGTCTCCTTTTGCGGATCGGCGGGCCGCCCGCCCCCGCGACGCTGCCGATTGCCACGGAGAACACGGCGAACCCCGCTCGACAGCGGGCGCGCTCGACTCCGTCCGGCACTTCTGCGAACCGCGCCGCTCATAGGCCGGGCGCAAGGCCGACGGTGATGCTGGCGCTCGGGCAGAGTCGGCGGCTTCACATACCCGGCGAAGCGACTTCGGTCCTCGTGGCGTCGCCCGAGATCGCCGATGTTCAGCTCTTGTCGCCGAAGATGATCTACATCGTCGGCAAGGCCGTTGGGCGGACCTCGGTCGCGGTGCTCCAGGAAGAGGAGAAGATCCGGCACTGGACCGTTTCGGTGGTGCTCGACATCGAGCCGATACGCGAAATCCTCGCCAATGAACCGGACTTGCGGGGGGTGCGGGCGAAGCGGGCGGGCCGAGGAGTCGCGCTGACGGGCGAGGTCGCTTCCACCGCGCACTCCGAGCGGGCGCTACGCCTTGCCGCGGGTGCGCTCCCCAAGGACACGCCGATCGACAATGGATTGCGGGTCTCCGGCGCGCAGCAGGTCAACCTCGAAGTCCAGATCGCCGAGGTGCAGCGCTCCGTCAGCGAGGATCTCGGGATCAACTGGGAGGCGTTGCGCGTCGGTGGCGACGATTTCCTGGGATTCCGCATTGGCCGGCTGCTGCCGCTCGGTCTCGGAGGCGGCGCGGGTGGAGCCCCCTTCCCCGGCGGGGTGCGCGCGACCATTGACGGAGAGGTCGCGCCGGGTCTGGCTTTCAGCCGGACGACGGGGACCACGAGGGTCGCCGGCATGGTCGATGCGCTGGCCACGGCGGGGCTTGCCAACGTTCTGGCGCGGCCCAACGTCACCGCGATCTCGGGCGAATCGGCATCCATCTTCTCGGGCGGCGAATATCCTCTGCCGACGGGGTTCGAGGACGGCGTGATCGTCTTCGAGTACAAGAAATATGGCGTCCTGCTCGACTTCGTGCCGACGGTCATCGACACCGGCCGGATCGTGCTGAAGGTCAGACCCGAAGTATCGGAACCCTCCCTGAACCAGGCCGTCCAGGTGGTCGGCGTGGATGTGCCGGTAATCAACGTGCGCCGCGCGGAGACGACGGTCGAAGTGGGCGACGGGGAATCGATCGTGATCGCGGGGCTGTTCCGCAACGCCTCGAACACACGGGAAGCGGGGCTGCCCGGGCTGAAGGACATCCCGGTACTCGGAACCTTGTTCGGCCATCGTTCGGTGCGCTCGGACGAGCTCGAACTGATCGTGATCGTCACCGCCCAGCTGGTGACTGCGGGCAAGCCGCCCCGAGACGCGGAAACGTCCTCGCCCCCGAGGGTGGACGGCTATCACTATTGATCCGGCCTCCCGGGCAACGAAGGGTGGCGCCTTCCAGCTGCGCCCGAGAGCCTCGACCATGGGCGCCACGGTGCCCGCGCCCGGAATTCCGGTGAGAGCGCTCGGGCGTTCGTTGCGAAGCCCAGCACGGTGACGTCGCCGCGCTTACGATCAGCAGCCGCATTAGGACGCGGCGATCGCTTCCTCTCTCTAGCGCGGTGCTTGCAATTTCGGAGGGAGAGGGCAACCCTTGCACGATGGCGGTCACGGCGATCAGCGGCGCGCGTTCGGGCCACGGGTCGTCGTCAGGATCGCCCAGCGCATCCTGTAGGTATCCTCATTGCGGAGACCCGGAAGTGCCGACCGGGGCGCGTCTCGGATCGACAGACAACCAGCCGGATTTTCGGGCCGCCCGCCATCGCCGCCGGGCGGCGCGCCGTCGGCTATTGTCCGCCGACCCCAGCATCCGAGAAGCCCGACGGCTCCCTGGCGCGCAGTCCAACCGTAGGCATTGCCGATGACCGCATCCCATCCAACGCCCGGTATCGCCGACGAGATCCCCTGGTCGAACCGCATGACCGAATACGACGACCGGCACTTCGAAACCTACCTTCGCCTTCTCGACGCCGACACCGAGGGCCTGTCGAAGGACGACATGGCCCGGGGGATTCTCGGCATCGACTCCGGCGCCGAACCCCAGCGCGCCCGCAAGGCGCTCGAAAGCCACCTGGCTCGCGCCCGCTGGATGACCACGGTCGGCTACCGCTATCTCCTCGCCGGAGATTATCCGGGCGCGGAGCGCCGCATGGCCGAGGACCTCGAATTCCTGCGGCCCCTCGGTATCCCCGTCGTTCCGCGCGCCCGCTCGACCGGGCGCTGACGCCCCGCGGAAGGCCGCGCTTCAGGCGACCGCCCGGAGCCCGTTCTTCGCCACCAGCGTCAGGAGCTTGAGCGAGGCGCCGCGCGGGCGCTTCTCACCGCGCTCCCACTGGCTCACCAGACCCGTGGTCACGTTGAGATAGCGCGCGAACACCGCCTGGCTCGCATTCTCGCGCTGGCGAAGCGCGCGGATGTCCTCCGGCGCCATGTCCTCGACCGGCGTCAGGCACATCTCGTCGAACTTGCGCATGGTCCGCTTCGACATCAGGCCCGCCTCGGCCAGGCCGAACGCCGCCTCGTGCGCCGCTGCCAGCGCCTCGCTCTTGTACTGCTTGGTCATCGCATTTCACCTCGACAATCGCTCCGGCCGCCTGCGCGCCCGCCAGACCCCCTTCGTCCAGCGCCAGGTACTCGTCGGCCAGCAGCCTGAAGGTTTCGATCTCGTTCCGCCGCAGGTTCTCCCGGTCGCTCTTGGCGAAACCGTACACGAAGAACGCCAGCTCCCCCCTGCGGAACAGCACGATCGTGCGAAACCCGCCGGACCGGCCGCCGCCCTTGCGGGCAATCCGCTGTTTGATCACGCCGCCGCCGAGGTCAGCATCGATCAGGCCCTCGCGGGCGCGCCGCACGGCCTCGCACAACGCTGCGTCCTCCAGTCCCTCGCGATCGGCGAAACGGGCGAACGCCTTGGTCTTGAACGTCTGCAATCCGAACCTCTCCAGCGCCCGCTTTCATACCCCATTTTATAACACCCGGTGCGGCTTTTTCAATGGATCCCGCCTTCTGCGCTGTCCGGGTCAGTTCGGCCAGACTCGCGGGAGCCGCCCCCGTCCGCGATTGCGCCGCGCCCGAGCCCTTCGTCACCGAGAGCGAGAGTGTGGCCGCCAGGCCGTGCAGGGCGGGGGCCCATCAGCGCCGCCGCCTCGTCGACGGTCCAGAACAGCCAGCGCTCCGGATCGTCGAGCCGACGCAGGATGGTGTAGCGCGCGTTGTCGTTCATCGTCGCCGCTGCCCGTCAGACGATCGCCGTGCCGACCAGGGCGGCTCTCACGGCGAGCGCCGCGGCGAGCTGGCCGCTGGTGCCGCCGACGATGTCCTGCACCGTGTCCAGCGGATCGCCGAAGGTCGTGTCGGTGGTCGCCAGCGCAACCTCCGGCACGGCCAGCAGCGCGGCGACGGAAAGGCCGGCCAGGGCGACGCCGCGCAGCATCCCGGCCGCGCCGTCGCTGCAGGCGCTCGGCATCGTTTCCGCCCGCACCCTCACCGGCCCGCTCCCGGCAGCATGCTGCCGTCGTCCACGGTCGAGACGCGCCGGCGCGTCGCCGCCCAGGCCTGGATGTCGGCGCGCAGATACCGGATCCGCCGCCCGAACCGGTGGAACACCTGCCCGTTTCCGCTGAACCGACAGCGGCCAGAAGCTGCCGCCGGGGCCGTTCCGTAGGATCGAACGACCCATCGCCCGTTTCCAAGAGGCGGTCCGCGGACGACGGGACTATTGCCGGGCGCGTCTCCGGCGACCGGGCGGGCGGCCTCACGAAAACGGGCGGCCAGTGTTGCCTTCGGCGGATGGGAAAACCTCGGCACTCCGAATTACGGATCTCTCGGTGCTCAATAGCCCTGCCCACACACACCTCTACCGACGCTTCGCTTGGCCCCTCGCGGGACCCAACGCACGGCTCGAGGGCAAGAGTGGCTCGTTACACCTTCCCTTCACCGGACTTTCACCGGCTATCCACGCCAGAGTTCGCCTGGCGCACCCCATCGCGATCTCGAAAGCGCGTCGGCGGTCGGGCTCGCACTTCTCCGACGGCCGCGCCATGACGACCGCTTGCGTATCTCCCGGTTGCGGCTATTCTGCGGCCCTTGACATTCCCGCCACCGTGCGGGGACGAGCCGGGATTGGAACATGGTCCATACTCTCCGCCGACTTCGATCCTTCGTCAGCGGCAACCGCGGCAGCGCGGCCATTGAGCTTGCGCTCGGCGCGGTGGTGCTGCTCTCCGCCGCGACCCTTTGCTTCGATCTCTATTCGAGGATCAGGGCGGACACGGCAAGTGGGCGGCTGGCGAGCGTCATGGCGGATTACGTCTCGCGCGACGCCAAGCCGAACGGAGACGAGTTGAAGGCACTCGGGAAGGTTCTTTACAAGCACGAGCTTCGCCTGCCCGCCGACCTGGTCTACGTGATTACCGCCTTCCGCCGCCCGCCCGACGATCCTCCGCAGGCGGCGACGAAGCTGTGGTCCCATGACACGATCCGCTTCGGAGACGAAACCGCGACCAGCACGCTTGCCGGCGACTGCCCGCGCTATGTGGCCGACGGAGAAGGCTCGGGGCTGCCCAGCGAATTCGACGGGGCCATGGCGAAAGGCGAAGTGCTGATCGTGGTCGAGATATGCGCCCGGCTGACCCGCGAGGGTTCGCTGGCCGGCCGGTTCATCGGCGGCGAGGTTTATCGCCTCCACGCCGTGCCTCACCGCGACCCGGGAACGCCGCCTTCCAAGCCCGCCTAAAGCGAGGCGCCCGATTGCCTTTCCCGTCGGGACGATGTCCGAGCACCCCCGCCGCAGTAAGCCAAGGACGCTGAAAGAAATCGACACCTCTCGCCAAGCGATCCGTTCGCGCATTTCGTGGAGCGTGTCAGGCCGTTGCGTCCTCGGACGCGGCGACAGTCACCGCGGGTCTTGGTGGCGAAGCGGGGAGTCCGTGCGGGTATGTGGCAAGTATCCTGGTCGACCGCGGTTGCGGCACGCGCCGAATGCTGGTCTTGCTCTACACAATGCTGCCAGACGCGGCGAGGTTAGCGATCGTAAGACCGAAATTCGGCGACCCGGATAAGCCCAGAAATAATTCTTGAACGGTTGCAACCCGGTGCCGGTGCGGGGTCGTCTGGGCTTTTGACCGCGCGATACGGATAGACCAGACTGGCACGGCGTAAACAGGCGACAGTTCATGAGAGGTCAAGGCTATGTCCGATCGGGGCGCCCCTCTTTACCCCCTGTTCCGGAGAATCGCATCGTTCACATGATGGAGGTCGAGATGAAGCCCTCCCCATCCTGATCGTCATCGCTCTAGCGCTGGCGGCAAGCGCCTGCCTGCGCAGCGAAGTCAACCTGCGGGTTGGTGAAAACTCTATCCCGCAATGGCGGCGGAATTGACGATCGACACCATAGCGAGCCCGCGGCTCGGGCGGGCCCAAGGGTTCCGGACCATTTCGCTGTCCGCTGCCGCAACTTCTTCGCCTGTCTCCGATCTGATCGGCTAGCGCCGCACCTACAGCGGGGCCGATGGCGCGCCACGGGACGATCCACCCGCATCTCCGACGCACGTTCCCTGGGACAGGATTCTCGTCCTGCCCGACCGGACTGCTGGGGAACCGCCATGTGGAATGGAATGCTCCCCCTTCCCGAGGGTGTCGCGGGCCACGCTGGGCCTCTGCGGTTTCGACGCGGTCGATGCCGGAGAACCTGTGCAAGCCCCATCGGACCCAGGCCCGATCCTGGGCGGATATCGTTGGCTTGGAGGGATTGCCGCGTTTCAGCGTGCCGTCCCATATCGGCGATCTCGCTCTACCGGAATCCCGGAATGAGGGTACATGGCTAAAGCGGCGAGCATGCAACCGACGAATTCCCAACCTTGCGGCAGGACGCACCCCGGACCGGCTTTACCGTCGTCGGCCATGAGCCGTGACCGAATTCCCCACGATGTCCGCGAGACTCTTCGTCGGCCGAAACCTTCACTGCTCCGGCAGCGGACGGTAGAACGGACATCGGAGACGTACATTCGTCACGAGGGAAATCCGCCAATCATGACATATCCGGTTTCAGGATCCGGCGACGGCGCGCATGTTTCCGCGACGGTGAAACGGTACGATCCCGCCAAGGGTTACGGCTTCCTCCTTCCCGTCGACGGCCCGCCCGACATTTTCTGCCCAGGCTCGGCATTGGCCGAGGTCGGCCTCGACATCCTTCTCGCCGGCGCTACCGTCGCCTGCGAGACAGTGCATGGCCCGCACGGGCGGAGGGTCTCGCGGATACTCGCCGTCGACTTTTCCACGGCATCGCCCGGCGCGGCTGGTCCGGCATCCGCGCCCGGCAACCGACCCATGGCCACCACACCCGGCGCCGGGCAGGCCGGCCCTGGCGCCCCCGGCCGCACGATCCGGTCGCTCGTCAAGTGGTTTCATCCAGGCAAGGGCTATGGCTTTCTGGAACCGGGGGACGGGTCCGGCGACGTGTTCTGCCGCCTGTCGCCCTTGCAGGCATCTGGCCGTGAAACGCTGCCCCAGGGCGCGACGGTGACCTGCGAGGTCGTGGAGAGCGAGAGGGGTCTCCAGGTGTCACGCATCCTCTCGGTCGATCCGCCGCCTGACGGACCCGCCCCGGATGAACGCGAGCGGCCCTTCGCCGCCCGGTTGCCGGGCGCGAACGTTGAGGCTGCGCAGCCGGGACACGCGGCGCGGCCGGGCACGGTCAAGTTCTTCGACCCAACGCGCGGGTTCGGCTTCATCACACCGGACGACGGCGGCCCGGACGTGTTCGTCCATTCCAGCGTGCTGTCCGGCTGCGGCATGACCGGCCTGGATTCGGGGCAGCGCGTCCTGGTCCGCGTCGAAAGCGTGCCGCGCGGGCTTCAGGCGAGGGACATCGAGCCGCTCTGATCGTGCCCGCCACCAAAGGGCACAGCCGCCGGGAGAAATAAGGATAAACGAACGGGACGCACCGCGATCGGCATCGTCGGAGGCGGTTCACGTCGCCGAGACGCCGGCAGTCTTCGCCGGCAAGGTCTATGTGTCGCCCATGCCGTCCGGAACGAAGATCAGGTTTGCCGAGGCCCGCAGGACATCCGCCAAGGACCGGGTGTCGACGCGCGCGGCGGTGTTCCCGCACCAGGCCGATCTCGCCGTTCTGCGCCGCCCGATCGCCTGGACGGCGGGTGCCGATGCAAAACTTTGGACCTCTGGCGGTTCGGTGCACTAAGCGGCGGGGCGTCCACCGCGAGCCCGGGACCACCTTGGCCGTTGGGGAACCTCGACCGCCCACGCCCGAAGCTAGTCCCCGGATATTGAACGACCTGTTCCCATCCGGCAGGTTGCAGGGATGACGAACTCGGATGCACCGGAGACGAGCGAGTGAGATGGCGGACAAGGCGCGGGATCGGGAGCGCGATTCTGTTTTCGATCGCGGCAGGGGCAACCGTATCGCTTGCGCCATCGACCTGGAGCGACGCGAAAGGCTGGACACCCGTGCGGGCCGATTTCCTCGACGACCTTGTTCAGCCGGTAGCGCCACGTCTCGGCAGGGGAATGTGCGAGTTCCGCGATCGGTTCGCCACGGTCGGGGACGCGTTTCCTTCCGCCCGAACACCCGAGGGAGAGGCATCGGCAGTTCTCATCGCTCGTGACGCCCGGACGCTGACGGGCCGGGCTCGGGCGATCGACGGCGACACCCTGGAATTGGGGGACGAAAGAATTCGCCTGCACGGAATCGACGCACCCGAGAGCGCGCAACGCTGCCGCGCTCAAGGCCGGCTCTACGCCTGCGGCCGCGAGGCGACGAGGACGCTCGCCCGGCTGTTCCGCGGCAGCCAGGTCGCGTGCGAGGAGCGCGGCCGGGACCGCTATGGCCGGATCGTGGCGGTATGCACGGCCGCCGGCCGAGACCTTAACGCATGGATGGTCGCCGAGGGATGGGCTCTTGCCTACCGGCGATACTCGCGCGCCTACGTTGCGACGGAGAGACGCGCACGGGCGGCGAAACGCGGTGTCTGGAGGGGCGAGTTCGTGCCGCCCTGGGACTGGCGCCGGGGCAAGCGCCTGGCAGGCGCCCAAGCGGTCAGGCCGAAAGGCGCGGGCCGGTGCGACATCAAGGGCAATATCGGCGGGAGCGGCAAGCGCATCTACCACATGCCGGGCGGGCGCTACTACGGCGGCACTCGGATCGACACGTCGCGGGGCGAGCGGTGGTTCTGCACCGAGAGCGAAGCGCGCGCCGCGGGATGGCGCAGATCGCGCCAGTAGCGAGTGCGTCGGCTAGCATGGCAGGCCTCGATAACCCCGACGGCATTGCTCGCGCGACGCAGCCGATAGGCGGCCGCTCGACCGATGCCCCGGCGAAAGGCAAAGAGGCTCCCTCATGGGAGGACCGGACCTTCCGGCCGCGCTGCCTTTCCATCGATCTGGAAGTCGGTAGGAAAGACGGCCGCATCCGTGCCTTCGGCGCGGTGCGCGGGGATACCGGGGAGGGGTATTCCGGCGGCGGGACGGTATCCGATCTCACGAAATTGGACGAGCTGGCGGAGGGCATGGACTTCGTCCTGGGTCACAATCTGATCGCCTTCGACCTCCCCCACCTCGCGGCCGCGTGTCCCGGCCTGCGGCTCCTGAGGCTCCCGGCGTTGGACACGTTGCGCCTCAGCCCTCTGGCCTTTCCGCGCAATCCCTATCACCACCTCGTAAAGCATTACCAGGACGGCGGTCTCAAGCGTGGCCGGGTGAACGACCCCGAACTCGATTCCCGCATCGCGCTGGAGGTCTTCGGCGATCAACATCGGGCCCTGAAGCGTGCCCAGCGGGACCTGCTCCTGGCGTGGCATTGGCTGAGCACCGCGGACCCGGAAGGCGCGGACCGCGCGCTCGACGATTTCTTCTCGGAACTGCGAGGCGCGCGCCGGCCCTCGGCCGCCGAGGCCAGGGCGGCCATCGTTCGACGCCTGGAGGGCATCTCCTGCGCGAGCCACGGGCGCGAGGCCATCGCCGAAGCCGGGATTTTCGGCTGGTCTCTCGCCTATTCGCTCGCGTGGCTTTCGGTTGCCGGCGGCAGCTCGGTGATGCCGCCCTGGGTACGCCACCAGTTTCCGGAAGCGGGCAGACTGGTGTGCCGACTGCGAGATTCCGCCTGCATCGACCCGGCCTGCGGCTGGTGCCGGGAAAGGCACGATGCGGGCAAGGAGCTGAAACGCTGGTTCGGCTTCGACGGGTTCCGTCCCGAGCCGGCGGACGAAAGCGGCCGTCCCCTGCAGCAGGCCATCGTCGAGGAGGCCATGGCCGGAAACCATGTCCTCGGGATCCTGCCGACGGGCACGGGCAAGTCGCTGTGCTATCAGATTCCGGCGCTGTCGCGGCATGACAAGACCGGCGCGCTGACGGTGGCGATCTCGCCCCTGGTTGCGCTCATGGCGGATCAGGTCGCAGGGCTCGAGGCGCACGGGATCGGCTCCTGCGTCACGGTCAACGGGCTCCTGTCGCTGCCGGAGCGGGCCGACGTGCTGGACCGGGTCCGGCTGGGGGGTGCAGGCATCCTCCTGATCTCTCCGGAACAGCTTCGCGCCCGATCCGTGCGCCGCGTTCTCGACCAGCGCGAGATCGGCGCGTGGGTGCTGGACGAGGCTCACTGCCTGTCGCGCTGGGGCCACGATTTCCGTCCCGACTACCGTTACGTGGGCCGGTTCATCCGGGAGAAGGCGGGCGACGGGCCGACGCCGCCGGTGCTGTGCCTGACAGCCACCGCGAAGCCCGACGTCGTGGACGACATCCGGCGGCATTTCCGGGACGAACTCGGGATCGAGCTCGCCGTCTTCGACGGCGGCGCGGAACGCTCCAATCTCACCTTCGAGGTTATCCCGACCACGGGCGGCGAGAAGTTCGCCCATATTCATCAGATCCTGACCTCGTACCTGCCATCGGACACGCCGGGCGGCGCGATCGTCTACTGCGCCACACGGCAACAGAGCGAGGAGGTCGCCGAGTACCTGCAATTGAGGGAGGTGGCAGCGGCTCATTTTCACGCCGGCCTGCCGCCAGAGACGAAGAAGGATGTGCAGCGGCGCTTTATCGGCGGCGAACTCCGCGCGATCGCCGCGACCAACGCCTTCGGCATGGGCATCGACAAGCCGGACGTGCGGCTGGTCATCCACGCAGATATCCCGGGCTCGCTCGAAAACTACCTTCAGGAGGCGGGCCGGGCCGGCCGGGATCGCTCGGCGGCGCGCTGCGTGCTGCTCTATGCGACGGACGATGTGGAGCGCCAGTTCGGCATGTCGGCGCGTTCGCGCCTCACGCGCGAGGAGATCCACAGCATCCTGCGGGCGCTGCGCAACCTGGACCGGAAGAAGCGGTTCGGCGGCGATGTGGTGGCGACCGCCGGAGAGATTCTCGGCGAGGACGAGGAAAAGGCGTTCGAGCGCGATTCGGCCACCGACGATACCCGTGTGCGGACCGCTGTCGCCTGGCTGGAGGAGGCGCACCTTCTGACCCGCGAGGAGAACTTCGTCCAGATTTTCCCCTCTTCGCTCCGCGTGGATTCCGTGGAAGAGGCGGGAAGACGGCTTGGGCGGGCGGACATCGCGGAAACGTATCGCCGGCAGTTGCTGCGGATCGCGGAATGGCTGATCGAGGCGGACGCCGACGAGGGAGTCACCACGGACGAGCTGATGGGGGGCTCCAGGCTCGGCCCCGAAGGGGTGCGCGCCGCGCTTCACGATCTGGAGCGGCTGGGCATCGCCAGCAACGACACCGCGCTGACCGCGTTCGTCCATGTCGGGGTGGAACGCGCCTCTCTCCGCCGTCTGAAGGAGGCGGCGGAATTGGAGACCGCCCTCATCTCCCATATGCGCGAAGCGGCGCCCGATCAGGGCAAGGGAGACACGTCGTCTCTCCACCTGCGCATCGCATCGCAGATGCTGCGCGACGGGGGCCGGCCCGATCCGCTGCCGGAACGGCTGTGGCGCATCGTCAGGGGCATCGCCCATGACGGCTCGGGCGAGGACGGTGCGGGCGGCAGTCTGGCGGTGCGGAAGCAGGATGCGGAGACGGTCCGCGTGACCCTGCTGCGGGAATGGGGGGCGCTTGAGGAGACTGCGCGGCGACGGCGCGAGGGCGCGGAACGTCTGCTGGAGCATCTCGTGACCTCCGTGCCGCCCGGCAGCCGGGGTACGGACCTCCTCGCCGAAACCACGCTCGGCAACCTCCGGCAGGCGATCGAAACGGACCTCGTGCTCAAGAACGGAGTCAAGGACACCGGCAAGCTGATGGACCGCGCACTCTTGTGGCTGCATGAGCTGGACGTCATCCGCCTCAACAAGGGTCTGGCGGTATTCCGTCCGGCCATGACGATCCGTCTGGGGCAGAGGGAGCGGCGCGGCTTCGCCAGGTCGGACTTCGAGCCGCTCGCTCTGCACTACAAGGGACAGGTCCTGCAGATCCACGTCATGGTGGAGTTCGCCGAGCGCGGGCTCGCCGCCATGAGCGACGCGCTGCGCCTCGCGATGGACTATTTCGCGCTCAGGGAGGATGAATTCCTCGATCGCTGGCTGCCCGGGCGGGACAGGGAGATCGGCCGCGAGACCACGCCTGAGTCCTGGCGGGCCATCGTCGAGAGCCTTAACGACCCGGTCCAGCAGAACATCGTCGCCGACGAGCGGGAACGGACCAACGTTTTGGTGCTCGCGGGTCCCGGTTCCGGCAAGACGCGGGTGCTTGTGCACCGGATCGCATACCTCGTCCGGGCAAGGCGGCAGAACGCGCGCGGCATCCTGGCTCTCGCATACAACCGCCACGCCGCCGTCGACATCCGCCGCCGTCTGGTGGAACTGATCGGAGACGATGCACGCGGCGTGACCGTGCTGACGTGCCACGCCCTCGCCATGCGGCTTGCCGGGGCGAGCTTCAGCGGGCGCGCGGAACGCCCTGACGATGACATGTTCGCGGAGGTGATGCGCCGCGCCATCGAATTGCTGCGCGGCGAGGGCCTGCCGCCCGAGGAAGCCGACGAGCAGCGCGATCGTCTACTGGCCGGTTTCCGCTGGATCCTGGTGGACGAGTACCAGGATATCGGCGCGGACCAGTACGAGCTGATATCTGCGCTCGCCGGGCGGACGCTGGCCGACGATGCGAAACTCACCCTGTTCGCGGTCGGCGACGACGATCAGAACATATACGCCTTCAACGGCGCATCGGTGGAGTTCATCCGCAGGTTCGAGGCCGATTACGGACCCCGCCCGAAATACCTCACCGCCAACTACCGCTCGACGGGCCATATCGTGACGGCGGCCAACGCTGTCATCGAGCCGGCCCGGGAGCGGATGAAGGCGGCGCAGCCCATCCGGGTCGACCGGGCCCGATCCGGGGAGCCCCCGGGAGGCCAGTGGGAGGAGCGCGACCCCGTCTCTCGCGGACGGGTGCAGATCCTGCCGGCCGGCGGTAACCGGGTTACGCAGGCCCTGTCCGTGATGACCGAGTTCCAGCGCCTCGCCGATCTCGCGCCGGACTGGGATTGGTCCCGCTGCGCGGTCATCGCGCGCGAATGGGAGTATCTGGTTCCGGTCCGCGCGTTCTGCGAACAGCACGAAATTCCGTGCCAGTCGGGAAACGAGGAAATCCCCAACTTCTGGCGACTGCGCGAAACGCGGGCATTCGTCGATTGGGTACGCGCGAGGGATCCCCTGCTCGTCGACGCGGCTGCTCTGTACGACCGGTTGAAGCGGCGGCCGACGGACCACTGGCACGGCCTGCTGCGGCAGGCCGTCGAAGAGTTCGCGCTTGAGACCGGCGGCGGGGAAGTGCCGGTCGATCGCTTCATCGAGTGGCTGGCCGAATGGGGCCGCGAGGTGCGCCGGCGCCAGCACGGGTTGCTGTTGTTGAGCGGGCACCGGGCCAAGGGTCTGGAGTTCGATCACGTGGCGGTTCTGGACGGGGGGTGGAACCGCATTGAACCCGGCGAGGACCCGGACGAGGTGCGCCGGCTGTACTATGTCGCCATGACGCGCGCGCGGCAGACCGTTACTCTCGCGCGCATGCAGGGACCTCACCGGTTGCAGGAGGCGCTGGTCGGCCATCGGTCGGTCGTTCAGCGCGAACCGGTAGACCGTCCGCCCGCCTCGCCCGCTCTTCAGTATCGACACGTCCGTGTCGGTCTTCAGGACGTCGATCTGGGCTACGCGGGACGGCAGGATCCCCGCCGTCCGGTACACCGGGCCGTCGCCGCGCTCTCGCCCGGAGACCCGCTCGAAGCACGTCCCCTCACGGGCGGGACCTGGGCAGTGCTGGATCCGGCCGGCACCGTGGTGGGCCGGCTTGCGAAAGGCTTCAGGCCGCCGACGGGGATGCGCTGCCGGGCCGCCGAGGTCTTTGCCGTCGTCGAATGGAGCCGCGAAGCTTCGGACCCGAAATATCGAGATACCGTCAGATCCGAAACGTGGGAAGTCGTCGTGCCGGAACTCGTCTTCGAGCCCGACATTGAGAAGGTGACGCAATAATGAAGACACTAGCCTGGGCGTTGATCGTCGTCCTGCTGTCGCTCACGTCCGCGCTGGGCAAGGAAGGATCCCGGGCGAAGCTCCGCATCGGGCTCGACCCGTCTTATCCGCCGTTCAGCGGCATCGACGATACAGGCCGGCTCATGGGCTTCGACATCGACATTGCGCTGGCGCTCTGCGCGCGCCTGGAAGCGGAGTGCGGCTTCGTCCGCCAGGACTGGGAGGGGCTGATCCCGGCGCTCAGGGCCGGCGAGTTCGACGCCATCGTCTCCAGCATGTCGATCACCGAAAAGCGCCGGCGCCTGGTCGCCTTCACGGATCGGTACTACAGCAACGTCGTCCGCTTCGTGGCCTGGAAGGGCTCGGGCTTCGATCCCGAAGCTCCGGCGGGTCGGACCATCGGCGCGACCCGGGCGACGATCTCGTCGGACTGGTTGGCGGCCAACATGTCCGGGGTTGCCGACATCAGGCTGTTCACGGAGCTGGGTGCGCCGCTCCGGGCGCTGGCGGCGGGTCGCCTCGACGCGGTGTTCGGCGACGGTCTCGGCTTCTGGAACTGGCTGCGGAGTCCCGAGGGCGCCGGCTTCGCCTATGTGGGCGATGGCTACCGTCTGGACGAAGGCATCGGCATTGCCGTACGCAAGGAGGACGAAGCGCTGCGCCACCGGCTCAACCGGGCGATCGAGGCGATCCTCGCTGACGGGACCTACGAGACGATCAACGCGAGGTATTTCCCGTTCAGCATCTACTGATCGAAGAACCGGCCCAACCCCTAACATCGTCAAAGCACGGATGGGGCGAGGCCACAGAAATGTCATGCGCAGCCGGATCGGTTTCGAGAACGGCGAGTTCGTGTATTCCGCCGGCATGGCCCGGGCCGGTATTCCAATCACGCGGTCCTTCGACGCGAGGATGGTTCTGGCCGCCTCCTCGACCATCCGGCCGCGTGCCGACCTGAAACCGGCACCAGGAACCGGCCGCTTGTTGGGGTCCACGCATATTAGAATTTCCTATCGGTTTCATGAGAACTCCGTCTTGGATTTATGGACCACAGGCTCTCATACTCAGTCCCGTTGGAGCTGCGGCGCGGCCGCGGTCACCGGAGGAGGAGCGCGGGCCATGAACGGTCGGATTTGCCGGGACGCGCGGACCGGCGCTGGCGCGGGGAGAACGCCGACGGGGCTGCGGGTCGGGGCGTTCGGTTTGCTGGGGGGCGCGATGATGGCCTGTCTGTGCCTCGCGACCGCCGGCGCGGCCGCCGCCGACGGGTTCTACATCGGTCTCGGCGGCGGCCTCCTCTTCCCGGCGGATTCCGACACCACGGCACGGCCGAGCGAGACCTACCCGTCCCCGTTCGAGGGCACCAGCACGTACGACCGGGGAACCGCCTTCAGCGGCGCGGTCGGCTACCGGTTCGCCCGGGGGCTGCGCGTCGAGGGCGAGCTAAGCTACCGCAAGCACGATTTCGACGAGGTCACGGTGCGGGAGCCCGGCAGCTTGGCCGCGCTTCTTCCTCCCGACCTGCGGCGGGATCCGGACGCCCTGGAAGGGCTGAAGGGAACGCACCCGGCGGATGGAGATCTCTCGTCGGTCACGCTGATGGTCAACCTCTTCCACGATTTCGACCTGGGCCTCGAATTGAAGCCCTATGTCGGCGGGGGCATCGGGCTGAGCCGCATCTCCATGACGGCGAGCAGTGCCGGCACGCGGACTACCGATGACCACGACACCGTGTTCGCGTACCAGTTCGGCGCTGGCCTCGGATACGATGTCGGCGATTCGGACGATCGGCCGGTCATCGTAAGCTTGGACTTTCGGCGCTTTGCCACCGCGGACCCGACCTTCAGGGGTTCGGTGACGGGAACGCCGTTCGACACAGAGATCGGCGGAACCTATGTCGGCATCGGCCTTCGGATCGGGCTCTGAACGGGCCTCGATCCGTCGGGGACCACCACCTCCGCTCAGCGAGTTCCGCCGCCTCATCGCGCCGTTGCCGCGTACGGTTTACAATCCGACGAACTTCGGCATATGGGTAGATGGCTACAGTGAAAGCCGCCGGTCTCGTCTGCGTCGTCTTGTTCGCAACCCTGCTCGCGGCGGGATGCGCCACCGCCCCGCCCACGCGGCAGGCGGATCTGTGCGCGGTGTTCGACCAAAATCCGGACTGGTACGACTACGCCCGGAGTTCAGCGAAGGAATGGGGCACCCCGGTGCACATCCAGATGGCTTTCGTGAAGCACGAATCGAGCTACCAGTCAGACGCGCGCCCGCCGCGCAAGTGGTTCCTGTTCATCCCGTGGGGGAGGGTGTCCTCGGCCAAGGGTTACGCCCAGGCCCAGGATCCGGTGTGGGGAGAGTATCAGGCTGAGCGGGGCCGGTGGTTCCGGAGCCGTTCGGACATGGAGGACGCACTCGACTTCATCGGCTGGTACAACCACAAGACGTGGCGCCAGCTGGGCATTCCCCGGACCGATGCGTACCGGCTCTACCTTGCCTATCACGAAGGGCGGGGCGGCTACAGTCGCGGCAGCTGGAAGAAGAAACCGGGGGTGCGGCGCACCGCGGCGCGGGTACGGGATACCGCCCGCAGCTACCGGTCCCAGCTCGCGCGCTGCGAGAAGCGCTTCCGCTGCGATTCCTGGTATCAGATCTGGCCCTTCTGCGGTTGACGTCCGACGCCGGACGGCGTCGGGGGCGCCGGTTGGCGGTCGCGCTCGGCGGACGCCCGGCACCGGCGGGACCGCAGCCCGAGACCGGCAAGCACCGCCACGAGCGTCCTCTCGCCGACAACCGACCGCACCGCGGGCCTCGCGTCGACGATCGTCCCGCCTCCCAGTCGGCGCCCGTTCACGGTTCGCCCGCCTCTCCGCCTCGGGCGCGGCAACATGCCTGTCGAGCCTCCAGTGTTCGACGCGGCCGGACTGGCGGCGTTTCGTCGCGGTGGACACCCCCGACCGCCGCGCGGCTCGAGCGCGCATTTTTCGTTGACGCGCCGCGCCCGGGCCAGCACGCTCCCGCCGTGCGCATCTTCATGATCGCCGCGATCGCCAGCCTGTGCGCCGCCCCGGCCGCCGCGCACGATCCGCGCGAATGCCGGACCGTGCTGGCGCAGTTCGAAAAGCACCGGAAGGCCTTCGAGGAAAGCGCGGCGGTGATCGGGCCGTCCCTCGATCGCCTCTCCGTCGCCTACGACGAGGCCGACGCCGCTGACAGCCATGCCCGGCGCCACGCAACGATCTACCGTCACTTCGTGGCCACCTATCCGGTGCTGCGTCTTCACCTCGCGGAGGCGACGATCGCCACGTCGGAGGCGGTGTCGGCCGCGGCCAGGGCGATCTTCTGCCTCCAGCGGGAGGAGGGGTCGCCGTAACTCCATGATCTGACCAAGGGAGCTTCGGGGCCGGCGATTGCGGCATTACCCGCCGGCCCCTCGATTTCACGATGAAGCTGTTTCTCGCGGGCGTTCTCGCCCTGGCGCTCGGAACCGCAATGGCATTTTGTTAGTCGGCGGTTTCTTCCGCAGATTTTGTCTTGGCTCCCAACGCGCTGATTCGAGGCCGCTTTCACAGCTCCGGGAGACGCGGACGAATCCGGGTTGACAAGCTCCCCCGCCCGCGGCATCTTTCGCTCGGGAAGAACCGTCAGCGGGGGGCGAGGCCGATGGATCCGCGGATCGAGAGACTCGAATCCACGACATTTTGCGGGCGCCGCCTGACCCGGCGCCAGATCGCCGACATCCAGGAGACGGTGGCGCTGAGCCCGGCCCTGAGCCGCAACGAACTCTCCAAGACGATCTGCGAGCACCTGAACTGGACCACCCCGAAGGGTGCTTACCGGGCCGCGGCCTGCCTGCGCATGCTGGAGAGTCTGGAGGAATGCGGGGTCCTGACCCTGCCGGCGAAGCGGAACACGATCCCCGGGCCCCGGACGCCAATCGCCCACACCGGGCGCTCCGACCCCGGGCCCGGGATCGATTGCACGCTCGCCCAGTTGGAGCCGCTGTCGCTCGAACTGGCGACGGAGGAGCGGGACGTCGCCGACTGGAACGAGCTGGTCGACCGGCACCACGGCCTCGGCTGCCCGCGCCCGTTCGGCCCGCATCTGCGCTGGTTCGTTCTCGACAGGGACGGCCGACGTCTCGCCTGCCTGCTGTTCGAGGCGGCGGCGAAGTCGCTGCCCGCCCGCGACGCGTGGGTCGGATGGAACGACAAGGATCGTGACCGCCGGCTGCATCTGGCGGTGTCGAACAGCCGGTTCCTGATCTTCCCCTGGGTCCGGGTGGACAATCTCGCCTCGAAGGCCCTGTCCATGGCGGCGCGTCAGCTTCCCGGCGAGTGGCAGCAGCGCCACGGATGCCGGCTGGTGTTGTGCGAGACGTTCGTGGATCCGACCCGTTTCGACGGCGCCTGCTACCGGGCCGCCAACTGGACCGCGATCGGCATGACGGCCGGGCGCAGAAGCGGACGCCGGGCCAAGCCGCCGAAGCAGATACTCGTCCTTCCGCTCGACCCCGGCTTCCGCGCGGCGCTGAAGGGCCAGAACAAGACGCCGCCGCGCCGCAAGCCCCCGGCGCCAGCGCTCGACGACCCGTATGTCGCGATGTGGATGAAGATCGTCGATGCGGCCGGCGAACTCGCCGCCGCGCACGACCGCCAATGGATGAAGCGCAAGCGGATCCTCGACAGCCTGATCGTCGTGCTGTTCGTGTTCCGGCTCGTCCTGTCGCGCGGGGGCAAGGGCTATGCGACCGTTCTCGCCGAGCTGTGGGACCAATGCCGGAAGCTCGGCATCGCCCTCCCGCAGCGCGAGCCCGTGGCCGCCTCGTCGATCTGCAAGGCCCGCGCAAAGGTGCACGAGGACCTGTTCCTCGATCTGCACCGCGAGATCCTCCGGCACGATTGCACCGACCGGCGGTGGAAGGGCCACCGCACGTTCGCCGTCGACGGAACCAAGATGAACCTGCCCCGCCCGCTGGTCGACGTCGGCTACCGACTGCCCACCCCGATGGCCCACTACCCGCAAGGCCTGGTGTCCTGCCTGTACCGGCTGGACACCGGGACGCCGGTCGACTTCAGCCTGTCGGCCAACGCCGACGAGCGCGCCGCCGCGCTCGCCCATCTCGATGCCGTGGAGCCGGGCGATGTCGTGGTCTTCGACCGGGGATACTTCTCGTTCGTGCTCCTCTACGCTCTGGTCTGGCGCGGCGCGCACCCGGTGTTCCGGCTCCCTCGCAGCTCCGGCTTCGACGACTTCATCGACGGCGATCTCGACGACGCGATGGTGTCCGCCGTGCCGAAGGACAAGCATTCGCGGGCCCGGCTCCGTGCCGCTTTCCCGGGGAGACGGATCGACCCGGTCGACCTGCGGCTGGTCCGCTACACGCACCGAGACGGCGAATGCGTCCTCGCCACCACTCTCGCGGACACCGGCAAATACACGCTCGACGATCTGTCCGACCTCTACCACGGACGCTGGGGCATCGAAGAGCTGTTCCGGATCTCCAAGACGGTCATCGCGGTGGAAGAGTTCCACAGCCGCACCGAGCGGGGCATCCGCCAGGAGCTGTACGCCCACTTCAACCTGATCGCCATGACGCGCCTGCTCTCGAACCGCGGCGACGGCCTGCTGGAGGACAGGCGCGAGACCAGCGTGGAGAAAATGACGGTGAACTTCAAGAACGCGCTGGCAATCATGGCGGCGAACCTGGAGGCGCTGGTGCTGGTGCGCGCCGCGGTCCTCGCCGAAACCGTGACATGGATGGCGCAGCGAATCCTCGCGGTGCGCCGCCGGTTGCGACCGGGGCGGCTGTATCCGAGGAGATCGAGGAAGCCGATCAACAAGTGGATCAAAAGGAGGCCCGCCACAGCGTGACCCGGACGAGTGAGGGCCAACGCCGCAACCATCCGCCTCGAAGAGGTGCGACTCCTTAGCCCAAGTTTAACAGAGCATTTTGAAGATCATTGATTATCAATGCCTTACGGAGCAATAATTTCGCGTCTGGCACTACATTTCGGTTATTTCGCCCGGTTCGGGATCAGACGATCATTTTCCTGATGCCTCCAGGGGCGGGGTCGATGCCGAGCGCGCGATAGATTTCTTGCTGTTCGGGCTCGGCCCGTGTGGCCTTGCGGACATGCAAGGTGCGTCCGTCCTTGCGCCTGAAGGTCGCGGTGACCCGCTGCTGGCCTTCGAGGCTGGCTCGCAGGCTGGCCCAGCTGGCGTATTCGCCCTGCTGGGCGAGGCGCCGGCGGATGGTCTGCACCATCTGGTAGGCGATCACGGTGATGAACAGGTGGCCGTCGGAGCGCCTCTGGGTCTGGTGGAAGATGGGGCGCAGGCCGAGTTCCGACTTGAGCGATCGGAACACCGCCTCCACATCGGTGAGCGAGGTATAGGTCCGCCACAGCGCCTCCTCGTCCCAGTCCTCGACGTTGGTGCGCAGGCAGTAGACGCCGGGATGGGTGGCCATGGTGCCGGCGAGCGGGCGGCGCTCCCATGTGACGGCCCGGGCCTTCTCGCCGCTTTCGTCGGCGATGACGTCGATGTCGTAGTGGGCCGCGGCGCCGCGGCTCTTCTCCCTGATCCGGCCGATCCGCTGCCAGACACGGTCGAGCCGCTTGCGGGTGCGCGGCCGCTTGAGGCCGTCGTGGAGCTTCTGCATCTCGCCCTCGAAGCGCGCGGCGAAGCGGTTTGCGATGCCCTGTTCCTTCTTCGCCCGCGCCTCGGAGTAGCAGTAGAGCCGCGCCTCTCCAGCTTCGGCGTCGACCGCCTTGTGGACATGGACCGTCTGGCGCGACCGGGTCTCGATGGCCAGCGCCAGCTCGGGATCGAAGCGGCGGGTGCGTTCCCGGCTGACCGCCAGATAGCGGTAGCCGTTCGCGCGCAGCCAGGCGATGTTGGCCTCGGTGGCGATCCCCGCGTCCATCACCACCAGCGCGTCCGCCGGCGCGCCCAGGGCGCCGAGCATCGACGCCAGGGTCCTGTCTTCGTTGACCGCGCCCGAGAACACCTCGGAGCGGCGCACGAAGCCCGAGCCGTCGAGCACCAGCCCCAGGGTCAAGAGCGGGCAATCCGAGCGCTTCTCCTTGGAATGGCCGCGTTCGGCCTTGGCCTGGGCCGCCGCCGCGCCCTCGAAGAAGGTGTTGGTCAGGTCGTACAGCGTCACCGTGCGGCGCAGGCCGAACAGATCCGTCGCCCGATCGAACAGATGCGCCTCGATCGCCGCGCGCTGCGCCATCAGGGCGTCGGAGGCGCGGTACAGGCGCATCATGCTCATGCGCTCGAAGTCCACCCCCAGCAACTCGCCGAGCGCCGAACGCTCGCACAGCCAGCGCCAGGAGGCGCGCTCCGAGCCCGGCGCCGCCATGCGGGCGATCACGGTGGCCATGGCGAGCGCGCGCTGCGTGCCGTTGAAGCCCAGGCGCTCCAGCAAAGCCTCCAGGCCGAGCCGCTCCATGGCCCACAGCCCGACATGCTCGACGCCGACCGAACGCGGGCGGATCAGCTCCAGGGAGCCGACATCCACCGTCTGCAGGTCAGGGCGCCCGGTCCCGCCGGACGGCGCGCTGTTGAGCAATTGCGCGGCGATGCGCTGGGCGTGCCGCTCGACCTCCTCCGGACAGGACAGCGGAACCAGCTCGGCCTGGCGGTCGAGCTGCTGCTGGATCCGGCTGCACAGCACCGCCCAGTGCCGCCGCTCGACAGGGAAGTCGCTCCCCAGGTTGAGCAGGGTGCGCTGGCGGATCTTCCCGCCGTCGCGCTCCGAGCGAACAAGGCGATGGGAATAATAGACCTCGCCGCGCTCGCCGGTTCCGGTCCTGGTGCGGCGAATGAACATGGCGCACAGCATAGGAGCGGGCGCAAGGTCTCGAAATCCCCAAGCGAAAATATTATGGCACTACATTGCGCCCCCGGAAACCTCAATCCAGCAATATCAACGGCTTGATGACACCGCGCCGGCCAATCTCGACAAAATCGGCCACCAAAACGTTAAACTTGGGCTAAGTTTCCGCACTATCACCCGCTGATCCGATGTGGCGCAGGCCGCCTCGAGTTCGGTGCCCGCGGCCGAACTCTTCCCATACACGACGCAGGTCGCCCGGCTGGCCTCTCCCGCGACGAAGGGTCCGCCGCTGCTCCCGACGATGGCGCCGGTGCCCTCCGAGGCGCCGCCAAGGATCGTTCCGCCCATGTGGGCGATCGTCGTGCAATTGCCGGTCATGCTGGAAACGATCGCGAAACCGCCGGTCTCGGCGGCGGCCGGACCCCGGGCCGGCGTGGACAATCCCGATGGCGACGACCGGCACCGCAACGAATCGTCCGCTGAACGACATGACGGTCCTTCGTGCTATCGGAGCGATGCGGCGGATTCCCGGCAACGTGCTACTTGCCGCCGCGTTCGGGCTCTCCTCCGTCGGCGTCCGTCGGACCCTCGTCCCGTTCCCTCGCGGCATCCTTGACCGCGGTCGCGATTGCCTCGGTGGTCGAATAGAGCGTCGAGCCCACGCTCGCGACCGCGCCGCAGCCGGGCAACAGCGCCAGCACCGCGCAGCAGGCCGCCCAGCGCCTCGCGCGGCCGGCGCCCCGGAACGCCGGGAACCGTGCCGCACGGTCCCGCATCGCGGTCGTCCCGGCGGGCTTGTCGGCGATCGTCCAGAACCCCCGCATATTCCCTCGTCGCCGTGAGCGAGCGCTCGGCCCGCCGATCGTGTCGATCTCCAGCATCGAGCGTCAACGACCGCGCCGCCTTCTCCTCACGCGGAACTCATCCACCGTCCCTTCGACCGTCCCATTCTTCGCCGGGCGAAAGCGGCATGCAAGGGGGGCCGGAGCCGGGGCGTGGCAATCCGATCAGAAGCGGTGGCGCAGGGAGGCCCGGACGGCGCGCAGGCGATCGCGGGGCCGGTCCCAGGCTTCGACCCGGACCCGCGAGCCAGGCGTGTCGCGCAGGTCGATCCCGACGCTCCGCCGGAGCGAGCCGTCGCCCGAATACCGGGTGAAGCCGGCAAAGGGACGAAGCGTCGGGAACAGCGGCACGCCCCGCATGCCATACCCGGCCTCGCCCCGCAGTCCGACATCGGCCGATCCGCCGCCGTCCGGGGACAGCAGACGGGTGTCGAGGTTCAGTCCGAAACCGCGCCGGTCCTCGCCCGGGGCGAGGCGCACGCCGCCGGAAAGGCCCCAGGAGTTGTGCTCGCGATCGCCGAGGCCGAAGGCGCCCTCGACGGTCGAGATCAGGCTGAGGCGGGGATCGAGAATGCCGTCGACCGATACCGAGCCCTTCGTCTCCAGCTGTCCGCCCTCCGGTCCGTCGCCCGTCAGGCGCCTGTAGGCCACCGACAGGGACGGCGCGCCCCTGACCGGCGCGCTCCATGTCAGCCCGGCGCGCCAGTCGCGCCCGCGCAGCGTGGGCAGCGCGGACGATATCCGCCCGCCGCCCTCGATCTCGAAGGCGAAGGCTTCGAGGCCGGCCTCGGCTTCGAGCTCGCCGGCGAGGACATCCGCCACCGGGACGGAAGCGCCGGCGGCGTAGGCGCGAAGCTGCACGTCGGAGCGCGACCGGGACGGGAAGCCGAGATCGTCGCGGTGCCACAGTTGACCTGCTCCTCCGCCGAGCGAGGTCCAGACGCTTCCGCCCGACGGCATGTGCCAGGCGGCGAAGGGGTGGAGCGAGAGGATTTCCGTGGTGTGCTCGCCCGAACGGTAGCCGCGCCCGGCGAGGCCCGCCGCGGCCCGGTAGTGGAGTTCGGTCCGGGTATGGGAGCCGACCAGCCCGGCCTGCCACGAGCCGGACCCGATCTCCGCGCCGGTGCTGACCGACTCGCTCGATCCCGTGTAGTCGAACCCGCCGCTCTCCCCCGACAGCGAGCCGATGCCCACCAGCGGCGATATCGCGGTCAGCACGCGCGGCGCCCCGGGCGTCCAGCCGCGGACGCGGTCCCGAACCGCGCCGTGGGCGACATCGAGCGCGCGACGCGCGTGAACCGGCCCGAGCGCCTCGTGCACCGGGTTGGATTGTGCCGCGCCCGACGCGGACGCCGGCTGCAGGGGCACGGGCGGGCAGCGAAACTCCGCACCGTCCCAGTACGCGTTGTCGTGAATCCGGACGGAGGCGAACAGCGGGTCATTCGTCGCGTCGTCGTCGGTGTCCGCGTCCTTGCGGAAACTGACATCGATGCACAGCGTGTCATCGACCGTGTCGCCGAAGAGGACCCGATAGCGGTACGTGAAGGTTCTGCCGAGCGGAGGATCGCTGCCGCGATGGACGTATCCCAGCATGCGTTCGTCCGGGTCCGAATTGAAAGTCAGCGGCAGGCTGACATCGAGCCGGTAGACCGGAGCACCGCCTGATGCTCCCGCTTCAGGCATCGCTTCTGGCAGTTCGTAAACCTCCTGTGGGTCCGCATCATTATCGCGGTTCAAAGATTGATCTTCTTGCAGAAGGCTCCGTGTCGTGAACCGCCACTTTGCGCGACCGGGTTCGACGATGAGCGCGACGCTCCGCGCGAGCGTGGCGGGAGGCGTGGCGCTGTCGGTTACCGAGTAGGTGCAGTCCGGACTGGGAAAGGGTTCCGTTGGGGTGCCGGACAGAACCCGGGTCAGCCGACCGAAGCCCAGACCGGGAGGAAGCGAGCTGACAGGGTTGGGGGCGCCGGTGGGAGGGGGATTCGGGCACTGAAGTTCATACGTGTACGGCTCCACTCCTCCGGTTGCTTCCCGGAACGTTACCCTGGCGCGCTCGTTCACCCTGAGGCGGATGACGTTGCCCGGCACGACGGACGCGGGAAGCATCAGCGTACCCGTTACGGGGCCTGCAACCTCGACCTCCACGGCCTGGGAGACCGTGGAGGCGGGCACCGAGTTGTCGGTTACCGAGTAGGTGCACGAATCGCGAAACCGCTCACGCGGCGTTCCGGCGAACCGGCGGGTCGCGGGCGCGAAACTCATCCCGGAGGGCAATGACCCTCCGGCGCAGGTCAGGGAATAGGTAAAGGGCTGGACGCCGCCGGTGGCAGCCGGAAGCGGCGCGCTGTGGAACATCCCGACGGAAAGCTCGATCTTGTCCGGTTGTTCAAGCGTGAGCCGCCCCGTCGCAGGGCTCGTTACCTCGATCCGCAGCCCATGGGTCACGCTTCGTGCACGCCGAAAACCCGGATCGGACTCGGTGATCCGGTAAACGCAGAAGAAGGTCCCGCTGGCGGCCGCGGGGGCCGTGCCCGCGAGGATGCGCTGGTCCGGGAAGAGGGTCACCCAGTCGGGACAGTTCGGGTCCTCGCCCTCGTCGCGAAGGAGTCTCGATTCGTAGGGAGGAATCCCGCCGGAGATACGAAAGGGAAGCCTGTATTCACGAGGCTCGCCCGGCGGAAAATTCAGTGTGTGCGTCTCGTGTTCACCCCCCCCCCGAAGGATCGACCGAAAGGTGGCCCCCGCCGCCGCAGGCGGCGAGCGTCAGAACGAGGCAGGCGTGAACGGCGGTCTTGAGGTGCTTCATCGGGGAGAACCGGAATCAGGGGAGGATGTGGGACGAGGAAGGAACGGCACCCGTCTGTATCGCCCCACGGTGGGGCATTGATATTCCAACTCGGAGCGGCAAGTAAAGCCGAGGCATGTGCTCGCCAACGGTGAACAGCGTGCGCCCCGGCCTGGCCCGGCCCGGCCAAGGGTGTCTCCCTGTCCATGGCGGAGGATCATTCGTGACGGGGTGGACAGGATAACCCGGCCACGGCCCGATTCCGACCGCCCGTGGAGACGGGGTTGCGAGTCGCGCGAGGACGCCGCAATGTCGATCGGACGCTAGCGCAATGGGGAGCCCCGTCGCGATGGGAGATGCAGCGTCGATATATTCGTGCTCGACCTGTTCGCGTCGCCGACCGGTGCCACTGCGGCTGTCGCGATGACACCGGATGGCTTCATCGCCAAGTGGCGGGCATCCGGGTTGAAGGAAAGCTCGGCGGCGCAGGAGCATTTCATCGACCTGTGCCGGCTGCTCGCGGATATGTTCACCCGGATGCTGGAACAGGCGCGAGGGCGCCCCGCGCGCTTCGCGGAGATGGCCGGCATCCTGTTCGGCGCGATGGCGAACAGGGGCGGTCTGGTCGGGTTCGAGCCGGTCGCGTGGTTCAACGGCGGGCTGTTCGACGACGACACCGCCCTTCCGCTGGAGCGCGACGAGATCGACACCGCGCTCAGGGCGGCGGCGCTCGACTGGTCGGAGATCGACCCGTCGATCCTGGGTACCCGACGCCTCGCCCGCAGTCGAGGAAGCCGAAGCGAATGACGCAACGGGGGTCGATGGAGGCGAGCCCCGGAGTCGTGAGCCGGAATGAGGCGGTAAAGGCGCAAGTCCACCGCACGGAGCGCTTCCGATGCAGCAGGGGGCTGGGGCTGGCCTGCCCCCGGGTCCGTTGTCTCCTGTCACCTGGGCATAGATTATTTCGTCGCGCGCGACGCCTCGCCTATCCTGTTCCCGTCAACGACAAGGGAGGGCGGAACAATGAAGCCCGGGATCATCATCCTCAGTATCGTCATCGCCGCCGCGCTCCTGCTCGCCTTGGCCGCCTGCGGGGGCGGGTTCCCGCCGGTGAGGTAGGGGCGTCAGCGAAAAGGGAGAGTAGGGAAGGGCGATGCAGAGCGCGTATCCTCAAAATTGCGTTAAGAATCGTCGTCGCTCGCCCGGCCTGCGTCAAAATCAACGACGCCCGAGGGAACCACTCGACATTTACGGTCAGGATCCTGCCGGGATTCCAAACCAGCCTCTTGTCAATCCATCAGTGTTTCCGCTTGTCGAGCGGGTTCGCATCCGAGGGCGGCAGGTCATGGAATCCAGCCTCGCGCGGACAGCGCGCTCGCTTGCGATCCGGTGGTGGTCGACGAGGCCCTGATGGCGACGTCACGCATATGGCTGCGCGCGGCCGTGGCGGCTATCCGCAGGATGCCGCGCCGCAGCCGAGCAAATGTCCGTCGGAAGTTTCGGTTTGCGGATCGGTGGCCGGTCCGCGGCACGCCCGGAATATCAGAACGCGACGTTCACGCCGATCAGGATTACGTCGGAGCGGGCGGAACTGTCGCTATGGGTCCGGTCGGGCACGACTTCGCCTCGATCGTCCCTGACACTTCCGCCGCTCAAGAAGTTCAAGGGGGTATAGCCCTCAACATGGGTATATTCGGCAAACAGCTTCGCACTGGGCCGGGCGAACCATGCGGCACCGAGGACGAACTGGTCCTGCCGCTCCCATGGCGCGCCGTCCGGTCCGGCCACCAAACGGCTGAATTCCGCGGACAAGTCCACCGGCCCGGCGCCCGTGCCGTGCCTGTACCTGGCGCCGATGTCCAAGCTCGTCACCTTGCTGGCCGCGAATTGCGGCATGCCGGGGTTGAAGGTGCCGGGCCACACCCCGGTGGTTCGGGCAAATTCACCCTTGAGCGTCAGATCGTCGTAGACGAGCCTGACCGCCGACTTCGCGGGCGGGTCGATCTCGTCCGACGGCGGGCTTGTCCTGCTGCGCGCGGCGGAACGCCGGCTCGGCCTTGCCGAGACGTTGGCCGGCTGCATCCGGGAGTGGCGCGACCCGGCGCGGGCGTTGCACACGCTGCCGGCGATGTTGCGTTTCCGCATGTTCGCGATCGCGTGTGGGGGAGCCTGTCCCCGGGCCGGCGAAGCCGGACCCGGGGAAGGACGCCGACGACTGCGACGAGTTGCGCGCCGATCCGCTGTTCAAGCTTGCGGTCGGCCGGGCGCCGGAGAGCGGCCGCGATCTCTGTTCCCAGCCGACCATGAGCCGGCTTGAGAACGCGCCGTCCAGTAGCGAGGTGGGGCGCCTGACGGCCGCCCTGGTCGACATCTTCTGCCGCTCCTTCGCGTCCCCGCCGGCGGCGATCACGCTCGACATCGACGAGACCTGCGACGCGGTGCACGGCCACCAGCAGCTCTCGCTGTTCAACGCCTTCCATGACACCCGCTGCTTCCTCCCGGTGCACGTCTACCATGTCGAGAGCGGCAGGCCGGTGGCGGTTCTCCTGCGCCCCGGCAAGACGCCTTCGGGGGTCGAGGTCCGCACCATGCTCAAGCATCTGACGCGGCGCATCCGCCGGCACTGGCCGCGCACCCGGCTCACCTTCCGGGGCGACAGCCACTACGGCCGGACCGAGGCGATGGCATGGTGCGAGGACAACGGCGTCGGCTATATCTTCGGCCTGGCCGGCAATGCGGTGCTGCACCGCCTCGCCGACGAGACCGGCGAGGAGGTCCGGGCGCGCCACGCCGAAGCCGGTGGCGACAAGGTCCGCGGCTTCGCCGACTTCGCCTACGCCGCCGGCTCGTGGAACCGCGCGCGCCGCGTGGTCGCCCGGCTGGAGGCGACACCAAACCACGACGTCACGGTCTTCCAGATCGCGCCGGTCCTGCCGTTCAGGCGGTCATGGCAGGCGAGAACCTGCCGCTGGTTGGCAAGCTGCTTGGACACCGGCGGCACCGCACCACGGCTGGATACGCTCATCTTGCAGACGGACACCTGGTAGAGGCGGCTGAACACGTTGGCTCGATCATTGCGGCGGCTATGCAATGTTCTCGGCCGCAGGGTTGCCCAAACCTTCGCGAAGACCCACAATCGCCCCTGCGACAACCAGCAGAGATCTCCTGCGGCTCGAGCGGCTGGCTGAAGGCCTGCCGGAGGTCTTGCGGGATGCTGCTGTCGAAGCCGCTCAAGGCGATGCGAAATTGCTGTCGGTGGTGGAGGAAATGTCGAAGCCCCCAGGGGCGGAATGGGAAGCCGAACGGGCGAAGCGGGAAGCAGGGTACGAAAAGCGGCGGCAATCGGTCTATCGGGCCCAACGCCATTTCGTCGAGGAGAACGCCGAGGCGGTCGCGGCCGGCGATGTTCACGTACTCGAATTCCTCGCCATGGTCTATCTCGACCGACCGATCGTGCTTGAAGCGGAATACCATTTCGAATCCGGGATGGCCCCGCGGGAGCGCATGTGCGCGGTTCTTGGTGACGCGCTGGCCGAGCAGGTGATGGCGGGATTCGTTGCGACCCTCCATCGCAAAGACCTTCCGAGCGCGGCCAGGATCGCGGAGGTCCATTGCGACAACCGGTATTGCGTGGCGGAAGCGCCAATGATTTGCAGGGTCGCCGAATTGCTACGCCGCGGTCACTCTCTCCAGGGGATCGATCCAAACACCCTCGCGGCTGCCTATATGGCATGGAAAGGCGAACCGGAGACTGGCGATCAGCAGCTGAAGGCCATCGGCTCGGCCCTGGAAGCGGCACTGTTCAGCAGCGACGCCCACTGGGAAGCGCACTTCAGAACGAGCATCGAACCGCAACTCGACCGGAATAGCGGCCATCCCATGGAATTGGATCGTCTGATACACGAGGATCGCTTTTCCGCGCTGGCTGGCAGGCTTTCCGTCGAGTGGCTGCACCGCTACCCGGCGTCGGACCTTCGGGTCCAGACCGACTTGCTGATTTGCGCGCTCAGAAACGCGTCGCGCGAAGGTGTGAGCCAACTGCTCGACGAATTCAGGGGCCGCGCCCACCCTGACCGCGCGACCGAGCTGCTGTGGCTGTCGGCCGACTACGTGGTCGATTTCGAAAGCCGCCGGCCCGTACTTGAGGCTGCGGCATCGGAACATCCGGAATTCATCTGGGAAGTTCGGGACCGGATCGCGCCGCGCGGAGGCGAGCGCTTCGAGTGGGTCTCGCTTGAGCATCTCGTCTTCATCGTGGAGGTCTTCGGAACGGCTTGGCCCAATGTCGACAGACCCACCGGTCTCACGCGGGGCGATTGCAATTCCTGGGACGCGAGCAAGTTTATCCGGCAGACGATCGATGCAATCGCAAAACTCAGGTCGCCAGAAGCGTCCAAAGCGCTGCAGGGCCTGATCGACAGACATGCACCGAGCTACATGCCCACCATGAAGCACGCTCTTGCGCTTCAGGGAAGGGCCAGGCGGGACGCCGAATACGCAGCTCCCCGGTTTGACGAGTTCCAGGCCGTGATGGCCAACGACCCGCCGGAGAGCATCGATGACATGCGGGTCTGGTTCACGGAACGGCTGGAAGAACTCCGGGAGCGCATACGGGCGAGCGACACCGACATGTGGGCGGCATATTGGACGGAGGACGCTCGACCGGGAGGGGAGAATTTCTGCCGCGATCGCCTCATCGAGCACATCTCGTTGCACCTGCCGCCGTCTATCCGGCTCGGACGCGAGACGAGCATGCCTCTGGGAAAGCGGGTCGACATTGCGATCGCCCGGAATACAATCAGGTTGCCCGTTGAGATCAAAGGCCAGTGGCATCGCAACGTGTGGAACGCCGCCAGCGGCCAGCTCGATGCGAAATACACCGTGGACTGGCAGGCGGAAGGCCGTGGCGTCTACATCGTGCTCTGGTTCGGAGACGTTCCGGACAAGCAATTGCAGCCGGGCATCCAGAGGGCTTGGAGCCGCCCGAATCGTCCGAGGAACTCCGAAGTATGCTGATCGATCGGCTGACCGAGGCCCAGCGCACGCGAATCGACGTATTCGTGGTCGACGTCAGCAGACCAGAAGGGGCAGACTGATCACCATGCCGGGGTGGCGTGACCAGCCTAAACTGGTTGGCGGTCGGGCTTTGGCAGGAGGTGCGGTCGGAGGCGAGCTGGACTTTGTGCTGCTTGACCGGAGGGCTGGAAAAGTCGGAGGGGCACTGCTTCGTGTCAGTTGGACAGCGTGTCGACGTCTACGATCCAGGAAGGAGGCAGAGTCGAGTAGAACACCATGCCGCAGTCGAGGTTGAGAGTTGCACAGTCGAAATCCGGATACGCCAGCCCGTAGCTCCATGCGGTGAGGAGTTCGCGCACAAGATTGGGCACTTCGCCGCGTGCGAGACGTTCGTCGACGGTGAATAGTCGATTGGTGGCATCCAGCGCGAGTTCACCGGGGACGGCGAGACGAAGTACCCGGGCACGGCCGTCCCTTCGAAGAATCTCCTTGCCCTCGGAACCGAGAAGGTCCTGCGCTACCCGCTGGTCGAATTCGGAACCATGGGTCAGGTAGTGATTGAAGCCGTTGACCGGTCCGGCTCGAGAAACGGTCAGATGCACCTGGCCTTCTCGGCATCCAGCCTTGGCGCCCACCTCATGTTCGCGCAGGGTTGAATCGAGCCGACGGGCGACATGGTTCCACTGCGGGTGTATCGAGAGCGCACGGACAAGACGTGCACGACGGGCATTGGAGTCCAAGGGGACCAGACCGCGGTCTCGAATGGAATCGACCTCGGAGTCGATCAGGCGCGTGCCGTGATAGCCCGCGACAGCGGCTGAGCGAACCCATTCGACGGCGGCATGGATGACGCGCTCGCGGTTCGTGCATGCGAGGAGCAGGTCGAAGGCATCTTCGATGAACTCCGGGGCGGCAGCCACGAGCCTCTCGACAACGGTCTCGGACACCAGATGGGCCAGGGCGACGGTGAGCGGCGATGTCCAGTTTCGGTTATCGTCGAAATCCAGCACGTCGATGATCCGTGGGCCGATCGGCGGTGCCAGTCTCGGGCGCTGCGGCGCGGAGGTCGGGTTGCCCGCTATCCCCGACCCGGCTGGGGCAATCAACGGGATCGGAACTCGGCGAGACGGGTGTGCTCCACGAGTTGAGACATGTTCTGCAGGGTGAACACCTTGCCGCGTGTAGCCAGCAGCAGTTTTTTCATGTCTTCGCGGCGGACACCGAATCCGCGCCCCGCGATACACGCGATGACCTCGAATCTAGGTTGATCCGGCGGCTGGCCCTGCATGCTGAGGGTGCCGAGGTGCTGAACGCGGGTCACCTTGTCGCGCGCGGTGCCGTCGTCCTCGGTTAGCTTTGCCTCAATCACCACCCGGGGATTGAATTCGTTCGGGACGACGAAATCGGGCGCCTGGTCGAAACCGTCCAGCTTCTCGGCGCGCTTGGTCTTTCGGTGGCTGATGCCGGCTCGGGAAAGTACATCCTCGATCGCATTCTCCACGATGTTGCCGATCAGCTCGCTGATCGAATCGCGATGGCCCGCGAACGGGCGTCCGAGAAGACGCTCGTAGAGAAGGATGGAATAGGGAACGCCGAGTTCGGCCGAGGAGCGAACGCTGACCAGCCCAGCCCTGGTATCGGCCTTCTCCAGTCTGTGAAGGGTATCGGGGGAGTCATCCGGAACTCCGGATTCAAGGGCGTGACAGGCGGCGGCGATGAGAGCGCGAATGCGCCGGTCGGTCACGGTTCCCTTCGCCGGTAATGCGGCCTCGGGGCTCATTCGGATGTTGCGGTCGATGTTGCGGGCTGCGCCCTGCGTCACGTCGATGCCGGTGTGCCGGGTTGCGTAGTAAGCCCACTCAGGGGGCGTAAATCCGAGCATACAGCGCAGAACGATCAGCACGATGGGTGTTTCGAAGACGACGCGGGCGACTGTGTCCGGCGTGACGTCCCGGAAGTTCCCGGTCGCGCGCTTCAGAGCTTCGTATCCATTCTCAAAAACGGGGAATTCGACGAAGCCCTTTCCCTTGGGCATGACGAGAAACTCGGACACGAGACAGCCGAAGACCGCATCGACATAGGCGTCGAGATCTGACTGAATCTCGTCGAAGGGGACTTCAAAAGGAAACGGCACTGTGACGCTCTTTCTGGGACTGGGCAGCGGCGGGTGCGAACAGCGGCAGGTCTTCAGGCAATTCGACGGATGCGGCGAGCGTCGCAATCTCGTCGGGATCCCCGAATCGGGTCATGTGTTCGCGCAAAGCGGCGATTTTGTCTGCCGTGCGTAGAGACCGGTCCCAACTCGTGCGCAGTTGCCATACAGCGATGCGCGTCAGGTGACCGAAGACGATGCAGCGGGTGTCGCCGTGGGTGGCTCTTCGTCCGGCGGTCGACAACTGCGCCAGATCTTCTGTCACGATCTTGACCAGTCGCTCGGGCGAGTCGAACAGCCACTGCTCGGGCGCTTGGCCGGATTCCCGGCACACGAACACGGTGTCGACAATCGAGGACGTGGTTCCGTGGATATGGATCGAGCCGCCCATTTCGGCGGGGCAAGGCAAGGATGCAGAGCAGACGAGGCCGGCGTCGAGGATCGCAACGCCGACCGCGCAGTAGGCGTCGAGCTTGTTGTGATGGTAGGTGAAGACGAGGGGCGCGCCCGGCTTCAGGGCATCGGCCATTCGGGAATAGACCTCGGACAGCCCGTCGGTGAAATGCTCGATGCCCCGGTCCTGAGTGATGTTGCCTGTCAGCTCGTCGGGCGAACGGGTGGATGAACGGTCGAACCCCTCGGCGTCATTCCCGACGAGGCGGCGAAGCCAGACATAGCAGAAGTCCATCAACTCGCCGTACTGCACGTTGCCGAAGTAAGGGGGATCGGTGAACACGGCATCGAGGCTGTGCGGCGGGAACTCAGCCTCGGTTGCGCTCTTGCAGTGTATCGCGACGTGACGGCGGGCGCCGTTCAGGCTCTCGCCAATTCGTTCGCCGTCGATCGCAACCCGGAGCTTGCGAGGGCCGGTGTGCCGAACCTCGTATGGCTCTTCGCAATAGCGCTTTGCCTTGACGAATTTGTCGATGATGTTGGACCAGCCGCCGGAGCCGACATTCCCCCCCGAGCCGTTGACGATACCGAGCAGGTTGGACTCGCACTGGACCACGCCCACGGGGAAGCCGTGAACGGAGAAGATGTCGAGCGATTTGAGTGCCATCGTGTCGTAACGGCACAGCATGTTCTGGTAGCGCAGCAGGTCTGAGAGGTTGGTCGCAAGGGCGGCGCGGATGCGCTCGTCTTCGGTGTCGGCGATGAAACGGCAGCTCAATTCCAAACCGAGGAGCTGGCGCGGATTGAACATTTCACGGTACCGAGAATACCCCCATCGATGCAGGCGGTCTGTTTCGTCGCCCGCAGGAATGTGCTGGTCAGGGACAAAGCGGGCAGTCATCTGCCCCCACCGTTCTTCCGCGGCAGCCATGCGGGCGATGTCTTCCGCGTCGGGCTTCTTGAAGAAACGGCCCTTGTGCTCGGCCTTTCTCTCGGCGTTGTAGTACTCGATCGCAAAAAGGCGGTGTTCCAGCGGTCGTCCCGCGTCGCCGGGATAGCCGTTGGAATGCCCGCAGTGGGGGCAGTCGCATCGGCTGCGGCGGGCCGGGCCGGCCTGCTGAAGTGCGGTGCCGCAGGTCGAGCATGGCCCGGGACTCTTCGGATCCTCGACTTCGTTCAGGTCGCCGCACTCGGGGCACACCAGGACGTTCTTCGGATGCCGGCGATCCTCCGCGAGCAGGTAACCGGGAAACAGATCGAACGACGCGCCGCAGGCTGCGCAGTCCAGGACCTTGATCCAGAGAAAGGATTTGACGGGTACGTTCTCGTCGCCATAAAGCGGACAGCGCGTGCGATAGTACCGGTCGACCTCGGTGGCGAGTGCGGCAACGAGGTGATCGGCGGCCTGTCGGTAGTCCGCAATCTCAAGGTGCTCGATTTCCTCGCGCACAATCCATGTGGACATCGGATTCACGTCGAAACCATCCACATCGCAGCCGACGCGGTTCGCCTCGACTAGAGGCGTGCCGCCGCCCATAAAGGGATCTGCGATGCGGAGGCCGGGGAAGTCGTTCGCCCGGAAAAAAGCCTGCTCCAGGCTGTCCTCGCTGAACTCCGCGAGGATGAGACCGCGAAACAAGGTGCCCGGTCGGCGGGCGAACCACTTGTGAACGCCAATGATGGGGCGGTAGTTCTGCTGGATCTGTTTCTCCCGCAACGCCATCTGAGCGATGAGAGGGACGTCGAAACGGCGTTCGATGCTCATTGCGGCGTCCTGTCGCCGGACCCTGTCCGGTTGCCTTCGCCCGCTGGCGAAGCGAGTGTGGGGCCAACGGGGGCGGCCCGATCCCGAGCGAGAAGGGTTTCGATGGCGCGGCGCACCACCCATGAGACCGAGACATCCTCGCGCTTGGCGACCTCAACCAGAGAAGCATAAGTCGGCCGGTCCAGGTTGACCGTCAGCCTGGCAGGTTTCGTTCGTCCGCGAGGTCGAGCCACGACATCAGCATAACGCAGCAGAAAACTGCCAACAATGCGACCTGACCGACAGCTCAGGATAGCCGGCGCGGGAAGAATCCGTGGGGCACCGCGCCCGGTCACTCGAATCGCTGGGCGCGTTCTTGATCCTCGGCACTCTTGTGCTCGGGCTTCCATTCCTCCGCGTCCCTGATCTGAGGAACGAGCTTCGCGGCGGTGGTGCGGACATCCTCGGGCGCACTCGGAGGACACCCGCGCGGCGCAGGGGGGAAGAGCCTATCTACGAAAGCATTTCCAATCCACGAGATCGCGTTTCCTGTCCAGGTACAGCTCGCATCTTCCGATTCCAAACTCCAGCGTAGCGTCGAATACCAGCCTTCTGATATCCGTTTGCCGCCAGATCGCAACAATCACCGCGGCGAACACGGCGCTCAGGACGCAAAGACGGAACAGGTATCTCAGGAGCCGCCGTCGACGCCATTTCCAAAAGGCGACGAACACGCCGTGCCGGCTGTCCCGCGGATTCGGCACCGCACTGTCACGGGAGCCGGAAGATTTGCTGGGATCGAACCTGTTGGGAATCAAGGCTGGCGAATCTCTTCGGTGCAGCCGGCCGCCGCTTCCAGGCGCCGGGCGCGGGTCGCCGACGAAAGCACGACAGCAACCCGTCCGGCCGTCTCTCGTGACCTCGCAGTCTCGGTGTTTGCGACGGATCCTGCTGGGGTGGACGTTGTGCTGTCGGCACCCTCGGCAATTGCCGATCCAGACCCCGGATCATTCTCCATGGATGGACAAGCGGTCCAAGAGGTCCAGCAAGCGGCTCCTCGCTCCACCGTCTTCCATGCCGCCGATCAGCGATTCGACCCACGCCTTCAGTTTCCGGGCATTGTGCCGATGATCCGGCTTCCACCACTGGGAACACACATACCAGCGTCCGCCGAAAGGCTGCGTCCAGTACCTGTTGTGGCCATTGACCTGCGTGCCGTCCGCGACCTTCCGGATCAGCGCGTGGTTGCCGATCTTCAGTCCCAGGGGGTTTGTCGTGGTTTCCAGCCGTTCGATCGTTTCGGCGTCCAGCGTGTCCGGAAAATCCTCGAGAACGGCGCGCATGAGGTCCCGCACAATGTCCTGAAGCGTTTCTCCGCAGGCGGCTGCGCCGGTTGTCGGCACCGAAGATGCTCCGGCCGATACGCCCGGTCGGAAGCCGCCATCGCCACGGGATTGCGGAACGCCATCGCCGGCAATCCTTACCGGGAGTTCTTGCGCAACCCGGCGTTTGGGCGGTTGTGCCGACGATCGCTCGCCGGGCGCCGGTAACGGACGGGAAACCGGAAGATTACGCAGGAAGTCCTCGATATCGGATCGTTGAGGCTTGATCCCGACCATGGCACGCACCTTGTCCTCCAGCAGGTCGCATAGCAACTCGTCGGGTTCTCCCGTCAGGGCTCTCCACGCCATTGGAAGCGCATCCCGGGCCCTCGTTCTCGAACGGCCGCTCTCCAGGCGGTTTTCCGCGCTGCGGCGGGCTTCGCCCGACGCTACCTGTCCCTTGCGCAGCCAGGCGTCCATCGTCGCGGCGTACTCCCGGACCTTGTCCCCTGAACGCAGTTCCAGACGGTGGAACCGCCGTTCCTCCGGATGGCCGTCGGCCATGCTGAGATAGAAGTCCCAGCACAGGCCGTCGCTCAGCACGAGCAGGGGAACCCCGTTGTTTGCGGCGTATCCGAAGAGTTGCGACTCGGCGCGGGCGTCGAGGGCGCCGCGCCGCTTGGCTTCGACGAATACCTGCGGGCGGCCATGACAGAGCAGCGCATAGTCGACGCGTCCTCCACCCGCCGGATACTCGGGCCTCAACGCCCCGGGATCGGTGGAGTTCCAGTCCAAAGCATTCAGGATCGGCAGGATGACCGCGAGCTTGATGTCCTCTTCCCGATCCAGATGGCCGGACCGGAGGTTGAGGATCGCTGTCTTCAGGATCGATTCGAACTCAGGCATCGGTTGCATCGACTTGCAGGGATCGTCCTGTCACCGGCGCGATGACGGCGAAATCGTAACTGAGGTCGCCATCCGGGAGAAGGTTTCGACCGCCGTCAAGCTGCTCCCAATTTCTGTGCGCCGGGTTGCGCTGCGTGGATCGCGGCCCGCCGTCAGCCAGCCCCCTGCATTCGGCGGTATCGCCCGCCCGCCGCCGTCTATGGCCGTGCCCCGCGCCGCCGAGAGGTGGAGCCTGACCGGAAGCCGAGCGGCGGTAGGGTGTCCGGGGGAGGGCGTTCGCCGCCGATCGTCAACGGCGAGACGGAGGCGACACCATGACGGCAGCGATGGCGATGCCTGGCAACACGGCGGATACGCTTCGCGCTTCACGCCGCCCAACTAGGACATTGCCGTGCTGGTCTCGTCCGACCGGGACTTCGTGCCGGTGGCCGAGTTCTTGGAGACGCGGGGTATCAAGGTGATCCGACACGCGAAACGCCGACCGGCCCGACCCGACCCGCACAAACGGATCCTTGCAGGCAACGCTGGTCCAGCCACGCCGTATGCTGCGCGGCACCCCGTCATCTCCCGTGTAATGCACAAACTCCATCCCTATCGTCGGTTTGATCTGCACCAATTGGAACTCACGGCCGTGAAGCGGATGAAACGGGTGCGTCACCCGGACGAGCCGCCGCTCGACGTATCCAAGGGGGGCAGTTGAGTGCCCAGTCCCATGATCTTGGCAATCGCCTGCCCGACGCGCTCTGCGGCCCGTTCGATATCGCGGTCTCCGAGATGGGCGTAGCGCAGCGTCATGCGGGTGTTGGAATGACCGAGCAGGCGGGAGACCACGGGCACCGGCACGCCGTTCATCACCGCGTGGCTGGCATGGGTATGCCTGAGATCGTGAAGACGCACATCCTCGATCCCGGCCTCGCGCCGCGCCTGGTACCACAGGGAAAGGTCGGGGCTGCGCGGCCGCGACGGGTCGCGCGGCGAGGGGAACACGAACGGGCTGTCTCCGCGCGGCTGGCGCTCCAGGATGGCGCGCGCCTGGCTGTTGAGAGGAACCCGCCGCGGCCCCGTTTTGCTGGCGGCAAGAACCAGCATGTCGCCCTGGACCTCGGACCGACGCAGACCGAGTATCTCGCCCCTGCGGCAGCCGGTGAGCAGAAGAAGCCGGATGATGTCGGCCTCCGCTCGGCGACCCTTGGCATGATGATCGTCGAGAGCGCGGTGCAGGCGCCCGATCTCCTCGCTGGACAAGAACCGCTCCAGCCTCGGGCGGCGGTTCGGCCTGATGACTCGGGTCGGGTTGGTCTCAAGGTAGCCGCGGGCGATCGCGAAATTGAAGATCCGCCGCAGCACGCCGAGCGCGTAGTTGGCGCTTCCGGGGGCGGTCCGGCTGACCGCATCGAACCAGCACCTGACATCCCGCGGCGCGATGCGGTCGAGCCGCTTTGAACCGAGCGCGGGCAGTATGTGCACTCGGAGTGCCGTGCTGACGCCCCGCCTGGTGGACGGCCTGTAGCGCCCGAAATGCGACGCCTTCCATTCTCCCTCCACGAAGTCCCGAAACGGCGGAACCTCGCGCGCTGGTGCGGCGGGCTCTACAGTCTGCGGGTTCGCCCGGCGCGCGTGGCATTCCCGGCGCGCCTCGGCGACGGTCATCGTGGAAACCGGGCCGAGCGAAATACGCTTCGCGCGCCCCTCGACATCCACCAGCATGACCCAGCTCTTCCCGCCGGTCGGCCGCACCCGGACCCCGAGCCCGGGCACGCGCGTGTCCCAGACGGTATACTCCCGGTCCCCCGGCCTCAGCCGCGCGACTGCGGCGTCGGTGAGCTTCCTTCTCTCCCTTGCCGGCATCGCGCAGCCTCTCCCCAGCACACGGCCAACCGTCTCGGCGGCGTCCCTCGCCATCGCGTCGGCGGGGTGGGTATATTTGAGGGTGGTCTCGGCACTGGCGTGGCCGAGCAGCCTGCCGATGGCGAGCACGGTCTCGCCCTGACGGAGCGCGATGCTGGCATGGGTATGCCGGAGATCGTGAAGGCGCGCGCCGTCCAGCCCGGCCTCGGCGCGGATGCGCCACCAGACGCGGTGCAGCCAGGCCGCGCTCCGCGGACCGCCCGCGCGCGACGCCGGGAACACCCACCGGCCGGTGCGCTCGATGCGATTGAGCACGGCCCGAGCCGGATCGGACAGCCAGACGGTGCGGGGACCCGTTTTGCCATCGCGGAGGAAGAGGCGCCCCTCGCGATAGTCCGACCAGCGCAGCGTCAGGACCTCGCCCTTCCGGCACCCGGTCAGCAGGAGAAGCCGGATGGCGGCGACCTGGAGAGGCCATTCGTCGGCGTGCGTCCTCAGCACCGCCGACAGGCGGCGGAGCTCGTCGTCGGACAGGAACCGCTCGCGCCCCTTCCTGCGGTAGCGCCTTATGCCCCGGCAGGGGTTGGACCCCTCCGGGCGAAGACCCATCGCCTCGGCCTCCCGCATGATGACCGACAGCACCGGCATCGACCGATCCGCCGCCACCGGCGTCGCGCGCAGCGAGGCGAACCACTTGCGGACATCGGAACGGTCGATCTCCGCGATGGGGCGTCCCGCGAAATGGGGCAGGAGCTGTTTCCGGAGATAGCACCGGTTCACCTCCAGCGTGCGCGGCTTCCACCCCCGCTCGTGCTGGCGGAACACGGTCTCGGCGACGGCCTCGAACAGGGCCTCCTCGGGCCGGGGCGGCGCGGCCTCGCCGCGCCTGATCGCCGCCAGCATCTCGGCCGCGCGGGACCGCGCCTCGTCGACGCCGATCGCGCCGAAATCGCCCACGGTCTTCCAGACCCGCTCTCCCCGGTGCTGGCAGTGGACGAAGAATCGCTTCCCGCCCGAGGGGGTCACCCGGACGCCGAATCCCCTGAGCCTGGCGTCGCGGCGTTCGTAGGGGGTCTTATGTGGAACGAGCGCCCCGATTCGGGCGTCGGTGAGGTTGGTTACGGTCATTAGATCTCTCCCGGTTTCGGTTGCACCGGGGAAGGAACGGTTGCGCATTCCGTGCCCCAGTTGCAGGATGGAGAGAGAAAAAACGACCCTTTTTCAGATGGTTAGCACCGCAGGTGCGCTGTTCGGTGTGATCCGCAATTCGCCGGGACATGTGGTAACGGGTTCAAAGGAAGACTCCGGCACGCGATGCTGGGCGCTGTTCGGCGTCCGTCGTCCTCGCTCATCCGCTGACCGGTGAGGGGGCCGCTATCCGTCCCGTGTGCTCTCCGACACCCTCCCGTTGACGCCGACCTTCAGGCTCTTCGAGGGACGGAACACGACCACCCGCCGGCTCGCTATCGGCGCCGGCTCCCCGGTCTTCGGGTTGCGGCCCGGGCGCGGCCCCTTGGCGCGCGTCACGAAGCTGCCGAAATTGCTGATCGTGACCTTCTCACCCGCCGCCAGCGCGGCGGTCATCTCCCCGATCGCCCCCTCGACGAAGCGCTCGGCCTCCCGGCGCGGCAGACCCATCTCGCGCCAAACCGCCTCCGCCAGGCCCGCACGCGTCAGCGTGTCCATGGCATTCCCTCAAGTTCGGCCGCGAAGGATAACCCGAATGCGGCAAGAATCGGAGGGTCCGGCGGGCGATGCCTCGCTCAGGCTCGACATGGAAAGCCTTTCGGGGGAGCTGGCCTTCACCGACATGCGGCACGACGGCGGCGGAACGTGGGGGGACGGCGACCTCCATTACGCGGTTCGCGCGTCGGGCAACGGCTTCCGGCGGGCAGACGCGGAGTTCGTCAGGGCCGGGCCGGGCTACGAGTGGAGCGGCAAGGACCTCGGCATCGTGACCGGCGCCTTCTTCGGAGCCCGCCACGAGGGCATGGGCGGCGTGCTCGAACGCCACGACCTGTCCGCGGCCTTCGGCGGGAAACGGTGACCGTTGCAGCCGGGGCCGGCATTCTCGGCTCGATACGAGGCCCGGGGGAAGGGCCGCAATTCGAGGACGCCGGCGGCGAAGCTCGCGTTCGCCTCGTCGCCCCGAGCCCTCGTCCAGGGCCTCCGCCATCGCCTTGTGCGCGTGCGTCGTCGACGATGCTGTCGAGCACCTCCTTGCGCCTGGCGCGGAGATATGTCGCGCGGGAGCGTGGCTGCCTGATGTGCGGCGAGAGTTTCGAGAGCGCGTGGGCGGGGCAGCGGATATGCGGCCGCTTCCAATATCGCGCAAACCGGTTGCAGGTCCATTGGCAGGATCATCGGTCCCGACCCATCGCCGCCCACGGGATCGGGCGATTGTCGGGCCGGGGCGGCGGGTGTCAACCGGGACATGGGCGGTGCGGCCGATCCCGTTTACACTCAGGGTGCCGGCCCGCCTCCAGGGGGGATCCGCGGGGCGATCCCGGCGAACCAAGCGGCTATCCCCGGGCCGGTGCATGGCTGATGCCACGGGAAGGGAAATGGCCGCGAGCCCCGCGCTCGCGATGCGATGTCCGATCCCGGCGATTTCCCTCGCCTTGAAGGCGGTCGCGGGGGAGTCCCGGTACGTTCCCTGCTCGCCACCGGACATGGCGCCGACGAAACACGGCCGCCAATCGACTTCCGGTCGTGGCCGCAACGGGCGGGCCATATGACCCGGAACGACCGTCGCGAGAACCTCCCGGTGGGGGACGATCAGGGAGCGGCCGGGGTCTCCGGCCTGGCGACGGCAAGCATGTCGTAGCCGAGCGACGCGGGCGCGAGCCGGCAGGCCATGGCGTCGAGCCACCCGGTCAGCGGGTCGCTGACCACCATCCTCTCCGGCAGCAGGCTCTCCGCCCCGACACTCGTGACCCGGAGGCCCGCCTCCGCGAGGTCCGACCGCAACCCATCGAGCGTGTAGAGATGATAGAACAGCCTGATCTCATGACCGTTCCGGCCGCGTCGGTAAAGGATGTCGCCGGACTCGAGACCGGCGGCGCCGACCAGAGGGGCCGAGAGGCGCTGTTCCGCGCGAAACCGCCGCCGGGCGTTGGGCACGCTGAGGACCAGGGTGCCATCCGGCTTCAGCATCGCACGCATGGCGCGCAGCAGGCGCAGCCGCTCCGCGCGCCGGGCGACGTGCGCGAGCACCCCGAAGGCTAGCAGCGCGAGGTCGAAGGCGTGCCGATGGTCGCCGGCCAGCACGCCCGCGTCCTCTCCCCGAACGATCAGTCTCCCGGCGCGCACGAACTCGTCGAGGCGCTCCGCCATCGTCTTGCAGGCGACCGGACAAATGTCATGGGCCACGCCGCTCGTTCCGGTCACCCGCAAGAGCGGCAGGGTGTAGCGCCCGGTGCCGGCACCGACATCGAGAAACCGTCCGCCGGCGGGCAGGTGCCGCTTCATTTCCCGTAGCGTGCGATGGTTTGGGCGGGGGTAGCGCCGGTCGTAGAGGCCCGAGGAGATATAATGATCGTAGCTGGCGGACACGTCCAGCGGCTCGGGCGCTTCCGGGCGCGCCGGAGGCGGGGACGCGACCGTCGTCGGCTCCATGGGCTTCGTGGCCGCAATCATGTTCCCCTCCAAATCGCCGCGTCCTATGCTGGATGGATCGTCCCGGACCTGTCGTCCGTGTCGTGTCGACAACGATCCAGACCCGCGCTTGTTCGCTTTTTTTGCAGCGCGTGTCAATTCGTTGCCGAGAATCACTTTCGCCGGGCATTGCAAGGTGCGGGCCGCATTCTCAAGCGGCACGATGCCGCGCCGGCGCGGCGCTCCCGGAAGTTGTCGAAGCGGTTGCACTCCGGGGAACAACGCAAGGCGATCGGCGCCGTTCGTCATCCGCGCCCGGCCTCAAGCCGCGTGTCCAAGCCGTGCTCGACCCGGACGCGCCCGGAGGGAGCGCGCCGGCGCAGCGCTGACGGCGAGTACGATCCCGAACGCCTCACCCGAACCCCCCGGACGCCGGACGGACGGCGATGGATATACCGGGCCGCATTGGCGAGCTGTGTCCGATGCGGATTGGATGTCGTGTCCAGGGACCCAAGCGCGGCCGATATGGCGCAGCTGCGGATCGCCCGGGTTCAGAAGGAGCATGCGCCCGTCCTCGATCTGGAACCTCACGCGTCCGTCGATGATCGCCGCGACCTCGGCGGTGTCTTGAGACGGCGATGGGGGCATGCGTGGGTTTTGCGAGTAAGGCGTGCCATCCACCAACCGGTCGGGCGACCGCGACACGGCCGGTGCCTTCGTGTATGGGACCGAATGGTTGCCGGTCGCGATGGTCGATTTCGCGATCTCGTTCATCCGCGGACGCTGTGCTCTCTTGAGCGCCCGGATCGAGTCTGGTTTCCTGTTATGCCGAGCATATGGGAGGTAAAGACCAATGGAATACCGCGAAGACAAAAGACACGCCGATCTCTTTGAGCTTTATGCCGAAGACCCCGACCGCGCGGATCGGATCGTATTCGGCCGCGAGCCCCACAAGGACCGCCGGGGTTTCCTGAAAGGCGCTGGTCTCGCCGCGATGGGGGCGGCGCTGGGTGCGTCGATTCCCTTTCATCGAAACATGCCCTCCGGTTTCATCCCCGAGGCGCTCGCCGCCAACCCGGTGGAACTCGCCGGCAAGGAAGGCCTTACCATTCTCAACGACCGGCCGGTAAACGCGGAAACGCCGGCCCATCTGCTCGACGATGAAGTGACGCCAACGGCCAGGCACTTCATCAGAAACAACGGGGTCGTCCCCGAGGAGATGGACGCGGCAACCTGGAAGTTGCGCATCGACGGCCTGGTAAACGAGCCGATGACCTTGGGTATCGAGGACCTGAAAACGAATTTCGACGTCGTTACGCGGCGCCTTACCATCGAATGCGGCGGCAACGGTCGCGCGTTTTTCGACCCGCCGGCACGCGGCAACCAGTGGACGTTGGGCGCCGTGGCCTGTTCGGAGTGGACGGGCGTTCGCCTCGCCGATGTCCTCAAGGCTTCCGGCGTCAAGGATAACGTCGTCTATACCGCCCATGTCGGCGCGGATACCCACCTGTCCGGCAAGGAAGGCAAGCTGCCGATCTCGCGCGGGGTGCCGATCGAAAAGGCGATGAATCCGGGCAACCTGATCGCATTCGGCATGAACGGGGGGGCGCTGCATCCGATGAACGGCGCGCCATTGCGGCTGGTGATCCCGGGTTGGCCGGGCTCCTGCTCGCAAAAGTGGCTCAAGCGGATCTGGCTGCGCGACGTCGTGCATGACGGACCCAAGATGACGGGGAGCGCCTACCGGGTTCCCGATTACCCGGTTTCGCCCGGCGAGAAGGTGCCGAAGAGCGCGATGAAAATCATCCACGCCATGCCGGTCAAATCGCTGATCACGACGCCGAAGACGGGGCTATCGATCGACGGCCGGAACCTGTCCGTGGCGGGTCACGCATGGGCCGGCGACAATATCGTCGCGCGCGTCGACGTTTCGATCGATTTCGGGGCCTCGTGGCGGCAGGCCGATCTCGGGGATCCCGTTAACCCATACGCCTGGCAGCGGTGGTCCGCGGACCTTCGGTTCCCGCAAAAGGGCTATTACGAGGTCTGGGCGCGGGCGACCGACGACAAGGGAGTAAGCCAGCCCTTTGCGATCGCGTGGAACCCGAAGGGCTATCTCAACAACTCGATGCATCGGATTTCCGTACGCGTCAGCTGATGTTGTCGCCGCGGCGATCATGGCTCGCGGCCGTGGCCGCCGCGCTCTTCCTCTGTTCCGGCACGCCGGGCGTGGCCGACGAGGAAGAGGAAGATTACCAGGGCCTTCCTCCCGGGGAGGGGCGCGACGAGGTCTTCGGGCTTTGCGGCGCCTGCCATTCTATGAAACTGGTCACCCAGCAGGGTCTGACCCGGTCGACCTGGAAGGAAGTCCTGGTCTTCATGGTCGAGGAGCAGGAAATGGCCGAACTCGAACCGGAAGACGAAAGACTGGTGCTGGACTACCTGGCGAAATTCTACGGCCCCGACCGGTTGGCGAGGCGTATGGCCCGGTAACGCCTTGCGCCGGGGACGGTGCGGCGCATGACTCCCCGCCCAAGGCGGATGCCGCAGACTTTCTTTCGGCCGCCGTCGACCGCGTGCTCAGCCACATGCAGCCTCACCGCTTGGAACCGCGGATAGTTCACGCGCTGGCGGAGGTTGGAGAAGTGCTTGGCGTTCTTGCAAGCCTGCTCGCGGCTCGTGGCGGCCATCGCGTCATCGACCTGGTCCACCGAAGTAGCGAGGCCACTAAGCGCGGTGTCAGGTGATCTTCGATAACCGATCCCCGGCGCGGCCCGAACACGGCCGGCGGGAATACGCACCGGTGCGAGCGAACCGGCAATGGGTCGCCGCACCCAGGATTGCTCTACGGTGGGAAGACCGTTGCAAACTACTCTTGGACGGAAGCGTGGCGACGTATGATCTCAGGCGAACTTGCCGAGAGATTGCGCGGCGGCTTCTCATGCTGACCTTCACCGAGGAAATCCTGCTTCTGCTGGGCGACGAGGAAGGCATGTTCCTGCCGGTCGAGGACCATGCCTTCGAATGCGCGCTCGCCGGCGCGGTGCTGATGGACCTCGCCTTTGCGTACCGGATCGACACCGATCTGGAGGCGCTTGTGGTGATCGATCGGACGCCGACCGGCAATCCCATGCTCGACCGCGTCCTGGAGAAGATCGCGTCCCGTACCGAGACGACCGACACCCAGACATGGGTCGGCGTGCTGTCCAGGGAGGATGCGGCGATACTCCGCGAGCAGGCGCTGGAGAGTCTGGTGGAGAGCGGCATCCTGGAGCGGCGGGATGAACGGTTCCTGTGGGCGTTCGGTACGGTTCGCTACCCCGCGCTCGACGACGGCGCCGAGCGTGCGATCAGGGCGCGTATCGAGGAGGTCCTTTCCGACGACATCCCCCACCCCCGGGACGTCGCCCTGATCTCGCTGGTGGATGCGTGCGAGATTCTCCCCGACCTCTTTCCCGACCGGGACGTCGCGGCGTTCGGCCCCCGGATCTCGCTCCTGCGCAGGATGGACCTGATCGGCCGCGAGGTGGCCGGCACGATCGCCGAAATCCAGCGCACCATCGTTCGCGCGGCCCGTGCCCGTGCCGCGCGCTTCCAGAAACTGCTGCTGATCCTCTCCGCCTTCGGCGGCCTGGCGGTGGCCGCGACGCTGCTAGCCCCGCCGATCCCCCTCGCGGACCGGTTCGGCCCCGGTATCCTCGAATCCCTCTGGTACGACCGCGTGTGGAAGCAATGGAGCGGCTACCTGCTGCTCGGGCTCGGCGTCACCGGGCTCGGCATCGCGGTGGTCATCAAGAAGCGGCTGGTGGCCCGCATCGCCGGCTCGCATGGCTGGCGGCTGTTCCATATCGTTCTCGGGATCGCCTGCGTGCTCGTCCTGTTCGCCCATACCGGCTTTCGCTTCGGCGCAAACATGAACACGGCGCTGATGGGTTTTTTCCTCGCCGCCCTGCTCTCGGGTGCGCTCGCCGGGGCGGCGATCGGCGGCACGCCCCGGCTCCGCGAGATGGGGGTCCGCAAGATCGGCAGGCACAACCGGGTGCTGATCGGGCTGCACGCCATCGCGATCTGCCCGCTGCCCGCCCTACTGATCATCCATGTCCTCACCGTCTATCTCTATTGAGGGGAAGGCCCGGTGTCGCCGAAGGTCGTTCCGTGGGCGGTGGTGGCGGCGACGCTGTTCGGCGCGGTCTGGTTCGCGACGGCGATGACGGTAGGAGGCGACCGGAGCGCGCTGCTGATCGGCGAGACCACCGATGCCCACCATCAGATCGAGCTCGCTTGCGAGACCTGCCACGCCGCGCCCGCCTTCGCCAGCACCGCAAAGGCGGAGAAAGCGCTCAACCGCAGCTGCCGGAAATGCCACGACAAGGGGCTGAAGGCGGCTGACGATTCCCATCCGCGCAAGAAGTTCCGCAACCCGCGAATGGCGGCCTATTGGGAAAAGCTCGACGGGCGGCTTTGCACGAGTTGCCATATCGAGCACCGCCCCGAGATCGCCCGGGCGAGTGCGGTCACGGTGGCGATGGATTTTTGCGTCGCCTGCCACTCCGAGAGGGATCAGGACGTGCGGGCCGACCGGCCATCCCACGCGGGCCTCGCCTTCGATACCTGCGCCTCGGCGGGCTGTCACAACTATCACGACAACCGCGCGCTCTATGAAGAATTCCTGGTTCGGCACGCCGGCGAACCCTGGCTCGCGGCGGAGCCGGTGCACGCGCTGTCCTCGCGACAGCGTGCGCAAAAGCGGCCCGCCCGGGTGGCGCTCGGACGGAGCGACGCGATCGCACCGGAGGCCGCGCTCGCCGATCCCGCCTATCTCGACCGCTGGGCCGGCTCGGGCCACGCGATGGCGGCGGTGAATTGCGGCGCCTGCCATGCGCCGAAATCCGGCAAGAAGGCGAGACGGGAGACAATCGAGGCAATCTGGGTCGACGCGCCGGGCACGGCGGTCTGCGAAGACTGCCACCGGGCACAGGCAAGGACCTTCGTTCTCGGCCGGCACGGCATGCGCCGTCATCCCCGGGTCGCGAAACCCCGCGACCCGCTGCGCCAGTTGAGGAAGATCGGGCTTTCCGACGTTGTCCCCGAGGCGGTCGCGTCCTGGCTCGCCGACCCGGTCCCGCCCCGAGCCATGACCGTCGCGGAGGCGCGGATCCCGATGCGGGACGACGCAGCCCACCGGTCGCTGGACTGCGGCACCTGTCACACGCCTCATGCGGTCGATGTCCGGCGGGCCGCGGTGGAGGCCTGCGCGTCGTGCCACGACGATCCCCACACGCGGGCCTATTTCGCGAGCCCTCATCACGCGCTCTGGCGCGCCGAGCTCGCCGGCGAGGCGCCGTCCGGCACCGGCGTGAGCTGCGCGACCTGCCACATGCCGAAGAGGGAGCGCCGCGGACGGATCGCGACCGACCACAACCAGAACGACAATCTGCGGCCGAACGAGAAGATGATCCGGCCCGTCTGCCTGGACTGCCACGGCCTCGGATTTTCGCTGAACGCGCTTGCCGATGCCGCCCTGGTGAAGCGAAACTTCAAGGGAACGCCCGCCGTTCACGTCGAGAGCATCGACTGGGCCACACGGCGCGCCCAGGCAGGAAAGCGGGAAACCGGCGGATGACGGCCCGATACGCCCTTCTCGTTGCACCGACCCCGGAACCGGGCAGAGGAGAACAGGCCATGAAACGAACGTCGCTCATCATCGCCGCGCTCGCGTTCGGAATCGGTTCGGCGATGGCGGCGGATGGGATTCCGTTCCGGAAAGTTGCCGACATGCTGTACCAGGTTATGTCGGCGGATCGCGAGGTCTATACCCGCATGGTGGTTCAGCGGCTGACGGTGGACAGCAAGGTCATCGCCGCGTCCGAGCACTTCGACGACGATTCCGCGTTGCCCCTGCCGGCGCAGATGTTCCGCTTCGGCGCGGAACGGGTGATGGACGAGACCGAGGACTTCTCCTACGCGCTCCTGTCGCTGAACCCGATCAACAAGAAGAACGGCCCTGGCACGGATCTGGAGAGGAGGGGTCTGAAATTCGTCGTCGAGAACGAGGGCGAGAACTTTTACGGCGAGGAAGAACTGGGCGGTGAGCGCTACTTCGCCGCGGTCTATCCCGACTACGCGGTCGTCGAGGCCTGCGTCGAATGCCACAACGGCCACAAGGACTCCCCGCGCAAGGATCTCAAGGTGGGCGACGTGATGGGCGGGGTCGTCATCCGCATCCCGATGGAGTGACATATATCGCCCGGCGATACCCCGGCGAGGTTCGGTGACGGTGCCGGCGCGACGCCGAAAGGAGACGGCTTTGCACAGTACCCCGATCCCATATCGCGATCTGGACCGACTGCCGCAGTTCTCGTAAGTGCGCTCGTGAAGAGATGTCGGACACTCCGTACTGTGTCATGCCGTTCTGCCGGAGTTGACAAGGTATCGACGCCGAAGCCATTGAGAAACCCTTGGTTGCGCAATACGTCCACCGCGATCCGGGCCTCGAACCCGTCCAGCGTGACGATCCGCGCGCGCTTCGCCGCATCCCCCAGTCGCGTCTTCACCCACCGGCCGATCAGCTCGCCGGCCCGGAAGTTGTCGGTCGCGAAGATCCCGTCCACCCATCCCGACGGCTCGAACGGGGTGTCCAGCGCGATCGTCATCGCCCCTGCTTCCCCGCCCTCGCGACGACATCGGCGAGCGCCGCGGGATCCGAGGGCGCGATGAGGATGCCCTTCGCGCCCGCTTCCACGAGATCCTCTATCGCCTCGATCTGGCTCCGCGCGTCCCCGTCATACGCGCCCGAATAGGTGCGCAGCTCGACCCCGAGCGCGCGGGCCTTCTCGATTGCCGCCCGCTTCATCGTCACGAAGAACGGGTTGGCTTCGGTCTTGACGATCAGCCCGATAATCGGTTCGGCGTCCATGACGGGGGAGGCCGACAGCACGCACAGTACACAGGCCAGCGCCAGCACCGCGATGATCGAACGCACGGAGTGTTTCATTGCGAGATCCTCCCACGGTGCATGGCTGTCGACTTCGGAACTCTGTCGGTCACCGCGAGGATGGTCGGCAACGTATTCCAACCAGGAGATTCCCATGACTGCCGGTTCGTCAACCACATCGTCGATCCCGCGGTCCACGGCTTCCCACGATCTTGACGGCGGTGCGCGGTAGCCTTTCCCGCGCCCAGCACGATTGCCCGGATCCGGTGCTGTCTGTGCGCCTTCGCCTTGGCGGGACGATCCTGGACGTTCGGGGAAATCGAAAGCGCGGGGCTCACGGCCACTTCCCTCACCATGCAAGTGATATCCGGCCGGCCCCTCGATGGCCGCTTGGTTCGCCGGAATTGCCCCGCAGGATCCCCCGAAGACGGGCCGGCACCGGGATCGTAGCCGGAAAACCGGATCCCGCGCCAGACGGGGCCCGTCATCTGCTCCGGCAATCCCAGCGCCCGTTCCGCTCCACCGGCCTGCTCGCGTAGGGCGTGTCGGAGCGGCACTCCTGCCACGAGACCCTTTCGTCCGGCGGCCCGAAGCGGGCCCAGATCACATCGCCCGCACGTACCCAGCGGATCCCGGTACGCCCGGTTTCGGTCGCCCATCGAACCGTGACGCCGTGGCCGCAGTCGTTGATCCAGTTCCCCGTGTTGCCGGTCCTGTGGCGCTCGAGCGTCAGGCATTGGGCCGAGACCTCGGCTCCCAGCAAGATCAGGGCGAGGATGAATGCGAGAGTCGAAAACCGCAGCATCGTCCCGAGATGGTAGCTGGAAACCCCGGCCACCCGCCAGACAGGCGCTACTTCGTCGCGCGCGAAGGGCTGGGCGGGCGGGTCGGCGTCAGAGAAATCTCGGCGCGCTGGGAAAGCGAGATCGCTCCTCAGCGACGCCCGGACGCCTGGAATGCCTCGCTCAGACCGACGAACGTCCCCAGGAACGTGCCCGAACCGCCGTGGACTTCGTCGAAGCCCGCGCTGCTGAAGCCCGTCACCAGACGCGGGTTGCCAGTCCGGTCAGCAATGTTGAAGACCGGGCCGCCCCAGAACCCTTCCGAATGGGTGACGGTCCTTTCGGGATGCCGCACCGTCACGCCGGCGTGCTGGAACGGGCCGTCCGGGTTGAGCGGCGTTTCGCCCAGATGCAGCTCGTAGCCGGAGGCGATGGCCCGGGCATCCTGGACTTCGTCCCCGAGAAAAAGCGGAATGCGCGCGACGGGTGACGAGTTCGCCGATGTGGCCGCTGAGCGTGGCCTTGGCGAAGGCCGCCTCGATCGTGATCCTTCCCTGATACTCGTCGAGCACCCGGGCGCCAGAATCGCTTCCCGGGATGTAGGCGTAGAGCCCGCCAGCCTGCCCGGTGTAGGTCGTGCGTCCCCCGAGCGGCAATTCGGGCGGGACCGATGGGTCCACCTCCCGTCCGTCCACGATGGCGTACTGGGTGCCGTCCTCCAACGACAGGTCCGGATAACGCTGACCGTGGAACTGAGCCCACCAGCCGACCATCAGGTAGTCGGACGGGTCATCTTCGTCCCAGCTTACCAGAGAATAAGCCACGGAGGTGCCGTCGCCGGAATCCTTGACGAACGTCCAGTCCTGGGCCCTGTGGCCGGGGATGAACGTCTCCGCGGGCCGTGTCTCGAACGCACCGTCGGTCGAGTTGACTGAAAGGTCGGTGCCGTCCTCCAGGGTAAGGAACACCCGCAGATGCTCTCCCGTGAACGCGGAGTTTCTCACATAGTGGATTTCGCGTTCATCGTCTGCCATTGAGGAATCGTTGCGGCTCGAACAGGCTCCCGCGCCCAGCGCCAGGGCGATGCCCAGAAGGTTCGCGATCGGCTTCATGATTTCGCCTTCCTTTCTGATTGCCTGGTCAGGTCTCGGCCGAAGGCAGATGACCGGCCGGCGTCGCCTGTACGTCGCGCGCCCCGATCTCGATCTCGTTGAAGATATAGACGATCCGGACCGGACCGGAGGCCCGCCCTTCCTTGCCAGCGCATTGCCCGGACGGCCGTTGGCCACGGGCCGGCTCCTTCCCGGTCTGGTGGAGATCGCCGCGATCGGTTCCCCGTAATCTTCCTGAAAGCCGGGAACCACGCTTGCCAGATCCGCGGCGGGTCCTTGGACGACGGTGCGCGCAGTATTCTCTTTCACGGCGAGCAGCCTACCGCGGGACAATGACGTATTTATTTGCCCGCTCCCGCTTGACCGCCTGTCCCGAGAACGTCAACGACAAGAAATACAATGAAGAAACTCATCGCCGTCGCAGCTATCGTCCCGTGATCGGATTCGCCATGCCGATCAGCGCGGCAAGCCACGCCCACGGATCGACGTGCAAGGCGGACGGCGCGAGGAAGGGAATACCCGAGCAATGCGTTGTCGAGTTTCCGGCAGGAGAGGTAGCAAGGTGCGAAGCTGGGGAAATGGTTGAGCGTCTTGATCCGATACACCGGCCAGCCAATTTGCAAATGCGAAAAACCCCCATGGCAGCCCGTGGAGCACCGTGCAGCGCGATCGAGGTCATCTCGTCGGCACCGCCACGCACTCCTGCCGCGCCATCCAGAAAATCCGAGTCCATCCCCGTCACCGCCTCGTCATGCGCGCGGATCGCCGCACAGTCGCCGCGCGGGCGCTGCTCCGTCGGCAACAGCGCCGCCAGCGACACCGACTTCGGCGCCGAGAACGTGATGTCGAAGCCCGGACGGTGCTCGTGCTCCCCGTCGCGCAGCCGGCCCTGCCGGATATCCGTCCCGAGGATCCGGCCCTGGAGCACCTTCTCGAACGCCCCCGCCGCGACCTCGCGGCCCTCCTCCAGACCCAGCGCCGCCGCCCCCTCGCCGAACCACGCGTTCCCCCGGCGGTGCTCCGCCCGCTTGGCGCGCACCTCCTCCGGGTCCTCCTCCCCGCCCGTCTCCCCGTCCCCGCCCGTGTAGTAGCCGCCCTCGTTCCGGAAATACTCCGCCGTGGCCGAGGACGACGTCAGATTGCGAACCGTCGCGACCATCGGGAACGCATCATGGGCAGGTGAGGATCATCGTGGAGAGGTGCCGCCCGGCATCGCGGACCGGCACGCCCGGGCGGAAAATCGATGTCGGCGAAGCGCGAACCGGACGGGAAGCCGTCGACCCAGGGAAATATCAAGACGTAATATTGGCGTCTCGATCGGCATCGCATCGTGCTCCCCTCGTCCGGGGCACCGCCCTGTATCGCGAACCCATTTCCGCCCGCCGACGCACAGCCCGGAACCGGGTGTGCTGAACCGCCCCGTTACGAAACGCCCAGATCGCGGGCGATTCTCGCCAGCCCGTCCGCGACCGCGTCGGGGTTCGTATACAGCACCTCATGCCCGCCGGTGATTTCGATCACCTTGTGCTCGCCCAGGGCCCGGGCCATGCCGCGCCACGCCGCCTGCGGCAGCGACTTGTCGCCGGTCGCGAGCAGCAGGTAGCGCGGCTTTCCCATCGCGGCGAAGGGGCCGGTGGCGATCTTGTGCGTGTAATAGCCGAACGGCTGGGGCACCAGTCGCGACAGAACGAAGTCGGTCATCTTCCTGCTTTCCCCGGCCATCAGCACGTTGCGGATGAACCCTTCGTTGACCGGCAGGCTGTTGTCGGGCGCTGCGGCGGCGGCGGCGCGAAATCCCTTCGCGATTTCCGGCGGCACGAGCTCGATCATCGATTGACCGTCGGCGAGAAGAAAGGCGTTGTGCACCACCAGCGCGGCCACCTTGTCGGCCGCCTTCGGCGCGGCGGCCTGCATCACCACGCCGGCCGCGGAATGGCCGACCAGGACGACCGGCCTTTCCTGGCTGTTCAGCGCCGAAACCAGCGCCGTCTCGTAGTCCTCGAACGTGACGCCGTCGCGGTCGGCGGACTTGCCGTGCCCGGGGAAGGTGATCGCGCTGGCCCCGTGGCCGGCCTTGCTCAGGGCGGCAATCACGCCCTTCCAGGCATCGCCCACATGCCAGGCGCCATGCAAAAGGAGAAAATCCGCCTTCCCCGGTTTGGATGGCGCACCCATCGAACCCGCGCCCGGCTTCTGCGCTTCCGCCGTGGCACCGCAAGAAAGAACGAACGCAACCGCCAGCGCCATGCACCGCGCAGCGACGGAGCTTGACCTCCAGGATCGAGACCGGATCATCTCGTGCGCCCTCCCTGAAACCTGTGTCCCGATTCCGGAACCTTCCGGTCGGAATGTCAACAGAGAACTCGTCGGCGGCAGCGCCGCGAACGATGCCGGCCCGGGGCCGGGAACGCGATGTCGAAGCCCGGACGGTGCTAGCGCCGCACGTCGCCTACATGCTCCGGGGCGCCGCGTGGCAACTGCGTGACGGTGCCGCGCCCGCCGGCACCTCAGAACGCGAGGTTGGCGCCGAACAGGAACACGTCCGAGTGGGCCGACCGGTCGCTGTGGGTGCGGTCGTGGACGATGTCGCCGCTTTCGTCGCGGATGCTGCCGCCGCTGATGAAGTTGAGCGGCGCATAGCCCTCGGTCCGGATGTATTCGGCGAACAGCTTCACGCTCGGCCGGGCGAACCACGCCGCGCCGAGGACGAACTGATCCTGGCGTTCCCACGGCGCGCCGTCGGCGCCCGCGACGAACCGGCTGAACTCCGCCGACAGGTCGACCGGGCCGTGCCCTCCGGTGTCGTGGCGGTACCGCGCGCCGATGTCGAAGGCGGTCACCCGGCTCGCCGGGAACTCCGGCAGCGCGGGGTTCCGCGTTCCCGGCCACGCGTCCAGAGTGCGGGCGAACTCGCCCTTGAGCGTGACGTCTCCGGCGGTCAGCCGGCCATAGAGGTCGACGGCGGGGTTGTTGTCCCGGCACGCCTCGAAATGAACCACCGGATAATCCTGGCAGAAGGCCGTCCCGTGCAGGTACGACGCCCCGAGGAGGAAAGTGCCGAGGGAACCCGCCCCGAGCGAGTAGTTCGCGTCCACGGCGAAGTTGTTGAGCCTGCCCGGCACCGTCGTGTCTTCCACCGGGGCATTCGCGGCGCGGAACTGGGCGCCGCCCTGCACGCCCATGGCGGTCAGGTTCAGCCGCTCGCCGGCGTATCCGAGCGCGACGCCGTTCGCCAGCGCGCCGAAGGCGTGCCATACCGTCGAGGCGGTGAACGGATTGACCGTATCCGTCAGCCCGAACGGGACCGCCATCTTCCCCAGCCCGGCGTAGACCGGAAGCCGGTCGAGATCGCCCACCAGCGCCCAGGCGCGCCGCACCTGAACCCGGTTGCGCTCGATATCGGTGTTGGTGCCGGCCCCGAAACTCTGCTCGGGATCGAACAGCATCTCCGCGTGGCCGGCGAACCAGCTGCCCAGCGTTCCCGTCATGCCCAGCTGCACCGAGTGGATCGCGGCTTCGGAGACCGTGCCGCCGACCTGGTTGCGCGCGGTCGGGTGGCGCATCAGGTAGCCGAACTTGTCGTCCCGGTTGCTCTTCTGCAGGTTGGCCACCGCGGTGACGGCTCCCTGGAAGTGCAAACTGTCCGGCGCGAGGGTTCCGTCTCTCCTGCGTTCGAGTGTCAGGCGCTGCTTGCGGTTGATGTCGGCGGTCGGATCGAGGATCCCGTACGCATGGCGCGAGTTCGTTCGCACGACCCCCGAAGGGCCTCTATCCGGTGCGTTTACAGCGGTTGGGCGAGCGGACGAGCGGGCGGTGCGTTCGGCCTTGAGCGCTTCGAGCTCCCGGCGCAGCAGCCGGTTCTCCGCCTCGATGCTGTCCAGCCGCTCGATCAGGCGCTCGATCCGATCGGCCCCGACCGCGGCCGGGGCGAAACACGTCGCGAGCGCGAAGCTCAGGACGACGGACCGCGCAACGGCCATACTCCGGCCACAGTCGTTCAAGGCGCTCTCCATGGCGATGGTCGGCGGGACCGGGTCAGCCTAGCACTCGAGAAAGCCGGTGGCCAGATACCGGGCGCTCGTGCGCCGATGCTCCGCCTGCCTGGCGCGAAGATCCGGCCCATCCTCGCCCGGGTCCAGGCGATAGCTCTCCTCGCGCCGGAAATAATCCGCCGCCGAAGACGAGGACGTCAGATTCCGGACCGTCGCGACCGTCGATTACCCGTCAGGCCGGCACGCGCGGCGCCCCGGCCGCCGCCCCGGCCGGCATATAGCATTGCTCGAAAGCCGCGGAGCCATGACGAACATCGGATGGTGGATGCCCGCGCCGGGTGCTCCCATCGGTCCCGTCCACCGGCAGGAGGGATCGAGATGACACGCCGCCCAGGATCCGCATTCCCGATCGCGCTGGGATGCGCCGCGCTCCTTTCGTTGATGCTCGGCAGCGCAGGTGCAAGCGCCGACGATGACGACCGCCACGAATACCGGTCCGGTTATTGGGATGACGACGACCGATACGAGTATCGGTACGACGACGATCGGTACGAATACCGCTCCGGCGATCGCTACGATGACCTCGACGATGACGACCGGTACGAGTATCGCTCCGGTTATCGGGACGACGACCGGTACGACGACGACCGCTACGGGTACCGTTCCGGCTACCGCGACGACGACGACCGGAAGCCGCGCGGAGCCGATGGATCGGCGGCCGCGGCGTCCCTCTATTCCCACGACGGCTGGGGCATCTGGGCGATCCGGCACGACGACCCCGGGCAATCCCTGCTGTTCGCGGCCGGCATGTTCAGGATCGGGCCATATTTCTTCCCGGCGATCGCCGGCACACCGTCCGGGACCAACCCGCTCCGGGGCTCCGCGGTGTGGGAGGGCGACGTGCTCGCGTTCGAGGTCGATCCGGACGCGCCCCCGGTCAGGGGCGATGCCAGGCTGACGGTCGATTTCGGCGGCGCGGCGATCGACGTGGATTTCACCAACCTCACCCGGGGCCATGGCGACATCGCGTGGCGCGGTCTCGCCTTGGTCGACGGCGCGTTCCGTCACCGCGATTCCGCCGGCGCCATCGAAGGCGCGTTCCACGACGACCGCCACCGGGCCGCCGCCGGCCATTTCGAGCGGAACGCGCTGCGCGGCGTGTTCGGCGCGCTGCGCCGATAGCGCGCGCCGGTCACGCCCGCCCCGTCGAACCGGAACTCTCCCGCCCGGATGCCGCTTCGTCGATCTCGGGATCCTCCCTGATCGGCGTCAGCAGTTCCTGGACGATCTCGGCGACGAACTCCGCGCGCCCGTGCACGCCCGCCTTGCCATACACCGACGTGGCCTGCAGGCGGGCCGTGCCTTCCTTGACCCCGCGCAGGTCGGCGAGGTCCCTCAGCCCGGTCGCGAGGATCGCCAGCACCGCCACGAATACCACCGCCTCGACGACGAAATGCGTCGAGGCCACCTCCTCCTTCACGAACGCGTCCACAACGAGGTCGTAGATCAGGAACCCCGCGACCGGCACGATCATGGCCAGCCTCAGAAGGCTGTACGATCCGTCCCTCGATAATGTCATCGCGTCGTTTCTCCGCTGCCGGCCGGACCGAGAACGCCCGCGCGGGAGGAAAAACCGACGCGGGCGTAATTCGGTTCGGCTCGTCCGGACGCTTCCATTCGATCGTCTGAGACACCGGGCCGCATGCCCCTGTCCCGGCCGGGCTCGAACCGGCTCGCCCAAATCGGCGGATTCGCGCGGGCTTGGACCGGCATCGACAAACCCGCGGTCGAGCCTGGAAAATCAAAACGAAAATCTTGCACTTCGATCGCCATCGCCTCGTGCTCTCCGCGTCCGATGTGCCGCCCTTACCGCTCCGCGCCCCACAGCATGTAGGAGATCGCCGCGCCCAGACGGCCGAACATGCCCACCCGGGCGACGTCCGCGCCGGCGACCAGCGGCACTTCGACGGTCTCGAAGCCGGGTGCGGCGATCACCAGGCTCGCGATCCTCGACCCCCGGACGATCGGCGCCGGAACCGGACCCTCGTAGACCGCCTTCACCTTGAGCCCCGCGCGCGAAGCGCGCGGCAGCGTGATCCGGATGTCGCGCTCCGCAACCAGCGGAACGGTCGCCTCCTCGCCCAGCCAGACATCGGCCGTCTCCACCGCCGCGCCGCTCTCGAACAGCGTGTAGTTCCGGAACGCCGCGTAGGCCCAGTCCAGCAGACGGCGCGCCTCCGACGTCCGTTCCCGGGCGCTGGCAAGGCCGGTCAGCACCATCGTCACCCGCCGGCCGCCGCGTACCGCCGACGCCGCCAGCCCGTACCCGGACGCCCTCGTGTAGCCGGTCTTCAACCCGTCCGCCCCGGTGTCGCGGTAGAGCAGCGGGTTGCGGTTCCGCTGCCTGATCCTGTCGTGGCGGAAACTCTTCTCGGCGAAGTACGGGTAGTATTCCGGGAAGTCCTCGATCAGGCGCCGCGACAGAAGCGCGATGTCGCGCGGGGTCATGACATGGCCCTCATCCGGCCAGCCGGTCGCGTTGACGAAATGGCTGCCGGTGAGCCCGATCTCGCGCGCCCCGCGGTTCATCGCATCGGCGAACGCCGCTTCCGAGCCAGACAGCCCCTCGGCCACCACGATGCAGGCGTCGTTGCCCGAGGACACCACGATGCCGCGCACCAGATCCTCAAGGCGCACCTTCCGGCCGACCCGGACGAACATCTTCGAGCCGCCCTTGCGCCACGCCTTGCGGCTGACGACGAACTCGTCGTCGAGCGAGAGCTTGCCCCGCTTGAGACGCTCGAAGACCATGTAGAGCGTCATCAGCTTGCTCAGCGACGCGGGCGGGACCGGCGTCGTGCCGCCCTTCTCCAGCAGCACCGCCCCGGTCTCCAGGTCCTCGATCCAGGCCTGCTTCGCCGACGTCTCCATCGCGGCGGAGGACCACGGCGAAAGGCACAACACCGCAAGACAGAAAACCGTAGCCGCGACCGGCGCAGCCGACCGGACGATGCGTCCGGGCCCGCCAGCCTGGGCACGCGAGAGCGAATCTCCGCATCGCATGCCGAAAAATTAGCATGGCAAACGCACGCCGGGCCATGCGTTCATCCGCGGGATCGGAGCGTCGCCGATGCCCTCGGTTCCGGGCCGGCAGCTCGTCATGGCGCAACCGACCGCGTATGCGCCGGCTCAGGAATCGAACGCGGTTAGCGCCTCGGTCCGGGATGGGTGGATCGCGACGACCTTGTCGAAGCCGCTGATCCGGAAGACATCGCGGATCGGTTCGGACAGCGAACACAGCGCGAACCGGGCGTTCCGGTTCATCAGCATCTTGGCGGTCATCAGCACCGCGCGAAGGCCCGCGCTGCTGATGAAGCGCAACTCCTCGCAGTCGATCAGCACCGCGCGGCCGCTGTCCTCCATCGCCGTCCTGATCGCCTCCTCGAACCCGACCACCGTCGATCCGTCCCTCGACCCGGACGGTCAGCACCCCTCCATCCCGTTCCGTCGTTACTTCCATCCTGTCCATCTCCCGGTGTTCCGACGCTGCCCGCCCGGCCCCCGCGGTTGACGCCGGGGCATCGTCGCGGGCCCAATCTATTCGAGACCGGCCAGGGCCGACAAGGACGTCGGATCGCGGACCGTCGCGACCGTCGTGCGCGCTTCCGAACGGGCGCGGATCGCTTCCCGGGAACGCCGTCGGCGCCGCGTCCCGGTTTCCAGGCGGCGCCCGGCACCGCGAGCGCCGTTCATCTCCTCCACGGAACGCGGGTGTCGCTCTCGTAGAGCGACCACCTCAGCCCCAACCCGACCGCCCAGTTGAGACGGTCGCGAAACAGCGGGCTGTCGGCGTTGGCGGCACCGCCGTGGAACGAAAGATGGCCCTCCGCGACGACGTTCAGGCGATCCGCCGCCGGCCAGACGAACCCGACCGCCAGATCGGTGCCGAGATATCCCCCCGAGGCGTCGTGGGCGGGACGCCCGGCGGTCCGGAACGCCGGGTCGACCTGGTAGAAATAGTCCTGCAGGCGCTCCCCGGCGAAGGCGACGGCAAGCGAGGCCGAGGCGCCGAGCGCCGTTCCGAAGAGCCCCCCGCGCCGGTAGGTCAGTTCGGGATCGACGATGAGGCCGCGATACTCGATCCGGCTGAAATCGGTGGAGAAGACCGCCCGGACCGGTATTCCGAACGTCACCCCGCCGCCGCCGAGCGTCCCCAGATCGAACAGCGCCTGAGGGCTGATTTCGAAGAGATAGCCCAGATCCGGCATGCCGCGGCGCGCCCGGTTGCCGCCGGAGTCGACATCGAACGAGGCGTCGATGCCGATGTCGAACTCGAGCAAGCCCTCGTCCACGATCCGGCCTCGGCCGGGGCCGTCGTCGCCCAGCCGGAAGATGTCGCCCCGATAGATGACGTATGGATGCCCGTGTCCCCGTACCGATCGCTCGTCCGCGGCCGGATAGTCGGCGCCGTACACCCCGCCGCCGGCGATGCCCACCTCCCAAAGCGGCGCCGTCCCGCCGGTCGGCGCCCTCGCCAGTTCGGCATGCGCGTGCCATTCCGTCGAGGTTGGCCCCACAAGCAGCGCGGCGAACGCCAGTGTCCCGGTCAGCCACCGCCGCAAGCGTCGGGCCGGCCGCGTCATCCGCCGGAAATCCCACATCGCGCGTCCGTTTCCATGCATTTGCCCGGGTGCCCGTGGCCGTCTGCGTTGCAAGTCGCCGTAGCGTACCGCAGATGTCGCTGCAGCGTCCCGTTCGTCCGCGATGCCGGCGTGGTGAGGTGTCCCGGACCGCCGGCGGGTGAACGGACGAGGCTTGCCGAAGGATGGCCCACCGCGCCGCAGACCGCATCGACGCGCACCAGCCGTCCGGGCCGACGCGTTTGGGCTCCGACTGCAACCATGTCACCGGGGGTTTTCCCCGATTCCCTCCCGGGTCTCGGCGAGAACGCTGTCGACCACGCGACGGAGCGCATCGGCATCGCTGTCCCCTTCAAGGCGGCGCAGCCGGAAGAGATCGATCTGCCGGTCCGCGCCCGCGCCCTCGCGCACGATCGACACCGCGCGGCGCGTCTCCGCCTCGCAGCCCAGCGCGCGGGCATCCGGCGCAAGCTCCTCGACCAGCGCGGCCAGATAGTCGTCGATGTCGATCCTGCCATCCTCGCACTCCGCATCCCCGAAAAACGCAAACACCCCGTAGCGCTGCGCGACCCAGCGGTTCTCCGAGATCATCTCGGTGAGCGGCTCCGGCGGCAGCGTGCCTTCCCGGTCCCGGCGCATCAGCATCCGCACCAGCGACGCGTACAGCGCCGCGATGCACACCGCGTCCTCGAGCCGGGTGCAGATGTCGCAGATCCGCATCTCCACCGTCGGGTAGGCGTGCGAGGGACGGATGTCCCACCACAGCTCGCTGCCGTCGTCGATGAACTTCATGCGCCGGTATTCCGCGACCAGCGCGTCGTACTCCGCCCACGACCCCAGCGGACCCGGCATGCCGCTGCGCGGGAGCCCGCCCACCAGGGTCAGCCGCCACGACTTGAACCCGGTCTCGCGGCCGTCGCTGAACGGCGAGGTGGTGGACAGCGCATGCAGCGCCGGCAGGTAGCGCCGCATCGCCGTCATCACGCGAATGCGCGTATCCGCATCGCCGAAGCCGGCGTGGATGTGCATGCCGCCGACCAGGAACCGCCGAACGATGTCCTGGAACCGCGCCGTGAAACTCTCGTAGCGCTCCCTCGGGGTGGGCGCCTGCGCCTGCCAGGACGCGAAGGGATGGGTGGAGGCGGCCATCGCCGCCGCCCCGTGCCGGTCCGTCCCGTGGACCACGATGGCCCGGGTCTCCCGCAGCGCCTCGCGCAATTCCGCGATCGATCCGCACACCCTGGTGTTGGTCTCGACCTGGGCGCGCAGCAACTCGCGCACCACCTTGTGCGGCCCGCTCGCCGCCTCGAACGCCTCGAAGATGGCGGGGTCCGGGTCGGGAAGCAGATCGCGGGTCTCGGGGTCGACGAGAAAGAACTCCTCTTCCACCCCCAGCGTGATCGCGAGACCGTCATCCGTCGCGGCGCCGGTCATGGTTGCGGTCCGGCCCATCCCGCCCCGGAGAAAACGGCGCGCCCGGCGGGTTCGTCCATCATGCTTTCGGCTCCAGACAATGTCTCCGCACCGCCGTCCTCGGGACCGCCCCGATCGATATCGGGAAAGGGGCGAAGCCGGTTCCGTTGTCTTTTACCCGCTCGATCCAGGAGAGAGAACCGCGGGAACGGTTCGAAGCGAAACCGAGCGCGCCCCGGCGTTTGCAGGCCCCGAACCGCGGGAGGATGAACCGGAGCGCCTGCTCGGCCTGCCGACGAAATGCCAACCCGCCGTCGCCGGTATCGTGCCTCGTCCGGCAACCGCACCCGTCCCCGGGGATCGGACCGCGTCGGGCCGCAGACGATCAGACCCCGCCGGAGAACAGATCGTCCATGTCCGGGTCGTCGCGGCCGGGTTGCCGGCGCGGCAGTAGCCCCTGACCATGCTTGCCGGGCTTTACTCGCCAATCGGAGTTGGAATATCAATGCTCCGCTGTGGGGCGATGCAAGCGGATGCCGCTCCTTCCCCGTTCCACATTCTCCCATGATTCCGGTTCTTCCCGATGAAGCAAATCAGAGTCGCCGTCCACGCTTGTTTGGTTCTGACGCTCGCCGCCTGCGGCGGCGGGGGCCACCTTTCGGTCGATCCTTCGGGGGGGGGGTGAACACGAGACGCACACACTGAATTTTCCGCCGGGCGAGCCTCGTGAATACAGGCTTCCCTTTCGTATCTCCGGCGGGATTCCTCCCTACGAATCGAGACTCCTTCGCGACGAGGGCGAGGACCCGAACTGTCCCGACTGGGTGACCCTCTTCCCGGACCAGCGCATCCTCGCGGGCACGGCCCCCGCGGCCGCCAGCGGGACCTTCTTCTGCGTTTACCGGATCACCGAGTCCGATCCGGGTTTTCGGCGTGCACGAAGCGTGACCCATGGGCTGCGGATCGAGGTAACGAGCCCTGCGACGGGGCGGCTCACGCTTGAACAACCGGACAAGATCGAGCTTTCCGTCGGGATGTTCCACAGCGCGCCGCTTCCGGCTGCCACCGGCGGCGTCCAGCCCTTTACCTATTCCCTGACCTGCGCCGGAGGGTCATTGCCCTCCGGGATGAGTTTCGCGCCCGCGACCCGCCGGTTCGCCGGAACGCCGCGTGAGCGGTTTCGCGATTCGTGCACCTACTCGGTAACCGACAACTCGGTGCCCGCCTCCACGGTCTCCCAGGCCGTGGAGGTCGAGGTTGCAGGCCCCGTAACGGGTACGCTGATGCTTCCCGCGTCCGTCGTGCCGGGCAACGTCATCCGCCTCAGGGTGAACGAGCGCGCCAGGGTAACGTTCCGGGAAGCAACCGGAGGAGTGGAGCCGTACACGTATGAACTTCAGTGCCCGAATCCCCCTCCCACCGGCGCCCCCAACCCTGTCAGCTCGCTTCCTCCCGGTCTGGGCTTCGGTCGGCTGACCCGGGTTCTGTCCGGCACCCCAACGGAACCCTTTCCCAGTCCGGACTGCACCTACTCGGTAACCGACAGCGCCACGCCTCCCGCCACGCTCGCGCGGAGCGTCGCGCTCATCGTCGAACCCGGTCGCGCAAAGTGGCGGTTCACGACACGGAGCCTTCTGCAAGAAGATCAATCTTTGAACCGCGATAATGATGCGGACCCACAGGAGGTTTACGAACTGCCAGAAGCGATGCCTGAAGCGGGAGCATCAGGCGGTGCTCCGGTCTACCGGCTCGATGTCAGCCTGCCGCTGACTTTCAATTCGGACCCGGACGAACGCATGCTGGGATACGTCCATCGCGGCAGCGATCCTCCGCTCGGCAGAACCTTCACGTACCGCTATCGGGTCCTCTTCGGCGACACGGTCGATGACACGCTGTGCATCGATGTCAGTTTCCGCAAGGACGCGGACACCGACGACGACGCGACGAATGACCCGCTGTTCGCCTCCGTCCGGATTCACGACAACGCGTACTGGGACGGTGCGGAGTTTCGCTGCCCGCCCGTGCCCCTGCAGCCGGCGTCCGCGTCGGGCGCGGCACAATCCAACCCGGTGCACGAGGCGCTCGGGCCGGTTCACGCGCGTCGCGCGCTCGATGTCGCCCACGGCGCGGTTCGGGACCGCGTCCGCGGCTGGCTCGCAGGCTGGCCCAGCTGGCGTATTCGCCCTGCTGGGCGAGGCGCCGGCGGATGGTCTGCACCATCTGGTAGGCGATCACGGTGATGAACAGGTGGCCGTCGGAGCGCCTCTGGGTCTGGTGGAAGATGGGGCGCAGGCCGAGTTCCGACTTGAGCGATCGGAACACCGCCTCCACATCGGTGAGCGAGGTATAGGTCCGCCACAGCGCCTCCTCGTCCCAGTCCTCGACGTTGGTGCGCAGGCAGTAGACGCCGGGATGGGTGGCCATGGTGCCGGCGAGCGGGCGGCGCTCCCATGTGACGGCCCGGGCCTTCTCGCCGCTTTCGTCGGCGATGACGTCGATGTCGTAGTGGGCCGCGGCGCCGCGGCTCTTCTCCCTGATCCGGCCGATCCGCTGCCAGACACGGTCGAGCCGCTTGCGGGTGCGCGGCCGCTTGAGGCCGTCGTGGAGCTTCTGCATCTCGCCCTCGAAGCGCGCGGCGAAGCGGTTTGCGATGCCCTGTTCCTTCTTCGCCCGCGCCTCGGAGTAGCAGTAGAGCCGCGCCTCTCCAGCTTCGGCGTCGACCGCCTTGTGGACATGGACCGTCTGGCGCGACCGGGTCTCGATGGCCAGCGCCAGCTCGGGATCGAAGCGGCGGGTGCGTTCCCGGCTGACCGCCAGATAGCGGTAGCCGTTCGCGCGCAGCCAGGCGATGTTGGCCTCGGTGGCGATCCCCGCGTCCATCACCACCAGCGCGTCCGCCGGCGCGCCCAGGGCGCCGAGCATCGACGCCAGGGTCCTGTCTTCGTTGACCGCGCCCGAGAACACCTCGGAGCGGCGCACGAAGCCCGAGCCGTCGAGCACCAGCCCCAGGGTCAAGAGCGGGCAATCCGAGCGCTTCTCCTTGGAATGGCCGCGTTCGGCCTTGGCCTGGGCCGCCGCCGCGCCCTCGAAGAAGGTGTTGGTCAGGTCGTACAGCGTCACCGTGCGGCGCAGGCCGAACAGATCCGTCGCCCGATCGAACAGATGCGCCTCGATCGCCGCGCGCTGCGCCATCAGGGCGTCGGAGGCGCGGTACAGGCGCATCATGCTCATGCGCTCGAAGTCCACCCCCAGCAACTCGCCGAGCGCCGAACGCTCGCACAGCCAGCGCCAGGAGGCGCGCTCCGAGCCCGGCGCCGCCATGCGGGCGATCACGGTGGCCATGGCGAGCGCGCGCTGCGTGCCGTTGAAGCCCAGGCGCTCCAGCAAAGCCTCCAGGCCGAGCCGCTCCATGGCCCACAGCCCGACATGCTCGACGCCGACCGAACGCGGGCGGATCAGCTCCAGGGAGCCGACATCCACCGTCTGCAGGTCAGGGCGCCCGGTCCCGCCGGACGGCGCGCTGTTGAGCAATTGCGCGGCGATGCGCTGGGCGTGCCGCTCGACCTCCTCCGGACAGGACAGCGGAACCAGCTCGGCCTGGCGGTCGAGCTGCTGCTGGATCCGGCTGCACAGCACCGCCCAGTGCCGCCGCTCGACAGGGAAGTCGCTCCCCAGGTTGAGCAGGGTGCGCTGGCGGATCTTCCCGCCGTCGCGCTCCGAGCGAACAAGGCGATGGGAATAATAGACCTCGCCGCGCTCGCCGGTTCCGGTCCTGGTGCGGCGAATGAACATGGCGCACAGCATAGGAGCGGGCGCAAGGTCTCGAAATCCCCAAGCGAAAATATTATGGCACTACATTGCGCCCCCGGAAACCTCAATCCAGCAATATCAACGGCTTGATGACACCGCGCCGGCCAATCTCGACAAAATCGGCCACCAAAACGTTAAACTTGGGTTAGGGCCTCTCCATGCCTGAGAAGCTCTGCATAACTACAGTCCTCCCCTGGATGCATGGACAGCACGGGAGGATAGTCATGCCACATCCAGCTTTGGACCGACGGAGCCGGCGCCATTTCATGGAACCGGGTGATCTCGCGCCCTTCATCGAGGCCTTTGCCACCCATCTGTACGGCCTCGGCCACGCCGATTTCACCGTGGACGGCTATCGCGCCTCCGCTCGCCATTTTGCCGTTTGGCTGGATCGTTCCGATATCGCCTTGGACCCAGTTGATGCGCGGGTTGTTGCCGATTTCGCCGACCATCGCTGCCGGTGCCGAGGCAATCGCCGTTGCGGTCGCCTTTCGAGGAAGTATGTCAATCGGGTCCGACGCTTCGTCCATTTCCTGGCAGCGACCGGCTCCGTGTCCCTGACGGAACCGGAAGAGGAGGTTTCGACGAACGCGTTGGTATCCGAAAGGTCTCCCTTTGGCTCGGACAGGCCTGCGCAGTACGGAGATCTATTTGCGCGCCGATCCAACCGAGAAGCTGGAGACCATGATGGAGACAACGCCGCCGAGCCTCAGAAGAGGACGGTTCAAGGCTCCCGACAACGGGCGCGCAGGAACGAGAAGAACGCCTGCTTGTGCGCCAGCAGCTTGTCGAGGCAGCGATACAGCGTGTCGTTGGCGATCGCCCGGTCCCTGCCAAGGAGATCGCGCAGCGCGCTGTGCTCGTACCAGTGGCGATGAAGACGCCACTCGCTGCCCGGATCGATCAGCCGGTAACGGGCGAGGATCTTCAGGATGTCCAGCCACCGCGTGCCCTGCCGGCTCGGCGGCAGGCGCGGACCCCAGAAGCGGTCCAGCTCCAGGCGGTCCATCGGACGCCCGGCCTGGGGATGGCTGCCTGGTGTGCCGGGACCGCCCCGCGGTCCCCCCGAAATGTGGGCCGGACCACACAGCGTAGCGCGGAAACCCGAGGCGCGCACCCAATGGCCGCAATTTCGCCGGGCGCGACCGCGTGAGCGCCTGGGTCAAGGTCGGGGACTCGGGAGGCCAGGAAAGCGCGATCGCCTTTCAGCGCCGCCCCGACGCCCTGAATTCCCGGCTCACGGCGACGAAACTCCCGTGGAAAGTCCCCGAACTTCCGTCGTCCTCCCCGAATTCGATCTTGTTGAGGCCTGCCACCAGGCGGGGATTGCCGGCCCGGTCGGGAATCCTGGAAACCGCGCCGCCCCAGGCTCCCTCCGAACGGGTGACGGTCCTTTCGGAGTGCCGCACCGTCACGTCGGCGCTCTGGAAGGTGCCGTTGGGGTCGAGCGGAGCGGCGCCCAGGTGCAACTCGTAGCCGGAAATGAATTCCGCAATCGACCACTGCACATCGTCGCGGGAGTCCTCAAGGATCGCGCGCCTGGTGGCGATGTCGCCGTCGCAGCCGATGCAGCCGCTGAGCGTGGCCGCGGCGAAGTCCGCGGTGACCGCGACCGGCCCTTCATATTGGTAGAGCAGGTAGGCGGGATCCTCCGCTCCCCAATTCGGAAAGTAGGTGAACAGCCCGCCGGCCCGTCCGGTGTAAGTCGCCCGCCCCTCGATCGGCAACTCGCGCGGCGCCGACGGGTAGATCTCCGGGCCGTCCACGATGGCGGCCGGGACGGAGCCCTCCAGCGTCCGATCGCGGTAGCGCTGGCCGGGGAACTCCAGCCACCAGCCCATCATCAGGTAGTCGGCCGGGTCGTTCTCGTCATAGCTCACCAGGGCGTGCGCCACCGACGTGTCGTCGGCGGTCTCCTTGACGAAGTCCCACTCCTCCGCCACATGGCCGGGGATCGGCGCGGCCGGCGCCCCTCGAAACATGCCATCGTCGGTCTCGTCGACGAACCGGTCGATGCCGCCCGGCAGCGTCAGGAACACCCGCAGATTCGCGCTCTCGAACGACGAGTTCCTGGTGTATCGGATCCCGCCCTCGTCCTCTGCCAGAGAGGAGTCGCCGCCACTCGAGCAGGCCCCCGCGCCGAGCGCCAGGGCGATACCCAGAAGGATCGTGACCGGCTTCATGATTTCGTCTCCCTGTCGGATTGCTTGGTCAGGTCATGGCCGAAGGCAGGTGGCCGGCCGGCGTCGCCTGGACGTCGCGCACCCGGATCCCGGTCTCGGTGAAGGTGTAGCGCACCCTGACCCGGGGCTTGCCCTCTCTGGCCAGCGAGTAGCCCCAGCGGCCGCCGCTGAGGGGCCAGCCTCTCCGGGGCTTTTCGCAGAGAACGAGCATCAGGTCTTCGTAGGCTTCCTCGAAGTCGGGAACCTCGCCCGTCAGGCGCCGATATTCGATCTCCGCGGCAGGATCGAGGATTACGGTACGCCGGATTTTCGACATGGCACCGGCCGGCTATTCCATTCCGGAGGTCGCCGCACCCTGGCGGATGCAGGTTCTGAGAGCGATCCTGTAAATCTGGCGCCGAGCCACGGCGGTCGGATCGCTCTCCAGCTGCCCGTTGATGGACTCGACTAACGCGGCCAGATCCTTCGAATACCGGGCGATCATGGCTTCCGCCACCGCCTCCGGGGCAAGGCCTTCCCCGCCATGCCGGCGCGCCAGATGCTCGAAGCACGGCCGGATCACCTGCTCCAGTATCTCCGCGCGGTAGTCCCCCGCAGCGCCCGCGGTCGCGCCGAGGCCGAGCGCGAAGGCCAGGGTCACCAGAAACGGGCGGACACGGGGCTCGAGGGCGGTCCTCGAGTGCATGGCGTTCAGCCCGTCACCGGGAGCCAGTCCGCGATGTAGAACGCCCCGAGACCGGTCGCCAATGCCAGCAGGGAGGCGGCGAGCAGGGCCGTGAACAAGATTGGGGGCATACGGACCGCCCACCACGTCCATGGCGGACGCATCGGGTCGTTTGGGTCGGCCCTCATTCCTGCCCGCCCCGCCGGCGTCTCTCCTTCAGGAGGTCGTCGATCATCGTCGCCGCCTCCGCCCGGGTCCGCGGCGAAGGCACGGTGGTTTCGAACTCGTCGGCCAAGTCGGCGATGAAGGCGAGTTGCCGCTCGGTTGGCGGCTCCGTGGCGCCCGCCTCGCGATGACGCCGACGCTCGACCCAGCGGCCGAGCAGGAACGCGGCGATGGTCCAGGCCGCCAAGGCGGCGAGCAGAAGCAGCAGAGCGGCGTCCATGGTCGTCCTCCGTTTCCGCCGGCCCCGCAGCATAGCGTATTTTCACGCATGCGAGGCCCTGCCTATCCTGAGCGCGTCGGCCACGCTGCCCGGCGGGGCGTCAGGCCGCGCATCCGCCACGACATTCCGCAATTCCGGGCCCGGTTCGGCGCAACGGTTACAGACCGCCGGAACTGCGGTTCGTCATCGCCAATACGGCGCATGGGGACAACCGCCGCGGCGCGTCGGGGTTGCTACAAAATGCCCGGTGGCGGGAAATCAGATTCGGGGTTTGCCTTGGAGCGCCGGGCTCTTCGTCAGTCGGCACCGAGATGGCGGCCGCCGCCGAGTGCGACCATCAGCCGGACGGTGGACATCGCGCCGACGATGTTTCCCCGTTCGTCGACCACCGGCACTTCTTCGTTGGGCGCCGTCATCACGATCGACAGGGCATCGGAAAGAAGCGTTTCGGCCGGACAGACCGGCGGCCCATCGAGGCCGGGCCGGGCGGCTTCCATGACGGTTCCGACGCGCAGTACCCGGCCGCGGTCGATCTTGCGGGTGAATTCCGTGATGTAGGCACCTGCCGGGTGAAGCACGATCTCCTGGGGAGCGCCGTTCTGGATCGTCTCGCCATCGCGCAGGATCGCGATCCGGTCGCCGATTTCGATCGCCTCCTCGAGATCGTGGGTCACGAACACGACGGTCTTCTTCAGCTCGCGCTGGAGCTCCCGCAGGAGCTCCCGCATGTCCCCGCGAATGAGTGGATCGAGCGCGCTGAACGCCTCGTCCATCAGAAGGATCCCGGCGTCCGTGGCGAGCGCCCGCGCGAGGCCGACCCTCTGCTGCATGCCGCCGGAGAGCTGCGTCGTGTAGTAGTCCTCGTAGCCCGCGAGCCCAACGCGCTCGATCCAGCGCCCGGTGCGGTCGGCCTCGTCGTTTCGGTCCACCCCCTGGATGCGGAGCCCGTAGGCGACATTCTCGGCGACCGTGCGATGGGGCAAGAGCGAAAACCGCTGGAAGACCATGGAGACGCCGAAACGCCGGAAATCCCGCAGTTCGTCCGGGCTCATGGCAAGAACGTCGTCTCCGTCGACAATCACCTCTCCCGAGGTCGGTTCGATGAGCCGGTTGACATGACGAACCAGCGTCGACTTGCCCGACCCGGACAATCCCATGATCACCTGAACCTGCCGGTCGGGGATGTCCAGGTCGATATTCTTCAGTGCCAGCACATGTCCGTGGCGTTCGAGCAGTTCGTCCTTCGACATGCCCTCACGGACGCGATCGGTCATGGCCGCGGCGTTCGGGCCGAAGATCTTGAACAAACTCCTGATCCGGATCTTGGCGTTGGGATCCGTCACCATCCCCACCTCCCTGCCGCTTTCGCTCCGTCGTGCCTACCCGTCCCCGTTCGCGGCGGTCAAGCCCCTTTGGCATCCCGGCCCGCAGCCGTCTCCTATCGGAAACCGCCAGCCCGAGGCGGGCGGTCGATGTGGGTGACTTGCGCGGCCCGGCCCTTATGCTTGAGGCTGTCGCGCTCGAAACGAGGAGGATGAAATGAAACGCGTCCTGACGGTGCTGGCAGCCGCCGCCGTTCTCTTGACGGCGCCCCATGCCGCGCTGGCCAAGTGCGGGTCGGTGGTGATTGCGAGCATGAACTGGGCATCGGCGGAGCTGATGGCCAATGTGGACAAGATCGTCCTGGAGAAGGGCTACGGCTGCGAGGCCTCGCTGGTCCCGGGCGACACCATGCCGACCTTCACGTCGATGAACGAAAAGGGCCAGCCCGACGTCGCGCCCGAGCTCTGGATCAACGCGGTCCGCAACCCCCTCGGCATGGCGACGAAGGAGGGGCGGCTGCATTCGGTGAATGACGGGCCGATCACCGGACTCGGCGAGGGCTGGTGGATCCCGCCGCATACGGCCAAGAAACACCCCGAGCTGAAGACGGTCCTCGACATTCTCAAGCGTCCCGACCTGTTTCCCTACCAGGAAGACAAGTCGAAGGGGGCGTTCATCGGCTGCCCGGCCGGCTGGGGCTGCCAGTTGACCAACGCCAACCTGTTCCGCGCCTTCAAGATGAAGGAGAAGGGCTGGGTGCTGGTCGATCCCGGTTCCGCCGCGGGTCTCGACGGCTCCATGGCCAAGGCGGTGGAGCGGGGCCAGAACTGGTTCGGCTATTACTGGTCGCCGACCGCGCTCGTCGGCAAGCTCGGCATCGTGAAAGTGCCGTTCGGAGTGCCGTTCGTCGGCAGCGAGCATTGGGACGGCTGCATCGTCAAGGCGGAACAGGATTGCGCGGACCCGAAGCCGTCGGCCTGGACCAAGTCCGAGGTGCATACCGTGGTCAGCGACAAGTTCATGAAGAGCGGCGGGGTCGCGCTCGATTACCTGAAGAAGCGCGTTTTCCCCGGTGACATCATGAACGGCATGCTGGCCTACATGCAGGCCAACCAGGCGAGCGGCGAGGACGCGGCGGTCGAGTTCCTGCGCAAGAACGAGGGCATCTGGACCAAGTGGGTTTCGGCGGATGCCGCGGCGAAGGTGAAGGCCTCGCTGTAGCTCCGAGCCGATGGCGGTCTCGCGGGTCCACCTGTAGCAGACGACCGGTGGACCCGCCCGTGCCGCGCCAGGACTTGTAGCAGTGGATCTCTTCGACGAGTTCCCCACCCTTGGGGATCAGGAGCTGCGCGACCTCAAGAAGGCCATAGACCGTGGCTTTCGCGACTTCTCCCGCACCCACGGAGAAGCGCTGGAAAATTTCTTCGACCCGCTGCTGCAATTCCTCGTCTCGTTGGAGAGGCTGCTGCAAACCAGCCCGTGGCCTCTGGTCATTCTGGTCGTCGCGGTCTTCGCCTGGCTCGGCGCGCGGAACTGGCTGGTGGTCGGCGGAACGGTCGCCGCGTTTCTCGCGATCGGCTATCTGGGCATGTGGCAGGACACCATGGCGACGCTCGCCATCATCTCGGTCGCCACGCTGATCTGCATCGCGGTAGGCATTCCGATCGGCATTGCGATGGCGCGCTCCGACCGGGTCCAGGCGGCGATCACCCCGCTGCTCGACGTGATGCAGACGATCCCGAGCTTTGTCTACCTGATCCCGGTCGTCATGCTGCTAGGCATCGGCAAGGTCCCGGGGCTGATCGCGGTCTGCATCTACGCCCTGCCGCCGATCGTGCGCCTGACCAATCTCGGCATCCGCCTGGTCGACAAGGAGGTGCTGGAAGCCGCCGACGCCTTCGGCGCCAGCTATTCGCAGAAGCTCTTCGGCGTCCAGATCCCGCTTGCCCTTCCCAACATCTTCGCCGGGGTGAACCAGACGATCATGATGTCGCTCGCCATGGTCGTCATCGCGTCCATGATCGGGGTCAAGGGCCTCGGCGTCCCGGTGCTGCGGGCGATCTCCAACCAGTATCTCGCGCTCGGCCTGATGAACGGCCTCGCGATCGTCGTGCTCGCGATCATCTTCGACCGGATCTCGCAGGGATTCGGAAAGAACCTGCAGAAGCACCGGAGGGATGAGCAACGTCCCTAGGCGTTCGCACCGCGATGAACGAACGCGGCGCGGACGGCGGTTCCGGTATCCTCGGGGCTTCGATTCGTCCCCTACCGGGGTTGCAGTTCAGAAGCCGCACTGGACGCCAATCTGGGCGCGCGTCGCCTCGACGCTACTCGATCATATCGACAGTGGGCACATCGCGTTGCCCGAGTTTCAGCGCAACCATGTCTGGAACCGCGACAAGGTACGGGGCTTCGCGGCACGCCGGCGCTGACGCGCCACGATGACGGCCAGGGCGACCTGTTCTGGGCCGAGCCAGGGCCCGGCACCGGGGTGTGGGAGTTCGCTGTGCTCGCGACCTCGGTCGATCTGGAGGTGCGCTCGCTGGCCCAGCTCTACCGCGACCGGGCCGACGCGGAGAACGGCTCCGACGAGTTGAAGATCCAGTGGGGCTGGGGCGGCTTCACCACGCGCGACCTGACGCACTGCCGGCACATGGCCCGCCCGATCGCGCCGATCTACAGATACCATGAGCACGGTGGCATCGAATCGAGTCTGGCATCTAGAAAAACTCGGAGAGAAGGCCAGCACCTTCTCTCCGAGCGAAATCGTCAACAACGGAGCAGATGGATGCCAGATGGTCCAAACACTACCGCGCTGACAGGCGCAAGCCACAGCACGATTTACGTTGGGGTGGAGATCAGCCTCAAATCGTGGATTGTAGGCGTGCATTGCCCGGACGCTTCGGCGGGCAGCGTCAGCATCCACACATTGGCCGCTGCTGACACGCCCGGAACTCATCGGGTCGGTGCGGGAGCGGGTGGCCAGGGAGCTCGACGCCTGTCCGCGGGTGATGCTGACGTACGAGGCGGGGTACGAGGGGTTCTGGCTGGCCCGCGATATCGAGCGCCGTGACGCGGAGATCGATATCTTCATCAACGATCCGGCGAGCCTGCGGGTGAACCGACGCGCCAAGAAGAAAAAGACCGATCGTATCGACGCGAGGAGGATGGTTCGCGCCCTGAAGGCGTGGGACCAAGGCGATTCGGAGGCCATGTCCTGGGTGCGCGTTCCCGATGTGGATCGGGAGGACGATAAACGTCTGCTGCGCGAGAGGGACACGCTGGTCACTGAGCGGACGCGCCTCAACAACCGGATCAAGGGGCTCTTGAAGCTGCACGGCATCTTCGATCTGGCGCCGCGCAAGCCGGACTTTGTCGAACGGCTCGCGACCGCGCGGGCGGGCTATGGAGCGCCGTTGCCGCCGCGGGCGCGGGCGCGGGCGGAGATCGAGCGAACGGTGGCGGTGCTTCGCCTGGTTGAGGTCCATATCGACATGATCGAGTTCGAGAAGAGGGCGCTGCTGAATGCCGGGCAGCAAATGCTGGACACGTCGGATTGTCACGGGACGGCGATGATTGCGGCGCTCACCGTCGACAACGTCATCGCCGCCATGGAGGCCAGGCACGCGAAACTGACCACGCAGAAATCCTTCTATGTCGAGATCAGCCGCGCGCGCGACCGCGCCGAGCTCGTCACCGACGACCGCGACGCGCTCAGGGAACAGCTCGAAGCCGTCACCGGCGAGCGCATCGCGGCGCTGGAGGCGGTCGGGACGGAGAAGGGCAAGGACCGGAGCGCCCGGCGAGAGGATGGCGGCGCGCCAGCGCGGCAAAGGGATCGGACATCGGGTGACGGGATGGAAAAGGCCCGCGCGCCCAGGATCGCCGATCGCGATCTCGGGCTATGACGGCGCTCCACCAACGTGCCCGTACAGGCCGGCTATGTCCGTGTGGACGGATAGAGATCCACTCGGACACGCCTGTCGGCCGTGCGCGTAATCCCCATGAACATGTCTGCGAGGTCGAGGTCCGCGATGTGGGTCAGCGCGTGCGAGAACAGCGTCTGCTGGACCTGAAGGCTCATGAGGCCGTGCGCCACGGTGATGCAGATCAGGCCGGGGTGGGCGGGCTCGCGCTCCAGCAGTGCCGTAAAATCCGTCCTGTCCTGGGTCACCAGCGCGTACCCGTCGTCGATCGCGCGCCGAACCACGGCCCAGTCCTGCCGGGACCGCATCCCGATCCAGGTCACATGAGTCGATTCCGGGAACCCGCGCCCGCGGGCGACGATTGCCAGCGCAGGGCTCAGGCATTCGTCGATCAGGAACTTCACCGGGTGGGAAGCAATGCGTCGAGGGCGCTCTCGCTCGATGCAATCGGGCTCCCGCCGCGCCAGAACGGCTCCCTGCGGGGGCGGCCGCGCCGGGGGTAGGCGCGGGCATAGAAGACCGCCAGATCGATCTGCGCCTCGGACAGTTGCGGGAATGCCTCAAGGATCGCCCCGATGCTGTCTCCGTTGGCAAGCATGTCCGCAAGGTCGTGGACCGGAATGCGGGCCCCCTTGATACACGGCGTTCCCGACAGCACGGCATCGTCGCACGCGATCGCATTCCTTGCCCTGGTGAGCCTGGAAAGACCCTTACGCACCTCACCCTTCATCGTGCGCAGGTCGACGGTCACGTCGCGCTCGCGCGCCGTGCTCGCATCCGGGTGGTCGAGCAGATAGCGCACGAGGCGCCGGCGCCCGTCGAGCGTCAGCATGTCCGTGGTCTCGTAGGCGAGCTTGAGGCCCAGCAATGCGTCGCGCCGCACCGAGCGTGAACGCCTGCCGCCGCTCGCGGCGCCGTCCAGCAGACCCGCGTCGATGATGCGGTGAACCTGCTTGAGCGGCACCCCGGTCACGCAGGCCGCCTCGTTGGCCGACAGGGTCAAGCCCGCCAAGTCTCCGGTCATTATCTTTCCTCCATTGCGGAAGGAATATAAGGGCGCTTCGGCGGCATTGCCACCACGGGGTCGCGAGCGGTACGGAAATCCCTGACGCTCACGAAGTGGGGTTGCCTGGTCGCGGGTCGGTGTCTTCGTCGACGGCACGCTCGACCGAAATGCGCACCCGCGCGGCGCCGGCGCGGCGCGCGTTCTGCAGCAGCTCGGCGAAGATCTCCGCGAGGGTGGCGGCATAGGTGCGGGGTGACGCGCCGGACGGCGCTCTCGTGGATGCGGGCCCGGATTGTCCGGGGCGCGGGATCGGCAGGGCCGGTCATGGGCGAAGCTCCATGGATTGGGGAAACGGAAACGCCCCGCCGGGGGGATGAACTCGGCGGGGCGTGGCAGGGACGGCGTGTGCTCAGTGGACGCGGCGGAGGAACTCCGGGATCGCCATCGGATCGGACGGCGCGTCGTGGCTGTTCACCGGCGCGGGCGGCATGACGCCGTCGGGACCGGCAATGTCCGGACCCGGCTCCTCACCGGTGCTTTCGGGACCGACAGGGCGTTCATCGGCCGGCCCCGTGACGGGCTGGTCCAAGACGCCCTCGCCGGCCGGCGGATCGGCGGGAGTTTCCCCGGTCTCCACCACGGAGGCTTCCCCGTCGGCCGAGGGTCCGGCATCGCCGGCGGAAACCTCTTCCGCCTGTACGCTGCCGGCATCGAATACCGCGAACCCCGGCGGGACCCAGGCGAGCGCCGCCGCGTGCATCGAGGCGCTCACGCCGACCGGCGGACCCCCGAACGGCTCCGCTCCGCCTTTGGGCGGCGCCTGCGCCGGGACATGCCGACGGTGGCACGATGGCGGTGAGCGCCCGGCGCGGAGGCCGGAAACCGGGAGAACCCGTACGGGTCAGAGTGTGCCGACCGGCGAGGTGCGGGGCGGATACTATCGGCCGGTGCGCAGCGCGCTCTGGGACGCCGAGATCGCCACCCTCCCGAGCCCCGCCCGGTTTCAAGTCGCAATTATTGCGACTTGAAACGCGCCGGCCCTGCCCGAACTGAAAACCCCGCCCGATCGCGCTCCCACGGCCCCGAGAGGGGTGGGGGCCCGCTCCCGGCCGACCCGACCCGCGATCAAACCCCTGCAGAAGACCCCATGCCGGAATCCGCCGCCGCCACGCGACAACAGGCCATCGCGGGCAGCGTTCTCATCGACATCGCCGAAACTGCCGGGCCATCCAACATGCTACCGCGCACCGACCTCGAACCTGCGATATTGTCCCTTGCCGACCCGCTCCCGCGAACGTAACTACCGATGCAGCCTCTGGACGACACCGCCATCGACTTCCCCGATCCCGCAACTCGGACATCCTCGGCCGCTTCCATGACCTTCGCGCGGTAACGACCCGCTCGCTTGCATCCCAGGAGCGTGACCATGCACCCCGCGATCGCCGACAAGCGGAAAAAACTGACCGACCTCTGCCGTCGTTACGGCGTTGCAAGGCTCGAGGTGTTCGGCTCCGCGGCGCGCGCTACCGACTTCGACCCCAAGACCAGCAACGCGGATTTTCTCGTCGAGTTCGACCCCTGCCGCGCCCCCGTCACCCTCGACCGGTATTTCGACTTCAGGGATGCCTTGCGCGACGCGCTCGGCCGTCCCGTCGATCTGCTCGAACCGCTCGTCATCCGCAACCCCTACCTGCGAGCCGCCATCGAGCAATCCCGCGAGCTCGTCTATGCGTCGTGATCCCCGCATTCTCCTGGCCGACATCGAACAGGCCGCAAGCGATATCGCCAGCTACCTCCATGCGATGACATTGTAGGACTACGTCCGCGACGGCCGGACCCAGGCCGCCGTCGAAAGGAAGTTCGAAATCATCGGAGAAGCGCTCAACCGCCTTCACGGCAACCATCCCGAACTCGCCGGACGAATTCCCCAACTTCGCCGCATCGTCGATTTTCGTAACCTCCTCAGCCACGGCTACGATCGGGTGTTGCCCGACCGCGTATGGAACTACGCCGAGCAGAACTTGCCGGCGCTCCGGCACGTCGTGCAGAGCCTTCTCGACCAATCCGGTCCGTCCGAGGACTAACCTTCCGACACCCACGCGCACGGCGGACACCCTCCGGCTCCGTCCACCGACGGCCCCGATCTCTGCGACATCCTGCTCCGCGGCCGCCATGCCGGCAGCTTCGAGCGCATCCCCGATCTCGCCAGCAGGGAGCGGCAGTACGCCTTCAGGATCTCCCTCCTGTTCGACCCGGAAGCCCCGCGCACCTTCCGCACGATCGACCGCCCGCGCCGCACCATCGCCGGCATCGTCAACGCGATCCGCAACACCGACACGCCGCCGCCGGTCTACCTGCAATTCCACATCTGCGAGCACCGCCGCGGACCCGACGAGATCCGGTCCGAGCTGATCCGCCGCGATCGTTTCCTCGACCCCGGCAAGGCGGACGCCTATTTCGACCTGGTCCAGGCACGCCTCCAGCCCGGCGAATTCGTGGTCCTACGCCTCAGCGGCAAGACTCTCCGGATCCTCCACGCCAATGCGGCCGCCGCCTGACCCCGCATCCCGCAACCGCTCCATCCGCTGGACCGGCTCCCGGTTCCATCCTAATCTCAGCGAGGCACCCATGAACACCGCCCACGGATCGGCCGCCATGGAACCGCTACCCAGACAGCGTCTGCACCAGCTGATCGACGAGCTGCCCGAGGAGGAAATCCAGGCCGCCGAGCGCTGCCTCCAATCCCTGTGCAACCATCGCGATCCCGTCCTTGACGCGCTCCGCTCCGCTCCCGACGTCGAGGAACCCTTCAGCGAGGAAGAGCAGCAAGAAGTTGACGACGCGATTCGCGACCTCGAGGCTGGCAATCGCGTCTCCGACGCGCAGATCCGCGCCGATCTCGGCCTATAACATGGAAACACGTCCGGACCCGTGGCGCCCGCAAGGACCCAAGGGTCCTTCACCCCGTTGACGCGCAGCGCATCCACCGGACACTCATCGGGTCCTCCACGCGAACGTGATCGCCGCCTGACTGCCCCTTCCGCCAACCTGCTGCCCGAAGTAGCATCCCATCCTCGCCATCAGGAGCGCCGCCCATGCGCACCTTCACCGCCATCATCGAGCGCTGCCCCGTCACCCGACAATATGTCGGCCACGTTCCCGCGCTCCCAGGCGCTCATACCCACGCCGACACGCTCGACCAGCTCCACCACAACCTGGTCGAGGTCGTCACCCTCGTGCTCGAGGACCAGGATCACCAACCCGAGACCGAATTCGTCGGCACCCACACCGTTCGCGTCTGACGGCCATGCCCCCCACTCCGACGCTGAGGCCTCGCGAGGTCATCGCGATCCTCACCGCGCTCGGCTTCCGAGAGGTGCGCCAGCGCGGCTCCCACAAGCGGTTCCGACACCCTGACGGCAGAGCCACCACCGTACCCGTTCACGGTTCCAGCGATCTTCCCCCTTTTCTCCTCCGCCAAATCGCACGCCAGGCCGGCCTCAGCGTCGACGACTTCCTCGCCCACCGCTGAACCGCGCACCGTACCCGCCACTTTCTCGATCCGGCCAAGCCCGACGCCTATTTCGACCAGGTGCAGGAGCGCCTCCGGCCCGGCGAATTCGTGGTTCTTCGCCTCAGCGGCAAGACTCTCCGGATCGTCCACACGAACGCGGTCGCCGCCTGACCCTGCGCCCCGCAACCTCTCCATCCACTGGACCCGCCCGCGTTTCCCTCCTGATTTCACCGAAGTACACATGAACGCCCTCCACGGACCGGCCACCATGGAACCGCTACCCAGGCAACGCCTGCACCAGCTGATCGACGAGCTGCCCGAGGAGGACATTCAGGCCGCCCAGCGCTATCTCGAATCCCTCTCAACACACCAGGATCCCCTCGTGCGTGCCCTCGAATCCGCGCCGGAGGACGACGAACCCCTCACAGACGAGGAGCGCGAAGCCATCGACGGAGCGGAACGCGCCGTCGCAGCAGGCGACCTCGTCCCGGACACCCACGTTCGCGCCAAGATCGGACTATGACATGGCAGCTCGTCTGGACCCGCCCCGCCCTTAAAGACATCGACGCCCTCGATGCCAGTGATGCACGGCGCGTCCACAGCGCTCTCACCCGCCTGACCCTTACCCACCGCGGCGACTACCAAAAGCTTACCGGCTCGACACCCACAAAATGACGCCTGCGCGTCGGCCGGCTGCGCATCCTCTTCCGCTACATCCCCAACACGCACGAAATTCTCGTCTAGCGGGTTCTTCCGCGCGACACCGCCTATCGCCGCTGATCCCCAACTCGCCCATTTGCGGGATTGCGCCATGCCTTGACCCGTACCGCATCATCATTCTCGTCGACGAGGACTTCGGGGACAGCCCGACGCATGCCATCGACACGCGGGACCGGGTTCGGTTCGACCGCACCCCTGGGGCGGCTCAGAACGCGCCGCGCCAGCGCATCAGCAGCATCGTCTCGTGCTCGCCCCGGACGTGTCCGGCGTCGCGCGAGGCGACCGCCGCCATGTGAGCCTCGCCACCCGCCCAGGGGCGGGACCAGATCAGTTCGAGGTCGAGCTGGCGGCCCGAGGGTTCGAGGTCGAGATCGGCCTGCTCGATCGCGATCCGTCCGTCCACGGTGCGCCCGGATGCCCAGCGCAACCGCGCACGTCCGGCCTCGACGCGCAGCGGCTGGGACAGCCGGAACCCAAGCCGGCCGCCGCCGACCTCCTCGCCGAGAAGGCCGAGCGCGAACGAGCCGGTCCGGAGCGGTGACAGGTCGCGCACCATGCCGTGCCCGGCGACCTCGCCCCGGCTCATGCCGGCATGGGCGGTGGCCAGCAGGCTCCAGCGGTCGTCGAGGCGCCGATGCGCCGAGAGCCCCGCCATGACCGTATCCCCGCCCAGCGCGCCGAACGCCCCGCGGGACCGGCTGCCGACCAGCCCCCGAGGCTCCGCCAGCCACCCCGCCTGCACCGCGAGCCCGGGCAGGAGGGAAGCGCCGAAGCGATACTCGGCCAGCACGCCCGCCGCTTCGCCGGCTTCGCCATCCCGCCGCTCGCCATACTGCGCCGTTCCCTGGAAGACGACGACGCGGAATCCGGCATCGCCGAGCGCGGCCGCATAGCCGATGCTGGCGCCGTCGCGGGCGAGGGTGAGAAAGGGATTGGCGAATACGGCATCGTCGGTGAACGTGCCGGGTTCGACCGGACCGCTGCCACCGGCCGCCGCGCCCGCATGCAGCCCAAACCGCCAGCCCGGATGGGCACGATAGCCGAACAGCAGGCGTCCGTTTCCGATCCCGCGCGCCAGAGACAGCGAGCCGATCGAGCCGTAGACCGCGCCGCTGCCGGGCGCCGCACTCGCTCCGGGCCTTGTCGGGGCCGCGTCGAGGCGCAGCCGGATCTCGCCGTCTTCCAAGCGCCAGGACGCGCCTCGCGGATCGTGCCCTAAGCCCCTCAGACGGTCCCCGAGGCGGGGCCGGGCGAGCGCATCGCGTCGCAGACGATCGGCAAGCGGGCTGAAGAACGGAGCATCGAGCGCGTCGAAGCTCGCCACCTCGCGCGACTCCAGCCCCCGCATCGGCGAATCCCCAAAGGCCGCGCCCATGTGGAAGACGCTGGCGACGCTCGGTGCAGAGGCGCCGGACAGCGAGCGGCCGTTGAGCATGCGCGTCTCGCCCACCGGCCGGGTCGCGGCGTCGAGGTCCATGAGCCCTTGGCCGTAGGTATCGGAGTCCGCGTGCGCCCCCGACCGGTCGGCGGTGGCGAGAATGCGCTCGACGATCTCGTCGTTGCCGAGCTGGTTGCGGAAGTGCTGGGCCAGCAAACCGATCCCGCCGGTGACGAACGGCGCGGCCGAGGATGTCCCGGCCTCTTCGAAGGCGAGGTAGCATTCCGAAGTGCCCGCCGGACAGTAGAAGCCGGGCACGGGACCGACGATATCCACGCCCGGGGCGGCCAGACAGAATTCCTTCGCGATGCCGCAGCGACTGGAAAACGGCGCGATCCGGCCTTCCCGGTCCGTCGCCACCACGGCCAGCGAGTGGCCGCGCAACTCCGGGATCCGCACCGGCAGCCCGGCCACTATCTCGACCGAGCTCGCGGGTTCGGCTGAACCGTCGGGATCGCCTTCTCCGCCGACGTTGCCGGCCGCCCAGACATAGATCGTGCGGGCGCCGGCCGGGGTACCGGCCTGCGCGATGGCATCGATCACGTTGGGAAAGCGCCCGCGGAGTTCCCCAGCATCGAAATCCTCGATGTTGCCGGGCAGGCCGAAGCTGGCATTGACCGCCGTCACCCGGCCGTTCAGCCGCTCGAAGGCCGAGGCGAACTGCCTCTCCAGACCGGCCTCGATGTCCCGGATCAGCTCCGCGAGACCGCGGACCTGCTCGGGCGTGGGGTTCTCCCCGAGGATATCGCCAAGAGTCTCGTCGATATCGCGGAACCCCACCGAGATCACCCGGGCGTCGAAAGCGACCCCGTGGATCGGCCCCGCGCTCCCGACGCCCGCGTCGGAGGACGCGCGCCGACCGGCCGCCATGATGCCGGCAACGAAGGTTCCGTGTCCCACCGGGCTCTGGCAGGCACCGTCGGGGCCCAGGTTGCCGCAGGCATCGAAGTCGGGGTCGTGGCCCCCGACGCTGCCGGTTTCCAGCTTGCCCAGGAACTTCGGATGGCCTGGATCGACCCCGCTGTCGACGATGCCGAGCGTCACCCCTTCGCCGGTCGCGCCCCGCGCATAGGCGTAGTGCGCCTTGATCCGGGCCAGACCGTACTGGTTGCGGAACTCCGGATGCTCCGCGTACGCGCCCCGGCGCTTCTCCTCGCTTCCCGGGGTCTGGAGTTCCGGCGGGACCGGAAGCATGGAGGACATGTCCCCGGACCCGGCGCATGCCGTCACGATCAACGCCAGCCCGGCCGCTAACGCTCCACGCCTCGACATCGGGCCCATCCGGTCCCCTGACGGTTCGCACCGCCGAAATGGTACGTCCACCCGCACGCGCCCGGCAATCGCCGGCGCGGTCGATCCGCGCCTGCGGCGTCGGTCGCGTCGGCGCCATGATCGCCGGCCGCGCGGACGTGGCCGGACGGCACGCGCACGGAGAGAGCGCGCGGGAGCCCAGGTTGGGCGGGCCGCCGGGCGGGATCAGAAAGCGCGCGCTTCGCGATCCTGATGCCTGAGCGGGTGCCGAGCCGGGCAGGTTGGCGGGATCGCGGGCACGGACCGCCGACGGCTTCTTCGACGGGTGGCCAACACCGGCGGCGAAATCCTCGATCCGAGGGGGCGTTTCGTTCTCCCGCGGCTTCGTCGTCGCCGGCGCGGGGATCGAGAAGCCGCCCGAGAAGCTCCCGCCGCCGCCGTTGCGGCGCGCAAACCGGGGCGATCCCGCCGCGGCGCTCGGCCTATCCGGCCGGCTCGCCTTCCCGCAGCAGCGGGCGCATTTCGCCGGCCACCGTCGCGCCGCGCTCGATCTCGAGCTCTTCGTATGCGACATCCCCCCTGACGACCCCGCCGGCGCGCACCACCAGCATCCCGCGCGCAATCACCGGACCCTCCACGGTGCCGGCGATGTCGACGATCCCGGCATCGACGCTCCCCCGGAAGACGCCGGTCCTGGCAACCTCCAGCTCGCGGCATCCCGCCAGGTCGGTCTCGACCGTCCCCTCCACGATCAGCTTGTCGCACCGCGCAATCTGCCCGGTCAGCGCGATGGCGCGGGGAACCGTCAGAACCTTGCCCTCGCTGTCCGCGCCCGGCGCCATCCGGCGCATCGGCGCCGTTTCGACGCGCGCCGCGCCGCCCCGGGACCGGCCCGCAACCCGTCCCGACCGGGCGGAAGGCGACGCGGATACGCCGTCCCGCTCCAGAGCGTCGATCGGCTCGGTCATGCGTCGGTTCTCTTCTAGGAAGATGCTCGCCCGCGGCGTCCGGCCGGGATGCCCGCGGAGCACCGACCGTCGAGATCGTGGACCCCGCGCCCCGAACGGTGAACCGATCGTCCGCCCGGCTCGCGTCGATGTCAATCGGAAAGCGAGTAGCTCCCGCCGCGCCACCGGGACAGCGACTTGCACTTGCCGCATATCCGCTGCCCCGCCCACGCGCTCTCGAAACTCTCGCCGCACATCAGGCAGCCACGCTCCCGCGCGACCTATCTCCGCGCCAGACCGGGATCCTCGAAATCCTCGTCGGATTCGTCCACCACGCGCGCAGCCTATCCGTCGACCCCCGGCCGCACAACGGGATATGCGCCGTTCGCCACGACACCCGACCGGCGGCGGTCCGGAGGACGGCTGGCCATGATCTCCCCGCGCCAAGCGCAAGGAGGTGCTCGACAGCATCGTCGACGACGCACGCGCACAAGGCGATGGCGGAGGCCCTGGGCGAGGGCTCGGGGCGACGAGGCGAACGCGAGCTTCGCCGCCGGCATCCTCGAATTGCGGCCCTTCCCCCGGGCCTCGTATCGAGCCGAGAATGCCGGCCCCGGCTGCAACGGTCACCGTTTCCCGCCGAAGGCCGCGGACAGGTCGTGGCGTTCGAGCACGCCGCCCATGCCCTCGTGGCGGGCTCCGAAGAAGGCGCCGGTCACGGTGCCGAGGTCCTTGCCGCTCCACTCGTAGCCCGGCCCGGCCCTGACGAACTCCGCGTCCGCCCGCCGGAAGCCGTTGCCCGACGCGCGAACCGCGTAATGGAGGTCGCCGTCCCCCCACGTTCCGCCGCCGTCGTGCCGCATGTCGGTGAAGGCCAGCTCCCCCGAAAGGCTTTCCATGTCGAGCCTGAGCGAGGCATCGCCCGCCACCCCCCTGCCGGACGGCACGATGCCCAACAGCGCGCCGTGCCAGGTCGCGCTTCCCGACAGCGCCGGGTTGCGCCCGAGCGCGGTCGTGGGCTTCGGCCCGAAGGCCCATGGCTGCGCCAAGCCGTTACGGAAAGCGACCCCGAAGGCGATCCCGCCGGCGCCGGTCCCCAGATCGCCGTGCACATGGAACGAGGTGTCGGACCACGGCCCGAGGCTTTCGGCGGAGATGTCCTCCGGCGAGGTGCCGGGCTCGAGGCGGCTGTAAGCCGCCAGCAGGCCGTCCCGGTCGATCGGGTGGATCAGCCCGCGCGGCCGTGTGCCGGGGAAGTAGCCCACGCTCAACGTCGAATCGAATTCCCGCGAATCCGTGTGGCTGACGAAGCCCACCGCGTGCAGAAGCTCGTGGACCAGCACGTGAACGACTTCCCGATCGGTGAACGAAGCCACCGCCTCCGAATCGACGATGACCGTGGAATAGCCCGCGCCATCCTCCGAAACCTCATGCGTTTCGGCCGTCTCGTCCCTGACGTAGTAAGACACCCTGGCGCGTCCCAGTTCGTCCGGGTCGGCATCGTCGGGGTACACGGGATGCGTCTTGGGAATGAACTGCACCCATATCTCGCCAATGTTCCGCCCGAGAAAGGCGCCGCCGTCGGCCTCGGGGACCATATGCGGGCTGAAGCGGATTTGTCTCTCGAAGGGAAGGGCCGCGTTGAGGATCCGCACCGCGTCCGCCGTGAGGCGCGCAAATCGCGTGTCGTTGTTGCGCGTCTCCCTGCGGTTGACCATCCTGACGGTCGGCGGCGGCGTCTCCGGGTAGGTCGCGAGGCCGGTCACGCTCTTCGCCGAAATGTTGTGACTCGCCGCCACCCGCAGATAGCGGACCACGTCCCCGGCGCCCGTCCCGTCGCGCACCGTGCCCCTCGACAGCGCGACCCCGTTGCGCATGCCGCTCTCGGCGAGGGTCGCCGACGGCGCGACATCGGCGCCGACATGCACCGATCCGCCGAACTCCATGACCGGGGCGCCCGGGCGGAACGCGTCCGTCCACAGATAGGCGTTCAGGGGAACGCCCGGCGGTAAACCCGGACGTTCGATGGCCGGACCGGTGTCCGGAAGAGAATGAGACCCGCCGCTCCCGCCGCCGCAGCCCCATAGCGCCGCCAGGATGAGGACGGCCGGGGACAATCCCCGCCACAGCCAAACAGGCGCCGGAGGGACGCTCACCATTGCCACGCGGTTCGAGGCACATCGATCATGATGCCGACCTGTATCGGTATCGGGCTGTTGTCGTCCGGAACGATAGCGGTCTATCGCTGGACTGCAATCGCTACCCGCCCGGCGGCCTCGCTCAGGGTCGCGCACGCGTCGCCGAGGTGGATATAGCGGATGGCGGAAAATGTCGGTATCTACATAGCGAGTCGAGCAGCGTTGCGTCCAATCGCCACAACGTCAAAATACGCTCGCCCGCCGTGGCCGAAGTTCGCCGGGACTCAAGAACACAATGTCCCCGATCGTTTGGAATGTCTCATGAAGAAATCCGCAACCCTTTCGGTTCGACCGGGCAACAGCGACGCAGGTCATCGGGCTCTCGGGCAGCGCATGAGCGCCGGGCTTCCATTCGGCGTCGCTGCGACCGTGCTGGCCATCGCGCTCGGCGTCGCCGACGCGGCGCGGGCCGAGAACGAATGCGGCCGGCCCGAAGCAGGAACGCCGGTCGTCTGCTCACCCTCGAACTACGACGCGGCCACGGACGGCAACATCGTGTACCGCCCCGGCGCGGCGCACGAGGGCGGTTTCACCATCCGGCTCGCCGATGACCTCTCGATACGCTACGACCGCGACGACCCCGACGACGACCAAATGGTCTTGCCTCAAGATGGAGAGCCGCTCTACAGCGCCGTCAGGGTCGAGACCGGCGCGGACCATGCGGGCGACATCTCGTTTCTCTCTTCCGCCGACGTGACCTCGAACGGGAGAGGGATTTCGGTCGACCACAACGGGAAGTCTGGCGCGCTGCGCACGGAAATCGCGGGCGGCACCTTCACGATCGCAAGCGATTGGCTACGCGCGTACGCCATCCACAGCAATCGTGGCGACGGCTATGAAACAGGTCAGGAGTTCAGCGGCGACCACGATGTCATCGTCCGCGACGTTGTCGTCGACCTGGACGGAGGGTGGGCCGGCATCGTTGGAGCCCAGGGCGGCGAGGGAGACCTGAATGTCGCCGTGCGGGACTCCGACATCGAGGTCGATGCCCCGTGGGCCACTGGCGTGTTCGCCATACATCGCGGCACCGGAGACGTCGACATCGATATCCGGAATGCCGACATAGACGTTGGCGGCGCGATCTACAGTAATGGAATTCTGGGCTACCATCTCGGAAACGGCAAGACCGGCATCGTCGTGCGGGACAGCACCATCGCTGTCAAGACCGAGGAAACCAGGAGCGGAAACGGTATAGCCTTTCTCTATTCGGGGGGAGAGGGTGGCGACCTCTCCTTCGATATCCAGGACGTCGACATCGATATCTCCAGCAGCCTCGGCATCTACCGCATGCACGACAACGAGGATGGAGGGAGGTATTTCGATGGAATCTGGGGCGGATACTGGGGCGAGGAAGGCGACATTCACGTCGATGTCCGACGCGCCGATATCGTGGTCATGGGCGCGGACTCCGGCGGAATGTCCTTCATACATGACAGGAAGGGCGACATCGACATAGCCGCGCGCAACGTCGACATCCAGGTCGAGGGCGACCGTTCCGTGGGCATCGGCGGCGGCCAGCGCCACGAGAGCACGGGCGACATCGCCATCGACGTTCGCAATTCGACTGTCCTGGCGACGGGAGAGAGCGTCGCCGGCATTCGGGCGTTCAACTTCACGGGCGAAGGCAACATCGGCATTCGCGTCGAGGGCGGAACGATTACGGCGGAGGGCGAGGGCAGTTCCGGCATCCTTGTCGGCCTCACCGGCCGGTTGTTCGACGACCGACCGGAGCCGATCGGGGCCCCCGCCCTTAGGGACGTCACCGTGGACGCCAGCGACAACACGCGCGGGACGACAGCGGCGCAGATGGTCGTTGTGAACGGGCGGGTGCGGGGCGGCACGGGCGTGGGGGCGGGGGTCCGGCTCTACGGCGGCGGCCGGATCGAGATCGGCCCCCAGGGCAGCGTCGGCGCGGCCTCGGGCGTTGCCGTCCGGGCCGAGGGACCCGAGGGAACCGAGCCCGCGTTGCATGTCGAGGCGCAGCTGGACGGCCGCCGGGCGAGCGATGCGATCGCGGGCGAAATCAGAAACGACGACGGCCGGACGACTGTCGCGGTCAACGGAGTGGTCCTGCATGACGGCATGGCGGGTGCGACCGGGCTGCGGGCGCCGAACGGGGCGCGCGACATCTCCCTTGCCGCCTCGGAGACCGTTGCGGGGCGGACGTTCATGCCGACGGACTTCGTGAGCGCCCATGCGCCGCGGGCCGCGGTCTACGAGGCGCTGCCGGGATTCATGCTGCGGCTGGACAGCCGGGAAGAAGTCGGAAAGCGGCTGCGCATGCCCGGTTCGCCCGCGTGGGTCAGGGTTTCTGGCGGCCAGGGGTCCTACGCGCCGGATCGCTCGCAGGTCGGCGCGGCCTACGAATTCGGCCGCTTCGAAGCCGAGGCGGGGGTCGATTTTGCGTTCTCCCGGGAGGCGAACGTGAACGGCTGGGCCTCGCTGCGCCATGTACGGGGCTCAGCCGACGTGTCCGCGCCGACGGGCGGGGGGAAGATCGATGCCGAGGGCTTCGGCGCGTCGTTTGGGCTCTCGTGGGAGAACGCCGCCGGCTACCATGCGAGCGGGCGCATCTCGGTGACCCGGTACGGGTCGGACCTGCGCGCGGACGGCCGGGGCCTCCTGAAGGAGGGAGCCGATGCAACGGTGCGCAGCCTCGGGGTCGAGGCGGGCCGGCGTGTCTCGCTCGCCGACGATCTGACCCTGACGCCCCAGGCGTGGTTGACCCGCTCGGAGGTCTCGATGGACGGATTCCGGGACGCGGTGGGTTCGCGGGTCTCGCCTGGAAAGACGGATCGGTCCGTCGTCGGTCTCGGCGTCGTCACGGAGACCGCGCATTCATGGGACGGCGGTGAACGAAGGCTCGACTTGCGCGGCCGTCTGGGCGTGGAGCGGGTGCTGGGGGATGCGGAGACTGCGGCCGATGTCTCGGGCGAGCGCCTCGTCTCAGAGGCTGCCCGGACCCGGGGAGTGTTCGCCCTGGGGGCGGCGTACCGCTGGAACAAGTGGTCGCTGGGCGGCGAGGTTTCCGCCTCCGGCCTGGGTTCGGACGACAGCGGCTACACCGTCAGCCTCCGCCTCGGGACGCAGTTCTAGGGTGCGACCGGACCGCAGCCTCTTCGGAACATGCGCAAGGATGTCACCGGCAACCGACCGCGGGAGCGGAGCGCGGCCCCGAAGCGTTGAACCCGGGGCGTCGCCTGCAGCGACAATTTCGACGTTTGCAGGGCCACTGCACGGTCATCGGACGAAAGGCGACTGCGTCGATGAACAGCGCCGTGTCGTCAGAAACTGCGGTCGGCGCTGCGGATTCCCGTCCATGAACAGATTCGTTGCGCCGGCCGCCCTCGCAGTCGCAGTCCTCGCATCCACGTTGGTCGCGAGCGCCCGGGAACCGGGCGACATGATCGAGTGGCCATTTGTCGGCTCGGAACAGGCGCAGACCAAGTATTCGATGGCCGGGGAAATCACGCCCGCCAACATCGGCGAGCTGGAGATTGTCTGGCAATGGCGGCCGAACGAGCGGCCTCTCAAGGAATACGGTACGCGGCCGGGTCCGTTCCAGGCAACGCCCATCATGGTCGGCAACGTCCTGTACCTGTCGACCATGTATACGCGCGTGGCGGCCCTCGACGCGGAAACGGGCGCCGAGCTGTGGATTTTCGATCCCAGGGCCTACGAGGGCGGACCGAAGGGTGCTGGACCGCGCGGCTTCAAGCACAGGGGCATCGCCTACTGGCGAGACGGGGGCGACGCGCGCATCTTCCTCAACAGCCGCGACCGGCTGTACGCGATCGACGCCGCGACCGGCAAGCCGGACCCGGGCTTCGGCGACGGCGGCAGCGTGCTTCTGACCGAGGGCCATGGCCGCCCGGTGACCCGATTCGAGTTCGACCAGACCTCGCCGCCGGTCGTGTTCGAGGACTTGGTGATCGTGGGGAGCCGCATACCCGACCGGCTGCAGCGAAAGTTCGACCCGCCCGGAACGGTGCAGGCGTTCGACGCAAGGACGGGAGAACGCCGCTGGGTCTTCTTCACCATCCCGCAATCGAAGGACGATTTCGGCGCGGACACGTGGGAAGGCGAGTCGTGGCGCTTCGCCGGCCACGCCAACGTGTGGGGGCTGATGTCGCTCGACGCCGAGCGCGGGCTGCTCTACATGCCGACGAGCACGCCGAGCAGCGACTACTGGGGCGGCCGCCGGGTGGGGGCCAACCTCTTCGCCGAATCTCTGGTGTGCCTCGACGCACGCACGGGCAAACGAAAGTGGCACTTCCAGACGGTGCACCACGGCGTGTGGGATTACGACCTGGCCGCGGCGCCGAACCTCGTCACGATTACCGTGGACGGGCGCGAGATCGACGCCGTGACGCAGGTGTCGAAGCACGGCTTCGCCTATGTGTTCGACCGCGTGACGGGCGAGCCGGTGTGGCCCATCGAGGAGCGCGCGGTGGACACGACGACGGACGTGCCGGGCGAGGTGCTGTATCCGACGCAGCCGTTCCCGACCAAACCGCCGGCCTTCAGCAGGCAGGGCGTGTCGCTGGAGGACGCGAACGACCTGACGCCGGAGATCCATGCGCTCGCGGTGGCGGAGATGCGGCGGTTCCGGACCGGCCCGCTGTTCACGCCGCCCAGCCTGCGCGGAACCCTCCAGCGCCCCGGCGCGAGCGGCGGCGCGAACTGGGGCGGGGCGGCCTTCGACCCCGAAACCGGGCTTCTTTTCGTGCGGACGTCGGAAGACGCCGACACGAACCAGGTTTGCATGAATGCGGGAAACGACCCGGAGGTCGACGTCGCGTACAGCAACAACTGTCCCTACGGGGCGTCGCTTCTGATGTTTCGGGAGGTCGACGGGCCCGGCGCCGCGAAGACCCCGAAGAGCAAGCTCGGACCGATCCCGCTCATCAAGCCGCCCTATGCCCATCTGGTGGCGATCGACCTGAATAAGGGCGAAATTGCGTGGAAGGTGCCGTTCGGCGAGGGTAGCCGGAAGATGCGCGAGCACCCGCTGCTGCGGGGCATCGATCTGCCGGAGCGATTGGGCACGCGCGGCAACGCCGGCCCGATGGTGACCAAGGGGGGCCTCGTGTTCGTCGGCGGCGGCGCCCCGTACTTGTATGCCTTCGACAAGGCGACCGGGGCAGAGGTCTGGCGTAGCCCGACGCCGTACAAGACCAGCGCGATCCCGATGACCTACCGCGCCCGGTCAGGGCGGCAGTTCGTCGTCATCGCGACGGGCGGCGGGGCGGACGCCGCGCTCGTCGCCTTCGCGCGAGTCAGGTAGTCGGTGGCCGGCGGGGTGCGCCGGCATCCCGGCACCCGGGTCGGCTGGACTGGCGCTCATCGGAGGAAGCGACACGCGGATTTCGTTGTCTGCTGCCGGCCTGCCGACCGGCTTTCTGGCGTTCGCGGCGCAGGCGGCAGAACTGCCGTCCGCCGGGCAACTCCGGCAGGGCATTGGGGTTCCGCCGCAAACGGTGACGGTCCACGAGCCGCGTCTGAGCGTGGACGACCGGCATGTGACGGTGGACTATGTCGGCTGGCCGAGCCTCGCGAGCTCGCCGGCGAGTGCGTTGCGGTAGAGCGCCCCCAGCACCATCTTCGAGGCATAGAGCCGCTCGTTGGCCATCGTGCGCCTTCGCCCTGCACCATGTTGACGATCACCGGAATGCCGCGACCCCGCCGAACGGACCATCTCCCTTCGACGGGTCTCACGGTACTTGCCGCGCGGCGAGGGCGGGCGACACCAGGATGTCCCTGGCCACGTTGACGAGCGGGTCCCAGGCGGGGGGCTCTTGGCGGTCCTGTCCCTGCCGGTGGGCTTCGGCGCCGTGCGCTTCGAGCCGCTGGAGTAACGCCTCATGGCGGCCGTCGGCGCTGCCGTTTTTGCGTCTCCGGTTGTGTGGTCTCTTCCGGCCTCGCGGGCGCGGTCTCCCCGTTCGAGCGCGTGTTCGCGCAGGGCGTCATCCATCAGCAGCAGATGCCCGGTGCCGAGCAGTCCGCAGTGTCGAACTCGGCGATCCTGCGCTCGCGGGCCCGATCCCGGTTCTCGTCGATGGCCAGGACCAACGCCGGGTGACAGTAAATCACGAAACGTTGGCGGCTCGGGGAATTTTGGGCCAATCTCCGTATCGGGCATCGGCGCCGGCGGGGCGGGACTGGCCGCTACGACGCTGCCCTGTCCTGAGGAGACTTTGACGGCGGGAGAGACAGCGCGATGACCCCTGAGAACAGACGTGGCGGCGGGTCCGGCCGGCGCGACGAGGATATCGAGATCCTGCGCGGCAGGCCGAGGGCGGGCGACGGGCCGGCACCGCCGCCGCCGTCCCGCCGGGAAGCGGGCGGTGCCTCTCCCCAATCTCCGCCGGCATCTCCCGCGGCCCCGCCCCCGGACGCCCCGCCGTCCGGGGAGGCTCCCGCCGATCTTGCGGCGGCGCTGGAATCGGTGGCGACGGCCGGGCGGCGTCTGGACGCGATACTGGACGAGGCGACCGCGGTGCTGGCGTCGATCCGGGAGCACGCGGCCGGGTTCGAGGAGATGCGCCGATCGGTGACGGAGGCGGCGCAGTTCACCGGCGACACCAGGGCGGCGACCGCGGTCCTCCAGGCGGAGGCCGGTAAGCAGATCGAGGGTCTGAAGGACGGCCGGGCCGGTCTCGACAGGGCGGTGGCGGCGCTGGGGAGCCGGGCGGAGGGTCTGAAGGCCGGGGAGGGTTCGCTGGGCGAGGCCGTCGGGGAGGTCCGCGCGGTCTGGAAGAGGGCGAGCGAGGTCTGCGAGCAGCTGGCGTCGGAGACCGCGACGCTTGCCAACAATTACCGGAACTGGACCTCCGAGGCGGCGGCGCACCGGGAGGGGATGGCGTCATTGTCGCAGGAGATCCGGCAGGGCGGCGCCGGGATGCGGGAGAGCGTCGCGAAGAATACGGAGGCGCAGCTGGAGATCTCCGTGAAGACGCTGGGCAACGCGGAGAAATTCTCCCGCGAGAACGGCCGTTTCCTGAAGCGTTTCGAGGCGAACGGCGATGCCTTGCTGGAGACGGTGCGCCGCGAGTGGGCGGCGACGCGGCGCTGGGCCGTGCCGGCGCTGTCGGCGGCGCTCATCCTCGCGGTGCCGTCGTTCGCGGCGGTGGGGGCGCTGGCGCAGAGCGAGTTCCGCGTCTTCGAGCCGTCCGACGAGACCGACGGGTGGAAGCAGTTCGTGTGGGACCGCCATGGCGAGCGGGTGAGGGCGTGCCTGGTCGAGTCCTGGCGCGCGGAGAAGGTTCTCGGTTGCCGGTTGCGGGTCGACGGAAGGGAACTCCGCGCGGCACCGGCCGCGCGCCTTCCGCCGCTGCCGGCCAGGGGGTAGGGGTGGTCGCCAGCCTGAGCGAGGTGGGTTCGGCGTCGGCGACGGTTTCGTATTTCGCGCGCGAGGGCTATTACGCGAAGGGCGACCGGCGGTCGTACATGTCGAGCTTTTGGCACGGGAGCGCGGCGGAGGCGCTGGACCTCCCGGAGCATGTGTCTTCGAAACTGTTCGAGAAGATCCTGGCGGGCTTCGTTCCGGGGACGGAGATCCGGCTGGGCCGCGCGCGGGACGGGGAACACGAGCACCGTCCGGGGCTCGATCTCACGCTGTCGGCGCCCAAGTCGGTCTCCCTGGAGGCGCTTCTATACGGCGACCGGCGGGTGACGGCCGCGCACGACGCGGCGGTTCGGGCGACGCTGGACTGGGTGGAGAAGGATCTCCTCCAGACGCGGGGCTACGACCCGGCGACGGGGCGACGCCCACGGGTGGCGGCGGACGGCCTGGTGGCGGCGACGTTCCGCCATCTCACCAGCCGGGACCAGGACCCGCAGCTCCACACGCACTGCATCGTCGCCAACATGACGCGGAACCGGGCGGGCGAGTGGCGCAGCGTCGAGGCGACGGAGATCCGCCGCAATCTGAAGCTGATCGGGGCGTATTACCGCCAGGAGCTGGCGAACCGTCTGATCGGAATGGGCTTCCGGATCGAGACGACGATGATCGGGGGCGTTCCGGGGTTCGAGATCGCGGGCTATCCGCGGGAGCTGCTGGACGAGTTCTCGTCCAGGCGTCGCGAGATCCTGTCCTGGCTGGAGAAGCACGGTCTCCCCTACAGCAAGGCGCTGACGCAGCAGGCGGCGCTGATCACGCGCGCGCGCAAGGCGGAGCGGGGCCTCGACGAGCTGAAGGCGGAATGGACGGCGCGGGCGGAGAAGCTCGGGGTCTCGCGCGACAAGGGCGTCGCGAAACCGGGCTGGGAGAGGAAAACCGCGAAGAAGACGGTCCGGCGGGCGGGCCGGCCCTATCTACGCAGCGCGGAGGAGCTGACCCCGGAGCCGCCGGGTCTAAGCATCCGCGAAATCGCCTGGCGCGCGGTGGAGCATCTCGCCGAGCGCGCCTCGGTGTTCCGCGAGAGCGACGTCCGGGCGATGGCGCTGAGCCACGCGCCGGGACGCCACACACTGGCCGAGATCGACGCGGCGGTGGCGGACCTGCTCGGCGACGGCCACCTGGTGGAAGCGAAGGTTCGGGGCGGGCGCTCGTTCGTGGCCGGCGACGCGTTGCGCTCGGAGCGCGAGATCCTCACCCGCATGCGCGACGGCAAGGGGATGGCCGGACCGCTAGCCCCCGAAGCACGGGTATCGGAGCGCCTGGAGGAGACGACGCTCACCGCCGGGCAGAAGGAGGCGGTGCGGACGATTACGCTGTCGCGCGACCGCGTGGTCGCGGTTCAGGGCGCGGCGGGAACCGGCAAGACGACGATGCTGCGCGAGGCGCTCGGCCTGATCGGCGACCGTCCGGCGATCCTGCTCGCGCCCTCGGCGGCGGCGGCGCAGGTGCTGGCGGACGAGACCGGGGGACGCGCGCGGACGCTGCAATGGTTCCTCACCCGTTACGGCGACATCGGCAGCGCGGAGAAGATGAAGAGCGCGCGCCGCGAGCACGAGGGCTCGGTGCTGGTGCTGGACGAGTCCTCGATGGTGTCGACGGCGCAGATGGAGTTGCTGATGCGGATCGCGGAGCGTCTCCGGATCGCGCGGCTGGTGCTGGTGGGCGACCGCGGCCAGCTGCGCGCGGTGACCGCGGGCGAGCCGTTTCGGGCGCTGCAGGAGGCGGGGATCGCGACGGCGGAGATGGACGAGATCATGCGCCAGCGCGACCCGGCCCTGAAGGAAGCCGTCGAGCTGCTGCAGCAGGGCCGGCCGACGGAGGCGCTGGCGGGGATGACAGACATCTGCGAGGTGCCGCGGGACGAGCTCGGGGCGACGGCGGCGCGGCTCTGGCTCGAACTCGATCCGGAGCGGCGCGCCGGGACGGCGATCCTGGCGCCGACCCACTTCATCCGCGCCGGGATCCACCGCATCGTGCGCGACGGGCTGGCGAGGGAGGGGGCGCTGCACGGGCGCGAGATCGAGATCGAGCGCTTCGTCAACCGCCACCTGACGGCGGCGCAGCGGGCCGACGCGAGAAACCACGAGCCGGGCGATTACGTGATCTTCCACTCGCGCGTGCCGCCGCTCCGGGCGGCCGAGGGCGATGCCTGCCGGATCGAGCGGGTCGAGGGGGAGCACGTCTTCCTGAAACACCCCACGGGCCGGACGATCCGCATCCGGCCGGGCGATTCCTGGGTGCGTTACCGCTTCGCCATCTACGAGACGGCGCGGATCCGGATCCGGGCGGGCGACCGGATCCGCTGGACGGCGAACGACAAGGCGCGCGGCCTGGTGAACGGCGGCGAGGCGATGGTGAGGGAGATCGGCTCCCGCCGGGTCAGGTTCGATCCCGGCGACGGCAAGGCCCTGTCTCTCCCCCGGGACGACGTGCAGCTGCGTCATATCGACCATGCCTGGAGCTCGACGGTGCACGCCGCGCAGGGGATGACGCGGGACGCGGCGATCGCGGTGCTGGATACCGGGCACGGGGAGCTCAGCGGCCAGGCGGCGCTCTATGTCGAGGCGAGCCGGGCGCGCGACCGGTTCGTGCTGGTGACCGACAACCAGGAGACCCTGGCCGAGGCGCTGGAGGAGAATGACGGTTCGGGGATGACGGCGCGGGAGGCGGTGGGCGAGGACGACGACCCGCCGGCGGCGGCAATCGGGATGATGAAGGAGCTGCGGAACGGCTGGCGGGCGCTGGTCGCGCGGGCCGAAACGGAGGAAACCGATCTCTCCCGGATGGACGGTTACGCCCGGATCGTGACCGGGGTGAACGCGCTGGCGGAGGGGGCGGATTTGCCCGCCGAACTCGCCGCGTTCGCGGCCGAGGTGCGGGACCGCGACGCGGCGATCGCGGCGCGGCGGCGCGAGGAAATCGCTTTCGTTCAGCGGGCGGACATGTACTGCCGCGAACGGCCTCTCCTCCAATGGGCGGCCGGGCAGCAGGGCAAGTCGGTATCCGAACTGGCCGAGCATGCGAAATGGCGCGCCGACGGGGAGGCGCTGGCCGAGACCGGACGCCGTCTGGAGGAGAACCACGGGATCGTCGACCGCATTACCGCCGCGCTCCGGCGCATCGTCAGGAGCTTCCGGCTCGACGATGCGGAGCGGTTCGCCGACGCGGCGGCCGCCCACGAGGCGGAAGCCGGGAGAGTGAACGCCGATCCCCGCTACATGGCCGGGGCGGAGGAGCTCGCCGAACGCGCGGCGTCGCTGGACACCGGCGACCTCCCCGACGCCGTCCGCCGGACGGTCGAGGCGTGGAGCGCCGCCGCGCCCTCCCCCGACGGCACGCCGCCACGAGGGGCTCGGCGGCATCCCCGGCACGGGGAGGCGGGCCGCCGCATCGACCGGTTCCTGCGCGCTTGCCGCGATCACATGGGCCGGGCCGCCGGGATCGGCCTCGCCGCCGATGGCGCGCCGGCGGACGCGACCCTGGACGGGTGGCTCGACCGTGCGGAGACGCTCCGCCGCGACGGGCTCCGCATGCTGGGCGAGGGGGAGGGCGCGCAACTCGACGATCCGGCCCGCATCCGGCTCGCCGGCGCGGCGGACGAGAGGGACCGGGTGCGCGATGCCCTCGACGGGTTGGCGGGCGAGGCACTCGGGCTGCGCGCGGCGGCGTTCACCGACGTGCACCGGCGCGTCGAGGGCGGTGCCGGGAAGGCGGGGTGCGATCCGGCTGGCCTGCCGGCGTGGGACACGCTCCGGACCCTCGCGGAAGGGCTCCGCGACGAGCCGGGTCTCGCCCCGGAGGCGAAACGGGCCGTCGACGCGGCGCTCGCCCACGATGTCCGGGTCCGGGTCGAGCTCGCCCCCGCCGCCGCCTTCGTCGACGCGGCCGGCCGGCACCTCGACGGCCGCGCCGGAACCGACCGGGGCGCGCGCGAACCCGGAGTGTCCGAACCCGACGCCCTGTCGGCCTGGCGCGAGGCTTCTCGCGACCTGCGCGACACGGCCCGCCTCCTGCTCGGGGAAACCCGGGGCGGCGCGGCGGAAACCCAGACCGCCTCCCGGCTCGACGCGATGCCGCGCCTGCGGGACCGGGTGGGCGATCTGCGCGACCGGCTGGAGGCGGTCGAGCTGTGGGACGAGACAGCGGCGTTCCGCGAGGCCGCGGCGTCGGTCGAGCAACGCGCCCGGGAACGGGAGACCCTGCCGCTCCATGCCGGGGGCTACGACCGCGTCACCGAAATGGCGCGGGTGCTGACCGGCCGCCAGGGTCTGCCGGAAGACGTGCGCCGGGAGGCGGACACGTGGCTCGACCGCGACCGCGACTGGCAGGCCCAGCTGGAGACGGCGCGGGACCTCGCCGCGCGAGAGGGACCGGCGGCCGACCCGGCCCGGCTCCGCGCGGCGGCGAGCCTGCCCGCGGTCGCCGAGGCGATCCGGCGGGAGACCGATCGGCTCACCCGGCTGCCGGTGCTGGAGCGCGGCATCCCCTGGACCGGGGATGCGCCGCTGATCGAGGGCGACCGGATCGCGTTCCGGGCCGACGGGCGGACCTGGCAGGCGGCGGTGGTCTCCCCCGGCGCGGCGAACGGCATGCGCAACGGCGACACGATGGTGCTCCGGGTCGCGGACCCGGCGAAACCGGAGGCGCCCGCCGAGGGCCGGCCGTTCGAGGTGGATGTGCGATCCCTCCTCGACGGCGGCTGCATCCGCGCCGCGTGGCCGGACGCGGGGCTGCGGGCGCTGGAAGTCGCCCGGCAGCGATCCGTGCCGGAGGGCATCTGCCGGACACCCTGCCCCGAGCCGGTGCCCGGCGACCGCATCGTTTGGACCGAGGCCGCCGGCCGCGCGGGTGGCGTGCGCACGATCGAGGCCGAGGTCGGGAGCCGCGTCCAAACCGCGAACGGGAACGCGCTGGCGCTCCGGGTCGTCCGCGCGACCGGCCTCGGCGCGCCGGAGCCCGGCGACACGATTGAACGTACCGCCGATGCTGTCGCCGCGCGCGGTTGCTTCCGCGCCCCGTGGGCCGACGAGGCCTACCGCCAGCGCATCCTCGAACCGCCGAGGCAGGAGCAGACCCGGGAACAGAGCCAGGACCGCTCCCGGGGCCGGGGGTTCGGCATGTGAGAAGGGAACATGCCGGCGGCGCTCGGCCGGGCGGCCGGACCGTCTCGGCCGGCGGCGCGTGCTCGGACCGGAGGGAGCATCGAAAGAATCGCGATCGTCACGTTCCTGCGTAGTCTGCCAGGGCCATCACGGCCTCGCCATGCTCGGTCGGTGCAACGGCCGTCACGAATCGACGGTCCGAGGTTACCACCGTCGCACCAATGCGGTGCGCGAGCGCGAGATAGACGCAATCGTAAACCGGGTGGTCGAGGGCCAGTGCCAGACGCACCGCGTCCGCGCCGACGGTCTCGTCGTCGCTCCAGCGCACCGGCATGTCGGGCAGCCAAGCCATGGCGGCGCCTGCATCGGCGCGCTCGATCTGACGCAGCCGCGCCTTGCGCCACAGCGCATTGGCAACCTCGGAGGCCATCAGGCGCGGCGCGTGCAACTCCTGGCCGCTCGCCGCCAGTTCGCGCGCGGCATCGGAATCGAGCTCGTCGACCAGCAACTTGACCGCCACGCTCGCGTCGACCACGAAGCGCATCAGAAGTCGTCGCGATGGCCGCGGTCGCGGTCCTCGCGGATCAGCACTTCCGCCGGGGTTTGCTTGCTGCGGCCCCTGGTCTTCTTCCGCAGCCGGTCCGACGCCTCCAGGAAGGCGGCCCGCTTCGCCGCCATGTCGTCGTGGGCGGCGCACTCCAGGACGTGGCGCACCTCGCCCTCCAGGGAGCGGTTGTTCGACGAGGCGCGCCGTTTGAGGCGGTCCACCACGTCATCGTCGAGTTGTCTCACGTTGATCGTCGCCATCGGCTTGTCCCCAAGACTGATATCATATTGATAGCGTGTTACCGCGGCATGTGCAAGCGCCTGCCGGGAGGACACCGGGTGACACTTGCGGCCATGCGCGGACAGCGGCGGGCAGACGTATGTTCGGCACTTGTTCTTCTGTTCTCAAGCGCCCATCTTGCCGGTATGGGCGGCACGCACGAGACCCCCGTTTCCACGGCTGGCGGAGCACGCTGGCGATGGTGGCCTCCATCGGCATCGCCTCGCCGTCGCAGGGCGCGGCAATTTCGAGAATGACGGCTACTACGCGAAGGACCACCAACCTCTCTTCCGAGACCACCGACAAGAGCATCACCGAGTTGGAGGCCGGGCGCGGCGGGGGGAGATGGAAACGCTCGTGGAGGAGGCCCCAACCTTCAGGACCGGTTGCAGACGCAGCGTCCGCCGGACACCGAACCGGGGTCCGAAGACGCCACGGGCCATCGGTAACCGGGGCCGCCGGCGTCGCTATTGGCATGCGGTCGCTTGCCGGGTTCGTCCCGGTTGTCACCGCGATCACGACGGGTCTTCCTCCGTCAGCCGCTCCAGGTGCGCCTCGATGTTCATCCGCTGGTGGAAGATCTCGACCACTTCCAGCCGCCGCGGCCTCTCGCGCAGGATCAGGTAGTGCGAGCCCTCGCGATAGAACGCGAGCCCCGAGGCTTCGCGCACGCCGCGCATCAGCCGCTCGCAGGGCCGCGCCTTCGGTCCCTCGCCGGCGGCGAGCGCCTCCAGCCGTCCCGCGAGCCGCGCCGCGTAGGCCTCGGCCTGCGCCTCGCCGAACCGCTCGACGGTATAGCTGAGGATGCCGGCCAGCCGGTCGAGCGCGGCGGGCGCGAAGACGACCCGCTTCATCGCTCGCCGCGCGGGCGCTTCGCCTCCTCGAGGATGCCGCCGAGCACGGCGGCGGGCGTGCCGCCCAGGCCCTCGCCGCGGTCGAGCTGGCCGAGCCCCGCGCCGATCCGCGCCCGGATCTCGGTCAGCTGATCGCCGTGCTTGCGCCGTTGCAGCTCGCGCAGCGCGTCGCGGACCACCTCGCTCGCGTTGTTGTAGGTGCCGCCGGCCACCAGATCGTCGACGAAGCGGGCGAGCTCGTGGGTGAGCGCAACGTTTCGGGCATGGCTTGCCGGCATGGCCGGACTCCGCTCTGGGCTGCCGCGAGCCTACCCCAGGGTGGCATTGCCTGCCACCCCGATGCGCCTTGCGGTCCCGTTGTCGTCCCGATGGGACAACCGACTGCCCGGGGCCGAGGGCGTCGCGCGGTCATCGCGGGCGGCGGGAATGCGGAATACGGACCATACGGCTGCCGCCCCCGCGAGCGCCCGTCACCGCCCGAGATCGAAGTCCTTGCCCTCGCCGGGCTCGCGCACCGGCGCCGCGCGCGGCTTCGACGGCGATGACGGGCCTTCGCGCTCCCTTGCCGATCGGGCGTCGCTCCCGAGTCCGGGTTGACCGACTTCGTCGCGCGCGACGGGGAGCAACCATCCTGGCGGACGGTCCGAGGCAAGGCGGGAGACACGCCTTTGACCTACACTCAGTGAATGCACAATTTGATGGCACGACGGTCCGTGAGCGGGCTGTCGACCGGACCGGAGCTGCCGACATGAGCACAAGCATCACCGTCCGCGACATCGATCCGGGGGACAAGTCCTGGCTCCGACGCGAAGCCCGCCAGATCGGCGTGTCGATGGAAGAGCTGGTCCGACGCCTGATCCACGAGAAGCGAACCAGGGCCGAGCGCCGTCCGAAACCGTCCGAGGCCTTCGCGCGACATTTCGGCGAGGAGCATGGCGTCGAGCTCCCGCCCTTGGTCCGTCGTGGTTACAGGCCGCTGTCGTTCTCCCGTGAGGCGCAGGAATGACCGCTCCGCTCGCGTGGCTCATAGACGCGAACGTTGTCTCCGAATTGATGCGGCCGCGGCCCGACCGGCTCACAGGGAGCGAGCGCCTGGGCGAGCAAGCGTGGCGCGGCGCTTGGGCTCTTCGGCCCAGTGGATTCCGCCACCTTCAAGGCGACCGTCCACGACCGGTTGATCATGCCGCTGGCGACGCTGGACCGCGCGCTCGCCGTCGTGGCCAGGAGCGCCGGGATCGATACGCCGGCGATCGTGTGGTTCCGATGAGGAAGCCGGTCACTCCGCCGGCGGGTCGCGTTCCATCCACGCCCGGAACCGGCGTTCGACCTCCGCCCCGTGATCGGGGCCGAAGAACTCGACCAGCAACGGCCCGATCTCGTCGCCCCGGCCCTGCCGGACCATGTCGCGCAGCGTCTCCGCGAGGACCAGCTCCACCGCCTGGCGCAGCCGGGCGATCGCGCCCGTGCCCGCCTCGGCCAGCATGCTCTCGGCAAGCCGGTCCACCCGCTCCGCCAGCCGGCGCCGTTCCGCACCGCTCAGCGGCCGCGCGTCGGGCGCCGCCGGCCGGGGCTCCGCCGTCAGCCCGGCGGAGACGACGTGGTCGTTGATCGAGACGCCCTTCCGCGCCGCGATCTCGCGGATGCGCTCCCAGTCCGATTCCCGGCACGAGATCGAGAACCGCGCCCGCGGGACCTTGCCGGGCTTCGCCACTACCCGCCCGGCGCGCGGTTCCGGAGCGCGCGCTCGATGAAGGCGATCGCCCCGAACACCGATATGTCCGCCCCCGGCAGCCGCTCGTACAGCCCGTCGCAAAGCCGGTCGAGCGCCTCGACCCGCTCGAACAGAAGCCGCTCCTCTTCCCCGGTCGGCGCCAGCCGGGGCGCCTCCGGGCTGGCGCCGTCGCCGTCGTCGTTCAGCGCGCAGGCCACCAGGAAGGCCGAGACCGACATCCGGTGCCTGGCCGCGCGTTCCCGGATCAGGGCCCGCTCCAGCGGGGTGCAGCGCAGCGCGCATTTGAGCCCCACCGCTCAGCGCCCCGGCGCCGGACCGCCGTCCGGATCGGCGCTTGGCTTCACCGCCCGCCAGCGCTCCGCCGCGCCCGGATCGGTCAGCCGGTCGAGCTCGCCCTCGCGGTCGAGCCACGCATCGACGGCATCGCCCATCGCGGCCCAGCGCTCCCCGAGCTCCATGTCCGCCATGCGCGCCTCCTCGATCTTCGACAGCAGCAATATCTCGCGCACCGCCCGGCGCAGCACCGCGGGCGGCAGCGCGTCCGACCCGGTCGTCCGGTGCACGATGAAGCGAGACAGGTCCATGTTCGCCTCGGCCGCGAGCTCCCTGATGCGCGCCCACTCGCTCGCCGTGGCCATCACCGCGTGCTGGGTGCGGCGTTCCGCCCCGGCCCGGCTCACGGCGACCCCTGTATCGGAATTGTGTTTTCCAAAGAAGACACTGAAATCTCCATATGACCTATATCATTCCTCATAACTGGAAACTCTCCGCTTTCCCCGATAGGTCACTGTGGGAACCTCCCGCCACCCGCGGTAACCGTGTATTCTCCCTTCCCCGTCCACCACGAGACATCCCGACCACCCCCGACATACCGACTTACTTCCCCAAATGCAACCAGAACCCATAGAGACCCCAATAGTATGACCACCCGAAAAACGACAATTCCCCTCGACAATCCTCCTAACCCACAGTAATATAACCACGAAATGGAGAAAGAACGACCCAAGCAACCCAATGACCCATCACCCCACAAAGTTCAGAAGGACTACACCAAGGGCTTCTACATCCTGGGCGGTCTCCTGCGGCACCTGCTCAAGACCAGCCACCCGCTCGCCTTCTCGGCGTCGGTGGCTTTCGAGCAGAGCTATGGCGGCATCGACGGGGATTCGGCATCCGGAGCGGAGATGTGCTGCCTTCTGAGCGCGCTTACCGGCGTGCCTTTGCGCCAGGACCTCGCGATGACCGGCGCGATCGACCAGCTCGGGCATATCCAGCCGATCGGGGCGGTAACGGAGAAGGTCGAGGGCTTCTTCGCGGTCTGCAAGGCAAGTGGGCTCACCGGAACCCAGGGCGTGATCGTGCCGAAAGCCAACGCGGGCGACCTGATGCTGGACGAGGAGGTCGCCGAGGCTTGCGCAGCGGGCGATTTCGGCGTCTACGCGGTCGAGACCATCCACGAGGCGCTGACGCTGTTTACCGGCATGCCGGCCGGGGAGCGCGACGCGGGCGGGGATTATCCCGAAGGCACGCTGCTCCGCCTCGCCCGGGACAGGGCGCTCGACTACTGGCGCATGGCGCGACCCGGAACGGAGGGGTAAGGTTCGCCGAAACCTCCCCTCGTCATATCGACCGGAGCCCGCCCGCGGGGGCGGCGGAGCGGAGATACCTGTCACGCGACAAACCGCGCTCGCGGTAGTGGAAGATTTCTCCGCTTCGCGCCTGACGGCGCTCCGGTCGAAATGACGGATAGCAGGCCCTGCGGGCGATCAGGCGCCGACCGCCCCCTTGTAGCTCGTCAGGTCGATGATCTCGAGCACGTTGCCGTCCGGGTCGTGGAAATAGGCGCGCGGGCCGTTGACGGCGCCGCCCTGCCGGTCCTCCTCGAACAGGATCTCGACGCCGCCCTCCCGCAGCGATTCCAGCGCCGGCGCGTAGTCCTCGCGGTCGACGATGAAGGCGTGGTGGACATCCTCCTCGCGCGCCGTCGAGATCGGCCCGTCGACGCGCGCGAGGATGATGCAGTCGCCCGCCGAATCGAGGAACACCATGCCCCGCTCGTGGTTGCTCTGGATCGCGACAAGGCCGAGCTTCTCCGTGTAGAACGCCTCGGCCCGGCGCGTGTCGGTGACGGGAATCGTGAAGTGGGCGACGCCCCGGGTCTTTATCATCGCGGCTTCAGTCCTCCTCGTAGAGCCCTCGGTCGCGGTGCCATTGCTCGATCCCGCCGTCGGGGTAGTAGGTGTGGTGGGTGTGCTCCGGTCCTTCGGGCACCGGCACCCAGTCCGGCTTGTAGCCCAGCATGTGGTGGGTCCTCTCCTTCGGCCGGGGAAGCGGCGTGTCGATCGCCGTCGCGCAGGGATAGACGAATTCAGCGTAGTTCGGGTTGTAGATCCAGAGCGGCGTCCCGCAGACCTTGCAGAAATGCCGCCGCGAGAAGCCCAGCCCGTCCGCCTCGTAGACGCCCCGGTGGTTGTTCGCCGAGCGGTAGACCGAGATGTTCTCCTCGCCCGTCACTTCGAGCGTCGGATGCTCGCCCATGATGTTGATGGCGAATCCGCCGCCGCCCGTCTTGCGGCATTTCGAGCAGTAGCAGTGATTGAAGGGGTAGGGCGTCCGCGAATTGACGCTGAACGTCACGGCGCCGCAATGGCAGGAGCCTTCGAGCTTCATGGCCGCTTCCTCTCAGTTGTACAGAACGCCCGGCAGCCAGAGCGCCAGCTGCGGGAACAGGAGCAGCAGGGCGATCAGCACCGCGTCCGCCGCCAGGAACGGCACGATTCCGCGAAACACCGTACCGAGCGCAATGTCCGGCAGCTGCGCGCGGATGACGAAAATGTTGAGCCCGACCGGCGGCGTGATCAGCCCGACCTCGACGACCACCACCATCAGGATCCCGTACCACACCGGATCGTAGCCGAGCGCCGTGACCACCGGCAGGAAGACGGGCACGGTCACCAGGATGATCGCCACCGCGTCCAGGACGCAGCCCAGGATGATGTAGAACACCAGGATGATCATGATGACCGCCCAGGGCGCGAGCTCGAAGAACTCGATGATCTCCACGAGCGCCACCGGAAGCCGGGTCTGGACGACGAAATAGGCGAAAATCCATGCACCGGTGATGATGAACAGCAGCATCCCCGTGGTTCGCAGGGTCTCGTCCAAGGATGCGACGAACTCCTTCCACGAGAACTCGCTTGTGGCGAATGCGATGATAATGGCGGCGAAGGATGCGACGCCGGCGGCCTCGGTCGGGCTGAACCAGCCGGTGTAGATGCCGCCCACCGCAAGGCCGAACAGCACCGCAAGCTTCCACATCGAGGCGGCGGCCTGCCACCGTTCGCGCCAGTCGAGCCGGGGCCCGGCGGGCGCCCATTCGGGCCGTATCCGGGCGATGACCCAGATCACCGCCACGAAGAGCAACGCGAGCAGCACGCCCGGGATCATGCCGGCGGCGAACAGGGCGGGCACCGATTCTTCCGCGGCGAGGGCGTAGATCACCATGATCACCGAGGGCGGGATCAGGATTCCGAGCGTCCCCCCGGCCGCGACCGAGCCCGTCGCCAGGCGCTCGTCGTAGCCGTAGCGCCGCATCTCCGGCACCGCGATCTGGGTGAACGTCGCCGCCGTCGCGAGAGACGAGCCGCTGATCGCCGAGAACCCCGCGCAAGCGCCGATCGTCGCCATCGGCAGCGCGCCGCGGCGGCCGGCGAACAACGCGTTGGCCGCGACGAAGAGCTCCTGCGACATGCCGGACCGGGTTGCCACCGCGCCCATCAGGATGAACAGCGGCAGCACCGAAAACGCGTACTGGGTGAGCGAATAGGGGGTCTCGCCGAACACGATGAAGGCGCGTTCCCAGCCGTCGATCGCCGCGTAGCCGACCAGCCCGACCAGCCCCATCGCGGCGCCGAGCGGCACCCGGAGCAGGGTCAGGAGGACCAGGGCGACAATGCCGATCCCGCCGATTTCCTGGGTCGTCATTCGGCGCGTCCAAGCACCGTGGAAACCTCGCGCAGGAACATCACCAGCACCGCGACCGCCGCGAAGGCGAAGCCGGCGAGCACCAGCGAAGCCTTCCAGATCAGCGGCAGGTGGAGGTCGATGGTGACGTCGTTGAACTCGATGAACTCGCGCGCCGGCTGCGTCATGTGCCAGGCGAGCAGGCCGACGAAGATCAGCGCGACGAAGGTGCCGATCAGCTTGAGCCAGCGCACGGCGGCGGGCGGAACGACTTGGTCGATCAGCTCGATGGTGATGTGCTGGTCGCGGAGGAAGACCTCGGGTATGGCGAGGAAAGCGGTCGCGGCGAGAAACAGCTCGATGATCTCATAGGTGCCGAAAATCGGCGCGTTGAAGCCCGACCGCAGCCCCACGTCGATGACGTTGAGCGCCATCATGGCGAGCAAAAAGATCGCGGCGACGCGGGTGAGTAACCGCGCCGCCGCGAGAGCGAGGCCGTGCATCGGCCGGTTTACATAGCCGAGTACTTGGCCGACAGCGCCTTCAGCTCGTCATAGACCTTGCGCGCCGGCAGTCCCTTCTTCTCCAGCGCCGCGATACGCTGACCCATGATCTTTTCGCCGAGCGCACGCATTTCCTTGTCGGCGGCATCCGGGAGTGCGACGCGGTTGAGCTTGAGGCCGCCCATGTACTTGGTGAACACCTTCGGATCGCCGCCCCACGCGAAAGTCGCCATGCGGACGCCGGCCTCCTTGGTCCCCATCGCGTCGACCAGCGGCTTGAGATCGTTCGGCAGCTTGTCATAGGCCTTCGGGTTCATCGCGAGCCCGAAGCTGATGACGGAGACGAACATCGGCGTGTAGTGCTTGACGAGACCGCCCAGCTTGAAGGCGAAGATCCCCATCGGGTCGGTCACGACGCCGTCGATGGTTCCCTTCTGCAGCGATTCCGCCATGTGGGTCGCCGGCATGCCGATCGGGGCGGCGCCGAGCGCCTTCATCATCAGCACGTCGGTCGGTGTCGGCGCGCGGTAGCGCCGCCCGTTGAGGTCGCCGACGGACATGATCGGCTTCTTCGAATCGTAGACGCCCGACGGGCGGTTGAAGACGATCCACATCGCCCGCGTGCCCGCCTTCTCGTGCTCGGCCTGGAAATACTTGCCCATCAGGTCGCCGGCGACCTTGGCGCCGACCACCGCCCCCTTGGCTCCCGGCGGGAACAGATAGGGCGCATGGGTCAGCTCGGTGAGCGGAAAGCGGCCGGGCGTCACGCCGTGCTGAAAGAACGACATATCGGACACGCCCTTCCGCGTCAGGTCGTAATGCCGCGGCATCGGGCCCATCGACGAGCCGTAGAACATCTGCAGCTCGAGGCGTCCCTTGGACTTCTCGGCGACCTCGACCTTGGTCTTCTCGAACCAGATCGAAGCGGTCGACGGCTTCGGCGAAAACAGGGCAATCTTGAGCGTATGCTTTGACTGCGCCAGAGCGCTCCCCCCTGCCGCAAGAACGGCAGCGGCGGCGGCAAGCGCGACGCATTCGGTCAGGTATTTCGGCATCCTCGGCTCTCCCTTCGGTGAGGACGAAGCAGCCGGGCCGCCGCGCGCGGCCCGGAGAGATCGATCCTGAACCGTGGCGGCGTGCTTTGCAATGCTGGGCCGGAGGAGCGGCGGCGGGAAATCCGGGTCAGAGCCTGTCGAAGTCGTCGTAGCGGATAGCGTTCGCGCGGGCCTTGCCGCCGGTCACGCTGTGGAGCGAGAGGGTCCACCCGCCGCTGTTCGCGTCGTAGTCGATCCGCTCCGCGAACCTCCCCGCGTTTCCCCGCTCCGAAAAGGAATCGCAGCCGCGGCTGAATTTCTCGCCCGTCGCGAACGCGACCTCGTAGGAACCGAGCGGCACCCCCTTCAGCACCGCCGTTTTTTCCACCCCGACGACAAACGCCAGCGCCACCTTGCCCTGCCGGTTCACCAGCTTCACGTAGGCGTCCTTGCCGGTGTCGTTCAGGACCCGGATCGAGCCGAACCTGCCGGGCTCGATCCGCCCCCGGATAATCTCGTTGTGCCGCGCGCGTTGTCCCGCGTTCGCCTCGCAGAAATCGAAGCGCGCCTTCTCCCCCGACCCGGCCTGGACCAGCCCTTCCAGCACCCAGCCGGATTTCGGCGCGCGCCATTCGACTTCGTACCACGGGCCCCGCGTCCGGCCGGTCCGGACGAGGTCTCCCCATCGCGGCACCCGGCCGATTTCTTCGCCGGCGCTTCCGGGCGATACGCGGACGGTCGCTTCCTCCGCCTTGACGTAGACCCGACGCTTCTCCCGTTCGGTTCTTGCCTGCCGGACGCGCGCGACTCCGTCCCGACGGAGAGCCTGCCGCTTCTCCGGCGTGAGCTCGCTCTCCACGGCCGTCCTGTCCTTCACCCGGTATGTTTTTTTCGAACACCGCTCCGTGTAGGCGCGCAGCCGGGCGTTGTGGCCGTCGACCTCCCAGTTCGCGCCCGCGTCGGTTTCGGCGTTGTCCCCTTCGAGCCGCATGGGTTCGAAAACGCACCACCGCAGCTCCGCGAGTGTCAGCCGGTCGTCCGTGCCGGGGACCGCTTCTTCCGATCCCGACGCATAGGCCGGCGCGGCGGCAAGGCCCGCGAGGATCGCTGCCGCGCCCACGACGCGTCCGATGGCCGCGCAGCCTCCGTTCGCGTAGCCGGGTCTGCCGCGGCCGAGCATCACATCCCGAGCAGGCGTTCGGCGTTGCCGTGCAGGATCTTCCTGCGGTCCCCGGTGGAGAACGGGATGCGCTCCATCCAGTCCGTCCCGTCCCCGTTCGCCACGAAGGGATAGTCGACCGAAAACAGGATCCGGTCGGTTCCCATCTCCATCGCACTGCAGAGAAGCGCCGGGTCGGAGAAATTGCCGCTGGTCGTGATGTAGAAATGCTCGCGGAAGGTCTCGCGGAACGAGTCCAGCGGGGTTTCGGTACGCGAAAGCGCCTGGTCGATGCGCCAAAGCAGGAAGGGCAGTCCTTCGCCGAGATGGCCGAGAACGATCCTGAGGTCCGGATAGGCGTCGAACACGCCGCTCAGCACCAGGCGGATGCCTTGGGTCGCGGTCTCCACGGTGAAGCCCCAGCCGGCGGTCAGCAGGCCCGGAAACGCCTCGATATAATCCGCGTAGTAGGCCTGAATGACGTCCTCGTGCGGGATCGAGGGGTGCATATAGAGCGGCACGCCGAGCGCCGCCGCCCGCTCGAAAATCGGCCAGAACCGCTTCTCGTCGAGGAACGCGCCGTTGGTCAGCCCGTGCACCATCGCGCCCTTGAAGCCGTGCTCGCCGACGCAGCGATCCAGCTCGTCGGCGGCCGCCGACGGGTTGGCGGTCGGCAGCGCCGCGAACCCCTGGAAACGGTCCGGATTGGCGGCGACGATCCCGGCCAGCCGGTCGTTGATCTCCCGCGCAAGAGCGACCCCGTTCTCGGCGTCCAGCTTCTGGGTCGCGGGTGCCCCGTGGCTCAGGACCTGAACGTCGATCCCGCCCTCGTCCATCGCCTTCAGGCGGCCCTCCCCCACATCGAGGAGACGCTCCCTGATGGGCGGCGGCATCCTGTCGTCCCGACCGGTGAACAGCGCCGACAAGGCCGGGTCGAAATAGTGCTCCTCGATCGCAATGACCCGCGATCCGTCCGATGTCGCCATGCGTTACTCCCTTGAACGCGCCCTATTTCAGTTCCTGGCCCTCCAGATCCCCGTCGAGGAACCTGTTTGGCTTGAGGAACATGCCGAGCACCAGCGCGCCGTTGGGCGCGACGGCGTCGTGGCGGTTGCCGGCCGGGCGCCACACGTAGTTGCCCGCCGTCACCTCGCCCTCGTCGTCGAGGATGCTGCCTTCGAGCACATAGGTCTGCTCGATCTCGACATGTTCGTGGAGCGGCAGCTTCGCGCCGGGCTGCCAGCGGAACAGCGCCGTCATCAGCCCGGTCTCGGGATCTTCCAGCAGGATCTTCATCTCCACGCCCTCGCACTGCGTCGGCTTCCAGGGAAGCGAGTCGACATCCACGAAGCGCGATGCAAGCGGGGTGAGCGAGTCCTGTTCCTTCAACAGAGGTGTTGCGGCGGCCATGTCTATCTCCGGTTTTCGGTTCGGATCGACTCTAGCCGCCCCCTGGAAGCGTCACAACATGGCGCGTTGCGTCCGCCCCATACCGAGGATGCCCCATCCGGCGAGGAGGAGGGCGGTGCCCGCCACGACCGCGCGAACGGTATTCCAGAACTGCCACGGATCGGAATAGGCCCGCCAGGCGTCTTGCGCACCGGAGGGGTCGAGCGGAACCGCCAGCGCCGCTAGCGACTCGTTCAACGGCAGGTTGATCGCCACGGTCGGAACCATGGCCCCCAGAATGTAGAGGAGACCCGCCAAGGCCAAGAAAAGGGCGCCGCGGCGTTCCTCCGCTTTCCAGGCCGCCAGCGCGGCCGCCGCGAGGACGACCGGCGTGCCGAAGAAGGCCGGCGCGAAGACCGGGTTGCGGACGCTCTCGTTCATCGCCTGCATGGCGGCAATCGCGACGTTCGGGTCCGCCGCGTCGAGCCCCCACATGGTCGAGCAGACCCAAGCGTAGAAGAAGCCGAATATCGCGCCCGCGTGCAGAATCGCCAGGATCGCCAGCGGCTGGAAAAGCCGCGCCCAGGGTACGGAAATCACGATCCCGCGCTCCCTCGGCCGGATTTCATCCGGCCGACCGTCCGGACGAAGATCGCCGCGACCGCCGCCTGCGCCAGGATCACCGCGGGCCAGATCCGGGAAAACGCGGGATCGAAGTATTTCTGCGGCCCGTAGGAGACCAGCGCCGTCAGTGCGAACAGGAGCGCGATCCAAATACCCGCCTGCGCCCCGCGCGCGATCAGCACATAGGCCGCGGTTCCCATCGCGAGCGACGCAGCCAGGAAGGGGCCAAGCGCGAATGGCGTCACTTCGAACGGCGGGTGCGGTTCGGTACGGGTGAACATCGCCAGCAGCATTACCGAGGTCAGCACGAGAAGGATTGCGACCGCCGCTGCGCTATAGCAATCCGCGGAAGAGGCCTCACGAGTCCGATAGGGCATCCGATGTCTCCCCATTTGTCCGTACCAATCAGTACGGTTGACAGGACTGTACCGACCGGTACGGTTTCGTCAACCATCGGTTTTCGGGATACGGCGGAATGAAGGAGTCGGCCCGCGCCGGGAGGCGCGATCGCATTCTCGACGTGGCCGTGGCCACGCTGGCGGAATACGGCTACCGCGATACCACGATGCTCGAGGTGGCCCGGCGCGCCTCGGCTTCGAAGGAAACGCTGTACGCCTGGTTCGGCAACAAGCCGGGGCTGTTTCAGGCCGTCATCCAGCGGAACGCCGACGCGGTCCGTGGCGTGGTCGCGGAGCATCTCGAGGGCGATGCGCCGGTCGAGGCGGCGCTCGGCGATTTCGGCAATGCGCTCGCGGGTCTGCTGTTGGGCGAGAGCGCGGTGGCGATCAACCGCGCGGCGATTTCCGAGGCGCGGACGGCCCCGACCCTCTCGCGCATACTGAGCGAATCGGGCCGCGAAGCTACGTTGCCCGTCTTCGTTCGGTATCTCGAACGGTGTCGGTCGCGGGGCGTGCTGCAATTCGACGATCCCGAGGAGGCGGCCGAGACCTTCATCGGCCTGCTCCTCGGCGATGCGCAGGTGCGGCGTCTGCTGGGCGTGATGGCGATGCCCCCGAGCGCCCACCTCAAGAGCCGGGCGAAGCTTGCCAGCCGGAAGTTCCTGCTTCTCTACGGTGCCTGAGCGGGTCTATGGCGCGGCCGGGGTGTTGACGCCCGGGCGTCAGTCGCAACTATGCCGCAGGGAATCGAGGGAAGCAGGCGCGGCATGACGGCATGGATGGTGGGAGTCGACACCGGGGGCACGTTCACCGATCTGATCGCGTTCGAGGCCGGCACCGGCGAACGCCGCGCGGTGAAGGTCCCGTCGGTGCCGGAAGATCCCTCGCGCGCGGTGATCGATGCGCTCGAAGAGCTGTTCGGGACCGGCATCGCGGCAGCGGATATCGGGTTCTTCGTCCACGGTACCACGGTCGCGACCAACACGCTGATCGAGGAGGACGGTGCGCGCGCCGGGCTGCTGATCACCGAGGGGTTCCGTGCGGTCTACGAGGCCCGCGGCTGGTCGCAGCCCGATGCCGACGACCTGCTCGATCCGTTTTACCGGAAACCGCGCCTCCTGGTGCCCCAGTCGCGCACCGCCGAGGCCGTCGAGCGCCTCGACTTCACCGGCGCGGTGCTGACGCCGCTCGACGAGGACGGCCTGCGCGAGGCGGTACGCGGGCTTGCGGGGAAGGGGATCGAATCGGTCGCGGTCTGCTACCTGTTCAGCTTCCGCAACCCGGCGCATGAGCGCCGCACCGCGGAGATCGTCGCGGAGGAGGCGCCCGGGCTCAGGGTCTCGCTTTCGTCGGACATCCTGCCGACGATCCGGGAATACCCCAGGCTCTCGACCACGGCCATCGACGCCTATGTCGGCCCCAAGGTGCAGACCTACCTGCTCCGTCTCGGCGCGGCGCTGAAGGAAGCCGGGATCGAAACGCCCCAGCTCTTCCTGATGCAATCGCATGGCGGGCTGATGCGGATCAATCTGGGCGCCCGCTTTCCCAACCAGACCCTCCTGTCGGGGCCGGCGGCGGGCGCCGTGTCGGGCCGGGCTCTCGGCATGCTGGTCGACCGCCCCAACGTGGTCACGTTCGACATGGGCGGGACCTCGACGGATATCAGCGTGATCGCCGACGGGCGAATCGAGGAGACCGATTCCGGCCGCATCGCGGGGCAGGACATCGGGACGCCGATGCTCTCCGTTGCGACCCTCGGCGCCGGCGGCGGCACCGTCGCCTATATCGGCAGGGACGGGCTGATGAAGGTCGGCCCGCGCAGCGCCGGCGCTGACCCCGGACCGGCCTGCTACGGGCGCGGCGGGACGGAGCCCACGGTGACCGATGCGAACCTGCTCCTCGGCGCGCTCGGCGCGGGCAGTGTGCTCGGCGGCCGGATGACGATGGACCCCGATTTCGCCCGCGCCGCGGTCAGGGAGAAGGTCGCCGAGCCTCTCGGCCTCGACCCGGTCGAGGCAGCGGCCGGGATCGTCCGCATCGTCAACTCGAACATGGCGGTCGACCTCCGCCTTGCCTTTCAGCGCCGCGGCGCCGACCCGCGCGACTTCGCGCTGGTCGCCTTCGGCGGCGCCGGTCCGCTGCATGCCGCGGCGCTCGCGCGCGATATCGGGATTGCGCAGGTCGTCGTGCCGCTTGCCCCCGGGCTCAACAGCGCCTTCGGCCTCCTGCAGACCGATGTCCGCCACATCTACGTCAAGTCTTCCGTCGGGGTGCTGGCGGGCCTGTCCGCGGACGCGATGGAAGCCGAGTTCGCGGATCTGGAAGCGCGCGCCCGAGCGGACGTGCGCGAAGAGGGATTCGACGAGGGCGAGGTGACGCTCCGCCGCCAGATCGACATGCGCTATCTGCACCAGGGCTATCAGCTCGCCGTCGATTGCCTTGCAAGCCCGGTCGACGAGACGGAGAAGGCGGCGCTCAAGTCCCGTTTCGACGACCTTCACGCCCGGGTCTACGGGGCGAGCGCGCCCGACGAGGACGCCGAAACGGTCACTTTCCGGGTAATCGCCGAGATCGCCGTGCCGCAGCTCCAACTGCCCCGGATCGAGGCCGGCGACGGCGATCCGTCGGCAGCCGAAACCGGCGCGCGCGAGCTCTACGATTTCGAAGCCGGCGGATTCGTGCCCTGCACGCTCTACGACCGCGCGCTTCTGCGCGCCGGAGACCGGATCGAAGGGGCGGCGGTCATCCAGCAATTCGATTCCACGACCGTCGTCCTTTCCGGCCAGAGCGCGACGGTCGAAGCGCACGGCAACCTCGTCATCGCCGCGGGAGACGCGTCATGAGCCTCGATCCCATCACCATCGAGGTGGTGCTGAGCCGCCTGCGCGAGACCACCGAGGCGATGGCGCACGCGCTGTTTCACAGCGGCTACTCGCCGATCCTGCGCGAATCCCAGGACGGCACGGCGGGTCTGACCGACGGGGCCGGGCGCGTCGTCATGGTCGGCGGCGGGCTGCAATACCATTCCCTGCTCTATTCCAAGTCGATCGGCAGCATCTTCGAGCGCTACCCGCCGGAGACCATGCGGGAGGGCGACAGCTTCGTCTGCAACGACCCTTACAAGGCGGGCAACAGCCACGTTCCCGATTTCGTGGTGGCGACGCCCGCGTTCTTCGAGGGAACTCTGGTCGCCTTCGGGGTGAGCGTCGCCCACAAGGCCGATGTCGGCGGTCTGGTGCCGGGCTCGTCGGGCGCGGCGGCGCGCGAGATCTTCCATGACGGGATCCTGGTGCCGCCGGTCCGGATGTGGAGCCCGGAGGGCGTCAACGCCGAGGTCGAGGCGATTATCCGCAACAACAGCCGCGCGCCCGACGTGGTGCTCGGCGACCTGCGCGGCCAGGTCGGCGCGACCCGGCTCGGCGCCCGGCGTATCGCGGAATTGTGCGAGGCCTTCGGCGCGGACACCGTGACCGGGACGATGGATGCGCTGATGGCCCGGACCACCCGGCGGGTCAGGGAGGCGGTCTCCGCCTGGAAGGACGGCGCCGCCGAAGCCGAGGGGCTGATGGATCATGACGGAGCCGACCGAGACCGCCCGGTCCGCATCCATGTCCGGGCGGAGAAGTCGGGCGGCCGCCTGACGATCGATTTCAGCGGCAGCGATCCGCAGACCGCGGGGCCGATCAACACCCCGGAGGCGACCGCGCGCGCGGTCTCGATGCAGGCGATCCTGGCCGCCTCCGATCCCACCATTCCGATGAATACCGGCGCCTTCGAGGCGGTCGAGTTCGTCATCCCGCCGGGACGGATGGTGAGCCCGCAATTCCCGGCGACGGTGAACCACTACTTCCCGACCTCGCACATGGTCTACAACGTGGTGCTCGCCGCGCTGGGCGAGCTCAACCCGGAGCGTGCGGTGGCGCCGTCGGGGCTCGGCACCGGCGCGATGGCGATCGGCTACGCGGAGGGGCGCGCCGGCAAGGCGACCGTCCAGTACGAGCTGATGACGACCTCGCTTGGCGGCACCAGCGAGGGCGACGGTGCTTCCATCGTGCTGCCGATGAACCACTTCGCGCCCGGCACGCCGGTCGAGATCGTCGAGACCGAGTACCCGATCCGGGTCGGGCGGTTCGAATTGCTCCCCGACAGCGCGGGAGCGGGGACCCATCGGGGAGGAGTCGGGTTCGCACGCGAATACGCGTTCCTGACCGACTGCACCCTGACGCTCCGGACCGCCAACCACCGCCACGCGGCCTGGGGGCTGTTCGGCGGCGGCGGACCGGCTCCCGCCTCGACTTCCATTTCCTTCCCCGACGGCAGGGTGGAGGACATGGACGTGCTTGAGACGCGGCGAATGTCGGCGGGCACGTCGATCCGGCTGTGCCAGAGCGGCGGAGGCGGCTACGGCGATCCGTTCGAGCGCGCTCCGGAACTCGTTCTCGCCGATATCGAGGACGGCTATGTCACGCCGGACGCGGCGCGGGATCTGTATGGCGTCGCCGTCGACGCGGACGGCGCGCTCGACGAAGCGGAAACCGGTCGGCTGCGAGGTCGCCGGACCGGCTCCTGAGCGGTCGGGGAGTATCCGTTCCACCCGTCGGGGCGAGATTTCTCTACTTCGCTTCGCTCCGGTCGAAATAACGGGGCGCCTTTATGGGATAAATCCCATATATCGGTCCCGCTATCCCCTTGCAGTTTTTCTCCTCGTGTTGGGATTTTTCCCACTATTGACGATTGCCGCTCGAATGGGAAAATTCGTTTGACAGGGCGGCGTGGGCGCGATAGCGAAGATGTCCGGCACCGAACGCGAGGCTGGCAGATGGACGTCCGGGACGAACTGGTCGGCGAGATCGAGGCCTATTGCCGCGAATCGGGCATCGCCGAGACGACGTTCGGGCGGATCGCGGTAAACGACGGCAAGTTCGTCGGCCGGCTCCGGGACGGTAAGGGCGTGACCACCGCCACGGTCGACCGGGTGCGCCGCTTCCTGGTCGAGAACGGCGGGGCTCCCCCCATTCCCGCGCCGGACGCCGTCGCGGCCATATCGCCATCGGCCGAGCGAACCGAACCGGCCGCCGCCGAAGTCGAACACGGCAGCCCCAAGACCGCCTTCCGGTTCTACGACAACCGCCAGAAGTACCTGGCCTTCGTCAACACCTGCTCGGAGAAGTGGGTGGTCGCCGAGCGCGCCGGCATGGAGCTCGCCCATGTCCACCCCCAACCGCCGGCGCTCCGCGTGTTCGACGCCGGCATGGGCGACGGCACCGTACTCACCGGCGTGATGCGCCAGATGCACCGGAAATTCCGCACGCTGCCGTTTTACATCGTCGGCAAGGAGATCAGCCTGGAGGATGTGCGTCTCGGGCTGGAGCGGATGCCCGACCGGTTCTACGAGCACCCCGCGACGGTGCTGGTGCTGACCAACCTCTACTACACGGAGGCGCCGTGGCTAATGCCGCGCTCGATGGAGGCGGCGGCGGCGCTCAACTGGATCGAGGTGGCGCTCGAAGGCGATTCCTCGCACGAGTTCCACGAGCAGATCACCGGTCTCCAGCCCCGTCTCGCCGACACCTGGCAGGTCCGGCCCTCGGAGAAGACCGGCAACCCGCTCTATGTCCGCCCCTCGGTGCTGGTGGTCTACCGCGAGGACCACAAGTTCCTGCTCGACCAGGTGATCCCGCGGCCGGGCGCGGTGAAGGCCGACTACGACCTGGTGATCGCCTCGCAGCCCTACCGCGCGCGCATGCCGGTCTCCTTCAAGGCGCAGAAGGTCCTCGCCCCGCTCGCCCGGAGCCTCGCCCCCGGCGGGCGGCTCCTCGGCATTCATTCGCGCGGCGGCGATCCCGGGCTCGATATCGTCCGCAACGTGTGGCCGGGCGAGAGTCCGTTCACCACCAACCGGCATGAGCTTCTCAAGGCGCTCAAGGAGGAGCTCGGACGCGACGGGCGCGACCTCAACTTCAACGCCTATGCCGACAAGCGTTCGATCTTTCGCTACGACATGCACACCTTGCCGAGCGAGGTGGGCGGGCAGAGCATCGGCACCTCCACCCTGTTCGCGGCCTGGAACGCCGCGATCTACGTCGCCCAGATCGAGGACGAGCGTCTCGAGGACGTGATCGCCCAGGGCGGTTATCTCGAGGCCACCCGCGACGTACTCAGCCGGCATGGCGGGCTCTGGTTCTACGACGAATCCTATATCGTCTCGCGACGGAGGGCCTGAGAAAATGTTCCTGTCCCCCGAGACGGCCGCTGAGTCCGGTTTCGCGCGAACCCTGCTCAACGGCGAGTTCGCCGTCACCGCCGAGCTCGTCCCGCCGGCCTCCGGCGCGCCGGACGAATTGCTCGCGCTCGCCGAGCCGTTCCGCGGTCTCGTCGATGCGGTCAACGTCACCGACGGACCGCGCGCGCTGGTTCACATGTCGGCCCTCGCCGCCGCCGCCCTGCTGGTTCGGGAGGGCATCGAGCCGGTCCTCCAGTTCACCTGCCGCGACCGCAACCGGATCGCGCTCCAGGCCGATCTGCTCGGGGCTTCGGCCGTCGGCGTGCGCAACGTGCTGATCCTGCGCGGCGACGATCCCGATACGAACGAGATCCCGCCGCCCAAGCCGGTCTTCGACGTCGACAGCCGCGACCTGATCCAGATCGCCGCGAAAATGCGCGACGGCGAGGCGCTGGCCTCCGGCCGGGAGATCGGCACGGCGCCGCGCCTGTTCATCGGCGCGGCCGACACGCCCGTCGACCCCGACCCCGGCTGGCGTCCGACCGGGCTCGCGCGCAAGGTGGAGGCGGGGGCGGGATTCGTGCAGACCCAGCTGTGCTGGGACATCGACGTGGTCCGGCGCTACGCCGGGGCGCTGGAAGCGGCGGGGCTCACCGACCGGGTGTTTCTGCTGATCGGGATCGGCCCGATCGCATCCGCACGGTCCGCGCGCTGGATGCGCGACAATCTGTGGGGGGTCCGGATCCCCGATTCGATCGTCGAACGCCTCGACCGCGCCGCCGACGAGAAGGAGGAGGGAATCGCGATCTGCGCCGAGCTGATCCGCGCACTGGCCGAAGTGCCGGGGGTCTCCGGCGTCCATCTGATGGCCCCGATAGGCCTGTCCTCGATCCCCGTCGCGATCCGGGAATCGGGGATTATGGAAGGCCGCCGCGCGACGGTTTAGGAGGCGGGCTTATCCGGATAGCTTGACAGGGATATGGGCCCGCGCTCGGTTCGCACGGGCGGTTTCAGCCCCCTCACCCCGACCCTCTCCCCCGCGGGGGAGAGGGAGACTGTTGGCCCCCGCTCTCCTTCCCCCTCCCGCTTGCGGGAGGGGGAAGGAGAGCGGACACCGTAGCGAGGGACGCGCGAACCGCCCTCAGACGACCCCTTCTGCCCTGAGCGCCCCGATCTCGTCCTCGTCCATGCCGAGGAGGCCGGTCAGCACCTCCCCGGTGTGCTCTCCCAGGATCGGCGCGCCGCCGGGGTAATCGTGCGGCTCGCCGACATAGCGGATCGGGTTGGCGACGCCCGGCACCGGTCCCGCCTCGCTGTGCGGCAGCTCCATCCGCAGCCCGCGGGCCACCGCCTGCGGATCGGCGAAGATCTGGTCGAGGTCGTTTATCGGACCGCACGGGACGCCGACCGCTTCGAGCGCGGCGATCCATTCGTCCTGCGTCCGGGACAGCATCATCTCCGAGATCGCCGGGATCAGCGCGTCCCGGTGCTCGATCCGCCCGGCATTGGTCTTGAACCGCTCGTCCGCGGCGAGGTCGGGCCGCCCGCCGGCCTCGCAGAAGCGGGCGAACTGGGAATCGTTGCCGACCGCGACGACAACGTAGCGATCGGCGGTCCTGAACGTCTGGTAGGGAACCACATTGGGGTGCGCGTTGCCCATCCGGACCGGCGCCTCCCCGGTGGCGAGGTAGTTCATCGCCTGGTTCGCGGTCGAGGCCACGGCGACGTCGAACAGCGCCATGTCGATATGCTTGCCCTGGCCGGTCTTCTCGCGTTCGCGCACGGCGGCCAGGGCGGCGATCGCGGTGTAGAGGCCGGTCAGCACATCGGTGACGGCGACGCCCACCTTCTGCGGCCCGCCGCCCGGCAGGTCGTCGCGCTCGCCGGTGATCGACATCAGCCCACCCATCGCCTGGATCAGGAAGTCGTAGCCGGCGCGGTCGGAATAGGGTCCGGTCTGGCCGAAGCCGGTGATTGAGCAGTAGACCAGCCCGGGATTGACGGCCCGGAGGTCTTCGTAGCCGAGGCCGTATCGCGAAAGACCGCCGCGCTTGTAGTTCTCCAGCAGGATATCGGACCGGCCGGCGAGAGCGCGGGCGATCTCCTGCCCCTTCGCCGAGGCGAGGTCGAGGGTGATCGACTTCTTGCCCCGGTTGGCGCAGTGGAAATAGGCCGCGTCCGGGGTCTCGCTTCCGTCCTTGGCGACGATGAAGGGGGGACCCCACTGACGCGTGTCGTCGCCGGTGCCGGGCCGTTCGATCTTGATCACCTCGGCGCCCAGATCGGCCATCGTCTGGGCGGCCCAAGGGCCGGCCAGGATACGGCTGAAGTCGAGGACCCGGAGCCCCGATAGAGGACCCGCCATGCCTACATGAAGGCCTGGATGCCGGTCTGCGCGCGACCCAGGATCAGGGCATGGATGTCGTGCGTCCCCTCATAGGTGACGACGGTCTCCATGTTCATCAAATGCCGCATGACGTGGTACTCGTCGACGATCCCGTTACCGCCGTGCATGTCGCGCGCCTCGCGCACGATGTCGCGCGCCTTGCCGGTCGAGTTGCGCTTCAGCATCGAGATCGACTCGGGCGAGCAGCTGCCGTCGTCCATCATCCGGCCGAGTTGGAGGCATGCCTGCAGTCCGATCGAGATCTCGGTCTGCATGTCGGCGAGCTTCTTCTGGATCAGCTGGTTGGCCGCAAGCGGACGGTCGAACTGGGTGCGTTCGAGGGTGTATTCCCGCGCTGCGTGCCAGCAGAACTCGGCCGCGCCCAGCGCGCCCCAGGCGATGCCGTAGCGCGCGTTGTTGAGGCAGCCGAACGGCCCGCCGAGGCCGCGCGCGTGCGGGAGCCTGTTCTCCTCCGGCACGAACACGTCGTCCATCACGATCTCGCCGGTGATGGAGGCGCGGAGCGAGAGCTTGCCGGTCAGCTTCGGCGTGGTCAGCCCTTTCATGCCCCGTTCGAGGATGAAGCCGCGGATCGCGCCCTCGTCGTCCTTGGCCCAGACCACCATGACGTCCGCGATGGGCGCGTTCGAGATCCACATCTTGGATCCCTTGAGGAGGTAGCCGCCGTCGACCGATTTCGCCCGCGTCGTCATGCCGCCGGGGTCGGAGCCGTGGTCGGGCTCGGTCAGGCCGAACGCGCCCACCGACTCGCCGGTCGCGAGTTTCGGCAGGTATTTCTCGCGCTGCTCCTCGGTGCCGTAGTTGTAGATCGGCCACATCACCAGGCTCGACTGGACCGAGAGCGTCGAGCGGTAGGAGGAATCGACCGCTTCGATCTCCTTCGCGATCAGGCCGTAGCAGACATAGCTCGCGCCGGCGCAACCGTAGCCGTGGAGGGTCGAGCCGAGGAAGCCAATCTCGCCGAGCTCGGCGATGATCTCGGGGTGAAATTCCTCGTTGTTGTAGCCCTCGACGATCCGGGGCAGGAGCTTCTCCCGGGCGTATTGCCGGGCGGTGTCGCGCACCAGCCGCTCCTCGTCGCTCAGCTGGCTGTCGAGCAGGAGGGGGTCTTCCCAGTTGAACTTGCCCCACTTGCGCGGCTTGTGCGCGCTGGCGGACTCGACCTTGGTGGCCATGCCTCGATCCCTCGTTCGTCGCTGAATTCGTCCCGCGGCCGGACTATAGGCCAGCCGGGCAAGCCCGTTTGTATGCGATCGGGCCCCGGACTTGAAGCCCCCACCGTCATTTCGACCGAGCGGAGCGCGTCGAGAAATCTCGTGCCCATGGGAGGGAGATTTCTCCGCTCCGCCTCCCTCGGGTCGGCTTCGGTCGAAATGACGGATCGAACGTCGGCTGCGCCCGATTGTGCGCATGAAGTCGTTCGTCTACAAACGAATCCGGCCGCAATCCATGCCGGGAGCCCGCCATGCCGCACAGCCTGAGGACGTTTCTCGAATCGATCGACAACCGGATGCTGCATATCCGCGAGCCCGTCGATCCGGCGCGGCAGGTCGGCTATCTCTGCTCGGAGAGCAGTGGGCCGCTGACGTTCCACAACCTCGTCGGCTATCCCGGCTGGAGGCTCACCGACATCCTGATCAAGGACCGCAACGGCCAGGCGGCGGCCTTCGGCCTCGACGACCCCAAGGGGGTCTGCCCCTACCTCGCCGAGCGCATGGCGACCCAGCGGGGCAAGTCGGTGATGGTGGCGGACGGGCCGGTCAAGGAAAACAAGATGCTCGGCAAGGAGGTGAACCTCCACAAGCTGCCGATCCCGCAGCATTCGGTCGGCGACGGCGGGCGCTATCTCGGCTCGGGGCTCACCATCACCAAGGATCCCGAGACCGGGATCAGGAACGAATCCATCATCCGGATGATGCTGACCGAGGACCCGCGGAAGGCGACGTTCTGGATGGCGGCGCGGCACAACTACGCGCATTACCTCAAATACGTCGCCAAGGACGAGCCGATGCCGATGGCGTTCGCGATCGGCATGCACCCGGTCTACGAGATCATGTCCAACTGGTCCGGCCGGCACGAGGATTTCGACGAGCTCGAATACGGCGCAGGAATCCTCGGCGAGGATATCGAGATGGTGAAATGCGACACCATCGACCTCGAGGTGCCCGCCCATGCCGAAATCGTCATCGAGGGGCTGGTGCACCCGCACGACCGGGTGCCGGAGGGGCCGTTCGGCGAGTTCACCACCTTCGGCTCGGGCGCCGAGGGCCCGGCGCCGGTTTTCCAGATCACCGGCATCACCCATCGCGACGATCCGATCTTCCGCCACATGCAGGCGACCTGGTTCACCGACCACCAACCGCTGATCACGCTGCCGATGGAGGCCACCTACTACAACCGGCTGCGCGACACCCACGGCAACACCAACATCAAGGACATCTTCGTCCCGCCCTGGGCGTCGCAGTTCATGATGATCGTGCAGATGGAGGCCAAGTGGGACGGCCAGGTGCGCGACGTGCTGATGTCGGCGCTCACCGGGCCCAACCTGCATGTCAAAGTCGCCATTGCCGTCGACGACGATGTCGACATCTACAATGCCGAGGACGTGCTGTGGGCGATTTCCTGCCGCACCAACCCGGCCGACATGGTGCACATCATGCCGGGCTCCCGCCTGCACCCGCTCGACGTGTCGATCCCCGAGGTCGGCGACGAGTACACCGTGATGCGGATCGGCGGGAAGATGGCGATCGACGCGACCAAGCCGGCGACCTGGCGGGCCGAGGAACGCGCCAAGATGGCGCGCGTCGATCCGATGGGGAAGGGCGATCCCGAGATCGCCCGCATCCTCGAACAGGTGCGCATGCCGCGCTAGGTCGGCGCCGCGCCGCGACGGAAAGCGTTAGAATGGCCAGCGTCCTCTCGCTCCCCCGGGGCGAGCTGAAATCCATCGGGCTGATCTCCGTCGGCCACGGGTTCAGCCATCTCTACATGCTGGTCCTGCCGCCGCTGTTCCCCCTGATCCAGCAGGATCTCGCGGTGAGCTGGACCGATCTCGGCCTGCTCTTCGCGGTGCTCTCGATCGCAACCGGGGTCGCCCAGCTCCCCGCCGGCATTCTGGTCGACCGGATCGGCGCGAGGCCCGTGCTGTTCGCCGGGCTGGTCCTGCAGGCCGCGCCGTTCGCGCTGGTCGCGCTGTTCCCCAGCTACTGGGGGCTGGTGGCGATCGTGCTGGTCTCCGGCATTGGAATTTCCGTCTTCCACCCGGCCGATTACGCGATCATGGCTTCCCAGGTGCGGGCCGAGCGCCAGGGCCGCGCGTTCGGCATCCACATCTTCGCCGGCTATGCCGGCTGGGTGGTGGCGCCTCCCCTGATGCTGGCCCTGGCCTCGGCGCTCGGCTGGGCGGCGGCGGTCTCGGTGGCCGGGCTGATCGGCCTCCTGTTCACCGCCGTCGCGGCGCTCTATCGCGGCGCCCTCGACGACACGGCCGTCCGGGCGGAGTCGAAGGAGAGGGCGGAAAGGGGCGTCGCCGACCTCCGTTCGACGGTCCGCTTCCTCGCGTCGCCGCCGGTGCTGCTGTTCCTGCTCTTCTTCACCGCGCTCGCCACCGGCACGTCCGGCATCCATGCCTTCGCCGTGGTCGGGCTCGTCGAGCTCTACGACGCGTCGCTTGCCGCCGCCAACGCGCAGCTCACGGGCTATTTCGCGGCCGCCGCCATCGGCGTGCTGATCGGCGGCGTCGTCGCCGACCGGGTCAAGGACCAGGAAGGTCTCGCCGTGCTCTGCTTCGTCGTCTCGGCCGCCTTTCTCGCCGTCATCGCGCTCAAGCTGCTGCCGATCGCCTATGTGATCGTCCCGATGCTCGGCAGCGCCTTCACCATCGGGTTGATGAGCCCGTCGCGCGACCTGCTGGTGCGCAGAATCTGCCCCCCGGGGACCATCGGCACGGTTTTCGGTTTCGTGACCACCGGGTTCTCGGTCGGCGCGGCGGTCGGCCCACCGATCTTCGGCTTCGTCGCCGATATCGGACGGCCCGACCTGATCTTCTGGCTGTCCGGCGCGTTCACGCTGGTCTGCATCGTCTCGATCTACGCCGCCAAGGCGGTCGCCCGCTGAGGCGTCCGCTTTACCGGGCGATTCCGGTCGGGTAGGTATTCCCGGCCCGGACAGTCAGGGGAGAGCCATGGCCCAGCGGCCGAACGATCTCGACATGCGGGCGCTGCTGCCGCCGACGGCCGAGCGCGAGCGGATGTATGCCGACTGGCTCGCCGAGGATATCGGGCGCGGCGACATCACGACGAACTTCCTCATCCCGGCCGACGCCCGGGGGACTTTCGTGATGAACACGCGGCACGACGTCGTGGTCTGCGGCGTCGACCTCGCGCTCGAAATCATGCGGTTCCAGGAGCCCGATTGCGAGACCGAGGCGCTGACGCCGGACGGCGCGAGGGCGGAGGCCGGCGCGACTCTCGCCCGCGTCGAGGGCCCCGCGCGGGGCCTCCTGACCGCCGAGCGCACCGCGCTCAACCTGTTCCAGCTGCTGACCGGGATCGCCACCCGCACCGCCGAGTACGCGCGGTTGGTCGAGGGGACCGGGGCGACGCTGATCGACACGCGGAAGACCATCCCGGGCTACCGTGCGCTTTCCAAATACGCCTCCTGCGTCGGCGGCGCGCGCAACCATCGCATCCGGCTCGACGACGGGCTGCTGGTCAAGGACAACCACATCGCGGTCTGCGGCTCGATCGCTGCGGCGATGGCGCGGGCGCGGGCGCTCACCCCCTCGCTCACCAAGATCGAAATCGAGTGCGACACGCTGAACCAGGTGCGCGAGGCGGCGGACGCCCGCGCCGACGTGATCCTGCTCGACAACATGGACGCGGCCACGATGCGCGAGGCGGTCGGGATCGTCGCGGGTCGCTGCGAGGTCGAGGCATCCGGCGGGATTACGCTCGAGACCATCCGCGAGAAGGCGGAGAGCGGGGTCGACTACATCTCGGTCGGGCGGATGACCCAGTCCGCGCCGGCCGCCGATATCGGCCTCGACGTGACCATCTCCGCCTGAGCGCATGGCGCGCGGCACGCTCTTTCTGGTCGTCGGGCCGAGCGGCGCCGGCAAGGACACGCTGATCGCGGGCGCCCGGACGGCGCTGGAGTCGGGTGGGCGCTACGTCTTCCCGCGCCGGGCGATCACCCGGGCGGCGGAGGCGGGCGGGGAGGACCACGAGGCGGTCTCGCCCGACGCGTTCGCAGCGCACGAGGCGAAAGGCGGTTTCTTCGCGACATGGCGGGCGCACGGGCTCGCATACGGCCTGCCCGCGTGCATTCCGGCGACGCTCGAAGCGGGGCGGAATGTCGTCGCCAATGTCTCGCGGACGATCCTCGCGGACGTCGCCGAACGTGTGCGACCGGTGACGATCGTCGAAGTCACGGCGCCGCTCGAGGTCCGCGCGCGCCGCCTGGCTACCCGGGCACGAGAGGACGAAGCCGATACCGCCCACCGGCTCGCCCGCGAAGGCGCGCCCTTTCCGGACGGCATGGCGGTGCGCCGGGTGATCAACGACGGGACGCCGGAGGAGGGGATCGAACGCTTCCTCGCGGCGCTGACGGAACCCGATGCTTAGGCTCGCCAGGCTCGCCATCGACACCTGGCGCGAGCCGGTGGCCTATCTCAACCGCGGCTGCACGGACTGCGCCGCGGAAAGCTTCCTCGGTCCGCGCAAGGTCGAGGTGACAGGCGGCGGACGCAGCGTCACCTGCGCGCTCAACGTGGTCGACGACGCGGCGCTGGTCGCCACCGACGCGCTCGCGCTCTCGGCCCATGCCTTCGACCTGCTCGGCCTGGCGGAGGGCTCGCCGGTCTCGATCCGGCGCGCGCCCGAGCCCGCCAGCCGGCCGGCGCTGCGGGACAGGATCGCGGGCCGCCGCCTGAACGACGCCGAGATCGACGCCGTGGTCGAGGACATGGTGGCCGGGCGCTATGCCGGGCGGGAGACCGCGGGCTTCCTGGTCGCGGCCGCGCAGACGCTCGACGACGACGAGGTGATCGCATTCACCAGGGCGCGAGCCGAACGTTCCGCGAAAGTTTCATGGCCCGATGAGATCGTGGTCGACAAGCACTCCATGGGCGGCATTCCGGGTACGCGGGTCACGATGGTGGTGATCCCCATCGTCATCGCGCACGGGCTCACCATCCCCAAGGCCGCCTCCCGCGCGATCACCTCGCCGGCCGGGACCGCCGATGCTATGGAGGTGCTGGCGCGGGTCGATCTCGACGCCGACGAGGTGCGCCGCGTGGTCGGGGAGGTCGGCGGCTGCATCGTCTGGAACGGGCGGCTCAGCCATTCGCCGATCGACGACGTGATGAATGCCGTCACCCGCCCGCTCGGGATCGTTTCCGACCGGCTTTCGGTCTCCTCGATCCTGTCCAAGAAGGCGGCGCTCGGCGTGACCCATATCGTGTTCGACATCCCGGTCGGGCCGACCGCCAAGGTCGCCTCGCGGGCCGAGGCGGCGGAGCTCGCGCGGTTGTTCCAGGTCACGGCGGAAGGGCTCGGCATCGCCGTCCGCTGCGAGATCACCGACGGCGCCCAGCCCATCGGCCGCGGCGTCGGCCCGGCGCTCGAAGCGCGCGACGCGATGAAGGTGCTGGCGGGCGATGCGGACGCGCCCGCCGATCTGCGCGACAAGGCGCTGATGCTTGCCGCCCGGGTGCTCGAATTCGGCGGCGTCGCCGATCCGCGCGAGCGGGCCGGGAACCTGCTCCGCAGCGGTGCCGCGGCGGACGCGATGGAACGACTGATCGATGGGCAAGGGCGCAACCCCGCCCCGCCGGGTCCCGGCGCGCTGACCCGTGAGGTTATGGCGGACCGGAGCGGCACGGTCGCCTCGATCGATTGCTACCGCATCTCCGGCATCGCCCGCCGCGCCGGCGCGCCTATGGAGAAGTCCGCCGGAATCGACCTCTTCAAGCAGCGCGGCGACAGGGTCCAGCAGGGCGAACCGCTCTACCGCATCCACGCGGCGGAGGCGGCCGATCTCGCCGAGGCGGCGGGTTATGCGGAGGAAGGGACCGGGTTCGATATTGTTGCCGGTTGAAGGGTCCGAGGCGGTCGCTCTATCGTCTTGTCCCATGACGGTAGGGAGGGAAGGGGAAAGTTCCCGTTGCTTGCCGCCGGACCCCCTCGCGCCTATAAGTCCTTCGATCCCGAAGCATATTCTTTCGACATTCGAGGAGCCGGAAATGGCCGAGACTGCGCGCGATGCGGTGACCGAAGCGACCGCGAAAGCGGGCGGCAATCTGCGAGCGGTGCTGCCTTACGCGGATCTGCGAGAGTGGCTGGCGGAGGCCGAACGGCTGGGTGAGGTCACCGTCGCGAAGGGACTCGGCAAGGACGAGGAGATCGGCCAGGCGGCCGAGCTTGTCATGCACTCGGACGAAGCCAACTGTGTCGTCTTCGACGAGATCCCGGGCCACGAGCCGGGCTACCGCGTGCTGGTCAATTTCTTCGGCGGCAAGCGCAAGAACATGACGCTCGGCTTCCCGACCGACCTCTCAAAGATCGAGCTCAGCGAGGCCTATTACGAAGCCCAGCTCAAGGACCTGATCCCGATCCCGTATGTCGAGGTCGGGGAAGGGCCGGTCACCGAGAACGTGTTCGAGGGCGACGACGTCGATCTGAGCCGATTCCCCGCGCCGTTCTGGCACCCGGACGATGGCGGCCACTATATCGGCACAGGCAGCTACGACGTGACGGTCGATCCGGACAGCGGCTGGATGAACCTCGGCACCTACCGGGTGATGGTGCAGGACGAGAAGACCGTCGGCTACTACATCTCGCCCGGCAAGCACGGCCGCGTGCACCGTGACAAGTATCTCGCGCGCGGCGAGGCGATGCCGACGGCGATCGTGATCGGCGGCGATCCCATGACGTTCCTCACCGCCTGCACCGAGATGCCGCCCGGCGCCTGCGAATACGACATCGTCGGCGCCATGCGGGGCGAGCCGCTGAAGGTTATCAGGGGGCGGCACACCGGCATCCCGTTCCCGGCCGACGCCGAGATCGTGCTGGAAGGCTTCGTCGATCCCGAGGAGCGCCGCCCCGAGGGCCCGTTCGGCGAATGGACCGGCTATTACGGCTCCGACATGCGCGACGAGCCGGTGATGCATGTCAAGGCAGTCTATCACCGCAACAACCCGATCATTCTCGGCTGCCCGCCGCAGCGCCCGCCGGACGAGATGTGCCGCTACCGCGCGGTCACCCGCTCGGCGATGCTGCGCGACGCGATCGAGAAGGCGGGCGTGCCCGACGTGCACGCCGCCTGGGCGCACGAGGTCGGCAACAGCCGGATGCTGCTCGCGGTCGCCATCAAGCAGCGCTATCCCGGCCACGCCAAGCAGGCCGGCCACGTCGCCGCGATGTGCCATGTCGGCGCCTATGCCGGAAAGTATGTCGTCGTCACCGACGAGGATGTCGACATCTCCAACCTCGAGGAGATGACCTGGGCGATGATCACTCGCTCCGACCCGGCCACTTCGATCGACATCATCAAGGACGCCTGGTCGACCCCGCTCGACCCGCGCATCCCGCCCGAGGAAAAGGCCAAGGGCAACATGACCAACAGCCGGGCGATCGTCGATGCCTGCCGGCCGTTCCACTGGAAGGACACCTTCCCGCCGGTCAACGCGCCCACGCAGGAGGTCGCGCGCAAGGCGCGTGAGAAGTTCGGTTACCTGCTGGAAGGCAGGGACGCGTCTTAGGTCCACGCCCCGGTTTCCCCGGCTGTCACCCCGGAACAAGTCCGGAGTGACGGCGGGGAAAGCCTACCGCGACGTTTCGGCAATCTCGGCCTCCACAGCGTCGAGGCGGTCCTTGCCGAAGAAGATCTCGTTGCCGACATAGAAGGTCGGGCTGCCGAAGGTGCCGCGCTCCACCGAGGCCCCGGTGTTAGCGAGGAGCCTGTCCTTGACCGCTTGGTCTCCGGTGCGTTCCAGCAGCGCCGCGCCGTCGATGCCGTCTTCGGCGAGGGTCGAGGCGATGACCTCCGGCTCGTCCATCTTCCTGGGTTCTTCCCACATGTGGCGGAACACGGCGGCGACGTAGCGGTCGAGCCAGCCGTCCATTTCCGCCACGACCGCGCCCCGCATGATGCGGAGCGTGTTGACCGGAAAATGCGGGTTCCAGGTGTATTTGTCGATCTTGTGGCGGCGGATGAACCGGTCGGTCTCGATCCGCGCGTATTCCGGCTTGTTCCTAACACCCTCGGTCTGGTCCATCGGCGGGCGGTTGTTGGTGAGCTTGAACACGCCCCCCAGCAGCACCGGCACATAGGCGAAGGTGACCCCCGTTCGGCGCTCGATCTCCGGGATCACGCAGTGGCTGAAATAGGCGTTGGGGCTGCCGAAATCGAAGTGGAATTCAACGTTTGCCGTCATTGTCCTACCAGGGTTCCATCCAGGGTCTGAGGTCCATCTCGAAGGTCCAGGCATCGCGGGGCTGGACGTGCAGCTGCCAGTATATCTCGGCGATGCGGTCGGGGTTCACGATCCCGTCCCGTTCCTTCAGCGCGTAGCGGTCGGGGAAATTGGAGCGGATGAACTCGGTGTCGATCGCGCCGTCGACGACGACATGAGCGACATGGATGTTCTTCGGCGCCAGCTCGCGCGCCATGCTCTGGGCGAGCGCGCGGAGCGCGTGCTTTGCGCCCGCGAAGCCGCCGAACAGAGCGCGCCCGCGCATACTGGCGGTGGCGCCGGTGAAGAGGATGGTGCCACGCTCGCGGGGCGTCATCCGTCGCGCCGCCTCGCGCCCGGTCAGGAACCCCGCGAAGCAGGAGAGCTCCCATATCTTGAAGTATCGACGCGCGGTCTCTTCCAGGATGCTGCCGACGGCATTCGCGCCGATGTTGAAGACCGCCACCTCGACCGGGCCGATATCGGCCTCGATCTCGTCGAACAAGGCGACCATGGCGTCCTCGTTGCGCGCATCGACGCCGAAGGGGTGGACGATCCCGCCGTCGCTCTCGATCTGCGCCACGAGCTCTTTCAGGTTCTCCCGCTTGCGCCGGACCGGGCAGGTCACATAGCCGCCGCGCGCAAAGCGCCGTGCCACCGCGCCGCCCGTCGCATCCCCCGCGCCGACCACGACCGCTACCGGTTCCGCCATCGCTCCCTGCTCGTTGTCCGCGCCAGTTTGCGTCGTTTGCGCTGCCGCGCAACTGCACGACCGGCCCTCACCCCCGGCCCCGCGCGAGAGCGGCGACCGCGCCCGCGGTCAGCACCGCGCCCATCGCGACGGCGGCGAAGCCCCAGATCCAGGCCGCGGGGTCCTCGCGCCCGCCGGCGGCTTCGAGTGCCGTGCCGAAGGCGACTGGCCCGACCAGAGCGCCGGCGAATCCGATGAAGGCGAAGATCCCCATCGTCGTGCCCTGGAGTCGCGGGTCGGCGTTGAGCAGCGCGCCTGTCGTCACCGGCCCGGTCCGCCCGTAATTGAACACCGCGCAGGCGGCCAGCAGAACCACGACCAGCCAGTAGTCGAGCCCGACCGCCGCGCCGGTGGCGATGGCGGCGGCGAAGGAAACGACGGAGGTCCCGATCAGGACGGCGCGGATGCCGAAGCGTTCGCCGAGCTCCGATATGGCGACCGCTCCCGCGACTCCGATGAAGGCGATCCCGGCGGCGATCGAGGTCGGCGACAGGAAGGCAGGCTCCTCGCCCGGGCGGTTCTGGAGGAAGACCAAATAGGGGACAAGCCAGATCCTGAGCCCCACCGATTCGAACACTCCCCCGATATTGCCGAGCACATAGGCCATGACGCCGCGGTTCGCGAACACCGGCCGGAAGTCGAACGGGTTGGGCGCCGTACTTGCATCCGGCGCCTGACGGGGAAGGATGAGGAAGATCAGCAGAAAGGCGAGCGCGAAGCCGAGACCCGCCACCACGAAGGCCCAGCGCCAGCCCCAGCCCGCCGCCGCCTCGCCGCCGACGATGAAGGAGAGCGCCGACCCGATGGCGAAGACCGAGGCGTAGTAGCCCGCCGCGCGCGAGCGCATCGCATCGGGGACGTTGTCGCTCATCGCCTTCAGCCCCGGCATGTAGGTGCCGGCGAGCCCAACGCCGGCGAAGAAGCGCCACAACAGCGCCGACCAGAACCCATCGGCGAGCACCGCGAAACCGAGCGAGGCGGCCACCCCGATCAGGGCCGATCCGAGATAGATCCGCCTCGGGTCGATCCGGTCGGCGAGGCTCGAAAGCACGGGGACGGTGGCGATATATCCGGCGAAGAAGATGCCGCCGAGCCAGCCCGCCTCGATCTCGGTGAGCGACCACGCCTCGATCAGGGTCGGCAGCAGCGCCGCCACCACCATGAAGGACAGGTTGACGCCGGTCAGCGCGAGGCAGAACGCGCCGATCAGGACGATGGGCGAGACCGCTGGCGCCATTCGGGGATGCGCCGGGCGCGGTCAGTCGACGGCTTGCGCGGCCTTGATCTCGACCTCGACGACCATTTCCGGCTGGGCCAGCGCCGAGACATAGAGCAGCGTCGAGGTCGGCTTGTGGTCGCCCAGGAACCGGTCGCGGATCGCCATATGGGCGTCCCGGTCCCCGACCTGTGTAAGGTACTGGGTGACCATCACGATGTCCTCGATACCCATCCCGTTGGCTTCGAGGATCTTCACGACGTTGTTCCACGCCGCCTCGGTCTGGGCCTCGATGCCTTCCGGAATGGTGCCGTCCGGCAGCGTGCCGACCTGGCCCGCCATCACCAGCCAGCGCGCGTTGGGGGGAACCTCGATGGAGTGGACGTAGTGGCGGAAGGGCGGGCAGACGCCCTCCGGATTCATTGCCTTGAACATGCGAGCTATCCTTCCAGTTCTCCGAGAAATGCGATGAGCGCCTCGTCGAAGGCGCCCGGATTGGCGACGGTGCAGATATGGCCCGCTCCCGGCAGCGAGACATGGTGGGCGCCGGGGATCGCATCGGCCATCCCCTGCATCGCCGGGGGCGGCGCGCCGACATGGTCCTCCGCGCCCGAGACCAGCAGCGTCGGCACGTCGATCTTCGGAAGTCTCGATGTGTAGTCCATCGTGAGCAGCGCCGCGATGCAGCCGAGATAACCGTCGACCGATGTCTTCACGATCATCGCGCGGATCTTCTCCATGACGTCCGGGTTCGCCGCGCGGAAGGCTTCGGGGAACCAGCGTTCCGCCGTGGTGTCGACTATGGCCTCGATGCCGCCGGCCTTCGCGCGTTCGATCATCGGCGGCCAGATCGCGCGGTACCGGGGCACGGGTTCGGAGCGGCAGGCGACCGGAACCAGCGCGTCCAGCCGCTCGCCGTGTTCCAGCGCGAGCCCGATCGAGACCACGCCGCCCAGCCCGATGCCCACGAGGGCGGAGCGTTCGATCCCGAGCGTATCCCACAGGCCCACGATGTCGCCGATCAGCATGTCGAGCGAATAGGGCGGGGGCGTCGCTTCGCTGCCGCCGTGGCCGCGGCTGTCGAAGCGCAGCAGACGGTGCGTCGCCGAGAGCGCCTCGACATGCGGGTCCCACATCGTGATGTCGTTGGTCATCCCGGTGGTGAACGTGATCCATGGCGCGCCGTCCGGCCCGTCGATCCGGTAGTTGAGGCCGATATCGCCGACCCGGACGATAGGCATGGTCCCTCCCTCCCGCTTTGTTAGCGGCGATCTTAGCGCGGTATTCTGGGTTGTTGCGAACCTGACAACCGGGGAGAAGCGGATGAGTCGGCGCGAGCTCGAATCCAGGGTGGCAATCGTTACGGGAAGCGTGCGCGGCATCGGCCGCTCGATCGCGCTTTCATTCGCCGAAGCCGGCGCCACCGTCGTCGTCAACGGCCGGAAATCGGCCGAGGCCGCGATGGACATCGCGCGGCAGGTCGAGGACGCGGGCGGAAAGGCTCGCGTTCATCTCGCCGATGTCAGCGATCCGGAGCAGGCGAAGGGGCTGGTCGAGGAGACCGTCTCCGCCTTGGGCCGGCTCGACATCCTGGTCAACAACGTCTCGCACCGGGTCGCCAAGCCGATCGTCGAGACCGGCTTCGAGGAGTGGCGCGACGTTCACGCCAACACGCTCGATTCGGCCTTCCTCTGCATCCGCCAGGCGGTCCCCCATCTGATCGCCGCCGGCGGCGGATCGATCGTCAATATCGGCGGGGTGTCGGGCCATCGCGGGGTCAGGAACCGCGCGGCCGTCGCGGCCGCGAAGGCGGGGCTCGCCGGGATGAGCGCCGCGCTCGCCGTCGAGCTCGCGCCGCACAACATCAACGTCAACTGCGTCTCCCCCGGCAGCATCGACAACTACGAGGTGACGGGGCACGTGCCGGCGCACTTCCGGGAGAATCCGATCCCGATGGGGCGGATGGGTACCGTGCACGAGATCGCCGCCATGGTGCGGCATCTCTGCGGGCCGGAGGGGCGCTACGTCGCGGGCCAGACGATCCACGTCTGCGGCGCGTGGAACGTGTCCATCGCCTGAGGCGCGGTCAGATCTCCTGGATCAGCTCCAGCACCTCGCGGGTCCGGGTCACCTTGCCGTGCCAGAGCCGGTCGAATTCGGCGATCATTCCCTTGAGCGCGTCGGAGCCCATGACCCTGTTTACCTCCGCGAGATCGGCGAACTCGTAGAAGGCGACATGGACGTTGTCGTCCACGTCGCTCCAGCCGCGGCTGGCGCCCGCCGCGCCGAACGCCTCGGTGGCCTCCGGCAAATGCTCGTTCCGGTACCATGTGTCGAATGCGTCCCTCGATGCCGGGTCGACTTCCGCGCGTACGATCAGGAATGCCGTCATCGTGATTCCTCCACTCCAGGATGTGCCGTAATACGATGTGCGTCAGTGGGTGTCGAACACCGCTTGGTATTGCGCCAGCGCGTCCCGGATCGCGGCGAGCTCGGCTTCGGTCGGGTTGTCGGGGTCGGCGGCCGGCGGCAACGACCCGAAGCGCAGCAGGCAGGCCATCAGCAGGAGCCGCGCCTTGGTCGCCGTCAGATTGGCGCCCGAGATCTGGTAGTCGCTGTAATCCGCGAAGCCCTGGGGGTGGCCGCGTCCCACACGCGCGACGGGGATGCCGCAAGCCGTCGCCCGTAGAAGCACCGAATGCCTTGCGGCGGACGTGTTGAGCCCGTAAGGCACCAGCCCCTCTACGACGAAGCCGGCCAGCCGTCCGAGCGAGAGCTTGTGCGCGACCGACGCGGCAAGGTCCTCTTCGAGAGCCGGGTCGTCGCCGATCTCGAGTCCGGCGTAGCAGCCGTTCTTCTCGATCGAGACCATGGGGATCGCATCGGCGAGAAGGTTGCCGTCCGCATCCTTGACGGCGATGTCGAAGCGCTCGATCCCGCCGTCCGCGCCCGTCCGGACGGCTGTCGTCGCGGAGGGCAGGCGGCTCAGGTTCACGTCCGAGTCGCAGGTGTGCCGGTAGACCGGCAGATAGGTCAGCATGAACCGGCCGGTATAGTGGACTTGGCCGATGATCCCGCCATGTCCGCCGGTCGCGACGTAGCCGCCCGGCCGGGCGTCGACCTTGGCGACCTCTCGGGCGGCGAAGATCTGCTGTTCCTGGATGACCACCGCGCCGCAGCGGTCGCGGCCCTCCGCATCGGCCCAGACGCGCGACGCGATATAGCGCACGCAGTCGACGATATTCGTCGGCCCGTCATTGCCGATCTGGCCCTGCGGGCGCTGGGCGGCGACGCCGCAGATCGGCTTCGCCGTGTCGATCAGGAGGTTGAACCAGTAGGCGCTGTCCTCGACATCGGGGCTGCCCTGGGTCCAGATCACCCCGTCATAGGCGTCGTTGGAGACCAGCGCCTGCATGTCGTTGGTCGCCTTGGCGAGCGTCGGCCGGGGCGGCGGCGCGGTCAGGTGATAAGGCTTGTAGGGGAAGAAGTCCTCGCCCCGCCGCTCGGGCGGAATGGCGCCGTCGCCGATATCCGGCCGCTCCGCCTCCGCGAGGCCGCTCCGATAGCCGCCGGGGGGAACGCCGCGGTAGAAGTCGACATCCGCCAGCGCGGAAATCGAACTCGCGATGCCGGCGTCGTCGACCATCAGCCGGTCGATCTCCTCGAAGCTGCGCGACCCGTCCGGGTAGAACCCCTGGCGCGCCTCACCGTCCGGTGCGCCGGGGGTCGCGCATTCCTCCTCCCAGGCCGCGCCGTTCGCCTGCCGCGCCATGTAGGGCAGCGGGTAAAGCCCGTCCTCCGGCAGCATCTCGATCTCGTAGACCGGCCTGTCGTCGGGAGACCGGCGCTCGGCGCTGAACGCACCGTCGGCGCCGACATAGCCGTCCGGCGGCGCGTAGAGCGCGGCCGCGTCGGCTTCCAGCGGATGGGCCGAAAACTGCTCGACATAGACCCGGGCCGGCGCGGCCAGCCGCTGCCCGCGGAGCGCGTCGTAGGGCAGGACGCTTCCGTCCGCTCCGGTCAGGAGCGGCAGCCCGTGTTTCCGGCGCGCCTTGTTCGAGGTCACCAGCGGCGGGGTGTTCTGGATCGTCGCCGTCGGCCCCGCCAGATGCGCGACACGCACTTTGCCGGCCATGATTTTCCTCCCTGCGGTCGTTTCGCGAAAGTCTATTTGGCGTCGGAGCGCTGACGCAACCGCGCGCCCGGCAAAGCGGCCTTGTCCGTCGGAAACCGGGTTGCTACCGTCATTTCACGCCAATCGGGGCGCCGCTCGGCCCGCTGCCTGACCGCGGGCGAACCGGAGGGAAAACCATGACCGTCAAACGTCGTTCGTTCATCAAGACATCCGCCGCGGGCGCCGCGACGCTCGCCGCCGGGCCGTATTTCTGGCCCAGGGGCGCATCGGCCGCCGACACCATCAAGGGCGGCGCGATCTACGATCTTTCCGGCGATTTGCAGCTCTTCGGGAAGAACCAGTGGGCCTGCGCCGAGATGGCCATCGACGAGATCAACGCCGCCGGCGGCGTTCTCGGCAAGAAACTCGAGGTCAAGACCTACGATTCCCAGTCGCAGATGCAGGCCTACAACCAGTACGCCCGCCAGATGGTGCTGCGCGACCGGGTGGCGGTGGTCCAGGGCGGGCTGACCAGCTCCTCGCGCGAGGTCATCCGGCCGATCCTGCACAAGCTCAAGACCCTCTATTTCTACAACACGAATTACGAGGGCGGGGTGTGCGACCGGAATTTCTTCGCCACCGGCGCCACGCCCGGCGGCTATGTCGACCTGCTTTCCGGCGAGGCGATGAAGCGCTGGGGCAAGAAGGTCTACATCATGGCCGCCGACTACAATTACGGCCAGATCACCGCCAAGTGGATCCAGAAGGCGGTCAAGGACGCCGGCGGCAGGGTGGTGGGCGAGGAGTTCTTCCCGCTGACCGTCAACCAGTTCGGCCCGACCATCAGCAAGATCCAGGCGGCCAAGCCCGATTTCGTGATGAACGTCTTCGTCGGACCGGCGCACGCGTCGTTCTACGGACAGTGGGCGTCGGCCGGCATGAACAAGAAAATCCCGATGGTGTCCACGACGTTCGGCGCGGCTGGCGAGGTCGTCCGCATGCCGCCCGAGATCGCCGACGGCATCATGACCTGCTACTCGTACTATGAGGACCTCGACATTCCCTTCAACAAGAAGTGGCTGGCCGAATTCCGCAAGCGCAACGGCACCGATTACGGCTATCTGACCGACGTCCCGCCGAAGGATTGGTACGGGTGGATTTTCTGGGCCAAGGCGGTCAACGAGGCCGGCACGACCAAGCGCGAGAAGGTGATCGAGGTGCTGGAAGGCGGGCTTACCGTCGACGGGCCGGGCGGTCCGCTGACCATGGACGCCAAGACCCATCACTGCACGATGGACATGTATATCGGCCAGGCGAAGGGCGGGAAGTTCGAGATCCAGAAGAAGGTCGCCCAGGTACCGCCGACCAATACCGACAACCGGTGCGACCTGATCGCCAAGCCCGACACCAATGTGATGTTCGAGCCCAAGATCTGATCCGGAAGGGGACGGGAACCGAGCCGTAACGGACCTCTCATGGACCTTGCGGTCGTCGTCGTCATCCAGATCCTCTACGCGGTCGCCAGCCTGGCGCTGATCAGCATCGGGCTGGCGATCATTTTCGGCATGATGGGCGTAATCAACTTCGCCCATGGCGAGTTCCTGATGATGGGCGGCTACGCCTTCATCATCAGCTACAACGAAGGCGTCAATTTCTGGATCGCGATGCTGGTGGTGGCCCCGGTCACGGTGGCCGTCATCGGCGTGGTCGTCGAACGGCTCATCATCCGCCATCTCTACGGCCGGGTGATCGAGACGGTGCTCGCCACCTGGGGGCTCAGCCTGTTCCTTATCGGACTGGCCGCGACCGTGCTCGGTTATCATCAGAAGGGCGTCAACCCGCCCTTCGGGACGATCCGCATCGGCACCTACCAGGAGGGCGGCTACACCTTCTTCGTCATCCTGGTGACGCTGGCGCTGATGGCGGCCCTCTATGCCGGGTTCAAGTACACGCGCTGGGGGCTGATCGCGCGCGGCACCATGCAGAACGCGCCGATGGCGTCGGGCATCGGGGTCAATGTCGACCGGGTCTATGCCACCACCTTCGGGATCGGCGCCGCGCTGAGCGGGCTCGCCGGAGCGATCCTCGCCCCGATCGCGGGCGTATTGCCCGAAATCGGGGTCACCTACGTGGTCAAGGCGTTCATCACCGTGATCGGCGGCGGAGCGGTGGCGCTCGCCGGCACCGGAGCTGCCTCCTTCCTGTTCGGAGCGGTCAGCCAGGCGGTCACCTTCCTCAGCCGCCCTGTGGTCGGCGAGGTTGCGCTCCTGGTCGTCGCCATCGTCCTCCTCCGCCTGCTGCCGCTCGGCATCACCGGGCGCTACTTCCGGCGCGGCCTGTGAGGATGAACCGCAATGCGGCGGGGCTGTGGACGATGGCGGGGCTCTCTCTCGTTCTCGTCTTCGGCGTGCCGGCGGTCGTCGAGACCTTCGCGCTGATCGATTTCACGCTGTTTATCTCGATGGCCATCCTGTCGCTCAGCCTGGCCTTCGTCTGGGGATTCGGCGGCATATTGTGTTTCGGCCAGTCGGCGTTTTTCGGGCTCGGCGCCTACACCTATGCGGTCGCGGTCATCAACATGGGCGAAAGCACCGTGCCCATCCTGCTCGGCATCCTGCTGCCGGTGATCCTTGCCCTGGTGCTTGGCTATTTCATGTTCTACGGGCGGGTGAGCGACGTTTACCTCGCGGTCATCACGCTGGCCGCGTCGCTGGTCTTCTATTACCTGATCGGGGCGTCCGCGGGGGAGGAGTACAAGATCGGTAGCGCCCGGCTCGGCGGCTATAACGGCATGCCTTCGGTGCCTCCCATCAACGTTCCCGGCGATCCATCGAAACCGATCGAGTACGAGGCGCTCTATGTGCCCGCGGCGATCCTGCTGGCGATCGTCTATTTCGGGCTGCGCGCCCTGCTGGCGAGCGATTTCGGCCGTGTGCTCGTCTCGATCCGCGAGAACGAGGCGCGGACCGAGCTGCTGGGCTACGACGCGCGCTGGAACAAGACGATCGCGCTCGCTGTCGGTGCCGGCATCGCCGGGCTCGCGGGCGTGCTGTTCTGCGCCTGGGGCGCCTATGTCAGTCCGACCGTCTTCTCGCTGGTTTTCACCGCGCAGATCATCATGTGGATCCTGGTCGGCGGGCTCGGCACGCTGTCGGGCGCGATTCTCGGCTGCGTGCTCATCCAATATCTCGCCACCTGGCTCGGCGAAACCAAGATCGCCGACGTCAACATCGTCCTTGGCGCGATCTTCGTCGCCATCGTGCTGTTGGTGCCGAGCGGGTTCGTGCCGATGTTCGCGCGGGTCGGCGATGCTCTGATCCGCCGCCGGGGCGAAGCCGAATCATGAACGACGGCCCGCTGCTCGAGACCCGCGGCCTGACCATGCGGTTCGGCGGCGTGACCGCCGTCGCGGGGGCGGATTTCACTCTTGGCGCGGGAGAACTGCGCTGCCTGATCGGCCCCAACGGCGCGGGCAAGAGCACGTTTTTCAAGTGCCTGACCGGCCAGCTCCGCCCGACCGAGGGCGAAATCCTGTTCGATGGCGCAAGCCTCGTCGGCGAGGAGCCGCATGCGATCGCCCGGCGCGGCATTTCGATCAAGACCCAGGTGCCGAGCCTGTTCGACGGGCTCAGCGTCGCCGAAAACCTGCGTCTCGCGGCGGCGCGCACCCGCAACCGGGCCGAGACGAGGGCGGCGGTGGACGAGATCGTCCGGCTGGTCGGCCTCGCCGATAGGACGGACGGCATCGCCAGCCAGCTTCCGCACGGCCAGAGGCAGTGGCTGGAACTCGGCCTCGTGCTGGCCTGCGATCCCCGGTTGATGTTGCTTGACGAGCCCACCGCCGGCATGACCAAGCAGGAGGTCGCGCGCACCGCCGATATCATCCGCGAGATCGGCCGCGACCGGGCGATGATCGTGGTCGAGCACGACATGCAGTTCATCCAGATGATCGCCCACCGGGTGACCGTCTTCCATCAGGGCCGGATCCTGGCGGAAGACACGATGGACAAGATCCTCGCCAATGAGGAGGTGCGCGACGTCTATCTGGGCAAGCAGGCCGGTGCGGGGCGGGAGCGGGACGATGCTTGAGGTGCGGGGCCTGCGGGCGGCCTATGGGCGCATCCCGATCCTCTACGGCATCGATCTCGAGATCGGCGCCGGCGAGGTGGTCGGCATCCTCGGCCATAACGGCATGGGCAAGACCACGCTGATGAAAACGCTGATCGGGCTCGTTCCGGCCACCGACGGGTCGATCGTCTTCGACGGCGTCGACGTGACCCGCGAGCGGGCGGACCGGCGCGCGCGTCGAGGCATGGGCTACGTCCCGCAGGGGCGCGAGATATTCCCTCGGCTCAGCGTCCGCGAGAACCTGCGCATGGCGGCGCTCGCGGCCGGCGGATCCGACGAGAGCGCGGTCGACGAGGTGCTCGCCGATTTCCCGCGGCTCGAGCCCCTGCTCGACCGGGAGGGCAGCGCGCTGAGCGGCGGCGAGCAGCAGATCCTCGCCATCGCGCGCTGTCTCTGCACCCGCCCCCGTCTGATTCTGCTCGACGAGCCGACGGAAGGCATCCAGCCTTCGATCGTCGAACAGATCGCCGAGAACCTCGCCGCGCTGCGCGCCGCGCGCGGGCTGACCGTCGTGCTGGTCGAGCAGAATCTCGACTTTACCGCCGCGCTGTCGACCAGGGTGCTGTTGATCCAGAAGGGCGAGATCGTCCGCGCGCTGGCGCCCGAGAGCCTGCGAGATTCCGAGATCATCGAGGAGTTCGTCGGCGTCGGGGCGACGGCGGACACGGCCTGAGAGGGACAAGATGTTCAAGACACCGACCATCCGGCAGCTTCGGGACTGCGCCGCCGATCTCGGCATGAACCCGTCCGACGATTATCTCGAATCGACGCAAGCCATTGTCGGCCCGCTGGTCGACGCCTATCGCCAGCTGGAGTCCGTGCCCGACGACATGCCGGAGGTGCGCTATCCGCGTACGCCGGGCTACCGGCCCGACGCGGCCGAAAACCCGCACGGCGCATGGTACGTCAAGACCGCGATCAAGGGCGCAAGGCGCGGCAAGCTCGCCGGCAAGCGGGTGGCGATCAAGGACAATATCTGCGTCGCCGGGGTGCCGATGATGAACGGGGCCTCGGTGATGGAAGGCTACGTCCCCGATATCGACGCGACGGTGGTTGCCCGAATCCTCGATGCCGGGGGCGAGATCGCCGGCAAGGCGGTGTGCGAATATTTCTGCGTCTCGGGGACCAGCTCCACCAGCGCGACGGGGCCGGTCCACAACCCGCGCAAGCACGGCTATTCGGCGGGCGGCTCGTCGTCGGGCAGCGCCGCCGTGGTCGCCGCCGGCGATGTCGAGATGGCGCTCGGCGGCGACCAGGCCGGATCGATCCGTATCCCGTCGAGCTATTGCGGGGTCTACGGCATGAAGCCGACCTTCGGCCTGGTGCCCTATACCGGCGCGGCGTCGCTGGAGACCACCATCGACCATTGCGGGCCGATGACCGACACGGTCGCCAACAACGCGCTGCTTCTCGAAGTGCTCGCCGGGCCGGACGACTACGATTCGCGCCAGCGAAACGTCAGGGTGAACCGCTATACCCGGGCGTTGGGAGAGGGCGTCGAGGGTCTGCGCATCGGCGTCGTCGAGGAGTCCTTCGGCCTCCGGGAGTCGGAGCCCGATGTCGACGCCACCGTGCGCCGGGCGGCCGACCGCCTGGCCGGTCTCGGCGCGGAGGTGGTCGACGTCTCGGTCCCGATGCACAGCATGACGCGGCCGATCTGGATTCCGATCGGCCATGACGGCGGCTTCGTCACGATGATGACGATGAACGGCGGCGGGCTGAACCATGAAGGGCTCTACGTCACCTCGATGCTCGACCGCGCCGCGGGCTGGCCCGGGCGGGCGGACGAGCTCGCCGACACGATCAAGATCATCGCGCTGTTCGGCTATTACTCGCTCAAGACCTATCGCGGGCGTTACTACGCCAAGGCGATGAACCTGCGGCGCCGGCTGCGCGCGGCCTACGACGCGGCGCTGGCGGATTGCGACCTGCTGCTGATGCCGACCCTGCCGATGAAGGCATCGAAGCTGCCGCCCAAGAACCCGACGCCCGAGGAGACCACCAAGGTGGCCTGGGAGATGCTCGCCAATACCTGCGGCTTCAACCTCACCGGGCACCCGTCGATGAGCCTGCCCTGCGGGATGGAGGACGAGCGGCCGATCGGGCTGATGCTGACCGGCCGGCACTGGGAGGAGGGGACGATCTACCGCGCCGCCCATGCCTTCGAGCAGTCCGGCGACTGGACGACGTTCTAGCGGAGACGCCCCATGGCGGCGATCGATGCAGACGCCCACGTGATCGAGACGACCGCGACGTTCGACTATCTGAGCGAGGCCGACAGAGAGCACTTGCCCGGGATCGTCTCGCAAACCTTCGGCAACGAGGCCAGGAACAACGCCGGCGATCCGATGCGCGAGTTCTGGATCGTCGACGGGATGATGCACGGCAAGGACCGCAATATCGGTCTCGACACGCCCAGGGAATCGCGCGAGATGTCCGACGTCCCGGCCCGGCTGCGCCACATGGACGCGCTGGGGATCGACGTTCAGGTCCTTTACCCGACCCTGTTCCTCCGCCCCATCGCGCGCTCGTTCCGGAGCGAGGCGGCTCTGGTCGGAGCCTATAACCGGTGGCTGGCCGATATCTGGTCGCAGGGCGGCGGGCGGCTCCGTTGGGTCGTCATGCCCGCGCTGCAATCCATGCATGGAATCCGCGCGCAGCTTGAGTTCGGCAAGGAGCACGGCGCCTGCGGTGTGTTCATGCGCGGTCTGGAATGCGACTTGCCGTTGGCCCACCCCTATTTCTTCCCGCTCTACGAGGCGGCCCAGGAACTCGACCTGCCGATCTGCATCCATTCGGCCAACGGTTCGATCGTCCACCACGACTTCTACGTCAAGGACACCACCTTCACGATGTTCAAGCTGACAATCGTGGGCGCGCTGCATTCGCTGATCGAAAAGGCGGTCCCGACCGAGTTCCCGCGCCTGCGCTGGGGGTTCATCGAGGCAAGCGCGCAATGGGTGCCCTATGTGCTGAATGACCTGGAAGACCGGTTCCGGCGCGCGGGCAAGGCGTTCTTCGATGCTCCGCTGGCCCGGAACAACATGTATGTCGCCTGCGAGGTGACCGACGATCTGCCCTACGTCCTGCGGCACGCCGGCGAGGACAACCTCGTCGTCGGCACCGATTACGGCCACCACGACCCGTCGGCCGAGATCGACGCGATCCAGCTCATCCGCGAGGACGAGCGTGTGCCCGAGCATGTGCGTCGGAAGATACTGGAAGCCAACCCCCGGGCGCTCTACGGGCTTTAGAAATCCATCCAATTGGACATCCGATGACTTATCGCTGTACCCGCTCGACTCCGGTCGTTGTCTGTCTCCTCGCGGCTCTGGTCCTGGGCGGCGCGCATGCCACCGCCGGGCAAAGTCACGGCATCGCCATGCACGGCGATCCGAAATACGGCGCCGATTTCCGACATCTCGACTACGTCAACCCCGACGCGCCCAGGGGGGGCGAGCTTCGCCGTGCCGTGCGCGGAACCTTCGACAACCTCAACCCGTTCCTCGTCAAGGGCGTGCCGGCGCACGGGCGGCATCTCGTGTTCGAGAGTCTGCTCAAGCGGACGTGGGACGAGCCGTTCTCGCTCTACGGGCTGATCGCCGAGACGGTCGCGGTGCCGGACGACCGTTCGTCCGTCACCTTCACGCTGAGGCCCGAGGCGCGGTTCCACGACGGCCGGCCGATTACCGTGGACGACGTTGTGTTCTCCTGGGAGACGCTGAAGGAGAAGGGGCGGCCCAACCACCGGCTCTATTACAAGCAGGTCCGGAAAATCGAGCGACCCGACGAACGCTCGATACGCTTCGTCTTCGACGCCGCCTCGCCCGACCGGGAGCTGCCACTGATCCTCGGGCTGATGCCGATCGTCTCGAAGTCCTATTACGCCAAGGTGGAGTTCGAGAAGACCACGCTGATCCCGCCGGTCGGCAGCGGCCCCTACCGCGTCGAGAGCGTCGATCCCGGGCGCCGCATCCTCTACCGCCGCGATCCCGGCTACTGGGGGCGCAACCTGCCGATCAACCGGGGACAGCATAATTTCGACCGTGTCCGCTACGACTACTACCGCGACGGCGACGTGATGATCGAGGCCTTCAAGGCGGGCGAGTACGACCTGCGCCTCGAATTCTCCGGCAAGCGCTGGGCCACCGCCTACGACTTTCCCGCCGTCGCGGACGGCCGGGTGAAGCGCGAGCTGCTCCCCAACGGCCGCCCGTCCGGCATGTCCGCCCTGGTCTTCAATTCCCGCCGCGAGATCTTCGCCGACCGGCGGGTGCGCTACGCGCTCGCGCATGCCTTCGACTTCGCGACCGTCAACAAGACGCTGCTGCATGGCGCCTACCGCCGGACCCGCAGCATCTTCGACAACTCGGAGCTAGGGTCGCGCGGTATCCCGCAAGGGCGCGAACTCGCCCTTCTGGAGCCGTTCCGGGACAAGCTTCCGCCCGAGTTGTTCGAGAAGCCCTACCGCCCGCCCGGGGGCGAGGGCGGCATCCGGGCCAATCTCCGGGCGGCCAAGCGCATCCTGGCCGGAGCGGGTTGGGTCGTGCGGGAAGGCACGCTCCAGCGGGCAAGAGACGGGCTGAAGATGGCCTTCGAGATCCTGCTGGTCGATCCGGCGAACGAGAAGATCGCGCTCGCCTTCGTCCGCAACCTGCGGCGGCTCGGCGTCGAGGCGCGGGTTCGTACGGTGGACACGTCGCAATACCAGTTCCGGCGCAACACCTACGACTTCGACATGATGATCTACCGCTGGGGCATGTCGCTCTCTCCGGGGAACGAGCAGGCGTTCTACTGGGGAACCAAAGCGGCCGGGCAGGAGGGGACGCGCAACTATCCCGGCATACGGAATCCGGCCGTCGACAAACTCATCGAGCGGATGACCCAGGCGCGCAAGCGAGAGGTCTTCGTCGATGTGGTTCGGGCGATGGACCGGGTGCTGCTGTGGGGGCACCACGTCGTGCCGCTCTACTACCTGCAAGGCGACCGCATCGCCTATTGGAACCGGTTCGGAAGGCCGAAGGTCACCCCGCTCTACGGGGTGGTGATCGATGCCTGGTGGCAGAACCCGGCGAAGGCGGGGGTCAACCGGTGAAGGAGGCCGGTTTGCCCGTCTCCCTTGAAATCTTTACGCTCCGCCGGGAAAACAAGCCGCATCGGCCGTCGAGCCGCAAGCCAACAGGGAGACCAAGACGAATGAAGGCAATTCACCAACGGATTCTGGGCGGGTCGGCTGCCGCTTTGCTGGGCGCTGCCATCGCCGTCGGGTCCTCGCCCGTCACTGCCGATACGATCAACATCCGCATCGCCTCCGGCCACCCGCCGACCGTGGTCTATGCGGGGCTGATGAAGAACTTCTTCCAGCCGGAACTGAAGAAGGCCATCGAGTCGAAGACCAAATACAAGGTCAACTTCATCGAGGGCTATAGCGGCTCCATCGTGAAAGTGTTCGACACCCTCGAAGGTGTGCAGAACGGCGTCGTCGATATCGGCGGCTTCTGCTACTGCTTCGAGGCGTCCAAGCTGCCGATGCACGCCTTCCAGATCATGCTGCCCTTCGGCACGATGGATCCGGTCCAGAGCGTCGCGGCCGCGGCCGACATCTACCGGCAGTTCCCGAGCCTCGAGAAGCGGTTCCACGACTTCAACCAGACGCTTATCGCGATCATCGGCGACGGCGGCTACAACCTCGGCACGCAGTTCGCCTGGAAGAAGCTGAGCGACCTCAAGGGCAAGAAGATCCTGGGCGCCGGGCTCAACCTCAACTGGATGAAACAGGCCGGAATCGGCATCGTTCCGGTCACCGACGGCCTGCCGGGCTGGTACCAGAAACTCAAGACCGGAGTCGCCGAGGGCGGCATCATGTTCCCGAGCGCCTGGGGCAAGACCTTCGGGCTGTGGGAAGTCGGCAAGTACTACACCACCATCGGTTTCGGCTCGATCACCTGGCACGGTCTGACGGTCAACAACCGGTTCTGGTCCAAATTGCCGGCCGAGGTGAAACCGGTAATCCAGGAAGTGGCCGACCGGTTCGAGATCAAGACGGGCTCCGCGAACAAGGTGGGGTACGACAAGGACATGGCCTGGCTGCGCAAGAACATCATCGTGTCCGATCTGCCCGCCGACGTTCGTCTCGCCTGGGCGAAGGGTCTGGCCCACTGGCCGCAGAGCCACGCCAATGACCTCGAGAAAAAGGGCTTTCCGGCCAAGAAGGTCCTGAACGCCTATCTGGATGCGGCCGAGAAGCAGGGCTACAAGTGGCCGGTCCGCTACGTGATCAAGTAACGGCGTACGGTCGGCCGGAAGGGGCTCCGGCCGACCGCCCTTGCTCGGCCCGTATGTCCGCCTGCGGGATTGACGGAAGCCCGGCATGAATCTCGTCACGCTGACCGACCGCGTATCGAAGGTCCTTATGGTCTTGGCGGCGGTCTGGGCTTTTGCCCTCGTATTCCTGGTGCTCGGCGACATCGTCGGCCGCGGCGCGTTCGACCGGCCGATCTACGGCACGGTTGAGATGGTGAGCGCGTCGGTGGTGATCATCGTCTTCCTTCAGGCCGGCTACGCGATTCGCAGCCGGTCGATGCTCAGGGCGGACTTCCTCGTGACCCACCTGCCCGACAGGGTTCAACGGGTGTTGCTGGCGTTCGGCTACCTGCTGGGCGCGGCGTTCTTCCTGATGATCATCACGGGCGGATGGGAGGAGAGCATCCGTTCCTATGTCGAAGGCGAATTCGAAGGCGAGGGCGCGCTCAGGGTGCCTTCCTGGCCGGCGCGCTGGACCGTTCTGATCGGAAGCGCTCTGGCCCTCGTGAATTACTGCGTCATGGCCTATCTCGACGTGTTCAGGCCCGATTTGGCGGAGTCCGAAGCCAATGCCGGCGGCCCCGGACTTTAACGGCGCATAGGGGCCGGGGACCGTGTTCGACGCAAATGTCGCCATCCTGCTGGTCGTCTGCCTGGTCGCGCTTGTCGCCGTCGGCGTCCATATCGCCATTGCGCTCGGCATGACCAGCGCGCTCGGCATTTTCATGGTCACGGGCGCCGACTCCTACGCCTTCCACTCGGTTCAGACCATGCTCGCGGCAACCGCCTATGAGGCGATCCGGGCCTATGTCTTCGCGGTGATTCCGCTGTTCATGCTGATGGGGGAGTTCATCGGCAAGTCGGGCACGGTCACCGATGTCTATCGCGGCATCAACCGTCTGCTGCACAGATTGCCGGGCCGGCTCGCGATCGCCACGGTGCTCGGCAATGCGCTGTTCTCTTTCGTGACCGGCGTTAGCATCGCTTCCGCGGCAGCCTTTTCGCGCATCGCATACCCCGAAATGAAGCGCTTCGGCTACCATCGCGGATTCGCCCTGGGCACTGTCGCCGGATCGAGTTGCCTCGGCATGCTGATTCCTCCCAGCGTCCTGATGATCGTCTGGGGCATTCTCACCGAACAATCGATCGGCCAGATCTTCGCCGCCGGCATCCTGCCCGGGCTGTTGCTGACCGTGATGTTCGTCGCCTACGTACTCGCGATGGCGCTGCTCAAACCCGAACTCGTCGGCGCTGGCTCAGAGCAGGTCGACATTTCCGCTGCGACGGAAGATGTCGAAGACGTGTCGACGCTCCAGTTCCTGTTCAGCCTGTTCGGCATTCTCGCGGTGATCGTCGTCGTGCTGGGCGGCATCTGGTTCGGCGTCTTCACCCCGACGGAAGGCGCCGGCGCGGGCGCGTTCATCGGTCTCGTCCTCGCCATAGTGAAGGGGATGCGCCTGCGCGACTTCATCGAGTCCATCCTGTCGGTCGGACGCACCTCCGCGCCCATCCTGCTGCTGTTGATTACCGCCGCGCTCTATTCGCGCACGCTCGCCATGACCGGCATGACCAACGCCATCGAGGGCGTGTTCCTCGGATCCGGCATGCCGTCCTGGGTCATCCTGACGGCGATGGTGCTGATCTGGTTCGCGCTCGGCATGATCATCGATTCGATCTCGATCATGCTGCTGACCGCCGCGATCTTCGCGCCGATCGCGGTCAAGCTCGGTTACGAGCCGATCGCGTTCGCCGTCATCGCGATCATCGCGATCGAGGCGGGTCTGCTGACGCCGCCTTTCGGGTTGCTGGTCTACACGGTCAAGTCGGCGATCCAGAACTTCGATCCCGAGATCGGCGTCATGACGATCTTCAGGAGCTCGATTCCCTACTGGATCATCATGCTGATCGGGATGATCGTGATCATCCGGTTCCCCGAGATCGCGACCTACCTGCCCGACCTCCTGTTCCAGCCGAGCTGACCGGGAGCGTTTCCGGCTTCCTACGCCTGCAGCAGTTCCCCCGCCCCCTTGCCCCGCTGTTCCTCTTCCAGCAGGCGGGTGACGATGTTGCGCGCCGCCACCCCGCCGGCATCGGCGTTGATGTCGATGGAGGGCGAGTCGGGCGCGGCGTCCATCCTCTTCTGCTGGCCCTCCAGCATCCACTTGTCCTCGAGGAAGGTCTTGTCGACGCCCTTCTTGAAGTAGTCCGAGAGGCCCGAGTCCTCAAGCTGGTGGTTGCGCGGGAAGGTCCAGAAATAGTGCGTCGAGCCTTCGGTCTCCGGAGTCAGCGCGTCGATCACCGTGTGGGTGACGCCCTTCGAACGGTCGCCCTCGGGCGCGCCGCTGCCGGCGAGCGCCACGCCCACGTCGAGCCAGACATGGGACGGCGGCTCGAAGCGGATGATCTGCCAGCGGTCGACCTTCTCGCCCGTCTTGTCGAACCCGCCGGAGCGCGCATAGAAGGGCGGCGGGTCGATCCCGTACATCCAGCGCGTCGCGGTCACGCTCGGGAGATCGCGCGAGACGCGTTCGAGCGCAGTCCCCTTCACGCCTTCGAGCGTATTGCGCTCCACCTTGCCGAGCGGCGTGTTCGCGACGTGCTCGTTGCCGATGGTGGAGGCGTGCAGGAAGGTTTCGTGGGTAAGGTCGAGCAGGTTGTCGACCAGGAGCTGGTAGTGGGAATCGACCTGGAGATAGCCCGAAACCATCGTCCAGTCCGGGTCGTCGTGCCAGTGGAGTTCCGGGATCTCGGACTCGTCGGCCTGCGCCGGATCGCCCATCCAGATCCACAGGAATTGCCAGCGTTCGACCAGCGGGTAGGTGCGTACCCTTGTGTCCGGCGGGATCTGGGTCTGGCCGGGGATTCCGATGACCGTCCCGTCGGGCGCGTAGACCAGCCCGTGATAGCCGCATTGCAGGTTGTCGCCCGTCACCCGGCCGAAGGAGAGCGGCGCGTGACGGTGGCAGCAGCGGTCCACGAAGGCGACCGCCCGTCCGTCCCCGGTTCGGTACATGACGACCGGTTCGCCGAGGATGGTGCGGGCGACGGGTTCGCGGCCGATTTCGTGGTCCCACGCGGCTACGTACCAGTAGTTCCTGAGAAACATGGTTTCCCTCCGGTTCACCGAGCGCGGGAAACGCTATCAGCCCCGCTCAAGTCCCACAATGTCGGCGCGCAGTCGCTACCCCTTCTCGCCCTGGGTCTGCCAGTCGCAGGACTGCTCGTAGGCGTGCGCCGCGCGGTAGATCGTGGTCTCCTCGAAGTGCCGCCCGACCAGCATCAGGCCGATCGGCTTGTCGCCCGCGCCGAGCCCGCAGGGGATCGAGATCGCCGGGTGTCCGCTGACGTTGAACGGCGCGGTGTTGCCGATCGCCTCCCAGCAATGGCCCATGGTATCGAGGAACGGGGCGTCGCGGGGCGGGATCTTCGACGTCGTCATCGCCGCCGTCGGCATCAGCAAAAGGTCGTTCTTGGCGAGCACGGCATCGTAGGCCGCTCTGAGCGCCCGGCGCTGGTTCTGCGACTTGGCGTGGAAATGCCCGCCATAGGCCTTGTCGGTGTAGCGCCCGAGCAGCAGGCCGAAGCGGAACGTGTGCGGAAATTCCTCGGCGCGGGACGCCGCCCGGGCCATCGTGTCGATCAGCGATGTCGGGTAGACGCCGCCGACGTTCTTGCCGAACCCGTAGCCGCGGAACATCGTGTAGTACATCCCGTCGGCGCAGATCCCGCCCCAGATCGCGAGCCCCGTCACGTGCATCGGGATGGAAACCTCGGTGACCTGCGCGCCGAGCGATTCGAGGTGTCTTGCCGCCGCGCGCACCGTCGCGTCGACGTCGGGCAGCGAGTCGTATCGGCCGAAGCCTTCCGAAACGACGGCGATCCGCATGCCCCTGACGTCGCCGCCGAGCGCATCGGTATAGCTGTCCACGTTCGGCACCCGCTGGCGCGGATCGAGCCCGTCCTCGCCCGCCATCGATTCGAGGAACAGCGCGTTGTCGGCGACGTTGTCCGTCATCGGGCCGGTATGGTCGACGGTGGTTTCGATTCCCATGATTCCCGTATAGGGGATGAGGCCGAAGGTCGGCTTGATGCCGACGATCCCGGTCATCGACGCCGGGATGCGGATCGAGCCCGCCTGGTCGCCGCCGAGCGCCATGTCGACCTCGCCCGAGGCGACCAGCGCCGCGCTCCCGGTCGAGGAGCCGCCAGGCGTATGACCCGGATTGCGCGGGCTCTCGGCGATGTCCGAGGCGGAGGTGTTGCTGCCGCCCGAGACGCAGAAATACTCGCACACCGACTTGCCGAGGATCGTAGCGCCAGCATCGAGGAGACGGGTGACCACGCTCGCATCCATGTCGGGGACGTAGCCCTCGAGCACCGAGGCGCCGTTCATCATCGGAATGCCGGCGACGCAGGCGCTGTCCTTGATGGCGACCGTCTTGCCCTTGAGCGGGCCCTCCGCCGCGCCCTCGATCCGCGCCTTCACGTACCAGCCTCCGTGCGGGTTCTCCGCCCGGTCGGGCCGTGACCATTCGCCCCGCTGGTACTTCACCGGCGGCAGGTCGTCCGGCGTTTCCTCGATTTGGTTGAAGGCATCGGAGAACGGCGCCCAGAAGGTCCGCATGTCCTCGGCGGTCGCGTCGTCCACGGTGAAACCGAGTTCGTCGGCGATTTCCTTGATCGTGTTTGCGCTCGGAGTCTCGTACTTCATCTTTCCCTCCCTGAATTCATTCCGCCGCTCCGATCTCGCGCGCGACGGTTTCCGCGGCCACGAGCCCGAGCAGGAATGCCTTGATCAGTCCGCCGATATAGGCGGCGTTGGGTCCGCCCTCGACGCCACCCACGGTCGAGCCCGCGGCATAGAGACCGGAAATCGGCGTATCGCCCGGTCTGAGCACGCGCGCCGCGCCGTCGACGGCGATCCCCCCCATCGTCACGGTGATCCCGGCGGCGAGCGGTATGGCGTGGAAGGGCGGGGTCTCGATCGGCACCGGCGGATAGACGTCCGCGGTGCGGGCCGGTTTCAGCGAAGCCGTGCCGCCGCCCTTCGCCGCGGCGTTGAATTCCGCGACGGTCTCGGCAAGCGCGTCGCCGTCCAGCCCGGCGCGGCCGGCAAGCTCTTCGATGGAGCCTGCTTCGTATAGGGTCCCGCCGGCCTCCACCAGGAGCGGGTTGGGAGGCACCAGATCGGCCATCCTCGCCTGCTCCCAGACCGTCGCGTCGAAGATCGCCGTCGCGCTCAGCGGGTCGTCGAGACGGGCGATTTCGTTGGTGATGTAGATGCCGCCGCGCCCCTCGTCCGTAAACCTGCGTGCATCGCCGCCCACCGCGATTCCCGAGGCGCAGATCACGTCGACCTGCGGATAGGGCCAGAGGTCGGGATTGGTCATCACGTCGCGCGAGAGGATGTGGCCGTAGAATTTGTCCAGCCCCACCAGCGCCGCCCCCGCTTCCTCGGCCATGCGGAGTCCGTCGCCGCGCCCGGTCTCGGTGTTGCGCTGGCGGAGGCGCTCCGGACTCCCGGTTATGTGCCGGGCGAGGCGCGCCCGGTCGGCCTGAAAGCCTCCGTCCGCGATTACCACCGCGCCCGCTTCGATCGTAGAGCCGCCGTTCGCGTTCCGGACCTCCACGCCCCGGCATATGCCGTTTTCCATGACCAGGGCCTTGGCCTCGGTGCCGCGCAGCATCGTTCCGCCCGCAGCTTCGAGTTGTGTGGCAAGGCCCCGCAGAAAGAGGTCCGGACCATTGTCTTCCCAATCCAGGCCCGCGCCCATCCGGCGGGTGGGGGCGAGGCTCGGGAGTCCGTAGTTGCGGCGCGGTACCGTCTCCAGAGTGGCACCCCGGGCTTCCATCCACGCGGCCGTGCGCGCGCCGTTTTCCGCGAAGGTCCGCGCCAGGTCCGAACGCGCGGTACCCCTGGTTCCGTTCATGACGCGCTCGTAGACGATGTCGGCGGGGTCGCCCGCGTTCGCGAGCGCGGTGTGCAGTACGCCGGTAGAGACCCGCGAGTTGCACATGTAGAGATCGTCCTCGCCGCGCTCGATCACCGCGGCCTCCAGGCCCAGCTCGGCCGCGCGCAGCGCCGCCGTCATCCCGGCGAAGCCGCCGCCGATGGCCGCCAGATCGACCTTCATCCCTGTTCCTTCATTTCCTCGCCCGCGTTGCGGGAACCGTGCCGCGCTGGCATCGTAGCCGCGAATTCATCACCGAGACTAGGGGACGAAGATGGCGATCGAAAGACACCAGGCGAGGCACGGCAAGGTCGTGAACGGGAAACAGATGCCGTCGATGAGCGGCATCGTCGTGTACGGCGACACGATCTATCTCGCCGGCCAGGTCGGACACGGCGGCGGGGATATCAAGGCACAGACCCGGGAAATCCTCGACAATATCGACGCTCAGCTGGCCTCGGTCGGCAGCGACAAGTCGAAGATCCTCTCGGCCAATCTGTGGATCACCGATTTCGACAACTTCGGCGCAATGAACGAGGTGTGGAACGCCTGGATCGATCCCGACAACATGCCGGCCCGCGCCTGCGTGCAGGCCGACCTGGCGCGGCCCGAATTTCTCATCGAGATCATGGTAACCGCGGCGAAATAGCGGCGGTCGCCCCTCGATACGGCCCTTCGGGCCTACTCAGGATGAGGATACCGCAAGAACATCCTCATCCCGGGTAGCGGCGAAGCCGTGTATCGAAGGGGGCTTATATAGATAGCTTGACAGGGGTGTGGGCAGGCGCTCGGTTGCTCACGGGACGGTTCAGCCCCCTCACCCCGACCCTCTCCCCCGCGGGGGAGAGGGAGACTCGCTCCAAGCGCTCCCTGCCGTCCCCCCTCCCGCTAGCGGGAGGGGCCGGGGGAGGGCGGAGGCCGTCAAGCTATCCGGATAAGCCCCTATCGAAGGACCGGTCAGGCGCCGAGCGGATCGTGCGCCTGGGCCTGCCGCCTGGCGTCGATCAGGCTCTGCTCGCCCACATCGTCGAGCATGTTCCAGCTTCGCATCCACTCATAGGTGCGCTGGAGCTCGTGCTCCGGGATCGGCGCCGGGTCGGTGACCTGGATTCGGCTCAACCGCAAATCGTCCACCGTGAGTTCGGCAAGTCCCGGATGCTGGCCTTCGTGGTAGTCGAGGAAGATCCGCGCGTATTTCCGCTTGTCCGCGTTGATCAGCCCGACCGCCTTCGAGACCGCCCGGTTGAACGCGGAATAGGTGTCGGCATCGACCGCGTCGGAGACCACCTCCGTGCCGTGATATAGCGCCTCGCAGATCACCCGGCAGCCGTTCTGCTCGGCGAGCGTGATGTAAGGCTCCGTGAGCGTCGTGGCTTCGACCTCGCCCGAGAACATCGCGTCGTAGCGCGCGGCCGAGCCGTTCGGCGCGCGACAGGTCGTGATCGACTCGCGCGGCATGAAGCCTTCGAGAAGGTGCATCGTCAGATAGTGGGTGCCGAAAAAATACGGCACGCCGATCATCCGCCCGGCGAGCTGTTGCGGGGTGAAGACGTCCGAAGCGGGGCGTACGACGATCGCCGCGCAGGTGACGATCGAGCGCCTGCCGACCTGCCGTCCGCGGGCCGAGCTGTCCTGGACACGGCGGTAGTTGCCCCACTCGCAGGCGTTGTACATGTCCGCGCCGCCCTGCTCGAAGGTGTTGCCGTGGCTGCCGAAGGCGGAAAACGCGTCCGGCGACGTCTCGCTGGTATCGATCTCGCGCGGCGTGTTGACCCGGCCCACCCACTCGATCCTGACGCCCTCGGCCTCGAAAAGACCTTCCTGGTCCGCCACGATCTCGGCAAGCCCCTGGAACGGCGCCGTCGTTTCCAGCCTCAAAGTCTTCATGAGGTCCTCCCCGGATGGCAGACGAGACTATCAGTACAATGCCGCCATCGGCAATTGGCCGCTATGGCAGCACGTCGGCGTATTTCGCCCGGATCCGGTCGTCGAGTTCTTTCGACGAGCGGGCGACGATGGGGAAGCTGTCACGGCGGTTGAACGGGATGCAGGCGTCGACCACCACGCGCGCACTGCGCCGGTCGGTGTCGCCGTCATAGCACATGGGGTCGAGGTGGCTGCTCCAGCCGCCGCGGATGGTCTCCATGTCCTCGCGGGGATCGAAACGGGTGCACATCGCCCAGACGACGTCGTCCATGTTCGTCGGGTCGATGTCGTCGTCCACCACCACAACCCATCGGTTGCAATAGGCGCCGGCGTGACAGGACGCCGCGATCATCCCCGCCTGCTTGGAATGGCCGCCATACATCTGCTTGATGGAGACCGTCAGCCACATCCGGCTTCCGCCCGCCTCGTGCGCCCAGACGCCCTTGACCTCCGGCACCCCGGCGGCTTCGAGCTGGTTCCATACCGCGCCGCAGCGATAGGTGCCGAGATAGAAGGTGTTGTCGTTGGGCGGGACGGCCGGGATCGCACCGGTCAGCACCGGGTTGTCCCGGTGCATGAAGGTCTCGATCCTGATCGCCGGTTCCTCGCGCTGGCCGCCCGCGTAATAGCCGGTCCATTCGCCGAGCGGGCCCTCCAGCACCTTGTCATCGGCGTGGATAAAGCCTTCGAAGGCGATTTCCGCGCCGGATGGCACGGGAAGCCCGGTTTTCGGCATGTTGATGACCTCGATGGGCTCCTGCATCAGCCCTCCCACCGCGTCGAACTCGTTCTTGCCGTAGGGAATCTCCAGCCCGGCGATCATGAAGAATGCGGGGTGCATTCCGGCGACGACCGCGACGGGGCAGGCTTCGCCGCGCTTGTGGTACTTCTCCATGATCAGCCGGCCGTGCTTGCCGGGCGACATCATCACCGTCGCCAGCGCCGGCTCGTGCGACTGCACGCGGTAGCAGCCGAAATTGACCCAGCCGGTGTCGGGATCCTTCATCACCACCATGCAGCCGGTGCCGATGAAGTGGCCGCCGTCATGCTCGTGCCATTTGGGCGTGGGGATGGTCGTGATGTCGACCGCCTCGCCCTCGCTGACGTTGTCGAGCAGGGGCCCGCCATTGACCTCGCGCGGAGCGTGGGTCGGCGCGTCGCCCATGTAATCGCGCCACCAGCGGATCAGGTCCATCTCGGAGGCTTCGGGATCGAGGCCCAGCGCGACGTTGATGCGCGGCACCGAGGTCAGAATGTTGGCGATCACCCGGTGGCCCTTCGGGAAGCCCGGAACCTCGTCGAACATCACCGCCGGATTGCCCATCTTGCGCTGGAAAATGTCGACGAGTCCGCCGATTTCCTCGTGATGCTCGACGCCCGCGATGGTCTGGAGTTCGCCGATGCTGTCGACATCCTCGAGCCAGTTCCGCAAGTCCTTGTTCGCCACGCCGCCGCTCCTCCTTGCCGAGAGGGCAGTGTAACGGCAGCGGGGGTTCAGGAGAAACGGCGGAGACGGAGCGAGTTAGCGACGACCAGCACGCTGGAGACGCTCATCGCGGCCGCTGCCAGCATGGGGTCGAGCAGTATCCCGAAGACCGGATAGAGTGCGCCGGCGGCGAGCGGAATCAGGGCCACGTTGTAGGCATAGGCCCAGAAGAGGTTCATGCGGATGGTCGCGAGCGTCTTCCGGGCAAGCCGGATCGCGGTGACGACGCCTCGCAGATCGCCCGACATCAGGACGACATCCGCCGTTTCCATGGCGATGTCAGTTCCGGTGCCGATGGCGATTCCTGCATCCGCCTCGGCGAGTGCTGGGGCGTCGTTGATGCCGTCGCCCACGAAGGCGACCGTGCCGTCCCCGCGCCTCAACGCCTTGACCGCTTCCGCCTTGCTGTCCGGAAGGACTTCCGCCTCGACCGTGGCGATGCCGAGCGAGCTTGCCACCGATTCCGCTGTCGCCCGGCTGTCGCCGGTGATCATTGCGACGGCGAAGCCTTGCGCCAGGAGATCGGAAATTGCCTGCTCGCTCTCCTCCTTCGGCGGGTCGCGGAATGCGAGCACGGCGGCGGGCTCGCCGTCGATGGCTGCCAGCACGGTCGTCTTGCCGTCGCGGGAAAGGTCGCCGCGTGTGCTGTCGGACACCGTGCAGTCGATGCCGCGGCCTTCGAGGAAACGGGCCGAGCCGATAACGACCTCGCGCCCGGCGACCCCGGCCGCGATCCCGAGGCCCGGTTCGACCGAGAACGTATCGACCGGGGCCAACGGGCCGCTGGCAGCGTCCACCACGGCGGTCGCGAGAGGGTGCTCGCTCAGCGTCTCCGCCGCGGCGATCAGGGCGAAGACCTCGTTCGTCGCCGTCCCCGATCCGTCCGGAAGGAGCCGGTCGGTAAGGACCGGACGTCCGGCGGTCAGCGTACCCGTTTTGTCGAAGGCAAGGGTTCGCGCACGCGCCAGCATTTCCAGCGCGGCGCCGTTGCGAATCAGCACGCCGCGCTCCGCGCCGACGCCGGTGCCGACAAGGATCGCGGTCGGCGTCGCGAGTCCCATCGCACAGGGGCAGGCGATCAGGAGAACCGAGACCGCCGCGACGAAGGCGTAGCTCAGCGCCGGCGGGGGCGCGAAGGCGAGCCAGGCGACAAACGCGAGCGCCGCAACGACGAGCGCGCACGGTACCAGGATGCCTGCGATGCGGTCGGCCTGGCGCGCGATCGGCGCCTTGGCGCCCTGGGCCTCGGCGACCGTGGTGAGGATACGGCCGAGAACGGTATCGCCGCCGATGCGATCGACCCGGACCGTGAGCGCGCCGGCCCCGTTGACGGTACCGCCGAAGACCTCGTCGCCGGCCTGCTTCGCGACCGGAACGGGCTCGCCGGTGATCGTCGACTCGTCGACGAAGCTGCTGCCGGCATTTACCGAGGCGTCCACCGGAACCCGCTCGCCCGGCTTGATCAGCACCGTGTCTCCGACCGCGACTTCTTCGAGCGGGACTTCCCGTTCCTCCCCGCGGTCCAGAATCCGAACGGTTGCTGGGCGGAGATCCATGAGACTCGCGATCGCGTCGGAGGCACGGCCACGCGCGATGGCTTCGAGCAGCCGGCCGAGCAGGATGAGCGTCACGATTACGCCCGCCGCCTCGAAATAGGGCACCGCGGTCCCTTCCGGGAAGATCGACGGAGCGATCAGGGCGAGGACCGAATAGGCGAAGGCCGCTCCCGCGCCGATCATGACCAGGCTGTTCATCCCCGGGCTCGCATGGCGAAGCTCGGCCCAGCCGTGCACGAAGAACCCGCGCCCCGACCAAAGCACGACCGGGGCGGCAAGCAGGAGTTGTGTCCACAGCCACGCTCGCTCGCCGGCAATGGAATCGAGACCGATTCCGGGCAGCATCGAGCCCATGGCGATCAGGAACAGGGGGACGGTGAGGACCGCCGCGACGATGACCCGGCGCTTGAGGGTGGCGATCTCGTCCTCGTTGGCGGCCCGCGTGTCGTCGCCCGGCATCCCCGACGCATCGACTTCACCCGGCACGTAGCCGGCGTCCCGGATCGCCTCGGCGATCGCCGGCGGGTCCAGGACCTCCGGCAAGTAGACGATGCGCGCTCGTTCCGTCGCCAGGTTCACGTCGGCGGCGGCGATGCCCTCCAGCGTGTGCAGCGCGCGTTCGACCCTGGCGCGGCAGTTGCCGCAGGTCATCCCATCGACGCGCAAGGTGAGTTCGGCGGTCATGGAGCGGTGCTCCGGCCCGGGTAGGTCGCTCATTAGCTAGATAGGCGCGGTTGCCCGGTCAAGCGAACCGATCCTTCAAGCGCCGTATTGTCCTGGCGGCATTTGACGGCACAATGGGTCCCTGACCGCGGGGAGGCGATGCAATGCGGTGTCGGGTGCTTCTCGGTGTATTGCTTGCGATGTTCACGACCGGCGCGGCCGTGGCGGCGGAATTCAAGCCGGCGGTTGTGTTCGACCGCGGCGGAAGGTCGGACCGGAGCTTCAACGCGGCCGTCTGGCAGGGGGTCGATCGGTTCATGGAAGAGACCGGCGTGGCGGTCCACTCCGTGGACGCGGCGAACGCCGCGGACCGCGCGCCCGCCATCCGCCGTGCGATTGCGCGTGGGGCGACGCTGGCGATCGCCGTCGGGTTCTCCTACGCCCAGGCGATCGAGGCGGTAGCGGCCCAGAATCCCGGCCGTCAGTTCGCCATCATCGACGTGAACTGGCTCGACCTGCCCAACCTCCGCCAATACGCGTTCAGGGAACACGAGGGTTCTTATCTGGTCGGAATCGCCGCGGCACTCACCTCAAAGACCGGGACGCTCGGATTCGTCGGCGGCATGGACGTTCCGCTGATCCACAGGTTCGCCTGCGGCTACGGACAGGGCGCCGCGGCGGCGAAACCCGGGATCGGGGTCCTCCAGGACATGACCGGGCGGACACCGGCCGCCTGGAACAATCCAGCCAAGGGGGCGGCGCTGGCGCATGGCCAGTTGGCGCGGGGCGCGGACGTGGTTTTCCACGCGGCGGGGGGCACCGGCATCGGCGTGATTCGCGCCGCTGCCGAAGCCGGCAAGTTCGCGATCGGCGTCGACCTCAACCAGAACGGGCTCGCGCCGGGAACGGTCCTGACCTCGATGGTGAAGCGGGTCGACGTCGCTGCCTACGAGACCCTGAAGGACGCGATGGAGGGACGATTCACAGCCGGCGTCGTCACCCTCGGCCTCGCCGAGGGCGGGGTCGACTGGGCGCTCGACGAGCATAACGACAAGCTCATCTCTCCCGCCATACGCGCGGCTGTCGAGAAGGCGAGGGCCGACATCGTCGCCGGCCGGATCGTCGTCCATGACTACGTGAAGGACCGGCGCTGCCCGCTCTGAGCCCGGCCTTCCAACCCGTCTAGCCGGTCCGCCGAGCCTCCTGGGCCACCTCGGTGTCCTGGTAGCGGGCCCACATGTCCTTGAGAAAGGCCATGCAGTCGGGATCGAGATCCTCCTTGGGCAGGGGATCGGTGTCCCAATGGCCGTAGCGGTCCTCGCCGCGCATCGGGAGCGCGGTGCGCCGTCCGATGGTCGAGCGGCAATGCGCCGGCATGTAGAAATAGGCGACACCCACCCTCGGTCCGTCGGTCTCGTTGGCGAGCGAGCCGTGCGCGGTGCGCTCGTGGTGCAGCGAGAACTCGCCCGCTTCCAGCTCCATGAACACCGCCCCGTCGTCCTCAAGCCCGTGGATCGTCTGGCCGCGCGCGAGCAGGTTCTGCGGATCGTAGGTTTCGTCGTGCTCCAGGTCCGGGCCCCTGTGCGAGCCCGGCATCACCCGCATACAGCCGTTCCGGCGGGTCGCCGGGGTCAGTGCCACCCAGGCGGTGACCTCCTCATGCGGGTCGAGCCCGTAATAGGCCGAATCCTGGTGCCAGGAAACGAAACGGGGATCGTTTCCCTTCTTCTGGAACAGCGAGGTTCCGAACAGCAGGATGTCTTCCCCGATCAGCGATTCGACCGTGTCCAGGATTGCTTCGTTCCGCGCGAGGTCCACGATCCAGGGCGCCGCGACATGGGCCTTGATCTTGAGGTAGGTCTGCGGCTCGACGCCCAGCACGCTTTCGTAGTGCTCCAGCTTGAGGCGGTAGCGATCCGCCTCCTCGGCGCCGATCGCGCGCTTGGGGAACAGATAGCCGTGCTCCTCGAAATGGGCGACTTCCGCCGCGCTCAGGCTTCCCGCCATGTCACCTTCCCATCCGTGTCGCCCGGCGATGGTAACAAGAGACCCGTGGCAAGACGAGATGCCTCAAACCGTCATTTCAGCTTCGCCACCGCGAGCGGGACCTCGAACGCCTTGCACCAGAGCCAGACCTCGTTGTACTTCGCCGGGTCGATGGTGTCGCGGAGCGGGTAGCGGCCGGTGCCGCGGCGCGACCTGAGACGGCCGAGCGTCGTGCTTGCGTCATAGCCGTCCTTGCCGAGCGCGACGCGCGGGTCGGGCGCGCGGTCGAGGCGGAAATCCTTCGCGAACCGCACGAACCAGCGCCCGCCCTTTTGCTCCACGGATACCCCGCCCGACGCCTTGTGTCCGCTCTGGCCCTCGAAGGTCCCCATGCGCGCCTGCTGCGCCTGCGCGGCGGCGGTCGCGATCAGCCCGGCCGCGACGGCCGCCAGCAGCGGTTTGGCGAACCTCATAGAATCCATGGCCGTTCCCTCCCAAATCCGGTTCGGCAACATCCTGCCCTTCAATATGATGCGCGGACCGCGGCGGTGAAGGGTCCGGCCCGGCGCGGTCGACAGCGTCCGAAAGCCCGCTATCCTTCCCCCCCGTCCTCCCGGGAGGTCTTCCATGCTGGTGCTCTATGAGCATTCGACCTCGGTCTGCGCGATCAAGGCCCGCCTGACTCTGCTGGAGAAGGGCATCGATTACGAGAGTCGCTTCGTCGACCTCCGGCGCGGCGACCAGTTCGATCCCGAATACCGGAAGATCCATCCGGGCGCGGTGGTGCCCGCGCTGATCCATGACGGGCAGACGATCCTCGAATCCTCGGTCATCCAGTATTACCTGGAGGACGCCTTCCCCGAGCCCCGCCTGATGCCCGAGGACCCGGTCGCGCGCTACCGGGTGCGGCTGCTGATGAAGACCATCGACGACCCGGTCCACCCGGCCACCGGGCTGCTGACGCACGCGATCGCGTTCCGCAAGGACTACCGCACGCCGGAGGCGATCGAGGCGCGTATGGCCAAGGTTCCCGACCCGCGCAGGCGGGCGCGCCAGCGCGCGGTCTACGAAAAGGGACTCGGCGCCTCGCTCGCGGTCGACGCGGTGCGGGACATGGAGGCCGCGTTCGCCCGCATGGACGAGACACTCGCGCACGGCCCCTGGCTCGGCGGCGACCTCTATTCGCTCGCCGACGCTGCCGCCACCCCCTACGCCAACCGGATGAACGACCTCGGCCTGTTCGACATCTGGGGAGAGCGCTACGCAAGGGTCGCCCACTGGTTCGACCGCATCCGCGCCCGGCCGAGCTACAGGACCGGCATCGCCGACCGGGTCACCGAGGACGACCGCGACCGCATGGCCCCGGTGGAGGACGACGCGGCGGGAACGGTGCGGGGGATCTTGGCGGGGTGAGGCCTCTCGTCTACGGCGGGCAAGAACGAACCACCGGGGAGACACGGGCATGAAGCGTGAGCTGTTCAAGGCCGTCGTCATTCTTCCCGGAACCGCCCTGGTCTACGTTCCCGGAGCGATATTGTGGCTGACATCCGGTTTGCCGGGCGGCATGGCCCCGGCGGGGCCGGCCGAACCGCGATTCTGGATCGGCGCGGTGCTGGCCGCCATGGGCTTCCCGCTGGCTGTCTGGACCGCCCGCCTGTTCGTGACCGCCGGAGAGGGCACTCCCGCGCCCTGGGCGCCGCCCAGGAAACTGGTGGTTCGCGGCCCCTACCGCTACGTCCGCAATCCCATGCTGTCGAGCGTGAACGTCATGCTCGCTGCCGAAGCCCTCCTTTTCGGGTCCTGGTACCTCGCCGGCTGGCTGGTCGTCTTCATCCTTTTCAACACCGCCTATTTCATCCGCATCGAGGAACCGGCCCTCGAACGTCGCTTCGGCGAGAGCTACCGGCTCTACAAGGCGAACGTGCCGCGCTGGATCCCTCGGTGGCGACCGTGGGACGTGCCGTGACGGGGCGCAACGGTTGACAACAGGCTTACATAGCTACGTTTGTATATACGAAAAGGTCATCCGGGTTGCGCTTCGAGTGGGACGACGCGAAGAACGCCGAAAACCGGCGCAAGCACGGCATCGACTTTGAGGAGGCTGCGGAAATTTTCAACGGTCCGATCCTTACCCACGCAGATGACCGCGCCTATGGAGAAGTGCGGGAGATCAGTTTCCGCTTCTTCGGCACAGGTGTCGTGGGCGCCGTCGCCCACACGGACCGCGCCGGTGCCATCCGGATGATCAGCGCTCGGAAAGCGACCGAGCGGGAAAGGGAACTCTTCCATGCCTATCTCGAAAGAGCGATTGGCTGAGATCGCGGTAATTCCCGAGAAAAAGACCGACACCTCGGACATCCTCGAGATGGACGAGAAATTCTTCGCGGCCGCAAGACTGGTCATGCCGCCCGGCTCCTCCAAGAAAGCCGTCTCATTGCGTGTGGATGAGGATGTGTTCGATTGGTTCAAGGCTCAGGGCAGGGGCCATTTGAGTCGAATGAATGCTGTCCTGCGCGCATACATGCTGGCCAATCGTGGCGAGTGAACTGTCACAAGGGACCCTGCTCTTCCTCCTTTGTTATATCCCGCCAAGCTATCAGACCGTCGTTGACGACGGTTCACCGATGACGACCGAGACCGCATAGCAACGGCTGAGCCGCATTGAGCGGTATCCGGGGTCAAAGGTTCCGCCTAACCCTAAACCGGCACCGCGATGGCCTCCGCTGCGGATAAGCAACCCGCCGCCGCCGGACTTGTGGCGGTTGCTATCCGCCTCGCTGAATGTGACCGTGGGCCGTGCTTTAGCCGGCATCCCCCTCACCACCGATCCTCCCTGACATAGGGCAGCCCCAGCGCCCCCGGCGCGGCGGAGCGCCGCTTTCCCGCCAACCCGACCCAGACCAGCACCGCCAGTGTCGCGAGGAACGGGGTCATTTGCAGGAAATATTGCGGGACCGGCCAGCCGGCGGCGAATATGCGGGGGATCAGGGCCTCGATGCCGCCGAACAGGATGGCGCCGAACACCGCGCGGCCCGGCATCCAGCGTGCGAAGATGACCAGCGCGATGGCGATCCAGCCCCGCCCGTGGGTCATCTCGTTGACCCAGATCTTGGCCGCCGCGAGCGCGAGGTAGCCGCCCGCCATCCCGCACAGCACGCCGCCCGCCGCGACCGCGCAGAAGCGGTAGGCATCGACGGCGATGCCGGCGGCGTCGGCGGCCTGCGGGTTCTCTCCGACCGCGCGCAGATTGAGCCCGGCGCGGGTGCGGAACAGGAAGTACCAGACCCCGAACGTGATCGGGATCGTGAGATAGACCATCGCGTCCTGGGCGAAGACCACCTTGCCGAAGAACGGGATTTCCGAGAGGAAGCCGAGATCGAGCTTCTGGAACCCGGCGATCGCGGTGTCGTTCCAGCGAAGCCCGATCAGCCCGGTCAGCCCGACCCCGAAGAAGACGATGGTGATCCCGGTCACCACCTGGTCGGCTCGGAGCACGACGACGACGAAGGCGAAAAGGAAGGCGATCGTGAGTCCGGCGAACCCTGCCGCCGTCATGCCCACAGCCGTGCTCTCGCCGAACTCCACGTAGCAGGCGACGCCCGCGAGCGCGCCGCACAGCATCATCCCCTCCGCGCCGAGATTGATGACGCCGGCACGCTCGTTGACGATCAGACCCAGCGTCGCCAGAAGCAGCGGCACCGCGAAGACCGGGGTGAAGGCGAGCCAGTTGGCAAGGAACTCGATCATCGCCCGCCTCCGCCGCGCAGCCAGTGCACCCGGTAACGCACCAGGAAGTCGGACGCCGCGACGCACATCACCACGATCGCCTGGATCAGCGAGACCAGCGCCTGCGGCAGGCTGTAGAACACCTTGACGCTCTGTCCCGCCGCGTAGAGCCCCCCGATCATGAAGGCGACAACCAGCACCGCCACAGGATTGTTGCGCGCGAGGAAGGCGATCACGATGCCAGAGAAGCCGTACCCCGCCGCCATCGTGCCGGTCAGCCGGTGCTCCTGCGCCGCGCCCATGATGAAGCCCGCCGCACCCGACAGCGCGCCCGACAGCCCCACCGCCAGGAAGACCGTCATCGCCACGGGGATGCCGGCGGCGAGCGCCATTTGCGGGTTGGAGCCGACGAACCGCATATAGACGCCGAAGCGGCTCCGCTGCATCAGCCACCAGACGAAGGCGACCGCGGCGAGGCTGATGAGAAGCCCCGCATGGACCTTCTCCCAGCCGATCGGCGGCAGGCGCTCGACCGCGTCGAACTGCTCCGAATGGGGGAAGCGGTCGCGCGTGTCCTGCCAGGCGCCGTAGACCTGGTTGAGGACGAACAGATAGGCGACGTAATTGAGCAGCAGCGTCGAGATCACCTCGTTGACGCCGAGTCTGATCTTGAAGATCGCCGGCGGGGCGATCCACAGGAAGCCGCCGACCAGCGAAAGGATCAGCATCAGCCCGATCCGTGTCGACGGGGGGCCCACGTCGAAGATCGCGATCACCGTCGCCCCGATCGCGCCCCAGAAGAACTGGCCCTCGATCCCGATGTTCCAGAAATTGACGCGGAACGCGACCGCCGCGCTGAGCCCTACAAGAATCAGCGGGCTGCACTCGATCAGAACGCTGGAGAGGCCCAGCCGGTCGAAGAAGGTGAGCACTACGAACTCGTCGAAGATATTGGCCGCCTCCACTCCCGAGGCGAGCAGGATGACGACCGAGATGGCGAGACCGACGCCGAGGCCGAAGGCGATGAAGGCGGCGTGCTTGACGCGTCCGATCGACTGGCGGACTTCGAGGTTGAGACGCCCGAAGCGGCGGACGCGGAACGCTCCGGCCGGCGCGGCGGCGGCGCGGTCAGGCATGACCCACCATCAGCCGACCGACTTCGTTCCGGTCCGCGGGGCGCTCGAACTCGCCCACGATGCGGCCCCGGTTAAGCACCCCGATCCGGTCCGAGAGGTCGAGCACCTCGTCGAGGTCCTCGCTGACCAGGAGGACTGCCGCGCCCCGGTCGCGCGCTTCGAGGAGCTGGCTCTGCACCGCCGCGCAGGCACGCACGTCGAGCCCCCGCGTCGGCGAATGGGCGACCATGATGCCGGCGCCGCCCGAAAGCTCGCGGGCCAATACCAGCTTTTGCGCGTTGCCGCCCGACAACAGCCGCGAGCGGGTGGCTGGGCCGCTACACTGGATCTCGAAGGCGTCGATGGCGGCCTCGGTATCGGCGCGCATCCGGTTGGCCGCGACCCACCAGGTTCCGTAGCGGCCGGCGGCGAGCCCGGTCAGGCCGAAATTCTCGGCAACCGAGAGATCGGCGGTCAGCCCGTAGAGATAGCGGTCGGCCGGGATGGTGCCGAGCCCGCCCTTGCGGCGCTCGCCCGGATGTGCGGCTGTGCGGTCCGCCCCATCAAGCGCAACGCTGCCGCCGAGCGCCGGGCGAACCCCCATCAGCACCTCGGCGAGCTCGGTTTGGCCGTTGCCGCCGACGCCCGCCACGCCGTATATCTCGCCCTCCCTGACCGCGAGGTCGACCCCCGCGAGTGCCCTGACGCCATCGTCGCGCGCAGCCTTGAGGTCCTCGATGGCGAGCCGGACCCTGCCGCCGACGCTCCTCGCCGTCACCGCGCTGCGTGGGGCGGAGCCCACCATCAGCTCCGTCATGCGCTCGTCGGACAGCGACCCCGGATTTTCGTTGGCCACCGTTTGCCCGGCCCGCATGATGGTCACCCGGTCGGCGAAGCCGCGCACCTCGCGCAGCTTGTGGGTGATCAGGACCACCGCGGAGCCGCGCTCCGCCAGTCCGCGAACGACGGCCAGCAGGCGGTCCGCCTCCTCGTCGGTCAACACCGCGGTCGGCTCGTCGAGGATCAGGATGCGGGCGCCCGACATCAGCACCTTGACGATCTCGACGCGCTGTCGTTCCGCGACCGAGATCGAATCGATCCGGGCGGAGGGGTCGAGCGCGAAGCCGAGTTCGCCGCAGTAACGCTCGATCGCCTTCGTTACCCGGGCGATCTCGTCGGTCCACCGCCCGCCCAGCCGGTTCGCCATCGCCACGTTCTCGGCTACCGTAAACGGGCGCACCAGCTTGAAGTGCTGATGCACCATGCCGATGCCGAGGGCGCGGGCGTGGGCAGGCCCGTCGATCCGCGCCGGGCTGCCGTCGACCGCGACCGAGCCCCGGTCCGGCGCGTAGAGCCCGCAGACCACGTTCATCAGCGAGGACTTGCCGGCTCCGTTTTCGCCCAACAAAGCGTGAACCCGACCGTACTCGGTGCGGAACCAGGCCTCGTCGAGCGCCCGGACGCCGTCGAATTCCTTGGTTACTCCGCTCATTTCGAGCGCGACGGTCATCGGCGGCGCTCCAACGGGACGCGCCCGGCCGGGGGTGGCCGGGCGCAAACGCTCGTGTCGGGGCTGGGCTCAGAGCTGTCCGATGACGCCCTTGACCAGGTACTTCATGCCCCAGAGATCCGCGTCCGAAGGCGTCTTGCCCGCCGCGACGACTTCCTTGCCCTTGTTGTCCACGATCGGGCCGGTATAGACGTGCCAGCCGTCGATGATCTTCTGGCGAGCCGCCATCACCTTGTCGACCACGTCCTTGGGCACGATCTCATTGCAGCAGGCAATGTCGGTGCCGCCATGCCCGAGCCCGACGAACTCGCCATAGGGCTTGGTTTTCCAACTGCCCGACGAGATCTGCTTGTAGAGCGGGATCAGGAAGCGGTCCCACACCCAGACCGAGGAGCAGAGGGTCGCCTTGGGCGCGAACTCCAGCATGTCGCGATGGTGGCCGGTACCCCACACCCCTTTCTCCTGCGCGGCCACCTGCACCGCCGGGGTGTCGACATGCTGGCCGATCACGTCGACGCCGCGCTCGATCAGGGCGAGCGCGGTGGCGCGCTCCTTCACCGGGTCGTACCAGGAGCCGGTATAGACCACGTTGACCGTCGCCTTCGGGTTCACCGCCTGGGCGCCCAGCGCGAAGGCGTTGACCGTCCAGGTGACGAGGCCGAGCGGATGGGCGGCGACGAAGCCAAGCTTGTTCGATTTGGTCATCGCGCCCGCGACCATGCCGCAGAGATACTGGCTCTCATAGGTCCGGCCGTAATAGGACTGCAGGTTGGGGCCGTTGGTGATCCCGGCCGGATTGACGAACGCGATGTCGGGATATTCCTTCGACAGCTCCTTGAAGGTGTCGCTGTAGCCGAAGGCGGAGCCGTTGATGATATTGAAGCCGCGGCGGATGAATCGCTCGACCACCGGGCGGATGGCGGATGCCTTCTCCGGCACTTTCTCGGCATAGGGGATCTTCCAGCCGAGCTTTTTCTCGACCCTGATGCGGGCCTCGTCGATCGCCTGGGTCCAGCCGCCGTCGTCCTTGACGTTGAAATAGACGAAGGCGACCTTCGGGTCGCCCTTCAGCTTGAACTCGGCTTTGGCCGAGCCGGCCGCGCCCATGGCGAGCATCGCCGCCGCCATGCCGGCAAAAAGTGTCCTGATCCTCATTCGTCGCTCTCCCCTGGTTTGCAACCCGTTTCTCCGGCAAGCAAAGTCCGCCGGTATCCTAGAAATTTCATGGCCGCGGAGCGAACGATTCCCGTGCCCTGGCCGGCCGGAAACAGCTTCACGGGGACGAGTCCGGCTGCCCGCTCGGGTGCGCCGCCGCGAAAGCTTCAAGCTCGTTACACGCCTCGAAGATGCGCATAAGCGTCGGATAGGGTTCGGTCGGACATTTGAAGCGCTGCGCGTTGAACACCTGAGGCACCAGGCAGACGTCGGCCATTCCGGGCGTGTCGCCGTGGCAGAAAGCGCCAGTGTATTCACTGTCGGCGAGCAGCCGTTCGAGCGCCGCGAACCCGTCGGCGATCCAATGGGCGTACCACGTGTCGCGCGCCGCGTCGTCGTGGCCCAGCGGCCCCTGCAGGTACTTGAGCACGCGCAGGTTGTTGAGCGGGTGGATGTCGCAGGCGACGATCTGCACCAGCGCGCGCACCCGAGCCCTCTCATACGGGTCGGTGGGGAGCAGCGCCGGTTCCGGGCGGGTCTCCTCCAGGTACTCCATCTGGGCGACCGACTGGATCATCGTGCGCTCGCCGTCGACCAGCGCCGGCACCAGGCGCTGCGGGTTGACCGCCGCGAAGTCCGCCTCGCGATGCACCCCGCCGGGCAGGTCCACCGCGACCTGCTCGTAGTCGAGCCCTTTCAGGTTCAGCGCGATCCGCATGCGATAGGCGGCCGAAGACCGGAAATAGGAGTAAAGCCGCATGGGAACCCTCCGCGCCGCCGTATGGTTGGGGTTTCGGTTCTAACGCCTGACCCGCACCCCGTCCACCGGCGCCGGCGCCGGCGCTTGACCCGACTCCACGACGCCCCCATTGTTTGTATACAAACGATTTCTCGAAGGCCTCCGATGAAACCGGCCGCGATCGCCGCACGGGAAGAGCGAAGCGATGCGGAACCCGCCTATGTGCTGGAGGATCAGGTCGGCCACCTCCTGCGCCGCGCGCATCAGCGCCACGCCGCGATTTTCCAGGAGATGATCGGCGATGCCCAACTCACGCCGCTGCAATTTGCGGCCCTGGTGAAGCTCAACGATCTCGGCGAGGTCTCGCAGAACGAACTCGGCCGCCGCACCGCGATGGACGCAGCCACGATGCAGGGCGTCATCAAGCGCCTGCTCGCGCGCGGGCTGATCGACCGCAAGCCGGACCCGGAGGACCGCCGCCGCGTCGTCCTCAGCCTGACCGCGGACGGCCGCGCGCTCATCGCCGCCGCCAAGCCCAACGGCCACGCAATCACCGACGAGACCCTGGCAGGTCTGAGCGATGTCGAACGCCGGTCCTTTCTGTCGTTGCTGAAACGGCTGGCCTAGAACGGGAACGGGTGTGCCCCGATCGGGATGCCCGGAGGAATTTCATGCCTGAAAACGGTGCACCCAAGAGCCTCGCCGTACTGATCGACGCGGACAACACCAGCGCCCGCTATGCGCAACCGATTTTCGAAGAGATCGTGACCCTCGGCGAGGCCAATGTAAGGCGAATCTACGGCGATTTCTCGAACACCCAGCTCGCCGGCTGGGACGGAGCGATCAAGTCGCTGGCGATTCTGCAAAACCAGCAGCGCAGCAACACGAAAGGCAAGAATGCCTCCGACATCGCGCTCGTCATCGACGCCATGGACCTCATGTTCAAGGGCACGCTCGACGGTTTCTGCCTTGTCAGTTCGGACAGCGACTTCACGCGGCTCGCACAACGGCTGCGCGAGGACGGGCTCTCGGTCTACGGGTTCGGCGAGCGCAAGACGCCGGAGGCGTTCCGCAACGCCTGCAACCGCTTCATCTATGTCGAGAACCTGGTCGAGACCGTCCCGGAAAAGGGTAGCGCAAGCGGCACGACCGCCGCCGCGTCGAAGAAGCAGCCGCCATCGAAGGCCGTGAAGATCGTCGTCAAGGCGATGGAGGGCGAGGGCGAGGACGGTTGGGTGAACCTCGGTAGCGTCGGGAGTCGTATCCTCGGCGCGGCACCTGACTTCGATCCGAGGACCTATGGCTGCCCGAACCTCAGCACACTCGTAACGAAATCCGGGGGTTTCGAGGTCCGGAAAGAGCCCGGCGAGCCGGTCTACATCCGTCGCAAGCCGGCGACGAGGAAGGGAAGCGGCAAGGCCCGGTAGCGGGGGAAAGGTCAGCCGCCGTTCGCGTCGAGGGCGGTGAGCATCGCCTCCGGGGTCGCGAACTTCTTGCGCGGCGCACCGTCGGGGGCGGCCTCTTCCTCCATGCGGTCGATGGTCTGCCACTCGGGGTAGGAGACCACGCGCAGGCCGCGGTCGGCGGCGATCCGGTCGAAGGCGTCCGGCCCGCCCCTCTCCGCCCCGGCGAACTCGGCGATCATCCGGTCGACCACGTCGAGCGAATCGTTCTTGTTGGTGCCGATGGTGCCGACCGCGCCGCGTTTTACCCAGCCCGCCGCGTAGAGCCCGTCGCGTACCCGTCCATCCTCGTGGACGACGATTCCCTTGCGGTCGTCGAACGGCACCGAGTCGATGGCCTCGGCGCGCGAGCCGATACAGGTAATCACCATTCCGCAGGGGACCTCGAAGGTCTCGCCGGTCGGCACCGCGCGGCCGTCCTCCACCCGGGTCTTCTCCATCCTCACGCCCTCGACCCTCTCGCCGCCCAGGATCTCGACCGGCGAGCAGAAGAAGCGGAAATGGACGCGCTTGCGCTTTCCCGCGCCGGAGACGTCGGCAAAACTTCTCAGCGTTCCGATATTACGGACCCGCAAGCGCAGGTCGCGGTCGCTCATCTGCGGCGCTACCACCTCTTCCGGCAGCTGGTCGAGGTCGACAATCGGCTGCGCGTCTTCAAGCTGGCCCATCTCGCGCAGCTCGACATTGGTGAACACCGCCTCGACTGGCCCGCGCCGTCCGAACATGTAGATGTCACGGACCGGGGACGCCTCTATGGCCTCCGCCGCGTAGTCGGGAAGGTCGGTGACCGACATCTCCTTGCGTGTCTTGGCCAGCACTCGCGCGACGTCGACGGCCACGTTGCCGACGCCGATCACCACCGCCGCCTCGATGTCGAGGCTAGGGTCGAGGTCGATGAAATCGGGATGGCAGTTGTACCAGCCGACGAAGGCGTTGGAGCCGAACACGTTCTCCTTGTCCTCGCCCGCGATGCCGAGCCGGTTGTCGAACGGTGCGCCGTAGGCGAGCACGACGGCGTCGTAGATCCGTTCCATCTCGCCGATCTCGACGTCGCGGCCGATCTCGACATTGCCGACGAAACGCACGCCGTCCGACAGCATCGTCTTCTGGAAGGCGCGGGAGATTTTCTTGGTCGTCTGGTGGTCAGGCGCGACCCCGCCACGGATCAGGCCGAAGGGCGAGGGCAGGCGATCGAAAACATCGACGCGGCAACCGGGAGACCGGTCGATCAGCCCCTGTGCAACATACATGCCGCCGGGCCCCGACCCCACGACGGCAACGCTTCTCGGCATCGAGGACTCCCCCGGTTTTGGCCGGCGCCATGATAGCCACGCGGCCTGACCGGTAAAGCCCCACGCCCGGCAAGAACGGCCCGTGCCGGTGTCGATGCCGCACCGTGTCCCACCGCCTTGCTCGTAGCCCGGGTGTATGGTTTCCAGTCGAATCTCGGCGGGTGTTTGGGCCGCGGTACGGCGGTGGGCCGCCTATGCGGATTGAGGACGGGGCGTTGCGCTTTCCACGGGCATCCCAACCTGAGTAGGTGCGAAGCACTGTACCCAAGGGCGGGCAACCGCAGGAAATGTCACCCTGCACCCGGTGCAGGTAACGGTGCGATGGGAAGAAACGAAAAGGCGCCGCTCAGCCGGGCGCGACGGTCCAGGTGCGGCCGCCGCGGAGCATTGCGTTCAGGTCGGTCGGCGGGGTCTTCTCGAGGGTCTCCGCGATCTGCCGGTGAACCGCGGAATCGTAGGTCTCCGCCGGGTCGCAGTAGAGCACTCCGATCGCTACGGGATACTCCGGGTGTTCCATCGTGCCCAGCAGGTTGGCGAGCACCCGGTTGGTCTCGTCATGGACAAGGATTTCGTCCTCGGTGACGCCGTTCTCGCCGATCGTCACGACCTCCAGGCTGAGGGAATCCCGGTTGAGCCGGAGCCCCTTGTCGCCCTCCTTGCCGAAGATCAGCTTCTTGCCGTGTTCGACCTGGATCTGCGAATCGGCGGCCGACCTCTTGTCGGTCCAACCCGAGAACGCGCCGTCGTTGTAAACGATGCAGTTCTGGATGATCTCGACGAAAGACGCGCCGCGATGGGCGTGCGCCCGCTTGAGCATCTCGGGAAGGTGCTTCTGGTTGGTGTCGACCGACCGCGCGACGAAACGGGCGCCTGCGCCGAGCGCGAACACGGTCGCGTTGACCGGCGCATCGATCGACCCCTGCGGCGTCGAGGGTGAGCGCGTGCCGAGCCGCGAGGTCGGCGAGTACTGCCCCTTGGTGAGGCCGTAGATCTCGTTGTTGAACAGCAGCATCTGAATGTCGACGTTGCGCCTGATCGCGTGCAGCGTGTGGTTGCCGCCGATCGACAGGCAGTCGCCGTCGCCCATCACCACCCAGATGTCGAGATCGGGATTGGCGAGCTTGGTGCCGGTCGCGATCGCCGGCGCGCGGCCGTGGATCGTGTGGAAGCCGTAGGTTGCCATGTAGTAGGGGAAGCGCGCGGCGCAGCCGATGCCGGAGATGAACACCACGTCTTCCGGCGCGAGCTGGAGGTCGGCCATCGTCCGCTGCACCGACTTGACGATCGCGTAATCGCCGCAGCCGGGGCACCAGCGGACCTCCTGGTCCGATGCGTAATCGGCCGGCTTGAGCTGCTCGACGGGGGTCTGGACGTTCATGCTAGCTCTCCAGGCGCTCGCGGATCGCCGCTTCGAGGTCGGAGACCTTGAAAGGCAGGCCGGAAATCTGGTTGAGGCCCTCGGCGGGCACCAGGAACCGGTCGCGCAGCACGGTAATCAACTGGCCGTTATTCATCTCGGGGACCAGGATCTTCTCGTAGCCCGCCAGCATGTCGCCGAGATTGCGCGGCAGCGGCCAGACATGGCGGATGTGGATGTGGGCCACGTCGAGCCCGGCCGAGAGCGACCGCTCGACCGCCTGGTTGATCGCGCCGAATGTCGACCCCCAGCCGACCACGGCGAGCCTTCCCCTGGACGGGCCGGAAGCCACTTGCTGAAGGGGGATGTCGTCGGCGATACCGTCCACCTTGGCCGCCCGCACCTTGGTCATGCGGTGGTGGTTCTCCGGGTCGTAGGAGATGTGGCCGGTGTCGTAGCTCTTCTCGATGCCGCCGATCCGGTGCATCAGGCCGGGCGTTCCGGGGACCGCCCAGTTGCGCGCGAGAGTCTTCTCGTCGCGCAGGAAGGGATGGAAACCTTCGCTCGCGGCGGCGAAATCGACCTTGAAATCCGGGATCTTGTCGGCGTCCGGAATCTCCCACGGCTCGGCCGCGTTGGCGAGATAGCCGTCGGTCAGCAGAATCACCGGAGTCATGTAGGTGACGGCGATCCTCACCGCCTCGATAGCGGCGAAGAAGCAGTCGCCTGCCGTGCAGGATGCGACAACCGGTAAAGGCGAATCGGCGTTGCGCCCGTAGACCGCCTGGTAGAGGTCGGACTGCTCGGTCTTGGTCGGGAGACCGGTCGACGGGCCGCCGCGCTGACTGTTCACGATCACCAGCGGCAGCTCGGCGGCGAAGGCGAGCGTGATCCCCTCCGTCTTCAGCGCGACTCCGGGACCGGAGCTCGACGTGACGCCGATGGAGCCCGCGAATGACGCGCCGATGGCCGAGCACACGGCGGCGATCTCGTCCTCGGCCTGGAAAGTGGTCACGCCGTACTGCTTGAGGTTCGAGAGCGCGTGCAGGAGAGCGGATGCAGGGGTGATCGGGTAGGAGCCCAGAAACAGCTTCAGGCCGGCTTTTTGTGCGCCGGTCACGAGTCCCCAGGCGACCGCCTCGGTGCCGGTCACCGCGCGGTAGACGCCCGGCTCTACGTCCGCCTTGGGGACGATATAGGCCGGGATGCCGCTCGGCAGTTCCGCGGTCTCTCCATAGGCATGGCCCGCGTTGAGCGCGGCGATGTTGGCCTTGGAGATTTCCGGTGCGCGCTTTCCGAAACGCTGCTCGATCCAGTCGACGGTCGGCTGCCGGTCGCGGTCGTACATCCAGCACATCAGGCCGAGCGCCCACATGTTCTTGCAGCGAACGGCTTCCTTGTTGGTGACCCCGAGTCCCGCGACCGCGGCGAGCGTCATCTTCTGAATGTCGATCTCGACGGTGACGTAGTTGTCGAGCGTGCCGTCCTCGAGCGGATTCGCCTCGAAACCCGCCTTGGCGATGTTGCGGTCGGTGAACGCGTCGGTGTTGAGCACGATGGTGCCGCCTTTCGGCACGTCGCGCAGATGCACCTTGAGCGCCGCCGGGTTCATGGCTACCAGCACGTCCGGGGCATCGCCCGGCGTCATGATGTCGTAGGACGCGAAGTTGATCTGGAATGCGGACACACCGTATGTGGTGCCCACCGGCGCTCTGATCTCGGCCGGGAAATCCGGGAACGTCGCGAGATCGTTCCCCATCAGCGCCGTCGACTGGGTGAACTGGGTTCCCGTCAACTGCATCCCGTCGCCCGAATCTCCCGCAAAGCGGATGACGACCGCGTCGACGGACTTGCGGTGCGATTCTCCGTCCGACCGCGATTCGGCTAACTTCGTCGCCATTGGCTCACCCGTATGTGCTCTTTGGTGGATGGTGACTGCCGCAGGGAGTAATCGACCCCGCAAGGCTCAAAGTCAAGTAATGCTCCGCACATTGCCGAGCAGTGTCCGGACCGGGTCCGGAGGCTCGTGGCTCGCTTGACATATAAAAGGCTAATGCACTTAAATTTGTTTGTACACGAACAATTTTCACGGGACAATCTCCCGGACGGCAAAAGGGACGATTTCCTTTCCGTATAGACGTGGGGGCGTGCCCGGCGATGGCAAGTTATCTGAGGCCCAGGGATCTCGAATCGGCTCTCGCCGCGATGGCGGAGGCGCCCCGTACGATCGTTGCCGGTGGCACCGACTATTACCCCGCCCGCGTCGGCAAGCCGCTCGACGACGACGTGCTCGACGTGACGGGCATCGAATCCCTGGGCGCGATCGAAGATCTCGGCGACCGTTACCGAATCGGCGCGCTGGTTACCTGGACCCAGACGATCGAGGCGCCGCTCCCGCCGATGTTCGACGGGCTCAAGCGCGCGGCGCGGGAAGTGGGCGGCGTGCAGGTACAGAACTCCGGCACCGTCGTCGGCAATGTCTGCAACGCATCGCCCGCCGCGGACGGGGTACCCAACCTGCTTGCCCTGGACGCCGAAATCGAGCTTGCCTCGTGCGATGCGACCCGATTCGTCCCCATCGGCGAGTTCATCACCGGCAACCGGCAGACCGTGCGCGCGGGGGACGAGATCGTCACCGGGATCTCGATCCCCAGGCCCGCCGGCGGGACGACCAGCAACTTCCTCAAGCTCGGCGCGCGACACTATCTGGTCATATCCATCGTCATGACGGCTGGCGTGCTGGAGCCCGCCCCGGACGGCACCGTCGCCTCGATTCGGCTCGCCGTCGGATCCTGCTCGGCGGTCGCACGGCGGCTCGGCGCGCTCGAGGACGAGCTACGCGGCCGGCCCATCGACGCCGCGCTGCAGGAGGCCGTGACGGAAGATCATCTCGCCGTCCTGTCGCCCATTGACGATATTCGCGGCACCGGGGAATACCGAATGGATGCGGCGCTGACCCTGGTGCGCCGGACGCTGGCTGAGCTCGGGAACGCATGATGACTACACAATCAACGGTCTCCTTCACCCTCAACGGCAGCCCCGCGGAGATCCGCACCGATCCTATTCGCCGCCTTTCCCATGTTCTGCGGGAAGAGCTTTCGATGACCGGCACCAAGGTCGGTTGCGATGCCGGCGATTGCGGTGCCTGTACGGTGCTGCTCGACGGTCGCCAGGTCTGCTCTTGCATGACGCCGGTGGCCCAGGTCGAAGGGCGCGAGGTGCTGACCGTGGAGGGGCTGGAAGCGGCGGGCGGCCGCATGGCGGCGCTCCAGGACGCCTTTCACATGCACGGCGCCGCGCAATGCGGGATCTGCACGCCCGGCATGCTGTTGGCGGCGGCCGATCTGCTCGGCCGGAAATCCGACCCCGACGACGCGGCGATCGAGGACGCGCTGGGCGGCGTGCTTTGCCGCTGCACCGGATACAAGAAGATTCTCGCGGCGGTGCGCCACGCCATCGAGCCCAACGGCATCGAACTCGACGATCCTGGCCCCGGCGAGGCGGTCGGCGCTCGGGTGCCCAAGACCGACGGACGGCGCAAGGTCGACGGCAGCGAGATCTTCGGCGCCGACAGCGCGCCGGCCGACGCCCTCTGGATGCGTGCCGTGCGCTCGCCGCATTGGAGCGCGACCTTCACCGTCGGCGATCTCCAGCCCCTGTTCGACGCCCATCCCGGGCTGGTCAGGGTGATCGGGCCCGGCGACGTGCCCGTGCTCAACGCTTTCGGCGTCTACCCCCATATCAAGGACCAGCCGGTGCTTGCCGACGGCGAGGTGAAGCATCGGGGCGAGCCGGTGCTGGCGATCGTCGGCGACTACGAGTCCGTGTACGGGATCCGCGACGAGGACGTGCCGATCCATTACGAGGTCCGGCCGCACGTCCACGGGATCGAAGACGCGACGGCGGAGGGTGCGCCTGTCGTTCACGCCGGCAACGGCGACAACGTGATGGGGCGCGGCTTCGTGAAGAAGGGCGACGCCGAGGCCGCGCTCGGCGGATCGGACATCGTCGTCGAGGGCAGCTTCGAGACCGCCTTCGTCGAGCACGCCTATATCGAGCCCGAGGCCGGCTGGGCGCGCCGCGTCGGCGACCGGCTGGAGATCGCGGCCACCACCCAGGCCCCGCATATGGACCGGGACGAGATCGCCAACGTGCTGGGCCTCGCCACCGACGCGGTTCACGTACTCCCCTGCGCCTGCGGCGGCGGCTTCGGCGGCAAGATCGACGGCGCGCTCCAGGTTCTGCTGGCGGTGGTGGCATGGAACCTCGACCGCCCGGTCCGCACGGTCTTCAGCCGGATCGAGTCGATGGCCTCGACGACCAAGCGCCACCCGTCCCGTACCGCCGGCACCTACGGTTGCACGAAGGACGGCAAGCTCACCGCGTACAAGTTCCACGGCGATTTCAACACCGGCGCCTATGTCTCGTTCGGCCTCACGGTGAAGGACCGGGTCCCGGTGCACGCGACCGGCCCCTACCACGTCCCCAACGTGCTCGCGACCTCGGCCGGCCTTTATACCAACGAGCCGCCGGCGGGCGCCTTCCGCGGCTTCGGCGTACCGCAATCGGCGCTGCTGCACGACATGCTGATGGACATGATGGCCGAGCGCTGCGGCATCGACCCGCTCGAATTCCGCCACATCAACGCGATCCGCGTCGGCGACGCGACGGCGACCGGCCAGGTGCTCAAGGCAAGCGCCGGCTTGGCCGCCTGCCTTGAAGGGTTGCGGCCGCACTGGCAGGCGGCGCGTGCGGAAGTCGAGGCGTTCAACGCACGAACCTCGGGTGTACTGCGGCGCGGCGTCGGGGTGGGGTGCATGTGGTATGGCTGCGGCAACACCTCTATGCCCAACCCGTCGACCCTGCATATGGGCTTGTCGCGCGCCGGCGAGGTCACGCTTTATTCCGGTGCGCAGGACATCGGCCAGGGCATCAACACGACGGCGATGCAATGCGCCGCCGACGGGCTTGGGATCGAACTGTCCCGGATCAACCTCGTCTGGGGCGACACCGATCTCACCGCCGACGCGGGCAAGACCTCCGCTTCGCGCCAGGCCTACATCTCCGGCAACGCCGCGAAATTCGCCGGCGAGGATCTCAGGCGCCAGGTCCTGCGCCTCGCCAATGTCGGCGACGACGCGGAAATCGAGTTCGGGAAGGGCAGACTGGTCGTGAGCGACGGCGAGGCGGTGCGCGAGATCGACTTGGCGGCGCTTCCGCTCACCCGGGACAGCGACGTGCTGGTCGGCGAAGGGACCTTCGATCCACCGACCGAACCGTCCGACGAGTTCGGCCAGGGCACGCCCTACGCCACCTACGCCTTCGCCGCCCACATGGCGGAGGTCGAGGTCGACGTGGCGCTGGGCACGGTGAAGGTGCATCGCATGGTCGCTGCCCACGATGTCGGCAAGTCGCTAAACCCGCAGCAGGTCGAGGGGCAGATCGACGGCGGCGTCGCCCAGGGACTCGGGCTCGCGCTGATGGAGGAATACGTCCCCGGCCGGACCGAGAACCTGCATGACTACCTGATCCCGACCGTGGGCGACATGCCGGAGATCGAATACGTCGTGGTCGAGGATCCCGAGCCGACGGGCCCGTGGGGTGCCAAGGGGATCGGCGAGCCCACCCTGATTCCCACCCCGCCCGCGATCTTCGGCGCGATCTACCACGCGACCGGGGTGCGGCTGACCCGCGCGCCCGCGACGCCCGACCGGGTGCGCGCGGCGATCCTCGCCCAAGACGGCGGAGCGAAGGGCTGAAGCCATGACCGACGGCATCATTACCTGCGACGCCTGCCCGGTGCTGTGCCGGATCCGCCCGGGCAGGTCCGGCGCCTGCGACCGCTACGCCAATGTCGAGGGCGCGCTGACCCGTGTCGATCCGCTGCTGGTGACCCAAAAGGTGGTGGACGAGGCGGGTAAATTGGTTCCGTTCCTCGAAGCGTCGGAGAGTTGGGACGGCTCGCTGGTCAACCGCGAGGCGCCGGTCTTCGTCACCGGCATCGGCGCGACCACGACCTATCCCGACTACAAGCCCGCGCCCTTCATCGTCTCCTCGGAGCACGAGGGGATCGACATGGTGACCGTCGTCTCCGAGGGCGTGTTCAGCTATTGCGGCGTCAAGGTGAAGATCGACACCGACCGCTATATCGGCCCGGAGCCGGCGGCGGTCCGGGTCGACGGCGAGCAGATAGGCCATGTGACGACGGCGGAGTACGGCTCCCAGATGCTCGCGATCGGCGGCGTGCGGCATCTCACCGGCGGTTCCAAGAAGGAGGGCAACGTCACCTGCCAGGCGATGCTTGCGCTCTGCAACAAGGAACCGGTCGAGATGACGATCGACGGCGGCGCGGTGCTCACCGTTCAGGCCGGCAAGCCCCCAGTCATCGACGGTGTGCAGGAAGAGCGCATGCGGGTCGGCTGCGGCTCCGCTACGATCGGTATCTTCGCGCCGCAATGGCATGGCCTCGTCGATGAAGTGATCGTGGTCGACGACCACATCACCGGCGTGCTGACCGAACACCAGTCGGGCAAGTTCCTCGACATGCCGGCCGCCGGTATCCGGGTGCGCGGGCGCCGCTCGACTCCGGGGCGGTACTTCCAGGTCGCGGACCATGGCAGCGGCTGGGGCGGCACCGACATCACCGACCCGTTGGAGATCGTCGAGCGGATCGACGGCAAGACGGCATGGCCCGGCCTCAAGCTGCTGATGGTCTCGACCACCGGCGAGGATGCGGCCTATTTCGTGCTCGACGACGATCTCAAGCCGGCGGTGGACGAGATGCCGGCGGATCTCCAGGTGGTGGTGGACCGTATCGGCGAGAACTGCGAACCGGCGCTTTCCAGCGTGCTCTTCATGGGCGGGGCGGGGGGCTCGCTCCGCGCGGGAGTCACCGTCAACCCGGTACGGTTGACCCGCTCCGTCAAGCGCCACGCGACACGCGTGACCTGCGGGGGCGCGCCGGTCTATGTCTGGCCGGGCGGTGGGATCACGCTGATGGTCGACGTGACCGTTATGCCCGACAACGCTTTCGGCTACGTGCCGACACCGGCCCTCGTCGCCCCCATCGAATTCATCATGCCGAGGCAGGAGTTCCTCGATTTCGGAGGCTATGGCGACGAGATCGTCGCGCTGGACGACGCGATGGAGCGCGGCCCGGTGCGTTCCGAACCGCAGCGCCCGGACAACCCCTGGCCGATGGAAGAGCAGGACGTTCTCGAAAAGGCCTGAACCGCGCGTCCGTGCCACCCGGGCCTGACATCCGCCTGCTGCCCGACGGGCGCCGGCTCCATCTCCAGCACGGTCCCATCGACCTGATCGTCGGCGCTTCCGGCGCGGGAGACGAGATCGAAGCCGCCTACCGCCAGATCGGGGCCGCGTCCCGGGACGTGCTGCAACGGTTGGTCGACGAGCTTGCGCTGCTCAGAAGACCGATCGGCGACGAGCGGCCCGAACCGGAGGGCCGGGTCGCACGGCGTATGGTCGCTGCCGTGTGGCCTCACCGCCCGGTCTTCGTCACCCCGATGGCCGCTGTCGCGGGTGCCGTAGCGGACGAGATGCTGTCTGCCCTCGTCGCCGACCGGGTGCTGGACACGGCTTATGTCAACAACGGCGGCGATATCGCGGTCCATCTCAGGCCCGGGGCAGCGCTCGACCTCGGCGTCGTTGCGCGGATCGACACGCCCGCCATCGATGCCACGGCGCGGCTTGCTTACGACGGGCCGGTACGCGGGATCGCCACCAGCGGCTGGCGCGGGCGCAGCCGGTCCTTCGGCATCGCCGATTCGGTGGCCGTGCTGGCGCGGGATGCCGCCTCCGCCGATGTCGCGGCGACGCTGATCGCCAACGAGGTCACGGTCGACGATCCCGCCGTCGGGCGCCGCCCTGCCTCCGAGCTCGACGATGAGAGCGATCTCGGCGAACGCCCTGTCACCGTCGCGGTCGGCCGCCTGTCGGAGACAGCGGTGAACGCCGCACTCGAACGGGGCGAGCGGGCGGCGCGATCCATGCTCGGCGCTGGACACATCGAGGCCGCGATGCTCGTATTGCGCCAGCAGTACCGCTTCGTCGGCGACGCCCGCGCGCTCGCCCGGCCCGAACCCTGAGGAGAGACAGATGGACGATGCAAGAACCGTGATCGAAACCACCGCCCAGGGCGATTTCGGGCCGCTGGTGAAGGTGCGGAAATTCGTCTTCCATGTCGAGGAGGTGCTGCACGAGTTCGGCCCGCCCGCCGAGACCCCGCAGTTCAAAGGCTATATCGCCGCGGTCACCGCCAACCCCTATGCCGGGCGCTATGTCGACGAGCTGATGCCACTGATGGAGGCGCTCAAACCGCTCGGCCTCTCCATGGCGCAAAAGCTGATGGACGTGCTCGGCGGGGCGGACAGGATCGTCGCCTACGGCAAGTCCGCCGTGGTCGGCGAGAACGGCGAGCTGGAGCACGCCGCGTTGTGGCACGAGCCCGGTGGCTACGGGATGCGCCAACTGATGGAGAAATCCGCCGCCATCGTGCCATCGACCAAGAAGGTCGGCGGTCCCGGGACCGCGGTCGACGTGCCGATCGCGCATGCCCACGCCGCCTACGTCAGGAGCCATTTCGATTCGATCGAATGCGTCATTCCCGACGCACCCCGAGCGAACGAGGTCGTCTGGATCCAGTCGATGGCGACCGCCCCCCGGATCTACGACCGCGCCGGCGGCCTGCGCGATGCGGACGTCAAGGGCGAGGACGGGCTGCGCTGAGCGGCGCTCAGATCCCGGCGCTGAGCCCCGCCGCCTCGATTCCGGCGACCGCCGCCAGCTCGTCGTTGTCCGAAGTATCGCCGCTGACCCCGACAGCGCCGACGATCTCGTCGCCGTCCTTGATCAGCACCCCGCCCGGCACCGGGATCAGCCGGCCCTGGGCGGCGCCCACCAGCGCGTTGACGAAGTGCGGCCGTTCGGCCGCCATCGCGCCCAGCTGGCGCGACGACCGGCCCATGCCGACCGCGCCGGCCGCCTTGCCGGTGGCGACCTGCGGCCGCAGCGCGGCGCCCGGCCCGTCCTCGCGCTTGAACGCCTTGAGGTGCCCGCCGTCGTCGACGACGGCCACGGTGAGCGGGTTCATCCCCATCTCGCGGCCCTTGCCGAGCGTTACGTCGACGATCGTCGCGGCCTGTTCCAGGGTAAGCCGTGCCATTTCGTTGCCTTCCTTCTTGGGTGCGGGTCGGCGCGCACCCTAGGCGCGCGCAACCGCCGAATAAAGCTTGAAGTGGCGCGGCCCCTGCGCGATAGGTTCCGACGACCACGGAAAGGGCGAACATGAAACCGAGGCGTTGCGGCGATATCGGCATCTGGGCGGTGGAGGAATGGACCGGGCCCTACCGCGACCCGCTGGAAATGTACCCGGACGCCACCCCTGAGATCGTCGAGCGCCATCGCCACTGGCTGGAGCCGGATTGCCTCGTGCCGGAAACCGGCATGATGATCTTCGCCTTCCAGAGCTACCTGGTCAGGACCGGGCGCTACACGATCCTGATCGACGGCTGCGTCGGCGAAGACAAGGAGCGCCCCGACCGGCCCAACTGGCACCGCAGGAAATGGCCCTGGCTCGCCAACCTCAAGGCCGCCGGGGCCGCGCCCGAGGATATCGACTTCGTGCTCTGCACCCATCTCCATGTCGATCATGTCGGCTGGAACACCAGGCTGGAGAATGGGCGCTGGGTGCCTACTTTCCCCAATGCGACCTACCTGTTCGGCGAGGTCGAGTATCGGCACTGGGAGACTGCGGTTCGCGAGATCGACTTCATGCGCCAGACTTTCGACGACAGCGTACTGCCGGTCGTCGAGGCGGGCAGGGCGGAATTCATCGACAAGGACTTCGAGATCGACACCGGCCTCTCCATCGAGGAGACGCCGGGCCACACGCCGGGCCATGTCTGCCTCAACCTCGCGCGCGGCGGCGAAACGGCGGTGTTCTGCGGCGACCTGATGCACCACGCGCTGCAGGTGCCCGAACCGCAGCTATCGACCATCTTCTGCAGCGATGCCGATGAGTCGCGCCGCACGCGAACCGCCTTCGTCGACCGTTATACCGATACCGACACGGTGATCCTGCCGGCGCATTTTCCCGGCGCTTCGGCGGGGCGGATCAAGGCGGAAAACGGCTCCGCCCGTTTCGTATTCTGCGACCGATGAGCGGAGGCTGCCGATGAAGCGCGTCGCCGTCGCCGGGCTCGGCGCGGTCGGGCTCCCGGTCGCCCGCGCCCTCGCGTCCGGTATCGAGGGGCTGGAACTCGCCGCGGTGTCGAGCCGGGATCTCTCCAGGGCGCGCAGGCGCATGGAGGCGGTCGCGCCCCGAGTCGCCATCCTGCGTCCGTCCGCCCTGCCGGAGATCGCGGACGTGATCGTCGAGTGCGTACCCAAGGCGGCCTTCGCCGAAATCGCCTCCGGCGCGATCGAGGCCGGCCGGACGCTGGTCACGGTGAGCGGCGCGGCGCTCCTGGTACATGACGATCTGGTCCGACGGGCAAACGAGACCGGGGCCACGATCATCCTCGCGACCGGAGCGCTGCTTGGGCTCGACGCGGTGCGCGCGGCCGCCGAGGGGGAGATCGCCGAAGTCCGGATGATCACCCGCAAGCCTCCGCGCTCGCTCAAGGGCGCGCCTTGGCTGGAGGAGAACGGGATCTCCATCGACAACCTGGACGGTCCGCTCCGGGTGTTCGAGGGGACCGCGCGCGAAGGTGCGGCCGGATTCCCCGCCAACGTCAACGTCGCCGCCGCGCTCGGGCTTGCCGGAATCGGGCCGGACCGAACAAGGCTGGAGATCTGGGCCGATCCCGACCTCGACCGCAACACCCACGAGATCGCGGTCGACTCCGACAGCGCCCGGCTCACCATGAAGATCGAGAACGTGCCGTCCGAGGAAAATCCCGGCACCGGCAAGATCACGGCCCTCAGCGTGATCGCCGCGCTCAGGAGCCTTGGCGCGCCGCTTCGTGTGGGAACTTGAGGGACGGATCGAAACTCGCCTCTATCGATATGGCGAACGTTCGAAAGACCGCCGCCCCTTTCAAAACCCGTAGCGCAGGGAGAGGCGCAGGCCGTGGCTCTTGGCCTCGACGCTCGTCGGGGCAAGGTTGGTCGGAATCGGCCGGCCGCGTTGGCACCATTCGACCCGGCCGGAGCTGCGGCCCGTCTTTGCCTTGCCGAGATAGTTGTATCGCCACGCCAGCTCTACGGTCGTCCTCGGGTTCAGCGTCGCCGTCACACCCGCCGTCACCATCCAGGCGGTTCCGACCTTGCTCGCGCCGGATAGCAAGGGTCCCGTCTCGGGGAAGGATGCGCCGGTCTCTCCGCTTCCCATTCGTACCGTTCCAAGTCCTCCTCCGAGGAATGGGCTGACGGACCCTTCCCCGGATGTGCCGATCGCCGGAACGTCGATGGTGGGGGCGATAAACCGTGACAGTGGCCGTTGCTTCGTCGGCTCGGCGGCTTCGGCGGCATACCCGCCGGGGAAGCCATTGGACTACAATCGGGGACAGCCACGCCGCCCGGCGGCGGGTCCGCCATCCGGGGCAATCGAGGAGGAGAGGGCATGGAATACCAGGCGCTCAGGTGGGAGGTGCGCGACAACCCTGACCGTCCGGGCGAAAACTGCATCGGGGTGGTGACGTTCAACCGTCCCGAGGCGCTCAATGCGGTGGACGTCAGGATGCGGGTCGAGCTCGACATATTGTGCGACCAGATCCGCCACAACAGCCACGTGAAGGTCGTGGTGTTCACCGGCGAGGGGCGAGGCTTCTCGGCCGGCGGCGACCTCAAGACCGAAGCCGGCCCGCTCGGCGCCGGCGACGACCCCGATTTCGACATGGGGAATTTCGGCGCCTATCGCGAGCTCGCCCACCTGTTCTTCAACGATCTGCGGCACCAGGTGCTGCAGCGGGCGTTCAAGAAGATCGAGGACCTGCCGCAGATCACCATCGCTGCGATCAACGGGCCGGCGGTCGGGATCGGGCTCGAAATCTGCACCCTCTGCGACCTCAGGATAGCTTCCGACCGGGCGAAGCTCGGCGAGGTCGCGGTGCCGGCCGGTTTCCTTCCCGAATCCGGCGGGGCGCGGAACCTGCCGAAGCTCGTAGGCGTGGGCAAGGCGCTCGAGATGATCCTGACCGGGCGGATCGTCGACGCCGCGGAAGCCGAGAAGATGGGGCTGGTCGAGCGGGTCGTGCCGCATGACGACCTGCTCGACGAGGTCATGGCGCTCGCCGGGCAGATCGCCAGCAACCCCTATCTCTCGGTGCGTTACGCCAAGGAGCTGGTGAAGATGTACTGGAACGCCAACCGCAGCGACGAGGGCTGGGAGCGCGAGTTCGCGGCGATCCAGGAAATCACCCGCACGGGCGATTGCCGCGAGGGCATCCGCGCCTTCCTCGGCAAGCGCAAGGCCGACTATCGCGGACCCTATTACGAGAACTGGCCCTATAGCGACGGCGAGGCCGGCTGACCGCGTGATTCCCGAGCGCGTCAACATTGCCACCGAAGTCCTCGACCGTCGGGTCGGGGAAGGCCTGGGCAGCAGAACCGCCTTCGTTTGGGACGGAGGGGAGACGACTTACTCCGCCTTGCTGGAGCGGGTGCGCGGGGTCGCCGGGATCCTGGCCGCCTCCGGCATCCGGCGCGGGACGAAGGTGCTGGTGCGGATGCCCAACTGCATCGAGTTCGCCGTGAGCTTTCTCTCGCTCCTTCGCATCGGCGCCATACCGGTGCTGATCAATTCGCTGCTTGGGCGAGAGGAGGTCGACTACGTGCTCGACCACAGCGGTGCCGAAGCGGCGGTCACGCTGGAAGAAATCGCTGGACCCGTCCTCACACACCGTTACCGGATAAGGACGTTTCTCTGGCGCGGGGGCCACCCCGACGCGGTCAGCCTTGACGACGCTGCGGGAGCGGATGCGGGTCCGCCGGTCGATACCGCTTCCGACGAACCCGCCTTCATGGTCTACACGTCGGGGACCACCGGGCGGCCGAAGGGCATCGTGCACGCCCATCGCTGGGTCGTCGCGCTCGGCGAAGCGAACCGCCACCGGGTGCCGGCTGAGCCCCGCGATGTGGCGCTCGCGACCGGAGAATGGAGCTTCATCAGCGCGTTGGGGCACAACGTCGTCTTTCCGCTCAGGAACGGGGTGACGGCCGCGATCCTCGAAGGCTCCGCGCGGCCCGAGCGCGTGCTGGCGGCGGTCGAGCGGTTCGGAGTGACGCTGCTTTATTCGGTGGCCACGGTCTATCGCCGCATCCTCGCCATCGAGGCGATCGAGGATCGCTACGACCTCTCGTCCCTGCGCGGGTGCAGCGCCACCGGCGAGGCGCTGGAGGCGGCGACCTGGCAGGAGTTCAAGCGCCGGATCGGATGCGACATCTGGGAGCACTACGGTGTTTCCGAAATGCAGATGGTGCTGGGCCAGGGGCCGTGTCATCCGGTGCGGCCGGGTTCGATCGGCAAGCCCATCCCGGGTACGCGGGTCGCGGTAATGGACGACGACTACCGGCACCGGCCGCCAGGCGAGATCGGCCGGTTCCTGATCGCCGCCGACAGCCCCGGCTTCTTCCTCGGTTACCACCGCGACGAAGAGTTGACGGCGCGGGTCATGCATGACGGCTGGTACCACACCGGAGACCTCGCCTGGCGCGATGAGGACGGGTACCACTGGATCGCCGGGCGCGAGGACGACTGCTTCAAGAGCCGCGGCATCTTCATCTCGCCCTACGAGATCGAGAACGCGCTGAGGGGCCACCCGGCGGTGGCCGAAGCCTGCGTCGTGCCGTTGCCCGACGCCGAGATCGGCAACCGGATCCGCGCCGTCGTCGTCGCCCGCGATGGCTGGGCGGGTCCGGGTCTCGGCGAGAAGTTGCGCGAGGACCTCCGCGCACGTATCGCTCGCTACAAGGTGCCGCACGTCATCGAGCTCGCTGACGCGCTGCCGAAGAGCGCCGTCGGCAAGGTGCTTCGTCGGGAGGTCGCGGGAAACGGTTAGGGCAAGCTCTTCCTACCCTTCCGGCGGGTCGAAATCGGACGGAAACGGGTCGAGCGCCGCCAGCGCGTCCTTGACGAAGCCGCGGGCAAGGATTTCGTCCTGGTTCACTTCGCGCAGCGTTGGGTTGAGTTCGCGGAAGTCGGCGAACTGCGCGTCCCAGTGCGCCGCCGACATCTCGCCATTGACCGCGAAGCCGCCGTTGTCGCGTTCCTGACGCCAGATCGCCTTGATCTCGCCCTCCGAGAGTTCGACGATCGCATTGCCGCGGAACACCCGTTCGAACGTCGTGCCGTCGGAATGGAGCGTCCGCGATGCCCGGATCATCCCGCGCGTCACGCGGGCGAGCGCGTCGGGCGCTTCCGCCTCGAATGCCTCGGTGGTCGACAGCACGCCGTGCGGTTGCACCGGTACGAGGCGCTTGAGGTCGCCGAAACCGAGCAGGGTGTGGAGCTTGTCCCGATGGCGCGCGCTCAACGAAATCGCCTCTTCCACCCGGATCAGCGAAACGTCGATCGAGCCGTCGAGAAGCGCCTCGATACGCTCCGGCGGTGGGCCGAGCGCGCGCCATTCGATCTCATCCTCGGCAATGCCGAGCGCGCGGACGGTGAGCCGCGCCATGTGATGACTGAGCGCACCGAATCCGTCCAGCGCCCAGGAGCAGCCGCGCAGTTGTTCGGGCTCGGCGATGCGGGTCTGGACGACAAGGTTCTGGGCGAGCGCTCGCGCCATGGAGACGACAATGCGGACCGGCGCGCCACCGGCGCGGGCGGCGAGCGCCGGGCCGAGTCCTCCATAGGCGACATCCACCCTCCCGTCCATCAGCGCTTCGATCGCGCGCACTCCGCCATGCACCGGCGTCCAGGCCGGTTCCAAACCTTCGTCGCGCCACAGCCCGAGATCGGTCGCCGCCGCGCAGGACAAGTCGTCGACGCCGAAGGTCTCTCCGGAGCCGGCGGCAAGGCGGACGGGAATCGATTGGGGCATGTCATTCTCCTGTCGGGCGGCGGCGGACGAAATGGAGGCTGGTGAGCGTCATCACCGCCTCGCCGCGCTGGTTGCGAGTCTCGTATGAGATGCGGACCGCGTCGCGGCCGTCCTCTTGCCTGGCCGGGGAAACCTCGACGATCTCGGCGAAGACCTGCAGCGTGTCGCCCGCCCGCACGGGTTTCAGCCAGCGCAGCCTGTCGATCCCGGGCGAGCCCATGCCGCAGGCCCGGAACGTGCCGGTATCGACGAAGAGCCCGAAGGTGAGGGCGGCTGTCTGGTAGCCCGGCGCGACGATGCCGCCGAACATGGATTTGGCCGCGGCCTCGGGATCGGTGTGGTAGGGGAGGTTGGAATAGTTCCTGGCGAAGTCGATGATCTCCGCCTCGCCCAGCGTCTTCCTGGCGCTCTCGATCGCCTGGCCGACATGGAAATCCTCGAAATAGAGATCCCCCGTCACCGTTCCGCTACTCCTCTTCGGCCGCGATGGCCGCGAGGGTGTCGACCAATTCGCGCACCCCGTCAAGCCGGCGCGCACCGGAAGCCCAGCCCCGCCTGACGACGAGTCGGTGGTCCGGGCGGAGTTTCGTGCGCCCGAGATCGTCCTGGATATAGCGGATCAGCCCGGCTGGATTGGCGAACGCGTCGTCGCGGAAGGCGACTACCGCGCCCTTCGGCCCCGCATCGAGTTTGTCGATCCCGGCGCGCCGGCATTGTTGCTTGACCGCGATCACGTGAAGCAGCGTCTCGACCTCATCGGGCAGGGAACCGAACCGGTCGATGAGCTCGGCCGCGAAGGAGTCTGTTTCCTCCCGGTCCGCGAGCCGCGCGATCCGGCGGTAAAGGCCGAGCCGCACGTCGAGATCGGAAACGTAGCCGGTCGGGATCAGGACCGGCAGCCCCACGGCGATCTGCGGCACCCAGCCCGTGGCAGCGGCGTCGGTCGTTCCGCGCGCTTCCGCGACCGCTTCTTCCAACATCTGCTGGTAGAGTTCGACCCCGACCTCGCGGATATGTCCCGACTGCGCGTCGCCCAACAGGTTCCCGGCGCCCCGAATGTCGAGATCGTGGCTCGCCAGCGAAAAACCGGCCCCTAGCGTGTCCAGCGTTCGCATGACTTCCAGCCGCTTTTCCGCCGCGTCGGTCAGCACCCGGTCAGGCGGCAGTGTGAGATAGCAATAGCCCCGTAACTTGGACCGTCCGATGCGGCCGCGAAGCTGATAGAGCTGGGCGAGGCCAAACTGGTCGGCGCGGTGGACGATCAGCGTGTTGGCGCGCGGAATGTCGAGACCGGACTCGATGATCTGTGTACTCAGGAGGACATCGATCTTTCCTTCGTAGAAGGCAACCATCGTGTCTTCGAGCGCGCGGGTGGGCATCCGGCCGTGGGCAATGCGGATTGTGACGTCGGGTACAAGGGCTTCGAGGCTTTCGGCGACCTCGTCGAGTTGGCCGATGCGCGGACAGACATAGAAGCTCTGCCCGCCGCGGAAATGTTCGCGCATGATCGCCTCGCGGACGATCACGGGGTCGAAAGGCAGCACATAGGTCCGCACGGCCAGCCGATCGACCGGCGGCGTGGCGATGGTGCTCATCTCGCGCACTCCGCTCAGCGCCATCTGCAAGGTGCGCGGGATCGGGGTTGCCGTCATCGTGAGCACGTGGACATTCGCCTTGAGCTGCTTGAGGCGTTCCTTGTGGGCGACGCCGAAATGCTGCTCCTCGTCGACCACCAATAGCGCAAGGTTGCGGAACGAGATGCCTTTTGCGAGCAGTGCGTGGGTGCCGATCACAATGTCGGTGGTGCCGTCGGCCAGCCCCTGTTTCGTGGCGGCGGCCTCCTTTGCGGAGACCAGACGCGACAGCTGGCCGATATTCACGGCCAGCCCTGCGAAGCGTTGGGTGAAGGTCACGAAGTGCTGGCGCGACAGAAGCGTGGTCGGCACCACCACCGCGACCTGGCCGCCCGCGTGGACGACATTGAAGGCGGCCCTGAGCGCGATTTCGGTCTTGCCGAAACCAACGTCGCCGCAGATCAGCCGGTCCATCGGCTGCCCTCGGCCCAGATCTTCCAGCGTGGCGTCAATCGCTTCGATCTGGTCGTCCGTCTCGGTGAACGGAAAGCGCGCGCAGAATGTCTCGTAGAGCCCCGGTTCCGAGGCGACTGGCTCGACCGCGTGCAGTTGCCGGGCGGCGGCGACGGCGATCAGCGCGTCGGCCATCTCGAGCAGCCGCTTCTTCAGTCTCGCCTTGCGCTGCTGCCAGGCGGCCGTGCCCAGCCGGTCGAGCGCCGCATCGGACTCGCCCGAGCCGTAGCGGGACAGCACTTCCAGGCTCTCGACCGGAAGGTAGAGGCGGTCTCCCCCCGCATAGGTCAGCCGCAGGCAATCGTGCGGCGCACCGTCCGCGACGACGGTCTCCAACCCCTCGTAGCGCCCGATGCCGTGTTCGACATGCACGACGAGGTCCCGCGGCGAGAGGTCCGACGCGTCCGAGATGAAGTTCTTCGCGCGGCGCCGGCGCGGTCGGGTAATACGCTCGCCGAGGATGTCCTGTTCGCCGACCACGAGGAGGTCCGGCGTCTCGAAACCCTGCTCGATCCCGAGGACGGCGAGCCCCGCCCTGTCCGGCGGCAGGGCGTCGGCCTCGGCCCAGCTCCCGACCGGGACCAGGCCGGCTACCCCGTGTTCCGCCAGCAGTTGACCCAGGCGCTCCCGCGAACCCGGCGACCATGCCGCGATGACGACGCGACTTCCCTCCCGCCGCCGGGCCTCCAGTGACCGGCGGACGCGGTCGAACACATCCCCTTCCGCGTCGTCGGCTTCGGCGGCCGCGCCGGTAAAGGCCGGCGCGCGCCGACCGCCGAAATTCGCCAGCGAATCGAAGGCGCCAAGAGGCATGTCCTTCGGTGCGTCATAGGGCCGGAAATAGCCGAGCTTCCGCTTGGAGAGCTGCCCCTCCCACTCTTCCGGGTCCAAATAGAGGCGGTCCGGCGGTAGCGGCCGGTAGGGGGGCGTGCGGTCCGTTCCCCCCGCCATACGCCCGGTCTCCAGGAAAGTCAGCCGCGCGTCGTAGTAGTCGGCGATCATCTCCAATCTGGCATCGCGCGCCGCGTCGATCTGGTGTTCCAGCGTCACCATCGCGTCCGGCAGGTAGTCGAACACCGTCTCCAGCGTCTCGTGGAACAGAGGCAGCCAGTGCTCCATGCCGATCTGCTTCCGCCCCTCGCTGACCGCCTGATAGAGCGGGTCCTCGGATACCGCGCCGAACAGCTCGCGGTAGGCGGCGCGAAACCGTCCTATGGACGGTGGATCGAGGGTAATCTCGCTGATTGGAGAGAGTGTGAGCCTATTCAGCGTGCCCGTCGTCCGCTGCGTTCCCGCGTCGAAACTCCTGATCCCCTCGAGCGTGTCGCCGAACAGGTCCAGGCGAATCGGATGGTCCGGACCCGGCGGAAAGAGATCGACAATTCCGCCCCGGATAGCGAATTCCCCTGGCTCGCGAACCGTGCTCGCGCGCTGGTAGCCGTTGCGCACGAGAAAGTCGGTAAGCCGGTCGAGATCGACGGACTCCCCCGGTGCGGCGCCGAAGGAGGATTCGCGCCAGATCGCGCGTGCCGGCAGGCGCTGCAGGGCGGCGGACACGGTGGTCAGGACGACCATCGGCCCTTCCTTTCCTGCGTCGCCCGTCGCCAGCCGCGCCATGGTGTCGACCCGTTCCGCGACGATCTCGCTTACCGGCGAGACCCGGTCGTAGGGCAGGCAGTCCCAGGCGGGCAGCCGCAACACCGGGAGCTCGGGCGCGAAGAAGGCGAGCCCTTCCGCGAGCCGGGCGAGGCGCGCATCGTCGCGCGCGACATGAAGCACCCGCGTTCCGGCGCCGCCCGTGGCGAGGCCGGCTATGACCCGCGCTTCGAGCGCCTCCGGCACGCCCGCGAGCAGCGCGCGTCCCGGACCGGCGGCGGCGTCGATTTCGTGCAAGAGGGCGGCAGGCGAGCTCAAAGAGCGCTCTTGTAGGCCTTGAGCATGGCCATCACGTCGGTGTCGAACTTCGGAGGTACCGGGCGGAGGCCGATCACCCAGCCCAGCACCTCGGGATCGGGCCGGTCCAGAAGGGCTTCCAACGCGTCGAGCTGCGGCCTGTCGAGATCCTTCAGCACGAACTTGGCGAACCCGCCAATCACCAGGTCGCTTTCCTTGGTGCCGCGGCGCAGGCTTCGGAACAGGATGCGCTTGCGGCGCGCGTCCAGGTTTCGGTCCACGAAAAGAGCTCCCGTCAGGCGAAGGGCAAGACCTCTCGCACAGCGCCGCCGCCGGGGCAAGGGAGGCGGGGCGCTTTGCGCTCGCTCGCTTGACGACGGCGCCCGGGCGCTGTCCGATGACGCGACCGCGATCCCCAGGTTCCGCCGATGCGCCCGGAAGTCCTGTTTCCCCTCTTCGCCGAGATCCGGACGCTGTCCGGCGTCGGGCCGCGGATAGGAGCGGCCATCGAGCGGTTGGCGGGGCCGAAAGTCGTCGACCTCCTATGGCATCTGCCGACCGCGGTTATCGACCGCCGTTTTTCGCCGCCGATCGCAAACGCGCCCGACAAGGCAGTCGTAACGATTGCGGTCGAAATCGACCGTCATGTGCCGGCCCCGAACCGACGCATTCCCTATCGTGTCTTCTGCCACGATGGGACCGGGGCGCTGGACCTCGTGTTTTTCAATGCGAAGCCGAACTATCTGGAGACCGCCTTGCCGGTCGGCGAGAAGCGGGTGGTGAGCGGGCGGGTCGAGCGTTACCGGGATCGGCTCCAGATGACCCATCCCGACCACATCGGAAGGTCCGGGGAAATCGACGCGCTGAAGCGGGTCGAGCCCGTCTATCCGTTGACTACCGGGCTTACGCTGAAGCCGCTCGGCAGGATCGTCGCCGAGGCGGTCGGCCGCGCGTCGGAACTTCCCGAATGGCAGGATCCGGTCTGGATGGCGCGCAAATCCTGGCCGGTCTGGCGGGAGGCGGTGACTCGGGTCCATGCGCCGGAGGACGAAGCCGCTCTCCTGCCCTCGCACCCGGCGCGGGAACGCCTCGCTTACGACGAGCTCCTGGCCAACCAGCTCACGCTCGCGCTGGTGCGCCGGCAGAGACGCCGGCGGCCGGGCCGCGCGATCGCTGGCGACGGGAACCTGCGAAAGCGCGCGCTGGCGTCCTTCGGCTTCGCGCTGACCGCCGCGCAGGAAGCCGCGGTCGACGAGATCGCCGCCGACATGGCTTCGCCCGAGTGCATGATCCGCCTGCTCCAGGGCGATGTCGGAAGCGGCAAGACCGTGGTCGCCTTCCTCGCGATGCTGACCGCCGTCGAGTCCGGCGCCCAGGCTGCGCTGATGGCGCCCACCGAAATCCTCGCGCGGCAGCATTTCGCGACCATCGAACCGCTTGCCAGGAACATCGGGGTCTCGGTCGCCCTTCTTACCGGGCGCGAGCGCGGCGCGAACCGGAGGCGGATATTCGCCGATTTCGCGAGCGGCGCGACTTCACTCGCCATCGGAACCCATGCATTGCAGCAGGAAGGCGTCGCCTTCGCGGATCTCGCCTTCGCGACGATCGACGAACAGCACCGCTTCGGCGTCGATCAGCGCGTGGCCCTTGCCGACAAGGGGCGCGCGGTTGACGTGCTGGTCATGACCGCGACGCCGATCCCGCGCACGTTGATGATGACGGCCTATGGCGACATCGACGTATCGCGGCTGCACGAGAAACCGCCCGGCCGGCGCCCCGTCGACACGCGGGTCCTGCCGGTCGACCGCCTGAATGACGTAATCGCGCGTCTCCGCCGGGCGATCGCGAAGGGGGCGCGCATCTATTGGGTTTGTCCGGTAGTCGATGAGTCCGAGACCCTCGACCTCGCGGCGGCGACCGAGCGGCATGCGGCGCTCGAAACGCTGTTCGGCGATCGCGTCGGTCTTCTGCACGGTCGGATGAAGAGTGCCGAGAAGGACGCCGCGATGGCCCGCTTCTCGGAAGGAAGCATCGATATCCTGGTGGCGACCACGGTGATCGAGGTCGGCGTCGACGTTCCGGAAGCCTCGGTCGTGGTCGTCGAACGAGCCGAGCGTTTCGGACTCGCCCAACTGCATCAGCTACGCGGGCGCGTCGGGCGCGGCGAGCGGGCTTCGTTCTGCCTGCTGCTCTACGGAAGCCCGTTGACCGAGACCGCCCGGGCACGGCTCAACGTAATGCGCGAGACCGATGACGGCTTCCTGATCGCCGAAGAGGACCTGCGTCTCAGGGGGGCGGGGGAGCTGCTTGGCACCCGACAATCCGGCCTGCCCGATTTCCGTCTGGCGGACCTGTCGGCCCATGCCGACCTGCTAGAGGTCGCGCGCGACGACGCGCGGCTGATCGTCGAACGGGACGCCAGATTGGCGACCCCCAGGGGCGAGGCGCTCCGGATGCTGCTCTATCTGTTCGAGCGGGACGCCGTGGTCAGGACCGCACGCTCAGGATGACTGCCGCTCGCGCAGATCCTCGATTTCGTCCGTTTGTTGCTCGTCCCGGTCATAGGGGATCGTCCGCTTGTCGAGCGCCGCGGGAGCGACTTTCTTGATCTTCTTCTCTTCCAGGCTCCGCTGATCTTCAGGCGTCACGATGCCGCCGGAGACGACCATCTTGATTCCCTCCTCCACGGTCATGCTGAGGACGACCAGTTCCTTGCGGGGAATGAACAGGAGATAACCCGAGGTCGGGTTCGGGGTGGTTGGAAGGAACACGTTCACCACCTCGTCGCTGGTGACGCTCTGCACCTCCCCCAGCGTCTTGCCCGTGATGAAGCCGATCGCCCAGCTGCCGCGGCGCGGATACTCGAACAGAACCACCTGCCGGAACGCGTTCGATTGCTGCCGCAGGACGGTCTCGAAGATCTGCTTGGTCGCGCTGTAGACGCTGCGGATCACCGGCATCCGGGCGAGCAGGCGCTCCGAGGTCCTGATCCAGATGCGCCCGATCGCGCCCGCCGCCATCGCGCCGATCAGCGTGAGCAGGACGAAGGCGACGATGAGCCCGAGGCCGGGGACGCCGAACGGCAGGTAGGTTTCCGGATTGTATGCAGCCGGGATCCACGGCGTGATCTTGCCGTCGATCCAGTCGATGATCAGCCAGGCGAGATAGAAGGTGATCGCGATCGGGGCGGTCACCAGCACGCCGGCGAAGAAGTAGGCGCGGATATGCCGCATGATGCGCAGCCGCATGCGACGCCCGCGCCTCCGGCGTTTGGCCTTGCCGGGCTTTGGCTGGTCGGTCTGGTCCATCCCCGCTCCTTCCAACCCCTCCCGGGGTGTAACCGGGATGCGTCCACGCGCGGCGCCGTCGGCGTTCCGCCGCAGGCGACACCCGTCGATTCGATAAATCGTATCGCGATCCGCGGATTTCCAGCCCCCCAGCCGCGGCGGCGCCCGGATGGATCGGGGGCGCCGGCTTACTCCGCGGCCTGGACAACCATGTCCTGCCTTGCGAGATCGATTACCCGGAGAAACACTTCGGGCGATTGCGCGCCCGAGATTGCGTACCGCCCCTCGAATATGTAGCAGGGAACGCCTGTCACGCCGAGCGACCGAACCCTTTCGTCCTCGGCCAGCAGATACGGCCGGTCCTCCTCGCGTTGCAGGAACCGCTGTACGCGTTTCCGTCCAAGGCCGAGCTCGGCGCCGATGCCTGCGAGCGTCGACCGGTCGCCGATATCGAGCCCGTCGGAGAAATAGGCGCTGAACAGGCGGTCCACGGTCGCCTCTGCGGCACCGGAACGGGCGGCGAAGGCAATGAGACGGTGGGAGTCCAGCGTGTTGGGCATGAGCCCGATGAGGTCGAAACGGAACGTGACGCCTTCCCGCGCACCCGTCTTTTCCAGCGCCGCCAAGTAGCGCTTCGCACGTTCGATGCCGCCGAACCGCGCCGCGAGATCGGTCCGGCGGTCGCGTCCCTCGGTCGGGATGGCGCGGTCGATCCGGAAGGGACGCCAGCGGATCTCAGGGCGCAGGATCGGCCGCTCTGCAATCGCCCGGACGAAACGCCGCTGGCCCAGGTAGCACCAGGGGCAGGTGGTGTCGATGACGATGTCGACCCGAAATGGCTTTTCCGCGCTATTCGAGCGTTCGGCGAACGGGGTCTCGATCCGGTTCGGCACGCCTTTCCCGGTCGAGTCTTCAGGCGACGTTGAGATAGTGGAGGCTGAACATCCCGGCCGGGTCGGTCCACGCCTGGACCGGCTCGTACCGCGCCTCGCGGCAAAGCCCTTGAAACTGCTCGACGCTGTACTTGTACGAGTTCTCGGTGTGAATGGTCTCGCCCGCCCTGAACTCGAAGGACCGGTCGCCGATTCTCGCCGTCTGGTCCCGCTCGCTTACGAGGTGCATCTCGATCCGGCCGTGCTCGCGGTTGTAGACCGCGTCGTGGGAAAAGGCGGAGAGGTTGAATTCGCCGTCGAGTTCCCGGTTGATCCGGGCCAGCAGGTTTTCGTTGAAGGCCGCGGTCACGCCGTCCCGGTCGTTATAGGCCGCGATCAGCGTATCCTCATCCTTCTTGAGATCGACCCCTATCAGCATCGATCCCCCAGAACCGATGGTCTCGGCCGAGCGCTGGAGAAACGCATGCGCCTCGTCGGGCGAGAAATTGCCGATGGTCGATCCCGGGAAGAAGCCGAGCCGACGACCGGCATGGCCGTTCTGCTCCATCCTGAGAGGCTGGGAGTAGTCCGCCCAGACCGCCTCCACGTCGATTTCGGGGAACTCCTCGGCGAGCGCGCTCGTCGCGTCGATCAGATGGTCTTTGGAGATGTCGATCGCCGTGTAGGTCGAGGGCTTGTTCAGCTTGTCGAGCAGAAGCTTGACCTTCACGCTCGAACCGCTGCCGAACTCGATGACGTGGCAGGCGGGACCGCTGAGCTCGGCAAATTCCTCGCCGTGCCGTTCCAGGAGCGCGATCTCGGTGCGGGTAGGGTAGTACTCGTCAAGTTCGCAGATGCGATCGAACAGGTCCGAGCCCGTCTTGTCGTAGAAGAACTTGCAGGGGAGCGTCTTCCGCTCCCTGGACAGGTTTTCGATGACTTCGGACTTGAAATCCTCGATTTCCGGCCCTTCGTCGCGGAACCGGATGCGCCCGCCCGTCATGGTCTCTTGCATCGCGTGGCGGAAACTAATCGGCGACCCGTTGCGGCGCAAGCCGGGCGCGGTTCCCGGCGGGCCGGTCAAGTGATCGCCATCACCCCGACCGTGCAGCCCACCGCGAAGTCCGGCACCGGGTCGTAGTGCCAGATTTCCCCTTTCTGCCCGCCGACGGCGCCGGCCACGGCGATGAAAGTGCGGATCTCGAACCCGCCCTGGCCCCCGTCCCGGTATGTCTCGGCGTCGTCGTAGGACAGCAGCGCATCCCGGTCGTTGGCGACCAGCCGGTCGAGAAACGCGCGGTCCCATTCTTCGTTGATCTTTCCCGAATCCGGCGTCGCCGGCCAATGCGAGACCCCGCCGGTACCGATCAGGGCGATTCGTTCCGGCACCGCGTCGCAGGCGCGTCGCAGCGCCTGGCCGAACGCATAAGAACGGTGAACCGGCGTAAGAGGCGGCCCCTGGCAGTTGATGTTGGCGGGAATCACCGGCAGGTCGTAGCGAGGTGTAAGGAAATGCAGCGGAACCATGATCCCGTGGTCGAACTTCCATTCCTCCGCATATGCGACGTCGACATCCTCCAGCACCCGTTCGATCAGCCGGCGCGCGAGCTCGGCGTCGCCGGGGATCGTGCTGCGCGGGATGGCGAGCCACTCCGGATCCTCGATCGGGCCTTCGAAGCTGTCCGCCATGCCGATGCAATAGGCCGGCATGTTGTTCATGAAGAAATTGGCGAAATGCTCCGCCGCCACCACCAGCAGGGCATCGGGCCTGGCCGCTTCGATGGCTTCTCTCATCCGGTCGTAGGCGGCATGAAGGCGGGCGAGGCGGTCCGGTTCCACCCGGTCGGCGCGTCCGGTGATGCCCGGAGCATGGCTGCACATGCCGGCGAAAACGAGGCTCATCGGTCGCGGTCCTCCCCCACCATCGCATAAAGGCCTGCCCGCACCGGGCCGTGGCGCCGCACGCCCTCGCGCATCGCTTCAAGGTAGTCGTTCCACGGATATCCCCTGAGCGCCGCGTAATGCATCAGCAATTGCCCGTTCACGCCGAGCACATAGAGAAGTCCGATGTCGGGCTCGCGGATCGCCCGGCTCTCTTCCTCCGTCATCGGGAATTCCTGCAGCAGCGCCTCGAAGTCGTCCTCGTAGCGCTGCCGCGTATGGGGATCGCGGTTTAGCTGGTAGATCAGCTTCTGAACCGAATAGAGGCTCACAGCACGTCCCGCTTCCGCAGCGCTTCGATTTCTTCTTCCGAATAGCCAAGACCAGCCAGAATGGCGTCGGTTTGTTCGCCCATCTCCGGACAGGCGTTGCGCATCCGCCACGGCGTGCGGTGAAACCGGACCGGCTGGCCGACCAGATCGATGCGCCCTCGCGTCGGATGATCGACCGGCGCCGCCATACCGATATGCCGGACCTGCGGATCCGCGAAGGTCTGGTCGAAAGTGTAAACCGGACCCGAGGGCACGCTGCGGCGGTTCAGCCGCTCGACCCATTCGGCCGTCGTGGCGGTGCGGGTGACGCTCGTGATGGCTTCGTTCAACTCGGCCCGGTTCTTGCTCCTCGCGGGCCCGTCCGCGAAGCGCGGGTCCTCGATCAGCTCTTCGATACCGAGCGCCATGCAGAGCCGCGAGAACATCTCGTCTCCCGACGCCGCGATGTTGAGGAAGCCGTCCCTCGTCTCGAACATCCCGGTCGGCATGTAAAGCGGGTGGTCGTTGCCGGCCTGCGGCGCGACCTCGCGGTCTACCGTCCACCGCGCCGCCTGGAAGTCCATCACCGCGATTTGTGCGGCGAGCAGCGAGGAATCGACCCACTGGCCTTCCCCCGACATCTCGCGTTCGAGCAGCGCCGCCATGATTCCCATCGCGCAGTAGAGCCCGGCCGTGATGTCCGCGATCGCGGTTCCCGCGCGTACCGGACCCTTCCCGGGATGGCCGGTGACCGACATCAGCCCGCCCATGCCTTGGGCGACCTGGTCGAAGCCCGGCCGGTCGGCATAGGGACCGTCCTGGCCGAACCCCGAGATGCTGCCGAGCACGATGCGCGGGTTGACCGACTTCAGCGAGTCGTAGTCGATGCCGAGGCGATCCTTGACCCTGGGACGGTAGTTCTCCACCACCACATCCGCCGTCTCCACGAGCTGCAGGAATATGGCCCGGCCTTCCGGCGCCTTCAGGTTCAGCGTCATGGAACGCTTGTTGCGGTGCAGGTTCTGAAAGTCGGACGATTTGCGTCCGCCGTTGTCGCCGTCGCCTTCGGGGTCCGGTGCCTCGATCTTGATGACATCCGCGCCCCAGTCGGCGAGCTGGCGGACACAGGTCGGTCCCGACCGGGCGCGCGTGAGGTCGAGCACTTTGAACCGCGACAGGGGCAGGGAGGTATCCGTCATCAGAAGAGAACCCGCGAAAGCCGGTGTGGCGGCGGATTGTAGTTCAGCGGGTGCGAGAGCGTCGAGTTGCCGGCTTCCCCTTCAGTCCTCCTCTCGCAGGATCTCCCGTTGAGTGCGACCCTTGTATTCGGTGCGCAGCAGGCCGCGGCGTTGCAACTCCGGCACGACCAGGTCGACGAATTCCTCGATGGCGCCGGGTGTGTGGGTAGGCGACAGCATGAAACCGTCGCCGCCTACCTCGTCCATGAAGGTCTCCATCCGGTCGGCGATGCCAACGGGCGTGCCGACGAATTGTGGCAGTCCGACGCTCTGGCCGTGCCGCGCCGCCACTTCGGCCACGGTCATCGGCGTGCCGTCCGGCTTGCGGAAGCGGGTGCGGAAGCGCTGGAGTTCGGGTTCCGGGCGCTCCGCCATGATCGCATCCGGGGACAGCATCGAGAGGTCGAAGTCGAGATGCGCGGACAGGATCGCCATCCCGCCCTCGAAGGGTACCAGCGAATTGTGCTCTTCCTGCCTTTCCAGCGCCTCTGCGTCCGTTGCACCCATGATCGGCTGCATCCCGTAGAGGATCTTGCACTCGTCGGGGTCGCGGCCGAGATCCGACATCTGCCCCTTGATCGAGGCGTAATAGGCCGCCGCATCCGCCGCGCGAGGCTGAATTGCGAAGATCGCGTCCGCGTATCGTGCCGCGAAATCCCGCCCCTTGGGCGAGGTCCCAGCCTGCAGGATCGCCGGGCCGTTCTGCGGCGAGGGGGTGACGTTGAGGGGGCCGCGGGACTTGAAGAAGCGGCCTTCGTACTCGATGCGGCGTACCTTGTCGGGGTCGGCGAACACCGCCGCCTCGCGGTCCATCACCACCGCGTCGGCGTCCCACGAGTCCCACAGTCTTCGACAGACCTCCATGAATTCGTGCGCCCGGTCGTACCTTGTGTCCGCGGACTGGCGCTCCTCCCCGTAATTGGCGGCCTGGTTGCTGTTGAGCGAGGTGACCACGTTCCAGCCTGCCCGGCCGCGCGTGAGATGGTCGAGCGTCGCCCAGAGGCGCGCGGCGTAGAACGGGTGAGCGTGGCTCACCGAGAAAGTGGAGGCGACGCCGATCCTTTCCGTGACGGCGGCGATGAAGGAGAGCAGAGGGATCGGGTCGTGTTCCGGCGCCTGGGCGGCGCTGCGGAGCGAGGGGCCCAGGCTGCCGGTATAGGTGTCGGCGATGTAGTTGAGGTCGGCGAAGAAGACTGTGTCGAAGCGGCCGCGCTCGCAGACCCGAGCGATGTGCTGGTAGAGCTCGGGGCGGTCCCACGCGTAGCCCGCCTTGGCGGTCTTGGGGTGCCGCCACATCGCGAGGCTGTGATAGCTGGGCCCGTGCACCAGGAACTGGGCCAGATGCATCTTCCGCCTTTTCGCGCCTTTCGCCATCGTCGCGAAGTTTGCGGTCTCCGGGGCAACGCGGCAAGCGCGGCGCCCCATTTATGCCGGGACCCTGCGCCTTACCGTCGCGAAGGTCGCCAGAGCGACGAGAGCGAGGACGCCGGCGATCAGGAAGATGAGACGCGGTTCCCCCGCGTCGAGGATCCAGCCGAATACCAGCGGCATGATAGCGGTCCCGACATGCCCGCCGGTGGAGACGAAGGCGAAGACCTTGCCGTGCGCGCCCGCCGGTGTCGCGGCATAGACCATCAGGTCGCGCGTCCCCTGCACGATGCCTCGGAGAAAACCCGCCAGAGTGAGCAGGCCGACGATGAAGGCCACCGGAAGCGAAACCTGGCCCAGGACAATCAGAAGCACGCCCGCGCCGATCAGCCCGATCACAGCCGTCACGCTGCGCGCGCCGAAGCGGTCGGCGAGCACGCCCCCGGCCAAGACACCGATCGCGGCGCCGACGATGAACCCGGTAAGTGCGCCGTTCGCGGTGGCGAGGGGGACGGCGTACATCTCGACGAGCGCCGAGGGCGCAAAGACGCGGACGCCGACGAATGCGGTGTTGAGGATGACGAAGAACAGGAAGCAAAGGAGGATCGGGACCGAGAGAAGGAGGGCCATCCCCGCTCGCAGGCTCGGTCCCGCACCCGAGCCAGTCGTGAGGGGAGTCGCCCCGCGATTCTCCGCCTCTTCGCCGCGCAGCAGGCCGCCGAACGGAACCAGCACCAGCGTAACCGCGATCCCGGCGAGCCCGATAAGAAGGCAGGCTCCCCGCCAATCCCAGAATGCGGCGAGACCCACCATCACCATCGGTGCGGCGGCAGTTCCGATATTGCCGCTGAAAGAGTGGAAAGTGTAGGCGCGCCCCAGCCGCTTTTCGGGCACGACGCGGGACAGGATCGCGTAATCGGCCGGGTGATAGACCGAATGCGCGAGGCCGGCGACGGCAACGACAAGCAGCAGAATCGAATAGGACGGCACCGCCGCGATCGCGGCGATCGCCGCCGCCTGAACCAGTAGGCCGCCGATCAGCACCTTGCCGCCGCCGATACGGTCCACGACAAACCCCATCGGCACCTGACCCAGAACGGCCGCGACGCTGAACACGCTGACCAGCAGGCCGAGCGCCGTGTAGCTCACCTCGAAGTCGCGCGCGAGAAGCGGAAACAGCGGCGGCAGGGCAAGCTGGTAGATGTGGCTCATCAAATGGGCCGCGCCGACCAGCGAGATCACCTGGACGGAATGACCCATGCCTGCCGTCTGGCCGGTCATCCCGCGTACCGCCCCTTGACCGTGGAGAAGGTAAGCAGTGCCATCGCGACGAACGCCGCTGCGATCCAGAAAATCCATCGCGGGTCGAAATTGTCCAGCATCCAGCCGAAAAGGATCGGTACCAGACCGCCCGCGAGATTGGCGCCGCTGGAGGCAAATCCCATCACCCGTCCCATCGCCCCGTCCGGTGTGACCGACCGTAGAAGCAGGTCGCGCGAGGGCAACAGGAATCCGAGCGCGAAGCCGACCGCGGCCAATACCGCCGTGAGCAGGACCAGCGGCATCGGTACCGCGCCCACCAACACGATCAACAGCGCCGCCGGGCCGAGTGTCATCACCGCGGTGCCGATCCGGGGGCCCCTTCGGTCGGCGTAATCCGCCCCCACCAGCGTTCCGACCGCGCTTCCGACCAGGAGACCGAAGAGTGCGATATTGACGACCGCGAGCGGGATCGAAAAGAGCTGGTCCAGCGCGGCGACGGTGAAGGAGCGGAGGCCGCCCGACCCCGCCATCTGGAGCACGAAGAAGGCAAAGCACATCAGGATCGGGGCGCTCATCAGGAAGCGCAGCCCCGCTTTCGTCCCCATTGGCGCCGCCTGCTCGCCGGAGGTGCCGCGCCGCCTGTCCTGGCGCAGCAGGTCTCCGTAAAAGAAAAGAACCACGGCGACGACGATGCCGATCGCGCCGATGGCCACGAACGCCGCGCGCCAGTGCCAGAGCGTCGAGACCGTCACCATGAAAACCGGCGCGATCGCGAAGCCGAGATTGCCGGTGAAGGCGTGGATGCCATAGGCTCGCCCCATCCGGCGAGGATCCACCGTCGCGGTCAGAATGGCGTAGTCGGCGGGGTGGTAGACCGTATGCGCGAGCCCGGCGATGCCCATGAGGGCAAGGATCTGCCAATAGGCGTCGGCCGCCCCGATCAAGGCAATGGCGGTGCCCTGGACGGCCATGCCGAGGATCAGCAGCGGTCGTCCACCAAGCCAGTCGACCAGGAAGCCGACCGGCAACTGGCCGAACCCGGCGGCGAGCCCGAAGGCCGTCAGCGCCAGTCCGAGGTCGGTATAGCTGAGGTCGAGCGCGACCTTCAGCAGCGGAAACAGCGTCGGCAGGACCAGGAAATAGGCATGGCTCATCATGTGGGGGACGCAGACCAGCGCGATCACCCTTGCATCCCGGCGCAATGCGCCATCCAACGTCGCCATGACGGTCCTGTAGGGTCTATCGGGAAGCGGCGGCGGAGGGGCACAATACGCTGCCGATCCGCCATTCGCCACGCGCCGGCGTCCGCGGATCCGGGAAAATCGTTGCGCCGCCCCGGTGCAATCGCGAGGATGACCCCTATCCCGACCAGTCGAGGCCGCGCACGATGAAGTTCTCGTTTTTCATGATGCCCGTCCACCATCCGCGGGAGAATCCCACGCTCGCTTTCGAGCGTGACATCGAGCTGATTCATCTCGCCGATACGCTCGACTACGACGAGTTCTTCATCGGCGAGCACCATTCGGGCGGATGGGAGACCATGCCGGCCCCCGAAATGGCGCTGGCGATGGCGGCCGCGAAGGCGCACCGCATCCGTCTCGGCACCTCGGTGATCAGTCTGCCCTTCCACCACCCGTTCCACGTCGCCGAGCGGATGGCGTTTCTCGACCACCTGACCCGCGGGCGCGCAATCCTCGGTATCGGGCCCTGCAATCTCGCGACGGACAAGAAGCTCTTCTCGATCACCGACGACCGGCTCTACCCGATGATGCGCGAGGCGATCGACGTCATCGTGCGCTTGCTGGAATCGACCGATCCGATCAGCCACAGGGGCGAGTTCTGGTCTTTCGAAGACCTGCGGCTGCAACTCCTGTCCTATCAGCAGCCCCGCCTGCCCCTTGCCATCGCCTCGTCCGGTACGCCCGCCAACCTGGAGCTCGTGGGGCGGCACGACATGATGCTGCTCCAGCCCGTCGGCAAGAATCTCGCGGCCCATTACGGCGATCCCGGCTCGCAATGGGCCCAGGTGGAAGCCGCCGCCGCCGCCGCGGGCCGGACCGCCGACCGCGGCAACTGGCGTCTCGCCACCGCGATCCACCTCGCCGAGACCCGCGACCGGGCTTGGGACGAGGCGGCAGAAGGAATCATGTCCGAGGCCGAATATTTTTCCGCCATCGGTCTCAAGCCGGCCTATGAGGAATACCCGGGCCAGCCCTTTGCCGACTTCACCCCGGAATCCTGCGTCGAGCGTCGCGACTTCGTGGTGGGCACGCCCGACGACATGATCGCCTGGATCGAGCGGAAGCAGGAGGAAACGGGCGGCTTCGGCGGGGTGATGCTGACCACTCACGAATGGACCGACCACGAGAAATACCGGCGTACGCTCGACATGTTCGCGCGCTACGTGATGCCGCATTTCCGCGGCAGCAACCGGATCCTGCACGACGAGTGGGAGGAGATCCGAAAGCAGGTCCGCGACGACGGAAAGGTCGTTCTCGACCCCGCCAAGCCCAGCAACCTCGCAACCGTCGCGCGCTAAGCGCCGGAAAGGCCGCCGATGACGATCGACATCTACACCCACATCTTCCCTGGCGATTTCTTCCGCCAAATGTCGAAGGCCGCGCCCAGGCTCGAGAACATCGGCAAACGGATGCAACAGGTGAAGATGATCCACGACCTCGACATCCGCTTCCGGCTGATGGACGAGTTCGGCGAGTACGGCCAGGTGATCTCGCTCCCAAATCCGCCGCTCGAGGACGTCACCGACCCGGCGACCGGGGCCGAGTTGGCGCGAATCGCCAACGACGCGATGGCCGAGCTGGTGCGCCGGCATCCCGACCGCTTCGTCACCTTTATCGCCGCGCTCGCGATGCACGACATGGACTCGGCGATGGACGAGTTGCACCGCTCGATCCGCGACCTCGGCGCGCGCGGCATCCAGATCTTCACGAACGTCGCTGGAAGGCCGCTCGACGAGCCGGAGTTCCAGCCATTGTTCGACGCCATGGCGGACTACGATCTGCCGATCTGGATGCACCCGGCGCGCGGCGCGGACATATCCGACTACAAGGCCGAAGAACGCTCTCGTTTCGAGATGTGGTGGTGTTTCGGCTGGCCCTACGAGACCTCGGTCGCAATGGCGCGGCTGGTATTCTCCGGGCTGTTCGACCGCCATCCCGGGATCAAGATCATCACCCATCACATGGGCGGCATGATTCCGTTCTTCGACGGCCGCGTCGGACCCGGCATGGCGGTGCTCGGCCAGCGCACCACCGACGAGGACCATTCGGAGGTCCTGTCCTCGCTGGAGAAACCGCATCTCGACTATTTCAGGATGTTCTACGGCGACACCGCGATGTTCGGCTCCAATCTCGGCATCAAGTGCGGGCTCGAATTCTTCGGGATCGACCACGCGGTGTTCTCGACCGACTGTCCGTTCGCGCCGGTGCGCGAGACCTTCCAGTCGGTCGAGGATCTCGGCCTCTCGGAAGAGGACCGGAAAAAGCTTTTCGGCGGCAACGCAAGGCGGCTGATGCGCCTCGACGATGACTGAGGCCGTCATCATCCGCGGCGGCACCGTGGTCGACGGTACTGGCGCGCCCGGACAGGTTACCGATGTCGCGCTCGAACGCGGCCGCATCAGGGCCATCGGAGACGACCTGACCGCCGGCGGCGCAGCGGTTGTCGACGCCGCGGGCAAGGTCGTCGCGCCCGGCTTCATCGACATCAAGACCCATTCCGACTGGACGCTGCCGCTGATGCCGCTGTCGGAAAGCAAGGTGCGCCAAGGGGTGACGACGGAAGTCATCGGCCATTGCGGCTATTCCTGCGCGCCTGCGCTGCCCGGCAAGGCCGAAGCCCTCAAGCAGTACCTGAGCCCGAGCGCTCCGTGGCTCGATTTCGTCGAGACCGGATTTGCCGACTACGTGCGGACCTATCCCGCGACCTCGGTCAACCGGGTGATGCTGGTCGGGCACAACACGCTCCGTCTGATGACGATGGGGATGGAGGACCGCCCGCCCGAGCCCCACGAACTCGGCGAGATGACGTTGTTGCTCGAAGAAGCGCTCGCCGCCGGCGCGCTCGGCATGTCGTCCGGACTGTTCACGGCGCCCGGCTCCTATGCCGAGGGAGAGGAGCTGGTGGCCCTCGGCCGGGTGCTGAAACGCCACGGCGCGCGCTACTTCACCCATCTTCGCGACGAGTCCGACTCGGTCTTCGATTCCGTCGAGGAAGCCATCGAGTTCGCCAGCCAGACCGGCGTTCACGTCCAGATCGTCCACATCAAGCTGTCCGGCATGGACAACTGGGGCGGAGCGGAACGCCTGCTTGAACGGCTGGAGGAGGCGCGCCGGAAGGGCGCCGCCATCGACTGCGACCAATACCCATACGAGGCCGCGAGCAACCCGCTGCGCAACCTGTTCCCGAGCTGGCTTCAGCAGGGCGGGATCGATTCGATGCTCGAACGGCTCGGCAGCGCGGACGTTCGCGCCCGGGTTCGCGCCGAGGTCGACGCGGCGGGGCTCAACAATTTCGGCCGTATTCCGTCATGGGATGCCGTGCGGATCTCGATTTCCCCCGACCAGCCGCATTACGCGGGACGGACCGTCCACGACATCGCGGTCGAGCAGGGGATCGATCCGTTCGAGGCGGCGCTCGACTATCTCGTTGCCGATCGCGGCCAGACCCGGGTCCTCGTCTCCTCGATTTCCGAGGAAGACATCCGGACGCTGATTGCCTCGCCCAAGGTGATGGTGGGCTCCGACGGCAACGCGGTCGCGCCCTACGGCATCACGGGGCAGGGGAAGCCGCACCCCCGATTCTACGGCACCTTCGCCCGCATTCTCGGCCTCTATGTGCGTGAGCTCGGCCTGCTCTCCATCGAGACCGCGATCCACAAGATGACCGGCGCGTCGGCCCGGTCGCTCGGGATTGCGGGGCGCGGGTTGTTGCACGAGGGGTTCGCCGCCGACGTGACGGTGTTCGACCCCGAGACCGTCGCCGAGACCGCGACCTACCAGGATCCCCACAGCTATGCGACGGGTGTCGACCGGGTCTTTGTCAACGGCGAAACGGTGTTTGCAGAGGGCGAGCACACCGGCGCCGCGCCCGGTACCCTGCTCGGCCGCGCATAGGTCGATCTGGCTGTTTGATCCCTGACAGAGTGACCTTCCGGGTCCTATACTGACGGCGATCAACGCGAGCTTGAACCGGATCCGACCCATGCCCGATTTCCATGTCGAAAAGCTCAGCCCGGCCGTCGGCGCGCGCGTCACCGGACTCGATCTGCGCGAGGAGCTCGACGAGGAGGCCATCGCCGGGCTGCGCAAGGTCTTCGTCGACAACGCGGTGCTCTGCTTCCCCGGCCAGATGGTCTCGGCGCAGGACCAGGCCCGCTTTGCCGGTTTCTTCGGCCGGGTCGATGCCGGTTTCCGCCCGCCCTCCTACCAGCTCGACAACACCAACAAGAAGCGCGGCGTGATGCTGGTCACCAACATCCGCAAGGACGGCAAGCAGATCGGCTCGCTGCCCGACGGCGAGATGCATTTCCACTCCGACGGCGCGCACCGCGACGTGCCCTACCGCGCGACCACGCTGTTTGCGATCAAGATCCCCTCGCGCGGCGGCGAGACCCTGTTCGCCAACCTCGCCAACGCCTATGACGCGCTCCCCGAGGAGGAGCAAAGCCGTCTCGAAGGGCTCAAGGCGAACCACGCCTATCGCTACGATCTGGTGACCCGGGACCTCAACGACGACAGCCGCGACGATCTCAACCGCGCCGTGCACTCGCTGGTGAAGATCCACCCCGATACCGGACGCAAGGCGCTCTATCTCAGCCGGCTGATGACCCAGACCGTGGTCGGCATGGACAGAAAGGACTCCGAGGCGATCCTGTTGCCGCTGTTCGACCATATCGAAAAGCCCGAGTTCGTCTACGCCCATGCTTGGACCCCCGGCGACCTGGTGATCTGGGACAACCGGACGGTCAACCACGCGCGCAACGACTTCCCCGCCGAGGAAGACCGGCTGCTGAGGCGCTACACGGTCTCCGAGCCTGTCTGACCGAGGGAACGATGTTCGTCCGAAACAACTGGTACGCCGCCGCATGGTCCGAAGAAGTCGGGCAGCGCCAGCCCCTCTCGCGCACGGTGATCGGGGAGCGCCTGGTGCTCTACCGCCAACCGGACGGCGCGGTCGCCGCGCTGGAGGACCGCTGCGCGCATCGCTCGATGCCGTTGTCGCTCGGCCGGATCGCCGATGGCGGGCGCCTGGTCTGCCCCTATCACGGGCTGGCCTATGACGGCACCGGCGCCTGCGTTCACGTCCCCGGCCAGGATGATCCCGGCAAGATCCGCATCCGCGCCTATCCGGTCGAGGAACGCGCGGGGCTCGTATTCGTCTGGACCGGTGCGCCCGGGCGCGCCGACAAGGCGCTGCTGCCCGATTGCGGCTGGCTGGAGCGGCCCGGCTGGCACCGGTCGGACCTCTATCGCCGCGCCGAGGCGAACTACCTGCTGCTCAACGACAACCTCGCCGATCTGTTGCACGTCGCTTTCCTTCATATCCCGTCCGGCGGCGGCAACGAGGACATGGGCGATGCCCGGATGACGCTCGAAGTGAACGGCTTCGGCTACGATTTCCAGCGTCACAGCCACGATATCCCGGCCCCCGCGGGCTACCGGCGGCTGTCCAACGCGGCGGGTAATATCGACCGCTGGCATGTCGTCGAGTTCCGCGGCCCGAGCTTCTGGCGCATCCATACCGGCGTTGCCGAGACCGGTACCGGCGGGCCCGAGAGCGATCTGCCGGCGGGCGGGGGACGCTGGGCGATCCGGCCGCATCACTTCGTCACACCCGAGACCGAAACCAGCACCCACTACTTCCAGTCGGTCGCCCACGAAACGCCGCCGTCCTCGGATTCATGGAACTTCCTCAACAACGTGATCGAGGAAGACGTCTGGGCGATCGAGCACCAGCAGGAGGCGCTGGACCGCTATCCCGACATCCCCATGCACACCATCCCGAGCGACGAACCGACTCTCGCGATGCGCGCGATCGTGGAGAAGATGACCGCGGCGGAAGATGGTGCGACGACGTGAATTTGGCCTAACAGGCTCTAGGGGCGAGCATTTACCCTAGTGTCATGTCAACCGTATTATGTCGTTTAATTCGTGCTAAGCTCCTCGTTCTCTCAAGATGAGGGTTGGAGCATGAAGCGCTACGTGGTGACATTGGAGAAGGCGGAGCGAGACGAGCTGTCGGGTATCACGGTCAAGGGCTCGCACCGGTCGCAGAAGGTGATCAACGCGTTGATCCTGCTCAACTGCGACGAGGGCGCGTTCAACGAGCGCCGGGCGACCGGGGAAGCCATCGCGGAGATTCTGCGCATCAGCCTGCGCAAGGTGGATCGGGTCAAGAAGCGCTTCGTGGAAGACGGGATCGAGGTGGCGCTGGGCGGTCGTCAGGGACGTCGGCCCAGCTACGTGCGCAAGGCCGACGGCGAGTTCGAGGCGCGCCTGGTGGCCTTGAGTTGCGGCGCGCCGCCCGAGGGTCGCGCGCAATGGTCGTTGCGGCTGCTGGCCGACCGCGCCGTGGAACTCGGCTACATCGACGCCGTGTCGCACGAGACGGTGCGACGGGTCCTAAAAAAAACCAACACAAGCCGTGGCGGCGTGTCGGGTGGGTGATTCCCCCGCAAGGCAACGCCGATTTCGCCGCTGCCATGGAGAAGGTTCTCGATGTCTATCGACGCCCGTACGACGCGGCCTTCCCCGTGGTCTGCATGGACGAGTCGCCGCGGCAGTTGATCCACGAGACGCGCGTGCCGATCCCCGAGCGTCCCGGACGACCGGCGCGCCGCGACTATGAGTACGCGCGTTGCGGGACGTGCAACGTATTCATCGCCGCGGAGCCCTTGGCCGGCAAGCGCATGACCAAGGTGACGGAGCGCAAGACCAAGATCGACTGGGCGACGTTCCTGGCCGACATCGCCGCCCGCTACCAGGACGCCACCAGGATCACCCTGGTGATGGACAACCTCAGCACCCATCGACCCGGCGCGCTCTACGAAGCCTACCCGCCGGCACAGGCCAAGGCGTTGTGGGACCGCTTCGCGTTCGTTTACACCCCCAAGCACGGCAGTTGGTTGAACGTGGCCGAGGTCGAGCTCAACGTCATGATCCGACAATGCCTGAACCGGCGCATCGACTGCATCGAGGTTCTACGCCGGGAGGTCGCCGTTTGGCAGGCCGCCCGCGACCGCATCCGGGCAAAAGTCGACTGGCAGTTCACCACCGACGATGCTCGGGTAAAGCTCAAACGCCTCTACACGACACTCGATCATTGACAGGACACTAGTGGTCTGTTCGTTGCCGTGCCCGGGTTTGTTGCTCTAGATCTCCGGCCAGTGACTGATCGGGAGCCCTGTATGGTTTTCGGCATAGACAATTTGCGGCGATCTATCACTGATCAGATACCGAAGCCGTGCCTCGTGCATACGGGCATCAAATGGGGCGCGATCCGGATAGATGTGATACATCGCGGTGTTTGACCAAGAGAATCTTTGGACCTGCCAGTTTCGTTCCAGGGCAATGTCCGAGTATTGCCGAAGCAGCGACTCATCGCTCTTCGTGAAATGGTCGATCAACGCTGCCGAAAGCACGCTGACATCTGCAACGGCCGAGTTCAAACCCTTTGCACCCGTGGGGGGGACCACATGTGCTGCATCCCCGGCTAAAAACAGGCGCCCATGTTGCATTGGTTCGGAGAAGAAGCTCCGCAACGCCGTGACCTCCTTTTGAAGTATCGGCCCACGTTCGAGCGTCCATCCGGGCGCCCCCAACCGTGTTTCCAACTCAGCCCATATCCGGTCGTCGGACCATTCCGATGATTCTTCATCTGGCGCGCATTGGAGATATAAACGGCCGATCGTAGGCGATCTCATGCTCAACAGGGCGAAGCCGGTCTCGTGGTGGGAAAAAAGTGCAACCTCATTTGACGGGGGGGCCTCAGCCAAGACGCCCAGCCAGCCGAAGGGATACACCGTTTCATAGGTCTTTAGGATGTCGACCGGCATGGCCTTCCGAGATGCCCCATGGAAGCCGTCACAACCGGCAATGATGTCGGCCGTCAACTCGTGAGTCTGGCCGTTGTGTTCATAGCGAACCGTCGGCCGATCGCTGTCGATGTCCTCGATCGCAACAACGGGCGCTTCATAAATGACATTGTGATTTTCCTTAGCGAGCGCTCCGAGCAAATCGCGCGTGATTTCCTGCTGACCATAAACCGTAACACCACGGCCGATCAGCTCTTCAAAGTCGAGCATGTAATGCTGGTTCTGATAGCCGATGCAGACGCCGCGGTGGTACATGTGCTCTTTCTTCAACCGGTCGCCAAGACCGGCCTTGATCAGCATATCGACGGTGCCCTGCTCTAAAACGCCCGCACGAATTCGCTGCTCCACATATTCGCGGCTTCTTGCCTCGAGGACGATACTCTCAATGCCGCGGAGACGAAGGATCCAAGCCAATAGGGATCCCGAAGGGCCAGCCCCAACGATTGCTACTTGAACGTGCATAGTGGTTACCTCTCTGCCCGGCGCGCGCTCGTGGCGCGCGGTAGGAACGCAAGTTTAGAAAAAAGCTAGGCGGCGTCCTGCATGGTGATCAGACCCATGCCGGTAGTCATCGGAGCGTAGTAATTGCGATGAATCCGTTGGACATCGGGGGTCATGGCACCACGCATGGTGAGCCACATGATGAGCTCGACCGCTTCGGCACCCGCCTGCTCCATCAAATCAAAATGGGTCATGTCGCAAAGTGCCTGCGGGTCCGATTCAATTTTGTCCAGGAACCAATTGTCGAAGTCGGAGTTCAAATGCCCAAACCGCTCACCGTGCAGTTGATGCGACATGCCTCCAGTGCCCATGACGGCCACGCGATGCGTCCTACCGGGAGTCGATTTTCGCCGCCGCCTAGCCGCCCTCTCCGAGCAGCATGCGCGGGCCGAGCTCGTAGATCTGGCGGCGGTCCTCGTCGCCGCAATCGAGCGACTCGATCACGTCGATGGTGCCCTTGAGGTTGATCATTCCCGCTTCCTTGTCGAACGGGTAGTCCGTCGCAAACACCGAGTGCTCGGCGCCGAAGAAGGCGAGGCCGCACTGGCTCGCCGCCTGGCCGCCAAACATCGCCGTGTCGCCGTAGAACAGCTTGAAGCTGTCGCGCAGCGAGCGCTCTCCCTTCCACAGCGGCCGCTCCTTGCCGGCGATCATCACCCCGTCGCTCCAGCTCGGTTCCATGCGGCCGTCCGCGTGCGGGATATAGGCGCCCCAGTGATGGGCGACGATCTTGAGGTCGGGATGCCGCTCGAAGACGCCGGAGAACACGATCCGGGCCATCGCGGCCGAGGTCTCGTAGGCCCATCCCAAAGCCCACCAGATGTCGAACTGCGAGGTCTCCTCGGTGGCGTAGTCGGGATGGGTCATGGGCCGGATCGGGTGCAGCCAGATCGGTTTGTCGAGCTCGGCCATGCGCGCGAAGATCGGTTGGAACTCGGGCAGGTCGAGCGGTTTGCCTCTGACATTCGAGTAGATCTGGATCCCGCAGGCACCGCCATCACGCACCGCGCGATCGATCTCCTTCAGCGCTTCGTCCGGGTTGTTCATCGGGAGCGTCGCGATCCAGCCCGGAAACCGGTCCGGGTGGGCGGCATGGATGTCCGCCATGCCCTCGTTGATCGCGCGCGCGAGCGCGGGCGTATCTTCCGGCCCCACCCAGTCGTCGATCACCGGGTTCGACGCGGACAGCACCTGGCGGTAGTCGTCGAACGGCTCGATGTGGCGAAGCCGGGCATCCACGTCGAGCATGGTGGGAATTCCGCTCAGGATTCTGACGAAATGCGGTGGGACGAGGGCGGCCATCTTTTCCAGCGCGTCGGCGGCCATGATGTGGTTGAAAACGTCGATCTTCATCTGCTCTCTCCTCTACGCCGCGTCGGCGGCTTGCCCGGCTGGCCCCGCGGCGATACTAACCGCCCGGCGCGGCGTTGTATTCGCGGACTGGAGCGGAGATGGAGAGGCACCGGGAAACGATCGAACTGCCCGGAGCGCGGATCGAGGTGGAGCGGTTCGGCAGCGGCCCGCCGCTGGTCCTGCTGCAAAGCGCCGAGGTCTACGAATCCGGGCTCGATCTCGTCGACCGGCTGGCCGAATCCCGCGAAGTGTTCCTGCCATGGGCGCCCGGCTACGGGGGGTCGCCGTTGCCCGATAGCGTGCGCACCATCGACGATGTCGCCTATATCTATCTCGACCTGATCGAGAATTACGATCTCCGCGACATCGCGCTGGTCGGTTGTTCGCTCGGCGGATGGATCGCGGCCGAAATGGCGACCAAGAGCTGCGAGCGGCTTTCGAAGCTGGTCCTGATCGATGCCCTCGGCGCGAAGTTCGGCGGCGCTTACGACCGCGACATCGAGGACATCTACTTCCTGACCTTCGACAAGGTAAAGGCCGTCAAGTTCGCCGATCCCCGCCGCGACCCGCTGGACGACATGACCGGGCTCACCGAGGACGAAGCGATGCAGGTCGCCCGCCACCGGGAGACCACGGCAAGGCTGTGCTGGGATCCCTATTTCCACAATCCGGCGTTGAAGCGGCGCCTGCACCGCATTTCCGTCCCGACGCTTGTCCTGTGGGGCGAGGAAGACCGCTTCGTCCGGCCCGAATACGGCCGTGCCTATGCGGAGCGGATACCGGATTCCCGGTTTGTCAGCATCGCCGGGGCCGGCCATTATCCGCATATCGAGCAGCCGGACGCGACGATGAGCGCGGTGTCCTCATTCCTGAACGGCGGGAAGAGTTAGGGAGCGTCATGGAACTCTACCACTTCACCGAATTCCCGTGGCCGCACCTGCCGCCCGACGATTCCTTCTCCTCGATGCGCCTCAGCCTGCCCAGCAGGCATTACGACCCGAAGATCGGGGCCGATCTCTACAACATGTATCTCGACCAGTATTTGCTGGCGGACGAGCTCGGCCTCCACTGCATGATCAACGAGCACCACCAGACCGCGACCTGCCTCAACGCGGCCGGTCCCGTCTCCCTCGCCATACTCGCCCGGCAGACCCGGAACGCGCGGCTCTGCATCCTCGGCAACCCGGCGGCCAATCTCGCCGATCCGATCCGCTGCGCCGAAGAGATGGCGATGATCGACAACATCTCCTATGGAAGGCTCGATTGCGGGTTCGTGCGCGGCGTTCCCTACGAGCTGTTCGCGTCGAACGCCAACCCGACCGAGACCCAGGAACGGCTGTGGGAGACCATCGACCTCTGTATTCGTGCCTGGACCAGTCATGACGGTCCGTTCAACTACGAGGGCAAGTGGATTCACAAGCGCCAGGTCAATGTCTGGCCGCGCCCCTACCAGCAGCCGCACCCGCCTGTCTGGACCACCGGCGGCAGCGACCTGAGCCACGCCTGCAAGACGGTCGAGCGCGGGCACAACTTCGCGATGTTCCTTACCCCGGTCGACGGGCTCGCGAAGATGTTCAAAGGAGTCAGGCAATATTGCCGCGACGAAGGTCTGCCCGACCCCGCCGACGACCAGTTCGCCTTCATGCCGCTGGTGGCGGTCGGCGAGACCGAGGCGGAGGCCGAGAAGGTCATCGAAGGGGTGTTCTGGTACGTCACCCACAACAAGTCCGAGCCGCAGTTCCGCGCGCCGCCCGGATACAACAGCCGGTCTCTCTATGCGGACTTCCTGAGCGGCCGGTACTCGGGCGGGCGAACCGATGCGATCCGCACGAAAGGCATGTCCTATTTCCGCGAGAACCACGTGGCGATCTACGGCACCCCCGATTCCGTGGTCGAACAGATCCGCTCGCTCTACGAAAAGGTGGGCGGGTTCGGCCATCTGATCGCGATGCTTCATTCGGGCGACATGGACTACAAGACCACCGCCAAGAGCATGACCCTGCTCGCGAAAGAGGTGCTGCCGCGGATCGCGGATCTGGGGACCAGGAGCGCCGGCTTCGGTCCGCTCGCCGAACGCGGGGCAATGGCGGCGGAGTAGCGCCGCTTCAGTGGGTGCTGAAGACCTCCTGATATTTCGCGACCTTCGCCGCAAGAGCGTCGCGCTCGCCTGATGTCGGGGCGTCGGGATCGGCCGCCGCGGGCATCGCGCCGAATTTCATCATGCAGGCCATCAGCAACAGCCGCGCCTTGGTCGCGGTGAGGTTGCCGCCGCCGATGAAGGTGTCGGTGCCGGCGGTGAACCCGTCGTTGTTGCCGCGCCCGACGCGGGCGACCGGCAGGCCGCTGAACGCCGCGCGCTGCATCAGGCGGTGGCGGTCCGGCGCGGTCATGCTGCCATAGGGCGATTGCCCTTCGACGACGAAACCTGCGAGCGGCGCATTCGCGAGGTGGTCCGCGATCGCGGCGTTGAGGTCGGCTTCTCGCTCCAGGTCCGGGTCCGCGCTGTCCGCGTGGTAGTTCCCGTCCTTGACGATCGAGACCTTGGGGACGGCCTCGCCGTGCAAGCCGCCCGACTCGTCCTTGACCGGGACGGCGACGGCTTCCCTTCTCGAGTTCCGAAGGAGCGAGCCTTCCACCTCGTCCGGCAGGCGTGAAATGTTGACCGCCGAATCGTGGCTGTGGCGCACGCTCGGCAGGTAGGTCAGCAGCGGCGGCGCGTCGTGCGGGAGGCCCCCGAGGATTCCGCCGTGCCCGCCGGTGGTGATGTAGCCGCCCGGACGCGCGTCGCCCTTCTGCACGTCTCGGGCCGAGAAGATCTGCTGTTCCTGGATCAGCACCATGCCGGCCCGGTTGCGCCCGTCCGCGTCGGCCCAGACGCGCGAGGTCAGGTACTGGACCGAATCGTGCAGGTTCTTGGGCCCGTCGTTGGAGATCTCGCCCATCGTCCGCTGCGCCGCGTTGCCGCAGACCGGCAGCGTCGTGTCGAGCAAGAGCTGCAGCCAGTAGATCGTCTCCTCGATTCGCGGGCTGCCCTGGCTCCAGATCGCGCCGATATAGTCGCCGCTCGACAGGATCCGCTGCACCCGGTTGGCGATCTCGGCGAGCGCCGGGCGCGGCGGGGCGGAGGCAAGATGGGGTGGCCGGTAAGGAAAGAAGTCGCGCCCCAGGACCTCCGGGGGAATGCGCCCCTCGCCGATATCGGTGCGCTCCTCCTCCGACAGCCCCTTGGTGTAGCCGCCCGACGGGACGATGCGATGGAAATCGATTTCGGCGAGCGATGAGATCATGCTGCCATGGCCGGTCATCGAGACGCCCAGCCGGTCGACCTCCTCGAACAGCCGCGACCCGTCGGGGAAATAGGCCTGCCGGCTCTGCGCAGCGGGCGCGCCGGGATGGGCGGTGTCGTCTTCCCAGGCGCTTCCGTCAGCCTGGCGCGCCATGTAGGGAAGGGGATAGAGTCCGTCCTCGGGCGAGAGCTCGATCCGGTAGACCGGCTTGTCGTCCGGGCTCCCGCGCTTCTCGTGAAACTCACCGTCGGCGTCGATATAGCCGTCCGGCGGGGCGTAGAGCCCGGCCGCGTCGCGTTCCAGCGGATGGGCGGAAAACTGCTCGACATAGAGTGTCGCCGGCGCGGCCAGGCGCTGGGTCCGCAGTGCATCGAAGCGGGCCGGTGCGCCGTCCCCGTCGGTGAGAAGCGGCAGGCCGTGAAGCCGGCGCGCCTTGTTCGAGGTGACCAGCGGCGGGGTGTTCTGAATCGTCGCGTTGGGGCCGGCGAGATGGGCTATTCGCGGCTTGGCCATGGGGGTATCTCCCTGTCATGCTGCGTCCATATTGGATCATGCCGGCCACGGGAGGAACGCCATGGCGTCCGGAACCGACGATTTCGCGGTTGCTTCGAAAATTTCCCATGTCGCGCCGCTCCACGGGCTTGCGAACAAGGTCGAGCCCGGTCACACCGCGCTGATCGTGATCGACGTGCAGAACGATTTCTGCGCGCCGGGCGGGATGATGGACCAGGAGGGGTTCGACCTCGCCGACGTGCAGGCGATGGCCGACCGGCTGCCGCCGCTGATCTCGGCCGCGCGGGCCGCCGGCGTGCTGGTCGTCTTCGTGCGCAACGTCTATTCGTCCGAGCACAACTTCTACCTCTCCGATACTTGGCTGGAGCAGGCATCGCGGAAGCGCGAGGGGAGCTACACCCGCCGCGACGTGTGCAAGGCCGATTCGTGGGAGGGGGATTTCTACGGAGACGTGCGTCCCGGACCCCGCGATCCCGTCGTCAGCAAGCACCGCTTCAACGCCTTCCGGAATACCGATCTCGACACCATCCTGCGCGCCCACGGCATAAGGACGGCGGTGTTCACCGGGGTCGCAACCAATGTCTGCGTCGAGACCACGGCGCGCGATGCGTTCATGCACGACTACTACGTCGTGTTCGCAACCGACGGGACGGCGACCTACTCCCGGGACGACCACGAGGCGACGCTCCGCAACATCGATCGCTATTTCGGCGAGCTCGCGAGCGTCGCCGAGGTTGAGGCGGTCTGGATGGCCAATGAGCGCTGAGCGCGGCAATGCGCTCACCGGTGCCGAGGCGGTCGTCCGCATTTTGCAAGGATACGGCGTCGAGGTCGTGTTCGGGCTCTGCGGCGATACCAGCCTGCCGCTCTACGATGCGCTCGCCAGACTCGACCACGGGATTACCCATGTGCTCACCCGGGACGAGCGTTCCGCCGCCTATATGGCGGACGCCTATGCGCGTCTGAGCGGCCGGGTCGGGGTCTGCGAAGGCCCGTCCGGGGGCGGCGCGACCTACATCCTCCCCGGCGTCGTCGAGGCCAACGAGTCCTCGGTGCCGCTGCTCGCGATTACCTCCGACATATCGGTCTCCTCGCGCGGCCGGTTCACCCTGACCGAGATCGACCAGGAGGCGCTGTTCCGGCCGGCGACCAAGTGGAACGCGGTGATCGACCGCGCGGTCGACATACCGCGCACGATGCGCGCCGCTTTCTCCGCGATGACCGCGGGGCGGCCCGGCGCGACGCATATAGGCCTTCCTTTCGACGTCCAGCGCGGTACCGTGGAAGAAGACGATGTCCGGGTGGGTCCCGCGATCGCCCGGCGGGCGGCGCCCGATCCCGATTCCGTGCAGGCCGCGGCGGACGCGATCGCGAGCGCTTCCGCGCCGCTCTTCATCTGCGGCGGCGGGGTGATGACCGCGGGCGGCGAGGCTGCGCTCATCGGGCTCGCGGAGCGGATCGGCGCGCCGGTCGCGACCACCGTCAGCGGCAAGGGGACCGTCGCAGAGACCCACGAACTCGCGGTCGGGGTGGTGGGCAGCAACGGCGGCACGCCGGAAACGCGAGCCGTGGTCGAAGCGGCGGACATGGTGATCTTCGTCGGTTGCCGGGCGGGCTCGGTCACCACCGAGCGCTGGCGTTTCCCCGCTCCCGGCGCGGCGCGGGTTGTCCACATGGATATCGACGCGCGTGTGCTCGGCGCCAACTATCCGACAGAGGCCGCGATCGAGGGCGACGCCCGTCTCGCGCTCGAAGCGCTCGGCGACGCGCTCGACGGGGCCGCGCCGGGACGGATCGACCCCGCCTTCGTGGCGTCGCAAAAGGCGAGGAAGTTCGCCGCGTTCAACGCGCTTGCGCAATCCGGCGGGACGCCGATAAAGCCCGAACGCCTCGTCGCGGAATTGCAGCGCGCGTTGCCCGAGGACGCCGTGGTCATCGCCGATCCGGGAACGCCGTGCCCCTACCTGTCGGCCTATCTGGTGTTGGAGAAGGCGGGGCGGCGATTCGTCTCCAACCGGGCGCACGGCGCGCTCGGCTACGCCATGTCCGCGGCCGTCGGCGCGCAGTTCGCGCGGCCCGACGCCAAGTGCGTTGCGGTCATGGGCGACGGCAGCTTCGCCTTCACAAGCGGCGAGCTGGAGACGGTGGTTCGCCTCGGCCTGCCGATCACCTTCGTGGTCGCGTCGAATTCGTCCTTCGGCTGGATCAAGGCCGGCCAGAAGACCGGTTACGGCGGGCGTTACCACGCGGTCGATTTCTCGCGCAGCGACCATGCGCGGATCGCCGAAGCCTACGGTGTGCGGTCATGGACGGTGGCCGAACCGGACGACCTCGCGACCGCCCTCGAAGCGGCGCTGGCGCATGACGGGCCTGGCCTGGTCGACGTAATCTGCCAGCCGCTGGAGGAAGCCCGCGCCCCGGTCAGCGAATGGGTGGCGTGAGCCGTTAGCCGTCTTTTATCCCAGCCCGAAGGCATCCGCGAGGAGGGCGTAGCTCTTCCGCCTCACCTCCTCGTCGTGGGTCCATGTGACGACGGCGATTTCCTGGACGTCGAGCTCGCCCGCAAGCGCTTCGACCCGTTCGGCCACCCGGTCGGGCGTGCCGACGAAGGCCTGCTTCCGGAATCGGTCGAGAACGGCCTTCTCGGCGTCCGTATAGGGGTGGGCGGCGGCGTCCTCGGGCGTCTCCAGCGCCGTGTAGAGACCCTGGCGGCGCAGCAACTGCCACCGAGCCCGGGGCGTATAGTGGTACTGCGCCTCTTCGTCGCTGTCCGCCGCGAGCGCCCAGACGCAGAGCCCGCCGATCGCCTCCGGGTGGCGCTCGCTCGGCTGGTAGCCGTCCCGGTACATGCGAAGTGCTTCCGCCGCCCCCTGGCCGTCGGTGAAGAACCACGCGAAGCAATAGGGCAGCCCGAAATGGGCGGCGACCTGGGCGCCGTAGTTGGAGCTTCCCAGCATCCACACCTCCGGCACCGTATCGCCCGCCGGATAGGCGCGGATCTGGGCGAAGGTGTGCCCCTCCGCCAGCGGCTCGCCCGATATCCAGGCGAGGATGTCGCGCACGTCGGCCGGAAACTGCTGCGGCCGTTCGTTGGCCATCGGATGCAGCGCGTAGGCGGTGAGCCCGTCCGAACCGGGCGCGCGCCCCAGCCCGAGATCGATTCGTCCCGGCGCCAGCGCATCCAGAACCCGGAACTGCTCGGCGACCTTGAGCGCGGAATAGTGCGGAAGCATCACGCCTGCGCTGCCGATCCGGATTCGTTCCGTCTTCATCGCCAGCGCGGCGATCAGGATTTCCGGCGCGGTGCCGAGGATACTCGGATGGTTGTGGTGCTCCGACACCCAGAAGCGGCGATAGCCAAGCGCCTCGCAATGCGAGGCGAGCGCGACGGTATCCCGGATCGCCTGGCCGTGCGGCCTTCCGGCGGCGGCGATCGACTGATCCAGAACCGACAGGCGTAGCAACCCGATCCTCCGACGAACGACACGCGAGCCCTGTCCGCGACGGCTTGCCGCGAGGTCTCCGTATTTCTGCGGCGTGAGCGGCGCACTATAGTCCGAAGCCGCCACACGGGAAGCTTGAACCGGTTCGCCGATGCTTTGCCTCTACGACAACCGCCTGTCTGGAAACGGCTGCAAGCCGCGCCTGTCGCTCGCCCGCGTCGCGGAACGACCGGGCCATTTTCCGATGAATCCAGCGCCCGAAGGGGCGGTCGAGTCCGCCCGCCCGACGGGATGAGTTCCAGAACCGTGCGTCCGTTCATGCACCCGCTGTGCGGCGCGGATATCGCGACGCTGCTTCGCGTGCTCTGCGCCAACGGGGGTGTGTCGCCGCGTGCGCTGCCCCAGGTCGCTGTCGCCCTGCTGGTCGCCGCCGCGCGCCTGCCATCCACCCTCGCCGAGCGTGCCTGGGTCGCGGGCAAGCTGCGCAAGGCGGGCGGCATGCCGCCGCCGGTCTTCATCGTCGGGCACTGGCGGAGCGGCACCACCCACCTGTTCAACACCCTTTCCCGGCAGGGTTTTTCCTATGTTTCGCCTCTCGCCGCCGGGATGCCCTGGGATTTCATCGGCCTCGCGGCGGCGCTAGGCCCGCTCCTCGAACGGATGCTGCCGAAAGAGCGCTTCATCGACGGCATACCCGTAGAACCCGATTCGCCGCAGGAGGACGAGATCCCGCTCGCCAACATGAGCCCGATCTCGTTCTTTCACGGAATCTATTTTCCCAGGGCTTTCGCCGTGAATTTCGACCGCGGCGTGTTCTTCGACACCTGTTCGGACGAGGAGATCCGGCGCTGGGTGGAAACTCTCGCTTCGTTCTCGCGAAAGGTCTGGCTCGCCGGCGGCCGGCGGCCGCTGCTGGTCAAGAATCCGGCCCACACCGCCCGGATCGGGGCGATCCGCGAGGTCTGGCCCGACGCGAAGTTCATCCACTGCGTCCGCAACCCTTACGAGGTGTTCTTCTCGATGCGGAACTACTACGACAAGCTGCTCCCGGCGCTCGCGCTGCAGCCCCATGAAGGATTGTCGGTGGACCGCATCGTGCTGGACGGCTACCGCCGGATCATGGACCGCTTCATCGCCGACCGGCCGGACATACCGGAAGGCAATTTCTACGAGCTTCGCTACGAGCGCCTGTCCGCCCGACCGATGGGGGAGATCGCCGCGCTCTACGAGACCCTCGGGCTGGACGGCTTTGCCCAGGCGGAACCCGTCTTTCGCGACTATCTCGATGGCGTCAGGGGCTACCGGCGCAATCGTTACGACTACCCGCCCGAAGACCTCGCGGCGGTCGAGGACGCCTGGGGCCGTTATATAGAGCGTTGGGGCTACGCTCGGCCCGGCGGCTGACTGTCCATGACCGACCTTGTCACCGGCGGGGCGGGGTTCATCGGCGGGCGGCTGGTGGAGCGCCTGCTGCGGGCCGGAGGAGCGGTGCGGGTGCTCGACCTCGACGGGCGGTCCGAACTCCCCGGGGGCGCCGGGCGCATCGTCGGCTCGGCCGCCGATCCCGAGACCCTGCGCCGGGCCATGGAGGGAGTCCGGCGTGTTTTCCACGTCGCCGGCAACCCCCGTCTCTGGGCCATGAGGTCCGCCGACTTCACCGCCGCCAACGTGCAGACCACGAAGGCGGTGCTCGACGAGGCGGCGCGGGCCGGCGTGGAGCGGATCGTCGCGACCTCGACGGCGGCCATCCATTTTACGCTTGGACGCGATCGGCATGAGCCCACCCTGAACGACATGCCGGGCGCCTATGCGCGGTCCAAGTTTCTCGCCGAGCGGTTGGTGCTCGACGCTGCCGCGAGAGGGGTTCCGGTCGTCGTCCTCAACCCCTGCCTGCCGATGGGCGCGGGCGACCGCAACATCACTTCGCCCACCCGGATGCTGCTCGACTACGTCAACGGAGCGGTCCCGGCCTTTCTCGACTTCGATCTCCGGGTGATCGATGCGGGCGATCTTGCGGAGGCTTATGTGGCGGCGGCGGAGCGAGGTGCCGTCGGCGAGCGATATTTCCTTGGCGGCCCGCCGGTCCGGATGTCCGAACTGCTCGCCGCCGTGGAACGGATCACAGGGCTCGAAATGCCCCGGCGCCGTGTCCCCTACGCGCTGGCCTATGCCGCCGCCGCGGTTTCGGAGTTTGCTTCGCGGGCCACCCGCCGCCCGCCCAGGGCGCCGCTCGAGGGGGTCCGGATGGCGCGGCGGCCCGCGATGCCGGGTCCGCTCGCGACGGCCGCAGATCTCGGCCTGGAACTGCGGCCGCTGGAGGAGACCCTGGCGGATGCGCTCGCCTGGCTCGACGGCCAGGGCTTGGTGATCCGGCGCTTCAGGACCGGCGCATCGGCCAGGCCAGCATCAGGCCCGGAAGCACGGTAAGGCTGCACACCAGAAGGCTGATCAGCGCGACGGTAAGCAAGACACCCATGCTCGCCGTGCCGGGATGGTGCGAAATTCCGAGGCTCGCGAAGGAGGCCGCGGTGGTGAGCGCGCTGAACAGCACCGCGCGCGGCGTGCTGGAACGGATCGCCGGCGAGGCCGCGCCTTCCCGCCGCTCACGCGCGAGCAGGTGGATCCCGTTGGCGACACCGAGCCCGAACAGGAGCGGCAGCACGATCACGTTGGCGTGGTTGAAGGAAAGACCCGTCGCGACCATCGTCGCGATGGTGATCGATGCCGCCAGCACCAGGGGCAGGAAGCCGATGGCGACCGACCGCAGGGAGCGCAGCGTCACCGCAAGCAGGAGGGCGATGGCGAGGATGGCGGTCGCGGTCGCCTGGAGGAATGCGCCGACCACCGTATTCCCGGCTTCGAAGACGGTGATCGGCGGGCCGATCGCCTGCGGCACCGTACCGCGCACCGCTTCGACGAAGCGGCGCAGCGCGTCCCGGTCCTCGTGGATCGGTGCGCGGGCGTGGATCTCCACCTTGGCGCGTCCGTCCGCCGCGACCCATCGGTCCCGGAGCGCGGCGGGGATCGCCCCGAGGTCGACGGGTTCCGCCGACAGGGCCTCCCGCAGGCGCCCGACGGCCGCGGGAAGGTTCCGCAGCAGGCGATCCGAGAGACCGGCAAGCCGCTCGGGCGAGGGGTCGGAGGCGATAAGCTGCCCGAGCGTGTCGGCGAGGCGTTTCGCGGAGCCGGCCTCTCCGCCCCGCCCCGTGGCCGCCAATGCGTCCAGCTTTTCCTTGAGGCCGCGCAGGGCTTCCACGGTCTCGGCTCTCGTGGGCGGCGGCTCGCGGTCGGCGAGGAAGGCCGGTCCGATGAGCTCCGCCACCTCCTCGACGATGTCGAGTTTGTCGTCCTGGTCCTTCGGTATGAAGCTAGAGAGGGTGCGGGCGTTCTCGACCTCCGGAACCGTCTTGAGCCGGGCGGCGGCGATGTCGGCGGCCTCGACGGATGCGGCGAGATGGACGAGCGCATAGGCATCCCCGTCGCCGTTCGCGACCAGCTCCATGACGGTCCGGACGGATTCGCTCTTCGGGTCCTTGAGACGAAGCGGGTCGAAATCGAACCGAACCAACGGGAAAACCGCGGCGGTTGCGACGAGAACAACCCCGGCGACGATGACGACGCTCCGGGCGCGCCCTTCGATGAGCCGGGCGACGGTCTCGGCGAAACCGCCTTCGCCGCCGCCCAACCCGTCCGGCCGGGCGTTGAGTACGGCGATGAACGCGGGCAGCAAGGTCATCGTCGCGAAGAAGCCGATCGCCATCCCGGCGCCCGCGATGAAACCCAGCTCGGCAAGGCCCAGGAAATCGGTCGGCAGGAAGGCGAGGAATCCGATCCCGGCTGCAAGCGCGGCGAGCGCGAGTCCGGGTCCCACGCTGGCGGCGGCGAGTGCGTTCGCCCGGCCCGGGTCGAGCCCGCGCCTCGCCGCCTCGCACCAGCGGAGCCCGTAATGAATGCCGAAATCGACGCAGAGCCCGATGAACAGCACCGCGAAGGCGACCGAGATCAGGTTGAGCACCCGGACGGTCGCGGCCGCGAACGCCGCCGTCCACACCAATCCCACGACAAGCGTCAAGAGCGCGGCAAAGGAGAGCCGGATCGAGCGGAAACAAAGGAGGAGGAGCACGATCACCAGTGTGAACGAAAGCGCGCCGGCCAGTTCCATGCCCCGGCGCACGGACTGAAGCTCGTCGTGTCTCAGCGCCGGTTTGCCGGTGAGACGGACCGAAAGGCCCTCCCTCAGCTCGGCGGGCATCGCCGCGGCGATGCCGCGGATCGCGCCGATCGCCTGCTTGCCCGGCCGGAACCGGTCGAATGCAAGCGCGATCTCGACCAGAAGGATCTGGCGCTTGCCCGAACGCCGGTCGTCGCCGGGGCCGAACATCAGGCCCATCCAGGACAGCGCGCCCGGCTCCTTCCGGGCCTCCGCCGAGACGACCGCCGCGATGCGGTCCAGCGCGTCGTTGAGACCCTTGAGCCCGCTCTCCCCGCCGTCCTCGGTGCGCTTCTCCACCGCGAGGGAGAGCATGTCGGCGAGTCCCCGGATACTGCGGTCCTGCCAGACCGTGCCGATGAAGGGCTGCGCGGCGAGGATCCGGTCGGCGGTCTCCTCAAGGTCGTCCAGAGGCAGCAGCAATAGCCCGTTGCGGCGCAGGAACGGATCGCCCTGCGGGTGGAACACCGAACGGAACAGCTCCGGGCGGCGGGCGATTTCGCCCCGTATCCGGGCGGCGGCGCGTTCGGCCTGCTCCGGCGTCGCGCCGTCGATCACGACGACGAGATCGCGCGCCTGGCGCGGGAAGGTCTTGCGCAGCTCGATATTGAGGCGCCGGAAGTCGAGCTCCGCCGAGAGCATGTCCGCGGTATCGGAATTGATCTTCACCGTGCGCGCGGCGTAGATCCCGGCCGCGACCGCGCTGACGATCGCCAGGATCGCTATGGGCCAGGCGAAGCGATGGGCGGTCCGGCCCCAGAAGGAAAAGAAGGCTCCCGCCTGGCCGCTCTCCGGGTCGGTCGATTCGTTCAAGGGAGCCCTGATGTCTTCGAAAGGATTAGGCCATTCTAGGGCCTATCGGCGGCGAATCGATGCGGGAGGATCGCCCGCCCGCCGGTCAAGCGCCGGCGCCCCTTGAGTCCGTTCCGGCCTGGCCTATGCTGCGGACGCCAGATCCCGGAAGGAGTACGCAATGACGCGATACGAGCCCGTCAGGCCCGAGACCATGACCGACGCCCAGAAAGCGGTCCACGATTCGATTGCCTCCGGACCGCGCGGCGACGTGTTCGGACCCTTCCCCGTCCTGCTGCACAGCCCGGGGCTCGCCGACCATGTGCAAAATCTCGGCGCCTTTCTCCGCTTCGGCTCTTCCCTGCCGGGCAATTTGCGGGAGATCGCGGTTCTGGTCGCCGCGAAATTCTGGGCCGCCGAGTTCGAATGGTATGCGCATGCGCCGATCGCCCGCGAGGAAGGGGTGTCGGAGGCGATCATCGAGGCCATCCGCGCCGGCGCGGAGCCCGAGTTCGACGACGAGGCGGAGGAGGCGGTCTACCGCTTCTCCGTCGCGCTGCACGGAACGCACGATGTCGACGACGCGCTCTATCGGCACGCCCAGACGCTGCTGGGGCAGGAGGCGCTCACCGACTTGATCGCGGTTTCGGGCTACTACACCCTGCTCGCGATGACGCTCAACGTCTACCGCGTGCCGACGCCCGACGGATCGACCGCGTTCGGCGGTTGACGCCGGGGAGGAAGAGACGATGGAAAAAGGCACGGTCGTACTCGTCACCGGCGGCTCGTCCGGCATCGGCGCGGCCGCCGCCTTGCAGCTTGCCCGGAAGGGTTGCCGGATCGCGGTCAACTATCGGGCCAACGAGACCGGGGCCGCGGACACCGTGGCGGCCTGCGAGGGCGCGGGGGTCGAGGCTTTCGCGATCCGGGGCGATGTGTCGGACGATTCCGCCTGCCGCCGGATGGCCGAGGCGGTCGATACGCGCTGGGGCCGGATCGACGGGCTGGTCAACAATGCGGGCGCCACCCGCTTCCACGATCCGTTCGACCTGGAGGGGCTGACGGCGGAGGATTTCGCTTCGTCCTACGCGGTCAACGTCACCGGCGCGTTCCAGATGACCCGCGCGGCGGTGCCCGCGATGAAGCGCGCGGGCGGCGGCGCGGTCGTCAACGTGTCTTCCTTCGCCGCCGCGATCGGCGCGGGGAGCTCGATCGCCTATACCGCGTCCAAGGGCGCGGTGAATACGCTCACCCTTTGCCTCGCCAGGGTTCTGGCGCCGGAGATCCGGGTCAACTGCGTCGCACCGACGCTCACCGACACGCGCTGGAACCGTTCGGGGCTCGGCGACGAGCGCTACGAGAAGGTGCTGTCCGGCTTCGTCGCCTCGGCGCCGCTGAAGCGCAAGATCGTCGCCGAGGACGTGGCCGACGCCATCGTCTGGCTGGTGACCGGCGCGGAGCTGGTGACCGGCGAGATCGTCCCGATCAGCGCCGGCACCCATCTCGGCTAGGCCTGGCCGAAGTCGAGCCCGCGCTGCACGCCGGGGCGGGCTTCCATCGCCGCGTACCAGCGATCCAGATTGGCGTGGCCCTCCATCAGATGCGGCGTCACCTGCTTGCAGCGGACCAGCGTGCCGAACATCGCGAAATCGGCGATGCTGACCGCCTCGCCGCCGCAATTGGCCCGCGTCCCGAGCGCCTCGTCCCAGACCCGCAGGAAGTCGCTGAAACGCTCCTCGAACATCGCCTGCGTCGGCGCGTGCGGATTCTCCGAGCGCACGATGGCGAAGATCGTCGAGAGCGTCGGGCCCATGTCGGAAAGGATGTTGACGTAGCGCTCGCGGAACAGAGGCGGGTTCTCCGCCGCCGCGATCCCGAACCGGCCCGTCTTGTCGGCGAGATAGGCGAGGATCGCGCCGGACTGCGCCATGGTGAGCGCGTTCCCGTCCGGCCCATCACGGTCGACGATCGCCGGCGTCAGACCCTGCGGGTTGATCGCGACGAAGTCGGGCTCGCGATTCGCGCCGGCGAAGATGTCGACGAAATTGAGGGTATAGGCGAGGTTGCACTCCTCCAGCATGATCTTGACGCGGATTCCGTTCGACGTGGCCGCGGCGTAGAGATCGATCAATTGTTCCTCCTTCGGTGGGGCGTGGGGTTCAGCGGGTCACGCAGCTTTCGGTGAAGGCGCGGACGGCCGCGTTGAAGGCCTCCGGGTGCTCGCGATAGCAGAAATGCCCGGATTCGTTGAAGATATGGAGGTAGGTGCGGCGTTCCTTCGCGGTCAGGAACTCCATCAGCGCCATGCCTTGGGAGAGCGGCGCCGTCGGGTCGTTGTAGCCCCACAGCATCAGCGTCGGGCGCTGCAGCCCGCGGTCGAGAAGCCAGCGATGGGTTTCCTCCAGATCGCGCTGGAGGTCGGGCAGGAACTTCGTCGACAGCAGCCCCTCGTCCGACATCTTGCGCACCGCTTCCTCGTATTTCGGCGTATGCGCCGCCTCGACCGCTATGTCGAGCCAGCCCTCGGTGACGCAGGCCGCGCTGTACGAGTAGCGCTCGAACACCCAGCGGTGGCATTCGCGCGAGCGCAGCGGGAGCGGCGGGTCGGCATGGACGATCTCGTTGCGCCCGGCGCCGGGCGACAGCGTGCCCGAATCCACGATGATGCAGGAACGGCATTGTTCGGGGTGCTGCAGCGTCAGCCGGGTCACCAGGTAGCCGCCGCGCGAATGCCCGCAGAGATGGGCCGGGCCGATGCCGAGCGTCTCCATGAAGCGCGAGACGTGGTCGGTCTGGGCCTGGATGGTGTAGCCGTCGTCGGTCTTCGGGTTGTCGGTGAACCCCATGCCCAGCTTGTCGAGCGCATAGACCCGGTAGCGCCGGGAGAGCGCGTCGAAATTGGTGTCCCAGTCGTCGGCGAGGTCGGCGGCGAAGGTGCCCATATGCCCGCCATGGACGAGCACCATCGGCTCGCCCTCTCCCTTCTCGAAATAGCGTGTCCTGGTGCCGTCGACATCGACGTATTTGGGATCCGAAAGCGGCATTGTTTCCCCCTCGCGTTCGTCCGGTTCGCTATGATCGGACGATCATAGCGCGGCGCGGCGGGATACCGCCATGAGGGGAGAACGGATGCTCGAACTCTACGACTTCAACAACTCGGTCTGTGCGCAGAAGGTGCGCATGACGCTCGCCGAGAAGGGGCTCGACTGGATCGAGCGCGAGGTCGACCTGTTCCGGCTCGAACAGTACGACCCGAAATACCTCGCCTTCAACCCAAAGGGCGTGGTGCCGACGCTGGTCCATGATGGAACGCCGGTGATCGAATCCACGCTGATCTGCGAATATATCGACGACGTGTTTCCCGCCCCGCCGCTCCGCCCCGCCGCGCCGGTGGATCTGTCGGCGATGCGGGTCTGGTCCAAGACGGTGGACGAGGGGCTGCATGCCGGGATCACCGCGATCAGCTTCTCCGCCATGTTCCGCGAGCGCATGCGCGGGATGACCGACGAGCAGCGCGCCAGGCGGTGGCGCAATATCGGCGATCCGTCGCGCAGCGACCGCGACCGCTCGGTCTACGAGCATGGCGTCGACTCGCCCTATGTCTACAATGCCATCGCGGCCTACGAATCCGCGTTCGAGAAGCTGGAGAAGACCTTCGCCCACGGGCGAAGCTGGGTCATGGGCGATGCCTTCACCCTCGCCGACATCGTGCTCGCCCCCTACATGGCGCGGCTCGACTACCTTACCCTGCTCGATGTCTGGACCGGGGAACGGCCGGGCGTGGCGGCCTGGTGGCGGAGGTTCAGGGAGCGGGAGTCCTGCCGCACCCAGCTCAGCGGCAAGCTCACCCCGGAGATGGTCGAGCCGATGAACCGGTTCGGCGGGGCGATCCGTCCGAGGTTCGTCGAGCGGCGGGACGAATACCTGGTCGAGCTCGCCGTCGTCCGCGCGAACGCGGCCTGAGGTGAAGGCCTGGCGGTCGGGAGACATCCCGGGAATCGACGGGCTGTTCCTCGTCGATATCGACCCGCCGCGTCCCGGGCCCGGCGAGCTGCTGGTCCGCGTCGAGGCCGCCGCGGTCAACTTCTCCGACCTGCTGATGATCGGCGACCGTTACCAGGTGCGCCCGGACCGTCCCTTCACCCCCGGCCAGGAGGTCGCGGGCGTGGTCGAGGAGGCCGGGCCGGGCACGGCGATTCGCCCCGGCGCGAGGGTCGCTTGCAAGCTGATCTGGGGCGGCTTCGCCGAGCAGGCCGTTGCCCGCGACGACATGGCGATACGCCTGCCCGACGGGATCGCGTTCGCGGCCGGGGCCGCGCTTCCCGTGGTTTACACCACCGCGGTCGTCGCGCTGACCGAGACGGCGTCGGTCGCGGAAGGCGACCGGGTCCTGGTCTTCGCCGCGACCGGCGGCATGGGTATCGCGGCGATGCAGGTGGCGAAGGCGCTGGGCGCGCGGGTGATCGCGGTCGCCTCGGGCGAGGCGAAGGAGGCGGTCGCGCGCGAGGAGGGGGCCGATGTCGTGATCCCCTCCGGCGCGGGAGACTTCACCGGCCGGGTCATGGCGGCGACCGAAGGGGAGGGAGCCGGGATCGTCGTCGACACCGTTGGCGGCGAGGCGACGGCGCGTGCGCTGGAATGCCTTGCCTGGCGCGGCGAGCTCCTGGTCGCCGGTTTCCTGAGCGGCGAGGTGCCGAAGATCCCGGCGCACCGCCTGCTGCTGAAGGGCGCGTCGGCGAAAGGCGTCTACTGGGAACACGGCCGCGACCGCGCGCTTGTCGGGCGCGCCGTCCGCCGGGTGCTGGAGATGGTCGGGACCGGTGCGATCCGGCCGCGCGTGGACGCCCGCTACGGCCTCGCCGACCTGCCACGCGCGCTGGATGCGCTCGCGCAGCGCAAGACGGTCGGCAAGCTGGTGCTTGCGACCTGATTCCGGTCAGAGCGGACCGATACGGCCAAACGATATCCGCACTGCGCGACAAGCGCAACGGACGGCGCCGGAGCCGATCGATCGAGAGTCAGTCCGAGAGAGAATTGTCTCCGCTACGCCAACGGGTCTGAGATTTGCATTTCTTGCAAATGCGTTCGCCCGCCCACGCACTTTGAAACTTCTCACTGCACATCAGGCAAGAACGTTCTCTTGCACTGTACCTGTGCTCTAACCCCTGCTCTTCAACTTCATAGTCTAGATCGTCCACATATCCACTCTATCCACAGGCGGCCCGAAATGCAATGCCAAAATTGATTTGGCAGGGCCTTTTTGGAACATTTTCGTTATAGGAGAGTACACGCAGAAGACGTGGCCGAAGCGGGGTCGCGGTCGCCGCCCGTTTCGGCATATGATGCGCGTCCCGAGACCGAATGGAGGACATTTCGGAGATGAAGTCTTGAAGGAAGACTTGCTGGAGACGAGCGGTACGGTAACCGAGAAGCTCCCCAACGCCATGTTCCGGGTCAAGCTCGAGAACGACCACGAGATCATCGCCCAGCCCAAGGGAAAGATGCGCAAGTTCCGCATCCGCGTGATGGTCGGCGACCGGGTCGACGTGGAGATGTCGCCCTACGACCTGAGCCGCGGGCGCATCACCTTCCGCCACAAATAGTCGCGCGCCCGTTTCGCCGCCGCTTCCGGCCGCGAACGGCGTAGCGGGAGATCGAAAGCCGTGACCGAAACCAGGCGCGGAACGAACGTCGCGGGCATCAGGAGCCCGCGCGGATCCGAGCTGACCGCGAAGAGCTGGGCCACTGAGGCGCCGCTCCGCATGCTGATGAACAACCTCGACGCGGAGGTCGCCGAGCATCCCGAGGAGCTCGTCGTCTATGGCGGGATCGGCCGGGCCGCGCGCAACTGGGACTGCTACCGCGCGATCGTGGACTCGCTCACCCGGCTGGAGGAGGACGAGACGCTCTGCGTCCAGTCCGGCAAGCCGGTCGGCATCTTCCGCACCCACGCCGACGCCCCGCGGGTCCTGATCGCCAATTCCAACCTCGTCGGCGGCTGGGCGAACTGGGAGCATTTCAACGAGCTCGACCGCGCCGGGCTGATGATGTACGGCCAGATGACCGCGGGCTCGTGGATCTATATCGGCAGCCAGGGCATCGTCCAGGGCACCTACGAGACGTTTTCCGAAGTCGGGCGCCAGCATTTCGGCGGCGACTTGTCGGGCAAATGGATCCTCACCGGCGGGCTCGGCGGGATGGGCGGCGCGCAGCCGCTCGCCGCCACGATGGCGGGCGCCAGTCTGATCGCCGTCGAATGCCAGCCGAGCCGCATCGAGTTCCGCCTTAAGACCGGCTACCTCGACACCGAGGCCGCGACGATCGACGAGGCGCTCGCCATCGTCGAGCGCGCCCGGGCCGATGGGAAGCCGGTCTCCGTCGGGCTGCTCGGCAACGCGGCCGAAATCTACCCCGAGATCCTGGAGCGCGGCATCCGCCCCGACGTCGTGACCGACCAGACCTCGGCGCACGACCCCTCGAACGGCTATCTCCCCGCCGGCTGGACGCTGGAGGAATGGGCCGAGAGGCGGGAGCGCGATCCCGCCGGCGTCGCCGAGGCCGCCAAGCGGTCGATGGCGCGCCAGGTCGAGGCCATGCTCGCCTTCCACCGCCAGGGCATCCCGGTGGTCGACTACGGCAACAACATCCGTCAGATGGCGTCCGAGGCCGGGCTCAGGGACGCCTTCGATTTCCCGGGCTTCGTCCAGGCCTATGTCCGGCCGCTGTTCTGCCGCGGCAAGGGCCCGTTCCGCTGGGCCGCGCTGTCGGGCGATCCGGAAGACATCTACCGCACCGACGAGGCGGTGAAGGCGCTGCTGCCCGACGACAAGGCGCTGCACAACTGGCTCGACATGGCGCGCGAGCGGATCGCGTTCCAGGGGCTGCCGTCGCGGATCTGCTGGCTCGGGCTCGGCGACCGCGACCGGGTGGGGCTCGCCTTCAACGAGCTGGTGCGGACCGGCGAGATAAGCGCGCCCATCGCGATCGGCCGCGACCACATGGATTCGGGCTCGGTCGCGAGCCCCAACCGCGAGACCGAGGGGATGCTCGACGGCACCGACGCGGTCGCCGACTGGGCGTTCCTCAACGCGATGCTCAACACGGCCTCCGGCGCGACCTGGGTCAGCATCCACCACGGCGGCGGGGTCGGCATCGGCTATTCGCAGCACGCCGGCATGGTGGTGCTCGCCGACGGCACCGAGGCGGCCGCCCGCAAGCTCGCCCGCGTTCTGTGGAACGACCCCGGCTCCGGCGTGATGCGCCACGCCGACGCGGGCTACGACATCGCGGTCGAGACCGCGAGAGCGCACGGCCTCGACCTGCCGATGCTGAAGGGGTAGGGGGCGCCCTTCGATACGCCGCTGGCGCGGCTACTCAGGGTGAGGAAAAGTCAAAGCTCTTTCCCTCATCCCGAGCAGGCACGAATCGCCGTATCGAAAGACGGCATTCCCGCCCCCTACAGCGTCATCAAATCCTCGCCGATGACCAGCGCTCCGGCGTAGTCGCGGCGGATGATCTCGCTGAGTTCGCGGGGCTCCGAGTCGGGCATCATGTGGGTGGTGACCAGCAGGCCCACGTCCGCGTCCCTGGCGACCAGCGACAGCCGTTCGGGCGAGGTGTGGGCGTGCGGGGTGTGGCCCTTGTCGATCTGCGGCGCCCGCCACTTGTCGTACTGAACGCATTCGTGGATCAGCACGTCCGCGCCATGCGCGTGGCGAATCAGGTTCTCGCAGGGGCAGGTGTCGCCCGAGAGCACGATCTTCCGGTCCTTCGATTCGAACCGGTAGCCGAAGGGCTGATCGAGCGGGTAGTGCTCGACGTCGAATGCGGTGACCTTCACACCGTCGATTTCGGCGGCGAGGCCCTGGTCGATCTCGTGCACCGCGATGTCGGGCATCCCGCGCGGCGCGGTCCGGATCTTCATCCGCATTTCGAGATCGGGGCGGTGCATCTCCAGCAGCCGCTCGACCATCGTCCGGATGCCCGGCGGCCCGTAGATATGCCAGGGCGCGTCGTCGCCGTAGATCCAGCGGCAGATGATGAAATGCCCGAGATCGATGTAGTGGTCGGAATGGAGATGCGTGATGAACAGGTGGTCGACCTCGTCCGGCCGCACGCCCGCCTCCATCATCCGCGTGACGATGCCCGAGCCGCAATCGACGACGAGGTTGTTGGCCCCCGCCCGCACCATGTAGCCCGGGCCGCGACGCTTAGGGTTGGGAAACGGCAGCCCGGTTCCCAGCAGGCTCACTTGCATGGCGCTTCTCCCGGTCGGCGGCAGGGTCACCCGAACCGTATCACCGGCGCCCGCCCTCCCCCGGCCCCTCCCGCTTGCGGGAGGGGAGGAAGTAAGGAGGAGTGGGCAAGGGAACCCCCTCTCCCCCGCCGGGGAGAGGGTCGGGGTGAGGGGCCATGCGACCCCATCCTCATCCCGAGTAGGCCCCGGAGGGGCCGTATCGAGGGACGCCCCGCGAAGCCGCGTCTATTGCTTCCAGACGCCGGCTTCCTTGTAGTACTTCATGGCGCCCGGATGGAACTCCATGTTCCCCTTCTGGGTGGCGAAGTCGAGCGACACCGCGTCCATATAGGGCGCGCTCGAGCGGATGTCCTTGAGGTTCGACCAGAACAGCTTGGTCATCGCGTAGACGGTCTCGTTGTCGAGCCCCTCGCGCGCCGTGACGCCAAGGATCGCGCCGTTGCTGTAGATATCGGCCTCGTTCGTCTGGGCGGAGCCGTATGCGCCCTTCTTGACGACGCCGTTGATCCGGCCGAGCGGCTTGAAGAATTTCTTCAGCGCCGCCGAATTGCGGAGGTCGGCCGCGTTCGGCAGGCCGAGGAACCGGATCTTGGAGGTTGCCGCGACCTGCTGGAGCTGCGCGCAGGGGTCGAGGCAGGCGATGGTGTAGACGTCGATCTGGCGGTCCTGGAACGCCTGCAGGGCCGAGGCGAAGTTGAGGTTCACGCTCTTGAAGTCGCCCTTCTTGGGGTCGAGCCCGGTCACCGCCTTGACGAAGGCGAGCCCGGTCACCAGCTGGCCGCCCGACGGCGGACCGATATAGGCGCGCTTGCCCTTGAGGTCGGCGAGCGTCTTGATGTCCGAGTTCTCGTAGACCGTGTAGTGGTAGGCGCCGGCGGGGAACCAGAACAGGATCCTCAGCTTCTTGGCCAGCTCCTTGACGCCCTTGAGCTTCTTGTAGACCCGGGTCCCGTTCTTCATCCACGCGATGGCGACCGGCGCGGTCATCGACATGTCGATCGACCCGCGCGCCACGTCGACCATGTGCTTGGTCGCCGTGCCAGTGGCGTCGACCGTGATCTCGAAGTCCTTCTGCCCCTGGTTCACCAGGTTGGCGAAGGTCGTCATCACGAGATACATCGACGAACCCGGCGCGATGGTCGACATCTTGACCTGCCGTTTCTGCGCCTCGGCGGGCATCGCGACCGCGGCGGCCAGCAGGCCGGCGGCGGCCAATACGCTCCAACGCTTCATCATGTTCAGCCTCCCCTTGTTAGTTGGCGATCTTCCGTTCCACGGGCGAAGCGGACATCCGGCTCTCGACCAGGAACGACGCCGCCACGACGGCGGTGCAGACGCCCGCGACCAGAAGATCCGGCACCAGCACCAGAACGCCGGCCGCGACCCGCACGAGCCGTTGTACAGGCCCGATGGGACCGATGGAATAGGCGCCGAGCCCGGTCGCGAGCGCGACCGTCGAGACCAGGAAGACCCCTATTCCCCATGCCAGCCCCGCATAGGTGAAGGAGGGATCCACCAGCACGATGCTCGAATGGTAGACGAAGATGAACGGGATCAGGAACCCCGCGATCGCGAGCCTGACCGCGACGAGGCCGGTCTCGATCGGTTTCGAGCCCGCGATGGGCGCGGCGGCGAATGCGGCGATGGCGACCGGCGGGGTGATCGCCGACAGCACCGCGTAGTAGATGACGAAGAGGTGGGTGAGCAGCAGCGAAAGCCCGAGCTTGCCGAGCGCCGGCCCGATGATCAGCACGATGATCAGATAGGCCGCGCCCACCGGCACCCCCATGCCGAGCAGAAGGCAGCCGATCGCCATCACGACCAGCGACAGGAACAGGCTGTCCCCCGCGATCGACAGGATGGTTGCCGCGAACTTGATGCCGAGGCCGGACATGTTGACCATGCCGACGACGAAGCCGATCGCGGCGACGACGATCATGATGGTCGCGCAAGTCCGCCCGCCGCGCATCAGGGCGGCCAGGATCTTCCGGATCGACCGGAATTCCGGGTAGAGGATGAGCGACAGCACGAAGGCGGCGATCAGGCCGTAGAAGCCGGCGTTCTGCGCCGTCCGCCCGGTCATCAGCACGTAGACGATGACGCCCAGCGGCACGAAGAACGAGATCGAGCGGATCCAGTCGGTCGTATCCAGCCGGACCCGCTCTTCCTTCGGCGTGGGCCGCAGCCCCTGCCGCCGCGCCTCCAGCCAGACCACGGAGAACAGGCTGAGATAGTACATCAGCGCCGGGATCGCCGCGGCGGCGATGATCGTGAGGTAGGGAATCCCGGTAATGTCCGCCATCAGGAACGCGACCGCGCCCATCACCGGCGGCATGATCTGTCCGCCGGTCGACGCCGCCGCCTCGACCGCGCCCGCGAATTTGGACTGGAAGCCGGTGCGCTTGATCATCGGGATGGTGAAGACCCCGGTGGTCACCACGTTGGCGACGGCGGCGCCGTTCATGGTGCCGAAGCTGGCGCTGCCGATGATCGCCGCGTGCGCCGGGCCGCCGCGCAGCGGGCCGGTCACCGCGAAGGCGAACTTGAGCAGCGTCGCCCCGGCCCCCGAGGTCTCCAGGATCGCGCCGAACAGGATGAACACCAGCACGATCTGGCCGACCACGGCGACCGGCCGGCCGAACACGCCGTCGGTGCTGTACCAGAGCTTCTCGGAGATCAGGAACCACTTGACCTCCGGGATGTTCAACGTGCCCGGAACCAGGTTCCCGAAGAGGAGGACGATCAGCGACAGGAGGCAGACGAGGAACAGCGGCAGGCCGAAATGCCGGTAGGTGAGATAGAACAGCAACGCGATCCCGGCGAAGCCCACCAGGTAGTCGAACACCGAGAATTCGACGAAGAAGTCGAGCTGCTCCGTCATCAGCACGATCCAGAGGTAGTAGATCGGCGCGAGCGCGAGCAGCATCCCGGCGTTGAGCGCGATCGAACTCCAGCCGACGTCCTCGCGGCGGACGTCCATGTTCTCGGTGGAGAAGCAGAGGAGCGAGATCAGGATCGGCAGCCCGGTGGTGCCGGCGCGGACCCAGACCTCGTCGAACACCCCGAACCCGGCGACGTAGATCGCAAGCGCCGCAAGCCCGAGCGAAAGCACGTCGGCCAACGTCCGGCTATACGCGGCAATGCGGTCCCTGGGCGACATCTCGTAGGGGCTCCCCCGGCAGGCCGACAGGCAGGCGCGGCGGGATTATAGCAAGGGCGGCGCAGCGGCGCCTATTTGGGAAGCTCCGCCTTCACCCGGGCGCCAAGGCGTTTGAACACTCCCCGAAGCATGGGACCCGCGGCGGCGTTGAAGGACCGCATCATGCTGCCCGATTTCGCCATGGCGCGGGCGCCGACCTCGGTTTCCAGAAACCCGTTGAGCGCCCGGATCTCTTGCAGGGCGTAATTCTCCATGACGGCATTCGTCATCAGCGCCTGGAACCGCGGACGCAGGCTGTTCAATTCCTCGTGCAGGATCCGGGTCAGGGTCTCGACCTGGTCGTCCCTCAATTTCGTGCCGCGCGCCTGCAGCTGCACGACAAGCGCCGAACGCATCGTGTCGACGGACCACATGTCATCCAACATCTTCTGAACCACCGGATGGCGGACATAGGCCTCGGCGGCCGCCTTCAGCGCCGCATCGTCCTTGGCCAAGGAAGGGCCGGCCTGGGCCAGCAGAAGCACGGCGGCGGCGAGGGCGGCGAGCGTGCGGGTCATGGGATGGGCTCCTGGGTTCGGGACGGGCGGAGTATTGGCGGAACGAACCTGTCCGCGCGGCCTGTCACCCTGACGCGACCCGGCCAAACCGATGGGGATGGGCTGTTCGTGGGTACCGCCGTCCTCGCTTGCCGGGATTCTCCAGGAAATCGCATACGGCCACGATTCGCACGCACCCTTCCCTCGCTGGCCTGGCCCGGATTTCTCACCGACGGCCGGCAGAAAGCCTGCACCATGACTGACCCCAAGGCTGTCACCCCGGACTTGTTCCGGGGTCCAGGCCTGCCCCGGACCACGATCCGGGGAAAGCCGGGCGACGACGGTGCCGGTGGCTCTGGACCCCGGAACAAGTCCGGGGTGACACGTGGGAGCCAGCGACGACGGCGGGGAACGACGATGCGGCGGGCGCGCCGCAATCCGTGTCCCGACCCGGCGCGTGGGCCGGTAATCCGCCTGTACCGACGCCTTGCACCCGGTCCAGCCCATCCAGACCGGACGGCAGTGGGCTCGTTCCGGGCATGACGAGAGACATGACGTGATGGTTGGCGCCTCGTCAATGCACGCGAACTTCCCGATCGGGACACTAGAGCATTTTTCGACCGGGCACGATCGCAGCCGGCTGTCGCCCGGTACCCCCTGTACCTCTCACGACGCTTCGGTCGTTTCGGGGCGAAGACGTTGCTTAGCGATTTCCTCGATCTTCGTCGCAGCGGTGCTGGCTGGCCACTGGCTTCGCCGGAGCGCGTAGCGCGGAGGGGAAGCCAGTGGCCAGGTGCAGCTCGTCGAAGCTCCCTGCCATCGTGGGGGTCCCGTCGATTGCGGACGGGACGGGCCAAGGGATCGAGAGCAACCGAGCACCCCCTGCGCCGAGAGCACCTGGGAGGGACCTGTGCCTCGGTTCCTGGCCACGATGGACGCCTGGTGGGGAGTTTGCGCCTTGAGCGCCAGTACAGGGACGGGCAGGCATCGTGGCGGTCCGTTTGCACAAGGGCGCGAAGGGAAAGCCATGCACATGGTTGAGTATTTTGCGGGGATCGACTGGGGCTCGGAGACCCACCAGGTCTGCGTTGTCGACAGCGCTGGCGAGGTGTCGGCCGAGCGGGCCTTCGGTCACGGCGGAGCCGGTCTGGCGGAGATGGCGGCCTGGGTCCTCGCCACGGCGGGCGTCGAACCGCACGCGGTCGGGGTCGCCATCGAGATCCCGCACGGACCCGTCGTCGAGACCCTGATGGAACGCGGCTTCGCGGTCCACTCCGTGAATCCGAAGCAGCTCGACCGCTTCCGCGACCGCTTCTCGCCGGCCGGCGCCAAGGACGACCGCCGCGACGCCCGCGTGCTCGCCGATGCCCTGCGGACCGATGGCCATGCGTTCCGGCGCCTGGATGCGAGCGCGCCGGAGATCGTCGAGCTGCGCGAGTGGTCGCGGATCGCCAACGACCTGACCCGCGACAGGACCCGGCTGGTGAACCGGGCCCGCCAGCAGCTCTGGCGCTACTATCCGCAGCTCCTCAAGGTCGAAAGCGATCTCACCAGGGCCTGGGTCCGCGAACTCTGGTGCCTTGCGCCGACGCCCGCCAGGGCGCAGCGCGTCCGCGCCGCCACCGTCGCCAAGCTCCTGACGCGCCACCGGGTGCGCCGGATCGATGCCGAAACCGCGCTCCGGATCATGCGCGAGCAGGCGGTGTCCGTCGCGCCCGGCACGACCGAGGCCGCGGTTGCCCATATCGAAGTCGTCTTCTCGCAGCTTGCCGTCATCGCGCGGCAGCTCGCCAAGGCCTATGGCGAGATCGACCGCCTGAGCGCGGCGCTGTCCCGATCCGCGGCCTCCCCGGAGGACGAGCCGGGAATAAATGCGCAGCGTGACGTGGAAATCCTGAGCTCGCTTCCCGGCGTCGGCAGGATCGTCCTCGCCACGCTGCTGGCAGAAGCGCACGATCCTCTGCGGCGGCGAGACTATCAGGCCCTGCGATGCCTGTCCGGTGTCGCTCCCGTGACCAGGCGGTCCGGCAAGTCGCTGATCGTCATACGCCGTCTCGCGTCTCACAACCGGCTCCAGGACGCCGTCTACCACTGGGCCGGGGTCGCGATTCAGCACGACCCCGTCAGCAAGGCGAAATACGCCGCCCTGCGTGCCTGCGGCCACGGCCACGCTCGCGCGCTTCGCGGCGTCGCCGACCGCCTGCTCGGCGTCGCCTGCGCAATGCTCCAAAGCCAGACCGTCTTCAATCCCGCCTTCGCGAGACAAGCCCATGCAGCCTGACCCAGGAACCACACCGGGTGCCCAGAACGCCTACTCGCGCGTGCCGGATCTGGCTTTACAAATGGTGGGGAGTCCCCCCCCCCGACCCTCTCCCCCGCGGGGGAGAGGGTCGGGGGGGGGTACCGGGCGCTCCCTGCCTTCCCCCTCCCGCTTGCGGGAGGGGCCGGGGCGGTTGGTACGGACCGCCGCGACCCGGTCAGGTCGGAAAATGCTGTAGAGTTCGATAGGGTCGCAGCCCGGGCGAACAGGTTGGGTGTCCGGTGTCCGGTGTACCGATGCGGACATGCAATGGATGCGCGCGCGCCATCTGTGCCGGTCCGGCGCCTAGGACGCTATACCCAAAAACAGTGCCAGCGAGCGGTTGACGCGGGTCATGTCCGCCCTGTCGAGCCGGCCGAATGCTGCGCCGAGCTTCTCCGTGCGGATGGACATGGCTTTGTCGACCATTACGAAAGACGGCTCGCGCAGGCCGTTTTCCGGGGTGGGATCGATCGCAAGGCGGAACAGCGGCGATTCGATCGCAGTTGAGGTCATCGGCAGGACGGTGATCGTCGCGTGGTCCGAGAACAGATCGGACTGAACGACGAGGGCCGGGCGGGGTTTGCCGAAATCGCCGGGCAGGGCGACGGTGACGAGGTCTCCCCGTTTCACTCCCAGGTCCCGAGGTCTTTGAGCGCGGCATCGATGAAACGGGTCAGCTCCGGATCCGCGCGGTCGGATGCCGCCGCCAGGGCGGTCTGCCGTCTGCACTCTTCCGCGAAGCCGGGGGCACGGGTGTCGGGAACCCAGATCTGCACGGGCCGGAACCCCGCGTCCCGCAGCGAATCGCGATGCTTCCTTACCCGGCGGGCGACGGAACGATCGGGCATGGCCAGCCTCCACTATCCTCCAACGTTACATGTAACATTTACGGGGACGCGATACAAGTCCGCCGCCGGCGCCCGGTGAGGCACGTTCTCAAGACGGGCGGGCAATCCTGTGACAATTCGGAGAAAGTCGCTCGCGGTACGTGCCTGCCGACGCCGCCGCCGGCGCGGTCCGCGTCCCCGGGGGACAGGAAATAGTCCCATATCGGACCAATGTTTCACGTGAAATATAGGTCAGCAATGCTGTCTATTGTTTCACGTGAAACATTGGGCGCTAATACATGTGCTGGCCGCCGTTGATGCTGAGGGTCGATCCGGTGATGAAATCGGCGTCGTCGGAGGTCAGGAACAGTACGCCGCGGGCGATGTCGTGCGCGGTCCCGAGGCGGCCGACCGGGATGCGCTCGACGATGCGTTCCAGCACCCGCTCCGGCACCGCGCGGACCATGTCGGTGTCGACATAGCCGGGCGCGATGGCGTTGACCGTGATGCCCTGGCCCGCGCCTTCCTGCGCCAGCGCCTTGGTGAAACCGTGGATGCCCGACTTGGCGGCGGCGTAGTTGACCTGGCCGTACTGCCCGCCCTGGCCGTTGATCGAGCCGATATTGACGATGCGCCCGAACTTGCGCCTGCGCATGCCCTCGATCACCGCGCGGGAGCAGTTGAAGCAGGAGGAAAGGTTGGTGCGGATCACGTCGTCCCAGCTCTCGCATTCCATCCGGTGCAGGGTGCCGTCGCGGGTGATGCCGGCGTTGTTGACGAGGATGTCGATGGGGCCGAGATCGGCCTCGATCCGCGCGATGCCGTCCTTCGCCGCCGCGAAGTCGCCGACGTCGAATTTGTAGACGGGAATGCCGGTGCGCTCGCTGAAGTCCCGCGCGCGCTCGTCGTTGCCGCCGTAATTCGCCGCCACCCTGCGGCCGGCGTCCCTCAGCTCCACCGAGATCGCTTCGCCGATGCCGCGGGTCCCGCCGGTGACCAGTGCCACATGCGCCATGGTCCGTTCTCCCTTTTCAGCCGCGCTCGACGCACATGGCGATGCCCATGCCGCCGCCGATGCAGAGCGTCGCCAGCCCCTTGCCGGCCTCGCGCCGCCCCATCTCGTGCAGGAGGGTGACGAGGATCCGCGCGCCCGAGGCGCCGATCGGATGGCCGAGCGCGATCGCGCCGCCGTTGACGTTCACCGTCTCCATGTCGAAGCCGAGGTCGCGCGCCACCGCGCAGGACTGCGCCGCGAAGGCCTCGTTCGATTCGACGAGGTCGATGTCGCCGATGCTCCACCCCGCCTTCTCCAGCGCCTTGCGGCTCGCCGGGATCGGGCCCGAGCCCATCAGCGCCGGATCGACCCCCGCCGTCGCCCAGGAGACGATGCGCCCGAGCGGCTCGATCCCGCGCCCGGCCGCCTCGTCCGCCGTCATCAGCACCAGCGCCGCCGCGCCGTCGTTGATGCCGGACGCGTTGCCCGCCGTCACCGTGCCGTCCTTCGCAAACGCCGGCCGGAGCTTGGCCAGCGTCTCGACCGTGGTGCCGTGGCGGGGATATTCGTCGGCCTCAACCGCGATGTCGCCCTTTCGGTGGGGCACGAGGACGGGCGCGATCTCATCGGCGAACCGGCCCGCCTTCTGGGCGGCTTCCGCCCTGGCCTGGCTGGCGGCTGCGAATTCGTCCTGCTCGGCGCGGGGGATCTGCCAGCGCTCGGCCACGTTCTCCGCCGTGGTCCCCATGTGGTAGCCGTGGAAGGCGTCCCACAGCCCGTCCTTGATCATCGTGTCGGTGAAGGCGAAATCGCCCATCTTCCGGCCGGCCCGCATGTGGGCGGCGTGCGGCGAGAGGCTCATGCTCTCCTGCCCGCCGGCGACCACGATTGCGGAATCGCCCGCGCGGATCGCCTGGCCCGCCATCGCCACCGCGCGCAGCCCCGAGCCGCAGACCTGGTTGACGGTGAGCGCGGTCTTGTCCTCGGGGATGCCGGCGGCCATCGCAGACTGTCGCGCCGGGTTCATGCCGCAGCCGGCGGTCAGCACCTGGCCCATCACCGCCTCGTCGACATCGGCCCCCTCTACCCCCGCGCGCCGCATCGCCGCCTCGATGGCGACCTTGCCGAGGTCGGCGGCGGGGACGTTCGCGAAGGCGCCGTTGAACGCGCCGATCGGCGTGCGCGCGGCGCCGGCGATGACGATGTCTGTCATGAATCTGTCCTCCCGGGGATGCTCTCGACCGATCTAGGCCCGGGCGGCGCGGGAAGCAACAGGACAGAACCGCGCAGCGCAAATGTTTCACGTGAAACAAAGGACAGCATGGCTGACTTATCCATCGCGCGAACGATGCCCTCTAACCCCCTGACACGGGATTCCGCGCGCCGCGACTGCCCGCGCTGGGCCGGATTCGCGTCCCCCGGGGACGGAGGAAGCCGATCAGCCGGTCCAGCCCATCTGGCTCAGAAGACCGGGGAAGGTCACCGGATTTCCAGCACGATCCCGCCGGGCGTATCGGGGGCTATATCGGGGTCGTGGGCGACGCTCCAGCCGAGGTTTTCGAGTCACTCGAGGGCGGCGGTCTCGACCTCGGATTCGGTGATAACCGCCATCAGGCAGCATCTCCGGCGGGCTCCAGCACGAGCCTCGCGCGCTCTCGCCGCAGCATCTCGTACGGGTTCATGCAGCGCACGCCCAGGCCAATGCAGGCGTTCGGGATCTTGATCTTGCGGATGGTGTCGGCCGGGACTTCGTGCGTGACGACGACGCTATCGTGGGCCAGCGCGTGGGCGACCAGCCAGTAATCTGCAACCTGCAAGAAAGTCGCGGCCGCCGAGGGTTCGTAGCCAGCGCCGACTGCCCAGTCGCTCACGGCCGGAAGTGCGGCTGCCACCGCGGCGTCCGGCCTCAAGAAGAAACTGTCGCCCCGTTTTTCCGCCCACCCCGCCAGATCGTCGCCGCCCGCGCGTAGCTCATCAGCAACCTTTTCGATGCTCGCCACCGACCCCGCCCGGTCGCGCTCGACCAGCCAATCCCAGAATCCGGGACAGATGTCGAAACCGTAGTGGAGGTTTTTGGCTTGAATGAAGACGTTGGCGTCGAGCAGGTAGTCGGTCATCCCATCAGCCCGACTTCGCGGCCGAGATTCTCGAACGTCTCAGTCTTCGACACGCCGAGCATCCGGAAGGCGTCCCGGTAGAGGGTCTGCCCTTCGAGCGTGCTGCCCACGACGGCGCGGGCGAACCTGCGGCTCACGCGGGAGAGCGTCGTCCGGTAGAAATTGCCGCCGCCTCCGCCACGTCGCGCGAGGGCGTGGAGGCGCGCCACTTCCCGCGCCCAGGCGTCGTTGAAACGTTCGCCGTCGAGCCAGTCCGCGTCCAGCAAGCGCCGAAGCACGACGAGGGTGCTGACCTTGAAAACACGCGCGAGCCGTGCCAGCGCGTTGTCGAGCGCTTCGTCGGCTCGCAGCTCAACCCGGAGCTCGTCGAGAGGCACCAGAAACTCCGCCGCCACGGCATTGCACCAGACCTCTTCCCGCCGGAAACCCGGCCCGGCCGCGGCCTCGCTGTTCGACAGGGCGGACGCGCCCAGCCACAGATGCGCAAGCTCGTGGGCCAACGTGAACATCTGCGCCGCCCTCGTGTCCGCCCCGTTGACGAAGACCAACGGCGCCAGGGGGTCGGAGAGCGCGAAGCCGCGAAACTCGGACGGGTCGAGCCGGCGACGGGTGTTGCTCATCACCACCCCGCTGACCATGACGAGGACGCCCGCGTCGTCGGCGCGGCGGATGAACAGCCGCAGGGCGTCGCTCCAGGTCGGACATTCCCGGCGGGCGACGGGATCGAAGCCCAACGTGTCCTGCATGCGCGCGGCGGCGGTTTCTGGCGGTGTCCCGACGGTGATGCTGCCCACGAACCCCAGCTCCCGCCGCCGTTCGCCCCGGAGAAAATCTCGATACCAGGCCTGCCGTTCTTGGCAGGCGTAGATCGTGTCGAGAAGATTCGGACTGGGGCGCGCCACGGGCTGCCCGGCGACGGTGCGATAGTCCGGGATGGGAACCCTTTCCTCCGGCGGTTCCGCGAGGAACAGGTATCCAACGGGGAGATGAACGGCGCGGGCGAATGCCTCTGCCTGCTTCAGGGTCGGTCGGCTCTCGCCCGCCTCCCATTGCGGCAGCTTCTTGAATTTCGCTGCGAGTTCGGCCTGCCCGCGTCCCGCACGTTCGCGCGCCCAGCGTAGAAGCTCCGGATCTATGGAGACGCGTGTCACGTGACGGCCTCTACCATCTTTTCAGCCGCGCAATTTGACAAATTGCTCACCATGTCGATCGGCTGGCTGAGGCGCTGCTTGTCGAGCCCCTCGCGGGCGTAGTCCCTGGGCAGCATGTTGGCGAGCGCCGGGTTGTCGCGCTCGATGCCCGCCATCGCGGCATCGATGAGTTGGCCGATGGGCCTGCGCCTTCAGATGTGCCCAGCGCGCCTCGGGCGGCACCCAGAAGGTGTTCTCGGCGGGATATTCGTCGCGGTCCTCCGCGGCTTCCACGCCCCACTCGGCCAGAACCGCGGCGTGGCGTTCTTCCAAAGCGTCCGAGATATATTTGAGGAAGATGAGGCCGAGGCCGACGTGCTTGTACTCCGCTTCGTCCATCGAACCGCGCAGGGCATCCGCCATCGCCCACAGCTCCGCCTCGTAGCCGGTCGTGGCGCCCTGCGGCCCGGCGGATTTCGCTTTGCCCTTGTTCGCCGGTTTCCGTGCCATGCGGGTTTCTTTGCACTTTCGTCCGCGCGCCGCAAGCGGAGGCCGCGCCCCCCCGGGGGACGGCGATGGACTTGCCCCCGCCCGCGGCTTACGATTTTTCCGCGCCGGCAGGGGGGAGAGCCATGAAGATCGTGGCGTTCGCGCAAAACCAGTACCGCAACTTTCCCGACGACTTCCAGGACAGGCACGAGGGCACGGTGACGGCGCCATGGTCGCTCACCGAACCCGAAGAGGTGCGGGCGGCGTTTCGCGACTATCTCGACTACATCATGCAGGCGGCGCGGTCGGGCTTCGACGGCGTCGCCTTCACCGAGCACGCCCAGACCTCCTACGACATGATCGCCAACCCGAGCGTGATCGGCGGGGCGATCGCCTACGCCACCGAGACCGAGGGGCTCGACGTCGCGGTCTATCCGGTCGGCCGCTCGCTCGGCAAGGCGCGCGAGCCGGTCCGCGTCGCCGAGGAATACGCGATGATCGACTGCATCTCGGGTGGGCGGCTGATGGCCGGCTTCCCGGTCGGGCTGATGTTCGACGCGGCGATCAACAATGGCGTGCCGCCGATCGAGGTGCGCCACCGCTACGAGGAGAATTTGCGGCTGATCCTGCGCGCCTGGCGCGATCCCGAACCGTTCCCCTGGAACGGCCGGTTCACCCAGCTCCCTTCGGTCAATATCTGGCCCAGGCCCCTGCAGCAGCCGTTGCCGGTCTGGATCACCGGCGTCGGCAACCCGGCGACGATGAAGATGGCGCTGGAGAACAATTTCGGCTTCAACTATTTCGGCTGGTTCGGCAGCGAGCTCACCGCGGGCAGGGTGTTCGCCCGGTTCCGCGAGGTCGCCGACTCGCTCGACATGCCGCTCAATCCCAACCGCATGGCGTTCATGGCCTCGGTCTGCGTCGGCGAGACCGACGCCGAGGCCGAGCGCGTCTACGGCCCCCATCTGGAATATTTCTTCAACAAGGGGCCGGGCGCGACGAACCCCGGCAAGCTCGCCATACCCGGCGGGATCTCGCTGCCCGGCATCCGCTTCCTGCTGGAGGACCGGGCCGGCGATTTCGGCTTCGCGCACGAGATGCGCCACGCCACGGCCGAACGCATTTTCGAGGTCGGCGCGGCGATCGTCGGCTCGCCCGGCACCGTGGCGGACCGGCTGATCGACATCGCGCGCGGCTATGGCATCGGAAATCTCGTGGTAATGATGAAGATGGGCTCGATGCCGCGCGACCTCGTCGCCGACAACGTCGCCCGTTTCGCCGAGAGCGTGCTGCCCAGGCTCCGCGCGGAGACGGTGGGCGACGACCGGCCGCACCACTGGTGGCCGGAGCGGCTGGGCGGCAGTCCCCAGCCCCCCGGCGCGAAGCTCGACGAACTCGCCGGAGCCGCGTGATGGCGGGGAACGGTCTTCGCGAGCGCGCCGTCGAGGTGTGGGGCGGCCGCCTCGCGATCCGATTCAAGACGGCGGGGGCGGGACCGCCGCTGGTCTATCTCCACCCGGCGGCGGGGCTGCATTTCGATCCGTTTCTCGAAGCCTTGAGCGCGGAGTACACCGTCATCGCCCCCGAGCATCCGGGAACCGGCGCGGGCGATCCGGACGCGATCCACGCCGTCGACGATCTGTGGGACCTCGTGCTGATCTACGAGGAGGCGATCCGCGCGCTCGAACTCGAAGGCCCGGTGGTCGCCATCGGCCAGTCCTTCGGCGGCATGATGGCGGCCGAGCTCGCCGCCCACGCCCCGGACCTGTTCCAGCGGCTCGTCCTGCTTGCCCCGATCGGCCTCTGGCGCGAGGATCGGGAATTATAACCTTGACTAAGCATAGGTCAATCCCCATATCCAGAGGGTAACAGGGGATTCGGACGATGGCACTCAAGGCACCCGGCAAGCACTACCGCGAGGGCATCAGCCTGATCGATCTATTCCAGATGTTCCCCGACGATGCGGCTGCAGAGCGGTGGCTAGAGGAGCAACGCTGGGGTGCGGTCGGCCAGCCCCACCATTGCCCGCTGTGCGGCTCCACCGAGAAGCTCAAGGCGGTGCCCTCCGGCAAGCCCCTCCCCTACTGGTGCGGCGCCTGCCGGCGGCATTTCAGCGTCAAGACCGGCACCGTGATGCACCGCTCCAAGATCGGCGCCCAGAAGTGGGTGATCGCTATCTACCTCTGGTCGATCTCGCTCAAGGGCGTCTCCTCCATGCGCCTCCACCGCGATCTCAAAATCTCCCAGAAATCGGCCTACTTCATGGCCCATCGCCTGCGCGAGGCGTGGTCGGACAAGACATCGGGCATGCTCGGCCCCATGGAGGTAGACGAGACCCACATCGGCGGCAAGGTGAAGAACATGCACGGGGAGCAGCGCAGGAAAGCCCGCGCGCGCTTCAACTATGGCAAGGCCATCGTGCTGGGGGCCAGGGATCGCCGATCGGGCCGCGTGGATGCGCAAGTGATCGACAACGCGAACCGCAAGACCCTCCAGCGGTTCGTCCAATCGCACGCCGCACCCGGGGCCGTGGTCTACACGGACGGGGCCAGCTCCTACCGCGGCATCCCCTTCCACCATGAGGCCGTGAACCACTCGGTGGGCGAATACGTGCGAGAGCAGGCGCACACCAACGGGATCGAGTCCTTCTGGGCCATGCTCAAGCGTGGCTATCACGGCACCTATCACCACATCAGCCCGAAACACCTCCACCGCTACGTCAACGAGTTCGCGACCCGCCACAACATGCGGGAGCAGGACACCAGCGCGATGATGGCCGAGACCGTTGCCCGGATGGACGGGAAGCGGCTCACCTACAGGGAATTGATCAAGTGAAGGAACCACAGCATCTCATCCGCGTGTACAAGCGAGACGACGAAGGGAATCTCTACGATGACCGCGAGGATTTCACGATCGCGGACTTCGGCGGCGCCGTGCCCCGCGTGGGAGATCTGATTGTCTCTCGGGAGGTGAGGGGGATAGTCGGCCCCGAAGAGGCGAGGGGAAAAGCCCGTCTTTGGGAGCATAGAACTGTCCAGGTCGTCGAGGCCGTCTATTTCCGCCCGGACAAGCGGGACTCGGAAAAGGATGATTCCTGGGTCGTGATCGTCGTCAAGGACCGGCAGATGACCGAAGCGGAGTGGGCCTTGCTTTAGAGTCCGACCGCTAATCGCCAGGGCGCCGGGTTGCCGGGCTGGCCGGGTAGCGCCTAAGCTATAGGGAATTGATCGGCGACTGACCCGCCCGGAAGCTTGGGGAAGCGGATGGCGGGCCAGCCCCCATCTTAGTTGCGCACCATAACCGAGAGGGCTTTTGCATGTCTAGTGATCGCCACGTTCAGCCTGCGTCCGGACTTCTTGAGCCGCGCGCAGAAGACGCCCCGCAAGCGCCTCAGCCGTGTCGGCTGCTAACGCACAGCGAAATATCTTCTCTTCTTGGCCAGCGCCGGTTTCTCCGGCTCGAAGAGTTCGGTGGCGAAGCGTGAGGCTGATGATCCCGATGGCCTCATGGCTCTCCACATAGAGTCGCGCCGTTCTGACGTCGATATGGTCTGAGAGCCAATTCAGTTCGCCGTGTAACTCAAGGTCAGTCATGGGCCTCACCCACTCTCCATGTTGGGAGAGCGCACTTGACCGGATCACGGAATCGTGTTTCAGTGCAGCATGTTGACGGAGCGGCCGTACCAAGTGGGGACCTGGCGGGGGCCTTTCGTTCAACCGATCGAGCGCATTCTCCTGTTACCAAGACGCCCCTTCGGGGGCGTTTTGCATATACCAGATAGCGCTCTGGCGCGAAAGACCGTGCACCGCCTCAATACGCCAGGATCACCCCGGCGCCGAGCTTCTCGCTGTCGATCCACCCATTGCTGTCTTGGCTCCGATCCAATGTCCGGGGCTTGATCCACCGGGTCCAGTACCATGGCCGCTCGTTGTGCATGACGCGCTTGAGCACCTTGATCGGGGTGTAGGCTGGCAGGATCATGTCGCCCAGCACCCGGCGCAGCTCGCGCGGCGGGTACTGCGGGGTCTTCTCTTGCAGGATGTAGACCTTGCCCACCTCAAGGGCATCGCCGGCAACGTGGCGATCATCGGCCGCTACGGGGAAGGTCGCCAGCACGAGAAGGAGGGCTATGAGCCTCATCGGAAGCTCCGGTTGAGCATGTAGGTTTTCCAGACTCTCGTCCACTCGATGATGTCGCGGTTTTCCCAATTGACCTTCCCGGCCTCGGTGGCCGCGAGCCGGGTGCCGTAGACGATTCCGACCGACTCGTTGCCGTGCTTGTCGATCAGCCCCATGCGGGCCTCCATGGTGGCGAGATCGACAGGCTCCCCGCAGGTATAGGCCGCGTGGTAGCCCCTCCGCATGGAGATCTCGATGCCGCCCTTGGTCATGCCGGTGGTGAGGTTCTCCGCCGCATGGAACACCACGTGAACGACCTTGTGGCCGGGGGTCACTGCGGAGTCGATCACCTCGACGGAGATAAGCCGCTCGACCCCCGTTGACCCCTTGAGGGCCTCCCGAACGCAACCCGCCAGCCCCACCGCCTCGGGTTCCGCTGCGGCCGACTGTGCGGCGCGCGGGGCGTCCGCGCTCTCCTCGTCATCCCCGATTATCGAACCCATCAGGGCCAAGCCGAGGACCAGCACGATGGCATAGGAAAGCCACTTGGCGATCTTCTGCATCGCTCTCCCCCATCTTCGTGGGAGGGCGCACTTGACTCGGGTGCCGCGCCGAATAATTTTTCGGCGGTTGCGTGCGGTCCGGTGCGCCCTTTCACGGTTCCACCGGGCCCTAGAGCTGGGCCGGAGCCGGGTGGCACCCCGGTTCCGGCCACTACTACAGGGCCGTTTCAACTGGCCCGCCACCGGCTGGTGCCGGGCCGTTGCAAACATCCTCGGTTAGAGAAGTCCCCGCCTATTCGCCAAGCGCGGGGAGCTACCCCATGCCGGGTATCAGGCTGTTCTATTCAGCGGGCAGCCCGACTAGGCGGGAGACCGAGAATGTTTGCGGGGAGAGCATGCACCGTTGCGCGCGGCGAAACAACGAACAATATCCAGACCAGAAACGAGTTGCGTCCTCGCGGCCAGACCTGCTAGGATTCTAGGCCCTTATGGGAGGAACGGCTATGGCGAAGAAGGAGAGGGGCGTCGTCTTGCCGCCGGTCGATGCGTCGCCAGAGGAGATCGCCAAAGCTATTTTCGAGCCTCTGTTGCCGCCTGATAGAGGGCAAGGGCAAGCTGGATCGCCACTTCTGGGCTCAACCCTAACGATAAAGGTGCCGGCGGGATCGGCCACTCATCAGTGGCTTGAGGGGCAGGAAACTGAAGCGCAACGGCGCGCATCGGAACAATCGGAGTAGCCCCCTCCAGCTCGAATTTGATTGCGTGCGCCGCGCCACTGTTGACCAGATGAACCTTGGCCATACCGCCCCTCCCCGCCAAAGGCGGGAGCTTGACAGGACATCGGATGCTTAGTCAAGGTTATAATTCCCCGAGGATCTGCCGATCGCCAACTGGATCATGACCCCGCCCGAGGAGCTTCCGGCGCTGCTCTTCCGGGACCCGCAATGCCCGGCGGCGCGGGCGATGTTCACGCCGCCCGAGGACCCCGGCGAGGCGCTGGCCGCCACCGCCGGGCTGATCTGGGCGCTCGGCTGCACCGGCAAGTTCGTCTGGCCGATCCCCGACCGCGGGCTCGCGAAGCGGCTGCACCGGGTCGCCGCGCCGACGCTGATCGTCTGGGGCGAGAACGACGCGCTGATCCCGTCGGCCTACGCGGGTGAGTTCGGGAGCCGCATCGCCGGCAGCCGGGTCGAAATCCTCCCCGATTGCGGCCACATCCCGCAGCTCGAACGGGGCGGGGAAACGCTGGAGACGGTGCGCGGGTTCCTGGCGGGGTGAGGCGCGGATGCACCCCGGCGGGACGGAATTGCGATGACGAACGAACGAAACCCCGACAAGGTCAGGCTCGGCGCCACGCGCCGCAATTCCTGGGGCGTCAGCGCGGGTCATGCCGATCTTGTGCGTGCGGTCGTGCCGCCCAGGCCGGTCTCCTTCGAGGCCGACCCTCAATCCCTGACGATCGACCTCAATCGAACCGCCATGGTCGTCGTCGACATGCAGAACGATTTCTGTTCGAAGGGCGGCTGGTTCGACTCGCGCGGGATCGACATTTCGCCGGTTCGCGCGCCGATCGACCCGCTCAACGCCTTCCTGCCCGTGCTGCGCGAGGCGCGCGTGCCGGTGGTCTGGCTCAACTGGGGCAATCGGGCGGATCTGATGAACCTGAACCCCACGGTCCTGCATTCGGGGAATCCGACCGGCGACGGCGTCGGCTATGGCGACATGCCGGAGGGCGGGCGCGCGCCGGTTCTGAGAAAGGGCGGGTGGGGCGCGCGCATTTGCGACGACCTCGAGACCGCGCGAGGCGACATCCGTGTCGACAAGTACCGGCTGAGCGGTTTCTGGGACAACGAGCTCGACAGCGTTCTCAGAAATCTCGATGCGAGGACGCTGCTGTTCGCCGGCGTCAATGTCGATCGATGCGTGCTCGCGACGATGCAGGATGCCGGATTCCTCGGCTACGACTGCATTCTGATCGACGATTGCGCGGCGACGACATCGCCCGACTATGTCGTGCGGGCGGTGAAATATCTGATTCGCGGCATGTACGGCTTCATCGCCCGCTCCGGGGACGTCGCGCGCGCCCTCGACGATGGCTGAGCCGGCCGGTCCCGCACGGGAAATGCCGCGCATCGGGCATCGCGGCCGCGACCTGCGGTAGAAAATGTCGAAGTTCCTTGGTGGCACGGCGAATCGTGCCGATAATGGCCGCAGTCGATTTGGAAATGTCGACGGTCCGAAGAGCGGTTCGGACCGTATACACAAATAAGACAGGGAGACGGACAATGGTAACGGATTTCTCGCGGCGCGGGGTCCTCGCGGTCCTCGGCCTCGCCACGATCGCCGCGCTCGCCGGCGGTGCGGGCGGACCGGCGCAGGCGGCCGACCCGCTCAAGGTCCGCTTTATCCTCAACTGGAAGTTCCAGGGCCCCCAGGCATGGTTTTTCCTGGCCGACGACAAGGGGTACTTCAAGCAGGCCGGCATCGATATCCAGCTGGACCAGGGGGCGGGTTCGGGCGCCGCCGTGCCGAAGGTGGCCAGCACCGCCTACGATGCGGGTTTCGGCGACATCAACGCGATCACGCGGTTCGCGGCGAAGAACCCGGGCAAGCAACCGGTCGCCGTCTACATGATCTACAACCAGACGCCTTTCGTCATCGCGACGCCGAAATCGGCCAAGATCGCGAAGCCGAAGCAGCTGGAGGGCATGACCCTCGGCGCGCCCGTCAATGACGGCGCGTTCAAGCTGTTCCCCGCCTTCGCCAATATCGCGGGCATCGACGCGAGCAAGGTCAACTGGCAGCACATGAAGCCGAACCTGCGGGTCACCATGCTCAAGCGGGGCAAGGTGCAGGGCGTATCGGGTTACCACCTGACGGTTCTGTTCGACGCGCTGCGCGTCGGCATGAACCCCGACCGCGACCTCGACTTCATGCGCTTCGCCGATTTCGGCATGGACCTTTATTCCAACGCCGTCATGGTGAGCCAGGAAATGCTCAAGAACCATCCCGACAAGGTCAAGGGAATGGTCGGTGCCATCAACAAGGCGTTCTGGGAAGTCGTGGCGAACCCGGAGGTCGGCCTCGACGCGGTGATGCGGCGCGAGCCGCTGCTCAAGCGGAATTCGGAAAAGGAGCGTCTGCTGGCGACGCTGAAACACCTCATCCTGTCGCCCGAAATGAAGAAGGTCGGCATGGGCGGTATCGATCCAGTCCGGCTCAAGCGGTCCATCGGTATCGTCGCCAACGCGTTCAAGCTGAAGCGGACGCCCGAGCCCGACGAGGTATTTCAGGCGCGTTTCCTGCCGCCGCTGAAGGACCGCATGGGCAAATGAACGATTCGGCCCGGGCCCGGCCGGCGGACGACGACGATACGCCGGCCGGGCCGGGGTTGTCGGCGGGCGCGACCGTCTCGCTCGAAAATGTCGCGCTTCGCTACGGCGATCCGGAAACCGGCACGCTCGCCCTGAAGGGCACCGAACTCGCCATCGAATCCGGTGAGTTCGTCGCTATCGTCGGGCCCAGCGGCTGCGGCAAGTCGACCCTGATGAAGCTGGTCTCCGGGCTCAACCCGGCAACCGAAGGGGTGGTGTCCGTCGCCGGGGAAATCGTGACCCGGCCGATCAAGATCGTCGGCATGGCCTTTCAGAATCCGACCATGCTGCCGTGGCGCAGAACCATCGACAATGTCCTGCTGCCGCTCAAGATCGTACGTCCCTACCGGGAAAATTTCCGGCGCGACCGGGCCCGGAATACCGCTCGCGCCGAGGCGCTCTTGCGCCGCGTGGGGCTGCACGGCTTCAGCAACAAATTCCCGTGGCAACTATCCGGCGGGATGCTGCAGCGCGCTTCGCTCTGCCGCGCGCTGATCCATGAACCGAGACTTCTGCTGCTGGACGAGCCGTTCGGCGCGCTGGACGCCTTCACCCGCGAAGAGTTGTGGGGCGTGTTGCAGGCGCTCTGGCTGGACCGGCGCCCCACCGTTCTCCTGGTTACCCACGACCTGCGCGAGGCGGTCTATCTCGCCGACCGCGTGGTGGTCATGAGCGCCCGGCCCGGGCATATCATTCTGGACCGCCGGGTCGACCTGCCCCGCCCGCGCAAGCTCGACGACATGTTCCGCGACATCGCGGTGCAGCTGGTCCACGATCTACGCGCCCGGATCGAACATTTTCAGCTCGATGACAACGTCGAGGAAGCGCTGGAAGAATGAAGAAACTCAAGGATCTGAACTGGCTCTGGTCGGCGCTCATCATCCTTGGCTTCTTTGTTTTCTGGGAGCTGGTGTGTCTGGTCACCGGCATGCCGGACTTCATCCTGCCGCGACCGAGCCAGTTCATCGTCGTCCTGATCGACCAATTTCACGGTATCCAGCGTCACGGCTTGCAGACGCTGATGACGACGACGACCGGCTTCGCCGGGGGCGTGCTGGTCGGCGTGATCATCGGCGCGATCATCGGATCCTCCAAGGTTCTCTACAACGCGTGCTACCCGATGCTGGTCGGCTTCTATTCGATTCCCAAGGTCGCGCTTGTTCCGGTCTTCGTCGTCTGGTTCGGGATCGGCACCGTGCCCGCCATTCTTACCTCGCTGGTGATCTGCATCTTTCCCGTCGTGGTCAATGTCGCGACGGGTCTCGCGACGACGGAACCGGAACTCGAAGACGTCCTGCGCGCGCTGGGAGCGAACAAGCTCGACATCCTGTGGCATGTCGGGCTGCCGCGCTCGCTGCCGTATTTCTTCGCTTCCCTGAAAATCGCGATCACGCTCAGCTTCGTCGGCACCGTGGTGTCGGAAACGGTGGCGGCGAATCTCGGCATCGGCAGCATGATGGTTCTGGCGAGTTCGGACTTCAATATGCCGCTCGTCTTCGCCGGTCTTGTTCTTCTCGCCTCCATGGGGATTGGGCTTTACGCGTGTTTCGCCGTGCTCGAGCGTCGCCTTACCGGATGGGCCCAGCGAAAGACCGAGTTCGTATCCGGCTGAACCGGGCGCGCGGCCCTGGGCCCCGCAACAAGTCCGGAGTGACAACTTGTACGGTTGGCTGGAACGGGCCTGGCCGTCGAACGGCCGGGTCGCGGCCATTGTCGCACGGCTTCCCCCGCGTCTCCTGCTGTCACCCCGGACTTGTTCCGGAGTCCAGGGCAACCGCTCCGGCGTGGCTTGGCCTTACCCCGCCTGCAGCGATTCCAGGATCCCGCGGCTCGACGGGGCGAGCTCGCAGTTGATGGCATCGAACGCCGCGAGCGGCGGGAAGACCAGGCCGGTGCCCTCCATGTGGCCGCGCATCTCGGTGAGGTAGCGGTTGACGATCGCCTCGGTGGTGTTCTGCTTGAGGCCGTGCTCGAGGCAGAAATCGTTGTCCGCCCCGGTGAGCCGGCCGAAGGCGCGCTTGACGCAGTTGGGCAGCACGCCGTTGAAGACCGCCTGGAACTCGGCGAGCTGCGCCGGGTCCTTGGCGACCTCCTTCAAGTTCTCGACGCCGTTGTCGTAGTGGTCCTCCTCGTCGGCCAGCACCTCTTCCTGGCTGTCCGCCCAGGGGGTGTAGGACGACTGGCGGTATTCCATGATCTGGTGGCTGCCGGCGCGGTCGACGGTGAAGTTGAACACCGCGATGTGGAGCCAGTTGTCGAGATCGAGCTGCCAGAAATCGGCGGCGTCGGGCCGCCCCGCGATGATCTCGTCGGGATCCTCGCCGAGGTCGAGCAGCAGGTCGTAGAGCCCCTGGCTGTGGCGCGCCTCCTCGGCCGCGAACTCGGCCGCGAGCGCCTTTTCCTTCCAGTTGGGCGCGACCGAAATCGCCTTCCCGAACACCTCGGCGGTCGCCGTTTCGGCGTAGATCTGGCGGGTCATCAGGCGGACCAGAAGGTCCTTGTAAGCGCCGCCCACCTGTTCCGGGCGCGCGAATTCGGGTGCCGAGGTCATCGTGCTGGATCCTCTGTCGGTGTATCCGGGTACGGGGGGAAATTTAGGCAGGCGCGCGGCGGTGTCAATTAGCCTCCGCCGCCGCCTCACTTAGACCGCCGGTTGATCGCGTAATCGCCCTGGCCGCCCTTGAACGGCTGGATGAGCAGCTTGTGGAGGTGCAGCTCGGCGGGGTCGCGGAAGCTGTCGAGGCCGATCGTCATGGCCTCGTGGCCCAGCTCCGGCTGGGCGCGGTAGGTGCCGAAGAGGCGGTCCCACCAGGGAAAGTTGAAGCCGAAATTGCTGTTGGTCTCGGCGGCGATGTCGGAATGGTGGACGCGGTGCATGTCGGGGGTGACGACGATCAGGCGCAGCACCCGGTCGAGCCCCGCCGGCAGGCGCAGATTGCCGTGGTTGAACATCGAGGTGCCGTTCAGCAATACCTCGAAGATCACCACGGCCAGCGCCGCCGGTCCGATGACGATCACCGCCGCGAGCTTCAGCAGCACCGACAGGACGATCTCGAACGGGTGGAAACGGGCGCCCGTCGTGACGTCGAAATCGAGATCCGCGTGATGCATGCGATGGAGCCGCCACAGTATCGGCACGGCGTGGACCATGACGTGCTGGAGGTAGATGACGAGATCGAGGACGACGACCGCGATCAGGACCTCCAGCCAGAACGGCAGCGCGACCATGTTGAGGACGCCCCAGCCGCGGTCTTCCGCGAGGACCGCCAGCGCGACCGGGACGATCGGGACGATCAGCCGCACGGCCACGGTGTTGAGCGCGACGATGCCGACATTGCCGTACCAGCGCAGCCAGCGCGGCTGGCTGAGCGCCCGCCTCGGCGCGGCGAGCTCCCCGAGCGCCACGACGGCGAAGATGCCGAGGAAGAAACCCAGCCTGATCGCGGGCTCGTTCGTGGCGATGAACTCAGGCATTCGTCGGTCCCGAAGGGCGCGTCGTGCGCCTGGAGCCATGCTAGCACGGGAGCCGATGTTTTCTCGTCGCCATGGCCGTCCATCAGGGGCTTGTCCGGATAGCTTGAAGGCGGTCGGTTCGCATGGCGCGGATCGGCGACCGGGACGTGCCCCGCCCTCCCCCGGCCCCTCCCGCAAGCGGGAAGGGGGGAAGGCAGGGAGGATTAGACGCAGCGAGCCTCCCTCTCCCCCACGGGGAGAGGGTCGGGGTGAGGGGGCTGAACCGTCCCCTGCGAACCGGGCGCGCCCCGGCGTCCCCACACCCCTGTCAAGCTATCCATACAAACCCCGACCATGACGGGAGCGAAAGAAGGCGTCTCCCTGTACCGCCCGCCGTGGCGGCGTGCTAAGTTCGGCGCCCTCCAAACACATCAGCGGTTTCCCCATGCATCCGGTCGCGGAAGACATTCTGACATTCTGGTTCGAGACCACCGACCTTTCCGCCGAGTTCGAGCGGAAGCAGGTCTGGTTCCGTTCGACGCCGGAGTTCGACCGGGAAATCGCCGAGCGCTACGCCGCCATCCACGAGCGGGCGGCCGGCGGGGCGTTCGACCGTTTCGTCGAGTCCCCGGCCGAATGCCTCGCTTTGGCGGTTGCCCTCGACCAGTTCCCGCGCAATATGTTCCGCGGCACGCCGCGCGCCTTCGGCTCCGACGCCAAGGCGCGAGAGATCGCCCGTATCGCGCTGGAGCGAGGCCATGACGAGGGCCTCTGCGTGGCGTTCAAGGTGTTCTTCTACCTCCCCTTCGAGCACAGCGAGAGCCTCGCCGACCAGGAGCGCGCGGTAGTGCTCTACGGCGGGCTCGGCGAGGAGCGCGCGCTCGAAGCCGCGATCGGCCACCACGACGCGATCCGCCGCTTCGGCCGCTTTCCGCACCGCAACGAAGTGCTCGGGCGCGAGAATACGCCGGAGGAGGCGGAATACCTCAAGGCGCCGCCGAGCTGGGGGCTGACGGCGGAGGAATTCGCCGAGTGGGAGCGCGAGAAGGAAGCGCGCGAACGGGTCGCGGCGGGCTAGACGCGGAGGGGAGATGGAGGAGAGATACACCAAGGGCTTCCCGGTCTCCTGGGAGCAGCTCCACCGGGACGCCCGCGCCCTCGCCTGGCGGCTCGCCTCGATGGGGCCGTGGACGGGTGTGATCGCGGTGACGCGCGGCGGGCTGGTGCCGACCGCGATCGTCGCGCGCGAGCTCGAACTTCGCATGATCGACACCATTTGCGTCACGTCCTACGACTGGAAGGACCAGGGCGGCATCGAGATCCTCAAGGGCATCGAGGGGGACGGCGAGGGGCTCCTGATCGTCGACGACCTGGTCGATACCGGGCAGACCGCCTCGCTGGTCCGCGACATGCTGCCCAAGGCGCATTTCGCCACCGTCTACGCCAAGCCCGCCGGGCGCCCGATGGTGGATACCTTCATCACCGAGGTCAGCCAGGACACCTGGATCTATTTCCCCTGGGACATGGAGCTCCAGTTCGTTCAGCCCATCGTCCAGGCCGCCGCGCCGGGCTAGGGAACGAGCGTCCGACATCGCATTTTTCAGGCGGGTTCCTCGGGATCGAGGCAACCGCGGCGAAACGTGCGGATCAAGCCGCCGCAAATCGCTCTACCGCGATCTCATCGGCGCGGTGGCGGGCCTGCCACAGATCGTAGGCCATTTGCATCCCCAGCCAGGCCTCGGGCGTCGAGCCGAAGGCCTTGGAGAGTCGTATCGCCATCTCCACCGAAACGCCGGTGCGCTCGTTTACCAGTTCGGAAAGTGCCTGCCGCGTGACGCCCAGCCCTTCCGCGGCCCGGGTTACGGTAAGGCCGAGGGGTTCGAGGCATTGCCGCTTCACGATGCCGCCCGGATGCGGCGGGTTCTGCATGCCCATGACCGGTCTCCTCAGTGATAGTCCAGATGGTCCACGTCGACCGCCGCGCCGTCCTCGAACCGGAAGGTGACGCGCCAGTTGCCGGATACCGAAACCGCCCAGTGGCTTTTCAGCGTTCCTTTCAGTTCGTGCAGGCGGAATCCGGGCAGATTCATGTCTTGCGGCCCACGGCTCAGATCGAGCGCCGCCAGGATGTCGCGTAGCTTCCCGACATGCGCCGGCGCCACGCGTCGCGCCGTCCTGCCCTCGTAGAGCGCTTTCAGACCCCGATGGCGAAACGATGCGATCATTGCACGATGTCACCTGTCAACTGACGATTGTCAACCCTGGCGCCGGAATTGTCGACCGGTTCGAGGCCGACGGGGCGCACCCCGCACCTTCCGCGCGTTTCGCGGCGCTCCTATAATCGCCGGCTCCCGAGGTCAACGGAGGTTGGGGGAGGCGTGGCCGCACGATCGATCCAAATCCTGCTCAACGGCGAGCCCTGCGAGATCCGCGACGTGCCTCCGGCGACGACGGTGCTCGACTGGCTCAGGACGGATAAGCGCCTCACCGGCACCAAGGAAGGTTGCGCCGAGGGCGATTGCGGCGCCTGCACCGTCGTGCTCTGCATTCCGGACGGAGGCGGCCTGCGCTACGAGGCGGTCAACAGCTGTCTGACGGCGGTGCCGCAGCTCGCCGGCAGGGCGCTCGTTACCGTCGAGGGGCTGGCGGCGAACGGACGGCTGCACCCCCTTCAGCAAGCCATGGTCGAGGCCGATGCGAGCCAGTGCGGGTTCTGCACGCCGGGGATCGCGATGGCGCTCTACGCCTTTCTCGAAGGCGGCGAGGAGCCCGAGGTCGAGACGATCCACGACGCGCTCGCCGGCAATCTCTGCCGCTGCACCGGCTACCGGCCGATCGTCGACGCCGCCCGCAAGGCCGGCCGGGCGCCCGCGGCCGCGCCCGCCGCGCCGGTCCCCGAAGCCGGACCGGACTACGAGGCCGGGGCTCAGGTCTTCTACGCGCCCCGCACGCTGGACGTGCTGATCGCGCTGCGGGCCCAGCATCCCGACGCCCCGATCCTCGCCGGCGGCACCGATCTCGGGCTGCTGTTCTCGAAGGAGCGCCGGGCCTTCGACGCCATTGTCTCGGTCGCGCGGGTCGAGGAGTTGCGCCGGCTGGAGATCCGCGAGGACGAGATCGAGATCGGCGCGGCGGTGACCTACACGCGGGCGCTCCCCGTGCTGGACGCTGAATATCCCGGCATGGGCGAGCTGATCCGGCGCATCGGCTCGCGCCAGATCAGGAATCTCGGCACGATCGGCGGCAATATCGGCAACGCTTCCCCCATCGGGGACATGCCGCCCTGCCTGATCGCGCTCGACGCGACGCTGGTTCTGCGCGGGGCGGAGGGCGCGCGCGAGATGCCGATCGAGGATTTCTTTCTCGATTACCGCCGGACCGATCTGCGCCCGGGCGAGGTCATCGAGGCGGTGCGCGTGCCGCGCCTCGCGCCCGACGAGGTTTTCCGCACCTACAAGGTCTCCAAGCGCTACGACCAGGATATTTCGGCGGTGATCGGAGCCTATCGCCTGACAATCGCCGAAGGCCGCGTGACCGATGCGCGAATCGCCTATGGCGGCATGGCGGCGACGCCGAAGCGCGCCCGCGAAGCCGAACGGGCGCTGATCGGCGAGGCCTGGTCGGAAGCTGCGGTCGCGGCCGCCAAGCGCGCCATCGCGGACGACTTCGAGCCGATCGACGATTTCCGCGCCGGCGCGCGGTACCGCGCCACGGTTGCCGCCAACCTGCTGGACCGGCTCCATCTCCAGATTGCGGGCGGCGGGGAAGCGCCGACCGGGGTGTTCGCGCTGTGACCTCATCCACGCTCAAGGGCGGCGTCCACCGCGCATGGCGCCACGAAAGCGCCGAGAAGCACGTCACCGGGCGCGCGGTCTATATCGACGACATGCCGTCCGTCCCCGGCACCCAGGAGGTCTGGCTCGCGATCAGCCCGCACCCCCACGCCCGCATCCTCTCGATCGACTGCGCGGCGGCGCGGGCGGTTCCGGGGGTAAGCGCCGTCGTCACCGCCGCCGACATTCCCGGGGTCAACGACGTAGCGCCGATCTTCTCCGGCGAGCCGATCCTGGCCGACCGCGTCGCCGAATACGTGGGTCACCCGGTCGCGGCCGTCGCCGCTTCGGACCGCGACACCGCGCGGCGGGCGGCGGCGCTGGTCGCGGTGGACTACGAATTGCTGGAGCCGGTGCTCACCATCGAGGAGGCGATGGAGCGACAGAGCTACGTCGCCACGCCGCAGGTCATGAAGCGGGGCGACGCGGCCGCCGCCATCGCCGCCGCGCCGCACCGGATCTCGGGCGAGGCGGGGTGCGGCGGCCAGGACCATTTCTACCTCGAAGGCCAGGTCGCGCTCGCCGTGCCGCAGGAAGATTCCGACATGACGGTCTATTCCTCGACCCAGCACCCGACCGAGGTCCAGCACGGCGTCGCGCACACGCTCGGCGTGCCGGCCAACGCGGTCACCGTCGAGGTCAGGCGGATGGGCGGCGCTTTCGGCGGCAAGGAGAGCCAGGCCACCATCGTCGCCGCCATCGCCGCGGTGCTGGCGCGGGCCTCCGGCCTGCCGGTAAAGCTCCGGCTCGCGCGCGACGACGACATGATCGTCACCGGCAAGCGGCACGACTTCCTTTACCGCTACGAAGCCGGGTTCGACGAGCGGGGACGGATCGCTGGGCTCGACATCCTGTTCGCCGCGCGGGCGGGGAACGTCGCCGACCTCTCGACCTCGGTGATGGGACGCGCGCTGTGCCATGCCGACAACTGCTACGACATCCCGAACGCGCATTTCCGCGGCTATTGCTGCAAGACCAACACGGTCTCCAACACCGCCTTCCGCGGCTTCGGCGGGCCGCAGGGGATGGTCGTCATCGAGCTCGCGATCGAGCATATCGCGCGAACGCTCGGGATGGACGTCGAGGCGGTGCGCCGGGCCAACTATTACGGCGAAGCGCCGAAGAATGTCACGCCCTACGGCCAGGTCGTCGACGACAACGTCATCGGGGCGGTGGTGGACGGCATTTCCGGGAAGGCGGACTACGAGGCGCGCAGGCGCGAGGTCGCGGCGTTCAACGAGTCGAGCCCGGTGATCAAGAAGGGCATCGCCATGGTGCCGATCAAGTTCGGCATCTCGTTCAACGTGAAGAGTCTCAACCAGGCCGGCGCGCTGGTCCACGTCTACACTGACGGCAGCGTTCATCTGAACCACGGCGGCACCGAGATGGGGCAGGGTCTCTACGTCAAGATCGCCCAGGTCGTGTCCGAGGCGTTCCAGATCGACCTCGACCGGATCAGGGTCTCGCCCGCTTCCACCGACAAGGTGCCCAACACCTCGGCCACCGCGGCATCGTCGGGCTCCGACCTCAACGGCATGGCGGCGCTGGATGCGGCCAACCGGATCAAGGAGCGGATGACCGGCGTCGCGGCGGAGCATTTCGGGGTCGAGCCGGGCGAAATCCGATTCGCCGACAACCGAATCTATGCGGGCAACCGGAGCCTTACCTTCGACGAGCTCGCGAAGATGAGCTGGGCGGAACGCGTCTCGCTCTCCGCCACCGGCTTCTACCGCACCCCTGACATCCACTGGGACGGCGAGAAGATGCAGGGCCGCCCGTTCTTCTACTACGCCTACGGCGCCTGTATCGCCGAGGTCGCCATCGACACGCTGACCGGGGAAAACCGGGTGCTGCGCGCCGACATCCTGGAGGATTGCGGGACCTCGCTGAACCCGGCGATCGATCTCGGCCAGATCGAGGGCGGGTTCGTGCAGGGCATGGGCTGGGTGACGATGGAGGAGCTCTGGTGGGACGAGGGCGGCAGTCTCCAGACGCACGGCCCCTCCACCTACAAGATCCCCGGCAGCCGCGACGTGCCGCCGGCGTTCAACGTCCACATCCTCGAGGACTCGCCCAACCCGCACCCGACGATCTTTCGTTCCAAGGCGGTGGGCGAGCCGCCGCTGATGCTGGCGCTCTCGGTCTGGCTCGCGATCCGCGACGCGGTCTCCGCGCTCGCCGGCCACCGCCGCTTCGTGCGCCTCGACCCGCCGGCGACGCCGGAACGGGTGCTGGCGGCGGTTGAGGAGGCCGGGGCGCCATGAACCTCGCCGGACTCAACGAGGCGACGCGCGAGGAATTCGCCGCGGCGCTCGGCCCGGTCTTCGAGCATTCGCCGTGGATCGCGGGAGAGGCCTGGGCGGCGCGGCCCTTCGCGTCCGTCGAGGATGTGTTCGAGGCGATGACGGCGGCGATCGCCGTGGCCGATGACGACATGAAGCTCGCTTTGATCCGCGCTCATCCCGATCTCGCCGGCAAGGCCGCGCGGGCCGGCGCGCTCACCGAGCATTCGACCCGCGAGCAGCAGGGCGTCGGGCTCGACCGGCTGAGCGACGAGGAGTTCGAACGTTTCCACCGGCTCAACGCGGCCTATCGCGAACGCTTCGGTTTTCCCTTTATCGTTGCGGTCCGATTGCATACGAAGGACAGTATTCTGGACGCCTTCGAACGGCGCCTCGCCAACGACCAGGCGGCGGAGATGGACGAGGCGCTGCGCAATATCGGTCTGATCGGCCGGTTCCGGCTGCTCGACCTGTTGCAGGACTGAGAAGCGAAGATGGAATCGATCCTCAGCGAATGGGTCAATCTGGTCCTCCGGTGGGCCCACATCGTCACCGGCATCGCCTGGATCGGCTCGTCCTTCCTGTTCATGTGGCTCGACAGCCATCTGGAGAAGCCGGACCCCCCACGCAAGGGCGTCGAGGGCGAGCTCTGGATGACCCATAGCGGCGGATTCTACGTCGTCGAGAAGATGGACCTCGCGCCCGACGAGGTGCCGAGGACGCTGCACTGGTTCAAGTGGGAGGCGGCGTGGACCTGGATCACCGGCTTCCTGCTGCTTTGCCTGATGTACTACTACGGGGCGGAGATCTACCTGATCGACCGCGAGGTGGCGGATCTCTCCAAGCCGGAGGCGATCGCCATCGGCCTCGCGCTGCTGGCCGCGTCCTGGTTCGTCTACGACGCGTTCTACAAGTCGCCGCTGCGCCACCGGGGCGCCCTGGTCGAGTGCATCGGCTTCGCGCTCCTGATCCTCGTGGCGTACGGGCTTACCCACGTATTCAGCGCGCGCGGCGCCTACATGCATGTCGGCGCGATGCTCGGCACCATCATGGTCGCCAATGTCTGGATGATCATCATCCCGGCGCAGCAGAAGCTGGTCGATGCCACCAAGGCCGGCACCGCGCTCGACGCCCGCCTCGCCTTCAACGCCAAGCAGCGTTCGGTCCACAACAACTACATGACGCTGCCGGTGATCTTCATCATGATCTCGAGCCACTATCCGAGCACGTTCGGCCACGAACATGCCTGGGCGGTGCTCATCGTGGTGTTCATCGCGGGCGCGCTGGTGCGCCACTGGTTCAACCTGCGCAACGCGGGGCGGAGCCGGATCTGGCCGATTCCCGCGTCGGTGGTTCTCATCCTTGCCGTGATGTACGCGACCCTTCCGGGCGGGACGATGACCGCGGAAGACGAGGACGCCGACCCGGTCACCTTCGCCGAGGCCTACGACATCGTCGCCAGGCGCTGCGTCTCCTGCCATGCGGCGAAGCCGTCCGACGAGAACTTCGACAAGCCGCCCAAGAACGTGGTCTTCGACACCGCCGAGCAGATCCGCGACCAGGCGCCGAAGATCCGGGCGGTCGCGGTGCTGACCAGGACCATGCCGGTCGGCAACGAAACCAAGATGACCGACCAGGAGCGCCGCGTTCTCGGGCGCTGGATCGCCGAGGGCGCGGAGATTGAATAGATGCACGCAGCGCGCGATCGCGGCCGCGCTGCTTTTCCTGGCGGCATCGCTTCCGGCGCAAGCCCGCGCCCAGACGCCGGCCCTCGCGCAAGGACTCTGGCCCGCCGTCGACGGCTATGCCGACAACCGGGGGCTCGCCGTCACGCTTGAGAGCGCGAGCCCGTTCGGGCTTTCCGATTTCGGTGCGAAGGCGGGCGGGCCGACCCGTGTGCCGGCGACGCTGTTCCTGCCGGTGGATTGGAAGAAGGGAAGAAGGGTCCCGGCGGTGGTGCTGCTGCACGGCGCCGCGGGCGTGCTCTACCAGCGCGAGATGACCTACGCCCGCCAGTTCGCGGCGATGGGCGTCGCCGCCCTGGTGATCGACGTGTTCGGCGCCCGCCGCGACCGGGCCAGCGGCTTCATCGAACGGCTGCTGGAGATCACCGAGACGATGATGATCGCCGATGCCTATTCCGGGCTCCGTTTCCTCGGCCGCCACGAGGCGGTCGACCCGCGCAGGGTGGCGCTGATGGGGTTCTCCTATGGCGGCATGGCGTCGGTGCTCGCCGCCTATGCCCAGGTCGCCGAGACGATGGCGCCGGACGGGCCGCGCTTCGCCGCCCACGTGGCGTTTTACGGCCCATGCCTCGCCCGTTTCGAAGACCCAAGGGCGACCGGCGCGCCGGTGCTGATGGTCTGGGGCAGCGAGGATGTGCTGATCGACCCGGCGCGCTGCGCGGAAATCGCGGAAGATCTCAGGAAAGGCGGCGCGCCGGTCAGCACCGTGGCCTATGACGGCGCCTATCACCAGTGGGACGGCGCCTGGGAGGGCCCGTTCGAGATCGGCCGCAGCCTCGCCGACTGCCGTTTCCGGGTCAGCCGCAACGGCATCGCGCGCGACCGGCTCACCTGGCTGCCGATGACCGACCCCTGGCTCCGGCGGATCATTCTCGGGCTCTGCGTTGCCGGCGACGGCTACATGATCGGCCGCGACGACAAGGTGAGGGCGCGGTCGAACCGGGACGTGGGCCGTTTTCTGGCCGCGGCGTTCATGCGAAAGGGGCGTGGCGATGGGTAGGCTGACGACGCATGTGCTCGATACCGCCAACGGCCGCCCGGCGGCCGGCGTGAGGATCGCGCTCTACCGTGGGGAGGACCAGAACCGGGCGATCGCTTCCGCGACCACCAACGCCGACGGGCGCTGCGACGACCCGATCTTCGAAGGCGAGGACTTCACGGCGGGTGTCTACGAGCTGATCTTCCACGTCGGCGACTATTTCCGCGACGCCGGGCACGAGGGACCGTCGCCCGCCTTCCTCGACGTGGTCGTCATCCGCTTCGGCATCGCGAGCGCGGACGAGCACTACCACGTTCCTCTCCTGGCCTCGCCCTTCGGCTACACGACCTACCGGGGGAGTTGAGGGGGGCTCATCCCGGGTTGCTCTGGCTCAACCCGCCACCGACGAGATAGCCCAGCCAGACGGCAACCAGGCAAAGGACCACCGACAGCACGACGTTGCCGATGGCGTAAGCCCACGCGCCTTCGCGAAGGAGGGCCAGCGTCTGCAGGCTGAAGGCCGAGAAGGTGGTGTAGCCGCCGCAGAACCCGACCACGATGAAGGCCCGGACCTCCTGAGGCGGGAGCCAGGGCCGGTCGTAAGAATCGCCCATCGCGGCGACGATGCCGATGAGGAAAGACCCCGCCACGTTGACCAGCAATGTGCCCCATGGGAAAGCGTCGCCGAACCGCTCCGCCACCAATGCGCCGCACCAGTAGCGCCCGACGCCGCCGATCGCGCTGCCGATGGCAACCCACAGATAAGTCATGTTCCGGTCCGTCTGGCGTTCGCCGGCGCTGGCGCGCCGATATCGGCGAGGGATGCGGGCCCGGTTCGACCTTCAGTGACCGATCGACCACGGGCGGGAATGCGTGTTGTGCAGACCCTCGCCGAGGCCGGTGTTGCGCCGCGTGCCATGGCTGTGGCCGTGATCATGCCCATGGCTGTGGCCGCCCGGCTGTCCGGAAGCCACCCTGGGCTCGTGCGCGCTCTTTTCGTTTCGCTGATGCGCGATCCGGTTGTTGGGATCCATATTGGCGATGAACGGCGCGCTGATGCCGCGCGGGGCCGGCTTGCCGCAATCCGGGCAGGGCATCGGCTCGGACGAACGGCTCATGGGCTGCATGTCGGTGAACGGGCCGCAGGCCTCGCAGTCATAGCCGTATATCGGCATCGTCCTCTCCTCCCTGGCCCAGCTGGGTGCCGCCCGGCCCCCGGCGGGGCCGGACGGCATTGCCCGGCTAGATAAGCCAGCCTTCCAGTATCAGATAGCCCGGCAGCCAGCCGGTCAGGACGCCCTGTATCGAGGTCATCGCCCCTGTCGCCTTGGCGATCGGTTTCTGCATCGCCAGCAACAGGAAGAACATGAACCACAATACCGCCCATGCCGCCCAGCACAGGCCGAGCCAGTAATCCAACGGCGAATCCGCGCCCATGAACGTGACCACGGTCACCGGGACAACGGTGATGGCGACGAACAGGCTGTACCAGCCGAGACCGCGTCCATCCACGTCGTGGAACCGGTTATAGGCCACCCACAGATAGGTGAAGCTGAAGAGCAGCGTCAGCGCCGCGGCCCTGATCGCGTCCGCGTCGGAACCCGGCCCGAAAGCCAGATATGCCGCCACGGCCGCCGTGAGAAGGCCGGAAAAGATGTTGATGATGGCGATCTCGCGATCGCCGATCTTGCCCATCAGCCAGAGTCCGTTCAGGAACAGGACGGCTCCGACATAGAGCAGTGCAAGTCCGAGCATGTTCGAGTCCTCCGCGTTTCAGGTGATCCGCGGACCGGTAGAATCGGGAGCGAACGCCCGGCGCTCGCTGGCCGACATCCGCGGATTGGTTGGAGAAGCGGTGGCGGGGCGAATACCGCCCCGCCTCCGCCACGCACCAATCAGCTGCAGGTTGCCGCGTCCGCTCCGCTGACCTCGATGCTCGGGCCGGAAGCGTTCGGCCTGATATCGAAATCGAAGATCTCGGTCGGAACCGCGACCGTGCAACACGCATTCGGAATGTCCACGATCCCGCTGACCCGGCCTTCGACCGGAGCCGTGCCGAGGATCATGTACGCCTGCTCGCCCGAATAGCCGAACTTCTTGAGATATTCGACCGCATTCAGGCAGGCACGCCGGTACGCAACCGTCGCGTCCAGATACTTCTGGGAGCCGTCGTGCTCGTCTACGCAGACCCCTTCGAAGATCAGATATTCCGAATAGTTCGGCTCGACCGGGCTCGGCTTGAAGATCGGGTTCGTGATCCCGTACTTCTCGACACCGCCCTTGATGACGTCGACACCGATATCGATCCAGCCGGCCATCTCGATGGCGCCGCAGAAGGTGATCTCGCCGTCGCCCTGCGACCAGTGGATGTCGCCCATGGAAAGGCCGCCGCCCGATTGGTAAACCGGGAAGTAGCACGTCGAACCGCGCGACAGATTCTTGATGTCGCAGTTGCCGCCATGCTCGCGTCCCGGAACCGTCCGGGCGCCTTCGAGACCCGCCGCACGCGCGGCGTCGCCGGTCAGCTGACCCATCAGCGCGGTGGTGGTTCCGGCCAGGCCGTCCGGCAGGGTGGCCAAGGGCGGCACCCGATCCGGATCGGTGTTGAACAGGGCCGATTCCCGGTCGTTCCACGTCTTCAACAGATCGGCGGAAGGCAGCGTGCCGATCAGCCCGGGATGGATCAGCCCGGGAAAGCGGACGCCCGGGATATGGCGGGAACTCGTGTAGATGCCGTGGAAGTCCCAGCAGGCCTTGCGCGCCTCCGGGAAGTGCTTGTCCAGGAAGCCGCCGCCATTCTCCAGCGCGAAGATGCCGGTGAAGCCCCATTGCGAGTCCTCGAGCCAGCCGATGTCGTTGATGTCGACGACCAGAAGGTCGCCGGGCTCGGCGCCCTCAACTCCGAACGGTCCGCTCAGATAGTGAACTTTCGAAAGGTCGACATCGCGGATGTCGTTGGCGGACTCGTCATTGCTGATCTGCCCGCCGGTCCAGTCATAGCACTCGACCCGAAACTCGTCGCCGGGCTTGAAGTTTTCCACGATGGGGACATCGGGATGCCAGCGATTGTGGGTCTTTACTGCTTGATCTTCGGGCCATTTGTCCATTTCCGCCCGAAACACCGTCTTGGCCATCACTTCCTCCCAATCCTTATGTGGGTGTGTTCTTTCTCAGACCTCTCGCATATGCAGGCCTCGCACCACGCTTTGAGACTTAAGTCTCCGATCGACTGTTATAAGGTTTCGTATTCAGCCGATAGAAGGAAACGATAGCAGACTAATGAAATACACACAACTCTTGGCTGAAGTCTTGTCCGGATCTTGCCCCAACGGTTAGAGCAGCCCCCCGAGCGAGTCGCGGAGGAGAATATCGGAGCACATGAACCGTGGACGGGAACGTCCGCTTCGCACAGACGGTTTGAGCAACCGGAAGCATAGGTAACACTATGGACCGGTTACATGGGTAACAGTGTTCATCGTTTGTTTGTCTTCCGCGCGGCCCGGCCGGGCGGCGCAGGGTTTCGATTAACGACCACGCGATCTGGGCCGGCCTCACCGCTGCTGGCGGCCCGGATGCGCCCGCCGCCGGCAATGCCGCCATGCTTGCGGAACAGATGCGGCAGGCGCTCCGGCGCGACGACCCGACCCTCGTCGGCGACCGAGATCGCGAGTTCGACGCCCTCGCCCATGGCGGTGAAATGAGGCCGAGCAACGCCAGAATGAACGTACCGCCGAACGTCGACGCCGGCGCAGCCGTGCACGGCCTTCCTCCAGAGAGCCGGCGGCGGAGCCGCCAACCGGCTGACAAACCCATCGAGACCGGCCGACGGCACCGCGGCTGAACCGCGCCAATTGCCATACCCCAATCTTTCGGGGCCACCCACCACCCACCACGCCAAACCGCGGATGACGATCGAAAGTCCGCGCTTCCAAGTGATCGCCCGCACCGTCTCGACGTTCCGATCAGTTCATCGATTTCCAACTAATACTGTACCGGTATGTTCGCCAATACTGGACATATGAAAGTAACATACATGTATTGGTAACCTCATCCTAATATTACTTTTCGGTATAGCGGACTGTATCTCAGTAATACGGTCATCTGTACATGCCCTGCACATGATTCTCCGCATACCTTCCTGGTCAGTACTTGTAACCCGGGGTCAACGACCTCGTCCTGCTGACCATGGAAAAGGAACCGGAAAATGCATGCGCTCTCGCACAAGACACCTACGAATGGGCTGGGTTCGGTGGATTTCGATCCGACCGTCCGGCCTCGAACGCCGCACCGGCCCAAGTCGAGCGAAGCCGCCGGCCGCGACGAAACGGGACACCGCCCGGCCGGCGTTGCCGGCTGGATCGGCGGCAATCGCGTCGGGCGTTGGATCCGCGCGTTGCTGGCGATTTTCCTGCTTCTGTCGGGAGTGATGGCAAGTGCACTGCCGGCGCAGGCGCAGGCGCCGCCGGCAACGGCACCGTCGGCGCCCCGGAACCTGACGGCGAAGTCGGGCGACGGCGAGGTGGGGCTGGCCTGGCAGGCGCCGGGCGACGACGGCGGTTCCGCGGTGACCGGCTACCGGTACCGCTATGCCGAAGGCGCCTCGGTGCCTCAAGCGACGGCATGGACCTCCGTCGGAACCGACCCGACCGTGACGGTCGGCGGCCTGACCAACGGCATCGCCCATGCCTTCGAGGTGCAGGCGGTGAACGCCAGCGGCGGCGGCGCAGCGGCGGAGGTCGCGGCGATGCCCGCGGCCGTCTCGTCGGCGCCACGGAACCTGGCGGCGACGCCGGGCGACCGCATGGTGATGCTGGTCTGGCAGGCGCCGGACGACCACGGCGGTATCTCGGTGACCGGCTACCAGTACCGCTATGCCGAAGGCGCCTCGGTGCCGGCCGCAAAGGCCTGGCGGTCCGTCGGGACCGACCTGACCGTGACGGTCGGCGGCCTGACCAACGGCATCGCCCATGCCTTCGAGGTGCGGGCGGTGAGCCACCGCGTCGGCGGCGACGCGGCGGAGGTCGCAGCGACGCCCGCGGACGACGGGGCCGGCACCAACACTGACCCGACGGTGGCCAATGCGATTCCGAACCAGAGGGCGACGACGGGCGCGTGGTTCCACTACGTGTTCCCGGCGAACACCTTCAGCGACGCCGACGGCGACACGCTGAGCTACACGGCGACCAGGCGCAACGGCCGTGCGCTGCCGGCCTGGCTGACCTTCGCCCCCTCGACCCGGACCTTCTCGGGCACGCCCCGGGGCGCGGACCTGGGGAGGGTCAGGGTGAAGGTGACGGCCAGCGACGGTAACGGCGGGTCGGTGAGCGACGCGTTCGTCATCAGGGTGCAGCCCGGTACGCTGGGTCGGCTCGAGCTGTCCGTGGAGATGGTCGACGATGAGGTGGTCGAGGGCGAGCCGGTGCGCTACCGCATCGTGATGTCCAAGCCCACCGACTGGATCACGGTGGGAATGCGGTACCGCCACCGCGGCCAGTTCATGCACACGGTCCTGTCGAGCTCGCTTGCCGACATCCGCTCGCAAGACGGCCGGCTGTACTGGGAGGTCGAACGCGACACCGTCGACGACGGCAGGGTCGAGCCTGACGGCACGTTCACGGTGGAGCTGCAACCGGGCGACGGCTACTGGCTGGGCGCGCCGAGTACCGCGACGGTGCGGATCCTGGACAACGATGTGCCGGCACTGACGCACGCGTCGGTGTCGGTCGACGACGCCCGGGTCGAGGAGGGTCCCGGCGCGATGCTGGAGTTCCCGGTCACGCTCGACCGCGCGCTCGGCACGACGGTCACGGTGGACTGGCGGACGCTCGACGGCAGCGCCAGGGCCGGCGAGGACTACGAGGCGGGCTCGGGGACGCTCACGTTCCACCCCGGGGAGACGGCGAAGACGGTGAGCGTCGCGGTGCTCGACGACTCGCACGACGAGAACCGGGAGTTTCTGCTGCTGGTGCTGTCGAACCCCTCGGGAGCGGACATGGACGGCGAAGGCACCGTCGCGATGGGCACCATCGAGAACGCCGACCCGATGCCTCAGGCGTGGCTTGGTCGTTTCGGCCGCACGGTGGCGGAGCATGTGCTTGGGGCGGTGGAGGACCGTGTCGGCACGGCGCCGCGCCCGGGTGTCGAGGCGGCGGTGGCGGGCCAGCGCATCTTCGGCGGTGGATCGCCCGGCGCCGAGGCGGATGCGCAGGCCGGGCTCGATGCGCTGGCACGCTCGTTGCGCGACGAGACCGACGAGTCGCGCGCCGGGCGCGCGGTCTCGGGGTCGGTGGCGCCGCGCGACCTGCTGTCGGGCAGCTCCTTCGCGCTGGCGGCGGGCGGTGACGGCTCTGGCGGCGGCATCGCGTCGCTGTGGGGCCGTGGCGCGCTGTCGGGCTTCGAAGGCCGCGAGGGCGAGCTCTCGCTGTCGGGCGAGGTGGCGAGCGCGATGGCGGGCGCGGACTGGACGCACGGGTCCGGGGCGGGCTCCTGGACGGCGGGTCTGATCCTGTCGCACAGCCGCGGCGAGGGCGAGTACCGGGGGGCATCGGACAGCGGATCGGTGTCTTCGACCCTGACCGGGCTCTTTCCGTGGGGCCGCTATGCGCTGAACGAGCGGCTCTCCGTCTGGGGCGTGGCGGGTTACGGCGAGGGCGAACTCACCCTGACGCCGGACGGCCAGGCGTCGATCCGCACCGGTCTCGACCTGGCGATGGTGTCGTCCGGGCTGCGCGGGGTGCTGGTGCAGGCGCCGGAGACGGGCGGGCTGGAGCTGGCGCTGAAGACCGACGGGTTGCTGGTCCGGACGAACTCGGCCGCGGCGTCCGGCCTGGCCGCGGCGACCGGGGACGCGACCCGGTTCCGCCTGGGAGTGGAGGGCTCGCGGTCCTTCCGCTTCGAGGACGGGGGCGCGCTGAGTCCGAGCGCCGAGCTCGGGGTGCGCCATGACGGGGGCGACGCGGAGAACGGGTTCGGGCTGGACCTCGGCGCCGGTCTCGCCTGGTCGCACCCGGCGAGCGGGATCTCGGCCGAGCTGCACGGGCGCGGGCTTCTGACCCACGAGTCCCGTGGCTTCCGCATCCGCGGCATCTCAGGCTCGTTCGCCTGGGACCCGGACCCCGCCTCGGAGCGCGGGCCGTCGCTCGCCCTCCAGCATACCGTGGGCGGTTCGGCGTCGGGCGGCATGGATGCGCTGCTCGGTCGCGAGACCCTGGCCGGGCTGGCGGCGAACGACAACGATGCCGCGCTGCGGAACCGGCGCCTGGAGCTGAAGCTCGGCTATGGCTTCTCCGCCCTGGGCGACCGGTTCACCTCGACGCCCGAGATCGGGATCGGCTTCGGCCGGGACCACCGGGAGTACACGGTGGGCTGGCGGCTCGGCATCTCCCAGGGCGGCCCGGCCGCGCTGGAGTTCGGGCTGGAGGCGAGCCGGCGCGAGCATGCCGGCGAGCATGCCGATCCAGAGCACGGCATCGGGTTCAGAGTGAACGCCCGCTGGTAGGCGAGCCCGGCCGGTCCGGACAGGACCGGCGATAACCAGGGTAAAGCGCGGCGCTGTCCGGACCGGTCGGCGCCGCGCTCACCTGTTCCGCCTTCGACAGGGCGCCGCCGCGGCAATCCCAAACCGAACGGTCTTGGCTTCCCGCGTCCGGCGTTGCCGTCCGGATGCGGGGCACGGATGGGAGACCAGGATGTCGCTCAAGCACGATCTCGACCAATGCGTTTCGAACCTGCCCTTCATCCGCCAGACCCTGGCGGTTTATCCCAGGCTACCCGAGCCGATCGCCTGGGAAGGGGAGGAAAGGCGCAGCCGCAGCCTCGGTGCCGCACGGATCGGCCGCTCCAAGCCGATCGCCGACTTCGACTGAGACTGGCCAAGGCGCTGCGACCGCATGGCCGTCGAGGACCTCATGACCCTCGACTTCCTCATCGAGGCCGCCGACGTCGTCCTCGTCGACCCAAACGGCGTCGGCGAGTCGACCATCGCAGCCAATATCGCCCGCTTCGCAACCGCCGCCAGCCACCGACCGCGCCAAACCGCGGATGACGATCGAATGTCCGCGCTTCCAAGCGATCGCCAACACCTGCTCCACGGCCCGATCGATTCAGCGAATTTCAACAAATACCGTACCGGTCAATTCACCAATACAGGACATGTAAAAATAACAGTCATGTATTGGTACCCAAGATAGACCAGTATATTTTGAAATAGCAGACTGTATTTTAATACTACATTAAACTGTACATACAATGCACATGATTCTCCGCCCACCTCCTTGGTCAGTACTTGGAACTGAGGGTCGAAGCTCTCGCTCCAATGACCATGGAAAAGGAAGCGGAAAATGCATTCGCTCTCGCACAAGAGACCTACGGACGGACTGGACTCGGTCGATTTCGACCCGACCGTCCGGCTTCGAACGCCGCATCGGCAATTCTCCACGATGCCGCGTGTCGCGCCGCACCGGCCCAAGTCGGATGAAGCCGCCGGCCGGGACAAGACGAGACACCGCCCGACCGGCGTTGCCGGCCGGTTCGGTGGCAATGGCGGCGGGCGTCCGGTCGGCGTGTTGCTGGCGATTTTGTTGCTTCTGTCGGGAGTGATGGCAAATGCACTGCCGGCGCAGGCGCAGTCGCCGCCGGCAACGGCACCGCCGGCGCCGCAACAATTGGAGGCCCGCGCCGCTGACGGGCGGGTCGACCTCGCGTGGTCGGCGCCGGCGGATGACGGCGGCTCTGAACTCCTGCGCTACGAGATACGGCGCGCGGCAGGCGCGAGCGTGCCCGACGACACGAGGTGGACCGAGCTGGCACTCAACAGGACGTATTCCTTTGGGGATCTCGACAACGGGGAGCTGTACAGCTTCCAGGTGCGTGCGGTGAACGCACGGGGGGCTGGGCCCGCGGCGCAGGTCGAGGCGACTCCGGCGAGGCCCGCGGAGATCACCGGCGTCTCGATAACCTCTAACCCGGGCGACGGAGCGTACAACCACGCCGACATGATGGAGGCGACCGTGACCTTCGACACTGCGGTGACGGTAACGGGCTCGCCGGGACTCAAGCTCCGGATCGGCTCGAGCGATCCGGTCGAGGCAAGCTACGCGCCGGACGAAAGCACGGGGACGGCACTCGTGTTCCGGTATACGGTGGACGCCAGGGCGGACGATGCGCCAGGCCTGAGCGCGGTCGAGGACTCCCTCTCACTGAATGGAGGGGCCATCGCAAATGCCGCGTATCGGGGGGTCGCGGCGAGACTCGACCACCCCGGGGCCACCCAGCAGGTGCCGGTCAGGACACGCATGGTCACCGGGTTCAGACTGACGTCAAAGCCGGTGGTGCACCCCGCGCTCGTGCAGCAAATCACTTACGGGGTCGGAGAGACCCTCGAGATCGCCATCGACTTCGCGAACGCAGTCGACGTCCTGGGCACGCCCAAGCTGCACGTCGTGAGGAAGGACGACGAGAACGGAGAGGTGGACACTGTCTTTGCGTACGAAGACGGCTCGGGCACGCAGACACTGCGGTTCCGATGGACGGTGCCGGATACCTACCCGGAGACCGACGAGGCAACCGAATGGGAGGTGCGCGAGAACGATGGGACGAACAAGGGCCTCGATTTGGCGGGAGCGACCCTGCAGGACGGCAACGGTCTCGCGGTCAACACCCGACACGAGACGTTCCTCGGCATGCGGCACGAGGCGTATAGTCACCTCAGCTACGCCAACGACCCGATGTATATCGACAATCTCGCCCCGGCGGCGATCGAGGCGACGGCGCACGGGGACCACATCGATCTCATCCTGCGCGATGCGCGTCACACCGACAGGGTCGACGACCTGCACGGACAGGCGGGGCTCGCGCCCGCGCTCTACGGGGTGACAGCGGACGGGTCGCCGGTGCAGGTCTCGGAGGTGGAATTCGTCGACGACGACCGCGTCCGGCTGGTGCTCGGGGCACCGGTCGGAGACGACCGGACGGTGACGGTGGCCTACACCGCGCCGAGCGGGGGCGCGCCCACCGCGGGGCTCGTCGACCAGTGGAGTAACCGCGTGGCTTCGTTCTCGATCACCATCGACCCCGCCGCCAGCAACAATCCTCAACGCCCGCCGCCCGATATCGACGACACGCCGGTGGGGCCGACGCACGAGGATAGCGGGCCGGCCGGGCCGGCGGCGCCGGCGGCGCTGACGGCACACTTTTCGAACGTGCCCGACGAGCACGACGGCTCGACGCCGTTCACGGTGGAGATCGTGTTCAGCGAGGCGCTCGCGGGGATGGGCAACCGGGCGATCCGCGCCGCGCTGGCTGTGGACGGTGGCGCCACCACAGGGGTGCGCCGCGTCAATCTCGACAAGGCGCACCACATCGCGAAGATCAAGCCGGATGGGCTCGGGCCGGTGACGGTGTCGTTCCCGCCGACGCTCGACTGCGTCGACGAAGGGGCGCTCTGCACCGCGTCGGGAGGACGTCTCGAGACGGGCATTTCGACCGGCATTCCGGGACCGGCGGCACTCTCGGTTGCCGACGCAAGGATGGAAGAAAGCGCCGATGCGGCGCTCGCGTTTGCGGTGACGCTCGACCGGGCGGCGGCCGCGACGGTGAGGGTGCACTACGCGACGGCGGACGGCACGGCGGCGGCGGGAGCGGACTACATCGCGGTGTCGGGTACCCTCGCGTTTGCACTCGGGGAGACGGCGAAGACGGTCCGTGTCAGGGTGCTCGACGACTCGCACGACGAGGGCCGGGAGTTCCTGCTGGTGGTGCTGTCGAACGCCTCGGGAGCGTATATCGCGGACGGCGAGGCGACGGGCACCATCGAGGACTCGGACCCGATGCCGCAGGCGTGGCTTGGTCGTTTCGGGCGGACGGTGGCGGAGCATGTGCTTGAGGCGGTGGAGGACCGTGTCGGCACGGCGCCGCGCCCGGGTGTCGAGGCGGCGGTGGCGGGCCAGCGCATCTTCGGCGGTGGATCGCCCGGCGCCGAGGCGGATGCGCAGGCCGGGCTCGATGCGCTGGCACGCTCGTTGCGCGACGAGACCGACGAGTCGCGCGCCGGGCGCGCGGTCTCGGGGTCGGTGGCGCCGCGCGACCTGCTGTCGGGCAGCTCCTTCGCGCTGGCGGCGGGCGGTGACGGCTCTGGCGGCGGCATCGCGTCGCTGTGGGGCCGTGGCGCGCTGTCGGGCTTCGAAGGCCGCGAGGGCGAGCTCTCGCTGTCGGGCGAGGTGGCGAGCGCGATGGCGGGCGCGGACTGGACGCACGGGTCCGGGGCGGGCTCCTGGACGGCGGGTCTGATCCTGTCGCACAGCCGCGGCGAGGGCGAGTACCGGGGGGCATCGGACAGCGGATCGGTGTCTTCGACCCTGACCGGGCTCTTCCCCTGGGGCCGCTATGCGCTGAACGAGCGGCTCTCCGTCTGGGGCGTGGCGGGTTACGGCGAGGGCGAACTCACCCTGACGCCGGACGGCCAGGCGTCGATCCGCACCGGCCTCGACCTGGCGATGGTGTCGTCCGGGCTGCGCGGGGTGCTGGTGCAGGCGCCGGAGACGGGCGGGCTGGAGCTGGCGCTGAAGACCGACGGGTTGCTGGTCCGGACGAACTCGGCCGCGGCGTCCGGCCTGGCCGCGGCGTCCGGGGACGCGACCCGGTTCCGCCTGGGAGTGGAGGGCTCGCGGTCCTTCCGCTTCGAGGACGGGGGCGCGCTGAGTCCGAGCGCCGAGCTCGGGGTGCGCCATGACGGGGGCGACGCGGAGAACGGGTTCGGGCTGGACCTCGGCGCCGGTCTCGCCTGGTCGCACCCGGCGAGCGGGATCTCGGCCGAGCTGCACGGGCGCGGGCTTCTGACCCACGAGTCCCGTGGCTTCCGCATCCGCGGCATCTCAGGCTCGTTCGCCTGGGACCCGGACCCCGCCTCGGAGCGCGGGCCGTCGCTCGCCTTCAACCATGCCGTGGGCGGTTCGGCGTCGGGCGGCATGGATGCGCTGCTCGGTCGCGAGACCCTGGCCGGGCTGGCGGCGAACGACAACGATGCCGCGTTGCAGAACCGGCGCCTGGAGCTGAAGCTCGGCTATGGCTTCTCCGCCCTGGGCGACCGGTTCACCTCGACGCCCGAGATCGGGATCGGCTTTGGCCGGGACCACCGGGAGTACACGGTGGGCTGGCGGCTCGGCATCTCCCAGGGCGGCCCGGCCGCGCTGGAGTTCGGGCTGGAGGCGAGCCGGCGCGAGCATGCCGGCGAGCATGCCGATCCAGAGCACGGCATCGGGTTCAGAGTGAACGCCCGCTGGTAGGCGAGCCCGGCCGGTCCTGAGAGGACCGGCGATAACCAGGGTAAAGCGCGGCGCTGTCCGGACCGGTCGGCGCCGCGCTCACCTGTTCCGCCTTCGACGGCGCGCCGCCGCGGGCGGGCCGCAAACCCCAGCCCGTTCCATCGATGATCCGGGAAACCCGACCGAACCGACCGAATCGGCCGCAAGCGGCGGGTTTTTCGGCAGCCTGTCAGGTCAGATGCTCGTCCAGGAGCGCGATCGCGGTGGAAGTGTCGCGGGCGATGACCGCCTCCACGATTTCCTCATGCTCGCGATTAATATCGCGATCCGCCGGCTGCCCGGCCTCGGGACGCAGCAGCCGTAGTTTGCGGTAGCGTTCCGAATGGTCGGCCAGCGTTTCCCAGAACCGCAGGAGCCAGACGGAACCGCAAGCGGCGACCAGTGCGTAATGGAACTCGCGGTGGAAACGTTCCCAGGTGCCGGACGGCTCCGTCGCATCGGAAAAGCTCGGAAAAGGCGTCCGCTTCAGCAGGTGGAACGACCGCATGATCTCCGCCTCCCAAGCCGCGTCGCCCAGCTCCATAGCCCGCAGCAGGCACAACCGCCCGATTTGCCGGCGTGTTCGAACCATGTCGTGGAACTCTTCGATGTCGACCCCGGCCACTCTTGCGCCGCGATGGCTTTGCCATGAAACGAGGCCCTCGCTTGTCAGCCGTATCAGCGCCTCGCGGATGGGTGTCAGTCCCAGCCGGTAACGATCGTTGAGGTTCGCTATCTGCAGCCGGTCGCCCGGCATCAGCGTACCGTGCAGGATTTCATGGCGAAGCACCTGATAGGCGTCCGTGCTCATGCGCTTCTCCTCGACCGTCGCGGGGATTCGGGAATCCGCGACAGAAAATATGGATTTCAATAAATTATATATAATCTTCTTGTTCCTATGCTGAATATGATGTAATGTATTCCGCATGTCAATATCGAAACATGACCGTGAAGACCGAGCGCCCTCCTCACCGGTGCCGCGCAACGCCTGGTCCGGACGGCATTTGCACCGCGGATCGACCCGCTCATTTCCGTTTGCGACACTTGCACGAGCGGCGGGTTGGAGGCCGATTTCCTTCTCCGCACCGCGCCCTTCGAGCGCGCACCTTGAATTGCAATCGCCGGGCAACACGGCACCCGGGCGCTATCGACCGCAAATCGTTTCCCGGACGGGGCTTGCTGCCGCAGCGCAGACCATCAGTGAACTCAGGCTTTCGACAGGAGGTGACTCGATATGTTGATCCATCTGGATTCGTCTCAGTGCGAGCCGCTAACCGAGCAAATCGTCACGGGCATCGGACGTCTCGTGGACAAAGGCGTCCTTCGCTCCGGCGCCAAACTGCCGTCTATCCGCCAGTTCGCCAACGCCCATCATGTCAGCAAGTTCACGGTGGTCCACGCCTACGACCAACTCGTCGTGTCGGGCCACCTCGAGTCGCGGCAGCGCGCCGGCTTCTTCGTCGGCAAGCCGACACTGCCCGAGGTGACGGCCGAAACCGAACGGCAGCCGGCGCGGGACAGCGGCGTGCTCTGGCTCCTGCGGAAGCAGACCAGCCAAGAGTGTTTCAAGCACCGGCCCGGCGCCAGTTGGCTGCCGCAGACGTGGCTGGAGGAGAGCGGGCTGGATCGGGCGATGCGCGAACTGGCACGCCGGTCGGTCGACAGCGCCGACAGCGGCTATGGCGACGCGTTGGGCTACGCCCCGTTGCGTGCACATGTCAGCCGCCAGCTCGCCGACAATGGCATCGAAGCCTGCCCGAACCAGATCCTGCTGACCAACGGCGCCACCGGCGCCTTCGATCTATTGGCCCGTTATTTCATCCGGCCCGATGACGCGGTTCTGGTCGACGATCCAGGTCATTACCAATGGTTCGGACATCTGCGCGCCCTCGGCGCCAATATTCACGGGGTGCCCTGGAACGATGCCGGTCCCGATCTGGAACGCCTTGAGCTCCTCGCCAAGACCCACCAGCCCCGGCTTTTCCTCACGAGTCCGATCGTCCAGAATCCGACCGGCGGCAGCATTTCCCAGAGAACCGCCTTCAAGCTCCTGCAACTGGCCGATCGGTACGATTTCTACATCGTCCAGGATGCCATGCCCGCCGTCTGCCATCCGGCAACCCCGCCACGCCTTGCCGGTCTCGATCAGCTGAACCGAATTGTCTTTGTGAACAGTATTTCCAAATTGCTGTCTCCGCGTCTCCGGGTCGGCATGCTGGCCGGCCACAAGGACCTCGTTTGGGATCTGGTCGACCTGAAGCTCCTCACCCAGTCGGCGACCTCGGAATATACCGAGCGACTGGTCTGCGAAGTGATCGACCAGGGGCATTACAGGAAGTTCCGCAGCAGGCTCATAGCCAGGATCGAGAAGGCGCGCATCGCGGCGGTTCGCCGTCTGGAGGCTCTCGGTCTCGGTCCGGCCGAAGACCAGGCACACGGGCTGTTCGCCTGGCTGGACGTTCCGGGGTTTGCCGACACGACGCCCCTGGCCGAGGCCGCGATCGACCGCGGCATGCTGCTCGCACCCGGCGCCATGTTCCGGCCCAACATGGAGCCATCGTCGAAGGTGCGTTTCAACGTCGCCTTCTGCCAGAACGATGGGATGTTTCGCGAACTCGAGACATTGATCGATGCCACCGCCGGTCCCTGCAGCCGGTAATTCACCTCCAGCGCAACTGCGGCAGCGATCGAACGACTTGAACGGTCTCCAAACCGGATGGGCTCTAGCCGGGCACGTGCAAGCGTCTCCGGCGTCTACAGGCCGCGGTAAACCGCCGTTTCGAAATCGAGGTAGAGCGGCAGAGACATCTCGTCCGCGAAGGGGAGAATCTGGGTCAGGTAGGCGCCGCCGATGCCCTTCGCCGGGTCGATCCAGAAATAGGAGTTGGCGAGACCCGCCCAGCCGAGGCTGCCGGCGGTGCGGCCGGTCGGTGCGGCCTCGTTGTTGATCATGAAGGTGAGGCCCCAGGTCTTCTCCATTTCGGGGAAGAACTCCGCGTCGTTGGAGTAGGGCGGCATGGCTGTGGAGAGCTTCACGACGCAACTGTTGCCGATGCTGTTGGCCGACATGGCCTCGACGGTCTCGGGCCTGAGCAGCCGGTGGCCGTTCGCCGCTCCCTTGTTCAGGATCATGCGGATGAACTTGAGGTAGTCGTCGACCGTGGAGTAGAGGCCGCCGCCGCCCATCTCGAACTCGGGGTCCTGCTCGACGATAAACTCCATCGGTACCCAGTTGCCGTCCTCGCCGCGCGCGTGGATGGTCGCGATTCGCTCCTGCATCGCCGGGGTGATCCGGAAGGCCGTGTCGTCCATGCCGAGCGGGTCGAAGAGATTTTCCTTCATATACTGCCCAAGCCGCTGCCCGCTCACTGCCTCGACCATCTTGCCGGCCCAGTCGACGCCGATGCCATAATCCCACCGGTCCCCCGGATCGAACAGCAGCGGCGTCGTCAGCGCGGCGTTCTCGCAGGTCGTGAACCGCGGCACGCTCTTCGCCTCCTGGTAGGCGAGGATGTCCTCGTTCCAGATTTCATAGGCAAAGCCGGAGGTGTGGGTCAGCAGATGGCGCAGCGTCATCGGGCGCTTCGGCGGCCGCGTCCTCGGTTGCCCTTCCTCGTCGAAGCCTTCCAGCACCCCGACCTCGCCGAGATACGGGATCACGGCGCTTGCCGGCCCGTCGAGATCCAGCCTGCCTTGCTCGACCAGCTGCATGGCCGCCGCACCGGTGACGGCCTTGGTCATGGACGCGATCCAGCCGACCGTGTCCGGCGACATCGAGACGCCGCCGCCGACCGCGCGTTCGCCAAAACCGCCCTCGTAGACGGTCCCCACCGCCGTCGTCGCCGCAGCCGCGACGCCGGGCACGTCTCCCCTCGAAACCGCAGCTTCCAGGATTCCGTCCACGCTGTCTCCGAGCGCCATGGGCACCTCCCGCCGAACCGGCACATTCTCGATGGATGGTGGGCGCACAAGGACTCGAGCCTTGGACCCGCTTACTAGGGGGTAGCTAACTCCGCAATTTCAGCCGCGTCAGGATCGCGGTCAAGTATCGGCAGAATTTGCAGCGACCCGTCAAATGCTCCGTCGGCCCGGGTATTTTCCCGAGACTGGTGCCGGAGGCGTTCGACTGCGCAATTCAGACAATAATTCTGACAATTCTAGACAATGCGAACCACAGACTAAATGAATATTATGTGAATAAATGATCCTGTATTGTGTCTTTACCGTGTTCAACCGGTCGACTGGACGGGTTTTTGCTCCGGATGCGCCGTGCGTTGCCTTATCGACGCTGGCGACTCCCGTCGCGGACTCGATTTCAGCGGGCAAGAAGCGCCCCATCGGTCTGGGAGCTCAAGCTGTTCGGCTACATCGAGCTGATCCGGGCGGTCTATCCCCGCATGGCGGTGCAGCAGGTATCCGAAAGCTCGGGTGCCACAGTCAAGAAGGTCTCATGTCGCGACACCCGGCGTAGGATCGTCGGGCAAAGGCAGGTCGGCGGCGAATCGGATCGAACAGGACTCTCGTTCGAACAGGCGGACCGCACGGTTTCCTGCGAGGGATTCCGGTCGCCAGACGAAGTCCTCGTGCTGGCGCAGGAACGCGACCTCGCCGCAGCCCGGCACGCGGCACTCTCGCTTGCCCTTCGGACAGGCATTGAAGTCGCACAGGCGGCCGAGATAGCGGTCGGTTCCCGGTTCGAAAACAAACCCGTCGATCTGATGGCTCGCGATGCCCAAACCGTCGTGTTTCAGAAGATTCTGAATCGCTTTCGCACGCATTCGTCGCAAGCCGTTCAGATCGGCAAGGTCGTCAAGCCAGAGCGCCAAATCGATATCCTTGCACTCGTGCCATAACTCGATTCCTGCGAGCCGCCAGGGCTGGAAGCGGGGCGCTTCCTTCCAGGGATCGCGTGCCAGCGAACCGATCAGGGAGACCGCCACGACATGGGGATGTCGTCGCCAGGCGGCAGCCACCCTGTCGGCGGCAAGGCGGAACTCGCGGTAACGGCGCAGCAGGTATCGGTTCTGCACGTCGATGCCTGCACGGGACAGCGGCCGCGGCGCGGAAGCCGGACTATCGACGGGATGGTCGTCTTGGCGGTCGTTCATGCCGGTCCCGGAAAGGTTGCGCGAAGTTGGCCGGTCACTCCGCCGGCACCTCTTCGCCCCGCATCTCCGGCATGATCTCACGCGCGAACCGGCGCAGCGTTTCGACATCGTCCGGCAGCAGGATCAGGATGTATTCGAACCCCATCTCCTCAAGCTGGCGGAGCCTGCGCAGGACGACATCGGGATCGCCAATCAGCGCATCGGATGCGCGGCCCGGTTCGGCGTAGGACTCGGGCTGAGCCCCGTCGACGCCCGGCAGGGCGCCGTAAGCGCCCACCATGCGCGCGACGCGTTGCTCGCGCGCCCGCACCGCGGCTTCGTACTCCCGGTCGTCGTCGGCGATGACCACGGCGCGGGCAAGACCGACCTGCATGGGGTCGAACGGCCGCCCGGCCCTGGCGCAGGCCGCGCGCCATACCCGGAGCCGTTCCCCGGTGCGGCCGAACGTGGCGAACTGGTCGAACAGGACGTTCAGGCCGGCTCCCGCCACTCGGGCGATGGACTCGTCGGTGCCGGCGCCCGTCCACAGCGGCGGGTGGGGTTTCTGAAGCACCGGCGGCTCGACCACGATGTCGCTGTAGCGCCAGTACTTGCCGTCGTGGCTGAACCGCTCGTCGGACGTCCACGACTTGAGGATCAGTTCCAGCGATTCCTCGAACCGACCCAGCGCTTCGTCCCTGGGTATGCGGAAGCTCTCGAACTCGACGTCGCGGTACCCCTTGCCGATGCCGAAATCGAGCCGCCCGCGCGACAGCAGGTCCAGCGTAGCGGCCTGCTCGGCGAGCAGGACGGGATCGTGCCACGGCAGCACCGTGACCGCGGTTCCCAGGCGGATGCGTTCCGTCCTCGCCGCCAGATAGGTCAGAAGGTTGAGGGTCGCCGAGACCTGGCCCGCGCCGGTGAAGTGGTGCTCCACCAGAAAGATGCTGTGGTAGCCGAGCTCCTCCGCCTCCTGGACCAGGTCGATCAGCTTCCCGTAGCCCTGGCTGTCCGGGGATTCGTTGCCGCGCTTGGCGATCGCGCCGCCGAAAAGGCCGAATTTCATGCCGTGCCGCCGCCCAACGCGCCGGCCTCGCGAAGCGCGGCGATCTCCGCCGCGTCGAACCCGGCCTCGCCCAGCACCTCCTCGGCATCCGCGCCCAGTCGGGGCGCGGGGCGCGGCGCCCCCGTCGGGGTTTCCGAGAACACCGCCGCGGGACGCGCTTGGCGCAGCCGCCCGGCATCGGGGTGTTCGGTCTCGATGACGACCTCGTTGGCCGCGATCTGCTCGTTCCCGATCATCTGGTTACGGGTCAGCACCGGGACGCAGGGGATGTCGACCGCCTCCAGCCTGGCCAGCCAGTGGGCCGAGCGGTTCGTCTTCAGCACCTCCTGGGTGAGGCTCAGCCGGTCGTCGATGTTTACCTGGCGCAGTTCCTGCGTCCCGAAACGCGGGTCGTCGAGCCATTCCGGCCTGTCGAGCGCTTCGGTCAGCCCGCGCCATTGCTTGTCGGTCTGGACGGCGACGCTAATATAGCCGTCCGAGGTCTCGTAAATGAGGTCGATGAAACTCTGCGCCGCCTGCTGGGGCAGCTCGTCGCCGACGAAAGTCTGACTTCCCATGTCGGAGGCCCAGAGGAAGGCGATCACGCTGTCGAGCATCGAGACCCAGACATGCTGGCCGCTGCCTGTCCGTTCGCGGGCGAGCAGCGCGGCGGTGACCGCCTGGGACGCCGTAACCCCGGTGAGCTTGTCGGGCAGGATGGTTCGGACCAGCCGCGGCCGCATTTCGTCCGAGCCCGCCTGCACCGTGGTCAGCCCGGAAATCGCCTGGATCAGCGGGTCGTAGACCGGCCTCCTCGCGAGCGGGCCGCGGTGGCCGAAGCCGGAGATCGAGACATAGACGATATCCGGCCGCGCCGCCCGGACCGCCTCTTCGCCGACGCCGATGCGCTCGGCGACGCCGGGCCGGAAATTCTGGATGAACACGTCGGCGCCCGCGACGATCGCCATCAGCGCCTCGTGTCCCTTCGGATTCTTGAGGTCGAGGGCGATCGAGCGCTTGTTGCGGTTGTTGTTCACGAACGACGCCGAGAACCCGCCGCGCCGGTTCGCCGAGGCGCGGGTGAAATCGCCGCCATGGGGCGTCTCGACCTTGATCACGTCGGCGCCCTGGTCGGCGAGGATCATGGTCGCCAGCGGGCCCGAGATCACCGAGGTGAGGTCGACGATGCGGAAGCCTTCGAGGGGTCCGGGCATGAGGTTCCCTCTCAAGCCTCGGCCGGAGGGTGGCGGTCGTGCCAGTGGCGCGCGATGTCGACGCGCCGGCACACCCAGACCCGGTCGTGTTCGAGGACGTAGTCCATGAAACGCGCCAACGCCGCCGTCCGCCCCGGCCGCCCGGCGAGGCGGCAATGGAGGCCGATACTCATCATCTTGGGTGAGGACTCTCCTTCTTCGTAGAGCATGTCGAACGCATCTTTCAGATAGCCGAAGAACCCCTCGCCCGAGGTGAAGCCCGGCGGGACCGCGAACTTCATGTCGTTCTGATCGAGGGTGTAGGGGACGATCAGCTGGTGCTTGCCGTCGACCGTCACCCAGTAGGGGAGGTCGTCGTTGTAGGCGTCCGCGTCGTAGAGGAACCCGCCGTCCTCGACCACCAGCCGGCGCGTGATCGGGCTGACCCGCCCACCGTACCAGCCGAGCGGGCGCTCGCCGACGATCTTCTCGTGCGCGGCGATGGCAAGCCGCATGTGCTCGCGCTCGGTCGCCTCGTCGACATGCTGATAGTCGATCCAGCGCCATCCATGCGTGGCGAGTTCGTGCCCCGCCTCGTGCATGGCGATGGCGGCCTCGGGATGCTTTTCGATGGCGAGCCCGACCGCGTAGCAGGTGAAGCGGATGCCGCGCGATTCGAACAGCCGCATCAGGCGCCAGAACCCGGCCCGGCTGCCGTATTCGTACATCGTCTCGGTGTTGATGTTGCGCGCGCCCATGACCGGACGCCCGCCGGGCGTCTCGCTGAGAAAGGTCTCGGAGTGCGCGTCGCCGTTGAGCACGGTGTTCTCGCCGCCCTCCTCGTAGTTGACGACGAACTGGACCGCGAGCCTCGCGCCTCCGGGCCATTCAGGATCCGGGGGCGTCCGCCCGTAGCCGACAAGGTCCCGGGGATAGGGGTCGTCCATCTCTGCTCCTCAGCTATTGGCGAGCGCGCACAGGGTTTCGGCGAGCACCCGCGCGCCGGCCGCGCAATCCTCCGGGGAGGCGTATTCGCTCTCGTGATGGCTGACGCCGCGGAGGCAGGGGATGAAGATCATCGCGGTCGGGCTCACCCTGGCGACGAAAGCCGCGTCGTGGTTCGCGCCCGAAGGGATCCGCTGCGACGGAAGATCGATCGTCGCCGCGCTTCTTTCGATCATCTCGACGATCCCGGGCTCGAATGCGACCGGCCTCTGGTCGAAGGTCCTGCTGATACGGACGGAGCAAGGCAGCGCGGCGTTTTCGCAGACCCGGGCGATCCGCCGCGCCCGGCGGTCGAGTTCCCAGCCGTCCGGGTGCCGGAGGTCGATCGAAAACGTCACCTTCGAGGGCACCGTGTTGGGCGAGTTGGGCTCGACCTCGAAGCGGCCGACGGTAAAGCGGAGGACGTCGTTGGGATCGGCCATCGTCTCGTTGAGCCGCGCTACCGCGCGCATGGCCGCCTGAAGCGCGTCGCGCCTTCCCCTGGTCGGAGTCGTGCCGGCATGCGCGGTCGCGCCGCCGATTTCGACCACGAAACGCTGCGACCCCTGCACGCCGGTCACCGCGCCGATGGGCACCTCCGCGGCTTCCAGCACCGGCCCTTGCTCGATATGGGCCTCGACATAGGCCGCGGGCCGGACCGGTTCTTCGCGCCGCGGCAGGTCCGGTGCGGCGCCCAGCGTCCTGGTGAGCGCCCGGCCGAACGAAATCCCGTTCGCGTCGACCGCCTCCTCGAACCGTTCCAGCGGGGCCGCGCCGGAGAACACCATCGAGCCCATGCAGCCCGGGTCGAAGCGGCTCCCTTCCTCGTTGGTCCAGGCGACGAGTTCCACCGGGCGCCGCGTGGCGACGCCGGTGTCGTCCATCGCCTCGATCGCTTCCAGCCCGGCGATCACGCCGTAAATCCCGTCGAACCGCCCGCCGCGCGGCTGGCTGTCCATGTGGCTTCCGGTCAGCACCGGCGGCAGATCGGGCTCGCTGCCGGAGCGGCGAATGAAAAGATTGGCGGCGTCGTCGACGGCGACCGCGTAGCCCCGCCTGCGCGCCCAGTCGATCAGCAATTCGCGCGCCGCGATGTCTTCCTCCGACAGCGCCTGGCGGTTGACGCCGTTGCCGGGAATGGCGCCGATCTCCGCCATTTCCATCAGCCGGCGCCAAATCCGGCCGCCATCGACCCGCCCGGCGACACCTTCGCGTTCGCGCATCGCGCCTTCCATCGAGCGACGCCCCTCGGTCTTCGTGATAGGGTCAAACTGACACGCAGGACCGTTACAGGAAAGACCGACATGAGCCGATTGCCCCCGCTCGAAACGCATGAGATGACGCCGGAACAGCGCCGGGTCCACGACGATATCGCGAACGGCCCCAGGGGCAGCGTGCGCGGGCCGTTCCCGGTCCTGGTCCGCAGCCCCGGCCTCGCCGATCACGTCCAGAAGGCGGGCGGCTATCTGCGTTACGAGAGCGGGCTCCCCGGCAAGCTGCGCGAGCTCGCCATCCTCACCGTCGCGCGTTACTGGGAAGCGGGATATGAGTGGGCCGCCCATGCACCCATAGCCGAATCGGAGGGGCTTGCGAGCGAGATCGTCGAAGCGATACGGGTCGGCGCCGCGCCCGATTTCGCCGATCCGGCGGAGGCCACGGTCCACGCGTTCTGCATGGAGGTGCTGGCCACCCGCGAGGCGGGCGACGGGACCTACCGCGCCGCGCTCGACCTCCTCGGCGACGAGGGGCTGGTCGATCTGGTCGGGCTGATGGGCTATTACTGCCTGGTCTCTTTCACCCTCAACGTGTTCCAAATCGAGCCGCCCGGCGGTCCCCCGTCATTCGCTTGATCGCGCCGCGGTTCACGGATCGAGCGTAGGTTCGCGTATGGCGATCAACCGGGCCGGCTACACCCGTTCCCAGACCATGACGGTGCTGACCGCGTCCAGCATCATGCTGACCCTCTCCATGGGGATGCGGCAGAGCTTCGGCCTGTTCGTCATCCCGGTGACGGAGGGGATTGACGTCTCGGTCGCCGACTTCACCCTCGCGCTGGCGATCCAGAACCTGGTCTGGGGGCTGAGCCAGCCCATGATCGGCGCGCTCGCCGACCGGTTCGGCTGCCGCATCGTGACCGTGCTCGGCACCTTCCTGTTCGCCGGCGGGCTCGCGGTGACGCTCGCGGCAACGGGTCCGGCGACGTTGATCGTCGGGCTCGGGTTGATGATAGGCGTCGGGCTCGCCTGCACGGCGCTCAATCTCGGTCTCGCGGCAACCGCCAAGGTGATCTCGCCGATCAGGCGCTCGATGATTCTCGGCACCGTGGCCGCGGCGGGCTCGATCGGCGCCTTCATCGCGGCGCCCATCGCCCAGGGCCTGATCGGTCATGGCGGGTGGGAGCTGGCAATAGTCGGCTTCATCGGGCTGTGCGGGTTGATGCTGCCGGCCGCGATGTTCGTCGGCGCGGGAGACCGGCCGAAGGACACCGAGGTGCCATTCGTGCCGGACCGGAGCGCCGGGCTCACCTTCCCCCAGGCGCTCGGCGAAGCCGGCAGGCATCGCGGCTTTGTCATCATGGCGGTCGCGTTCTTCGTCTGCGGGCTGCAGCTGATGTTTATCGCGACCCACCTGCCGGCCTATCTCGCGACGTGCGGGCAACCGCCCGAGCTCGGCGCGATGTCGCTCGCGGTGATAGGCGGGTTCAACGCGATGGGCTGCTACCTGCTCGGCTGGCTCGGCGACAAGTTTCCCAAGCACATCCTGCTGGGCATCGTCTACATCCTGCGCTCGTTGCTGATCGTGGTCTATTTCAGTGTGCCCGCGACCGCCGCCACGACGCTGGTTTTCGCCGCCATGATGGGAGTCCTCTGGCTCGGCGTGGCACCATTGGTCAACGGGCTGGTGGTGCAGATGTTCGGCCTCTCCTTCGTCGCGACACTCTCGGGGATTGCCTTCATCAGCCACCAGGCGGGTTCGTTCTTCGGCGCCTGGGGCGGCGGCCTCCTGTTCGACACATTGGGCAACTACGACCTCGCCTGGCAGATCGGCGTCGCGATCGGCATCACCGCCGGGATCGCCCAGATGTTCATGGACGACACGCCGACGCGGCGGATGGCGGGCGCCCCCGCCTGACTCCCGGTCGGCTCGGCGTGGGGGCGGTCTTGCGCCCTCCGGCCGCCAGGCGTCAAATGCGGGCACCATGGCCGAGCCGCAAAGGTCGGCTTCGGCACACTCAACCGGAGGACCGGGGTTATGGAATGGACGAACGAGAACGGTTTCGACTGGTGCGAGATCGTCGATATCGACACTTTCGTCGGCCGTTTGCTTCAACCGGATACGCGGCCGGCCAAGTGGGCCGGGGACGATATCCGCAGAGCAATGGGATACTTCACCGAGGACAACCGCCGCCATTCCGACCAGCGTCGCGGGGTGACGCTGGTGAACAATGACATTGCGGGGAGCGCCGGTGCGTCGCCCGGCATCAGCCTTTCCTTCCAGCCCATCCTGCCGGGCGAGACCCTGGACTTTCACCGCCACAATTACATCGCGATCTATTACTGGATCGAAGGCGAGGGCTATACGGTCGTCGACGACGACGGAATCGACCGGGAAGAACATCGCCAATACTGGAAGGCCGGTGACGTAACCACTTCCCCCGCGTGGTCGAACCATGCCCATGTTTGCACGTCGGAATCGCCGGCCCTGCAGCTTGCGATCCACGATTTTCCCGAGCTTTGCTACAAGCGCGCCATGTTGTCCGAGGATCCCGACGGGCACGAACATCTGCGCCACATGGTCAAGGGCGTCGTGCCAAGCTTCAACGCGCTGGACACGCAGACGGACCTCGACCGGCGCGAGGAGAAGATCCGCATCGTGTCGAAGAGATAGTACCGGCGGCTATGCGCTGGCTCCCCAGGCGACGCCGAGGTCCTTGAGCCACTTGCGGTAGGCGACGCAGTACTTGTCCGAGCGCACGTGCAGCTCTTCGCGGAGATCGAGCGGGATCTCGTAGGGACGCTGGGTTTCGACGATGCGCTTGTCCTGGGCGAACACCCGGTCCTGGCGCGAGAGAATCTGCGCCTCGGTCAGCTCCTCGCCGAAATTGATCGCGACCTGGAGCCAGACGATGCAGTCGTCCGGCGCCAGCGGGGTTACGGTGAGGAAGGTGCAGAAGCGGTTTCCTTCGCCCGTGTTCTTGGAAAAATAGGCGGTCAGCGGGCGCGGGCAGTGGAAGGTGTAGCCGGCATTCACCGGGATCCCGCGATGGTCGCCATAGGGCTGGAAGACCATGATCTCGCTGGTGCGGATGCCATCCTCGCCGACGAAGACGTCGAAATCCTCGATCGGGTCCGGCCTGTCGGGATCGCCGTTCAGGTTGGCGTGGACATAGGGGAAGTGCGAGACGTCGAGGAAGTTCTCGACCGTGCGGAACGGGTTGGCGTGGAAGAAGTAGGGGCCCGCCAGCACCTTGCGGAAGCCGTCGTCGTGCCATTCCGGGAACGGCGGCAGGTCCTGCTCCGGCTCGCCCAGCGACGCCCAGATCATGCCGTAGGCCTCCCGCGCCCGGTAGACGAAGGTCCGCGCCTTGGCCGGCGGGCGGATGTCGGGATGGGCCGGCATCAGGGTACAGGCGCCGGTCCGGTCGTAATGCCAGCCGTGATAGGGGCAAACGATCTGCCCGTCCTTTACCCGGCCGAACGACAGCTTGGAGCCCCGGTGAATGCAAAGGTCCTTCCAGGCGAGGACTTCGCCGCCGGTCCGCCACAGCACCAGGGTCTCGCCGAGGAGGCTCGCTTCCATCACGCCGCCCTCCTCGAGGTCGCCCGAACGCGCGACCGCGTACCAGTCGTTGCGGATTACCGGATCGTCCATCGTGGCGGCGGGTTCCGTCATGCCGGCTCCTTCGCGGCCAACGCTTCCGGCACCTCGTCCGGCAGGTTGGCCCGCTTCATCTCGGGCGGGTCGGCCTTGTAGACCTTGCACAAGAGCCCCTTCAGCGGGCTGGAGCCGAGCGCCACGTCGCAATTGTCCGGATCGTCGTCGGTCAGCACGTTGGAGCACACCTCGAACACGCCGTATTCCGGCGCGGGCGCTTCGGGCAGCCACCAGCCATGCGGCACCGAGACCACCTTGGGATGGGTCCGGTTGTGCGGGTTGGCCTTCATGCGGAGCCGTCCGCGCGCGGTTTCGATCCAGCAATAATCGCCGCGCTCGATGCCGAGCTCCTTCGCCGTCTCGTCGTTGATCTCGACCAGCGGCTCGGGGCTGAGGCGCCGGAGCGATCGGAGCTGGCGGCCCTGGCTGTGCCAGTACATCGGCTGCTTGGCGCCGGTATTGAGGATCAGCGGATATTCCTTGTAGCGCTCGGGCGTGGAGACCGGGCTCTCGGGCGGCTCGACATGGTCGGGCAGCGGGTCGTAGCCCCACTCCTCCATGATCGTGGAATAGATCTCGAACTTGCCGGTCGGCGTGCCGAAGCCCATGCGTTCGTATTTGCGGAACTCGATCGGGACCTCGATGTAGTCCCGCGACTTGAGCTCTTCCCAGGTGACGCCCATCGGCTTGAGCGCGTTGTCGGCGAAGACCTCGAGACTCGGGAAGTACTCTTCCAGGCCGAGCTTGCGGCCGAGCTCGATGACGAACTCCCAGTCCGATTTGCGCTCGCCGATCTCGACCACTTTCTGCGACACGGAATCCATGAACGTGCCGCCCGGTCCCTTGATGTGGAGATGGAGCCTGGGCTCGTCGCGCTCCAGATTGCCGGCGGCCGGCAGGACCACGTCGGCGAGCGCCGCGGTCGGCGTCATGAACAAATCCTGGACGACGAAGAAATCGAGCTTCTTGAGCGCCTCGATGATCCGGGCCGAGTTGGGGAAGCAGGTCACCGTGTTGTTGCCCACCACGATGAAGGTCTTCACCGGGTAGGGCTCGTCGGTCAGCATGGTGCGGAACAGGCTCGGCGGGTGGGCGTAGGCGTATGGCGTCAGGTTGAGCGCCTTGAACCGGTCGCCGCCGATACGCTTTGCGTCCTGCTCCGGCGGCAGCTTGTCCCACAGCTCCGGATAATCGAGCCTGGGCGCCGGCCAGAACACGTTGCCGCCCGGCACGTCGAGATTGCCGCTCAGCGCCATCAGGATCAGCAGCGAGCGCGTCGCCTGGAAGGTGTTGTTGCCGAGCTGGTCGGTGCCGTTGCCCCAGACGATGCAGCCAGGCTTCGTGGTGGCGTAGATCCGCGCCGCCTTCGCGATCTCGTCCGCGTCGCACCAGGTGATCTCGGCCACCCGTTCGAGCGGATATTCCTTGAGCCTTTCGCACAGCTCGTCGAAGCCGTGGCAGTATTTCTCGACGAACTCCTTGTCGTAGAGCCCTTCGTCGACCATCACCCGCATCCAGCCGAGCGCCATCGCCGCGTCGGTGCCCGGGCGGAGCGGTAGCCAGATATCGCCGCGCCCCGCCGATGCAGGCTTGCGCGGGTCGACCACGATGTTGACGTGCTCCTTCTTGAGCGCGTTGGTCATCGGCTTGTGGCCGATCAGGCCGTGGTCGTTGCTGGTGCGTTTCTGCGAGCCCCATTCGACGATGCATTGCGGATCGGAATAGAAGTCCGGCACCGCGACCGTGTCCCAGGACTTGCCGGTGTATTTGCCGGCCGCCGTCACCTTGCACACCGCGACCCTCGGCCCGTAGCAGAAATAGCCGATCGAGATCACGTTGGGCGTGCCGAACAGATTGGCGAGGCGCGAGACGATGTGTGTGTTGTTGACGCCGGTGCCGCGGCCGAAGGCAACCGCCTCCGCGCCGTGGCGCTCCTTCGTCTCTTGCATCTTCCCGGCGATCAGGGTGAGCGCCTCGTCCCAGCTTGCCTTGCGCCATTGTCCGGCGCCGCGCTCGCCGGTGCGAATCAGCGGGTGGTCCAGCCGATCGGGGTGGTAAAGCTGTTCGATCGAGGGCGTTCCCGCCTTCGAGCACAGGAGCCCTTCATTGACCGGGTTGTCGCGGTCGCCCAGCACCCGGCGGACGGTGCCGTTGACCTTCTCGACGACGGTGCCGCAGCCGCCGTGGCACATGCGGCATATCGCCTTGAAGCGTTCCACGAAGTCGCCGCCGACGCGCTCCGCCTCGTAGGTGCCCAGTCCCATACCAGTCCTCCGCCGACAGGCTGTGGATGATCCACCAACCGGCGGCGGCGATCAAGACGGAGCCAGGGCCGGTTTCCCTCGCCCCATCGATGCTGTAAGCAGCCGACGGCTCGCATCGAACCCAGCCAGGGGAGAAGACACTTGGTTACAGTCAAACCCAAGACCACCGTTCAGCAGCACATCGCCGCTACCTGCCCGACCCATTCGCGCACCGACCTTCAGGTGCGCAACCTCGAATCGGTGATCGACGAGCCCGAAGAGCGCGACGGCACCAATCTCGGCTTCACCCCGACCGAAACGCTGGTCGCATCGCTGATCGGCTGCACCAACGTGATCGGCCACAAGATCGCGCACAGGCACGGCATAGAATTCGGCGACATGACGATCGAGGCCGAGGCCACCTTCGACCGCCGCGGCGCCTCCCTGATGGAAGAGATCAGTGTGCCGTTCCCGAAGATCGTGCTGACGATCAACGTCCGAACCGACGCCTCCGACGCCGACATGGAAAAGGTGAAGACCGAGCTCCCGATGTACTGCCCGGTCTCCAAGGTGATCCGCGAAGCCGGAACCGTGATCGAGGAAGTCTGGAACGTGACGAGAAGCTGAACGGTCATCCCGGATCGTCGAAAAGGGACAACCCGTCATGCCCGAACTCCTCGCTTATCCGCGCGTGCTGTTCGATTTCGGCGCCGTAGGTTCCATCAGCGGTGAGCTTGCCGCCCTTGGAGTCGGACGTCCGTTGCTGTTGAGCGACCGGGGGCTGGCCGAATGCGGTGTGGTTAAACGCGTTCTCGACGCGCTGCCCGCCGGGATCGAGCCGACGGTATTCGACCGCACCCCGCCCAACCCGACCGTCGCGGGGGTCGAGGCGGCCGCGGAAGCGTATCGCGAGGGCGGCTGTGACGGGGTGCTTGCCGTCGGCGGCGGATCGGTGATGGACTCAGGAAAAGCCGTCCGCGTCGCCGCGACCCATGAAGGATCGATCCTCGACTATCTGCAAGACCCGGGGCGGATAACGGCGGATGTGGCGCCGCTCGTCACGGTCCCGACGACCGCCGGCACCGGGGCGGAGCTGACCATGGGCGGCGGTATCCATCCGGACCCGACGACCCGTGCCCTCGGCTTGCGTTCCGTCCACATCAAGCCCGATCTCGCGATCTGCGATCCCGAGCTGACGGTCACCCTGCCGCCCGCGCTCACCGCCGCGACCGGCATGGACGCCTTCGGCCATTGCCTCGAAGCCTATCTGGCGAAGAAGGACGACCCTCCCGGCGCGGCGATCGCACTCGACGGCATGAGCCGGGTCGTGCGTTATGTCGAAAGGGCCTGCGCGGACGGTTCCGACCGGGAGGCCAGGTGGCACATGCAGATGGCCGCGCTTCAGGGCGGGATGGCTATCTATCGCGGGCTCGGGCCGGTGCATGCGCTGGCGAACACGTTCGGCGACGCCGACCTCCACCACGGAATGCTGGTTACGGTGAGCGCGCCCGCCGTCGTCCGATTCTACGGCGGCCGCCTGGACCCCTTGCTGGCCGACATTTCCACCGCCATGGAGCAGCGCGGCGAGCCGGATGTCGCGCGCGGCATCGAGGAGCTCAACGCCCGCCTCGGCCTGCCCGGATCGTTGAGGGAGATGGGCTACGACAACTCCGACCTGGAGGACATGAGCGCCGACGCCTCCGCCAGCCACTTCAACCTCGCCGCCAGCGTCGTCCCGACCCGGGAGGAATACCGGCAGATCATCCGGGACGTGCTCGGGCCCGATGGCTGAGCGCCCGTCCGCCCTTCGATACGCCGCTTCGCGGCTACTCAGGGTGAGGGTTGGGTTGTGGGTGGCCAAAAATCTCCCTCATCCCGAGTAGGCGCGAAGCGCCGTATCGAGGGACGAGTCGCCGAAAGAATGCTTGCTTCGGTTCCTGCCGACACGAATAGATCCTAGGCGCTCTGTCCGAGGGTCAGGTGAGACCACCCGGAATAGGCCATATAGATTCCCACGAGCAGGATCAGCGCGCCGGACCCATAGGGAGCCGACGCGAAGAGCCGGTCCGCTCCCGAAAACCGCTTCGATGCATAGCGCAGCCCGAAGACCGCGGCCATGCCGACGGCGACCAGCGTCACCGCGAGGCCGATCGAGAACGACGCGACCATTCCGACGCCCAGCCAGAACTGCCCGATGCCGAGACAAAGCAGCAGCACGGTGATCGCGGCGGGGCAGGGAATTAAGCCGCCCACCAGCCCGAAGCCGACAGTCTGCGGAGCGGTTGCCTTGCCGTCGGCAAACCGGGTTTCGAGCTCACGGGCGTGCGCGCGGACGTGCGCGTCGCCGTCATGTTCGTGACCGTGACGGTGCACGTGGCGCGCCCCGGTGCTTGAGCGCCTGAGCGCCCGCCAGAGCATGAACAGGCCGACGGCCATGATGATCGCGCCGGAGCCTCCGATGAAATAGGGCTCCAGCTTCTCGCCGATCATCTCGTCGCCCCATGTCAGCGCCAGCGCCGCCATCGCCCAGACGACGATGCTGTGCGAGAACGCGGCGGAGACGCCGAGCAGGAGCGCCTGCAACGGCGTTCCGCGGACCGCGACGATGAACGCCGCCATCATGGTCTTGGAGTGACCCGGCTCAAGGCCGTGGAGCGATCCCAGCACCAGGCCGATGGCGGCCAGGTACAGGAACGATGTCGAACCGTCCTGAATCAGGGAAATGAGGTCCATCGGACCGGCCCTCCCGATCAGAGATACTTGGCGATCTGCTTGAATTCGGCCAGCACGGCGGCGGCGGCGGCTCCATCCTTGACGTGCTCATCCATGCAGTGGTCGATGTGATCGCGGACATAGACCTGCTTGGCGCTTCGCAGCGCCGATTCGATCGCCTGGAGCTGCTGTGCGACGTCGGTGCACGGCCGCCCGTCGTCGATCATCCGGATTACCGTGCGCAGATGGCCGTCGGCCCGCCTGAGCCGCTTGATCACGTCGCCGTGGCTTTGGTGTATGGAAACCGAGCGTTCGGGCATGGGTTATCTTCCTATCCACGGGGATAGGATATGTCGATACTACCGCGGCAGCAATGGTCGTTTTCCGCCCGCCCGCCGTTAAATCGCCTTCGTCTCCGCCGCGATGGCCTCGGCCTCGCCGCCGGGGATGTAGTAACGGCCGATGTCGTCGCGCTTGAGGATGTCCTTCTCGCGCACCTCGCCCCAGGCATTGAGGAAGTCGCGCCAGGCAACGGCGCGGTGGCGGTCGACGAGCTCGGCGAATTGCAGGGGTTCCTCGACCAGCGTCGCCTCGATGGTGTCCGCGAGCCCGCTCACAGGTAATCCTCCAGCCTGAGCCGGTCCTTGCCGTAGGTCTCGATCCGCTTGTAGAGCCATTTCGGGATGCCTTCCGGGATCGTCGCGTCGATCCCGAGCTTGGCCGTGAGCGGCAACCCGCCCTGGCCCATCTCCCAGGCGCGGATGCTGGGATCGACATGCTTGCCGCGCGCGCCCGAGAGCGTGATCAGGTCCTGGTCGGCCTGCACCCGGAAGGTCAGCGCCCAGTCGATATCGTCCGGGTTGTTGATGTCGATATCGTCGTCGGTGACGATGGCGAGCTTCACCTCGGCGACCGAGAGCAGCGCGAGCAGCGCGTTCTTGCCTTCGCCGGGGCGCTTGCGGATCGAGGCGATCAGCGTCCAGTAGCCGCAGCTCCCGACCGGCGCGCGGATCGCCACCGGCTCGACGCTCGCCACGCGAAGCGCCTGTAGCCCCGCCGCCTCGGTGACCGGCGCCGACAGCCAGTCGTTCTCCCACGGCATCTGCAACAGATAGAAGACCGGGTCGCGCCGGTGGGTGATGCAGTTGACGCGGAAGACGGGGTTCCACTTCACGTCCCCGGAGATCTGCGAGAACTCGCCGAACGGCCCCTCGTCGGCGGTCCAGCCTATCGGAAGAATCTCGCCCTCAAGCACGATCTCCGAATCCGCCGGCACTTCGAGGTCGACCGTCCTGCACTTGACCATCGGCACCGGCGCGCCATGCAGCCCGCCCGCGAGCTCCAATTCGTCCGAGGCGATCGGCGCCTTGTAGGAGGCCGCCAGCATCTCGAACGGGTGGACGCCGACCGCGACCGCGATCGGCAGCGGCTCACCCCGGTCCAGCATGCGCTGGTAGTAGAACCGCATGTCCGACGGCGAGACGAGGTCGATGCCGGTCTCGCGCCTGTTGCGGTACATCATCCGGTAGGAGCCCGCGTTGCGGCCGTACTCGGCATCTTTCGAGACCACGAAGGTGCCCGAGATATAGGGCCCGCCGTCATGGACATGCATCATCGGGAAGGGGAGGGCGGTGAGGTCGACGTCGTCGCCTTCCATCACCACTTCCTGGCACGGTGCGTTGCCGACCATCTCCGGCGCGATGGCGCGTGCCGAGCGGGTCTCGAATGTCTGGGCGATGCGGTCCTCCTCGCAGTCCAGCGTGATCGCCAGGCGGCGCCGCGAAGACAACAGCGCCGTCGCCACCCGCCATCCCGGGTAGCCCTCGATCTCCTCGAACAACACCGCCTTGTCGGTTTGCGAGGCGAGCCCCGACAGGTCGCGGGGATCGACCGGCTTGCCGACGCGTTGGATTTCGCCCGCTTCCTCAAGGTCGTGAAGGAAGTCCCGAAACGCTTTTTTCGCCATATCTCTCCGCCCATTTGGGCGCCCATAATGGGCCGCCCGGTCGGCGGGTGACAAGCGGCCGGCGGTTCGACCGAGCGGCGCCCCCCCACTATCATCGAGCCCGGCGCTGGATAGCGGGGGAGGTCGCCGCGTGGGCATTCGAACGGGCGCGGAAGTGATCGCCGGGCTCGACGACGGGCGTGAGCTCTATGTCGACGGCGAGCGGGTCGGCGATCTCGCGGGCGACCCGCGCTTCTCGGGCGGGCTCCGGACTCTCGCCGAGCTTTACGACATGCAGCACGCGGACGGGCTGACAGACGAAATGACCTATGTCTCGCCGAGCTCGGGCGAGCGGGTCGGGCTTTCCTTCATCCAGCCCCGGACCCGGGAGGACCTCGCCCGGCGGCGTGCGATGGTCAAGCACTGGCACGACCGCACCTTCGGCATGTACGGCCGCGCACCCGATTTCATGAACGCGATGCTCGCCGGTTTCGGCGCCTATCCCGAGGCGTTCGGCGAGTACGGCGAGAATGTCAGGCGGTACTACGAGCTGGTGCGGGAAAACGATCTCGTCACCACGCATTCGCTGACCAACCCGCAGGTCGACCGCTCGAAGGACGTGTCGGAGCAGACGGGCCCGATGGACCTCGCGGCCAAGGCGGTGAGCGAGACCGATTCAGGCATCGTGATACGGGGCGCGCGGATGCTGGCGACGCTCGGCGCCTTTTCCGACGAGCTGGTGGTCATGCCGGCGCCGTCCTACCCGCTGCCCGACACCGAGCAGGCCAAACCGTTCGCGATCGGCTTCGCGGTGCCGGTGGCGACGCCCGGCATGCGGCTGATCTCCCGTCCGGCGGTGGTTCACCGCGAGGCCGGCTCGGCGCTCGATTTCCCGCTCTCCAGCCGGCTCGACGAGACCGACTGCATGGTGGTGTTCGACGATGTCGAGGTGCCGTGGGAGCGGGTTTTCCTCTACCGCGACGTGGAAACGTTCAATTCGATCTACCCCCGCACGGGCGCGGGCGCGGGGATGGCGCACCAGTTCGTGACCAAGAACCTCGCCAAGGCCGAGTTCATGATGGCGCTCGCCTTCACCCTGGTGCGCACCACGCGGATCGACGTGCACCAGCACATCCAGGGGATGCTGGCCGAGCTGATCAACTACACCGAGGTGGTGCGGTCCTGCCTGATGGCGAGCGAGGCGGAACCCCGCGAGGGACCCAACGGGACCCTGCTTCCGGCGATGGGGCCGCTCGATGCGGTCCGCTTCCTCTACCCGCAGATGTTCCGCCGGAGCTGCGAGATCGTCCAGATCATGGGCGCGGGCGGGCTGGTGATGGTGCCTTCCTTCGCCGAGCTCGACGGGCCGGTGGGCGCGGATGTCGAGACCTACTTCCAGGCCGCGGGCGCCGATTCTCGGGCCCGAATCAAGCTGTTCCGGCTTGCCTACGACGCCGTGATGTCGAGCTTTTCCGGCCGCCAGCAACTCTATGAGCGCTATTTCGCCGGCGACCCGGTCCGCGCCGCCGGGTTCCTCTACGACCGCACCGAGAAGGAGCCCCATATCGAGCGCATCTGGCGCATCCTGAACGAGCTGGAAGAGGGCGGTCAGACCGCGGTGTAGCCGCCGTCGACGATCAGGTCGTGGCCGGTCACGAAGGCCGATTCGTCGCTGGCGAGGAAGAGCGCCGCGTCGGCCAGATCCTCCGGCTGACCGAGACGCCCGATCGGGTGAAACGGCACCAGCGCGCGGCGCACCTCCTCCATCGTGCCGTAATGCGCCAGCAGGCGCCCGGTTTCGGTCGCCCCCGGCGAGAGCGAATTCACCCGCACGTTGTCGCCGGCGAAGTCGAGCGCCATCGACTTCGAGAGCTGGATAACCGCCGCCTTGCTGGTGACATAGGCGGGCCGGTTCGGGACGACGACGCTGCCGAGCTGGGAGGCGACGTTGATCACGCTGCCGCCGCCGGCGGCCACGATCCTGGGGATCGCGTATTTGCACATCAGGAAGATGCCGGTGAGGTTGACCCGCATCGCGTGCTCCCAGTCGGCAAGCGGAAGGTCGACGACGTTCGCCACCGGTTCGCGGGCGGCCGCGCCGTTCATCAGGACGTGGAGCGCGCCGAACGCTTCGACGGCTGCCTCGACCGCGGCGACGGCGGACTCCGGATCGGCAACGTCGCAATGCCGCGCCCGCGCCGTCCCTCCCGCCGCCACGATTGCGGCCACGGTCTCCTCCGCCCCGTCCATGTCGACGTCGCAGACCAGCACCGAGGCGCCTTCCGCCGCGAACCGCCGCGCCGACGCGCCCGCGATACCGCCCGCCGCCGCCGTGATTAGCGCTAACTTCCCGTCGAGCCTGCCCATCGCCCCGTTTCCTCCCTATGTTCCGATGAGTCTGGCGGAACGGGAATGCCATGAACAGGCTGTCAATCAACCACTACATCTGCCCCGCCGACATGGCGGTGCCGAACTTCCTCGACGCCGTTGTCGCGGTCGGTGCCGGAGCGGTCGGCGTCACCGCGCGGGCGATTGCCGAGACCGGAGCGGAGGCGCTCAAGACGATGCTCGACGAGCGCGGCCTTGCGGTCTCGTCGGTCAACAGCGCGGGGTATTTCGCCAGGAGGGAAGGCGCGTTGATCGACGATCACGACCGCCGGATGGTCGAGGCGGCGGCGGTTCTCGATGCGGGCGCGGTTTGCGTGATCTCGGGCGGTCGCGGTTCGGGACGCTCCATCGAGGCGGCGCAGGCGCGCGTCCGCGAGGGTCTCCGTGCGCTAGCCGAAATCGCGCGCCCGGCCGGCGTCAGGCTCGGGGTGGAGCCCATCCACCCGGTCGATCTGATCGCCAAGGGATGCGTCAATTCCATCCCCGACACGCTCGCCCTGATCGAGGATATCGACGGCGTCGGCATGATCCTCGACGTCAACCACTCCTGGTGGGATCCCGCGCTGCCCCGGATCTGCCGCGAGCACGCGGACCGGGTGGCGCTCCTGCAGATCTGCAACGTGATCGAACCCGAACCCTCCCGGCCCCGGCGCGAATTTCTTTCCGGCGGGCTCGTCGACGTCGCCGGGCTGATCGCCGGGTTCGAGTCCGACGGCTATTCCGGTTTCTACGAGTTCGAGATTTTCCCGCCCGACCTGCGCGGGAGACCGGTCGCGGACGCGCTCGAAGACGCCGCGCGGTTCATGCGGGAGCGGGCGGCGGTTTCCTGAGCGAGGCGATCACGCCGAGCGCGGTCAGCACCGAAAACGCGATGAACACCAGCGTCATCACCGACAGGAATCGGTCCGGCGCGGAAGAGACCGCCGCCGTGCCCAGCCGCACCGAGATCAGGACGGTGACGATGGCCATCGACACCATCATCCCGAGCGAGCGCATCTCGGCCGAGAGCGCCGACGCCATGCCGCGCTCCGCGGGAACGACGCTGGTCATGATGTTGGAGATGTTGGGGGCAGAGAAGAAGGCGAAGCCGAGCCCCTGAAAGACCATCACCGCGAGGACGTGAACCAGCCCCGACCCGGCATCGAGAAAGGCGGCCAGCACCGTCTGGCACAGGATGAACGTCCCGCCCATGAAGGTGATGAGATGGGGCGGGAAGCGGTCGGCGAGCCGCCCGCCGAGCGGCGCGAACACGGCCATCACCACCGGACCGACGATGAGAATCTGGCCGGCCCCCTCGGGCGTGTGTCCCTGGATGACCTGGAGATAGATCGACAGCAGGAAGGTCGTCCCGACCGTCCCGCAATAGATCAGGAACTGCACCAGCAGCGCCTGCGACAGGCGGCGGTTGGCGCCGAGCGCGCGGAGATTCAGCAGCGGGTTGGACGAGCGCTTCTCCGCCGCGAAATAGACGGCGCCGACGATGACGGCCGCCGCCAGCAGGATGTAGCCCAGAGGCCCGCGCCCGATCGTCGCCGAGCCCGCGATCAGGGTGGCGATCGCGACGACCAGGAGCGCGCTGTTGACGAGGTTGACCTGCGCGGACGGCGCTTTCCATCGGCTGGGCAGGGTAATCCGGGACAGCGCGTAGGCGGCGAGCGGCGGGATTGCGGCGAGGAAGAACACCCAGCGCCAGCCGAGATGGGTGGTGACCAGCCCGGCGAAATAGGGACCCGAGGCGAGCCCCATATAGGTCGCGCCGATGGCGAGGCCGACCAGGCGGCCGAGCTGGTCGCGGGGCGCGATGTCGGCGACGATCGCCATCGAAGTCGCGATCAGGAACGCTGCCGCCACCGCCTGCAGGAAGCGGCAGACGATGACCAGGGCCATGGTGGGTTGCAGCCCGATCGCGAAGGTGGCGATGCCGAGCGCCACCAGCCCCCATTTGAAGAGCGAGTTCTTGTCGGTCGCGTCGGCGAACCGGCCGATGGGCATGAGCAGCGCGGCGGCGGCGCCGAGAAACACCGTGTCGAGGAGGCTGAGCTCCAGACCGCTCGCGCCGAACTCCCGCGCCATCGTCGGCAGCGGCACGCCGACGATGGCGTGCATGAACGCGCTCGCGAACTGCGACAGCGCGATGAAAGCGATCAGAAGCCAGCGTGGGCGGTCCGCCGCCATCCGGGTCTCCCGCCGATCCGCATTGGGCGACACTAGGCGAGGGCCCAAACCCGGTCCAGCGGGCGCGGCCGCGCCGTTCTCCAGCCTGTCCAAGCCTTGCGTTTGCTGGTTAACTGCGGACCGGAGACCGACGATGAGCGATACCCAGAGCCGTTCGTCCGCGATCAAGACCCTGATTCCGGAACTCGGCCTGACCGAATACTGGTACCCGGCGATTTTCGCGCGGAAGGTGAAGGGACGACCGGTCGGCGTCCGGATGCTGGGCGGGAAGCTGGTGCTGTTCCGCGGCAAGGACGGCCGCGTCGTCGCCGCGTCCAATACCTGCCCGCATCGCGGCGGTTCGCTGATGCACGGCGTTTGCCATTACAAGGGGACCGTCGCCTGCCCCTATCACGGCTGGGTGTTCGACGAACGCGGCGAGTGCGTCGCGGTGCTCTCCGAAGGCGCCGAGAGCGCGATGCCGGGCAAGGCCAGGCTCAGGATCTACCCGACCGCCGAGTACAAGGGGCTGGTCTTCGTCTGGATGGGGGAGGGCAAGCCGGTCCCGATCGAGGACGAGATCCCGCCCGAGTTCTTCGAGGGGAGGGAGACCGCGCTCTTCATCTCGGCCCGGCAGTGGGACGTGAACTGGCGGGTCGCGCTCGAAAACTCGCTCGATTCGCACGTCATGTATGTCCACCGGAACGCGCTGTTGCAGCTCATGGAGCCCTACCAGCAATTCGGCCGCACCGGCTATTCGCCGCGTATCGTCAACGACAGGGCCGCCATCGGCTATCTCCGGGACAAGCCGCGCACCGGGCGCGAATTCTATCCCGGCGTGGACGATTACTGGCCCAGGACCGAATTGCGCCGGCTGTGGCTCTGGATCTTCGCCTGGCGCAACGCGCGTATCCGCAATAGCCGCCCCTTCCTCGAGGACAACGAGGAATGGGGCATGCACACCAGGGTCGACGGCGCCTATGTGCGCTCCGCCGGGCACCACCTGCCGAGCATGTTCCGCTTCGACTTCGGCGGCCAGATGTTCACCCGGTTCTGCGTTCCGATAGACGGGGACACGACGCGGGTCTTCTATATCCACGCCGCCCGCAGGAAGACCCGGCTCGGCCGCGCCTTGCGCACCGCCTACTATCATCTGTTCCGCAACTGGGCGCTCAACATCAACTTCTCGACCCAGGACTACCGGGTGATGGCGACCCAGGATTACGACGCGCCCGAGATGCTGTCGACCAGCGACGGCCAGGTCGTGCGCTGGCGGCGATTGCTGTTGACCGCGCGCGGTATGCCCGATCCGCGCGAGCCGCCGGCGGGCGAATAGCGCCGCCGCTGGGGAGGGACGAAATGGCGGAAATCCTCGGCCTCGGCATGACCCATTACACGGGGCTCCGCTTCGTGGATGAGGACATGAGCATCTTCCTCAGGCGTACGCTCGGGGGGAGCGACGTTCCGGCCGAGATGAAGGACCCGGCCAACTGGCCGGCGCCGATGCGGGACGAATGGGCCGACGACCGGGGCGCCGCGGCGGCGGCCGTCCACCGCAAGCGCCACTGGGACGCTTTCACCCGCATGAAGGAGGAACTGGCGGCTTTCGCGCCCGACTTCGTCGTCATGTGGGGCGACGACCAGTACGAGAACTTCGTCGAGGACGTGGTGCCGCCGTTTTGCGCCTATATCGCCGACGAGTTCGTTTCGTCCCCGCACCGCCAGGATCCCGACCGGCCCGATCCGCCCAACGCCTGGGGCGAACCGGAAGACACCGAATTCGTGCACAGGGGCCACCCTGAGGGCGCCGCATGGCTGGTGGAAAAGCTGAGCGAGCGCGGCATCGACATCCCCTACGCCTACTGCCTGCGGCACCGCAAGGGGCTCGCGCATGCGTTCATCAACACGCTTCTGTTCCTCGACCACGAGCGGGCGGGCTTCCCGCACCCGCTGGTCCCCTTCCATGTGAACTGCTACGGCGGCGAATTGATCCGCACCCGGGGAGGGCACCTCGCGCCCGGCGAGGAAAACGACCGCCGCGATCCTCCCGCGCCTTCGGCCCGCGCCTGTTTCGATCTCGGGGGCGGGATCGCGAGGGTGCTCGCCGATTCGCCGTGGCGGGTTGCGCTCGTCGCCTCGTCGAGCTGGTCGCACGCTTTTCTGACCGCCAAGAACCACTGGATCTACCCCGATCACGAGGGCGACGGAAAACGGCTGGAAGAGTTGCGCGAAGGGCGTTTCGGCACTTGGCGCGACCTGACGCATCAGGAGATCGAGGACGCCGGGCAGCACGAGTTCCGCAACTGGATCTGCCTCGCCGGCGCCATGACCGAGCTCGGCGCGGATGTCGAAATCGTCGATTACATGGAGAGCTACGTGCTCAACTCGAACAAGTGCTTCGCGATCATGCGGCCATGACGGGGGAGGCCGAGAAGCCCGGCCCGCCGACGCCCCTCTCCTCCGAACAGCGGGATTGGATCGAGCGGGCGACCGACGCGATCGACCGCGATTTCCTGCTGACCACACTCGATCGCGCGGTGGAGATTCCGAGCCGCACCGGGGAAGAGCGCGCGCTGGGCGAATTCTTCGCCGACGCGATGAACGGGCGCGGGATCGACGCGTTCTACCAGCCCATCGACGGGCACCGGGGCAACAGCATCGGCCGGATCGCGGGCACCGGCGGCGGCGCGGACCTCCTCTTCTACGGCCACCTCGACACCACCTTCAGCGCCGATGCGCGCGAGGACGCCCAGATGACCGGCGGGCGCCCGCGGCCCGACCTGGAGCCGCGCCTGCACCGCGAGGGCGATCTGCTCTACGGCCTCGGCGTGCAGAATCCGAAAGGGAGCGTGACCTGCGCCATCGCCGCGCTCGACGCCGTGGTCAGGGCGGACATACCGCTCAAGGGCGCGGCCAGCGTCGGCATCGCCGCCGGAGGAATCCACAAGGGACCCGTCGAGGGACTGATGCACGCCTATCGCGGCCGCCGCTACCAGGGCTTCGGGGTGGGGTGCGAATACATGCTCACCCACGGCCTGACCGCCGATTACTGCATCAGCACCAAGCCCGGCTACGGCATCGTCTGGGAGGAGCCGGGCGAGTGCTGGTTCAGGATCACGATCATGGGCGAGCTTTGCTACTCGGGACTCCGCCACATCCAGCCCAACCGAAACCCCATTGTCGATGCCGCCGCGGTCGTCCCGATGATCGAGGACTGGATCGCCGACTACACCGGGCGGCATACAAGGGGCCAGGTCGCGCCGCAGGGTACCGTGGGCGGGATCGAGGCGGGCTGGCCGTTCAAGCCCGAATTCATCCCCGGCATCTGCGTCCTCTACGTCAACATCCACACCAATTCCGTGACCCGCCCTATCGAGGTCCGGCGTGAGTTCGAGGCGCTGATCGACGAAATCCGCGAAAGGCGCGAGGGGATCGAGATCGGTGTCGAAATGCTGCTGTCCACCCCGGGGTCGCGCACCGAGCCGGACAATTGGATCGTCCGTTCGACCGCGGCCGCTATCGAGTCGGTGGAAGGGCGGCCCATCGTGGTCAGCGGACTCAGCGGCACCACGGACGGGGCGATCCTGAGAAACGCGGGCATCGCCACCGCGCGAATCGGATTGCCCGGCATGGCCGAGCCCGAACCCGACTGGCCGCCGATGTTCGATGCCTGCCGGGTCGGCGACCTCGAACGCCTCACCCGGGTCTACCTGCATGCGTTGATCGACACCTGCACGCGGGATCGGGTCACGTTAGGACCGTAACGGCCCACCCGTCTCTAACCGTCGCCCGCTTCCATGCCACCGATATCGCTTCGCGCCACCGCGGTCGAGTTGACGATGGCGTAGCACGGCTTGCCGGGGGCGAGACCGAGCGCCCGTACGGCGCTCCGCGTGACCCGCGCGAGCAGCCGGTCGGTACCCGAGCGCAGCCCCACCGCCGCGCCCGGACCGTCGCCTTCGTGGACGGCGGTGACTGTCGCCGGCAGGATATTGAGGGCGCTCAACCCGGTCGGCTTTTCCGTCGCGATGATCACGTCCTCGGCGTGGATGCGGAGGCTGAGCGCGGTGCCGACCGCCGCGTCGATATGGGGAAGCTGGAGCCGCCCCCCGCTCACCGAGAGCACGGTGAGTCCCGTCGACGAGTCGTGGCCGACGATCGTCGCGGCGAGCACCGCGCCCGCCTCGTCGATGCCGATGAAGGGCACCGCCTCCGGGTCCGACAGCAGGTCCGCCGCCGGACCCGCGCGAGCGACCCGCCCCCGGCTCATCGCCACCACCGTGGTCGCGAGATGGACGATTTCCGCGACCGAGTGGCTGACATAGAGGATGGGTATCCGCGTCTCCGTGCGGAGGCGCTGAAGATAAGGCAGGATTTCCGCCTTGCGCGGCTGATCCAGGGACGCCAGCGGCTCGTCCATCAACAGGATCCGGGGTGCGCTCAGGAACGCCCGGCCGATGGCGACGCGCTGCTTCTCGCCGCCCGACAGCCGCCCTGGGCGGCGGTCCAGCAGATGTCCGATCCCCAGCACTTCGACGATATGCCCCATGTCCTCCGACGTGGCTCCGCGCGGCGCGAACCAGCGGCCGAAGGCGAGGTTCTGGCGGACCGTGAGATGGGGGAACAGACGTCCCTCCTGAAACACGTAGCCGACCCGCCGGCGGTGCACCGGGAGCGCGATCTTGCGGCCGGTGTCGAGGAGCACCGTATCGTCGGCCGAAACCCTTCCCTCGTCCGGTTGCAGCAGACCGGCGATCGCTTCGACGACCGTGGTCTTGCCCGCGCCCGAACGTCCGAACAGCGCCGTGATGCCGTCGGGCGCGGAGAATTCCGCGTCGAGCGCGAACCCCTCGAAGCGATGCCGGAGAGAAACGTCGAGGCTCATCGTGCGGCGACCCAGCGGGCGATGCGGCGGGAGACGAATTCCGAGGCGAAGAGCGCCACCATCGCAACGGCGATCGAGACGACGACCAGCCGCACGGCCGACGACTCCCCGCCCGGGACCTGGAGAAAGGCATAGATCGCCGAGGGCAGCGTCTGGGTCTCGCCCGGGATGTTGGAGACGAAGGTGATCGTGGCGCCGAACTCGCCCATCGCCTTGGCGAAGGCGAGGATGGCGCCGGCGACGATTCCGGGCAGGATCAAAGGCAGGGTGACCGCGACGAACGTCCATGCCCGGCTGGCGCCGAGCGTGGCGGCGGCTTCCTCCAGCCGGAAGTCCACGGCCTCCATCGCGAGCCAGATCGCGCGAACCATCAGCGGGAAGGCCATGATCGCCGCCGCGAGCGCCGCTCCTGTCCAGCGGAAGGCGAAAACGATCCCCAGATCCTCGGCGAGGAAGCCGCCGATGGCCCCCTGCCGGCCGAACAGGATCAGGAGGAGATAGCCGGTGGCGACGGGCGGTATGACCAGCGGCAAATGGACGAGAAGGTTGAGAATCTGCCGCCCCCAGAACCGGCCGCGCGCGAGTAGCAGCGCCGTCGCCACGCCGAAGGGAAGGCTTGCCAGGGTCGCCCAGAACGCGACCCGGATCGACAGCCTGACCGCCGCCCATTCCTCCGCTGACAGCGAATCGATCATCGTCACCCTATTCGACGACCGTAAAACCCTGGCGTTCGAAGAGCGGTCTCGCCTCGTCCGAGAAGAGATGCGCGTAGAACGCTTCCGCCTTTCCGTTCTCCGACCCGCTCGTCAGCGCGGCCGGATAGGCGATCGGCCGGTGGCTGGATTCCGGAAACGCGGAGACGACGCTCACCCTGTCCGATGCCTCCGCGTCCGTCGCGTAGACGATGCCGAAGGGCGCTTCGCCGCGTGCGACAAAAGCGAGCGCGGCCCGCACGTTGTCGGCTTGTACCACCCGCCGCGCGACCTTGTCCCAGAGGCCGAGCGCCTTCAACGCCTGACTGCCGTACATGCCCGCCGGCACGGAGTCTACCAGCGCCATGGCCAATCGGTCGCTGCCCAGACGAGCGGGTAAATCGCCGATCTCCATGGCGGGGTGGCTTCGGCCGTGACCGATCAGAACCAGCCGGTTGCCGAGCAGGTTTCGCCGGGTTCCGCGCCGGATCGTGCCGTCCTTCTCCAGCACATCCATCCAGTCCCGGTTGGCGGAAACGAATATGTCGGCCGGCGCGCCGCGCTGGATCTGGCGGGCGAGGGTCGACGTCGCGGCGTAGGAGACGGTCGGCCGGGTGCCTGTCTTCGCGTGCCACTGGCGGGCCACGTCGTCCAGCGCCGTCTTAAGGCTCGCGGCGGCGAATACCAGGATCTCCGGCGCGGCCCATGCGCGGGGTGCGGCGGCCGTGCAGACCGCCGCGGCGCATATCGCCGCCAGGACGATGCGTCTTGCCATGGACTTCTTTCCCGCCAGATGACGGTGGCGAATATCCTTCCGGCCCGCGGGCTTTGGCAAATGGTATTCCGCGCCCGCGCTTCGCCTTGACGGTAGCCCCGAGCGGGGCCGAAAGTATCGGGACGGAAGAAGCCCCAACGACCGAAGGCTCTCAGCGGGAGGAAAAGATGGCGGTCACAGGAGTGATGCGCGCCGGGACGGTGCAGATCCGGGTCACCGAAATTGGGCCTGCACTGCACCATTACAAGGACGTTCTTGGCTTGTTGCAAACCGGCGAAGGCAGGGACGGCAGGGTCTATCTGAAGGCGTGGGACGAGCACGATCATCACAGCGTCGTCCTCCGCGAGGCGGAAAGCGCGGGCATGGACCATATGGGATTGAAGGTGTCCGGAACCGACGCGCTGGATGACTTCGAACGAAGGCTCGAAGACTCCGGCGTCACCGTGACCCGCATTCCGGAAGGGCAGGACGAAGCGACCGGCGAGCGCCTGCAATTCGTCGTGCCTACCGGCCACACCGTCGAGCTCTATGCGGAGATGGAGCAGGTCGGCAACGGCATGTCGCTCGACAACCCGGAAGTCTGGCCCGACGATTTGAAGGGGATGAAGCCGACGCGGTTCGACCACTGTTTGCTCTACGGGGACGACCTCGACGGAACGGTGAGGCTGTTCACCGAGGTGCTCGGTCTCCATATCGCCGAGCAGATCGTCACGCCGGACCGCCAGACGATGATCGGCGCATTCCTGACGGCCGCGACCAAGCCCCACGATGTCGCCTTCATCCGCTCGCCGGAAAAGGACCGGTTCCACCATGCCTCGTTCTTCGTCGAGTCCTGGCACGACATCCAGCTCTGCGCAGACATCATCGCCAAACACCGGGTGCCGCTCGATATCGGTCCCACCCGGCACGGGATCACCCGCGGCGGGACGATCTATTTCTTCGATCCGTCGGGGAACCGCAACGAGACGTTCACCGGCGGCTACATATTCTACCCCGACCGGCCGGCGCTCACCTGGACCGAGGACGATATCGGCCGGGCGATCTTCTACTACGACCGCAAGCTCAACGAGAATTTCCTGTCCGTGACGACCTGAGCCGTTTGGCCCCCCGGCGCGGTTTGGGTATAGAGAGCCCGCCGCGCGCTCGCCGAGTGGGTTAGGGAGTATCGTCCGCTGAGCATTCTCGAAGTCCCGGAACCCGTCGATGTCGTCGATCTGACGATGGCCGACGGGGCGCATATCGTCGTACGCCGTCACGGCAACCCGGATGCGCCCGTGCGCATCTTCGCCAGCAACGGCAACGGGTTCGCCATCGACGGCTATCTGCCGTTCTGGCAACGCCTTTGCCCGCGCTACGACGTCGTCGTGTTCGACATGCGGAACCACGGCCGTAACCCGCCCTCCGCGACGCCGAACCACGACTACGACCGCATGGCGCGCGACATGGCGGAGATCCACACACAGGTATCGGAGAGCTGGGGCGCCAAGCCCTCGGTCGGCGCCTTCCACTCCATGTCGGGACGCGCCGCCATGAAGGATGCGGTCGACACCGCCTGGCGCTGGGACGCGCTGGTCCTGTTCGACCCGCCCGACATCCCGCCCGAAGGCCACCCGCTGTTCGACATGATGGTGAAGTTCGAATACCGGCTCGCCGACTGGGCGAAGTCCCGACCGTCGCGTTTCGCCGACCCCTCCGAACAGGAAGCGGAATACGCCAAGGGGCGCGCGGCCAGCAAATGGGTGGAAGGAACGCACGGTCTTATGGCCCGGTCGATCCTGCGCTCCGCCGGAGACGGATGGGAGCTGTGCTATCCCGGCGAGATCGAGGCCGAGACCTATGTCGCCAACATCCCGATGAATCTATGGCCCGGGGCGTCGGAGTTCGGCGGCCCGGTGTTGCTCGTCGGCGCCGATCCCGACATCGAGCGGCCCTCGCCCACCGCCGTCACCAACAAGGCGATGGCGGAAGAGGGCGGTTACGACTATGTCGCGATTCCGGGCACCGGCCACATGCTGCAGCTCGAAGAACCCGAAGCCTGCGTCGCGGCGATGGAAACGTTCCTCGCCCGGCACGGGCTCGCCGCCTGACGTCCGGAGACGCCGCCATGGCCAAGGTGCCGACGCCGGACTGGATGGAGCGTTACAGGGAGCGCGTGAACTCGGATCGCGAGATGGCGGTCGTCGGCGATTGGTTCTCGCTCGATTTCAAGCTCTCCTTCGAGGGCGACAGCTGGCTGCTCTCGGTGCGCGAGGGCCGCATAGCGGACATCGTCCACCGCCCGCGATTCGACCGGCCCGCGCGGTTCACCATCTCCGCGCCGCTGCGGGTCTGGCGGAAGTTCATCCGGCCCGATCCGGAACCGCTCTATCACGACTTCTTCGCCATGCTCATGCGGGTGCCGGAATTCGAGATCGACGGCGATTCGCTCGCCGCGATGCAGAACGCGCGCGCCCTGCACCGTATGATGAACATTCTCAAGACGATGGAGCCGCTCGATGGCCGATCTTGAGCCCGTGGTCGGCCGCTATCTGAACCTTGACAGCGGCGGGCGCCGCTATCGGATCTATTACGAGGAGGCGGGGGCGGGGAGGCCGTTGATCTGTCTGCATACCGCGGGCGCCGACAGCAGGCAGTTCCGCCACGTGCTCAACGACCCGGAGATCGCCGACCGGTTTCGCGTGCTCGCTTTCGACCTGCCCTTCCACGGGCGTTCCAACCCGCCCGACCGGTGGTGGCTGGAGAAATACCGCCTCACGACGGATGTCTATCTCGGCCTGATTCGCGATTTCTGGCGCGCGCTCGAACTGGAGCGCCCGGTGGTGATGGGCTGTTCCATGGGCGGCGCGATCGTGCTCAAGGTCGCCGCCGACCACCAGGATGAGATCGCGGGCATCGTCGGGCTCGAAAGCACCGCCTTCGCCGAAGGACGCGACAACGATTTCCTGCATCACCCGGCGATCCACGGCGGAGAGCTCGCAGCCTGTTACACCTACGGCCTCAACGGCCCCGATTCCCCGGAGGCGGGCTGCCGCGAGAACTGGTGGTACTACAGCCAGTCCGGTCCGGGCGTCTACAAGGGCGATGTCTGGTATTACTGCGAGGACTGGGACGCGCGCGAGGACATCAAGCGTATCGACACCGATCGCTGCAAGGTCTCGCTGCTGACCGGCGAGTACGACTATTCGGCGACGCCCGAGATGACCCGCGAGGCGGCGGACGCGATACCCGGTTGCCGCTTCACCGTGATGAAGGGGATCGGCCACTTCCCGATGGTGGAAAACTATCCGCTCTTCCGCGGCTACCTGCTGGAAGAACTGGCGTCGATGGCCTGACGCGATATCGTCGTCAATGCCCTATCCTGTACCCGGAACGGCGCGACGGCCCGCGCCTATCGACCGACGCTTTGAGCCCACGGAAGACGGCAGGCAGGGGTGACCGCATCCTATCCGGCTTTCGGCCTCGACGGCCGCAAGGCGCTGCAAGCAGGGATCAGGACGCTTGCCGATGCGGTGCGGGTGACCCTGGGCCCTGGCGGACGCGCCGTCCTGCTCGCCGAGGACGGCAAGCCGCCCCGTGTGACGCGGGACGGCGCCCGCGTGGCCCAATCCATCGAACTCGCCGACCGGTTTGCCGATATGGGGGCGAGGCTTGTCCGCAACGCGGCCTCCCGCACGGGCGAGGAAGCGGGCGACGGGCGGACCGCCGCGACCGTCATCGCGGCCGCGCTGATCGACGAGGGGATCAAGGCGGTCGCCGCGGGCGCCGACCCGGCCGCGTTGAAGCGCGGCATCGATGAGAGCGCGGTCGCCGTTCTCGATGCCCTGCGCGATGCGGCGCGCCCCGTAGAGCCTGGCGAGGCGCTGGCGGAGATCGCAACACTGGCCGCGAATGGCGACGCCCGGATCGGCGGAATCGCGGCGGAGGCGGTGGCGGCGACCGGCGCGGAAGGCGTCGTCGACGTTCGGAACGCACGGGGACGGGACGTGGACTATGAGATCGTCGCCGGCGTGCGCTTCGACCGGGGCTATGTGTCGCCCTACTTCATGACCGACCCGGAAACCCTGCTCTGCACCTACGACGAGCCGTTGATCCTGCTCTATGACGGCAGGCTCGACCGTCACGAGCCGGTGCTGGCGCTGCTGGAAGCCGCGGTTCGAATGCGCCGCCCGCTGGCGATCGTGGCCGAGGCAGTGGAAGGGGAAGCGCTCCAGACGCTGACCGCGAACAAGATCCGCGGCGGGCTCCGCCTCGCGGCCGTCAGGGCGCCCTATTTCGGCGACCGGCGCCGCGCCGCGCTGGAGGATGCCGCGGTCCTGACAGGCGCCACCGTGATAGCCGAGGACAAGGGGCTCGCCCTGCAAAACGCCGGCCCGGGCTTTTTGGGCAGCGCCCGCCGGACGGTAATCTCCGGCAGCGAGACGCTGTTCGTCGACGGCGCCGGCAATGAAGAGGCCATCGAGAACCGGCGGCACGAAATCCGCAACGCGATAGGGATTGCCCGGACCGATTACGACCGCAATCTGCTGACCGAACGACTCGCCCGGCTCTCCGGCGGCGTCGCGGCGATCCGGGTTGGTGGAGATTCCGAGGCCGAAATCGCCGTCCGGTCCGAACGCGCGCGATCCGCCGCCCGCGCCGCCCGGGCGGCCCTTTCAAGGGGCGTCGTAGCGGGCGGCGGCGCCGCGCTGCTGCACGCGGCGGCCGTGCTCGACTGCACCGCTACCGATCCCCACGCGCGCCGGATCTTGGCGGCGGGGCTTGCCGCGCCGCTGCGGCAGATCGCCGATAACGCGGGCCATGACGGCGGAACGATCGTGGCGCGGCTCGCCGGGAACGGAAATCCGGATCTTGGTTTCGACGCTGTCGAAGGAACGATTTGCGGCATGACCGCCGCCGGTATCCGCGATCCGCTCCAAGTGGTCGAAGCGGCGCTCCGCCACGCCGCTTCCGTCGCCGGGACGATCCTGACCGCCGAGGCGGCTCTCGCCAGGCCTCCTGCCCCGCCATCCGGCGAACCGGAAGGCTTCGGCCCGACCACGCCCGATTTCCGCGCGGACGAACTCGAAGGGCTTGGCCTTGCCTGAGCCGGCGCGCGGCGCAACATGTCCACCCATACGAATGCGAGGGAGCCTGCCATGACCAGCGAATCCATCACCAAACACAGCATCGGCTGGATCGGCGCCGGGCGTATGGGCTTTCCGATGGCCGAGCTCCTGCTCAAGGCGGGGGCCGATGTTTCGGTATACAACCGCACGGCCTCGAAGGCGGAACCGCTCGCGGCCCACGGAGCGAGCATCGTGGGCAAGCCTTCGGGTCTCGCCGACCGCGACATTGTGTTCGCCATGGTCGCCGGACCCGACGATCTGCGAGCGGTCGTCATGGGTCCGGACGGGTTGCTTGCGAACCCCGCGGCGACCCCTCGTATCGTTGTCGATTGCTCCTCGGTCGACGAAGAGGCGTCGGAGGATGTCCGCCGGGCGCTCGCCGAACGGGGCGCCGGCTTCCTCGCCGCGCCGGTCAGCGGCAACGGCAAGGTCGTCAAGGCGCGAAAGCTCACAATCGTTTCGTCCGGCCCGAAGGATATGTTCGACGAGGTTCGGCCCCTCCTGGAAGTCATGGCGCCGTCCGGCGTGACCTGGGTCGGAGAAGGCGATCTCGCCCGGACCTGCAAGATCTGCCACAACGTGATGCTGGGCGTGGTCATTCAATGCCTCTCCGAGATCACCGTCCTCGCCGAGCGGGCGGGCGTGCCGCGCTCGGCTTTCCTCGAATTCATGAACTCATCGGTGATGGGATCGACCTTCACGCGCTACAAATCGCCCGCCCTGGTCAATCTCGATTACACGACCACGTTCACCCCGCCGCTTCTGCGCAAGGATCTCGACCTGGGTCTCGCGCTCGGCCGCGCGCTGGACGTGCCGATGCCGGTCACCGCGTTGACGCGGGAGATCCTGTCCTCGGTGGTGGGGAAGGGGCATACCGACATCGACTTTGCCATCCTGCTCCAGAACGAGGCCGAGGGCGCCGGACACGCGCTGGTGTCGGAGAACGTCGAGGTCGACGACGGGTTGGGTTAGGTTATTCTTGTCCGGACGGCGTCGAGCGCGTCGGACGTATCGCCGAAAGGAGAACGCAATGGCGAAGGGCTACTGGGTGAGTTGTTACCGGGAGATCAAGAACCCCGACGCGCTGGCGGCGTACGCGAAGCTCGCCGGGCCGGCGGTCCAGGCCGGCGGCGGCAAGTTCCTCGCGCGCGGCGGACAGGTCGAGGCCTTCGAGGCAGGCGTCAAGGAGCGCACCGTCGTCGTCGAGTTCCCCAGCTTCGAACAGGCCCTCGCGACCCACGACGGACCCGACTACCAGGCCGCGGTGGTGAAGCTCTCGGGTGCGGTCGAGCGCGACTTCCGGGTGATCGAAGGGATCGATTGAGGCCAAGCGTCCCTCGATACGGCGCTTCGCGCCTGCTCGGGATGAGGGAGAGTTGTTGGCTGCCCCCCCTCACCCCGACCCTCTCCCCCGCGGCATAAGCGCTAACTTGTTTGTGGCGGTCATTTTGTCTAGGGTTTCCGGGTGTTTGGGCTCGGAGGCGTGGGATGGACGAGGACTGGGCGGTTCTGCGGTCTTTTCTTCCGGCCGGCTGGGAGGAGCTGGGGCGTTCGACCGGTGCGCTGAAGGGTCTGCGCAAGGACAAGTCTGCGGAGGCGGCGCTGCGGGTTCTTCTGCTGCATCTGGGCTGCGGTCACTCGCTGCGCGAGACGGCGCTGCGGGCGCGCAAGGCGGGTCTGGCGGAGTTGTCGGACGTTGCGCTTTTGAAGCGGCTCCGCAAGTCCTCGGGCTGGCTGCACGGTCTGTGCGTGGCGCTGTTCCGCGAACGCGGCCTGGCGCGGGCGGCGGCGCCGGGCTTGCGGGTGCGCGCGTTCGACGCCACCACGGTGCGCGAGCCCGGGCGGACGGGTTCGGTGTGGCGGGTGCATTACAGCCTGTGCCTGTCCTCTCTGAGCTGCGATTTCTTCGAGGTGACACCGACGCGCGGCGCAGGCAGCGCGGAAGTTCTGGCGCGGTTTCCGGTCTGCGCGGGCGACCATATCCTGGCCGACCGGGGCTACGCGACGGCGGCGGGGCTCCGCCACGCGTCGGCGGCGGGCGGGCGCATCGCGGTGCGGGTGAACACCGGCGCGTTGCCGCTGCGGACCCCCGAGGGGGCGCCGTTCGATCTTCTCGCGGCGGTGTCCGGGCTGACCCGCGCCGGGGCTGTCGGGTGGTGGCCGGTGGCGACCGCCGGGGAGAATGCGGTGCACGGCCGCATCTGCGCGGTGCGCAAGTCGACGCAGGCCGCCGCACGGGCGCGCAAGAGGGCGCGCCGCGAGGCGAGGCGGCAGGGCAGCAAGGTCCGCCCCGCGACGCTGGCCTTCGCCGATTATGTCATCGTCTTCACCACGTTTCGCGAAGAGTCCTTCAGCGCCCGCGAGGTTCTCGAATGGTACCGCCTGCGCTGGCAGGTCGAGCTGGTCTTCAAACGCCTCAAGTCGCTGGCCCGCCTGGGCCACCTGCCCAAGCGCGACGACGACAGCGCCCGCGCCTGGCTCTACGGGAAACTCCTGGTGGCGCTGCTCGCCGACAAGCTGGTCGACCACGCCCGCGCCGTTTCCCCCTGGGGATACGACCTGGCGCCGCCGCAGACCCCATAGCCCGTGGCGCGAGTTCCGCTTCGTCCTCAACCAGATCCGCCGGGCCGTCGAGCCGGAGTTCGGCCTCGCCCGCACGATCGACGAGTGGAACGACATCGCAAAAGCCCTCGCCGAACCGCCCAGACGCCGCAGACCTCAACGCGCCACCCACTTCAACCCATAACAAGTTAGCGCTTATGCTCCCCCGCGGGGGAGAGGACTCCCCACCATTTGTAAAGTGCCTTTGGCGGCTTTTGTGTCCGTCGTATCCGGGTCTGTGCGTTTCAGGCGGCATGGCGTCGGCCGGGATGAGCCGGTGCGAACGGTGTCTGGCTTTGGAGCATCGCGCAGGCGACGGCGAGCAGCCGGTCGGCGACGGATCGCAGCGCCCGGGCATGGCCGTGGCCGCGGGCTCTGAGCGCGGCGTATTTGGCCTTGCTGATCGGGTCATGCTGTATGGCGACGCCGGCCCAGTGGTAGAGGGCATCCCGCAGCCGGTTGTGGGCCGCCAGGCGCCGTACCACGACGAGGGACTTGCCGGAGCGCTTGGTGACGGGGGCTGTGCCGGACAGGCATCGCAAGGCCTGATAGTCTCGCCGCCGCAGAGGATCGTGCGCTTCTGCGAGCAGCGTGGCGAGGACGATCCTGCCGACGCCGGGAAGCGAGCTCAGGATTTCCACGTCACGCTGCCCCTGCATTCCCGGCTCATCCTCCGGGGACGGCGCCGGTCGGGCGAGCGCCGCGGTCAGGCGGTCGATCTCGCGCCAGGCTCTGGCGAGCTGCCGGGCGACGACGTCGATCTGGGCGAACACGACTTCGAGACGGGCGACGGCGGCCTCGGCGGTACCGGGGGCGACGGAGACGGCGGGCTCGCGCAGCCTCTCGAGCACGGTCTCGGCATCGATGCGCCGCACCCGGTGACGCTTGAGGAGCGCGGCGACGGTCTTGAGGCGGACGCGGCGCGCCTTGTCGGGGGTCGGTACCAGGCTCCAGAGGTCGCGGGCCCAGGCCTTGGCGAGATCGCTCTCGACCTTGAGGAGCTGGGGATAGTAGCGCCAGAGCTGCTGGCGGGCCCGGTTCGCCAGCCGGGTGCGCTCGCCGGTCAGGTCGTTGGCGATCCGCGACCATTCGCGCAGCTCGACGATCTCCGGCGCGCTCGCATCGAGGCGCCTGAACGCGTGGCAGTCGGTGCGCAGGGCATCGGCGAGCACGCGGGCGTCGCGGCGGTCGTCCTTGGCGCCGGCCGGCGAGAAGCGGTCGCGGAACCTGTCCAGCTGCTTCGGGTTGATCGCGTGCACCGCGAAGCCGCGTTCCATCAGGGTCTCCACCACCGGCCCGTGCGGGACCTCGATGGCGACCCCGATGGCGTGCGGCTCGGCCTTCGCCGTGGCGACGAGCCAGTCCGCCATCTCCGCCAGCCCGGCGCCGCCGTGGCGGAAGGCCCGCTCTCCCAGCACCGTGCCCTCGCCGTCGACGATGCAGACCTGGTGGGTCTCCGAGCCCCAGTCGATGCCTGCGAAGCACTCAAGTCCTGCCATGGCGTTCCTTTCGATCGATCTTGCCAACCGGCCGCCACGATGCCCTCCGAACCCTTTACCGGCGCTCAAGGCGCAAACTCCCCACCGGGTGTCCATCGTGGCCAGGGACCGGGGCACAAATCCTCTCCAGGCGCTCACGGCGCAGGGGACAGTCGGTCGCTCCCGATCCCTCGGCCCGTCCCGTCCACAATGGACGGAACGGCCATGATGGCAGGGAGCCCTCACAGGCTGCATCCACCCATCGGCTTCGCCGCCGCGCTACGCGCTTCGGCGAAGCCGATGGGTGGGCATCTCTGCCGCTATCCGAGCCCTGGGGCGGAACCTCAATCACAACGCAACCTCACCGCGGAAGAAGCGTGGTGAGAGGTACAGGGGATTTCGCCGAGCCCCCTCTGCCACCTTCCCCCCTCCCGCTTGCGGGAGGGGCCGGGGGAGGGCGGACGCCGTCAAGCTATCCGGATAAGCCCCTATCGAAGGACGCGCCGGCGCCTCGGCGGCGCCAACCGAAACGGAGCCGCGCTACGCCGCCATCAGGGCTTCGGCCTTGTCGTAGTCGAACGCGACGGGGTCGATCTCCCCGGCATGGATTTCCGCCACGCGTTCCGGCGGGAGCGGATTGGAGAACTGGCCGTTCCGCATCGCCACGCGGGCCTTGAGGAGTTCCCTGACCAGCGCCCCCATATGGGTCCATTCCGCCTCTGTCATCCCTTCCGAGTCGAGCCCGACGATGCCGCCCAGCATGTGCTCGAACTCGTCGTCGTAGACCTTCGCGCAGGCATCGGCGATCAGCGCGTCGTTGCCGCCGCGATCGGCGATGCGCATGCCTTCGCGGAACAGCGTGCAGTAGCCGCCCTCGGAAAACCTGGACGCGCGGGCACCGATCTCGCCGTGCCCGGCGAGCGTGCCGTAGCGGAGCTGGGTGAGCACGTTGTCCTCCTCCCAGCCCTGGCAGCGATGCGGATCCAGCCTGGGCGTGCCCTCCGGGCGGATCGCGTCGTAGACGTCGGCGAAGGCGACCAGATGGGTGAACTCCTCGTAAAGCCCTTCGAGCAGGTCGCGGATGCGATGGCGCGGCACCTCGATGTCCATTTTGGGCAGGACTTCGAGCACCTCGGTCAGCGGCCCCATGATCACGCCCCGGTTGTCGTAGTCGCCGACGCCGGAGCCCTTGAACTCCTTGAACACCTGCAATTCGAGCCAGCGAAGATCGGTCTCGACGGTACGCACCGGCGAATCCCAATACGTGCGGACCACTTCCGCTTCGCCCGCGAACAGCGGGGCGGCGGATTCGATCAGGCGGCAAAGAGGCGGACTCAGCGCCATGGGGCATTGCTCCGGACCGGGGGCTGGACTCGATGCGACGGGGCATTGCTAATGAATGCACCGGCCGCGTGCAACCGTGCTCCGGCGCCCAGGAAACGTATTTCAGGGAATGGAACCCGACCTCGCATTCGCGGCGACCGTGGCGGTCGCCTTCACCGCCGCCGGCATCACCAAGGGCGCGGTGGGGCTGGGCCTGCCGCTCACGGCGATCGCCGTTCTGACGATTCCCATGGGGCTGCGGGAGGCGGTGCCTTTGATCATCGTTCCGGTATTGATCACCAATGCCTGGCAGATGACCCGGGGCGGCATGCCGGTGCAGCTGTTCAAGCGATTCTCGACAATGATCGTGCCGCTCGGCTTCGGCGCCTGGTTGGGCACCGTCCTGCTCTTCGTCATCGACGAGACGCTAGTCGGCGCGCTTCTCGGGGCGGTCATCATCGTCTATTCGCTGGTCAACATCTTCGCCCTGCGGTTCCGCATCCCGGCGGAACACGAGCGCTGGTATTCGCCCGGCGTCGGGCTGCTGTCGGGATTGTTGACCGGGTTGACCGGGTCGGTCGGCGGTCCCGTGGCGATCTATTTCCAGGCGCTCGGCCTCGACCGCGAGACATTCCTGCGGGCGGCGAGCCTCGCCTTCTTCCTCACCGCGCTGCCCTGGGGCGGGACGCTGATCGCCGAAGGCGCGCTCACCCTGGAAGCGGCCGCCATCGGGAGCGTCGCGCTGCTGCCCTCCTTCGCCGGCATGTGGGTGGGGCGGAGAATCAGCGAACGGCTGTCGCAAGAGGTGTTTTCCAAGGGCGTGTTCGGTTTCCTTATTCTGGTCGGCGCCAATCTGATCCGGCGGGCGATCGTATGAACGGGCGGAAGGAATAGCCGAGAAATGCGGAAGATCCCCACCTACGAGACGCCCGAGGAGCAGCGCGCGCTGTTCCCGGAAATCTCCGGCAACGACGTCAACGGCCGGGGCGAGCGCGAATCCCGCCGGCCGAGCCCGCTGTTCTGGCATTACGGCGTCGATATCCCGCACAAGGCGCTGCAGGATTACTACATGGAACGGTTCGAGGCGTTCCCGGAATTGCAGGATTTCCACCTCAAATACGGCGGGCGCGGACAGAGGAAGCCGCCCAAAAAACCGGAGACGCCGCAGTCCGATACGCCGGAGACCTGGTCGCGCCGGGTAAAGGAGTACGCGCTCGCCAACGAAGGCGATCTCGTCGGGATCGCGCGGGTGAAGCCCGAATGGGTATTCGAGCGATACGAGGCGCCGGAACCCTGGATCGTCGTCATCGGCGTCGCGATGGACCACGCCGAGCTCGCCAAGGCGCCGACCGTTCCCGCCGCCGTCGAGACCATGACGCAGTACAACCGGGGCACCCGCGCGGCCCGCGCCGTCGCCAATTTCATCCAGGGCGCGGGATACCACGCCCGGCCGCATGGCGGTCCGGCGGCGGGACCGGTCACCCTGATACCCGCGGCGATCGAGGCGGGGCTGGGCGAGCTCGGCAAGCACGGCTCGATGATCAACCGGACCTACGGTTCGTCTTTCCGTCTCGCGGGCGTATTGACCGACCTCACGCTGACCGCCGACGGAAGGGACGTGTTCGGAGCGGACGATTTCTGCACGCGCTGCCAGGTCTGCACCGATGCCTGCCCGCCGGACGCGATCTCGCGCGACAGGCAATGGGTGCGCGGCGTCGAGCGCTGGTATGTCGATTTCGACAAATGCATCCCGTATTTCAACGACACCCAGGGCTGCGGCATCTGCATCGCCGTCTGCCCCTGGAGCCGTCCGGGTACCGCCCCGAAGCTCGCTGAGAGGATGACCCGGCGGCGGCGCCGGCTCGAAGGTCAGGACTGAAGCGCAGGCGCCCGCGTCACTTGGGTTTGCCGCGGAAGCTCCAGCCGGAACGTCCGCCGCAGCTATCCCTGGGTCCCGGTTTCAGGCCTATGAAGCTTATCGCGGCGTCGCGCCGACCCGCGGGCAGCGCCATGCAGGGCGGTTGCCAGCCCGCGCCGGCTCCCCGATCTTCGCCCTCAGCTCCCCCGAAAACCTCCGTCGCTTGCCGCTCGTCCGCATCCCTCCGTCAAACGGTGGAATACACCTTGGCCCGGCCGCCAAGCTGTCCGACGAACCGGGGCCACCTCAACGGGTATCGCGATCGTATAAAAAATCACTAGAAATTCCCGTAATCGGCCCCAGACTTCACGCACTTCTCACACCGCTTTCCGTACCCTTGTAGTCGTTCGTTTGAACGCTGCTTGCGCCGGTCCGGCGAGCGTTGGGAATTGCGAGCGCCTTCCGATCGACGGGAATGTGGTCGGACGGTCGAAGAACGGCGGCCGTAACGCCGACGAGCCGGGATTTTCCGCCCCGGGAACGGTGAGCTTTTTCGCCACGGAGACAACTCGTATTCGACGCTTTTCATGAGGAGGACAGCTCGTGCATGGAAGAATGACGTCGACCGCGATCGTTGCGCTGGCGTTGCTCACGGGGGCCGTCCCGGCGCTCGCCGGCGTCGGCTTCCTGGAAGAGAAGAGGTCGGTCGAACGCTAACGGCCGGGTTCAGAAGTCCCGATGGCAAATCTTCGCTGTTCACCGCGTGTGGGGCTACGCCGATAGACCGATGTGACGGTTGGGAAGGGTCGTCTCGAGACCATGGTCCTGGAATCGGAAGAAAGGATTGCGCTCTTCATCGACGGCGCCAACCTGTTCTTGACCTCTCGCGCGCTGGGAATCCACATCGACTTCAATAGTCTGCTGGAAATTTTCGCCGCTCGGGGCCGGCTGGTGCGAGCGTATTACTACACCGCGTTGGCGGAAAATCAGGAATACTCCTCGATCCGTCGCTTCGTCGACTGGCTGGCCTACAACGGTTACGCCGTGGTCACCAAGCCGCAGAAGGGGTTCATCGACGCGGCGGGTAACCGCGGTATCAAGGGCAGCATGGAGATTGAGATTGCTGTCGATGCGCTCGAAATGGCCGGGCGGATCGACCATGCCGTCCTGTTCTCGGGCGACGGCAGTTTCCGCCGTCTGGTCGAGGCGGTCCAGCGCAGTGGCGTTCGGGTCAGCGTGGTGAGTACGCTGCGCAGCTCGCCGCCGATGGTGGCCGACGAGTTGCGCCGCCAGGCGGACGCGTTCATCGATCTCCACGACCTCGCTCCCCGGATCGCGCGCGCCTCGCGTCAGGAGGAGGGCAGGGTTTCAATCCCGGGGGAGCCCGGATTCGACACCACGGATGCGGGCTGACCCGCGGAAAGAAGCCTGGACACGAGCGCGAACATCCGGCGGGCTAGAACCGCGATGTCATGCGAACGCCGACGGCATGCCCGGGCGGATCGCCGCGACCGGAGGCGCTCTCGCGCCGCCGCGCCTCGACGGCAATTTCCAGCGCGCTCCCGTCCGGCGCGTCGCCGCCGCGCACCAGCCGCCAGGCCAGGATGTAGTCGCGCCCGGCGTCGGAGATGCCGACGCCGATCTCCGGTGTCGACGTGAAGCGGCCGCCGAAGGCCGGGAGGCCGTATGCGAACCGCGCCTCGATCCGCGGTTCCCCATATCCGATGCCGGGTTGGTTCGCGGCCGGCCTCGCCAGCGTCCGGGTGAGGCTCAGCCGCGGCCCGCGGCCGCCCGTCACCGGGTCCCACGAGACCGCGCCCCCGACCCCGTGCCGGCGGAAGCCCTTCGCCTGGTGGGTCAGCAAGCCGCGCCCGCTGAGCTCGGCGCCCAGCCCGCGCCGCGGGTCGGACCAGGCGAGTCCCGCGCCGATCCCGGCGCCGAAGCCTCTCTCCGCGTCGCCGCCGTCGCGGCGCAGCGCGATCTCCATGCCCGGCGTCAGTACCGAGCCGTCGCCGAGCCGGAAGGGCCGCGACCCTTCGAGGCCGAGCCGCAGCCATGTGGTCCCGGCCTCGGCCCCCGCCATGGTACCGCCGGCCCCGGACACCGCGTCCGATGCCGTCCGCACGACCGCCGCCTCGGCCTTCACCGCCAGGGTGAGGCCGTCCCTGCCGCCGTCCACCGCGATGCCGCGCAGCCCGGCCGCGGCCATCGAGAGATCGAGACCGGTCCGGATCGCCCCGGTGCGCGCGCCGTCCGCGTCCCGGGTTTCCAGCGTCAGCGTTCCTTCGCCGAGGCCCGCCACGCCCCACACCGACAGGCGCTCGCCCGGCGCGAGGCGCACCCAGGGCCAGACCCCGGTCAGTGTCGAGGTCACCGCGCCGGCGCGCGCGCGCCGGTAGCCGCCGTCCCCCAGGCTGTGGGTGACCAGCAGCCCCGTCGTCCACCGCCCGCGCGTCCAGTCCGCGCCGAGCAGGCCGGTCGCCACCTCGCCGTCCAGCCGGAGAGCGCCGTCGCGGCCCGAGAAGCGCGTCACCGCGCCCCGGCCCCAGACGGAGACCAGGCCCGGGCCGTCGGTTTCCGCGGCCATCGAGAACGAGGAGCCCGACAGAAGGGCGCGGCCGGCGTCGGCCTGCCGGGATCCCGACGGACCGGGGCGCGCGCCGACATTCCGGAGCGCCGGGCCGCCTTCGCCCCATGGGCGGGCGACTTCCGGTTCCGGTGTCCTGACCGCCCCGGACGCGGCGTCCCCGCCCGTCCCGGCTCCGAACAGCGGCCCGAGGCCGATCCGCTGCCCGGCGAGGCGGGCCTCGGCGCCCGGCGCCGGCCTCGCCCGCATCCGGGCGTCCAGCGCGTCCAGCACCTGGTCGGCCACCGTGCGCCCGAAGCGCGCGATCCATGCCGTCGGCATCCTGTCGGTGTTGACGATCGTCCCGGTTGCGGTCGTGTTCGTCGCCAGGGTCAACGGCCACCCGCTCGTTACCGACACCTTCAGCTTCATCGTTTCCGGGCCCTCGTCCAGCTCGTCGTCCAGCACCGGCACGGAGATCGTCTTCTCCGTCTGGCCGGGCCGGAAGGTCAGCGTCCCGGAGGTCGCCCTGTAGTCCGACCCGGCGCTGGCCGTGCCGTCCGAGGTCGCATAGCGGACCGTTACGGTCTCCGAAAGCGCCCGGCTCAGCGTCACGGCGAATTCCAGAGATGCCCCCCGGGCCTCCTCGGTCCGGGCATCGGCGACCGACACCGCGGGCGCTGCGGTTCGGGTACGGCCACAAGGCCAGGGTCTCAGGTGCCCTCTGCAATTGTGCACGGCGCCGAGATCGAGCCAGGCAACGGTAATCCTGGTCGGCCTGTAGGGGTAAAACACAGGGGGAGGATTGCTCATCCAGCATTCGGCGGAGATGGTGCAGTTGTAGTTTTCACCGGAAATGACGGCGACGGCTCTTGGTCGCTCGCAGGTCCAGGACGCCGGACTCACCTGCTTGAAACGCGCAAGACAACCCGCATCGGTAACCACGTCGGATCTGTTGCAGAGCGCGCCGGTGTCCGAGCAGCAGGAGATGCCCCGGATCCTGTGGACGGTCGAGCCGTCCCTCTCCTCGCCGTCGTCGAGGTGGAGTGTGCGGTCCATGGCCGATTTGAGGTCCACCTTGGCCACGACCTTCCCGTATTCCGGGCACATGTTCCGGACATGGTACGGGCTCTTCCTGAGCACGCCCCGGTTGTTCCAGCTGGCGCTCAGGCATTCGGCGTTCTTGTGGTCCACCCGGTTCCCGGAGTCGCATGAAGCCATCGCCGCGTCCGCGGCAAGAAGAAGCGTGAGAGCGGCGGCGAGGACCGCGATTGCGGGTCCTGCCGCGCGGCCGGCGCCCGTCTGGGCCATGGCGGTGCTCCCCTGCGATCCGGAGGCCGCTCCCCGAAGGGATGCGCTACCGAGTCACGTGGGAAGGGCCGCCGCCGCAACCAGACGGATTTTCCAATGAGGCCGATAGGAAACCGCTATCGGCCCGCGCCCATGCCGTGGCGCCCGGCGCGGATCCTGACCGAAACGGAATCGGGCTAGAGGCTCAGGGCTGACCCGCCGCCGCCTCGATCAGCCGGTCGACATCGTCCTCGGTGGTCGCGTAGCTGGTCACCAGGCGAACGGACGCGTTTCCCCGCGCGGCATGGATTTCGAAACCCTCGGCGCGAAGCCCTTCGAGCACCGGATCCGGCATGTCGAGGAAGATCAGGTTGGCCTCGACGGGCGCCAGGAGGGAAATATCGCCGCGTTCGGCGAGGCCCTCCGCCAGCCGGCGCGCCATCGCGTTGGCATGGGCGGCGAACTCCAGCCAGAGCCCGCCCGCCAGACAGGCTTCGAGTTGGGCGCTCAGGTAGCGCATCTTGGAATAGGCGTGTCCCGACCGCTTGCGCATGGGGAACAGCTCGTCCGCGAAGGACGGATCGAAAAAGACCATCGCCTCGGCGTTGAGGGTGCCGTTCTTCGAGGTGCCGAAGACCGCCGCGTCGACCCCGGCGCGCTGGGCGATGTCCGCCGGATGGCAGCCGAGCGAGGCCACGGCGTTGGCGAACCGCGCGCCGTCGAGCTGGACACGCAGCCCCGAATCCCGTGCGATTCCGGCCAGCTCGGCGACCGAAGCCGGGGAATAGACGGTTCCCCGCTCCGTGGCCTGGGTGAGGCTGAGGATGCCGCCGCCGCCGTCCGACAGCACCGCCTTGAGCGCCGCCGGATCGATCCGGCCCCGCTCGCCCTCGATGCCGACGCATTCCGCTCCGGCGACATAGAACCGGGGCGCGCCCTCCTCGGCGACCGCGATATGGGCGTCCCGGTGGCAGTAGAGCCGCGCACCCGGCTTCCCCATCGCGGCCAGGGTAAGCGCGTTGGCCGCCGTCCCGGTGGCGACCGGAACCACCCGGACATCGGCTTCGAACACCCGGCCGAAAATATCGTCGAGCCGGCCGGATATCTCGTCCTCGCCGTAGGAAGACGCGGGCCCGGAGTTGGCCTCCGCGATCGCCGCCATGACCGCCGGGTGAACCGGCGCCACGTTGTCGCTGACGAAGTTGCGCCCGGTCATGGCCGCGTCCCCGAACTGTGCAAGGCGTTATCCTCCCGGATGGGCGTCGCGACGGGGGTTACCGCTCCCGTCCGCCCGTTGCAAGGCGTATCGTAAGGGGATTATCCGGATAGCTTGACGGCGGTCGGTACGCGCGGCGCGGATCGGCGACCGGGCCGGCGGCCCCTCGTGTCACCCCGGACTTGTTCCGGGGTCCAGGCCTCCCCCGGACCCCGACCCGGCGAACGGGCCGGTAGCCCGCCTGTACCGACGCCTTGCACCCGATCCAGCCAATCCAAACCGGGAACACTGTCACCCATCTATCCGGTCTGTACCGGGGCGTCCGCCCTCCCCCGGCCCCTCCCGCAAGCGGGATGGGGAAAGTAAGGAGGAGTGGGAAAGGGAACTCCCTCTCCCCCGCGGGGAGAGGGTCGGGGTGAGGGGCCGAACCGTCCCCTCCGAACCGCGACAGGCGTTTCGCCAAGCGCCGAGGCGTATCCTGTCGGTACGGGACCCGCGCTCGTCGCAACGGGGTGGCGTTGCCGAACCGCACCCGTCTGCCGCCCGTCAACCAAGGCGGATAAGCCCCTGTCGAAGGACGGGCGAAACCGGCCGCGTGAGCCCGACGGCCTTTTGTCCTCGCCAGCGTTATGCTAGCAAGATGGAGTCATCCACGCGGAGACGACCGATGGGCAATATCACGATCCGAAACCTCGACGACGGGGTCATCGACGCCTGGAAGGCCCAGGCCAAGGCGAACCACCGCTCTCTGGAAGCGGAGCTGCGCTTCGTGCTCACCCAAAGGGTGAACCGCCGCCTCCGGATGGCCGAGTTCCGCGAGCGCACAGCCCGGATCGCCGGCGCGACCGCCGATGCGCCCCAGACCGACAGCGCGGACCTCATTCGCGAGGATCGCGATCGGTGAAATTTACCGTGGATGCCACCGCCCCGATCATTCTGTGGAACAGAGTTAAGGAACTCGTTGCCACGCATGATCCATTTTCGGTGACCGACGAAGATGTTCGCTCTTCGCCGTTGCCATCGCGGAAGGCGCGAGAGCAAGCCCCTGAGGACTCCAAACAGCCGGCGGCGCGAGGGCGAAGCCGATGAGCGCTGTGCAGGCAAAACCGCTGTCCACGATATGGAAGGACCGCCTCGACTTATCGATGCGTGATGTCCCCGAACTCTATGAAGATCCGAAGGTTGTCGAACAGAGCCCGCATGCAAGCGCGATAAGGACGACCCTCGGGGACTTGGGCGCATCGGCCGTGTTTTGCGTCCAAAGCGTACCGACGGTGGTGATAGTGGTCCTTGATGAGTATGATCGTGAACGCGTAGTCGACCTCCACGGAGCGTTGTGGAACCAAGGTCTTGCCACGCTTCTACTTGTCCTTTCCGGCGACACCATACGGGCATTCTCGCTCGCACGGACCCCGTACATCGACGATGAAGAGTTCGACGACAGGTACCTTGTCCAAGAACTAGATGCCGTAGCGGACGGACTCACCGTCAAGAACCTTATCTATGGCGCTGAATCTGGTCGGCTATGGGAACATCATGCCGACTATTTCAAAACGAGCGAGCGCATCGATCGGGTGTTGCTTGACAACCTCTCGGCGTCTCACGAAGCACTTTGCCAGGAAGGACTGTCAACGGATGCCGCCCAGGCACTCCTCATCCAAGCTATGTTCATCGCCTATTTGGAAGACCGGGATATCGTCCGCCCGGAGTATTTCCGATCCGCCTCCGACGGTTCTTCCGCTACGTTTCTGGAGATTCTCCAATCTGGAAATTCTAATGCGCTTTACCGGCTCTTCGGAAGTTTACGCGAGCACTTCAACGGCGACCTTTTCGTCGCACCGTGCTCTTTTGATCCGAAGGGACAACGACCGCGCGTGGTGCGCATCCATTTGCAGACGTTGGCGCGGTTTCGAAGCGGGCACGAGGAAATGGACCATGGGCGCGGTCAATTGCGCTTCTGGGGGTACAACTTCAGATACATTCCGATCGAACTCGTCAGCGCGGTGTACGATCATTTCCTGGGTGCTAGAGAAGCGGAGCGCCGAAATCGCGGTGCATACTATACGCCGATGTTTCTTGCCGACACGGTGATATCGAGCGTTTGGGACGACCTGCCGGAGAGTACGAGGGCGAAGGGCGTGGTTCTGGACCCGGCGTGCGGTTCGGGCGTATTCCTCGTACGGTCTTTCCAACTTCTTTGCGAGCAGTGGCGACAAACACATAAGTCGCGGACGATCCGATGGGACAGTCTGCTCACGATTCTGTCGAGACTGCACGGATGGGATGTCAACGCGGCGGCGGTTCGAGTCGCCGTATTCTCGCTTTACGTCGCACTGTTGCAGGAGGTTAGGCCGCCGGAGATTCGTCTACTTGCAGAGCGCGGGAGAGTACTTCCGGAACTATGGGGTCGAACTCTCCGCGCGCAGGATTTCTTTCGAACTTCCGAGGATGCGCTACGTGCCGACGTAATAATCGGCAACCCGCCATGGTCGAGCCGTCGAGGGACGGAACGAAGCTCAGTGAATTGGTGTGATGAGCACCGGGTTCCGATGCCGGAGAAAGAAGAGGCATGGGCGTTTGTGTGGAAATCTCTAATGCATCTTCGGAAAGACGGTGTGGTCGGATTTCTCCTACCCGCCATGGGGTTCTTGCACAACCACGCGGCAAACGCTGTGAATGCACGAAACCGTTTGATTCGCGATGCGCGAATTCATCGGATCGTGAATTTCTCCGATATACGGTTCCAGCTGTTTGAGGGCGCCGTGCGTCCGGCAGCGCTTCTGATTTTCGGCCGCGCGGGCGCCGACGCGCCGGGCTACCGTTTCGATTATTGGACGCCTAAGGCAGATCTGAACCTCAAGATTCGACGTGCAATCACGCTTAGCAGTGTTGACAGGAGAACAATTTCATCGCGTCACGCCGAGGACGATGCGTCTATCTTCAAACGGCGCCTTTGGATGAACGATCCCGAGTCGAAGCTGTTCGGTTACCTGGCAGCACTTCCTAAACTCGGCGACCTAGTGAGCGAGTATCGCACTGTTTACCGCAGAATGGAGTCCGTCAAAAACCGTTGGATAGTGGGAAATGGCTTTCAGCCAGTGAATGAAGATCGCCTTGGCGATGACAACTATCGATCCCAACACGGCAAGATGGTCGCGAAGGCGCCCTACCTGCCAATCGAGGCTTTTCGCGCTCCGGCCCAGGACACCGGGCAGCTTCGCGCTTTCGACGATGGGCACGGCGGCACAGTACGCCGCAAGGGCTTCGAGAGGGGCTTCAATGGGCCCCGTGTACTGGTACCACGCGGGATCAGCGCCACGGGGCATAGGCTCCGAGCTAGCTACCTTGAAGAGCCGCTTACTTTCGAAGACATTATACTCGCCATTTCGGTGCCGGTCTGCGACGCCGACCGAGCAAAACTGCTGACGGCGCTGCTCAATAGCAAGCTGCTTTTCTGGTTTGCGTTTCACGGTACGGCCTCCTTCGGTTCGGATAGACCCGAAATAAAACAGGCCGAATTGCTTCGGCTTCCGTTTCCGGCTCTCAAAGACGTTCAACAAGACGGCGGGTCGGAGAAGGCGGCGGGCGCGCTCCTGTCGCTCATTGATGAAGCGATCGCATCGGCACGGCAGAGTTTCTCCCTCAGATCCAGCGACAACGCGATGTTCGACCAGTTGGACGCCCATTGCTACAGGTATTTCGGGCTCGGCGAAGAAGAGATAGCCTTGGTTGAGGATGCGGTAGAGCACCTGATTCCGTATGCTCAACCACACACGGGAGCATCGCTCGATTTTTGGCAACCGTCCGACCGGACCGATCGACAGACTTACGCCAATACACTCGTTCACAGCATGACGCCCTGGCTTGACGACGACTCCGGCATCGATGTCGTCCTTGAGGCAAGAAACGACGATTTGGCCTTGTTGCATCTTCGGTTGGCGCAACGGTCAAGCGAGCCACCGTATCGGGAGCGAGATGACCGGACAATAGGTGAGGCGCTACGGCGGCTCGGTGAACACATCGAGGTACCCCTTCCGGGCAATTTTCAGTTGGTTCCGGACTTCCGTTTGTTCGTTGGCAAGAGCCTCTATCTTGTGAAACCCCTTCAGCGGCGATTCTGGTTGAGGTCTGCTGCTATTGCCGATGCGGATGCCATATCCATGGAGCTTCACGATGCAATCCGACTTCGAGAAACCGGCGATCCCACGTGATGCCAATTGGAGATCCGAAAGAGTGGACCGCTCGGTTCAGGTCGCTTGATGACCGATTTTTGGAACGTGTGCTCGCGGTTTGGACGCAGTGCGTGGCCCTGCTACCCGGAGAGCCCGACGAGGACACGATCACCATCAACCTCGTGGACATTCTGTCGAGGGATGCCAAGGCCAGGCGATTGTTTCACCATCTTGCCTATCAGCACGAGCCCTTCGGTTATACCGCCGATGGCTGGGCGTACAGCAAGGGCAAGATCGACATGGCGCTGCTCCTCGATCAGGAACGCGAGCGTTACTTAGCCTACGAGTGCAAACGCCTTAATGTGGCCCAGGCTGACGGGACGCGTTCGCTGGTAACACCGTACGTTCTGAAAGGTGTTCTACGTTTCATCACGGAACAATATGCAGCCGATCTCCCGGTGGGATGCATGTTGGGTTACGTGATGGATGGGAACGTGAACATTGCACGGTCAAAAGTCCATGCTGCGATCGACTCGCACAAGGGCGAGATTGGACTCGTGGGAGAGCCGATGAACGAGCCACCAATGGACGTGATTGAACGGTTATCCAGCCGCCATTGTCGTCCTTCGAACGGGGCGGATATCGAAATTCGGCACGCCCTGTTACCGTTTCCTGCGAAACCGGGCGCGATTGCCTGAACAAAGAGCTTCGGTCGGTGCGGGTCGAGCCGAACCGCACACTATTTGACCCGTGAAGGCGGGCGCGTTCGGTCGTCGGTTCCGATGCCGACGGAGCCGCGCGGAACGCGGCGGAGCGGAGATATCTTTCACGTGCGGACGGCATCGGGGGGAAGATTTCTCCGCTCCCTCCGGTCGGTCGAAATGACGGGTGGGGTCGGGCGCATTCCGCCCCCCGGGGACGCGGCGGGAGGGCCGTCGCCGGAACGCCGCAGCGCGGGAATCGCGGAACACGGGCTTAGCGGGCGTTCTTCTCACACCGCTTGAGGCAGCCGCCCCGCCCAACGTTTCACGTGAAACACCGACTCGTGCCCCCTCAATACCGCGAGAAGCTCTGCCCCTCCTTGACGATGCACTCGATCAGGAACGGCGCGCCGGCCTCGGTCACCGCGATCCCCCGTTCCAGCGCCGGGATGAAGGCGTCCGGCGTCTCGACCCGTTCCGCCTGTACGCCGAGCCCCTCGGCCACCTTCGTGTAGTTGCCGCCCACCGTCATCGCGCCGTATTTCTCGTCGGAGACGATCAGCACGTCGCGTTCGGCGGCCATGATGCCGTTGTTGAGCACGACGGTGAGGATCGCGATCCGGTCGCGCGCGGCGGTCTCGAGGTCCATCCCGGTCATGCCGATCGCCGCGTCGCCCATCACGTTGATGCAGAGCTTCTCCGGCGCGGCGAGCTTGGCGCCCATGATCACGGCGAGGCTGTAGCCGAGCTGGGTCGACTTGCCCCAGCCGATATAGGAATCCGGCGCCGTGGTCTCCCACATCGGCAGCAGCTGCTCGCGCGGGCTCCCTGAATCGTGGGTGATTATGACGTTGTCGCGCTCGACATTGGCCATCAGGTCGCGGATGATCCGGTACTGGTTGATCGGGATTTCGTCGGAATCGCGCTCTTCCGCCCAGTCCGCGCGCCACGCCTCCTTGACCTCGGCGACCGCGCCGGAGACCTCCGCCAGCGTCCTGCCGCCGCCGTTTTGCCGCCGGATCGCGCCGACCGCCTCGATCAGCCCGTCGAGCACCAGCCCGGCGTCGCCGATCAGCGCGTGATCGGCGCGGTAGTCCTTGTGGATGTCGTCCGGGTCGTTGGTCGAATGGACGATGGTCTTGCCCGGCGGCACCGAGGGGCCGAAGGGCGTCTTCGTCAGGCTGGAGCCGACGGCGAAGACGAGGTCGGCGCGGCGCAGGAACTCGAACAGCATTTTGGGGCCCGAGCGAGTCGACGACCCGCAGGCGAGCGGGTGGGTCTCCGGCATCGCGCTCTTGCCCGGGTTGGTCGCGACGACGGGGGCGGGCACCAGCTCGGCGAGGCGGACCAGCCGGTCGCTCGCCCCGGCGTAGAGCACCCCCTGGCCGGCCCAGAGCACCGGGTTTTCCGCGGCGGCCAGCATCTCGGCGGCCCTGGCGAGCGCGGCCGGGTCGGGGGCGGCGCGCTGCGGAACGACCGGCTCGTAGTCGAGCGGTCCGTCGAGCTCCTCCTCCCAGACCTCGGCCGGGATCTCGACCAGGACGGGGCCGCCCTTGCCGGTCCGCATCGCCTGGAAGGCGCGGCGCATCAGCTCCGGCACCTCGGCCACGGCGTGCGCGCGGGCCGACCACTTGGTGACCGGCGCGTAGACTTGCGACGCATCGAAGGTCGGGTGGCGGTACTGCCTCTCCAGCGCCTGGCCGGCCGGCAGGATCAGCATCGGCACGTTCTCGGAATAGGCCTGGGCGATGCCGGGGAAGGCGTTCTCGATGCCGGGCCCGGCCTGGGCGGCGAACACCCCGTTGCGCCGGCCGCGGTGGATCCGGCTGTAGCCGTCGGCGAGCCCGACGCCGACCCGCTCCTGGCGGCAGAGGATCGGGCGGATGCCGATCTCCGCGCAGGCCTCGATCAGCGGGTTGCGGGGATAGCAGGAGAGGAATTCGGTCCCCTCGCGCCTGAGGATTTCCGCGATCGCCTGCGCGCCGTTCATGGTGTCGTCCTTCCGGTGAGATCGATCGTGTCCGCGTCGGGCGTCCCGGCGTGGAGGCGTTCCACCTCCGCCGCCCGCCGGGCGAGCACCGCGCGCTGGTTGATATAGCCCTTGTCGGTGATCTCGCCGGCGTCGATGACCGGCGGCTCGGCCGACAGCACCGCGCGGGCGATGCGGGTCGACGAGCCCCGGTTCTCCGCGTTGTGGGCGGCGAGCCCGGCCCTCAGCCGCTCGCGGATCTCGGGCCGGGCGATCGCGTCTTCGAGCGTCGCGTCGTCGGCGATGTCGGGGCAGAGCGACCGGCAGCCGGGCAGGCTCGGGATGCCGATGATGCCGATCTCGTCCCGGTCGTGGCCGGTGATCACCGCGTCCTGCAGCACCGGCGCGGCGGCCGAGATCACCGCGAGGCGGAGCGTGCCGACCGCGACCCAGGTGCCCGACAGCAGCTTGAAGTTCTCCGTCACGCGGCCGTCGAACAGCAGCCCCTGGGCCGGATCGTCGGGGTCGAGGAACTTCACCGCGTCGCCGATCCGGAAGAACCCGTCCTCGTCGAACGCCTTTTCGGTGAGCTCGGGCGAGCCCCAGTAGCCGGGCGATATGGTGGGGCCGCGGAACCGCACCTCCAGCTTGTCGCCGTTGGGCGCGAGCTTCAACTCGACGCCCGGCAGCGGCACCCCGATATTGCCCCAGGCGTCGGAATCCCAGGTCATGTAGGTCCCCGCCGGCGCGGTCTCGGTCGACCCCAGCGAGGTCACGATGGGGGTCCTGGCCCCGCGCGCCGCGACCGAGAGCGCGTCGAGCTTCTCACGCAGCGACTGGGGCAGCGCCGCGCCGGCGAAGAACAGCACGTCGAGGTCGCCCAGCAGCCGGTCGCTGAGCTCCGGGTCGGCCTCGAGCGCCCGCACCAGCACGTCGTAGCCGCGCGGCACGTTGAGGTAGAGGGTCGGCGTCACCTCGCGGAGGTTGGCGAGCGTCCTGTCGAACAGGCCCGGCACCGGCTTGCCGTCGTCGAGCCAGAACGTGCCACCGTGGAAGATCGTGACGTTGAAGCAGAAATTGCCGCCGAAGGTGTGGTTCCACGGCAGCCAGTCGCAGATCACCGGCGGGCGTTCGAGCAGGAAGGGGTAGGAGAAGATCGTCTGCACCTGGTTGCCGCACAGCATGCGCTGGGTGTTGATCACCCCCTTGGGCAGCCCGGTGGAGCCCGAGGTCAGCAGGATTTTCGCCACGGTGTTGGGGCCGACTTCGGCGAGCCGGGTTTCGAGCGCGTCGGTGGGTTGGGTCCCGGCCCAGGCGGCGAGGCTCTCGCTGCCGTCCGCTCCGTCCGAGGTCACGAGCGTCCGTCCGTCGAAATCGAGCGCCTCCAGCGCGGCGGCGAAGGGGCCCGGGTCGTCGACGAAGATCGCCGAGGGATCGTGGTGGGCGATCACCCCCTTGAGCTTGGCGAAGTCGCGCGACATCAGCGAGTAGGCCGGGGAGACCGGCATCATCGGCACCGAGACGTGCATGCAGCCGAGCTGGAGGAGGCCGAAATCGATCGAGTTGTCGGAGAGGATCGCGACCGGCCGGTCGGGGCCGTGGCCGCGCTCGATCAGCGCCTGGCCGATCGCCGCGCTCTTCGCGACGGCCGAGGCGTAGTCGAGCTTGCGCCAGCCGCCCTTGCCGTCGCGCTCGGCGAGGAAAATCCGGTCGGGCACCTCGGCCGCGCGGTCGCGCAGGACGGAGATCAGGTGGTCCGGCAGTTCGCCGAGCGGCACCGGCTGGCGCAGCAGCCACCCGCCGTCGCCGGTTTCCTCCGCCTCGACCGTGGGCGGGGCCAGCGCGGTGTCCGCGAACGGCGCCTTGGCAGCGGCAACGATGTCGTCCATTCTGATCTCCCCTCGGGTCAAATCTGGATGCGGCGCTCGCGGCGTGTCAAGCGAACCGCATGGGAGCCATGGCAATGGACGTCACCGCCTACGCCGCCTCGGTCGGCCATTCGGTCTGGTTCAGCCACGATGTCGGCGAGACCTGGAACCGGGCCTGGACGCCGACCGGCGGGATCTACAACGAATCGCGCTGCTGGTGCCTCTCGATCCATCCCGACCGGCCGGGCGAGGTGCTGTCGGGCACCGACCAGGGGGTCTATCGCTGGGCGCCGGACGCGCGCGCGAAGCGCGACGGGGGGAGCTGGGTCTACGTGCCCTCGCCGCTCGACGACCTCCAGATCCTGCAGATCGCCCAGTCGCCGCACGACCCGGACGCGATCTTCGCCGGCACCCGCCCGGCGCAGATCTGGCGCTCGCTGGACAATGGCGCGAGCTGGTCCCGCTGCGAGCTCGACAATTTGAGCGAGTGCTGGTTCATCAACACCCCGCGCGTGACCTCGCTCCGCTTCGACCCCGTGGAGCCGGAGACGGTCTGGGCGACGGTCGAGATCGACGGGCTCTACCGCAGCCGCGACATGGGCGAGACCTGGGAGAAGCTCAATAACGGGCTGGTCTCGGACGACACCCACAACCTGGTCTTCTTCGACGACGCGGACGGGCGCACCCTGCTGATCTCGACCGAGGAGGGGCTGCACCGGAGCGCCGACAACGGCGAGAGCTGGCGGCTGATCGAGGTGCCCGAGGTCGCGCCCTGGGTCTACATGCGCTGCATCGAGCGCCGGGCCGACGAATCCGGCGTGGTGTTCATGTCGGCCGGCGACCGCCCGTCGAGCGACCGGGGAAGGCTGCTCAGGAGCCGCGACAAGGGCCTCACCTGGGAGGACGCCGGGCTGCCGCGCCCGATCAACTCGACGATCTGGTGGATCGGCACCAACGCGGCCGACCCGATGCTGATCTTCTGCTGCACCGTCATGGGCCAGATCTTCCGGTCTGTCGACGGCGGCGAGACCTGGCGCAAGATGGACCGCGAGCTCGGCGAGCTCCGCATGATCGCCTGGCAGCCGAACGGCAAGGCGGCGTAGGCGGGGCGCCACCCTCCCCCAACCCCTCCCGCGAGCGGGAGGGGAGAAGGCAAGGAGCGGCGAGTCTCCCTCTCCCCCGCGGGGAGAGGGTCGGGGTGAGGGGGATGCCCTAATGTTTCACGTGAAACAAAGGTCAGCCTTGCTGACTTATCCTTCCTGTCAAGACCGTGCCGTAAGTGGCAAAATTCCGGCCCGCGCGCAACATCGTTTCGCGGCGCGGCGGGATCCGCGTCCCCGGGGGACGGGAATCGGCGAATCCGGGCGCGCGAGGCAAGGCGGGCGCGTGAAACGGGTTTGCTATTCGTGTCATCAGATGACACGAATAGGGCATGTTTAACGGCCTCGACATGGACCGGCTCGCCGCGCCGCTCGCCCGGGCGCGCCACGAGCAGGGCAGGCTGGCGGGCCGGGCCGACGCGCTCGATGCCGGATCGCGCCGCGAGGCCGCGCTGGCGACGCTCGCCGGGGACGTCGTGGCGTCGGGCGAGCTGGAGGGGCGGAAACTCGATCCCCGTTGGGTGCGCGCGCAGATCGCCGGCCGGCTCGGCCCGGCGCCGGACCTCCCGGTGGACGGGCTCGTGCGGATCGCGCTGGATGCCGCCCGCGACCCCGCCGCCAAGCTGACCGCGGAGCGCCTGCGCGACTGGCACGCTGCGATTGACCCCTCCGGCTCCCATCGCGCGCGCCGGCGCGGCGCGGACGAAAGGGACGCCTTCCTCGCGTGGTTCGAGGACGCGCGCGACGCCGAGCCCGTGCTGACCGCCGGGATCGCGCATCTCCGCTTCCTCTCGATCCGCCCGTTCGCGCGCGGCAACGAGGCGATCGCGCGGGCGGTAACCGACCTCGCGCTGGCCCGCGCGGAGGAGAGCGGCGTCCGGTTCTACAGCCTGACCGCCCGCATCGCCCGCGAGCGCGCGGCGTATGGCCGAGTCGTGGGGGCGGCCCTCGCGGGCGGGGCCGGCGCGACCGAATGGCTGGACTGGTTCCTCGGCTGCATCGCCCGCGCCTGCGCCGACGCGCACCGCACCCTCGCCCCCGCGCCGGCCGGGAAAGACGCCGCCGGCGGACTGAACCCGCGCCAGAGAAAACTCCTCGACCGCCTCCGCGCCGGCTTCCCGGCCAGGATCGCCTCGTCAAGCTGGGCCGCCATGGCGGGCTGCTCGCGGGAGACCGCGATCCGCGACATCAACGACCTCGCGGCGCGCGGGATCCTGGCGAAGAGCGAGGCCGGCGGGCGCAGCACGAGCTACGGGCTGGCGGAGGGGTGGGGGGAGTGAGGGCCCCTCGATACGCCGCTGTCGCGGCTGCTCAGGGTGAGGGTGCCTTTGTCCCGTCCTCATCCCGAGTAGCCGCGGCAGCGGCGTATCGAGGGACGCGCCCCGGCCCTGGCAGGCCGCGATCGTCGTACAGGAAATCCTGGCTGCGCGCCGCCGTCGGCCCGGGCTTGATCCGATGCTTAGCGGCGACCCTGACGGACTCGATGAGGGCACGGCGGGCGCGCTCGGTGAGCCGCGCCTTGGCGGCGGTGACGGGAATGTCCATGCCGGTCGCTCTCAAGGGATCGGGTCAGGCAAAAAAAATGATCCGGACACCGATCTATATCAAGCCGGGCGGCGCGACAAGCGGTTGCGGCTCCGGAGAAAACACCGGTTCTCCACCCGTCATGCTCGGCGAAGGCCGAGCATCCACGTTTTTTTTTGGTTTCCCGCCGTGCCGGAATAACTCGTGGATGGTCGGCCTCCGCCGACCATGACGTGAGGGGGATCAAGGGGTGCCCTCGCTTGCCGGATGCGGCGGACGTAGTGTAAAAAATCCCATATCGTACACATGAGGCGGTCATGCGCACCAATATCGACATCGACGACGAGCTGATGGCGGAAGCCCTGACGGCGAGCGGCTGCAAGACCAAGAAGGCCGCCGTCGAGGAGGGGCTGCGCCTGCTGGTCCGCACCCGGCAACAGGGGCGCCTCCGCAAGCTGCGCGGCAAGCTGCGCTGGGAGGGCTCGCTCGACGAGATGCGGCGGGACCCGTGATCGTCGTCGATTCGTCGGTCTGGATCGACTGGTTCAACGGCGCCGAGACCCGTGAGACCGCGCTGCTCGACGACCTTCTCGGCACGGAGCCGGTGATCGTCGGCGATCTCATCCTCGCCGAGGTCCTGCAAGGCTTCCGGGATGATCGCGACTATCGCCGGGCGCGCAGGGCGTTCGACACGCTGATCTTCGAACCCATGGTCGGCCGCGACATCGCGCTCGCCAGCGCCCGCAACTTCCGCACCCTGCGCGCCCGGGGCGTCACCGTACGCAAGACCGTCGACATGCTGATCGCGACCTTCTGCATGGAGAACGGACACCGGCTGCTGCATGCGGACCGGGACTTCGACGCGATAGCGGCGGAGCTGGGGTTGAGGACGGTTTAATGGTGGGAGTCGAATTACGGGGCGTCCGCCACCTCAGGAAGAACGCGCGCCTGCTTGAGGTCGCTCATAGAGCACCCTCCCTTCGCGCAGCGCGCGCGAGCACATTGTTGAGCGAATCGCGCCAGTACTCGACCTCGTCCCGGCTGTAGACCAGAACGTCCTTGGCGACGCCCATCCCGCCGAGCGCACGCATCAGGCGGTTGGTCTCGGCGAGGCGGTCGCGGCCCGGCCCGAACGGTTCGGCCTCGACGACCACGAGATCGACGTCCGAGTCCGGACGGGCGTCGCCGCGCGCACGGGAGCCGAACAGGATCACCTGCTCGGGGTCGGCCGCGTCGACGATGGCGGCCACCATGCGCTGGAGGAGGATTTCGTCGACGTCGGTCATGCGAGGGTTCCGTGCTCCATCGCGGTCCTGCGGCGCACCCGGCGGGTCCAGAGGTTCGGTCATACGGCGCCTGCTGGCAAACGATTTGTCGGCGAGACGGCTTCAGTCGCAGCCATTGTGTTTCCGCCAAATATCCGGATCGTGCCCCTTCAGCGGGCTAGCGCAGGGTCGTTAACATAGCCCCGGAGTGCGTTGTATTGCGCGAAATGGGTTCCGGTCAGCAGCGGGAGCGTCTCCAGGTGCGCAGCCAGTTGAGTATAGCGGGCTACCGTTGGAGCCTCGCCGATCCCAGTCTGCATCCTACGCAGAGATGGTCCGATACGGTGCCCGCGCGGACCGCCACCTCTAGGGTCCGCTCCTGGGCGACCAGGTGCTCTCCGCCTGAGACCGCCTCGCCCAGCATCTCCTCGAAAACGGCGGAGACCGCGGCGACATATTGCGCCGACAGCGGTATCTCGTCCTTCAGTTCGAGCAGGTGGGCTGGGCCCGGCATGCCATTGAGCTCGGCCGCTCTGACAAACTCCCAACCACCGCCGCGCCCGAGCTCGGTGACACCGTACGCCGACAAGCTCTTTATCGGCCGGGTGTGCTGGCCGGCATAGGGCGATGTGAGGACCTCCGCCGCCACAGCCCCGCAGAACCACGCCAGTACGAGGGCGAGCAAAGAGAGGGGTAACGATTTGCAGGTGGGCACGGATTCGGACTCCGGAGTTGCCTGCGGAATCGGTTTCGTGGAAGTCCGGATATCGCATCGCACACGGTTTGACAATGTCGCACGAGCGAGTACGGGCAAGATAGGTTGTAGGAGTATTCTTTGATTCGAGTTGCGCACATCTACTTAGTATCGGAATATCGAACCGGATCGTGAAATGACCGTTCCACCATGAGGGACGGCACATTTGACTTCGGCCTTTTCGGGTGTCTATGTTACAAACGGAATGACCAATAGCCTATCCACGAAACCTGTAACTGTATCTTTGAGCACTCAAAGTACCAATCCAGTTAATTTCGAACACGTCGGGCGGGTGCTCTTGTCACTTTTTTAACTGAATCGAACGATGAAATTAGTTCGTTCGAGATATGGAAATCCTACAACTATCCTTTTCTTGCAATTGAACAGTGAAGCGTGATATGGTGTCATTGTTTTGGTTGTCGTCTTTTCGCATATCTTAACTTTTCCGACAGTGCCGATGGTCCTTATCCCCGGACGACAAATGCCACGCGTTAATGAACGACATATTGGGCCTTTTGAAAGGCTTACATGCGTCAGCCGAGTATATGTCGTACACTCTATTCCGAGGGTTGTGTGAAAAAAGAAACAATACAAACGTGGAAACAAAATGCCATAAGACATGCGAAGGCATTTTTCGGAATATCGACTTTTGTAATTGCTGTTGTGAGCTTGCTGATTGTTTCGCAGGGGGAAGACTGGAGAATAAAGTATATCGAATTGTGCCTCTTAAACGCAGCGTATTTGGTTGTAGTATTTTATCTGGTTTGGATCATTGTCACACGCCCCTCTCCAGATTTCCTTGGAATGCCGCGTGTTGTTAAATTAATGCGCTCTGATAGACTCTTGCTTGTGGACCACTCACCATGGATTAGTTTAGGAGTCATGACAACCATATATATTGTGGAAGACGATGTGGAGCGCTTAGTGTGTGTCGGAGAGGTCGTCAATGTTCAGGACAATGACTTAGTACAGATATCGCTCAGCCAGCATGACCGTGGTCTTGATGCCGAAGATGATATCTGGTCAGCGTTGGAACGCACCGAAAGAAGGTCAATCCTAGTCAAGCCCAGGCTTTATCCGGGAGGTTCCTAATGGGAGAAGACTACAAAGATATGGCCAAAGTAGCCATGGTAATAGATGGATACAAGTGTGTTATAAATCGAGGGTCACGCGACGGGGTCAAGGGAGGAGACAATTTCCTTGTATTTTATCTAGGAGAAATGATAACCGACCCAGATTCGGGAGATCAGTTAGGTGCGCTCGAATGCGTAAAAGGACGTGCGCGCGTAGTACATGTCCAGGAACGAGCAGCGACCTTAGAAAGTACAGAGACAAGAACTAGACCCGGCACTGTACGAAAAATTAGACGCGGCCCGTCTACCGGATTAGCAGCCATTGCAGGTGGCCCGAGGGAAGAGGTAATTGAGGAAGGAGGTGACATTCAAAAATCTGCTATAAATGCCTCGGTGGGAGACTTCGCTCGTCCAGTTTGATTTAATATCGATGGGCGCGATGTATTGTGGGTTCATGGTTTGGATTCCACTTGCCAGTAGGTGTTGCATGTGGTGTTCCAGCAGCCCGTTGATGTTGTCACTGGTAACTTTATTGGCACACAGCTTGAAACGTGCCACGAGGGATATATGTGGTTCGATCTCAACCGCTTACTTTCCCCACTAAGATCAGTTTGCATCATTGCCGCCCTCGCGAGACCACCCCGTGCCCCCTCAACTCCCGCCCACCCACATCTTCCTGGCCTTCCTCGCCCTCGGCCTCACCTCGTTCGGCGGCCCCGTAGCCCACATCGGCTACTTCCGCGAGGCCTTCGTCACCCGCCGCAAGTGGCTGGACGAGCGGGGGTATGCGGACCTCGTGGCGTTGTGCCAGATGCTGCCGGGGCCGACGTCGAGCCAGGTCGGGGTCGGCATCGGGCTGACCAGGGGAGGGTATGCGGGCGCGCTGGCGGCGTGGCTCGGCTTCACGGCGCCTTCGGCGGTGCTGATGGTCGGCGTCGGCTACGGCGTGGTGGCGTATGCGGATTCGATCCCGCCGGGGCTGCTCGCGGGGCTCAAGGCGGTGGTGGTCGCGGTGGTGGCCCGGGCGGTGTGGGGCATGGCGCGGACGCTGTGTCCCGATGCGCCCCGGGTGACGATCGCCGCGCTTGCCGCCGCCGCGGCGCTCGGCATCGGCGGGCCGGAAGGGCAGGCGGGGGTCATCGCGGGCGGGGCGGCGGCGGGGTTCCTGTTCCTGCGCGGGAGCGCGGCGGCGCCGGCGGGCGGGCGCGAGGCGGTCCCGGCGGGGGTCGTGCCGGCGATGGCGCTCGTCCTCTTCTTCGCGCTCCTGGTCCTCCTCCCGGTCGCCGCCGCTTCCTGGCCGTCGCAGTGGCTCGCGCTGGTCGACGGCTTCTACCGCTCGGGCGCGCTGACGTTCGGCGGCGGACATGTCGTCCTGCCTTTGCTGGAGGCCGAGGTGCTGCCGCCCGGCTGGGTGTCGCGCGACGCCTTCCTCGCCGGCTACGGCGCGGCCCAGGCGCTGCCGGGCCCGCTGTTCACCTTCGCCGCCTATCTCGGCACGGTCATGGAGGTCCCGCCCCAGGGCTGGCGGGGGGCGGCGATCTGCCTCGGCGCGATCTTCCTGCCGTCCTTCCTGCTGGTCACCGGCACGCTCCCCTGGTGGACCGCGCTCGGCCGGCTGGAGGCGACGCGGCGCGCGATGCCCGGCATCGAGGCCGTCGTGGTGGGGCTGCTGCTCGCCGCGCTCTACGACCCGGTGTGGATTGAGGGGGTGCGCTCGGCGGGCGATTTCGTCCTCGCGCTGGCCGCGTTCGTCCTGCTCGCGGCGTGGAAGGCGCCGCCCTGGCTGGTGGTGCTGCTCGGCGCGGCCGCGGGGTGGGGGATGGCGTCCTTCGCGGGGTAGCCTCGTCATTTCGACCGGAGCGCCGCCAGGCGCGGAGTGGAGAAATCTCCCTCCCATGGGCGCGAGATTTCTCCGCTCGCTGCGCTCGGTCGAAATGACGATGGGGGGCGCCCGCGCTAAGCTCCCCCCGGGACAGCACGGAGAACCGGCCATGAGCGACCACAGCGACGTCATCGCCGAGGTGATGGAGAGCAGCAAGGGGCGGATGATCGGCGACGGGCTGGAGGCCGCCGACATCGATGAGATCCTCGAACGCTGCACCGGTTGGGGCGACTGGTACGAGACGGTGACCTCGATCGGCGACCGCTACGAGGCGATGGCGGAGACGGCGCTGGCCGGGGGAAGCGCGATCACCGCCGGGGTCTGCCTGTGGCGCGCCTGCATGTACTACCACTACGCCCAGTTCTACATGTTCGAGCGCCCCGATTTGCGCGAGGCCGGGCAGAAGCGGAAGGTCGCGCTCTACGACCGCGCGGCGCCGCTGTTCTTCCCGCCGGCCGAGCGCGTCGACGTTCCGTTCGAGGGGTTCTCGATCCCGGGCTTCCTGCGCAAGCCGCCCGGCGTGGAGCGGCCGCGCTGCGCGATCCTGATCGGCGGGCTGGAGAGCACCAAGGAGGAGAGCTACCTGTTCGAGCGCATGTGCCACGACCGCGGCATGGCGACCTTCGCCTTCGACGGCCCGGGCCAGGGGGAGATGTACTTCCAGACCCCGATCCGGCCCGATTTCGAGCGCTTCACCTCCGCCGTGCTGGACGCGCTGGAGACCCGAGACGACATCGATGCGTCAAGGTTCGGCATCATCGGGCGCAGCTTCGGCGGCTACTACGCGCCGCGCAGCGCAGCGCACGATGCGCGGATCGCCGCCTGCGTCTGCTGGGGCGTGCTGTACGAGCTCCAGACCTACTGGTGGGACATGCACGACATCACCCGCAACGGCTTCACCTACTGCGCCGGCGAGACCGACCCGGCGAAGGGGAAGGAGCGGCTGAAATTCATCGACCTCGGCGATTGCGCGGACGGGATCGAATGCGCGCTCTATTTGCAGCACGGGATGAAGGACGACCTGATCCCGTTCGCCCAGGCGCAGCGGCTGGAGGCGGAAGCGGTCAACGCGTCCGAGATCGTCACCCAGTACGAGCCCGACGGCATCCACTGCTGCCACAACCTCTACCACACGACAAGAATGCCGATGGCCGACTTCCTCGCGAAGCACCTGGTGGGGTGACCCCCCTCACCCCGGCCCTCTCCCCGCTGGGGAGAGGGAGGCTCGCCGCGCGCTCCCTGCCTTCCCCCCTCCCGCTCGCGGGAGGGGCCGGGGGAGGGCCCTAATCCGGCTGCACCGACTGCGCGCCGAGCTGGGTCCAGGCCACACGTCCGGACGTCGGAACGGTTGCCTGGACCCCGGCGCAAGGCCGGGGTGACACCGGGTGCGGTTGAGAGGGCCGTGGCGTTCCCGCGGCGGTCCAGTCTCCCCTGCTGTCACCCCGGCCTTGCGCCGGGGTCCAGGGAAGCCAGGGGCCGCGCTACATATCGAGGTACAGGTCGCGCCAGCCCGGATTGTCGCGCTCGATCGTCTCGAGCTTTCGGGTCCGCCGCCATCGTTTCAGCCGCTTCTCGTGCGCGATGGCGAGTTCGATGTCGTCGAACGGCCGTGCGTGCACCAGCCGCGTCACGCCGTATTTTCGGGTGAAGGCGGCGCCCGTTCCGGCCCGGTGCTCGGCCACCCGCCGCGCGAGGTCGTTGGTCACGCCGACATAGAGCGTGCCGTTGCGCTTGCTCGCGAGGATGTAGACCCAGTAGGTCGTCGGACGCCCGCCTAATCCGGCTGCACCGACTGCGCGCCGAGCTGGGTCCAGGCGACCGGGGCGCCGGCGGCTTCGATGCGTTCCTCGCGCGACAAGGCGGGGTCCCAGCGGAGGGCGATGAAGCGCATGCCGTTGACGCCGTCCGAATCGTCGGAGCACAGCCACACGACGGGCTCGCGCATCACCGTCGGCTGGATCAGCTCCCCGCGGTCGACGCCCGACGCCACCGGGATCATCCGCGTGTTCACCGGCCCGCCGGGGATCAGCACGTTGGCGGTCACCCCGGTGCCTTCGAGGTCGTGCGCCATGATGTGGGTATGCGCCTCCAGCGCCGCCTTGGACGGGCCGTAGCACCCCGCGCCGGCGCGGTACATGGTATTCAGGCTGGTGGTGACGTTGACGATCCGCCCGCGCCCGGCCTCCAGCATCGTCGGCACGACGGTGCGCGCCATCAGCTGCGGGCCGTAGACGTTGACGTCGAGCATCTGGCGCCACAGCGGGTCTTCGAGCTCCCAGAATTTCGGCGGGGCTTGGAAGAAGTGATCGCCGATCCGCTCCGGCCCGACGACCGCGTCGTTGACCAGCATGTCGAGCCGGCCGAAGCGGCCGAGGATCTCGTCGCGCGCCGCCGCCGCCCGGCCGGCGTCGGTCACGTCGCAGACGATGGGGAGCGCGCAGCCCTGCCCGCCCGCCGCTTCCGCGTCGCGCGCGGCGGCGCTCAGCACGTCCTCGTCGATGTCGATCATCGCCACCCTGGCGCCGGCCTCGGCAAGCGCGAGCGACATCTCGCGCCCCATGCCGCGCCCCGCGCCGGTCATCAGAACCACCTTGCCTTCGAGCACCCGATCGGCCATTCCCCGTCCTCCCGTTCCCGCGGCGACTACTGGCCGTCGACGATGACGATCCGCACCTCGCCCGCGCCGTCGGCGCGGCGGTGGGCGGCGGCGGCCTGGTATTCGTCGGAGTTGAAGCAGGCCTCGGCCCGTTCCAGCGAGGGGAACTCGATCACCACATGGCGCGGGAAATCGTCCGGCCCCTCGAGGGCCTTGTGCTCGCCGCCCCTGGCCAGCACCTTGCCGTCGTATTTCGCGAGAATCCCGGGCACCTGCTCGGCGTATTTGCTGTATTGGCCCGGGGTGTTGATCTTGCCGTGGGCGATCCAGTAGGCGGTCATTCCTGTCTCCTTGCCGAGGGCGGCGGAGTCGCTCTCGCGGGCGCCGCCCTCTATGTTGCGATCCACGCCATTCATAGCATGGCGCGCCGCGCCGACACACAAGGGGACAGTCGATGATCGACCTCTACACATGGCAGACGCCGAACGGCCGCAAGGTCTCGATCGGGATCGAGGAGTTCGGGCTGGATTACGAGACGCACCCGATAAACATCGGCAAGGACGAGCAGTTCGCGCCGGACTTCCTGGCGATCAGCCCGAACAACAAGATCCCCGCCATCGTCGACCGCGACACCGGGACCTCGCTGATGGAATCGGGCGCGATCCTGCTCTACCTCGCCGACAAGACCGGGATGCTGATGCCGGGCGACGCGAAGGGCCGCTGGAAGGTCATGGAATGGCTGATGATGCAGATGGGCTCGGTCGGCCCGATGCTCGGCCAGACCCACCATTTCGCCCGCTTCAACGAGGGCAAGGCGCCCTATGCCGAGGAGCGCTTCCTGAACGAGACGAAGCGGATCTACGGCGTGCTGAACAAACGCCTCGGCGAGACCGCCTACCTCGCCGGCGACGACTACACGATCGCCGACATCGCCACCTGGCCGTGGATCTCGCGCTACGAATGGCACCGGATCGACTGGGCCGACTTCCCCGACCTCAAGCGCTGGTATGCCGCGATCGCCGGCCGCCCGGCGGTGCAAAAGGGCTACGACGTGCCCAACAAGGTGCAGGACATCCCGGTGCCGGAATAGGACTCCGCGTCCCCACGCCCCTCATCGTCATGGTCGGGCTTGGCCCACTGCTGTCTGGTTTAACTTTTTTGGGCTGGGTGCGGGGCTTGAGTACGAGCGGATTTCTGGCGGATCGGTCGACCCCGGACACGAATTGCGGCACGCCCGCGTCTCCTGTCCCCGGTGTCGCACCGGTTTCCCCACACGTCATGCCCGGACTTGTTCCGGGTATCCACGTCTTGCGGCATCGCGGTGCGAGCCGGGAACGGACGAGGCGGCGGAGGGACGTGGATACCCGGAACAAGTCCGGGCATGACGACAAAAGGGGCGATCCGGAGAACGCCCACACCGCCCGACCCTGTCCCGCCCTTCGGCGCAGAGCCTCCAACGCCTGAACCGGACAGCAGTGGGCTTGGCCCGATCATCCGCGTTTTTTTCCTTTCCAGCCGCCGAAAAAAACTCGTGGATGGTCGGCCTCCGCCGACCATGACGGAAAGGGTAAACCGCCTCAGATCAGCAACAGCAGCCCGCCGCAGATCGCGCAGTTGGAGAACAGGAACGCCTGGTGGAGGTGCCGCCTGAGCGGGTCCTCGACCTCCCAGAAGCGGTGGAAGATCGCGGTCGCCAGCACGGTGAAGACGATCAGGATGACGGCGCCCGTATCGGTCCAGATATCGAGCGCGATCATGATCCCGCCCGCGTACTGCATCGCGAACCCGATCCAGAGCACCGTATAGGGGGCGGGAATCCCCTGCGCCGCGATCCGGTCGGCGTGCTGCTTCGCCTTCATCGTCGAGTTGATCGCCGCCGTCCCGAGAAACAGGAAAGCGATCAGCGCCTGGCCGGCGGCTTCGAGCGGAGTGTGACTGGAATAGAACGCTCTATCAGTGCTAACGAGCTCGATCAGGATCGTTGTTTCTCCCGGCTAGATCGTTAATATAACGTACTTTTTTCGACCCCGCAAGACCATTCCAAAGAGCCGGATTTTCTGCCTTATGTGTTTCTTATGTGGGCATTTGGTTGCGTTCAGGGAACTACACTGGGATTGATCTAACTGAATGTGTATGGAACTCACTGGAATCCTTTGAACTGTTATCTCCATTATGCGACCTTGTGTCGACAGGTTCAACGACCGTTGCGGGGAGGCCTGCGATGAACGGGGACGAGGGCGGGCACCGCCAGCGGGCGGTGATGGCGAGCGATGCGGAGTGGGAACGGACCGGCCGGCTGGCAAGGCAGAACGGCATGGACCGGTCGCGCTACCTGATGCAGCGCGCGCTGATGCCCGATGCGATACCGGCCGAGGTGCTGCGCCGCGCGGTGCGCGAGCTGCTGGTGCTGTCGCTGCTGGAGGAGAAGCGGCTGCGCGAGGCGGGCGCGGGCCGGGAATGGGAAGACGCGTGCGACGCGGTGGACGGGTGGATCGACCGCGAGCGCACGCTCGGCGGCGTGACCGATCCCGGGGCGGCGAACCGGTGGAAGGCGCTGGGCGGGGACCTGGAGGGAGAGGACGACCCCGGAACAAGCTTGGGGCAGGCGGGGGCAGGCTGAGGGGTGATCGAGGATCCGAAGCGCCCGCGCAGCCTGAGCCTGAACGCGGCGGAGCGGAAGACGGTCCGCGACGCGGCGGCGGCGGCGGGCAAGCCGATCTCGGAATACGTTCTCGACCTGGTCGCGGCGGACGACCCCGGCCGGCATCCGGTGGTGCTGACGCCCGGCGAGCAGGTGGAGCTTCGGGACGGGCTGCGCGAGGTGCGGGGGTTCCTGCGGACGGCGAAGGCGGCGCTCGGGGAGGGCGGGCCCGGCCTCGCCGGAGCGCTCCGGCCGCCGGCGCGGGAGCGGGGCCGATGAGGCGGCCGAGGCGGGTTCGCAAACGGAAGGGCAGCGACCACCTCTCGATCTCGGCGAGGAACGCCGAATGGGAGGAGGTGCGCGCCAGGGCGGACCGCGCCGGCCTGCCGATCGCGCGCTACGTGAAGGGGCTGGTGGAACGGGATCTCGGCGGGGACAAGGGGTTCACGGCGCTGGCGCCGGAGGAGCAGCGCGAGCTGCTGGACGGGGTGCGGGAGATCCGCGCGCTGCTGCGGGAGGGTCCCGCGGTTGACAGTAAACCGGCCCGCGAGGCGCCGGCCCGGCCAGAGCCGAAGAAAGCCAGACGATCGGGCCGCTCGAAGCCGGACGAGTCGGAATTGCGCGAGCCCCGGCTGCTCTGAGGATCCGGCGGCATGGTCGCGACGGTCTTCGAGCTCAGGTCCTCCGCCATGGCCGTGTCGTACTTCGAGCGCGACGGCTATTACGCCAGGAACGATCCCGAGCACCGCCAGGCGAGCTTCTGGCACGGCGGGGCGGCGAAGGACCTGGGCCTGCGCGCGCATGTCCGGCCGTCGCGCTTCGAGGAAGTCCTGTCGGGCTGGGTTCCGGGCACCGATACCCGTCTCGGCCGGATGCGGGAGGGCGGGCACGAGCACCGGCCGGGCTGGGACCTCACCTTCTCGGCGCCGAAGTCGGTGTCGCTGGAGGCGCTGGTGATCGGCGACCGCCGGGTGATCCGGGCGCATGACGAGGCGGTTCGGGCAACCCTCGACTGGGTGGAGGCGGAGCTTCTCGAGACCAGGGGCTGGGACCCGACCACGCGGCGGCGGCCGCGGGTGAAGGCGGACGGGATGGTGGTGGCGGGGTTCCGGCACCTGACCAGCCGCGACCAGGACCCGCAGCTCCATACCCACTGCGTGCTGGCCAACATGACGCGGACCGGCTCGGGCGAATGGCGCAGCGTGGAGCCCACCCGGATACGCCGGAGCGCGAAGCTGATCGGGGCGTATTACCGGAACGAGCTCGCCCGGCGGCTTCAGGCGCTCGGCATGGCGGTGACGCCGCGGCTGATCGGACGGGTTCCGGGGTTCGAGCTCGCGGGCTACGACCGGTCGTTCCTCGACGCGTTCTCGGGGAGGAGGCGGGAGATCCTGGCGCGGCTGGAGAAGCTCGGCCTTCCCTATACGCCGGAGCTCGCCCAGATGGCGGCGCTGCACACAAGGCGCAGGAAGAAGGATATCGGCCTCGCCCGGCTGGTGCCGGCGTGGCGGGAGAAGGCGCGGGCGCTCGGGCTGGTGCGGGAGCAGGCCGCGATCGCCCCGCCCCGGCCCATCCATCCGCTGACCTGGGAGCGGGTGGCGGTTCCCCGCGTTCCCCCGCCGGACCTCCCGGCCAACGCCATCCGCAGCATGAAGCGCGCGCCGGCGCTGCCGACGCTGCCGGGCGACGGGGCGGAGGGCTTGTCGGGAACGGCCCCTGTCCGCTCGCCGGCTCCGGCGGAGCTGTCGCCGGAACCCGAGCTGGGCGCCCTGGGGGCCGTGGCGCAAGCGGTTGCGCATGTGGCGGAGCGGCGGACGGCGATCCCGGAAGCCGAGATCCGCGCGGTGGCGCTGGGCCACGCGCCGGGGCGCTACACGATCGGCGAGATCGACGCGGCGATCGACCGGCTGGTCCGGGGCGGCGAGCTGATCGAGGTCGAGCGCCGGGGGATGGACCGCGCCTTCGTCACGCAATGGGCGGTGAAGGCGGAGCGCCGCGTGCTGGCTTCGATGCGTGCCGGGCGCGGCACGGGCATGGCGCTCGCCGACGGGGAGACAGTCGAGGAACGCCTCGAAGCGTCGCACCTCACGCAGGGCCAGAAGGAGGCGGTCCGCACGGTGCTGATGGCGGACGATCTGGTGATCGGCGTGCAGGGCCATGCCGGCAGCGGCAAGACCACCATGCTGCGCCAGGTGAAGGCGCTGCTGGGGAACATGAGGATCCAGGGCCTCGCGCCGTCGGCCGCCGCCGCGCGGGTGCTGCAGCGCGAGGCCGGCATCCCGTCCCGCACCCTGCAATACTTCCTGACCCGCTTCGGTGACCTGTCGGACCCGCAGGCGCTTTCCCGCGCGCGCGAGGACTACGCGGGATCTGTGCTGGCGGTCGACGAGGCCTCGATGATCGACACGATGCGCATGGCCGACCTGCTGGGGATCGCGGACCGTCTCGGGGTCGCCCGGGTTACTCTGGTGGGCGACACGGCGCAGCTGCGGGCGGTGGATGCGGGCCAGCCCTTCCGGCTGTTGCAGAAGGCGGGGATGAAGACCGCCGCCATGACCGAGGTGCTGCGCCAGCGGGACCCGGAACTGCTCAGGGCCGTCGCCCAGTCGCGCGAGGGCGAGCCCGGCGTGGCGATCGAAGGTCTCGGCGAAAGGGTTCGCGAGGCGCCCCGGGAAGAGCTCGGCTTCGAGGCGGCGACGTACTGGCTCGCCCTGCCGCCCGAGGAGAGGGTGGACACGCTGCTGCTCGCCCCCACCCACGCGATCCGCCGCCAGGCCAACGAGGCGGTGCGCGAGGGGCTGGAGCTGGAGGGGGTGCTGCACGGCAGGGTGCTCGAGATCGACCGGCTGGTCGACCGCCGTCTGACCCGGGCCCAGGCCGCCGACATCGGGAACTACCAGCCGGGCGACATTGCCGCGTTCCACCGCGATCACTACGGGTGCCGGAGGGACGACGTCTGCACCGTCACCGGCATCGAGGACGGGATGGTGGTGCTCGCCCATCCGGACGGGGAGGAGCGCCGCTTCCGCCCCTCGGGCAATGCGGCGTGGTATCTCCGGATCTGCGACACCGAGCGGATCGAGCTCCGGGCCGGCGACCGGATCCGCTGGACCCGCAACCGCAAGGCGCCCCGTTCCGGCGCGCCCGACCTGGTCAACGGCGGCGAAGCGGAGATCGTCGGGATCGATTACCAGCGGGTGCGGTTCCGCGACACAGACGGCCGCGAGTTCAACCTCGCGCTCGCCGATCCCCAGCTCCGCCATCTCGACCATGCCTACTGCTCGACGGTGCATTCCGCGCAGGGCCGCACCGCAAGAGCCGCGATCGCGGTGCTGGACGCCGGCGCGGCGGACCGCGAGCTGTTCCATGTCGAGCTCAGCCGGGTGAGCGACGACTTCCTGCTGCTGACCGACGACCGCGAGGCGCTGGTCGAGTTGCTGGAAGCGCGGGAGGGGGTCGAGGAGGCCGCGCTGGAGGCGCTCGGCATCGACCCGGCGTTGATCCCCGCCGTGGACCCCGAGGTGTTCGCGGAGCTCGCCCAAGACTGGCGGGCGCTCCGGCGACGCAGCGAGCATACGAACACCCTCCCCTTCTTCCTTCCCGGCTACCGGGAGACGATGGCGCGGGCGGCGGCGCTGTCGGAGATCGAGGACCTGCCGCCCGACATGCGGCGCTTCGTCGAGCGCATGCTGGCCGAGCACGAGGGGCACCTCGCCCGCGACCGGCAGGTCAAGGCGCTCACCCGGAAGATCCAGGAGAGCCGGCGGCGCTGGCCGGAGCTGGGCTGGGCGGCCAGGGCGCGGGGGTGCGCGGTGGACGAGCTCCCGCGCCACGCCGCCTGGCGCGAGGAAGGGACGGCGCTGCTGGAGGAGAGCCATCGGCTCGCGGAATCCGGCGCCGACCCCCGGGGCGGGGACGTCGACGCCGCGCGCCATCTCCAGGCCATGCCCGGGGGGCTTGCCGGGCTGGAGAGCGCGACCCGGGCGCTCGAACGGACGCGCGCGCTGGACGACGCGCGGCGGCTCGAACCCGTGCGGCGGGCGATCCGCGACGAGGCGGTCCGGCTCCTGGAGGAGCGCCGGGACCTGGAGGCGCGCGCCCGCCTGGCGCACCGTTCCGGGTTCGCGCCGCCCACGGTGCTGGAGGAGCATGCCGGCTGGTCGGAGCGCTGCGAGGCGCTGGGCGCGCGCTGGCGGGCCATGGGCGGCGATACGGCCTTAGCGCAACTCCGCCGCGACCCGCCGTCGGACAAAATGGAGGAAATCGCAGCAGACATTGTCCGGCTCGAGGAACTCCGCGGCCACGACGAGGCCTGGGCGCGGTGGTTCGCCATGCGCGGGTCGATCGTCGAAGAGGTGTCGGCCCGGAACACCATTCCCTTCTATATCGAGGGCTGGAGCGCGTTCGTGGACCGGGCCCGCGCGCTTGCCGCGAGGCCGGGATTGCCGGAGGCGGCCGCGGAAGCGGCCGAACGGACCCTGGAATACGACAGCGACCGCCGCAATGAGCGCCGTGCCGTCGAAGGCTTCCTCCAGGGCGCCGGGGAACATCGGCGGTGGTGGAATACGCTGCGGGAGGAGGCGGCACGGCGCGCACGGCGGGACCCGGGGGTCTCGATGGTCGACCTGCCCGGTTACCGGCCCCTCTCCGACCGCGAGCGGACAGCGTTGAGAACCGGGAGAAGGATCCACCGGAAGGAAGACATCTACGGCCCCCATCTCAACCGGATACCCAAGAGCAGGGAAGCGCTCGATGCCGGGCTGGAACGTCTGAACCGGCACCGCCTGCTCGACCGCTTCGTCTCGGTGACCGGCCGGATCCGGGAAACCAGGCGCGATGCGTTCGCGCGCGGCATCGCGCCCGTCGATGACGCGGGGTATGGCGGGGCCATCGCCCGGGCGGAGCGGCTCGCAAACGAGGATGGGCTCGAAGAGGCGGCCCGGCGCCGGCTGCGGGCCGAACTCGAGGCCCACGCCGCCCTCTCGATGGAATGGCTGGAAATCGAACGCCTGTTCCGGGAAGCCGAAGAGCTGGACGAGCGATACCGCGAGCTCGAGGAGCGCGCCGCGCGCGAGAACGTTCCCCGCTCCCTGCTGTCGGAATGGGCGGCCTGGCGGGACCGGAACCTGCGCTTCGCGGAGGATGCCCGCTGGGCGTTGGGGGACGAGCGCCTTGACGAGTACCGGCGGCTCCGGCCCGGCATGCTCGATGCTATCGTCGACGGGCTCCGGCGGGCGCGCGAGCGCGAGGCCATTCCCGATATGGAGGAAGGCCGCATCGCGGAGATGGTGGGCGCGGAGCTGGCGCGGCTTGGCGATCCCGGCGCGGAGCGCGTATTCACCGAACCCTGGTGGGGCAGGGAACCGCTGCTCGCCGGCGACAGGATCGGGCTGCGGTTATCCGAGGGGGTGCCGAAACGCGAGGCCGTGGTGCGCCGCCCCGGATGGACCGGCGGATGCGTTCCCGGCGACGAGCTGGAGATCGAATGGGTCCGCGCGCCGCACGGGCGCGATCCGGGGAAGAGGGTGGAACGGATGTCGGCGCTGGATCTCGCGGGAAGCGGCGTCCATCGGGCGGAATGGCGCGACGAGAGGGTTCGCGAAGCGGAGCTGGCGCGCCAGTTCCCCGCGCCGCCGGCGGGGTTCCCCTTCCCGAGCGGGAAGGACATCGCCGTCGGCGACCGGTTGTGGCGGACCGAGGTGGCGGGACCGGACCCGGCGGCGCCGAAGCGGCCGCGCGCAACCCGCCCGGCGGTCGTCTGGATCGAGATGGAGGTAATCTCAAGAACGGCGGGGGAGACCGAGTCCGAGGACCGCTACAATCTTCGCGAGCGCTGGCGTTCGGACGGCGAGACCTGCCGGGAGATCGACCTTGCGTTCGACGAGATCGCCGCGTTCGCGGGGTGGCGCGCATTCTGGGACGACGACGACGAGCGCTGGTCCGAGGCGAACGCCCAGAAGATCGAGCTCGAGCGAAGTCGGGCCATCCTGCTCCAGCAGGGCCTGCACCAGGCCATCAGGCACCCGTAGATGCCTCGGGGCCGTCCTATTCCGGTGCGGCCGCGCGGGTGGATCGCCGGGCACGGCAAGCCGAACCTGTCATCGTCCCGTCCAGCGCCGGATGAGATCCTTGACGATCCGCCCGGTAATCCTGTCGAGCTGCCGCTCCAGGCCGTTGCTGTCGGACCCGAACCGCTTCCCCTCGAGACGGATCACCCGGCCGAGCCGCTCCATCCGGCGGTGGGTCTCTTCCTTCTTCCTCTCGTAGTCCGCGTCGTCGAGCCCCATCACCTCGATCACGTAGCGCGCCCTGGCGCTGTCGTCGAACGGGCCGTCGGGGGAACCGGGGTCCGGATCGTCGGGACCGTGACCGGAGCCGCCCGGGCGGGTGACGGTGAGAAGGACGTCCGGCAGGCAGAGGCCTTCGCGCACTCGCACCGGGAAGAGCGGCTTCTGGAGCTCAACCTCGACGGACCCGCCCAGCGCCTCTTGAAGCTCCCTGTCGTTCCGCAAGTCCCGGACCAGTTGCGGAAGGGACAGGAGCGCCTGGCGCTCGTAGCCCGACTCGACCGGGATCGGCAGTTCCGGCGCGGCGATGGGTTGCGCATAGGCCATCCGGCATTCCCACCCCTGCCGGTCGCCGGACGGCGCCACCACCCCCAGGAAGAGAAAGGGCCCCTCTACTCTCCTGTCGTGGATGACCGGGGAGACCACGGGTGACGCCACCCTGACGTGACCCGCGCCGGGGGTCTCGCGGTTGATGTCGTGGCCCTCCAAATCGTACGCGATCCAGCAGAGGAAGCCGCAGCGCGGCGGACCCCTGGGCCAGCTTCGCGCGACCACGTCGAGCCTTTCCCGGACTTCGCCCGAATGCCAGCCCGCGGGGTCGGTGAACAGCACCTCCGCCGCCTGAATGCCCGGCGCGACCGGGAACGCCGCGGCAGCGCGCCCGAGTTCCGCGAGCGCGTCCGCCGGCGACGCGAACCGCTCCGCCCCCGCCAGCGTGTGCAGCCGCGCCTCCCGGATGAAGCACTTGAGCAGGTAGGCGACTTCCGGGACCGGCCGGCGCGGCCGGCTCCCGCCGTCGCGCTGCGGGACCGGCCCTCCCGGATCCCCGCCCTGCCCGTCCCCCGTCAACGGGTTGAACCAGTACCGGGTGCCGCCCCGCGAGGTCCCGCGCAGGCGGAAGACGCAGTCTCCGTCATGCGGCAGCGGAGCGTCGGGCCGGTTGCCGAGACGTATGCGGTTGGGCCCCCGGGCGGGCACGATGACCGGCTGCTCCGACCCTTCGGGCAGGCAATCGCACAGGAGCCAGCAATCCGCCTCGCGGACGGCCTCGGTTACGAGGTCGTAGATCCTGAGTGTTTCCGCCGTTGCTTCCCCCTTCCCGATCGCCGCGCCCTTGACCACGCGCACGGCATGCTCCTCGAGAGGCGTGAGCCACCGGACATGCTCCAGGGTGAACGCCTTTACGACTTCAAGAGCCATGATGGTTCTGCCGATGCCTTCCGCCGCTGACGGCCGCGGGGTTGCCGCCGCCGGAACCCTGGCCGGAGAAACGGGATGCGAGCGATCGCACGATGCCCGGGACCATCATGACGCCGATCGGGATGAGGCGGTAGGGGACGGGCCAATTGAAGTCGGGCACCGGGGCGGCGTGGCCTCCATGGCGGCGCCGCAACGCATCGGAACCTCGGAGAAGAGTCGTCGCCGAATGACGCAGCATGATTTTACACAAGCCGCTCGATTTGCATAATTTCTCTTCTCGAAGCGGCATGCGGGAGAAGACGGCCCCACGCAATCATCGAAGCACGATCCCGCGCGCCAACGCAGGGAGGAAGAGATGAAAGCACATTCATGCTTGCGGTTAGCGGGTATCGCGCTCGCTGGCGCGATCCTCGGGTTTTCCGGAGCGGCAGTTGCCCAGGACATCAAGATCGGGCTGATCATGGAAGCCCGGCCCGCCGAGCAGCCTTGGAGCGCGGCGATATTCGACTCGGCGGAAAAGCTGAAGAAGGAAGACAAGGGAGTTTCCTTTTCCCAGTCCTTCAAGGCCTTCGATCCCACCTCCGCGGAACCGATTGCGAGGCAACTCCTGGCCGACGGCCACAAGGTCATGGTGATGCACAGCTTCGCGCTGAACGACGTCGCTCACAAGCTGGCCGGCGAGTTCAAGGCGATCCCCATGTCGGTCAGCAGCTTCGATCCGCCGGTCCAGCCGAACCTGACCATCGCGACCGCGAGCTACCTCCAGATCGGTTACTCCAATTGCTGGCTGCTGGCCAAGCTGTCGAAGTCCGGCAAGATCGGGTTCGTCGGCGCCATGCCGATCCCCTATGCCACCGAGCTCCAGCTCGGATGCGAGCTCGGAGCCAAGGCGGCACGGAGCGACGCCCAGGTGCTGGCGGCCTACAGCAACAGCTTCGTGGACCAGCAGGCGACAAGGGAACAGGCGCAGGGCGTGGTCGATCGCGGTGCGGACACGCTGTTCCCGGCATCGGCCACCCAGGACTCGCTCGGCGGCTTCCAGCTTTGCGAGCAAGCGAAGATCCCCTGCGCCGGCTGGGCGAGCGACGCGCGTCGCTATTCCCCCAACTACGCCGCGGCGTCAGCGGTGGTCGACTGGACGGTCATGCTGAACGAGTTCGTCAAGCAGGCGAGGAGCGGCAAGCTGTCGGCGACGACCTTCGATGCAACCTTCCAGAACGGCGGCCTCACGCCGCAACCGTTCGAGGGCGCCTCGGCCAAGGTCGTGCCCGCGGAGGTGCAGGCCGGATACCTCAAGGTGGTGGCCGACCTCAAGCTGGGGAAGATCGAGCTGCCGAAGAGCAAGGCCCACCCCTGCTGCCCGTGATTGCCTGGCCCGAGCAGCTTGACCGGCATGGAGGCGTCGTCGAGGCAGCCCGGATCTGACGACGCCTCCCACGAGTCCGGCAGTGCGAGAATTCGCGCCCGCCTGCGTGGCATCTCCAAGGCGTTCGGAGCCACGCAGGCGGTGCTCGATGCCGACCTCGACATCCGCGCGGGTGAAATTCACGCGCTACTCGGAGAGAACGGGGCGGGCAAGACCACCTTGATGCGCATGCTGGCCGGCATTCTCCGTCCGGACGCCGGCGCCATCGAGATCGACGGCGAAACCGTCCAGCTACGCGGCCGGATGGACGGCGCCCGGCGCGGCATTGGGTTCGTGCAGCAGCATTTCGGCCTGATCGAGGAAATCGGCGGCGTCGAGAACTACCTGCTCGGCCATCCCCGGCTCGGCGCCTGGCTTCACGTGGACAGAGCCCGCCGCAAACTCCAGCGAACCGGCGCGGAGCTGGAACTCGACGTCGATTTGGACTGCCCCATCTCCGAACTGACGGTCGGCGAGCGCCAGAGGCTCGAAATCCTGATCGCGCTGGCGACCGGTGCCGACGTTCTCGTCCTAGACGAGCCGACCGCTGCGCTCGGCAGCGCGGAGGTGGCGGTTCTCGAACGCGTGCTCCGCCAGCTGACCGGTCAGGGCAGGAGTGTTGTCTACATCACGCATAAGCTGCCCGAAGTGATGGCGTTTGCCGACCGCGTCACGGTCATGCGCCGGGGGCGGGTTGTCACGGAATTCGCGGGCGAGGCTCTGGACGCCGACGATCTCACCCAGGCGATGATCGGGCAACTCCCGAAACAATCGGAAGTGTCTCGCCTGGATCCCGGAAACCCGGTGCTCGCTCTGAAGGGGGTTGGCGTAGCAGCCTCGGAGACGGGTCGCAGCCTGTTCGATATCGATCTTGAGGTGCGCGCGCACGAAGTCGTCGGGATCGCCGGCATTTCGGGGAACGGCCAGGAAGTTCTTGCGGAACTGCTCTGCGGCCTGATCGAACCGGAGGCCGGCGACATCGTCTTGCGTCCTCCGACTGTCGCATACATCCCCGAGGATCGATCCATAGACGCACTCGCGCCGACTCTCTCGGTCGCCGACAACGCCATCGTCCACCGGCATCGCGACCCGTCGCTGAGGCGAAGCGGCCAACTCGCCCCCACCCTGGTCGGCGAATTCGTCGCCCGAATCGTCTCCGCGGGCGCCGTCCAGGCCGCGTCCATGGACTCAAGTGTCTCTTCCCTCTCCGGGGGCAACCAACAGAGGCTGGTGGTCGCGCGGGAGCTGGAGCGGCGGCCGGACTTGATCGTCGCCCACAACCCCTATCGCGGCCTCGACATCGGCGCTACGGGCGACGTTCGTCAACGTCTGCTCGCGGCGCGGGATGGTGGAAGCGGCGTGGTTCTGATCAGCCCGGACCTCGAAGACCTCTTCGACATCGCCGACCGGGTCCTGGTGATTTCCGACGGCCGCTTCGTGGGCGATGTCGACCCCCGGCGCACCACCGCGCAGGAGGTGGGCGCGCTGCTGGGAGAGGCGGGACGGTGAAGTCCTCGGCCGGATTATCCAATCCCGCCCGGCTGGCGCTCAGCCTCGCCGCGGCCGTCGTCGCGATCGTCGCGATCAGCGCCGGGTTGTTCGCGCTCGGCAACGCCGACCCCCTTGTCGCCTTCCGCGCGATGTATCGCGGCTCGTTCGGAAGCTGGGTCAGCTTCGGCGAGACGTTGATCCGGTTCGCGCCCGTCACGCTGATCGCACTCGGGCTCGTGCCGTCGCTCCGCATCGGGCTGTTCAACATCGGCGCGCCCGGGCAGATCGGTCTCGGCGCCCTGTTCGCGACGCTCGCCGGTTTCACCTTGGGTGGGGCGCCGCCAGCCGTATCGATACCAGTGACGTTCGTCGCCGCGGCGGCCGGCGGTGCCCTGTGGGCGCTCGGGCCGGGCTTGCTGCGCGCCTATTTTCGGGTGAACGAGATCCTGTCGACGCTGGTGTTCAATTTCCTCGCGCTCTACCTGCTGCAATACCTGCTGACCGGCCCGCTGCACGGCTACCGGTCCAACATCGCCCAGTCGGACCCGCTGCCGAAGGAGGCTTGGCTCCCCGTCGTCATCGAAGGAACGCGGGCGCATGCGGGCCTTTTTGTCGTCATGGCCGCCATCGTCGGGCTCTGGCTGGTGCAGCGAAGCCCGCTCGGCTACCGCTTGCGGCTGTTCGGTGCGGGACCGGACCTCGCGCGGCAGGCGGGGGTCAGCGGCAAGCGGCTGATCGTCTGGACGATGTGCGTCGGTGGCGCCGCTGCCGGAATCGCCGGGTGGATGCAGGTCGCGGGTGTCGATCACCGGCTCTACGACACGGTCGCCGGTCCGATGGGCTATATGGGCCTCTTCGCCGCATTGCTGGGGGTGCTGCACCCGGTCGGCATCTTCTTCTCCGGGCTGGTCTTTGCCGCCCTGCTGCGGGGCGGCGAATCGCTCCAGATCGGCGCGAACATCTCGCCCGAGATCATCAGCGCGCTGGTCGGGCTCATTCTCCTGCTGCTGGCCGCCCGCTCGGGCCGCTTCACGAGAGCGAGCCGAGAAGCCTGATGTTCTTCGAAAGCATGCTCGAAGCCGGGGTGAGGCTGACCGTGCCGCTGCTTCTGGTTGCGCTGGGCGAGCTGATCGCCGAACGCGCCGGCGTGATCAATATCGGTCTCGAAGGCAAGATGGCGGCGGGCGCCTATGCCGGTTTCGTCGTCATGGCGGGAACCGGCGACCCCTGGCTGGCGGCGCTCGCCGCCGTGCTGGCCGGTGCCGCCGTTTCCGCGGTGATGGCGGGCGTCGCGATCTGGGGCCAGGTCAACCAGATCCTCGTCGGCTTCGCGCTCTTCATCATGGTGCCGGGGTTGGTCGCGTTCCTCTACCAGCAACACACGACGACCCTGGTGGTCACGCCCGCGCTCGACCGCCTGTCGCTCCCCGGGCTGAGCGACTTGCCGGTCATCGGCGGCGCGTTCTTCTCGCAAAACGGGTTCTACTACGGCGTCGTCGCGCTCTGCCTGCTGGTCTGGGCGTGGATGCACCGGACCCGCTTCGGGTTGTCCGTGTCCGCGTGCGGGCACGATCCCGAGGTCGCGCTCTCCAAGGGGATCGCGGCGCGCTGGGTCCGGACCAAGGCGACGCTCGCCTGCGGCGCTCTCGCCGGCTTGGGCGGCGCGGCATTGACCGTCGGCGCGCTGGGCTCGTTCAGCCCGGGCGTCACCGGGGGGCGGGGCTTCGTCGCGATCGCCATCGTCATACTGGGCCGCTGGAGCGTCGGTTGGACCGTGCTTGCCGCGCTGGCGATCGGGCTCTCGGATGCGCTCCGACTCCGCCTCGGCAGCCAAGTGGATTTCCCGGTGCAGCTGCTTGCGATGCTGCCCTGGCTGGTGGTGCTGATCATGTTGATAGCGGGCGCCCGGTTCGCGAAGATGCCGCGGGCGCTGGGGCGCAATGTCGGTGCCGCCCAATCGGTGACCTGACGGAGCCATCATGGCCCAACGCGACCCGAGACTCCCCAGCACGCGGCCCTGTGAGACTGCGGATCGCCGATGACCGTCCGCCCGAACAAGCTGATCGGCGCCCGCGTGCGTCGCCGCGAAGACCCCAAGTTCCTGCGCGGCCGGGGCCGGTACACGGGCGACGCGCAACCGCCCGGGATGCTGCATGTCGCCTTTTTCCGCAGCGACGTGCCGCACGCCAACATCGTGGACGTCGCCGTCGAGCCCGCGCGCGACGTTCCCGGTGTGATGGGCGTTTTCGCTGCCGAGGACATCTCGCGGCTGGTCCGGCCCATTTCGGTCGAAGTGACCATGCCCGGCTACCAGGGCTGCGACTACCCGGTTCTCGGTCGGGACAAGGTGTGCTTCGTCGGCCAACCCTTAGCCGCGGTCGTCGCGCGAACGCGCTACGAGGCCGAGGACGGGGTCGAGGCGATCGTCGCGGAATACGAACCCCTGCCGCCGGTGCTCGATGTTGACCGGGCTTCCGAGCCCGACTCGGCAACGATCCATCCCTCCGTGCCCGACAATCTCTTCAACCATTTCACCCTCACCGAGGGGGATGTGGACGGGGCGTTCGTGGCGGCGGATCACCTCGTCGAACTGGAGATTAGAAACGGCCGTTGCGCCCAGGCGCCGCTGGAAAACCGTATCGTCATCGCCGAGTGGGACGAGCTCTACGAAGAGCTGGCGGTGACGGTATCGCACCAGGCGCCGCATCTCTTCCGCACCGGCCTCGCGGAATTCCTCGACCTCCCCGAATCCCGCATTCGCGTCGTCTCACCGGACGTGGGGGGCGGGTTCGGCGGCAAGCTGACCGTCTACCCCGAGGACCTGGTGACCTGCGCGGTGTCGCGTCTGGTCGGCAAGCCGGTCTGCTGGAGCTGCGACCGGCGCGAGGACCTGATGACGACGATGCAGGGCCGCGAGCAAGTGCACCGGATCGCGGCCGCCGTCGATGCTGACGGGCGGGTGCGCGGTGTTCGGGTGACGATAAAGGCCAGCAACGGTGCGTTTCCGATCTGGCCGATGTCGGCCGGGCTTGACTCGGGTCAGGCGTCGGAGAACGTGACCGGGCCGTATGACATCCCGAACTACGAGCGCGACGTCTACGCCGTCGCCACCAACAAGGCGCCGATGGGTCCCTATCGCGGGGTCGGGCGGGTGGCGGCGTGTTTCGCCATCGAGCGCATGATGGACGAGATCGCTCATCGGCTGGACCTTGATCCGCTCGAAGTGCGGCGGCGCAATGTCGTGCGCGACTACCCCTACACCACCCCGGCCGGGCTGTGTTTCGAGAGCGGCAGCTCGGCCGAAACTCTCGATCAGATGGAGCAGATCTTGGATCTGACGATGCTACGCGAGGAGCATGAGCGTCTGCGCGCGGGCGGCGTCTATCGGGGCGTCGGCTTTGCCGCCATCGTCGAGCACACCGCGCTGGGACCGGATGAGGTCTCCAGAAAGGGCATCGACATGGTGCTGGGGATGGAGTCCGCCTGCGTCCGGGTCGAGCCCGACGGCACGATCACGGCGATCATGGGTACCCACAGCCAGGGGCAGGGCCACGAGACCACCTTCGCCCAGGTGATCGCCGACGAGTTCGGCATTCCTCTGGAGCGGGTGAAGGTCCGCTTCGGCGACACCTCCGTCGCTCCGTATGGGCTCGGAACCTGGGCGAGCCGCAGCCTGGTCTATGGCGGCGGTGCGGCGATCCTTGCCAGCCGAGACGTGATGGCGAAGGCCGTCCGGATCGCCGCGCACATTCTGGAAGTCGAGCCGGACGCGATGGCATACCGGGACGGCGCCATCGCGCTCCGCGAGGACGCCGCGACTGCCATGACACTGGAGGAGATAGCCCGCATCGCCAACCACCGAGCCAACCGCTTGCCCGATGACATCGACCCCGGCCTCGAGGCGACACGCCGCTATCGTGCCCCCGACCCCGGGACCTTCTCAAACGCGCTGCACGCGGCCGTGGTCGAGGTCAATCTGCGGACCGGCGCCGTCGACATCCTCCGCTACATCGTGATCGAGGACTGCGGCACGGTGGTCAATCCGACGATCGTCGAAGGCCAGCTGCACGGCGGTATCGCGCAGGGCATCGGCCAGGCGCTCTACGAACATGCCGTCTACGACGAAGAGGGCCACCCGCGTGCGGTGAACTTCGCCGACTACATGATCCCCGATGCCGGCAGCATGCCGAGGATCGAAATCCATCATCGGGAAAGCCCGTCGCCCAACAGCATCGGCGGGTTCAAGGGCATGGGCGAAGGCGGCGCGGTGAACCCGCCGGCGGCGATCGCCAACGCCGTGACCGATGCCCTTTGGCCTTTCGGCATAAGGGTGAACCACACGCCCATTCAGCCGGGGTGGATAGTCGATTCCTTGGCCGCGTCGCAGGCATAGGTAATCCGTTGGCAAAGGGACACGGTACGCCCCGAGTCTTGAAAGGGCCGGAATGGGAATGGACTGAACAAGACCCCGACGCGAGACCGCAACTGCGAGGATGAAGCCGGTGCACACGCGACCGATCCACCGCAAGGATATCGTTCGTGGAGACAATTCCCGCGGTGAGTTTAGGTCAAGCCCGGATTGAAGGGCCGATTTCCGCGTCGGGCGGAGACAGATCGATTGTCAGCTCTCGCAGCTGATCGATGGAGAAATCGGCCCGATCGAGTAGAGCAATGAGTTCCTGCTGTCGCGGCTGGCCGAAGACGACGCGATAGGCTGCAAGCTGGCGCTTTAGGCGCCCGAACGCCTCGACCTCCCTCGCATAGGGCAGCAGCGGCACGTGGCGCTCCACCCTGCAATTTCCGGAAGCGATCCAGTGGGGAACCAGATCGGAGTCGCCAGCCTCGCGGGCTGCCCGATCCGCGCGTTGGAATATCAACGTCCAAAGGTCGTCGCCGGGTTGCCACGACTCAAGCGCGGCCTCGCCGTGAACGACAGCGACGTTGGGCCGGACGGCATGGCCCTTGTAGCGGTGCACCCGGCCCTCGCGCTGTTCGAGATCGACCGGATTGCCAGGCAGGTTCCAGTGCACCAGGCGATGGCACCAGGGATGAAAATCCAGCCCCTCCTGTCCTATGGAGGTGCTGGTGAGCACCAGGGGCCGGAACGGGCTGTTGAACGCGGCGCGAACCATGTCCTCGCTGATGTTCTCGTCGTTCTCCGCGCGCAGATGGCCGAAGCGAAGGGCGAACACGGTGCGGATACGGATTTCCTCCGGGTCGACCTCATCCGTCTCGCGGGCTTCGAGAAACCGGCCGTGCACCCGAGACCTCACGGGTTGCACCACGCTGGCAAGCGTCTTGACGCATTCCGTAGCGACCTCGGCTGCGTCGGCGGATTCGGACCAGGCGTGCTGCTCCCACAGGAGGTGCCATTGCTCGTCGAGCACGGCCTGGAGATTTCCCTGGCGGCAATATTCCAGGACCAGCCGCCAATAGGCCGTGTCGTCGCGCGCAGCCTTCTTCCCGGCCGACAGCTGGCGCAGAAGCGAAATCACCGCGGGCTGGTTGAAAAGGCTCCAGAATGCATCGGCGACGGTGACGGCCAGCCGACGGCGAGTGTCGGCCGCCAGGGCGGGCGTGGCATCGAGGCTGCGCAGGGCCAGAATCGCTGGGGCGCCCAGAGCGACCTCCGTCAGGAGATCGACAAGGCCGGGCGGACGACGGCCGAGACGGTCGAGCTCCAGGTCGAGGAGGTCGTCGACATAGGCGCCGAACAATTCCGGATTCGGTCGTGGCAGGGACTCGTCGCCTTCGATCGCCGGAATGTCTCCGTCCCGCCATGCCTCCAGGAAGGTCCGCAACTCGGGATCGAGAAGCAGCGGCGCCGCCCATTCCCAGCGGTCGTCGACCGGCCCGTCCTGCGGGTCCGGGAGGCCGGGAGCGGACAGCAGGGTCTCCACCGCCTCACGAACCCATTTGCGCCGGTCCTGCCCGGGCGGGGCGTTCAGGGGATGGGTCCCGTCGGCGAGCGGCAGGCATGGCAGAAGAAGGAGCAGAAGACGATGGCGAGACCGGACGCGGGCCGCGGACTGGGTGAGGCGCAGCAAGGGAACCTGCTGCCTCGCCGGTTCCATGTAGGCGCGGATTCGGCCTCCCGTCATGCGTCGCTCGGCCTCGTAGCTGAGGACGGCGCTGACGACGTCGGGCACGACGTTCCAGGCGGAGAACAGCAGTGTCTTGGTGACCCCTGCCTTGTCGTGGAAAGGACCTTCGAGCGGCCAGTAGGGCAGAGTCGGCGGGACCCACAGCAAACGCCAGACGCCCCGGTCGAGTTGATCGCTCACCATCTCCCGCATCTTCGGGTGCGCGGGGTCTATTTCAGACCACTGGTGCAGGCTCTCGGCGGACAGGAAAGAGCTCCGATGCGATCCCAATACCGAGGTGACCTTGGAAGGGGACAGCTCGATCGTCTCATCGAGCCGCTCGTTGAACTTGTAGCCGCGCATGAAATGCACCAGATAGGGTGCCGACTTCCAGAACGGCATCGGGTCCCGGTCGCCGACGGCTTCGAACAGCGCGTCGGCCGCGAGGTACTGGCGCACGTCGGCCGGTTTGAGCGACAGCCTTACACCGGGCTCTCTCAGCATGGCGTCGCGCTCGTCGCTGGCGCCTACCCTCTCGGTCCTGGCCATCACCGTACGAAGAGCATTCTCGACGCCCGTCTTTGCGTCGGCGGCCGCCTGGAGCGAACCGCTGTCGTCCGGGGTTGCCCGCTTGAGGGCATTGGCAAACCGGGCGAGACCGCTTGCCAGCGCCTCAACGCGGTTTTCCCGGCCGCCGAACAGGAACCGTGTCGTGGCCAGGAAGTCCTCGTAGTGGTCCTCCTGCTCGATCTCGGCGTCAGTCGTGTAGAGCTTGTACGGCGTCGCCGAGAGAAGAAGCGTGGGAACGGGGCGGCCGTCATGCGCCTTGGTCTGGAACAGGGATTGGGCGAGTTCGGCGGCCGGACTGCGACGGTCTTCCCGGGTCTCGATCAAGGGCTTGAATCGCTGGAACTCGTCCAGAATGACCAGGTCCGGCTCCAGGGCGCGGATGCACACGGCGGCCAGCAACCGCCGCAATTCGCCGACCAGCTCATCGCGTCCCCATCTGGCCTCGTCCGGCCAGTGGCGCCGGTAGCGATGGAACGAGTTGTCGAGGAGGTCCTGCAGCTTGAGCTGCAGGTCGTCCCGCTTCTCGAATTCCTCATCGAAATCCCGTCGAATTGTGGGCTCGATGGGCAGTTCCGATTCGAGCCCGCTACGCCAGCCATCCTTCTTGGTCACCCACCCCTGCAAGAGGTTCATCAAGGGTGTCAGACGGTCAACGTGCGGAGCCAGGAGGTGAAACAGGACCTCCCGCTCCCTGCGCCGGCCGCCGGAATGGCCCATCTCGAACGACGTGCCCGGCGTGAAGCTGACGAAGTTCAGCTTGTTTTCCATGAAACTCGACCCGTCGTCTGCGGCCGCCAGCTCGGTGGCGAGCATGGTGAGACGGGTTGCCAGCGCGAACGATCGCTCGCTGGCGCCCCCGATCTGGAGCTTTGGGAGATTGGCACGGGCGATGCCGGCGTTGCTGCAGATGTAGACGACGTCGATCCGGTCCACGTCTTCCCAGAGGTGATCGATGGCTCTGGCGATGATCCCGCGCGCAACCAGCGTCTTCCCCAGCCCCACCTCGTCGGCGACGAGGAAGCGGGACGTACTGTCCGCATCCAGGAACAGGCGGCGGAAAGCGTGGTCGACGGTGCGGCGCTGGAACGGCTTCAGCGGTTTCAGGATCTCCTGGGGGAGAGGCCGGATCATGAGCGCCCGTCCTCGCGCAACACCTCTTCCACCGCGCTCCAGAGCTCGAGGAAGTCGTCGGGAACGATGCGGCGACCTTCCGCGGTGCCGCGGAAGTCCTCTATCAGGCGGCGCACCGGTTCCAGGCGTCCGGGATCGCGAGAGGCGGCGCGAACGAGCCCCTCCAGAAGGGTCTCGTCGCCTGGCACGTCCGCCCAGGACGCGCCGCCGCCGTTGGCGTCGCCGCGTTGCGCCCACTCGACCATTCCGTCGAGGCCGCCCAGCAACGCGCGGATGAAGGCCATGAAGCGTGCGGAATCGCCGATCAGGCTCCTGAGCACATGGTGCATGCGGTCCTCGGGCATGCCTTCGACGGGCAGGCTGAGCGTCAATCCAATGTCGTCAACGCCCGGCACGGGAACATGCAGACGGAAGGCAACCAGCCTGGTGAGCCATTGGATCGGGAGGGTCCAGGTCACGGGGAGCTTGAGCAGGAGCGCCTGTTCTTCCCCGAGAGAAATCGGCCAGGCCTTGACCTCCACGTCCGTGTGCGGGAGGGAGAAGACGCCTTCCAGCTTCCACGTCCAATTCTCGCCAGATGGAGAGCAGACGACCCTGAGGTCGGCATCGAGAAGCGCGTCCCGCGCAGCCTCCAGTCGTTCCAGCGCCTCTTCCATCTCCGGCGCCTCGGTCTCGGGCTCGCCGCGTTCATATCGCAGGCAGAGCTTCTCGAACCCGGACTCCAGGAAGCGCCCGATCCCATATCCGCTGTTGCCATTGCGGCGACCCTTGCGAGCGCTCAGGGCAGCCATGACCTCGACGTTCGTGCCGGAGAACGCCGAATGGGTCAGGTTTGCGGACCCGACGAACCAGGTGACGTCCCAGCCGTGCTCGACCGCGATGAACTTGGCGTGCAGTCCGGACGGCCTGCCGGCATCTTCGTCCTCGGACTCGTCGAGAGCGGCGTCCGACAGCGTGAAGACCCGGGTCCAGCTGGCCAACGCGTTGTCAGACAGCCTGTCCAACTGCTCGCGTGTGCTCACGAGAATCCGTTCGCCGGTGCCCATCCCGGCCACCGCATCCAGGGCCGTGCTTCCGATGAACGGAGCGACGGCCAGAATGTCGTATCCGCCGGACATCGGCTGCCAGGGCTTGCGAGTAGCCCGCTGCCCGCCCATGCCGAGGACATGGAACTCGACAGGGTCGTCGAAAAACCCGTCGGGGCCCGGGAAACGGGTGCGTGAGACCTCGTCGGCCAGCGCCTGTATCTCGTCGAGTACGGAAGGGTTCGGTGGTTCAGCGCAGAGTTTCGGAAGACCTCGGACGAACTCGGCGAGAGGGCGACTCCCGGCACTCCGTTGCCTGCGGTTGGGAGAAGCCTCGGTTGCGAACGCCATGTCCCAGGAACGGTCGAAAGTGAGGTTCCGCGACAGGACCGCGATGCGTATCAAAGGCGCTCCGTTTTCGGACACGAAGCGCAGCACCCATACCTTGGGATGGAACGCCCCGCCGCCCGGCGCGCGCACCGGATGAACGCTCGGTTCCAGCAGCGCATAGAGCTCACGTCTCGTGCGCGGAACGGCGATGCCGGCCCGATCCACGAAGACGTGAATTCGTTCACCGGCGCGGCGCAAGGCCTCCAATAGGAGTAGCGGATCCGCAAGCAGGTCCTCGAGCCCGTTATCCGACCGCGCGACAAGCCCCAAGGGCAGCGCGAGCAGCGCCTCCAGGTCGAGCGTGTAAGTCGTCAGCAGCGCGAAGTCGAGTTCATGGCCTGCGGGCGGGCGGAGCAGGTCGAAGGCGACGGTCCTGGAGTCGGGCGAAAGCATCAGGCCGCGAGCCCTCCGTGAAGGTCGAGCAGCATCTGATGAACCCGGTGCCACCGGAAGTTCATCCGGCCGACTCCGACCTCGCCGCTCCAGTCCAGGAGACGGGCCGGATTGTGCAGGCGTGCCCGCGGCCCCTTGAGCTGTCGTTCGCGACTCTCGATCAAGCTTCGCAAAGGCTGGTCGTCGGCGATCGCGGCGGGGCCGAAATCCGAGAGTCGCGATGTCCATGCTTCAACGAAATTCCGCTGCAAACGAGGAACCTGGACCTTGCGGGAGGCGGCAAACCTCCATAGCTCGGCCGGATCGAAGATATGTTCAACGGCCTCCCTGGCAGCCCATTCGCCGATGTCTTGCCTGTACCGGTCGATGAGTGCCTCATCGCCGCCATGTTCCGAGTGCCGGCGCTCGGCGAGCAGCAGGTTGTAGAGGAGCGGCATGCCCTCGACGTGGAGGGAGAACCGGCGGGCGAGTTCCATCGTATCCCTGAGCCCGCCAGGGGCGTGCGCTGCGGCGCTGTCGTCCCAGAAGCAACCGTCCGGTGGAGCGTCCAATCCTTCTCGCGCAAGCCAGGCCAGCAGCGTGCCGGCGCAGCGCTCCTCGATTCGCCCTTGGAGAAACACCGCCTCCTCTTGGGTCAAGTCAAAGGACGCCTCGCCGGGAAACGCTTCCGGAGGATCGGGCAAGCGGGGATGCCAGTTCGGTTGGCGCGTCTGGGTAATGCCCGGGTCGTCCGCAGACTCTTGCAGGGCGGGGCCGTGCAGGAGGGCGGTGAAGTGGTCGTGATACCAACCCTGGGGCCGCTCATGCAGGAACAGGCCCCAGCGCATGAGCGCGGTCCAGTATACCGAGCTTGGTCGCCGAGCGAGAGAGCCACGCGAGCGCTCGCCGATTACGCCCTGGGACGTGCCGTGGTCGAGAAGGGGTCCGATAAGCTCGAGCTCCGCTTTCCGCAACTGCGCCGAAACGCTGGAAGAGGCGACGCGCCTCGCTTCGAGCTGCCGATATATCCAGGGCACGAACAGCACGTAGCGCAATCGGGTTTGAATCGTCGAGGTTCCAGGAAACAGGGCTTCGGAAAGCGCATCGCGCAGGCGACCGAGGCCCATCTCATCGACGGTGCCCTGCTCCTTGAAGAGGTCCAGGACCTGCCGCATCCTGTCCCGGTCGCTTGCCGTCAGGTCGAGCCAAGTCAGCGTCGCGACCATGGTTTCCTTTCCGCCGGGGTTGAAGTCGAGTTGCGGCCTGTCGATGAGTCGCTGGAAGTGCGACTCTGCGATGCTCGTTATAACGAGATGCGCCAAACGATCAAGATGGGATCGTCGGTAAACGGTTTTGACAGCGGTCCAATATTGCCCCACGCACCGCACGTCCAGTGCAAGAACGATATTCACCGTCTTGCTTCTCTCCTCCGTCCAGCAATTCCTCCGTTTGACCCTTGAAACGGCCGTGCATTTGACATTCCCGCTCCTAGCCGTAACAAACCCAAATTAGCCGTTACCATAGAGGCTTGGTCATGGACACACAGAAAGCAATCGCGCTCGCAAACCAAGGCAAGGCAGCATGGAATGAATGGGCGGAAGATTTGCGGCGACGTCGCTCGGATGATGATCGATGGCGTGAAGAGGCTTCGGTCAACTTTTCAGATACGCAATTCGGTAAGGTCAATCTTTCAGGTTTCGTGTTTCCCGGCGAAGTTCGTTTCGATAGCATAAAATTCAGCTCGTCCCTTCAATTCACAAACTGCCAGTTCGATGGCGAAGCGCACTTCAGAGGCACATCGTTCCAGGCTTCTGTCAACTTCGACGGTGCCACGTTTTCAAAGGCAGCCATTTTCGACAATGCCCACTTCAGTCATCCGGTCAGCTTCTCCAGAGTGGTTTTCGAACAGGTAGCGTCTTTCAGCGGTGTCCAGTTCCGGCGCGATGCTCTATTCGACGGAGCAGTGTTCCAAGAAAATGTCAACATGTGCGCCGACAGCTTTCAAGGTAATGCTATGTTTTCGGGAACCAGTTTCATGAGTGGAGCTGATTTCGACAGCGTCGCCTTTCATCAAACCGCACAATTCTCTGAGGCCACGATCTTCAAAGGCCGGATGTCATTCTCCAACGTTAAATTTCAGGGCGAAGCACAGTTTTCTGCTACGCATTTTCAGGACGAAGCCTTCTTTCCCTCTGCTCAGTTCAGCGGTATTGTGAATTTTGGCGACGTATCCTTTGACAGAGTCGTTTCTTTCGCCAAAGCGACCCTTAGTCACGATGCGGTGTTTCGGGGCACTGAATTCAAGGATGAGTCGTTATTTCGGTCTGCCACATTTGGAGCAGGGGCCAATTTCGACGAAACCAAGTTCGAAGGTGGTGTGGATTTCAAGGACGTCACCTTCATGGGTCCGATCAAGTTTTCTCTGGGCACGTGCAAAGGCATTGTTGCCTTCGATGGAGCCAAGTTCGAACATTCCGTATCTTTCCGCCAGTCGACTTTCAAGGACCTCGCCGGATTCGACAAAGCGGAATTCAAAGGCCCGGTGCACTTCGGTGCCGTAAGATTTGAGGGTTCAACCTTCTTTCGCGCTGTTAAATTCGGGGCATCGGTAGAATTCCCAAGTGCCGTCTTTCAAGAGGACGCCAATTTCGCGACAGCGGCGTTCGATGGCGATGTGAGCTTTCTTGCTACTGCCTTTCTGGGCGAGACGTCCTTCAATGCGGCGACGGTTGCTTCCGCATTTGTTCTGTCAGACGCCGAATTTTCTCAAGTGCCTGACTTTCAGCAAGCCGGCTTTGCCGAAGTTCCGAGGCTCGATCATGACCGGATTGAAAGGTCGCGCGTTCGTTCATTGGGCGCAGTTTTGCGGTTGCTCCGAGGTGACCGAGAAAAGGAGGCGCGTTGGCGAGCGTTAAAGAGGTTAGCCGCGGCCGCCCATGACCGGGCGCAAGAGCAGCTATTTTTCAGACGGGAACTGATAGCGCGTCGCGGGATCACCGACAAATATTCGCGCTCTCCGGTCTGGTTTGGCATTTTCTACCAAATCCTTTCCAATTTCGGTCTTTCGATGTTTCGGCCCCTGGCATTGCTCGTCATTTCGTGGCTTGGTTTCGCCGTGATCTACTTTAGCAGCCGGCGCGAACCCATGACGTATCTCGGGTCTAAATGTGTTGACGGCGATAGTCATCCGCTTACGTCTGCGGTCGGTATTTCCCTGCATCACAGCTTGGCGGCGCTTTCAGGTCTTAGGGAGAAACTATCGGGGTTCTATGCGTGTCTTTACGGAGAAGGAAATAGTCAGCTTGTCCCAGAGGCGATTGCATTTCTGACCGCGCTCCAAGTGGTGTGGTCCACGGCCTTGATTTTTCTATTTGTACTGGCGTTACGAAACCATTTTCGGATAAGGTAAATTTCGGACGAGCAAGGGCCACTTGTGTCAATGGCGGCGAAATAAAGATCCCAGCACCTCGTCTCCCAGTTCTTGACATGGCATTGGGTGGAAGCGGATTTCTTCGGTTTGCAATTCGGCAGGTCCAATTCAGTCGCCGCTCAGCGCCTCGAAGCTGCTCAGGGCTGACCGAAGATTCTCCATGATCTCCGCCGCGAGCACATCCGGCTCCGGCAGGTTTTCCAGATCGGTCATGGATGCCTCCTTCAGCCAGAAGACATCAAGGCTCGCTTTGTCCCGTTGCAGAAGCTCTTTGCGTGGGTAGGCGCGCCAACGGCCGTCCGGGGTTTGTTCGCTCCATGTGTCCTCTCGGAGATGGCGATTAGCCGGATTGTAGCAGGCGACGAAGTCCTCAAGGTGGGCATATGTCATCGGTTTCTGCTTGAGCGTGTGATGCACGTTGGTGCGGTAGTCGTAGTACCACACCTTCGACGTCTGTGGATGGGGACTGGCCGGGCGGTTGTCGAAAAAGATGACATTCGCCTTCACGCCAGGGCGATAGAAGATGCCCGTCGGAAGCCGCAGGATCGTGTGCAAGTCGGTAGTGTCCAAAAGTTTCCGCCGAACCGTCTCGCCAGCGCCGCCCTCGAACAGCACGTTGTCGGGCACCACGACGGCCGCGCGGCCGGTCGTCTTCAGCATGGTCCGGATGTGCTGGACGAAATTCAGCTGCTTGTTCGATGTCGTCGCCCAGAAATCCTGCCGGTTGTACGTCAGGTCGTCGGTTTCCTGCTCTCCTTCGGCGTTGGTGAAGCTCATCGAACTCTTCTTGCCGAAGGGAGGATTGGCGAGAACGTAATCGAACGTCTCCGAAGGCGGGGAGATCAGCGCGTCGGTGGACGAAACCGCCGTCTCTCCGGTCATCTCGCCGATGCCGTGGAGGAACATGTTCATCAGGCACAGCCGCCGTGTGCCCGCGACGATCTCGTTGCCGCGGAACGTCGCGTGCTTCAGGAACGCCTTCTGGTCCCTGTCGAGCGCCCAGTTCTGCGAGTCGGTCAGAAAGTCGTGGGCGGCAAGGAAGAAACCGCCGGTTCCGCAGGCCGGGTCGGCGATGGTCTTGCCCGGTTCCGGGCGAACGCACGCCATCATCGCGCGGATCAGGGCGCGGGGCGTAAAATACTGGCCGGCCCCGGACTTGGTGTCCTCGGCGTTGCGCTCCAGCAGCCCCTCGTAAATGTCGCCCTTCACGTCGGCGTCCAGCACCACCCAGCCCGTGCCGTCGACCATGTCGATCAGGCGGAACAGTTTGGCCGGATCGGTGATCTTGTTCTGCGCCTTGGTGAAGATCTGGCCCAGCATGCCTTTCTGCTCGCCGAGCCTGCGCAGAAGCGTGACGTAATGGGCCTCGAGTTCCGCGCCTCGGCGTACGGTCAGGCTTGTCCAGTCATAGCCTTCAGGGATGCCGACATCGCGCTCGTAAGGCGGCCGGGCGTATTCGTCCGCCATCTTCAGGAAGATCAGGTAGGTCAGCTGCTCAAGGTAGTCGCCGTACCCGACGCCGTCGTCGCGCAGCGTCGTGCAGAAACTCCAGACCTTCGAAACGATTGGGGCGGTGTTCATGTGCGGACCTCGTGGACGATCAAATCGTCGCCGTCCAGTTCCCGAAACTCCACATCAGGCGGGATCATGTGGGCCTGCGTCCGCAGAAAGTAGGTCAGCAGGGATTCGGGCCGGCCGGGGCGCACGCTTCGCTCGACGACGAAGATCTTCCTGTAGTCCGGCGGGGCCATGTGGAAATAGAACATGGCCTCGGCCCAGTTCTTCATCTTGGCGCTCGGCACGTTGCCGCTGGACGTCCAGGTATGGGACTTGCATTCCACGATGACCTTGGGGCTCCCGGAACCGAGGTCGAAGGCATGGTTCTTTCGCACAGGGCCCAGGCCGCACGGAACCATGTGGCCGGATTCCAGCCGAAGGCCGTGTTCGGCAAGGACCTTCCGGGCCCGCTCTTCGAATGCGCGGCCGACATGAGCATTGCTGGTCGATCCCTCTCTCTGAAAATTGTTCATGCTTCCACGCGAACCCTCCGGCTCCTTGCAGGCGTTCTGGCGCGCCCGACTTGGATCCTCTCCAGAAGGCCGGAGGCGGGTTCGTCGTCCGGGTTTTGGGGCACGAGTTGGCCGGAGAAAGCCTTCTTCAGGATTGATTGGCGTAGGGCATCGGCGCGGGCGAGGCTGGCGTCGATCTCCATGTCCAGCATTTCGGCGGCCTCTAGGCGGGTGTCGAGAATTTCGACAATTTTGGTCTGTTCGGCAGGGGAGCAATATGGAACTGGGAGACCTTTGAGAACGGTTTTATTTATCGATGCCAAATTGGTGGTCTGTTTCCCACCCTTTTCGAAATAGTCGCGGCCAAAGCTATTGCCCCATTGCGAGATGTACTTCGACCAAGCTAGGTCCCGTCGGAATGGCGATGCGCGGAAGACATGATTTTGTGTAATACAATGCGGAATCTGGCTTTCCCACACCCATCCTCGCCCTAGTTTGTCGCGGTCCCCACCTTCATTGAACAGAACATCCCATTGGCGCAGCCTAAGCGATGCTGTCTGTGACATCTCTATTTGCATCGTCTTGATTTCGCCTAGGTCTAGGAAGCCGCGTTGGACATTGGAAACACGCAGGTAAGGAACATTGACGGGGACTTCGGGCGTACGTGCTTTGCTTACCGACATTCCGGAGCCAACTTCTGCTATGTCTCTGAGCCTAAGGAACACCCAACCTTCTGGGATTATTGGCAGCACGGCGCGTTCCTCGAGCGTCAGTGCCGGAGCGGGCATACTTGCTTCTGGTCGTCGAGGCTTTGGACCCTTGGCGCCGGCAGATTGCCAAGCTTCGACTTGTTCAGTCCACTTCGTAAAGGCAACTCGTTGCCACTCGCTTCTTTCATGCTCGGCGCGAGCGAGGAGGGCGTCCGGACACTCCAGCTTGTCTGGGTTCTGTGCCCGCCAGTCAGCGGTCAGCCGGCCTTCGAAAGCAGACTTGAGGAGAGATTGGCGGTAAAGGGCGATACCGTTCTTAGCAGCCCGCAGACTCTCGACGCCCCTGTCGATCTCCTCGAACAGCACCTCGACTTTCTCGACGATGCGCTGTTGTTCACCAGGCGGTGGCAACATTAGCGGGATGGATGTAAGCGCACCTTTTGTGAGCTTAAGTCGTGTTGTTCCGGAAACGTGGTCTTCGTATCGGATTGAATTCAGATAGTGGCTCAGGTACTTGTTGCTGCCATAGGCCCTAAGGATGTGAGCGTGGTTGTTTACCCAGAACTTACCGTCTACGACGTATGCCTTGTCCCTGAACGGATCAAGAAATGGTGCGCCGTCCTCTCCGAGTAAGACATGTTCTCCTTCGAACAGGTAGCCATCGATGACATCTACTTGACCAGTCGCCCCGTAGTAGGGAAATAGTTGGTTGTCTGGCTTTCCGTTAATCCGTGCCTTCCGCTCTTTGGAGTTAACGGGGACACGCTTGAAATCAAGGATTTCGCAGGCGTTGCCAAGTTGCGTTAGGATCCAGTTCCTTGGCAATTTTGTCATGCTGCGAGCGCCTCATTCACCTCGGACATGACATCATCCATCTTGTCGCCGAAGAGGGCATGCATGCGCCCGAGACCGCCGTGCGCGTCAAATGGGGACAGTTCCAGATCGTCGCGCTCGATGGTGAAGAGAGGTCGCGAGGTGGTCCCGGATCATGCGCAACCAGTCCATCTGCTCTTCGGAGAACTTCTCGCCCGCCCCGGCGTGGCGTTTCAGGATCCAGTCCTGAAAGTTCCGCCGCACCCGGTCGGAATAGCGGGTCAGCGTCTCGTCCAAACCGCAGACGCGGCGAACGAGGGCGACCAGCGCAAGTTAGTTCGTTGATCGGGTTCTCGCCCTTGTAGTCGTCGAGATGCGCGTAGGCGCGCCAGACGGTCAGGGGAGCCAGGCGCGGACGGTCCTCCTTGAGCTTCGCAAGCACGTCCTTGACCATGGCGTAAGTCACCTCGGACCGGCGCGCGGGCTGCGTGAAGTAGATCGCCAGCGCCTCGACCTCGTCGCGATTTTCCTCAAGATACTCCTCGAATTCCTGAGCGATTTTCCGCGCGTTCTCGGCTGCGTCGCCGGCCCACTCCGCGCGCTCCAGCGAGTCAAGGTTGTCATGGTCGATGGTCTGCTCGTTGTCGCGGCGGATCGTGTCCATGAGGTTGATGAGCGGGCCGGTGAAGACGTTGGCGGCCTGCTTGATCCTTTCTTCGCGCGCGGCTTGCATGGCTGAGTCGTCGGGTTCGGCGTGGCCCGCGGCCTTGGCGTCCGCCTCCACCATGTCGGGGTCAATGGCGTCGAACAGATCGCGGACGATCTTGGTGAGGGGCTTGCCCGCGGCCTGCGCGATCCGTTCCTGATCCTCTGCCCCGAGCTTGTTGTCGAGGCGTGAGAGGCGTGCGGCCAGCGAACTCACCGTCTCCTCGGACCGGTCGCCCATCATGAGGCCCGTGGCAAGGTCCCTGAACGGGATCGAAGGCCTGGTGTCGAGGGGTTGGCTGGCAGTCTTGAGCGACGTGGTGACGCCGACGGCGTCGACGATGACGTAGTGCGTCTTGGCGGGAGCGGACGGCGTGACCTTCCGAAGGTCGTCCGGGTCGAGGACCCGGGCGCCGCGGCCCTTCATCTGCTCGAAGTAATTCCGCGACTTCACGTCGCGCATGAACAGCAGGCATTCGAGCGGCCTCACGTCGGTGCCCGTGGCGATCATGTCGACGGTGACGGCGACCCGCGGGTGGTAATCGTTGCGGAAGGCCGCGAGGGACGATTTGGGGTTCCTGTCGCCGTTGGTGATCTTGCGGCAGAACTCGTTGCCTTCCCCGAATTCCTGCCGGATGGTCTGGACGATGTCGTCGGCGTGGCTGTCGGTCTTGGCGAAGATAAGGGTCTTGGGCAGTTCGCCACGGCCGGGGAATATCTCGCGCCAGTTGTTTCGGAAGGCGCGGATGACGGTGCGGATCTGGTCGGGGTTCACGACCGAGCGGTCGAGTTGAGAAGCGGAATAGTCTTCGTCCTCGTCCTGCATTTCCCACCTGCGGGCACGGGTTTCGCGCTCGCGCTTCTCGACAAGCTGCTCGGCCTTGAGCGTTTCGCCGCTCTGGGTAATCCGGGTGTCGATGAGGAAGATCTCGTTGCCGACATTGACCTTGTCGGCCACCGCCCGTTCGTGGCTGTACTCGCTGACCACGTTCTTCTGGAAGAAGCCGTAAGTGCGGTTGTCCGGTGTGGCGGTAAGCCCGATCAGATAAGCGTCGAAATACTCGATCACCTGGCGCCAGAGATTGTAGATCGAGCGGTGGCACTCATCGATCACGACCGCGTCGAAATACTCGGGCGGGAACGCGGCGTTGTAGACGACCGGAAGCGGTTGTCTGCGGTGCCACGTCCGCTCGGACGGGTTCTCGTCGTCCGCGCCTTGGGCCAGTTCCTCGCCCTTCAGGGTCGCGTACATGCGCTGGATCGTGGAGATGACGACTTGGCTGTCGCCGGCACTGGAGGGCGAGGTGAGCCGCTGGACGTTGTAGAGCTCCGTGAACTTGCGGTTGTCGTCGTTGGGGATGAAGGCCATGAACTCCTGCTCGGCCTGCTCGCCCAGGTTCCGGGTGTCGACGAGAAACAGGACGCGGCGGGCGTCGGCGTGTTTCAGGAGGCGATAGACCTGCGTGATCGCGGTGAAGGTCTTGCCGGCGCCGGTTGCCATTTGGACGAGCGCGCGCGGCTTGTCGGCCTTCAGAGAGGCCTCGAGCTTGGCGATCGCCTTGAATTGGCATTCGCGCAGACCCGCGGGATTCAACAGTGGAAGCGCAGCGATGCCCGACCGAAGGGATCGTGGGGCGAGCGTCCAGACATTCAAGGTCTCGGGACGGTGGAAGGAGAAGACCTCCCGGGAGCGTGGATTGGGGTCGCGCCCGTTCGTGAACCGCGTGATCTGCCCGGTGCTCTCATAGAGAAAGGGCAGGGGTTCCGCGTTCGAGACCCACTTGAGCCTTGCCTTGGCGTAGCCTTCCGATTGCTCCTCGACCGTGGTGAGCCTGGCTCCCCAGCTGTCCGGCTTGGCCTCGACGACGCCGACCGCCCGCCTGTCGGCAAAGAGAACATAGTCGGCGGGCCCCACGTCGGTCTGGTACTCGCGTACCGCGATGCCCAAGCCTGCGTTGAAGTCGATCGCGTTCTTGTCCTGTACATGCCAGCCCGCCGCGCTGAGTCGACTGTCGATTCGGTCGCGGGCGGCTTCTTCCGGGGTCTGGTTCACGTCAGGCGGCATGCGATCACTCATACTTGTACGCTACCACGGCAAGGCAGGTCGCGAATCGCCGCCTCGACGACGAACAGTCTCCCGGATCGGACGATGTGGACCACTCGACCCGTTTGTCGCCCCATACGAGCGGCGAACCATGTCTGGTGCGCCAGCATCACGTAACAACCCGGAGAGACGCGGCTTCCATTACATGGTGGCGATCATGTGCTGGGTGCGCCTCTATCTACTGGCCTAGCGGCTGTCGAATACACTGGACGCAGGCTTCTGTACAGATGCGCGCAACGAGGCCCTGACCCGGAATGGCGCGCCGGAGATCTTCAACACTGACTAGGGCAGCAAGTTCACCCGCCTGTCTGTCACGCCGCTGGCCAGCCATACCCGGCTTGAAGACGGGACCGGGATCATCCGGCGACGCTCGGCCATCCGATAGGCGTTGACGTCGCATCAGCGGTCCACACGGATCCTCAAAGAGATTGCCCTTCACGGCATGAACGGAGCAAAGGGCAGTTCCATTTGTTCCGCGAATGTTCTATGATTCCCACATGCAGAAGAAGCTAACGCCCAATCAGATGCTCGGAGAGATCGGCGAGGCGGCGGCGCGCCTTCGGTTTCTCACCATGGGCTTCCAGTTTGACGGGCGCTCGCGGCTGGAGGCCGGGACTGACGGCATTGCCGAGGTGATGGATGACGGTCAGCCGATGGCTCGCATGATCGCCGTTCAGGTAAAGGCGACAGAAACTGGCCAATACACATCAGAGGATGAAAAAGGGTTCAGCTACCTTCTGCGAAGCGAAGACCTTGAATATTGGCGCAGCTCCAATCTGCCGGTGATTATCGTTCTTTACCGAAGATCTGATGAGTCTTTCTATTGGCAAGAGGTTCCGCGCAGTTTAGCTATGGAAGAGCGTCGGCTACGGTTCTGCAAAGAGCGCGATGTTCTTGACCGTAACGCAGTCGACCGCCTCGCTGCTCTTACCGTTCCCAAGGCGGGATTGGGTTACTATGTCCCGCCGCTAAGGGGTGGCGAGGATGCGCTCGTCAATATCCTTCCCATCAAGCTACTCCCCGAAATTTTCGTCGCTTCGACGCCCTATTCGGTGAAGAGGGCGACAGCTATCCTGCTAGACGCGGAGGGGCCTGCCCGCTTCGACTGGGTGATTCGCGGCGCTTCGTTTTGGTCGTTCCACGATCCTAGAACTTCGCCATGCCGCGAGATCGTTGATCTTGACCAGGTCGAGGCCATCGACACGGACTACTTGGCATTTCACGAAGACCTAGATGAGAGAAACAACTTTGCATTCTTGTTGAAATGCACGCTAAGGCACCAGATGCAGGAAATATTGAATTGGCACAAGGATCGCAGGCTGCTCTATTTTAGGGCACTTGAGCCTAATGAGTCGCGCATATTTCATTATGAGTCATCAAAGAAAAAAACCAGCACGAATGTGGTCAACGTCGTAACCAGCAAGCATGAAGAAGGAAGGGTGGAGTTCGTACGCCATCACGCTTTTGTTCCACATTTTGAACTTATCGCGGATACATGGTTTCTGGTGATCACGCCCACATATTTCTTTACCACAAATGGTTTTACGTCGCATTCCTATCCTCAAGCGCTGCTCGCCGGAAAGAAGCGAATGGACAACAGCGCGTCTTTGCGAGGACAAGTGATTATGTGGCACCGGCTGCTCACGCAGATGGATCGCGTCGAAGACGATCTTTTCGGGGAAACCGACCCGTCCGAGCCGCGTTTAGGGTTCGGGTCTCCTCCTCTGGTCGCTCTACAGACGCGAGTACCGGAAGATGTGTGGGGCTCGCCGAAGAAAAAGCCCGACGAACCGGAAGACCAGCAGAGGCTCGCACTGTAATGACTTTCGAAACCAAAGTGTTCGAGGAACCCGATCTAGAGTTTGGTGACAAGCACCACCATCTAGATCCACGACTTGGGCTTCTTGAGGCGGGGCCCCTGCAACCCCCTTTGGGAGAAATGATCAGGATTGGTGTCGTGGGCAGTGCCAAGACGGTAGAGGATACGCAGAAGTTCTTCGCGGAGGCAGCCAGGGGCTTCGAAGGTAAATCCGAGAAGCACCCGAACCTGCATCCGGACTTTCCGGGACTTGGTAATCAAAATCCCTTCCAGTGCCGGTTTGAGGTAGGAGAAGGCACAGCTATGGCGCTGGCTCAGAGCAAGATCGAGAAAATTAGGAAGGAGCCCGACCACTTCAAAGCGGTAGAAATGGCAGTTGAAGAGATTGTTTCGCAACTTCAGACGCTTGATGAGAGGGGCGATCGACCAGACGTCGCGATTGTCGCACTACCCGTAGCTTTGATTGGGGGATTATATACCAAAGTCACCGATTCGGTAGACTCTGACCCCAATATCTGGTAAGCACAAAGACGGAACGCCCCACCATATCGGGCATGGGTGGAGCGTTCCAAAACTGCGCGCTTGAGGGCGCTTTGTCGTTGCTGTGAGAGGCTCCGACCATAGCACCCTGATTCGCGCCACGCAACCTGTGTGCCCGAGAAAGATGCGGTGCTATGCCGGACCGAAAAGACGCTGATGACCAAGACCAAGAGGTCATTTTTCGTCGGACGATCACCACACGCGATGGCAAGGTGATCCATGCGGCGAACTATGGCTTGAAGGCATTCCCGATCCGAGTGAAAGGCGGGAAATGACGACGGGCCGGGCGGTGCAATGGAAACCGCCCGGCTCTCCCATCAGGCGTTTTCGTCTTCCACGACCCGCACTGGCCGCAGGATAGCCGCCGCGACCTCTTCCGGCGTGGCGTCAATCGAAATGTCCGCCTCCATGTCCGCCTTGCTCGGCTGGTATCTGTGCGGGCGAACCCGCACCGTCCGGCGCTCGATCTTCGCCGGATCGCGCGTTTCCTTGGTCATGGCAACACTCCCAGAAGGACTAGAGGAACGGACGGAACCCCGCGCCCCTGTCGAATTACGTTCACCAGGTCGCGCTCGAAATAGGGTACGCCGCTCGACATTTCCCGCTCCATGTCCTTCATGGGCAGGAGCTCAATCCCAACGTCGATGACATCCGAGACGAAAAAGCTCAGGTGCTTGACGAATAGATCGTGCGCGACGAAAGCGTACTTGCCGAACTGGACTTCGACGGCAACACGGTCTTTCACGAAATCGGTTTCGTTTCGCGACTGGATCGCCTCATGGCCAGCGCCTTCAATCGCAGCCTTCTGCTCTTTCGGCGGAAGGTGATACACGCGGCGCATCAGAGCTTCATCGCGGGCGACCCAGAATGTTCGGCGACGGGCGCTCCACCCCCGCTGTACGAACTCCCGCTTGTACGCCCGATTCATCTCCTTGGGCGCGAATAGCGTTCGCCCCTCTTTGCGCTTCTCCTTGGAGACCTTGGTCTTACAGGCGTCCGCGTCCACGGCGGCGATCACGTCCTGCACTTCCCGCCATAGGCCCGGCTTGTGGACCAGTAGGTATTCCTCGCCGTTCAGGTGCGAGTATTTCGCGGATATCCGCATCAATGACCGCCGCGCGGCAAGGCCGGATCGTAAATCGGTTTCCCCATCGGGCGCGTTCGAAGTTCGCCAGCCGCCAGTGCCGCGACCCGCTCGCGCGCGATCCGAACGTAATCCTCCACGATGTCGCAGCCGTAGCCCGCCCGCCCATGCTTGAGCGCCGCGACGATGGCCGAGCCGACTCCCATGTAGGGATCGAGAACGGCGTCTCCCTCGTCCGTCATCGACAGGACCAGCCGTTCGACGAGCTCGACCGGGAACTGGCACGGATGAATCGTCTTCTCGGGATGGTTGTTCTTGACGTTCGGAAAATCCCAAACGTCGGTCGGGTTCTTGCCCTTGGGGTTCCCTGACAGCTTCCCGGCGTTCGGTCCCTTGAAGTGCTTCTTGCCGGGGTATTTCGCCGGCACGCGGATCGGGTCCAGGTGCCAGGTGTAATCGTCGCCCTTCGTCCACCAATTGATTGTTTCGTAGCGACCGGACAGGCGCCTGGTGCAATGGAGGCCATGGCCGAAATGCCAGACGATCCGGTTCCGCAGCTTCAGCCCCTGCGCCCGGAATATCGGATAGAGCAGCGTGTCGAGCGGGACGATTTCCCCGTTATCGACGTAGTTCCCGACTTGCCAGCAAATCGAACCCGCGTCGTCCAAGAGCCGGACGCATTCGCCGATCACCCGCTCCTGCATCACGAGATAGACCTCAAGCGCCGATTTGCGCTCGTAGGACTTGCCGAGATTGTACGGCGGCGACGTGACGATCAGCTTGAACGTCGCGTCCGGCAGGCGCTCCATGAACGGAACATTGTCCTCGCACGCGAGGATCGTGGGGGAGGCCACGGCCCCGCCCCTACGCGATCAGTTCGCGATACCGGAGCCGCTTGCCCACCATGTCCGCGGCGACGATCCCCATCTGATCGACGGTATCGGCCTCGCGCATGTTGTGGCGACCGGCGAACTCGGAGACGTAGCGATCGGTGTGCTTCTCGGAGAAGTGGTGGAACGTGCCTTGATAGCCGCGCTTCAGCATGGCCCAGAAGCTCTCCATCCCGTTGGTGTGCGCCGCGCCCCGGACGTATTCCCCGGCGCTGTGATTGACGCTCTCATGGTCGTACCAAGGATCGAGCGCGCTGTAGACCGCCGCATCGTCGGTATAGACCTTCGCGCCGTCGCGGGCCTTGGTGGCGACGAACCCGGCGACATGGGGCGCGTCCGTCCGGGCTACGGTCTGCGCGGCAACCTGATTGGTCTCGCGGTCCTTCGCGCCAACCACGGCGGTCTTTCCCACGGCGCCCCGGCCCGTCATCGCGGCCCGCTTCGCCTTGGGCATGTTCTTGCGCTTGCCGCCCAGATACGTCTCGTCGGCCTCAACAGGGCCGGAGAAAGGTAGGACCGCGCCCCCGTCCATCGCCTTGCGGATGCGGTGCGCCAGGTGCCACGCCGATTTCTGGGTGATCTCCAGATCGCGGTGCAGCTTCATGCTCGACACGCCCTTGAGGTTCGTCGTCAGCAGGAAGATCGCGATGGCCCAAGTCTGGTAGCCGAGCTTCGATCCCTCCATCAGGTTGCCGGTCTTGAGACTGAAATCGGGTCGACCGTCGCAGTCGCGGCAACGGTGCGTCATCGTCCGGTGCTTGGTCGGATGCTGGACGTTGAACGATCCGCAGTGCGGGCAATGGGGGCCGGACGGCCAAATCTGTTTCTCGAACCAGACCCGCGCGGCCTCGTCATTCGGGAACATCTTGATGAGCTTGGTGAGGCTGATGCCTTCCCGCTCGCTCTTTCCCGGACCCCTCTTCGCCATGGCGCGTCTCCCAAGATGGTGACTATAATGTAATCCCTCCGGGAGAATCATTCAAGCGATTTCTGTGACTTTCGTATATAATCCCCTTTGATTGAGCGAGTTTGGAACGCAAAAATCGATTCACCAGGCACAACAGAGAAAGATGATAGCAGCGGCACGGATGCTCCGAACTTTCGAGGGGTGCTCAAGGCTAGAGCAATGAACCTGAGCTTTCCAATCCAGATCGTCTGGGAGGACGTTATTGACGATAAGGTATCGATCCCCCGCAAAATCAAGGAAAGCAGCTCCCGGGAGATACAGGATCTAGCGGGAAGAAGCTGGAATCTACTGACGACGCTCTACTACAAGGGAACCGGTCGTATTCCCTGGCGTAGAATGCCCAAGGAGGGTGAATACAGAGCTTGCTACGTCGGTATTAGCTTCTACCGTGAATCCGGTGGTCAGCAGTTGTTTACAAGTGCTGCTCAGATGTTCGATGAACGCGGCCGAGGTTTTATTCTCAAAGGAAATCGTGCCTATACGGAAAGCCGCGGAAGACATCCCTATATGACCGATATTGATGCGTATGAATTAACGACCAATGTGCTCGCAGCATATAAGAAACATCACAAACACTTCCCCGCGCGGGTGATTGTTCTCAAAACGTCGCGATTTAGAGAAGAGGAAGCCGTCGGGATATTGAGGGCACTGGACGAAACAGGTACTGAACTGCGCGATCTTGTCTGGGTACAAGAATCTTACTCCGTGAAAGTTCTGCGGGACGGCAACTATCCGGTATTGCGAGGCACGTTCGTCGATCTCGACGGTAAAGGTTTGCTCTATACGAATGGGAGCATTCCGTACTATGGGACCTACCCTGGACTGTATGATCCGCGGCCGCTTCTGCTCTGTCCGCATAGTAGTTGCGACAGCACCATTTCGCAGATTGCTGAAGAAGTTCTTTCGTTGACCAAGATCAACTGGAACTCAACACAGATTAATCAGCGGCTTCCTATCCCGATCAGGGCGGCGCGAATGGTTGGCGAAGTCTTGAAATACCTCAAGGAAGGGCAGATCGAGAGTACAGACTATAGACGATACATCTAACGGTACTCTCTCCTGTGGCGCAACAATATTTGGCAGACCCGTATTCCTCATTTGAGGTTGGTCCCGAGCACACAGCTGCTTGCCACAGCTCAATGTTACCTCTTCAAGCGTCTCGGGAGCTATGGATCGTCGCCTTGTCACAGGTATCGCCAAACGTCGGGTGGTAGGAACCCGACGGCGTGCTGTTGCCGACTTTGCCTAACCGCCATCGATCCTTACCCGGCTTGGTGCCCTGAACCGCTCGGGCTGATCGGTAACAAGTTCAAGTCGATATCTGCGCCGATCCAGTACCTCCAGAAACCCCATCTCGTGTCCGGAGTTCACCGTGAGCTTTCCATTCACCTCCTGGATGTCCACACCGGTGTTGTCGCAGAGTGCCTTCAACGCGTGCCGATCCATTCCGTGCAATGCTTGCGAGCGAATTGACGCCAGGTAACGCGCCGCCCGGGGGCGCGAATTCGCGTAGTCCTCGATGATCGAGAGGTCCACGAAAGGCAGGTCTGGGGCGATGGCCTTCACATTGTCTGGTACGGCGTCCAGGATTTGCTGCTTCAATCCGCCAAGAAATTCGAACGCGCTCGGTCTCCAGATATGCGTGCAAGCGGAGTCCAAGAGCAAGTCGAAGTCGATGTCCAGCTTGAATACGTTGTCCTCCACAATCTTTAGCGTGTCGTCGACGAAGCTCAGCAGTTTGCTTTTCAGCACGCCCTTGAACTGCGTCGCGCGTCGAATCGCGGTCAGACGCCGATCCCGATCGTCGGTGAAGCGCGCGAAATAGCAGAATACGGTCTCAGGATCTGACAGATGGGCACCGTCGAAGGGCAGGTTCTCCGCGTCGTGAAGCTCGCGGATCGCCGCATCCGACGTCCCACCCGTAGGGACAACCAAATACTCCGTGCTGCCATGTTTCTCCGCCGGCTCGTAGTCTGCCGGACCGTCCTCGGCTGCCGCCATCCTGTCCATCGTAGCTTGCGCCATCGACAGAAGCGCGGACTGCACGCCAGCATCCACCGGCACCACGCCGAATACGGGACCCTCGTCACCATCCCTTCCGACACCGAACTCTGTCGTCGACACGGCGTCCAAGTTGAACTCAAGGATCATGGCAGTTTTTCCAGATAGACCGTGTCGCTCAACCGAAAGGCGACAAACTTCTCGCCTTCCCGCAATTGCCTTCTCCGTGTGATCAGCACGAAACTCTCCTTTCCAGTGTACGGATTCTCGTCTTCCGGCGGCGACACCGTGAACACCTGGTAGCGCGCGATCGCGAAGAACAGATTCATGTAGTGAAGGTTCAGCCGCCAGAACAAGAAGACGATCAATCCTAGCGCAGCGCACATTGCCAGCAAGTCGCGGTAAGTTCCTATTTCTTCTCGGTAAAACGGCAGCAGCGTCGCAAAGAGATACACCAGGACGTGGCCACGGTGATCCTCCGTGGGCCCCGTCACCAGCGTCCGGGTGTCATTTTGCGTTCGAGCGTTGCGCACTCGCCACCACAGAAACGCGGACGGCAAGATCGCCAGCGCCAGGCACGCGGCGACAAAATACACTTCCGGAAACAGGCAGTTACCCCGAATTGCCATCAGCACGAAGAGCGGAGCCAGGCTGCTCAAGACCATCAGCAGCCTTGCGAATCTCAGTCGTTCACCACGCTCCTTCCGCACCCGCGGCATATCGGTTCCCCGCTATCCCCACACGGCACGCTGAAGGCCGTTCCCTGGATTCTTCCCAGTGTAGCGGTGGGTGTCGTTGAGGCGCCACACCAAACGAACTGAGGCTCGCCCATGCAAAGTCCAGCCGGTCATGTTCGATGTCCCCATGGATTAGCAATCCTTCGTGTTTTTCTTTTCGCGAGCCCGGTGTGGCTGTCGCCATCGAGGACGCCGATCAGCATCCTGATTTTGGTCGGATGCACGGGACCTGAGCATCGTCCCCGATCCCGGATTCTTGCGCTCGGCTACGGAATCGGACTGCCGCCGGACGGGCTACTCATCCCGTTCGCCGAGGCCAGGCTCGCCGGGGAGGAGAGCCGCCGGCTCAAGCTTGGCGCCCGCTTCGACGCCTCGCGCGTCGACCTCGGCGTCGAGCACGTCGGCGAACGCCACATGAGCGGAAGTGCCAGGCCCAGACACGCCCTCAGGCTCAGGTTCTGAGACGGGCCGCCCCTGCGCTCGCCGTGGGGCTGGTCGCGCGCCGACGATCACCAAGACTCTCGAGCGATTGGCCGGAAGGGCCATCCCTGCCACGGCCGCAGACATTCCGGCGGATCATTCGTTCTCCACACCCATGATGGCTGCAATGGCTTGCCCCACCCTCTCGGCCGCATCCTCGATTTCCCGGTCTCCGAGATGGGCGTAGCGGAGCGTCATGCGCACGTTGGAATGCCCGAGCATCCGCGAGACCACCGGCACCGGCACGCCGTTCATCACCGCGTGACTCGCATGCGTGTGGCGAAGGTCATGAAGACGAACGTCCTCGATGCCGGCTACCCACCGGACCCGGTACCAGAGCCCGAGATCGTCGCTGTGCGGCCGCGACGGGTCGCGCGGCGACGGAAACACGAACGGGCTCTGTCCGCGCGGCTGCCGTTCGAGGATGCGCCGTGCGGGGCTATTGAGAGGAACCCTTCTCGGCCCCGTCTTGCTGTCGGCCAACTCAAGCGCGTCGGCACGGACTTCCGACCAGCGCAGTCCGACGATCTCGCCCTTGCGGCACCCCGTGAGGAGCAACAGGCGGACGATGTCGGCCTGCTTCCGGCTTTCGCCTCCGCGCTCCGCGTGCTCGTCGAGCGCCCGATGCAGACGACCGATCTCGTCGCGCGACAGGAAGCGCGTCAGCGGCGTACGCCGGTTCCGCTTCACGCCCCGGGTCGGGTTGGTTTCGATGTGGCCGCGGGCGATCGCGTAATTCATGATCTGCTGGAGAATGTCGAGGGCGCGGTTGGCTCCGCCCGGCGCGGTCCGGCTGTACGAATCGAACCACCGTCTCACATGAGCCGGGGCGATCCGGTCCAGGGGCTTCGACCCGAAGGCGGGCAGGATCTGTCCCGTGAGGAAGATCCGGGTGCACTTCCTGGTCGACGGCTTGTAGCGATCGAAATGCGCCTCCTTCCAGGGTCCCTCGACGAAGTCACGGAATAGCGGGACGTTCTCTTCCGGCTTGCCGGGTTGCCCCGGCTCCGGGCATGCCCTTCGCGCATGGCACTCCCGGCGGATCTCGTCGATGCCCTTGGTCGAGACCGCACCGAGAGAGACGCGCCTCGACCCGGTAGGGGGTTGCCGCAACAGGACATAACTCTTCCCGCCGGTCGGTCTCACCCGGACACCGAGGCCGGGGACGGCGCTGTCCCAAACCGTGTATTCCCGCTCACGGGCCCGAAGACGGGCGATGGCGGCGTCGGTGAGCCGCCTGCACTGCTTCCCGGCCATCGGTCAGTTTCCAAGAATGGCGCCGACCGTCTCCGCCGCCTCCAACGCGGCGGCGTCGGCGGGGTGCGTGTATTTGAGGGTGGTCGCCGGATCGGCATGACCGAGCAATTTGCCGATCGCGAGGACGGTCTCGCCTTGCCTGAGCGCGAGGCTGGCATGCGTATGTCTGAGATCGTGAAGCCGCACATCCTCCAGACCCGCCTCGGCGCGGAGCCGCCACCAGAACCCGTCGAGCCAGGCCGTGCTCACTGGCCGGTTTCCGCTCGACGCCGGAAACACCCAGCGGCGGGTTCGCTCAAGTGAATCGAGTATCTTTCTGGCCGGGTCCGACAGCCATACGGTCCGGGGACCGGTTTTTGAATCGCGCAGGAAGAGATGACCTTCGCGGTAGTCCGACCAGCGCAAGCCCGAGATCTCGCTCTTGCGGCATCCGGTCAGCAAGAGGAGGCGGATGGCGGCCACCTGCCGAGGATGCGGTGTGGACCAGGCCGTCAATTTCCGGGACAACCGGCGCAGCTCCTCGTCGGACAGAAACCGCTCGCGCCCCTTGCGTCGGTAGCGCCGGATACCCCGGCAGGGGTTGGAATCCTCTGGGCGAAGACCCATCGCCTCGGCCTCCTTCATGACGACGGAGAGAACCGGCATCGACCGGTCGGCGGCGACGGGCGTTGCGTGCAATGAGGCGAACCAATTACGGACGTCCCGCCGGTCGATGTCGGCGACCTGCCGTCCGGCGAAATACGGCAGGATCTGCTTCTTGAGATAGCCCCGGTTGACGATCAGGGTGCGCGGCTTCCAGAGCCGTTCGTATCGTTCGAACACGGTCTCGGCGACGGCCTCGAAGAGGGTCTCGTCGGGCAAGGGAAGTGCGGGTTCGCCCCGCCGGACCGCGGCCAGGGTCCCGGCGGCGCGGGACCGTGCCTCGATCACGCTCACCGCCCCGGCGTCGCCGACGATCTTCCAGACGCGTTGCCCGCGATGCTGGCAGTGGACGAAGAAGCGCTTGCAGCCGGAAGGCAGGACGCGGACGCCGAACCCCCTGAGCTTCGCATCGCGGATGTCGTATTTGGTCTTGCGGGGCTTGAGGGCGGTTACACGGGCGTCGGTGAGGTTGATTCTGGGCATTCCGTTCTCCCGGTTGCGGTTGCAACCGAGGGAACTGCAGTTGCAAATTTTGTTCCCCGGTTGCAGAATGCGGGAGAAAAAACGACTTTATATCAAATAGTTAGCACCGCAAGGTGCGAGCGGAGTGTGGTCGGCATACATAGCGCGTCCTTCGATACGCCGCTTCGCGGCTACTCAGGATGAGGGGATTTCATTTGTCCCTCATCCCGAGTAGGCCCGCAGGGCCGTATCGAGGGACGCCCCTCAAACCCGCCCCGCCGCCAGCCGCTTCTTCAGCTCCTGCTTGACCACCTTGCCGGTGCCGGTGCGCGGCAGGTGGTCGAGGAAGTGGACGTGCCGGGGCTTCTTGTAGCTCGCGATCGTCGCGCGGCAGTGCTCGATCAGCTCTTCGGCGGTGGCCGCGCCACCGTCCTCCAGCACGACGCAGGCCGCGACCGCCTCGCCGAACTCGTCGTCGGGCACCCCGATCACCGCCGCGTCGGCCACCGCCGCGTGGTCGATCAGGGCGATCTCGACCTCCTTGGAATAGACGTTGAGCCCGCCGGTCACGATCATGTCCTTGGCGCGGTCGACGAAATAGAGGAACCCGTCTTCGTCGAAACGGACGACGTCGCCGGTGCGGAACCACTCGCCCTCGAAGGCGGCCGCGGTGGCCTCAGGATCGCGGAAATATTCGCGCATGACGACCGCGCGGCCGGGCGCGCCGCAGCGCACCAAAAGCTCGCCCGGCTCGCCGGGAGGCAGGTCGTTCCCGTCCGCGTCGACCGCGCGGGTCTCGACGCCCATGATCGGGCGGCCGGTCGCGTGCGGCCGCGCCTCCTGCTCCTCGGGACGCAGCGCCGCGATGTACCCGGCCTCGGTCTGGGCGAGGAAGGTGTAGAGCCCGACATGCGGGACCGCCGCCTTCAGGCGCTTCTTGACCGGGACCGGAAACACCTCGCCGGTCGCGACGATCAGGCGGAGGGATGAAGCCGCCTCCGGGCGCTTCTCGAATTCCGGCGTCATCATGCGGAAGACGGTCGGCACGCCGCCCGCAACGGTCACCTTCTCGCGCTCGATCAGCGACAGCGCGTCGGCCGCGTCGAAACGCGGCTGCATGACGAGGCGGCAGCCGACCACGACCGCGTTGGCAAGCCGGCTCAACCCCGTCCGGTGCGCCATCGCGGTGGTCGCCAGCACCACGTCGCGCTCGCTCAGCCCCCACTCCGCCACGTTGGCGAACGACGCGACGATGAGGTTCGCGTTGGTCCCGACCGCGCCCTTGGGCCGCCCCGTCGTGCCCGAGGTATAGGCGATCATGCAATCGTCCCCGGCCGCCGGCGGGGCGGGCGGCGGCCGGGCCGCGCCGGATCGGAGGAACCCGGAAAAGCCTTCCTCCCCCGCCTCCGGGGCGCCGACGACGATCCGGGCCACGCCCGGAAGCCCGTCGAGCGCGGCGGCGACGGCTTGCCGCATGCCTTCGCTGTAGAGAACCGCCCCCGGCTCGCAGTGGCCGACGATGTAGGCGATTTCCCGCGCGGTGAGCCGCGTCGAGAGCGGCACGATCAGCGCGCCGAGCTTGAGGACGGCCGCCATCGCCTCGACCAGCTCGATTCCGTTCGGCATGGTGAGGGCGACGCGGTCGCCGCGGCCGATCCCGCATTCCGCCAGCGCGTTGGCGAGCCGGTCGCCGCGCGCGTCGAGCTCGGCGAAGGTCAGCCGGCGGTCCTCGCAGACCAGCGCGACCTTGTCCGGGTAGCGCCGCGCATTCTGCGCCAGCAGGGTCGCGAGCTTCATCCGGCGTCAGGCTCGAAGGCGAAGTAGTCGATGTCGTCCGTCATGGTCTCGAAGGTCGCCCGGACCCGCATCCCGATCTCCAATTCGTCGGGATCGATATTGAGGATGTTGCCGATGATGCGGACCTTCTCGTCGAGCTCGATCAGCCCGACGATATAGGGCGCGCGCTCCTCGAACCCCGCGGTCGGCACATGGGTGACGGTGTAGGAATAGATTTCGCCCTTGCCGGAGGTCTCGCGCCATTCGAGGTTGCGCCTGCCGGTCGCGGTCGAGATCGCGCGCGGCCAGAACTGGTAGCGGTCGGCATCGGGATCGTATTGCAAGGCGAGCTTGCCGCGCTTCGCGGCATCCCAGAAGAACTGCGTGTTGGCGGTCGGACGGGGCACCGGGCGCGGCTTGGGGGCTGGCGTGTTCATCTCTTGCTTCCTTCCTGCGATCGCTACTTGACCAGGACCATGGCGTTGCTGGTCCCCCAGCTCCTCCCGTAGGGAATGACGCCGATCCCGGTGACCAGCGCGTTGGCCGGGTCGGGCACCTGGCGTTCGCCCGCCTCGCCCATCAGCTGGCGCACCGCCTCGACCAGGTTGACCCCGCCGCCGGCGAGACCCGGCTGGCCGCAGCCGATCTGCCCGCCGCCGGTATTGATGGGAAGCGTGCCGGTCGGCGAGATGTCGGTGTCGCGCAGGAACTGGGAACCCCGCCCCCGCTCGCAAAACCCGATCTGCTCCAGTTTCAGCATCACCGCGATCAGGAAGTCGTCATAGGGGTGGAACATCGAAACGTCCGCCGGGGCCATGCCCGCCTTCGCGAGCGCATCGGGCCCGGAAACCGAAAACCCGGTCTCGGTGATGTCGGGCGTCTGGTCCGCACCGGCGAAATTGGTGATTTCCGAATAGGAGAACGGATAGACCCGCTTCTCGAAGCCGAGCTCCCGCGCGCGGTCGGTCTTCATCATCACGAGCCCGTTGGCGCCGTCGCAGAACATCACCGAGTCGAGCAGGCGGAGCGGCGTCGAGACCTCGCGCGAGTTGAGGTAGTCGTCGACGGTGATCTGCTTGCGGAACCGCTCATAGGCGTTCTCGTTTACCGTGGCGCCGTCGCGCTGCGCCACCGCAAGCGCTCCGAGCCCGGAGAAATCGAGCTCGTACTGCGCCATGTAGCGGTTCATCAGCAGCCCGAACGCGCCGGGCGGGCCCTGGATGCCGGTGGGCTCCCAGAACTCGTTGCGGTAGGAGCCGTAGACCGCCGACCATTTCGACGACGGCGCGTCGGCTCCGATCAGCATGACCGTCTCGCAAAGCTCGTTCTGCAACGCCATCGCGGCCCTGGCGACATTGCCGATCGCCGATGCCCCGCCGATGTCGGTGGTCTGCAGCCAGCGCGGCGTGATGCCGAGATAGTCCGTGCAGTAGTTCGACCAGAACGGGTTGGCGCACTCGCTGAGCGGAACGGTGAAGGAGACGCCGTCGATATCTCCGGGCGCGAGCTTCGTCTTGGCGAACAACTCCTCGGCAACCTCGGCGGCCAGCTCATAGGCCGTCTTGCCGGTTCTTCGATCGATCTTCGTTTCGCCATAGGCGACGATGCAGACATCCTGCGCTTCAAGGAAATTCTTTGCCATTCGGCGGCTTCCCTCCTTGCCGTACGGGTTTCTCTAGGGGCTTATCCGGATAGTTTTACAGCGGTCGGTTCGGGTGGCGCCGCCCTCCCCCGGCCCCTCCCGCAAGCGGGAGGGGGGACGGCAGGGAGCGCCCGGCGAGCAAGCCTCCCTCTCCCTCGCGGGGAGAGGGTCGGGGTGAGGGGCTGAAACCGTCCCCTGCACGCCTCCCCAAACCCCTGTCAAGCTATCCATACAAGCCCCTTTCTCTAGGCGGCCTCGTCTTCGTCCTCGCCGCCCATCGCGGCGGCGATGGCGGCGTGCTGGGCTTCGAGCCAGTCCGGATCGGCGCGCCCCTCGGACGTCACCCGGACCTCTAGCGCGAGCTTCGCCGGCGCGGCGAGAACCAGGATTCTGTCGGCCATCTCCAGCGCATCGTCGATCCGGTGGGTGATCAGCACGCAGGTCTTGCCGAGGCGGCGGACGAGCTCGGTGAAATCCCTGCGCAGCGCCTTCGAGGTGACGTGGTCGAGCTGGCTGAAGCTCTCGTCGAGCAGGACCAGCGCCGGATCGACGCAAAGCGCGCGGGCGAGCGAAACGCGCTGGCGCATGCCGCCGGAAAGCTCGTGCGGGTACTTTCGGACATTCTCCTCGCCGACGATCTTGACGTTCTCGAGCCATTCGATGGCCCGGGCGTGCTGGGTCTCCTTGTCGAAACCGAGGATTGCGAGGCCGAGAGCCACGTTCTCCCAGGCCGCGCGCCAGGGCAGCAGGCGATCGTTCTGGAAGCTTACCGCGAGCTTGCCGCGCAGCGACTTGAACTGCCGGTAGGGATCGAGCCCTTCCACCCGGACCGTGCCCCGGGTCGGCTCCAGCACACCCATGATCATGTGGAGCGCCGTCGATTTTCCCGCCCCGGTGCGGCCGAGCAGGGCGACGATCTCGCCTTCCATGACCCTGAACGAAAGATCGAGCACCGCCGGATGGACGCCGAAATAGCGGTCGACGCGGTCCAGCTCGATAACCGCCCGGGCCTCTGCCGCCGTCACCGGACCGAAACCTCGGGCCGCCACTTGAGGAGACGCTTCTCGGCCCAGGCGACGATCGCCTGGACGCCGAGATTGACGATCACCAGCAGGATGGTCCAGCCGATCACCCCCTGCATGTTGAGCTCGTCCTGGGCGAGCCCCATCCGCGCGCCCATCCCGGTATTGACGCTGACCAGCTCGGCGAACGCGGTCATCCGCGCGGCATAGCCGATGATCGACTTGGTCGTCATCAGGATGTAGGGGACGATGTGCGGCAGGATCAGGAGCCGGAAGACCTGCCACCGGCTCGGCCGGAAGGTCTCCACCACCTCGATCAGGTCGGTCGAGAGCGCCTTGATGCCGTCATAGACGTTGAGCGCGTAAAACGGGATCAGGATGACGGCGAGGATGAAGAACACCCGTTCCTCGGTGCCGCGGAACCAGAAGATCGCGAACAGCATCCACGACAGCGCCGGCACGCCGGTGAAGATCACCACCAGCGCCTTGATGAAGGGCTCGGCGGGGCGGACGATGCCCATCACCACGCCGATCAGCGACCCGGCGACCAGCGAGAACGCCACCGCGAAGAGGAGGCGCAGGATCGTCGTCACGATGTGGATGTAGTCCTCGCCGAGGATCGTCAGGATCTCGGCCCCGGTCAGCACGACGGACGGCATGATGTAGACTGGCGCGACCCAGCTCCACGCCTCCATGGCGAAGGCGATCAGGGCGATGATGACGATGCTGGCGAACAGGTCGCGCTTGAAATAGTTGCGTTCCCCGGCCCCAGCCGGCGGCGGGGGTTCGAGCCCGGAAGCGGTCTCCGGATCGACCCGCGTACTCATGGGCTACGCGCGTGCCTTGGCGCGCTCGAAAGACCCGGGACCACGATGCAGGGACGATCAGGTCGCGAAATAGGTCTCGGGCACCTTCTGGGGCAGGGTGCCCGCCTTGTGCATGATGTCGGCGGCGAACAGGATGTCCTCGCGGTTCTTCTCGACCGACATCGGACGCATCTTGTACTGCATTCGCCCCGAATCCATCGCCGTCTTGAGCACCTCGGGCTTGATCTTCACCGTCGGACCGAGAGCCTGGAATTTCTCCGGGTTTCCCATGATCCACTTGAAGCAGTCGTCATAGACCCTGACCGCCCGCGCGATGGTGTCGGGCGGCACGTCGCCGAGCGCCTTGCGGTTGATCGCGATGCAGAAATAGGGCTGATCGCGCCCGGTGTGGCTGCGATAGAAGTCGTTGATGTTGAGGAACACCTTCGAGCCCGGGATCTTGTGCAGCCCGACCGAGAGCGAATGCTCCCAGACGATCGCGGCATCGGCGCGGTTGGCGGCGACGATGCTGATCGTCGCCGGCGGGTTGGGCGCGTTCTGCAGCCTGACGTCTTTTTCGAGGTCGATATTCGCGAACACCTTGGCCCAGGTCTTGGCCATCTTGTAGGTACCCGAGACCTGCATCGCGGCGACCGTCTTGCCCTTCAGCTCCTCCAGCGAGTTGGGTCCGTCCTTGCGCGCGAAGATGCCGGCGAGCGTGCCGGTCGAAACGATGCCGATGATCTGCATCGGCGCGCCCTTCATGTGCATCTTGGCGAAGGAATCCCAGGTGCCGACGCCGATCTGGAAATTGCCCTTGAGCATGTCGGCGTAGTAGGTGCCGAGCCGGTTGTAGACCCGGAACGAATCGAATTTGAGATCGTGCTTTTCGTCGAACTTGTTGTTGAAGAGAACCTGGTTCTGAAGGTTCGACCAGCCGCCCGCGAGCGTCGCCGTCTTGAGCGTCGTCGGCTGGGCGCCGAAGGCGAGGTTGGGCGCGGCGAGCACGCCGGCGCCGAGGGCGAGCCCGCCGCCGCCCGCGCTTTCGAGGAACCGTCTGCGCGAAACCGTCCTGTTCATGTCGTCTCTCCCCTGCCCGGCCCGTTCGGCTGTGGGTCCGTCTGTGGCAGTATCATGGACGATGTACCGGGTGGCGTCCACAACGGGCGCCGGATGTGCGATGCATTTGCCCACGCCAGGCGCGTCGCACTCGATGCGGTGGATCGCCCGCCGACGTCATGCCCGGACTTGTTCCGGGGTCGCATCGAACTGTTGCCAATCCCCGCCATCGCCCGCCGCCCGATGCCGCTGGTATGATAGTGCCTTGCAATCTTTGGTATTTTTCTGTCCTCTCCGGCTTCGAAACCCTTGACCTGCCGTCAAGCATCGCCTTCAATCGCCCCCGATTTGATGTCGCCCGTATGCGGTTTGATGACCGATCTGCGGGCATTTCGAGGCGGAGCGCGACGATGCCGGAAAGCGTTCGGTCACGCGGTGATGGAGGGGACTATGGCACAGGGCGAAGCCGGCCGAAGCCCGGCAGAGCGTGGAATTGGCATCGTCATCCTCATCATCGTCACCCCTTGAACGAACGCTTTCATGCCGAAACGGAGCACCCTCAGGCTGACCAAGCGGATTGTGGACGGGCTGAAGCCCGGCGGCAAGGACGCCATCTTCTGGGACCGCGACCTCGCCGGCTTCGGGGTCAGGGTCCATGCCACCGGGCGCAAGCTCTACATCGTCCAGTCGAGGGGACCGGCCGGCCTGAAGCGGGCGACGCTCGGGCCGGCCGGCGACAGGACCGTCGAGGAGCGCCGCCGCGAGGCGGCGGCGGCCATCGACCGCATCAAGCGGGGCGAGGACCCGAAGCCGCCGGAACCGGCGCCCGAGCCCACCGTCGCCGACCTGGCGGCACTCTGTCTGAAGAACCATGTCGCCGCGCGCTGCAAACCGGCGACGGCGAAGAACTACCGCATGTCCATCGAGAACCACATCCTGCCGGCGCTGGGGAGCACGGCCCTGAAGGACGTCGCGCCGGAAGACGCAGCCGGGCTCCATCATCGGCTGCGCGCCACGCCGGCGGCGGCCAACCAGGCGATCTGGGTGCTTTCGAAGATGTTCTCGCTGGCCGAGAGCTGGGAGATGGTCCCGCCCGGACGCAATCCGTGCCGGCATGTTCGCCAGTACCGCGACACGCCCCGCGAGCGCTTCCTGACGCCCGACGAGTTCCGGCGCATCGGCGACGTGCTGAAGACCTTCGAGGCCGAGCGTTCGATGCAGCCCTCCGCCATCGCGGCGATCCGTCTGCTGATGCTGACCGGCTGCCGCTCGGACGAGATCCTGACCCTGCGATGGGACGACATCGACCGCACGGCGCGGGTCTTGCGGCTCCGCGATTCGAAAACGGGTCCGCGCATGGTGCCGCTGACCGGGCCGGTGCTGACGGTGCTGGACGGCCTGGAGCGGGAGGACGGCGTTCCCTGGGTCTTCCGGGGGGCAAAGCCGCAGAGCCGTCTGGCCTGCCTCTCCTGGCACTGGCGGCGGGTCAGGAAGGCGACCGGGCTCCATGACGTGCGGCTTCACGACTGCCGGCACTCCTACGCCAGCAGGGCGCTGGCGCTGGGCGAGGGGCTGCCGGTCATCGGGCGCCTGCTCGGCCATGCCCGGGTCGGCACCACCGCCAAATACGCCCACCTGGTGCGCGACGCCGAGAAGGCCGCCGCCGCCCGGACCGGCGGCAGCATCGCCGCCTGGATCATGCCCGGCGAGGCCGAGGCGGCGTGAGAGACATGACGATGCAGCAGAGGACGATCTCCAACCGCTCCGTGGCCGCGATGACGGTCGCGCGCGACACGGTATTCTGGGACCGGACCGTGACCGGCTTCGGGGTCCGGGTCTATCCGACCGGCGGCAAGGTCTATATCGCCCAGGCGCGGGGGCCGGAGGGGCCGAAGCGGGTGACGGTGGGCCGGCACGGCGTGCTCAACGCCGACGAGGCGCGCCGGCGGGCGGCGCTGATCGTCACGCGCATCAAGGCGGGCGAGGACCCGGTGCCGCTGCCGCTCGCGGCCCGGGCCAGGGGCGGCCCGACCGTGGCCGACCTTGCGGCGCGCTATCTGGAGGATCATGTCGAGGTCCGGCTCAAGCCGAGGACGCAGGCGAAGCTGCGCGGCGTGCTGCGCCGCCACATCCTGCCCGCCCTCGGCCGGCTGCCGGTCGAGGCTGTGGAGCGCCGGCAGGTCGTCGAGTTGCACCGCAATATGAGCGACCGCCCGGTGGCGGCCAACCGGGCGGTCAAGACCCTGGCGCACATGTACCGTCTGGGCAAGGGCTGGGGCCTTGTGCCGGCGGGCTGCAACCCGTGCCGGGCGATCGGGAAGCATCCCGAGCGCGGCCGCGAGCGCTTCCTGACCGACGCCGAGTTCGCCCGGCTCGGGCGCGTGCTGGACGGGGCCGTGGACGCCGGCACCGTATCGCCCGTGGCGGCGGCGGCGATCCGCCTGCTGATGCTGACCGGCTGCCGCAAGGGCGAGGTTCTCGCGCTGCGCTGGACGGACGTCGATCTCGACGCCGGCGAGCTGCGCCTTCCCGACGCGAAGTCCGGTCCCCGCGCGGTGCAGCTGCCGCCGCCGGCGGTGCGGCTGCTGGGGACGCTGCCGCGCCGGGTAGGCAACCCGTGGGTGTTTCCGGGCAGGGCTGCGGACGGCCGCTGTAGCGAGAGTGCGCTCGACAACGCCTGGCGGGCCGTGCGCGAGGCGGCGAAGCTGGAGGATGTCCGGATTCATGACCTTCGACACAGCTTCGCGAGCAGGGCGCTGGCGCTGGGCGAGACCCTGCCGGTGATCGGCAAGCTGCTGGGGCACAGCGATATCGAGACGACGGCGAGATACGCACATCTGGCGCAGGATTCCGTCCATGAGGCGGCGGAACGGATCGCAGACAGCATCGCGGCCGATGTTCTGTAGGGTCTAGGCCATCCGCTACCAGGTGCCGGCCCCGTGGTGCCACCTGAGCACGCCGTGTATCCGCTTCGCGCGCTGGAGCCTGGCCAGCGTCAATCTGGTCGACGGACCGGAGGGCGAGATGCTGTGCACCCCCTACCCGCTGGATCAGCGCGGCAATGCCGGCGGCGTGCGCCGGCCCGTCCGACCCGGCGGCGATGATGGCGACGGCGCCGCTGCCGAACCCAGGCCGGAGCCGCTGCCCGGCAAGATCCTCGACGGCCAAGCCGCAACCCGCCGAGCTCGCCCGGCTGCTCGACCACCTGCTGAACCAGGCTGGCAATCCCTCCCTGATGACCGCGGGCCTCAAGGACACCCTCGTCGCCCAGGCCGCCGGTCACCCCAGGACACTCGCCGTCATGGCCGACAACCTGCTCGTCGCCGCCGAGCAGGACCGCGAGGTGCTCGACGAACAGCTCTTCATCGGAACCCTGGGAGAGCAGGCCCAGCCCGGAAAGACACGGCAATGAAAGGCTTAGGCATATCCGAAACTCAGAAAAAAGTGAGCTACACGGATATGGCCGTGAGTCGGTGCCAAAGCCGCGTCCCGTTCATGTTCCGTGTCAAACTCGGCGGCCGTAAAGAGAGCCGATGGCGTAAAGTATGGTATGCCATCGTTGGTAAAGCGTAGCTTGAGTTCCCCCGCGAGCACTTTATTGGTCAGCGCCTTTCGTATGGAAGGAACTACGTCCGATGCAGGATCGAGGAGAACCCCGACCATCGCGGCCACAGCTTGACGACGACTGTAAATTCCTGTGACAAACCTCGCCAAACCCTTCTCTTTCAGGTAATGATCACGATAACGCTTTTGCCTGCCGAGGCGCTTGAATTCAAACACGAGTTTCAATTCCTGAGCCTCGTCGTTCCAACCGTAAACAATATCGGTTCGGCGTTCCTCCACCAATAGCCCGGTCGACGGATCGATCTCGCCGATGATATCTTCCGCCGCCCACATGCCTAATACGCCGCGTTGTCGTGCGGTATGATTCTCAATGTAAATCTTCAGTCTCTTGGTCAGTGCCGGTTCTTTGGTCTTGCGATCGAATCCGGGCCGCGGCCGTTCGGACAATTCCGTCCAAGCCTGTAGGAGCGCTTCGACGGCTTCCGTAGCAGGTTGGAGGGGAAATGCCGCAAGCCAATCGGCCGGTGACGTCACGCGGGCACCCCTTGCCTGCCGGAAGTTCCTTCTGACTGAACTGTCCGCACGATATACTCTGCGTCGCGCAGGGCTTGGCGAACGGTCCACCTTCTTCGGGTCAGCGGCCGGATTAGATAAATGGATCGGTCCAACCAGACCTGCACATCCGGTATCAGAGACAACGAGTCACCCCAAGAAACTGTCCTGAGGCCGGAAGCTCGCAGCTCGGCGAGGGTCGCCAGAACAAGATCGTCATCTACGGACGTATCCACTCTCGGATCTGATGTCGGCTTCTCTTGATAGCTTATCCGAACAATTCCAGACGACCCTGCCCGGCTCGACTCGCTGGCCACGACGTTTATCTCAAAGTGGCCTCTTCCATGCGTTCTATTCCTCCACGATGTGAGAGACTCAGCGAGTGCATCCGCGTATATTGAAACATTGTCCGGTGCTGCAATACGTTGAGCCGGCGTATCCAGACTCTTGAATGCTCGAGGCCGTATAGATGGCATCAGAATTTCGACTGTTTCGCGGACCAGTGTACGTTCTTCCGGCGTGAGGTCAAAATAGGTGAAGACCGCTTCGTCGAATTGTGGCTGTAGCTCGGCATAGCGATCGCGCTGCTGGAGTTCAGGCAGGGAAGCGAGCGCCGAGGTGTTTCGAGACACCTCCGAAAGCGCTTTAGCGGCAGTTACAGGGTCAGGAGCATCCTCAGGGACAAAGAATGGAAACGACTCAATGTCTTTCAGATGCACCCCGTTCCGTTCACACAGCATCTTCCAGCAGCGCATCATCAAGAAATACCGCGCTAGGCTTGACCGCAAATACACCGCAACGAACTGGAGAAGTCGAGCATCCTCTTCTTTACCTGAGATCACCCCAATGCTATTGGTGAATGTCGCTGATCGATCATAGTAAGTGGCTCGAATATTCAGCTCCTCCTTGGAGAAACCATCCGTGAACAGAACTCTTGGCTTGTCGAACACGCCCTGGACCGCATCGTTCAAACCGACTACCGTGTCCTGATGCTCCGGCCACTTCGTCAAGAGGTCGGTATGCAGTATGGGACAGCCTGCGCTCAAGGCAGCTGCGGGCACGAACGGTTTGTCTCGCAAGGGTTCAGCGCTAACAGGCTTAGCGCTCTTGTCTCGCAGGTGGATTCCTTTGCGGGCCAACCACCGACGACTCTTGCGCGGTCCTCGCCAGAAGTCCGAAAACGTGCCACGCGCCGTCAGTCTGGCGCATATCGAAAGATCGTTGATGTCGCCCCACATCATTGTTACGAGCAGTTGCGGGTCCTCCACCACGGAGCGAGTCTGCAACTGATGGTGGTCCGCCGACTGCATAGTCAGCCGACCAAGGGCCAAGCTGATGTCCGCCTTAGGCACGCAGTATAAAAACGTCTCATCAAACGCGATTCTTGCGGAAGCACATTTTTCGCGTACTTCGCCCAAAAAAATATGGCACGTATTCTCAGTAGTTGGAAAAAGTAATCCTTGTAGGTCACCAAAATTTATCAGCTGTTGGGGTCGATACAGATCCATCACATGAGTTACAAATCTGGCACTCGTTGGCCCAAGAAATTGGCCAATTGGGAGAATGAGGCAGATCCGACCGCCAGTTTTCAGGAAATCCTTCGCTCGCAATGAATAGGCGCCGGCAATCTGACGGCGGACAAACGGCGCGTTTACACGTTCCGCCCATTCATCGGCAGAAGTTCGGGCACTCCCTTCCGGCTCCGCCCACGGCGGGTTTGATATTACGAGCGAGAAGTGCCTTCCCACAAATGCATGCTCATCACGGAAGAAGTCTGCAACGTCCTCGCCATGGACGAGATTTGTATCATTCAGCGATGGTAATTTGGTGCCTTCCCGCTCTTGGGCCTCCAATATGTCAGCTGGGTCCAAGCCTTCCAACAGCGAAAGATAAAGACTAAATGCTGTGACTCGGCAAGCGATGTAATTGATATCACCACCGAAAATACAACGCTTCAGCAGATCTGCACGTTCGCTGAAGCGCAGTTGCCGACCTTTACGCGACTCCGATAACGCAATGAGGCGACGGTACGCAGTAGTGAGCAGTATTCCTGAACCACACGCACCATCAAAGACCGTCTCTGACAAAGGATCAGATGAGTTCACGAAAGCCTGATCAACGGCTAACGTCGCCAAGTGACGTGGCGTGTAGTAGGCGCCGTCCTCGGCCTGTTCATCGTCAGAAAGGAAGGACTCATACAATCCAGAGAGGAGCTCCACAGGAATGTAGCTGAAGTCATAATTCCAAAAATCCCCTTGGCCGGTCTGCATATCCGTGCGACTAAGGAACTGGTTGATGAGGTGAAGACCTCCCTCAGACAGACCAGTCCATAGGTCTTGACTATCATCACCAAGAAAATCGCCATTGAAGTCCTTTCGTAGTGAATCGATAAGCGCCCACAATCCCTGATGATCGGCCGCCGAGACAAGCTCGTGCAGCCGAGCTACGTTTCGACGGCGGCGATAGGTAGTCCCTACGATCTCGCGATGTTCGAGGTAAGAAACAAACAGCAGCTGCCCCATCAGCAGTTCTGCCCTGCGCCTCGCCTCCATTTCATCCTCTGCTCCGGGGAATCCCATTCTTGACAGTCTTGAAACCACTGTGGAAAGATTTGCGAGTAGCTTGCGGTCCACGCGAGCATTTGCATCGAACCATTTTGGTGCGCGCCGCCAAACATTGGCTGACACGATATCCTGCGCAGAAAACGGTCCATCTGGCCGAGCATGATCGAGAACGAGCCGCTCGCCTGCATTTCGTAGTTTTCTGGCGGGCAAGGCCAGCGCCTCATTGCCCTTCACCTCGATCACCACGGTGGCTAAATTCTGATTCCAGATGCGTTTGCGCACCTCATCGAGTGAGTGCTCTGACAGCGGCTCATTGTCGTCACCGACGAATACGACGGTAGGCACGCCTTCGACATCAAACACAGCCTGAGCACGAATTGCTCCGTCTGGCTGTAAGAGGGCCCTGATTTCTAGAGCATAGGGGTGAGGCTCTGGAACCGCCTCGCCCCGGCAGTGCAAGACTGCGGGTTCGGCCGTATAGCCGAGCCTGTCCAGCCAGTCCTGCATGGGCGCCATGCTCACACGAGCCCCCTCATTAGAGATTTCCGCGAAACGAACATAACAAGAACAAATGAGATGAGCAACACGCCTCTCAGAACACGCAGATAACCCACTTCGGGCCGTACGACACAGTCGTCTCGAAGGCTTGAGCCTATCGACATTCTGGCTGAGACGCAGGCACGAAGGTCTTCCAAGCGGACGAAATGTGATCCGTCATCGCGCAAATGCTCCACCCTGAAACGCTACACCATCTTCTTGCCTGATATGCATGTTTCCCATTCGGCGCGGAGGCTGCGAGGAGTCGAACCCACGCAGTGGTTGACCTTGCCGTAAGCTCCGCATTCGACCCCGACGGTAGCCGTCATCGGACCGCAACCGGTCGATTTCAACCTCGGGGGCATCCATGTCTTCGGCTGTCGTGGAGCGCCGGATGTATCCGACTCACGGCGCACTTCCCGCGTTCACGGCATCCTTCAACGGCTTGCCGGGCTTGAATGTCGGTGCGGTCGAGGCGGCGATGTTCAGGCTCTCGCCGGTTCTCGGATTGCGCCCCGTGCGAGCGGGCCGGTTTCTGGTGCCGAAGGTCCCGAAGCCGGCGATCCGCACATCCTCGCCCCTGGCCAGGGCCTCCGCGATGACTGCAAATACCGCATCCACGGCCTCTCCGGCCGCCCACCTGCCGACTCTGGTACGGCTGGCCACATGACCGGCAATCTCCGACTTGTTCACCCGCTCTCTCCCTGCGTTGTCACCTTTGGCCGAACGCCCGTTTCGCCCGACAGACCATGGCCTGGGCCGACCCCACGGATAGCACGAACTCCGCGCCCTTTCGATCCCGGCAGCGGCACTTCCGTCCTCTTTCGCCCGAATAGCGGCCCTGCCGGGTTTTGCCATCGAGCCCTGCGTGCCGCGTAGCGCCCAATGCCGCGGCCGTATCCCGAGGGCCTGTTGCCCGTACGGGACGAAGTGCCTTCGATCGGTCGGCGGCCGAATCCAGCCGCCGCCCCGGCAATGCCGCGCCCACCTTTGTCGCTGCAGGCCCGGTTCAGTGACCCGTCCCGCGCTCCCGGGAGAGGCGGACATCGAACGACAGGAAGCGGTCGAAGAGAGCGGTCTTGCGCCAGCCCGTCTCGGCCCTCTCTGGAGGCCCCCTGTATTCCAGCAGCCCGAACCAGCGCAGCGGTTGCAGCACCCGGCCCGCGAACATCGTGCCCTCCGCGTTCCAGTGCAGTCCCGCCACCGAATCGTCCCGGACCGCGGCGAGCGTCCTAAGCGTGTCCGCGCTCTGCCACTCGCCGGCCACGTTCGAGAGCCCCCAGAGGATCACTCCGATATCGTCCTGCGGCCACCGGCCCGGCAGCCCGCGGGGAAACGTCTCCACGAACTCCGAGAGGTCCGCGCGCCAGAAGAGGTGTCTGAACAGCAGCGCCTGGAGGGCGCCCCGTCGTCCGGATTCGCGCATCTCGTGCCCCAGGGGGGTCAACTGGCCCAGGAACGCCTGCCCGTCCATCAGTCCGGCCAGCTCCATCAGCCGATGCAGCAGATGAAGCTCCCACACGTCGCCCTCGCGCAGCGCCTTTCCCGACCGGAGCTCCTCGGTCGCCTCCATCCCCGGCCAGGTCATCGCCTCGCGCATCGACGCGACCATGTCGCGCCCGAAATGCCCCTTCCCGGTGAACCTCGGCAAGAACGCGTCGCCTGTCAGTTCGAGCGCGATCAGCGCATTGCGCACAAACGCCGATTCTGCGAACGCCGCGTCCGGCAGACCGGCCGCGAGACGCAGCGCCCGGCTGTCCGCCAGGGGCTCGGCCCGCAACGCCTCCATGCTTTCCGGCTCCAGCGCCGTCCAGACCGGCTCCACGCCGCCCGGCCAGTCCGACATCTCCAGCATCGCGCCGGCGCCGCCGGGCCGGCCATGGCGGTCGTCGCCCGGTTTCGCCCGCTCCTCGTGCCAGCCCCGCTTCACCGCCTCCCGCAGCCGTTTCGCCGCCTTGAACGACGGCGATTTCGAGGCCGGTATCGCCACGCTCTCCCCGGTGTGCGGATTCCTGCCCGTACGCGCAGCACGGCTTCGCGTCCCGAAAACACCGAACCCGGCGATCCGCACTTCCTCTTCCTTTGCGAGCCCCTCCGCGATCGCCTCGAATACAGTGTCGACAGCACCTCCTGCCGTGAACTTGTCCAGCCTCATGCGCGTGGCCACGCGGGCGACGATCGCCGATTTCTTGATCACCCCGTTTCCTCCGATCCCGCGCCATGGCGCCTTCGCCATCCGACCGTGCCGGATTCGCATCGGCCCTATTTGCGCCGGCCGCGGGCGTATACCTTCACATGGTGCATCAGAACCTTGTCGATCCTCGGCCTGTCCCAGTGGTAGCTCTGCGGGCGCACGAAATCGGTCCACGCCTTGAATTCCGGGTCCTCGGCCTTGACGAAAAACGTGTAGAGCTTGTTGACGATTTCGCGCATCAGGTCGCGCATTTCCTTGTCGTCGAACCGCGACACCTCCGGCCAGGGAATGCGCCGCCCCTCGGCATCGATGACGACGACGTCCGAATAATCCCCGGTCCGGGTGATCGGGCTGAGGCCCTCGTGCAGGGTTTCGAGCATCGATTGCCTGACGCACATCAGCGCCACGATTCTGACAAAGGCCGGAACATTCCGGCGTGCCTTCGCGTCCATGACGGTAACCACCCCCTCTGTCCCGCATCTACCGGAACGCCGGCTCTCCTTCCGCCAAAGGCGAGTTTCGCCTCGATTCCGGTCGTAGCCGCCGGCCGCGCGTGACCGGCAGTTAGCACTCCGGCGCCGCGCCTCGCAACCGCCGCGACCGCCACCCAGGGGGCCGGCGCGACCGGGGCGAAGTCCGGGCGCCCGAACGGTCTTCGCGCCGTCTTCCCGACGCTCGAAACGAGCCATCAGCGGTTGCGACGCGCTTCCGCCGGAGCATCTCCCCATCGTTCGACCTTCAACACCCCGGCCGCATGGCGCCGGCAGGAGGCAGTGGCCGGCCTCGGCGGGGCGCATTCCGGGGCCGCGGAGCGGCCTTTCGCGCCACCGCCGGGGAGATCCACCCATGTCCGCCGACCTCGCCGAAATCCGCATTCCGCCCGAGTGCCGGGAATTGATCCGGGCCGGCGCCCTCGTCGCGATCTCGACCTCAGGCGGCAAGGATTCGCAAGCCATGACGATCCTCCTGTCGCGGCTCGTCCCTCGCGACCGGCTGGTTGCCGTCCATGCGCCGCTGGCCGAAGTCGAATGGCCGGACACCATGGAATTCATCCGGGCGACGCTCCCGCCGGGCATGCCCCTGATCCTCGCGCCGGTCGCTTCCGGCAAGACCCTGCTCGACAGCATCGAGGAACGGGGCCGGTTTCCTTCCCCGAAAGTCCGGTGGTGCACCAGCTCGCTGAAACGCGGACCCATCGAGCGGGAACTTCGCCGCTACCTCAAGGCCAACCCGCGCTTCGGCGGCAGGATCGTCAGCGCCATGGGCATGCGCGCCGGGGAAAGCCCGGCCCGTGCGCGGAAGCCGTCCTGGAAACCGAACGAGCGCAACTCCCTCGCGGGCCGGACCTGGTTCGACTGGCTGCCGATCTTCGACCTCACCGAGACCCAGGTGTTCGACGTCATCCGGAACGCGGGACAGTCGCCGCATCCGGCATACGCCATGGGCATGTCCAGGCTCTCCTGCGTCTTCTGCATCATGGCCTCGCGCGCCGATCTCCGCACCGCCGCGCGGCTCCAGCCGGCTCTGTACGCGCATTACGCCGCCCTCGAACGCCGCATCGGCCACACGCTCTCGCCCTCCGGCGTCCCCCTGCCGGAGCTGACCGGCATCTCCCCGGCCGTCGCCGCCGGTGACGACCCGACCGGCCTGAACCGCCCCTGACTCCGGCGGCCCGCACTCCGCCGCCAGTCGGCCGCCGTCTGCCGCCCCATGCCTCCGAACACGTCGAGAGGAGCGGCGCTGCCGGGGGGCGAAGGCCGGGCGCCCGGAGGGAGCCCGCGCCGCCGTCCCGCCGATCCGGAGGCCGCCCATGACCGATCCCGACACCGTTTCCGCCGACTACACGCTGCGCCCGAGCGAACTCGCCGCGACCCTGGCGCTGCTGGTCGAAGCCCGCCAGCCGACTATCCTTTGGGGAGCTCCGGGCTGCGCCAAGAGCGCGCTCGCCCAACAGACCGCCGCCGGGGCTGGGCGCCGCTATGTCGACGTGCGCGCGCTGCTGCTCGACCCCGTCGATTTGCGCGGCATCCCCTGGCGCGATGCGGACGGCCGCACCCGCTGGGCGCCGCCGGCCTTCCTGCCGCCCGCCGACGATCCCGGCCGCTGGCTCATCAACCTGGAGGAGCTGCCCTCGGCCGTGCCGATGGTGCAGGCCGCGCTCTACCAGCTCGTGCTCGACCGCAAGGTGGGCGAATACGAGCTGCCGGAAGGCGCCTCGCTGATCGCCTGCGGCAACCGGGAGAGCGACCGGGGCGTGGTCAACCGCATGCCGACGCCGCTCGCCTCGCGCTTCGTCCATCTGGAGATCCGGGTGGACGCGGAAGACTGGCTCGCCTGGGGGGCAGCAAACGGCATCGCGCCCGAGGTGCTGTTCTACATCCAGATGCGCCCGGACCTGCTGCACGCCTTCGATCCGCAGGCGAAGGAGAAGGCGTTCTGCTGTCCCAGGACCTGGGAAATAGTCTCCAACGTCGTCAACCAACGCGGCACTCTCGATTCGACGGTGGAGCGAGCGCTGTTCCGGGGCACCGTGGGCGAGGCGGCGGCGGTGGAGTTCTCGGCCTTCCTCAAGGTGTGGCGCGAGCTGCCCCATCCCCGGGCCGTCCTCGACGATCCCGAGAACGCGGTCGTGCCGGACAATGCGAGCGCGCTGATCGCGCTCTGCGGCTCGCTCTACCGCATGGCCGACGACATCACGCTGGCCTCGATCGTCACCTACGCCCAGCGCCTGCGCCGCGAGGTCGGCGAGTTCCTGGTCGGGTCCTGCATCCGGCGCGATCCCGGCCTTCAGCGCTCGCCCGCCTTCATCCGCTGGGCCGCCGCGCGGACGCAGTAGCAACCCTGTCGGGAGAATTGCCCCATGAATCTCACCCACGACGCCATGCTGGTCAGCCTGCGCATCGCCGCCTGGTCGGGCCGCCAGTACGACCGCAAGGCCAGCACCCACGTCGCCGTCCACCACGAGGCGAGCGTCAGCGCCGGGCGCTACAACAAGTGCCTGCTGCCCAAGGCCGCCTTCGCCGCGCTCACCGCCACCATGAGCGCGGCGCGCAGTGCTCACTACGCCCAGACCCTGCCCTGGGACGACCAGGGGAGCCGGCTGCTCACCGTCGCCAACTACGAGGACTACACGAAGCTGATGGACGGGCTGCGCGAGCGCATGGTGCGCGAGCGCGCCCGCTTCATCGAGGACTACGACGACAATATCGACAAGGCCCGGCTCGACCTCGGCAAGCTCTTCCGCATCGAGGACTATCCCTCGAAGGAAGCGCTCCAGGGCAAGTTCGGCCTGCGCTACCGGATTATCCCGGTGCCGGACGCCGACCACTTCATGGCGAAGCTCGCCTCCGACGACACCGACCGCGTCAAGCGCGACATCGAGAGCCAGATCGAGGAGCGACTGCACGACGCCGTGGGCGACCTCTACCGGCGCCTGGGCGAGGCCGTGGAGCGGGTCTCCGAACGTCTCCAGGAAGACGACGAGGGCAAGCCGCTGGTGTTCCGGGACTCGATGATCGGCAACATCCGCGACCTGGTCGACGTCGTGCCGCGGCTCAACATCTTCGGCGACGGCGAGCTCGCGCAGCTCTGCGAGCAGGTGAAGGAGAAGATCGCCGGCGTCGAGCCGGACGCGCTCAGGCCGTCGAAGAGTTTCGATCCGGTCGCGCGGGCCCGCGTCAAGCGCGACGCCGACGCGCTGGCGGAGCGGTTCGCGGGCTACTTCGCGCCGGCGCCGGGAGTTCCCGCCGAGCCCGCACGCGAGGCCGCGTGATGGCCACCCGCGTGCGCTCGGAATCGGCGCAGCGGGTCAGCGGCTGCGTGACCGCGCTGCTCCGCGAGCAGCCCTTCTTCGGCAGCCTGGCGCTCCGCCTGCCGGTCCGGGCCGACGTCGGCCGCGAGACGCTGGCAAGCGACGGCCGCGAGATCCGCTATTCGCCGCAATGGGTCGCGGAAACCGACGCCCACATCATCGAGACCGCGATCGCGCGTGTGGTGCTGGCCTGCGCGCTCAAGCACCACACGCGGCGGGACGAACGAGACCCGGAACGCTGGCAGCGCGCCTCGCAGCTGGTTACCCACGGTCTGCTGCGGGACGCCGGCTTCACCCTGCCGCCCGACGCCGAAGCCTGGGACGGGATCAGCGTCGAGGAAGCCTATGACCGCCTGCCGCAACCGGACGAAGACGACTCCGACGACGACAATCCGCCGGACGGCGGGGGAGGTTCCGGCGCCGATGCGGCCGGCACCCCGATGTCCGACGGGAGCGACCCGGCCGACGAGGGCGATGACGGCGATCAATCCGGTGACGGCGCTGGCGGAAAAGCCGGCGGTTCGACCGAGGCTTCGAACAATAAAGGCGGCGCCGGCAACAACAGCGACGGCGCCCCGGCAAGCTGCGATCCCTCGGGCACCGGCGAGGTCATGGACGCGCCGGCGGACAGCGCCGGGGACGGTGGCGGAGATTCCGCGCCTTCTTCAGGCGACATGACCCGGGAAGAACAGGCCTGGGACGAGGCCATGCACCAGGCGCTCAATCTCGCGAAGGCCGAGGGCAGGGCGCCGGGCGGGATCGAGGAGACCGTCCGCGGCGCCCATGCGAGCACTCTCGACTGGCGCTCGCTGCTCCGGCGCTACATGACCGACGCCGTGAAGAGCGACTACAGCTGGAGCGTCCCCAACCGCCGCTTCATCGACTCCGGGCTTTATCTCCCCTCCATCCGGTCGGAGGGCATCGACGCGATCGCGGTCATCGTCGACACCTCGGGTTCGCTGCCGGCCGAGACGCTGGCCGAGTTCTGGGCGGAGCTGCGCGAGGTCGCCGCCGAGATCCGGCCCGGGCGCGTCGTCGTGCTCCAGGTCGACGCCGCCCTACAGCACGCGGCCGAGTACGCGCCCGACGAGCTTCCCGAGGAGATCGTCGTCAAGGGTCGGGGCGGCACAGAGTTCCGGCCCGGCTTCGAATGGCTCGACGAGCAGGGCATCCGGCCCGGGGTGTGCCTGTATTTCACGGACATGGAGTGCTCTCGCTACCCGGAGACGGAGCCCTCGTTTCCCACGATCTGGGTGAATTATTCGAGCCCGCCGGAGGACTGGAACCGCGAGCCCTGGGGCGAGCGCATCGACATCGCCGCATGACGTCGCCCCGACACCACCACACCGTTCGAGGAGTACCGCAGCCGCTCCTCGCCCTTGCCCGCGACGCCGCCGAGAGGCGGAGCCGGGCGCAGGTCCGGGCGGCGCGGACGGGCCGGCGGGAGCCGTTTCCGACCCCGCTTCCGTTTATTTCCACACACCATCGAGGGAGGTTCGCATGAACTTCATCGCCCCCAGGGCCGAGCCGCTCATCCGGGAGATTCCGCTCTCCCGGCTCGCGCTCGCCCCCGAGAACGTCCGCAAGACCCCGCCCGACCCCCGGGCCGACGCCGAGATCAAGGCCTCCATCGCTGCCCTCGGACTGCTGGAGAACCTGGTCGTCCGCGCCGATGAGCCGGGTGAGGACGCAACCGACCGCTACGCCGTGGTCGCCGGCGGCCGCCGCCTCAAGGCCATGCAAGCGCTGGTCGAGGACAAGGTATTCGACGCCGACCATCCGGTGCCCTGCCAGGTCAGGTCCGGGGATCCCGAGCCCGGCGAGGTCTCGCTCGCCGAGAACGTCATCCGCGTGCCGATGCACCCGGCGGACCAGGTGGTCGCGTTCACCAGGCTGGCGGACGCCGGCCAGTCGGTTTCCGCCATTGCAGCGCGGTTCGGCGCGTCCGAGCGCATCGTCGAGCAACGCCTGCGCCTCGGCAACGCCGCGCCGGAGCTGCTGGACGCCTACCGGGCCGACGAGATCGACCTGGAAGTGCTGAAGGCCTTCGCCGTCACCACCGACCGCGAACGCCAGATGGCGGTCTGGAAACAGGTCTCCGGTCAGGGCTACCGCCCGTCGGCCTGGCAGGTGAAGCGCCTCCTCACCGAGGAGCGCGTGCCCGGCGCCACGGCGATCGCCCGCTTCGTCGGGGTCGACGCCTACGAGGCCGCCGGCGGCCCGGTCATGCGCGACCTGTTCGCCCACGACGACGAGAGCGGCGTGTGGTTCGAGGACCCGGTGCTGCTGGCGAAGCTGGCGACCGACAAGCTCCAGGCGGCCGCCGACGAATTGGGGACCCGCTGGAAGTGGGCCGTCCCCATGATCGAGGTGGAGTGGAGCGACACCGCCCGCTACGGCCGCATCGAGCCCCAGCCCGGAACGCCGACCGACGAGGAACAGGCGGAGATCGCGAAGCTGGAAGCCCGGCAGGCGGAGCTCGCCGAGCTCGACGACGAGGAGTGGACCGCCGAGCTGGTCTCGGAAGCCGAGGTGATCGAGACCCGGCTCGACGAGATCGAGGGCGCCGTCGAGGCCCGCGCGGTCTTCCGGCGCGAGGACCTCGCCATGGCCGGCTGCATCGTCACCGTCGGCCATGACGGCGCGCTCCAGGTCATCCAGGGGCTGGTGAAGCCCGAGGACATGCCGAAGCCGGCGGACACCGGCGAGGCCGGCACCCAGGCCGCGAACGGCCATGACCCGGATGCCGCGACCCATGGCGTCCAAACGCCCGGTCATGCCGTTCACACCGCCGGCCCGGCCGTCTCCCAGCCCATGGCGGGGCCGCGGGACCGCGAGGCCGAGGCGCGCAAGGAGGTGGGCGTCGGCATCGGGCTCGCCGACGACCTCCGCTCGGTCCGCACCGCGCTCGTCAAGGCCAATCTCGCCGGCGACTTCGAGGCCGCCTTCGACCTCGCGCTGTTCCAGATGGGCCGCGCGGTGTTCACACCGGGCTACCACGACCACGCCCTCGACATCGCGGTCAAGGAAACCCCCGACCGGCCCAACACCCGGATGAACGACGCGGACTTCGCCGACTGGTCGCCGGGCGAGGCGATGCTGGAGGACCGCTCCGGCCTGTCCATGGACTGGCTGGAGATCGACGACGACGGCGAGTCCTTCGCGGCGCTCAGGGCCTTGCCCCAAGCCGAGAAGGAGGTGCTGTTCGCGGCCTGCGTCGCGCGCACGGTGAAAGGGCAGCTCGCCTTCGAGCCCCAGGCCCGGCCCGAGCTCGAAGCGACGGTGGCCCGACTCGACATCGACTTCGCGGCCCATGTCCGCCCGACCGCCGACATGCTGTGGTCGCGGATCGCCAAGGCGCGGGTCCTCGACATCGCCCGGACGGTGTTCGGCCTGAACTGGGCGTCGGCGCGGTCGAAGTACAAGAAGCCGGCGCTCGCCGAAGCGATGGAGGCCGCTTTCGCCGCCGGCGATCCGCCGGTCGGCGTGAGCGCCTCGATGCACGCTGCCGCGCTTGCCTGGACGCCACCCGGCTTCACGGCGTTCGACACGGGCGGGACGATCGGCGACGCCGGGGATGCGGCGACCGCCGCCGACACCCCGGAGCCGGCGAAACCGACCGCAGACTCCGGGGCTGAGGCGGCGGAGGCGGCACCGGCCGGCGACGGCGATGCGACGGAGGTCGCTCCCGAACCGGAACCGTCGGACGACGCCGCGGCGAATGCCGGCAACGGCGCCGCCGACACGGTCGACACCGGCCTGGACGCCGGTGACGGCGATGCCGGGGAGACCGATCCCGACCCCGCCGTCACGGTCGGGCCGGACGGCATCGCGGCGACCGGTCCGGTCAACGGCCACGACGCCCACCCGGACCCGGTGGATATCCCCGAGTTCCTCCGCCGCGTCCAGTAGCCGTCATCGCACCAGCGCCCCGCCCGGCACCTTCCCGCCCCCGCCTCGGGGGCCGGGGCAGGCGGGCGGGGCGTTTCCGCATCCCTCATGGAGATCCGCCCATGAACCGCACGATCCGTGCCCGCATCCACGAGAGCGCCGTGAAGCGGGTCACCCGCATCTACGCCGCAACCCTCGCCGACATCTTCGCCGAGACCCTGCAGAACAGCCGCCGCGCCGACGCCGCGCGCGTGCGCATTTCGGTTTCCGCTGCCACCGCCCGGCCGGATGAAACCGCCGCCATGGCGGGCGAGACGCCGCTCACCGTCACCGTTTCCGACGACGGCGCGGGGATCGCCGATCCCGCCGTGCTGCTGAGCTTCGGCGAGAATGGCTGGGACGACGCGCTGGTCCGTCGCGAGGACGCCGCCGGCTTCGGCTTCGCCAGCCTGGCGCGCCGTAACTGCACGGTCTCCTCGCGGCCGCATTCGCCGGACGGGGAGATATCGACCGGCTGGCAAGTCTCACTGTCGCCGGAGCACTTCCTTGGGGACACGGACGCCGAGGTGCACGCCGACGATGAGGCACCGTATCCCCATGGGACGGCGATTTCGTTCGAGGCGACCGAAGCCGTCGCCGCGATCCGCAACGCGGCCGGGAACGCCGCCCGGCATTACCCGCTGCCGGTCGCCTTCGAGGACGGCACGGACGGAGATTCCGCTGGCCCGGAAGAGCTGCCGCGCCGCGCCTTTCTCGACGGCGCGGTCCATGCCGAGCCATGGCAGGGCCTCGTCTTCGGCGTCTTCCGCAACCGCCATGACGGTTACAGGGATCCCGACCTCAACTTCTTCGGTCTTACCCTGACGGTCGCCCTGCCCACGGTCGAGACCGTCCATGGCGCGACCTGGAGCGTATTGGCGGACGTGGACGACTGCCCGGACCTCGAACTCGTCCTGCCGGCCCGCAAGGAAGCTGTCGAGAACGCCTTCCTCAAGGAGATGCGCAAGGCCGCGCGGCTGGCGATCTACCGCGCCATGGCGGCCGATCCCTCGCCGCGCCCGGCCTTCGAGGACTGGAAGAGAGCGCGCGAGGCAGGGATCGACATCGCGCCGCCGACGGCCCTGCTGCGGCCCTGGCGGCCCAGCGTCGCCGACTGCAACGACTGGCGCGAGCCGCCGAAGCTCGCCGGGGCCGGCCGCGATGCCCTGGTCATGCGCTGCGACCCGGAGCCGCCCGAGGCTCAGGCCCTCTGGCGCGCCGCCGAACGCGCCGGCATCGCATCGCGCATGTTCGAGGCCGACCGCAGGCTGGAGGGTTACGCCTGGTACGACACGCTCGACCGCGTGACGGAAATAACCGTCCGGATCGCCGGCCCCGACGGCAAATGGACGGCGCTCGACGAGTACCCGCTGCCCGGGACGTCGCGCGCCCCGGCCGCGCCGCTGCCGGCCCGACCCGCCGCAATCCGCATCTGGCTGGCCGCACGGCCGGTGTCGGGCCCGCCGCGCGCGCTCGACGTGCCGGCCGATCTCGTCTTCGCCGGAGAGGCCTGGTCCTGGATCGAAGAGGCGATGCCGCTGGTCACGGAAGACAGCGCCCTCCAGCCCCACCAGCTCGCCGCGCTGCTCACGGCGGGGTTCTTCTCGCCCTCCGACGATGCCGACTCGGACAGCTGGGAGACCCAGCGCAATCGCTTCGAGGACGACGCGCTGCACTTCGCGACGCGGCTGCTGCTGTCCGACGACGAGGCCTGCAAGACCTCGATCGCCGAGGCGGTGAGGCGTGAGCTGGTCTGGCTCGCGCCCCGCGACCGCACCGTCGACATCCGCATCCGCCGGCCCGACGTCATCGTGACCCTCGGCGGCGCCGCGGAGGCCGCGCCGTGAGCCGGGCCTGGACCGTGCAGGCCGGGTATGCGGCCTGGTACGCGAACGCCGTCACCGTCGAGGCGAACACGCTCGATGAAGCCCTTGAGAAGGCCATCGAGGCCGCCAACGAGGACGCCGCCGGCTGGAAAGCCCTCGATCATTGCGGAGACACCCATGTCCAGGCGGTGAGCGAAGGCGCGGGCGTCGACCCGTGGGGCGAGGGCGCGCTTCCCGTCCCCGCCCGCTTCTCCGAGCATGGAGAGCCGCCGGTGGTGACGCTGGCCGGACCCGTCCCACCGGGCGCCGTCCGGGTCTCCGGCGGCAGGGTGACGGTCCGTTTCGAGACCGACGCCGGCACGATCGCGGCGGAAATGCGCGACCCGCCGCATCCGCCCGGAAACAAACCGCTGGTGACGGTTTCCGTCGGACCCGACGGCAAGCCCCGGGTCGAGGTCGAGGGCGGCAGCGCCAGGGTGCGCATCCTCGACGGCTGATCCGGCCGCCGGCCGGTCGCCGCCGCCGATCCTTCCACACCGATGCCGGTCCCCGCTCCGCCCGGAGCGGAGGTCGGCGTGCGTCCGGACGAGGCGGGGCCGGGGCGCGGGAGCGTCCCGGTTCCGCATGTCCAGCATGGAGCAACAGGAGGTCCAGCCCATGAAGCCCGCCGCAGCCCCCGATACCGCCGGCGTCCCGGCCGCGCCGCCCCGGCCCGGCGACGAGGCGCAGAAGCACGCCATCGCCAGGGCCGTCTGGACCGACCTGCTCTGGCTCATGCCGCCCGACCGCACGGTCACCATCGCCGTCACCGGCGGCGACGTCGCGGTGGAGCTCGGCCCGGCGCTTGAGGTCGCGGCCCACTGATCCCGGAGGGCGCTTCGGTTCCACATCCATGGAGGACGTCGCCATGCCCGACTCCGTGACGGGTTTCGACGAGATGCCGCTCTACGACCTGCCCGCGGCACCCGCGTCGATGCGGCAGGCCGCGGACCGCCGCCGGCTCCGGAGCCGCTTCCTGCGCGCCGGGCGCGAGGCCGTCGACGACCGCGAGCTGCTGGAGCTGCTGCTCTCCGGGCGTCCGACGGTGGACGATGCCGAAGCGCTCGCCCGCGCGTTGCTGAACACGTTCGGCACGGCGCCGCGCGTCCTCGCCGCCCGACCGGACCGGCTGCGCACCGTGGCCGGCCTGCCGGAAGACGCCATCGCCGCCCTCAAGGCCGCCGAGGCGCTCGGCATCCGCATGGCAAGGGCCGAATTGCCCGACACCGTGCGCCCCTCCCTCGGCAGCTACGACAAGGTGATCGAGTACTGCCGCACGCTCGCCGGCCACCGCGAGGTCGAGGAATTCCACATTTTGTATCTCAACCGGAAGAATGTGCTCATCACGGACGAGTGCCTCCAGAAGGGCTCCGTCTGCCACGCACCGGTCTATCCCCGCGAAATCTGCGTGCGTGCGCTGGAGCTTCAGGCGAGCGCGGTCATCGCCATTCACAATCATCCCAGTTCGGACCCGAATCCGTCGCGCGCCGACATCCAGATGACGAACCGTATCCGCGACGCGCTGAAGACGATCGAGGTGACGCTGCTCGACCACGTCATCGTTACCCCGACGGATTCTCTGAGCTTCCAGGCGCGCGGCCTGCTCTGACAGGCCGGAGCCATCCCCTCCCTATCGCACCCGCGAGGAGCCCGATCATGCCCCAACCCGGCAACGCCGCCGCATTCGATCCCGTCATATCCGTCTACACCCGCGCCCAGGCGATCGAGGACGGCATCCTCGTCGACGTCTCCGAGACCGCGCGGGAAGCGGGCTTCAGGATTCCCGTCGCGGTCACCCGCACCGTCTGGCGCCGCCTGGTCGCCCTGCCCGAGGGCTACCGCGGTTTCCAGGACGAGCGTGGGCGCCTGTGGGACGTCCTCTGGATGGCGCACAATTACGCGCTCCGCGCCTCGGACCGCGACCGCGTGACCATGTGCGTGCTGGTGCGCGACATCCGCAAGGACCTGCGCGACAGCAACCGGCCGCCCCGCAGGCACTGCCCCATCGTGGCGATCGGCGCCGGCGATGCCGGAGAGCCGGTGGTGACCGTGATGTTCCCAGAGGACGACTGACCGCGCCGCCGCGAGCCGGACCCCCACGCCTTTCCAACCCGGAGACCGCCATGCTCCACCGGATCACCGGCCGCGCCACGAAGTGCGGCCCCTCCGCGATTTCCGCCATCGCCGGCGTGCCGACCCACGAGGCCGCCGCCGTCATCCGCCGCCTGTTCGACCGGCCCTCGGTCAACGGCGTGTTCATCGACGAGCTCGCCGCCGTCCTCGAAGAGTTCGGCTGGGCGCCGGATTACGCCATCCGCCACCCGAAATACCGCAACCGCCGTTTCGCCCGGCGCGACTCCGAGTGGGAGCGCATCTTCGGCGGCGTCCCCTTCGATGTCCGCGCGATCACGCTGGGCACGTTTCTGGACCCCGCGCCATTCGGGACGTGGGCGATTTCGGTGAGCCATCACTTCGTGGCGTATGCGGACGGCTTCGTCGCGGATTCTGCGTGGTTTTCCCGCAAGCCGGTCCTCTGGTTCCGCGCCATTCCCGACCATGACCGCGTCGCCCTGCGGCGCGTCCAGGAAGCGGTCCGGTTCGTGCGCGTCGCCCGGTGCCACCCCCGCCCGCAGGAGCGCTGACCATGCCCCAGGTTGTCGAGATCACGGTCTACACGATCGGCGAACTTTCCGACGCGGCGAAGGGAGCGGCGCGCGCGTGGTATCGCGAGTCCTGCCTCGACTTCGAATGGTACGACTTCGTCTATGACGATTTCCAGACAATCTGCGGAATCCTCGGTGTGACGCTCGCCACCAGCCCCGTGCGCCTCTATGGCGGCGGGACGCGGAACAAGCCGCACCTGTACTGGACCGGCTTCTGGAATCAGGGCGACGGCGCGAGCTTCGCCGGCTCGTACAGTCATGCCCGGGGTGCTGCCAAAGGCATCCGCGCCCACGCGCCCAAGGATGACGAACTGCACCGCATCGCCGACGCGTTGCAGGCCGTCCAGCGCCGCAATTTCCATCGCCTGCATGCCACGATATGCCAGCGCGGGCGCTACTGCCACGAACACACGATGACCATCGAGGTCGAGCGGGACAGCCCCACCTGGCAGCCGCCGACCGACGATGCCGAGGACACGGTGACCGAGGCCATGCGCGACCTCGCGCGCTGGCTCTACCGCCAGCTACGCGCCGAGTACGAACACCTGACCTCCGACGAAGCGATCGACGAGACGCTGGCCGCCAATGCGTGGTCGTTCACGGCAGCTGGCGAATTCTTCGTCTGAACCCGCCTCACGTCCCGCGCCAGCCCTGAGCGGCGCGGGCTCCGCAGGCACCCCCACCCCTTCCTGAACCCATCCACCGGCCGCGCCCGCGCCGGATTTCCCCGCCGCGCGTAGCACCGGCGGGAGTCCGGTCAGCCGTCCGGGGGCAGTCCGGCGGGGCCGGCGCGGGAGGACTCGCGCCGTCCGCCCGCCGCCGCCCTTCCAGCACGGAGATCGCCCATGCTCGACGCCCCGCAGGCGCCGGACGCTCTCGCGCGTCCGCTTCCTCCCGCCGTCCCCATCGATCCACCCGCCGAGCCGGCCCGTCCGATCGCGGGCAACGCCCTGTTCGCCGCGGCCAAGACTCTGCTGCCCGTGCTGGAGGCCGGTCGGCCCCTCGATGCCGCGACCCTGCGGGACGCCATGACGGATGCCTTCGGCGCCTCTGACGCCGAGGGCGGCTGGGTCTGGAAGGACGCCTACGAGGCCGCCGAAGCGGCCGTCGTGATCTTCATGCAGCGCTACGGCCGGGGAATGCGCCGGAATGCCGGCGCCGGCGGGCCGCGCCGCATGCTGGCGATGCTGGAAGCCCTCGCGGCGCTGGAGCCCTCGCATACCAGGCGCTCCGAGGAACAGGTCCGGCTCCAGCAGTTCTCGACCCCGCTGCCGCTCGCCTATGCGGCGTTGCAGGCCGCAGCGATCCGGCCGGGCGATGTCGTGCTGGAGCCCAGTGCCGGCACCGGGATGCTGGCGGTGATGGCGCAGTGCGCGCTCGGCAAGGACGCCGACCGCCTCCTCCATCTCAACGAATACGCCCATACGAGGGCGCGGCTTCTGACCCGGCTGTTTCCGCAAGCGGTGGTGACCGCGTTCAACGCCGAAGCCATCGCGGACCGGCTGCGCGACGTCCGGCCGACCGTGGTGCTGATGAACCCGCCCTTCTCGGCGACGCCGGGCGTGGACCGCATCACCCGCGACGCCGACCTCCGCCATGTCCGCTCGGCCGCCTCGATGCTGCCGCCCGGCGGCCGGCTGGTGACGATCACGTCGGCCCATTGCGCGCCCGGCGACACCGTCGGCCGTCTCGACCCGCCGGCCCGCTGCATCTTCACCATGGCCATCGACGGCCGCGCCTATGCCCGCCGGGGCACCGGCTTCGACACCCGCCTCACCGTGCTGGAGCGCGGCGCCGGACCGGCCGTGGAGGTGGACGGGACTGCCCGCGCCGCCAACGCCGCCGAGCTGCTGGATGCCGTAATCGCGCAAGTGCCGAAGCGGCAGCCGATCGCGCCGGTGCCGGTGCCGGCCGGCCCGTCGCGCGACCTGTTCGGCAAGCCGGTCGCGCCGAAGCCGGCGAAGCGGGGTTCCAAGTCCGCTTCGACGCCCGAGACCCGCCGGTCCCATGACTGGGGCCCGGTATCGGAGCTGATCGTCGAGACCGGCCCGGTCGAGCCGGTCGCTGCCGATGCAGAAACCTCGGCCAACGACTCCGGCCCCTATGCCCCCTGGCGGCCGGGCGTCGTGCGGGTGCCCGGCGCGGTCGAGCATCCGACCCCGCTGGTCCAGTCCGCCGCCATGGCCGCCGTGCCCCATCCGGCGCCGTCCTGGCGCCCGATGCTGCCGGAGCGCGTGGTGACGGACGGCCTGCTGTCGGACGCTCAGCTGGAAAGCGTCGTGCTGGCGGGCGAAGCCCATTCCCGCCATCTCGCCGCGCACTACCGCATCGGCTCCCAATGGGAGACCGTCCACCGCTGCAACGTCGACGGTGACGAAGGGGAAGAGATCGACACCTCACTCGTCACCGCGGAAGGCGAGACCCTGTCGGAGCCGGTGCGCTTCCGCCGGGGCTGGATGCTGGGCGACGGCACCGGTTGCGGCAAGGGCAGGCAGGTCGCCGCCATCATCCTCGACCACCGGCTGCGCGGCAGGAAGCGCGCCCTCTGGCTCTCGCAGTCCGACAAGCTGCTGGAGGACGCGCGCCGCGACTGGACCGCATTGGGCGGGCTGGAGAGCGATGTCATCCCGCTCGGCAACTTCCGGCAGGGGATGGATATCCCGCTGGAGGAGGGCATCCTGTTCGCCACCTACGCGACGCTACGCTCGCCGTCCCGGCAAGGGAAGCCCTCGCGGCTCGAACAGATCGTCGAATGGCTGGCCGGCTCATTGGACGAGGAGGACCGCCACGCCTTCGACGGGGTCGTGGTGTTCGACGAGGCCCACGCGATGGCCAACGCGGCGGGCTCGAAGTCCGAGCGCGGCGAGGTGAAGCCCTCGCAGCAGGGACGCGCCGGGCTGCGGTTGCAGAATGCGCTTCCCGATGCGCGCATCGCCTACGTCTCGGCCACCGGAGCGACGACGCTGCCCGGATTGGCGTATGCGGGACGCTTGGGATTGTGGGCCGCCGGCGAGACGCCGTTCGAGAAGCGCACCGACTTCGTCTCCGCCATGGAGGCGGGCGGCGTCGCCGCGATGGAAGTCGTGGCCCGCGACCTGAAGGCGCTCGGCCTCTACCAGGCCCGCGCGCTCGCCTATGACGGCATCGAGGTCGACATCCTCGAACACCCCCTGACCCCCGAGCAGCGGCGCATCTACGACGCCTATGCCGGCGCGTTCAAGGTGATCCACGCCAACATCGAGGAGGCCCTCAAGGCGACCGGCATCGTCCAGGGCGAGGACACGCTGAACAAGAATGCCAAGGCCGCTGCATTGAGCGCGTTCGAGGGCACCAAGCAGCGCTTCTTCGGCCATCTGCTGACCGGCATGAAATGCCCTTCCACCATCCGCGCGATCGAGGCCGATCTCGCGGCGGGGCGGTCGGCGGTGGTCCAGCTCGTGTCCACCGGCGAGGCGTTGATGGAACGCCGCATCGCCGACGTCCCGGCCTCGGAGTGGGACGACCTCAATATCGACCTCACCCCGCGGGACGCCATCCTGTCCTACCTGATGCACGCCTTCCCGGTGCAGTTGCAGGAGCCCTTCACCGACGACGGCGGCAATCTCCTCAGCCGGCCCGCCAGGGATCACGATGGCAACCCGGTGATCTCCAAGGAAGCCGAGGACCGGCGCGACGCGCTGATCGAGAAGCTCGCCGCCCTGCCGCCGGTCCCCACGGCGCTCGACCAGATCGTGCAGCATTTCGGGCATGAGGCCGTCGCCGAGGTCACTGGCCGCTCGCGGCGCGTGCTCAGGATCATGGATGCCAAGGGCGAGCGCCTCTCGCTGCGCAGCCGGCCGGCCTCGGCCAATCTCGCCGAGACCGCCGCCTTCATGGACGGCGAGAAGCGCATCCTCGTCTTCTCCATGGCCGGCGGAACGGGCAGGAGCTACCACGCAGATCTCAGCTGCGGGAACACGGAGCGGCGTATTCACTATCTGCTGGAGCCCGGCTGGCGCGCGGACCAGGCGATCCAGGGGCTGGGCCGTACCCACCGCACGCACCAGGCCAGCGCTCCCCTGTTCCGCCCCGTCACCACCGACGTAAAGGGCGAGCGGCGGTTCATCGCCACCATCGCCAGAAGGCTCGACAGCCTGGGCGCTATCACGCGAGGCCAACGGGATTCCCAGACCGCCATGGGCGGCAGCGACGCGGCGCTGTTCCGCGAGAGCGACAATCTGGAGAGCCTCTACGCCAAGGCTGCCTTGCGCCAGTTCTATGGCGCGCTGTGGCGCGGCAGCATCGAGGGCTGGAATCTGGAACGCTTCGAGAAGGCCACCGGGCTGAAGCTCACCTGGGAAGGCAGTCTCAAGGAAGACCTGCCGCCCATGCCCAGGTTCCTCAACCGCCTATTGGCACTCCCCATCGCCGAGCAGAACCAGCTCTTCGCCGAGCTGGAGAGCCGTATCGCTTCCAACATCGAGCAGGCGATCGAGGCCGGCAGCTACGAGGTCGGCGTCGAGACCGTGACTGCCGATTCTCTCGCTATCGCCGGCCGGGAGACGCTCTACGAGCATCCCGGCACCGGGGCCGCCACCGAACTGGTCGAGATCGTCAGCCGCGACAAGCTGGTGCCGTTGACCGCCGATGCCGCGCTGGAGATCGGCGGGCGCGACCCCGGACCGGACGGGAATTCCCGGCTCGCCGTCAACGCCCGCTCCAAGCGTGCTGCCGTGGTGCTGCCGGCCGCCTCGCGGATGCTCGACGACGGCGGGGTGACGGAGCGGGTGCGGCTCGTTCGGCCCGCGACCGGCGAGACCATGGCCCGGGCCGAGCTCGACGCCTCGAACTGGCGCCGCGCCGACGAAGCTGGGTGGCGCCGCGTCTGGGACGCCGAGATCGCCGGCCTGCCGTCGCACCGGGAGTCACGCTTCTGGCTCGCCTCCGGCCTGCTGCTGCCGGTCTGGGACCGTCTGCCCGCCGAGAACATGCGGGTCCGGCGATTGACGTCTGACGACGGCGTCGCGCTCATCGGGCGCGTGCTCGACGCCGAGCAGGTGCGCGCCGTCCGCGCGGGCTTCGGCCTCGACGGCGGCCCCGCGATGACCGGCGCGGAGGCTTTCGAGGCGATCATGGGGCGGGGCAACGCACTTGCGCTCGCCAATGGATGGCGGCTCGCACGCCGCCGCCTGATGGGCGCCGACCGGGTCGAGATCGAAGGCCCGGCGGACACCGACATGGACGCGCTGAAGCGCATGGGCTGCACGGTGGAGATCGTCTCGTTCCGCGCCCGCATATTCGCGCCCAACACGGCCGCGCTGGAGCGCATCCTCGACCGCTGGCCGCTCGCCGCGTGACTCGCGGAGAATTCGCCCGTTCAATGCCCGGCCGGGATACGTATTGCCGGCCGGGCGGCGGCCGCTGCCGCCCTATCCCAAGGAGAAGGCCCATGACCGCGCAGACCCTGCCGGACGAACCGAACTTCTGTTTCGTGCCCGCCTACGACGTCGAGGTCGACGTGCAGCAGATCCGTATCGTGATCGAGGGCCTCGCCGGCCATGTCCCGACCGCGCTGATCGCGCTGGATCTCGATGACGCCCTGTCGATTTGCGATAAATTGAACCGGCGCATCGGATACGACAGGGAGGCCTGGACCGCCATGGCCGCCGCCTCCATGCACGCCGAGGAGGACGACCCCGATGGCAGCGCCTGGCACTGAACCGCACCGTCGGCGGGGCTGCGCCGCCGCCCCGCTTGCCTCTCTATGGTGGAAACCCTATATTGCCGGACGGAAGACACCATGCTGAAGCCGGTCGAATGGGTGGGATCGAGCAGGGCGGATCTGAAGCGGTTTCCCGACCCCGTGAAGGACCGCATGGGCTTCGCCATCTACCGGGCCCAGGCCGGTCTCCGGCACCGCGACGCCAAACCGCTCAGGGGGTTCGGCACCGGCGTGCTGGAGGTGGTGTCGCGCCATGACGGCGACACCTTCCGGGCCGCCTACACGGTCCGCTTCGAGACGGCGGTCTATATCCTGCATGCCTTCCAGAAGAAGGCCAGGCGGGGCATCGCCACGCCGAAGAACGAGCTCGACACTGTCCGGCGCCGCCTGAGGGCCGCCGAACGGCATTACAGGGACACCCGGGAGTGAGGACGGAACCATGAGCATCGCCGACACCGCCGTCGAACGCGGCAGCGCCAACGTCTTCGCCGATCTCGGCCACCCCGAGGCCGACGCGCATATCGTGAAGGCCGAGCTCGTCAGCCGCATCGACGACATCGTCCGGCAGCGCGGCATCACCCAGGCCGAGGCCGGGCGGATGCTCGGCCTTTCCCAGCCCGACGTCTCGCGGCTGCTCCGGGGCGACTTCCGCGAATACTCGTTGGAGCGCCTGTTGCGCCTTCTGACCATGCTCGGGCGCGACATCGACATCGTCATCCGCCAGCCGCGCTCGCCCGCCGGCGGCAAGCTGCGCGTCGCCGCGACCGAGGCCGCCTGACCGCTTCTCCGCGCCGCCGGTTGCGCCGGCGGCACTGCTGCGCAGCCGGCCCGCCGTCCTCTGCCGAGACGCCGCCCGGGGCGGTGCGCGCCCGATCCCTTCGAAACCGCCCGGAGGAGGACCGCCGCATGAACGACATCGCCCTGTCGGAGCTCCTGGCGTCCCGAGGTTTCCGCGGCGCCGGCGTGGAACCGGCGCTCGACCGCCTTCGGCGGGCCGGCCTGACGCGGGCCGGCAAGACCCGCATCGCCGAGGCGAAGATCGAGGCGGTCGACCGCGTGCTCGCCGCCGCCTTCGCGCGCCATTGCCGGAAGGCCGCCTGCCTGCCGGCGCCCGGCGACGCCCGCATACCGGTTCCCGTCGCCGCCGAACATTGCGAGACCTGCGGCGGCAGCGACAACCGCCGCGCGGTCGAGGACATGCTGGCCGCGATGCGCCGGACCGGCTGGACCAGGCTGCTGGTCGCGGGCGGCTCGCCGGGGACGCGCGGCGACCTCGAACGCCTCTGCCGCGGCCGCATCGAGCTTCGCTTCGTCACCGAAGACACCACCCCCAACCGGAAGACGGTCGGCTCGCTGCTGGCCTGGTCCGACATTACCGTCATCTGGGTGTCGACCGAGATCGCCCACAAAGCGACGGCGGTCCTTCGCGGCGGCAAGGTCCTGAACGTGCATCGCCGCGGTGTGGCGGCCCTGGCCGACGCTGTCCGGGACCGTTGCGGCAGCTCCGCCTGAGAGCGTCGAACCCACTACCCGCCGCCGGGGGGCCCGCCACCCGGTCCCCTTCTGTCCGTCCCTGGCGCAGCGATGCGCCGGCGCCCGCGACAATTCAGGCGGCGGCGCACCGAACGCAGACCCAGAGGTGAAGGGGAGCCCGCCGGGAGCGAAGCCGCTGACGCAGAGGGAGCGGCGGAATTCGCAACCGGGGAGGCCGGGACATGACGACGCTGAATTACGCGGGCATCGGGGCGCGGGCGACACCGGAGGCCGTGCTGGCCGATATGAAGGTGATGGCGGGATGGCTGGCGCGCACCGGCTGGTCTCTCTCGACTGGCGGGGCGGCCGGCGCCGACGGTGCATTCGCCGCGGGAGCGCCGGCCGGGCAGCGGACCGTCTGGCTGCCGTGGCGGGGCTACAACCGGCTGCGCGGACCGGACTGCCGGGTGCTGTCCCAGACGGCGATGCTGGCCTGCCTGGAGGTCGCTGCCGGCCTGCATCCCGCGTGGGACCGGTGTTCGCCCGCCGTCCGCAAGCTGCATGCCCGAAACGCGGCGGTCGTCACGGGTGGGAATCTCGACCGCCCCGTCCATGCAGTCGTAGCGTGGTCGGCCGAAGGACGCGCTGTGGGCGGAACCGGCATGGCCATCCGCATCGCCGAGGCCCGCGGCATCCCGGTATTCAATCTGGGGTCGATGTCGCCACGGGCCGTGTGCGAGCGGCTGCTGGAAATTCGTCGATCCATCACCGGTTCGTAGAGCAGGAGAAGAGCGCCTGTCGGGCGAGTGTCCGGCAGGCCGGAGGAAAGGGTCCTCCGCGCCCACCCCGGATCGGTGTCCGGGGCAGGTCGCCGGGCAGGCAACGGCAGAGGAGTTCCCCCATGTTTCTTTCCGACCATTCTCTCGAACCCGGCAGCAGCGACCTGCTCGCCGAACTCGGCATCGACCCGCTGACCGTCCGCGAGGCGATCGAGCACGACCGTGCGATGCGCTGTCCGGACCACGCTGCGGTGTTTTCCGCATACGGCTTCGCGAGCCTCTCCCCGGAACCGCCACTGGACTACGGCCTGCACGAGGCCGGACCGGACGAGCCCTGGGATCCCGCGTCGTCGATCCCTCCGGCGATATAGAGGTGGAGGAGGGCTTGTAGAGATTGAACGGTCGGGGGTTCGGGGGAGTGAACCCGGCCCCGGTCGTTCGCAACCCATCGTCAACACTTGGACCCATGAGGAGATCGTCATGGCATTCGGATTGAACAAAGTGCAGATCATCGGCCGCCTCGGCGCCGACGTCACCGTCAACCACCTCACCTCGGGCGGCCGCGTGGCCAATCTGAGCATTGCGACCGACGAGTCCTATATCGAGAAAAATTCCGGGAACAAGATCGACAAGACCGAGTGGCACAGGGTCGTGACCTTCCAGGACGGGCTGATCGACATGCTCGAAAAGCACGCGGTGAAGGGCCGCCTGGTCTACGTCGACGGCAAGCTCCAGACGCGGCGCTGGTCGAAGCCGGGCGAGGACGGCGACCGCTTCTCGACCGAGATCCTGCTGGTCCCGGGCGGACGCGTCCAATTCCTGGACAAGCCGAACGGCAACGGCTCGCAGATGCAGCCCGACCCGGACATGGCGGGCGACACCGGCGCCGCGCCGGCCGGCGGCGATCCGATGGGCTCGGACGAGATCCCGTTCTAAAGAGCCTATTGCAGAAATTGTAAAGCCCGCGGGGTCAACGCCCTGCGGGCTTTCGTTTCCCGCGCTCTCCCATTCCGTAACGTTTCCCCTCCCGACATCGTTCCGGCGGGCCCCTCCCGCCGACCCTGGCCGGTTCCGCGTTCCTCCCGCGCGGGACCGGCCATTTTTTGTGCAGCCGGCCCGGAGCCGTCCCCGACCGGACGGCACGGCTCGCGCTTCGCGCATCGCCCGCCGTCCCGGCGCCGGCAGGAGGCGGAGGCCGGCCGGGATCGGGCGTCCCGCATGGCCTGAAGGAGGTCCCGCATGCAGCACGAACCGTCTCCCGCCGCCGGCATTGCCGCGGCGCTCGCCGCGCGCGCCGAGGACGTATGCCGGCGTTATCTCCCCAACGGCCGCCGGCTCGGCCGCTACTGGATCTGCGGCGACCTCGACGGCGCCCGCGGCCGCTCGCTCTTCGTCCGCCTCTCCGGCTCCGGGAAGCCCGGTGGCTGGACGGACGCGGCGACCGGGCAGCACGGCGACCTGCTCGACCTCATCTGCTACCGCTCAGGAGCGCCGACGCTGCGCGCGGCGCTCGACGAGGCTCGGGCGTTCCTCGCCCTGCCGGTTTCACCGGCAACGGCATCGGACGCGCCCTACGACGCAACGGAAGCGGCCCGCCGCCTGTGGCGGCGCTGCCGCGCCGTCGCCGGCACTCATGCCGAGCGCTACCTGCAGGCGCGGGGTCTGTCGCGCTGCCGCTTCGCGGCGCTGCGCTTCCATCCCGAGCTTCGCTACCGCGAAGGCGCGACGGTGCGCCGGTTCCCGGCGCTGGTCGCCGCCGTCACCGCCGGCGACGGCGCGATTACCGGCGTGCAGCGCACCTGGCTCGATCCGCGCTCGCCCGCCAAGGCGGGCGTCGCCGCGCCGCGCAAGGCGCTCGGACGCATCTACCGCCTCGCGGTGCGCTTCGGCGCGCCCTCCGACGACGCTGAGCTCGTCGTCGGGGAAGGGATCGAGACCGTGCTCTCGCTCATCACCGCCGTGCCGGAGATCACGGCGGCGGCCGCGCTGTCCGCCGGCAGCCTCGGCGCATTCGCGCCGCCGCCAGGCGTCGCGCGCCTGGTGATCGCCCGCGACAATGACGAGGACGGCGCTCTGGCGGCAGAGCGCCTCGCCAGGCGCTGCGCGCAGGCGGGCATCGCCGCCACGGTGATCGTGCCCGTCGGCAACGACTTCAACGACGACCTGGTCGACCTCGGCGCCGCCGCGCTGCGCGCCCGGTTGGCGCCGCTGTTCCGCTGCGCGGCCTGCCCCGGACCGCGATCCGGGGGAGGAGGAGAAGAGCGGGGGTCGGGCGAGCCGACCTGAAGAATGGAGGGAGTCTATGCGCGCAATCGTCAACCTGAAGCACGAGCCCCGGCTGCGCGAGGAGTTCGAATATGCGCAGGTCGTGAACAGCACCGTGCTGATCGACCGCCGCTCGAAATGGGGCAACCCGTTCAAGCTGGGAGCCGACGGATCGCGCGAAGAAGTAATTGCGCGATACCGCGCGGATCTCTGGCGGCGCATCCGCGCGGGTGAAGTTTCGCTGAAAGATCTCGCGGAGCTGGACGGGTGCTGGCTGGCCTGCTGGTGCGAGCCGCTGCCCTGTCATGGCGATGTGCTGGCGCGGGCCGCGGCATGGGCGTCCGAAGTGCTGGCCGAGCGGACAGGGGCGTGATGCGCGGCTCCGTTCCTTTTGCAAATGTGGAATTGGGCGATGCCTTCGGCCCGGGCTATCCGCTCATATCTCCGGTCGCAAGCTCCCTCCGATACCGCTCCTATCCCTATCGCGGGTCCGCGGCGCGGCGTTGCGCTTCACCGGCAGACACCGTGCCCGGCCCAACCGCCGAAGGGGGCCGTGCAGGGGGAGAGAATTGGCCAACCGACGTGATCTCCCATTGTGCCACAGTAGAGTCGAGGACTGGCGCGCCAGTTGTAGGGTCCGGTGGCTTGTCCGTCGCTTTCGCTCCGGGCCTCAGTCCGGCTCCCATGACCGCGTTTCCAGTCCCCGCTCATCAAACCGGACGTGCGGATTTCCCGCATCCGGCTTTCGGACGAGATCATGCCTTCGCGCTCGGAAGGCCCAGTGCCTGCCGCGTCAGACGGGTGAGGCCGTATTCGTCGTGGAGCCTCTGGGCGGGGTATTGCACAGTTGCCCCGTGCCGCGTCTTGTGCTTTCGGCAGAGCCACTGGCGAAACCGCCGGACCGCATGTCGGTTGACGACGTTGAAGGCCGGGCTGACCTGCCCGAGGCTAAAGTAGTTTGCCCACCCGGTCATAGTCCGGTTCAGACGCCCTACCATCACCTCCGATGGTTGCCCACCGTACCCTCTCACCGTCATGTCGCTGATCCTGCGGCATATGCTCTGGACACTCGCCTGGCTGGGCCGGGTGCCGATGTACGACCCCCGACCATCCCGGCGGTAGGTGTGTCCGATGCGGTAACCCAGAAACTCTAAAGGCTCTTCCGGGCACCGCAAGCACCGGGTTTTCCGCGCGTTGACCGTGAGCTTCAGACCCGCCATGAGCCGCTCGACCGCCGCCAGCATTTCCGCCGCCGGGGCCTTGCCGAGCACACAGAGGTCGTCGGCATAGTTCACGATTTCCGCACGGAAGCGCCGGGCGTAGCCCAGCGCCTTCCAGCCCAAGATGAAGCGCCGCATGTAGACGTTGCTGGCCAAAGGCGAGATCGGTGCCCCTTGCGGGGTTCCTTTCCGTTCCCTGCGCGCCCGGTTCGTGCGGCGCTTGCCGCCCTCGCCGTCGTCCTCTTCCACCGGCATTTCCAGCCACGCCTTGATGAGCTTGAGCATCCGCCCGTCGCTGATGCGGCGGGCGAAACTCTTGAGAAGCTCGGCGTGCGGTATCTCGCCGAAGTAGTTGGACAGGTCGCAATCAACAACCTCTTGGTGCCGCCCATATAGGAGGCGGCGAACGCGTTTTACCGCGCCGTGGGCACTCCGTCCCGGCCTGTAGGCGTACTGCTCCGGTTGCAGGTCCGCTTCGAATATCGGCTCAAGCACAAGCAGAGCCGACGTCTGCGCTACCCGGTCCCTTATGCAGGGGATGCCCAATGGCCGGAACTTGCCGGGCTGCTTCTTCGGGATGAGCACCTGCCGTACCGGCTTCGGTGTGTACGCCCCATCCTTCAGTTCCCGCGCCAGTTCCCCAAGCCAGCGCCCCACGCCAACCGACTCGATGTCCGCGAACGTCTCGCCATCCACCCCGGCAGCCCCGCCATTCCGGCGAACCCGCTTCCAGGCTTCGGCGAGGAAGTCCTCGCGCCACACCTTGTCGATCAGCGCATGGAATCGCCGACCGGGTTCTTCCTTAGCTTTCGCATGTAGCACGGTCTGGAGTTTCCGAACTCTGTCTGACCCTGTTAGGTTTTCACCAGTAGTCACGCCTTGCTTCCTTTCCGTACTGCTCTCGAACCAGGGCTCCTTTCCTCCACCGGCATTACCCGGCTTCAGCGGTACTACGAGCCCATCCGCCACCCTGCCGGCCCAGCCTGCCCCTCGCGGGGTTCCGGTTGGTGTGTGCACACCACCGACAGGGCTTCCCGTGTTGCCTCCATCCTCCTCTTCCATGCGTGCCGCCGCCATTGCCCCGGTGGGACCGGCCGGTGCTTGCGTCGTTCGCTTCCCGACCGATGGCAGCCTTCCCCGGAGCACGGGCGGGTCGGCTCCCACATCACTGGTTTCGAGGCCTGCTCGGCGTTCACTGCACGTTGCGGCCCGCATGGTCGCTAAGCCGCCCAAGGCGGCCCGTTACATCGAAGTGCTTCAAGCTATGTCGTTACCTCCATAACTCGCTCCGATTGCTACCGGCTGGAACGACATTTGCCGGGCGGGATTTGCACCCGCTGAAGGATGGTGCCTTTCACGGCACACCGTGCTCCCTCCGCCAACCCTGCGGGTCCTCCGCTGCGCTCCGGCGCGGGAAGGTTCCGCTAGGCATCGGGACAGGGCGACCGTGGCTCGGGCCTAATCTCCACTAGGGCCTTCGTCCCTCAGGCCCAAGCTCCAATAAGGCCCTGCGCCCGCACCATCGCCCCGCCCCGACGCCAAGCTCCACCAATCCCGCGTGGCTGCGGTCCGCGCGCGTGACCCAACAGGACATCACATCGGGGATCGGCCCCGGACGTGAAACCGATCGACAAGGAGATCGACATGACTTTCGATATCGACACCATCGAGACCGCCGCGCACTCCGTCACCGCGACCGTCTGTGAACAGGCGCAGCTCTTTGGCGCGACCCCCGAGCGCGGCGAGTTCGACACCCGCGACGTCTGGGACGAGGACGAGGCGCTGACCGCCGTCGCCGAAGCCTTCCGCATCCTGACACAGGGCGTCGCGCCGGACGGGTTCCAGATCGCCGACGAGCGCGAGAGCCTGCTCTGGGGCTTCGTCAACATGCTCGACAGCCAGACCCGGAGGCTCGACCGCGCCGCCGACAAGCTGATGCCGGAACTCCGCGACCTCCAGCGCAGCCAGGACGGCACCGAGATCAGGTCGCTGGAGCTGGAGATGACCACCCACCGGGCGCAGTGCCTCACCGACCGCCGCGACGCCTTCGAGCGGATGCGCGACGAGGCCGCCGAAGCCTACCGCAGCGAGACCGGCGGCATGTGGCGGCCCCGGCGCGGGTCGCACGCGAGCCAGACCGGCAAGCTGACCTCCGCCGCCATCGACGCCCGCGACTACCAGCGCGCGAGGAAGGACCGCAAGGCGCAAGCCCACCTGCCGCAGGGCACCCTCGTCGCCATCGCCGGCGGCAAGGACATCGCCAACCTCCCTGTCTATAGTCGGCATTCGTAGACACGCGTAGCCAAGAGTATGATATTTTCACGTATTTACAATCATCTAGTCAGGGTTCGCTTTCCCGGCTACGCCAGGAGTAGAGTTAGCTACGCGCTGTTTCCATTTCTTGGGTTGATCGTGGGGTTGACTGAGTGGCGAAGAGCACTACGATGAGCCGCATGAACCAGCACTCCGCAAAACGCATCGCCAAGGTGAAGCTCACGCTCACCAAGCGCGCCGTCGACGCGCTCGAGCCCGCCGACAAGCCATGGATCGCATGGGACGACAAGCTGGTCGGCTTCGGCTGCCGCGTCCAGCCCTCCGGCACCAAGTCCTTCGTCATCAACTACCGCGCCGGTGACGGCGGCCGCAGGGCGCCCAACAAGCGCGTGGTCGTCGGCCGCTACGGCCGAGTCACACCCGAACAGGCCCGGCGCAAGGCGCAGGAACTGCTCGGGCGCGTCGCCGGCGGCGAGGATCCCGCGGGTGAAAGGGCGGAAGCGCGTGCCCTGCCCACGCTCGGCGAGGCGTGCGACGACTATATAGATTCGGGCCGGGAACGGGCGACCGAGACCCAGCGTTCCTATCGCCGCTACGCGGATCTCTACCTGGGCGACTGGCGATCCCGTGCACTCGACGCCATCACCCGGCGCGACGTGGAGGAGCGGTTCCGGCTGATCACCGAGCGCCACGGCGCGGTGCCCGCCAATCAGGCGCTGTCGTTCCTGCGCTCGGTGTACCGCCGCCCCTGTGTCGACCACGAGGGGCTTCGCAATCCGGTCGAACTCTGGATCGCCGGCGGCGGGCGCTACCATCCGAAGACCCGCAAGCGGATTTCCTCCCCGGCGGAAGTCCTGCCGCGCTGGCGCGCGGGCATCGAGGCGGTAGTGGTCAACCCGGTGCATCGCGACCTGCTGATGTTCGGGCTCTACACCGGCATGCGCCGGGGGGAAATCATGCCGCTCGCCTGGGAGCGGGTGGACCTCGACGCCGGGCTGTTCCGGGTCGAGGAGACCAAGAGCGGGGTGCCTCTGGAACTGCCGGTGACGCGCCAGCTCGGCGAAATCCTCGCGCGGCGGCGGGCGAACAGCGACGCCATGCCCGAGGCCTTCCGTGGATGGGTGTTCCCGTCGCCGTCGAGCAAGTCGGGTCATGTGGAGGAGCTTCACGCGCATTATGCCGGGATCACCAAGGTGGGCGGCACGAAGTTCTGGTTCCACGGACTGCGCAATGCTTTCATCACGGTGGCCGAGCGCGAACTCATGCTGCCCCGCTCGCTGACCAAGCGGCTGGTCAACCATGCCCGGCCCTCCGACGTGACCGAGGGCTACGCGGCCGACTGGACGGTGGAGCAGCTGCGCGAACCCGCGCAGAAAGTCGCTGATCGCATCGACGAGTTGATGGCGATTCGCGGGGCCGGGCCGGATTCGACCCACTGCGCCTGAACCGCGCGCCGGAAACACGATGCCAGCCGTCCGGCTCATCTTCGACCGATTGGATCGACCTAAATCCGGCAGTTGAAGGGCTCGAGCGCCCTCTCGGCGCGGCCGAGGGGGCGGCAGCCAGGGTTGACGGCCCGGTTCGCGGCCGCGGAGGTACTTCTTGAGCGCTTCGGCGAGGATCCGGCGCCAGCGATCCTCGGCGGTCAACTGCTCCGCGCTTCGCGTCAGGGCCCGGAACATAGCAGAAGTCGGCGAAGCCGCGGACCTTGTCGCCACCGGCTTCGGCGTGGCGCGCCCGGACCTCCTCGCCGATCTCGCCGGCAAGGGCGTGCAGCACCGCATTGCCGGCCAGGCCGAAGATGTAATCGACGCCGTTTTCCTCGCACCATGCCATCGCCTCGGTCCGGCCGTAGTGGCTGTCGCCCCGGAAGGTGAGCCTGATGCGCGGCCAGTGCCGGCGGATGCGGCGGGTCAGATGCTTGAGCATGGTGCGGACCTCGACCCCCGAAGGCGTCTTGCCGGGGCGCAGGAGAACCGCCACCGGCCTGCCGCTCTCGACATGGTAGACGTGGACCGGGAGGCAGCAGCGGGTGTCATGGAAGCCGTTGAACAGCGAGAGCTGCTGGTGGCCGTGCACCACGTCGCAGGTGTCGTCGATGTCGAGCGTGATCGCCGCCGGCGGGCTCGGGAAGGAGCGGCAGAAGATGTCGACCAGGGCGGCCGTCATGCGCCCCACCTCGCTACTGGACGGCGCGTTCTCAAGCCGGCTCATGGTGGGCTGCGAACAGAGATCGCGGCAGCCGCTCTCGGGCGCCCGGCCGACCGCCAGCTTGAACAGCGGATCGGCGCGCAGGTCGTCGCAATCGTCGGCGTCTTCATACCCGCAGGCGATCGCGAACATGCGGAACCGAAGCATCGCCGGCAGGCTGTGGACGACCCGGTCGGGGTCGCGCCACTCCCGGATGCATCCGGCCAGCGTCTCGGCCAGGCCGAGCCGGCGCTCCGCCCCGCGCAGCAGGACCAGCCCGCCGTCCGACGAGATCGAACCGCCCGCGAAATCGGCGGTCACCTTCTTGCGGCTTACGGCTGGAAGATCGAACGGGAGAAGGGTATCATCGGTCATGGCGGGCGTGGCGCTTTCGTTGCTTCGGCAGAAATCCGCTCGGAAACGAATTTCTACCCGAATCCAACGGGTTACGCCACGTTCGCCACCATGCCCTCAGATCCTGGTGCATAAATCAAGCTAAAGGAATTGTCGCTCTCCCCTCTCTGCGATAATTCGAAGAAACAACTGGCTGATTAGCCTCGACGCGCCCGTTCATTGGAAAGGAAATCAGTCGCTTGGTAGCCGACCGATGTCATGGCTTGTTTTCTTGATACAACCGACAGGTGTACATATCGACGCAGAGTTCGTTCCGCCTATTGAAGTACATGAACTCATGCGAATTGAAGCCGCCCATGCGGATTGCTTCGCCAGCGCGGTACAGCTTGCCGCTTGAAACACAAAAGACCGAGCCGTCGACTGTCTCCCTTTTTTCCGTTTCCGAGTGGCACGGCGCCTTGCTGGGTGGGTCCGGGCAGTTTCCATCGAAACAGGGAGGGTACCTTACCGTAAACTCACCCGAGGCCGTAAAGGTGAAGTCAGGGCAATAGTCGCCCATGCAATAGGAAAACTGCCTGATTTTCCAGTTCCGAACGGGACGAAACCTACCCGGAAATCCTATATGGTCATCAAGGATCCAGCCCGACGCACGATTCCTCTGCGTTGTTTCCACATAGGTCCAGAGCCCTTTCCCATACCCAGGTTTGGGCGGCTCTTCTCGGTTCTTTACGTACACCCGGCTGAGAATCGGAAGCTGCGCGACGACCGGGCATTGCGAATCTGGACAAGAACGCAAGGCGGCACCATGATGGATAATGACAAGTCGCTCCTGAGCGCGAACATCGCATATTCCGAAGGCCAAGATAGAGAAAAGCATAGAGAAAATACGGGCGGAGCTCTTTATCGTGCTGGACTTCGGGCGGTCCATGAATTCCGACGCGAGGATCGCAAGTCGCCCGAGGGCTTGTGTACCGCATGAACCGGGTGCGGACGTCTCATTGCTTTTCGGCTTCAACCGACTTCGCCGTACCGGCGGTGCGGCCGATGAGTGCATCCGGTAAACGCGACGGGAGCGCAGCCGGGTGGTCAACGCTCGACGATCCGCAAGACCAGAGATCGGACATTCGGCATCGCGACCGTGACGTCGACGCCATCCAGCATTTCGCTGCCTATACGCAGTGCCGTCGACCCGTACAGGTCGTCTTCATCGAGATCATCGTCATATACGGCTATCCACAATTCATCCTCGGGAAATACTTCCTGAATGGCCTGGAAGCCGAAATCCAGTGTGAATCCCGGAGTCGTGATAGTGTGCGTCTTTCCGGTGATCTGATCCCGCAGGCGTTGGGCCTCCCGGTTCGCTGCTTGCTTGCCCTTGGAAACGCGCGCACTGGTTTCTTTCAGATCGCGCAACCTCTGCTCCTCCGCGGGGCTGAGGGGAGGACCCGGTACGACCTCGCTCGCGGACTTCAACTTCAGCAGGAAACGTAATTCGTCGCAATCCCGGCACTCGCGGCATTTGGGCCGCTCGTCGTAGCGACCACAGTCCCTGCACGCACGCCGCTTCGCTCCTTCGTCGCACCTGTTGCCCAGACTGCGGGAGAGATCGGCCAGTCGTCGTACCCGGGTTTGGGAAAGCGGCTCTCCCGGAGTTATCTCGCTGTTCCGCTTCTTCACCACGAGCGGCCCCAGTTCCTCCTGGATCGCGCGTCCCTGCTTTCCAAGTGCCGACAGCCGGTCTTCCGCAAGGCGGATCGATTGCAGAATATCCGGATCCCGCCGCTGCACCTGGACGAATATGTCGGGGTCGGAAAAGAAATCGTCTCCCGCGTGGTTTTTCAGCACGACTTTGCCAATCGCGATGAAGAATCTCCTGTCGTGAGCCTTGTCGGCGATCTTGCGGGTCGATCCGGTCTCGGACTTCGGGGAAAACCGGGCAGTGGAATTTGGCGTCCGCGCCGAATCCGCGACCTTGCTCGACGGCGTCGCGGCCGGCATGACGACGCGCGAGCCACCGCGTGCGAGGTAGGCGTCGTCAGCGAGGCATCCGGACAGGACAAACGAAATCGGCGAACCGATGACAGCAAGAAGAACGATCGACCGCCATGCCGAGTCACGGCAACAATTCGCATACCAGTGGAACATGTCCGCCCAATTCTCTCCGAGGCCTATTCCGGTCAGTGTCGCTCATCCCCGCCCGATCGGGCGCCGAGAAGCTCAGAACTGCCTCACGAACTGCAACTCGCCGCGATTTCTGCGATAGTCGTACAGCTGCGCGTTGGAAGCGCGGTTCTCGTTGACCAGAACGAGCTTGGGGCTGAAGCCGAGCACTGTAAAGCCGCGGTTGAACACCGAAGCCCGGAAAACGCGGGTCCGATCTCTTCGTGCGGATCCGTCTGGCGTGAATGGAGCCCAACTGCCCTTGTAGCGCGTCCAGAGTAATTCACCGCCGACGCTCACGGTGAAGCCGCGTGGCAAATCGACGGAAGCGCCGAGGCGTACCCAACGCCCGGAGTTGCGCCACAATGGCGAACGAGGGCGTTCGTGGGTGGCGCCGACCATCGCATCGACGCGCACGGTCGGCGTTGCCTGCACAATGCCGCCCACGGAAAGCGCGGCGTGCGGTCCGTTGAAACCCGCGTCCTGTTCGTACTCGCGCCGATGCCAGGAAGCTCGACCGTGACCAGCGAGTTGCCTGGAGAAGCGATGTATTGCCTCGAGGCGGGCGCCCAGTTCATACGAATGCGGCTTGCCCCCTGTCCAGCGGCGGCGGGCGCTGCCAACCAGGCTGAATTCCGTTGCCTGGCCAACCAGCCATCGCGGTCCGATGTGAGCCGACAGGAAGGTCTGGTCGAATTCGCTCCCCGCATATTCCCTGCGCGCGAGATCGGCCCCGGTGCGAAGTCGTAGCCGCCTGCTCAACGGATGCTGATACTCCCCGCCGCCCCACAGCACGGCGCCGAGGCCCGACCGCGCCGTCGTGTCGGCATCGCGGTGGAGGGGAAGACCGTGGATATAGATCACCGTCTCATCGGAGGCGGCATTGATGTTGCTGTCGGGAGCCAGGGTTGCACCGAAATGGCCGGTCCAGCGGCGTCGCGCCCGGATCGCCTCAAGGAACCGCTGGATGTTGGCGGCCATGGCCGGGGGCGGCCGGCCCGCGAGTACACGCTCGAAATGCTCGCGCGACAGATCGTCGTCGCCCTTGAGATAGAACGCTCGTGCCAGTTCGAGCCGCACGCGCACCAGTCCGGGCCGGTCGATCAGAATCGCGTGGAATGCGGCGACTGCCTCGCCGAGAAATGCGGTTCGTTCCGACTCCGTGATTTCAGGAACTTGCGCTGCACCCAGCGCGGCCAAGCCGACGAGAAACAGTACGTCCGTGCGATCCGGGTGTGCTGGCGCTAAAGGGCGCAAGACCCGTAACGCATCCCTGTGTCTCCCGCCTTCGATCAGCGCCCTCGCTTGATTCACCACAGGATCGGACGAAAGATGCAACCGATTGTCAGAGGCAGCGACGGAAGTGGTGGCGAAAAGGACGAGGAGGGCGAGAGCCCAGACCGACTCGATGCGACGCATCGGAATGCCAAAAGAAGGGCAGCCGGATGGCTGCCCTTCCTCCCATTTGCAACGACCGACTTGGTGAGTCACTCACTCTTGAAGGCGCCAAAGGCTCCCACAAAGCTTACGCTGCGGTCGGCAGAACGTCCGGCCGCCGTCCCGCCAACGGACCCCGGCTTGCCGTCCGCCTCGCTGTTCCCGAAGAACTGTCCGCCCCATCGGCCGGTGAAACCGATCCCGTTGACGGTGCCGTTCAACTGTCCCTCGAAGAAGCCGCTGTTGGAAGACCCGATATTGGCCCGACCCAACCTCATCGAGCCCGGAACGAGTTCGTCGTCTGCTTCGATGCCAGTGACCGAGCCGCCGATCGACCCCAGGTCGCTTCGCCCCCCGAAGTCGGCATCCAGGGTCACATTGCCGGCCCAGTATCCGGCCCAGTTTGACGATCGGTCCGTGTAGACGCCCGCCGCCCCGCCGACATAGCGCGCCGTGCCCTGCAAGGCCACGAGATTGCTCTGGCGGAACGGGTCGTTGCCGTCAGCGAAAGCGCCGAACACGACATCGTTGGCGCTCGTCGCGTTGTCGGGTACGAACAACCATACGCCGCCAGCGAGATAGTCGGTGTCGGGGCCTGTATGGGTAGTGCCGCTATCGGGCGTAAAGGTGACCCCTGATATCGAGTTGACGGTGCCGCTGGATACATTGGTCGCCGGGTCATACGTGCCGTCTATATCCCAGTTGCAACTACCAGTGCACGTGAATGTACCGGGCACTCCGTCCAGGGAACCACGCCCGTCGCCATTCAAGATTTCACCAAAACTCACGTTGCCACCATGCGATATCCCATCACTTGCAGTAACTGTTTGCGCGGTGCCTGCAGTCGTCGTCCTCTGTGGCGCTTCTATATCGGACAAGACATCGACATAGAGGGTTCCGCCGTTGGTGCGCTTGTACAGTTCCTGGCCATCCCATGGATCGCCGGCGTCAATCGGTACGGGATTGCCGTCGCTTGTGCTGATGGACCACGACGACCCATTGCGAATCGAGTAACTGTTCCGGCTGGCACCATGCTGAGCCGTCACCGACACGCGATCCACGGTGATGCCGTTGTTCACGTTCGATGACTGCGTGACGCTGCCCGAGCGGGGTCTGGCATCGGCGGCTCGGCTAGCGGCTGTTGCTGCGTAGCCGGCGTCGGTGGGACTCAAGCCGGCAAAGTCCGTGTCCGAACTGGAAGTTGGTGGCGTCATGCCTCCAGTCATTGAACTCGGGCCGCTACTACCGCCCCCGCCGCCCCCGCATCCAGCCACAAGCATGGCGAAGGAAGCGGCGATTGCAATTGCGCTGGGACTCATCGAATTGGACATCGGGAATTCTCCTCAGGGTGAGTGACTGTCAGGGTAGTGAGCGGCTGGCGAGAATCCTTGCGTACGGGTGAACGGGGTCGCACGCCGGTCGAAGTGCCAGCGCCACTCGCAATGCGAACTCATGATGCGCCGGGTCGGTCCCTCGGGGGTTCGTCTCGCCGAACCGTATTTTCCGACGAATGCTCGGCAGCGTGACACCTGGCCTGGGCCAAGCCGTACGGGAGATGAATAGCGATTTCGCGCAGAATTTTGCCGCCGAAGGGGCGGGCCGGCAGTTCAGATAATCGGGATTGCCGGGAGCACGCCCGCTTTCAACGGCTCGGCTCGGCTCGGCTCGGCTCGGCTCGGCTCGGCTCGGCTCGGCTCGGCTCGGCTCGGCTCGGCTCGGCTCGGCTCGGCTCGGCTCGGCTCGGCTCGGCTCGGCTCGGCTCGGCTCGGCTCGGCTCGGCTCGGCTCGGCTCGGCTCGGCTCGGCTCGGCTCGGCTCGGCTCGGCTCGGCTCGGCTCGGCTCGGCTCGGCTCGGCTCGGCTCGGGCTCGGCTCGGCTCGGCTCGGCTCGGCTCCATTGTACAAACCGAGTCACCCACAGATGTCAAGTCCCACGCCAGCTTTTTCGGCGCCCGGCTCGTGCAAGGCCGTCGCTCATCATCACGTCCATCGCGCCGACCTCCGAACCGATCGCCAGCGGATTGTTCCGGACATCCGCCCAACATCACTCCCTCCACCTCCGCAATAAACCTACTGTAATGCTCACGCGTGAGATAGACAAGCAACCGTCCCCCGCAAGTGTCCTGCCGAGAGGACGCCGCTGAAAGCATGCGCCCTCTCAATTTGATCAAGACGTCGTCACGTTGGGCGTGTGTGCGCCGCCGCCGGCGGAGACTGTGTCCACCTGACCGGCGGTCGCGGCGGCGACCGGATCGGTGCCGCGAGCGGCCTACTGGCGGCGGACGCGGGGGGCCAAAACCGCCTCGCGATTCGGTCGATCCGTCAGATTCGGGTGCGCCGCGCGAATCGGGCGAAAATTTATTCAGAGGCGTTGCGACGCCAGGAGTACCTTTGAGTACCCTGGAGTATGATTCGGCGGAAATCGCCTACAGGCAGGGACTTGCAGGGCTTCGCGGCGCACCTATCCTTGTGTCCATGGCCGCGCTCGATACCCTCCATCGCCACCGCCCGGACGCCCGTTACGGCGGGGCTGTCGCGCTCGGCCGCGCCCGTCCGGGCGCTCGGCGTCGGCTCCTGGAGCGTGGCCGATGATCGACTTCGACCGGCTCCGCCGGGCGCTGGTGCTGGGGGCGTTGGGGGCAGTCGCGACGGCGGTGCTGCTGCCCTCGCTGGCGGCGATGCGGTACACGGACGCCCACGACTGGTACGCCGCGCGCAAGGTGAGCGTGGCGGAAGCACTGATTTTCGTCGGCTTCGACGAGCGCGCGTCCACGAACTACCGTCTGGAGGACGGTCGGACCGTGACGTGGCTCCGCGACGGCGTGGCGACGTACCCGGCGGCGCTGCGGTCGCGGAGCCTCATCCTGTCCGTCGTCTGGGACAACGCGGTGCTCGGCGCCTGCTCGGGCTTCGTCGTCATGTTCGCACTGTCGGGCCTGCTGAACCTGGCGCGGCACGAGCCGGCGCGGGTATCGAGGGTGCCGGCGCGGCGGTCTCCCGCCTCGGAGCGCCGGCCCGGATTCATCGAGGACGACGCGCTCCCCGCGTACGAGGCGCCGCGAAGCGCGACGCCGGCGGGCGGGTCGCGCCCGAACGTCGCCGTCCCCTCGCCCGGCCCGCCCGCGGAGGCGGAGCCCGAAGGTGCGTACGCACCGCCCGCCCGTCCGCGCGGGCGCTGGTTCTGATGGTCGCCTCGATCGGCGCGGTGGCCTCGCCCGCGCAAGGCGTGATCTACTGTAGAGTCGAGGACTGGCGCGCCAGCTTTAGGGTCCGGTGGCTGGTCCGTCGCTTTCGCTTCGGGCCTCAGTCCGGCTCCCATGGCCGCGTTTCCAGTCCCCGCTCATCAAACCGGACATGCGGATTTCCCGCATCCGGCTTTCGGACGAGATCATGCCTTCGCCCACGGAAAGCGGGTCGTTCGCACGCCAAGGCGGATAAGGCCATGTTTTGTCCATAGCCGCTCGTACCCGTAGTGCACGTGATTCCGGGCTCTCACCTTGTGCTTGCGACGCCGCCACTGAAGCAGCCGCTTGAGTGCGTGCCTGTCGACCGCGGCGTAGGCCGGCCCGACCTGTCCCAGGGTGAAGTAGTTCGACCACCCGAGCATCAGTCGATTGAGCCGTTTGACCACGACCTCCTGTTCCAGAAGCCCGTAGCGGGGCTCCGTCAGCGCGCTAATCTTGCGGCAGATGCTGCGGACGCTCGCCTTGCTGGGCCGGGTGCCGATGTAGCTCCCCTTTCCTTCCGGGCGGTAGTTGCGTCCTATTCGGTAGCCGAGGAAGTCGAACGGCTCCTCCGGCACCCGGCAGCATCGGGTCTTCTCGGCATTGACCGCCAGTTTCAGCCGTTTTATCAGGCTTTCGACAGCCGCCAGCATGTCGGCTGGCGGCGCTTTGCCGAGCACCACAAAGTCGTCGGCGTAGTTGACGATTTCCGCTTCGAAGCGCCGGGCATAGCCCAGCACCTTCCAGCCCAATATGAAGCGACGCATGTAGATATTGGAAAGTAACGGGGAGATCGGAGACCCTTGAGGGGTTCCCTTGCGCTCTTTCCGCGCCCGGTTCGTGCGGCGTTTGCCGCCCTTGCCGTCGTCCTCTTCCACCGCCATTTCCAGCCACGCCTTGATCCACCCCAGCATCCGCCCGTCGCTCACGCGGCGGGCGACGGACTTGAGCAGTTCGGCGTGGGGGATCTGGCCGTAGTAGTCGGCCAGATCTGCGTCAACCACCTCGCGGTGACCCGTGGTCAGCAGCCGATGCGCACGCCTGACGGCGTCGTTCGCGCTCCGGCCCGGCCTGTAGGCGTATTGCTCCGGTTGCAGGTCGGCCTCGAAGATCGGCGATAACACAAGCATCGCCGCCGTCTGCGCCACCCGGTCCCGTACACAAGGGATGCCCAAGGGCCGGAACTTCCCACGCTGCTTCTTTGGAATGAGCACCTGCCGAACCGCGTCAGGCCGGTAGGTTCCCGCTTTCAGGTCCCGCGCCAGTTCCCCAAGCCACCGGTCCACGCCATACGCTTCGATGTCCGCTACCGTCTGACCGTCCGCCCCGGCAGCGCCGCCATTGCGGCGGACGTCCTGCCAGGCGACGGCCATTACATCGGCGCGCCACACCTTGTCGCTGAGCGAGTAGAACCGGAAGCCCGGAGCTTCCTTCGCTTTCGCATGTAGCGCCGTCTGGAGTCTCCGGACCTTTTCAGGGTCGGATAGGCTCTCGCCAGTCCCCATGTCCCTTTCTCCTTCCACACGCTGCTCTCGAACCAAGGCCCCTTCCCTCCACCGGCATTACCCGGCTTCAGCGGTAGTACGGGCCTCTCCGCCACCCCGAACGACCCGACCCATCCCTCGCGGGTTGTCGGTTGGCGCGTGCCACGCCACCGCCGGGGCTTCCCGTGTTGCGTCCATTCCCATCTTCCATGCGTGCCGCCGCCAATACCCCGGCGGAGCCGGCCGGTGCGTTTGTCGCTCGCTTCCCGGCCGATGGCAGCCTTCCCCGTATTCATGGCGGGTCGGCTTCCGCATCACCAATTTCGAGGCCTGCTCAGCGTTCACTCGCGTTGCGGCCCGCATGGTCGCTAAGCCGCCCAAGGCGGCCCACTACATCGAAGTGCTTCAGGCCATGTCGTTGCCTCCGTGACCCGCTCCGATTGCTACCGGCTGGAGCGACAGTTGCCGGGCGGGGTTTGCACCCGCTAGGGAATGGCGCCTTTGCACGGCGCACACGAAAAGGATTCCTACTACGCGAAGGATTCCGACGAGCACAGGGCGGCGAGCGCCTGGGCGGGCAGGGGCGCGGCGGCGCTGGGGCTGGAAGGCCCGGTGGATCCGGACACCTTCCGCGCGGTGCTGGAGGGCGAGGTCCCGGACGGCTCGGGGAAACGCCTCGGCAAGCGCGGCCGGGAGGGCGAGATTCATCACCGCCCCGGCCGCGACCTGACCTTCAGCGCCCCCAAATCCGTGTCCCTGGCCGCGCTGGTCGGCGGCGACGGGCGGATCGTGGACGCCCATGACCGCGCGGTGGCGGGCGCGCTCGACTGGTTCGAGAGGAACGCCGCCGAGACCCGGATGCAGGACCCCGGGGGCGGACGCATGGTCCGGGCCGGCAACCAGAAGACGGTGATCGGCACCTTCCGGCACGACGCTTCCCGGAACCTCGATCCCGCGCTGCACACGCACTCCGTGATCGCCAACATGTTGCTCGGCGCCGATGGCAAATGGAGGACGATGGCCAACGAGCGCCTCTATGGCTCGAAGATGGTTCTGGGCGCGCTCTACCGCAACGCGCTGGCCGGCGAGCTTGGGAAGCTCGGCTACTCCATAGAGAAGACCCACGCCGACGGGCGGTTCGAGATTGCCGGGGTGTCGCGCGAGGTCGTGGAAGCCTTCTCCACGCGGCGCGCGGAGATCGAGGCGGCGATGGAGGGCCGTGGCCTGGGCACGACGACGGAGAACCCGCATCTCGCGCGGCGCGCGGCGCTGATGACGCGCGCGGCCAAGCGCGAGGTCGACCGGGGTGTGCTGCGGGAGACCTGGGCGAGGCAGGCCGCCTCCCTCGGCTTCGACGCGAAGGGGCTGGTCGCCTCGGCGATGGAACGCGAAGGGACCGGGAAGGCACGCGACGCGGAGCCGGGCAAGGACGCTTCCTCCGCACCGCCGCGCCAGCCGGACCTGTTCGAGCATGCCGCGCGGGCCGACCCCGCGCGCGAGGCGGTGGACTGGGCGCTCGCCCATCTCTCGGAACGCGACGCGGTGTTCTCGACGACCGACCTGCTCGCGGCCGCGCTCGCCTTCGAGCCCGGCGCGGCGCCCGTCGGCGGCATCGAGCGGGCCGTTGCCGGCCTCAAGCGCGAGGGCCGTTTGCACGACGCGCCGGCGCTGGAAGGCGGCGGCGGGCTCACCACCGACAAGGCGCTGGCCGAGGAGCGCGAGACGGTCGCGCTGATGCGCGCCGGCGAACGGCGCGGGAAGGCGCCGATGCGCGGCTGGATGGTCGAGCGGCACCTGCGCAAGGGGCCGCTCACCGCCGGGCAGAAACAGGCGGTCAAGCTCATCCTGTCGGAGAAAGATCGCACCGTGGGGGTCCAGGGCTATGCGGGCACGGGCAAGACGAAAATGCTTCTCCGCGCCCGCACGCTCGCGGAGAAGAAGGGCTGGCGCATGGTGGGGCTGGCGCCGTCGGCCTCGGCCGCGCGCACCCTCAGCCAGGAATCCGGCATCGCCTCGGAAACCCTCCAGCGCTTTCTCGCCCGCAACGCGGGCGTCGCCGAGGGGCGGCTGACGAGGAAGGGCGCGCGGGAGATGCGCGGCCATTTCGCGAAGACGGTGCTGGTGGTTGACGAGGGCTCCCTCGCCCCGACCGTCCAGGCGCGCGACCTGCTCCGCATCGCGGGCACCTTGCGCGTCCCGAAGCTGGTGCTGGTGGGCGATGCGAAGCAGCTCGACGCCGTGGATGCCGGGAAACCCTTCGCCCAGCTTCAGGCCGCCGGCATGAAGACCGCGACGATGGACGAGATACTGCGCCAGCGCGACCCGGCGCTGAAGGCCGCCGTCGAGGCGAGCCTCGCGGGCGAGATCGGCAAGGCGTTCGGGAAGCTGGGCTCCAACGTCGCCGAGGTGAGGGCCGACAACATCGCCGGCGCGGTCGCCGCGCGCTGGCTGAAACTCTCCCCCGAGGAGCGCGGGCGCACCGGGGTGATGGCGCCGAGCCATGAACTCCGCGAAGGGATCAACCGCCACATCCGCGAACGCCTGGTGCGCGAGGGCCGCATCGCCGGCCCCGCAATGGAGACCGCGCGCCTCGTCTCGAAGGGCTACACCGACGCCGAAAAGTCTCTCGCCGCGAACTACGCGCCGGGCGATGTGGTCGCCTTCCACCGTTCCTACAAGCGGATCGGCGTCGCCAAGGGCGAGGAGCGCCGGGTCGCCGGCGTCGACCGCAGGGACAGGACGGTACTTCTCGACGCGCCGGGCGGCGGCACCGTCGCCTGGAAGCCTTCCGAGATCGGCGGGCGGCAGGGCGGAACCGAGGTCTACCGCCGCGAGAGCATCGAACTCCGCGCGGGCGACCGCATCCGATGGACCCGCAACGACAAGGGTCTCGGGCTGGTCAACAGCGGCGCTGCCGAGGTGCTCGGCATCCGCAACGGGCGGGTGACGTTCCGCCTGAAGGACGGGCGCAGACTCACGCTGACCCCGGGCGATCCTCAGCTCCGCCATCTCGACCGCGCCTGGTGCTCGACCGTGCATGCCTTTCAGGGCCGGACGGTCGATAAGGTCATTGCCGCAATGGAAGCGAACCATCCGACACTGACCACGGCCAAGGGGTTCTATGTCGAGATCAGCCGCGCCCGCGACAAGGCGGAGCTCGTGACCGACGATGCGCAGGCGCTGAAAGAGCGGCTCGAAGCCGTCACCGGCGAGCGCATGTCGGCGCTTGAAGGCGTCGGCGAGGACGCGCGCCGGGAGCGCGAGGCGCAATGGGAAGCCGGGCCGGATGCCAACGTGCGCGCCCGCGACCGGCACGAAGACTCCGCCATCCGGCGGATCGAGGCGGTCCGAGAGCGCGACGAAAAGGCCGTCCGGGAGAAAGCGGCGCCAGCCAGGGACAGCGCCGCGCCCCCGTCGCCGGACCGCGAGGCGCCCCAGCGCAAGGTGCCCCCGCCCGAGCCGCCGACAAAGACAAAGGTGCGCGAGATGGATCTCGGCCTATAGACAAGGCGCCCGCCGCGTCCGCTCGGGCGGAGCGGGCAGGTGCCGCTGCCATGCAAATTGCCGTGTTCGGTTCACAATCCGAGCCCCCGCGTGTATCACCCTAGGGCCGAACGCTGCGACGCGATCTGCGCTACAGTCGGGTTCCCGGTCGTCGACCCGTCCACGGATGAGGCGGCCGGGCGGGATCCTGTCGCGCGAAGGCGCCGGGAAAAATGGCGAGGGAAAACGATGGTCGCGTGGAGTCAGTGTCCCGCTGTCGAACGAAACCCCGGCAAGGTGAGCGGCGCGTGGCTGTTTCGCGGAACCCGGGTGCCGGTCTCTTCGCTGTTCGAGAACCTCAGGGACGGCGCGACGGTCGAGCAGTTCCTCGACTGGTTTCCCGGGGTCGAGCGCTGGCAGATCGAGAGCGTGCTGGATCATGAGACGCGAGGCTTGCGAGACGCCAAGGCTTCATGAAGGTGTTGTTCGATCAGGGGACGCCGATCCCGCTGCGCAGCCACCTGTCGGATCATCGCGTGGAGACCGCTTTCGAGCGGGGATGGTCGGACCTTCGCAACAGTGCGCTGCTCGGTCGCGCCGAGGCGGAATGCTTCGATCTGCTGGTCACGACGGATCAGAGTCTGCGCCACCAGCAGAATCTATCGGAGCGGCGGCCGTCGGTGCTGGTCCTGATGTCCACGTCCTGGCCGCGCATCGAGCCGCGCGTCGGCCGGATCGTGGCCGCGATCGAACGGATTGCCCCGGGCGAATGCGTCGAGGTTCCGATTTGAAGGCCGATCCGTGGGACGTCCGCGGAAGTATCCCGAGGACGGGAACATGCGGGAGCCGACATGGTGAGCGCCCGCTCACGCACGAGTGACCCTACAGTTGTCGTTGATACGGCTAAGTTTAGCCGGATGTATTCACGTCGGGTCGATTAAATCGGTTGGCTTGGAGCGCGCAGGGGTGGGCGTTCGGCGCCGCCGCGGAGCCGGGATCTGAAGTTTTCGAAGTCGGGGTTGGGGGTTGAACGGGCTCGGGTTGGTGGGACACGCCGCCCGGGCGGTCAGGGTCCCGAGGTTGCGAACCGGCCCACCAGCAGCCGGAACAGGGCGGCGTCGGGACAGGCCGAGGCGAAGTGGATGCGCACGCGGGCGGCCTTCTCGACGACGCACGCGCCTATCTTGAGCAGTTTCTGGCGGAGGGTTGCGAACTCGGCCCAATGGAGCGGCATCCTGCGCGGCACGGCATCGCGGAGCGCGAGCATCAGCCAGTAGGCGGCGGTGTGCAGCACCAGCCTGAACTGGTTGGCGAGCGGGCTCTGGCAGGAGGTGCGGTCGGAGGCGAGCTGGGACTTGTGCAGCTTGATCGGGTTTTCCGCCTGTCCGCGGCCGCAGTAGATCCCTTCGTAGAGATGGCGCGGCCCGCCCTCGAGCGAGGTGACGATGTAGCGCGCGTCGAAGCCGCGCGCGGTGGCTTCCAGCCGGCCGACGACCCGGCGCGCGCGGTTCCACGAGCCGGCGGCGTAGCAGAAGTCGGCGAAGCCGCGGACCTTGTCGCCACCGGCTTCGGCGTGGCGCGCCCGGACCTCCTCGCCGATCTCGCCGGCAAGGGCGTGCAGCACCGCATTGCCGGCCAGGCCGAAGATGTAATCGACGCCGTTTTCCTCGCACCATGCCATCGCCTCGGTCCGGCCGTAGTGGCTGTCGCCCCGGAAGGTGAGCCTGATGCGCGGCCAGTGCCGGCGGATGCGGCGGGTCAGATGCTTGAGCATGGTGCGGACCTCGACCCCCGAAGGCGTCTTGCCGGGGCGCAGGAGAACCGCCACCGGCCTGCCGCTCTCGACATGGTAGACGTGGACCGGGAGGCAGCAGCGGGTGTCATGGAAGCCGTTGAACAGCGAGAGCTGCTGGTGGCCGTGCACCACGTCGCAGGTGTCGTCGATGTCGAGCGTGATCGCCGCCGGCGGGCTCGGGAAGGAGCGGCAGAAGATGTCGACCAGGGCGGCCGTCATGCGCCCCACCTCGCTACTGGACGGCGCGTTCTCAAGCCGGCTCATGGTGGGCTGCGAACAGAGATCGCGGCAGCCGCTCTCGGGCGCCCGGCCGACCGCCAGCTTGAACAGCGGATCGGCGCGCAGGTCGTCGCAATCGTCGGCGTCTTCATACCCGCAGGCGATCGCGAACATGCGGAACCGAAGCATCGCCGGCAGGCTGTGGACGACCCGGTCGGGGTCGCGCCACTCCCGGATGCATCCGGCCAGCGTCTCGGCCAGGCCGAGCCGGCGCTCCGCCCCGCGCAGCAGGACCAGCCCGCCGTCCGACGAGATCGAACCGCCCGCGAAATCGGCGGTCACCTTCTTGCGGCTTACGGCTGGAAGATCGAACGGGAGAAGGGTATCATCGGTCATGGCGGGCGTGGCGCTTTCGTTGCTTCGGCAGAAATCCGCTCGGAAACGAATTTCTACCCGAATCCAACGGGTTACGCCACGTTCGCCACCATGCCCTCAGATCCCGATGAATACATCAGGGTAGAGCTTCGAGTCAAGATTGGACGACGGAGGACAAGAGAGATGAAAATCACACGGAAGTTGAGGCTTTCCGCTTGGCTCGTGTTGTTGACAGGAGTGGTGGTTCCCCAACTGGCGTATGGCGATGCTCTCCGTGAGGCGGAGAAGATGGTGTCGGAGGCGGTGTCCTTGTACTCGCGGAGTGATCGAGATGATGTTGTACGAGCCGGGGCGCTATTCAAGATGGCGGCGGATGCGGGACATCCCCTCGGTGTGATGTGGGTGGCGCGAAGTCTTTTTAGGGGTCGGGTTGAGGACGAGGACGGAAACCCGATGGAAAATTTTGAAATTTTTGGGGGTCGGCTTGAGTTTCCCCAGGACAGAAACCTGGCAGAAACGCTTGCGCGACGTGTCCTAGGTACCGTCCAAGACCTCGCTCGTGGCGGCAATGCGGAAGCGTTATTCCTGCTCGCGTCCGCGCTAGAAGATGGTTTGGCAACAATTTCACGGGATAGCAGACAAGCTGCAGGCATGTATCTGAAGGCCGCGAATGCAGGACATGCGCTCGCCCAGAACAACCTGGGTGTGATGTACGCGAACGGTCGTGGGGTGGAGCAGAGCGACGTGAAGGCGGTGGAATGGTACCGGAAGGCGGCGGAGCAGGGGGATAAGACCGCCCAGTTGAACCTCGCTATGAAGCACGCGAACGGTCGTGGTGGGGTGAAGCAGAGCGATGTGAAGGCGGCGGAGCGGTTCCTGAAGGCGGCGGAGCAGGGGGATACGACCGCCCAGAACAACCTGGGTGTGATGTACGCGAACGGTCGTGGGGTGGAGCAGAGCTATGTGAAGGCGGTGGAGTGGTACCGGAAGGCGGCCCAGCAGGGGAATGCGGACGCCCAGAACAACTTGGGGACGATGTACAGAGACGGACATGGGGTGAAGCAGAGCTATGTGAAGGCGGCGGAGCGGTTCCGGAAGGCGGCGGAGCGGCACCGGTGGGCGGCGGAGCGGGGGGATACGACCGCCCAGAACTACTTGGGTGTGATGTACGCGAACGGTCGTGGGGTGGAGCAGAGCTATGTGAAGGCGGTGGAGTGGTACCGGAAGGCGGCCCAGCAGGGGAATGCGGACGCCCAGAACAACTTGGGGACGATGTACAGAGACGGACATGGGGTGAAGCAGAGCTATGTGAAGGCGGTGGAGTGGTACCGGAAGGCGGCCCAGCAGGGGAATGCGGACGCCCAGAACAACTTGGGGACGATGTACAGATACGGACGTGGGGTGAAGCAGAGCTATGTGAAGGCGGTGGAATGGTACCGGAAGGCGACCGGGCAGGGGTATGCGAACGCGCAGCGCAACCTGGGTTGGATGTACGAGATGGGTCATGGGGTGGAACAGAGCGACATGAAGGCGGTGGAGTATTACCAGAGGGCGGCGGACGGCGACTGGTGGAGGATGGACCACGGACATGTGAAGAAGGCGGCGGAACGAGACTTGTGGACGATGTACAGACATGAGGTGAAGCAGAGCGACGTGAAGGCGGTGGAGTGGTACCGGAGGGCGGCCCAGCAGGGGAATGCGGACGCTCAGAACAACTTGGGGACGATGTACAGAGACGGACGTGGGGTGAAGCAGAGCTATGTGAAGGCGGTGGAATGGTACCGGAAGGCGACCGGGCAGGGGAATGCGGACGCCCAGCGCAACCTGGGTTGGATGTACCAGATGGGTCATGGGGTGGAACAGAGCGACATGAAGGCGGTGGAGTATTACCAGAAGGCGGCGGAACAAGGAGACTCGACCGCCCATAGTAACTTGGCGTTGATGTACCAGACCGGACGTGGGGTGAAGCAGAGCTATGTGAAGGGGGCGGAATTGGCGGGGAAGGGGATCTCGCTGGCGTATGGGAGCGGCGTTCAGCGCTAGGATGTACGGTAAGCGGTATCGAGGCCCCATACTTCCAACGAATCTGGTTTCGCGGCTGACTCTGGGCCTTGGCAAGGAGCCCGTGAGGAGGCATCGCGATGACGGATTTGGATTTGCTACGTGGCCCCGAGATCGGCGGCATCTCGGTCGAGGCATCGGGGTCTGAAGAAGCCGGCCCATCTATTGCCGCCCCATCTACGGCAACTGATCCAGCTCATCACATTCGGCGGTCATGGTCCGCCGAGGGGAAGGCACGGATCGTCGCGGAGAGCGACAGGCCGGGAGTTGTGCAGAAGGAAGTCGCGTCTCGCCACGGCATCAGCGCACAAACTCTTCGTCAGTGGCGCAGTCGGGCGCGCGCCGCAACCGGGAAGCGGCATGGCCGGCCTTGGCCGGACGATGTGAAGGCGCAGATCGTTGCGGAGAGCGAGCGCCCGGATGCATCGATATCGGCAGTTGCCCGCCGTCTCGGCATCAGCGAGAAGACGCTGCGCACTTGGCGTCGTCAGGCGGCGAGTGGCGCTGGTGGTGATCGGCGGGGAGCCAAGTCTGCGCCCCCCTATATTCCGGTTGTGGTTGACGGGGCCGCGACCGAGCAGACGGTCGCGATTGAGGCGCTGGGCGTTGTCGTGCGCCTACCGGTGGAGAGCGCGGTCGATCGGATCGTGGCTGTGGCCTCGGGCCTGGGTCGGTCGTCGTCATGATCGCGGTCCCCTCGCTTCGCATCGTGTTGGCGACGCGGCCGGTTGATGTTCGTCGCGGCCACGACGCGCTTGCGGCGACGGCGGCGGGGGAGCTGGACCTCGATATCTATTCCGGGGTGATCGAGATCTTCCGCTCGCGCCGCGGGGACAGGCTCAAGCTTCTGACGTGGGACGGCACCGGCCTGGTGATGACCTACAAGCGTCTGGAGCAGGGCCGCTTCGCCTGACCCCGGATCGAGGACGGTGTGATGCGCCTTACGAAGGGCCAGTTCGAGGCCCTCTTCGAGGGCCTTGACTGGCGCCGGGTGAAGCCGCGCCCGGTTCGCCGCCCGCTGGCAGCGGAGTGAGGCGACACGCCGATCGGGGTGCTCGCGGATTTTTGTCGATCCCCTCTATTTGTCTGGTCACGCATCGGCGAATCGGATCAAGGGGTTGGCCATGCCGAAGACCACGCCCTCACCCCTCAACAGCGCCGGTTCTCCGTCGCCTGAGGTGGTTTCGGCGGCGCTGGCGGCCCTGCAGGCGGAGCTTGCCGACGAGCGCGCGGCGCGCCGTGCGACGGAAGCGGCCCTATGCGAAGCGGAGGCGGCGAGGCAGACGGCAGAAGCCCGGGCGGCACGGCTGGAGGCCGAGAACGCGTACAGCGCGGAGCAGACCAGCCGGCTTGAGCATCTCAACAAGGAGCTCCGGAAGGCGCTGTTCGGTCCGCGCTCCGAGAAGCTCAACGAGGACGAGCGCCAGCTTTCGTTCGAGGAGTTTTGGACGGCGATCGCTGAAGCCGGCGGTCGGCCTGAAGCAGATGACCAGGAGCAGGACGAGGAGACTGACGGCAAGCGCCGGCGGCGCTCTTCCCGGGGATCGCGCAGCGGGGTGCGCTTCGGGCCTCAGGTCGACCGGCGCGAGGAGGTGATAGAGCCGGACACGATCATGTGCCCGTGCGGCTGTGGCGAGATGACGAAGATCGGCGAGGATCGCAGCGAGCGGCTGGACTATGAGCCGGCGAAGTTCACCGTCGTCGAGACCGTGCGTCCTCGCTACGCCTGCAACAAGTGCAAGGGCGGCGGGGTGGTACAGTCGCCGGTGCCCGCCGCTCTGGTCGAGGGCGGTCTTCCCACCGAGGCTCTCCTGGCGCAGGTGCTGATCGCGAAGTACGGCGACCACCTTCCGCTGTACCGGTTATGTTGAAGTCAACATAATGAATAGGCTCTTATCGGTCGTGCGGAGCAGGACCGATAAGATCATTGAGCTGAGCCGCGCGGCACGGCGGTGATGCCGGCTATGGGGAAAGTAACCGCTCAGCAGGAGTCGATTACGCCAGGTAGACGCAGCCGAGCGATTCCAACAGAGGCGCCGCTACGACAAAATCCGGCGCGGCGATCATCGTGGCGTCCGAGCAGCGCCTGTCATGGACGGTTCGCCGATGCACGGTACAATTTGGGCGCAGAGATGACTGTGGCGCGTCGATCGGCGCGCTGAGATGAGACCCTGATTGGCAACCGCGCATCGTCATGGCGGTCCGGTCTTCATCGCCGTCATGCCCGCTCTGAGCTGCGGCTCCAGAATGCCTGTCTGCTGCAGCGCTCCCCTGCCGCACTGGGCGCACAGGGCGATGTCGACCCCGGTCAGACGCAGCAACATCTCCCGCGTCGTCTCCGGCTCCCGCGGCTCCGGAGCCGGCTGGTCGAGCAGGGCTCGGCACATGGCGAGCTTGCGAGCCCGGCAGCGATTGGCGAGCAACCCGTAATGACGCAGCCGGGTGAAGCCGCGCGGAAGCACATGCAGGAGGAAGCGCCGGATGAACTCGTCGGCGTCGAGCCGCATCACCTTGGCCTTGTTGCCATCGGCGTAGTCGCGCCACCGGAAGCGAACGTGCTCACCGTTGAAGCCGACGAGGCGGTGGTTGCCGATGGCGGTCTTGTGGGTGTAGCGCCCGAGATAGGCCAGGACCTGCCCGGCGCTGGCGAACGGGGCTTTGCTGTAGACGACCCAATCGTGTGATCGCAGCGCAGTCTTCAGACACTCGAACTGGTGGCTGTCGTTGACGCCGGCGGCCTTCAGCCGAAGTTCGCCGTCGCGGTGCGCGGCGCCGAGGAAGTCGAGATACTTGCCGCGAAAGACCTTCGAGAGCGCGGCCGTGGGGAACAGGAAGCCCTTGCGCGCGGGGCTGAGCCAGCGCTGCCCGTCAGGGCTCAGGCCGCCGTCGGTGACGATGCAGTGGACATGGATGTGCTGCCCCAGAGTCTGCCCCCATGTATGCAGCACCATGGTGATGCCGAGCTCGCCGCCGAGCCATCGGGGGTTGCGGCCGAACTCGAGGAGAGTCCGGGAGGCTGCCCGGAAGAGCAGCCGATAGATCAGCGCCGGGTTGCCCTGGGCGACGGGGTTGAGCTCGTGGGGCAGAGTGAACACGACATGCCAGTAGCCGATGTCGAGCAGATCGGCGCATTGACGCTCGACCCATCGGGTCTGCGAGAGGGTCTGGCACTTGGGGCAGTGACGGTTCCGGCACGAGGCATACTGGATCGTCACCGCCCCGCAGTGGTCGCATTGCGACTTGAACCCGCCGAGCGCGGCGGTGCGGCAGTTCACCAGCGCGTCGACGACCTTCCGCTGCTGGGCCGAGAGGCGATGGGTCTTACCGTACACATCGCCGCGCTCGCGCAGGATGTCCGCCACCTCCAGCGCCGGCCGAGTGGCCGGCGCCGCGTGGCCGGCATCGGCCACCGGTCAGCTCTGGGCGGAACGCGGGAACTCCAGCAGGTCCAGGGGAGACGGGGTCGCGCTCGTCTTGTCGTTGGCCAGATGCAGGTAGCGCATGGTCGAGCGGATGGAGCTGTGCCCGAGGCGTCGCTGAATGATGTGCAGCTCAACCCCCGCCTCGAGGAGCCCGGTGGCGTAGCAATGACGCAGCGTGTGGATCCCGCCGGGCTTGTCGATCCCGGCCTTGTCCTTGGCTCGATCGTAGATGTGCGCCGCCGCCCAACGGGTCAGCGGGCGACCGAGCTGCTCGTTCGGGAACAGCCAGGGCTCGGGACGCTTGCGGCGCCAATACTCGCGCATCTCCTCCAGCAGCCGGGGCGAGAGCGGGACGTAGCGGTCCTTGTTCCCCTTGCCCTGGTCGACGCGCACGGACATGCGCTGTGAGTCGATATCGCTGACCTTCAACCGGCCGAGTTCGCTCGCCCGCAGCCCCGCGGCATAGGCCGTCATCAGCAGGGCCCGGTGCTTGAGGTTGGTGGTGACGCTGAACAGCCGCGCCAGCTCTTCGTTGTTGAGCAGCACGGGCAGGGTTGAAGGCGTCTTGGCGCCGGGCACATAGAAGTACGGGTCGGGCAGGCCGAGCGTAATGCGGTAGAAGAAGCGGATGGCGTGGCGGGCGCTGTTGCAGCTCTGCCAGGCCAACCCCCGCTCTTCGTGAAGGAAGATGAGGTACTCCTGGACTTCCTGCGCCGAGATCCGATCGGGGCTGCGGCCGTAATGGCAGGCGAGCCCGGAAACGGAGTTGAGGTAGGACTGCTTGGTGCTCTCGGCGAGGCCGCGAACCGTCATGTCATTGGTCATACGTTGGCGAAGCAGCGTCATGGGTCGTCTCCCTCTGGGTCTGATCTGTCACGAAGACACGCCCATGCTCTTGCTCGCCGGCCTGGCGGTCGACGACCATCGATCAACGAGGAGAGACGGGAATCAGAGTCCGCGCCGTGACGCTGAGGCCGGCGGTCCGATTCAAATTGCTGGCGGTAGAGGGATCACTCCGAGCACCCGGCGGGCAAGACACCCCGCCGCGGAACGCGGCTCAGTTCAAACGGTAAGATGTTGCGCAGCGGATTATGATGCGGAGACGCTGATTTCCCTTGGCACGAGCCGGTTCTCCAGCATTCTCCGCAACATAATATTCTGACGCGCCGTCAGTGTCATGGTCCGAGCTTCGATAACAAGGAGACCGGACCATGTTCGAGCTTCTCTTCAGCCGGCCATCTGCGATTGAGCGACATCGTTCTGCACCATTGCTCAAGGAGCGGCTCCGCTATCTCGCCCATTGCGAGCAACTCGGTATAAAGTCCGAGACGCTTTGCAGGATTGCCGCCCACCAACTGAACCTGGTGCGCCTTCTCGACCTGCAGGACGACGAAGGCTTGAACTTACGCAGGATTGAAGCCGGGTTCAGGCAATGGTCGTCGCCCGAAGAGCGCGAGTCCCGCCCCCGTGCTCGTCGGCGATTCTTCAGCCATGCGGAGCGTTGGCTGCGCTTTCTGGGCTGGCTTGAGGAGCCCGAGGCTACGGGTCACAGCCATACGCGGGAGGTCACCGATTTTGCGGCGTGGATGTCCAGCGAGCGCGGATGGTCCGACGCAACGATCGAAGGCCGTTGCCGAACCGTTGATCGCTTCTTCGTCTGGTTGGACGACAGAGGCGTCGATTTGGCGTCGGTCGAGATCGCCCTGATCGATCAGGTCATCGCCGGCTATCACGCGCGCGGCTACAGCCGTTCCACAGTCCATCTATATGCGCAGCAACTTCGCGCCTTCTTCCGGTTTGCCGAAGACCAAGGCTGGTGCAAACAAGGCTTGGCCGACGGGATCATGCCGCCGCAGCGCCATCGTGGCGAGACGATCCCCAAGGGACTGAGCCGGGATGAGGTCATTCGTCTGCTTGCCACCACCGAGGGCGACAGCCCTTTCGATATCCGCGCGCGTGCGATCCTGATGCTGCTGATCACCTACGGCCTGCGGGCGGGCGAAGTCAGCGGCCTTCAGCTCGACGACCTGGACTGGAAGAGAGAGACGTTGCACGTGCGCTGCCGGAAGACCGGACGTACGCATCTCTATCCGCTCTCGCGCGGCGTTGGCCAGACGGTGCTGCGCTATCTGCGCGAGGTCCGTCCCATGCATCCTGAACGGAGACTGTTCCTGACGTTGAAGGCTCCGATCAGGCCGATTACCCGGTTAGTGATAAAGGAGATCGTCAGGATCCGCGTCAACCGTCTGGGGATCACCGGCAAGCGTCGCGGTCCTCATGCGCTGCGCCACGCTGCCGCCCAGCACCTCCTCGATCAGGGCCTGTCGATGAAGGCTGTGGGCGATTATCTCGGGCATCGCAGTGTTGCCGCCACCTCGGTCTACGCCAAAGTCCAGCTCAATGCCCTTCGCGAAGTTGCCGAGATCGATCTGGAGGGCCTGGCATGATTCTTCGCGATTCGATCGACCGCTATGTTGCGTGGCGACAGGCCCACGGTGCACGGTTCATCACCAGCGCGCGCACGTTGTACCAGTTCTCCAAGGGCTTCCCGGATTGCATCTGCTGCGATGCGGTGACGGAAGACGATATCCGTCGATTCCTTGCCGGCGCCGGGCCGCTCACCCGGTCGCGCGCCAACAAGTACGCCGCCCTGGCCGGGTTCTATCGCTATGCGGTCAGCCGCGGCCATGCCGCCCGGTCACCGCTGCCGCCGGCCGACGAAGAGCCGAGAAGCCCGCCCTCGGCGCCGCCTTACATCTACTCCCGCGAGGAACTGGTGCGCCTGTTCGCCGGCATCGATGTCAGCCGCAGGCATGCCACCCGGCTCGACGGCGACACCTTCCGCACATTCCTCCTGATCCTGTACGGAGGCGGGTTGCGGACCGGCGAGGCGCTCAACCTGACCATCGCAGATGTCGATCTTGCGGCCGCCGTTTTGACCGTGCGGAACGCAAAGTTCTTCAAGAGCCGTCTCGTTCCCGTCACGGGCCGGCTCGCCGATAGGCTGAGGGCCTATGCCGAACGGCGTTCGGCACGTCCGATGCCCGAAGGGTTGGGGTCTGCCTTCCTCGCGAACCGGGACGGCACGAAGGTGAGGAAGCACAATGTCCGTCATGCCTTTGTCAGGCTGCTCGCCATCGCAGGCGTCGGTCGCAAGAACGACGGGCGACGTGCGCCGTGTCTACACTCGCTTCGGCACACAGCCGCCGTACACCGGCTGACTTCCTGGTACCGCGACGGTGCCGATGTACAGCGATTGCTGCCGGTTCTCTCGACATATCTCGGCCACGCCAACCTGGACGACACGAGCGTCTATCTGTCGATGACGCCGGAGCTCCTGCATGAGGCGTCGCTGCGCTTCGAACGTTACGCCAACGGGGCTGGCCATGAGTGATGGCCGCATGCTCAGCCCCTGGCTCCGGCGCTTCCTGGTCGACTACATCGTCACCGAGCGCCGCCTCGCCCGCAATACGCAGAAGAGCTACCGCGACACCTTCACTCTGCTGCTGCCGTTCATCAGCGCCAAGGTTCGCAAGCCCGCAGACCGCCTCGACGTCGAGGATGTCGCTGCGTCACGGGTGTTGCAGTTCCTCGCTCACCTCGAGGAGGACCGCGGCTGTTCGGTTCAGACCCGCAACCAACGCCTGACGGCGATCCGGTCCTTCGCCCGTTTCGTCGCCAGCCGCGACCCGGCGCGCCTCGCCTGGTGCATGCAGATCCGTGCCATCGCTACGAAGAAGGCGGCGGCGCTGCCGGTCTCCTGGATGAGCCGGGAGGAGATGGACGCTCTGCTTGAGGTTCCCGACCGTCAGACGCTTCGAGGTCGAACGGAACACGCCCTGCTGCTGTTCCTTTACAACACCGGAGCACGGGTCTCCGAGGTGACCGGATTGGAGGCCGGCGATCTGCAGATCGGGCGGCGCGACGGCAGACATGGTCTCGTTACTCTCCGCGGAAAGGGAGGCAAGATCCGTCAATGTCCCCTGTGGCCACGTACCGAGGACGTCCTTGCCGAACTCGTTCTGGGACGACCCGACGGTGACGCCGTCTTCCTCAGTCGTCATCGCAAGCCCTATACCAGGTTCGGCGTCTATCGCCTCGTCGAGCGATGTGCGGCGCGTGTGCCGCCGCTCGCCGCAAAGGCGATTACGCCGCATGTCGTCCGCCACACAAGCGCTTGCCATCTGCTGCAGGCCGGGATCGATCTCAACACCATCCGCGCCTGGCTCGGCCATGTCAGCCTCGACACCACCAACATCTACGCCGAAATCGATCTCCAGATGAAGGCGGAGGCGATGGCGCTGTGCGATGCCGGACAGCCGGCACCGGATCGGCCCTGGAAGGAAGACAAGGGCGTGATCGCGTTCCTGAACGCACTCTGACCACGGAATATTATGTTGCGGAGAATGCTGGAGAACCGGCTCGTGCCAAGGGAAATCAGCGTCTCCGCATCATAATCCGCTGCGCAACATCTTACCGTCAATCGCAGATTTACGAGCGCTCAGGCGTCGAGGTTCACCGCGCGACGCTGGCGACGTGGGTGGGGCAGGCGTCGTTTCACCTGCGCCCCGTGGTCGATTGCCTGAAGGACGAGCTGAAGAAGTCTGACCACCTGGGCCTGGATGAGACCACGATCCGTGTTCTCGACCCGGGCCGCGGCAAGACGAAGACGGGCTACATGTGGACCCTTGTGCGCGACGAGCGTCACTGGAGCGGCGCGGACCCGCACGCCGGGCGTCGTCTATCGCTATGAGCCCGGTCGCGGTGGCAAGTATGGCGCCAGGCTTTTGGCGGGCTTTTCGGGGACGGTGCAGCTCGACGCCTACTCGGGCCACAAGATCCTGGCGCGGCCGGATCGACCTGGCGGCCCTGTGACGCGGGCTCTGTGCTGGGGGCACGCTCGGCGCAAGCTGAAAGAAGTGTACGATTCGAGCGCCTCGCCGATCGCACTGGCCGGTCTGAAGCGGATCGCCAAGCTCTATGCGATCGAGGAGAAGATCCGGGGCGAGCCGCCGGCGACGCGTCAGGCGATCCGCTGGGGGGAGTCGGCGCCGATCGTGAACGCCTTCGGTGTCTGGCTCGACGAGCAGCGCTTGAAGGTCTCGCCGCGCTCCCGTCTCGGCGAGAAGCTCTCCTATATCGCCAACCAGTGGGATGGGCTGCTGGAGTTCCTGCACGACGGCCGCGTCGAGATCGACTCGAACCTGGTGGAGAACCGAATCCGCCCGCTGAAGCTCACCGTGAAGAATGTGTTTTTTGCTGGTAACGACGAGGGTGCGCAAGCCTGGGCCCGCATCGCCTCGCTGATCGAGACCTGCAAGATGAACGGCGTCGAGCCCTACGCCTGGATGCGGAGCACGCTCGAGAAGATCGCCAAGGGACACCCGCAGTCCAAAATCCAGGAACTGCTGCCGTGGAATTTCAAGCCCGAGACAAAGTGACTCGCGCGCTCACGGCGCTCCCAAAACAGTCCCCGTCGTAATCAACCCAGATTCCGGGATGGGGTCTGCGCACCGCTTACTCCGCAACTCCGCCATCTCGACCGCGCCTGGTGCTCGACCGTGCATGCCTTCCTGGGCCGGACGGTGGATGCGGTGATCGCGGCGATGGAAGCGAACCATCCGACACTGACCACGCAGAAAGCCTTCTATGTCGAGATCAGCCGAGCCCGCGACCGGGCAGAGCTCGTGACCGACGACGCGGCTGCACTCAGGGAACGACTCGAAGCCGTCACCGGCGAGCGCATCTCGGCACTCGAAGGCATCGGCCAGGATGTGCGCTGGGAGCGTGAAGCGAGCCGAGAAACCGCACCGGCGGGCAAGGATCGCGAGCGCGACCGGCACGAAGACTCCGTCATTCGGCGGGTTGAAGTCGCGCGCGAGCGCGACGAAAAGGCCGCCCGGGAGAAGGCAGCGCCGGCCCGTGACATCGCCGCGTCCCCGTCGCCGGACAGGGAGGTCGGCCGCGAGGCGCCGCAGCGAAAGGCGCCCGAGTCGCCGGCAAAGACCAAGGTGCGCGAGATGGACCTCGGGTTGTAGTCTGAATTTGTCTGCACCTCGTAACCGACCGCGTCTTGCCTCGTCGATTTGAGCAAATTGTTGCGGTGGCGCTCTCTGGGAGCCGTCATCGTTTGCACCTTTCCGGCACATCCAGACGTGACGATACGCCATTGGCCTTTGTTTGCGAATCGGTCCTGTTTCGATAATATCCCGACGGTCTGTTTTCGTTTCGCAAACAAGGACGCTGAACCATGGCCGGGACCGCAGGGGATCGCTCTCCCCATGGCCGCACGATCCGCTGCGCCGGCGGCTACCAGGCGTTCCTCCCGGCCCCGCTTCCGCCGCCGATCGGGTGGAACGACACGCTGGCCGCCTCCCTCTCTCGCGCGGACCTCGCCGTCGGACGCCTCGCCGGAGAGTGTCGCCGGTTTCCTAACCCGCATCTTTTTATCCGCTCCTTCGTCCGCCGGGAAGCGGTGTTGTCGAGCCGGATCGAGGGCACCCGGACGACGCTCGCGGAATTGCTCGCCGCCGAAGCCGGTGCGAAGGGCGAGGCGGACAGCGCCGACCTGCGCGAAGTGGCGAACTATGTGTCAGCGCTCGAATACGGGCTCGACCGACTGGACACGCTACCGCTGTCGCTGCGCCTGATCCGCGAGATCCACGAGCGGCTCATGCGCGGGGTGCGGGGAGATGCGGCCACCCCGGGAGAGTTCCGTCGCAGCCAGAACTGGATCGGCCCGCCCGGCTGCACGCTGAACGACGCGAGCTACGTGCCGCCGCCGCCCGACGAACTGATGTCGTGCCTCGACGCCCTGGAGCGGTTTCTCCACGACGACAGCCTGCCGGTGCTGGTGCATGCGGCGCTCGCGCACGCGCAGTTCGAGGCGATCCATCCGTTTCTTGACGGCAACGGCCGGGTCGGCCGGCTGCTGATCACGTTGCTGCTGGCCGAACGTGGCATCCTGCCTTCGCCGCTGCTCTATCTGAGTGCGTATTTCGAGGAAACCCGCGACGATTACTACGCCCATCTGCTCGCGATCACCGAGGGGGGCGCGTGGGAAGACTGGCTCGTCTACTTCCTGCGCGGCGTCCGGTTGCAGGCGGACGACGCGCTCGCGCGCATCGAGCACCTAGACATTCTGTTCGATTCCTGGCGCAACGATCTCGGCGACGTGCTGTCGCCGCGGCTCGACGAGGTCCTGGGGCTGTTCGTCGAAAGCCCGTTCTGGACCGTCGGCGAGATCGGCAAGACGCTCGGCATCGCCTATACCACCGCTCGGCGCGCCGTGGACCGTCTGGAAGAGGCCGGTATTGTCTCGGCGTCCGGGCCGTCGAGACGGAACCGGGTCTACTGCGCGCGCGCCGTTCTCGCAGCACTCGTTGCCCCGCTGCAACGGGAAGATGCTACCGATCGCGGCGTTCCTCCGGGATCCCCGGATGGTCCTTGAGGCATTGGAGACGCCGGGCACCCGGAGTCCTTTCCCGGACGGGATGGAAAACGGACGCGTGAACGTGCGGCCGTTGGCCATAGCGATCGCTGCGATGATGGAGCCGAAGTTCTCGCGCGCTATATGTCTCTGTTGCCGGCAGGCTGCCCGAAGGCGGCGGGGCGGCGGACAGCTGAAGCCCGCAGGAAGCGCTCACAGTCGGCTAGACCACAACGAGCGCCGGATAGCTCTGCGAATCCGGCTACTCGGCTGGACGACGAACTGCGAAGCAACCAGCTGGCGCTACAAGTGGTCATCCGAACCACGCTTCGGCAAAATGCCCGTCGGTATCCAACCCTGAGCGCGCAGAATGATTGTGAAGTCTTACCAGAACGAGGCCGCAGCCAATTCCCACGATCCCCGGGAGAGTGCTGGCGCCGCTGCGGAGAGCCAGATGGCGCATTATCTTCATCGCAGGTTCAAGGAGGATTCGGAAGTCCACGTGCTTCATGGCCTGCGTCTTGAGGATAGAGCGCAGCCGGAGCAGGACGGCTCGCCCGGAGTGTGCCAGATCGATCATCTGATCGTACACCGTTGGGGGATGTTCATCGTGGAGAGCAAGTCGGTGACGCAGGAGGTTCGCGTCCGGCCCGATGGCTCGGGAGGAGGCGAGTGGACACGGGTGCACCGACGCGACGAAAAGGGGATGCCCTCTCCGATCGAGCAGGCACGGCGGCAATCCGAATTTCTGCGAACTTTTTTGCAACGACACCGGCAAGAACTTCTGGGGATACAGCCATTCGGCCTGCGTTCACTTGCCAAGGTCAAGCATGGGACCGATCAGCGGGGCTTCATGCAGGCCCCGATACAGTTGATCATCGCCGTATCCGACGAGGGGATTATCAGACGGCTTGATGGTTGGGAGGAACCTCGAAAACCGTTTTCGGTCTTTGTGACCAAGGCCGATTTGGTCCCCGACAAGATCGACAGGGAACTGAAACGGCATCGCAAGGGTGGAAAGATGTTGAGTATTCATGCGACGGGCGAATACGGCCTCTGGAGCATGGAAGCGGCAGAAGCTGGATCGGTAGCCGAATTTCTCTGCGCGCGGCATGCCGAACCCTCCCAGGGGCCGGCCGCGCAGCCCGGCCGGGTTCATGACCGCCGCTCGCCGAATCGATCCCGACTCCGTCCTGACGGCGCCAAACCCGTGCCTGATGCCGTTTGCAGGCATTGCGGTGCAACGGAGATCAGCGCTCGATGGGGAAAGTATGGATATCACTGGCGTTGCGGGGAGTGCGGGGGGAACACCCAGATTCCTGTGGAATGCTCGGCATGTGGAGCAAAGAGACAACGGCACAATCACGTCGTGAAGATTCGCAAGAAGGGTCCGAACTATTTCCGGGAGTGCAAGGAGTGCCAGACCTCCGAGATCGTCTGGACTGAGGCTTGAGCAGCGCCTGTCACCGTACCGCGAGGGGTTCTCCGGATGAACCGGGACAGCGATTGAAGTTACCACCGAAGATGCGCCAGAAGGTGCATAAGCCTTGGGTCGAACGCTCCGGCGTAACCTGCGTTACAGTCGGGCTCCCGATCCTCGACCCGTTCACGGATGGAGCGGCCGAGCGCGATCCTGTCGCACGAAGGTACCGGGAAGAATGTAGCCTTCCGTAATGGGGCTTTTGCCGTCAAGCACGATCTTCAACATACGACCGTCCGGGCTCGGATTTCGCTCGCGAGCCTCGGTGCCGGTCACGGGCTGCACGCGCCCGGGTACAATGCAGGATATCCCGGAGGCCATACCGGCTCCGGTTTGGGGTTGCTCCACTTGAACGTCTTCCGGTCCTGGGAGGGATCGATCCGGATGTGTCCGTCGCCGGGTTCTCTCTTCCGTCCGTGGTCGGCGCGTCGGCCGCCAACGTCATGCCAGGTCCAAAACGATTCCCGAGTGCCGATCTGACGTGCGTGCTCGACCGCGATGAGACGATGCGGCAGACGAGGCTAACTACGTGCATCATCGGGAACCGCGTCCCGGCGAGGGGACACCGGTGATCGCCACCTTCAGGCGCGGTCCATTCCTCCTCTTCCCATTAACGGCCGGTTGGATGCAGCCGTGCCTATGCTGCCGTGTGGAGTGCTATCGCCGCCTCGCGCGTGAAGCGGAACTCGGTGCCGTCCCGCCACATGCGGTGGAGCACCACGCCGATCCGCCGGGCCAGCGCGACGGTCGCGCGCTTCCTGCCGCGCAGCACCGCCAGGCGCAGCGCCCAGGCCTTCAACCAGTTCGGCCCCGCGCGGTTCAGCATCACAGTGGCGGCCTGGTAGAGCGCGGTGCGCAGCCCGGCGTCGCCAGCCTTGGTGATCGCGCCGACGATATCGCGTTCGCCGGACTGGTTCCGTCCCGGCGTCAGCCCCACCCAGGGGACGACATCCTTCGATCTTCGGAACCGCCCGGGATCGTCGATCGCCGACACGAACGTCAGCGCCACCACCGGGCCGACGCCGGGCATGGTCATCAACAGGCGCGACACCGGATCCTCGATGGCCAGGTTGCGGACCCGCTTCTCGATCCCGGCCAGCTCGCGGCGCAGAACCTGCCGCGCGCGCAGGATCGGCTCCGCCGCGGCCTCCAGCATCGCGTTGCCTGCGACCAATTCCCATACCCGGGCCTCGTAACGGCCCTTCGAGACCGCGCCCAGCTTCAGGCCGAAGTTGCGCAACATGCCCCGCAGCGAGAGCTCCATATTGACGAGCGCGTTCTTCATCGACTTGCGCGAGGTCAGCAGCGCCCGAATCTCCTGCGACGATACCGTCTTGCAGTGTACCGGCCGGAACCAGCCCATCTGCAGAAGCCGTGCGATGCCCTCGGCATCCCGGCGGTCCGTCTTGATCGGCATCGCCTTCAGCGCCGCCTTCACCTGCCGCGTCTCCATCAGCACGACCTCGAAGCCGGCGTCGGTCAGCCCCTTGTGCAACCAATTGGACAGCGGACCCGCTTCCAGCCCGATCGCGGCGATCCCGTGCGGCAGCTCGCTCATGAACGAAACCAGCGCATCCGGCGCGCTGGCGACCTGCGCCTCCGTCTCCTTCTTCCCCTTCTCGCCGAGAACGCAGACCGCCGTGCTTGCCAGCGATACATCCAGACCGATATAGACTTCCATGCCGTTGCCCTTTCCTTCCGAGGAACTGGGGCGCGCCTTGCGGCAAGACCCCGCGAACACGCTACGCGTGCAAGGGCAACGGCACCCGAATCGCCGACATCGCTACAAGCTGCAACGGTGCCGGTGAGCGCCAAGCCCCATTACGGCATCTGTGAGCGAAGCCGCGCGTTATCGGCTAACCGTCTAATGTCCGCCGGTGCGCAATACCACCGAAGCCGGGATTGGCTCGGCGCGGAAGCTCAAGGGCCGGCCGCAGCGGTTCGAGTGTTTTCGTCACCGCACCGATCACTACCGCACGAGAGATGACTGGATGCGAAAGAAGTCCTCGATCACCCGTGCCATATCGATGCGGGCGGAGAGGAGCGCGCCGTGGGCGATCTGGTTGCGGACGTTGTACAGTTCCATGGTCCTCTTCCAATCGTCGCTGCCCTTTTCCAGCACCAGCGTCAGCCGGTTCTCGAAGCTCAGCCCCGAAAGCCTGCGATCATCGGGGTTGTAGAGGGACCAGGCACGGCGATGCCGCCAGTCGTCATGCGATTGACCATCGCGGATCGCCTCCCGGCAGGCTTCTTCTATGTCGGCTTCCAACTGTCCCCAGGCGAGCACGAAGTAGGCTTGGTCGTTGATCCTCTGATCGCGATCGACTGGACCCGGCACCGGTTCATCGCCGGTCCTGTTCTCCGTATGACGCAGACGCTGGAAATGCAGGTCGATCTTCTCGTATGCCGCGGCAATAGCAGGAAGATCGCTCACTGAAGGATGCGCCTCAACCAGTCACGCGTCACCGCTTCGCAGTCGCATCGCCGTTCGGCGCGAGAGACCTCCCAGTTTGGCGGCGCGAAGTTCTCGGCCGTATCCACGATGAAATAGAAGCGCCCGTCGCGCTTCAGATCGACACGGCCGTTTTCTCCGATGATCCAGAGAGCGTGCGGTTCGAGCCTTGCGACGTGTCCGTTGAGGTCGCGGAGTTCGAGCGTCGGCATCCGTTTCGCGGACACCTCGAATCTCTGCATCAGTGGCTCGTTCATGACGACCGGTGCGCCCCGCCGGGCCTCCCAACCGTCCGGCAACCAGTCGCCGATCATGGCGTAGAGCCCGTTCAGACGTTCCTCCCAATTGTCCACGCGCCGTTGAACATGCGCCGCATCCACCGTTTCGCTCGTGACGTCATTGAGAACCGTGCCCATCGAACCGTTCCACTTGTCGCTCGTTTGCCGGAGCCGCCGATTATCCGCGCCCCGACTTCGTTTGAACACCCTATATGGAACCACGGGCGCCGTTTCTCCCCCAATTGTCAACGGCGAGAAGAACGCCTGCCGGATTTCGGGGCCGTGCGTGCTGACGCTTGTCCTGGAGACGGCGCTCGACGCCTTTCTCGACGTGCTCGACCGGCACACGCTCCAGGACCTGCTTCGCCCGCGCGACGCGCTGAGGCTCATACTCGCGGCCCGCGACGCGGGCCCGCCGGCGGGCCGGGAGGAGACGCTCCCGGGGTAGCGCGCCCCCTCGATACCGCCACATCGACCCATCCCGCACACTCGGGGCAAATCGTCCATCGACCACCGAAACCCGGCCGGTGGACACCGAGGCGGGCAGGCCCGGAATATCTATGGCCGAATAGGTGAGCATCGCGTCGACATCGCTCCCGGCGATCGTCACGTCGATTCTGGCGTTATCGTCAACGAGCATCCCAAGCTGTCCCGCTGGTACAAGACAGCCGATAGGATCCTGGCGTCAATCGAGCGCTTCCGCATCAGGACACTCGAAATCGCCGCAGCAGCATAGCGGTACGAACTTCGGAATCAGGACACTGGGACAGGCTGATGGCGGCCGCTATTCCCATGCTTCACTGGGGCAGGGATCTGACGAATTTGTCGAGGTCATTCAACTTGGCGGAAATTTCGGAAGCTATTTCGCCGGGCCCATCCTTGAGACTCCGTGTCAGGAACCGCTCGTCACTCCAGTCGCGCAATTCTCCATCAAGGTACTTGTATACGCCCGGCTCATCCTCCGAAGCCTCCACGGTATACCCACTCTTGGTCAAGGGTGCCATAGTTTGCTCAACGGGCTGGACTTTCCGTGAGGATCCTCCAGTGAAATAGAGGCCGATCCACACTCTCTTCCAGCTCGGTTGATCCGAGCCCAGCCAGATTGCGGCTTCGTCTTGATACGTTGTCCACGTCTCGCTTGTGAGCCAGAGTTTGGCGTACTTTGCCATCACGTCCCGCAATGCCGACCGACCGATGCTCCATTCCGATCGGGGAAAGCACTTTTCCAGAGCGTCCAGTGCGGCCCGGACGAAATGCTCCCTCACACAGGGCATCGCTCTTTCGACCTGCAGGGCGAGCTTCAGGTTCGCCTCGCTGCTTCGAACGAAGTCCGCTGTCACGTCGAGGATCACGTCTCGAGTCACGATCGATCTCCCGTCCCGGCGGGCTCGAACCACCTCCGTATGTATTCGAGCAGATCCGTCAGGAACCACCGAACCCGTTCCGCTTCGCACTCCGTGCGGCATTTCTCCACCCAGTTCTCCAGCGATGGAGAACCCCGTTCGGCGCCTCTGTAGGGCAGGGTGGGGCAGCGCATCCGATCCTCCGGGTCGTCCGGCAGGGTCTCGGGCCGCTTGCCGTCACCGCTCAGATAGACAAGCCACGCGTCCGGATCGGTGTCGGGGCCGGCTCTGGTCCGCAGGTATCTCAGATAGTCGCTGACCTGATCGGGCCGTTCTCCCGCCCACGGCTTGTTCTCGATCCCGATCCAGGTGTCGCCGCGCACCCTGACGACGATGTCGATGCTTCGCCCCGTATCCGTGCGGTGTTCGAGATAGATCCGGCTGTCACGGAGATTCCCGGCCGGGAAACGCCCATGCACTTCGCCGTCGAGAACCTCCCGGACCTCGTCGAGGAACAGACGAAGAAACCTATCGCCCTGACCGTGCGTCCCGCCCGGGTCGAGAAGACCTCTGAATACGCGCGACAAATCCGTTTCCCGTTCCCGGAAGAAGTCGAAAATCGAGAAGCGGGTCGCGGCCCGCCGGTCGAGCTCGGCCTGCGCGCGTTGGGCTATACGGACAGCCGACCCGAGACCGGTGAAGAAAGCCTGCAAATCGGCTTTGTGGGACCCCAGAGCGAGGTTTGTCTTGATCTCGAGATTCCCGAAGAAGGCCGACAATCCGGTCGAGTGATCCGACACATCCCATTCCGCGTCGATCTTCATGCCAACGGCCAGTGCGAGGAAATCCCGGGTGGGGACTATAAGGCGAATGTAGCAGTCTGTGGGGATCGACCTCACAAGAAACCTGACGATCCCGGAGAAGGTGCTCACGCAGGACAGTGCGCGCGGGTGGCCTGCACGCACCGCTGAAGAACGCCGCGGCGCACATGCCTCCATCTCGGGCACCGCTGGCGTCGGGCGCGCCCGCCGGTTACGCTCCGCCGCGCCCGCCACCGGAGACCGTGCCCCGTCCCATGACCGAGCTTCCCGAGGAAAGGACCGCGCTGTTCGTCGACGGGGCCAATCTTCACCATGCGTCGCGCGCGCTCGGCTTCGGCATCGACTACAGGCGCCTGCTGGAGCGTTTCTCGGCGGAGGGCCGGCTGGTGCGGGCGTATTACTACAGCGCGCTGTTCGACGAGGCGGAATACTCGCCGATGCGCCCGCTGATCGACTGGCTCGACTACAACGGGTATTCGCCGGTCACCAAGCGCGCGAAGGAGTTCACCGACGCCCACGGCAACCGCCGGGTCAAGGGCGACATGGATGTCGAGATCGCGGTCGACATGATGGCGCTGGCGGGCAGGTTGGAGCGCATGGTGCTGTTCTCGGGCGACGGGGATTTCCGGCGTCTGGTGGAGGCGGTCCAGCGCGAGGGGGTTCGGGTGAGCGTGGTCTCGACGCTCAGGTCCTCGCCGCCGATGGCGGCCGACGAGTTGCGCCGCCAGGCCGACGACTTCATCGAGCTTGCCGACCTCGCGCCGGAGATCGCGCGGCCGCCGCGCCGGGCCGGGGAGCGTGTCCCGACGCCCGCGCACCCGCATCCCGGCGGCGGGGAATACGATTGACAATCGTCGACAACGCGGTCGGCATGGAGGACGGTCGGTACATCCACAAACGAGTGAGGAACCAAGGATGAGAACAGTCCTCGCCGCGCTGGCCGCGGCCGCGATGCTCGCGGCGGGTCAGGTCCATGCCGGCGCGCTGGCGCCGGCGCCCTGGATCGTCGCCGAGTACGACCGCGGCTTCATCGAGCGTTCCGGCGCGCAGACGTTCGGCGAGATGCTCGACACGGGCATCATCCGCTACTTCTTCACCGGCGGGCGCGACCTGCTGATCATGGTGAACGGACGGCCCTACGCGACGACCGCGCACGATCTGGACACGCTGCCGCTGTCTGCGGTCGAGCGCATCGAGGTGCTGAGGGGCGAGAGCCTGGGGACGCTCGGCGGCCACGCCGCTGTACGTGGCGCATTCAACCTCGTGCTGCGGCAGGATCTGGACGGCTTCGACCTGCGCGCCGTCGTCCGGATGCCGGGCCGCGACGGCGGCGACGCGCGCCAGGGCGGCGTGGTCTGGGGCGGCGCGGTCGCCGGCGGCCGCCTGACCGTGGGCGTCGACATCCTCGACCGCCAGGAGATCGCCGGCAACACCCGCGAGCACAGCCGCTCGGAGTGGGTCGAGGGCGGGAGCTTCGCCGATGCGAAAAACGTGAGCGTCGGCGGCAACACGGTCTACGTCTTCGACAGGAGCGAGGACGAGTTGAGATCGCTGGCGCTCGGCGCGTGCGAGCCTGCGCAGGGCTACACCGGCCCGCTCGGCAACCCGCCGGGGATCTCCTCGGGCGACAAGGGGTGCGGGTTCGCCTATGGCGACTTCTGGTGGGACAGCGCGAGCCACGACCGGAAGACCGCGATCCTGAGCCTCGACCGTCCGCTGGGAGAGCGCGCGAAGCTCCACGTGGACGCGAACCTTTCGCAAGGACGTTCGGCGTTCCGCTACGCCCCCTCGGTCGATGTGTTCTCCGTAACCCCGGGCGACGGCCTGCTGGAGGCGATCAATGCATCGGCGCGCGGAGCCGACCCGGCGTTCGAGGCGACGGGGGAGGACATCTTCTCGGTCGGGCACCGCTTCATCGGCCATCGCAATCGGGACTGGAAGACGAGCACCGAGGAGTACGACGTCTCGGCCAGCGTCGAGGGCCGGCTCGCCGAAGGGCTGGGCTACGACGCGGAGATCGGCGCCTGGAAGCTCGACGGCTCGGTGAGGGGCGATACCTTCGTGGACTCGGAGATCATCGGGGAGGAGATCGAGGCCGGAAGGTACGACCTGACCGATCCGCTGTCGGAGGAACCCGACCACCTGAGAGCGATCGAGCGGAGCAGCCTGCGCGAGGAGGAGGAGTTCGGCGGGACGTATCTGGGCGTGCGTCTCGCCCTCGAGGGCGCCGCGCCGGGTATCGGCGAGCGCAACTCGGCCTGGACCGCGGGGGTCGAACTCGCCGACGTGGAGGCCCATAGCATGCTGGCGTTCCGGGCGAAAGACGGCCGGACCCGCGACGTGAACGGAGTGCTCGGGTCGGGCGGCACCAGCTACGCCGGCGAGCGCAACGCGGCGGGGGTGTTTGCCGAGGTGACCGTGCCGGTCGGCGACAGCGTCGACGTGAGAGCCGCGGCGCGGGCCGACGAGACCGACGACGTTGGCGGTCTCCACGCGTGGCGCCTCGGGGCGGAGTACCGCCCGATCGACATCGTGACGCTGCGCGGCTCGTGGAGCGCGGGCGACGAGGCGCCCTCGATGCACGACCTGCACGGCACCGCGGCGCAGGATCACCCCTATGTCCGTTGCATCCCGGAGAGCGGGCCACCGCCGCGCAGTTGCGACACCGCGAACCACCGGCAAGTGACGCGCCGCACCAGCGGCAATCCCGACCTCGGGCCGTCGCGCTCGCACAGGCGCTCGATCGGAGCGGAGGCCCGCAGGGGGCCGTTCTACCTCGTCGCCGACTGGTACTGGCTCACCACCTCCGACCTGCCGGGGCGGCCCGACGCGGACTGGGCGATGCTGAACCGTCCCGAGTGCCCGCCGGGCGGCGGCGCCGGCTGCATCGAACGCGCGGCCGGCGACATCACCATCCACGACCGCTTCGCGAACATCGTCGGGATCGACATCTCGGGGCTCAACACCCGGTTCGGAGCCCGCGCCGAGACCGGCTGGGGCTTCGTCGCGCTGCGCGGGTTCTGGCGCCACGTCGCCAGCAGCGAGGAGCGCATCGCGGGCGAGAGGCGGCCGTATCCGCTGCCGCGCCACGCCGTGCGCATCGTGACCTCGACCGGGCGCGGCAACCTCACCGCCTTCTGGGCCGTCAACTACCGCGACGAGATCGAGAACCGGCAGGGCGACGGACGCTTCAAGTCGTGGACCGGCCACGACCTGACGCTCGACTGGAGGGCGCCGCTCGGGCTCGAGAGAGCGCGGATAACCGCGGGCGTCTACAACGTCACCGACGCGAAGCTCTCGACCAACACCGCGAACCCCGCCGTGACCGACGGGCCGCGCGCGGCCGGCTGGGGACGCACCCTCTTCCTGACCCTCAACATGCGGTTCTGAGATGCCGGTCGAAGGGGGAAGGGCGCGGTGCGGAGATCACAACAACCTGCCCTGCGGTTCCCCGCCGTCGGCGTCCTCTTCCGGCGTCCCCTGCGTCTCCGCCGGCTCCGGGGTCGCCGGCGCCGCCACCGCCGGCTGAAGGGTTCGGGTGGCCGGGTCCTGTCGTAGCCAGGCGCAGCTCTGCGCAGATTAGCGCAGTTTTGTCATCAAGGCGTTGACTTTACTATACATTTCGGCTTGCGAAGCACATCCGTTCAACTTATGTTCACGTCCCTCACACCGGTGGGAGTGTCGGCGGTTCCGCTGGAAAGAACCGCGCTGGCCGGGCTCGCGGCGGATGCGGCCGCGTTCCGGCAGCGACCGCAGCGAGGAGAACGCGCAAGTGGGGAACCGCGGACATCACGAACGCCGCACCGGATGGAGGGCCGCGTTCGATCCCGAGCTCTGGCGGCAGGCATTCGTCGCCGGGACGGCGGGGGCGGCCTCGATGGCGGTGCTTGCCTGCGCGGTTTCGCTCGCGCGCGATACCACCGGGCATGACTGGTATGCGGCCTACAAGATCACGGTCGCCGATCTGATGATCGGCGCCGGCTTCGACGGGGACGTGCCGGTCGAGTACCGCAACGAGGACGGCGCCGTCGAGACGCTCAGCCGTTCCACTCTGACCTACCGCTACAGGGTGCGGTGGGCACGGGAGGGTATTGGGGAGGCGGCCTGGGAGGGCGCCACGCTGGGGGCGCTTTGCGGGCTGGGCGGCGCGCTGCTGTGTCTGGTGCTGATCCGGCGGTCCCGGGACGGGCGCCGGGCGCGGGATCGGTTGTCGTCGGCGCCGGAGAGGCCGATAGCCGCACCGGGCAGGATCGTGCCAACCTCCTTGCCGTCATCGCCATCGACCGCCGCGCCGGCTCATGCGCCGGCGGAACGGTCGCCGGTCTCCGAGCCTCCCCGCCCCGCAAGACCGGAACCTGCCGTTCCGCGGCAAGGCAAGCCCGACACCGGCGAGGACGGCACGGCGGCGCCTGGCGCCAACGGGGGTGACCGGCACGGCTACGGGCGCTGGGTCTGATGGTCGCCTCGATCGGCTCGGTCACAAGCCCGTCCCAGGGTGCCAGCTATTACGAGAGGGATGGCTACTACGCGAAGGATTCGCCCGAGCACCTCGCGGCGAGCGCCTGGGCGGGCCGGGGCGCAGCCGAGCTCGGTCTCGACGGCCCCGTCGATCCCGACACGTTCCGGGCGGTGCTGGAGGGTGAAGTCCCCGACGGCTCCGGGAAGCGCCTGGGCCGCCGGATGGGCGACGGCGAGATCCACCACCGTCCCGGACGCGACCTGACCTTCAGCGCCCCGAAATCCGTCTCCCTCGCAGCGCTCGTCGGCGGCGACGCGCGCATCGTCGAGGCTCACGACCGGGCGGCCGGGCGCGCGCTCGATTGGTTCGAGCGGAACGGCGCCGAGACCCGGGTGCGGGACAAGTCGACCGGCCGCATGGTCCGGGCGGGGGACCAGAAGACTTTGATCGCCCGGTTCAGGCACCAGACTTCCAGGAACCTGGACCCGGCCCTGCATACGCACTCGGTAATCGCCAACATGCTGCTCGGCCCGGACAACAAGTGGCGCACCATGGCGAACGAGAGCCTGTACGGCTCGAAGATGCTGCTGGGCGCGCTCTACCGGAGCGAGCTCGCGGGAGAGCTGGCGAAGCTGGGATATGAGATCGAGCGGACCCATGCCGACGGGCGCTTCGAGATCGCGGGCGTGTCGCGAGACGCTATCAATGCGTTCTCGACGCGGCGCGCCGAGATCGAGGCGGCGATGGAAGGCCGGGGCTTCGGCTCCACGGCGGACAACCAGCATCTCGCCCGCCGCGCGGCGCTGATGACGCGCGCGGCCAAGCGCGATGTCGACCGCGACGCGCTGCGCGAGACCTGGGTGAGGCAGGCCGCCGGGCTCGGCTTCGACGCGAACGTGCTGGTGGCTTCGGCGATGGAACGGAGTCGCGACGGTGCGGACAAGGCCCACGACGGGGCGAAGGATTCGGGCAAGGGCGATGGGGCTTCCGGTGAGCGTCAGGCTGACCTCTTCGAACATGCCGCGCGCGCCGAGCCCGCGCGGGAGGCGGTGGACTGGGCGCTCGCCCATCTGTCGGAGCGCGACGCGGTGTTCGCCAGGACCGACCTGCTCGCGGCCGCGCTCGCCTACAACCCCGGTGCCGCTTCCATCAGGGACATCGAGCGGGTCGTGGCCGGCCTCCAGCGCGAGGGTCGCCTGCACGGTGCGCCGGCGTTTGAGGGAGGCGCCGGCCTCACCACCGACAAGGCGGTGGCCGACGAGCGCGAGACCGTCGCGCTCATGCAGAGCGGCGAAGGCAGGGGCAAGGCGCCGATGCGCGACTGGATTGTGGACCGCCATCTCAGAAAGGGACCGCTCACGGCGGGGCAGAGAGAGGCGGTGAAGCTGATCCTGAGCGAGCGTGACCGCACCGTCGGCGTGCAGGGCTATGCGGGCACCGGGAAGACGAGGATGCTCGCGCGCGCGAGGACGCTCGCGGAGAAGAAGGGCTGGCGCATGGTCGGTCTCGCGCCCTCGGCCTCGGCGGTGCAGACGCTGGCGGCGGAATCGGGCATCGAGAGCGAAACGCTTCAGCGATACCTTGCGAGAAACGCGGGCGTTGCCGAGGGCCGGTTGACGAAGAAAGGCGCGAAGGAGATGCGCGCGGCGTTCGCGAAGACGGTGCTGGTGGTCGACGAAGGCTCCCTCGCCTCCACCGTCCAGGCGCGCGACCTGCTCAGGATCGCGGGCGAGCTACGCATCCCGAAGCTGGTGCTGGTCGGCGATGCGAAGCAGCTCGACGCGGTCGACGCCGGCAAACCGTTCGCCCAACTCCAGCAGGCGGGCATGAAGACCGCGGTGATGGACGAGATCCTGCGCCAGCGCGACCCCGACCTGAAGGCCGCCGTCGAGGCGAGCCTCGCGGGCGAGAGCGGCAAGGCGTTCGAGAAGCTCGGCTCCAACGTGGCCGAGGTAAAGGCTGCCAACATCGCGGGCGCGGTCGCCGCGCGCTGGCTGAAGCTCTCCCCCGGGGAGCGCGAGCGCACCGGGGTGATGGCCCCGAGCCACGAGCTTCGCGAGGGCATCAACGCGCATATCCGCGAACGCCTCGCGCGCGAAGGCCGCATCGCCGGGCCGGTCCTGCAAACCCAGCGGCTGGTCTCGAAGGGCTACACCAACGCGGAGAAGTCGCTCGTCTCCAACTATGCGCCCGGCGATGTGGTCGCCTTCCACCGCCCCTACAAGCGTCTCTGCGTCGAGAAGGGCGACGAACGGCGCGTCGAGCGAGTGGATCATAAGCAGAGATCGGTGCTTCTCGAAGGTCCGGACGGCTCGGCCGTCGGCTGGAAGCCGTCGGAAATCGGCGGGCGGCAGGGCGGCACCGAGGTCTACCGGGCCGAGACCGTCGAGCTTCGCGCCGGCGACCGCATTCGCTGGACGCGCAACGACAAGGGGCTCGGGCTGGTCAACAGCGGAACGGCCGAGGTCATAGGCGTCCGCAACGGGCGGGTGACGTTCATGCTGGAGGACGGGCGCAGGCTCACGCTCACCCCGGGCGATCCGCAACTGCGCCATCTCGACTACGCCTGGGCCTCGACCGTGCACGCTTATCAGGGACGCACGATAGACAATGTGATCGCCGCGATGCAGGCCAATCACCCCCAGTTGACCACCGCCAAGGCATTCTACGTCGAGATCAGCCGCGCCCGCGACCGGGCGGAGCTGGTGACCGACGACGCGCAGGCGCTCAGGGAGCGGCTCGAAGCGGTGACCGGCGAGCGCATCTCGGCGCTCGAAGGGATCGGCGAGGGCGTGCGGCCGGAGCGCGAACGCGAGCACGGGAAGGACGAAAAGGCACCGCTCGACAGGGAACGGCCGGGCCCCGAGGCAGCCGCGCCGCCTTCGCCGGAGAAGGAAATCGAGCCGGAGTTGTCCCGCCAGAAGGCGCCGGAGCCCGAACCGCCGGCCAAGGGCAAGCGCATTGAGATGGACATGGGCCTCTGAGCGCCCGCCCGACAGTGCCAATCCTCCGGCGGCCGGCGCCCGCCACCGCCCTGTTCGCTGGAGAGAGCACGGAGGTCCGCCCACGAGCGAGCGGCTCGCGTGCGTTCACATCGATGGCGAAGCCGACGCGCAAGACGCGTGCCCAACTCAGTGAACCGTCTCCTCGCCGGTGCGGTCGGCGAGAAGAGCGGGGAGAACCTGCGTCAGAAAACAGTGGGAGAGCGCGAACACGTCGACGAGCGATGTCTCGCCCTCGTCCGAGTGCACGCGCAGAAACAACACGACAAACCCGGGCTCGTCCAGCACGCTCTCGCTTCTGGGGACCGGCGGGCAGTGCACTTCTATCCGCGCAGCGTCCAGTATCCGGTCCACAATCTCGCGAAAATCCTTCGGGACCGCACCCTTCAGCCGGCCCTCCGGCTTCCACCGCCACCGCGTCCGGCGAAGCGTGAACGAAAGATCCGGCGGCACCGACTCGAGGCAGAGCCGCGCATCGACCGCAAAGACGCTCACGGCGTCGCTCACCATGTCCCGCACCCGTCGCGTCATCGGCTGCTGGTCGCGCGGATACTCTCCGCTCGCCAGCGCCCACAGCCTGATGGCGTCGTCGGTCACCCGGGCGATCATCTGCTTCGCAACCGGCTTCATCGTTTCTCCTGGCAATTCCTCGATGCGGTGCGATCGAGTTCCGGACACGGTCGCAGTCTTGCCTTGACCGCGGGCGATCCGCAAACGAACTCCCGGATCGCGCCCGCATCGACCGGGCACGCTCGTCGAAGGGCGCACTATGGATGCCGCGAGGACGGTGAACCACCCTCCCGGACGGCGGAAATGTCGCTGGATGTCGAGAGCTCGCGTGTCGGCGACCGGGCGGAACCGGCCGCCGATGACGCGGCCGCGAGCGGAAAACGCCTCGAAACCGACCCGCGGCCGCCGATCCATCGTCGGCGCCCGTCACGTCGGTCCTTCGTCCATCGCCTCCGCCATCGTCCTGCGGGCAGCGGCGACGATGGTGTCGAGTTGCGCGCCGCGCTTGTCGTCGAGCATTTCGTCACGCTTGACCGTGGCCAGCACGTAGACGTGGCGATAGATCTCCTCGATGAGCGCGGCGTGTCCCGTCGACAAGACGACCGGGGGAGGCTCGCCGAGCCGGTCCTCGGCGGCGGCAACAGCGCTCGATCGAACGAGCTCGGCGACGGGAACGCCGTGTCGGCCGGCGGCCCGCTCGAGGAGCGACCACTCGGTATCCGAGAAGCGGATCGAGTGCGACCGGCGTGCCTTGCTCGGATTCCCGTCAGGTTTCTTTCCGGTTTCGGGATTGTGGCGTTCGCTTCTCGGCATCTTTTTTCCTCTCCAGGTCGAACAGGTGGCCGCCCCCGGTGAATTTCCTGCCCTGAAACAACACGCAGGCGGTCCCTTTCCGGTCGAGACCGGGATGTCCGACGAGGCCATCGCACCCTTATCGACCTCCCTGCCGGGACTGCCGTCGGGCGGCACGAGGGTCGCGCCGGGAGGCGGGATTCCAGGCCGACGGGCCGTGTTTGGGCCGTGTTTCGGGCGCCTACGATACACCTATAGATCGCAACCCACCGCAACCCGCTCCGTCACGAATCGCGACCAGCCCGTTGCTCATGACCGACATTCGGCGACAGGAGGCGCCAGAGCTACGCGCCAGTGCGACAATCGGCAGCACCCAAATTGGTAGCACTCGCTCCGCGTTGCGAAAGTTGCTTCTTTGGGCTGTTTGGGGTCGCCTGGCGACGCCTGGATACGCTTGTCTACCAATGCCGCAGTCCTGCACCACCGGTGCGTTCCGGTGTGACGGTACTGCCGCTCCGCGGTCCCCGGGGACATGATCTTGCTGAGTTTTCGATTGGGAGATCGTCGCCGTCGAATGCGGCGGTTCGGAGCCGTCACGGCGATTGAGTGGCGCGCGGTGCCGACACAGTTGTTCGACGAAGTGTCGGGCACGGTGACGGCGGGCTCGTCGGGAGCGTCGGCGGCTGAGCCGGGCTCGATGCACTCGGCGGTGTGCGGCGGCCACGACGGAACGGTCACGCGGACAACGATCGTCGATACGTCCGCGATCGTGCCTGCGACGCGCGAGCCCGAGCGCGGCGCGCAGCGCCGGCGAGGATGACGGTGCAGCCGCGACATCGATGGGGAAGGAAGAACGGGCCGTGCCGCCGCGGGCGACGGCACGGCCCGATGACGCGCGGCCTAGGCGGCCGCCTTGAGGACAGGGATGCCCATCTGGCGAGCGCGGTCGACGAGGTTCTCGGTGATGCCCGAACCGGGGAACGCGATGACGCCCTTGGGCAGGAGGTTGAGCAGCTCGTCGTTGCGGCGGAACGGGGCGGCTCGTCCGTGGCGGTTCCAGTCGGGCTTGCAGACGATCTGGTGGACGCCGTTGCGTTCGGCCCACTGGGCGGCGATGCGCTCGACGCCGGGGCCGCCGCCGTGGACCAGCACCAGGTCGTCGTACTTGGCGCGGGCCTGTTCGAGCCTGGCGATCACGGCGGCGGGGTCGGCGATGTCCTTGCCGCCGGCGATGGCGACCAGCGTTCCCTGCGGCAGATGCGCGGCGGTCTTGCGGTCCTTGCGCGCGCGGACGAAATCCCGGGCGTCGATCGCCGCCGAGGTCAGCGTGCCGGTCTGGCTGACGTGGCTGCCGCGCCGGGGCCGCCAGACGCTGCCGGTGGTGTCGCGGTAGGCTTCGGCGGCCTCGTCGCGCATCCGCTCGAACGCGTCGCGCCGGTCGGTGAGGCACTGCGCCCGGTGGGTGGTCATCTCGAGTTCGAGCGACTTGATCTCGGTGCCGTCCTGTCCGCGCTGGAGGTCGCGCAGTTCCGGCATCAGTCTGTCGGCGGCGCGGTCGAGGCGACGGGTCTGCGCGTCGAAGATGTTGACGAAGCCCCACAGCAGGCTCTCGCGCTCGTCGGCGAGCTGGGTGCCGTCCGGCCCGACGCCCTGGCCCAGGATGCGGAAGGACTCGGCGACGGCTGCGAGCGCGTCGTCGGCGTCCCAGACCTCGCGGGTGTCGAACTCGTCGCGCTCGGGGGCGGCGCTGAAGAGGGCGGCGTTGTCGCAGACGGTCGCGGTCATGGACTGCGCTTCGGTCTCGATGGTGTCGACGTTCTCGATGATGTTCATGACGATCTCCTGTTGCATGCACCGGAGCGTTGTGCGCCGATGTGATGGCTCTTTGGCTCACGCGCGCGCAGCGGAAGCACCCGGCCCTAGGAGGTCTTGCGGCGGAGTGGTGCGGAAAGCTGGCGATGGTGCGGAAGATCGCTCCAGCGATCTTCACGGTCGCCGGCTTTCACGGTCCGCCGCTAGACCTCCTTGGGCCGGGCCGCAGGGAGCGCAGCGACCGGAGGACCCTTCAGGGTTGCTGGAGCGAGCACGCGTGGGACAATGAGACAGCACAGCGGCCAGCAATTCCCTTGCCACCCGCACGGACCCCATCGGCCTCGCGGCCTGCACGGCGTTCGAAGGGACGCGCGGCGGCGCGTCATGCATCGGACCTTCCGGCCAGCACCCGCGCCGCCCAGGCCGCCGCGCGCGCGAGCACGTCGCCATGGCACGGCTGCGGCTCGCACCAGCAGGCGAGCCAGCACCCGTCCAGCTCCGCGAGTTCTTCGAGCGCGACCTCGCCCTCGCGGATACGGCGCCACAGGTCGGCACGGTAGCGCGCGATCGCCTGCGCGCGGTCCTGGCCGTCGCCCACCGGGAACGGGTTTCCCCATCTCGTGCGGCGGTCGATCAGCACGGTGTTGTTGACCGCATGCGCATGCTCGAACTTCTCGCGCAGCGCGGGCTCGTGCTTCAGGTTGATCACGGCGCTCATCGACTCTCTCCCTCTTGCTGAATGGCTTGCCCGAATCCGCGCTCTCCTCTTCCTCCCCCCGGAACGGGGTCCGAAGCAGGCCGGGACAGGCGGCGGAACGGAACGGCGGCGCCGGTGCGGGAGAGCATCGCGCCGGAGCCCGGGCCATCGGCGGACGTCTCCGGCCCGACTGCAAATGAAACGGGGCCGGCGCCCGGAAGCACCGACCCCGAGACAGGCAGGGAAGTGGAAGCGAGAGGGTCCGCTAAAACGGGATGATGTCGTCCGGGTTGTCGGCCCCGCCAGCCGGCATGGCCGCGCCGTTGGCGGAGGCCGCATCGTTCCCGGCCGGCGGCGCGGCCTGGGCGGCGACGCCCCCGTTCGCCTTCTCCAGGAACTGCACGCGCGAGCCCGGCACCAGCAGGATCTCGGTGGCGAAGCGGTCGGAGTCCTCGCCGTCCTTGCGCCAGCGGCGGCTCTGCATCTTGCCCGAGACGTAGACCAGCCGGCCCTTCCTCGCATGCTTCATCAGCATGTCGATCAGCCCGTCCTGGAAGGTGACGATGCGGTGCCACTCGGTCCTGTCGATCCGCTCGCCGCCCGCGCTCCTGTCGATGTAGCTCTCGTCGGTGGCGATGCTCAGGTTGGCCACGCGGCCCCCCGAGGCGAGATGGTTGACGGTGACGTCCGCGCCCAGGCGGCCGATGAGTTCCGCGCGATTGAGACCGAAGCTCATGATCTGCTCCTTCATGCTCTCGATATTGACGATGGGTTCACGAACGGCCGGGACCGGCACTCTCTCCAGCCCCCGCCCGCTCGCCTTCTTCCCGCTCTCCTCCTACTCCGCCTCGCCGTCCGGGCCGGCGAGGACCTCGCGGATGGCGCGGGGATCGAGACCCGCCTCGGTCAGCAGGTCGGACGGGGTCGGGGTCTCGGTGTCGGGCTCGTGGAATTCGGACATGTTCGTCTCCGCTGGCTGCGCCGCGGGCATCCGGCCGAAGGACCTTCCTCCAGCCCTCCCCGGCGCTCGCCCGGCGCAAGCTCTTCTCGAACTCCGGAACGGCGGCCCGTTGGTGTGGAGATCGGCGTGGACGGGGTCAGGGCCGGATCGCCCGCGACGGCGCGATCGGCACCTACGCGGCACGGCCGGGTAGGCGGATGACGCGACGACCGCCGGTTCCGCCACGCCCGCTCATCGCGCGGGGGGCCGGCGGACCGATCCGGATCGCATCCTCCCGCGCTCAGCCGCTCAGCGGCAAAGGCGGTCCAGCCCGCGCGCGTCCAGCCGAGCGGCCGGTTCAGCCGGTCGGCCACGACCATGGCCTGTTCGATATCCAGCACGACCAGCGACGTGCCGATGGCGATGTCCATGCCGTCGATGACGATGCGGATCTGCTGCAAGCCGGTGTCGGGATCCGTGACGGGAACGAAGGCATAGACCGGATTGTCGGGAAGCTCGATGGCGCCCATTGCTCGAATTTCTCCTGTGATGATGACCGACGCCCCGCCCCCGGCTCGTGGGTCGGGCCGGGCGGACGGCGATTTTGTCGCCGCGGGCGCCAGGCCGGCGGCACGTGCCGCGGCGGGCGGCGGGTCGGCAGCGCAGCAGGGATGCGGTTCAGGTCCAGCCGGTGAACGAGGCGGTCACGGGCGCGTCGCACAGCACCTCGACGCGGTTGCGGTCGAGCTTCTCGAAGGCGAGGCAGAGCGCCACGTCGGCCGGATCGTCGAACGGCCCGTGCTCGCGGCCGGTCTCCAGCTCGATCACCATGTATGTCGGGTCCCAGACCGGGATGCCCTTGAAGTAGGCGGAGCCGTGATAGGATTTCTCGGCGCAAGGTGCGCACCGGCTGGCACCCTGGGCGGGAGCTCCGCAAGATGTACATTCGCCCCTGGCGCGCCTCTGTGCATACGACCGTCGACTGCGAGCGTTTTTCCGGTCGGGCCGGCGGCTGGCCTGCTCGATCGCGTTGCAGGGTGCGCAGCGCGTCAGGCCATCGAACGCCGGCCCGCCGCATCGGGTGCAACACCGGGCTTCTCTCCGTTCGGCGTATTTCCGCTTTTCCGCCGCTTGCCTCTTGTCGCGGCAAGGCTGGCAGGTGGTTCCGCCGTCCGCTGGCGCGCGCTGTCCGCAGCGGATGCACAAGCCAGCCTGGAGCCGCGCCTTCTGGCGGCGCCTGCTCTTGGCCCGGCCGGCACGTCTCTTGACCTCCGGGTCCGCGCCGCCATAGGGCAGCCCGGCCGCCTTGCCGGCGGCGTAGCGAGCGCGGTCGGCGGCGCGGCCTTTCTCCAGACAGGGCTCGCAGGACTTCCCCCCCGGCATCGCCGGATGCTTGCCGCACCGGGTGCAGCTTCCCCGGGCGGCGCGCTTCGCCGTCTCGCGCCGGGCGCGCCCGCGTTCGTATTCCCGTTCCCGCTCGGGATCTCTCCTCGGCTTGCCGGCGGCGCGCAGCCGGGCGTCGCGGGCGCGGGACGCGCGGTTGCGCTTTTCGGCGCAAGTCTTGCAGACCGACCGCCCTGGCGCCGGAGGGCGGTCTCCGCAGCGAGGACAAAGACCGGCGGCCTTCCGCCGTTCGACACGCCGGCGAAAACGCTCGCGGCCCTTCGCCTTGCCGACTTCCGGGTCCCTGTATGCCACGGTTTCCTCCTTCGCGGGTACGGAGATCGGCTCAGCCACGTTGCTTGCGGTCGCAGAGGAGCCCCGCGGCCACGCTTCCCCATGCCTGCCTGCCGCCGCGGGTGCTGAGCCCGGTGCAGACGATGATCTCGGTGCGGCCGGGACGCATCGCCTCGGCCTGCCTGCGCGAGACCACCGCGTGCCTCGCCTTGCGGCGGCCGTTCGCGCCGGTCGGATCGGGTCGGATCGGGCGAATGTCTCCGTCCGCCATCGCCTTGAACCGCTCGACGACGTATTTCTCGTCGGCCAGGCCGGTGCCGAAGAAATGGACCAGGAAGGTGTCCGCCGTGTTGCCGGGCATCGCCATCGCTGCCGTCATGGTGTCGCCTCCGTCTCGTCGTTGACGATCGGCGGCCGCGATGCCTTCCCCCGGGCACCCTACCGCCGCCCCGCTTCCGGTCAGGCTCCACCTCTCCGCGGCGCGGGGCGCAGCCATGGACGGCGGCAGACGGCTGTTATCGTCGGATCCCGGTATCGGCGGTGGTGGGGCCAGGCGGTCCGGGACGGGCGCCGGCCAATATCGGGTCGGCGATCTGGCAGCAAACGGAAATCAGAAGGCTGGCGTTCGACGCAACGCTGGAGTTTGGAATCGGAAGATGCGAGCTGTACGTGGACAGGGAACGCGATCTCGTGGATTGGAAATGCTTTCGCAGATAGGCTCTTCCCCCAAGCGCCGCGCACCCCGGGGGCGCCGTGCCCGGGACCGGTTCGTTTCTCTGCAACGACGGCGGGAACGGTCGGGCGAGTTGAGTCACCCAGGAATTCGGGAGCGACCCATTTTGCCCGCCCGGGCGGCGGATTGGAGGATGAAGGGAAGATTGCCGACATGAATTGGATACTGCTGGTGGTGGGGACGTTCGTCGGCACGCTGGCGTTGGCCGCTGCCGCGGCTGCGCCCGCCTCGGCTCTGTCGGGCCGGGCACGGGTGATCGACGGCGACACGATCGACGTGGGCAGGACGCGGGTGCGGCTGCACGGCGTCGATGCGCCGGAGAGCGGCCAGAGTTGTGTCGCCTCCGGCGCACGCTGGCCGTGCGGGCGCCGGGCAACCCGGGCGCTCGCCGGGCGGCTCGGCGGCCGGGCGGTGATCTGCGAAGAACGCGACCGGGACCGCTATGGCCGCATCGTCGCGGTGTGTCGGCAGGACGGCCGGGACATCAATGCCTGGCTGGTCGCGGAGGGCTGGGCGCTGGCGTATCGGCGGTACTCGCGCGCCTATGTGGACGAGGAGCGGACAGCGCGGTCGGCGCGCAAGGGGATGTGGCGTGGAGCGTTCGTCGCGCCCTGGGACTGGCGGCGGGGAAAGCGGCTGCGGGGCTCGGCGCGGACGAGCCGGCCCCCGGCGAACGCGGCGTCGGAGCGCTGCAACATCAAGGGCAACATCGGCCGCGGCGGCAAGCGAATCTACCACATGCCCGGCGGGCGCTATTACGCGCGCACACGGATCGATCCGTCGCGGGGCGAGCGCTGGTTCTGCTCGGAACGCGAAGCCCGGGCGGCGGGCTGGCGAGGGTCGGGCCGGTAACCGGCACACGGTTCAGGGAAAACCGAATTGAAGTTCAGGATTTGCCTGCTCGCCGCGGCGGGATTGGCATGTAGCCTGTTCGCCGCCCCCGCGACGGCGGGCGAGCCGATCGTCGGCCTGATCGTCAAGACCGAGTCCAACCCGTTCTTCGTGACGATGAAGGAGGCGGCTCGTGAGAGGGCGAGCGCGCTCGGCGTCGAACTGCGCAGCGTTGCCGGCAAGTACGACGGCGACACGGCAACCCAGGTCGAGGCGGTCGAGAGCCTCGTTGGCGCGGGTGCGGCAGTCATTCTCATCGCGCCCTCCGATCCGGCGGCCCTTGCCGGCGCGGTGGGCAAGGCGCGCGCGGCCGGCGTGCCGGTGATCGCGCTCGATACGCCCTTCGACCCGGCCGATACCGTCGATATCACCTTCGCGACCGACAACTTCCGCGCCGGCGAGCTGATCGGGAAATGGGCCAGGGCGACGATGGGCGATGCCGCGGACACAGCGAGGATCGCGACGCTCGACGGGTCCGGGACACAGGTTACCGTGGAGGTCATGCGCAACCAGGGCTTCCTCGAGGGCTTCGGCGTCGATCTCGTGGATCGCGCGACGATGTACGACGAGAGGGACGCACGCATCTCCGGCCATGGCGCGACGTTCGGCTCGGAGGAAGGCGGGCGGGCCGCCATGAGGAAGCTGCTGGGGAAGACGCCGGGGATCGATCTGGTCTACGCGATCAACGAGCCCGCGGCGGCCGGCGCCCATGCGGCGCTCGAGGCGTCAGGCAGGGAAAACAACGTCCTGATCGTTTCCATCGACGGGGGCTGTCAGGGAGTCTGGATGGTCGCCACCGGCGCGCTTGGCGCCACCGCCATGCAGTATCCCGTCAGGATGGCCGCCCTCGGCGTCGAGGCGGCGGTCGAGTTCACGAGGACGGGCAGGATGCCCGGGAACACGCCGGGGCTCGACTTCCACGACACGGGCGTGACCCTGGTCACCGACAGGCCGGTCCCCGGCATTCCCTCCATTTCCTCCGAACGGGCGCTGATGGAATGCTGGGGATGAACGCCTCGGTGCGGGCGAACTCTCCAGCCGCAGGCAGTGCCTCGGTGGGAAGGCCGCCCTCGACCGGGGAGGTGGGCGCCGGCGACTGCACCACCCCGCCGCCTTGCACTTGTTGCAGGCGTAGCGAGGGCGCAGGGTCTCGATGACGGTGAACTTCGCCAGCTCATAGTCCAGCCGCTCGCTGCGGTCCTCGCCGATCCTGACCATCTCGCCGCAGCCGCACGGGCACATGATCGTGTCCGGCTCGATCACCTCCTCGCGCCGGGCGACCTGAGGCCTGAAGCGCACCCCGCTGCGCGATCCCCGGGGAGAACGCCGCCGGCAGAGGACGCCGCCGACGCTAGCCGCCAGCCGCAGAAGGAGATACGGTCATACTGTCCACTGAAGTGGGGTAACTTCAGTCATGCGCCAGATTCGCGAAGCGGACGCCGCGGCCGGCCGCAACGACCTGTGCCCCTGCGGCAGCGGCCGAAAGAATAAGCGCTGCTGCATGCCGCGGTGAGGGGGACCGGTCGGGACGGCGACCGCGCGGCCTGAAGCGCGGGGCAGCGATGGAACGGTAAGGGGTAGAAGCGATGAACGGACAATGGGCAGCGGACAGCCTTGTACAAGACCGGAAGCCGGGTCGGACTGTGCAGACCGGCCTTGGGCTCGTGCTACTGGCGATGGGCATGATTCTGGCGCCCGTGCTGGCCGCGACCGCGGCGGTCGACCCCGAGCCGGCGCCGCGCCTCCAGCAGGTCAGCGCCGGCGATAGGCACACCTGCGGTTTGAAGAGCGACGGCCGGGTCGCCTGCTGGGGCAGTAATGGAGGCGGACAAGCCGCGCCTCCGGCTGAGGAATCATTCCGGCAGGTCAGCGCCGGCGCGGCGCACACCTGCGGTTTGAAGAGCGACGGCCGGGTCGCCTGCTGGGGCCATAATCGAGGCGGACGAGCGGCGCCTCCGGCTGAGGAAACATTCCAGCAGGTCAGCGCCGGCGCGTATCACACCTGCGGGTTGAAGACCAACGGACGGGTCGCCTGCTGGGGCCATAATCGAGGCGGACGAGCGGCGCCTCCGGCTGAGGAAACATTCCAGCAGGTCAGCGCCGGCGTGTATCACACCTGCGGTTTGAAGAGCGACGGACGGGTCGCCTGCTGGGGCAGTAATGGAGACGGACAAGCCGCGCCTCCGGCTGAGGAAACATTCCAGCAGGTCAGCGCCGGCGCGTATCACACCTGCGGGTTGAAGACCAACGGACGGGTCGCCTGCTGGGGACGGTACCCGAAAAAGCAAGCGGCAGCTCCAGCGGGGGAAACGTTCCGGCAGGTCAGCGCCGGCCATCGGCACACCTGCGGGTTGAAGAGCGACGGCCGGGTCGCCTGCTGGGGACGGAACTATCGCGGAGAAACCGTCCCTCCAGCAGAGGAAACATTCCAGCAGGTCAGCGCCGGCTGGGAGCACACCTGCGGGTTGAAGACCAACGGTCGGGTCGCCTGCTGGGGCAAGAACAACTTTGGACAAGCCGCACCGCTGGAACCGTTCCAGCAGGTCAGCGCCGGTTATGATGTCATCTGCGGGGTGACGATCGGTGGTCGGGTTGCCTGCTGGGGAGGGAACAGCAGCAGCAAGCAAGCGGCAGCTCCAGCGGGGGAAACGTTCCGGCAGGTCAGTACCTACAGGAAACCCGGCAGGCGCGGCAGGCGCACCTGCGGTTTGAAGAGCGACGGCCGGGTCGCCTGCTGGGGAGGGAACAAATACATGCAAGCCGCGCCTCCGGCTGAGGAAACATTCCAGCAGGTCAGCGCCGGCGCGTATCACGCCTGCGGTTTGAAGAGCGACGGCCGGGTCGCCTGCTGGGGCCATAATGGAGACGGACAAGCCGCGCCTCCGGCTGAGGAAACATTCCAGCAGGTCAGCGCCGGCTGGGAGCACACCTGCGGGTTGAAGACCAACGGCCGGGTCGCCTGCTGGGGCAATAATAGAGGCGGACGAGCCGCGCCTCCGGCTGAGGAAACATTCCAGCAGGTCAGCGCCGGCGGAGTACACACCTGCGGTTTGAAGAGTGACGGCCGGGTCGCCTGCTGGGGACGGTACAAGAAAAAGCAAGCGGCAGCTCCAGCGGGGGAAACGTTCCGGCAGGTCAGCGCCGGCCATCGGCACACCTGCGGTTTGAAGAGCGACGGCCGGGTCGCCTGCTGGGGATGGAGCAGCAGCAAGCAAGTGGTCGCTTTAGCGGGGGAAACGTTCCGGCAGGTCAGTGCCGGCGGGCACCGAACCTGCGGTTTGAAGAGCGACGGACGGGTCGCCTGCTGGGGCAGAACCACGATCATGGTCGGGCACGCCGTGGCACGAGGCGATCGAAAATAAGCACGGGCGCGTCGTAACCCGTTGACGGGACGACAAGAAATTTGAGGTGGCGCCGGAAAATCGGACAGGTCGAGCCTCTTGCAGAATTGCCGGTCTGAGGGATAGCGGCAGTAATTTGGCATTGGTTCGATAGCTGAGCGGCGTTTGGCTGTCAGTGGCCGGGTGATGTATTGACCACGGAGGGTTTTCGGCGGTTGGACGATGACGCAAATCGGTCGCCAGCTTGTCGAGCAAGGCGAGGCATGTTGGTTCCGCGTCGGCCGCGTGCTGCGGCGGGCGGACAACTACGAGTTTCAGCCCAACGGCCGCTATACGCTGTCCCTGCCCGGCGGGGTGCGGAGCGAGCCGTCCGACCGCGTGTTTCACGTCCGGTGGAATATCGACGTGGCGTCATCGAGGGGCGTCGCGCCCCTGTCGGCGGCGCGCACGCTCCGGCTGATGATGCAGCGGCTCGAACAGGCGCTCGCGGACGAAGGGAATGCGGCGGTCGGCTACCTGTTGCCGGTGCCGACCGACGGGGCGTCCGGGACGGTCGACGATCTGAAAAAGAACCTGGCCGAGCTACGCGGCCGGATCGCCGTGGTCGAGACGACGCGCGGCGGTTGGGGCGAGGGCGGAAGCGCGGCGCCGACACGGGATTTCGCGCTCGCGCGGCTCGGCCCCGATTATCCGCAGGCGAGCGTCCAGTTGTTCGCCGCCGCTCGCGAGGCGGTATTGGCCGCGTGCGGCTATCCCGTGCAACTCGTACAAGCCGCTGACGGCACCGCACAGCGCGAAGCGTGGCGCCGCTACCTGCACGGCACCGTCGCGCCGCTAGGACGCCTGGTGACTGCCGAGGCGGCGCGTATCGGCCTTCCCGTTACAATCGACTTCGATACCCTGTTCGCATCCGACATTCAGGGGCGGGCGCGTGCGTTCCAGTCCCTTGTCGGCGCCGGCATGTCGCTCGACGAAGCGGCCGCCGCGTCGGGCATCCTGACGCCGGAGGAATGACATGCGGAAATTTCTGATCGCGGCCGCAGTTCTCGCCATGTCAGCCGTCGCGGCCGACGCGGGCAGCGAGCTTGACCAATCGAAATCGCTGATCTTGCGGCCGGGTATTGACGATCTTGGAATGAGGGTCGCGGAATTCGTCGACGCGGCTGGGAAGCTCAAGATGGGGCATGTGGTACCGAATGCGAAGGGAACCGCCGCCGTCGAAATTGCCGGCACAAACATCGTCGTGCGGTTTCCCGAAAATGTCGTCCACCCCGTGCGCTTCGAGCTCGCGACCGCCGGAGACGCCGCGTATCGCGTCGCGCGCGTATGCTCATTGGGGCCGAAGGGCCGATGCAGCAAGAGCTTCCGTGAAATCCATCGGACGGCGCTGTGGGTTCTCACGACTCGCGCGATGGAAAACTTCGCGCGCCAAAAGGAAGCTGACGCGCGGGCGAACGCGTGCCACCGGGCGCTAAGGGATAGAGCGGACGGCAAGTATTTCCACGCGGACTATGACGCCGCCCGCGACCGCTGCGACAAAATGCAAGAGGTCGCTAGATGACCGCCGACGCCGAAACGTCATGGATCGTCACCACGTCGCGCGCCGGCCGGAAATTCGCGCTCGCGGCGACGGCCGAGGGCGACCCGGCGAGCATGGAAAGCGTCCGCCTTTTCTTGAGCCAACAGCACGCCGAACGGATCGCCCGGGTGCTGACGGAAAACTTCGGCGATCCATGGACAGCGGAGCAAGCATGAACTTACCTGATGCAGCGAAACAGCTTGGGGAAGCCTGGGCGAAGCTCAACGATGCAGTCACCAAGGCCGATTTGGAGGCGCGCGCTTTGCGCCCGCGCCCGTTCGGGAGCGCAGCGCGAGATCGGCGGGCCGGGTGGGACGACGCTATGGGGCGGCGGGCCGGATGATCCGATCGGCGGCCAGTGCGAGCAGACCGAACATCGGATGGCAGGGGACCTTTGTGGGGCCGCGCACCCAGACGTGGCGGGCGCCGAACTCGTCCTTGAGCCGGGCGTTGGTCCTCTCGACGACGGTGCGGATGCGGTATCGGGCGGTTCGGGTATCGGGATGGCCCCCCGGCCTTCGCATCGGGCGGCGTTCGCCTCGGCAGGCGCTGGTTCGGCGAGGACGGCTACAGCCGGAGCATCGGTGTCTGGAGCCGCGGCCGGACGCTCATTTCCAACAGGACGCGCGTCGGCATGGCGGCCGAGATCGCGCGCATCGATCACGACGACGACCGCATCCGCGACGGATGGCGCCTCGACATGAGGCCCGGCCGGTTCCACGCCCTCGGCAACCACCGCCATCGAGGCCGAGATCGACCTCGAATCGGTGAGCACGCGCGAGAAGCGGCTGGGGAGCCGGATGGCCGGGATCGGCGTGACCTTCGCCCATGCCTTCGAGGGAGGTCTCTCCGTCCGCCCCGGCCTTGGGGTGTGGTTCCGCCGGTTCCGCGGCCGCGACCCGATCTTCGGCAAGACCAGGGAGGACAGGACGATCCGGCCATCGCTCACGGTTCTCCACCGGGCGCTGCAATACGAGGGCTTCGCGCCCCATGTTGGCTACAGCTTCGAGACCGCCAGGTCCAACATCCCGATCCACGCCTACCGCAACCAGGCCGTGCTGCTCGGCATATCGCGGAGATTCTGATGCGATCCACGCGAGACGGCGGACCCGAAACCCGAGCAACATCCCGAGCGAGGAGGCGATCGTGCTTTCCCTGATGCGTTCTTGCTGAACCGTGCTGCCGTCGGTGGCACTGGCGTTGTCGCTGGGCTTCGGTTCGGCCGCGGCCCAGACCGCCGGCAAGACCGAACTTCTTGGAGTGTCCGGGCCGAACTGGCTGGAACAAACGGCTACGGGCGCCGAGAGCGCGCCGGATGTGCGGCTGGGACGTCGTGTTGCAATTGTGTTGATCTTGGCCCGGAACGAGCCAGCAGCGATTTATATCAATTCGTATAGTATTGATAAATAGACATTAATTCAGATCACTGGTGTAGCATTTGTGCTATAAAGCCGCGTCGCCAACCCGGCAGCCGTCATCGAGCGCCTCGACAAGGCCCGCGAGAAATACGCCGACATGGTGCTCGTGCATGGCGGCGGCCCCGGCGTCGAGAAGATCGCGGCGAGCTGGGCCGAGCGCAACGGCGTCCACCAGATCGTCTGCAAGCCGGACTGGGACCGCCACGGACGAGCCGCCCCGTTCCGCCGCAACGACGAGCTGCTCAACCTGCTGCCGAAGGGCGTGATCGCGTTCCCCGGCTCCGGCATCACCGACAACCTCGTCGACAAGGCGCGGCAGCTCGGCATCCCCGTGGTCCGCTGCGCCGCCTGATCCGCAACGCCTCGCGGGCCGCGCCACCGCTCCGGCGGTGGCGCGGCCCGTTTCTTCTTTCGCACATCGGCGATGCGGCAACGCGATCCTCGCGCGCGCTTCGCGCCGCGCTCGCCATCGCTGACGGTCGTTGCGACGATCATCATCATGGCAATCGTCATGATCGGCATCCCCGGCAGGGTGCTTCGCACCACTGCCGTCGCCGCCATCGGCAGGGCCGATCATTGGCTCGATCGCCTGCCGATGCACTTGTGCGCGCCCGCTGTCACGATCGGCACGCACCGCCGCCCGCAGAGCGCCCGGCACTTCCGCCGGTGACGGTGACGGCGCTCGCGCCGGACCCGCCGTCGCCGCGCTCGACACTTCGTCGCTCAGCAGTGTCGGAACGCCCCGCCGCTCAAGCGCCGCGGTGGCTCCCTTCCGCCGGGTTCCCCGGCGTCGATTTCCCCATCGTGAATGCCGCAGATTCGGCCGTCCCGACCGCCGGGGCGGCCTTGGGTCATCACACCCCACGCATCCCCGATGCAGAGGGCGCATGCGCGCGCAGGGCCCGCCTTTTCAACGACTTGGGAGGACTTGGGGAGCCTTCTAAAGCCGGATTCTTGTTTGACGGAGACGCTTCTCCGGAGAACCGCGCGGGTTCTCGAGAGAACCGTGACCAAGCCGCTGGAATCGCTGGTACTTTTCCCCGGCGGTTCTCTGGAGACCCCTCGTCCGACCGGGACGGTTCTCCAGAGAAGCGTCGAATTCGGCCGGAAATTCTCTGGAGAACCGTCCGGATCGCCCCGAAATTCTCTCGGGAACCGTCCCGTTTCAGCCCTTTGCCGCAGCCGTGCCTGACGCTATCCCTCTCCCGCCGGGGTGCCGGTTCGACCGCAAGTCGCAACGCCACCGGGTCCAATATCCCGGCATCCGGCCGGGTTGCCGTCCCAGCAGCCTGTCCCGATACTCCCGGGCACCCTCGATCAGCTCGTCCAGCTCGTCCTCCCGGCCTTCGTCGATCATCTCGCTGCGCAATTTCGTGACCATGATATGCGCTGCGCGGAAGGTCGTCTCGATCAGCGGGGCGAGGCGGTCCCGCGCCGCATCCCCGTCGGTCATCGCTTCAAGCGCTGCGAAGCGCACGAACTCCGGGCCGGTGAGGCCGCGCGCATCGGCATGAGCCTCGATCCGGTCCCATTCGCCGTCGAGAAAACGGATCGAATGGGGGTTGCGCCTCTCGGCTTTCCCGCCCTCGGCGGGCCCGGTTTCACGGGTTTCGCCGTCCATCGCCCCCGTTCTCCTTCATTCATTTCGTCATCGCACACGTCGGCATGCGTGCCGGTTTCGTTACATGCCGAGGTCCATGTCGCCCTTGCCGCGTCCGCGCGACGGCGGTTCCGGCTGCTTCGCGGGGGATTTCGTGGTGGACTGTGCCTTGTCGAAGCCGCGCCCGGCGCCGCGTTCCGGCCCTGACCGGCTCTCCGGCACGGCCCTTTCCCGGTCCTTCGCAGCCGTCGCGGACCGATTCTTCTCCCTGCCGGCGCCGCTTTCCGGCTGCCGTTCGCGCTGCGAACCCTCCGCTGCGGCAGCCCCGGCCGCCCTGGCCGGCTCCTCGCGGGGCATTTCGCCGATGGCTTCGAGCGCGGCGATGCGCTCGCCGGTGACCGCTTCGAGCTGTTCGCGCAGCGCCTTCGCATCGTCCGGTCACCAGTTCGGCCCGGTCGCGCGCCCGGGATATCTCGACATAGAAGCTCTTCTGCGTGGTGAGATGAGGGTGCCTTGCCTCCATGGCGGCGATCACCTTGTCCACCGTGCGGCCCTGGAAGGCGTGCACGGTCGACGCCCAGGCATGGTCGAGATGGCGCAGTTGCGGGTCGCCCTGGCCGAGTTCGAGCGTCTTGCCGTCCTCCAGGCGGAAGGCCACCCGCCCGACCTTCACCGCAACCACCTCGGCGGTGCGGGAGTTGACCAGCCCGAGGCCGGCATCGTTACGGGTCCAGCGGATGCGGTCGCCGGCGCGGAGTTCGATCTCCTCGGCCCGGTAGACCTCGCTGCCGCCCCGCCGCCCGCCGATCCGTTGCGGCTTCCAGGCGACCGTCCCGCCCCTGCCGTCTTCGAGCAGCACCTCGCGGGATTTGTAATCGACGCCGATTACCTGCCGCTCGTCGCCCTTCTCGACGCCGATCCGTTTGTAGGGCCGGTGGAACGCACCACCACGTCTCCGGGGCCGTAGTTGCCGGCGAGCGCCTTCTCGGCACCGGTGTAGCCCTTCGAGACCAGCCGCTCGGACGCCATCGTCGGCCCGTGGATGCGCCTCTCGCGGGCGAGCCGCTCGCGGATATGGCCGTTGACCTGCTGGCGCAGCTCGTGGGAAGGGGTGCCGATTCGGCCCAGGCTGCGACCGTGCGACACCCGGCGTCGTCGTCGATCGGGAGCTGCTGTCGGCTACATCGAGAATCGGCAGTCGATGCACCCGGCGCCGGACATGACGCGACGGGATCCGCTGAATCCGACGGCGCATCCCGCGGCGACGAACCCCGCTGCCCGTGCAGGCGGCGGGCGCGGACGTTCATGGCGCCGCCGTCATCCTGCCGTCCGGAACCGGAGCGACGTCCGCGGGGACCGTCCGGCGGAGACCGTAATGCGTGACGGTGACGTTCGATGCGCCCGCACGAGGGAAGACGGAACACATCCGGTGACGACCGTCAGCGGCGATCGCGGCGATCCGGGAGCGCAGGCATGCGGCAGCAAGGGAAACGGACAGGCAGGCGGGGTCCGCCTCACGGTCACATGCGGCAGCCGCGGATGCCGACCCCGTGTTCCCGTGTCGACGGCAAGCGGGAACCCGACAATTGCGGGCCGTCGCTGCCGACGCCTGCGGTGCCGGCCCGCGGGCTACGCCCCGGTGGCCATGCCGCGGTATTGCTTCAGGATGCGCCTTGCCGAGGCGAAGCGGCGCTTGACGCGCTCATGCATCCAGCTGCCGGTGTAGTAGTCTTCCTCGACCTTCTCCGGCTCCCAGAAGCGCAGCGCGTAGTCGCGCTGCGTAAACCCCTCCGCTTCCATCTCCAGCGCCAGCAGAAGCTCACCGTCCCCGTCCCCCGTGCCCGCCCCGGTCGAGGGGCCGGGAACCCCGACCAGACGTCCTCGATGCGCGCCACCTCACGCTCCAGCACGAGACGCAGCCCGCCGTCCTCGGGGAACACCGTCCCGGCCGGCAGACGGACCGCGACCGACACGCCCGGCCGCTCGATCCTCACCAGCAGCGCGCCGTCGGCGAGACGCAGACCGGCGAGCGCCGCCCCGCCCTCGGCCGCGAGCCGGACCAGCGGCGGCGTGTCGTGGCTCACCGTCCCCTCGATGACGCCGGCCACGGCCCAGAAGGGCGCCAGCGGCCGTTCCGCACGGGGATCCTCCCACGCCGCCATGCCCCAGGCCATGGCGGCGAGGTCGGCCGACGTCTGGAGCCGCACCGGGAACGGTCCCCGCTCCGGCAGCCCGGGCTGCGGCCGGCGCCGCTTCCACGCATTGCGGTACGCCTTGCTGGCGCGGATGAAGCGCCAGGCCCGCAAGGCATCCCATCCGCTGACCCGCCGCGCCACGGTCAGGCGTCCCCGGAACCCGGGAGTCCGTCCCGGCCGCCGAGCCGAGAGGCCAGGCTATCGCGGGGCGCACCGGCCGGACCGGGGCGGACTGCCTCCGGTCCGGCGGCGTAATCGTCCGCGCGCACCATGGCTTACCAGCGCGCGGTGATCTCGACCCCGAAGGTGTGCTCCGCTTCTGCCGTGTCGCTCTCCCGGCGGGTCGCCCGGAGGCCGAACGACAGGTCCGGCGCGTTGGCCTCCGGCGTCAGCCGCCAGCCGACGCTGTAGTCGCGCGCACCCGTCGCAAGCCCCAGGCCCGCATGCGGGCTGCCGGTCCAGCGCCCGCCGAAGGCCGGGAAGCCGTACGCCGCCTCCATCGCCCAGCGGGACGCGGCCTCGCTGCCCGTGCGGTCCTCCAGCGTCGCCGGCTGGAACAGCGCGTCGAGCCCGCCCTGCGCCTGCCCGCCGAACTCTTGGCGCAGGCCGAGCGACGGACCCCGCCCGGTCGCCGGGTCGGGATCGAAGGCGAGCGAGGCCGCATAGCCCCGGTCCTTCAGGTCGTCGTTGCCGTGCGCGATCAGCGTGCGCCCCGAGATGTCGAGCGAGAGACCCAGCGCCGGGGCGCTCCACGCGACCCCGCCGCCGATCTCGACCCCGAAGCCGGTCTCCGCATCGCCGCCGTCATGGCGCGCGCCGACCTCCAGCTTCGGCGTCAGGTGGCCGCCGCCCTCAAGGGCCATGCGGTAGCTGCCCTCCAGGCCGAGCCGGAGCCGGGTCGCGTCGGACTCCGACGCCGCGAGCTGGTCCGTCTTCTCCGACGAGTTCCGCGTCCACAGCGCGTCCGAGGTCACCGCCAGCGCCGGGCCGGAGCCCTCCGCCGGGGGCGCCAGCAGGTCGCCCCGGAGCCCGGCCGCCGCCATGCTCCAGCTGGTGTCCGCCTTGTAGCTGCCGCCGAGCGCCGTCTTCAGCGTCACCTCGCCCGAACCGTAGCCCGCCGCGCCCCAGAGCTTCAGACGCTCCGAAGCCTGCAACGCCGCATAGGGGATCGCCGCCGTCAGCGACGCCTCCACACTGCCGTCGCCCGCGCGCACGGCGTCATCGCACAAGCCGTCCGCCGCGTCGGCGGGACAGGTCTGGCTGTCGGGACGGGGAGCGACATCGCTGTCGCGGTAATCGCCCTCGCCCTCGCTTTGCGCGAGCGCCAGGCCGACCAGCCACTTGCCCCGCGCATAGTCCGCGCCCAGCATGCCGGTGGTGACCGTGCCGTCGAGCGAGAACGTCCCCTCCCGGCCGTCGAAGCCGCCCTGCGCCGCCCGGCCCCAGAACGCCATGCTGCCGCCCGAGCCGTCCGCCGCGCCGGTCAGCGAGAAACTCGAGCCCAGCAGGGCGTCGCGCGCCGTCATGGTTTGCGATTGCGTTCCGTTGGCGAACCCGGCCGCGTCATGACCGAGGCCGCCCGGGTCGGACTGGTCGGACTGGCCGCCGAATGCCCGCGCGACATCGGCCAGAGCGAGAGACCCGGTCCCTCCGAAGGCCGAAGACCCGGTTGCCACATCGCCCGGGGTCGCGCCTGCCCCGGACAACGATCCGGGGTTGTCGTTGGCGGCCGGATCGAAGGAGAGCGCCTGCCCGGCGATCGAGCCCTGCATGCCGGCCGTGCGGTCCGCCGACATGCGGCCCGCGATCCCGTCGAGCGCCTGCTCCGCAACCGTGCGGCCGAACCGCGCCAGCCACGCCGCCGGCATCGGGTCGTCGTTGGTAATCGTCCCGACCGCGACCCCGTCGGCGATCGCCGCGCCCCTGGCATCCGACAGCACAACCTCGAACGTCTCAGGCTCCTCGTCATGGCTGTCGTCGAAGACGATGACCCCGACAGACCGCTCGGTCTCGCCCGCGCGGAAGCTCACCGTCCGTCCGGAGATCGGCCAGTAGTCCCGCGTCGTCGCCGAGACCGGGGTCGAATCGCGCGTCGACACCTTCACCGAAACGCCCCCTGCCGAAGGCGCCGAAAGGCGCACCGTGAACTCCATCCACGCGCCCTCCTTCACCGTCACGTCGGCCACCGACAGCGACGGGAGCGCCGCCGCGTCGTTGTCGGAGACCGTCACCGCGGCCGCATTACCCGGCGGCGACGGGACCGTGTAGCCCCCGCCGTCCTTCAGTGTCACCGTGACCGAGCCGTCCGGCTCGTCCACATCGTCATCCACCGTGGCAACGGAGAACACCGCCTCCGTTGCGCCCTTCGCGATGACCGCCGTGGCCGGACCCTCGTCCGCCGCCGCCACATGGTCGCCGCCCCCGGTCTCCGCGACCGAAAGCGTCACCGTCAGGTCGGCATCCGGCGCGCGGTCGGCGGTCAGCGTGAAGGCGGCCGCGCCGCCCTCCGTCACCGAGGCCGCCTTCGCCGCGATCGACACCGCCGGCGGCGGCAGGTCGTCATCCGCTATGGACACGCTGCCCGACGCGGGGGAACCCACCGTGTAGCCGTCGCCCGCCGCCACCGTCACGCTCACCGACCCGTCGGGTTCGTCGGCGTCGTCGTTCGTCGTCGCCAGCGTCAGCGTGGCGCTGCCCGCGGTCGGGATGCTGACGGTCCGCGTGCCTGAGGCAATGCCGTAATCGCCCTCGGTCGCCACGGTCACGCTCACCGACAGCGCCGAGGCCGGGGCGGGGCTCGCCGTGACCGTGAAGGTCGCGTCCCCGCCTTCCGTCACCGCGTCCCCCGCCGAGACCGCGATCGCCGGCAGCGGCAGGTCGTCGTCGGCAATGGCCACGGTCCCCGACGCCGGGTCGCCGACCGTGTAGCCGTCGCCGGCCGCCACCGTCACGCTCACCGAACCGTCGGGCTCGTCGGCCTCGTCATTGGACGTCGCCAGCGTCAGCGTCGCGCTGCCCGTCGTCGGGATGGGGACGGTCTGCGTGCCCGCGGTCACGCCGAACTCGCCGGAAGCCGCCACGGTCACCGTCACCGACAGCGGCGAGGCCGGGGCCGGGCTCGCCGTCACCGTGAAGGTCGCGTCCCCGCCTTCCGTGACGTCCGCACCCGCCGAGACCGTCACCGCCGGCAGAGTCTCGGGCGCTGCCTCCAGCGCCGCCAGCGCGGCGGCCACCGGAACCCACCGTTGCCAGCCCTTGTCGGCATGGGTCTGCGCCTCCGCCGCCGTCATCGGCGTGTAGCCGTTGTCGTCGCCGAACGCGGCCAGCACCCGCTTCCAGCGGTCCACATGCTCCTGGCCCTGATGCGTCTCCGCCGCATAGCCCCGAACCTGCGCCACCAGCGCGGGGTCCACGGTCGCAACCGTTGCCGGCGCCGGGTCGTCGTCGGCAATGGCCACGGTCCCCGACGCGGGGGAACCCACCGTGTAGCCGTCGCCCGCCGCCACCGTCGCCGTGACCGAACCGTCCGCCTCGTCGGCGTCATCGTTTACCGTCGCCAGCGTCAGCGTGGCGCTGCCCGTGGTCGGGATGGGGACGGTCTGCGTGCCCGCGGTCACGCCGAACTCGCCGGCAGTCGCCACGGTCACCGTCACCGACAGCGGCGAGGCCGGCGCCGGGCTCGCCGTGACCGTGAAGGTCGCGTCTCCGCCTTCCGTCACCGCGTCCCCCGCCGAGACCGCGATCGCCGGCAGCGGCGCGTCGTCGTCGGCAATGGCCACGGTCCCCGACGCCGGGGCACCGACCGTGTAGCCGTTGCCGGCCGCCACCGTCACGCTCACCGAGCCGTCGGGCTCGTCGGCCCCGTCATCGGCCGTCGCCAGCGTCAGCACCGCGCTGCCCGTCGTCGGGATGGGGACGGTCTGCGTGCCCGCGGTCACGCCGAACTCGCCGGCAGTCGCCACGGTCACCGTCACCGACAGCGGCGAGGCCGGCGCCGGACTCGCCGTCACCGTGAAGACCGCGTCGCCGCCTTCCGTGACGCCCGCACCCGCCGAGACGCTCACCGCCGGCAGGGTCAGGGGCTGCTGCGCCGCCTCCAGCGCCGCCAGCGCGGCGGCCACCGGAACCCACCGTTGCCAGCCCTTGTCGGCATGGGTCTGCGCCTCCGCCGCCGTCATCGCCGTGTAGCCGTTGTCGTCGCCGAACGCGGCCAGCACCCGTTTCCAACGCTTTACGTGATCGGGGTGCTTCCAGGTCTCCGCCGCGTAGCCCCGCACCAGCGCCACCAGCGCAGGGTCCACGCCCGGGGTCACGGGATCGGTCACGACCGAATCTTCATCGCCCTGCGGCACGACACCGTCGTCGTCCAGCAGCGCAACCGTCACGCTGGACGGATTGCCAACCGTATAGTCGTAGCCCGACTGGACCCGGGCCGTCACCGTGCCGTCGGCCAGGTCGTCGTCGTCCGACATGGTCGTCAGCGTCCACGTCGCCGAGGCCTGGCCCGCCCGGATCGTTACCGTCCCGAGATGCCCGACGGCGACCGAGTCGTCGCCCGAGCCCATCTCCTCCTCGGCCGACACGTGCACCACCAGGTCGAATGCCGGCGCCGGGTTCGCGCTCACCGTGAAGGTCGCGTCGCCGCCCTCCGTCACCGACGTCCGGTCCGCCGAGATCGTCACCGCCGGGAACTGCCCGACCGGCGGCACGACCGGCGGCGAGCTCATGGGCCGAACCACCGTGATCGAGGCGCTGGTCATGTGCCCCGTCTCGTAGAGCTGGATGATCCGGCCCTGCGAATAGACCCGCCCGCCCCGGATCACCCGGGCGGTGTAGGTCTCGCCCTCCGCGCCGGCGGTGTCGAAATAAAAGCAGTTGGCCCGCGTCGCCGCGTCCTTGTTCCAGTGGTCCCGGTGGAACTGCATGCTGTTGCTGCCCCAGCGCGGAACGATCTGCCCGGACGAATCCGTGATGTTGACCGCCACCCTGAAGATCCCCGGATGGTGCGAAGGGAACGCGCCGAGACGGTCCGACAGGGACGTCCCCCCGGGATTGGGGCCGTCGATGGTGACGCAGAAATACCCCCTCGTCCCCTCGGTCACCTCCCGGCTCCCCGACAGGGCGCCGTACAGCGTGCTTACGGAGATGTTCGGCGGCACATGCGCCGGCAGCGCCGTGTCGTCGTCCCGCACCGTCACCGAGGCCGTGTACGGGTCGTGCCTCCAGAAGGTCTTCCCCCCGGCGCGCCCGCTCGATATCCGCACCCGCACATCGCCGTCCGCCTCGTGGGTGCTGTCGTCCTGGGTCGTGGCCGTGTACATGGCCGCGGTCGTGCCCGACCGGATCGTCACTTCCTTCGAGAACGAGTCCCCGCCGTTGAGGAAGTCCGAAAGACCCCGCGCGTCGAACACCACGAGGCGCACGGTCATATCTGCCGTCGGCGCCGGGTTCGCGTGGACCGTGAAATTCGCGGTCCCGCCCTCGGTGATGTCGCTGCCGCCCGTGATCCACACGCAGTTCGTGCAAGGCGGGAGGACGTCATTGTCGTTCACCGCCACCTGGACGTTCCCGGTCACCGAGCCGTAGCCGCCGCCCGAGGCGGCGTGAGACAGAGTCGCCATCTCGTTGTTCTGGTCGCTGTCCTCGCTCGCGCTCACCGTCACCGTCTGCGGCGAGCTCCAGTTCCCGGTCGTGAAGGTCAGGGTGGGGGGCGCGAAGGTGACATCGCCGTTGTTCGACGACGGCGTCACCGTCACCGTGCCCGTCGGGAGCATGCCGAGCCGCACCGTGTAGGCCGTGCTGCCGCCCTCCGTCACCAGCAGCGAGGTCGTCGAAAACAGCAGCCTCGCCACGTCGTTGTCGGTCACCGTCACCCCGACGTTCCCGGTCACCGAGCCGTAGCCGCCGCCCGAGGCGGAATGGCTGATGGTCGCCGTGTCGTCGGTCCCGTCAACGTCCATGGCCGCGCTTACCGTCACCGTCTTCGGCGAGTTCCAGTTCCCGGTCGTGAACGTCAGAGAGGCGGGCGCGAAGGTGACGTCGCCGTTGTCCGACGACGGCGTCACCGTCACCGTGCCCGTCGGGGCCGTGCCGAGCCGCACCGTGTAGCTCGCGGTCTCGCCCTCCACGACCGTCACCGAGGTCGGGGAAAAGGTCAGGGAGCCGGTCGGGGTAGTGTCGTCGTCGGTCACCGTATAGGTGGCGCTGCCGGCGGTAGGGGATATCGCGATGTCGCTGGAGTTGATTATACAACTGGCGCCAATTCTAGGATCATGCAAGGAAAGGATAACCGTTTCGTCAGACTCGGCGACCGTGTCGCCGATGACCCTGATGCGAAACTGGAAGCTGGTTTCGCCCGTATCGATCGAAAAGGTCCTTCTGGCAACCCAAGCAGGAATCACTGTGTCGCTGCCTAATGTAACCAGTTCGAAATCGTTTCCTTTCGTGGCATCGCCTGAAATGCCAACGTCGACGCACACTTTCTGCGAGTACGCTTGCGACAGGCTCACCGTTACGGTCTTGAAGGTCCGCCCGCTATTGCCCTCGGCTCCCGAGGTGGGCGAGACGGCGATCGACAGGGTGTGCGTTGCCTGCGCGACCGCCTCGGGAGCGAGCACCGCCAGTAGCGGCAGGGCGAGCAGCGCGGCGGCAAGGACGGGGCGCAGCCGGCGGACGGCGGAACCCGCGCACACGGCAACGCCGAGGTGCGCGGAAGCGGGGTCGAAGCTGTCGGGAGTAGTGGGGCCGGAGCGCCGTCCGGCGGAGCAGGAAGACTCAGGCGGGGAGGCTAGCGGGCGAGAGCAGTCCCATAGGGAAGACGCAGGTGGGGCGACCCGGCGACCCGGCGACCCGGCGACCCGGCGACCCGGCGACCCGGCGACCCGGCGACCCGGCGACCCGGCGACCCGGCGACCCGGCGACCCGGCGACCCGGCGACCCGGCGACCCGGCGACCCGGCGACCATTATACTCTCGGAAGCCTCAGCGGCGCTTGTCAACCCCCAGGACGAACGAACTGCGCTTGCCTTGCCGTCCAGACCCAGCGCCCGCGCGAGCACGTTGCCCGTCGCGCGCAGCACATTCTTCGCCGTGTCCGTCATATTCATCGCGTCGCCTCCGAACCTGTCGCCTGGCCTGCCCGCGCAAGGCGCAGGACTGCCAAGCATCGCCCTATCCGGCTTTCTCGCACCTTATGCCGAGCCCGGCAGGAACGCAACACGGCAGCCGTCCGCGTTCGCGCCAACGGCGCCAGCCTCGCCGCCGGTAGCGCCGCCCGGCGTCCGGCCGCAGCCACTCCGCGGAGCCGGGTCCCGTTCCCTCCATCCCTGTGCAAGCGGCAAAGCGTGCGCCTTGCCGGCAAGAACGGCACAGGGTATGGCCGGCCGCGTTCTTCATGAAGAGACGCAGCGATGGCGGTTTCGATCCGCACGGCGGTGGAGCGATGTGCAACCTGGCGCGTGGCATTGGCAGCGCTGGCCGGCGTCGCCGCCTGCGTGGCGGGCCTCCTCTGGCGCCAGGACCGGCTGGGCGGCCTGTCCCTTCTCGACAGCCGCACCTGGTACACGCCGGCCGATGCGGCGGCGCTGTTCGAGGCGCTCGACCGGCTCGACGCGAATGCGCGGGCGGTCTACGCGGCGACCGGCCTCACGATCGACATGGTGTTCCCGGCGGCCTATGGGCTGCTGTTCGCGATCCTGCTGGTCCGCCTGTTCCATGCGCCGTTCTTCCTGCTGGCGCTCGCCACGGCGGCGGCGGACGTGCTGGAGAACGCGACTATTGCCATGCTGGCGCTGGATTACGCCGGGACGCCGTCGCCGCTTGCCTGGCTGGCCGCGGCCTTCACCCTGCTCAAGGCGCTGTTCGGCTACGCCGCGCTGGCAGCGGCCTGCGTCGGCAGCGTCCGCTGGCTGTGGGTGCGGGTACGCCGGCGGTGACGGCGCGCGGCGGCCGGGGCGGGAACGAAGCCTGCCGCGCGGGGAACCGGCGAAGACGGTCTTCGCCCGCCGGCGACAACACAACTACGAACCGTTCCATGGCCGGATGCCGCCAACCACCGCCCGATGCTGTAAACGGTGCGATTCCCATACGGTTCCCACCGCGCTCGTCGCCAATATCGGCAACCCGCCGAAAACACCGCTGTTCGCAGGCGTTCGTCCCGAGCCCGGGGTCGCCTCATCTCCTTCGAACCTTCGGATTCTGGGCCTGAAGGTCCTGGCCGCATGGAAGCGGAAATGCGGAGCAGCCAGAGGTCGCACGCCGGCAGCGGATTGGCTCCCACGAAATGCCGGATTCGACGCCGATCCGGGGAATTTGCATCCCGATGCCGAGCGAGGCCGCCATGCGCCATGATCGTCAATCCCGCCCCGCAGCGCGACGTGATTCCCAGCCACCGTTCAGGTTGCGGGCAGTCGCCGCCGCTATCTGAGGTGGCCCTTCCCAAGAGGTGGCGCCCCTTCCTGTTCAGGCTACTCGAAAATTTCCGAGATGGACAAGCGGACCGGGTCCGGTGAGATCATCTTCCAGCCTCGCAATCGGGCGTTTTCTGTGCATAGTAACTCCGAATTTCCGCCACCAAGACAACGGTTTCGTCCAGCCCAGATAGCGTCGGAGGCGACAATTTCGCGTAGACCCTCGCGGTGGGTGGTGCCCCCATACCCCATAAGCGGCTCAACGCTGCGCCGAGCGTCGTTGCCTGCTTGTAGATGCGATCTTGGTATTTGTCTAACCCACATGCGCCCGTCCGCGAATCGATTTCAAGCATCACGTTCGGAATGCCGGGCACAAAATAGTCGCTGCCTTGGCCGAGCCCAGTGTACTGTAACATCTTGTGTACCCCGGCAAGCTGCGCCATCGTCAAATTTTCTCTCTGCTCAACGGCGAACTGTACATCTTTCGCCTGCAGCTTCAACTCAAGCTTCGCTTTTCTCAGGGCCTGCTCGTTGACTTCGCGTGTAGTAATGTCCCTCCGGATCTCTGAGTATTGCCAAGAGACAAACCCGACGACCACTGAGGAAAGCAGCCATAGGATGAATGGTTCGTTGAGAACTTGAAACACCCTTCTCATCGCATTGCTCTCCCTCCTCGTTGACTCCCTCAGGATAGGCCCCGCGGCGAGCCGCGATCCAGCTTCATCGGCCCTCGCACTGAGTGTGCGCACGGTATTTGATAGCGAATTGATCGAGTGTTTTTGAGGGGTTTCAGTCGTCGGATTGAGGGTGACGGTGGGGTGTCGGACGAAGTGCATCCATGACCGTAAGCAAGCTTCCGGCCACGGACCGAGAGCTTGACGCGGTTTGGGAAGGGCGTGTTACCTGTTACCGTTACCCTTCCTCCCTAGAGGTTCGAGGCGGTAATGGTTTTCGGAAACGCCTTCCGGCAGCTCCTGCCATTGACGGCCCCGGCAGGGGCGATGCGGTATCCCTCCTCGGGAACGCGCTCGACGCGTCCCTCGCGGATGAGCTTGTGCAGCGCCTCGGCGACGGCGGCGGCCCGGGTGGCGGCGCGCTTAGCAGGATCGCCCTCCCGGACGCCTCCGGTTCTGGGCCTGAAGGTCCTGGCTCTACTGTCTATTCGCAATTATCACCCCTGGGCCATCGGATCCAGGAAATTGCCAGCCCATTTGAGTGACCGAATTGATGACTGCGCACGAGACTTCTGCCACATGTCGTTGCACCTGCTCCAGGATTGCACAGTCGACCCGAGTATCAAATACATTGAGATTCTGATCGACAAACAAGGGCAGCGACGCGCCGTTCACATCGGGAGACGACCACGACCCGTGGCACAGAACGTTTCTGAGCTTCGCCGCTTCTCGAAGATGATTGAGCAGCACGTCTAGACCTTCCACAGTTGCCTCTGGGTGATCTCGTACAGCCTTTCCGTATTGATCGATAAGCTTACCCAAGGGATTCGTCAGTGCCTTCTCCAGCGTCGGCAACCATTTCTCAAATTCGGCATCTACTTCTGCCGGATCGTAACGTCTGATCGTCGTGAAAGAGAAGATTGCTTTCGCCAAGATTTCTTCCAGGAATCCATATGTTGCTACTGTCCGCCCCAAATGCTCCCAGAAAGCAGCACTATGCCGATGAGTAGGAAAACCTGCGGGAAGAGCGTTCACATCCACAATGCGAGGCACCATTTCGTTCTCTCTGACCTGCAGCTATCTGCGGCAATCAATACATTTCGTGAAAACACCCACAGCAGCGATAACCTCACCTCCTACTACCGACGGTACCTTGTCCCCTTGAACCCCTCGGGGATGCCCAGCCCCAATCCACCAGCATACGCTCTGCTGCAACGGCATGGTTCATCTCAGGCGGACACGGTGTCGATGCCAACGATCCATGCGGGTGGAACGGCCGAGCGGAACACGAGGCCGCAGTCCACATGGAGCGTACCGCAGTCGAAGTCGGGGTGAGCCAATCCGTAGCTCCAAGCCTTGAGAAAATCGTCGACCAGATCGGGAACTTCGCCTCGTGCGAGGCGTTCATCGACGGTGAAATACCGATTCACGGCATTCAAGGCGGCATCGCCCGGAACAGCAGCTTGGATAACCGTGGCCCGCCCGTACGCTCTGAGGAGTTCCGCGCCGTCCGCACCGAGAAGGGCATGCGCCACTCGCCGGTCGAATTCGGAACCGTAAGTGAGGTAGTTATTGAAGCCGTTGACCAATCCGCATCGGGAAAGTGTCAGATGCACCTGTCCCTCCCGGCGCCCGGCCCTTTCGCCTGGGCCGTAGTCTCGCAGCGCCGCGTCAAGCAGGTGCGCGACCTGTCCCCACGTTGGATGGGGCGAAAGTGCCCTGGTGAGTCGGGCGCGGCGAGCGTGGGCTTCCAGGGGAAGCAGCCCGCGAGCACGAATCGATTCGACTTCGCACTGGTTCAGGCGCCCTCCATGATACCCCATGATCGAAGTCGATCTGATCCACACGAGTGTGGCATCGACTATTCGGGCTCGGTCCGCGCACGAAAAGAGAAGTTCGCACGCGTCTTCGATGTATTGCGGAGAAGCGGCGACCAACTTGTCGAACGTGCTGTCCTTGAGCAGCCCGCTCAGGGCGGCGGTAAGTGTTGGTCCCCAAGTGCGGTTGTCGTCGAAATCCAGCACATCGTTCTCCGTTTCGGCGATCGCAGTCGCGGCATGGGATAAATCCGTCATACGCGTGTATCGCGCGGTCGTCTCGCCCCGCTTTTGACCGGACATTGCCGGACTCCCGGGCGACGGGTGCCCGGTCCGGACGCCTGAGGTCGTGGGCCTGAAGCTTTGATCTCTGCTCACGAGGTTCACCATCCTGTCATCTGCGTCCAGTTGAACCAACCCTGTGTCGGAAACATTAAGCCTTCCAAGTCCCGTTGAGGACCACATCCGCGATACTGGATGGGTACTTCTCGTAGCGAATTAGCATGTGATTCGCGAGGGCCAGATTTTGCTGAATCTTTGTCACCATAGCGGCCATCGCGAGCAGGTCGCTGTCTCGGCTGAATGGAAAGTAGTCGCCAGCTCTGGGTTGACCTATGGCCGTACTCCCATCGGACTCGACAACGAACATCCCCGTTGTGAATCGGTATATCGCATATTTCCCCAAGACGTGTATGAGGGAAGGTCGCCGTTCCTGCTGAATATCGGGATTACGCCTGTAGTATTCCGTCAAATGTTCAAACACGGTATCGATTGTGGCTCCATCGTAGGCGAAGACCAACTTATATGGCATGTCCCAGCCATGCTGCGCATCTAGATTGATTCTTGGATTCAAGCGAAGAGTGTCGTTGTCGACGAGGGGAAGTTCCCGAAGAGCATTCAGGGACCTCTCAAGTTCGGTGGTCGTGAGGCGCGACTTCACTTCGACGATGCAAGCAGTGCCTTCAATTGGAGCTATTGCCAACCGACTGCTGCCCATCTCGAAGCGTGGGGTGGTGCCAGCCGTGACAATAACATCTGCCTGTCGTGACCGATGGCCCTCAAAATTGAAAACGTACCCACCGCGAAACACCTCGCACCCTTTCGGTAGGTGACGTTCAAGGAAACGACGAAAGACTTCCTCTCGATCCCCTCCTACGACCGAGGCGTTTTCGAGTAGCGCAGCCTGACGGGCCTCCCCCTTAAGTTGCTCTGAAACAGCCGCAAAGTAGCGGGCCATATCCTCGTAGACAGATTTGTTCACTCAGAGTGGCTCCTTCGAAACCCAATTTGCCTGCACCCTGCATATCACAGAAGCTTGCGATACCGCTCCGCAAGCTGCGGGAGCCCCTTCGCATTCAGATCGAGTACGAATTCGGACGGTGTGAAAGGCGGATTGCTGTAATGTTTCCGCAGGGTACGCAGCACCGCAAGCGCTTTGGAGGGGTTAAGTTCCACAATCTGCGACAGAAACGCATCGGCGGCGATCGCCTCGATATCGAACCCGGCGAGAACCTCTTCCGGAAAATCGGTAAGGTTGTCGGTGACGATGTACCGCGCGCCGCACCGGATCGCCGCCGCGAGGACATGGCGGTCGTCAGGGTCGGGAAGATCGAGCGTCCCGACCAGCGGCTCGTGTCCGGTAACCAGCGCGTCGGCGAAATGCTCGGCCATGGCGCGCCGCTGCGAACGGATGCTGTGCTCCAGATGCGGCTTCCAATCGAGAAGGTTCCGCGTCCATTCGTCGAGGATTCGCCCGGTCCACCGCGCCTGGAACAGGCCGGCATGGTGGAAGCGCAGCAGGATGTCCCGCATTCGGAACGGAAACAGGACGTTCGCATCGAGAACGGCGACAGGACGGTCCGAGACGACCGTCAAGACGCATCGAACTCCTGCCCGAGACGTGCGAGTTCGTCGAGCGTCGCGTTGCGCGCGGCATCGCGCCGGTCCTTGTAGGCCATGAGATCGGCGTGCATCACGCGCCGGTGCGAGCCGACCGGAATGAACGGGATTTCACCTTCTCTGAGCAGCTTGGCGAGATGCGGGCGCGAGACGTTCAGGATGTCCGCGGCCTGCCGCGTCGTGAGCATGGCACCGGCCGGAACCAGCGTCACCGCCTTGCCGGCCGCAACGCCGTCCAGCAGGTCGATCACAAGGTCGGCGATTGCGGGCGCCAGCCGGACCGACTCGCCGTCCTCGTGGCGGATTGCGAGAACGCCGTCAGCGGCCCGCGCCCGGGCAAGCGCCGTTGCTGCTTCGGCCGCACAGGCAATCTCGTCCTGCGTCGGGGGACGGCGCGTCAGGTCGACTGCCTCTGCAGCGTCGGGCATCTGGGTTCCCCTTCGCAATCATTTCCACGGCTATCGGTAGCAGTCTACGGTGCCGCGATCAAGTGAAATAATATTAATAACGGAAACAAGTGTAACGATGTCCTGTCTCGTCGAAAGTCCCCATGATGCCAATCGAGCGTGTCGACCTTGCCGAGCAGGCTCCAAGGGTGACTGGCTTCGACCGCTCGGAAGGGATTGGTAAGAAACCTTCAACCGCTAGAATCCAATTCTGCAAGAATCGGGTGATCGTAACCGAACCAACCGACGGTCACGTATCCGTTCCGTTTGGCCGTGCGGGCGCGAAGGCCCGGAGGGAGTGATCGTGCGGAAGCTCGCAGAATTCGGTCGCCTCGACGCACAGAACGGACGGCAGGCCGCTCGGCTCCACGGCCAAACGGAACGGATACCGGTTACGTTCGGAAAATCGCAATCCACTGCCTCGCGGCGCCAAGGACCGTCTTGATTTTGAAAAAATCTGCATTCCATTTGATGACTAGTCCGGAACTTCCAACCATGTGCTGTCCAGAAAATAGATATTTATTCAATAAAAACAGTGTATTATTTGATTTTCACCCAAAGTACTCCGACCTTGGTCCGGGCATCCACGTCCCTCCACCCGTTCACGCCGACATGGTGCGTGCTGTTGCGTCGGGCGTTCACAATGCAGACCCATCCCCGAATACCGCGACGCTGCAAGACGTGGATGCCCGGAACAAGTCCGGGCATGACGGAGCCTGGGAAGCGGAACGGCGGGGAAGTCGTGCGCCAAGTTCGCGACATTGCCCATGTAATGGTTCAGGATGACGTTGGCGTGTGATCGCAGGTTGAAGGAAGTCGATCAGGCATGTTTCGTGACGACAGCTCGGACGAAGCCGCGTTTCGCGCGAAGGTGCGGGACTGGCTGGAAGCCAACTTGCCCGTTGCCTTGCGGCGGCGGACCGACCGGCCGCCGCCGGACGAGATCATGCCGTGGTACCGCGCGCTTTCGGCGCGCGGATGGGTCGCGCCGCACTGGCCCAGGGAATATGGCGGCATGGGGGCCAGTCTCGCGCAGCAGATCGTGCTGACCCAGGAGCTCGCGCGGCTTTCCGCGCCGCAGCTTCCGGTGCAGGGGATCAACCATATCGGCCCGATATTGATGCGCTACGGCACCGAGGCGCAGAAGGCGCGCCACCTGCCGCCGATCCTCGCGGGCGACACGATCTGGGCGCAGGGCTATTCGGAACCGGGAGCCGGGTCGGACCTCGCGAGCCTTTCGACGCGGGGCGAGCTGCGCGGAGGCCGCTTCACCGTCACCGGGGGCAAGATCTGGCAGACTTGGGCGCATCACGCCGACTGGATGTTCACCCTGGTGCGGACCGATCCGGAGGCGAAGGTCAAGCAGGCCGGGATCAGCTTCATCCTGATCGACCTCCGGACGCCCGGAATCGAGATCCGGCCCATCGTGACGATCACCGGCGAGGAGGAGTTCTCGCAGGTCTTTCTCGACGGGGTCGAGGTTCCCGAAGAGAACCTTGTCGGCCCGCTCCACGGCGGCTGGAAGATCGCGACCGCGCTGCTCGCGACGGAGCGGCTGTTTACCTCGAACCCGCAATACGCGCTCGAGGTCGTCGAACGGATCCAGGCGGTGGCGAAGCAGACGGGGATCGACCGCGACGCTTCGTTCCGGGACCGGCTCGCGGATCTTTCCATAAGCATTACCGTCCAGGCGGCGATGTTCTGGCAGGCGGTCGATCTGGCGGCTAACGGTGTGGAGGTCGGGCCGGAAGGCTCGACGATGAAGCTGGTCGCGACGGAGAACCTGCAGCGCGCGACCGACCTGCTGATCGAGGCCGCGGGGCCCTGGGGCGCCGATTCCGGCCGCATGGAGACCGGCGCGGGCGAAGTCGATGCGACCGGCATCTTCCTCCAGTCGCGCCGGGCGACGATCTACGGCGGATCGAGCGAGATCCAGCGCAACGTGCTCGCCAAGCGCGTGCTCGGGCTTCCGGGAAATTAAGCCGCCCCCCATCGTCATTTCGACCGGAACCGGCCCGAAGGGTCGGCGGGCGGAGAAATCCCGCTCCGGCGGGCACAAGATTTCTCCGCCCGCCGCGCTCGGTCGAAATGACGAGGGTTGGGGCGGCCGCGGTTCCATCCCGCCCGGATAGGCTCTAGATTGGCCGGAGCGCCCGCTCCGAGGGAGAACCGATGCCGGCACAGGTCGACAGGCACCGTCTAACAGCCGATACGACGATTTCCGACGGCAGAGAGTCCCGGCGGGGCTTTCGAATCGACAAGTTCGCCATGTCGCTCGCGCGGGCGGAAAACCGCGAAGCCCATGCGCCCGACGGGCGCACCGCAACGACTACGCGCCGATGACCGCGGGCATGGGGCCGATCGCGCTGGAGGACGGCGCGTGAGGCGGAGAGCGGCGGAATGACGAGCAAGACCGTAGTCACCGGCGGCAGCGGCCGGCTCGGCTCCAGGACCGTCGAAGCGATGCTCGCGGCGGGCTGCGAGGTGCTCAATCTCGACGCGATCGCGCCGCGGGAAAAGCTTTGCGAGTCGTGGACCGCCGACCTGACCCGGTCCGGCGATCTGTTCGAAGCATTCGACGGCGCGGACTCGGTGATCCACCTCGCCGCCTACCAGGCGCCCAGCGAGGCCTCGGACAGCGCGGTTTTCGGCAACAACGTGACCTCGTCCTACAACGTCCTGAGAGCGGCGGCGCAGATCGGTGTCCGGCGGGTGGTCATGGCCTCCAGCGTCGCCGCCTACGGTTTCATATACGCGCCCGAGATATGGGATCCGGACATCCTCCCGCTCGACGAGGACTATCCCTGCCGGCCGCTCGATTCCTACGCGCTCTCGAAGGTGTTCGGCGAGCAGCTCGCCGACTCGTTCGTTGCGGCGGGCGGCATGTCGGTCGCGAGCCTCCGTATCGCCGGCGTCAATTTCGACCCGTCCTTCGCGTCCTTTCCGGAACGCTGGCTGGATCCGGCGCGGCTTCTGGGAGGACTCTGGAGCTATGTCGACGCGCGCGACGCGGCCGAGGCCTGCCGGCTCGCGACGGAGGCGGATATCGCCGGCCACCGGGTGTACAACATCGCCGCCGAGACCAGCCGCGATCCGACGCCGACGGAGGAGCTGGTCCGCAGGTATTTTCCGGGCACGCCGATCCGGGACGGCATGACGGGGTGCTGGGGCGGGCTCGACGTCGCGCGCGCCCGCGACGAGTTGGGGTTCGCCGCCGCGCACCGCTGGCAGGATTACCTGCGGCCCGACGGCACGCCGGTCGCGGTGGAATGACCGCCGCCCGAAACGGGGAAACGACTATGAAATTCGAACGTATCAGGAGCCCGATCGCGCCGGAGCTCGGCCCGGAATCGCTTTCCAACTGCAAGAAGGTTGGCGATCAGGTGTTCATCTCCGGGCTGCTCTCCTGGGACGAAAACCAGAACGTGATCGGCGTGGGCGACGCCTATCTCCAGGCGAAGACCGTCTTCGCCCAGATGCAGTCGCTGATGGAGGCGGCGGGCGGCAAGATGAACGATATCGCCAAGATCACCATGTTCACCACCGACATGCGCCACCAGCCGGATATCTGGCGCGCGCGGCGGGAGTTCTTCACCGGCGACTTCCCGTGCTCGACGCTGGTTTGCGTCTCGCACCTCTTCAAGCCGGAGGCGGTGATCGAGATCGAGGCGGTCGGCGTGATCGGCGCCGGCGAAGACTGAAAGTCGGGAAGCGGAAGGAGCAGGCTCGTGGACAGCTTACTAATCGCCGTTGCGGTGGGACTTGTCATCTGGCTGTTGATGCGCCGGGCGGCTTATGCGCGGGCACGCCGCCAGATGGCCGCACGGCAGGGCGCTCCGTCATCGGAGGGCGCCGCGCCGCCGCCGGGGGACCAGAAGACCATGCCGCGCTTCGGCAATCCCGGCACCATCACGCGCGCTCAGATCGCCGAGCTCCGGGCCCAGAATTTCGAGCCGATGCGCCAGTGGAGCAAAGAAGAAGCGCAGCTGATCCTGGATGCGGTGGTCTATTTCCGCGCGGTGATTCTCGACGAGACGGGCGACAAGGATCCGCCGCTCGAGGTGCAGAACACGCTGCTCGGCTTCATTCTCACCGACGAGGAGCTGCGGGACTCGGTCCTCGAATGGAGTCTCAACCGGACGCGCGAGGAGGAGGAGTCCGGGCGCCTCATCCTGCCGCGCGACGAGACCTACGAGCGCATCGCGGACGAGGTTGCGGAACTCTGGGAGGCCGGAACCGGGGACGAATGACCGGCGGGTTGAAGACCGGAGACTTCGACTTCGACCTGCCCGACGGCGCAATCGCCGACCGGCCGGCCGTGCCGCGCGAAGCGGCGAGGCTGCTGGAGGTCGACACCTCCCTCCGTGACCGGACCGTCGCCGACCTGCCGGCGCTCCTGCGATCCGGCGATGCGCTGGTAATCAACGACACGAAGGTCGTCCCCGCCCGAATCTCCGGCACGCGCGGGCGGGCGCGCGTGGAGGCAACGCTGCTGCGCCCCCTCGACCGCGCCCCGCAAGGCGAGACGTGGAGCGCGCTCGCCCGGCCGGCCCGTCGGCTTCGCCCAGGCGATGTCATCGAGATATCGGACGCCTTCCGGGCCTGGGTCGTCGAGCGCGCCGAAGGCGGCGAGGTCCGGCTCCGCTTCCCGCCGGGAACCGACGTTCTCGCGGCGCTGGAGGCGCACGGGGAGACCCCTCTTCCGCCCTACATCGAGCGGCCGCTTGGCGCGGACACGCGGGACCGGGACGACTACCAGACCGTCTATGCAAGGACCCCCGGCGCGGTCGCGGCACCGACCGCGGGACTTCATCTGACGGAAAGCCTGTTGGAGCGGATCGAAGATCGCGGGGTGGAGATCGTTGTCGTCACGCTCCATGTCGGTGCGGGGACCTTCCTGCCGGTCAAGGCCGAACGGGTCGAAGACCATCGGATGCACGCGGAATGGGGCGAGATTTCGTCCGAAGCCGCCGATGCGATCCGGCGTCGACGGGATGGGGGCGGCCGCGTGGTGGCGGTGGGGACGACGTCGCTCCGCCTGCTCGAATCGGCGGCGGACGAGAACGGCCGGATCGAAGCGTTCCGGGGCGACACGAGCCTCTTCATCGTGCCGGGCTACAGGTTTCGCATCGTCGATGCGCTGATGACCAATTTCCATTTGCCGCGCTCGACGCTGTTCATGCTGGTCGCCGCGTTTTCGGGGCTGGAGCGGATGAGGACGGCCTATGCGCACGCCGCGGAAGCGGGCTACAGGTTCTATTCCTACGGCGACGCGACGTTCCTCCACCGTGCCGAGGGCGCCTGATGGCGGTATCGTTCTCGATCCTGGCGCGGGACGGGGAGGCGCGAACCGGGATGCTGGAAACCGCCCACGGAACCGTGCGGACGCCCGCCTTCATGCCGGTGGGAACGGCCGGCACGGTCAAGGGCATGATGCCGGAAGCCGTGGCCGATGCCGGCGCCGAGATGATCCTCGGCAACACCTATCACCTTATGCTGCGCCCGGGCGAAGGGACCGTGGAGCGGCTGGGCGGTCTCCATTGCTTCATGAACTGGAAGGGGCCGATCCTCACCGATTCCGGCGGCTACCAGGTGATGTCGCTCGCCGGGCGCCGCACCATCGGGGAGGACGGCGTCGTCTTTCGCTCCCATATCGACGGCACGCGCCACGGCCTGAGCCCCGAGCGTGCGGTCGAAATCCAGCATCGGCTCGGCAGCGACGTGACCATGGTGCTGGACGAGTGCACGCAATTTCCCGCGACCGTCGACGAGGCGGCGGGGTCGATGCGGCTCTCGATGCGCTGGGCCGCGCGCTCGAAGGCGGCGTTTCGCGAGCGTCCCGGCCACGGGCTGTTCGGCATCGTCCAGGGCGGTGTCCACGGAGATCTCCGGCGCGAATCGGCGGGCGCGCTGATCGACATCGGCTTCGACGGCTACGCGGTTGGAGGGCTCGCCATAGGCGAAGGCCAGGACACCACCTTCGGCGTCCTCGACGAGACCGTGCCGGCGCTGCCCGCCGATGCGCCGCGCTACCTGATGGGCGTCGGCACGCCGTCCGACATCGTGGGCGCCGTCCGGCGCGGGATCGACATGTTCGACTGCGTGATCCCGACCCGGTCGGGGCGCACCGGGCGCGGCTACACGGGCGCCGGCACGATCAACATCCGCAACGCGCGCCACGCCGAGGACCCGGCGCCGGTCGACGCCGATTGCCGCTGCCCCGCCTGCGCCGGATACAGCCGCGCCTATCTGCACCATCTGTTCCGGGCGAAGGAAATGCTCGGGCCCATCCTGCTGACCACCCACAACGTCCACCATTACCAGCGCCTGATGGCTGGGCTGCGCGATGCCATAGAGTCCGGGACGCTGGCGGAATTCGCCGGCCGCATCGAACGGGAGGAGGCCGCGTCGTGACCGGCGTTCAGCTCCGCGAGAGGATCCGCGAGCGCGCGCTCGCCGAGGGGTTCGACGCGGTGGGGTTCTGCGACGCGGCACTGGGCGAGGAGGCGAAGCGGGACCTTGCGGGCTTCATCGGCGCCGGCCACCACGGGGACATGGGCTGGCTCGCCGCCAACAGGGACCGGCGGGGCGACATCGCGCGGCTCTGGCCGGAAGCGAAATCCGCGGTCGTCGTGGCCCAGAACTACGGCCCGTCCGCCGATCCGCTGGACGCGCTCGAACGGCGGGACCGGGGCACGGTCTCGGTCTACGCGCAGGGTCGCGACTATCACGACGCGATGAAGAAGAAGCTCCGCGTGGTCGCGCGCTGGATGCACGAAGCGCTCGGCTGCGAGGTCAAGCTGTTCGTCGATACCGCGCCGGTGATGGAGAAGCCGCTCGCCCAGCGGGGCGGCGTCGGCTGGCAGGGCAAGCACACCAACCTGGTGTCCCGGCGCTTCGGCTCGTGGCTGTTCCTCGGCGAGATCCTGACTACGCTCGCGCTCGCGCCCGATGAGCCGGAGACCGACCGCTGCGGCTCCTGCCGGCGCTGCCTCGACATCTGCCCGACCGACGCCTTCCCCGCACCCTACCGGCTCGACGCCACGCGCTGCATCTCCTACCTGACCATCGAGCACAAGGGACACATCGCGCCGGAATTCCGCGCCGCCATGGGAAACCGGATCTACGGCTGCGACGACTGTCTGGCGGTGTGCCCGTGGAACAAGTTCGCGAGCCTCGCGAAGGAGCCCGCGCTCTACCCGAGAATGGAGCTGACCGCGCCGAGGCTCGCCGATCTTGCGGCGCTCGACGACGCGGCCTTTCGCACGCTCTTTTCGAAATCGGCGGTCAAGCGGCTTGGGCGCGACCGCTTCGTCCGCAACGTGTTGATCGCGATCGGCAACAGCGGCGAGCCCGGCCTCGCGGCCAGCGCCGAGGCCGGACTCGGCGACGCATCCCCGCTGGTCCGCGCGATGGCGGTCTGGGCGCTGTCGCGGCTGATGCCGGAAGAGGCGTTCGCCCGGCTGCGGGAACGGCATCTCGCGGGAGAACAGGAGGAGGCCGTCCGGTCGGAATGGGATAGTGGATAGGGGATCCTCCCCCGTCATGGTCGGCGAAGGCCGACCATCCATGAGTTTTTTTCTGTGTCGACGGAAGCGCAAAAAAACAAAACGTGGATGGTCGGCCTTCGCCGACCATGACGGAAGGGAAAGCGACCGCGATCACGGTTCCAATCGAAACGGACAAGCCGTAGATTGCCGCCCATGACGACCCTGCGGGACACCCTGGACCGGCGGCTCTCGGTGGCGCCGATGATGGACCGGACGGACCGGCATTGCCGTTGGTTCCTGCGGCTGCTGGCGCCCCGGACGCTGCTCTATACCGAGATGATGCCGGCCGGCGCGATCCTGCACGGCGTCCGCGAGCGGTTCCTGGGCTTCGACCCGGCGGAGCGCCCCGTCGCGCTCCAGGTCGGCGGCAGCGATCCGGCGGAACTCGCCCGCTGCGCCGCGCTCGGCGAGGCGTGGGGCTACGACGAGATCGACCTCAACCTCGGCTGCCCCAGCGAGCGGGTGAGCCAGGGCGGGTTCGGCGCCCGGCTGATGCTGGAGCCGGCGCTCGTCGCCGATTGCATGGCGGCGATGCGGGCGGCGACCGCGCTGCCGGTCACGGTCAAGATCCGGATCGGCGTGGACGACCGCGACGGCTACGACCATTTCGCGGGCTTTGTCGACCGCATCGCGGGGACCGGGGTCCGCGTGTTCATCGTGCATGCGCGGAAAGCGCTCCTGTCCGGCCTCAGCCCCAAGGAGAACCGCGAGATCCCGCCGCTCCGCTACGAATTCGTCCACCGGCTCAAGCGCGAGCGCCCGGATCTGACCGTGGTCATCAACGGCGGCTTCACGACGGCGGATACGGCGCTGGAACAGATCGGCCCTGTCGACGGCGTCATGCTCGGCCGCGCGGCCTACGACAACCCGTTCCTGCTGGCCGGGATCGAGGCCGCGCTGCACGGCACCGCGTTCCCCGACCGCGCCGCGGCTATCAGGGCTTACGCCGACTACGTGGATGCCCAACTCGCCAAGGGCGTGCCGCTCTGGCGGATGACGCGCCACGTGCTGGGCCTCTACCAGGGCGTGCCCGGCGCGCGCGCCTGGCGCCGGACGCTGAGCGAGGGTGCGCGCCGCCCGGGCGCCACCGCCGCGCTGCTCCGCCAGGCATTGCGGCTGGTCGAGAGCCCGGACCGCCTCGCCGCCTGAATCCGACCGAAGACCGAGAGACCGAAATGGCCGTCACGATCTACCACAACCCTCGTTGCAGCAAGTCGCGCGCCACGCTCAAGCTCCTGGAGGAGCGCGGCGTCGCGCCCGAGATCGTCGAGTACCTCAAGACCCCGCCGGACGCCGCAACGCTCGACCGCCTGCTGACCGAGCTGGGCCTTGAGCCCCGCGACCTGATGCGGAAGAAGGAAGCGCCCTACAAGGAAAACGGCCTCGACGGCGAGAACCTGACCCGCGAGGCCCTGATCGCCGCGATGGTGGCCAACCCGATCCTGATTGAACGCCCCATCGTGGTCTCCCGCGGCAAAGCCGCGCTGGGACGGCCGCCCGAGGCGGTGCTGGGAATACTCTGAGCGCCCTACCCGCTGCCGATCACCGCGACGCATTCGATCTCGACCAGCAGCCCGTCCTGGAGGAGCTTGGGCGAGGTGACGGCGGTGGAGGCCGGCATGTTGCCGATGAACGCCTCCGAACGGCCCCGGGAGTAATCGGCGTAGCGGTCGATGTCGGTCAGGAAGGCCTGGATTTTGACCACGTCGTCCATCGTCGCCCCGGCCGCTTCGAGAACCTCCTTCATGTTGGCGAAGGTCTGGCGCGTCTGCACCAGCATGTCGTCCTCGCCGACGATGTTGCCGTCGGGATCCCAGGCCACGATGCCCGAGACCCAGACCGTGTCTCCGACCTTGATGGCGGAGTGAAACGGAAATTTTCGTGCCCACGGCCAGTCGACGTTGATCTCTTCCCGCTTCGGCATGGCTTCCTCCCTCTTGGGTTGCCGTCCTATTCCGCCGCGTCTTGCAGGGCTTCGGCGGCGATGAACCTGTCGATCAGCGCCCGCGCGGCGATCGGACCCGCATCCGCGTTGGTGCTTATCGCGGGCCGGTCGTCCCAGTTCGCCTGCTGCAGCTCCAGCACCTCCCAGTCCTGCTGGAAGGCCTTGAGCACCTGGCGGAATTGGAGATCCGTCCGCTCCTCGGTGATCGGCTTGAGGTTGCAGGCGTTCGACCAGAAATAGTGGCAGCTGGTCTCGGTCTCGGGCGTGATGAAGTTGAGGTTGCGGAACGCGAAACCGCCCGCGGGCTCGGGATGGTCGATGGTCGCGAAACCGAAATCCTTGCCCCCGGCGGCGTCGGGCGCGGCGCCGACCAGCAGGCGCACCGCGCAGGGCGGGCGGAACTCGTTGATCGCCCAGCGGTCGACGACGAAATCCTCGTCCCACCCCATCATCATCCGGTAGGTCGGAGGCGCCGGGTGGCCGACCATCCAGCGGGCCACGGTCACCGTGTCCGCGGTTCGGATCGTCCGGATATTGGCGTCCTCGGCGATCGCGGCATTGCCGATCGTGGTCGCGTGGACGAAAGCCAGATGCGACTGGTCCAAGAGGTTGTCGACCACGAGGCGGTAATCGGCGGCGATGTGGAAATAGGCGCCCTTGTCGCCCCAGTCCGGGCTTACCCGCCACGGGAACGGGATGATCAGGTCCTCGTCCGCCTCGGCCGGGTCGCCGAGCCAGACCCAGATCCAGTTGTATTTCTCGACCGCCGGAAAGGCGCGCACCCGCGCATCGGGCGGTACGGTGGTTTGTCCCGGCACGCGGAGGCAGGCGCCGGTCCGGTCGAATTCGAGCCCGTGATAGTGGCAGCGCAGCCGGTCGCCCACCGTCACGCCTTTTCGCAAAGGCATCCGGCGGTGGCAGCAGCGGTCCTCGAAAGCGACCGGCTCCCCCGCCTCGGTGCGCCAGAAGACGATGGGCTCGCCGCAGATCGTCCGCGCGAACGGCGTCCGGCCGATTTCTTCGGGCTGGGCCGCGACGTACCAGCAATTCTTCAGGAACATGCGACGGTCCTCCGTCGGAAACATGCCGGGCCTGCGTCCCTCGATACGGCCTCACGCGCCTACTCGGGATGAGGAGAGCTTTTCCGCCCGTTACCTTACCCTCACCCTGAGTAGCCGCGAAGCGGCGTATCGAAGGGGGCTTATATCCATAGCTTGACGGCGTCCGCCCTCCCCCGGCCCCTCCCGCAAGCGGGAGGGGGGAAAGTAAGGAGGAGCGGGCAAGGGAACTCCCTCTCCCCCGCGGGGAGAGGGTCGGGGTGAGGGGCTGAACCGCCCCCGAGAGCCTGCCCACACCCTTGTCGAGCTATCCATACAAGCCCCTATCGAAGGGCGGCCGGTGCCGGGGTCAGTGCTCCGTCATCAGGCGGCCGAAGGCCGGGTTCCGTTCCTCGATGCCGTTCTGCCGCAAGGCGTACCAGTAGGTCGCGGTCATCACCGCGATCACCGGCTTCCTGAGCCATCGTTCCGCCTCGGCGGCGACATAGGCCATCGGCAAGTTGGCGCCGAACTGGACGATGGCGTCGATGTCGGGCCCGTCGACCTTCCGCACCGCCTCGCGCAATTCGTCCTCGGTGATGTGGGCGATGTTGACCGGGCTGTCGCAGGCCAGGCACTCGGTGCGCACGAGGTCGAAACCGGTCTCGTCCGCGAACGCCTGGAGATGGCCGATGGCGACGGGATAATACGGGCAGACGATGGCGATCCGCTTTATCCCGTCGCCGAAGGCGCGCAGCGCCGCCGGCAGCGCGTCGGCCGCCTGGGTGACGCCGATATCGGTGTCAGCGCGGGTCTTGATGCGTTGCTCGATCTTGCGCGCGGGCTCCAGCCCGCCGCCCCAGATGCTTTCCGCCGAAATGCCGAGGATCAGGTGGTCGGGCCGGCAGGTCATCACCCGGTCGATCGATTCCTCCAGCGCGACGTCGATGCGCCGGATCAGCTCGTCGAAATCCTCGTCCGAATTGACCGGGTCGTCCGGGATGTGCATGCGCGAGATGTGGTTGGTCACCCCCTTGGGCGCCATCGCGTCGTAATGCGGCTGCACGATGGTGTTGGTCGAGGGCGTGACCACACCGAACTTCATCCGCCAACCCCAGGCATCGACCATCTCGTTCCTCCTCTAGGCGCCGCGCAGCCGGAAGCGCTGGATCTTGCCCGACGCGGTCTTGGGCAGCTCGTCGACGAACTCGATCCAGCGCGGATACTTGAAGGGGGCGAGCCGGTCGCGGACGAAGGCGACGAGCTCGGCCTCCATTGCGCCGCCGGCCCCGCCGGACTCCTTGAGCGCGACGAACGCCTTGGGCTTGACTAATCCGTTCTCGTCCTCGGCGCCGACCACCGCGGCCTCGAGTACGCCCGGATGGGCGGCGAGCGCCGATTCGACCTCGAAGGGCGCCACCCAGATCCCGCCGACCTTAAGCATGTCGTCGTCGCGCCCGCAGAAATAGTAATAGCCGTCCGCGTCGCGGTAGCAGGTATCCCCGGTGTGGAACCAGCCTCCGTCGCGCATGCCGCGCGCGGTTCGTTCGGGCTTGTTCCAGTAATAGGTCGCGATGCTCTCGCCCCTGACGACGAACTCGCCGGGCTCGCCGTCGGGCAGGTCCTCGCCGTCCTCGCCGACAATGCGGCCCTCGTAGCCCGGGACGATCGTCCCGAGCGAGCCCGCCCTGACCCCGCCCGGCGGGTTGGCGGTGTAAAAGTGCAGCGCCTCGCTGGAGCCGATGGATTCGACGATCTCGACGCCGGACCGGGCCTTCCAGTCCTCGAACACGGAGGCCGGCAGCGCCTCGCCGCCGGACGCCGCCCAGCGCAGGCTGGAGAGATCCGCCGGGTGCCCCGCTTCCATCGCCGCGAGCTGCATCGCATAGAGCGTCGGCACGCCGAAATAGACGCTGGGCCTGAACTCCGAAATGGTGTCGAGCGTGTTTTCCGCGGTCGGGCGGCCTTCGAGATAGACCGCCGTCGCCCCGGTCCACAGCGGGAAGGAGACGGAATTCCCGAGCCCGTAGGCGAAGAACATCTTGGGCGGCGAGAACAGCACGTCGTCCGCCGTCATGCCCGCGACGGCCTCGGCGTAGAGAACCGAGGTGTAGATCTGGTCCTTGTGCTGATGCACCGACGCCTTGGGATCCCCGGTCGAGCCCGACGAATAGAGCCAGAAGCAGTCGGACCGGGGCGTCGTGGGCTCGGGCGGGCACCAGGGATCCGCGGCCGCCAGCAGCGCCTCGTGCGCCAGCCACCCGGGCGCCTCTTCATCGACACAGATGCGGTGGCGGACCGACGCGCCCGCCTCGGCCAGCGCGGGCTCGACCTCGCCGAACATGTCGGCATGGGCCATGACGGCGCAGGCGCCGGAATCCTTGAGCATGTAGGCGTAATCGGCCGCCCGCAGGAAATAGTTGACGGGGATCGCCACCGCGCCGATCCGCGCCGCGCCGAGGAAGCCGTCATGGAAGCCGGGGCCGTCCTTGCAGAACAGCATGACGCGGTCGCCCCGCCCGATACCGAGCGCCTTGAAGGCGTTGGCGGTCCGGTTCACCCGTTCCGCGGTTTGGGCAAAGCTCCAGGAGGCGCCGCGCGCGACCAGGAGCGGCTTGTCGCCCTTGCCCTGCTCCAGATGGCGGTCGAGAAACGCGACCGAGACGTTGAAGGTATCCGCGAATTCGACGCCTCGCGGCGTGCCGGATTCGTCGACGACGACGCTGTGATCGCGCATGCCCCCTCCCGGCGGCGATCATAGAGACGCCGGGCGAGAGGCAGCAAGCCGGGCGGCGAGGCGTCCCTCGATACGGCGCCTGCGGCGCCTACTCGGGATGAGGAGGGAGAAAAGAAACCCTCACCCTGAGTAGCCGCGAAGCGGCGTATCGAAGGGCGGGCCGGATCGTCATTCCGCCGCGGCGCGTGTGCGGCTCCCCTCGAAGGCCGGCGCGACCTCCTCGATGAACTTGTGCATCTGGTCCTTGACCATCGCGTGCGGCTTGCGCCCGACATTGAAGTAGAGGATGACCTCGTCGATCCCGTCGGACTCGACGCGCTTCAGCGTCTCGATCACCGAATCCGCGTTGCCGATCAGGATCGACTTGTCGGACAACGTCTCCTTGGTCATGCCGCGCAGGATCTCGTTGATCTTCATGAAGTAGTGCATGGTGGGCGGCATCTTGGACGGGTCGTCCGGGAAGGCGCGCAGCACGCAGTAGCGGAAATAATCCATCATCGCCTGGCGGCCGAAATCCTCCTCCTCCGGGGTATCGGCGAGGTGGATGAAATAGCTGCACTTGGCGCGGCCCGGCCTGTTGCCCTCCTGCTCGCAAGCCTCGCGGTACTGCGCCACCGCGGGGCCGAGCCCGCCGAAGATCATCGAGGCCGCGAACGGGGCGTAGATGATGTTGAGCCCGCGCCTGGCCGCCATCTCCATGCTGGTGCCGGAGAAGCAGGCGATATAGACCGGGATCGGCTGCTGCACCGGCTTGGGAGTGATCTCCATGTCCCGGATGTCGTAGTAAGTGCCCTTGTGCGACCACATGCCGGGCTCGGTCCACGCCTTGAGAACGACGTCGATCCCCTCGTCGAAGATTTCCTTCGACTCCATGAAGTCCGCGCCGAAGGGCTCGTATTCGGCCCGGTCGTAGCCGCGCCCGGTGGCGTAGTCGACCCGCCCGCCGCTGATCAGGTCGAGCGTCGCCCAGCACTCCGCGACGTGGATCGGGTGGTGGATCGGCAGCACGTTGACCGCCGGCGCGAGCCGGATGCGCTCGGTCTCCGGGACGATGCTCGCCAGCACCAGGTCGGGGCGCGAATTCACCCCCAGCCGATCGAAGTGATGTTCTCCGATCCAGGCCGAGTGAAAGCCCAGCCGGTCGGCAAGAATCGCCTGCTCGCGGATTTCCAGCACGAAGTCGCTCGCGCTTCGCGGATTGTCCGGATAGTAGTTGTCCGAAAGGGTGAAATAGCCGAATTCCATAACGCTTCGCTCCCGGGCCAGGCTGGTGCCGGGCGATGTGTATAGGCAAATCGGAGGTGCCGCAACGAAGCGCTCCTGTTCGGCGCAGCTGCCGGAAGACCGAGTGCGATCAGGCGCTGCCGATGTCGAGCGTCAGCGGCGCGTGATCGCTCAATCCGGCACCCGTCCAGTCCTCGAATGAGCCGACGTCCAGGCTGAAATCCCGCTCCGTCCATGCACGGGGCATGTAGATGAAGTCTATGTGAAACCTCTTGCGGTAGTTCCACTGATGATAATGAGTCGGCTCGGATTCAGCGCCGTAGTCCTCGCCAGTCTTCGCGTGATACGCGCTGATCAGACGGTAGCGTTCGAGGGTGTTGGACACATTCGAGTGGTTGCTCGTTCGGCCGGGCGCTTCGAAATTGACGTTGTTGTTGAAGTCGCCCGCGACGACGCCATCTTCTTCGGTAAGGAATCGACGATAAAATTCCAGCGCCCTGCGCACCGGCCCGGGGTCCGCCTTGCTCAATCCGGTAGGTGCGCAAACCGCGAGCAGGTTGAAGCGCCGCGGCGCTGTAACCTCTACCGGGAGAATCGAGTACAGACCGCAGTTGAACCGACCATGAATATGTCCGGCCGCGCCGTTAAAGAAAAAAACCGCTAGGCCAAAATTCAGCCACCCATCCCGGCCCTTGTCCGGTGTCCAGTTCGGATTGCCTCCGCTCCAGAGCGGCGGGGCGGAGAAAACTGGAAAGTCGCATTTGCGCGACAGAATTTCCGGTTCGGCGCACTCGGATATGACTGCAATGTCCGGTTTCAGGGCCAGAAGCCCGTCGAATTTCCTGTGCATCGCCTTGGCGCAATTCCAAGCCACGATCCGCATAAATTGAGTCCCCCATCAGCTCCCGGCAAGTTCGGCGATTTGTCGACAAACCCCGGTCTGCTTATCCCAGAGGCTCTGCCGACGGACAACTTGCACGGCTTGTGTTCCGATTCGGCGGCGCCGTATAGCCGGGATCCCATTCCGTATCGCCCCCCCCCGCCACGCGTCATTTCGACCGGAGCCGTCCGTGGGACGGCGGAGCGGAGAAATCTCCATCCGCTTAACGCGGGATTTCTCTGCTCGCCGTGCTCGGTCGAGCCGACGGGTGGCGGGGTGTGTCCACCGGCTCCTCGCCGGTGGCGACCCGGCGGGGGAGCGCGCGGCGTTGACGGGCCTTTGCCCGCCGTGAATCATGCCGCATCGGCAAAAGGGGGGGCCGCAATGAGCGATACGGGAATCGGCGCGAGCGTGTTGCGCAAGGAAGACCGGCGCTTTCTCGCCGGGCGCGGCAACTACGTCGCCGATATCGCCGCCGCCAACGAGGTGGCGCTCGCCTTCGTCAGGAGCCCGGTGGCGCATGGCCGCATCCGCTCGATCGTCAAGCCGGAAGGGGCGGAGAACCGGGTGTTCGCGGCGGACGACCTGGACGGCGTCCAGCCGATGCGCGCGCCGTCCAAGCTGCCCGGATACAAGCCCTCCGACTTCCCGGCGCTCGCGACGACCAAGGTACGCTTCGTCGGCGAGACGGTCGCGGCCTGCGTCGGCCGGACGCGGGCGGAAGCCGAGGATCTCGCCCAGGCGGTCGAGGTCGACTACGAGGAGCTCGACCCGGCGGTCGACATGCTGGCGGCGCGCAAGCCGGGCGCGCCGCTGGTCCACGATTCGTGGGGCGACAACATCGCGCTGAGCACCCGCGTCGACGGGGACATGGACCCGGTCAAGGCGCGCGCCGCGCATTCCGTGACCCGCGAGTTCCGCATGAGCCGCCAGGCGATGGTCCCGATGGAAGGCCGCGCGGTGCTGGCCGAGTGGAACGCGCGGATGGACCAGCTGATCGTCCACACCGCGACCCAGGTGCCGCATCTGATCCGCGCCGGCCTCGCCACGTTCCTCGGGCTGGAGCAGCGCCAGGTGCGGGTCATCGCCCCCGACGTGGGCGGCGGGTTCGGGCTCAAGACCTATGTCCAGCCGGAGGAACTCGTCGCCTGCTGGTACGCGATGAAGTACGGCCGCCCGGCGCGATGGATATCGGACCGGCGCGAGCACCTGATCGCGGACGCCAATTGCCGCGAGCACCATTACATCGTGACCGCGCACGCCGATGCGGACGGCAGGATCCTCGGCCTCGAAGGCGAGGTCACCGTCGATGCCGGGGCCTACTCGATCTATCCCTTCACCAACTGCCTGGAAGCGGCGATGGCGGGCGGCAACCTGCCGGGCCCCTATGCGATCGAGGCCTATGGGGTGAAGACCTGGACGGTGGTCACCAACAAGCCGCCGCTGGTCCCCTATCGCGGCGTGGCGCGGCCCGGCGTCGCTTTCGCGATGGAGATGCTGGTCGACGCGGTGGCGCGCGCGGTCGGGCGCGAGCCGCACGAGGTCCGGATGATCAACATGGTCCCGCCCTCGGCCATGCCTTACACCAACATCGCCAAAAAGACCTTCGATTCGGGCGATCACCCCGGGGCCGTCGCCAGGGCCGCGCAGATGATCGACATCGCCGCGGTGCGCGAGCGCCAGGCCCGGGGCGAGCCCGACGGGCGGCTGATCGGGCTCGGTTTCGGCAGCTATGTCGAGCAGGCCGCGCACGGGACCTCGGTGTTCGCGAGCTGGGGCGTCCAGATGGTGCCGGGTTACGAGCAGGCCGGCGCAAAGCTGACGCCGGACGGCGGGCTGGAGCTGAGAGTGGGCGTGCAGTCGCACGGCCAGGGGATGGAGACCACCCTCGCCCAGGTGGCGAGCGAAGTCCTGGGTATCGATCCGGATCGGGTCTCGGTCATTCACGGCGATACCGGCCTCACCCCGTATTCGACCGGCACCTACGCCTCGCGGAGCATCGTCATGGCGGGCGGCGCGGTCTCGCGCGCCTGCAAGGTTCTGATCGAGCGGATGAAGACGATCGGCGCGCATCTGCTGCAATGCGACCCGGACGAGATCGGCGTCGCGGACGGGCGCGTGATGGGGCCCGGCGGAGACCTGCCGTTCTCCGAGATCGGCCGGGTCTGGTATATCAACCCGGAAGAGCTGCCGGCCGATGTCGATACCGACGGCGTCGAGGCGGTGGTCGGCTACCGCCCGGAACCGGATCACGGCACGTTTTCCTACTCGACCCATGCCGCGGTCGTCGCGGTCGATCCGGATACCGGGGCGGTCGAGGTGCTCGACTACATCGTGGTCGAGGATTGCGGAACCATGGTCAACCCGATGGTGGTGGCGGGCCAGGTCTATGGCGGCGCGGCGCAGGGCATCGGCACGGCGCTCTACGAGGAATCGCCGTTCGACGAGCTCGGCCAGCCGCTGGCCTCGACCTTCGCGGACTACCACCTGCCCGGCGCGGCGGAGGTGCCGGCGTTCCGCCTCGCCCACATGGTCACGCCCTCGCCCCATACGGAGCACGGCATCAAGGGGATGGGCGAAGGCAGCACCATCCCGACCCCGGCGGTGATCGGCAACGCGGTCAACGATGCGCTCGGGCGCTACGGAGCCGAAGTCAACGAAACCCCGATATCGCCCAGGCGCGTTCTCGCGGCGATCGCGGCGGCGCAAGGAGAGGCGGCATGAAACCGGCCAAATTCGATTACGCGCGCGCCGGCGACGTCGCCGGCGCGATCCGGCTTCTCGGCTCGACGGACGGGTTCAACAAGCCGCTCGGCGGCGGCATGTCGCTCGGTCCGATGATGAACCTGCGCCTCGCCCAGCCGGACCTGGTGGTCGAGGTGCGCGGGCTCGATGCGCTCAAGGGAGTCGGGGACGAAGGCGACCGCCTCGTCGTCGGGGCCGGGATCACCCATGCGGCGATCGAGGACGGCAAGATTCCCGACACCACCAACGGCATGATGCGTTTCGTCGCCGGACAGATCGCCTACCGCGCGGTGCGCAACCGGGGCACCGTCGGCGGCAGCATCGCCCATGCGGACCCGGCGGCCGACTGGCCGACGGCGCTCCGCGCGCTCGGCGCCGAGGTCGCGATCAACGGGCCGGACGGCGCGCGGATCGTGCCGATCTCGGAATTCCAGCTCGCCGCCTTCACGGTCGCGCTGGAGCCCGCCGATATCGTGACCGCGCTCCGTATCCCGAAGCTCTCTTCCGGGGCCAGATGGGGCTACTACAAGATCTGCCGCAAGCCGGGCGAGTTCGCGGATTCGATCGGCGCCGTCGTCCACGACCCGGATCGCGACTACACGAGCGTCGTCCTTGGCGCCAATGACGGCGCGCCGCTCGATGTCCCGGCGCTCGCGGAGGCGGTCCGGGCCGGCGCCGATGTCGAAATCGAGGACGCCAAGGCGGCGCTCGCCGCCCAGGGCGCGGCGTTCGACGACTACGGCACCCAGATCCATGCCGTCGCGCTCAGCCGCGCGATCAAGGGAGCGTTCGCGTCATGACCGAGATCAGCCTCACCATCAACGGCGAGCCGGTGACGGCGAGCGTCGAGCCTCGAACCAGCCTCGCCGACTTCGTGCGCGACAGCCAGCGCCTGACCGGCACGCATCTCGGCTGCGAGCACGGCGTCTGCGGCGCCTGCACGCTGGAGATCGACGGCGAGCCGATGCGCTCCTGCATCACCTACGCGGTGAGCTGCGACGGCGCGTCGGTCACCACCATCGAGGGCTTCGACGACGACGACGCGATGGAGGATCTTCGCCAGGCCTTCACCGAGAACCACGGCCTGCAATGCGGCTATTGCACGCCGGGGATGCTGGTCACCGCGCGCGACATCGTGCGAAGGCTGCCGGACGCGGACGAGAAACGTGTCAGGCTGGAGCTCTCGGGCAATCTGTGCCGCTGCACCGGCTATGTCGGGATCGTGCGCGCGATCCTGGCGGTGCTGGAGAAGCGTCGCGGTTAGCCTTTCCCGGACCGGAACGGAAATCCGACAATGCGGCCGATCTTCGCGATTTGCGCGCTGTTCCTTCTCCTCTCCGCGCCGGCGGCGGGCGAGTTGGCGCGCGAGCTCTCCTGGCGGGACCTGGCGCCCGGCGGCGAGGCCATCGAGGATCCGCTTGCCGATCTGACGGGCGACCAGCGGCTCGACCTCGAGACGATCGCCTGGGCCCGCGCGGCGAAGCGGCGGGGCGAGATCTCGGCTGTCGGCGAGGAATACGAAATCGCGGTCGAGATGACGAGCGAGCTGGCGCGGCAGGGTCTCGACGTCGACGCTCTGGTGGCGAAGTACGAAAGCTTCCGCGCGGCGGTGGATGCGCTGAACCAGCGGGTCGACGACGGGCTCGACGGGCAGCTCGTGCGCATTCCGGGCTATGCGCTGCCGTTGGAATTTAGCGGGGTCGGGGTGAAGGAGTTCCTGCTTGTCCCCTATTTCGGAGCCTGCATCCACGTCCCGCCGCCGCCGCCCAATCAGATGGTGTTCGTCAGGCTGCACGAACCCTATGTGGTCAACGAACTATTCGCGCCGGTCTGGATCACCGGACGGATGAGCGTCGAACGGAGCGCCAGGTCGCTTTCCTATGTCGACGGCCAGGCATCGCTGATGACCGGCTATTCCCTCGCCGGCACCGGGATCGAACCCTACGAGCGCTGACCCGAGCGACGCCCTCCCCCGGCCCCTCCCGCAAGCGGGAGGGGGGAAGCATGAGCGCTCGGCGAACGAGTCTCCCTCTCCCCCGCGGGGAGAGGGTCGGGGTGAGGGGGATACTGGGACCGCGTACGACCGTGACCGGTCGGATTTCGCCCTGGAGTCTGTAATGTTATAATATTGTTTACTTTGGTCAGTCCTGGGGAGACGTCGAAATGCTCGCGAAACGACTTTGCGTCGGGATCGGGTTCTGTCTTGCCTCCGCTATCGGGGGCGTCTGGGCGGCGGAGGGCGAACACAAGCCGCATGTGCACGGCGAGAGCCGGGTCAATCTCGCGATCGAGGGAAACGTCGTGGAAATCGAATTCGAATCGCCGGCCCACGACATCGTCGGTTTCGAGAGCATGCCGAAGACGGCCAGGCAAACCGCGGCGGTGGAAAGCGCACTCGCCGCCCTGAAGAAGGGAGACTCCCTGTTCCGCCTGACGCCCGGCGCGGGCTGCAAGCTGGAGGAGGCGGACGTCGAAACGCCGCTCGCGGAGTCCGGCGGCAAGAAGGCGCACAAGCACGAGGAAGAAGAGGAGCATTCGGAGTTTCACGCCCATTACCGGTTCCGCTGCGCGCGGCCCGAACTGCTGAAGGACGTGGAGGTCCTGCTGTTCGATACGTTTCGTACGATGCGGGAAGTCGAGGTCGGCGCTATCCTTCCCGGAGGCCAGCGCGCGGCGACCCTGAAGCCGCGCTCGAACCGCTTCGATTTCTGACCCCGGCCGGGACCCGCCCTGCCTGCATGATCCGCCTCGCCGATATTCGCTTCCGCTGGCGCCGCCGGGATCCCCTGGTCCTCGACATTCCCGAGCTCGTCGTCGACAGCGGCGAGAAACTGTTCGTCAGGGGGCCGAGCGGAGGCGGCAAGACAACGCTGCTCAACCTGCTTGGCGGTGTAGTCGAGCCCGAAGCCGGCACGGTCGCAATCCTGGGCACGGAGATCGGCGCGCTGCGCGGCGGGGCGCGCGACGCGTTTCGCGCCGACCATATCGGCTTCGTTTTCCAGATGTTCAACCTCGTCCCCTATCTGCCGCTGATCGACAACGTGCTGCTGCCGTGCCGGTTCTCGGCGAGGCGCCGGGAGCGCGCCGGCGCGCGTCCGGAGGACGAAGCCCGCCGCCTGCTGGCGCATATGGGGCTCGATGCGGAACGGCTGGCCGGCCGCCCGGTCTCGCGGCTCAGCCAGGGCGAGCAACAGCGCGTCGCCGCCGCGCGGGCCTTGATCGGAACGCCGGAACTGGTCATCGCCGACGAACCGACCTCCGCCCTCGACGCGGATGTCAGGGAGGCGTTTCTCGCCCTCCTCATGGAGGAGGTCGACAAGGCCGGCGCGACGCTCGTCTTCGTAAGCCACGACGCGCGGCTCGAACCGGCCTTCGGGCGCAGCCTCGCCCTTTCCGAGATCAACCGCGCGACGCCGGGGGGCTGAATTGCCGATCGTCGCTCTCGCGCTCAGGAGCGTGCTGAACCGCAAGGCGACCGCCGGTCTGGCGGTCTTCGCCATCGGGCTCAGCGTCGCGCTCTTGCTCGGCGTCGAACGGGTGCGTATGGAGGCCAAGGCGAGCTTCGCCAACACCATCTCGGGCACCGACCTGGTCGTGGGCGCGAGGAGCGGCGCGCTGCCGCTGCTGCTCTATTCGGTGTTCCGCATCGGCAATGCGACCAACAACATCTCGTGGAAGAGCTACCGGGCGCTTGCCCGGTCGCCCGAGATCGCCTGGACGATCCCCCTTTCGCTGGGCGATTCGCATCGCGGCTTCAGGGTGCTTGGCACCGATCGCGGCTATTTCGAGCACTACCGCTACGGGCGGCGAACCCGGCTTTCCTTCGCCTCGGGCGCTGCGTTCGACGATGTTTTCGACGCGGTGCTGGGCGCCGAAGTCGCCGACAGGCTGGGCTACCGGTCGGGCGATCCCATCGTGGTAAGCCACGGGCTGGGCGCGGCGGGCATCTCCGATCACGCGGACAAGCCGTTCCGCGTTGCCGGGATTCTGGCCCGAACCGGAACGCCGGTCGACCGGACCGTCCATGTCAGCCTCGAAGGGATCGAGGCGATCCACGTCGACTGGCGGCACGGCGCGCCGATACCGGGTCTCGCGGTCGGCGCGGAGGCGGTGCGGAAAATGGACCTCGCGCCGAAGTCGATCACCGCCTTCCTGGTGGGGCTCAAGTCGCGTCTCGCGGTGTTCGGGCTGCAGAGGCGTATCAACGAGTACAGGCCCGAACCGCTGCTCGCGATCCTCCCCGGCGTCGCGCTGCAGGAGCTCTGGGACCTGATGGGAACGGCGGAGGCCGCGCTCTCGGCGATCTCCGTGTTCGTCGTCGCGACCGGGCTTCTCTGCATGATGGCAACGATGCTGGCGGGACTCGGCGAACGCCGGCGCGAGATGGCGATCCTGCGCTCGGCCGGCGCGCGCCCGGCGCATGTCTTCGGGCTCCTTGTCGCCGAAGCAACCGCGCTGACGATCGCCGGTATCGCGGTGGGGCTCGGGATCTTCTATGCCGCGCTGGCGATCGCCCAGCCGATGGTGAGCGCTTCCTACGGGCTCCACTTGCCGGTCGCCCCGCCGACCGCGCGGGAGTTCCTGTTTCTGGCGCTGGCGGTCGCCGCGGGCGCGCTCTCGGGAGCCATTCCGGCGTGGCGCGCCTACGCCCAGTCGCTCGCCGACGGAATGACGGCGAGGACGTAAGCGTTAGAGCCCGTCCGTTTCAGATTGAGCCGCCATCCCGTCATGCCCGGACTTGTTCCGGGTATCCACGTCCCTCCGCCGCTTCGTCCGCTCCCGGCTCGCACCGCGATGCCGCAAGACGTGGATGCCCGGAACAAGTCCGGGCATGACGTGTGGGGGAAACCGGTGCGCCATCGGGGACAGGGACGGGAGACGCAGGCGTGCCGCAATTCGTGTCCGGGGTCGACCGATCCGCCGGAAATCCGCTGGTACTCTAGCCCCGCATCCAGCCCATGAAAGCTCGACCGGACAGCAGTGGAACAAGTCCGGGCATGACGCGGTAGGGGAGAGGCCGGGGCGGGATGGATCCTGCGCCCGTCGCGACGGGGCGGTTTTCGCGGCGCCGATCCGCGCCGGCCGACCTCCCGTCAGGTCACGTATATAAGCCCCGAACGCTACACCTTCGCCGTGTTGCGCTCCGCGTCGGCGTAGAGCACGTCGGCGACCGCACGCGTGGCGCGCGCATGGAACGCGACGGCGGTTTCGTCGAAATCCCGTTCGGGAACCGGGGTGTGCTCGAAATAGCCGTACGGGTCGGAGCCTCGCACCAGCGCCGCGCTGTCCCAGTCGCCCACGACCTGCGCCGTGTCGGGCGGCATGAAATGCATCGAGACCCCGATCCGCCGGTCGTCCGACAGGTTCGGCCCCGACGCGTGCGCGAGCCGGTAGCTGTGGAGCGACATCTGGCCGGCTTCGAGCGGCATGTGGACGGCCGCCGCGTCGTCGACGCCGTCGACGATCTCCTGGCCCCGCGTCAGCATGTTGTCTTCATGATAGGTGTCGCGGTGGTCCAGGGTGTCGCCGATATGGGTGCCCGGCATCACCCGCATGCAGCCGGCCCGGATGCTCGCCGGGGACAGCGCGAGCCAGGCGCTCACCACCTTCTCGCTCGAAAGCCCCCAATAGCGCGAGTCCTGGTGCCATGAGACGAAGCTCCGCGAGCCCGCGTCCTTGATCCAGAAGATCGTGTTCCAGCACAGGATGTCGGGGCCGATGAGCCGCTCCACGGGATCGAGGATCCGGGGGTCGCGGATCAGGTCGTCGAGCCATTTGAACAGGAGATGGGACTTGTTGCGCTGACTGCTCTTCAGCCGGCCGCCGTTTTCCGCCTCGATTGCCTGCAGCCGGGCGCGGAGCGGCGGAATTTCGTGCGGCTCCAGGACCGGCACGGGAAAGACGTAGCCGTCCCGGCGATACTTCTCGATCCGTTGCGGGGTCAGCGGCATGGCTCGGTCTCCGTTCTCGCGATATGATCCTTTCACAGCCGAAAGGTGGGGAAAAGCCATGGCGGAAATCCTGACTGACGACCGGGTGGAAAGCGCGCGGCGCGACGGGTTCGTGTTCCCGGTGCCGGTGCTGAGCCCGGAAAAGGCGCGCCACTATCTCGACCGGTTGGAGGAATACGAGCGCGACCATGCCCATCGCGGGCCGCGCAAGCTGATGGTCAAGCCGCATGTGCTGTTCCCGTGGATGGTGGAGCTGGGCACCACCCCGGCCCTTCTCGACGCCATCGAGAGGCTCATCGGCCCCGACATTCTGCTGACCAGCTCGGCGGTCTGGGTGAAGAACGGGAACGATCCCTCCTTCACGACCTGGCACCAGGATTCGGCCTATTTCGGCTACGAGCCGCTGGAGGTCTGGGGCGCATGGATCGGGCTCACCGACTCGTTGGTCAGGCATGGCTGCCTCCGCTACAAGCCCGGATCCCATCTCAGGGACGAGATGGACCACACCGAGACATGGGCCCAGGACAATCTGCTGGCGCGGGGACAGATGATCCCGGAATTCGACGAGACCGGCGTGGTCGACGCCGAGGTCCGGGCGGGCGAGGCGACGATCCACCATTTCCGCACCGCGCACTCGTCGAAGCCCAACACCACCGACGACCGGCGTATCGGCGTGCTGTTCGTCTACTGCCCGCCGCATGTGCGCCCGAGCCTCGGGCGCTTCCCGGCGATGCTGGTCCGCGGCGATGACAAATACGGCCATTTCGGCCGCGACCCGGTGCCGGACCGGGTGATGGACCCGGCGATGCTGGACTACCTCAACACCTTCCTCGACGGCTATTTCGACCCCGAGCTGAGGTCCGAGGCCGAGCGCAAGGCCGCAAGCGGGTAGCGGGCGGCGTCCCGTCCCTCGATACGGCGCTGACGCGCCTACTCGGGATGAGGTCTGTTTCAGTTTTCCCTCACCCTGAGTAGCGGCGCAGCCGCGTATCGAAGGGGGCTTATATGCCTTACTTGACGTGTGGTAGGCGGGCGCGGTCCGGCAACCGGAACGCCGCCCCGTCGCGACAGGAGAAGGATCCCCCCTCGTCATGGTCGGCGGAGGCCGACCATCCACGTTTTTTTGTTTCCAGCGCCTGAAAAAACTCGTGGATGGTCGGCCTCCGCCGACCATGACGGGAAAGGAACGGTCCCGTGCGAACCGGATGCGCCCCGACGCTTCGCGGAACGACTGTCACCTCCCGCGCGTCAAGTAATCGATATAAGCCCCTATCGAAGGGCGGCGTGACACGGCGCGCGTTCCGGATACACTCGCGCGCGGCCGGGGCTGGAAAGCGGGGGAGAGGATGAAAGCGGTCTATTTCGAACGGCATGGCGGACCCGAGGTCCTGCGATACGGCGACCTTTCGGACCCGTCGCCGGGACCGGGCGAGATCGTGGTCGACATCCATGCCGCCACCGTGAACGGCGCCGACTGGAAGGTGCTCGCGGGCCGTTACAGCCAGATCGCGGACTTCCCCTATGTGCTGGGGCGCGATTTTTCGGGCACGGTCGCCGCGCCCGGCGAAGGGGCGGACGAGTTCGCGCCGGGCGATGCGGTGTTCGGGGTCTGCGCGCCGGGCCAGGAGGGCACTTACGCGGAAAAGATCGCGATGAAATCGGCGCTCTGCGCGAGCAAGCCGGACGGGGTCTCCCATGTGGATGCCGCCGCGCTCTCGCTGATCGGGCTCACGGCGGCGGTCTCGATCGAGGACACGCTGGAGCTCCGGCCGGGCGAGAAAATCCTGATCCAGGGCGGCGCCGGCGGGGTCGCCGGGTTCGGGATCCAGCTCGCCAAACATATCGGCGCGCATGTGGTCGCGACATGCAGCGCGGGCAATATGGACTATGTTCGAGGTCTCGGCGCGGACGAGGTCGTCGACTACAACGCGGTGGACTTCACGGAGGCCGTTTCGGACTGCGACGCGGTGTTCGACACCGTCGGCGGCGAGGTGACGGAGCGTTCCTTCGCGGTGCTGAAGTCGGGCGGCCGCGCGGCGTTCATCGCCTCCGGCTCGACCCCGCCGGAACCGCCGCGCGACGACGTGACCTCGCTACGACCCCGGGTCGGCCGCGACCGCCCGCATCTGGAGCGGATTCTCGAGCTGTACGAAGCGGGCGCCGTCACCGTGCCGGAGGTCACGACCTTCCCACTCGAGGACGCCGCCGCCGCGCTCGCGACCAGCGCGGCCCGCCATCTCAGGGGCAAGCTCGTCCTGCGAGTTCGCTGATCGGATCGGTTGGACCGAACCGAAAGTCTTGATATACCCATTTCGGGTACTATAATACCCATTATGAGTATAGAGGGCTCGACACTCGCCGACGCGCTGTTCACCTCGACGCAGCAACGCGTGCTCGCGCTGCTCTTCGGGCAGCCGGACCGGGAATTCTATGTCACCGAGATCATCGCGTTGGCGGGCTCGGGGCGCGGAGCGGTGCAGCGGGAGTTGGCTCGCCTCGCCGGAAGCGGTCTCGCCTCGGTCTCCCGCGTCGGCAACCGCAAGCACTACCGGGCGAACCCCGAATCGCCTCTCTTCGACGAGATTTGCGGCATCGTCCGCAAGACCATCGGCCTGGAAGAGGTCGTTCGCGGCGCGCTGGAACCGTTGGCCAACAGGCTCGTCCTGGCCCTGCTGTTCGGATCCGTCGCCCGGGGAACGGAGACGGCGGCGAGCGACATCGATCTGCTGCTCGTCTCCGACGATCTGACGCTGGAAGCGGTCTACATCGTTTTGGCGTCCGTGGAAGACCTGCTCGGCCGGCGGGTGAACCCGACGGTCTACACGTCGGTCGAATTCGGGGAGCGGCGCCGGGCCGGGGCCGGGTTTCTGACCCGGATTCTGCAAGGACCGCATGTCGTCGTGGCGGGGGGCCTCGATGACGAATGACCGCCTCGACAACCTTGTGACAAGCGGCATGCTGAAGGAGGAGCCGCCGACCGCCGACGAGGTATCGGGGCTGGTCCGTTCGGGAATCGTCCGGCTGGCGGACGCGAAGAATCCGGAGCTCAGCCTCGAGTCGCGGTTCGATCTGGCGTACAACGCCGTGCACGCCCTGTCCTTGGCGGCGCTACGGATCGCCGGCTATCGCGCGAACAACCGCTACCTGGTTTTCCAATGCCTTGAGCACACGCTTGGTCTACCGAGCGAGAAATGGCGCGTGCTGGACCAAGCGCATCCCAGAAGGAACCTCGCCGAATACGAGGGCGCGGTCGATGTCGACAAGAGTCTGGTCGAAGCGCTGATCCGGCTGACTGACGAAGTGGCGTCGCGGGTCTCGGAAATCCGCTGATCAGATCGGCAGCGCGGCCGGATCGTTCTCGTAGCCGAGGACGTAGTTCCAGTTGGTGTGGTCGGGGTTGCGGTTGACCAGCGGGCGCGCGAAGAGCGGGTGCGTCATCGACCGCACTTCGTGCTCCAGCGTGAACAGCGCCTCGCCGCTCTCAAGATCGACGATGTCCTTGAAGCGGTACTGGTGCTGCCCGTCCTCCTGGCTGACCAAGCCTCGCTCCATGAGCCGTTCGTACGGGCCGGAAAAATCGGCGACATAGACCTGGATGTGGTGGTTGTCGTAGTCCGGGATCGGCGCTTCGGTCTCGCGGAAAACCAGCGTCTGGTTGTGGCCCACCGAGACGAACGCGGCCGGCGCGCCGTCCTCCTCTCCGACCGACGCCCGGGTGCCGATGATCTCGTCGTAAAACCGCGCGATGCCGGCGGCGCTTCCCACCGGTACGTCGGGGCGGACATAGGCCATGCCGAGGCGCATTCGCCCGAAGCGCTCGCCCGGCTCGTGCAGCCGCAGGCGGTTGCCCCACGGGCTGGTCGCGTCCACATGGTCGTTGGCCGGGGTGTAATCGAACCCGGTGTCTTCGAGCTGATCGCTCACCTTCTTGAGCCGCCGCACCAGCCCTTCGAGATCGGGGATCACCAGCCCGACCGTGCCGCGCAGGCGCTGCGGCTCGCCGGTCGGCAGATGGAACTGGCTGCGCCCGACATTGACCCACATGTTGTTGGTGCTGGTCATCAGATAGGGGTCGCGGGTGAGCCCGAGCCCGGTGACGTAGAACAGCGTCGACAGGCGCTGGTCCGGTATCTGCACGTTGACGTGTTCGAGCGCGACGATGTTGCCGAGATCTTCGGTCGAGCGGTCGAGTTGCTGCGCCATGTTTCCCTCCGGGTGGGATCGCTGGCGAAGGCTAACCCGCGCTCCGCCGCGAGAACAGGGGCAATCGTTCCGGGGCGGGGCGCACGGCGGAGGTCGTTCGGCCCTCGACAGGGCTCCCAATGTTTCACGTGAAACATATGTCAGTATTGTTGACCTTTGTTTCACGTGAAACATTGTCCCGATATGAGACTATTTTCGTGTCCCCAGGGGACGGGACGGCTCTTCGAAACGCCCCCTTCGGAAGCGCGGAAAGCGATGCGGGAGCCCGATTCGGACCGGCGCCCGGGGGCTTGCCGGGAAAACCTGCCCCGAAGGATGAGACGGCCGGCCGGGACGCCCGGTCGGCGGAACGCGAACCGCCGGATCGCCGGAACGATGCAGGCCGGGCCATAAATTCACTACCGATGGGTAACGAATTAGACCGCGCGAACGGTCGCGTCCGGGTCAGGATCCGGCCCGGTCGCGGATCGCCTCCAGCACGGCGCCCGCCTCCGGCCGGTCGCGGTAGCCCTGCGTCGAGAAGCGGTGCCGCACCGCGCCGCCGGCGTCGATGACCACGATCGTCGGTCTGGCGATGCCGTACCACGGGGTCGACCTGGCCGGGCCGGGATCGAGCAGGCCGAACGCCTCGATGATCTTCGATCCCCGGTCGGAGAGCAGGGGATAGCCGATCCCGGCGCGGCCGGCGAAGCGTTCGAGCACGGGCACCCCGTCATAGGTGACCGCGGCGAGCCCGTATCCCAGCGCCTTTGCCTCTTCCAGATGCCGGTTCCAGGCGACCGCCTGGTTCTTGCAGAAGGGTCACCAGTCGAAGGAGCGCGAAAAGAGCAGGATCAGCCCCTTCTTGCCGCGCAGCGACCGGAAGTCCCGCGCCGCGCCCGTCTGGTCCTTCGCGGCGGCCAGCGGTCCCACCGACGTGCCCACCGCCGGACCGTCGCCGCGCCGGTCGACGGCATCCGCCGCCAGCGCGGGTGGCGCCAGAGCGACCAGCGCGCAGACGAGGAACGTCCTGAAAGCGGGGAGGCGCATGGGCTCCTCACGTTGAACGCCGCTACTATAGGGGAATATATGGATAGTTTGACAGGGGCGTGGGCAGGCGCGCGTGGGACGCCAAGGCGCGCCCGTGTCATCGTCGGCGATCACGATCCGTCTTTCTTTCGGCGCCGATCGGAGCCGGACCTGTACGACCGCCGGATTCGGATGACGCGGTTTACAGGATGCGCATTGCGATACGTCCCGCCCCGTTCCCCTCCTTTCCCGCTTGACGCCCGTAAACCTTCATTCAGAATGCATCTTTAGATACCCCATGCCCGCGGGGCGTCGGGTGCGCCGTGTCGCGGCGCATGGAGTTTGCGGGCCATGCGGAAACGGGAGAGAGGAGTCACCAGCCATGCAGAAGCTCAACAGGCGTCAGGTTCTCAAGGCGGGCGGCACGCTGGGCGCCGTCGCGGCCGCGAGCCCCATCGTGATGGCCGCCAAGAGCGACGCCGCGATGAAGTCCGACATGAAGGGCATGAAGCGGGTCAAGCAAAAGCTCGTCGCGCCGCCTTTCGCGCCGGCCTACGACCAGAACTACTCGGGCAGCCCGAAGATCGTCGAGGTCGAGCTCGTCGTGCACGAGGAGAAGCGGGTCATCGACGACGACGGCACCGAGATCAACGCGCTGTCCTATAACGGGTCGATCCCGGGGCCGCTGATGATCTGCCACGAGGGCGACTACATCGAGTTGACGCTGAAGAACCCGGCGTCGAACGTGATGGACCACAATATCGACTTCCACGCGTCCACCGGCGCGCTCGGCGGCGGCGGGCTCACCCTGGTCGAGCCGGGCCAGCAGGTGGTGCTGCGCTGGAAGGCGACCAAGCCCGGCACCTACATCTATCACTGCGCCCCGGGCGGGCTGATGATCCCCTACCACGTCGTCTCCGGCATGAACGGGGCGGTGATGGTGCTGCCGAAGGGCGGGATCAAGGACCGCGCCGGCAAGGCTCTCCGCTACGACCGGGTGTATTACGTCGGCGAGCAGGACTTCTACGTGCCCCGCGACGCCGAGGGGAACTACAGGAAGTACGAGACGCACGCCGCGGCGATGGAGGACACCTTCGCGGTGATGGCCACCCTGACCCCGACCCATGTCGTGCTGAACGGCAAGGTCGGCGCGCTCACCGGCGACGGCGCGATGAAGGCCAAGGTCGGCGAGAGCGTGATGATCATCCATTCCCAGGCCAACCGCGACTCGCGGCCGCATCTGATCGGCGGCCACGGCGACTACGTGTGGGAGGCGGGCTCGTTCGCCGACCCGCCGGAGGAAGGGCTGGAGACCTGGTTCATCCGCGGCGGCTCGGCCGGCGCGGCGCTCTACACCTTCCGCCAGCCGGGGGTCTACGCGTATCTGTCGCACAACCTGATTGAGGCGGTGCAGCTGGGCGCGCTGGCCCATTTCGTCGTCGACGGCACGTGGGACAACGACCTGATGACCCAGGTCAGCAAGCCCGGGCCGATCCCGGCCTAGGGCGCTTGGAAGGGGGCTTGTATGGATAGCTTGACAGGGGTGCGCCCGGTTCGCACGGGACGGTTCGGCCCCCTCACCCCGACCCTCTCCCCGCGGGGGAGAGGGAGACTGGCGGCTCCCGCTCGCCTTCCCCCCTCCCGCTTGCGGGAGGGGCCGGGGGAGGGCGGACGCCGTCTCGCGGCGGAGCGGCGCGGATGCCCGGAACACGTCCGGGCATGACGACGAAGGACGGGACGGATGTGCGCCCGCCGGCGCGCGCGATGTCGAGAGTTGGAAGACGCGTTGCCGCGGCGGCGGTCGTCCTGGCCGGAGTCGCGGGCGTGTCGTACTTCGCCGCCGGGAGCCTGGTTCGTCCGCCGGTTCCCGGGGAATACCTGCCCGAGCTCGTGCGGGTCCCCGCCGGCGAGATGACGGTCGAGGCCGCCGGGGAGGGTGCGGCGCCCCGGCGCGTCGTCTTCGACCGGCCCTTCGCGATCGGGCGGTTCGAGATCACCTTCGCGCAGTGGGATTACTGCCACCGGGCCGGCGGCTGCGCGCACCGGCCGAACGACCGGGGCTGGGGGCGCGGCGGGCGTCCGGTCATCGACGTGAGCTGGGACGATGCCGCCCAGTACCTCGAATGGCTGTCGGACGCGACCGGCGACCGCTACCGCCTGCCCACCGAGGACGAATGGGAATACGCCGCGCGCGCGGGGGCCGGGGCGCCCGAGAAGCCGCCGCCGCTCTTCACCGACCCCCGGCTGGCCTGGGCTTCGGCCTATGTGCTGGCGCCGCGCCGGACGAAGAAGACCAAGCCGGTCGGTTCCGGCCAGGGCAACGGGTTCGGCGTGTTCGGCGCGCGGGACAATGTATGGGAGTGGACCGACAGCTGCCGGGTGCAGACCCATGTCGAGGGCGGCCGCATTGTCTCCAGGAAGAACTGCGGCGTCCGGATCCTGCAGGGCGAGCACCGGAGCCCGATGCCGAGCTTCGTCCGCGACATCGGCAGCGGCGGCTGCTCGGTAAAGCCCATGCCGGGTAATTTCGGCTTCCGCGTGGTGAGGGAGTCGTAGGGCGCGTCCGCCCGCGCTACCCGGGAAGCGTTCCCTCCGGCGCCCCGCGCCGCTTTTGCTGGGCGGCGAAGATAATCCTCAGCGCATCCCTCGGCCGCAGCAGGTCCTGGAGCGTGTGACGGTCCAGCACGTCGAAGAATGCATCCAGCGCCGTCTCCAGGACGTGCGTCAGCACGCACGGCCCCGATATCGGGCAGGCGTTCTTTTCGCCGTCCGCGAAGCATTCGACCACGTCGAAATTGCCCTCGGTCGCGCGGATCACGGTGCCGAGATTGATCTCGCCCGGCGGCATCGCGAGCTCCAGCCCGCCGTTCCTGCCTCGCGTCGTCGCGACGAACCCCTCCCGGCCGAGCCGGTGGACCACCTTGGTCAGGTGGTTTTCCGAGATGTCGTAGGCCTCGGCGATCTCCCGGATGGTGCAGCGCCGGCCGCCGTTCAGGCCGAGATAGATCAGGGCCCTCAACGAATAGTCGCTGTATTGGGTAAGCCGCATGTCGCCGACCTCATCGGTTCCGCGCCCGGCCTGTCCGCCGGACGGTGCGAAAGGCGAACGAGTATAGCCGTTCCGGCCCCTTTGCCAGCCCACGGATGTTAGTCTGCGGTCCGCACCGGCAGCAGCGGGAAGCCGTCCGATGAACCGTACACCGTTGAGCCCGATTACCGAGGACGATATCCGCGCCTACGCCGCCGACGGCGCGGTGTGCATCCGGGGACAGTTCGACCGGGACTGGATCGACCGTATGCGGTCCGCGGTCGAGGCCAACCTGGAAAACCCCGCCGGCACCGCGCTGGCGAGCGGCGACGACGAGCCGGGCAAGGTCATCGCCAATTCCCACATGGCGCGCGGCAACCCGGCGTTCATGGAGTTCGTGAAGCATTCGCCCGCGCGGGAGATCGCGGCGCGGCTGATGGGGCTCGACGAAGTGCGGTTCTTCTACGACCAGCTCTTCGTCAAGGATCCCGGCACGCGGATGCCCACGGCCTGGCACCACGATTTGCCGTTCTGGCCTCTGGCGGGCAACCACGTGGCCTCGGTCTGGCTCGCGCTGACGCCGGTAACGCGGGAGACCAGCGGGCTGGTCTATGTCGCGGGCTCGCACGGATGGGACGGGATGTACCGTCCGGTCCCCGCGGTGCCGCGCGCGGGCTTCGCGCTCGCCGAGGCCGAGGCCTTTCCGGACTGCCCGCCGTTTCACAAGGAGTTCGACAACCCCGCCTACCGGTTCCTCTCCTGGGACATGGAGGCCGGCGACTGCATCGTCCACCATCCGCTCGCGGTGCACGGCGCGGGCGGCAACCCGTCCGACGCGGTCCGCAGGGTGGCGCTGTCGTGCCGGTTTTTCGGCGGCGACATAACCTGGTACGGCCCCCGCACCCAGTTCAACATCCCCGGCGCCGCCGAGGCGGAGCTGGAGGTCGGCGCGCTTCCCGCCGACGACGAGTTGTTCCCGGTGGTGTGGCGGGCAGGGGAATAGTCCCGGATTTCCCCCGTCATGCCCGGAACGAGTCCACTGCGGTCCGGTTTAATGTTTGCGGACCGGGCGAAAGGCATGGGTCCGAGCGGGTTTCCAAAGGATCGCGCGACCCGAGACCCGGATTTCGGCTCGCCGGCATCCCTCCCGCCGTCATGCCCGGACTTGTTCCGGGTATCCACGTCTTGCGGCATCGCGGTGGGAGCCGGGAGCGGGCGAAGCGGCGGACGGACGTGGATGCCCGGAACAAGTCCGGGCATGACGAAAGAGGGGGACGCGGGACGGGACATCGCTGCCGTGTCGCTTCGACCGCAGAAAAAACTCGTGGATGGTTGGTCTTCGCCGACCATGACGGGAAGAGCAGCGGCGCGAACGCTTCCAAGCGAACCCAACAGGCCCTACCCGGCCAGCGCCGCCTCGGCCTTGGGACGGTACTCGGTGCCCCTGGCCTCCATGAGGGTGAGATAGTCCGGGTCTTCCCAGTCCTTGAAGGCTGTAACGAAGGACGGCGTTTCCTTCATGCGTCCGTACCAGTCCGCGACCCGGGGAAGGCCGTCCCACAGCCACGCCAGTTGCAGATGCTCCAGGCGCACGACATAGGGGAGGCAGACCGCGTCGGCGACGGTCCGGTTGTCCGCCGAGAGGAAGGCGCTCCCTTCGAGCGCGGCCTCCATCCGGCGCAGCATTTCGGCGAACGCCTGGACGCCGCCGGGAAAGAGCGGCGATTCGATGCCCTCGAAGATGAGCGAACGCATCCTCGCCCTCTTCCGTTCGTCCGGGACCGCCTCGATCCTCGCCCTCACGGCGTCCTCTCCGTTCGCCAGATGCTGGAACCGGAAGGCGATCGCCGTGCTGATGACGCCGGCCTGGGCATGGACGGTTTCGTCGATGTACTTGATCCACAGCCTCATTCCGGCAATCCGCTCGGCCGTCTCGGGCCTCATTCGCGGGGCCGGGAACTGGTCTTCCAGGTACTCGCAGATGACCCCCGATTCGACGATCGTCGCGTCGCCGTTGACCAGGGTCGGAACGACGCCGGCGGGGTTCAGCTTCAGGTAGTGTTCCGTGTGCTGGTCGCCCTTCCTCAGGTTGAGCTCGACGCTCTCCCATTCCAGCTCCTTCTCGGCCAGGACGTAGCGGACCTTCTGCGCACAGGTCGACATGTTGTTGTGGTAGAGCGCGATCATGGCGTTCCGGCTCCCTTCCCGCCGTCCGGCACCACCGGCAGCCATAGCCGCGAGGGGCGCTCGGCGTCGTGGTGGACCGTGTCTGTGCCGACCTTGTACCAGAGATACTGGTGGGTGAAGATCGAGTCGGTGAGCGGCGAATCCCCGTTGACGATCTCAAGCCGGATGCGGTGTCCCTTCCGGAAGACGTTGGAGAACGGCATCACCTCGATCTCGTAGCGGTAGATTTTTCCGGGCTCGATCGGCTCGGGATCGGTGTGGGTGTAGACCGGCCGGTGCGGCGCGCTCCGCGCCTCGTCCTTCGCGCGGTGGGACGCCCGGAGCCAGCCCTTCGACACATTGACCGACATCGGCTGGAGCCCGGCCTCGCGGTCCTCGTCGGATTGCGGGAGCTGGTCGGCGATCCTGACGACGAAGTCGGTGTCGGTCGCGGTCGAGGAGGCGTAGAGCTCGAGGACGACCGGCCCGGTGGCCTCGAGATCCTCCTCCATCGGATCGGTGACGAAGGTGAGCACGCGGCGGATCGGGTCGGGCCCCCGTGGGCCCATCGCGACCGTGCCGAGCTTCCAGCCGGGATCGGGATAGGCGTAGCCCGTCTCCCCGCCGTCGGCCGCCGGCGCGTCCGCCGTGAGCCGTCCGTCATTGAGCGAGGCGAGGCTTCCCGACGGCCCGGCGGCGAGATGGAACGGCGTCATCTCGGCGCGGGGGAGCGGCCATTCCGCTTCCTCGCGATACGCTTCCGCGCCGCGCACGTAGAGCTTGACCGGCGCCTGATCCTCGTAACCGTTCTCCTTCCCCTTCAGGTAACGGTCGTAGAAGGGCAGCAGCTCGGCCTCGTGGTATTCCACCCGGTCGAAATAGTCGTGCGCCTCGAACACGTCGCGGGCGCCGGTGACGACCAGCCGCTTGGGCGCCTCGACCTCCTCGTAGCCCAGGATGTTGCCGCGCAGATGGAGGCCCATCTTGCCCCAGTGCCCGATCGACAGCACCGGAACCTCGATCTCGCCGAGGCGTTCCCAGGGCGTGCGTTCGCGCCACCAGTCGTCGTAGGTCTGGCGGCGCTGGAACTCCCAGGCGATGTCGAGCGGCATCTCCTTGCCCGACGGGTCGCTGGCGGCGCGGTGCAGGTTGTTGACCCGCACCAGGTTGTACCACCAGGCCATGAAATCGCAGTAGATCCCGCCGTGATAGGCGGTCCCGCGATAGGGGTCGACGGCGCCGTCATAGGGCGCGATGCATTTCAGGCTCGGCGGGTTGACGATGCCCATGAACCATTGCGACCAGGCGTAGTAGGACTGGCCGATGCCGCCCACATTGCCGTCGCACCAGTCCTGGCGCGCGATCCACTCGACGAGCTCGTAACAGTCCTGTTGCTCTTCGCGATCGAGGAAGTTGTAGACGCCCTCGGAATCGCCGGAACCGCGGACGTCGGCGTGGACATAGACGTAGCCGTGCTCCTCCACGTACCACTCGACCGGCCCGACCTCGCGCCACAGGAAGAGGCGCGAATGCGGGATGTCGTCGGTCGCGTACATATAGGGCGAGGCGGCGAACAGCGCCGGGTATTCGCCCTCTTGCTCCGGGCGGTAAATGCGGAGCGCGATCCGCGTGCCGTCGCGCATCGTCGCGAAGACGCCCGAATCGACGCGCATGGAATACCGTTTCGCGCCTTCGCGCGCGCCTGTCGCCATGATGCCTCCCGTGCGGTGTTCGCGACGCTCTTCGTGGTCAGTCGCGCATGCCGGGTCGCTGGAACTTCCTGTCGAGGTGGCCCTTGCCGGTGAGGTCGCCCTGTTCGAACAGCCAGCTGTAGCCGCCCTGCGGGTTGGTCAGGATTTCCCAGCAATTGTTGTCCATGTCCCAGAAGAAGAAGCTGTAGGTGCCGTGCTGCAGCTTGGGCTGGGAGATGCGGTGGAGGCCCCAGGTTTCGGCTTCCGCGACCACGGTTTCGTGCGCCGCGTCGACCTCTTCCTGGCTCTCGACGTCGAGTCCGTTGTGGTTGAGCAGCGGCATCTCTTCGGTGCGCCTCTTCTGCTCGACCACCGCGATCGTGTTGGGCCCGCCGAGCCGGATCAGGAGCGAGATCGGGCTGGTGCGGACGACCTGGAGCCCGAGGAACTCGGTATAGAAATCGCGCGCCTTCTCCAGGTTCTTCGATTCGAGCGTGCCGTGCGACAGGAAGTTGAGCCTGAGCGCGGGCTCCGCGGCGGTCTCCACCGCGGGCATTTCGGCTTGTTCCGCCATCGTATCCTCCCTCGTTCGTTCGATCAGAAATACTTGCCCCAGCCGCCGCAGACTTCAACCGTCGACCCGGTCATGTAGCTGTTCCGGGGCGAGACCATGAAGGCCGCGACGTCGCCGATCTCCTCCGGCCGGCCCCAGCGTCCGAGCATCGCGTTGGCCGCGAACTGCTTTTCGACCTCTTCTCCGGTGACGCCCCGGACCTTGCCCATCGCCTCGCGGCGCGGCGTCCAGCGCGGGGTGTCGACGATGCCGGGGCAGAGATTGTTGACCAGAATCCCCTTCGCCGCCAGCTCGCCCGCCATCAGCTTGGTGAACGCGTTGATGCCGGCATTGGGGATCGCGGTCGAGAACGAGCCCGGCATCAGCTGCTTGCCCGAGATGCCGGAGACGTTGAGCACGCGGCCCGCATCCGATTTCTCCAGATGAGGCACCGCCGCCTTGGTGGCGTGGACATAGGCCATCAGGTTTCGGTTGACGATCTCGTCCCAGTTGTCTCCGGTGAGCGACTCCAGGTTCCCCGGGGTCATGCCGCCGACGCAGTTGATCAGGATGTCGATCCCGCCGAGCCCTTCGGCGGCCGCCGCGACGAATTGCGCGCAGCCGTCCTCGTTCGACATGTCGCAGGCGATCCCGACGGCATTGACCCCCTTGGCCTCCAGCGCCGCGACCGCCTTGTCGAGCTGCTCCAGCCCGCGCGCCGAGATCGCGACGTCGCAGCCTTCGTCGGCGAGCGCCAGCGCCGCCGCGTAGCCCAGCCCGTCGCTCGCGCCCGAGATCGCCGCCTTCCGCCCCTTGAGACCGAGATCCATCTTGTCCTCCCTAGCGTGGTCGCGCGCCATTCCATACATGGCGAGGCCCGCAGGCAATACCCATGATTCCAACGGCCTCCTTGCTCCGTCATGGTCGGCGAAGGCCGACCATCCACGAGTTTTTTTTCAGCGCCTGAACAGAAAACAAAACGTGGATGGTCGGCCTTCGCCGACCATGACGGGTAGGGACGGCAGGTCGAAATCAAACTTGCCTCGATAGACCTTTCGGTATCCGGCCCCTGCTCCTAATATCCCGGAAATCGACGATTGGGAGAGCAGCGATGATAAAGGTCACCGATGTCGCTTACGGCCGGATACGGTCTCCGGACCTCGACAAGCAGGAAGAGTTTCTGACCGATTTCGGCATGGTGCGGGCCGAACGCACCAAGACGGCGCTCTACATGCGCGGCACCGATCCGGAGCACCATATCCACGTGACCGAGCTCGGCGAACCGGGTTTCGTCGCGCTTGCCTTCAACGTCGACAGCGAGGAGGAGCTGGAGAAGGCCGCGCGGATCGACGGCGCCTCGCCGGTCGAGGAGATGGACGAGCCCGGCGGCGGCAAACGCGTGCGGCTGACCGAGCCCAACGGCTACACCATCGAGATCGTGCACGGGATCGAGATGCTGGAGCCGCTCGACGTGTCCCGCTTCGCGCTCAACATGGGCCCCGCAAAGCTGGCGCGGAAGGGCGAACTCACCCGCATCGACCGCGGGCCTTCTCACGTCAAGCGGATCGGCCACGCGGTGATGATGACGCCCGACCTCAAGAAATCGATCGCCTGGGTGCGCCAAACCCTCGGGCTGGTCTGCTCGGACGACGTCTATGCCGGGGAGGAGGACAACATCATCCTCTCCTTCAACCGGGTCGACAGAGGCAAGGAATATGTCGACCACCACGTCTTCCTATATATCGACGGACCCAAGGCCGGGCTCAACCACATGGCCTTCGAGGTCCAGGACATCGACGACGTGATCATGGGCCACGAGCACATTCGGAGCCTCGACAAGTACGAGCATTTCTGGGGTCTCGGCCGCCATGTCCTGGGGAGCCAGGTCTACGACTACTGGGCGGATCCCTGGGGCCGGGTGCACGAGCACTGGACGGATTCCGACCGGCTCAACAGCGACACGCCGGCGAATTTGATCTCCTTCGACGAGGGGCTCAACTCGCAATGGGGCGATCCGATCCCCGAGAAGTTCGTCGCCCACGCCAGCGAATGATCCGGGGCGCCGGCCGCGTATCGAAGGAAGGCGGATGAAGCTCAGCTACTTCACCATGCCGCTGCATCCGCCTTCGCGGAACTACGCGGAGACGTTGAAGGAGGACCGCGAGGCGATCCTGCTGGCGGACAAGCTCGGCTTCGCCGAGGCGTTCATCGGCGAGCACGTCACCGACCGGGCCGAGACGGTCACCTCGTGCCTGATGTTCATCGCCAGCCTGGCGCACGACACGAAGAACATCGTGCTCGGCAGCGGCACGGTGAACATGTCGCTCAACCACCCGGCGATCATCGCCGGGCAGGTGGCGATGATCGACAACATCCTCGAAGGCCGGTTCCTGTTCGGCATCAGCCCCGGCGCGCTCAAATCCGACGCCGAGGCGCTCGGTATCCTGCACCAGGACCGGAACGAGATGTTCGTGGAATCGATCGACCACGTGCTCGCGATCTGGTCGACCGACCCGCCCTATCGGCTCAAGGGCAAGTACTGGAACGTCACCACCGAGGAATCGCTGATCGAGGAGATCGGCCAGGGGGTCATCGTCGGCCCCTACCAGAAGCCGCACCCGCCCATCGTGGTCACCGTGGTCGCGCCTTATTCCAAGGGTCTGACCGAGGCGGCGGCGCGCGGCTGGACCTCGATCTCGGCCAATTTCCTGATGCCGGAATGGGTCAGGACCCACTGGCCCAAATATGTGGAGGGGTGCGAGAGGGTGGGCCGCGTCGCCGACCCCGCCGACTGGCGTGTGGCGAAGAGCATCTTCGTCGCGGACGATGAGAGGACGGCGCGCGAATACGCGCTGGAGAACGCGAACAGCCCCTACCGCTTCTATTACAAGCAGCTGATGCAGAAGCTGATCAGCGCGGGGAGGTCGAACCTCTTCAAGCACGACCAGTCGATGCCGGACGAGGCGGTGACGCTCGACTACGTGACCGACCGGCTGGTCATCGCCGGCACGGTCGACAGCGTGGTCGACCGGCTCCTCGCCTTCCGCGAGCATGTCGGCGATTTCGGCACGCTGGTCTATGCCGGCCACGACTGGGTCGACAAGGCGCTTTCGAGGCGGTCGATGGAGCTGATGGCGAACGAGGTCATGCCGCGGCTCAACGAGGCCGTCGGCGGCGTCGACGAGGCCGCCGAATAGATCGGAGCGAAGGCGCCGTGAAACCCGAAATCCCCAGCCTTCTCGCCGACCCTCCGGCGACCAACCCGCTCTTCAACGACCGCAGGCTGAAGATGGGGACGTTCTGCTCCAACCTGAAGCATGGCTGCGCGATCTCTTCCATCGACGGGACGCTTGAGGCGACCTGGCCGGCGACGGTGGCGCTCGCCGAGCTCGCCGACAGGATGGAATACGAAGCCCTGGTCCCGGTCGGACGCTGGCGTGGCTTCGGCGGGACGACCGATTTCAACGGCGCCGGGTTCGAGTGCTATTCCTGGGCCGCCGGGATCGCCGGGGTGAACCGGAATTCCGCCATCTTCGCGACCTCGCACGTGCCGACCGTGCACCCGGTGATGGCCGCGAAACAGGCGACGACGATCGACCACATCTCCGGCGGGCGCTTCATCCTCAACGTGGTGACCGGCTGGAACGAGCCCGAGTTCCGGCTGTTCGGCATCGACGTGCCCGATCACGACCGGCGCTACGACATGGCGGTCGAATGGGTCGAGATCATCCGCCGGCTGTGGACCGAACACGAGCTGTTCGATTACGAGGGCGAGTTCTACAGAATCGGCGGCGGTCAGCTGCTTCCCAAGCCCATCCAGTCGCCGCGCCCGCCCTTCATGAACGCCGGCGGGTCCGAGCGCGGGCGCCATTTCGCGGCGAAATACTGCGACGTCGCGTTCATTGTCGTCGCTAACCACGACATGGACGATCTGAAGGCGCAGATCGCGGCCTACAAGGAGCTCGCGCGCAGGGAGTACGGCCGCGAGGTCGCGGTCTGGACCCACACCTATATCGTCCAGGGCGACACCGAGCAGGACGCGCGGGATTTCTACAACCACTACGTCCACGATCACGGCGACTGGGAGGCCGCGACCAACCTCACCGAGGGGCTCGGCATCAACGCCCAGACCGTGCCGCCCGAGGCGCTCGAATTCCTCCGGGAGCATTTCATCGCGGGCTGGGCGGGCTGGCCGGTGATCGGCACGAAAGAGCAGATCGTCGATACCTATCTCAAGCTCGCCGATACCGGCATCGACGGCGTGCTGACCTCCTGGGCGCGTTACGAGGAGGGGATGGCGGAGTTCGCGACAGACACCTACCCGCTGATGGTCGAGGCCGGGCTTAGGTAGGGTCCGGGCGGTCGGGACGACTGCGAAGGCTTGACCCGGGCAGCGATGTGTATGACATTGTCATACAAGATCTGACGGCCTTCGATGCCGGAGAGTCCCGGGATGAGAATCAACGCGAGGCTGGACGACGATCGGGCCGAGAAGCTCAGCCGACTTCAGGTTTCGACACGTCTCGGAACGAGCGAAATCGTGAAGCGCGCCATCGACCTTCTTTACCGGCAGCAGACGGAGCGATCCCGCAAGAAGGTCGACGATCTGCTGTCGAGCGATTTCATCGGCTGCGCCGAGGGTCCCGAAGATTTGGCCGGCAATTACAAGCACTATCTAACGCAAAGCCTCGACGACAAACATGGTTCTGGCTGACTCCGGCTACTGGGTGGCGTTGGCCAATGCCCGGGATCGCTGGCACGACGCGGCCGTGGCGGCGACCCGCGAACTGCGGGAAGCCCCTGTCGTTACATGGCCGGTCGTTACCGAGGTCTGTCACCTGCTTCTGACCCGGCTGGGCGTGACGGCACAGCTGCGGTTCGTCGAGCAGGTGTCGAGAAACGCCGAAATCCACGAGATCGGTCCTGAACGCCTGGGAGCGGTTCACCGGTTGATGGAAAAATACGCGAGTCTTCCGATGGACCTCGCTGACGCCACTCTTGTCCTTGCCGCGACCGAACGCGGCGACGGCCGCATTCTTTCTACCGACCGGCGCGATTTCGACACCTATCGCTGGAACGACACCCAGCCCTTCCACAACCTGCTCCGGCCTTCGTGACGGCCGGATTCGCTATCCCCCAAACTTCATTTCGACCGGAACGCCGAAGGCGCGAAGCGGAGAAAGCTCTCCTGTTTCGTTCTTTGTCAAGGGGCTGGACACTTTCACATCTCGGCGGCTTGCACCGATTATCAAGGGGTTACGGGTGATCTGACAAAGGATCACCCATGCCGAAGGACCCCCCCCCGGGCCCTTCTACGCCCGCTATTTCCCGACACTCTGCGCCGCTCTCGCCCGCGTAAACAACGCGCGGGCGCGCGGCTCATCCTGGCCGATCGAGGCCGTCAAACTCCGCTCCGGCTGGGTGCTCCAGCGGTACGTCCAGACGCGGCCCGGCTGGGTCAGCGTCCAGACGCTATGCGACGACGGGAAGTGGCGGGCGGGCGCCCGCCTGCGCTCCATCGTACTCGTCGGCCATGCCCCCAGCCTTCCGGCGGTAGGGGTTCCTTGTCAAGCGAACTGGGCGACTGGGAGTGTCTCATTTCGACGTTCTGGGCCCGTCCGCCCGGTCCGGGCAGGTCAAGTGGGCCAGGGTTGGATAGGCTGGGGACCGTGGCTAGGCTCTCCGCTCATTGGAGTGAAGGAGCGCGGATGTCCCGCCTGATCTCGCTCGCCGCTGTCCTGGCCTTCGTGCTTGCCGCGCCTTCGGGAGCGGCGGAGAAGGTCACAGATCGCGACCGTTTCCAGCTGTGGAACGACTGCCGCACCATGGGCCTAGAGGTCGAAGACTTGGGCAAGGATGCGACGGAAATCGGACTGACGAAGGAGGCGGTCACGGTATCGGTGCGCAGCAGGCTTCGAGCAGCGCGCCTATACAAGCCCAGTCGTGGCATGCCGTTTTTTGGGTGACTGTGGCCGTAGTTGGATCAGCACTTTATGTCGCGGTCACATACTCCAAATGGGTGAAGGACGAGGCATCTGGCATCTCGAGCGGAACCGACACTTGGAGAAGAGGCGCCACCGGCACGCACGGTCGCGACGAATCCTACATCCTGTCGTCAGTGTCCCGGAAGGTCGACGAATTCATCGACGAGTACCTGCGGGTGAACGCCGACGCCTGCCGATAATCAAGCTGAGCCACTCCCGGGCGGCTTGGCCGCGGCCTCATTTGGCGATGCACCGCAGGTAATCGGAAAAGGCGCTCATGTGCCGCAGGTCGAGCTTGATGTAGGCGAACGTGAAGCCATCCAGTGCCGTGAGTGCGGCGTAGCGGCGATCCCAGCCCATCTTTGGGTCCATATTCGGGGTTTCCGCACCGCCTTCCAGTGCTTCCTTGATTTGATTTCGGATGCCGCCGTGAGGCGCGGTTTCGAACTGTTCTGCGCTACTCTTTTTGGCTGCGAGGAAGCTCTCCATGATCGCGTTGTGCTTTAGGCATTTCGGCGGCACATGGGCGCTGGCTGGCGCCGAGTTGGCGGAGACGAGGAACGTGGTCGCGCCAATGGCGAGCAGGAAACGGATGTGCATGTTTTCTCCTCTTGCACGTCTGTGTCGGCCCCCCCCGGAACGAGGAGGGGCGGAAGATATATACCCAGGGCGCCGAGCAGGAACAGCTCGCTCAAGCGGCCATCGTGAAGTACGAAAGGAGAACATCTTTGTCAAAACGCTAAGGCGGGACTGACAAAGAAGGACAGAGCCATTGACCCATCCCACCCGTAAGCCCCTGAATTCATTAAGATGATTGAAAGTGCTCCAGCCCGTGAATGGGAGCGGAGAAATCTTCCGGCGCAGGCATCGGGCGATCGAGGCGGGAAGATATCTCCGCTTCGCCTCCCTCCGGTCGGCTCCGGTCGATATGACGGGTCGGGGCGCACCCGTGACACCCCCTGACGCGGTCCCTATTGTTGCGCCCGAATCCGAACACGATAGCGGAGAGCGGCGATGAAGGTGACGGCGAACGGGGTTGCGTTGAACTGCGAGATCGAAGGGAAAGAGGGCGCGCCCTGGCTCACCTTCTCGAACTCGCTCGCCACCAACCTTCATATGTGGGACGCGCAGGCCGCCGCTCTCGCCGACGATTTCCGCATCCTCCGCTACGACAAGCGCGGCCACGGCGAGAGCGACGTGCCGGACGGCGCTTACGACTTCTCGATGCTGGTCGGCGACGTGATCGGGCTGTGGGACGCGCTCGGCATCGGGCAGAGCCATTTCGTCGGGCTTTCGATCGGCGGGATGACGGCGATGGGGCTCGGCCTCCACCACGCCGACCGGCTGAGCTCCATGGTGATCTCCAACGCGATCGCCGAGGCGCCGGCGCCCTTCGTCGCCGCCTGGGACGAGCGCATCGCCATCGTCGAGGAAAAGGGAATGCAGCCGCTTGCCGCGCCCACCGTCGAACGCTGGTCGTCGGACGAGTTCTTCAACTCCGGCACGCCCGTGCTCGACGACCTGCGCGCGATGGTCGCCGCGACCCCGGCCGGGGGCTTCATCGGATGCGCCCGCGCCCTCCAGGGTCTCGACTTCGAGAAGAGCCTCGGCGGGATTCGCGTACCTACGCTGTTCATCGCCGGCAAGGAGGACGGGGCGACCCCGGCGTCGACGATGAGCCGCATCGCCCGGCTGGTCGAGGGCGCGCGATATGTCGAGCTGTCGCCCGCCGGCCACCTCTCCAATATCGAACAGCCCGAGGGTTACACCGCGGCGCTTCGCGACTTCCTGCTCTAGGGCGGGCCGCCGCCGATGACCGAGGCGCTGGCGCGGCCGTTCCGGCTCGGACCCCTCGATCTGCCTCACCGGGTCGCGATGGCGCCGATGACGCGCAACCGGGCCGGCCCCGGCAACGTGCCGCACGCGCTCAACGCCGGGTATTACCGACAGCGCGCGTCGGCGGCGCTGGTCATCGCCGAGGCGACGCAGGTGAGCGAGCAGGGCGTCGGCTATCCGCTGACGCCCGGCATCCATTCGCCCGAGCAGGTTGCGGGCTGGCGCCTCGTGACCGACGAAGTGCACCGGGCGGGCGGGCGCATCGCGCTGCAGCTCTGGCATGTCGGGCGGATTTCCCACTCCTCGCTCCAGCCGGGCGGCGCGTTGCCGGTGGCGCCGTCCGCCATCGCGGCCGCCGGCGAGGCGATGACCTTCGAGGGGATGAAGCCGTTCGAGACGCCGCGCGCGCTGGAGACAGCGGAGATCCCCGGCATCGTGGACCAGTTCCGCCAGGGCGCGCGAAACGCGCTGGAGGCCGGGTTCGACGCCGTCGAGGTCCACGGCGGCAACGGCTATCTGCTCGACCAGTTCGTCCGCGACGGCACCAACGCGCGCACCGACGCCTATGGCGGGTCGGTCGAGAACCGACTGCGCCTGCCCGTCGAAATCGCCCGGGCGGTGGCGGAGATCTGGGGCGCCGACCGGGTCGGCTACCGGATCTCGCCTTATCAGCGCTTCAACGACATGTCGGACAGCGCGCCGGAGGAAACCTTCGCTGCGCTGGCCCGGGAGCTCGACGGGCTCGGCATCGCCTGGCTCCACGTCGTCGAATCCGATGCGCCGGACCGCGACGCGGAGGAGAGCGACGCGCGGGCCTTCGTCGCGGCCCGACCGCCCCTGTTCCGGACGCTGCGCGAGAGGTTCGACGGCCCGCTGATGGTCAATTCGGCCTATGACGGCCCGCGCGGCGCGGCGGTGCTGGAAGCCGGCGGGGCCGACCTCGTTTCCTACGCCACCCTGTTTCTCGCCAACCCCGATCTTCCGAAGCGCCTACTCGGGAACGGGCCCCTCAACGAACCGGTGCGCAAGACCTTCTACGGAGGCGGGGCGGAGGGCTACACCGACTACCCGTTCTGGCAGGGGTAGGGCGCGTGCGTTTTAGTTGGAACCGCTTCCGGCGTTCTCTTCCGTCATGGTCGGCGAAGGCCGACCATCCACGTTTTGTTTTTGTGCGCCCGAGGCCAGAGAAAAAAACTCGTGGATGGTCGACCTTCGCCGACCATGACGCACGGGAGGCAAGGGCAGCAACGCTTCCATCCAAAACGGATAGGCTCTAGCCCACCCGGCGGAAGAACCGGTTGATGTCGACCCGGTCCCAGACGCCGGCATTGGCGAGCGGGTCTTCGGCGAGGAAGGCGTCGATGTCCTCGCGGTTCTCGACCTCCACCAGATAGAGGCTGCCGACGATGGTCTCGCCGTCTTCCGCCTGGAGCGGACCCGACATCACCACCTCTATCGGCGCCTGTTCGAGATAGTCCCGATGCGCGGGCAGCGCGGCCATCCGTTTGTCCAGCACGCCCGGCTTGTCGATCATGTGGAGCACGTAAAGCATCGCGAAATCCCTTGCGGTCATCGGGCGCGGCTAGTCTACACGAAACGGACGGAGGAAGGATCGTCCGGCCGGTTCCCGAACCGCTTTGCGCCTCCCAAACCGTTCCCATATCATGATCGCAGGAGGTTCGTTGGATGACGGGGCGGCCCGGCGACAGAGTGGATCCCCGCCTTGCCCGGCATGGCGGGCCGGACGACGGCGACGACCGCGGTCCCGGGACGGGGGTCGCGGTAAAGCCGGCGACCAGGGTCAAGAAACCCTCCATGTACAAGGTGATCATGCTCAATGACGACTACACGCCGATGGAATTCGTCGTCATGGTCCTGGAGCGGTTCTTCAACAAGACTCACGACGAGGCCACCCACATCATGATGCACGTCCATCAGAAGGGGGTCGGCATCTGCGGCGTCTACACCTACGAAATCGCCGAAACCAAAGTTACGCAGGTGATGGACCTTGCGCGCCAGCACCAGCATCCGCTTCAATGCACCCTTGAGAAGGCATAGGTCCCATGTTGTCGCGCAACCTCGAGAAAAGCCTGCACAAAGCCCTCGCGCTGGCGAGCGCGCGGAGCCACGAATACGCGACGCTTGAACACCTGCTGATGGCGCTGACCGAAGACCAGGACGCGGTCGCCGTGCTGCGTGCCTGCGGCGTCGAGGTCGACCGTCTGGGCAAGGACCTCGCGACCTATCTCGACAAGGAGCTTTCCAACCTCGTCATCGAGACCGGCGAGGACCCCAAGCCCACGGCGAGCTTCCAGCGCGTGGTCCAGCGCGCGGCGATCCACGTCCAGTCCTCGGGCCGGCAGGAGGTGACCGGAGCGAACGTCCTCGTGGCGATGTTCTCGGAGCGCGAATCGCACGCGGTCTACTACCTGCAAGAGCAGGACATGTCGCGTTTCGACGCGGTCAACTACATCTCGCACGGGATCGCCAAGGTGCCCGGCCGGTCCGAGAGCCGGAGCGTGCAGGGCACGAGACAGGCGGAGCAGGACAAGCCCGACAAGCCCGAGAAGCGCCAGAACGAAGCGCTCGCCACCTATTGCGTGAACCTCAACGAGAAGGCGGACGCGGGGAAGATCGACCCGCTGATCGGCCGCGAGGCGGAGATCGAGCGCACCATCCAGGTGCTGTGCCGCCGCACCAAGAACAACCCGCTCTATGTCGGCGATTCGGGCGTCGGCAAGACCGCCCTCGCCGAGGGGCTGGCGCGCCGCATCGTCAAGGCGGAGGTGCCCGACGTCCTGCAGGACGCGACGATCTTCTCGCTCGACATGGGCGCGCTGCTCGCCGGCACGCGCTATCGCGGCGATTTCGAGGAGCGGCTCAAGGCGGTGGTCGCCGAGCTGGAGGCCTTCGAGGGCGCGGTGCTGTTCATCGACGAGATCCACACCGTGATCGGCGCAGGCGCCACCAGCGGCGGCTCGATGGATGCGTCCAACTTGCTCAAGCCGGCGCTGCAATCCGGCACGCTGCGCTGCATCGGATCGACCACCTACAAGGAATACCGCTCCTATTTCGAGAAGGACCGCGCGCTCGCGCGCCGGTTCCAGAAGATCGACGTGATGGAGCCGTCGATCGACGACGCGGTGAAGATCCTGCGCGGCCTCAAGCCCTATTACGAGAAGCACCACCGGGTGCGTTACACAGCCGAGGCGATCCGCACCGCGGTCGAGCTCGCCGCGCGCTATATCAACGACCGCAAGCTGCCCGACAAGGCGATCGACGTGATCGACGAGGTCGGCGCGGCGCAGAAGCTGGTCCCGGAGAGCCGGCGCAAGAAGCTCATCACGGTCAAGGACGTCGAGGCGGTGGTCGCCAAGATCGCGCGCATCCCGCCCAAATCGGTCTCGCGCAACGATCAGGAGACGCTGCAGAACCTGGAGCGCGACCTCAAGACCGTCGTGTTCGGGCAGGACAGCGCGATCGGAGCCCTGACCTCGGCGATCAAGCTCGCCCGCGCCGGGCTGCGCGAGCCCGAGAAGCCGATCGGCTGCTACCTGTTCTCCGGCCCCACCGGGGTCGGCAAGACCGAGGTCGCGCGCCAGCTCGCGCTGACCATGGGGATCGAGCTGATCCGCTTCGATATGTCGGAATACATGGAGCGCCATTCGGTCTCCCGGCTGATCGGCGCGCCGCCCGGCTATGTCGGGTTCGACCAGGGAGGGTTGCTGACCGACGGGATCGACCAGCATCCCCATGCGGTGCTGCTGCTCGACGAGATCGAGAAGGCGCATCCCGACCTGTTCAACATCCTGTTGCAGATCATGGATCACGGGAAGCTCACCGATCACAACGGCAAGAGCGTCGATTTCCGCAACGCGATCCTGATCATGACCACCAATGCCGGCGCCGCCGAGCTCGCGAGGCCCGCAATCGGCTTCGAGCGCGAGGCCCGGGTGGGCGAGGACGAGGAAGCGATCAAGCGGATGTTCACGCCGGAATTCCGCAACCGGCTCGACAAGACGATCCAGTTCGCCTCGCTGCCGCCCGAGATCGTGGCCCTGGTGGTGGACAAGTTCATCATGCAGCTCGAAGCGCAGCTCGAGGACCGCAACGTCACCATCGAGCTGACGACAGCGGCGCGGGACTGGCTGGTCCGGACCGGCTACGACGCGACCTACGGAGCGCGGCCGCTTGCGCGGCGCATCCAGGAGTACATCAAGACGCCGCTGGCCGACGAGCTCCTGTTCGGCAGGCTCGCCAAGGGCGGCACCGTCCAGGTCGACCTCAAGGACGACAAGCTGACCTTCGACTTCGTCGAGCCGTCCGGCGGCAAGGGCAAGCGCCCGAAGAAAAAGGGCCGGGACCCGGACAAGGTCTCCGAGCTGGTCGACTGACCCCGAGGGGGTTGCCGTGACGGCATCCGACATCCCCGGACCGGCCATCGACGGCGCCGTCGTCGAGGACATAATCGTCCCGGCTCGCGCACCCTGGAGCCGGGTGGTCGAACGCGGCCAGATACTCCGCATCGTCGATCTCGAAGGCCGGCAGGCGGTCGATTTCCTCTGCTACAACGCCCACGATCCCGCCGACCGCTACGCCGCGGCCGACACGATGAAGATCAACCCGACCGGCATCTTCCTCACCGCCGGCACGGTGCTTTACAGCGTCGAGATCACGCCGCTGTTCACGATCGTCGCCGACAGCTGCGGCTTCCACGACACAATCGGCGGATGCTGCAGCGCGCCCATCAACGCCTTTCGCTACGACGTGCCGCCGCAGCCCAATTGCCGCGACAACTTCATTTCCGAACTCGGCAAGCACGGCATGGGGAAGGACGACATCGTCGCCAACATCAACTTCTTCATGTACGTGCCCGTCAGCGAGAAGGGCGAGATGGACATGGGACCGAGCCTGTCCAAGCCCGGCGATTACGTCGATCTCAGGGCCGAGACCGACGTCCTCGCGGTAATTTCCAACTGCCCGCAGATCAACAACCCGGTCAACGACTACAACCCCACCCCCATCCGCGTGGCGGTGTGGACGCCGGGGAGTTGAGCGCGGAACTTCTCTGCGGGATCCCGTACCACCAGTTCCATACCGTCATGGTCGGCGGAAGCCGACCATCCACGAGTTTTTTTCTTTCACTGCGGCAAGACAAGAAACAAAACGTGGATGGTCGGCCTCCGCCGACCATGACGAGGAACGGAGACCGGCGGGAACCAATCCGCACCGAAAGGTTATGCCCTGAGGACAACGGAAGCCAACGGCGGTAGCAATGACCACTAAATCTTTTTCTCAACTTATGGATTCGCCCCTTCGCGAGGCTTGGCCTGACGAGGCCCGGGATTTCACTCCCTGGCTTGTCGACAACATTGATCGTCTGTCGGACGCTCTCGGTTTTCGTATGGAGCCGACCGGCATGGAGGTGGCGGTGGAGCAGTATTCGGCTGACATCGTTGCAACGGACATTGAAACCGGAGATCGCGTTCTGATCGAGAACCAGCTCGAAGGTTCCGATCACAGACACCTCGGTCAGATACTGACTTATCTCGCAGGTCTTGAGGCCAAAGCGGTAATCTGGATCGCACGGGATTTCGACGAAGCGCATCTTTCGGCCTTACGTTGGCTCAACGAAAACACGAGCCACGATTTTGCCTTTTTCGCCGTCCGTTTGCGGGTAGTCCGCATTGAAGACAGTCCGTTTGCGCCCGTCTTCGAGGTTGTAGAGAAACCCAATACGTGGGAGCGCAAGCTAGGCAAGTCGATGAACGAGGCCGAAGCCGAGCGCATCAGGCTGCGCGAAGAATTCTGGAATCGCTATCTGACTCGGCATCCGGGTCTGTTTGAGCCCACCCGACTTTCGAACGTGTGGCTGTCGATGTTGCCGGACGACTCGGTGATTCTCTCCATATATGTCGGAAGCAGGGAGTCCGGGATGTTCCTGCGCGGGCCACGCGGCACCGACGGCGAGGCACTTGCCGCGTTCATGGAGCAGAACCGGGAAAAGCTGGACGAAGCCTTTGGACCCTCGCAGTCCGCAACGGAAGGTCACTACTACGGCACGTCGCACGACGTCACGCTTCAGCAGAAGGAACGCTGGGACGAATTGATCGACTGGATGAACAACAAACACCGTCACTACGGAGAGGTAATCGGCTCTGAGCTGAACCGGGATGAAACCTGATTCGCCTGTCACGACGACCGGGATGTGTGGGTAGCCGCCTCTTCACCCTCGTTCACCCTTTCCCGCAGCACATGCTTGAGCGTCTTGCCCATCGCGTTCCTGGGCAGCGCGTCGACGAACAGTACGTCCTTGGGGTGCTTGAAGCGGGCTAAACGGCCTTCGAAGCGGGCGAGGAAGTCCGCCGCCCCGATGGACGTTCCGGGCGCGGGTACGACGACCGCGACCGGCACCTCGCCCCAGCGCGCGTCCTGGCGCCCGACCACCGCCACGTCCTCGATGTCGTCCATCCGGTGGACCAGCTGCTCGATCTCGGCCGGGTAGATGTTCTCGCCGCCCGAGATCACGATGTCCTTCTTGCGGTCGTTGACGAACACGTCGCCGTCTTCGTCGCGCCAGCCGACATCGCCGGTGTGGAACCAGCCGTTACGCAAGGAACGGCGCGTCTCGTCCTCGTTGTTCCAGTACTCGCGGAGGACGTTGCCGCCGCGGATCAGGATTTCCCCGGAAACGCCGACCGGGACTTCGTTGCCGTCGTCGTCGGCGATCCTGAATTCGCAATGGAGGCCGCATTTCCCGGTCGAGCGCGGCTTGCGCAGCCCGTCGCCCGGCTTCTGGTAAATGCAGACCGGCGAGGTCTCGGTCAGGCCGTAGGTCTGGCACACCGGGATGCCGCGCGCATGGATCGCGTCGATCAGGTGGACCGGGACGATCGAGGAGCCGGTGGTGAGTATCCGAAGGCTGGAGAGGTCCGCCGCCTCCCAGGCCGGGAGGTCGATCACCGCCTGGATGGTCGCCGGCACCAGGACGAGCTGGGTCGGGCGCTCGTCCACGATCGCGCGAAGCGTCGCCTCGGCGTCGAAGCGCCGGTGCAGGATCACCGTCCCGCCCACATAGAATGCGGGCGAGGTGAGGATGTTGAGCCCGCCCACATGGAACATCGGCAGCACCGTCAGCACCCGGTCGGCATCGGTGAGGCCGGAATAGTGGATGCAGTTGTGGGCGGTGACCTGGATCGCCTCCTGGGAGAGCACCGCCCCCTTGGGATGGCCGGTTGTGCCCGAGGTGTAGACCAGCAGGCAGGGGGTCTCCGGCCCCGAATCCGGGTCGCGGTCCTGGCCCTCCGCCGCCTCCGCGTCGCGCGCGATTGCATCAACGGAGACAAGCTTCGTCGCCGGTCGGCCCTCCGCCGCCCCGCGCGCGAGATCGGCGTGGTCGGCGTCCGCGATCAGGACCCCGGGCGCCGAATCGTCGAGGATATAGGCGAGTTCCGGCGCGACGAGGCGCCAGTTCAGCGGCGAGAAAATCGCGCCGATCCGCGCGCAAGCGAAGTAGAGGGCCAGCATCGACGGGCTGTTGAAGCCGAGGAACGCGACCCGGTCGCCGCGCTCGACGCCGTGGACGTTCCTGAGCGCCCGCGCATGGCCGCGGATCGTCTCCGCGAACCGCGCGTAGTCGATCTCCCCGCCCTCGAAACGGATCGCGGTCTTCGACGGGGCGAACGCGGCGTTCTTCTCGACCCAGAACGACAGGTCGTTCATTCGTCTTCCTCGCCGCGCTCGTAGAGCGCCTCGCGGCCCAGCTTGTCGATGCAGAGCTCGGCCGTCCAGGGCAGCATCAGCGAGCCGCAGCGGCTGTCGCGGTAGAGCCTTTCAAGCGGCAGGCTCTTCAGCATCGACTGCCCGCCGCAGGTGCGGATCGCCTTCTGGCAGAGGTCGTTGGCGGTCTCCATCACCGTGTACTGGGTGCAGTAGGCGCGCAGCACCGAGGCCTTGGACGGGTTGGCGCGCGCCTCGCCCAGCATCTGAAACCACAGCGCCTTGGCCTGTTCCAGCGCGATCAGCATCTCCGCGACCGCGTGCTGCTTGGTCGGGTACATCCGGCGCTTGACCGGCGGCGTGCCGGGCACCTCGCCGCGCAGGTAGCGGACGGTGAAGTCGTAGGCCGCCTGGGCGATGCCCATATAGCTCGGGGTCAGAGAGGTGAACATGTGCGGCCAGCGGGTTGCCGCCTGGAAATAGACGCCCTTCGGCATCAGCGCCGCGTCGTCCGGCACGAACACGTCCTCGAACAGGAGATTGCGCGAGACCGTCCCGCGCATGCCGAGCGGATCCCAGTCGCCGACCACGCTCACCCCTTCGGCATCGGCGGGGACGGCGAAATACATCGTGTCGCGTCGGCTCAGGTTCTCCTTCTTCTCGGTACACAGAACGCCGTAGTAATCCGCCGAACCGGCGAGCGAGGCGAAGATCTTCTTGCCGTTGATTACCCAGCCGTCTTCCACCCGGTCGGCCAGCGTGCCGAACGGACGGAACCCCGCCGCCGCCGCTCCCCCTTCGGAGAACGGCTGGGCGTAGATCGACCCCTTCCCCACGATGCGGGCGTAGTGGATCGCGCGCCGCCGGTTGTGGTCGCGCCGTTGGGCGCGGGTCATCGGCAGGTCGTCGGCGAGCGCGCCGGTCCACAGGCACGAGCTCACATGCATGTTGAAGGTGAGCGCCGTCGATCCGCAATAGCGGCCGATCTCGGCCGCCATCAGCGAATAGCTCTTGAGGTCCGCGCCGTGCCCGCCATGCCTCTTCGGCACGCACACCGCGAGGAGGCCGGACGTGTGGAGGTCCTTGTAGTTCGCCATCGGGAAGGTCGCGTCGCGGTCCCACTTGTCGGCACGCGCCGCGAACCTGTCCTCGCCGAGTCGCCGGGCCTCGGTGCAGAGCGCCGCCTGTTGCTCGGTGAGCCCGTAGTAATCCGGGTCGAACATCGGCGCATCGCGCTGCTCGGTCGTCGCCGCCATCTCTCACGCCCTCCATCTACTCAGGAAGCTTCCCACCGCTTCGTTGAACGCTTCGGGATTTTCCAGATTGCCGAGATGACCCGTTCCCGGCATGCACACATACTCCGCGCTCGGGATCCTGCCCGCCATCTTCTCCATCATCGGCGCCGGCGCGTTGGAATCGGTTTCGCCCGCCAGCACCAGGGCCGGCATCGTGTAGCCCGAGAGCGCATCGCGCCGGTCGAAGGTAACCAGGCAGGCGATCGCCGCCCGGTAGCTCGCTTCCGGCACCGCGGCCATCGAGCGCCGGGCGATCGCGGCGCCTTCCGCGTCGGCGGAGGGGCCGAGCATGGTCTCCACCATCTCGTCGGCGAGGTCGGCCATCGTCAGGCCGTTTTCCAGAGGCGCGATCCGCGCTTCGACGAAGCGTTTCTGGAAATCCCCGTCCGGGCGGCCGAAGGCGGGACTCGTCGCCGACAGCACCAGGGTCCGGACGCGTTCCGGCCGGCTCGCGGTGAATTCCTGCGCCACCATGCCGCCCATCGAGTGCCCGACCAGGTGGACACGGTCGAGACCGAGGCGATCGAGCAGTTCGAGCAGGGAATCGGCGAGCGCCGGAAAGGTCATCCGTTCGAGCGCCGGCGAGCCGCCATAGCCAGGCATGTCCCAGGCAATCGCCCGGAAGTCGCCGGAAAACGCGTCGATCTGCGGCGCCCAGCTCGCGGAATCGCCGCCGACGCCATGCAGGAAGACGATCGGCTCGCCCCTGCCGGCTTCGCGGCGATGGACCGGGACGGTCATGCCCCGGCGTCGACCAGCCGGCCGGCCTCGACGACGTTCGCCCCGTCCAAACTCACCGTGCAGTTCCGCATCGGCAGGTCGAAATGCCCGAGCGTGTGGCGGTTGGCGAACTCGTTGGCGCCGGTCGAATAGAGGAAATTGCCGGCGAATGCGCGGAGCTCGACACCGTTGAAGTCGCGCCGGTCGTACATGGTGAGCGCCTCGTAACGCGCCGCCTCGTTGAGCCCCCAGCCGACATGCGAGGCAGCGTAGGCCTCGCGGTCGCCCCAGGCGGCCCAGTAGCGCCGAAAGAGTTCGGCATCGGTGCCGTCGCCCTCGATATCGGTGACGTAGTCGTCCTCGATGGTGAGCGCGACCGGCGCCTCCAGGTAGCGCTTGAAGGTCAGGTTGACGTCGCCGGTATCCAGCACCAGGCGCCCCCGGACGGATCCGGCGGAGGGAAAAGCCACGACGATCCCGCCCGGCCAGTGGGCCACCGTCTTCGGCCGGTCGCAATAGCCCCACACGCCCGCGCTCGGAGCTCCCTCCAGCGCGACCGTGAGATCGGAGCCCGCTTCGGAAGTCACCCGCATCTCCTTCGCGGCCCGGATCTGCTTGACCGCCGCCTTGACCCGGTCGGTGAGTGCCGGATCGGGAATCAGGCGTTCCAGTGCGTCGGGGTGTTCGTTGCTCACCATCAGGAGCCGTGCGCCGTCCGCGATGATGTCGGGCAGCTCCGGCGCGTGCAGCATTCCCTCCACCGTGAGATCGACCACCAGCCCGCTGGCCGCGAGCGCCTTGACCGCCGGGCCGAGTCCCTGCAGGGCCGGCGATGCGCCGGTCGAGCGCACCGGTACGGGAGCGGTTTGCGGCGGGGAGACCACGGTGACGTGAAACGGCCGCGCCCCGCGCCGGAGCAGCGCGAGCTCGGCGAGTTCGACATTGAGCCGCCGCGACTGGGTCTCCGAAAGGATCGCGACCTCCTCGCCCTCTACGACCTTGCAGAGGCCGAAGACGGTATCGAACGCCACGATCCAGCGCTCCTCTATGCGATCGGTGAACACGTGCGGTCTCTCCCTCCCGGTTGCATGCGCCGAGTGTATTCGATTTGAGCCGCCCCGGGGCGCCGCCCTCGTCCGGTTGTAGCATCGCCGGTGCGTTCATAGTCTGCTTCTCGACGAAGCGGGAGAGGCGGCTGCGTGAGCGCGGAATTCGACATCGTCGTCGCCGGTGGCGGCATCGCGGGGCTCACGGCGGGGCTGCATGCCGCCCGGCTCGGCGCGTGCACCCTGGTGCTGACCGGCGACGTGCCGGGAGGCCACCTTCTCAGCATAGGCCGCGTCGACGGGTATCCGGGATTTCCGGACGGTATCGAAGGCTATCGGCTCTGCCCCGACATCCAGCTCGAAGCGGCGGAAAGCGGCGCCGCGTTCGCGGCGGCATCGATGACCGGCCTGGGATTGGACGGCGACACGATCGCGGTCGAAACCGGCGAGGGCCCGCGTACCGCCCGCGCCCTCGTTCTGGCCACCGGGACCGTGTTCGAGACGCTGGACGTGCCTGGCGTCGAACGGCTTGTCGGCCGCGGCGTGAGCCATTGCGCGAGCTGCGACGCACCTCTTCTGCGCGGCAAGGATGCGGCGGTCGTGGGCGGTGGCGATTCGGCCCTGCAGGAAGCGCTGACCCTGGCGGAGTTCGCGGAGCGGGTGACGATCGTGCATCGCCACTCCGCGCTCGGAGGCCAGGCCGTCTACCGTGATCGCATCGCCGCCGCGCCCAATATCGAAGTCAAATTCGACACCGTCGTGACCGCGATTCACGGGGAGGAGGGGGTAACCGGCATCTCGCTCGGCGACGGCGACTTGGAGGTGTCCGGAGTGTTCGTCTACATTGGATTGCGCCCGAACACGGGGGTTCTCGACGGTCGAATCGCATGCGATGGGCGCGGCGCGGTCGTTTGTCCGACCGGTCTCGCGACCGGACTTCCCGGGGTATTCGCGGCGGGAACGGTGCGCTCCGGCGCGTCCGGGCGGGCGGCAGCGGCGGCGGGCGAGGGGGCGAGCGCGGCGCTGGCCGCCTGGAGCTATCTGGGCGGCGCAAACCGAGGGGGATCACGATGAGCCAGACCCTTACAGTCCACGATCCGCGCGGTACGCCGCCAAAGGTCACCGGCAAGCGGCTGGCTCCCCGGATCGAGAGCCTCGACGGCAAGGCGATCTACCTGGTCGATTGCCTGTTCGACAACTCGGACATTTTCATGGGCGAGTTGCTGGACTGGTTCGGCAACAACCTGCCGTCGGTCCAGGCCCGGATCGTCAAGCCGCGCGAGAGCTGGGTCGACGATCCCGACATGCGCAGGCGGATCGAGAACGACGGCGACGGGGCGATCCTGGGCGTGGGTCTGTGAAGCACGTGCAGCCCGACGGTCGTCGGGCTCGCACTCGATCTGGAGCGCGCGGGGGTGCCCTCCGTCGCGGTCCACACCCATGTGTTCGAGCGATTGGCGAAGTCGGTCGCGCTCGCCAACGGCATGCCGACCGCGCGCCAGGCTTACGTTCCGCAACCAGTGGTCGACCGCACGGCGGGTCAGCTGCGCGGCTATATCGAGGGAACGGACCCGGTTTCCGGACGCCCGTTCCTGCACGAGGTCGTCGAGGGGCTGACCCGGCCGCTCGATGACGCCGACCGCAGCGGGCTCTCGTTCGAGCGGACCACGCCGCGTCTGCTGGAGCCGGACACCGAGGATAACCTCCACGCGCTGTTCGAGGAGAACCGGTGGACCGACCACCTGCCCGTCGTCCTGCCGACCGAGGAGCGGGTCGAGGCGATGCTGCGCGGCACGAGCCGCGGACCGGACGAAATCGTCGGAACGCTCAGGCCCACCGCCTATCGCGAGGCCTGGGAATTCACCGTCGAGAAGGTCGCGGTCAACGCGGTCATGGCCGGCGCCAGGCCCGAATACCTGCCGGTCGTCCTCGCGCTTACCGCTACCGGCCAGACCGCGCGCTCGTCGAGCATCAACTCTTTCGCCGTCGTTTCCGTAATCAACGGGCCGATCCGCAAGGAAATCGGCATGAACGACGGCATTGGCGCGATGGGGCCCTACAACCACGCCAACGCGACGATCGGGCGGGCCTACAATCTTGCCTCGATCAACCTGCAAGGGGGGTCGGTGCCGGGCGACACCTACATGGGCTCGGTCGGCAACTGGTACAACTATTCCGCGACCTTCGCCGAGGCGGAGGAGCGCAGCCCCTGGCAGCCCTTCCACGTCCAGAGGGGGTTTGCGCCGGAAGAGAGCACCGCGAGCGTTTTCTTCGGCGCCTGGTACACCCATGCCGGCTACGGCCCGCGCGAGACCTGGCAGGAGAATTTCCGCCGCTCGCTCGCCGGGTGCGAGCACCATTTTCCGCCGCTCTTCGTCATGGACCCGATCTGCGCCCGAGGCCTGGTCGAGCTCGGCTACGACAGCAAGGAAAAGATGATCGACTGGCTGAGCGACAACGCCCTGCTGCCGGCGCGCGAATACTGGGACAACCAGTGGGTCAAGACACTGATTCACCCGCTCGCGGTCGCCGGGGTCGAGCCTTTCGCGACGCGGCTGAAGGCCGAGCCCGACGAGGTCATCCGGATCTTCGAGCCGTCGGACATCAACATCGTCGTCGCCGGAGGCGAGACCCAGGGCGCGTGGAAAATGATCGCCGGGCGCTACGGCGAGGGCGGGACCGTATCGGTCGACGACTGGCGCTGAGGCGACGCGGGACAGGATTGCGGAAGGAGCAGAGACGATGGATCCGATCTTCCAACGGGTGGTGCCGCCCAAGACCGGGCTCGCGGTGGAGGTCGAGGCCGGACAACGGCTCCGCGTGATCGACCTCGAAGGGCAGCAGGTGGTCGACATGGCGCTGTTCAACCGGGAGAACCCGCGCGAGAAGCTTTCCACCTCCTATTCGCGCACCCGCTACATACCGGCGCCCGGGGCGGAATACGTGCCGCGCGACACGCTCAGCGTTGGCGACACGCTGATGTCGTCCAGTTGCCGGCCGATGATGACGATCACCGCCGACACGCCGGAGCCCAAGGGCGTCCACGATGTGCACAACCGGATGTGCAACCGGTATCTCTACGAGAGCCACGGCGTCGGTCCCCGGGACGGCTGCCACGAGATCATCGCGGGCGTCATGGAGCCCTACGGCATCGGCTACGAAGACATTCCGGACACGATGGACCTGTTCATGAACTACCACCACGACTGCGGACAGCGGCGGTGGATCATCGACTATCCGGTCTCGAAGCCCGGCGACTACATCGAGTTCGAGGCGAAGATGCCGCTTCTCGTCGGCCTGTCGAACTGCCCGATGGACGTGCTCGCGCCGTGCAACGCCTACAACTGCACCCGGGTGAAGGTGGAAGTCCGGGGCTGAGACTCAGTCCGGGTCGTTGTCGGTCCGGCGATAGGGGCCGGATTCCGTCAACTCGTGCATCTCGTGCCGGAGCAGCACGCGCTCGCGGTTGACGAAGTTTTCCACCGCCTCGCGGAATCGGGGCTCGCGTATCCAGTGGACGCTGTAGGTCGGGCTCGGCAGGTAGCCGCGCTGGATCTTGTGCGGCCCCTGGGCCCCCGCTTCGACACGGGCGAGACCGTGCTCGATCGCGTAGTCGATCGCGCGGTAGAAGCAGGCTTCGAAGTAAAGCATCCGATAGCGCCGGTCCGCGCCCCAGTTGCGGCCGTAGAGCGTGTCGCTGCCGCGGAGGTTTAGCGCGCCCCCCACGAGGCGTCCGCCCTGGAAGGCGGCGATCATAACCACCCTGTCCGACAGCTCGGTAGCCAGCCGGTGGAAGAATTCCTGGGTGAGGTACGCGTTCGACCATTTCTTGTCGACGGTGTTCAGATAGAAGCCGTAGAAGGCCTCCATATGGCGCTCTTCCAGGGCGTCGCCGGTTAGCGCCCTGATTTCCATGCCGTCCGCGTTCGCCTCGCGGCGTTCCTTGCGGATCGACTTGCGCTTGCGCGAGGACAGCCCGGCGAGGAAATCGTCGAAGGATTCATAGCCCCGGTTGTGCCAGTGAAATTGCTGTCCCATGCGCCGCAGGAGCCCCGCCTCGCCGAGGGTCTTCCACTCGTCCTCGGTGCAGAAGGTAACGTGAAAGGACGAGACCCCGTGGTTCTTGGCCAGCTCCATCAACCCGGCCGCCAGCATCAGCCGGGTCTGCTCTTGCTCCGCACCCGGCCGAACCATGAGGCGCGGCCCGGAGACCGGTGTGAACGGCACCGAGATTTGCAGCTTCGGGTAGTACTCCCCGCCGGCGCGCTCGAACGCATCCGCCCAGCCCCAGTCGAACACGTACTCGCCGTAGGAATGGCTCTTCAGATAGCACGGCACCGCCCCGATCAGCCGGCCCTCGTCGTCCTCGATCGCGAGGTGTTGCGGCAGCCAGCCCGTGCGGCCGGAAACCGATCCGCTCTGCTCGAGGATTCTCAGGAAGCCGTGCGACACAAAGGGGTTGTCCGGTCCCGCGCAGGCATCCCACTCGGCCGGCTCGATCTCCGCTATATCGTTGAGAACCTTTACCTTTACCGGCTCGCCGCCGTCGGGCATGTTCGCCTCTGGGATCGATCTGATCGACACCCATTGTGCGAGGCGGCCGCATTCCGCACAAGCGGACCGGGTCGCGATGCTGGACGATGGGTCGGACAAGTGCGATATTCTCGGCCCTTCGATGTCCGAGCGGCGCTGTCCGCCGGAGGCCGGGAAACGCGATGACGATCACCACGCGGATATTCATCAGGTGGAAAGGCAAGCCGGTCGGAACCGACGACTCGGGCAACCGGTACTACCGCGAGAAATCCGCGCCCCGGGGTCGGCGGGAACGCCGCTGGGTGATCTACGATGGCGAGGTCGAGGCCTCGCGCGTGCCGCCGGAATGGCACGCCTGGCTGCATTACACCACCGACGAAGTGCCGCCCGAGGGTGGGTCTCCCAGGCGGCCCTGGCAAAAGTCTCATCGCCCCAATGCCACCGGCACGCCGGATGTCTACCGCCCGCCCGGCCACGTTCTGAGCGGGTCCGGACGCGAGCGCGCCCGCAGCGAGTACGAGCCTTGGAAACCGCCCGCTTGATCCGCCGTCGAGGAAGCCGATCGGATGCGTAGGAGCCCCATCGAGACGCTGGTCGGCGCGCTGGTTATCGCGGTGGCGGTGCTGTTTTTCGTGTTCGCCTACAACACCGCGCAGGTGCAAACGGTGGAGGGATACGCCGTCAAGGCGAAATTCGACCGAATCGACGGCATTCAGCGAGGTAGCGACGTTCGCATGAGCGGCATCAAGATCGGTACGGTGACCGACCAAGGCATCGATCCCGAGACTTATCTCGCCGTGGTCGCGATGAGCATCGAGTCCGACATCGAGCTGCCCGCGGACACCTCGGCCGCGATCACCTCGGACGGCTTGCTCGGCGACAAGTATCTCGCGCTCACGCCCGGCGGGGATGAGGAGACCATTCCCCACGGAGGCGAGATCGAATTTACCCAGGGAGCGATCGATCTGACCTCCCTGCTCGGGCAGTTGATCTTCAGCCAGACCGGCAATGAGGGCGGAGACGCCACCAAATAGACATCCGGACCGCGAGTCGGATCCCGCGCGGGCACAGCGCTGGGATCCCGTCCGCTATGCCAGGCACGGCCGCTTCGTGGCCGATCTGGCCGGACCGCTGGTCGAATTGCTTGCGCCCCGGCCCGACGACGAAATTCTCGATCTCGGTTGCGGCGACGGGGCGCTTACCGCGGCGATCGCGCCGCGATGCCGGCGTATCGTCGGAGTCGACGCCAGTCCCGAGCAAGTGGCGGCGGCGCGGGGGCTGGGCCTCGATGCCCGGGTGTTGGACGGCCACGCGCTTCCGTTCGACTCCGAGTTCGATGCGATCGTCACCAACGCCGCGCTTCACTGGATGACCCGTCCGGATGCCGTAATCGCCGGGATGTGGCGGGCGCTCCGCCCCGGCGGGCGTGTCGCGGGAGAAATGGGCGCGGCGGGCAACGTGGCCAGTATTTCCGGCGCGCTGATCGACGCGCTCGGACGACGCGGGATCGACGGCGAATCCCGTTTCCCGTGGTATTTCCCTACGCCCGAGGCTTATCGCCGCAAGCTCGCCGCGTGCGGGTTCGATGTCCGGGAGACGGTTCTGGTGGAGCGACCGACGACGCTTCCCGGCGACATCGCGGGCTGGCTCGAAACGTTCGCCGCCCCGTTCCTCGATGCGGTGGACGTGGAAGACCGTCCCGCGACGATCGCGGAGGTGCGAGACGCACTGGAGCCCGTTCTTTACCGTCCCGAGACCGGCTGGGTCGCGGACTACGTCCGGCTTCGCTTTCTCGCGGTCAAACCTGTCGCGGCCGAGGATTGATGCCGAGGCTGGCGGCGGCCGTTGTCCTGCTTGCCGCCCTGCCGGCGGCCGCTCAGGACGGTCGTGTAGCGGTGCTTCAGGGGCTCGACAAGGTTACCGCCAGGATTTCCACCTTCGATGCCCCGGTCGGGCGGGCCGTCGGTTTCGGCACGCTGCGCATCGCCGCGCGCTACTGCCGCAAGCGGCCCCCCGAGGAGCCTCCAGAGGCCACGGCCTTCCTGGAGATCGACGAGGTTCCACGCGACGGGCCGAAGGTCAGGCTGTTCAGCGGATGGATGTTCGCGTCCAGCCCCGCCCTCGCGAGCCTGGAACACCCGATCTACGATGTCTGGCTGGTCGACTGCAGGACCGCCTCGATATCCGAAGACGGTACTTCGCGCTGAAACGCCGCCGACCTGTCAAGCGCATCCGCCAGCAGCTGGCGGTAGCCCGAGCGGTGGATTTCGACGGCGCCGAACCGGGAGAGATGCGGCGTAACGAACTGCACGTCGAGAAGGGTGAAACCGCCTGCCTTGAGGAGCGCCACAAGATGGACCAGCGCCACCTTCGAAGCGTCGGTTTCGCGCGAGAACATGCTCTCGCCGAAGAACGCGGCGCCCAGCGCGACGCCGTAGAGACCTCCGACGAGGCGTCCGTCGCGCCATGATTCGACGCTGTGCGCCCGGCCCATGGCGTGCAGCTCGCAATACAGATCGACGATTTCGCTGTTGATCCAGGTCTCGCTGCGGCCTCGGCCCGGTTCGGCGCAGGCGGAAATGACTTCGCGGAACGCGGTGTCGCAGCGAACCTCGAAGATGCCGCTGCGGACGCGGCGCGCCAGCCTGCGCGGCGTGCGGAACCGGTTGAGCGGCAGGATGCCGCGCTTCTCCGGGTCTATCCAGTAGAGCGTCGAATCGTCGCGTCGCTCCGCCATCGGGAACAGACCCACGGCATAGGCGCGCAGCAGCGTTTCCGGGCTGAGCGTCGCCATCGCGTCACACCGTCTCCCCGACGAAGGCCTCGAGCCACTTGATGTCGTAGTCGCCGTTGATGAAATCGGCGTGCGAAATAATTCGGTCGTGCAGCGCCAGCGTCGTTTCGATACCGCCGATCACGCATTCCTGCAGCGCCCGCCTGAGGCGCATCAGGCACTCGTTGCGGGTCGCGCCGTGCACGATCAGCTTGGCGATCAGGCTGTCGTAGTTGGGCGGCACCGAATAGCCGGCGTAGAGGCCGGAATCGACGCGCACGCCGAGCCCTCCCGGGGAATGGTAATCGGTGATCCGTCCGGGAGACGGCGCGAAGGTCTCCGATGACTCCGCGTTGATCCGGCACTCGATCGCATGGCCCGAGAAGGCGATGTCGTCCTGGCCGAAGCCCAGCGGAAGGCCGGCGGCGATCCGGATCTGTTCGCGGACGATGTCGATCCCGGTGATCGCCTCTGTCACCGGATGCTCCACCTGGAGGCGGGTGTTCATCTCGATGAAATAGAACTCGCCGTCTTCGTAAAGGAACTCCAGCGTCCCGGCATTTCGATACCCCAGCTGCTCGATGGCCGCGCAGGCGACACGGCCGATCCGGGCGCGTTGGTCGTCGTTGAGCGCTGGCGATCCGGCTTCTTCCAGCACCTTCTGGTGACGGCGCTGAAGCGAGCAGTCGCGCTCGCCGAGATGGACGACATTACCCTCGTCGTCGGCGAGAACCTGCACCTCGATATGACGCGGCCTGTTGAGATATTTCTCGATATAAACGGAATCGTCGCGAAAGGCGGCCTTTGCCTCGCTGCGCGCCATGGCGAGCGCCGGGGGCAGGTCTTCGGCGGTCTCCGCGACCTTCATGCCCCGGCCCCCGCCACCGCCGGCCGCCTTGATCAGCACCGGAAACCCGATTTCCTCGGCGATCCGCGCCGCTTCCGCGTCCTCGCTCACCGGGCCGTCCGAACCGGGAACAGCCGGCACGCCGAGCTCGATCATCGCCTTCTTGGCCGCGATCTTGTCGCCCATCATCGCAATGTGGTCGGCCGACGGGCCGATGAAACACAGCCCGTGTTCCTCGACGATCGAGGCGAACTTGTCGTCCTCGGACAGGAAGCCGTAGCCGGGGTGGATGGCATCCGCGTTGGCGATGACCGCCGCCGAGACGATCGCGGGAACGTTGAGATAGCTCTGCCGCGCCGCCGGCGGACCGATGCAGACGCTCTCGTCGGCCAGCCGGACATGCATCGCGTTGTCGTCCGCGGTCGAGTGCACCGCGACGGTCTGGATGCCCATTTCCTTGCAGGCACGGTGGATCCGGAGCGCGACCTCTCCCCGGTTGGCGATAAGAACCTTGTCGAACATGCAAAGTGCGCCTATTCGAGGATCATCAGCACCTCGCCGAATTCGACCGGCGCGGCATCCGAAACCAGGACACGGGCCACCCTGCCGGCGCGCGGCGAACGGACCGGGTTGAAAGTCTTCATGGCCTCGATCAGGACCAGCGTATCGCCCGTGTCCACCGTGTCGCCGGGTTGCACGAAGGGCGGAGCGCCGGGCTCCGGAGAGACATAGACAGTACCCACCATCGGGGCGACGACGGCGCCCTCAGCCTCTTTCTCGGGGACTTCGGGCGAATCCTGCGGCGCTTCCGGCCGGGCAGGGGCCGCTTGTGCCGCCGCGGGTGCGGTCGCATAGGTTGTTCCCATCCGCCCGGTCACGCGGATCCGGCGTTCGCCCTCCGCATATTCGATCTCGCCGAGTCCGGTTTCCTCAAGCAGCGACGCAAGCCGTCGAATCAACGCCTCGTCGATCTCGAAAGGCGGCATCAACCGCGTTCCGACAGGCGGACGGCAGCTTCGATGGCGAGCGTATAGCCGTGACTGCCGAGGCCGCAAATCACCCCGGCGGCGACCTTCGAGACATAGCTGTCATGGCGGAACGCCTCGCGTCGGTGCGGGTTGGACAAATGGAGCTCGATCACCGGGAGCTCGCAGGCGATCAACGCGTCCATCAGCGACAGCGAGGTGTGGGTGAGCCCGGCAGGATTAATCACGATCGCATCCTGCGTCTCGCGCGCCTCGTGGATCCAGTCGATCAGTTCGCCCTCGTGATTGGACTGGCGAAACGCGATCTCGGCGCCGAGCGCACGCGCCTTCTCGCGGCACAGCACCTCGATCTCGGCCAGCGTTTCCCGGCCGTAAATCTCCGGCTGGCGCGTGCCGAGCATGTTCAGGTTGGGGCCGTTCAGGACGAGGACGCGCGGGGCCACGCTCGTTCGCTTCCGGTAACAGGGTTGACGTGTTTATAGGGAGGCGGGATTCGATGTGCAATGACGGCGTCGCCCCGCGGCCGCGCACGGGTTCTGTTTGAAGACCCCTTTACAGGCTCTCCAGCCGCGTTTATCACCGGCGCCCTTGCTCCCGCGGCCATCGGATGACCGAGAAGATCCAACGCTTTCTCGCGGCCCAACGGCCGCGGACGCCGTGTCTGGTGGTCGACCTCGATGTCGTCGAGGAGAATTACCTCCGGCTCGCCGGGTTGCTGCCCACCGCCGAGATCTACTATGCGGTCAAGGCCAACCCGGCACGCCCGATTATCGAACGACTCGACCGTCTGGGCTCCAAGTTCGATACCGCCAGCATCTACGAGATCGAGCAATGCCGCGCACTCGGGATCGCTCCCGAGCGCATGGCCTATGGCAGCACGGTCAAGAAAGAGCGCGATATCGCGGCGGCGCATGGTTATGGCGTGCACCTGTTCGCCTTTGACAGCGAGGCCGAGCTCGCCAAGCTCGCCCGCGCCGCCCCGGGCGCCCGCGTGCTATGCCGCATCGCCATGGAGGGCGTCGGCGCCGACTGGCCGCTGTCGGAGAAGTTCGGATGTCATATCGACATGGCGGTCGATCTGCTCGAACGCGCCCGTGAGATCGGGCTCGATCCCCACGGCCTGTCATTCCATGTCGGCTCGCAGCAGCGCGACGTTTCGCAATGGGACATCGCCATCGGGCGTTCCGCCATGGTCTTTACCGCGCTCAACCGGCGCGGCATCGATCTCAAGACGATCAATCTCGGCGGCGGGTTCCCGGCGCGCTACCGGCGCGATGCACCGCCCGTCGAGCGTTACGCCGAGGCGATTTCGACCGCGATGACACGTCATTTCGGCAACAACCTGCCGCGGACGATGATCGAGCCCGGACGCTGCATCCCGGGCGATGCGGGCATTATCCAGACGGAGGTCGTGCTGATTTCGCGCAAGTCCTATGACGACGACAGGCGCTGGATCTATCTCGATGTCGGCCGTTTCGGAGGGTTGCCGGAAGTGCTCGACGAGGCGATCCAGTATCGGCTGCGCACCGGCCGCGACGGTGGGCCGACCGGGCCGGTGGCGATCGCCGGGCCGACCTGCGACGAGGTCGACATGCTCTGTAGAGTCGAGGACTGGCGCGCCAGCTTTAGGGTCCGGTGGCTGGTCCGTCGCTTTCGCTTCGGGCCTCAGTCCGGCTCCCATGGCCGCGTTTCCAGTCCCCGCTCATCAAACCGGACATGCGGATTTCCCGCATCCGGCTTTCGGACGAGATCATGCCTTCGCCCACGGAAAGCGGGTCGTTCGCACGCCAAGGCGGATAAGGCCATGTTTTGTCCATAGCCGCTCGTACCCGTAGTGCACGTGATTCCGGGCTCTCACCTTGTGCTTGCGACGCCGCCACTGAAGCAGCCGCTTGAGTGCGTGCCTGTCGACCGCGGCGTAGGCCGGCCCGACCTGTCCCAGGGTGAAGTAGTTCGACCACCCGAGCATCAGTCGATTGAGCCGTTTGACCACGACCTCCTGTTCCAGAAGCCCGTAGCGGGGCTCCGTCAGCGCGCTAATCTTGCGGCAGATGCTGCGGACGCTCGCCTTGCTGGGCCGGGTGCCGATGTAGCTCCCCTTTCCTTCCGGGCGGTAGTTGCGTCCTATTCGGTAGCCGAGGAAGTCGTTCCCGGCGCGCTACCGGCGCGATGCACCGCCCGTCGAGCGTTACGCCGAGGCGATTTCGACCGCGATGACACGTCATTTCGGCAACAACCTGCCGCGGACGATGATCGAGCCCGGACGCTGCATCCCGGGCGATGCGGGCATTATCCAGACGGAGGTCGTGCTGATTTCGCGCAAGTCCTATGACGACGACAGGCGCTGGATCTATCTCGATGTCGGCCGTTTCGGAGGGTTGCCGGAAGTGCTCGACGAGGCGATCCAGTATCGGCTGCGCACCGGCCGCGACGGTGGGCCGACCGGGCCGGTGGCGATCGCCGGGCCGACCTGCGACGAGGTCGACATGCTCTACGAAAACGCGGGTTACGAACTTCCGCTCGCGCTCGAAGTCGGCGATCGGATCGAAATCCTGAGCGCCGGTGCTTACACCGCCGCTTACGCCTCGGTCGGGTTCAACGGTTTTCCGCCGCTCGACGAGTACTACATCTAGGCTGCTGCGAGCACTGCCGCTAGCGGGGTTTCGGTGCACCCCGGCGGGCTTCCTCTCGCGCCTCCGCGACGAGTTGGCGCATCGTGTTCAAATCGCGCCCGCCCCGGATGACCTTTCTGCCGATGACGAAGGAGGGTGTCCCGTTCAGCCCGAGCGCGGTAGCGATCTCGTAGTTTCGTTCGATGACCCTGGCGATTTCCGTCCCACCGAGATCGCGCTCCAGTCGCCGGCGGTCGAGCCCGGCCTGTTTGGCGAGAGACAGGATCTTGTTCCGGTCGAGCCGGCCCCGGGATTCCATCATCAGGTTGTGGAAGCGGAGGTACTTTTCATTTCCCTGATGGCGGGCTGCGAGCGCCGCGCTGGCGGCGAAAACCGATTCCGGTCCGAGAATGGGCCACTCAATGTAAATCCTGCGGATCTTGCCGTCCGAAGCGGTAAGCTCGTCCACGATCGGATGGACCCTCCGGCAGACGCCGCAGCGATAGTCGAAAAACTCTACCAGCGTCACATCGCCGTTTACGTTGCCTCCGACCGGCGAGGCGGGAGATTCGAAGAGATCGCGTCGGTAGGTGTCGAGCGCCGCGGTTGCCGCGCGCTCCTTGACCGCCTCCCGCTTGGCTTCCAGGGCCTGCATCGCGCGCTCGATTACTTCCGGATTGCGAAGCAGAAAATCCTGGACAACGGATTCGATAGACTTGCGCTGTCCTGGCGTCATTTCTGCCGCGCGGACGGGGAGCGCGGTCGCCGCGACGATCGCGCAGGTCGCTATCATCGACCAAAGGCGCATCATGCCTCTCCGAATCCGTGGTGCCATGCCGCAAGAACGATGCCGCTCCATACTATCACACGGTCGGTCCGACCGCGCGGGACAGGGTTCATCGCTTGCGCTTTTGACGCTTGAGCGTGGCCAGCAGATCCTCCGCCCGCAATCGCCCGGTCGAGCCCTCCTCGAAGCCTCGCCTTGCCCGTTCCGCCATCAGGGCAGCGTCGTCGAGCCGCCCGGTCCGCATGGCGAATTCGGCGGATGCAAGCGCCGAGTCGGGGAGCCTTCCCGTCCTTCCGTAAGCGGTAGCGGCGAGACGCCAGGCGAGGGCGATCGTATCGTCATACCGAATCGCTTCTTCCAGATGGGAGATCGCCGATTTTAGCAGCGCGGCGCGGTTCGTCTCGATCATGACGTGAGCGAGCCCAATGCGAAGCAGTGGCGCGCCGGGGACTTTTTCGACCGCGCTCCGGTAATAGGGCAGTGCCTCCTCGACCTTTCCGGTTTCGAAAAGGATCTGGCCCTTGAATTCCCGGAAATAGGGGTCGTCGGGAAAATCGGCGATCAGCGCGGAAATCGCGGCGAGGGCCCTGGCGAAATCCGATTGGCGGTAATAGGCGACGGCTCGGGCGTATCGCGCCGCCGCGGATGTGTCGCTGGACGGGTATTTCCGGAGGGTCCGGGCGGGCAATTCGAGGAAGCCGTCGAGCTTGGCGATCGCACGCTTGTGCGCGGCGACGAGTCGGGCCGGAACCGGGGCGTTCGAATATTTCGACTTTTCGACGTGGTTGCGAAGAAATTCGATGCGGTTACTGGTCAACGGGTGGGTTACCCGGTAGCTGAGCCGCTTTTGCTCCTTCCGGCTGACGAACAGGCTCTGGTACTCCTCCAGTGTCTCCATGAACTCGAGCAGGCCCCGGCTCGATTGGCCCGCCCGGTCGAGGAAGTGGACCGCCGCGCGGTCGGCCGACCGTTCCTGGGTGCGGGTGAAGGAAAGGAGTTGTGCCTCGGCCAGATGTTGGCCCGCGCCGATCGTCGCGATGGCCGCGCCCGGATCGCCGGACAGCGTTCCGACCACGGCGCCGATCACCACGCTCATGAGCACCGGCGTCTGAGCGTCCCGGAGCATCGAATCGAGCCTTGCCAGATGGCCGCCCGCGATATGCCCCGTCTCGTGAGCGAGGACGCCGATCACCTGTCGCGGGTGCGTGGTCCTACGCAGCAGTCCCGTGGTGAGGAACATCCGTCGCCCGCGCGAGACGAACGCGTTGGGCGCGTCCGACCGGATCACGTGGAGACGAATCGATCCGCGTTCGATACCCGCCGAATCGAGTATCGGTTCCAGGTAGGAACGGATTAAGTTCTCGATCTCGGTGTCGTAGATCTGTACGGTTTGCGCGGCAAAAGCGGGCGACGCGGACACGACCGCCAGCGCCATGCCAACGGCCTTCACCCACGCGGCGAGGCGAATGAAAAGGCTGGGAAACATCGAAATCCTTAGTTTGTGTGAGCGTATGTGGGGTCAATTCCGCCGTCAAACAATCATCGCCGTAACGATTCCTCTTCTGGCTGCATGCGGCACGGACTCCAGACCGGTGGGAGTCGTGGGGCACATCACGCAGAGCTTCGGCGGCGCCGTTGCGGACGAGCCTGCGGCTGCCTTGGTCGCGCGCGATACGTTGTCGGCGGGCGGCAATGCGGCCGACGCGGCGGTGGCGCTCTACTTCGCGCTTGCCGCCACCTATCCGGTGGCGGCGGGGATCGGCGGCGGCGGGGTTTGCGTTGTCTATCGCGCTTCCGCCAACGAGAGCGCAATCGTCGATTTCCGGCCCGGCGGGTCCGCTCGAGCGGCCACGGGGCGGGGGTTCGATGTCGTTCCGCCGGGTAACGTCAGGGGCATGGCCGCTTTGCATGCCCGGTTCGGGCGTCTTCCATGGCAGCAACTGGTGCAGCCGGGCGAGCGGTTGGCGCGGTTCGGCAATCGCATATCGAGGGCCCTGGCCCACGCGATCGCAGCCAATGCGGAACGGTTGCGCGGCGATGAGCAGGCCCGGCTATTGTTTCTGAAGCCGGACGGAACTCCGCTCCAGGAAGGGGATCGGCTGGAACAGGTCGATCTCGCGACCGTGCTCGGGCAGTTGCGGTTCAAGGGAGCGGGCGCCCTTCACAACGGGCCCTTGGCGCGGCGCTACGCGGATGCGGCGCGCGCGATTGGGGGGCGTCTCTCCCTTGAGGCAATGCGCGGCGCGACCCCGAGCTGGGGGGAGCCGGCACGATTTGCGTTCCGCGATCATACGGTCAACACGGTGCCATCCACTTCCGCCGCCCGGCTGTGGCAAAGCCTGTTCGTGGAAGGCGCTTACAGGAACGCATCGCCCGGCGCCAAAGCCACGGCGATCGCGAGGGCAGAGCTGTCCGGGAGCAAGCGCATTCCGGGAGAGGTCGGCGTCGCGCCCGACAGGAGCGGGACAACCGGTTTCTCGGTAATCGACCGAGCGGGCGGCGTCGTTGCCTGCTGGCTCTCCATGAACGGGCCCTTCGGAACCGGCAATATGCTGCCTGGCACCGGCGCCTTTGCCGTAGCGGCTCCGTCCGATGGGATGAGCGACAGCCCAACCGTGGCGATCGTAAGCAACGAGAACACCGGCAATACCTTCCTCGCCGCCGCGGCGTCCGGAGGGCCGGCTTCCGCCGCCGCGTTCGCCCGGGTCGCCGGAAGCGTGCTCGTCGACGGCCGCCCTCTCGCGGCGGCGCTTGCCGAGCGCCGTCTCGCGGCGGATCTCGCTTCGCGTACCGTCTACGCCGAACCGGGAAGCGCCGACACCGCCGTCGCGCCGCTGCGCGACCGGGGGCTGAAGGTCGTCACCGGCGGGGCGCTCGGCCGTGTTAATGCGATCTATTGCGCGCGCGGCAATATCCGGGATCAGGAAACCTGCCGATATCGCGCGGATCCGCGCGGGTTCGGCTATGCCGTGAACGCGGGGCAGTAGTATGGCCCTGAAGCGCGCGGTCCGGGGGTCGGTTCCACCGTTCATCGTGATGGATGTGATGCGCGCGGCCAACGAGCGTGCGGCGGCGGGAGAGGACATTGTCCACCTCGAAGTCGGACAGCCCGCAACGCCTGCGCCGCGCGCCGTGCTCGCCGCCGCGACCGAGGCGCTACGGAGCGATCCGCTCGGCTACACCGACGCTATCGGGATCGGCAGGCTCCGGCTGAGAATCGCCCGGCACTATGCCGAACGGTACGGGATCGACCTCGACCCCGCTCGTATCGTCGTTACCACCGGGTCGTCCGGCGGGTTCATGCTCGCCTTTCTCGCCGCGTTCGATTCCGGAGACCGGGTGGCTCTGGCCGAACCCGGCTATCCGGCCTACCGGAATATTCTTTCCGCGCTCGGTATCGAGGCGGTCTGCATCGAGACCGGACCCGGGACCCGGTTTCAACCGACGCCCGAGCTTCTGGAGAAGGAAGGCCGCCTGGACGGACTGATCGTTGCGAGCCCCGCCAATCCCACCGGGACGATGCTCGACGGCGACGCGCTTGCCGGGCTCGTCGACTATTGCGCCGGGCAAGGCATCCGACTGGTTTCCGATGAGATCTATCACGGGATCGCCTATCGGGGTGCGGCGGACTCCGCGCTTCGCTTTACCGGCGATTCGGTGATCGTCAACAGCTTCTCGAAATACTTCTCGATGACGGGCTGGCGGATCGGCTGGCTTGTGGTTCCCGAGGATCTCGACCGGTCGATCGAGTGCCTCGCCCAGAACCTGTTCATTTCGCCCCCGACACTGGCGCAACACGCGGCGGTCGCGGCGTTCGACTGTGCCGAGGAACTCGACGGGAACGTCGCCCGTTACGCGGAAAACCGCGAAATCCTGCTGGCAGGGCTGCCGCGAATCGGTTTCGCCCGTTTCGCGCCCGCCGACGGCGCGTTCTACCTCTATGCGGATGTCAGCGCGTTCGGCATCGACAGCCGGGAATTGAGCCGCCGATTACTCGCCGAGGCCCGCGTCGCCGTCGCGCCGGGGCTGGACTTCGATCGACGCCGCGGCGGCGACTACCTGCGAATTTCCTTTGCCGGATCGCAAGAGGACATGCGCGAAGCGCTCTCTCGCCTCGGCAATTGGGTGTCGGCGAACGCGCGGATCGACGTGGCCCAGGCTACTTGACGATCTTTTGCCACCAACCGCGGCGTTTCGGTCGGTCCGGATCCTCGACCATGGCGGCAGGCGTCTCCGCCTCCGGTGGCGCGGGCGCGTCTCCCGCATCGTCGTCGGCCAGCGCGACCAGAGCCGGAGCAGGCTCCGGATCCGGTACCGAAACCGCTATCGCTGCCGGCTCGGGCTCGGGCGCCGAAACCGGTTCTTCTATCGGTGGAGGCGACGGTTCCGGAGCCGGTTCCGCTGAATTCCCTTCATGTGCTTCGGATGAAGTCACGGCGGGGCTTTCCGGCTCGGCCCCTGCTTCCGGCTTCTCGGCGGTCGCCTTGGAACTCCGGCCCGACCTCCGACGCCCGCCGCGCCGCCCGGATCTCCGTCGGCCTGGCCGCTGTTCGCTGGCCGCCCCATCGCCGTCCGCTTCGCTCGATTGTTCCGCCTGGTCTTCCTGTCCGGCGCTTGTGACCTCTTCGGCGGTTGTCTCGGCCTCGGCCGCCGCCTCCGCGGACGACTTGCGGCGCGAGCGACGCCGACGCGGGCGCTTCTTTTCTCCTTCTTCGCGAGGCGCGGCTTCCTCGGTCTTCGCGGATTTTTCCTGCGTCTCGGCGGCAGGCGGGCCGTCGGCCTCCTCCGGCGACGGCGCGCGCACGCGCTCGATCCGCATATCCGGTGGAATAACGCTGTCGTCGCCGAGCAGGGTGATACGGAATCCGTGGCGATTCTCGATATCCGACAGCATCGGCCGCTTGTTGTTGAGCACGTAGAGCGCCACCGCGCCCGGGATCGACACCGTCACCTCGCTCAAGCGATGCCGGGTGCCCTCTTCCTCGAGCGCGCGCAGCACCTGCAGCGCCATCGATTCGGTGGACCGGATAAACCCGGCGCCCCGGCAATGGGGGCATGTCTGCGTACTGGCCTCCTGAAGGCTCGGCCGCAGCCTCTGCCGGGACAGCTCCAGCAGGCCGAATCCGCTGATTCGTCCGATCTGGATACGCGCCCGGTCCGACTTCATTGCATCCTTGAGCCGCCGCTCCACCTGGCGCAGGTGGCGCGTTTCCTGCATGTCGATGAAGTCGATGACGACGAGCCCCGCGAGGTCGCGCAGCCTGAGCTGTCGGGCGATTTCCTCGGCCGCCTCGACATTGGTGCCGAGTGCGGTCTCCTCGATATTGCGCTCGCGCGTCGAGCGGCCCGAGTTCACGTCGATCGAGACCAGAGCCTCCGTCGCCTGGATGACGATGTAGCCGCCCGACTTGAGCTGCACCTCGGCGCTATGGATCGCGTCCAGCTGTCCCTCGATCTGGTAGCGGTGGTACAGTGGAATGTCGGCTTCCCGGTAGCGCTGGACGCGCTTGGCGTGGCTCGGCATCAGCATCCGCATGAATTTCTTGGCGGTCTGATAGGCTTCCACGCCGTCGACGAGCACTTCCTCCACGTCTCTGGTGTAAAGGTCGCGGATCGCGCGCTTTATCAGGCTCGCGTCCTCGTAAACCAGGGTCGGAGCGATCGAGTTGAGGGTTCGTTCGCGCACGTCGTCCCAGGTGCGGCTCAAATACTCGAAATCGCGCCTGATTTCCGCCTTGCTTCGCTCGGTGCCGGCGGTGCGCATGATCACGCCCATGCCGTTCTGGATTTCCAGATCTTCGATAATCTTCTTGAGCTTGCGGCGCGCGTTCGGGTTGGTGATCTTGCGCGAGATCCCGCCGCCGCGCGCGGTGTTGGGCATCAGCACGCAGTAACGGCCGGCGAGCGAGATATAGGTGGTCAGCGCGGCTCCCTTGTTGCCCCGCTCCTCCTTGACCACCTGGACCAGAATGATCTGGTTCCGCTTGATCACTTCCTGGATCTTGTAGCGCCTCGACCGGCGGCTGGCCGGCCTGGCTTCCCCGTTGCCGTTGCCTTCGTTGCGCCTGCGTCCGCGCCTGCGCCGGCGGGCCGGCGGGCGGTTCTTTTCCCCGGCCGCGTCTTCGCCGGCCTCGTTCCCGGGTTCCGGCCCATCTTCGGCCGCTTCCGGAGCCGCGGTGTCGGCTTGTGCCGTCTCTTCAACGTCTTCGACCGCCGCCGCCGGCTCATCCGGGCCCGACTCCGGGGCGTTCTCCTCCGCCGGTTGCGCGGCGGCGATCCCGGCTTCGGGCGTCCCGGCGGACTCCGCAATCGCCGAATCGGGTGCGGACTCGTCGGCATCGCCTTCATCCGCATCCGATCCATCGGTGTCGGAAATCTCTTCCACCGTGCTGTCGATCTCGTCGACAAGCGCCTGGGCCGTAATCTCGTTATCGCCTTCGGCGCTCTCGGCCGCCACCAGCGCTTCGCGATCCTCGACCGGGATCTGGAAGTAGTCCGGGTGGATATCGTTGAACGCGAGAAATCCGTGCCGGTCGCCGCCGAAGTCGACGAACGCCGCCTGCAGCGACGGCTCGACCCGGGTGACCTTGGCTAGATAGATGTTTCCCTTGAACTGGCGTTTGGTCGAGGTCTCGACGTCATACTCGTCCAGCCGGTTCGCGCTGGTGATGACGACACGCACCTCTTCCGGGTGGGTGCCGTCGATCAGCATCCGTTTGGTCATGAAATGCTCCGGGGCCGATACGGCGTGTCACCGGGTGTCCCGGCGGCGCCATCGGCCATGTTGCGGCCACCCTGGCAAGCGGCGCCGTCGAACACCGGTCGTGCGGATTTCTCTCCGCCCGATCGCGGTCGATCCGGCTGCCGAATTCTCTGCTCGCCATGGGCCTGGCCGTCATTTTCTCCAAATTCCGACGTCAGCGTGCTTCACCGGCCTGGGCCGGGCGCACTGCCGGTACGGCATCGCGAGAGCGCGCCGCATACGCGACCGATTCCTTTCGACCGCGCCCGCAACATAGTCGCGTGGCGGCGGATACTCAACCGGCATCCCTGCTACCGACATGCGCCCGAAACGCACGGGGTCGATTGACAGGCCCACCGGGGCGAAGAAAGATTGTCCCGCCATCGCACCACGGGAAAGGGCGGCGGGGAAAGAATCATGCGGGTCGAAGCCGTCAAATCGGATATCCCCCAGCCGCTCGCCAACTACACCGAGGCGTTCCGCGCGGGCGGTCTTGTGTTTGCCGCGGGCCAGCTCCCCACCGATTTCAGGACCGGGATTCCTCCCGAAGCCCGGACCGATCCGGCCTTTCCCTATTACGGTTCCGACATCAGGAAGCGCACGCACTACGTGCTCAAGAATCTCGCCAGGACGTTCGAAGCCGCGGGTTCGTCGCTCGACCACATCGTCAAGGCGCAGGTCTTTCTCGAAGACCTCAACGAATTCAATGCCTTCGACGAGGTCTGGAAGGAATATTTCAGGAACCCGCCCGCCCGCACCACGGTCGGTACCAGCGGTCTCCTGGTGCGGGACGCGATGATCGAAATCGACCTGATCGGCTATGTTCCGGACGAGATGGAGTGCACCGCGGTCGCGTCCGATGCGCCCCAGCCCTTGGCGAACTACACCGAGGCCTACCGGGTCGGCGGGCTGGTCTTCGCCGCCGGCCAGTTGCCGAGCGACTTCAGGACCGGAATCCCGGCCGAGGCGCGGACCGATCCTGCGTTTCCGTATTATGGCTCCGACATCAAGAAGCGCACGCACTACGTACTCAAGAATCTCGCCAGGACGTTCGAGGCAGCGGGATCGTCGCTCGACCACATCGTCAAGGCGCAGGTCTTTCTCGAAGACCTCGACGAATTCGACGCCTTCGACGAGGTCTGGAAGGAATATTTCGGGAATCCCCCCGCGCGGACGACGGTCGGCACTAGCGGTCTCCTGGTGCGGGACGCGGTGATTGAGATCGACCTGATCGGCTATGTCCCGGGCGAGGTCGAGTGCAGCGCGGTCAAGTCCGATGCGCCGCAGCCGCTCGCCAACTACACCGAGGCCTATCGGGTTGGCGACTACGTGTTCGCCGCCGGCCAGTTGCCGAGCGACTTCAGGACGGGCATCCCCGCCGAGGCGCGGACCGATCCCGCGTTTCCGTACTATGGCTCCGACATCAAGAAGCGGACCCGTTACGTCCTCGACAACCTCGCGCGCACCTTCGCCGCGGCGGGAAGCTCTCTCGACGACGTGATCAAGGCGCAGGTCTTTCTCGAAGACCTGAACGATTTCAACGCCTTCGACGAAGTCTGGAAGGAATATTTCGCGACGCCGCCCGCCCGCACGACGGTGGGCACGACGGGTCTTCTGGTCAAGGATGCGATGATCGAGATCGACCTGATCGGGGCGATCAGAGGCTGAGGAGCGACGATGGCCAAGTTTCTGGTTCTGGCACGGCCCAAGAAACCGTTGCCGCAAAAGGCCAACGTGGAGGGCGCGCGCGCCCAGTGGCGGGCGCTGCGTGACGAGGGTAGGGCGGAGGTCTATGAGATCGTCGAGGATAACGGCGCCGGCTTCGCGGTTTTCGTCGACGTCGAGGACCATGACGAGCTGATGACCATGTTGTTCCGGAATCCGGGCGGAAGCTGGGGCTCGTACGAGGTCTATCCGCTCGGCACGCTGGAAGGCGAGACCCGGGCGATGCGCGAAGCCGGAATCATCCAATAGCGTTCGAAGGACGAGTCATGGCGAAATTCCTGATCATCAACCGTCCGCCTCCCCACCGCACGAAAGACGCGCCCGTGGGCCAGTGCGTCAACCATTTCGTCTCGCTCGGCCAAAGCAACCGGGCTTCGGTGTATCCCATCGCCGGGCTCAAGGGCTATGCGACGCTGGTCGATGTCGAAAACCATGAGGCATTGCGCGAGGTGGTGGCCGGTAACGCGATGGGCAATATCGAGGAATACCGGATCATCGCGCTGGCCGATCTCCGCGACTGACCGGGGTTCGTCCAAGCCCGGACGCGACCGATTCGGCCTCGGGGGCATTCACATCGTGGACTAAGTCCTTCGCCGCGCGTATAGAAGCGGGCGAGGAATTGGGGCGGCCATATGTTCCTGAGACGATCGCAACTCTGCACGCCTGCGGGAGTTGCGATGGTGCTCGCGATCTTCGCCTCAACCGCTGCCCAGGCCGCCACCGAGGTGTTGGGCGCGCGGATCGGGCCCAGCAAGAACAGCACGCGTTTCGTGCTCGATCTCAACACCGCTGTCTCGTTCAACGCCTTCACACTCGCAAAGCCCTACCGGGTCGTCATCGACCTGCCCGCCGTTACATGGCGGCTGGACCCGCTGAGGACGCCCAGGGGCGGGCTGGTCCGGGCATTCCGGTATGGGCACTTTCGGGACACGGTTTCGCGCGTCGTGCTCGACGTATCGAAGCCGGTGGCGATTGCGAGGGCCTTTGTCCTGCCTCCCAAACGCGGTCGGATCCACCGTCTGGTAGTGGACTTGCGCGCCGTCTCCGCCGCGGAGTTCGCGCGCCGCGCGAAACCGAAACCGGGCGTCGCGCCCCGGCGCGAAACCGCATCGATCCCGCTTCCCAAACGCCGCGTGCCGCGCAGCGTGAAGACCGTGGCCGTCGATCCGGGGCATGGCGGAGTCGACCCGGGGGCGATCGGCGTCCGCGGCACGCGGGAGAAACGGGTGACGCTGAGCCACGCTCTGGCGCTCGCGAGAAAGCTCCGCGCGTCGGGGCGCTACCGGGTCGTTCTGACCCGGTCGCGCGATGTCTTCGTGCCGCTTCGAACGCGGGTCGCGATCGCGCGCCGCCGGGCGGCCGACCTCTTCGTCTCGCTCCATGCCGATTCGATCCGCAGGAGCAGCGTGCGCGGCGCTTCGATCTATACCCTTTCCGAACGTGCGTCCGACCGTCAGGCAGCGAGGCTCGCCGCCAAGGAAAACAAGGCCGACCTGATCGCCGGAATAAACCTCACCGTGCAAACTTCCGACGTGGCCAGCTTTCTCATCGACCTTGCGCAACGCCAGACCATGAACGACTCGGCGGACTTCGCGCGGCTTCTCACGAAAGAGATCGGCAAGGTTCGGCCGCTGCTGCGCAACACCCACCGGTTCGCGGGGTTCGCTGTCCTCAAGGCGCCCGACGTGCCGTCCGTCCTGGTGGAACTCGGATATCTCTCGAACCCCTCGGACGAGCGCCGACTCAACCAAGGGCGCGAGCGGAATCGTGTCGTCGCCGCGATCGCCAGGGCTATCGACGGTTATTTTGCCCGCCAACAGGCCTTTAAACGGTAACGTCGGTGCCCATATTCTGACGATCCGTTCTCCGGAACGATCATCCGGGCGTACTCGACGCTCGCCCCACCGGGAAAGACCCGGTCATTCGCGGTCGACATGCGCGTTCTGAAGACGATCGGCGTACTGGCTATGGTGATCGGCGTCGTTGGGCTGATTGCCGGCGGCGGTGTCGTCTGGCTGCTTCACACGCATAGCCGCGGGCTCCCCGACTACGCGCAACTCGCCGATTACGAGCCGCCGATGGTGAGCCGCGTCCATGCGGGCGACGGCCGGCTTCTTGCGGAATTCGCGACGGAAAAGCGGGTATTCGTCCCGGTCTCGGCAATGCCCCGTCGCGTGATCGACGCCTTCATCTCCGCAGAAGACAAGACATTCTTCGAACATCCCGGCATCGACGTCCCCGGCATCGCGGCGGCGGCGGTCAGGAACCTGATGCAGATCGGCACCGACCGGAGGCCGGTGGGTGCGTCCACCATCACCCAGCAGGTGACGAAGAACTTTCTTCTGACCGACGCCGTTTCATACCGGCGCAAGATCCGCGAGATCATTCTCGCCTTCCGGATCGAAGGGGCGCTTTCCAAGGAGCGGATCCTCGAACTCTACCTCAACCAGATCTATCTGGGTTTCGGTTCCTACGGCGTCGCGGCCGCGGCGATAAACTATTTCAACAAGTCCCTCGACGAGCTTTCGCTTGCCGAAGCCGCCTTTCTCGCGGGCCTGCCCAAAGCGCCCAACAATTACAACCCGAAGCGCTTTCCACAGGCGGCGCGGGATCGGCGGGATTACGTGATCCGCAGGATGCTGGAGGACGGCCGTGTCGGCGAGGCGGAGGCGGCGCTTGCGCGGTCCAACCCGGTGGAAGTCCGGTCCCCGGACGAGGTGCAGGTTGCGAAGGCCGAATATTTCGTGGAGGAGGTCCGCCGCGAGCTGGCCGCAAGGTTCGGCGAAGCGCAGCTCTATGGCGGGGGGCTTTCGGTGCGCACGACTCTCGATCCGCGGCTGCAGGCCGAGGCCGACCGGGCATTGAGGAAAGGCCTGATCGCCTACGACCGGCGGCATGGCTGGCGTGGCCCGGTTGCCCGGATCGATCCGGGCCGGCCCGTCGGTCTCCAGCTTCGGCAGCTGGATGTCGCCGGCATACCGGAGACATTGCGGCTCGCCGCGGTCGAGTCGGTCGGCGACGAAGTCGCCGGCATCCGTCTGGCCTCCGGCGAAACCGGGACTGTCCCGCTCGCCGGGGTGCGCTGGGCGCGGAAACGGCTGGAGGGTCAGAAACGCGGCCCTGCGGTCGAGCGCGTTTCCGATGTTCTTGCCCCCGGCGACGTGGTGATCGTGGAGCCCTCCGGCTCCCGGGCGGATGGGCAGCCGCCGGATGGGACAAAGGGCAACGCGTTCGCCTTGCGCCAGGTGCCCGATGTCGACGGAGGGCTGGTGGCGCTCGATCCCCACACCGGCCGCGTGCTGGCGCTGACCGGCGGTTTCAGTTACGAAGCGAGCGAGTTCAACCGCGCAACCCAGGCCAGACGCCAGCCCGGCTCGGCGTTCAAGCCCTTCGTCTACCTCGCCGCGCTCGATCGCGGGCTTACGCCGTCGAGCCTCGTTCTCGATGCCCCCTTCGTCATCGACCAGGGCCCGGGCGTCGGAAAGTGGAAGCCGTCCAACTACACCAAGCGGTTCTACGGTCCGAGCCCGATGCGGATCGGCATCGAGAAGTCCCGGAACCTGATGACGGTGCGCGTGGCCCAGCGTGTCGGAATGGAAGCGGTGGCGCGCCACGCGGAACGCTTCGGCGTGGTCGACCGACTGCCCCGGATGCTATCGATGTCGCTGGGCGCGGGCGAGACCACGCTGCTTCGCCTCACGACCGCCTATGCCATGCTGGTCAATGGCGGGAAAAGGATCGTGCCGACTTTCCTCGACCGCATCCAGGACCGCAACGGCAAGACCGTCTTTCGGCACGATCGTCGTGCCTGTCCCGATTGCGTCGGGGTGGGTTGGACCGGCCAGCAGGAGCCCGAGGTGCCCGATACCCGGGAGAGGGTCGCCGATCCGGGAAGCGCTTATCAGGTCGTCTCGATGCTGGAGGGCGTGGTTCAGCGCGGCACCGGACGTCGCGTTCGCGCGGTTGGAAAGCCGCTTGCCGGAAAGACCGGGACCACCAATGACAGCCTCGATACGTGGTTCATCGGGTTTTCGCCCGATCTTGCGGTGGGTGTTTTCGTGGGCTTCGACACGCCTCGGACCCTCGGGCTGGGCGAAACCGGCTCGTCGGTCGCAGCCCCGATCTTCCGCGATTTCATGAAGGCGGCGTTGAAGGACCAGCCGGCGATCCCATTTCGCATTCCACCCGGAATCCGGCTGGTTCGCGTGGACGCGGAAACCGGCCTGGTAGCCCGGGGGTCCGGCAAAGGCGTCATTCTCGAGGCTTTCAAGCCGGGAACCGAGCCGGTCCAGGCGAGTCCGGTCGTCGGGCAGCGCGCGGCGCCGGCCGCGCGGAACCCTGCTACACCCGGACGCCGGCGCGACTTATATTAGCGCCGCCCGCCACGCCATTGAAAAACCCCGGGGTCGAAAGACATGCGCGCGGAAATCGAATCCGTTCTCGGCGATATCGAGCAGTCCCTCGCGCTGCTGAGGAGGCATCTTTGACCCGGACCGGTCGGAGGTCCGGCTGGCGGAGTTGAACGCTCTGGTGGAGGATCCGGCGTTCTGGGACGACCCGGAGAGCGCGCGCGAAACGATGCGCGAGCGGACACGGATCGAGAACGCGCTCGACGGTTACCGTACCCTCGCCCGGGAAACCCGGGACAACCGCGATCTCATCGAGCTCGGCGAAGCGGAGGAGGACGAGGAGGTCGTCGACGAGGCCGAATCCGCGCTCCTCGCTCTTCGCGCCCGCGCGGCCCGGATGGAAACCGAGAGCCTGCTGTCCGGCGAAGCCGATTCGAATGACAGCTTCATCGAGATCCATGCCGGGGCGGGCGGCACCGAGTCGCAGGATTGGGCGGAAATGCTCGCCCGGATGTACACACGGTGGGCCGAAGCGCATGGCCATTCCGTCGAAGTACTCGAGGAAAGCCTCGGCGAGGAAGCCGGCGTCAAATCGGTCACGATGCGGGTCAGGGGCGAGAACGCCTATGGGTGGCTCAAAACCGAGAGCGGCGTCCACCGCCTGGTCCGGATCTCCCCATTCGATGCGAGTTCCCGGCGGCATACCAGCTTCGCCTCGGTCTGGGCCTATCCGGTGATCGAGGACGACATCGAGATCGAGATCGACGACAAGGACATCCGGATCGACACCTATCGCGCATCCGGGGCCGGCGGGCAGCACGTCAACCGGACCGACAGCGCGGTGCGGATCACTCATTTGCCGACCAGTATCGTCGTCCAGTGCCAGAACGACCGCTCGCAACACCGCAACCGGGCCGCGGCGTTCGCCATGCTGCGGGCGCGCCTCTACGAGATGGAACTCCAGAAGCGCGAGGCCGAGGCCCAGGCCGAACATGCCGCCAAGAGCGACATCGGCTGGGGGCACCAGATCCGCTCCTACGTTCTCCAGCCTTATCAGATGGTCAAGGACCTCAGGACCAATATCGAGAAGGGGAACCCGCAGGCCGTGCTCGACGGCGACCTCGACACCTTCATGTCGGCGGCTCTGGCGGCAAGGCTGGGTGCAGGTTCGCAGGCCTCGTAGGCCCCGGCGTCACAAACCCGCGATCACGTCCGCCCATTCATCGAGCGTCTCCTCGTGCCCGAAGCGGATGTGGCACGAGAATTGGGTGAAACCGGCCTCTTCCAGCGCCTGGATCGTCTCGCGCAGCTCGGCCGTGGTGCCGGTGATCGTCGCGTTGCGGATCAGGTCGGCGGTGATTAGCGGCGCCTCGTCCGGACGGAGGAACAACAGATGCCCTCGGTGAAGGGTGAGATAGCGCGCGTCCTCCGGCGTGTAGCTCCTGTAGAGCGACCGGTAGCGGTCGAGCAGCGGGACGAGGGCGTTCGGCAGGCCGAGCCGGATGGTGCCGAATTGTTCCTGCTCGACGAGGTTGTGCAGGACGATGGCGGCGGCCGGTCCCGCGAGCGCCTTGGCCCGGTCGCTGTCGAAGGCTTCCCCCTCGGCGAGCACACAGCCGCCGGTGATCGCGGTGGCGTAGAGGTCGGCCGGGTCGCGGCCCGCTTCGCGCATGGCGTTTCGCATGTCCGAGACATCCGCGACCGCCCGGTCGCGGTTGCCGATCGCCGACATCCAGCCCGCCCCGATTCGCGCCGTCAGTCGCCGCCCCTTCGGTCCGAATGCAGAGACGTGAAACCGGACCGGGTCGTCGATGTTGATCAGCCCGTGCTCGGGGTTGAGGAAGCGGATCTTGCTTGTGCCCTCGGCGTCGCTCCACTCTATCGTTCCGCCGTCGAGCAGGCCTTTCACCGCGTCGATGTACTCCGCCATCTCGGCCAGAGTGACCGCACCCCGGCCCATCGTCCGGCGCGCCGTGAACCCGGTCGAGATCCCGAAATCGATCCGCCCGGGCGCGAGCTTGTTGAGGGATGCAAGCGCGTTGGCGGTGACCGGGGCGATCCGGTTGGACGGCACGACCACCGCGGTGCCGAGGCGGATTCGAGAGGTCTCCATGGCCGCCGCCGCCATGGCGACGAACACGTCGGCGTTCAGCAGCTGGGTATCGGAGAACCAGGCGTAGTCGAAGCCGAGCGCCTCAGCCCGCTTGACCGTCTTCCAGTGCTCCGCGGCCGTCGCGAAGCTGACGCCGAAATCCATGGCCCGACCCCCGCCCGTCGTGTGGCGTAAGTGGGCGGGTTGCGGCAGGCTCCGTCAACCCGGTCCGGTCCGGATGCTTGACAGCCCGCCCGCCATCGACAATGAGAGCGCCAGCCTTCGGCAGGGGAGAACTCGATTGGGACGCTGGCACGAAACGCACCGCGCGGTCGTTCATCCTTGGTATTGCGACCAGTTCGGGCACATGAACGTTCGCTACTACTGCAATTTCTTCGACGACGCCGGGTTCCACATCTGGAGCCATATCGGCTGCCCGCATTCGGAGATGAAGGCGCGTGGGGTGATGCTGGTCGTCGCCCGAAACACCTTGAACTTCATCCACGAGATGAAGGCCGGCGAGCTGCTGCGCATCGAGACCGCCTTCATTCGCGTTGGCGAGAAGAGCTGCACCCACTTGAACCGGATGTACAACGTCGACACCGGCACCCTGACCGCGACTCTCGAATCGGTGGAGGTGTTCTTCGATCCGGCCACCCGCGTCTCCGCGCCGATGCCGGACGACATTCGCGCTTTGCTGACCAAAGCCCTGGTGCCGGTCGACGACGCGTAGCGATCTCCTCGGCGTCTCGTTTGTATCGACCACGGCAAGCGGTTAGCCTCGCCCGATCCACTCCCAAACGATCGGAGCACTATGTCAGGAATCCAGCGCGCCAACGGGCATCGGCCGGACGGCGTTCTCGACATCGTTCATCCAGCTCTGATGGGCGCATCCCGCCCGGATCCCGCGCAGCTTTCTTACGATCTCGATTCGGTTCTGGGCGCTGTGTTCCGGCTGCGCGCCGAGGTTCCCGCGACCGCGTTCACGGCGACGATCCTCGGCACCGAACGCGAGGGTAACGGGGTGCTGGTCGGGGAGGACGGGCTGGTTCTCACCATCGGCTACCTGATTACCGAGGCGGAGACGATCGCGCTCATCGACAACGGCGGTCGCACGGTGTCGGCGAGCCCGGTGGCCTACGATCACGAGACCGGGCTCGGCCTCGTGCGCGCCGACGAGCCGGTCGACGCCTCGCCTGTCCCCATCGGTCGCTCCGAGGGTGTGTCGGCGAAGGATCCAGTCGTTATCGCTTCGTTCGGCGGCATCAAGCATGCGATCCAGGGCGAGGTCGCTACCGTCCGGGAGTTCGCCGGGTCGTGGGAATACATGCTCGACGAGGCGATCTGCACCGTTCCCGTCCACCCCTTTTGGGGCGGAGCGGCGCTTGTCGACCGGTCCGGCAGTCTGGTGGGCTGCGGATCGCTCTATGTCGAGCATTCCGTCGACGGTGGCGACACCGTGCCCGGCAATCTGTTCGTGCCGATCGACCTGCTGGCGCCGATCCACGACGACATGGTTCGAACCGGGCGCGCGACGCGCGACCCGCGCCCCTGGCTCGGCGTCTATGTCAGCGAGTCCGACGACCGGCTGGTGGTCACCGGCGTCGCCGCGAACGCGCCCGGCGACCAGTGCGGTATACAGCCGGGCGACGTGATCCTGTCCGCCGAGGGCGTGGCCGTCTCCGGGCTGCCCGAGTACTACCGGACGATCTGGGCCGCGGGCGAGCCGGGCGCCGAGATCCGCCTGACGGTGCTCAGGGACGACGACGTGCTGTCGATCCGCGTGCGTTCGGGCGATCGTTACAGCTATCTGAAACTGCCGCGCCCGCACTGAGCCGGCGCATCCCGGTTACAGCGACTCCACGGCGTCGAGAACGCTGTCGACGTGGCCGTTGACCCTGACCTTGCGCCAGATATTGCGGATGACGCCGGCCTCGTCGATCAGGAAGGTCGCGCGGTCGATCCCCATGTATTTCCGTCCGTACATGGATTTCTCGACCCAGGTACCGTAACTGTCGCACACGCTGCCGTCGGCATCGGAGGCGAGGGCGAACGGCAAATCGTACTTCGCCTTGAACTTGTCGTGCTTGGCGACGGTGTCCCTGGAGACCCCGACGACCGCCGCGTCGAGAGCGGTGAACTCCGGATGGGAATCGCGGAAGCCGCAGGCCTCCTTGGTGCAGCCGGGCGTGTCGTCCTTGGGGTAGAAGTAAAGCACGATCTTCTTTCCGGCGAGGCTGGCGAGGGAGACAGTGCCCCCTCCGTCGATCGCCATTTCGAAGTCCGGCGCGCGCTGCCCGATGTCGAGTGCCATCAGCGATCCTTTCCTGTCGCGGTGTTGCCGCCCGCCGCCAGCTCCGCCGCCGGCCAGGCGATGATTTCGTCGAAATATGCACGCGAGCGCGAGGCGAGCGCGAGGCTTCGTTCCTTGAGCGCCGCGTAGTCTGCCTCGCCCAGCGCGCGGGCCACGAATTCCTGCAAGGCCGGCGATTCATGGCGGCTCGTCACACCGGCGCCGAAGGCGAGGCGAACGATCCCCTGCAGCCGGCGCCACAGGGTCATCGCCTCGATCAACTCGTCGGCGACGGACGGTTCCAGGCAACCCGCAGCGGCGAGCCGTTCGAGCGCGCCGGTGGTGTTGGTCGACAGCACCTCCGGGTGCCTGTTGGCGTGGCGAAGCTGGAGATACTGGACGATGAACTCGATATCGATCATGCCGCCGCGAAACCGCTTGATCGACCAGAAGTCGTCGACCGCGACCTCCCGCTCCATTCTCTCCCGCATGTCGGCCACCGCGCAGACCAGCCGGGCGGGATCGCGCTCCCGGGTGAGCACGGAGGCGATGGTCTTCTCGATGCGCGCCGCGAACGTTTCGGGCGCGGAGATCACCCTGGCGCGGGTCAGCGCCAGGTGCTCCCAGGTCCAGGCGTCTTCGTTCTGATAGCGCGTGAACGCCGCGAGCGAGGTGGCGATAGGCCCCGACGCGCCGGCCGGGCGCAGCCGCATGTCGACCTCGTACAGCTTCCCTTCGTTGGTCGGCGCGGACATGCCGCCGATGAAACGCTGGCACAGCCGGGCATGGTAGGTCTGGCAGGGCAGCGGGCGCGAACCGTCCGATTCGGCATGCTCGTCCTGCGTCTCGTAGAGAAAGAGGAGATCGAGATCCGACTCGGTGGTGAGCTCCCGCCCGCCGAGCTTGCCGAAACCGAGCACGGCGAAAGCGCTGTCAGGCACGACGCCGTGCCGGCGCGCGAATTCGCGCGCGGTCGCGGGCAGGAGGGCGCGCACGCAGGCCGTCGCGAGATCTGCCAGCGGCCGGCCCGCATCCGCTCCGTCGATCCGACCGTTGAGCATCTGAACGCCGATCTCGAATACGTGGGCGTTGTTCCAGTAGCGGCAGATGTCGAGCTTTTCCTCGTAGTAGTACACTTCGTCGAGCGCCCGCTCGAGGTCGGCGGTCAGCCGGCCGCTGCCGGCGTTGAAGTCCAGCGCCGCGGGCTGAAGCACGCCTTCGAGCATGATCGGGTGACGGCTGAGCCAGTCCGCGAGCCGGGGCGCGCTTCCCATGATCTTGGCCAGCAGCCCGAGCAGGGCCGGGTTGTTGGCGAACAGGGAAAGGATGTGCACCCCGGCCGGTAGCGTCCGCAGGAAGTCGTCGAAACGGAGCAGCGCGGCGTCCGGATCGTTGGTGGTCGACAGGGTCTCCAGCACGGTCGGGATGAGCTCGGTCAAGAGCTCGCGCGCCCGCGCGCTGCGGGTCGAACTGTACCGGCCGTGATGCCAGATGCGGATGCGCTCGGCGACCCGGCCCGGTTCCCGGAAGCCCAGCCGCGCCAGGGTTTGCAGCGTTTCCGGGTCGTCCTCCGCGCCGGTGAAGACCAGGTTTCCCGGACCCGACAAATCGGGGGTTTTTTCGAACAGGACTGCATAATGCGATTCGACGGCACGCAACTCCTCCAGCAACGCCGCCTCGAACTCCGCCCGGCCCTCATACCCCATGAGAAGGGCGATGCGTTCCAGCCCCGCCTCGTCCTCCGGCAGGGTATGGGTCTGCTGATCGTCGATCATCTGCAGGCGGTTCTCGATCCGGCGGTGAAACCGGTACGCCTGGATCAGCCGGCTGCTGACGATCGATTCGAGCAGCCCCGCCCCGGCCAGGGCGCGCAGCGCATCGCAGGTCTCGCGAACCCTCAGCGAGGAATCGCGCCCGCCCCAGATGAGCTGCTGGGTCTGGGCGAAGAACTCGATTTCCCGGATGCCGCCGCGGCCCAGCTTTATGTCGTGCCCCGCCGCCAGCGTCGTCGTCCCGCCGCGTTGGGCGTTGATCTGGCGCTTGATCGAATGGATGTCCTGGATGGCGAAGAAATCGAGGCTCTTGCGCCAGATGAACGGCCGCAGCATTTCGAGAAACGCCTCTCCCGCCACTATGTCGCCGGCGACCGGGCGGGCCTTGATCATCGCCGCCCGTTCCCAGTTCTGGCCGGCGCTCTCGTAATAGATCTCGGCCGCACGCGTGGCGACCGCGACCGGCGTGGATCCCGGATCGGGGCGCAGCCTCAGATCGGTGCGGAAGACATAGCCGTCGCTGGTGTGTTCGGCCATCACCTTGACCAGCCTCTGGGTGAGGCGGATCATGCATTGCTGAAGGCTGGTCCTGCCCGTGTATTCGATCAGCGCGCCGTCATAGAGCACGATCAGGTCGATATCGCTCGAGTAGTTGAGTTCCCGCCCGCCGAGCTTCCCCATGCCGAGCACGATCCAGCCGGAGGCGAGCGACGGATCGTCCGGCGCCGGCAGCGCGATCTCGCCCGCCGCCGCCGCCTCGGCGAGCAGGTGATCGGCGGCGATGGTCAGCGCCCGCTGGGCGAAGTCGGAGAGGCGGGCGCAGACGACCTCGACCGGCCAAGCGCCGCTGAGGTCGGCGAGGGCGGTTGCGAGCGAGGTTCTTCTCTTGGCGATGCGTAGCGCCGACATTATCTCTTCCGTGCCGGCATCGAGCGGCCCTATGCGATCGAGCGGCGTCATCGTCCGGTCCCACGCCGCCTGCACGCCATCGGTCAGCAAGTCACAGGCGAATGCGATATCGCGGATGGCACACTGGGTGAGAAAAGGGCTGTTTCCGAACACCGCCGCGAGCACTGATCTTGCCGCCGGGTCGGCGGCGAGCGCTCGGGCGAGCCGCCCGGTCTCCGGTGCCGCTTCCTCCGCCGCCTCTTCCCAGCGTTCGAAGGCGAGATCCACCGCTGCCGAGCTGACGGGCCTGGGCAGGGATTCGATGTCTGCGGTGAACTCGGCCGCGATCCGCGTCAAGCGTATCTCTCCAACCTTGGGAACCGCCGCAGAAATTGTGCCGCCGAACGATTGCGGTCAAGCGGCCCGCGCGGCGCGGTGATGCGCCGTCTGTCTCATATCGGTCTCGGCATCGTCGCTATCGGCGCGGTCTCGGTGCTTTTGCTGGGTCTCTATGGGGCCTGGATGTTGTCTCAGGGCCCGGTCTCTCTCGGCGTTCTCAAGCCCTATTTGGAAGAGCGGCTCGCGGCGCTGGGCCTGCCCCATCGCGTCGCTTTCTCCGACCTCGTTCTGAGCTGGGGAGGGACGGAGCGACCGCTCGTCCTTGCGATCTCCAATGCCGAACTGCGCGGCAAGGACGAGCGCGTAGTCGCGCGAATTTCAGAAATCTCCATGGGTTTGTCGCTTCCCGCGCTGCTCGGCGGCGCGCTGGTGGTGAAGACGATCGAGCTTGCCGATGCCGACGTCACGGCGGTTAGGAGAAAAGACGGCTCGTTGAGCATCGGCCTGGCCGGGGATGGAGGCGATTCTCTCGCGCTGTTCGAGTCCGGTAACGGCAGCCGTTCCGGACCGTCCCTTCTGGGCAAGCTCGATCGGATCGCGATCCACCGCGCTTCCATCTCGCTCGACGACCGGCTGCTCGGCCTGCGAATGAGCCCGGAGCGGGTGTCGATCGACCTGGAGCGCACCGAGCGCTCGGTTATCGGCGTGTTCGATATCGACTCGTGGTCGGGCGACAAACGGCTCTCTTTGGGCGGCACCGCGGAGTACTACCTGGACGACCGGACGGCACATGTCGCTCTCGACTTCCGCGGCCTCGATCCCAGCCGCCTCGCTACGATCCTTGCCGGGCGGTTTCCTCATCTGCCCGACCCGGCCGGTATTTCGGTACCTCTCCAGGGTCGCCTGGAGGCGTCTTCCGATGCCGATGGCGGGCTCCGGAACGCACGTTTCACGGTCAGCGGCGCGGCGGGATCGTTGAGCCTCGCCGCTCTCGACGGCCATCGTTACGACATTCGGTCGCTGGTGCTCGACGGCAGTTACGGCGGCGCGGACGGCACTGTCGCCATCGATCGGCTGGACATCGATTTTGGCGCACCGAGGCTGTCGCTTGCCGGGAAGATCGCTGGCATCGGCGGAACCCCGCGTCTCCGCGCTAGCGCCAGGCTCGAGGGGATGAAGATGTCGGTGCTAGGGCGTTATTGGCCCGAGGGGATCGCCGACGGAGCAAGACGCTGGCTGCTCGCCAACCTAAACCGGGGCGATGTCCGCGACGTGGATGCGGACCTCGTTGCTTCCTTTCCCGACGCTGGCGCGAAGATCGAGCAAGTAAAGGTGACGCTCGGTCTCGAACGGGCGACAGTGCACTATTTCAAACCGCTTCCTCCAATCACGCACGCGAAGGGGGTCGTCGAGATCGATCGGGATCGTGTGCAGATCGCCGTGGAGGAGGGACGGGTCGGCAACCTCCTGCTCGCCGAGGGACGGATCGACATTGCGGGGCTGTCCGTCGACAGGGCGCATCTAACGCTGGAAACGCGTGTATCCGGACCCGTCGCCGCCGCACTTTCCGTACTGGATCATCCGCGGCTGCGCTATGCGTCCAGGGTCGGTCTCGTTCCGGACCAGGTCCGGGGTACGGTCGCAATGCGGATCAAGGGGAGCTTTCCGCTCATCGACGCGCTGGCGCTCGAGGATACCGCGCTCAACGCGTCCGGAACCCTGGATGGCGCTGCAGCGGATGGAGTGTTCCTGGGCCGGGATCTGACTGCAGGCGCGCTCCGGTATGCGATCGACAGGGAGGGGATGAAGATCGAGGGCGACGCACAGATTTCCGGAATCTCCGCTACCGTCGGTTGGCAGGAGGATTTCACCGGCAAATCGGAGACCGTCCGACGCTACACGATCCGCGCCCGGTTCTCGGAAGCCGACAGGGAACGTTTCGGCGTCTCCCTGGCGCCTGTGATCAAGGGCCCGCTGTCGGTCGACGCCGCATACGAAATCTCTTCTGATAAGACCGAACGCGTGACGGGTACGCTGGACATCGGCGACGCCGAGCTTGCCCTGACTCCGCTCGAATGGTGGAAGCCGCCCGGCGTTGCGGGAAGGGCGGCGTTCGAAGTTAAGTTCGAGAAGGGCGAGGCTCGCACGATCCGGATCGCCAGGCTTGTCGCCGGCGATCTTCACGCGGCGGGGCGGCTCAATCTCGATCGAGGCCGCATAGGCAAGGTGGAGATCGACAATTTTTCGGTACCCGGCCGCTTCGACCTCGCAGGCACGCTCGTATTCGACGAGACCCGCGGCTGGACCGTCGACGCGCACGGCCCGCTCTTCGACGCCGCGCCGCTCCAGCGGCTCATCGACGGCGAAAGCGGGGCATCGCTTCCACCGCTTAGCATCGCCGCCCGGTTCGATCGCGTGAAGCTGACCGAGAGTCGGACGGTCCGGGACACGTCGCTGACAGCCCGCCGACGGGTCGACGGCTGGCGCGCTATCGACCTTGCCGGACGTTTCAGCGACGGGAAGCGGTTCAGCCTCGGCTACCGACCGGAGGAAGGCCCCGGGCGGTTCCACATGAACAGCGAGGACGCCGGCGAACTATTCGGTCTCGTGGGCGATACGAAGTGGGTTCGCGGCGGCCGTGTGGCGATGTCGGCGAAACGCGGAACCGGCGACCAAGCCCGCCAATGGAAAGGCGAGATCGTCGTTCGAGACTTCGTTCTCACGGGCGCGCCCCGCCTCGTCGATGCGCTGCGCGTCGCGTCGCTAGGTTCGCTATCGGAAGAACTCGGGGGGCGTGGGGTCGGCGTGAAGAAGCTTGCCCTTCCCTTCGCGTATGACGGTTCGACGATCCGGATCGCGGGAGGGCGCGCGTTCGCGACCGGTTTCGGGGCAACCGGTCACGGCACCATCCACGTCGACGACGAGACGGTGAAGATCGACGGCACGCTGATTCCCGCCTATCGGCTGAATGCGGCGCTCGGTGAGCTGCCGGGTATCGGCATCCTCTTCAAGGGGGAAGAACATGGCGGCCTGTTCGCCGCCCCCTACGCCATCCGGGGCAAGATCGAAAAACCGTCGTTCTCGGTCAATCCGCTCGGCGTTCTGACGCCCGGCGTGTTCCGAAACATCTTCCGGATCTTCCAGGCCGAACGCGAGGAACTCCCGCTGGAGCCGTCGCTCACCGAGTGACGGAGCGACGCCGATCCCGTTTCAGACCGGTGTCACGATCACATGTCGCTTGCGGCCCGCCGAGAGCTTGATAATCCCGTCAGCCGTGAGGTCGTTCACGGTGACCGTCTGCATCTCGTTGTCGAAAGCACGGTCGTTCAGCCTCCCGCCGCCGCCCCGGATCAGCCGCCGGGCGTCCGCTTTCGACGCGGCGAGCCCGGCACGGGCGATCAGGTCGAAGGCCGCAATCCCGGTCTCCAGCTCCGCCCGGTCCAGCGGGTAGCGCGGCAGGTCGGCGCCCAGCGCACCCTCCTCGAAGGTGATGCGGGCCGTGTTTTCGGCGCGTCCGGCCTCATCGGCGCCATGGCAGAGAGTTGTCGCCTCGCGGGCGAGCATCTTCTTGGCCTCGTTGATTTCGGCGTCCTTCAGCGTCTCCAGCCGGGCGATCTCGTCGAGCGGCAGGGTCGTGAAGAGCCGCAGGAAGCGGCCGACATCGCCGTCCGCCGCGTTGCGCCAGAACTGGTAGTAGTCGTATGGGCTCACCCGGTCGGCGTTGAGCCAGACGGCGCCGCCCGCGGTCTTGCCCATCTTTTCGCCCGAGGCGGTGGTGATCAGCGGCGAGGTCAGTCCGAAAAGCGCCGCGCCGTCGGTGCGCCTCCCGAGCTCGATCCCCGAAACGATGTTTCCCCACTGGTCCGACCCACCCATCTGCAAAATGCAGCCGGTCCGCCGGTAAAGCTCCAGGAAGTCGTATGCCTGGAGCACCATGTAGTTGAATTCGAGAAAGCTGAGCGGCTGTTCGCGTTCGAGCCGGAGCTTCACCGAATCGAAGCCGAGCATGCGGTTGACCGAAAAGTGACGGCCGAATTCGCGCAGGAACGGGATGTATGAGAGCCCGTCCAGCCAATCGGCATTGTTCATCATCACCGCGTCGGTCGGACCGTCGCCGAACGCCAGGAACTGCGAAAAGACCTGCTTGATGCCCTCCATGTTGGCGTCGATCTGCTCCGCTGACAGGAGCTGACGGGACTCGTCCTTGCCCGACGGATCGCCCACCTTGGTGGTCCCCCCGCCCATCAGCACGATCGGCTTGTGGCCGGATTGCTGCCACCATCGAAGCAGCATGATCGGCATCAGAGAGCCGACATGAAGGCTGTCGGCGGTGCAGTCGAAACCGATATAGCAAAGCTTCGGCACGCCTTTCGCGAGCATCCCGTCGAGCCGGGCAGCGTCGGTGCACTGGTGAAGGAATCCGCGCCCGGCGACGGTTCTCATGAACTCCGATCGGTGGCCTGTCATCGTCGTCTCCAAAACGCGCGGTCCGGCGCGGCGCGGCGACGCTCTAGCACAGGTACCGCGTCTGCGGAAACCGTTAGCGCCTGCTTCGCCGGCCGCGCTAACATCGTGCGGTCCATGAACCGATCGGAGACCGACCATGCAACCGAGCCGTACCGGGCCCTTTCCCTATGTCCCCATCAATCGGCGGCCGAAGATTTCCTGGCCCGGCGGCGCGCGGCTGGCGGTCTGGGTGATCCCCAATATCGAGATCTTTCCGCTGAACGAGCCGGTCCCGACGGGCACCGGAATGGCTCCCGACCTCATCAATTGGGCGCCCAGGGATTACGGCGCGCGGGTTGGCGTATTTCGCATCATGGAGGTGCTGGAACGCCACGGCGTGCGCGGTACCGTCGCGCTCAACAGCGAGGTCTGCGACGATTATCCCGAGATCGTAGAGGACGCGAAGTCGCTCGACTGGGAGTTCATGGGCCACAACGAGAGCAACTCCCGCTACCTCCACCACATGGAGCCGGAGGCGGAGCGCGAAACCGTGAAGCGCGTCTTCGACCGGATCGAAGCGGCGACCGGCGCTCGGCCGCGCGGCTGGCTGTCCTCGGGGCTTCAGGAGAGCTGGCACACGCTCGACTATCTGATCGACAACGGCGCCGACTACGTCGCCGACTGGATCAACGACGACCAGCCCTACCGGATGGATGTCGAAGGACGCCCGATCTGCTCGATCCCCTATTCCGGCGAGATCAACGACCTGCCGGCGATGATCCGCATGGGGCGTACCGCCGAGGAGTTCGAGATCATGATCAAGCGCCAGTTCGACGTGCTCTACCGCGAGGGAGCCGAGTCGGGCCGGGTCATGGCGATTTGCCTCCATCCCTTTGTCATCGGCATGCCGCACCGGATCGGCGCGCTCGACGGGGGGCTCGAATATATCCGCGCCCATGACGGGGTCTGGCTCGCCACCGGATCGGAGATCGTCGACCACTACCTGTCGACAGTGCCCGCGAACTGAACGCCGGTCCCCCGGCATGGCCGACCGCGAAAGTCCCGCCTGGGTCGTCGGGCTGATGAGCGGGACCTCGCTCGACGGCATCGACGCGACCCTGATCGAGACCGACGGCGAGACCGTCAGCGCCTTCGGGCCGTCCGCCACGTTTCCCTATCCGGCTCCGTTTCGCGCCCGCCTCGCTGCGTCGCTCGGCCGGCGGTCCGGCCACGAGGCGGTCGAGGCGGAGCTCACCCGCCGCCACGCCGGTGCCGTCCGCGACCTGCTGTCGCGGCTCCCCGCCGGGCATCCTCTCCCGGATTTGGTGGGCTTTCACGGTCACACCGTCGACCACCGCCCGGACGATGGCGTGACCGTTCAGATCGGCGACGGAGGGATGCTTGCGCGCTCGCTCGGCATCCCGGTGGTCAACGATTTTCGCAGCGCGGACGTCGTCGCCGGCGGGCAGGGGGCGCCGCTCGCGCCGCTCTACCACTCGGCCCTGCTGGCAGATGTGGAAGGCCCGGTCGCGGTGCTCAACTTGGGCGGCATGGCGAATCTGACCTGGGTTGCGCAGGGAGCGCCGCCGATCGCCTTCGATACCGGCCCTGGCAACGCGCTGATCGACCAGTGGGTCGAACGTCACACCGGGCGGCCCTTCGACGAAGACGGCGCATTGGCGGCGAGCGGGTGCGTCTCGGGGGATGCCGTCGCGCGCTACCTCGCCGATCCCTTCTTCGACCGCCCGCCGCCCAAATCGGTCGACCGGCTCGATTTCGACCTCGACGGCGTCGCGGGGCTCTCCGTCGAGGACGGCGCGGCGACCCTGGTGGAGATCACCGCCCGCGCCGTGGCGCGCGCTGTCCCTCACCTGCCGGAGCCGCCCGGACGCTGGTACGTCACCGGCGGAGGACGGCACAACCGGTCGACGATGGCGAGACTTACCGCCAGGCTGGACGCCCCCTGCGACCCGGTGGAGGCACTCGGCTGGCAAGGCGACGCGCTGGAAGCGCAGGCATTCGCCTTTCTCGCCATGAGGAGCCGGCGTGCACTCCCGCTCAGCCTGCCGACGACGACGGGCGTGGACGGGCCGGTAACCGGCGGCGTGTTGCATTTGCCCTGATCCGGGCTTACGGCGAAGCAGCGAGTCGGGCGCGCCGAAGCGTGGTCCTCCTCTCACCCCGACCCTCTCCCCCGCGGGGAGAGGGGATTTCGGCGGCTGCCGCTCATCTTCGCCCCTCCCGCTTGCGGGAGGGGTCGAGGGAGGGCCGACGCCGTCCGTCGCTCAGTCGTCCTCGTCTCCGTCCTCAAGGACGAAGTGCTCGTCGAGGTAGTTGTCGATGTGCCCGGTGAGCACGTCGAGATGCTCGTTGAAGAAGTGGTCGGCGCCCTTGATCACCCGGTAATCGATGGTGACGCCCCGCTGGTTGGAGAGGTGATCCGCGAGCTGGGCGACCGATTCCTCCGGCACCTGCTGGTCCGCGGCGCCGTGGACGAAGAGGCCCGAACACGGGCAGGGGGCGAGGAAGGCAAAGTCGTACATGCTCGCCGGCGGCGCGATGGAGATGAAGCTGGTGATTTCCGGCCTGCGCATCAGCAGCTGCATGCCGATCCACGCGCCGAAGGAAAACCCGCCGATCCAGCATTGCGGCGCGTCCGGGTTACAGGATTGCAGCCAGTCGAGCGCCGCGGCTGCGTCGCTCAACTCGCCCAGCCCCTCGTCATAGACGCCGCGCGACCGTCCGACCCCGCGGAAGTTGAACCTGAGTGCCGAGAAACCGCGCTTTGTGAACGCCTGGAAGGCCTGGAACACCACCCTGTTGTTCATCGTCCCGCCATATTGCGGGTGCGGGTGAAGCAGGATCGCGATCGGCGCGTTGGGCGTCTTGCTGTGGTGGTAGCGGCCCTCCAGCCGTCCCTCGGGGCCGTTGAAAATGACCTCGGGCATGGCTCGACATTCCTCCTCGCCTGAACCCAGCCCGGAATATTCGGCGGTTGACAGGTGACGACGCGCAACTAGGGTTGCGGCGCCGCTGGTGAGCAGGCTGGCGCGGGCGGCGGACGCCGAGCCCGCAAAGACGGCGGCGTTTATACCACATCGGCGATAGCCGACTTCAAGGATATTGGCGGCGGCAAGACTCTCCCGTAGGGAATCCAGGCCATGAACCCGAGGGTCTATCTGGACTACAACGCGAGCGCGCCGGTCTGGCTGGAGGCGGCGGATGCGGTGGACGAGGCACTGCGCGCGGGCGCCAACGCGTCTTCGATCCACGCGCCTGGCCGCGCCGCGCGCGCGCGGATCGAGGAAGCCAGACAGTCCGTTGCCCGGCTTACCGGGGCCGATCCCGCCGGGGTCGTCTTCACCGGCGGCGGCACCGAAGCCAACAACCAGGCGATCCGCTGCTCCGGTGCGGAACGCGTGCTGGTCTCCGCGATCGAACACGAATCCGTATTGTCGGCCGACGAAGAGGCCGGAGTCCTGCCGGTCACGCCGGCGGGCGCCGTCGATCTGGAAGCGCTGGACCGCGCTCTCGCCAAACGGCCGCGCCCCACGTTGGTCGCGGTCATGCTTGCCAACAACGAGACCGGCGTCGTCCAGCCGGTGGCCGAGGTCGCGGCTGTGGCTCGCCGTCATGGCGCCCGCGTCCATTGCGACGCGGTCCAGGCGGCCGGCAAGATTCCGGTGGATGTCGCGGCGCTACAGGCGGACAGCTACGCCGTTTCCGCCCACAAGATGGGCGGGCCGCAGGGCGTCGGTGCGCTAATTTTGCTCGATCCCGACGCGGCCGGACGGCTGATCCACGGCGGTGGGCAGGAGCGCGGCCGCCGCGCCGGGACCGAGAACGTGGCCGGGATTGCCGGTTTCGGCCGCGCCGCAGAAATCGTGGCGGCAATGCTCGACGACTTCTCGGGTCTGGCCGCCCGGCGTGACCGGATGGAATCGGATATTCGCGCGCTCGACCCTGAGTCCTGGATCGTCGGCGCCGGCGCAACGCGTCTCCCCAACACCTCGATGATCGTCATGCCGGGCTGCGAGAGCGCGGCGCAGGTGATCGCCATGGACCTCGACGGGATCGCGGTGAGCGCCGGTTCCGCCTGCTCGTCCGGACGGGTCCAGCTCCCCTATGTGCTCGACGCGATGGGCGTCGACGAGGCAGCGGCAACCTGCGCGCTCCGGGTCAGCCTCGGCTGGCGGACGACCGCCCACGAGATAGACCGTTTCGTTGCGTCCTGGGCGGGCCTGCGGCGGCGCACCGCCCGGCGCGTCGCCTGAAGGGCTTGCCGATGCCGCGCGTCGCATTCATATCCGCGGACGGAGGGCGTCGCGAAATCGACGCCGAGGCTGGCCGGTCGGTGCTGGAGATCGCCTGGGAGCACGGGATCGGCGTCGAGGGGGCCTGCGAAGGTTCGATGGCGTGCTCGACTTGCCATGTGATCCTGAGCGATGCCGACTACGATCGTCTGCCGCCCTCCAGCGAGGACGAGGAGGACATGCTGGATCTGGCCTGGGGGGTGACGCCCAACTCGCGCCTCGGCTGCCAGATCCTGTTGACCGACGCGCTCGACGGGATCGAGTTCAACCTGCCGTCCGAGACCGTCAACCATATGGACGACTAGCCGCCATGATTTCGCTCGACATCGACAAGCCGCGCGCAGACACCCGCGTCGTGGTCGCCATGTCGGGCGGCGTCGACAGCGCGGTGACCGCCGCACTCGTCGCCGAGTCGGGATACGAGGCGGTTGGCGTGACGCTCCAGCTCTACGACGACCGGGCGGCTTCGGCGCGCAAGGGCGCGTGCTGCGCCGGGCAGGACATCTACGACGCTCGCCGGGTCGCCGACGCCATCGGTATCCCGCACTACGTCCTCGACTACCGGGCACGGTTCCGCGAGAGCGTGATCGAGCCCTTCGCGGACTCCTATGTCGCCGGCGAGACGCCGATCCCCTGCGTGACTTGCAACCGGACGGTCAAGTTCCGCGACCTGATGGCCCTCGCGCGCGACCTCGGCGCCGACGCGCTGGCGACCGGTCACTACGTGCGCCGCCTGCCCGGGCCGGACGGGGCGGAGCTTCACCGCGCCGTCGACCGCGACCGCGACCAGAGCTATTTCCTGTTCGCGACCACCCGCGACCAGCTCGACTATCTGCGTTTCCCGCTCGGCGGGATGACCAAGGACGCGGTCCGCAACGAGGCCGAGCGTCTCGCCTTGCCGGTGGCCGCCAAGCCTGACAGCCAGGATATCTGTTTCGTGCCGGACGGAGGCTATGCCCGCGTGGTCGAACGTCTCCGCCCCGGCTCGGCGGAGCCGGGCGAAATCGTGGACCTCGACGGACGGTGCCTCGGCGACCATGACGGGACGATCGGCTTCACCGTCGGGCAACGCCGCGGGCTCAAGGTCGGGGGCGCCGGCGAGCCGCTCTACGTGATCCGCATAGATCCCGAGGCGCGCCGGGTCGTGGTCGGACCCCGCGCCGCGCTCGCCCGCAGCGAGATCGCGGTCGCCGGGCTCAACTGGCTTGCCGGCGCCGAGCCTCCTTCCGTTCCGGTCCAGGTGCGGGCCAAGATCCGCTCGATGCGCCCGCCGGCGGCGGCCACGCTCTGCGCGGCCGCGGACGGCACCGCCACGGTCGCGCTCGACGCGCCGGAGCACGGCGTCGCGCCGGGACAGGCCTGCGTTCTCTATGACGGCGAACGCGTGCTCGGCGGCGGCTGGATTCGCCGCGCGCGGGCCGCCGTTCGTCCTTGACTCCTTTCCGGACCGGTCGTAAAGCGTCCCCTTCCGGTGGCGGAGTAGCTCAGTTGGTAGAGCAGCGGAATCATAATCCGTGGGTCGCTGGTTCGAGTCCGGCCTCCGCTACCAGTCTTTTCAATGACTTGGGTGTCCTTCGCCGACGCGGCACAGGGCCCGCGTCCGCACTTTCCCGATGAATGACGTAACGACCGTCGGATCGGGCAGGGTTCCGGCTGCGCAAGGAGACGGGAAGATCGCTCGAATGCAATCTGGGAGATAGGTTACAAAAAAATCTCTACCAAAAGTATTATTTCTAAAGGAAAATATCAGTAATCTGTGTTAAATGATTGAAAAACGGTGAACTCTTCCCTAGCTTCCCTGCGTTCTGGGTCGGAAGCCCGATAGGGAGAACACTCCCGTCGGATAGCGCAGCGCTGGCCCAGCAGTTCGGGAGGCATCTCGAACTCCCCGCCCCCCGCTTTCGACAAGCTCCTCCAGCGGGGGGCGGGGGTTCAGACGAAGACCCTCCTTCGAAGCGGAGCGGCGCCCCACCGCGAACGACGCAACCCGAGGTCCGAAATCGACGATCTTGAGGTTGCCCGGGACCTTGCGGATCGTCACTGTGGTCCATCGGCGGCAGCGTGTTTCGGTCCGCCCGCATGTTCGAGCTTTGGCGATCCGCATGGGCACCGACTCACCGAGAAACCTGTACCGCCCGCCGTCCACACGCGCCGGCCGCTCCAGGCCTCGCGTCCGCCCGTAGATGGACCTCCTCCTCTCCGAAGAGCAGCGCATGCTCCGGGAAAGCGCGCGACGGTTCCTCGCCGGAACCGGCGGGCCGAAGCGGTTGCGGCGGCTGCGCGAGACCGGGACCGGCTTCGACCGGGATGTGCTGCGGGAGATGGCGGCGCAGGGCTGGCTCGGCATCCTCGTCCCGACGGATCGTGGCGGACTCGGGCTCGGCATGACCGAGGCGGTGCTGCTGCTGGAACAGGCGGGCCGCACGCTGGCGCCGGAACCCGTCGGCGCTTCGATGTTGGCCGCCGCCGCGCTCGCCGCATGCGAGGGCAATGACGCGCTGCTCCAGCGTGTCGTCTCGGGCGATGCCCTCGTCATGCCCGCCGTCGGTGCGGTATCGGGCGCTGGCGAGGTTCGTGCGGTCCTGACGACGGAAGGCGAGGCGATGCTGGAAGGCTCCCGCCCGGGCGTTCCCGCCGCCGCGGCGGCCGACGGGATGCTGGTCGCCGCGTCGGGTCCCGACGGGCCGATGCTCTGCTACGTCGAGGCGGACGCGAGGGGACTCGGCATCGACACGCGGCGCACGGTCGATGGCGCATCCTTCGGCGACGTCGAATTCGATGGCGTGGGTGCCGCCGCGCTGGCTCCACGGCAGAACCTGGGTTTCGGTCGCCCCGCATCGCTCCGCGACGGTCTGCTCGTCGCGCTGTCGGCCGAGCTGCTGGGCGCGATGGATGCGGCGCTCGAGATGACGCTCGAATATCTCAGGACGCGCGAGCAGTTCGGCCGGCCGCTCGGCGCGTTCCAGGCCCTGCAGCACCGAGCGGCCGACGACTTCACGCGTATCGTCGGCACCCGGTCGCTTCTTTTCCGGATCTCCGCAGGGGAGGGCGAGATCGCCCCTGCCATGGCGGCCGCGTTGAAGGCGCACGCTTCGGACTCGGCGCTGAGGGTGACCAAATCGGCAATCCAGATGCATGGCGCTATCGCCTTTACCGACGAGCACGATGCCGGGCTCTTCCTCAAGCGCGCGATGACGCTCTCCGCTTGGCTCGGCAACGCCGCCGCCCACCGCGCGCGCTACGCCGCGGAGATGCTCTGACCGATCCGGTTTGCGGTATTGCCCCGGTTTCGCTCGGGGCCCGGGAGCCAGGCAGGCGCCGGTTCCTTGTCCCGATCGGCCTGGGGCTTCATCCCCGCACCGGATCGTGCGATGCTGAACGCCTTATGCAGCCGAGTAATTTGCGGCTCCGATACCTATATCCCGACCGCTATTGCCGAAATGCCAGGAGTCCTGGGACAGCGCCGGTTCGCGCCCCACCGTGCCCGATGAGAGCGACGGTGAACGTCACCCGCACATTTTACGGGGTCCTCCGATTGTTCCAGACTCCTCGATCCCAGAATGCGGAGTGAGCGAGAGTGACCAGGCCAACGCTTCGGAGCATTGCGGAGAAGCTCGGCGTATCGGCGGCAACCGTGTCGCTCGCGATGCGCGACAGCGAGAAGATTTCGAGCGCCACGCGGAGTCGCGTGAAGGCCGCTTTGGTAAACGAAGGATATGTCTATCAGCGCACTGCGGCAGGGCTGCGAACTTCGAGGACGAATACGGTTGGGGTCATCGTCAACAACGTCTCGGATCCGTTCTTCAGCACGCTCTTGGCATCGTTGGAAGACGCCCTGGCCAAGACGGGACGGTCCGTTTTTCTTTGCAACACCCATGAGTCCGTCGCGCGTCAGGCTGAGTTCATTGTCAAAATGTCGGAGTACAACGCGGACGGAATCGTCGTTTCCCCTGCCCTAGGTTCGACCCCCGAGGACTTCCATCCAGCAAGGGGTGCAACTCCTCCTCTCGTTTTTGTGTCTCGGACCATGTTCGATCTCGACTTCGACTATGTCGTCAACGACGACTACGAAGCGACCGTGTTGCCGATGAAACGCCTCTTGAGCCTGGGCCATCGGCGGATAGCATTCGTTGGCGGCGATCCCAGCCTGAGCGGCTTTCAGGAACGTATTCGCGGTTACCGCGCGGCACTGGAAAACGCGTCCATCGACTACGACGGGACGCTTGTCAGGCCGTCGGTTCCAACGCGCATGGCCGGATTTCAGGCGGCGCGCTGGATCGCGGAGCGGACACCGAGGCCCACCGCGGCGATCGGCTACAATGACGCGATCGCTCTGGGACTCTCCGCCGGTCTGCAGCGCGAAGGCCTCGTCCCCGGCCGGAACTTCGCACTCATCGGACACGAGGACGTCGAGGAAGCGAGCCTCGCCAACCCGCCGCTCAGCGTGACGACCGTTTCCAGAGACGAGATGGGCAGGCAGGCCGCGTCGGCCCTCCTCGAACGTATCGAGGATCCTGACGCACCGCCCAGGCGTATCGTCTTGAAGACGAAGCTCATCGTCAGAGAGTCGTGCGATTTCGCGCCTGGCTGAATTCGGGAGGAATGCCGTTCTCAGGCCCCGAACCGGGGCTCGGGCAGGCCGCGAATGCCGGCGTCCAGTGCGAACACCCCTCCGGCAAGGGGTTGTTTCCACAACGCTTCGTCCGTCAGCGGGAAGGTGGCGGTGGTCACGTAGAGCACGTCGAGGTCCGGACCGCCGAAGGTACAGGCGGTCGGCCGCTGCACCGGCACGCCGATGACGCGGTCGATTCTGCCGCCGGGAGCAAACCGGGCGACCCGCCAGGCGCCGACGCAGCAAATCCAGTAATAGCCTTCTGCATCCACCGCGGCGCCGTCGGGCCGGCCCTCGGTAGAATCGTTGGTGGCGAACACCCGCCGGTTGGCGATCTCGCCCGTCGCGGCGTTCAGATCCCACGCCCAGATGAAGTCGCGGCGGCTGTCCGAGTGGTAGAGTGTCGACCCGTCCGGGCTGAAAGCGAGGCCGTTGGGACATATCAGCCCGTCCACCATCGCCCGGCAACTTCCGTCGGGGTCGTAGCGGTAGAGCACATTGGTCTCGCGGTCCATGGCCTCGATGAGACCGCCCACCCAGAAGCGTCCTTGCCTGTCCGCCCGCCCGTCGTTGAAGCGGACTTCGGGGTTGTCGGGATCGAGATCGAAGACCCGGTCGACGGAGCCGGTGGCCAGATCGACGAAGGCGATGCCCGACTGCATGCCGGCGATCAGGCGGCCGTCTTCGCAGAACGAGAAGCAGCCGATGCGTTCCGGCATCGGCCAGGTTCGGCGCGCGCCGGTGGCCGGATCGAGACGCTCGATGGACGGACGGTAGATGTCGACCCAGTAGAGCGCCTGCTCTCCCTCGTGCCAGCGCGGAGATTCGCCGACGATGAATCGCTCGTCGACAACGCACCGGATCCCGGTCATGGCTGTATTGTCGAATTCACGAGAATTCGTCGGCGATCAGCGAATCCACGCGCGCTCTCGCGGTTTCCTGGCGGATGCCGGGCGGCAGCTTGCCGCTTTCGATGATGATTTCGGCGACGCGTCTGCCGAAGCGCCTCACCACCTCGCCGTCGTCGGTTCCCGGTTTCCTCGGCACGCGCGAGACGAGCTCGATGTTGTAGGTCGGCAATGGGTCTCCGTTGCCGCGCGACGGCCAGTCGAGCGGCTTGCCCTGCTCGATCGCGCGGATGCCCTGGCGGATCTGGCACCGCGCCATGATGACGCCCTCGTCGGTGACGCCGCGGGTCTCGTTGGCGTGGACGGTGATGGGACCCTGGGCGACCTGCGCCTCGAAATCGCCTGGGTTGCGCTGGCCTTCCGCGTGGCTGGGCGCGGCCACCTGGCCCGGAAAGTCGACCTTGCCGAGCCCGACACCATCGGGATCGCCGGTCCCGTGCGGATCGATCACCGGGTTGAAGTGGCGGAGTCCGATCGCATAAGCGTTGGTGTCGTCGATCGGGACGATCCAGCGCGAGACCCAGGCGCACAGGGCGAATTTCTCCTCGGATGCGACCTCGGCGAGACCGAACTGCGCCGCGTTGGGCAGGATCACGTCGCTCGCCCGGACCCAGAGATACTCGTCCCAGCGCCGCGTGCCGAGGGACAGGAGGCCGATCGGGGTTTCGTGGAACGAGAGGGAGGGCAGTGCCTGATACTGCTCGCTGAACTGGAGTTCGTTGCCCCGGGCGTGCAGGAAACAGGTGTGGATCGGGTCGGCCCCGTTCTCGTGCGACTGGAGCCAGTTGCACGGGTTATGGATTTTGTAGGGCAGCAGACGGTTGCCTTCCGGGTAGACCCAGCTGTCGTAGATCGGAAATTCCGGCGTCTCCTCCGGCGGACCCATATAGGCGAACACGAGACCGGCGTATTCGCGGGTCGGATAGGCGCCGTGGCAGAGCTTGTCCTTGATCCGGCTGCGGGCAGGTTCGCCCGGCGTCTCCAGGATCGTTCCGTCCACGTCGTAGTGCCAGCCGTGATAGCAGCAGCGGATGCCGCGCTGCTGGATGAATCCGTATTCGAGCGAGGTGTTGCGGTGGCTGCAACGGAGATGCAGGAGTCCGATCCGGCCGCCGAGGTCGCGAAACAGGACCAGCTCCTCGTCCAGGATACGGATCGCCAGCGGCAGTTCGCCGATCTCGGAAGAAAGCGCGATCGGATGCCAGAAGCGCCGCAGGTACTCGCCGCCCGGCGTGCCCGGACCGACATGGGTCAGCTCGGCATCTTCCCTGGCGCTCCGGCGGCGGTGATAGCCGCCGAATTTCACGGTTCGCGCGTTCGCCGTGGCCATCCCCGCTCCTCCGCCGTCAGGATCGTCGGCTCGGCCCACAGTCTATGGGGCACTCCGGGGGGCGGACAAGACGGCAGGGTCAGGTCGGCGGATTCGGGAACGAGGCTGTACCATGCCGGAAGCGCATCCGATGGAGACGGAACGGCATGACGGCCGCAGAACGAGAGATGGACGGCTTCCTGTCCTGGGGGTTTCGACCGTTCTTCCTCTCCGCCGCGTTGTGGGCGCTGCTCGGCGTGGCGGTCTGGGTGCCGATGCTACAGGGGTCGTTCACGCCGCCGAGCGCGTTCGATCCGGTGTCGTGGCATGCCCATGAGGCGTTGTTCGGATATCTCGGGGCCGTCCTGGCGGGATTCCTGCTGACCGCGGTGCCGAACTGGACGGACCGGGCGCCGCTCGCCGGATGGCCGCTACTGGGTCTGCTCGCGCTCTGGGTGCTCGGCCGGGGCGCGGTGGCGGTATCCGGGCATCTGGCGCCCTGGGCGGTGGCCGCGCTCGACGTCTCCTGCCTCGTCGTGCTCGGCGGCTACGTGCTCCGCGAGATCGTTGCCGCCGGGAACTGGCGGAACCTCGTGGTGATCGCCATGATCGGACTCCTCGTCGCCGGCAACGCGCTGTTCCATTGGGAGGCCGCCGAGGGCATCTATGCGGCGTCGGGCTACGGTTTCCGCACCGGTCTCGCGGCCGCGATCATGATGATCTCGCTGATCGGCGGGCGCATCGTGCCCGCCTTCACGCGGAACTGGCTGGCGGCGCGCGGGAGCGAGGCCCTGCCGGCCGGGTTCGGACGCCTCGACAAGCTGTCTCTCGCTCTCACATCGCTCGCCCTGGCCGTCTGGGTCGCGCAGCCCGGGGAGCCGGAGACCGGATACCTCCTGCTCGCTTCGGGCCTCGTTCAAGCCGGGCGGCTTGCCCGCTGGCGCGGGCCGGAGACCGGAAGCGAACCCCTGGTCTGGATTCTGCACCTCGGATACGGCTTCGTGCCGCTCGGGATGCTGGTCCTGGGGGCGGCGATACTCTGGCCCGATACGCTTCCTCCCGCCTCGGCCCAGCATCTCTGGATGGCCGGCGCCATCGGCGTGATGACGCTTGCCGTGATGACCCGCGCGACGCTGGGCCATACCGGCCGGGAGCTGACGGCGGGCCCGGCGACCGCGGCGGTCTACCTGTCGGTCGTCGCGTCCGTGCTGGCGCGGCTCGCGGGCGGCGCCATTCCGGAATGGTCGATGCCCTTGTGGACGCTCTCGGCCGTCCTCTGGTGCTGCGGCTATGCCGGGTTCCTGCTGCTCTACGGACGGCTGCTGATCGGCCCGGAAGAGCGATAGCGCGCGCCGGTCTCTACCGGTCCTCGTTCCCGAAGCCGTCGTCGACGACGATGTCGAGCAGCGTCGGCCCGTCGCGCCGGGTCGACTCGGCGATGGCGGGCCCGATCTCGTCGGGATCCGCGATCCGTTGTGCCGCCACGCCCATCGAGCGGGCGAGCCCGGTGAAGTCGATCGGCGGGTCCTTGAATTCCATCCCGGTGTATTGCTCGACGCCGTGGAACGCCTTCAAGCGCTCCTTGATGATGCGGTACCCGCCGTTATTGGCAATGACGTAGGTGATCGGGAGTTTGGCGTTGGCGGCGGTCCAGAGCGCCTGGATGCTGTACATCGCGCTGCCGTCGCCGACCACGGCGACGACCGGCCGGTCCCTCAGCGCCATCTGCACCCCCACCGCGCCCGCCATCGCGAACCCGATGCCACCGCTGCCGAGGCCGAACAGCGCTTTCGAGTCGCGGAACGGGTAGAGCGCGGGCAGGGAACGGCCGCTCAGGATCCCCTCCTCGACGATGACCGCGTCTTCCGGCAGGGCATCGACGATCCGGAGCATCGCGAGCTCCGGGGGGATCGGCGCGGTGTCGGCGCGCGTCAGCGTGCGGGAGCGGAGGGCTTCGCGCTTCGCCGTCCAGTTGGCGGTCTCAAGCGCCGCCAGCGCCTCCGCCGCCCGAGCGGCCCCCTCGGCGCCCCGCTTCCTTTCGATCGCGCCGGCGAGGGCCGCGAGCGTTTCCTTCACGTCGGCGCGGAGTGCGATCTCGGCCGGGTAGTTCTTGCCCATCTCCCAGTCGCGGAGACCGATCTGGACCAGCGCCATCCCGTCCGGCAGCGGGTCGGTCTCGCTGAACACCGACATGCGCAGCACGTCGGAGCCCATGCAGAACATCAGGTCGTAGGGCGAGAGCGTCTCGCGCACGTCCCGCTGTTCGCGGCTGAGCCCGCCCATGAAGGCGGGATGCTCCGAGAGGAAATGGGCGCCGTCGCAAACCGTCTGCTGATAGACCGGCGCGCCAAGCGCCTCGGCCACCGCCGCCGCTTCTTCCAGCGCGTCCGAGGTCGCGATCTCGTGTCCCGCCAGGAGCACCGGGCGGCGCGCCGCGAGCAGCCGGTCGGCGAGGCGGTCTAGCGCCGCTTCGCTCGGCCGCCCCGCGGTATCGACCCGCGTGGGATGGCCGAGCTCCAGCGCGTCCTGCTCGTTGAGCACGTCGCCCGGCAGCGAGATGAACACCGGCCCGGTCGGCGGGGTCATCGCGACCTTCGCGGCGCGGCGGACGATGCGCGGCAGGTCCTGGAGCCGGTTGACCTCCACCGCCCATTTCACCAGAGGCTGGGCGATCGGCACCAGCGGGGCGTAGAGCATCGGCTCGGTCAGCCCGTGGCCCTGCTCCTGCTGCCCGGCGGTGACGACAATCGGCGAGCCCATCCAGTTGGCGTTGAAAAGCGAGCCCATGGCGTTGCCGAGCCCGGGCGCGACATGGACGTTGCAGGCGCTGAGAGTGCCCGACGCGCGCGAGAACCCGTCCGCCATCGCCACCACCAGCGCTTCCTGCAGCGCCATGACGTAGGTCATCGCCGGCCGGTCGGGCAGCGCCGCCATGATCGGCAGCTCGGTGGTGCCGGGGTTGCCGAACAGATGCGTCACCCCCTCGCTTTCAAGGAGAGCGAGGAAGGCTTCGCGGCCGAAGATGGTGTTCACGGTGTCGGGCATGGGGACTCCAGCGGAACGCAGCGATGTCGCGGAGGAGGATGGAGATTACCTGCCCTCGCCGCAACCGCCCACCCGGCCCGCGCTTGCCCGCCCGGGCGTACGGAGTCACCATCGGCGGGGTTACGGAACAGCGGCCGGAATCGATGGGCGCCTTCGTTCGAAACGCATGGTATGTCGCGGCGTGGCAGCACGAGGTGGAGGCGGGACAAGCCTTCGCGCGGACAATCCTCGGCACGTCCGTGGTGCTCTTCCGGACCGCCGACGGGACACCGGTGGCTCTCGAAGACCGGTGCTGCCACCGTGCGCTCCCGCTCTCCATGGGCCGGGTCCTGGGCGAAAGGATCGAGTGCGGCTATCACGGACTCCAGTTCGACGGTTCGGGCACGTGCGTGGCGGTGCCCGGCCAGAGAACGGTCCCGCCGGGCGCGCGCGTTCCCAGCTACCCCCTGGTCGAACGCGACCGGTTCGTCTGGATCTGGATGGGCGAGCCGGACCGCATGGATCCCGCCGATATTCCCGATTTCCACTGGCTCGATCACCCGGACTGGCGGGCCCAGCCGTCCTATCTCCACATCCGATGCAGCCATCGGCTGCTGATCGACAACCTGCTCGACCTCTCGCATTTGCCCTTCGTTCACCCCACGACGCTCGGCGAGATGGGGGTCGCCGAGACGCCGGCCACGACCGAGCGGACGCCGCGCGGGGTGCGAACGACCCGCTGGATAATCGACCGGCCGCCGCCGCCGATGCTCGCCAGGCTCGGCGGCTTTACCGGCAATATCGACCGCTGGCAGATCGTCGACTTCATCGCCCCGGGTGCCGTGATCCTCGATGTCGGCGGGGCGCCGACCGGCACCGGCGCGCCCGAGGGCGACCGCAGCCACGGCATGTCGAACCGCAACCTCAACGCCATCACGCCCGAGACCGAGACCAGCCTGCACCAGTTCTGGGCGCAGGCGCATGGCTCCGGTCTCACCATGCCCGGTATTACCGAGGGTATGCACGATCAGGTCCGGACGGCGTTCCTTGAGGATATCGCCTTCCTCGAAGCGCAGCAGAAGCGGAACGAAATCGAGCCGGAGGCCGCCCGTATCGACATCAACGCCGACGCGGCCCACCTGGAGGCGCGCCGCCTGATGGACCGGCTGCGCGCTGAAGAGGCGGGCGGCGCCGCGGCGGCGGAGTAGCGCGCGCCGACGCCATCTCGATTTGCTCCCCGATCGGTTATCGCCCGCCCGCTATCCTCGGTCGGGCGTCATTTGTCGGGTCTACGCAAATCCGAAGAGCGCGGCCGGATTGTCGACCAGCATCCGGTCGAGCGTCCGCCGGTCCACGCCCCACCCGGAGAGCCATTCGACCAGGGCCGCGTCTTCCGGGATCGGCTGGTCCCAATGCCCGACATGCGGCCAGTCGGTCGCCCACAGCATGCGGTCCGGCCTGGCGTCGATAAGCGCCCTGGCCAGCGGCACCATGTCGTCGTAGGGGGGATCCATCGCGCTCAGCCGGTCGGGGCAGGACAGCTTCACCCAACAACGGCCGGCCTCGACCAGATCGATCAGCGCGGCGAATCCGGGATGATCCACCCCGTCCGCACCGCCGAAATGGGCGAAGTGGTCGAGCACCAGATCGATGTCGAGCGCCTTCAGCCCGGCCAGCATGCCGGTCATTTCCTTCGGCCCGTCGATGAACAGGTCGATGTGCCAGCCCAGCCGGGCGGCGCGGGGCGCGAAGGACTGGATGATCGGCATGGGACCGCCGCCCAACAGGACCGGGGCGAAGCGGACGCCGCGGAAGCCGAGTCCGTCGAGCCTGCGCAACTCTTCGTCGCCGATGTCGGGCGCCACCACCGCCACGGCCCGCGCCCGGTCCCCGAGCCGCGCCATCGCATCGGCGGTTGCCGACAGATCGGTGGCGTAGCAGCTCGGCTGGACGATCACCACGCGTTCGATACCGAGCGCTTCCTGCAGGGCGGTATAGTCTTCGAGCGGCGATTCGGGCGCCGTGTAGAACCGGCCGTCGTCGAGCGGGAACCGGTCATACGGCCCGACGATGTGGGCATGGGTGTCGCAGGCCCCCGGCGGCGCCCGGGTAGCCGGCGGGCGCGGCGGCAGAGGTCCGGGGCAAGGTCTGGTCATTTCCGTCCCACCGTGGTGCCTCCCCTGCGGCCAAGCGTCTCTTCGACCGTCGATCGATTGTCACACCGGACCGGGGCGTCCGCAACCGGACCCCGTTGTTGACCGTCAGGACCGGCGATGCCAACGTGCCGCGAGAGGCGAGCCCATATGGATCTTGGAATCGAGGGCAGGGTCGCGCTGCTGACGGGCGCGAGCCGGGGTATCGGACGTGCCTGCGCGGCGGCGCTGGCGGCGGAGGGTGCCCGGGTCGCGATCTGCGCGCGCGGGCGCGAGGCGGTCGAGATGGCGGCGCGCGACATCGCCGAAGAAACCGGCGGCGAGGCGGTGCCGTTCGTGGCGGACGTGGCGCGCCCCGACGATGTGGACCGCCTTTTGTCCGGGATCGCGGACACGCTGGGCCCCGTCGACATCCTGCTCGTCAATAACGGCGGCCCGCCGCGCGGCGGTTTCGACGTCCTGGAGGACAAGGAGTGGCAGGAGGGCTTCGACGTCACGATGATGTCGACGGTCCGCCTGGTCCGGGGCGTGCTGCCCGGCATGCGGGAACGGAGATGGGGCAGGGTGCTGACGATCGTCTCGTCGTCGGTCCGCCAGCCGGTCGACCGGCTCGAGCTCTCGAACGCCTTGAGGCCCGGTATCGTCGGCCTGTTCAAGTCGCTCGCCGTGACGATGGGCAGGGACAACGTGCTGTTCAACTGCGTCGCGCCCGGCCGCATCATGACCGAGCGATTCCTCTCGGGGTCGAAGAACGCCGGCATGACCGAGGAGGCCTATGCCGAGAAGCACCGGGTCACGGTCCCGCTCGGGCGGATCGGAAGGCCCGACGAGATCGCCGACGTGGTGGCCTTTCTGGCGTCCGAGCGGGCGTCCTACATCAACGGCGCAACCGTCATCGTCGACGGAGGCATGATCCGCTCGCTGCACTAGGGCGGGCCGGAACCGGGTCGGCCGCGCGTCCCTCGATACGGCGCTGGCGCGCCTACTCGGGATGAGGGGTCTTGTTGGGCGCCCTCACACTATCCTCACCCTGCAATATCCCCCTCACCCTGACCCTCTCCCCGCTGGGGAGAGGGAACTCGCTTGCCCGTTCCTCCTTACCTTCTCCCCTCTCGCTTGCGGGAGGGGCCGGGGGAGGGCGGCGGTCCGTGAGCCGATCCGCGCCACGCGAACCGACCGCCGTCAAGCTATCCGGATAAGCCCCTGTCGAAGGGCCGACCCCAAACGCTCTCAATCCAGCACCGCGATGCTCTCGATCTCGACCAGCCAGTCCTCGTCCGCGAGGCCGGAGATCACCAGCAGCGTGTTGGCCGGCTTGTTGGTCATCAGCCCCTCGTCCATGATCGCCTTGCGCCCGGCGCGCGCCGAATCGAGGTTCTCCCTCCCCACCACATAGGTCGTGGTCCGGACGATGTTGTCGAGCGTGCCGCCGAACTCGCGCAGCGTCGCGTCGATGTTGTAGAGCGCCTGCCTGACCTGGGCGCCGGCGTCCTTGGGATCGACGGTCTTGCCGTCCTTATCGATCCCGACCTGGCCCGCCAAATAGAGGGTCTTGTCCGCCTGGACGACCCAGGAGAAGTTGCCCGGCGGCGCGACGACGCTCTCGGGGTTGATGTAGCTGCGCTTGGGCATTCGAGCCTCCCGGTAATATGATCGGCGCGCAGGATAGCATCGCGGCCGGAGCGGCGAACCCGGCCGGCGCCGGCGAATGGCGATTGCCCCCCAGGAGGGCCGGAGATGGCGAAACGGGCGACCTTTCTCAGGAGCGAGTACGACGGCTACCGGGCCGCCCTGGACAGACTCGCCGCCGACGAGGAGCTGACCCAGGTCGGGCCGGGAACGCCGGGGGGCGAGTATCTGCGGCGGTTCTGGCATCCGGTCGCGTTCGCCGCCGACCTCAAGGACGTGCCGCGCCGGGTCCGCGTGCTGAGCGAGGATCTCGCGCTGTTCAGGGACAGGTCCGGCCGTATCGGGCTTCTCGCGCTCCAGTGTTCGCACCGGGGCACGTCGCTCGAATTCGGCATCGTCCGCGAACGCGGCATCATGTGCTGCTACCACGGCTGGGTGTTCGACGTGAACGGCCGGATCCTGGAGACCCCGGGCGAGCCCGCCGACAGCACGCTCAAGGACCGGCTTTGGCACGGCGCCTATCCGGTCCGCGAGTTCAAGGGGCTGGTCTTCGCCTATATGGGTCCGCCGGAAGCGCGCCCGCCTTTCCCGGTCTACGACTCCTTCGATCTCGACGACTACCGGCTCGAGCCCTGGGGCGGCAACGTGCTGCCGTGCAACTGGATCCAGGTGAAGGAAAACGCCATGGACCCGGTGCACACCGCGTTTCTCCACAGTATCAACTTCACCGAATCCTTTGGGGTCATCCCGGATCTCGATTTCCGCGAGAACCCACTCGGCATGATGTATGTCGGGGTGCGCCGGATCGGCGGCAATGTCTGGGTGCGGTCGACCGAGATGATCATGCCCAATTTGCACCAGCTCGCCCCGACCTTCGAGACCGGCGAGACGCCCAAGACGTTTTCGCGCCCGATGCAGTCGATCTGGGCGGTGCCGCTCGACGACACCCACACGATGAATATCGGCTTCAACCATTACGACGAAATCGATCCGCCCGACATGGATCGGTACTACCTCGGCACCGATTTCGGCCAAATGCCGGACCGTCCCTACGAGGAACGCCAGCGGCTTCCCGGCGACTACGACGCCCAGGTCAGCATCGGCCCGACCTCCATTCACGCGCGCGAGCATCTGGGCGCGACCGACCGCGGGGTGAGCCTGTTCCGCGGCCTGGTGCGCCGGGGCATCCGCGACGTCGCCGAGGGCCGCGATCCGGTGCCCCCGGCGCAGCGCGCCGACGGGCCGATCCCCACCTTCGCGCACGACACCATCGTCGCCGCGCCCGCGATGAACGAAGAAGCGGCTGAGCGCGACCAGCTGCGCAGGATCGGGCGCGAGGTCACCGACGACGTGATCGCTGGCCGGTATCCGCGCTGATCGGTCAGACGCTCGACCGGGGCGCCGGGTTCCGACCGCGCCACTCCGCCCGCAGCGCGTTCCGGTCGAGCTTGCCGCGATCGTTGCGCGGGAGCGCCCCCCGGAAGACGATCCGGGCCGGGACCTTGGCGGCGGGAAGAAGCGCGGCGCAGTGTTCCTTCAAGTCGTCCTCGCCAGGCGCCGTCCCCTGCGCCGCCACGACATGGCTGACGACGGCCTCCCCGTGGATTCGCTCGGGGACGCCGATGGTGCACGCTTCCGCGACGGCCGGATGCCCGGCGAGCACGGCGTCGATTTCGAGCGGAGAGATGTTGACGCCGCCCCGGACGATCGTGTCGCGCGCCCGGCCGGTGATGGTGAGGTAGCCGTCGGCGTCGAGGAAGCCGAGATCGCCCGACATCCTGGGCCCCGGCGGCGCGCGCTCCACGGTCCCGTCGTCCCGCAAATATCCGGTCATCCCCTGGGTCGCGCTGGTCACCCGGATCTCGCCCACCGTGCCGGGCGGCAGGGGATCGCCGCTTTCGTCGACCACCTCCACGATCTGGTCCCCGGCGGGCCGGCCCACGGTTCCGACCTTGCGGTCCGCGCCGTTGGAGCCGCACACCCAGCCGAGCTCGCTCGCGCCGAAGCTGGGCGCGACGACGATGCCGTAGCGCCGCTCGAACGCCGTCATGTCTCCCGACAGCAGCGGCGCCGAGCTCGACGTGATATAGCGGAGGCTCGGCAGGTCGGCGCCCCGCAAAGCCACGGGCTCGGCCAGCAGCATGGCGATGCCGGCTGGCACGCAGGCCCCGATCGTCACGTCGCGGTCCCGGATCCAGCCGAGATAGCGGCTCCGCGAGAAGCGGCGCGCGAGCACCGCCGTCGCACCCCGGATCAACGGTCCGAGAAGTCCGATCTCCTGCGCCGAAACCCAGGCGCAGGACCGGAATTCGAGCACCCTGTCCGATTCGCCCACGTCCATCGCCAAAGCGCCGGCATCGGTGTTGTGAAACAGCGTCGCATGCGAATAGACGACTCCCTTGGGCGCCGCGTCGGTCCCCGAGGTGTAGAAGATCACCGCGTCGTCGTCCGGTCCCGCACGGGCCGGGCCGGGATCGGTGGGATCGAATCCGGCGATCTCGCCGAACAGGCCCGACCCGCCTCCGGGCGCCCACGCGCCGAGCGGGAGCTTGGGGCCCGGGTACCCGGCCAGGACATCGTCGATTTGGGCGTCTTCCTCGTACACCACGACCCTGGGCTTCACGGCGGCAACGATCCCGGCCAAATGGCGGCGGTTCATCTCCAGGTTGACCGTGCAAACGCAGGCGCCATGGCGGAGGATGCCGAGGAACGCCAGGGCCTGTTCGATGCCGTTGCCGGCGAGCAGCATCGCCCGGTCGTTGGCGCCGATGTCCATCGCGGCGAGCCACCGGGCAAGCCGGTTGGCGGTGGCGAAGAGCTCGCGGTAGCTGACCGCGCGGCCGTCCTCGACGCTCTCCAGATAGGTCTTGCCGGGACGGTCGCGCGCGTTATCGGCGATCGCCTGGCAGATGCTCCGGTATTCCGCGTCCGCCGCCGCCACCGTCAGGCGTATCCGGTCTTCGCGAGGTAGCGGAAATAGGGATCCTGGCGCGACCGCAGGTCTTCGCATTCGGCGTCGGTGAACCATCTGGAGAGGTCGAGGCCGGCGGTCGGGTAGACGGCGCGCCGATAGCGGTCCCTGTGTTCGATGGGCACCGTCGCGTCGAGCCCGATGCCGCCGTCGGAGACCGAGATCTGGCCGGTCTTGAGTTCCGATGGCTGGAACGCCTGGCCGCGCGAGAACTCGTTGTAGACGACGATGTCGCGGCCCGGGCTGACCCGGGATTCCATGGCCCAGACGACGTCTTCCGGCTCCCAGATGTCGATGTCCTCGTCGACCACGACGCAGAGGCGCAGGCCGCGATGAGTGGTCATGACGGCGCCCATGACGTTGCGCTGGAGCCCTTCGTCGGAGCGCCGCTGCTTCCTGACCTGGATCACGACGCCGCCCCAGTTGGTGAGCCCGGTCCAGATCGCGACGTCCTGGACGAAGCCCGGCGCCATGCGCTCGCACATCTCGTAGATCGAGGCGCAAACGTAGGAGCACTGGTACCAGATCGATCCCAGGATCGGGACGAAGAAATAGGGTTTGTCGGCCCGGTGGGTGATGGCGGTCAGCTCGAACGCGCGCGGCGTGCGGTAGGCGCGGCCCATGTAGCGCGCCCATTCGGGATGAAGCGGCGCCTCGCCCTGGCGGCCGAGCGTCTCGGCCTCGTCGGTTTCCCACACGCGCTGGCCCTCGAGGATGTAGCCTTCGAGCACCCATTCCGACCGGGCGATGGCGTAGGCGTCCACGGTCCGCGCCTTGACGATCTCGACCGGGGAGCCCTGCAGCGCGCCGGCCATGCCGATTTCGTCGGTGAAGCCCGGAAAGACGATCGAGTTGAACGTCGAATAGCCCAGCATCTCGATCGCGGGCGGCGGGCAGATATTCACCGTCACCGGGATTTTCTCGCCCGGCCAGCGCCGGCAGATGCCGTCTCCCTGGCCGCCGGGGACCATGTTGACGGAGGCGTATTCCTGGCCGTCGCGGAACGCCATGCGGTAGAACGAGAACTGGGTGCCGCCGCCCGGCACCCAGGGAGGGCCGAAGAAGTGGACGCCGTTGCCGAAAAAGCGCCCGCCGTCGTCTTCGGTGTGCGTGGCGAGCGGCAGGATGTCCTCGACGGACCCGAAATCCCCGCGGTCCAGCACGACCTCCTGACACGGCGCCGCGTCGGGCGGGACCTCGCGCGGCGCGATCGGCGCGCGGAGCGATTCGAGCAGCTTGAACTTGATGTCCTTGAATTCGTCGACGCCGAACAGGCGCGCGCAGCGCTCCTTCGTCGCCCACAGATTGGAAATCAGCCGCGAGTCGGGGTAGCCCCGGACGTTCTCGGCGACCAGCGCCTTCGAGTTGTCGAAGACCTTGCTGATGGTCGCCATCTCGATTATCGGATCGACCGGCGCCTCGATGACGTGGATTTCGTCGCCCATCCAGTCGAGCGTCCGCCGCAGATCGACCAGCGCGGCCCCGCGTTCGTCCTGCCGGGTTCCAGAACCGGTCGATCGGGTCACGGTCGCCATCGGCGGACTCCCTGCATTGACGGCCGGTCGGGGCCGGGCCTAGCTTCACATTGCGAGGAAAACGGCCATGCCACAAGACCTGTTGACCGAACTCTCCCAGGTGGTCGCGCCCGCCCACACGGCGGTGCTGGCGATCGACGTGCAGAACGATTTCTGCGCTCCGGGCGGGCATACCGAGGCCAATCTCGGCAGGGATGTCGCCGACTGCCAGGCGGTGGTCGAGCCGATCGAAAGGCTGGCCGCCGCGGCCCGTGGAGCCGGCGTTCCCGTCGTCTGGATCAAGGCGGATTACGACCGCGCCTTCCTGTCGCCGCCGATCCACGCCCGGCAGGTCGCGCGCGGCATCGAGAGGGCCTATTGCGTCTCCGGGACATGGGGCGCGGAGTTCTACCGGGTGAGCCCGGAGGACGGCGACCTGGCGATCGAGAAACACCGCCACAGCGCCTTCGCCGGCACCGGGCTCGACCAGATCCTGCGCGACCGGGGCATCCGGACGGTGGTGGTCGCGGGGGTCCAGACGCATGTCTGCGTCGAATCGACCCTGCGCGACGCATCGGCGCGCGGCTACTACGTGGTCGTCCCGGGCGATTGCGTGGGCTCGTACGACCGCGACCTGCACGACAAGACGCTGCGCTGCGTCGAGATGCATTTCGGCGAGGTGGTCGCTTCGGCCGACCTCATCGCGCGCTGGCGGGCGACAGGAAGGAACTGACCATGGCGATCGAAGCCCACTATCCGGAACCGGCGGATGCGGCCGCAAGGCGCGCGATCGAACCCGTGACGGTCTACACCGTGGACCGGCTGCCGACCTACGACCGGGATTTCTACGAGACCGTGCGCGGCGGCATGACCAAAATCGACGAGGTCGTCGTGCCGACCCGCGACGCGCGGGCCGTCGACGTCCCGGCCGGCCACCTGTTCCGCATCGTCGTGACCGAGGGCTCGCAGGTGGGCGACCTGAACCTGTGGAACGCGGCCGACCTCACGGAACGCTTCTACAGCGGCAAGACGCGTGCGCTGCACGCGACCCATGTCTCGACCGGCGACCGGCTGTGGAGCAACTTTCCCCGCTTCCGCCCGATGGCCACGATCACCCACGACACGCTCGACTGGTACGGCTTCGACGAGTACGGCGCCGGCGTCCACGACGTGATCGGCACGCGCTGCGATCCCTACACCAACCGCATGCTGACCGGCGCGGACTACGACTATTGCTGCCATTCGACGCTCACCCGCGCGCTCGCGGCCGCGCGGGACCTGCCGCTGGCGGAAGCCGAACGGCACGTGCACGACGTGGTGAACGTATTCATGTGCACCGGCTATACGCGCGACACCAACCAGTATTTCATGAAGGCGAGCCCGGCGCGGGCCGGCGACTACCTCGAGCTGTTCGCGGAGATCGACCTGCTGGCCGGGCTCTCCACCTGCCCCGGCGGGGATTGCGGAGCCGGCCATTCCAGCGACGCCGCCGCCTGCTATCCGCTCAGGATCGACATCTTCCGCCCGCGCGGCGAGGACCTCGCCGGCTGGCGCCCGGCGGAGGCGAACGGCTACGGCGGCGGCCACGGGGCGGGGTAGGGCGCGGACCACGCCGGCGCCCGGCGGCCTCCGCTCCCGTTTTACCATTGACAGAAACTATAGCTGGGGCGAGCCTGAGTCGCCCCGGACAGGCGTCGCGCGGCGACGGATTCCGACCCATGGAGCTCAGACAACTACGCTATTTCCGCAAGGTGGCGGAGCATCGCAGCTTCACCGCCGCCGCGCGGGCTCTCAACGTCTCCCAGCCGACCCTGGGCGTGCAGATCAAGAATCTCGAGGAAGAGCTCGGCCTCCAGCTCTTTCGGCGCCATTCGCGCGGCGTGGAGCTGACGGAGGCCGGCTCGATCTATTTCTCCCACATCCAGGACGTGCTGCGGCGCCTCGATATCGCCGGACAATCGATCGATCATCTGCGAACCGCGCCGCGGCAGGCCCTCAGAATCGGCGTTATCCCGTCGATCGGCATCGCAATGATGTCGACCGTGCTGGAAGCCGCGGAGGCGCTCGTTCCGGAGCTTGAGATTTCGATCCTCGTCGACTTCACCGAGAACCTGTCGCTCGCCTTGATCGGAGGCGAAGTCGATTGCGCCCTGTCATTCGCCCCGATACAGGACGAGCGGTTCGAGTCCACGCCGCTCTATCTCGACCGGATGCGCCTGATCGGCAGTCGGACGCTCCTGGCGGACCTTCCGGACACCGTTTCATTCGAGGTCGCCGCGGACCTGCCGCTTGCCTTGGACAAGTACAGCGTCGCGCCCCGCGCCGCGAAGGAGCTGGGCGTACCCTTGACCAAGTCGCTGCAAATCCGCTCCATGCTGCTCCGCCAGGAGCTGGTGGCCAACGGGCAGCGGGGCTTCATCGGCCCGTATTTGTTCATGCATAGGCAGGTCGACGAAGGGGAGTTGCGGTGCCTCGACATCGACGACCCCAGCATCTGGTGCCAGCTCTATCTGAACTCGAAGCGCGCGCAGACCCTTTCCGAAGCGGAGAGGCGGATCTTCGATCTTGTCCGGCGGCACATCGACGGATTGATCGAATCGGGCGCGTATCGGTGGTTGCCGCCCAACGCAAAGGCATTCTCGGCCTCCCGGGATATAGGTGAGGCCTATATGTTGTATTAGCACTTCGTCATTTTCTTCTTTCCGAATTCTGCCTACCACTCCTCCCGGACCGGTAGCGGTTGCCGCCGCTACCGCAAACGCAGCGCCGCAAATCCGCGGATCGGGAGGAATTCATGGCTCAGCTGTCGACCAACGCAAATCGCCGCCGGATCGCCGGGGCGTTTCTGGTCATCGCGCCGTTGCTGGCAAGCGCCCCATCGGTGGCCGAAGAGCTGTCGGTGGCGACGTTCATGCCGCCGCAGCACCACATCAACAAGAACCTGTTCGGCTGGTTCGGCGAGGAGATCGCCAAGCGCTCCAACGGCACGCTCACCATGAAGCTGTTCCCCGCCGGCCAGCTCGGCGCCGGGCCGGTTCAGCAGTGGAAGCGTGTCGTCGAGGGCGTTGCCGACATCACCTTCGGCATCCAGGCTTACACCGCGCCCCTGTTCCCGCGCTCGATGCTGATCATCCCGCCGGGCAAATCGAAGACGGCGAAAGAGTCGACCGAGCGGCTGTGGCGAGTCTACGACCGCTACCTCGCGCAGGAGTACAAGGCGGTCAAGGCGATGGGTGTGTTCACGGTCGCCGGCAGCCTGATCGCCGCGACCCGCGACGTCTCGACCATGGACGGCCTGCGCGGGGCGAAGCTCGTCCCCTATGCGGCGATGACCAGACCGATCGTCCAGGCCATGGGCGCGGTGCCGGTGCAGATGCCGGTCACGCAGATGTACACCGGCCTTTCGACCGGCACGATCGACGCGACCTACGCCTCGTTCAACAACATCACGCCGCCGTGGAACTTCTGGGACGTCTCCAAGTTCGTGGTCGGCAACATTCCGGTCCAGTTCGCGGCCACATACGTCGCGATGAACAAGGACCGGTACCAGGGCCTGTCGCGCGAGCACCGAAAGATCGTCGACGACCTCTCCGGCCTGACCCTGTCGCGCAAGGGCGCGGAGGCCTTCGACGGAGCCGACCGGCGCTCGGAGAAGCTGATGCAGTCCTCGACCAAGATGGCGCGGGTCAAGTTGGTGCAGGTCTCCGCCGCCGAGCGGGCCAAGATGGATGAAGCGGTCCGGCGCGGTCTGGAGGTCGTGTTCGCGGATTACGAGAAGCGCGGCATCAAGGACGCGCGCGAGATCTACGCGGCGATCAACAAGTAGAGACTCCTCGGGCATGGATGCCGGCGACAACCGGCCGGGCTGGTTGCGCCGGCTCGATCGGTGGGTAGAGCGGCTGACGTTCCTCGTCGGCGGGATCGGGCTTGCGGTCATGGTCCTGCTGACGTCGTGGAACGTCATCGCGATGCGCAAGATCCTCAACGACCCCATCGTCGGCGCCGAAGACATCCTGATCCTCAACCTCGCGATCCTGGTCGCGGTCGCCATCCCCTATGGCGGCCGCTCCGGCGCGCATATCGAGATCGAGATCTTCGAGACCTGGATGTCGAAGGCCTTCTCGCGCTGGTCCCTGGTCGCGATGAAGCTGCTCGCGATCCCGCTGGTCGCGATCCTGGCCTGGCGGCTGTTCGAATCGGGCGGATCGGCCCGCGAATTCGGCGAGGCGACGCAGCAGCTCCTGATCTCCTATGAGCCGTTCTATTTCGCCATGGGAGCGATGATCGCGCTCTACGCCGCGATTCTGATCGCCGACCTGATCCTGCTGCTTGCCGGGCGGACCCTCGCGCCGATGCCCGAGCCCGACGGTGACGCGCGATGAGCATGTCGCTCATCGGCGTGATCGGGCTGCTCGTTCTGTTCGGGCTGCTGGCGCTCCGGTTCCCAGTCGCGCTGGCGATGATCCTGGTGGGCACGCTCGGCACCCTCTGCGCCCAGGCGAACCGCTTTATCGGCCTCGGCATGGCCAGCGACCGGGCCTGGGCGCGAGGCTGGAACACCGCGATGTCCAACCTGTCGGGCGAGGCATTCGAGGTCGCCTCGAACTTCAACCTGCTGGTCATCCCGATGTTCGTGCTGATGGGCAATCTCGCCGGCGTTTCGGGCATGTCGCGCGACCTGTTTACCGCGGCGCACCGCTGGATCGGCCATTTCCGGGGCGGCCTCGCCTCGGCCACGATCTCGGCCTGTGCGGGATTCGCGGCGCTGTCGGGATCTTCGCTGGCGTCTGCGGTCACCATGGGCCGCGTCGCGCTGCCCGAGATGAACCGGTTCAAATACGCCCCCGAGCTGTCCACCGGTTCGGTGGCGGCCGGCGGCACCCTGGGATTTCTGATCCCGCCGTCGGGCGGCATGATCATCTACGCGGTGCTGACCGACCAGTCGATCGGCCGGTTGTTCATGGCCGGCGTCGTGCCCGGCATCGTGCTCACGCTGATCTTTATCGGCGCGGTGTGGATCACCGTTCGGCTCCGCCCGGAAAAGGGACCCGCCGGCGACCGCGCGACGCCGGGCGAGCGCCGCAGCTCGGTCGCCGCCGCGATCCCGATCGTCCTGGTGGTCGGGATCACGATCGGCGGGATGTATACCGGCTTCTTCACGCCCGTCGAGGCTTCCGCGGTGGGCGCTCTGCTCACGTTCCTGGTCGCGCTCTGGCGGCGTTCGCTCGATGCGCGGCGGTTGCGCACCGTGGTCCTGCAAACCATGAAGGCGACGGCGACGGTCTTCCTGATCATCATCGGCGCGTTCGTCTTCATCCCGTTCATGTCGCTGACCGGGCTTGCCGGGGACATGGTGACCTTTCTCACCTCGCTGCCGATCGGCGAAATCGGCGTGCTGATCGTGGTCATCCTGATCTACATGTTCCTCGGGACCTTTCTGGAGGGCATCGCGATGCTGGTTCTCACCATCCCGGTGGTGATGGCGCTCGCGACCCAGCTCCAGTGGGATCTGATCTGGTTCGGGATCATCGTCGTGATCGTCCTGGAAATGGGCATGATTTCGCCGCCCGTCGGCATCAATGTCTTCGTCGTGAAGTCGATCGCGCCGGAGGTGCCGATGCGCACGATTTTCCGGGGGATATGGCCGTTCTGGTTCGCGATGGCGGTGATGATCGCGTTGCTGGTCGCGTTTCCGGGAATCGCGATGTTCCTGCCCAACACGATGTTGGGGTCTTGATCGCCGGCCCGCGACCCGGGAGGGTCGGCGGGCGGGCTTCGATAACGAAGGAGGAATTCGAATGAGCAGACTCGATGGAAAGGTCGCGGTGGTGACCGGCGCCGCCCAGGGCATCGGCGAGGCTTACGCGAAGGCGCTCGCGGCAGAGGGCGCGCGGGTGGTGGTTTCGGACGTCGCCGATCCGTCCCGCGCGGTCGACGAGATAAAGAGCGCCGGCGGCGAAGCCATCGGAAATATTGCCGACATCACCGACGACGGGGCGCTTGCGGCCCTCGTCGAAGCGGCGGAATCGGCGTTCGGGCCGATCGAGATCCTGGTCAACAACGCGGCGCTCTTCGCCGAGCTTCGACTGACCCCGATCATGCAGATGTCGAACGAGGAATGGGACCGGGTGATGAGGATCAACGTGCGCGGCACGTTCCAGACCACCAAGGCCGTCGTTCCCAGCATGCTCAGGAACGGGCGGGGCAAGATCGTGAATATCAGCTCGGGCACCTTTTACTATGGCGGTCCCGGGCTGGCTCACTATGTCTGCTCGAAGGGCGCGATCATCGCCTTCACGCGTTCGGCGTCGCGGGAGTTCAGCGACAAGAACATCCTGGTGAACTGCATCGCCCCCGGTCTGACCGAGAGCGAGGGCGTCCGGAATCACCCCGATCTCCACGTCGCGCGCGCGCCGACCGTGCAGACCCGCGCGATCAAGCGGGACATGGTGCCCGAGGACCTGATCGGGATGCTGCTGTTCCTCGCGAGCGAAGACAGCGACTTCGTGACCGGGCAGACCTTTAACGTCGACGGCGGCAAGTACAATCAGTGAACCACGCGCTCGCGGCGCCGGGACCCGGCCGGAGATCGCCCGGGTCCTCGGCGGCCGGCATTGGAGACAGGGAACGAACGAATGGCGAAACAAGTCGACACCGACAGACCGATCCCCGACACTAGGATCTTCGACGGCGCGGAGTCCCGGCTGGGCTACCGTTTGAACAAGTTCGCGATGTCTATGACCGACGCCGGGAACCGCGAGGCGTTCAAGGCCGATGAAGAGGCCTACATGGCCCGCTCGGACCTGACCGAGGCCGAGAAGCAGCTCATCCGGGACCGCGATTGGCGGGCCATGATGGAAGAGCATGGCGGCAACATCTACATGATCATCAAGATCGGCGCGGTGATCGGGCAGGGCCTCTACCAGATCGGCGCGCATCAGCGGGGCGAGACGTACGAGGAATTCCTGGCCACACGCAACGCATCGGGAGCACGCTGAAATGGGAAGAATCGTCGCCGGGATCGGCACTTCGCACGTCCCCTCGATCGGCGTCGCCTACGACCAGGGGCGCACCCAGGAGCCCGCCTGGAAACCGCTGTTCGACGCCTACGAGCCGGTCAAGGCGTGGTTGCGGGACGAGGTGAAGCCGGACATCGTCATCGTGGTCTATAACGACCACGGCGCGGAGTTCTTCTTCGACAAGTACCCGACATTCGCGGTCGGCGCGTCCGACCTTTACCCGGTCGGCGACGAAGGCTGGGGGCGTCGGCCGCTACCCGACTTTCGGGGAGATGCCGAATTTTCGTGGGATCTGTGCCGGTCGCTGGTCTACGACGAGTTCGACATCGCGGTCTGCCAGGAACTCTCGGTCGAGCACGGTTTCATGGTGCCGATGCATCTCTGCTTCGACCATGCCGACGGTTGGCCGGTGAAGACCGTCCCGGTCGCGGTCAATGTCATTCAGCATCCCTTGCCGACCGCGCGGCGCTGCTGGAAGCTCGGCCAGGCGATCGGGCGCGCGGTCGCCGGATACCCCGACGACGTCCGCGTCGCGATCCTCGGTACCGGCGGCATGTCGCACCAGCTCAACGGAGCGCGCTTCGGCCACCTCAACCCCGAGTTCGACAACGACTTCCTCGACAAGATCGAGGCCGATCCGGCCCGGCTGGCCGAACTCACCCACCACGACATCATGGAGCAGGCCGGAGCGGAGGCCGTCGAGCTCATCATGTGGCTGGTCATGCGCGGCGCGCTCTCCGACAAGGTCGGTCGCGTGCACCGCAACTACTACGCCCCGATGACGACCGGGATGGGGCTGATCGCGCTCGAACCCGCGGCCTAGGGCCTGTCTGTTTCAGATTGAACCGCTCCTGAAGCCGAGGCACGCCCGGTTCGGTTTCAGCCCCCTCACCCCGACCCTCTCCCCCGCGGGGAAGAGGGAGGCTTGCCCGCCGGGCGCTCCCTGCCTTCCCCCCTCCCGCTTGCGGGAGGGGCCGGGGGAGGGCGGACGCCGTCTCGCGGCGCCGTCTCCGCCCCTCGTGTCACCCCGGACCCGTTCCCATAAGCGCTAACTTGTTTGTGGCGGTCATTTTGTCTAGGGTTTCCGGGTGTTTGGGCTCGGAGGCGTGGGATGGACGAGGACTGGGCGGTTCTGCGGTCTTTTCTGCCGGCCGGCTGGGAAGAGCTGGGGCGTTCGACCGGTGCGCTGAAGGGTCTGCGCAAGGACAAGTCTGCGGAGGCGGCGCTGCGGGTTCTTCTGCTGCATCTGGGCTGCGGTCACTCGCTGCGCAAGACGGCGCTGCGGGCGCGCAAGGCGGGTCTGGCGGAGTTGTCGGACGTTGCGCTTCTGAAGCGGCTCCGCAAGTCCTCGAGCTGGCTGCACGGTCTGTGCGTGGCGCTGTTCCGCGAACGCGGCCTGGCGCGGGCGGCGGCGCCGGGCTTGCGGGTGCGCGCGTTCGACGCCACCACGGTGCGCGAGCCCGGGCGGACGGGTTCGGTGTGGCGGGTGCATTACAGCCTGTGCCTGTCCTCTCTGAGCTGCGATTTCTTCGAGGTGACACCGACGCGCGGCGCAGGCAGCGCGGAAGTTCTGGCGCGGTTTCCGGTCTGCGCGGGCGACCATATCCTGGCCGACCGGGGCTACGCGACGGCGGCGGGGCTCCGCCACGCGTCGGCGGCGGGCGGGCGCATCGCGGTGCGGGTGAACACCGGCGCGTTGCCGCTGCGGACCCCCGAGGGGGCGCCGTTCGATCTTCTCGCGGCGGTGTCCGGGCTGACCCGCGCCGGGGCTGTCGGGTGGTGGCCGGTGGCGACCGCCGGGGAGAATGCGGTGCACGGCCGCATCTGCGCGGTGCGCAAGTCGACGCAGGCCGCCGCACGGGCGCGCAAGAGGGCGCGCCGCGAGGCGAGGCGGCAGGGCAGCAAGGTCCGCCCCGCGACGCTGGCCTTCGCCGATTATGTCATCGTCTTCACCACGTTTCGCGAAGAGTCCTTCAGCGCCCGCGAGGTTCTCGAATGGTACCGCCTGCGCTGGCAGGTCGAGCTGGTCTTCAAACGCCTCAAGTCGCTGGCCCGCCTGGGCCACCTGCCCAAGCGCGACGACGACAGCGCCCGCGCCTGGCTCTACGGAAAGCTCCTGGTGGCGCTGCTCGCCGACAAGCTGGTCGACCACGCCCGCGCCGTTTCCCCCTGGGGATACGACCTGGCGCCGCCGCAGACCCCATAGCCCGTGGCGCGAGTTCCGCTTCGTCCTCAACCAGATCCGCCGGGCCGTCGAGCCGGAGTTCGGCCTCGCCCGCACGATCGACGAGTGGAACGACATCGCAAAAGCCCTCGCCGAACCGCCCAGACGCCGCAGACCTCAACGCGCCACCCACTTCAACCCATAACAAGTTAGCGCTTATGGGACTTGTTCCGGGGTCCAGGGAAGCCGGGCGACGACGGTGCCGGTGGCTCTGGACCCCGGAACAAGTCCGGGGTGACACGAGGGAGCCAGGGACGACGGCGGGGAACGACGATGCGACGGGCGGGCTGCAATCCGTGTCCCGAACCGGCACGTGGGCCGCCGATCGCCGCGCTCATCCCTGCCGGCGGCAGGCCCATCCGCTGTCGGCCCCGTCCCCGGGGGTCAGGTTCTCCAGTGCTCGCGCAGGTGTTCGGCGGCGTCGCGAAGGGCGCGCGCCGCGACCTCGACTTCGGGCGCCATTTTCAGGAAGCCGTGCGGCACGCCCGGATAGAGAATGTAGCGGTGGGGCACATGAGCCGCGGCCAGCTTCCGGCCCAGCGCCTCCGCATCGTCGCGCAACGGGTCGAGCGCGGCCGCCGCGAGGAACACCGGCGGCAGGTCGCGGAAATCCATCTCGAGGGAACAGAACAGCGGGTCGCTTCCGTCCTCCTCCCCGCGCAAATAGTCCCTGTAGAAGCGCCGCATGATGTCGAGGCCGAGGCCGTAACGGCCGTCGCCGTAAGCCGCGGCGGCCGGGCCGGGTTCATAGCCGTATTCCGGCATATGGCCGTAGCAGCCGTAGAACAGCAACGCCGTGGCGAGCGCCTCGCGCCGCCGGTCCAGCACGGCGAGCGCCAGGTTGGCCCCCGCGGAATCGCCTCCCGCGGCCAGCTTCGAGGTGTCCACGCCGATGTCGGGGCCGTGCTCGGTCAGCCAGTCGCAGGCGAAAATGCATTCTTCCACCGGGACCGGGAACCGGTGCTCGGGCGCGAGGCGGTAGTCGACCGAAACCACGACCGCCCCGGCTTCCCTCGCCAGCAGGCGGCAGAGCGTGTCATGCGTCTCCAGGCCGCCGAGCATGAAGCCCCCGCCATGCATGTAGAGCAGCCCCGGCAGACCGGTCTCTTCGCGCGGCCGGTAGACCCGCACCGGCAGGTCTCCGTGCGGTCCGTCCAGGGCGAGATCGGCGACGGAGGCGACCGGCGGGGGGTTGGCGTTCCAATAGGCCGAGGATGCGTCGTAGGCGGCGCGGATTTCTTCGACCGGCGCATCGGCCAGCGCTTTCGAATCCATCCCGGGCGAGGCGGAGGCGGCGCGTCGGCCTGCTTCGACGATCGCGGGATCGATGGTTTCGACGCGGTTCATGCCCCCTCCGCCCGGCAATGCTCGATGCCGCGTACTACAAAGCCGAAACGCCCCCCGCAACCCCGCCGCTCCGCGATCTGTCCGAACCGGTCTCGCAAGGCCTTTCCGCAACGCCTTGGCGCGTGGAGGAAAGCCGCCCGCCTCGCCGCCGGGGGCAGGGGCTGTCCGGAGGTCGCCCCGTCCCCCGGGGACGCGAAAATAGTCTCATATCGGGACAATGTTTCACGTGAAACAAAGGTCAACAATGCTGACTTATGTTTCACGTGAAACATAAGGCTAGTTCCACAGGGTACGGCTGGCGATGCGGGCGCCCTCGGCGAGGGCTTCGAACTTGGCCCAGACGATGCTCGGGTGGACCTCGGGCGTGGCGCTCGCGCTGGTGCCGAAGCCGCAATCGCCGCCGGCGATGACGTTCTCGCGCCCGACGAGGCCGGCGAAGCGCAGGATCCGCTCGGCGATCAGATCCGGGTGCTCGACGAGAACCGAGGAGTGGGTGATGACGCCCGGGATCAGGAACTTGCCGTCGGGCAGGCTCGTGTCCCGCCAGAGCTGCCATTCGTGCTCGTGGCGCGGGTTCGCCGCCTCGAAGGAATAGGCGCCCGCGCCGATCCCGAGCACCAGGTCGAGCACCCAGCCGAGCTCCACCTCGTGCACCCTGGGCCCCATATTGATGCCGTAGCAGGTGTGGTAGCGCACCCGGTCCTCGGGCACGCCCTTGAGCGCGTGGTTGATCGCCTCGACGCGGGAGGCGACCCATTTGCGGTAGGCGTCCATCTCCAGGTCCGGCGTCTTGACGTAATGGGTGACCAGATGCGGGTCGTCGATCTGGAGCACGAACCCGGCATCGACGATCGCGCGGTACTCCTCGTTCATCGCGTCCGCGACGGCGTAGAGGAAGTCCTCTTCCGAGGGGTAGTGCTCGTTCTTCTGGTTGCCGGCGATGTCGACCGGCGAGATGGCCGGTACGAACGCCTCGACCGCGCCGTGGGCGTCGACGGCGGCGCGCAGATTGGCGAGGTCGCGGTCGAGCTGCTGCCGTCCCCTGTAGCGGACCGGCCCGACGCAGACCGTCTCGTAGACCGGCGCGAGCGAGCCCGAGCCGTGCGGCCGCGCCGCCTCGTAGAACTCGGGGAAGGCGAGCGCCTCGCGCGAGCCGCTCCAGGGGATCCCGCGCGCCTTCGGGCGGGCCTCCAGCCCCTCCAGCCGCTCGTTGGCGTAGACCGCGAAGCCGCGCTTGGAGAACTCGCCGTCGTCGACGATGTCGATGCCGAGCGCGACCTGGCGGGCGACCACGCGATCGACCGCGTCCCTGAGGGTCGCCTCGTGAGCCGCGCGGTCGATCGCCACCCCGCGATCCTCGGCGACCAGGACGTCGATCAGCGCCCGCGGCCTCGGCAGGCTGCCGACATGGGTGGTCAGGATTCTTTCCGCGCTGTTCCTCATCGCACGCTCCTTCGTGGTCCCGGCTCCCCCTTGCCATCCCGTCGGCCAAATGTCCATGCTGCGTCGCGGCAATCGAAGGTCGGACGTTCATGAACGCTCGCTGGCCGCTGGCCTGCCGGCAATGGCAAGGCGCGCGCCCCTACCAGGAAGACTCGTTCGGAACGCTGGAGGTCGGCGTGGCGGGGCCGGCCCTTCTGACGGTGCTGGCCGACGGCATGGGCGGCGCGGCCGGCGGGGCGGAGGCGAGCCGCATCGCGGTCGACACATTCGTGCGAGGATTTCCGGAGGCGGTCGGCACGGTCGAAGCCCGGTTCCGGCACTGCCTGGAGACGGCGACCGCCGGCCTGCGCGAGCGCGAGACCGAAGACCGGCGGCTCAGGGGCATGGGCACCACCGTCGTCGCGGCGCTCCATGACGGGCGCGGGGTGGACTGGCTGAGCGTGGGCGATTCGCCGATGTGGCTGTTCGCCGGCGGGGAGCTCCATCGGCTCAACGAGGATCATTCGATGGCGCCGGTCTTGGCGGCGCTCGTCCGGGCGGGGGAGCTGACGGCGGAGCGGGCGCGGCGCGACCGGCGGCGCCACATGCTGCGCTCGGCGGTGATGGCCGGCGGGCCGGACCTGGTCGATTGCGGCTACCGCGCCTGCCGCCTCCTGCCGGGCGACTTCCTGCTGATCGCGAGCGACGGGATCGAAACCCTCGCCGAGGATGAGATCGCGGAACGGCTGCGGGCGGCGAAGGGCGGGGCAGGGGAAGCGGCCGACGCCCTGATGTCCGCGCTGCGCGCCGCCGCCGGTCCTTACCAGGACAACGCGACATTCCTGCTGCTCTCCGGTTCGGGGCCCTGATACCCTGCGGTGCGACGGCCAACGGAGACGGGAGCGGCGCCATGGGCCCCTATCACAGGATCGAGGACATTCCGACCCACACGATCGAGGTCGGCGAGCTGAAGGTGCTGTCGGGCAAGCAGGGCATGGTGTTCTTCGGCACGCTCGCGGCGGGCACCGAGGTGCCGCGTCATTCGCACCCCAACGAGCAAATCACCATCGTCCATACCGGCCGGATGCGCTACCGGATCGGCGACGGCGAGGTGACCGAAGTCGGCCCCGGCGAGGCGCTGGTGATCCCGGCCGATGTCGAGCACCAGTCGTGGTACGACGAGGTGTGCACGATCACCGAGTTCTTCTCGCCGCCGCGCCTCGACATGTTCCCGGCCGCCGCGCACCACCCCTACGGGATCGAGGACTGACCGCCGGCGGCGCGGCATGAAGATCGCGCGCATCGAGACGATCCCGCTCGCTATCCCGCACGAGCATGGCGGCCCGCCGCCTTCCTGGGGCGGGCAGGCCTGGGAGGCGCTCAACATCCTTCTGGTGCGGATCGACACCGGGGACGGGGCGACCGGCTGGGGCGAGGCGTTCAGCTACAACTGCATGCCGGCGGTCAGGGCGGTCGTCGACGCGACGGTGGCGCCCGTCCTGATCGGGCGCGACGCCACCGAGGTCGCCTCGATCAACCGCGACCTCCAGCAGGCGCTGCATTTGTTCGGCCGCTACGGGATCACGATGTTCGGGATCTCGGCGGTCGACATCGCGCTCTGGGACCTCGCCGGCAAGCGGGCGGGGCTGCCGCTCGGACGGCTCCTCGGCGGGCCGGCCGAACCGCCGTCCGTCCCAGGCTATGCGAGTCTGCTCAAATACCGCGACCCCGATCTCGTCGCCGAGAACGTCCGCGCGGCGCTCGCCGAGGGCTACCCGGCGATCAAGCTGCACGAGACCGATGAGCCCGAGATCGCGGCGGCGCGCGAGGCGATGGGGGACGGCGTGCCGCTCTGCGTCGACACCAACTGCCCCTGGACGCCGGAAGAGGCGCTGGCGATGGCCGCCCGGCTCAGGCCCTACGATCTGCACTGGCTGGAGGAGCCGATCTTTCCGCCCGAGGATTTCGCGTCCCTGGCGCGGCTCCAGCGGGAGTCCGGGGTCGACCTCGCATGCGGCGAGAACGCCTGCACCGCGTTCGAGTTCCGGCAGCTGCTGGACGCCGGCGCGGCGCGCTACGCGCAGCCGAGCGTGACCAAGCTGGGCGGGGTGACGGAGTTCCTCAAGGTGCTCGCGCTCGCCGAGACGAGCGGTGCCGCCGTGATGCCGCACTCGCCCTATTTCGGGCCCGGCTGGCTCGCGACCCTGCAGCTCATGGCGGCGATGCCGCTCACCGGCCGCCCCGGCGGACCCTGGATCGAGCGCTTCCAGACCCGGCTCGAGGCGACGCTCTACCCGGGCTTCGTCTCGCCGGCGGACGGCGGGCAATTCCGTATTCCCACCGGCCCCGGCCTCGGCGCCGAGCCCGACCCGGACGTCATCCGGGAGTATCGCGTGTCCGCGTAAGCGCCACTATATTTGGGATAGCGAAGTTCAATCCGCGGCGGGAGGCGACGATGCCGAGATGGATCTGGATGTTTTTCCTGGGCGGCGCGCTCGGCACCGCCTTCGGCGTGGCCGTCGGGTTCTTCGTCTTTCCCTATGTGTTCCCGCCGCCGCCGGCGATGGAGACCCTGGCCCAGGGCGAGGCGACGACGGTCGCCGCCAGGGGCACGTTCATCCACGCCGACAAGAACGACCCGATCCACTACGGCATGGGCAAGGTGACGGTCTACGACAATCTGGTCTTCCTCGAACCCGACTTCGAGGTCGGGCCGGGCCCGGCGTTCCACGTGTACCTGGTGCCGCGCGAGAAGGTCCGCAAATCCTCCCACGTCGAGGGCACGATGTTCGTCGACCTCGGCAAGCTGCGCGCCTTCCAGGGGAGCCAGAAATACCCGATTCCCGCCGGCGTCGACCTGAAGAAGTTCCCGAGCGTGGTGATCTGGTGCGCCCAGTTCGACGTGCTGATCTCCCCCGCCGACCTCGCGTTCGGGTCCTGACCGGGTGCTAATGTTTCACGTGAAACAAAGGACAGCATCGTTGACCTATGTTTCACGTGAAACACTGTCCCGATATGAGACTATTTTCGCGTCCCCCGGGGACGGGATAGCCGTGGCGCGGGCCTCCGGGAACGGGGCTCGGCCGTAGGGAAGCCTCGCCGCCCCAACGCCTTGTCGCGCGATCCTGAGAGACCGGTTCCGCTCTATCCCGGATAGACCAGCCGGACCTGTTGCCGGGTGCGGTCGTTGGTGACGCCGCGCGACCACTGCGCCGAATAGGGCGTGCGGTGGCGGAAATCGGGGATCGTCAGCCACAGCCGCCACAGCACCCGCTTGCGCTCCGGCTCCGGCCAGTCCTCGAATTCCGTCCTGGTGTGGACGCAGGTGTAGTTGTTGAGGATCTGGATATCGCCGCGCCGGAATTCCATCGTGGCGCGGTGTTCCTCGGCCAGCTCCAGGACGAAGTCGAGGGCCTCGCGCTGCTCGGGCGTCATGTCCGGCGCCTCGGCAAGCAGGTGGCCCTTCATGATGTGCTGCGGCCCGAAGGCGGTCGACAGCCGGCCGTCCCGGTAGTTGAACACCGGGCTCTCGAAATAGGGCCATTCGTCCGGGTTCGTCTCGCCGTGCTTGGTCCAGCAGAACGGGCGGGTCAGCACCTCGTGCAGGTCGGGACGCAGGCGCGCGACCTCTTTGTGCAGCCTGACCGAGCTGGCGATCTTGGATGTCCCGCCCGATCTGGCCGTATGGATGCAAAGCAGCGCCACCGCGTCCGTCTGGTCGCAGTGGTAGTCCAGCTCCGCCGCGGTCTGGTAGCCGCGGTGCCGGGGATGGCCGTATTCCCGCCCGGCGTCGAGCACGTGGCCGATCGTGTCGCCTTCGGGGTTGTTGGGCTGGGCGGCGCCCATATGAAGGCCCATCGCCCAGTAGACCGCCGCGACCTCGATCGGCGACAGGTCGTCCATCGGCAGGCCGCGATAGAGCGCGATCCCGGGCCCGTCGCGTACGCTATCGAGCATGGCCGCGACCCGCTCGCCGAACGGCCCGAGATCGAAATCGGACCGCGCGGTCGCGAGCAGCCGGTTCGGGTCGCCGTCCAGCCGCGCGGCGGCGGCCCGCGCCATGTCGACCAGATGGGCGGTCTCGGCGGACGTCGCCTCGAAGCGCCAGCCCGTCCGGGAGTTGAGCTCCGCGCCGGTCCAGTCCGCCGGATCGGCAACCGGCAGGTGCCCGACGGCGGCGGTTGCAACGGCCATGGTCGTCCCCCGCGAGAGGAATGCCAGCTCACTATAGCCCGGTTTCTGCGACGGCGGGCGCCTTCCCTCCGAAGTCACTCCGGACGGGGTGAAGCGACGATCGGGAGTCCAGGGCCGGTGCCCCGTTCAAGGCGTCTCCGTCCCGGCCGCCCTTCGATAGGGATTTATATGGATAGCCTGACAGGGGTGTGGCAGGCGCCCGGGGGACGCCGAGGAACGCCCGGTTCGCACGGGACGGCCCCCCAACCCTCTCCCCGCGGGGGAGAGGGAGGCTCGCCGAGCGCTCCCTGCCGTCTCCCCTCCCGCTTGCGGGAGGGGCCTGGGGAGGGCGGACGCCGTCTCGCGGCGGAGAGACGTGGATGCCCGGAACGCGTCCACTGCTGTCCGGTCTGGAATTTCGACGCGGGTTCTGCGCCGACGGGAGGCAACGTGTCCGCCCCCCTCGTGTCACCCCGGACTTGTTCCGGGGTCCAGGCCTGCCCCGGACCCCGATCCGGGGAAACGCGCCGCTTGCTGTCCGCGACACGACATCCGCGCCCCGCCGCCCTCGCGGATCGTTCGACAGCCGCGGCGGTTGGAAGGCCTCTCTGGACCCCGGAACAAGTCCGGGGTGACAACGGAGGAGCCAGGGACGACGGCGGGGAACGACGATGCGGCGGGCGGGCCACAATCCGTGTCCCGACCCGGCGTGTGGGCCGGTAACCCGCCTGTACCGACGCCTTGCACCCGGTCCAGCCCATCCAAACCGGACAGCAGTGGAACAAGTCCGGGCATGACGACGAAGGGCGGGACGGACGTGCGCCCGTCGGCGCGGGGCGGCGGCCCGGTCGCCGATCCGCGCCATGCGAACCGACCGCCGTCAAGCTATCCGGATAAGCCCCCTTCGATACGCCGATCTGCCGCACGACACGATCCATGAGACCGCGGAACGAACCGCCGAGAACATTGCTGGCGATATCCCGATGCCGAAACGCCCACCCTCTTCGGTCGTTGGCGGTCGCCCCGCGCCCGGCTACCGGGGTCGCGCGAATGCGACGAGCGCGGCGTCCGCCCCGCCGCCGGTTGCGATGACGACGAATTGCCGTCCCGACCGGGCGCGGTAGGTCATCGGGATTGCGTTCGTCTTGTGCGGCGTCGCGCCGCGCCAGAGCTCGGCCCCGGTCGCCTTGTCGAACGCATACAAATACGGCGCGCCGCCGCCGACGAACACGAGGCCCCCTTTGGTCGCCATCGGGCCGGCGTTGCCGCGCGTGCCCAGCCGCTCCGGCAGATCGACGCCCCGCAGCAGCGGGTGTTCGCGCAGTTCGCGGCTGCCCTCGCCGAACGGCACCTTCCACGCAATTTCGCCCGCGTTGAGATCTATCGCGACCAGGCGGGCATATGGCGGCTTGATGAGCGGAATCGGGCCGAGCCCGCTTTTCGGGGTTTTCGCGGCGCCGGGCCCGTCGGCCTCCCGGAACATCAGCAGGGTCGCCCCGAACGGACAGTTGTTGCTGTACGCGACGTCGACCTCCGGGTCGTTTCCCGCATTCACGCAAACCTGGTTGGTGTCGGCCTCCTCCGATGTCCGCACGAACAGGAGCCCGCTCCCGGGGTCGAACGCCGCGCCGCCCCAGTTGGCGCCGCCGCTCGCGCCCGGGCGCTGGAGCGTCCCTCGAAGGCTCGGAGGCGTGAACAGCGGACCGGTCCGGAACCGCCGCATCTCCGCCACCGCGAGCGCATGGATCTCCGGCGTCAGGTCGTTTGCGTCCTCCAGCGACACCCCTTGCCTGCTGAATGGCGGCGGCCTGGTCGGGAACGGCTGCGTGGGAAACAGCACCTCGCCCGGCACGTCCGTCGTCGTGTCCACCGCGCGCTCCTCGATGGGCCACACGGGCTCGCCCGTCACGCGGTCGAACACATAGGCGAAGCCGTGCTTCGACACCTGCGTCACCGCGTCGATCTCGCGCCCGTCCACGGTAATGGTGACGAGGTTCGGCGCCGCGGCCAGGTCGTAGTCCCACACGCCGTGGTGCACCGTCTGGAAGTGCCACTTTCGTTTGCCGGTGCGCGCGTCGAGGCACAGCAGCGATTCGGCGAAGAGGTTCGCACCCACCCGGCGGCCGCCCCAGTAGTCGCTGCTCGGCGTGCTCGTCGGCACATACAGCAGTCCGCGCTCGATATCGAGCGACATCAGCCCCCACACGTTCGCGTGACCGGTGAAGCGCCACGACTCGCCTTCCCAGGTGTCCGCGCCGAAGGCGTCCTTCGATTGCGGGATGGTGAAGAAGACCCAGCGGCGCTTGCCCGTGCGGGCGTCGAACGCCTGCACCGTTCCGGGCGGGTCGAATTTTCGCTGCAGCCGGTCGGGTATGCGGCTCCCCACGATCACCAGATCCTCGAACACGACCGGCGGCGAGGTCTGGTCGAACTCGAACCGGGTCACCGGGCGGCCGTGGCCCCCGGTCAGCAGCACGCTCCCGCCGTCGCCGAAATTCCTGTCCGGCTTGCCGGTCGCGGCGTCGATCGCGTACAGCCGGTCGCGGCTGTTGAGGAAGATGCGCGCGTCGTCCCCGTCGCTCCACCAAGCGATGCCGCGGTGCTTGAAGCCGCGCGGCGCCGCGCCCTTGGGTCCTCCCTCGTAGGCCCTGGGGTCGAAAATCCACAGCTCGGCGCCGGTCTCCGCGTCGAGAGCCGCCACACGCGTGTACATGGTCGAGAGGTAGAGGACATTGTCGACCATGATGGGCGTCGCCTGAAACGGGCCCGGCCGCGTGCCGTATTCCTCGAGAGGACTCTCGTTCGGTTCCCATTGCCAGACGATCTTGAGCTCGCTGACATTGACGGCCGTGATCTCGGCGGCGGCCGAGTACTTGGTTTGCGCCTGCTCGGCCCCGACATACGGCCACTCGATCGCGGCGCCCCGTTCCCGGGCGCCCGCGAGGGAGGCGGACGCGAGGACGGTAGCCGCGAGGGCGGCGGTCGCGACGAATCGTTTCATGGCGGCGTATCCGGTCGGTAAGGGCGCGCTGGTCTCGTGGCTCATGCTAAATCGTGGACTCCCCAGGTCGCAATCGGCTGGGAGTCCTCACGGTCTGGATCGTCGCCGCGTCCGCTTCGTCCCGCTCACCCCCGTGCGTCCTCCAGCGCCATCGCCGCGCCTTTCTCGGCGATCATGATGGTCGGGCTGTTGGTGTTGCCCGAGGTCACAGCGGGCATGACGGAAGCGTCGATCACCCGCAGGTTCTCCGTGCCGTGCACCTTCAGCCGGTCGTCCACCACGGATTGCGGGTCGTGGCCCATCCGGCAGGTTCCGACCGGGTGGAAGATGGTGGTTCCGATGTCGCCGGCGGCCTTCGCCAGCTCCTCGTCCGTCTGGCGTTCGCTGCCCGGCAGCACCTCCTCCGGCGTGTAGGGCGCGAGGGAGGGGGCGGCGGCGATGCGGCGCGTCAGGCGGATCGCGTCGACCGCCGTCTGCCGGTCGCCCGGCGTCGACAGGTAGTTGGGGGCGATCACCGGCGGCTCCCTCGGGTCGGACGATTTCAGGCTCACGGTTCCCCGGCTTTCCGGCCGCAGATTGCAGACCGATGCGGTGAAGGCCGGGAAGCCGTGCAGCGGCTCGCCGAACCGGTCGAGCGACAGCGGCTGGACGTGATATTGCAAATTGGCGGTCTCGCGCGACGGATCCGACCTGGTGAACACGCCGAGCTGGCTCGGCGCCATGGAGAGCGGCCCGCTGCGGAACAGCGCGTATTCCAGCCCCATCGCCATCTTGCCCCACAGGCTGTTGGCGCGCTGGTTGAGCGTGACGACGTTGGAGACGCGGTAGATCAGGCGAAGCTGCAAATGGTCCTGCAGGTTGCCGCCGACGCCGGGGAGCTCGTGGACGACCGCCACGCCCTTCTCGCGCAGCAGTTCGCCCGGCCCGACGCCGGAGACCTGGAGGAGATGCGGCGAGCCGACCGACCCCGCCGCCAGGATCGTCTCGCCCGCCACGTCGACCCGGGTTTCCGCGCCCTTGAGCCAGAATTCGAGCCCGCTCGCGCGGTTTCCGTCGAACAGGATGCGCTTCGCCTGGGCGTGGGTCAGCACGGTGAGGTTGGGCCGTCCTCGCGCCGGTTTCAGGAACGCCTGCACGGTGCTCCAGCGCGCGCCCCGGCGCTGGTTGACCACGAACTTGCCGGTCCCCTCGTTGTCGCCGTCGTTGAAATCCGGCGTCGGCGCGATGCCGACATCGTTGCAGGCGCGTTCGAAGGCATCGAGGATTTCCCAGCCCAGCCGCTGCCGCTCGACCCGCCATTCGCCGCCGGTGCCGTGAAAATCGTCGGCCGGGCCGAAATGGTGCTCCGACTTCCTGAACCACGGCAGGACGTCGTCCCAGGCCCAGCCGCGGTTCCCCATCTGCGCCCAGCCGTCGTAGTCGCGCGCCTGGCCGCGCATGTAGATCATGCCGTTGATCGACGAGCAGCCGCCCAGCACCCGGCCGCGCGCGTAGTTGAGCGCCCGCCCGTTGAGCCCCGCCTCGGGCTCGGTCCGGAAGCACCAGTCGGTGCGCGGGTTGTTCTGGGTGTAGAGGTAGCCGACCGGGATGCGGATCCAGAAATAATCGTCCCTGCCGCCGGCCTCCAGCAGCAGCACCCGGTTGCGGGGATCTTCCGACAGCCGGTTGGCCAGCACGCAGCCCGCCGACCCCGCGCCGACGATCGCGTAGTCGAAGCTGCCCAGGCTGGCGGGCTCCGTCATTGGCTTCCTCTTTCCGGCGACCGGCCGCGCGAGTCGTGGTATCCCGAACCGAGCCCGGCGGTCAATCGGCCGAACGCCGGTATTCGAAGCGCGGGGAACGACGATGGGACTGCGTCGATGACGCCCTCCGCGGCACACCATCCCCATATCGTCATGCCCGGACTTGTTCCGGGTATCCACGTCCCTCCGCCGGTTCGTCCGCTTCCGGCTCACACCGCGATGCCGCAAGACGTGGATACCCGGAACAAGTCCGGGCATGACGGCGTGAGCGATAGCGGCGCTTCGGGGACAAGCCGGTTGTCTTGTGTCGTGCCGTCGATACAGAACGAAATTCGTGGACGGTGGGCCTTCGCCGCCCCGTCGGGACGGCTTCGGTCGATATGACGGACGCGCGTGACGTCCGGACCGCGCGGCTCGGCGTTCACCCGGCGGCGCTCGCGCTGGCCGGTCTTCTCTCGCTCGCGGTCGCCATCGGGATCGGGCGGTTCGCCTATACGCCGATCCTGCCCTACATGACCGCCGGGCTGGCGCTCGGCAAGCCGGAAGCGGGGCTGATCGCCTCGGCCAATTTCCTCGGATACCTGCTCGGCGCGCTCGCCGCCGCCCGACGGTCCTTGCCCGGCAGCCCGGCCGGCTGGCTGCTGGGGGCGCTGGCGGTGAGCGGCTTTACCACCGGCGCCATGGCGCTGACGACCGGCCTGGGGCCGTTCCTGGTCCTGCGGTTCGCGAACGGCGCCGCCGGGGCGCTGGCGATGGTGTTCGCGTCTTCCCTGGTCATGGACCGGCTCGCCGCCGCCGGCCGCGACCGATGGGCGGCCGCGATCTATGCGGGGGTCGGGGCGGGAATCGCGCTCTCGTCGCTGGCCGTGCCGGCGGCCGCGCAGGGAGGCGGGGACTGGCGGAACCCCTGGCTGGCCTGCGGCGCGCTCTCCATCGTCCTCGCGATCCCGGTCGCGATGCTGCTGCGGCCGCGACCGGCGCCCGCCGCGCCGGCGGCCGGTCCCGGGGAAGGCGGGGACGAACCGGGCCTGCCGAGGTTCATCGCCGCCTACGGGCTGTTCGGGTTCGGCTACGTCATCACCGCCACCTTCGTCTCCGACATGGTCCGCGCGGATCCGTTGCTGCGCCCGGTGGAGGATCTGGTGTGGCTCTGCGTCGGCCTGACGGCGGTGCCTTCGGTCGCGCTGTGGGGATGGGCCGGGCGGCGCTGGGGCAACGAGCGCGCCTTCGCGCTTGCCTGCCTGATCGAGGCGGCGGGCGTCGCGCTCAGCGTGTCCGGCGGCGGCATCTGGCCGCTGCTGCTGGGCGTCGGCCTTCTCGGCGGGACGTTCATGGGTCTGGTCTCGCTCGGCCTGGTCAACGCCCGGCGCATGTCGGGTGGAGACCCGCGCCGCAATCTGGCCCTGATGACCGCCGCTTTCGGGCTGGGGCAGATGGTGGCGCCGACGGTCGCCGGCATGCTGCACGACGCGTTGGGGAGCTACCTTGCGCCGTCGCTCCTCGCCGCCGCCGGGCTCGTCGTCGCGGCCGTGCTGTCGGCCGGCGCGGTCCGGAGCGCGTCTCCCGGCTGAGCTACTCCGCCGCCTCGGGGCGCGGGGATACGCCGGCGCCGGCCGCCCGGTGGATCTTCTCGATGTAGTGCTCGCCCAGGCTTACCGCGTCGCCGGCGTCGTCGAAGATCCCGTTGAGCATGGCGTCGTGGTTGGGCTGGTGGAAGAACACCAGCGAAATGCGGTCGCGCCGCGGCGACCCCGCGGGCGGGTTCGCCACCCGATGCAGGGTCGAGGCCCAGCGGCCCCCGGTCCAGCGCGCCATCGCATCGCCGAGGTTGCAGACGAAACCGTCCGGAGGCGGGCTCACATCGGTCCAGCCGGCGCGCGGCATCTTGACCTGCAGCGTGCCCGGCACGTCGTCGCCGCGAAGGATCGTGAGCGTGCCGTAATCGGTATGGGCGCCCGCGCGCAGCTGGCTCTCCGCCGGGGATTCGGTCTGCGCCGGGTAGCGGATCAGCCGCATCACGCAGGCGGGACGGTCGATCTTGTCGGCGAAGAAATCCTCGTCCACGCCCAGCGCGAGCGCCATCGCCCCCATCAGCCTTCCCCCCAGCCCGAGCAGGGTGCGGAAATACTCGTCCACCGTCTCGCGGAAATTCTCCGGCTTCGCCGGGTAGCGGTTCTGTCCGAAGAAATAGTCGGCGATCGCGCCCCTGTAGTAGGGCTCGTCGGGGACGTCGGGCTGGCCCATGGCGTAGGCCTCCTGCAGGTCCGGCGGGGTCTTGACGCCGAGCGTGTAGGCGAGCGAGCGGTCGGCGAACGGATAGTAGCCGCGCCCCACCCGGCTCTCCGGCCGCAGGATCGACCGCTTCTCGGCGACCGGCAGGGCGAAGAAGTCGGCGGCCGCCTGGCGGGTTCGGGCGATCAACTCGGCGGGGATCCCGTGGCCCACTATGCAGAAGAACCCGGATTCCTCGCAGGCCGCGGCGATCTCGTGCGCCACCCTGCGCTTGTCCCCGTCTCCGCCATGCAAATAGGGGTGGATATCGATGACCGGGATCGACATGCGCTCTGCCTTCCTTCGGGGCCGCCCGATATGGTGATAGAGCAGATCGCTCGCGATCTCCATCGAAAACGCCTTTGCCGGAGGCTACTTCAGGTCTGGGGTGTTCCGCGCGGAACGGCGATAGCGGGCGCTCAGCGTCAACTCCAGCGTCTGCCTCCGCACTTCGTTCAGGCTGGCGCCTCGCTCAAGTCCAGCCGTCGCTCGATGCGCTCCAGCCGTTCGCCCAGGTGATCGAGCCGCTGATGCGTGAGCGCGACGTCGCCCTGCAGGTTGGCGAGTTGACCCTGCTGGTTGGCCGTGTTGCGCTCGATCGAAGAAACGCGTTGCCGGATGTCGCTCAACTCGGTCCGGACCTCGCGCCGGAGGTCGCCGAGCTCGGTGCGGATCGCCCGCAACTGCTCCAGCACCAGGTTCTCGATTTCAGCATTCATCGCTTCAGCCTAACCGGAAACCGCTTCCGTTCGGTCTATGAATCTGTGCACCCGGCCGATGGACGATCCGGGGCGGCTGGATATTGTGATAGAGCAGATTGAGCGCGATCTCCATCGAAAACGCCCTTGCCGGAGGAAGACAATGCCGAGTGTGGCGGTTATCGGGGCGAGCCGGGGCATCGGTCTCGGGCTGGTCGAACGTTATGCGGCCGAAGGATGGCGGGTGCACGCGACGACGCGGACCCCGCGCGACCCGGGCGCGCTCGGCGAGGTGGCGGGCGAGGTGCGGATTCACGGCCTGGAGGCGACCGACCCCGTCCAGCGGCGGGCGTTTCGCGACGCGCTGGGCGACGAGGCAATCGACCTCCTGATCCACAACGCGGGCGTCTATGGCGACGGGATGACCGCCGCCGAGGTGAACCGCGTCAACGCGGAGGCGCCGATCGAGACGGCCGAGCTGCTGATGGACGCGGTGGTCCGGAGCGGGCAGCGCAAGATCGCGCTGATCACCAGCATGATGGGCGCGCGCCGGGGCTCGCGCCGCGGCCTCGGCAAGTACGGCGACTCGAAGGCGGCGCTCAACGACCGGTTCCGCGCGCTCGCCGATGGCTGGCGCGATCGGGGCTGCCTCGCGGTCGTCATCCATCCGGGCTGGGTCCGCACCGACATGGGCGGCCGCAACGCATCGATTTCGGTCCAGGAAAGCGCCCGAGGCATCCACGACGTCATGGCCCGCCTCGACGAGTCCGGGCATGGCCGGTTCTGGACCTGGGACGGGCGCGAGCACCCCTGGTAGGAGGAACGGCGGGCCGGTCTGTACCACGGCGTCCGCCCTCCCCCGGCCCCTCCCGCGAGCGGGAGGGACTCCCCACCATTTGTAAAGCCAGATCCGGCACGCGCGAGTAGGCGTTCTGGGCACCCGGTGTGGTTCCTGGGTCAGGCTGCATGGGCTTGTCTCGCGAAGGCGGGATTGAAGACGGTCTGGCTTTGGAGCATTGCGCAGGCGACGCCGAGCAGGCGGTCGGCGACGCCGCGAAGCGCGCGAGCGTGGCCGTGGCCGCAGGCACGCAGGGCGGCGTATTTCGCCTTGCTGACGGGGTCGTGCTGAATCGCGACCCCGGCCCAGTGGTAGACGGCGTCCTGGAGCCGGTTGTGAGACGCGAGACGGCGTATGACGATCAGCGACTTGCCGGACCGCCTGGTCACGGGAGCGACACCGGACAGGCATCGCAGGGCCTGATAGTCTCGCCGCCGCAGAGGATCGTGCGCTTCTGCCAGCAGCGTGGCGAGGACGATCCTGCCGACGCCGGGAAGCGAGCTCAGGATTTCCACGTCACGCTGCGCATTTATTCCCGGCTCGTCCTCCGGGGAGGCCGCGGATCGGGACAGCGCCGCGCTCAGGCGGTCGATCTCGCCATAGGCCTTGGCGAGCTGCCGCGCGATGACGGCAAGCTGCGAGAAGACGACTTCGATATGGGCAACCGCGGCCTCGGTCGTGCCGGGCGCGACGGACACCGCCTGCTCGCGCATGATCCGGAGCGCGGTTTCGGCATCGATCCGGCGCACCCGGTGGCGCGTCAGGAGCTTGGCGACGGTGGCGGCGCGGACGCGCTGCGCCCTGGCGGGCGTCGGCGCAAGGCACCAGAGTTCGCGGACCCAGGCCCTGGTGAGATCGCTTTCGACCTTGAGGAGCTGCGGATAGTAGCGCCAGAGCTGCTGGCGGGCCCGGTTCACCAGCCGGGTCCTGTCGCGGGTCAGGTCGTTGGCGATCCGCGACCACTCGCGCAGCTCGACGATCTCCGGCGCGCTCGCATCCAGGCGCCGGAACGCATGGCCATCGGTCCGCAGGGCATCGGCGAGCACGCGGGCGTCGCGGCGGTCGTCCTTGGCGCCGGCCGGCGAGAAGCGGTCGCGGAAGCGGTCGAGCTGCTTCGGATTCACGGAGTGGACCGCGAAGCCGCGTTCCATCAGGGTCTCGACGACGGGTCCGTGCGGGATCTCGATGGCGACCCCGACCGCGTGCGGTTCGACGCCCGCCGTGGCGAGGACCCAGGCCGCCATCTCCGCCAGACCGGCTCCGCCGTGACCGAAGGCCCGCTCGGCCGACACCTCGCCAGCGCTGTCGACAACGCAGACCTGGTGGGTCTCCGAGCCCCAGTCGATCCCCGCAAAATACTCAACCATGTGCAAGGTTTTATCCCGAGCTCGGGATAAAGCCGTTTATGCCGAGCAGAGTGTAATGCCGAGTGGGGTCCCGGGGATCGGCTTAACCCTGCCGTTCTGCGGCCGATTCGCTCGGCATTAATTCTGACGGTCAATTCGCGGACAAAGTCGTCCTCCGTTTCAACCCGATGGAGGACGACCAACAATGTCTTCGACACCCAACCGCCGGTCGCTGCTGGGGACCACAGCCCTGGCCGGCTTCGACTCGATCATTCTTGAGTTCATCAACGATCTTCGCCACTCGGACGGAGCGGCTGAGGGTCAGCTCTCCAATTACCGTTACGCCGCCCGTCACTTCCTGATCTGGCTTGAGCTTGCCGGGATCGAGCTCAAGATCGTCGACGGCACGGTTATCGAGCGCTTTCAGCAGCACGAATGCCGTTGCGCCAAATCGTCCGCGCCTGTCCGGCTTCGCCGCTGGCGCAAGTGCCGCTCGTCGCCCAAGGTCATGACGTTCATCCGCTTCCTCGAGCGGATAGGGCGCATCGAGACTCCCGGCGAACTCGAGGACAATTTCCGGCTTCTGAATGCGTTTCTCGAGGGCCTGCGCCGCAATGGCTACGCGACCAAGACCATCAAGCGGTATCGTTATGGATGCGGCGGTCTCATTGTCTGGCTCCACCTCTCACGGCTTCGCCTGTGCGATCTGTCGCCGGAGGTAATCGCGCGGTTCCGGCGCAGGCAGATCATCTGCTCGATCCCCGGGGTGTTCCACGGCCACGAATCCCGGTATCCCACAACCGCGTACGAGATCGAACTACACGGCTTCCTGAAGAATCTCGTCTCGATCGGGCGGATCGGGCCCCTCGAACCGGTCCCGGACGAGAAGCCTCCGTCGCCTCGCCTTGCGAGATTCGCCGACTGGCTTGAACGCCATCGCGCCAGCAGCCCGGAGACCATACGCCAGCAGGTCCGATTGATCGCGGAGATGCTGCCTGGTCTTGGGGACGATCCGGGGGTCTATAACGCGGCACTGGTCCGGCGGGTGTTGTTCGACCGCATGGAGCCATGGTCGCAAAGCTACGCCCGCAGGCTGACAACCGCGATGCGTATGTATTTGCGGTTCCTGGTGTCGGAAGGCAGCATCGCGGCGGGGCTGGTCGAGGCCGTGCCGACGGTGCCGCAGTGGCGGCTGTCGGCCCTGCCACGGTACATCCTGGCCGACGATGTCGAGCGCACCATCGCGTCCTGCGGCGACGACCCCATGGGTGTACGCGACCGGGCGATCCTGCTGCTGTTGGCGCGGCTGGCGCTGCGGGCCGGAGATATCGTCGCTCTGCGCCTCGACGACATCGACTGGAACAGGGCCGAGATCCGTGTCTCGGGAAAATCACGGCGGACGACGTCGCTGCCGCTGCCCCAGGACGTCGGCGATGCGCTCCACGTCTATATCGCGACGGCACGGCCAAGGGTGGATGAGGAGAAGGTGTTCTTCTGCGTGAACGCGCCCTGTCGGCCATTCACCCATTCGAGCACCGTCAGTGCCGTGGTGGAACGCGCGCTGGATCGCGCGGGGGTCAAGACCTTCGGCGGTCGTGGCGCGCATGCACTCCGCCACTCCCAGGCGACCGCGTTGCTCAGGTCGGGAGCCACGCTGGATGTCATCCAATCGCTGCTCCGGCACACTTCCCCGAACACCACCGTGATCTACGCCAAGACCGACGCGGTCATGTTGCAGGAGGTTGCCCAACCCTGGTTGGGAGGGAACGACCGATGACGATCACGATCAGCGAACACGTCGAGCGCTTTGTGGCGATGAAGCAGAAGCTCGGTTATCGGTTCGTGCGGAGCGCACGGGAGCTGCGCAGTTTTGCGCGCTTCGCCGAGGTTCGCGATGAAACATTCATGCGGTCCAAAACCGCCATCGAGTGGGCATCCGCGTCGGCGGCGGCATCGCGGTCCGAACGGGTCAAAAAGCTGTACGCAGTCCATAACTTCGGCAGTTGGCTGCACGCTGAGGACGCCCGTCACGAAGTGCCGCCTCGCGATGCTCTGGGCCGTCTGAACAAGCAGAGACCGAAGCCCTGCCTGATGTCGGTCGCGGATATCGGGAAACTCCTGACAGCGGCATTGTCCATGGGACCTGCCGGCACCATTGCCCCGCTGACCTGGCATTACCTGTTCGGGCTCGTCGCCGCGACCGGCCTGCGCATCGGCGAAGCGCTTGCATTGACCCTGGACGACATCACCGAGGACGGCTTGGTGATCCGAGACACGAAGTTCCGCAAGTCCCGGATGGTCGCTCTGCACCCGACCACCTGGGATGCGCTGAACCGCTATCTGGAAGCGCGACTTGCGGAGAAAACCCCGGATCGGCATCTGTTCGTGATCGCAAGCGGCCAGCGCCCGCGTCAACTGCATCCCATCCATGTCTTCCGCAGACTCGCGGAGCGAGCGGGAATCCGCGAACCCGGTGCGGCGCGAGGGCCGACGACGCACTCGCTGCGGCATTCCTTCGCCGTGCGATCTCTCGAGAACCTGGCTCCCGACGTCGATCCGAGCCGGCACATGCTGGCGCTCTCCACTTACCTCGGACATGTCGACGTCTCGAGCACCTACTGGTATCTGGAAGCGACCCCTGCCCTCCTGCGCGGCATTGCCGAGGCTGCGGAAGAGGCTCACGCGAATGGGGGTTCCGATGACTGATCTTGCCCCCCACCTGACGACCTTCCTGGAGGAGCACCTTCCTAACGAGCGGCGCTTCAGCCGCCACACCGTGCAGAGCTATAAAGCGTGCTTCCGCCTCCTCGTCCTCTACGCGGCGGAAAAGACCAAGGTGCGCCCCTGCGTCCTGAAGATCGAGCACCTGACGGTGGCTCTCCTGCTGGCCTTCCTCGAGTCCCTGGAGAAGGATCGCAACAACAGCGTCGGCACCCGCAATAATCGTCTCGCCGCCGTCAAGTCCTTCTTCCGATACCTGGAATACCGTGTCCCGGGTTGTCTCGATCTGGCGTTGCAGGTGCGCGCCATCCCGCAGAAGCGCGCCGACAAACCCCTGATCGACTGGCTCGACCGGACGGAGATGCAGGCGATCCTGGATGCGCCGGATACCGCGACGGTCGCAGGCCTGCGCGACCGCGCCATGCTGCATCTATGCTACGCGGCCGGGCTCCGGGTGTCGGAACTGACCGGGCTCACTCTCGACAGCCTGTCGAGTCCCCAACTTGAGACTGTCCGCGTCCTGGGCAAGGGGCGGCGCGAGCGCGAACTTCCGCTTTGGAAGGAAACGAGGGCCGTCCTCAATGAGTGGCTCGACGTCCGCCCGCCGGTGAACAATCGCTATCTCTTCCTCAGCGCCCGCGGGCGGGCGTTGAGCACGGACGGCTTCGCCTACATCCTCGACCAGCATGTCGCCACCGCGGCCTGCAAGGTCCCGTCGATCAAGAGCAAGCGGGTGACCCCGCACGTGCTCCGTCATTCGTCGGCAATGACCGTTCTGGATGCCACACGGGGGGACATCCGGAAGGTCTCGATCTGGCTCGGTCACGCCGACGTCAAGATCACCGAGGTGTACCTTCGTTCGAACGCGGCCGAGAGGCTGAAAATCCTTGAGGCCAACACGCCGCCTTCCATCCGCCGGGGGACCTTCAACGGTGTGAAGGACAGCCTGATGATGGTTCTAGGCGGAAACTGGCCGTGAGAATTAATCGGAGCTTCACTGAGGATAGATCAGAGATAGTCCGGCCAACGTCCTGATCACGTTTCGGTTGGTAGGGATGGGGCCCGGTTTCTCCATGGATATTTGTTTCCATGGTAGGGCCGGACCGATAGGGGTTGTACCTTGCCGGAAGGTGCGCTATAAGGCCGGAAGCCCTGTTTCCATGCGCGGTCACCGGCCATGTCCTACCACGTCGAAGCCATCCCGAACCGCGGCCGCCGGCCCACGATCCTGCTCCGCAAGGCCTGGCGCGAAGGTAAGCGCATCCGCCGGAAGACCCTCGCCAACCTCACCCACCTGCCGCCCGGGCTGATCGAGGGCATCCGCCGGGTGGTCAAGGGAGGCGTCGCCTTCGAACGCCCGGACGAGGCGTTCGCCGTGCGGCGCAGCCTGGCGCATGGTCATGTCTGCGCGGTGCTCGGCACCTGCCGGCAGCTGGGGCTGCCCCGCATCCTGCACCGGCTCCGCAGCCGCGAGCGCGATCTCGCGCTGGCCGCCATCGTGGCCCGGGTGCTGGCGCCGGATTCCAAGCTCGCGACCGCCCGGCAGCTCACGCCGGAGACCGCCGCCTCCACCCTCGGCGGGGTCCTGGGCCTCGGCGAGGTCACCGGCAACGAGATGCTGGCGATGCTCGACTGGCTGCTGGCGCGCCAGCCCTGGATCGAGCAGAGCCTGGCCAACCGGCACCTCCGGGACGGCACCCTGGTGCTCTACGACACGACGTCCAGCTTCGTCGAGGGGCGGTGCTGCCCGCTGGCCGCCTTCGGCCACAACCGCGATGGCAAGAAGGGCCGCCAGCAGATCGTCTTCGGGCTGCTCTGCTCGCGCGACGGCTGCCCGGTGGCGGTCGAGGTGTTCGCCGGCAACACCGCCGATCCTGCCACCGTGGCGGACCAGATCCGGAAGATCCGGACCCGCTTCGGCATCGAGCGGATCGCCCTGGTCGGCGACCGCGGCATGCTCACCACCGCGCGCATCCGCAAGGCCGTGGAGCCGGCCGGGCTCGACTGGATCTCCGCACTCAGGACCGCGGACCTCCGCACGCTGCTGCGCCCGGCCGGCCCCGACGGGCCGGCGCCGCTGCGACCGGACGAGCTGCTGGAAGACACGGTCGCCGAGATCAGCAGCCCCGCCTTCCCCGGCGAGCGCCTCATGGTCTGCCTCAACCCGCGCCTGCGCGACGAGCGCGCGCGCAAGCGCGAGGACCTGCTCCGCGCCACCGAGGCCACCCTCGAGGAGATCGCCCGCATCGTCCGCCGGCCCGGCTCGCAACTGCGCGGACGGGACCGGATCAGCCACCGGGTCGGGCGCGAAGCCAACCGCCGCAAGGTCGAGAAGCACTTCACCATCACCGTCACCGACGACGACCTCACCTGGACCCGCAACGAAGCCGGCATCACCGCCGAGGCCCAGCTCGACGGCATCTACATCGTCCGCACCAGCCTCCCCGCCGACGCCATCGCCGCCGACGAGGCCGTCGACGCCTACAAGGCCCTGGCCCGCATCGAGCGCGCCTTCCGCAACCTCAAGACGACCCGGCTCGAGGTGCGGCCCATCTACGTCTACAGCGCCGACCACGTCCGCGCACACGTGTTCCTGTGCGCGCTCGCCTGCCACGTCGAGTGGCACCTGCGCCGACGCCTCGCTCCGCTGCTGTTCGAGGACGACGACCCCGAGAGCGCCCGCGCCCGGCGCGCCTCCCCCGTGCAGCCGGCCGGCGTCTCACCCAGCGCCAAACAGAAGGCCGCCACCCGCACCACCGCCGACGGCACGCCGGTGCACAGCCTGCGCACCCTGCTCGACCACCTCGCCTCGCTGACCCTCAACCGGATCGCCCTCGCCGGCAACCCCGATCACCTCTTCAACGTCACCGCCGATCCCACGCCCACCCAGCAACGGGCCTTCGAACTGCTCGGCGTCGACCCCGCCGGAGTGTTGCCAGTCGACGTCCAGGGCGATTAAACGCGACCACCTGATTCCAAAAGGGAATCTGGCCAGATACCCGATGAAGTTCCGATTAATGCCGAGCGAATCGGCCGCAGAACGGCAGGGTTAAGCCGATCCCCGGGACCCACTCGGCATTACACTCTGCTCGGCATAAATGGCTTTCCCTTCGCGCCCTTGTGCAAACGGACCGCCACGATGCCTGCCCGTCCCTGTACTGGCGCTCAAGGCGCAAACTCCCCACCAGGCGTCCATCGTGGCCAGGAACCGAGGCACAGGTCCCTCCCAGGTGCTCTCGGCGCAGGGGGTGCTCGGTTGCTCTCGATCCCTTGGCCCGTCCCGTCCGCAATCGACGGGACCCCCACGATGGCAGGGAGCTTCGACGAGCTGCACCTGGCCACTGGCTTCCCCTCCGCGCTACGCGCTCCGGCGAAGCCAGTGGCCAGCCAGCACCGCTGCGACGAAGATCGAGGAAATCGCTAAGCAACGTCTTCGCCCCGAAACGACCGAAGCGTCGTGAGAGGTACAGGGGGAAGGCAGGGAGCGCCCGGCGAGCGAGCTCCCTCTCCCCCGCGGGGGAGAGGGTCGGGGTGAGGGGCGTTACGTTGCGCCCGCCTTGATCAGGTCGGCGGCCTTCTCGCCGATCATGATCGCGGGCGCGTTCGTGTTGCCGCCGACGATGGTCGGCATGATCGAGCAGTCCGCGACCCTGAGACCTTCCACGCCCCGCACGCGGAGCTCCGCGTCGACCACCGCGAGATCGTCATCGCCCATCTTGCAGGTGCCCACGGGGTGGAAGATCGTCGCCCCGAAGCGCCGGATATAGGCCGCGAGGTCCTCGTCGCTCCGGACCTCCTCGCCGGGCTCGATCTCGCGCGGCCGGTACTTGTCGAACACCTCGGCGTGGTTGATCCGCCGGGCTTCCTTCAGCCCCTTCACCAGAACCCGGAGGTCTTCCTGTTCCGAGAAGAACCGGGGATCGATCGTGGGCGGCGCGTCCGGATCGGAGGAGGAGAGGGTGACGGTGCCCCGGCTTCTGGGCCGGAGCAGCACCGCGTGGCCCGAATACCCGTGACCGTATTCGATCATCTTCGGCGGCGGACCGCGGTGACCGGGCACGAAGACGAGCTGGATGTCGGGCCGGTCGAGCCCCGGCTCGGTCCGGATGAACCCGCCGGACTCGATCAGGTTGGAGGAAAAGATGCCGCTCCGCGCGAACGCGTATTTCACGGCCTCGAACGCGAGCGACGGGATCCTGGGCCAGGACCAACCCCACGGGATGCGCGATTCGGTGCGCATCATGGTCATGATCGCGATGTGGTCCTGCAGGTTCTTGCCGACGCCGGGCAGGTGATGCGCGGGCTCGACCCCGTGACCCGCGAGCTCTTCCCGGTCGCCGATCCCGGACAGCATGAGGATCTTCGGCGACGAGATCGCGCCCGCCGCGACGATGACCTCGCGGCGGGCGCCGGCGAAGCGTCCCTCCGGCAGCTCCACGCCGACCGCGCGCCCGTTCTCCAGCCGGACGCGTCTCGCCGGGGCGTCCGTCATCACGGTGAAGTTGGGGCGCTTCATCGCCGGGCGGATATAGCCCATCGCGGTCGACCAGCGCCGCCCGTTCTTCTGGGTCACTTGGTGCAGGCCGACGCCCTCTTGGGTGTCGCCGTTGAAGTCCGGGTTGTGCCGGTGCTGGAACGATTCGCAGGCGGCGACGTAGTCCTTCTCCAGCGGGCTCACCGTGTTGCAGAAAGTGACGTTGAGCGGCCCGCCGGTGCCGTGATGCTCGCTGTCGCCGAACTGTTCGTTGTGCTCGGACTTGAGGAAATAGGGCTTCACGTCGGACCACGACCAGCCCGGATTTCCGAGCGCCGCCCACTCGTCGTAGTCGAGCGGGTTGCCGCGGATATAGACCATGCCGTTGATCGAGCTCGTCCCGCCCAGGGTCTTGCCCCGGGGAAGGAAGATCGGCCGGTCGTTCATGTTTTCCTGCGGCCGGGAGAAGAACCGCCAGTTGACCTTGCGGTGGTTGGGGAGCCGCATGATGCCCGTCGGGATATGGATGAAGGGGCTGCGGTCGGGCGGCCCCGCCTCCAGCAGGCAGACCGAGACCGACGGGTCTTCGGTCAGGCGGTTGGCGATCACCGCGCCGGCCGACCCGGCGCCGATGACGACATAGTCGAATGCGGGAGTTTCGTTCATGGCGCTTCCCTACGCCACCACCGGCCTGCGCCCCTGCACGGGGTAGCGCGGCCAGGTATAGCCCGGCGTCGCGGGATGGCCCGGCGCCACCAGCTTGTCGCAAAAGGCTTCGTCGCGCGCGGTGAACTCGGCGTCGAGCGCGCCCAGATAGACCCGCCACTGGTCGACGGTGCGGGGGCCGGCGATGACGCTGGAGACCAGGCGGTTGTTCAGCAACCACCGGATCGCGAAGTCGGCGACGCTCAAGTCGCTGAAGATGATACGCCGCTCGATCCGGGACACCACACGGAACGCCTCCTTCCGCATGTCCCGGTTGAGGATGCTGGGATCGCCCCGCCCCGCGCGGCTGTCCTCCGGCGGTTCGGTTTCGGGTCGGTACTTGCCGGTCAGCACGCCGCGCGCCAGCGGCGAGTACGGGGCCACCCCGATGCCGTAATACTCGCAGGCCGGCAGCAGATCGGATTCCGGCTGCCGGTTGACGAGGTTGTAAAGCGGCTGCGCGACCACCGGCCAGGGAACGCCAAGCTTGTCGCACAGCCGGACGATTTCGCCGACCTGCCAGGCGCGGTGGTTGGAGAACCCCCAGAACAGGGCCTTGCCGCTGGCGATGATGTCGCCCATCGCCGCCACGCTTTCCTCGAGCGGCGTATCCCAGTCGACATGGTGCATGTAGTAGATGTCGACATAGTCGGTGCCCAGCCGCTCGAGCGAGCGGTCGATGGCCTCCAGCATCCATTTCCTCGACAGGCCGTGCTTGCGTTCGGGGGGGCCGTCCTGCTGGCCCACCTTGCTCGCGAGGATCCAGTCGGCCCGGTCGTCCGCGAGCAGGGCGCCCACCATCTCTTCGGACCTGCCGGCGTTATAGGCGTCCGCGGTGTCGATGAAGTTGACGCCGCTTTCGCGCGCCATGTCGACGATCCGGCGCGCCTCCTCTTCGTTCGTCGTCGCCCCGAAATTCATCGTGCCGAGACAGATCGACGAAACCCTGAGACCGCTCTTGCCGAGATAGCGATAGTCCATTTCCTTCTCCCTCCGCCGCGCGCCCACAAGTTACCGACCCGGCGCGCCGAGTCGACCGGGAAAGCGATCCGGAACGACGGTGCGGGTTCGCGGGACCGGTGTTAGGCTCGGCGTCGCCCGCCGATCGCGTGCCTGTCCGGAGATCCAGCCCTTGAAGCCGCCCGGCAATTTGGGATTCGCAACCTTGCTCGCGCTGACCTCGATGGCCACCGCCATCGGGATCGACGGCACGCTTCCCGCGATGCCGGCCATGGTCGAAGGGCTGGGCTCCACCCGGACGCTGGTGCAGCTCAGCCTGAGCCTGTTCATGGTGGGGGTCGCCGTGGGACAGCTCTTCCCCGGCCCGTTGTCGGACCGGTTCGGAAGAAAGCCCGTCATCGTCGGCGGGTTGCTGCTCACCGCCGTCGCGGCGCTGGGTTGCGCGCTCGCCGAAACCGTCGAGGTCCTGATCGGGTTCCGGTTCCTGCACGGCGTGGCGGCGGCGTCCGGGTTCATCGTCGCGCGCGCCGTCGTCCGGGACCGCTACGAGCGCGCCGCCGCCGCGCGCGTGCTCTCGCTGGTGCTGTTCTTCTTCTGCTTCGGACCCCTGATCGCGCCCATCGTCTGCGCGCATCTGACGGTCTCGTTCGGCTGGAACGCGATGTTCGCGTTCATCGTTGCCTACAGCGTTCTGGTGGCGCTGCTTTTTGCCTTCGCCTTCCGGGAGACGCTGGAACGGCCCGACCGGGGCGCGCTGCGCCTCGCTCCGATGATGAAGAACTTCGCGGAAATCTCCCGCAGCGTGCCGTTCTGGGCCTACACCGCCTGCGCCGCCGCGTCCTACGGCATCCTCTTTTCGTTCCTGTCCGCGTCGCCGCATGTGATCATCACCTTCTTCGGCGAGACCGAGACGGCTTACGCCTACATGTTCGCCGGCTGCATGATCGGTTCCATGCTCGGCATGCTGGCGGGCGCCCGCTTGGTCGGACGTGTGGGCGTGGACCGGCTGCTGCGCTGGGGGGTGTGGAGCGCGTCGCTGTCCGGCCTGGTGCTGGCCGCGCTGTCCTGGGCCGGTATTCATCACTGGCTGGCGGTGATCGGCCCCGTGTTCTTCTCCATGTTCGCGTTCTCCTTCATCTACCCGCAATCGGTCGCCGGCGCATTGCAGCCGTTTCCGAGCATGGCGGGCGCGGCATCGTCGATGATCGGTTTCACCCAGCAGATCGCCGGAGCCGCGGTCGGGATGATCGTCGCCGCGCTGACGACCGACGGCACCCAGACCGCGCTCGCGCACGGGGTCCTGTTCTCGTCGCTGTTCGCGCTGGCCGCCTATGCGTTCTTCGTCCGCCGCCACAGGACGATTTAGGACGGATCCATCCGCCGCGCGTGCTCTACCTGTAGATCGGGTGCAGGTCGCCCGCCATCGCCGCCAGATGCGCGGGCGCGACGATGGCGCCGTCCTTGAGGACCTGTTGTCCTTCGATCCACAGCGACTGCATCGATATCACGCAATCCGGATGGTTCTCGCCGCCGCCCGGGACCCAGAACGGCAGCCCCAGCCCGATGGCGTTGTAGCCGGCGACGCGCTGGTCCTCGATGAAGCACTTGCCGGTGTAGCGCGCCGCCGGGTGGAATCCGCAGGTGAAATGGACGACGTAGCCGAACTCGCCGTTTCCCGCCCGCGCCAGCGCGCGCCGCATGACCTTGTTCTCCGGCCCGCCGCCGATGACCTCCCGGACTTTTCCGTCGATCTCGAGCGTCATCGGTTCGGCGAGTTCGGTGTAGTACTCGTGGAACATGTTGGAGGTGACGACCGATCCCTTCACCGACTCCATCTCCGGATAGACCATCACGGTGCCCGGCACGAAATACCCGCCGGGGCCGGTCGCCTTGCTCAGGGCGAACCCCTCGGGCTTACCCAGGGTGAAGGTCACATCGGTGCCCTGCGCATTGGCGATCCGGCAGTCCTTGCCCGCGGACTCCGCGATCAGCTCTCCGAACGCATCGCCCAGCGCGAACATCCCTTCGAGATCGGCCCCGCCCATCAGGCGCACGATCGCCTCGGTCCCGATGTCGGCGCCCAGGAAGTAACGCACCCGGCCTTTCTCCATCGCGTCGTCGAACGCCCTGGAGCCCGCCAAATACGGCATGCAGAGATCGATCCAGGCGTCGCAGGCGCCGGCCGCCGCCTTGACATGGTCGGGCAGGTATTCGTCCGCCAGCCCGCCCTGGAACGGTACCGGAGGCGCGAGCACGATGGAGGCAACCTTCGCACCCAGCCGGTAGGCGGCATCCTGGACCGCCCGCGTGCCCACCTCATCGGTGCCCGTATCGGCGGTGATGAGGACGCTCTCGCCCTCTTCGATGCACATCATGTCGCGCGCCAGAATGTCGGCGGCGCGCGCCAGCCTGGGTCCGATCCCCGCTTGCGTCATGGCTCACTCCCCGGGGTTACGCGGAAACTGGAACGCACTCGGCAGTCCGAAGTATAGCCCCTTCCGCGGACCACGCCGCGCGCGCCGTTGGCATCCTCCGCCGGGCCCGCCTAGAGTGCCGGCCTGCGGCTAGGGATCCGAGCGAGCGGGAAAGGCGCCGATGGCGGATTATGAAGTCTTCGACGCCGGCGATTTCGTCCTGCAATCGGGCGCGACGCTGCCCGATTGCAAGCTCGCCTATGTCACGCGCGGCACGCTGGATGCGGAGGGGTCCAACGCGGTGCTCCTGTTCACCCATTTCGGCGCGCGCCACGGCGATTGCCAGTACCTCGTCGGCGAGGATATGGCGCTCGACCCCCGCGAGTATTTCATCGTCGTCATGAACCTTACGGGCAACGGGCTTTCGTCCTCGCCCAGCAACGCGGCGCCGCCTTGCGACGGGCCGCGCTTTCCGGTCGTGACGATCCTCGACAACGTCCGCCTGCAGCACGCGCTGCTGACGCGGAACCTCGGCGTCCGGCGCATCCGGCTCGCCGTCGGGCACTCTATGGGAGCGCAGCAGGCCTACCATTGGGGTGCGCTCTATCCCGACATGGTCGAGCGTATCGCCCCGATCTGCGGCTCGGCGCGAACCTCGGTCCACAACGCCTGTTTCCTGAAGGGGATGCGGGACGTGTTGACCTCCGACCCGGCGTGGCGCGGCGGCGCCTACGACGAGCCGCCGTCTGCCGGGCTGCGCGCGATGGCGCGTGCGTGGGCGCCCTGGCCTCCCTCCCAGGGGTTCTACCGCGAGGAGGGATACCGGGAGCTTGGCCATGCGTCGCTCGAGGCGTTCCTGGTCGATTACTGGGAACGCTGGGCGCTGTCGCTCGACGCCAACGACATCCTGTCGCAGATTGCGACATGGCTGCGTTCCGACATCGGCGACAACGAGCTCTATGGCGGGAATTTCGAGGCCGCGCTCGCCGCCATCGAGGCGCGCGCCATCGTCATGCCGGGCCGGACCGACACCTACTTCCCGCCCGAAGACAGCGAGTACGAGGTCGCCCATATGCCGAACGCGGAGCTTCGCCCGATCCCTTCCGACTGGGGCCATTGGGCGGGTTCGGGACGGAGGCGCGACGACACCGCGTTCATCGATCGCGCGCTCCGGGACCTGCTGGCGCGTTGAGGGCCTCCTCCATCAAGACTCTACAAGGAGTTCGACGATGACCCTGATTTTGTCCAACGAGGAGATCGACGAGCTCCTCGACATGGGGGAGCTGATCGCGGTCCTTGAGGACGCTTACCGCGAGCTTGCGGAGGGCAGGGGCGGGACGCGGCTTCGGTCCGACATCGTCACGCCGACCACGCTGCGCGAGGACGGGCTTTACGCGCTCAAATCGATGGACGGCGTGATCCCCAAGCTCGGCGTCGGCGCGGTCCGGATCAATTCGGACATCCTCACCTTCCCGCAGACCGGGACGGGGATGCGCCGCGTCAAGGTGCCGGCCGCTCCCGGCAACCGCTATGTCGGGCTGGTCCTGCTGTTCAGCTCCCACAACGGCGAACCGCTGGCGATCATGCCGGACGGCGTGATGCAGCGCGCGCGGGTCGGCGCCACCAACGCGCTGGCCGCGAAATACCTCGGGCGCGAAGACGCGGACACCCTCGCCGTACTGGGGTCCGGCTGGCAGGCTGGCGCGCAGGTCACCGCTCACGCGGCGGTTCGCGAACTGAAGGAAATCAGGGTCTACAGCCCCAACAGGGCCAACCGCGAGACCTTCGCGCGCGAAATGTCCGAGGTTGTCGGTCTGGAGGTAAGGCCCTGCGACGACGGAGCGGAGGCCTGCCGGGGCGCCCGGATGGTGGCCTGCGCGACCAACTCGTACCCGCCCGTCTTTTTCCGCGACTGGATCGAGCCCGGCATGCATATCGGTACCGTCCGCCCGGGGGCGACCGAGGTCGAGCGCGCTGCGCGCGATCGCATCGACGTCTTTTCGCTGCTCGACCACGACGACAACGCGCAGCTGATCTACACCCACGGCGTGCAGGTCGGCGAGGACAAGGTCGGCAGCTACGCGGTGGAGCACGACGAATGGCACGCCTCACTGCCTTCGCTGCCGCAGATCGTCGCCGGACAGCGCCAGGGCCGGACGGGCGACGACCAGGTCACCTGCTTCCTGAACAACCTGGGCCTCGGTTACCAGTTCGCCGCCGCCGGATACCTGGTCCACAAGCGGGCAAGGGAGGCCGGAATCGGTAACGACTTGCCGACCGACTGGTTCACCGAGACCGTTCATCCCTGACGCGGTGCGGAACGTCCGAAGTTGCCGGGTTTCGCATTCGGGGTAACATGCGCCTCAGGCACGAATTATCGGATCACAGGGAGGAAATCCGGATGCGTCGCACCCTTCTTTCGATCTTCGTCGGTCTCGCGGTCGGGCTGTCCTGGCCGGGCACCTCGCACGCGTTCCCCGACAAGGACATCACCTTCATCATTCCCTACACCGCGGGCGGCGGCTTCGACCGCACCGTCCGCGCGCTCGCGCCCTACATGGAGAAGTACCTTCCGAAGAAGGTAAACGTCGTGCCTAGGAACGTGGCCGGCGCCGGCGGCCGCAAGGGCATCGCCCAGCTCTTTCGGGCCAAGCCCGACGGCCACACCGTCGCCGTATTCAACATGCCCGGCATGGCGATTCCCCCGTTGCTGGGCCAGAAGGTGAGCTACGACCTTGCCAAGGTGACCTGGATCGCGCGGCTGGCGCGCGGCACCTATGCGCTGATGGTCGGATCCAAGAGCGCGATCAAGAGCCTCGACGACATCAAGACACTCGGCCGTCCGCTCAAGATCACCACCACCGGGCTGGGCTCGACCGGCCATACCGCGGGAGTCGTCGCATCCACGGTCATGGGCTTCGATTTCAAGATGCTGACCGGCTACAAGGGCGCCAAGCAGTTCATCCTGGCGGCCGTCCGGGGCGACGGGGATGCCTCCTACGTCCTGGTCACCACGGTCAGGAAGTATCACGAGGCGGGTGACGCCCGCATGCTCGTGACGTTCGAGAAAGAAAGCAGCTACCCCGGGGTGCCGACCGCGCGCGCGGCCGGGTTCCCGGCGCTCGAGGGCATGAGCCTCGAACGGCTGGTCGGAGGCCCGCCCGGAGTGCCCGCGGACCGCATAGCCATCCTCGAGGCGGCGATCCTCAAGGCCATGGCCGACCCCGAACTCAAGGAAAAGACCAAGAAGCGACCCTACCTTCCCGCCAACGCGGCGGAGACCGCGAAGCGTGCCGAGGGGGTGCTCAAGTTCTACCTGAAATACAAGTCCGCCCTCGCGAAACAGAAGGGCTGATCGAACGGAGGCGTCCGCGTCTCCTTCGTGCGTAACGATGCGGAGGGCGAGGTTGGGCCGTGTTTGAAGCCCTGGGCTCCGGTCTCGCCCTCCTGTTCACCTGGCAGGGAACGCTTTATCTCTGCCTCGGGGTCTTCGTCGGGCTGATCTTCGGCGCGGTGCCCGGGCTCGGCGGCACCACCGCGATCGCGCTGCTGATGCCGCTCACCTTCGGCATGGAACCCTGGCTCGCCATCACCATGATCGGCGGGGTGATGGGGGCGACGTCGTTCGGCGGCTCGGTCTCCGCGATCCTCCTGAACACGCCCGGCATCGCACCCAACGCGGCCACCTGTTTCGACGGCTATCCGCTCGCCCAGCAGGGCAAGGCCGGCATGGCGATCGGCGCGGCGGCGGCCGCGTCGTCTACCGGCGGCCTCATCGGGATCTTCACGCTGGTCGCGATCATCCCGATCGCCAAGCAGATCGTGCTTTCCTTCGGGCCGCCGGAGTTCTTCATGCTGGCCATGCTGGGGTTGTCGGCGATCGCCGTCTCGACCGGCAATTCGTTCCTGCGCGGCCTGATCAGCGCGCTGTTCGGGCTGATGCTGGCGCTGGTCGGTTACGACGCGGTGAGCGGCGGGTACCGGTTCACGGCCGACATCGAATACCTCTATGACGGTATCCCGCTGGTGCCCGCCCTGGTCGGGCTGTTCGCGCTGTCGGAAATGATCAACCTGACCGTCAAGGGCGGCACGGTCGCCGAAGCCGTGCCCTCGCGCGCGATCACGGGCGTCCTGCCCGGCATCCTCTCCGTCTACCGCAACTGGCCGATCCTGCTGCGGGGCTCGGCCATCGGCACCTTCATCGGCGCCCTGCCGGGAGTCGGCGGCACCGTCGCGTCGTTTCTCGCCTACACCGCGACGGTTCAGACCGCGAAGGACCGGGACACATTCGGCAAGGGCAACATCAAGGGGGTGATCGCGCCCGAGTCGGCCAACAACGCCAAGGACGGGGGGTCGCTGGTGCCGACGCTCTCCTTCGGCATTCCGGGCAGCGCCGAGTCGGCGATTTTCCTCGGCGTCCTGATCCTGCACGGCATCGAGCCCGGTCCGATGCTGCTGATCGAGGAAGAGGAGGTCGTGGTCAGCATCGTTCTCGCGCTGACCGCCTCCACCGTGCTCGCCTCGCTGTTCGGGCTGATGGTGACGCGCCAGCTTTCGATGGTCACGCTGGTGAACGTCAACATCCTCGTGCCGGCGGTGGTCTCGGTAGCGCTGGTCGGGGTCTACGCATTGCAGGGGCAGTTCGGGGACGTGGTGCTGGCGATGGTCTTCGGGGTTGTCGGATACCTGATGATCCGTTTCGAGTTTCCCCGGATCACGCTGGTCATCGCGCTGGTTCTGGGCGAGCTCGCCGAGCGCAGCTACCACCAGTCCATCGCCATGGCGGACGGGGACTGGACGGTGTTCTTCGTGCGCGAAATATCGCTCCTGCTGTTCGTCGTGACCGCGCTGTGCCTGTTGCTGCCGGCCCTTCGCTATGCCTTCGGACGTCGGCGGACCGGGGAGGGCGCGGCGTGAACGGGTTTGTCGAACGGATGGCGCCCGCCGCGGTCGGCTTCGCCATCGCCGTGGCGTTCCTGGTGTGGAGCTATGCCTATGACGGGCGCGCGCATGTCGTGCCGATGCTGATCGGCTGGTGCGCGGCGGCCCTGACCCTGCTCGACATCTACGTCCAGACCGGCACGCGGAGCGGGCGGGCCCTGCGCGGCATTCTCTCGGGGCGGCCGCTCGACGCTTCGACGCCGGAGGAGGCGGGTGCGGTCAGGGCATCGGGACCGGTCAGGGCGTGCCTGTGGCCCGCGGCCTTCGTCGCGCTGGTCGCGGTCATCGGGTTCGTCGCCGCCATACCCGTCTATACGCTGGCGTTCATGCGGCTCCAGGGGCGGATTCCTTGGCGGCTATGCGTCATCTCCGCCGGTCTGATCACCCTCGTGACGTGGATCGTGTTCGAGCAGTTGCTGCGCTACAAGGTGTTCGAGGGCGCGCTGTTCGGCGGGCAGTTCTAGGGAAAGGAAAACGGGAAATGCCGATCGTCATTACCGACGACGACGCTCGCCGGCATCTCTCCATGGCGGAATGCATAGACGCCATGCGGACCGTCTTCGGCGATTTCTCGGAGGACAAGGCCGTGAGTCTGCCGCGTGTCCGTTACACAATCGAGTCCGGGACGCCCGACGTGAGTTATTACGCGAACGTCCATGTCGGCGCCGCGCCCAGCTTCGGCATGGCCTGCGTCCGCGCCGGCAGCCACATGATCGACGATACCGCCTATGAGGGCGGCCGGCGTTCGATGCGGAATCCCGAGCCGTTCAACTGGTCGGTCGTCATTCTTTACGACATCGAGACCTCGGAGCCGGTCGCCTTCCTGCACGAATCGCATGTCAGCGGGGTCCGGGTCGGCGCGACCTCGGCCGTCGCCATCGACGAAATCGCCCGCGAGGATGCGTCCGTGCTCGGCCTGTTCGGCACCGGCCGGCAGGCCCGCGCCCATTGCGAGGCGATCTGCGCGGTGCGCCCTATCCGGCGCGTGCAGGTCTATAGCCCCAACCCCCACCACCTGGGCGCGTTCGTCCGGTCCATGAAGGTCCCGGGCGTGGAGATCGCCGCCATGCCCAACGCGAGATCGGTCGCCGACGACGCCGACATCGTTTGCACCACGACCAACTCCACCGAACCGGTGGTGCTTGGCGAATGGCTGCGCGAAGGCCAGACGGTGATGTCGATCGGCAATTCCGATCCCACCGTCACCCGCCGCGAGGTCGACGCGGACGTCTTCACGCGGGCCTCCGACATCGTGATTCACGACTGGGACAGCGTGCACGCGAACAGGCAGATCGAGCTCCTGGACCTTATCGAGGCCGGCGAGGTCGACCCGGAGCGGATTCATCTCCTGGGCGATATCGTCGCGGGCCGTGCGACCGCGAAGTCGACGCCCGACAACATCGTCTATTACAAGAGCAACACCGGCCTCGCGATGCAGTTCGCCGCCGCCGGCGCGATCCTCTACCGCAAGCTCAGGAACGCATCCAACCGCGTCGTTCCCCGGGAATGGCTGGCGAGCGAGCAATACGGAATCGGTTGAATACGTTCCCGCTACCCGGCCCGGCCGTGATGACCGGATTGCGCGTAGTGCTGGCGCAGGAGGTCGATGCCGTAATCGTTGCCGTTGGGCGTGCGGACGATCGTGTGGATATGGAAACGCGCGGGGTCCGGGTTGGTCAGGAAGACGCCCGAGTGATGGTCGAACTCGATGAACACGACCGGGCTCTGGATCCGGTAGTAGAAGGTGCTTGCCTCCTCGGTTCCGCCGATCCAGCAGAAATGCGTATCGGAGAGATGCCGTTCGACCTCGTCGATCCTCGCCCGTAGGGGACCGGCGGGGAGCGGTTCGACATAGCACTCGACGAGATCGAGCAAATCCCGCTTCCGGCGAGCGGTCAGCGCATCGCAGGGCAGCCCCTCATACGGCACGATCCGGTTGTCCTGGTGGGCGCCGCCGAGATGGAGGTGATCGGCGAAATGCCAGCGACCCGGAGGATGGTCCTCGCCCTTCATCGACTGCGAGATGAGGGCGAGGCCACGCATCTCCGGCGAGAGCGAGCGCATCAGGGCGAGCCCCTTGTGCTCTTCGTCCTCGAACAAACCGAGCCCGGCATGCGGTCCGACATCGGTATGGGCGGGCTCGGCCCCCATGAAGCAGGGGGTGAGCACCATCTGCTCTCCGAGGAGGAGGCAGTTGAGGCTCAAATGGTGACCGAAGATCTGCCAGCCCCAGGGTTCGTCCGGCGACGGTGTTCCGAACAGGCAGAAGGTGAAACTCCATTCGCCCAGGACGGCCCCGCCCCCGATCAACGCGCCCAGGAAGCCGTTGAGGCGCATCACCGCGCGGGTCTTTTCGAATCCGCGCGGGCTGAGGCCGGCCCGAAGGACATCGAGCACGGCTTCCCGCAGTTCCGGCCCCACCTCGTCGAGGCGAAGCCCGTGGTCCTCCAGGTAGAGCTCGGTGTTCTGCCAGCGCCGCCACATTTCGGACCCGACCGGAAAATGCGCTCGCCCGCGCTGCTCCGGTGACATTCCGTTGAGCAGGGCGCGGGCAGCGGCCGACATCGCGGCGGACGGCGCGCTTTGGGGTTCCAGGGAGAACAATCCGGCGCGGACCGCGCCATCCACGGTAATGCCGGTGAAAGGCCGTTCGCTCAATTCCGACCAGCCCTTCAGAAGCTCCCGCGCGCGTCCCGATTGCGTCCTGTTGGCGGTGTGCTCGGCGGGCGTGGCGCCGGCGATCCTCGATTGCCCGGGGGAGGGGACGTAGGGCCGGAAGTCGGTGCGGCTCATTCCGGCTTAACCCCTTCTTTCCGGATGGGCGAACGGCCAGGGGGAGGCCTCGCTGCCCCTTTCGATGGGGACTTCGATCAGCACCGGGCCGTCTTCCCCGAAGCCCTCCTCGATCGCGACCCGTAACTCCGCCGGAGAGGATGCGCGCACCCCTTTGGCGCCGAAGCTTTCGGCCAGCCGGACGAAATCGGGATTGCGCAGCTCCGATCCGATCAGCCGCCCGTCGAAGACCGTCGACTGGTCGCGGTGGACGTTGCCGAAGGCGCTGTTGTCGAAGACCACGGTGACCAGGTTGACGCGGTACTGGACCGCCGTCGCCAGTTCCGCGAGGCCGAACATGAATCCTCCGTCGCCGGTAATCGAGACGACGCATCTGTCGGGGTTGGCGATCTTGACGCCGACCGCTGTCTGGAAGCCGTAGCCCAGGCTTTCCTGGTAGCCGCAGGTCACGTATTGGCGCGGCCCATAGACCGGGAAGGCGTAGCGTGCGGTGAATCCTGCCTGGGTGATTTCCTCGACGAAGAAGCCGTCGGGCGGCAGCGCCTCGCGGATCGCCTTGAGGTACCCCACCTGCGGCTGGATCGCCTCGACCGCGGCTTCGGCGGCGGCCGTGTAGCCCCGGAACTCGTCCGCGCGGGATTCGCGCCTGTCGATAGTCGCGCTCAGCTTCTCGATCAGCGCGGACGTGCCGAGTTTCGCGTCCGTGATCACGCCGGCGTCGGGCCGGATGCGCACGAACTCGGTGGGATCGATGTCGATCCGCACGGTCTTCATGCCCTCCGGCATCCAGCGCCAGCGGAAATGGACCAGCTCCAGGCGGCTTCCGATGCCGATCAGGAGGTCGCATTCGGGCCAGTACTCGTAGGCCGCGCTGGAGAGCAGCCCGTAGGGGCTGTCGTTTCCGACCACGCCCTTGCCGCTGCGGAAGCTGGTGACCGGCGCCTGGATCAGCTCCGCCAGCGCCGCCACCTCCTCCGAGGCGTGCTGGGCTCCGGCGCCGACGACGATCAGCGGGTTGCGCGCTTCGCGGATCAGCCCGGCAATCTCCTCGATCCGGTCGGTGTCCGGCACCGGCGGCGGCGGGACGGTCCGGTCGACATCGAGATCGACGCGCGCGGCCTTGCCGAAGACATCCCACGGCGCCTCGATCGCCGCCGGGCGGATGCGGCCACCGTGCATTTGCCGAAACGCCTCGGCCACGGTCCGGGGCGCTTCGGTCGCGTGGTCGATGCGCTCGGCCCAACCGGTGAAGCCGCGCAGGGTCGCCAGCTGGTCCGGCAATTCGTGGAGCTGGCCCCGGCCGCGGCCGATCAGGTCGGACATGATATTGCCCGTCACGCACAGCACCGGCGTGTTGGCGCCATAGGCGACGCTGAGCGCGGATGAGGAGTTGAGCACGCCCGGGCCCGGAACCACGGTGTAGACGCCGGTCCGGCCGGTCGACTTGGCGTAGCCATAGGCCATGTGGCCGGCGCCCTGCTCGTTCCGCGCGGTGACGAACCGTATCCGATCGCCTTCGCGGGCCAGCGCGTCGGTGAAGTGGTACATGTGCGCGCCGGGAATGCCGAAAACGGTATCCACACCGTGCAGCAGCAGCGACTTGGCGATCGCCTCGCCGGCGGTCAATCTTGGGAGTTCGTTCACTCTCTGCCCATTCCGATGTGTTTCCCGTAAACGTACTCTGGCGTCCCGCCCGGCGCACCGGCCCGGCGCAACCTTACCGAAGCCGGGCTGTCCGGATATTCTGGGACGACGTTTGACGACAGAACGGAGCTTGCCCGATGGGCCACCTGCTGAACGGCGCCTGGACCCACGACGACGTGCTCGTCGAGAACGCGAACGGTCTCTACGTCAAGAAACCGTCGCGGTTCCGCAACCGGATCTCCGCCGATGGATCCTCGGGTTATCCCGCCGAGGCGGGACGCTACGTGCTCTATTCGTCGGTCTCCTGCCCGTGGGCGCATCGGACCGCGATTTTCCGCGTGCTCAAGAAACTCAAGGGCAAGATCGATCTGATCGACACCGAGCAGTCGCCCGACGGGCAGGGTTGGGCCTTCGCGGACGGTCCGCACGCGGTGCCCGGCACGGACGTACAAGCGAACTGCCTGCACGAGATCTACGCGCTGGGCGAGCCTGGCTGCACGACCCGCGTGACCGTGCCGATGCTGTGGGACAGCGCCACACGGACGGTCGTGAGCAACGAGTCCTCCGAGATCGTGCGCATGTTCAACACGGAATTCGCCGCCGTCGCGGAGCCCACGCCGGACTACTATCCGCCGGCGCTGCGGCAAGAGATCGACGCGATGAACGGGAAGGTGCTGACCGGCGTCAACAACGCGGTCAACGGTTGCGGGCGCTCGTCGACGCAGGAGGCTTACGAGCAATCCCTCGACCTCCTGTTCTCGACCCTCGACGAGTTCGATGACCATCTGTCGCGTCGACGCTATCTCTGCGGTGACGCCCAGACCGAAGCCGACTGGCGATTCTATCCCAATCTGATCCGCTTCGATCCCATCTACTATGTCGGCTACAAGTGCAACCTGCGCCGCCTCGAGGACTACCACCACCTCTCGAACTATCTCCGCGACCTCTACCGGACGCCGGGCATCGACAGCGTGAGCGACGTGGCCTCGATGAAGCGGCAGGTGTTCTCGCTCGCCGGTCCGATCGGCGCCAACGGCATCGTCCCGCGCGGCCCGGTCGTCGACCTTGCACGCCCGCACGACCGCGACCGGTTCGCCATCGCGGCGTGACCGGCCGGAACCGTTAACTTCCCATATCCGAAGGAGAAGCCATGAAACTTTACTACGCCAAGGGCACGTGTTCGTTCGCGCCGCATGTCGGGCTGCGCGAGGCCGGGCTGGATTTCGAGCTGGCGCCCGTCAGTCTGGGGGACAAGAAATTGGCGGACGGGAGCGACTACCTCGCCGTCAATCCGCGCGGCTATGTGCCGCTGCTGGAACGCGACGACGGCAGCAAGCTGTCGGAATGCGCGGTGATCCTGCAATGGGTCGGCGACCGGGCGGCCGGATCGGGCCTGATCCCCGCCGCGGGAACCGACGAGCGCTACCGGGTGCAGGAATGGCTGAGCTTCGTCGGCGGGGAGCTGCACAAGGGCCTGCCGCCGATCTTTCTGCCCCACATTCCGGACGCCATGCGGCCCATCGCGCGGGCGCGGCTGGAGCTGAGGCTGAATTTCCTCGACGAGTCGCTGGAGGGCAAGGACTGGCTGACGGGCGATCGGTTCACCGTCGCCGACGTCTATTGCGGCGCCATTCTCAACTGGACCAAGCCCGCAAAGTACGACCTCGTCCAGCATCCCAACGTGGCGGATTTCTACGAGCGGTTCTGCGCGCGCGAAAGTGTCGAGGCGGCGCGGGCGGCGGAAGGCTAGGGCAGCCAGACGGGAGGACAATCGGTGGTCCAGCTCCTGGAGAGCGATATCCGAACGCGCGAGGTGCTCGGCTGGAAGGGCGTGCACCTCTTCCATTTCCAAGGCTCGTCGTGTTCCCAGAAGACACGGATCGTGCTCAACCTGAAGGGTGTCGACTGGACGTCGCATCACCTCGATATTTCGAAGAGCGAGAACCTGAACGAGCGGTATCTCGGCATCAATCCGCGCGGGTTGGTGCCGACCCTGGTCGTCGACGGCGAGGTCCATATCGAGAGCAACGATGTCGTTTCGCTGCTCGATGCGCGGTTTCCCGAGCCCGGCCTGATTCCCGAGGGCCGCGAAGCGGAAATGGCCGAGCTGCTGCGCCACGAGGACGAACTGCATCTCGATCTGCGTACGATCTCCTTCCGTTTCACCCAGCCGCGCGGCCGCACGCCCAAATCGGAAGAAGCCCTTGCCGACTACCGCGCCGGGGGGAGCGGGACGGTGCTGGGAGAGCCCGACCCCAACAAGAGGGTGGAGATCGATTTCTGGGAACGCATCGCGCGGGACGGCATCACCGACGCGGCGATCCGGGTCTCGGCGGGGCGTTTCCGCGAGTCCTTCGAGGACCTGGACCGTCGGCTGGAGGCCGCGCCCTACATCATGGGCGAGCGGTTGAGCCTTGCCGACATCGCGTGGTTCATCTACGTCAACCGGCTGATCCGCTGCGGCTATCCCATGGAGCGGCTGCATCCCAACCTGTTCGCGTGGTTCGAACCGCTCCGCGCGCGCGCCGATTTCGCCCGCGAGGTTGAGGTGTCGCCGGAGATCCAGCGCGCGGTGGAAGAAAACCAGCGCCGGCAGCGCGAAGCCGGTGAGACATTGGTCGACATCGCCGGTCTTTGAACCGCGGATCGCTCCGTGCGAATGTCGACTCGATGTCTACTCCGGGTAGGGATGGGATAGTCTTGTGCTATGTCGAACCGCATCGTGACCCGGCGAAGAGCGGTGGTCGGGCTGGCGGCAGTCGCCGCCGGGGCGTCCACCCTGCCTTTCTTGGCTCGCGGCGGTTCGACCCCTATGCACTATGTCTTTGCGGGCGCCGCGCCTGACCGCGCTCTCGAACTCAAGCCGCCCGAGGCCTGTACGCCCGGAACGCCGTCGCAGACGGAGGGACCGTACTACACCCCTTCGACGCCGCGGCGCGCCGACCTTCGCGAGCCGGATACCGGCGGAGAGCCGACGGTCTTGCAGGGCCTCGTCCTGACGCCCGACTGCCGGCCGGTCGCGGGTGCGGCGGTCGACCTCTGGCATTGCGACGAGCGCGGCAGGTACGACAACGAGGGCTTCCGCTATCGCGGCCATCAGTTCACCGACGCGGCCGGGGCGTTTCGCTTCGAGACGATCCGGCCCGGCGTCTATCCCGGCCGGACGCCGCATTTCCATGTCAAAGTACAGGGTAAGGCGACGCGCGCCCTGACCACCCAGCTCTATTTTCCGGACCGTCCCCACGACAACATCGGCGACTCGATCTTTCGGAAAGAGCTGCTGCTGAAGCTCGACCGCGCCGGCGGCATCTGGCTGGCGCGGTTCGACTTCGTGCTGGCGCCCGCCTGAGGCGTCGGACCGCCTCTTACGCCGGGCGGATCCAGACGGCCGTGTCGTGATAGACGGCGCCGCCGTAAGGCGGGCCGGGGTCCGCGCTTACCAGCGCATTGACGCCGAGCCCTTCCTCGAACGCCGCGTTGGGCCAGATACTCTCGACGATCGCGACGCCGCGCTGCAAGCCGTCGAATTCCTCGGCGTGGACGACGATGCTCGCCCGCCGGTTGCCGACCCGCAGCCGGTCGCCGTGGCTCGCGCCCATCGCTTTCAGGTCTTCCGGGTGCAGCTTGATCGTCGGGCGTTCCTCGCGTTTCCGCGAGGTGGGCGTCTCGGTGAAGCTGCTGTTGAGATAGTTGCGCGACGGCGCGGTCACCAGGCGGAACGGATGTTCGTCGTCCGCCTCGTCGATGACCGCGAAATGGTCCGGCAGTTCGGGCATTCCATCCGAGTCGCGGCCGATCGCGGACCAGTCCGGCCGGAACCGGAACCTGCCGTCCGGATGGCCGAAACCGTCGAGGAAGCGCATGTCCTCCGATGCCTTGGCGCAGTCGATCCAGCGGCCGTCCGCCGCCGTATCGGCGTCGCCGAGCCCGGAGAATTTGAGCGTCGCGTCGACGATTTCCCATTCCGTCATGTGAAAACCGGGGTGGTCGGCGCCGAGGCGCTCCGCCAGGCCGCATAGCACCTGATGATTCGACCGGCATTCGCCCAGCGGCTCGATGACCCGGCGCGCGATCTGGAGATAGGTGTGGCCGCCGGCGAGGTACATGTCGGCATGTTCCAGGAAGGTCGTCGCCGGCAGGACGATATCGGCCATCGCCGCGGTCTCGGTCATGAACTGTTCGTGGACGCAGACGAACAAATCGTCCCGCAGGAAGCCCTCGCGCACCTTCGTCGTTTCCGGCGCCACCATCATCGGGTTGGTGTTCTGGATGAAGATCGCCTTGACCGGCCGCCGGTCGGTCCCGTCGCGCGGATCGCCGGTCAGGATCGGACCGATGCGCGCCTGGTCGAGCACCCGGGTGGACTTGTCCATCGCGTCGAGGCCGCGGATCAGCGTGAAATCGACCGGAAAGAGCTCCGCGTTCGAGTAAAGCGCTCCGCCCCCGCGATGGCGCCACTTTCCGGCGACGGTCGGGATGCAGGTCACGGCATGCATGTTCGCCGCGCCGTTGCGCGACCGGGTGAATCCGTAGCCGACGCGCATATAGGTACGCTCGGTCCGTCCGTAGAGCGCGGCGAAGGCCTCGATCTCGTCGGTTGAAAGACCCGTGATTCCCGCGGCCCAGCCCGGCCCGCGAGATTCCAGATGCGCTTCCAGATCCGCCGGGCAGTCGGCGTATCGCTCCATGAAGTCCCGGTCGGCGTGGCCGTCGCGGAACAGGATGTGCATCACCGCGCAGGCGAGCGCCCCGTCGGTGCCCGGCCGTAGCGCCAGATGCATGTCCGCCTGTTCCGCCGTGCCGGTGCGGTAGGGATCGACGACCGCCAGCTTCGCGCCCCGGTTTCTGCGCGCCCGCGCGATATGGGTCATTACGTTGACCTGGGTGTTCACCGGATTGCCGCCCCATACCACGATCAGGTCGGCGTCCTGCATCTCGCGCGAGTCGGTGCCGTACTTGACGCCGACCCCCGCCCGCCAGCCGGCATCCGCCAGCGCGACGCAGAACGTGGAGTGCTGGCGCGCATAGCGCATGGCGTGGCGCAGCCGGTCGATACCGTCCCGCTGCACGAGCCCCATCGTGCCCGCGTAGAAATAGGGCCAGACAGCCTCGCTGCCCCACTCCTCCGCGACCGCTTTCAGCCGGTCGGCGACCTCGTCCAGCGCCTCGTCCCAGCCGATCGGGGCGAACGCTTCGATACCCGTTGCTTTCGGGCCGACGCGGCGCAGCGGGCGCGTGAGACGGGCCGGATGGTGCACTCGCTCGGCATAGCGGGCGACCTTGGCGCAGACCACGCCCGCGGTGTAGGGGTTGCTTTTCGCGCCGTGGACCCGGCCGACGGTACGCGGGTCCAGCCGTTCGACGTCCAGCGCGCAGGCGCTCGGACAATCGTGCGGGCAGGTCGAGGGAACGATCTCGGGCGCGGCGTCGAGCGGCATCGCGCGGGTCTCCCGGCGGCGGCTTGGAATTCGGAAACTAGGGCGAGCCGGGCGGGCGGGCAACACACCTGCGCGTCGATCGCCCAAGATTGACAGCGAGTCCGGCGTTGGGCACGGTTTCGACCGTCGAAGCTCAGCGAACCGCCCAAGGGAGGAAGGAATGCGATCAGCGCTTACAGTTACAATGCTGGCCGGCGTCGTCAGTATCGCGGCAACTGTCGCCACGGCCGCCGAGACCAGTTTCAAGGCCGGCTACTTCATCAGCAACAAGCAGTCGCTCACCCGTCAGGCCTTCGACGCGTTCGTCGCCAAGGTCAATGCGGACGGCAAGGGGTCGATCCAGATCGGGCAGGTCGTGGGGCCGGAAGCGATCCCGTCGCGCCAGCTCGGCAACGCGGTGAAGACCGGGTTGCTCGACCTCGCCGGCACGCCGCCGGCCTACATGGCGAACCTGGTCAAACTCGCGACCGGGTTCACCCCGACCACCAAGTCGGCGTCCGAGATGCGCAAGAACGGCGCCTGGGACATCTTCAAGGAGCTGTTCGCCAAGCAGGCCAACATGCATCTCCTGTCGATGTATGGCGGCGACATCGTCTTCCACATCTACTCCAACAAGGAGATCAAGTCGCTCGCCGACTTCAAGGGCCTCAAGATGCGCACGTCGAACACCTACAAGGCGTTTTTCGACGCGCTCGGAGCGCGGACCCTGAACATGCCGAGGCGCGAGATCTTCACCGCCATGGAACGCGGCGCGGTCGACGCCTACGCCAACCTCGACAGCGAGGTGATGGCGCTGGGCTGGTTCGAGGTCTCGAAGTACAAGCTGCTGCCGGGCTTCTATCACCCGATCATCGTGGTCGGCGTCAATATCGGAAAATGGAAGAAGCTGAACGCCAATCAGCGGGACGTGCTGACCAAGACGGGACTTTATCTCGAGAACGAGCTTTCCACCGATCTCGGCAGGAAAGACCGGGCGATCGGCGACAAGCTGGTCAGCGAGAAGGGGATGAAGCTGCTCAAGCTGTCCGACGCCGACTCGAAGAAGTTCCTGGATATTGCCTACACCGCGCAATGGGACGTGGTGGAGAAGCGCGATCCGGTGGTCGGCAAGAAGCTGCGCGCCCTGATCGGCAAGTAGCGTTGCGGATAGGGCGGCGAAGCGCGGGCATTCCCGACCGCGCTTCGTCGCCAACGGCATTGGGACGGTCGGATGTGGAAGACCGGCGGTCTGTTTGACCGGTTCCTCGGGCTGACCGGGGCTCTGCCGGGCGTGATCGTCGCTCTGCTGGCGGTCGGTGTCGCGGCAGAGGTGTTCGCGCGGAATTTCGGGCTCTCGGGCTTCTACTGGATGCTGGAGGCCGTCGAGTACGGGTTGCTGACGCTGACCATGGTCGGCGCCGCCTACATCCTCAGCATCGGCCGCCACGTCACCGTCGACCTCGTACTGGCCGCGCTGCCGCCCCGCGTCTACCGGCACTTCCGGATCGGCATCGACCTCGTCATCGTGGCGGTCGCGGCGGTCATCGTCTATTTCGGCGTCATCACCACCCATCTCGCCTGGGTCGAGGATTCCACGCTCTACAAGTCCTTCGACATCAAGGAATGGATCCCGATGGCGGTAGTGCCCGGCGGGATGGCGCTGTTCCTCATCGAGGCGCTGCGCCAGCTGATCCGCTCGCTCGGCCCGGATTCCGGCGAGAAGGCGCCGCGCGGCGAGCGGCCGGAGGCCTTCTGAGCGATGGAGTGGTACTGGGCGCTCTTCTTCCTGCTCGGCATGGTGCTGGTGCCCATGTTCCTCGGCGTCCCGGTGGCGATCGCCTTTTTCAGTGCAAACATCGTCGGTGCGATCATCTTCCTCGGCGGCGGGGCGGGGCTCATCCAGCTTGAGCGCAATGTGGTCGACGGGCTGGTGCGGTTCGCGCTCGCGCCCGTGGCGATGTTCATCCTGATGGGCGAGATCCTGTTCCACACCGGGGTCGCGATCCGCGCGATCGATGCGGTCGACCAGCTGATCGCCCGGGTGCCGGGAAGGCTGTCGCTGGTGGCGGTCGCGGGCGGCACGGTGTTCTCCACGCTGTCCGGTTCCAGCATGGCGAACACGGCGCTGCTCGGCACGACGCTGATGCCCGAGATGCGCCGCCGCGGCTACCACAACTCGATGGCGATGGGGCCGATCCTCGGCACCGGCGGGATCGCCATGCTGATCCCGCCGTCGAGCCTCGCGGTGCTGCTCGGCAGCCTGTCGGGAATCTCGATCGCCGCCATCCTGATCGCCGGCGCGATTCCCGGGCTGATCATGGCCGCGGTCCACTTCTCCTACGTGATGATCCGCTGCCGGCTCAACCCGTCGCTCGCGCCGCGCTACGACATGCCGGACATGAGCGCGTGGCAGCGCATCCGCCCGGTGCTGATCTACGTGGTCCCGCTGCTCGGCCTGTTCGCGGTGGTCGTCGGCAGCATTCTGACCGGGGTCGCGACCCCGACCGAGTCGGCTTCGCTCGGCGCGATCGGGGCGGTGCTGGCGGCGTTGTGCTACCGCTCCCTCACCTGGAAGGGTCTGTGGACCGCAATGGTCGAGACCGGGAAGCTCGCGGTGATGATCTATTTCATCATCGCGGCTTCGCTCACGTTCTCGCAAATCCTGTCGTTTTCCGGCGCGACCACGGGTCTGCTCTCCCTGATCCAGCAGATGGATCCGACGCCGCTCTCGCTCCTGGTCGCGATGATGGCGCTGATGCTGCTGATGGGCTGCTTCATGGACCCGGTCAGCATCATGTTGATTACGCTCCCGTTCTTCATCCCGCTGGCCGAGCTGATCCGGATCGACCTGATCTGGTTCGGTGTGCTGATGCTGCTGGCGCTCGAGATCGGCCAGACCACGCCGCCCTTCGGCATGCTGCTGTTCGTGATGCGCGGCGTCGCCCCGCCCGAGACCACGATGGGCCAGATCTACGCCGCCGTGGCTCCCTTCGTGCTGCTGGAGATCGGCATCCTGGCCTTCCTGATGGCGGTGCCCGCCGCCGTCACCTGGCTGCCGCGGCTGATGGCCGGGTAGGGGCAACGACGGTTGCCAGCTAGAGCCTGGATGGGCAACCTGCCTGCCATGCAGCCCTGACCAGCGGAGCGGATTGCCATGCAGCTCGAAGACAAGGTCGCCCTCGTTACGGGCGCCGCTTCCGGTTTCGGCGAAGGTATCGCACGGCGCTACGCAGCTGAAGGCGCCCGCGTCGTTGTCGCCGATTTGAACGACCAGACGGGCGGCAAGATCGCCGACGAGATCGGCGGCGCCTATGTCCACGCCGATGTCTCCGACCGCGACGATGTCCGGACGATGATCCGCACGGCGGTCGATCGTTTCGGCCGGCTCGACACGATGGTCAACAACGCCGGCGTCACTCACATCAACCGGCCGATGCTGGAGGTGGGCGAGGAGGAATTCGACCGCATCTTCGACGTGAACGTGAAGGCGATCTACCTCGCGGCGATGGAGGTCGTGCCGCTGATGCGCGAGCAGGGCGGCGGCTGCATCGTCAATACCGCGTCGACGGCGGGGCTGCGTCCGCGTCCCGGCCTCACCTGGTACAACGCGTCCAAGGGCGCGGTGATCACTATGACCAAGTCGATGGCCGCCGAGCTCGGCCCCGACAACATCCGGGTCAACGCGCTCTGTCCCGTCGCCGGCGATACCCCGCTTCTGCCGTCCTTCCTGGGCGCCAACACCCGCGAAGCCTTCGAGGCGACGGTGCCGCTCGGCCGCCTGTCGACCTCCGAGGACGTGGCCAAGGCGGCCCTCTGGCTGGCGAGCGACGAGGCGAGCTTCATTACCGGCGTGGCCTTGGAGGTGGATGGCGGGCGCTGCGTCTAGCGGGACGACAGGGAAGGGCCAAACGCATGGCTGAAACTTCGTTAGCCGGCAAGGTCGCGATCGTCAGCGGGGCGGGCGGAGGGCTCGGCCGTGCGATGACTCTGGCGCTCGTCGAGGCCGGCGCGCGGGTTGCCGCGGTTGACGCCAGCCGCGAGCTTGCCGAGCGGATCGCCGGAGACGCGCGGAGGGCGGCCGGAGAGGAATGCGTGGTTCCGGTCTGCCGCGACCTGCGCGATCCCGACGGCTGCGCAGCCGTCGTCGACGAGGCCCTGTCGGCGTTCGGCGCCGTCCATGCGGTCGTCAACAACGCCGGGATCGGCATGGCGACGATCCGCGAGAATTTCTGGGCCGACAACGTGAAATTCTGGGACGTGCCGACGGACAGGTGGCAGGCGGTTTTCGACACCAACGTCAAGGCACCCTTCATGCTGGCCAAGGCCGCGGTGCCGCACATGATCGCGGTGAGCTGGGGCCGGATCGTCAACGTGACCACGAGCCTAGATACGATGATCCGGCCCGCATGGACGCCCTACGGCCCGTCGAAGGCGGCGCTCGAAGCGTCGTCCGCCAACTGGGCGGGCGATCTCGACCGGACGGGGGTGACGGTCAACGTGCTGATCCCCGGCGGTCCGGCCGACACGCCCTTCGTGACGCTCGCCTCGCAGCCCGACCGTTCGCGGTTGATCAGGCCGGAGCGGATGGCGCCGCCGATAATTTGGCTGCTTTCCGGCGCATCGGACGGCGTCAACGGCCGCCGGTTCGTCGCCAACGACTGGGACCCGGACATTCCGGCCGACGAGGCGGCGGAGGCCGCGTCCGCGCCGATCGCCTGGAAGGGCTTCGGGCGGCAGGCAGCCTCGCAGCCCGTGCCCGGGTCCGCATGACCGCGGGAACGAACCAGGGAGGAAAGAACCGATGATCGAGACCAAGGGAGTCGTGCATTTCACGATACCGGTCACCGACCCGGAAAAAAGCGAGAAGTTCTATCGCGAAGTGCTCGGTCTGGAGACGGTGCAGGTGGTGCCGCCGATCGGCATGGTGTTCATGAAGTCGGGCGACGACCACGTGATCCTGACCCGAAGCAAGACGCCGGTGGATCCCAACCCCGGCGACGATTTCCTGATCCATCACGCGTTCCGTGTCGATCTCGACGCCTATGACGATGCCAAGCGTCAGCTCGCCGGACACAGGATCGAGATCATCTTCGAGGAAGAACGGCACGAGGGCGTGTTCCACGGCCGTCAGTGCTACTTCCACGACCCGGATCGCAACGTGCTGGAGATCATCGCGCTCGAGAAGATCGGCGAGGGGTTCGGCGACGCCGCGCGGCAGCCCGGGTTTTCGCCCTTTTCATCGAAAGAGACCGGCTAGGCCTCGCGAGTCGATATCCAAAGGGAAGACCGGGCGGTGAGCGGAAAACTGCGGGACCGGGTGGTCATCGTCGTCGGCGCCGGGTCGGTCGGGCCGGGCTGGGGCAACGGCAAGGCGGCGGCGGTGCTGTTCGCCAGGGAAGGGGCGAAGGTGCTGGCGGTCGATATCGACGCGGAGGCCGGGGCGGAAACGGCCGGCATCGTCGCTCGGGAAGGCGGAAAGGCCGAGACCTTCACCGCCGATGTCAGCCGGGCCGACCGGGTCGGCGAGATGGTGGAAGCCTGTCTCGACCGGTTCGGCCGCATCGACGTGCTGCACAACAATGTCGGGATCGTCGTGCCCAAAGCGACCGTCGATGTCGACGAGCGCGAATGGGACCGGATCGCCGCGGTCAACCTGAAGAGCATGTTCCTGACCTGCCGCGCCGTCCTGCCGGCAATGGAACGGAACGATTTCCGCGTGGATGCCGACGGCCGCAGGGTCGGCCGGGGCGCGATCGTGAACGTTTCGTCGGTCTCCGGTGTCCGCTGGACCGGCGTGCACTACATCACCTATTCGGTCACCAAGGGCGCCGTCCTGCCGCTCACCCGGTCGATTGCGCTGGAATACGCGGAGAGGGGAATCCGCGCCAACGCGATCCTGCCGGGTCTGATGAACACCCCGATGATCGTCGAACCGCTCAAGGAGGCCTATGGCGGGGGCGATGTGGGCAAGATGGTCGAGGCCCGCGACGCGCAATGCCCCACCGGCTATATGGGCGACGGGTGGGATGTCGCGCACGCCGCGCTGTACCTCGCCAGCGACGATGCGCGCTATGTCACGGGCGCCGAGCTGGTGGTCGACGGAGGGATCAGCGCCAAGCTGGTCTAGGCGCCGTTCGGTGCGCATCGCGCCCGTCGCTTGAACTTGCCAGGCCGGAGCAATATCGTTTCCCCTTCAGAGCGTCGGGAAGAACCGGAAGCGGAAACGATCGCTCCCGGCAAACGGCCCTGGATGCGATCGCCGGCGGGGCCGGTGGAAATCCGCGGCCACGACATCCGTATCGGGAGAAACCAATGAAGCCCATCGGACTCAGAGTTCTTATGGCGACCGCCCTGGTCGGCGGCGCGTTTGCCGCGGGCGCCGGATTGCCGTCGGCGACGGAGGCCGTCGAGTTGAAGGCGGCGACCTTCATGTCGCCCAAACACCCCATCAACAAGGGCGTTATTCCGGCACTGGCGAAGAGCCTGGCCGGGGAAACCGGCGGTTCGCTGACCGTCAAGCTGTTCCCGGCGGGTCAGCTCGGCAAGGGCCCGGTCGCGCAGTACAAGCGGGTGGTCGACAACGTGGCCGAGATCACCTTCGGCATCCAAGGCTACACGCCGACCATCTTCCCGCGCACCATGATCGTCAGCCAGCCGGGGGTCGGCAACAGCTCGCCGGAGGTGACCGAGAAACTCTGGAAGGTCTACGACCAGTATCTCAAGCCGGAATACAAGGAGGTCAAGTTGCTGGCGCTGTTCGCCAACTGGCCGCCGGTGCTGATCTCCCGGAAGAATCCGATCGCCAGGATCGACGACGTCAAGGGATTGAAAATCAGGGCGCAGTCGCCCGCCAACATCCCCCAGTTGAACGCCTGGGGCGCCACCGGCGTCTACATGCCGGTGTCCAAGATCTACAACGCCCTGCAGACCGGCGTGCTCGACGCCGTCTATATTTCGCCGGGCGCGCTCTACCGTCCGTGGCGGCTGGCCGAGCCCGGCGAGCACGTGACCGCCGGCATGAAGGGCCCGACCTCGCTGTTCTTCATCGCGATGAACAAGAAAGTCTGGAACGGTCTGTCCGCGAAACACAAGGAGGCGGTGACCAAGCATACCGGCCGCGCCTACAGCCTGATGGCGGCCAACTACTGGGGCAAGATCGATTCCGGCCAGTTGAACACGGCGAAGACCAAACAAGAGGGCGTCAAGTTCCACCAGCTTTCCAAGGAAGCGGCGGCGGCGTTCGACGCGGCGACCGCCAGGTCGGTCGAGGCCTACCTCGCCGCACAGGAAAAGAAGGGCGTTCCGGCCCGGGCGATCTACAAGGCCGTCAGCCAGTAAGGTTTGCGCCGCGGCGAAGCGGTGGGAAATATGTCCGGGATCGAACCGGCCGCGGATCGCGCGCTCGACCTCGTCGACCGCGTGGTCCGCCCGGTTGCCTTCTATGCCGGCGGCGCCGCCGTGGTCGGGCTGACTTCGCTGATCGTCGTGGCGGTCGTTTGCCGCTATGTCTTCAACGCGCCCATCTTCGGGGCCGACGATTTCAACCAGATCCTGCTGGTCCTGACGGTCGCTTTCGCGGTCGGGTATAGCGGACGCAGCGGCGGCCAGGTGGCGGTGGAAATCCTCGGCATCGTTTCGGGACCCAGGCTTACCCGCTGGACCGACATCGTCGTTAAAACGGCGGGCTGCGCGATGATGGCCGTGCTGGTCTGGATGCTTGTCGAAAGCGGCATCAATGCCGCGAAATACGGCGAGACGACCTTGTCGCTGGAGTTGACCCTGCAGCCTCTCTTCTGGGCGCTGGCTTTCGGCATGGCGCTCTACGGTCTCGTGCTGTTCGCGGAAACCGTGGCGCTGCTTCGGGAAGGAAATCCCGACGACGCGTCCGGCGCGGCGACCGACCTGTAGTTGGGAAGACGGATTTGTCGGCCACTGTCATCGGGCTGATCGGCCTCATCGCGCTGTTCGTTCTGCTGTTCATGCGGATGCCGGTCGCGATGGCCATGCTGGCGGTCGGTTTCTTTGGCACCGCCACGATGATCGGCTACAAACCGGCGCTCAGCACCCTGTCGAGCGAGACCTTCGAAATCGCGGCCACCCTGCCGCTGACCGTGATCCCCCTGTTCGTCCTGATGGGCAATCTCGCCGGCGTGTCGGGGATGAGCGCGGATTTGTTCAACGCCGCCTATGCCTGGCTCGGTCATCGACGCGGCGGCCTGGCTTCGGCGACCGTCGCCGGTTGCGCCGGCTTTGCCGCCCTCAGCGGTTCTTCCATCGCCTCGGCGGTAACCATGGGGCGGGTCGCGCTGCCCGAGATGAAGCGCTTCAACTACGGCGACAGCCTGGCGACCGGCGCGGTCGCGGCCGGCGGAACGCTGGGTATCCTGATCCCGCCTTCGACCGGGCTGATCATCTACGCCATCCTGACCGAGCAATCCATCGGCCGGCTGTTCATGGCGGGCGTCGTTCCCGGTCTCTTGCTGACCGGCCTGTTTCTCGTGGCGATCGCCATCGTCACACGCCTCAAGCCCGAGCTGGGACCGGTCGGGCCCACCAGCTCGATGGCCGAGAAACTGTCCTCGCTGAAGCGTTCGGGGACCTTCGTCGTCATCGTGCTGGCGACCATCGGCGGCATCTACATGGGCGTCTTCACCCCGGTGGAGGCGGCGGGCGTCGGCGCCTTCCTCGCGTTCTGCGTCGCGCTCTACCGCAAATCGCTCAGTCGCGAAAATATCCGGTTCGTGATCCTGCAGACGCTGCAGACCACGGCCACCGTTTTCATGATCCTGATCGGCGCCCACATCTTCATACCGTTCATGGCGCTGACCGAGTTGCCGGCCGACCTGGTGACCTTCCTGGTCAATCTGGACATCGGAAAGACCGGCGTGCTCTTGATGATCCTCGCGACCTACATCGTGCTCGGCACCTTTCTCGAGGGGCTGGCGATGCTGGTGCTCACCCTGCCGGTCGCGTTCGAGGTAATCACCCAGCTGGAAATGAGTCCGATCTGGTTCGGGATCGTGGTCGTGATCGTGCTGGAAATGGGGCTCATCAGCCCGCCGGTCGGGGTCAACGTATTCGTCGTCAAGAGCGTCGCTCCGGACGTGCCCATGGGAACCATCTTCCGCGGCATCTGGCCGTTCTGGTTCGCCATGGGCGTGTGTCTGATGATCCTCGTGGCGTTCCCCGAAATCGCCACCTTCCTGCCCGACAGCATGTTCAACAGCTAGGCGTAGCCGTTTCGGCCGGGACCCGCGCGGCCCTCCGAGCCTTCGGCGCCGCGACCCGGCCTGGCCCCGCGTCGGTCGGCTACTCTCCCCAATATCGGAACGCGAACGCCTCGCCCTCGGGGACGATGCGCCCGACGCTCGGGTTGGGAAAATGCGACGGCACGATGGTCACATCGGTGTCGGCGTAGCGGTCGAGGAAGGCCTCGCGTGTCGTCCGCGCGGCCGCCCGGTCCGCGCAGGCTATCGTGCTCCAGGCGGGGATGTGGCACTGAATCATGTGATGCATCAGGTCGCCGCAAAGCAGCGCCTCGTCATCGCCCGAGGCGATGTGCAAACCGACCTGGCCCGGGGTGTGGCCGGGCAGCGGCGCCAGCGTGATCCCGTCCTCGATCTGGTGGTCCATCTCGACCAGCAACTCGCGCCTGGTCTCCAGGATCGGGATTACGCTGTCCGCGATATAGTCGCCAGTCCGGGTCATCCGCCCCTGTTCCGACTGAGCCAGCCAGAAATCCAGTTCGGTGCGGGCGAAGATGTACCTGGCGTTGGGGAAGGTGGGCACCCAGCGGCCGTCCTCCAGCCTGGTGTTCCAGCCCACATGATCGACGTGCAGATGGGTGCAGAGCACGAAGTCGATGTCTTCCGGACGCGTCCCGGTCGCGAGGAACCGGTCCATCCAGGGGAACTCGGCGTCGTCGAAGAACTCCCGGTTGCGTGGCTTGCGATTGCCGACGCAGCTGTCCACCAGAATGGTGTGGCGGGGCGTCTTGATGAGGAAGGCCTGGATCGCGATGACGACCTGCCCGGTGTCGGGTCGGTAGTGCCGTGGAACCATCCACTCCAGGTGCGGCGCGATCGCGGCCTCGTCCCAATCGGGAAAGAACGTCGCGGCTTCGAGCAGAGGCATTTCCAGCTCGACGATCCGCGTAAGACCGATGTCGCCAAAGGTGAAATCGTGCATGGCCGATCTCTCTACCGGTCGCCGCGCAGTTCCGCGATGCGCTTGTGGACCGCGATCAGGAACTTGTCGGCTTGGCCCGGCACGTCGATCGGGTCGCCGAAGGCGATCTTGTTGCGCTGCTGCGCCTCCACCATCGGGATGTCCTCGGTCATGATCGTGGTCTCCTGCTCGCGCCGCATGTCCTCGTCGTTGGGATAGCCCCCGTCCAGCGCAAAGTCGCGGGTGAACGCGAAGAAGTAATGGCTCGACGTCTCGGTCTCCGGCGTCATGATGTGGTCGTGGTTTATGAGGATCCGGTTCTCCCGGTTCTCCATCGCGAGCTCGATATTGATCGTGTTCGTCGGCCGCCAGTTCTGCGAGGTCGTACGCGTGACCGGCTCGGTGAACCCGCCCCAGGCCGCGGCCATCGGCCCCAGCGCCACGTTCTTAAGCACCCGCCGGCTGTGCACCGAGCCCGGCCCGGTCCAGGTCTCCATTTCCTGGCGGACCGTATCGGTCTCGCCTTTCTGGCCGGCGCGCGAGCCGAAGCTGCCGGCATGGAGAAAATCGGCATGGCTGACGTCCAGCAAATTGTCGGCCATGAGCTGGTCGTTGGCCCGGGCGTGGAACCGGCTGAGAATCGACGAGCGGTCGTCGGCCACCAGCCAGGGCATCTCCGGAATCGCCGCCGGATCGGCCCTCGACGGATCGCCCAGCCAGGCCCAGACGAACCCCTCGCGCGCCACGACCGGGTAGCTCTCGATCCGGGCGTTGCGCGAGACCGTCTCCTGGTGCGGGACGTGGACGCAGCGGCCGTCCGCGGCCATCACCCAGCCGTGATAGCCGCACATGATCTCGTCGTCGATCACCCTGCCCATCGACAGCGGCGCCTGGCGGTGCGGACAGCGGTCCTCCAGCGCCACCAGCGTGCCCGACTTCGCGGTCTGGAACAGAACGATCGGCCGGTTGCACACGACGCGCCCGATCGGCCGGCTCGAAATCTCGGAGGCGAGCGCGACGCAATACCAGAAATCTTCGAAGAACATGTCCGCGATCCGGTCCCTGGGCTCCGCCCGGCAATCGTTGGCGTGCTATTTTAACCGCCGGGAACGGGGAGGGGCCATGCTGACGCTGTACCACCAGGGAAGCTCGGTCTGCGCGGCCAAGGTGCGGATCGCGCTCCATGAAAAAGAAGCGGAGTGGACGGGCGAGATCGTCGACGTGCTCAAGGGCGAGCAATTCCAGGACTGGTATCTGGCGCTCAACCCCAACGCGGTCGTGCCGACCCTCGTCGACGACGGCCGGGCGATCGTCGAATCGACGGTTATCTGCGAATATCTCGACGACATCCTGCCCGACCCGCCGCTCAGATCCACCGGTCCCTACGATCTCGCCGCGATGCGGATCTGGACCAAGCGGATCGACGAGCGGCTCCACCCAATGACAAGCGTGCTCACCTATTCCGCCTCGCACCGGCACACCATCCTCGACAACAACACGCCGGAGCAGGTCGAGGCGATCATCGAGGAGACCCGCGATCCGGTGAAGCGCCAGCGCAAGCGCGAATGGATCGAGCTCGGGATAGAAGCGCCCAGCGCGCGCGCCGCGGTCATCGAGTTCGAGAAGACGCTCGCCGACATGGAGGAGACGCTGTCGCGGACCCCGTGGCTCGCCGGCGAAGCCTATTCGCTCGCCGATGTCGGCATGACGCCCTACGTCAACCGGTTGTCGATGCTCCGGATGGAAGGATTCTGGAACGGTCGCCCCAATGTCGGGGACTGGTTCGCGCGGGTGCGGGGCCGCGCGAGCTTCAGGCCCGCGCTGATCGACGCGGTTCCCGAGGAACTGACACGTTCGCTTGCCGTCAACGGCGCGCGCAGCTGGCCCAGGGTGGAGGCCATGCTGGAGACTATCCGCGCGGCCTGAGCCCGGGTGCCCGGAGAGACCCGGCGGGGATCGGGCGCCCGATCGTCAATCCTCCCCCTGCTCGACCCACGCGCGGAAGGCGTCGATGCCGAGTTCGGCGCGGAGGTCCGCCGTCCCCGCCTCCTTGGCCGGTTCCAGCGGGATCCCCGTGGCGTCGGCGACCCGGTCCAGCGCCGAATAATTGGCGATGACGGCGGCCGCATCGACGAGCGCCGCATCGCCCAGGGCATCGCGCACGCGTTGGCGGATGTCGATCAGCCGCGTTTCGTCGCCGCCCAGCACCGCCTCCGCGAATCCCGTGAGCAGGCTGCCATGCGGGATTCCCCCGTCCCCGGCGCCGTCGTCGACGATCGCGGTCAGATCGACCGTCGTACCCGTTGCCGTCGCGCTCGCACGGAGCATCTCCGCGTGGGTGACGGTTCAGTAGAAACACCCGTTGACGGCCGAGACGCGCCCGGCGATCAGCTCCATCTGGGCGCGGTCGATGGCGCGGTGCCGGGCCGCGACTTCGGGGATCAGCCGCCCCGGCAGGTACTGGGCGTCGACCATGTCGAACAGCCCGCTCGCCTCGCGGGGCACGAGACTGAGCGCGCGCCGGACGAAGGTGGGGTCGGGCGAGACGTAGACATTGTCCAGGCACGACTCGTCCGCTGTCCTGTCTTCCGGTGCCAGCATGGGAACCCATGCGGGTCCCGGCTTGGCGCCAGCGGGTCTCTCCCGCGGCGGCTCGCCGGGTTCGGGCTGGGGCAGGGGGTGCGGCCGGGCCCCGATCGCGCGGCAGAAAAAATCTACCGCCACGGTGGTCGCCACAATGCCGATCGTCTCGACGAACTCCGCATCGCCGATGCCGCTTTGCCCGGCGCGGTTGAACCAGGCGCGGGTCAGGCGGCCGGGGTCGGTGGCGACCCGATGGACCACATCCACGAGGTCCCCGGGCAACCCGGTCGCCGCCCGGTGACTTCCCTCGACGGCGTATGGGGACAACGCGGCCTTGCATTCTCCGCAATAGGCGCAGACCCGGGCCGCCCTCGTCTCGGCGGCGATCGCGAGGCGGCGCTCCGCTCGAAACCATGTGCCCGGAGACGCGAGGCGCTGCCAGGCGCGTGCGTGAGCGGCCGCCAAGTCCTCGCGGACGACGATGTCCGCGGCTGCGTAGGAGAGCGAGCCCATACAGGCGATCCCCGTCGATTCGCCGCCCAGCATACTCTGCATCCGCTATGCAACGGAGCGATATCGGCACTACTATCGCCGCCATGACTGTCGAGACCGTCCCGCTGTCACCCACCATGGGAGCCGAGATCCGCGGCGTGGACCTTTCGCGCCCGCTCGACCCGGCGGTCGCCTCCGCTCTCCGCGCGGCCTGGCTGGATCATGTGGTGCTGGTTTTTCGCGGCCAGACGCTCGATGACGACGCGCTCGGGCGAAGCGCGGCCTGGCTGGGCGATCCGGCGGATATCTCAATGCCGGTCCACCGGCGCGGAGACGACGATGCCTCCATCGCATTGATCTCCAACATCCGCGACGAGACCGGCGCCCCCATAGGAGCGCTCGGCGACGGCGACATGTGGTTCCACCACGACAACAGCTATACCGGGTCGCCGGACAAGGCGACGTGGCTGTATGGCGTCGAGCTGCCGGGCAGCGGCGGAAGCACGTTGTTCGGCAATTGCTACCGTGCCTATGACGCGCTTCCCGAAAGACTGCGCCAGGCGCTGGCCGGAAGGAAGGTTCTTCAGGTCTACGACTACACGCTCAAGGAGCGGCCCGATATCGACGATCTCGGCGCGATACCCCATTTCTGGCAGCCGGCGGTGATCGTCCACCCGTCAACGGGGAAGAGGGCGCTCTACGTCGACCGGCTGATGACCGCGGCGATCGACGGCTACGACCGCGCGGCGAGCGAGGCGCTGATCGAGGAAGTCTGCGCATTCGTCGAACGGGTCGACTACGAGCATGTCTGGCGGCCGCGCGACTACGTGATCTGGGACAACCGATGCTCGGTCCACGCACGCACCGATTTTCCGGCCAACGAGCGTCGCCTACTGAAGCGCGGCAAGGTCGCGGGCGAGCCCCTGTTGGCGGTTGCGGGGGCTCCGGTCGACGTTCACTGATCGGCGCGGATCGCCGGCAGGACTTGCTCTCCGAACAGTTCCACCGTCCCCGCCGGGTCCGAGGCGACGCTGACGGTGAACATGACGCGCTTGAGCCCGGCTGCCCTGGCGGCGCGCAGCTGATCGAGGCACCGGTCGGGCGTACCGTAAATCGCGAAGCGCCCCGCCAGGTAGTCGAACAGCCCAAGCTCGTCGACCAGCCGCGCGTCGGCATCGCCCGGCCGGGTGCTGTAGCGCCGGCGCAGCTCCCGAACCGGCTCGTGGTGCTCGGCGGGCACGCCGCGCTCGACGAGGTCGTCGGAGGAGAGGATGTAGCCGCCTGCCATGAAGGCGAGGATCGCACCGACCCTGCTCCTCGCGGCGTCGCCGTCGCGGTTGCAGTCGAGGCTGGCGATCTGCCACGTCTCCACCTCGCCTGCGCCGCGGCCGCGCTCCCGCGCGCCTTCCGCGACCAGGGATTCGGAGTATTCGAGATTGTCGCCGGCGATGCCGAAATTGACGAAGGCTCCGTCTGCGATCCCGCCCGCCAGCCGCAGCGTCTTCCGGCCCGATGCCGCCAGGAAGACGCGTGCGCCCCCTCCGGCCCAGGGAATATGGGCTTCCGCCGCGCCGAGCGAAGCCGGTTCGCCGGAAATCAGCGGCTTGATGAAACGGATCCCGTCATCCAACTCGCTCAGGTTGGAGCTGGGCAATCCGAGATTGTGTGTCCCGCTGTGCCCGGTCCCCAGCCCGAGCACCGCGCGGCCCGGGGCGAGCAGGTCCAGCGACGATATGGCGGCGGCCGAGACGGCCGGATGCCGCGACGACAGGTTCGTGACGCAGAGAGCGATACGGGTGTGACTTGCCTCCCGGGAGACGATGGTGGCCGCGACCCAGGGGTCCATCGCGTTGCCGGGCGTATCGGCGATGCCGATCATGTCGTAGCCCCAACGATCCGCGGCTTTCGCCATCCGTTCGGTCAGTTCGGGCGTGTAGGGCCAGAAAAAGAATCCGATCTCCATTACTTCGTCCCGCGATCGGTGAAGGGCTCGGATTGCCGGTTCGGCCGGAAGGCGATCATGGCTCTCCCTTTGGTCCCGACGGCGGGACCATCTTGCACCCGGATTCGCTTGTCGGCCAGCCGCCGATCCGCACGGGACACGATTCCGGCCGGTATCGGCGGCAAGTATAGCTAACCGAAACGACTTTCGGCGCGACGTGCTTGAATGGCACTTGGCTTTTGACGCGGAAGACTGCACGATCCATGGGCAAGTCGGCTCGCGCCTGCGGCAAGTTCTGGTCAAGTAACGGACCATCGCGCGGTGTATCGAGATCGAACGATTGCACCGCGCACCGGGAATGTGTTTTCGACGGAAACCGTTTCGGGAAGAGAAGACGATGGATTTGACGATCGAACGACATGAAAACGTGCTGGCGGTGGGCGTAAGGGGCCGGCTCGATATGTCGACCGCCGACGAGTTCAGGGAGTCGGTCGAAGAGGCGATCGAAGAAACCGATCGCGCCCTGATCATGGATTTCGGCGAGCTCGACTTCATCGGGAGCGCCGGTCTCAGAGTGCTCCTTCTGACCGCCAAGGCTCTGGTCGAAAGCGATGCCAGGCTGCTGCTGTGCGGTCTCTCCGATCCGGTTCGCGCCGTGTTCAGGATCACCGGCTTCGAGCGACTTCTGCCGATACACGAGACCGTGGCCGAAGCGCGGGCGTCGTTGCGCGCCTGATCCGGCCCAGGGCGACCCGCATTCGAAATATCTTGGTCGTTTGCAGCCGAAACAGGTAACTTTCGAATTGGGCGGACCGGACGGAAGAGTGCGGCCCGCGAAAGAGCGATTCCAGGGAGAACAGGCGATGGCGTATACGCTCGAACGATTCTGCGAGGACTGCCGAACGGCGCTCGGCGCCGATGACGGCGATGGCGGGCGCGAAGCCGTGCGCGCCAATTTGGGACAGTTGCTGGAAAACGACGAGTTCGTTGCCGGCCATTGCGGGCCCGACGCCGAACGTGGCATCCACCGTCTTTATGAGGACGCGGATCTCGGCTTCGTGGTGCTGGCCCATATCTACGAGAAGGGCGTCGAATCGCCGCCCCACGACCACGGCCCGTCCTGGGCGATCTACGGTCAGGCGGTCGAGCACACCGACATGACGGTGTGGCGGGAAACCGGTGAGACGTCGGGCGGGGCCGAGCCCATCGTCGAGCCGGCGGAGAGCTACCGGCTCGATCCCGGCATGGTCGGAATCTTCCACCCGAGCGACATTCACTCGATCAGGTTCCCCGACGGCGCGCGCTTCGTCCGGGTGACCGGCACCGATCTCGACAAGGTCGTCCAGCGCCGGTTCAACCTGAAGGAAAATACCGTCGACGGCACCAAGCCGGTGCCGGACCCGGTCGACGCCTGACCCCGCCGACAAACGGAAGGCCGCGATGAGTACGATCCAGCAGACCCCCTTCGAGGCACCCGTGGTGGAGCGGCTGGCGGTCCGGGTGGTGGTCGATTCCCACTACGAACGGTTCCTGCCGCCCGCCGAGCACGACCATGTCGCGATCGAGCATGTCGGCGGCATCCCCGGTCGGCCGATGTCGACCCTGGCCGGCGAATGGGGCCTCGCGCTCCATCTGGAGTCGCGCGCCGACGGGGCCAGGGCGGAATACTTGCTGGACTTCGGCTACACGCCCGAGATCCTCAACCGCAATGTCTCGCTGCTCGACATCGACCCGGCCAGGCTCGACGGGCTTATCCTGAGCCACGGCCACCGCGACCATTACGGCGGGCTGGACGGCTTCGTGACCCAGCACCGCCGAACGATGAAGGAAGACCTCTCGCTCTTTGTCGGGGCGGAAGAGGCATTCTCGGTCCGCTGGGTGCCGACGGGACCGCCGAAACCCGGCGCCAAGCGGGAATTCGTTTGCTGGGGTGCGCCCGACCGGACGGGTCTGGTATCCCAGAACGTGGTTCCGGTGTGCTGCCCGCAACCCCACGCGCTGCCGGGGCCCTTCACAACCGGCTACATAACCCGCGATACCTTCGAGGAGGTCACCGGGGGTTCGATGCTTGCGCCCTACGACCATTTCTCGGAGTCCGAGCGGCGCGGGGAGCTGACGGCCGACAGCCACCCAGAGGAGCACGCGACCTGCTACATCGTCAAGGGACGCGGGCTGGTGGTGATCTCGTCCTGCGGCCATGCCGGGATCGTCAACTCCGTCAAGACGGCGATGGCGGTCTCCGGGATCGACAAGCTTCATGCCGTGATCGGCGGCTTCCACTTGACGACGGCCAAGCCGGATTACGTAGAGCACACCGTCGACGAACTCGAGCGGCTGGCGCCCGACGCGGTGGTCCCGATGCACTGCACCGGCGTTGCCTTTATCGAGGCGATGCGCCGGCGGATGCCGCAGCGTCTCGTTGCCTCCAACCTCGGCAGCCGGTTCACCTTCGGGGTATAAGCCGCGCCGGTAGACGGCACGCTTTCCTCTCCCGTGCGGCACGGCGCGTCGGGGAGCACCGCGCCTTCCCCGTCCCGTCGACATGACGGAAGCGTTGTCCCCGCGCCGATGCAGGGGCCATACTCTTTCCCGGAAAGAAACGTCCGGACGCGGCGACGACGCCCGGCGCAACAGGGAGACAGCACGATGAAGACGCTTACCCGATTCCCCGGCCGCGCGGCGTTCGTCGGCGCGGGCGTTCTTGCGGCGCTCGCCGTCCATCCGGCCTGGGCCCAGAAGACATACGAGATCAAGATCGGTTTCGTGACCGTCAACGATTCGAACCACGTCTCGTCCAAATGGCTCAAGGAGGCGCTGGAGAAACGGACGAAGGGAAGGCTCAAGGTGAGCATCTTCCCGGCCGCCCAGCTCGGCATCATCCCGCGCCAGCTTGAGGGCATCCAGCTCGGCACCCAAGCGTTCTTCTTCACCCCGCCCGGATTCTTCCAGGGCGTCAACCCGGCCTTCCAGGCGCCCGACGCGCCGGGCATGTTCGATTCGCACTGGCACCAGCATCTGACGATGAACCACCCGAGCGTGCGCCCCGCGTGGGACAAGCTTGGCGAGAAGGCCGGCATCGTGCCGGCCTATATCTGGTGCGCGGGCGTGGGCGCGATCGCCTCGCGCGAGCCGATCCGGACGCTGGGCGACCTGGAGGGCAAGAAGCTTCGCGTGCTGGCGACCAAGATGGAAATCGCGCTGATGGACACCTTCGGCGCGGCCGGCATCCCGATTCCGTACTCGCAGGTCGTCCCGTCGATCCAGAAGCGGGTCGTCGACGGCGCGCGCAGCGCGATCATCGTCATGGGACCGTCCAAGTTCTACACCGTGGCGAAGTACCTGACGCGGACCGCCGGCGGCTATATCCCGGTCGGCGCCTATGCCAGCCTGGCGGTGATGAAGAAGCTGCCCAAGGATCTGCAGACCGCGATCTGGGAAGAAAGCGCGAAACTCACCGATCCGACGGTCGAGGTCGCGATTGAGATCACCCACCATTGGGAGAAGCAGTGGGTCAAGGAGGGCGGCGAGGTCATCGATTTCTCCGATGCCGACCGCAAGGAGTTCTTCCGCCGCGCGAAGCCGCTCGGCGACAAGATTCTGGGCAGCAATCCGAAGATCGCTCCCATGTACAACCTCATCAAGGCGGCGGCGGAAAAGACCCGCGCGGCCGCGGCCGAGAAGCACAAGGCCACGATGATGAGGCTCAACAAGCAATAGCGTAGCCTGCGAACGGATCCCGGCCGGGGACGATGCCCCGGCCGGTTTCCGCCGGGAACCATGGAAGGATCGAGCGATGTCTGAACCGATACCCGTCCGGGTGGCGCCCAAGGGCATGGGAATCAACGAATTCGTCGCCATGGAGGAAGGCTTCTTCCGCGACGAGGGCCTCGACGTCGAATTCGACATGCAGGTGTTCCGCGGCACCCAGGCAAGCTGGAAGGGGCTGGACTATTTCGAGCGTCCCCAGGACCGGCCGTTCGCGCAGAACGGCGCCGACAACCTCATCCAATGCGCCTGCCAGTGGGGAACGGTCAGCAACGCGGCCTCCGGCATGGGCAAGGCCGTGCGCGACTGCTACGGCGTATCGCCCTGGGGGATCTTCGTTCGTCCCGATTCGGCCATCCGGACACCGGAGGATCTGGCGGACGTGCCGATCGCGGTGGGAATGCGCGCCGGCAGCCATTTCAACGTGCCGTACCGGCTGGAAAAATATCTCCCGCTCGACCGGATAAACTGCCTCAATGTCGGCGGCTTTTCGGCGCGCCTGGAAGCCCTGATCTCGGGCGAAGTGGAAGCGACGAGCCTGCTTCCCCCGCAGATCGACATGGCGAAGCAGCTCGGGATGCGCGCAATCATCGAAGACGAGTTCATGACCATCTGGTGGGTCCCCGAAACCATGCCCCGCGCGGCGGTACGGGGCTACATCGATGCGCTCGCCCGGGCGGAGCGGCTTATCGAGGCGGACGCCGCGAAATACCTGCCGGCCTGGCGCCACTGCATTCCCGAGTCCTTCGCGGACCGCGACTGGGATTTCTCGCGATTCAGCCGCGGCGAGCGTTTCGTCAGCGCCCAGCTTCCGGACGGGCTCATCGAGGAGATATTCGAGCAGGTCGATCGCTGGGATCTCGCCCAGTATATCGAGGACCGTTCGCCCGAGCGCCTGCTTTACGCGGCGGAATAGGTGTAGGAGGACCGGGCTGCCGGCGGAATGCGCGAGCGGATCGAGGTCTTCGAGGGCGACATCACGACGCTTGTTGTCGACGCCATCGTGAATGCCGCCAACAACGCCCTGTTGGGCGGGGGAGGCGTCGACGGCGCCATCCACCGCGCGGCCGGTCCCCGGCTCCTTGAGGAATGCCGCGCGCTCGGCGGCTGCGAAACGGGCGATGCAAGGCTGACCGGTGCCTACGACCTTCCGGCGCGCTTCGTGATTCACACCGTCGGGCCGGTCTGGCAGGGCGGCGACCGCGGCGAACCCGATCTCCTGGCGAACTGCTATCGCCGCTGTTTCGAAATCGCCACGGGGAATGGAATCGCGACTATCGCGTTTCCGGCGATAAGCACGGGAGTCTACGGCTACCCCCTGGAGCGCGCGACCCGCATTGCGGTGACCGAGACCGTGAGGCACCTTGAAGCTGGCGGCGCGCTCCGCAAGGTGGCGTTCGCCTGTTTCGGCGCCGAAGCCAGGGACATCTATGCGGCGCTGATCGACGATATCGTCGCCGGCTGACGATCGACCGGCGCATCCATGAGAATTCGGGAGCGGCGCGGGTCGCGGACGGGGCCATAGAGGCAAGCATGAAATTCACATCCGAACCGAACATTTCGGCCAATCCCAATCCGAGGGTGCCCGCGGCGGCCGTGCTCGAATTCGCCACCGACACGCCGTCACGGGCCTCGGTGGAGATGTCGGGTGGGGACCGGGGGTGGCGGGCGCGCTGCGGCGACGGTGCGCGTACCCGACACCGGGTGCCGCTGGTCGGCATGCACCCGGGCGAGACCTGCACCGTTCGCGTCGCCGCCGAGGACGCGGAGGGGAACCGGATCGCGCCTTCCGCGCCTTTGTCGGTCACGGCGCCGCCGCTCCCCGACGATTTCCCGCCCTTCGAGGTGACGACCTGCGTGCCGGAGAAGCGTGAGCCCGGCGTCATGCTGTTCAACATCCGGCATTCGCCGGCCTCCGAGCACCTCGCCGATTACGGCGTCATCGTCGCCGTCGACCGCGCGGGCGAGATCGTCTGGTACTACCGGATCGACGAGGCGGTGGGCGACGTGCGCCGGCTGGCCAACGGCAACATCCTCTTTGTCGCCGACGGGCGGGTCTGCGAAATCGACCATCTGGGCGACACCGTCGCCGAATGGTACGCCGAGGGCCGCTGGAAGGACAAAACCCCGCCTGCCGGCGCGATCCCCGTGGCGACCGGCATGTTTCATCACGCCGTCATCGAGCTGCCTTCCGGGAACATCGCCGTATGCAGCATGGAGATCCGCGATATCGAGGGATTCCCGGTCAGGGAGGAAGACCCAGGCGGCGAGACCGAGACGGCGCGCGTGGTCGGCGACGTGATCGTCGAATTCGCGCGCGACGGCTCGGTCGTCAACGAGTACCGGCTGCTGGATCTGCTCGATCCGCGGCGCGTCTGCTATGGCAGCCGCGCCGCCTACTGGGTGCGCCGCGGCTATCCCGGCACCTGCGACTGGAGCCATGTGAACGGACTCGCCTGGGACGGCGGCGGGATCGTCGCTTCGGCGCGCCATCAGGATTGCCTGATCCGGATCGACCGGGAGAGCGGCGCGCTCGACTGGATTCTCGGCACCCACGCCAACTGGCGGGCGCCGTGGTCCGAAAAGCTGCTGAAGCCAGCGGACGGCCTCGAATGGCAGTACCACCAGCACGACTGCTCGGTGACTCCCGCCGGCACCGTCATGTGTTTCGACAACGGCAACGAGCGCGCCACGCCGCCCGACGCCAGGATGGACGGCGCCGATTGCTACAGCCGGGCGGTCGAGTTCGCCGTAGACCGGGAGACCCGGACCGTACGGCAGGTGTGGTCGCGAGGGCCGCAGCACGACCGCATCTATTCGACCTATCAGAGCGGCGCGTTCCGCCTGCCGGAGACCGGCAACACGTTCGTCACCTATGGCGGGGTCTGCACCGTCGACGGCGTGCCGTCCGGAAAGGTCTATGAAGGCCACTGCCTGTCGCGGCTGATCGAGATCACGCCGGGGTCGCCGGGCGAAACGGTGTTCGAAATGATCGTGAACGACGATTCCGCCGAGGGCGCGGTGGGATGGTCGTCGTTCCGCGCCGAACATTTTCCTCATTTCGGATCCGGCTGAGCTGTCGGGGGACGACGCGGCATGGAGTTACGCCTCGACGGCCTGCACCACGGCTACGGCGATATCGAGGTGCTGCGGGGCATCGATCTCGATATCCCGGCGGGGCGGGTCGTCTGTATCGTCGGTCCGTCGGGATGCGGCAAATCGACCCTTCTCCGGCTGATCGGCGGTCTGGAACTTCCCGACCGGGGCAGCGTGATCCAGATCGGCGAACCGCCGGAGGATTCCCTCAACCCGCTGACCTATATATTCCAGGACTTCGCGCTGCTGCCCTGGCGCACGGTCGAGGGCAACGTACGGCTCGTGCTGGAAGACCATGATTTTGCGCGAAGCGAAACCGCGCGGATCGTCGACGATGTGCTGTCCCGCACCCGGCTCTCGGAATTCGGCAACGCGTTCCCGCGGCAACTCTCCGGCGGCATGAAGCAGCGCGTCGCGATCGCCCGGGCGCTCGCCGTTTCGCCGGCCTTCCTGTTGATGGACGAGCCGCTGTCGGCACTGGATGCCCAGACCCGCGAACTGCTGTTGGACGACCTGATCGACCTGTGGACGCGCGAGCGGTTTTCCGCCGTCTATATCACCCACAATCTCCACGAAGCGGTCCGTCTGGGCCATCGGGTCGTGGTCCTCTCGCGTCGCCCCGGCGCGATCCGCGAGATTCTCGAGATCGACCTGCCGCTGGACGCGCGGGCCGGGCACGCGGCGGAGCTGGAGACCCATCGGCGGCACCTCTGGCGGCTGATCCGGGACGAGGCCCAGGCCGCGGAACTGGAGCTGGTCGATGGCTGAAACCGAAAGGGCGGGCCGCCCGGTGTCGTTCCGGGGCGGCGGTTTCATGCCGCGGCCGCTGGGCGCGGTGGGGCCTCTGGTCTTCCTCGCCATCGTCGGGATCTGGGAAACCGGATCCCGCACCGGCCTGATCCCGCCGCTGATCCTGCCGGCCCCGTCGGAGGCCCTGGCCGCCTTGGCCCACCTGTTCGAAACCGGGCTTCTCTGGAAGCACCTGAGTGCGTCCCTGCAACGGCTGCTGGTCGGCTGGACGCTGGGAACCGTGTTCGGCATCGCCGTCGGCGTCTCCATCGGTTTGTTTTCGCTGGCCCGGGCCGGGATGGCGCCGATAGTCGCCGCGATCTTTCCGATTCCGAAGATCGCCCTTCTGCCCCTCTTCGTGATCTGGTTCGGGATCGGCGAGGGCTCGAAGATCGCGACCATACTCTTCGGCACCTTCTTCCCCACCGTGATCGCGACATACGGAGGCGTGGACAATGTCGACCGGAGCCTGATCCGGATGGGCCAATCCTTCGGGCTTTCCTGGTCGTCGATCGTGCGCAAGATCATCCTGCCCGGCGCGCTGCCGGCCATCCTGCCCGGATTTCGGATTTCCGCGGCAATCGCCATAGTCCTTCTGGTCGCGGCGGAGATGATCGGGGCCGAATTCGGGGTCGGCGCCTATATCCTGCTCGCCGGCAGCCTGATGGCCATCGACGAATTGATCGCCGGCGTCGTGATCCTGTCAATCGTGGGACTGACCGTGAACTGGTTGATCGCCCGGGCGGAACGCTTCCTTCTCCGATGGCGTTTGTGAAAGACTCCGGCCTCTCCACATTCGCCGGTTATCGGCGCGCCCGGTCCGAAGCGACCTGTTTCACGATCTCCCGCAAGTGTTGGAACGGTGCCAGTCCCTCGGCCGAACGGCGCCAAACGATCCCTGTCCGATAGCTGTACTGGCCCAGCTCCACGCGCAGGGGCTTGAGCTCCGGCTCCCGTATGCTTTCGAGGAACTGCAAGGGTAGCCATGAGAGGTAGGGGCCCGATCCCAGCATGAACAGCCCGACCGCCCCCGCACGGACGATGGTCTTTACCCGTTTGCTCGTCCGCCGGTAGAGATCGTCCATGGCCCTGGCGACGGACGGCCGATCGATTCCGCCGGCGGAGAGCTGCGGAGCGGGTCCGTCATAATCGATCCACGGATAGTCCGCGAGATCCTGAAGTGCCACGGCCCCGCCATGGAGCGGGTGATTCCTGTGGGCGACGATGCCCGATGTGACCTTCAGGAAGCCCCGACACCCCAGAAAAGGGGGAAACGGGTGATGGACATCGACGCCTCCGCAATGCAGGTCGCTTTCGCCGTCGGTCAGCCGGCGAATGCCTTCGCTCGCGCTCGCCGTGCGCAATTTCAACTCGATACCGGGATACGTTTCGTGGAACCTCGCGATCGTTTCAGGCAAGACCGCGCACATCCAGGTTGGCCCCGCCGTAATCCGCAGACAGCCCGTGCGGCCGGAAACGGCGTCGTGGACCTTGCCCTCCGCGATCTCGATTTCACGCAGAATTTCGCGGGCGAGGCCGGCGACCATGGTCCCGAGCTCGGTGAGCCGGACGCCCGTCGGGATGCGCTCGAAGAGCCGCCCCCCGAACTGGTCCTCCAGCTTGGCGATCACCCGGGACAGCGCCGGCTGCGTGATGGCCAGCCGGTCCGCCGCCGCAAGGATCTTGCCCGTTTCCGCGACCGTCAGGAACTTGATCAGGTCGCTTCGCTTTTCGAACATGGTACCGGGCCTCTTTTCCAGGGAGCGGAACGCACGGTTGCGTTATCGATGTGGGAATTTCCGGCCGCTTTGCCTCATATCGTTTTCGGATCGGCTCGATAGCCTGGAGCAATACCCAGGTCGGGGGCCGTCGCGTACATCGCGCAAATCGCTGCCCGATGGGCAGTGCGTCGGTTAACCTTGCCCGGCGCGCCTTCAAAGCCGGAAGGGAAACAGGATCATGACGGACGCCTCCACGGCACCCGGGAAGGAACATCGCGCAACGGCGGAATACCTCGCCGTCGACGCGGATGGGCACGTCCATGAAGAGGACTCGATGTTCAGCGACTATCTGGAGCCCGCCTTTCGCGGGCGCACACCCGGATGGGCGCTCAACGCCGACAGGAACCGCCGGTTCGTGGTCGACGGCGAGGAACACCCGCCCTTTCCGAAAGAAATCTCGGTGCGCAAGCCGATGCCGCCGGAAAACCGCATCAAGGTCCTCGACAAGGAACGAATCCGGCTCGCGGTGCTCTACCCGTCAGCCGCCCTTGTGGCGGGCTATCTGGAACCGGCGTTCAGCCAGGCGACGATGCGCGCCTACAACAGCTGGATGGCCGACTGGTGCGGCAGCTTTCCCGACCGCCTGAAATTCGCGGCTCCCGTGGCGCTGCACGACATCGACGAAGCGGTCCGTGAAGCGCGGCGCGCGGTCGTCGATCTCGGCGCCGTGGCCGTTACGATCCGACCGAACCCGGTCGACGGAAAGCGGCTCGACCATCCCGACCGGGAGCCGCTCTACGCCGCCGTCGAGGAGCTAGGAGTGCCGCTGGTCGTGCACGAATCGACGGGGGATCCGTCGACCGCGGGCGGCGACCGCTATGGCGGGATGATGCAACCCGAAAGCTATGTCTTCCATCACGTCATCTCGCATCCCTTCGAGCAGATGATGGCGATGATGGCGCTGATCTGCGGCGGCGTGCTGGAGCGGTATCCGACGCTCAAGGTCGGCTTTTTCGAAGCGGGGTGTTCATGGGCGCCCTACTGGCTCTCCCGCCTCGACGACCATTTCGAGCACCCGAGGCTCGGCGGGTACATGGAAGGGCTCGCCATGCGCCCGAGCGATTATTTCCAGCGTCAATGCGTCGTGACATGCGACCCGGGAGACCCCACGATCCCCCTCGCGGTCGAGGGGCTGGGCGCCCGCAAGATCCTGTTCGCGACCGACTACCCGCATTTCGATTCCGGTGCCGGACCGGTGAACGAATTTATTGACGCGGCCCCCCTCGACGAGAGCGACCGGCGGCGGATCCTCTGGAGCAATACGCTGGATTTCTACGGGTTCCCCGGCGGCTGACCGGCGCCGTTCAATCCATCAGCCCGGGGAGCCAGAGCACGGTTCCCGGAAAAGCGATCATCACCGCCATGACGATCAGGTTCAGCCCGACGAAGGGGAGCGCCGCGCGGTAGACATCGTTCATCGTCGTGCTGGGCGACGCGATTCCCTTCATCACGAACAGCGACAGGCCGAAGGGCGGCGAGATGGTCGCCATCTCCAGGTTGAGCACCATGATCGCGCCGAACCAGACCGGATCCCAACCCATCGCGGCGACGATCGGCATGAAGATCGGGATCGTCACCATGACGATCGACGTCTGCTCGATGAACATGCCGAGGAAGATCACCGCGAGCTGCATCAGGATCAGGATGACGATCGGGTGGACCGGCAGGTCCGTGGCGAGGCGGGTGATCGCAGGGGTGACGCCGGAAAAGGCGAGCAACTGTCCGAAGGCGGCCGAGCCCGTGAGGATCAGCAGCACCATCACCGATAGCGAGGTCGCCGAGCCGACGGCTTTCTTCGTCACCTCCCAGGTCAGCCGTCCGTATAGCGCGGCCACCGCGAAGCTCAGGAGCGCGCCGACCGCCGCGGCCTCGGTCGGGGTGGCGATGCCGAGGAAAATCGTGCCGATAACAAGCAGAATTATCGAAACCGGCGGCAAAACGTAGCGCGCGGAATCGACGAGCCGGCGCGGCAGCGGGGTCGGCTCCACGGTATAGGGCGGCGCGAGCGATGGCTGCAGGTGGCAACGGATGACGATGTAGGCGACATAGATCAGCGCCAGCAGCAGGCCCGGCACGATGATGGCGATCAGCAGCTTGCCGACCGAGAACCGGCCGAGGCTCGCCAGGATGACGGCGAGCGCGCTCGGCGGGATCATGATCGCGAGGCTGCCGCTCGCGAGGATCGGGCCGAGCGACATCGATTTCGCATAGCCGCGCCGTTCCATGTCGGGCGACAGCGTCGACCCCAGCATGGCGACGCTCCCCATCGCAACGCCGGTGAGCGTCGCGAACAGCGCCCCGGCGCCGACCGCGAGAACCGCGAGCCGCCCCGCGATGCGGCCCAGCCACTGGTCGAGCACGTCGATCATCTTGAACGCGACGCCGGAATGGAACATCACCGTTCCCATGAGGATGAACATGGGAAGCGGCACCAGGACGAAGGTCGAGACCGAGCTGTCTATGGAGAGGATGAGCTGGTTGAGCCCGATGGCGCCGCCCCAGAACACGTAGACGCCGATCAGGTTGACCAGCATGAAGGCGACAGCCACCGGCAGGCCGATGAGCAGCAGGACGCCGAGGCCGCCGAAAAAGCACAGAAGGTAGAACCACCACTCCATCGCGGCTCAACCCGCGACCGCCGGCGGGGCGATTGGGGCCCGCCGCCAATGGCGCCACGCGCGGCGCACGAACTGGAGGCCGAGGAACAGGCAGCCGACCGGGATCGCCACCAGGTTGATGGCGCGCGGCATCTCGAGTTCGGCCGGGATACGGATCCCCCTCTGCCACGACGTGACGGTCTCGAAAGCCCCGAAACCCGCGATAACGAGACAAACCAGCGCGCCCGCGACCGACCCCCAGATCAACAGCTGCCGCCGGATTTCGGGTCCGATACGGCCGACGAGGAGATCGAGCGTGACATGCTCTTCCCGGCGGAGAACCCAGGCGGCGCCGAGAAATGTTATGTAGAGCAGCATGGTGCCGCTGATCTGGTCGATCCCGATCAGGCCTTCGCGAAGGCCATAGCGGAAAACGACCTTGACGGTCGTGGTCAGCATGACCGCGACCATGAGCACCGCGGCCAGTATCGCGCCGCCATCCACGATCAGGTCGAAGACCCGCACCGCGCGTGAGCCGCGCGCGTCCGTCCCCCGCCCGTCAGGGATGCTGTCGGTCAACGGTCAACGACTTGGTGTGCGGTCCACGAGATGGATTTCCCTCCAGGACAATATCGTAGGGACTTTCGCGGGCGGCTGTCTATTCCGCGGCCGTTTCCAGCTTCAAGTCGGCCGGCTCATCCTCGCCTTCGCCATCCGCGGCGGCGGGACGGCGTGCATTTTCCACCATGAATTTTCGCCAGGCGACAACGCCGGCATCGCTGATCGACAATTGCTCGGCATTCGAACGCACGCCCTCGACGATTCTCTTGTCCTGGTCCGAAAACACCCAGTCATGGACCCACGATTGCCACAGCGTCCAGCCGATCCGGTCCAGCAGCGTCCCCAGGGCATGACGGCGGCGGAAGGCGTTAAACGAGTAGAACAGCGTCGTCTCCGCGTCCACGGGCGTTACCCAGCGGCACATGAAATAGTCTCCCGCCGGCCGACCCACCAGCGTCACCGCCGGCAGGCGGGACATGTGCCGGTACTCGATGCCGTATCGGCTTGCCGCCCGCGATGTCTTCGGATCCATTTCCTTGCCGCGTCCGCGGGGTTTCAGCCTGCGCCAAAACGCCTCCCGGGGCGGCGGGAAATCTCCCAGCCCGGGAAAGCGGGCTTCGGTTATGCCCTCGCGCGCGGTGTAGCCGAGCCCTTTGGAGTCCTCCAGCGGGGTCGTCGCGATTCGGCTGGCGAAGGGGAAAACCGGCTGCAAGACCAGCTCGGGCGAGTTCCTGTGCACAAAGGGCGCGTGCAGGTCGTAGCACAGATTGTCGTTCAGGACCCGCCAGCTGCAGCGATAGGTCCGCCAGGTCGAAATCGTGTGCCACTCATCGGTATCGGTCAGGCACTCCGGCAGGTCTTCCTCCAGCGGCACGGCGTCCATGTCGCCGACGAAAAGCCAGATCACTCCGCGATGCTCGCGAACCGGGTAGGATTTTACCTTCGCCTCCGCGGGGATGGCGGTGTCGGGGCCTTCCATGAGCTTGGCGACGCAGCCGCCCGTCTCGCCCGAGTAAGTCCAGCCATGATAGGGGCAGGTCAGCGTAGCCGTGCCCGGATACAGGCACTTCCCCTGCGAAAGCCGCGCGCCGCGGTGCGCGCACCGATCCCTGAGGGCGTATATTTCGCCCTTGTCGCGAAAGAGAACCACGTCCTCGCCCAGCAGCCTGACCGCCCGAGGCCGCCGGCGCAGGCGCCACGCCGCGAGGGCGGGGTACCAATAGTTCCGAAAGCCCAGCTCCGGCAGGCCGGTCCCGGCGTAGACATCGGTCTCCGTCGGAACGTCGGCGCTCATTCGGACCTCCCGCGCGGGAGTCGCTGCGCGGCCGCGGGCCGGCGCAAAGCGCCGGCCCGCCGACTCACCGTTCGACGCCTAGTTGTATCCCAGAAGGCGCCGGGCGGTTGCGTACTCGTCCGCGCTCATCACGGACTTGAACTGGGCCCAGAGCGCCTCGTTGGCGGTGGTCTCCCACTGCGCGGCCTCCTTGTCGGAGAACGTCACCAGCTTCATGCCGCCCTTCAGCATCGCCTTGAGCTGCTGCGCCTGGAAGGCCGACACCCAGCCCGCCGTCCATCCCTGGACCGGGCCCACGGCGTCGAGCATGACCTTCTTGGCATCGCCCGACAGCTTATTCCACTTGGCGAGGTTCATCATGATGCTCACGCCGTCGCGGTAAAGCGGATGGGAGATGACGAACTTCGAAATCTTGTGCCATCCGAAGGCGGTGAAGCCGTCATAGTAGGGCCAGGTGAAGCCCTCCACCGTGCCGCGCTCCAACGCCAGATAGACCTCGCTCGGCGGCAGGGTTACCGGCTCCGCGCCGATCTGCTTCACGAAAAAGCGGGTCAGCGGCGGTACGCGGATTTTCCGCCCCTTGAGATCCGCGATGCCCGAGATCTTCTTTTGCGTGTACATGAAATGGTTGCCGGTGCTCGGCTCGCCGCAGAAATGGCCGATGTAGCGAACGCCCTTCTTCTCGTACATCTTGACGATGAAGTTGTAGAGATCGCTGCCCGGTCCCTTGTCCGGCACGTCGTAGGGCGACAGCTCGAAGAAATAGCCGCCCGGGACGACGCCGGCCCAGTAGTTCGGCGCGCCGTACCAGACGTCGAACAGACCGCGGACCAGCGCCTCGGGCTGATCGAACGTGGGCACCACGTCGCGCGATCCCTTGAAAGTGATCTCCACCTTGCCCGTGCCGAGCTTGTTCGCCGTCTCCAGGTACTTGATGCCGATATCGGCCGCCGACGACACCTTGGGCGGCCAGGATCCGACCATGGTCAGCTTGGCCGGCGCGGCGCGGAGCTCGGCACCGCCGACCGCCACGATAGCGAGAGCAAGCAGGCCGGTTCCGATCGCGCCCGCGATACGCTTGGCATGTTTCATTGGACATCCCCTCCCTGTGACCCGCGCCGGTGCGGCCTGCCACGGCGAATCGCGTTTTCGACCGCATGCCCGTAGGGTCGTTTATGTAACGGTTGAAGTGTAGTGCCGCCGAATTCGCGTCAGCAAGCCATTTCCCGGCCGGCCGGTCCTGCATGTTGGCTTGACGACACTTCCCGCCGGTTGTCTTGTAGCGGAATGGACGCCGTTCACCGCCCGTCGGAAATCCTTGAGACGCTCGAGCGCATCGGCATGACCGTCGCGGTGACCGTGCCGGACGGCTGGCTCGGCGAGTTCCTGGTCAGGATCGAACAGGCGCCGTGGATTTCCCTCGTTCGAGCGACCCATGAGGAGGAAGCGCTCGCGATTTCCTGCGGGGCGCGGCTCGGCGGCGCGCGCACCGCGCTGGTGATCCAGAATGTCGGGTTGCTGAGCATGGGCGCGGGCATGGTCTGCCTCGCCCAGCGCTACCAGTTTCCCTTGCTCATCCTGGCGTCCTATCGGGGCACACCGGCGGATCCCGTCTTCTATCACGTGCCCAAGGGCCGGGCGACCGAGCCCGTACTGCGCGGTCTCGGCCTTGGGTATTCCGTCGCCGACGGCAATCGCCCGATCGGACCGCAAGTGGAGCAGGCGGCGACCTATGCGGAAGAGGCGTCCTGCCCGTTCGTCCTGCTGCTGGGCCGCGAGGATGTGCAGTGGTGACGGGACCGGCGACGACGCGCGAGGCCTATTTTCGTGCGATGGCCGACACGCTGCCGCCCGAACCATTGGTCGTCACCTCGCTCGGCAACGCATCCTATCTGTGGGCGGCGATCCGCGACCGGCCCGAGAACTTCTATGTCGAGGATGCGATGGGACTCGCTCTTCCGCTGGCGCTCGGGCTGGCGGTCGCGCGGCCCGACCGCCGGGTCGTCGTGGTCGAGGGCGACGGCGGGCTGCTCATGCATATGGGAGGGCTGATAACCGTCGGCGCGGCCGCTCCCGCGAATCTGACCGTGTTGCTGATCCAGAACGGAGTGCATGCGGCCTCCGGCGGGCAGGCCTTGACCAACGCTGAACTCGATTTCGCCGCGCTCGGCCGGGCCGCGGGGTTGAAGAACGTGCGCAATATCGAAACGGCGGAGGCCCTGGGGCCCGCGCTCGCCGAAGCCCTTGAAGGTCCCGGCCCGTCGCTTCTCGCGCTCGCCACCGCGCCCGACCCGGAGGTCGTGATCCCGCCGGCCGGATTCGACCCGGTGGCGACCAAGCGCCGTTTCCAGGACGCCATCGAGGCGCCACGCTACCTCCCGACGCTGTTCGGCGGCGGTCGGCTGGAAGAGCGGCGGCGGTAACCCCTGCCGGCATGATCGTCGAACGCCGCGACACCTGGGAGGAGGTGAGGGCGGCGTTCCGCTGGCGGCTGCCGCCCCGCTACAACATCGCCGAGCATGTCTGCGAGCGCCATGTCGGCGGCGCCCGCCCGGCGCTGATCTGTCCCGACCCGGCGGGCGGCGAACCCCGCGAGTGGTCGTTTCTCGAACTCTCCCGGCTTTCGAACCGGCTCGCCAACGCGCTCGCGGCGGGCGGCGTCCGACGTGGAGACCGGGTCGCGGTGCTGCTGGGCCAGAACGTGGAGACCGGGCTCGCCCATCTCGCGGCCTACAAGCTGGGCGCGGTCGCCTTGCCGCTGTTCACCCTGTTCGGTGCCGATGCGCTCGAACACCGGCTGCGAGATTCCGGCGCGAAGGTGCTGATTACCGACACGCAAGGCCGGGAGAAGACCGCGGCGCTGGACCTGCCCGATCTTTCAAAGGTGATTGCCGAAGACCTGTGGGACCTGCTGGAGCGCGGCTCCGACCGGTTCGAGACCGCCGCGACCGGACCGGACGACCCCGCGTTGCTGATGTACACGTCGGGCACCACCGGACCGCCCAAGGGTGCGCTGCACGGCCACCGGGTGCTTCCCGGGCACCTTCCGGGCGTCGCCCTGCCGCACGAGTTCTTTCCGCAACCGGGAGACCTGTTCTGGACACCGGCGGATTGGGCCTGGGCCGGCGGTCTGCTGGACGTGCTGCTGCCGGCCTGGGCGGCGGGCGTTCCGGTTCTGGTCCACCCCCCGGGCAAGTTCGACCCCGAGGAGGCTTTCGCCACGCTCGCCCGCCACCGCGTGCGCAACGCCTTCCTGCCGCCGACGGCGCTCAAGATGATGCGGCAGGTCTCGGACCCCGCTTGTCGCCCGCCCGGCCTCGATCTGCGCAGCGTGGGCAGCGGCGGGGAGAGCGTCGGCGAGGAGCTTCTCGGCTGGGGGAAGGAGGTGTTCGGGCTGACGATCAACGAGTTTTACGGCCAGACCGAATGCAACCTGGTGCTGGGCAATTGCGCCGGTCTGTTTCCGGTCCGGCCCGGCTGGCTGGGTCGTCCGATCCCCGGGCACGAGGTTGCTGTCGTTGACGGCGAAGGCCGCGCGTTACCGCCCGGAGAAACCGGAGAGATAGCGGTGCGCCGTCCGGATCCGGTGATGTTCCTCCGCTACTGGCGCAACGAGGAAGCGACGGCGGCGAAGTTCAGCGGCGGCTGGCTGCTCACCGGCGATCTCGGCGTCCGGGACGAGGAGGGGACGTTCCGCTTCGTCGGGCGCGAGGACGACGTGATTTCCTCGGCCGGCTACCGTATCGGGCCGGGTGAGATCGAGGAATGCCTGATGGGCCACGAGGCGGTAGCGATGGCGGCCGCGGTCGGCGTGCCGGATCCACTGCGCGGCGAGATCGTGAAGGCGTTCGTGGTCCTGCGCGAGGGCGAGGCGGCCGCGGAGGATCTGGAAGCCGCGCTCGGCGCCCACGTCCGCGACCGTCTCTCGGCACACGAGTATCCCCGCGCGGTCGAGTTCGTCGACGAGTTGCCGATGACCGCCACCGGCAAGATCCGCCGCCGCGACCTGCGCGAGCGGGAGCGCGAGAAGGCGGGTCTGGTGTGAGCTTGCCTCCTCGATCTAGCCCGTGGGTAGCCGCGGACCGGTTTCGAACTCGATCGCGGCCTGGTCGTCGCCGGCGATCGCGCGCTCGAAAGCGGCCAGACGCTTGTAGATCGACATCAGCTCGACGATCGTCGTCCACGAGTTGACGAGGAACTGGAACGAATTCTCCACCCTGCCGAAGGCGCGGATGATCTGCTGCATCACCCCCAGCGTCACGGCCGCCGAGACGATCGTCGGACCGAGCGCGATATAGGGCAGGATCACACCGGCCTGCAGGTATCCGTAGCGGACGACGTTGAAGTAGAGATAGTTGAGATAGAGGCGGAAATAGTTGCGCCGGACATTGGCGAAAAGCTCACCCAGCGTCGGAGGCTGCGCCCGGTCCTCGCGGTCCTCGCCGATGACCAGCTCCTTGCGGAAGGCGGCCTCGACCCGCTGGTTCCGGAACTCGAGCCCCGGCAGGCGGTATCCGGCGAGCGCGAGGATTCCGGTCCCGAAAACCGACCAGAGAATGGCGACCCAGACCAGCGCGTAGGCGATCTCGCCGACGACCGGGATTTCCTTGATGTGAGCCGAAAGCCCCCACAGGATCGGAAGGAAGGCGATCAGCGTCATCACCGCGTCGATGAACCTGACGCCGAGCGATTCCATGATGCCGGCGAACCGCATCGTGTCTTCCTGTACACGCTGCGAGGCGCCCTCGATGTGCCGCACCTGCTGCCACAGGGCGACATAGCGGTCGTTCATCGCCGTGCGCCAGCGGAACACGAAGTGGCTGGTGAAGAAGGCGTTGAGGACGGCGGTGACGATGAAGACCATCGCGATGATGAGGAACGTAGCGAGCTGCGCGTAATACTCCTCGATCGTCACCGCGCCCGGCTTGGCGAGCGCCTTCTGGATCATGTCGTAGAAGCTGCCGAACCACTGGTTGATCATCACGTCCAGCTGGACCTGGAACCAGGTGACGAACACGATCAGCGACGATCCCGCGACCGACCAGAGCGACCATGTATGCGGCATGAACCACATCCAGAAGATCGCGAAGCCGGCATAGCAGAGGAAGACGTAGATGTAGCCCCAGACGGTCTCCTCTTCCAGGCCGAGGATTCCCGCGAGGCCCGTGGGATCGCCCCAGCCGGCCGCAACCAGATACCAGAACAGGACCGCGACCAGCCCCCAGACCGCCCCGGAAATGAAGAAGACGCGGGGATTGGGAAAGAAACATCCGAACATTCCGGAATCCTTTCGGTAGGGCGGTCCGTCCTGGAAGGCGTCCGCGATGTGCCGGCGGGCCGAGCGTTACGGGAGGACTATACGGTGGAGCGGCCGGGAAACCCGCCGCCGGAATGCGCGGGCCCGCGCCTAGAGCAAGTTGGGCAGCCAGGTCACCACGCCGGGGAAAGCCGCGAAGATCAGCATTCCGATCAGGAAAATGAACACGAAGGGCCACGACGCGTTGTAGATGTCCGTCATCGGAACGGTTGGCTGGACCCCCTTGAAGGCGAACATGGTGTAGCCGAACGGCGGCGTTATTCCCCCCAGCGTGATGTTGATGAGGAACAGGAGCCAGAACCATATCGGGTCGAAGCCGAGCGGTTGCAACAGCGGCATGTAGATCGGGATCACCACCAGCATCAGCGCCACCTGGTCGATGAACAGGCAGAGCAGGAAGGGCACCGCCATCAGGATGAACAGCAGGAACCAGCGATTGACCTCGATGTCGCCGATGAAACCGACCAGCGCGGTGGTGGACCCCGAGAAGGCCAGCAGCTGCCCGAACATCTTCGAGCTCATCATGATGGCGAGGATCATGGCGGTAATCCGCGCCGTCGAATCGCAAGCCTCCCGGATCAGCCCGAAATTCAACCGACCGTAGATCTTGGCCACGATGAGCGTGCCCAGCACCCCGGTGCCCGCCGATTCCTCCGGCGTCGCGATCCCCGCCATGATCGTCCCGAGCACGCCCAGGATGATGATGGTGAAGGGGATCATCCTGAGCACCGCGATGCCGCGATCCCGCCAGGTGACGTCGCCGATGTCGTCGGCCACCGCCGGCGCCCGGCTGGGGTCGAGTTTCACCCGGATCATGATGTAGGCGAGGAACAGGCTGGCCAGGATCAGCCCCGGGACGATGCCGGCGATCAGCAGCCTGGCGATCGAGACCTGGGCCAGGCTGCCGATGATGATGACGAGGATGCTGGGCGGGATGATCGGGGCGAGGCTGGCGCCGGCGAGGATCGTGCCGGTCGAAATCCCCCGGTCGTAGCCGCGCGCGATCAGCCCCGGGAACAGGGACCGGCCGAGCATCGCGACCACCCCCATCGCGGCGCCGGACAGCGCGCCGAACATGGTCGATAGCGCGATGGAGAGGTAGTAGAGCCTGAGCCGGGACCGCCCGACCAGCTTGTCGAGCGAGTCGTAAAGCACGTCCATAGCGCCCGAGCGAAACAGGAACTCGCCCATCAGGATGAACAGGGGCACCGCGATCAGCGTCGGGAAGGTGGTGGTGTCGTAGAGGCTGTTGGCGAACATGCCGAAGCCCGCCGGACCGAAATAGACCAGCGTGCCGGCCACGTTGATGATCATGAAGGCGATGAAGATCGGCGCGCCGCTGAGGAACAGCCCCAGCAGCAGGGTCAGGCCGACGATCAGGACGACATACCACTCCATCGCCGATTCAGATCCCGGCCTGGGGTATGCGGTTCAGCGTGCGCACGAAATAGAGCGAGGCGTTGGCGAGGCCGTACGGGATGAACGACGTCACCCACCATTTTGGGATCGCGGTCGTGGTATTGGTCAGGATGTCGTTGGCGATCTGCCGCGACGCCTCCTCGAACGCCATGTAGGCGGCGATCGCGCAGACGATGGCGCCGGCGATCGCGGTGATCCGGGCCACCCATAGCGCGACCGTGGGCGTCGAGTACTGGAAGATGATGGTCACCGCGACATGCCCGCCGTCCTTCACCAGCTGCGGGATGCAGAGGAAGGTGGCGACCGAGAGCATGAAGCTCGACGTGTCGTTGCCCCAGTCGGTGGGCGCGTTGAAAAAATAGCGCGACGCGACCTCATAGACATAGAGCACGCCGATCAGCGCGATCAGGATCACCCCGATGGCGAACAGCGCATAGGTGATCCGGTCGTGGACGCGGAGAGCGGCGCTCATGCCTGGTTGCATTCTGCAAGCGCGGGGGCGGGCAGCCGGGGAGGCCCGGCCGCCCGCGCCGGCCTTGCCCGGCTACTCGGCGACCATGTTCGCCGCCCGGGCCATGTCGACGAACTTCTGGCCGTCCGCCTTGGAGTACTTCACGACGAGTTCGAGAACCCCCTCGTTGAACCACTTGCGCACATGCGGGCGGAATTTCTCGGGATAGTCGTGATAGGTGACGCCCAGGGCCTTGAGGTGCTTCTCTTCCTTGGCGATGAAGTCGTCGAAGAACTTGATCGACCAGTATTCGACCTTCTTGCCTTCCTCGACCAGGATGGTCTGGAGCTTCTTCGGCAGCTTGTTGAAGGCCTTTACGTTGACCACCGTGAAGCTGCGCGACACACCGAGCGTCGGTCGCATGACGTATTTGGCGCCCGCCTCGTAGAACTTGGTCGCCAGCAGCCCGTAGACCGGCCAGCAATAGCCGTCCACCACGCCCTTCTCCAGCGCGGTGAAGATCTGGCCGAAAGAGAGCACCACCGGCGAGCCGCCGAGCTTCTTGATCAGCGGGTGGTAGGTCGAGGTGCCGCGGATCTTGCGCCCCTTGATCCCGGTCTCCGGGTCGGGCAGCGACTTGAGCACCATGTGGTAGCCGTCCTGCCCCGTCGGCGTCAGCGCCAGCAGCTTCAGCCCGTGCCGCTTCTCGTAGTTCTGGCTGATGTAGTCGAACAGCCCCGATTCACGCAGCTTCTTGGGATCGAGCTTGAGGGCGTCCACCCCGATCAGCAGCCCGTTGCTGCCGGAGTGGTAGGCGCCGTGGCTGAACAGGAGGTCGAACACCCCCGCCGAGACCGGGTTGAGCTGCTCGAACGGCGGCACCACCTCGGGCCCCACCTGGGAGAGCTTGAGCTCGCCGGCGGCGGCCTTCTCGACCTGCTTGTGATACTGCTCGATATTCCGCACGGCCTCGATGACCGGCGGCCAGCTCCTCAGGATCTTGAGGCTCGATCCCGCGACCGCCTCGGACGCGGACATTGCGAACACGCCGGTGGCCGCGACAAGCGCCGCAGCGAACGAAATCAGCACTCGTCTGGCAGACATCTACGGTCCTCCCCATTCGGCTCTCTGCACGCGGCAGACAAGCCCCCCACCCCACGGCACCCTGCCGGGGCGAGAATCGATGGTACGGCAGGAGCAGCAAAAATCAAAAGAGCGATATCGCACTGCGGTCCATCCGCCTTCCCCTTCGTCGAAACGGGATTTACCCGACGGCGGCCGCGCGGTAAGAGACCCGGCCAACCCACACGCCCCCGCGACCGAGGACGAAGCCATGACCGATGCTCCCGCCTACGAACCGCCCCAAGTCTGGAAATGGGAGCGCGAGAACGGCGGCCATTTCGCTTCCATAAACCGCCCGGTCTCGGGGTCGACGCACGAGAAGGAACTGCCGCGCGGGGATCATCCGCTTCAGCTCTACTCGCTGGCGACGCCCAACGGCGTGAAGGTCACCGTGATGCTGGAAGAGCTGCTGGCCGCCGGGCATGCCGGCGCGGAATACGATGCGTATGTCGTCAATATCCGCGACGGCGACCAGTTCGGCTCCGGGTTCGTCGCGATCAATCCCAACTCGAAGATTCCGGCGCTGGTCGACCACTCCCTGCCCGAGCCCGCCCGCGTCTTCGAGTCCGGCGCGATCCTGCTCTATCTCGCGGAGAAGTTCGGCGTTTTCCTGCCCGAGGACCCGTCGGAACGCGCCGAGTGCCTGTCGTGGCTGTTCTGGCAGATGGGCTCGGCACCCTATCTCGGCGGCGGTTTCGGCCACTTCTACGCCTACGCGCCCTACAAGATGGAATATCCCATCGACCGCTTCACCATGGAGGTGAAACGCCAGCTCGACGTGCTCGACAAGCGGCTGGCGGACAATCCCTACGTGGCTGGCGATGCCTACACCGTCGCCGACATGGCGATCTGGCCGTGGTACGGCGTGCTGACGACGGGCAAGCTCTATGACGCCGCGGAGTTCCTTGCCGCGGAGGAATACGAGAACGTCGTGCGCTGGTACGGGGAGATCGGGTCTCGCGATGCGGTGATCCGGGGACGCATGGTCAACCGGATCAACGGGCCGCTCGAAGACCAACTCCACGAGCGCCACGACGCATCCGACTTCGAGCTGCGCACCCAGGACAGGCTCGAAGCGGCGGAATAGAGGCGGCGCTAAGCCGGGTGTGAATGTCGAACCGCCGGTAGTCCACGGAGGGGCGCCATTCGATCCATCGGAGCGATCGGGCGGAAGGTCCGGCCGCCCGGTGCTTTTCCCGTTTCGTCGCCGTCCTTAGGGTCGACGTGATCCTGACATCCGCTTGACGGGAGAGGCCGCGATGTTTCCCGAACACGATCTGATTCTTCACGGCGGAAAGGCGATCACCCTGGACGGCCGGTCTCGGCTGGCGAGCGCCGTTGGCGCCTCGGCGGGACGCATCTCCGCGGTGGGCTCCGACGAAGAGGTGCTGGCGGGACGCGGTCGCCACACGCGGATTGTCGATCTGCGCGGACGCACGGTATGCCCCGGCTTTATCGACACCCACGCCCACATGGATCGCGAAGGGCTGAAGGCGCGCGGCGGATACTCCCTGGCGGGGCGGCACTCGGTCGCGGCGATCGTGGACGCGGTGGCGAGCGCCTGCGCCCGCACGCCCAAGGGCGAATGGGCGGTCTTCATGCCGATGGGCACCCCCAAGCTTGCCTATATCAGCCGACCCGACCAGCTTGAGGAAGGGCGGTTTCCCACCCGCCACGATCTCGACGCGGTTTCGCCCGACAACCCGGTCTATATCCGCGTGCCCTGGGGCTGGTGGGTCCACCGCCCGTTCGTGGCGGTCGCAAACTCCGCGGCGCTTCGGCTTTGCGGGATCGACCGCCACACGGAAGCGCCCTACAACGTCGAGATCCTCACCGACGACGACGGTGAGCCGAACGGCGTGTTCCTCGACCGCTCCTACGCCTCGGTGATCGAGTACACCCTGATGCGCAAGGCGCCGCGGATCGCGTTCGAGGACCGGGTGGCGGGTTGCCGGCTGGGGGCCGCCGCCTACGCCGCTTCCGGCACGACGAGCATTTACGAGGGCCACGGCCTCACGCCCGCGATCCTGGAAGCCTATCGCCGGGTCCACGAGGACGGCGACCTCGTTGTCCGGGCTCACCTGCCGCTCAGCGTGCCCGGCGCTTCGGTCGACGACCGCAGGCTGGCCGGGATCCTGGACGAATGGGCGACCCGGCTTTCCGGGCGCGGCAGCGGCGACGAGATGCTGCGTCTCGAAGGCGTATGCGTCGACGTCGCCAACGAGCAGGCCGCTGCCATCATCGGCGAGGATTACCCCTACGAGGCATGGGCCGGGCATTTCTACCATTCGCTGTCGCACGAGCGCTTCGTCGAGATCGGCGTTCACGCCGCCCGGCTCGGCATCAGGCTGAGCTGCCTGATCTGCTACGACCTCGAACGCGTGCTCCGCGCCTACGAGGCGATCGACGCCCGGGTCCCGATCCGCGACCGGCGCTGGGTGATGATCCATGTGATCGAGGCGAGCGCCGATCAGATCCGGCGCATGAAGAAACTCGGCGTAATCGCGACCGTGACCCCGAATTTCATGTACATGGCCTCGGACCGCTTCAACCTGCACGAGATCGGCGAGCGCGCGATGCCCATCCGCGCCCTGATCGATGCCGGCGTCCCGGTGGCGCTGTCGTCGGACAACGTGCCCTATTCCATGCTGTGGACGATGTGGGAGGCGCTGGCCCGCTACGATGCCGATTCCGGCCGCACGCTGGGCAAGAGCGACCTCACCCGCGAGGAAGCGTTGCGCATGATCTGTCAGACCGGCGCCATGGTCACCTGGGAAGAAGACATCAAGGGAACGCTGGAGCCGGGCAGGATGGCCGACATGGCGGTGCTGGACAACGACCCGCTGAGCTGCCCGGAGGACGCGCTGAAGGATATCCGCGTCGAGCACACCTTCCTCGGCGGCCGGGAGGTCTTCGGCCCCGGCATGGCCGACCCCGGCCCGGTCGACGGCATGGATCCTCGCTGAGCCGGGCCGCTCATTCGGTGTTCCACCAGGGCAGCGTCGAGAACGGCCGGAGGTCGATCTCATGCGTCCAGGCGGAGCGGTGTTGCCGGGACAGGTGGTAGTAGGTTTCCGCGATTTCGCTCGGCAGCAGCAGGCCGTCGTGCTCCATACCGCGTGTTTCGCGAAGTTTCCGGAAGGCTTCGGGACCGAGCATTCGTCCCAGCGTATCGGGTGCGTCGACCGGACCGTCGATCAGGATATGCGCGACGTGAATGCCCTTGGGTCCGAACTCGGCGTTCAGCGACTGGCAGAGCATGCGCCGCCCGCCCATCGCGGCCGCATGGCTGTGCTGGCCCTTGTTGCCGCGGAAGGCCGCCGTGGCCGAGGTCGCGAGGATCGTGCCGGAGCCCCGGGCCAGCATCGGCGGGCAAACCGCGCGCGCGGCGCGAAACAGGCCGAACGTGGCAAGGCGCCAGCCCATCTCGAAGACCTTGTCGCTGGTGTCGGCGAGCGAACGATCGCCGATCTGGGCGCCCAGGTTGTAGACCAGGACTTCGATCGGACCGATATCCGCCTCGACGGCCGCGACGCGCTCCTCGATGCTCCCGGGTTGCACCGCATTGAGCAGAAAGCCGGAAGCGCTGCCGCCTTCGTCCTCGATCGTCTCGACCGATCGGGCCAGGCACTCCGTGTCGGTCCGGCGGCAAAGCACGGAATGGTATCCGGCCCGGGCGAACCGCGAGCCGACATGACCGCCGATGCCGGCGCCGGCGCCGATAACGAGACAAACCGGTTTCGTCTGCATTTCCAAACCTCATGCCGTTGAAGCGCGTCGACATCCGGGTCTCCGCCCGGACAAGCCGATATTACCATGCCGGACCATTTCCCGGGACCGAAGCCTGCTCCTTCGGAATCCGGTAGCGGGGAATCCAGGCCAGGGCCTGTCCGTCTTGGTTGGAAACGCCGGGCACGGCGTGACCGTGGCGCGTCCCTCGATACGGCGCTGGCGCGCCTACTCGGGATGAGGTGTTTTTCTCTTCAATTTCAAAGATCTCCTCACCCTGAGTAGGCGCGACAGCGCCGTATCGAAGGGCGCGCCCCGGCTTCGGCGGCAGTTCAATCTGAAACGGACAGGATCTAAGCCTCATTCCCGAACCGGACCTCGACCTCGCCCAGCGGTCCGAAATCGGCGGTCACGGTGTCGCCCGGCCGGCATTGGACGATGTCGGTCGCGCTGCCCGTGGTGACGAGGTGGCCTGCCTCCAGGGCGGTCTCCCGGGCGCTCAGGTGGTTGGCGAGCCAGACCAGGACGTTCCACGGGTCTCCGAGGACGTTGCTTCCGGCGCCTTCGCTCACCGCCTCGCCGTTGACGCGTACCGCGACGGCCTGGCGGGCGAGGTCGCGGTCGAGCCCGTCCGCCGCCGCCGGGCCGAGACAGAGCAAGCCGGCGATCGCGTTGTCGGCGATCAGGTCCTCCGCGGTCATCGAAAGCCAGTCCGTGTAGCGGGAATCCGGCACCTCGATGGCGGGATGGACGCTGGCGACCGCGTCCCGCACCTCTTCTCGCGTGTAGGGCGCGGCACGGGGGGTGAGCGCGCGTCCCATGACGAAGTCGAACTCCGGCTCGATGGTATGAAAATTGACCCGACCCGGTGGCACGTCGAGAGGGCTCTTGCCCACGAAGTCGGCGAACACGCGGCCCGAGAAGGGGGCGTCCACGCCAAAACGCGCCTGCACGCGGGAATTGGTGGCGCCGATCTTGTAGCCCGCGACGGCCAGCCCCGCGCTCGCCGCCAGACCGTCCTGCACCGCGTAGGCCTCTTCGATCGTTCCCGGCCGGCAGTCGGCCGGCAGGGCGTCGATCTGCCTTCCGTCCCGCCAGGCTTCCCACAGCAGAGCGCCGCCTTGCATCCCCCGTTGCCCGGCCGATCCGTCGCTCTGTCGTGTCATTGCACCCCCCCCCCCGAAGGATAGCGGGGACTATCGGGAGGGATTTCCGTCGATGCAATCTGCCGGGACGTCCTCCCGCGGGACTACGCGTCGGCCGGCACCCAGGCGGGGAGCGGCGTGCCGCCGCAATAGCGGATCTCCGACGGGCTCTCCTGCTGTGACGGTCGAAAGGTCGGTCGCTCCGCGACACGGCCCGAGCCGCTAGAGTACGATTTCTCCCCGTTGCGCGACAATTTCGCCGTCCTGGATGACCATTGCAATGCACTCGGGAACGCTCAGGACGGAAATGTCTTGCAGCGGATCGCCGTCGACCAAGACGAGATCGGCCGTCTTTCCGATCTCCACCGTGCCCAGCCGGTCCGACAGTCCGAGAAGCTCCGCCCCCCGGATCGTCGTTGCGCGGATCGCGTCCATCGGACTCATCCCCAGAGAGACCAGCGCGACCAGCTCCTGTGCGTTCTCGCCGTGGCGGTTCCAGGGCGTGCCCGCGTCGGTTCCCATCGCGATCCTGACGCCCGATCGGAGTGCCTGGCCGCAGGTCGCGCGCTGACTCTCGATGGCGGCTTCCGCCTTATCCACCACGTCGGGCGGAATCCCGGACTCGATCCCGTTTCTGACCACCAGATCGACCGCGGCCGCGGTGGGGACCAGCCACACGTCGCATTTCAGCATCAGATCGATGCCTTCGTCGTCGAGGAAGTAGGCATGCTCGACGCTCTGCACGCCGGCCCGGATGCCGTTCTTGATCCCGGACGCGCCATGCGCGTGAACGGCGGTCAGCTTTCCCGCCTTGTCCGCCTCCTCGATCGCCGCGCGCATTTCCGCTTCCTCGAGCTGCGCCGCGCCGATCTCGTTGCCCTGCGTCAGGATACCGCCCGTCGCCATCAGCTTGACGCAGTCCGCGCCGGCGCGGATTTGTTCGCGCGCCGCCCGCCGGGCGTCGTCCACCCCGTCCGCCTGACGGCCGAACTGCCAGCAATGGCCTCCCGTCATCGTTATCGGCCGGCCGCTCAGGATCAGGCGCGGCGCGTTTGTCGCGAGACCTTCGTCGAGCGCCCGCCTGAAGGACATGTCGATGTGGTCTTTGGCGCCCAGATCGCGAACCGTCGTCACGCCGGCGGCGACGGTCCGTTCGGCATTCCTCGCCATCCTCAGCACCGACATCGCCGCGGTGTCGCCGACGACCTGTCCGATGGGATCCGCGTCGCCGTCGATGGAAAGGTGCACGTGGCAGTCGATCATTCCCGGCATCACGGTGCGGCCCGAAACGTCGACCACCTCCCCGTCCGACGTGTCCGGAAAGTCCGACATCGGCCGGATATCGGCGATGGACCCGCCTTCGATGACGACGAACCGGTGGGACAGGACCTGCCCGGTCCCGTCTACGATGCGGGCGTTGGAGAGGATGCGTCGCACGCCGATGCGTCCATGATTTTGCGGGCGTCGTCGCGGCGAACGACCACCTCGCCGCCCTTGACCACCCACTTGATGCGGTTCGTGTCCTGAAGGATCGAGATGTCGGAGAGCGGGTCCCCGTCGCACACCACGAGGTCGGCCAGCTTGCCTTCCTCGATGCTGCCGAGGCGGTCGTCGAGGCGCAGCAGCCGGGCGCTGCCGAGCGTCGAGACCTCGATCGCCTCCATCGGGCCGAGACCCATTTCCACCAGATGCGCCAGCTCTTCGAGATTCCGTCCGTGACGGGTGAACGGCACACCGGAATCCGTTCCCATCGCCAGCTTGACGCCGGCGCGATAGGCCCTGCCGAAGCTTTCGACATGGCTGTCCACCGCTTCGCACGCCTTTCTGTGAACATCCGGCAACAGGCCGTCCTCGATGCCCCGCGACGCGACATTCCTGACCGCGGCCGACGTGGCCACCAGATAGGTGCCGCGTTCGAGCATCAGCTCGATCCCTTCGTCGTCGAGGTAGTAGCCGTGCTCGATCGAATCGATCCCGGCGCGCACCGCGTTCTTTATGCCGGTCGCGCCGTGCGCATGGGCGGCGGAGATGGCGCCGGCCTTCTTCGCTTCTTCGACGCCGGCGCGCAGTTCGTCGACGGTGAGCTGGGCGCTGCCGATTTCGGTGCCCGGTGTGAGGATGCCGCCGGTCGCGATCAGCTTGACGTTGTCCGCGCCCGCGCGAAGCTGCTCGCGCGCGGCCCTGCGCACGCCGTCGGGGCCGTCCGCTTCCTGCCCCACGTTCCATCCATGGCCGCCCGTCATGCAGATGATCTTGCCCGACAGCACCATGCGGGGACCGGGGATCAGCCCTTGTTCCACCGCCCCGCGCACCGAGATATCGACGAAGTTGGTGGAGCCGCAATCCCGTATCGTGGTGATCCCGGCTTCGATGGTGCGCTTGGCGTTGCGCGCGGACCGCAACGCGCAAAGCGCATCGGTATCGGACAGAACCTGCGCACGCGGATCGGCGAGCCCGTCCGATCGCAGGTGGACGTGGCAGTCGAAAAACCCGGGCAGCAGGGTCATGTTCCCGAGATCGTGGACCTCGTACCCGGTCGCGGGCGTGCGGGGCTCGCCCTGGCCGACATGCAGGATTTCCCTGCCCTCCACCACGACGAAACCATGGAAAGCGTTTCCCAGCCCGTCGATGACAAAGGCATTGCTAAAGACCGCTTTCATGGCGAAGTCCTTACCATTGGGCACCGGGGCGGGAAAGAGGCTCTAACAACAGCCAGGGCCGGCGGGTAAGCTCGGTATTCCGCAGGGTACAACAGCGCGAACGAGGTGTTTCATGGCCGTCCCGGCGCCGGAATACGAGACCCGGAAAACGCGTGCGCGCGCGCTCATGAGAGAGCGCGGGATCGACGGTCTCGTGGTGACCGATCCGACGACCTTTTTCTATTTCAGCGGTCAGAAGGCGCCCGCGTGGATGAAGCAACGGCCGAACGTGTTCGTCCTTCCGCTGGAAGGGGAGGCCGTGATCGTCACCTGGTCGGGGCCCGGCATGTTCGCACGGCTTTACGGCCGGCCCTACCCGTCCTGGGTCGAGGACCGGCGCATCTATCCCGAGGTCCCGTTCGACACCGAGGAACGGGTGGATTGGGGGATCCGGGCGGTTATCGAGGAGCGCGGCCTCTCGAACGCCACCTTAGGAATCGAGCTCGGACGCGATACCTGTCTCGGTATCCCGTATGCCGATTTCATCCGGTTGCAAGACGAGTTGCCCAACGTGCGGTTCGTCGAGTCCGGACCTGTCACCTGGGGCTGCCGGACGATCAAGTCGGATTGGGAGATCGAGGCACAGCGCGAGGCCTGCGCCATCGGCGGCCGGGCATGGAAGCGATGCCTGGAAGAGCTTCATACCGGAATAATCTCGACCGAGATCCAGAAACGTATCGTCACCTACTATATGGACGAGGGCGCGGATCTGGGTTCCGGTCCGCCGATCGCGCTGGGCGCGACGGGGCCGGGCGGTGCGTTTCAGGCCGGCGACGTGCTTTACCTCGATGGAGGCTGCGGTTTCGAGGGCTATCAGATGGATTTCACCCGCCGGGCGGTGTTCGGCGCACCCAGCGACCGGCAGCGCCGCGAACACGACGGAATGTGGGAAATCCTGTTCAAGGTTATGGACCGAATGACCCCGGGAACCGGCATGCGGGAAATTTTCGAGTACTCGCAGTCCCTGCTGGCGAAGACCGATTTCGTAAACTATTCGGATCACCCGGCGAAGCGCATCGGGCACGGCATCGGCCTGGAAACCGAACCGCCGTCGATCAACCGCTTCGACCCGACCGTGCTGCAAGTGGGCATGACGCTGACCCCGGAGCCCAAGATCGAAAGTCCGGACGGCCTGGTGAATCCGGAAGAGCACGTGGTCATCCGCGAGCACGGCTGCGAAATACTGTCCACCGACCCGGGTTGGGAGCTGTTCGTGGTCGAGTGACGGCCATGTCGCGCCGGAATGCCGCTGCGCCTGAACGCCTGCGATAATCGATGCCGTATCCCAGACAACTTCTTCTCGGTCGCGCCGATATCGAGGCGGTGGCCCCGTCTCTCGCGGAAATCGTCGATATCGTCGAAGAGACCTATCGCATGGACGGACGGGGCGAGGTCGAGGTGCCGGTGAAGGCCGGCGTTCACCCCGATCGTCCGCACAGCTTCCTGCACGCGATGCCCGCTTGGGTAGCCGGCGAGAAGGCGCTGGGGATGAAGTGGATTTCCTACTATCCCGGCAATACCCAACGCGGATTCCCCGATTCCTCGGGCCTGATCGTGCTCAACGATCCCGAGCACGGGCTTCCCGTGGCAATTATGGAAGGGATGTGGATCACCTTCGTCCGGACGGCGGCATGCGGCGCCGTCGCCGCCAGGCATTGCGCGCGCTCGAACCCGGTCCGTCTGGGGCTGATCGGATGCGGCGGTCTCGGCATGTGGTCGCTCCGGGTGCTGTCGGCCCTGTTTCCAACCCTGACGGAAGTCTTCGTCGCGTCGCGGACGCGTGAAAGCCGGGAGACATTTTGCGCCGACATGGCGGAGGAGGGGCCGTGGAACCTCACCCCGGCGAACTCCGCGGAAGAGGCGGTGCGCGACATGGATATCGTCGTTTCGTCGATACCGCAGGGATCGGAGCGGCCGCTCAAGGCCGGCTGGTGGACGCCCGGCATGCTGGCCATACCTCTCGATGTGCTGACCGCTTGGGACGACGAGGCGTTCGAGGTCGTCGATTTGCTGGTTGCCGACAACGACGCGGGGCTGAGGGCGGCCGCGGCGCAGCGGCGTCCGGATCTGAACCTGCCGGTGAGCTTTGCCTCTTTCGGCGATATCGTCCTGGGTCGCAGCCCCGGCCGGCGGAGCGACAAGGATCGGATCATGGCGATACCGACCGGGCTGGGGAGCGTCGACATGCCCCTTGCGTGGTCCATCTACCGGCGTGCCCGGGAGGCGGGGATCGGGACGGAAATAGATCTGATGTCCTGAGCGCCGGTGAGGAATGCGAAAGGGAACTCTCATGGACGGATCGGTCATCCGCCGCACCGGGCGAAGCCGGCTCGAAGACCTCGGCCTCGACCGGCAGGTCGATATCGACCGGGGCTGGATGTCCGACCGGCCCGGTCGAGACGTCATTGTGAGACGAATTGCGCCGCTTCCTCGTCGATCCGGCTGCTCAGCACTTTTCCAAAGCGGTAGTCGCCGTAGGTCACCGGCGGGTACCTGATCGGATTGCCGGGGCCGTGACAGGTCTCGATGCAGCGGATCTCGACATCGTGGCCCGGCTGGTGGAAGAAGGCGATCGAGAGCCGTTCGGCCCGGTCATCGCTTCGCGGCGGGTTGACCACGCGATGGAGGGTCGACACCCACCGGTCGTTGGTCCAGCGCGCCATCATGTCGCCGATATTGACCACGAAAGCACCGGGCGGCGGGCGGACGTCGATCCACTCGCCATCGGGAGAGAAGGCCTGCAACCCGCCCGGCCTGTCCTCGCCATAGAGGATCGTCAGCGTTCCGTAGTCGGTATGGGCGCCGGCGCGCAGCTGGCCGGACAGCGGAGCTTCCGGCTGGGCCATGTATTTGTTGAAACGGATATGACTGATCGAGCGTGCGATCTTGTCGTCGAAGAAACGCTCGTCGATTTCGAGCGCGATAGCGAAGATCCGCATCAGCTCATCGCCGATACCGCCGAGCGCCCGGTAATAGGTCTCGAAAGCCGTCCGAATCCCGGCCGGGCGTTTCGGCCACAAATTGGGCGAAAAGAAATCCTTGCCGTGACCCTCGGTATAATAGGGCTCGTCCGGCAGGTCGAAATCGCCCATGCCGAACATCTCCTGCAGGTCGGGCGGGGAGTCGTTGCCGAGCGTGGCCGCCAGCTTCTGGTTCGCCGGCGGATCGTAGCCCCTGGTCGCGGCAATGCTTGGCCGCGGAACCCGCATCTTCTCTTCCAGAGGCAAGGCGAAGAATTCGTATGCGAGATCGCGCGCGTCGCGGACCACGCCTCCGGGAACGCCGTGGCCCACGATGGTGAAGAAGCCGATGGTTTCCAGCGCGTCCCCGACCTGCTCCGCGATCCGGCGTTTCCCCGCCGGGTCTCCCGCCAGCATCGGCGCGATGTCGATCTGGGGAATGCCGTTCGATGCCATCGGAAGCCCTTTCCGCCTCGCTGCCCGGATCGAACCATGTCCGCCGACATCCGGGCAAGGGTCTCCGCGGCGCAAGCAGGGCGGCGCTCGCCGATTTCGCTACACTCCGGGTGTCGCACACCCGAAGCCCATCGTTCCGCATGAAGCTGAAATCGGTGCTTCTCGGCACCACACTCACCATGCTGTTGGCGCTGCACGCGTCGACGATCGATACCCTGTTTCCCGGGATACCCGACATCCGTTCGGAGTTCGCGGTCGGAGCCGGCGCCGGGCAGCTCGCGATGAGCGCGTTCGTCTATGCCTTCGCCGCGGTTCAACTGGTCTATGGCCCCTTGTCGGACCGGTTCGGCCGACGGTCCGTTCTGTTGTGGTCGATGAGCCTGTTCACGCTGGGCGCGGTGCTGGCCGTCATCGCCGATTCGTTCGAAACCCTTGTCGCCGCCCGCGTCATTCAGGGGATCGGCGCGGGCGCCGCGCCGGCGGTGGCCCGCGCGGTGGTCCGCGACATATACGGCCCGGAGCGCTCCGGGCAGGTCATGAGCTACATCATGGCGGCGTTCGGCATAATCGCGGTGGCCAACCCCATCGCCGGCGGGGTCCTCACCGATTGGTTCGGCTGGCGCGCGATTTTCGTCTACATGACGGCCTACGGGGCGATCATCATCGTTCTCGTCTGGCATCGCCTTGCCGAGACGCTACCGGCCCGGGGTCCTGAAGGGCTGCGATCGCGGCGTCTGCTGCCGAACTACGGCGTGCTGTTCACCAACCGGCAATTCGTCGTGATCACCGTATGCACTTGTTGCATCCACGCCGCGATGTTCGGCTGGCTGTCTGGCAGCATTCTCGTCTTCATCGAGTCCTACGGCGCCACACCGAGCCTCGCCGGAACGTTCATTTCCGTCTCGCTCGGCGGATTCATTTTCGGCTCCATCGTTGCGGGACGAATTTCGGTTCGACTGGGCAGCATCCGTCTGATCGGCGCCGGCAACCTCATATGTCTGTCCTCGGCGGCGCTCGCCCTGGCGCCCGCTTATGCCGGGGTGCAATCCGCGCCCTTCATGATCGCGCCGGTCATAGCCTTCATGTTCGGGGTCGGTTTCGTGATACCGCCGGGCTCCGCCGCGGCCATCGCACCGTTCCCGTCGATGGCGGGCGCCGCATCGTCGTTTCTGGGATTCAGCCAGATCACCGCCAGTTCGACGGTCATATTGATAAGCGGATATCTGTACGACGGAACGATGCGGCCGGTCGCGCTCGTAATGACCGTTCTCGCCGGCCTCGGAATGTCCGTGTTCTTCGCCGGGATACGCTCACGGCCGGCGCGATAAACCGCGACTATTCCGAAGCGGATTGCGTCTTGCGCCAAACGCTGGCGAGCCAGAATTGTTGGTGGCGCGGTTTTCCCGGCGGCCGGTAATAGTGATCGAGTTCCACGAAACCGGCCCCGCTCAACCGGTCGCGCCATGTTTCCAGATCGAGGAAACAGCCAAAGCGCCCGCCGGCCCAGCCCTCCCGGTTGTCGCCGCGCGGGTTCGAGCTGAACAGCACGCCCCAGGGTTTGAGGGCGGCGCGCAACTCGCGCAGGACCCTGGGCAGTTCCTGGCGCGGCACGTGGAACAGCGAGGCGTTGGCGAAGATGCCGTCGAATCGCGCCGCCGGCAGGTCCAGCGAAAGAAATTTTTGGTGCAGCACCTCGCAACCCGCCATGCGCCGGGCCATCGCGACGAACTCCGCCGAGCCGTCGAGGCCGACCGCATCGTGGCCGGCATCGCGAAACGCCATCAGATCGCGCCCCGGTCCACAGCCGAAATCGAGGATCGAATATGGCGGCTCGCCCTCGATCGCATCGATCAGAGCCGCCCTATTCTGACTCACATCGTGATCCCGCGTGCCCGCCCAATAGTCGTCGGCCATCCGGTCGTATTGTCCGATGGTGACGTCGGTAATCTCGCGCAGCGCCTCGGCGTCGTAGAGTCTGGGCGGTTCCGTCATGGGCTTGGACGCTTCATCCCCGGTGGCCGGTCGATATCGTTCCGCCGGTTCGCTCAGGCGTTCAGGTTCCGCACATCGGCGGCGTTCCGATACGATCGCGCGCCCGACCCAGCACACGCTCGCAGGCGAGCGCGAGCGCCAGCGCGACTTCCTCGTCTCCACCGCGCGCGACGATGTGCAGCCCGACCGGCATTCCCGCTCTGTCGAGAGCCACCGGCAGCGTTATCGCGCACATGCCTAGCAGGCTTGCCGTGTTGGTGTGACTGACTATTGGGATTGGGGTGGTAGGTTAGTTGGATTGAGGGGTCGTTCTCTCTTCCTTCTACTGTGTTATTCTACTGTGGTTTTTGTGCTCTGTCGATATGTTTTTCTGCTTTGCGTTGGAACATAAGGTTCTTTCGTGTTGAGGATTTGAGTTGCATTCCGGGAAGTTTCCTGGTGGGCGTTGGGGGGATGGGAGAGGTCGGGCTGGGGGCGCGCCTGTGGAACACATGGGCTCCACAGGCGCGCGGCAGCGCGGGAGGTACCGCGGCCTGCGGGCGGGGGCGATCCGGGTCCCGACGGCCGGGAGATGTGGGGCGGATTTGAACATGGAGTCGATGTACTACGGTGTCTCGAAGGTTTTTTCAGGTCGATGTTGATCGCAGGGCAGACCATGTGTCCACCGGGAGAGGTCTCCGCGCGTTTCCGGGACGGGCCGCCTGCCGGATTCGCGTCGGGAGGGATGCTGGCGGAATTGGGCATCTATTCAAGAATGTGCCGTTCGATAAATATAGGGATTTCTATCTAAAATGTCTTCAAGGGCGGCTGTTTCGGAGTGTCCGGTTTCGGGGTGGAACGGACGGGCGCCATGGCCGGGGGACGGGGAATGACGGCGCGGGAGGCGCCGCGTCAGCGGAGCGTGCACTGCGACCGCTCGGAGCGCGAGACGATCCGCCGGAAGGCGGCGGCGGCGGGCAAGACGGTCTCGCGCTTTCTGCTCGATCTCGCGCTGGCGGACGATCCGGACCGGTATCCGCTGATCCTGACCGAGGCGGAGCAGCGCGAACTGCGCGACGGGGTCCGGCAGTTGCGGGACCGCGCGGCGGCGCTTCTCGGGAGGCGCGTCGGATGAGGCGGCCGGGGCGCGACGGTCGGCGGGCGGGCCGTCACATCTCGATCTCGGCGACGGACGCGGAATGGGAGACGGTGCGGCGTCACGCGCGGCGGCGCGGTCTGTCGATGTCGCGCTATCTGGTGGGTCTGGCGGAGCGCGGCGGGGCGGAGGAGATCGCGGGTCCGGCGGTGGCGCTGACGCGGGGCGAGCAGCGCGAGCTTCTGGCGGCGCTGCGCGCGCTGCGGGCGGCGGCGGAGGCCGTGGAGCGGCCGCCGGAGGTGGCGGGGACTGGCGACGCGGCGCCGGAGGTCGCGGGGACTGGCGGCGTGGCCGATGGGCCGACGGCGGAGACGGTGGCGGAGGTGACGGCGGCGGGTTCCCTGGTTGCGCCGGTCCGCGATTACGAGGACCGGACCGGCGGCATCGCGCTGGACGCGGAGGATTATGCCGAGCTGATCCGGCGGCTGCGGGCGCTGGAGGGGCGGGCGGGGCTTCCGGAGAAGTGGGAGGCGGGGTCGCGGTGGTGGCTGGACCGGGACGCGCGGTGGCGCCGGGAGCGCGACCGGGTGGCGCGGTTCCTGGCGGCGGCGGAAGGGTTCGTCCGCGCCCGGCCCGATCTGGAGGACGCGTTCCTGACGGCGCACGGCCTGCCGCCCGGCCCCGGTCTGGTGGGCTGGCGCGCGGAGGGCCGGGCGCTGGCGTCGGAGGCCGAGGGGATCGCCGGCGCTATCGGGGAGCGCGAGCTGGCGGCCCACGAGCGGGCCTCGGGCCGGGAGCCGGGGGCGGTGGGCGCGCTGGCGGCGCGGATCCCGGGGATGCTGGGACCCGGCGCGGGGAACGCCCCGCCGGAGCCGCGATGACCCCCCCACGGGTTGGGACCGATTGTTTCTTCCCGTGCATGATTGTGGTGGAATGGGGACGGGCTGGCGCGGTTGGCGCATCGGTCTCCGGGACGATATACGAGGGTCGGGTCTTGCGAGGCACGGATCGGGACTCCGGTGGAAACGGGGGTTCCCCGCGGGGCGCCTGTTTCCCCTCTCCGGCGGTTCGGCGATGAGCGGCGGGGACGGCCGCCGCCAGCGCGCGCTGATGGCGACGGATTCGGAGTGGGAGCGGATCGGCAGGCTGGCGGCGGCGGCCGGGATGGACCGCTCGCGCTGGCTGGTCCACCGGGCTCTGATGCCGGACGGGGTTCCCGACGCGGTGCTGCGCCGGGCGGTCCGCGAGACCCTGGTGCTGTCGCTTCTGGAGGAGAGAAGGCTTCGCCAGGCGGGGGCGGGGGTTGCCTGGGAGGACGCCTGCGACGCGGTCGACGAATGGATCGAGGGCGAGGGGATGGTGGACCGCCTGACCGATCCGGGGGCGGCGAACCGCTGGAAGGCGGTGGGCGCGCCCGACGGGGAGGATGCGCCGGCTCCCGATGCGCCGGACCCGCCCGACCCGCCGCCGCGCCGGTGGCGTCCGTTCTGAGATGGTTGCGACGGTCACGGCGCTGCGCTCCTCGGCCAACGCGGTGTCCTATTTCGAGAAGGACGGGTATTACGCCAGGGACGATCCGGAGCACCGCGACGCGAGCTTCTGGCACGGCGGGGCGGCGGCGGACGCGGGGCTGAAGGCGCATGTCCTTCCGTACGAGTTCGAGGACGTGCTCGACGGCTGGGTTCCCGGCACCGAGATCCGGCTGGGGCGGCCGCGGGAGGGCGAGCACGACCACCGCCCGGGCTGGGACGTCACCTTCTCGGCGCCCAAGTCGGTGTCGCTGGAGGGGCTGGCGATGGGCGACCGGCGGGTGATCCGCGCGCATGACGACGCGGTGCGGGCGACGCTGGACTGGATCGAGCGCGACCTCCTCCAGACCCGGGGCTGGGACCCGATCACGCGGCAGCGCCCCCGGGTGGCGGCGGACGGCATGATCGTCGCGGGGTTCCGCCACCTGGCGAGCCGGGGCGGCGATCCGCAGCTTCATACCCACTGCGTGCTGGCCAACATGACGCGCAACGCGTCCGGGGAATGGCGTAGCGTCGAGCCCACCATGATCCGGCGCTCGGAGAAGCTGATCGGGGCCTATTACCGCAACGAGCTCGCCCGGCGTCTCCAGGCGCTCGGGATGGCGGTGACGCCGACGCTGATCGGCCGGGTGCCGGGCTTCGAGCTGGCGGGCTACGACCGGACCTTCCTGGACGCGTTCTCGGGACGGCGGGCGGAGATCCTGGCGTATCTGAAGGAGCACGATCTTCCCTACACCGCGAGGAACGCGGAGATCGCGGCGCTCCGGACGCGGGCGGCCAAGAAGGAGATGGGTCTCTCCGAGCTGGTTCCGCAATGGCGCGCGCGGGCGCGGGAGATGGGGCTCTCGCGCGACAAGGCGGCGCTGCGCCCGGCGCGGCCCGTCGACCCGGCGACGGGGAAACAGGTCCCGCCGGTGGAGGTTCCCCCGCCCGACCTGCCGGCCAACCAGCTCAGGAACCTGCGCCGCGCGCCGAAGCTGCCGGCGCTGCCGCGCGATCCCGGGCTCGCGGAACTCGGCAAGACGCACGCCCCGGAGGCCTCCGCCGGCGCCGACCTGTCGCCGGTGCCGGAGACCGGGGTGCTGGAGGCGGTGGCCCGCGCGGTGGATCACGTCTCGGAACGCCGCACGTCGGTGCCCCATGCCGAGATCAGGGCGGTCGCGCTGGGCCACGCGCCGGGGCGGTACACGCTGGCGGAGATCGACGACGCGGTCGACCGGCTGGCCGGGGACGGCGAGCTGATCGAGGTGGAACGGAGGGGCATGGACCGCGCCTTCGTCACCCTCCGGGCGGTCCGGGCGGAGAGGAAGATCCTCGCCTTCATGCGCGACGGGAAAGGCAGGGGCCGGGCGCTGGGGAACGAGAAGACGATCGAGGAACGCCTCGCCGACAGCCGGCTCACCGAGGGCCAGCGGGAGGCGGTGCGCACGGTGCTGCTGTCGAGGGACCGCATCGTCGGGGTTCAGGGCCATGCCGGGAGCGGCAAGACGACGATGCTGCGCGAGGCGCGGGAGCTGTTGGGCGAACGGCCGATCCTGGGTCTGGCGCCGTCGGCGGCGGCGGCGCGGGTGCTGGGCCGCGAGGCCGGCATCGGGGCGACGACGCTGCAATGGTTCCTGACCCGCTTCGGCGACCGGTCGGGCTCGCCGGAGGCGGACCGGGCGCGGGCGGCGTACCGGGGGGCGGTTCTGGCGGTGGACGAGTGCTCGATGATCGACACGGTGCGGATGCGCGAGCTGCTCCGCATCGCGGGCGATCTCGGGGTGGCCCGGGTCGCCCTGGTGGGCGACACGGCGCAGCTCCGCGCGGTGGACGCGGGCCAGCCCTTCCGGCTGCTGCAGAAGGCGGGGATGGAGACCGCCACCATGGCCGAGGTGCTGCGCCAGGAGGACGACGAGCTGCGCGAGGCGGTGCTGCGGGCGCGCCATGGCGAGCCCGGGGACTCGATCCGGGGTCTCCGCCATGACCGGGTGCGCGAGGTTCCCCGCGATGCGCTCGGCGAAGAAGCGGCGCGATGCTGGCTCGCGCTGAGGCCGGAGGAGCGCGCGGATACCGCGGTGATGGCGCCGACCCACGAGATCCGGCGCCAGACCAACCGGGCGATCCGGGACGGGCTCTCCGATGAGGGCACGCTGCATGGCGGGACGCTGGAGATCGACCGTCTGGTCAACCGCCAGCTCACCCGGGCGCTGGCCGCCGACATCGCGAGCTACGAGCCGGGCGACACGGTGGTGTTCCACCGCGACGTCTACGGCTGCCGGGCGAACGACATCTGCACGGTGACGGAAAAGCGCGACGGAAGGGCGATCCTTCTCCACCCCGATGGCGGGGAGCGGAGCTTCCGCCCGTCCGGCAACGCCAAGAATTATCTCGGGCTGTTCGACACCGAGCGGATCGAGCTCAGGGCGGGGGACCGGATCCGCTGGACCCGCAACGCCAAGGCGCCCGGGGCCCGCTCGGGGGGCCGTCCGCCGCGGCCCGACCTGGTCAACGGGGGCGAGGCGGAGATCGTGGAGATCGGCCGCAAGAGGGTCGGGTTCCGCGACGGGGAGACCGGGTTCTCGCTCTCCCGCTCCGATCCGCAGCTGCGCCATCTCGATCACGCCTACTGCACCACCGTGCACGCCGCCCAGGGGAGGACGGCGCGGGGCGCGATCGCCATCCTCGACGCCGGGGGCGCGACCGACCAGGCGATGTTCCATGTCGAGATCAGCCGGGTGAAGCGGGAGTTCCTGCTGCTGACCGACGACCGCGAGGCGCTGATCGAGCTGCTCGAGGGCCGCGCCGATACCGGCGACGGCGCGCTGGAGGCGATCGGCATCGATCCCGGAGCGGATTCGGGGGATGCGGGGGCGGGCCCGGACGCGCTGTCCTCGCTGGACGCGCGGCTGTTCGCCGAACTCGACCGCGACTGGCGGGCGCTGGAGCGGCGGGCCGCCGAGGCGGACACCCTCCCGGTCTTCCTTCCCGGCTATTCCGGCGTCATGGCGCGCGCGGCGGGGCTGGCCGCGCTGGGCGACCTGACCGGCGACCTGAAGCGTCTGGTGGACGGGATGCTGGCCGGGCACCGGCGGCATCTCGCGCGCGAACGCGAAATCCGGGCGCTGGTCGAACGCATCCAGGATCACTGGCGGCGCTGGCCCGAGCTCGACTGGCACGCAGACGCCGAGGGCGCGGAGGAGGCCGCCGGCCGCGTCGCCTGGCGCGCGGAGGCGGAGGCGCTGGCCGAGGCAGGCCAACGCCGGCTCGCGGCCGACCGGGCCGGCGATGGCGAAGACGGGCGGCATCTCCAGACGATGACGGGCGTTGCCGGCCCGGCGGCCGGCCTCGCCGGGGCGGTTGCCGACCTCGAACGCACCCGCCGGCTCGACGACGCCAGGCGGTTCGGGCGGGTCTGGCCGGAGCATCGCGGCCGCGCGGCGGAGACGGGCGTCCCCGAGCTGCTCGGCGAGGGATACGCGGAACTCGCGGAGCTCGCGGCCAGGCTCGAAGCCGCCGACGGACTGGACGCGCGGACGGCGGACGCGCTGGCCGACTGGCGCGGGGTGCGGGACGAACAGGCTGCGCTGGCCGAGGCGGTGCGCGCGCTGCCGGAGCGGGCGGCGGCATGGCGCGCGGCGTTCCCGCGCGACGCGCAACGCGGGTCCGATCCGGCCGAGCCGGACCGCGCGGCGTGGCGCGCCGAGGGGGAGGGTCTCGAGGCGCTCGGCCGGGACATGCTGGGCCCGGACGACGCCCATGCGCCCTGGATCGACGCGGCGCCGGGCGCGCGGGACGCCGTCGCCCGGGCGGCGGGCGAGGTGGCCGACCTGCTCGACCGCGACCGCCGGCAGGGGCTCGCCTGGCTGACCCGCGAGGTGAACCGGTTGCAGGCGGAGACCGGGGCCGAGCCGTATTACCTGCCCCGCTACGGCGAGGCGGTGGCGGCCGCCGGGGCGCTGGCCGGACACGAGGGGTTGTCGGAGAAGACGGAGAGCGCCGTCGCGTCGTGGCTGGAATACGACCGCGAGGCGGAGAGGCTGCGCCGCGAAATCGGCGACTGGCCGGCGCGGGCCGGGAAGCTGCTGGAGGATGTCCCCGCGCCCGACGCCGCGCTCGATGCGCTGACGAAATGGCGCGAACGGGCGGAGGCGCTGCTCGAAGACACCCGCGCCATGAACGCCGCCGGTGGCCCGCACGCGGTTCACATGGAGAGGATGCCCGGGGAACGGACGGCAATGGAGGACGCGGCGGATCGGCTCGACGCGGCGGCGCCCGGGGTGGAGCACCGGGAGATGGCGCTGCTGATGCGCGAGGCGGAGGCGTCCGCCAGGGAGACCGGCGGCATTCTCTACGACGCCCCGGCCCATGGCCCGGCGATGGAGCGGGCCCGCTCGCTCGGCGCCAGGGACGGTCTCTCCGAGCCGGTGCGGCGGTCGGTCGCGGCGGTCGCCGGCCTCGACGCGCGCTGCGCGGCGGAGCGGGAACGGGTGGGCGCGTTTCTCGACAAGGCGCGCGAGGCCGGGGACGGCCGGGAGAGGGAGGCCCTCGCGCTCGCCGGCGAGGCCAGGGCGATCCGCGCGGAGATTCCGCCCCGCAATCTCGGCGCGCATCTCGCCTTCTTCGGCGCCGGGCCGGACCGGGTCGCGGAGGAGGAGAAGAGGATCCGCGAGCGGATCGAGCGGGAACGGGAGGCGCGCGCCGCCGGGGAAGCGGCGCGCGGGCAGGAGGAGCACCGGAGGGACATGGAGCGCTTGCAGGCCATGCTGGACGCCATCCCGGAACGCGCGAACCTGTCGCGGGAGCTGCGCGAGTGTCTCAACCAACGCGAGGCCGGCGATCGCGACGGTCGGTTCTTCCGCCGCGACGAATACCCGGACTGGCTGGCCCGGGCCGGGTCTCTCCTGGAGGAGGCGAGGCGGCATCTCGACGCGGCCGGGAAACGCTCCGCCGGCCGGAAGGAGGAGCCCGGCATCGACGGGCTGCGGGACCTGGCGGCCGAACTCGACACGGCGCTGCGCGAGGACAGGGAGAAAATCGAGCGCATCGAAATCGAACGCGCCCAACAGCAGTCGCGCCGGCAGGACAGGAGCCGGGGCCGGGGGTTCTCGATGTGACGGCGGGCACCGGCGCCTTCACCGAAATACGCCGCCGGGCCATCCCCGGCGCCTGTCCCGGGGACGCGAGGGGAAGGCCATGCCCGGGTCTTGCGACCCGAGCCAGGATCAAAGCGCAATTCTTGCACTTCGATCGTCGCGGTCCGGCGGCGGCAGTGCTTCAGAGGTTCAGGCCGAGGGGCTTCCGGTCCCCTTCGTCGGCCTTGACGTCGGACGCAATGTCGCCGCCCGGAGCGTTGCCGGGAGAGGGGTCGAGCGAGGCGACCTGCCCGGGGGCTCCGCCAGCCGGATCGGAAACCGCCAGCGACCAGCGCCCCCGGTCCGACACGTAACGGCCCTGCTTGCCGCCGTTGTACAGTTCGATGCGGATCGACGCCAGCTTGACCAAGCGCTCGATGTCGGTCGCGGCGTGTCCCGGGATCTCCGACGCGGTCGCACCGGGGTGTTCCTTGAGCGCCCGCTCGACGAAACGGCGGACCGAGCCGCGCGGCGCACGCCCGCCCGTGGCCCGCCTCGCGGGCGAGGACGCCTTCCCTGCCCGGCCGCGCGATGTCTTTCCCGCGCGGATGCCGCGGCCGCTCCCGGCCGTGAGGCGGTCGAGCAGCGCCTTCCTCGCATCGGCCCGGCCCCTCTCATAGGCTTCGGCCTCGATCGCGGAGATCAACGCCGCCAGTTTCTCCGCGTTGCTTGCCGCGGACTTCGCCATGGGCCGCCCTCTCCCTGTCGTTGCGATGAAATGCCTCGCCTCAACGCCACGCCGGCATCATAGATGCCCGGCAATCGCTCGCAAATTGCCGTGTCGATGGCGGTCGGACGGTTCCCGCGAGTCCCTGCCGGTGTCGCATTTCGTCGAGCCGGCCGTCTTCGGGGCTACGAGGGCAGCGGCGGTCTTCTCCATGCGCCGCGGAGCGCTCACGTTTCTCCGTTCCGGTCCCGCCGCGATTTCGTGAGCCTCTTCGCGACCTGGCGCTTCTCCCACTCGTCTCCGAACAGGTTTACGATCTCGAACACGCCCAGGCCGTGAGTGGCGAGCCCGACGCCCCAGCCGAACGCCGCCCAGAGGAACCAGAGATGGCCCGGGTTGGTGAAGAGGTTGACAAGCGCGAGGCCGGCAATGACGGCGACATAGAGCAGGGCGTGGATGTAGAAGGTCCGGATACCCCGGACATGCTCCACGGCTCTTCGTTCGTCGTCGGGATGCCCTGGCTGAGCGTGGCCGGTATCGGTCGTCATGTCGGATTCCCTTCGCAAGGCGGAGAGGTCGATTTGCAGTCGATGCGCGGCTCCGAACGATCCTGGATGCTCCGACGCAACGAAGACCGTTCCCGATGATCGGCGTCCGGTCAACCCAATCAGCAATGCCCCATCCTCCCCCTGTCACAGCCTGAAGCCTTGGCCGCCCCCTCCCGATCAACTACAGTGCCCCAGCCAAGCGTAACCATCCGCAATCACTAGCCTGCACGGCCACACACATTCACCTGACCAGCGTCCTTCTAGAAAAGAGCGATATACAATGGCCAATAACGATTTTGAGCGCCAAAAACTATGTTATGAACAAAATTGCGAGAGTGCTCGTAGCGTAAATAAACAAATGAACCAGGTCCCTCTTCTCGCAATGACACTGACTGGCGGCTTATGGTTTGCTGCTGGGCTACAAATCAGCCTCGATAAGGAAATTCGATTTGGCCTTCTCTTATTTGCGGGTCTATGCAATTTAGCCTTAGTATTGGCTGCGATCCGCATACGAGACGTATTTCAAAGCTATATTGATCGCATGGAAGAATTTTACCCGCCCGCGTTTCCAGGCGGCAAACCCCGAAAACCCCGCCTGCCGTGGCTTGGCAACTATAGCATGATAAGCATCTATTGTGTCCTGATAGTGGTTGCTGGATTGATGTCATTCGCTGGCGCATTTTCGTTCTATTGGCCGTTTGACTTTAATCGCTGGTGCATTGCCCTGCCGATGTTACTTTTCCTCACTGTAACTACTCACCCGCTTTTATTTCTGGGTCGTGATTTGGCTTTCGGGCTGTTGCCCTGCGTCGATCAAGTGGACGGCGTTTCCGGCGAGGGCGATCTGGATGGCGACGAGCGGGTTGTAGCCCTGGGCGGCGGCGGACTGCAGGTAGCTTGAGATTCGGCACCAGGCGTGGGCGTAGGCTCCGGTTCGGAAGCAGCCGGAGACCTTCTGTTTCACCTTGCTCATGCGGAGGTCGCGCTCGGCGCGGTTGTTGGTGAAGCTGACGTCGGGGTCTTCGGCGAAGCGCAGGACCTCGGCTTCGTAGGTCTTGAGCCGCTCCCGGAGATTGTGGGCGTCGGATTTGGCGATGCGGCCGCGCTGCCCGTCGGCGCGCGGCGGGATCTCGGGCAGCTCCCTTTTGGCCTGGGTGAGGATGGTTCGGTATCGTCGTCGCAGGGCCTTGTACTGCTTGGCGGAGAGGGTCCTGTCGTCGCGCTGGGCGACCTGGTGGCAGGCTTCGAGGAGCAGGGATCGCATGCGCCTGGCCCAGGCGTGGCCGTGCGCCTCGACGACGAAGGCGAGCTCCCTGGTCAGATGGGCGCCGCACAGGGCGTGCCGGCAGTGGCCATAGCTCAGATAGGAGGCCCAGCAGTCGTGGATCAGGACGCCCTGGTATCGCGGGATGATGTCGATGGCCTCGATCGCCTCGCATCCCCGGCGGGGGTGGAGGACCTTGAGGGTGATGCCGCCGGCGGCGTAGACATGGATCCAGTGGTTCTTGCGGTCGACGCGCAGCGAGGTCTCGTCGACGTGGATGGCCGGCATGGCGAGCAGGCGCTCGACGGCGGCGTCCTCCCATTGTGCGAGGGCGTGGTGCAGCTTCGCGATATAGGAGAGCAGCGTCGCCTCGGCGACCGCCCGGCCGGTCAGGACCTTGAGCGATTGTGCGACCCGCTTGAGCGAGACCATCTGCGCGACGAGGAGGTGGACCGCCCAGGCGCGGATGCCGGGACCGTATTGCAGCGGCCCGGGCATGTTCCCGGGGAAGCGTCCCCGGGTCTCGGCGCGGCACCCTGGGCAGCGCTTGATCTGGGCGTCGACATGGTGTTCGACGGTCTCGAAGACGATATCGATCAGGGTGCGCCGTTCGTGTCCCGCGCAGGCGGCGCCGGCGAGGTCGGCGCCGCAGCTCCAGCATTGCTCGACGACGCTCTCCTCGCGGCTGGTCACGACGCGCGTGTTGGCCGCGGCCGCCGCGTTCTCCTTCGGGCCCCTGCCGCGGGCGCCGCGCGCGGTCTCGTCTTGCGGCGCGCGGGAAGACGGCAGGCCCGAGTTGCGGCCGGTTCTGGTGGTGGTCTTCTCCATGAACACCGCGATCAGCAGCTCCAGCAGCGTCATCAGCGCGTCGATCAGGGCGATGCTCTCCGGCGTCATCGCGCCGTCGCGCTTGAGCCGTTCGAAGGCGCGCTTCTGCTCGTCGAAGCTGCGGCGCAGCGATTCCCGGTTCACGCTGGCCATCGCCTCACTCGGCCTCGACCGCCATCATCGCGGCGAGCACCGCGAGGCGCTCGGCGGGCGGCATCGCCCGGTAGCGCCGGCCCCAGCTCTCGGCGCGGCGCTTGATGCGCTGGCGGTCGGTGAAGTTGCGCCCGGCGAAGCGCGCCCAGTGCAGCCGGTCGGGCGCGAAGTTGAACCACAGCTTCTCGGTCACCACCCCGGCCTGGTTCATCACCTGGAGCGACAGGCTGCGCCAGCCGGCGAGATGCTTGCTTATTCTGGCGTACTTGACGGAGGTTCTGGCGACATTTGACGGCGAATCCGGCGACACTTGACGGCGGTGGATCGCGCTGCCGCGCTGTCTCTCCCGGCACGGGTGCCGGGGTTTCTACCTCCTTTGCGACGTTGGGGGCTGGCCAGAGGCCAGCCCGATGCGAGCGTAAGCGAGCCCGGTTCGTGCTGTAAAGCGGTTGCGGTCGCGGCGGCAAGCTCCTCCATTCAGCATGCCGCCGCGCGCCCCGGCGGTCGGGCCTGCGACGGCGCCGCAGGCGCCCATGGACCCGGCCGTCAGGCCGGGCCCCCTCACTTGTCGTTGCCGCCGTCGAGCGGCGGCGGCCTGTTGCGCTTGCGCTGGGATTCGCCCTTGAGGTCGATGCGGTAGGCGTTGTGGACGATTCGATCGAGTACCGCGTCCGCGATTGTTGGTTCTCCGAAGGAATACCGATCAGACTGCGCGGTCTCGCCGATCTGAACGGCGACGGTTCGTGGTCACGCATGCGTTCCATCCCTTGAAAGGACGGATGTACACGGTAACCGCCGTGATCTCCGGGGGCTCGGACGACGAGCGCGTGATGTTCCGCGACGAGTTGGATTACCTGCGTCATATGCCGGCGCGCTGGACGGATTTTGCGGAGCCGGACCCATTTCTGGCGATATCGGACGGACGCAGCGCGTTCAGGGTCGTCGACCTGCTGGCGTTGACCGATCTGCTGTCGGCTCTGGAGGCGGCTGGTGGAGCGTCGGATGTGTAAACGAGATTGTGTCTCTATCGTAAACAGGATTTTGCGCATGACTGTTCTTCCGGAGCATGATATGGCCTTGGGATTACAGATTATCTCCCGTATATTGGTAGTGTGGAGCGGGGCTTCTTCTCGACAACATCATATATGGGATATATATATCATTACGCATGGAGGAGCCGGCGGCATGAGCGAGGATGGAAAGACAGGAGCCTTGCGGCGTCATGGATGCCTGAACCGGAACCCCGAGCGCGTGCGCGACCGGCGCTTCGCCGAGGAAGAGTTCTTCGATCCGCGGGACATGCTGCAGGTCAAATACGAAATGGTGCGCGCCGTGCGCGCCGAGCAGCTGCCCATCACGCATGGCGCGGCCCGCTTCGGGCTCTCGCGTCCCGCCTGCTACAAGGCGATCAGGGCGTTCGACGAGGATGGCCTCCCGGGTCTGCTTCCCGAACGGCCGGGACCGCGCGGTCCGCACAAGCTCACCCCCGAAGTTGTCGCCTTCCTGAGCGACGCATCGGCACGGGATCCGTCTTTGGGCATGGACGAGCTCGCCCGAATGGCGCGCGAGCATCTCGGCGTGGAGCTTCACCGCCGCAGCGTCCAGCGTGCCCTGGCCTCCCAAAAAAACAGCCCGCGGCGCCGACCATGAAGGATCCGAACTTCCAGAAACTGTACGAAGAGCTTCGTCTCGGCGCGCCCCGCGGCTCACGCCATGCCTCGGCGGTCCTCATGCGAAGCGGCGTCGCGGCATGGATGACGTTGCTGAGTGCACGCGGGAGCGATACGGCCCATCGTGGCCGCGCTCCGATCGGTCGGTCGGCGCCGGCGGCGCGCCATGAGCTCGTTCAGGTTCTGACGGCGATGGTGATCGGATATCTGCAAGGAGCAAATCCATGACCGGCAAGGTGGCCAGGGATCATCTCCAGCGAACCGCCTATCTCTATGTCCGCCAGTCCACCCTGCGTCAGGTGATCGAGAACACCGAGAGCACGCGACGTCAGTATGCTCTGCGCGATCGGGCCCTGGAACTCGGATGGCGCGAGGATCAGATCGAGGTCATCGACTGCGATCTCGGCGAATCCGGCACCGCCGACCGGGAGGGGTTCCGCCATCTGATGGCCGAGGTCGGCCTCGGCCATGCCGGTATCGTGCTCGGCCTCGAGGTGTCGCGCCTGGCCCGCGACAACATCGACTGGCATCGGCTGCTGGAGGTCTGCGCGACCACCAATACGCTGATCCTCGATGAAGACGGTCTCTACTCTCCCCAAGATCACAACGATCGGCTCCTGCTCGGGCTCAAAGGAGCCATGTCGGCCGCCGAACTGCATGTTCTTCGGTCCCGCCTGCGAGGCGGCATCCTGAGCCAGGCGCAGCGCGGAGCTCTCAAGCTTCCTCTGCCCGCGGGCTTCGTCTACGGCCCCGATCGCAGCGTCGTGCTCGACCCCGACGCCGAAGTGCGCAACGTGATTCGGCTGGTGTTCTCGACGTTCGAGCGCGCCGGTTCCTCCTGGGCCGTCGTCCGACACTTCGAGGAGCGCGGCCTGACCTTCCCCTTGCGCGAGGGCCGCGGATACAGCCCCGGCCCGGTTCAATGGCGGCCGCTGACGGCGACACGCGTGCGTTCGATGCTTCGCAATCCGCGCTACGCCGGCGCCTTTGCATACGGTCGAACGCGCCAGGTCGGCTCGCCGAACGGTTCGCGCATAGAAAAGCTCGCTGTCGAAGACTGGACGGTACTCCTCCAGGACGTCCACCCGGGCTACATCCCATGGGAACAGTACCATCGGAACGTTCGAACCCTGGAGGGCAACGCCAGGACATCGTTGCAAGGGGCGGCTCGCGAGGGGGCCGCCCTGCTCCAGGGTATTGCCGTGTGCGGCGTCTGCGGCCGCAACCTGATCATGCAATATCACGGCGGAAAGCGCTGGTCCCATGCCCGATATGCATGCAATGGCGGAACCGGTCAGCATCGTACGCCGCGCTGCCAATCCATGTCCGCCCGGCACGTCGACCGAGCGGTCGGCCAACTTCTTCTCGGCCTTGTCGCGCCCGTGACGCTGGAGGTCGCGCTGAGCGTTCAGGCCGAAATGCAGGCGCGCGACGATGAAATCGCCGCCTTGCGCGAGCAGTCCGTACAGCGCAGCCGCGAGGCCGCCGAGCTGGCCAAGCGCCGCTTCATGGAAGTCGATCCCGGAAACCGGCTCGTCGCCGATGTGCTCGAGAGCGAATGGAACCGGAGCTTGCAGGCATTGCGAGACGCCGAAGCCGAACGAGACCGCCTCCGCGGCCAGGACCGGATATTGCTCGATGAGTCGGTTCGCCAACGCGTTCTGCAACTCGCGACGGACTTCCCCCGGCTGTGGAACGACCCCGCGACGCCGAACCGCGAGAAAAAGCGCATGATCCGCCTCCTGATCGAGGACGTCACCCTGACCCGACATGGCGATCGTGCCCATGCCGGGGTGCGCTTGCGTGGAGGCGCGACCCGTGAACTGGATGTCTCTCTGCAGGCCGCCGAGCATCCGGCCAAACTTCCCGCCGCGCTCGTCGCCGAAATCCGCGAGTTGCTGCACCATCACACGGATGCCCAGGTCGCCGACATCCTCAATCGACGCGGACGAACCGGAAGCAGGGGCCAGCCGTTCAACACCAGCATGGTCGCGCATGTGCGCTTCAGGCGACGCTTCGAATCCCAGCGCCAGATGCTGCGAAAGAAGGGAATGCTGACGACCGCGGAGATCGCCGAACAGTTGTCGATCAGCCATGATCGGGTGCGGGCTCTGGCGTCCAGGGGGATGATCCGGAGGTGCGGCGCAAGCCAATCGCGCTTCCTCTACGAACCGCCGGAGCAGGACGATCCGGTGTGGGAACTCGTCAACCAGGCGCGGCACAAAACCGAAATGGCGAGCTCGATCCAGAATGGTATGGTGGCTTAGTGTGATGCATTCTCCAACACCGCTGGCCAGTTCTCCACGGGGATCTGACTGGCGATCAGGATGGATCTGCGTCCGTGGCGCGCCTCGGCGATCTCCAGCAGGTCGCGGCGGCCTTCTGGGGAGAAGCCCTGGAGCCCCCAGTCGTCGAGCACCAGCAGGGAGACCCTGGCGAGGCGGCCCATCAGGCGGTCGTGGGTGCCCTTGTCGCGGGCGCGGGCGAGAGCCGCGACCAGCTCGGGGACGCGCCGGTAGAGGACCGACTGCTTCTGGTGGCAGGCCTGGTGGGCGAGCGCGCAGGCGACGAAGGTCTTTCCCGATCCGGTCGCCCCGCCGACGATCAGGTTGAGGCCCTGGCGGATCCAGTCGCCGGCGGCGAGCTGGGTCAGGGTGGTCCGCGCGATGCCGCGCCCGGCGCGGCAGTCGACGTCCTGGATGTCGGCGCGGATGCGCAACTGGGCGGCGCGCAGATGGCCGAGATAGCTCCTCTGGTCGCGGTGCTCGGCCTCGCGCTCGATCAGCATGGCGAGCCGGTCGTCGAAGCCGAGCTGCGCGATATCGGCGATGTTCCGCTGCTCCTCCAGCGCCTCGGCCATGCCGGTGAGGCCGAGCTGCAGCATGCGGTCGATATTGGGCTGTCCAAGGGTCATGGTGTCGTTCCTTCGTCGTTGCCGTAATAGTTGCCGCCGCGGATGTTGCCGTGGTCGGGGATGGTCTCCGGCGCTTGCGCGCGCGGCCGGTGGGGGCCGCCGCGGTTCTTGATCCGCTCCCTGAGGAAGCCGGAGGCGAGGCGGTTGAGGTCGAGGGCCTCGGCGCAGAGCGCGTCGAGCCGTTCGGCGCCGTGGTCGTCGGCGAGACGGATCATGCCCTGCACGGTGGCGAAGGCCTGTTCGGGGAAGTCGCGCGAGGCGAAGCACCGCTCGGCCCAGGCCACCGCGTTCGAACCGATCTTGCGGGCGCGCCCGAGCAGGATGTCGCCGTAGTCCGGCTTGCGGATGTCCTGTACCGCCTTGAGGCGGTCCGGCATGTGCTCGGGAGTTGTGGCGTACTGGTTGCGCCCGTTCCCGCGGCGATGGACGGCGATCCGCTGTTTGCCGCCCTTGTCGAGGAACACCTCGACCATGCGCTCGCCGAGACGCGCGTGAACCTCGTGGCCCTTGTAGCCCTCGGGCACCGAGTAGTAATTCCGCTCGACCCGCACATGGCCGTTCGGTCCGACCTTGCGTTCGAGCCACTCGCCCCACTCCCAGGGGTGCGCGGGCAGTGGCTGGAGATGGGCCCGCTCGCTCGCCTCGAAGATGGCGCGGCGGCTCTCGCCGCACGCCATCGGCGCCTCGTTGAGCCGGTCGAGCTCGCGCCGGATCGCGGCGTTCATCGTCTCCAGCGAGAAGAAGATCTCGTGGCGCAGCTCCAGCAGGATGCGGGTCTGGATCGCGCCGACGGCGGCTTCGACCTTTGCCTTGTCGGTCGGCTGGCCCGAGCGCGCCGGCAGCACGGCGGTGTTGTAGTGCCTGGCGAACTCGCGGAAGCTCGGATTGAGCCGGGGCTCCTCGCGGTCCGGCTTGTCGACGCCGGCCTTGAGGTTGTCGACGATCCAGCGCCCCGGCACCCCGCCGAAGTATTCCACCGCGCGGCGATGCGCCATCGTCCAGTGGCGCACGCTCTGGTCGGGAACCGCCTCGACGTAGGTCATGTCGGAATGCGCCAGCACCGCGACGAACATCTCGACATCCTTCTCGCCGCGCCCGGTGCGCAGGCCCAGCGTCTTGCCGGAGAAGTCGGACAGACCCCACAGCCCCGGCGCATACTCGAAGCGCATCTCGGTCTTCCCGGCGCCGCCCTTCCGCCGCGCCTTGAGCCGGGCGCAGAACTGGCTGTAGCTGTAGGCCGTCCCGCCCCGCGCCACCGCCTCGTCGCGGTACTCCTTCCACAGCTGGCGCCGGGTCAGCCGGGTGCGGCGGCGCTTGCGGGGCTTCTCGAGTTCCGTGATGACCGCGTCCCAGTCGGGCTGTGCGTGCCCGCTGTCGCGCTCACACGGCGGGTAGAGCCGCGCGCGCAGCGCCTCGTCGTCGAGATCCTCCGGCAGGGGCCAGGTCAGCCCCGCCGCCGACGCCCGATCGAGAACGTGCGACACCGTGCCCGAGCTCACGCCGACCGCGGCCGCGATCCGATCCCGCGTCAGCCCCAGCCCGTGGCGGTGCCGAAGAATGTCCGTGATGTCGTTCATGCCGATCCTCTTCATCGAACCCCTGCCTCCTCGCTTCGGTCGATCGACCGATGAGGCAGTGCCGAGAGAGAATCGGCGCGTGCGGCGTCACCCTGAATGCCGGCGCCGGTGACCGCCGCCCCGACCGGAAAACCGGACCCGGGTCGTCAAATCACGCCGGAATCGCCGTCAAATGTCGCCAGAACTTCCGTCAAGTGTCGCCGGATTCACCGTCAAGTGTGGCCAGAATTTGCAAGATGCTCGTCATAGAGCGCCGAGGGGTAGCCCGAGATCATCACCCGGCAGGGCAGGCGCCCGAGCAGCGCCAGAAGCGCGACGTGGTCGGCGTCCTCGTAGTCGTGCCGGTAGCGCCGCGCCGACTTGCGGGTGTGCCGCAGATAGGGCGGGTCGCTGTAGACCAGCTCCGAGCCGTCGAAGTCGAACGCCTCGAGGAAGCGGTGGCAGCAGCCGTGCACCAGCTCGACCGGCCAGGCGCAGGAGAACCCGGCCAGCGCCGCGCCGTCCAGATCGATGCCGATGTTGCGCAGCGCCGGCGGCTTGCGCCGCATGATCGCGCCCGAGCCGAGATGGGTCTCGATATAGGTGGAGTGCGGCGGCATCATCGCGATCAGCGGCTGGCACAAACCCGCCGTCGCCTTCGATCCGAAATAGCCCACCCGAAGCTCCCGATCGCCCGAGAGCCCAATCCATAGACCCTTTCCGCTATGCTGTCAAATCCGTGCCCGCTCGCCGCTCAGGACGCCGCCGATCCCGCCCACCGTGGCAATATCGGAGCCAAACACGCCGCGCCCAGCCACCTCAAGATAAAATCGCCCGAGTAGTTACTCCTCACTTTAATTTATGCTCTGCTCTTTAATCGGAAAACACCCAAGCTTGAGGCTTAGTGCTTTGAGCAAAGAGCCTCACGGAACTGCTGATTGGCAAGAGCAAACCTTAGACTACTATCAGCGTAATGCTCAAGAATATGCTCAAGCTACTCTGCGTGCAAATTTAACTGAAGTGCGCCATATGTTTATGAGACGTTTGCCTCGACGAGCTCACGTCTTGGATGCGGGTTGTGGTGCCGGCCGCGATACACTGGAATTTTTGCGTCAAGGATATAAGGTTTCTGCATTCGATGCCTCTCCCGTACTTTGTCAAATTTGCTCAGAATTGACAGGTGTCCCCACTCGTGAGTTGAGATTTCAAGATTTCGACACAACGGAAGAATACAACGGAATTTGGGCTTGTGCGTCTCTTTTGCACTTGCCTAGAAGCTTACTGCCCAATTCTCTTTTTCGATTAGTCCATGGCCTCAAGCGAGGCGGAATACTGTACATGTCCTTCAAACATGGAGACGGTGAGCGATTCGCACCCGACGGTCGATTTTTTACGGACCTACGCGTACAAGATTTGGATTCTCTCATTAGTGAAACACCGGACGTTTCCGTGGACAAGATATGGACCAATACTGGAACAGATGGATACGATCGGCCAACACTCTGGACTAACGCATTTGTGACCAAGAGTGGTGGAGAGTTAGAAGTTTGACAATATTTGTCGCGGCAAGTGTTCTCGGCTAAATTTTGCCGCCGTATTCTGTCCTACTCAACGGGATTTGGACGTAAAGCGGTAGCAGTTCGTAAGCTTCCAGTAATGTCCGATCTCATCTATCCAATGCCAATCATGAGCAAAGTGCCAGCGCAGCCGAAGATGCCCCTTGCACTGGCGTTGATCCGAAGCGCGGCAGATTCGCATCTCTTCTGTGGATGAGTTCACCGCCGTCCACGCTGCTCAGTAACCGGTCTTCGGTGGTCTTGCTTTACCCTTCTTCCGCTTTGCGGCCTTTCAAGAATGATTCCAGTAGCGCCCCAAGCCCCAGGGGTCGAGTGAAGCGCTGCAGCGCTCTGGCCAAGGCTCCACGCCGAACTGGCGCTCGTTCTGTGCGGGCATCCCCAACCACCGGACAGATGCGATCAGGCTGAGCGTGCCAACACGGTCTTTGACAACTTCGCCAAAGCATCTTCGATCAGCGCTACGGCTTGCTCAACGTCTTCGTCAGTCGTTTCAAAGCCTAGGCTGAAGCGTACGGTTGCTTCAGCGTCGTCCCCATCGAGGCCGATCGCCCGCAAGACGTGCGATGGCTCCGGGATACCCGATGAGCATGCGGAGCCGGTTGAAGCCGCAAGTCTGGGTTGAACCGCTCCCAGTATCTCGTGTGCGGCGAAGCCATGGAAACAAATGCTCGCATTGCCGGGGTGCCTTGCCTCGCCTTGCGGACCAATTGGCCAAATTGGCCAGCTCAAACCTGTCAGGCCACGTACAAAGACGTCGCGATAGCGGCGCAGGTCGCCACGTTTTCTTTGAGCCTCCTCAGTGTTCAGCAACTGGGCAGCTGCACCCATGCCCACGCAGAGCGGCACCGGAACCGTGCCTGAGCGAAGCCCGTCCTGCTGACCGCCCCCGTAAATTAGCGGTTCGATCCGATTTTGCAGGCTGCGCGCGATGAAGGCGATCCCGACTCCTTTCGGGCCGTACATCTTGTGACCGGACAGGCTCAACAAGTCCGCATGCGTAGCAAGTCCGCCGATCGGCATGCCCATCGGCGCTTGTGCCGCATCGCAATGAAATACAGCTCCGTGCCGGCGAACATGGCCGGATATCGTCACGATATCCTGGATTGTCCCGACTTCGTTGTTTACAGCCATGACCGAGACAGCGAGAACGTCTTCGCCGAGCATGTCTTCAAGCGCCGCTAGATTGACCCGGCCTTGCCGGTCCACCGGGATCTGCTCGACGGTAAACGCGTGCCGTTCTTCAAGCGCACGAACCGATGCGAGCACGCACTTGTGCTCGATGGCACTGACGAGGATGCGGCGGCGGCTCCCTCCGGCGGCCCTGCGTCCGAGCCCCAGCAGCGCCATGTTGTTCGATTCGGTTGCACCGGAGGTGAAGAAGATCTCGTCGGGCTCCGCTCCGATCAACCGTGCAACTCGTGCGGCGGCTTCTTCGACGGCACGTGCGGCTTGCCAACCCAAGCTATGGTCCGACGAGTGCGGATTGCCGAACGATTCGGCATGGTGGGGAGCCATTTCGGCCAACACTCGCCCGTCGAGAGGCGTTGTCGCCTGATGATCGAGATAGATGGTTTTCCCGATTCTCATTTTATTTCAATGTGTTACTGCACCATCGCCTCAACGATGTCGAATCTCGGAAGCCAGCTTAGGTCTGGCGGAAGCCTCCAGCTTCCGTTGACCGTAGCATAGGGCGTGCGTTAGGGTCGAGCTACTGGATGCAGCATCCAGTAGCCGAGGATCGGACAGTGCGCGGACCGCTATTTCAGGACACCTACAGCCCGCAGTTTTCTGGCCATGAAACCTTCCCGCTCCGTTACGGGTGGCTGAAGAAGGCGTTCGACCGAGTAGCGGAGACCGAGCATCAAACCGAGAACCGAGGCGCCTGTTGGGGAGAAGAAGCCATAGCGCGCTTCGGCGTCGGCAAGAACATGGTCGCGTCCATGCGCCATTGGGCAAAGGCCGCCGGCGTGATCGAGGAGCCCTCGATCAATTCCGTGCGGACGACCGAACTCGGCCAGCGGTTATTTGGCTCCGCCGGGCTCGACCACTACATGGAGCACCCCGCAACGCTTTGGCTCATCCATTGGCAATTGGCAGCCCATGATGAGAAAACGACCTGGTTCTGGGCGTTTAGCCACTACCCCGCCGTCACTTTCGAGCGGGATTCGCTGGTCAGGAGAATTGGGCGTCTTGCAATGGACCGCCAGTGGTCCCGCGTCGCCAACAAGACGATCAGAAACGATGTCGCCTGTTTCATCCGCACCTATGTCGCGCGTCACCCGTCAGGCAAGGCGGGCCACGACGATGCTCTCGAGTCGCCACTGACCGAATTGGGTCTCATCAAGGCCGTTGGCCAGAAAGACGGATTCCGGTTCGTCCGCGGTCCAAAGAGCAGCTTGGGCGATGGTGTCTTCACCTATGCGCTCTTGGACTTCTGGTCGCGATATTCCACGGCAGCCTCTCTGTCATTCGAAGCCATCGCACATGCGCCCGGCGGACCAGGTCGCGTTTTCCTTTTCGACGAGAACGATGTCGCCGATCGACTCGCCGCCCTCGACAGCGCAACGGCCGGTGCCTTGCAGTGGTCGGAAACCGCCGGCATCAAGCAGGTCGAACGCAACATCGACATCGGCGATGCGTCGGCTCTTTCCTGGATTCGAAACGATTACGGAGCGCTTGCCGGGAAGGAGGCCGCCTGATGCCTGTCGGTGATCGTGTCCGCATCGCCCGCCGTTTCCTTCGTTCGATCCGAATCGATTCCGATTTCGGCGACCCCGCCAGCCTTGACGGTTTCGTCTGCCCGCAATCGTTCGCCGATGTTCTCCTGACGATGGCCCGACATGTTTCCGAAACGGGACAGGGCGCATACACGTGGACCGGTCCATACGGCAGCGGCAAATCCAGCTTGGTCGTCGCGCTCAGCGCCTTGCTGAATGGCAATGCCGGGCTGCAGACAGAAGCGGCCAAAGTCTTCGGGCGGAGGGTGACAAGAACAATCCACGAGGCATTGCCGACCGGCACGAAGGGATGGCGTGTTCTTCCCCTCGTCGCTCGACGCGACGACCCCGTCGCGGTCATCGGCGAAGCTGTCAAGCGAATGGGGCTTGTCTCTCGTCAACCGCGCGGCGGTTGGACCGAAACCAACCTGATCGCCACCCTGACCGGCGCCGCAGCCGAAAAGCCCGAGACGCATGGCGGGCTCATCCTCTTTATCGACGAGATGGGCAAGTTTCTCGAAGCCGCAGCCCAGGACGGTTCCGACATTTACATCCTCCAGCAACTTGCCGAAGCGGCGTCCCGAAGCAATGGACGCCTTCTACTTGTCGGCGTGCTGCATCAGGCGTTCGAAGAATACGCCCACCGCCTATCGCACGAAATGCGCGACGAATGGACCAAGATCCAAGGTCGTTTCGTCGATCTCATCGTCAACACCGCGGGCGAGGAACAGATCGACCTCATCTCTCGCGCGATCGAGAGCGATCATCGTCCGAAAAAGCCGGGCGCTCTAGCTTCCGCCGTTGCAGCGTTTTCGCGCCGGGATCGTCCCCACGACGCCGAGAGGCTGGCTGCCATGCTCGAAGCATGCTGGCCACTGCATCCGGTCGTGGCTTGTCTGCTGGGACCGATTTCCCGGCGGCGTTTCGGCCAGAACCAGCGCAGCATTTTTGGCTTCCTCAACTCCGCCGAGCCGCACGCCTTTCAGGATTTCCTCAATCAAGCGCTCGCCGGGGAGCTGTACGGCCCGGATCGGCTTTGGGACTACCTCCGCGCCAACCTTGAGCCCTCCATCCTCGCGTCTCCCGACGGGCACCGATGGGCGCTGGCGGCGGAAGCGCTGGAGCGATGCGAAGCAATCGGCGGCGACGCCCTTCATGTGCGCCTGCTCAAGACGATCGCGGTGATCGACCTGTTCAAGGAGCGCTCGGGCCTCGTTCCGCATTCTGAGCTTCTGCGGACCTGCTTTCCGGAAACCTCCCACAGCGATCTTGAGAAGACTCTCTCGCAGCTCGACACCTGGTCGTTCACGATCTTCAAGAAGTTCCTCGACGCCCACGCGATATTCGCCGGCAGCGACTTCGACATCGACCGAGCCGTTCGCACCGCGCTCGACGAGATCGACGAGATCGACTTGCAGAACCTCAAGTCCCTAGCAGGGCTGCAACCCATTCTCGCCAAACGTCACTATCACGATACCGGCGCGCTCCGATGGTTCGACGTGAACATTATTCCCGTCAGCGGCCTCGCCGAACTCACCGCCAATCCTGAACCGAAAAACGGCGCCATCGGTCAGTTCCTCCTGGCCATCCCGACTGGCGGTGAGAGCGAGACATACTCCGAAGCCCTGTGCCGCGAGGCGGCACGCCACAGTGATGAATGGGACGCGGTCGTCGGAATTTCCAAACGATCCTGGGCCATCGTGCCGCTGGCACGCGAACTGTTAGCTCTCGATCGCGTCGCTAACGATCACCCGGAACTCGCTGGCGATCCCATTGCCCGACGAGAAGTCTCCGCACGGCTTGCGGCCCTGCAGGCCGTCCTCGAAACAGAGCTGCACAAGGCGTTCGACAACGCACTGTGGTTTCGCAAGTACCACCAGCCGAAGCGACTGCGGCAGGCCGACTTGAACGGCATCGCCTCGGAGCTGGCAGATCTCCGCTTCGAAAAATCACCGCGCTTGCACAATGAGCTTCTCAACCGAAGGAAGCCGTCAAGCAACGCCATCGCCGCGCAAAACAACCTCTTGCGGCGCATGGTCTTGAACCAGGGTGCACCGCGTCTCGGCATCGACGGGTTCCCGGCCGAACGCGGTTTGTTTGCGTCCCTGCTCGAAGCGACGGGCCTCTACGCCCAGCGTGGAAATGACTGGCGCTTCGTTGCACCGACGACAAGCGATGACGATCCCTACCGCTTGGCCCCCCTTTGGGACAAGGCAAGCCAGTTCGTGAAGCAAAACGCGAATCGCACGGTCGCAATCTCCGAACTGTTCAACGAGTGGAGACAACCGCCTCTCGGCGTCAAGGATGGTCTCATGCCAATCCTTGCCGTCGCATTTGTCCTGTCGCAGCGCGACAAGCTCGCAGTTTACCGGGACGGCGTGTTCCGGGCGATATTTGACGACGTAGACGTGGACTACCTCGCGAAGGACGCGGCCTTTATCCAGCTGCGCTGGATGGACCTCACGGATACCGCCCGGCGCCTGCTATCGGGTATGGCAGACGTAGTGCGCGATCTCGACGAAACGAACGAACTCGCGCACTTGAAACCAATCGACGTCGGGCGCGGCCTCGTTGCGATCTACGACCGGCTTCCCAAGTGGACTGAGCGGACAATGCGGCTATCTTCGAACGCCGTGAGTATCCGCGCGCTCTTCAAACGGGCGCACGACCCCAACCAGTTCCTGTTCGATGACATCCCCGGGACCCTGGGCGAAGACATTTCGCTTGCTGACGAAGACGCCCTGCGCCGTGTCATCGGCAGTGTCCGCGAAGGGCTCGAGGAACTGGTGCAGGCTTATCCCTCCATGCTGCATCGCTTGCGCGACCTCATGCTCGCGGAGCTGCAGGTGCCAAATGTCTCGCCACAGGCTCTCGCGGAATTGCGCGAGCGGGCAGAGAACATCAAACAGCTCGCCGGCGACTTCCGTCTTGACGCCTTCGTTGGACGTCTCCTGCAGTTCGATGGATCTCACGACAGCTTCCAAGGTATTGCCAGCCTAGCCGCGGACAAGCCTCCGCACGATTGGGTCGATCCGGACCTCGACCACGCGGCAATCGAGCTCGCCGACATGGCACAAAAGTTCCTTCGCGCGGAAACGTATGCGCGCGTCAAGGGCCGTCCCGACAAACGACAGGCGCTCGCCGTCGTAATCGGTATGGACGGCCGCCCGGCGCCTATGCTTGAGGAGTTCGACATCGCCGATTCCGACCGCGCAACCGTCAACGAGCTCGTCGAGCGTGTTGCTGGTGCACTGGAGGGAGCCGACACCAGTCGCCGCAATATCATTCTAGCAGCGCTAGCGGAGCTCAGCACGCGCTACATGCAGGAGCGCCCACCTGCCAAAAAAGAAGGGAAAGGAAGAATCGCTTCATGATGACCGATTCCGTGAAACATGTGCTCGGACTGTCCGGCGGGCGCGATAGCGCGGCGCTCGCCGTCTATATGCGGCAGCATCATCCCGAGTTGGAGATCGAATACTTTTTCACGGACACGGGCAAGGAACTTCCTGAGGTCTACGAGTACCTGGGGAGGCTGGAAGGATTTCTCGGACAGCCGATACGGCGGCTGAATCCCGACCGCGACTTCGACTTCTGGCTCAAGCAATACAACGACTTTCTTCCATCGCCGCAGACGCGCTGGTGCACGCGACAGCTCAAACTCCGGCCTTTCGAGCAATGGCTTCGGCCGATCCTCGCGGCCGGCACTACCGTCTACAGCTATGTTGCGATCCGCAGCGACGAAGAATATCGCGAAGGCTATTCGTCCAAGCACAATCGCCTCGTCATCAAACTGCCCTTCAAGCAGGCCGGTGTCGACAAGGCGGCCGTGCTAGAAATCCTCGATGGAGCTGGGCTCGGCCTGCCGAAGTATTACTCTTGGCGGACACGCAGCGGCTGCACTTTCTGCTTCTTCCAACAGAAGATCGAATGGGTACGGCTCAAGGAACAGCACCCCATGGCGTTCGAGGAAGCAAAAGCCTACGAGAAGAACGCCGTCGAGCACGGTTCGCCGTTTACATGGAGCCAAGGAGAGTCCCTCGAAGAGCTTGAACGACCGGAGCGCATCGCGCAAATCAGACAGGATCACGACCTGCGGCTAGCCCGGATGCGCTCACGAGCCACAATCAATCCGCTGCGACCTGACCGCGAGCCTCTGGACATAGATGATCTGTACGGTAAATCGAAAGCCTGTTTGGCCTGCCATAAGTGAACCATGCACAATTCAACCGATACGCCGGCGGTCGCACCAGGCATCGCCTTGCAGACACTGCTTCGTAGCGCCAAGGGGGCGGCACTACGTGAGCTTATCGGTCCGTCGATCATGGACACAATCGTGGGGCTGGAGCCCGACCTTGCCTCCGGTGAGCGCCTCGGAGAGCTTGCGGCTAGGCTAATCGACCCATTCAGCGCCCTACGCAACCCGTCAATGCGTGAGCGCATCATCCGTATGCTGCCCTTACCCAAGGCGCGCGAGCTTGGGCAACGCCTGGACGCGAGAGACGGGCGCACGCTGTACGATGACCTTTGTTCGAAGGCCGCTGACAAGGCCGTGTTGGAAGTCCTTTATTCCTTTTTCGGCGTCGTCCACGATCCCCGCGCTCCCGCCGACACCTCTTCCGATACCGCCCATGCACGTGCGGGATACCCGCTTTTCGATCATCAGCGTGTTGCCGCCGCACGCGTCTTGGATGCACTCTCCAGTTCACCGCACAAAACTGTCCTCCACATGCCTACCGGATCGGGCAAGACCCGAACGGCAATGCACATCGTTGCAGCCTACCTCCGCCAGCATGAACCTACCGTGGTTTGCTGGCTTGCACAGAATGCCGAGTTGCTCGACCAGGCTGCCGACGAATTCGAGAATGCATGGCGCTATCTCGGAGACCGCGAAACAGGCTTAGTTCGATTCTGGGGTCACCGAAAGCCCGACATTCTCGACCTCCATGACGGCGTCATAGTCGCGGGTCTCGGCAAGATGTCGGCACTAGACACCCGGGAACCGGCAACACTGCTACGGCTAGCCGATCGCGTCTCGCTGACAATAATTGACGAGGCACACCAGGCGATCGCTCCGACCTACGCCGCGATCCTGACAGCGCTGTATAGCAAGCGTCCGCATAACGCCCTGCTGGGCCTTACCGCGACCCCGGGACGAAGCTGGTCGGATATTGGCGAAGATCGCAAACTTTCGGAGTATTTCGATGGCCTCAAGGTTACCCTCGAAGTCGCCGGCTACGAGGATTCTGTCAGCTTTTTGATCGATCAGAAGTACTTGGCACGTCCGTTGTTTCGCACCCTGCATTCTGACGCCGGGCTCAAGCTGAGCGATGCTGACGTCAACGACTTGTCCTCTGCGATCGACGTCCCTGAGCAAATTCTGGACCGTTTGGGTACGGATACGCAACGCAACGTACAAATACTTTCGGCTGTCGAAGACCTGCTGAGACAGCACCGCCGGGTGATTGTGTTCGCGCCTTCGGTAGACAATGCACGGATGCTTACTGCAATTCTGTCTGTGCGCGGCCACGAGGCCCACGTCGTCACAGGTGAAAGCAACGCTTCCGAACGAGAAAGAATAGTCAGACGTTTCAGGAGTGGTGCCAATCGCTCCATGGTGATTGTGAATTACGGTGTACTAACCACCGGATTCGACGCACCTGCAACAAGCGCCGCTGTTATCGCGCGACCGACGCGGTCACTCGTTCTTTACAGCCAGATGGTTGGCCGGGCAACCCGCGGCACACGGGCAGGTGGAAACGATGAGGCCGAGATTGTAACGGTTGCCGATCCGCACTTACCCGGCTTCGGGAGCCTCGCCGAAGCATTCAGGAACTGGGAGGACGTTTGGAATGAGCCAGGTAGAACCCGCTGATATGGAAAGACCGGACGGGGAGATCATCCCTCCGGAATTGGCCGTTAAGGCGATGCGCGACAGTGGTTACAAGAACACGGCCTACGCGCTAGCCGAGCTGATTGACAACTCCGTTCAGGCTCATGCCACCAATGTCGAAGTCATTTGTGTCGAAGAATATCGACAGATCAACCAGCGCTCCAGGCGCAGGATTCAGGCGATCGGCATTCTCGATAACGGCGAGGGGATGACACCTGAAACCCTCCGCCTTGCACTCCAATTTGGCAATGGGACGCACTTGGCGGATCGTAAAGGCATCGGCCGCTTCGGAATGGGACTGCCGAACTCGTCCATTTCGCAATGCCGCCGGCTCGAAGTGTGGACATGGCAGAACGGGCCTGACAACGCCATGTACACCCATCTTGACGTGGATGAGATCGAAGGCCGCCGGATGTTCGCGGTCCCGACACCCATACACCATCCGTTGCCTGGCGAATGGCGCATGCGATCCGAGATCATCGATACCACGGGTACGCTGGTCTTGTGGAGCAATTTTGACGATCACCGCCTGAGCTGGCGAGGCGCGTCGGCGACCCTGCGGAACACGGAATCGTTGATCGGCCGCATGTACCGCAAGTTCATCGATGACGGCCACCTGACGATTCGTTTGCTTGCCCTGTTGGAAGAAGAGGACGAACCGACCTTCGACGAGGCCGTTCGCGTCAACGATCCGCTCTACCTAATGAACAACTCCTCCACGCCGAACCCCTTTGAAGCCCAGCCGATGTTCCAGCCCTGGGGCGAGCAGGACGAAAACTTCTCGATCCGCTACGACGGCGCCGAGCACGGAATCGTCGTCCGGATGAGCTGGGCGCGCCAAGAAACCGTACCCCAGGACAAGAGCGAGCGCGGAGCTAAGCCTTATGGCAAGCACGCAGCCAAGAACATCGGGCTGTCGATTATCCGCGAGGGCCGTGAACTGGATCTCGACCCATCTTGGACCAACAGTTACGACCCCACTGAGCGCTGGTGGGGCGTCGAGGTCGAATTTCCTTCAACCCTTGACGAGGTGTTCGGCGTTACAAACACCAAGCAGAACGCGACCATATTTTCTGACATGGCCCAGTTCGACTGGCGTGCCGAAGCCAATCCTGGCGAATCCCTGTCGGAGTTTCGTGATCGCATTCAGAGCGATCGTGACCCTCGTGCACTCCTGTTGCCTGTCGTCGATCACATACGCCAACAAATTGCCGAAGTGCGCAAACGGCTAAAAAAACAAACGGCGGGCCGACGGCCAAAGCCGGAGAGACACGATCAACCTACGGTCGAGGATCTGGCGACAACAAAATTCCGAAAACGCGCGGAGCAAGGGCATCAGACAGATGCCGACAGCGAGGAATTCACAGAGGAAGACCGCGAGGGCCTGGAGCACGACCTAAAGGACGACAAACATTACCCTGGGGATGTAGCCGAAGAGATCGCAAAGGCGACACTTACCCGCAAGCGTAAGGTCATTTTCCTCACCAAAGCAATGGAGGGGTACGCGTTCTTCAACGTCGAGCACAAACAAGGCGGCCTGACTGCCATCGTCTTCAACACTAATCACCCCTTCTACGAACAACTCATGGAATCACTGGAACCTGATCTAGGTGACGAGACTGACGCTGATCTGGTTGACCGAATTCATAAAGCCGCTGACACGTTGGAACTACTCTTCGCAGCCTGGGCTCGCTACGAAATGGAAGAGGTTCGTCAGCAAGATCGACTGTTCGAGATGCGCCAAGAATGGGGAAAGATGGCGCGCTTTTTCCTAACCGAGCAGGATGACGAATGATATGGCGGTTGTATCTCCCGGCGCGGCTGTTGTAGACCTTGTGGAGACCGCCTCCGATCGCCTCGTCATTGTTGCGCCTTACATTAAGTCGGCGACGTTCCGCCGCCTGCTTGCCTCAGTACCTGGCACGGTAGCGGAGTTGACATGTATCACGCGTTGGCTGCCTGAAGATATTGCTTCGGGCGTATGCGACCTCGAAATCTTCAACGATATCCTGAACGTGCCGGGTGGTCGACTATTGGTTCATCCGCATTTGCATGCGAAATATTATTCGAACGGACGACAAACGCTCGTAGGTTCCGCCAATCTCACGTCACGCGGCCTCGGCTGGCACATACCCGCCAATGTTGAAATCCTCGTCGCCTTGCCTGCGGAGTTTCCGGGATTAGCACATTGGGAGTCTATGCTGTTGGAATCCGCCATCGAAGCCACCGAACAACTGTATCGACAACTTAGTATCCAGGCCGACCAGCTCAAACAAGCTGGATCACTGCACCATTCTCCGGAAGTCGAACTGGAAACCGGAGAGCCGGACTGGTTTACCCTTTGGGTGCCGCAATGTCCGGTTCCAGAGCGGCTCTGGGAGGTCTACTGCGGCGACGGCGCCGATACCATGGTAAGCAGCGCATACCAAGCCGCACGGGATGACTTGGAAGCGCTGTCACCTCCCCTGGGACTGACCGGAGAATTGTTCACGGCATATGTCGCCGGAATTTTACGTCAAATGCCATTGGTCGCCGAATTGGACAAACTGGCATTGGCCGGCCTGACAGACACGACGGCGCAAGAGTTCCTATCAGATCACCTCGATGGGCGTAATGACGATAAGAACGAATACGTTCAGGTTTGGCGTACTGTTAAGCTTTGGCTAACTTACTTTTTCCCGGAAGCCTACAGGCTCGAAACCGGCCAAGATGTCTTGGTGAAGGGCAGAGAAATTCCTCGGCGATGATTGTCGCATACGCCACGTCGGCGGTAACCGTGGAAGCAGTCGCGCGTCAATCTGCTGGTCCAGTTGGATTCCCTGCGGTACAAAGGGATGCGCGCGCCGGCACGAACGAACTCGAAGGTGATCAGCAGGCGGTTGCAAAGATAACGGTGCGGTGGTGACGAGCGCATTCTCCAGCGATCTACAACTCCATGATCAGGGCAATCGCTTGGCCGATGCGCTCCGCCTCCGCTTCGATCTCACGATCTCCGAGATGGGCGTAGCGGAGCGTCATGCGGGTGTTGGAATGGCCCAGCATCCGCGAGACGACCGGCACCGGCACCCCGTTCATCACCGCGTGGCTGGCGTGGGTATGCCTGAGATCGTGAAGCCGAACGTCCTCGATGCCCGCCTCCCGGCGGACCCGGTGCCAGAGCGGGAGTCCCCGACCGCGCGGCCGCGACGGATCGCACGACGACGGAAACACGAACGGGCTCTCTCCTCGCGGCTGCCTGTCGAGAATTCGTCGGGCCTGGGAGTTGAGCGGTACCCTGCGCGGCCCCGTCTTGGAATCGGCGAGAACCAACCCGTCCTCCTGAAACTCGGACCAGCGCACCCCGAGGATCTCGCCCCGGCGGCAGCCGGTGAGCAGAAGCAGCCGGATAATGTCGGCCTGCTGCCGGCTGCCTTCTCCGGTCCCGGCGTCGAGGGCCCGGTGCAGACGTGCGAGTTCCTCGCGCGACAGGAAGCGCGTCAGCCTAGGCCGGCGGTTGGGCCGGATGCCCTTGGTCGGGTTCTTGTCGACGCACCCACGAGCGATGGCGAAATTCATGATCTGGCGGAGAAGCGCGAGCCCCTTGTTGGCCCCGCCGGGCGCGGTGCGGCTGTAGTCGTCGAACCACCGCCTCACCTGAGCGGAGGTAATCCGGTCCAGCGGCCTGGTCTGGAACGCGGGCAGTATCCGGCGCGTCAGCTGGGACCTTATTCCGGTTTTCGTGGAACGCTTGTAGCGGTCGAAATGGACCCTCTTCCACTCGCCCTCCACGAAGTCCCGGAACAGGGGGACGGCGCGCGCCGGTCGGACGGGCTTCTCCGGTTCCGGACGTGCCCGGCGTTCGTGGCACTGCCGCCTCGCTTGTTCGACGGTCCTCGCCGAGACCGGCCCGAGTGTGACGCGCTTCGCGCGACCCTCGATTTCCTCCAGCATGACCCAGGTCTTCCCGCCGGTCGGGCGCACCCGGACACCGAGACCGGGCGCGCTCCTGTCCCAGACGGTATATTCCCGATCCCGAGGCCGGAGCCGGGCAATGGCGGCATCGGTGAGCTTCCTGCGTTCCCTTGCCGGCATGGCTTAATTCTCCAGCACGCGGCCGACGGTCTCGGCGGCATCCACGATCATCGCGTCGGCGGGGTGGGCGTATTTGAGGGTGGTCTGCGGATCGGCGTGTCCGAGCAGCTTTCCGATGGCGAGTACGGTCGCGCCCTGTCTCAGCGCGATGCTGGCATGGGTATGCCGGAGATCGTGAAGGCGGACGTCTCTGAGATCCGCCTCCGCGCGGACCCGCTGCCAGACATGGTCGAGCCAGTCCGCGTTTCGCGGCCCGCCGCCCTGCGGTGCCGGAAACACCCATCGGCCGTCCCGGTCCATCCCGTCGAGGATCGCCCGCGCGGGCTGGGACAGCCAGACGGTGCGGGGTCCAGTCTTGCTATCGCGGAGGAAGAGACGGCCTTCCCGATAATCCGACCAGCGGAGCGTCAGGATTTCGCTCTTGCGGCATCCGGTCAGCAGGAGAAGACGGATTGCGGCAACCCCCGCTACCTGCCGTTCGGCGCGCGCGGACAGTATCGCGGACAGCCGCTGTATCTCCTCGTCGGAGAGGAACCGCTCGCGCCCCTTGCGGCGGTATCGCCCGATGCCCCGGCACGGGTTGGAGCCCTCCGGTCGAAGTCCCATGCGTTCCGCCTCGAGCATGATGACGGAGAGGATCGGCATCGAGCGGTCGGCGGCGGCCGGGGTTGCGGCCAGCGAGGCGAACCAGCCGCGCACCTCGCGGCCGTCGATATCGGAGATCGAACGGCCCGCGAAGTGCGGCAGTATCCGGCTGTGGAGGTAACTTCGGTTGACATCGAGCGTGCGCGGCTTCCACATCCGCTCGTACCGCCGGAACACGGTCTCGGCGACGGCCTCGAACAGCAAGTCCGAAGGATCGGGGGGCACCTCCTCTCCGCGCCGGATCGCGGCCAGCATCCGGGTCGCGCGGGACCGGGCCTCGGCGAGGTCCATCGACGCCGCGTCGCCGACGATCTTCCAGATGCGTTCGCCGCGATGCTGGCAGTAGATGAAAAAGCGTTTGCGCCCCGCGGGCGCCACCCGGACGCCGAAGCCCTTGAGCTTGCCGTCGCGGATGTCGTAAGAGGTCTTGCGTGGCGTGAGCGCCCCCACGCGGACCTCGGTGAGGTTGGTTCTGGGCAAGTCCGTTCTCCCGGTGGCGGTCGCAGCCGGGGAAGCAACGGTGGCGCAGTTGCTTCCCCGGTCGCAGGGTTTGGGAGAAAAAACGACCCGTTTTCAGATAGTTAGCACCGCAAGGTGCGCGTGTTGGTGTTGCGGACCAGCCGCAGGTTTTGCCGAAGATGTTCTTCCGGGCCGGTAATCTCCGCCATATCGGGCGGGGTCAGCGGCAAGGTCGGCCCCACCAGCGCGTGGAGCCCGTCGAAGGAGCGATGAGCCTCGCTCGACATCTCGCCTAGCCGGTGCACGCGCTGGAGATGCTCCGATGCCGGCAATTTCTCCATTTTCTCGATTCGAATGGCCACCGCCGGATCCAGGTCGGCGCGGTGGGTCGACATCTCGCCGTTGATGAAGCGGGTGAAGTCGCCGACATGGAGTCCGCCCTGGGCGAAGATCTCGGTCACGGGCTCGAATTGAGGAATGGTCGCCGGCGATACCCGGAGGCCGGACCGCGCGAGCTCGTCCAGCGCGGTCTTGACCCCTTCCGCGATGCCCGGATCGCAATCCTCGAAGTACCAGTCGCACAACCCGACATGGAAGTCGGCGAGTTCGGCGGTTGCGAGTCGGCGCATCCTGGCGACGGCGTCCTCCTCGACGTCCGGGTCGACAACGCCAAAGCCGATCGTCATGTCGGCGACCGAGCGCGCGAGCACGCCCGCCGTGTCGAGTGACGGGCTCAACGGAACGATGCCGTCGGTCGACCAGCGGCCCGCGGTCGGACGGATCCCCGCGGTGCCGGTCATCGAGGCCGGGATGCGGACCGACCCGGCCGTATCCGAGCCGATCGCCAGGAGCGCCGATCCCTCCCACAGGCTGACCCCGGCGCCCGAACTCGATCCGCCTGGCGAGCGGTGCACGGACGCGTCCCACGGGTTGCGCGGCGCGCCCCAGTGCGGATTGGCGCCGAGCCCGCCATAGGCGAACTGGACGGTGTGGGTCTTTCCGCTGATCACCGCGAGCTGGCGGCGCAGCGACCGGACGACCGGTCCCTCGCGACGCCATTTGTCCGGCAACTCGCGCGGACAGCCGGCGAAGGTGGGGTAGCCCGCGACGCCGAACAAGTCCTTGATCGAAATCGGCACACCCTGCAAGGGGCCGAGATCGTTGTGGGCCGCGAACGCCGCGTCGGCGAGCCTGGCCTCCGCGCGCACCCGATCCGGATCGAAAGCCTTGTATGCGTGGAGCGCCTTGCCGCGAGCCGCATGATTGGCCACGGCCCGGTCGGCGATAGCGGCGGCACGCAGCCGACCGTCGCGCAACGCACCGGCAATTGCTTCCAGCGAGCCCGTTTCAAAGTTCAGATCGGCCATTTTGGCCCTATCGAGTTAAAAGGAAATTCCATGCGAAAGTCGTGACCCGACGTTCGGTGGGGTCGAAACGCGTCAAGTCTTACGCGAGCGCCAGACGATGGAACGCAGACACCCCGCGCCCCGACATCTCGCGATGCCGGGGCAAGGGGGTAAGCCCGAGCGGTTTATTTCGCCTTCATCTGATGCTTCTTCGCCGTCGCCTTCAGGTAAGCGATCATCTCGGCACCGTTGTGCCCGCGCTTGTCCATCTCCTTGGCCCAAAGGTCGTGCGCCGAGCTGGCCCGTGCCGTCCAGCGCTGAAGCGCCTCCGGGGTCAGGGTGTTGATGTCGGCACCGCGGTTCACGCCATAGGCGCGCGACTCGCCGCCGACGATGTCCTGGCGGTGGGCGATCCAATTGGAGATCCCGCGACCCGATACCTTGTCGATGACCGCCTTAAGGTCGGCGGGCAGTTTTTGGTAGCTCTTCTCGCCGATCAACTGCAGCAGCGTCGAATGGTAGATCGGGATCTCCAGGTGGTGACGGGTCACGTCATGGAGCTTGAACGGCTTCATGATCAACCACGGGATCATCATGCCCTGCACCTGGCCGCGGGCGAGCGCCTCGTAGACCGCCGGCAAGGGCATCTGCACCGGCACCGCGCCAAGGGCCTTGACGGTCACGCCGATATAGCGGGACGCGACACGGATCTTCAGCCCGCCCAGGTCGTCGATCCTGGTGATTTTTTTCTTGGTGGTGTGCAGCAGCCCGGTGTCGGTCATCGAGATCGAGACCGGGCGGAAGTCCTTGAACTCGGCATGGGCGTACTTGTCGTAGAAGTCCCATGCCAGCCCGGTCGTGACCTCCGCGCCAGCGGCGCCAAGGAACGGCAACTCCAGCCCGGCCAGGATCGGGAAGCGGCCGGCGGAATACCCGGGTAGCGTGTAGACCATATCCACGACACCGTCGGTCACCTGATTGACCAGCGCGGAAGGCTTGCCGCCAAGCTGCATTCCCGGAAAGACCTTGATCGAGATCCGGCCGTTCGATCCCTTCTGGATTTGATCGACCGCCCGGCCGACCATCACCTTGCCGTCCCAGCCACGCGGCGAGCTGAAATGGTGGAACTTGAACTTCACTTCCTGAGCCGCAGCGCCTGCCGCCAGGCACATCGCCACGCCGGTGATAACGGCCGCACGGCCGATCGTCTCGAAGCGGTACATCCAGATCCTCCCTGCCCCTTCGGTTGATGCGCCGCGATTGTGCCGATTGCGTTGCAGCCGGACAACGGGCGTGCCGACATGGACCGGCTCCGGCGGGTCGACTAAGAATGACGGTAACCGGAGAGCCGGAACCTTCGGCGGATGGGGATGACGCAGCGGACCGAACAGGAACACGGCCCCGAGGTCCGGATGAGCGTCGGGGATTACGGCCCCGCGGGACGTGCGTTGATGAGGGTCTGCCAGGTTCTGGCCCTGATCGGCGGGTTGTTCCTGATCGTGGTCACCACGCTCACGGTGCTCAGTGTCATCGGCCGAACCGGGTTCAACGTGCCGATCCTGGGCGATTCGGAGATCGTGGAGATCGGTGTCGCCTACGCGATTTTTTCGTTTCTTCCCTATTGCCAGATGCGCCGGGCGAACGTGATCGTCGATTTTTTTACCGCGCGGGCACCCGCCATAGTCCGTAACGGGCTCGACGCGGCCTCGAATGTCGTCTTCGCTGCGGTGGTATGCATCCTGACCTGGCGCCTGGCGCTGGGCGGAATCGAGACGTTCCGGCGCGACGACTTTTCCATGTTCCTGCAGATCCCGGTCTGGTGGGGCTATCTCGGGGCTTTCGTCTCCTGCCTGATCTGGGCCGCGGCTTGCCTCTACACCGCCGGCCATCGGCTGCGGCGGGACGGGTGATGGACGACTTCACCCTCGGTGTGGCGATCTTCGGGCTGACACTGGCGGTCATCATGGCTCGCGTGCCGGTCGGGCTGGCAATGCTGGCGATGGGCGGAATCGGTTATACGCTCATCGCCGGATACGAACCGCTGCTGAACACCCTCAAATCCTCGACCTATGAGCGGTTCTCCTCGTACACGCTGTCGGTGGTGCCGCTGTTCCTCCTGATGGGGCAGTTCGCCACCAAGGCGGGCATAAACCGCGCGCTGTTCCAGGCCACGCGGGCCTGGGTCGGACATTGGCGCGGTGGGCTTGCGATCGCCACTGTCGGCGGCTGCGCGATGTTCGGCGCTATCTGCGGCTCATCGCTTGCGACCGCGGCGACCATGTCGCAGGTCGCCCTGCCCGAGATGCGGCGCTACAGCTATTCGGCTTCGCTGTCGACGGGGACCCTTGCAGCCGGCGGAACGCTCGGCATCCTGATCCCGCCGTCGGTGATCCTCGTCATCTATGCCGTCTACACCGAGCAGTCGATCGGCCATCTGTTTCTGGCCGCACTCGTACCCGGCATTATCGCGACCGTCGGCTACATGATCGTGGTGGCCGCCTTCGTGCGCATGGCCCCGGGCGCCGGCCCTGCGGGCGAACGCTTTTCCCTCAAGATCCGCTTGCGAAGCCTGCGCGACATCTGGCCGGTCGCGCTGGTGTTCGTCCTCGTGGTGGCCGGTATCTATCTCGGGTGGTTTTCGCCGACCGAGGGGGCGGCCATCGGCGCGGGCTCGGTCGGGTTGATCGCGGTCGTGATCGGGGGGATGCGCTGGCGGGAGTTGAGCCAGAGTCTGCTGGAGACTGCCGAGATCACCGCGCTGATCTTCCTGATCCTGCTTGGCGCCGAGATCTTCAACGCTTTCCTTGCGCTCACCCAGATGCCGGTCGAGCTCGCCAAACTCGTCGAGCGACTGAATGCGCCGCCGATGCTGATAATGATCGCGATGCTGGCGGTCTATCTGGTGCTGGGCTGCGTGATGGAATCGCTGGCGATGATCCTGTTGACCGTGCCGGTGTTCTTCCCGGTCGTACTGTCGCTCGACCTCGGGCTGGAGGAAGACCAGCTCGCGGTCTGGTTCGGAATCCTCGCGCTGATGGCGGTCGAGGTCGGGATGATCACCCCGCCCTTCGGGCTCAACATCTTCGTGATCAATGCGATGGCGCGCGACGTCTCGATGGCCGAGACCTATCGCGGCGTGCTGCCTTTCGTCGCCAGCGATGTCGTGCGCATCCTGATCATCCTGTTCGTGCCATGGACGGCGCTTTGGGCGCCGGGGCTGTGGTACGGCTGATCGTGCCGGGGAGGGCCCAATGAGCGATGAGGACCGCATGGACCGGATATTCGAAGGGCTTTACGAGGCATCCGGCATCGATCTTCCCGAGGAGGAAAAAGCCCGCCTGCGCGCGGTCTTCGAGCCGATGTGCGATCTCGCCGGCCGGGTTCGCCGCAAGGGCCGACACTGGACCGAACGCATGCAGCCCTTCCACGGGCCCAGGCGGACTCATCCCAAGAGCACGAACCGGACAGCGTGAGGAGCATGGGGCCGATCCTCACCATAGCCGAGGCCGGCCGGCGGATCGCCACGGGCACGCTATCGCCGGTCACGCTGATCGAGCAATGCCTTGCCCGGATCGAAGCCATCGACGGCAATGTCAACGCATTCCATGAGGTGTTCGCGGACGATGCGCTGACCGAGGCTCGTGAGGCCGAGGCCGAAATCCGCGGCGGCCGGCTCAAAGGCCCCCTGCACGGCATTCCGATCGGCATCAAGGCGGTAATCGACATTGCCGGGCGCAGGACGACCGCGAACTCGCGCCTGTTGCCCGACTACATACCGGACCGGGACGCGACCGTGGTTCGGCTTCTTCGCGAGGCCGGCGCAATCGTCCTGGGCCATACCGACACCTTCGAATTCGCGTTCGGCGGGCCGACCTTCGACGCGCTCTATCCGCCGGCGCGTAACCCGTGGGGGCCGGAGCGCTCGACCGGCGGTTCGTCGTCGGGCTCGGCCGCCGCGGTCGCGGCCGGATTCTGCCTCGGCGCGATCGGAAGCGATGCCGGCGGCTCGGTCCGCTCGCCCGCGTCGCATTGCGGCATCGCCGGCCTCAAGCCGACCCTGGGTCGGGTGAGCGCGCAGGGCGACATTCCGCTCACCTTCTCCTTCGATACCGTAGGACCGATGGCCTGGACGGCCGAGGATTGCGCTTTGATGCTGCAGGCGATGGCCGGTTACGATCCGGCCGATGCCATGAGCTCCGAAGAGCCGGTCGACGATTACATTGGCGGGATCGAGGACGGGCTCGGAGGTATCCGCGTGGGCCTGATCCGGCATTTCTATGCCCATGACTTCGACGCCCATGCCGAAATCGTCGCCGCGATCGATGGGGCGGCCGAGACCCTGCGCGAACTTGGGGCGGAGGTGGTCGAAATCCACGTCTCCGACGTTATGGACTATCACGCGACCGGCCGGATGATCCTGCCGGCCGAGGCGCTGGCGATCCACGAGGAGATGATCACCGAACGGCTCGACGAATACGGCGAGGTGCTGCGCGGCCGGGTGGCGCTCGGCGGCATGATCCGGGCGGTTGACTACATCCAGGCCCAGCGCCGCCGAACCGAATTGACCCGCGAGATGGACCGGGTCTTGGGCGAATACGATCTCCTGCTGACTGCCGGGTTGCTGGTGCCCCAGGCTCCTCTCGCTGCCAAGCAGGTGTTTCCCTATTTCACCTTTCCGATGATCGACGTGCCGTTCAACCTGACCGGCCATCCGGCGATTTCGGTCTGTGTCGGATATTTCGAAGACGGGATGCCGATCGGCGCGCAGATCGCGGGGCGGTATTTCGACGAGGCGGCGGTGCTGCGGGCGGCCCACGCCTATGAGGGCGCGACCCCGTGGCGCGGCCGCCGGCCGGATCCTGGCTGAGGGTCGGGTGAAGGAATGAACGGCAACACCAACGAGGGAGGAAGGTCGATGAGCGTGGCGGGTACCGCCGACAAGGCGCCGAGGATGAAGTTCAGCCATCTCGGACTGGTCGTCTCCGACCTCGAGACCATGCAGGACTTCTACACTCGCGTGCTCGGTTTCGAGCTTACCGACAAGGGGACGACCGGGAGCGGCGCCACCATGGCGTTCATGACGCTCGACCCCGGCGAGCATCACCAGGTCTTTCTGGTCGACGGTAAGCCGGACGGCGATCTTCCGCCCAACCGGTTCATGCCCGGGACCGGTCCGGTGCTGCACCACCTGTCGTTCCGGCTGGCCTCGCTGGCGGAGCTGCGCCGGATGCATGACCGTTTGCGCGCGGACTCCGACCGCGCCATCGACACGGTCACCCACGGCGTCTGTTGGGCGATATACACCGCCGACCCGGAAGGCAATTCGCTCGAATTCTTCGCCGACACGCCCTGGTACATCACGCAGCCCTTCCTGAAACCGATCGACTTTTCCAAATCGGACGAAGACCTGCTGAGCGAGACCGAGGCGATGTGCCGGGGAGCACCTGGATTCCGCGCTTATACCGCCTTCAGTGCCGAGCTTGCCGGGCGGGTGCCGGCGTCGTTGAGCGATTGAGGTCGCATCTGGAACCGCTGCTCGCGCCATGGCGCGGGCTGCCGCCCAACCTGCGCGGCATAATCTGGATCACGCTGGGCAGCGTCGCGTTCGCGCTCAACGACGTATTGATCAAGACACTGGGCCGCTCGATCGACGCCCTGGAGCTCGCCCTGTTCCGCTACTCGGTCGGCGTGATCGTCCTGTCGCCGCTCTTCTGGCGCGCCGGCGTCGCCGGTCTCAAGACCCGGCGACTCGGCTTGCACGTGACGAGGCTCTTCATCGCCTCGATAGCCCAAATCGGCACGCTTGTATCGGTGATCAATCTGCCGTTGGCGAGCGCGACCTCGCTGTCGTTCTCGCGGATCGTGTTCACCACGATCGTCGCGATCGTGCTGCTGCGCGAGGCGGTTACGCGTCAGCGCTGGTGGGCGACCGGGCTCGGATTCGTCGGCGTGATCGTGATGCTGCGCCCCGGACCCGAAGGGATCGACCCGATCGCGGCGGTCGCAGTCGGCGCGGCGATGTCGTTCGCGGTCGCAAACGTGATGATCAGGATGCTCGCGAGCACCGAACCGGCGGTCAGGATCCTGTTCTACTATCACATCGGGGGAGTGCTGGTTTTCCTGGTCCCGGCGATCCTGGTCTGGCGTTCCCCGGTGGGCATCGAGTGGCCGATGGCAGCCGGCATCGGGCTGCTCACCACGCTTGGAATGATCGCGTTCGTCCGCGGCTTCGCGGCCGGCGAGGCGAGCGTGATCGGACCGATGGAATACACCCGCCTGGTCTATGCGGCCCTGCTGGGCCTGTTGATCTTCGGCGAGAGCCCCGATCTCTGGACCGTGCTCGGCGCGCTGATCATCATTGCCAGCACCACCTATTTCGCCCGCGTCGAGGCCAGGGCGACTCGGAAGCCCGATTGATACACTCATGCGGCCCGGCGCGGGTCGGAACCGGAGGGGCCGGCGGCCCATGGACGCAATCTCGGCGGTCGACCTTGTATGCGTCGGATCGGGGCTGGCCGGTCTTTCGGCGGCGCTGGCGGCCGCGGGAAGCGGCCTTACGGCCTGCGTCGTGGAGAAATCGCCGTATCTTGGCGGCGGCAGCGCCATGTCCTCCGGCGGATTGTGGATCGGGGCGAACCGTCACCAGGCGGCGCACGGCATATCCGACAGTCTGGCGGATACGCGCGCCTATCTCGATTTCATCGCCGGCGGCGCCGCGACCCCCGAGAACCTCGCCGCGCTGGCCGCAAGGTCCGACGAGGCGCTCGGGGCGTTCGAAGACATGGGCGTGTCGCTCGTCATCCGCCCGAACGTGCCGGACCATTTCTATCCCCGGGCGCCGGGCTCCACCTCCGGCGGGCGTTCCTTTACCGCGGCGCCGGTGGCGCGCGCCGAACTCGGCGAGTGGTCCGACCGACTCCGGGAGAACCCGTATTTTCCGCCGGGAATGTCCAGCGCCGACATGGTCGCGTGGGGCGGGCTCGGCAACATGCATGACTGGGATCCCGACCTGCTGCGGGAGCGGGCCGAGAGCGGCAGGCTGGGCACCGGCCAGGCGGTCGTCGGTCAGTTCCTCGCCGGTCTGCGCCGCGCGCGAGTCCCGGTTCTGACGGAGTTCGAGGCCGCCTCTCTGGCGCTCCGGGATGGCCGGGTGGCCGGCATTCGCGGCACGCATGCGGGCCGCCCGGCGGAGATCGAGGCGCGCCGCGGCGTCGTATTGGCGACCGGCGGCTACGAGAGCAATCCCGCACTGGTCGACCGGTTCGAGGGCGTGCCCGAATGGCGCTCGATGTTTCCGGCCTCGATCACCGGAGACGGGATGATCATGGCGACGGAGGTCGGCGCCGCCATTCACCGGGTGCCCGAGAATTTCTTCTTCTTCCTCGGCTACGACATCCCCCCGGAGCGGGACGGGGAGCCGGCGCGCTTTCGCATGACCGGCTTCACCGAGCTGAGCTACCCGCACACCTTCGTCGTCAACCGGGCGGGACGGCGGTTCTTCGACGAATCCAGCTTCCAGAAGGGCGTGAGGCAGATCAAGGCATTCGATCAGGCGAACCACGACTTCCCCAACCTGCCGTGTTTCATGATCTTCGACCGCCGGTTTCAGGAACGCTACTCCTTCGCCGGACGGCCGCCGGGCGCGCCGGCGCCCGACTGGCTGGCCCGCGCCGACACGCTCGGCGGGCTTGCCGAACGGCTCGGCATCGACGGGCCGGCGCTTGAGGATATGGCCGCGAACTTCAATCGAGGCGCCGCGCAGGGTCGCGATCCGGAGTTCGGCCGCGGAGATTTCCTGTGGATCCAGGTGTTGTCGGGCGACCGGTCGCACCCCATTCACCCGAACCTCGCGCCGGTTTCCGTCCCGCCCTTTTACGGCGTCCGCCTGCACCCCAGCGGGTCGAGTTCGGCGGGGCTGCTGACCGACGCCGATGCCCGGGTGATCCACGTGCGCGGACACCCCATCGAAGGTTTGTACGCCTGCGGCGGTGCCGCGGCGCAAACCGACTTCGGTGTCGGATACCAGGCAGGCCTGCTGCTGGTTCGCGGCATGACCTTCGGCTATCTCGCCGCCCGCCATGCGGCTGCCACGCTTGACGTGCCTTCCGGGCGGGATCGATAATCCTTTGAGGACGCGGCATGCGCCGCGAAGGCGGGGGGCGAAATCGCGCATGAACGACACCGCCGAGCCTGATTTTCCCCAGTGGCTGCGCCTTCCCTCGGACGGGCTCGCCGCCATCGCCGGCGTTCTCATCCTGGTCATGATGGTCCATGTGACGGCCGACGTGTTCGGCCGGCTGGCTTTCAGCGCGCCGATCAACGGGACGCTCGAAATTGTCGCCGGCTATTACATGGTCGCGGTGGTGTTCCTGCCGCTTGCCCATGTCAGCCGCGGCGAAGGCCATATTTTCATCGAACTCTTCACCCGTAAGCTGCCTCCCCGGGTCCTCTCCTGGATGGACGCGGCCGCCGCCACGCTGACCTTCGGTTATGTCGGGCTGATGGCCTGGCAGTGCGCGGTGGAGGCGATGATCCAGACCGAAGGCGGCGAGTTGTGGGAAACCGCCGACGACCTGATCGTCATCTGGCCGAGCCGCTGGCTGATCCCGATCGGCTGCGCGCTGATGGCCGTGCTGTTCGCCTGTATCGTGGCGAGGCATACGCGCGCCGGGAGCGGACGTTGACACCGCTTGAACTCGGGTTCGCCGGGATCGCCGCGGTGATCCTCCTGATCGCGCTGCGCGTTCCCATCGGCGCGGCGCTCGGTCTCGTCGCGTTCTTCGGAATCGTCAGCCTGCGCAATTTCGATGTCGCGTTCGCGGCGCTCAGGACGACGCCTTTCGAGTTCGCCGCCCACTGGTCGCTCTCCGCCATTCCGATGTTCCTGCTGATGGGCGCGGTCGCCTACTACTCGGGGATCAGCTCGGCGCTGTTCCACGCCGCCCGGCTGTGGCTGGGCGCGCTGCCGGGCGGGCTTGCCGTGGCCGCGACCTTCGCCTGCGCCGGTTTCGCCGCGGCCTCCGGCGCGTCGATCGCCACCGCCGCGGCCATGGGCCGCATCACCATCCCGGAAATGCTGGCCTTCAAATACGACAAGGGCCTGGCCGCCGGGGTGGTGGCGAGCGCGGGCACTCTCGGCACCCTGATCCCGCCCAGCATCCTGATGGTGCTTTACGGCATCTTCGCCGAGGTCTCGGTCAGCAAGCTGTTCATCGCCGGCATCCTGCCCGGCATCCTGACCGCGTTCGTCTACAGCGCGATGATCGTCGTCCGCTGCCGGCTCAACCCGAAGCTCGCGCCCAACATCGACTACGAGGCGACATGGGGCGAACGTTTCGCCGCGCTGAAGGAGATCTGGCCGCTGGCCGCCCTGGTCGCAGGCATCATCGGCGGGCTCTATGCCGGCGTGTTCACCGCCACCGAGGCCGGCGCCGCCGGCGCGTCGCTCTCCATCGCGATCGTGTGGCTGCAGGGCAAGCTCTCCATCGAGCGGCTGAAATTGAGCGTGCTGGAGGCGCTGAGCAGCACTGCCCGCATTTTCTTTGTCGCGGTCGGGGCCGTTCTGCTGACCCGCTTCCTTGCCCTCACGGGGGTGCCCGGCTACCTCGCCGACGTGGTCGGCGGCTGGGCCGGCGACCCGCTGCTTCTCGTGATCGCCGCTTCGCTGATCTACATCGTGTTGGGCATGTTTCTCGACCCGCTCGGCGTGATGCTGCTGACGCTGCCGCTCTTCCTGCCGATGTTCACCGCGCTCAACCTCGACCTGATCTGGTTCGGCATCCTGGTCATCAAGTATCTTGAGATCGGGATGATCACACCGCCGGTCGGGATGAACGTCTATGTCATCAAGAGCGTCGTCGGCGACAAGATAGAACTCGAGACGATCTTCAAGGGAGTCGCGTGGTTCCTGGTCTGCGACATCGTCGTCATCGCGCTGATCGTCGCCTACCCGGACATTGCGCTGCTCCTGCCGAGCATGATGAGATAACCGAAACCGGCAAACGGGAGGAACTGGAAATGAAACGGTTTGGATATGCGGCGCTTTTGGCCGCGGCCAGCGCGCTCGCGCTGGTGCAGCACGCTTCGGCGCGGGATCTGGTGTTCGGCAGCGCGCTGCCGCCGAAGCACAATGTCAACACGCACGGACTCGCGCCCACAATCGACGCGCTCGCCAAGGCGACCGGCGGGAAGCTGCAGTGGAAGCTGCTGACCGGCGGCCAGCTTTTCGGGCTGCGCGCCTCGCTGACCAATGTCGGCGGCGGCGTGGCGGACGGCGCGATCATCATCCCGAGTTTCGTCCAGTCCAAGATCCCCCATGTCTTTACGATCACCGACATGGCGCTGTTTGCCGAGGATCCCCTGGTGGCGGCCGCGGCCGCGGCCGAGACGATCTTCCACGATTGTCCGGAATGCCTGGCCGACTTCCGCAAGCAGAAGGCGGTGCCGCTCGGGTTCTACGGGCTCAATACCTACAAGCTGATGTGCAACACCAAGGTGACCAACCTCGCCGAGGTGAAGGGAAAGAGGATGCGCACCTCGGGCGCGAACGGGCGCTGGGCCAGGGCGATGGGCGGAACGCCGATTTCGATGAGCGGATCGGACATGATCGAGGCGCTGCAGCGCGGCCAGATCGACTGCGCGATCGGCCCGATGGCCTGGGTCAAGGCCTATTCCATCGGCGAGCACATCAAATACGTGCTCGACTTCCCCATGGGCAATTTCGCCGGGGCGGCCCATTTCGTGATGAACCGGGCAGCCTGGGACGCGCTTCCGCTCGAACACAAGAAGGCGATCCTGGACGCCATGCCGTTGTCCAGCGCGATGACCACGATCGACGGCTACGCCAAGGACGAGAAGATCGGAATCGAAATGGTGCGCAAATCGGGCGGCGTGTTCACCAAGGGCGGCAAGGAGTTTTCCGACCTCCGGGCGAGCTACCTCAAGGGCGAGATGAACACCGTGATCGCCGGCGCCAAGAAGCGCCGGGTCAAGGACCCGCAAAAGGTCATCGACGCCTTTCGCGCCAATGTCGCGAAGTGGGAGAAGCTGCTGGCCGGCAAGACGCGTGACACCGCGACCTTCCAGGCGCTTCTCAAGGAGCACGTTTACGACAGGATCGACCCGGCCAAGCTGTAGCCGCGTAACCCGGGGCTGACGGGCCGCGATGGCGGCCCGTCGGTCGTGCCTGTTCCGGTGAAGAGGTCGGCGTGACGCAGCATGCCGCGCACATGCAAGCCCGGCTTGCGATGCACAACGCCAACCGGTTCAAGCTCGGCCTGTTCGGCTCGAATTGCTCTTCCGGGCGTGCCGTGACCGGTGTGCCGGAACGGTGGTCGGGCGACTGGCCCGACAACCTGGCGCTCGCCCGGATGGCCGAGGAAGCCGGCATCGATTTCATGCTGCCGATCGGCCGGTGGAAAGGCTATGGCGGGGAAACCGACTACCAGGGCCAGACGCTGGAATCGATCGCCTGGGCGACGGGGCTGCTGGCCTGTACCGAGCGCATGACGGTGTTCGCCACCGTGCACGCGCCGCTCCTCCATCCGATCGTCGCCGCCAAGGCGTTCGTTACCGCCGACCTGGTGGGCGAGGGCCGCTTCGGCCTCAACATCGTCTGCGGCTGGAACGAGGGCGAGTTCACCATGTTCGGCGTCGCCCAGCGCGACCACGAGGCTCGCTATGCCTACGGTCAGGAATGGATCGACGCGGTGCGGGGCATGTGGGAGCGCGACGGGGAGTTCGACTTCGACGGAGAATTCCTCAAGCTCCGGAACCTGCGCTCCTCGCCGAGACCGCATGGCGGTACGCGCCCGCTGCTGATGAACGCCGGCGCCTCGCCGACCGGCCGGGTTTTCGCTGTGCGCAACTGCGATGCGCTGTTCTCCACGCCCCGGCGCGCCGCCACCATCGACGAGTTCGCCGGGGACATCCGGGCCGCTAGGCGCCTCGCCGCGGAGCACGGTCGCGAGATCGACGTTTATTCCGTGGGCGTCGTCACCTGCCGGCCGACCGTGAAGGAGGCCGAGGATTATCACCGCCACTGCGTCATCGACACCGCCGACTGGGAGGCGGTCGACAACATTCTTGCGATGCGGGGAATCCGCCCCGGAGACCTGCCCGCCGCCGAGTTCGACGATTTGAGGCGGCAGATCGCCCATGGGCTCGGCGGCATTCCGATCGTCGGCGATCCCGACCGTGTCGCCGCCGAGCTGGCCCGGTTCGCCGATGCCGGGCTGCGCGGGATAGGCATTTCATTCGTCAACTATCTGGCCGAGCTGCCGTTCTTCCGCGACGAGGTGCTGCCCCGTCTCGAGCGGTCGGGCCTGCGCGAGGTCCGCAGCTGACGATTGCGCTCGATACGGCGTCCGCCCTCCCCCGGCCCCTCCCGCAGGCGGGAGGGGGGAAAGTAAGGAGGAGCGGGCAAGGGAACTCCCTCTCCCCACGGGGGAGAGGGTCGGGGTGAGGGGGCCGCCCCTGCGAACCGCCCGTGCCTTGGCTTCGGCGGCGGTTCAATCTGAAACCGACAGGCCCTCAGGGATAGGGAACGGTCGGCCGCCTGGCCGCGATCCATCCCGCGATGCCGTCGCGCACGTCGTAGACGCGCCGGTATCCCAGCTTCTCGTGCAGGAAGCGGCTGACGGGCCGGCTCCGCCCGCCGCTGTGGCAGATTATCGCGACCTTCCGGTCCCCGGTCGCGACGGGCATGAGCTTCGACATCCACGCCTTGAGATCGTAATTCCCCCCGGCGTCGAAGAAGGTCATCGGATGGCTCCCTTCGATGACCCCGGTCCGGCGCCACTCGTCCGGTCGCCTTATGTCGATGACCGTCACGTCGTCGGCCATGAGCCGGGGAAGCTCGGCGCTGTCGATGCGGATCACCTCCGCGCGCAGCGGCGCGCTGGCCGCCAGCAGCACGACGAGGAGGAGGATCGGTCCGGGCATTGCCTTTCCCTTCGAAGCTTCCGGTCCGGCCGTCCCGGAAGTCTCGCACAGGCCCGGCCCGGTCGCCACCGCGCGGCTTGCCCGGCGTCGGCGGGCCGACCTACTCTGCCGGCGGGCCGCGATCGGCCCTTCGACACGATCCGGAGGACGGAAATGCAGCTGCCGGAACCGGGGCTGAGGACATACGACAGGGAGCGCGCGACCCCCGGCTTCACGCTGTTCTCGCCGATACGGGGCGAGCGGGTCTATCTGATCGGCATGGACGGCCGGCCGGTTCATGAGTGGGCGCTGCAGGGGCTGGGCGGGATCAATCGCTGCCGGCTGACCGACGACGGCAATCTGTTCGTGGGCCAGGCCACGCGCGAGGGCCCGCCGCTCAAGGCGGGCAAGGGCGGCTTGCTGCGGGAATACGATTGGGACGGCAACGTCGTCTGGGAGCATTACGACGAGAACCACCATCACGATGCCAGGCGGCTCGGGAACGGCAACACGCTCTACATCGCCTGGGATCCGCTCGACGACGCGACCGCCAGGCGCGTGCGCGGCGGCCGGCCGGGCACCGAAAAGGACGGAACGATCTACGGCGATCTGGTTCGCGAGATCGATCCCGCCGGCAATACCGTCTGGGAGTGGCGGATCCGCGACATCGAGGTCGAGAAATATCCGATCTGCGGCATCTGCGACCGGGTCGAGTTCGGCCACGCGAATACCTGCGCGCCGCTCGCCGACGGCAACGTGATGCTGAGCTTCCGGGTGCTCAACCTGATCTGCGTCGTCGACAGGGAAACCGGGCAAATCGTCTGGGAGATGTGCGATCCCGTCCTCGGCCACCAGCACGACTGCCATTTCATCGACAACGGCAACGTCCTGGTCTTCGCCAACGGGTTTCACGGCCATACCGAGGACATGTTCTCCCACGTCTTCGAGATCGATCCCGGGACCAAGGAGATCGTCTGGCGCTACGACGGGGATCCGCCGCAGAGCTTCTATTCGGCCAACATTTCCGGGGTGCAGCGCCTCTGGAGCGGCAACACGTTGATTTGCGAGGGGGCGAGGGGGTGTCTCTTCGAGGTGACGCCGGACGGGGAGGTGGTGTGGGAATACGTTTCCCCCTACCGGGCGCATTCGATGCTGTTCGACGCCGAGCTCAACTGGATCTTCCGCGCCTACCGCTACGCCCCCGGCGCGCCGCAGCTGAAGGGGCGCGTGTAGCTCACGAGAGGCCGACGCGCCGAAATACGGGTTGGAGGCCACGATCCCATGAAACGAACCTACAAGGGCTCCTGCCATTGCGGGAAGGTGCGCTTCGAGCTCCAGGCCGACATCGATCATGTGCGGGTCTGCAACTGCTCGATCTGTCACAAGCGGGGCGCGTTGATCCACCGGGTGCCGGAAGACGCGGTCCGCCTGCTGACGCCGCTGGACGAGCTCACGCTGTACCGCTGGGGGTCCCGTACCGCCGAGGACTATTTCTGCCCCCGATGCGGCATTCTCCCCTTCCGCCGGCCGAGCTATCCGACCGACGGGGAAATCGCGCGCGGCATCGAGCCCTTCGCCGGCTGGGCGGTCAACACGCGCTGCCTTGAGGGGTTCGACGCCGCGACTGCGCCGGTGAAGCCGATCGACCGGCGCGATACGCCCGTCGAAGATGTCAGGGAAAGCTTCGACCGGAACCGGGGAAAAGGCTGGCCGGATTTGCGGCGCCCCGCCCATCGGGACGGTTAGGGCCTGCCCGGATAGCTTGACGGCGGTCGGTTCGCGTGGCGCGGATCGGCGTCCGCCCTCCCCCGGCCCCTCCCGCAAGCGGGAGGGGGGAAAGTAAGGAGGAGCGGGCAAGGGAACTCCCTCTCCCCCGCGGGGGAGAGGGTCGGGGTGAGGGGGCTGCACCGTCCCCTGCGAACGGGGCGCGCCCTATTCGAGCCCCAGCTCCCGGGCGAAGCGGGCGCGCCAGTCCTCCACCGGCTCGGTCGAGGGGTTCCCGTCCAGCATCCGCCGCGTGCGCTCGGCGATCTCCTCGTCTCCGAGCGACAGGTCGAGGTCGTCCGAGTAGTAGGGCTGGCTCACGTGCCAAGGGGTGTCGACGAAGGCCTCGGTGCGGTTGCCCTCCGGGTCGTCGCAATAGACCGACCACGCGACGCCGTGGTTCACGGTGAGGATGTTGGCGACGCCCGGCCGGTCCCCGAGCGCCCGGCGGATCTCCCGGAGGCGGTCGAGGTCGTTCACCTCGAACGACACATGGTTGTGGTGAACCCCGTCTTGCGCGGTCCGGCCCTGGTAGAGCACGAGCTGGTGATGGTCCCTGGGGTCGGCGCCGAGGAAGGCGATCTCGCCGCGCTCCCCCAGCGCGCCCCGGTCGGTCACCCGGAGGCCGTAGACCGAGGTGAAGAAATCCACCATCCGGTCCAGGTCGAAGACGTGGAACCCGGCATGGCCGAGGCGGATCGACGGTCTCCGGTTCATCGCGGCCCTCCCGGATCGGCTCCCTTCGCGGGCGCCCACTATAGCCGGATTTCCGGTCCGCGCGGAGGCACGGGGTGATGACTGCCAGCACGGGTTGCAGGCCGGTCTCGCCCGGCCCGCCGTCCATGGGTTTTCCGCCGGTCGAAGCGGATTTCCGGTGGACCGGTCGACCCCGGGCACGAATTGCGGCACGCCTGCGTCTCCTGTCCCTGTCCCCGGTGTCGCACCGGTTTCCCCCATACGTCATGCCCGGACTTGTTCCGGGCATCCACGTCTTGCGGCATCGCGGTGCGAGCCGGGCGCGGTCGACGCGGCGTCCACGCCAGCGTAATTCTCCACCCCGCCCCGGGTCGAATCCGGGACGCCGGTCGATATAACGAAGGGAAATGGAAAAGGCAAAAAAAGAAGGGCGGCTTGCGCCGCCCTTCGAGAATGCTCCGGGGCCGGCCGCGCCGGTCCCGGAAAAGCGTTCGACGCTAGAACTTGACCTTGAGGCCAGTGACGAGCGCGGTGCCGGTGTTCTCGGCCTCGGCAGCACCCGACGCGCCGTTGTTCGACTGGTTCCAGATCAGGTCCGCGTGCCACTTCGCGCCGGGACCCAAGGCGCGGGCATAGGAGCCCATGATCGCCCTGTGCTCCGCCCCGCTATCTTCCATCTCGCCCATGCTGCCGACGAGACTGAACGAGTTGGCGCCCGCGACGAACCGTGCGCCGAGATCGGTCACCTGACCCTTTGCGGAATCGTCGTCGTCCGTCGTCCGCTTGTGCGCGGCAGAGACGCGGAACCCACCGCCGAAGTCGAGACGGGCAGCGACCGTCCAGTCGCTCTGATCGCCCATGGCGTCGTTCTCGGTGGCACCTGAATACGCGCTCATGCCGCCACCCACGGCGAAGCCGACGTCGCCGAACTTGCCGGCGTAGGAGACCGCGCCCTCAAGGCCGTTGTGCCTGCTCGATTCGGCGTCGACCCGGTCGCCGTTGTCGTCGTTGGCCTCGTTCGGCGAATAGGTCAGGCCGACCTGGAAGCCGCCAAGTTTCGGCGAAATGTAGGTCGCCTTGTTCGCGTCGTGGTCCTGCATCCGCACGTTCTCGATGGTGTGGAAATTGCCAGCGACGGATCCCACGAACATGGTGTTGTCGTAGGCCAAGGTTTCGCCCACGCCGGTCGCCCAGGAGCCCTGGAGCCCGGTCAGCATCTTGATCCCCGCACCGCCGGTGCCGCCGAGGATGACTTGGCCGAACGCGCCAGAGACCGACACGAAGTATTCGTCGATCCGGTCGCCACCGCCGCCGATCTGGCCCTCAAGTTCGACGCGGGCGTGGATCTTCAGGCCGCTGTCGAGGGTCGAGCGCCCATTGAAGTGGATTTCGTGGTCGGAGCGCACGTCCATCGCCGACGTGTCCTTCGCCACGTCCGCGCCGCCCACTTCCTGCTCCTCGTTGAGGACGCCGCCGATGGCCGCGCCGAACGAGCCGTTCACGGTCATACTCGGCTTCATCATCTTCTTATCGGCCGCGACCGCGCCGCCCGCCACGAGCATCGTCGCGGCGACAAGGGCCGTACCGGCCATCAATTGCTTTCTCATAGCCCCTCCATGGAGTTGTTGAACTACTGCTACTGCGCAGCAAGACCGGGACACGGGCTGGTGTCCCTAGCCAGTCTTTGAGTAGTCCATGCCACGCGGAATCGCAACCGCCGAAGCGACTCCCCATCCCGAATAGTCCGCCGCTGTTGCAAATCTACAACAGATGATGCAAACGCCCGGAATCCGCGGCGTCCCGGGCGGTCGGCGCGTCCGGTCGACCGGATTTTCCCGACCGCGGGGAGAACGCCGCCGCAGGCGGGAATCGGGAGGCCGTCAATGTCCCCGCGGAACGGCAAAAAATAAGTTTTTCAAATGCTATGTCCGTCATCAAAGCGGTCGTTCCAATGACAAAGTCGCGCATTCCCGGCGATCCGATCCTGGAGCCTGTCTGTTTCAGCCCCCTCACCCCGACCCTCTCCCCGCGGGGGAGAGGGAGACTCGCCGCTCCCTGCCTTCTCCCATCCCGCTTGTGGGAGGGGCCGGGGGAGGGCGGACGCCGGCCCGGTCGCGCCGTGCCCGGCGTTTCCAACCAATACAGACCCGCCCTAGAATATATCGTCCGCGATGCTGTTCGCGATGCGCGCGGCCGATTCCCGGACGGAGTCTCTCGCGAGATGCGCATAGCGCGCCGTGGTCTCCATCTGGCTGTGACCCAGCAGCTTGCCGATCATCGGAAGGGTTTCTCCCAGCGCCAGCGCTCGGGACGCATAGGAGTGGCATAGATAATGTATTGATTGCGGCTCATTTCGAGCCGATTGCGACATGTCGGACCTGTGGAGCCAGGCTCGGACATGCGTCGCCAATCGAAGAAATAGCCAATATAATTCCGGATATTACAATGTATTATAGAATCACTCGATTTGTTAGCCTGCCACAACGAGCCCGCCAGCGGGTGCCTGCCGGCGACGGAGGTGGACTGGCGTAACCATCCGGTCGGTTGCGTTTCGATTACGGATGCGGTAGCGTCTGCTTGATGCCAGAATCGAAAACGAGGCGATCCGCGTAATGCTTCCGTTCTCAGGTGATGAATGGTGATTTCAGCGATTGAGTGCTCGCTTCCAGTCTCGTCTCAGCGGCCGCAGCCAGATGTCTCTTCGAGGACCTTGAACAAGCCTCTGGTAACATTCCCGGCGATCGTCTATCGTCGCGCACATGGCGATGCGCGACGAGGATTTCGGGTCGACGCTGACGCTGACCGAGGCGGATGGCGGCCTCTGGTCGCCGCCGATGGCCGCGCCGGTGTCGAAGCCGCCCGACCGTCCTTCTCTGTACGAACAGGCGCTGGCCCGCGCGGAGGCCGAACGGGCGCGGGCGGACGCGGCGGAAGCACGCGCGGAAGAGTTGCGCTGGGCGGAAGTCACCGCCCGCAGCGATGCGGGTGCTTGGAAGTCGCGGTTCAAGGCCTGCCGCCAGAGGCTGAGCGAGGCCGAGCAGGAGGCCAAGGACCTTCGCCGCCCGGCCAAGGACGTGCCGTCCTTGCAGGCCGAAGTGGCGCGCCTGGAGGAGTTGCTCTCCGAAGCCCGCGCCGGGTCGAGCCAGTTCCGCACGATCGAAGCGCTTCACGAGGAGGTCGCGCGGCTGCAAAAGGCCCTGACATCGAAAGCCCGGAAGGACGCGACCGGGCCGCTGTCCAGGGAGAACGCCCGGCTGCGCAACGCCCTGGAACGGTTGCAGGGGCAGAAGGACGAACTCGCGGCGTTGCGCGGAGAAGTCTCGGCGCTGCGCAAATCGGAGCGCACCGCGCAGACGGCGCGGTCGAAGGAGAGTATCCGGCTGGGCAAGGCGCTGGAGCAGTCGCAGTCGCAGAAGGACACGATCAAGGCGCTGCGCGCGGAACTGCGGGAATCGCGCAAGGAAGCGGCGCGGTTGAACAAGCAGACCGCACGGCTGGACGCGGAGATCGCAGAGTTCGGCGAGGGGGCGGCGACGGCGGCGGCCTTGACCGACACCCTCAAGACGCTGCGCGCGGAAAATGCCGTCTTGCAGAAGACGGTGAGGGCCTCGGAGAGCCGCTGCAAGTGGCTCAACACCGAGAACGACAATCTTCATTGGTCGATCTGGAAGTCCCTCGAACACCGGAATCGGCTCGAAGCCCGGCATCGCGACGAACTCGACAGGCTGCACGAGGAGATTGCCCGCGAGCGTTCGTATCGTATGCGGTCGTGGGAAGACCGGCAGGCCGTTGTCTTCAGGCCGTTGAGCAAGCGGCTCGCCCGGCTGCACAAGACCGCCGAGCGGGCAAAGAAGACCATCGAATCTCTGCGCCAACGCAACGCCCGGCTGCGTACCGAGGCTCAGGGGTTGCGAGCCGAGGCGCGGGAGTTGCGGGCCGAGAGGACGGCGCTGGCCTCGCGCGCCGAGACACTGGAGACCCAGCTCGACAAGCTGCGCTCGAGCCGGGCCGTATTGTCGAAGGCGGCCTTCGGGAGCAAGAGCGAGCGGCAGAAGAAGCCGGGCACGGGGCGCAAGCGCGGCCAGCAGCGCGGCGCGCCCGGCCACGGCCGTACCCCGCGGCCCAAGCTCCAGGAGAAGAAGGAACCGCGCAACCCGCCGAAGGATGCGCGCATCTGTTCCTGTTGCGGCAAGCCCTATGTCGCCAACGGCGAGCGTGTGACGACGCTGATCGAGATCGCGGTCAAGGCCCACATCCGCAAAATCGAGCGAACGCGCTGGCGCCGGGGTTGCGAGTGCGCGTCCTCTCCCCTGGAGGTGACGGCGCCGCCGGCGCCGCGGCTGTTCCCCGGAACGCTCTATGGAACCAGCTTCTGGGCGCGGTTCCTGTTCGAGAACTGTGCGTGCCGGCGCCCGCTGAGCCGGGTCGCGGCGTGGTACGCCGACCAGGGACTGCCGGTCTCGCCGGGCACGCTGGCCAACAGTCTGAAGCGCTTCGTGCCGCTGTTCGACCCGATCCACGAGGCGATCCTCGCGCACCAGAACCGGGCGACGGTGCGCCATGCCGACGAGACCGGCTGGCGGGTTCAGGAGTTCCGCGACAAAGGCCGGTCTCGCCGCGCCTGGCTGTGGACTTCGGTCAGCGGGGACGCGGTCTACTTCCATATCGACCCTTCTCGCAGCGCCGAGGTCGCGAAGCTCCTGTTCGGTTCGACCGAAGGAACCGTGGTCCTGGTCTGCGATCGCCTCTCGACCTACAAGAGACTGGCCCGCGAACTCGGCGGCAAGGTGATCCTCCAGTGGTGCTGGGCCCACCAGCGGCGCTCCTTCATCGACTGTGCCGCCGGCCATGTGCGGCTCAGGCGCTGGTGCCGGAGATGGATCCGGCGGATCGCGAAGATCTACCGGCTGAACGATGCGCGGCTGAAGCATTACAACCCCGCTCTCCCTCTCGAACGCCAGACGCCAGCGTTCGATGCCGCGCAGGCCAGGCTGAAGAAGGCGGTCGACAAGTTGTTCGCGGACGCCGAAGCGCAGCTGGCCGGCCTGTCGGACAAGGCGCTCCGGGCCAAGCCGCTGCGCTCGCTTCTCAAACACCGCGAGGGGCTGTGCGTCTTCGTCGACAATCCGCAGGTCCCGATGGACAACAATTTTGCGGAGCGCGCGCTGCGCGGGCCGGTCATCGGACGCCGCCTCACGTTCGGCTCCAACAGCGAGGACGGCGCGAAGTTCACCGCGATCATGCAATCGGTCGTGGGCACGCTCTCGATGAACGGCATCGACGTCCTTCGCTGGCTGGAGGCGTGGTTGAAGGCGTGCGCGGAGAATGGCGGCAAGCCGCCCAACGACCTGTCGCCCTGGCTGCCCTGGACGATGAGCGAGGCGCGCAAGCGCAAGTTCACGGCGACGGGATGACCGGCACGATCGAGTGCCGCTACTACGGCCGCGACTTCACCGCCGACGAGATGGTGCTGCTGCGTACCCTGATCGCCGCCGATCCGCAGCCGACCCGAGCCGCCCTGTCGAGAGAGTTCTGCCGGCGCATCGGCTGGCTCAAGCCCGACGGCGGCCTCAAGGACATGATGGCCCGCGTCACCATGCTCGCCATGAACCGCGATGGCGTCATCGCGCTGCCGCCGCCGAAGAGACGTCGGTACTGTCCCAAGCCCATCGTGTTCGGGCCTGACACCGAGCCGCCGCTGTTCCCGGCACCGACCGCCCTTGACGAGGTTCGCCCACTCGACTTCCGCACCGTCGTGCGCAACACCCGCGAAGGCAGGCTCTGGAACGAGTTCGTCGCCCGCTACCACTACCTCGGATACAAGCCCCTGGTCGGCGCACAGATGCGCTACGCCGTCCATGACCGAAACGGCTGGCCCGTCGCCATGCTCGGCTTCTCCACCGCCGCATGGAAGCTCGCTCCACGCGACAACTTCATCGGATGGACGCCCGAGCTGCGCGAGAAGAACCTGCACCTGGTGGTCGACAACCCGCGCTTCCTGATATTGCCTTGGGTCGAGATCCCGAACCTCGGCTCCCACATCCTCGCCATCGTGCGCCGTCGCCTGCCCCGGGACTGGACCGAGCGCTACAGCACCATGCCCGTGCTCATCGAGACCTTCGTCGAGACGCCCCGCTACACCGGCGCCGTCTACAAGGCGTCGGGCTGGACCCGCGTCGGGACCACCCAGGGGCGCGGGCGCTACGACACGCACATGAGGCGCGCCCAGCCGAAAAGAGACATCTGGCTGCGGCCGCTGAGACGAGACTGGAAGCGAGCACTCAATCGCTGAAATCACCATTCATCACCTGAGAACGGAAGCATTACCGATCCGCCATGGCCGCCCGTGCCCTTGTCAAGCTCACCAAGCGCGCCGTCGATGCGCTCTCCGTGGAGTCCGGCGACACCGTCGTCTGGGACCGCGATCTGCCCGGCTTCGGCATCCGGGTCTATGCCTCGGGGCGCAAGGTCTGGTGCGTCCAGACGCGCGGGCCTGCGGGCGGACCGAAGCGCGTGGCGCTCGGGCGTGTTGTCGACATGCCCCCGGACGAGGCGCGGCGCAAGGCGATCGAGGTCATCGACCGCATCAAGCAGGGTCTCGATCCCGTCCCGCCGCCGCCCGCGCCCGCGCCCACCGTCGCCGATCTGGCCGAGCGCTACATGGAGGCGCATGTCAAGGTAAACTGCCGGCCGGCGACGGTCGCGAACTTCGGGCGGGTCGTGCGCTTCTACATCCTGCCCGAGCTGGGCGGGCTCAAGCTCTCGGAAGTGGACCGTCCGCAGGTCTCGGCGCTGCATCACAAGTTGCGGGACAAGCCCTACCAGGCGAATGCGACGGTGATGGTGCTGGCCAGGATGTTCCGGCTCGCCGAAGCCTGGGGCATGACACCGCCGCGCCGCAATCCCTGCCGCTCGATCAAGCATTACAAGGAGACCCGCCGCGAGCGCTTCCTGACCCCGGAGGAATATCGCAGGCTCGGCCGCGTGCTCGACGAGGCCGAAGCCGACGGCTCGGTGTTTCCGACGGCGGTCCCGGCGATCCGTCTCCTTCTGCTGACGGGCTGCCGGAAGAACGAGATCGTCACCCTGAAGTGGGACGATGTGGACCGCACGGCGGGCGAGCTCCGGCTCCGCGACGGCAAGTCGGGGTGGCGCAGCGTGCCGCTGACCCCGGCGGTCGAGCATGTGCTCGCCTCGATCCCGCGCATCGAGGGCAACCCGTGGGTGATTACCGGCCAGAACCCGGGCGACCATCTGAAGAACCTCGACGCGATCTGGCTCCGGCTGCGCAAGCGGGCGAAGCTCGAAGATGTGCGGATTCACGACGCCCGCCACAGCTACGCCTCGCGGGCGCTGGCGCTCGGCGAGGGGCTGTCGATGATCGCCGCGCTGCTGGGTCACGCCAAGGTGACCACGACCGCGCGCTATGCGCACCTCGCGCGCGATACCGAGAAGGCATCGGCCGCCAAGGTCGGCGGCAGCATCGGCGCCGACATCCTGCCGCGCGCGGACGCGGCCTGACGCCGGGGTATAGGAGCATGGCGAAGCTCACCACGACGACGATCTCGAAGCGCACCGTTGAAGCGCTCGCGGTCGGGAAGGACACCGTGTTCTGGGATTCCGAACTCTCGGGCTTTGGGGTGCGCGTCTATCCCTCGGGCAGCAAGTACTACGTCGTGCAGACCCGCGCGGGGGGCAGGGCCGCGAAGCGGGTGACGGTGGGCCGGCACGGCATCGTCACGGCGGAGGAAGCGCGGCGCCGGGCGGCGCTCATCATCGCGCGCATCAAGGCGGGCGAAGAGCCGGTGCCGGAACCTCCGGCGCTGGCGCTCGCCGACGGACCCACGGTGGGCGATCTGGCCCGCCAGTGGCTCGACGAGCATGTCGCGGTGCGCTGCAAGCCGAAGACGGTCTCCATGTACACCCTGATCGTCGACAAGCACCTGCTGCCGGCGTTCGGCAAGGTTCCGGCGCTGGCGCTCGACCATGCCGGGGTGACGGAGCTGCATCATCGCCTCCGCAAGACGCCGACGATGGCGAACCAGGTGGTCGATAGCCTCTCGCGCATCTGGAACGCGGCGGAGGACCGGGGGCAGCTGCCGGAGGCCAGCAACCCGTGCCGGCTGGTGGTGAAGAACCGGGAACGCAGGCGCGAACGGTTCCTGAGCGAGGAGGAGTTCCGCCGCCTCGGGCGGACGCTCGCCGAAGCCGAGACCCGCAAGGGCGTCTCGGTCCACGCCGTGGCGGCGATCCGGCTGCTGCTGCTCACCGGCTGCCGGCGCAACGAAATCCTGACCCTGCGCTGGAAGGACGTGGACCTGGAGGCGCGCGAGTTGAAGCTCGAAGACTCGAAAACTGGCGCGCGCACCGTGCCGCTCTCGCCGGAGGCGGTGGACGTGCTGGCGAATATCCCCCACATGGAGGGCAACCCGTATGTCATTCCGGGGAAGCTGAAGGGCACCCACATGCGCAATCTCAACGACCCCTGGGACCTGATCTGCGAGCGCGCGAAGATCGAGAATGCGCGGCTTCACGACTGCCGTCACAGCTTTGCATCGAGGGCGCTGGCGCTCGGCGAGGGGCTGCCGATGATCGGCAAGCTGCTCGGTCACACGCAGGTGGAAACCACCGCGCGCTACGCGCACCTGGCGCAGCACTCGGTGCGCGGCTCCGCCGTCCGCGTGTCGGACAGCATTGCCGCCGATATCCTCAAGGGCTACCAAGGCGTTGGGTAGCGAAGAACGGATTGAGTCGTTCGAGCGAGGCGGTGCCGGATTTGGCGGTCCAACACGGCGGAATGCCGACGAACGTGTACGGCCTCGGCGGTCCGGTGCAACGATTAAAGAAGCTGGAGCGGGAGTTGCGCGAGGTAGAAGATGCCTCCGGAATGGCTCAGGGGCGGTTTCGAAGCGCGGATTTCGCCGTGGCCGGAATACCGGGGAACAGATGCAGCGTAATGGACAGGGTCATCCAAACGAAAACCCCGGGCGCATACCGAGTGGCAGAGGCGGGTCCGGAGTGTACGCGGTGAATATGGAGAACCGGGAGGCAGGCGTCAAGCGCTTCGCCTACACGAACGGTATCCTCGACGAACTCGAAGTCTCGCTCTCGAACGAGCGGCTGGCGACCTATCTCCATGCTGCACAGGGAGACCGGGAAAGGGCAATCCGCCTGCACGTCTGGAACACAGGCGTCAGTGCCGCTTTCTACGGTCCGTTGCAGGGGTTGGAGGTGGCCCTTCGTAACGCGATGCATCGGCGGTTGGCCGACCGGTATGGCGAGGTCTGGTACGACAATGGCAGGGCGGGTCTCGATCGGGGCGCTCTGCACCGCATAGCTGGAGCGAGAACCGAACTGGCGCGCGAAGGGCGCCGGGACGATCCGCACCGGATGGTCGCGGCGCTATCGCTGGGGTTCTGGGTTTCGCTGCTCGGCCCTGGCGGCCGTCGCGTTGACGGGCGCAAGGCGAACTACGAGATGTCGCTCTGGCGGCCGGCATTGCGCGGGGCGTTCGCACATCGCACGAACCTGAATCGCAAGCAGGCCCACGGGCATGGACACTCGTCCACAGGCAACCCATGTGCGCCTGCATCGTTTCAACCCGTCGAAGCATCACTTTTTCCGAGACCAACGAGTACCAAATGTGCCCGCTAGACTGTCGCAGCCACGGCTACGAAATCGTCGACCCGATCGCCCAATGAACAAGAGGGCGATTCGCAGGCTTGCCCGCCTGGGAAGGCAATATGAAAACCGCCGCACCATCCCTCTCCTGAAGGACGTTGAAACTGCACTGTGGCGCGCCGGTGAAGTAGCTGATCGCAGGTTCGGCGGCTACTGGCCTTGGGGTGCCGACCCGCTCCTGTCCTCCGACGTAGAGCACTGGACGTCCCAAAACCTCGGTTGGTCGTTCCCTTGCGCCGAAGCTGTCGCGCTCATCCGGCGTCTCATCCAGTGGCCCTGCGGTCGGATTATAGACATAGGCGCGGGACATGGACTCTGGAGCAGAGTGCTGAAGCGTGAATTCGGCGCCGACAGGGTCGTCGGGCTGGATCCGGCACCCACAAGCGACGACGTGCTCCAAGCCACCTTCAGCGATTGGTGCGACGAGACCGGCGGCCCCGAGGACGCCGACCTCTTGTTTGCATCGTGGCTGCCTTGCGAAGGTCAGGAGGGATTCGATCTGGGACCTCAGATACTCGACCGCATCGTCGCCGGTGAACAGACCTTCGTTTACGTGGGATCCGGTCCCGGTGGCCCCGTCGGAACCAGGGATTTCTATGACCGTCTGGGCGTCGAGTTTGACGAATACGCAACGGAGCCGCTTCCCAGAGTGTACCGGTCCGTGTTTCCAAGAGACTTCATCAGGGCCTACCGGAAAAAGCCGTGACCATGCGACCCCCACCCCACACCAGAGGGCGTTGTCGCCACATGTTGGTAGCCGAACCGGTTCTCCCCGTTGGACTACTTCACCTCCATCTGTTCTGGATCGTTGGCAAACGCGGAATCACCGTAGAATCGGTGGGTTCAATTGGCCGCGTCAAAAGCTACCACACACATGTTCGTCGTGGTGCTGTCCGCATCTAGCCCAATTGCCCCTGGCACTCAGGGGGTGCTCGAATTGCTTTCCACGGAACTAGAACCGGCATGTGCACGGCCGTACAGCGGTGCCGGCGTCCGCCGCCTCCACGGCACGGGTGAGTCCTTGCAATTGGCGGCGGTTGCCGTCGGGTCCAATTCTGGACGGTATTGTTGACCCATAATCTTCGAAGGTCTCGTTTTCGAGTAACTCAACCCTGTTCCCCAAACAACATTTCAAGCCAGTTCGCAAATCGTGTAGCGAGCTTTCCATGGACCCCCAGATGACCAGCGCGGATGGCAGTACCCATGAACTTCGGCTCTGCCGTCGCCGCGAGCCAGGCATGGAGTTTCGCTCGGGCCGTTTTCCCCTCGGAAAATCGACGGTGTTCCGCCGGAATGCCCTCAATGTAGCGCTTGGACAATGGCCACACCGGATCGTCTCCCGGGATCATTTTCGAAACGAAATCCTCGATTTCGCCACCGGATTCGTTGTCGGGCCAAAGCCATATGCCCACCCGGGGCTTGGTCGGCAGGATCGTCCCACGCGGTCCAGGGTCTCCGATCTCGATGTCCGGAAGCGCGCGCCGCAAGCGATCCGTCATCGCCGCCCAGCGCGACTGAAAGTCGTCGTTTGCATCCACGACAATACCCAAGACTCTCCGGCCCGGCACTTTGAGTTCCGGTCCGATTTCGTCGCGCAGAATTGTGAAGCCGCCCTTGTCCACGACGCTGAAGGGCGGCGGCGACCCAAAGCGTTTCCAATAAAGATGTTCTACGACGTGTTTGTCGTCTTGACCTTCCACCAATAGAACACGTTCCGCGTCTGGCAACGGAAGGGGCGATCCTGAGCGGGCGACCACTCTACCTGACCTCGATGCCACCCTTGGTGGCGACGCCGAGATCGTCCTCCAGATATTCGACCGAGCGGATACGGTCACCGGCCCGTTCGAGGCGAACGAGGACCCCTTCGACACCGCCCAAGTCGGCCGAAGCCTGCGCGAAACCACGGACGCAATCCCAGCCGTGCGTCGTTGCGAGCACCTGGACGTTGTTGTCCTGCGCCGTCTGCAACACCATCCGCCAGAAGTCGCGGTGCAGAGCATGATGGACGCCGTTCTCCGCCTCGTCGATCAGCAGGAAGCCGTCCTTGCTGTTCGCAAGTGCCGCGGCGACGCCGAGCAGCCGCACCACGCCGTCGCCGAGGCTCTTGAGAGGCACCGGGTGCCTGTGGCCCTTGAGCCTCGCGACAAGCCGGCGACCGTTCGGGCCTTGCCCGTTCCCTGAACCACCCCCGACCACTGCTACGCGAACGACTTCCTCGTCGACCGCCAGATTGACGGATCGGATGACCCGATCTTCATCGTCCGTCAACGTGACCCGGTCCCAGAGCCGTGCCACATCGGCGCTATCCGGCAGCCCCGGCCCAAGGGATTCGCACGCCAGTTCGGGCGGCATTTCGCTTCCGCTTTCCGCAAACAACTGCATGAACTCTCGGGGGAAGGCTTGTGGACCCGGCGGCAACAATTCCGTCGAATCTCCAAACGTAACCTTCATGACTCGCGCGCCGGCGCCTATCGATTTAGCTAGAAGCGCTTCCGGCATGGATTCGGGTTCGCTGCCAAGTGCCGCTATCCCGATCCGAAGTCGGTCCCCGTCGTCCAGCGGTCCGATCGAGATGCGTGCGTCTCCCGACATGTCCCGCCCGTGAAAGAGGGCCTTCCCGTCGAACGCCGGCATGTCCGCCCCGTCCGCATCCTTTCCCACAGCGATTTCTTCCCGGCTCATCAACAGTTCCGAGAGTGCGGTGAGACGGGCGCGGGTCGCGTAGACTCGCACCGCATCGAGAACAGTCGTCTTGCCAACCCCATTCCTCCCCGCGAGCAGGGTCGCGCGTCCCAGGCGCGGGATGGAAAGCTCCTTGATTCCCCGAAAGCCCTCGATTGAAAGGCTCTGAAGATGCAAACAGTGGCCGTGCCCAGCGCCGCATCCGAGTCCAGCGGTCTGGGACGCCTCCCGATCCGACATCATGTCGGTACCTCGAATTGATTCGCCTTCACCGCATAGACGCTACCATACCATGCACAACTCCCTTTCGGAGCCGGCAGAGCGAGATTTCTGTCCTGCGTCAATAAGCTGAAATGGCTCCAAGCCCCAGAATCCGAAGGTCCCAAGGAGCAACGCGGCCCTGGGCTCGGGATGAACACCCGCGAACAGAGGTGTTTTCAGCGACTTGCCGATATTGGCGACGAGCGCGGTGGGAACCGCATGGGAATCGCACCGTTTGCAGCGCCGGGCGGTGGTTGGCGGCATCCGGCCATGGAACGGTCGCAGTTGTGTTGTCGGCGGTGGCCGAGGACCGTCATCGCCGGTCCCCCCCCCCCCCCCCGCGCGGCCGGCTGCGTTCCCACCAAGGCCCGCCGCGGCCCGTCAGCGCCGACGCACCCGCAGCCACGGCCAGCGGACGCCGCTGACGCCGCCCGCGGCCATCCCGGCGTAGCCGAACAGCGCCTTGACCAGGGTGAAGGCCGCCGCCAGCGCGGCCGTCTCAAGTCTCCGGCGCTGCAATTCGCACCGGGAACCCCCGGGGCGCAAGATACAAGACCGTGCGCATCCTGCCGGCCTGCCGGGCGGCGTTCGTGGCGCGCTCCTGCCCGCCAGCCGTCTTTCCGGGCGGCGCCTGCGGATTGAGCGATGTGACGCGGCCGCGCATTGACCCCAGACGGGGGGCGGAGCACCATTCGAGTTCGTCGGGATACGCGGAGGAATGGACAATGCGCCCCATGATCGGGTTGTTCGCGATCCTCGTCGCCCTGGCCCTCTCCGGGTGCGGCGGACACCGGGAGAACATGGCGGAGACGGCCGCCGGCTCCGGCGCGGGCACGGAATCCGGCTCGCCGGACTGGCTGCTGGACGCCGGGACCGCGTCGGGGAACGTTGCCGGAAGCACGGCGCACGACATGACCCCGGACGAGCTTTCGGCGCTCGACGAGAGGATCGTCACGAGCGCCGACACCTGGATGCTCGGCGGCGTCTATCGCTCCCCCGGAGAGTTCCCCGGCTACATTTACGGGGCGGCGTGCACGGGAGGCGCATGCAGGTACGGCGCGAGCGGGGAAGGAGACCTGGACGGTTTCTTCTTCGATGCGGAATACCAGCCGGTCATGGAACGCGGGGGCATCCGGCTCGGCCAGGCTTTCTACGATGCGACATCCAATCCCGACGCGCCCCAGGAGCTCACCGGCTACGGGGCCTGGATGCATTACAGCACCTTCCTGGTGCAGATCAGCTTTCATCCCGACAAGGGCGCGCCCGACTCGGTCCAGGCCGCGCCCTATTCGGTCGGCCGGGCTTCCGGCACGAATCCGGTTTCGGGATCGGCGTCGTGGACCGGCGTCGCGGTGGGCACGGACCTGAACCGGCTGTTTCCCGCTCCCGACATGCTGCAGGGGGATGCCGGGATCGTCTACGACTTCGGCGCCTCCTCGGTCGATGTCACGCTCGACAATTTCGTCAATCTGAGGACCGGCGCCGCCGCGGGCCACAGGATGGCGTGGACCGGCATCGCGGTGAACGACGGGGCGTTCTCGAAGGGCACGCACTGGGACAGCGGGCATGTCGCGGGGACGTTCTACGGCGGCTACCACGAGGAGGCCGGCGGCGTGTTCAGGTCGGGGTCGATCGCCGGGTCGTTCGGTGCGTTCCGGTCGGACCGCCAGTGAGTTGAGCGTGCGCGCGCTCGCCACGCAGGCGACGACGCCACGCGCCGGGGTGCATGCCGTTCCACCACGGTTCGGATCGAAACCGCCATCGCCGTATTTCCTCATGCAGGGCGCGGCTGCCCATAGCCCGTGCCGCTGTTGCCGACAATGCGCGTGTCTTGCCGCGGGCCCCCGGTCGTGTCTTCGCGGCTCTCGCCTGGACCGGACCGCCGCACCGGCGACGATGACGGGGATCGCCATGCGACGCCTCGGGATGCATGCCGTTCCACCACGGTTCCACCACGGTTCGGATCGAAACCGCCATCGCCGTATTTCCTCATGCAGGGCGCGGCTGCCCATAGCCCGTGCCGCTGTTGCCGACAATGCGCGTGTCTTGCCGCGGGCCCCCGGTCGTGTCTTCGCGGCTCTCGCCCGGACCGGACCGCCGCACCGGCGACGATGACGGGGATCGCCATGCGACGCCTCGGGCCGACACGGGCGCACTCGATGGCTTCCCTTCCGCCCGCGGGATTGGTACAAGGCGGATCGAGGGATTTGTGCGAACACCGACGCTCCCGCGTTGCGGCGGTTCCGGGTTCGCCTTTGGAGAGGGTGATTTGGCGATGATCGGAAGCATGCAGAAGATTGCGGCGGCTCTTGCGTCGGCTGCCGGGAAAATCCGCTTGACAAGCCGGTTTGCGGTTCCCGGTATAATCGCCGGATCGCCGGATCGCCGGATCGCCGGATCGCCGGATCGCCGGATCGCCGGATCGCCGGATCGCCGGATCGCCGGATCGCCGGATCGCCGGATCGCCGGATCGCCGGATCGCCGGATCGCCGGATCGCCCATGCTGCGCCCGCGTGACGGCCATGAGCGCGTTCGCATGGCTGCGCCGCTCCCGGCGTCCCTCCTCACCGCCTGAGCTTTCCTCCTCCGCCGGGCGGCATTCCGCTTCCCGCCGGCCCGCCTCTTCCTCCGACGGTTCCAGTCCCGCATCGGCGCAGCGCGCCCTTGCCGCGTGTGCGTCCGATGCCGCCCGCCGCCCGCGACACGGCCTGCGCCCCGTCCTTGCCTCCGCGCTGCTTGCCCTTCCCTTGCTCGCCGGCCTGCCGACCGGGGCGCAGGCCCAGGTCGCGTGCAGCACGGCCAATGCCGACGGCTCCTATGACGTTCCCTTCGACTGGGCGCTGAAGCCCTCCGGCCTCGCCGCCGGCACCAAGTTCCGCCTGCTGTTCGCCACCTCGACGACGCGCGACGCCTCCGCGACCGACATCGCGACCTACAACACCTACGTGCAGACCCGCGCCAAGGCGGGCCACAGCGCGATCTCCGACAGCTGCGGCAACCTCTTCAAGGTGGTGGGCTCGACCTCCGCGGTCGACGCCCGCGCCAATGCCGATACCGAATCGACCGACACGGCGGCGCTGATCTACTGGCTGAACGGCGCCAAGGTCGCCGATGACTACGCCGACTTCCACGACGGGAGTTGGGACAGCTCCGCGGGAAAGAATGAATCCGGAGGAACCGTTAGTTCATCTACACGGATCTGGTCGGGCAGCGCCGACGACGGCACCGAGGGCTTCCAAGGCGTCACAACGTCTCTTGCGCTTGGGACCACTCTCGTTGTGGCGTATGGCACCCCCGCAGATGGTCTTTTCTCCGCTGCAGGTGCCCCAAGCGTTTCCAGGGCCTTCTTCGGCCTCTCCCCGATCTTCACGGTAGGCACGAAGCCGGTCGTGACCATTTCCGCGGGCACCTCGCCGGTGACGGAGGGCACGGCGGCGAGTTTCACCCTGAGCGTCACCCCGGTCCCGTCGGCGCCCCTGGGTGTCGTTGTGAATGTCTCCGACCAATCCGACTTCGTCGATGCGGCCAACCTGGGCGTCAAGACGGTCACGATCCCGGCCGGCGCCGCCACGCACGCCTACGCCGTCCCCACGGTCGACGACACCGCGGACGACGCCATCGGTGCGGTGGCTTTGACTCTGTTAAGCGGAACGGACTACAGCGGTACTGGAGTTGCCACTGTCTCCGTCACCGACAACGACGCCACGCTTGTGAGCCTTGTGGCGACGTCGGACGTGACCTTCACGGAGCAGACCCCCACGGACACGGCGGCGGTGACGGTGCGCCTGCCGCGCCGGCTCTACGCGGGCGAGAACCTGGCGGTGCCGATCGAGGCTGTCTTGATTTCAGGGGTTAATCTCCCTGACGAAACAAATCCAAGCTTCACCCTGTCCGTTTCGGGCACCGGAGCGACTGGAATGGACTTGGGAACCGCCTCCCCCTTTGTGCGCTTCACCGGCCACGACACCAACATCGTGCAGGAGGCCACGGTCACCGTGACGCCGACGAACAACGACGACGGCGACACGGTGGCCGGTACCGTCACGATTGGCTTTGTGGATCTCTTGTCCGGCGACTGGACCCAAAGCTTCACCACCGTCGGCGGCGGGGGCGCGCCCCACGGCACGGACGACCGGGTGAGGCTGGTCTATGCCGACAACGACGTAATGTTCGACACCCTGACCCTGCTCGACCTCGGCGGACCGCGGATCCACCTGGACATCGGGACCTCGCCGGGGGTGACCGGGAGCGGGCGCGACTGGACCCTCGAGGAGGGGACCGACATCGTGCTGCGCTTCAGCAACCTCACGGAGGACCTGCACAGTCAGAACCTCACGGTGAACTACGCCGTGGTGGGCGCCTACGCCCATGTCCCCGACGGCCACGGGGGGACCCGGTCGGTGACGCTTCCGGCGAACACGCGCTCGGTCCAGGTGACCCTTCCGACCGAGGCCACCACCGCGGACGAGACCGACGCGAAGCTGTCGGTGATGCTCCTGGCCGCGACCCCCACGTCGGGGACCTACACCCTGGGGACCTACACGACCAACTTCAGGCCGCTGAACTTCACGGTCACGGACGGATCGGACGGGGGGACGGGCAACATCACCCCGATCGTCACGGTCGAGACGTGGTACGCGAACCCCTCCAACGACCCGGACGAGCCGGACGCGGCGGACCCGCGGATCGAGGGGGACGACCTCCAGTTCGACGTCCGGTCGCAACCGGCGGCGCAGGTGCCGTTCACGGTCTGGCTGAAGGTCGAGGAGACCGTCGGGGCCGGTCACGGCGATTGTGTCGCGGCCGGGCAGGAGCGGGTGCACACGGTGCGGTTCGCGCCCGGGGCGAGCCGGCGGACTCTCCGCGTGCCGACGGTGGACGACGACGTGGACGAGCATGACTGCGAGGTGACGGTGTCGCTGGCGTCGGATGCCGCGGGCACGGTGCCCGTGGCGCCGTATACCGGAGTGTCGACCGGGGGCCGCGGCGGCTACCTTATCAACAATGATCCCACTTCGACTTCCGCGACCAAGGGGAAGACCGTGGCGACGCGGGCGGTCCGCGACAACGAGGCCGGCCCGCTGGGGAGCCATTCGGATGGCGGGACCGATCCCGTGACCCCGGGCGCGGGTCCGGCGGTGACGATCTCGGCGGATGCGACGGAGGTCGACGAGGGCGGCGACGTGACCTTCACGGTCACCGCGGACCCGGCGCCGGCGCGCGACCTGGAAGTGACCGTGTCGGCCGACGAGGAGATGGGCTCGGGCGACGACCGCACCGGCGGCGGGCATTTCGGGACGGTGACGGTCCGGGCGGGCCAGACGACGGCGACGTGGACGCTGACGACGATATCGGACCAGGTCGCCCTGGCCGACGGCACGGTGACGGGGCGCATCGAGGCGGGCGACGGCTATACGGTCGGCAAGCCGTTCGAGGTGACGGTGACGCTGCTCGACGACGACGGGGTCACGACGCAGTCCGTGCCGGATTCGGTCGTGGGCGTGGACCCTGCGCTGGTGGCGCTGGTGCGGGGCTATGCGGCTGAGACCTGGAAGCACCCTGACCACGTAAAGCGTTGGATGCGGGTGCTGGCCGCGTTCGGCGACGACAACGGCTACACGCCGATGACGGCGGCGGAGGCGCAGACCCACGCCGACAAGGGCTGGCAACGGTGGGTTCCGGTGGCCGCCGCGCTGGCGGCGCTGGAGGCGGCGCAGCAGCCCCTGACCCTGCCGGCGGTGAGCGTCTCGGCCGGGTCGGACGTCACGGAAGGCGGGGATGCGGTGTTCACGGTGACGGCGAGCCCGGCGCCGGCCTCGCCGCTGTCGGTGACGGTGACCGTGGCGGCTTCCGGCGAGTTCGGCGTGACCGCGGGCACGCAGACCGTCCCCATCCCGACGACGGGCAGCGCCACGCTGACGCTGGCGACGTCCGATGACGAGGCCGACGAGGCGGACGGCTCGGTCACGGCGACGGTGGCGGCGGGCGACGGCTACACGGTGGGTTCCCCCGCGTCGGGGACCGTGGCCATTGCCGACGACGACCTGCCGCCGGCGGTCGCGACCGTCGATCCTGCACTGGTGGCGCAGGTTCGGGGCTATGCGGCGGAGACGCATCAGGGCCAGGAGCATGTGGACCGCTGGAAGCGGGTTCTGGCCGCGTTCGGCGACGACAACGGCTACACGCCGATGACGGCGGCGGAGGCGCAGATCCACGCCGACAAGGGCTGGCAACGGTGGGTTCCGGTGGCCGCCGCGCTGGCGGCGCTGGAAGCGGCGCAGCAGCCCCTGACCCTGCCGGCGGTGAGCGTCTCGGCCGGGTCGGACGTCACGGAAGGCGGGGATGCGACCTTCACGGTGACGGCGAACCCGGCGCCCGCGGCGGCGCTGTCGGTGACGGTGACCGTGGCGGCTTCCGGCGAGTTCGGCGTGACCGCGGGCACGCAGACCGTCCTCATCCCGACGACGGGCAGCGCGACGCTGACGCTGGCGACGGCGAATGACGACGCGGACGAGCCCGACGGCTCGGTGAGCGTGACGGTGGCGGCCGGCGACGGCTACACGGTCGGCGACCCGGCGTCGGGGACCGTGGCCATTGCCGACGACGACCTGCCGCTGCCGGCGATCGCGGTCTCGGCGGGGGACGCGGTGACGGAAGGCGGGGACGCGACCTTCACGGTCACGGCGAGCCCCGCCCCGGCCTCGGCGCTGTCGGTGAGCGTGACCGTGGCGACCGAGGGCGATTACGGCATTGCCTCAGGCACGCGGACCGTCAGCATCCCGACCGCGGGCAGCGCCACGCTGACGCTGGCGACGACGAACGACGACGCCGACGAACCCGACGGCTCGGTGAGCGTGACGGTGGCGGCGGGCGACGGCTACACGGTGGGTTCCCCCGCGTCGGGCAGCGTGTCCATAGCGGATGACGACCTGCCGCCGCCCGTGGTGTCGATTACGGCGAAGGCGGCCTCGGTGACGGAGGGCGGCGCGGCCGCCTTCACGCTGACCGCCGACCGCGCGCCGGATGCCGACCTGACGGTGACGCTTTCGGTTGCGGAGACCGGGGGCGGCGACCATGTGGCGGCGGCGGACGAGGGTCCGGCCACGGCGACGATCGCGAAGGGCGCAACGGAGGCGGTCTTCTCCGTCGCCACGGTGGACGACGATGTGGACGAGCCGGACGGTTCGGTGACGGTGACGCTGAAGGACGGCGGGGGCTACACGGTCCCGTCGCCGCCGGGCAATGCGGCCGCGGTAACGGTCTCCGACAACGACGCGGCGGCGCTCCCGTCGCTGTCGGTGGCCGATGTGACGGTGACGGAGGGCGCGTGGATGGAGTTCACGGTGCGCCTGTCGGCGCCTTCGGCAGGGGGCGTTTCGGTGAAGGTGTCGACGCGCGATTCGACCCCGGTCTCGGCGACGGCGCGGGACTACTGGCCGATCTCCGGACGGACGGTGAGCTTCCGCGCGGGCGAGACCGAACGGTCCGTCGGGGTCATCGTCTACGACGACAGCCATGACGAGGAGCCTGAGACGTTCGAGTTCGTGCTGTCGGATGCCAGGGGCGCGGCGATCGGCGACGGGGTCGCGGTCGGGACGATTACCAACGACGACCCGATGCCGGCGGCGTGGCTGGCGCGGTTCGGGCGCACGGTGGCGGAGCAGGCTCTGGACGGGATCGCGGGGCGCATGTCGGCGGACCGCACGCCCGGCATGCAGGGCTCGATCGCCGGGCAGGCGCTCTCCTTCGATCCGGCCGCCAACGACAACCCCGGATCGCGGGGAGCCGGCCCCGGCCATGCGCCGGACGGCGCCGCTGTTCCGGGTGTCCCCGGCTCTCTGGCGCTGGCCGATGTCGCGCGCAGCTTCGACAACCGGCCAGGCCGGTTCGATACGGGCCAGTCCGGTCCGGGCGGCTTCGGTCATGACGCGGCCGGGTTCGCCAATGGAACGCAATCGCGGACCATGACGGCGCGCGACGCCCTGCTGGGGTCGAGCTTCTCGCTGACCGGCCAGGCGGACGGCTCCGGCGGCAGCATGGCGTTCTGGGGCCGGGCGGCGCAGGGCGGCTTCGACGGCCGGGAGGGGACGTTCTCGCTCGACGGCACGGTCACCACCGGCATGCTGGGCGCGGACTATGCGCGGGGCAAGTGGCTGGTCGGCCTGGCGCTCGCGCAAAGCGAGGGCGAGGGCGATTACCGCGACAGCGATGTCGCTCCCCGTCCCGACAGCCAGACCTGTCCCGCCGACGCGGCGGACGGCTTGTGCGATGACGCCGTGCGCGCGGGCGACGGCAGTGTGGAGGCGTCGCTGACGGCGGCGATCCCCTATGCGGCGTTGCAGGCTTCGGAGCGTCTGAAGCTCTGGGGCGCGGCGGGCTACGGTTCGGGCGAGGTGACGCTGAAGACGGCGCTCGGCGGCCGCTACAGCTCCGACACGTCATGGAGCATGGCGGCGGCCGGGCTCAGGGGCGACCTGCTGGCGCCTCCCGCCCCCGGATCGGGGTCCGGGGCAGGCTCCGGGTCCGGCCCGGCGCTGGCGGTGACCTCGGACGCGCTGTGGACGCGGAGCTCCTCGGAGAAGACCCGCGACCTGGCGGCGTCGGAGTCCGACGCGACCCGGCTCAGGCTCGGCCTGGAGGGCAGTTACCGCATGGCGCTGGAGGGCGGCGGTCATCTGACGCCGAAGCTGGAGGTCGGCGCGCGCCATGACGGCGGCGACGCGGAGACCGGCTTCGGGGTGGAGATCGGCGGCGGGATCGCGTGGAGCGACCCGGCGCTGGGCCTCTCGCTGGACGTCTCGGGCCGCACGCTGATCGCGCACGGCAACGACGACCTGAAGGACCGGGGCTATGCGGCGTCGCTCGCCTTCGATCCGGCCCCGGCGACCGGGCGGGGTCCGTCGCTGAGCCTGCGCCAGGAGTTCGGCGGACAGGCGCAGGGCGGGCTCGACGCGCTGTTCCAGCCGGCGACGCTGGAAGATCGCTCAGGCAGCGAGGCCGCATCCCGCTGGAACATGGAGGCGGCATACGGCTTCCCGGCCTTCGGCGGGCGCTGGACCGGCAGCCCGCATGTCGGGCTGGGGCTCGCGACGGCTGCGCGCGACTACAGCGTCGGCTGGCGGCTGACGCCGGAGGCCGCGAACGCGCCCGACCTGTCGTTCGGCCTCCGGGCGACCCGCCGGGAGAGCGACACGGCGCAGGCGGAGCATACGCTCGGGGTCGAAATCACCGCGCGCTGGTGAGCCATGGCATGGGCCGATGACTGCGCCCCGGATCGGAGACCGGCCGACACGGCCTCCGGTCCGGCGGTGGCGCCCTGCGGCAGCCTGTCCCGGACCCGATCCGGGAGCGGCTGACCGTGGCGCGGCGGGTCAGCGGATGGGATGCCTTGCGCGCCTGGCGCTTCATCCGGGCCAGCAAGGCCTATTGCAATGCGTGGGAGAAGCGCCGGCCGCAGCCCGGCCTGCCGGAACGCGCACCGTTCCCGGTGCGGCTCCAGACCTCGGTCGACCTCGCCGCCATGGCCTGGGGCATGGCGGCCTGGGAGGACCCCCATTCGGCGCGGCCGCTGGCGCCGTTCTGGGCCCGGGCCGGCGTGGTCGAGGGACGGGTGACGCGGGATACGCCGCCGCTGGTGCGGCTTGCAGCCGAGGGAGACGCCACGCTCTCCGGTCTGCGTCTCGCCGACGGCGCGCTGCTGGTGAGGATCGAGCGGCCGGGCGTGTCGGTCCCGGTCCATCTGCCGGCCGGTACGGTGTTTCCCGAGGACGGCGGGCTGCGTCTCGTGCTGGAGCGTGAGGTGGCGCGCATCGAGGACGTCTGGTCGGGGTTCCCGGCCCCTCGACCGGGGCGGGCACGGGGGACGGGGACGGTGAGCTTCTGCTGGCGCTGGAGATGGAGGCCGAAGGGCTCACGCAGCGCGACTACGCGCTGCGCTTCTGGAAGGCGAAGAAGGTCGAGGAAGACTACTACACCGGCAGCTGGATGCATGAGCGCGTCAAGCGCCGGTTCGCCTCGGCAAGGCGCATCCTGAAGCGGTACCGCGACATGGCCACCGGGGCGTAGTCCGCGGGCCGCGCCATCGCCCTTCCGGTGGCGACGGTGCGGCGGCGTGCAAGGTCGGGTTTTCGTCTGCCTTTGAGACGGAAATGGCGGGCCGGCATCCTCGGCCGCAAGTGAAAGTGAAGCGGACCCAAGCCCGCCTGTCCGTCTTTCCACGTTCGGCATTCGGGCCCGTCGGACACCACCGTGACGCATCGCGGTCCCCGCCGGACGTTCACCGCGTCCGCACGCCGTCCCGGTGCCGGGGCGGCGGGGTCCGTCGCCGCGGATCGGGTGCCGATTCTCAATGTAGCCGACAGCGGTGTCCCGATCGACGCCGACGCCGGGTGTCGCACAGTCGCCGCCCGGGCCGAATCGCACCCTTGCCGATATTCCCCGCGCCGGACCGCCCGGCGCCTTCCCGAAGGGGCATTTCGGTCCCGGACTATCGGGTCGGCCCGATCGCGCACGGACGCGAATTCGTATGCCAGTCGCCGGCCGGCGGCGCGTGGCGATGTCTGGCGGCCAAACTGAGGGGCGGTTTTCGACGCCCGAAAAACGCCCCTATCCGAAATTCGTCTTCTTCGCTCCGATGCCCGCGTATGCGCCCGGATCGACCGGGGCCGGCTGTGAATTCGGGAGAAGGAGGAGAAGCGAATGACGCAGAGGGGGACGATCTATCTGACGACGCGCGAGGCGGCGGCGCATCTGGGTCTGTCGACGCGCACGCTGGACCGCTACCGGGTGTCGGGCGAGGGGCCGGTGTTCCTGCGCTTCGGCGGCCGGGTGCGCTATCTGCGCGAGGACCTCGACGCCTGGGCCAGGACGCGTCGGCGCAAGTCGACCTCGGACGACGGCACCGGCGAACGCCCGGCGCCCCCGGCCCCGGATAGCGATCCGGCGCCGGGGGCGGCCCGATGAGCGCGGCGACCAGGAGAATGCCGGTCGTCGGCATGGCCCGTGCGGGCACCGTGATGGCGATTGCTGCGGCGACCGTGCTGGTCGCCCCGGAGATCGCGCTGGCGACCACGGACACAACCTTCGACGCCCCGCTCGACACGGTGCAGGACATCGTCGGCGGCAGCGGCGGGCAGCTCGCGGCGGCGCTGGCGGTGGGCGCGGCTCTGGTGGGCTCGGTGCTGCGCTTCAACGCCATGCAGCTGATGGGCGCCGTCGGCGTCGGCATCGCCGCGGGCGCGGGCACCGGCATCGTCACCGGCCTGGTCGGCACGGCGATCGTCTGAGGGATCGTGTGATGAGCGAGACCCAACGCCATGTCATCCCGCGCCGTCTCGACGATCCGGAGCGCTGGCTGTTCTGGACCGTCGACGAGGCCGCCGCGCTGATGGGCCCGGCCCTGCTCGGATTGGCCGCCAACCAGTTCGTGACCGGGCTGGTCGCCGGCATCGGCGGCTGGCTCGCGCTGCGCCGGGTCAAGCGCGGCGGCGGGGCCAACATCCCGCGCTACGCCCTCTACTGGTTCCTGCCGGACTTCGTGCTGCGGCTCAGGGCGACGCCGCCGAGCCACCTCCGGCGCTTCGCGGGCTGAGGCGGGAAGGATGCGGCGTCCGGACCTCGATCTTGCCGTCCGCCGGGTGCGGGACATCCGCCTGGCGCTGGCCGGGCTGCTGGTGCTCTCGATGACGGCCAACCTCGCGCTCACGGTGGGCTTCGCCGGGCGCGAGACCGTGACCGTGCTGCTGCCGGCGACGGCGGGTCCGGCATGGGAACTCGGCAGCGGCGGCGCGGGCATGGGTCCTGCCGGCGCCCGGTATCTGGAAGACATGGCGCGCACGGTGGCGGTGACGCTGCTGACGCTGACGCCGGAGAACGCGGCCCATGTGCGCCTTGCGGCGGCGCGGATGAGCCACGCGTCCGCGCGCGGCGCGATCGGCGCCTGGGTCGAGACCGAGGCCGCCCGCATGGCCGGGCGCGATCTCGCGAGCGCCTTCTATCCCGAAGAGATCGAGGCCGACCCCGACCGTCTCACGGTGGAGATATCGGGCGAACTGGTGACCTGGATCGGACGCGAGGAGGCCGCGCGCGAGGACCGGCGCTACCGGCTCGCCTTCCGCATCGAGGCCGGGCGCATCGGCCTGCTGCGCTTCGAACAGATGGAGGATCGGGAATGACACGGAACATTCGACGGGCGCTGGCTGCTGCCTGCCTCATGCTGATGGGCGCACCCGCCCTGCCCGCGCCGGCGGCCGCAATGCAGCTGCTGGAGGCGGTCGACCATGCCGAACTCGCGGCGGAGATCTCGGCGAGGGAAGTCAACCGCATCGCGCTCATCGGCGACCGAATTGCGCGGGCGGTGCGCGCGCCGGACGGCTTCGCGGTCGAGCACGATGCCGCCTCGGGCGACCTCTGGCTGAGGCGCGTTGACGAAGGCCCTGCGGACGGATCGCCGGTCACGCTGTTCCTCGGCACGGAGAAGGGCTTCACCTACCGGCTGACGCTGACGCCGTCGGCGCGCGACGCGGCGCAGATCCTGATCCGCAATGCCGATGCGCTGCCGAGGGATGCGGCGGCTGCCGCTTCCCCGCTCGCGGGCACGCCCCATGTGGCCGCGCTGGTCAGGCTGGTTCGCGCGGTGGCACGGCGCGAGCCGCTGGCGGGCCATGACATCCTCGCCGGCGGCGGTTCGTTCGCCGCCGGCGTCCGGCTCATCGAGACCTGGCGGGGCCCGCGCTTCCGGGCGCTGGTGCTGGAAGCGGACCACCTCCCCTCCGCTTCCCCTGACGGCCCCGCGGACCTCGCCGGGACCATCGGGGACAGCCTGGCCGCGGGCCGCCTTGCCGCGCTCTGGCTGGCCGCGCCCGGCAGCGGGCCGAAGGGCGGGCGGCTCGCCGTGGCGGTCGTGGAGGCCGCGCGCATGGAGAGCCCGCGATGAGCGCGCGGCAGGACACTTCGGATGCCGCAGCGGTGCGTCGTCGCCAGCTGCTGCTGTTCTCGGTCGTCGCGGCGGCGGCGCTGGTGGCGGTGGCGCTCTGGATGGGCGCCGGCGGCGGCAAGGCGCCGTCCGCGCCGGGCGGCATCGATGCCGGGATCGTCGAGCCCGACATGGCCGAGAAGGTCTGGACAAGGCGCTCCGAGGCGAGGCTCGGCGGTCTGGAGACCCGGCTCGATGCGGTCGCGCGCGAGGCGCGGACGGTCCGGGACGAGAACGCGCAGCTCCGGGCCAGGCTGGAGAAGGACGCGGCCGACGCGCGCACCGTCATCGACCGGCAGGCCGCCATGATCGCCGATCTCGAACGGCGTCTTCAGGTGCCGGGCGCGCCGGGCGGGACATCGTCCGTCCCGCGGGCCGGCCAGGGCAATGACGGGTATTTCCGGGTGCCGGGAGCAACGCCGCCGGCCGGCAATGGCGGGCGGACGCAACCGGCTCCGCCCGTGTCCATGATCGAGACGTTCGAGCTGGAGGGCGGCCCGCGCTCGTCGGCAACCGATCACCGTAGCGTCCCGGAGCTGGTGGCCGATTCGGTGGCGAAGCCGGTCTCGGCATGGCTGCCGGCGGGCGCCCATGCCAAGGCCGTGGTGCTCGCGGGCGTCGACGCCTCGGCCGGCATCTCGTCGCAGGGCGATCCCCGACCGGTGCTGATGCGCATCACCGGACCGGCCTGGACCGCGGCGGAAGATGGCACCGCCCTGCAGGTCGATGTCGACGGCTGCACCGTCACCGGCGCGGCCCATGGCGATCTCTCCTCGGAGAAGGTCTACGTCCGCTTCCGCACCATGACCTGCGCCGGGCCGCGTCCGGGCACCGTGGTCGAGACCCCGGTGGCGGGGTTTGTCGCGGGCTCCGGCAAGACCGGGGTGCGCGGACCGGTGGTGAGCCGCGAGGGGGCGCTGGTCGAGAAGGCGTTCCTCGCCGGCGTGGTGTCGGGCGTCGGCCAAGGGGCGGCGCAGGCCTTCCAGCCGCAGGCGGTGGCCACGGGCGCGGGCGGCGCCGCGGTCGCCAACACCGGGCTCGGCGACATCGGCCGGGCGGGTCTCGGCGCTGGGGCGTCCTCGGCGGGCCAGAAGGTCGCCGACTACATGATCCGGCGCGCCGAGCAGTACCAGCCGGTGATCCAGCTCCAGGCCGGCACCAAGGTGACGCTGGTGTTCCTCGAAGGCGCCCGCATCGACGGGCGTCCGGCAACGCCTCCGCAGGCGCAATCCGTTCAGCAAGGGAAATGACATGACCATTCGCATGACATATGCGCCGCGCCGGCTGGCGATCCCGGCCGCCTCGATAGCGGCGATGCTGCTCGCCGGCTGCTCTTCCGGGAACATCGGCGAGTCGTGGCAGTGCCCGCTGGCAGAGACCGGGTCGTGCGACAGCGTCGCCGCCGCAGATCCGGCGGTGCCGGACATGGGCGCGGCGCGGAAGGCGGTGCTCACCGGGCCGCTGTGGCGGCAGCGCGGCGGCGCGCCCGGAAAGCCCGCTGCCGCGCCCTGCGAGGCGGAGTGCGGCGGCAGCTTCGATCCCTTCGGCTGGCTGATGCGGCTGTTCCAAGCGGAGGCGCATGAAGGCGAGGCGCGGCCGGACGCGGGCCCGTTGCCGGGCGCGGAAGCCGCCGCGCCCGCCCCCCTCCCGGCCGAAGCGGGCCCGTCGCGGACCGAGACTGCACAAGACGGCCCGGCCGCTGGCGAGCTGCGCTCCGGCGAAATCGTGGCGCGGATCTGGATCGCCCCCTTCGTCGACGCTAACGGCGTCTACCGCGAGGCGTCCCATGTCCGGGTGGTGCTGAAGCCCGCCGGCTGGAGGCTCCCGTAATGGCCTCGGGCGCGCTGTCGCGGCTGCTGGAGATGTTCGAGGGGCCGGAGGCGCCGGGGCCGTGGTCGCCCCCCGCGATGCCGGCCGCGCTCCATGCCCTGCTGCCCTGGCGCGCCTTCGACGAGGCGAGCGAGCTCTACGTCAACGCGGGCTCCGTCGGCTTCGTGCTGGAGCTGCCGCCCTTTGCCGGCATCGACGCCGAGACGCTGGGCGCGCTTTCCGGCACGCTGGCCGACGCCGCGCCCGAGCGCTGCACCGTGCAGGTGATCCACTGGGCGAGCCCGCGCTTCGGGGCGGCGAGCCGGGCCTGGGCCGAGCCGCGCAGCGATGCCGGGGGCGCGTTGGCGCGGATGGGCGCGCGGCGTCGCGACCTGTTCGCCTCCGGCGGCTGGCGCCGGCTGCATGACGGCGGACCGCCCTTCACCCTCTCGGACTACCGGGTGTTCGTCACCGCCTGTCTCGCGGGCGGTCCCGGCCCGGCGGCGGAGACCGCGCTCGGCGCCTTCCGCCGGGCGCTGGAGGGAACCCTCGCCTCCGCCGGCGCCTCGGCGAGACGGCTGGAGCCGGACGCGCTGCTCTCGCTCGCGGCGGAACTCACGAGCCCCGACATCGGCGGATACCGCGACGGAGAAACCGAACGCCCGCCCCGGCGCTGGGCGCCGCGCGATCCGCTGCACGAACAGTGCATCGCCCCCGGCCGTGCGCTCACGGTCCATCCTACCGGCCTCACTCTCCACCATCCGGACGGCGGCCTCGACGGCGGCTCCGGCGATATCGCTGTCCGGGTGCTGTCGGCCATCGCCTTTCCCGAGGTCTGGCCAGGCTGGCGCGGCAACGCGCTGATCGGCGACTTCCACCGCGACTTCCTCCAGCCCGGCTGCCCGGTGCTGACCTGCCTCACCGTGGTGACCGGCGACGAGGCGGCGGGCGAGAAGGCGTTCCTGAAGTCGGCCCGCGCCACCCAGCAGGCCGGCACCGGCATCGCGCGCTATCTCCCCGGCCTGCCCGAGAAGGCGCGCGACTGGCAGGCGGTGACCGAGCGGCTCAAGGACGGCGAGAAGCTGGTGCGCGCCTGCTACATGGCCGCGGTCTACGCCCCGCTGGATGCCCTCGACGAGGCCGAGCAGGCGGTGCGCGCGATCTATCACGGCCAGGGCTGGCGGGTGAACGCCGAGCGCTACATGCAGCTCCCCTCCTGGCTCGCCTGTCTGCCGATGGCGTCCGCCGGCGGTCTCGACGCCGATCTCGAACGCATGGGCCGGATGAAGACGCTGCTGACCGCCTCGGCGGTCAATCTCGCCCCGATCCACGGCGAATGGCGCGGACAGCCGATGAACCCGGATAACCCGCCCGCCCTGTTCCTGATCGGCCGCCGGGGCCAGCCGGCCTGCTGGTCGCCGTTTGCCAACGAGGCCGGCAACTACAACACCGCCGTCACCGGCAAGTCGGGCTCGGGCAAGTCGGTGCTGATGCAGGAGCTGGTCACCGGCCTGATCGGCGCCGGCGGCGAGGCGGTGGTGATCGACGACGGACGGTCGTTCCAGCACACGGCGGAAGCCTTGGGCGGCGCCTTCATCGCCTTCGGCAAGGACCCGGCCTGCCTCAACCCCTTCGCCATGATCGATGCGGGGACCGCCAACCATGACGGCGATTACCGCGAGGAATGCTTCGCCATGCTGGCGGGCGTCATCGGGCGGATGGCAAGGCGAAGGGGCTCCATCGACGATATCGAGGCGGCGCTGATCGCAGAGGCTATCGCCGCCGCTTGGGACGAACAGGGTAATGCGGCCGATCTCGGCACCGTGCGGAAGAACCTGAAGGGAAGGTCGGACCGCCGCGCCGCCGACATGGCGACCGCTCTCGGCCCCTGGTGCCCCGGCGGCGCCATGGGGCGGCTGTTCGCGGGCTCGAACGTGCCGGACCTTGAGAATGCCATGACGGTGTTCGAGCTGGCCGAGCTCAAGGGGCGGGGCGACGTCCAGGCCGTCGTGCTGATGCTGGTGGTCTTCCTCGCGACCCAGCGCATGTATCACGGCCCCCGCACGCGCGCGAAGGCGATCGTCATCGACGAGGCCTGGGACCTGCTCTCCGGCGAGGACAGCAAGTCCTTCCTCGAAGGCGCCGCGAGACGCGCCCGCAAATACCGCGGCTCCCTCATCACCGGCACCCAGTCGGTCAACGACTATTACGCCAACCCGGCCGCGCGCGCCGCCTGGGAGAACTCGGACTGGGTGATCTTCCTCGCCCAGAAGGACGAGTCAGTGGAGCTCCTGAAATCCGAGAAGCGCATCCACTGCGATCCCGGCATGGAGCGCGCGCTCAAGAGCCTGACCACCGCGGACGGCCGCTATGCCGAGCTGGTGCTGCACGGCCCGGACGGCTGGCGAGTGGCGCGGCTCGTGCTCGATGCCTGGTCGGTGGCGCTGTTCTCCTCGCGCGGCCCCGCCTTCGCGGCGGTCGAGACGCTCAAGGCCGAGGGGCTCTCCACCGTCGAGGCCATCGACCGGCTCGCGGGCGACGCCCCCGCTGCTACCGGACATTCCGATCCACCTGAAACGGAGGCAAACGCATGAGCTCCACGCGAAGCCCGGCAGGCACGCAACCCCCGCTCACCTGGCCGGACGATCCGGAGACCGTGACGGCGGCCGATATCGATTTCGAGGCGCTGGCCCATGTGCTGGCCAACACCTGCCGCCGGGGCGGCTGCGTGCGTTCCTACCACTCGGTCGCGGCGCACGCGGTAATCGTCTCGGAGGAGATCGAGGCGCTCGACGGGCTGTCCGAGGGTGACCGCCGGACGCTGGCCCTCCATGCGCTGCTTGCGCCCGCGCCGTCGGCGTGGCTCCGGGGCCGCCTGCCCGACTCGCAGCGGGCGGCCGAGCCCGGATCGCGGGGAGCCGGCCCCGGCCCGCGAGCCGGGGGGCCAGGACGCGCCGGGCGGCTGGCCACGGGGATCGAGACCGCGGTGCGCGAGGCCGCCGGGCTCGACGCCGTGCTGGACGAGGAGCATGGCGAACTCCTGCGATTCGTGACCCGCATGGCGGCCGCCGCCGAGCGCCGCGACATCATGGACGGGAATGCCGCCGCGAACGCCGGCGTTGCCTTCCCGCCGCTGAAACGGCGCATCCGTTCGATCATGCCCGACAGGGCGGCGGAGGCATGGCTCGCTAGGTTCCGGGCGCTCGCCGGGCCGGAAGAGGAGCGGCAGCGGCGTGTCGCGGGGGGCGTCGAACCGGACGGGTCGGATGTCGCGCAGGGCTGACACCGGGCAGTCCGGGGCGAGTGCCTGGCCGGTGATGGTCTCGGCAGTGCTGCTCTCGGGCGCCGTGGCGGCGGCGGTTGCGGCCGCGATGCTCCGGTATGGGATCGAGCCGCCCCCGCGCATCGCGGGCGTGCGTCTGACGGAGATCACGGTCGCCTACACGACCCGAGCCGCGTCGGCGGGGGAGACCGCGGAGGGCGTGCAGGCCTGGGGCGGGGCGCTGGAAGCCGCACTCGACCGGGTAGCGAAGCGGCATGGCGCGGTGCTGCTGCCGGCCCGCGCGGTCGCCGCCGGAGCTCCGGACCTGACGGCCGAGGTCGAGGCGGCGCTCGCGGCCTTTCTCGCCCACACGACAGGCGGAAGCGCCGCGCCGCCGGGAGACGGCCGGTGAGCGCGCCGCGCCCGGTATTCAATTTGCGGGCCGCCGGAGCACGGCGGAGACATATCGGCCTCGCCGTCATGATCGCGCTGGCGGCGCTCTGGCTTGGCCTCGCCTCGCGGGTGCATGTGAACGCCAGCTGGTCCGACCGGGCCTGGGGCTATGCCGCCTTCCCGCTGTTCGGCGAGGACCCGAGAATCGGCGACCGGGTGCTGTTCGAGCCACCGGCGGCCGTTGGCAGCAAGGTCCCTTATCTCAAGACGGTGCGCGGCCTGCCGGGGATGGCGGTCGCGGTCGCGGAAGACGGAACGGTCAGTCTCGATGGCGTCGCGGTCGGCCGCGCCAAGACGCACGCGCTCGACGGGCGGCCGCTCGAAGCCATCGCGCCGGGGGTCATCCCGCCCGGCCGTTACTTCCTGCACGCCGATCATCCCGACAGCCACGACAGCCGCTATGCCGGGATCGGCCTGGTGCCGCGCGAGCGCATCCTCGGCCGCACCGTTGCGCTCCCGGATCTGCCATGGCTCGGCCTGAAGGGGCCGCTGGTCGAGCCGGAAGATGTCCGGCCGGACGCGAAACCGGAGGCGCGGCGATGAGACGGTCGGCAACCCTGTTGCTTGCTGCCCTGCTCGCGGCGACGGCACCAAGTGCATCGGCGAAGGACCTGGGCGTGCGCGGCGCGACCTGGCCGGTGGCCGAGCCCGACCTGCTGCTCGAGATCAAGGCGCGCCTCGTGGAATTGCAGCGCTCCGGCGCGCTGGCGCGGTTGGAGGAAGAGGCCCGCAACCGCGCCCGCCGCAGCCTGGAAGAGCCTGAGCCGGTGCCGGGCATTGCACCGGCAACTGGGCAACGCAACCGCCCGTTCGACCCGGCCATCGTCGTCGCGCAGGATATCCGCACGCCGGACGGCACGCTCATCGCGGCCGCCGGGACCAGGGTGAACCCGCTGGAGCGCCTGCCGCTCACCCGCGACCTGATCTTCATCGACGGCAGGCGCGAAGCCGAAATCGCCTGGGCGCTCGCCCATGACCGGCCCGCGAGGATCGTGCTGCTCGCCGGCCGCCCGCTCGACCTGATGCGCCGCCATCGCCGGCCCTTCTTCTTCGACACCAGCGGAAGGCTCGCCGCGCGATTCGGCATCGCCGCGACGCCCACGCTGATCGAACAGGACGGCGTTCGACTGCGCCTTACCGAAATCCCGGTCGAAGAGCGGGATCCCGCTCGAACCGAAGAAGAGGACTGAAGCCATGCTGACCGTCAACCGCGCGACCCTGCTCGGCCATGCCGGCCGCGATCCCGAGATCCGCACCCTGCCGAACGGCGGCAAGGCGGCGACCTTCCCGCTCGCCACCGCCGAAAAGTGGACCGACCGGGAGGGCAAGCCCGCGGAGGCCACGGACTGGCACCGGGTGGTCGTCTATGGCGCCGCCGTGGAGATCGTCGGGACCATGCTGCGCAAGGGCGATCCGGTCATGGTCGAGGGCCGCATCGCCACCCGGCAATATCGCGACCGGGACGACAACGACCGCACCATCACCGAAATCGTCGTCGCCGGGCCGCAGGGCATGGTCAACATCCTCGCCGGGCGACGCCGGGAAAATGGCGATGCTGCCGGGACGGTTGGCGGCGCATCGGAGCCCGCGGAATGAAGCTCCGCTTCGTCCCCCTTGCCGCCTTCGCTCTCGCGGCCCTTCTCTGGTCGGGTCCGGCCTCGGCGCAGTCCTGCACCGGGCGGTTCGTGAACCCGATCTCCGACGTGTGCTGGGAGTGCCTGTTCCCGATCTCGATCGGGCCGCTCACCATCGGCAGCACCGGCGGCGTGACCGACACCCCCAACCCGTCCTCGCCGATCTGCTTTTGCGGCTCCCCTATCCCCCGCATCGGGTTGTCCCTCGGGGTGTGGGAGCCGGCACGGCTGGTCGACGTCACCAGGACCCCCTGGTGCTTCCCCAACCTGGGCGGCCTCACCATCGATCCCGGCCTGCCCGCCGCGCGGGGCCGCACCGGGTCTACCGGCGGCGACGGGGCGAAGGGCTCGGTCTGGCATGCGCACTATTACATGTACCCGCTGCTCTCCTGGATCGGTGTGCTGCTCGATCTCGGCTGCCTCGAAGGAGGTTCGCTCGATATCGCCTGGGTCTCGGAACTGGACCCGGCCTGGCTCGACGACGAGCTGTCGTTCCTGCTGAACCCGGAGGCGGCGCTGTTCGCCAACCTGCCGGCGCAGGCGGCCTGCGCCGCCGACTGCGCGGCCGCTTCGGTCGGGCTGCCGCAGGACGGTCTGTTCTGGTGCGCGGGCTGCCAGGGCGGGATGTATCCGCTGACCGGCAATGTGGCGGCCCATGTGGGCGGCGTGCAGGCCTCGCTGCTGGCGGCCCAGCGGCTGGTCTACCGCCTGCACCGCGCCGGTCTCGCCTGGGGCACCTCGGGCTCGGCCGCGCTCTGCGGGCGCTACCCGATGCCGGTGATGAAGAAGAGCCAGTATCGCTGGCAGATGACCGAGCCGGTGCCGGCGACGACGCCCGCGACCGGCTGCAACCCGACGGGACGCTCCTCGGTGCTCTGGGAGAGCCTGCGCGAACTGCCGGTCTCCGGGGAGAGCTTCGGCTACCTGCTGTGGAGAAAAAGGTCATGTTGTTTGCTCTGAACCGGCTCGGGATCGCCGGTTTCCTGCTGCTTTCCGTCTGTCCGGCCCGTGCCGACGAAATGCCCGCCGCAGGCCCGAAGGCCGAGGCATCGCGCCTGGTCGAGGAGGTGCTGCGCAAGGCGGGCGACGGCGGTCTCGGGGAGTGGACGCGCTCGATCATGGACCACGCACTCGGCCGTGCCGGAGAACCCGCACGCCGGACGGTCCCCGGACAGGCCGGACAGACTGCGCCCCTCCCGGCCGAACGCCATGCGGCGCAGATCGCCAGAGGCACGACCGCCCGGAACAGTGCGGCCGAGATACTCATCTTCACCAGCCTCTCGGTGCCGACTGCAAGCTGGCGGCAATGGGCCCATGACGCGGCCCGGGCGGGAGCGCCGCTGGTGCTGCGCGGTGTCGGGGCAGGCGGATTGCGCGAAACCGCCAGACAGATCGGCGCCCGGCTCGGCGGCCACGAACCGGGCATCGCGATCGATCCGCGTCTGTTCCGCCTGTTCGGCATCGACCGCGTGCCTGCGGTGGTCGTGGTCCCGGGCGGCGTGCCGCCCTGCGGGAGCCGCGGCTGCGCGGGCGATCCCGCCCCGCCGCACGATCTCGTCGCCGGCAATATCGGTCTCGTCGCGGCGCTGGAAACGATTGCCGCCGAGGGCCATGCCGGGCCAGCAGCCGCGAAGGCGTATCTCGGACGGGTGAGAAGGGGAAACGGGCCATGACCGGGCGGCCGATTTTCCGGAGAGCGCGCGCTCCCTTGCTGACGCGCACGACGGGTTGGGCGCTCATGGCGGCGGTTCTGGGTTTCCTTCTGTGGATTGTGCTGGGCGGCGCTGCCCATTCCGGCGATCCGAAGGCGGAAGCCCGCGCCATCGGCAATGCGGGCACGGCCGCCGCGCGCGCCATCGCGCGGGACGCCTCGAACGCCGCCACCGTGCCGGGCTATGCCGGGACGAATGTCCCGGAGCGGAACATCGGCGCGAACGCTCTTGAGAACGAAGGCCGGGCCCGGCTCGCCGACCCGGACGATCCCGGCGGACAGGCCGGCCGCAGCGTGGTCGAGGGCGTGACGGTCCGCCCGGACGTGCCGGTGACCGTGAGCGATCCCGGCATCGCGCGCGGCAAGGCCGTCGCCGCCGATCCCGGCAATGCCGCCCATGGCGCCGACAATCTCGCCTCGGGCGGCGTCACGGACTGCGGCGCGGGACTGCCGGACGCCCGGGACGGCGGGAGCTGCGGTTCCGTCCGCTGGTGCGTCGGCGCCGGCTGCGAGACGGTGGCGCCGGAGGCCAATACCGGCTTCGTCGAGGCGACGACGCGGCTCAACATGGCGCTGGAGCTGGGCGGCGAGGAGTTCGACCGCGAGAACCTGCGCTTCTTCGCCGGCAAGCGGCGGCGCTGCCACATCCATTTCGGCGGGCTGGCGAACTGCTGCAGGAACTCGGGCCTGCTGGTTGGATTGGCCAACTGCTCGGCATCGGAGCGGGAACTCGCGAAGGAACGCAACGCCGGCAACACCCACTATCTCGGCAGATACTGCTCGAAGCGCGTCTTCGGCGTCTGCATCCGCCGCTCGCGGGCCTGGTGCGTGTTCGGCTCGAAGCTCGGGCGCATCCTGCACCAGCAGGCAAGGCCGCAGCTCGGCATCGGCTGGGGCAGCTGCCGGGGTTTCTCGGTGGCCGAGGTCGAGCGCATCGACTTCGCGCGCCTCGATCTCTCCGAGTTCACCGAGGACCTGATGGACGGATCGCGGGAGCCGGCGGTGACCCTGCCCGAGGCGGGCCAGACGCAATCCATCATGCGCGACCGGGTGCGCGACTTCTACGGGAGAAGCCCGTGATGGCGGTCGCGGCGAAGCCCACCCTCTTGCGCGCCCTGAAACGGATCCTCGCGGCGATCGGCATCTGGGCGGCGCTCGGCGCCCCGGCGGCGGGCGGGGACACTCGTGCCGGAGAATGGCGGTCCTGGTGCGAAGATCGCGGATCGCCCTCATCGCTCGGATGGCACTTCTACTGCGACCGGGAGGAAGAGCGGCGGGAGGTCGAGCCGCCGCCGGCGCAGCCCGAGCCGCCTGCGACTGTGGATGGACAATCGGCCACGGACCGAATCCTCGCACTGCGCCGCGCTCTCGAAGAGGCCCGCGCCGAGGCGATCCTCGATCCGACGCCGGCGAAGGTGGCCGCCTATCTGCGCCTCCAGCAGGAAACATTGCAACGGGCCGCCGTCTTCTCCGACGCCTTCCGGCGCACGGTCTGGGCGACGCCGGCGCTCGACTACACGCTGAAGCGCCCGGTCGGCGCGCTCGCCAAGCGGGTCTGGTCGGACGAACGGCGGCAGACCCGCGATGCCGCGCTGGCCCGTCTCGGGGACCGCTACGGCCTGATCTATCTGGGCCATGCCGGCTGCGCCGGTTGCAAGGTGTTCGGCCCGCTGCTGCGCGCCTTCGCCATGCGCCACGGCCTCGACGTGCTGGCCGTGTCGCTCACCGGCGCGGCGCTGGAGGGCTGGCCCGAGGCGGTCGCCGACAACGGGCGCGCCGCCCGGCTCGGCCTCGGCAACGCCCCGGTGCCGGCGCTGGTGCTGTTCGACACCGCCACCAAGCGCACGCTCCCGGTCGGCTTCGGCGTCATGGCCGAGGACGAGATGGCCGAGCGCATCTTCGCGCTGACCGCCCGGGAGCCCGGACATGACTATTGAGCGATACCGCCGCCCGGCAGCCTGCCTGGCGTTGACGTTCTTGCTTGCCGCGACCGTTCCCGCGAAGGCCGACGTTCTCTCCGAGATGAACCGCTTCTGGCAGGGCGCGGCGGTCAATGTCACCGGCCCGACCGCCTTCAACGGCCAGGCCTCGGGCCACTGGACGCTCGGCAATCTCTATCTCCGCGCGCCGGTGCGCTCGGAGCAGGTCGCGACGGTGAGCCTGCCGTCGTTCCGCGCCGGCTGCGGCGGCATCGACGCGTTTGCCGGCGCCTTCTCGTTCATCAACTCCGACCAGCTGATCGCCTTCGGCCGCGCGGTGGCCCAGAACGCCGCCGGCTTCGCCTTCGAGCTGGCGCTGGAGACCATCTCGCCGGTGATCGCCGAGACCATGGCCAAGCTCCGGGCGCTCGCGCAATGGGTCAACAGCCAAAACCTCAACAGCTGCGAGACCGCCCAGGCGCTGGTCGGCGCGCTCTGGTCGAAGAACGACCGGGCGAGCGCGTCGATCTGCGCCGCCATCGGCACCAGCCAGGGCATCTTCTCCGACTATGCCGCCGCGAAGCACGGCTGCGGCGCCGACGGCAAGAGGAACTCCACCCTGGCCTCGGCCTCCGGGGCGATGGCCGACCAGGTGCCGGTCAACGTCAACTATGCCTGGAAGGCGATCAGGGCGTCGTCCTTCCTCTCGGGCGACACGCCGCTCGCCGAGTTCGCCATGGCGGTGACCGGCACCCTGATCGTCACCGCGCCCACCTCGGACGGCGACACGTCGGGACCGCGGGTGCGCATCCTGGAGCCGCTGGCGCTCGACCGGCGGGTGACCGAGGTGCTGATGGAGGGCGGCGGGAGCCTCCCGGTCTATCGCTGCGACACCAGTACCCTCTGCCTCAACCCGACATTGGCCAGCGTCAGCATACCCGCCGACCGGGGCTTCCGGACGCGGGTGGCCGAGCTGCTGCGCGATCTGGTCGATGCGGTCAGGAACGACACCGCCCCGCCCGCGGCGGCATTGGGTCTGGTCAACCTCACCACGCTGCCGGTCTACCGGGTCGCCAATGCGGCCGCCGCATACAGGGGCGCGGTGGTCGACCAGGAGATGGACGCGCTCGCCGAGGCCGTGGCGCTCGACGTGATGCAGGTCTGGCTCTCGGACCTCCACCGCACCGTCGAGGAGCGCGCCGGCACCCTCGACATCGCCGACGGCGAGCAGCTCCAGCGCTGGCGCGAGGGACTGCGCCGGAACCGCATAGCGCTCGCCCGGCACCGCAATGAGGGTCTCGCCCGTTTCAACACCGCGCTCGCCGTGGTCGAGAAGCTGCGCCTGATCGAGACCGAGCTCGCCGGGGCGCTGTCGGCCGATCTCCGCGCCGCCCTGGCGTTCGCACGCGGCGGCGCCGGGGCCGGGTCGCGCTGACCCGTGAACGGGTGACACCTTATATATGTACGAGCTCTTCACCCTCGGCGGCGGCGCCTACCTGGTCGACCTGCTGAACGCGGTGGCGGCGATCACCAGCGGCGGGGCCTTCGTCAACCTCGCGCAGCTCGCCGGCATGGCCGGTCTTGCCTGGGTCCTGTTCCGCACCGCCTTCGGCGGCTCGTGGAAGGACAACGCCAAGTGGATGCTGCTGTTCGCCGCCGTCTGGGGCGCGATGATCGTGCCGAAGGCGACGGTCAGGGTGGTGGACCGGCTCGATCCGGCGCTGGCGCCGGCGGTGGTCGCCAACGTCCCCATCGGGCTCGCGCTGTTCGCCTCTCTCACGTCGCAAGTGGGCGACGGTCTGACGCGCCTGACCGAACAGGCCTTCGCGCTGCCGAACGATCTCGCCTACCGCCGCCACGGGCTGATCTTCGGGGCGCGGCTGGCGGGCAAGGCGACCCGGCTGGAAGTCACCGACGCGGTGTTCGCGCGCAACATCCGCAACTATGCTAGGCAGTGCGTCTTCCCGGCCCTGCTGCTGGGCCACGTCTCGGCGGACGATCTCCGGGAGAGCACCGACATCTGGCGGCTGGTGACGGCGACCGGCACGCCGTCGGCCGGGGCCTCGCCCGCGCGCATGATGGAGTTCGCCACCAGGCAGGCCGCCTCCGGCACCGGCGCCACCACGGTCGACCGCGCCATCGTCACCTGCCGCGACGCGGCGGGCAGACTCAACGCGCAGTGGAACGCCGAGATCGCCCGCGCCGGCACGATCTTCGGGCGGCGCATCTTCCCCGACGCAAGGACGGACGCGCTGGCCCGGGCCGAGCTGCTGGCCTCGCTGCCCGCCGCCCACGACTTCCTGATCGGCGCCTCCAGAAGCGCCGGCGAGATCATGCGCCAGCAGATGGTGCTGAACGCGGTCCACGACGCCGGCGAGCAATGGGCCGCGGAAGCCGGCAACGCCGCCGCCTTGCGCGCCTATACCGAGGCCAGGGCCGAGGCCCAGACGGTCTCGGCCTACCGCGCCATCGGGCGGCAGGCGGAGACCTGGGTGCCGCTGCTGCGGATCGTCTTCGAGTGCCTCTATGTCGGGGCCTTCCCGATGGCGGTGCTGCTGATGCTGACGCCTGCCGGGGCGGCGATATTCCGGTCGTATGTGACGGGGCTTATCTGGCTCCAGTCCTGGGGGCCGCTCTATGCCGTGCTGCACCGGATCAGCATGGGCGAGGCGGCCGAGCGCATGTCGGCCGCCGCCGCGATGCCGAACGGCGACATCGGCATCTCGCTGGTCGCCCAGGCGGGCATAAGGGCGGTGGCGGCCGATGTCGCGGTGATGTCGGGCTACCTCTCCATGTCGGTGCCGTTCCTCGCCGCCGCGCTTGCCTACGGGCTCTCCAAGGCGACGGTGCTCGCGACCTCCGTGCTGGCGGTCGGCCAGGACGCGGCAAGCTCGGCGGCGCATGAGGGCACGACGGGCAATCTCTCGCTCGCCAACACCGGCTACGACACGCACCGCTTCGGCACCCTGGAGGGGCGCCAGATCCGCACCTCGGCCCATGTCGATACCGACCGCTATACCGGCTACGCCCCGGCGGGCGCCGCGATGACGGTGACGGGCGACGGGACGGCGGTGGCCGATGCCGGGGCCGCGACCAGCCGCATCCCCGCGGCCGGCGTGCGCCTGTCGGAGTCGCTCGCCACCAGCCACGAGCAGCGCGCGGCGCATGCCCGCGGCCTCTCGCGCCACTGGTCCGCCGAGGCCGGACAGGCGCGCAACGCCGCCGTCACCGACGCGACGGCGCTGATGGAGCGCTACAGCCACGACGTCTCGACCGGCGAAGCCTTCGCGCGCGGGGTCACCGAGAGCGAGAGCAGCCAGGCGCAGCAGCTCGACTCCCATGTCGAGAAGCTGTCGGAGATTGCGGGCATCTCGAAAAACCAGGCGGCGGTGCTCACCGGGCAGGCCAGTATCGGCGGCGGCTGGAACGCGATCGCGAAGCTGGGCGCCGACGGCTCCGCCGCCTGGCGTGGCGAGACCATCGAATCCGACACCTGGAACCGGGTGCAGGAATACGACCGACAGCATGGCGTCACCGAGACCTGGGCGCGGGTCTCGGAAGCGTCACGGCGGTATTCGACGCAGACCGGCGACAGCGAACTCTCCAGCGTCGACGAGAGCCTGTCGGCCAACCTGACGCGCATGCGCAGCTTCCAGGAGCGCGCCTCGCTGGCGCGGCAGGAGTCGGAAAGCTGGTCCGAGCAGGCCGCGCAGGTGCGTTCCGACGCGCAAGGAATCGAGCGCGAGCTCGGCCAGCCCTTCTTCGCCTGGCTGTCGGAACAGCCGGGCACGGACGGGCGGCCGATCGGCGCGGCCGGCGCCATGCGGATCGCCTCGCCGCAGACGCCGGAGGATGCCGAGCAGCTCCGGGAACATGCTGCGGCCTTCATCGCCGAGAAGTTCCCCGCCCCGGCGGGACCGGACCCGGCGTCCATCGGCGGCGAGGCGGAGTACGGCGCGGCCCGCGACACGCTGTCGGACGCCTACGCGCGCGAGACCGCGGCGGCCCATGCCGGATGGTCGGCGGGGGTGCGCGACCGGGCCGCCGCGGCGGGCGCACCCCGTCCGGGCGAGACCGAAGCCGCGGCCCGCACGGAGCGCGCGGAGACGAAGACCGACACGATCGTGAAGGGCGCCGCCCGCGAGGCGCGCGAGAGCGTCACCAGGGACGAGGTGGCGCAAGGCCGCGCCGGCGTCGCGGTCGAGGCGAAAAAACCCTTCGAGGAGCATGCCACCGAGAACCTGCCCCTTGTCGGCGGCTGGCTCGCCGGACAGCTCTTCGGCAGCGCGAAGAACGCCGCGCCGGACGGTACGGACAGGGCCGGTCGGACACAGGACGAAAGAGGCTGGGGAGATTCGTCGCCGTGACGCCGGTTCCGGTCTCAGTCCCCGCGCATCAGGCGCTCATGTTCCTCGGCGACCCGCATCCAGGCGTACTCCCCGGACCGGGTATCCCAATCGAAGTTCTCCTCGCGGCCGTCCGGCAGCTCGTAATCGCGGAAGGCGGACCAGTCGCGGTGGACGAAGCCGCGCCGCAGCGCCAGCGCCAGCGAAGCCGGGACGGTCCAGAGGACGGCGATCAGCCAGAGCGGGCCGATGGTTTCCATGCCGATCCCGAAGATCGCCGCAATCAACGAGTACAGGGCCGCGACGGCGAACCCGCCGAGCACGAAGGCGCGCTCGCGCCGGGAATGCCGCTGCCGGTCCTTCGATGTACGCGTCATGGTCATGGTCCTCCATCGTGCGGGCGAAGCCACAAGGCCGAGTGCCCGGCTCCGGGCTCCTCCGGCCTCAATCTCTTCGCCCCGTCCCCCGCCGGCCTCCGGCTCCTTGCGGCACGGCCCGCGCGATGATCCGCGGCATCGGCGGTTCGACGCTCCGGGGCGGCCAGACCGTCTTCCACGGCATCCGCATGTGGGGCCAGCTGTTCCAGGCCGCGCTGCTGTTCGCCGCCTTCACCACCGTCGCCGTCCCGGCCTGGAACCTCTGGCATTCGACCTCGGGCGCGGAATGGTATGCCGCCGGCATGGTGACGCTCGCGGAGTCGAAGCTCGCGCTCGGCTACGAGCGGGACTCGGGCCAGGAAATCCGCTTCCCCGACGGCACCGTGCGCGCGCTGGCGATAAGCGACATCGCCGTTTCCGTTCCCGCCCTGGAGGCGCGCGAGCGGATCAGGGCGGAACTGTTCGCGAGCGCCTGGCTCGGCCTGAAGACCGGCGGCGGGCTGATCGCGCTCTTCCTCGCCGTCTTCTGGTATCGCGGCGTGCAGCTCGGGCGGCAGAAGCGGATCAGGGGCGCGGAACTGGTCACCGGGGCCGAATTGCATCGCCGGGTGCGGCCGCCCCATCTGCGCCTGCTCGACCGCGCGCCGGGCGGGAAGAGGCTCCGGCCCTGGCGCATTGCCGGCATCCCGTATCCCGAGAGGACCGAGACCCAGCACACGATCGTCTCCGGCACCACGGGCTCGGGCAAGACGGTGCTGATCTCCGACCTGGTGGCCCAGATCCGTGGTCGGGGCGAGCGCTGCGTGATCTACGACAAGATGGGCTCCTACACCGCGACCTTCTTCGATCCCGCCCGCGACGTGCTGATGAACCCGCTCGATGCACGGGCGCCCCGCTGGTCGCCCTTCCTCGAAGCGCGCAATCCGCGCGACTTCGACATGATGGCCGCGGCGCTGATCCCGCAGCAGAAGGACACCGTCGATCCCTTCTGGGTGACGGCGGCACGCCAGCTCTTCGCCAACGGCGCGGGCGTGCTGCGCGAGAAGGGCGTCACCGAAAACCGCGTCCTGGTCGACCACCTGCTCAAGACCGACCTCACCGCGCTCGCCCAGGCGATGGAGGGCACGGTCGCGCAGTCGATCGTCGATCCCGAGAACCCGAAGACCGCGCTCTCGGTGCGCGCCATGCTGACCGCCAACCTCGCCGCCTTCGAGTTCCTGCCCGACGAGGGCAATCCCTTCTCGATCCGGGATTGGATATCCCGGGAGCAACAGGACGGGTTCCTGTTCCTGACCTCGCGCGGCGACCAGCATGCCTCCCTGCGGGGCCTGATCTCGACCTGGCTGGAGATCGCGGTCAACGCCATGCTGTCGCTCGCCCAGGACGACGGCCGGCGCATCTGGGTGATCCTGGACGAGCTGCCGACGCTGCACCAGGTGCCGTCATTGCAGCCGGGCCTGGCCGAATCCCGCCAGTTCGGCGGCTGTTTCGTGCTGGGCGTCCAGGTCGCCTCGGCGCTCCGCGACCTCTACGGCCGGAACGGCGCGGAGACGATCTCGGGGCTCTGCGGCACCCGGGTGGTGCTGGCGGCGCCCGACCGGGACACCGCGCAGTGGTCGGCGGACAGCCTCGGGCGCAGCGAAGTCGAGGAGGTCGCCGAGGGCTACTCCTACGGCGCCAACACCATCCGCGACGGGGTGAGCCTGACGCCGCGCCGCGAACTGCGGGCGCTGGCGCTGCCCTCGGAGATCATGCGGCTGCCCAATCTGGAGGGCTATCTCAAGTTCCCCGGCCCGTTCCCGGTCGCCTCCATCAAGCTGGATTACGTCGCCCGGCCCGCCGCCGCCGAGCGGTTCGTGCCGCGCGAGGACAGCGCGGAGCCGACGCTGCCGTCTTGCGATGCGAACCTGTCTGGCGATCCCGCCATGGTGTCCGGGTCCGGCGGCGCGGAAACCGGCCGGCCGGGCCAGCCGGAGCTGTTCCCGGAGCTGGACGGCCTCTGCGCCGCCGGTGGACCGGAGACTGGCGGAAAGGCCCGACGGAAACCGGCACCCCGGAAGAAGAGCGCCGAACCCGTCCCGCCGGTCATGCCGCCGGAGCCGGCGCCCCTTCCGGACGAGCCGAACCTTCTTCCCCCTCCCGGCGCCGAACCCGCCATGGCAACGGGCGGTCCGGCGGAAGACGACGGCGATATCGACGACCGCTGCGCCGGGAAGCATGACGCCGGACGTGGCGAAGCGCCGGCAGTCGATGCCGGCACCGGATCGGAACCGAAAGGCGGCGAAGCGGCAGACCCCGCGGCGAAGACCGGGGCCGGCTCGCCGGACAAGGCCGATGGAGACGCATCGCCGCCGGAGGAAAGTCCCGCAAGACCCGGGTGGTACTGAGCCATGCTGTCGATCGGCGCATTGGCCTCGGCGTCGCAGGGCGCGTCCTATTACGAGCGCGACGGCTACTATGCGAAGGACGATCCCGAGCACCGCGAGGCGAGCGCCTGGACCGGCAAGGGCGCGGAAGAGCTCGGGCTGAAGGGGCCGGTCGATCCCGACACCTTCCGCGCGGTTCTCGAAGGCAGGGTGCCGGACGGCTCGGGGCGGCAGCTCGGGCGGCGCGGCAAGGACGGCGAAATCCACCACCGGCCCGGCCGCGACCTGACCTTCAGCGCGCCAAAGTCCGTCTCCATCGCCGCCCTGGTCGGCGGCGACGACCGCATCGTGGAGGCGCATGACCGCGCCGTCGCGGCGACGCTCGCCTGGGTCGAGGAGAACGCCGCCCAAACGAGGATGAAGGGTCCGGACTCGGGGAAGATGGCGCGGGTCGGCGGGCAGAAGATCGTGGCGGCACTGTTCAGGCATGACACCTCGCGCAATCTCGACCCGCAACTCCATACCCATGCGGTGCTCGCCAACATGGTCCGGGGCGGGGACGGCAAGTGGCGCTCGATGGCAAACGAGGGCCTGTACGCCAGGCAGAAGCTGGTCGGCATGCTCTACCGCAACGAGCTCGCGGCGGGGCTGGCGAAGCTCGGCTACGCCATCGAGAAGACCCATGCCGACGGCCGCTTCGAGATCGCGGGTATCCCGCGCGAAGCCATCGATGCCTTCTCGACCCGGCGCGCGGAGATCGAGGCGGCGATGGCGGAGCGCGGTCTCGGCAGTTCCGCCGACAATCCGCGCCTGGCCGAGCGCGCGGCGCTGATGACCCGGGCCGCGAAACGCGACATCGACCGCGGGGAGCTGCGCGAGGTCTGGCGGAACCAGGCCGCCGATCTCGGCCTCGATGCAAGGGGGCTGGTTGCGGAGGCCGTCGAGAAAACCGCTGCGCCGGCCCGGGAAATGGCGGGTCGGGTGGCACAACACGATATCGACAGCGAGCGGCAGCCAGCCCCCTCGGGCAAGACAGCCGGTCCAATGCGGCAGGCCGAACTGCCGCTCGACGGGCCGGCGCAAGCACCCGGGCGCGAGTTATCGCCCGAGGCCGCGCCGCCGTCGCCCGCGGCGGAGGCCGTCGCCTGGGCGCTGGCGCATCTGTCGGAGCGCGCGGCGGTGTTCCCGCGCGCCGATCTCTTCGCCGCCATCCTCGCCCATGCGCCGGGCGCGATCGCGATGACGGAGGCCGAACGGGAAGTCGCCGCCCTGGAGAAGGCCGGGACGCTGCATGCCGTCAATATCCCCGGGGCCGAGGACTCGCTCACGACCGACCGCGCCGTAGGTGAGGAACGCGAGGCGGTCGCGCAGATGCACAACGGCGAGGGCCGGGGCCGGGCGGTCATGCGCGGCTGGCAGGTGCAGGGCCGCCTCAGCCGGGGACCGCTCACGGCCGGTCAGAAGGATGCCGTGAAGACGATCCTGTCGGCGAAGGACCGCACCGTCGGCGTCCAGGGCTATGCCGGCACCGGCAAGACCACCATGCTGAACCGCGCGCGAACGCTGGCGGAGAAGAAGGGCTGGCGCATGACGGGCCTCGCGCCTTCGGCCTCGGCGGCCGAGACCCTGGCCTCCGAGGCCGGCATCGCCACCGAAACCCTGCAGCGCTTCCTCGCCCGCAATGCCGGCGTGGCGGAAGGCAGGCTGACGAGGAAGGGCGCCAGGGAGATGCGCGCGGCCTTCGCGAAGACGATCCTGGTGGTCGACGAGGGCTCGCTGGCTTCCACCGTGCAGGCCCGCGACCTGCTCCGGATCGCCAACGCGCTGCGCATTCCCCGGGTGGTGCTGGTGGGCGATGCCAGGCAGCTCGACGCCGTCGATGCCGGCAAGCCCTTCGCCCAGCTCCAGGCCGCCGGCATGAAGACCGCGGTGATGGACGAGATCATGCGCCAGCGCGATCCCGCCCTGAAGGAAGCGGTGGAAGCGAGCCTGAAAGGCGATGTCGGACGCGCGTTCGAGAAGCTCGGAAGCAATGTCGCCGAGGTGAAGCCGGACAATATCGCCGGCGCGGTCGCCGCAAGATGGCTCCGGCTCTCGCAGGAAGAGCGCGAGAACACCGGCGTCATGGCGCCTTCCCATGAGCTGCGCCAGCAGGTCAACGGTCATATCCGCGAGCGGCTCGCCCGCGAGGGGCGCATCCACGGGCCGACGATGGTGTCCGAGCGGCTGGTCTCGAAGGGCTATACCGGTGCCGAGAAGGCGCTTGCCGGCAACTACGGCCCCGGCGACGTGGTCGCCTTCCACCGTCCCTACAGGCGGATCGGCGCCGGGAAAGGCGACGAGCGGCAGGTGATCGGCGTCGACTACAAGTCCCGCGAGGTGCTGCTCGATGACGGCAGGGGCGGTTCCGTCGCCTGGAAGCCGGGGAAGATCGACGGGCGCCGGGGCGGCAGCGAGGTCTACAGGGTCGAGGAGATCGAGCTCCGCGCGGGCGACCGCATCCGCTGGACCCGCAACGATGCCGGCCTCGGGCTGGTCAACTCCCGCACCGCCGAGGTGGTCGCGGTGAAGGGCGGGCGGGTGACCTTCCGCCTGGAGGACGGCAAGACGCTGGAGCTCGGACGAAACGACCCGCAACTGCGCCATCTCGACCATGCCTGGGCGTCCACCGTGCACGCCTTTCAGGGCCGTACGGTGGACAGGGTGATCGCCGCGATGGAGGCCAGGCACAAGCATCTCACCACACAGAAGAGCTTCTATGTCGAGATCAGCCGGGCGCGCGACCGGGCCGAACTGGTGACCGACGATGCGAAGGCGCTGCGCGAACAGCTCGAAGCGGTCACCGGCGAGCGCATCGCCGCGCTCGAAGCCGTCGGCGAAATGACGCGCGAGGAGCCGGCCAGGGCGGCCGGGGCTGCCGCGGCGGAGGGGCCGCAGCGCGAGCGGCAGCCGGAAACAGGCGCCGGCAGGGAGAAAGACCGGTCCGCGAAGGCTGCGAAAGACCGGGAAGGGGCCGTGCCGGAGAGCCGGTCGGGGCCGGAACGCGGCGCCGGCGCCGGCCTCGGCAAGGCACAGTCCACCACGAAATCCCCCGCGAAGCAGCCGGAACCGCCATCGCGCGGACGCGGAAAAGGCGAAATCGACCTCGGCATGTAACGCAACCGGCGCTGTTGCCGGCGCCGGAGATAGCGAAATGAATGAAGGAGAACGGGCACGATGGACGGCCAACACCATGAAACCGGGCCGGTCGAGGCCGGGAAAGCCGAGAGGCGCAACCCCCATTCGATCCGTTTTCTCGACGGCGAATGGGACCGGATCGAGGCCCATGCCGATGCGCGCGGCCTGACAGGGCCGGAGTTCGTGCGCTTCGCAGCGCTTGAAGCGATGACCGACGGGGATGCGGCGCGGGACCGCCTCGCCCCGCTGATCGAGACGACCTTCCGCGCGGCGCATATCCTGGTGACCAAAATGCGCGCCGGGATGCTCGACGAAGATCGCGAGGAGGAGCTCGACGAGCTGATCGAGGGCGCCCGGGAGTATCAGGACAGGCTGCTGGGACGCGAACCCGGCGAGCGAAGCGGCGAAGACTGACCCCGCGCCCGGAGACGATCCGGCTTCGTTCATGAAGACGACGGCGGAACGCGGCGGCGGTCTCGCGCGAAACGGCGGCGTCCATGGGTCTCCCGATCCGGGGCCTGCGCCCGCTCAGTAGATGCTGAACGGGAAGTACCTTGCGTTGATCGTCTCGTAGGTCCCGTCGGCGAGGATCGCCTCGATCGCCCGGTTGAGCCGGAGGCGCAGCGCTTCGTCCTCCTTGCGCACGGCAATGCCGATGCCTTCGTCGAGGCGATGGCCGTCGCCCGCATAGGCGAAGCCGGCGCCCTCGGGACTCCGCAGCCAGTTCCAGAAGCCGAGACCGTCGCCGAATACCGCGTCGAGGCGCCCCTCCGCCAGCGCCCGGAGCGGCGCACCCAGCTCCGTGAACAGCCTGATGTCGGCAACCCCGGACATGTTGGCCGCCAGCCAGTCCGACGAGATCGTCGCCCGGGTCGCGCCGATGGTCCGACCCGCCGGTGCTGCCGGATCGAAGCCCGAGCCCTTCCGGGCCACGAAGCGAACGACGTTGCTGTAATAGCGCTCCGTGAAGGCGACCAGGCGGCGGCGCTTTTCGGTGATTGACATGCTGGAGACGATGGCGTCGAACTCGCCGGCCCTGAGCGCCGGGATCAGCCCTTCCCAGTCCTGGCGGACGAATGCGCACTCGGTCTCCATGCGCGCGCAGAGCGCAAGCGCGATGTCGATGTCGAAGCCGATGAGCCGGCCGGCGTCGTCGATGTCGCTGAACGGCGGATAGGCGGGATCGACGCCGATGCGGAGTTTATCCCGGGCCGCCTCGTCCCCGAACGCGGGCGCGCCGGTCAGCAGAACGAGGATCAGCGCCGCGAACCACCTTCTCATGGCAATCTCCGGGTCCAGGGTGTCCCTGCCGCGCAACCTTACGCCGCCGGCGCCGCCGACTGTCAACGGCAAACGAACATCCGGCACTCCGGGCGCGGGGGTGCGCTCCAGGCCCGGCGCCGGGGTACTGGACCCGGTGGCGTTGCGGCTTGCGGTCGAACCGGTGTCCCGGCGGGAGAGGACAGTGTCCGGTTCGGCGGCAAGGGGCTGAAACGGGACGGTTCTCCAGAGAATTTCTGGCCGGATTCGGCGGTTCTCTCGAGAACCCTCGCGCGGCACGGGCGGTTCTCCAGAGAAGCGCGAAGAAAAAACATCAGCGATTCCAGCGGCCTGGCCACGGTTCCCCAGAGAACCCGCGCGGTTCTCCGGAGAAGCGACTCGATCAAACAAGAATCCGGCGCCCGAAGGCGCCCCAAGTCCTCCCAAGTCGTTGAAAAGGAAGGCTCTGCGCGCGCATGCGCCCTCTGCATCGGGGATGCGTGGGGTGTGGAGCCGAGACGCCGAAGGGCGTCCAGATAGCCGTGAATCCGAGGAAGAGCGAAGGGGGAATCGTCGCCGGCGAGAGCGGCGGAGGGGAGCCGCCACGGCGCTTGAGTGGCGGCTGGTGCGGACACCGCGAAGGGACGAAGTGTCGAGCGAAGTGACGGCGGGCGCGGCGCGCTCACCGTCACGAACACCGGCGGAAGCGCCGGGGGTAGTGCGACCGGCAGTGCGCGTTGGTCGCGACAGTCGCGACTGGCGACTGCAACGGGAAGCGATCGGCACGGCGGTCATGACCGCCGGCAGTCGTGCGAAGCACGCTGCCGGAGACGACGAGCGTAGCGAAGGCGCGAGCGCGGCGCGAAGCGCGCGCGAGGACGGCGTTGCCGCCGCAACACCGTCGGTCGAAACGAAACGGGCCGCGCCGCCGTCCCGATGCGGGGATGACGACGCGGCCCGCGAAGCGCTGCGGTCAGACGCGGCAGACGGGGATGCCGAGCGACCGGGCCTTGTCGACGAGGTTCTCGGTGATGCCCGAACCGGGGAAGGCGATGACGCCCTTCGGCAGCAGGTTCAGCAGCTCGTCGTTGCGGCGGAACGGGGCGGCGCGTCCGTGGCGGTCCCAGTCCGGCTTGCAGACGACCTGGTGGACGCCGTTGCGCTCGGCCCAGCTTGCCGCGATCTTCTCGACGCCGGGGCCGCCGCCGTGGACCAGCACCATATCGGCGTGCTTGGAGCGGGTCCTGTCGAGCATGCGGATCACCGCGCCCGGGTCGGCGACGTCCTTGCCGCCGGCGATGGCGACGAGGGTGCCCTGCGGCAGATGCGCCATGGTCTTGCGGTCCTTCCTCGCGCGCTGGTAGTCGCGGGCGTCGATGGCCGCGCTGGTCAGCCTGCCGGTCTCGGAGACGTGGCTGCCGCGCCTCGGACGCCAGACGCTGCCCGTCGCGTTGCGGTAGGCGTCGGCGGCGGTGTCGCGCAGGGTCTCGAAGGCGTCGCGGCGGTCGGTGAGGCACTGCGCCCGGTGGGTGGTCATCTCGAGTTCGAGCGACTTGATCTCGGTGCCGTCCTGGGCGCGCTGGAGGTCGCGGAGTCCCGGCATCAGCTTGTCGGCGGCGCGGTCGAGGCGGCGGGTCTGTGCGTCGAGCATGTTGACGAAGCCCCACATCAGGCTCTCGCGCTCGTCGGCGATCTGGAACCCGTCGGGCGCGACGCCCTCGGCCAGGATGCGGAAGGCTTCGCTCACCGCGTCGGTGGCGTCGTCGGCGTCCCAGACCTCGCGGGTGTCGAACTCGCCGCGCTCGGGGGTCGCGCCGAAGAGCTGGGCCTGTTCGCAGACGGTCGCGGTGACGGACTGTCCGACGGTCTCGGCAGCGGTCTCGATGGTGTCGATATCGAAGGTCATGACGATCTCCCTTGATCGGTTTCACGTTCGGGGCCGATCCCCGATGTGATGTCCTGTTGGGTCACGCGCGCACAGGGCGAGCACCTGGCCTTAGAAGCTCTTGGGCGGGGTTGGTGCGGAAAGTCGTCGAGTGGTGCGGAAGATCGCGCCAGCGATCTTCACGGTCGTCGACTTTCACGGCCCGCCCTAGAGCTTCTTGGGCCAGGCCGCAGGGAGCGCAGCGACCGGAGGACCCGCAGGGTTGGCGGAGGGAGCACGGTGTGCCGTGAAAGGCACCATCCTTCAGCGGGTGCAAATTCCGCCCGGCAAATGTCGTTCCAGCCGGTAGCAATCGGAGCGAGTTATGGAGGTAACGACATAGCTTGAAGCACTTCGATGTAACGGGCCGCCTTGGGCGGCTTAGCGACCATGCGGGCCGCAACGTGCAGTGAACGCCGAGCAGGCCTCGAAACCAGTGATGTGGGAGCCGACCCGCCCGTGCTCCGGGGAAGGCTGCCATCGGTCGGGAAGCGAACGACGCAAGCACCGGCCGGTCCCACCGGGGCAATGGCGGCGGCACGCATGGAAGAGGAGGATGGAGGCAACACGGGAAGCCCTGTCGGTGGTGTGCACACACCAACCGGAACCCCGCGAGGGGCAGGCTGGGCCGGCAGGGTGGCGGATGGGCTCGTAGTACCGCTGAAGCCGGGTAATGCCGGTGGAGGAAAGGAGCCCTGGTTCGAGAGCAGTACGGAAAGGAAGCAAGGCGTGACTACTGGTGAAAACCTAACAGGGTCAGACAGAGTTCGGAAACTCCAGACCGTGCTACATGCGAAAGCTAAGGAAGAACCCGGTCGGCGATTCCATGCGCTGATCGACAAGGTGTGGCGCGAGGACTTCCTCGCCGAAGCCTGGAAGCGGGTTCGCCGGAATGGCGGGGCTGCCGGGGTGGATGGCGAGACGTTCGCGGACATCGAGTCGGTTGGCGTGGGGCGCTGGCTTGGGGAACTGGCGCGGGAACTGAAGGATGGGGCGTACACACCGAAGCCGGTACGGCAGGTGCTCATCCCGAAGAAGCAGCCCGGCAAGTTCCGGCCATTGGGCATCCCCTGCATAAGGGACCGGGTAGCGCAGACGTCGGCTCTGCTTGTGCTTGAGCCGATATTCGAAGCGGACCTGCAACCGGAGCAGTACGCCTACAGGCCGGGACGGAGTGCCCACGGCGCGGTAAAACGCGTTCGCCGCCTCCTATATGGGCGGCACCAAGAGGTTGTTGATTGCGACCTGTCCAACTACTTCGGCGAGATACCGCACGCCGAGCTTCTCAAGAGTTTCGCCCGCCGCATCAGCGACGGGCGGATGCTCAAGCTCATCAAGGCGTGGCTGGAAATGCCGGTGGAAGAGGACGACGGCGAGGGCGGCAAGCGCCGCACGAACCGGGCGCGCAGGGAACGGAAAGGAACCCCGCAAGGGGCACCGATCTCGCCTTTGGCCAGCAACGTCTACATGCGGCGCTTCATCTTGGGCTGGAAGGCGCTGGGCTACGCCCGGCGCTTCCGTGCGGAAATCGTGAACTATGCCGACGACCTCTGTGTGCTCGGCAAGGCCCCGGCGGCGGAAATGCTGGCGGCGGTCGAGCGGCTCATGGCGGGTCTGAAGCTCACGGTCAACGCGCGGAAAACCCGGTGCTTGCGGTGCCCGGAAGAGCCTTTAGAGTTTCTGGGTTACCGCATCGGACACACCTACCGCCGGGATGGTCGGGGGTCGTACATCGGCACCCGGCCCAGCCAGGCGAGTGTCCAGAGCATATGCCGCAGGATCAGCGACATGACGGTGAGAGGGTACGGTGGGCAACCATCGGAGGTGATGGTAGGGCGTCTGAACCGGACTATGACCGGGTGGGCAAACTACTTTAGCCTCGGGCAGGTCAGCCCGGCCTTCAACGTCGTCAACCGACATGCGGTCCGGCGGTTTCGCCAGTGGCTCTGCCGAAAGCACAAGACGCGGCACGGGGCAACTGTGCAATACCCCGCCCAGAGGCTCCACGACGAATACGGCCTCACCCGTCTGACGCGGCAGGCACTGGGCCTTCCGAGCGCGAAGGCATGATCTCGTCCGAAAGCCGGATGCGGGAAATCCGCACGTCCGGTTTGATGAGCGGGGACTGGAAACGCGGTCATGGGAGCCGGACTGAGGCCCGGAGCGAAAGCGACGGACAAGCCACCGGACCCTACAACTGGCGCGCCAGTCCTCGACTCTACTGTGGCACAATGGGACAGCACAGCGGGGTGGCGTATTTCTCTCCACCTGCACGGCCCCCATCGGCGGTTCGGCCCGGCACGGCGTTCGAAAGGAAGCACGGTGGCGCGTCACGCATCGGACCTTTCGGCCAGCACCCGCGCCGCCCAGGCGGCCGCCCGTTCGAGCACCTCGCCATGGCAGGGATGGCCGTCGCCGGCGCACCAGCACGCCAGCCAGCAGCCGTCCAGCGCGGCAAGCTCTTCCAGCGCTATTTCGCCCGCGCCTATCTGCCGCCAGAGATGAACGCGGTAGCGGGCGACGGCCTCGGCATGCGAGACGCCGTCCGTCACGCGGAACGGATTGCCCCACCGCGTGCGGCGGTCGATCAGCACGGTGTTGTTCACGACCTGCGCATATTCGAATTGCTCGCGCAGCTTCGGCTCGTGCCTGAGATTGACGATGGCGGACATGACTCCCTTCCTCCTCCGAACGGCTTGCCCGTTCGCAAGCTCTTCTCCCCTCCGGGCCCGGCGGCGGACTCCGGACCCACGGCAGAAAAAAAGGCGACCGCCGAAGCGGCCGCCCAAGTTGGGAGGGAGGACTGGAGACCGGTCTTCAGAATGGGATGTCCATGCCCAAATCGTCGGCCTGCGCCGGGGCGCCGCCGGCCGGCACGGCCTCGCCGTTGGCGGGCGCCGGGGTGGGCTCCTGCGCGGCCCGGGCGCCGTTCCCGTTGGCCCCGTTCGGGCGATCCAGAAACTGCACCCTGTGGCCGGGCACGACCAGGATCTCGGTCGAGAAGCGGTCCGAGTCCTCGCCGTCCTTCTTCCACCGGCGGGTCTGGAGCTTGCCCTCGGCGTGGACCAGGCGGCCCTTCTTCGCGTGGCGCACCAGCATGTCGATCAGCCCGTCCTGGAAGGTCACGACCCGGTGCCACTCGGTCCTGTCGACCTTCTCGCCGTCGCGGTTGAAATAGGATTCGTCGGTGGCGATGCTGAGATTGGCCACGCGGCCCCCGCTCATCAGCTGGTTGACGGTGACGTCGGCGCCGAGGCGGCCGATCAGTTCGACGCGGTTCATTCCGAAGCTCATCGCGATGCTCCTTCAGTTCTCGATGTTGACGATGGTCGAGCGGCGGGACCGGAGAACGCTCTCTCCAGCCCCTTCCCGCTCATCTTCTCCGAAGCCCTCCTCTAGCTCCCGTCCGCCGGGGCCTCGCGGTCGGGACAGCGCCGGGCAAGGTCGTCGCGCAGCGCGTCCCTGACCGAGCGGGCGTCGAGGCCGATCTCGGCGAGGACGGCGTCGGCGGCGGGGCCGACAGGGTCGTAATCGGTGTCGAAGGCGAACATGATGGGATCTCCCGTGCCGCGCCCGGCCGCGACGGAAACCCTCCCTCGCTCCCAACCGGGCGCTCGCCCGGCGAAAGCCCCTCTCGACCTCCCGGCCGGCCGACCCCCCGGCGGACCGGCGGCCCCCGCTCCGACCGCAACGGGCGGGGAGTGCTGCCGCGATACCGGGCGGCTTCAGTGCAGGGTGCTGCCGTTCATGCCGCCGGCGCCGGCGCGCAGGCAGCGCGCGGCGAACGCGGTCCAGGTCTCCCGGCTCCAGCCGAGCGGCCGGTTGAGCGAATCGCACACGGCCAGGCCGTCGGCCCGGTTCAGGGCGACCAGCGCGGTGGGGATGGGGAAAGCGAAACCTTTTATGCCGAGCAGAGTGTAATGCCGAGTGGGTCCCGGGGATCGGCTTAACCCTGCCGTTCTGCGGCCGATTCGCTCGGCATTAATCGGAACTTCATCGGGTATCTGGCCAGATTCCCTTTTGGAATCAGGTGGTCGCGTTTAATCGCCCTGGACGTCGACTGGCAACACTCCGGCGGGGTCGACGCCGAGCAGTTCGAAGGCCCGTTGCTGGGTGGGCGTGGGATCGGCGGTGACGTTGAAGAGGTGATCGGGGTTGCCGGCGAGGGCGATCCGGTTGAGGGTCAGCGAGGCGAGGTGGTCGAGCAGGGTGCGCAGGCTGTGCACCGGCGTGCCGTCGGCGGTGGTGCGGGTGGCGGCCTTCTGTTTGGCGCTGGGTGAGACGCCGGCCGGCTGCACGGGGGAGGCGCGCCGGGCGCGGGCGCTCTCGGGGTCGTCGTCCTCGAACAGCAGCGGAGCGAGGCGTCGGCGCAGGTGCCACTCGACGTGGCAGGCGAGCGCGCACAGGAACACGTGTGCGCGGACGTGGTCGGCGCTGTAGACGTAGATGGGCCGCACCTCGAGCCGGGTCGTCTTGAGGTTGCGGAAGGCGCGCTCGATGCGGGCCAGGGCCTTGTAGGCGTCGACGGCCTCGTCGGCGGCGATGGCGTCGGCGGGGAGGCTGGTGCGGACGATGTAGATGCCGTCGAGCTGGGCCTCGGCGGTGATGCCGGCTTCGTTGCGGGTCCAGGTGAGGTCGTCGTCGGTGACGGTGATGGTGAAGTGCTTCTCGACCTTGCGGCGGTTGGCTTCGCGCCCGACCCGGTGGCTGATCCGGTCCCGTCCGCGCAGTTGCGAGCCGGGCCGGCGGACGATGCGGGCGATCTCCTCGAGGGTGGCCTCGGTGGCGCGGAGCAGGTCCTCGCGCTTGCGCGCGCGCTCGTCGCGCAGGCGCGGGTTGAGGCAGACCATGAGGCGCTCGCCGGGGAAGGCGGGGCTGCTGATCTCGGCGACCGTGTCTTCCAGCAGCTCGTCCGGTCGCAGCGGCGCCGGCCCGTCGGGGCCGGCCGGGCGCAGCAGCGTGCGGAGGTCCGCGGTCCTGAGTGCGGAGATCCAGTCGAGCCCGGCCGGCTCCACGGCCTTGCGGATGCGCGCGGTGGTGAGCATGCCGCGGTCGCCGACCAGGGCGATCCGCTCGATGCCGAAGCGGGTCCGGATCTTCCGGATCTGGTCCGCCACGGTGGCAGGATCGGCGGTGTTGCCGGCGAACACCTCGACCGCCACCGGGCAGCCGTCGCGCGAGCAGAGCAGCCCGAAGACGATCTGCTGGCGGCCCTTCTTGCCATCGCGGTTGTGGCCGAAGGCGGCCAGCGGGCAGCACCGCCCCTCGACGAAGCTGGACGTCGTGTCGTAGAGCACCAGGGTGCCGTCCCGGAGGTGCCGGTTGGCCAGGCTCTGCTCGATCCAGGGCTGGCGCGCCAGCAGCCAGTCGAGCATCGCCAGCATCTCGTTGCCGGTGACCTCGCCGAGGCCCAGGACCCCGCCGAGGGTGGAGGCGGCGGTCTCCGGCGTGAGCTGCCGGGCGGTCGCGAGCTTGGAATCCGGCGCCAGCACCCGGGCCACGATGGCGGCCAGCGCGAGATCGCGCTCGCGGCTGCGGAGCCGGTGCAGGATGCGGGGCAGCCCCAGCTGCCGGCAGGTGCCGAGCACCGCGCAGACATGACCATGCGCCAGGCTGCGCCGCACGGCGAACGCCTCGTCCGGGCGTTCGAAGGCGACGCCTCCCTTGACCACCCGGCGGATGCCCTCGATCAGCCCGGGCGGCAGGTGGGTGAGGTTGGCGAGGGTCTTCCGGCGGATGCGCTTACCTTCGCGCCAGGCCTTGCGGAGCAGGATCGTGGGCCGGCGGCCGCGGTTCGGGATGGCTTCGACGTGGTAGGACATGGCCGGCGACCGCGCATGGAAACAGGGCTTCCGGCCTTATAGCGCACCTTCCGGCAAGGTACAACCCCTATCGGTCCGGCCCTACCATGGAAACAAATATCCATGGAGAAACCGGGCCCCATCCCTACCAACCGAAACGTGATCAGGACGTTGGCCGGACTATCTCTGATCTATCCTCAGTGAAGCTCCGATTAATTCTCACGGCCAGTTTCCGCCTAGAACCATCATCAGGCTGTCCTTCACACCGTTGAAGGTCCCCCGGCGGATGGAAGGCGGCGTGTTGGCCTCAAGGATTTTCAGCCTCTCGGCCGCGTTCGAACGAAGGTACACCTCGGTGATCTTGACGTCGGCGTGACCGAGCCAGATCGAGACCTTCCGGATGTCCCCCCGTGTGGCATCCAGAACGGTCATTGCCGACGAATGACGGAGCACGTGCGGGGTCACCCGCTTGCTCTTGATCGACGGGACCTTGCAGGCCGCGGTGGCGACATGCTGGTCGAGGATGTAGGCGAAGCCGTCCGTGCTCAACGCCCGCCCGCGGGCGCTGAGGAAGAGATAGCGATTGTTCACCGGCGGGCGGACGTCGAGCCACTCATTGAGGACGGCCCTCGTTTCCTTCCAAAGCGGAAGTTCGCGCTCGCGCCGCCCCTTGCCCAGGACGCGGACAGTCTCAAGTTGGGGACTCGACAGGCTGTCGAGAGTGAGCCCGGTCAGTTCCGACACCCGGAGCCCGGCCGCGTAGCATAGATGCAGCATGGCGCGGTCGCGCAGGCCTGCGACCGTCGCGGTATCCGGCGCATCCAGGATCGCCTGCATCTCCGTCCGGTCGAGCCAGTCGATCAGGGGTTTGTCGGCGCGCTTCTGCGGGATGGCGCGCACCTGCAACGCCAGATCGAGACAACCCGGGACACGGTATTCCAGGTATCGGAAGAAGGACTTGACGGCGGCGAGACGATTATTGCGGGTGCCGACGCTGTTGTTGCGATCCTTCTCCAGGGACTCGAGGAAGGCCAGCAGGAGAGCCACCGTCAGGTGCTCGATCTTCAGGACGCAGGGGCGCACCTTGGTCTTTTCCGCCGCGTAGAGGACGAGGAGGCGGAAGCACGCTTTATAGCTCTGCACGGTGTGGCGGCTGAAGCGCCGCTCGTTAGGAAGGTGCTCCTCCAGGAAGGTCGTCAGGTGGGGGGCAAGATCAGTCATCGGAACCCCCATTCGCGTGAGCCTCTTCCGCAGCCTCGGCAATGCCGCGCAGGAGGGCAGGGGTCGCTTCCAGATACCAGTAGGTGCTCGAGACGTCGACATGTCCGAGGTAAGTGGAGAGCGCCAGCATGTGCCGGCTCGGATCGACGTCGGGAGCCAGGTTCTCGAGAGATCGCACGGCGAAGGAATGCCGCAGCGAGTGCGTCGTCGGCCCTCGCGCCGCACCGGGTTCGCGGATTCCCGCTCGCTCCGCGAGTCTGCGGAAGACATGGATGGGATGCAGTTGACGCGGGCGCTGGCCGCTTGCGATCACGAACAGATGCCGATCCGGGGTTTTCTCCGCAAGTCGCGCTTCCAGATAGCGGTTCAGCGCATCCCAGGTGGTCGGGTGCAGAGCGACCATCCGGGACTTGCGGAACTTCGTGTCTCGGATCACCAAGCCGTCCTCGGTGATGTCGTCCAGGGTCAATGCAAGCGCTTCGCCGATGCGCAGGCCGGTCGCGGCGACGAGCCCGAACAGGTAATGCCAGGTCAGCGGGGCAATGGTGCCGGCAGGTCCCATGGACAATGCCGCTGTCAGGAGTTTCCCGATATCCGCGACCGACATCAGGCAGGGCTTCGGTCTCTGCTTGTTCAGACGGCCCAGAGCATCGCGAGGCGGCACTTCGTGACGGGCGTCCTCAGCGTGCAGCCAACTGCCGAAGTTATGGACTGCGTACAGCTTTTTGACCCGTTCGGACCGCGATGCCGCCGCCGACGCGGATGCCCACTCGATGGCGGTTTTGGACCGCATGAATGTTTCATCGCGAACCTCGGCGAAGCGCGCAAAACTGCGCAGCTCCCGTGCGCTCCGCACGAACCGATAACCGAGCTTCTGCTTCATCGCCACAAAGCGCTCGACGTGTTCGCTGATCGTGATCGTCATCGGTCGTTCCCTCCCAACCAGGGTTGGGCAACCTCCTGCAACATGACCGCGTCGGTCTTGGCGTAGATCACGGTGGTGTTCGGGGAAGTGTGCCGGAGCAGCGATTGGATGACATCCAGCGTGGCTCCCGACCTGAGCAACGCGGTCGCCTGGGAGTGGCGGAGTGCATGCGCGCCACGACCGCCGAAGGTCTTGACCCCCGCGCGATCCAGCGCGCGTTCCACCACGGCACTGACGGTGCTCGAATGGGTGAATGGCCGACAGGGCGCGTTCACGCAGAAGAACACCTTCTCCTCATCCACCCTTGGCCGTGCCGTCGCGATATAGACGTGGAGCGCATCGCCGACGTCCTGGGGCAGCGGCAGCGACGTCGTCCGCCGTGATTTTCCCGAGACACGGATCTCGGCCCTGTTCCAGTCGATGTCGTCGAGGCGCAGAGCGACGATATCTCCGGCCCGCAGCGCCAGCCGCGCCAACAGCAGCAGGATCGCCCGGTCGCGTACACCCATGGGGTCGTCGCCGCAGGACGCGATGGTGCGCTCGACATCGTCGGCCAGGATGTACCGTGGCAGGGCCGACAGCCGCCACTGCGGCACCGTCGGCACGGCCTCGACCAGCCCCGCCGCGATGCTGCCTTCCGACACCAGGAACCGCAAATACATACGCATCGCGGTTGTCAGCCTGCGGGCGTAGCTTTGCGACCATGGCTCCATGCGGTCGAACAACACCCGCCGGACCAGTGCCGCGTTATAGACCCCCGGATCGTCCCCAAGACCAGGCAGCATCTCCGCGATCAATCGGACCTGCTGGCGTATGGTCTCCGGGCTGCTGGCGCGATGGCGTTCAAGCCAGTCGGCGAATCTCGCAAGGCGAGGCGACGGAGGCTTCTCGTCCGGGACCGGTTCGAGGGGCCCGATCCGCCCGATCGAGACGAGATTCTTCAGGAAGCCGTGTAGTTCGATCTCGTACGCGGTTGTGGGATACCGGGATTCGTGGCCGTGGAACACCCCGGGGATCGAGCAGATGATCTGCCTGCGCCGGAACCGCGCGATTACCTCCGGCGACAGATCGCACAGGCGAAGCCGTGAGAGGTGGAGCCAGACAATGAGACCGCCGCATCCATAACGATACCGCTTGATGGTCTTGGTCGCGTAGCCATTGCGGCGCAGGCCCTCGAGAAACGCATTCAGAAGCCGGAAATTGTCCTCGAGTTCGCCGGGAGTCTCGATGCGCCCTATCCGCTCGAGGAAGCGGATGAACGTCATGACCTTGGGCGACGAGCGGCACTTGCGCCAGCGGCGAAGCCGGACAGGCGCGGACGATTTGGCGCAACGGCATTCGTGCTGCTGAAAGCGCTCGATAACCGTGCCGTCGACGATCTTGAGCTCGATCCCGGCAAGCTCAAGCCAGATCAGGAAGTGACGGGCGGCGTAACGGTAATTGGAGAGCTGACCCTCAGCCGCTCCGTCCGAGTGGCGAAGATCGTTGATGAACTCAAGAATGATCGAGTCGAAGCCGGCCAGGGCTGTGGTCCCCAGCAGCGACCGGCGGTTGGGTGTCGAAGACATTGTTGGTCGTCCTCCATCGGGTTGAAACGGAGGACGACTTTGTCCGCGAATTGACCGTCAGAATTAATGCCGAGCGAATCGGCCGCAGAACGGCAGGGTTAAGCCGATCCCCGGGACCCACTCGGCATTACACTCTGCTCGGCATAAACGGCTTTATCCCGAGCTCGGGATAACGATATCGACCAAGATGCGAATCTGCGGCGGCTCGCCGTCGTCCTCGGTGGCCGGATAGAAGCAATACGCCGGGTTGTCGGGCAGGCAGGCGGTCATGATGGAAACTCCTTCGATGGGGCCGGGCCGGCGGGCGCATGGCCGGCCATATGTATGTCGGACGGCGGGCGGCGGGCCGGCGGCGCAGCAGGGGGTGGGTCCGCTGCGCCGCATGGGATCACCAGGGCGGAGCCGTGAACGACGCCATCGGGCTGACGTCCGCGATCACCTCCACCTGGTCGCGCGCCAGCTTCGCGAAGGCGAGGCAGAGCGCGACGTCGGCCTCGCTGTCATAGGGGCCGTGCTCCCGGCCGGTGGCGATTTCGATCACCGTCCAGCTCGGGTCCCAGATCGGGATGCCGCGGAATGCCCCCGAGCCCTCGCGATGCTTGCGCGAACAGGGCTCGCAGCGCGCCACCCCCGGCGACGGCGTGTTGCATTCGACGCAGCGGCCCTTCGCCCGCCGCTCGGCATAGCGCCGGCGGCGGGCGGCGTATTCCGCCTCGCGGTCGCGCCGCCCTTCCTTGACGAGGGCACACGGCGCGCAATAGGCCGCGCCGCCGAAGGTGGGGGTTTGGCACTTGACGCACACCCCGGCGGCTCTCCGGGCATCGTAGCGGGCACGGGCGGCGTCGCGGCAGGCTTGGCATTCCGCCGCCCCGCCGGCCGGCTTTCCGCAGGTGGTGCAATCGCCCCTGGCTCTCCGCTCGGAATATCTGCGGCGATCAGCCTCCCGCTTGGCCTTCAGGTTCCGCCGCCCTTCCTTGGCCACGGCGCAGGGTTCGCAATAGGCCTTGCCGTCCGGCGCGGGCGTCGCGCACTGGACGCAGAGGCTCTTCGCCCGGCGCTCGGCGTGGAGTGCGCGTTTCGCGGCCCGCCGGTCGTCCCGGCATGGCTCGCACATCGACCGTCCCTCTTCGGGCGGGACGGTGCCGCAGCGGATGCACAAACCGGCGGCCCTGCGGAGCTCGCTGCGCCGGCGGCTCTGCTTCCGGCCGGCGCGGCGCCGGGCTTCCGGGTCGCGTCCGCCATAGGGTATCCCCTCGGCCTTCGCCCTGGCGTGACGGGCGCGGTCGCGGGCGCGATGCTTCTCCGCGCAGGGCTCGCAGGTCGTGCGGTCCGGGCGCGCCGGGGCCCGGCCGCATTTCGTGCAGATGCCGGCGGCGACGCGCTCGGCGTGCTGGCGACGGCTGCGCTCGCGCTCGTAGAGCTTCGCCTGTTCCGGGTCCCGCCTGGGTTTGCGCTCGGCCCGGAGCCGGGCGTCCCTCGCCCGGCTGGCGCGGTTCTGCTTCTCGCTGCAAGGTCGGCAGAGCGTGCGTTCGGGCGCGGGCTCGGTCTTGCCGCAGCGCAGGCACAAGCCGGCCGCGCGGCGCTCAGCGATCCGGCGGTGATAGCGCGCAAGGTCGTTCCTGCGGCGCGCCTCGCTGTCGCGGTAAGCCATGACGGCCTCCTCTTCGCCAATCCGGAAATGGACGGAAGGCGCCCTGCCGCCAGCGGGACGGCAGGACGCCCGGGAGAAGGCCGTTCAGCCTTTCTGCTTGCGATCGCAGAGGAGGCCGGCCGCCACCGAACCCCACGCCTGTCTGCCGCCGCGGGTGCTGAGACCCGTGCAGATGATGATCTCCGTGCGGTCGGGACGCATCGCCTCGGCCTGCTTGCGCGAGACGACCGTGTGCTTCGCCTTGCCACGGCCCTTCGCGCCGGTCGCCTCGGGGCGGATCGGGCGAATATCGCCGTCCGCAAGCGCCCGGTACCGCTCGACCACATAGCGGTCGTCGGCCAGGCCGGTGCCGAAGAAATGAACCAGAAACGTCTCCGCCGTGTTGCCGGGTATCGCCATGGCTGCCGTCATGGTGCCGTCTCCTTCGTGCCGATGAGGGAAATCGACGGCCGGACGCCCTCCCCGGACATCCGGCCGCCGCCCCGCTCACGGCCATGCCTCTCCTCTCGATGGAGAAAAGCGCGCGGATGGAGACGGCTGCGGGAAGGCGGCGCGGCACACCAGAGTCGGCCGGGCCGGCGAAGAAGCGCGCTTCTACGCCGTCGTCAAAATCGGGGGTTAGGACAGCGCCTGGCGGATGCAGCGGGTCATGGCGGCGTGATCGCCCGCGTTGGACCGGTGCGAGGCGTCCAGCCAGTCGGCGCGGTCGATCCGGGTGAGGTCGATGGCGTGCCCGGCGCGCTCGGCAAGCTGCTTCAGATACTGGAGTTGCGTGCGCCCGTTGCCCTCGCGGAACGGGTGGACATGGTTGACGTCGCCCAGCACCGGACCCGCGCCCCCGGCAAACCCGTCCGGCGCCGATCCCCGGAAATATCCCGCCGCCACGATGCGGCGGTGGATGTCGGCCATGCCGGTTTCGATGAACCGCCTCGGCTGGAACCGGCTCCCGTCCTTGGCAATCTCCACGATGCGGATCTCGCCCGCCCAGGCGTAAACATCCTGGAACAGGTGGCGGTGGATCGCCTTCAGGTGGGCAAGATCGAAATCGCCCGCCGGCGCAGGCTCGACAAGGCGTTGGGCGACAAGCTCGCGCTCCGCCGCTTCCAGCGCCGGGGCGTCCCGGATGTCCAGCCTGTTGCGGAGAACGGTGTAGTCAGGCGGATAGCAGTAGTCGCGGTCGCTCATTCCGCCGCGGCGGCGCGGCCTCGGTCCTCTATCCGGCGGAGGATATGGGCGCGGCGCCGCTCGGGCGGCCACCCCTCGCGCTCGAACATCTCGAACATGGCGATCTCTTCCGCGGTCAGCGGATTACCCTCGATCGCCTGCAAGTGCGCTGCCTCCGCGAGCCGGCCGTTGGCGGCAACGGTCACGGTGGAACGGGTATCATGCCGGTTTCCTGACATGGTTCGACCCTACCACATTCGGTCGGTGTGGGCGACAGGCGGGATTGTCCAGGCGGGATTGTCCACGGGCGGGATTGTTCCGTTGCCATCGGCGGGGGCCGCCAAATCAGCGGATGGCGGCGGGCCGACCATATGTATGGCCGCCGCCCGCCACCGGCGTGATGTACAGCGTGTTGGCAAAGGTCGCGGGCGTCGCACCGATCCGCGCGTCCTCCTCGGGCGTCACCGCCGGCCCGCTACCGGTCGAGGCCGCTGTCGTCGCCGTCCGAGCCCATTACCCGCGAAACGAGGTGGTCGGTGACGTCCTCGAAGTAGCTCTCCAGCTCGGTCTGAAGCCGGCTGTATTCCGGCCAGACCACCCGGTTGAATTCCCGCTCCCGCGCGGAGACGACGACGCTGGTGCGCCGTTGCCGCCGATAACGGTAGGGCCGCACGCCGTGCTTGCGGCAAACGGCAACGACGAGGCTGACGGACCAGGCATCGGGCAACGAGAACTGAAGCTCGACCTCCGGCTCGTCGTTCCTGCCCGAACCGGCCAAACGGCCGTGCAGCCGGTCCATCGCGGCCGCGGCGGCCGTGCGCTCGCCCGGACTTCCGGCACGCCGGAACAGCGCCTCGACCTTGGCGAGCTTCTCCCGCAGTTGTTCATCGTCGACCATCGCACACCGAATTGGTTCGCTCATGTGAAACATGAACGAACGCCGACCGCGATGTCCATCCCGGACACCATTCCGAACCCGGCTTCATGGACCTCCGAAATCGGGCGCTTACAGAATATCCGCCGCGATGCTCCCGGCGACCCGCTCCGCCGCCTCGTGGACGGAATCCTGCGCCAGATGCGCGTATCTCGCCGTCGTCTCGATATCGTTGTGCCCCAGCAGCTTGCCGATCACCGGCAGGGTCTCGCCGAGCGCCAGCGCACGGGACGCGAAGCTGTGTCGAAGGTCATGAATCCGGACATCCTCCAGCTTTGCGGCCTCGCGCACGGCCCGCCAGACGTTGTCGAGGGCGCCCGCGCTAAAGCATCCGTCCAGAGCCCTGCCCGGAAACACCCACGGGTTGCCCGTCCGGCGCGGCAGCGCCCCCAGCAGCCCCACCGCCGGCGGCGGCAGCTGCACCGCGCGGGGACCGGACTTCGCGTCGGGAAGGCGCAACTCGCCGGCGTCGAGATCGACATCCATCCAGCGCAGCGCGAGGACCTCGCCCTTGCGGCAGCCGGTCAGCATCAGCAGGCGGATCGCCGCAGCGGCCACGGGCGATACGGTTCCGGCGTCCACGGCCTCGTCCAGCGCCCGCCCGAGCCGGGCGAACTCGGCGTCGGTCAGGAAGCGCTCGCGGCCGCGCTCGGGATGTTTGTCGATCGCCCGGCACGGGTTGCAGCCGGCCGGCACAAAGCCCCAGCCCTCGCCCAGCCGGTACATGTGTGCGAGCGTCTTGACTGCACGGTTCGCCGCCACCGGGCGGCCGCTCATACTGCGATGCAGATCGACGACCTGCCGGCGCTCCACCGCCTCGACCGGCAGCCGGCCGAGGGCGGGCAGGATGTGGCGGCGCAGCACGCCGCGGAGCTTCGCCTGCGTCCTCGGCTTGAGCCGGACCTCGACATGATCCTCCAGATAGCGCGCCGCTAGGTCGGCCACGGTCGGGCCGCCCCTGGCCCGGGCCGCGAGCGGCAGCGCCACCGGGTCCTCGCCCGCCTTGATGCGCGTCACGATCAGCGCCGCCCGCCGGCGCGCCTCGTCGGCGTTGAGCACGCCGTGCCTTCCCACCGTCACCCGCTTCGGCCCCTCCGGCCCCCGCGCCTGGGCGATATAGACCTTGCCGCCGGTCGGATAGACCCGGACCCCGAAGCCGGTCACGATCCGGTCCCAGAACACCGTGTCGCGCTCGACCGTCATGGCGGCCACGGCGCGGTTGGAGATCGTCCTCTGCCGCATCGCCGCTTCCCTCACGCCGCCTCGGCCTCGCCGGGCATGATCCAGACGGCGATGCTGCCGCCGGTCCTGGCGGCCGCCGCCTTCTCGGCGTCGCGCACCAGGTGGGCGTATTTGGCGGTGGTGCCGACCCGGGCATGGCCGAGCAGGCGCCCGATCACCGGCAGGCCCTCGCCCAGCGCCAGCGCCCTGCTGGCGTAGCTGTGCCGGCAGTCGTGGAGCCGCACGTCGTCGAGCCCGGTCGCCTTCCTGACCCGCCGCCAGTGCCAGGAAAGACAGGCCAGACGGCTCCGCGGCTTCGCGCCCCTGAGCACCCAGGGAACGCCGTCCTCCCGCTCGATGCCGTCCAGCACCTTCAGCACCGGCCCGGTCAGCGGCACCATGCGCGGCCCCGTTTTCGAATCGCGGAGCCGCAGGACCCGCGCCGTGCGGTCGATGTCGTCCCATTGCAGGGTGAGGATCTCGTCCGAGCGGCAGCCGGTCAGCATCAGCAGGCGGATCGCCGCGATCGCCGAGGGCTGCATCGAGCCCTCGGCCTCGAACGTCTTCAGCACATCGCCGATGCGCCGGAACTCGTCGGGCGTCAGGAAGCGCTCGCGGGGCGTGTCTCGGTACTGGCGGACATGCCGGCACGGGTTGCGCCCGGGCGGGACCATCTCCCAGCTCTCGGCCAGCACGAACATCTTCGAGAGCACCCAGATCGCCTGGTTGGCCGCCGCCGGCGTGTCGCGCAGCCCGTGGTGGAGCCCGGCCGCGTCTTCCGGCGCGACGTCCTTCAGCGCCTTGCTCCCCAGCGCCGGCAGGATGTGGTGCTCGATGGACATGCGGTAGTTCTTCGCCGTCTTCGGCTTGCAGCGTGGGGCGACATGGTTCTTCAGACAGAGTTCCGCCAGGTCGGCGACGGTGGGCTCGGGCGCCGGTGCCGGCGGCTTCGGATCCTCGCCCCGCTTGATGCGGTCGATGGCCGCCGCCGCCTCGCGGCGACGCTCCTCGACGGTCCTGTCGCCGGCCGGCCCGAGCGTCGCCCGCTTCAGGCCGGCCGGTCCCCTCGACTGGACGATGTAGAGCTTGCGCCCGGTGGCATGGACCCTGACCCCGAAGCCGGCGAGGTCGCGGTCCCAGAAGATGGCGTCCTTGCCGCCGGGCTTCAGCCCGTCCACAATCCGCTTGGTCAGCCTGAGGGTGCTCCGTTTCGGCATCGTCGCGCTCCGTCCCGAAATGCCCGAATGTCAGTCATCAAACCGCATACGGGCGGCATCAAATCGGGGGCGATTGAAGGCGATGCTTGGCGGGAAGTCAAGAGGTCAGAGGCCGGTGAAGAATGGAAAAAACCAAATATTACAGCGCTCTATCATGCTCCCGACACCGAACGGCGGGCGATGGCGGGGATTGGCAACAGTTCAATTCGACCCCGGATCAAGTCCGGGGTGACAATCTGGACGATGGACACGGCGAGGGCGTTCATCCTAGAGCCGCCACGGGCTCGTTCGACGGCACCGCCTCGACCCTCGCGGCGCAGAATTTGAACTCGGGAATCTTGCCGAACGGGTCGAGCGCGTCGTTGGTCAGCAGATTGGCGGCGGCCTCGGTGAAGCAGAACGGGATGAACACCACCCCGCTCGGCACGTCCTTGTCCATCCGGCCGATCAGTTCAATCGCCCCGCGCCGCGTCTCGACCCGGATCCTCGCCCCGGGAGCCAGTCCCATGCGGTCGAGGTCGGCCGGCGCCATATGGGCGATCGCCTCGGGCTCGATGGCGTCGAGCACGCCGGCGCGCCGCGTCATCGCACCGGTGTGCCAGTGCTCCAGCACGCGGCCGGTCGTCAGGATCATCGGGTATTCGGCGTCCGGCACCTCGTCGGGCGGCGCGATGGATGCGGGGACGAACTTGCCGCGCCCGCTGGCGGTTGGGAAGCCGTCGCCGAAAATCACGTCGTCGCCCGGCACGTCGAACGAAGCCGTGGGGTAGGTGACGGAGTCCTCGCGCTGCAGGCGGTCCCACGAAATTCCGTTGAGCGAGGGCATCAACTCGTGCATCTCGGCGAATACGTCGGCGGGGCCGTCATAGGACCAGTCGAGACCGAGGCGGCGCGCCATCTCCTGCACGATCCACAGATCCTGGCGGGCCTCGCCGGGCAGAGGCAGCGCGGCGCGGCCGACCTGCACCTGACGGTTGGTGTTGGTGTAGGAACCGTCCTTTTCCGGGAAGGCGGATGCCGGCAGCACCACGTCGGCGAAATAGGCGGTCTCGGTCAGGAAGAGCTCCTGCACGACAAGATGGTCCAGCATGGCGAGGGCCTCGCGGGCGTGGCCGACATCGGGGTCCGACATCGCCGGGTTCTCGCCCATGATGTACATGCCGCGAATCTCGCCGGCGTGGACCGCGTTCATGATCTCGACCACGGTCAGACCGCGCTCGGGGTCGAGCGAGGTCTTCCACGCGGTCTCGAAGACCTCGCGTATGTCGGCGCCCGCGACCGAACGGTAGTCGGGGTAGAACATCGGAATCAGTCCGACATCGGAGGCGCCTTGCACGTTGTTCTGGCCGCGCAGCGGGTGCAAACCTGAGCCGGGCCTTCCGACCTGGCCGGTCATCAGGGCGAGCGAGATCAGGCAGCGCGCGTTGTCGGTGCCGTGGATGTGCTGGGAGATGCCCATCCCCCAGAAGATGATCGAGGCCGGCGCGGTCGCGTATTTGCGTGCGACGGTGCGGATGGTGTCGGCGTCGATGCCGCAGATCGGCGCCATCTCCTCCGGCGTGAAGGGCTCGATATGCGCTTTGAGCGCATCGAATCCCTCGGTGTGGCGGTCGATATAGTCCGGGTCGTACAGCTCCTCGGCGACGATTACGTTCATGATCGCGTTTAACAGCGCAACGTCGGTACCCGACTTGAACTGGAGCATATGCGTCGCGTGCCGGCTGAGCGCCTGGCCGCGCGGATCCATGACGATCAGGGTCTTGCCGGCCTTGGCCGCGTTCTTGAAGAACGTCGCCGCGACGGGATGGTTCACCGTCGGGTTGGCGCCGATGACGATAATCACGTCGGAATTGGCGCATTCGAAGAACGGAGCGGTCACGGCGCCCGAGTTGATGGTCTCCATCAGCGCCGCGACCGAGGAGGCATGGCAGAGCCGCGTGCAGTGATCGACGTTGTTGGTTCCGAACCCGGCCCGCACCAGCTTCTGGAACAGGTAGGCCTCCTCGTTCGAGCCCTTGGCCGAGCCGAACCCGGCGAGCGCCCTGCCGCCATGGGCATCCCGAATCCCGGCCAGCCCGGCGGCGGCGGCGTCCAGCGCCTCCTCCCAGCTCGCCTCGCGGAACAGCGCGACAGGGTTCGCCGGATCGAGGCCCGCGAGATCGTCCTTGCCGACGCCTTCCCGGCGGATCAGCGGCGTGACGATCCGGTGCGGGTGGTGGACGTAGTCGAAGCCGAACCGTCCCTTGACGCAAAGCCTGCCGCGATTGGCCGGACCGTCCCTTCCTTCCACCTTGACCAGCCTGTCGTCCCTGATGTGGTAGGTGAGCTGGCAGCCGACGCCGCAATAGGGGCACAGGCTGTCGACGGTGCGGTCCGGGCTGACGGCGCCCGGTGCGTCCTCGTTCATCATGGCCGCGGGCATCAGCGCGCCGGTGGGGCACGCCTGGACGCATTCGCCGCATGCGACGCAGGTGCTGTCGCCCATCGGATCGTCGAAATCGAAGACGATCTTGGCCTCGGAGCCGCGATGGGCCATGCCGATCACGTCGTTGACCTGGACTTCGCGGCAGGCGCGTACGCAGAGCGTGCAGTTGATGCAGGCGTCCAGGTTGACCGCCATCGCCGGATGGCTGGGATCGGCGGCGGGGGCGTCCCCGGTATCGAAGCGGCTGTCGGCGATACCGATCTTCTCGGCCCATTGCCAGAGCTTCGAGTCGGCGTCATGCGTCTCCGCGCGGGCGGGCTGGTCGGCGATCAGGAGCTCGAAGACCATACGGCGCGCCGATGTCGCGCGTTCCGAGACGCTGTCGACCACCATGCCCTCGGTCGGGGTACGGATGCAGGAGGCGGCGAGCACGCGCTCGCCCTCGATTTCGACCATACAGGCGCGGCAATTGCCGTCGGCGCGGTAGCCCGGCTCCGGCGAATAGCAGAGATGGGGGATCTCGATACCCAGCCGGTTCGCGACCTGCCAGATCGTCTCCCCGTCTAGTGCGCTGACCGTCTCGCCGTTGAGCGAAAACGCGATCCCGGCGTCCTGATCCTTTGGCATCGTCTAACCGTTCGGTATGTCCTGGGGGAAATGCTTGAGCGCCGACAATAGCCCGTTTGGGGCCGCCTGGCCGAGGCCGCAGATCGAGGCGTCGATCATCGCCCGGCTGAGCTCGCGCAGCAGCGCCTCGTCCCATTTCGGCCGGCCCATCAGCCCCACCGACTTCTCGCAGCCGGCGCGGCAGGGCGTGCACTGGCCGCAGCTCTCGTCTTCGAAGAAACGCATCAGGTTGAGCGCCGCGTCGGCCGCCGAATCCTTGTCGGAGAGCACGATCACGGCGGCCGATCCGATCAGGCAGCCATGCTCTTCCAGCGTGCCGAAATCGAGCGGGATATCCGCCATGCCCGCCGGCAGGATGCCGCCCGAGGCGCCGCCGGGCAGATAGCCCTTGAAGCTGTGACCGTCGGCCATGCCGCCGCAATATTCGTCGATCAATTCCTGAACGGTGATCCCGGCCTCGGCGATCTTTACGCCGGGCTCCCGGACCCGGCCGGAGACCGAGAAGGTGCGGAGACCCTTGCGCCCGTTCCGTCCCTTGCCGGCGAACCAGTCGGGGCCGTTGGCGAGGATGTCCGGCACCCAGTAGAGGGTCTCGACGTTGTTGATCAGCGTTGGCTTGCCGAACAAACCGACCTGCGCGGGGAATGGCGGCTTGTGCCGCGGCAGGCCGCGCTTGCCCTCGATGCTTTCGAGCATCGCCGATTCCTCGCCGCAGATATAGGCGCCGGCGCCGCGCCTGAGCACGATCGAGCCGGGACGGGCGATCCCCTCGCGCTCGAGGCGGTCGATCTCCCGGATCAGGATCTCGCGCGCGACGGGATATTCGTCGCGCAGGTAGATGTAGGTCTCTTCCGCCTCGATCGCCCAGTCGGCGATCAGCGTGCCTTCGAGGAACCGGTGCGGGTCGGTTTCGAGGAAATAGCGGTCCTTGAAAGTGCCGGGCTCGCCCTCGTCGGCGTTGACCGCGAGATAGCGCGGACCCTGCTCGGCGCGAACGAAGGTCCACTTTCGCCCGGTCGGGAAACCGGCGCCGCCGAGCCCGCGCAGGCTCGACTTGTCGAGCGTCTCGATAACCCTCTCGACGGGCCGGGCGCCGTCCCGGCATTCCCGGAGCACCGCGTAACCGCCAGCGGCGACATAGTCGTCGAATCCGGTATAGGCGGGGATCTCGGACTCTGTTCTGCCGCCTTCGATGGCGGCCGCGACGCGTTCCGGCGTTGCGTGGGACATCTGGTTGTGCCCGACCTCGACCGCCGGCGCGCGGTCGCAGGCGCCTATGCAGGGGGCGCGCACGATGCGCACGCCCTCCCCGACGCTTTTCTCCAGCGCCTCGATCAGGGCCTCGGCGCCCGTCATCTCGCAGGTGAGCGAGTCGCAGACCCTGACGGTAATCGCCGGCGGTCGCGGGTCGTCGTCGCCCAGAACGTCGAAATGGGCGTAGAAGGTCGCGACCTCGTAAACCTCGGTGAGGGAGAGCTTCATCTCCTCGGCAAGCGCCGCCATGTCGTCGGGCGCGAGGCAGCCTTCCGAATCCTGGATCGAATGGAGGTGCTCGATCAGGAGATCGCGTCGCCGCGCCCGGTCGCCGAGCAGCGCCCGCACGCGTCCCAGCGCCGCGGGCTCGACCTGGCGTCCCTTGGTCCGGGGCCGCGCCCGCGTCCGTGCCGAACCGGGGTGTCCGTATGCGCGAACCAACCGCGCGCCTTCCGCCATGACCTTACCGGGCTCCTCAATCCTCGATACTCGTCCTGCCGCGAACCTAACGGCTCGCACCGGGCGGCGTCAAAATATTGCGCGAGATGGTCCCGGCCGGTCAGCAGAGATCGAGGAGCACTTCGAGCGAGACAACCCCGGTATTTATCAGCAGCTTGCCGGCGTGCTCGAAATTGACCGTCACGCGGGCGCCGTCGACCGACTGCACCTGTCCGAGCCCCCAATCGGGCTGTCCCGGGTGGCGCACGCGCATTCCCGGAGCCAGTTCATTCATCGCCGGTCGCATCGGCTCGTCCGGCGGACCGTCCGGTGAGCCCGACGACGATGCCCCGGAGCGTCCGCACCTCCTGGTCCGTCAGGTCGGCGCGGGTGAAGATATTGCGGATGTTGCGCACCATCCTGGGCCGCTTGTCGGGCGGGTAGAGGAAGCCGCAATCGTCGAGCTCAGCCTCGAGATGGTCGAACAGGTCCTGGATTTCCTGTTGGGTCGCCGCCTGCGCGCCCTTCCGCGTCAATCGGTCTTCGGTCTCTTCGAGAGCGGGATCCACCTGGAACCATTCGTATCCGATCAGCAGCACCGCCTGGGCGAGGTTGATCGACGAGTAGGCCGGGTTCGCCGGCACGATTACCAGCGCCTCGGCGCGAGCCGCGTCGTCGTTGTGGAGCCCGCTCTTCTCGCGGCCGAACAGGAGAGCCGCGCGCTCGCCCGCGCGATGGAACTCGCGCAGCCGGCGGGCCGCCGCGCGCGGGGTCAGAACCGGCTTGACCATGTCGCGGACCCGGGCGGTCGTGGCGAGCACGTGGCGGATGTCTCCGATCGCCGCTTCGGTGCTGGGAAACACCCTCGCATCGTCGAGCACGGCTTCGGCCCCGGACGCGGTGGCGATCGCTTTCCGGTTGGGCCAGTCTCCGCGCGGCGCCACCAGGCGCATGTCGGTCAGGCCGAAATTGAGCATCGCGCGCGCAGCGGCGCCGATATTCTCGCCGAGCTGCGGCTCGACCAGAACCACCGTCGGCGCTTGCCTGTCGGCGGAGGAGACCGCGCGGCGGCTGCGGTCGGTCCCCACCATCAGGCGGCGCCGACGCCTTCGCGCATCAGCTTGAAGGTGATGGAATCGTTGAGCGCGTTGTAGGAGGCGTCGATCACATTGGTGGAGACGCCGACCGAGGACCAGTTCTCGCCCTCCTCGTCGGCGCTTTCGATCATCACGCGGGTGACCGCGGCGGTGCCGTCGCCGGGGGTGAGGATACGGACCTTGTAGTCCACCAGCCGCAGGGCGCCGAGCCCGGGATAGAACGGGATCAGCACCTTGCGCAGCGCGCCGTCGAGCGCGTTGACAGGCCCGTTCCCCTCGGCCACCGCCATATGCCGGTCGTCCCCCATATCGACCTTGACCGTGGCTTCGGAGAGCGTGATGAGTTCGCCGCGCGCGTTCCAGCGCCGCTCGTCGAAAACCCGGAAACTGTGCAACCGGAAGAACTCGGGCACGGAGCCGAGAGTCCGCCGCGCCAGGAGCTCGAAACTCGCCCCGGCCCCGTCATAGGCGTAGCCCTCGAACTCGCGCCGCTTCACCTCTTCGAGCAGGCGCGGCAGCTTGGGATTCTTCGGGTCGATATCGAGCCCGATCTTGCGGAACCGGGCGAGGATGTTGGACCGGCCGGCCTGGTCGGAAACCACGATCTGACGCTCGTTGCCGACCAGGGCAGGGTCGATGTGCTCGTAGGTTCGGGGGTCCTTCTCGATCGCCGAGACGTGGAGGCCGCCCTTGTGGGCGAAAGCCGATGCGCCGACATAGGCGGCGTTGCGCACCGGCGCCCGGTTGAGCCGCTCGTCGAGGAGGCGCGAGACCGGGGTGAGATCGGCAAGCCCCGCGTCGTCGATTCCGGTCTCGTAGCCCATCTTGAGCATCAGGCTCGGGATCAGCGAAATGAGGTTGGCGTTGCCGCAGCGCTCGCCGAGACCGTTGAGCGTCCCCTGGACCTGGCGCGCGCCGGCACGGACGGCGGCGAGGCTGTTGGCGACCGCGTTCTCGGTATCGTTGTGGCAGTGGATGCCGAGCGCGTCGCCGGGAATGTGGCGCGCCACCTCACCGACGATGCGTTCGACCTCGTGGGGCAGCGTGCCCCCGTTTGTGTCGCACAGAACGACCCATCGCGCGCCCGCCTCGTGCGCCGCCTTGACGCAGGAGAGCGCGAACTCCGGATTCGCCTTGTAGCCGTCGAAGAAATGTTCGGCATCGAACATCGCCTCGTCCTTGGTCGCCGCGAGATGGGCGATCGAGTCGGCGATCATCGCGATATTTTCGTCGAGGCCGACGCCGAGCGCCTGCTCGACATGGAAATCCCAGGTCTTGCCGACGATGCAGGTCACGGGCGCCTTGGTATTGACCAGCGCCGCAAGCCCCGGATCGTTTTCGGCGCTTCGGCCCGGCCGACGCGTCATGCCGAAAGCGGTGAATTTCGCACGCGCCAACGCGGGCGGTTCGGCGAAGAATGCGTCGTCGGTCGGGTTCGCGCCCGGCCAGCCACCCTCGACATAGTCGATGCCGAGCCGGTCGAGGGCGCGCGCCACCGCGGCCTTGTCGGCGACGCCGAAATCCACGCCCTGCGTCTGGGCGCCGTCGCGCAGCGTCGAATCGAAGAGATAGATGCGCCTGTCGTCGCTCATGCCCGCCGCCACTCGCTGGTGCCGTCGGGCCGGTCCTCGACGACCACGTTATGGATACTCATCAACTCGTCCCGGATCCGGTCCGCTTCGGCGAAGTCCCTCTCCGTGCGCGCCCGTGACCGCGCGGCGATCAGGACTTCGATCGTTTCCTCGCCGCCGTCGCCTTCGCCCTTGAACCAGATGGCCGGATCCTGCTCCAGAAGGCCCATCAGCGCGCCCGCGAAGAGGAGCCCCGCCTTGGCACGGGCACGCTCTTCTCCGGAATCGCCACGGTTGAGCGTGCCGGCGAGCGCGTGCATCTCGGCCAGCGCCCTCGGCGTGTTGAGGTCGTCCGAAAGCGCCTCGACCACCGGTTCGGCCGCCCCGGCGTCATCGGACTCCGCAACGTCTCGGGCGCCGGCGAGCGCGGTGTAGAGACGGTCGAGTGTGCTTTTTGCGCGGTCGAGCCCGTCGAGCGAGAAGTCGAGCGGCTGGCGGTACTGCGCGGTGAGCAAGCTGAGGCGGATTGCCTCGCCCGGCGCGCGGTCGAGCAGGTCGTGGACGGTGTGAAAATTGCCCGCCGATTTGGCCATCTTCTCGCCGTCCACGGTCACGTAGCCGTTATGCATCCACAAATTAACGAACGGCTTGTCGTGCGCGCAGGTCGACTGGGCGATCTCGTTCTCGTGGTGCGGGAAGATCAGGTCCTGCCCGCCGCCGTGGATATCGAAAGTCTCGCCGAGATGCTTCTTCGACATCGCCGAACATTCGAGATGCCAGCCGGGCCGGCCGCGTCCCCACGGGCTGTCCCAGCCGGGCTGGCCGGCATCGGACGGCTTCCAGAGCACGAAATCGGCCGGATCGAGCTTGTAGGGCGCGACCTCGACGCGCGCGCCCGCGACCAGCTCGTCCCGTCCGTGGCGCGACAGCCTGCCGTAATCGGGCATCGTCGCGACCGAGAACAGGACATGGCCTTCCGCGGCGTAGGCGTGCTCCTTCTCGATGAGCCGTTCGATCATCGCGATCATTTCGGCGATGTGGTCGGTGGCCTTCGGCTCGACATCCGGCGGCAGCGCGCCGAGCGCCGCCATGTCGGCGCGAAAGACCTCCGCGTAGCGTCCGGTGATCGCGTCGATGGGTTCTCCCGACTTGCGCGCGGCCTCGATGATCTTGTCGTCCACGTCGGTGATGTTGCGCGCATACCTCACGCACCGTTCGCCATGGACATGGCGCAGCAACCGGTACAGCACGTCGAAGACGACGACCGGGCGCGCATTGCCGATATGGGCGTAGTCGTAAACCGTCGGCCCGCAGACATAGAGGCGGACATTGCCCGGATCGATCGGTTCGAACCGTTCCTTGCTCCGGCTCAGCGTGTTGTAGAGCGAGATCGCCATCGGCGCGCGCCGGATCAATCCCGGCCCCTGAAGGCGTTGACGATGGGATAGCGGCGGTCGCGGCCGAACGACCGGCGGGTGATCTTGACCCCGGGCGGCGCCTGGCGGCGCTTGTATTCGGCGCCGAGCAGCATGCGCCAGACCCTGAGCACCAGCGCCCGGTCGAACCCCTCGTCGACCACCGCGTCGACACCCATGTCGCGCTCGACCAGCCCGTCGAGAATGCGATCCAGCGTGTCGTAGGGCGGCAGGGTGTCGTCGTCGCGCTGGTCGGGCTTGAGCTCGGCGGAGGGCGGTTTGGTAATGACCCGCTCGGGGATCGCCGGCCCCCCGGGCCCGAGCATCCCGGGCAACAGGTTCTCGTTGCGCCAGCGGGCGAGCGCGAACACGGTCGTCTTGTAGACGTCCTTGAGCACCGAATAGCCGCCGCACATGTCGCCGTAGAGCGTGGCGTAGCCGACCGACATCTCGGACTTGTTGCCGGTGGACAGCACCATGCTGCCGGTCTTGTTGGAGAGCGCCATCAGTGTCATGCCGCGCGACCGTGCCTGGATGTTCTCTTCCGTGGTGTCGGCCTGGGCGTTGCCGAAGAGCGGGCGCAGCATCCTGTCGAACGCGGTCATCGCGGGCTCGATGGAGACCTCGTCGAGCGTGACGCCCAGCAGCCGCGCGGTCCCGGCGGCGTCCTCCAGGCTCTCGGTCGAGGTGTAGGGCGAGGGCATCATCACGCAGCGCACCCGCTCCGGTCCCAGCGCGTCGGCCGCCACCGCCGCGGTAAGAGCGGAATCGATGCCGCCCGAAAGGCCGATGATGACGCCGGGAAACCCGTTCTTGGCGACGTAGTCGCGGAGCCCCAGCGTCATCGCCTCGTAGATCGCGGCCAAACCATCCGGCGGCGGGTGGCGCTGAGCGGTTTCGCACAACCAGGCGCCGTTCTCGCGCCGCCAGGCGGTGGGCAATATGTCCTCGCGCCAGCTCGGCGCCTGCCCCTTGAGCGCGGCGTCGGCATCGAGGACGAAGGAGCCGCCGTCGAATACCAGCTCGTCCTGCCCGCCGACCTGGTTGACATAGACGATGGGGAGGCGCGACTCGGTGACCCGCGCGACCGCGAGGTTGAGGCGCTGGTCCACCTTGTCGACCTCAAACGGCGAGCCGTTGATGACCACCAGGATCTCGGCGCCCGACTCTTCAAGGCACTCGGTGACCTCGTCGGTCCACATGTCCTCGCAGATCATCACGCCCAGCCGCACGCCGCGGAAATTGATCGGGCCGGGCAAGGATCCGCCGGCAAAGACGCGCTTTTCGTCGAACACGCCGTAATTGGGCAGGTCGTACTTGCGCCGGACTTCGACGATCCCGCCGCCGTCGAGCAGGGCGGCGACGTTGTAGACCGTCCCGTCCTCGACCCAGGGCGTACCGATCAGAAGCCCGGGCCCGCCGTCGCCCGTCGCCGCCGCGAGAGCCTCGAGTTCGCGATGCACGGTCTCCTGGAAGGAGGGCCGGACGACGAGGTCTTCCGGCGGGTAGCCGGAGAGCGCCAGCTCCGAGGAAACCATCAGGTCGGCGCCGAGCCGAGCCGCTTCGTCGCGGGCGCCGTGCAGCCGCGCGGCATTCCCCACCACGTCGCCGACGGTCGGGTTGAGTTGCGCGAGAGCGATGGACAGCGCGTCGGTCATCCGGGGATCGCCGTTGGGCCGGCGTGCCGCCTATTCGGCCGCGGCGGCGGAACGGGCGCTCCCGTTTGCCTTGTCGCGCTCGGCCTTCAACGCCTCGGCCACGGAGAAAGCGAGTTCGAGCGACTGGCTCGCGTTCAGCCTCGGGTCGCAATGGGTGTGGTAGCGGTCGGCGAGGTTCTCCTCGGTCACCTCGCGCGCGCCGCCGATGCATTCGGTGACGTTCTGGCCGGTGAGCTCGACATGGATGCCGCCCGGATGCGTGCCCTCGGCGCGGTGAATGTCGAAGAAATCGCGTACCTCGGACTGGATCGCCTCCAAACGCCGGGTCTTGTAGCCGTTGTTCGCCTTGATGGTGTTGCCGTGCATGGGATCGCAGGCCCAAACCACGGTCCGCCCCTCCTCCTTCACCGCGCGGACCAGCGGCGGCAGCAATTCGCCCACGGTGTCGGAGCCCATGCGCGCATAGAGAGTCAGCCGGCCGGGAACGTCGTCGGGGTTGAGCCGGTCGATCAGGCGCAGGAGGTCGTCGGTTTCGGAGCTCGGACCCACCTTGAGCCCGACCGGGTTGGCGACGCCGCGCAGGAACTCCACGTGGGCCCCGTCCAGCTGGCGCGTCCGGTCGCCGATCCACAGCAGATGGGCGGAGGTGTCGTACCAGTCACCGGTGATGGAATCGACCCGGGTCATCGCCTCTTCGTAGCCCAGCAGCAGCGCCTCGTGCGAGGTGTAGAGATCGGTCTCGCGAATGTGGGGAACGGTTTCCGACGTCACGCCGCAGGCTTCCATGAAGCGAAGCGCTTCGTCGATCCGGTCGGCGAGGCCGGCGTAGCGGTCGGCCTCTGGCCCGGCCGAGACGAAATCGAGATTCCACTTGTGGACCTGGTGGAGGTCGGCATAGCCGCCCTGGGCGAAGGCGCGCAACAGATTCAGGGTCGCCGCGGCCTGGTTGTAGGCGCGCACCATGCGCCCTGGGTCCGGCACCCGCGCCGCCGCGTCGAACGGCATGTCGTTGACCATGTCGCCGCGATAGCTCGGCAGATCGACCCCGTCGACGGTCTCGATATCGGCCGAGCGCGGCTTGGCGAACTGGCCGGCGAGACGCCCGACCTTCACCACCGGGCATCCGCTGCCGAAGATCAGGACGACCGCCATCTGCAGGATCACGCGGAAGGTGTCGCGGATGTTGTCGGGATGGAACTCGGCGAAGCTCTCCGCGCAATCCCCGCCCTGGAGCAGGAACGCCTTGCCCATGGCCACGTCGGCGAGCTGCGCCTTGAGGCGGCGCGCCTCGCCGGCGAAGACCAGCGGCGGATAACCGCGCAGACGGTCCTCCGCCTCGGCAAGCGCCGAGGTGTCGGGATATTCAGGGACCTGGCGGATCGGTTTCGACCGCCAGCCGTCCGGAGTCCAGTCCCCGCTCATGGCGCGGTACTCCCAGTGTCGAGTCGGCTTCGGAAGGGCCGCCCTATACGCGAACCCCGCCGAAATTGCCAGCAATTCGTCCGCCGTTCAAATCAACGCGGTGCGGGGTCAGGCGTCGCCTGCCTCCCCATCCATTCCGGGATGTCCCGCGCGCCATGCAATACGCGCCAGACATCGATTTCCGATCCCGTCTCGACATAGAAGACCAGGTAGGGAAACTTTCCGGCCGGCCGGAAGCGCAGGTCGGGAATATCCAACTCGTGCGCGTAGCGGGGCGAACCGGCCGCCGGGCGTTCGCCGATGCCCCGGAAGGCATCTTCCAGCGCATCGATGAAAGCGAGCGCGAGCGCCGGGCCAGCCTCGTTCAGGTAGTGTTCCATCGCCTCGTCGACATCGCGCCGCGCCCGCTCGCGCAGGACGACCGGCTTGCCGCTCACGTCCCGCCGGTTTCGCGAACCCGGCTGCGGAGCCCATCGAAATAATCCGCGTCGGCGGCGAGCCCAAGCGGCGATTCCGCCCCTTCCAGAAGCAGGCCGCGGAGGCGCTGACGGTCGCGATCCCTGCGGATCAGTTCGCGAACGTACTCGCTGGATGAGCCGTAGCCGCGCGCGCCGACCTGATCGTCGACGAAGGACTTGAGGGACTCGGGCAGCGATATGTTCATCGTGGTCATGTCGCGACGCTAGCCGTGTTGGCAAAATTTGGCAAGAACTGCCTTTGCTGTTCTGACACCTGTCCCCTACTCCGCGGCTTGCGCCTCTGGCTCGGGAACCGGAGTGCGCATGGTGACGAACTCCTCGGCCGCGGTGGGGTGGATTCCGACCGTGGCGTCGAACTGCGCCTTGGTGGCCCCACATTTGAGCGCGATGCCGAGACCCTGGGTGATTTCCGCCGCGTCGGGCCCCACCATGTGGCAGCCGACCACCCGGTCCGATGCGCGGTCGACGACGAGCTTCATCATCGTGCGGTCCTCGGCCAGGGTCAGCGTGTGCTTCAGCGGGCGGAACGCCTCGCGGTAGACGTCGACCGCGCCGTATCGCTCGCGCGCCTGCTCCTCGGTCAGCCCGACGGTTCCGACATTGGGGTTGGAGAACACCGCCGTCGCGATGTCGGCATAGTCCATCCGGAGGTCCTTGCCGTCATAGAGGTTGGCGGCGAGCACCATGGCCTCGGCGATGGCGACGGGGGTGAGTTGCAGCCGGTCGGTCACGTCGCCGAGTGCGTAGATGTTGGGGACGCTGGTGCGGAACCGGTCGTCGACCGCGATGGCGCCGTTTCCGCGCATCTCGACGCCCGCCGCTTCGAGCCCCATATCGGCGACGTTGGGCACCCGCCCGATCGCGTACATCGCCTGATCGACCGTCACCGTCTCCCCCGAGGAAAGCGTCACGGCGAGCCCGTCCCCGGTCCGGTCGATCCTCTCGACGGTGGTCCGCCAGCGGATATCGACCCCCTTCTTGACCATCTCCTCGGCGAGATGGGTGCGGATATCGATGTCGAAGCCGCGCATGAAAAGCGGGCCGCGATAGGCCTGGGTCACCTGCGATCCGTAGCCGTTGAAGATGCCGGCGAACTCGACCGCGATATAGCCGCCGCCCACGATCAGCACGCGGTCGGGCCGGTCTTCGAGATAGAACGCCTCCTCCGAGGTGATCGCTTGTTCGCCGCCCGGGATGGCCGGGCGCTGCGGCCGGCCGCCGGTCGCGATCAGGACGGTCTCGGCGGTGACCCGCTCGCCGCCGACATCGAGGGTGTGCGCGTCGACCAGCGTCGCGCGGCTCTCATGGATGCGGACGTCGTTGTTCCCGAGGATCCGCCGGTAGATGCCGTTGAGGCGTTCGATCTCCTTGTCCTTGTTGGCGATCAGCGTCGGCCAGTGCAGGGCGGGCTCCTCGAAGGTCAGCCCGAACGCGGCGGCGTCCTCGGCGTCTTCCCGGTAATGCGCCCCGTAGGCGAAGAGCTTCTTGGGAATGCAGCCGACATTGACGCAGGTCCCGCCCATGAACCGTTCCTCGGCGACAGCCACCCGCGCGCCGTAGGACGCCGACATCCGCGCCGCCCGGACCCCGCCGGAGCCCGCGCCGATAACGAAGAGATCGTAGTCGTAGCCAGCCATGAGCACCTCCGCCGCACTTCCGGCCTCAGCCGGTGGACGGCAAGCCTAGGGGCTTCGGCTTGCGGTTGCTATCCTCGGGGAACGCGGGCGGAAGCAGGGGACATGCACGGGCGCGACGTTTTCATGGAGAGCCTTCTGGCGCACGGGGTCCGGTATCTGTTCGGCAATCCCGGCACGACGGAGAGCCCGCTGATCGACAGCCTGGCCCGATACCCGGCACTGTCGTACGTGCTGACGCTGCACGAGGGCGTCGCCATCGGCGCGGCGAGCTATTACGCCCAGGCAAGCGGCCGCACCGGAGTGGTCAACCTCCACGTGGCGCCGGGCCTCGGCAACGCGATCGGCATGATCTACGGCGCGATGCGCGCCAACTCGCCGATGGTGATCACGGCGGGGCAACAGGATACCCGGCTCCGGCTGCACGATCCGATCCTCGGCCACGACCTTGTGGCCATGGCGGCGCCCGTGGTGAAGTGGAGCGTCCAGGCCGAGAGCGCCGACGAGATCGCTCCGATTCTGCGGCGTGCTTTCAAGACCGCCCACGATCCCCCCTCGGGCCCGGTATTCGTCTCCCTGCCGATTAACGCGATGGAGCAGCAGACCGATATCGTCGCCGCCGCCCCGGGCACGCTTTACCGGGCGCCTTCGCCGGACCCGGAGGGGGTTCGCGCCGTCGCCCGGCAATTGCTCGCCGCCGCCGAGCCGGCGATCGTGATCGGAGACGATGTCGCGCGGGCGAACGCGGGCGATGCGGTCGTGAAGCTCGCGGAGGCGACCGGCGCCGGCATCTGGGCCGAGCTCATCCATCAGCATCAGCCGGTTCCCAACGGGCACCCCAACTTCCGGGGCCGGCTCCCGTCCGACGCGGCGAGGATCGCGCAAAGCCTGGGCGATGCCGATCTGGTGCTCCTGGTGGGCGGTCCGTTTTTCGAGGAGGTCTGGTACGCGCCCGACGGGCCGTTCCCACCGGGCGCGACGGTCATCCAGATCGAGGAGACGACGGAGCGGCTCGCCCGCAACCACACGCTCGCGACGGGCCTGATCGCCGGCCTCGGGCCTGCCCTGGAAGCGGTCTCCGGGCAGGTCCTGACGGACCGCCCGGCCTCGTTCGCTGCCGCCGCCGACAGCCGCAACGAACGCTCCCGGACGCTCCGGGAGAAGGAGCGGGCGGCGCGGCGGGCGCGCCTCGAGAAGATGCGGGAACGGCGGCCGATGCCGGTCGCGCTCGCGCTGGAGGCGCTGGCGGCAGCGGTGCCGGAAGAAACGACGATCGTCGACGAGGCGATCACAGCCAGTCAGGAGATCCCGCGCGCCTTCGCATTCCGCGGTCCCGGGGATTACTTCAGCGGCCGCGGCGGCGGGATCGGCCAGGGCATCGCCGGCGCGCTCGGCGTCAGGCTGGCCTACCCGGAGCGGCCGGTGGTTTGCATTTCCGGCGACGGGTCGGCGATGTACAGCATTCAGGCATTGTGGACGGCGGCCCATTGCCGGCTGCCGATCCTGTTCGTCATCCTCGCCAACCGCGAGTACCGGATCCTCAAGCACAATCTCGACATCTACCGGCAACGCTTCGGCGTGGCCTCGAACCGGCCCTACCGCGAGATGGACCTGACCGATCCCCCGCTGGGCTTCGTCGAGATGGCAGCCGGCATGGGCATCGCGGGAACCCGCGTCACCGGGCCGGACGAGTTGAAGGCCGCGGCGCGCGATGCCCTTTCTTCCGGCGCCCCGCACCTGATCGAAGCCGCCGTCGAAGGCAAGGTGTGACAACTACACATCGACCTTACTGTGCTAACCATCTCAAGAAGGGTCGCCGTTTATCCCGGTTAGACCGTTAATATAGCGCCTTTTTTCGGTCCGCCCGCAAGGCCAATCCAAAGCGGCCGTATCGATGCATTGTGTGATATTTCTGTTGGCACTGGAGTGGGCCCATGGGGTCGGACAGTTTCATGCGCCGCCGTTGACAGTTGTGCGGCTCGGAGGCGAGATGGGCGAGGATCCCGGCACCGTCCATCGTCGTGCGGCGCGCGTTCTCCGGAAAGCCGAGCTCGCCGCAGGTGATCGGGCCGATATTGCCGATCTCGGTGCGGGCCACCGGGAACAGGTTTTCCCGCCCGAACCTGGCGCAGAACTCGGGGTGCACCTCGAACAAATTGGCGGCGATGAAGATGTTTCGCCGCTTCGCCTTCTCCCCAAGAGCTCGGTATAGGGCCCGGGGATGGTGGTGCAGAGCCGGAACCAGCCCTCCAGCTCGAACCTCTCCAGCGCGCGTCGATCGCGTATTAGGGCAGCACCATCAGGCGCACCTCGGAGTTCCCGAACGCGGTCACGTAGTCGATCATCTCGCCGATCCGCGCGATGTTCTCGCGGATGTCGGCGTCGCGCTGCCCTTCCTCCAGCGAGACCGCGCGCGAACGCGTCTGCAGGCAGGCGATTTCATAGTTCAGGATCTGTGCCATGATCGTCTCGGTTTCGCCGGAGCAACAACCGGCGCATAAGGGAGCCGGCGAACCCGGCTACGATAGCCGCCAGGAGCGCGCCGATGAAATTCTCCTACACCCATCACATGCCCTACACCCATGTCGACGAGGCGGGGCAGGACTGGCCGATCCCCAACAAGCAATTCGACCCGCAGACGGGCGTCGCGCTCTATCGCGAGTACATCGACAACAAGGTCTTCGCGGAGGAGGTCGGGTTCGACTGGATCGGTTGCAACGAGCATCACATGAGCCCCTACGGCTTGATGCCCAACCCGAACCTCACCGCCGCCGCCGTGATCGAGCGCACCAGCCGGGCCGGCATCCTGCAATCGGGCAACATCGTGCCGCTGACCAACCCGATTCGCATCGCCGAGGAATACGCTATGCTCGACGTGCAGTCGGGCGGGCGGCTGATTGCCGGCTTCATGCGGGGGATTCCGCACGAATACGTCGCCTACAACGTGGCCCCCGACGACTCCTACCCGCGCATGCGCGAGGCCTGCGAGCTGATCCTCAAATGCTGGACCGAGCCGGAGCCGTTCGGCTGGGAGGGGGAGCATTACCGGTTCCGGGCGGTGTCGATCTGGCCGCGCCCGGTGCAGCAGCCCCATCCAAGGCTGCTGATGTCGGGCTCCAGCCCCGATTCGGTCCGCCTCGCCGCCGCCTTCCGCGCGACCATCGGGCTGCTTCGCATCACCGACTTCGAGAGCGCGCGGGAGATGCGGGACCTCTATATCGAGCTCGCCCGGCAGGACGGGTGGGAGCCCGGCCCCGAGCATTTCATGGTCGGTATGCCGTGCTCCATCGCCGACACGGTGGAAAAGGCGATGGAAACCCTGAGGAGCGGCACTCGCTTTTTCCTCGGCGTGCTCGGCGGCGGCATCCGCACGGCGCAGCGCTTGGTCCTGCAGAAGACGCGCTACTACCGCGAGGAAGCGCATCGCGAGCGCTTCCCCGGCCTTGCCGCGCGCCGCGAGACGCCGCTGGAGGAGTTGATGGAGAAGGGGTTGGTGGTGTGCGGCACGCCGGACATGGCGGTCGAGCAGATCAAACGGGCCAAGGCGGAGCTCGGCCACGGGCTGATGAACCTCAACATCAAGATCGGCAACACGCCGCAATCGGCCGTGCTGCGCACCATGCACGCCCTGCGCGATCACGTCTTCCCGGCGGTCAAGGATGTCTGAAGAGCGCGGCGGGATGGCGTTCGAGAACCGGATCGCCCGGATCCCCAGCGGAGAGCTGCCCTACCGGGTCGCCGGAGACGGCCCCCCGGTGCTCTATCTCCATTCCGCGGGCGGCCCCCGGACGACGACGGGGCTGGAGCTGCTGGCCCGCGGGCGCCGCCTCTACCTGCCGGTGATTCCGGGGTTCGACGACACGCCCGTGCTGGGTTCGGTCTCGACGATGCGCGACATCGCGCGCCTCGGCGCTGAGTTCATCGACGGCGTGATCGGCGAGCCCCCGGACGTGATCGGGCAGTCCTTCGGCGGCTGGGCCGCGCCGTGGCTCGCGCTCGACCACGCCGATTCGGTGGGGCTCATGGTCCTCGAATGCCCAGCCGGCTTCAGGCCCCGGGGCCACCCGCCGCCGGCCAGCGACCCGGAGCTCCGCCTGCGGCAAATGTTCGCCTATCCCGACCGCCGCTCGCCCGAAACCCGGCCGGACGCGACGCTCGCGCGCAACCGCGAGATGCTGCACCGCTATCACGGCGCCGAGACCCGCGACGACGCCCTGATCGACCGTCTGGGCGAGATCGAGGCGCTGACGCTGATCCTCCTCGGCACCAGGGATGGGCGTATGCCGGCGGAAAGCGTTCAGCTCCTGAAGGACGGGCTGACGCGCGCATACCTGATCTACATCTACGATGCCGCGCACAGCATCGAGACCGATCAGCCGGAGCGGTTCGCGACCCTGGTGGAGGATTTCCTCGCCCGCGGCGAGGCTTTCATCGTCAACCAGGCGGGATCCTGAGCCCCGCCGCGGCTCGGTTCAGGCCGCCCCGTCGCCGGCCCCGGGATTAACCAAGAACGCCTCGCCGCGCGTCAGGAAGTCTTCGACCAGGTTGACGAAGTATTCCGGCTGGTCGACCTCGATGGCATGCGCGGCATCGTAGATGTAGATCAGGAAGGCGCGCGGGATGCGGGTCTTCAGCAGCCGCGGGCTCGATATGGGGACCGCCCCGTCCTTGGTGCCGTGCAGGATCAGCGTCAGCGCCTCGATCTCGCCCAGCCGATCGACCAGCGCCTCGTCCTTCGCCTTGCCGCCGTGATAATGGGCGAGCAATTCCCGGTTTCGGGCGACCATGGACTCGGGCTTGGTCTCGGGCGGCACCTTCTCGGGATGGGCGTAGAGCCGGCGATGCAGTTCCGCCGGGTCCGGCGACAGCCCGCCGACCCCCTCCTCGCGGAACCCGGCCGCGCATTCGAGGACCAGCTGCCCCACATTCTGCGGGTGGAGGACCGTGTACCAGGCCGCGCGCCAGCCGCCGAAGGAGTGCCCGATGACATCGGCGGTCTCGCCGATCGCGGTATCGGCGAACTCCGCCTCGAGGCGGGCGAGCGCCTCCATCGACGCCACGCCGTCATGGGTCGCGGTGCCGTCGAAGCCGGGCGTGACCGGGGCATAGATCCGGAACGACCGTGCCAGCGCCCGCAGCGCGTCGGTCTCGCGAAACCCCGATGCGGCGTGCATGTGGATGACCGGCGGTCCGTCGCCCGCGACGTGATAGGTCAGCGGACCGCTGGAAAGCGCAACGCTGTGCTCCTCAAACGGCATTTTCCTTGCCTTTCCGTTGCGCGGCCGGCCGGGTATCAGAGTCCGCGCACGGCCGGCGCGACATGCTTGCCCCACAGTTCCATGCTGCGGCGCACCGCGGAGTCGGGGACATTGCCGATCTTCATGTTGATGTTCATCACGCCGTGGCCAAGCTCGCCGTGCAGATGCCTGACCTGCTCGATCACCCGGTCGGGCGTGCCGCACAGCACCATGCCCTTGTCGATGCGCTCCTCGATCGTGGTCTGGCGCAATGCCGCGAGCCTGGCGCCGAGGCTCTTGCGGTTGGTCTCGTCCTCGTAAAACCGTGTCTTCTGTATCACCAGCCGCTGCGCTGTCCGCGGGCCGCCGAACAGCACGTGGTAGAAATAGTCGAGACCGCCGCCGAGATGGCGCCTGGCCGCCTCGTCGGTTTCCGCGACGCAGGTATGTGCGCCGACGAGAATGTCTTCGACCGCCGGTTCCCAGCCGTGTTCGCGCGCGGTCTCCCTGTAGATCCGGATGCAGTTCCTGGCCGCTTCGAGGTCGGTCAGCAATCACCAATCCCCATCTTCGCCCGGTGACGCGCGGCGAAGCGGGCCGATTCGGGGCTGCTCGCCGACATCAGGATCGGCGGATGGGGTTGCTGGATCGGGCGCGGCCAGATCGATACCGCGCGGTACTTGTAGTGCTTTCCCTCCCACCCGAAGGGTTCCGGCTCGGTCCAGGCCTTGACGATCAGCTCGGACGCTTCCTCCAGCCGTTCCCAGGATTCGCTGGGCGGAATGTTGTAGGCGACGTATTCATGCGGGATCCCGCGCATGAAGCCCGCGATCAGCCGGCCGCCCGACATGACGTCCAGCATGGCGTATTCCTCGGCGACGCGGATCGGGTTGAGCAGCGGCACCAGGTTGCCGAACATGGCGATGCGCGCGCGCTTGGTGCGCTGGATCAGCACCGTCCCGATGAGGTTGCAGTTCGACATCAGCCCGTAGGGGCTGAAATGGTGCTCGTTGCAGCCGATCCAGTCGAACCCGCATTCCTCGGCGTACACCATGGTGTCGATGTAGGTCCGGTAAAGCGCCGTCGCCCGGTCGGGTACGAACCTGTTGTTGGCGACCGGCCAGTCCTGGTCCGGCTCCTCGATGTCGGTCCACGGCATCAGGTGGAAGTAGTTGAATTTCATCCTGGGCCGCCTTCGCGGTCGCCGCGCGGCGCGGATCGCGGGCTCACAGGTCGCGAACCGCGGGAAACACGGTTTCCTTGAGGTGGCGCATGGTGGTCATCACCGCATCGTCGGGGATGTCGCCGATCTTGATGTTCAGGTTCATGCGCCCGTGGCCGAGCTCCGCCTTGAGATTCCGGAGCTGGTCGATCACCTCGTCGGGGGTGCCGCAGAGCAGCAGCCCCTTCTCGATGCGTTCCTCGATGGGCACTTGCTTGATCCGGCTCGGCAGGCCGGGGAATTTCCGGCGCGACTCCTCGTGCTCGAAATAGCGCGTCTTCTGGATCACCAGGCGCTGCGCCGTGCGGATGCCGCCGCCCAGGACCTCGAAGAAATATTTCTGCCCCGCCTTCATGATCTCGACCGCCCGTTCCCTGGTGTCGGCGATGCAGCACCCCATGCCGACCATGAAATGCTCGGGGCCGGGCTCCCACCCGTTGGACCGCGCGACCTCGCGGTAGACGTCCATCATCGCCCGCGCCTCCGCGAAATCGGTCAGGCGCAGAACCCCCATGATGGCGCCGAGCTCGGCCGCCAGCGTGGCCGATTCGCGGCTCGTGCCCGACATCACCAACGGCGGGTGCGGCTGCTGCACCGGGCGCGGCCAGATCGACACCGCCCGGAACCGGTAATGCTCCCCCTCCCACCCGAACGGCTCCGGCTCGGTCCAGCATTTGAGGATCAGCTCGCAGGCCTCGCGCATGCGCGAATACGACTCGTCGGGCGCCACGTTGTAGGCGACGTATTCGTGCGGGATGCCCCGCATGAACCCCGCGATCAGCCGCCCGCCCGACTGCACGTCGAGCATGGCGTATTCCTCGGCGATGCGGATCGGGTTGGTCAGCGGCACGATGTTGCCCGATTGCAGGATGCCGGCCCGGCTGGTGCGCTCGATCACGGCGGCGGCGATCAGGTTGGGGTTCGGCATCAGCCCGTAGGGGCTCATGTGGTGCTCGTTGCAGCCGATCCAGTCGAACCCGACCTCCTCGGCATAGACCTTGTTGTCGATGTACTCACGGTAGAGTTCGACCCCCCGCCCGGGATCGAACTGCTTGTTGGCGACCGGCCAGTCCTGCCCCGCCTCGTCCACATGGGTGTAGGGCATGTGGTGGGTGTAGGAGAACTTCACGAGACCTCGCCGCGGCGCGCGGACGGGCGGCGCGGTCCGGGCGCGCCGCCCGTCGGCTCCGCTATCTCAAGCCCATGATCTTGCCGTACTTCTTTCGCAGCCGGAGTCCGTTCTCTTGGACGTATTCCCGGGTCAGCCATCCGATCTTCTTGCCGGCGGCAAGCTTGTTCAGGTCGTTCCCCTCGGTGGTGACGAAACCGGTGCCGTCGATTTCGTTGAGCGCCCGCTGGCCATCGGGGGTGGTGATCCAATAGGCCCAAAGCTTCGCGAGGTTCGGGCTCTTCGTGTCCGACATCAAATAGTATGACCAGTTTGAAAGCGCGATGGGATCGATCGGCGCCATCTTGACCGGCGCGCCCTGGCGGATCTGCTTGAACGCGTCCGTCCCGATCGACAGCGCGAACTCGCCGGTCAGGACCTTGCCGCGGACATCGGGGAACCGCGCCATCATCTTAGCCTGGCCCTTCGCCATAATCTCTGTCAGGAGCGCGGTGGCCTTCTCTTCACCAATCGCCGTGGCCAGATAGATCCACGGACTCGGCGAGCGCGGTATCGCGATCCGGCCCTTCCACTTGGGATCGAGCAGGTCGTCCCAGCTCCGTGGCGCCTCGGAATCCTTCACCAGGTTGGTGTTGTAGGTAACAAAGCACAGGCTGACGTCGTGCGACTTGACCCCGTATTCGCTGGCCCGCAGCGAGGCCGGGATGCCGAGCTCCTTGACCCAGTCGACCTTCTGGACCGCCCCGGAACGTTCAAGGCGCACGCTGGTGCTGTACGACGTCCAGAACACGTCGAAACCGGTGGGCACTCCCTTCTTGATGGCCAGCGCGACCTCGGCGGCCTTCTTGGTGTGGAAGCCTCCACCCATGTTGAGCTTGATGGGGAACCCGTAGAACGCGTTGAGCCGCTTGGAGAAGGCGCGGACCGCGCTGGGCTTCAGCGTGCGGCCGTACACCGTGATCTCGCCTTCCTTCTTGGCGCCTTCTATCAGAGCCTGCACGCCGGGTGGCAGATCGCTCGCCTTGACCGGTCCCGCGGCCAGGGTTGTCAGCGCCGCGGCGGCCAGCGCCAGCACGCCCGCGTGTCGAATGCTCCTCCGCAACATGGCACGCCCCCTTCCGTTGTTTTCGGTTTGTCGGGCTCGATCCTAGGCAGGTTCCTTCGCGCCTGCCAAGCGTCCGCGGGCGGCGTCGCCGGTCACTCGGCGGGGCTGGGGATCGCGGTCCGGGCGCGCGGCCGGCGACCGCGCGTTCTGCGCCGTGCCGAGTAGTCCACGCCGAGCTCGCTCATCCCCGTCATCCTGCGCGCGAACACGGCGAGTACGGCCAGCAGCACGATCATGTAGATCGCGATCGCCCCGGCGGCGTTCTGGTCCCCGTTGGTCTGAAGGTCGAAGATCAGGGTCGAGATGGTGTGCGTCTTGCCCGCGCTCATGATCAGCGGCAGGGTCAGGTCGCGCGCCGCCAGCATGCCGGCCATCAGGGCCGCGTAGAACAGCGCCGGCGCCATGATGGGCAGGAAGACCCGGCGGAAGGCGACCAGCTGGGAAACGCCGGAAGCCCGGGCGGCCTCGTCGAGCTCGAAGTGAATCTGCAGCGAAGAGGCGTTCATGGTCCGGGTGCAGTAGGCGAGCATCCGCGTGCCCATGGCGATGGCGATCAGCCAGATCGTCCCGTACAGCGGAATCCAGTGATAGATCGAGATGCCGAGGAACTGGAAGGCGACACCCGCGACCATGGTGGGAACGGCGGGAGCCAGGAACACCAGCGCGTCGGACCACCGGGCGGCGGGGCTGCGGCTTCGGGTGACGACCCAGGAAATGCTGGTCGCCAGCACTATCGAAACCACGATGGCGCCGGCCATGATGATCAGCGTGTTGCGCAGCGGACCCATCATGTAGTCGATGGCGTCGCCAAAACTGGCGAGCGTCATCGTCGACATGGCGGCGATCGAGAACGCCTGGAGATAGGGCACCAGGGCCACCCAGACCAGGGTGATCACCGGAACGACCACGGCGAGCAGCACCCAGAACCCGACATAGGCGCCGGCGACCCAGCGCCACCTTCCGAGCGGCTGCGGCGAGAACCTGCGTCCCTTGCCGCCCACCACGGCGTATCTGTCGGCCTGTCGCAGCATGCGGACATAGAACGCGATGGCGATGCCGCAGAGCAGAAACAGCATCATGCCGATCGCCCCGGCGAGCCCGAAATTGGGCAGCCCGATCATCGGATGCATGGCGTCGTAGATCCAGATGACCAGCACGTCGACGCCGCCGGGCAAGCCGATCAGCCCGACGATGTCGAAGATCTCGATCGAGATGACGAAGAAGAACAGCGCCGCCGCCACAACGCCGGGTGCAAGCAGCGGCAGGACGATGCGGCGGATCGTCCGTGCACGGGAGACGCCGGAGACCCAGGCCGCCTCCTCGAGCGCGGCGTCCATGTTGCGAAACGCCGGCAGCATCATGAAGACGCAGGCGGGCGTGAGCACCACGCCCTGGAGAAAACACACCCATGAGAGCTGGTAGATATCGAACGCCGCTGCCCCGTCGACGCCGGTGGCGCCCAGCATCTTGTTCACCAGACCGGAGGTCGGGTTGAACAACCAGACATAAGACATCGCCGTTATGAAGCCGGGAATGGCGAGCTTGGCGGTCAACAGGGTGAACAGGGCGCCCTTCCACGGGAAGTCGGTCCGCGTGATCAGCCAGGCGAACGGGAAGGAGAAAGCCATCATGAAGACGATGCTGCCCAAACCGAGGACGATGGTGCGGACCAGCACGGGCAGGAGCTCGTCGTCGGCCAGCATGTCGGCATAGTTGGCGAGCGTGAAGGTCCCGATATCGCCTTCGATCGAGAAGCTGCCGACAACATTGCCGAGCAGGGAAACCACGATGAAAGCGAGGCCCAGAAAGGCCAGCCCGTACACCCAGGCGATGCCGGTCGGTCTAACCCGCATTTCCGGCACCGGTCAGGGTTTCCTCGGCATCGTAGGCCTCGCCGCCGCCGGCCGCCGGCGCCACCACCGAACAATGTTCGGGCGGCATGTGGAGGGAGACCTTCCGGCCTTCGCCGAGCTCGACGCTGTGGTGCAGCTTGACGCGGAGCTTCACGGAACCCATCGACACCGTGTAGACCATCGCCTCTCCGACGAACTGACGCGCGGTCACCTCGCATTCGATGGTGTTGCCGGCGGCCGCATCCCCATCCGCCAGTCGCATGTCTTCCGGCCGTATGCCGAAGAAGCAGCGCGCGCCCGCCGACAGTCGCTTCCCCCGCGGGGCCAGCGCGCGGACACGCCCGATCGCGCTCTCCAACGTGGCGAATCCGTCCGTGACGTCGACCAGGTTCGCGGGCACCAGGCTCATCTCCCCGATGAACCGCGCGACGAACTCGTCGGCGGGGTGACGATAGATTTCCCTTGGGGTTCCGATCTGAACCATGCGGCCGCGATCCATCACCGCGATCCGGTCGCCCGTTTCCATCGCCTCGGCCTGGTTGTGCGTGACGTAGACCGTGGTCAGGCCGAGTCGGTGCATGAGTTCCTTGAGCTGCGCCCGAAGCCGGACCTGGAGCTTGAAGTCGAGGTTCGACAGCGGTTCGTCCATCAGCAGCACATTGGGCTGCAGCGCAAGCGCTCGCGCAAGCGCGACTCGCTGCTGCTGGCCGCCCGACAACGTGGTCACCGGCCGGTCGGCGAGGCTGGAAAGCGCCAGCAGGTCGAGAACATCGAAGACTCTGGCGTGCTGTTCTTCCTTCGGCAGCCGCCGCACCCCTTCGCGCAGGGGGAAGGCCACGTTCTCGTACACATCCATATGCGGCCATACGGCATAGGACTGGAAAACCATGGCGATGGGCCGGCGCTCGGGTGGGACGTGGCGCCGTTCGGAGGCGGAGACCACGGTCTCGCCGTCGATCTCGATGGTTCCGCGGTCCGGCCGTTCGAGGCCCGCGATCGAGCGCAGCATGGTGGTCTTGCCGCAGCCGCTGGGACCGAGCAGCACAAAGAATTCGCCCCTGGCGACCTCGAAATCCACGCCGTCGAGGGCGCGCACCTCGGAGTCGCTCAGCCGGAACGTCTTCTCGAGGCCCCGGACAGTCAACATGCCGCGGCGATCTTACCCCGCATTTCTCACCACGGTCACGGCCTGCGTCGCGCTACAGCGTGCGCAGGCGCGGTCCGGTGGGAACGATGGAGAAGGTGAAGCCGATCCAACCCGAATTCGCCGCCGACGAGGATCGGGGTGCCGCGCACACGCGCGTTCGCGGTCCCGTCAAGTTCTTCAAGCACGTGCTCCGCCATGTCTTCGGGATCGAGAAAGGCGAACCGTGCCGGCAGGATGACATCGCCCGAGACGTAGTCGCCTGGAACCGCCGGCTTCCCGCGTTAGATCATCGCGGGGCCCGATCAACCGTCCCGGAAGCGCGGCATGACCCTGGTCGCGAAGAGCTCCATCGATCGCGCGACCTTTTCGTGCTCCATCCCGCCCGGGCTCATGTTGGAGATCACGTAGGTGGCCTTGCAGTCCTCGCGCAGCCAGGTGAGCCGTTCGGCGATATAGTCCGCGTCGCCGATCCACATCAGGTCTTCTTCGATCACCCGGTCGAACGAGAGCGACCGGATGTACTCGCCGATCTTCTTCCGGCCGATGAATTGCTGCGGGTAGTCCTCGCCCTCCGGCAGGTCGAAGGTGCCGGCGAAATCCTCCAGCAGCCATTCGACGGATTCGCGCGCGTCCCTGCGCGCCCGATCGACGGTATCGGCGACGAATATATGCGGATGCGCGATGCGGTCCATGTCGGTCCGCTTCTCGCACTCCAGAATCCGGGCCAGATTGGCGAAATTGTCCCGAATCCGGTCCTTGGAACTGAAGGAGGCGCCAACCATGGGGGTGATGTTCTGCGGCACCACGGCGGCGATCGAGGCCGGGGTGAGGGTCGGCTGGAAGAGCGGCGGGTGCGGGCGCTGCTCGGGCATCGGATTGACATAAAGCTCCGGGAATTCGAAGAACCGCCCCTTGAACGAGAACGGCTTTCCCTCCCAGGCCTTGAGAACGATCTCATAGGCTTCCTGGTAGCGTTCGAGCGAGGTCAGCCAATCCACCCCGTAGCCGTCGAACTCGTGCTTCTGCCCGCCCCGGCCGATGCCGAAATTCAGCCTTCCGCCGGACAGGATGTCCACGGTGGCGTAGTCCTGGGCGATCTCCAGCGGGTTGTGCCAGGTGAGCACCGAGACGGCGGTGCCGAGGCGGATCCGGCTGGTGCGCGCCGCGAGATGCCCGAGAGAGACCGCCGGCGAAGGCCGTCCGTGCTCGACGAACGCATGCTCGGCCAGCCAGAAGGCATCGAAGCCGAGCTCCTCGGCGAGAACGCACTCGTCCATCCGCGCGCGATACACCGCCGGGTAGTCGTGCCCTTCGCGGCACTGGATGTTCACGAACGGCGCGAATTTCATTGCGGGTCTCCCCGGAAGCCGTCCACGACCCTGCCGTCCACGACAACCGGCTCGCCGTCAAGATGGATGGTGCAACGCCGCATCGGGATGTCGAAATGGCATTTGGAGTGCCGCCCGGCGGCGTAGTTGGGCCCGGTCGAGATGAGGAAATTGCCCTCGAAGCTCCTTCCGTCGACGCCCGAGGCCTCCTCCCTGGGATAGAACGCGAGCGCGTCCCACAGCGCCCGTTCGTGCAGCCCCCAGCCGACATGCGAAATGCCGTAGGCGTTGGGGTCGTCCCAGCGCTCGAAATAGTCGCGGATCAGCTCGGCGTCGAGGCCGCGGCCGATCACCTCGACGACGAAGCCCTCGTCGAAGCGGAGCGTCACCTGGTCCTGCACATAGCGGTAGAAGGGGAACACGATGTCGCCGCTGGCCAGCACCACATCGCCGCTGACCGCCAGCGATCTGGGATAAGCGAGCACGGCGCAGGTCGCCCAGGTGGCGGACCCGCCGGGCTTGTCGCAAAACCCGTAGGCGCCCTGCACCCGGCTGTCGCGCAGATCGACGCGGAACTCGGTGCCGGAGGGCGAGGCGACCGTCATCTCGGCGGCCCTCCCGAGCCGGGCGACGGCGCGGTCGATCCGCTCCCGCCGCTCCTCCGTCGGGATCAGCCGCGCCAGCGCGTCGGGCGGCTCCTTGATCAGCAGGATGCGGGTGCCGCTGCCGCGGATCTCGGCGCGCTGATCGGAGTGGATCAGCCCGCCGAGGGTGAGGTCGACGACGAAGTCGACGCTCTTGAGCAGCTCCGTCGCCTCCGGGTAGCCGTTCAGCACCACCGAGGTCGAGCCGCGCTCGATGCTGGGGGTTCCGGTCTGCGGTCCGGTCCCGCTCGGCAGCATGACCTGGATCGAGCGCGCGCCGATGGCGGCCAGCGCGGCCTGGGCGGCCTGGGCGTAGTGGACCCGGGAGTCGGCCTCCATCAGGATCACCGCGCTCTCCTCCGGGGCGACCTTGCACCACTCGAATTCCCGCCTGAACAGGGCCGCAAGGGAAGGGTCGGTGAAGCTCATGCGGATTCCCCTTCGGAACGCCCCCGGAAGAACGCCGCCGCCAGGGCGTTGAACGAAGCGGCCTTCTCCCGGAAGGCGAAATGCCCGGCCCCGTTTACGGCGTGCAGCGAAACCTCGGCGGCACCGTGATCCAGCAGGTCGTACACCGCGAGCCCGTCGGGTGCCAGCGGCGCGGAGCGGTCGTCCGAGCCCCAGTGGATCAGCACCGGCGCGGTCAGCCCGCCCGCCCGGATTCGCGCGAACAGCGCCTCCTTCGCCGCATCGACGCTGGGCTCGAACTGCGCGGTCTGCAACGATTCGAGCCGTTCGCGCGCCTGCACCGATTTCGGGAGGCGATAGACCGAGAGCCATTCATCGAAATAGGCATCGTCGAACGCGTCTTCGGAAAACGCCATCTTCGCGGTCCGGTAGCGTATCCACTCCATGGTTCCGGCCGCGTGGGACCGGTCGGCGCGCACCGCCTTGCTGTATGCCGGTATCGCGGCAACTCCGGGAACCATCGAGGCGCTGTTGCAGATGACGAGCGCCTTCACCAGTTCCGGGTCGTCGACGCAGATGGAGGCGCAGTTGAACGCGCCCCGGGACTGGCCGATCAGGAAAACGTCCTCGAGTTTTAACGCACGGATAAAATCATGCACGTGAGCGGTCATGCAATCGACCGTATAATCGGCATCTCTGAGCGGATTACCGGTGTGGCCCTGGCCGATCTTGTCGACCGCGTAAACGTGAAAACTCTCCGACAGAGCGGCGATGTTTCTTGAAAAAACATCGCAGGACGACCCTGTGCCGATCGCGCCGCCATGGACGAGGACGAGCGGCGGGCCGTTCCCGGCTTCCCTGTAACGGGTTCGAATTCCGCCGATGTCGATATACCGGATCACGTTGAAGCGGGGCTCCGACTCAGCAGATTGAAATTGCCGCAAACCGACAGTGCCACCGGGCCCGCAGGTTGTCAAACCGCGGCCCGCCGGTTCATCCGCCCGTCGGTTGTGCGCGACTGCCGAATCGTTATAGGGTAATTACCCGCGGCGGCTTCCCGCGTGCGCGCAATTTGCCCGGCGGAGCGTCTTCATGGACTTTCGGTTAACGGAAGAACAACGGATTTTCCGGGACTCGGTCCGCGGTATCGCGGAACGGCACCTGGCGGACGGCGCGCTGGAACGGGCGCACCATCCGGGATATCCGCGCGACGTCGCGAAGCTGTTCGCGGATCACGGGCTGATGGGAATTACCGTCCGCGAGGAGGATGGCGGCCAGGGCGGCACGCTGATGGACGCGGTCATCGCGATCGAACAGGTGGCGCAAAGCTGCCCGCGCAGCGCCGATGTCGTGCAATCGGGCAATTTCGGCCCGCTCCGCACCTTCGCCGAATATGCCGGCCCCGCCCTCAAGGAAAAATATCTTTCCGCGCTGTTGACCGGCAGCAGCATCCTGGCGCTCGGGATGACGGAGCCGGATGCCGGGTCGGCGGTGACCGATCTGACGACGACGGCGCGCCCCGACGGGGACGGGTTTCGCATCGATGGCGGCAAGGTGTTTACCAGCAACTCGCGGGATGCGGACCTGTTCCTCGTCTATGTGCGTTTCGGCGACGGGGTCGACGGCATCGGTTCGGTGCTTATGGAACGGGGTACGGAGGGATTTTATCTCGGCAATCCATCGCAATATCTCAACGGCGAGGATTGGTGCGCGCTTCATTTCGACTCCGCCTACGTTCCGGCGCAAAACGTCATTCTCGGGCCGGGTGGGTTCCGCAAGCAGATCGCCGGTTTCAACGCCGAGAGGATCGGCAACGCGGCACGTTCTCTTGCACTCGGGGAATTTGCCTTCGGCAAGGCGCGCGAATACGCCATCGACAGGGTTCAGTTCGGGCGGCCGATTTGCGAATTCCAGGGTATCCAGTGGAAATTTTCGGAAATGAAGATAAAGATCGACGCGGCGCGCTTGCTATTGTATCGCGCCGCGGTCAATGCGGATCGCGGTTTCCCGAGCGCGCCTGAAACGTCGGTCGCAAAAGCGTTTTGCAACGACGCGGGGTTCGCGATCTGCAACGAGGCGATGCAGGTGATGGGCGGGGTGGGGTATTCGACCGAGACGCTGGTCGAATACTGTTTCCGGAAATGCCGCGGGTGGCAGATTGCCGGCGGGTCGACGGAAATGATGCGCAACCGGATCGCCGAGCACGTGTTCGACAGGCGCTTCCCGCAGCGCCCGCCGCGGCCGCGCGCCTGAAGCCCGCCTCCCGTGTCGGACGATCTGGCGACGGCGCTGTTCGACCCCGGAAGCATTGCGCTGGTGGGGGCATCGGCGGATGTCTCGAAGCCCAACGGCAGGCCGCTCAAATTTCTCACCAAACACGGCTATCGCGGCGCCATCCACCCGGTAAACCCGCGCCATGACGAGATCGGCGGGCTAAGATGCTATCCGCGGCTGGAGGATATCGGCCGGCCCGTCGACCATGCCTTCATCATGGTCGCGGCGCCGGAGACCATTTGCTCGACCGTTCGGTCCTGCGGCGCCGCCGGGGTGCGGTGCGCGACGATCCTGGCGGGCGGCTTCGCGGAAACCGGCGCCGAGGGCGCGCGCCGGCAGGACCGGATGGTCGCCGTCGCCCGCGAATCGGGCGTGCGGATCCTCGGGCCGAACAGCATCGGCCTGATCAACCCGGCGTCGGGACTCGGGCTCAGCGCCAACGCGGTGCTGGAGTTGCCCGCGCTCACCCCGGGCGGCACCGCGGTGGTCTCCCAGAGCGGCAGCCTGATCGGCGCGATCCTGTCGCACGGCGAGGCGCGCGATACCGGGTTCTCGAAGCTGGTCTCGGTGGGCAACGAGGCCGACCTGTCGGTGGGCGAAGTCGGCTCCCTCCTGCTCGACGACGACGGGACGGAAACGATCCTGCTCTTCCTGGAGACGCTGCGGCGGCGGGACCTCCTGATCGGCTTCGCGGAAAGGGCCGCGCGCATCGGCAAACCGGTCATTGCCTGCCAAATCGGCCGCTCCGAGCCAGGACGGCGCATCGCCGCGACCCATACCGGCGCGCTGACCACGTCGGAGAAGGCGATCGCCGCCTTCCTCGCGGATCACGGGATCGCCCAGCTCCGGATGTTCGAGAGCTTCGTCGAGTCGCCCCGGCTGTTCGCCGGCCGCCATCCGCGCGCGCCCGATGCGGCCGGCGGGGTGGCGGTCGCCACCACCACCGGCGGCGGCGGCACGATGGTGATCGACAGCCTGGCGCAGTCCGGCGTGGGCGTCGTGGACCCGCCGCCGGGGACCGTCGAACGGCTGCGGCGTCTCGGCATCGCCCATAACCAGCGTCACATGGTCGACCTGACGCTGGCCGGGGCGAGGCCGGAGATCGTCAGCGCTGTGATTGGCGATCTGTTCGGGTCGGAGGAGGTGTCCGCGGTAGTCATGGTCGTCGGGTCGTCGGCGCAGTTCCACCCGGAGCTCGCGGTCGAGCCCCTGACCGCCTGGGCGAGGCGCGAAAAGCCGCTGCTGGTTTATTTGGTGCCGGAGGCGGCGGCTTCGCAGCGCAGGCTGACGCGCGCGGGCATTCCGGCCTTCCGCTCGGCCGAGGCCTGCGCCGAAGCGCTGCGCGGGCTGCTGTCGTGGAGGGCGCCCCGGCCCTCCCCGGACGATGCGCGGCCGGGCGCGGCCGAGCCGCCCGCGATCCGGGGCACCCTGACGGAAACGGATGCGCTTGCTTTCTTCGAGGCGCTCGGGATCGAGGCCGCTTCCCGCGCGGTGGCGCACGATCCGGCGGAGGCGTCGCGAAATGCGCAGCGGATCGGCTTTCCGGTGGCGCTGAAGATCGCATCGCCCGACATAGCGCACAAGACCGAGCTGGGCGGTGTGCGGCTTGGCATCGCCGATTCCGACTCCGCGGCCCGGGAATACGGCCTGATCGTGGACGAGGTCCGCGCCCGGGCCCCGGAGGCCCGTCTCGAGGGCGTGCTGGTGCAGGCAATGATCGAGGGGTGCGTGGAGGCGATCGTCGGATACCGGCGCGACCCGGTGGCGGGGCCGCTCGCGATGCTGGGGGCCGGCGGGGTCATGGCCGAGATCTACGACGACAGCGTCTTCGCGGTCGCGCCGGTGACCCCCGAGACCGCTTTTGACATGGTAGGGCAGGTGAAAGGTCTCGCTCTCCTGACCGGCTATCGGGGCGGGCCGAAGGGAGACGTGGCGGCACTGGTCCGCGCCATCGTCGCGATGTCGCGCCTGGCGCTCCACCGGTCGGTGGCGGAGGCGGAAATCAACCCCCTCGTCGTGCGCGGGGAAGGATGCGGCGCGGTCGCGGTCGATGGACTCGTGACCGGCGCCGATGAGACCATGGCCGCGTTCCAGGCCTAGGACGCAAGCGGGGAAACTGTCGGCGGGACAGGATATGGACAGCGCGTTTTTCAGAGTCTCCGGCGTAAGCAAATCCTTCGACGGCCTCGTCGCGCTGGACAGGGTCGGCTTCGAGGCGGGCAAGGGGCAGACGGTCGGCATGATCGGCCCGAACGGGTCGGGCAAGACCACCCTGTTCAACATCATATCCGGTCTGCTCGCCGCGGATGGCGGTTCGGTGGTCTTCGACGGCACGGAGATCATGGGCTGGAAGCCGCATCGCGTGGTCCGCCGCGGAATAGCGAGAACCTTTCAGAGCGCGCGGCTGTTCAACAACCTGACGATCCTGCAGAATTGCGAGCTGCCCCAGTTCACCGGCAGCACGAGCACGCTGTTTCACACCCTCGCCTTCGACCGGGGAGAGCGGGAAGAACGCGAAAGGGTGCGCGACCGCGCCAACACGCTGCTGGCCGAGATCGGCGGCGGCCGGCTCTATCCGCGCCGGCACGACTACCCCAACACCTGCTCGCTGGGCGAACAGCGCATGCTCGAGCTGATTCGGGTGCTCTCGGTGGAGCCCGAGATCGTGCTGATGGACGAGCCGACCCAGGGCATGAACCCGGTATGGATCGGCGAGACGCTCGACCTGATCGAGCGGCAGATCACCGCGCGCGGCAAAACGATGATCTTCATCGAGCACAAGATGTCCGTCGTCATGCGGATCGCCGAGCGGGTGGTGGTGCTGAACCACGGGCGCAAGATCGCCGACGGCACGCCGGCGGCGGTCCGCGACAACTCCGCGGTCATCGAGGCCTATCTTGGAACCTAGCGACCCACCCGCCGGCATCCCGGTGCTCGAGGTTCGCGGCCTCGAGATCGGCTATGGCCCGGTGGTCGCGGCGACGGATGTCTCGCTCCGGGTGAACCGGGGCGAGATCGTCGCGCTGCTCGGGCCGAACGGCGCAGGCAAGACCAGCGTGCTGAAGGCCATCATGGGCCTGGTCCGGCCGTCGGCGGGCCGGGTGGACTATCTCGCCGGCGGCGTCCGCCGGGAGATCACCCGCCTGCCCACGCACGACCTCGCCCGGCTCGGCATCGCCAACGTGCCGTCGGCGCAGATCGTGCTTCCGCGGATGACGGTGGAGGAAAACCTCCTCGTCGGCGGGCTCTACCTGCTCGACGACCGGCGCGCGGTCGGGCGGCGGGTGGACGAGCTGCTCGACCGGTTTCCCCTGCTCGCCGCGCGCGCGCGGCAGCTCGCCTCGTCGCTGTCGGGCGGCGAACAGCGTCAGCTCGCCATCGCCCGCGGCCTGATGTCGGGGCCCAGGCTCATGCTGCTCGACGAGCCCTCGCTCGGCCTGTCGCCGATCATGTTGAACGACGTGTTCGGCATGCTGGCGCGCATATGCCGCGAGGACGGCATCGACATCCTCATGGTGGAGCAGAACGTGAGAAAGGCCCTGGAGATCGCCGACCGCGCCTATGTGATGCGCATCGGCGGCATCGAATTCAGCGGCCCCAGCGACGAGGTCGCCGAGATGGAGCGCCTGAAGGATGCCTATCTCGGCAGCTAGCGCCGGGCGGGAGGGTTGATGTCGGCTTACCTGGCCGAGCTGGTCTTCATCGGCGTCGCCACGGGCGCGCTCTACGCCATAGTGGCGATCGGCTTCAACCTCGTCTTCGGCACCATGAACGTCCTCAACCTGGCGCATGGCGCGACGTTGATGGTGGGCTCCTACGGGCTGCTGCTGGTCTATTACCTCGGCATCGACAATTTCTGGCTCGCCGCGGGGACCGGGATATTCGTCGCGATGGCGACGGGTCTGGCGATCGAGCGCGCCGCCGTCCGCCCGCTGCGCGGCCATTGGTGGAATACCAAGGTGGCGACGCTGGGCGCCGCGGTCTTTCTCGAGAACCTCGTGCACGTTCTCACCAACGGGCACGCGCAGAACGTGCCCCGGCCGTTCGATCCGACCTATTACCGAATCGCCTGGACCATCGAGATCTCGGACTTCCAGGTCTTCCTCATCGCGCTTTCGGTCGGGGTGATGCTGGGCATGGTCTGGTTCCTGACCCGAACCCGCTGGGGCCGGGCGATCCGGGTGCTGGCGCAGAGCCCCGACATCGCCAGATGCGTCGGCATCAACATCGACCGCGTCACCGTGCTCGGCTTCGCCGTGAGCGGCGCGCTCGCCGGGCTCGCGGGGATTCTCAACGCCGCCACCTTCGGGTCCACCTACCCCTTCGTCGGCACCCTGCTCGGGCTCAAGGGGATCGTCGTCCTGATCGTCGCCGGGATCGGCAATATGCGGGGCGCGCTCTATGTCGGTCTGGTCCTCGGCATCGTGGAGACCATGGCGGTCGGGCTGGGCGGGTCGACCTATCGCGATGTCATCGCCTATTGCGCGATGGTGCTGATCCTGCTGGTGCGGCCGCACGGCATGTTCGGCGAGCAGAGCCGCGTGGTGCGGGAGATCTAGGAGGTGGAAACCACGGCACCCGGTTTTCTCGGGATCGACTGGGACGCGACCGCCCGGGCGCTGCTGCTGCACTACTCCACCGTCACCTGGGCGTTCCTGCTCGACCTGTTCGTCGACTACTGCGTCTATCTCGTCAGCGCGCTCGGGTTGTTCGTGCTGTTCGCGGCCGGGCAGTACTCCCTGGGGCATGCGGGGCTGGTCGGGATCGCCGCCTATGCGACGGGGATACTGGTGGTCAAGCTGGGGGTGCCGTTCTGGCCCTCCCTGCCCCTGTCGGGCATCGCGGGGCTTATCGCCGGGCTCGGCTACTACTACCTCCTCGGCGCCCGGCTATCGGGTTTCTACCTCGCCATCGCGACCTTCGCGGTCGGCGAGGCATTGGTGACCCTGTGGCTGAACGCCGACTATCTGGGTGGGGCGCTGGGGCTCCACGGATTCCCGCTGCGGTCGGAGTGGGACACGGTGCTGATCGTCGTCGCGGTGGTGATCTTCGGGCTGTGGCGGCTGGAGAAATCCCGCTTCTGGCTCGCCTTCCTCGCCGTCCGGGAGAGCGAAGTGGTGGCCGGCGCGATGGGCGTCAACGTCGCCCGCACCAAGATGCTCGCCTGGTCGGTCGCCGGCTTCATCACCGGTGTGGGCGGCAATCTCTGGGCGCACCGGGTAACCATCATCGCGCCGCCGGAGTTCAGCCTCAACCTGACCTTCATCCTGCTGCTCGGCGTCCTCCTCGGGGGGATGAGAACGTTCTGGGGCACGGTAGCCGGCGGCGCCTTCGTCTACTTCGTGCCCTGGCTGACCACCACGGACGAGCCCGGCTACCGGCTGATGCTCTACGGGCTGACGATCGTGGTGGTGCTGGTATTCCGCCCGGGCGGCCTCATGCCGGTCGGCACGCCGAGGAAGAGAACGGTCGAGGATCTGCGCCGGATCGCCGCCGCGGCGTCGCGGCCGCCGGCGGGGTCGGGGGGCGCCGGCCGCGATCCGGACCGGAACGGGTGAATTCCCGCCGGAGCCCCCGACCTCTCGGCGAAAGCCCTACCTGGCCTTCACCCCCCAGCGCCCGAGCCGGCCGTTCTCCCCGATCTGCACGAGGATCGGCTCGGAGCGGAAAATGTCGGGCAGCGAGTCGGTGCGATAGGACACCGTGCCGCTGATCGTCTCGACGCCCTGCACGGTCATGAAGGCCTTGGCGATGTCCTCGCGCGACAGGGAGGCGGCGGAATCGAGCACGCGCTTGAGGACCTGGATCGAATCGTAGGAGGCCGTCTCGTAGGCGCCCGGATCGCGGTCCGCCTTGCCGGTGGTCTTGCGCCAGAGGCCGATCCAGTCCCGCACGATCGGCCTGGTGTCGGACGAGGTGTAGATCGAGGAGCTGATCGCGCCCACGCCCCTGCCCTTGGAATTCTCCCAGAAATCCCTGCCGGCCACGGTATAGCCGGTATCGGAGACCGGCATCTTGACGCCCCTTTCGCGGAGCTGGCGGACGAACCGCCCGCCCGCGTCGGAGTTGTGGCTGAGGATGACGAGGTCCGGCTTGGCCGCGCGGATCGCCGACACCTGGGCGGAGAAATTCGTCTCGTGGAGCTTGGAATCGACCTCCAGGACGATCTCGATGCCGAGCCGCTTAAGATATTCGCGCGCGCGCTTGGCGTTGTTGACCGCGAACGGGTTGTCGATCTCGACCGCCATCGCCGCCGTCTTGACGCCGAATTCGTCCTTCAGACGCTGGTAGAGGACGGGCAGCACCAGCGACGGGACGGGAAGGTAGCGGTATATCCACTTGCCGTTGTCGGGATAGACCCAGTGCGAGCCCGAGGTCGTCGCGAAGGTCGCCATGTTGCAGGTCTTGGCGACCTCGTAGAGCGCGAGCACGTCCTTGGACCCCACCGCGGCGACGAACACGGGCACCGACTTGTCGGCGCAGGCACGCCGGTATTCGGTGAGCGCGGTCTGCGTCTCCGAGCGGTTGTCGATCTTGTAGAGCTCCAGCTTGTGACCGCCGCGAACGCCGCCCTTGGCGTTTATTTCGTTCATCGCGATCTCGGCGCCGCGCCACACCCGGAGGCTGAACGGTGCGCTTGGCCCGGTGAAATTGGTCAGATAGGGAACCCGGATGACCTTTTCGTCGGCGGACTGCGCGGATGCCGCGAAAAGGACCGGCAAGAGGACCGTGGTGGCGAGGAAAGCTGTAATATTTCTTCTGTTCATCGTCGTTTCCTCTCTGAATGGGGCGAAAAAAGCTCAACATAGGGGCCGGCACCTGTCAACGCGGGCCGCGGGGGCTATTCGTACGTCACCGGGCCGGGGCATGAAGGGCGGGACACCCGCCAGCGTCCTCGCCCGATGCCTGCCGAAGCCCAAGACACCGAGAGTGGAAAGAATGAAGAAGGCCGCCTGAACCTGTCGGGCCTCAGGGGGCCCGCACCGGCGCCGGTATAAATTCCAGCCGCCGTCGACAAGCCCTCCTCAGGGCCGTCGGGAAGAAATCATTCGCGATTGCCGGCATTGCCTGGGTCGTCGCGAGCGCACAACGCGGCTTCAAGTTTTCGCGGTCGGAGGTCTTGCCGCTCCTCAATGTCCTTGAGGTGGCCCCGGCGCCCCGGAGACCCGGCTTCCGGCGACCGATTTCAGCGAGACGGGAAGCGGGTTCGCCGCCCTTCTTCCGGGCGCCGAGATCGAGACCGTGGCCCCGGCGGCGCAAAAATGTACCGCAGGCTTCGGCGGTAGCTTGTCCCCGCCGCCGTCGGGGCGATGCCACGCCCGCTTCATCGCGGCAGTGACGACGAACCCGTCAGGAACTCGTCTACGGCGCGGGCGCATTGCCGGCCCTCGCGGATGGCCCAGACCACGAGCGACTGGCCCCGGCGCATGTCGCCCGCGGCGAACACCTTGGGCTGCGTGGTGGCGTAGTTGTCGGTATCGGCGAGGACGTTTCCCCGTGCGTCCAGCTCCACTCCAGACTCGTCCACCATGCCTTCATGGACCGGATGGACGAAACCCATTGCAAGCAGTACGAGCTCCGCCTTCAGTTCGAACCCGGTTCCGGAGATTTCCTGCATTCGTTGGTCCAGCCGGACGGCGTGGAGGGTAGAGACCGCCCCGTCGGCGCCCGATAGGCGCTTGGTCCCGACGCTCCAGTCGCGGCCCGCTCCCTCCGCCTGCGACGAGGAAGTGCGCAGCCGCAGCGGCCACAGCGGCCAGGAGGTGGCCTTGTCGGGCTTCTCCGGCGGCATGGGCAGGATCTCGAGCTGCGTCACCGAGACCGCGCCCTGGCGGAACGACGTCCCGATGCAATCCGAACCGGTATCGCCGCCGCCGATGACGACGACATGCTTGCCGGCGGCGGAAATCTCCTCCACCTCGCCGAGCGGCTCGCCGCCGATGCGCCGGTTTTGCTGGGGCAGGAAGTCCATCGCGAATTCGACGCCGCGCAAGTCCCTTCCCTCGACCGGCAGGTCGCGCGCCTTCTCCGACCCGCCCGCCAGAACCACGGCGTCGTAATCCCGGACGAGCTCTCCTGTCTCCAGGTCGACCCCGACATGCGTGCCGGTGCGGAACGACACGCCTTCCGCCTCCATCTGGCTGACGCGCCGGTCGATATAGTGCTTTGCCATCTTGAAGTCCGGAATGCCGTAGCGGAGCAACCCGCCCGGCTTGGCGTTCTTCTCGAACAGCGTGACGTCGTGCCCGGCGCGCGCCAGCTGTTGCGCGCAGGCCATCCCCGCGGGACCCGAACCGACGATGGCCACGCGCTTGCCGGTCCTGGCGGCGGGGATGTCGGGAGCCACCCACCCCTCCTGCCAGGCGCGATCGGCGATGGCGGATTCGATCGCCTTGATCGTCACCGGCGCGTCGTCGATGTTCAGCGTGCAGGCTTCCTCGCAGGGCGCCGGGCAGATACGGCCGGTGAATTCGGGGAAGTTGTTGGTCGAGTGCAGCACCTCGATCGCTTCCCGCCACCGGTCGCGGTAAACGAGGTCGTTCCAGTCGGGGATGATGTTGTCGACCGGGCAGCCCGTGTGGCAGAACGGGATGCCGCAATCCATGCAGCGCGCGCCTTGCTGCCGCAGCGTGCTTTCGTCCAGCGGTATCAGGAACTCGTTGAAGTGGCGGACGCGGTCGGCCACTGGCGCGTAGCGCTGCTCGTGCCTGTCGAATTCGAGAAACCCCGTAACCTTGCCCATGGTTCAGCGGCTCTCCACCAGCAGCGCCGCGGGATCGGCCGGCTGGGCGAGCTCCATCTCCCGCAGCGCGCGGTAATAGTCGACGGGCATCACCTTGACGAATTGCGGCAAGTGGGAGTCCCAGCTCTCCAGAATCCGCCGGCCGCGCGCGGAGCCGGTGTAATGGACGTGCTTTTCGACGAGGCTCTTCAGGCGTTCGGCGTCGAAGCGGGTCATGTCCCGCATCACGTCGACCAGTCCGTGGGCTTCGAGATCCCCGCCCTGATGCGCCAGGCGCTCGAGCGACTCGTCCTCCGCCTTGACGGGTTCGAGCTCGACCATGGCAAGGTTGCAGCGGCGCTCGAAATCGCCCACCTCGTCGAGGACATAGGCGATGCCGCCGCTCATGCCGGCGGCGAAGTTGCGCCCCGTGTGGCCGAGACACACCACGATGCCGCCGGTCATGTATTCGCAGCCATGGTCGCCGACGCCTTCGACCACCGCGACGGCGCCCGAATTGCGCACCGCGAAGCGCTCGCCCGCGACCCCGCGGAAATAGCATTCTCCGGCGATCGCGCCGTAGAGGACGGTGTTCCCGATGACGATGCTGTCCTCGGGGACGATCGCGCTCTCGGGCGGCGGGTAGACCACCAAGCGGCCTCCCGACAGGCCCTTGCCGGTATAGTCGTTGGCTTCCCCGATCAGCTCGAAGGCGACGCCCCTGGCGAGGAACGCGCCGAAGCTCTGGCCGGCCGTGCCTCGGAACGTCACGCCGATCGTATCTTCGGGCAGGCCGGCATGGCCGAAACGCTTCGCGACCTCGCCCGACAGCATCGCGCCCGTCGTGCGGTCGGTATTGCGGATCGGCATCTCCATGCGGACCGGCCGGCGTTCGGTCAGCGCCGGCCGCGCCAATTCGATCAACCGGCGGTCGAGGATTTCTTCCAGATGGTGGTTCTGGCGCTCGCTGTTATGGGTGGCCACGCCTGGCGGGGCGTCGGGCCTGGCGAGAAGCCGCGACAGGTCGATTCCCTTCGCCTTGTAATGCTCGATCGCGCGGCGCTGGTTGAGATGTTGGGACTCGCCGATCATGTCCGCGAAGCGGCGGAAACCAAGTAGCGCCATCAGCTCGCGCACCTCTTCGGCGACGAAGAAGAAATAATTGATCACGTGCTCCGGCGTGCCGGTGAACCGCTTGCGCAGCTCGGGATCCTGGGTCGCGACGCCGACCGGGCATGTATTGAGATGACACTTGCGCATCATGATGCAGCCCGCGGCGATCAGCGGCGCGGTCGAGAAGCCGAACTCGTCCGCGCCGAGCAGCGCGCCCACGACGACGTCGCGTCCCGTCCGGAGACCGCCGTCGACCTGGACCGCGATGCGGCCGCGCAGCCGGTTGAGCACCAGCGTCTGGTGGGTCTCGGCGAGCCCGATCTCCCACGGCGAGCCGGCGTGGGTGATCGACGTCAGCGGGCTGGCTCCGGTGCCGCCTTCGAACCCCGAAATGGTCACATGATCGGAACGCGCCTTCGAGACCCCCGCCGCCACCGTTCCCACCCCGACCTCGGAGACCAGTTTCACCGAGACGTCGGCGTCCGGATTGGTGTTTTTCAGGTCGTAAATGAGCTGGGCGAGATCCTCGATAGAGTAGATGTCGTGATGCGGCGGCGGCGAGATCAGGCCGACACCGGGCGTCGAATGCCGCACCTTGGCGATGACCGCGTCCACCTTGTGCCCCGGCAGCTGGCCGCCCTCGCCGGGCTTGGCGCCCTGGGCCATCTTGATCTGCATCACGTCGGAATTGACAAGATATTCGGCGGTCACGCCGAACCGGCCCGAGGCCACCTGCTTGATCGCCGAGCGCATGGAATCGCCGTTGGGCATGGGCTCGAAGCGGTCCGGCTCCTCGCCGCCCTCGCCGGTGTTCGACCTGCCGCCGATCCTGTTCATGGCGACGGCCAGGGTCGAATGCGCCTCGCGCGAGATCGAACCGAAGGACATCGCCCCGGTCGAGAACCGCTTGACGATTTCACCCGCCGGTTCGACCTCGTCGAGGGGCGCCGGCGTCTCCGCCGGGATCAGCTCGAACAGGCCCCGGACGGTCATCATCCGGCGATCCTGATCGTTCACCTGCTCGGCGAAGACGCGATACTTGTCCGGCAGTTCGCCGCGCACGGCGTGTTGCAGGTGGGTGATCGTGTCGGGCGTCCAGTAATGTTCCTCGCCGCGCAGGCGGTAGGCGTATTCGCCGCCCGGATCGAGCGCGTTGCGATAGACCGGCGCGTCGCCGTAGGCGAGCCGGTGGCGTTCGACGGTCTCCCGCGCGACCTCCGCCAGCCCGACCCCGCCGATGGTGCTCGCCGTGCCGGTGAAGTACTGCTCGACGAAGCCCTCGTCGAGGCCGACCGCGTCGAAGATCTGCGCGCCGCAATAGGACTGGTAGGTCGAAATGCCCATCTTGGACATCACCTTCAGGATGCCCTTGTCGATCGCCTTGATGTAGCGCCGGTAGAGGTCGCGGTCGCTCAGCTTCTCCGGCAGTTCGTCGCGCAGCGCCGCGAGGGTCTCGAAGGCGAGATAGGGGTTGATCGCCTCGGCGCCGTAGCCGGCCAGGGCGCAGAAATGATGGACCTCGCGCGCCTCTCCGGTCTCGACGACCAGGCCGAGGAAGTTCCGAAGCCCCGTCCTCACCAGGTGGTGGTGGACCGCCGAGGTGCCCAGCAGCGCCGGGATGGCGATGCGATTGCGGCCGATCGCTCGGTCGCTGAGCACCAGGATGTTGTAGCCGTCCTGACACGCCCGCTCCGCCTGGCCGCAAACCGCATCGAGCGCGGCGCGCATGCCCTCGGCACCGTCCGCCGCGGGATAGGTCAGGTCGAGGGTAACGGTCCTGAACGCGTTGTCCGCGATCTCGCCGATCGAACGGACCTTTTCCAGGTCCCGGTTCGTCAGCACCGGCTGGCGGACCTCGAGACGCCTCTGCGGCGTCGTGTCGTCGATGCCCAGCAGGTTGGGCCGCGGGCCGATGAGGGACAGGAGCGACATCACCAGCTCCTCGCGGATCGGATCGATCGGCGGGTTGGTGACCTGGGCGAAGATCTGCTTGAAATAGGAATAGAGCAGCTTGGGTCGCGACGACAGCGCCGATATCGGGGTGTCGGTGCCCATCGAGCCGACGGCTTCCTGTCCGGTGAGTGCCATCGGGGACATCAGGAACTTGAGGTCTTCCTGGGTGTAGCCGAAGGCCTGCTGGCGATCGAGAAGCGTCAGCCGGTCGGGCCGCGCGACCGGGATGTCGGTCGCCGGCAGGTCCTCCAGCACGATCTGGGTGCGGTCGAGCCATTCCTGGTAGGGCCGTGCCGAGGACAGGTGCGCCTTGATGTCGTCATCGTCGACGATGCAGCCCCGTTCGAGGTCGATCAGCAACATCTTGCCCGGTTGCAGGCGCCATTTCTTGACGATGCGGCTCTCATCGATCGGAAGGACGCCGACTTCCGAACTCATCACCACCAGGTCGTCGTCGGTGATGACGTAGCGCGCGGGCCGCAACCCGTTGCGGTCCAGGGTCGCGCCGATCTGGCGGCCGTCGGTAAACGCCACGGCGGCCGGACCGTCCCACGGCTCCATCAGCGCCGCATGGTATTCGTAAAATGCGCGGCGTCGTTCGTCCATCAGCGGATTGCCGGTCCACGCCTCCGGGATCAGCATCATCATCGCGTGGGCCAGCGAATAGCCCGACCGCACCAGCAACTCCAGCGCGTTGTCGAAGCTCGCCGAGTCCGACTGGCCCTCGGCGATCAGCGGCCACAGCTTGTCGAGATCGTCACCCAGGAGTTCCGACTTCATGAGATGCCGGCGCGCCGCCATCCAGTTGATATTTCCGCGCAGCGTGTTGATCTCGCCGTTGTGGCAGATCATCCGGTAGGGATGGGCCAACCGCCACGACGGAAACGTGTTGGTGGAAAAGCGCTGGTGAACCAGGGCAAGCGCGGAGACCATCCTCTCGTCCCGGAGGTCGAGATAGTACTCGCCGACCTGATGCGCCAGCAGCATCCCCTTGTAGATGATCGTGCGTGACGAGAGGGATGGCATGTAGAAGTCGTCGCAAGCCTCGCCCAGCGCGTCGACCCGGTGCTCCGCCTGTTTTCGAATGACGAACAGCTTGCGCTCGAACGCATCCCGGTCGGCGCAGTTGTCGCCGCGGCCGACGAAGACCTGGCGAACGAAGGGTTCGGTCGGAACGACGCTTTCGCCCAGCCCCGAATTGTCGACCGGCACGTCGCGCCAGCCGAGCACATGCTGTCCTTCCGCCTCGACCAGCCGCTCGACGATGCGAATGCAGTCCGCCCGCGGCTCCCCGGCCCGCGGCAGAAACAGCATGCCGACGGCGTAATCGCCCGGCGGCGGAATGTCGATTCCGATGTCGCCGCAGACCGCGCGCAGATGGGCATCCGGCATCTGGATGAGGATGCCCGCCCCGTCGCCGGCCAGCGGGTCCGCGCCCACCGCACCGCGATGGGTAAGGTTTTCGAGGATCTGCAGGCCCTGATCGACGATCCGGTGGCTCTTGCGGTTCCCTATGTCCGCCACGAAACCGATCCCGCACGCGTCGTGCTCGTTGCGCGGGTCGAAGAGCCCCTGCTTCCGGGGTAGTCCCTTATGCATGTGCCGAGCACGTTCGGTCATGTGTCCCCACACTCCCCCTTTGGTCTATGCGGGATCGGCCTTGCCGGGTCCGAGCGGTCCCGGAGCGGGCGCCCGGATGAACCTGCAAGATAGGGTGAACCCGCCCGTTGGGACAATCCGGCGGCCTAACGGGCGCTCCGCTCCAGCCGGAGCGAGAGGCCCGGCCGCTCGACCGCGATCAGCGCCTTGTCTTCGCGTTGCGTGAGGCGTTCGACCAGCTCGACCACCGGGTGGCGGCCGCTCGGATAGGGTTGCGGCGGGCCGGCGCCGCGCTGCGTCTCGACCGCCTCGGCGCCGAACAGCCAGCGCAGCAGCATCGCCTCGTCGGGCACACCCGGTCCTCCGAAGCGCTCGCGCAGGTCGTCGAGGGTGGGCTCGTCTCGCCCTCGGAGCTCGTCGGCACGCCTGCGGTCGAGAATGCGCGCCCGGATGTCGGGATCCATCGCTTCGATGGCCGGCTCGCCGTAATGGCCGAGCGCATATTCGATGACCTGGTCGGTGACCTCGCGGTAGCGCTCCCCGGTAATCGCGTTGATCGCGGCCTGGCTGCCGACGAATTGCGAGAGCGGCGTCACCATCACCGGATAGCCGAGCTCGGCGCGGACCCGGACGGTCTCCTCCAGCGTGTCCGCCAGCCGGTCCTCCATCCCTACCTTGCGGAGCTGGAAGGCGAGGTTGGAGATCATTCCGCCCGGCACCTGGTGGCGGTGCTGGCCGGCGTCGAACGCGACCGGACGGCCGACGGGGAAGCCTTCGCGGCTCGCCACGGTCTCGAAATGCGCGGTGACGGGCTTGAGAGAGTCCAGGTCGAGCTCGGGCTCGTGGCCGAGCGCCCTTGCGTTGGCGGCGATGTCGAAGGTCGACGGGTTGGACGATCCGTCGGACAGCGGCGGCAGCGCGGTGTTGACGATCGTCATCCCGCCCCCGATGGCTTCGAGGACGCAGTGCGGGCCGAGCCCGGTGGTGCAATGGGTGTGGAACTCGACCGGGGTGGCGCCCGCGTTCTCCAGCATCGCGGGGACCAGCGCCTTCGTGCGGTCCGGCGTGAGCAGCCCGCCCGGGTCCTTGAAGCAGAGCCGGTACACGTCGAGCGAGGCAGCCTGGCGGCAGCGCTCCGCGTAGTAGGCGTCGGTGTGGACCGGCGAGATCGAGTAGACCAGGTTGAGGATCGTCCGGAGCCCGGCGGCGTGCGCGGCATCGACCCGGCGCTTCCAGCCCGCGTATTCGTTCCACGGATCGGAGATCCGCACCTCGGCGATGCCGTTCCGCGCGGCGAGATCGAGGAACAGCGCGAACGCCTCCGGCGGCTCGTATTCGAAGGTGTTGATGCGCCCGGCGATCAGGCGAAGCGGGGTGTTCTTCGCCCGTTCGGCGACCATGCGGATGCGCTCGAACGGATCGTCGCGCAGGTCGCGGACCGCCTTTCCCATCTGGCCGTCGGAGAGAATCTCGATCGCGTCGAACCCGGCATTGTCCAGCATCTCGACGGCGGGGAGCATCATCCCCGTGGTCATGCCGGACGCCCAGAGGCTCAGATGCCCGTCGCGGATCGTGGTGTCGACGAAGCGGATCGCCGCCATCGGCTATCCGCCGTCCGGGCGAGGCGGACTCTTCCAGTCGTCATGGTCGGCGAAGGCCGACCATCCACGAGTTTTCGGGGCGCTGGAAACAAGAAACAAAACGTGGATGGTCGGCCTTCGCCGACCATGACGGTGGGGGGAAAGGGCAGGAATCCTTCCAGGCAAATCGGACACGCCCTACCCCCCGTCCGGGCGGACCAGGAACAGGGGCTCGCCGTATTCGACGCCCTGGGCGCTGCCGGCGAGCGCCTCCTCGACGATTCCGGCGATACCGGCGGTCACGGCCGTGAAGACCTTCATCGCCTCGATCAGCCCGACGGTGGTGTCGGGCTCGACCCGCTCGCCCGCGCTCACGAAGGGCGGGGCGCCGGGCTCTGGCGCGGGGTAGAAGGTGCCCACCATCGGCGCCGGGATCGCGGCGAGCCCGTCCGGAATATCGCGGGTCTTGCGCGGGGCGGGCGCGGGCCCGGGCTCCGGCGCGGGCGCCGGTATCGAGGACAAGGCGGGCGCCGCCGCGACGGGGGTCTTGCTGACCGTGAGCTTGAGTCCGCGATACTCGATCTCGAAATAGTCGAATGTCGACCGGTCGATCAGATCGAGGATTTCGCGCACATCCTCGTCGGTCAGCTCCATCGCGGCGCGGCCCTACAGCACCTCTTCGGCGAGCACGCGGAGCGCTCCCGCATCCGAGCGGTTGGCGATCAGGGTGGAGACATGGCCCTTGGCCGCGGCGTCCTTCCACACCGAGAGGCGCTCGCGGATGCGTTCGCGCGGGCCGACAAGGGCGATGTCGTCGACGAAGGAATCGGGGATCGCGGCGGCGGCCTCCCGCCGCTTGCCGCCGAGGAAGAGGTCCTGCACTTCCGCCGCCGCGTCCGGATAGCCGAGCCGGACGGCGTAGTCGTTGTAGAAGTTCTTCGACCGCGCGCCCATCCCGCCGACATAGAGCGCGAGGTGCTGCTTGACCTCCATCCGGCAGGAATCGAGGTCGTCGCCGACATGGACGGGGACGAAGGGGGAGATCTCGAAACCGGCGAGGCTCTTGCCGCCGCCCGCCGCCGCGAAGCCGTCCTCCAGGGCGCCCTCGAACAGGTCGAAGCGCTCGGGGTTCATGAAGACGGGGAAGAACCCGTCGGCGATCTCGGCCGCGGTGCGCACGCCGGCCGGAGTGAAAGCGCCGGTGAAGATCTTGAGCCCGGGCTTGGCGTGCAGGATGCTCTTGAGCGGCCGGCCGAGCCCGGTGGTGCCCGGGCCGGTCGCGGGGATGGCGTAGTGCTCGCCCTCGTGCTCCAGCGCGGCCTCGCGGGCGAGGATCTTGCGGATTATCGCGATGTACTCGCGGGTCCGGGTCAGCGGCTTGCCGTAGGGGACGCCGTACCAGCCCTCGATTACCTGCGGCCCGGACGGGCCGATGCCGAGCACGAAGCGGTCGCCCGACAGCGCCTGCAGCGTCATCGCGGCCATCGCCGCGGCGGTCGGCGTGCGCGCGCCCATCTGGATGATCGCGGTGCCGACGGTAATCCGCGAGGTATGGGCGAGCGCCCAGGCCGCCGGGGTCAGCGCGTCGGAGCCGTAGGCCTCCGAGGTCCAGACGGAATCGTAGCCGAGGCTCTCGATCTCCTTGAGCTCTTCGGGCGGCACCGAGAAGCTGGAGCCCGAATAGCCGATGGTCACGCCGATCTTCATGATGTCCCCCCGCTCGCAAGACTGCCCCGGTTGCATAGCGGGTGCGGCACCCCGGGCGCAACCCGGCGCCGCCTCCCGTCTCCTACCCAATGCGTGGGATGAAGATGCCCATTGAACCCTCATCCAACGACTTGTCCATCAGCCACAGAACTTCTAACAACAATCGAACCGCAGCTAAGACACATAGTGTAGACGCCGCCTGAATCAGCCACATCATCGGCAGCGGCAACTATCAGCCAATGCCGCTATCGGTACATCGTCTTGTGTACGAGAAATCGAGAAAGTCAGCGCATTGTCTCGGGAAACAAGGACAATTGTTTTTGAAAGCTTTTCGACAGAATCTTGCTGTTTAGTACATCCGCTAAGTCACGGCCCCAAGAGTACGGGATAGCCTCGAGTCCGCCCGGCACCTTCGATTCCAGAAGATGAAGAAATGCAGACACGTCCTTTCGCTTCATTGCCTCCTTAAGAGACTTAAACTCTACAAGATAGTTCATGGATTGCGAACAAAGTGTTTTTGCAAGTAGGTTTGGGTCGGTGTCGAGTAGCGCCAGATAAAACGCAAGATGATATATGGATTCACATTTGGCTGATTTTGACCAAACCGGACCGTACAAAATTGGTTCTGTTATTGGCTTCAACTCCACTTCGGCCATGCCTCTCAAAGCACTCAGTTCTTCAAACATCTCTCGTCTCGCGGTCCGCTTGAACTTGCCGTTGTCCTTTTCTTCTTGATGGCCACCGATTAGATTCAGGTCATTCCAATCCTTGTCCCGTCGTAATATGAAATAATCCGTGTTGTGTATCAGGAGTTTGATAACAACGAAAGCGCAGCGCGTTTGCCTGTACTTGCTCATCCCAAGAACGCCTCGCAATTGTCGAGCACCGCTCTTGACCATGGTTCGAGCCCGACTCCGTCCATATTGGAAGCAAGCTCCTCAATTTTCGTGAAGTCGCCCGCCAAGTTGTGACCTCTGCTTCGACGAAACTCCTTCTTCTTCAAGCTCTCCGCCAGCTCCGGGCTTTCAATATCCATTCGAAAGATCAGACCCAGATGTTTCCCATCTCGTGTGCTGGAGGGATCCCATGTATATCCCACATACCGACTATCGAGTTGTCTTGAAATGAATAATGATTGGGCGATCCTGGTTTGAAGCGCAGCCAGAGCTGCGTCCTGTGATCGGCTTCCATCGGGCAGCCGTTCCACATGGCATCCCTGCCAAATTGTGAACGTTCCGTAGAGTTCCGACTTGGGATTCTTCTCGTGCCTTTCAAACAAGAAAACTCGGCCGTCGTGCACAAGGACACCGCAAGGGACTATCTGAAGGAAGGATGTATCCGCCTCAACCTCGGCCCTCTTTCGGTATTGCCCTTTTGATTCGATGATTTCTTGTAACTGGCTCGTTTCAGTAGCAGGGGAAAATGCACTGGGCGCACTTGAAAGAAGGTCCCGCATGTCTTCCATAGGAACTACCAGTATCTCTGGATTCACGAAAGACTCGAAGCAATCGAGGATCTGACCAAGAAGATCGACATTAACTTCCCGAACATTACCATCGTCTGTATTCTTGACGATGATTTTCTTGAAGCTGTCCCTGTAGTGATCAACCGCATCGTTCACCGTATCGGACAATGTTTCAAGCATCGATATGTTCATGATGCTGCCAGGTCGCGTAGTTATTCGTTGTTCATTTTCGCGCCTGACCGCGGTGCAAGCACTAGCGTGCAAGACTGCCACCAGATCAAAAAGGTTCTTCCAGCGATCCATCATAAGGAAGCTCTCGATTTTGCTCAATTCATCGTCCGACAACTCCCCACGCTTGGCCTGAGTTTGGAACCATATTAGCGCATCGAAGAGACCTCGATCAACGATGATGATGTCTGTTGGGGTGTCAACATTTTCGAGCAATTCGGCCAGCATGCTGGTAGCGCACCAAGTATTAAAGAACAGGTGTCCCTTCATGGGGATTGGACAGTGATCCGCTCGTTCCGTCAGGACGTGCACGGTAAAGCCGTGCCGCCTAAAGAAATGCCTAATTGCTTCGACGGATGTGCTCTTGCCCGACTTCGGCGTGCCTGCAAACTCGACTACGAAAGCCCTGGAAGCCTGTTCCAATATCGAATGCAAACATTCAGCCCTCCTCTCCAATTCGCCGATTTGTTCGTCAATCATCTTCTGTTCAGACATCGTCCATTACCCAAAGAACAGAGAGTGGGACACCAGCACCACTAGTGTATCGTGAATACATGAGCCTGCACACCCAGATTCTGGTCACAGCGCAGCCTCTTCGCCGCGGGTTTGTGCATGGGTCGAGTAATTCTCCAGGCGCGTGGAGCTCGTGCCCGAACTTGGTTCCTCCTCCGCACGTGCGAGGCACCTCGGATTGCCGTTGCGGCGCGGCCGCGGATGGGCCAAGATCGCCGCACGCAACCAGCCACGGAGCGGATCGATGGCCAAGCTGCGCCACGTCGCGATTCAGGTGCCCGACCTTGAGAAGGCCGCGCAATTCTACGAGACCGTGTTCGACATGGAGCGGGTCTGCCGCGGCGACACGCCGTTCGGCAACGTGATCATGCTGTCGGACGGGGTGATGAACGTCGCGCTTCTGAACTTCCCGGAAGGGACCAGGGGTCTCGTCAACGGCCCCGACTGGGCCGGGATGCACCATGTCGGCTTCGTCGTGGACGACGCGGAAGCGACGGCGAAGAAGATCGAGGAGGCCGGCGGGTCCTACTACTACACGCTCGAAGGCGACTACGAGGGCCTGCAGGCGGAGGAGAAGTACAAGGACATCAACGGCGTGGTGTTCGACATCTCGGAGCACGGCTGGGCCACCGAGCCGGTCGGCAGGCTGCGCAAGGAGAAGGAAGAGCGGGAGGCCCGGGCGAAGGAGACCGTCCCGGCCGAATAGCCGCCCTTCAGGCGATCTCGAACACCGCGTCGATCTCCACCGCCGCGTCGAACGGCAGCGACGGGGCGCTGACCGCGAAGCGGGCGTGTTTGCCGGCCTCGCCGAAAATCTCGACGATCAGGTCGCTCGCGCCGTTGATCACCAGGGGCTGGTCGGTGAAGTCCGGCGTCGCGTTGACGAAGCCGCCGAGCTTGACGCAGCGCCTCACCCGGTCGAGGTCGCCGCCGCAGGCCGCCTTGAGCTGGGCGAGGATATTGATCGCGACGATACGGGCGCAGGCCTGGCCGTCCTCGACCGTAAACGCGTCGCCCAGCTTGCCGACATGGCTCAGCGCGCCGTCCCGCAACGGCACCTGTCCGGAGATGAAGACCAGGTTGCCGGTCACCGCCCAGGGCACGTAGTTGGCCGCCGGGGCGGGCGCGTCGGGCAGCGCGATGCCGAGCTCGGCGAGGCGGGAGTCGATGGCGCCGGTCATGGCGGATCCTCCGGTAATCGCGACCTTGAGTAGCGGCCCGGCGCGGCTGCCGCAAGGCCGTACACAGCTCAGTCCCGCCCTGCCTCGACGATCTTCTGGGCCAGCAGGCCGGGGTTGGTGAAGCACGCCTCGTGCCCGCCCGGCATCTGCACCAGACGGTACAGCCCGAGCCTTGCGGGGAAGCGCGGACACCAGGCGAATTCGCCGGGCGGCATCGCGATGTCCTCGGTGCAGTTGAGATAGGACCGCGGGATCTGCAGGTTCGGGAAGGACTTGAGCGGAACGGGATCGGCCAGCGTCGCGAGCGGGTGCGGCGTGGTCATCTCATAAGTCTTCTCGGCGAGCGCGAGATCGGCGTCGTTCATGAACGCCTCGCGCCAGACCGGGAAGGGGAGCTTGACCGCGCCGGGGCCGTGGGCGCCCGACTCCGCGATGGAATCCATCAGCGCCTTGTAATGCGGCGGGCTCACCGCCTCGATGGATTCGCCGTCCTCGAGCACGAAGGCGTTCCAGTAGATCAGGCGACGGACCCGGTCGGGCAACTCCTCGGCCATGCGGGAGATCACCGTCCCGCCATAGGAATGGCCGAGCAGCACGAAATCGCTCAGATCCTCTCCGCGCACGTAGTCGACCGCCGAGGCGACGGCATCGGCATGCCCGACGGTGCGGTCGATGGTCTCGCCCGGCCCGTTGCCGGCGAGCGTGGGCGTGTGGACCTCATGGCCCGCCGCGCGCAGCGGCCTTGCCACCTCTTCCCAGAGCGCGCCGTAGTGCCAGGCGCCGTGGATCAGGACGAATGTCGTCATCTTGGCCTCCTCCCAAAGGGACCGCCGGGCAAAGAGAGAATTGCCGTCGGTTCTCCACCCGTTCTATCGTGGCGGCGGTGCGGCGTTCTCGGTCCATAGCGCACCGGAACGGGACTCGAGGGAACGGCCATGGCCCGCGAGGCCGGCGAGACATCCGCCGCGCGCAAGCGGCGATACGGCGTCTGGCGCACCGCCGATGTCGCCGAACCCGACCGCTACGCCTATTTCCGGGAGGCGGTATGCGAGGCCTTCATGGACCTCTCGCCGGAGCACGACCGTCCGGGTCCGTTCGACGCCACGGTTGAATCGATCCCGCTGGCAAAAGGCGCGGTGAACCGGGTCTCGGGCACGCCGCATCGCGTGCGCCGCACGCGGACGCAGATCGGCCGGTCCTCCGAGCAGTGCTATTTCCTCAACCTTCAGCTCGAGTCCGAATGCGTGATCGAGCAGCGGGACGGGTCGGTGCGGCTCGCGCCGGGCCAGGTCGCGCTTTTCGCCAGCGACCTGCCGTTCCGGATCTTCCACCCGCCGGGCGCGGACATGAGCGTCGCCTCGTTCTGGCTGCCGCGCGACCTGGTCGAGGAGGCGCTGCCCGGGGGCTCGGCGCCGCCGATCTGCCGGGTGTCCGACCATCCTTTCCTCGGGCCGCTGATCGGCGCCGCCGCGCGCACCCTGAACCGGGGCGCCCGGACGCTCGATTCCGGGGACGGCAGGCTGTTGCTGGAAAGCCTGATCCGGCTCTCCGCCGGGGCTTCGGCGCGGCGGCGCGGCGTCGATCCGGGGAGCGCGCGCCCGGCGCTGCTGGCGGCGGTGCTGGAGCATGTCGAGAGCCGGCTCGACGATCCGGGGCTCTCGGTCGGCTCGGTCGCGGCGCGGTTCGGAATCTCGAAGCGCTACCTGCACAAGCTGCTGGAGCCGACCGGCGACAGCTTCTCCCGCCACGTCCTCAGACGCCGGCTGGAGCGCGTCGCGTCCGAGCTCGCGGCGCCCGAGCGGGCGCGAACGCCGATCGCCGAGATCGCCTACCGCAACGGCTTCTCCGACCTCTCCTGGTTCAACCGGGGCTTCAAGGCGCAATTCGGCGCGACACCGCGGGATTTCCGCCGGGCCGCGCGGTTCTGAGCCGCGGGCGCGGACCTATCCGTTCGCGAGCGCCGCGGTCACGATGTGCCGGTCCGCCACCATCGACGCGGTATCCGCCCGGTAGACGGCCATGTAGTCGGTCTGCATGTGGTGGTCGACCGCCGCCTGGTCGTCATAGACCTCGTAGAGCCGGACCGCGTCTTCCGTGCCGTCCGGGACCACGATGTCGAAGCGCTGGCAGGCGGGCTCGTTCGCAAGCACGAGCTCGCGGTGCCGTTGCGCGCGGGCGATGAAGGCATCCCGCCGGCCTTCGGCCATCTTCAGTTCGACGAGTAGAACGACGGCGCTCATTCGGGTCCCCTTCGGTTGTCGTCTGCGGCGGCCGCTTCGGCGGCGATGCGCTCGCGCACCAGCGCGCGCATCGCGAGCCCCGGCGCATCGACGTTGATGTCTATCGTATCGGCGCCGCCGCTCCTGTCCAGCGAGGCCTGCTGCGCCTCGACGATCGCCACGTCCTCCATGAAGATCTTGTAGAAATCGCGGCGGTAGACCTCGTCCATCGCGGCGCTGCCGGTCTTGAACAGGCGGGCATGCGCATAGAAGAAGTGGGTCGTCGTCGCGGTCTCCGGCGTCGGCGCGTTGAGCGCGTGATAGGCGATGCCCTGCAGCCGGTCGCCCTCCAGCGCGCCGCTGCCGACCTCGGCGCTGCCGACATCGACGTCGATCAGGGCGGGGAGCGCCGCCTCGACGATCATCCAGCGATCCACGTTCCCCTCGAACCCGCCGGCCATCCGGTGGAACGGCGGCGGCTCCACGTCGGGCATCAGCCGGGTCATGACGACCCGGTCGGCCTTCCGCTCGGTGCGCACCGGGAACTCCACGACGCTGTCGCTGCCGATGGTGTCCGGGTGGACGTAGCCGACATGGCTGAGATCGAGCAGGTTGTCGGCGATCAGCTGGTAATTGCTCCTGGTGTGGATCGGCCTTCCGCCATTGCCGGGAACGAGCTTCCAGCCGGGATGGTCCATGAACCACCAGTCGGGAATGGCGGAATCGTCGGCGCGGGCCGGATCGCCCATCCAGATCCACACCCACCCCCAGCGCTCGACGAGCGGGTAGCCGCGGACCCTGGCGCCCGGCGGAACTACGCTCTGCCCCGGAACGCCGGTGCAGCGCCCTTCGGCGTCGAAGCGGAGGCCGTGATAGCCGCACCGGATCCCGTCGCCGACCACCTCGCCCATCGAGAGCGGCAGCTGGCGGTGGCAGCACCGGTCCTCCAGCGCGGCCGGCGCTCCGTCCCCGGTCCGGAACAGCACCACCGGCTCGCCCAGCAGCGTGCGGGCGAGCGGGGCATCGGTTACCTCGCCGCTCCAGGCCGCGACATACCACGCATTGCGGAGGAACATGGGCACCTCGTCGGTCGTCCGTCGAACCCGGACTATAGCCGAGACCGGACTCCGCCGCCCCTTCCGGCCGGGCGGCTTCGGTGGTTTATTGCGGACGCCACCGACGGAGAGAGACGCAAGTGACGCCGCCGCTGCCCGCCATGACCGATGCCGATCCCGCGCTGATCCGCCGGATCGACGCGCTCAACCGCGCCTATGCGCATGCGATCGACGAGGATGCGCTGGAGGAGTGGCCGGGTTTCTTCACCGGGACCGGGACCTACCGCATCGCCACGCGGGCGAACCACGCGGCCGGCATGCCGGTCGGGCCGATGCTGTGCGAGGGGCATGGCATGATGGAGGACCGCATCAAGGCGCTGCGCGAGGCCAACGTGTTCGAGCCACACCGTTACCGCCATTTGACCGACCCGCCGACCGTCACGGCCGCGCGCCCGGGCCGCTGGACCGTCCGCACCAATTTCGCCGTCTTCCGCACCATGCAGATGGCGGAGACGACGCTGTTCTGCACCGGGCGCTATCTCGACACCGTGGTCGAGGCCGCCGCCGAGCTGCGCTACGCCGAGCGCACGGCGGTCCTCGATTCCGAGGTGATCGACACGCTGATCGTCATTCCGCTCTGAGGGATCGGGGAGCGCGCGCCATGGACGTGACGCCTTCGGCCATGCGGCCCGGCTGGGTCAAGGACATCGCCTTCCGCCGCAAGGAGCTGGAACGCTGGAAATCCGCGCTCGGCGATTGCGAGGTGCACGCGTTCGAGGATTGCGGCCATTTCCTCGGGCGGGGGTAGCGGAGAGAGTATTGCGAAACCGCCCGGCGCCCGGCTAGAGCGCGCGGATCGGCCCGGGGTAGCGCGCCAGCGTCTTGTCGGCGGTCAGCAGCAGGATGCCCTCGACCCGGGCCTGGGCGATGAGGATGCGATCGAAGGGATCGCCGTGAAACGGCGGCAGCAGACCCGCTTCCACCGCGTGAGCGCCGGTCACCGGCAGCTCCGCATAGCCGTTGTCCAGCAGGCCCCGGCGCAACAGATGCGGATCGACCCGGAAATCGGCGCGCCCGAGCCCGTTCTTTATCGCGACCTCCCAGAGCGACGCCGCGCTCGCGACCGGCTCGGTTCCCGGCTCCACGATGAGGGCGCGCGCCTCGGCGGGAAGCTTCGCCGACCCGCTCGCCGCCCAGAGCAGCAGATGGGTGTCGAGCAGGAGCTTCACGCGCCGCCCGAGAACGCCGTCCGGATTTCGTCCGCTCCCATGCTGTCGAAATCGTCCGGCACGGCGATCCGCCCCGCCAGGAAGCCGATCCGGCGCCGCGCCTCCGGCGCGTCGAGCGCGACGACCTTGACGACCGGCTTGCCGGCGCGCGCGATGATGAAGGGCTCGCCCTTGGCCGCGGCCTCGACCAGACGCGACAAATGCGTCTTGGCCTCGTGCATGTTGACGGAGCGCATGGGAGGGGGCCTCTATCCTCGAGTCACGACTTAGTTTATAGGACTTAGTTTATCTCTTTCGCATCGGCAAGCGCAATTCCGCCCGTCCCCCGTCATTTCGAGCGGGACGGTGGGAGGCGATGGAGATCGATTCGCCGGAACCGGATACGCTTCACTCCCCGCCGAGCACCCTGAGATAGAGCTCGCGGTCGATGTTGCCGCCGCTGAGGATGAGCGCGACCTTCTTCCCCTTCATCGCCTCGCGCTCGCGCATCAGCGCGGCGAGGGGGGCGGCGCCTGCGCCTTCGGCGATGTTGTGGGTGTCGGTGTAATAGGCGCGCATGGCGTCCTCGATCTCGTCTTCGCCGACCGCGACCACCCGCGCGGCGCCCGCGTTCACGATGGCGACCGCGTCCGCGTCGGGCACCCGGCAGGCCATGCCGTCGGCCATGGTGTCGGCGGCGTTGGTGGAGACCGGGCGGCCGGCCTCGAAGGAGAGCGCGTAGGCCGCCGCGCGCTCGGCGCAGACGCCCACGATCCCGGTCCGGAGCCCGAGCGCGTCGCGCGCCGCGATGACCCCGCAGATGCCGGAGCCCAGCCCGATCGGCACATAGACCGCGTCGAGATCCGGCACCGCGCGGAACAGCTCAAGCGCGTAGGTCGCCGTCCCGTGCACCAGGGGTTCGGCGAAGGAGGCCACCATGTGGAGCCCGCGCGCGTCCGCCAGGCCGTGCGCGTATTCGAGCGATTCCTGGAAATCCCCGCCGTGGACGACGAGCTCCGCCCCCTGCGCCTTCATCGCGGCGTTCTTCTCGCGGCTGTTGCCGCGCGGCACGACGACGACCGGGGCCAGCCCGTTCATCCGCGCGGCCACCGCGACGCTCTGGCCGAAATTGCCCCGAGTCGCCGCGACCGCGCCCCGGACCGCCGGGTTCCCGCGGCGCAGCCGGTCCATATAGACCAGCCCGCCCCGGATCTTGAACGCGCCGATGGGGGTGTGGTTCTCGTGCTTGACCCAGACCTCGGCGCCGGTCCGCGCCGCGAGCAGCGGCCAGCGATGCGCCGGGGTCGGCGGCATGACGGCATGAACGGTCTCCGCCGCCGCTTCGATGGCCGCGAGGTCGGGCAGCATGGCGGGCGGTCTCCTGTCCGGGCGGGGCGCGCAGAATGGCGGCGGGCGCGGCGGCCGACAAGGGCGGGTTCCTCGATACGGCGCTGGCGCGCCTGGTCGGGATGAGGACCTTCCTGTTCCCTCATCCTGAGTAGCCCCCGCAGGGGGCGTATCGAAGGACGCCGGGCGAGGCGGTCCGCGGTCGGAAAACCCCCGCGTCAGGCGTCCCTCGGCTGTCTGTGCCGCCACGCTCTGGGGTCGATGTTCCGGGCGTGCGCCCACATCCCGCGCCGCGCGCTCTTCGCCTCGCGTTCGACGTGTTTGTAGCGCTCGCTGTAGGCGGCGATCGCGTGACCCTCCCGGACCAGCCATTCGCCGATGTCGCGGCCGTCGCAGGTCACCGTGCCGAGCGCGCGCCCGAACTTGTCGTAATCCTCGACCGCGACGCGGACGTGCCTGCCGCCGATCTCGCGGATCAGCGCGCTCTTCACCCGCTTGCCGTGGGCGAACCAGTAGCCGTCGCTGTGCTTCGCCGGCTGGTCCCACTCGGGCGCGTCGATGCCGGCGAACCGTATCTCCTGCCGCGAGACGCGGATGCCGTCCCCGTCGGTCACATACGCCTTGCCGGCGATGGTGCGGGGGGAGCGGCGGCGGCCGGACTCGCGGCGGGGCCGAAGCACGCGCGCGTTGCCCCGGGAAGGCCGGCGGCGACGGCGGGGGCGTCTTTTCAAGAGTCCCTTCGAGAGAAACAGGATCGCCGCGACGGCGGCGAGGGCAATGACTTCCACTATTCGCACTCCTGCCTGTTATGAATTACAACCTGTATGACTAATTTGACATGACTATATATCGGTAAAGATAATACTGGCGACACTTTTTGCATTCCAATACTTGCGGAGCCTGACGCGGTTCCGCACGCTTGTTGTGTAGCCATGGCCACGGACAACCCTTGGTCGAATAGCGTTCAAGAAATCCAGGAGTTTTTGATGTTACCGTGCAGAACCATAATTTTGCTCGCGTGCGCCGTCCCGCTCGGTGCCTGCTCGTCGATCATCGAGGGCACGTCGCAGGAAATCTTCGTCAACACCAACCCGACCGGGGCGGCGTGCGACCTGCTTCGCGAGGGCCGCCCGATAGGCCGGATCGGTCGCACGCCCCAGGCGGTGACGATAAAGAAGACCAAGCACGACATCACCATCGAGTGCGAACTGGCCGGTTACCAGAAGGCCACCTACCACAACAAATCCGATGCCGCGGGTGCGACCTTCGGCAACATCATCCTGGGCGGCGGCATCGGCTGGGCGATCGACTCGGCCTCCGGCGCCGACAACAAATACACCTCGCCGGTAAACATCACCCTGGTGCCCTTGAAGGACGAGCCCTCCGGCGGAAAGTAACCGGCGTTTCGTCGGACCGCTCCCGTCCTCCCCGGATTCGGGCACAAGGCCATTGCCGACCGGTTTAGTATTCGCGGGCCGGGCGAAAGGTATAGACACGAGCGGATTTCCGGCGGCGCGATCGACCCCGGACACGAATTGCGGCACGCCTGCGTCTCCTGTCCCTGTCCCCGGTGTCGCACCGGTTTCCCCCCACACGTCATGCCCGGACTTGTTCCGGGCATCCACGTCTTGCGGCATCGCGGTGCGAGCCGGGCGCGGGGGAAGCGGCGGAGGGACGTGGATGCCCGGAACAAGTCCGGGCATGACGGTGGGAGGGAGGATTTCAGAGGCAGGCGGGGAAAATATCCTTAACGGATAAAAATACTTGACCCGGGACGCATTTCGGGGTATATTTCGCATAGTCGAGAAGTGGGGCGCCGGAGATTCCGGGGCCCCTTTTTCGTTCCCGCACCCCTCCCGCACAGCAAAACGGAGTATTGCCGCCATGGACGATGGCCCTTTCGGCGATCTCGATCCCGTCGACCCCGCGACCGTATGGAAGAGCGAGCCGGCCGAATTCATCCCCTGGCTCTCGTCGGACAGGCGCCTCGGTCGCCTCGGCCGCACGCTCGGGCTCAGTCTGGTGCCGGTGGCGCGGGAAGCCCCGGTGGGCCGGTTTCGCGCCGACCTGGTGTGCCGCGACCGCCGCGGCGGCGGCCAAGTGGTGATAGAAGCCCAGCTCGGGCTTTCCGACCACTCTCATTTCGGCCAGCTCCTTACCTACGCCGCGGGAATTCCGGCCCGCACCCTGGTCTGGCTCGCCACCCGGTTCCACGCCGAACATTGCGCCGCCGTCGACGACCTCAACCGGTTGGCGGAGGGCAAGCGACGCTGCTTCGCCGTGGCGATGGGACTGTGGAAGATCGGCGATTCCTTTACCGCGCCCCAGTTTACCGTCTTCGCCGCACCCGATGACTGGTCCGGTGTCGCCGCCGCGACACCCGGCCACCGACAAGCGGCGGCAAGCGCGGAGCTTGCTCCGGCGGACTCCGGGGACCGCCCGCCGTTCGCCGAGAACCCGATCAAGGTCCACCGGTACCGCCGGGGGATGACGCAGAGGCAGCTGGCCGCGACCGCGGAGATCTCCTCCGGCTACCTGGCGCAGATCGAGACCGGCAAGCGCCGGGGTTCGCCCGAGACGCTGGCCGCCATCGAAAGGGCGCTGGACATGCCGCCCGGCGCGCTCGTCCGGCCCGAAGCCGGCGGCGAACGGAGGACCGAAGAATGATCGTCCCGACCGCCCCGGCCCCGGAGGGCAGGCGCATCGTCGAACATGCCGGTTTCGTCCCGGGCGGGGTCGCGACGGGCGCCCACATCTTCCTCGACCCGTTCGCCGCGGTGCGCGACTATGAGGTGCCGGGGGAGAGGGGCAGCATGCTCACGGTGTCGGCCAACGGGTCGGCTGCAGCGGTGGCGTAGGGCGGCGCGCGTCCTTTCATCCGCTCGATGGTTGAGCAGCGTCTGGCATTGATTTTCTATAGCGAAGAGCTATATTCTCCGAGTGCCTGACGTGCCGCATCGACTGCTCTTTAGCGGGCAGGCAATCAAAGGACTGCGGCGGGTACCGGCGCCGTTCGCGGGCCGCATCCGCACCGAGTTGGAAAAGCTGGCAGCTAATCCGTCGCGGCGGGATATCGATGTGGCGCCATTGCGCAATCGGCCGGGTTTTCGGCTGCGGGTGGGGGAGTTCAGAGCGATTTTCGAGCGCGACGATGACTCCCGAACGATCAGAGTGCTGCGCATCGCGCCGCGCGGCTCGGTCTATGGATGACGGGACTTTGCGATGACGACTCCGCAGATCATTCTCGATGAGGCCGGAAAGCCGGCCTACGCGGTCATCCCTTGGTCGGAATACGAGCGCCTGATGCCCGCCGCGGCCGAGGCGGCGCTGAGCGACGAGGCGCTATACGACGAGGCCAAGACTGAGGGCGGCGAGTTCTTCCCGGCCGAAGTCGTGGACCGCCTGCTGGCCGGGGAAAGTCCGATCCGGGTGTACCGGACATACCGCGGCATGACGCAGAAGCAGCTGGCGGAGGCGGCCGGGATCAACCCCGTCTACCTCTCGCAGATCGAAACGGGCAAGCGGGCCGGTTCGCTGCGCACGCTGACCGCGATGGCGACGGCCCTGGGCGTGCAGGCGGGTGACCTGGTCTGAGTTCGGTGGCTCGTTCCCGTCCACTTCCCATCGTCATATCGACCGGAGCCGGCCCAAAGGGTTGGCGGAGTGGAGATATCTGTCACGCACGAGGTAGCATCCGGGGCGAAAGATTTCTCCACTGCGCTTCGCTCCGGTCGAAATGACGGCCCGGGGGGCATGCGCGGCGCATCCCGGGACTTCCGCGCCCCTCTCCTCTCCCCATCCGCCCCCGCCTGCTACACTCCCCTTGAACCGGGAGCCTCCCCGTCATACGCTCCCGGCCAGACTGTCAGTATGCTGATGATCGGGCTCCGCCAATGAATGCAACGCACGGCCTGACCGCACCCCCCTGGCGCGTGGGCGTCGACGTGGGCGGGACGTTCACCGATCTCGTGGTCGCCGACGCGGGCGGGCGGACGGCGGTGTTCAAGGTGCCCTCGGTGCCGGAAGACCCGGGCAAGGGGGCGATCACAGCGCTTGAGAAGGCCTGCGCGGCGCTCGGGCTCTCGCTGGCGGATTTCCTCGGCGACTGCGCGTTCTTCCTGCACGGCTCGACGGTCGCGACCAACACGCTGCTGGAGGGCAAGGGCGGGCGCGTCGGGCTGCTGACGACGGCGGGGTTCCGCGACAGCCTCGAAGCCCGCCGCGGCCTGCGCAAGGACCCGTGGGACCACCGCACCCCCTACCCGCCCGTCCTCGTGCCGCGCTATCTCCGCCTGCCGGTACGCGGGCGGATCGACGCCGACGGGGCCGAGGTCGAGCCGGTCGAGCTCGACGACGCGCGCGCGGCCATTGAGACCTTCCGCGACGAGGGCGTGGACTCGGTCGCGGTCTGCCTGATCAACAGCTTCAAGAACCCGTCCCACGAGCACGCCGTCGCGGAGGTCGTGCGCCAGTCCGGCCTCTGCCGCTGGGTCTCGGTCTCGGCCGACATCGTGCCGATCATGGGCGAGTACGAGCGCGCCTCGACGATCGCGGTAAACGCATACGTCATGCCGCGCGTCGCCGACTACCTGTCGGCGCTCGCCGACCGGCTGGCGGAGCTCGGGCTGAAGACCCGCCTCCTGATGCTGCAGAGCAACGGCGGCGCGGCCTCGCTCGACCAGCTCATCGAGCAGCCGGTCAACCTCCTGCTGTCGGGCCCGTCCGCCGGGGTCGGCGCGATCCAGCACCTCGCCAAGGGGCTCGGCGAGGGGAACCTCGTCAGCATGGAGATCGGCGGCACCAGCTGCGACGTGATGCTGATGAGCGAGGGGCGCGTCGCGATCACCGACTCGCTATCGGTCAACGACTACGACCTCGTCACCCCCTCGGTCGACATCCACACCGTCGGCGCGGGCGGCGGCACCATCGCCGGCATCGACACCGCCGGCATGATGTATGCCGGGCCTCAAGGAGCCGGCGCGCGGCCGGGGCCGGCGGCCTACGGTCTCGGCGGCACGCGCCCCACCGTCACCGACGCGCATCTGGTGCTCGGCCGGCTGCGGCCTGGGCCTTACGCGGGGGGCTCGGTCACGCTCGACCTCGAAGCGGCCGAGCGCGCCGTCGCCACGAAAGTCGCCGAGCCGCTCGGCATCCCGCTCGCCGAGGCGGCGGCCGGGATCATCCGCATCGTCGAGCAGAACCTGCTGCACGCCGTCGAGCGCATATCGATCCAACGCGGCTACAACCCCGGCCGTTTCATGCTGGTCGCCTGCGGCGGGGCGGGGCCGATGCACGGGGCGAGCGTCGGTCGGATGCTGGGGGCGCGCGCGGTCTACGTGCCGCGCCAGGCCGGCGCGTTCTGCGCGATCGGGATGCAGCACGCCGACGTGCGGCGCGATTTCGTCCAGGTGGTCATGCGCGAGCTGGAGGACGGCGTCGGCGAGGCGCTGGCCGACGGCTACGCGGGGCTGGAAGCGCAGGCGGCGGACGCGCTCAAACGCGAGGGGTTCGAGCCCGGCGACACGCGCTTCGGCCACGAGCTCGACCTGCATTACGAGGGCCAGCAATGGGACGTGCGGGTGGCGCTCGCCCCGGACGCCTCGCCGGACGAGATCCGCATCGCCTTCGAGGCCGAGTACGACCGGCAATACGGCCACACCAACCCGGGCGGGCGGATAAACGTCTCGAACCTGCGCGTGGTCGGCATCGGCAAGCTGCCGCCCTTGGCCGAGATCGTCTTCGAGACCGACGAGCGGCGGGCGGAACCTGTGTCGACGCGCCCGGTCTACGACGAGGCCACCGGCGGCTTCCTCGACACCGCGATCTACGAAGGGGCCAGGATGGAACCCGGCCATTTCGTCGACGGCCCGGCGGTGATCGAGGAGGAGACCACCACCGTCATCGTCGGCTCCGGCGAACGCTGCGCGGTCGACAGGCTCGACAACTACCTGATCGCCTTCGCGGAGAAGGGGTAGGGTATGCCCGTCTTGTTGCCTCCTGTCGTCATGGTCGGCGAAGGCCGACCATCCACGTTTTGTTTTTCGTTCTACCGTGGACAAGGAAAAACTCGTGGATGGTCGGCCTTCGCCGACCATGACGCATCGCAAAAGGTGCGGCCATGACCCAGATGGAACTCGACCCCGTAATCCTCGCGCTGACCCAGAACCGGCTCGACCACATCTCTCACCAGATGGGCTGGGTGATGGTCCGCACCGCCCGCAGCCCGATCTTCAGCCAGGCGCATGACTTTTCCTGCTTCATCGCCGGGCCGAACGGCGAGGTGGTGAGCCAGGCCGACGGCATCCCGATCCATACCGGGAGCGGCGGGTTCGGGGTGCGCGCGATCCTGCGCGATTTCGGCGACGTCCTGGAGGAGGGCGACGTCTATCTCCTCAACGACCCGTGGCAGGCCGGCGGCAACCACCTGCCGGACTGGGTGATCGCCAGGCCGATCTTCGCCGGCGGGCAGTTCGTCGGGCTCACCTGCAACCGGGCGCACCAGTCCGATATCGGCGGTGGCGCGGCGGGCGCCTACAACCCGTCGGCGACCGAGGTGTTCCACGAAGGCATCCGCCTGCCGGTGCTGCGCCTGGTCGAGGCCGGCACCATGCGGGAGGATTTGTGGAAGCTGCTGATGCTCAACACGCGGACGCCGCATCTGCTGGACGGCGATTTGCGGGCGATGCTGGGCTCGACCCGGATCGGCATGGAGCGCGTCGCGGCGCTCGCCGACGAGCTCGGGCCCGACACCGCGCTGTCCTACTTCACCGGCGTGCTGGATCATGCCGACCGCTGCTTCCGCGCCGAGATCGCCAAGATGCCGGACGGCGTCTACGAGGCCGAGGACCGCTCGGACAACGATTGCTTCGAGCTGCGCGACGTCACCGTGCGGGTCAGGGCGACGATCGAGGGCGACCGGCTCGGCATCGACTTCAGCGGCACCGACGGGCAGATTCGAGGATTCAAGAACTCATCGCTCGGCAACACCCATTCGGCGGTCTACACCGCGCTCGCCTCCTTCCTCGACCCCGGCCTGCCGCATAACGAAGGCGCGTTCCGCTGCGTGGACATAAACGCGCCGGAGGGCACCATCGTCAACGCCGAGGAAGGCGCGCCGACGACGATGTGCACCGTCTTCTTCGCGCACGAGATCATCCATGCCGTCTGGAAGGCGCTCGCCCAGGCCGACCCGGCGCGGGGCTGCGCCGGCTGGGCCAAGAACGTGTTCGGCATCTCGGTCGGGCGCGAGGCGAACGGCAACCGCTACGTCTTCTATCACGGCGCGGCGGCGGCCGGCGCCGGCGCGGTCGACGGGCGCGACGGGTTCAACCAGATCGGCCATGTCTGCACGCTGGGCGGTCTCACCATGCCCAATATCGAGGTCTACGAGCAGCTCTACCCGGTGCTGTTCCACCGCCAGGAGTTCCGCCGCGACGCCGCCGGGGCGGGGCGCTGGCGGGGCGGCTCGGGCGCCGATTACGAGGTCGAGATCCTGACCGACGCGACGCACTCGTTCCGCGGCGAGGGGCTGGAATACGAAACCGGCTACGGGGTGAACGGCGGCGGCGGCGGCGCGCCGGGCCACATGCACCTCCGCTTCGCCGACGGGGAGACGCGGAAGGCACCGAAGTTCGGGCTGGAATCGACCGGGCCGGTGCGCTTCGTCACGCAGTCGCCGGGCGGCGGCGGCTGGGGCGACCCGCTGGAGCGCGCGCCCGCGAGCGTGCTGAGGGACCGGCGCGACGGGATCGTCTCGGAAGAGACCATGCGGGACGTCTACGGCGTGGTGGCCGCCGAGGGCGGCCGCGCGGTCGACGAGGCCGCCACGGAGGCGCTGCGGGCGGGGATGCGCAACGGGGGCGGGTAAGGGCCGGCCCATGTTCGGGGAGCTCGGGTTCGAGGAGCTGACGCCCATCGCGGCGTCGGTCCTGCTCGGGCTCGCGCTCGGCCTCGCATACGGCGTGCTGGCGCAGCGGAGCGCCTTCTGCCTGCGCCGGAGCATGGTCGGGCGCTGGCGCGACTGCCTTCCGGCCCTGGGTGTCTGGACCATGGCGCTCGCCTGCGCGATCGCCGGCACCAGGCTCGCCGTCGCGGCCGGGCCGATTTCCTTCGAGGAACACCGCTTTCTCGCCGCCGACCTGCCGCTGGCCTCGGTGCTGGTAGGCGGCGCGCTGTTCGGCGCGGGGATGGTCCTGACCGGCGGCTGCGCCTCGCGCCTGACGGTGCTGGTCGGCACCGGGAATTTACGCGCGCTCCTGGTGCTGGTCGTCTTCGCGGTCGTCGCGCTGGCCGCGATGAAGGGGGCGCTGGCGCCGCTGCGTACCGCGCTCGCCGCCGCGTCCGTGCCGGGCGGCGGGATGTCGCTCGCCGCGCTCCCGGGCGGCGAGATCTGGCCGCTCGGCGTCGCTTTCGTCCTGGCCCTGTTCGCCGTCCGCTCCGGCGCGCGGGTCTCGCATCTCGCGATGGCGGCGGGGATCGGGCTGCTGGTTCCGCTCGGCTGGGTCGGCACCGGGTTCCTGCTGCTCGACGATTTCGACCCGATCCCCCTGCAGTCGATGGGCTTTACCGGGCCGATGGCGGACACGCTGTTCTGGACCGTGGCGGCGACCTCGATCCCGGCCGGGTTCGGCACCGGGCTGGCGGCGGGGGTCGTCGGCGGCAGCCTGGCCGCGGCGCTGTTGGCCGGGGAGTTCCGGTGGCAAAGCCTGGAGGGGCCGCGGCAGACCGGGCGCTACCTCGCCGGCGCGGTCATGATGGGCGTGGGCGGCGTGCTGGCGGGCGGCTGCACGGTCGGCGCCGGGCTGTCCGGCGTCTCGACCGCGAGCCTCGCCGCATTTCTCGCGCTGGCCTCGATGGCCGCGTCGGCGCGGGTCGTGGGCGCGATGGTGGGGGCGCGGTAGGGCGCCCCCGGGATCAGCCGAACATGTCGGCGGCGATCGCGGCGTACCAGCCGAGCGACTCCTTGTAGGTCGCCTTGCGGAGGTCCGCGCTCTCCCCGGTCTTGGAGATGAAGCCGTCGGTCTTGGCGATCTTGGCGTCGGTCGCCTTGTAGGATGCGCCGACCTTCACCCCGTCATCGGTGCCGATCAGCGACCAGCAGGTGTTGGAGAAGCGCGCCGGGAACACCTTCGACCTGGTGAGCGCCCCGCGCACCGCCATCGCACAGACCTTGGCCTGGCTGTTGGCCGAGAATCCCGATTTGGGCATATCGCCCTGAAGCGAGGCATCGCCCAGCACGTGGATATTCGCGTCCGCCCGGCTCTGCATGGTGTGCGGCACGACGGGCGCCCAGCCGGACTTGTCGGTGACGCCCGCGACCGCCGCGATGCGGCCGGCCTGCTGCGCCGGGATGACGTTGCAGACATCGACCTTGGTAACCTCGCCGTCGACCACGACCTCCATCGAGCCGGGCCGCACTTCGACCTTGTCGCCGCCGAAATCCGGGCCGACGCGCTCGACCATGCCGGGGTAGTGGCGCTGCCAGCCGTCCTCGAACAGCCCCTGCTTGGAGAACTTGGCCTTGGGGTCGACGATCAGGATCTTCGCCTTGGGATTGGTCTGCTTGAGCGCGTGCGCCACCATCGAGATCCGCTCATAGGGCCCCGGCGGGCAGCGGAACGGGTTGGGCGGCGCGACCATGCAATAGACCCCGCCCTCGCGCATGGACGCGACCTGCGCCTTGAGCAGCTGGGTCTGCGAGCCCGCCTTGTAGGCGTGCGGCATGCGGTTCTGCTGCGACAGGTCCCAGCCCGGGACGGAGCCGGGACGGAAGTCGATGCCGGGCGAAACCACCAGGCGGTCGTAGGCGAGGCTGCCCCCGCCGGCGAGCCCGACGGTCCGCTTGCCGCGGTCGACGGCGACCGCCCAGTCGTGCACCACGTTGATCCCGTGATTGGCCGCCAGCGCGCCGTAGGTGTGGCCGATCGAGGCGAATTCGCGGAAGCCGCCGAGATAGAGGTTGGAGAAGAAGCAGCTGTAATAGGCGCGGCTCGGATCGACCAGGGTCACGTCCACGGCGCCCTTGGAATCCTTCGCGATGTAGCGCGCGGCTGTCGCGCCGCCCGCGCCGCCGCCCACCACCACGACGCGCGGGCGCGCCTGGCCGAGCACCGCCGGCGCCGCGAGGGCCGTCGACGTCGCGGCGGTCGCCGCGAGGAACCGGCGCCGGCTCAGCCCGCTCTTGTCATTGCGTTGTTTCATCGCGCTTCCCCCTCGTTTCACGGGCCGTCCTCTGCCCGGTGGAAATGCGCGGCAAGGGCGGCGATCTCCTCGTCCGACAGGCGTCCGGCGACCATCTGCATCGCGGGATGCACCCTCTTGCCGCGCTTGTAGGCGTGCAAGGCTATCACGAACTCCTCGGGCGGCCATCCGGTTATCGACGGAATCCCCTCCTCGCCTCCACCCGGCCGGTGGCAGGTGGTGCATTCGCCGGCGAGATAGGCGCCGTATTCGGGATCGCCGCGGATGGCGAGGAGCTTCGGGTCGAGCCCGTATTCTTCCGCGGTCACGGTGGGCTCCGCCGGCGGCAGACCGGACCGGGCGCCGGAGAAGCCGCGCAGCCAGGACAGCAGCGCCGCCCTGTCGCCTTCCCCCTTCATCCCCTTGAAGCTCATCCGCGAGCGCGCCACCACGGCACGCGGGTCGGCGATGAAGGCATCGAGCGTCGCCCCGGTCCACACCAGCCCGCCGGAGCCCGCCGCCTTCATCGCCCCGGAGTAGCGATAATCCCCGAGCGAGCCCGCCGCGCGGCCGAACAAATCGTTGAGATGCGGCCCGATCCGGTGTTTCGCGCCGCCGCCCACCTGGTGGCACCGCTTGCACTCGCCGTAGAGCGCCTTGCCGCGCGCGCCATCGGCGCTCCACGCGGCGGCGGAGGGCAGGGCGGCCAGCAGCGCCGCGGCCAGCAGCGCGGAGAGCGCGGCAGTCCGGGGCCGTTCTCCCTTCCCCGTCATATCGACCGGAGCCGCGCGGAGCGCGGCGGAGCGGAGATATCTGTCAGCACGGGTTACGTCCGAGGGTGAAAGATTTCTCCGCTCCGCTTCGCTCCGGTCGAAATGACGAGTGGGCGCGGACCTGCCGCCGCGACGGCGCTTCCAACTCAAGGGGGCACGCCCTATTCGACCGCGATCCGCCTGCGGAGGCCGTAGACCGAGCCGTCGTCGTCTTCCCACCGGAATTCGAGAAGACCGGATCCCGGGACCGCCATGGTGAACCGGAAATAGGGATCGGCCGAGACCGCGGGGTGCAGGTCGACGGAAAACGCCTCCTCGCCGTCGAAGCGCACCGAAAAGCGGTTGACGATCCGGCGCGGTACGATCTTGCCCTTGCTGTCGTGGCGAAACCCGGTATGCATCGGATGGGTGATCCGGGTCTTCACCGTGAAGGGGACGCCCGCCGCGATCTTCCTCGGCAGCTTTATGCGGGGTCTGGGTGTCGCCATCGCCCGCCTCTCTATCCGCAGCCGCCGACCGTCACGGCGATCTTGCGGGAGGCCCGCAGGAACGTGCCGTCCGCCATCTCCGCCACCGCGATCACCGTCTGGCTCCTGGCCAACCGGATGCGGGTCCCGGCCTCGGGCGGCACCAGGTCGCCGAACCGGAAGACGGCGACCCCGGGTCTCGGGTTTCCGTCGGCGAACAGCGCGATCCGCCGCGCGCCCGGTGCGGCCACAAGGACCGGCACCGCGCCGCCGTTGTCGGCGATCTCCGGCACGTCGAGGCGGATGCCGCCTTCGTGCGTCGCGGCGCCCTTGGTGAAGGCCTCGATAGCGTCCGAAACGCCGTTCGAGGTCCGCGCCGCCCCGGCGGGAAACAGCACCGCCGCCGCGGCGCCCAACCGCAACACGTCCCTCCGCGTCGGAACCATCATGCGGCCTCCCGTCCGCTCGCCGGATCATTGGCGATATGGGTTTCCGTGGGGGCGTCCGTCAAGGCTTTGCGGTTGGGCGGGCGAATCCGGTCGCACACGCCGTCGGGGAAGATGCGGCGGAGCCGTCCCCAGCTTCGGTTGAAACATTGGCCGCCGCTGGACCTCCGCGCGGAACCGTGCGAGGCTGAATCGGCGCAAGGCGGACCGGGCGCGATGAGCGACACAGACACCGATCAGCGCACAAAGACGAAGGTCGAGACGAAGACCGAGCGGCCGAAGCTGCACAAGGTCATCCTGCTCAACGACGACTACACGCCGCGCGAGTTCGTCATGCTGGTGCTGCGGGCGGTGTTCCGGATGGGCGACGACGAGGCCTATCGCGTGATGGCGACGGCGCACACCAAGGGGTCCTGCGTGGTCGCCGTCTATACCCGCGACATCGCCGAGACCAAGGCGACCGAGGCGACCGATCTGGGGCGCGAGCACGGCCATCCGCTGATGTTCACCACCGAGCCCGAGGAATAGCACGGATGGACGGCGCGGGAATATTGTCAGTATACTGTGCATAACGGCGGCGCGGCCGCCCCGAACCGCGGAGATATCCCATGGCAGACATGGCAGTCGAGTTTTGCGGCGTCCCGTTCAAGAACCCGGTGGTGGTCGCCTCGCTGGAGACCACCAACAGCCCGGACCTGATGAAGCAGTGCTTCGACTACGGGGCGGCGGGCGCCATCGTCAAGACGCTGACCGACATGGAGGACATGGCGCGGCTCACCCAGAACTCGAAATACGCGATCCTCAACGACCGCGGCGAGATCATCAAAGGCAAGGTGCCGCGCGACTTCGTGTTCTATAGCCGGTCGGGCTATTCCAGCACCTATTACAAGGACTGGATCCCGTATCTGAAGGAGGTCGGGGCCTACGCCCGGGAGCGCGACGCGCATCTGATCGGCAGCGCCGGCGCCAGGGACGTCGACGGCTGGAAGGACATCTGCCGCACCATCGAGGATTGCGGCCTGCCGATGGTCGAGCTCAACTTCGGCTGCCCCCACCCCGCCCTGATGCCGGGCGTCCACGGCGGCAGCATGATCAGCCAGGAAGAGGACGTGGCCTTCGAGGTCACCCGCCAGGTGGTCGAGTCGGTCGACATCCCGGTCGTGGTCAAGCTCACCCCCGACCAGTCGCGCCCGGTCGAGATCGCGCGCGCGGTCCAGAAGGCGGGGGCGGCGGCGGTCACCGCCACCAACCGCCATACCGGCTTCGCGGTCGATATCGAGGCGGCCGAGCCCCGGCTCGCCGGCACCGCCGGCATCGGCGGCACCTGGGTCAAGCCGCTGACGCTCCGGTGGGTGCACAACATCTACACCCAGGTCGGCATCCCGATCGCGGGCACCAACGGGATCTTCGATCACCGCGACGCGGTCGAGTTCCTGATGACCGGCGCCAATGTCGTCGAGATCGGCTCGGTGTTGATGATCAAGGGCATGAAGTGGCTGCCCAACATCGTCGGCGGGATCGAGCGCTTCATGGACGAGCACGGCTATCCGGACGTCGAGTCGATGCGGGGCATCGCGTCGAAGAGGGCGGCGAAGGACTACGCCGAGCAGTTCGCCCGCGACCGCGTGCATGCCGTGGTCAACGAGGACACCTGCCAGAACCCGACCTGCACGGTCTGCATCCAGATGTGCTTCTACGAGGCGCTGTCGCAAAGCCCGGCCGGGAAGGTCGAGGTCCATCCCGAGACCTGCATCGGCTGCGAGCTCTGCATGGATGTCTGCCCGTTCGACTCGATCGCCATGCGGCTGACCGACGAGGCGCAGTACGAGCAGGGCTATTTCGACATCCCGGACGGCATCTACGAGGGCCCGGGGAAGTTCGTCACCCAGCGCAACAACATGAAGACCATCGCCGCCAACGGCCCCAAGACGTCGGCCGAAGCCGCGGAGTAGGGGCGGGGCGCGGGAGCGTCCTGACAGGCGGCGGAGGCTGGCCCTTCGATAGGGGCTTATATAGATAGCTTGACAGGGGTGTGGGCACGCGCCCGGGGGACGCCGAGGCGCGCCCGGTTCGCACGGGACGGTTTCAGCCCCCTCACCCCGACCCTCTCCCCGCGGGGAGAGGGAGGCCCGCCCGCCGGGCGCTCCTTACTTCCCCCCTCCCGCTTGCGGGAGGGGCCGGGGGAGGGCGGACGCCGTATCGAGGGCCTGCCCTGAGCTTGTCGAAAGAGACGCGCCGCTGCCCTGCGGGACGGCCCGTCCGGACCGCTCTATCATTGCAGGGTGACTAGCGACTTCATCGGGAAACGGTACCTCGCCGCGCGCGATGCCGCCCGTCATGCGGCGGGCGGAGCGTAGTGGCGGCCGCGTCCTGGCTCGGCGGTATCGGTACCTCTCTCGGGCACCGCGACTACCGGGTCTATTCGATGGGCGCCTCGGCGTCCTTCCTCGGCACCTGGATCTACCGCACGGGGCTCGGCTGGTTCGCCTGGGAGCTGACCCACTCGCCGGCCTGGCTCGGCATCGTCGTGTTCTGCGAGGTGCTGCCGATCATCGCGCTGGTGCCGCTGACCGGCGCCATTACCGACCGGCTGGGCGCCTACCGGATTTTCAGGATCGGCCAGATCTCGGGCTCCGCCGTCATGGTCGCGCTGGCGCTGTTCACCGCGCTGGATGCGATGACGATCGAGGTGCTTCTGGTTCTGGTCGTCCTCAACGGCTTCAACATGTCGCTGATGCAGCCGGCCTATTTCGCCCTGATCCCCAACCTGGTGCCGCGCGAGGATTTGTCCTCGGCGGTCGCGCTGCAATCCTCGATGGTCCAGACCGCCCGTTTCATAGGCCCCGCGATCGCCGGCGGGCTGCTGGTCTGGCAGGGCGCGGCGGCGGCGTTCGCGGTCAACGCCGTATCCTATCTCGGCATGGTCGTGGCGCTGCTCGCGATCTCCTACCGCGACCCCGAACGGACCGCCGCCGTCTCGGGCAGCCTGCTGGGCGATGTCGCGCAGGGGGTGCGCTATATCGCGGGGCACGAGACGATCCGCGCTTTGCTGCTGATGACGGTCGCCTTCTCCGTGCTGCTGCGCCCGGTGGTCGAGCTCCTGCCGGCCTTCGCGTCCGACGTCTTCGGGCGCGGCGCGGACGGGCTCGCGACGCTGCTCTCGGCGGCGGGCGCGGGGGCGATCGTCGGCTCGCTCGCGCTCGCCCGGCGCGGCCGGACCCACGGACTCACCCGGCTCCTGGGCGCGACCGGCCTCCTCTGCGGCATCGCGCTCGCGGGATTCGCCTCGACCGATGCGTTCTGGCTGGGAGTCGCCCTGATGGCGGTCTACGGGTTGCTGTCGAATACCAACTCGATCTGCAGCCAGATCCTGATCCAGAACTGCGTCGATCCCGCGATGCGGGCGCGGGTGATGAGCCTGGTGGGCCTCACCTTCCGCGCGGTGCCGGCAGCCAGCGCGGCCATGTTCGGCGGGCTGGCGACGCTGTTCGGGCTCGGACTCCCGATCGTCGTCGCGGCCTGCCTCGGGACCGTGGCCGGGCTCTGGACGCTCAGCCTGATCCGCGGCGCCCGCCTCGACGAACGCGCCGAAGGCCCGCCCGCAGGTTAGGCGGGACACGTCTTGAAGAGCGAGGTCGCCCCGAGAAGATGCGAATCTCGATTGTTTTATCGTTCGAATGGAAATAATTTCGCATCATGAAGACCACAATCGATATTCCCGATGGCGAGATCGAGGACGTCGTAACCGCAATCGCCGACTCCAACCGCCGCAGACGCATGGCCGACCTCGTCAGGTTCGCCGGGACCTGCGCCGATCTGATTACTCCGGAGGAGCTCCAGGCCGCGCGCTGGCGAGGCTGACGCGTTGATTTCGGTCGACACCTCGTCCTGGATTCACATGCTTCGACCCAGCGCCACGGTGTCGCCATCGAAAGGGGATTACTCCGAAAGGTTGACAGGCGGTGGGCTGGTGCGTTCGGCGACGGGGACAACGCCCGTCCCGCCGCTCGTCACGGTCGACCCGACGCCCGTCCCCTGTCGTCATGCCCGGACTTGTTCCGGGCATCCACGTCTTGCGGCATCGCGGTGCGAGCCCGGCGCGGGCGAAGCGGCGGAGCGACGTGGATGCCCGGAACAAGTCCGGGCATGACGGAAGAAATGTCGTGGGTCTCCCACCCGTCAACCTTTCCTTGTAAGCCCCCATCGAAACGGCCGACTCGGACTTCGAGCTTCTCGCATCGATCGGCTGAACGGGAAGGAGACCGGCTTGGGGCGTCCCGTTCGCGACGCCCCGCCGCCTCAGGCCAGGGCGGTCTTGAACAGGGCCAGCAGCCGGCTCCAGGCCCGCTCCGCCTGCGCTTCGTTGTAGACGGCCGAATCCGGCGGGCACCAGCCGTGCAGGGTGCCCGCGTAGACCTCGATCTCCGCCGGCAGCTTCGCGGCGGCGAAGGTCTTCCGCAGCACGGTCTTGGCTTTCGGATCCTTCTTGTCGTCGTTCTCGGCGATCGCGAACAGATAGTTCGCCTTGATCTTGCCCGCGAGCAGATGGGGGCTGTCGGGCCGGTCGGTGACCAGCCTGCCGCCATGGAACGACGCGCCGGCGCCGATCCGGTCGGGGAACGCCGCCGCGGTGCGCATGGTCATCGAGCCGCCCATGCAATAGCCCGTGGTTCCCATCTTGCGGTCGCGGGCCACCGCTTTCTGGGCGTCGAGGAAGCCGACGAAGGCCCTGGCGTCGGTCGCGGTAACCTCGGGGGTCAACGAGCGCATCAGGGGGAAGATCTTCTGGCGCGTCGCCGGGTCCCGGAACGAGGCGCCCGCGGGCAGGACCGGCGCCTTCTCCTTGCGGTAGTAGGGGTTGACGACCAGCACCGAATACCCCGACTCGGCCAGCCGCCGCCCCATCTGCTCGAAGGCGGGCCTGAGGCCCAACGCATCCGGCCAGATCAACACGCCGGGATGGGCGCCGCTCGACGGATGCACGAAGTGGCAATCCGCCGTGCCGTCCGGCGTCGAGACCTGGACGTTCGCCGCCGTCACGTCCAGCGCGTTCGCGGCGCGCGGCAACAGCATGGCCAGCCCTGCCCCGGCCGAGAGCGCCCCGAATCCCCGCCGGGTCAGGTTTCCCGTTCGCCGCAGGTATTCCTCCGCATCGCGGATCGTTCCGTCGTCGCACATCGCTGCCTCCCGTTTCGTCCCGGTATGCGTCGCAGCCTACCACCGCTGCCCCGCGCCACAAGCCGGCGGACGGTTCGAAGGTCCGGTTATCTCACCGTTCGGGCCGCAGCATCCGGCGCAGCACGTCGGTCTTCAGAAAAAAATGGTGATAGAGAGCGCCCGCGGTGTGCAGTCCCACCAGGATCAGGATCGCCACCTTGCCGGCCCGGTGCAGGTCGGCCATCGCTTCGACGCCACCGAACCAGGCGAGGCCGCCGGTGACCGGCATCGCCAGGATGATGGCGTAGAGCGCGAGATGGGTCGCCCGGGCGGCCAACCGGAGCACCGGGTGTTCGTCCGCCGGCGGCGGCGGGGCGCCGCGCCGAACGCGCAGGGCGACGCGCCACAAGGCCAATACGAAGACCGCGATGCCGAACGCGACGTGAAGGTCGGCCAGGAACAGCTCGGACCCGGTTGCCGCGCCTTCGCCCCGCCCCGCCGCGTAGGCCGCGATTATGCCGTCGTGCAGGACGATCTGCAGGATCACCAGGACCGCGACGGTCCAGTGAAGCGCGATCTGCGCCGTGGAGTAACCGCCCCTCAATGCCGGCATGGCAAGACCTCTTGCTGAAAACTCCGTGCTCGGGATGCGGCCGTTATACGGACGCTTCTTTGCCCGGGTGTTTCAGTCCGGAAAGAAATTTGTAACAGCGCGTTACAAGGCCGGGGGCGGCCTTTCGCTACACGAACACCATCTGCGCGTCGGGTCCGGCGTCGTTGAGGAAGGTGACGGCGCCGGCCTCGCGGATCCCGAGGTCGTCGCGCAGGTCATCCGATGTCAGCCCGACCGCCCTCAGCCCGAGCTCGCAGACCAGGAAGCGGACATTGAGCTCGGCCGCGGCCGCGAGCAGCTCCTCGAGGGTGGCGAGCCCCTGTTCGCGCAGCGTCTCGTCTCCCGCCGCCCATTCGCCCAGCGCGTCGGTGGGGCGCAGCGCGCGGCAGCCCTCCATGGTGAAGAACAGCGTGACCTCCCGGTCGATCGCCGCCGCCGCGCTCGCCAGCACCAGCGCGTAGTGGACCCGGTCGAAGACGCCCGAATGGACGATTATCGAGAGCCTAGCCCGCATTTCTCACCAGTGTCATGGTCTGCGCGGCGCTGTCCGGCCGACAGGGCAGGAGAGGCGCGCGGCGCGCGGCGGGGACATCGGGCAAGCGCCTCGACGCATCCTGTCGGCCGGACAGCGCCGCCCTTCGGGTCGCGCCCGGGCGCCCGCCCGCGGCGTCGCGGGCCTCGACCGTAGTCCCCGCTACGCTTTTCGGCCCGCTCCTGACGGGACGAACGCCCGGGCGCGACGCAGGCCGTGACACTGGTGAGAAATGCGGCCTAGCCATCGCCGCAGGTCGAACATTTCGGGTTGCGCTTGAGCGCCATCTTGCGGACCGTCGTGGTCAGCGCGTCGTAGATCAGGAGGTGGCCGGCGAGGCTCTCGCCGATCCCCATCGCCTCCTTGAGGATCTCGGTCGCCTGCAGCGAGCCCATCGTGCCGGCGAGCGCGCCGAGCACGCCGCCCTCGGCGCAGGTGGGGACCATGCCGGGCGGCGGCGGCGCGGAATAAAGGCAGCGATAGCAGGGCAGCGTTCCGTCGAGCCCCGACTTGAAGGTCGCGAGCTGCCCCTCGAAGCGGAGCAGGGCGGCGGCGACGAGGATCTTGCCGGCGGCGTGGCAGGCGTCGTTGAGGGTGAAGCGGGTCTCGAAATTGTCGCTGCCGTCGGCGATCACGTCATAGCCCGCGATCAGCTCGGCGACGTTGTCCGCGTCGAGCCGGGTCGGGTGCGCGACCAGCTCGATCCCGGGGTTGACCGCGGCCACCGCCTCGGCCGCGCTGTCGACCTTGGACATGCCGATCCGGTCGGTCGCGTGGATCACCTGGCGCTGCAGGTTGGAGAGGTCCACCGCGTCGTCGTCGACCACCCCGATGGTGCCGATGCCGGCGGCCGCGAGGTAGAGCAGGAGCGGCGCGCCGAGCCCGCCCGCGCCGACCACGAGCACGCGGGATCGCAGCAGCTTCTCCTGGCCGATGCCGCCGACCTCGGGCAGGACGATGTGCCGCGCGTAGCGCTGGAGCTGGTCTTCCGTCAGCGTCATGGCTACGCCCGCGCCTGTCCTCAGCCGGCCGGCCCGGTGCCGGTCGAGCCGAACCCGCCGCCGCCGCGCGCGCTGTCCGGCAGCGCCCCGACCTCGTCCCAGGCGATCCGGGTCACCGGGGCCACGACCATCTGGGCGATCCGCATGCCGCGCTCCACCGCGAAGGGCTCATCGCCCAGATTGGCGAGCACCACCTTGATCTCGCCCCGGTAGTCGGCATCGATCGTGCCGGGCGCGTTGAGCACCGTAACCCCGCTTCGCGCCGCGAGTCCGGAGCGGGGGCGGATCTGCGCCTCGTAGCCCGGCGGGAGCGCGACCGCGAGCCCGGTCGGGATCGTCGCCCGCCCGCCCGGCGCCAGCATCGCCACGGCCGGCACCGCCGCGGCGAGATCGAGCCCGGCGGATTGCGCCGTCTCGTAGCGCGGGAGCGGGATGTCGTCGTTCCCCGGAAGCCGGGTCACCGCGACCGCGATTTCGCTCATTCGGCAGCCTCGGCCCGGGCGTCGAACCAGTCGGCGATCCTGGCCGCCAGCCTCTCGGCGACCGCGTCCTTGGCGAGGGTGGGCCAGTCCTCGACCCCCTCGGCGCGGACGAGTCGGATCGTGTTCTCCCCGCCGCCGAAAATCCCCGATCCCGGCGCGACGTCGTTGGCGAGGATCCAGTCGCAGCCCTTGGCTTCCAGCTTGCGCCGCGCGTTGGCGAGGAGGTCGTCGGTCTCGGCGGCGAAGCCCACGACGAGCGCGGGCCGGGAATTGCCGGCGGCGGCGACCGAAGCGAGCACGTCCGGGTTTTCGACCAGTTCGACGGCCGCGGGCGCCCCATCCGATTTCTTCATCTTGCGTTCCGATTCGCGGGCCGGGCGCCAGTCGGAGACGGCCGCGGCGAACACCGCGACATCGGAGGGCAATGCGCCGCGGCAGGCGTCCAGCATCTCGCGCGCGGATTCGACCCGGACGACCTCCACCCCCGCGGGATCGGCCTCGTGGGTGGGGCCGGTCACCAGCCGGGTCCGCGCGCCGGCGCGCGCGAGCGCCGCCGCGATGGCATGGCCCTGCTTGCCGGACGAGCGGTTGCCGATGAAGCGGACCGGGTCGAGCGCCTCATGGGTCGGCCCGCTGGTCACCAGCGCGGCCCGTCCGTCGAGCCGGCCCCGCGCCGCGAAGTATGCCTCGATGGCGTCCAGGATCGCGGCGGGCTCGGCCATCCGGCCCGGGCCGTATTCGCCGCAGGCCATCTCCCCCTCGTCTGGCCCAACGAAACGGATGCCGCGCTTGCCGAGCACGGCGACATTGCCCCGGGTCGCGGCATGCTCCCACATGCGGACGTTCATCGCGGGCGCGGCGAGTACGTCCTTGTCGGTGGCGAGCAGCAGGGTGGTCGCGAGGTCGTTCGCCAGCCCGCCCGCCATCCTGGCGAGAATGTCCGCGGTCGCCGGCGCCACGACCACGAGGTCGGCCTCGCGCGACAGCCGGATATGCCCCATCTCGTGCTCGTCGGTGAGCGAGAAGATATTCCGGTAGACCTTGTCGCCGCTGAGCGCCGACAGCGACAGCGGGGTGACGAACTCGGCCCCGGAATCGGTCAGCACGCAGCGCACCCGAGCGCCGCGCTCGACGAGACGGCGGGTCAGTTCGAGCGTCTTGTAGGCGGCGATCCCGCCCGCGACGATCAGGAGTATGCGCTTGCCGTCCAGCACCGGCCCGGTCCGCATGGTTCGCACAACGCCGCCATAATACCCGCCCGGAAGCCGCAATCGGAAGAAATCGGTTGGGGGTGGTGGAAACGGCAATGCCTCACGGCAACACTGGCTCGGCAAGCGCCCAGATGCCGCGCGGGTCCTCGATCTCGACCACCCAGAGGTCGGGATCGTAGCCGCGCTGGCGGGCGATATAGGCGTCGGCGTCGGCCTCGGGAACCGGGTCGTCGCCGGTGCCGCGGCGCCACGCCCGGCCGCCGTCGGGCGGGGTGGCCGGTGTATAGACGGTGCAGCCCGCCTCGAACCGGTTGTGCTTGATCAGGATCGCGCCGGCATGCTCGTCGCCCCGACGTACCAGATAGGCGTCGATGCCGTTCACCCGGCAGCGCCGGATTTCCGCATCGACCCAGATCGACGCCTTGATACGGGGAATCACGGGCGGGCCGTTCCGGCGGGGCGCCGACCGATCTCAAGGGTCGCCCCGCCTCTTCCATTACCTGTCCGTCGTTTCGACCGCTGCTCCCGACTTGTTTCGGGCAGCCACATCCATCCGCCGACTGGCCTGCTCTCGCTCATATCTCGATACCGCACCACTTGGATACCGGGAACAAGTCCACGGCTGTCCGGTTTCGCCTCTGCCGCCGTGGATCGCGCCATTCGTCATGGTCGGCGAAGGCCGACCATCCACGTTTTGTTTTGTTGCCGTCTGCCAAGAAACGCTTTTTCTTGTCGTATTTACAATGGCTTAGTTCACAGTTACGCTGATCGGTCTGCAAATCGCAAGCCGATTCAAACAAACTCCTGACCCCGTATGTCGGCCGCAGCCGCCCGAATCGCGGGGACGCCTCCAATAATGCACCGGCGACGGGAGCGCCGGGCGGCAGATGGTAATTGTTTCGTCAGGCCGTGACGGGTTGGCCCGGTCCGGCACATTCTAGCGATTGAGAGTGCGTTTCCAGTCTTTTCCGAGGGGCCGGAGTCAGACGTCCTTTTTGGGCTTGTCGCACAGTTTTTCCGGTCGCAGCGGCGGGCCACTTGTCCACAGCCATCGACGGAAGCTTCGGCTCCTACACTACGCCTGGAGGCACGTCCGGAGCGGGCTCGTTCAAACGCGAATTACGCCGGTCGAGAACCAAAAGCAGCGCCGGGAACAAGAGAAAATCCGCGATCAGTGCAATGACGATCGTGAGACCCACCAATACGCCGAGTGTCTGGTTGGTCGAAAGCCCCGACGCGCCGAAGACCAAAAATCCCAATGCGAAAATCAAAGTGGTAATTAACAGCGGCGTGCCGACCTGTTTGAAAGTCGGTACGATTGCCTCCGCGGGCGGCTTGCCCTCATCGCGCGTTCTCAGGTAAGTGGATAACAAATGAATGGTATCGTCCACGATAATACCAAACGCTATAGCCGTCACAATAGATGCTGCGATACTAACCGTTCCAACGGCATAACCCCAAACTCCCATTGCTATGATAGCCGGCAGAAAATTGGGTATCAAGCTCAGTAATCCCAACCGGATACTTTTAAAGAAAAAAATCAAAATAAGCGAAACGATGGACATCGCAATGACGGTGCCCATTAACATCTTGACGATATTTCTCATCACTGAATAAGCACTGACCATTGTAACGCCGGTCGCTCTGGTTTGAATTTGAGGTGCATTCTTCTGCAACCAGGCCAAAGCCCGGTCATCGAGTTCGATTTGCTCCCTGACCGACATGAATTCGACCACAACTGTCATGCGAGTTGCCGAACGGTCAAAGTTGATGAGATTGTTCAGATCGAGTCCGACCGGGAGAGAAAATTCATAAAGAACCAGGTACTGCGCCGCAAGGTCCGAGTTCTCGGGCAGAATATAGGAACCGTCCGCATCGCCATGCAGATTCTGATTCAACCGCTTCAGAACATCGGCAATCGAAGTGACGTGGGAGACCTCCGGCTGCTCGCGAAGCCATTCGGCGAATGAATCGACTTGGCGCAGATAATCGATGTCGGTAATTCCGCTCTCGCGCCCGGAGCTAAGTGAATACTCAAACGTATCCAGACCGGAAAAATTCTCGTTGATGAAGTCCGCGGACCGCCGCAGCTCGTAGCTGTCGTCAAGCAGCTTGAGATTGTTATCGTTTAACTCTATTCTCGAGACCCCAATTGCACTCACCAATGCCAATACGGCGAAAACGCCAAGCAGTACGGTGCTTTTGGAAACGACGAAATTGCCCAGGCGGTCAAAAAACTCTACTTTATTTTCCCGTTCGACCGGTGTCCGCATAGGCATCGCCGCCAACAGCGCCGGCAAAAGGGTAATCGAATAAACAAATGCACACATGGAACCAAACGCAACAATATTTCCCATCACCCGAAAAGGAGGCATTTCCGAAAAATTCAGACTCAGAAAGCCGATCGCGGTGGTGACCGAAGTGAGAAAAATCGGACGCCCATTGATTTTCAGTGCATGAACGATCGCGGCTTTGCGCTCCATTCCGCGATGCATGGCTTTCGTCATTCCTTGAATCAAGTGTACGGAGTGCGCGACCGCGATGGCCATCAATACGAATAGTGCTGCCGCGCTCTCCGCATAGAATTTTAGCCCGGACCAGCCTGCGAAACCGAAACCGGATATCATAACCGCAATCAACATCGCCAAAATGCCCAAAACGCCCCAAACCGAACGCAATACGACGAAGGCCACCAGCATCATCGTCACAAACGCAATCGGTGCGAGAACGGACATATCTTCATCCAGCGCCCCGCGAATGGTCTGATCCAGCAATAATTCCCCATAGATGTGGTATTCGATCTCGGGATTTCCCGTGCGCTGCTCTTTGACGAGAACCTGGAGTGCGTCGACCGCTTCGACTTTTTTCTTCTCCCGATCTTCATCGGGAAGAGCCAGACTAACGACCAACCCAGCCAAACGGCCGTCGCGAGAAACAAGGCGGCCGGCTATCTCCCGGTTGGAGAGTGCAATCGTCCGGACTCTGCCGATTTCGGTCTTATCGAGCGAAGTCGCATCGTCGACCAGCGGTTCGACAATCAGTCCGTCTTCGTTTCCCTCCGTATGTGAGTGATTGGTGATTGAGGTAACACGGGTGGCATAAGGCGTTCGCCACAACGCATCGGTTAGTTTCTCAATCGCAAGCAATGCTTCGCGCGTGAAAATGGTGTCGCCCGTTGGCGCCACAACGACAAGCACGCTGTCCGACACTGCGTAGGTTTCTTCGAATTGTTCTAACCTGACCAGCTGCGGGTCATCTTCATTGAAATGATTTCGAATGCCCACGTCGACTGTTATCAGGTGCTGCATTCCCGCGGCCAGAGCCGCGATCACCGCGACAGCGGCGACTGCCGTCCACAAGCATCGCATCACAACCAGGTTGAAAAAATACGATTTCGCGCTTTCGGCAATCAGCGGCATGGCTACCTACGAAACTCCTCTGCGCAATGGCTGTATTGGGGCCATCATCGCATAGTAAACGAATGTTTCACGCCGGTAGTTCGCGAAGCTGATTTGCAATACGAAGTTTCAGCTTTTTGGAAACTGACAAGGTGGGCAGGGGATTGATCTTGAGCTTGTTGTTCTTGGGCAGCGGAGCGAAATCGAAGTAATATGCAATCGTCATCATAGTAACGATCATCTGTAAATTCATCCAAACGTACCCCACGCACATGTGGGTTCCCAGACCGTACGGAGCATAGTCGCTCTTTTGATGCTCGTTGCGTGGCGGCAAATAACGATCGATTTCGAATTTGTGAGGATCCGGGAAACTGTCATCCATATAATGAGCGGCGGATTGGGCAATGAACACCCGTTCTCCGAGAGGCAATGCAAAATTTTCCACCGTGCAGGAATTCGCCACGTTCCGGGCTTGAATACAGACGACAGGGTACATCCGCAAGCACTCCATCAGAAAACGACGCGACACCGTATCGGATTGTTGCAGGAATTTGCCTCGGTCCAGATCGTCGCAATCGAAAAATGTGTTTGCTTCTTCCCGAATCCTTGCCGCAAGCTCGGGATGCCTGGCCATTTCAAAAAGCGCAAACCCCAAAAGGTCGCCGGCATAAATGCTTTGAAGCGTCGGTGCGGCCGCCAACATGAATGCCAGATTCTGTTCCGGAAGAAATTGCGGGTCGCTGCCATGTAAACTGAATACGTCGTCCGCCAGCTCCCGAACCGCCCCAGCGCGTTGGAAGGGTGTGTGGTTTTGTTCGATTCGTCGCATGAAAGCGCCGAGAAGTTTGAAACGCCTGTTCATCGCCGGAGTACGCGCCATGAAGTTTGGCATCAAATGCCCAACGTAACAATTGGATGCTCTTTCCTTCCACTTGGCCAGTTCTTCGAAAATGTCCTGCGAATCCGTGCTCACAGTAATTTGAGTCATTTGCAAATTGATCATCAGACGAGTATCGCGTTTTACTTCTATCTCCGACCCTGTATGCCAATTCTGGCTTGACATAAATTGTCGGATCAATTTGCACACGTCATCTAATCTTTCAACGAATTTTTCCGCCGAGTAATAGCTTCTCATCACCTTGCGCAGTCGAAAATGGTCGGCGCCGTCCAGCGACGTGATCAGACCCTGTGCGCCACAAGCCTCTTCCAACTCGCGAAAATAATTCCCGGAAGTCATATGCGTACGAGCATTCCGATGCACCCATCGATTGATCTCCGGTCCGGCCAGAAAGGTTATCGGCTTCTTAAATGGCAGCTGCAACTGGAAGACCGGGCCATATCGGTTAGCAATGTTTGCAAATAGTGCTGGAACGTTTCCGTCCCAAAAGCGTCGGTTTGACAAAAGATCCTTTAGAGAAACCTTTGGAATTTTTTTGCTGAGAGGCGTGTGCCGTATGGCAGGCGTAATGATAGCTTGTTCCAAGCCGGAAGAAATCTTCCGATTAATTGATTCCAAATTGCAAACCCATTTAATTCTGGTTTCTTTTTCGTCATCCAGTTCAAAAATAAAGCGGATGACGTCGCAAGCGTTCAAAAGACCGATTATCAAAGAATCTCTGGGGCTGGGAATAATATCGGTAAAAATCACTTGCTCGATTTCCGACTTGATATTATGCCAATTGGAATGGGTCAATGTGTAAAATCCGCCATCATGATGCGTTAGAACTTCCAGATTAACCAAGCGTTCTAACGTGGCATCGATAATGGTTGCCGAATGAATCGTAAGCTTCTCTACCCAGTAGCGCGTGTTCTGCGGATCGGGATGGGATTCGATTTCTTCCAGGCATAAATCGAGTATCGGTTCACCTGTTTTGGTTGAATCGAGCAAAAAAAGCGATTCCTCATCTGTATCGATACGCGATTTCAGGGACAGATCTGCCAGAACCGCGCCAATCATGACACAGTTCAAGGTCCAGCCTTCAACTTGGTAAAAATATCCGGTCTGCTCGTTGAGGAGCATTACGATCAACTCTTCCGGAATGTTCAGCGAAGGGGGCGAATTCATAGCAATAGCCTCTATGTTAACGCGATTCGCCTCCAGCAACGGCAACCGCGTAATCCGGCCGCCGTCGCAAGACGTCGATCAGCGTAACCGCCCATGTGCTCATGCCGCCGCTGTTCACCCAACCGGTTCGACCGTCATCCGATCTACATGTGTCTGTTTTCTGGGTCATGTCAAGCGCCAGAGACTCCCGAATCGAGTGTTGACGGGCGCCGGTGCCCTATGCGACGCGCCCCGCGTCTGCGGCGGGAAATTACGGCCGAGGCGGAGTCCGGCCGGTCATTGGCCGTCGTGGGCGCCGGAATCCGGACAGGGATCGCGCCCCCAACAGGGAGGCCCTCATGGAATAGGTACCGCTCGGCAAGCAGAGCGACGAGTGGCTCGCCAGGCACGACGAACGGCTGAAGGTGGCACGCGCCAAGGCCGGGGAACTCGGGATCGAATTCAGTTCGATCGACTACTCCCAGGGCCGGTACGGTTTCTTCGACATCGCGAGCACGCCGCCGCCGGAAGCCATGCAGAATTTCTCCGTATGGTATGTGAAACAGGGTTTCGGGTCCTTCGAGAACCTGCCGGCGTTCGGCGATGCGGCCATGGCGGCGGCGGCGAAAGAGGATTAGCGAACGCACGCCGGCCCGTGCCGCGCAGATGCGGCGTGAGCCGGATTCGAACGGCATCCGCACCTTCGCCGACGGCATGGCCCACGCCGCCGTTCCGCGCGCGCCGGTCCGGGGCAGGAAGCCGCCTCGCCGGCCTTCCCACCGACCGGGCGAACGGGCGCCACGACCGGACGATCGGCGTCGACGGCCGGGTCCACCCGGTCGTCGACCAGCTTTTCTGGGCCGGCTATCCCTGCGGCTACTACCTGCCCTCGCCGGTCGCGCCGATCGTGACGACGGACGAGATATCCCGCCGCTCGGGCAGGGGAAGGATCCGGAACGCGAAACCCGCCGCTACCCCCCGGCCTGCGTCCAGACCAGGACCGCCGCGAGGGCTGCGAGCGCGCCGATGGCGATCCATACCCCCCGCGCATTGCCGCGCCCCGCCATTTCGGAGCGCAGCGCGGCGACCGTATCGGGGTCGAGCTGGATGCGGTTCTGGGCCAGCACGTCGACCGTCCGTTCGAGATCGCCAAGCGCCTTGGGGAGGCGGGCGAGCGCGTCCGACAGCGTCTCCACGGTCTCGCGGACGCGCGCCTGCGGCCCCATCTGCTGGGTCATCCATTCCTCGATCAGCGGCCGGGCGAGCTCCCACATATTGGTCTCGGGGTGCAGCCGCCGCCCCACCCCTTCGGCGACCAGCATGGTCTTTTGCAGCAGCAGGAGCTGGGGCTGCACCTCCATCCTGAAGCGCTTGGTGACCTGGAAGAGCTGACCCACCAGCCGGGCCAGCGAAATCTGGTTGAGCGGCAGGCCGAGGATCGGCTCGGCGATCGCGCGCGCGGCCTGGGCGAAACCGTCCACCGATTGGTCGGCCGGCACCAGCCCCGCCGAGACGTGGATCTCGGCGACCCGGTTGTAGTCGCGGACGAGGAACGAATAGAGCATGTCGGCGAGGTAGCGCCGCGTCGGCCGGTCGACCCGCCCCATGATGCCGAAATCGACCGCGTGGACCCTGCCGTCGCTGTCGACCAGCAGGTTGCCCGGGTGGAGGTCGGCATGGAAGAAACCGTCGCGGAAGATCTGGAAGAAGAACACCGAAGCCATGAGGGCCACGATCTCGGAGAGGTCGTGGCCCTCCTCCTCCAGCCGTTCGCGGTCGTGGATCGGCACGCCCTCGATCCAGCTCGACGTGAGGACTCGCCGCCCGGTCCGCCGCCAGTCGACCGTCGGCACCTCGAACCCGTCCATCTCCTCGAAATTGGCGCGCAGCTCCTGCGCCGCCGCCGCTTCGAGCCGGAGATCCATTTCGATCAGCGACGTCTCGGCGAAGGTTTCGACCACCTCCACCGGCTTCAGCCGGTCGAAAGTGCCGTGAAGGCGGGCGGTGATGCGGGCGAGCCAGCGCATCAGGTCGAGATCGCGGTTGAACGCGGCCTCGATGCCGGGTCTCAGAACCTTGACCGCGACCTCGTCGCCCTCGGCGGTCACCGCGCGGTGCACCTGGGCGATCGAGGCCGCCGCGACGGCCTCGTCACGGAATTCGCCGAAAATCTCGTCCAGCCCGCAGCCGAGCTCGGCCTCGATGGTCTTCCGCGCTTCGGCGCTCGGGAAGGGCGGCAGGCGGTCCTGCAGCTGGGCGAGATCGGCCGCCAGCTCCTCGCCGATCAGATCGGAACGCACCGACAGCGCCTGGCCCAGCTTCACGAAGGCCGGCCCGAGTTCCTGGAACGCCGCGGACAGCTTCTCGCCCGGACGCCTCGACCGCGCGCCGCCGATCCGGGGCCTGCCGAGGAGCCAGAGCGCGATCCGGATGCCCGCATGCGTCTTGACCGGATCGAACGCCGACAGCGCGTCGTGCCGGGCCAGCGTGCGGACGATGCGCCATATCCGCCGGAGATTGCGGAGCCCGTGGAACATCGTTCAGGTCCGCCAGGCGGAGTGCAAAGCGGCGATACCGGCGCTCAGATCGCGGTAGCGTACGGCCCCGAACCCGGCGGCGCGGAACTCGTCCGCGAGCGTTTCCCGGTCGGGGAACGTACGAATGCTGTCGGCCAGATAGCGGTAGGCGTCGGCGTCGCCGGCCACGGCGGCGCCGAGACGGGGCAGGACCCCGTAGGAATAGGCGTCGTAGAGCGGCCGCAGCGCCGCGGCGACCGGCCGGCTGAACTCGAGGCACAGCATCCGTCCGCCGGGCTTGAGCACGCGCCTCGCCTCGGCCAGCGCGGCCGCGCGGTCGGTGACGTTCCTGAGCCCGAAGGCGACGGTGCAGGCATCCGCCGCCCCGGACGGGAACGGCAAGGCCTCGGCACGCCCGGCAACGAAGCGGATGCCGGAGAGTCGCCCGCTGTCGACCGCGCGGTCGATCCCGACCTCCAGCATTTCGACGCTGGGATCGCAAACGACGATTTCGGCCTCGACGCGGCGCAGGATGCCGCGCGCGATGTCTCCCGTGCCGCCCGCGATGTCGATCACCGTCCAGCCCGCGCGCGGATCGAGCCAGTCGACCATCAGCGATTTCCACACCCGGTGGAGGCCGCCGCTCATCAGATCGTTCATCAGGTCGTAGCGCGGCGCGACCGCGGCGAACACGCCGCGCACGCGCTCGGCGTGTTCCTCCGCGCCGAGTTTCCGGAAACCGAACAGCGCCTCGCCCGCTTCCGCAGTGCCGGGTTTCTCCGCCATCGGGCCGACCATAATCCGATGCGCGGCCCGCCGCCAACGCGGTTCCGGGATGGGTCGTCCGGTTCGACTTGGCGTGAAAATGCGCTAGTTTGCGGCATGCCCGAACTGCCCGAGGTCGAAACCGTCCGCCGCGGCCTCGCGCGCGCGATGGAGGGACGGCGCATCGACGGCGTGCGTGTCGCGCGCCGCGATCTGAGGCGCCCGCTGCCTCCCGATTTCGAGGAACGACTGGTCGGCCGGACCGTGACGGCGGTGGGACGGCGGGCGAAATACCTGACGATCGGCCTCGACGACGGCGGAGTGCTGCTGGCCCATCTCGGCATGTCGGGCCGCATGATCGTCGACGAGGACGGTCCGGACGCGCAGCCGCCCCACCGGCTCGCGGACCACGAACACGTCACTTTCGTGCTCGGCAACCGGACATTCGTCCGCTTCGCCGATCCCAGGCGGTTCGGCATGATGGATTGGGTGGCCGAGGGCGGGCTCGCCGACCACCCGCTGATCGCGCATCTCGGGCCAGAGCCGACCGGCGCGGATTTCGACGGGAAACGGCTGTGGGCGCTGCTCGAAGGCAGGCGCACCCCGATCAAGGCGGCGCTCCTGGACCAGCGCGTCGTCGCCGGGCTCGGCAATATCTATGTCTGCGAGAGCCTGTTCGAATCCGGGATCTCGCCCCGCCGCCTCGCCGCCAATGTGGGCTCCGCGCGCGCCGGCCGGCTGGCCCGCGCCATCCGGGAAACCCTGGCGTCGGCGATCGAAGCCGGCGGTTCGTCGCTGCGCGACCATGTCGCGCCGGACGGGGAGCTCGGCTATTTCCAGCACCGGTTCAAGGTCTACGGGCGCGAGGGGGAGCCCTGCCCGGGTTGCGACTGCGGCGGCGCGGTGCGGCGGATCGTGCAGTCCGGACGCTCCACCTTCTATTGCGCCGCACGGCAGCGTTGAGGGATGGGCATGCGGCCAAGACGTCTCGCGGTTCTGTGCGCGCTCGCCGCGTTCCTGTTCGCGACGAATGTCGGGGCGGGCGAATTCTTCGACGGGTTTCCCGATCTGCCGCTGATGCCGGGGCTGAACGAACGGCCGGAGGCAGCCGTCGTGTTCGACCACGCGACGGGACAGGTCGCGACCGCCGTCGCGGCGGGGCCGGTCGAGCCGGCCGCGATCAGGCAGTTTTACCGCCGCACCCTGCCGCCGCTCGGCTGGGTGCCGGAATGCACCGCGGCAGGCTGCGCGCCGCCGGACCGCTACCGCCGGGACGGCGAGGCCCTCGAACTCGAGCTCGTGCCGGAGCGCGGCGACACCACCGCGCGTTTCCTGCTCACCCGATAACTCCCCAACCCCAATAGAACGAGGCGTCCATGGCTTACGAGAACATCATCGTCGAGACCCGCGACAATGTCGGGCTGATCACGCTGAACCGCCCGAACGCGCTCAACGCGTTGTCGACGCCGCTGGTGCGCGAGCTCGCCGACGCGCTGACCGGCTTCGAGGCCGACGCGGCGATCGGCGCGGTGGTGGTGACCGGCTCGGAAAAGGCCTTCGCGGCGGGCGCCGACATCAAGGAGATGCAGTCCAAGACCTGGCCCGACACCTATTCCGAAGACTTCATAACCGCCGAATGGGAATACATCCTGCGCTGCCGCAAGCCGGTGATCGCCGCGGTGGCGGGCTATGCGCTCGGCGGCGGCTGCGAGCTCGCGATGATGTGCGATTTCATCATCGCCGCGGACACCGCGCGTTTCGGCCAGCCCGAGATCCAGCTCGGCGTCACCCCGGGCGCCGGCGGGACCCAGCGCCTGACCCGCTTCGTCGGGAAGTCCAAGGCGATGGAGATGTGTCTCACGGGGCGCATGATGGATGCCGAGGAGGCCGAGCGCTCCGGGCTGGTGAGCCGCGTCGTCGCCGCCGACCGGCTGGTCGACGACGCCGTCGAGACCGCGCGGAAGATCGCCGGCATGTCGCTCCCCATCGCGCTGATGGTCAAGGAAGCGGTCAACCGTTCCTACGAGATGTCGCTCAGCGAGGGCGTACGCTTCGAGCGCCGCCTGTTCCAGGCGACCTTTGGCACCGCCGATCAGAGCGAGGGCATGGCGGCGTTCGTCGAGAAGCGAAAGCCGAACTTCAGCGATAGATGAGTGCCGGGCGGTGCCCGGCAGCACGAGTCATTGGAGCCCCGGCTGAGCCATGATATAGGCAACGAATGCACCAGTGCCGTCAGGCAAGGCGCCTGTTTCGGCATGGACGCATTATTCGAGATTCGAACTGGCACTACCTTCGATGAGCAGGCTTGAGAGCATCGCCATAAGAGGTTTCAGGAGCTTCGGCGAAGAGGTCGAGGTGCCGCTAGAGCCGCTCAATGTCCTGATAGGCGCGAACGGCGCGGGAAAGTCCAATTTTCTCGAAGCGTTCTCAATGCTACGCGCGATATCGAAGAGGCCGATCGACAACTATGTCGACAGGGTTGGCGGTGCAGAACGGTTGCTGCATCTCGGCTCCAAGACGACGAAAGAAATGTCGATTTGCGTCAAATTCGAAGATGCAGACGGATATGTCTTCAAGTTCTTCCCGGCAGAAAACGATCGCCTCGCCGCGGGGAACGGTGACTACGTTGCGTTTGGAATGCCGACGCTTCCCGATATCGGAGACAACGTAAGGAACACGGCCAACCGTTTTCACTCCTGGCGGAAACATCATTTCCTCGACACGGGCGTCGAATCGCCCATGAAGAAAACCGCCAGGGTAGACGACAACCGGTACCTGAGATGGAACGGGTCTAACCTTGCCGCGTTCCTCTATCTGCTTCGCGGGGAATACGAAGCCGAATACCGCGCCATTCACAGCGCAGTAGGCCAGGTCGCTCCATTTTTCGACGACTTCGTTCTTGAGCCGCGTGCGCTCAATCGCGACACAATCCGCCTCGAATGGCAGCACAGAAAATTGGACGCCTATTTCGATGCGTCCACTCTCTCCGACGGAACCCTGCGCTTCATGGCGCTGGCAACGCTGCTGCTCCAGCCAAAAGCACTCCGGCCGGCCATCTTCCTCATCGACGAACCGGAACTGGGTTTGCATCCCTACGCGATCGCCATGCTGGCTGCGATGGTCCGCGCCGCTTCCCGCGACACGCAGGTCGTGCTTGCGACGCAGTCGGCCACGCTGGTCGACCATTTCGAGCCGGAGGACGTATTAGTCGCCGACCGGGTCGATGGAGAGACCCGAATGAAGCGCTTAGACGCCGAAGAATTGAGCGGGTGGCTTGAGGACTACAGCCTCGGCCAACTCTGGGAAAAAAATCATTTCGGGGGTCGTTCGGATGGAGAGAAGCCGATCCGGAAATGACGAGATTGCTGGTGCTGGTCGAGGGCCAGACCGAAGAAACGTTCGTAAACGATGTATTGGCCCCGCATCTCTATATCCTGGGCTATACTGGGGTATCCGGCAGGTTGTTCGGGAACGCCCGGCAGCGCTCGCGGCGCGGTGGAATTCGTTCCTGGCCATCCGCGGAAAGAGATATCGTCCGCCACCTTGAGGAGGATCGAGAAGTCGCGGTCGCCCTGATGGTCGACTACTACGGGCTGCCGCAGACCGGTGAGCAAGCCTGGCCGGGTAGAAGCGCTCAGGAGGGTGCTGCTACGGTCGAAGTGGCGATTTCGAAGCGCGTTTCGGAGCTGTTGGGTAGCAGTTTCGATCCGAGCCGTTTCCTGCCCTGCGTGATGATGCATGAATTTGAAGCCATTCTGTTCAGCGACTGCACGGCGCTGGGCCGTTCGATGGGGCACCCTGAAGTCGTGAGGGACCTTATCGCCATCCGTGAGTCGTTTTCGGACCCCGAAGCGATCGACGATTCCCCGGACGGAGCGCCGTCGAAGCGACTTGAGAGACTGGTTCCGGAATACCAGAAACCGTTGATGGGGAATGTGGCCGCCCTGGAAATCGGTCTCGAAAAAATCCGGGACGAGTGTCCGCATTTCCGCGGCTGGCTGGAACTGGTGGAGGCACGCGCGAGTGGCGACACTTGAGCGATTCTAACCGGTGAAATCGCGGCTATCGGTATTGGGGAAGATTACGCGCCGGCCCGCGATCTAGGAGCCGGACGTTCGTCGCGACTAGCGCGAATCGCGGTATTACCCGCCGGTTCCGGCCCTACCCCGCAAGCGCCGCCTCGACACCGGCCGCCAGGCGCAGCAGCGCGGCGTCGCCGCCCCGCGCGCCCATCAGCATCAGCCCGACCGGCCCGGTGCCGGGCTCGTGGCAGGGCATGGTGATCGCGCAGCGGTCGAGAATATTACCGACGAAAGTGTTGCGGAGCGTGCGCGCGTTGGCGGCCAGCCATTCGTCCGCGCTGTTGCCGATCGAGGCGATGGGCGGGGCGACCCAGGGGAGCGTCGGCATCGCGACGGCGTCGAAAGCCGCGGTGGCGGCGTCGGCCCGGGCGATCAGGTCGCGCCGTGCTTCCAGCAGGTCGATATAGACATGGGCGGGGATGGCGGCGCCGTTCCTTAGTCGCTGCACGATGATCGGGTCGTAGAGGTCGCCCTTCTCCGCCAGCACTTCCCGGTGCCAGGCATGGCCCTCCATGATCGGCAGCGTGCCGTTGGCGTTGAGCGGGGCGATCTCGTCAAGCTCCGCGAACGCGATCTCGACGATCCGTGCACCGGCGTCGGAAAGGCGGCTCAGCGCGGACTCGAAGGCGCGGGCGACCGCCTCGTCGAGGTCGTCGCAGACAAGCGTCTTCGGGACCGCGATCGTCGCGTGCTCGACAGGATGCGGGACGACCGGTTCGGGCTTCTCGCCGGCGAATACCGCATCGACCAGCGCGCAGCATTGCACGCTGTTGCCGAGCGGTCCGACGCTGTCGAGGGTGGCCGCGAGCGGAACGAGGCCGTCGATCGGGATCCGGCCCGTGGTCGGCTTGAATCCGGTAATGCCGCAGAACCCGGCGGGCATCCGTACCGATCCCGCGGTGTCGCTGCCGAGCGCGACCGCCGCCATCCCGTCGCTCACCGATACCGCGGCGCCCGAGGACGATCCCCCGGGAATGCGCCCCGTCGCGCGGTCCCATGGGTTGCGCGGCGTGTCGTAGTGGGGGTTGAGGCCGAGCGCGCCGAAGGCGAACTCGGTCATGTTGGTGGTCCCCAGGATCACCGCCCCGGCGGCGCGCAGACGGGCGACCACGGGGGCGTCCCCGGCCGCGGGCGGGCGGTCGGCCAGCGCCTTCGATCCGGCGAGTGTCGTGTAGCCGCGCACGTCGCAGAGATCCTTGATCGTGACCGGGATCCCGGCGAGCGGCGAAGGAACGATGCCGTTGCTTCGCGCCCGGTCGGAGGCGAACGCGGCATCCATCGCGGCATCGCGGAACAGGCGGATGAAGGCGCGCGCGCCTTCCCCGTCCGGGTCGTCGATCCGGTCGAAGCATTCGGCGGTCAGCGCGGCCGAGGTCGTGCGGCCCTCGGCCAGGTCCGCGGCGAGGTCCCGGAGCGGCTTCATCGGCATTCGGGGTTTCTCCCTGACGGTTCAGGCGGCGGTTCTCGCCCCGGCCTCCGTTTCGAGCGCGTCTTCGTGCATCCGCTTGAAAGTGAGCGCCGGCGCATCGACGTTGATGTCGACCAGCGGCGCGTCGGGTCGGGCATCGAATACGCGCTGCTGCGCCTCCATGATCTCGAGGTCCTCGTGAAACACCCGCAGGAAGTCGGTGCGGAATACCTCGTCCATCTCCGCGCTGGCGGTCTGGAACAGGCGGGTATGGGCGTAGAAGTGGTGAGTCGTGCGCCCGGTCTCCGGAGTCGGGCAGTTGGGGACGTGGAAGGCGGTCCCCTGCACCCGGTCGCCCGACAGCGCGCCGCGCCCGATTTCGGTGCAGCCGACATCGACATCGACATAGCACGGCAGCATGGCATCGACGATCTGCCAGCGGTCGACCTTGCCCGCGAAGCCGCCGGCGGCCCTGTAGAACGGCGGGGGCTCGACTTCGGGCATCAGCCGTTCCATACGGACCGTCCGTCCCTCGCGCTCGGTCCGGCATGGAAAGCGGGTGATCTCGTCGTTGCCGATGGTGTCGGTGTGAACGAAGGTGAGGTGAGAGAGGTCGAGCAGGTTGTCGACGATCAGGCGGTGGCTGCACCGCGAATAAAGCGGTTTTCCGCGATTGCCCGGCACGGTCTTCCAGTCGGGATGGTCCATCCACCACCAGTCGGGCAGCAGGCTCTCGTCGGGCACCTCCTCGCCCATCCAGATCCAGATCCAGCCGGCCCGCTCCAGCACGGGGTAGGACCTGACCGCGCTTCCGGGAGGCACCCGGGTCTGCCCCGGCACCTCGACGCAGGCGCCGCCGCGGTCGAACAGGAGGCCGTGATAGGCGCAGCGCAGCCTTCCGCCCTCCACCGTCCCGAGCGAGAGCGGCATCGACCGGTGGCAGCAGCGGTCCTCCAGCGCGACCGGATCGCCGCCTTCAGTGCGGTAGAGCACCACCGGCTCGTTCAGCAGCGTGCGGCCCAGCGGTTCTTTCCCGACCTCGTGGCTCCACGCCGCCACGTACCAGCAGTTCCTGAGGAACATCGCTCCTCTCCGCCCTCGGGTTTGCGCGCGTCCGAGTCTACGGAGAATATGGCGGCGCGCCAATCGTGGGAGGATGACGTGTTCGATTTTCTGTTTCCGAGCCACGCCTTCGGCTCGCAGACCTTGCGCCTGGTCGCCGAAGCCCAGCAGGGCGGCGGCGACGTGTTCGACATCGCGCGCTGCTGCCGGGAGATTACCGAGGGCGATACCGACAGTTGGGAACGGTCGTGGGTGGCGCTCGCGGCGCGTATCGAGGGCCTGGCGCACGAGGCGCTCGCCGACGGGCGGAACGCGACGGCGATGAAGTACTTCTTCCACGCCAACCAGTACTGGCGCATGGCGGACGTGTTCCTTGGCGAGGATCGCGCGGCGGACCGGGCGGAACGGTTCTCGAAGGCGCAGGCCTGCTTCCGCGAGGCGGCGAAGCTGCATTCGCCCCGGATCGAGGTCATCGAGGTCTCCTGCGGCGGCGAGACCTATGACGGGTATTTCTGCCAACCGGTCGACCCGGCGCCTGGAGAGAAATGGCCGGCGATGTTCTTCATCGGCGGCGCGGACGCCTACGCGGAGGAGATCTATTTCTCCGGCCGGCAGATGTGCGAGCGCGGAATCGCGATGCTGCTGGTGGACACGCCGGGGCGCGGATCGTCGATGTACCTGAAGGGTATTCCGACGCGGCCGGACTACGAGGTCCCCGGCATGGCCTCGATCGACTGGCTGGCGTCTCGCCCGGAGGTCGATCCCGACCGGATCGGGCTGATGGGGATCTCGATGGCGGGCTATTACGCGCCCCGCGTCGCCGCTTTCGACAAGCGGGTCAAGGCGCTGATCGCCTGGTGCGGCTGCTACTCGCTGCTCGACGACATCTATCTCTACTACGACGGGCTCAAGCCGACGCTGAGGCGCCTGCTTGGCGGGGTTTCGCACGAGGAGGCGCTGGAACGGCTCAGGGCCTACACCATGGAGGGGATCGCGGGGAAGATTACCTGCCCGACCCTGATCAACCACCCGCGTCCCGACCGGCTGATGGACGTGCGCGGCGCGGAGCGCCTGTTCGCCGAGATCGGCGCGGCCGACAAGACGCTCAAGATTTACGACGACCCCAAGCTCGGCGGCATCGCCCACTGCGCCCATGACGCTTGGGCTCACAACATCCCGCTGATGCTCGACTGGCTGGAAGCGCGGTTGTAGGCGCACGGCCCCAACGTCATATCGACCGGAGCCGTGCGGAACACGGCGAAGCGGAGATATCTTTCTGCAGCCGCGAGATTTCTCCGCTCCGCTTTGCTTCGGTCGAAATGACGAGAGGGCGACCTACTGAGACCGCCCCCGGGCGGCGATTTCCCAGACCTCCTCGACCTCGTCGCCGCGGGTGACGATGAACCGGTCGTGGAGGTTGACCGTGGTGTCGCAATGGCTCGGCAGCAGCGTCACCTTGTCGCCGACCTTGAGCGGCGCCTCGACCGGGAACGTTAGCTGGCCGTGCTCGTCGCCGGCGAAGCGGAATTCCGCCTCGGCATGGTCGACCGTGCGCGGCGCGCCGCCGTCGCCGCTGATCGCCTTCATGCCTGAATCGAGGATCGCCCGGTCGGGGGCGGGTTTGCTGAGCACGCCGGCGAGCACGGTGAGCGCGTTCTCGAAGGGCGGCGCCGGCGCGCCGTCCCATTCGATGGCGCTGTAGTTGGTGTCCATGAAGATGTAGGAGCCGGGCTGGAGCTCGGTCAGCCCGCCCGCCGCGGCGTCGATCGCCGAAGTGCCGGTGCCGCCGCCGGTCAGCACCTCGATTTCCAGCCCGGCCTCGCGCACCAGCCGGGCCGAGAGTTCGGCCTTCTCCAGCGCCTCGGCCGCGGCGGCGCGGCGCTCCGCGATATCCCCCTTCATCTGGATCAGGCCCTGATAGGCTTGCAGCCCCCGGAAACGGAGCCAGGGATGGCCGTCGATCAGCCGCGCGAGCTCGGCCGCGCGGGGACCGGGAGGCACGCCGCAGCGGCCCTGCCCCACGTCGACCTCCACCAGAACGTCGAGCCTGAGGCCGGCGGTCTGCGCCCCGGCGGCAAGGTCGGAGACGTTATCCGCATCGTCGGCGACGACCGATATGCGCGACTGCCGGGCGGCCTCGATCAGCCGCATGACCTTGGAGGCGCCCACCACCGGCGTGGTGATGTGAAGGTTTTCGATCCCGGCCGCGGCCATCACCTCCGCCTCGCCGAGCTTGGCGCAGCACATGCCGACCGCGCCCGCCTCGATCTGGATGCGCGCGACCTGCGGCGATTTGTGGGCCTTGGCGTGCGGACGGCAGACCACGCCGGCCTCCGCGCAGAGCTTCGCCATGCGCGCCACGTTGCGTTCGAAGGCGTCGCCGTCGACGAGGAGAACCGGCGTGTCGAGGTCCTGGATCTTCATCCTCTAACCCCCTTGGACGACCTTGCCGCCGACGATCACGGTCTCGGCGACGATGTCCTTGATCGCCTCCTCGGGACAGGTGAGCGGGTCGTCCGACAGAACCGCCAAATCGGCGAGCTTGCCCACCTCCAGCGAGCCCTTGCGATCCTCCTCGAAGGTGAGCCACGCGCCCTCGATCGTCGCGCAGCGCAGCGCGTCCTCGCGCGACAAGGCCTGGTCCCGTCCGATGCGCTCGCCGGTGTGCAGGTTCTCCCGCGCCACCGACTGCCAGACCGGGAAGAACAGGCTGGTCGGCACGTTGTCGGTGGCGAGCGCGGTATGGACTCCCGCTTCCAGCAGGCTCCGGATCGGCACGATTTCGTTCTCGCGGTCCCGTCCGATCTCGTCCCGCGTGATGTGCGACTGCTTGTGGATGTAGCGGTTGGTGTGGGTGGTGAGCACGAGTCCGAGATCGGCGACACGCCTTATCTCGTCCGGGCTCAGCGTGTTGATGTGGCCGAGCACCCAGCGCATGTCGCCGATCGGAACCCGCTTGTCGGCTTCCTCGAACAGCGGCAGGAATTCCCGCCAGAGAGCGCAGACTCGGATGCCGTTCCGGGCGGCCTCGACGAGGAAGTCGACCATCCGGTCGCGCGGCACGCCGCAGTCGTAGTTGAACCCCGACCAGCCGGTATAGGGCGAAGCCCGGGCGCGGAGCAGCGCGTCGGGATCGAAGCCGAACTCGGTATAGAGCCCGCCCACCGCGAGCCAGTCGTCCCCGAGCCCCCGCCCGCCGAGCCAGCCCGACCAGGAGCGCAGCGCATGGGTGTAGTCGATGTCGCGCTCCGGCCCCCATGACGGGCTGAAAACGAGGTTGGCGCGGACCGTCGCCTCGCCCGCCGCGTGAACCGCCTGATAGGCCTGGATCAGCTCCTGCGCGGCGCCGTGCTCCTCGAAGATGCTGGTGGTCCCGGTCCGGTTGTAGACCGCCATCGCCGCCTTGATGCCCGCGACCCGGTCGGAATGGGTGAAGCGCGGCGCCCGGTTGAAGTGGCTGAGCTCCATTACGGGCATGTAGGTGTGCTCGTGGATTATGCCGTTGGGCTCGCCGGTGCCGGCATCGCGCTCGATCCGGATGGAGTCGGACGGGTCGGGGGTGCCGCGGCCGATCCCCCCGGCGGCGAGCGCGGCGGAGTTCGCGATGGAGGTGAGCGGCAGGATATGGCGCCAGAACCCCCAGATCGGACGGATATAGACCGGGTTGTCGGGCGATACGCCGTCGAGCTCCCAGCGCGTCGGGAAGCGCTTTTCGGCGAGGTTGCCGGGCACGTCCCAGTAATAGGGCGGCTCGCCGATCGGCATGGTGACGATCCATTCGCCGGGCTTGGCCTCCGCGACCAGCGCCTCGATCCGCGCGAGCACGTCGTCGATCGACCGGCTGCCCGCGAGCGAGGGGAATACCGGCTTCAGCCCCTCGCGGTCGAGATGCGCGTGGCCGTCGATCAGGCCCGGCACGACCGCTCGGCCGCCGGCGTCGATGCGCGCGGTCTCCGGCCCGATCAGGGGTTCGATTTCGGCGGCGCCGCCGATGGCGGTAATCCGGTCGCCCGTCACCGCGACGGCCTCGGCGATCGTGCCCTTCGGGTCGACCGCGATCACCTTGCCCCGGGTGACCGCGAGGTCGGCGGGCGCGGCCATCAGGCGCCGACCGCGTAGGCCTCGCGGCGGGTGTCGGCGGCACCCATCAGCACGCCGTCCCCGGCCACCTCGATCACCTTGGCGGAACCGAAATAGGCCGCGCCCGCCGCACGCTTGACCGGGAACCCCGCGTCGGCCAGCCGGTCGGCGATCGCGTCGTCGAAAGCTTCGTCGAGCAAGCTCTCGCCCTGCATGTTGATCGACCAGCGCGGCGCCTCGATGGCCGCCGTCAGCTCCATGCCCCGGTCGACCAGATTGTTGAGAATCTGGACATGCGAGAGCGTCTGGCTCGGTCCGCCGGGCGTGGTCATCAGATAGCGCAGCCTGCCGCCGTCGAGCGCGATCACCGGGTTGAGGGTGTGCGCCGGGCGCTTGTTGGGAACCAGCGCGTTGACGCTCTCGGGGTCGATGCTGAAGCCGGTCATCCGGTTGTTCATCAGGATGCCGGTGCCGGGATCGAGGAAGGCACTGCCGAAGACGTGGAACACGCTCTGCACCACCGAGATTCCGTTGCCTTCGCCGTCCGCGATGGCGATGCAGGAGGTGCCGCCCGCGGGATGCGCCATGGCAAGGGCAGGTTCGTCGGCGCCCAGCACCTCGGCCCGCAGCGCCGCTGTCGTCTCGTCGCTCAGCAGGCGGTCGATGGGCGCGGGATCGGTGCGCGGATCGGCGATGTATTTCTGCCCGGCGGCGAACGCGGCCCGCTGGGCCCGCATGAGATAGGCAAGCCGCTCGCCCTCGTCACCGTTCAACCTTGCCGGATCGACTCCGTCCAGCGCGGTGAGCTGCATCAGCATCAGCACGCCGTAGGAGTTGGGCGGCATGACCCGGATCGCGAGCCCGCGATAGGCAGATTCGAGCGGTTCGACCCATTCCGGCTCGTATCCGGCGAAGTCCGCGGCGGTCACCACCCCGCCCTGCGCCCGGGCGGACGCGGTGATCGATTTGGCGATCTCGCCCTCGTAGAAAACCGAGCTCCCATGCTCCGCGATCAGCCCTACCGTCCGGGCCAGCGCCGGCTGGCGGACGATCGCGCCGGCCGGCAGCGGCTCGCCGGCCGGGTAGTAGATATCCCGGCAGCCGGCATCGCCCTCGACAACGTCGCGGAAGAGATGGAGCGCTCCGGCGAGAACGCGCGACAGGGGGTGGGCTTCGGCCAGCGCCGCTGCATCGGCGAAGAGATCGGCCCAGGGAAGCTTTCCGTAACGCGCATGCATCCGCTCCCAGCCCCGGATCATGCCCGGCACGCTGAAGGCGAGCGGTCCCCGGAGCGGGATGCCGTCGGCATAGCGGTCGAGCGTGGCTCCTTCCGGTGCATGGCCCGACGCGTTCATGCCAAGCGTCCGCCCGTCCCCGGCCCGGTGGTAGAGGATGAACGCATCGCCCCCGAGCGAAGTCGCGTGCGGCACCACGACGGAGAGCGCGGCGGAACACGCGATCATCGCATCCACCATCGAGCCGCCGCGTTCCAGGGTGCGAAGCCCGGCGAGCGAGGCGAGCGAGTGGCCCGAGACCACCATGCCCCTGGTGCCGTAAACCGGAGAGCGGGGGATCGTCACCCCCGCGAAGCTGTCAGTCTGCGCCATGGTCGCTCTCATCCCTTGCGCGGATTCACGTTGGCCGAGACCGGCATTCGATCGAGATTCCGATCTCGTGCCCTGCAACCTTCCGATTTGCCGGAAGGGTTTGTACGGTGGCGGCGTGTTGCTTGCCGGAATATTTCAAACATACTGGGGGCGCTTGCGGCGTTCCAGCCTCACGGGCGCGCGGCAATCAAATGGCGCCTGTGTGGGGTCGAAGCAGGGATGCCGTTCGCACCAGGCCGACGCGTTCGAGCGCGGCCAAATGATCGCCTGCCGAGCGCGGCGGGTTTCTCAACGCCGCACGATGCCCGCGTACGGCCGCCAGAACCTCGTCGGGGCTGGCCTCGAACAGACCGACGACGAACGCGTCCGGATGGTGCGCCGTGAGAGCGTTGGACGCCAGACGGTCAGCCGGGAAGTGCCGTAGGTTCCGGGTCACGATCTCGTCAGCCCGCCCCCGGATCGCCGCGGCCAATACATGGCGGTCGTCCGGGTCGGGCAGATCGAGCGTCGCGGCGAGGGCGTCGTATCCCGTCACGACCGCTTCGGGAAAGTGCCTGTCCATCGCTTCGCGTGTCCGCTCCAGCGCATCGGCGGGCAGGTCGGGCCGGTCGGCGAGAAGACTCCGCATCCATTCCGAATGGATATCGGCGCTCCATAGCGGCGTATACAGATACCGGTCGGCCAGACGAAGGAGGAAGTCCCGAAGGCCGGCCGGGTAGAGGACATTTGCGTCAAGCAACGCAGTCGGGCCGGCCATCGTTTACTGCAAGCCGAGTTCCCGATCGCGGGCCGTCAATTCGTCGAGCGCCTCGCGGCGACGGGACTCCGTCGCGCGGCGGTGGGCGAGGATGTCCTCGGTACGGACGCGACGATGCGCGCCCACCTTCCGGCAGGGGATCCGTCCCTCGTCGAGCAACCGCACGAGGTGCGTCCGTGACACCTGCAGAAGGTCCGCCGCCTGTCGGGTCGTCAACTCGGCGTGCAACGGCATCAGCGCGACGCCGTTGCCGTGCGCCATCTGGTCCAGAATCTCCTTGAGCAGCCGCACCGCGGGCGTGGGGATATCGACAGTCTCGGCGGCGGTGCCGAACCGTGCAGGCAAAGGGTCCGCTCCCTCGACCCATGCCGCCAGCCGCTCGCCCGCCGGGCCCGCCAGCGCCGCATCTCGGTCGCTCGGGATACCGCACTCCGTCCTCGTCACAATCTTGCTACCCATCACGGCGTCTCCGTCGTCCAGATACGAGATAGGCGGTTAATGCCGCAAACGCAACAAATGCCGCAAACAATATCTCTCACGGAGACCGGCCCGCAGCCGCCGTTCCTACCTTCCGCCATCCTCGCGTGCGGCGTTTCTTGACACGTCAGTCCCGGTGCTTGCGCGGACACGCCAGCGCCCGGTCCGGCGGGGCCGTTAAGGCGCGAGGCGGGTTTCCACCAGCCGGGCCCAGTAGCTCGCGCCGATGGGCAACGCCTCGTCCCGGAAGTCGTAGTGCGGGTTGTGCAGGAGGCAGCCGCCCTCGCCGGGCCCGTTACCCAGCCAGACATAGCAGCCCGGCCTTTCGTTGAGCATGAAAGAGAAATCCTCCGCCGCCATCTTGGGATTGAGGCCGCGATGGACGTTCCCGGTCCCGACCACCTCGGCGGCGACGCGGGCGGCGAGATCGGACTCGTCGGGATGGTTGATGGTCGGCGGGTAGCGCCGCTCGTAATCGACCGCCGCGTCAAGCCCGTGGGCCGCGGCGATGCCGGCGGCGATCCGCTTGAGCGAGGCTTCGGCGAGATCCTGAATTTCGGGCAGGAACGCGCGCACCGTCCCGCGCAGCGTCACGTCCTCCGGGATCACGTTCCAGGTATCGCCGCCGTGGATCTGGGTGACGGTGACGATCACCGACTCCTGGGCATCGACGATGCGGCTCGGGATGGTCTGGAGCGCGGTCACCATCTCCGCCGACGCCACGATCGCGTCGGTGCCGAGATGGGGCGCGGCGGCGTGGGTGCCGTGGCCGGTGACGCGGATCTCGAAGATGTCGAACGCCGCCATCATCGGCCCGGCGCGAACCGCCATCTCGCCGATGCCGACGCGGGGCATGTTGTGCATGCCGAAGACCTGCTCCATCGGGAACCGCTCGAACAAACCCTCCTCGACCATCACCCGCGCGCCGCCCTCGTTTTCCTCGGCAGGCTGGAAGACGAACCGGACGGTGCCCGCGAAATTGCGTGTCTCGGCAAGGTACTTTGCGGCACCGAGCAGCATCGACGTATGTCCGTCATGCCCGCAGGCGTGCATCTTCCCCGCGACTTGCGAGCGGTGATCGAACCCGTTCTTCTCCTCGATGTGGAGCGCGTCCAGATCGGCGCGAAGGCCGATGGACGGTCCTTCCCCCCGCGCGCCCGACAGCGTGCCCACCACCCCGGTCCCGGCGAGACCGCGGTGCACGTCGATCCCGAACTCGGTCAGGCGGTCGGCGACGAATTGCGAAGTCCGATGCTCCTCGAACGCGGTCTCGGGATGGGCGTGGATGTCGCGGCGCCACCCCGTCATTTCGTCGTGGAACTCGGCGATGCGGTTGATTATGGGCATGCCGGATGGTCCCCGCGGCGCCCTGCGCTGTCAAGCGGATGGGCGGGCCGGGGCCTTGGATCGGCGTGCTTATCCGCGTACAAACGGGGCCGCTGCAGGACCGGTCGGGAAATTCGGGAAAAGATGGACGAGTATCGGGAAATCCGCGACGCGGTCGCCAGGCTGTGCGCCAACTATCCGGGCGAGTATTGGCGGGAGCTCGACCGCGACCGCACCTATCCGACCGCGTTCATCGAGGATCTGACCGACAACGGCTATCTGTCGGTCCTGATCCCGGAGGAATACGGCGGGAGCGGGCTCGGCATTTCGGCCGCCGCCGCGATCCTCGAGGAGATCCAGAAGTCGGGCGGCAACGGCGCGGCCTGCCACGCCCAGATGTACACGATGGGGACCGTGCTGAGACACGGCAGCGAGGAACAGAAGCGCGAATACCTTCCGAAGATCGCCTCCGGGGATCTTCGCCTCCAGGCCTTCGGCGTCACCGAGCCCACCAGCGGCACCGATACCCTCAGCCTCCGGACGACGGCGGCGCGGGACGGCGATGAAGGCTATGTCGTCAACGGGCAGAAGGTCTGGACGTCGCGGGCGGAGCATTCGGACCTGATGCTGCTGCTCGCCCGGACCACCCCGAAGGAAGACGTGGAGCGGCGCACCGAGGGGTTGTCGGTCTTCATCATCGACATGCGGAAGGCGCTCGGAAACGGTCTGGAAATCCGGCCGATCCGGACGATGATCAACCACGCGACGACCGAGATATTCTTCGACAATCTGCATATTCCGCCGGAAAGTCTGGTCGGCGAGGAGGGCAAGGGCTTCCGCTACATCATCGACGGGATGAACGCCGAGCGCATCCTGATCGCGGCCGAATGCATCGGAGACGCGCGCTGGTTCATCCGGAAGGCAAGCGAGTACGCTGGCGAACGGCGGGTCTTCAACCGCCCCATCGGCCAGAACCAGGGCGTCCAGTTCCCGATCGCCGAAGCCTATGCCAGGACCGAGGCCGCGGATTTGATGGTCGGCAAGGCGGCGGCGCTGTTCGAGGCCGGCGAGCCCTGCGGCGAGCAGGCCAACATGGCCAAGTATCTCGCCTCCGAGGCGTCATGGCAGGCGGCCGACATGTGCATGCAGACCCATGGCGGCTTCGCCTTCGCCGAGGAATACGACATCGAGCGCAAGTTCCGCGAGACGCGGCTGTACCGGATCGCGCCGATCTCCAACAACTTCGTGCTGTCCTTCATCGCCGAGCACGTTCTCGGCCTGCCGAGGTCCTATTGATGGCGGATGGCGCGATGCGGCCGCTGGACGGCCTGCTCGTGGTGTCGATGGAACAGGCGGTGGCGGCGCCCTATTGCTCGTCCCGACTCGCCGACGCCGGCGCGCGGGTGATCAAGATCGAACGCGAGGGCGGCGATTTCGCGCGAAAATACGACAACTTCGCGGGCGGCGAGAGCGCCTATTTCGTCTGGCTCAACCGCGGCAAGGAATCGCTCACCGCCGACATCAAGGACCCGGACGACCGGGCGCTGCTCTACCGCATCCTCGAAAAGGCGGACGTGTTCATCCAAAACCTCGCCCCCGGAGCCGCCGCGCGCGCCGGATTCGCGTCGGACGGGTTGCGGGCCCGCAATCCCCGGCTGATCACCGTCGACATCAGCGGCTACGGCGCGGAAGGCGACTATGCGGACATGAAGGCCTACGACCTCCTCGTCCAGGCGGAGTCCGGCCTGTGCTCGGTGACCGGCGGACCGGAGGGGCCTGGCCGCGTCGGGGTCTCGGTCTGCGATATCGCCTGCGGCATGTACAGCTACATGGCGGTGCTGGAGGCGGTGATCGCGCGCGCCGACACCGGCGAGGGATACGCCATCGAGACCTCGCTGTTCTCCGGCATGGCCGACTGGATGACGGTGCCGCTGCTGCACTGGGAGGCCGACGGCAAGGGCCCGCCCCGGATCGGTCTCAACCATCCCTCGATCCACCCCTACGGCGCCTATCCGACCAAAGGCGGCACCCCGATCCTGATCGCGATCCAGAACGAGCGCGAGTTCGTGCGCCTGTGCGCCGAAGTGCTGGAACGCCCCGACCTGCCGGCCGATCCGCGCTTCGAGAGCAACATCGCCCGCCTCGACAACCGCGAGCCCTTCGATGCCATCCTCCGCGACGTCTTTACCTCGATAGACCGCGATGCGCTGGTCGCCCGGTTGCGCGCGGCGAAGATCGCGTTCGGCGAGGTGAACGACGTGGGCGGACTTGCCCGGCACCCGGCGCTTCGCCGGAGCGGCATCGGTCTGGAGGGCGAGGGAATCGACATCGTCGCGCCGCCCGCGCGGATCGACGGCGCCTCGCGCGGCCTCGGTCCGGTGCCGGGAGCGGGTGCCGATTCCGAAGCGATCCGGGGCGAGTTCGCGGCATGAGCACCCTTGACGAGACGCTCCAACGCGCGCGCGACTGGATCGGGCGGAGCGAGACCGCCGCAGGCCCGATTACCGCCGCGCCGGCCGACATCCTGGCCGCCACGTTCGACCGCGACGACCCGCCGTTGAGAGACGGCGATCCGATTCCGCCCGGGTGGCACTGGTACTACTTTCCGGAGGCGGTCAGGCTTTCCGAGACGGGACCGGACGGGCACAAGGCCAAGGGCGGGTTCATGCCCCCGGTGCCGCTGCCGCGCCGAATGTGGGCCGGCGTAAGAATGCGCTTCGACCGTCCGCTCCGCGTCGGCGAGACGGCGCGGCGGGTCTCGACGATCGCCGACGTGGCGCCGAAAAGCGGGCGGTCGGGCGTGCTCTGCTTCGTCACCGTGCGGCATGAGATCTTCGGCGAGGACGGCCTCGCGACGCATGAGGAACACACCACCGTCTATCGCGGGACCGACGCGGCCGGCGGGGGTTCCCGGCGCGCCGACGGGCCCGCGCCGCCGGCGGAGGCGGTCTGGTCGCGCGAGGTCGACCCGACGACCGTGCTCCTGTTCCGCTATTCGGCGCTGACCATGAACAGCCACCGGATCCACTACGACCGCGATTACGTTACCCAGGTGGAGGGCTATCCGGGCCTGCTGGTCCACGGCAACCTGATCGCCACGCTGCTGCTGGACCTGTTCCGCCGCTCGCAACCGAACGCGACGCTCAGGACCTACGCGGTTCGCGCGCTCGCTCCGCTGTTCGACGGCGCGCCCTTCACCGTCGCCGGCGCGCCCGGACCCGGCGCTGGAGAAGGGCGTCTCTGGGCGCTCACACCCGCCGGCGGGATCGCCCAGACGGCGGAGATCACTTTCGAGGTTTGAGGTCCCGGATCGCCTTGTCGATGCCCGCCTGGCGCCGTTCGGCGAGCGCGGGCTTCTTCTCCATCGCCCAGCGATAGGCCTCTTCCTGCCGCCCGCCGCGCCCGTCGAAACGGGGCATGACGTAGCGGGCGATGAGCTCGTAGCTGCGCCTGGTCGCCGCGAAATCGGCCCAGTTATGCGCCATGTCGAGGAAGACGCCGAAACCGCCCGACTGGCGTTCCAGCCGCTCGATCTGGGCGATCATGTCGTCCGGCGTGCCGATCGTCGCGATCCTCGACTCGATCAACGCATCGATGTCCGCATCCACATCGCCTTCGCCGGTCGCGTCGAGCGGCAGATGGGCGACATAGGCGAAATAATGCAGCCATTCCTGGATTCCGAAGCGGACATTGGCGCGCGCCCGCTCGCGGGTCTCGGCGACGTGGACGGGCCCGACCAGCCGCCATCCGGATCTGACGGCGGTCCGGCCGTGCGCTTCGGCTTCGTCGGCGCAGATTTTCCATGTTCCCGGCAGGGCCTCGAACGCGGCTTGGGTGGTGGCGGCGGTCGACAGCAGGCTCATGCCGTACTTGCCGGCGGCGCGAGGGCCGGACGGCGATACCACCGAAGGCACGGCGAGTTCGACCCGCGGCCGGGTGAAGGGGGCGAGCTGGAGACGGGCCTCGCGGACTTCGAACCAGTCGGTCTTGCAACTGACCGTCTCGCCGTCGAGCAACGGTACGATGACGTCGAGCGCTTCCGTCATCATGTCGCGGATCCGGGATACGTCGATCACCAGCATGTCGGCGTCGTAGGGCAGCGCGCCGGCGCCCACGCCGAACATCGTCCGCCCTTTGGTCTGGTGGTCGAGCTGGTTGATCCGCTCGGCGACCAGGAAGGGATGGTGGTAGGGGAGCGTCACGACGCCGGTCCCGAGCCCGATCCGCTTCGTGCGCTCGGCGGCCGCGGCGATGAAGATCTCGGGCGAGGCAACGATCTCCATCCCGCCCGAATGGTGCTCGCCGACCCAGACTTCGTCGAAGCCGAGCCGGTCGAGATGCTCGACCAGATCGAGATCGCGGTCGAGGGCGAGGGTCGGGTTCTCGCGGACCGAGTGGAATGGCGCGAGGAACGTGCCGAACCGAATACGCCTGCGCTCCATCCCGCCTCACAGACCCCGCCGCGATTTGCGAACGCTAACAGCGCGTCCGGGAGGCGGCAATTTATCGTTTCCGCGCGCCCGCTCGCGCCTTAGCATCCGTGCTACGCCATTGAGGAGGAAAAACGAGGGATGGCCGGGCAGAAGCATTTCCTGCGCACGCCCTACGGCGCATACCACAACCCGCCGACGCCGAAAGTGGACGCGGAACTGACCCATGTCGAGCGCGGCTCGGCCTGCGGCGAATATCTGAGGCGCTTCTGGCAGCCCGTCGCGATCGCCTCCGAGGTGGGCGAGCTTCCGTTCAAGGTGCGCATGTTCGGCGAGGACCTGGTGCTGTTCCGGACCCGCGCGGGCGATTGGGGGCTGCTCGACCTCCACTGCAGCCATCGCGGGGCTTCGCTCGAATACGGCGTCGTCGAGCCGCGAGGTCTGCGCTGCTGCTACCACAGCTGGCTGTTCGCGCCCGACGGGAGGATCCTGGAGACACCCGGAGAGCCGCCGTCGAGCACGCTCAAGGACCGGCTCTATCACGGTGCCTACCCGGTCGAGGAGCATGGCGGGCTGGTCTTCGCCTATATGGGCCCGCCCGACAGGCGGCCCGAATTCGCGCCCTACGACACCTTCGCCATGCCCGACGACCGGCTGGTGCCCTATTACATCACCTACCCCTGCAACTGGCTCCAGGTGCAGGAAAACGTGATGGACCCGGCGCACGCGGTGTTCCTGCACACCCGGATCAGCTTTTCCCAGTTCGCCGACGCCTGGGGCGAGCTTCCGGTAACGGAGTTCCGCGAGACCCCGACCGGGATGATCTACATCACCACGCGGCGCTGGGGCGACAATGTCTGGGTGCGCTCGAACGACATCGTCTTCGGCAACATCGCCCAGGTCGGCCATATCTGGGAGGACGGCCAGGAGCCCAAGCTCTATCTGAGGGTCGGAATCACCCGGTGGACGACGCCGGTCGACAACGAGACCTGCCGGATTATCGGCTGGCGGCATTTCCACCCGGACGGCGATCCCGGGAACAACGCGGACGAGAGCCAATGCGGTCCGGAAAGCGTCGACTTCTTCGGACAGAACGGCGCCCGGACCTACGAGGACCGGCAACGCATCCCGGGCGATTTCGACGCCCAGACCAGCCAGCGCCCGGTCGCGGTGCATGCGCTCGAACACATGACCGCCACCGACAAGGGCGTGCTGATGCTGCGAAAGCTGCTGCGGGCCGAGATCCGCCGGGTCGCGGCGGGGGGCGATCCGAGGACGCCGCGATTCCGGTCCGACGGCCGGATCCCGACCTATTGCCACGACACGGTTGTCCGCATCCCGATGGCCGGCAATGGCGAAGACGATACGCTGCTGCGGCGGGTCGGGGACAAAATCACCGACATCAATCTCGATGGCGAGCATCAGGACGCCGCCGACCGCGACGACCGGATCCGCCGGCTGATCGCGGCCTACGCGGAAGGCGAGAACGGCAGAGGTCACTGACGAGGAGGCAGAGATGGAGGCTTATGTCTACGGCTCGCGCCGCGCCCTGCCGGACGGGTTCGACCTATATGCCGACCCCGGCAAATCGGCCGTCGTTTCGATCGACATGCATCGGGGGCATCTGGCGGACACGCCGGATTGCCCGTGCCCGGCGCCGCGCGCCCGCGAAATCGTCACGCCGATCGACATTTTCCACGACGAGGCGCGCCGACTCGGCATTCCGGTCGTCCATGTCAGGACGGTGCTGAGGAAAGGCGGCGTCGACGACGTCAACGGGCTGCGCTCGGCGTGGCGGCAGGTCTTCCCACTCTATGTGGGCGACATACCGAATGCCGACTCGCATGCGATCGAGGGCAGCCGCTGGACCGAGTTCGAGACCCGGGTGGAGCCCGGCGATCAGATCGTCCAGACCAAGAAGCGGCTCTCGGTCTTCTACCCGACCGATCTCGACTTCCTGCTGCGCAACATGAGCATCCGGACGGTGGTTCTGAACGGCGGGTTCACCGATTGCTGCGTGTTGAACGCCGCTTTCGATGCCAGCAACCGCGACTACCGCGTCGTGGTGCTGCGCGACCTGGTCCGGGGCACCAATGACGAGATGGAGGATGCCGCCCTCAAGATGGTCTCGATCCACATGGGGCTGGTGATGGACTCCGCCGACCTGCTTACCGAATGGGAGGGCCGGTCCGCACCGGGCATCTCCGCCGAAGCGCGTGCGATTGACCCGGTGGATGCGTGACAATATCGTGGGCGCGAGACGGATAGAGTATTGAAATAGCAGAAAAAATATGTCGCTCCGCATAGCCATCGACACCGGCGGCACTTTCACCGACGTGATCGCGCTCGACGAGGAGACGGGCGATCAGTTCGCGATCAAGACGCCGAGCACCCCGGCCGATCCGAGTCTCGGGCTGCTCAACGGGATCGACGAGGTGCTGGACGCGGCGGGCGCCGCGCGGACCGAAATCGGCCAGATCCTGCACGGAACGACAACGGCGACCAACGCGGTGCTGGAGCACAAGTTCGAGGGGCTCGGGCTTCTCGTCACCGGCGGCTTCCGGCATCTGATCGAAATCGCCCGCCAGTCGGTTCCCGACGGTTACGGCAACTCCTTTTTCTGGGTGAAGCCCCGGCGCCTGGTACCCCTGCATTTGGTGCGCGAGGTGACCGGGCGCATGTGTCACGACGGTTCCGAGCTGGCGCCGCTCGACGAGGAAAGCGTCATCGCCGCCGCCGACGAGCTGGTCGCGCTGGGGGTCGACCGGCTCGCCGTCTGCCTGCTCCATTCCTACGCCAACCCGACGCATGAGAACCGGGTGGGCGAACTGGTGGCCGAGCGGCACCCCGACATCCACGTTTCCCTTTCCTCGGTCGTCCTGCCGGAGTACCGCGAATACGAGCGCGCCATGACGACCCTGATCGATGTCATGGTGAAGCCCTACTGCAAGACCTATCTCGGCCATGCGGAGCGCAGCATCCGGGATCGATCCGGCGCGGTGCCGTTCCTGATCATGCAGTCGAACGGCGGAATCGTGACCAGCGCGAAGGCGGCCGAGAAGCCGGTGACGATGCTGGTTTCCGGACCGGCCGGCGGCGTTCTCGGCGCGACTCACATGGCGCGGCTCGCCGACTATCGGAACGTGCTCACGCTCGATGTCGGCGGCACGTCGACCGATGTGTCACTGGTCCAGAACCTGACGCCCCAGCTCACCAGCCACGCGACGATCGAGAACTACCCCGTCAAATCGCCGATGCTGGACATCGAGACCGTGGGGACCGGCGGCGGGTCGCTCGCCTGGATCGACGACTACGGCGCGCTGAAGGTGGGACCGCGGAGCGCCGGGGCGGACCCCGGGCCGATCTGCTACCGGCGAGGCGGCACCGAGCCGACGGTGACCGATGCCGGGCTGGTGCTCGGCCGCCTGCCTGCGGCGCTGATCGGCGGCGGGCTCAAGCTCGATGCGGGCGCCGCCCGGGCCGCCTATGAAGAGTTGGGCCGCAAACTCGACATTCCGGCGGAGGAGGCTGCCGCCGGTGTGCTGGAAATCGCCTCCGCCAACCAGGTGCACGGCATCCGGCGCGTCACCACCACGCGCGGCCTCGACCCCGGCGACTACGCGATGGTGGCCTTCGGCGGCGCCGGCGGGCTGTTCGCGGCCGAGGTCGCCGATTTTCTCGGGATTGCCACCGCGGTGGTGCCGCCCAACCCGGGAAACCTGTCCGCCTTCGGGCTCCACGTTTCCGACGTCAAGCGCGACTATGTCAGGACCTGCGTCCGCCAGCAGTCGTCCCACGACCCGGACGAGCTCGAAGCCCTCTGGTCCTCGCTGGAGGAAGCGGGCCGGAGCGAGATCGTTACCGAGGGCGTCGCGCGCGAGGCGATCGACCTGGTCCGCAGTGCCGATGTCCGCTATGTCGGCGAGGGCCACGAAGTCCCGGTGCCGATCCCGGCGGGCACCGGCGGCGCCGATGCCGTGGAAACGATGTGGCGCGACTTCCACAAGGTGCACGAGAGCACCTTCGGCTTCCATTACGAGGGCCGCCAGGACGTGGAGGTGGTGAGCCTCAGGATCCAGGCGGTCGGCCGCGTGCACCGCCCCGACATCCGCCCCCTCGATTCCGCCGGCGGAGGGGCGGTCCCGGTCGCATCGCGCCGGGTCTACTGGCGCGGTGGCGGTTGGATCGATTGCGGCATCTGGAGGCGCGGCGATCTCGGCGTCGGCGCGGCGGTGACAGGCCCCGCGATCGTCGAGGAGTACGGATCGACGACCGTCGTGCCCGAGACCTGGCGGTCGACCGTCGACCGCTACGGCAATCTCATCCTGGAGAAATCCCCATGAGCAAGCCCCGGAACGCGGCCCGCGAGCTCGGGCCGGTCGAGCTTGAAATCATCACGGGCACCATCCGCTCGGCCGAGCTCGAGATCGAGGCCGCCGTCGAGCGCACCTCTCGCTCGCCGATGATCCGCGATCAGCACGATTACCGGGTCGCCCTGTTCGACGCCAGGGGGCGCAAGCTCACCGGGCGCTCCTATTCGGCGCTGGTGGAGCCGGTGTTCGAGTATTTCGGGGAAGACGACATCAACCCGGGCGACGTCTTCTTCTGGAACGATCCCTACAACTCATCGGGCGGTATCGGCCACATCCCCGATCTCTGCTCGACCCTGCCGATCTTTCACGAGGGCCGGCTGATCGGTTTCTCCCAGGTGTTCGGCCATCACGACGATGTCGGCGGCTCTGTGCCGGGGAGCCTGCCCGTCCATGCCGAGGACATGTGGACCGAGGGCCTGGTGATCCCGCCGATCAAGCTCCACGAGGGCGGCAAGGTGAACGAGGCGGCGTTCCGCATCATCGAGCGCAACTCCCGCCTGTCGGAGCACCTGCGGGGCGATCTGGACGCCGAGATCGGCGCCGCCATGCTCGGTTCCCGAAGGGTGGAGGCGCTCGCCGAGCGCTACGGCGCCGACACGCTGGAAGCGGCGTTCGACGCGATGATCGAGAACTGCGCCGAGGCCATCCGGCGCGAGCTCCTGCCAAGGATCGAGGACGGCGTCTACACTTGGGAGGACTATGTCGAGAACGACGGCGTCGATGCGCCCCGTCTGCACGCGATGCGCGTGACAATGACCAAGACCGCCGACCGGATCCTGCTCGATTTCACCGGCACCAGCCCGGAGGCCAAGGGGCCGATCAACTGGGCGATCGACTATTCCGACGGCAAGTTCGTCCGCAAGTGGATGGGTCCGGTGCTGCGCTCGCTCGCGTCCTCGCCCGAGCGCGCCGCCGAGATCGACATGAACGAGGGCGTGCTCGACGTCATCGACGTGAAATTCCCGGAAAAGGGGACGCTGATTACCCCGAATTTCGGCAAGGCGACCGGCATGAGGTTCTTCATCCTCTTGCGCTCTCTCGGGATTTTCGCGGCGCTACTCTCCAAGGCGACGGGCGGGCAGATGCCGGCGGACCACGAGACGATTCGCATCTGGGGGCTGCACGGCGGCGCCTCGAACAGGGACTTCTTCCTGTTCCGCGAGGTGCTGGGAGGCGGCGGGCCGGGCCGGCCCTGGGCGGACGGCTCCGACGTGGTCCATATCGTTCCCAATTCGCGCAACCTGCCCGCCGAGTTCTCCGAGACCCGCTATCCGGTGCTGGTCGAGAAGCTCGGGCTCGCCCGCGATTCCGGCGGGGCGGGTTTCCGGCGCGGCGGGTTCGGCTACGACAAGCGCATCCGCGCGCTACAACCCTGCCGGCTGTTGTCGAACGCCGACCGCGCGTTGGTCAACACCTACGGCGTCAACGGAGGGAAGCCGGGTTCGACCTACGGGATCGCCGTGGAGGACGAATCCGGCGAGATTTGCGAGATCGCGGGCATGGCGGACAATATCGAGGTGCCGTCAGGCACCACCGTCCGCATCCAGACCACCGGCGGCGGCGGCTGGGGCGATCCACTCATGCGCGAGCCGGATCTGGTGGCCTACGATGTCGAATGCGGGCTGGTGTCCGAACGGTCGGCGGAGGAGGAGTACGGCGTGATCCTCGGCAAGGACGGTCCGCGCTTCGAGGTCGACAGCGCGGCGACGGATGCGCGGCGGGCGCAGCTCCGCGCGAAGCGCGGGGCGCTGCCGATGTTCGATCGCGGTCCCTATGTGGAGGCGGCGCGCGAGGCGGGAGCGCTGGACTGGCCCGAGGGCTGGCAGGACCCGGATGTCGGCTGGTGGGCCGAGACGGCGGCGGAGGCGGCAGAGTGAAGCCCGCGCTGTTCGACTACGTCGCGCCGGAGACCGTCGAGGCGGCGGCGGCGGCGCTCGCCGCGGACGAAACCGCACGCCCGCTTGCCGGGGGGCAAAGCCTGATCCCGACGATGAATTTCCGCCTCTCGACCCCGGGCCGGCTTGTCGACCTGCGCAGGATCGAGGCGCTGCGCGGAATCGCGGTCGAGAACGGCACGATCCGCATCGGCGCAATGACGCGGCACCGCGAACTGGAGACTCACGAAGGGGCCAATCGGGCCCATCCGCTGATCGGCGAGGTGCTCGACAACGTTGCCCATATCGCGATCCGCAACCGGGGGACCGTCGGCGGCAGCATCGCGCATGCCGATTCCGCCGCCGAGCTTCCCTGCCTTCTGGTGGCGAGCGGCGGTTCGGTCACCGTCCAGGGCCCTGACGGCAGCCGCGAGATCGCGGCAGACGAACTCTTCCAGTTCCACATGACGACAACGCTTGCCCAGACCGAGATTCTGACCGAAGTGCGTATCCCCGCCTTGCCTCCGGCGACGGGATACGCGTTCGAGGAGTTCGCGCGACGCCGGGGCGACTACGCTCTCGCGGGAGTCTGCGCCCTGCTCACGATGGAGGGCGGCGTATGCAGCGAAGCGCGGATCGCCGCCTGCGGTATCGGAGCGCGGCCGGTTCGTCTCGCCGCGGCGGAGGACGCGCTCCGGGGCCGTGCCGTCGACGAGACCGCGCGCGCCGAGGCCGGCGAGGCGGCCAAGGCGTACATGACCGCGCCCGCCGACATGCAGGCGAGCGTCGCCTACCGCGAGGACTTGCTGGCGGCGCTGGTGCGGCGCACCGCCGCGACGGCGCTCGAACGCCGGGGAAATTAGGCCATGGCGAAGACGGTGCTGAAGAAACCCATCCCCGCGTCCTCTTCGGACCCCAGGATCCCGGTTTCGCTCACGATCAACGGCGAGACCGTCACGCGCGAGGCCAGCCCGCGCATGCTGCTGAGCGACTTCATCCGCCACGAGCTCCGCCTCACCGGCACGCATGTCGGCTGCGAGCACGGGGTGTGCGGTTGCTGCACGGTGATCATCGACGGCCGGGCGGGGCGGTCCTGCCTGGCCTTCGCGGTACAGGCCGACGGCGCCGAGATCCGCACCATCGAGAGCGTCGCCGGCGAGGACGGAACGCTGCACCCGATTCAGCAGGCGATGATGGAGTGCCACGGCCTGCAATGCGGGTACTGCACCCCGGGCTTCGTGATGTCGATGCTGAGCTACCTGGAGGAAACGTCCGACCCCGATCTTTCGGAACGGGCGATCCGCGAGGTGCTGTCGGGCAATCTCTGCCGCTGCACCGGCTACAGCAATATCGTGAAGGCGTTCCGCCGCGGCGTCGAGCTGATGAACGCGGCGGCGGACTGAGGAGGAGCGGATGTCGACACGGCAATTCGGCGAGCCGGTACAGCGCAACGCGGATCCCGGCCTGCTCAAGGGCGAGGGAGCCTTCATCGACGACATTTCGCTTCCCGGCGCGCTTCATGCGGCATTCGTGAGAAGCGCGCACGCGCGAGCGAAAATCCGCTCCATCGACATTTCGGCGGCGGAAGCGCTGCCCGATGTCGTCGCGGTGTACACGGCAGATAATATCGGCGCGCTCGATGTCGAGCTGCCGATGCTGATCCCGCATCCCTGCATTACGTCGGGAGGCAAGACGCAGCGCCCGCTCGCCCGCGACGACGTGTTCTACGCCGGCCAGTGCATCGCCATGGTGGTCGCCGTCGACCGCTACGCCGCGGAAGACGCCAGCTCGCTTATCGAGGTCGAGTACGAACCGCTGCCGGTCGAGCTCGACCTGGAGAAGGCGATCGCGGACGGCGCTCCGCTGGTCCATGACGACATCTCCAACAACGTCGCCGCCCACTTTATCCAGGGAAGCGGCGACGCCGACGACGCCTTCGCCAAAGCGGAGCACACGACCACGGTGCGCGTCCGGCTGGAACGCTCCAGCGCCGCGCCGATGGAATGCCGCGCCATCGCCGCTCGCTGGGACGGGGTGTCGGGCGAACTCACGGTCTGGGATTCGACGCAGGCGACGATCTCGGTGCGCGGCGGGCTCGCCTCGCTGTTCGGCATCGACGAGGACAGGATCCGCGTCATCGCCCCCAATGTCGGCGGCGGTTTCGGCCAGAAGATCATGATGTTCCATCCGGACGAAATCCTCGTCCCATACGCGTCCATGCAGCTCGACCGGCCGGTGAAATACATCGAGGACCGGGTCGAGAATTTCATCGGTGCGAGCCAGGAACGCGCCCAGATCCACGAGATCGCGCTGGCGGCGAAGAAGGACGGGACGGTCCTGGGCTTGAGGGACTCGTTCATCCAAGACACCGGCGCCTTTATTCCCTATGGCATCGCCATCGCCCAGGTGGCGTCGACCTCGATCGCCGGGCCGTACCGGATCCCCGATATCTGGGTCGAGATGACCCTGGTCTATACGCCCTGCGTTCAGGTCACCCCCTATCGCGGCTGCGGCCGGCCGCAGGCCTGTTTCGCGATCGAGCGAGCGCTCGACCAGCTCGCCGACGAGCTCGGCATCGACCGGATCGAGATCCGCAGGCGTAACTTCATCGGCCCGGGTGAGTTCCCCTACAAACGGGACGGACTCCTCTTCGCCGACGGTCTCGCGGTCAATTACGATTCCGGCGAGTACGAGAAGGCGCTCGACACGATCACGGAGACCGTCGACCTCGGGGCTTTCCGCGAGGAACAGGAGGCGGCCCGCGCGGGAGGGCGCTATCTCGGTTTCGGGATCGGATTTTATGTCGAGGGGACCGGCCTCGGTCCCTATGAAGGCGGACGCGTCAAGGTCCATCCGATCACCGGAAAGGTCTACGTCACCACCGGCCTGACCAGCCAGGGCCAGGGCCACGAGACCGTGTTCGCGCAGATCGCGGCCGACCAGGTGGGCTGCGACGTCAAGGATGTGATCTTCGTCTCGGGCGACACCGAGGCGCATGAATGGGGGGTAGCGACGTTCGCCAGCCGCGCCGCGGTCGTCAGCGGCAACGCGATACACAAGGCCGCCGTCAAGGCGCGTCGCCGGATCGTCGAGGCCGCCGCCAACATGCTGGAGACCGACGAGGACTCGATCGAGCTTCGCGACGGACGCGCCTGGATCGCCGACGGCAACCGCTCGGTCTCGCTCGCCGAGATCGCCACCGCGTCGAACCCGCTGCGCTACGCCTTCAACGAGGCGTCCCAGACCGCGACCCAGTTCGCGCCCGCTTCGACGCATGACGGCCCGCCGCTGGCCGAGGGTCAGGCGCCGGGGATCGAGGAAACCGACTATTTCAGCCCATCCCACGCGACATGGGCGTACGGTGTCCATGCCGCGATCGTCGAGTTCGATCCCGACATCTGCTCGATGGAGATCAAACGCTATCTCTGCATCCACGACTGCGGGAATATGATCAATCCGATGATCGTCGAGGGACAGGTGATGGGCGGCATCGGCCAGGGGATCGGCGGGGCGTTCTACGAACGTTGCGCGTTCGACGAAAACGGCAACCCGCTCGCCGCCAATTTCATGGATTTCCTGATGCCCTACGCGACCGAGGTTCCGGACGCCGAGATCTTCCACATGGAGACGCCGTCCCCGCTGAACCCGCTCGGTATCAAGGGGGTCGGCGAGGCCGGTACGATCCCGGTCTCGCAGGTCATCGCCTCGGCGATGGAAGACGCGTTCGCCCCGCTCGGCATCGCCCCGGTCCGCGAGTCCCCCATGTCTCCCGACATGATCCACGGGCTGCTGTCCGAGGCGCGGTCGCGCTGATGGAAGTCCGCATCGCCCACATGACCTATGACGAGGTGCGGGACGCGATCGAGGCCAGAAAGCTCGTCATCCTGCCGACCGGCGCGACCGAGTCGCACGGGCCCCACATGCCCTGCGACACCGACACCCACCAGGCCGACCACATGGCGGTCCGCCTCGCCGAGCGGATCGGCGCGGTGGTCGCACCCGCCGTGCCCTACGCGGTTTCCAAGACCTTCGAGCATTTTCCGGGCACGATTTCGCTCTCCATCCCGACCTATCAGGAACTGGTCTACGAGATCGGCGCGGCGCTCATCGGGCAGGGCTTCGAGGACCTGCTGATCCTCAACGGCAACCGGCCCAACGGCACTTCGAACGATGCCGTCGCGCGCCGCCTGGTCGACGATCTGGACGCGTCCTATGACTTCCAGGTAACGGCGGTGAGCTACTGGGAGCCGGGCGCGGCCGAGATCGATGCGATGCGCAATTCGGAAATCGGCGGGATGGGCCATGGCGGCGAGTTCGAGACCTCGTTCCAGCTCGCCACCCGGCCCGAGCTGGTCAAGATGGACCGAATCGAGGGGGTCTACACCCCGCTGGTCGGGTGGGACCTGGTCGCGAAGGTGGAGCCTTCGCGCACCTATCGACGGCGACCCAGCCCGGAAACCAACCACGCGTCGATCTTCGGCAACCCGCATGTGGCGAGCGCCGAACAGGGGAAAGCCTTCATCGACGCGGCGCTGGACGGGCTGGCGGCGATGATCGAGAACCTGCGCCCGTCCTACGAGGAACGGCGCTAGCCGGATATCCCACCGGTAGGCTTCGCGAAATGCCCCCACGACGAGCCAGCCGCCGCCCTTCGATAGGGGCTTATATGGATAGCTTGACAGGGGTGTGGGCATGCGCTCCGGGGGACGCCGAGGCGGGCCCGGTTCGCAGGGGACGGTTTCAGCCCCCTCACCCCGACCCTCTCCCCCGCGGGGGAGAGGGAGACTTTCTCGCCGAGCCCTCCCTGCCTTCTCCCCTCCCGCAAGCGGGAGGGGCCGGGGGAGGGCGCACGCCGTCACGCGGCGGAGCGACGTGGATGCCCGGAACAAGTCCGGGCATGACGGAAGAAATGTCGCGGACCTCCCACCCGTCAAGTCATCCATATAAGCCCCCTTCGATACGCCGCTTCGCGGCTGCTCAGGGCGAGGGGCACCGAAAAGTCACCTCATCCCGTGCAGGCGCGTCGGCGCCGTATCGAAGGACGGGCCAGCGAATGTCCGCTTCGCGTTGAACCGCGACCGATCCCATCCGGCGATACGATTCTCGGGTCGCGCCCTTGCCTGTGTGCGCGGCGACCGGGCGGTGTTCTCCGGTCTCGATTTCGCGCTCGATGCCGGCGAAGTTCTCCTGCTGACGGGACCGAACGGCAGCGGCAAGTCGAGTCTGCTGCGGATGATGTGCGGGCTCCTGCCGCCGGTTTCGGGCGCCATCGAATGGGACGGCCTGGACATCTCCGAAGACCGCGAGAGCCACGCGGCGCGGCTCCACTATGTGGGCCATCTCGACGCGGTGAAGCTGGCGCTCACCGCCGCGGAGAACCTCCGGTTCTGGGCCGCCCTGCGCCCTGGTTCGGCGGAAACCGGCCGCGCGCTCGAAGCCTTCGGCATCGCGGCGCTCGCCGATCTTCCCGCCCGGTTCCTTTCCGCCGGACAGCGCAGGCGACTCGCGCTCGCGCGCATCGCCACGTCGGAGGCGCCGCTCTGGCTGCTCGACGAACCGACGGTGGCGCTCGATGCCGACGGCGTCGCCGCGGTCCATGCGGCGATCCGGAAACATTGCGCCAGAGGCGGGTCGTGCGTGGTGTCGACCAACGCGCCGCTCGATTTTCCCGATGCGATGAGCCTCGACCTGGACAGCCATGGCGACGATCCCGGGGGGCGGGAGTGACCGCGTTCGCCGCCGCTCTGGGACGCGAAATCCGGCTGGCGGTCCGCGAGCCGGGCGAGGCTACGGCGGCCGTGATGTTCTTCGTGCTTGCGACGATCCTCTTCCCCTTCGGAGTCGGACCGGAAGCCAATCTGCTCGCCCGCATCGCCGCGGGCGTTCTTTGGGTCGCGGCGCTGCTCGCCGCGATGCTGTCGCTTGAGCGCCTGTTTCTCGGCGACTACGAAGACGGAAGTCTCGAGGTGCTGGCGCTCGCGCCCCTGCCCCTTTCCTTCATCGTGGGAGCGAAGATGCTGGCGCATTGGCTAACGACAGGCATCCCGCTGATCGTGGCGACCCCGCTGATGGCGGTTCTCCTCGACCTCGACGCCAGCGGCTACCTCGTCCTGGTCGCGGCGATGACGCTGGGGACGCCGACGATCGGCCTGATCGGCGGCGTGGGCGCGGCGCTCACGCTGGGCGCGCGGCGCGGCGGCGTGCTGCTTTCCATCCTGGTTCTGCCGCTGCTCATCCCCGTGCTGATCTTCGGCGCGGGCGCGGTCGATGCCGCGATCGCCGGACACGCCGTCCGCCAGCAGCTCATGATGCTCGGCGCAATGTTCCTCGCCGCCGCCGCGCTCTGCCCCTGGGCCGCCGCCGCCGCTGTCAGACAGGCGCTCGAATAATGGCGGCCAGCCACGCCCGCTACAAAGAGCCGCATTGAGATCGTCATGAAGGGGATCGATATTGCCTTATAGTCGCGGAACACCAAGCTAGGGGACCGGCCCAAGTGTCAGGACTGCACCGGTTCGCGAGCCCGGCGCAATTTCTGCGTCTGGCCGACCTTGTCCAGCCCTGGACGGGCTGGGCGGCGGCCCTGCTAATCGGCGCGGGGCTGGCGGTCGGGTTCGGGTTCTCGCCGCCCGATTACCAGCAGGGCGACACCGTCAGGATCATGTACGTTCACGTGCCATCGGCGTGGATGGCCCTGTTCTGCTATGCGGTGATGGCGGTATGCGCCGCCGCGGGGCTGATCTGGCGCCATCCGCTGGCGCACGTGATCGCTCATGGGGCGGCACCCATCGGCGCCTGTTTCACCATCGTCTGCCTCGCCACGGGAATGCTCTGGGGCAAGCCGATGTGGGGCCGCTGGTGGGCCTGGGACGCCCGCCTGACTTCGGTGCTGATTTTGCTGTTCCTCTATCTCGGCTACATCGCGCTCGCGAACGCCTTCGACAACACGACGCGCGGCGACCGGTCGTCGGCGATCCTGGCGCTGGTCGGCGCGGTCAACCTGCCGGTCATAAAGTTCTCGGTCGACTGGTGGAACACGCTGCACCAGCCGGCCAGCGTGACCAGGATCGGCGCGCCGGCGATCCATTCGTCGATGCTGACGCCGCTGCTCCTGATGGCGGCGGGCTTCATGTGCCTGTTCGCGGCGCTCCTGTTCATCCGCGTCCGGGCGGCGCTTCTGGAGCGCCGGCTGCGCGCGCTCAGGCATGCCCGCGCGCATATTCGGGCCTCCGGCGGAATGGACACCGGAACCACCTTGTCCTAGAAGCATGGGCCTACCTTCCGGTCGCCGGTGCGGACATCGCGGAGCATGGCTGAAATCTACGAATTCCTGGCTATGGGCGGTTACGCGGGCTTTGTCTGGCCGGCTTATGCGGTCGCGCTGATCGTGCTCGGCGGGCTCGCGGTCCAGAGCGTGCGCGGCCTGCGCTCGCTGAGGCGAGAGGTCGCGGCGCTGGAAGAAGAGCGCCCGAGGCGCTCGCGCGGCCGGCCGGGTTCGGGCACCGACGATGCGGCCTAAGCGGCGCCGGCTGGCCTTCGTCATCTGCGGCATGGTAACGCTCGGCGCCGCGGCGGCCCTCGTCCTCGCGGCGTTCGAGGACAGCATCGTCTACTTCTACAGCCCGAGCGACGTGGCCGAGCAGAAGCCTCCGCCGGACCGCCGGTTCCGTATCGGCGGGATCGTGGTCAAGGATTCCGTGCTGCGCGGCGCCGACGCGATGAGCGTCAGCTTCCGGGTCACCGACACCGTGAACACGATCGACGTCGCCTACACGGGCGTACTGCCCGATCTCTTTCGCGAAGGCCAGGGCGTGGTCGCCGAAGGACGGCTGGACGCGGCCGGGCGTTTCCGCGCCGACGAGGTGCTCGCCAAGCACGACGAGACCTACATGCCCAGAGAGGTCGCGGACGCGCTGAAGGAATCCGGGCGTTGGCGCGGCGCGCCGGAGGGCGGCGAATGATCGCGGAGATCGGACATTTCGCGCTCATCCTCGCCTTCCTCCTGGCGGCGATCCAGGGGACGGTGCCGATGATCGGCGCGGCCCGGGGCGATCCGGCGATGATGGCGGTCGCGAGACCCGCGGCGCTCCTCCAGCTGGGCCTGGTGGCCGCCGCCTTCCTGGCGCTCATCCATGCCTTCGTGGTCTCGGATTTCTCGGTCGAGCTCGTCGCCCGGCATTCGCACACGTTGAAGCCGCTGATCTACAAGATCAGCGGCGTCTGGGCGAACCACGAGGGCTCGATGGTCCTGTGGGTGCTGATCCTGGCGCTGTTCGGAGCGATGATCGCGGGCTTCGGCACCAATCTCCCCGCGACGCTGCGGGCCCGGGTGCTCGCCGTGCACGGGCTGGTGGCGACGGGATTCTTCGCCTTTATCCTGTTCACCTCCAACCCGTTCATCCGCCTCTCCCCGGCGCCGTTGGAGGGCCAGGGCCTCAACCCGCTGCTCCAGGACCCCGGCCTCGCCTTTCATCCGCCGTTCCTCTATCTGGGCTATGTCGGGTTCTCGATCTCGTTCTCCTTTGCCGTCGCCGCGCTGATCGAAGGCCGGGTCGATCCGGCGTGGGCGCGCTGGGTCCGGCCCTGGACGCTGCTTGCCTGGTGCGCTCTGACCGTCGGAATAGCGCTCGGCAGCTGGTGGGCCTATTACGAGCTCGGCTGGGGCGGCTGGTGGTTCTGGGACCCGGTCGAGAACGCGTCCTTCATGCCCTGGCTCGCCGGCACCGCGCTGCTCCACTCGGCGATCGTGGTGGAGAAGCGCGACACGCTGAAGGGCTGGACGGTCCTGCTCGCCATCCTCACCTTCGGGCTCTCCCTGCTGGGAACGTTCCTGGTGCGCTCGGGGGTGCTCACCTCGGTCCACGCCTTCGCCACCGATCCCGGGCGCGGCGTCTTTATCCTGGGCCTCCTGATCCTGGTGACCGGGGGTGCGCTCGCGCTCTACGCGGTCCGCGCGCCCGGCCTCAAGGGAGGCGGGCTGTTCGCGCCGGTCTCGCGCGAAGGCGCGCTGGTCCTCAACAACCTGCTGCTCACGACGGCGGCCGCGGTCGTGCTCCTCGGCACCCTCTATCCGTTGATCCTCGATGCTCTCGACGGCGGCAAGGTGTCCGTCGGCCCGCCCTTCTTCGAGGCGACGTTCGTGCCGATCATGGTGCCGCTTCTGATCGCCTGCGTAATCGGCCCCACGCTCGCGTGGAAGCGGGGCGATCTCTCCGGCGTGTTCGGCCGGCTCGGGATCGCGCTCTTCGCGGCCCTCGCCGTGACCGTCGCGGCGGCGTGGCGCGCGGGCTTCGACGATTTGCTCGCCGCGTTCGGCCTCGGCCTTGCGGCCTGGCTGTTCTTCGGCGCCCTGGTGGAATTCGGAGGGAAGATCGGCATCGGCCGCGTTCCGCTTGCCTCGGTGTTCCGGCGCGGGGGCAACCTGCCGCGCAGCGCCTGGGGGATGACGGTGGCGCATGCCGGGCTCGGCATCGTTGTCGCCGGAGTGACGGCGGCGTCGGCCTGGCAAACCGAGCGGATCCAGTCGATGAACCCCGGCGATTCGGTCGATGTCGCGGGCTACCGGCTGACGTTTCGCGGCGTGTCCGAGTCGAGCGGGCCCAACTACCGCGCCGTGACCGGTCGCTTCGATCTCGAGCGCGGCGGACGCGTCCTCGCCGTTCTGCGGCCCGAAAAACGGGACTATCCGGCGGAGCGATCGCAGACCACCGAAGCGGCGATCCACACCACCTGGCTCGCCGACATTTACGCCGTCCTCGGCGAGCGCGCGTCGAGCGGCGCCTGGACCGCGCGCCTCTATCACAACCCGCTGGTGCCGTGGATCTGGGTGGGCGCCATCGTCATGGCTGCGGGCGGCGCGGTCTCGCTTACCGATCGCAGGCTCCGCATCGGCGCACCGCGCAGGGCGCGACAGGGTCGGGCGGTCGAGGCCGGCGCCCGGCCATGACCGCGATTCGCCCTTCCACGGCGATTCCGGTGGCCGTCTTCGCCCTGCTGGCCGCGGTCTTCGGTTTCTACCTCCACCAGATCGGCACGGGCGAGAAGAACGCCGCCGAGGTACCCTCGGTTCTGATCGGCAAGCCGGCGCCGGAATTCGACCTGCCGCCGATCGAGGGCATGGATGGCGGGCTCAAGACCGCCGATCTCCAAGGCGGGGTCGCGCTGGTCAACGTCTTCGCCTCGTGGTGCCCGCCCTGCCGCCAGGAACATCCCTTGCTGATGCGGCTCGCGCGGGCGGGCGTGCCGATCTACGGAATCAACATCAAGGACAAGCCGAAGAACGCCCGCGCGTTCCTCCGCCGGCTTGGCAACCCTTACCGCCGGATAGGCGCGGACCTCTCCGGGCGGGTTTCGATCGACTGGGGGGTGTACGGCTATCCGGAGACCTTCATCCTCGATCGCACGGGACGCGTCCGATACAAGCATGTCGGACCGATCCTGGCCCGCGATCTGGAGACCCGGATCGTACCGCTTCTCAAGGAGCTCGGCGGATGATCCGCCGAGCCGCCGTGCTGGCCGTATTGTTGTCGGCTCTCTCCGCGCCGGCCGCAGCGGTCGAGCCCGACGAGATTCTGGCCGATCCCGGTCTCGAAAACCGGGCGCGGGCGATTTCCAAGCACCTCCGCTGCCTGGTCTGCCAGAACCAGTCGATCGACGATTCCGATGCCCCGCTCGCCCGGGATCTGCGCATCGTCGTGCGCGAACGCCTGACCGCGGGCGCGAGCGACGACGAGGTCATCCGGTTCGTCGCGGAGCGTTACGGCGACTTCGTGCTCCTGTCGCCGCCGTTCAAGGCGACGACCTATGCGCTGTGGCTCGGCCCGGTCGCCATCTTCCTGCTCGGAGCGGCCGCGGCCGCGCTATTTCTGCGCCGCCGCCGTGCCGCCATTCCCGAAGAGACATCGTCGTTGAGCGCGGAGGACCGCGCGAGACTCGACCGTCTGCTCGACCGGGACGGGACGCCGTGATCCTGTTCGCGACGCTCGCGGTCATGGCGTTAGCGGCCGTTCTTTGCGTCCTGATTCCCTTGCTGAGAACGCAGGGGGCGGCGCGACCGCGCGCGGAGCACGATGTCGAAATCTACCGCGACCAGCTTGCCGAGGTAGAGCGCGACCACGCCCGCGGTCTGGTCATCGAAAGCCAACTGGAAGCCTCGCGCGCGGAGATCGGCCGCAGGCTGCTCGCCGCCGATACGGAGCGCCAAAACGCAACGGAAAGCAAGGACTCCCCGCATGCGCGCGCAATTCTGGCTGTCATTCTTGCCGCCGTGCTGCCGTTGTCGGCCGGCGCGCTCTATTTCTGGCAGGGTGCGCCGCTCATCTCCACGAACCCGGAATCGGTGAGCGCCGAGGACGACTCCGACATGGCCACGCTGGTGGAACGGCTTGCGGACGGGTTGAAGGAACGGCCCGACGATGCGCGGGGCTGGCGCCTGTTGGGCCGGTCTCTCGCGTCGCTCGAACGCTTTTCGGAGGCCGCCGGCGCCTATGGCCGTGCGTCCGACCTACTCCCCGCCGATGCCGATCTCAGGTCGCTCCGCGGCGAGGCGCTCTCCGCGGCCAGCCGTGGGACGGTCACGGTGGAAGCCGAACGAGCCTTCGCCGCCGCGCTTCAAATCGACCCCGGGGAGCCTCGCGCACAGTTCTATCTTGGCCTCGCCGCGCTGCAGAAAGGGGACCGGCAAGGCGCGCTCGCGCGATGGCGGGCGCTGGAAGCCGCTTCGCCGGAAGGCGCCGAATGGCTGCCGATGCTGCGCCGGCGTATCGCGAGCCTCGCGCCCGGCACCGTTGACGGCACTCCGTCCCGGCCGGAGCCGCCGCCGGGCCCGACGCGCGAGGACATCGCCGCGGCGCAGCAGATGCCACCGGAGGAGCGGGCGCGGATGATCCGCGCCATGGTCGAGCAACTCGCCGCCAGGCTGGAGGAAGAGCCCGACGACGCAGAGGGATGGGCACGGCTGGCGCGTTCCTGGCGCGTCCTCGGCGAGCGTGAAAAGGAGCGCGATGCGTTGGCCGCTCTCGCCCGGCTCCTGCCCGAGGGCTCGCCCCGGCGGGTCGACGTCGAAAGGCGCCTCGAAGCGCTTCGCGGGAAGAACTGATGCCAACCGTCGACCCGACACGGGTTCCGGTAGTCATTGCCGGCGGCGGGCCGGTCGGCATGATCGCGGCGATAGAGCTGGGGCGGCGCGGCATTCGCTGCGTGCTGCTCAACGACCGCCCGACCACGGCGACCCACCCCAAGGCCAACGCGATTTCCAGCCGGACGATGGAGCATCTGCGCCGACTGGGCCTGTCCGGGGCCGTTCGCGCGCGCGGGCTCGCCGACGACCACCCGACCGACCTGGCCTATTTCACACGGCTTACCGGATACGAGATCGGGCGCTACAAGCAGCCGTCGCGGCCCGAGGCCCTGGCGGAGGCGGCGTCCGGTGGCGGGCGTTGGGCTTCCCCCGAACCGCCGCACCGCTGTTCCCAGCTGTTCCTCGAGGCGGAACTCAAGAAGGCGGTGGACGCCCTGCCGGCCGTGGAGGCGCGGTTCGGCTGGCGGCTGGACGAGTTCCACGACCGGGGCGACGCGGTGACGGCGCTCGCCAGACATAGGGACGGCGGCGGGGAGATCGTCTACGAGGCCGACTACCTGATCGGCTGCGACGGAGCGGGCAGCGGGATCCGCGCCGCCCTCGGAATCGAGTTGATGGGAGATTCCGGCGTCATCCGGCCGATGATGGGCGGGCCGATGTACGCAACCTATTTCGAGGCCGATCCCGCGACGGGCTGGCTCGCGCAGGATCCCGCCTGGCAATACTGGATCCTCAACCCCGAAATCCGCGCCCTGTTCATCCCGGTCGACGGCAAGGACAAATTCCTGTTTCTGACCGCGCTGGGCACCGAGGAGGGAGGCATCCGCGACCCGATCGAGATGATCCACCGGGGCGCCGGGACGCGCTTTCCTCTGCGCGTAATCTCGGCCCTCAACTGGACGGCGGGCTACGCGCTGGTCGCCGAGCGCTACCGTCGAGGACGGGTCTTTCTGGCCGGCGACGCCGCGCATCTCTTCACGCCGACCGGCGGGATGGGCATGAACACGGGCATCGACGACGCGGTCAATCTCGCCTGGAAGCTCGCCGCGGTCATCGGGGGCTGGGGCGGCGGGGGCCTGATCGACAGCTACGAGGAGGAACGTCGGCCGATCGGCGTGCGCAATACCGATTTTGCCAGCCGATTCGCGGACTCGATCGGCCGGATGCCGGTGGGCGAGGCGGTGGAGGAGGACGGCGCCGACGGCCGCGCCGCGCGGGCCGCGCTCAAGCCGCTCGTCGAGGCGCACGCGCATTACGAGTTCACCATTCCCGGCATTTTCCTCGGCCTGTCCTATGCCGGCTCGCCCATCGTCGTCCCGGACGGTGTACAGCCGCCCGCCGACCGGCCGAACGAATACATCCCAAACGCCTGTCCCGGTGCTCGCGCCCCCCATGCCCGGCTCGCGCTCGGGGTGCTGTACGACCGGCTGGGACCTGAGTTCACACTGTTGCAATTCGAGAGCGGGATCGACACCGGACCCCTGTTGGCAGCCGCCCGGGCCCGGAGAGTTCCCCTGGCCTCAACAACGGTGGAGGACCCTGAAGCCCGTGAGATCTACGCCGCCGATCTCGCGCTGATCCGACCCGATCGTCACGTCGCCTGGCGCGGCGACCATGTGCCGCAAGATTGCGGCGCGTTGATCGACCGGGTGCGCGGGGCGGATTAGGGGACGAGTACGACCGCGCCGGAGACCGCGGCGTCAAGCGGCTCAGGCGCCGCGTTGGCTTCTTCCAGGGGCATGGTCCGCACGGCGGGGCGGATCGGGATCTCGGCTGCGAGCGGAAGGAACGCAGCGCCGTCATCGCGGGTCAGGTTGGCGACCGAGACGACGCGCCGCTCCTGCCAGAGCAGCTCATAGGCGAAAGACGGAATGTCGCTCATGTGGATTCCCGCGCAGACGACGATGCCCCCCGGCGCGACGGCGCGCAGCGCGGCGGGGACCAGCGGCAATCTGGGCCGCGAAAGCTCTCCGTCGACGATGTGGAGATCGGTGCGGCAGACGCCGCAGGCCGAGATCCGGATCGGCACCTCGCCCGCGCCGGGCTCCGGCACTTCTCGCTCTTCCAGCGCAAGCGGCTGGCCGACGCGGCTGAACGCCATCGCGCGCATCGGGGGTGTCGGCGGCTCTCAGCCCCGGCGGAGCGAGAGCACGCCCTTGTCGTCGGGGCGCCTGTCGTCGGCGGGTAGCGCGCCGATCTCCCCGCGCGCCTGTTCGACCATGGAGGCCAGCTCTTCCGGATCGTCGAAACGGACGTGCCGGCCGTCCATCTGCGCCTCGTTGATTAATGCCCTCACCCGGTGGAGCAGGGTGCGGTTCCCGAACACCTCGGGAGGGTATCCGAGCTCCTCCAGCCGCTTGCCGATGACATAGGTCGGCGCCCATGCGGGCATGATCTCGTAGCCGGCCGCGGCGCCGATCGATTCCGGGTCGAGATCGCAGGGCAGATCGCCTTGCTCGAAATACTGGTCGACGTAGCGGTAGGCGCGCTCGCCCACCACCGGCTGGTTCGGCTCGACGTCGTGGCGGTCGAGCACCTGCCACATCCTGCGGGCGGTCTCCACCAGCTTCTCCAGCCGGTAGAGCCGTTGCACGTGAGGATTGCCGGCCCGCACGAGATTGGTCAGGAACATCAGGGCGGAGCCGTGCCCGCCCTGCACCGCCTGGGGCGTGAACCCCGCCCATACGCCGTCCGCGCCCGCCAGCACCGCTTCGATGGTCGCCGCGTCCTCCATGCCGTTGCCCGAGTGGGGGTGGGCGAGGATCTTGCGGGGCGGGGGCAAATAGCGGCGCATGAGCCGGACCAGCGCGTTCGATTCGAAGATGAACCGGCTGCCGCGCACGTCCTCGTAGAGGATGCCGGCGATCGGCGACGCCCCAAGCAGCTTGAGCACCCGGACCACGTAGGCCGGATCGTCGTCGAACGCGTCGAAGATGTCGGCGATGCGGACATAGATCCGGCCCTGCCGCTCCGTCTCGGGCGGCAGTCGAGCGTGGTAGTGGCGGATGTAGCGGTCGATATCGCGCAGCATCTCCTCGCGGTCGCGGCCGCTCAACTCCACCGTGCAGGGACGGATCTCCACGAGCAGGATGACGTTCGGGATCCCCGCTTCCTCGGTACGAACCGCCGCCGGGCTCCGCGCGACCGCATTGCTTCCATCGTCCGGCTCCACCGCAATGGTCACCAGGAACCGGTCGAGGGGAATGTCGTTCTCGAGCAGGTAGTCGAGGAACTGATCGGTCACCGAGGGAAAGTCGTAGAAGTTGGAGAGGCCGAAATCGGTGAACCCGAAATCGCGCGCGAGCTCGTATAGCTCGATCTTGTCGGCCAGGGTGTGGCCGTATCGCGAGGAGAGCGCCGCCTCGCGAAAGGACATGTCCAGAATGCAGGGATCGAGCTCGCGCAGGCGGGACATCTTCGCATCGACGCCTTCCCTGATCTCCGCCAGCACCGCGAGGTCCTCCTCGTCGAGCTCGACCGTCGGTTCAAGAGCCGTCATCTGCGCTGCCTCCGGAATAGGTCGTCACTGCGCCATTCGGCGGAAATGGGTGCGCACGAAGTCCACATACCCTTTTCTGCTTTCCGCCACGCGATCCCGCAGCACCGTGTCGAGTGCCGGAAGGCGGAAGAACGGCGTCTGGGGTAGCGCGTGGTGGGCGGTGTGGTACGCCATGTTCCAAGCGAGCCAACGCAACGGCGCCGCGGTGAAGACCGTGCGCGTGTTCTCCAGCATGCTCGGCACCCGCGCGCATCCCACGTGTTCGGACATCCGGATGATGCGCATCAACGGCTCGCCCGCGACTCTCGGCAAGAGCCAGAACAGGACCACGAGCCAGGTCTCGAATTGGACGGACATCGCGCCGAGCGCCAGATAGACGCCCCAGAAACAGATCGCTTCGCGTTGCACCGCGCCGTGCAGCGCCTCCGGCACGTCGCGGCGCTCGGAAGGGCTCAGTCGGCCCAGCAACTGCCGGAGGAGGCCCGACAGGATCCCCTGGAAGTAGGGGACGGCGCTCGCGTAGTACCAGAACCCCCACCGGCTCTCGCCCATCGGAATCATCTGCGGATCGCGCTCGACATCCTGGGTGTATCTGTGATGCGCGGTGTGCTGATAGCTGAACACGGTGGGCGGCAGCATCAGGACAAGTCCCGCGATCCAGCTCATCGCGGTATTCAGCCGACGGGTACGGAACGCGGTGTAGTGGACGGACTCGTGGAACGGGGCGAACAGATGGACGATGACGACCCCATGTACGATGGAGGCGGGAACCGCCCAGACGGTGCCGAGCGCGCGCCACAGCACCCACCCGGTTGCAACGAGGAGCGCGGCGTGCGCCGCGGCGAACGCGAGGCCAGGCCCGTCCCGACGCTCCACGAACCGGGGCAGGCGGCCGCTGCCGACGATGCGCCGGACCAGCGTGGAGGGCCGTACCGCTTCGTCGCCGGCGCCCGTCATGCGGTTCATCTCCGCTGGATCCCCTCGAAAATCTCGCGACCCGCCTGTCGATCCCGTTCGGGATGCAGTCTTTCATGCCGGTCGCCGACATGTCCATGCGATAGAGGTTGGCGGTCCGATAGGGCCTGGACCGGAAAGTCCCCGTGGAGACATCCCGTGGTATCGTTCCGCGGAACAAGGCTTGTCTGACGATCCGGGAGGTCGGGAATGCCTGCCGACGCACCCTTTCTGAACGAAAGTACATGGCGCTGTTTCTGGCACCCGGTCTGTACGGTCGCCGAGTTGCGGGCCGCCGCGGCGGACGGGGATCGCCCGCTCGCCGTGACCCTGCTCGGCGAAGCGCTGGCGATCGCGCAGATCGGGAACGGAGTCTCTGCGTTCAGAAACCGCTGCATCCATCGCTCGACCGAGTTGTCGGTCGGCCGCATCGAGCCCGAGGGTCTGCGTTGCGCGTACCACGGATGGCTCTACGGGGCGGACGGAATGTGCCGGGAGATCCCGTCGATGCCCGGCAGGCCGATCCCCGCGGACTGCCGGGTCGAGGCCTATGACGCGGCGGTCGAGTACGACCTGGTGTGGGTCCGGCTCGACCCCTCCATCGATACGCGGATCCCGGGCTGTCCCGCCTGGGACGACGATGCGTTCCGCTGCGTGCAGGGCGAACCCTATACGTGGCCGACATCCGCGGCGCGGCGGCTCGAAAACTTCGTCGACCTCGCGCACTTCCCCTTCGTGCACGACGGTTCTCTGGGCGACCGGCGCCAGACGATCGTTCCCATCGCCGAAATCCGCCGGGTGAACCGGGAGCTGCGATTTCGATTCGAGCCGTCCCCGGAGATGCAACTTCCCGATGTCGCTCTCATGGCGCCCACCGACTACCGGCTGTGGGTGCCGTTCACGGTCAATCTGGAATTTTTCTTCTCCGACGGAGAGCGCAGCCAGCTCTGGATGACCGCCTCCCCGATCGAATCCGGGGTCTGCCGGAGCTTCTGGTTCACCTGCCGGACCGCGGATCGCGACGGACCCGACCGGCCCCATCTCGACTTTCAGGATCTCGTGCTGAGCGAGGACCTGCCGGTGATCGAAGCGCAGAACCCGCCCGAGATCCCATCCCCTTCGGAGGAATATTCCGTCCTTACCGACAAGGTTTCCATTGCGTATCGGAGGTGGCTCAAGGAGTTGTCGGAATCCGCGGCGGAGGGCCCGGACGCGCTGGCCCGGTGCCTTGCGTCGGTGAGCATCGAGCCCGCCCGGTCCCGTGACGGCCTGTCCCCGACCGCGCCGGCGGCGGGGGGCGGCCTCTCGGAGACCGTCGCGCCGACGAGCTGACGGGAGGCTCCCGCCGCCCCGCCGTCCGGCCTATTCGTCGATCTCTTCTGGCATCAGCGCGTTCAGGATCGCGGCGGTAACCCCCGAGACCACGATTCCCGAGACGAAGAGCGGCACCGACCAGGTCGGAAGCACGTCCGCCGGCAAGGCGCCGAACCCGGCAAGACCCGCCAACTGGTGCACCTGCCACAGACCCATTCCGAGCCCGAGCGAGATCGCGGCGATCAGCATGCTGCGGGTGTTCAGTCCGGATTGAGCCACCAGCTTCAAACCGGCGGCCACGATCAGGCCGAACATGACCACCGCCGCCCCTCCCAGAACCGGCTGGGGCAACGCCGCGATGATTGCCCCGAGCTTGGGAACGAGACCGCAGAGGATGAGGAAGACGGCGCCCACGGTTACCACATGCCGGCTCATCACCTTGGTGAAGGAGACAAGGCCGACATTCTGGCTGTAGGACGTGTTCGGCAGTCCGCCGAACAGCGCTACCACCGCGGAACCGAGACCGTCCGCCATGACGCCGCCTCTCAGCTCCCGGTCGGTGGGCTCACGGTTGGCGCCGCCCATGGTGATGCCCGAAATGTCGCCCACCGTCTCGATGGTCGTGATGAAGGCCATGATGACCATCAGCCCGATGAGGCTGAGCGCGGCGGTGGTGGTGAATTCGAGCCCGAACCAGGTATCGGGCAATCCGACCCATGCCGCATCTCCGATCGCGGCCGCGTTCTTCCCGTCGACCATGCCGAGGGGGATTGCAACGAGATAGCCGATTACCAGTCCGATGAAGATAGAGGCGGTCGACCACACGCCCCGGCCGTAGCGGCGGATCAGCAGGGTGACGATGATGACGAACAGGGCCATCGCCCAGTTCGATGCGTCCCCGAAGCCGATCTTCTCGCAGAAGGGAGCCGGATAAGCGCCGCACCCGGCGGAGTACTTGATGCCCACGGGTAGCAGGGTGAAACCGATGGTCATCACCACCACGCCGGACACCAGCGCGGGGATGAATCTCCTGATCTGCGGGATGAAGTAGCCGAGGATTATCTGGAACAAGCCGCCGATCAACGAGGCGCCGAACACCGCGGCCAGACTGGCGCCGCCCTTGAGAGCCGCGGTCAGTATCCCGACATAGGCGAAACTCGTCCCCTGGACGACGGGCAGCCGGGATCCGACCGGACCGATTCCGACGGTCTGGATCAGGGTCGCGACGCCCGCGGCAAGGAGCGCAATCTGCACCAGCACGGCGATGTACTGAGGCCCCGCCGCCAGGGCTATGAGGAGCGGAACGGTGATGTTGCCCGCGAACATGGCCAACACGTGCTGGATGCCGAGCGGCACGGCTTCCGCCATAGGAGGCCGGTAATCGGGATTTCGCTGCTGGATTAGGTTTGCCATGGCCGTCTCCCTGAGTGGGTACGCCGGAGATCCCGAGGCAAGAAATGGGATGGGGGTGAGGGGGATTGGCAAGAGGCAGCCCGGCGGTCTCCGGCGATCGGTCCCAACCCGATGCTATTGCACCGCCGGTTTTTGCCGCAAGCTCAATTGTCGGGAGGGCCGTCGATAGTTTCGCGCAAAAAAGAGGCCCGGAAATCCGAGATTTCCGGGCCAGTCTAACAGGGAGGTTTCACGTCTGGGAGACGTCGGGTCCGAAGACCCTACCGGGCGAAACGATCGCCCGGACTTGTCGGCGGTACGGCAGCCGTGCCTCGCAGGGCGCCGTCGGCCGTCACGCCGACCGGTCAGCAATAGATGTGTTCTGCCACGCCGAAGTTCCATGACGAGATTCACAATCCAGCCATGCATCGAGCGCATGGCTGGAAATGCGGCGGCGGTCAGTAGATGCCGCCGCTGCCCACGCTTCCGACGAGAAAATCCCGAAAGGCCACGATGCGCTGGGAGTTGCGCAACTCCTCCGGGTAGACGAAGAAGATGTCGAAGGCGGGGCCTTCCATCTCCGGCAGGACGGGAACGAGGTCGCGCGCGAGCTGTCCGAGATAGTCCGGCAGCGAGGCGATTCCGAGCCCGCTGGCCGCCGCCCGGTACATCCCGTAGATGTTGTTGACCGTGAGGACCGGGCGCCGGGACTCGCCCTCGCCCAGCCCTTCCCGCAGCATCCAGTTTATCTGGGTGTAGGGCGGGCGCTGTATCCCGTCATAGGCGATGAGACGATGATCGTCGAGTTCGCCGATCCGGTGCGGCGTGCCGTACTCGGTGAGGTAGGCGGGCGCCGCGAAGGCGTGATGACGCATGGTCGCGAGCCGGCGCTGGACAAGGTCTGGCTGGCGCGGCGCGGTCATGCGGATGGCGACATCGGCCTGCCCCATGCTGAGGTCGAGTTCGTCCTCGCTGACCAGCAGGGTGACGCCGATCTGGGGGTAGGTATCGATGAACGCCTTGAGCCTCGCGGTCAGCCATATGGAGCCGAATGCAACCGTGGTGTTGACGCGGAGCGGCCCCTTGGGCCGATCGCGCGATTCGCTCACCATCGCCTCGGCCATGGCGAGCTTCGCGAACACCTCCTTGGCGGTGCGGAACAGGGTTTCGCCGGTCTCGGTAAGCCTGAGGCCGCGCGCGTGGCGGTGAAACAGGGGTGCGTTCAAACTCTCCTCGAGCGCGCCGATCTGCCGGCTGACCGAGGATTGGGACAGGTTCAGGGTATCGCCCGCCTGGGTGAAGCTGCCGGCTTCGGCGACGGCATGGAAGACCCGCAGCTTGTCCCAGTCCTTCATCGGATGAGCCGCCGCCGTTTGCCCGCGCGGGTCATTCCGCCGCCGCGGCGGCGGCGTGCTCGGCGATGAACTTCTCCACCTCCAGCGCGGCCATGCAGCCGGTGCCCGCCGCGGTGACGGCCTGACGGTAGATCTTGTCCTGTACGTCGCCGGCGGCGAATACGCCCGGCACGCTTGTGACCGTCGAATCGGCGGCGGTCCAGATATAGCCTTCTTCGTCCATGTCGAGATGACCGCGGAAGAGCCGGGTCGCGGGATCGTGCCCGATCGCGACGAACAGGCCGTCGATGGCGCGCTCCGAAGTCTCGCCCGATACCGCGTTTCGCAGCCTGAGCCCGGTGACCTCCCTGGGATCCTCGGTGCCGAGCACCGCTTCGACCACCGTGTTCCAGACGATTTCGATCTTGTCGTTGGCGAACAGCCGCTTCTGCAGAATCTTTTCCGCCCGGAGCGCGTCGCGCCGGTGGATCAGCGTCACGCTGGAGGCGTGGTTGGTGAGGTAGAGGGCCTCCTCGACGGCGGTGTTGCCGCCGCCGACCACGGCAACGTCCTTGCCGCGGAAAAAGAAGCCGTCGCAGGTCGCGCAGGCCGAAACGCCGAACCCCTGAAAGGCCGCCTCGCTTTCGAGGCCGAGCCAGCGCGCCTGGGCGCCGGTGGAGATGACGATGGTCTCGGCGAGATAGACATCGCCACCGTCGCCGGTGCAACGGAACGGGCGCCGGGAAAGGTCCACCTCCGCGATCAGATCGTTGATCAGGGTCGTGCCGACGTTTTCCGCCTGTCGGTGCATCTGCTCCATCAGCCAGGGTCCCTGGATGACGTCCGCGAAACCGGGGTAGTTCTCCACATCGGTGGTGATCGACATCTGGCCACCGACTTCGAGGCCGGTGACCAGGAGAGGGTCGAGCGCCGCACGCGCCGCGTACACCGCGGCCGTGTAGCCGGCCGGGCCGGAGCCGATGATCAGGACTTTGGCATTGTGTGTCTGGGGCATGGTCGATCCGCTGTGACGCGCCGTACAAACCGGCATCCGAATGAGCGGGAATTTAGGTCGGTGCCGGCGAATTTTCCAGCCATCGGGGGACACTCCCGATCGGCCGATCCGTCACCGAAGCACCATGGTGTGGAAATATAATTGCCAATGATGCTAATATAATTGCGCTCTGTGGCGGCGTCATCGACATGGAGACTCATCCATGGCCAGGGTCAAGCTCGACCGCATCGATCTGCGAATCCTCCGCGACCTGCAGGACCGGGGACGAATGACCAATGTCGAGCTCGCGCGCCGCGCCGGAATATCGCCGCCGCCCTGCCTGCGCCGGGTGCGCGCGCTGGAAGAGACCGGCTGCATCCTCGGTTATCATGCCGAGATCGACCCCGAAGCGCTCGGCTTCGGGGTGACCGTGTTCGCCAATGTCGGGCTTCATAGTCAGGCGGAAGCCGATCTCACCGCCTTCGAGGCGCTGGTGGACTCCTGGCCCGAAGTCCGCGAGTGCCACATGCTGGCGGGGGAAACGGACTTCCTGCTCAGGATCGTGGCGACCGACTGGGACGCCTACCAGCGATTCCTGACGACGCAGCTTACCGCGGCGCCGAATGTCAGCGTCGTCAAATCGGCACTGGCCGTGCGCAGCTCGAAAAACGCTCCGGGCGTCCCTATCGCGATCGACGAACCGGGTTGATCGCCGGCCGGCCTATCCCTGCATCCGGGACGGAAAGCGGTCGATGCCGAGCCGATCGCGCAAACCCGCGCTCGGTTCGATGCGCGCCTCGTCGATCGGAATTCCGGTGGAATCCGCCACCCGGTCGATCGCGTTGAAGGTCGCAGCGACGCCGCAGGCATCCACCAGGGCCGCGGACCCGAGCGCGTCGAGAACGGCGCTCCGCGCGTCCGAGAGCGCTTCGTCGTCGTCGCCCACGACCGCCTCGGCGAACGCGGCCAACCGGGAACCGCCTGGTATTCCGCCGTCACCGTCGGCCTTGCCGATGACCGCGCCGAGATCGATCCCCTGCCCCTTATGTTCGCCGCTCGCACGGAGCAGCATCGCATGGCTGGTGGTTCAGTAGACGCATTGGTTGATCGCCGATATCCGCCCGGCGATCAGCTCGATCTGGGCGTGGGTGATGGCGCGGAACTCGTTGGCGAAGTCGCGCATCTGGTGGCGTTGCAGGTACTGGGTCTCCACGAGGTCGAAAAAGCCGCGCGCTTCGGCCGGCACGAGGCTCATCGACCGGTGGATGTTCGCGTGCTCGGGGCCGAACAGGTCAAGTTCGTCATTCTCTGCGTCCCCGGGCGCGATCCACGGCACCCAGGCCGCCCCCTGTGACGCGCTCGCCGGACGAACGCGGATGGGATCGCCCGTAACCGGGGCCGGCAGCAGTACCGGGTCCATCCCCATCGCCTTCGCGAATGTGTCGACCGAGATCGTGGTGCAGACCACCCCGACCGTCTCGACATATTCCTCCGGAGTCAGACCCTCGTCGAGAAGACCCTCGTACCATTTCCGCGTCAGCCTGCCCGGATCGGTCGCGATCCGATGGATCGCCTCGACCGTCGTGGCGGAAAGGCCGCCCAGGGCGGCGTGCTCGCCCTCCACGCCATAAGGGGAGAGAGCTTCCTTGCGTCTGGCGCAAAGCCCGCAGGACCGCGCATTGCGGGCTTCGGCCGCGATCCGCACCCGCACCTCTCCCGAGTGCCAGGTCCCCGGGAGCGCGATGCGTTGCCACGCACGGTTATGGGCCGCCACCATGTCCCCGCGCACCGGGACGGGGGCATGGCCATAGTCGAAAGCCGACATGCTGGAACTCTCCCGAGAATCGATGAGCCGCAAGGACTATGCCATGCCGAGCACGGCTAGAGAATGATGCTGAGGGAGCCGTCGAACAGGACGTTGTGGTCGAGCCGGACCAGCCGGTCGGCGATGCGCAACGACCCGCCATCGCGCCGCAACAGGTCGCGCCGCCGGCCAGCGTAGAAATCGCCGTCGGGCGCCGTGCCTCGCTGCCGGTAGACTAGAAGATTGCTGTGCGCGGCATAGTCGTTGGGCGGAGCGGCGGCCTCGACCTCCAGATTGGAGACGAAGCGCCGCGTCAGCGTGGGCGGGTTCTCCGCCCGGGTGAGCCTGGGATCGCCGATCTGAAGAACGCGCAGCCTGAGCGTGTCCGCGTCCTCGTCGACGATGGCGTAGTCGAGCGGACCGGTCTCCCCGGGACGCGAGACCCGGGCGGTCACCGCGTAGTTGACGTCCCCGGTCAGCAGGTCGAGCCAGGCCATGTAGTCGCGCCGGTCGAGGAGCGCGGCCTCGCGGTTGAGAAAGCGCTGCACCTCCAGGAACGCGGCGTCGCTGGCCGGCGTGGGCCCGCGCTCGTCGTCCATGCTCAACCCTGCGGCCGCATCGCGGCGTCCCAGCGGCGCATGAACGCGAACTGGGCAACCTCGGTGTTCGACGGCTGAAAGGCGCGTCCCGGCCATTTTCCGTCTTCGAGCGGCGCGTCGTCGAAAGGAAGGCTCGAATGGAAGCTGTAGGGGTAGCGTTGCGCGATCGGATTGTCGCTCGCCTGGGTCGCCGAAGCCCAGAGTTCCAGGTCGTCCTGTTCGAACACGCCCGCGGCCCCGAAATTGTGGAACCCGTGCTTGAGCGCCCGCTCCTTGTATTCGGGCGAGGCCTCCCGCTCGGCCAGGACCCAGCTGAGGACCTCCATCTCGGTTCCGCTTATCGGCTGCCACTGGCGGACGATCACCGCCTTCTCGCCGAGTGCGACCTGGGATTCGATGAAGGAGAAATTGGGGAAGACGTTGCCCACGACGACCCGTAGGTGGTGGAGCATGGCAAGCTGCTCGGCGCTCAACATGTGGGCATAGGCGGAGCGCAGCCCGGGCGGGTGGGTGAGATAGTTTTTCTCCGGCATGCCGGGCGCGAGATAGGTGAGGGTGCAGCCGTGGCCCTCCTCGGTGACGACCTGGAAACTTTCGCCGCCGCGCGCGTAGAACCCCTCCTTTTCCGAACGTACCCGGTCGAGGGTGATCGGCCCGGCATGGGTGGTGCGCACATGCTGGCTGTCGCCGATGAAATTGAGCGCGCCGATCTTCCAGTTGGCCCGGGCGCGCCAGCGGTGCGGCGGCGCGAGCACCTCCATCCCCTTCGGCGTGCGCCAGAACAGCGCGTCGAGATACCAGGCGATATCCCCCAGATAGTCCCGGAGCGTCGGCACATCGGAATCCCAGGCGGCGAAGATCAGCCCCTTGTAGGTCTCGATTTTCGGTGCCGACACCAGGCCCCAATCCGCCTTGTCCATCCCCGGGGGCAGATGCTCGTCGTAGCTGGTCGAGATCAGCCCGCCGTCGATCGCGTAGCTCCAGCCGTGATAGGGGCAAACGAAGTGCCGCGCGTTGCCCGCCTCCCCCCGGCACAGCTTGGTGCCGCGATGACGGCAGGAATTGAGCAGAACGCGGACTTCGCCATCGCTCCCGCGCACCACGATCACCGGGACGCGGCCCATGGTCCGGACGACATAATCGCCGCGGTCGGGGATTTCGGTCTCGTGGGCGAGAAAAATCCAGAGCCGGTGGAAGATCCGGTCGAGCTCCAGACGGAACACGTCGTCGCCGATAAAAGCGTCGCGGTCGACGGTTCCGTTCGTTGCATCGACCCAGGGACCGTTCGGCGCGGATCGCACGAGCTCATCCATGCTTCGCCTCCCGAATCCTCTTCCGCCCGTCCGGTTCTTCGCCTTCGGCTTCTCGTTGGCGGGGGGGAAATTGTATCATCGGGGCAAAGATAGTATCAGGGCGCCGGGCGTGGGACGACGGGGCCGCGCCGCGGCCGAATCGAGTCCGCCTTACGGAAATGAGGTGCTGACGTGAGCGATGCTTCTGTGCGCAATGGCCACTGGCAGTTCTGGATCGACCGTGGCGGAACCTTTACCGACTTCGTCGCGCAGAAACCCGACGGCGAGCTGGTCACCCACAAGCTGCTGTCGGAAAACCCGGAGCGTTACGAGGACGCGGCGCTCCAGGGTATCCGCGACCTGCTCGGCATTGAGGCGTCGACCAGGATCCCGGCGGAGGCGATCGACACCGTCAAGATGGGCACCACGGTGGCGACGAACGCGCTGCTGGAGCGCAAGGGCGACCGCACGGTCCTCCTGATTACCAGGGGGTTCCGCGACGCGCTCCGTATCGGCTACCAGAACCGACCCCTCCTCTTCGCCCGCCACATCGTTCTGCCCGAGCTCCTGTACGAGCGCGTGGTCGAGATCGACGAGCGCTATTCGGCGGACGGCGAGGAGCTGGTCCCGGTCGACCTCGAAAGCGCCCGCGAGGCGCTGGAGCAGGCCAAGCGGGACGGTATCGAGTCGGTCGCGGTCGTGTTCGTCCACGGCTATCGCCACCACGACCACGAGATCCAGGTCGCCGACCTCGCGCGCGAGGTCGGCTTCGGGCAGGTTTCGGTGTCGCACGAGGTGAGCCCCCTGATGAAGCTGGTTGGGCGGGGCGACACCACCGTCGTCGATGCCTATGTCTCGCCGATCCTGAAACGCTATGTCGACCGCATACGGGACGAGCTCGGCGAAACCCGGCTGATGTTCATGCAGTCGAACGGCGGACTCGCGGATGCGCGCTTCTTCCGCGGCAAGGACAGCATCCTGTCGGGTCCGGCCGGCGGCATCGTCGGCGCGGTGCGAACCTCCGCGATGGCGGGCTACGACAAGATCGTCAGCTTCGACATGGGCGGAACCTCGACCGACGTCGCGCATTACGACGGCGAATACGAGCGTTCTTTCGAAACCCTGGTCGCGGGCGTGCGGATGCGCGCGCCGATGATGCAGATCCATACCGTCGCCGCCGGCGGCGGCTCGATCCTCCATTTCGACGGCACGCGCTACCGCGTGGGACCGGACTCGGCCGGCGCCAATCCGGGGCCGGCATGCTACCGCCGGGGCGGCCCGCTCTGCGTGACCGACGCCAACGTGATGGTCGGCAAGATCCGCGCGAGCTTTTTCCCGAGGGTGTTCGGCCCCAACGCCGACGAGGCGCTCGACGAGGACATCGTGCGCGAGAAGTTCGCCGCGCTCGCCTCCGAAATCGAGCGCGAGACCGGCGACAGGCGCTCGCCGGTGGAAGTCGCGGACGGCTTCCTGATGATCGCGGTCGAGAACATGGCCAAGGCGATCAAGCAGATCTCGATCCAGCGCGGCCACGACGTCACCGGGTATACCCTCAACTGCTTCGGCGGCGCGGGCGGGCAGCACGCCTGCCTGGTCGCGGATTCCCTCGGGATCAGCCGTGTCTTCGTCCACCCCTTCGCCGGGGTGCTCTCGGCCTATGGCATGGGGCTCGCCGATCTCCGCGTGATGCGCGAACGCGCGGTGGAGGCGATCCTCGACGATCCGCTCCTCGAGGAGCTGGGGAAGACGCTCGACGGGATGGAGGAACAGGGGCGCGCCGAGATGACCCGCCAGGGCGGCGACCCGGAGCGCACCTATACGCTGCGCAAGGTTCATCTGCGCTACGAGGGGACGGATTCGCCCCTGATCGTCGATTTCGCCGACCGCAAGAGCATCGTCGCGGAGTTCGAGGCGGCGCATCACCTGCAATACGGCTTCATCGCGCCGGAGAAGAACCACATCGTGGAGGCGGTCACCGTCGAGGTGATCGCGAGCGCTCCGGACGTGGTCGACCCCGCGCTGGCCATGGGGTCCGCGGAGACGCCGGCGCCGATCGACGAGGTCGAGACCTATATGGCGGGTGAGCGCCACGCGACCCGGCTCTACGACCGCGAGGAAATGAAGCCGGGCTGCAAGGTGAGCGGCCCCGCCGTGATCATGGAGGCCAACGCGACGACCGTCGTCGAGCCCGGCTGGGCGGCCGAGATCAATCAGTACGACCAGATGATCCTCAACCGCGTCGTGCCGCGGCCCGGTCAGGCCTCGGTCGGCACCGAGGTCGATCCGGTGATGCTGGAGGTGTTCAACAACCTCTTCATGTCGATCGCCGAACAGATGGGGGTGGTGCTCCAGAACACCTCCTATTCGGTCAACATCAAGGAGCGGCTCGACTTCTCCTGCGCGATCTTCGGCCCGGACGGCAGCCTGGTCGCCAACGCCCCGCATATTCCGGTCCATCTGGGCTCGATGAGCGAGAGCGTGCGCACCGTCGCCGAGCAGCGCGCGGGGACCATCGTCCCGGGCGACGTGTTCATGCTGAACACGCCCTATAACGGCGGAACCCACCTGCCGGACGTGACGGTGATCACGCCGGTGTTCGACGAGGCCGGCAACGACATCCTGTTCTACGTCGCCGCGCGAGGGCATCACGCCGATATCGGCGGCACTACGCCGGGATCGGTGCCGCCCGATTCCAGGCATATCGACGAGGAAGGCGTCCTGATCGACAACTTCCAGCTCGTCTCCGGGGGACGCCTGCTGGAACGGGAAACCGAGGCGCTGTTCACCGGCGCGCCCTACCCCACGCGCAACTTCAAGAACAATCTCGCGGACCTGAAGGCCCATATCGCGGGCAACGAGAAGGGCGTGCAGGAACTTCGCAAGATGGTCGCCCATTTCGGGCTCGATGTCGTTCACGCCTACATGAAGCACGTGCAGGACAACGCGGAGGAATGCGTCCGGCGGGTGCTCGGGGTGCTGACCGACGGCTCCTACGAATACGAGATGGATTCGGGCGCGAAGATTTGCGTCGACATCGAGGTCGACCGCGAGAACCGCGAAGCGATCATCGACTTCACCGGCACCTCGCCGCAGCAGAACAGCAACTTCAACGCGCCGTCCTCGGTCTGCATGGCGGCGGTGCTCTACGTCTTCCGGCTGATGGTCGACGACGAGATCCCGCTCAACGCAGGCTGCCTCAAGCCGCTCAACGTCATCATCCCGGAGGGCTGCATGCTGGCTCCGAGATACCCGGCCGCGGTGGTCGCCGGCAATGTCGAGACCTCCCAGGCGGTTACCAACGCGCTGATCGGCGCGCTCGGCATCATGGGGGCGGGCCAGGGGACGATGAACAACTTCACCTTCGGCGACAACGCGGGATACCAGAACTACGAGACCATCTGCGGCGGCGCCGGCGCGGGCCCCGGCTTCGACGGGGCGCATGCGGTCCACACCCACATGACCAACACGCGGGCGACCGACCCGGAAATCCTCGAATGGCGTTTTCCGGTGGTGCTGGAGTCCTTCTCGATCCGGGACGGCTCGGGCGGCGACGGCGCCAACCAGGGCGGCAACGGGATCGTCCGCAAAGTGTTGTTCCAGGCGCCGATGACGGCGGCGATCGTCTCCAGCCATCGCCGCGTTCCGCCCTTCGGCGCGGCCGGCGGCAAGCCGGGCAAGACGGGCCACAACTATGTCCTGCGCGCCGACGGCACGATCGACGAGCTCACCGGGACCGACATGACCCAGATGAACGCGGGCGACCGCTTCATCATCGAAACCCCCGGCGGGGGCGGCTACGGCTCGCCGGCCTGACCGGGACAGGTCCGGCGCGACGGCTGCCGCCGGGAAGTTTGCTATCCGGAGAATGCGGCTGTAGAAAGTCGCGGATCGATCGTCTCAAAAAAAGAAAACAGGGAGCAATCATGTCCAGAATACTCGCGCTGCCCGCGCTCGCGGCAGCGGCGGCGTTTGCCGTGTCCGCGAATGCCCAACAAAACCTGACCGCGGAAACCGCCAGCCCGGGGACCGCCCCCCACACGGCGGTGACGACCCTCGCCGAGGTCGCCTCCGGCGCTGGGATCGCCAATTTCCAGGTCGCGCAGGGGCAGACATTGACCAACTCCCTGCAAAACGTGGCGCAGGGCAAGACCGACTTGGCGGCGGTCCCCCTGATCTTGCCGTTCCTGCTCTCGAAGGGTGCCGGGCCTTACGCCAAGCTGGGCAAGAAGACGGGGGCAGAGCTCGCCGCGAAGACGGCGGTGCTCTACACCTATCGCTACGGCGGCTACGGGCTCTACGCCTATGACAGCTCGAGCGTCAAGGGATGGAAGGGCATCAAGGGCAAGACGATCGTCAACGGTCCGCCCCGCGGCGCCGCGCTGACCAATGCCCGGGCCCTGGTACGGCTCATAACCGGCTATGTCGACGGCAAGGACTACAAGGGCGTGCAGTCCAACTGGGGCCAGATGGTGAAAACCATCACCGACGGCACCGGCGACGCGATGGTCCTGCCGGTCACCTTTCCCGACGCCCGGATCATCCGGTCCCTCGGGTCGGGCAGCATCACCCTCTGGTCGGTGCCGGTCAAAGCCTGGAACTCCAAGAACATGCAGAAATACCTCAGGGCGCCGGGGATCGGACCCTTCGTCGTCGATCTGAACACGGTGAAGCGGGTCAAGGGGCTGACCATCGTCTCGGAGGACGGCAAATGGCGCAGCTCCGCCACCCTCGGCGGCGAGTTTGTGCAGACCTCTATGGACTTCAAGCTGGCGAAGGCGCTGACCAAGGCGTTCCTCGACAATCTCGACGTTTACAAGAACAAGGCGCCCTTCATGCGGTTTACCGGCGTCGGCGAGACCGATCCCGCGCTCACCGGGATGTGCGGCCCGATGCCGGCCAAGTACCACCCGGGCGCGGTGGCGGCGTGGGAGGAGGCTGGCTACAAGCTCCCCGACTGCGCGAAGCCGTAGCCTCGGCGCGCCCGCGCAGGAGCGACGACAACCCCAAACCCGATACAGGAAGCTGCAATGTCCAGACGACTCGTCCTGCCCGCCCTGGCGGCCGCGCTCGCGTTTGGCGCATCGGCCAATGCCCAGGTGAACCTGACCGCGGAAACCGGTCCTCCGGGCGGCGTACCCCACGGAGCGGTGACCACCCTCGGCGAGCTCGCCTCGCGGACGGGCGTCGCCAATTTCCAGATCGCCGAGGGCCAGACCCTGACCAACTCCCTGCAAAACGTGGCCCAGGGCAAGACCGACGTGGCGGCGGTCCCGCTTATTCTGCCCTTCCTGTTGTCCAAGGGAGCCGGGCCTTACGCGAAGCTCGGCAAGAAGAAGGGCGCGGAGCTCGCCGCCAACACAGCGGTGCTCTACACCTATCTCTATGGCGGCTACGCCCTCTACGCCTACGACAGTTCCCCCGTCAAAGGCTGGAAGGACATAAAGGGCAAGACGATCGTCAACGGTCCGCCGCGCGGCGCCGCGCTGAGCATCGCCCGTGCCCTGGTCAGGCTGGTGACCGGCTATTCGGACGGCAAGGATTACAAGGGCCGGCAGTCGAACTGGGGCCAGATGGTCAAGACCATCACCGACGGTACCGGCGACGCGATGGTGCTGCCGATCACCTTCCCGGATTCCCGGATCGTCCGCTCCCTGGGCTCGGGAAGCATGACCGCCTGGTCGGTGCCGATGAAGGCGTGGAACTCCGAGGGGATGCAGAAATATCTCAAGGCGCCCGGAATCGCGCCCTGGGTCATCGACTTGAAGACCGTCAAGCCGCTAAAGGGGCTGACGCTGGTGTCGGAAGACGGCGTCTGGCGCAGCCCGGCGACGGCGGGCGCCGACATGGTCCACATGTCGATGGACTTCAAGCTGGCCAAGGCGCTGACTAAGGTGGCGATTTCCAACGTGAAAGCCTTCACGACGAAGGCGCCCTATATGGCCAATATAGGTATCGGCAACACCGACCCGGCGAAGACCGGCCTGTGCGGAGCGGTGCCGGTGAAGTACCACCCCGGCGCGGTGGCGGCCTGGGAGGAAGCGGGCCACAAGATCCCCGACTGCGCCAGGCCTTAGCCAGGACCGATGAAGGGCCGCGGGTCTCCCGGGGCCCTCCCGCCCGCAGCGGGAAATTAGCCAAGTGACCGAGGCGGAACCCCCGCGTTCCTTTCGCAAGGGCTTGAGCGAGCGAATCGTCTACTTCCTGGCGATCTCGCTGGTCCTGATCGGTCTGGTCAACGCGACGCCGGGGATCCCCGGCCTCGACGATCTGGCGAGGGACATCGTCGGGGACCCCCGGTTCGTCATCCGCAAGTTCCGGTTCGAGTACTACTACCCGTTCTTCTTTGCGTTGATGATGCTGACGGTCGCGCTGCATCACTCGATGTGGCGTTCATGGGCCGGCAAGAGCCATCTTCGCCGCGGTTTCGGCCTGTTCATGGACCTGGCGCTGGTCACCATGGCGATCGCCATTTCGCTGACCTACGTCATCGAGATCGAGTCGGTCTGCCTGATCGATCAGTTCACCGGAGACCGGGCCCGGCTGTTCGCCGAGGCCATGAAGATCGAGAAGGAGAACGCCGCGATCTTCGGCCTGCCCGAGCCGGAGACGGTGGAGGATCCGCAATGCCTGAACACCACCGAGGGCTGGATCGTGGCCATCGTCGGCCTCGCCATCGTGGTGTTCCTATCCTACAACATCAAGGTCTGGGGATTTCCGCTGGTCCTCGTCGCGATACTGATCGCGGCCTACACCATCGGCACCGTCCTGATCTGGTATGTCGTCGGCCCCGAAGGCATGGACAAGTACCTGGTGACCAAGCTCGGCGGCGACCCTCGATCGCTGTGGGACGGCCGGCCGCGGGTCCATGACATCCTGACCAACAACGCGTCCGGCCTGCTCGGCCGTTTCATCGACATCATCCTCAACGAGATCTTCCCCTATCTGATCCTGGGCTCGCTGTTCGGCGCCTCGGCGGGCGGCAAGTCCCTGATCAAGCTCGCCTTCCGCTGGACCCGGCGTCTTCGGGGCGGGCCCGCGCACGCGGCCATCGTGTCGTCGGCGATGTTCGGCACGATATCGGGAGGGCCGATCGTCAACGTGCTGTCGACCGGCGTCCTTACCATTCCGATGATGATCCGGCGCGGCTTTTCCCCGACCTTCGCCGGCGGGATGGAGGCCGCCGCCTCGTCCGGCGGATCGATCATGCCGCCGGTGATGGGGGTCGCCGCCTTCGTCCTCGCCGCGCTCACAGCGGTCCCGTACAGCGAGGTGATTATCGCCGCCGCGATCCCGGCGATCGCCTATTTCCTGTGCCTGTTCCTCTCGGCGATCTTCCAGTCGCGGAAGCAGAACATCGAGGCCTTCGGCCAGCTGACCGAGGAAATGCGCCTGTCGCGCCAGGACATCTACAACCTGATGATGATCTTCGGGCCGATCCTGGTCATCCTGTTCCTGCTGCTCACGTCGAAGGAGAATGTCGGGTGCGGCTGGTTCGACGGCCTGCTCGGCGCCGAGCGGGTTTTCTCGGATGGCGCTTGCAAGGTCACGGAGCTTTCCTGGTTCCTGAAGCTGCTGCAGAACGCGGCAGGCGACGCGGGGAGCGCCGGCTGGTGGGCCGTCGCGCTGCTCTGCTTCCTCCTGTTCCTCGATCCGGAAATGCGCGTGCGGCCGCGCAAGCTGCTCGACGCGTTCTCCGATGCCGGCATCCTGATCGCGACGCTCTACCTGATGTTCCTGGCGGTCTCCATCATCGACTTCTGCCTCAAGTTGACCGGCCTTCCGTTTTTTATCTCCCTCGACGTGCTCCAGTGGCTTCAGGGCCTCAATTTGGGGGCGGGCGGTTCGGTGATATTCCAGTTCATGGCGCTGGGGATGACCATGCTGCTGGCGGTGCTGCTCGGCATGGGGATGCCGGCGGTGCCGGCCTATATCAACGTGGCCCTGCTGATGGGACCGGTGCTCGCCGGGCTCGGCATCTCGATCTTCACCGCGCACATGTTCATCTTCTATTTCGCGGTGGCGTCCGCGATCACGCCGCCGGTGGCGCTGGCCGCCTTCGCGGCGGCCTCGATCACCAAGGCCGAACCGATGGCGACGGGCTTCTCCGCAGTCCGCTCGGGCATCGTCATATTCGTCATACCGTTCGTCTTCGCGATCTATCCGGAACTCTTGCTGATCGAGCCGGCGGTCGTGGATCCCAAGTCCACCGGCGCCGAAATCGCTTATCTGCCAGGATATGACGGAACCGTGGAGTTCGTTCCGCTGTTGTGGCTGCTCGTGCGCCTCGTCCTTGCGCTCTATCTGCTCGCGAGCGCGCTCGCCCGTTTCGACCGGGCCACGCTGCCGCTGTGGGAGACCGGCCTCAGGCTGGCGCTCGCCCTGCTCGTGATCTCGAACGACGGCACGGTCCATGGACCCGCTATCGCCGCCGCGATACTCTGGATCGGCTGGCACGGCCTCCGGACCCGGCGAAGGAAGCCGGCGGACGAGCCGGTCTCCTAGGCGGCTGAGCTCGGCGGCCTGCGGTGCCGGGTCGCCTGTTCGTAGGCATAGGCGTAGCGGATCATCCGCGCATCGTCGTAGCCCCGGCCGAGAAAGGTGATTCCGGCCGGCAACCCATCCGACGTGAAGCCCGCCGGCACCACGATCGAGGGCACGAAGATCAGGAAGGTGTTGAGGTGCGGCGCGCCCTTCTGGTCGACGAAGGGCGGGTTGACGCCGTCTTCGATAAGGGTCGGCTGGTGTTCCACCGCCTTGTGAACGATGGCGTCGAGCCGACGGTCCGCCATCACGGCGAGCAGGTTCGTCATCAGCCGCTCCCGCGCGATGAGATACGCGCGATGCGCCTCGGCGCTGGCGTTGACGGCCCAGCGGGTGCGGACGCCCCGGAAGGTCTCCCCGTAAAGCGGCGACGACATCGCCTCGTCGCGCGAGGCGAAGGGCGCATCGGCGCTCCCCTGGACATACTCGCGGAATGACGCGTCTTCCTCCGCCCGGTCGTTGGCGCGTGTGGCCAGCAGTTCGGCGAGATCGGGGATGACGACCGGATCGACGATTTCGGCGCCGCGGGAGGCGAGGTCTTGAACCGCGCGGTCGAATACCGTGTCCACCCTGGCGAAATCCTCGGACTCCGGTTCGGTCGCAAAGCCCATCGGCTCGCGCAGGACGCCGATACGCGCAGCTTTCAACGCATCCGCGTCGAGCCCGGCTGCGTAGCTGGCCGGCGCATGTCCGACGCCGCGCGCGGTGATCGGGTCGGTCGGGTCGTAACCCACCATGACGTCCAGCAGACGGGCGGCGTCCGCGACGGTGCGGCACATCGGCCCGAGAGAGCCGTTGATCGTCGGCCAGCCGGCATAGACACCGCCGCGGCTGACCAGTCCCGCGGTCGGACGCATGCCGACGACGCCGTTCCAGGTGGCGGGACGGCGGATCGAGGCGAACCCCTCCTGGCCGATGGCGACGGTGGCGAGGTTCGCGGAGACCGCGGCACCGGAACCGCCCGACGAACCGCCCGCGGTCCGCGCAAGGTCATAGACATTTCGCGTCGAGCCGAACAGCGAACCGTGGGTATCGCCCGCGCCCATCTCGCCCAGCGTCGACTTGGCGATGAAGATCGCCCCGGCCTGTCTGAGCCGGGATGCGACGAAGCAGTCGCGCCCGGGACGATGGTCCTTGAACAGAACCGAACCCATCGTCGTCGGCATCCCGTCGACATCGGCCTGGTCTTTCATGATGACCGGGATACCGTGCAGCGGGCCGACCGGACCGCTCGACTGGAAAATCCTGTCGAGGCGGTCCGCCTCTTCGACCGCGGCAGGATTGACCGAGACGATCGAATTGATCGCGGGCCCGGCCCGGTCATAGGCCTCGATCCGGCCGAGATAGGCTTCGACCAGCGCCCGCGCCGTCAAGGATCCGGCGCGATAGGCCGCGTGAATGTCCGAGATCGTGGTTTCCGGGACCGCGAACCCGCCGTCCGCCGTCACGTCAGCCGATCTCCGGCAGGATTTCCTCGGCGATCCGCTCGATCTGCTCCGTGTCGAAGCGATAGGGCACCAGGGTGATCTGCTGAACGCCCGCGTCCAGATGGGCGCGGAGTTGCTCGATGCATTCCTCGGTCGTGCCGAGAACGGCGCTGTCGGTGGTCGAATCGCTCCACCCGGCGAAGTCCCATTCGGTGGTCAGCCACTCATACATCGGCTTTTCCACCTCGGCGCGCGACTTGCCGACCATGATGGGAAGCTGGTTGATGCTCTTGAGCGTGTCCGGGTCCTTGCCGCCCTCTTCGGCGAAGCGGCGCACCTTGTCCCAGGATTTCACGAAACCCTCGACGGTGTAGTAGTAGGTGAGCCAGCCGTCGCCGGCGACGGCGGCGCGCCTGAGAACCCGGTCGACATAGCCGCCGATCAGGATCGGCGGGCGCGGCTTCTGCACCGGCTTGGGCGACATCACCGCGTCTCGCAGCTGGTAGGGCGGGTAGTCGCCGGTCACGGAGTCCTCGGTGAACAGCCGGGTCAGGATCTCGAGGTTCTGGTCCATGATGTTACCGCGCTTGTTGAACGGCACGCCCATGGCGTCGAACTCGCGCTTGTACCAGCCGGACGCCATGCCGAGCGTGAGCCGGCCGTTCGAGATCTGGTCGAGGCTCGAAAGCTGCTTGGCAAGCACCACCGGGTTGCGCGACGGCAGCACGAGGATGCCGGTGCCGATGCGGATCCGGGTCGTCCGCGCCGCCACCGCCGTCAGCACGGTGAGAGAATCGAGGATCGGGAAATAAGGATCCACGCCGAGCAGGACATGGTCCCACACCCACACCGACTCATAGCCCAGCTCCTCCATCCGGACCGCGTAGTCGATCAGCCCTTGCGGATCCGGCATCTCCGGCGCCGCGGTGAAATTCTGCATCGCGATGCCGAGGATCTTGCTCGCCATGTCTCTCCCCTGTGCTCGTGTTCCGGGCGTGCGCCGGTCAGGCGATATAGACCCGGTCGGGATCCATTTCGCGCAACACCGCGAGTTCTTCCGCGGTCGGCGCCTGGGTCGTTCCGATCTCGTCGTCGAACATCAGCTCGAAACCGGTCGCGTCCTGTACTTGCTCCCGACCGACGCCGTCGTGCAGGGCCTCCACCTTCATCCGCTTGGTCTCCTCGTCGAAGCCGAGGACGGCCAGATCGGTGATCACCCGGTAGGGGCCGCCCGTCGTCAGCCCCGAGTCGCTCCGGGTGGTGCCGCCGTGCCAGTAGCCGGTGGAGGTCACGAAGTCGACATTTTCGACGAAGCGCCGTTTCTCGTGGATCATCGAGACGATCATCCGGGTCAGGCTGGCGATGTCGTTGCCGCCGCCGGTTCCGGGCAGCCGGATCTTCGGGTCGTCCGCGTCGCCGATGAACGAGCTGTTGAGATTGCCGTACCGGTCGATCTGCGCCCCGCCCATGAAGCCGATATCGACATAGCCGCGCTGCAAGAGCAGCAGCACATCGGTGTTCGACAGCACCATATTGGCCTGTCTTGTGCAGCGCTGCTCGTTGGTCGACGGCGGCAATTCGCCGGGAACGATGAACGGGCCCAGCACACCGCCCTCGAACAGGATGGTGAGCCCGGGCGCGTGGGTTCTCTGTGCAAGGGTTGCCGCAAGCAGGGGGATTCCGACGCCGGCGAAGACGGTCTGCCCGTCCTCGAGCACCCGGCTGCTCATCACCGCGAGAAGTTCGGAGGCGCTGTGCGATCCGTTGTCAGTCATTGTAGACGCTCCTGCCGCGCCGGGCCGCGTCGATCACGTTGTCCATGCCCAGCAGATCGAGATAGGCGACCCAGTCCTTGGGTTCGTAAACGTGGCGCTCGATATACTCCTTCACCCCAGCCTCGGGATCCCGGCTTATCTGTGCCGCGTAGGCGTCGAGATTGGGAAGAAACGGCTCGTACACGCCGTAGCACTCGTGCGGCGCGCAGCCATAGGGCGCCTCGACCACCGCGTCGACGGCGATGAACGGGATCCGGGTGCGGTCCGGCGCGCGGCGGATCTGGTTGTTGGAGACGATCCGCTCGGTGGTCAGGATGACGCGGTTCGCGGCCATCGCGATGTCGGCATCCATGAAGGGGAGCCCGTCCATCTGCGCGTTGCCGTAAGGATCGCAGCGCTGGACGTGGATGAGCGCGACATCGGGGTTGAGAGCGGGCACCAGGAGCAGCTTCTCCCCGGTGAAGGGACAGTCCATCTCCTTCGGCCCGTCCACCCGGCCGGTCAGGTCGGAACCCATCATGCTACGCACCGGGATGAACGGCACCCCCATCGCGCCGGCGCGATAGCGAACGCCGATCGCCATGTGGCTCCATTCCTCGAACGTCGCCTGCCTGGTCTCGGTGTAGTGGCGCATCACCTTGGAGACGCCCCACACGATGCCTTGAGAGAACCAGCTGGTCAGAACGTGCCGGCTCGCTCCCGAGCCGTAGAACAAATCGCCCTCTGTGGAGGTGATGCTGCGCGAGACGATGAGATCCCTCTTCCGCGCCCGGATCAGCGACCACACCATCGCCATCGGCGTGCGCGAGAGCGTGCAGCCGCCGAGCGCGACATGGTCGCCATCGTTGACCAGCGCCGCCGCTTCCTCCAGCGACATCACCTTCTCGCGCAGGCTGCGGTCCCGGGCTTCGGTCTCGCGCCTCAGATCCCCATAGGGTTTGATCAAGTCGTTTTCTCCTCAACCCGGCCGATTGACGCCGGTTTCGGCGTTGAATGCCCGGATCGCCTCGTCCCACAGCGGCAGCACGTCGTGCAAGCCGGTCCAGAAGCGCTGGTCGCGGCGCCGGTCGAACGCCTCCAGATCCACGCCGCGCTGCTCGACCCAAGTAAAATACCCGAGATTGAAGATCCGCGTCCGTTCCGCATGGCCGGTCTCGAGCACATGGTCCGTCCCGATCGCGGCGAGATCGCGGCCGAACGTCTCCGCCGCCGCCATGCCATCGAAGTCGCCGGCGAACTCGGACCCGATCGTCTTCGCGCGTTCGCTGTCGTACATCGAGGCCCCGTCGGTCGCGACCGTCACGATCAGGTCGTTCGGGCCGAGACCATAGTGTTTCGCCGTCTTTATCGACGCCAGCACGTTGGCGATGCTCGAAAGCCCGAAATCGGAGAGCCGCGCGACGATTTCCGGATCGACGGCGCGGCCGCCGGTCAGGTAAGCCCGCCCCGCCCCGGTGTTGCAGAGTGCGTTCAACCGGTCGCAATTGCGGTCCGAGACGCCGACCACCGCATCGGTGTTCATGACATTCTGGATCAGCGGGATGTGCTTGTCGCCGATCCCCTGGATGTTGTGGGCCCCATAGCCGTTGTAGAGCATCGTCGGACATTCGAGAGGCTCGACCGCGACGATCTTCACGCCCTCCGCCTCCTTCAGATGGTCTCCGGCGCCGAGCGTCCCGCCCGAACCGGTGCCGGCGACGAAGGCGGCAAGCGCGAGATCGGGGTTATCGCGGCGAAGATGGGTGCAGACCGCCTCCAGGGCGGGTCCGGTGCATCGGTAGTGGCCCAGATAATTGGCGAACTCGGAGAACTGGTTCAGAATCGTGTTGGCCGGATCCCGCTCCAGCTCGTCGCACGCGTCGTAGATTTCCTTGACGTTGCTCTCCGAGCCCGGCGTGCGGACGATGTCGTCGGGGTGCTCGATCCATTCGCGCAGCCAGTCGAACCTCTCGGCGCTCATCCCTTCGGGCAGCACCGCAACGCCGCGCACCCCCATGATGCGCGAGATCGCGACCCCGCCCCGGCAGTAATTGCCGGTCGACGGCCAGACCGCCTTGTTCCGGGCCGGATCGAATCGCCCGGTGACAAGCCGGGAGACCAGGCAGGCATAGGCGGCGAGCACCTTGTGTGCACCGATCATCGGAAAGCTGTTGCCGAGCGCGACCGCGATCGGCGCATCGACGCCGGTCAGCGCCTTGGGCAGAACAACATGAGGCGGTACGGAACGGGTGCCGCCGCCACCGATATCGTTGAACCAGTGGACGCGGAAGAGATTGGCGGGATCGGCCGCGTCGCGGTGAACTTGCCCGGCCCGGGCGGCGATATCGCCCGGGATCGACGCCGGGTCGGCCAGCTCCTCGAAGGTCGGCAGCACCACGCGCGCATCGCGCAGGTGTCGGACGGCGCTCCCATAGACCGCGCGGTCCTCGATCCCGGTCGGAAGGCCTGGGCTATTGCGAATTGCCGGCATGCTCCATCACAGCTCGGACGATGTTGACATAGCCAGTGCAGCGGCAGAGATGGCCGCTCAGCATGTCGCGCAGTTCGGCCTCGTTCGGTTTCGGGTTTTCTTCCAGGTAAGCGCTCAGCGACATCAGGATCCCGGGCGTGCAGTAGCCGCATTGCAGCCCATGGTTCTTGCGGAAGGATTTTTGGAGATCGTTGAGCCCGCCTTCTTCGGGGGTGAGGCTTTCCACCGTATCGACCCGCTTGCCGTCGACCTGGACCGCGAAGGTAAGGCAGGCCCGGCTCACCACCCCGTCGACCCGCACCGTGCAGGCGCCGCAGACGCCGTGCTCGCAGCCGACATGGACGCTGGTCAGGCCGAGCTCGTGGACCAGGAAATCCGACAACAGCATGCGCGGCTCGGCATGGCCGCCGGCCACCTTGCCGTTGAGCGTGAACGAAACCGCGTGTCGGGTATCCCGGTTCAGCTGCGGCATGACCTGGCCTCCTCGATGACTCTTCTGCCGAGCCGGCGGACCAATTCTCGGCGGTAGCGCGCCGACGCGTGAACGTCGTCGTACCCGCCGAGATCCCACGCGAAGGCGTTGAGCGCGTCGTCGAGAGCGCTGCCTTCCAGCGCGTCCCATTCCCGCATTGTGGGATGGTCGGCGACACCGCCCGCGCCGAGCCGGACACGGTCGGCCGAAACCGCCGCGGCGAGGGCGACGATCGCGAAATCGCCGCGCCGCTGGGTCATCTCGGTAAAGGCGTAGCCCCAGCCGGGCTCGGCGACGGAAAAACGGACCGCGACGACCATCTCGTCGTCGCGCTTCGAGGTGGTGAGCATCCCGGTCTGGAAATCCTTCGCGGCGACGCGGCGCTCTCCGCCCGCCGAGCGCAGCACGACCTCTCCGCCGAGAGTGGCGAGGCAGAGCGGCAGCTCGGAGCTGGGGTCCGAATGGGCGATCGAGCCGCACACCGTTCCCCGGCTTCGGGTCTGGTAATGGCCGATATGCGGGAATGCCGCGTGCACCAGCGGCAGCTTGTCGGCAATGCCGTCCCAACGTTCCAGCGCGCCCTGGCGGGTCGCCGCGCCGATCTCCACCGCACCGTTGTCGAGGCGGATAAAGTCGAGCGCCCCGATGCCGGAAATGTCGATCAGCACGGACGGTTCGGCGAGGCGGAAATTGAGCATCGGCACCAGGGACAGCCCGCCGGCGAGGATGCGCGCGTCGTCGCCGGCGCCGGCAAGGCTTCCGACCGCCTCCTCGGCGGAGGCGGCACGGATGTAGTCGAACGGGCTCGGTTTCATCGGCGGATCCCCAGCGCGGCCAGCAGTCGCGTCCACCATGACGAAGCCGCGTCGTCCGCCGCCTCGACGGCGCCGCCGCCCAGCACGGTGGCGAAGCGCTCGAAGAACTGACGCACCAGCGCGCGGGCCGCACCTTCGAGCATCCGGCCGCCGACCGCCGCGACCGTGCCGGAAACCTCGATCCTGTAGTCGTAGCCGAGCTCGGTACCGCCGTCTTTCGGCGTGAGCGTCACCCGTCCGGTCCCTTCGGAGAGCCCGAGCAGCCCGGTCAGCGCGCCCGTGAGCGTCGCCGCGTTGGGCGGATCCATGTCGCTCAGGGTGACGCTCGCCTTGAAGCGGCCCTTGACCGGACCGGCGCCGACGGAAACCTCGGCGCGGTAGTCGTTCTCGCCGACCCGATCGAGCGCATGGCAGCCCGGGATCACCGCCGCCAGCTTCTCCGGGTCGAGCAGCGCCGCCCAGACCTCGGCCGGCGCGGCCGGGACGAATGCCTCGCCGGATCCAGCAATGACATTGTTCGCCCCGTCCTTCGTGGGGGCCGCTGCCTCGGAGCCTTCGGGCGGCGGCCGCTCCTCGCCGTGGATCAGGGCCGACACCTTGTTGGGGCTGAGCGGCAGGGTGACGTTCTCGATGCCGAGCGCGTCGCATACCGCATTCGCGATGCATACCGGGGTCGACATGCAGTTGCCCTCGCCGACGCCCTTGGCGCCGAGCGGCGTGACCAGCGACGGCGTCGCCATGTGGACGATCTGGGGTTCGGGCACTTCCCACGCCGTCGGCACCAGGTAGTCGGCGAAGGTGCCGTTCAGGAAGCTCCCGTCTTCGCCATAGGCGAACTCCTCGTAGAGCGCGCAGCCCACCGCCCAGGCGAAGGCGCCGTGCACCTGCCCCTCGGCGAGCTTGGGGTTCAGCAGCGTGCCGGAGTCGTGCATCGTCACGTACTTGTCGATCTTCACCTCGCCGGTGTCGCGGTCGATTTCGACGCCGCAGAAATCGAACACGAAACCGTAGGTGAGCGAGGAGTTGATCTGATCCTTGTCGTTGGGCGGCTCCAGCTCCGGCGGGGACCAGGAGCCGATCTCGCGGATCCCGGGCTCCATGTCGTCCGGCAGATTACCGGGCGTCCAGTGCGCCGACCCCGCGACCCGATAGAGGTTGACGGCGTTGTCCGGATTGTCGGCGGCGAAGATCTTGCCGTTGCCGAATTCGAGGTCGTCCGCCGGGACGTTGAGCGTCTGGCTCGCGATCCGGGCGAGCTTGGCCCGCGCCTTCTTGGCGGCGCGGTCGGCGGCGACCGCGGTCGAAGACGTGAAGCGCGAGGAATAGTTTCCGGTCGCGATGGACCATGCGTCCTTGGCCGTGTCGTGCTCCAGATTCACATGGATGTCGCCGGGCTTGAGCCCCAGATTGTCGGCGACGATCTGGGACAGAACCGTCATGTGGCCCTGGCCCTGCGGGATCGAGTCGGCGGTGACGTTCACGGTTCCCAGCGGGTCGATATTGACCGTCGCGTTGGAGACCGCGCCGCCTTTCGGGTTCTTCTGGCGCTCTTCCAGCGGAAGGATGTTCGAGAGATAGCCCATATTGGACTGCGCCGGCTCGACGATCGCGGCAAAGCCGATGCCGTAGAGACGACCTTCCGCGCGGGCCTCGTCGCGGCGTTTCCTGAGCTCTTCCAGCCGGCCTTCGCGCGCCGCCTTCTCCAGCGCGGTCGGATAGTCGCCCGAATCGAGCAGCGCGCCCGCGGCGGCGCGGTAGGGAAAGACGCCGGCGGGGACGAGATTCTTGCGGATCACCTCGTAGTGGTCGAGGCCGAGTTCGACCGCGACCCGCTGCACCAGCCGCTCGATGGCGTAGTACATCTGCGGGCCGCCGAAGCCGCGAACCATCGCGGACGGGCACTTGTTGGTCAGCAACAGCCGGTTGGTGACCGACAGGTTCTTGACGTCATAGGCGCCCGTCAGGATGCCGTGCATGCGGTAGAGCGGCCCCGGCATCGGCGCGCGCAGGAAGGCACCGTAATCGTCGAGCTGATCGAACCTGAAGCCGGTGATCGTGCCGTCGTTCTCGACCGCGGCCTCGATGGAGATCACCCGGTTGGGCGCCGCGGCCGCCGCGGTGAGGTGTTCGAGCCGGTCCTCGACCCATTTGACCGGCCGGCCGGTGACCCTGGAGGCGAGCCCCATCAGGACGATATAGGGGAACACCTGCACCTTCACGCCGAACCCGCCGCCCGAAAAGTTGGGGGTGCGCATGCGAAGCTTGGAGCTCGAAACGCGCAGCGCCTTCGAGATCACGGTGTGGGTCGAGTACGGCCCCTGGAAATTGGATTGGACGTCGTAGGACTCGGTCGCCGCGTCGTAGTCCACCGTCGCCACGAATCCTTCGATGGGCGTGTGGGAGTTGCGCGGGTAAGAGACCTTGAGCTTCACCACCCGGTCGGCCTCGGCGAACGCCGCGTCCGGGTCGCCGTAGACGAAATCGCGCGTCGACACGACGTTCGATCCAACGTCCTCGTGGACGATGGGCGCACCCTCTTTTGCCGCTTCCTCGGGGTCCACGGCGGGCTTGAGGGTCTTGTACGCGACTTCTACCGCCGAGAGCGCGTCTTCGGCCCGGTAGCGGTCCGTCGCGATGGCGATGACGACAGGCTCCCCCACATAGCGGACCTTGCCGACGGCGAGCGCCCATTGGAGGATCGGCTGGCGCAGGACGATCAGGAACGGATCCGAGATGTCCTTGAGGTCCTCTCCGGTGAGGACGTCGACGACGCCAGGCATCGCCCTGGCTTCGGACACGTCGATGGAGACGATTTCGGCATGGGCGTGGGGCGAGCGCAGGATCGCGGCATGCAGCGTCCCGGATCGCGTGGGCAGGTGGTCGGAGAACAACGCGCTTCCGGTCAGCAACGCCGCGTCCTCGACCCGGTCGATCGGTTGCCCGACGTATTTTTCCTGGGTTTGGCTCATCGTTTCCTTCTTCCTGCCGAGGCCGTCTCGCCGCAGGCCGCCGCCGCCATGCTGTTCCGGTGGCGCGCCCGTCCACGGGATATGTGGCACCGCCCCGACCCGCCGGGCGCCCGCAAATCGCGTGTTGAAGACGATGCGGATTCGGAGGCTATCAATACGATTTTGCGTTGCGGCGTCAAGCCGAGGGAACCGGCTTCCGCGACTTGCCCGACCGGGGCCGAGAACCGAATATGCGCGCGAAGCGAACGCGCGCCGGAGGGGGACGTGAAGGACAACACCGTACGCATCGACGAGACCGCGACTCCGTCGGGACTCGTCTTTTCCGACGTCTTCAACGCCGCGATCCCCTTCATCGACCGCCACCTGGAGGAAGGACGTGGCGACAAGACCGCGATCCGGACGGTCGACGGGGAAACCAGCTATCGGGCGCTCGCCGAGCAGGTCGCGCGCACCGGCAATGCGTTGCTCGGCGAGGGGATCGCGCCGGGCGACCGGATCCTGATGGTGGTCAAGGACTGTCCGGAGTTCGTTTTCTGCTTCTTCGGCGCGGTCAAGGCGGGGATCGTCCCGGTGCCGGTCAACACGATGATGCGGCCGCGGGACTACAGTTTCCTGATCGAGGACTCGGGCTGCCGGGGCATCGTCTACAGCCGGGAATGGGCGGAGGCGGTCGAGGCCGGGCTGGAAACCGTGGACAACCCGCCGCCGACGATCCTGCGGGTCGACGGCGGAGACGGGCTGCGGGCGAAGGCCGCGGCGGCGTCCGACGATCTCGCGCCGGCTCCGACCGCGGCGATGGACGACTGCTTCTGGCTCTACTCTTCGGGATCGACCGGGAACCCGAAGGGCGTCGTCCACCACCACCGCGACATGGTCTGCACCAGCGAGCGCTACGGCCGGCCGGTCGCCGGGCTTCGCGAGGACGACACGGTATTCTCGGTGAGCAAGCTGTTCCACTCCTACGGCTTCGGCAACGCGATGACCTTCCCGCTCTGGGTCGGCGCCACGATCGGGCTGAGCGACCGCCGGCCGACGCCGCAGATGACCTTCGAGGAGATCGAGGCGCTCCGCCCCACGGTCTTTTTCGGCGTGCCGACGATGTACGCCCAGCAGCTCCACGCGATGGAGGGGACGGACCCGGACCTTTCATCCGTCCGAATCTGCATCTCGGCCGGAGAGGCGCTGCCGGGCGATGTGATGCTGCGCTGGAAGGAAAAGACGGGAACCTTGATCCTGGACGGGCTCGGCTCGACCGAGATGCTGCACATCTTCGTTTCCAACACCGAGGACGACTGGAAGGCCGGTTCGTCCGGCCGCCCGGTGCCGGGCTACGATGTTCGGCTGGTCGACGAGGACGATAACGACGTTCCAAATGGCGAGATGGGAACGCTGCTGGTACAGGGCGAGTCGGCCGCCAAGCTCTACTGGAACAACCCCGAGAAGACCGCCGCCACCATGCTCGGCGACGACTGGCTCAACACCGGCGACATGTACTACCGGGACGAGGACGGCTACTTCATCAATTGCGGGCGCGGCGACGACATGATCAAGGTCGGCGGGCTCTGGTGCTCCCCGTTCGAGATCGAGGCGCGGCTGATCGAGCATCCCAAGGTGCTGGAAGCCGCGGTGGTCGGCCGCCCGGACGACGACGGGTTGATCAAGCCGGAAGCGAATATCGTGCTCAACGACGCGGGAGATGCGGGCGCCGTGCTGGAGGACGAGCTCAAGGCCCATTGCCGGGCCGCGCTCGCCCGCTACAAGTACCCGCGCTGGTTCAACTTCGTCGACACGCTGCCCAAGACCGTGACCGGCAAGATCCAGCGCTTCCGGCTGCGGGGCGGGTGAGTTACGCGCCGTTCCGCGGCGACCGGAACAGCCGAACGAAGACGACCCCGAATGGGTGGAGGCCCAAGGCCACGGCCAGCGGGCCGGCCCCCTTGCCTGAACCTCATCAGTGTGTATATTGATACACAACATGGGGTCAGGCTGTGGAACGCAACAGCGGCCGTCTCATCCGGATGCTCCGACAGGATGGCTGGGTGCATGTCGCCACCAAGGGCAGCCACTGGCAGTTCAAGCATCCCGCCAGGCCGGGGCGAGTCACCGTGCCGCACCCGAACAAGGACATCCCGCGCGGAACGGTGGCGTCGATCTACCGGCAGGCGGGCTGGAACGTGCAAACGAGGACGAGCTGATGCGCTACGTATCTTTCATCCACCGGGACGATGCCGGTTACGGGGTCAGTTTCCCCGACTTCCCGGGCTGCGTCTCGGTCGGCGGCACGATTGACGACGCCGTGAGGCGAGGCGGCGAAGCCCTTGCGTTTCACGTCGAGGGACTCCGCGACGACGGCGAGCCGATTCCGGTGCCCCGCTCGATCGACGCCATCAAGGCGGACCCGGATCTCGCCGAGTGGCGGCGCGGGGCCGACTTCGTGCTGATCCCGCTCCTCCTGGACCGCGGATCTTCGCGGCGGGTCAACATTTCCCTTGACCGCGGTCTGCTTGAGGCCATCGACGACGAGGCGAGGCAGCGCCGCATGACCCGGTCGGCCTTCTTGGCGACGGCGGCTCGGCACGAGATCGAGGGGACGTGACCGGGGGCCACCACACGGCGAAGGCAGGAACGCCGCGGACGAAGATCGGGATCCGGGATGGGCGTTCGGATTACAGCATTTTCCGACCTGCCCCGGTCGCGGCGGTCCGTACCGACCTGAGCAACCGGATAGATGGGTGACACTACGGACCGGGTACGGGCGGCACTGTTGGGCGCAACCCGCCTGCGCGGGGGGTGAAAAGAAAGAGGCGGCCCGAAGGCCGCCTCGTCGGCAATAGCGCCTTACTGAGCTAACGCCCCGTCCGCGCGAGCGAGTGGACCCAGCCCTTCATGCGGCCCTTCGCGTTGGCGATCTGGTCGCCGGTGAAGAAGTCGTCCAGATCGACCTTCTCGATCGGGTAGACCGGCCGCAGGAAGTCGCTCTCGAAGCCGAACGGCACTGTCGCGTCGATGCCCATGCCGCCCTCGAACCGCGTGTTGGAGGCGGTCCATTCCCGGTCGCCGGCGGTCATGCGCTCGGCCGGCATGAAGGTCTGGCCGCGGCCGCCCGGGATCGGGTTGAGGATGTCGGTATGCGGGTTGACCCGGGTGGTCAGGCACCACATCAGGTCATCCATGTCGTAGGGGTCGGTATCCTCGGAGACCGCGAAGCACAGCCTGGAGCCCTGCGAGGTCGACAGGATCGCCGACATGAAGTTGCGCTGCCAGCCCTCGTCGATGCGGTTGCGCTTCTTGACCTGGATGACCGCGCCGCCCCAATCGGTCATGCAGTAGGGGATCACGCAATCCTGGATGATGCCCGGCTGCATGCGCTCGCACAGCTCGAACATCGCGGATTCGCGCACCGTGGTGTCGATATTGTGGTCGTCCAGCGTATGGACGCCGAGCGCGAAGATGATCGGCTTGGTCGCCGGGTCGCGCATGGTGACGCCGGTGACGTGGAAGGTCGGCGCCTTGTAGGCCTTGCCCATGTAGCCGGCCCATTCGGGGTGGAAGTGGAACCGCCCCTGAACCCCCGCCTCCTCGGATTCGGCGGTCTCGTAGCGCCGGTCGCGCGGGTTGACATAGCCTTCGAGAACCAGCTCGCAATCGGCGAGCGCCAGCGCATCGACGGTGCGCGCCTTGACCATCCGGACCGGCGAGCCCTGCACCGCGCCCGCGACGCCGATCTCGTCGCAGCCCTGCGGCAGGATCACGTAGTCGAAGCCCGCGCCGGCGAGCAGCGTGCAGGACGGAGGAACGCCGAAGCACATCGTGATCGGCACCGGCTTGTCGTCCTTGTAGTGCTTGGAGACGACCTGCCACATATGCGAGCCGGGCGAGATCTGGAAGGTGCCGACATTGCCCCAGCGGAAATTCATCCGGTTGTAGCCGAGGTCGGATCCGCCGTCGAAATACTCGCCGGTCACCACGCGGTTGCCGGAGCCCACGGTGAGCTCGGGCTCGTAGGTGGTGTGGCGGATCGGCACCATGTGCTCGTTGACGTCGACCGGGTTCTCGATGACGTGCTGCTGGCAGGGCGCCTGGTCCTGGGGGACGATCTCCGGCGGGAGCGGGTGCGACAGCGCGTGCGCGAGCCTGCGCGTGCGGTCGGTGTTGTCGGCCCAGCCGAACATCTTGTTGATCACCTCGACGTCACCGAACAGGTTGGTGAGGAGGCGATGGTTGGGCTTGCCCTTGACGTTGTTGAACAGGATCGGGCAGCCGCCATCCATCTGCTTCTGGATCGCGGTCAGTTCCAGATCGGGATCGACCTCCTTGTCGGTCTCGATCAGGTCGCCCTCGGTCCTGAGCCATTCCAGCGAATTGCGCAGGTCGTTGATCGCGTCGACGGGCGCGCCGAGCGCTTCTTTCTTCGCGGTACTCATTAAGGTCTCCTCTTGGCGTCTCCGTATGACCGCGTTTGTCGGCGGCCGGAGCGGTGTGTTGCCGCGTTAGTCGGCGGCTTCAACGAGCGGCGGGCCCATCCCGCCGCCACGCGCCTTGCTCTCATGCAAGAAGTAGCCCGGACCGCAGCCCGGGTTCCGGGCCAAATCTACGGTCTCCGGCGCGAATTGCAAAGGAAACCGCTATTTCCCGCGAAACAATCGATCAACGGATGCCATAGCGAAAACACACCGCAACGGCTTCACCGGTATGAAATCCGTCTATCCGGCCCGGGCCTGCTCCCAGATCGCGCGGAGGTCGGGACGGCGCACCTTGCCGCGGTCGTTCTTGGGCAGGGCGTCGATGAAATGGATTTCTTTCGGTACCCGGTAATCGGGCAGGTCGGCCCTGCAGTGCTCCGCGATCTCGCTTTCGGTCAGGGTTTCGCCGGAGCGGCCGACGACATAGCAGACGACCTCCTCGCCATAGATGGGGTCCGGAACGCCGACCGCCGCGGCCTCGTGCACCTTGGGGTGGCGGAGCAGCACGTTGTCGATCTCGGCGGGGGCGATGTTGACGCCGCCGCGGATGATCAGGTCCTTCAGGCGGCCGGTCACCGTGATAAAGCCGTCCTCGTCCATCACCGCGAGGTCGCCGAGATGGATGCGCAGGCCCTTGAGGTCTTCGCGCTCTCCGTCGACCGACATCGAGGCGACCACGCATTGCGGGCCGCCCAGCGTGACCTCGCCTTCGACCCCGGCGGGGCAGCGATTGCCGTCCTCGTCGACGATGAGGAATTCCTGGTGCTTGGCGGGCGGTCCGACGGTCCCTTTGCGGCAATAGTCGTGCCGGTTGCCGCACACCCAGCCGCCCTCGGAGCAACCGTAGAACTGGAGCAGCCCGATGCCGTAGCGGTCCTCGAACTGCTGCCAGCGCTCGGGCGCGAGCGGGGCCGTGCTGGAACTCATGAAACGGAGCGAAGCGATCTCCTCCCGCGCGATGTCCACCGGATCGTCGAGCAGCATGTTGATCACGGTGGGGATGCCGATGGAAAAGGTGATCCCGTTGTCCCGCACCCAGTCGAAGAACCGGCTGTGCGAGAAGCGCCGCGCGAAATGCAGCGTGCATCCGGTCTGCATCCATGGCAGCAGGCTCGCGCCCTGGGCCGAGTTCCAGCCGAAAGAGCGGTATTCGAGCGTTCGGTCGTCCTCGGTCAGGCCGATGAAGTCGATGGTGGACAGCCCGAACAGCCAGTGCCCCAGCATGTCGCAGACGAACAGCTTGGGCGTGTCGGTCGTGCCGGACGTGCAGTAGATGCTTCCGATGTCGTCCGGCGCGTTGTCGAAGTCGAGTTCGGGCTCCGCCGGGACCGAGGCGAGCCGGGCGAAGAATTCGTCGGCATGCGGATCGCCCCGCACCCCTCTCTTCCAGCGCGAGAAGCGGACGATCTCGCCGGCCACGCCCTCGGTCATGGCGGGCCCGTCCAACGCCTCGTGCCAGAGGGTGAGCTTCGGCTCGATCCCGCGCAGGATCCGGGAGACATAGCCGATATTCATCTCGACATTGATCGGGCAGATGACAGCACCTGCCCGCCAGATTCCCATCCACAGGATCAATTTCTCGAGCCGCTCCTCCGACAGCACCGCGACATGGTCTCCCCGGCCGATGCCGCGCCGGTTCAGGAAGTTGGCGATGCGGTTCGCTTCGCCATGGAGCTCGCCCCAGGCGATCGCGCTTTCCTGGTCGAGATCGACCAGAGCGACCCGGTCGGGATCTCGGGCCTTGTAGGCGTCGAGCAGCGCCCTCACCGAGGTGAAGGGAATCGCCAGTTCGTGCTCCGCGCCCGGCTCGGTCCCGCCCGCGCGCTGCGTCATGCCGGATACCCCGCTTTCCAATTTCGGCGCGATAGTCGTCAGGCGCCGGGCGGGGGTCAAGCCGGGAGCCAGGGTTCCACCGAACAGGGCCGGGTGATAGGGTCCCGGCCGGAATACCCATGGGGAGAAAATCATGCGTGGTGTGGTGGTGCGCGCGTTCGGGCCGCTCGATACCCACAGGCTGGAACAGGTTGCAGACCCGACACCGGGGCCGGACGAGGTGCTGATCGACATCCACGCCATCGGACTCAACTACCCCGACACGCTGATGATGCAGGGCCGCTACCAGGTGAAGCCGGAGACGCCGTTCGTCCCGGGTCGCGACGCCGCGGGCGTGGTGGCGGCGGTGGGCGCCAATGTGAGCCACGTCGCACCCGGCGACCGGGTTGCGTCCGTCTATACCTTCGGCGCCTATGCCGAGCGGCGCGTGGTGCCGAAAGAGCGGTGCTGGCCGCTGCCGGACAAGGTCGATTTCGTCACCGGCGCCGGGATGATGACGACCTATCTCACCTCTTATATCGCGCTTGTCGTCCGCGCGCGGATCGCGGCCGGCGATACGGTTCTGGTTCTCGGCGCGACGGGCGGCGTGGGGCTGGCGGCGATCGAGATCGCCAAGGCCAGGGGCGCCAAGGCCATCGGTGGCTCGACGTCGATGGCGCCGGAGGGGGTTGCGCTGATCGAGGCCCATGGCGCCGACCACGTCATCGACCTCTCGGGCGACAACGTGCGCGACGGGCTGCGCGAGCAGGTCTACGCGGTGACCGACAGGCGGGGCGTCGACATCGTGCTCGATCCGATCGGCGGCGATTTCTTCGATGCCGCGATACGGGCATTGGCGTTCTCGGGCCGGATCCTCGCCGTCGGTTTCGCCGCCGGCCGCATCCCGGAAGCCAAGGCAGGCTATTTCAACGTGCGCAACCTGACGATGATGGGTGTCGCGCTCGACCTCCATTTCCGCCACCGGCCGGACCTGATGGCGGACGCCGTCGCCGAGGTGATGGCAATGTGTGAGCGTGGCGATGTGAACCCGCAGGTCACCGGCGTGCACGCGCTGGAGGATTTCCATTCGTTGATCCCGATGTTCCAGGAGCACGGGGTGAAGGGGAAGATGGTTCTGACGACCGGGCGTTAGCCCGCGGGAGGACGAGATGGCGGTGGACAGGGAACAGCTGGAAGCCTGGGTGGAGGATTTCACCGAGGCCTTCAACCGCGAGAACATCGACGAGGTGATGGCCTATTTCGCCGACGACGCGATCTATGACGAGTTTCACGGCGGGCGGCATGTCGGCAAGGCGGCGATCCGCGCCGCGTTCGAGCCTCAGTTCAAGGGCGAGTACGGCAGGATGCGCTTCCACACCGAGGACATGTTCCTCGATGTGGAGACCGGCAAGGCGATGATCAGCTGGCTTCTGACGCTGGAGAGCGGCGCGCGCGCGGGCGGCTGGCGCGGGCTCGATCTCCTGCATTTCCGCGACGGGAAGCTGGTCGAGAAACACACCTACGCCAAGACCCAGCGCCCGCGGATCGACAAGAAGGAAGACTCGGAAGCGGTCCGCCGGGCGGTCGGGGGAAGCTAAAGGTCGGTGCCGAGATAGTACTGCTTGACGAGCTCGTTCTCGCGCAGTGCTTCGGCGCTTTCCCCGGCAAGCGCCATTTCTCCGTGGACGATGACGTAGCCGCGATCGGCGATCTTGATCGCCTGGTTGAAGTTCTGCTCGGCCATCAGCACGGTCAGGCCGTGCTCGTCCTTGAGTTCCTTGATCTTGGCGATCATCCGGCTGACCAGGATCGGGGCGAGCCCGACCGAGGGCTCGTCGATCAGCAGCAGCCTGGGCGAGGACATCAGGGCGCGGGCAATGGCCAGCATCTGCTGCTCCCCGCCGCTCATCGAGCCCGCGAGCTGGCGGCGCCGCTGGGCGAGCACCGGGAAAGCCTCGAAGCAGAACGAGAGGTTGTCCGACAACAGCGCCCGCGCGGCGTGTCGGAAGGCGCCGAGCGTGAGGTTCTCCTCGACCGTGAGCCTGGGGAACAGGCGCCGCCCTTCGGGCACCAGGCCGATCCCGCGCTCGACCACCTCGCGCGGGGCGAGCCCGACGAGATCGATGCGCTCGCCGTCGATGACGACATCGATCCGCCCGCTCTCCGGCCGGACGATGCCCATGATGCATTTGAGCACGGTGGACTTGCCGTTGCCGTTGGTGCCGAGCAGCGCCACCGTCTCGCCGTCGCGCACGTTGAGCGATACACCGTGCAGCACCCGCACCGTGCCGTAGCCGGCCTCCAGCTCCTCGACCGTCAGCTCAATCGCCAAGATACGCCCTTTCGACGGCGGGATCGGCGACCACGGCGTCGGGCTCGCCGTCCGCGATCTTCTTCCCGGCATCCAGCACGACGATGCGCTGCGAGAACCGCATCACCGCGCGCATGATGTGCTCGATCATGATGATGGTCACCCCGTCCTCGTTGAGACGGAACAGGATTTCGAGCAGCTCGTCGACCTCGTTCGAGGACAGTCCGGCCATCGCCTCGTCCGAGATCAGGAGCTGCGGCCGGGCGGCCAGCGCGCGGGCAAGCTCGAGCTTGCGCATCTCGATCTGGGTGAGTCCGGCCGAGATCGCGTCGGCGCGCGCACCGAGTCCCATCGACTGGAGAACCTCTTCCGCCCGGTCGTCCCGTTCCGCGCCGCCTGCTCCGGTGGCGTATTCGATGGTGATGGCGAGGTTCTCGCGCACGGTCTGGCTGCGGAACGGGCGCGGGATCTGGAAGCTGCGGGCAATGCCGAGCCTTGTACGCTGGTGCGGCTTGAGCCTGCCGAGCGCGCGGCCGCGGAACCGGATCGTGCCCGAATAGTTGCCGAGCGCCCCGGAGACACAGTTGATCATCGTCGTCTTGCCGGAGCCGTTCGGCCCGATCAGCCCGAGTCTCTCGCCCTCGAAGACCTCGGCATTGACAGAATCGAGCGCGACGAAGCCGCCGAAGCGCATCGTCAGGTCCTCGACCGTGAGGATCGCCTCTCCGGTCATCGTCCGCGCCCGAAATACTTGCGGAACAGCCCGACGATCCCCTCCGGAGCGAGGGTGACGAACAGCACCAGAACGAGACCGACGATCAGCAGATTGAGCTCCGACGAGATGGTGACGTTGGCGATCTGCTGCGCCGTGCCGAGCAGCAGCGCGCCGATCACCGGCCCCGCCCACATCGTCGTTCCGCCGATCATCGGCATGGCGATGGCATTGACCGCATAGGCCAGGTTGAAGGCCGAGGCCGGTTCGACAAAGCCGACATAGAGCGGGAACGGCGCCCCGGCGACGCCCATCAGGAAGCCCGACACCGTGGTCGCGATCAGCTTGAGCCTGAGCGTCGGGATGCCGGCGCATTCGGCGGCGAGCTCGTCGTCCCGGATCGCGTGCAGACCGCGCCCGAACTTGGCCCGCTCGATCCACCGCGCGGCCGCCACCGCGATGACCGCGAGCACCAGCATCACGAAGGTCAGGTATTTCACGTAGTCGCCGAACGGCTCCAGCGTGCGCGGGCGGATGACATAGGCGCCCGTCGCGCCGCCGACATAGTCCCAGTTGACCATCAGCGTCTCGAGCACGACAGCGAGGGCCAGCGTACCGATGGCGAAATAGACCCCGCGCAGCCTGAGCGTCAGATAGCCCATGCCGAGCCCCATCAGCCCGCAGACGATGCCGGAAACCGGGATCATCACCAGCAACGGCGCCTTGACCAGGTTGTAGAGGACGATGGCGGTATAGGCGCCGATCGCGAAGAACCCGGCGCTGCCGAAATTCACATATCCCATATAGCCGCCCAAGATGTTCCACGCGGTGGCCAGCACCACGTATTGCAGCACCACATAGGCGGCGAAGAACCAGAAACTGTTGGCGACGATGTCGGTCAGCGCGAGCAGGAGGCCTATCGCGACCACCGCCCCGGCGCCGATCCAGAAGCGCGTCATACCCGCCACGGTTCAGCGTCCGAACAGGCCCTGCGGGCGTACCGCGAGGGCGAGCAAGAGGATGGTGAAGGCGACCGCGGGCGCCCAGGAGGGCCCGTAGAAAGTCGACACCAGGCTCTCGGCGATGCCGAGGATCAGCGCCGCCACCAGCGTGCCGGTGATCGAGCCAAGCCCGCCGAGCACCACGATGGCGAAGACCTGGCCGATATAGAGCCTGCCCACCGAAGGCTCGATCGGAATGATGATGATCAGCAGCGCGCCGGCGATCGCCGCGGTGGCGATGCCGAGGCCGAAGCCCACCTGCTTGACCCGCACCGGGTCGGCGGCCATCAGCTCGAGCGCGAGGCGGTCCTGGGAGACGGCGAGGATGGCGCGCCCGGTGAAGGTCCGCGCGAGATAAATGTAGACGGCGAGGAACATCGCTACGGAAACCGAGAAGGGCACGAACATCCGGGTCGGGATGCCGATCGGCCCGATCTCCCAATTGCCGCCGATATAGGGCGCCTGCACCGAGCGAAAGTCGACGCCATAGGCCATGATCAGCACGACTTCGATGATGAACATCACGCCGAAAAAGAAGGCGAGGCCGCGCAGCGCCTCGTCGTCTCGTCGTTCGAAGGCTTCGTAGTAGAAGCGGTAGGTCCCCACCCCGAGGGCAAAGAAGATCGGCGCGGCCGCCAACCCGGTCAGAATCGGATCGAACCCCCACCACTCGTTGCCCATATAGGCGATATAACCGCCGAGGATGACGAAAGCGGGGTGGGCGATGTTGACGATATCGAGCTGGCCGAAAGTGATGGACAACCCGAGGCTCACCGCCGCGTAGAACCCCCCGAGGAGCGCGCCCGCGACGAGCGCGTTCCACAACAGATCGAACGTAAACACGTGAGGACCGGCCCCTCCGCCGCAGAAACAGGCGTCGCGGCCGCGGCGGGCGTCAGTGCCCGCCGCGGCCGTTCGGCATTACTTGGCTTCGGTATAGGGGTAGCGGATCTTCCCCGAAGCCCATTCCTTGGGATACAGGACGACCCGGGTCCCCGCCTTGGAGAAGGTCTCGAGCTTGTTGTCCTTGATATCCTGGTACTGGACCATCAGCGTCCGGGTCTTGGCCCATTCGCCGTTCGGGGCGAACTTCACCTTGCCGACCACGGTGTCGTAAGTGGTCTTGCGCATGTGCTCGGCGAGCTTGCCGTGGTCGAGGCTGTTGGTCGCCTTCACCGCCTGGCCGAGGATCTCCAGATAGGCGTGCGCGTAGGTCGGCAGATAGTAGCCGAGCGGGTCGACGCCCTTGCCCTTGGCCGCGGCCTGGTACTTTGTGAGAAACGCCTCGACGCCCTTGAAGTTCAGCGTCGGCTCCGGCACCCAGAAATCGTAGTTGACGATGCCGTTAAGCTTCGGACCCAGCGCCGTCATGATGGTCGCGTATTGCAGCCCCACCATGCCGCCGCCGAACAGCTTGGTCTTCAGCCCGAGCTCGGTCGCCGCCTTGACCATGCCCACCGAATCCGGCGGGTACGAACCGACATAGACCACGTCCGGGTTGCGCGCCTGGATGGCGCGGACGATCGGCGTGAAGTCGGGGGTCTTCGGATGGTAGCTGCCGTCGTAGACGATCTTCAACCCGTAGTTCTTGGCGTGGATGCGCGCGCCCTTGACCGCGTTCTTGGCGAACTCGGCATCGGCGCCGACCAGCGCGATCGTCTTCGGCTTGGGGTTCTGCGCCATGGCGAGCTCGAAGAAGCCGCGCGACCAGTCGGTGATCGGCTTCGGCCCGGCCGGCAGGATCTGGAAGTAGCGGTCGTAGTTGAACTTGTCGTTGACCGCCAGCCCGAACAGCGCGATGAATGTCAGGTTGCGCTGCATCATGATCGGCATCGCCGGCGCGATCAGGTTGGTGCCGTAGCCGGAGACCACGAGGTCGACCTTGTCGACGTCGAGGAGCTTGGTGAAGATGCCGGGCACCGTCGCCGGGTTGGTCTGATCGTCGTAATAGATCAGCTTGACCTTGCGGCCCAGCAGTCCGCCGGCCGCGTTGATGTCTTTCTCCCAGATCTGCATCGCGATCAGGGCCGACTTGCCGGCGCCGGCGAGCCCGCCGGTAAGCGCCATCGAGAATCCGACCTTGATGGGATCGGCGGCCTTCGCCGGCGTGGCGGCGATCAACGCCGCGGCGCCGAGAGCGGCGGCGCCGGCCAGCAGGCCGCGCTTGTTCAATGAAATCATCCTCTCCCTCCCGTTTGGACCGTTGGTCGTCGCGATCTTAAGCGACAAACGACGCGGGCGACAAGCGAAGGGCAAGCGAAAGAAATCCGGCCCGAGGGATGCCGGAACCCCGCGGGGCGCCCCTGGGACGTATCTGGGGATGGCCAGGGGGATGGCGCGCCCGGCACGATTCGAACGTGCGACTTCTGGCTTCGGAGGCCAGCGCTCTATCCACTGAGCTACGGGCGCCGCGCGGATAATCCCTTGGAAACGGCGACCATAGCGGGAAGCGGGCGGGGAAGCAATTTGGGCGCGGGAGGGATGGCGGCCGGTCTCCGGTATCGCATAGCGCAGGAGACTGGTAATCACGCCAGGCGACCCACGGACGACGACAGGACCGGAGGAGAGAAGAATGGCGAGACAGGATAGACGTATCCCGGTGAGCCATATCGGGAGTCTGGTGCGACCGCCAGCGCTGATCGAATTCCTGGAGAAGGAGCAGCGCGGCGAACCGTTCGACCGCGACGCCCATGATGCCTGCCTGACGCAGTCGGTCGCCGAGGCGGTGCGACTCCAGGCCGAGGCGGGGATCGACATCGTCAGCGACGGCGAGTACGGCAAGTCGATCAACTGGGCGTTCTACGTCCATAGCCGCCTGACCGGCGTCGAACGGCGGGAGATGACCCCCGAGGAGGCCGCCGATCCGATGAGCTACACGCTCGGAGGGCGCGACCGCGAGGCGTTCCCCGAGTTCTACGCCGAATACGACGGCAAGGTGATGCAGGTCGCCTCGGCACCGGTCCGCCCGGTGGTAACGGGTCCGATCTCCTATTCCGGCCACGCGGAGCTGCAGCGCGACATCGCCAATCTGAAGGCGGCCATGGCAGCGGCGGGGAATGTCGAGGGATTCCTGCCGGTGGTGGCGCCGGCGAGCGCGCTTCCCAACGCCCGGGACGAACATTACGGCGACGAGGAGCGCTTGCTGTTCGCCCTGGCGGACGCGTTGCATGAGGAATACGCCGCGATCGTCGATGCCGGGCTCCATCTTCAGGTCGACGACGCCTTCCTGCCCTACATGCACGAAAAGCTGGTCCCGCCGATGACGCTGGCCGAATACCGCGGCTGGGCGGAACTTCGTATCGCCGCCCTCAACCGGGCGCTCGAAGGGCTGCCGCGGGACCGCACGCGCTACCACATCTGCTGGGGCAGCTGGAACGGCCCGCACATGTTCGACGTTGCCATGAAGGACATCGTCGACATCGTGCTGAAGGTGAATGCCGGCACCTATGCCTTCGAGGCGGCCAACCCGCGCCACGAGCACGAGTGGCAGGTGTGGAAGACGGCGAAGCCGGCCGAGGGAAGACGGCTGATGCCGGGCCTGATCGCCCACTCGACCAATGTGGTCGAACATCCGGAGCTGGTCGCCGAACGCCTTTTGCGCTACGCCGATCTCGTCGGCGGGGAGAACGTGATGGCCGGCACCGATTGCGGCTTCTGCCAGAGCCCCCTCGCCGGACGGGTCCATCGCAGCATCATGTGGGCCAAGCTCAAGGCGCTGTCGGAGGGCGCGGCCATCGCGTCCGCCCGACTCTGGGGCTGATCGGGGGAGTCGGCTCGCCCGATTGATCCGCCGTCCGGGCGCGCTATCATCCGGCACCCTTCGCAGCCGGACGCGTCCGCCCATGTCACAGCCGATCGAACCCCCCGAGATCGTCGAGGTCGACACGAGCGAGGTCGCCTGCGACGGCGGCGGCGCGCTGGGTCACCCGAAGGTGTTCCTCAGCCTCGCCAATGACGGGCGGGTGGAATGCCCCTATTGCGACCGGATGTTCGTTCTGAAGCCCGCGGAGGGTGGCTGAGGACGCGGCCCGTCCGCCTCAAAGGGCGGAGCGGATCCACTCGATGATCTTGGACTTGGGCAGAGCGCCGACCTTGGTCGCGGCAAGCTCCCCCCCCTTGAAGATCATCAGCGTCGGGATGCCGCGGACGCCGAATTTCGACGGGGTCATCGGGTTGTCGTCGATATTGATCTTGGCGACCGTGAGCTCGCTGCCCATCTCGTCGGATATCTCCTCGAGAGAGGGTCCGATCTGCTTGCACGGACCGCACCACTCGGCCCAGAAATCGACCACCACCGGCCCGTTGGCCTGGAGGACATCGGTGTCGAAGGAGTCGTCTGAAACTGCTTTGGTCGCCATCGAATGCCCCTTCGTCACATATTGCGCCGCTCCGTCTTAACTAGGCGGCGCCGCTTCGCCGGTCAAGGCGGGGCGGCGTCGAGCAGCGCCCCGGGGATCGCCATCGCCACCGGTCCGACGGTCCAGATCAGGGTGCATTCGATCCGCCTTCCGGGATAGATCTCCGCCAGCAGCGCCCGGTAGGCGGCGATCTGACGCAGATATTCGGGCCGGATTCCCTCCGGGCCGGCGGGCGGATCGCGGTCGGTCTTGAACTCGACCAGATGCACCGCCGCCTCCTCGACGACAAGGCGGTCGATCCATCCGCAATACGACCGACCGCCGATGCGGCCGACGACGGGAACCTCCGCCATCGATCCGGGCGCGAAGACGGCGGCGGCGGCGGGGTCGGCGAGCAGCGCCACGACCTCTCCGGCGATCTCGCGCCGCGCGCCGGGATCGAGATCCAGGACCGGTCGTGCGAGATGGGTTTCGATCGCCGCGCGCAGATCGTCGGGCGGCGGCGCGGGGATGCGTTGCAGGATGTCGTGAACGATCCGCCCGCGACGGAAGACGAGCTCCCCGCCCGGCGAGCGGGCCGGTGTGCCGTCCTCGTCCAGCCGGGACGGGCTGCGAGGAGGTTGTGTGGGCGCTTCCGCCGGGGCGGACCGCCGCGCCCAGACCGGAAGCGGCTCCTCCCCGGGCACCTCCTCGTCCTCTTCGCGCGCCCGATCCGGCGGTTCGATCTGCGGCTCTTCGAGGACCAGCCCCGGGCCGGTCAGGACGACGCCCTCTTCCGGCGCTTCCAGCGTCATCTCCCGGGATTCCGCGATCGGCCTCAGCGCGCGCTCGACCATCGCGTACCAGCAGCCCTCGGGGACGGTTTTCTGCCGGGTGTAACCGGCAACGTAGAGCCGATCCTCGGCCCGGGTCATCGCGACATAAAGCAGGCGGCGGTACTCCTCCTCACCCCTCGCGCTCTCCGCGGCGGCGAGGGCCTCGGAAACCCCATCGCGCGCGTCCCGCCGGCGCTTCCAGACCAGCACCGGCGGCTCGCTCTCCGACCACAGCAGGGGGTCCCGCTCGGTGGGCGCCTGCATCCTGTCGGCGAGAATGACGACCGGTGCCTGCAACCCCTTGGCGCCATGCACCGTCAGCACCCTCACCTCGTCCCGCGCGGATTGTTCGAGGTCGCGCTTGACCTCGGCCTGGGCGCCCCGGAACCAGAAAACGAAGCCCTGCAGCGAGGGCGTGTGCTCACGCTCGTATTCAAGGGCCAGCGCGAGGAACTCGTCGATCGGGTCCTCGGCGTCGGGGCCGAGGCGGGCGACGATCCTTTCGCGCCCGCCCATGGGCCCGAGGATGCGGCTGAAAAACTCATAGGGCGGCACGAAATCCGCCATCGCGAGCACTTCGTCGACGACCGCCAGGGCGGGCTCGTAGCGCGGATCCCCTCGCCGGGCGGCAAGCGCGGCGGCGAGCGTCGTCTCGCCCCGCCCGTGGGCGAGGTCGAACAGCGCGGTCTCGTCGAGCCCGGCCAGGGGCCCCTTGAGGGCCGCGGCGACGGTGAGATCGTCGTCGACCATCAGCGCCGCCTCGGCGAGCGCGAGCAGGTCCATCACGGCGAGCTGGTTCGACAGGATCAGGCGGTCGATCCCTGCGACACCGACGGATCGCTGCTTCAGCGCACGGACGAGGTGATCGACGAATTCGCCGCGGTGGCGCACCAGCACCATGATGTCGCCCGCGGAGATGGCCCGGCCCCGGCTCTCCAGCCGCTCGCCGGTTTGGATCCAGTTCCCGATCTTCGCGGCGATCGCCTCGGCGAGGCGGTATGCGGCGGTCTGGTGGGTAAAGGGTTTGTCGACGGGCCGCCACGGATCGACATCCTCGGACTCGGTCGGCCGGGCGGGCGGCCAGAGCGCGACCAGCCCTGCCTGCCCGGTTCGGCTGGCCGCGTGGGCGACCGACCTGTCGCCGAGACCGCGTCTTGCGTCGGGGTCGGAGAAAACCGCGTCCACGGCACGCAGAACCGCGCCGGTCGAGCGGAAGGAATGGCCGAGCTCGACCCCTTCCCAGACGGAACCTGAGGTCTCGACCCGGCTACGAAACTCCTCGCGCATGGCGGCGAACGCGCCGGCCTCGACGCCCTGGAAGCTGTAAATCGACTGCTTGGGATCGCCGACGGCGAAGACGGTGCGCGCACCTTCCTCGGCGCTTTCGCCCGCGAAGAAATCGCCGGCCAGCGCCCGGACGACCGCCCATTGCCGGGGATTGGTGTCCTGCGCCTCGTCGATCAGCACATGGTCGATGCCGCCGTCGAGCTTGTAGAGCACCCAGAGCGCGGCGGCCTCGTCCTCCACCAGCCCCTGCACCGCGGCAATCAGGTCGTCGTAGTCGAGCTGCCCCTGGCGTGTCTTCTCCTCGGTGTAGGAGGAAAGCAGCGCCGCTCCGATCCGGGCGAGCGCGGCACTCTCCGTTGCGGTGCCGGCGGCGAGCAGACGGTCGCGGACCGCCCGGACGCGTTCGGCTTCCGCCTGCCAGGATTCGGCGGCCGCGGGCGCGGCGGCCGCCACCCCCTTGGTAGGAAGGTTCTTCCGGATGTCCCCCTTCTGGGTCAGGAAGGCCCGCGCGTAGTCGGCGAATGCATCGGGCGTCGGGACGGGAGACTCGAGCCAGGCGGCGACCGCCGCACCGGCCTCCCGGTCGGTCTTCAGCCCCCCGCAGAGCGCTTCCGCCGCGCGTTCCAGGCCGTCGCGGTCGAAGGCGCCTTCCTCGCCGGCGGAGACGAGGATCGTTTCTTCGGTCTCGTCGGGATCGAGTCCGAAATGGCGGTGAGTCTCCGCCTCGATACCGGGAAACGCCCGCCCGGCCAGCGCCGCGACCTTTTCGCGGGCGCTCGAGAGGGCGGCCATCAGGCTGTCGAAGTCGCTCTCCCCGCCCCGCGCGGCGACGGTCGTGAACGCCCGGGCGAGCGGGGTACCCCGATCCAGGCCGGCCTCGGCGATCACGGCGTCTCGGGCGCGACGCAACGTCTGCCCTTCGGTGCGCTCGTCCATGACGCTGAAATGCGGGTCGATGCGGGCTTCGAGCGGGAACCGGCCGAGGACGGACTGACAGAAGGCATGAATGGTCTCGATCTTCATTCCGCCAGGCGCGTCGAGAACCTGGAGGAAAAGGGCGCGCGCCCGGTCCACGGTGTCGGCGGCGGGCGGTTCCTCGAGAAGAATGGCGAGCGTGTTTTCGAGTTCATCGCCGGACATCGCCGACCAGGCCCCGAGCGCCTCGAATATCCGGTTGGCCATTTCGGCCGCCGCCGCCCGGGTGAAGGTGAGCGCGAGGATACGCTCCGGCGGTGTGCCGGCGAGCAGCAGCCGCAGCACCCGGTCCGCGAGCACCTTGGTCTTGCCGGTTCCGGCGGACGCATCGACCCAGGCCGAGACCGCCGGCCGCGACGCGACGACCTGGCCGTCCCGGGCGCTTACCATCGCCGCCTCGAGGATCGCCCCGGAGCGTATTCGGCGAGCCGTTCGAGATGTCCGTAATCGCTGAATGCCGGTGCGCGGTCGGCATGCGGCTGGGGAATGTAGGGGCTCGACGGATCGTCGAAATGCCCGATCAGCCGTTCCAGACCGGCGCGGGCGGCCGCCGGATCGGCGTCCACGGAGGCCTCCTCGCCGGGAGGATCGCTGCCCGAGAGCTTCCAGTAGACGAGGTCGGGATCGGACGCGCTGCCGATCCCCTCGAAGCCGCCCGCCGCGAGGATCGCCGCTTCGAGCGGCAGCTGGGGCGCGACGCCGGCCTTTACGTCCTTCCTGGTCGGCACGCCACCCGTCTTGTAATCGATGATCGTGGCGCCGCCGTCGGCCATCGTGTCGATCCGGTCGGCCCGCGCGGTGAGTGTAAAGGGGCCGCCGGGGGCCTCGAATTGGAGCCGGCCGGTCAGTTCGGTGGCGCTGTTCGCGATGGCCGCCCTGCGCCCGCGCTCGTGCTCGACGAACCAGCGCGCGACACGCTCGAAACGCGGCCACCAGAAGGCGCGAACGCCTGGTCGCTCCACCATCTTGCCGAGCGCGGCCCGCCCGATCTCGATCAGCCGCTCATAGGCATCTCCGGGCAGGGCGTCGGGGAAAGCGCGGACAAACGCATCGAGCGCGTCATGGACAAAACGGCCTCGTTCGGCGCCCCCGGGATCGGCGTCGATCGGCTCCAGCGCCTTGAGGTCCAACACGTGACGCGCATAGACCGCGTAGGGATCGAGGATCAGCGTCTCGATCTGCGTGACCGAGAGACGGCGCGGCCGGGCGGCTACCGGCGGGACCGGCGCGGGCGCCTGGACCTGCTCGAACGCGGTCGGCCGGTCCAGCGCCCCCTGCCACCCGATCCAGCGCCGCGCGCCGCGCGCAAGGGTGCCGGCCTCCTCCCCGAGCGCGTTGTCGAGCCGGAGCAGCCAGCGCGAGGGGACGGTCGGCGTTCCCGCCACCCTTACGGCACGGGTCAGGAACACCTCCGGCGCGGCGAAGAGTTGGGAGAAGTCGTGCGCCGAAAGTCCGATCCGGCGCTCATGCGGCGGCAATCCGAACACGGCGCGCATCGGACGGCTCATCCACGGGTCCGGCGGCGGCTGGGACGGCCAGGTGCCCTCGTTGAGCCCGCCCAGTATCAGCCGGTCCGCGCCCTGCAGGCGCGCCTCCAGAACACCCCAGATCTGCAGCCGGGGATGACGGCCATAGCGCGGCCGGACAACGTGGCCGCGCATCAGAGTGTCGAGCAGGTCGGGCCAGTCGCGCCCCTCGACCGGAACAAGGCCCCGTGCGGCGCTCCGGAGTTCGTCCATGAATCCCGCCGCCGTCCGGCCGTCCTCGCCCACCCACAGGCGCTCGGCCCCTACGGCTTGGGCGCTCGCGGCCAACCGCTCGGCCGCGGCGATGTGCGCCTCGGCAAGATCGGCGACCCCCGCCCTTCCTCCGGCCATGAGATCGTCGAGAGGCGCCAGCGCATCGGCAACGCGGTCGAGCCACTGGGAGAGTTCGCGGTCTTCGTGGAGGGCGCGCTTCAACCCGCCCGCGCCGGGTTCGGGCCGGGGGCCCCGAAGCACCGCGCGTTCGAGCGCGCGGACGCGGGCGCGGAAGGCGCCGGTCTCCATCCCGCAGGCCGAAAACGGATGCTTGAGGACCGACAAGAGCGGAACCGGCGCCCACCGGTCGGCGAGCGCCCGGGCGAGAAGGCGGAGAAATGCGCCGGGCGGGGTAAGCGCGAGCGGGGAACCGCCGGAGTCGTCGATATCGACATCCCAGCGTGCGAGCTCGGCCGCGACCCGTCGCGCGAGCCCCCGATCGGGCGTAACAAGGGCCGCCGTCATATCCGGTGTTTCAAGCGCCTCGCGCAGCAACAGCGCGATGGTCGCCGCCTCTTCCCGCGCGCCGGCGCAGTCGATTCGGCAGACGCCCTCGACCGCGGAAACCCGCGCGGCGCGAGCGGGCGCGGGCGCCTGGGTGCCGGCGGGCCGCATGGCGGCGGCGAGCAGACGGGTCCGGGAGGAGGAGGACGCGTGCCCGGCGCCCGGCCAGACCGCGACCTCCGATGGCGCGACTCCGAGCTCGTCGAGGACGAGCTTGAGGCCGTACTGGGGGTGGCCCGCATCGAGCGCATCCCAGACCGCCGAGCCCGGCTCGCGGTCGAGCCCGGGCAGGACGACCGCTCCCCCGGGGAGCCCGGCCACCGCCGCCATCAAGGCGCGGGTCGCCGGCACGCTGCCGGTCGAACCGGCGAGGATCACCCTCCCCTCGGGCGGCTCGCGACGCCAGGAATCGATGCGCGCCTCGATCAGCCGGTTGCGCCGCTCGGCGGGGCCGATCGCGCCCTCCTCCTCAAGCACCGCTGGCCAGGCATCGGTGACGATGCGAAGGAAATCGAGTGTGGTCTGCCAATGCGTGGCCAGTGTCTCGGGGACCAGTTCCGCGAGCCGGTCGAAACCGAGTCCTTCCGTCTCGACCCGATCGAGGAGGCGCGCGAGTTCGGAGGCGAGACCGGCGACACGCGCCGAACCCTCCGTTTCGCGCTCCCTGGCTCGAATCAGCTCGGCGAGCAGGAGCTGACGGCGGAGCGGCGGGATCGCCGGAGGCAGATCGAGCGCCGCGGGCGCGGCCACGTCGTCGGCCTCGAATTCCTCGTCGAGCCCGATATCGCCGATCGGCAGGATGGCGGGAAGCAGCAGCGCCCTCTCCGGGCTCGCGCGCAGCATCGCCTCGCCGAGCGCCCGGCATGCCCGCCGGTTGGGGAGCAGCACCGTCGCGCGGGCGAGTCCCCCCCCCTCCCCCCCCGCAAGAATTCCGCGGGCGAGAACGTCGAGAAAGGGCACCCCGGCGGGGATCGTGAAGACGCGCGGCGGCTTCGGCTGCCGGTCCGTCATCCGACGTGGAAGTCGTGAGCGCCCGGCCGGCCGAAGAGCCGGTCGTCGGCGGTCCTGAGCGCCGCCGGGGTGCCGACATGGAACCATTCGCCGTCGTGCACGATTCCGAACAACCGCTCCGCGCTCTCCGCCCGGTCGTAGAGCAGGTTTAGCGAGAACGGACCCTCCGGCGCGTCGTCGAACAAGCGGGGGTGCAGGATCTGCACGCCGGTGAAGACATAGGGCGAAACGTCCCGGGGCGCGCGCCGGTGGAGCGCGCCGTCCGGATCCATGAAATAGTCGCCGCGCCCGTCATAGCCATAGGCGCCGACGCAGCGGTGCATAAGCAGGAGCGCGTCCATCGCGGCATCGTCCCAGCCTTGGGCGAGCCGCTCCAGCGCTGGCGTCGGCCCATCGAGCCAGGCGATGTCGGCGTTGATCGCGAAGAAGGGGGACTCGCCCAGCCGGTCAAGCGCGTGGGCCACGCCGCCGCCGGTATCGAGCAGGACGTCCTCGCGGCTGACGCTCGTCCCGGGGCTCGCGCGGGTCTCGAGATGCGCGTCGATCCGTTCGCCGAGATAATGGCGGTTGACCACCACCTCGTCGATCCCGAAGGCTTCGAGCCGGTCGAGCGCGCGGTCGAGCATCGTCTGCCCGCCGACCTCGATCAGCGGCTTGGGCACGGTCTCGGTCAGCGGGCGCATGCGCTTGCCGAGACCCGCCGCCAGGACCATCGCGCGGCGCGGCCTCACGCCGCCGCCCCCGGACCCGGGACCGCGCGCGCGGAGGCGGGGATCGTCTCGTCCAGCCAGTCCCGGATCGGGCGTAGCGCCGGGTGCAGGACGGCCGCCTCCAGCAGGCGCCAGACCCGCGCGATATGGTGGAGATAGCCGTCCTTTCCGTCGCGCCGCGACAGCCGGGTGAAGATGCCGATCACCTTGCAATGCCGCTGGGCGCCGAGCACGGCGCAGGAACGGTCGAAAGCCGCGGCGTCGAGGTCGGGAAAGGCGGCGAGATAGCGGTCCCTGACCGCGCCGACGAGCGCGAGCGGCACATCCCGCCTCGCGTCCTCGACCAGGGAAACGAAGTCGTAGCTCACCGGCCCTGCCACGGCGTCCTGGAAGTCGACCAGCCCGCAGGCGGCCGGCCGCGCTCTCCCATCGAGCCGCATCAGGTTGTCGACGTGGAAATCGCGCAGCACCAGGGTTTCCGGCACCGCCCGGGCCTCGGCGAAAACCTCCCGCCAGCGCGCGACATAGGCGGATCGTCGGCCGGGGGTGAGGCAAAGACCGACGGCGGGCAGGTACCAGTCGATCAGGTAATCCGCCTCGGCCATCAGCAGATCGTCGGAATAGGGGGCGAGGCCCGGCGGAATTGCCGTCGCGGCGGGAAGCCTATGGAGCGCGATCAGCGTATCGACCGCGAGCTCGTAGAGCCCGGCCTCGTCCTCGCCGCGGGCGAGCAGCCGCGTGAAGGTGTCGTCGCCCAGATCCTCCATCAGAAGCAGCCCGGCGCTTCGATCCTCCGCCTCGATGCGCGGCGCGCCGAAGCCGAGGGAGAGAAGGTGCCGGGCGATGACGACGTAGGGCTCGATGGGCTCGCGGTCGGGCGGGGCGTCCATCAGCACGGCGGTCCGGGGACCGCGGCGGATCCGCAGGTAGCGCCGGAACGAGGCGTCGGCCGCGAGCGGCTCGACGGCAGCGCCGCTCCAGCCGGCGCCGGCGAGAAAGCCGTCGATCTCCCGTCTACGCGCGGAAGCGGTCAAGCGTCCCTCCGATCCGTTTCCGCCACCCGGGCCCGGCTTCGATTTCGGCCACCCGGGCATCCTCGCGCGGACCCTGAAGAAGGGTGACGAGGAGCGCATCCCCCGGCAACAACGGACCCAGCCGATCCGGCCATTCGACCAGCGAAATCCCGGTCGCGAAGGCATCCTCGATGCCGAGCTCCAGCGCATCCTCGGGCGCGTCCACCCGGTAGAGGTCGAAATGATGGATCGTCGTCCCCCCGATATCGTAGGGCTGGACGAGGGTGAAGGTCGGGCTCGGCACCTCGACCGGACCGGCGCCGGCCGCGTCCGCCCGGGCGTTGACGAAGGCCCGCGCGAAGGTCGTCTTTCCCGCGCCCAGGACACCCGCGAGCCCGATCGTATCGCCCGCCCGCGCCATTCCGGCGATGCCGGCGGCGAGCGCCCGGGTCGCGTCGGGGCCGGGCAGGGCGAGGCGCGCCAGCGCGCATGACGGGGAAGGCGCCGACATGGGCGCCGTTCTAGCCGCCGCCGCGAGGCCCGGCAAGCGCGCCGCGCCGTCAATAGCGGTAGTATTCGGGCTTGAACGGCCCTTCTTGCCCGACGCCGAGATACTCTGCCTGCTCGGTCGAGAGCTCCGTCAGCTTGACCCCGAGCTTTTCGAGATGGAGCGCCGCAACCTTCTCGTCGAGCCGCTTGGGCAGGACGTAGACCTCGTTGCCGTAATCGGCGTGGTTCCGCCACAGCTCGATCTGGGCCAGCACCTGATTGGTGAAGGACGCGCTCATCACGAAGCTCGGATGCCCCGTCGCGCAGCCGAGATTCACCAGCCGCCCCTCGGCGAGGACGATCAGCCGCTTGCCGTCGGGGAACTCGACCTCGTCGACCTGCGGCTTGACGTTCTCCCACTTGTAGTTGCGGAGCGCCGCGATCTGAATCTCGCTGTCGAAATGCCCGATATTGCAGACGATGGCGCGGTCCTTCATCGCCCGCATGTGGTCGATGGTGATCACGTCGATATTGCCGGTGCAGGTGACGAAGATGTCGCCCGCGGGCGCGGCGTCGTCCATCGTCACCACCTCGTAGCCCTCCATCGCCGCCTGGAGGGCGCAGATCGGGTCGATCTCGGTGACCATGACCCGTGCGCCCTGGTTTCGGAGCGAGGCGGCCGAGCCCTTGCCGACATCGCCGAAGCCGGAAACCACCGCGATCTTGCCCGCGACCATCACGTCGGTCGCGCGCTTGATACCGTCGACCAGGCTCTCGCGGCAGCCGTAGAGGTTGTCGAACTTCGACTTGGTCACCGAGTCGTTGACGTTGATCGCGGGCACGCGGAGCGTTCCGTTCTGCGCCATCTCGTAGAGCCGGTGGACGCCCGTGGTGGTCTCTTCCGAGAGCCCGAGCACATCGTCGAGCAGGGTGGGAAACTTGTCGTGCATCACCTTGGTGAGGTCGCCGCCGTCGTCGAGGATCAGGTTCGGCCGCCAGCCGTCGGGGCCTTCGATCGTGCGGTCGATCGCCCACCAGAACTCGTCTTCCGACATCCCCTTCCAGGCGAAGACGGGAACCCCGGTCGCGGCGATCGCAGCGGCGGCGTGGTCCTGGGTCGAGAAGATGTTGCAGGAGCTCCAGCGCACCGTGGCGCCGAGCGCGGTCAGGGTCTCGATCAGCACCGCGGTCTGGACCGTCATGTGGAGGCAACCGGCGATCCGCGCGTCTTCGAGCGGGCGCGAGGCGCCGAACTCCGCGCGGAGCGCCATCAGCCCCGGCATCTCGGTCTCGGCGATGGCGATTTCCTTGCGCCCCCAATCGGCGAGGGCGATGTCGGCGACCTTGAAGTCGTCTGCGGCACTCATGCGGGTTTCCCGGTTCTGTCGGCGGATGTCGGTGGGGTGGGCGGCGCCATATAACAGCCACACCCGGAGCCGGGCAACCGGGAGCCGGTCGCGTGGGTAGGGTTTCCGGGATATAAATGGCGGAACCGCCGCCGAAAGGCCACGCACCATGCCCTACCGCATCGCCCCGGCCGATATCGAGGCCTACGACAGGGACGGTGCCGTCCTGCTGAAGGGCGTCGTCGGGCCGGAATGGCTGGACCGGGTCGCCGCCGCGATCGAGCGGGATATCGAGGATCCGGGGCCCTTCTTCCACAGCTACGACACCGGGGGCCGGGGCCGCTTCCACGGCAATTTGCGCATCTGGCAGACCGACCCGGACTTCCGCGCCTACTGCTTCGAGAGCGGCCTCGCGGAACTGGCGGCCGGGTTCTTCGGCGCGTCCAGGGTGAATCTGCTCTACGACCAGCTTTTCGTGAAAGAACCCGGGACAGCGCAGCCGACCCGCTGGCACAACGACCAGCCCTACTGGCCGGTGCGCGGCTGGCAGGTGATGTCGTTCTGGCTGGCGCTCGACCCGACGACGGCGGAGAACGGGCGGCTCGAATTCGTCCGCGGTTCGCACCGATGGGACCGCTGGTTCCAGCCCGAGGCGTTCGGCAAGACCGAGGTCAACACATACGACGAGAATCCGGACTACGAGACGATGCCGGATATCGACGCGGCGCGCGGCGACTACGACATCGTCGCCTGGGACATGGAGCCGGGAGACGCGATCGCGTTCCACGCGCTGGCGGTGCACGGCGCTGGCGGCAATCTGCGCGAGGACGTTCGCCGGCGCGGCTACACGGTGCGCTACACCGGCGACGACGCGCGCTTCGATCCCCGCCCGGGAACCGCGAAGGCGCTCTGGGCCGACGGCCTGACGGAGGGCGACCCGATGGACTGCGATCTCTACCCTGTCGTCTGGCGGCGGGAGGCCGCGAGCGCCGCCTGACCGAAGAGGCCGCCGCCTTCGAAGTCAGGACAGGCGGTCTTCGGGCTCCGGCGGCTTGCCCCCTTCCCTGAACAGGATGCGCCGCGCTTCCTCGATGTCGGCCGAAGTCCGGCGCTCGGCGAAGAACTCGGCCGTTCTCATCGCCGACAGCTTCTCGGCGACCGCCGTCGTCACGAACTGGTTGATGCTGGTGCCGTCACGTCTTGCGACCTCGGCGACGGCCGCCTTCAGCGACGCCGGCAAGCGCAGCGGATAGGTGGCGAGCTGTTTCTTCATGACCGGACTCTCCTCAAAGCGTCTCCCGGCGACAAGATGGCCGTCCCAAAACGATCCGGGATTCCAGCGAAGTCTCGCCGGTTGAATGTGACCAGGGCGTCGGCTCTGCCGTTGACGGTTACATCGAGAACCATTTCGTCGGCCGGGTCCCTCAGTTGCGGGCGCCACAGGAAGTGTGTCTCTACCGGCTCCGCGACCGCACACAGAGCTGCGATGACGGTTCGTACCTCCGCAGCGTCCAATCCCGAGACGATCCGTTGTCGCGGTTCGCTGCACACTGCTTCGTATTCCAACGCCAGCGCCACCGAGAGCAGAAGGATGAACCTGCCGTCCAACGCGTACCCGATCAGGGCCGCGGATGCGCCTCCGGGGCTAAACAAGCCGGAGACGATCACGTTGGTGTCGAGGACGCAACGAAGCACATCGTCAAAGATATGAGATCTAATTAGATATTTCTAGTGCATATGAACCGCTCAGCAAAATACGCGAGAGCCTGGAAACCGGTTCGCCTGCGCTCCGGCCGCCTCACCCCTCCTCGAAGCCGTTGGCGAACATCGCCGCAATCGCCTCGACCGCCGCGGGCGCTTCCGCGCCGGATGCCGAGACCTCGAGCCGGGTGCCGCGGGTCGCCGCGAGCATCAGGAGGCCCATGATGGAAAGCGCCGAGACGGATTCGCCCTTGCAGGCGAAGCGGATGTCGGCGTCGAATCCTTCCGCGGCGGCGGCGATCCTGGCGGCGACGCGGGCGTGCAGGCCGCGCTCGTTGACCACCTCGACCTCGCGGCGGGCGACGCCCCGGTCGGCGGTCATGCGTCCTTTTCGCCGAGCAGCCGGGACGCGACGCTGATGTACTTACGGCCGGCCTCCTGCGCGGCGGCGACCGCGTCTTCCAGGCTTTCCCGTCCGCGCACGCTGGAAAGCTTGACCAGCATCGGCAGGTTGACGCCGGCAATGACCTCGGTGTGGCCGTCCTTCATCAGCGAAATCGCGAGGTTGGACGGCGTGCCGCCGAACATGTCGGTCAGCAGGATCACCCCGCTGCCGCCGTCCGCCCGCGCGACGCTGTCGGCGATGTCCCGGCGCCGCGCCTCGGCATCGTCGTTGGGGCCGATGCAGACGGTCTCGGTCCGTTCCTGCGGCCCGACCACGTGTTCGAGCGCGGCCACCAGCTCCTTCGCGAGGTTGCCGTGCGTCACCAGTACCATGCCGATCATACCCATCGACTCATCCTGTCACGGCGCGCCCCGCGTGGCGAGATCGCGGTGCGTCGCGGCCGCCTGCTGCCCCTCCCCGGCGAGCCGGGCGGCGAGCTTCTCGACGACGAAGACCGAGCGGTGCCGCCCTCCGGTGCAGCCGATGGCGATGGTGAGGTAGCTCTTGCCCTCGGCCCGGTAGCGCGGCAGGACCACCGCGAGGAACCCGATCAGCGACTCGAAAAACGGCGCAAACGCGGGATCGGACTCGACGAAGGCGGCCACCGCCGGATCCCGTCCGGTGAGCGATGCGAGGTCCGCCGCGTAATGCGGGTTCGCCAGGAAGCGGACGTCGAACACGATGTCGGCCTCGGGCGGCAGCCCGTTGCGGTAGGCGAACGACAGCAGCGAGATCGCGGGGGCCGGCGCGTCCCCCAGCCCGCAGGCATTGGCGAGCCGGCGCTTGAGCCCGGCGAGGGTGAGCGCGGACGTGTCGATCGCCTCGTCGGCCCGTTCGCGGAGCGGCGCGAGCAGCGCGCGCTCGCGGCCGATCGCCTCGGTCAGCCGCCCCTCTTCGGCGAGCGGATGCCGGTGCCGGGTCTCGGAATAGCGCCGCCTGAGCACCTCGTCGCCGCAGTCGAGAAAGACCAGCCGAACCGCCGCGCCCGGCAGCGCGGCGAGGGCGGCGAGCCGGGCGGAAAACCGGTCGACGGTAAAATCCCGTGTCCGGATGTCGATGCCGATGGCGAGCGGGCGCCCGCTCTCCCGGTCCGGGCGGACGAGCTCCTCGACGAGGGCAAGCGGCACGTTGTCGACGGCCTCGAAGCCGAGATCCTCCAGCGCCTTGAGGGCGACGGTCTTGCCGGCCCCCGACATTCCGGTTACCGCCACGACACGGGGCGGGGCGGCATCCCCGCCCGACGCCGGGCGGATGGCGGTGGAGTCTTGCTCTGCGGCGGTCATCGCGCGGTCGCGGGATTCGGGGGAGGACCGTCGACACTATCGACCCGGGCGGCGCGGACGGCAAGCCGCACCTTGGCGGCGGCGGAGGCCTCGAACGGAGCGAGACGGATCAGGGGGAGCGCGAGACCGTCGACGCGCCATTTAGCGGGTTCGGGGAGACGCTCGGGACCGCCATCGGTCAGGAGTTCCACCGCGAGCCGGAGCGTCGCACGAGGCCGCCAGTCGACGGCGAGGATGCCGAGACCGCGCACCTCGATCCTGCCGGCCAGCGTTTCGGGCGGGGAGGCTTCCAGCCGGCCGTCGACGGCGCGGATTTCGACCCGGTCGTCGGCGACGAGGACCGCGCCGCCGTCGATCAGACGGAGCGCGAGGTCGGACTTTCCGCTGCCGGACGGGCCAAGCAGGAGAACCCCGCGCCCATCGACGGCGACGCAACTCGCGTGGACCGTCGCCACCGCTCAACCCGCCGGCAGGCGGACGGTGAACCGCGCGCCCGCGACGACGCCGTTCCCGTCATAGCGGTTGGAGGCCGCGATGGAGCCGCGATGCGCCTCGACGATCTGGCGCGAAATCGCGAGGCCGAGCCCGGAATGGGCGCCGAACTCCTCGCTTTCCGGTCGTTGGCTGTAAAACCGCTGGAATACGGAATCGAGGTTTTCCTCCGGGATGCCGGGGCCCTGGTCGTCGACGGTGACCGCCAGCGCTCCGCTCTCCCGCGCCGCCCGGATCAGCACCGGCGCGCCGGGCGGGCTGAAGGAGAAGGCGTTGTCGAGCAGGTTCTGGAACACTTGCACCAGCCGGCTCTCGATGCCGTCGGCAAGCAGCGGGCCGCCGTCGAGCGCAAGCTCCAGCCCGTTGCCGCGACCCGCGCCGGCAGTCCCGTGGATCTCGACAAGCGTCTCCAGCAGGCGGCCGAGATTCACCTCCGCCATCTCGGCCCGGGCGAGCTCGGCATCGAGACGGGAAGCGTTCGAGATGTCCGAGATCAGCCGGTCCAGCCGGCGCACATCCTCCTGGACGATCGTCATGAGCTGCCGCTGCTGCGCGGGATCGGAGACGCGCGCGGCGGTCTCGACCGCGCTGGAGAGCGAGGTGAGCGGGTTCTTGATCTCGTGCGACACGTCGGCGGCGAAACTCTCGACCGCCTCCATACGGTTCCACAGATCCGCCGTCATGTCGCGCAGCGCCGCGGACAAATCGCCGATCTCGTCGCGCCGGGCGGTGAAGTCGGGGATCTTCAGATGCTCGTCCCGGCCGCCCTTGACCCGCCGGGCAGCCTCGGCGAGCCGTTTTACCGGCCGCGTGATCGTGTTGGCGAGGTAGAGCGAGAGGATCACCGTCACCCCGAGCGCGACCGCGAACGCCTTGAGGATGCCGAGGCGCACGTCGCGCACCGCTTCGCGGATGTCGGCGCCATCGCCGGTGAGCATGAGCGCTCCGAGCACCCGCTTGAAACGCTGCACCGGAACCGCCGCGATCAACACCATCTCTCCCCGCGCGTCGTGGCGGAGCCCGGTTCGCGCCTCGCCGCCGAGCGCGGCCCCGGCCTCCGGGTAGTCGGCGGCGCGCTGGATCGCGCGCTCAGCGTAGCCGCGGGGGCGGTCGCGGGCGGGCAGAAGGCCGAGCACCCATTCATAGGCCGCGACGGCGAGGCGCCCGGCGTACCCCTGGTCCTCGGGTGGCGGGAGCGCTTCCTCCTGCACCGGAGCGCCACGGCCCACCATGTCGCGGCTGTCGACGATCAGGGCGCCTCCGGCGCCGAACAGGCGCGCCCTTGCCCGGGTCGGCCCCACCAGACGGCGCAGCATCGGCCGCGCGGTGACCGGGAGCAGCGCCTGGCCGCCGCCGGCCGCATCCCCCGCCGCGCCTTCGCCCAGAGCTCCGGCGAAGATTTCCGCCTGGGTGTGGAGCGAGGCAAGCTCGGCCTCGACCAGCCCGTCCTCGTACTGGCCGAGATAGAGCAGCCCGGCGACGAGCGCCCCGAGGGCCAGGATATTGACCGTCAGCACGCGCCGGGTGAGGGGCGAGATCATCGGAGCATTCCCGATCGTCGGATCGGATCGCCGCGCCTGCGGTCGGCGGCCGGGCGAATCAGTCTTCCCTGTACCGGTAGCCGATGCCGTAAAGGGTTTCAATATGGCGGAACCCTTCGTCGACCAGCCTGAATTTCTTGCGCAGGCGCTTTATGTGGCTGTCGATGGTCCGGTCGTCGACGTAGATGTGCTCGCCATAGGCGGCGTCCATCAGCTGGTCGCGCGACTTCACGTGGCCGGGCCGAAGCGCGAGCGCCTTGACGATCAGGAACTCGGTGACCGTCAGGTCGACCGGGCGGCCGCGCCAGGAGCAAAGATGGCGCGACCGGTCGAGGGTGAGCTCGCCCTGAACCAGCGCGGGTTCGGCGCCGCTTTCGCCGGGTCCGGCGTCGCCCTTGCGGTGGCGCCTGAGCACCGTGCGGATGCGCTCGAGAAGGAGGCGCTGCGAGAACGGCTTCTTGATGTAGTCGTCGGCGCCCATGCGCAGCCCCAGCACCTCGTCGACCTCGTCGTCCTTCGAGGTCAGGAAGACGATCGGGATGTCGGAGCGCTTGCGGAGACGCTGGAGGAGCTCCATCCCGTCCATCCGCGGCATCTTCACGTCGAGCACCGCCAGATCGACAGGATCGGAGCCGAGGCCCTGCAGCGCCGAGGCGCCGTCGGTGAAGCAGCGCACCGCGAACCCCTCGGTTTCCAACAGCATCGAGACCGAGGCGAGCAGGTTGCGGTCGTCGTCAACCAGCGCGATTCGTTCCTTCACGACGCCCCCTTGCTATCCTTGCCCGGCATGGCGATGGCCGCGACCTGTTAAATGGGGTTTCCCGCGGCCGCGGCAAGCCCGTCGAAGCCCCGGGCGGGCGCCTTCGCGGCGCATTCCGAGGGCCCGGCGGGTCCGGTTGAATCGAGGCAACGCACACACTAGGTTGCCGCGGGACAGGAGCCCCCGCCATCCGCCCCGCGGGCGCCGCCGGGGCTACGTGCGTTCCCGCCAATCCCGGGAGGTCGAGAGTGCAAGGTACCGGATCGGTCGCAAGCTCATGGGGGCTGGAGAACCACGGCCTCGCGAACCCTGGCCCCGTCCGCTGGAATCCGGACGTGCCGGCGCTCTACGAGCACGGGCTGAGGCGGGGCGAGGGCGTGCTGGCCCGGGGCGGCGGCTTCGTGACCGAGACCGGCGAGTACACCGGGCGCTCGCCGAAGGACAAGTTCATCGTCGACGAGCCGTCGTCCTCGGGCGACATCTGGTGGGGACCGGTCAACAACCGGATCTCGGAAGCGCATTTCGAGGCCGCCCACAGGCGGATGGTCGCCTATCTGCAGAACCGCGAGGTGTTCGTCCAGGACGTGTTCGCCGGCGCCGATCCCGATTTCCGCCTGCCGGTCCGGGTGGTGACCGAGCAGGCCTGGCACAGCCTGTTCGCGCGCAACATGTTCATTCCGCCGACCGACCGGCAGCGCGTAACCTTCAAGCCCGAATTCACCGTTCTGCACGCGCCCAACCTGCACTCGGTGCCGGAGATCGACGGCACGCGGTCGGAGGTGGGCGTTCTCCTCAACTTCGCGAAGCGGCTGATCCTCGTTACCGGGTCGCACTACACCGGCGAAATCAAGAAGACGATCTTCTCGGTCCTCAACTACATCCTGCCGGGCAAGGGCGTGTTGTCGATGCACTGCTCGTCCAATATCGGGCCGGCGGGCGACACGGCGATCTTCTTCGGCCTCTCCGGAACCGGGAAGACGACGTTGTCCGCAGATCCCACGCGGACGCTGATCGGCGACGACGAGCACGGCTGGTCGGACAACGGCGTGTTCAATTTCGAGGGCGGCTGCTACGCCAAGACGATCGCGCTGTCGGCCGAGGCCGAGCCGGAGATCTACAACGCCTGCTTCCGTTTCGGCACGCTGCTCGAGAACGTGGTCATCGATCCCGTCACGCGGGAGCCCGATTTCGACGACGGCTCGCTCACCGAGAACACCCGCGCCTCCTACCCGCTTCATTTTCTCGGCAATGTCGACATGTCCGGCATGGGCGGGCACCCGGCCAATATCGTGATGCTGACCGCGGATGCGTTCGGCGTCCTGCCGCCGATCAGCCGCCTCACCCCGGAACAGGCGATGTACCACTTCCTGTCGGGCTACACGGCCAGGCTCGCCGGCACCGAGCGCGGCCTCGGCAACGAGCCCGAGGCGACGTTCTCGACCTGCTTCGGCGCGCCCTTCCTGCCGCGCCATCCGACGGTCTACGCGAGACTGCTGGGCGAGAAGATCGCGCGGCACGGCGCGACATGCTGGCTGGTCAACACCGGCTGGAGCGGCGGCGCGTTCGGCGTGGGCGAACGGATGAAGATCGCCCATACCCGCGCCATGCTTCGCGCGGCGATCGAGGGCAAGCTCGCCTCGGTCGCGGTGGCGCCGGATCCCAATTTCGGCGTGCTGGTGCCCCAGAACGTCCCCGACGTGCCGAACGAGGTGCTGAGCCCGCGCAATACCTGGTCCGACAAGGGCGGCTACGACACCACCGCCCGCGGCCTCGCGCAACGCTTCGAAGCCAATTTCGAGCAGTTCGAGAACGCGGTGGACGACAAGGTGAAGGCCGCGGCGATCAGGGCGGCGGCATAGGGGGTTTGGGTAGCTGGCCGGCAGACGCGCCGGAAATGCCTTGAGTCCCTCAAGCGCGCCTTGCAATTGCCGGCCTCTGTAGCTACATTGATGCTACAAACGGAGGTGATGCGGATGAGCACCGATACGGTCGTACGCGCCCGGATCGACCCCGATACCAAGGCCCGCGCCACCGAGGCTCTCAGCGCCATGGGGCTGACGGTATCCGATGCGATCCGTCTGATGCTGATACGGATAGCGGACGAAAAGCGCCTGCCGTTTGCCGTGCAGGTGCCGAATGCCACCACCCGCAAGGCCATGAAGGAACTGAACGAGGGCAAGGGAAAGCGCTTCGCCAGTGCCGAGGAACTGTTCGAGGACATCGGCGCTTGACGTGCCGGTCCCGGTCCGGTCCGCGCAGTTCAAACGGGACGTGAAGAGAGCTCAGCGGCGAGGCAAGGACTTGGCCAAACTCCGTCCGCCCTTGATCGCACTAATGCGGCAGGCTCCCCTGCCTGACCGCTATCGCGACCACCCGCTGCGCGGAAATTGGCAGGGCCATCGGGAAATCCACATCGAGCCCGACTGGCTCCTGATTTACCGCGTTAAGGGCGATGAATTGCAATTGGTGCGCACCGGCTCCCACGCGGACCTTTTCAAGGAATGATCGCCTGATCAGGTGCTGATCGCGGCCGGTTGACCTGTCGTATTTCGTCGACGAGCGGCCCATCCGCACAGGCCAGATCTCGATACGCCCCGCCCCTACGGCCGCTTGGCCACCAAATCGATCTCGATCCTCGCGTCGAGCGCCAGCGCGGTGACGCCGATGCAGGTGCGTGCGGGGCGCTTGTTTTCGTCCCAGTAGGTCGCGTAGACCGCGTTCATCCGGGCGTAGTCCTCGCGGAAATGGGTCAGGTAGACCCGCGCCATGACGACGTGTTCGAGCCCGAGGCCGAGCGAGGCGAGGACGGTTTTCAGGTTCGCCATCGCCGCCCGCGTCTGGCCCTCGATGTCGGGCGGGAGCGGCGCGTCCTCGTTTCCGGGCTCGTTGGGCATCTGGCCGGTGACCAGCACCCAGCCGTCGATCTCCACCGCGTGACTGAACGGCGCCACCGGGCGCGGCGCGCCGGACGCCATGTGGAATACCGGTCCCGCCATCGCTCTCTCCCTGTCCGTCCGCGCGGTCAGCCGTCGAGGACCTGGTCGAGGATCCAGTTGTCGATCACGTGCACCAGCGGCTCGCGGTGCGAGAACCGGCCGGGACGGGCGAGCGGCGAGGAGAGCCCGGCGAACTGGCGTTCGGCGATCTCGTTGTCCTCGGCGATCGCGGTCTCGAAGCGCCGGTAGTAATGCGCGGCCACGGTCTCGAAATCGCGCCGTGCCGCGGTCTCGCGCGGGAAGCAGATGGCGACCACGTTGCGCACCCGGTCGGGCGCTTCCGGCAGCATCTGCTTGAACCACATCGAATCGACGTCGCAGCCGATCATCGTCGCCGGGTAGACCAGCAAATACTGCGAGCCCCGCGCGGCCGGTCCTTTGAGCGTCGCGATGGGTGGAAAGCCTTCCACGCCCTTGAGCAGCGCGCGGGTCCGGCCACCGGAATCGGACTGGACCAGCACGTATTCCCCCGGCGCGCCGCGCACCACCGTCTTCCCGATCGACGGATCGTTGACCGAGTTCCGGTGCACCGTCGCGTGGTGGAAGGACTCCATCGAGTTCTCGACATAGCTCTTCCAGTTGGTGCGGACGACGTAGTCCTCGCGCCGTACGGTCACCATGTCGTCGAGACCGTAGGAGGCGAGGTGTTCGCCGAGGTCGCCGAGATAATCCGCCAACGGGCCGCAGCCGGGGTCGAAATTGACGAAGGCGAAGCCTTCCCAGCATTCCAGCCGGATCTCGACCAGCCCGTACTCCGCCGGGTCGAAATTACGCGCCCGCTCCATGCCGTTGGCGAAGGCGAGCGCGCCGTCGAGCCCGTAGGTCCAGCCGTGATAGGGGCAGACGATGCGCTCGCACCGCCCCTCCCCGTCGAGCAGCTTCGCGCCGCGGTGCCGGCAGGAGTTGGCGAAGGCGCGGAGCCGCCCCCCGCCGTCGCGCAGCACGACATATTCCGCGCCCGCGAGGCTCAGCGCCGCATACTCGCCCGGCTCCGGCCAGTAATCGGCGCGGCCGATCAGATTCCACTTGCGGAGGAAAATCCGCTCGATCTCGCGTCGGTGGAACGCCTCGGAGGTGTAGCACGCGGGCGGCAGCGTTTCGGCCTCGGCGAGCGGCCGGCGCACCGCCTCGAATTCCGCACTCTCCATCGGCCTCCCTCCGCCAGCGCCGCAGGCTAGGCCAAATCGGCCCGGGGTGGAATGGGTCCGCCCCCGCTGTCGTCCCGGACGGAGCGTAACCGGCCGGTCCACCCTCCCCCAACCCCTCCCGCAAGCGGGAGGGGGAAGGTAGAGCGGGAGCCACCAGTCTCCCTCTCCCCCCGGGGAGAGGGCCGGGGTGAGGGGGGAAGGCGACAGCCGGTTGTGATCGTGCCCGGTCGAAAAATGCTATAGTCTGGCAGGCGAAAGGACGTCGCCATGGCGGTTTCCGGGATCCCGCTGATCGACATTTCCGGCTTCGAGTCGGCCGACCAAGCGACGCGCCGGCGGATCGCGGGCGAGGTGGCCGACGCCGTTGAGGGGATCGGCTTCCTCTCGGTTACCGGCCACGGCGTCGACCCGTCGCTGATGGCGCGGATCGCCGACCGGTTTGCCGCCTTCTTCGACCTGCCGGAGGCGGACAAGCGCCGCGCCGCCAACCCGGCGCGCAACATCAACCGGGGCTACGTGCCGCTGGGCGACGAGTTCGTCGCGTCCTCGCACGATGCCGCCGCTCCGCCCGACTACCGCGAGGCGCTCGCCTTCGGGCGCGTCGACCTGCCGGACGACCCCTATTACCGGCAACCGGAGGCGGCTTTTGCCTACGAGCCCAATATCTGGCCGGAGGGCGTGGACGGGCTGGGAGAGACGGTCCGGGAGTACTACCGCGCGCTGGAGGGGCTGAACCGGCGCCTGCTCCGCATCTTCGCCGCGGCGCTCGGCGTGCGCGCGGATTACCTGCTGGAGCGCTTCGACCGCCATGCGAGCGTGCTCAGGGCGATCAACTACCCCGACCAGGACCCGCCGCCGGCGCCGGGCCAGCTCCGCTGCGGCGCGCATTCGGATTTCGGCACCCACACGCTGCTGCAGATCGACGACGCGCCGGGCGGGCTGCAGGCGCGCGCCCGCGACGGCGGCTGGATCGACGTGAGCCCGCCGCCGGGCTCCTTCGTGGTCAATATCGGCGACCTGATGATGGTCTGGACCAACGACCGCTGGCTGTCGAACCTGCACCGCGTGGTCAACCCGCCGCCTGACCTTAGCGGCGGCACGAGACGCCAGTCGATCGCCTTCTTCGTCCAGCCCGACTACGACGCCCGGATCGAGTGCATCCCGACCTGCCTCGCCCCCGGCGAGAGCCCGCGCCACCCCCCGGTCACCGCCTGGCAGCACCGCCACGCCAAGCTCAGCAAGACCGCGCCGGAGGCGAATGCTTGAGGGGGGGGTGGGAAGGCTATTGCTTGAAGATGTTGTCCCGGTGGTATCTCAGGAAGGTGGGATGCGGCTGTTCCCTCGGGCTGTCGGGAACGTCAGCCACCATCTCCGGCCGAAGTAGTCTATGGGCGTTGTTGGGAGCGCTCGGGGAGACGATGATCCTGTAGTCGTCTTCAAGCGACACCAATCCGCGATCGAACATCCAATGCGCGGTGCGGCTTAGCGCGATCCCGTTCCAGATAGAATCTGGGCCGTTGTGCCCGCCCCCGATAGGACGGATATGGGCGGCTTCGACCTCGGCCCTCCCGCCACCGTTTATCAGCCGCAGCCCGGTCAACGAACACTGTTCTCGATAGGCCTCGCGCACCCGCCGCGAGAACACCCGATCTCTGAATCGGCGCCGTTCTATTCGTTCCAGTATCGGCCGATTTTCCTCGGAGTCTTCCACATCGACTTCGGCCATCCCCCCGAACGGTGCTATGATGTTGACCGGATCGTATTCGTAAGGTCGAGGGAACCCGGCCCGCAAGATATTTTGAAACTCGTCCGACGGAACGGGTCTCACAGCATTGATAAACGCTCCCGTATTGTGCGAACCGTCCGGATTCCGCAGGGCGGTTTCATAGAAGAATTGCCCTTCCCGGAACGGAACCGGCCGCTCGAAATCCAAGTATTCATCGATGTTCGCATAGTAGGTGCCATCCCCCGCGGTGGACGGTTCGATGCTCGTGACGCGCCCCACGGCAAAATAGCTTCTCGAACCGATCCGATTCGAATCGGACGATCCCGCGCGGCCGGGCTCGTAGTAGACGATCAGATCGCCAACGGTTTGCTCTACGCGGCCCAAGTACCGTTTGGGGAAGTGATATCGTCTATCCGGCAAGTCGTCGTATGCCGGATCGATCTTAGTTGTCAGAATCGCGTTCGCCAACTTTCAACGATCTGCAATAATTGAGAATTTCCGATATCGAGTCGTCGAATATACAATGTAAATCGTACTTCTGAGCCCACCATTCAGCAAACTCCGTTGGTGTCTCCTTGCTTTCAATGGCGCGTCTGAGGGGCTCTTCGTCTCCGCACGCGTCATCCCATGTGATGTAATAGAACTTCTTCAAATGTTGCGACACGACTTCCCGGTACTTGTCGAAATCGTCGGTCCACTCGCTCTTCACATAGGGCATCCGAACTCTCCTCAAACCACATCCTCGGTGCCAAGGTCGCCGCTGCTCCCCTTATTCACGACGCCTCTTCCAGCGTCGACAAACGAGCAATCTCGGCCCCCTTTTTCTGTTCGGCCAGCCGCAATTCGTAAAGCTTCTGGAGGTTGAGCCAGAACTCGCCGGACGTTCCGAAATAGCGCCCGAGCCGCAGCGCGGTGTCGCCGGTGATCGCGCGTTGGCCGTTCAGGATCTGGGTGACCCGGTTCACCGGGACTTCGATCCGCCGGGCCAATTCGGCCGCGCTCATTCCGAGTGCGTCCAGATCCTCCCTAAGGGTCTCGCCGGGGTGGATTGCGGGGCGGGTCATGACCGCTCTCCTCAATGATAGTCGACGATCTCGACATCGACCGGGCCGGGGCTACCCGCCGGCCATTTGAAGCAAATTCGCCATTGGTTGTTGATACGGATGCTCCACTGGCCTCTTCGGTCGCCTTTCAGAGCTTCCAGACGGTTGCCGGGGCGAGCGAGATCGCGAATGTCGATCGCCGCATCGAGTTGATCCAGTTTGCGCGAGGCACTTCGCTCGAACCCGGAGAACGCGGCGACCCTGCGGCCCAGATAGAACGCTTCCGTCCTCTTGTCCCCGAAGCCGGCGATCAACGCACTGCCGAACCTGAAATCCTCATTACGTCAAGCGTAAAGCATCCATCGTCGAACCGCAACCGGCAAGACTTGCCCCACCCCCATCGGAAGTTGCCCCGGAACAACGGCTTATCTATAGTGCGCCGTCTTGCAGGATGGCGCTCCGGCCACGATATCGGGTGCGCGGTGGGGTGCCACGGGAGCAGGTCATGATGGCGTTTCGTTCGAGCCGTTCCGTCGCGGCGCTGACCGGCGGCGCGATGCTTCTGACGCTTGCCGCGTGCGGCCAGCTGGAGCAGGACTACCCCGAGCCGCCGATCGATCCCAACCAGCCGCACCGCTACAAGAGCGATCCTCCGGAGTCTTCGGTGTTCGGCGAGGGCGGGTTCAACCTGTTCAGCGTCTTCGAAGGCGAGAGCGGCACCGGCGGGCCGGGGATCGGGGTCAACGCGTTCCTGTGGCGCGCGTCGCTCGACACCGTCTCCTTCATGCCGCTGAGCTCCGCCGACCCGTTCGGCGGGGTGATCATCACCGACTGGTTTTCCCCGCCCGAGACGCCGGACGACCGGTTCAAGATGAACGTCTACATCCTCGGCCGCCAGCTCCGGGCCGACGGGCTGCGCGTCTCGGTGTTCCGCCAGACCCGCGACAAGGGGGGCGCGTGGGCCGACTCCGCGGTCCAGCCCAGGACCGCGAACGATCTCGAGAACCAGATCCTGACCCGCGCCCGCCAGCTTCGCGTCGCCCGGGCTTCGTCCGGCTGACGGATGCGCGCATCGGCGGGACCCACGCCGCCCGGCAAGCCATGAACGACGCCACCGCGCCGCGGCGATACGACGCCAGGAAAAACGAGGCCCATTGGCAGGCGGTCTGGGACAACCGCGGCACCTTCGTCGTCGCGCCCGACCCGGCGCGCCCGAAATACTACGTGCTGGAGATGTTCCCCTACCCCTCGGGGCGCATCCACATGGGGCATGTGCGGAACTACACGATGGGCGACGTGGTCGCGCGCTACAAGCGCGCCCGCGGCTTCAACGTGCTGCACCCGATGGGCTGGGACGCGTTCGGCATGCCGGCCGAGAACGCGGCCATGGAGCAGGGCGTCCACCCCGGCTCGTGGACCTACGAGAATATCGCCGCGATGCGGAGCCAGCTCCGCTCGATGGGGCTCTCGATCGACTGGAGCCGCGAGCTCGCGACCTGCCATCCGGGCTATTACCGCCACCAGCAGGCAATGTTCCTCGACTTCCTGGAAAGCGGCCTCCTCTACCGCGCCAGCGGCTGGGTCAACTGGGACCCGGTCGACCGCACGGTGCTCGCCAACGAGCAGGTGATCGACGGCCGCGGCTGGCGCTCCGGCGCAGCCGTGGAGAAGCGCGAGATGCCGCAATGGTTCCTCCGCATCACCGACTACGCGGAGGATCTGCGCGTCGCGCTCGCCGGGCTCGAACGCTGGCCCGACAAGGTGCGGACGATGCAGGAGAACTGGATCGGCCGCTCCGAGGGTCTCCGCCTCACCTTCCCGATGGTCGGGCGCGACGGCGGGCTCGACATCTACACCACGCGGCACGACACGATCTTCGGGTCGAGCTTCTGCGCGATCTCGCCCGAGCATCCGCTGGCCGCGGAGATCGCCGGGGAAAACCCGGAGATCGCCGGCTTCATCGAGGAGTGCCGCCGGACCGGCACCAGCGAGGCGGCGATCGAGCGGGCCGAGAAGCGGGGCGTCGATACCGGGCTCAGGGTCCGCCACCCGTTCCGCCCGGATTGGACGCTGCCGGTCTATGTCGCCAACTTCATCCTGATGGAATACGGCACCGGTGCGATCTTCGGCTGCCCGGCGCACGACCAGCGCGACCTCGATTTCGCCCGCAAATACGAACTGCCCGTCCTGCCCGTCGTGGTGCCGGAAGACGAGGACCCCGCCGTCTTCGCGGTGGGCGAGGAGGCGTATCTCGGCGACGGCAGGCTCGCCAACTCGGACTTCATCGACGGCATGACCGTCGCCGACGCCAAGGAGGAGATCGCGCGGCGCGCCGAGGACGCCGGCAGCGGCCGGCGCGAGGTCAATTACCGGCTGCGCGACTGGGGCGTGTCGCGCCAGCGCTACTGGGGCTGCCCGATCCCGGTGGTCCAATGCGGCGATTGCGGCATCGTGCCGGTGCCGCGCGGCGAGCTTCCGGTGGAGCTCCCGGACGATATCGATTTCGAGACGCCGGGCAACCCGCTCGACCGGCATCCGACCTGGAAGCACGCCCCCTGCCCCCGCTGCGGCGGCCCGGCCGAGCGCGAGACCTCGACGCTGGATACCTTCGTCGATTCGTCGTGGTATTTCGCCCGGTTCTGCTCGCCGCGCGCCGCCGATCCGGTGGAGGAGGACGAGGGCGAGTACTGGCTGCCGGTCGACCAGTATATCGGCGGGGTCGAGCACGCGATCCTGCACCTCTTGTATGCGCGCTTCTTCACCCGCGCGATGACCGACCACAACGAGCTTGCGCTGGACGAGCCCTTCGCCGGGCTGTTCACCCAGGGCATGGTGTGCCACGAGACCTACCGCACCGGGGACGGCGAATGGGTGCCGCCGGTCGAGGTCGCGGAGGGTCCCGGCAAGGCGCCGGTCCGCGCCGCCACGGGCGAGACGCTGATCGTCGGCCGGTCGGAGAAGATGAGCAAGTCGCGCCGCAACGTGGTCGACCCCGAGGACATCATGGAGACCTACGGCGCCGACACCGCGCGCTGGTTCATGCTGTCCGACTCACCGCCCGACCGCGACCTCGAATGGACCGAGGCCGGCGTCGCCGGCGCCTGGCGCTTCGTCAACCGGATGTGGCGGCTGGCGACCGACCCCGGCCGCCCGGTCGCGCGGCCGGGCGCGGCCATGCCGGCCGGCGTCGCGGGCGATGAAGGGCTGACCGGCATCCGCCGCGCGGTCCACAAGGCGATCGGCGGGGTGACCGGCGACCTTGAGGGCTTCCGCTTCAACCGCGCGGTCGCGCGCATCCACGAGCTCGTCAACCTGCTGTCGGACTTCGACGCCGGCGGCGAGCCCGCCGCCTGGGTGCGGCGCGAGGCCTGTGAGACGATGGCGCTGCTGGCCGGGCCGATGGTGCCGCATTTGGGCGAGAGCCTGTGGCGCTTCCTCGGCCACGACACGCTGCTCGCCGACGCGCCCTGGCCGGAGGCCGACGCGATGCTGGCGCGCGACGAGGTCGTCACCGTCGCGGTCCAGGTGATGGGCAAGACCCGCGGCACGGTGGAGCTCGAACGCGACGCGGCCCAGGAGGCGGCCGAGGAGGCCGCGCTCGCCTTGCCCACGGTGACGGCGGCGCTGGACGGACGGCCGATCCGCAAGATCGTCTTCGTGCCGAACCGGATCCTCAATGTCGTGGCGTAGCGCATTCCGGCCCCGGACAGCACCGTTGCCGGCGCCGCCCCTTCGTTGTCATGGTCGGCGAAGGCCGACCATCCACGAGTTTTTCGGTCCCGGCCGACGAGAAAAAAAACGTGGATGGTCGGCCTTCGCCGACCATGACGGAGGGAAGAGCATCGGGCTCGCGGCGGCCGGCATCGCGCTGGCGCTCGCAGCGACCGCCGCGGGCTGCGGATTCCAGCCGCTCTACGCCACCGACGGGAGCGCGCGGGGCCACCTCGCCCGGGTCCATATCGACCGGATCGCCGACCGCACCGGCCAGCAGCTCCGCAACGCGCTGCTGCTGAGCTTCCCGCCGGGCGATCCGGCCGCGCCGGCCGCGTGGCGCCTCAGGGTCACGCTGAAGGAAGCCAAGACCGAGCTCGGCGTCGAGAAGCAGGACGTGGCGACCCGCGCCAATTTGACGCTGACCGCCTTCTACACGCTGGAGGATGCCGCCTCCGACAAGCCCGTGCTGTCGGGCGATCTTCGCTCGGTCAACAGCTACAACATCCTCGAGTCCCCGTACGGCACGCTGGCGGCGGAGCGCAACGCCCGCGCCCGCGCGGTGCGCCAGATCGCCGACGGGCTGACCGCGCGGCTCGCCGGCTGGCTGAGCCGGCGGGGATGAAGATCGCCCCGGCCCGGGCGGACCGCTTTCTTGCCGCCCCGCCGGAGACCTTGCGCGCCTGCCTGTTCTACGGCCCGGACGGCGGGCTGGTGCGCGAGCGCGCGGCGGCGCTGGGCAGGCGCCATGTCGGGGATCTTTCCGATCCGTTCCGGGTGTCCGCGGTGGCGCCCGCCGCGCTCGCCGACCGGCCGGGCCTGCTGGCCGACGAGGCGGCGCAGCTCTCGCTCACCGGCGAGACCCGCCTGGTCCGGCTGGAGGCCGCGACCGACGCCGCCGCCGAGCCGTGCCGTATCCTGCTGGAGAACGAGCATGCGGCGGCGCTCGCCATCGTCGAGGCGGGCGAGCTCCCGCCGCGCTCGAAGCTCCGCAAGCTGTTCGAGGACGCGCCGGACGCCGCGGCGATCGCTTGCTACGCCGACGACGAGGCGGCGGTCTCCCGCCTGATCCGCGCTACCCTCGACGGGGCCGGGATCTCGGTCACGCCCGACGCGGTGGCGTTCCTCGCCGCACGCCTCGGCGCCGACCGCAAGATCACCCGGTCGGAGCTCGACAAGCTGGTGCTCTACGCCGCGGACAGCCGGTCGATCACGCTGGAGGACGCGGCGGCCAGTTGCGGCGCGCAGTCCGGCCTCACCCTCGACGAGCTCTGCGACGCGGCGGCGGGCGGGCGCCCGGCGGTGGCGATCGCGGGGCTCGATACGCTCGCCGACGAGGGTGTGCACGCGGTCGCCATACTGCGCGCGGCGCAACGCCATTTCACGCGGCTCCAGCTCACCGCCGCCCGGATCGAAGCCGGCGCCGCGCCGGACGCCGCGGTGAAGGCGCTGCGCCCGCCGGTGTTCTTCAAGCGCAACGGGGCGTTTCGCGAGGCGCTCCGGCTGTGGAGCGCGGCGAAGGCCGGCGAGGCGCTCGAACGGCTGGTGGAGGCCGAGGCGGCGTGCAAGCGGACCGGCTCGGTCCCCGCCGCGCTCTGCGCCCAGGCCCTGCTCGGGATCGCGCGGGAGGCGCGCGCGGGGCGGTAGGGCGGGGAATTGTCCGTGCCGGAGCAAGTGGCGAATGCTATGCTCGATCCCCGCTCACGAGGCGGCATGTCGATATGAGTTTGGATAGATGCATAGCGCTGGTCATGGGCCGCCGGTGGCCGACCGCCCTGCTTTCCGTGCTCTTCATCGCCGCGCTCGACCGAACGGATCCAGTAGCCTACGACAGGAGGAAACGGTGACTCGCACCTCTCCCCCCCGCATAACGCTGACGCTTTCCGGCGTTTTTCTCGCCATTCTTGCCGTGGCCGTGGAGCCGCCCGCAGCCCGCGCGGCCGAGAGCGCCGAGGAGCGCGGGCTCAAAATCGCGACCGAGGCCCGCGAACGCGACAAGGGCTTCGGCAATTTCACCGCGAACCTGACCATGACGCTGCGCAACAAGCGGGGTCAGGAAAGCAAGCGCCAGCTCCGCCTGCAGGTCATCGAGGTCGAGAACGACGGCGACCGGACCATCTTCGTCTTCGACCGCCCGCGCAACGTCAAGGGAACCGGGTTTCTCGTCCACGCCCACCGGACCGGGCCGGACGACCAGTGGCTCTATCTTCCGGCGCTGAAACGGGTCAAGCGCATCAGCTCATCGAAACAGTCGGGCTCCTTCATGGGCAGCGAGTTCTCCTACGAGGACATGGGCGCCGTCGAGGTCGGGAAATACACCCACCGGTACGTGCGCGAAGAGGCCTGCGGCAAGCTCGAATGCATCGTTCTGGAGCGCGTCCCGAAGAGCAAGGATTCGGGGTATTCCCGTCAGCTCATCTGGCTCGACCGGGAGGAGCTTCGCAACATCCGGGTCCAGTATTTCGACCGCCGGAACAAGCATCTAAAGACGATGAAGGTCGAGGATTACAACAAATACCTCGACCGCTTCTGGCGGGCCGGCAACATATCGATGACCAACCACCTCACGGGGAAGAGCACGGTGCTGAACTGGAAGGACTACAAGTTCGGCACCGACCTCGATCTCGGCGATTTCACCAAGACGGCGCTGAAACGGGCGCGTTAGACGGGCGGGCGGTTCGCGCACCCGCCGGGGCTTGCGCGGCCCCCTGCGAACCGGGCGCGCCTCGTCTTCGGAGGCTCGTGCCGCTGAGTTCGGTGCCGCCGAAATCGCCAGGGCCGCCACCCCGGACCTGTTTCGAGGCCATGGCATAGGTCGCGGCGGGGGGAACCGACGCGGCTAAACCGGCTGCCGGGGACGAATGGCGTCGAGCGCGCCGCCCGCCTGCCGCTCGGCGACCTCCAGCTCGTAGCGGTCCTGAAGGTTCATCCAGCTCCGCGCGTCGGTGCCGAAATACCGCGCGAGCCGCAGCGCGGTCTCCGCCGTGATCCCGCGCCGCCCGCGCACGATCTCGCTGATCCGAGCCGGCGTCACCCCGATCGCCCCGGCGAGCGCGGTGGCGGAAAGCCCCAGCGGCTCCATGAAGTCGTGCTTGAGCACTTCGCCGGGGTGTACGGGTCCAAGGCGGGTCATGGCGGTGCCTCCTCTTGCCCAATCAATGGTAATCCACGATCTCGGCGTCCCAGGCGTCTCCGTCCTCGAAGCGGAAACAAAGCCGCCATTGGTCGTTGATCCGGATACTGTAGGATCCCCTGCGATCGCCACGCAGCGCTTCCAGCTGGTTCCCGGGCGGCGCCCTCAGGAAGTCGAGCGTCGCGGCCGCGTCCAGTTGGGCGAGCTTGCGCTGCGCGACCCGCTCGATGGCGACGAAACGCCGTACCCGGTAGCCGTTGGCGAGCCGCTCGGTGTCCTTGCAGCGAAAGCTCCGGATCATTCCGGCATGTATATCCTATATCGATATACGGAAATCAAGCCGTTGCGGGCGATTGGATAGGCGGGACCACGAAGAACAGGCCCTGCCGGCGATCGTCCGCTACAACCGCCTGATCGACACCTTCCTCGGCCTCACCACCTACAGCCTCTGCGCACCACCGTCGAAGGCATGGGCCAGATCGAGATCGACGAGCTCTATATCGGCCTCGACAAGCACGGCTGCCACCACATCGTCCCCGTCCAGGCCAAGGGCGGAAAGGACCGCATCGGCGTCGTCCAGATCATGCAGGACATCGGCTTCGTCGACCAGAAATTCCTCGGCATGCACTGCCATGCCATCGCCGCGCAATTCATGAAGGGCGGGAAGATCGCGCTGTTCGAACTGGCGCTGAAGGACGACGAGGTGAGGGTGGTGGAGGAGCGGCATTACCGGCTGATGCCGGCTGAGAGGTTGGATCGGGAAGCGATCCGAGACTATCGGTGCTGATTCTTGTGCCCGAAATGTGACAAGTAACCACTGGTTGGACAGATTTCAAACAATACGGAAAACAGTACTAAATAGTTACCGGACCATAGTATTAGAATAGGGACCAGTCGAATTGCATTCTTTAAGAGCGCTTTCCTTTCCTGACTTGTATCTTAGGTATTGAGGCGCTCTTGGATAAGACTTTCTATCTCATCAACGCGTTCGGCGTTGACCGCAAAAGGAAGCGGACCAAATCTCCAATTACTCTCTCCTCAGGCAAATGGATCTCGTCACTAAGCATGTGAAATTCCCTATGATTTGCCTCACCCAGTGCCCGAGCGAATGCCTCATTTATAAGGTCAATATCTTCTATGCCCCATGCCATAGCGAGAGGCGCTTTATTCTCAATTTCATGGCATGAACAAATTAACCATTTTTCTGGCGTGGTATTTGACGGCAAATATGTTATGTGTTTGTCGGCCCACAATTTCATTTCTTCTTCTGATTCTCTGAACTTTGTCTCGGCGTATTTACGAAAGCCAGATTTGTTTTTGTTGTCTCGATTTCGCTTGTCACCATCAAGGACACATATGAAGTTATCTCGCGTTTCCAAGTACCTAGATGCCATGAGCCGGAGCAACGCGTCGGCCGATCCTATTGGGAGAATATTGACTCGCTGTCTCAAGCTGTGTGGCAAGCCAAGTTGTAATAACATCGCCGCAACATTGTCTTCCACAAATAGAGACAATTCTCCAATGTTCTTTCCGCGAAGCTTGCCACATGCGTGGCTCGCCGAAATCCCAGGCGTTATGGTGGTTCGATTCCCCGTAGCCTCAAGAAAGAAACGACCTTCCGGAGGAAGCGCTTCCAAAACAACATGTGAATGTGTCGAGCATATGATTTGACAATGCAGCTTCTCACACAGGACCTTTAGTTCTTCGATAGCCCTCATTTGCGCTTGTTCATGCAATCCCAATTCCAGCTCATCTATAATTAACATTGATCCTTTCCCAGAAGAAAAGAGGGACGATAAAATTTCAAACACTGCGCCTTCTCCGGCCCCCATGTTGAAACCGGAGTATCGGACCGTGCCACTCGTGGCAATCGGCAATGAATATTTGGAGTGTGTATGCTTTTCGAAAGAATGGTATGTCTTGCCGATTATACGGCCCGCTATGGCGCAAATTTCTTGTCTATGTGCTTCGTCTAATGTATCAAGCCAGAAGTGTCCATGATACGACTTGTGTGTGCTTCTCTCATAATGCGGGACAGCGCGCTGAATTCCGCAATAGATAACATTTCTTCTCACTCGTGAATTATAGTTGTTCCACTTTCCGCCAACCTTTTTTCGTCTCGCTTGCCAACGCGGACCAACCTCGCCTCCTCGCCACCTATTGTGCAGAAATTCATACCATATTTCAATGCCTTCAGGCGGCGTTTCGTGTCGAGACTGAATGAAAAAATCACTAAAGGTATAATAGGCGTTTCTTCTTGCCTCGGATTTGTAACCACTCGGTGTATTATGGTATGCGCAGGCAGCTATAGCGAGTAACGTAGACTTGCCACTTCCATTTTCCCCTGCGATCGCAGTAATTGGGTACGTCATCGACATGTCGAAAGCATTCAGACCTCGTAATTTACCAGAGGTAAGACGAATTCTTCGGAGGGTTCGGCGGGAGAGATCATTTTTCATCCAATCGATATTGTTGTGATCTAAGCGAGAATAGCGGTACCCCATCGTACATCCCTGATAGTCACCGAAAAGTATTGCCAACTAAAAACTGTCAGAGAATTCGAATACTGTCAAGACAAGCAATGCCGAGTGAGCTTAGTGTATCAACCCGGTAGGCAGTATTCGTTTTAGCCTTTCTCTATGCTTGGCTTTCAAAGGCATTTCGTATTGCGAGATGGCGTATCCTTATAGCTTGCTATTCCTAGAAATAGCGTATCTGCGCTTGCTAACAGATCAATTTCGGTCGTTCGCAGATGGCTCCAGCATGCTGGGGACCTGTGGCCCGCTGGCGGCGGGAAAGGGACGGGCTTGGGCGATGTTATGTGAATGCAGATATTGCTGCTTCCACTAGGCGAACGCGGCTTCGCGGATCTCAGAAGTGTAGAGCAGGTCGAACGTGCCGTCGTGCCACCGCCTGCCGGATCTATGGCAGGCAAGCGTGTCCCGCCCTTCGCGGACCGAACGCAAGACGGTGCCGGCATAGTGTCCGCGCTCGAAGCCGTCGAGCGCGTCCAACAGGCGCCGGTCGCGGAACGGCCGCCGTTTGTCGGCGCCTGGTTCAGAGATAGGCGTCCGCGTCGAGACGGTCGAGGATCGCGAGCACGTCCTCGGTGCGATCGTCATGGATCAGGTCGATTGCGCGCTCGCCGTCGAGTTGCGGATGCCGCGCGTTAAGCCAGGCGCGGATTTCGTCGGGACCGTAATACTCCCCGAGGCGCGTCACGACCCAGGCGAGGTCCGATACGAGGAGCTGCGCCTTGGGGTGGGGCGCCTTGCGGCCGGTCCCCCAGCGCGAGACGGTGGCCGCCGAAACCCCGGCGAAATTCGCGATGTCGGTCCCCTTGAGTCCGCCGGTCTCACGCAAGCGGTCGATGAGCCGCCCAAACGGTGTCGCCGTACCCACCTTCACGGGCGCCCCGCACCCATCCGCCGCTCCTCCCCCACCTTCCTCCGCCGCTCCTGCGCGAGTTCGTAGGCCGCCTGCATGCGCATCCAGTGGTCGGCGGTTCCCCAACCGATGTGTTCGAGCGCGATTGCCATGTTGGCCGAGAGACCCGCGCGGCCGTTCAGCAGGCGGGACAGCGTACCGCGCTCGCAATCGAGCCGCGCCGCCGTCTCGGTGACGTTCCAGCCGACCTCGTCCATGCTCTCCCGAATCAACTCGCCCAGGTGCGGCGGGTTGAGCATGGGGCCAACGCGTTCAGCGTCCTGCTTTCTCATCGCCCGGTCTCCCTTGCTGTCAATGGTAGTCGACCAGATCCACGTCCACGGCCTCGCCGTTCTCGAAGCGGAAGACGACGCGCCAGTTGCCGGAGACCCGAACGCTCCATTCGCTCTCCCGGTCGCCCTTCAACGGGTGAAGGCGGAAGCCCGGCGCGTCGGCGTCGCCTGGGTGCGTTGCCTCCTGCAAACGAAACAGGATCCGCCGCAGCCTGGGCGCGAGGGCGGCGGGGAGCCTGGCCGCGTCGTCCCGCTCGTGCAGAGCCCGCAGCCCCTTGTGCCGTATCCTCATCGGAGATTGTAGCGTATAGCGCTACACGCTGCAAGCGCTCACCCCTCCTCCGGCGGGGCCACGGTGCCGCCGTCGTTCCACACCCCCTCGGTCAGCCGCTTCACGACGTCCTCGAACTGCTCCAGCGTGGTGTAGCGGACCGTGAGTTCGCCGGCCTCGTCGCCGCGCGGGGTGACGACGATCCTGATGCCGAGCATGCGGGACAGCCGGCGTTCGATGTCGAGGATGTCGGCCGATTTCCCGGTCCTGGGGCGCGGGCCGCGGCGTTGCTTCGTCTCGGCCTCGCCGGCGATCAGCCGCTCGGTCTCGCGCACGGTGAGGTTGCGGCGCATGACCTCCACCGCCACCGCCACCGGGTCCGGCGCGTTGAGGAGCGCGCGGCCGTGCCCGGCCGAGATCCCGCCCTGGTTGAGCAGCAGCTTGATCGGGTCGGGCAGGTTGAGGAGGCGGAGCGCGTTGGCGATGTGGCTCCGGCTCTTGCCCAGCGCGCGCGACAGCTCGTCCTGGGTGCGGTCGAACTCCTCGGTCAGGCGGCGGTAGCCCTCGGCCTCCTCGACCGGGGTGAGGTCCTGGCGCTGGATGTTCTCGATCAGCGCGACCTCGAGCGCGGCGGCGTCCGAGAGCTCCTGGATGACGACCGGCACCTCGTGCAGCCCGGCGGCCTGGGCCGCGCGCCAGCGCCGTTCGCCGGCGACGATCTGGAAGCGCCCGGCCTCGTCCGGGTCGGCGCGGACGATCAGCGGCTGGATCACCCCGCGTTCGCCCACCGAGTCGATCAGCGCCGCCATCGCGCCGTCCTCGAAGGTCTCGCGCGGCTGGAACGGGCCGGGGGCGAGGTCGCCGACCGGGAGCCTGGCCACCCCCGGGACCGCGCCCGGGCCGGCCCGCGCGGGCGCCTTCGGCTCGTTGTCCTCGAACAGCGCGTCCAGGCCGCGCCCGAGCTTCGATCTGGGGTCTTCGGTCATGCGGCCTCTCCCTGTTCGCGCCTCAATATCTCGCCCGCGAGGTGCATGTAGGCCCGCGCGCCGGAGCAGCGGTGGTCGTAGAGCAGCACCGGCTTGCCGTGGGACGGCGCCTCCGACACCCGGACGTTGCGCGGGATCACCGTGTCGTAGACCATGTCGCGGAAGAAGCCGCGCACGTCGTCGGCGACCAGCGCGGAGAGCCGGTTCCGGGTGTCGTACATGGTCAGCACGATGCCCTGTATCCGCAAATCCCGGTTGTAGTTGGCCTTCACCCGCTCGACCGTCCGGACCAGCTGGCTCAGCCCTTCGAGCGCCAGGAACTCGCATTGCAGCGGCACCAGCACGCGGTCGGCGGCGGCGAGCGCGTTCAGCGTCAGCAGGCCCAGCGCCGGCGGGCAGTCGATGAAGATGTAGTCCGCCTCGCCTTCCGCCCGCTCCCCGGTCAGCGCGTCGCGCAGGCGGTAGACGCGGCGGTGCGCGGCGGCGAGCTCGATCTCCGCGCCCGAGAGGTCGGCGGTGGACGGCACGATGCGAAGCCCCGGGATCTCGGTCTCGCGGGCGACATCCGCGACGGAGGCGCGCCCGCCCAGCACATCGTAGCTCCCGGCATTCCGGTCGGCGCGGGCGATGCCGAGCCCGGTGGAGGCGTTCCCCTGCGGGTCGAGGTCGATGACCAGCACCCGCTTCCGCGCCGCGGCGAGCGCGGCGGCGAGGTTGATCGCGGTGGTCGTCTTGCCGACGCCGCCCTTCTGGTTGGCGACCGCGACGATGCTGGCCCGGTGCGGGGGATCGTCTGTCATGCGGTGCGATCGGTCCCGGCGAAGCGCTCGACGATGAGGATCCGCGCCGAGGGGTCGGTCGCGCTCGGCGCGTCGCGTGCCGAGATATGCCACGCGCCGGCCGATTCGGTCAATTCCTTGCGCCATTTCGCGCCCTTGGGGAACAGGCAGACCGGCGGATCGTCCGGGCGCAGCGCGGCGAACGGGGCGGCATGGGCCAGCAGGCGGGAGAGGGGCGCGAGCGCGCGGGCGGTCACCACGTCGACCGGCCAGGGCTCCAGCGCCTCGATCCGCGCGCGGCGGATTTCGCAGGGCGCCCCGGTCGCCCGGACGGCCTCGGCGAGGAAGGCCGCCTTGGCGGTGTCGGACTCGACGAGGGTGGTTTCCGCCCCGGTCAGGATCGCGAGCACGAGCCCCGGCAGCCCCGCGCCCGAGCCGAGATCGACGATCCGCCGGGCGCCCTTCGGCACATGCGCGGCGAGCTGGCCCGAATCCAGGATGTGGCGGCGCCAGATGTCGGCCTCGGTGCCGCGCCCGATCAGGTTGCGCCGCCGCTGCCAGCGCCTCAGCAGGTTCACATAGGCCTCAAACCGGGCCAATGTTTCACGTGAAACATTAAGCGCCGCCGCGCACGCCTCCGGCGTCAGGGGTTCGGGCAGGGTCAGGCGGCCGCCGGCGCGCGGCGGACGTGGCGCAGCAGCGCGGTGACCGCGGCCGGGGTGATGCCCGGGATCCGCGCCGCCTGGCCGATCGTTCCGGGGCGCGCGCGGTCGAGCTTTTCCACCGCCTCGCCCGACAGCCCGCCGATCGCCGCGTAGTCGAGCGCCGTTGGCAGCGCGAGCCGTTCGTCGCGGCGGAACATCTCGATATCGGCCTGCTGGCGGTCGAGATAGCCGGCATAGCGGCATTCGATCGCGACCTGCTCGGCGGCGTCCGCGCCGATCCGGGCGAGCTCCGGCCAGACCGGCACCAGCCGGGCGACGTCGATGTCCGGGTAGCCGAGGAGCCGCGCCGCGGTCCGCCGCTCCCCGTCCTGGGCGACCGCGATTCCGTGCCGGGCGAGCTCGGACGGCGAGGCCTCCAGCGATGCGACCAGCGCCCGCGCATCTGCGATCCGGCCCGCCTTGGCCTCGAACGCGCGCGCCCGGCCGCCGCCGACACAGCCCAGCGCGATCCCCTTCGGCGTCAGGCGCCGGTCCGCGTTGTCGGCCCGCAGCAGCAGTCGGTACTCCGCGCGCGAGGTGAACATGCGGTAGGGCTCGGGCGCGCCCTGGGTCGTCAGGTCGTCGATCATCACCCCGATATAGCCGTCCGCCCGGTCCGGCACGAAGCGCCCGTCCCCGCCTCCCGCCGCGAGCGCCGCGTTGACGCCGGCGACCAGCCCCTGCGCCGCGGCCTCCTCGTAGCCGGTGGTGCCGTTGATCTGGCCGGCGTGGAAGAGCCCCGGGATGCGCCTTGTCTCCAGCGTCGGTTCGAGCTCGCGCGGGTCGATGAAGTCGTACTCCACCGCGTAGCCCGGGCGCAGGATCGCACACCGTTCGAGCCCCGGGATCGCGTGCACGAAGCGGTCCTGCACGTCCGCCGGGAGCGAGGTCGAGATTCCGTTGGGATAGACCGTGTCGTCGTCGAGCCCCTCGGGTTCGAGGAAGATCCGGTGGCGCTCGCGGTCGGCGAAGCGCACCACCTTGTCCTCGATCGACGGGCAGTAGCGCGGCCCCCTCCCCCCGATCCGCCCGGAATAGATCGGCGAGCGGTGGAGGTTGTCGCGGATCGCGGCATGCGCCGCCGGCCCGGTCCAGGTGACGTGGCAGTCGATCTGGGGCGTCGCGATCCGCCCGGTCATGGTCGAGAACGGCACCGGCGGGTCGTCGCCCTTCTGGCGTTCGAGACCGGCCCAGTCCACCGTCCGCCCGTCGATCCGGGGCGGCGTGCCGGTCTTGAGCCGCCCGAGCGCGAACCCGGCGCGCTCCAGCGTTTCGGCGAGCGCGACGGAGGGCGCGTCCCCCACCCGGCCGGCCGGGCGGCTCTCCTCCCCGATATGGATGACGCCGCGCAGGAACGTGCCCGCGGTCAGCACCACGGCGCGGCCCCGGATCGTCTCCCCCGCTTCGGTAACGACGCCGGCCGCGCGGCCTTCGGCGTCCCTGAGGATGTCGGCCACCGATCCCTCGACGAGGTCGAGCCCGGGCACCGCGCCCAGCAGCGTCCACATTGCCCGGCGGTAGAGCGCCCGGTCGGCCTGGGCCCGGGGCCCCCGCACCGCCGGGCCCTTGCGGCGGTTGAGCACGCGGAACTGGATTCCGGCGCGGTCGATGGCGCGCGCCATGACCCCGTCGAGCGCGTCGATCTCGCGCACCAGGTGGCCCTTGCCGAGCCCGCCAATCGCCGGGTTGCACGACATCTCGCCGATCCGGTCGAGCCGCTGGGTGACCAGCGCGGTTCGGGCGCCCATCCGCGCCGCCGCCGCCGCCGCCTCCGAACCGGCATGGCCGCCGCCCACCACGATGACGTCGTAATCCTTCATCGGGCGGAACTTAGGGCGCGCGGCCCCGAATGTCACCCGCGCGCACCGCCTAATGTTTCACGTGAAACATAGGTCAGCATTATTGACCATTGTTTCACGTGAAACAAAGGACAGCATGGTTGACCTATGTTTCACGTGAAACATTAGGACCGGTCAGGGCGCCGCCTTCTCCAGCGAGCGGATGAACTGGATGCCCGCGACATGCGCGCGGCTCAGCCGGTCGTCGCCGGTGACGAACAGGTCGACCCCCGCGGCCGCCGCGCAGGCGAGCTGGACCGCGTCCGCCGCCCCGATCGAGGGATCCCGGCGAATCTCCGCGAACCGCGCGGCGGCGCGCCGGTCGAAGGGCAGCACCGTCGCCGCCGCGTGAATCGCGTGCTCCAGGCGCCCGGCGGCCGCCTCGTCCGGCCAGGCGAGGACTTCGCCAAGGGTGAGCGTGGAGGTGCAGAGCAGGTCCCCCCGCCCGACCATCCATTCGCGGAGCGCCGCCGCCCGCCCCGCCCGCTCGCCCCGGTCCTCGACCAGATAGAGGAAGAGGTGGGTGTCCCAGAAGATCCGGCTCACGGCGCGCCCCGCCTGAGCCGGGCGAGCCAGGCATCCGCGTCCCCGCCCGCCGCGCCGGCCCGGCCCGCGCCCGGGAGCGCCAGGATCGGATCGTCCGCGCCGTCCGCGCCCCCGCCGGCATAGTCCCGCCGGTACCAGTCGATCAGCCCGCGATAGGGCGCCGGCACGCCGCGCGGCTCGGGCACGGCCTTGGCCGACGCGCGCAAGGGGTGGCACGGATCGCCCGGCCGGAACAGCCGCCTCCGCCCCCGCGACGTCTCGACCAGCATGCGGTAACGCCCCGGGTTGGGCGCCCGGTTGGCGACGCAGTGGAGATAGGCATGGCTCTGCACCCCCGGCCGGACCTCCGCCGCCCCGGTGACCCGCTCGTCCCGCGCCCGGCCGACGATCTCCCCCACCGTGAAGTCCTCGCGGTCGGGGTACCGCCGGTGCAGCAGCGCGGCGGCGATCCAGACCTCGTCGGCTACGCGGATCAGGGGCATGGGTATCCCCAAAGTAGACCACATTTTACCTAGTAAATAATCTTCCGCCTTGCAAGACTGAAATTCCCGATCCCCGATCGAACGGCGCCCTGACCGTCCATCCGGGTTTCTTCCCCCATCCGGACCGCGATGCGCTTCCAGTCGGGCCTTATCGCGCGCCCGTCGTAATAGAGCGGCCTGAGTGACGAACTCCCCTCAAGCCGCTGCCGGTAAACCCGTTCAAGCCGCTCCTCGTTGGCGTTCTTGAAATGCGCAGCGGGGGGGGGCGGCCCGGCGAGAAGGGGGAACGCGGCGGTAGCGGGGATGAAACGCCAGCGGCCGGGCTCCAAACCGTTGCCCACAAGCGCCAGTCTTTCTTTTGCACAATGCTTTCACAAATCTTGCCTAGAGCATGTCTAGACGCCACGCCGAGAACCGTTCGGAACATCGCTTCGAGCGAGAGCCCAAAACCCATAGACGAAAAGAACGAATCTTAAAGGATAGGCACGATACAGGACAACCCCCGGAATCCGCCTCTCTCAAATTCGCGCATAGTCTTCCGCACGAGCGGTTGTCGGAATTGAGTTCGTTCGTGGCCCACCGATTACAGCATCAAGCCTGATCCTACGCAATCAGGAGCGCTAGGAACACGTACTTTCTCGCGAGCAAAACTCAAAAGAAAGTCGTGTTCCAATTCTCTCAAGTATCTCCAAGATTGTGGCACAACAAACCGACAGTGCTTCTGTCGCAGAACATCCAACGATATTGGCTTTTCATATTCCCATACATTCAATACCTCCAAGGCAAAAGCCACACTACAGCCTGAAAAGTAGCTGTCAAAATCGTGTTTTTCCATCTTAGCAAGGTTAGATACCAATTCCCAAATATCCTCCGGAGAACCCTTCCATACTTGACCAACACGGAAACCTCCGCGTAATTCTTGAATTGGACTTGTGACGTACACAAACACGCATCGGTTCTCAACAAAAGACGCCATTCGTTTACGAAGCTCTGCCCTTTTTAGGCCAACGAATAGCATTTCTGCATAACGCGGTTTAATCGAGAGAAGCAAGGGCGAGGTTGTTTCGTTCATACTTTATCCCCGAAGCCAATTCGCAAAATCCTACCGCTGACGACGTCAGGCAGTTTACTTGGTGACTGCAAAACAAGCGAATGCGCTTGATCTTGGAACATCGTCCGGAGTTCGTTCAACGAAACTGAAGCTTGAAAACAAAAGGTATGTGAGAATCTAAGGGCCATCAGTTTCGCGGATACATTCCCTCGACACATCTTGTAAATTGCATTCCAATCCAGAATTCCAAACTTATTGAAGGCGCGAAACAGTTCCTTCGGCGACCCAAGCTCTACCGAATCAAGATGGGATACCGCCAACACTGCTTTTCGTGGATTACTCGCATACCAAAAGATTCGGCCAGGGGCTTGAATCATCCGTACATAAGTTGCTCTTCGATAATACACGTTTTCCCATCGCAGAAAACTACCGCGGCTTGCCCCAAAGAGATCCTGCTTAGCTCGATCCCTGTCAAACAACCCCATCGCGTACTCTGGAAGAATCGGGATCAGGTAATTCCGACGCGTATTTGGTATAATCAAGGGAGAGCAATGCCTTTCTAAGTCTACGTTCTCTACCGATTCCAGTGCTTGTTTAAATTCCTCTGCCACCGCAGATATCTTATGCAATGTCTCTCTTCTGTTTAACGGATACGGAAGCGCGAAGCGAACATATGAGTCGGCACTTGCCACAAACCCCATATCAAGTAGAGCTGACACAAGACTAGACTTGACTCCTTCTCGCTCAATATGAATGCATTGCTTCTTTTCGGCTATTGCACGAGTAATAGTGTCCGAAACTACGAAGCGTTCAATTGTGGGACGATCCAGTTCTCGACTTATCCTTATTATTGGACAACCGATATCACCGCTCCCCCCCTTGGAAAGTACTCGCAGCGCTACAACGGTGTTTCCTATCTCAAGTAACATACACTCGAATATATCAGGACGAACGAGAAAGGAGTTAAGCTTTTCGATAAGCGGGCCGTGTCTTTCGCCGGCCTCAACGAGGGAAAACTCCGAGAGACGCGACAGGTCGGAGGTACGAAAAGGCCGCCACAATATTTCCTTTCCTGAAATACGACCAAGCATTGCGCTAAATGTTTCAGAATACTGACTCAAACCTACTATCAATTCAGTAGGAGACAGCACACGAATATCTATAAGGTCACCAATGACCTTCGCCTTCTTCAACAAATCGCGATCACGGGTTACAAAGACATTCGTTTCGGAAGCGGCCGTCTTGGCCAAATGCCGAATGTCAGAGACTTTGCTTCGAGAATTCGTTGGAAGAATCTTTCTTAAAGACGATTCGAACAATTCCACGGCTTTTGGATCATACGAAATCGTGTGAAAGGCCCGCGCCCTCTTTCTTGATTGGTCCCGCTGACGCTTGTCTTTCTTGCGGTCAATTTCGACTAGCAGCTCGTCGGTCACCCATAAATTAAGCGTGTCCACCAAGAAATCGGAAAGCAATGATATTGAAGGTATCGCCTTTGTACTCGGCGGTTCATAGAAATCAAAAAATATTTGTGCGTCAACAACAGCGTTTAGATTTTCGTCTACTGTCATCGCTTGGAATAGCTCTAATTGAGAATCTGGCGCCAAGGTGAGGTGCCAAAGGGTTAAGTCATGCCCGGCTGCAGATCGTCCGGGTTTTTCATCCAATGGCACAAAACCAAGTGTCGGCCAGAGATCGTGTGCCGGGAAATCTCGACGGCAGCGAAGTTTAATAAGCCTTTGGGTCGTCGCAGTTGTACGCAAATGGTTTACTAGTTTTCGCGCAAGATTTTTCCCGCGGTAATCTTCGTCTACACAAAGGTGTACAATACGAAAATAGTCTTGGTGGATCGAGAAAAGCAGATAGCCTGCCAATTGATCGTTTGAAGTCTTTGCTCCAATCAATCCACCTTTCTGTTGATGATCGGTCAGTGCCTCAAAAGGAAGAAAGCCAAGAGTCGCACTATTCCTTTTCATGAGTGCATCAACCAATTGTAGGTCATCTACAGATAGTATAGTTATAAGGGATTCCATGTGTCACTTCGTCCAATGCCGTGATGTCAAATCTGTTGGTCGAGTGGCTATTTCAATGATTCGGCTTATCTGTGCCGGGTCTGAGGTCTTGTAACCGCTCGTGCGCACATTCATCATGATTGAGTAGAAACTCAACGCCAGTATTTCTTCTTCCGAACCGACGCGCGGGCGGTGCTTGCTAGTGTCCTGATTCAGAAGTTTTTATTCAACTTTTTCGTGGACGCTGAGTGTTCTTTGGCAAAAGCGTTCGACGGAAGCGAGGATGTCGTCGGCCGATCTGGTCCAGCGGAACGGTCGGGGGTCTCGGTTGTAGGTCTCGATGTAGCGTTCGATGGCGGCTTCGAGTTCGGCGGTCGAGCGGTGGGCGCCGCGCTTGATCTGCCGTTCGGTGAGGAGCGCGAAGAAGCGCTCGACCTGATTGATCCATGACGAGGATGTCGGGGTGAAGTGGCGATGCCAGCGCGGCCGCTTGGCGAACCAGTCCTGGATCAGCTTGGTCTTGTGGCTGGAAGCGTTGTCCATGACGACATGGATATCGAGGTCGGCGGGCAGGTTGCGCTCCACCTCGTCGAGGAAGGCGCGGAACTCGCGCGCCCGATGCCGTCTCATGCAGCTCCCGATGACCGTGCCCGCCGCCACGTCCAGCGCGGCGAAGAGCGTGGTCGTGCCGTGCCGCCTGTAATCGTGTGAGCGCCGCTCCGCCTGTCCGGGGCGCATGGGCAGCAGCGGCTGGGTGCGGTCGAGCGCCTGGATCTGGCTCTTCTCGTCGACGCAGAGCACCAGCGCGCGGTCCGGAGGGTCGAGATAGAGCCCGACGATATCGCGTACCTTGTCGATGAAGAGCGGATCGCTCGACAGCTTGAAGGTCTCGACCCGGTGCGGCTGCAGGCCGAAGGCGCCCCAGATGCGGTGAACCGTCGTCGCCGAGATGCCGGTGGCCCGGGCCATCGAGCGGCGGCTCCAGTGGGTCGCATCGTCGGGCGCCGTCTCCAGCGTCCGCGTCACCACCTCGGCGATCTTGTCGTCGCCGATCTTGCGGGGCGCGCCGGGGCGCGGCTCGTCGGCGAGCCCGTCGAGCCGCTTGCCGGCGAAGCGCCGACGCCACGTGCCCACGGTCAGCCGCGACACCCCCAGCTTCTCCGCAATCGCCAGGTTGCTCAGCCCGTCCGCCGCCAACAGCACGATCCGTGCCCGACGCGCCGCCCCGTGCGACGACTTGCGCCGCCGAACCCGACGCTCCAGCTCAACCCGCTCCTCGTCGCTCAGTTCAATCGCTACTGCCTTGCCCCGCGCCATCCGCGCCTCCAACCCGGTGAACCGGGGCGCACAGAATCACAATCCCAACAACTTGACTAGTAATTTCTGAAACAAGACACTAGGACGGAACATACTGCGCTTCCGTTGGGTCCGCTAGCCGATTGATGCGAGAGCGTGAGCGCCGAATTCGAGAACGACTTCAATTCTATGGACCATAGGGCGATCCGGCAGACGATCAGGCGGCTCGAAAGCGCGACCTCACTTTTCCCCTGCCCGCCGACTGGCTGAAGGAGAACCACCGGCATGGCGACCCTTACGATCCGGCTTCCGGACGCCCAGCCGGACCGGCTGGCGGCGATGGCGGCCAAGCGCGGCCTCAGCCTCAACAAGCTGATGCAGGAGCTGTGGGTGCGGGCGCTCGCCGAGCACGACACCGAGCTGCGCTTCCGGGCGCGCGCCGCGCGGGGCGATGCGGCGCGCGGGCTCGAATTGCTCGACGGGCTCGACAGACGCCATCGGCCGGAAGGGGATCGCTGAGGACGGACGAGGGAGGCTTCTCCGCCGCCGCCGCCCGGCCGGGCCGCGCGAAAGCCAAACGAACCGGGAACACTGTTACCTATGTATCCGGTCCGTAGTGTCACCCATCTATCCGGTTGCTCAACGGCGTCCGCCCTCCCCCGACCCCTCCCGCAAGCGGGAGGGGGGAAAGTAAGGAGGAGCGGGCAAGGGGTCTCCCTCTCCCCCGCGGGGGAGAGGGTCGGGGTGAGGGGCCGAACCGCCCCCTGCGAACCGACCGCCGTCAAGCTATCCGGATAAGCCCCTGCCGAAGGACCGCCTATTTCCCGATGCAGAAGTCCCTGAAAATTGCGTCGAGCACGTCGTCGACCCCGACGCGGCCGACGATGCGGCCGAGCGCGGCGGCGGCGGCGCGGAGGTCCTCGGCGCGGAGCTCGGCGACCGGCTGCGCCCGCGCGCGCTCCAGCGCCGCCAGGCAGGCTTCGAGCGCGAGCCGGTGGCGCAGCCGGGTGGGGGCGGGGGAGGCGCCCGAGGCCGCGCGTTCCTCGACCGCGAGGCGGAGGCGCTCGACCAGGGACTCCAGCCCGTCCCCGGTCAAGACCGAGACGGGCAGCGCGTCCGCGCCGGCGACCCGGGCGGGCGGCGGGGTGGCGCGGAGATCCGTCTTGTTGAGCACCACCAGCGCGTCGCCGTCGATCAGCCCGGCCAGCGCGGCATCGGGCTCGGGCGCGCGCGCATCCAGCATGACCAGCCTGAGATCGGCGTTCTCCGCGCGGTCGAGCGCGCGGCGGATACCTTCCTCCTCGATCGCCCCGGCGGCGTCGCGCAGCCCCGCCGTGTCGGCCAGGATCGCGGGGTAGCCGCCGAGGTCGAGACGGATTTCGATCACGTCCCGCGTGGTGCCGGCATGCGGGGAGACGATCGCCGCGTCGCGCCGGGCGAGCGCGTTGACCAGGCTCGACTTGCCGACATTGGGCGGGCCGAGCACCGCCACCGCGACCCCGTCCCGCAGCCGCTCGCCGCGCCGCGCATCCGCCAGATGGCGGGCGACGCCGCAAGCGAGCGCGGCGACGGTTTCCGCGATCTCCGCCTCGACCTCCGGCGGCAGATCCTCGTCCGGGAAGTCGATGACCGCCTCCAGATGCGCCAGCGCGCCGATCAGGTCGGCGCGCCACCCGTCATAGAGCGCCGCCAGAGCGCCGCCCGCCTGGCGCAACGCCTGACGGCGCTGCGCCTCGGTCTCGGCGTCGATCAGATCGGCGACGGCCTCGACCCGGGTGAGGTCGAGCTTGCCGGAAAGGAAGGCGCGGCGGGTGAAGTCGCCGGGCTCCGCCGGGACCAGGCCGGGAATCCGCCCGAGCGCGAGCCCGACCGCCTCGACCGTCGCCCGCCCGCCATGGACGTGGAGCTCGACCAGGTCCTCGCCGGTATAGCTCGCCGGCGCGGGGAAGCGGAGCGCGAGCCCGTCGTCGAGGATCTCGCCGGTATCGGGGTCGCGGATCGCGACGCGCACCGCCCGCCGGGGCTCGGGCGCGGCGAGACCGGTCAGGAGTTCGAGCGCCGCGCCCGCGCGTGGCCCGGTGATTCGGAACACCGCGATCGCGCTACGCCCCGGCGCGGTCGACAGCGCGAACACGGTGGTGCCGGCCATCGCTCTCTCCCCCGTCATGGTCGGCGAAGGCCGACCATCCACGTCTTGTTTTTCGCTCTTCCGCGCCGGCAAGAAAAAACTCGTGGATGGTCGGCCTTCGCCGACCATGACGGATGGAAAACAGGCGCGGGAAGCGGAGCCCGGCCGCCGCCTTGCGCGCGCGTCGACGCCGACGGCACACTGGCCGCCCCTTTCCCCCTCGGGATGAGCCGATGAACCGCCTGGCGGAAGAGACCAGCCCCTATCTGCTGCAACATGCCGACAACCCGGTCCATTGGCATCCCTGGGGGCCGGAAGCGCTCGCGCGGGCGAAGGCGGAGAACAGGCCGATCCTGTTGTCCATCGGCTACGCGGCCTGCCACTGGTGCCATGTGATGGCGCATGAGAGCTTCGAGAACGACGAGATCGCCGACCTGATGAACCGGTATTTCGTCAACGTCAAGGTCGATCGCGAGGAACGACCCGACATCGACACCATCTACATGCGGGCGCTGCACATGATGGGCCAGCAGGGCGGCTGGCCGCTGACCATGTTCCTGACGCCCGACGGCGAGCCGTTCTGGGGCGGCACCTATTTCCCGCCGGCCGGGCGCTGGGGGCGGCCGGGCTTCGCCGACGTGCTGGAAGGGCTCGCCAAGGTGTGGCGCGAGACGCCGGAGAAGGCGGGCGAGGCGGCGGACGCCCTGCGCGAGCGCATCGCGGAGATGGCGCGCTCGGAAGCCGGCGCGCATGTCCCGGTCGCGGTGAACGACGAGGCCGCGCACAGGCTTGCCGGGCAGTTCGACATGACGGAGGGCGGGCTCGGCACCGCGCCCAAATTCCCCAACCCGTCCGTGCTCGAACTGCTGTGGCGCGCCTGGCTCAGGAACGGCGACGAGGCGGCGCGCGACGCGGTGCTGCTGACGCTCGACAAGATGAGCCTGGGCGGGATCTACGACCATCTCGGCGGCGGCTATGCGCGCTATTCGACCGACGCGCGCTGGCTGGTGCCGCATTTCGAGAAGATGCTCTACGACAACGCGCAGATCCTCGACCTCCTGGTCGCCGCGTGGAAGGAGACCGGAAAGCCGCTCTACGAGGCGCGGATCCGCGAGACGATCGGCTGGACGCTGCGCGAGATGATCGCCGACGGCGGCGGATTCGCGGCCACGCTCGATGCGGATTCGGAGGGCGTCGAGGGCAAGTTCTATGTCTGGACCGAGGCCGAAATCGACGCGGCGCTCGGGGCCGACGCGGCGCTCTTCAAGACGGCCTACGACGTGAGCGCCGGCGGCAACTGGGAGGGGACCGCGATCCTCAACCGGAACCACGACGCCGGTCCCTTCGACGACGCGCAGGAAGAACGGCTCGCGCGCTGCCGCGAAATCCTGCTCGAGCTCCGGGCCGGACGCATAAGGCCGGGCTGGGACGACAAGGTGCTCGCCGACTGGAACGGGTTGGCGATCGGCGCGATGGCGAACGCGGCCGCGGTGTTCGGCGAGCCCGAATGGCTCGAAGCCGCCCGGACGGCGTACCGCTTCGTCGTCGGGACCATGCAGGAAGGCGGGCGGCTGCATCACTCGCACCGCGACGGGCGGACCCGGCATTCCGCGACGCTCGACGATTACGCAGGCATGGCGCGGGCGGCGCTCGCGCTGCACGAGGCGACCGGGGACGGCGACTGCCTCGCCCGGGCCCGGGCGTGGGTCGACGCGCTCGACGCGCATTACTGGGACGCCGACGGGGGCGGCTATTTCCTCACCGCCGACGACGCCGAGGCGCTGATCGTCCGCACCAAGTCGGCCGACGACGACGCCACGCCGTCCGGCAACGGGCTCGCGGCGGACGTGCTGGCGAGGCTCTGGCTGGTCACCGGCGAGACCCGCTACCGCGACCGGGCGGAGGCGCTGATCGCCGCGTTCTCGGGCCAGATCAACCGCAATTTCTTCCCGCTCGCCACCCTGATGAACGCGAGCGAGCTTCTGACGGAGGGCGCGCAGGTCGTCATCGCCGGCGACCGCGCGGCCGACGACACGCAAACCCTCCACGCCGCCGCGATCCGCGCGCCGGCGGTGGCAAGGGTCGTGACGGTGGTCCCGCCGGGGACGGAGCTGCCGCAATCCCACCCGGCGCACGGCAAGGGCCAGGTCGAGGGAAGCGCGGCGGCCTATGTCTGCGTCGGCCAGACCTGCTCATTGCCGGTGACCGAGGCGGAGGAGCTGCGGGCGGCGATGGCGAGGGGGTAGGGCGGTGGAGCGGACCGTCGAGTCGCCGCTCGGCCCCCTGACCCTGGTCAGCGGGGACGGCGCGCTCACCGGGCTCCGCTGGGGACGGGCGGCGCGCGAGGACGAATCGAACCTGCTGGCACAAGCGGCGGCCGAGCTCGCGGCCTATTTCGCGGGGGACCTGTACAGCTTCGACCTGCCCGTGGCGCCCGAAGGCACCGGGCACGACCGCAAGGTATGGCGGGCCATGCAACGGATCCCGCACGGCGAGACCCGCAGCTACGGAGAAACCGCCCGCGCCATCGGCTCGGGCGCCCAGGCGGTCGGCAACGCCTGCGGCCGCAACCCGATCCCGATCGTCATACCCTGCCACCGCATCGTCGGCGCGGGCGGCGCCATCGGCGGCTACTCAGGCCAGGGCGGGGCGGAGACGAAGCGGTTTCTATTGGGGTTGGAGGGGGCTCTGCCGGGCGGTCGGTAGGGAAGCGGCGGGCGGGCGCCCATCCGGGCATTGAAACCGCCTGCCGCACTATTTCACCTCGGGCTTCATCTGCCGCGAATGGCGATCCGGTCGGTAGGGCCGCGCTTCACCAACTCCGCCTCGCGCAAGAACCCCTCGTCCAGTTCCGGGATGTCGCTGAAGTCGATGTCCTCGTCCTTCACCTTTGCGATCTGCTCCGGAGCCAGCGGTTTGCCCTGTCCGGTCATCTCGGTCCCGTCCTCACGCCGGATCGAAGGCGATGCGGAGCCGCGTGCCGGTGGCCCGGGCGAATTTCTCCAGCGTCCTGGTGGACGGGAGCGCCCGGCCGCTCTCGAGCCGAGCCACCACAGATTGCGTCGTTTCCATGCGTTCGGCCAGCTCGCTCTGGGTGAGCCCGGCGCGGCTTCGCGCCTCGATCAGCGCGCGGGCCACTTCGAACTCCGGGCCGAGGCGGTCATAGGCCGCGCGATAATCCGGGTCCTCGCTCCATTTTTCGTGCAGATCGCCAACCTTGGTCATGTCATCGCCTCCTTCGCCCGCCGCAGGGCCAGTTCGATCTCCCGACGCGGCGTTCGCCGGGTCTTCTTTACAAAAACCCGAACGACCACAACCCGCCTGTCAGCGGAAGCGACATAGAGTGCCCGGGAGATACCGTCCCGCCCGCTCAGCCGCATTTCCCACACCGGCCCTGACAAATGCCGTACATGCGGAGCGCCCATGCGTTCCAGGCCGACCGACATGATCAATTGACAAATCCGCGCGAAACGCGCCCGCATGTCCACCGGCAGCGCGTCGAGTTCCCTATCTACAGTCTCGTTGAGAGTCTCGACGCTCCACTCCATCGGCCGTCATGGTATCGCTAATTTGCTATATGGGCAATGGCTCCTTCCAATTCCCGATGTCTGACGTTCGCAAGATGCGAAATCCCCAACCTTGTCCGCCCCCCGCCCGCTTGCTAGCGTCCTAATCCACACGCCCCCAAAGGAGAAAACCCATGTTCGGCGCGGAATTTCCGGTGGTGCCGGAGCGCATGGCGTTGATCAACGTGGACATGCAGAACTGCTTCGTCCACGGCTATCCGGTCTCGGCGCCCGACGGGCTGGAGCTTCAGGAGCGCATCAACCGGCTGGCGGCGGTGTGCCGCGCGGCGGGCATCGCGGTGGTCCATTGCAGCCACGTGGTGCGCCCGGACGGCTCGAATATCGGCGTGATGGGCGAGCTGATCCCGCCGGTCCGCGAGGGGATGATCGACAAGGGCTCGCATTCGGCCGCGCTGCATGACGGGCTCTCGGTCGAGGACGGCGACATCCTCCTGGACAAGCCGCGCTTCGGCGCCTTCCACGGCACCGACCTCGAAATGGTGCTGCGCGGGCGCGGCATCGACACCGTCGTCGTCACCGGCATCGCCACCAACGTGTGCTGCGAGACCACGGCGCGCGAGGCCAATGTACGCGACTTCCGGGTCTTCTTCCTGTCGGACGGCACGTCCACCTTCGCGATGGGCGACCTCACCAAGGACGAGATCCAGAAGGCGACGCTGACCACGCTGGGCGCGTGCTTCGCCCAGGTGATCACCGTCGACGAGACGATCGCCAGGATCGAGGCCGCCGCGTCCCGTCCCGCGGCGGCGGAGTAGCGCCGCGCTACTTGATCATCGAGAAGATGATCGCCGGCACCAGCGGCTCGCCCTTGGGGCGGATCGCCTCGATGCAGATCTTCGCCGCCGGGTTCGACGCCGACATCATCACCGTCAGCGCGTCGCCGGCCTTCATCGGCACGATGCCCTGCGAGATTATGACGTCCTTGGCCCGGCTGCCTTCGTCCTGGCAGAGCTGCACGTTGGAGTTGGCGACGTCCTTGCCGTTGATCCTGAGCCACAGATCGAAGCAGCCATAGGGCCCGCCGCCCTCGCGCCCGACCTGCGGCGCGGCGACGATCAGATAGGGCCCGGCCTCGCCGACGGCGATCTTGTTCTTGGCCAGCGTGACGCCGTTGGCCGCATCGACGATATCCATCTCCACCAGCGTGGGCGACTTGCCCGGGCACTGGGTGACCGACGAGGACGCCTGCAAATATTGATCGGCATTGGCCACGCCCGCCGTCGCGACGACCGCGACCAGCGCCGAGAGAATCTTCTTCGTCATCTCCAAAACTCCCTGTCCCGGCCTGCCCCTTGCGGCAGGCGGACTCCATGCTTGAAACGATGCCTGAAACGCGCCGGACGTCCGCCCGGCACGAAAACGATCCCACACTATCCACGGCCTGCCACGAAGTATTCGCTGGCAGCGGGAAGGAAACGGGATAATCCTGCGTTATGGCTCGTAACCACGGAAAGGACCTCGTAAAACGCCACGACCGGGACCGCAAGTAATCGGCGGTCATACGACCGCGAAGGGGAACGGCCCCGCTTCCGTTCGGGCCCGAAACGCCGTGGGCGGGGCCGGCGGGACGGCTTGACCTCGTATGACCGTGTCGGCTTCATGCGCGGGCCCGTGGAATTTCCTGGAGGACGCATGCGCGCACCGATCCGAGGCAAGCCCGACCTGCCCGATGCGCCGGTACCCAGAGAGGGCCGGAATTTCGTTCTGGACAAGGACCTGCGCGGGTTCCTGAAGACCAACGAGGACGTCGTCACCGTCGTCACGAAGCCGGTCAGCATCGAGCATATCGGCGCGGTCGCCGCGCAGAGCGAAAATCCGATCCTGTTCGAGAACATCGTCGAAAAGCCCGGGTTCCGGGTGGTCGACATCCTGGTCAAGAACCGCAATCTGCAGGCCCGCGCGCTCGGCGTCGCCGAGGACGAGTTTCTGAAGACCCTCGCATACAGGCTGCGCCAGCCGCCGCGCGGGACGGTCGACGTGGCGACCGGTCCGGTCAAGGAAGTGGTTCTCACCGGCGGCGACGTCGACATCCGCCGATTGCCGATCTGCTACCAGTCCGACGCCGACCCCAACCCCATGATGACCTGCATGAGTTGGGTGCGCGATCCGTTGACCGGTCATTACAACGTGATGAACGCGCTGACCACGATCACCGGACCCGATACCGGGTTCAGCCTGTTCGTCTCGCGCGACACGACGGTCATTTTCCAGCGATACCGGGAAATGGGTGTGACCGAGGTGCCGATCGCCTTCGTCGCCGGCGTGCCGCCGGCCTACGAGATCATGGGCAACTATGCCGGCGTGCACATGGACTCGTGGGGCGAAACCGACATGTTCGGCACCGTCATGGACCAGGACGTCGAGATGGTGCCGTGCGAGACCATCGACCTCACGGTTCCGGCGATGGCGGAGATCGTGGTCGAAGGCCTCTTGCGGCTCGGCGAGACCTCGGTGATGGATTGCGGCCCCAACCCGCAGATGTACGGCATCCCCGCCAGGGCGCCGCAACCGCCGGTGACCTTCACCGCGATCACGATGCGCCGGGACCGGCCGATCTACCGGGCGGTGCAGACCGTCCCCGAAACCGACCACCAGATATTGCCGCGGCTGTGTCACGAAGCCGTGCTCTACAACCGCCTTTGCGAGATGGGCGTGGAGGTCGTCGATGTCCGCTTTCCCACCTGGGGCGGAGCGATGTCGTGCATCGTCAAGATTGCCGGAACCCCGCGCGAAGGCGTCGTGACCGATGCGCTGCTGACGGCGATGAGCACGCCCTACAACAACGCCAAGCTTGCCGTCGCGGTTTCGGAGGACACCGACCTAGACGACCCGGGCTCGGTCTATCACGCGATCGCCACGCGATCCGACCCCGCGATCGATACCAGCATCGTGGCCCGGACCCGCGGGCATCCCGGCGACCCGTCGGCCACGCCCATCCCCGGCGATCCGTTCAACCGCGTCTCCGGCAAGATGGCCATAGACGCGACGGTGAAGAGCCGCCTCGAACCGTCGGACTTCGACCGTGTCTGGCCCAGGGGATGGGACGAGGTCGATATCGCGGATTACCTGGACTGACTTCGGGGATCGCGGGGGCGCGCATTCCCCCGTTGCCGAATCGGTCCGGACGTTTCGCCGGGACCGGGGTCTCCGCCCCTTACTCCTGCGCCACCCCGAACAGCTCGTCCATCGGCACCACCTCCGTGTTGCGGGGCTCGATGCCGAGCAGCCGCGCGGGGTTGCGGATCGCCATCGTGGCGATGGCGTCCAGCGACACCCCCTTCTCGTGCAGCACCTGGGCGAAGCTGCGGAACATGTCGGGCAGTTTCGGGCTGAACGGCTGACCGGAGTCGGTGGCGATGACGGCGTTCTCCGGCCCGACCGCGTCGATCGCCTCTTTCATTTGATCCGAGGTGACCGACTGGAACATCGGCATGCAGTTGACCGCGCAATACTCCATCAGGCAGCCGGCGCCGGCGAGCTCGATCTGGGCCTCGATGGAGAGGTCGGGGCACTGCATCTCCGGGTGGGTGACGATTATCCGCCCGTGGCCGCGCCCGAGCGCGTAATCGACGACGGCGCGGATCTCGGCCTCGCTCAGATGCCCGGTCGCCAGCACCGCGCCGTAATCGGCGACGATGTCGATCACGGTCTTCGCGTCGGCCGTGAGTGCGCCGCCGTCGAGCACGGTATAGGTGCCGTCGATGCCGTATTTCGACTCGTTGGCGTAGCTGCCGGCTCCGATCGCCCCGAACGCGCCCGGCGCGCCGAACACCCGGACGTGGTTTTCCGCGTCGATGGTCGGCATCCAGACCACCTTGGCGTCCTGCTTGAGCGCCTGCTCGACCGCGCCCGGGTTGATCCCGCCGACCCCCCGGTTGAGCGCGATCCCGGCATAGAGGCCGAGATCGGGTACCTCCTTGCGGGCGTGGTAGACCTTGGCGATCGTCGCCTCGAAATGGCTCTTCACCACGATCCCCAGCATTCCGGCCTCGCGGCACCAGCGCGCCACGTCGATCGAGTCGCCGATCCGGCGGAACGGCGCCGGGCCGGTATGGACATGGGTGTCGATGAAGCCCTCGACCGAGATGATCGTCATGGTCCGCCGCCCGGTTCCGTCGTGAGTCCGTACGCTATATGAGCAAAGCCGCCCGGCTTTGGCGAGGGGGTCGGGACGTTGAGCGAGGAAACGGCGCGGCCCCCATCGGTGTCACCCCGGACGGGGTAAAGCGGAGATCGGGGGTCCAGGGCAACCGTTCCGGACTGCCTCCCCGGACCCCGGACTTGTTCCACTGCTGTCCGGTTCAGCCGTTGGGGGGCTCCGCGCCGATGGTCGGGGACAAGGTCGGGCGGTGTCGGCGTCCTCCGGCACTCCCCTCCTTCTCGTCATGCCCGGAACAAGTCCGGGCATGACGGTGGGAGGGATACCGGCGTGCTGAAATCCGTGTCTCGGGTCGCGGTCCACGCCCCGGAACCCTTGCGGCGGGCGGCGCGGTGCGCGAATAAACGGCCGCCGAGTTCGAGGACGGGAGCCCCTGCGCATGGATCGACTGACCCGGGTCTGCGCGCGCATCGCCGACGCGCGCAGCTTCAACATCCTGATTATCGCGATGATTCTGATCACCGCGCTGGGGCTCGGGCTTGAGACAAGCCGGTCGCTGGGCGCCGAATGGGGCCGCGCGATCCTGCTCGCCTACGACATCGCGCTCGCCGTCTTCACGGTCGAGGCCGCGATCAAGCTCACCGCCGTCGCGCCGCGTTTCGGACGCTATTTCGGGAACGGCTGGGATCTGTTCGATTTCGTGGTCCTGGCGCTGGCCTTCCTGCCGGAAACCGGCGACTTCGCGCTGATCGCGCGGCTTGCCCGGCTGCTCCGGGTGCTTCGCGTGGCGACCGTCCTGCCCCAGCTCCGCCTGATCGTGTCCACCCTGATCCGCTCGCTTCCCGGGCTCGGCAACGTGATGCTGCTCCTGTCGGTGCTCTACTACGTCTACGCGGTCGCCGGCGTGCATCTCTTCCAAAACCACGACCCGACCCACTGGCGGTCGCTCGGCATCGGCCTCCTCACCCTGTTCCGGGTGATGACGCTCGAGGACTGGACGGACGTGATGTACACCGCGATGGAGCTCCACCCGATGGCCTGGCTGTTCTTCGTCTCGTTCGTGATGCTGGCCGCGGTGATCATGATCAACCTCGTGATCGCGGTGGTGATCAACAACCTGCAGGACGCGCGGCTGGAGGTCTCGACCGCCGGCGGCGGCGAGGACACGCTCCGGACCATCCGCGAGGAGGCGGCGAGCGCCCGCGACGCACTGCAACGCATCGAGATTATGGTCGCGGACATGAAGAAATAGACGGCAAGGCCGGTTGGGGCGGTGACGCAGGGAGGGAGCTCCGGGCCGCGGCGGACTGGAAAGCCGGCGGTGCATTCTCTATATTCAACCTACGATTGCAGCTCCGGAATGATATGCGAGAGCCGGACGGTCCCGGCGGCCTTTCCGATCCGAGCCTCCCGATGGAGAAATAACCGCAATCGGGGCCAGCGCATCTGGGCTTCCGACATTCCCGGACTCCGCTGTCACCCCGGACTTGATCCACTGCTGTTCGGATCAGGCGTTGGAGGCTCCGCGCCGAAGGGCGGGTCAGGGTCGGGCGGTGTGGGCGTTCTCCGGCACGCCCCTCTTTGTCGTCATGCCCGGACTTGTTCCGGGCATGACGTGTGGGGGAAACCGGTGCGACACCGGGGACAGGGGCAGGAGATGCAGGCGTGCCGCAATTCGTGTCCGAGGTGACATCGGAGCGTCGGAAATCCGCTCGTACTCAAGCCCCGCACCCAGCCCATGAAAGCTAAACCGGACAGCAGCGGACTTGATCCGGGGCGACAGCCGGGCGAACGGCAGGCCGCCACGACCTGCCATTTGCGGGGGGATCATCCTTGCAATCATGGAACGGAGTGCCGGATTTGCAAGGTTAACGCTTCGCTGTTCCCACGGCTTGTACTCGCCGGTCCTTTGTACCGAGACGATCGGTGCATCGTGGGTCCGCCTCTCTCCCGACCCGCACCGAATAAGACATTTGGCAAACCGCGGGTTCGCGCTAGAGTCGGGGCAGAAATCACATCCTGGGAGCGAAAGATGCAGAAATCCGAACCCGCCCGCGGCCGCGGGATCGTGCTGCAGCCGGGCGAGGGCCGCTCGTACTGGCAGCCGGTGCCGGCCAACGGCTTCGCGGAGCCGAGGCTGATACCGGGCGAGACGAAGTTCGACGGGATGTCGCTGGGCTTCCAGACCATCGCGCCGGGAAGCTACGTGCGCGAGCACAGCCATGACGACCAGATCGAGATGCTGGTCGGGTTCTCGGGGCGGGGCACCGTGAAGGTCGACGGCGTTCCGCACCCGATGGTCCCCGGCACGACCTGTTTCCTCGGCTACGACGTCAAGCACCAGATCATCAACGAGACCGACGAGGACCTGGTGATGGTCTGGGCGATCGCGCCGGCGGGACTGGAGGAGTTCTTCGAGGTCATCGGCCGGCCGCGCGAGGAGGGCGAGCCCGCGCCCGAACCCTTCGCGCGCCCGGTCGACACCGACGCGATCGACAGCCGGAGCGGCATGAACGCGGCCGCGGAGGCCTAGATGCCGAAGGTCGATATCGGCGACGCGGAGATCCATTACGAGGAGGCGGGCAGAGGCCCGCCTCTGATGCTGGTGCCGGGGCTCGGCGGCAACGGGTCGTTCTGGGCCAGACAGGTGGACGCGTTCAAGGACGACTTCCGGGTTATCATCCACGACCACCGGGGAGCCGGCCAGAGCACCCATTCTACGATCGAGTACTCCGTCGACCAGATGGCCGCCGACGTGCTCCGGCTGATGGACGCGCTCGATATCGACCGGGCCCATTTCGTCGGCCACTCGACCGGCGGGGCGATCGGCCAGACCATCGCCCAGGACCGTCCCGACCGGCTCAAGACCCTCGGGCTGAGCGCCACCTGGGCGGGGAGCGACCCGTTTTTCCGGCGCTCCTTCGAACTGCGCAAGGCATTGCTCGAGACCTTCGGGCTGGAGCGCTACAGCGAAATGACCGCGCTGGTGCTCAACCCGCCCTTCTGGGTGGCGCAGAACGACGAAGCGATTTCGGCGGGCGCGAAGGCGGCGCTCGCCAACGCCGCGCCGGTCGAGATCATGATCAGCCGGATCGACGGGATCATGGCCTTCGACCGCCGCGCCCGGATCGGCGAGATCGCCATGCCGACCCAGATCATCGTCGCGCGCGACGACATGGTGACGCCGATCCACATGACCGAAGAGCTTTCCGCCGGCATCCCGCACGCCGAGACGGTGGTGCTGGAACGCGGCGGGCATTTCGTGCCGATCGTGCTGCCGGAGGACTACAACCCGCCGGTGCTGGAATTCCTGAGGAGGCATCGCGACCTCTGACCGGCCGGGCGGGACGCCAGTGAGGCGGATCGGCGTTATCGGGGCCGGCGCCTGGGGCACCGCGCTCGCCGTCGTCGCCCGCGAGGCCGGGCGCGAGGTCGTGCTGTGGGCGAGGCGGGGAAGCGTGGCCCGGACCATCGCCGAAACCGGCCGCAACCCCGATTATCTGACGGACATCGAACTCGACCGGAGGATCGCGGCGACCGCCGATCCGGCCGAAGCGGCGGGCGCGGATGCGCTGCTCCTCGCCGTGCCGGCCCAGGCGGTGCGCGAAACCTGCGCGCTCCTGGCCCCCCATCTCGCGCCCTCGGTGCCGGTCGCGGTCTGCGCCAAGGGGATCGAGCGGGAGACCGCGAAGACCATGAGCGAGGTCGTCGGCGAGGCGCTTCCGGGCAACCCGGCCGCCATCCTGTCGGGGCCGACCTTCGCGGCCGAGGTCGCGCGCGGGCAGCCGACCGCGGTGACGCTCGCCTGCCGCGACGTCGAGACGGCGGAGGCGCTGGCGGCCGCGCTGGCGACGCCGGCCTTCCGGCCCTATCACACCGACGACGTGGCCGGCGCGGAGATCGGCGGAGCGGTCAAGAACGTGCTCGCCATCGCCTGCGGCATAACCGAGGGGCGCGGGCTCGGCGAGAACGCGCGCGCGGCGCTGATCACCCGCGGGCTCGTCGAGATGACGCGGCTCGCGCGCGCCCGCGGCGGCCGGGCGGAAACCATGATGGGGCTCGCCGGGCTCGGCGACCTGACGCTCACCTGCGCCAGCCGGACCTCGCGCAACTACAGCCACGGGGTCGCGCTCGGCGCCGGCGGGTCCCCCGGCGAGGACGCGGTGGTGGAAGGAGTGCCGACCAGCGCCGCCCTGGTCCGGCTGGCCCGGCGGCACGGCGTGGAGATGCCGATCGCCGAGGCGGTGGAGACGATTCTCCATGGCGGCGCCGAAATCGACGCGGCGATCGCCGGATTGCTCGCCAGGCCGCGCCGCGCCGAGGCATGATGGGCGCCGGTCGCGGGACGGAGTCGAACGGGGAGGGATGACATGGCGTATTGGCTGTTCAAGTCGGAGCCGGGCGCGTGGTCGTGGGACGACCAGGTCAAGGCCGGCGCCGCCGAATGGGACGGGGTCCGCAACTACCAGGCGGACAACAACATGAAGGCGATGAAGGTCGGCGACCGCGGGTTCTTCTACCACTCGGTGAATGCGCGCGAGATCGTGGGCGTGGTCGAGATCGTGCGCGAGCACTACCCCGACCCGACCGATTCCAAGGGCCGCTTCGGCATGGTCGACGTGAAGGCGCTGATGCCGGTGAAATCGCCGGTGACGCTCGCCGACATCAAGGCCGAGCCGGCGCTTTCCGGCATGTCGCTGGTGCGCCAGTCGCGGCTCTCGGTGTGCCCGGTCGCCGACGAGGAATGGGCGCTGCTCTGCAAGATGGCGGGCGTCGAGGCGTGAGCCGGACGGTCCTCTGCGCGCTCGGGGACATAGACGATCCGGGCGGCAAGGGGTTCGTTCTCGACGACGGGCGGCGCATCTTCGTGATCCGCCGCGGCGCGGGAGTCCGCGGCTACGTCAACGCCTGCCCGCACCAGGGCGTGCCGCTCGACTGGCGCCCGGACGTGTTCCTGAGCGTCGACAAATCGGTCATCCAGTGCTCCACCCACGGCGCGCAATTCCGCATCGAGGACGGCGAATGCCTCGCCGGCCCGTGCCTCGGCAGCGCGCTACGCCGTGTACCGGTGACGGTGGCCGGCGGGATGGTGGTGGAGGGCTGAGGGGGCGCCTCTCGATACGGCCCTTCGGGCCTGCTCGGGATGAGGACATTTTTCCTTTCTCCTCATCCTGAGTAGCGGCGAAGCCGCACATCGAAGGGCCGGTCTTCTTGTCACCCTCCGGGATCGACTCCATAATCGCCGCGCCACGATCAGGGGGTCACGGCCATGGCCGATAACGAGCTCTTCCCGGTTCCGGACAGCGTCGCCGAGCGCGCCCATGTCGACCGGGCCGCCTACGAAGAGACGTACCGACGCTCGATCGAGGATCCGGAGGCGTTCTGGGGCGAACACGGCAGGCGCATCCACTGGATCGAGCCCTACACCCAGGTCAAGGACGTGTCCTACGGGCCGGGCGACGTCAGCATCCGCTGGTACCACGACGGCACGCTCAACGCTTCGGCGAACTGCCTCGACCGGCATTTGTCGGCCCGCGGCGAGCAGACCGCGATTATCTGGGAAGGCGACGACCCCGCGAAGTCGAAACGCATCACCTATAACGAGCTGCACCGCGAGGTGTGCAAATTCGCCAACGTGCTCAAGGCCCAGGGCGCGAAGAAGGGCGACCGGGTCACGATCTACCTGCCGATGATCCCGGAGATCGCGGTCGCGGTGCTGGCGTGTGCGCGGATCGGCGCGATCCACTCGGTCATCTTCGGCGGGTTCTCGCCGGATTCGATCGCGGGCCGCATCCAGGATTGCGATTCCAACATCGTCGTGACCGCCGACGAGGGAGTCCGCGGCGGCCGCCTGATCCCGCTCAAGGGCAATGTCGACAAGGCACTCGAATCCTGCCCGTCGATCGAGAAATCCATCGTGGTCCGCCATACCGGCGGCGCGGTGGGCTGGGAGGACGGCCGCGACGTCTGGTACGACGAGGCGATGGCGGCGGCATCGGAAGACTGCCCCGCCGAGGAGATGAGCGCCGAGGACCCGCTCTTCATCCTCTATACCTCGGGCTCGACCGGAAAGCCCAAGGGGGTGCTGCACACCACCGGCGGGTACATGGTCTACGCCTCGATGACGCACGAGTACGTCTTCGACTACCACGACGGCGATGTCTACTGGTGCACCGCCGATGTCGGCTGGATCACCGGGCACAGCTACATCATCTACGGCCCGCTCGCCAACGGCGCGACCACGCTGATGTTCGAGGGGCTGCCCAACTACCCGGACGCGTCGCGTTTCTGGCAGGTCTGCGACAAGCACAAGGTCAACATCTTCTACACCGCCCCGACCGCGATCCGCGCCTTGATGCGCGAGGGGGACGGCCCGGTGAAGGCGACCGACCGATCCTCGATCCGCCTGCTCGGCACGGTGGGCGAGCCGATCAACCCGGAGGCCTGGCTCTGGTACTACAACACGGTCGGCGACGGGCGCTGCCCGATCGTCGATACCTGGTGGCAGACCGAGACCGGCGGCATCCTGATCACCCCGCTGCCCGGCGCGACGCCGCTCAAGCCGGGCTCGGCGACGCGTCCCTTCTTCGGCGTCCGGCCGGAGGTGGTCGACGCCGAGGGCAACCCGATGGAGGGCGCCTGCGCCGGCAATCTGTGCATCGCCGATTCGTGGCCCGGACAGATGCGGACCGTGTTCCGCGACCACAAGCGCTTCGTCGAGACCTATTTTTCGACCTATCCCGGCCGCTACTTCACCGGCGACGGCTGCCGCCGGGACGAGGACGGCTATTACTGGATCACCGGCCGGGTCGACGACGTGCTCAACGTCTCCGGGCACCGGCTGGGCACCGCCGAGATCGAAAGCGCGCTGGTCGCCCACGGCAAGGTCGCCGAGGCCGCCGTCGTCGGCTATCCGCACGACATCAAGGGGCAGGGGATCTACGCCTACGTGACCCTGGTGCTCGGCGAGGACCCGACCGACGAGCTGCGCCGCGAGCTCGTCCTGTGGGTGCGCAAGGAGATCGGACCGATCGCCACGCCTGACCTGATCCAGTGGGCGCCCGGGCTTCCCAAGACCCGCTCTGGCAAGATCATGCGCCGGATCCTCAGGAAGATCGCCGCAAACGAGCAGGACCAGCTGGGCGACACCACCACGCTCGCCGATCCCGCCGTGGTCGACGACCTGGTCGAGCAGCGGATGAACCGCTAGCGGCGCGGCGTGGCCGGACCCGAACCGCCGGACTGGTCCCGACGCGTCTTCGACCTCCTGGTCGAGGCGGGGGTGAGCCTGTTCGCCTATGTGCCGGACGCCGGCAACCGGGCGCTGGTCGACCTCGCGGACGCCCATAACGACACGCGAACGGTCCTGCTGTCGAGCGAGCAGGAAGGGATCGCGCTCGCCGCGGGCGCGGACCTGGTCGGCGCCCGGGCGGTCGTGTGCATGCAGTCCTCGGGCGTCGGCAATTGCCCCAACATGCTCTCGCTTGCGAAGGGCGGCGGGTTCCCGATGCTGCTGATCGTGACCATGCGGGGCGATTACGGCGAGATGAACCCCTGGCAGTACCCGATGGGGCAGGCCGTCCAGCCGGTGCTGGAGGCGATGGGCGTGGTGACCTACCGGGTCGACGACGACGCCGATCTCGAACCGGCGGCGCGCGCGGCGGTCGATGCGGCCTGGCGCGGCAGCCAGCGCGTGGCCCTGGTGCTGTCGCAGAAATTCCTCGGCGCCAAGCCATTCTGAGGGGATAAGGGGACCATGACCGAACCGTCGCTCGACCGCAGGGACGTGCTGGGCGCGCTGTTCCCCGAGCCCGGCGACTATCTGATGGTGGCCGGGCTTGCCGGCTCGGCGCGGGATGCGGCGGCGCTGACGGATGAGGCGGACACTCTTTTCGCCTTCGGCGGCGCGATGGGCGGGGCGGTTCCGATGGGGCTCGGCATGGCGCTTTCGGCGCCCGACAGAAAGGTCGCGGTCGTCACCGGCGACGGAGAGCTGCTGATGAACGCGGGCGCGCTCGCTTCCGTCGCCTCGACGATGCCGGAGAACCTCTCCATCGTCTGCATCGACAACGGCCGCCACGGCGAGACCGGCGGGCAGATCGGCCACACCGCGCGCCGCACCGATCTCGCGAAGATGGCGGAAGGCGCGGGCCTCCCCTCGACGATGGCTGTCGCAGATGCCGCCGGGCTCCGCGCGGCCGCGGAGTTTCTCGCGAACGCTCCCGGACCCCGCTTTGTCTGCGTCCGCGTCGCGCCCGGCCCGCCAGCCGACTACAAGCGCAGTTGGGATCCCGCCGAGTGCCGCCTGCGCTTCCGCCGGGCCTGGCGCGAGACGCGCATCCCGCGCCAGGGGTAGGCGGAATGGCCTGCGGCACCGGGGAACTCCCCGACGACATACATGCCGCGCTGGAACGGCTCGGCCTCGCAGAGAACAGTGTCGGGATACGCGGAACCGCGCTTCCGGGCGGGGTTTCCTCGGACATCTGGAAGGTGGAGCTCGGCGGGCGCACCGTCTGCGTCAAACGCGCCTTGGCGCGGCTCAAGGTCGCCGCCGACTGGTGGGCGCCGGTCGCGCGCAACGCCTTCGAGGCAGCCTGGATCGAGACCGCCGGCGCGGTCGTCCCGGCCGCCGCGCCGCGACTCCTGGGGCAAGACCCGGAAGCCGGTCTGATCGCGATGGACTATCTCGACCCGGGCGAATTCCCGTTGTGGAAGGAGAAACTGCGCCAGGGCCGGGCCGAGACACAGGACGCGAGAGGCGTCGCCGCCGCGCTCGTCGCCATACACGCCGCGACCGCCAAGCGGGACGACATCGCGAGGCGCTTCGCGTCGGATGACATTTTCCACGCCATCCGCCTCGAACCCTATCTGGAGACCGCCGCGCGCGCCCATCCCGACCTTGCTCCGACACTCACGGAGATCGTGGAAAGGACGGCGGCGACGCGGCTCGCCCTGGTGCACGGCGACGTGAGCCCCAAGAACATCCTGATCGGGCCGCGGGGGCCGGTGTTCCTCGATGCCGAGTGCGCGTGGTACGGAGACCCTGCCTTCGACCTCGCCTTCTGCCTCAACCACCTGCTGCTCAAATGCCTGTGGACGCCGGAGGCCGCGCCCGTTTTCCTTGACTGCTTCGCCGTTCTGGCGCGGACCTATCTCGACGGCATCGCCTGGGAGCCTCCCGAGGCGCTGGAAGCCCGCGCGGCGCCCCTTCTGGCGGGGCTGTTCCTCGCGCGTATCGACGGCAAGTCGCCGGTCGAATACGTGACGGAGGAAACCGACAAGGCCCACGTTCGCCGCGTCGCGCGCGCGCTGCTGGAAGCGCCCTTGGACCGTCTGGACGCGGTGCGCGCGGCCTGGGCGGCGGAGCTCGGCCTTTGAGCGCGACAGAAATCTCCACCGTGACGGGCCGTCGGGTGTGGGATTCGCGCGGCCGGCCGACCGTGGAGGTCGAGGTCGCGCTCTCGGACGGCGCGCGCGGCCGCGCGATCGCTCCCGCCGGCGCCTCGCGGGGAAGTGGCGAGGCGGTGGACCTCAGGGATGGCGGGAATGCGTTCGGCGGGTTCGGCGTCGAGCGCGCCGTCGCGGGCGTGAACGAGGAAATCGCCGCCGGGCTCGAAGGGCTCGATGCCGGCGACCAGGAAGGAGCGGACCGGCGCCTGATCGCGCTCGACGGCACGGCGGACAAATCGAGGCTCGGTGGCAATGCGCTGGTCGCCGCGTCGATGGCCGTCGCTCATGCGGCTTCCGCGGCGCAAGGGGAGCCGCTCTGGCGCTATCTGGCCGGCGATGCGGAGCCGGTCATGCCGCTGCCCGAGATCCAGATTTTCGGCGGCGGCGCGCACGCCGCGCGGAGGGTCGACATCCAGGATTTCATGGTTATCGCGGTGGGCGCGTCCGAGTACGCCGAAGCGCTCGACTGGACGGCGGAAATTTACCGCGCGGCCGGGGCGATCATGGCCGAGCGCGGGCTCCTGGCCGGCACCGCGGACGAGGGTGGCTTCTGGCCTGCCTTCGACGGCAACGAGCAGGCGCTTGAGACGCTTGTCGAAGCCACCGAACGCGCCGGGCTGGTGCCGGGGGAGCAGGTCGCCATTTCGCTCGACGTCGCGGCGTCCGAGTTCGGCGCACCCGGCCGCTACCGCCTCGCCCGCGACGGCAGGACGCTCGACACCGACGGGATGTGCGAAATGCTGGGCGGCTGGATCGAACGCTTCCCGATCGTCTCGGTCGAGGATCCGCTGGCGGAGGACGACATCGACGGGCTCGCCGCCTTCACCCGCGCCCACGGCGCACGCGTCCAGATCGTCGGCGACGACGCTCTGGTAAGCGAAGCGAGCCGCGTGGCGGCGGCGGCGGCGGCCGGCGCCTGCAACGCGGTCCTGCTCAAACCCAACCAGGCGGGCACGCTCACCGAATGCCGGGAGGCGCTGGAGGCGGCGCGCGCGGCAGGCTACGGCGCCGTGGTCTCGGCACGCTCGGGCGAATCCGAGGACGTGACGATCGTTCATCTCGCGCTCGGCTGGGGCGTTAACCAGCTCAAGGTCGGCTCGATCGCCCATGGAGAACGCACCGCCAAGTGGAACGAGGGGCTGCGAATCGCCGAGACCTTGCCGAACGGCGGCCGGTTGCCGGCGGCGGCGGAGTTTCCCTGGGGCGCGCGATGCGGGTGATCTTTCACTACGACACCGGCCCGGCGCTCGCCCGGCGCCTGGCCGAAATCGCGGTGGACGGGATCGAGATCGCCGCCTGCGGGGAGGCCGACGATGCCCGCTTTCGGACCCTGATGAAGGACGCCGAGGTGCTCTGGCACGTTCTGCGTCCGGTCTCGGCGGCCGACATCGAAGCCGCGCCCCGGCTGCGGCTGATCCAGAAAATCGGTGTCGGCGTCAACACCATCGACCTCGAAGCCGCCCGCGCCCAAGGCGTCCGGGTGTGCAACATGCCGGGGACCAACACCCCGGCGGTCGCGGAGATGACCCTCGCCCTGATGCTGTCGGCGCTGCGCCGGCTTCCCGTATTCGGACGCGCGACGAGGGAAGGCAAAGGCTGGGAGATGGACAGTGCCGTGCAGGACAGTCTGGGCGAGATCGGCGGGCGGACCGTTGGCCTGATCGGCTTCGGCGCGGTGCCCCGGGCGCTCGCCCCGGTGCTGAGGGCGCTGGGCGCACGCGTGGTCTACACCGCCCGCACCCCGAAACCGCAAGCCGAGGGCCTCGCCGGATGGCGGACGCTCCCCGTGCTGCTGGACGAGTCCGACATCATCTCGCTCCACGTCCCGGAAACCCGGGAAACCATCGGCATGATCGACGAGGCGGCGCTGGCCCGCATGAAACCGGGCGCGGTCCTGGTCAACACCGCCCGTGGCAGCCTGGTCGACGAGACGGCACTGGCTGGGGCGCTTTCAAGCGGGCGGCTCAGGGCGGCCGGGCTCGACGTCTTCGCGCGCGAGCCGGTGGCGGCGGATAACCCATTGCTCGGCCTCGACAACGTGGCGCTCGCACCGCATGTCGCTTGGCTCACCATGGACACCATCGAGCGCAGCCTCGAAGTCGCGCTCGACAACTGTCGCCGCCTCGCCGCCGGTGAGCCATTACGTAATCAGGTCGTATGAGCCGATAACACAGGAGCGGTCGGGCAAAACGGTTGGACACGTCCATCCCGATTGTCGATAACCTTGTCGGGTCGCGCAGCCAGCGAACCATGTCAGCTACTACCGGACGAATTTCGAGAGCCATTGTGAAACCCGCATCGACGGACCACCGGACCCTTTGGAAGGCAATCGAGGCCTGTCTCGATGGACGACTGCCGGAATGGCGGGAACGGATCGATGCGATGGGCCAGTTGGCGGCGGTAGACCGGAGGCTGGCGGGCCGACCATGGGACGACGACGAGGTGTTCGAAGCGCTCGTCATGGCCGTCCTGTCCGCTCACACGAACTGGGCGAAGATCGAGCAGATTCAAGAGGATCTGTCGCGCCTCTTTCGCGGATTCAACCTGAAATGGTACGCCGGGCTGACGGACGCTCAGATCGGTAACCGTTTCCCTCCATGGTTCCGGGATCGACGGGCGGGGTCGATGGCGCTCGACGCAAATCTGGTCGGCCTCGCAGGCGCCGCCCGGATACTTCTCGAACACTGCAAGAGTCACGGAACCGCGGAGAGCTACTTCACATCTCTGGTGCACGATTGCAGGGCGGACCCGATTCTTGCCGCCTTGCGCCTCGGTACGGCGGGCGCATACAAGCTGCCGACGCTCGGCGTAGCCTTGGCTGCGGAGGCACTAAAGAATCTGGGCTTCGACGTAGCCAAGCCCGACCGCCACATCATGCGGGCGGTAGGCTCCTTCGGGGTCGTCGACTTCAAGGGTCGGTCGAAAACGCAAGAGGATAAGAACGCCAGGGCAGCACCGAATCCGACCACAAAGAGACAATTGTGGGCGATGAAGGCGGTTCGAGAAATCGCGGAGGCCACGAATAAGCACGTCGTCTTCGTGGACAACGCCATTTGGCTGCTTTGCGCCAAGAGTGGGCTCTACCTCACCAACCCGGAACTCGCGGACATCTCCGGTGCAGGCGCGTATCGAGATGCCGGTGCGGGGGACCTCAGCGGTCTGATCGAGTCGTGGATGGGGGGCGAAAACGCTCAGGAGCAACGGGATACGGTCGAGCACCTCATCCGCGCCCTAGACGAGAATCGCTTGTCGGACCGCAAGCTCTTTCCCAAGGAGTTGAAGGACAAGAGTTGGTGAGTCGGACCATTCTGCTCGACAGCGGTCCTCTCGGTCTGGCAACCAATCCCGGCGGGTCGGCGGCGGCGGCGGCCTGCGCGCACTGGCTTCTCAGGGCAGTACGTATTGGCGCATCGGTCGTTGTCCCGGAGATCGCCGACTACGAAGTGCGGCGAGAGTTGATCCGGGCCCCCCGTGCCGCCGGCATCGCGCGGCTCGATGCCCTGATCGCCCGCATCGAGTATCTCGCGATCACGACTTCGGCAATGCGTCAGGCGGCAACGTTCTGGGCGGAGGCCCGTCAGCAGGGAAGGCCGACAGCCGCCGACGCCGCGCTGGACGGAGACGTGATATTAGCGGCACAGGCAACCACCCTGGACAGGAAGGATGTGATTGTCGCGACGACGAACACAAGGCATCTGTCCCGCTTCGTCGATGCGGCACTCTGGAGAGACATCGCCTGATCTCTAGCGTTTGGGAACGTCACATCGTTGCTGGTCGATCGAACCGGCGACCTCAGAAATCGATGCAGCGGCCGTTCTTTTCCCAGTCCCCGTAGCGGGTCGGGTCCGGCCCCTTGCGGCCGCCGATCTCGGGGACGGTCTCGGGATCGGGACGGGCGATTTCGCGGCCCCCTTCCCCGGTCTTGCCGGTGGACTCGGGCGCGGTCTTGGGGTCTGTTGCCGTCATCCTGGCACTATGCTCGGCACGCACCGGGCTGCCAACCCCGAACGCGGACCGGCGATGGGCGACACGGAATCCATCCGGAGACAAAGGCCGCGCGCGGTCGCGCATGCGCTGCTCGACGCGGTGCTCCGGGACCGCCGCCCGCTCGACGAAGCCCTTGCGGGTTCGGCCGGTTTTGCCGCGCTCACGGCGCGCGACCGGGCGCTGGTCCGGCATCTAACGGCGACCGCGCTCCGCCGCCTGGGCCAGATCGACGCCCTGCTCGCGGCCTTTATCGAACGCCCGCTGCCGGACCGCGCGGCTTCGGCGCTGAACGCGATCAGGCTCGGCGCCGCCGACATCCTGTTCTTGCGCACCCCCGCCCACGCGGCGGTCAACGAGGCGGTCGCGCTGCTGCGCTCGCCCGCCGCGCGGCGCTATCGCGGGCTCGCCAACGCCGTTCTCCGGCGGCTCGCCCGCGAAGGCGGTACGTTGCGGGAAAGCCAGGACGCTGCGCGGCTGAACACGCCGGACTGGCTCTGGCAAAGCTGGGTAGGGGTGTATGGCACGGAGACGGCGCGGGCGGTTGCCGAGGCCCATCTGGCCGAACCGCCGCTCGACATCACGGCCGCGTCGATGCCCCGCGAGTGGGCACGCCGGCTCGACGCCGAGATGCTGCCGACCGGCAGTCTGCGGCGCGATCGGGCGCCGGTCGAGAACCTTCCCGGCTTCGGCGACGGCGGCTGGTGGGTGCAGGACGCGGCGGCGGCGTTGCCGGCGCCGGTCCTGATCGCGGGGCTGGACGATCCACGCGTCGCCGACCTCTGCGCCGCTCCGGGCGGCAAGACGGCGCAGCTCGCGGCGGCGGGAGCACGAGTGACGGCGCTCGACATCTCGCCGAAGCGGCTGGAACGGCTCGGCGAGAACCTGTCCCGGCTCCGGTTGTCGGCGGAGCTCGTCGAAGCGGACCTCCTTCGCTGGACGCCTCCCGCACCGTTCGACGCGGTGCTGCTCGATGCGCCCTGCTCGGGCACCGGAACGATCCGGCGCCATCCCGACATCGCCCGCAGCAAGACCGCGGACGACATGACGCGAATGGCAGCGCTTCAGCGCGATCTCCTCGGCGCCGCGGCGCGGGCGGTCCGCCCGGGCGGGCGGCTCGTCTATGCCGTCTGCTCGCTCCAGCCCGAGGAAGGACCGGCTCAGATCGAAAAGTTCCTTGCGACCGCGCCCGAGTTCCGCCGACTCCCCGTCTCGGCGGACGACATTGACGGGATCGAGCCTTTCCTGACCCCGGAGGGCGACATCCGGACGCTTCCCTGCCACCTCGCCGGGCGCGGCGGGATTGACGGATTCTATGTCTGCCGACTGGAACGCTGCGGCGACGCACCCGCGCCCGCATAACCGTAACTCGACAAGGGAACCCGATGGCGGACGACGCCGTGCGTCTCGCGCTCATCGAGGCGCTGCGCCGGCGCGATGCGAGTTCGCTCGCGGTCCACGCCTGGCAGGACTGCCGGAAACGCCTGCCTGTGGCTCTGGATTGGGGCGGCACTCGCTTCCACCCCGACGGATTCCGGCACCGGGAAACGTGTCGACCCATGAAGACACGCGAAACTCGTTCGATCGTGGGAGACCGGGATGAAACGCAAGGCAGCCCTCCTAGGCGCGGCCCTGGTGCTCTTCGCGGCGACGCCCGTCGCGGCCACCGGCCTCTACACCTGCGACTCCGGTCCGCGCGAGGGCTGGAAGTCCAGCGAGGAGCTGAAGAAGAAGCTGACCGGCGAAGGCTGGGAAGTGCGCTTCATCAAGGAGGATGGCGGCTGCTGGGAGGTCTACGCGATCGACGCGAAGGGAACGCGCGTCGAAGCCTACTTCCACCCGGTCACGCTGAAGAACGTCTACACCAGTCGGCGCTGACCGCATGGCCGCCGGCGAAGACGGACGCGTCAGGGTCTGGAGCCTCCCGGTCCGTCTGGTGCATTGGGGCATCGCCATTGCGGTCGGGATCGCCTGGATCACCGATCACGGCCCGCCATGGCTGCACGACGCGGCGGGCTACGCGGTCCTTGGTCTGGTCTTCCCGAGACTGGTTTCGGGGCTGTTCGGACCTCGAAGGCACCGCTTCGCGAAGTTCGTCGCCGGTCCGCGGGCGACCCTTGCCTATGCCGGAAAGATCGTCGCGGGCAGGGAGCCCCGTTTTCTGGGGCACAACCCGCTGGGCGGTTGGATGATCCTGGCCCTGCTAGCGACCGCGGCCGGGGCCGGGATCACCGGGTGGCTCTATACGACGGACCGGTTCTGGGGCGTGCAGTGGGTCGCCAACCTCCATTCCTCGCTGGCGGACATTCTCCTATTGCTGGTCGCGCTGCACGTCGCCGGGGTCGCGTTCACCTCCTTTCGCCAAGGGGAAAATCTCGTGTCGGCAATGGTGCACGGTCGCAAACCACGGAGGACCAACCGCCATCCGGAGCCTCCGGAGGACGCGTAACCTGTTGCCGCGACTCTGTGAAGCTGATACCAAGGCTGCGTGCCCCGGACCGTAAGAATTGCGCCGTCCATCCTCTCGGCTGATTTCGCGAGGCTGGGCGCGGAGTTGCGCGCCGTCACCGATGCGGGCGCGGACCTCATCCATATCGACGTCATGGACGGGCACTTCGTCCCCAATATCACCATCGGCCCAGGTATCGTGGAGGCGCTGAAGCCGCATTCCCGCCTGCCCTTCGACATCCACCTGATGATCGCGCCGGCCGACCCCTTCATTCCGCAATTCGCCTCCGCCGGCGCCGACATCATAACCGTCCATGCCGAGGCGGGGCCGCATCTCCACCGGAGCCTCGCGCTGATCCGGGACCAGGGCTGCGAAGCCGGCGTCTCGCTCAACCCGTCGACCCCGGCCGACGTGGTCGCTCCCGTGCTCGACGCGGTCGACCTCGTGCTGGTGATGAGCGTTAACCCGGGCTTTGCCGGGCAGTCCTTCATCGCCAGCCAGCTCGACAAGCTCGGCAGGCTCCGGCGGATGATCGACGACGGCGGGCACGACATCGCGCTCGAGGTCGACGGGGGAATCAACGCCGAGACCGGCAGGCGTGCGGCCGAGGCGGGTGCCGACATCCTGGTCGCCGGCACCGCCGCTTTTTCCGGCGGCGAGGGGGCGTACGCGGAAAACATCCTCCGGCTGCGCGGCAATGCCTGACGGCGGCGCGGTCCCGGCACGGTCCGCCGACACCCGGCCGGCGCGCAAGCGCTCGCGCTATTCGATCCGGTTGGCTCTTCACCGGCTCGACCGCCTGACCCCCAGACGCGTCGCATATTCCGTGGCGACGATCTGGTTCAACGGGCTGTTATACCGCCGCACCTTGGGCGGTCGCTACGGGCAGGGGCTGGCCCACGCGCCGCAGGAAGTCTGGTTGGGCGACGCGCGGCGCGGCTCCGCCGTTCTGAAGAAAGAGTATGTCTTTGCGGGCCATGCGGAGACCGAACCCCCGAACCTGTGGCGGCACAAGAGCGCCCCGGAGGCCTGGCAAGCGGCGCTGCACGGCTTCGACTGGCTGCGCGATCTCCGGGCCGTGGGGGGCAAGGCGGCGCGTGAGCACGGGCGGGCGATGATCGTCGATTGGCTCGGGCGGGAGGACCGCTGGCATCCTCTGAGCTGGCGGCCCGATGTCATCGCCGAACGGCTCACCAACTGGTTGATGGCGGCCGAGTACTTCTACCCTGTCGACGAGCCGCTCGACGCCAAGCCTTTCCTCGGCAGCCTGATCCGCCAGTCCAGGCATCTCGGCCGCGTGGTCGGATTGCTCGATCCCGGGACCGACAGGCTGCGGGTTCTCTGCGCGCTGGTCCTGACGGGCGTGTGCATGCCGGCGCAGGCGCGGAGCCTCCCGCGATGGCTCGACATGCTGAGCGCGGAGTCGGTAGCCCAGATCGGAACCGACGGCGTACACGTCACCCGAAGTCCGGCGATGCAGCTCCTGATATTACGGCGGCTGGTCGAGCTCAACGGGGTGCTGCGCGATGCCGGGATCGACATGCCCCAGCCGGTGGAGAGCGCGATCGCCCGGATGGCGGCGGCGCTGCGCCTGCTGCGCCACGGCGACGGCCGGCTGTGCCTGTTCAACGACAGCGACGAGGAGGAGAACTGGCTGATCGACCTGGTGCTGAGTCGGGCGGACGCGCGGGGATACCCGGTCGACGCGCCGCCGGAGGACGCGGGCTTTCAGCGCCTGTCGGCGAATCGGACGATCGTGATGATGGATGCGGGTCCGCCGCCACCCCCGGGATTCGACCGCCACGCCCACGCCGGAGCGCTGAGCTTCGAAATGAGCGTCGGACGTCAGCGGATGGTCGTAAACTGCGGCGCCTATTCGGGGTTGCGGGAAGACTGGCGCTTGGCCCAGCGGACAACCCCCGCCCACTCGACCGTCACGATCGACGACTACAATTCCGCCGATGTCCTGTACGGTGAGATGATCGGGTTTCGTCCCGGAATATCCCGGGTCGACCGTCATGAGGCCGATGGCAATCTCTGGCTCGACGCCACGATCCACGACTATGGGGGGATCAAGGGACTCAGCCATCAGCGCCGGCTCTATTTGACCGCGAACGGCGCGAATCTCCGGGGCGAGGACAGCCTTTCGGGTAAGCGTCAGCATCGCTTCGTCGCGCGCTTTCACCTCCATCCTTCGGTCACCGCGTCGCTGGCACAAAACGAGGAGTCGGTGCTGCTCCGCCTGCGCGACGGGGACGGTTGGCGCTTCCGGGCCGAGGGCGGCGTCGTCGGTCTTCAGGAAAGCGTCTATCTGGGCTTTCGCGGCCGGCCCCGGCGGACCCAGCAGATCGTGATTACCGGCGCCAAGCGGGGCGGCACGGCAACCCTCAAATGGGCGTTCGTCCGGCTCGGCGGCTGAGCGGAACCGTCAACCGGATGCCGCGGCGGCGGCCCGCAATTGCTCGACAACATGGACCCGGATGGCCGAGGCCAGACTTCCCGGCCGCGCTGCATCGATCTCGCTGATCAGCCCGGCGAGGGTTAGACCCCGCGATTCCGCGACCGCGGCAAGTTGCTCCCAAAACACCGGTTCGAGGGCGACGCTGGTCCGGTGACCCGAAACCGTCAGCGTCCGCCGTTGTAGCCCGGAACGCGTGAGACTCATCGCGTCGTCCGGGCCTCAGAACAGTCCCTCGATCTCGCCCTGGTCGTTCACCGTGATGTTGTTCGCCGCGGGTACGCGGGGCAGACCCGGCATGGTCATGATGTCGCCGCATACCGCCACCAGGAAACCGGCGCCGTTGGCGAGCCTGACCTCGCGCACGTGAAGTTCGTGGCCCTCCGGCGCGCCGCGGAGCGCGGGATCCGCCGAGAAGCTGAGCGGGGTCTTCGCCATGCACACCGGAAGCGCGCCGTAGCCGTCGTTCTGGTACCCCTCGATCTGGCGCCGGACCCGGTCGGGCGCGCTTACCGCCCCGGCCTTGTAGATGTCACGCGCGATGGTCTCGATCTTGTCCCAGAGCGGCATCTCGTCGGGATAAAGGAAGCGGAACCCGTCGTTGGGGGCCTCGGCGGCGGCAACGACCTTCTCGGCGAGCGTCGCCGCGCCGGCGCTTCCCTCGCCCCAATGGGTGCAGTCCACCGCTTCCACCCCGTGGGCGGCACAGGCCTCGGTGACCACCGCCACCTCATCCGCGGTGTCGGCGTTGAAGTGGTTGAGCGCGACGATGACCGGGACGCCGAATCCCTGGATGTTCTCGATATGGCGTTTGAGATTGGCGACGCCCTCGCGGACGGCTCCCACGTTCTCGGTTCCGAGGGCATCCCGCGCGACTCCGCCATGCATCTTCAGCGCGCGGATCGTGGCGACCAGCACCACCGCGTCCGGTTCGAACCCCGCCTTGCGGCACTTGATGTCGATGAACTTCTCGCCGCCGAGATCGGAGCCGAACCCCGCTTCGGTGACGGTGTACTCCGCAAGCTTGAGGGCCGTGCGGGTCGCGGTCACCGAGTTGCAGCCGTGCGCGATATTGGCGAACGGTCCGCCGTGGACGAAGGCTGGCGTCTTTTCCAGCGTCTGCACCATGTTGGGCAGGATCGCCTCTTTGAGGAGAGCGGTCATCGGGCCGGGGCCCATGAGGTCGCGGGCGAAGACCGCCTCACGGCCTCGCGTCTCGGCGACGATGATGTTGCCGAGCCGCTCCTTGAGGTCTGCGAGGCTTTCGGAGAGGCAGAAGACGGCCATCACCTCCGACGCGACCGTGATGTCGAACCCGTCCTCGCGCGGAAAACCGTTGGCGACGCCGCCGAGCGAACCGACGATGGACCGCAGCGCGCGGTCGTTGAGGTCGACCACCCTGCGCCAGGAGATCCGGCGCGCGTCGATGCCGAGCGCGTTGCCCCAGTAGATGTGATTGTCGAGCAGCGCGGACAGCAGATTGTGGGCCGATCCGATGGCGTGGAAATCGCCGGTGAAATGGAGGTTGATGTCCTCCATCGGCACCACCTGGGCATAGCCGCCGCCGGCCGCTCCTCCCTTCACGCCGAAGCAGGGGCCGAGGCTGGGCTCGCGCAGGCAGATCACCGCGCGCTTGCCGATCGCGTTCAACGCGTCCCCGAGACCGACCGTCGTCGTCGTCTTGCCTTCGCCGGCCGGCGTCGGCGTCATGCCGGTGACCAGGATCAGCTTTCCGTCGGGCTTGCCGGCAAGGGTATCGATGTAGTCGAGCGAGACCTTCGCCTTATGCGGGCCGAAGCGGTAGACCGCGTCGTCCGGAATGTCGAGCGAACCGGTGACGTCGGTTATTTCAGCGAGCGTGGCCGCGCGCGCGATCTCAAGGTCGGATTTGACCTCGCTGCCCATGTTGTTGCTCATCCTGCCTCCATGTCCTGCCGCTCCGGATTGTAGGGACGCGCGGCGGCACGCAAAAGTCCGTCCCGCCCGCTGGCGTTTCGGGCGAGAAATCCGAGCCCCGCCGGCGCCGCTCTGGCAAAATATCCTCCGCGAGCGTGGAACCGAAGAGCGGAGGAACGGGACATGGCGGGACGGATCGAGGCGCGGCTGGCGGAGCTCGGCATCGTGTTGCCGGAGGCCGGGGCGCCCAAGGCGGCGAAGATCCTGACCGCCAAGATTTCCGGCGACTGGATGTACATTTCCGGCGCGGTGCCCCGGCTTGACGGCGAGATCCGCTATGTCGGCAAGGTGGGGCGCGAGTTCTCGCTGGAAGAGGGGCAGGCGGCAGCGCGGCTGAGCGCGCTCAACATGCTGGCGCACGCCCGGAAGGCGCTCGGCGGCGACCTCGACCGGGTGCGCGACATCGTCAACGTGCGCGGCTTCATCAATATCGATCCCGACTTCACCCAGGTCGCGGAGACCCTCAACGGCGCGTCCGAGGTGCTGATCGAGATCTTCGGCGACCGCGGGCGCCATGCCCGTACCGCCGTCGGAGTGGCCGGAATGCCGTTCGGCGTCGCGATCGAGGTCGAGGCGCAGATGCGCATCGATTCGGACTAGATCCGCTTGCAAGCACGGGCCGGCTGGGCCACGATCCGGCAAGACGAGCCCATCGCCGAGGGAGAGCCCATCATGCAGCGCGTCAGGCACGAGATCCCGAGCGCGTACAAGGACGTGACGATCGACCAGCTCGCGGAGCGCCAGGTGGTGCGCTACGGCGACCTGGAGCCCGACTGGGACGCCTTTGCCGATTCCCAGATCGAAGGCCGCCGCCGCGCGCAGTATCGCCTGGTCGGAGTCGGCGGGTCCGGCAAGCCCGACCCTCACGCGCTGCCGGCGGGCGGGTTCACGCTCTCGATGCTGATCGTGCCGCCGGGTCAGGGCGGCTCCGCCCACACCCATGAGGTGGAAGAGGCCTTCGTCGTGCTGGAGGGCGAGCTTACCGTATTCTTCCAGGACGAGACCGGACGCCAGGCGGGGAATACGCTCGGGCAGTATGAGGTCGCGCTGTGCCCGGCCGGAATTCCGCACGGCTTCGTCAACCAGGGCGACAAGGACGCGCTGATCCAGATCATGATCGGCAGCGGCGAACCCGGCCCGATCGGTTTCGTCGACGACGATATCTACCGCGAGGAGGTCGACCGGCTGACCTCGCGCGGACGGATGGCGGCGGAGTAAGTAGAGTCGAGGACTGGCGCGCCAGTTGTAGGGTCCGGTGGCTTGTCCGTCGCTTTCGCTCCGGGCCTCAGTCCGGCTCCCATGACCGCGTTTCCAGTCCCCGCTCATCAAACCGGACGTGCGGATTTCCCGCATCCGGCTTTCGGACGAGATCATGCCTTCGCGCTCGGAAGGCCCAGTGCCTGCCGCGTCAGACGGGTGAGGCCGTATTCGTCGTGGAGCCTCTGGGCGGGGTATTGCACAGTTGCCCCGTGCCGCGTCTTGTGCTTTCGGCAGAGCCACTGGCGAAACCGCCGGACCGCATGTCGGTTGACGACGTTGAAGGCCGGGCTGACCTGCCCGAGGCTAAAGTAGTTTGCCCACCCGGTCATAGTCCGGTTCAGACGCCCTACCATCACCTCCGATGGTTGCCCACCGTACCCTCTCACCGTCATGTCGCTGATCCTGCGGCATATGCTCTGGACACTCGCCTGGCTGGGCCGGGTGCCGATGTACGACCCCCGACCATCCCGGCGGTAGGTGTGTCCGATGCGGTAACCCAGAAACTCTAAAGGCTCTTCCGGGCACCGCAAGCACCGGGTTTTCCGCGCGTTGACCGTGAGCTTCAGACCCGCCATGAGCCGCTCGACCGCCGCCAGCATTTCCGCCGCCGGGGCCTTGCCGAGCACACAGAGGTCGTCGGCATAGTTCACGATTTCCGCACGGAAGCGCCGGGCGTAGCCCAGCGCCTTCCAGCCCAAGATGAAGCGCCGCATGTAGACGTTGCTGGCCAAAGGCGAGATCGGTGCCCCTTGCGGGGTTCCTTTCCGTTCCCTGCGCGCCCGGTTCGTGCGGCGCTTGCCGCCCTCGCCGTCGTCCTCTTCCACCGGCATTTCCAGCCACGCCTTGATGAGCTTGAGCATCCGCCCGTCGCTGATGCGGCGGGCGAAACTCTTGAGAAGCTCGGCGTGCGGTATCTCGCCGAAGTAGTTGGACAGGTCGCAATCAACAACCTCTTGGTGCCGCCCATATAGGAGGCGGCGAACGCGTTTTACCGCGCCGTGGGCACTCCGTCCCGGCCTGTAGGCGTACTGCTCCGGTTGCAGGTCCGCTTCGAATATCGGCTCAAGCACAAGCAGAGCCGACGTCTGCGCTACCCGGTCCCTTATGCAGGGGATGCCCAATGGCCGGAACTTGCCGGGCTGCTTCTTCGGGATGAGCACCTGCCGTACCGGCTTCGGTGTGTACGCCCCATCCTTCAGTTCCCGCGCCAGTTCCCCAAGCCAGCGCCCCACGCCAACCGACTCGATGTCCGCGAACGTCTCGCCATCCACCCCGGCAGCCCCGCCATTCCGGCGAACCCGCTTCCAGGCTTCGGCGAGGAAGTCCTCGCGCCACACCTTGTCGATCAGCGCATGGAATCGCCGACCGGGTTCTTCCTTAGCTTTCGCATGTAGCACGGTCTGGAGTTTCCGAACTCTGTCTGACCCTGTTAGGTTTTCACCAGTAGTCACGCCTTGCTTCCTTTCCGTACTGCTCTCGAACCAGGGCTCCTTTCCTCCACCGGCATTACCCGGCTTCAGCGGTACTACGAGCCCATCCGCCACCCTGCCGGCCCAGCCTGCCCCTCGCGGGGTTCCGGTTGGTGTGTGCACACCACCGACAGGGCTTCCCGTGTTGCCTCCATCCTCCTCTTCCATGCGTGCCGCCGCCATTGCCCCGGTGGGACCGGCCGGTGCTTGCGTCGTTCGCTTCCCGACCGATGGCAGCCTTCCCCGGAGCACGGGCGGGTCGGCTCCCACATCACTGGTTTCGAGGCCTGCTCGGCGTTCACTGCACGTTGCGGCCCGCATGGTCGCTAAGCCGCCCAAGGCGGCCCGTTACATCGAAGTGCTTCAAGCTATGTCGTTACCTCCATAACTCGCTCCGATTGCTACCGGCTGGAACGACATTTGCCGGGCGGGATTTGCACCCGCTGAAGGATGGTGCCTTTCACGGCACACCGCGCCCTATTCGTAATCCGCGTGGGCGCGGGACTTGCCGGCGCCGTCTTCGGCGATCGTCTCCGGCGTCGCCACCCGGTCGGCGGGCGGGCCCTCCAGGCCGAAGAAGCGGCGCATGCGCTCATAGACGATCTCGTGGCGGAGCGCCGGGTCGAGACCCCTGAACATCTCGTAGAAGATCGGCGAAGGATCGGGCCATGTGCCCTGCGGGTGCGGGTAGTCGGCGCCGAAGACCAGGATGTCGCGCAGCACGTTGTCCTCGTGCGTGATCCCCTGGGCGGCGATGGCGTCCTCCTCGAAGGTCACCAGCATCTGGCGCCGGACATAGAAGCTCGGAAGCTCGGCAAGCCCGGTATCGCGGAACAGGCCCGGGCGCTCCTCTGCCTGTCGGTCCATCCAGTAGACCAGGAACGGCACCCACCCGGCGCGGCATTCGGCGAACAGCACCTTGAGCCCGGGATGGCGCTGCAGCGCGCCGCAATAGACGATGTCGGCCAGCGGGCGCGACAGCGAAAACGGCGCGCAGGAGAAATAGGCCATGCGTTCGCCCCGGCCGGCCGGCGGGATGGTCGTCTTGACGTGGCCGCCGATATGGCAGGCGCACACCATCCCGGTCTCCTCGAAGGCGGCCCAGACAGGCTCCCAGCATTCGTGGAACATCGGATGGGGGCCGTCGAAGGGCACGAACTCGGCCGCCTTGCAGCCTGCCGCCGCAAGCCTCCTGATCTCGCCGGGGACGGAGTCGGGATCGAACACCGGGAGGATGGGAAGGATCATCAGCCGGTCGCGATCGCGGGCGTTGAGCTCCATCACCCAGTCGTTGTAGACGCGGTGGACTTCATGGCGCAGCGCCGGGTCGTCGATATCCCATTTTCGGGTCGAGCCGAACCCGACATAGCCGTAGACGCTTCCGTGATCCATGTGCTCCAGCAGCAGATCGGGATCGGACGGCGGCAGGCTGCCGTCGGGGATCCGCGCGCCGGAGCGCCCGAAAAACCGGTCGAGCAAAGCGCGGTTGTCGGGGCCGTCGGCGGTCCCGCCGTCGCGCCCGCCGGCGATCTTCCCCTCCCAGCTCCAGACCATCGCGCCCTCGTGCTCGACCACCTTCGGCGCGTTTTCCCTGAACTTCGCCGCGATCCGGTCCTGCCACAGCCGCGCGGGGATCCAGCGCTGGTCGAGGTGGTTGTCGGCGGAGTTGTACTTGTAGAGCGTCATCGGACCGACCTATTGCGTTGCCTTCACCCTGGCGCGCCTGCGCGCCAGGTAGTCCTTGCCGACGATCAGCCCGCCGAGCGCAAGCCCGACCGCGTTGAGCCACACCCCGTAGGCGATCGCGTGCGCCGGCAGCAGGAGCAGGATACCGGCGGCGAAGGCGAGCAGCCGCTCGACCGCGCCGAGGCGGGAGAACATGAAGCCGATCAGCCCGCAGGAGGCGATCCAGACGCCGATCATCGCGGTGCCGGCGGCGGAAACGATCTCGAGCACGGTGCCCTGGCCGATCAGCGTCGGCGACAGCACGAACACGAAGGGGATCACATAGGCGATCCAGCCGAGACGGACCGCCGTCGCCCCGGTCTCCATGGGTTTGGCGCCCGATAACGAGGCCGCCGCGAAGGCGGCGATCGCAACGGGCGGGGTTATCATCGACATCAGCCCGAAATAGAGCACGAACATATGCGCCGCGATCGGGTGGATGCCGAGCTTGATCAGCGACGGCGCGATCATCGTCGCCAGCAGCAGGTAGATCGCCGAGGTCGGCATCCCCATGCCGAGCAGGATCGAGACCAGCGCGGTCAGCACCAGCAGCAGGAACAGGCTGTCCTCGCCGACCGCCGCGAGGATCAGCGTCAACGCCTGTCCGAGACCGGTGCGGTCGAGGACGGCGATGATGATGCCGGCCATCGCGCCGATAACGATAATATCCGCCGACGCCCGGCCGCAACCGGCGATCGAGTCCCAGAGTTGCGCCAGTGTGATCCGGCGGCGCTTGTAGCCGAAGACAAGGCTGACCACCGCCACCGAGATCGCCGCCCAGAACGCCGCCTCCTGGGCCGGCAGGTTGAGGGTGAACAGCGCGTAGACCAGCACCACATAGGGCAGGGTGAAGAACCAGCCCTCCCTGAGCACCCGGAGGATCGGCGGGATGCGCTCCTTGGGCAGCGGCGCGATGTCGTTCTTCGCCGCTTCCAGATCGACCTGCACGAAGACGGCGAGGTAGTAGAGGATCGAGGGGATGAGGGCGGCGAGGATGATCTCGGTGTATTCGAGCTCCAGCAGCTCGGCCATCAGGAAGGCGGCCGCGCCCATGATCGGCGGCATGATCTGCCCGCCGGTGGAGGCCACCGCCTCGATCGCGCCGGCGCTCTTGCGGTCGTAGCCCGCCTGGCGCATCAGCGGGATGGTGATCACCCCGGTCGAAGCGACGTTGGAAACCGCCGAGCCCGAGATCGAGCCGAACAGCCCCGAGGCGACGACGGCGATCTTGGCGGAGCCGCCGCGCGAGCGCCCCATGACGGCCGCCGCGAGGTCGGTGAACCACTCCGACGCCCCGGTGTGAAGCAGGAGCTGCCCCATCCAGATGAACAGCACCACCGTCAGCACGATGATCTTGAGCGGCAGGCCGAGCAGCGCGACATTGGTCACGCCGAGCTCCGCGATCAGCCGGTAGGCGTCCTGCTCGTAGCCCTTCAGCATCCCGGGGGCGAAATGACCGACGAAGGCGTAGGCGAGGAACGTGCTGAGCACGATCGTCAGGCTCCACCCCGCGGTACGCCTCAGCGCCTCCCACATCAGCGGCATCAAGACGATGCTGATCCAGAACATCGTTCCGCGCATGGCGAACGGGTTGTTTTCGATAACACCGTAATTCCACGCCAGATAGCCCGACGCCGCCAGACCGAGCACGGCGAACACGGCGTCGTACCAGGGAACCGAGGGCCTGTCCCGTCCGCCGGAGAACGGAAAGCGGATGAATATGACGGCGAGCGTAAGCCCGAAACAGACCACCAGCGCCTGTTCGTCGAACCACTGGAAGCCGAGCTTGAGCCAGAGCTCGATCGCCCAGGTCAGCACGATGAGAGTGATGGCCGCGCCGAGGGCATGACTGGAGATCCTGACGAAGCGGCCCTCCCGGCGCTCCGCGAGGAGCTTCGCGCCCCGGTCTTTCGGTCGACCGCCTTCGGATGCCTGCGACTGCTCAGCCATGGCAGAAAACCCTGTCGCCGCCGCGAAGCGTACGCCCGCGCCCCGGAGGGAACGCGGGCGTGCCCCGCGACGCTATGACGAGCGCCCGGCTAATTGGCGGGCCACAGCTTGGCTTCCTTGTAGTACTTCACCGCGCCGGGGTGATAGGGGTAGCCGTGCTGCTTGGCTAGGCGCTTGTCGGCGCTGAACGAGCGCCACAGCGGCCCGCCTTCCTTGAGCTGCTGTCCCTGGGTGTGCATCACCTTGGTGACCTTGTAGACCACGTCGTCGGACATGCCCTTGTGGGTCCACAGCAGGAAGTCGTAGGTCACCACCACGGTCGGCTCGACGACGCCTGTCAGCCCCTTGGACGGCTTGACGACACTCCATTCGCTCTTCGGGAACCATTTGTGCATCGCCTTGAGCGCCTCGGGCGTATTCGGGTAGGAGATGTGCCGCACCCCGCCGTCGATCTTCGCTTCCATCTGCTTGACCCAGCCGGTTCCGGTGGCGGCGATCACCCAGTCGATCTTGCCCGCCATGAAGGCGCGCCAATGCTGCACCAGCCCGACCTGCGGCACCTGCTTGACGTCGTTGAGGCTGAGCTTGGCGGTCCCCAGCGTGCCGTTGACGATGTAATGGAACAGCGGTGCGGCGTTGAAGTTGACCGGTGCCCGCGTTCCCTTGAGCTGGGCAACCGAGGTGATGCCCGATTTCTTGGTAACCACCGCGCTCACGGCGAACTTCATGATCGTCGAGACGAGGCGCAAATTGTCGTACTTGTTGCCCTTCGACAGCCCGGTGCCCTCGAAGGCCATGGAGTATTGCGGGATGTTGGAGATCCCGAATTCGAGCTCGCCCGCGTTGATCACCGGAATGTATTGCTGGGTGCCGCCCATGGTCTGCTTGCGCATCTGGACGCCCGGCGCGTGCTCCGAGACCGCCTTCGAGATGGTCGCGGTGATCTGCGAGACCGCGCCCGCCTTGGTCGAGCCGATGCCGACCGTCTGCGCCGATGCGGCGCTCGCCAATGCGGCCGCGGCGAGGATGCCGAGCCCTGTCTGAATCCAACGCATCATGTCGCTCCCGTCAGTGTTCTCGAATAGATGCGGCGATCATAGCCAAGCGCCCCTTCGGAACAACCCGCGCGTCGTCGCGTGAGCCGAACGATTGGTATAGGCTGGATGCTCGCCCCAACCGGGAGGGAACCGGAAATGGACGGCCATCGAGGCGGCCGGGACGCCGCGCCCTACCGGACCATCGAGGTCACCCCCTACAGCCCGCATATCGGCGCCGAGATCGGCAATATCGACCTCACCCGGCCGTTGCCCGCTGACGAGCTCGCCGAGCTGCGTCGCGCTTTCACCGAACACCTGGTGCTGTTCTTCCGCGACCAGGAGATCGGCTTCGACGACCATGCGCGGCTCGCGGAACACTTCGGCACCATAGGCCGGCATGTCGGCGTCCGGACCCACAGCCAGCCGTCGGAAGACGACCGGGTGCGGCGCTTCCATTTCGACGAGTATTCGGAAGAGGTCTCCGGCAATGTCTGGCACACCGACCAGTCCTGCGCGCCCATCCCGCCGCTCGCCAGCATCCTCTACAACCACACGCTGCCGCCCGACGGCGGCGGCGACACCCTGTTCGCCAGCATGTACGCCGCATACGGCGCGCTGTCGGACCGCATGAAGAGCTATCTCGAAGGGCTCACGGCGCTGCATGACGGGGTCCGCGTGTTCGGCGAGGGGACCCCGCGCGCGACCCACCCGGTGGTGGCGCGCCACCCGGACAGCGGGCGCAGGCTGCTCTACGTGAACGAATCCTTCACCGTCCGCATCAACGAGCTCCCGCCCGGCGAGAGCAAACACCTGCTCGCCTTCCTGGTCGAGCACTGCACCCAGCCCGAATGGACCTGCCGCTTCCGCTGGCAGCCGCACTCGATCGCGATGTGGGACAACCGCTGCGCCCAGCACCGCGCGATCTCCGACTACCTCCCCAACGTGCGGTCCGGCTATCGGGTGCAGATCGACGGGGTTGCCGCGCCGGTGGCGGGGTAGGAGCGTCTCCCACCACGTTCACCCGCGGATTTTGAGAGAATTGCTATGGACAACCTCTCCGCTCGCTCGTATTTTGTATTACGTTTAACGTACAACGCTTTCTATATGATCCGATCCTTTGCCGACCGGCGTACCGAGAATGTTTTCAACGGTGTCAGTGAGACATCGTTCCCGGTGCCGGTGCTCAAACGAGCGCGGAGCAAGCTGGACCGGATCAACTACGCAGCGGACATCAACGATCTGCGCGTCCCTCCGGGGAACCGGTTGGAAAAGCTGATCGGCGACCGCGCGAGGCAGTACAGCATTCGCGTCTCGCAGAACTGGCGCATTTGTTTCATCTGGCGGGACGGCGATGCCTTTGAGGTGGAATTGAACAACCACTATGGATGAGCGGACGGAGGAAACCATGACGGCCGCCCCGATGAACCGGATAGCCAGCCATCCTGGCACCCTGCTTCTGGAACAGATCAGGGAGATGGGGCTCAGCGTTCACCGGGTTGCCCGCGACAGCGGGCTCCCGGCTACGCGCCTGCACGAGATCGTCCACGAGCGGCGGGGCATCAGTGCGGAGACCGCGATCGCGATCGGTGCCTATTTCGGACAAACGCCGGAATTCTGGATAAACGCGCAAAAGGTCCACGAATTGTCGAGGGAGCTCGTCGAGAACGGGGAGGCCATCCGCTCGCGGGTGCGGCCCTGTGCGGTGTCTCGGGCGACGACTTAGCGCGCGGTGCGCCGGGTCCCTCTCCCCCCTACCCACGCCCCGCCGCGTGCGGCAGGGGCAACCTGAGCCCCGCGCCGATGTCGAGCGCCTTCCTGTAGACGTGGTGCGCCACACCGATGTCCTGGCTGACCAGGCCGACGGTGTGGATGAGGTTGCGTTCGTCGGAGGTTTCCCGGCCGGCCGCCCTTCCCGTTACCAGGTCGCAGATCTCGCCGTGCATGGTTTCGCGCGAGAACAGCCCGTCGGCGACGGTCCTGCGGAACTCGGGCGTCAGCATGTTGATGTCGAAATCGTCGACGACGATCTTGTCCATCCGGGGCCAGCCCGCCGGGTCGAGCTCGCGCCGGGCGAGCGAGACGAAGGTGGCGCCGGGCTTGAGCCAGTCTTCGCGGCTCACGATGTCCTTCGACGTGGTGCCGCCGAGCGCGATGTCGGCGCCGCGCACGACTTCCTCGATCGAGGCCACGGGGGTCACGGGCACGCCGAGCGCGGCCGACCACTTGTCGGCGAAGGCCTCGCGCGTCTCCGGCCGGCGCGAGGTGCAGCGGATCTCCTCGAAATCGTAGAGCTCGGCGAGGCATTGCAGCGCCGTCGTCCCCATCGTGCCGACGCCCACCAGCCCGAGAACGCGGGGGTCGGGGTTCGCCATCCACTTGCAGGCGAGGACAGCGGCGGCGGTCGAGCGGATCGCGTAGGTCCAGTGCTCCTCGACGATGGCAAGCGCGACGGAGGTCACCGGATCGGAAAGCACGATGTAGCGCGTCGCGTCCAGCGTGCCGACGGTCGAGCGCTCGGCATCCTCGTAATAGGCGTAGAGCCGGACCCCCGAGATCGGGATTTCCGACAACAGCGCACCCTTGACGTGCCAGTGGTGGTGGAAGCGGTCGTCGTCGAGCCGGAAGGCCGGCGGATCGGTCCAGCTTACCGTGCCCTCGGCGTGCATGCGGTAGACGTCCTCGCAGACCGCCATCGCCTCGGCGGGGCTCAGGAGGTCGAGGGTCTCCGCGTGCGACAGGAAGAGGAGTTCGTCGGTCATTCGGCCCGTGCCCCCGCGCTCTCCAGCGTCGCCATCGCCGCGCGCACGCGTTCGGTCGCCTGAATGTCGAGCTCCAGCGTCCCGGGGTCGATCACCACGCCGTAAAGCGCGCGCGCCGCCTCCGGCGAGACATAACCCTGGCGCACGTCGTCCCGCACTTTCCCCGCCGGGCGCTCGAGCGGCGATCCGAACCCGCCTCCGCCGCCGGAGTTCACGATAAAGGCGTCGCCCGTCTCGATCCGCTTCCAGAACAGTTTGGCGTTGGCGAATTCCGGCCCGTGCTCGCCGTTCACCCGAAGCCCGATGCGGTTGCCGCGCCCGTCGCGCCCGCCCTCCAGCCCCCAGGGCTCGCAGTTGGCGCGGTCGGCCTGGCTGTTGAAGTTGAGCGGCGAGCGCGCCTGCACCACGTATTCGATGCCGAGACCGCCGCGATGGCGGCCCGCACCGCCGGAATCGGGGATCAACGCATGGCGCTCGATGACGATCGGGTAGTTGACCTCCATCAGCTCGGACGGGCTGTTATGGGTGTCGCCATCGTTGAGGCAAACCGTCGCCGGCATGCCGTCCTCGTTGTGCTTGGCGCCCCAGCCGCCGCCCGTCGGACCGATCGCGCCGATGAACAGCTTGTTCCCGCGCGGATCGATGCCGTTCATCCGCCCCATCACCAGATCGGCGTGGTGACCGGCCGCGACGCGCTCCGGGATTGCCGGCGCGAGCGCCTTGAACACCGCGTCCACGATGGTCATCGGGAAGGTCATCCAGCTCCGCATCGCCGCCGGCCGTTCGGCGCTCACGATCCGCCCGGGCGGGATGACCGTGGTGAGCGGGCGGAAGCTGCCGTCGTTGATCGGGTAGTCGGTCGGCGAAGCGATGCATTTGAACGCGACCTGGGAACAGGCATAGCCCGTGGTGATGCCGGAATTGTAGAACCCCCTGACCTGGCGCGAGACGTCGGTGAGGTCGATGGTCATCTCGTCGCCCTCGACCGCGACGCGGACGACGATGGGGATCTCCTTGCCCACATCGATCCCGTCGTCGTCCATGAAGGCCTCGGCCTCGTAGACGCCGTCGGGAATGGAGAGCGTGCGTTCGCGCGCGGCTTTCTCCGACTGGTCCATGATGCGCTGGATCGAGCCCAGCACCGCGTCTTTGCCGTAGCGTTCGATCAGGGCGAGGAAGCCGCGTTCGCCGGTCCGGACGGCGGTCAGCTGGGCGCGGAGGTCGCCCAGAGCGCGTTCCGGCATGCGGACGTTCATCGCGACGATGTCGACCAGGTCCTTGTTGAGCTCGCCCGCGCGCTGGAGCTTGAGGATCGGAACCTGCAGCCCCTCGGCATAGATGTCCGTGGTGATGCCCTGAAGCGTGCCGCCGATATCGAGCCAGTGCGCCATGCAGCAGGAAAACCCGACCAGCTCGTCCTCGCGGTAGATGGGAAGGCTGAGCGTGATGTGGTTGAGGTGGCTGCCGGTGATATAGGCGTCGTTGGTGACCAGAATGTCGCCGGGCTCGATACCGTCGGCGCCGAAATGTTCGAGCTTTGCGCGGAGCGTCTCGGCCATGCCCCGGATGAACATCGGGAGCCCCAGCCCGATCGACACCGTCTCGCCCTTCGCGGTGAACAGCCCGACCGTGAAGTCGAGCGCCTCGTAGATGATCATGTTGTAGGCGGTGCGCATGAGGTTGGTCTTCATTTCCTCGGTCACCGCCATGACGCCGTTGCGGACCAGCTCGGTGGTCACGGGGTCGCTCCGGGGGTTTGCGCCGTTTTCCGCCATGCCGCGACCATAGCCGGCCCGGCCTTCCCCCTCAATTTGCCGGTTGGACTGGCGTGGGCGAGCGGCGATAATCCCGCTCCCGTCACCGCAGGGACCGCGTCATGCCCAACATCCGCATGCTCGACATCGAGGAGCTCAAGGCAGGCAAGCTCCGCCCGCTGGTCAACAAGGCGCTGCGCCACCGCGCGCCCGACCCCGCCTTCCACGCCATGCTGGGCCACAGCCCGGACATCGCGCGCTCGATGTATCTCGCCTGGGGCGCGCTGTTCAACACCGGGCGGATCGACCACAAGCTGAAGGAAATCATCCGCGTGCAGCTGTCGCGGATGGCCGCGTGCCGCTATTGAGGCAACGTCCGGTCTGCTTCGGCGAAGCAGCAGGGACTGACGGAAGAGACCATTGACGAGGGCATCGAGTCCCACGCGTCGAGCGACCGCTTCACCCCGGCCGAGAAGGTCGCGCTCCGCTATTCGGAGCTGATGGGGACCGCGCCCGACAGGATCGACGCCGCGCTGTACGACGAACTTTCCGAACACTATTCGGTGGAGGAGATCGTCGAGCTCGGCGCCTTCGTGGGCTTCAACGTGGGCTACCACACGTTTTTCGGGACGCTCGACTTCTATCCGATGTTCACCCCGGACGGACGGCTGGTCGACCAGGAGGAGTCGCGGCGGATCTACGGCGAAACACCGGTTTCGCTCAACAACGGAGCGATCCGGCGCGCGACGGCGGAAGCGGCCGAATGAGCGGCGTGCGCGCGACGTTGCCGCCGGTCCCCCGCGCAGCGATCGACGACCCCAGGCTCCAGGCGCTGATCGCGCGGAGCGAGGAGACCGGCATCGCCGACAGCCGCTTCGTACGGCTGATGGCGCATGTGCCGGGCTATGCCGAGGCGCTGCACGACGCGCTCGACCGCTCCCTGATGGAGGGCGCCGTCGATCACCGGTTGAAAGAGATCGTCCGCATCCAGCTCGCCCGGCTCGCGGACGATCCCTATTTCTCCGCCTTCCGGTCGAAGCGCGCGCTGGAGGACGGGCTAACCGAGGAACGGATCGAGGCGGGCTGCGGCGATTTCGAGAAGGACGACCGCTTCACCCCGGCCGAGAAGTGGGCGCTCCGCTATGGCTGGCTGATGTACCGGGAGCCGGAAAAGGTCGACACGGCGTTCTACGACGAGGGCAAGACCCATTATTCGGAAGCCCAGATCGTCGAGCTCGGCGCCTTCATCGCCTTCCACTACGGCATGCAGATCTTCCTCGGCACGCTTGACCTGCCCGCGGAAGAAGGTGCCTGACACGCGGATCGAGGATCCGCCGCTGCTGCGCGGGCAGGCGCGCTTCGTCGACGACATCCATCTGCCCGGGACCCTGCACGCGGCGTTCGTGCGCAGCCCTCTGGCGCATGCCGCGATTTCCGGGATCGACAAGGCCGCGGCCATGGCGGCGCCCGACGTCCATGCGGTCTGGACGCTCGACGATCTCCGACCCGATCTCGCGGAGCACCGCCTTGTCGTTGGCCTGCCGAGCCCGGCCTACCGCCAGAGCCGCGACCGGCCCGTACTCGCCGCCGGCGAGGTCGTCCATGTCGGCGAGCCGGCGGCGCTGGTCGTCGCTGAATCGCGCTATGCGGCGGAAGACGCGGCGGCGATGGTCGACGTGGCTTACGATCCGCTTCCCGTCGTCGCGGACTGCCGCGACGCGCTCGCCACCGGCACGCCGCCGGTGCATCGTGGCGGGGACCATAACCTGCTCGCGGAGCTCACCATGGAGTTCGGCGATGTCGAAGGGGCGTTCGCCAGCGCTCCGCGTATCTTCGCCGAAAGCCTTTCGGTACACCGCGGCGGCGGGCACTCCATAGAGGGCCGCGGCGCGCTCGCCCGCCACGACCCGGCGGACGATATGCTCACCCTATGGAGCTCGACCCAGACGCCGCATGCCGGACGCAGCCTGATCGCGCGCATGCTGGGGCGCGAAACGCGGCGCGTCCGCGTGGTCACACCGGCGGTCGGCGGCGGGTTCGGACCCAAGCTGGTCACCTATCCGGAGGAGGTCGCGGTGGCGCTCGCCGCCCTCCTGCTCGGCCGACCGGTCAAGTGGATCGAGGACCGGCGCGAACATTTCACGGCGAGCACCCAGGAACGCGACCAGCACTGGGACGTCGAAGCCGCGTTCGACGCCGACGGAACGATCCTGGGCGTGCGCGGGACGATGGTGCACGACCACGGCGCCTATACCGCGCGGGGCGCCAACCTGCCCTACGAATCCGCTCTGACGGTCACGCTTCCCTACGACGTCCCGGCCTACCGGCTGACCGCGCGCGCGGCGCTCACCAACAAGGTGCCGGTGACCCCGGTCAGGGGTGCGGGCCACCCGCAGGCGGTGTTCGCCATGGAACGCCTGCTGGACAAGGCGGCGGACGGGCTCGGCATCGACCGGGTGACGATCCGCGAACGCAACCTGATCGGCCCCGAGCGCATGCCCTGCACGCGTCCGCTGGAAAGCCGCGGCGGACGCAAGGTGGTGCTCGACAGCGGCGACTACCCGGGCTGCATGCGGGCGGCGCTAGAAGAAGCCGACTGGGACGGGTTCGCTTCCCGGCGCCAGGCGGCTGCGGCGCGCGGCCGGACGCTGGGTATCGGGCTTGCCAATTTCGTCAAGGGAACCGGGCGCGGGCCGTTCGAATCGGCTTGCGTGTCCATCGATCCCTCGGGCGCCGTGTCGGTCGCCTCCGGCGCGGTGGCGATGGGCCAGGGGATCGAGACCATGCTGGCCGATATCGTCGCCGAAGGGCTCGGCTGCGACCGCGAACTCGTGCGCGTGACGGCGGGCGACACGGCGGCGGTCGCGCTCGGTATCGGCGGATTCAACAGCCGACAGGCGGTCACCGCCGGAAGTTCCGCCTTCAACGCCGCCCGCAAGGTCCGCGGCAAGGCGCTCGCCATCGCCGCGCGCCATCTGGAGGCGGCCGAAGAGGATCTTGAAATCGCCGGCGGAGAGGTCCGGGTGCGCGGGGCGCCCGATCTCGCCGTCGGGCTCGGCCGCCTTGCGGAGGCGGTCGCCGGCACGCCGGGGGTGACCTTTCCAGCGAACATGACGCCCGGGCTCGCGGCGGAAGAGAACACTGTGCTCGACGACATGCCGTTCGCCAACGGCACCGCCGTCGCGGAGGTCGAAATCGACCGCGAGACCGGCCATGCGGTGCTCGTCGCGCTGGTCGTCGCGCACGATTGCGGACGCATCGTCAACCCGGCGATCGTCGAGGGTCAGATCGTCGGCGGCGCGGCGCATGCCGTCGGCAACGCGCTCTACGAATGGATGGGTTTCGACGGCGATGCACAGCCGCTGACGACGACGCTCGCGGACTATCTGCTCCCGGGTTCGACCGACGTGCCGAGGATCGACACGGTGCATATGGAATCGCCGAGCCCGCTCAACCCGATCGGGGTCAAGGGGGTGGGCGAGTGCGGTACGGTGCCGACCGCCGCCGCCATCGTCGCGGCGGTAGAGGACGCGCTCGGCCTCCCCGGCGGTACGATAGACAGGACGCCGCTTACGCCTGCCGACATCGGGACGCTTTCCCATGACCACACGCTTTGAGGAGATCGGCGAGCGGCTTCGCGCCTTCCGCCTCGGCTCCGGGCTGAGCGCCGACGAGATCGCGAGCCGCATCGGCATCTCGCGCACCGCGCTCTACCGCTTCGAGAAGGGTCAGGTGGCGAAGATCGAGACGCTGGAGAAGCTCGCCGAGTTGCTGGAGGTTTCGCTACCGACGCTGCTCGGCGTCGGCGTCGAGTATATCGGCTCCGCCGTCAGCTTCTTCGAACGCCTGCGCCAGATCGAGGCCGCGGCGGAGCATATCGTCGTGCTCGCCGGACCGGTCTCGTTCCTGCTGTCGAGCGATGCCTTCGTCGACACGCTGGAAGAAGTGCTCGGCGAGAGCATCCCCGACGGCGCCGAGGGCCGCGCCGGCGGGCTCGACCAGGTGCGCGATCTCATGGCCATCCTGCGCCAGCGCAAGAGCACCTACCGCGAGCGCCGGCCGGGCGTACTCAACCTGATCTCCGAGGCGGAGATGGGGCGGTTTCTCAGGAACGGGCTCGTCGGCCGGCTCGACCTGCCGGCGCCGATACGCGAGGACCGCCTCGCCCGCGCGCGCAGCGAGGCCGAGCACCTCGTGCGGCTGATGGAGGACGAACCGATCGGCGTCCAGATCGGCCTCGTCCCGTCCACCTTGCCGCCGACCAGTTTCCAGATCTTCCGCCAAACGGACCGCCGGGTGCTGACCTTGAGCCCGTTCCGTCTCGGCGAGCAGCCCAACATTCACGCGGGAGTGGCGATGATCACCTCGGCGCCGGAGGCGCTCGCCCTGCACGAGAGGACGGCGGAGGACCTGTGGCGCCGCGCCCACAAGGGCTCCGCGGCGGCGGCAGTGATGCGGAACCTGATCGCGCGCCACGCGTCCGTCGGCTGAGGAAACCGGCCGTTAGCGCCGGACCAGGCGGTGGGTCGCGACCGTCGAGACGATGACCCCGGCGGCGAACAGCACCAGCCCGGCATGGATATCGGCGGTCGTCAGCAGGCTGCCTTCGAGCGCGAACACCAGCAGCGCGACGATAAAAACGTCGAGCATCGACCACCTGGACGCCCAGGCCGTCGCTCTCAGCAGCCTTCCGGCCGGCGATCCGGGATGAACGGGCGAGATCCAGGCCCGGATGCCCACCAGCACCTTGCCCAACGGAAGAACGACGGAGAACAGGAAGACCGGCGCGAACAGGAAGTAGCGCCCGTCCGACCAGAAACCGAACACGCCGTCGATGATGGAATAGGTCGCGCCGAACAGCACGAATTTGGTCACCGAGACCGCCGGCATCACCAGCCCGGCGATCAGAAGCGGCAGGGAGGCCGCGAGCAGCAGTCCGGCGATACGGTCGCGGGGCAGGTCGCCGGCCGCGCTTAGCCGCGCGGCTCGAAATGGAATACTTCCGGCGGCCTGGAGAGACAGTCGCGGAACTTCGAGCCGAAGGTCTTGTAGTCTTCGGTCTCGCGGAAGGCGAAGTGGTCCTCGATCCGGTCCCACTCGACCGCGATCATGTAGGCAAGCTCGGGCTCGACCCGCTTGCCCCAGCGGAGTCCCTGACAGCCCGGCTGGCGGCGCAGAATCCGGGAGCCTTCGGCGAAACCCTCCAGAAAAGCAGCCTCGTCCCCGGGTTTGACGTAGATCGTGGCGATCTCGACGACCATCCTTCCCTCCCTGTTCAGGCCGCGGGCAGCATCTGGCGCGATTCCGTGATGAGCTCGGCGATCTGGACCGCGTTGAGCGCCGCCCCCTTGCGCAGGTTGTCGGCGACGACCCAGAAGCTCAAGCCGTTCTCCACCGTGGGATCCTTGCGGATCCGGCTGACATAGACCTGGTCCTCGCCGGCGCTTTCGACCGGTGTCACGTAGCCCTCGTCGGCGCGGTGATCGACGACGGCGACGCCCGGCATCTCCGACAGCGCCTCGCGCGCCTCCTCGACCGAAATCGGACGCGCGAACTCCGCGTTGACCGCTTCGCCATGGCCGACGAAGACCGGGACGCGCACGCAGGTCGCGGCGACGCGGATATCGGGGTCGAGGATCTTCCGGGTCTCGACCGCCATCTTCCATTCCTCCTTGGTCTCCCCGTCCTCCATGAAGGCGTCGATATGGGGGATGACGTTGAAGGCGATCTGCTTGGTGAATTCCTCGTTGCGGGCCTGCTCGTTCACGTAGATGCCGCGGGTCTGGTTGAACAGCTCGTCCATCGCCGTCTTGCCGGCGCCGGAGACCGACTGGTAGGTCGCGACGACGACGCGCCTGACCCTGGCGAGGTCGTGCAGCGGCTTCAGGGCCATCACCATCTGGATCGTGGAGCAGTTCGGATTGGCGACGATGTTGCGCTTGTTCCCCGCAAGGGCATGCGCGTTGACCTCGGGGACGATGAGCGGCACATCCGGCTCCATGCGAAACCGCGAGGTGTTGTCGATCACCACGCAGCCCGCCTTGGCTGCGCGCGGCGCATGCACGGCGGAGACCTTCGCGCCCGGCGAAAAAAGCGCGATGTCGAAACCGGAGAAGTCGAAGCCGGAAAGATCCCGGACCCGCAGCTCCTCGTCCTCGCCGAACGAGACCTCATGCCCGACCGAACGCTCGGAGGCGAGCGCCGCCACGTCGTCGACCGGAAAGGCGCGCTCGTCCAGACATTGCAGAATCTCGCGCCCGACCGCGCCGGTCGCGCCGGCCACGGCAACTTTGTAACCCATTGGAAAAACTTTCTTTTGTCTCGCCAGCCGGCGAGTCGAACCTCAAGCGGCCGTACCCCGCTCGCGCGGAGCCGCCGCCGATCCCGAAGGCGCGCCGGGGCGCGCCGGCCCTAGCTGTCCGACTTGGCCTCGACTTTCCGGTCGGCCGGTTTCGGCGCAATCGGCTGGATTTCGGGCGCCGGCGTGGTCGGCTTGCTGTTGAGCGCGGTCGTGATCTCGGCCGGCTTCTCGGTCGAGACCATCTTGTTGTACATGCAGGCAAACGCCGGACTGGAGACCGAAACGGCGAACGCTCCGGCCGCGACGATGGCGAGGGTCTTTTTCATCGGTACGCACCCCAGCAGAGGTTCATGATGCGGGCAGGATAGCGCGACCCATGCCGGGGAGCAATGGGCCGCGTCGGTTGACGCCGCACAGCGCCGATGGGAGACTCTTTCCGAGCCATCATGGATCGAAGGGATCGGAAATGAAGTTCAGGATTTCGGCGGTCGCGGCTGGAGTCGCGGGCCTTCTGGCGGCCAATGGCGCGTCCGCCGCGCAGCAATGGAACATGGCGACGGCCTATCCGGATCCGTTCTTCCACACCAAGAACATCCACCAGTTCGTCAAGGAGATCGCGGATGCCTCCAAGGGCGATCTGAAGATTACCGTCCACAGCGCGCAGTCGCTCTACAAGCTGCCGGAAATCCATCGCGCGGTGCAGAGCGGTCAGATCCAGATGGGCGAGACGATCGTCTCGCTGCTGGCCAACGAGGACCGCGTCTACGAGGTCGACTCGCTGCTGTTCTTCGCCGAGAGCTACGACCAGGCCAAGCGCCTGTGGACGGTCTCGCGGCCCTTCATCGCAAGCCGGCTGGCCAAGAAGGGGCTGACGCTGCTCTATTCGGTTCCCTGGCCGCCCCAGGGCTTCTACGCGAAGAAGGAACTCAAGAGCGCCGACGACTTCAAGGGCCTCAAGTTCCGCGCCTACAATGCGACCATCTCGCGCTACGCCGCCGCGGTCGGCGCGGTTCCGACGACGGTGCAGCTGGTCGACATCCCTCAGGCGTTCTCCACCGGAATCGTCGACGCGATGATCACCTCGGCCACGACGGGCGTCCTCACCAAGTCCTGGGACTACCTCTCCCATTACCACGACACCCGCGCGGGGCTCGGCAAGAACATGGTTATCGTCAACACCCGCGCCTTCAAGCGGTTGAGCGAAGCGACCCGCAAGGCGGTGACCGACGCCGCCGCCCGCGCCGAACCCAGGGGCTGGGAGATGAGCGCCAACGAGACCGCCAAGATGACCGCGAAACTGGCGGAGAAGCTCACCGTGGTGCCGCCCAAGCCCGCTCTGGTGAAGGGGCTGCGCGCGGCGGGGGCCAGGATGGTCGAGGACTGGCTTTCCAAGGCCGGACCGGACGGCAAGAAGATCCTGGACGCCTATCGCGCGTCCAAGTGAGTGCGGGGAGGCGCAGGTGAGGGACCGCCTGCCGGGCCCCGCATGAAGGGGTGAGACGCCTCCTCAACGGGCTCTACAAGGGGTGCGGCGTCCTTTCGGCCGCGTTCATCGTCTGTATCGCGCTCGCCATCCTCGCCGAGATAATCGGCCGGATGGCGGGCGTGCTGATTCCCGCCGCCACCGAGTTCGCCGGCTACTGCCTCGCCTCGGCGATCTTCCTCGGGCTCGCCTATACGCTGACCGCCGGCGAGCACATACGGGTCTCCATCCTCCTGCTCCGGGCGCCGGCGCGGGCGCGCCACGCCCTGGAAATCTTCTGCCTCGCGCTCGGCACCGCTCTCAGCATCTATTTCGCCTGGCATTTCTGCGCCTTCGCCTACGAGACTTTCGTGTTCGGCGAAGTCGGCCAGGGGCTGATCAAGACCCCGCTCTGGATCCCGCAATCGGGTCTCGCGCTGGGCCTCGTCGTGCTGGCGATCGCCTTCGTCGACGAGCTGGTGACGATGCTGATCGGGCGGACGCCGCAATACGCGCAACGGGACGGCGACGAAGCGGCCCGCGCGCTCAGGGCCGGCGGCGAGAGTTAGGGGAGGGTCATGGACGTCCTCTCGATCGCGCTGATCCTGACCTTCGTCCTCCTCCTGCTGCTGGGTGCCGGGCTCTGGGTCGCGCTCTCGCTGGTCGGCGTCGCGGTGTTCGCGATGACGGCCTTCACCACCGCCCCGGTGGGCCCGGTGCTGGCGACCACGACCTGGGGGTCGACCACCCCGTTCGCCCTGATCGCGCTCCCGCTGTTCGTCTGGATGGGAGAGATCCTGTTCCGCACACGGCTGTCGGAGGACATGTTCCGCGGCATCGCGCCGTGGGTGACGCGTCTTCCGGGACGCCTGCTCCACGTCAACGTGGTGGCTTGCGGCATTTTCGCGGCGATTTCCGGGTCTTCGGCGGCGACGGCGGTGACCATCGGACGCATGTCGATCCCCGAGCTCCACCGGCGCGGCTACGACGAACGCATGTCGATCGGAACGCTGGCGGGCTCGGGCACGCTCGGGTTCCTGATCCCGCCCTCGATCATCCTGATCGTCTACGGCGTGGCGGCGGAACTCTCGATCGCCCGGCTGTTCATCGCCGGCATCCTGCCCGGCGTCATGCTGATCGCGCTCTTCATGGGCTTCATCATGCTGTGGGCGCTGGTCAACCCGGGCAAGATTCCGAAGAGCGACGAGCGGCTGTCGTTCTGGCGCAAGGTGTATGAATCGCGGCGCCTGCTGCCCACCATCATGCTGATCGTCGCCGTCCTGGGTTCGATCTATCTCGGTATCGCGACCCCGGTGGAGGCCGCCGTCGTCGGGGTTCTGGGTTCGCTGGCGCTGGCCTGGGGTACCGGCGGGCTCAGCCGGCGGGTGCTCGCCGACAGCCTGATGGGGGCGACGCGGACCACCTGCATGATCAGTTTCATCTTCGTCGGCGCGTCGTTTCTGACCATTGCCATGGGCTTCACCGGGATTCCCCGCTCGCTGGCGCAGTGGATCGGCGAGATGGAGCTTGGCTACTACGGGCTGATCGCGGCGCTCACCCTGTTCTTCATCGTGCTGGGGTGCTTCCTCGACGGCATTTCGGTGGTCTTGCTGACCACCTCGATCATCCTGCCGATGATCCAGGCGGCCGGGATCGACCTGATGTGGTTCGGGATCTATCTCGTGCTGGTGGTCGAGATGTCGCAGGTCACCCCGCCGGTGGGCTTCAACCTGTTCGTGCTGCAGGGACTCACCGGGCGCAATATCCTGCAGATCGCCCGCGCGGCGTTCCCCTTCTTCATCCTGCTGCAGATCGGGGTCGTCCTGCTGGTGGTCTTCCCCGAAATCGCGACCTACCTGCCGCAGCAGATGACGAAGAACTAGGCCGCCAGCCTGTCCAGCGCTGCCGTCACCGCCTCGCCCATCCCGGTGGTGGAGACGGGGGTCATGCCGGGCTGCATGATGTCGCCGGTGCGCAAGCCTCCGGCGAGCGCGTTTTCCACTGCCTTCTCGACCAGTGCCGCGTCCTCCTCCATGTCGAAGGAATAGCGCAGCATCATCGCGAAGCTCAGCAGGGTTGCGAGCGGGTTGGCCTGGTTTTCCCCGGCGATGTCGGGCGCCGAGCCGTGAATCGGCTCATAGAGCGCGCGCCGCCGCCCCGAGGAGTCCGCCGGACCAAGCGAGGCCGAGGGCAGCATGCCGAGCGAGCCGGTCAGCATCGAGGCGACATCGGACAGCATGTCGCCGAACAAATTGTCGGTGACGATCACGTCGAACTGCTTGGGCGCGCGGACGAGCTGCATGCCGCAATTGTCGGCCAGCATGTGGGAGAGCTCGACATCGGCGTATTCGGCTTCGTGCAGACGGGTGACCTCCTCGCGCCACAGGAGTCCGCTCTCCATGACGTTCGCCTTCTCGACGGAGCAGACGCGATTGCCTCGCTTGCGCGCGAGGTCGAACGCGACCCGCGCGACGCGGACGATCTCGGATGTCGTGTAGACTTGCGTGTTGACGCCCCGGCGCTCGCCGTTCTCCAAATCCTCAATGCCGCGCGGCTCGCCGAAATAAACCCCGCCGGTGAGCTCGCGGACGATCAGGATATCGAGCCCCGCGACCAGCTCGGTCTTCAGCGTCGAGGCTTCGGCCAGCGCGTCGAACACCAGCGCCGGGCGCAGATTGGCGAACAGCTCCAGATCCTTGCGCAGGCGGAGCAGCCCCGCCTCGGGCCGTATCTCGAAGGCGACATCGGCCCATTTGGGACCGCCACAGGCACCGAGCAGGATCGCATCGGCACTCGTCGCCGCATCCATGGTCGCATCCGAAATCGGACCGCCCTCGGCGTCGATCGCCGCGCCGCCGACCAGTGCCTCGGCGATGTCGAAGCTCACATGGCGGCGCCGGTCCATCCAGTCGACGACCCGGCGCACCTCGCCCATCACTTCCGGTCCGATGCCGTCTCCGGCGAGGATCAGCAGCTTCTTGTTGGCGGCCATCGCGGCATCAGGCCCAGGGCTGGCCGGCTTTGTGCGTGCTCTCGAAGGCGCTGATCTTGTCGTCCTTCTGCAGCGTCAGCGCAATATCGTCGAGCCCGTTCAGCAGGCAATGCTTCTTGAACGGATCGATGTCGAAATCGATCGTCTCGCCGTCGGGCCGAACGATCTGCTGCTTCTCAAGATCGACCGAGAGCCGCGCATTGCCGCCCTTCTCGGCGTCTTCCATCAGCTTGTCGACCGTTTCCTGCGGCAAGGCGATCAGCAGCATCCCGTTCTTGGACGCGTTGTTGTTGAAGATATCGGCGAAGCTCGGCGCGATGACACAGCGGATGCCGAAATCGACCAGCGCCCAAGGCGCGTGCTCGCGCGACGAGCCGCAGCCGAAATTGTCGCCGGCGACCAGGACTTTCGTCTCCCGGTAGGCCGGCTTGTTGAGGATGAAGCCGGGCTTCTCCGACCCGTCCTCGTTGTAGCGCAACTCGTTGAACAGGTTCTTGCCGAGCCCGGTCTTCTTGATCGTCTTCAGGAACCGCGCCGGAATGATCCGGTCGGTATCGACATTGACCATCGGAAACGGGGCGGCGATGCCCTGAAGGGTGGTGAACTTGTCCATCGCTCTCGGCTCCCTAAAGAAGTTCCCGGTGATCGCTCAGATGGCCGTTGACCGCGGCCGCCGCGGCCATCGCGGGGCTCATCAGATGGGTCCGTCCGCCGGGCCCCTGCCGGCCCTCGAAATTCCGGTTCGACGTCGAAGCCGATCGCTCGCCCGGCTGCAGCATATCGCCGTTCATCGCGATACACATCGAGCACCCCGGCTCGCGCCAGTCGAAACCGGCCTCCTTGAAGACCGCGTCGAGCCCTTCCTCCTCGGCCTGGTGCTTCACCAGCCCTGAGCCCGGCACCACCATCGCGTGGACGCTGTCGGCTACGCTGCGCCCCCGGGCGACGACGGCCGCGGCCCGCAAATCCTCGATCCTCGAGTTGGTGCAGGAACCGATAAAGACCTTGTCGACCCTGATGTCGGTCAGCGCCTGACCGGCGGAGAGGCCCATATAGTCGATCGCGCGCTCCAGCGAACGCTGGCGGTTGGCGTCCTCCTCGCCCGAGGGGTCGGGCACCGAACCGGAGATCGGCAGCACCATCTCGGGGCTGGTTCCCCAGGTGACCTGCGGCTCGATGCTGTCGGCGGAGATCGTGACTTCCTTGTCGTACTCGGCCCCGGAGTCCGAAGGCAGCGTGCGCCAATAGGCTTCGGCCTGTTCCCATTCCCCGCCCTTGGGCGCCATCGGGCGGCCCCTGACGTAGTCGAAGGTCTTCTGGTCGGGGGCGACCAGACCGGCCCGCGCTCCGCCCTCGATGGTCATGTTGCAGAGCGTCATCCGCCCTTCCATCGACAGGTCCTCGACCGCCTTGCCGGCATATTCGATGACGCAGCCGGTTCCTCCGGCGGTCCCGATCGCGCCGATGATTGCAAGCGCGAGGTCCTTGGCGACCACCCCCGGCGGCAGGGCGCCGTCGACCGTAACCCGCATGTTCTTCGCCGGGCGCTGGATCAGCGACTGGGTGGCAAGCACGTGCTCGACCTCGGAAGTCCCGACCCCGAAGGCCAAACAGCCGAAGGCGCCGTGCGTCGAGGTGTGGGAATCGCCGCAGGCCATCGTCAGGCCGGGCAGGGTGAAGCCCTGCTCGGGGCCGATCACGTGCACGATGCCCTGGCGTATGTCGTTGAGCTCGATATAGGGCAGGTCGAACGCCTCGGCGTTTTCCTTGAGGAGATCGATCTGGATGCGGGATTCCTCGTTCTCTATCGGAAGAGAACGATCCGTGGTCGGCACGTTGTGGTCGGGAACGAGAAGCTGGGCTTCGGGCCGGCGCACCTTGCGGCCGGTCGCGCGCAACCCCTCGAAAGCCTGGGCGCTGGTGATTTCATGGATGATCTGGCGGTCGATATAGAGCAGGCACGTGCCGTCCTCCTGCACGTCGACCACGTGGCTTTCCCAGATCTTGTCGAACAGCGTTTTCGGTTGCGCCATCGAGCGCCTCCCTCGATTGGTCCGGAGTTCGGCCCGACCGGTCCGCGAACCCGGAAAGTTCCAGTCCCGGATTATTCGCCGCCGGAACCGTTGGTTTCCGTCTCGGCGGAAACCTCCGTTTCTCGGGCGATTTCCGCCGCGTCCGGCCTGCGATCGACCCTTTCGGCGATGCGGGCGCGCTTGCCGCGCCGGCTGCGGAGGTAATAGAGCTTGGCGCGCCGGACCTTGCCCCGGCGGACGACCTCGATCCGGTCGATGCGGGGCGAATAGAGCGGGAAGACGCGTTCCACCCCCTCGCCGTAGGAGATCTTGCGCACCGTGAAGGCGGAATTGACGCCGCTGGACGTGCGCGCGATCACCACGCCCTCATAGACCTGGATCCGCTCGCGCGTGCCTTCGACGACCTTGAAGTGGACGCGCACCGTATCGCCCGGTGCGAAAGCCGGGATCGGCCGTTCCGAGGTCAGCCTGGCGATCTGCTCGGCTTCGATCTGCTCAATCACGTTCATCGTCGTCCCCTTCCATCGTCCGCCGGTAGCGCCGCCACAGATCCGGCCGGCGTTCCCGTGTCGAGCGTTCCGCCGCGGCGCGGCGCCATTCGCGGACCCGCTCGTGATGCCCGCTCAACAGCACGTCGGGCACCCTCCGCCCCCGCCATTCCTGCGGGCGCGTGTAGTGCGGATACTCGAGCAGCCCGCCGGCAAAGCTCTCTTCCGCCAGAGACTCGGCCTGACCGACCACGCCCGGCAACAGCCGCACGCAGGCATCGATCAGCGCGATCGCCGCCGGCTCGCCTCCCGACAGCACGAAATCGCCGAGGCTGACCTCCTCGATTTCGTGTGCCTCGAGCACCCTTTCGTCGACGCCTTCGAAACGGCCGCAGAGCAGGCTCATCCCCGGCCCGGAGGCCAGCGCGCGAACCCGCGCCTGATCGAGCAACCGTCCGCGCGGGCTGAGATAGATCAGCGGCGTTCCGGCGTCGGAGGTCGCCGCCAAGGCATCCCCGACCACATCCGGCCGCATCACCATCCCCGCGCCCCCACCGAAGGGGGTGTCGTCGACGGAGCGGTGTTTATCGCGCGCGAAGTCCCGAATGTCCACTATTTCGAGACTCCAAAGCCTCTCCCGGAGCGCCCTTCCGGCGAGCGATTGGCCGACCGGCCCGGGAAACATCTCCGGGAAGATGGTAAGCACGCGAACCGCGAAGGGCGTTCCGTCATCGCGGCTCATCGCCCTTCTCTTTCAGCGCCGTATCTCCGGGCTCTTCGGGCGGGTCGATCATGATGCGCCCCGCCGCGATATCGATCTCCGGCACATGCTCCCGGGTGAACGGAACCAGGATTGTCTCCTTGCCGCCGCCGGGATCGATTTCCAGCACCGCCGTATCTCCGGCCGGCAGGATCGCGGCGACCCGGCCACGCGGATTCCCGGCGCCGTCGGCCGCGGAAAGCCCCAGCAGGTCCGCATGGTAGAACTCGTCCTCGTCTTCGGGCGCGGGAAGCCGGGCGCGGTCGACATAGAGCCGCACGCCTTTGAGCGCCTCCGCCGCCTCGCGGCCTTCGATGCCTTCGACCGAGCCGATCAACTGGCCGCGCGCGCGCCCGTGGAGCGTGAGGGCGAAGATTCTGTTTCCCCTTTCGTCCTCGAGCGGTCCATAGGCCGCGACGTCCTCGGGCCGTTGTGTGAAGCTCTTGATGCGGATGTCGCCGCGAACGCCGTGCGCGCCGGCCACGGCGCCGACGCATACACGCCCAAGGCGGGCCGCGCCCTGCACGGCAAGCGCGGAGACCTCGGCGGAGCGGCCGCGCGCGGCCGCGTCAGGCTTCCGCCGATCCTTCGGCACCGTCGCCGGCATCGCCCGCCGCTTCCGCGGCCGCCTTCATCCGTTCCTGCGCTTTCTTCTTCGGTCGACTCTTCAGCGGGTTGTCGCGCTGGGGCGGCATCGGGATCATCTCGGCTTGGCCGAGGAACTTCGCCACCCGGTCGCTCGGCTTCGCGCCCCGGTCGAGCCAATGACGGATGCGCTCCTCCTTGAGCACCACGCGCTCGGGATGATCGCTGCCGAGGATGGGATTATAGGTGCCGAGCCGCTCGATAAAGCGGCCGTCCCGGGGGCTTCGCGAGTCGGCGACGACGATCCGGTAGAACGGGCGCTTCTTGGCGCCGCCCCGTGCAAGTCTGATTTTGAGGGCCATCTTTCTCCTTTCCCGAAACTATCTCGGCGGCATCATCGGCGGCAGCCCGCCGCGCATGAGCCCCTTCTTGCCGAGCTTGTTCATCTTTTTCATCATCCGGTTCATTTCCTGGAACTGCTTCATCAGCCGGTTGACGTCCTGGACGGTCACGCCCGAACCGGCCGCGATGCGCCGCTTGCGCGAAGCCTTGATGATCCCCGGCCGGCGCCGCTCAATGGGAGTCATCGACGAGATGATCGCTTCCTGGCGCACCAGCACCGCCTCGTCCACATTGGCGTTGGCGAGCTGCTTCTGCATCCGGCCGATACCCGGCAGCAACTGCGTGATCCCGCCGAGACCGCCCATCATGCGGATCTGCCGCAGCTGCTTTCCGAGGTCGTCGAAATCGAACTGCCCTTTCTGCATCTTGCGGGCGAGCTTTTCGGCTTCTTCCTCCGCGATCGTCTCCTGCGCCTTCTCCACGAGGCTGACGACATCGCCCATGCCGAGGATGCGGGACGCGATCCGATCGGGGTGGAAGGCTTCAAGCGCATCCAGCCCCTCGCCGGTGCCGAGCAGCTTGATCGGGCAGCCGGTTACCGCTCGCATGGAGAGCGCGGCGCCGCCGCGGGCATCGCCGTCGATCCGGGTCAGGATTATCCCGGTGAGTCCGAGGCGCTCGTGAAACGCCGTCGCCGTGGCGACGGCGTCCTGGCCGGTCATCGCATCGGCGACCAGCAGCGTCTCCTTCGGTGCCGCCGCGTCCGCGACGGTCGCCGCTTCGTTCATCAGCTCGTCGTCGATTGCAAGCCGGCCGGCGGTATCGAGGAGGACCACGTCGTAACCCTCCCGGCGCGCGGTATCCATCGCCCGGTCCGCGATCATCCGGGGGGTCTGCAACGGGACGACCGGGAGCGTGGCAACCGCGGCCTGCGTGCCGAGAACCGCGAGCTGCTCCTGCGCGGCGGGGCGCCGAACGTCGAGCGAGGCCATCAGCACTTTCTTGCGGTCCTGGCGCTGGAGCCTCTGGCCGAGCTTCGCCGTGGTCGTCGTCTTGCCCGAGCCCTGAAGCCCGACCATCATCACCGCGAGCGGCGGGGCCGCCGCGAGGTCGATGTCGGCCGAGCTGGCGCCCAGCATCTCGACCAGCCGGTCGTTGACGATCTTGACCACCATCTGGCCGGGGTTGATCGAGCGCAGCACCTCCTGGCCGACCGCTTCGGCCCGGACCTTCTCGATGAAGTCCTTGACTACCGGGAGTGCGACATCGGCCTCAAGCAGGGCGATGCGGATTTCCCGCATGGCGGCGGAGACGTCCTCGTCGGACAGCGCGCCGCGCCGCTTGAGGCGGTCGAATACGTCCTCGAACCTGGTCCTCAGACCGTCGAACATCGGCGCAATTCCCTGCCCAACGGGCTACGCGCCAGTGCGCGCATCGCGCGGACTGGCGGACACCCTGGGGCGCTGGTCTGTTCACCCGAACGCTGGGACGGCGCAATCTAGGGGCGGCGCGGGAGTCCGTCAACCGGCCGCGACGAGGCGGTGCCGCGGGCGTTCGTGAGCAATCCACCGAGTTCGTCCGTCGCCGCACGGGCGATGAGCCGCACCATCCCGGGCCAGTCCGTAACCATAGTTTCGTTGGCCACATTGTTTTCCTGAACCAGCGCCCCGATCCGCGCGCCGGAGGCTTCGTCGAGACGCCACTCGACCCTGAGCCGGCGCAATCCGCCCGAGACCGGCCCGAGCAAGACCTTCGCGGTGAGTCGCGGTCCGGTCCGACCGCGCGGCAACATTTCGATCCGGGCCGCGCGCATAGCATCGATCATCGCTCGCCGCAGCACTTCTCCGTCGATACCGGGCGGAGCCGCGACGGTTCCGACGCGAACCGCGGGCGGCGCGTCCCCCTTTCCGGGCACGGCAGGCCGCAGGAGGGCGACGATTCCATCCGCGGAATCGGCCGCGAGCCGCCTGACCAGAGGCGTGGGCGCGTGCTCCCAATCCCGCCGGGACGGTTCCGCGGACACCCAGTGCCGGCCGAGCCCACGTCCGTCGCGGCCGATCACCCACCACTCGATCGCTACCTTGAGCCGGTCGCCATCGAGCGCCTGCGCCTCGGCCGCGCCGTAAGCCTGGGCACCCCGTCCGGGATCGGACGACACCACGGCAGGGACCTCACGGCGGGCGAGCGCGTCGACGAGAGCCGGGATGAACGCCGCCTCGGTGGCGGACGGCATGCCGGAGACGGGGCGCAGCGTGACGCCGTAAGCGTCCTCGGCCGGGCTGAAGAGGATACCGCCGCCCCGGTCGCCGGGAGCGAAGGGCCTCGGTGGCGGCTGACAGGCGGAAAGAAAGGCGAGCGCCGCTGCCAGGGCGACGCCCGCCCGCGCTTTCGGCCTTCCCCGGCTCACATGGCGCACGTCACCAGCAGTCCCAGCAGGCAGACGAACGCGAAAACGATCAGATGGGGCACTCGTCCTCACTCCACCAGGGCGATCGCCGACAATGCCCGGCCATAACCGGCTTCCCCGCGCAGACGGGCGCGGCGGTAGCTGAAAAAGAGTCCTTCGTCCGCGCAGGTATCCGCGCCGACGACGGTGACATGCGCCAGGCCGAGCGCGGAAAGCCTCGCCCCGACATAACCTTCCAGGTCGAAATGCGGCCGCTCCCCCGGACAAGGCGTCGTGAACCAGCGCGCATTGCCTCGGTCCTCGGCTTCGAACCGGGCGCGGAACTCAGGCCCGACCTCGTAGGACGCCAGCCCGATGCAGGGTCCGACCGCGGCGGCGATACGCCCGCGTTCGGCGCCGAGCGCCTCCATCGCCGATACCGCCGCGCCAAGCACGCCGTCGAGCGCACCGCGCCAGCCGGCATGGGCGGCGCCGACGACCCCCGCCTCGGGATCCGCGAACAGGACGGGAGCGCAATCCGCCGTGAGGATGCCAAGCGCGATACCCGGGGACGCGGTCGCCAGCGCGTCTCCCTGCCGGCGGGGGGTGTTCCGGGCCTCGATGGCGATCGCGTCGGTGCCGTGCACCTGGCGGGCCGTGTAAAGCGCATCGGGCGGCAGCCCCAGGGCCGCCATCGCACGCGCGCGGTTTTCTGTTACCGCCCCGGGATCGTCGGCCGAGCCCGGCTCACAGTTGAGGGACCTGTAGTCCCCGCCGGAAACTCCGCCAGCGCGGCCGAAAAAGCCGTGACGGATGCCGACGAGACCGGCCAGGGCCTCGCTCGTGGCGAACGGGAGCGTCATGACCGCACGTCCTCGAAACCGGGAGGAGTCGGCAAGTCGCGGTGGGTCAGCGCCAAGACCTTGAAGAGCTCCCCCATCGCGTCCCGGTCGGTCAGGCGGCGGCAGGCGGCGCGTATCGTTGCGCGTTGCCCGGGCGCGGCCGCTTCGATCAGCCGGTCCCTTCGCACGCCGATCCCGAGACTGTCGAGAAATCGCCCCTGAGCCACGGGCCCGTAGCTGTGCGCGCCGGCTGCGCGCGCGGCCGCCGCGCAGGCCGCGAAATCGACATGCGCGCTCAAATCGGCTTCGCCCGGCGCGGCCAACGGATCGGCATAGCGGTGCCGGGCCACCGCCTGCAAAGTCTCTCCGGATCCCGGAGAGGCATGACCGTAATCGACGATCAACGCAGCGCCTCGCCCGGCCGCCAGACGTCCGGCGATCTCGCGCATGACGGCGATCGTCTCGGGATTCGTCTCCCGGATCTCTCCTTCCTTTGCACGTCTCCCTACAGCCCACGGCGGGTCCGAAACGCGCGGACCGTCGACGAAGCGGAAGCCGTCCCCATCGAGACCGACCGCGCGGCGATGCCAACTGTCTCCGCGCGCGACATACTGCTCGACCGGAAGCGCGTCGAAGAATTCGTTCGCGACCGCCAATAGCGGACCGCCGGGCACCGTCGACAAGCTCCGGTGCCAGGAGGCCGGGATTTCACCGAGGGCGGCCTCTTGCAGGCGGACCAACGTCGGACTGGTTTCGACCAGGTGGAGTTCGAGCGCCTCGCCGAAACCGGGAACGCCTCTCGCGGCACGCAGCAGATCGGCCATCAGGGTGCCGCGCCCCGGGCCGAGTTCGACCAATACGACCCGACCGGGCTTCCCTAGCCGACGCCACATCTCGGCGCACCATGCACCGATCAGCTCGCCGAAGACCTGGGCGATCTCGGGGGCGGTAACGAAGTCGCCCTTGCGACCTAGGGGGTCTCGCCAGGCGTAGTAACCGTGTTCCGGATCGCCGTTCGCCGCCGCCATGAACTCGGCGACGGGGATCGGCCCGCGCCGCGCGATCCTCTCCCGCAGCTTGTTGCCGAGCGGGGTCATCGCGGCAGCGCTCGCCGGATCAGCCAGAGTCCCGCGAGCAACACCGGGATCGACAGCAACTGGCCCATCGTCGCACCGCCGATCAGGAAGCCGAGATGGGCGTCGGGCTGGCGGAACAATTCGGCGATACCGCGGGCAACCGCGTATCCGACGAAGAAGATGCCGCCAACGAGACCGGCTCTTTCCAGCCCGCGCATGGCGAAGACGACGACCGCGCAAACCGTGAACAGGACCAGCCCTTCGAGCACCGCTTCGTAGAGCTGGCTCGGGTGTCGCGGCTCGGGCCCCGCTCCCGGAAAGACCATGCCCCACGGAGCCGTCGTCGGCCGGCCATAGAGCTCTCCATTGACGAAGTTGGCGAGGCGGCCGAAGAACAGTCCGATGGGCGCGGCGGCGCCGATCAGGTCGCCAAGCGCAAGCAAAGAGATGCCGCGCCGCCACGCGAAGAGCACCGCGACGACCGCCACCCCGCACAGCCCGCCATGGAACGACATCCCTCCCTGCCACACCGCGAAGGCGGAGAGCGGATCCTGGAGGTAGTCGCCGGGGCGGTAGAAGAGGACGTAGCCCAGGCGTCCGCCGAGCACGATGCCGAGCGTCGCCCACAGCACGAAATCGTCGATGTCGCGCGCGGCGATCCCGCTGGGCGATCGCCGGGTGAGCACGACCATGTAACGCCACCCGCCAAGGATTCCCGCCACATAGGCCAGCGCATACCAGCGGATGGCGAGCGGCCCGATCTCGACGGCGACCGGATCGATGGCGGGAAAGGCGATCGCGTACATCTTTATCCAGTCTTACAGATAGGGATCGCCGCTGGAGAGAAAATCCTCGACATAGCGCCGGATCCCCTCCTCGATCGGGAGAAAAGGCTGATCGAACCCTGCCGAGCGCAGCCGGACGGTCCTGGCCTCGGTCGAATGGCCGAACCGCGCATCAGCCGCCGCGGGCGCCTCGTCCGCCGTCAGTCCGATCTCGCGTCCGGCGGCGGCGCTCACCGCGGCGGCGATTTCGGCGATCCGCCGGCCCTGACCGGTCCCGAGGTTGAACAGCCCGTTGACCTCGGGGTTGTCGAGCAGCCACAGCATCGCCGCCACGCAATCCCCGACCCAGACCATGTCCCGCCGGATATCGGGATCGAGCCCCGCCGGGACGTCGCCCCGCCACAGCATCAGTGGCAAGGAAGGCGCCTTCTTGTGGTACTCGTTCGGCCCGTACACGTCGAACGGCTTGAGCCCGGCCCATTGCGGCGGGCGTTGCGATCCGGCGGCGACGGTGCGCGCCACCGCGCGGTCGAACAGGTGCCTGGTCCAGCCCCTCGGTGTCGTCGGAACCAGCGCTGCCAGCGCCGCCTCGTCGATGTCGTCGTCGAAGCCGGCGCTCCCGTCGCCATAGGTTTCCGCGGTGGAGGCATAGAAGAAGCGCACCCCGTTCCCGGCGCACCACGCCCAGATATCGGCCGCGGCGTGGTAGTCGGTCGCCAGCATGCGGTCGACATCCGAGCCGCCTTCATCGAAGCCGAAATGGAACACCGCCTCGATCGCCGCGCCGGCCTCGTCCAGAAACCCGGCCAGGCGTTCCGGCGGAAACACGGTGCCCACCGCACGCTTCGCGAGGTTGCGCCATCGGTCTCCACCGCCCAACCGGTCGCAGACGGCGATCCCGCGATGCCCCCGCTCCTCAAGGCCCGCAATCAGGTTGGAGCCGACAAAACCGGCTCCGCCGGTCACCAGGATCATCGCCTTGCCCGCGATTCACGCCGCTTCGCCATAGGAATAGGAAGAGCTGCGACGCGCCGCAAGCCAAGGGGACGTTGGGACGACAGACGGCATGGGTTGGCGTTCGAAGCCAACCGCTCACCGTTTCGGGTCCGTACCTTGCCGGAACCACCCGATTGCGGCACAGTCCCCCCATGCAGTCGAATAACCGCATATTCGAGGACGCCGCCCGACTGGCCGAAGGGGCGATGGGGACCGCCGTCGCCTTCAAGCGCGAGATCGAGGCGATGGTGCGGGCGCAGCTGGAACGCATCCTCTCCGGCATGGATCTCGTGAAACGCGACGAGTTCGAGGCCGCGCGCGAGATGGCCGCCAACGCCCGGGCCGAGCAGGAACGTCTCGCCGAGCGGGTCGCGGCGCTGGAAGCGGCCCTCGCCAAGAAGGCGAAACCCGACGGATCGCGGAAGACCCGCAACACGAGCACCGAAAAGGCGTAGAGACCTTCCCCAACGGCGGCGCCGAACGGGGATTGTCCTTGCACGGTTTATGACGGTCTGGCATCCTATATATTGTAGCTCTATTTCGATGGACCCCCAGATATATGGGGTGAGTCCGATCATAGGTTGCGTTGGCAGGCGGGAATGGAAATCGAACTGCCCGACGAAACGGAAGCCAACCCGCTCGATCTGATGGAAGAGGTGGCGAGTGGCTACGATTGCCGTATCGACCGCTCCGGGCCGCGGGATCTTGCGCTCGGCATGGAAGGACACTGGTGCAGCTACCGGGTGTTCCTCACCTGGCATCCGGATGTCCGGGCGCTGCTCTATGCCTGCGCGTTCGAGCTTCGCGTGCCGGAAAATCGCCGCGCCGAAGTCGCCGAACTGTTGGCTATCGTCAACGAGCGGCTGATCATCGGGCATTTCGACCTCTGGCTGGATGACGGGCTGGTGGTCTTCCGGCACGCTCTCATGCTGCGCGGCATTTCCTCGGCCAGCGTCGAACAGCTCGAAGACCTGATGGACATCGCCCACAACGAGTGCGAGCGCTTCTACCCCGCCTTCCATCTCGTGATCTGGGGCGGGAAAAGCCCCGCCGGCGCGGTCGAAGCTGCTATGCTGGAGACCTGTGGGGAAGCCTGATCGGGGAGACGGGCGATGGGCGATCGTCTGCTTCTGGTGGGGTGCGGCAAGATGGGCGGCGCCATGCTCGCGGGCTGGATCGAGCGCGGCGCGGAGCCGGGCGACATCACCGTAGTCGAGCCGCATGCCGAATCCGCCGCCGCCGCGCGCGAGGCCTACGGCGTCCGGGTGCTGGAAAATCCGGCCTCCTTCCAGGACGACGCTCCCGCGGTCGTCGTATTCGCCGTCAAGCCGCAAACCCTGCCGGAAATGGCAGCCGCTTACGCGCCGGTCGCGGGGGGCGGCACGGTCGCATTGTCGATCGCGGCGGGGCGTCCGATCGGTTTCTTCGAGGCGGCGCTGGGCGCAAACGCCGCGGTCGTCCGGTCGATGCCGAACACCCCGGCGGCGGTCGGGCGCGGCATCACCGCGGCCTGCGCCAACCCGAATGTCAGCGAAGCCCAGCGCGCGCTGTGCCAGCGCCTGCTGACCGCCATCGGCGAGGTGGTCTGGGTCGAGGACGAGTCGCTGATCGACGCAGTCACCGCGGTCTCCGGCAGCGGTCCGGCCTATGTCTTCCTGCTGATCGAATGCATGACCGAGGCCGGAATCGCCGAAGGCCTGCCTCCCGACATCGCCGCCAGGCTTGCGCGCGCGACGGTGGCGGGTTCCGGCGAGCTCGCGCGGCTGTCGGACGAGGATGCGGCACAACTCCGGATCAACGTCACCAGCCCGGGCGGAACCACGGAAGCGGCGCTCGGCGTGCTGATGGCGGATGACGGGATGGCGTCCCTGATGAAACGCGCCATCGCCGCCGCCGCGAAGCGCTCGCGCGACCTCGCCTGACAGACGAAGCCGAAATCCTCTAGAAAGGCGGATCGAACGGCGCCACCGTGTGGCCGTGCCAGGTCGGGCCGTGGCCGCTCCCGATGCCGGGCGCGTTGGCGATCGCCGCCTGGACGTAGGCTTGCGCGCGGGCGCAAGCGAGACCGAGAGCAAGCCCCTGGCCGAGACCCGTGGCAATGGCCGAAGCGAGCGTGCAACCGGTCCCGTGCGTGTGGACGGTCTCCACGCGGTCCGCGGACAACGTCTCGACACCGGACTCCGCGATCAGCAAATCCTCGATTTGAGGACCCGGAAGATGTCCGCCCTTGAGGTAGACCGCCTCGCATCCCATCCCGATCAGCTGCGCACCCGCCCGCTCCATGTCGTCTCGGCTGCCGATCGCGACCCCGGTCAACGCTTCGGCCTCGGGTGTATTAGGGGTCAGCACGCTCGCCATCGGCAGCAGGCTGGAGCGCAGCGCGCCGATCGCATCGGCTTCGAGAAGCGCGGCCCCGCCCTTCGCCACCATGACCGGATCGACGACCACGGGAACGCCGTCCAGATCCGCGAGCACGGCGGCGACGGCCTCGATGACCGCGGCGTCGTGCAGCATTCCGGTCTTGACGCAGTCGACGCCGATATCGTCGATGACGACCCGCATCTGCTGCTGGACGAAACCGGGATCGATGGGCACGACGCCGTGCACTCCGCGCGTGTCCTGGGCGGTGAGCGCCGTGATCGCGGTCGCCGCGTAGCCGCCGAGCGCGGTCACGGTCTTGATATCCGCCTGGATTCCCGCCCCGCCGCCCGAGTCGGAGCCGGCGACGATCAGAATTCGGGCCGGCATCGGGGCTTCAGGCCGCAACCCGCTCGATGGCGTCGACGAGCTTCGAGACCACATCGGCGATCAGGGTCTCGTCGTGCCCTTCGGCCATCACGCGGATCAGCGGCTCGGTGCCCGACTTGCGGATCAGCACGCGCCCGTCACGACCGAGCCGGGACTCGGCTTCCCTGACGGCGCTCTGCACGGATTCGTTGTCGAGCGGGAACCGGCCGTCGAATGGGACATTCCGCAGAAGCTGCGGCAGCGGTTCGAACACGCGCCCGACCTCGCTCACCCTTTGCCCGGACCGGACCGCGACGGCCAACACCTCCAGCGCGGCGATCAACCCGTCTCCGGTCGTGGTGTAATCGTTGAGGATGATGTGGCCGGACTGCTCGCCACCGACATTGAAGCCGTGACGACGCATGTGCTCGACCACGTACCGGTCGCCGACGCGGGTCCTTTCCACCTTGAGACCGCTGCCCTTGGCATAGATCTCCAGGCCCAGATTGGACATCACGGTCGCGACGAGCCCGCCGCCCTTGAGCCGGCCGGTCTCCTGCCACGAGCGCGCGATAGCCGCCATCAACTGGTCGCCGTCGAGCAGCGCCCCCGCCTCGTCGGCGATCGTCACCCGGTCCGCGTCGCCATCCAGCGCGATCCCGATATCCGCGCCGTACCGGCGAACGGCGGCTTGCATCGCGGCCGTATCCGTACTGCCACATTCCCGGTTTATGTTGAAACCGTCCGGCTCGACGCCCAGCGGGATCACCTCGGCGCCGAGCTCCCAAAGTGCGGTCGGCGCGACCCTGTACCCGGCGCCGTTGGCGCAGTCGATCACCGCCTTGAGCCCATCCAGACGGCTACCCCGAGGGAAGGTGTTCTTGACGAACTCGATATAGCGTCCCCGAGCGTCGTCGAGGCGCTGGGCGCGGCCGAGCGCGGCCGGCGCGGCCCGGTATTTGCCGAGATCGGAATCGATCAGGGACTCGATCTCGGCTTCGGTGTCGTCGGACAACTTATAGCCGTCCGGGCCGAACAGCTTGATTCCGTTGTCGCGGTATCCGTTGTGGGAAGCCGAGATCATAACCCCGATATCAGCGCGCAGGCTGCGCGTCAGCATCGCGACAGCCGGCGTCGGCATCGGCCCGACCATGATCACGTCCATGCCCATGGCGATGAACCCGGCCGTCAGGGCAGGCTCGAGAAGATAGCCGGAAAGCCGCGTATCCTTTCCGATCACCGCCCGGTGGCGATGGTCGCCCCGGGTAAACAGCGCGCCCGCCGCCATGCCGACGCGCAGCGCCGTCTGCGCCGTCATCGGCTCGGCGTTTGCCAAGCCCCGTATGCCGTCGGTGCCGAACAATTGGCGTGTCATGCCCGCTCGCTTGCCTTGTGGCAGACGTTCAGCCGACCCCCGCCCCCGACGGACCCGGACAACGGGGATCGGAAAAACCTCAATTCAAGTTACGCCGAGCCCTCCGATCCGCGCAAGAACCGCCAGCGCCTGCCGGGTCTCGGCAACATCGTGCACGCGGAACAGCTGTACGCCCTGAAACGCCGCCGCGGCCGCCGCCGCGAGCGATCCGGCCAGACGGGCCTTGGGGGGCTCGCCCCGCGACAGCCGCCCGATGAAGCTCTTGCGCGAGGCTCCAAGCACCACGGGGCAGCCGGTCGCGTGTAGCAGACCGATCTGGGTCAGGATGGCCGAATTATGATCGTCGTTCTTGCCGAACCCGATCCCGGGATCCACCGTGATCGATCCAGCGGGGATTCCACCATGGAGGGCCGCCTCGACCCGCGAGTCGAGAAAGCGGAACACCTCGTAGGGGGCATCCGTGTAGACAGGCGCATCCTGCATGGTCTCGGGAGCGCCCTGCATGTGCATCAGGATCGCGCAGGCTCGTCGCGAGGCCACGGTTTCGAGTGAAGTCTCGTCGAAGGAAAGAGCGCTTACGTCGTTTACCGCGACCGCCCCCGCGTCGAGCGCGGCAGCCATGACCCCGGCGCGGCGGCTATCGACGGAGACCCGGATACCGTCGGCGACCAGCGCCCGGATCACCGGCAACACGCGGTCGCACTCGATGGCCTCTGTAACAGCCGCGGCGCCCGGACGCGTCGATTCCCCGCCGACATCGACCAGGTCGGCACCGGACTCGGCCAGATTGCGCCCGGACGCTACCGCATCTTCGGTCCCGAAACTGTCCCCGTTGTCTGAAAAGCTGTCCGGCGTCACGTTGACGACTCCGATCAGCCGTGCCCGGTCGAGCGAGAGGCCGGCGAATGGCGGTCGCGGTCGGGCGATCCGTTCCAGTCGGGCAGCGACCGCGCGACGGAGGGTCGCTTCCTCTCCGGCCGCCCAGTCTTCGATCTCGTCAAGCGGAACCGGCCCGGTCCGCACCAGCCTCCGCCCGTCCGCCAGCAGCGCGACACATGAGGAAAAGGCCACCGGCCCGCCGGCCACCGGCCTCGCCCTTCCCGTCCCGACCCCATGTGCGGCGGCCTGGCCGATCAGCAGTCCGGTCGGCAGCAGCGCCACGCCGCCCACGGGGCCGGGCGGCAAGCAAAAGCCCCGGGGCAGGCCGGGGCTCCATTCGACGGTAAAGGGTTGCGGCGGCGAAGCGTGCGCGGTCACGACCCGGGCTGGGGCTCCGGTTCCATCCCGGCGTCCGGTTCGTCGCCCTCGTCGCGGACCTTGGCGCCCCCGGAACTCGGCACGCTCGACCGGCGGCCCGCCTCGGCACGGTATTCCTCTTCGGAGGGACGCACCACCGACCCGCCTTCCAGGACCGCCTGGACCTCTTCGCCGCTCAGCGTCTCGAACTCGAGCAGCGACTCGGCAACGGCATCGAGCCCGTCGCGGTTCTCCGTCAGAACCCGGCGCGCGGTCGCCTCGGCACGGTCGATCAGGTTGCGGATTTCCTCATCTATGATCCGCGTGGTGGCGTCGGAGACGTTCTTTCGCTGGGTCACCGAATGGCCCAGGAAAACCTCTTCCTCGTTGTCCGAATAGCGGAGCGGGCCGAGCTTGTCGCTGAAGCCGAACTCGGTGACCATGCGGCGCGCCCATTCGGTGGCCTTGCGGATATCGTCGCCGGCGCCGGTGGTCACGTTCTCCGGCCCGAAAACCAGCTCCTCGGCGACGCGCCCGCCGAACGCCATGGCGAGGCGGGATTCGAGCTCGATCTTGGAATAGCTGTACTTGTCCGACTCGGGCAGCGACATGGTGACGCCCATCGCGCGGCCGCGGGGAATGATGGTCACCTTGTGCAACGGGTCGTGCTTCGGCACATGCAGCGCGACCAGCGCATGTCCCGCCTCGTGGTAGGCGGTCAGGCGCTTTTCCTCCTCGGACATCACCATGCTGCGCCGTTCGGCGCCCATCATCACCTTGTCCTTCGCCTCCTCGAACTCGGCCATGGTGACGAGGCGCTTGTTCTTGCGCGCGGACAGGAGCGCCGCCTCGTTGACCAGGTTGGCGAGGTCGGCGCCGGAAAAGCCGGGGGTGCCGCGGGCGATGATGCGCGCATCGACATCCGGAGCCAGCGGCACCTTTCTCATATGGACCTTGAGGATCTGCTCGCGGCCCAATACGTCGGGGTTGGGGACGACGACCTGCCGGTCGAAACGGCCGGGACGCAGCAGGGCGGGATCGAGCACGTCGGGCCGGTTGGTCGCCGCGATCAGGATGACGCCCTCGTTCGCCTCGAACCCGTCCATTTCGACGAGGAGCTGGTTCAGGGTCTGCTCGCGCTCGTCGTTGCCGCCGCCGAGACCGGCGCCGCGATGCCGGCCGACCGCGTCGATTTCGTCGATGAAGATGATGCAGGGGGCGTTCTTCTTCCCCTGTTCGAACATGTCTCGTACCCGGCTCGCGCCGACGCCGACGAACATCTCGACGAAGTCCGACCCGGAGATGGTGAAGAACGGCACGTTGGCTTCGCCCGCGATGGCGCGCGCCAGCAGCGTCTTGCCGGTTCCCGGCGGCCCAACCAGGAGGACGCCCTTCGGAATCTTGCCGCCGAGGCGCTGGAACTTCTGCGGATCCTTGAGGAAGTCGACGACCTCCTCGAGCTCCTGTTTCGCCTCGTCGATCCCGGCAACGTCCTCGAACGTCATCCGGCCGAGGCGCTCCGTCAGCAGCCGCGCGCGGGACTTGCCGAAGCCCATCGCCTTGCCGCCCCCGGACTGCATCTGCCGCATGAAGAATATCCAGACTCCGATCAGCAGCAGCATCGGGAACCAGGAGATCAGGATCTGGAACAGCGACGGCGTTCCATCGTCTACCGGCAGGGCGTTGATCGTCACGCCGCGCGACCGCAGCCGTTCGACGAGCTGGGGGTCGTCCGGCGCGTAGGTCTTGAACGAACCTTCGTTCCCGTAGAAGCCGGAGATCTCATGCCCTTTGATGGTGACTTCCTTGACCTGGCCGTTCTCGACCTGCGCAAGGAACTCGGAGAAGGCGATCCCTTCGCCGGCGCCGCGGTTCGACGGTTGCTGGAAGAGGTTGAACAGTGCAACCAGCAGCAGACCGATAATCACCCAAAGCGCGAGGTTACGTCCGAAATTGCTCAAGCCCAGCTTCCCGAGTGGTGCGGGCACGAATCGAAGCCCGCATTCCGCGCCCGCGGGTCGTCCAGCAAATGGACAGAGTGAATAGATAATGTGGCAATCGCATTAAACAACCGCAAACTCGGTCGCTGCAAGCGGTCTCGCGGGCGCGAAGGAGATACGGGCCACAACGGGGTCCTCTCCCACGCAGGGGTTTCGACGATAGGAAAGATGGGGCACCTCGAGAACGCCCTCGCCATCGTACACTGCCGGAAGGGCCCGGCGCGCTCCATCCGGCATCGAGGGCATGCCTGCGAGGGAGCCGCGCACGGCGCGCCAGCCGGCTTCACCCAGAGCGCGCAAATGCAACCCGTCCCCGTCTCCCGCGCCGCTTGCGAAGGAAATTCGGAAGCGGCCGTCCCAAAACGTCTCGCCGCCGGGAACGACGGGCAATGTATGCCGGATCGCGCCGACCTCCCGGACGAAGAGCATCGCACCGCCCGTCGGCCCGACCGCGCATCCGGCGAGCGTCCGGGGCATCATGGCGCGGGCTCCGCGGAGATCGTGGAGGAGCGGATCGAGCCTGACGCGCCGGGGCGCATAGCGGCGGCCACCGATACAGCCCAGGATGCGCTCCAGCGCGCGCCGCGAGAGATCCGACGGCGCGGCGGCGAGCGCCCCCCTGTCCACCAGGGCATAGCCGGCGGGAAGAACCGACGCGCAGCGGGCCAGCAAGGCCGCGGTGTCGGCTTCGAGAACTTCGCGCGCGGCGGCGATCCGCCCGGCGGTGACGGCGAGGCGGTCCGAAGTCAGCCCTTCTCGCGCTAGCACGGCCGCGGAGCGTCGCAGCCGGGCGCGGGCGAACGCCGGGTCGTCGTTGGCGGGATCGTCGATCCAGCCCTGCCCGAGCGAGTCGAGCGTCGCCCGCAGGCGCGACCGGCCCACCCCGAGCAGCGGGCGGAGAATGCGGCCCCAAGGCGTTTCCTGCACAGGCGGCATGGCGGCGAGCCCATCCAAGCCGCTTCCCGCGGCGAGGCGGAGGAGAACCGTCTCCGCCTGATCGTCCCGGTGATGCGCCGTCAACAGATGCAGCACGCCGCTTGCCGCACACCATTCACCGAGCAGCCGGTAACGCGCCTCCCGCGCCGCCGCCTGCACGCCGGTTTTCGGCTTGGATCCCTCCCAGGTCAGCGTCACCCCGGCTATCCCGCGCGCGGCAAGCCATTGCACGGCGCGGTCCGCCGCCGGGGCCGACCCGTCACTCAGCCCATGATCCACGATCAGAGCCGTCAGAGTCCCGCCGCGCCCGGCGGCCCAGGGCGCGGCCAGCAACGCGAGGGCGAGACTGTCCGGCCCGCCGGAAACGGCGACCGCGACAGCGGGGTTGGGTTCGAACGGACCGAGAGGCCCGATCAGGCGCGCGAATGCGGCGCCGTCCAGCGCCTCATCGTCGGCCGCATCCATGCGGCACTAGCTGCACTTGAGGCGATTCCGCTGCCTCGAAACGCGTTTCTTGAGTGTCGGATTGGCCTTGGGAAACTCGTCGAGCAGGCGCGCCAGGGCCGTGCATGCCTCCCGCTTCTTGCCGAGCTGACGGAGCGACACGCCGAGATTGTAAAGGCTGTCGGGTGCCTTGGCTCCGCGGGGAAATTTCTTGTAGCCGTCGGCGAAGGCAAAGGAGGCGTTCTCGTAGTCCTTCCGCACGAAAAAGGTCCTGCCGAGCCAGAAATAGGCGTTGCCGGTCAACTCGTGCTTCGGGTGCTTGTCGATGAAGGCGCGAAACGCTGTCCCGGCCTTGGCGTAGTCGGCCTCCTTGAGGGTCAGGGAAAGCGCATAGTCGTATTGATCCTTGGCGCTGCCAGGGGGAAGGGCGGGCGCGGGTTTGGGAGTTGCGGCCTTGGCACTACCCCTGGCGCCGGGAACCTTTAGGGTGCCGAGGGGGCGGGGTGGCGCATCCGGCGCCGCGGTTCCGCCGATAATCGACGCGTCCTTCGGTCCGGCCTCCACGGCCGCATCGGCGGTCGCGGGCACCGGCGCACCGCTTTCGAGCGCCCGCAACCGGAGTTCGAGATCGGAGGCGAGCTTCTCAAGTCGTTCCGCGTCGCGGCGCTTTTCGTTCTCCAGCGTTTCGATCCGCCGCTCGAAACCGCGAAGCAGCGCCTCGAATTCGTTCAGGCGAACCTCGGCATTCGCCGCGGACCCGGTGGTCCGTCCCGGCGCCGCGCCGCGGGAGATCGAACGCTGCAGCGTCTGGACCTCGCGCTGCAGCCGCTCCAGCCGGTCGGTGAGTTCGTAGAGATCCGCCGTTTGGGCCGCCGCCGGCACGGGCGCCACGGCCAAGCCGAGCGCCACAAACGCATATGCCGGGAGCAGTCCGACCTGCAATCGTTTCATCGGATCCTAACCCCTCCGTCCGGTCGACCGCCGGGGCCGTGGGACGCGATCCAGCGTGAACCCCGATTATGGCGATTCTTCGGCGGCGGCTGGCGAGCGGATCAGTTGGACAGACTCAGCGTCGATTCGTCCACCTGCGTCACACCGCGCCGATTCTTGCCCCAAGACTCTTCCGTGGAGCCGGGGTCGACCGGGCGTTCCTTGCCGTAGCTGACCGTCCGGATCCGGGCCGGGTCGATGCCCAGCGCAATGAGATAGTTGCGCACGCTGATCGCCCGGCGTTCGCCGAGCGCCAGGTTGTATTCGCGCGTTCCCCGCTCGTCGGCGTGGCCGGCAATGGTCACCTCGATCGCGCTGTGCTGCTTGAGCCACTCTGCCTGCCGGCCCAGGATGTCGCGCGCCTCGTTGGTGAGATCGAACCGGTCGAAGCCGAAATGGACGCGATCGCCGACATTCACGACGAAGTCCTCGGACGTTCCAGGCGGAATGCTCGGCTTCGGCGAGAGATCCGACGACGTTACGCCCCGCGCGTCCGACGTGGTCGAAGTCGTCGGAGCGCCGGCATCGCCGGTCGCAGACGTGGACGCCTGTTCGTCCGGCGTCGAACTGCACCCCCACATCAAGGCCGCGGCAATGACGACCGTGAGAATCCTGAACCGCATGTAGATGCTCCTTCGAGAGTCAGGCGCCCGCCGCGAGGCAGCGAGGGCACTGTTCGACCGGCGCAATATGCCGCCCGGTCGGTTGGAATTCAACAAACGCCGTGGGTCGTGCGGCTACGGGCACGGAACGATCTGCCGGCTCAACGCTTCAACGGCGACCATGCCGGGTCGGATGCGTCAAGCGGCGTACCGATCTCGCGCTCGTTGTGGCCGGTAAGGTCGATGGAATAGAGCTTCGGCCCCGGCTTCTTCTGCCCGGGCCGCGCCCGCGGCTGGCGGAAATACATCAGAACCCGGCCGTTGGGCGCCCAGGTCGGCCCCTCCACCAGGAAGTCGGTGACCAGTATCCGCTCGCCCGTGCCGTCGGGACGCATGACGCCGATCGAGAACCGGCCGCGGTTGATCTTGGTGAAGGCGATCAGGTCGCCGCGGGGCGACCAGACCGGCGTGGCGTAACGCCCCTCGCCGAAGCTCATGCGCCGCGCGTTGCCCTTGTCCATGTCCAGGACGTAGATCTGCTGTTGTCCGCTCCGGTCGGAGTTGAACACCAGGCGCTTGCCGTCGGGCGAAACCGAAGGGGAAGTGTCGATCGCCGGGTGGTTGGTGAGCCTGCGCACCTGCCGGGTCCGGAGATCCATCGCGTATATCTCGGAATTGCCGTTGCGCGCCATGCTCATGACGACCTTGGACCCGTCGGGAGAGAAGCGCGGCGCGAAGGTCATCCCGGGGAAGTCGCCGAGCACTTCCTGCTGGCCGGTGTCGATATGGTAGAGATAGACGCGCGGCCGGTCGTTGACGAAGGAGAGGAAGGTGATTTCCTGCTCCGTCGGCGAGAACCGCGGTGTCAGCACAAGGTGTTCGCCCCCGGTCAGGTAGCGGTGGTTGGCGCCGTCCTGATCCATGATCGCGAGCCGCTTGATCCGGCGGTCGCCCGGCCCGGTTTCGGACACGTAGACGACCCGGCTGTCGAAATAACCGGTCTCCCCGGTTATTCGCTGGTAGACTTTGTCGGCGATGCGGTGCGCGACCACGCGCCAGTTGTCCGGCGCGGTGCGGTAGCGCGTACCGATCATCTGCTGCTGGGCGAAGACATCCCACAGCCTGAACTCGACCGTAAGACGGCCGTCGGAGGAGACCGCGGCCCTGCCATTGACCAGCGCCTGGGCATTGATCAGCCGCCAGTCTCCGAAACGCGGCTGGATGCCGATATCCGCGGGAGACTGGATGAACGCCTTCTTGTCGATGGGGCGGAACAGCCCCGATCGCGCGAGGTCGGCGGCGATCACCTCGGTGATTTGCCGGCCGTAGTTCGCGCTCCTGTCATCGGGACCCTGGAAATCGGGGATCGCGATCGGCAGAGGCTCGACCTGGCCTCGGGTGATGTCCACCTTCAGCTGGGCGTTCGCGGGCACGCCCGCCGCCGCCGAAACGGCGAGCGCCAGGACGGCAAACAGGATCGAGCGCGGCAAGCCGCGGAAGCGAGAGTTCTTCATCGCAACAACTCCCTGGTATCGAAATTGAAAGAAATCGCGCGCCAGGCCTTGTACGAGTCCGGGGGCAATTTTAGCGGCTGGCAACGCGGGTTCTGCAGCGCCCTCACGGCGCTTTCCGCATAGGCCCGGAAAACCGGGTCGGCGGAAAACCTCCCCTTGTTCACAATTTTGGGACTGCCGATCAGCGTCCCGTCGGGGTTGAGTTCGATGCTGATGCCGACCTGTATCTTGTGGGCATCCTTTATTCCGATCGGCGGGTTCCAGCACTTCCAGACCTGCTCGCGGATCTGCTGTATCAGCACGGAAATCAGACGTCTTTGACTCAGGCTGTCCTGCCGGCGCGGCGCGGGCCGCGAAGGCGCCAGGACCTGCTCGCGCCGCGGTTTCGGGGTCGAGGTCTTGCGCTGGCGATCCAGATCCCGGAGCAGCGTATCGAAGGCGTCGGCCGGCGGTTTCGGCTTGCGCTTCGGAGCCGGAACCGCCCTGGCGAGCTTGGGCTGGGCCGGTTTGGATTTCGCCTGGGGCGGCAACGGTTTCTCGACCTTCTTGGGTTTCGGCTTGGGCTCTGGCTTGGGTTCCGGCTTGGGCTCGGGTATGGGCTCCGGTTTCGGTTCGGGCTTGGGTTCCGGCTTCGGCTCCGGCGGAGGCTCGGGCTCCGGCTTGGGCTCGACCTCGGGAACCGGCTCGGGTTCCGGGGGTGGGGGCGAAGGCTCCGGGGGCGGGGCTTTCTTCGGGACCGGCTTGGGCGGTTCGGGTTCCGGTTTCGGGGGCGGGGGTTTCTGGGGTTCCGGCGGCTCGGGCTCCGGTTTGAGCTCGGCCGCCTCGGCCACGATGTTTACCGCGATAACCGCTTCGGTGGGCGGCGGCGGGTCGAAAATCGAAGGCAATCCCAGCACGGCGAACGCCAGCACCCCCGCATGAAGTCCGGTCGACAGAGTGATTCCGGCGCGCAACGGTCAACGCTCCGCCCGATCCGAAGACGTGGCCTCGTCACGCTGCGGCATCTGCGTGATCAGGGCAACGCGGCCGAAGCCCGCCAGGTTGACCGAGCCCATGACCTGCATCACCAGGCCGTAGGCCACAGCCTTGTCGCCGCGCACGAAGATGCGCGTGTCCTTCTTGTTCTCGGTGATCGCCTCGAGGCGCGGGATCAGCCGCGGCAATTCGATCTCGGTGTCCTGGATATAGACCGTGCCGTCGGCGCGCACCGTGATCACCAAGGGCTCGTCCTGACCGACCATGCGGGACGCCGCGGTCCTGGGCAGGTCGACCGGGACGCCAACCGTGAGCAGCGGCGCGGTGATCATGAACACCACCAAAAGAACCAGCATCACGTCGACGAACGGCGTGACGTTGATCTCGCTCATCGGGCGGTACCTGGCCGCCCGCCGCGACTGGCGCGTTCCGGAGCCTTTGCCGACGGGGATCGCCACCTGTCAATCCTTCGCGTCGGCCTGGCGCGACAGGATGGCGGAAAACTCGCCGGAGAAGGACTCGAGCCGGGCGGCGTAGCGCGAGATGTCGTTGTTGAGCTTGTTGTAGCCGATCACCGCGGGGATCGCGGCGATCAGGCCCAGCGCGGTGGCGAAGAGCGCCTCGGCGATGCCGGGGGCAACCACGGCAAGCGACGTGTTCTTGGTCAGCGCGATCGCCTGAAAGCTGTTCATGATGCCCCAGACCGTGCCGAACAGACCGATAAACGGCGCCGTGGAACCGACGGAAGCGAGGAAGGTCATGTACCGTTCGAGATGGTGGAGTTCCCTCGCCAGCGCGATCTCCATCACCCGATCGATGCGCCCTGTCAGCGTCAGCCGCGAGTCCTCGCCCAGCGCGCCGCGCTCGGTCGACCGCCGCCATTCGCGCATCGCGGCGACGAAGATGGCTGACATCGGATCTTCCGGACGCTGGCCCATGCGCTCGTAAAGGTCGTCGAGCGACCCGCCGGACCAGAACCGGTCCTCGAATTCACCCGCCTGCCGCTCCAGGCGGCGCATCCGCAACACCTTTTCGAAGATCACCGCCCAGCACCAGAACGACGCTGCGATCAACAGGATCATCACGATCTGGACGACGATATCGGCCTGCAGAAACAGCCCCCAGATCGAGAGGTCGCCGGAGATCGAGCCGGCAAGATCGGCGGATTCAAGAAACGACATGATCGGACTCACTGGATCGCTGCGAGGGAGGGGCGCCGCCGAACCCGGCGAGCGCGGAACGAAGCCGCGCGGGAAGGCGCGCCGGCCGGCCGGCCTCGGTTACGCAGGCAAGCCGCAGGGCGATCCGCGCCACGACGCGGTCGCCACGGTGGACGATCTGGCGCGCCCGGAGGCTCGCGCCGCCGATCTCCACCAGGCTTGAGCGGATCTCCAACACGTCGTCGAGCCGGGCGGGAGCGAGATATTCGATTTCGCACTCGCGCACCGTGAGAACCAGCCCGTCGTTCCGCATCATTCCAGCGTGATCGGCGCCCAGAAGGCGCATCATCTCGGTCCGCGCGCGTTCGGCCATGCGGAGATAGCTGGCGTAGTAAACGATGCCCGCGGCGTCGGTGTCCTCGAAATAGACGCGCAGGCGATAGACATGCTCGACCCCGTCGAGAACGCCGGTCGCCGGCCCGACCCCCGCACCCGGCTCAACCATCGTCGGCCCCCTCCCCGGCGCGGAGCAGGTCGAGCTGGGCCTCGTCGCGTTTCGGGGGTGCCACGCCCAGATGGCGAAACGCCCGGTCGGCGAGCATGCGTCCGCGCGCCGTGCGCCGGACCAGCCCCTGCTGAATCAGGAAAGGCTCGATCACCTCCTCGATCGCGTCGCGCTGCTCCGAAAGGGCCGCGGCGAGGGTATCGACTCCGACCGGGCCGCCGCCGTAGTCGGTCGCGATGCAGCCGAGATAGCGGCGATCCATCAGGTCGAGGCCGAGACGGTCGACTTCGAGCCTGGCGAGCCCGCTGTCGGCGAGACCCGAGTCGATTTCTTCGACCCCGTCCACCGCGGCGAAGTCCCGCAGCCGGCGCAACAACCGCCCGGCGATCCTGGGCGTGCCGCGCGACCGGCGGGAGATCTCCGTCGCTCCGTCCGCGGTGATCGTGATCCCAAGCAGGCCGGCGCCGCGCCTGACGATCACCTCGAGCTCGGCGTCGGTATAGAAATCGAGCCTGAGAGGGATGCCGAAACGATCGCGGAGCGGAGTCGAGACCAGGCCGGCCCTTGTCGTCGCGCCGATCAGGGTGAATCGTTGCAAATCGATTCGCACCGACCGCGCCGCCGGGCCCGCGCCGATGATCAGGTCGAGCTGGAAATCCTCCATCGCGGGGTAAAGGATCTCCTCGACGGCCGGGTTGAGGCGGTGGATCTCGTCGATGAAAAGAACGTCGTGGCGTTCGAGATTGGTGAGCACGGCCGCGAGATCGCCGGCACGGGCGAGCACCGGGCCCGAAGTCGCGCGGAATCCGACGCCGAGCTCGCGGGCGACGATCTGGGCCAGCGTGGTCTTGCCGAGCCCGGGCGGTCCATGCAACAGGACATGATCGAGGGCTTCCTCGCGCGATCGCGCCGCGTCGATGAAGACCGAAAGGTTCAGGCACAGGCGCTCCTGGCCGATGAATGCTTCCAGCCGACGCGGGCGGAGCGCGGTTTCCCCGGCATCGCCGTCCATGTCGTAGGCGGCCGCGGTCTGCCGCTCGGCGGTCATGAAGAGAGCTCCCTGAGCCCGGCGCGGATGAGGGCGTCGACTTCGACCTCGGGACCGAGCGCCCGCGCGGCCTCGGTCACGGCGCCGAAGGCCTCGCTCCTGCGATAGCCGAGATTGACCAGAGCCGACACCGCGTCGTCGAGTGCGTCCGCTTGTCCACCGGCGGCACCGCCCCGCGCGCGGGCATGGGGCTCGGCCGCCGGGACCGCCTTGTCCTTCAGTTCGCCCACTATGCGTCCGGCGAGCTTGGGTCCCACGCCCGGCGCCTGGGTCAGCATCTCGCCGTCGCCCGCGATCAACGCATCGGACAACCTGTCCGGGCTCAACGCCGACAGGATCGCGAGCGCCACCCGCGTGCCGACGCCTTGCACGGTGGTCAGCAGGCGGAACCAGTCGCGTTCCGCCAAGCTCTCGAAACCGTAGAGATGAATGTGATCCTCGCGCACATGGGTCTCGACATGGAGGCTCGCCGCCTCTCCGGCAGGCGGCAGCGCGCCCAACGTGCGCGCGGAGCAATAGACCAGGTAGCCGACCCCGGCGACGTCGATCACGGCCGAGTCCTCGGCCGTCGAATCGATCCGCCCGGTCAGTCTGGCGATCACCGCTGCACGTCCAGCGCGAAGGCGGCGACGCGGGCACTCGTGGCGCGGTGATGGGCATGGCAGATCGCCACCGCGAGCGCATCGCTCGCGTCGGACGACGAGACCCCGCCGATAGCGAGCAGGGCGCGGACCATCGCGGCAATCTGGTTCTTGTCTGCGTGGCCGGCGCCCACAATGGATTTCTTGACCAGATTCGCCGGGTACTCCGCGACGGCCAGCCCGGCCTCCGCGGGAGCGAGCAGGACCACGCCGCGGGCCTGGCCGAGGCGCAGTGCGGAAGCCGGGTTGCGGTTGACGAAGGTCTCTTCCACCGCCGCTTCGTCCGGCCGGTAGGTCTCGATCACCCGCGCCAGCGCGGCGCGAAGGGCGGCGAGTCGGGCCGCCAGGGATCCATCCACGGGCGGCCGGACGGCCCCGTCGGCGACATGCCTCAGACGGTTCCCGTCTGCCTCGATCACGCCCCAACCCGTCGCGCGCAGCCCTGGATCGAGGCCGAGAAGTCGGATCGTGGAATCGGTCAACCGGTCAATCTCGCCATGACATCGTCGGCGACGCTGAAATTGGCCGCCACCGACTGAACATCGTCGTTCTCTTCAAGCGCCTCCAGCAATCTGAACAGTTTTTCCGCGCCCGCCTCGTCCACGTCCACCGTGCTCGACGGACGCCAGGCCAGCTCCGCCGCCTCCGGCGTCCCGAACCGCGACTCCAGCGCCTCTCGGACATTGTTGAGGTCCATGGGCGCGCACAGCACTTCGTGGCCGTCTTCGGAGGTGTCGAGATCGTCCGCGCCCACCTCCAGAGCCGCTTCGAAGACCTCGTCGGACGAAGCCGTCTCCGAGGGGTAGCGGACCGCGCCGACCCGCTCGAACATGAAGGAAACGCTGTTGGTCTCGCCGAGATTGCCGCCGTGCTTGGCGAAGGCCGCGCGTATTTCGGCGGCGGTCCGGTTGCGGTTGTCGGTCAGGGCCTCGGCGATGATCGCGACGCCTCCGGGCCCGTAACCTTCATAGCGGATTTCGTCGTATTGCTCGCCGTCCTCGGCGCCGGAGCCGCGGCGGATCGCGCGGTCGATCGTCTCGCTCCCCATATTGGCCGCCTTGGCGGCGGCGACCGCGGAGCGGAGGCGGGGATTCTGGTCAGGGTCGGGCAATCCGGAGCGGGCGGCCACGGTAAGTTCGCGGATCAGGCGGGTGAACAGCTTCGAGCGCTTGGAATCCTGGGCGCTCTTGCGGTGCATGATGTTCTTGAATTTGGAATGGCCGGCCATGCAACCCCTATGCGCCTGGACCGATAGGCATCGTGTCCGGGATCGAATACCGCGAACCCTATAACAGCCGCCGATAGAGTGGAACGCGCCGCGAACGAGCCTTCCTTGTGGCGGATCATTGTGGCGATATTTTGACTAACCGTAAGTTATTGCTGGCAAAAGCAATATCGGAGCGGCGGCGTCAGAGCTCGGGGACCGAATCGCTCAGCCGCCCGCCGATTCGCACCGGCTCGATCCGCACCGCTAATCCGGTCGAATCGTCGAGCTCCGCGAAGGTGGCGCACAGGGTTGCCGGCCCGTCCGCCGCTTCGAGCCGCGCGGTCGGCATCTTGCGGACGAAGCGCTCGACCGAGGTCGCCTTCTTCATCCCGATCACCGAGTCGTAGTCGCCGCACATGCCGATATCGGTCTGATAGGCGGTTCCGCCGGGCAGGATCTGCGCGTCGGCCGTCGGTACGTGGGTGTGGGTCCCGACAACGATCGACACCCGGCCATCGAGACAATGCCCCATGGCCATCTTTTCGCTGGTCGCCTCGCCGTGGAAATCGACCGCGATGGCCGAGACGGTGCGCATCAAGCCGTCCTCGGCCAGACGCCGCGCGGCGAAGGCGAACGGGTCGTCGAGCGGGTCCATGAACAGCCGGCCCATCGCGTGCAGCACAAGCACCTTGCGGCCGCGGCGGTCGGGGAACACGCCCCAGCCCCGGCCCGGCGTCGCGGCCGGATAGTTGTCGGGCCGCAGCAATCGCTTCTCCCGGTCGAAATGGGGGACGATCTCGCGCTGGTCGAAAACGTGGTTGCCGGTGGTGATGACGTCCGCCCCGGCCTCGAACAGCCCGTCGCAGATCTTCGGCGTGATGCCGAACCCGCCGGCCGCGTTCTCGCCGTTGACGATCGTGAAATCGACGCCGAGCCGCTCGCGCAGCCGGGGGAGCTCTTCCCGCACAACGGTCCGCCCGGACCGCCCCACGACATCGCCGCAGATCAGCAGCCGCATTTTCCGCCCATCACTCCGCCTCCCTGCACTCGACGATCCGCTCGTCGCTCACCGCCCAGTCGAGCCGCATGTCGTCCGGACCCGCCGGCACGCCGGGCCGGATCTGGACATCGTAGCCGATCCCGACCGTCAAAACCGTGCCGTCCCGCCTGAGCGCCGCGATCGCGCGGTCGTAATACCCGCCGCCATAGCCGAGTCGCCGGCCGGCGGGGTCGACGGCCAGCAGGGGCGCGACCACGATATCGGGCACCAGCGAAAGCGCCGTGTCCGCCGGTTCGCGCAGCCCGAACGCCGCCTCGATCAGCACATCGCCGGGCCGCCAGCGACGGAAGATCATCGGGCGGCCGCGGCCCGTCACCGCCGGCAGCGCGCAGGTCGCGCCGCGTTCCGAAAGGGCGTGAAGGAGGGGCCGGGAATCGAGCTCGTCGCGGATCGGCCAGTAGGCGGAAACCGTTGCCCCCTGGAGCCGGTCGCCGAACCGGGAAAGGAACCGGTCGCGCACGGCGTTCGCGGCCCGGGCCCGGCCCGCCACCAGGCCGCGCATTTCGGCCATCTCGGCACGCAGCCGTTTCTTGGCTTGAGGGAGGGTCACACCGCCGCCGCTCGAACCAACTTGTCGGACGACGCCGCGCCGGCCGTCCCGCCATGCATATCCTCCGCGGCCTGCAACGTGCAGGTGGGCGCCATGTACCGCGGCCACGACCGCGGCAGGGACAGCTCCCAAGAGGACTGTATTGGCCCCAGGGATAAATGGCTTCGCGCACCGCGCAGCGCCGCCCACGCGATATTTAGGACCGCGCGACCTCCTCGGCAATGCCTTCGATGCGCAGGGTCGCATCCTCGATCCGGGCGGCGACGGTCTTTCGCGCCTCTTCGATCGCGGAGCGCGGCTCGTCTTCTTCGGCCGCGGCGAACCCCGCTTCGGACAGCGTTGCGTAGGCTTCCGCCAGTTCGTCGGCAATCATGAGACAGGTCATCACGAGCAACCTGTTGTCACCGACCTGGCCCAGGCTGGACACAAGCGTTTCGACCCGGTCGTCGATATAGGCGGCGAGCCCGGAAAGGCGCTCTTCCTGACCGGCTTCGCAGGAGACCCGGTAATTGCGCCCGTTTATGGTGACGTCGACCTCGGGCATCGGGACCGGCCTTTCGCTATCGGGACGGGATCAGCGCGCGCAGCCGGGAAATGGCCGCATCGAGCTGGTCGGAGACCGCCCGTGTCTCGCCTTCGAGCCGCGTGCAGCGGGCGCGGGCCTCGTCACGCTCCGCTTCCAGCGCGGGCTGGGGGTCGGACCGGTCGCGCAGGACCTCTTCCAGCCTGGTCAGAGCGGCTTCGAGCCTGTCCTGTGCATCGTCGAGGCGTGGCATGAACGACCCATGGACTGTATTCGGCGCGGCGGCTGGCGCGCACCATAGGCCGGAGGTCGGAATCCCGTCAAATGGACGTGTCCGACCGTTGATCCTCGGCCGCACTCCGGCCAGTGTTGCGCGATGGCCAAAGACCCGCCCACCGTCGTCATTCACGGCCTCGAACATGCGCTCGCCGCTGCCCGCGCGGCAAAGGCGTTGGGCCGTGCGGTGCGCCTCAGAAGCGGCCCGGCGGCCGCGGGCTACGCGGGCGCCGCCTGGTTCGCGGAGGTCGTCCGCGCCGCCCGCCTCGCTCATCCGGATGTCCGCATCGATGCGGTTCTCGATTGCGGCGCTTCTCCGGGGCTGGTTCTCGCGGCATTTCGCCGGTCAGTCGAGGCGGTCCTCTTCACCGGGTCTCCGGCGCTCCGGGAAAAGCTGGAAGCGCTGGCCGCGGTCTCCGGCGCGCGCATCGAAGGCGAAGCCGCCCCGGCCATCGACCTTGCCGGGGAAGACGATCCGGAAGCGGCTTGCCGGGCTTGGTTCGCCGCTGCCCGCACTCCCTGATTCGCTCCTCGCCAGTGGCACGCCGGCCGGGTTTGCGTTAGGTATTGTGCGAATCCCGCTGTTGCCTCGGAAATCGGAAAGGGGTCCGGAATGAGGGTCACGCAAAAGGTCAGGAAGATCCTTGCCGGCTACGAGAGCGACAATCCGGGAACCAAGGCGAATCTCGCCCGCATCCTGATGCACGGCAAGCTGGGCGGGACCGGCAAGATGGTGATCCTGCCGGTCGACCAGGGTTTCGAGCACGGCCCCGCGCGCAGCTTCGCCCCCAACCCCGACGCCTACGATCCGCACTACCATTTCCAGCTCGCGGTCGATGCGGGCCTCAACGCCTATGCCGCGCCCTTGGGCATGATCGAGGCCGGCGCCGACAGCTTCGCCGGCGCGGTTCCGACGATCCTCAAGGTAAACAGCGCCAACAGTCTGGCGACGGACAAGGACCAGGCCGTGCACGGCGGTGTCGGCGATGCGCTGAGGCTCGGCTGCTCGGCGATCGGCTTCACGATCTATCCGGGCTCCGAGGACCAGTACGCGATGATGGAGGAGATCCGCGAGCTCGCCGAGGAGGCGAAGGCGGTCGGACTCGCCGTGGTCGTCTGGTCCTACCCGCGCGGCGGCATGCTCTCGAAAGAGGGCGAAACGGCGATGGACATCTGCGCCTACGCCGCCCACATCGCCTGCCTGATGGGCGCCCATATCGTCAAGGTGAAGCCTCCGACGGACGCGCTTTTCCTCGACGCGGCAAAGGGGGTCTACGAGAAGCAGCGGATCGACACCGGCACTCTGTCGGCGCGCGTCGCGCATGTGGTGCAGTCCTGCTTCAACGGGCGCCGCCTGGTGGTCTTCTCGGGCGGCGAGGCCAAGGACCTCGAAGGCATTCACCGCGAGGTGAGGGCGATCCGCGACGGCGGCGGCAGCGGCTCGATCATCGGCCGCAACACCTTCCAGCGGCCGCGCGACGAGGCGCTCGCGATGCTCGACGGCATCGTCGGGATCTACCGGGGCCGGGCCAATCCGAACCTGCAAACTGTATCTGATCACGCCGCCTGACCTCGGCCCCGCCGGCGCGCGGGGGTTCGCGGACACGCTGGCGACGGCGCTGGACGCGGGCGAGGTCGACTGCGTCCAGCTTCGGCTGAAGGAAGCCGGGGACGACGATATCCGGCGCGCGGCGGAAATCCTCGCGCCGGTCGCGCAATCCCGCGACGTCGCCTTCGTGATGAACGACCGCCCCGATCTCGCCGCCGAAACCGGATGCGACGGCGTGCATATCGGGGCCGAAGACGCACCTTACGCGGTAGCGCGCCGCATCGTCGGCGATGACGCCATCGTGGGCGTCACCTGCAAGGCTTCCTATCACCTCGCCATGGAGGCGGCGGAGGCAGGCGCCGACTACGTGGCGTTCGGCGCCTACTTCCCGAGCGCGACCAAGCAAACGACGACGCGGGCGCCGCTCGAACTCCTCGACGTCTGGCAGTCGGTCGCCATCGCCCCCTGCGTGGCCATCGGCGGCATCGCGGCCGACAATTGCGGGCCGGTCGCCGCGGCGGGCGCCGATTTTCTTGCAGTCTCGTCGGGCGTCTGGGCGTATCCGGACGGCCCGGGGGCGGCGGTCCGCGCTTACGACGCCGCGATCCGGACGGCGCTGGGCGGCGCCTAGCTGGGCCCGACCACGGGCGCCCAGAGCACGTCCTCGATCTTCGCCGCGCCGGCTGTCAGCATGACCAGCCGGTCGATGCCGAGCGCGATTCCGGCGCAATCGGGAAGCCCGGAACCGAGCGCTGCAAGAAAATCCTCATCGACCGGATAGGCCTCGCCGTGAAGTTCGGTCCTGAGCGCGCGGTCAGCGTCGAATCGCACGCGTTGCTCCGCGGGATCGGTGAGCTCGCCATAGCCGTTGGCCAGCTCCAGACCGCACACGAAGACCTCGAAGCGCTCGGCGAAACGACGGTCGGGGCCGATGCGCGCGAGCGCCGCCATCGAGGCCGGATAGTCGTAAAGGATCGCCGGCGCGCCGACGCCCAGCGACGGCTCAACCTTGGCGAGGAAGATGCGGAAGAACACGTCCTCCCAGCTGTCCCCGGGCCCGGTCCAGACCCCGACGGACCGCGCCGCTTCGATCAGCGGTGCCGGGTCGGGGACATCCTTCATCGCGGCCGCGAGGTCGACGCCGGCGTGTTCCGCGAAAGCCTCGCACACGCTGATTCGGGTCCAGCCCGCCCAGGGGTCCGCGACGCGCCCGGCCCGCGTGAACCGCGTGACCCCCGCGGCTTCGGCGGCGGCGGCGAGGAGGCCCTCGCAATCCGCCCACAGGTCCCGGTACCCCGCGCCCGCCCGGTACCATTCCAGCATGGTGAACTCGGGATGGTGGGTGGGCGAGCGCTCCTCGTTGCGGTAGCAGCGGGCGATCTGGAAGATCTTCTCCTCGCCCGCCGCCAGCAGCTTCTTCATCGCGAATTCGGGCGAGGTGTGGAGATAGAGCGGCGCCACGGGGCCGTCGCGGAAGGGTTCGACGATGGCGGTCTCGAAAGCGTTGAGATGGGGCTCCAGCCCGGGCGAGACCTGGAGCGCCGGGGTCTCGACCTCGACAAAGCCGCGCTCGTCGAAGAAACGCCTGATCGCCGTGACAACGGCCGCCCGCATGAGCAGCCTGGGACGCCTCTCGGCGTAACGGTCGGGCCGCCACCAGGGCGGCTCAACCATGGCGTATCGCCAATTCCGGCATGGCGCGATAATGCCCGTTCCGGCGGAGCGGGGTAAGGGTGGCGGACGGAACCATGCGCAGCGGCCGCGCGCTGAGCGCGGCGGGGCTGATCGACGCGGCGCGGGTGGGCGAGGTCGACGCAGTCGCTCGCCGCTATGCGGTGGCGGTCACGCCGCAGGTCTCCAGGCTTATCGAGCCCGGCGCGGCCGACGATCCGATCGCGCGTCAGTATCTCCCCGACCCGCGCGAGTTGACGCGGATGCCGGAGGAGCGCGACGACCCGATCGGCGATGACGCGCATTCGCCGCTCCCGGGTCTCGTCCATCGCTACCCGGACCGTGTGCTGCTGATGCCGACGACGGCATGCCCGGTCTATTGCCGGTTCTGCTTCCGCCGCGAACGCGTGGGACACAGCGCGGCGACGATGTCGGCATCGGAGACCGACGACGCCCTGGCCTATATCGCGGCCCGTCCCGGGATCAGGGAAGCGATCCTGACCGGCGGCGACCCGATGATCCTGTCGGCGCGCCGCCTGGGCGACATCCTGCGGCGCGTCGCGGCGATCCGGACGGTCGAGATCCTGCGCATCCATACCCGCGTCCCGGTCGCCGATCCGGAGCGGATCGACGGCGCGCTGATCGGGGCGCTGCGCCAGCGCGTACCGGTCTATGTCCTGATCCACTGCAACCATCCGCGGGAAATCGACCGGGAGTCCGCCCGGGCCATCGCCGCGCTGGCGGATGCCGGCGTTCCGCTGCTGGGGCAGACGGTGCTGCTCAGGGGAATCAACGACGACGCGGAGACCCTGGCGGCGCTGTTCCGCTCGATGGTCCGCCATCGCGTGCGGCCCTACTACCTGCACCATCCGGACCTCGCGCCGGGAACGGCGCATTTCAGGCTGTCGATCGACGAAGGCCAGGCGCTGATGCGCGCCTTGCGCGGACGGATATCGGGCCTGTGTCAGCCGACCTACGTCATCGACATACCGGGCGGGTACGGCAAGGTCCCGGTCGGACCCGCCTTTCGCGCCGAGGACGGCGCGCTCCGCGACTGGCTGGGAGCCCGTCACGAAGACCCCCACCGCTAGCCGGTTCGTTGCTTCGCGATCGGCCAGTTGATAGGTTCCGGCCTCCCCCGACGGCGCGGCGAGTCCCATGAAGGTCAACGCGAACACGATCCGGCCCGGTCACGTGATCGAGCACGACGGCAAGCAGTGGAGCGTTCACAAGATCCAGATCCTGCAGCCCGGCAAGGGCGGCGCGTTCGTCCAGGTCGAGATGCGCGACGTGATGACCGGCATCAAGAGCAACGAGCGATTCCGTACCCAGGAATCGGTCGAGAAGCTGATGGTGGACGAAAAATCGTGCACATATCTCTATCGCGTCGACGACGCGGTGACGCTGATGGATGCCGAGACCTACGAGCAGTTCGAGCTCCCGGTGGACATGATCGGCGGCTCCGCCCCCTATCTGCAGGACGGCATGACGATCACGCTGGAACTGATCGACGGCAAGCCCGTCTCGGCCCGGCTGCCGCAACAGGTGACGATGACGGTGACCGAGGCGGAACCGGTGGTCAAAGGCCAGACCGCGTCCTCCTCCTACAAGCCGGCGGTCCTTGAGAACGGCGAGCGGGTGATGGTGCCGCCCCATATCGAGGCGGGGACCAGAGTCGTCGTCAGCACCGAGGACGGCACCTATGTCGAGCGCGCCAAGGGCTGACCGGGGCGGGACGGAAACAACCCCATGCCGTCGGCGACGATCAACGTGATGGAAGCCGCCGCGCGCAAGGCGGCGCGCGGGCTGATCCGCGATTTCGGGGAGGTCGAGAACCTCCAGGTCTCGCGCAAGGGGCCGGCGGATTTCGTGACCGAGGCGGACCGCCGGGCGGAGCGCATCCTTCGCGCCGAGCTTGCCAAGGCACGGCCGGGATTCGGCTTCCTCATGGAGGAATCGGGCGAGACGAAAGGCGAGGACACCCGCCGCCGCTGGATCGTCGATCCGCTTGACGGGACCACCAACTTCCTCCACGGCATTCCGCATTTCGCGATTTCGATCGGGCTGGAAGAAGACGGCGCGATGGTCGCGGGGCTGGTTTACGAGCCGCTGCGGGACGAGCTCTTCTGGGCGGAGAAAGGGGTGGGATGCTATCTCAACCGGCGCCGTCTCCGCGTGTCGTCACGCCGCCGAATGGAGGAAGCGGTCCTCGCCACCGGCATCCCGTTCAAGGGCCGGGCAGGCAAGGACGCCTTTCTCGCCACCATCGGGACAGCGATCGACAACACCGCGGGCGTCAGGCGGTTCGGTTCGGCCGCTCTCGACCTCGCCTATGTCGCAGCGGGGCGCTATGACGGGTTCTGGGAATTCGGTCTCTCGCCTTGGGACATTGCCGCCGGGATAGTCCTGGTTCGCGAGGCCGGCGGGTTCGTTACCGACATTTCCGGCCGCGCCGTGACGATCCAGGGCGATTCCATCGTCGCGGCCAACGACCGTCTGCACGAGCCGCTACGGCGCATGCTGCGCGACAGCCTCAAGGAATCCGTCGAGGACGATGTGCCGGGGTCGCATTTGCGCCATGCCGTGTCGTCGAATTCCCCGTCGCCCGCCGCCCGTCGCCCGCGCGATGCGCCGTGAGCCCCATATCGGACGCTCGTCCTCCGATCCCGGCGATGCGCGTGCCGATCCGGCCGCTGGCGGAAATGGAGGATCGGAGAGGACAATGACGAACGCGGAACGCATTGTCGAAGCGCTGCGCTGCAAACCCGGGCTGGACGATGACGAGTTGTCGCGGCTAGCCGATGTAACGCCACGCCAGCAGGTCAACCGGATCTGCCGCCGGCTGGAACGCGAGAGCAAACTTCGACGCGAGCGGGGACCGCGCGGCAAGATCGTCAACGATCCGGTCCGATGAGGCGCTCCCTGTCCGCCCTTCCTGGGCGCAGCGCGGGCTCCACGCGGGTCTTTCCCTCCGCCATCGGGGACGCGGGACGACACGCATCCCGCGATTGATCGGTCTTGCGAATGCCGCAATGTCGCCATGTTTTGACGCTATCGCCCTCTCTCGTTGGGTTTCGAAGAGCAGCGCACCGGCTCGGGCACAGAGTCCCCACCAAATGGCTCGGACAGTCCTCCGATGTCGGTGGCATCGCCGCGCGGGGGAGCAGGGCGGACAAGATGTCGGCTTGGTTTGTAGTTCCTAGTCAATCTCGCGCTTGCGAACCAAGGGGCCTACACTTGCTTGCTCCGGACGCTGAGCGCAGCGGTCCGGACAGACGGCGCGCGGATTTCCGCGCGATGCCGAAAGACCGCGTGAGATGACGAGTCCCAGACGCTACCTGACCAGGATGATCGTATTCGTGTTCGCCGTGGCGGCGGTGGCGGGCGCGCTCTACGAACCGCTGCTGGGCGCCTTCTACGCGAACCCGGCCCTCAACGGTCTGATCGTCGGCGTGCTGGTGCTGGGCATCGCCTACAGCTTTCGCCAGGTGATGACGCTCCGGCGCGAGGTCAACTGGATCGTGAACGTCCGTACCGGGCGGCCCGGAATCTCGGTCCAGGCCGCGCCCCGGCTGCTTGCTCCGCTGGCGGCGATCCTGGGCGAGCAGACCCGCCGGTTCCGCCTTTCGGCGCTCGCGCTGCGCTCCCTGCTCGACGGCATCTCCGCGCGGCTCGACGAACAGCGTGACATCGCGCGCTACACGATCGGGCTTCTCATCTTTCTCGGCCTGCTCGGTACGTTCTGGGGGCTCCTGCAGACCATCGACTCCGTCGGCGGCGTGATCGCCGGCCTCAGCGTCGGCGGCAGCAGCGACCTGAATGCGGTCTTCACGGATCTGAAAGCCGGGCTCCAGGCGCCGCTCGTCGGCATGGGAACGGCGTTTTCCTCGTCGCTCTTCGGGCTTGCCGGCTCGCTCGTTCTGGGATTTCTCGAACTCCAGGCGAGCCAGGCGCAGAACCGCTTCTTCAACGACCTAGAGGACTGGCTCGCCGGGCAGACCCGGCTCTCCGGCGGCGGCGCGGGGGTCGATCAGGACCAGGCGATTCCGGCCTACGTGCAGGCGCTCCTGGAACAGACCGCCGACAGCCTGGAAAGCCTGCAACGCACCATCGATCGGGGCGAGGAGAGCCGCATCTCGGCGAACCAGTCGATGGCCGTGCTGGCCGAGAACCTGTCGGCGCTCACGGACCAGACGCGCGCGGAGCAGGCGCTGATGGCCCAGCTGGCGGAAGGCCAGCTGGAGCTCAGACCGGTCCTTGCCAAGCTCGCGGAGACCCGGCCCGGCGGCAATTTCGACGAGAACCTGCAGCAGCACATCCGCAACATCGACGTCCATCTGGCGCGGCTCATGGAACAGCTCGCGGCCGGCCGCTCCGAAATGGTGCAGGAGCTGAGGAACGAGATCCGCGTACTGTCGCGCACCATCGCCGCGATCGGGCGGAATCAGCCGGAATAGGGCCGGAAAATGGCCGTCGGCAGGACCAGACACCACTCGAGCGCCGACATCTGGCCGGGCTTCGTGGACGCATTGGCGGCGCTTCTGATCATCGTCATCTTTCTGCTGATGGTGTTTACCCTCGCCCAGTATTTCCTGAGCGATATCCTGACAGGCCGGGACCGAGCGCTGGACAGGCTCAACCGACAGGTCGCGCAACTCACGGAAATGCTGTCCCTGGAGCAGGCGGAGAAATCGGAGCTGGAGGCGTCCGTCTCCCAACTCACCCTTCAGCTCGGGGAGCTGACCGCCGACCGCGACCGGCTCTCGGGCCAGTTGGCGGAACTCCTGCCCGAACGCGACATGCTCACCAACGAAGTCGCTTCGCTTTCAGCGGAGCGGGACGCGCTGAAGGCCGCTTCCGCCAAGACCGCCGCCGAGCTCGAAGACGCTTACAAGACGATCGCCGCGGACAAGGAGAAGATCGAGGTCCAGCTCCGCCGCCTCGCCAGCCTCGAACGCGATATCGCCGCGCTGCGCGAAGTCCGGGACAGCCTGGAGAGCAAGGTCGCGGGCATGGAAGACTCGCTCCAGTCCCGCGACCGGGAGTTGGGCGCGTTGCGCGACCGCTCCAAGGAGCTTGCCGCCGAACTCGCGTCGGCCGAGGAGCGTACCCGGCTCGCCCAGATCGAGATCGACGACAGGACCGTCAGGCTGCGCGACCTCGGCGCGCGCGCGACCAAGGCGGAGGAAGAGCTGACCGCCGAACAGGTCGTCTCCGCGGAAGCGCGGGAGCAGGTCCGCATCCTCAATCTTCAGATCGCGGCGCTGCGCCAGCAACTCGCGCGCATCGAGGCGGCGCTCCAGGTGTCGGAAAAGCAGGCGAAGGAACAGAACGTCCAGATCGTCAACCTCTCCAGGCGTCTCAACGCGGCGCTCGCCAGCAAGGTGCAGGAACTCGCGAATTTCCGCTCCGAATTCTTCGGCCGGCTCCGGAAGGCGCTCGGCAACCGCAGCGATGTCCGCATCGTCGGCGACCGCTTCGTCTTCCAGTCGGAAGTGCTGTTCCCCTCGGGCGAGGCCAGGCTCCAGCCCGGCGGGCGCGTGCAGATCGACAAGCTGGCGAAGACGGTCAAGGAGATCGCGAAGAAGATTCCCGGCGATATCAACTGGGTGCTGCGGGTCGACGGCCACACCGACCGGCTGCCGATATCGACGCCCGCCTACCCGTCGAACTGGGAGCTTTCGACCGGGCGCGCCATCGCCGTGGTGAAGCACTTGATCGAGCGCGGGGTTCCGGCCGCCCGGCTCGCCGCGACCGGCTTCGGCGAGTTTCAGCCGATCGACCGGGGCAGCACGCTCGCCGCCTTCAAACGCAACCGGCGCATCGAGTTCAAGCTGACCCAGCGCTGACCCGGGCAAGGCCGTCGGGAGCGGATTCGCCGAACTGGAGCGCGGCGAGCCGGCCATAGAGAGCGCTGCTCCGGACCAATTCCGGATGCCTGCCGATCGCGTCGATGCGTCCTTCGTCGAGGACCACGATCCGGTCGGCGGCCTGCACCGTGGCCAGACGGTGTGCGATGACGAGCGTCGTCCGCCCCGCCATCAACCGGCCGAGCGCGTCCTGGACCAGGCGTTCGCTCTCTGAATCGAGCGCGCTCGTCGCCTCGTCGAGCAGCAAAATCGCCGGGTCGCGCAGCAGCGCCCGGGCTATCGCGATGCGTTGGCGCTGTCCGCCGGAAAGGCGCACCCCCTTTTCGCCGAGAAACGTGTCGAATCCGTCCGGCAGCGCGGCGAGGAACTCCGCCGCGGCCGCGGCTTCCGCCGCCGCCCGGGCCTCGTCGTCGCTCGCGCCGGGCCGACCGTAGCGGATGTTTTCCCAAGCATCGGCGGAGAAGATGTACGGCTCCTGCGCGACGAGTCCGATCCGCGCGCGCAGCTCCGCCGGGTCCGCCTCGCGCAGGTCGACGCCGTCGAGCCGTATCCGCCCCGCCGCGGGGTCGTAGAAACGGAGCAGAAGCTCGAAAACTGTGGACTTGCCCGCGCCCGAAGGACCCACCAGCGCGACCCGCTCGCCGGCCGCGACATCGAAGCTCACCGTGTCCAGCGCGGCGGTGTCGGGGCGGGACGGGTAGTGGAAACGGACCTCTTCGAAGGCGATGGTGCCCACCGGGGGATCCGGTAGAGCCACGGGCTCGGGCGGCGCGGCGATCTCGGAGTCGATACGCATGAGTTCGAGGAGGCGCTCGGTCGCCCCCGCGGCGCGCTGCAGATCGCCGATCACCTCGCTCACCGCGCCCACCGAGCCGGCAACCACCACCGCGTAGAAGACAAAGGCCGACAATTCGCCGGGCGAAATCCGCCCGCCCATCACGTCATGTCCGCCGATCCAGAGGATCACGCCGACGGCGCTGAACACGGTGACGATCACGAACGCGGTCAGGAGCCCGCGCGCCATGTTTCGCCTGAGAGCGGTCGCCAGCGCCCGGTCTACCCGCGCGCCGAAGCGCCGGCCGTCGATCGGCTCGTGCCCGAAGGCCTGAACGGTGCGGATCGCGTTGAGGGTCTCCTCGCCATGCGCCGAGATGTCGGCCACGCGATCCTGGCTCGCGCGCGACAGCCGGCGGACGCGGCGGCCGAAGAAAACGATGGGGAGCACCACGACGGGCACGATCAGGAACACCAGGCCGGCGAGCCTGGGGCTCGTAACGAACAGAAGCACCGTCCCGCCGAGGAATAGGAGCACGTTCCTCAGCGCCACCGAGACCGAGGAGCCGACCACCACCTGCAGCAGCGTGGTGTCCGTGGTCAGCCGCGACAGCATTTCGCCCACCCGCGCGGACTCGAAGAAGGATGCGCTGAGTCCGAGCAGTCGCTCGAAGACCGCCCGCCGCAAGTCGGCGACCACGCGCTCGCCGACCCAGGCGACCAGGTAGAACCGCCCGAACGTCGCGGCCGCCAGAAGTGCGATGATGACGAAGAGCCCCGCGAGCGCGCGGTCCAGCAGCGCCCCGTCGCCGGCGCCGAAACCCTCGTCGATCAGTGCCCGGAGCCCCTGTCCGAGGACCAGGACGGAGCCGGCGGCCACGATGAGCGCCAGGCCGGCGCCCGCGATCCGCAGCCGGTACGGCGCGAGCCAGGGGATCAGCACGCGCAGGTTGCGGATGTTGCCGCGGGTGCGCTCGTCCGGACTGTCGGTTCCTCGGTCGGCCAGATCCCGCCCCCCCGAACCGGGGTTACCGGCTCGATTTTGCCCCGGTCGCTTGTCCAAGGCTTGTAAACCCAAACGCCTTCCGATATATACCCGCCTCCCCGCCGGAGACGCGACGATGAAGAAGGACATCCACCCGGATTACCACGAAATCACCGTGGTAATGACCGACGGCACGACCTACACGACCCGGTCGACCTACGGCAAGGCCGGGGACACGGTAAAGCTCGACATCGACCCCAACACGCACCCTGCCTGGACCGGCGGGCAGCAGCGGCTGGTCGATACCGGCGGTCAGGTCGCGAAGTTCAACAAGCGGTTCAAGGATCTCGGCATCGGCTGAGCCGCCGGCGCTCCGCCCGGGCGCTTCCTAGTTCTTCCCGCCGCCGAAAATTCCCTTGAAGCCCTTCCCGAGGCCTTTCAGCAGGTCTTCGGCGTCCTTTTCCAGTTTCTCGACCGCCTTTTCGGGGGCGGCGAGACGCATCGCGATCCCCGGTTCGTTATCGCCCCATCATCGGGCAGGAGCGGACGAATCGACAGGGAGAACCCCATCGAAGAAGTCCAGAATCCGCCGGTCGATCCGGGACAGGAACGCGCGGCGGTCGAAACCCGGGGGGTCCCTCGCCGGCGCGCCGATTTCGGCGGCCATCGCGGCGGGGAAGGGCGTTATGAAAGCGAAGTGATGGGCCCGCGGATGCACCGCCACATGCGCCCCGCTTCCCATCAGATTCGCGATGTTGTCGGCGTGCCACGGCCTGCGCAGGACCCGGTCCGCGCCAAGACGGTGGATCTGAGCCGGCACCTCGACACCCGCGAAAGAACCCTCGCCGAAGAGCGCGCCCACCGGGGCGACAGCCGCAACGGCGGCGATCCGGCGGTCGGACAGGTCGGGCAACGGTCCGCCGCCACCACCGCCGGGCCGGCCGTAGGCGCAAAACCCCGGGTCCTCGTCGCGGTATCGCGTGCAATGCCGCGCGAGAAGGCGCGTATCCGCTCGACCGCCGATCAGGGCGAGCACGCTGTAGCCGCCGGCGGAGTGCCCGACGGCGCCGATCCGGTCCGGGTCGATGCGCGGACCGAGCTCCGGATCGCGGAGCACCCTGTCGAGGGCGGCACTCAACTGGCGCGGGCGCCGGCGCCAGTTCGCGGACGTACCGCTGTAGCTCTCATCCCGCCAGTTGTCGCCGGCATGTTCCGGCGCCGCCACGACGTAGCCGCCCCGGGCGAGCCGGATCGCCGTGCCGCGATGGTTCAGCCGGCCGCCGCCGGTCCCGTGCGATATCAGGACGAGACCGTAGCGTCCGGCGCCGACCGGTGCTCCCGAGGTCGCAGCCATCGCGAACGGACCGATGACGGTACGCCCGGATGGCGCGGCGGTCGGATACCAGAGTGCAACGGTCAGTGTCTCGCCTTCGATCTCGACCGCGATGTCGCGAAAGCCCACGCCTTCGGCTCTCGCGCCGAAAACCGCGGCCATGCCGGCAAGAACAAGCCCGGCGAGCGTCGCCGCAAGAAGCCCGTTCACTTCCACCCCCGGCGCGCGAGGAGAGCGGAAAACGCCGCCATGCCGCGAGCGCGACGCGATTCAACCGGGCTGACATCGGCGCCATCCACGGTGAAGAAGAAAAGTTCGGCATTTGTGCAGCCGGACGGACAATCTCCCCACGCCCCACGGAAGACGATATGCCACAGCCCGGCGGACCTGGCGGCCTCGATATCGGAACTGTCTCCCAGCCTCGTATCCGCCTCGGCGAAGACCACGCCATCGATCGCGCGATATGCCTTCGCCGCCGCGCCGACGTTCACGCGCTCCCCCGTCTTCAGAGCTACCATGCGAAGCAACGGAAAGACGCTCTTCTTGCGAATGCCGAGCTTGGCGTTGAGAGCATCGAACGGCCGGTTGCCGGTGATGCCTCCCTCGACGGGAAGACGGCGGATGGCATCGAACAGGTCGGCCTCCACACCCAGCAGCAGCGTGCCCGGGCTCCTCCGCCGCTGTGCCCGGATCGTGGCGAGGGCGGGATCGCGCTCCCGCACCCGCGCCAGAACCCGATCGAGCTCGCGGACCAGCGTGCCCAGCCGCTTCTCGTCGAACAGCAACGCGTCGCTCTCCCGCTGCAGAATGCGCCCGGCGAGAGTGCGCGCTTCGCCGACGGCCGCCGGTCCGTTGCCGCCGAGAGACGGGATCGGCGAGGCTCCGGCGCAGACAACGGCCAGCGCGCAGCAGACAACGAAACGGCGATATCCTCCGGGCATGGCTCGATGAATCATATCCTTCTGGCATCGCCCAATAAAAAGCGGACCGCCAGGAGAGCTGCGGCGGCCCGCCAAGTTGGGCCTGATGGCCGGGTGGACGCCCGGGGTAGGCGTCCGAGGGGCTATGATGACGAGGTATATGGCTGCCGAATGTGGCCGCCGCTAGCCAAGAATGGGGCAATATTGTGATTTCGTGGGCGCGAACGCTGGCGAATAACCCCTCGCAATGGCGGCGCTGGCAGGCTATCCATCCCGCGGACCAAGGGATTTCGCGACGCGGAGGTAACGACGGTGAGCGGTACTGGACAGGATCGGTTGAAGGCGAGGCGTTCGCTCCAGGCGGGCGGGCGGAGCTACGACTATTACGCGCTCGACGCCGTGCGCGAAGCGGGAATCGGTGACGTCTCCCGCCTGCCTTACTCGATGAAGGTCCTGCTTGAGAACCTGCTTCGCCACGAGGACGGAAGAACGGTCACGGTGGCCGACATCGAGGCCTGCGCCGCATGGCTGGAGGCCCGTTCCTCGACCCACGAGATCGCGTTCCACCCGGCGCGCACCCTGCTGCAGGACTTCACCGGCGTGCCGGCGGTGGTCGATCTCGCCGCGATGCGCCAGGCCATGGCCGATCTCGGCGGCGATCCGCAGAAGATCAACCCGCTGGCGACCGTCGACCTCGTTATCGACCATTCGGTGATGGTCGACAGCCACGGCTCGGGCGACGCGTTCACCGCCAATGTCGACCGCGAATTCGAGCGCAACCAGGAGCGCTATTCCTTCCTTCACTGGGGCTCGAAGGCGTTCAGCAATTTCCGCGTGGTGCCGCCGGGAACCGGCATCTGCCACCAGGTCAATCTCGAATACCTCGCCCAGACCGTCTGGTCCCGGGAGGACGGGGGCCGGACCCTGGCCTATCCGGACACGCTGGTCGGCACCGACAGCCACACCACGATGATCAACGGGCTATCGGTGCTGGGCTGGGGCGTGGGCGGAATCGAGGCCGAGGCGGCGATGCTCGGCCAGCCGATCTCGATGCTGCTGCCCGAGGTGATCGGGCTCAGATTCGAGGGGACGCCGCGCGAGGGGACGACGGCAACCGATATCGTGCTCACCGTGACCCAGATGCTGCGGGCCCGCGGCGTGGTCGGGAAATTCGTCGAGTTCTACGGCCCCGGTCTCGACCAGCTCACCCTCGCCGACCGGGCGACCGTCGCCAACATGGCGCCGGAATACGGCGCCACCTGCGGCTTCTTCCCGATCGACGCGGAGACCTGCGCCTATATGCGGCTCACCGGGCGCGACGACGACCGGATCGCCCTGGTCGAGGCCTATGCCAGGGCGCAGGGGCTCTGGCGCGACGCGGATACGCCCGATCCCGAGTTCACCGACACGCTCAGCCTCGACCTGGGCACCGTCGAGCCGTCGCTTGCCGGACCCAAACGGCCGCAGGACAAGGTCGTTCTGTCCGAGGCGGCGGATGCGTTCGCCGCCGCCCTCGCCGAGCTGGGCGGTTCGGACCGCGCGCAGCCCGCCGAAGGCACGGATTTCGCGGTCGAGGACGGCCATGTCGTGATCGCCGCGATCACCAGCTGCACCAACACCTCGAACCCGTCGGTGATGGTGGCCGCCGGCCTCATCGCGCGGAAGGCGCGCGCGCTGGGGCTCAAGGTCAAGCCCTGGGTGAAGACCTCGCTCGCGCCGGGCAGCCAGGTGGTGAGCGACTATCTCGCGGCGGCCGGCCTGCAGGAGGACCTGGACGCGCTCGGCTTCAACCTCGTCGGTTACGGCTGCACCACCTGCATCGGCAATTCGGGACCGTTGCCCGAACCGGTCGCCGATGCGATCGACGAGGGCGACCTGGTGGTGGGCGCGGTTCTCTCCGGCAACCGAAACTTCGAAGGGCGGGTCCACGCCCAGGTCCGCGCCAACTATCTCGCCTCCCCGCCGCTGGTGGTGGCCTACGCGATCGCGGGCTCCCTCAAGGCCGATATCGTCAACGACCCGCTCGGCGAGACTGCGGACGGCACGCCGGTCCATCTGAAGGACATCTGGCCTTCGAACCGGGAAATCGCCGATACGCTCGCCGCCTCGCTCACGCCGGACATGTTCCGCGCCCGCTACGAAAACGTTTCGGAAGGTACGGCGGCGTGGCGCGCGATCTCCTCGACCCCGTCGGAAACCTTCGACTGGCAGGATTCCAGCACCTATGTGCGCCATCCCACCTTCTTCGAGGACATGACTCCGGAACCGGCCCCGATGGACGACATCGAGGGCGCGCGCGCCATCGCGATGCTGGGCGACTCGGTGACCACCGACCACATCTCGCCGGCCGGCAGCATCGCCCGGCGGAGCCCGGCGGGCGACTACCTGCTGGAGCGCCAGGTGCGCCCCGCGGCGTTCAACTCCTACGGGTCCAGGCGGGGCAATCACGAAATCATGATGCGCGGGACCTTCGCCAATATCCGGATCCGCAACGAGATGGTGCCGGGGATCGAGGGCGGAATGACGCGCCATATCGACGGCGGCGATCCGCAGCCGATCTACGAGGCGGCGATGCGCTATCGCGAAGCGGGGGTCCCGCTGGTCGTCGTCGCGGGCAAGGAATACGGCACCGGTTCGTCCCGCGACTGGGCGGCCAAGGGAACCCGCCTCCTGGGGATCCGGGCGGTCATCGCCGAGAGCTTTGAGCGAATCCACCGCTCGAACCTGGTGGGCATGGGCGTGCTGCCGCTCGAATTCAAGCCGGGCACGAGCCGCGAGACGCTGACGCTCGACGGCACGGAAAGCTTCGATATCACCGGCGTCGTGGACGGCATCGTGCCGCGCATGGACGTCGACTGCCGGATAACCCGGGCGGACGGCTCGTCGGAGGATATCGCGCTTACCTGCCGCATCGATACGTTCGACGAGGCGGAGTACTACCGCCATGGCGGCATACTCCAATACGTGATCCGCAATATGCTGGAAGCGGCCTGACCCGGCCGCAGTTCAGCCGGACTCCAACCCCCGCGCCAGCGCCTCGCACATGCGCCGGGAGAAAGCCGCGGGATCGGGCAGCTTTTCGCCCTCCATGATGCGGGCCTGATCGAGCACCAGCCAGGCGGTGTCGGAAAGCCGCTGGGCCGTGGCGTCCTTGCCGACCGCTTCGGCCAGACTCCGGATGAGGGCGTGGGCCGGGTTGATCTCCAGGATGCGCTTGAACCCGGTATCGAGCTGCCCGTGCTGCTTCAGCAGGCGCTCGAGATTGATGTCGAGATCGCCCTCGTCGGCGACCAGGCAGGCCGCGCTGTCGGTAAGCCGGCCCGACGCGCGGACATCCTTTACCTCGTCCTTGAGCGCGAGCTTGAACATCGCGATCACGCTGTCCACCCGACCCCGGTCGACCGCATCGGTGTCCCCGTCGGCGGCGTCCCCGTCCTCGACCGCGATATCGGCCAGGTCGGCGCCGGCCCGCGTCGCGGACTTGAATTCCTTGTCGGCGTAGATGCCCACCCCCGGGATCCAGAATTCGTCGACCGGATCGGTCATCAGCAACACCTCGATCCCGCGTGCCCGGAACCCTTCGAGCTGCGGACTGCGGCGGACCGCCTCCAGCTCCTCGCCAGCGATGTAGTAGATCGCTTCCTGACCCTCCTTCATCCGCTCGACATAGGCGTCGAGTCCGACCGGACCGTCCCCGGCCGTGCTGTGGAACCGGGCGAGCTTGAGGATCCCGTCGCGGTTGTCCGCGTCCTCGTAAATGCCCTCCTTGAGGACCGATCCGAAATTCTCCCAGAACGCCGCGTAATTCTCGGGTTCGGCCTCGGCTTTCTTGGCCAACTCGCCCAGCACGCGCCTGACGATCGCCGTTCGCATGCGCGCGAGCAGCGGGTTGTTCTGCAGCATCTCGCGGCTGATGTTGAGCGGCAGGTCCTCGCTATCGACCAGCCCGCGCAGGAAGCGGAGCCACTGCGGCAACAACTCGGCGCAGTCGTCGGTGACGAAGACGCGCTTCACATAGAGCCTGACCGCGTGCTTGCGCTCCGGGTTGAACAGGTCGAACGGCCGTTGCGAGGGGATGAAGACCAGCGTGGTGTATTCGTGGGTCCCTTCGGCACGCCAGTGGATCGTCATCCACGGCTCGTCGAAGGCATGGCCGACATGACGGTAGAATTCCTTGTACTGGTCTTCCGCGATCTCCGATCTCGGTCGCGCCCAGAGCGCGGAGGCCTCGTTCACCGTGTCCTCGTTGCCGCTTTCGACAAGGACGATCGGCAGGGCTATGTGGTCCGAGTAGGTCTTGACGATACCGCGCAGGGTTCCGGACTCGAGAAACGAGTCCTCGTCGGCGCGGATATGGAGCGTCACGGTCGTCCCCCGCCCGTCGCGCTCGGCTTCGCCGACGGTGAACTCGCCGAGCCCTTCGGAGGCCCAGCGCCAGGCGTGCTCCTCGCCGGCGCGGCGGCTCACCACCTCGACCCGGTCGGCGACCATGAAGGCCGAATAGAAGCCGACTCCGAACTGGCCGATCAGGGCCAAGTCCCTGGCCGCGTCGCCCGACATCTGCTCCAGATAGGCGCTGGTACCCGACCGCGCGATGGTGCCGAGATCGGCGATCAACCCTTCCCGGTTCATACCGATCCCGTTATCGGAGACGGATATGGTCCGCGCTTCCGCGTCGAGCTCGATCCGCACCCGGAACTCGGGGTCGTCTTCGATCAGCGCCGGCTCGGTGATCGCCTCGTAGCGCAGACGGTCGCAGGCATCCGATGCGTTCGAGATCAGCTCGCGCAGGAAAATCCGCTTCTCGCTGTAGAGCGAGTTGGCGACGATTCGGAGCAATCGGGAGACTTCCGTCTGGAAGCTCAGCTTTTCCTCGCCCATCGGTTCTTCTCCACCCCATCGACTTGAGCGGCGGCTCCCGGCGGCCGCTTCAGGCGAACATATGCGCAAGCGTCCCGCGACTTGCAAGGCCCGCAAGGCCTTGCTTTTCCGAACGCAATTGCCGATTCTAGAGTCATGTCCGCTACCGGGCCGCGCGCTTCCGTCACCGCCGTTCTCGGTCCGACGAACACCGGAAAAACGCATTTCGCCATCGAGCGGATGCTCAGCCATCCGAACGGCGTGATCGGCTTTCCGCTCAGGCTTCTGGCGCGCGAGAACTACGACCGGGTGGTCCGACTCAAGGGCGCGCGCAGCGTCGCGTTGGTTACCGGCGAGGAGAAGATCGTGCCCGCCAGGGCGCGTTACTTCCTGTGCACCGCCGAATCGATGCCGCTCGATCGCCGCTTCGACTTCCTCGCCGTCGACGAGATCCAGATGTGCGCCGATGCCGAACGCGGCCATGTCTTCACCGACCGTCTGCTGCGCTCGCGGGGAGAAGCGGAAACCATGTTTCTCGGCGCCGACACCATGCGCCCGCTGATCCGCAGGCTGGTGCCGGAAGCGGCGTTCGTGAGCCGGCCGCGCCTGTCCCGCCTCGGATATACCGGAACCAGAAAGCTTACCCGCCTGCCGCCGCGCAGCGCGGTGATCGCTTTCTCGGCGGGACGGGTGTACGAGATCGCGGAGCTTCTTCGGCGCCAGCGCGGCGGGACGGCGATCGTACTGGGTGCGCTCAGCCCGCGTACCCGGAACGCCCAGGTCGGGATGTATCAGGCGGGCGAAGTTGACTTCCTCGTCGCCACCGATGCGATCGGCATGGGTCTCAACATGCGGGTCGACCACGTCGCCTTCTTCGAACGCAAGAAGTTCGACGGCAGGCTCCACCGGGAGCTCAGGGTGTCCGAGCTGGCCCAGATCGCCGGCCGCGCCGGCCGCTACATGAACGACGGTACGTTCGGGACGACGGCAGGGCTCGACGCATTCGAGGCCGAGACCGTCGAGGCTATCGAGAACCACAGCTTCAAACCCCTGACCGCGCTCCAGTGGCGCAACGCAACGCTGGAATTCCGTTCGCCGGAGGCGCTGCTGGAAAGCCTCGATGCCCCCCCGCCGCGCCCGGAGCTGGTGCGCGCGCGGGAAGGAGACGACAGGCGGGCGCTGGCGACCCTGCTCGGCGACGAAGCGCTCCGCGGCCGGGCCGCCAGCCGGGCGTCTCTCCGTTTGCTTTGGGACGTCTGCCAGATACCCGATTACCGCAAGACCATGGCGGAAGAGCACACCCGGCTTCTCGCCACCGTCTTCGGCCATCTCTCCGGCCCGGCGGAACGTTTGCCGGCCGACTGGATCGCCGGGCAGATCGCCGGTCTCGACCGGACCGAGGGGGAGATCGATACGCTGATGGCGCGTATCGCCCATGTGCGCACCTGGACCTATATCGCCCATCGCGGCGACTGGGTCGACGACAGCAAGGCGTGGCAGGGACGGGCGCGCGCGATCGAGGACCGCCTGTCGGACGCGCTGCACGAACGCCTCACCCAACGCTTCGTGGACCGTCGCGCCGCGCTCCTCAACCGGGCGCGCGAGACGCCCTCCCGCGCCGCGGCCATCGATGCGGATGGCGCGGTGCGGGTCGCCGGGGAGCCCGTCGGCCGGGTGGAGGGGTTGCGCTTCATCCCCGCCGGTCCGGAGAGCGCCTTCACCGAACGGGAAGCGATGGCGGTGGCCGGCAACCTGCTGCGCCGCCGGCTCCAGGATGTCGCCGTCCTCCTCGCCGCCGATCCGGACGATGCGTTTACGCTCCGGGACGACGGCTCGATCTTCTGGCGCGAGGCGTGGGTCGCCGGGCTCGCGGCCGGCGCGAGCATCCTCCAGCCGCAACTCCTGTTGAAGACCGACGAGGGCCTCGGCAAGGGTCCGGCGGCGCAGGTGCGCCGCCGTCTCGAACGCTGGCTCGCCGCACATCTGGGGGCCGGGTTCGCGCCGCTGATCGCGCTGCGCGAAGCCGGATTTTCGGGCGCTGCCCGGGGGCTCGCCTACCAGCTGGTCGAGGCGCTCGGTTCGTTGCCGCGGCGTACGGTCCGCTCGTTGCTGGCCGACCTCGGAAGGGAAGACCGGCGGCGCATGCGGGCGCTGGGCGTCCGGTTCGGGCTCGAAGCCGTCTACCTTCCGGCGCTGGTCAAGCCCAAATCCGCGAGGCTGCGGGCGTTGCTCTGGTGCATCCATAACGGGTGTCCGGCCCGGCCCGCCCCTTCGCCCGGTCTGTGTTCGGTGACCCCCGAACCGGACGTGAATCCTTCTTTCTACGCGGCCTGCGGCTATCGCATCGCCGGCGGACGCGCGATCCGCGTCGACATACTCGACCGTCTCGCAATCGCCCTCGCCCGCGCCGCGCGGAGCGGATCGTTCGAGCTCACCCCCGCCATGCTCTCGCTCGTGGGGCTTACGGCGGAGCAGGCGGTGCCGGTGCTGGGCGATCTGGGCTACAACCCGCGGAACGGCGAAGACGGCGCGCGCTTCGTTCGCTCGGAACGCAAGCGAGCGCCCGCGAAACGAGGGCGGCGGAGACGCGATCCGTCCTCGCCGTTCGCCAAGCTTCAAGAGCTGGGGAAGCCCGCATGACGCACGACGCCATCCGGATCGACAAATGGCTCTGGTACGCCCGAATGTTCAAGAGCCGGACCAAGGCGAGCCGGCTCTGCCGGGAAGGGCGGATCCGGGTGGACGGAAGGGTCATAAGAAAGGCGGATCACCGGGTCGCGCCAGGCAGCGTCCTCACCGTCCCGACCGCGCGAGACATAACGGTGGTGCGGGTGCTCTCGGTCGGGATCCGGCGCGGCCCGCCGGCCGAGGCCCGGTCGCTCTACGAAACCATCCCGCCGGGCGGCGTTGCGGAGACCGGTGCGCCGTGATCAACCGAATCAAGGAATTCTTCGCCGACCGCGGCGCGGGGGAGACCGGGGCGAACGAGGCCCCCGCCCAGGACACCCTTCGAATCGCGGCGGCCGCCCTGCTGGTCCATGCCGCCTGTGTGGATGCCAGCTTCGACGAGGTCGAGCGGCGGCGCATACTCGACATCCTGCTCCGCCGCTTTTCCCTCGACCGGGACGAGGCCGAAACCCTGCTCGCCGCGGCCGAAGACAAGGCCGACGGCGCGGTGCAGATTCTCGGCTTCACCCGCGCGGTAAAGGACAATTACAGCTACGAGGAGCGCATCGCGCTGGTCGAGATGCTGTGGGAGGTCGTGCTCGCCGACGGTCGGGTCGATGCGCACGAGGCCCAGCTGATGCGCCGCATCGGCGGGCTGATCTACGTCTCCGACCGCGACGGCGCGATCGCCAGGCGCCGGGCGGCCGCCCGCCTCGAAGCGGGCGAGGGACCCGACCAATCGCCGGGGACGGGACGAAAAGAGGTTGGCTGACGGGGGCTGCGGTACTAAGTTCCCTGTCGTTTTGAAATCGCTGGGCCGGCGAATGGCTTCGGGAGTGACGAGACTATGACCTATATCGTCAATGAAATGTGCATCAAGTGCAAATTGATGGACTGCGTGGAGGTCTGTCCCGTAGATTGTTTCTACGAGGGCGAGAACATGCTGGTCATCCACCCCGACGAATGCATCGATTGCGGCGTGTGCGAGCCCGAATGCCCGGTGGAGGCGATCCGTCCCGATACCGACGACGGGGCGGAAGAATGGGTCGAGATGAACCGCAAATACGCCGATGCCTGGCCCAACATCACCCGCAAGGGCGAGTCTCCCGCCGATGCCGACGACTGGCGCGAGGTACAGAACAAGTTCGCGGAGCACTTCTCCGAGCGCCCCGGCGAAGGAACCTGACGACGTCCGGCGACCGTCGAAAATCGTCCAGGCTTCAAACCGCGCCGTGACAAGGCCGATCCCGATCTTCGCTTGCCGCCGAACTTTTCTCGCCAGCAAGGAGACGGCCGCGAACGCGCGGTAAGGCCGCCGGCGCAAGAGCGCCATCGACGAAGCATCGATCCCAAGAGGTAGAGACCGGCCAATGGCAACCAAACTGGCCTTTTCCAAAGGCGACTACGTCGTCTATCCGACACATGGCGTCGGCAAGGTGTTGGGAATCGAGGACCGCGAGGTCGCCGGTTTCGACCTCAAGCTGTTCGTGATCTCCTTCGCGTCGGAGAAAATGACGCTCCGCGTGCCGGTGGACAAGGTCAAGGACTCGGGGCTGCGCAAGATCAGCTCGCGCGCCAAGATGAAGACCGCCATGACCACGCTCAAGGGCCGCGCCCGCGGCAAGCGCACCATGTGGTCGAGGCGCGCGCAGGAATACGACGCCAAGATCAACAGCGGCGACCCGGTTGCGATCTCCGAGGTGGTCCGCGATCTCCATCGCGCCGCGGGACAGCCGGACCAGTCATACTCGGAGCGGCAGATGTACGAGGCCGCGCTCGAACGGCTGGCGCAGGAGCTGGCGCTGGTGGAGAGGATCGACCGCGACGCGGCGGTGGAAAAACTCGAGTCTGTCCTCGCCAAGCCCGCCTGACGCGGGGACCGCGGCGGCCTGGACGCGGTGCTCGAACGAATCCTTTCCGGCGGCCAGACAGGCGTCGACCGCGGCGCGCTCGACGCCGCCCTTGACGCGGGGTTTCCCTGCGGCGGCTGGTGCCCACGCGGCCGCCGCGCCGAGGACGGCCCGATCCCTTGCCGCTACCTGCTGCGCGAGACGTCCTCGCCCCGCTACATCGTGCGGACCGAGCGCAACGTGCAGGACTCGGACGCCACGCTGGTCCTCGCCTGGGGAGCGCCATCCGGCGGCACGGCGGCGACCGTCGATCATGCCGGTCGGCTCGGAAAGCCCTGTCTCGTGCTCGACATGACGAGTCTCGACGACGACACGGCGGCGGCCAGGGTTCGCGCCTGGGTCCACGCGGAAGGCGTGGCGTCGCTCAACGTCGCCGGGCCGCGCGCGAGCGGCCGGTCCGACGCATACGACCGGGCGCGCCGCGCGATCGGCCTCGTTCTGGACGCGGAGCTTACTCGACGACCAGCTTGAGCAGACGTCCGGGGACGATCCTGTCTTCGGATTTCAACCCGTTGAGCATGCGGAAATGTTCGAGGGGGCGCTCTTCGACCGCCATCCGTCTTGCCAGGCTTTCCTGCGTATCCCCCGGACGCGCCTCGACCACCCTGATCCGGCGCGGTCGATAGGTTGCAGCCTCGCTCTCGGTCAATTCGCGCAGGCTTGACGTGATTTGGCGGTAGGCGGTGTCGAGGCGCGAGCCCCTTCCCCTGGGAACCACGAAGACCGTCTCGTAGACCCTGTTCTCGTCCGAGCCCACGATGAGGATCCGGATATCCACCGCGCCGCGCGCGCTCCGCGCGACGGCGCGGGCAGTTGCCGCCGGTTGTCCGTTGACGGTGAGCTCCTCGATCCGTCCGAGCGAAAGCTTCCCGGCCCACCTGCCGCGCAGGAAACCCGCCGCCGAACGGGTCCGCCCGCGGCCGTGCAGCTGCAAGGTGATCAGTGCCCCGCCGCCGCCCGAAGCGATCACGGCGCTCGGGGTATTGTGGAGGGTGTACGTATCCGGCACCGTGAAGCGGAACCGCAGCCTGGGATGGATGAATTCCCGTCCGCGGACGAAACCCTGCTCGGGACTGCCGCCGTAGAACAGCCCGTCGATCTTTTCGAGAAAAATCTCCCGCGCGACCATGGGATCGCGGACCGGGGTCCGTGCGGCATTTTCCAGGGCACGGCGAACGCGTTTCGCGGGGGTGGGATGGGTCGCGGTGTAGTCGAACCGGTCGATCTCGTCGGGCGACCGGCCGGCCAGCCGGGCTTGCAGGCGGGCGTGCGCGCGTATCCTGGAGACCATGCGGGCGACCCCGTTCGTGTCGTAGCCCGCCCGCGCGATGTAGCGAATGCCGAGGTCGTCGGATTCGTACTCGTTTTCCCGTGAATGACTCCGCAGATAGGCGAAGGCGGCGGTGCCGCTCAAATCGCCCAACACGTCCCTTGTCGCGGCGCCGGCGCCCGCCCGTTGCGCCAGGATATCCGCAGCCAGCACGCCGATCTGCGCCAGAATGGCCTGCCCCTGGTCGCGCGCGTAGTGCAGGGCGGTAATGTGGGCGAGCTCGTGGCCGAGTACGCCGGCAAGCTCCGCCTCGTCGCCGAACAGCGCCAGAAGCCCCCGGGTGATGTAGATGTAGCCGCCCGGCGCCGCGAACGCGTTGACCGTATCGGAGTCGACGACCGTGAAGGTGTATTCCAGATCCCGGCGTTCGGTGGTGCGCGCCAGCAACTGGCCGACCGAATTCACGTAATTCTGGAGCTCTTCGTCCTCGAAACGCGGACCGATCTCGCCAAGAATTTGCGAGTGCACCTTGCGGCCGACCGCCTTCTCCTGGGCGCCCGTAACGCCGCCGGTGAAGACTTTCCCGCCGGTGGCGGGGTTGACGGCGCAACCGCCCAACCCGCCTCCCAGACAAGCGGCGGCCAACAGGGTCGCGACGAGCATCCGCCCGCGTCTCATGGCTCGATCAACTCCAGCTGTTCGGGGTGCGTAGCCTCGATCATCGGGCCATTCTGCCATGAGAGCCAGCCCCGCACACGCACCCGGCGTCCCGTGAGGGCGCCGATATCTATTCCGGCGCGGCGGAACCGGCGGCGGTATTTCCGCTCCACCGAGACGGTGAAATCGCTGCGCCAGTCGGGGCCGAAATTGAGATAGCCCCGGCCGCGCACGATGGCCGCATCCAGCACCGTCCCGTCCACCAGCCGGAAGCTGCCGATATACCGCCGTGTTTCTTCCGGGCTCAGGATCCGGTAGTAGCGCAGCCTCCAGATGCCGCGCCGCGCGGCCCGGGCCTCCCGCTCGAGCGCCAGCATCCGCTCCGCCCGGGCCCGGTTGTCGGGGAAGGTGTAGACGCGGGCGAAGCCGGTTCTCAGCATCTCGCCCTGCACCCAGACCGCCGCCCGGCTCGATGTTGCTTCGCGCTCCAGATGGGCGAGAAGCCGCCGGTGCCGGTCGATCCTGCGTCCGCCATAGACCAGCTTGACCGGGGCGCCGAGGACAAGCGCTTCGAGCGCTTTCCTGGCCTCGGCGGCAAGCGGCCAGTTCCGGAAACCCGGCCGGCCGAGCGCCAGCTTCGGCGCCTGGATGCCGACCAGCCGCACCTCCGCGCCGCTTTCCAAGACGACCGTGTCGCCGTCGACAACCGCGCTCACCACCCCCCGGCGGACGGTTTCCGCCGCGGACGGTTCCTGCCAGCACAGGGCGAGCGCCGCGATTTGCCATACCGCGAGGCGGCGGTAAAATGCCGCGCCCGCCGCGGGGCCAGGCTCCCGGCCGACGCCGCCGAGCAACCGGTCGAGGCGCGGAAATTTCAGATGGCGCGTGAGCAGCTCTTCCCTCCCATAGAACCGTATGACAGCGGACGGCTCGCCGTCGATGCGCTACACAGCCTCTATTGGGAGGTCTCGGGCAACCCCGAGGGAACCCCGGTCGTCTTTCTTCACGGCGGGCCGGGCGCCGGAGCCATCCCGGCGCACAGGCGGTTCTTCGATCCGGCGCACTACCGGATCGTGATCTTCGACCAGCGCGGCGCGGGCCGGTCCACGCCGGCCGGGGAAATCCGGGACAACACCACGCGGCATCTGATCGCGGACATGGAACGCCTCCGCGAGATGCTCGGGATCGACGAATGGCTGCTCTTCGGCGGGTCGTGGGGCAGCACGCTGGCCCTTGCCTATGCCGAAACCCATCCCGACCGCGCGCTCGGGCTGATCCTGCGCGGGATTTTCCTGGGAAGCGAGCCGGAGATCCGCTGGTTCCTCTACGGTATCCGCAACGTTTTTCCGGAAGCTTGGGAAGCCTTTACGGAGATTCTCGACGAGGAGGAACGGACCGACATTCTCGCGGCCTATCGCCGCCGCCTTTCGAGCCGGGACCCGGCGGTGTTGCTGCCCGCGGCGCGCGCGTGGAGCCGCTACGAAGGCGCGTGTTCCACGCTCCTGCCGAGCCCCGAGACCATCGCCGCGTTCGGCGAGGACTCGATGGCGGTCGGACTCGCGCGCATAGAGGCGCATTACTTCGTCAACGGCGTCTTTCTCGAACCCGGCGCGCTGCTCGCCGGGGTGGACCGGATCCGCCACCTCCCCGGGATCGTCGTCCAGGGCCGCTATGACATGGTCTGCCCGATCGTCACCGCCGACGCGCTGCGCCGCGCCTGGCCGGAGGCGGACTACGTCGTCGTTCCCGATGCCGGCCATTCCGCCATGGATCCGGGCATCCGCGCCGCGCTGGTCCGTGCCACCGAACGCTTCAAGTCATCCGCGTGAGCCGAAGCGCGAGAAAGCGTCGGGCCGTTGAACCGGCGGTTCCGGGCCGGCACACTCCCGCCCGCACAAGACAGGGAACGGTGGAAGAATGTCCGAGCCGACCGCAATCGAACTCGACCGATTGGAGAATCCGTCGGTGGCCCCGGACGGCGAGAGCATTTCCTTCCGGGTCCGCGATGCCGCGGGCGGAAGCGTCGAGATCGTCTGCCGCACGGACGATCTGGAGCGGGTGATCGCGTTCCTCTCCGGACTCGGCGGCCAGGCCGCGGCGCGGCGCCCCGACGTCACGCCGAAGTTCTTCGGCAATACCGATCGGGTCCTCGCGGAGCCCATCGAGACCTCCGATGTCGGTTTGGCGCGCGGATTGGAGGACAACGAAGTGATTCTGGTCGCGCGCATGTTCGGGTTCGATCTGGGATTTACCGTTACCCAACCGCAACTCGCCGCGCTCCACCGGGAAATCGAACGCGCGCTGCCGCGCTCCGCCCTGGTGAAGACCGACCGCCATCACCACCATGACCATTAGACGCGGGGCCCGGGGGGTGAGCGGCGGCGCGTCCTACCGGTTGGGCGTCGATGTCGGCGGAACCCATACGGATCTCGTCCTGCTCGACGCCGCCAGCGGCCATATCCTGATCGAGAAGGTTGCGAGCACCCCGACCAATCCGGCGGCCGCGGTGCTCGACGGGCTCGCGCGCCTTGTGAGCCGGGGCGTCGCGCCGGAGGACATCGGCTTCTTCGCCCACGGCACCACGATCACCACCAACGCCCTGCTCCAGATGCGCGGCGCCAAGGTGGGCATGCTGATCGCCCGGGGCTACCGCGCGATCCAGGAGGTCCAGTCCCAGGCGCGCGACGGCAACCCGTTCGATTACTTCTTCAGGCGGCCCGACCCCATCGCGCCGCAGAGCCTGACGCGCGAGATCCCGGGCCGCATCGATTACGAAGGCAACGAGCTCGCCCCGCTCGACGAAGGGGCGGTCCGCGAGGCGGCGCGATCGTTGCGGAGGGCGGGCGTCGAATCCGTTGCAGTGTGCTACCTGTTTTCCTTCATGAATCCGGCCCACGAGAGAGCCACGGAGCGGATCCTGCGCGAGGAATTCCCGGAGGCGGCGATTTCGCTCTCCAGCGCCGTTCTGCCCCGGCTACGGGAATGGCCGCGCATGTCGACGACGCTCCTGAACGCCTATCTGGAACCGGTTCTCGCGCGCTATATCGGCGATCTCGCCGCGGGCCTCGACGCCGCGTATGTGAAGACGCTGCAGCGATTCCTCATGCAATCCAACGGCGGCGTCATGCCCTTCTCGGCCGCGATCGCCGGGGGCAAGACGGTGCATACGATGCTCTCCGGACCCGCCGCCGGAGCGCGCGCGAGCGCATGGCTCGCCCCGGACGAGGCCGGCGCCGGGCTGGTCACGCTCGACATGGGCGGGACCAGCTGCGACATCGCCTTCATCGAAGGCGGCGCGCCGCTGGAGGTCACGGAAAGCGAGATCGGGCGGCGGCCCATAGCGGTTCCGACGCTCGACCTCACCACGATTTCGGCGGGCGGCGGCTCCATCGCCTGGATCGACGGGGCGGGGCTTCTTGCCGTCGGGCCGCAGAGCGCGGGGGCCGACCCCGGCCCGGCCTGCTACGGCAAGGGCGGCACCGACCCGACGGTGACCGACGCCGACATCCTCTGCGGCTATCTCAACCCCGCCCATCTGCTCGGGGGCGCGCAGACGCTCGACATCGACGCCGCGCGCGAGGCGCTCCAAGGCAAGATCGCGGGACCGCTCGGTATGGATGCCCACGAGGCGGCCCTCGGCGTCCGGCGCATCGTCGACATGCGCATGGCCGACGAGGTCCGCGTCGTCGCCGCCAAGCGCGGCGTGGACCCGCACGACTTCACCCTGCTCCCGTTCGGAGGGGCGGGGGCGGTGCATGCGGCCTCCGTCGCCGAGGAGCTGGGCATGCGGCGCATCCTGGTGCCCGAGAGGCCGGGCGCGTTCTCGGCGCTCGGGCTGCTGTGCTCCGATGTGGTTCACGATTACGTCCGCTCGGAACTGCGACCGCTCAAGCAGGTCTCTCCGGCGCATGCGGAATCGGTGTTCTCCGAACTGGAATCCCGTGCCGCGGAGGAGCTGGCCGCCGAAGGCCTCGACCCCGCCGGCGCGAATCGTCTCCGTGAACTCGACCTTCGCTATGTCGGCCAGGGCTACGAGCTCCGCGTGCCCCTCGACGGGCTGGGACGGGGCGGGCTGGACGACGCCGCCATGGCGGAAGCGCGCGCCCGTTTCGATACCCGGCACGCGCGGATCCACGGCCACGCGGCGCGGGAGAAAGACGTCGAGATCGTGAGCTACCGGCTCCGCGTCACGGTGGACGTCCCCAAATACCGCCCGGTCGCCGAAAGCGCCGGGGAAACCGGCTTGCCGGAAGCGGCGGTCGCGGGCCGGCGCGCGGTCCGTTTCGATGCCGGCCGCCCGGCCGAAGCGATCCTCGTCGAACGCTCCGCGCTGAGCCCGGGGGTTCGCTTCGCGGGCCCGGCAATCGTCGAGCAGTTCGACGCCACGACGGTCGTACCGGCGGGCTGGACGGCAGCGGTCGACGGCTATCGCAACCTGGTGCTGGAGCACGGAGATGGTTGATCCGGTCACCGTCCAGATCCTGCGCAACAAGGTGGCGGGCCTGGTCGAGGAGATGCATTACCACTTCTACCGCTCGGGCTATTCGACGATCATCCGGGAATCGCGCGATTTCAGCTGCGTCATCGTCGACGCCGCGGGCGGGCTGATCGTGGCCCCGCCGATGTTCTTCCACGCCCCGGTCTACAAGCATCTCGTCGGCCGCATTATCGAGATCTATGGCGCGGACGGGCTCGCCGACGGCGACATGTTCGTGTGCAACCACCCCTACAAGGGCGGGCTGCCGCATGTCTCGGACATGGCTTTCGTCGCCCCGATCTTCGCGGATGGGGCGCTGATCGGCTTCGCGGGATCGATCGCCCACAAGGCCGATATCGGCGGCACCAACCCGGGCAGCACTTCGGCCAACGCGACGGAGATCTATCACGAAGGCCTGCTGCTGCCGCCGATCCGCATCGCCGAGGCGGGCCGCTACAAGGACGATCTCGAACGGCTCATCCTGACCAACAGCCGCCAGCCGGAGCTGGTGCGGGGCGACATGCGGGCGCAGATCGCCGCCACCCGACTCGGCGTGGAGCGGATCCGGGATATCTGCGGCCGCTTCGGCGGCGATACCGTGAGCGATGCCTTCGCCGCCATCCTCGCCGGCGCCGCATCCGCCCTCAAGGAAGCGATCGCCGCTCTGCCCGACGGGACCGCTTCGGCGGAAGGCTTCATGGATTCCGACGGGATCGAACGCGACCGGCCGGTCCGCTTCGCCTGCACGGTGACCATAGAAGGCGACACCGCGACCTTCGATTTCAGCGCCGCCGACCGCCAGGCCAAGGGCCCGATCAACCTCCGCCCCTCGATGGTCGAGGCGTGCTGCTTCTACGCCCTGATCGGCTGCCTCGGCCCCGACCTACGGTTCAACGACGGCATGCGCGAGGCGGTGCGCTTCGTCTACGCCCCCGACACCGTCACCAACGCGACCGCGCCGGCGCCGGTCTCCAGCTACCAGATGGCCAACCTCAAGCTGGTCGACGTGATCCTCGAAGCCCTCTCCGTCTTCAAGCCCGACCGCGCGGTCGCCAACGCGGCGTCGAGCGGCGCGGTGATGATCCAGTGGCTCCAGGGCGGGCGCGAGGGCCAGGCCAGCCTGCAATACGAGATCATCGGCTCGGCCTATGGCGGCGGGGCGGGGCACGATGGCGCGTCGGCCTGCGCGACCCATCTCTCGAACCTCCACATCACGCCGATAGAGATCATCGAATCCGAATTCCCCTGCCGCATCCCGCGCTTCGAGCTGATGGTCGATTCCGGCGGGGCAGGGACCTGGCGCGGCGGGCTCGGGCTGCGGCGCGAGTACGAATTGCTGCAGGACGCGGTGGTGATCCGGCGCTACGACCGGGCGCGGTTCCCGCCGGTGGGACTCGGCGGAGGCAGGAACGGCCAGGGCAGCCGGTTCGTCATCCGTTACGGCAGCGCGAATGAAGAAGAAACCCCGCCCGCCGGCCGGTTCGAGCTCGCCGCCGGCGAGCGATTCCTGCTGGAAACCGCGGCCGGCGGTGGCTACGGCGATCCGGCGGCGCGCGATCCGGCGGCGGTCGCCCGCGATATCGCCGAAGGCTATGTCACGGAACCGGCGGCGAAACGCGAATACGGACGCTAACGCCAAACCGAGGGAGTAAGGAGCATGGATCGCGTCGGCATCGTGGGGCCGGGCCGGATGGGGCTCGCCATGATCGAGCATCTCGTCAAGGCGGGTTTCCCCGTTTCGGCGACGGATATCGACTCCGCCCAGCTCGCCAGGGCGGAAGAGGCGGGGGCGGCGCCCCTCGCCTCCTCGGCCGAGCTGGGCCGGAACGTCGACTACGCGATCGTCGCGGTCGGCTTCGACGCCGAGACCGTCGAAGTCACCATGGGCGAAGAGGGGCTGATCGGCGCGATGGCGCCCGGGTCGTGCATCGCGGTCTGCTCGACCTCCTCGCCGGAGACGGTGCGGACGATCGCCGACCAAGCGGCGGAGAAAGGCATCGACGTGCTCGACGCCCCGATCTGCCGCGGCCGATGGGCGGCGGACGAGGGCACGCTGCTGGCGCTCGTCGGCGGCACGGATGCGACGGTCGAGCGCTCGCGCCCGGTGTTCGAGGCCTTCTGTTCCGATATCGCCCATCTCGGCCCGGTCGGGCACGGCCAGTTCGGCAAGGCGATGAACAACTTCCTGATGTGGATCGCCGGCGTCGGGCTGATCGAGGCGGGCCGGCTCGCGGAGGCCTTCGGCGCGGATTTGGTGAAATTGCGCGACGCGCTGCTGATCAGCTCGGCGAAGTCGGCGACGCTTGAGGACTGGGACCGCATGACCTTCACCTGGGCGCTCAAGGACATGCAGATCGTGTCGCAGATGGCCGATGCCCTCGGCGAATCCATGCCGCTCGCCGGGCAGATCCGCGAGACGGTCAAGGAAGCCCGGCGCATAAAGGCGAGCAATCCGCCCGACTGGTCGGGCGAGGGCGCCGTGCCGAAAGACCGGCAGCCGGGGTAGCACGCACTTCTCATCGCATGCCGGTTCGCTGGGACACAGGCGCCCGCGACACGAACGCTGCGGCGAGCCCGACGACCGGCATACCGGCGCTTGCTCGGTTGCTGTCATTTCGATATTAAGACAGCATTGAAAGCAGGATGGATTAACGACTATGGCCATACTGACCGTCCGCAACGTGCCCGACGAGGTACATCGCGCCTTGCGCGTCCGGGCTGCCCTTCGCGGCCGCAGCACCGAGGCGGAGGTGCGCGCCATCCTTGAGGAAACGGTCCTGCCGGAAGGGCGGGTGGGGCTGGGGTCTCTGCTGACCGCCGTCGGCCGCCGCGCCGGGTTGACGGAGGAGGAATCCGCGGGCTTTGCGCAACGCGACGCCACCTCGGGCCGCCCGGTCGATCTCGAATGATTCTGGTGGACACGAACGTGGTTTCGGAGCCGTTGCGCAGGGTTCCGGAGCCACGGGTCGCCGACTGGCTCGACGCACAGGCGTTGGAAACGCTGTATCTGTCCGCCATTACCGTGGCCGAGTTGCGTTTCAGGGTCCGGTCGCTGCCTGACGGCCGCCGCCGCGACCGGCTGCACGAAGATCTGGAGCGGCAGGTCTTGCCGATGTTCGCCGGCCGGGTACTGGCATTCGATATGGCAGCTTCGCAAGCCTATGCGGAGCTGATGGCCAGGGCGCGAACCGCCGGGCGGGCAATCTCGGTGTCCGATGGCTACATCGCGGCAACCGCGGCGGCCAACGTCATGACAGTGGCAACACGGGACACGGCTCCGTTCGAGGCGGCCGGATTGAAGACCGTCGATCCCTGGGCGGCGTAAGACCCGCCGCTTGCGCGGACTCCCCGGTCAGCTGGCCTCCATCGCCATCACCCCGCCGTCGGCGAAGATGTTCTCGCCGCAGATGAAGCTCGCCCCTTCGGTGCACAGGAACGCCACGACCTGCGCCGTGTCGTCGGGCACACCCGCCCGGTTGACCAGGTTCTTGAAGTAGCGGTCGGGGTCGACCTCCTGCACGCCGACCGGCGAGCCGGTGCGGTTGGGCGAGACCGAGTTGACCCGGATTCCGTGCGGCGCGAGCTGGAAGGCGAGCGAGCGGGTCAGGTTGGCAACCCCGCCCTTGGCTGCGGAGTAGGCGCAGGCGCTGCCGCGTCCGCGATAACCGGACGTGGAGCCGATATTGACGATCTTGCCGGCGATTCCGTTATCGACCATGTGGTGGGCGACGTGCTTGGCCATCAGGAAGGGCGCCTTGAGGGTGATCCGGATGGTGTCGTCCCATTCCTTCTCGGTGATTTCGAGGACGTGCCGGTTGTCCGAGACCGCGACGTTGTTGATCAGGATGTCGATGCGCCCGAAACGCGCGGCCACCGCCGCGACCAGCGACCGGACCGCATCGTTGTCGGACACGTCGGCGACGAAGGCCTCGGCCTCGCGGCCGGCATCGGCGAGACTCCGCGCCACCCGTTCGGCACGCTCCCGATCCAGATCGACGACCGCGATCTTCGCCCCGTCCTCGGCCAGGACCTCGGCGATCCGCTCGCCGATATTGCGCCCCGCGCCCGTGACGATCGCGACCTGCCCTTCCAGTTTCACCCGCGCTCTCCCCGCTGCTAGTTTGACGCCGCATTGTAGCGCGGTCGTTCGGGGCCGCGAAATCGACACCCGGCGCTTCCCGAAACGAGGAGACAGAGACGGCATGGGCGAGTTCGACATCGGCAATTCGGTACCGCGGACGGAGGATCCGCGGCTTCTTTCGGGCGGCGGGCGGTATGTCGACGACATCGATCTTCCGGGGCTCTGCCGTGCCCATATCCTCCGGTCTCCCCATGCCCATGCGGCGATCCGCGGGATCGATGCCGATACGGCGCGCGCGATGCCGGGCGTTCATGCCGTGCTCACCGGCGCCGACTATGCCGCCTCCGGCCTCGGCACGATCCAGGCGCAGCTCGTCCTCAAGGCCCGCGACGGGACGCCGATGGTCCGCCCCCCGTTCGCGCCGCTGGCGATCGACCGGACCGTGCATGTCGGCGAGGCGATCGCCATCGTGGTCGCCGACACCCTGGCCCAAGCCAAGGACGCCGCCGAGACGATCCATGTCGATTTCGAGCCGCTCCAGGCGAATATCGACACCGCCGTCGCCGATGCCGACGCCACGCCGGCGCTCTGGGAAGAGGCCCCCGGCAACGAGAGCTTCGTCCACATGCTCGGCGACCGCGACGCCGTCGAGGCCGGGTTCGCCGGGGCCGCCCATATTGTCGAGCGCCGCTTCGTCATCTCGCGGGTCACCTCGAACACGATGGAGCCGCGCGCCTTCGTGGGCGATGTCGACCGCGCCGGGCGGCATACGCTCTACGCCGCCGTCCACTACCCCCACCGGATCAGGAGCGCGCTCGCCAGGGACATCTTCCGCCTGCCCGAGAACCGGGTGCGGGTGATCGCCAACGATGTCGGCGGCAGCTTCGGGCTGCGGGGCGGCATGTATCCCGAGCAGATCCTCGTCCTCTGGGCCTCGCGCGCGGCGGGCCGGCCGGTGAAATGGACCTGCGAACGTTCGGAAGGGCTGATCAGCGATCACCAGGGCCGCGACAACGTGACCGACGCGGCGCTCGCGCTCGATGCCGGGGGCAACTTCCTCGCCATGCGGGTGCGCACCCGGGTCAATATCGGCGCCTACGTCGCTTCGATGGCGGGCGGTCCGGCGACCTCCAATCTCGGCACCCTCGCCGGCACCTATGTCACGCCCGCGATCCATGTCGAGACCGCCGGCGTGTTCACCAACACCAACCCGACCTGCCCCTATCGCGGCGCCGGCCGGCCGGAAGCCGCCTATGTCATCGAGCAGCTGATCGATACGGCGGCCCGCGAGCTCGGCCTCGACCCGGTCGAACTCCGCCGCCGGAACACGATCCCCGAGGATGCGATGCCGTTCCGGACCGGGCTCGTCTTCAACTACGACTGCGGCGCGTTCGAGCGGAACCTCGACCGCGCCCTCGAAATCGCGGACCACGCGGCGTTCGGGGAACGGCGCGCGGGCTCGAAGGCCAACGGCAGGCTGCGCGGTGTCGGCATCTCGAACACCATCGAGCGCGCGGCGGCGCCGGGCCAGGAACGCGCGCTCCTGCGCTTCGACCCGACCGGCACCGCGACGCTGTTCGCCGGCACGATCAGCCACGGCCAGGGGCACGAGACGATCTACAAGCAGATCGTCGCCCAGACGCTCGGTCTCGACCCCGCGACGCTGCGCGTCGAAGAAGGGGACTCGGACGCGCTTTCGATCGGCGGAGGCACCGGCGGCTCCCGTTCGGCGACGCTCGGCGGCTCGGCGGTGCTGCGCGCGGCGGAGAAAATCGTCGAGCAGGCAAGGCCGATCGCGGCGCATCTTCTGGAAGCCGCCGAGGCCGATATCGAATTCGCCGACGGCGCCTTCCGCGTCGCCGGCACCGACCGGTCGGTCCCGCTGGTGGAGGTCGCGCAGGCGGCCTATCTGCCGTCGAAGCTGCCGCCGGATGTCGAGCCCGGGCTCGAAGCGGGCGCCGGTTACGTCGCCAGGGTCGAGAACTTCCCCAACGGCTGCCATGTCTGCGAGGTGGAGATCGACCCCGATACCGGCGCGGTGGAGATCGTCGATTACAGCGTCGTCGACGATGTCGGCACGGTGCTCAACCCGCTCCTCCTGAAAGGTCAGATCCACGGCGGCGTCGCCCAGGGGCTGGGCCAGGCGGTGATGGAACGGATCGTCTTCGACCGCGGATCGGGCCAGAACCTTTCCGGCTCGTTCATGGACTACGCGATGCCGAGGGCGGACGACATGTGCGGGTTCAGGGTCGAAGCCAACCCGGTGCCGACAAAGACCAACCCGCTCGGCGTCAAGGGCGCGGGCGAAGCCGGCACGGTGGGCGCGCTGCCGGCGGTCACCAGCGCGATCGTCGACGCGCTCGCCCCGCTCGGCATCGACAGGATCGACATGCCGGCCTCGCCCGAGACGATCTGGCGCGCCATACGGGGCGCCGCCCGATGACTCGTCTCGGCCATCAGGCTATTTTTCCGCTCAAATATTGAAACACCGCGAACGGGGAGATTACGACATGCCTGACATCGACATCGCCGCGCCGGACGGCGGCAGCTTCGGCGCCTATCTCGCGAGGCCGGCATCGGGCTCCGGCCCGGGCGTGGTCGTCATCCAGGAAATCTTCGGCGTCAACCGGGTCATGCGCGACATCTGCGATGGCCTCGCGGCCGACGGCTATATCGCCTGCTCGCCCGACCTGTTCTGGCGCCAGGAGCCCGGCGTCCAGCTCACCGACAAGACCGAGGAGGAGTGGGGGAAGGCCTTCGGCTACCTCCAGGGCTTCGACTTCGAGAAGGGGGTGGGCGACATCGCCGCCACCATCGGCCATGTGCGGGGGCTCGGCGGCTGCACCGGCAAGGTGGGCACGGTGGGCTACTGCATGGGCGGAAGCCTCGCCTACATGTCCGCCTGCTTCACCGACTCCGATGCGTCGGTGGGCTACTATCCGGTGCAGATCGAGGGCAACATGGACAAGGCGGCGGGCGCCTCGAAGCCCGCCATGCTCCACATCGCCGCGGAGGACGAGTACTGCCCTCCGGAGGCGCAGAAGACGATCCAGGACTCGCTCGCCGGCAACCCGCTCTTCAGCGTTCACATCTATCCCGGCGTAGACCACGCCTTCGCGCGGATCGGCGGCGCCCATTTCGATCGGGAAGCGGCCGATCTCGCCAATGGACGCACGGCCGGGTTTTTCAAGACCAATCTCGGTTAGGGGAGGAACGTCAGATGCCGCGCGCAATCCAGATCGACAAGCCGGGCCCCGCATCGGCGATGAAATGGCGGGAGGTCGAGGTCGGCGATCCCGGCAAGGGCGAGATCCGTATCCGCCATACCGCCGTCGGCCTCAACTATATCGACGTCTATCACCGCACCGGTCTCTACCCGCTCCCCCTTCCGCTGACGCTCGGCATGGAGGGCGCGGGCGTTGTCGAAGCGCTCGGGCGCGGCGTGACCGATCTCAGGGTCGGCGACCGGGTGGCCTACGCGACCGCGCCGCTCGGCGCCTATTCCGAGGAGCGGCTGATCCCCGCCGACCGGGTGGTGAAGGTCCCGCGCGACATCTCGGACGAGACCGCGGCGGCGATGATGCTCCAGGGCATGACCGTCCGCTACCTGATCCGCGAGACCTACCGGGTCAGGAAGGGCGACACCATCCTGATCCACGCCGCGGCCGGCGGGGTCGGGCTGATCCTCTGCCAGTGGGCCAAGCATCTCGGCGCCACGGTGATCGGCACGGTCGGAAGCCGCAGCAAGGCGAAGCTCGCCCGCGCCCATGGCTGCGATCACGCGATCGTCTACACCGAGCAGAACTTCACCGACCGCGTCCGCAGGATCACCAAGGGCGAAGGCCTGCCGGTGGTTTACGATTCCATCGGCAAGGACACGTTCGAGGGCTCGCTCGACTGCCTCCGCCCGCGCGGCACGATGGTGAGCTTCGGCAATGCTTCGGGGCCGGTGCCGCCGTTCGAGACCGGGTTGCTCGCCGCCAAGGGCTCCCTATTCCTCACCCGGCCTTCGCTGCCGCATTACACGGCGGCGCGCAAGGACCTGGTGGCGACGGCGAACGACCTCTTCCGGGCGGTCAGGAGCGGCGCGGTCAAGATCGAGGTCAACCAGACCTACGCGCTCAAGGACGCCGCCAGGGCGCATCGCGATCTCGAGGGACGGAAGACGACGGGATCGACGGTTCTGATCCCGTAGGGCAGTATCCCATTCGGTTTGCCGTCCCCTCACCCCGACCCTCTCCCCCGCGGGGGAGAGGGAGCTCGCTCGCCGGGCGCTCCCTGCCTTCCCCCTGTACCTCTCACGACGCTTCGGTCGTTTCGGGGCGAAGACGTTGCTTAGCGATTTCCTCGATCTTCGTCGCAGCGGTGCTGGCTGGCCACTGGCTTCGCCGGAGCGCGTAGCGCGGAGGGGAAGCCAGTGGCCAGGTGCAGCTCGTCGAAGCTCCCTGCCATCGTGGGGGTCCCGTCGATTGCGGACGGGACGGGCCAAGGGATCGAGAGCAACCGAGCACCCCCTGCGCCGAGAGCACCTGGGAGGGACCTGTGCCTCGGTTCCTGGCCACGATGGACGCCTGGTGGGGAGTTTGCGCCTTGAGCGCCAGTACAGGGACGGGCAGGCATCGTGGCGGTCCGTTTGCACAAGGGCGCGAAGGGAAAGCCATGCACATGGTTGAGTATTTTGCGGGGATCGACTGGGGCTCGGAGACCCACCAGGTCTGCGTTGTCGACAGCGCTGGCGAGGTGTCGGCCGAGCGGGCCTTCGGTCACGGCGGAGCCGGTCTGGCGGAGATGGCGGCCTGGGTCCTCGCCACGGCGGGCGTCGAACCGCACGCGGTCGGGGTCGCCATCGAGATCCCGCACGGACCCGTCGTCGAGACCCTGATGGAACGCGGCTTCGCGGTCCACTCCGTGAATCCGAAGCAGCTCGACCGCTTCCGCGACCGCTTCTCGCCGGCCGGCGCCAAGGACGACCGCCGCGACGCCCGCGTGCTCGCCGATGCCCTGCGGACCGATGGCCATGCGTTCCGGCGCCTGGATGCGAGCGCGCCGGAGATCGTCGAGCTGCGCGAGTGGTCGCGGATCGCCAACGACCTGACCCGCGACAGGACCCGGCTGGTGAACCGGGCCCGCCAGCAGCTCTGGCGCTACTATCCGCAGCTCCTCAAGGTCGAAAGCGATCTCACCAGGGCCTGGGTCCGCGAACTCTGGTGCCTTGCGCCGACGCCCGCCAGGGCGCAGCGCGTCCGCGCCGCCACCGTCGCCAAGCTCCTGACGCGCCACCGGGTGCGCCGGATCGATGCCGAAACCGCGCTCCGGATCATGCGCGAGCAGGCGGTGTCCGTCGCGCCCGGCACGACCGAGGCCGCGGTTGCCCATATCGAAGTCGTCTTCTCGCAGCTTGCCGTCATCGCGCGGCAGCTCGCCAAGGCCTATGGCGAGATCGACCGCCTGAGCGCGGCGCTGTCCCGATCCGCGGCCTCCCCGGAGGACGAGCCGGGAATAAATGCGCAGCGTGACGTGGAAATCCTGAGCTCGCTTCCCGGCGTCGGCAGGATCGTCCTCGCCACGCTGCTGGCAGAAGCGCACGATCCTCTGCGGCGGCGAGACTATCAGGCCCTGCGATGCCTGTCCGGTGTCGCTCCCGTGACCAGGCGGTCCGGCAAGTCGCTGATCGTCATACGCCGTCTCGCGTCTCACAACCGGCTCCAGGACGCCGTCTACCACTGGGCCGGGGTCGCGATTCAGCACGACCCCGTCAGCAAGGCGAAATACGCCGCCCTGCGTGCCCGCGGCCACGGCCACGCTCGCGCGCTTCGCGGCGTCGCCGACCGCCTGCTCGGCGTCGCCTGCGCAATGCTCCAAAGCCAGACCGTCTTCAATCCCGCCTTCGCGAGACAAGCCCATGCAGCCTGACCCAGGAACCACACCGGCTGCTCAAAACGCCTACTCGCGCGTGCCGGATCTGGCTTTACAAATGGTGGGGAGTCCCTCCCGCTTGCGGGAGGGGCAGGGGGAGGGCGGACGCCTACTGGTTCATCGCCTCGAAGAAGTCCGGGTTGCTCTTGGTGTCCTTGATCTTGTCGATCAGGAACTCCATCGAGTCGGTGACCCCCATCGGGGAAAGGATCCGGCGCAGCACCCACATCTTCGAGAGCGTGCCGCGGTCGACCAGCAGTTCTTCCTTGCGGGTGCCGGACTTGGTGATGTCCATCGCCGGCCAGGTGCGCTTGTCGGCGAGCTTGCGGTCGAGGATGATCTCGGAATTGCCGGTGCCCTTGAACTCCTCGAAGATCACCTCGTCCATGCGCGAGCCGGTATCGATCAGCGCCGACGAGATAATGGTGAGCGAGCCGCCCTCCTCGATGTTGCGCGCGGCCCCGAAGAACCGCTTGGGGCGCTGCAACGCGTTGGCGTCGACGCCGCCGGTCAGCACCTTGCCCGAGCTCGGCACGACGGTGTTGTAGGCGCGCGCGAGGCGGGTGATCGAATCCAGCAGGATCACCACGTCGCGCTTGTGCTCGACCAGGCGCTTCGCCTTCTCGATCACCATTTCGGCGACCTGCACGTGGCGCGTTGCCGGCTCGTCGAAGGTCGAGCTGATGACCTCGCCCTTGACCGAGCGCTGCATGTCGGTGACTTCCTCGGGCCGCTCGTCGATCAGCAGCACGATCAGATAGGCTTCGGGGTGGTTCGCGCTGATCGAATGCGCGATCCCCTGCAGCATCATCGTCTTGCCGGTCCTGGGCGGCGCGACGATCAGCGCCCGCTGGCCTTTGCCGAGCGGCGTGATCAGGTCGATGATGCGGGTCGTCAGATCCTTCCTGGTGGGATTCTCGACCTCGAGCGCGATCTTCTCTTCCGGGTAAAGCGGGGTGAGGTTGTCGAAATTGATCCGGTGACGGATCCGCTCCGGCTCCTCGAAATTGATCAGATTCACCTTGAGCAGGGCGAAATAGCGTTCCCCGTCCTTGGGCGAGCGGATCTGCCCCTCGACGGTATCGCCCGTCCTTAGCCCGAAGCGGCGGATCTGGCTTGGCGAGACATAGATGTCGTCGGGCCCCGGCAGATAGTTCGCCTCGGGCGACCGAAGGAAGCCGAAGCCGTCCTGCAGAACCTCCAGCACGCCGTTGCCGGAAATGACGATGTCGTTTTCCGCGAGCTGTTTGAGGATCGCGAACATCATGTCCTGCTTGCGCAGGGTCGATGCGTTCTCGATCTCCAGCTCTTCCGCGTAGGTCAGCAGATCGGCCGGCGATTTCTGCTTGAGTTCTTGCAGATTCATTCGAATACCGGGTTTATGTAAGGGAAAGGCGCCCGCAAACGGTCTTTGAAGGACGCACGGCAAGGAAACTCCGCCACCCTCGGGAACTGCTTTCTTTATTTGTCTTGGGGCGGCGTACGCTTCGGGACGAACCGTGATGCAACCACTTAACGAATGCCAATCGCCGAGTCAAACACTGATTGAGAACGTTCCCGCCGAATCAGAACGGTCTCACCACGACCAATATGACGATCCCGACCATCAGGACGGTCGGGATTTCGTTGGCGAGACGATAGAACCGCGCGGAATGGCGGTTCCGGCCTTCGGCGAACGCCCGGCGCCACGCCGCGAACGCCCCATGGACGGCCGCGAGCCCGAACGCGAGCGAGAGCTTTGCGTAGATCCAGACCGACGCCCAATCCGCGACGCCGGGCGTAATCAGCAACAACCCGCCGGTGAGAAATACCGCGATCATCGCTGGATTGACGATCGCCCGCAGCAGGCGGCGCTCCATGGTCTTGAGCATCTCGTCGGCTTCGCCGCCGGGTTCGCGCCCGCAGTGATAGACGTAGAGCCTCGGCAGATAGAGCATGCCGGCCATCCAGGCGATCACGGAGACGATGTGGAGGGCGCGAACCCAGGGATAGGCGTCCGCGAGCCAGGTCATGCCGCGCATCTCCCGGCCAGGGGGCAATCCCCGGCGTCGCTCCCGCAGGCCGGGTCTGCCGATCCCGCGAGAACGGTGTCGGAAGAACCGGCGGCGCGCCTGACGAGAGCGGCGAGGCCTCGGATAAACGCCGGGTCGGTGCCAACGGTCGCGGCACGTCGGTAGACCGGAACGCCGCTGTCCTCGGCGAGCTCCCGGTAGTCCAGATCGAGTTCCACCAGCGTTTCCGAATGCTCGGAGACGAAAGCGACGGGCGCCACGATCACCGGCCTTCCTTCCGATCCGGCCCGTTCGATCTCGCGGTCGGTGTAGGGGCCGATCCATTCGAGCGGCCCGACCCGGCTCTGGTAACAGATGACGTGATCGAGGTCCTCCCTCCCTAGCGCCCGGCGAATGGCCGCCACGCTGCGCTCGACCTGCGATTGGTAGGGATCGCCCGCCGCGATGAAGGCCTTGGGCACGCCGTGCGCGGAATGGAGTATTCGCGGCTCCGGCCCCTTCCAGGCTTCGAGAATGCCGGAGATCCGTCCAGCCGCCGCCTCCGCGAAACCAGGTTCGTCCGGGTAGCAGCAGATCCGCGTCGTCGGCGCATCGACTTTCCCCCGCGCCGCCCGGTCCCACTCCCGGAACGACGATGCCGTGGTGGAAGACGAAAACTGCGGATAGAGCGGCAAGAGCACGACTTTCGCAGGATCGAAGCGCTCGACCTCGGACACGACCTCCCTCGACCTCGGGTGCCAGTAACGCATGCTGACAAAGACCCTGAACCCGGACTCCTCCAGCGCGCCTTCGAGCGCCCGCGCCTGGGCTTCCGACTGCTCGAGCAGCGGCGACCGGCCGCCGAGATGCGCATAGATCCGGCGCGCCTCGGCCACGCGCCGCCGGGAGATCAGCGAGGCGAGCGCCCATCGCAACGGCTGCGGTCGGCGGACGATCGCCGGATCGTTGAACAGGTTGAACAGAAACGGCCTTATCGCCTCGGGCCGGTCCGGACCGCCGAGGTTGAACAGGACCACCGCGACGCGGTCCGTCACCCGGGGGATCCCTTGACACGGGCGATCAGGGCCGCGACGTGTTCCGGCGGGGTGTCCGGCACCACGCCGTGTCCCAGGTTGAAGACGAACGGCCCGCCGCCGAGCGCCGACAGAATGCCGTCGACGGCCTCGGCCATGGCATCGCCTCCCGCCGCGAGGACGAGCGGATCGAGATTGCCCTGGACCGCCGCCGAGCCCTGCAGCGTCGCGGCGGCCCAGCCGGCATCGACCCCCTGGTCGATCGACACCCCGCTTATCGCCGGGATCGCGGCGTAGTCGGCATAGGCGGCCCCGACCCCGCGGGGAAACGCGATCACCGGGACCTCGGGACACGCGGCGCGGACCTTCGCCGCGATCTCGGCGATAGGCCGCAGGGAATATCGCTCACGATGCGTTGCCGGCAAGGCTCCGGCCCAGCTGTCGAAAATCTGCACCGCCTCCGCGCCGGCCCGAACCTGAGCAATCAGGTGCTCGCTCACCGCGTCCGCGAGAAGTCCGATCAACCGTTCCAGCAGATCGGGCGCACTGTAGGCGAGCATGCGGATCCGTTCGTGCGCGCGGCTGGTTCCGCCTTCGATCATGTAGGTGGCGATAGTCCAGGGCGCGCCGGCGAAGCCGACCAGCGCTACATGCTCCGGCAGGCCTTCGCGCACCCCGGCAATGGTCTCGTAGACCGGCGAGAGCCGCTCGGTAAGACCGCCTTCTTCAAGCCGCGCGACCTCTTCGGCCGTGGAGATCGGATCGAGCCTGGGCCCGAGGCCTTCCTCGAACCAAACCGCCTGGCCGAGCGCATCCGGTATGACCAAGATGTCGGAAAACACGATCGCCGCATCGAGGGGGAAACGGCGGATCGGCTGCAGGCTGGCCTCGATCGCGAGTTCCGGCGTGTAGCAAAAGTCGAGGAACGAGTTCGAACGGCGCCTCAACGCCCGGTATTCCGGCAGGTAACGGCCGGCCTGACGCATCAGCCACACCGGCGGTATGTCGACCGGAACCCCGGAGAGGGCGGCGAGCAACGGTTTGGAGAATAATGACACGGGCGGGCCGGTTTCGCGGGGACGCATCTGTCCTGACTCTACTTCAAAAAAATCAAGATTAGGTTGTAGTAGTTGTAGAACGCCTCAAGAGCGGGGATTATCCGTTACAGGGTACTCCATCCACAACGATCCATGCATGGCGGACAGATTGCGATAACGAGGCGGGAAAGCAAGGATGCTTTATAATTTAATATTAAATATCAATGGTTTAAGTGTTAATCTCTAGTTGAATGGAATTGTCGGATTTATGTGGATACCATGGGACTTCCGCGAAAAGCCAAGGGCCTCGGGATATTCCGGACGCCGGCGCGCAACAGGTGGGAACGAACCGGACGTCCGGGGATGAATTCCGGAGCACCGTAGCAATTGCTGGATTTATCCCGGCAATTCCCGCAAACACCCCAGCGAACCTTGAGCGAAGGAGCGGCATGGCCGAATACAACCTGCATCTGGTCTCCGACTCGACGGGCGAGACCACGCAAGGCGTCGTCCGGGCCTGCATGGCGCAGTTCGAAGGCGTCGATGTCGAGCAGCATCTATGGCCCATGGTGCGTACCCCCGAGGCGCTCGATGGCGTGCTCACCGGCATTCGCGAGCAGCCCGGCGTGGTGATCTTCACCCTGGTCAGCGACGTCACGCGGTCCGCGCTCCAGGAAGAATGCCGCAATCTCAACCTGCCCTGCGTCTCGGTGATCGACCCGGTGATCGAGGCGATGGCGCGTTATTTCCACCGTGAGCAAAGCGGCCGGCCCGGCGGGCAGCATCTTCTCAACGCCGAGTATTTCGACCGCATCGAGGCGATGAATTTCGTGCTCTCCCACGACGACGGTCAGAACGTCTGGAGCCTGGAAGAGGCCGATATCGTGCTGGTCGGCGTGTCGCGAACCTCGAAGACGCCGACCTCGATCTACCTGGCCAACCACTGGGGCATCAAGGCGGCGAATGTGCCCGTCGTGCCCGGCATCGATCTGCCGGGCGAGCTGTTCCGCCTCAGCCGGCCGTTCTGCATCGGCCTCACCGCCGCCTCCGAGCGGCTGGTGCAGGTGCGCCGGAACCGCCTGCTGATGTTGCGCCAGGACTCGACCGGCGAGTATGCCGACATCGAGGCCGTGAAGGACGAGGTCGTCGCCGCGCGCCGCCTGTTCGCCGACCAGGGCTGGCCGACGATCGACGTCACCCGGCGCTCGATCGAGGAAACCGCGACCGCGATTTACCAGCTCTATCGCAACCGCATGGCGGAACGGGAACCCGACGGCGGCGCGGCGGCCGGTGGGTGAACGGCCCAGGTTCGGATGACCGGCGCGAAGGGTCTGATTCTGGCGTCGTCCAGCGCCACCCGGGCGCGCCTCCTGAAGGATGCCGGGGTGCCGGTGGAGACGGTCCCCCCACGCATCGACGAAGACGCGGTGAAACGAGGCCTTCGGGCGGCCGGCATCGACGGCATCGCGCTCGCGGAACGCCTGGCCGAGGAAAAGGCGCGAAGCATCGGCGAACCGGGGAGGCTCGTGCTCGGAGCCGACCAGGTGCTTCTCCTGGGGCCGCGCGTCTTCGACAAGCCGGCCGACAGAGAGGAGGCCGCGGCACAGCTCGCCGCCCTCGGCGGCCGCACCCATCGTCTGGCGAGCGCGGCCAGCATCGTGGAGGACGGCGTTACGGTCTGGCGGAAAACCGAGGAAGCCCGTCTCACCATGCGGAAGCTCGGCACGGATTTCATCGAAACCTATCTCGACCGGATCGGCGAGGCGGCGTTCGGCGGGCCCGGCGCCTATCGCGTCGAAGGGCTGGGGATCCAGCTTTTCGACCGCATCGAAGGCGCTCACGCGACCGTTCTCGGCTTGCCGTTGCTCCCGCTCTTGGCGTATCTCCGCCGCCGTGGCGTGATCGCGGAGTGATCGAATGACGATAAGCGGCAAGGCTGTCATCGCCGGCGTCATGGGCTGGCCCGTCGGGCATTCGCGCTCGCCGCGCCTGCACAATTTCTGGCTGGCGCGCGCCGGGATCGACGGGGCCTATATCCCGTTCGCGGTGCCGCCCGACGGGGTGGGGGAGGCATTGCGTGCGCTGCCCGCGCTCGGCTTCGCCGGAACCAACGTGACCATCCCGCACAAGGAAGCCGTGTTCGCCGGGGTGGACGAAACCGATGCCATCGCGCGGCGGATCGGGGCCGTCAACACGGTCTTCGTCCGCGACGACGGTTCGCTGGCCGGGACGAACACGGACGCTTTCGGGTTCGTGGAGGCGCTGCGCGGCCGGCTCGACGGCTGGTCGGGCGCCGGGATCGCCGCGACCGTGCTGGGCGCCGGCGGCGCCGCCCGGGCCATCGTCGCCGCGCTCCAGGACGAAGGGGCAAGCGAGATCCGGCTGGTGAACCGCACCGCGGCGCGGGCCGAGGCGCTGCGGGACCGGTTCGGACCCACCGTCGTCGCGGTCGACTGGGAAAAGCGGGAGGAGGCCCTCGACGGCGCGGGGTTTCTCGTCAACACGACGGCACTCGGGATGGCCGGCGGGGAACCCCTCGATATCCGTCTCGACGCGCTGCCGGACGACGCGGTCGTCAACGACATCGTCTACACGCCGCTCGAAACCGGGCTGCTCGCCGCCGCCCGCGCCCGGGGGCTGAGGGCGGTGGACGGTCTGGAAATGCTGCTCCACCAGGCGCGGCCGGGCTTCGCCGGCTGGTTCGGCTCGGAGCCCGCGGTCGACGACGCGCTCCGACGGCACGTCGCCGCCGATCTCCTGGGCTGACGGGCATGGTCATCGTCGGGCTCACCGGCTCTATCGGCATGGGAAAGACCACGACCGCCGCGATGTTCCGCGGCCTCGGCGTGGCGGTCTACGACTCCGATGCCGCCGTGCACGGCCTGCTGGCGAAGGGCGGCGCCGCCGTCGCGGATGTCGCGGCCGCGTTCCCCGGCGCGGTGCGGGACGGAGCGGTGGACCGGGCGGTCCTGCGGAAGCTTGTGTTCGCCGACAGCGACGCCTTGCGAAGGCTCGAGGCCATAATCCATCCGCGCGTGCGCCGGGTGCAGCTGGGGTTCCTGCGGCGCGCCGCGGCGCGGGGCGAGAAGCTCGTCGTTCTCGACATACCGCTGTTGTTCGAGGTCGGGCTCGCCGATCGATGCGACGCCGTGGTGGTTGTCACCGCGCCCGCCTTTCTGCAAAGGGCGCGCGTGCTCGCGCGGCCCGGCATGACGCCCGAGACTCTCGCCGGCATTCTCGCGAACCAGCTTCCCGACGGCCAGAAGCGCCGGCGGGCGGATTTCGTGGTCCGGACCAGCCTCGGACGAGCCTTTACCTTGCGCCGACTCGAATGGATCGTCAGAGTGATCTCCCGCCGCCGCGGCAGGTACTGGCCGCCGCGCGCGCATCTACCGCAGCCGGGCCGCCATGCGCGAAATCGTCCTCGATACCGAAACCACCGGTCTCGACCCCGCGAGCGGTGATCGAATCGTCGAGGTCGGGTGCGTCGAGCTGATCAACCACATCCCCTCGGGCGAGACCTACCACGCCTATGTCAACCCCGAGCGGGAGATGCCTTCCGGCGCTTTCGAGATTCACGGGCTGTCCGACGACTTCCTTGCCGACAAGCCGCTGTTCCGGGCCGTCGTGGACGACCTGCTCGCCTTCCTCGGCGATTCCCTGCTGGTCATCCACAACGCGCAGTTCGATCTCGGTTTCCTCAACGCCGAACTCGGCCGGATCGACCGGGAGCCCCTGCCGGAGTCGCGGGCGATCGACACCGTCGGCCTCGCGCGCCGCCGCTTTCCCGGCGCTCCGGCGAACCTCGATGCGCTGTGCCGCCGCTTCGGGATCGACAACGCGGCGCGCACCAGGCACGGCGCGCTGCTCGACGCCGAGCTGCTGGCCGAGGTCTATCTCGAGCTGATCGGCGGCCGGCAGCCGTCGCTCGGTCTCGGCGCCGCCAGGCCGGTCGAAACCGCAGCAAGAGAAGAGCGCGCCCCCCGCCCGCCGCGCACCCACGCGCCGAGCGAGGAAGAATCCGCCGCCCACGCGGAGTTCCTGAAGAAGATCAAGAACCCGATCTGGCTCGATTAGGGCCTGTCCATCCCGCCCGGAACACGTCCACTGCTGTCCGGTTCAGATGGGCCGGATCGGGTGCAAGGCGTCGGTACTGGCGGGTTTCCGACGGATCGTTCGACCCGAGACACAGCTTTCGGTACGTCGGTAACCCTCCCACCGTCATGCCCGGACTTGTTCCCATAAGCGCTAACTTGTTTGTGGCGGTCATTTTGTCTAGGGTTTCCGGGTGTTTGGGCTCGGAGGCGTGGGATGGACGAGGACTGGGCGGTTCTGCGGTCTTTTCTGCCGGCCGGCTGGGAAGAGCTGGGGCGTTCGACCGGTGCGCTGAAGGGTCTGCGCAAGGACAAGTCTGCGGAGGCGGCGCTGCGGGTTCTTCTGCTGCATCTGGGCTGCGGTCACTCGCTGCGCAAGACGGCGCTGCGGGCGCGCAAGGCGGGTCTGGCGGAGTTGTCGGACGTTGCGCTTCTGAAGCGGCTCCGCAAGTCCTCGAGCTGGCTGCACGGTCTGTGCGTGGCGCTGTTCCGCGAACGCGGCCTGGCGCGGGCGGCGGCGCCGGGCTTGCGGGTGCGCGCGTTCGACGCCACCACGGTGCGCGAGCCCGGGCGGACGGGTTCGGTGTGGCGGGTGCATTACAGCCTGTGCCTGTCCTCTCTGAGCTGCGATTTCTTCGAGGTGACACCGACGCGCGGCGCAGGCAGCGCGGAAGTTCTGGCGCGGTTTCCGGTCTGCGCGGGCGACCATATCCTGGCCGACCGGGGCTACGCGACGGCGGCGGGGCTCCGCCACGCGTCGGCGGCGGGCGGGCGCATCGCGGTGCGGGTGAACACCGGGGCGTTGCCGCTGCGGACCCCCGAGGGGGCGCCGTTCGATCTGCTTGCGGCGGTGTCCGGGCTGACCCGCGCCGGGGCGGTCGGGTGGTGGCCGGTCGCCACCGCCGGGGAGGATGCGGTGCACGGCCGCGTCTGCGCGGTCCGCAAATCGACGCAGGCCGCCGCACGGGCGCGCAAGAGGGCGCGCCGCGAGGCGAGGCGGCAGGGCAGCAAGGTCCGCCCCGCGACGCTGGCCTTCGCCGATTATGTCATCGTCTTCACCACGTTTCGCGAAGAGTCCTTCAGCGCCCGCGAGGTTCTCGAATGGTACCGCCTGCGCTGGCAGGTCGAGCTGGTCTTCAAACGCCTCAAGTCGCTGGCCCGCCTGGGCCACCTGCCCAAGCGCGACGACGACAGCGCCCGCGCCTGGCTCTACGGGAAACTCCTGGTGGCGCTGCTCGCCGACAAGCTGGTCGACCACGCCCGCGCCGTTTCCCCCTGGGGATACGACCTGGCGCCGCCGCAGACCCCATAGCCCGTGGCGCGAGTTCCGCTTCGTCCTCAACCAGATCCGCCGGGCCGTCGAGCCGGAGTTCGGCCTCGCCCGCACGATCGACGAGTGGAACGACATCGCAAAAGCCCTCGCCGAACCGCCCAGACGCCGCAGACCTCAACGCGCCACCCACTTCAATCCATAACAAGTTAGCGCTTATGGGACTTGTTCCGGGCATCCACGTCCCTCCGCCGCCTCGTCCGCGCCCGGCTCGCACCGCCATGCCGCAAGACGTGGATGCCCGGAACAAGTCCGGGCATGACGATAAGGAGGGGCGTGCCGGAGGACGCCGACACCGCCCGACCTTGTCCCCGACAGTCCGCGCGGAGCCCCCGAACGACTGAACCGGACAGCAGTGGAACACCGTGAGATAGCGACCGCCCTCCTCCGGCCCCTCTCCCCCGCGGGGAGAGGGTCGGGGTGAGGGGGCGGCGAGCGGTACAGACAGGCTCTCCAGCCCGGCTTTCGCACCCGTGCATGACTCCCGACAGTCGCGCGGACACGGGCTGACTCTGTGTTCTCTAAAGTTGACTTTAATTCAACTCTCTTCCAAAATGGCGCTCTCGACGAGCGAGACCAACCCATGATTGAATCGGATCGACGAGAGCCGCGCGTCTCATGGGAACCCGACGATGGCGGAGAGAAGGCCGGCCGGCGGGGACCTCGCGGCATTCAGGAATTTCTTTCGCGATTTCCCCGACTACGGCGTTCGGTTGACCGCGCATGCACGCGAGCGCATGGCGCGGCGGCGAATACGCCTGCCGCAGATACGGCAGGTCCTCCACGCCGGCCGGGTCAGGGAGGTAGAGCGGGATATCCGGACCGGACAGGACAAATTCCGGGTGGCCGGTCGCGATGCCGATGGGCGGGAGCTGGAGATCGTGGTCACGCTCGGTCCCGGAGACCGGGTGACCGTGGTCACCGCAATCCTGCCCTGACCGTCGGGTACAGGAACGGGGAGCGCGGCTCCGGAGCGAGAGGGCGATGAAGCGGAAGGCATACGACGCGACGGTCGAGCTGGGGATTCCCGTCACGCTGGTCGACGCGGCGGCGGAGGACGAAGACGGCTCGATCGAAATCCCCCATCTGGACATGCTGCTGGCGACCGCCGCCGTGGCCCGGGTTCTCGACCCGGCGCAACTGGTCGGGGAGGAGCTCCGCTTTCTGCGCCATGTCCTTGGCTGCACGGGAAGCGAATTCGCCAGCCATATCGATCTTAGCGACAAGACGGTCGTTTCCCGCTGGGAGAACGACAGGGCGCGCCCGGGCGCTTACACCGAAAAGATCATCCGGCAACTCGTGCTCAATCTCCTTTCCCACCGGGCGCCCGGGGTCGAGATCGGGGATAACGCCATCCCCGGCATGAAGATTCGCCCCCGCACCGAACCGCTGCCGATGGAATTCGCCTTCCGGTCCGGCCGCGATGCGGACGGCCGCGCGATGCGGCGTTATGAGCCGGCTTCGCGGGCCCGGACGGATTCGGAGGAGGCCTTCGCCGAAATCGCCGGAGCGTGACCGGCATCGCGGCCGCGCCGGGCCGGGGGCTCAGGAAATGTCGAAGCCGGCGCGCGCCGCGTCGTTTTCCATGTAGAGCGCAGCGAAGTCGATGGGGTCGATCATCATCGGCGGGAAGCCGCCGTCCCGGGTCACGTTGGCGACGACCGACCGGGCGAACGGGAACAGGTGGCGCGGTCCCTCGATCAGGACCAGCGGCTGGATGTCCTCTTCCGCCACGTCGCCGACGATGACGATGCCGCCATAGGTGAGCTCGACGATGAATGCCGTGGCATCCCCGCTCTGCGCCTCGGCCCGGATGAACAGCGACACCTCGTAGGCGCTTTCGGCGAGCAGGCGGGCGCTGGTGTTGACCTCGACCTCGACGTTCGGGTTCTCGGTGAGCTTCGCCAGCCCTTCGGGCCCGAGCGGGTTCTCGAACGAGAGATCTTTGATGTATTGCGCGCCGATGGCGAGCATCGGACGGTCGGCGGCGGCGGCGCCGTTCTCCCGTTGCTGCGGTTCAGCGGATTCGTCGGCCATCTGCCTCTCCCCGTACCGCGATGGCCCAGCGCCACCCGCGAACTGCCCGCGCGGCGTCTAGCACGGGAGGTCGGGGCGTACAAGTTCGGCGCGGTGTTTCACTTTAGTTTCCGAGGGCTCGTGAACCACCCAATCCACCGACGATCTGGCGTCTGCAAGGTCGATAACGGGCGCTTGGGGCCGCACGCTTGATCGTCCCGACACCGCATGGAATCCGAACGAACTTGCAGTGTGGCAGTAGCATCTCTGTGCACCGCAGAGCCTTTCAAATTCTTTTCTGGTGCAGCCGTTGACAAAAGATGAAGCCGCTCCATATTATATGGAGCACTGTCAAGGAAAGGAGAAAAGTGATGCGAACGTACATTCTCGAAGGCTCGCCTGAGGAAATCAACAAGGTGCTGCCGACATTGGAAACCTTGCGAGTAAAGGCGGTTCAACCGACCGAATCCATCAAGTCGGAAGAAGGGCCAACCAAATTTGTCACCAGCAAGTTCGCTGCCCGTACCTTGGTACGCCGCAAGAGGTCTCCCGCACTGGAGGCGGTGTTCAGCGCGCTCTATTATGCCTACCCTGATCGGGTATCTACCTCAGAACTCTACAAGGCCGCTGGGTACGACAGGCCCGCCCAGTTTGCCGGTTTGATGGGGTCGTTCGGTAGGCGCATTGCAAACACCAAAGGCTTCGACAACGAAGCTTTTTTCTTCGACTATCGGTGGAACGAGGACGCAAACGAATGGGACTACCGCTTGCCGGACAGCGTGCATAAAGCATTGGTGGAGTTGGGGCTCTTCTAGTGAGGTCCCAGGGCGGGGCGGGTGTTGGAGTCTCGGCATCCGTCCCGACCTGCGCTCTGCGGGAGCCGATTTCATATAGAGTCCTGTTTCGGAAGTTTCTGTCTACCTGTTAAGCCATTTCACGCGAAACAATGGTCAGCGATGCTGTCCTATGTTTCACGTGAAACATCGGGCGCGGACAGCCGGATCAGCGTCCCGTTGGTCACGCGTTCCCCCGTCAGCGCGCGGATCACGCCCCAATGGGTGACGACGGCGGTGCGCCGCGCGGCCGGGTCGTCCGCCATGCGCCTGGCGAAGCGGGCGCAGCGTTCCGCGAACGACGCTTCGGTTTCTTCCGTCGCGGGCCACCAGCGCTCCTCCAGATGCCCGAAACCGTATTCCGGCCAGGCGCGGGCGAGCTCCGACCGCCGGGTGCCCAGGTCGCAGGAGAAGCTGAAGCGCTCCCGGACGTCGGGGTCGATGGCGAGCGGGACGCCGAGGGCGCGCGCAACGGCGTCGGCGGTCTGGATCGCCCGCCTGTAGGGGCTCGCCAGGACCCGCTCGATGCCTTCCCCGGCAAGAGCGGCCGCGATGTCCCGCGCCTGGCGCCGTCCGCGCGACGTAAGCAGCGGGTCCGGGACGCCGGGGTCGACCCGGGTCACGCTGAAGACCACGTTGAATATCGTCTGGCCGTGCCGGATCAGGATCATCGTTGCCTGGCGGCGGTGTCGTGCTGCTTGCACAAGTATATCCGGCGCATCAGCCCCGTCCCGCTTGCGCTTTGGCCGCGTTGGGCCTATTTACAGATTCCCGCTGCAAGGCTTGGCCCGGCGCATGCACCGCGGATCCGCGATCGGGACGGCCCGGTTGTACGGAGCGCCGCGGGGGCGAGGCGTCAAAGGACGCGCCCATGGAAGGCTTCCAGTTTCTCGACATCATATTCTTCGCGATGATCGCGGCGTTCCTGGTCTTCAGGCTGCGCAGCGTTCTGGGGCGCCGGACCGGGCACCAGTCCCGACCGCCGGACAACATGTCACAACGCCGCCAGGAAGCCGAGCCCGACGCCAACGTGATCGAGCTGCCCGACCGGACCGCCGCGAACGACGAGCCGGATTTCGACGACGACACGGATTTCGAACCGGCGGCATCCGACGACCCGTTGGCGCGCGGCATGGCGGGGATACAGGCCGCGGACCCCGAATTCGATCCGGCCTCGTTCGAAGAGGGCGCCAAGGCCGCTTTCGAGGCCATCGTCCACGCGTTCGCGACCGCCGATACCGGCACGCTCCGCGCGCTGCTGAACGACGAGGTGTACGAGAATTTCGAACAGGCGATCCGCCAGCGCCTCGACGCCGCCGAGACGCTGGAGACCACGGTCGTCGGCATCGAGTCGGCGGAGATCGTCGAGGCCTCGATGAGCGGCCGCAACGCGATCGTCACGGTCGCCTTCGTCTCGGAGCAGGTCAACGTGACCCGCGACGCCGACGGCGCGGCGATCGAGGGAGACCCCACCCAGGTCACCGACGTGACGGATATCTGGACGTTCGCGCGCAACACCCGTTCCCGCGACCCCAACTGGAAGCTGATTGAGACGCGGAGCCCCAACTGAGACGCTTCCCCGTCGGCGTGCCCGTCCGGTCCGCTACGGTCTCTCGGCTACCCTGGCGGTCCTGATGCTCGCCGCCGCACCCGGCTGCGGACCCGACGAGGAGCGGGCCGAAATCCCCGTTCTCAAGCCGGTCTCGTTCGCCGATTTGCCCGGATGGACGGAAGACCGCCACGCGGAGGCCTTGCCCGCGCTCCGGCGGAGCTGCGCCAAGCCGCTGCGCTATCCGACACGGGTCGAAAACGCGAAAGAGCGGTTCGGCCGGCCGGAGGACTGGCGGGCGGTCTGCGAGGATGCCGCCGGAATCGACGCCGGCGCGGCGCGGGCGTTTTTCGAGCGCCGCTTCAGGCCGTTCCAGGTGATCGGCGAGGACGGCGATTCCGGCCTGATCACCGGCTATTACGAACCCGAGCTTACCGGCGCGCGGCGGCGCAGCGACGCCCACCCGGTGCCGCTCCACACCAGGCCGAAGGATCTGGTGACGGTGACGCTGTCGGAGTTCGGAAAGGATTTCGGCGACGAACGCCTCGCCGGTCGGGTCGAGGGAGGGCGGCTCAAACCCTATTACGACCGCGCCCAGATCGTCGACGGCGCGCTCGACGCCGAGGGGATCGAGGTCGTCTGGGTGGCCGATCCGATCGCGGCGTTCTTCCTGCAGATCCAGGGATCGGGGCGGGTGCGGCTGCCGGACGGCGAGATCCTGCGCCTCGGCTACGCCGCCGCCAACGGCCGCCCCTATACCGCGATCGGGCGCGTGCTGGTGGCCGAGGGCGCGCTTGCGCGCGAGGAGGTCTCGCTCCAGTCGATCCGCGCCTGGCTGCGCGAAAATCCCGGGGAGCAGCGCCGGATCATGGACCGCAACCGGTCCTACGTGTTTTTCCGCGAGGTCGCGGGCGAGGGACCGGTCGGCACCCAGGGCGTTCCGCTGACGCCGGGACGGAGCCTCGCGGTGGATCCGCGCCTCATGCCGCTCGGCGTGCCGCTCTGGATCGATACCGCCGATCCGCTCGACACCGCGCGCCCGCTGCGCCGGCTCGTGGTCGCGCAGGACACCGGCGGCGCGATCCGGGGCGCGGTGCGGGGAGACCTGTTCTGGGGCGCGGGGCTCGACGCCGAGGAACGCGCCGGGCGCATGCGCTCGCCCGGGCGTTACCATGTGCTGTTGCCCGTACCCGTGGAGAAGGCGGCCGGGGTATGACGGACGAAACCAAATCCCGCCCGGCGGCCGGCTTCTTCGCCACCTGCCTGGTCGATCTGTTCAGGCCCTCCGTCGGCTTCGCCGCCGCGCGGCTGATCGAGCGCGCCGGCTACCGGGTCGAGGTGCCGCGGGCGCAGAGCTGCTGCGGCCAGCCCTCCTACAACAGCGGCGACCGCAAGGCCGCCCGCCGCGCGGCGCGGCGCGCCGTGGCCGCGTTCCACGGGTTCGAGCATGTCGTCGCGCCGTCGGGGTCGTGCGCCGCGATGTTCGTCCGTCATTTCCCCGACCTGCTCGCCGACGATCCCGAATGGGCCGCGAGCGCCCGGGAACTCGCCGGCCGGACCTACGAGCTGGTCGATTTCCTGACCCGGGTGGCAGGCTGGCGCCCGGAAGCCGCGCGCCCGCCATCGGGCAGCATCACCTACCACGATTCCTGTTCCGGTCTGCGCGAGCTCGGCATCCGCGAACAGCCGCGCGCGCTCCTCGCCGCGGCGGGCGGACCCGAGCTGCGCGAGATGGAGGGATCGGACATCTGCTGCGGCTTCGGCGGCACGTTCTGCGTGAAATATCCCGCGATCTCCGAGGCGATGGCGGACAAGAAGATCGACTCGATCGAGGCCACCGGCGCGGATGCGGTGGTCGGCGGAGACCTTGGCTGTCTCCTCCATATCGAGGGGCGGCTGTCGCGCCGGGGATCGGCGACAGGCACGCGTCACGTCGCCGAAGCGCTCGACGCCGGGGAAGGCTGACGATGCACGCCGACAGCACCCGCTTCCCCGAGAACGTCGCCGCCGCCCGCCGCGACGCGATCCTTCTGGGCGCGCTCGACCGGCTGCAGCGCGACTCCCGCGCCGGCCGGATCGAAACCGTTTCCAGGCTGCCCGAGTTCGATTCCCTGCGCGATGCCGCCAAGGAGATCCGCGACGGCGCGCTCGCCAACCTCGCCGCCAATCTCGAACGCTTCGAGGAGAACGTGACCGCCAACGGGGGCGCGGTCCACTGGTGCCGCGACGCGGCCGAGGCCTGCGAGGCGGTCGTCCGGATCTGCCGCGAGGCGGGGGCGAAGACCGTCGCCAAGGGCAAGTCGATGGTCTCGGAAGAGATCGATCTGAACGCGGCGCTGCTGGGCGCGGGGCTCGACGTGGTCGAGACCGATCTCGGCGAATACGTCCTCCAGCTTCGCGACGAGACGCCGAGCCATATCGTGATCCCGGCAATCCACCTGACCAAGGACCAGTTCGCCGAGACCTTCCGCGGCGCCCATGAAGAGCTTCCGAGGGACCGCCCGCTCGAGGAGGCCCGCGCGATCGTCGCCGAGGCGCGCGGCGCGCTCCGCGACGTCTTCCTGCGCGCCGATGTCGGCATCACCGGCGCCAATTTCCTCGTCGCCGAGACCGGGTCGGTCGTGATCGTCACCAACGAGGGGAACGGCGATCTTGCCCAGTCCCTGCCGGACACGCATATCGCGGTCACCGGGATCGAGAAGGCGCTGGGCACGGTCGAGGAGGCGCTGACCCTGGTCCGGGTGCTCGCCCGCTCCGCGACGGGTCAGGAGATTTCCGCCTACACGACTTTCGCCACCGGCGCGAAACGCGGGGACGACGCGGCCGGGCCGGCGAATTTCCATGTGGTGCTGGTCGATAACGGCCGCGGCGACCTCCTCGCCGGCCCCAAGCGGGAGATCCTGCGCTGCATCCGCTGCGGCGCCTGCCAGACCGTCTGCCCGGTCTACGGCGCGGTCGGCGGCCATGCCTATGGCGCGGTCTATGCCGGCCCGGTGGGATCGGTGCTGACGCCGGCGCTGAACGGGTTGGAAAAGTCGAAGCACCTGCCCGAGGCCTCGTCGTTCTGCGGCGCCTGCGAGGCGGTCTGCCCGGTGCGGATTCCGCTGCCCCGTCTCCTGCGCATGTGGCGGGAGGACGCCTTCCAGGCCCATCTCGGGCCGACGGTCATGCGCTGGGGCCTGTTCGCCTGGTCGACGCTGACCGCCTGGCCCCGGGCCTACCGGGCGGCGGGCGCCGTGGGCGGGCGGGTCCTCCGCCTGATGGCGATGGGACGCGGCCGGCTGACCCGCCTGCCCTTCGCCGGCAAGTGGACCGGCGGGCGCGACCTGCCGGTTCCCGAGGGCGGGACCTTCGTCGGCCAATGGCACGGGAAGCGCCGGAAATGAGCACGGCGCGGGACGATATCCTGGCGAGGATCCGCGCCGCCAGTCCCGGCGCGGCGGTCGAGGTCGCGCCCGGGCCGATCCCCGCGAGGGGAAAGGGCGGCCCGGCGGAGCTGCGCCAGCGCTTCTACGGCGGGCTCGACGCGGCCGGGGTCGGCCACGCGACGGTGACCGGCTGGGCCGAAGTCGCCGGGGAGATCGAGCGATTCCTGCGGGAGCTCGGCGCGTCCGGGCCGGTCGTTGCCTCCGACGACCCCATGCTGGATCCGTGCGGCCTCGACCGCGTGGAGGGCCTTCGCCGGGGCGTGCCCGATGCCGGGGACGCCGTCTCGATCACCGGCACCGTCGCCGGCATCGCCGAGACCGGGACGCTGATGGTGCGGTCGGGGCCCGATATCGCCAACGCGCTGCACTTCCTTGCCGACACGCATGTCGCGGTGGTGGACGCGGGCCGCATCGTCGGCGCCTACGAGGACGCCTTCGCGCTGCTCCGGGAGGGCGGCGCGCCCATGCCGCGCAACGTGACGCTGATCACCGGGCCGTCGCGCTCGAGCGATATCGAGCGCATCCTCCAGATCGGCGTGCACGGGCCGAGGACTCTGCACGTGGTGGTGTGCGATGCCGGCCGGGCGCCGTAGCCGCGAGGCGAGCGCCGCCGACCGCGCGCTGTTCGAGGCCGCGGTCGGAGACGTCGAGCGCTTGCCGCGCGAGGGCGGCGCGGAGTTCCCCGACGAGCCGTCCGTGCAACGGGCCGGGCCACCGCCCCCCGCATCCCCGCCAGTCCCGCCCGGACCGGCCCCCGCGCTGGAACCCGGCGGAGCCGCCGGCGTCGACGGTCGCGCCGCCGCCCGGCTGAGGCGCGGCCGGATGCGGCCCGAGGCCCGCCTCGACCTGCACGGCCACACCCTCGACCGGGCGCACCGGACGCTCGCCGGTTTCATCGACCGCGCGGCGGAGGACGGAAGGCGCTGCGTGCTGGTGATCACCGGCAAGGGGAATATCGGCCCGGCCGGCGGCACGATCCGGAGCGAGTTCCCGCGCTGGCTCAACCAGCCCGGCCTCAGGCCCCGCATCCTCGCCTTCGCCGAGGCGCAGCCCAAAGACGGCGGCGCCGGCGCCTTCTACGTGCTGCTCAGGAAGCGCCGCGGCTAGCGCCGAACCCGCGCCCGATGTTTCACGTGAAACAAAGGTCAGCAGGGTTGACGTATGTTTCACGTGAAACATTGTCCCGATATGGGACTATTTTCGTGTCCCCTGGGGACGCGGCGGCCCGCCCGCCCGCGCGGTTCGAGCGGCGCGCGGCGTCGACGCGCCGGCGAGTCTCTCCAGCGTGACAGAGGGTTGGCAGGGATTGCTGCCGGACCGGTTCGGAAAACGGGCACGACCGCCCCGATGACCGGGCCGGGTTGCTTGTGTGTCAACTATGGTTAACATGGGCCGCGCCATGACAGACGCCAAACACCTGCTCATTCCCCGGAACGCGCGTCTCTACATGGAAGCGTGCGCGGCGGGAGATCCGGGCGACGGCAGCCTGATCCGCGCCGGCCTCAACGATATCGCCCGGGCGGGCAACATGAGCCAGCTGGCGCGCGATGCCGGGCTGAGCCGCGAGGGGCTCTACAAGGCCCTGTCGAAGGACGGCAACCCGAGCTTCGCCACGGTGACGCGGATCGCCCGGGCCCTGGGAATGCGGCCGCGGATTACGCCGTAGCGCGAACCGGAATATCGTCGAGCGCGATCCGTTGGGACGCCTGCCACAGGGTGTAGGCGGCCTGCATGCGGAGCCAGAGGCCGGCGAGCGCGTCGTCGCCGCAGAGCCGCGCAAAGCGGAGCGCCATCTCCGGGCTTATCGTCCGCGGGTCTTCACGGCGAAGAACGTTGTGCAGAGTTTGTCTGGACACCCCGAGGTCGCGCGCCGCGCCCGCGATAGTCAGCCCGAGCGCGGGCAGGATGTCCTCGCGCCAGATCGCTCCCGGGTGGGTCGGCGCGCGGTCCGGACGATCGGCGGGCAGGTCGTCCATCAATGGTCGTCCTCCAGATAGAGACGGCAGGCATCGCCGGCGCGCCACTCGAAGGTCAGCGGCCAATTCGAGTTTACCGTCACGTCAAAGCATTTTTCGACCGGCCACGATCGCAGCCAACAGTCGCCCGAGAAGCCCCTCACCCCGGCCCTCTCCCCGCAAGGAGAGGGAGACTCGCTCGCCGGCTCCTCCTTACCTTCTCCCCTCCCGCTTGCGGGAGGGGTTGGGGGAGGGCGATCCCAATAGGTACGGACCGCTGCGACCCGGTCACGTCGGAAATCGCTGTATAACGGACGAGTAGGCCCCGCAACACCCTATCCGGCATGCTTGCCATCGGACCCGATCTTCACCTCGCTGTTGTGGTTTGTGTTAATTTGACCCCATACATGAAATCAGACGCAGCAAAGGGGGACGAGAATGAAGACAATACCGGTCGTCGCGGTGTTGTTGTTAGCGCAGTCGATGGCTCAAGCTGAGCAATACTCCGCGTCTTCCTTGACCGAAGGACGGCTGGCCGATGAAATCGCTAGACATGTGATCGATGAATGCAATTTGAAACGAATATACGGCAAACACCGGATTGACTTTGATGCCATCGAAGCCGCAGCCAACATTCTTCCCAAGATTCACAAGAAGTACTGGAAAGAGAAAAGTAAGCTGACGGACAAGATAATCTCAGTCGTGCTTCCTATCCGATCCTTTGCACGGCGTGCCAGAATTTATGACGTTTACTATGAGCTATGCATTGGATCGACCGACGTTGTTTCGGCCGAGAAAGGAATAGTGCGACACCTCAAAACGCGTTTATCCGACGAGGAAATCGAGGAGGACTCAACCATTGCAAAACTATATGGCACATCCAATAACAAGCAACGCATTGCTCGAGATCGGAGCAGAGTGCGAATACTCGAGCGGCTAAATGAAGTAGAGTCCCGTGCTCATATCGTGAGGAAAAATTCAAGTGTTATTCAAGAATACAAGCACGATATCGCATTATGGAAATTCTGAGGTTCTTAGAAACAGGGGAATTGACGGGAAAGCCATGGTTTTCCGTGGCGGAAGCCGCCTGGAGCGTCACGGTCTTGCGCTACGTCCCGGTGTCTCGTTTCGGAAGTTTCTATCTACGAGCAGGCCCCCACCGTCATGCCCGGACTTGTTCCGGGCATCCACGTCTTGCGGCGTCGCGGTGTGAGCCGGGCGCGGGCGAAGCGGCGGAGGGACGTGGATGCCCGGAACAAGTCCGGGCATGACGACATGGGGCACGGGACGGGATCCTGGCGACGCGACGACGCCGGAGCGGAACCAAAGCGGCGAAAGGAACATCGCCTAACCTTCCGCCAGCCGGGGGAACAGGCGCCGCGCGTTTTCGCGTTCCATCATCGCGCGCGCCGTCTCGTCGAACCCTTCGTAAGCGTCGGTCCCGGCGGTCTCGGCTTCCGCGACCTCGTCGGGAATATAGGGATAGTCGGTGCCGAACAGTATCCGGTCCGGCCCGGCGAGGCTTTGCAAAGCGCCCAGCACGGCGGCATCGCCCGACAGCGCGGTGTCGTAGTAGAGCCGCCCGAGATAGGCCCGCGCGCCCTCGGGGTAGTTCTCGCGGAAACGGGTGAGGGTATCGAAGATCTCGATCCGGTGGGCGAGCGCCGGCAGCGCGCCGCCGGCGTGCGACAGGATGAAGCGGATGCCGGGCATCTCGGCCAGCACCCCGTTGAACAGCAGGCTCGCCGCCGCCCGCGCGGTCTCGCAGGGATAGTCGACGATCGGGCGCGGCACGACGTAGCCGCGCTCGGCGCTGTCGGCCGGGTAGGTCGGGTGGATGAGAACCACGGCCGACCGCCGGTCGAGCTCACGGTAGATTTCACGGAAATCCGGGTGGCCGGCCGGGCGGTCGCCGTTGCGCGTCAGGTGCATGAACCCGTCGAGCCCGATGTCGGATGCGCGCTCGATCTCGGCCAGGCAGTCGTCGACATCGGGGAAGGGGAGCGCCGCGAACGCGCCGAAGCGTGGCGCGTGGCGCGCTACGAGCTCGGCGAGATAGTCGTTGCAGCGCCGCGCGAGCTTCCGGCACGCCGCCCGGTCGCCGTAGAAGATCCCGGGGGCGGAGAAGGACAGCACCGAGGCCGCGATCCCGAGCCGGTCCATCAGCGCGAGCGAGATCTCCGGCGACCAGTCGGGGAACGGCCGGTAGGCGGTGGACGGGTAGCCGCCGGCGGTCTGGGCGTCGCGGAAGAATTGCGGGAGGACGTGGTGGTGGACGTCGATGCGGGGGTGGGTCATGGGGGCTGGGGGTCCGGATCCAAGAATTTCATATCGGAGCAATAGCCAACGAAGACGGCAGCAGCGTATTGTGCATAGTTTTCCTGATTGAAGACATTGTATTGAAAATCCCGGCCATCGACAATATCTCTAATCCTCTCCCAATACGATTCATCGAAAAACTTGAAGCCGCTTTCACACAATACCAACCCACCTGTATCGTTATCGACCAATATATCATGCGCATAAAACCCAGGACCCAGAACGTTGCCCACCGCCCTTGCAAACGAAACATAGTCCTCCAAACGCGATCTTATCAACATATCGTATAGACGATCACTAAGAGCACGATCTTGCGGTGTATCAGCGTTGTGCACGGATGGGTTGTTTTCGCTGACATTCCGCGCTCGAACATAAGCTTGCAATAGACACGGCCCAACACACATCAATCTTACTGTCGTATAGAATGCATTATCCCCAATTCGTGCGGTAGTATCAATGAACTCAGCATTATAGCGACCCTCGGGCGCTGTGTGTATGTCATTGAACAAAAATACCGCCTCTTTGGAGCCAACTCTAAGATTACTGAATATTCTCTTGCCTGCCAGATTATCCAGACGTGGCATCAATATGCCATTCCTGGAGAAAAAAAGATTGGCTTCCCGTTTGTCCCTTATAATTTTCGCGATCGGGCGAGAATTAAATATCGCCCTCACACTCGAAGCCAAATTCTCCGGGATACAGAACCTGTCTAGCGGATCGTAGAGTTCGTTAACCAGATCTATAACGATGATGGGCAGGCCGTCGGGTGGCCTGACCTCCCGTTCCAGTCCGGCCAGGTCGTGTACAAAAACAGAGGCAAGCCCGTGTTTAGCCAAGACACGGCAGAATGGCGGGAAAAAAATACCTGATCTTACCTTACCTCTAGTATTGAAGGGTTTGGCGTGGGCAGAAACTATTATTACTTTCGCTTTGGCGTTTGTTGGCTGACATTGCCGAATTTGATCGTTTGCCTTCCACAACCGGTAATCCCCGTCCGACATAATGCTTCGCCGAACCGCACGTTCAATTCCGTCCACGATGTTCATTGGCAAACGCTATCTCGATGTATATCACGATCCCAAAAGCAATCAATTCATGGGATTTGGACGCCTTTCGGTCGACCTTATACAATACTACATTGCCGAACTTCGTGGCACAATAGAAAAATGTGCTCATATGACCATGCAGCTTTCGCTATGGCGCTTGCCGACAAGCATCCGTTGCAGCCGGGCCGGGTCATTCTTAGATTATTTTGCATTCAGAAAAAATGTAGTATGCTTGTCAGGAAGCTGGTCGCTTGGGACAAGCGGATCGAACGATGCGACGTTTGCTGGACAGGATTGTCAGCCCTTTCGGACTCATGGTCGTTAAGCGGCAAGAGGACGAATTGGTTTACCATCACATTTATTCTGGTGGGTATGCGGAGTATCGAGCCACACAGGTAAAACACAATAAACGGAAGCTGGAGAGAGTCTGGGCAGACAGAACCACTTTGTCAGCTATCGTGCAAGATCTGAAGCGGCATGAGCTCGGTCGCAGCGGCATTTGCCACGGCGCACGCAATGGATTCGAAGTTGCTTGGTTCCGGGAGCATCTGGGCGGCGAAGTGATCGGCACGGACATTTCCGAGACCGCGCACGAGTTCAAGCATTTGCACGTCTGGGATTTCCATGACGTGAATCGAGATTGGGAGAAGCGATTCGAATTCGTGTACACCAACTCGTTCGACCAAGCTCTGGACCCTGCGCGCGCCCTGAAGGTCTGGGCCAAGCAAATTGTTCCGCACGGTCGGATCTATGTCGAGCATACCATGGCGCATTCTGCTAAGCACGCTAGCGCTATGGACCCCTTCGGTGCTCATCCGATTGCGATGCCCTATCTGTTCTTTGTCTGGGGGCGTGGATGCTTTGAATTGACCGATATTCTGGAAATTGAATCCAAGGCGAACAATGGATTGCCCGCCTGGGTATTCGTGCTTTCTTTTATTCCCGGACCGCATGCCGAACTGCCGTCCGGTGGCAATCCTTGACTCTATAGCCAATGCATTCGAACAACATGAAGAATAAGGCAAGTCCGGCTGATGTTCTTGTCTCGTTGCGACAAGCAAACAATGATCTACAAGTGGTGGCAGGCGTCGACGTCGACCCATCGGGGTTCACTCTCCTTGCGATGCTCAGAAATGAGATGTATTTCTTGCCTGCTTTCCTTGCCCACTACCGCGGGCTTGGGGTCGAACGCTTTGTATTCCTGAATGACCGCTCCGACGATGGCACATGGGAATACCTTCGCCAACAACCTGATGTCGTGGTCGTTCAAAGCAGTCGTTCCTATGGTGATCCGGTCGAGGTGCATCCATTCGTTACCGGCAAATCGACCAATTACCGCGTGAGTCTGCTATGGCGCTCCCTCCTGCACGACATGTTCGCGCAGGATAAGTGGGCGCTCCAGGTAGATCTCGATGAATTCGTTCGTCTCCCCGCGGGCACCAAGTTCCAGGACCTGATCGACCGTCTGAACAGGCAACACGCCCGTGCGGTTTGGGGCGTCATGCTGGATGTCTACCCAAGGGACATGAAGTCGCTTGCCGAGCAAGAGAAACCCTCTCAACTCAACATATCCGCAGACTGGTATTTCGACGGCGAGAAGCATCTTCAGCTTCGTCGAAACCGAGGGCCAAGGGTGGTTCACGCGGGTGCGCGTGCAAGGCTCTATCAGTCGTACGGTGTTGACAAGTTGTACCGCACACTGCAAGTCAAGACCAAAAAACCAAAGGGTCGCTGGCTCTTTAATCCATGGTCTCGCACCAAACCGTTGGTATACAACGCGCTCCAAAAGCCAATCTTGTTAAAGTGGGAAGAACACTGTTATTTCACAAGTTCCCACAATACCAACATCCTCGCCAGCCCCAACTATTTGTTACCCATCCAGCATTTTCGTTTTACTGGTGCCCTTTACCGCAAATTACAGGTTGGAATTCGTGAAAAATCATATCATAACCACTCCGCCGATCATCGTCTGCTGGCAGAACTATTGAGAGTCATGGAGGCGCATTCGGGTTCGTTCTTGTATCGACATTCGAGGTCGCTAGGATGTTTCGAGGATTTTTCTAATACGGGAAACGCGCTTGGTCTGTAAGGTTCATCGCTATACAAAATTGGAAGCAACCATAGCCGATGTGCGGCCCATCAATGCCAGTAAAGGTTAATACGAGGTCGCAATACTCGTCTTGCTCTTTTCTGGAGCGCCCTCACCCGTGGCTGATGACCAGGAATACGGGTTTCATGCGTTTCCGCGAAAATATAGTCGATCCGCTTTAGGATATCGGGCCGGTCGAACAAGGCTTCAAGAAGTGCGACTTCCGCTCCCTCGATATCCATCTTCAGGACTCCTATGTCCTCGTCGAGCGCTTCCAGGTACTGAATGAAGTCCATTTGTCGTACCTTGATGGCTCCGTCTTCGGCCACATTAATCTTGCCGGCGATAACAGAACTGGATTCCGAATAGAGGGCAGGGTCTTTCTCGAATTGGGCGTGTCGGTAGAGAAGAACGTGCTCGTCGCATGTGCCCGCCGCCGCGTTCACAATCAGGACGTTGTGGAGATCGGCAACATTGGCCTGGAGAGCGGCGTGAGCCCAAGGGTCCGGTTCGAAAGCGATGACCCGCTTGGTTCCCGCAGCCATTTTTCTGGTGTACTCACCCACATTGGCACCCAGATCAAGGCACGTCTTGCCTTGCGAGCGCTGGATCGATTGCTCAAATCCTTTCTCGCGAGCGTGCATCCAGCCAAACCGCCTTTCATAGCGGCGACCCAGTCGCCCGGGTAGACAGCGCAGTAAGGCGTATTTGAGGAGCCTGAGCTTCATTTGCCGACGGGCCGTGGGGGTTTCCAGCGGAACCCAGTGTACATGATGCTCTCGCTTCGAACACGGACACACGGACACACGCTTTCTCGGCACAGAACAGATGGGATGCGGTCGGGCCTGCGTCTGGTTCGCGCAAGGATCGCGCCTCAGCGGTGGCAGGGATGGGCATCCACGTGTAACAAGTAGGCCCGTTCGCGAGAGGAAGCGCGGGCAGTACGCCCAACTATCGAGGCCGCACGTGAGCTTGCCGATCTACATAATCAACCTGGATCGCCGCCCGGACCGGCTACGGTCGATCACCGACGCCCTCGGCAGATTGGGCCTCAAGGCGGAGCGGGTGCGGGCGATAGATGCCTCGACCCTAACGGACGCAGAGTTGAGAGAACGGGTAAACCTCGACTTTCAAGTCGGCAAGATGGGGCGGGGGTCGGAAGCCAACGTCCTGAGCCACTGCCTGGCGCTGGAAACGTTCCTCCGGACTTCCAGCCCGGCAGCGCTGGTTCTGGAAGACGATGCCGAACCCTCGATGGATCTGCCGCTCTTTCTCGGGTCGTTGGGCTGGTGGCCGGAGCCTCTCGGGCTGGTGAAGTTCGAAGCGTTCGGCCGGAGGGAGCTCTTCTTCGGCCGGGAATGCGCCCCGCGCCGCGAGGGGCGGCAGCTGCGTCCCATCGCGTTATGGACGCCGGGCAGCGCGGGCTACATGGTGAACCGGGACGCAGCCCTTGAGATCCTGACCATGTGCCGCGGCGTGACGATGCCGATCGATCACGTCCTGTTCGATATGCGCGTTTCCCGGATCGCGCGCAGGCTCCGCCCCGTGCAGGTTCTTCCGGGGCTGGTGCGTCAGCGGGCGGACGAGGCCGGTTCGGACATCGACGCCCTGAAGAAGGCGATGCGGCCAAAGGGCTTCGCGCGCCGGTGGTACCGGCTCAGATGGCATTCCATGGCGATCCCGCGCAAGGCAGTCGTGAAGAGCCAGGCGGTGTTCGGAAGGACCGAAAAGGTGCTTCTGGAGTTCGCCGACCGGTGTCCCTAGTAAGGCCATACGCCCCCGCATTTCCCATGGAACCGGCGGGGCTCGCGTGACATGATGCGCCGCCGCAGGCCATGCTTGCGCCATTGGGCTGGGAGAAATTTTGCATGCTCAGATTTTCCGAAGAAGTGATGCTTCTCTTGCTGAACGACAGCGGCGGGAAGTTCGTCGACGTTCCGGCGCCGTCGCTCGACTGCGCGCTCGCGGGCGCGGTGCTGATGGATCTCGCCATGGAGAACCGCATCGATACCGATCCGGAGCGGCTGTTCGTCGTCGACCCGGCGCCGCTCGAAGACGATTTGCTCGACCCGACGCTGAAGCGCATCGTGGACTCGGCGGAAACCCACGACACCGCCCACTGGATCAGGGATACCACCGCCCACGCCGACGAGATCCACGACCGGTCCCTCGCCCGCCTCGTGGAGCGCGGCATTCTGCGGCGGGAAGACGACCGGTTCATGTGGGTGTTCCATACGCGCCGCTACCCGGTGATCGACAACCGGACCGTCCGCGAGGTCAAGCTCCGCCTCATGGGCGTCCTGTTCAGCGACGAAATCCCGGATTCGCGCGACATCCTGCTCATCTCGCTCTCCGACGTTTGCGGCATATTCGGCAGCCTGCTATCCACCGCGGAACTGGATTCGGCCGCCGAGCGCATCGGGCAGGTCCGCAAGCTGGACCTGATGGGCCGGGAGGTCGCGAAGGCGGTACGGGAGATCGAAACCTCGCTCGCGGCGGCGATCGCCATGCCGATGCATTGACCGGCGGCTCGTCCTTTTCCCCCGGGTGCCGCAGCACCGACAGACAGCGACAGAAGCTCAGGAGACCAAGACGATGGATGTAACGACGGAACGGCAGGAAGGCGTCCTGACCGCCCAGGTCGGCGGACGGATCGACGGCTCGAACGTCGCCCAGTTCGAGGAGGCGATCAGGACCGCGATCGACGAGAGCGACCGCGCCGTGCTGATCGACTGCGAGAATCTCGGCTATATCAGCAGCGCCGGGCTTCGCGCCGTGCTGATGACCGCCAAGTCCCTGTCGAGCCGGAACGCCAAGTTCGCGCTCTGCTCCATGTCCGATCCGATCCGGGAAGTCTTCCAGATCAGCGGTTTCGACAAGATCGTCGCGATCCACCCCTCCAAGGCCGAAGCGCTCTCCTCCTTCGGTTCCTGAGCCGGCGGCCGACGCTTCCCGTTCGCGGCCGCCTTTCGCCGCCGGTCACGGCGCGGGGGAACCGGGGCCCGCGCCGGCGGAGCTCCGCAGGAAACCGGCGGCGGCCGCCACATACCAGGGCAGCCGGCCGCCCCGTCCGTGAAATCCGACATGCCCGCCGCCCCGGGTCACGACAACGCCGAGGCGGGACGAGGGGCCGACCGGGGGCGGCGGCACCCAGGGGTCGTCGTCGGCATGGACGATCAGCGCCGGCACGCGTAGCGAGCCCAGGGAGCGGGCCGGCGAACACGAGGCGTAATAATCCGCCGCATCGCGAAACCCCGCCTCCGGCGCGGTCAGCGCATCGTCGAAATCCCGGATGTGCCGCGCCCTCGCCACGGCGTTTCGCACCGCCGCCGGCGCCCGGAGCCGGACCGGCCCGGTTTCCTCCCGGAGCCGCGCCAGAAGCCAGCGCTCGTAGAGGCGGTTCCGCGGACGGGCGATCCAGTCCGCCGCCGCCGCGAGATCGAGCGGCGCGGATATCGCGACCGCCGCCCTGACGGTTTCGGGGAGGTACGGCGCCGCGGCGAGGCGGAGAGCCAGCGCGCCGCCCAGCGAGTAGCCCAGCACCGCGATGCCCCGTTCCCGGATACCGGGGTCGAGCTCCGCCGCCGCGAGACAGGCATCGGCGAGATCGCGCACCCGGTCCATGTGGTAGTGGAAGCGGGCGAGGGACCGGCCGGGGGGCGATCCGCGCAGGTTGAGGCGGACCACCGGGTGGCCGGCCTCGAGAAACGCGCCGGCCGATTGCAGCACGTGCCGGCTCGCCTCGCAGCCGGTCAGCCCGGGAACCAGGATCACCGCCGGCGCGCTCCCCGACCCGGCGTGGTAACGGGCGGCCAGGCGGTCCCCGCTGCCGTCGCGGAGCGGGATCTCGAAGCGCCGGCCGGACTCGGGCGGTATGCCGGGAAGCCTTCCGGGGAGAACGTTCCGTATCGTCTGCAGGTCGGCGGTGAGCCACGGCCAGCGGCGGCGAAACGCGGGGACCGGTTCCATCCGCGGGCCCGGGGCGCGCGGCCCTAGAGCCCGTCGGCGGGGATCACGCGGTCCGGCGGCGCGTGGCCGTCGACGAAGGTCTTGATGTTGATCGTCACCCGCTCGCCCATCGCGATCCGCCCCTCCCGGGTCGCCGAGCCGAGATGGGGGGCGAGCACCGCGTTGTCGAGCCGGCGCAGGCCCTCCTCGATCAGGGGTTCGCGCTCGTAGACGTCGAGGCCGGCGCCGGCCAGCACGCCCTCGGCGAGGCAGCGGGCGAGCGCGGCTTCGTCGATGATCTCGCCGCGCGCGGTGTTGACGACATAGGCATGGGGTTGCAGCGAGCGCAGACGCTCTTCGGAAAGCAGATGACGGGTCTCGGCGGTATGCGGGCAGTTGATCGAGATGAAGTCCATATGCGCCAGCATCTGGTCGAGGTCTTCCCACCAGGTGGCCTCGAGCTCCGCCTCGACCTCGCGGTGGACGCGGCGCCTGTTGTGGTAGTGGATCGACATCGAGAAGCCGCGCGCCCGACGCGCCACCGCGGTGCCGATGCGGCCCATGCCGACGATGCCGAGCCGCTTGCCCGACACCCGGTGTCCCATCATGAAGGTGGGCGTCCAGCCGTCCCATTCGCCGGACCGCGCCAGGCGGTCGCCTTCGACCATGCGGCGCGGCGCGCTCAGCATCAGCGCCATGGTGAGGTCGGCGGTGTCCTCGGTGAGCACGCCCGGGGTGTTGGTCACGACGATCCCGTGCGACGCGGCGGCGGCGAGGTCGATGTGGTCGACGCCCACCCCGAAATTCGCGATCAGCTTCAGCCGGTCGGGCAGCGCGGCGAGGACCGCCGCGCCGAGCTTGTCGGTGACCGTCGGCACCAGCACGTCGCAATCGGCGGCGGCGGCGATGAGCGCTTCGGCCGGCATCGGCTCGTCGGTCGGGTTGAGCCGCGTCTCGAACAGCTCCTTGAGACGGGTCTCGATCGCCTGCGGCAGCTTGCGCGTAACCAGGACGGAGGGTTTCTCGATCGTCATCGATCCGGTCGTTGGCTCAAGGGTGCGACGCCTCTATCAACCCGGCGCGGCGTTGTCCAGAGGAGGAGGCCCATTGCATCGGCTATACTGCCCGATGCCACGGATCGAGGCACGGGACCGCGGATGCCTCTTTGGATGATTGTCGCAGCCCTCGGCCTTGTCGCGGCGAACGGGCCGGACGCGAGCGAGCCGGGCGCGGCGGGCGCCGAGAAACCCCGCTTCCTCTCGTTGCGGGCGTCGAAGACCAATGTCCGGTTCGGGCCGGGGCGGCGCTATCCCATCGCATGGGTGTTCGTGCGGCGCGGCCTGCCGGTCCGGATCGTCGGCAGGTTCGAGACCTGGCGCCGCATCAGGGACTGGGAAGGGAGCGAGGGCTGGATCCACCAATCGCTCCTGTCGGCACGCCGGAGCGTCATCGTCCTCGACGGCCCGGCCGCGTTCCATCGGAGACCGGATCCGGAGGCGCGCCCGGTGGCGCGGGTGGAGCGCCGCGCCGTCGGCCGGCTGCTCCGGTGCGAGGGCGCGTGGTGCTCGGTCGAATTCTCGGGGCGGAACGGCTGGATCCGGAAGACGGCGGTCTGGGGCGTCGGCGCGGCCGACGACTGAAGCACCGCGGCGCCGGCGCTCCTACGACACCGCCGCCGTCTCCTCCGCCATGTCCCACCAGACGCAGCCCATGCCGCAGCGGAGTTCCACGGCGGGCTCGTAGCAGATCGTCCGGGCCTTGCGGTCGCCCACCGCGCCCATCGCGACGATCCAGGACAGCAGCTCGGTGGTGCCGCCGTCGCCCGCCGCGGCCATCTTGTCGAGCGTGGTCTCGGCCACGACCTTCTCCGGATCTCCTGCCTCGAGGAGGGCGAGAAAGGCGCGGTCGAACGCCTCATCGACGTCGAAATATTTGGGACCGCCGGGATCGTGGCTGAGACCGCCGGTCCCCATGATCGCGACCCGCTCGCCCGCGGGACGGCAGGTGCGCACGATGTCGGCGATCTCACGCCCCACCCGGTAGCACTCCTCCGGGCCCGGCAGCGGCGGGACGATGCAGTTCATGTGGATCGGAACCAGCGGGATGTCGTGATCCGGCGTCAGGTAGAGAAGCGGCACCGACCAGTTGTCGTCGAACAGCAGCCGGTCCCTCCAGGCCAGCCGGAGCCCGCGCCGGTCGCCCTCGCGGACCAGCGTCCTGGCGAGATCGGGATGGCCCGCGACCTCATACTCGGGGACGTTGAGCCAGTCGGAGAACCATTCCGCCGGGCCGGTCCAGCGCGCGGCGGTCCCGACGCAGAAATCGGCGGACGAATCCAGCGGCAGGTTGAGAAGATGGTCGTTGGCGATGCCGACGATGACGTCGGGCCGGGTCTCGCGCAGCATGCGGCCCAGCCCGTGGAAACCCCGGGTCAGGCTTTCCTGCTCTTCCGGCGTCGCGCGGTCGAGCCAGCCGGTCAGCCCCGGCGCATGGGACAGCGCGCAGACGGCAACGATTTCGGCCATGGCATGGGTCTCCTCTCCGGCCGAAGCTTAGCCCGGATTTGCCGCCGATGGATAGTGGACCGTCCGGCGGAATCCCGCCCTGTACCAGCTTGGCAATCGTCTTGCCGATGCACTAACCTCGAAAAAAGAGTCCGGGGCGTGGGCCGGGAACGCGACGGTCCGGATACGGCAACCAAGGGAGGAGACTCGATGAAGATCGCAATTCGGCATGTCGCGGCCGCGCTCGGCGCGGCGGCCTGCCTGTCCATCGGAGCGGCATCCGCCAAGACGTTCAACCTGACCTTCGCCGCGCCGCAGGGCGAGCATATGACCTGGATCGCCCTGACCCGCACGGTGTTCATCGCCGGGGTGGACAAGCGGCTCGAGGGAACCGAGCACAAGATCAACTGGACCACGGCCTATGGCGGCACGCTCTCCAAGGTGGGCGGCACGCTGGAAACGATCGAGGAAGGCATCGCCGATGCCGGCATGCTCTATTCGCTGTTCGAGCAGGCCAAGCTGCCGCTCCAGAACGTCGCCTATATGGCGCCCTTCGGCTCCGACGACCTCGGCCTTGCGCTGCGGGTCTTCCAGGAGCTGCATGACGAACTGCCGGAGATGTCGGGCTCGTGGGAAAAGCACGGCCAGGTCTTCATCGCCCCGATCGGGTTCGACACGTTCTATCCGCTGACCAAGTTTCCGATCAAATCGCTCAAGGACCTCAAGGGCCGCAAGCTGGCGGGCGCCGGGGCGGTGTCGCTCTGGGAGGCGCCGATCGGCATCGTGCCCGTGCAGGGGAACTTCGCGGTCCATTTCAACAATCTCAAGACCGGCGTCTATGACGGGTTGATCGCGTTTACCACCGGCTACTACCCGAACAAGCTGCACGAGATCGCGCGCTACGCCACCAAGGTGAATTTCGGCGCCATGCCGGGCGGCGGGGTGACCGTCAACAAGTCGGTCTGGGGCAAGCTGCCGGACGCGGTCAGGAAGGCGATGCGCGAAGCGGGGGTCGATTACCGCAACGCCCAGAACGAGAAGATGACCAGGCTGGTCGACACCTTCGAGGCCAAGATGAAGGCCGAGGGCGTGGTGTTCTCGCAGATGCCGCTCGACCAGAAGCTCGCCTGGGCCAAGGCGATGCCCAACATCGCCAAGGAATGGGCGGCCCGCGTCGAAGCCAAGGGCTTCGCCGGGAACAAGGTGCTGAAGGCCTATATGGACAAGCTCCGCGCCAACAAGGTGCCGCTGGTACGCGAGTGGGACAAGGAATAGGGCATCCGACAGCGTAGCCCGGGGCCGCCCGCGACAGGGGCGGCCCCGCCATGACCGATCGGGCGGAACCGTCGAACCAGCCCGGCTGGCGCCGTTTCCTGACCTTCGAAGCGGCGGTCTCGGCGCTCAACTCGCTCGGCAGTTTGTGGATCGCCGTCCTCATGGTGGTCATCATTGTCGACATCGTGGGGAGAACGGCGCTCAGCATGCCGCTGCGCGGCGTGCCCGAGCTGGTGAAGCTCTCGATCGTCGGCATCGTGTTCATCCAGCTCGGCCATACGCTGCGGTCGGGCCGCATGACGCGCTCGGACGGGCTGCTGCGCATCTCCCGCACCCGGCTGCCGCGTCTGTCGCACGCGATGACGCTGCTCTTCAACCTCGTGGGCGCCGGGCTGTTCGTCCTCGTGTTCCACGCGAGCTATCCGTTCTTCGTCGAGGCCTGGACCACCGGCGAGTATGCCGGCATCCAGGGCTATGTCAGCTACCCGGTCTGGCCGGTCCGCCTGATCATCCTGATCGGCTGCGCGGTGGCGGCGATCCAGTACTGCCTGTTCGCATGGCGCGATATCGCCGTCGTGTTCGGATGGCTGGAGCCGGCCGCCCCGGATGACCGGCGCCGGCTTGCGGAAATGCTGAAATGAGCGGTGTCGAGATCGGGCTGATCTCGATCGGCGCGATCCTGCTGCTGATCTATCTCGGCATGCATGTCGCGGTGACGCTCTGCGTCGTCTCGCTGATCGGGGTGTGGGCGGTCAAGGGCAACGTCACGCTCGCGACCAAGCTGCTGGCCATCGCGGCTTACGATACGGTCGCGGGCTACGTGTTCGGCGTCGTTCCGCTCTTCGTGCTGATGGGGCTGCTGGTCAGCGTCTCCGATCTCGGCAAGGACGCCTATGTGGTCGCGAACATCCTGATGCGGCGGATCCGGGGCGGTCTCGGCATCGCCACCGTCGCCGCGAACGCCGTCTTCGCGGCGGTGACCGGGATTTCCGTCGCTTCCGCCGCCGTCTTCACCAAGCTTGCCGTGCCGGAGATGATCTCGCTCGGCTACCGGCCCCGCTTTGCCGTCGGTGTGGTCGCGGGCTCGTCGGTTCTCGGCATGCTGATCCCGCCCAGCCTGCTTCTGATCGTCTACGCCCTCCTGGCCGAGCAATCGATCGGGGATCTGTTCATCGCCGGCATCGTGCCCGGTATCCTGCTGTCGTTCGCCTTCGCGATCGCCATTCTCGGCATGGCGACGTTCCTGCCGAGGACGGTCATGCGCGAGGAAGCGGGCGATGCCGCTTCCGGCGAGTCCGTGGAGTCCCTGGCGGCGGCGGTCTTCCGCCTGTGGCCGCTGCCGGTGCTGGTCTTCGCGGTGATCGGCGGCATCTATCTCGGCTGGTTCACCCCCACCGAATCGGGCGCTGTCGGTGCGCTGGGCGCGCTGGCGCTGGCCTTCGCGCGCCGCAAGCTCACCTGGGCCAATATATGGCAGGTCCTCGTCGAGACCGGCCACGTCACCGTCTCGATCCTGATGCTGATCATCGCCGCCAACATCTACACCAGGCTGCTGGCCCTCTCGGGCGTTCCGGTGTTCATCAACGACTTCGTCAACGGGCTGGAGCTCGGCTTCTTCACGCTGCTGATCCTATACGCCGTGATCATCGTGATCATGGGGACCATCCTGGACGGGATCTCGATCATGCTGATCATGATCCCGATCTTCCTGCCGCTTCTGGACGGCTACAGCGTGGACCTGGTGTGGTTCGGGATCGTCACCGTGATCGCGGTCGAGATCGGCCTTCTGACCCCGCCGCTCGGCCTGTCCGCCTATGTGATCAAGAGCACGCTGGATACCGACGAGATATCGCTCGCCGACATCTTCATCGGGGCGGCGCCGTTCGCGGTCGTCATGTTCGTCGTGCTGCTGCTGATCATCTTCTTCCCCTGGCTGGTGACCGGCTATGGCTGACGGCCCTTCCCACGCGGCGCGATAAGGCTCTACCATCGCAAACGGATAGGAGGCTTGACCCATGAGCTATCGCGTCACTCCGCTCCTGCTCGGCGATGCCGTGGTCCCGGACGTGCTCGACGTGTTCTGGAGCCTGACCAAGGCCCGCGGCGCGTCGTCGGTGCCGATCCTCGCCTTCCTCATCGAGGGCACTCCGGACGGGCCGCTATTGATCGACACCGGAATGCGGAGCGCCGAACGGGCGCAGGAGGTCCACGGCCTCGGTCCGCACAATGTCGCGGACGACCAGACGATCCCCACGCAGCTCGCCAAGCACGGCTACGCGCCGGAGGACATCAAGCACGTCCATCTGACCCATCTCCACTACGACCACGCGGGCGGGTGCAACCTGCTGCCCAACGCGCGTTTCGTCCTGCAGCGGACGGAGCTCATGGCGGCGGCCGCGCCGATGGGCCCGGAACAGCTGGATATCGGCGGGAAAGGCCTGTTCTTCGACCGCGCGGACGTCGCCGACCTGGTCGATCCGCTGTGGAGCCGGGTGGACCTGATGGAGGGCGATTACGAGCCCTATCCGGGGATCCGCTGCGTGCTCTACGCCAATTCGCACACGCCGGGCCACCAATGCATCTATGTCGAGACGGCGGACGGCATCGTCGCGATCATCGGCGACATCGCCAGGAAGCTCGATCTCAACATCGAGCAGGAGATCATGCCCGGCATCTATTACGACCTCGATTCGATGCGCCGGGCGCTGATCGACATCAAGTCGAAGGCCGACACGATTCTGCCGACCCACGACTGGAACGTGCTCCCGGGCGGCAAGCCGGAAGGCGTCGCGTAGAGCAATTTCCGACCGGACGCGGTCGTACCGGGCGCCGGTGTCCCCCTCACCCCGTCCCTCTCCCCCGCGGGGGAGAGGGAGACTTGCAGCGCCGACTCCGCTCTACCTTCTCCCCTCCCGCTTGCGGGAGGGGTTGGGGGAGGGCGGGCCGGCCTCAGCGCGTGTCGGGGAACCAGCCGGGGCCCGCGAGCCCGGTGGGCAGGTCCCCCGTATAACCCTCGGCGTTCTCGACCTGCTCGACCCAGTCGAGGCCCATCGCCTTGAAGATCCGGTTGGTCATCACGATCAGCCGCGCCTGGTTGTCCGGGTCGGCGTTGACGTGCTGCTTGATGCAATAGGCGGGGATGAAGACGAAGTCGCCTTTGGTCCACTCGTATTTCTTCGGCTCGTCGGCCCAGCTCCACGAAAACTCCACGTCGACCTCGAACCGGACGTCCCAGTGGAGGTCGTAGCCCGAGCCCTCGGCGACATAGACGATCTGCTCGGCGAGCTTGCGCGATTTGCCCGACTTCCCGCCGGGTTCGAGGAACTGCATGTAGATGTCGAGGCAGCACTCGGTGGTGTTGAGCTTCTCGTGGACCATGTGCTTCAGGAGGCCGTCCGGCGAGTTCTCGAACGGCATGTCGCTGGCCTTGATCACGGTCAGCCGCTGCCGGTAATCGGCCCGGAATTCGGCCGATTCCCGCAGCCACTCGGCATAGATGTCGGCGTTGTCGTCGCCGAGCCTCGCGATATCCCTCTCGTCCGCCACTCCGGTCGCTCCTCTCCGGTCGGTCAGATGTCTTTGGGAGGCGTCCAGTCCTCCCAGCCAGGCACCGGCTCCTTGGGCGGGTACTTGGCGATCTTCTGGAACAGCATGTGCATGAACAGGAAGAGCGGCTTCGCCTTCATCACCAGCAGCACCAGGTCTTCGTCCTCCGAGGCGTTGAAGTGCTGATGAACGCAGCCGTTCTCCACCACCATGATGTCGCCCGCCTCGTAGTCGAAGCGCCTGCCGTCGTGGATGTCGTAACCCTTGCCGCGCAGGCAGTAGAAGATCGCCGAATTCATGTGGCCGTGGCGCTGGCCGGTGCCCTTGGGCGCGATCACCGAGATATGGGTCTCGATCGACTGCGCGATGTCGGTCTTCATCGGGTTCACGATGGACTTGTCGAAGAGCTGCGGCCCGCCGCGCCATTCCTGGTCGGCGGCGCTGTAGACCCGTGGCTGGTTGTAAAGCTCTTCCTGGAGCTCGCCGTAGGTGCCTTCGAGCGCGCGGACGAAGGTGCGCTTTCTCTGCCAGCGCTCCCAGACGACTTCCTTGGGCCGGTTGTGGCCGATGCCGGCCTGTTTGGTGCCGACCTCGATGCCGCCCGCCTCCGTCGACCGATCCGCCATCGACACGGCCCCCCCCTGAAAAACTGCAATCGCGAAGTCGCTGGATTATATTTGGCTCGGTTGGGGTGTCCAGCGCACCGCCGTACGGAGACCGGGACAAGAATGAACATCGCGCCGCTTTCGGACGTGCTCGGGGCCGAAATCACCGGGATAGACATCGCCCGCGACCTGGACGAAGAAGCGTTCGGGGCGGTGCTCGACGCCTTCCACCGCTACCGCGTGCTGGCGTTCCGCGAGCAATATCTGGAGCCCGCCGACCAGGTCTCCTTCGCGGCCCGCTTCGGCCCGCTCGAGGTGCACGACAACCGCCGCTACAACCTGCCCGGCCAGGAACACGTCATGGTGCTGTCGAACGACCTCAGGGACGGCGAGCCGGTCGGCGTCCCGGACGCGGGGGATTCGTGGCACACCGACCTGTCGTTCAAGGAGACCCCGAGCCTCTGCACCCTCCTGCAGGCGGTAAAGCTCCCGCGCGAGGGCGGCGATACCGCCTTCGCGTGCATGACCGGGGCCTACGCCGCGCTGCCGGCGGACATCAAGGCCAGGATCGAGGGCAGGCGCGCGATCCACAATCCGAGCAAGCTGGCGAACCCCCGGGTCGAGATTTCGCCGCTCAGGAAGGACGCGGCCGCGTTCTACGCCGGCCAGAGCGCGCGCTTCGCCGAAATCTCGCACCCGATCGTCCGGACCCATCCGGCGACCGGCGAGAAATCGCTCTACGTCCAGCGGCGCTTCACCATCGGCATCGAGGGCATGGACGACGACGAGGCCCAGCCCATCCTCGACGCCCTTTTCGCCCACCAGATCCGTCCGGAATTCGTCTACATGAACAAGTGGCGGGAGGGCGATCTGCTGATGTGGGACAACCGCTGCGTGATCCACTATGCGACCGGCGGCTACCGCTATCCGGACATCCGGACCATGCACAGAACGACGGTGCTGGGCGACAGGCCCTATTGAGGCGGGGCTTCAGTCCGCGAATTCGTCGCGCAGGATGTGCAGGCGCTTCAGCATCTCGCGGTCGGAGACTTCGAACAGGTGCGCGCCCTCCGCCTCCGCGGTGTGGCCGATCCAGTGGCCGTGCGGCAGCGAGACGATGTCGTGCTTGCGCCACGCGATCTCGGTCTCGCCGATCTCCGAGCGCCCCTCTCCGGCGACCACGATGAAGGCCGAATTGCTGTTGGAGCGGTAGGCGCGCGTGCGCCGCCCTTCGGCCAGCGAAAGGAGCGAGCATTCCATCGTCGCCATGGTCGGTCCGCCGGTGAGCGGATTGGTGTAGAGCATGCGGCGGCTGCCGTCGGGCGCCGGCGGAAGCGCGGCCAGGGCATCGCGCGCGGTCTCCCACGGGTAGCGGAACAGCGGCGAATAGGCCATGTCCGCCGCGCCCGAGACCGGGGCGAACCCGGGCGCCGAGAAGGCTTCGTCCGGCGGCATGTCGGGCACGTCGTGGGCCGGGCCCGGCTCGAATTCGCCGGTATCGAGATAGTGGTGGAACGGCACGTCCAGCACGTCGAGCCAGATCATCCGCCCGTCGCCCTCGTGCACGTGCTCGTGCCAGGTCCAGCCGGGGGTGAGCACCATGTCGCCGGGCTCCATCGGGCAGGGCTTGCCGTCGACGATCGTCGTCGCGCCCGTCCCTTCCATGACGAAGCGCAGCGCGTTCATCGAATGGCGGTGCGGGCGCGCGGTCTCGCCCGGCATCAGGACCTGGAGATTGAAGCCGAGCGTGAGGCCGGAGCCCCGGCTGCGCCCGGATTCCAGCAGCGCCGGGTTGTTGAGCACCAGCACCCGGCGCTCGGCGTCGGTCATCGAGGTCGCCTCGATCGCCGTCTCCAGCAGCGGCTCCAGCGTCTCCCAGCGCCAGATATGCGGCGGCTCGGGCGGCCGGTTGGTGGTGTCCTCAAGCTCCCAGAGCGCGACGACGTTCGCCGCCTCCATCGCCTGGTGAAAATCGGAAAGGGCCACGCGCTGGCTCATCGCCGCCTCCTGTTCCGGCCGGACCGAAACGATTGTGACGCGAACCGGCGCCGGGGCCAACCGAAACCCGGTCCCTTGATCCGGACGGCCCGAGCGCATATCTGCCCGCTAGCGCGTCGAGCGCCCCCGCCATATCGAGAGAGAGAATGACCGATCATCACAGCGCGCTGATCTATTCCATGGTCCTGGCCTCCGCCGCCGACCGCGAGATGACCGACACCGAGCTCCGACGGATCGGCCAGATCGTCGAACGCCTGCCGGTATTCGACGGGTTCGATACCGGCTCGCTGGCCCGCAGGGCGGCGGAATGCGCGGAGCTTCTGAACGCGGAGGACGGGCTCGAAACCGTGCTCGACGCGATCCGCGACGCCCTGCCGGAGAAGCTGCGCGAGACCGCCTATGCGGTCGCCTGCGAGATCGTGGTGGCGGACGGCAGGATCGCGCAGGAGGAACTCCGGCTGCTCGAAATGCTCGCCCAGAGCCTTCCCGTCGACCGGTTGTCGGCGGCGGCGATCGAGCGCGGCGCGCGGGCGCGGCACATGACGCCCTGAGCGCCCGGGTCCGCGCGATGCCCGCCCGGGAGACCGACCGCGCGGTCGCGCTGTGGCTCTACGCCTGCTGCGCGATGATCTTCGCGATGGTGGTGCTGGGCGGCCTCACCCGGCTCACCGGGTCGGGGCTCTCGATGGCGGCCTGGCGGCCGGTCACCGGCTGGCTGCCGCCGCTGAACGCCGCGGAGTGGGAAGCGGTCTTCGCCCTCTACCGCGAGACGCCGGAGTTCCGGCGCGTCAATTTCTGGATGACGGTCGACGACTTCCGCTCGATCTTCTGGCTCGAATACCTGCACCGGGTCTGGGGCCGGCTGATCGGGCTGGCCTTCGTCCTCCCGGCCGCCTGGTTCGCGTGGCACGGCCGGATCGGGCGCCGGCTGGGGATCGGGCTCGCCGTCGCTTTCCTGCTCGGCGCGGGCCAGGGGGTGCTCGGCTGGTACATGGTGCAAAGCGGGCTGGTCGACCGGCCGGAGGTCAGCCATTACCGGCTTGCCGCCCATCTCGCTTTGGCGCTCGCGGTCTACGCCTGGCTGTTATGGCTGGCGCTGGGACCGGCGCGGGAACGCGCGGCGCGAGGCGCCTACGACACGCATATCGGGCTCGTGATCGCGGGCGTCGCGCTGACCGCGATCTGGGGCGCGTTCGTGGCCGGGCTCGACGCGGGCCACATCCATCCGACCTTTCCGCTGATGGACGACCGCCTGGTCCCCCGGGAGATCTTCTCCGTGGCGCCGTGGACCGCCGACCTGACCGGCAATCCGGTGACGGTGCAGTTCGTCCACCGCTGGCTCGCGATGCTCGTTGTCGCGGCGATCCTCGCGCTGTGGTGGCGCGCCCGCGACCTGCCGCCCGGCGACCGCCTGGCATTCGATCTCCTGGCCGCAATGGCCGTTCTCCAGGCCGGGCTCGGCGTCGCGACCCTTCTTCTCGGCGTGCCGCTGGCCGCCGCCGCGCTCCACCAGGCGGGCGCGGTGGTTCTGCTGAGCCTCGCGGTCCACGCCCTTCACGCGAGCCGCAAGGCGCGGAATTGACATGGAAAACCCGGCTGGACAACCATGGTCCGCAGGCAATCCAGCGGGACGACGATGGCAGACGCACCGCCCTTCGAAGAAGCGCTCGCGCGGCTCCGCGCGGCGCTCGCCGATGTCGCCAACGGCGATGTCGCGGCGATCAAGGCGCTCTATGCGCACACCGGGGACGCCACCAGCTTCTACGGCTGGGGCGGCTACGAGAAAGGCTGGGACCGGGTTTCGCGGCGCTGGGACTGGGCGGGCCGGCAGTTCAAGGGCGGCACCGTCCGCCACGAGAACCTGACCGCGGTGGTCACGCCGGAACTCGCCTACACCACCGACATCGAGACCTTCGAGACCGCGATGGACGGGATGGACGATCCGGCGCGGTGGTCGAACCGGGTCACCCATGTCTTCCGCGTGATCGACGGCGAATGGCGGCTGATTCATCGCCACGCCAACCGTCTCGAAGACCGCTTCGAGCCCGCCCGCAAGCTTGCGCCGAAACAAGCCCGACCCATGAGCGCCCCGAGGTGACAGCATGAGCGAAAATGGAGAGACCCGCGCCGCGGAGATGCTCCGGCGGGCGGAAGACCTCGTCCCGGTCCTCGCCGAACGGGCGGCCGGGACGGAAGCTTTGCGCCGCCTGCCGGACGAGACGATCGCCGACATCCGGGCGGCCGGCCTCCACGCGATGGGCAAGCCCGAGCGGCTCGGCGGCGGCGAGCTGCCGTTCGACGCGATCGTCCAGGTCGTCGCCACGCTCGCCCGCGGCTGCGGCTCGACCGCCTGGGTCTGCGGCGTCTACAGCGACCACGCGATGATCGTGGGCATGATGGATCCCGGGGTCGCGGACGAGGTCTGGGCCGACGATCCGGACGCGTCGATCTCGGCCGGGTTCTTCCCGTCCGGCACCAACGAGCCCGCCGACGGCGGATGGCGGCTGACCGGCCGCTGGGGCTTCGCGAGCGGGTGCGACCACGCGCGCTGGGTGTTTCTCGGCAGCGTCATCGCGGCGGGCGACGGGCCGCCCGAACCCTATCTCTGCCTGGTGCCGCGCGACGAGGTCGAGATCGACGACGACTGGCAGGTCATGGGGCTCGCCGGCACGGGGTCGAAGACCCTGGTGGCGGACGGGGTGTTCGTGCCGCGGCACCGCACGATCCCGCTCAGGCTGTCGAGCGGCGGCTGGGAAGCGCGCGGCAAGCCCGACGTGCCGCCGCTCTACCGGTTGCCGCACGTCACCACCATCCCGTTCCATTTCTGCGCCACGGCGCTCGGAACCGCCGAAAGCCTGCTGGACGACGTCATCGCCGAAATCGGGGAGCGGCACTCCTTCGGCGCCCCGGTCGCCGAGTACGCCACGACGCAGCTCCGCATCGCCGCCGCCTCCGCCGAGATCGACTGCGCCCGCATGCTGATCGAGCGCGACACGAGGGAGGCGATGGAAGCGATGCGGGAGGGGCGTTCGCTGACCCTGGCGGAGCGCGCGCGGAACCGCCGCGACATGGCGTTCGCGGCCCGGTTCTGCCAGCGCGCCGTCGAAGGCCTGTTCGAGGCGGGCGGCGCCAGAAGCGTCTATTCCGACAGCATCCCCCAGCGCAAGTTCCGCGACGTCCGGGTGGCCGCGAACCACATCATCCTCAAATGGGACGTGGCCGGAACCACCTACGGCCGCGTCGCCTTAGGCCTCGACCCCGCCTCGCCGTTTATCTGAGGGGCTGACGTCCCACCCTCACGCCGAGCGGCCCCCTCACCCCGACCCTCTCCCCGCGGGGGAGAGGGAGACTCGCTCGCCGAGCGTTCCCCCCTCCCGCTTGCGGGAGGGGCCGGGGGAGGGCGGGGCGCGGCGGAGAACGTCCCGTCGGTCGCTGGAGAGAGACCCCGCCTCAGCCCCGGAACGCCGGCAGGACCTCTTCGATGCACCTTTGGAGCTGCTCGCGCGGGCGGGCGGAGACGAAGCGCATGATGGGCATGGTGCAGCCGGCCTCGATATAGGCGGCGAGCTTGTCGATCACCGCCTGCGGCGAGCCGTAGGCAAGCCAGGTCTCGGCCTGGTCGCGCGAGATGTACCCCGCGCCGTAATAGGCGCCGAGGAAGGTCGTCGCCTCCTCGAAGGCGCGGTCCCGGTCCTCGTCGATATTGACCATCATGTGGAGCGATCCGTCGAAACCGGCGGGATCGCGCCCGAGATCCTCGGCGTGGGCCCGGATCCTGTCGAAACGCTCCCTGAACCGCTCGACCGGCGTGCCGTCGGTCTGCCAGCCGTCCGCGTGCGCGGCGACCCGCTTCAGGATCCGTTCCATCGCCTCTTCCGGCACGTCGTCGCGCTTGGGATTGACGGCGATATGGATCGGCGGCGGGTTCTGCACCGGCTTGGGCTGGAGGTCGACATCGGCGAAGCTGCGGAACCGGCCCGCGTGGCTTGCCTTCCCGTCGCCCCACAGCTTGCGGAGGATTTCGATCCCCTCGACCACCCGGGCGGGTCGTTCGCTGGATTCGACCCCCATAACGTCGAGCTCGTGCGCGAATTGCGGACCGTCGAAGCGCGAGCCGCCATTGCAGACGGCGAGGATCGTCCGCCCTTCGGACAACACGTCGAGGCTCGCCCATTGCAAAGCGAACAGCAGCGGATCGCGGAACGGGAAGCTCGCGAGGCAGACCGTACCGAGCTTCACCCTGCTGGTTCGCACCGCCATCGCCGACAGCGTGACCACCGCCTCCACCCGCGGCTTGGACAGCAAATTATCGCCCACCCAGACGCCGTGGAAGAGCCCGGAGTTCTCGGCGGTCTCCGCCATGTCGAGCAGATCGTCGAGCGATCCCCAGTCGAACAGGATCGCCCGCGTGGAGAGCGAAATGCCGAACTTCGCCCGCATGGGAACGGCCGCGCTCATGTCACTCACCGAGATACGAGAGGATCGTGCGCGCGACCGTGCGCGAGACCCGGTCGAGGCAGGAGAGCGCGACCAGGTCGGTGCCGAGCACGCCGGTCCCGCCGCCGACGCCGTACATTACCGCCGGCACCCCGGCGGCGCAGGGACCGCCGGCGTCGAACGTGCCCTGGCCGTAATAGGTTCCGGGCGGCTCTCCGTGGACCGACTCATGCGCGGCGGCGAGCAGACGGACCGCCGGGTTCTCCGGATCGACCATCGCGGGCCACATGTGATGGCCCTGCTCGACGCTCACCTCCCAGGGCGAGAGGTCGCCGATCGCCGCCCGCACCTCCTCGGTCGCGGCCGCCGGATCGTCGCCGGGGAGCAGCCGCCGGTCGACCCGCATTCTCGCGGTATCGGGGATCGTGTGCGGCGCGAGCGGCGAATAGGCGATCTGGTAGGGCAGCACGTGGCGGCCGCCGAGCTGCGGGTGGGTCCCCTCGAAGGTCATCCGCTTGAGGCGGCTCATAACCTCCCACGCGCCCTCGATGGCGCTCAGCCCGGTGTCGGGGACGCTCGAATGGACGGATTTGCCGCGCACCGTCACGTTGACGTCGACCCGGCCGCGATTGCCCATCGAGATCCGCTCGCCCGTCGCGGTCATCAGCAGCGCGAAATCGGGCTTTTCATCGAGCGCGGCAAGGATCGCCTCGGAGCATTTGTGGCTCGACCTTCCCTCGTTGTTGATCGCGACATAGAGGGTGCCGGGGAGTTCCGTCCCGGTGTCGGCGAGCAGCTTGAGGATGGCGAGCGCGATCGCCTGGTGCGACTTGTTCTGGCCGACCCCCATGCCGAACACGCAGGGCTCGTCGCGCCCCCACGCGGCGCCGGAGGCGATCCTGCCGGACCACGGATCGTCCATCAAATTGTGGTGCTGGACGGGGGTATAGACCTGGACCAGCAGCGACTTCCCGCCGGTTCCGGCCCCGTAGCGCGCGACGATCTGGTTGCCCGGAACGTCGATCAGGTCGTGGGCGCCCGCCGACGCGAGCCTGGGCCGCAGGACATGCTGGACGTAGTGGACCAGCTTCGGATCGTCCGGCTCGATGAAGACCTCTGTCCCCAACGGCACGTCGGCCGGAACCCGCGCCAGCTCGACCAGCGTATCGATCAGAAAACGCCGGTCCAGCCGGTCGAGAAGAGATTCGATGTCCATTATTGTCCGGTCCAATCCGTTACCTGTCTATCCGGTCTGCGCCGCGCGCGCGACGCCCTCCCCCGGCCCCTCCCGCAGGCGGGAGGGGAGAAGATAGAGAGGGCGCCGTAAATTCCCCTCTCCCCCGCGGGGGAGAGGGCCGGGGTGAGGGGGGATACCGGAGCTGTGCGGCACAAGGTGGGTTCCGATTCACCCCACATTGACCCCGTCGGAGGTCACCGTCCCGCCGAGCGCCCAGGAGCCCCAGGTCTGGAGATGGGTCTTGCGCGCCTGCATCTGCAGACCGACGGCACGGATGTCCCGGAACCGCCGCTCGAGCGGGCTGGAGGCCATGACCGCGCCGGTGCCGGCGGTATCGAAAAGCGGGTCGACGGCCGCCTTGGCCTCGTGGATGGCATGCGTGCCGGCGAGCCGGATCGTCATCAGCGTATCCACGGACATGCGACCCTCCGCCGCGAGATCGGCGGCCCCCGCCTCCGCCGCGTCGACGAGAAAGGCGCGGGCGCCGCGGATTCTCGCATCGGCCCGGGCGACCTCTTCCTGGACCGCCGGGTTCTCCCTGAGCGCGAACCGGGCGCCGCGCGGGCGCTTGTCCCGCGCCAGCGCGACGAACGCATCGAACAAGCCGCGCGCGAGGCCAAGCGCGACGGCGGCGAAGCCGGTGGCGTAGACCGACATCAGCGGCATGCCGTGAAGGGAGGAAATGGCGGGCCTGTCCTCGATCATCGTGGCGCGGACGACGGTCCTTTCCCCGGGCACGAACAGGTCGTCGCAAGCGAACCCGTCGCTGCCGGTGCCGCGCAGGCCCACCGCATCCCAGCCGTCGGACAGCGCGACCGTATCGGCCGGGATCAGGGCAGTCCGGTTCTCTTGCGCGCCCCCGGCGCCGAGCCTGGGCGTGCCGTCGCTCTCGAACACGTTGCAATGGGCGGCGAGCCAAGTCGCGTGGTGGCTGCCGCTGGCGAACCCGGTGCGGGCGGTGACGCTGTAGCCGCCGTCTGTGGCGCGGGCCTCCGCCTTGCCGGGCCCCCAGGCGAGCACGCCGGCCGGATCCCGCCCCCAGATCTCCTGCGCCAGAGCGGGTTCGAGGAAACCGGCGAGGGAGGCGCATCCGTTGCCCTGAGCAACGCACCAGGCGGCGCTGCCGTCATGGCGCGCGACCGCCTCGATCGCCGGGAGAAAGACCGGCAGCGTCATCTCCGCGCCGCCATAGGCAACCGGCAGGAGAAGCCGGAACAGCGCCTGCTCGTGCAGCGCCGCCATCGCCGCCGCGCTCAGCCGCCGGGCGCGGTCTGCCTCCGGGGCGAGCGACTCGACGACCGGCCCGGCCTCCGCCACCCGGGCGAGCCAGGCGTCGGTATCGAGCGCGGTCAGATCCTGGCTGGGGGCGTCCATCGGGGCGCCTCTCGGCAATTCGTTGCCGCCCGATTATGCGGGCGCCGCCCCGGGCTGTCACTGCGGCGCGCTTGACCGGTTTCCGCAATTGCTGTGGTATCGAAGCCAAGATCGCGGGAGCGATCCGTTACGGTCAAGGACATGCGAAGGGGGAAGCCATGCGCAGGATCGGATTCATCGCCGCCGCCCTGTCGGGCGCGGCGCTCGCCCTGGGGACGGCACAGGCCGCCGAGAAGGTGCGCCTGACCATCATCTCGGGGAACAATCACAACTACGCGCCGGTCGGCGCGGCGATCAAGGACTTCGTCCCGAAGGTCGACGAGATCCTCGCCAGGACCGGCAAATACAAGGTGTCCTGGGTGCAGGGCTTCGGCGGGCAGATCGTCAAGGTGCGCGGCGAACTCGACGGCGTGCAGTCCGGGCTCGGCGACCTGGGCGTGGTGCCCGGTCCGTTCCACCAGTCGGAGCTGTCGCTCTACCAGATCGCCTACGTCACCCCGTTCACCACGCTCGACGTGCAGGTCGCGACCGACGCGCTGAACGATCTGTACGCGAAATACCCGGCGATGGCGAAACAGGTGGAGCGTTTCAACCAGTCGCTGCTGGGCATCACAGGGACGGCGGATTTCTACGAACTGTGGACCAGGAAGAAGATCACCAAGTTCGCCGACCTCAAGGGCATGAAGATCGGCGCGGTGGGCGCGAACATCCCCTGGGTGACGGCGGCCGGCGCGACGCCGGTGACGATCAAGGGCCTGGCCACGATGTACAACGCGCTCAAGACCGGCATCTACGAGGGTGGCGTGCTCTGGCAGCAGGCGATGGCCGGGTTCAAGTTCTGCGAGATCACCAAGTACAAGCTGGAAGCCGGGTTCGGGGCGGTCGCCAACGCGCTGCTCACCGCCAACACGGATTCCTGGCCCAAGATCCCGCGCGAGGTGCAGGCGGCGATCAAGGAGGCCTCCGCCACGTGGTCGGCCGGCGCCAACCAGAAGATCATCGGCGGCGGCAAGTGGGGCCTCGGCGTCTGCGAGAAGAAATACGGTCAGGAGACCCACGCCCTGTCGGCCGCGGAGAAGAAGACCTGGGCCTTCGCGATCCCCAATATCGCGCAGGCATGGGCCAAGCGTCAGGACAAGGCGGGGCTCCCCGGCACCAAGATGCTGGCGAGCTACATGGACTACATGCGGGACAAGAAGCAGCTCGTGACCCGCAACTGGGACAAAGAGTAGCCGCGATCCCCTCGCGCGTCCGACAGGGAACCCGGACCGGGGCCGCTCTCAAGCGGTCCCCCTCACCCCGGCCCTCTCCCCCGCGGGGGAGAGGGGGGACTCGCTCGCCGCCTCCTCCTTACCTTCCCCCCTCCCGCTCGCGGGAGGGGCCGGGGGAGGGCGGCGACCCGGTCAGGTCGGAAAATGCTGTAGCCCGGCTTCCCCCGGATCGGCGTCCGGGGCAGGCCTGGACCCCGGAACAAGTCCGGGGTGACGGCTTTGGGTTGGACGCCGGCGTGAACCGCCCGGGACGATGCTGAAGACCCTCGACCGTGTGCTCGGGGTGCTCGTCATCTCGGGCAACAGCCTCGGCTCGGCCTGGATCTTCGTGATGATGCTGGCGATCGCGGCCGACATCGCGATGCGGTTCCTGTTCAACGCGCCGATCAACGGCACCACCGAGCTGGTCACCATGTCGGTGGTCGCCGTCCTCTATCTGCAGCTCGCCTACACCCTGCGCTCGGGCAGCATGACGCGGTCGGACACGGTGCTGAACCGGACGATCGCCAGCTACCCGCGCGTCGGCCACTTCATGTCGGTCGTCTTCTACCTCGCGGGCGCCGCCCTGATGGGGGCGATCGTGCGGGGCGCCTGGCCGAAATGGATCAGGTCCTACGAGCTCGACTTCTATGTCGGGGTGGTCGGCGTGTTCACCTTCCCCGACTGGCCGCGGCTGCTGGTCGTCTTCATCGGCTGCACGCTCACCGGGCTCCAGTTCCTGATCCTCGCCGCGAGGAGCGCGCGGGCGCTGGTCCACCCGGCGGAAACCCCCTAGATGGAAGCCTTCGAAATCGCCCTGGTGTCGGTGTTCGCGATGCTGCTGCTGATCTATTTCGGCATGCACATCTCGGTGACGCTGGCGTCGATCTCCTTCGTCGGCGCCTGGGTGATCACCGGCAACGCGGCGATCGCCTTCAACCTGCTGCTGATCGCGGCCGAGAAGACGGTGAACAACTTCGTCTTCGCGGTCATCCCGCTCTTCGTCCTGATGGGATTCCTGGTCGCCGCCGCCGGGATGGGGCGGGACGCCTACGACATCGGCCAGATCATGCTGCGCCGGGTGCGCGGCGGGCTCGGCATGGCGACCGTGGTCGCCAACGCGATCTTCGCCTCGATCACCGGCGCCTCGGTCGCGTCCGCCTCGGTGTTCTCCAAGGTCGCCGTCCCGGAGATGATGCGGCACGGCTATTACGGCCGCTTCGCCGTCGGCACCGTCGCCGGGTCGTCGGTGCTCGGCATGCTGATCCCGCCGAGCGTGCTGCTGATCATCTACGCGCTGATCGCCGAAGAGTCGGTGGGCGATCTGTTCATCGCCGGCATCGGCCCAGGCATCCTGCTGACGATCGCGTTCTGCGGCCTGATCTACATCATGGCGACGCTGTTCCCGCGCACCGTGCAGGCGGTCCGGGACACCGCCGTGGCCGAGGACGGGGCCGAGGAAGAGGAAACGCTCAGCGCCGCCGACCTGTGGCGCAAGGCGCTGCCGATCACGTCGCTGGTCCTCCTGGTGCTGGGCGGGCTCTATGGCGGCGTCTTCACCCCGGTCGAGGCGGGCGCGGCCGGCGCGCTTCTGGCGCTGATATTCGCGCTCGCCCGGCGCGCGCTTACCTGGCGCAGCTTCTGGAACGTGCTGCTGGACTCCGGGAACATCACCGCGACGCTGCTGTTCCTGATCTGCTCGGCCAGCATGTACAGCCGGATGCTCGGGATGTCGGGGCTGCCGTCGGAGATGGCGGCGATCTTCGACAATCTGGGCGCGGGCTTCTACGGCATGCTCGCCTTCTATGTCCTGGTGGTGATTGTCCTGGGCACCATCATCGATTCGGTCTCGATCATGCTGATCATGGTCCCGCTGTTCCTCGCGGCGCTGCAGTTCTTCCAGATCGACCTGGTGTGGTTCGGGATCGTGACCGTGATCGCGACCGAGATCGGATTGTTGACCCCGCCGCTCGGGATCGCGGTCTACGTGGTGCACTCGACGCTCGCGCGCCCCGACATCACGCTCAAGGACATCTTCATCGGCTCGGCGCCGTTCGCGCTGGCGATGCTGGTCGTCCTGATCCTGGTCATCGCGTTCCCGCCGATCGCGACCTGGCTGGTCTCGATCAAGCTCTGACCCGGGCTATTGCAGGCGGTAGCCGACCTCGTAGTGGAGGTTGATGCCGTCCCAGAACATGTATTTGAGCCGCGCCCCCTCGCTCGCGTAGTGCAGCGCCATGTCCTGCTTCTCGCGGGTGTCGCAGTGCTTGACCAGGATCTCGAAGGCGCGCCCGCCATGCTCGATATCGGCCTCGGCGTGGACCCACCAGTATTCGAGCTCGTGCTCCGTGAACCCGTAGGTCTCGCGCAGCGCCGGCAGCACCTTGGAGAACAGCCTGGGCTCCTGCGCCTCGCTCGCGATATGGACACCGGCGACGCCGGCGATCCAGTGCCGGGTCGCGGAGGTGTTGAGCTCCCAGTCGAGCCAGCACTCGGTCGTCGGCAGGCCGCGCTCGGTGGCAAGCTGCTCGCGGGTCATCCCGCAGGCCTCGCAGAACCGGAGCAGCAGCTCGACATGCGGGTTGGCGGGATCGGTCTCCTCGCGGTAGTTCTCCATCTCCATCTCGACGACGTCTTCGGGCGCGTTGGCGCATATGTTGAACAGCGCCGTCGGGATCAGATTGCCGATCCAGTACCAGTGCTCGCGGATTGCGCCGGCGACGGTCTCGCGCCTGGCCTCGCCCGCCGCCCATTTGTCGATCAGCGGGTGATCCGCCTGGTGGCGCGCATCCACGACGCCCTGCAGCTCCTCGCGGAAGGTTCCGGTCATTTTCCGTCTCCTCAGCCCATCAGCCCGGGCAGGAACAGCACCACGTCCGGCACCGCGATCAGCAATGCCAGCAGGACGAAGGCGCAGCCGATATAGGGGAGCCCCGCATAGACGACCTGCGAGAACGTCGTCCCCGGCGGCGCGACCCCCATCATCACGAACAGCAGCAGCCCGAAGGGCGGCGTGGTGGTCGAAATCTCCAGCGCCAGCACGACGATAATCCCGAACCAAACCGGGTCGAACTCGAGAGAGATGGCTAGAGGCACGAATATCGGGATGGTCAACATCATCTGGGAGATCTGGTCGACGAACATGCCGAGGAAGAGCAGCACCGCGAACATGAACAGCAGCATGACCAGCCGCGGCATCTCGAACCCGGTCACCCAGTCGACGATCCCGGCGCTCGCGCCGGAGAAGGCCATGATCTGGCTGAAGGTGGACGACGCCATCAGGATCATGAACACCATGGTGGTCACCACCAGCGTGCCCTCGATCGACTTGCGGACCACCCGCCAGTTGAGGACGCGGAACGCGGCGGCCAGCACCAGCACCCCGACGACGCCGAAGGCGGCCGCCTCCGAGGGGGTGGCGATGCCGATCAGGATCAGCCCGACGACGCAGAAGAAGACGAAGCCGAGCGGCAGGATGTTGACCGCGGTGAGCAGGATCTTGGTGCCGAAACTCGCGGCCTCCACGTCGTAGAGGGGCGCCGCGTCGGGATCGAACTTGACCTGGACGAAGATCAGGATGGCGTAGAACGTCGCCAGGATCAGCCCCGGCACGACGCCGCCGATCAGCAGCCGTCCGATATCGATCGTCGTCAGCGCCCCCATCAGGCTGCCGAGCAGCACGACCAGCGCGGATGGCGGGATCAGGATGGCGAGGCTGCCGGAGCCCAGGATCGGCCCCATCGACATGTGCTTCTTGTAACCCCGCCGGGTCATCTCGGGCACCATCGAGGAGCCCATCATCGCGGTCGTCGAGATGCTCGAGCCCGACAGCGCGGCGAATATCGTCCCGCCGGCGACCGCCATGTAGGACAGCCGCCCCGGCACCCGTCCGAACACCCGGTCGAGGGTGGAAAAGATGCGCTCGGCGATGCCGCAGTGGAAGAACAGCTCGCCCATCAGGATGAACAGCGGCACCGGGATCAGCAGGAAGTTGGAGATCGACCGCGTACCGTTGTTGATCAGCTGCTCGATGCCGGCGACCCCGCCCATGAAGACGACCGCGCCGACCACGTTGGCGATCAGGAAGGCGAAGGCGACGGGAATCGAGAGCGCCATCAGCCCGACCACCAGGCCGAGCATCAGGATACCGGCGGTGTACCACTCCATCTCAGAAGCCTTCGGCGGCGGCCTTGTCGCCGGCCCACATCGAGTCCGGTCCGAACAGGAAACGGGCGAACTCGGTCGCCAGCAGGAAGAAGGCGATCGGCACCGGCGCGGTGACGATCCAGCCGGGCATCGCGAAGGAGCGGATGTCCTCGAAGCCGCGGATATATTCGGCGATCACCACGGTGAGCGAGTACCAGGCGAGCAGCAGGCAGATCGAAATTCCCGCGACATAGACCAGGCGTTCGACCCAGAGGCGGGGCGCGCCCTTGAGGCGGCCGATGAAAATGGTGATGAAGACGTGGCTCTTGCGCCTGAGCACCCAGGGCGTGGCGTAGAGCGTCGAGTGCAGGAGCCCGTATTCCGCGAGCGTGACGGTCCACAGCGGCGACGGGATGCCGGCCGTGCGCACCGTCACGTCGTAGACGATGGCGAGAAAGATCGCGGAGAGCACGAAGCCGCCGAGGACGGCCAGCCCCGTGATCACCGCGTCGTAAGCCCGTCCAAGGTTACGCATCGCGCGGCATGGCGGGTGCCGGCATCCGGCACTGCTACTTGCGGAACAGCTTGGACTTGAAGTCCTCGATCGTCGCCGCCGGGATCTTGTTCTTGGCGAGCGCCTGCCACACGCCGATATCGTAGGCCGCGTCGAGATAGATCTCCGCCGCCTTGCCCTTGAGGTCGATATCGACCATGCCGCGCTTCTTGAGCTTGACCTTTTCGTCGGCGCTCATCTTCGCGAACAGATTGTGCGCCCAGATCTCGGACTCGATCGCCGCCCGGGTCATCGCCCGCTTGTGCGCTGTCGACAGCTTGTCCCACTTGGCCTTGTTTGCGGCGATGATGATGTCGCCCTGCCAGTAGGCGGGGGTGAGCCGGTATTTGAGGAACTTGTCCCAGCCGAAATTGGTCACGCCGGGACCGATCCACGCCGCGCCCTTGACCAGGCCGCGCTCCAGGCCGGAATACATTTCGGCCACGTGCATCGGCACCGCGCTGCCCCCGAACCGCTTGAGGAACTCGCGGTAGATCGCCACGCCGCGGATCTTCATTCCGTTGAAGTCGGGCACGCCGTCGGCGGCGAATTTGGGCTTCTCGGTGAGATAGACGTAGAACGTGTAGCCGGAGCCGTAATAGCCCAGCAGCTCCGCCTTGAGGCGCCGGCGCACCTGCTCGTTCATCAGCGCCAGCCCGCCGGTCGAGCGGACTTCCATCGCGTGCAGGTTGGAGCCGTTGAAGGCCTGGATCTCGGGGATCTCGCCGAGGAAATAGGACATCGGCCCGTAATAGACGTCGATCACGCCGCGGGCCACGGCCTTCATCTGCTGGTCGACCGGCGTCACGTCCGGTCCGCCGATATAGCGGATCTTGATTTCGTTGTTCGAGTACTGCGCCGCCCGCTTGGCGAAGTCGTCAAGCGGCGGGTTGAACGGATGCTTGCGCGGAAACGCGGTGACCGATTTCCACGACACGCTCTCCGCCGCCGCCGGCAGGGCGGTAAGCGCGAAGGAAAGGATTACGCTCCCGAATACGAGTCTCGCCAGCTTCATGCTCGCCTCCTTGGTCGGACCGGTTGCCGCATCCCTTGCGGGTTGCGGGCCTTGCGGGTTGCAGGATTCCAACAACAATTCTTCTTGTACCGGACCGATCTTCCTGCGCGCCCGCGGGCAAGTCAACCGAACCCCGGCGTGAGCGGTGCATCTCCTTGAAATTCCGTTCCCGCAGGGGCCGCGCGGGGCGGGCTTCGGCACGGCGCTTGCGGACCCAGATACGGACCGGCGGGCTGTACCGCTTCTCTGCGTCCTTCGGCTCGCCGCAGTTCTTGACCGGTTGAGCATGGTGGGCGTCGCCGGTCGGCTGCAACCGATTCGCCGGACGCGGGTCGTCCCTGAATTGGCGATTATCCCGACTACTTGATGGGCGAGAGGACCGCTACATTTCTTCCGTCATGCCCGGACACGTTCCACCGCTGTCCGGTTTAATTCTTGCGGACGGGGCGCGAGGCTTGGGCACGAGCGGGTTATCGGCGTATCGTCCGCATCGCGGCTCGGATCGCGGGATGCCCGCACCGCCCGTTCGTGTCCTCTGCTGTCACCCCGGACTTGTTCCCATAAGCGCTAACTTGTTTGTGGCGGTCATTTTGTCTAGGGTTTCCGGGTGTTTGGGCTCGGAGGCGTGGGATGGACGAGGACTGGGCGGTTCTGCGGTCTTTTCTGCCGGCCGGCTGGGAAGAGCTGGGGCGTTCGACCGGTGCGCTGAAGGGTCTGCGCAAGGACAAGTCTGCGGAGGCGGCGCTGCGGGTTCTTCTGCTGCATCTGGGCTGCGGTCACTCGCTGCGCAAGACGGCGCTGCGGGCGCGCAAGGCGGGTCTGGCGGAGTTGTCGGACGTTGCGCTTCTGAAGCGGCTCCGCAAGTCCTCGAGCTGGCTGCACGGTCTGTGCGTGGCGCTGTTCCGCGAACGCGGCCTGGCGCGGGCGGCGGCGCCGGGCTTGCGGGTGCGCGCGTTCGACGCCACCACGGTGCGCGAGCCCGGGCGGACGGGTTCGGTGTGGCGGGTGCATTACAGCCTGTGCCTGTCCTCTCTGAGCTGCGATTTCTTCGAGGTGACACCGACGCGCGGCGCAGGCAGCGCGGAAGTTCTGGCGCGGTTTCCGGTCTGCGCGGGCGACCATATCCTGGCCGACCGGGGCTACGCGACGGCGGCGGGGCTCCGCCACGCGTCGGCGGCGGGCGGGCGCATCGCGGTGCGGGTGAACACCGGCGCGTTGCCGCTGCGGACCCCCGAGGGGGCGCCGTTCGATCTTCTCGCGGCGGTGTCCGGGCTGACCCGCGCCGGGGCTGTCGGGTGGTGGCCGGTGGCGACCGCCGGGGAGAATGCGGTGCACGGCCGCATCTGCGCGGTGCGCAAGTCGACGCAGGCCGCCGCACGGGCGCGCAAGAGGGCGCGCCGCGAGGCGAGGCGGCAGGGCAGCAAGGTCCGCCCCGCGACGCTGGCCTTCGCCGATTATGTCATCGTCTTCACCACGTTTCGCGAAGAGTCCTTCAGCGCCCGCGAGGTTCTCGAATGGTACCGCCTGCGCTGGCAGGTCGAGCTGGTCTTCAAACGCCTCAAGTCGCTGGCCCGCCTGGGCCACCTGCCCAAGCGCGACGACGACAGCGCCCGCGCCTGGCTCTACGGAAAGCTCCTGGTGGCGCTGCTCGCCGACAAGCTGGTCGACCACGCCCGCGCCGTTTCCCCCTGGGGATACGACCTGGCGCCGCCGCAGACCCCATAGCCCGTGGCGCGAGTTCCGCTTCGTCCTCAACCAGATCCGCCGGGCCGTCGAGCCGGAGTTCGGCCTCGCCCGCACGATCGACGAGTGGAACGACATCGCAAAAGCCCTCGCCGAACCGCCCAGACGCCGCAGACCTCAACGCGCCACCCACTTCAACCCATAACAAGTTAGCGCTTATGGGACTTGTTCCGGGGTCCAGACTGTCAGGCATCGCTCTCGCCCGGCTTTCCCCGGATCCCGGAACGGAGTCCGGGGCAGGCCTGGACCCCGGAACAAATCCGGGGTGACAAGAAGGGGGCGAAGACGGTCTCGCCCTTCGGCACAGAGTCCGTCCCGAAGTTAAACCGGACAGCAGTGGACTCGTTCCGGGCATCCACGGGTCGGGCAACGCGTCAAGCGTGGGAGCGGGCGAGGTGGTGGATGGACGTGGGTGCCCGGAACGAGTCCGGGCATGACGTTGGAGGAAACCGGGGCGACACCGGCGACGGCGACGAGCGATGCCGGCGCGCCGAAATGCGAGCCCCGACCCGCCATGACGGAACCGGCTCGGTGTCCGCGCAATTCGCCGTCCAGGTCCAGACGTCGCCGGCTTCCGTCGAGACGGGCTTGGCGCCAGCTGCGTTCTTTTCCTTCGCGTGGATGAAGGACCGGATTTCCTCGACCTGAATGCACCGGCATGACAGATCGCGCAGCGCCTTGTCCCGATAGTCGACGCAGGCCTTGCCAGCGTCGATCGGTAGCTTGGCCACGGGTTCTTGGAGACATCGGCTGGCCGGGCTGTGGTGCGGATGCTCTGGCCTTCCACCAGGCACTAGACGATCAGCTTGCGGGTCGTGAATGCGAGCTTGTTCATGCCAGAAATATAGATTGACTTCTGCAAATTGCAAGATATATATCTGCAAATTGCCAATATAAAAATGGATATCGGGCATGATCTTCACTGAACCCACCTTGTCGGCGGAAGACCACAGGGTGCTGGAAATCCTTAAGAATCAAAGGAAACGTCTGAAAATTCCTACGCAGAACAACCCCCGCCGTTGGTACGGAACCCTTCGGAAAAGCACCCTTGCGCGTGTGATTCAGGGGTCGAATGCAATCGAGGGATACAACGCCTCGATGGACGAAGCCATGGCCGCGGTAGAAGATGAACCTCCCTTGGACGAGAAGACGGAGACTTGGGCCGCCATCAATGGCTACAGGGACGCATTGACCTACATCATACAGGCGGCCGAAGATCCCTTCTTTGAATTCAGCAAGCAATTTCTGAAAAGCCTGCATTTTATGATGACGCAGTTTGATTTGTCGGCATATCCGGGGAAGTGGAGGCCTGGGGCGGTCAATGTGGTGAACCAGGAGAGCGGAGCGATCGTGTATGAAGCACCGGATGTTGAAAAAGTCGACCCGCTGGTCCGTGAGTTGGTGGACTACCTCGACAACCAAAACCACCAGTCAGTCGTTGTAGCTGCGGCTATGGCACATCTGAATTTGACAATGATTCATCCATTCCGGGACGGTAACGGGCGAACGGCCCGAGCCCTACAAACTTTGGTGCTCGCACGGGAAGGACTTATACATCCTCTCTTCTCCAGCATCGAAGAGTGGCTGGGTCGCAATACTCAAGAGTATTACCACGTTCTTGATGAAGTCGGGAAAGGGGGATGGAACCCGGCGAATTCCGCGCTCCCATGGGTCAGATTCTGCCTTAAGGCGCACTATCAGCAAGCGCATACGTTCATCCGACGATTTGAAGAGTACGAGTCCGTTTTCAACAGTATAGAAAAACTCATTGAACGAGAGGGACTAATTGAAAGGATGACAATACCGCTATTCAACGCCGCGCTCGGAATCCGAGTGACCAATTCAAGATATCAAAATGAGACCGAAGCAAGCTCGTACGTCGCCGGTCGGGATTTGAGGGTCTTGACCGATTTAGAAATCCTGATCCCGCATGGAGAGAAGCGAGGTAGGTATTATACAGCCGGCAAGGAACTCAAAGAGGTAAGAGAACGAGCACGACGAAATAGAACCGTTCCCGATCCATACGATTTGCCGGAAGTCTCGGGCCACGAGTCGCCTCGGCTGCCGGGATTTTGATCGACCGGGCCGGTCGACGGGACGCCTATGCGCGTGCGGCCCTTCAGGGACTCCGTTCTCCCGATCTTGCTTGCGAGAGCCTCCATTCAGCAGCCTCTCGAACCTCCCTCGAGAATTCGCCGGGGAACTGCAATACGGCTGTCTCGACAGTCCACTCCAGAAGCCCCAGAGCCTCCAGCCGTTTGAAGCCACTCTGAATGTCCCCGTTCCGCACCAGGCGATCGATCGCGCCTACCGTCCCGAGGCGACCGCGCATCCCGACAAAGGCGGTGGGAAGATAGCCATGCTCGCTCGATTTGCGAATCGACTCATCGACGAATTCCTCCAACTCGGCACTGCCATTCATGACGGTCTCCCATGCTTCCCGCGAAGCATATAGGATGCCGGGCCGGGCCATGACAGGCCGGATTTCAAAGTGAGGCACGACCGAAACCCCGGGCCGTCCGCCGGGCGGCGGCCCGACAGCGCGAGGCTCCGATGACCGAAACCACCGCCTTCATGGCGCTGACCGATCTGGTCGCGTCGTTCGAAACGAAACGGCTGTCCCCGGTCGATGCGGTGCGGACCGCCTATCGGCGCATCGACCGCCACGAAGCGGACCTCAACGCGTTTTGCCACCTGCTCGACGAAGACGAAGCGCTGGGGGCCGCGCGGCAGGCGGAGCGGCGCTGGGCGGAGGGAGCCCCGGCCGGCCCCCTCGACGGCGTGCCGATCACCGTCAAGGACGCCATCCTCGCCACCGGCTGGGCGACGCTCCGGGGCTCGAAGCTGTCCGATCCCGGCACGCCGGATACCGAGGATTCGCCCGCGGTCGCGCGCGTCCGGGAAGCCGGCGCGATCGTCATCGGCAAGACCACGATGCCGGAATTCGGCTGGAAGGGCGTCAACGACTGCCCGCTGACCGGCATCACGCGGAACCCGTGGAACCTCGCCATGACGCCCGGCGGGTCGAGCGGCGGGTCGGCGGCGGCGCTCGCGGCCGGCATCGGCAACGCGGCGATCGGCACCGACGCGGGCGGTTCGGTCCGCATTCCCGGCAGTTTCTGCGGCCTGGTCGCGATCAAGGCGTCCTACGGGCGGGTCGCGAACTACCCGTTGAGCGCGGCCGGCACGCTCAGCAATATCGGCCCGATGACGCGGACGGTGGCCGACGCCGCGCTAATGCTGAACGTCATGGCGAAACCGGACGCGCGCGATCCCGCGAACCTGCCCTGGGACGGGCGCGACTTCCGGGACGGAATCGAGGACGGCGTACGGGGACTCCGCGTCGCCTTCAGCCCGACGCTGGGCTACGGGCGGGTCGATCCCGAAGTGGCGCGGCTGGCCGCGAAGGCCGCCGGGGCGCTGGAGGCGCTCGGCGCCGATGTCGAGCAGGTCGACGTGCCTTTCGAGAATCCGAGCGAGTGTTTCCGGATCCACTTCTTCTCCGGCATCTCGCACGCGCTCAGGAACCTGACGCCGGAGCAGCGCGACCTGATAGACCCCGGCATCCTTCCCATACTCGAACAAGCGCGCGAAATCGGACGCGCCGAATACATGGAGGCCATCGACTGGCGCGTCGCGTTCTCGCGCGCGGCCAAGCAGTTCCTCGAGACTTGCGACGTTCTGGTCACGCCGACCATGGCGGTGCCGCCCTTCGAGACGGGGCGGCTGTCGCCGGACGGCTACGACCCGGAAAACTGGATGGAATGGTCGCCCTTCACCTACCCGTTCAACCTGACCGGCCAGCCGGCGATGTCGGTTCCCTGCGGCTTCACCGAGGCGGGGCTCCCGGTGGGACTCCAGATCGTCGGCCAGTACCATGACGAGGCCACGGTGCTGCGCGCGGCACGGGCCTACGAGGCGGCGCACCCGACGACCGACCGCCGCCCGCCGTTGGCGTAGCGCGCGTCCGCCTTACCTGGTGTCGCCGGGCGCTCCTTGCCTTCCCCCCTCCCGCTTGCGGGAGGGGCCGGGGGAGGGCGGACGCACGTCAAACTATCCGGATAAGCCCCTTCGATACGCGGCTTCGCCGCTACTCAGGATGAGGGAGATTTTGTTGTCGGCCGCAATTTCTCCTCATCCCGAGCAGGCGCGCCAGCGCCGTATCGAGGGGCGGGTTGCCCGCGCGGACGCATCGTCCTATGTCGCTGCGATGAAATCGGAACGGTAAGAACGGGGAGCAACGCCATGCCGGACACCGCCGCGATCGACGCCGTGACCGCCGCGCTGAACTACGTCGTCGATACCGGCGTGAAGCCGGTCAACCGGACCATGGAGACGGGCAACATGGCCCGTGTCCGAACCGGCAAATACGAGACGCGCGAGATGACGATCCGCAACGGGCGGCCGTTGCGCGACGCGTTCTCGCTGGAGGAGACCGGGTTCGTCTTCGTCGACCACGAGACGGCGACCGGGGACTTCTTCAACCCCGAGGATCTGGCGTCCACCTACTACCCGGAGGTCGAGGAACTCATCAAGCGGGAGACCGGCGCCAGGCGGGTGCTGATCTTCGACCACACGCTGCGCTCGGGCAGCGAGGAGACACGCGAGGCGCGCAAGGTCCGCGAGCCGGTCACCCAGGTGCACAACGATTACACCGAATGGTCGGGCCCCCAGCGCGTCCGCGACCTGCTGCCCGACGAGGCGGAGGAGCTCTTGAAGCGCCGTTTCGCCATCGTCCAGGTGTGGCGCGCGATCACGAAGCCCATCGAATCCCACCCGCTCGCCATCGCCGACGCGCGCAGCCTGGCGCCGAAAGACCTCGTCGCTTCCGAACGCCGCTATCCCGACCGGGTGGGCGAGACCTACCAGGTTTCCTGGGCGCCCGATCACAAGTGGTACTACTTCCCGCGCATGACCCGCGACGAGGCGCTGGTGTTCAAGGTCTACGACTCCGAGAACGACGGCCGCGCCCGCTTCACCGCCCACACCGCCTTCGAGGATCCGCACACCCCGGACGGCGCGCCGGAGCGCGAGAGCATCGAGATGCGGACGATCGCGTTTTTTTAGGGGATTACCCCGAAAGGTTGACGGGCGGTGGGCTGGTGCGTTCGGCGACGGGAACGCCGCCCCGTCCCACCGCCCTCTTTGTCGTCATGCCCGGACTTGTTCCGGATATCCACGTCTTGCGGCATCGCGGTGTGAGCCGGGAGCGGACGAGGCGGCGGAAGGACGTGGATGCCCGGAACAAGTCCGGGCATGACGAGGGGAAGTCGGAGGGAGGGCGGGACAAGGGCGCGCCCGCTGGAGGCGGTCATGCTTCCGTTCCCCTCCGCTCGCCGACGTCGGTCTGCATGGCGCGGGGCGGCACGAACGGGTCGGTGCCGCCGGCCGCGGCGAGCGCTCTGGCGATGGCGGCGCGCATCTCCGGCGTGCCCGGCTTCCTGCCGATCTCGATATGCGACAGGTAGGCGCAGCTGATGCCGGCGGCGGCGGCCAGCTGCTTCATCGACAGGCCGGTGCGCTTGCGCCAGGCCCTGAGCGGGCTGTCTTCGGACGGCCGCGGGTGCGCGGCATCCGCCGCGGCGGTCCGGTCGTCGGGCCAGTCGGCGACGGGGAAGGGCCAATCGCGGGGTTCGGCGACGACGGTAAACCGGGGCGCGGCGGGCGACGCGCCGATCTTCCACAGATCCACCTCGACGGCGAAGCACCCCAGCTCGGAGGCGCCGACCTCGTTGATCCGGTCGAGAACGAGCCGGTGTTCCGGGTGGAAACGGGAAGCGATCCAGACGACGGCGCGGGTCCCGAGACCGAAGGCATAGGTCAGGATCTGGCCGAGATGACGGTGGTCGGAGGATCCGAGCTGGGCCTCGACCACCACCGCGGCCCCGGTGTCGCGGTCGCGGCACAGGAGATCGGCGCGGAAAATCCCGACCGGGTTTTCCCGCGCCACCGGTTCGAGCTTGAGCCCGAGCGCGTTGCCGAGACAGCGCAGGTTTACCGGCGCGGCGAGCCAGGGCACGAAATCGCCCGCCTCGCTTTTCCATACGCTGGCGGTCTCGACGGGTTCGAGATATCCGAGAGGCCGATCGTCCATCGGGGGGTGCTCCGTTTGCGATGTGGGGGTGCGGGAAAGAAAAGGGGCGCCGGAAGCTCCGGCGCCCCCACTTCTCGACTGTGCGAAATATACCCCGAAACGCGTCCCGGGTCAAGAGAAAAATACCTTATACGGATATTTTTATGCGTAATGACCTGATTTTATGGACTTTTTTCTCCCTTCTGGGACTGCCTCCAAACCCGCCGTCCAGCAGCCGAAATCGCCCCATGCGGCATTCCGGCCGGTGCCGCGCCAGCACGGCGGAGCGGCGAACCGGCTCGCGGTACTGCCCGACGCCTTTGTCTTTTGCGCCGCGGTCGGTTAAGAAAACCGCACGGACTGTCGGCGCGAGAGAAAGGAAACCGCGATGACGGATGCTCCCAGATTCGAGATGGGCCATATCGGCGTGTACGTGACCGATCTCGACCGGATGACGGATTTCTACCGCCGGGTGCTCGGCTTCAAGATCACCGACGGCGGAGACTTCGGCGAGAGCCGGATGGCGTTCCTCAGCCGCAACGCTGGGCATCACCACCAGATCGTGTTCATCACCGGGCGGCCGGCGGAGTCCTACAACACGATCAACCAGATCTCGTTCAAGGTGTCGTCGCTCGACGACCTCCGCGTCTATCACGACGCGCTGACGGCCGAGGGCGTGGACGGGTTCGACCCCACCGATCACGGCAACGCGTGGTCGATCTATTTCCGCGACCCGGAAGGCAACCGGCTGGAGGTGTTCATGGACACGCCGTGGTACGTCCAGCAGCCCCAGCGCGAGGTGCTGGACTTCTCGCTCTCAGACGAGGAGATCCACGAAGTCACCAGGGCGAGGTTCGGCGGCGAGGACTCCTTCCGCCCGGTCGAGGACTGGCGGGCGGAGGTCGCGCCGACGATTACCTGAGCGGGGCCCCTCACCCTAACCCTCTCCCCGCGGGGGAGAGGGGACTCGCTCCGCGACTCCTCCCTGCCTTCTCCCCTCCCGCTTGCGGGAGGGGTCGGGGGAGGGCTGGACCTACGCCGGCCGGCCGAGGACGTGCTCGGCGACCCATAGCCCGCAAGCGGTGAGCGCCTCGTCGCCGCCGATCCGGCCCATCAGCTGTACGCCCACCGGCACGCCGTCCACCGCCATCAGGGGCAGCGACAGCGCCGGCGCGCCCATGACCGAGGACGGCTCGTTGAAGATCGCGCTGCCCTGGTCCATCCCCACCGGGCCGGGGCCGGGCGAGGCCAGCGTCACGAACCCGTCGGCCCGTTCGGCAAGCTCGGAGTGGAGGTTCCTGGCGTAGGCGCGCCGGACCAAAGCGGCGCGGTAGGTCTCCTGCGTCAGCCCCGCCCCCTCTTCCAGCCCGCGCTTCAGCCGGGGCGGCACGTCGTCCGGATAGAGGGCAAGGTATTGCAGCATCGGCCAGCGCATCTCGAAGCGGTAGAGGTCGCGCCAGAGCTCCGGCATTCGGGCGAGAAGCGCCTCGTATTCGTCGATCGTCGGATCGTCGCCCTTTGCGAAGATTTCCACCCCCGAAGCGGCGAGGCCCGCCACGACCTCTTCGAACGCGGCCTTCGTCGCGTCGTCGGTCCGGGCCCATCCCGCCATCTCCAGCCGGACCAGCCGCATCGGCTTGCGGGGCGCGGGCGGGGCGGCCCCGCCGTAGAGCCCCGGATGACCGGGATCGCCGCCGGCCAGACGCGCCATGTGGCGGGCGACGATCCAGACGTCGCGGAGCGACCCGGCGAAGGTCCCGAGATGGTCCATGCTGTCGGCGGCGGAGAACACGCCCTGCCGGTTGATCGCCCCGAAGGTGGGTTTGAGCGCGTAGGCGCCGCAGAAGCTCGCCGGGCGGATCGTCGAGCCGCGCGCATGGGTGCCGATCGCGGCCGGAATCGTGGGCGCGCCGACCGCCGCGGCGGTGCCGCTGGACGAGCCCCCTGGCGTCCGGCTCGTGTCGTGCGGGTTCCGCGTCTTCGCCGGGTCGCCGCCGCCGAAGGTGACGGTCACCGTCTTGCCGAGGATCGCCGCCCCGCCTTCCCGGAGCGCGAGCACGACCGCCGCGTCCTGTTTCGGGCGGTGGCCTGCGAACAGCGTCGAGCCGTACTCGGTCGGCATGTCGACGGTGTCGATGAGGTCCTTGATGCCGATCGGCAACCCGTCGACGGGCGATAGCGGAGCGCCGTCCCGGTAGCGGGCGGTCGATTCATCCGCCGCCTTGCGCGCGCCTTCGGGATCGAACCGGGCCCAGGCCATGATCTCGTCCTCGCGCGCCTCGATCGCCTCGATGCAGCGTTCGAGCAAGGCGCGCGGCGTGTCGGAGCCTTCGCGGAACGCGGCGACGCGATCGTGGAAGGTAATGAGCGGATGCGCTTTCGGATCGTAATTTGCCATCTCTCTCTTTCCGGCCTCACGCGAAGGGGTCGGCCGCGCCCTCGGGCAGCGGCGCGTTGAAGGCGTTCAGCGTCATCGCGACCATGGTGTAAAAACCGAGGATCGCGACCAGGTCGATCATCCGGGTCCGGCCGAGAACCTCGATGCCCTTGCGGTAGGTCTCGTTCGGGATTTCCTTCGACCGGTAGATCTCGCGGCTCACCTCATAGACGATCGCGGCCTCGGGGTCGTCCAGGCGGGGCTCTTCGCCGCTGCGGATCGCCTCGATGACATCGGGAGCGACGCCCGCGGCGGCGGCCTGGCCCTCATGCGCGAACCATTCGTAGCTCGCGCCCCAGAACCGCGCGGTAACCAGGATCGCGAGCTCCGACAGGCCCTTCGACAGCGACGTGTCGTCGCGCAAATGGTTGCCGAACGCGTTCGCCTTTTCCACCAGTTCGGGATGGCGCAGCCAGATCGCGAACGGCCCCCGCACGACGCCGCCGCGCGGGCCCGCGATCGCTTCGAACAGGGCGCGCTGGCGTTCGTTCATCTCGTCAGGGCGCAGATCGGGGATCCTCTGGGGTTTCATTCGTTGTCTCCGGCGTTTTGCCCGGCCCTCACCGGTTCGCCGATGCCGAGCGGTTCGGCGTCGATCAGCACGAAGGCGAGCCGGGCGGGCCCGGACGAGCGGTTGACCCATGAGTGGTTGGTGCCGCGCTGGACCATCGCGTCGCCCGCCCGCATCGTGACGGTCGAATCGTCCATGTCCATGTCGATCTCGCCGGCGAGGCAGATCACGTAGTCGATGGATTCCGTCCGGTGCATCGCGGTCGGCGCGCCGGGCGGAAACTCGATCACGGCGAACCGCGAGCCCGACGGCGGGGGCTGGGTGCCTATGATACGCGCGCCCATATCCTCGAAATCGGTACCGACGGCGATGTCCGCCGGCGTCCGGTCGGTGGACCAGATCAGGGTCGAGACCGCGCCGTTGCCGGCCTGCTTGGCGTTGGCGGCGAAGCCGTCCTCGATTACGCGGGCGACGCGGTCGCCGCCGTGGCCGGTGACGATCCTGCGTATCCCGGGGGGCGTGGGACTCGTGGCCATCGTGCGTCCTCCGCTCATGGGGCCGCCTGCCAACTCGGCGGTACCGGGCCATGATTGATGGTTGGGCGGTCCCCTGCAACAATCCTCGGGGCGCGATGCGCTCCGGGCCCGGGAGGACGACCGCGTGGAATTCGGGATATTCGACCATCTGGACACGACGGGGCAGCCGCTCGATGCCTACTACGCCGACCGGCTGACGCTGATCCGCCTGTTCGAGCGGGCCGGTTTCCGCAGCTACCACATCGCCGAGCATCATTCGACGCCGCTCGGCATGGCGCCGTCGCCCAATTTGTTCCTGAGCGCGGTGGCGACGCAGACCGAGACGCTTCGCTTCGGCCCGCTGGTCTTCGCGCTGCCGCTCTACCACCCGCTCCGGCTGGTGCAGGAGATCTGCATGCTGGACCAGATGAGCGGCGGCCGGCTGGAGATCGGCTTCGGGCGCGGCGCCTCGGCGATCGAGTCGGCCTATTTCGGCAACGACCACGCGGAGGCGGAGCCGGTCTACCGCGAGTATCTCGAGATCATCCTGAACGGGCTCGCGACCGGCAGGCTCGATCACCGGGGAAAGTACATCAGCTTCGACGACATCCCGCTCCTGGTGGAGCCCTACCAGAAACCCCACCCGCCGCTCTGGTACGGCGTTCACGCGACGGAAAGCGCGGCGCGGGCGGCGCGTATAGGCTGCCATATCGTGAGCCTCGACAGCGCCGAGGAGACCGGCACCTTCGCGCGCAGCTACCGCGCCGCATGGGCCGGGGAGCACGGCGCCGACAGCGCCCCCGGCCTTGTCGGGCTCGGTCTGTTCGTGGTGGTCGGCGAGACCGACGGCGGCGCGCTCGACGCCGCCCGGCGCGCCTACCCGGTCTGGCACGAGAGCTTCAACTACCTGTTCGTCCGCCACGACACCGAACCGCCCAAACATCAGCGACCGCCGACCTTCGACGAGATGGCGGAGCAGGGCCGCGCGGTGGCGGGAAACCCGGGGACGGTCACCGCGTTCCTCGCCGAGCGCATGGCGGTCGCGGAGGCCGATTACCTGGTCGGCCAGATGGCGTTCGGCGACCTCACGCTGGAGGAGACGACGCGCTCGGTCGAACTGTTCGCCGAGCACGTCATGCCGGCGCTCCGGGGCCAATAACGATCCCGTGACATGCTCACGGAGCGGGTCGACTTCACGGTGAATTGGGCTAGATTGATTCCATCGGTCCGGGTATCCGCCGGGCCGCTCGGACAAGGGAGATCAGGTGCAATGACGAGAATCGGTGCAACGGGGCTGGCCCTGCTCGCGGCCCTCGGGCTCGCCGCATCGGGTGCGCAGGCAGCCGAAGTCAACGGGCCCAAGCTGAAATGGGATGTCTCGCTGTGGGGCAAGAAGCGCGCCTTCACGGCGGGCGTCGAGCGGCTTTCGGCGCTGGTTAAGGAGAAGACCGGCGGCAACTGGAACATCATGCTCCATTACGGCGGGGCGCTGTCGAAATCGCGCGAGAACCTCGACGGGCTGTCCGTCGATGCGTTCCAGGCGGCGATGTTCTGCAACTTCTACCACCCGAAGAAGAACCCGGCGCTGATGTCGCTCACCATGCCGTTCCTGCCGATGAGCGACTGGGACAACAACCGCAAGATCCGCGACGCGGTCTATGCCCACCCGGCGGTCAAGAAGGAGCTCGCGCGGTGGAACGCGATGACCTACACCTCTTCCTACCTGCCGCAATACGAGTTCCTGGGCAAAGGCAAGCCGCCGGCGACGCTGGCCGACTGGAAGGGGCTGACGGTGCGCGCAGGCGGCGGCGTCGCCCGCGCGATGAAGGTGCTGGGCGCGACTCCGACAACCTCGACCGCGACCGAAGTCTATACCGGCATACAACAGGGAACGATGAACGCGGTCTCATTCCCCTTCACCTACGCGCATGTCGCCTACAAGATCCCGGAAGTGGCCGACTGGTATACCGCCAACCTGGCGCCCGGGACCTCGGACTGCCCGCTGGCCTTCTCGATCAAGGCCTACGACGCTCTTCCCGCGCAGTACAAGAAGCTGCTGGACGACGCGAAGGAGGACGTGATCGGGACCCAGATCCAAGCCTATGTCGCGATGGACAAGAAGAACCTGCCGATGCTCAAGAAGAAGCTGAAGGAGGTCCGTTACTCCGACGCTCAACTCGCCAAGTTCCGCGCCGCGGCCGGCAAGCCGGTGATCGAGAAGTGGATCGAGGAGAACCAGGGCAAGTTCGACGCCCGCGGGGTGATCCAGACGATCTTCAAGGCGGTCGGACAGGCCTACTAGGCGGCGGCTCCCGAAACCCCCCGGGTCCGGCGCCGGACCCGGGGTCCCCGCCGCGGAAACCCGTCCCGCCATGAGCGATGCCTTCAGCCGCGGCCTCGCACGCGCCGATCTCTGGCTCGGATGGGTCGAGAACCGGCTCAACCTGCTCGCCGGCATCCTGATCTTCGCGCTGATGCTGCTGGGCGTCGCCCAGATCCTTCTCCGCACCGTCTTCCGCGCGCCGATCTTCGGCTATATCGACATCGTCGAGGTCTCGATGGTCGGGTTCGCGGTGCTCGCGATCTCCTTCGTGCAGCGGGTCGGCGGCCATGTCCGGATGGAACTCGTCGTCGCCCGCTTCAAGGGAAGGGCGCTGTGGATTGCCGAGGCGGTAGGCACCGCGCTCGCCATCTTCATCGTCGCGGTGCTGATTCCCTATGCCTATCGTCATTTCGAACGCGCCTTCGATTTCGGCGACTCGACGATCGACATCGAGATCGTCACCTGGCCGGCCAAGCTGGCGGTTCCGGTCGCGCTATCCGTTCTTCTGCTCCGCCTTGTGCTGCAGATGGCGGGCTATCTTCGCCTTGCCTTGCATCCGGACGGCGAGCCGGTAGCGGTGCCGCTGCTGAGGGACGTCGAACAGGCCGCGGCCGAGGAAATCAGCCATGCCGAAGAAGACATAGCGCGGGGCAACTAACGATGTTCGGCCTCGACAATTTCACCATCGGCATCCTCGGGGTGTGCCTCCTGATCGCGTTGGTGATCGTCGGGGTCCGGGTCTTCGTCGCCGCGGCGCTGACCGGCTTTCTCGGCCTGCTCGCGCTGAAGAACTGGAGCATAGCCGGGGCGATCGCCGGCACGATCCCGCATTCGAAGACCGTCACCTACCCGCTGTCCGTCCTGCCGCTGTTCATCCTGATCGGATTTCTCGCCTTCTATGCCGGGCTCACCTCGCGGCTGTTCGAGGCGGCGCGCCGCTGGTTCGGCTGGGTCCCGGGAGGGCTCGCGGTCGCGACCGTGTTCGCGACCGCCGGGTTCGCCGCGGTCTCCGGCGCATCGACCGCCACGGCGGCGGTGTTCTCCCGGGTGGCGATCCCGGACATGCTGCGCAACGACTATGACCGCCGGCTGACCGCGGGCGTGATCGCGGCGGGCGGCACGCTGGCCTCGCTGATACCGCCATCGGCGATCCTCGTCGTCTACGCGATCATCGTGGAGGAATCGGTCGGCCGGCTGCTGCTGGCCGGCTTCCTGCCGGGCATCGTGTCGGCGCTGATCTACGCCGCGCTGATTATCGGCATGTGCAAGATCCGCCCCGAGTTCGGCCAGTCGATCGGCGGCTTCACCTGGCGCCAACGTTTCCAGAGCCTTCCCGGCACGCTGCCGATTTTCATCGTCATCGGCGTGATCTTCGGCGCGCTCTATACCGGCTCGGCGACCCCGACCGAGGCCGGCGCGCTGGGCGCCATGGTGGTGTTCTGCTTCTACGTGCTGAGGGCCTGGCGCGAGCGAGCGCTCGGCGAAATGCGCGGCAGGCTCCGCGAAGCGCTGATGGAAACGGCCAAGCTCACCGCGATGATCTTCACGCTGATCTGGGGCGTCTTCCTGTTCGTCCGCTTCCTCGGCTTCGCCGGCCTGCCGGGTGCGTTCGCCGACTGGGTGGTCACGCTCGACATGCCGCCCATCCTGATCATGATCTGCATCCTGCTCGCCTATGCCGTGCTCGGCATGTTCATGGATGCGATCGGGATGCTGGTCCTCACCCTTCCGGTGGTCTTCCCGGCGGTGGTCGCGCTCGGCTACGACCCGATCTGGTTCGGCATCATCGTCGTCAAGATGGCCGAAATCTGCCTGATCACCCCGCCGATCGGACTCAACTGCTTCGTGGTCGCGGGCGTTTCGCGGGAACTGCGCGACGCGGAGGGCCGGTCCCTCGCCATTCCGCTCCAGGACGTGTTTCGCGGTATCGGGCCGTTTTTCGTCGCCGACGCGATCACGGTCGGGGTGCTGCTGGCCTTCCCGGGGATCGTTCTCTGGCTGCCGCGAACCATGGGGTAAAACGCGGCCGGGCTAGAGCGTATCCGTTTTAGATAGAAGCGCTGCTGTCCCTGTCTCTCCTACGTCATGGTCGGCGGAGGCCGACCATCCACGTTTTGTTTTTTGTTGTTCCGCTGACAAAGAAAAACTCGTGGATGGTCGGCCTCCGCCGACCATGACGGAAGGAAACGGTGCGAGCGTTTCCAACCAAGACGGACAGGCTCTAGTCCTCGCCGGTTTTCGGCGCGTCGTCGAAATCCTCGTAATGCATGTCCGTCCGCTCCTCGATCAGCCGCAGCATCCCGTCGGCGTCCCTGGCATCGACCAGGACGCGCGAGGCGCGCTTGAAATCCTCGCCGAACACGCCCCGGCTGTTGAGCGGGCAGACCATCAGGCAGATCTTGCAGCCGTAGAGCTTGTGGAACCACGGCTCGCAGGCCGCTGTGTCGACATGCCAGCGCTCGATCCCGTTGACCGTCCGCTTGTCCGGCTTGATCGCATCGCCCGGGCAGAAGCGGGTGCACACGCCGCATTTCGCGCACACCTCGTCGATTCCGAAATCCGCCGGCCCGTCGACCTCGAGCGGCATGTCGGTGGTCACCGCGCCGAGCCGGAATGAGGAACCGAGCTCGGGCGAGATCAGCGAGCCGTGCTTGCCGAGCTCGCCGAGACCGGCGAGCCAGGCGAGCGCCGGCATCGGGATGTCGCCCTCGTTGGGCTGCATCGTGGCGCTGTAGCCGAACGCCGCGATCTGGTGGGCGAGCCTGACCCCGATATCGTCGAGCGCGTGATAAACCCGGTGCACCTCCTCCTGCGAGCGCGGGCCGATATCGGCCATGTTGTCGTAGGACATCGCGATCCCGTAGACGACGACGGCGGAGTGTTTCGGATCGCCGGCCTGGGTGAAGGCGAAGCGGCGGTCGTACTCGGCGATGCCGACCGCGTCGGCCCCCATCTCGCGCGCCGTGTCGCGGATCTCGCGCGCGGCCTCGGCGGGGTCGCCGATCTCGCTGCGCTCGGGATTGACCGGCGGCTCGCGCGCCGGCAGCAGGATCTTGTCGCGGATATAGAGGCTTCTCTTCGCCGACGGCGGGAAGCGGGCGCGGAAGCGGGCCGCGCGGTCCTTGTCGGTGCCGCCGACGCGCCCGCGCGTCGGCCGTTCCGCCTTCTCGATGTCGATGGAGCCCATGTCCGGCCTCAGACGACCGGGTGGGGATCGCGCACCGTCACCCGGCGCATCATCCGCCGCTTCTCGGGCGAGAACCAGGTGCGCGCGTGCGCCGAGCAGCGATTGTCCCACATGATCAGCTCGCCCACCGTCCACTCGTGCTCGTAGACGAATTCCGGCTTCTCGATATGGGCGAACAGGTAGTCGAGGATCCCGTCGCTCTCGTCGCGGTCGACGCCCTCGATCCAGAGCGTCATCAGCCGGTTGACGTAGATCGCCTTGCGCCCGGTCTCGGGGTGGGTGCGGATCACGGGATGGACCCATTGCGGCGCGTCCGGGTTGATCTCGGACGGCCGCAGCGTGGGATCGCGCTTGTAGTCGTAGTAATGCAGCGCCCGGAGACCGTCGAGCCGCGCTTTCCAGCCGTCATCGAGCGCCTCGTAGGCAAGCCGGCAATTGGCGAATAGCGTGTTGCCGCCCTCGTCCGGCACCTCGATGGCGTAGAGCGTCGAGCCGAGCGCCGGGTTCTCGTAGTAGCACTGGTCGTAATGGAACATCATCTCGCCGTCCTCGAGCGCGGTCGGGCGGCCGGAGTCCGTGACATTGGTGATCATCAGCACCGCCGGATGGTCGCTGGGCGCCTGGCCGGAGCGGACCATCTCGAGCTCGCCGAAATAGCGGCAGAACCGTTCCTGGTCGTCCTCGTCGAGGGTCTGGCGGGGGACGACGACGATGGCGTTCTCGAACAGCGCGTTCTTGATCGTATCGAAGGTGCCGGTATCGAGCTCGCTGCTCAAATCGACGCCCTCGATCCGGGCCCCGATCGCCTCGGAAAGCGGGCTTACGGTGATCGCCATGGCTACTCCCGCCGGTCTTCTCGAACTCGCGCCGGATTAGACGACATTTCGCGACCCGGCGCTAGGGAACCTGCGCCACCACGTCGATCTCCAGCAGCATGTCATCATGCGCCAGTGTCGGCACGCCGAGCAGCGTGCGGGGCGGCATGCGCTCGCGCCCGAACAGCTCCCAGGTGATCTCGTTGAGCGTGTCCTGGTCGCGCATCACGTGGGTGAGGTACTGGGTCATCTTCACGATGTTGGTGAGATCGGCGCCGGCGGCGGCGAGGATGCGCTCGATGTTCTCGAAAGTGCGCTCGCACTGGACGCGGAACCCGCCCTGGTACCATTGCACTTCGTCGACAGGATCGTGCGGGTGCCTGTGGTAGATCGGCACCGGCCCCATCCCGGCGAGCCAGAGCGTCCGCCCGCCCTCGACCGAGAACGCCGGCACGAACGGCATGTTGTGCTCCGGCAGCGGCGTGCCGGGATGGACCGGGGTGATTTTCATGGCTTGGCTCCTCCGATGGATGCCCGAACGATCCGGCAGCACCGCGTAGCGGTTCCCCACGGAAAGACCCGCCCGCTACGCATGGCCCGGCGCGAGCTTGCAGGGCTTCCAGTTCCTCGTCCAATGTTCGTCGCTCTGCACATGGCCGGCGCGAACGCTCTTGCAAACGTTGAGCGGGAACTCGGCCTCCGGGAACCCGGCCGCCCGCCGCACCACGACACCCTCGCGCTCGCCGCCGAGGATGGAGGGCTCGGCGTGAGCGCGCTCTAGGAATGCCCGCAGTTCGGCAACGGAGCGGACAATTCCCCTGAACAGGACGGGCACGACAGGGATGGCATGCCGCCCCGCATAGCCCTCCACATCGGCGAACGGGGCGAAGGCTCCGGTCCCGTCGCGGAGCGCGAAAGCGTAGAATGTCCGGTCTTCCGGCACCGGCGCATAGACGATGCTGTGCACCCCGTAGATGTCCTCGCCATACAGGTAGACATCGGGTCCGGTCACTTTCCAGGCATGGTGTTTCTTCACCATCGCCGTCCATTTCGCTTCGGAGGGGGCGGACACGCTGCGTCCGTAAACCTTGCCGTCGTGCAAGAGAATGTTGCTGCCGTCCAGCTTCTCCGTCACCACAACCGGCACACCCGCGAAACGGCCGGGGTCCGGATGCACCCCGTCCTCCCGGCCGACAGCCGGGGAATGGGGCCAGTAGGGCGTTCTGGGATACTTCCAGTTCAAGGCCCCTGCACCGTCGTCTATGTCCGCTCGGCCAACGTCACTTGCTGGCGTGCTGCGGACAGAGCTGATCGATCTCGACGCCCAATTCCGCGATCAGCGCCGCCTGTTCCTCCCAGTCGCTGTCGGTCGCGTTGAGAACCGCCGCATCCGCGACAACGGCGACGGCCAGGAACTTCCGGTCCGACGGATCGAACGCGTTCCAGGGCAGTTCTTCAAATCCTTTCCGGTCGTCATCGCACGGAGTCACCGGGACTCTTCGAACGCGATGGACCAGATATTGATTGTCGACCAAGTGCTTGAAAAACATATCCCCCACACCAGGTGCGCCTGACCAAGACAAGTGATCGGCATATTCGGCAAACATTAGCCCTGTTTCGTCGACCGCTATGGTTCCGCGATTGACCAGATACTCCAACCTTTCCACACAGGTCAGTTGGCATCGCTCATCGGCGTGCGTCCTGCTACCGCCATTGGCAACGATCGCAACATTGGTGTCCACGACAAACGCGTTCATCGAGAATGTCCTATTTTCCTCCTCAAAGACGCCTTGGTGATCGCCGCGATTTCTCCCATCTCGTCGCCGAAAAAATTGTCCGGCCAGTTCTCGATTTCCCCCCACTCATTCAGGCAGAGATCGGACGCTTGCGCTCTGCTTCCGCTGGTCGAAACGAAATATAACTTGACGTCCTCGGCGGACGCCCCTTCCTCCGCCACCCGGCGCTGCAGGCGCCGCATCAGGTGCTCGCTGTGACTTTCCACGATGATCTGCACATTCCGGGCCTCCGCCACATTCAGCATGACATCGGCCAATCCGCTCTGCACCGCAGGATGAAGATGGATCTCGGGCTGTTCCATGAGCACCGTGGAACCCTCTGGAACGTAGTAGAGAAGAACCAGCGCCGGCAGAACCTGCGAAACGCCGAACCCGACATCGGTCAAGAGGGTTTGGGGACTTGACCGGGTGGTTTTCACCAATGCCCGATACAGGTTCGTTCCTTTCACAATTTCCTCGATTTGAAACTCGTGAATCAGCCCTAGCTCGCTGAGCCAATATGCGATCATCTCCTGAAACTTTTTTCTGCGCATCCGATATCCGAGGCTCCTCGACTGTCCGTCCCGACTGGCGGCGAGGATTGCGTCTACCGTGCGTTCTCCGCGCTGTCCGACATCGCCGGGGCTGGAACCTGCCCAGCCATATTCCCGCTGCGGATATTCCCGGAGAGGCCCCAGGTAGTAAATTGAGTCCATGAAACGCTCATATTCCAACTCGAAATTGCGCAGAAAGTCGGCGTTCTGGTAGAAACCCCTCATCTCGTTCGGGAACAGGTGCGTCTTGATTGGGTGGGAAAGCGGCCACGCTCGACCTTGATTGCGTATGAACCTGAAATCGGAGGCAGTTGTGTCCAGCTTGAATTTGTTCTCTGAACCGACCTGAGATTGTAAAATGAAGTCCACCCCATCGAACCTGTATGCCAACTCGTACGGCCAAGGGCGTTCGAGCCGCAGGCCGACCTCACATCGCGTCTGAAGAGAATTTCCTTTCAATTCAAGGGGACTGGGGGATGCCACGCGCTGGTCGATCCTCATCGTCTCTGGGAGAGACCAGTCGAGGAGCCAGCTTATTCTCGTCTCCTCGTCATGCCGGTGCACGACATCGCTATAGGTCCCGAGGTTTACGAAGTCGGAGGGCCCGCCGAAATCGAGCACCAGGCCGCGGTCCGTCGCATTCTTGGTCTGCTTGAGCAAGAGCAGGAGTTGAAGAAGGCTGCTCTTGCCGGCGCTGTTGGTGCCGAAGAATCCGGTCACCTTCCCGAATCGCAGATCGGCTTCCCGCCATGCCTTGAAATTCGTCAGTTTCAGTCTCTTTAACATCCTACCCTCCTGCCCAGGATCCATAGTGCCGATAACCGCGTCAGGCATGCCTGGACAATGGTCTCACGCAGAATTCGCGCTTCAAATACTCCGTGCTACAGCATCGGTCCATGGTGGATCGGGAGCACAAGCCAAGGGTGTAGCCTTTGGAAGAGTACCGTAAGACCAACCCGCGTGCGTGTCTGGATTACCGCATCGCACCCCACGCGTGCCACGCGGGGCGGAGGCCACTATGATTCCGCCCACGAGTGCGCCGAAATTCGGGACACCGATGGCATGCCGCTGACACGCATCTTTCGCCGGCATCGCGCTGCCGCTGCCGGGGCGGCGCTGGGCGCCGCCTGCACCGTCTTCGCCTGGATCGCCGCCGCCGATACCGGCAAGATCGAGGCCGAGTTCTCGGGGCGCCTCACCATGGAAGGCCGCTGGTTCCCGACCGAAGCGGCCCATCGGGGCCAGCGCGACGGAAGCCTGGGCTTTACCGCGGAACCCACGCTCTATCTCGAACACGAGGACGGCGGAAGCTTCACGCTCACGCCGCATTACCGCTACGACAGCGCGGATCCCCACCGCACCAACGCCGACCTGCGCGAGGCCTATCTGCTGTTGTTCGGCGAGCTCGGCGAGGGCGAGTGGGAGGCGCGGGTCGGCGTCGACCGGGTGTTCTGGGGCGTCACCGAATTCCATCATTTGGTCAACATCGTCAACCAGGTCGACCTGACCGACCGCCCGAACGAAGAGAGCCGGATGGGCCAGCTCATGGCCCACCTCACCTGGTCGGCGGACTGGGGCGTGCTGGAGTTCTTCGCCATGCCGCTTCACCGCGAGCGGACGCTGCCGGGGCGCAAGGGCCGCCTCCGGACCCGGATCCCGTTCGACCAGAGGCGGGTTTCCTACGAGAGCGCGGCCGAGGAGTGGCATGTCGACCTCGCCGCTCGCTACAGCCGCAGCATCGGGCCGCTCGATTTGGGCGTGAGCGTGTTCGACGGCACCAGCCGCGAGCCGTCTTTCGATCCGGAATTCCATGGCGGATCGTTGACCCTGGTCCCGCACTACGCGCAGATCCGCCAGTACGGGCTCGACGCCCAGCTCACCATCGAATCATGGCTGATCAAGCTCGAGGCCATCCGCCGCGAAGGGGCGAGAAACCGGGCGGACATGCGCAACCCCGCGGGCAAGGAAGAGGACTACGCCGCCTTCGCCGCCGGGGTCGAGTACACGTTCAGCGGGGTCTTCGATTCGGAGGCCGATATCAGCCTGCTCGGCGAGTGGAGCTACGACGAGCGCGGGCGCCGGTCGACCAACCGGTACCAGAACGACGTCTTCTTCGCATCCCGCCTCGCGCTGAACGACGTCGAGAACACCGAGTTCGTGGCGAGCGTCATCGCCGACACGGATTATTCGACATACCTGATGGGGTTCGAAGCAAAGCGGGATTTGTCGGACAGCTGGACCGCGACAGTGGAAGGGGCGGTCATGCTCAAGGTCGACGAGAAAGACGCGATCCACGATACCCGGCGCGACGGGTACGTCGTCCTCAACGTCACCTACAGCTTCTAGGGCCTGTCCGTTTCAGGCGGAACCGCTGCTGTCCCTGCCCCTCCCGCGTCATGGTCGGCGGAGGCCGACCATCCACGTTTTGTTTTCTGTTGTTCCGCCGACAAAGAAAAACTCGTGGATGGTCGGCCTCCGCCGACCATGACGGAAGGGAACGGTGCAAGCGGTTCCATCTAAAACAGATGGGGTCCAAGGCCACAGGCACCGCCCTCACCCGGCTGCCCTGGATCCCGGAACAAGTCCGGGGTGACAACAAGGAGGCGGCGACGGTCTCGCTCATGGGCGTGGAGCCTGCCCCGAACGCCTGAACCGGACAGCAGTGGAACAAGTCCGGGCATGACGAGATAGAGGAGAGGCCGGGGCGGCGCGGGAAGGGTCCGAACTAAAACGGATAGGCTCTTGCGCTCTAACCGGCCAGCGCGTGGGGGGAAATCGGGATCCGGGCCGGAGCTGCGTCCCACCCCATGGCCCGGGCGACGGCGTTCCAGATCGCCGCGGGCGGCGCGATGGTCGCGCTTTCGCCGACGCCCCGAATGCCGAGCGGATTGGTGGGCGACGGCGTTTCCCGTTCGATCAGGCGCGGAGCGGGCGCGCCGTCGGCGGCGCCGGCGAGATAGTCGGCGAGGGTCAATGTGAGCGGCTGACCGTCGGGCGCGAAGATCATTTCGGTGAGCAGCGCGTTCGCGATCCCCTCCGCCGCACCGCCCGCGACCTGGCCATTGACGATCAGGGGGTTGAGCGCGCGCCCGATATCGTGGCCGATTGCATAGTCCACGACCTCGACGGAACCGGTTTCCGGATCGACCGCCACCCGCGCCGCATGGACGGAGAAGGCGAGCGTCGCGGGCCGGTCGGCGCGCCAGACGGTCTCCGCTTGGAGTCCCGCGCCGCCGTCGAACAGCGGCCCGCCGGGCGCGACGGCGCGCGCCACCCCGCCGAGCGTGAGCCCGGTCTCGCCGCCGTTCCGCCGGACGATGCGCCCGCCCACGATGTCGAGCCCGCCGGCTTCGTCCTGGAGAAGTTGCGCCGCGGCCTCGAGGGTCCGCGCCCGCAACGCCCCCGCCGCCTCAAGGACCGCGCTGCCCCCCATGATCGCGCCCCGGCTCGCGAACGCGCCGCGCCCGAAAGCGAGCAGCGCCGTATCGCCCATGGCGACCGAAACGCGGTCGACATCCGCCCCGAGCGCGTCTGCCGCGATCTGGGCGAAGGTCGTCGCCTGACCCTGCCCCTGCGAACTCATCCCCGAATGGACGAGAACGTCGCCCGACGGGTCGATCCCGACCCGCGCGGACTCGAAGTTGACCACGCCGGAAACGTCGACGCCGCCGGCGAGCCCCCAGGCAAGGCGCGTGCCGTCGGGCCGGGTTTCCACCGCCTCGTCATAACCGCTTGCATCCGTCACCCGGTCGAGCAAAGCGGGGAAATCGCCGCCGAGAAATTCGAACGCGATGCCGCCGAATCCGGTTCCCGTCGCGTGGGGCAGGTCGCCGGGCCGCACCAGGTTGCGCCGGCGGAGCTCGGCCGCGCCGAGTCCGACCGCGCGGGCGGCACGGTCGACCAGGGTCTCGATGGCGAGCGCGGCTTCCGGCTGCCCGGCGCCGCGATAGGTCGCGGCCGGGGTCTTGTTGGTGCCGACCGCCAGCACCTCGACGGAGAAATCGGGGATCCGGTAGGCGCCGGGGATCAACGCGCCGCAGAGCTCGCCTGTCGCGATCCCGCTGGTGAACACATAGCCCCCAGTGTCGAGCGCGACCGTCGCGCGCAGCGCCTCGAAACGCCCGTCTTCGGAGAGTCCCAGCTCCAGCGTCACGTCGATCCCGCGCGAATGGGTCGTCGCCAGCATGTTCTCGCGACGGTCCTCGATCCACTTGACCGGGCGGCCGAGCACGCGGCTCGCCTCGGCAAGCACGATCTCCTCGCCATAGCAGCGCGACTTGGCGCCGAACCCGCCGCCGACGTCCTCGCAGATCACCCGCACCGCGCTTTCCGGCAGGTCCAGCAGGGAAGCGAGGTTTTCCCGGACGTTGTAATGCGCCTGTGTCGAGAGCCGGACGGTCAACGCGCCGCGCGAGCGGTCGAAATCGGCGACGGCGCCGCGGGTCTCCAGCGACAGCGGGATCTGACGCGCGAAGCGGGATTCGTGGGTGACGCGGCGCGCCGCCCGTTCGAGCGCGCCGCCCGCATCGCCGCGCTGGTAGGAAAACCGGGCGGCGACGTTTTGGGTCCAGGAGTCGTGGAGCCCGGGCGCGCCGTCCGCCATCGCCGCCTCGATCCCGGCAACCGGGTCGAGCGGGCGGTACGCGATCTCGACCAGCCCCGCCAGATCCTCGGCCCGGTAGGGATCGTCGGCGACCGCCAGCGCCACCGGCTCGCCCACGTAGCGCACCCGGCCGCGCGCGAGGAAGGGCTGGGTGCCGCCGCGGATCGCCTCGTGCCAATAGCGGACCACGAACGCCCGGTCAGCGAACGGGAGGTCGTCCGCCGTGAGCACCAGCCGGGCCCCGGCCGCGAGCGCCGCCGAGGTGTCGATCGTACCGATCTCCGCGTGCGGGTGCGGGCTGCGCAGGAAGACGCCGTGCAGCATCCGGCCCAGGCGGACGTCGTCGACGAAGCGCGCCCGTCCGCGCAGCAGCCGCGCGTCCTCCTTGCGCGGGACCGGGCGGCCGATCGGCCCGGCATTCGTCATCGCCGCCTCCGGTGTCTTCATCGGGCGGGCGGAGTGTAGGGCGCGGGCGGCCGGGGACGAAAGCGGGGCCGCCGCTTGCCGCCTTCAGAGCGCGAACCTATAAGGTCGGGCATGACGGATGTTTACGAGTTGCTCGAACGGGCCCTCGACTACTATCTCGAAGACCGGGTCCGCAAGGCCGAGCGCGTGCTGGACCGGATCGAGGCCCTCGATCCCGGAAACGGCGAAGCGAAATATCTCAGGGGGACCATCGCTTTCGGGCAGGGGGAATTCGAGGCCGCGCTCGATTTTCTCGATGACGCGGTGGCGGCGGACTCCTCGGTCGCCAGGTTTCACGGTGCCCGCGCCATATTGCTCGGGATCGCCGGGCGGATGGAGGACGCGCGCGAAACCTTCTGGGCGGCGATCCGGCTCAAGCCCGACAACGCGGAATATTGGCTCGGCCTGAGCGCGGCGCTCAACCGGCTCGACGAGACCGAGGCGGCGGTGGATGCCGGCCGGTGCGCGGTCGCGCTGGACCCGGAGTCGAGCCAGGCCCACGGGGGCCTCGGCACTCTCCTGCTCACGCTGGGGCGCCATGACGAAGCGCTCGAAAGCGCGACGGCGGCAATCGCGGCGGACGATACCGACGCGGATTTGTTCAACCTCCTGAGCGGTATCCACGCCGCGAGGGAAGACTACGATCTCGCCGAGGCGAGCGCGCGGCGGTCCCTCGAACTCGATCCGGAGCAGGTCGATTCGATGCGGATTCTCGCCGATGTCCTCCGTAACACCGGCCGGGACGGCGAGGCGGCGGAATACGAGCGGCGCATCGAAGCGCTCTCGGCGGCCGGCGGGTAGCTCCGGTGACCCGCCGCATCCGCCCGAGGCGCAGCGCGCTCTACATGCCGGGCGCCAACGCGCGCGCGCTGGAAAAGGGGCGGAGCCTCGCGGCCGATGTCCTGATCATGGATCTCGAGGACGGCGTGCTGCCCGAGGCCAAGGTCGAGGCGCGCAACCGCGTTCTCTCCTTCCTCGCCGGGGGCGGGTACGGCGCGCGCGAGATCGTGGTGCGCATCAACGGCATCGGCACCCCATGGTTCGAAGACGACCTTGCAGCGGTGGCGAAAAGCGGCGCCGACGCGGCAATGCTGCCGAAGGTCGAAGACGCGGCGACGGTAACGCACGCGGCCGCCGCCCTGGAAGCGGCGGGGGCGCCGGGCGGCATGGGCATCTGGTGCATGCTGGAAACGCCCGGGGGCATCCTGGATGCACGCCTCATCGCCAGGGCGCACCCGCGCATGGCGGCGCTGACACTCGGCACGGCCGATCTATCGAAAGCGCTCCGGGCGGACCTGCACGCGCCCGACCGGCTGCCGCTGCTCACCGGCATCGGACTCTGCGTGCTGGCGGCGCGCGAGGCCGGGCTCGCGGTGATGGACGCCCCCCATTTCGACCTGTCGGACGACGAAGGCTTCGAGCGCGCCTGCCGTCAGGGGCGGTCCTTCGGCTTCGACGGCAAGTCGCTGCTGCACCCCAAGACCATCGCCGTCGCCAACGCGGTGTTCGGCCCGTCCGAGGGGGACATCGAATGGGCGCGCCGCATCTCCGCCGCATGGGGCGAGGCCGCGGCCGCGGGCAAGGGCGTAACCCTGGTCGACGGCAAGCTGATCGAGGCCCTCCACGTCGAGGAAGCCGAACGCACCCTGGCGCTGGCGGAGGGGATCGCGGCGCTGGAGCGGGAGGCGGTGTGAAGGAAAGCAATACCAATGGTTATTTTGTGCGACGCACCAAGCCACCGTCGCTCACGGCTCTAGCGCCTTGCGCGCGGCGGCCAAGGGAAGGGCAAGTACGAGGGGATCGACCGGCGATTCCAGAAAGCCCAGATGGCGGTAGAAGCTTGCCGCATCTTCGTCGAGCGCGTGAACGAGCAGCGCCCTGATCCCCGCGATCTCGGCAGCTTTCAAAGTGCGTAGAACGGCATCTCGTACGAGACCGCGCGCAATCCCCCTGCCCTGATGGGACCGGGCGACGGCGAGACGGCCCATCAGCATCACCGGAATCGGATCGGGCATGTTGCGCCTGATCCTGCCGGGCACGTCCCGGTGCTGCACCGAACCCGCGGCAAGGCAGTAATAGGCGGAGACGGCGCCGTCGTCGCAGACGACATAGGTCCGCGAAGCCCCGTCCCGCTCGTTCTTGAGAGCACGTGCCGCGAGCCAACTGTCCAGAGTCGGTTGGCCGCTTTCGAAACCGGCAAGTACGTGACGGTCGGCGATGGGCTCGGGAGCGGTCAGCTTCATGCCCGGGCGATCATCGGCTCCAGGGCGGGGGTGTCGTGAGGGTCCGGCGCAAGCTTTCGCTCGGCTGGGCAGGCTCATCGAGCATGGCTTCGAACGCATCGAACGCGGCTTCGTCGAGGATAAACAGGCGCTGGTCGAGCAGCACGTTCTCGGACGCTTCGCGCATCGTGTCGAGGACGAACTCGGTGCGTGACTTGCCAAGGCGCTTCGCCGCGCGGTCGATCAGCGATTTCTGCTTGATCGACGCGCGCAGATTGATGGTCTGACTTTGCAGGACTCGCTCGGGAACCGGCATGAAAGGCCTCGTCTCCGGTATTGATGTAACGACGACGTATGTACGACCGGTCCGGTTCCGCGTCAATAGGTTGGGAGATAGCGACCGCGCAATCGTAGCGATGGGAGCCAATTTGACTTGCCCCCGGTCCCGGTCTAAACCGGGCCGCCGTTCGGCTTGAGGCCTCGTGCCGCCTTATCCAGCAGGGTTAGCGTCGATGAGCAACCAGGACAGGCCGCTGTCGCCCCATTTGCAGGTCTACCGGCCGCAGATCACCTCGGTGCTGTCGATCGCCCACCGCGCGACCGGGATCGTGCTGGCGGCAGGGCTCTTGCTGCTGCTCTGGTGGCTCGCCGCCGCCGCTTCCGGCCAGGACGCGTTCGACGCGGCGCAAGCGGCGGCGGGATCGTTCCTCGGGCGGTTGTTCCTGTTCGGCTGGACCTTCGCGCTGTTCTACCACCTGTGCAACGGCATCCGGCATCTGTTCTGGGATATGGGTCGGGGATTCGAGCTCGACACCGTATCGATGACCGGCTGGCTGGCGGTCGGTTCGGCGGCATTGCTCACCGTGCTGGCCTGGGTATTGGCCTACGCATCGATGGGGGCGCTGCGATGAGCCTTCGGACGCCGCTCGGCCGGGTCCGAGGGCTCGGCTCGGCCAAGGAGGGGACCGCCCATTGGTGGGCGCAACGCCTGACCGCCATCGCCCTGGTCCCGCTGATCCTCTGGTTCGCGATCTCGTTGATCGTGCTGACGGGCGCCGGCCACGCAGCGGTGACGGAATGGCTGAGGAACCCCGCGGCGGCGGTCCCGATGCTTCTGTTGATCCTCGCCGGGTTCCATCACGCCCAGCTGGGGATGCAGGTGGTGGTCGAGGACTACGTGCATACCGAGTGGCTCAAATTCACCCTGGTGACGGCGATCAAGTTCGGCGCGGTCGCGTGCGGGATAGGCGCCGCGTTCTCGGTCCTCAAGATCGCGCTTGGAGGCTGAAGCGGTGACCGGGGCTTACGAAATCGTCGACCACAGCTACGACGTCGTGGTGATCGGCGCCGGCGGCGCCGGGCTGCGCGCGACCTTCGGCATGGCGGTCAAGGGGCTGAAGACCGCCTGCATCACCAAGGTCTTCCCCACCCGCAGCCACACCGTCGCCGCCCAGGGCGGGATTTCCGCCGCGCTCGGCAATATGAGCGAGGACGACTGGCGCTGGCATTTCTACGACACCGTCAAGGGCGCGGACTGGCTCGGCGACCAGGACGCGATCGAATACATGTGCCGCGAGGCGATCCCGGCGGTGATCGAACTCGAACATTACGGGGTGCCGTTCTCGCGCACCCCGGAAGGCAAGATCTACCAGCGACCGTTCGGCGGCATGACGACCCGCTTTGGCGAGGGTCCGCCGGCAAGGCGCACCGCGGCCGCCGCCGACCGCACCGGGCATGCCATCCTGCACACCCTCTACCAGCAATCTCTGCGCCACGACGCGGAATTCTTCATCGAGTATTTCGCGATCGACCTGCTCACCGACGAGACCGGCGCGGTGCGCGGCGTCATGGCGTGGAACCTCGACGACGGGACCATCCACCGTTTCCAGGCGCAGATGACGGTGATCGCGACCGGAGGCTACGGCCGGTCCTATTTCGCCTGCACCGGGGCGCATACCCAGACCGGCGACGGCAACGCGATGGTGCTGAGGGCCGGGCTGCCGCTGGAAGACATGGAGTTCATCCAGTTCCACCCGACCGGAATCTACGGCGCGGGCTGCCTGATCACCGAGGGGGTGCGGGGCGAAGGCGGCTATCTCACCAACTCGGAGGGCGAGCGCTTCATGGAGCGCTACGCGCCCAATGTGAAGGACCTCGCCTCGCGCGACGTGGTGTCGCGCGCGATGACCGTCGAGATGCGGGAAGGGCGCGGCGTGGGCGAGAACAAGGACCACATCCACCTGCATATCGAACACCTCGACGCCAAGATCATCGCCGAGCGCCTGCCGGGCATTTCGGAGACCGCGAAGATCTTCGCCGGGGTGGACGTCACCCGCGAGCCGGTGCCGGTGCTGCCCACCGTCCACTACAACATGGGCGGGGTGCCGACCAATCATCTCGGCGAGGCGCGGTCGCCCGCCAACGGCACGCTGGAAGCGACAGTGCCGGGGCTGATGGCGATCGGCGAGGCGGCCTGCGTCTCGGTCCACGGCGCCAACCGGCTGGGCTCGAATTCGTTGCTCGACCTCGTCGTGTTCGGCCGCGCGGCGGCCAATCGCTGCGTCGACATCCTGGAACCCGGCGCGTCCCAGCCGCCACTCCCCGCCGATGCCGGGGACCGGGCGCTGGGCCGGTTCGATTCGCGCCGCCATGCCAAGGGCGGAACCGCCTGCGCGGCGCTCCGCCTCGAAATGCAGCAGATCATGCAGAGCCACTGCGCGGTGTTCCGCACCGGCGAGATCCTCGCGGAGGGCAAGGACAGGCTCGGGAAGGTCTGGGACGGCCGGTCGGACATATCGGTCTCGGACCGGTCGATGATCTGGAATTCCGACCTGGTCGAGGCTCTCGAATTCGACAACCTGCTTGAGCAATCCGTGGTCAGCGTCGACGCGGCGCTGGATCGCGAGGAGAGCCGGGGCGCGCATGCGCGCGAGGACTTCCCGGAACGCGACGACGAGAACTGGATGAAGCACACGCTGATCTGGCTCGACGAGAACGGCCGGTCCCGCATGGAATACCGGCCGGTCCACACCAACACGATGACCGACGAGGTCCAGGCGGTACCGCCCAAGGACCGCGTCTACTGATTCCGGAGCCGCCATGGCCGAGCTGAGGCTTCCCGCCAATTCGAAGATCCGCAAGGGGACCGACCACAAGGTGCCGGAGGGCGCCAAACGGCCGCGGACCTTCAGGGTCTATCGCTGGGATCCGGATTCGGGCGAGACTCCGAAGATCGACAGCTACACCGTCGACCTCGACGATTGCGGTCCGATGGTTCTCGACGCGGTGATCAAGATCAAGAACGAGGTCGACCCCACCCTCACCTTCCGCCGGTCCTGCCGCGAGGGCGTCTGCGGCAGCTGCGCGATGAACATCGACGGCACCAACACGCTCGCCTGCACGCGGTTCATCTCCGACATCGAGGGGGATGTGAAGATCTACCCCCTGCCGCATATGCCGGTGGTCAAGGACCTCGTGCCCGACCTCACGGACGCCTACGCGCAATACGCCTCGATCGAGCCCTGGCTCAAGACCGAGACCCCGGCGCCGCCGGATGCCGAGCGGCTGCAATCGCCGGAGGAGCGCGAGAAGCTCGACGGCTTGTGGGAGTGCATCCTTTGCTTCTGCTGCACCACAAGCTGCCCGAGTTACTGGTGGAACGGCGACCGCTATCTCGGACCGGCCACCCTGCTCCAGGCCTATCGCTGGATCGCCGACTCTCGCGACGAGCATGCCGGCGAGCGCCTGGACGCCTTGGAAGATCCGTTCCGGCTCTATCGCTGCCACACGATCATGAACTGCACCAAGACCTGCCCCAAGGACCTCAACCCGGCCAAGGCCATCGGCGCGATCAAGCAGCGCATGGTGGCGCGGCGCTAATCCCTATTCCGCAGTCTCCTCCATGAGCCTGAGAACATCGCTCGGCGAGGCAGGCAGCTCGGTCGGACCCGCGCCGGATTTGCCGAGCGCGTTGGCGATGGCGTTCGCGATGGCGCCGCCGACGGCGATCACCCCGCCCTCGCCCGCCCCCTTGAAGCCGAGCGGATTCGAACCCGCCGGGTGGGTTTCGAGCGCGACCGTCTCGATGCGCGGGATCTCGGCGCTCGCGGGCACGAGGTAATCGGCCAGGTTCGCGGTCAGCAGCTGGCCGTCGGCGTCGTGGCGGATCCGGTCGAACAGCGCGCCGCCGATCCCCTGGACCGCCGCGCCGACGGCCTGACCCTCGGCCAGCATCGGGTTGAGCACCCGGCCCAGTTCCTCGACCACGTGATAGCCGAGCACCGCGACCTCTCCGGTCTCGACATCGACCGCGACATGCGCGGCATGCGCGCCGGAGCTCCAGGCGACCCGGCCCCGGTTGTCGAACCGCGCCGCGGCCCCAAGGGATTCGCCGCGGGATCGTGCGAAGCCAGCGAGCGCCGCGATGCCGATGGTCTGGACCGCCTCGCCATCGGACCTTTCGACGACGCCGTCACGCCAGGAGAGGCTTTCCGGTTCGGCGTTCCATCTAAGCGCGGCGAGCGCGATGCAGCGCTCGCGGAAGACCGCGGCGGCTTCGGCGACCGCGTTGCCGGCCATCACCGTGGTGCGGCTGTGATAGCTCCCGCTGCCGTCGGGCAGCAGGCTGGTGGTGCCGTGGCGGACGTCGATCGCATCGGGCGCGACGCCGAGCGCATCGGCGGCGATCTGGACCATCCCGGTTTCCACCCCCTGGCCGAAGGAGGAGGAACCGACGCGCACCTCGATACGGCCATTCCCGTCCGCGCCGATATGCGCGTGCTCCGGAGGCCCCGCCGCACTGCTCTCGACGAAGCACGCGATGCCAAGGCCGTGAAGGCGGCCGTCCCCGTCGATTTCCCCCTGACGCGCGCGCCAGCTCTCATAGCCGGCCTCGTCAAGCAGCCGGCGCAGCCCGGCGGGATAGTCGCCATCGGAATAGGCGGTGCCGGTGTCGCCGGGCACCAGTTCGCCGATCTCGAAGGGAAGCTCGTCCGGGCCGATCAGGTTGGCGAGCCGCACCTCCGCCGGGTCCAGCCCGAGATCCGTTGCCATCAGGTCGATCAGCCGCTCGCGAAAGAAATTGGCCTCGAAACGGCCCGGCCCGCGATAGGTCCCGGTGGGCGTGCGGTTGGTGACAACGATCGAGGCGTCGCAGGAATAGTTCGGGATGCGGTAGGGCCCGGGCAGGAACTGCACGGTCCGTACCGGTACGATCCCGCCGTTGGTCCGGGCATAGGCGCCGAGATCGGCGACCATGGCGCCGCGCAGGCCGAGGATCGTGCCGTCGCGCTCGGCCGCGATCTCCAGTGTGCAGACGATGTCGCGCGAATGGTTCGCCGCCATCAGGTGCTCCTGGCGGTCCTCGATCCACTTGACTGGGCGCCCCGCGCGGCGGCTCGCGATGGGAACCAGATAGTCCTCGGGGTAAAGCTCGCCCCGCACCCCGAAACCGCCGCCGACATCGAGCTGGATCAACTCGACCGCGGCTTCGGGCAGGTCGAAGGCCTGGACGAGCGCCCGCTTGTTGAAATACGTGACCTTGGCCGCGCCCCAGAGTCTCAGGGTGTCCCCGTCCGAGAAGTCGGCCACAAGGCCCCGGGTTTCCAGCGGCAGGGCGGTCTGACGATGGGTCCGGAAACGCTCGCTCCGGCGATACGGCGCGGCGGCGAACGCGGCATCGACATCTCCGCGCCCGACGGTGTAGCGGATCGCGACGTTGTTGCCAGCCTCCTCGTGAACCAGCGTCCCGGACGCCGCCGCGGTCTCGGGATCGGCCACCGGCGGCAGGGGGTCGTAGTCGACCTCAATCGCGGCGAGCGCATCCTCGGCGGCGTAGCGGTCGGAAGCGACGATCACGGCAACCGGTTCGCCCGCGAACCGCGCCTTGTCCGTGGCGATCGGCTGTTGCAGGAAACGGTCGAAGCCCGATAGCCCGGCGAGCCGGAACGGTATTTCCGGCAAGGGCCGGTCGAGATCGGCGCCGCAAAACGCATCGATCACACCCGGCGCCGCGCGGGCAGCGGCGAGGTCCACCGAGCGGATGCGTGCATGGGCGAAAGGGCTCCTCAGGATCGCCATGTGGGCCGTGCCGGGCGGCGCGAAATCGTCGACGAATTCCCCCGTCCCGCGCAGCAAGCGCCTGTCTTCGCGCCGGTGCAGCGCGCGCCCGATCAACTTCTCCGCCATCCCGCCCGCCGGTTTTGCATCTTTGCCGCGCGGCGCTAGGGTAGGGGCGAGCAAATTCGCGCGCAAACCTAACGCGCGGACAGCGGGTACAAGGAGACGGAAATGGATCTTCAACTGGACGGCAAGATCGCGGCGGTGACGGGGGGCAGCATCGGTATCGGCCGGGCAGTCGCCGAAAGCCTGGCGGCGGAGGGCTGCAAGGTCGCCATCTGCGCCCGCGACAAGCAGCGGCTCGACAACGCCGCGGCGGCGCTCCAGCAGCGCACCGGCCAGGAAATCCATTCCATCGCCGCCGACCTCACCAAGGCCGAAGACGCCCAGGCGTTCATCGACGGCACCGTGGAGCATTTCGGCCGGCTCGACATCCTCGTCAACAATGCGGGCGCCGCGCCGGGCGGCGTCCTCGAAGGCCTCTCGGAAGAGGACTGGGAAGCCGCGCTCGGGCTCAAGTTCATGGGCTATGTGCGCTGCACCCGCTACGCGGTCCCTCATATGCGGAAACAGGGCGGCGGGCGGATCGTCAACGTGATCGGCAACGATGGCATCAAGCACTCCTATTGGGAGGTCGCACCGGGCGCCGCCAACGCCGCCGGGCAGAACTTCAGCATCTCGATCGCCGCGCAGTACGGGCGCGAGAACATCACGGTGTGCGCGGTCAACCCGGGCCCGGTCAGGACGGAACGCTGGGACGGGCTGGTCCAGGCGATGTCGCGCGACATGAAGATCCCCTACGAGGAAGCCGACCAGTTGGCCCCGCGGGCGATCCCGCTCGGCCGCATCGCGGAATGCGACGAGGTCGCCAACCTCGTCACCTATCTCGCCTCGCCGCTCGCCCATTTCGTCAACGGCACGATGATCGAGATCGATGGCGGCCAGCAGAAGCCGCTGATGGACGCGTTCCGCGACAGGTGAACCGCCCGTTCGACGCGCCGCGCGCCGCGGAGGCCGCGCGCGCGATCGCCGAAGGCCGAACGACCTCGGAGGCGGTGGCCGACGCCTGCCTCGCGCGCATCGCGGAGCGCGAGGAGACGGTAAAGGCGTGGGCGTTTTTGGATCCCGACCTCGCGCTCGCCCAGGCGCGCGCCCGTGACGCCGCGCCGGTGCCGGCGGGTCCGCTGCACGGCGTGCCGGTCGGGATCAAGGACATCTTCGATACGACCGACATGCCGACGGAGATGGGCTCGCCGATCTATGCGGGGCACCGCCCGGCGGCTGACGCGGCGGCGGTGGCGATCCTGCGCACGGCGGGCGCGGTCATCCTCGGCAAGACCGTCACCGCCGAGTTCGCCGGCACCCATCCCGGCGCGACGACCAACCCTCACGACCCGGCGCGGACACCGGGCGGTTCGTCCCAGGGATCGGCGGCGGGCGTCGCCGACGGCATGGTCCCGGTCGCACTCGGCACCCAGACCGGCGGGTCGGTGCTGCGCCCGTCGTCCTATTGCGGGATCGTCGGGTTCAAGCCGAGCTTCGGTACGTTCAACCGGGCCGGCATCAAGTTCGCCGCCGAGAGCCTCGATACCATCGGCCTCCACGCGCGCAACCTGGAGGATGTCGCGCTGGTCCGCGACGTGCTCACCGGCCGGGAGCCGGGTGGGATCGCACCGCTCGAGAGGACGCCCAGGATCGGCGTTTGCCGTACCCCGCTCTGGCATCTGGCGGAGCCGGAGACTGTGGCGGCGGTTGAGGGCGCGGCCGAAGCGATCCGTCGAGCGGGCGCCGTGGTGGAAGAAGTCGGGCTTCCCTCTGGCTTCGAGGCGCTGAGCGAGGCACGGCGGGCGATCAACGACTACGAGCGGGCGCGCGCGATGGCGCATGAATGGCGCACCGACCGGGAGCGGCTGAGCCCGGCAATGCAGAAAACCGTCGCCAACGGTCTGGCGGTTCCTTACGCCGATTACCGCGCGGCGCTGGCGCGGACGGAGCGATGCCGGCGCATTCTCGACGGGCTGTTCGAGAACCGGGACGCGCTACTCGCCCCCGCCGTAAACGGCGAGGCTCCGGTCGGGCTCGACTATGCCGGAGATCCCGCCTTCCAGGCGTTGTGGACCATGCTGCATGTCCCGGCGATTACGCTCCCCACCCATCGCGGCCCAAACGGCATGCCGGTCGGTATCCAGCTCCTCGCCCGGCGGGGCGCGGACGATCTGCTGCTGTCGGTCGCGGAGTGGGTCGGGGCGCGCTGCTGCGCTTCGGGATAACGATGGCCGCCTCAGCCGCCCTGGAAGAGCGGGCTCATTTGCGGCACGGGCACCGGGCGGAGGAGGGTCGTCGTACGCTCGCGGAGGATGGGTCTCAGCGCCTCGTTGAACGCGGCCATCGCGGTTCCCTCGCTGGCCTCCCGCCGGCGTTCCTCGCGTTCGGTGAGAGAGGAGAACAGGCGATAGGACGCCACGACGTGAAGCCGGCCGGTCATCGACGACCATGTGGCGATCGTGTCGCGGCGCAGCGGAGCCGTGGCCTCCAGCCCGCATTCGGTCATCGCCTGCCAGTAGACGGGGAGCCCGCCGGGCTTGAACGCCTCAAGGGTTTCCTCGACCACGAGGTCGGGCATTTCCCGGAGATCCCAGCGCTCCTGTCCGGGTCCGGGCAGCCAGTCTGTCTCGCCGTGCCATAGCGGGCAGAGTTCGGCGACGGGGGCGGGCTGGAAGAAACCGGTCTCCTGACGGTCCACCATCGCCCGCGCCTCGGTGAAGTAGAAGCCGAGCTCGGGGATGGCGTAAAGCCCGTGCAGCTTCTCGATCCAGTCTTCGTAGCTGTCGTAGCGATAGAGGTGGATTACCTGCTCGGGCGTGCCGGTGACGGTCTCGAAATAGCCGATCACCCGGGAGATGAAACCGGCATTGGGCCCGTCGAATCCGCGCCGGTGCTGAAGCGCGACGAACTCCTCCATCCGGCCGGGCTGGAGGGTGTAGCGGCGGCATTCAAAGATCATCGGACGGGTTCCGTATCAGGGCTTGGGCGGCTTGGGCCGGGACAGGTCGAACCCCGGCAGCACGGCGTAGGGACGGAGCCCGAAATTCATCCACCGGAGCCCGTCCCGGATCGCCGGCTTAAGCTCGTGGATGTCGCGCACCACGCGGTAATTGATCCGCGCGGCCCGGAGCAAAGGCTCCGTCATGTCGCCGGAGTCGCCGAAGAACTCGGTCTCGCCGGCATCGCCCCGGTATTCCGTCATCAGCAAAGTGGGGATGCCGAACGTGTAGTGGCCGCGCATCAGCTGGTAGGTCGCCGCATAGACGCCGAAATTCTCGACCACCGCGGCGGGTATCTTGCCGCCGAGCCATGCGCCGGCGCAGATGCCGATCCCGGTGCCCTCGTTGGCGACCGCCACGTAGTGCATCGACTGGTCGTCCATGCAGCGCTGGAGCGTGTGCGCGAAACCGCTGCAGGGCAGGCCGATCACGAAATCGACGAAATTCTCGCGCAACCCATCGAACAGCACCTCGCCGAACGGATCGTCTTCGTCCACCGGGCTGAACTCGGGATCGGGCCTGGGCGGCTCGCCGTGCTCGCGCGCCGACGGCTTGAGGATCGCCTTCCCTTCCAGCGCCTCGATATGGCGAACGAAGCTGTACTTGTTTTCCTTGCCGTCGCCGGGCGAGGTGCCGACGAAGGCCTGCTCGGTGCTGGTCTTGGCGACGATCACGGTGGGTCCGTCCTCGCGCGCGAGCCCCGCCGAGACTTGCGCCTCGAATTCCTCGACCGTCCGCACCTCGAAGACGTTCGCAAGCCCCGAGGCGCGCGCGACGCCGGCGATATCCACCGGGCCGGCCGACAGCGAGGCGACCGATTGCCACTTGCCCGTGGAGACATAGCCCTCGTTGTCGAGCACGACGACGCAAAGGTTCCTCGGCGCCGACTGGGCGAGCGTGCCGAGGACGCTCATCTCGAACAGGATCCCCCCGTCGCCGTCGAAGGCGAGCACGCGCCGGTGCGGCAAAGCGAGCGCGAGGCCCAATGCGTAGGGAGTCACCATGCCCATGCCGACGAAATAGAGGTTGCCGTCATGCGGGCGCAGCGTGCGCCACTCGGTCGCCGTGTTGGCGAGGTTGGTCACCACGAGGGCGTCGCCGACCCGGGGCGCGACGGCCTTGAGCCCGTCATAGCGGCGCATGAATGTCCTCCCGTTCAGGGGCGTGCCGCCCGGTCCGCGTCATCAAGCCGCGACTCCGATGCGTCTGGCAACCCGTCCAGAATGTGCGGCAGGTGTCCGGTTCCCGTGGGCACGCTGCGCGCGGTGGCGATGGTGTCGTCCGACCATATCCGCCCGGCCGTGCCCAGCCGGTCGCGGGCGACCCTGGCCGACATGTCCTGGGTGTATTCGGTAAGCGGCCGCTCGCGTCGTTCCCATCGCGCGAGCGCATCTGGAACATCGGCCGTCTCGTCGAGCGCGACGGCGAGGCCGAGCGCGTTGGCCATCGCGAGACCGGCCCCCTGTCCGAGCGAAGGGACCATGGCGTGCGCGGAATCGCCCACGATCGCGACCCGGCCCGACGACCAGCGCGTGAGCTTGCCGGTCTCGTAGGCGTCGTAGCGCCCCTCGGCCGAGACCTGGCGGATCGCGGGCTCCAGCTGGGGAAAGGCCGGGACCCAGATATCGGTGCGGACCGGAACCGCGGTCGCCTCCCTGTCCTCGACCGGCGCCATCATCGCGAGATAGAGGTCGTTGGCGTTGCACGGCACGTAGAGGATACGGAGCGAGCGGTGCGGCAGGTTCCAGAAATCGATCACCCGGTCCCATCTTCCGGGACCGAGCTCGTCGAGGCAGCGCGGAGCGAGCACGCGGACGAGGCCGAGCGTACCCGTGTTCCGCTCCTTCCGGAGGCCGAGCGAGTCGCGGACGCGCGAATGCACCCCGTCGGCCCCGACCACGAGATGGGCCGCGTGACGTCCTCCGTCCGCGGTCAGCAGCACGCCCCCGGGCTCGGCTCCGACCGCCTCGGATCGGGTGAGGATCTCGATGTCCCGACGCTCCGCTTGGCTGAGGATCGCGGCATAGAGGGTCTGGCGGGTCATGGTCAGCATGCGGCTGCCCATGCCGATATCGAACGCGGTCTCGGCCACCACGCTGTCGCGGTCGCGGACCTCGTAGACCTCGCCGTCATGCGAACCGGCGACCGCGTCGTCATAGGCGCCGATCGCCTTCAGCACCCGGAGCCCGTTCTCCCAGATGAAGATGCCGGCGCCGAAGGCGCGCAGCGCGTCGGCGCGCTCGTGCACCCGGACCGTCCAGCCGCGATCGGCAAGCGCCACGGCGGCGACCAGCCCGGCAAAACCGGCGCCGGCGATCTCGGCATGGCGGCGCGCCGTCATCCGCCGAGATAGTCCTTCATCCAGCGCCGATAGTCGTCGTCCCGCGTGACGCGACGCACCAGCTCCGACGACGCGACGCCCTCAAGCTCGGCCGGCGGCGTGCCTTCGCGGAGCGCCTTCAGCGTCGCATGCACGGCCTCGATCGCGGCCATGAAGGGCTGATGGCCCTGCAGGCAGATGCGCACCCCGTTGCTCGCCAGATAGCCGAGATCCTGGATTTCCGGCCCCGCCGCCCCGAGAATGACGGGGATACTCACCGTCGCGCGGATCGCCTCCACCTGGGCGCGGGTCCTGATGCCGGTCAGGAACACCGCGTCGACCCCGGCCGCCTCGTAGGCTGCGATGCGGCGCATCGCATCGTCCATGTCGGCGATCGTGGCGGCGCTGGTCCGGCCCACTATCGCCAGGCGCGGATCGCGCCGGGCCGAGAGCGCGGCCTTCATCTTGCCCACCCCTTCGTCGAGCGTGAGCAGGCGCGGTCCGTCGGAAGCGAAGGGGGCCGGGAGCTCGGTATCCTCGATGGTGAACGCGGCGACGCCCGCGGCCTCAAGCTCCTCGACAGTGCGCATCACGTTGAGCGCGTTGCCGTAGCCGTGATCGGCATCGCACATCAGCGCCAGGTTGCCCGCGCGGCAGATCCGGTAGGCCTGCCCGGCGAACTCGGTCAGCGACAGGACGATCAGATCGGGCGCGCCGAGCACCGTCATCGAGGCGATGGAGCCCGCGAACATGCCGACCTCGAAGCCGAGATCCTCGGCGATACGGGCCGAGATGGGATCGTAGACCGAGCCCGGGTGGATGCAGCTATCGCCTTCGAGCACCGCCCGGTAGCGCTCGCGTCGTTCGGTCCAGTCCATCGATGTCGGCCCCCTGAAATTCGGAAGGCCGGCAAGCTAGCGCATTTCGGGCGCCAGGCGAACCGGAGCGAGGCAGGCAGCACGTCGACTGCGCCACCGCGCGGTCGAACTTGCGCTTCAACCTGGCCGAGGTTATACATTAATATAATTTAGGAGATGCCCATGCACACCACGAATCTGCGCAAGGTCGGCGGTTCCGTCATGCTCGCGGTGCCCCCGGCGCTTCTCGACCTGCTGGAGCTTGGGGTCGGAGCCAAGGTGGATGTCGCGGTGGAGAACGGTCGGCTGATCGTCGAGCCAAGGAAGCGCCCCCGCTACTCGCTCGACGAACTTGTGGCGCAGTGCGACGAAGCCGCCGTCCTTTCGGACGAGGATCGGGCCTGGATCGATGCGAAACCGGTCGGCAACGAGCTGTTGTAGTGGAACGGGGCGAAATCTGGGTTGTCAGCTTCGATCCCAGCGCCGGCGATGAACAGCGGGGCACCCGCCCGGTCCTGATCGTATCCCCCGCCGCCTTCAACGAGCTGACAGGAACGCCGATCGTCCTCCCCATCACCGCCGGCGGGAGCTTCGCGCGCAGGCGCGGCTTCGCGGTTTCGCTGGACGGCGCCGGCACCCGAACGACAGGGGCGATCCGATGCGAACAGCCGCGCGCCCTCGATGTAGGAGCGCGGAAGGGGAGACGCGTGGATGCGGTCCCCGAGCACATCATGGACGACGTGCTCGCCCGCCTCGTCGCCATATTCGCATAGACGGCGCGGGCGGTTCGCGATTTGCTCCGCCTAGTCTCGCGGCAGCTCGTAGTTGGTCATCATCGGCACTTGCTCCTTGGCCAAGAGAGGAAACGGCCCGGCCATTGACCGGCCGGGCCGCTTCGCTTGCCCTCGAAGACCTGTCGGCCGGGATCAGGCGAGGTCGAAGCGATCGAGGTTCATGACCTTGCCCCACGCGGCGGCGAAGTCACGCACCAACTTTTCCTCGGCGTCGCTGCTGCCGTAGACCTCGGCGAGCGCCCGGAGTTCGGAGTTCGAACCGAAGACGAGATCGACACGGCTGCCGGTCCACTTGACTTCGCCCGTTGCGCGATCGCGACCCTCGAACATGCTCCCGTCGTCCGAGGTCGCCGTCCACTCCGTCCCCATGTCGAGCAGGTTGACGAAGAAGTCGTTGGTCAGCGTCCCGGGCCGGTCGGTGAACACCCCGCACCCGGCCTCGCCGGCGGTCGCGTTCAGCGCGCGCATGCCGCCGACGAGCGCCGTCATCTCGGGCGCGGACAGCTTCAGCATGAACGCCTTGTCCACCAGCAGGTGCTCCGAGGAGACCGCATGTCCGTTCTGCAGGTAGTTGCGGAAGCCGTCCGCAGTCGGCTCGAGCACCTCGAAGGACTCGGCATCGGTCATTTCGTCCGTCGCGTCGACACGCCCCTGCGCGAAGGGGACCTCGACGTCGTGCCCGGCCTTCTTCGCGGCCGCCTCGACGGCGGCGCAGCCGCCCAGCACGATCAGGTCGGCAAGCGAGACCCCTTTCCCGTTCGCGTGGGCGCCGTTGAACTCCCGCTGGATCCCCTCCAGGGTCTCCAGCACCGCCGGCACGCCGGACTTCGCGTTGACGCCCCACCCGGCCTGCGGCGCGAGGCGGATGCGCGCCCCGTTGGCGCCGCCGCGCTTGTCGGTGTCGCGGTAGGTCGAGGCCGACGCCCAGGCGGTGGAGACCAGCTGGGAGACGGACAGGCCGGACTCGATGATCTTGCCCTTGAGCGCGGCGATGTCGGCGTCGTCGAGCGGATCGTGCGTGACCGCGGGCAGCGGGTCCTGGAAGGGCAGCTGCTCGTCAGGAACCCACGGGCCGAGATAGCGCGCGACCGGCCCCATGTCACGGTGCAGCAGCTTGAACCACGCCTTGGCGAAAGCGTCGGCAAGCTGATCCGGGTTCTCGTAGAAGCGCCTGGAGATCTCCTTGTAGGCCGGATCGGCGATCAGCGCGAGGTCGGTGGTCAGCATCATCGGCGCGTGCCGTCTCGACGGATCGTGCGCGTCCGGCACGGTGTCCTGCGCCTCGGCGTTCTTCGGGGTCCACTGGTTCGCGCCGGCGGGGCTCTTGGTCAGCTCCCACTCGTAGCTGAACAGGTTCTCGAAGTAGCCGTTGTCCCACGCGATCGGATCGTTGGTCCAGGCGCCCTCGAGCCCGCTGCCGATCTGATCGCCGGCCTTGCCGCTGCCATGGCTGCTGGTCCAGCCGAGGCCCTGATCCTCGACGGCGGCGCCCTCGGGTTCGGGGCCCTTGTACTTCTCCTCGGCGGCGCCATGGGCCTTGCCGAAGGTGTGGCCGCCGGCGATCAACGCAACCGTTTCCTCGTCGTTCATCGCCATGCGGCGGAACGTCTCGCGGATGTCGCGGGCCGCCGCCAGCGGATCCGGGTTGCCGTTGGGCCCTTCCGGATTGACGTAGATCAAGCCCATCTGGACGGCGCCCAGCGGATCCGCCAACTCCCGGTCGCCGCTGTAGCGCTCGTCGTCGAGCCAGATCCGCTCCGGACCCCAGTAGATGTCCTCGTCGGCCGCCCAGATGTCCTCGCGACCGCCGCCGAAGCCGTAGGTCTTGAAGCCCATCGTCTCGAGCGCCCGGTTGCCGGCAAAGATCAGCAGGTCGGCCCAAGAGATCTTGCGGCCGTATTTCTGCTTGACCGGCCAGAGCACCCGGCGCGCCTTGTCGAGATTCACGTTGTCGGGCCAGCTGTTGAGGGGGGCGAAGCGCTGATCGCCGCAGCCGCCGCCGCCGCGCCCGTCGTCGATGCGGTAGGTGCCGGCGGCGTGCCAGGTCATGCGGATGAAGAGCGGTCCGTAGTGACCGTAATCGGCCGGCCACCAGTCCTGCGAGTCGGTCATCACCGCGTCGACGTCCTTCGCCAAGGCTTCGAAGTCGAGGCTGTTGAACGCCTCGGCGTAGTTGAAGTCCTCGCCGTTGGGATCGGCCTGGGGATGGTTCTGGCGGAGAATCCGCAGGTTCAACTTGTTCGGCCACCAATGCTGGTTCGCTGTCTCGCCAACCGCCTGGTGGGAGGCGCCCATCACCGGGCACTTGCTTGCGGTGTTCATTTTCGCTCCGATCGCGTTCCGAATTTTCCGACTGCGTTTAGCTCAGCTCCCATGAGCGCGGGTATTCATCCCCGCTCTTCATGCGTTCGCGACGGCCCCTTGGATCCCTGTCTCGCACGGATATCCAGGGAAGCTGTCGGCGGGAACGTTTATATGGTGCCGGTATGGGTCGGTCAATAGCTTGGAACGGTTCTAATGCCAGCCGCCGCCGGGGCTGGACGGTCAGTCCGGGCGGGCGATGAGCCGAATGACCAGATCGACCCGGCCGATCGTCGTTCCGGCGGGCGGTTCGGGCAGGTCGCCGATGCGTACGGCGGTGGGTTCAAGGTCTTCCAGACGACCCGTGTCCTCGAAATACAGGTGATGGTGATCCGCCGTGTTGGTGTCGAAATACGATCGGTTCGGATCGACCGTTACCTCGCGCAGCAGGCCGACGGCGGTGAACTGGTGCAAGGTGTTGTAGACGGTCGCCAGCGAAACGCTCGTCCCGTCCCGCCGCGCCTCCTCGTGGAGGCTCTCGGCGCTGACATGACGGTTGGCGCCGGAGAACAGCAGTCGCGCCAGCGCCAGGCGCTGGCGCGTCGGGCGCAGGCCGTGGCGCTTGAGCATCTCGATCGGCGGCGTGTCGGGTATTTGCATCGCCAAAACTCGTCAACCGGGCGCGTCATTACGCTTCCATTACAATAACAACGGGCACAGTTTAGAACAAGTCAAATAAGGGAGTGGGCCGCTCAATCCCCGGTTTGCAGGCGTTCGACGAGCTGGCGCACGGTGGGGACGAAGCCGTTGGAATAGAACGGGTCGTCGCCGAACCGGTAGGCGTTGTGCCCGGCGAACATGAGCTGTTCGTCGACCTGGCCGCCATGGGCGATGTCCTGCAGCGTCTTCTGGATGCAATACGACCGCGGATCGGCCTTGCGCCCCGTGCTGCCGGCCTCGTTCTGCGACCAGTTGGAAAAGAAGCAGGCCGACAGACAGCCCATGCAGTCGGCCTGATCGGTCCTGATCTCGCGCGCCTTCTCCGGCGTGGTGAAGATGATGGTCGAATCGGGCGTCCGCAGCCCTTCGGTACAGCCTTCCCTCATCCACCTCTCGGCGGAGGCCTTGTCGTCGGCGGTGACGAAGATGCGCCGCGCGCGGGGGCCCACCAGGAGCTCCGAGTCCAGAGCGCCCATCGGCTCGGCCGCGAAGGTGATCTGGCGCTCCGAGCGTTCCCTCAGCTCGTCGAGGAAAGAGTTGAACACTGCGGAGGAATAGAACCCGGTCGGGCTGAACTTGTTGAGCGAGATATCGCCTTCCCTGAGCTCGAGCAGCCGGCGTTTCCATTGCGGCGAGATCGGGCTTTCCTGGGTGAGCAGGGGGCGGGTGCCGAACTGGAAGGCGATCGGCCCGACCTCCGGGTTGTCGAACCATTCGTCCCACTCGCGCAGGTACCAGACCCCGCCGGCCATGAAGATCGGGGTCTCCGCGAGCCCCATCTGCGACATGGTCTCGCGCAGCTCGCTGACCCGGGGCCAGGGTTCCTGCGGTTGGTCCGGATCCTCGCTGTTCGATAGCCCGTTATGCCCGCCGGCGCGCCACGGATCCTCGTAGACCACCCCGCCCAGCCACTCGGAGAACTTGTGGTAGGCCCGCTTCCAGAGCGCCCGGAAAGCCCGCGCGGAAGAGACGATGGGGTAGTAGTGGACGCTGTGCTCGGCGGCGATCTGCGCGATCCGGTAGGGCATGCCGGCGCCGCAGGTCACCCCGTGGATCAGCCCCTTCGCCCCGGTGAGCACGCCGCGCAGCACCCGCTCCGCCCCGGCCATCTCCCACAGCACGTTCATGTGGATGCGGCCCTGGCCGCCGGCCATTTCATGCGCGATGCGCGCCTGGCTGATGCCGCCCTGGATGGCGTAGGCGAGAAGCTCCTCGTGACGCTCGCGCCGTGTCCTGCCGCTGTAGCGGACCGGGATCAGCCCACCCTGAGCATCGAAGGCGTCCGCGTTCACGCCGGAAAACGTGCCGACCCCGCCGGCCGACGCCCAGGCGCCGCAGCTCTCCCCGTTGGAGATGGCTATGCCCTTGCCGCCCTCGACGAGAGGCGGAACCTCCTTGCCGGAGATCATCACGGGCTTAAGGTCTCTCAGCTCCGGTCTCCTTCCGGCCGGGGAGCGCGCGACCGACACCGCGCATCCCGCCCAAAGCGCTGCAACGACCGATTCAAGCCTATATATGAACGGAATCCCAAAGGCAAAGCGGACCCGCAGGTTCGTGCACTATACAATTTCGCGCGAGTGGAGAAATTCCAACGTCAGGTCGGCGCATGTCTCCGGCTGCGCGATCCGCACCGGATGCGACGTTTCGGGCACGAAGTCGTAACCCGGAACACGATCTCCTTCAGGTCGATGCTCGGCATGCAGGAATGCGGAACGGCAGGGTCGGCTCCGATCGCCTTCACGGGACAGGCGACGGCGCCGGGCGCGGACCTCGAACACGGCATCGGGTTCGGGAACGACCCGGCGCGCCCACATCGCCGCCATGGTCGGATGGAGATGTTCCGCCCGGATGCCCAGGGTACGTCTTCCATATTCTCCGACCCGGCTTCGCCGGCACGTCGCCGACGAAAGCCGTTTGAGCGATTCCCGCGCTCAGCCGCCGCCGGGCACCGCCTCCCTGGGGGCCTCGGAAATATCCTCTCCGGTCTCCTGGTCGACGACCTTCATCGACAGGCGCACCTTGCCGCGGTCGTCGATGCCGAGCACCTTGACCTTCACTTCGTCGCCCTCGTTGACCACGTCGGTCACCTTGCCGACACGGCGCGGCGCGAGTTCGCTGATATGCACCAGCCCGTCGCGCGCGCCGAGGAAGTTCACGAAGGCGCCGAAATCGACCACCTTGACCACCTTCCCGCCATAGATCACGCCGACCTCGGGCTCGGCGACGATGCCGCGGATCCACTCGATCGCCTTGTCCGCGGCTCCGGAATCGACGGCGGCGACCTTGATCGTTCCATCGTCCTCGATGTCGATCTTGGCGCCGGTCACCTCGCAGATCTCGCGGATGACCTTGCCGCCGGTGCCGATGACCTCGCGGATCTTGTCCTTCGGGATGGCAAAGGCGGTGATCCTCGGCGCGTGCTCGCTGATGCCCTCGCGCGCGCTCGACAACGCATGGTCCATGTTGTCGAGGATGTGGAACCGCCCATCGCGCGCCTGCTCCAGCGCGACCCGCATGATTTCCTCGGTAATCCCGGTGATCTTGATGTCCATCTGCAGCGCGGTCACGCCGTCGCGGGTGCCGGCGACCTTGAAGTCCATGTCGCCGAGATGATCCTCGTCGCCGAGAATGTCGGAAAGGACGGCGAAGCGGTCGCCCTCCTTGATCAGCCCCATGGCGATTCCGGCGACCGGTGCCTTGATCGGCACGCCCGCATCCATCATCGCCAGCGAAGCTCCGCATACGGTCGCCATCGAGGACGAGCCGTTGGACTCGGTAATCTCGGAAACCACGCGGACCGTGTAGGGAAAGTCGTCCTTGGACGGCATCATCGCGCGCACAGCACGCCAGGCGAGCTTACCGTGTCCGATCTCGCGCCGCCCCGGAGAACGCAGGAAGCTCGCCTCGCCTACGGAATAGGGCGGGAAGTTGTAGTGCAGCAGGAAATGTTCGCGGTACTCGCCCTCGAGGGCGTCGATGATCTGCTCGTCCTGGCCGGTGCCGAGCGTCGCCACCACGAGGGCCTGGGTCTCGCCGCGGGTGAACAGGGCGCTGCCATGCAAACGCGGCAGGATGCCCACCTCGGCCTGGATCGGCCGGACGGTCCGGGTATCGCGGCCGTCGATGCGCTCGCCGGTATCCAGAATGGCGTTGCGGACGATGTCCTTCTCCAGCGTCTTGAGGGCTCCGGCGACGGCGTCGGCCGCGTAGGTTTCGGCGAGCGTTTCATGCGCTCCGGCCTTGGCCTGGGCGATTTTGTCGACCCGGGACTGCTTCACCTGTTCCGTATAGGCGTCGCGCAACGTGGCCTCGGAAACTTCCCGTACCTTCTCCTCCAGTTCGGCCCGCGCCGGGTCGGGAGGATCGAGAGACCAAGGATCCTTGGCGCAATCCTCGGCAAGCGAGATGATCGCGTCGATCAGCGGCCGGCTCTCCCTCTGGGCGAACATCACCGCGCCCAGCATTTCCTCCTCGGATAACGACTGGGCCTGGGACTCGACCATCAGCACCGCATCGGCGGTGCCGGCGACCACCATGTCGAGCGTCGAGTTCTCGAGTTCGTCGATGCGCGGGTTGAGCACGTACTCTCCCGCGACGTAGCCGACCCGAGCGCCGAAGATCGGCCCCAGGAAGGGAATTCCGGAGATGGTCAGCGCGGCCGAGGCCCCGACCAGCGCCGGGATGTCGGGGTCGTTCTCCAGGTCGTGGCTCAGCACCGTGCAGATGGCCTGGGTTTCGTTGCGGAAGCCGCTCGCGAACAGGGGCCGGATCGGCCGGTCGATGAGCCGCGAGGTCAGCGTTTCCTTCTCTGACGGGCGGCCTTCGCGCTTGAAGAACCCGCCCGGGATGCGTCCGGCCGCAAAGGCCTTTTCCTGGTAGTTGACGGTGAGCGGAAAGAAATCCACCCCGGCTCTGGGCTCTTTCTGCGCGACCGCGGTGCAGAGCACGGCGGTCTCGCCATAGGTCACGAGCACCGCGCCGTCCGCCTGGCGGGCGAACCGGCCTGTCTCGATGACCAGCGGGCGGCCGCCCCAGGTCAGTTCCTTCCGGTGAATCGAAAACATTCTTCCATCCTTCCAAACGGCGCGACGCCCTCTGCGACGCGCCTTGCGTGCGTGGTTGATTGGGTATCGATCGGCATTCCGGCGCAAGCGCCGGCCGCCATTGTCGCGGAGCGGCGGTCGTGACGGGCTTCGCGCCCGATCGCCTCCCCGGGGGTCAGCGCCGCAGCCCCAGACGCCCGATCAGTGCGGTGTAGCGGGGCTGGTCCTTGCGCTTGAGATAGTCGAGCAGACGCCGCCGCTGTCCCACCATCATCAGCAGGCCGCGACGGGAATGGTAGTCCTTCTTGTGTTCCTTCAGATGCTCGGTGAGGTTGAGGATGCGTTCCGAAAGGATCGCCACCTGCACCTCGGGCGACCCGGTATCGGCCGGGGCGGCGCCGTATTCGGTGATAAGCTCGGCCTTGCGAGCGGACGTGATCGACATCGTGGACTCCGGGTTACGGGTTGATGACGCGCCTCGGGCGGATCTCTCCGTCCTCGATGCGCGCGAGCGCGACCAGCATGCCGTCGGCCATCGCAATCACCGTGTCGCCTTCGGCGACGCGCTCGGCCGCGATGACGCCCCGCTCGCGAGCGGAAATGCGGACAGGTTGGCCGTGTCTCAGCAAGGAAGCCTGCGATTCCGAAACGGGCACGGCCGGGATGTCGTCCAGCGCGGCCTCGATCGGCAACAGGTAGTCTTGCGCGGGCGCACTATGCACCAGCGTCTCAAGGATATCTAGCGGAATCGAGTCGGCCTCGGCGAACGGGCCGACGGCGAGACGCCGGATCTCGTCGGCGTGGCCGACGGTGCCGAGAGCCGCGGCGAGATCGCGCGCGAGACTGCGCACATAGGTGCCCTTGCCGCAGCGCATCTCGAAGACCGCGCGGTCCGCATCGGGAATGCCGAGGAGGGCCAGCGTTTCGACCGTGACGACGCGTTCGGGCGGCTCGAACTCGACGGCGGCGCGGGCGAGGTCGTAGGAACGCCGCCCATCCAGCTTGATCGCCGAATAGCGGGGCGGCCGCTGGACGATGTCGCCGGTGAAACGGTCGAGGGCGGAGAGCATTTCGGCCTCGGCGGGGCGCAGGTCGCTGGTTTCGATGACGGCGCCCTCCGCGTCGTCGGTGTCCCGGCTCTCGCCCCATCGCAGCGTGAACCGATAGGTCTTGTCCCCCGCCATCGCCCAGGATGCGGTCTTGGTGGCCTCGCCCAGCGCGACCGGGAGGACCCCGGTCGCCAGCGGATCCAGCGTGCCGCCGTGGCCCGCCTTGGCGGCGCCGGTGATCCGGCGGACGCGGGCGACGGCTTGTGCGGAAGACATGCCCTTCGGCTTGTCGACCGCGATCCAGCCGTGGATCGGCCGCCCCTTCCGCCTACGACCCATCGTCCACGTTCCCCGTCGAACCGGCGCGCGCCTCGTGCAGGAGCGCCTCTATACGTTCCGCCCGCTCGAAACGGGTATCGGCGGCGAACCGCAATTCCGGCAGGAACTTGAGCGCCACCATTGGCCCCAGCATGCGCCGAAGGGCGGGTGCGACCCGGTTGAGGGCCTCTATGACCTGCTCCCGGTCCGCCTCATCGGTGCCAAGGGGAAGGACGTATACGGAGGCAATCTTGAGATCCGGGCTCATCGCCACTTCGGCCACCGTGACGGGCACGCCGGCGAGCACGGGATCCTTTATCACGTCGCGCCCGAACAGACTGCTGAGCGCGTGGCGTACGGCCTCGCCCACCCTGAGCTGCCGTTGCGAAGGTCCGCGAGCCGAGTGACGCCGCCGTGCCATGGATCCCGTCCGCTGCGGGGAGGCGCCCCTAGAGCGTCCGGGCAACCTCCTCGACGTCGAAGCACTCGATGACGTCGCTTTCCTTGAGGTCCTGGTAGTTCTCGAACGCCATGCCGCATTCGAACCCTTCGCGGACCTCGCGCACTTCGTCCTTGAAACGCCGCAGGCTGGAGAGCGTGCCTTCGTGGATCACCACGTTGTCGCGCAGCAGCCGCACCTTCGATCCCCGGCGCACAAGCCCCTCCGAAACCCGGCAGCCCGCGACCCGCCCGAGCTTGGAAATGTTGAACACCTGCAGGATCTCGGCATTGCCGAGGAAATGTTCGCGCGCGAGGGGCGCGAGCATGCCGGTCAACACAGCCTTGATGTCGTCGAGCACGTCGTAGATCACGGAGTAGTAGCGGATCTCGACATGGTCCTGCGCGGCAAGCTGGCGCGCCTGCGGACCGGCGCGGACATTGAAGCCGACGATCACGGCATTCGACGCGGAAGCCAGCGTCACGTCGGATTCGTTGATCCCGCCGACCCCGGCATGAAGTATGCGGACCCCGACCTCGTCGGTGGAGAAGCCTTCCGCATTGGCCTGGATGGCCTCGACCGAGCCTTGGACGTCGGCCTTGATGACCAGCGCGAACTCCTTCATCTCCTCGCGGCCGATATTGGAGAACATCTGCTCCACGGTCCCGCGCGAGGCCATGGCGGCCCGCGCGTCGCGCTCGCGGCGGACGCGGAACTCGGTGATCTCGCGGGCGCGCATTTCGTTCTCGACCACGCTGAATTCATCGCCCGCGGCGGGCGTCCCGTTGAGGCCGAGGATTTCCACCGGCACCGACGGGCCGGCCGAACGGACCTGCGCGCCGCCGTCGTCGACGATCGCCCGCACCCGCCCCCATTCGCTGCCGGCGACCACGATGTCGCCCGTCTTGAGCGTGCCACGCTGGATCAGCAGCGTCGCCACCGTGCCCCGGCCCCGATCGAGCTTGGATTCGATCACCACGCCGTCCGCCGGGCGGTCCGGGTTGGCCCTGAGCTCGAGGATCTCGGCCTGGAGAACGACGGTCTCGAGCAGCTTGTCGAGGTTGGTGCCCTCGACCGCCGAGACATCGATGGACAGTACGTCGCCGCCGAACTCCTCGACCACCAGCTCGTGCTGCAACAACCCGTTGCGCACGCGCGCCGGATCGGCGTTTGGCCGGTCGATCTTGTTTACGGCGACGATGATCGGCACCCCGGCGGCTTTCGCATGGTCGATGGCTTCGACAGTTTGCGGCATCACACCATCATCCGCGGCGACGACCAGGATCACGATATCGGTGACATTGGCGCCGCGTGCGCGCATCGCCGTAAACGCGGCATGGCCCGGCGTGTCGATGAAGGTGATCTTCTGGTCCCCTCCGGGGAGGGTCACCTGATAGGCGCCGATATGCTGCGTGATGCCGCCGGCTTCGCCGGCCACCACGTTGGACTTGCGCAGCGCGTCGAGCAGCGACGTCTTGCCGTGATCGACATGCCCCATGACCGTGACCACCGGCGGGCGTGGCTCCAGCTCGGCGTCGGTATCGTCCTCGCCCCTGATCCCTATCTCCACATCTGCGTCGCTGACGCGCTTGACGTTGTGGCCGTACTCCGCGACCACCAACTCCGCCGTATCCGCGTCCAGCGACTGGTTGACGGTCGCCATGATGTCCATCCCCATCAGCGTCTTGATGACGTCGGGGGCCCGCTGCGCCATTCGGCCCGCGAGCTCCTGAACGGTGATGGTCTCGGGAATCACGACATCCCGTATCACCTTGGCGATCGGCTCGTCGGAACGTCGCTGGGCTCGTTTCTCGCGCTCGCGTAGCCGCCGGAGAGAAGCGAGGCTGCGCTGGCGTTCCTCGTCGTCCAGCGCCTGAGCGATGGTGAGACGCCCGGAGCGTCGACGGGGCTCGCCGCGCTTGGGCGCGAGCCGCCGGGGCTCCGGCCGGCCCGACCTGCGTCCGCGCGCCTTTTCGGTCTCGCCCTCTTCCGCCTGGGCGTCGGAACCTCTCGCGGGAGCGCGAGAGGCCGGTCTCTGGGAGGGCTGGGCGTCGGCGCTCGTCGACGCGGCCGGTGCCGGTGCCGCGGCCGCTTCCTTCTCCGAAGCTTTCCCTTCTTCCAGGGCGCGGGCTTCGGCCTCGGCGCGCTCGCGCTCGGCCTGTTCTTCCTCCCTGCGCCGCCGCTCTTCCTCGGCGGCCTTTTCGAGTGCTCTGCGCGCCTCATCGGCGGCGCGTTGCTCCGTCTCCGCCTCCTTGAGCCCGACCAGGGCGCGGGCGCGGGCGGCTCTTTCCTGTTCGGTCAGGTCACGCGGTTGGGCTCGCTTCCCATCCTCCGCGCCCGCGACGGCTGTGTCGGCCTCGATCGCCTCCGGGGCGAGGTCCGCCGGCATCGACGCGAACTCCTCCGGGACGGGCTTGACTTCGGTCATGTCGCCGTCGGCGGACTGGGCGAAGGTCCGCTTGCGGCGTACTTCCACCGCAACCGCCTTGGTGCGACCGTGCGAAAAGCTCTGCCGGACCTGTCCGGCATCGACCGTCTTCTTGAGCTCCAGCCGGCCGGGCCGCGACAGGCTGAGCTTCTTCTTGGCGGGTGTTTCTTCTGTCTGCTCAGTCATATCGTCCAACTCTCTTGTGCCGCCCGAAATCCTGCCAGACGCGCGGCTTCCTTCCAGACCCGTATCTCGAGCCCGCCGGGGCTCAAGGCCGCATAGGTCACCGCATCCCGACCGAACGCGCCGCCGAGCTCGCTGGAGACCAGCACGTCGACGATGCGGTCGCGCACCCGCGACACCGGCAGGCGATCACGCTGCCGCACCGATCCATCGGCGGCGACCAGGAGAAGCGCGGCCCCTCCGCGCTGCAATGCCCGCCGCACCGCTTCGAAGCCCGCAAGCGCGTCGCCCGCCCGGCGTGCGAACCCTATAAGGTCGACGCAGCGCCCGGCGAGCAGTCGCTCGACCTGGTCGGCAAGCCTGTCCGGCACCGCCACGTCACGGCGGGAGGCCTTCGCGAAGGCATTCGTCGCCGCGGCGCGCTCGACTATATCCCGGCGCGATTGGAGCCACAATCCGCGTCCCGGCAGGCGACCGGCGACATCGGGCACGATCTCCCCGTCGGGGCCGACCGCGAACCGCACCATGCGATCGCGCGGCAGGGTCTCGCGGCTGACCAGGCAACGCCTCGCGTTGCCGGCTGTTTCCTGTGCTTCCCGGTGGACCGACACGGCGTCATCTCCGGATCCGCGACGGTCAGGACATCGGATCGGGCACGGCGGCAGCCTCTGCCGCGACGCCTTCCGCCGTCGCGGCGTCCGCATCCCCCTGTTGCTCGTCATCGTCGAACCAGTGGGCGCGCGCCGCCATGATCAGCCGATTGGCCTCTTCCTCGGTGAGCGGGTACTCGCGCAGCACCCCTTCTTCCAGGTCGATCACCTCGTCCGTGGACAGATCGCCGAAATCGTCGAGCGACCGGATGTCGGCCTCGCCCAGGGTCACCGCCATCGCGGGCGTCAGGCCGGGGATAGCGGCGAGATCGTCGGATACCCCCAACTCGCGCCGGCGGGCGGTCAGCCGCGCCTCCTCCTCGGCGAGAAATTGCGTGGCACGGTCGCGCAGCTCATCGGCCAGATCCTGGTCGAACCCCTCGATCGAAAGAAGGTCGGTCATCGGCACGAACGCCACTTCCTCGACCGAGGAGAAACCCTCGGCGACGATCAGATGGGCAAGCACGTCGTCGACATCGAGCGCGTCCATGAACATCTGCGAGCGCGTCCGGAACTCCTCCTGGCGGCGTTCGGATTCCTCGTCCTCGGTCAGGATCGCGATTTCCCACTGGGTGAGGTGCGAAGCCAGCCTGACATTCTGTCCGCGACGGCCGATGGCAAGGCTGAGCTGGTCGTCGGGGACCACGACCTCGATGCGGCGCTGATCCTCGTCCATCACCACCTTGGCGACTTCCGCCGGCGCCAGCGCGTTGACGATGAAGGTCGCGGGGTCGGGATTCCACTGGATGATGTCGATCTTCTCCCCCTGAAGCTCGCCCACCACGGCCTGGACGCGGCTGCCCCGCATACCGACGCAAGCGCCCACCGGATCGATGCTGGAATCGTTGGACAGCACCGCGATCTTGGCGCGGCTTCCGGGATCTCGGGCGACCGCCCTGATCTCGATGATCTTGTCGTAGACCTCGGGCACTTCCTGGGCGAAGAGGCTGGACATGAACTCGGGCCTGGTGCGGGTCAGGAATATCTGCGGACCGCGCGGCTCGGATCGCACGTCGTAGATATAGGCGCGCACCCGGTCGCCGGCGCGGAAGGACTCGCGGGGGATCATCTCGTCGCGCCGCAGCACCGCTTCCGCGCGTCCGAGGTCGACGGTGAGGTTGCCGAACTCCACCCGCTTGACGATGCCGTTGACCACCTCTCCCGCGCGGTCCTTGTATTCATCGTATTGCTGCTGGCGTTCGGCGTCGCGCACCCGCTGGACGATCACCTGCTTGGCGGTCTGCGCGGCGATGCGGCTGAAATCGATCGGCGGCAGGGGATCGACCAGGAAGTCCCCGACCGCGGCATCCGGCTTCCTGCGGCACGCCTGTTCGAGTGTGAGCTGGGTGATCTCGTTCTCGACTTCCTCGACCACCTCAAGGATGCGGGCCAGCTTGATATCGCCGCTCTTGCGGTCGATATAGGCGCGCACGTCGTGCTCCTGGCCGTACTTGGATCTGGCGGCTTTCTGGATCGCCTGCTCCATCGCCTCCAGCACCTCGTCACGCTCGATCGACTTCTCGCGCGCGACGGTATCGGCGACCTGCAGAAGTTCCAGCCGGTCCATCCCGGCGGCCGGTATGGCGTCCATGTCCATCGTGACTACCTACCCCGTCCTTTCATTGCGTCCGCGATCAGTTCATCGGTCAGCATCAGCTTGCCCCGGAGCACCTCGTCGAAGGGGATCGCGTGCTCGACCTCTCCGACGGCAACCACCACGTCCGTTCCCCGCCGACCGACCAGGCGGCCCCGGAAGCGCTTGCGCCCGTCGATCGGTCCGCGCGTCTCCACCCGGACCTCGCAGCCGGCGAAACGTTCGTAGTCGCCGGCCCGGACCAACGGCCGGTCGAGGCCGGGCGAGGACACCTCAAGCGTGTAGGACCCGGCGAAGGGATCGTCGACGTCGAGCACCGCCGAGATCAGGCGCGAGATTTCCGCGCAATCGTCGACGCTCATCTCGCGACGGTCCTTACGCTCGGCCATGATCTGCAGGGTGGGCGCGCCGCCCCCGGACAGACGAACCCGGACGAGTTCGTATCCGAGACCCTCGATGGGCGGCCCCACCAGCCGTTCGACCTCGCCGATCGCTTCCAACGCGGTGCAGTCCTTCCACACGGCGGCGCGGACAAAAAAAAGCGGGCGGCGAGCCCACTTTCTTATTGTGCCACGCGATTTCGAATTCGCAGGGGAAGATAAGGCCTCGCCTGCCGCTTTTCAAGCGCCTTGTCCGTCGCGCGGAAGTCTGCGATAGCGCAGATAGGTGCAGCGCCTGCCCTCTTCGAGGGCCTTGAGCTCGTAGCGGGTCGCGGGCCAGTCGACGGGCCGGGAGCGCCAGTCGGACGGCCCTTTCGCGGTCCACAGGAAAGCCTCGGACGCCCGGAGATGGGCAAGGATCCAGACGAGATAGCCCCCGTCGTCGGTGGCGATGCGAAGCTCCGCGTCGTCGCGCATGACGGCGGCGAGGCGCTCCACCACCGGGGTCGATACAAAGCGCCGCTTGTGGTGGCGGGTCTTGGGCCAGGGATCGGGGAACAGCACGAAGACCCTTGAGAGAGAAACCTCGGCGAGGCGGTCGATCAGGAGCCGGGCGTCGTCGCGCCAGAGCCGGATATTATCGAGCCGGGCATCGACAAGCCCCCGGACCATCCGCGCCACGCCGGTCACGTAGGGCTCGCAGCCGATCAATCCTATGTCGCGGTTGGCCGCCGCCTGGGCCAACAGGTGCTCGCCCGCGCCGAAGCCGACCTCGAGCCAGACCTCGCGCACCGGCCGGTCGAACAGGGTCTCGGGCGCGATGCGCCGCGGCGCATCGTCGAGCGCGATTTCAAGCCGGGGCACGACATCGTCGAGCAAGGCCTGCTGGCCGCCGCGCAGCTTTCGCCCGCGACGCCGCCCGTAGAGGATGCGCTTGGCCTCTTCCACCGATACGGGTTGCGCGCCCCTCCCTAGGTCAACGCGCTCCTGAGGTCATCCACGAGGTCCAGCTTTTCCCAGGAAAAGCCGCCGTCGGGCTCCGGGTCGCGGCCGAAATGGCCGTAAGCCGCGGTGCGGGCGTAGATCGGTTGCACGAGCTGGAGCCGTTCGCGGATGCCGCGCGGCGACAGGTCCATCGCCTCCTGAACCGCACCGGCGATCTTTTCCTCGTCGATCCTGGCGGTCCCTTCCGTGTGGATGTAGACCGAGAGCGGCTTGGCCACGCCGATAGCGTAGGAGACCTGGATCGTGCATCGTTCGGCGAGCCCCGCGGCGACGACGTTCTTCGCTACGTAGCGGGCGGCGTACGCCGCCGAGCGGTCGACCTTGCTGGGATCCTTGCCGGAGAAAGCGCCGCCGCCATGGGGCGCCGCGCCGCCATAGGTGTCGACGACGATCTTGCGCCCGGTAAGCCCGCAATCGCCGTCCGGGCCGCCTATCACGAAACGCCCCGTCGGGTTGACGTAGAACTCCTCCTCCGGACACATCCAGCCGTCGGGAAGGACCGAAAGCACATGCGGACGGACCAACTCCCTGACCGCGTTCTGGTCGAGACCCTCGTCGTGCTGGGTCGACACCACGACCGAGGTCGCCCCGACCGGCCGACCGTCCCGGTAGAGCAGCGAGATCTGGCTCTTGGAGTCGGGGCCGAAGCCGTCTACCGAGCCGTTGTGCCTCGCCTCCGCGATGGACCGCAGGATCGCGTGCGCATAGTGGATCGGAGCAGGCATCAGCGATGGCGTCTCGTCGCAGGCAAACCCGAACATGATGCCCTGGTCGCCCGCGCCCTGATCCTTGTTACCCGTGGCGTCCACGCCCTGGGCGATATCGGTCGATTGCGCATGGAGATAAACCGAGACTTCGGCATTTTCCCAGTGGAATCCGGGCTGCTCGTAGCCGATGTCGCGCACCGCGTCTCGGGCGACCGCCTCCATGTCCTGCGGGTCGACGGGTCCGCGCACCTCGCCCGCGATCACGATCCGGTTGGTCGTCGTGAGGGTCTCGCAGGCGACGCGGGAATCGGTGTCGGCGGAGAGATACGCATCGACCACGGCGTCGGAAATACGGTCGCTGACCTTGTCGGGATGTCCCTCCGACACGGACTCGCTGGTGAAGACAAAATCCTGTTTTCGCACGCGCTCGCCCCCTGCCCCGGTGTTGTCGCTCCGCACGCGACGTTGTCGCAGGGGCACCCCCGCTCCGTCAACCGGTCCGGGGCGAGCCGCTAGGACCCGGGCGGGGATTCCTCTTCGGTCTCGGCCCGGGCGATCGCCTTGATGAGATCGAATGCCCGCCTTCGGACGCGCGGATCGGAGATGCGGTAGTAGGCGCGGACCAGCTCCAGCGTTTCGCGCTTCACGAGCGGGTCGTGTTCGAACCGGTCCTGCGTCTCGGCCAGGCCGGGCAGCACGGGCTGGGGAGCCTCCCGGGCGACCTCGTCGGGCATTTCCTCGTAGAAAAACGAGACCGGGACGTCGAGCACGCGCCCGATCTGGAAGAGACGGCTTGCGCTGATCCGATTAGCGCCCCGTTCGTATTTCTGCACCTGCTGGAAGGTGAGGCCGAGCGCTTCGCCGAGTTTTTCCTGACTCAGCCCGAGCAGGGTGCGGCGCATCCTGACCCTGCCGCCCACATGGGCATCGATCGAGTTCGACCGCCCGCGCCGTCCGCGCGTCTGAGAAGGCGAAGCGCCCGGTGGATAATCCGCCATAATAAAATCCAATTCTTCTTTTTGCGGTCCGCTACAACGCGAACGTACGCGACAAGTTCATATTCACGGCAATGTCTGGAAAACTACGTTGGACGGTCACTTGATCACGGCAAGGCTACCCTTACGACCAAACGACCAGTGAGGCAAAGACGAGGCTCTATACTAAATTATCAATCGCGAGTCCATGTCGAGAACCGAGAATCGGCGGCGCTGGGCCGGTGACGCGGGCGCCGCCGCGGGCTTTCACCTCCGGCGCGCGACGAGGATGGCCGCGGCAAGGGCCAGAAAGACCGACAACGGCAGGTGGCCAAGTCGCGCGAACGGGGTGGGCTCCGGGAGGGCGACCGGCAGCGCGGCCTCGAGCAGCCCGGCACGTCCAAGCCCAAGCCGTTCGACCACACGGCCGAACGGGTCGATCACCGCCGAGATCCCGGAATTCGCGGCCCTGACGACGGGCAGGCCCTCCTCGACGGCCCGCATGCGCGCGGCCGCGAAATGTTGATAGGGACCGGCGCTGTCGCCGAACCAGCCGTCATTGGTCACGTTGAGAAGCCATTGGGGCCTCTTCCCGGGCCCGACCACCCGGCCCGGAAAAACGATTTCATAGCAGATCAGCGGGCTGAAGGGCGGCAATCCCTGCGCGACGACCGTCCTGGGGCCGGGGCCGCGGCTGAAGTCGAAACGCCCTCCGGTCACCTGGGTAAAGGCGAGAATCGAGCGCAGCGGAACGTACTCGCCGAACGGCACCAGCCGCGCCTTGTCATAGACCGCGACCCTTCGCGCCTTGCCATCGATGGCGATCAGGCTGTTCCAGATGCGCACCGGTCGCTTGCCGGACGGGCTGGCCCGGAAAGCGCCCGCGATCACCAGCCCGCCCTCGGGCACCGCCCGTGCGACCGCCTCGGCCGCTCCGGGCCTCCGCGAGAGGGCGAACGCGATGGCGGTTTCGGGCCAGACGAAGTGGGTTACCCCGGTCCCCGCGGCGGCTTGGGTCATGCCGAGATGTTTCGAGAAGTGGCGGGTCCTGAATTGCGCCCGGACTTTTTCGCGTTGAGGGATATTGGGCTGGACGATGCCCAGCTTGACCCCGGGATGGGCGGCGGTGGCCGCCCGCGGGACGCGTAGCGTCCCGCCGCCCCAGACCGCCGCCAGCACGAGCGGCACCCCGACGGCGGCCGCCAACCCGGCGCGGCCGCCCCGGGCGAGCAGCGCGGGCGCGGCCGCGAGCGCCACCGTCAGCAGGCCAAGACCGAAGACTCCGACCGCCGCGGCCGGCTGCAGCATCGCCGGAATATCGCTCCAGATCGAGCCTATGGGATTCCACGGGAAACCGGTGAAGGCGACACCGCGCAACATTTCGAGAGCCGTCCAGCCGACGGCCAGCGCCGCAATGCGGGACCAACCCGGTCGCACCCACCGCGCGAAGGTGCAGGCCAGCGCCGGGTAGATCGCAAGATATGCCGAGACTCCGACCAAGGTAGGAGGAATGAGCCAGGCGAAGCGGTCGGCTTCGACCAGAAGCGCGTTGGAGATCCAGTAGGTGCCGGCCATGAAGTGGCCGAGCCCGAACCACCAGCCGACGGCGAAAGCCGCGCGTCTCGTGGCGGTGCCGTCGATCTGCCAGACCAGCGCGGGGAGCGCGAAGAAGAGGACCGGGAACAACCCGACCGGGGGCAGGGCGAGCACCGATCCGAGGCCGAGGAGCCAGGCAACCGTCCAGCGCTTCCATCCGGTTAGCGCGGTTAGCCCCGCCGCGAAGCGAGCCAGGCGCGAAGGTCGTTCGGGGTCGGCCTCCGTCAGTCGGTCGACGCGGGCGGGCGGCATACCCTGAGCCGTTTGATGCGCCGCGGATCGGCGTCGAGGACCTCGAATTCCGCGCCGGAGGGATGGCGGATCACCTCGCCGCGAGAGGGCACGCGGCCGGCAAGCGTGAAGACCAGCCCTCCGAGCGTATCGATATCCGCCTGCTGTTCGGCGGGCGTCATCAACGCGCCGATCCTGGCTTCGAAGTCGGAGATGGCGACGCGCGCGTCGGCCTCGATCGATCCGTCTGCCCGGTCGGCCATCATGGATTCGACCTCGGGATCGTGTTCGTCCTGGATCTCGCCGACGATTTCCTCGACCAGATCCTCGATCGTGACCAGCCCGTCGGTGCCGCCGAACTCGTCGACCACGAGCGCCATATGGGTGCGGCTGACCCGCATCTGGAGAAGCAGCTCCAGGATGGGCATCGACGGTGCGACGAACAGGATGCGCCGCATTATCTTGCCGATCGTGAAGGTTTCGGCGGCGCCCCGCCAGGCCACGACATCCTTGACGTGGACCATGCCGACGGCATCGTCCAGCGTTTCGCGGTAGACCGGCATCCGGGAATGGGCGGAGCTGCTCATCAGCGACACCAGCTCGTCGAGCGGGGTGCCGATCTCGACGCCGACGATATCCGCCCGCGGCACCATCACATCGCTGGCCGCAAGATCGCGCAGCTGCAGCACGTTCCGCAGGAAGACGATCTCCTCGCCGGCGTCGCTGTTCGCCGTGTCTTCCTGCTCGATCAGCTCCTCGATGGTGTCGCGCAGGGATTCGCCGCCGTTTCGGTGGCCGAACAGGCGTTTCAACCAGGGCCTGAGCCCCCGGTTCTGTGTGGATCGGTCTGGATTGGCCCCGTTGCCACGGGGCTTCCTAGGGTCGGAGGGATCGTTCATCGTCTCACGAAGCGGCGGCAACGGCGTTGGCGTAGGGATCGCCGATTCCGAGCCGCTTCAATATCTCCACTTCCATCGCTTCCATGCGGCTTGCATCGCGTTCGGTCTCGTGATCATAGCCCAAGAGGTGCAGAAATCCGTGAACCACCAGATGCTGGAGATGGTGGTCGAGACGCTTGTCGTCGCGCGCCGCGTCGCGGGCGCTGGTCTCGAAGGCGATCACGATGTCGCCCAACATTACGGGCGGCTCTTCGGGCAGGCCCTCGCCACCGATGGAGTCCCCGCTCCCGAACGACAGCACGTCGGTCGGCCGCGCGATACCCCGATACCGCGCATTGAGCCGCGCCGTCTCCGCGTCGTCGGCCAGCGCGATCCCGATTTCCACCGGACGACCGACGGTTTCCCCGGCGGCAACCCGACAAACCGCATCGACCGCCCGACGGCACAGGAGGGGCGGGTCGTCGAGCGTGTCGGTCCAACTCCGGCATCGAACCTGAATGCCCGTTTCCGCGTTCAATGGACCCTAGTCTTCCTTCACCGACGAGGATCCTCCCCCAGGATCGTCATAGGCCTGCACAATCCGCACCACCAGGTCGTGACGGACCACGTCGACATCGTCGAACTCGACGGTCCGGACCCCCTTGATCCTCCTCACCGTTTGGACGGCATGTGCGAGCCCGGACGTCACCCCGGGCGGGAGGTCGATCTGGCTGAGGTCGCCGGTCACCACCATGCGCGCGTTCTCGCCGAGCCGGGTGAGAAACATCTTCATCTGCACCTGGGTGGTGTTCTGGGCCTCGTCCAGAATGACGAAGGCGTTCGACAGCGTTCGCCCGCGCATGAAGGCGAGCGGCGCGATCTCGATCTGGCCGGCGTCGAGCCGCTTGGTTACCTGGTCCAAATGCATCATGTCGTAGAGCGCGTCGTAGAGCGGACGCAGATAGGGGTCGATCTTCTCGCGCATGTCGCCGGGAAGAAAGCCGAGCCGCTCGCCCGCTTCGACCGCCGGACGCGACAGGATGATGCGGTCGACGGCGCCGCTGTTCAGCATCGCAACCGCCTCGGCCACCGCGAGATAGGTCTTGCCGGTACCGGCGGGACCGATACCGAAGACCAGCTCGGCTTCGCGGAGCGCCGTCATGTAGCGCGCCTGTCCCGAAGAGCGCGGCGTGACATGTCGGCGCGGGGTGTGGATGACGGGCGCATCGGCCGCATCGGCAACGCCGTTGGCCGCCCCCTCCGCGAGCCGGATCGCGGCATCGACCTCGGCCTGGTCGACGCCGAGCCCCCGCTCCAGTCGGCTGTAGAGCGCGGCAAGGGCATCGCGCGCGACTTGCGCCTGGCCGGCCGGCCCTCTGATCGCGACGGTATTGCCGCGGGAGGACAGGGAAACCGCGAGCTGCTGCTCCATCCGGGCGAGGTTGCGGTCGAACTCGCCATAGAGCATCGGCAACAGCGCGTTATCGTCGAAGCTGATGCGTATGTGCTCGGGTTGCGCGGCCAGGCGGATGTCTGAACGGTCGGCGGTCAAGCGATCGCCCGTCCTGCTCCGGGGGTCCGCGGCGCGCCGGTCGCCGGCGGCGGCGGCCGGTCCGGCAATTCCCCCGCCAGCGAATTGGCGTGCGCTTCCGTTACGATCACATCGCGGATATCGCCCAGGACCGATTCCGGATCCCCGCAGGTCATGTGCACGGCCTGCATCGCGGGCGTCCGGCCAGCAAGCTGACCCGGCTTACGCCCGCGCCTGTCGAACAGCACCGGCACCGTTTGCCCGACCGACCGCCTGTTGAATTTGTGCTGCTGGGCGTTGAGCAGGTCCTGAAGTCGCGCCAGCCTGTCCGCCTTTCCCGCTTCGTCGACCTGGTTTCCGGCCGTCGCCGCCGGCGTTCCGGGCCGCGGGCTGTACTTGAACGAATAGGCCTGGGCGAACCCGACCGCGCGGACCAAGGCGATCGTCGCCTCGAAACCGGCGTCGTCCTCGCCGGGATGGCCAACGATGAAATCCGACGACAATGCGATGTCGGGCCGCGCGGCGCGCAACCGTTCGACGAGATCGACATAGTCCCGCGCCGTGTGGCGCCTGCCCATCGCCGCCAGCACCTTGTCGCAGCCCGATTGGACCGGCAGGTGGAGAAAGGGCATCAGTGCCGGTACCTCGCCGTGGGCGGCGATCAGGTCCTCGTCCATGTCGCGAGGATGCGAGGTGGTGTAGCGGATGCGCGCAAGTCCCGGCAGGTCGGCGAGCGCACGGATCAGCCGGCCGAGCCCCCATTCTGCCCCGCTCCGGGGCGCCTCGCCGTGATAGGCGTTCACGTTCTGCCCCAGCAACGTGATCTCGCGGGCGCCCCGCTCGATCAGCCGCTCGGCCTCCGCGATGACCGCGGCGACGGGGCGGGAGTGCTCGGCGCCCCTGGTGTAGGGGACGACGCAGAACGAGCAGAACTTGTCGCAGCCCTCCTGGATCGTCAGGAACGCCGCCGGACCCTGGCCCGCGCCTTCTTCCGGAAGGCGGTCGAACTTGGATTCGAGCGGAAAGTCTATGTCGAGCAGCCCCCGCTCGCCCGCCTGCGCGCGGCGTACGAGCTCGGGCAGGCGGTGATAGGTCTGCGGCCCGACAACGACATCCACCCAGGGCGCGCGGCGCATGATTTCCGCGCCCTCGGCCTGGGCGACGCAGCCGGCCACCACGACGACCGGGTTGCCGTCTCCCGCTTTCCGCGCACGCTTTCCCGTTCGGCGGCGCAGCCGACCGAGGTCGGAAAACAGCTTTTCCGCTGCCTTCTCGCGGATGTGGCAGGTGTTGAGGACGGTTACCTCGGCGTCGTCCGCGCGATCCGTTTGCGCGTAGCCGTGCACGGCCATGGCGTCGGCCATTCGACCGGCGTCATAGACGTTCATCTGGCATCCATAACTCTTGATGAAGAGCCGCTTGGCCAATGACGCTATCCCAATACCGCGCCGCGCCGCGGGGTTTGGAAGCTAGCACGGCGCGCGGTCGAGTCAAGAAACCGGCACCGGTGCGGCTTCGCTCGTGCCATCCCAATCGTTGCCGCGGCCCGCATTGGCCGCCGACACCCCTGCGGCGACAACGGTCCGGCAATGCTCCGATAGCGCCCGGCGCGTAGAAAAGGATTCGTAGCTCACGACGGGATGGAACAGCACCTCGATCGTTATCCGTCCGAGCCCGAGCAAGGCGAATGCATGCGATGCCATCGACATATCGCCGTACCAGGCGACGAACGGTTTCAGAGTGCGTCCGAGCGGCATACCGTCGAGACCCGTATAGGCGACCGAGACCGGCTGGATAGGCACCGGCACATCTGCGCCGCCGGCCTTGGCGGCGGAGAACAACGCGCTCTTGAAAGGCATGACGCGCAGGCCGTCGGAGGTGGTGCCTTCGGCGAACAGCACAAGGTTCCCGCGCTGCTCGAGACGGTCGCGGATGGATTCGCGCTGGGCGCGGGCGGCGCGGCCCCGGCGTTCGACGAATACGGTGCGTTGCAGCCGGGCGAGAGAGCCGAAGAGCGGCCAGGAGGCGACCTCCGCCTTGGCGATGAACGATCCGGGGATCACCGACGCCAGCACCACGATGTCGATATAGGAGGCGTGGTTGGCGATGAAGAGGGTGGGCCGGGCGGCGGATCGGTTGCCGCGAACCTTCACGTCGAAACCGAAAATCCGGCAGCACAGGCGGTGGTAGAAGACGGGCAGGCTGACGGCGAGCCGCGAGCCGAACGCCAACGCCAGGGCTTGTACCGGCATCAGCGGCAAGGTCACCGCGAGATAGACGACGATCCTCGCGACGGCGCGAAGCGGGGAGACCATGCCCGACATGGCCTAACGCCTGTCGCGCTCGTAGTGGCGGTAGTACTTGTCGGTCACCAGATCCGTCTTCACCACGATCGACACGTCCGTGGTGTTGAATTGATGGTCGACCACGGCGCCGTCCCCGACAAATCCCCCGAGCCGGAGATAGCCCTTGATCAGCGGCGGCATCTCGCCAAGCGCGGCGCGGGGCTCGATTCCCTCGCGCGGCACGATCCGCATATCGACGAAGCGTTGCTCGATCGCCCGCGGGCGGAGCGCCGGCGGCGCGAGGTGGTAGTAGTAGAGATAGGACAGCTGCAGTGCGAGCGCTTCGGGGTCGGTGCCCGGAAGGCTCGCGCATCCGAACATCACGGCGATGTCGTGGTGAAACACATACACCGCGATCGCCCGCCACAGAAGTTGCATGGTGGACCGGTTGCGGTAGTCCCGCTCCACGCAGGACCGCCCGAGTTCGAGAGTCTCGCCGGGATAGTCTTCGAAAATCGATATGTCGTACTCGTCGGACGAATAGAACCGGCCATGCGTCCGCGCCTGCGACCGACGCAGCAGGCGGTAGGTCCCGACCACGCCGCCAGGCAGGTCGCGCCGGGCGGGGTCGACCACCAGCAGATGGTCGCAAACCGCATCGAAGGAATCCGCGTCGCGCCGCAACGCCGCCGTCTCGGTGGACGGTCTGGCCTTCATTTCATCGTAAAACACGCGATAGCGCAGGGACTGGGCGGCCTCGATATCCTCCCGAGACCGCGCGAGCCGGGCTTCCAGCCCGCCCTGGACCAACGAAAGGAAATCGTCGCCGGTTTCCCTGTTCCGCTCCGGAAGGTCGGACGGTTCGGCCATTCCGGCCGTTTCGATCTGCCGCATGCGCGGTCCGGCTCCGGTCAATCGGGCTAGTTGGTCTTCGGCCCGCTGCCCGCGGGGACGCCGTAAAGTTCCAGACGCTCTCCCACCAGATCGTAGCCGAGGTCGCGGGCAATCTTGCGCTTGAGCTCCTCAAGCTGCTCGTTCTCGAACTCGATCACTTCGCCGGTTTCGAGATTGATAAGATGGTGATGGTGGTGGCGTCCCTCGACCTCTTCGTAGCGGGCGCGCCCATCGCCGAAATCGAGCCGCTCGAGGATGTGCTGCTCCTCGAAGAGGCGTACCGTGCGATAGACCGTGGCGATGCTTACTCGAGAGTCGATTTCGACGACCCGGCGGTGCAACTCTTCGACATCGGGATGATCGTTCGAATCCGACAGCACGCGGGCGATCGCGCGCCGCTGTTCGGTCATCTTCATGCCCTTGTCACGGCAGAGTTGTTCGATCCGGGATTCCATTCTGCGCTCCGCCACCGTGATTGAGAGTAGGGCGTCGCAGGGACATAGTCAAAGTCGATTTCCCGCTCCCTCGGCAGAACGCGGCGCGCCGGAACAGGTGGTATACTGCGGTTCGGCGCGGGGTATCGCGGCTATGGACCACTTTCTCGACATCACGGCGGATGTCTGTCCGATGACCTTCGTGCGGACGCGCCTCCTCATCGAACGCATGGCGTCCGGCGATACGGCCACTATCGTCCTGCGCGGCGCCGAGCCGATCGAGAACGTGCCCGCATCGGTTACCGAGCTGGGCCACCGGGTGGTCGGCATGCGCCCGCTGCAGGGCGACCCCGCGGGCGGGCGCCTTGCGCCGGACAATGCGATCCGCGACGGCGACATGGTCCTCAGGATCGCGAAGACATAGCGCGGCTTCGGCAGATCTACGGCCCGGCCTCCACGGCCGACCGGACGGCGAAGAGAACCGGCTCGCAGCGCATCGTGAGCGCGTCCATCGAGCCGCCGCCCTCAAGCGCGTAATAATCCGCCCGCCTGCCGACGACCTTGAGCCCCCGGCTCTCGTAGAGGCGCCGGGCGGGGGTGTTGAACTCGCCGACCTCGAGGAAGAAATGGCGCACGCGGAGGGCCGCCGCCCGCGCCATCGCCGCATCCAGCAGGGCCGCGCCGATACCCTGTCTCCGACGGTCGGGCGCGACGCCGAGCGATAGCAGCTCGCACTCGTCCACGACGATCCGGGCGAGCGCAAAGGCCGCGATAGAGAAATCGACGGATGCCCGCGCCACCAGCCCGAAGGCGCCGGTCGTAGCCAGCACGCGCCGGATCATGTCGTCCGACCAGGCGTCGTCGAAGCAAGCACCGTGGATCGCCGCCACGCATTCGATGTCGCGCGCCGCGATGGGCTCGATCGCGGTTCCGCTCACGGGCGAAGCCGCCCGCCGGCAGGCGGCCTGGTCGCGTCGGGCGCCCGAAGATAGAGCGGCCGGACCGGCGGCAGTTTGCCGGAGAGCCGCGGATCCCAGCGCTCGGCCGCGATCCCGGCCACGTCCGCGGCATCGGCAAAGCCTTCGCCCGCCGGGCCGTCGAAGTCCACGCCGCGCGCTTCTAGAAGGGGAGCGAGGGAGGCCACCGCATCGCCCGCCAGAAGCAAAGGCCCCGCGCCCAGGGAGGAGACGAGCGGTTCTGGCATCATCGCAAGCGGCCGGGTCCGGGCTGCGCCGTCGGGCGCGAAGCGTTGAGCGTATAAATCGGACCGGCGCGTATCAAGAACGACAAGACAGTCGGTATCGACTTGGGGAGCGGCGGACCGAGCGCCGCGCGCCACCGCTTCGAGCGTCGTCACGCCGACCAGCGGCCGGGAGAGCGCGAGCGCAAGGCCGCGCGCGGTGGCGATCGCCGTGCGGATCCCGGTGAACGAGCCCGGACCGACGGTCACGGCGAAGCACCCGATATCGCGATAGACGATGCCGGACTCGGCGAGCGTATCGGCGATCATCGGCATCAGGATTTCCGCATGACCCCGAGCGAGGTGGGCGGACCGGGAGGCCCTGATTCCGCCCGCCGCGGCCAGCGCGACCGAACACACGGGCCCGGCGCAGTCTATCGCGAGCAGCGGCGGCATCGGTCTCGACCGGCCGGTTTCACTTGCAGCGCACATCGCCGATCCGGTCTCCGGGATTCCTGCCTTGTTGGGGTGCGATTCCGATGGCGATCGATCGCCCGGCAGGATAGCGCGCCGGATCGCGGGGCGTAGCGGAAATCCACGTCTCCGCCGGCGTGGCGCCTCCGCGTCGCGGTTGAGCGGCGATCGGGGCAACCCTATTGTGGCGCGGTCCAAAACGCGAGGGTCGCCCGCATGTCCCTGGTAGAGATCGCGCCGGAGGAGTTCGGCGTCACGCTCGACATTGCCTATGCGACCGACCGCAATTTCACCGGACGGCCGGTCTACGCGCGGGCGGCATGCTATTTGCACAGCGACGCGGCGGAAGCGCTTCGCCGGGCAGTGAATCTCGCGCGCCGCATCGGATTCGGCGTCTGCATCTTCGACGCCTTCCGCCCCCGGGAAGCGCAACAAGCCCTCTGGGCGCATACGCCCGATCCGGAATTCCTCGCCGACCCGCGTAAAGGCTCGCCGCATTCGCGCGGTGTCGCGGTCGATCTGACCTTGCTCGACGGCGACGGCATGCCTCTTCCGATGGGAACGGCCTTCGACGCCTTCACGCCGCTGTCTCATCACGGCTGCATGGATATCGACGCCGAAGCCCAGCGCAACCGGTTCCTGTTGCTGGGGCTGATGACCGCCGCGGGATGGGACTTCTATCGCAACGAATGGTGGCACTATCAGCTTTTCGAGGCGCGCTCCTACCCGCTCCGGGGCGACGACGACGCGCCGGAGCCGATGATGTGAGACAAGACCCGTCGTGAGTTGACGCTTGCCGGGCGCCCTGCGAGGGCGCAACATCCCCGCCAGTGGAGGCTCGGATGGCACTCGGCCGCATGCCTGTGGGCAAACACATGCTTCTTCGATGGTTCACGACGGGCGTGCTGATTGCACTGCCTGTCGTGCTCGGCTCGATTCCGGCGGCCGCCTCATCCGCCGTCGTTCTGATGTACCAGCGCCTCGGCGAAAAGCGCGCGCCGTCCACGAACATCCGTCTCGATCAGTTCGATGCCCATCTCAAGGCGATCGCCGAACGCGAACTCAACGTGATGGCGATACCCGAAATTCTGACGGCGCTCGGGACCGGCCGTGACCTGCCGGACCTCACGATCGGGCTCACCTTCGACGGCGGGTTCCTCTCGTTCTACACCGAAGCGTGGCCGCGACTGCGCGAGGCGGGGCTTCCATTCGCCTTGTTCATCGCCACCGACGCCATCGACGAGGGCCGAGACGGCCATATGACATGGGACCAGATCCGCGAGATCGCCCGCAGCGGCGGTGCCGTGGGAAGCCAGACGGCGTCCCACCGGCAAATGCCGTTCCTCACGCGCGATGCCAACGACCGCGACATCACAAAGGCGCTCCGGCGGTTCGATGAAGAGCTGGGTCGGAGGCCGCGGATATTTGCATACCCGTACGGAGCGATGTCTCGGGCGGCGCGCGACGCCGTGCGGAGAGCGGGCTTCGAGGCGGCGTTCGGCCAGCACTCGGGCGTGCTCCATCCCGGCGCTCGATTCCATTTCCTGCCGCGCTTCCCGATGAACGAGGTCCATGGCGGCGCGGAACGTTTTCGCCTCGCCGCCGGCGCGCTGCCGCTGGAGGTGGCGGACGTGACCCCAACCGAAATCTATCTCGAGCCGGGCCGCAACCCCCCCATAATGGGGTTCACCGTGACTGGCAAGGCGTTGCCGTATATCGACCTGCTCACCTGTTACACGTCGGGTCAGGGAAAGGTACGGACGGAACGCATCGGTCCGGCGCGGATCGAGCTGCGGTTCGACAGGGCATTCCCGCCGGGGCGGCCGCGCCTCAACTGTACGATGCCGGCAAGGCAGGGTCGCTGGCGGTGGTACGGCACCCAGTTCCTGGTACCGCGCCCCTAGTTGGAATGGCGTAGGGGGTCGCCGGCCGGAGCCTGGGCAAATCTCGGGCGTCCGGAATCGAGCCTGAGACGATCGAACCCGGTGAGCGCGTTGATCCGGATGATCGCGCGCAGAGTTGCGATATAGGCTTGCCGCCGCTCCGAATAGGCTTCGAGTCCCCGCGTCAAAGCGGGCACGTCAAACCGGCCATGCGCCATCCGCATCGCCTCCCGCCTGGCGCGGAAGGCAACGTAAGCGGGATGAGTGTTGAGGTTGGCGGCGTAGGCGCCCACCGCGGCGAGCAATTGGCCGAAGCTGCGCACCCGGAAGCTGTGGCCCTCCTCAATGCGGCGCGGCACCATGCCGTTGGTGCCCCGGTATGTCCGCTCGCCGAACAGAGCATTCCCATGGCGGACGAAACGGGAGGTCCCCCAGCCGGTCTCCTCGGCCGCCTGGGCGATCGCTATCGAGGGCGGAATGATGTCGACCCGGCGCAAGAGTTCCTCGAAGTCGAACGGCCGTACTCCATACGCGACAAAGACGTCCCAGAGCCACCGGGCTTCTCTGACCGGGAGCGGCCCGTTGCGGTCCCGTGCCGCCCGAAGCCGTTCGATCCGGGCGCGGTCGCGCAGGATCGCTTCGTTGGTCTCGAGTATCAGGGGCAGCGCTATGCGGATAAACATCGCCTTGCGCCGGTCGCTGTCGCGCAACTTCGAGAGGTCGCTCGGCATCTCGCGAACCAGCAGCCTCGGCACGACCCCGCGTTCCCTGACGCGGTCGAGGTGGTAACCGATATGCGCGAAGAGCGTTTCGAGCGCTTCGACCGTGGTCGCGGGAACCGACGGCGGCTCCTGCCGGGGATAGACGGCCGGCCCGTCGAGGCGCGACAGCCGGTAGCTCTTGTCGTCCGGGCCGCCGCTGCGTGTCTCCGCAGCCACGGGCGCCGCGGCCATGAGGAACGACAGGCCGGCGACCGACGCGACGACGGCAATTCGCCGGGAATGCAACGCTTCCAACACCGTTTATCTCTTCTGCGGCCGACAGCGATCGAACGCGCCGGCCCAGTCTCCTGAGTTTGGTGGAATCGAATCCGGGACGAAAAGGTTGGGATTTTGCCCGAGTTGGTCAAGGATTCCTGTGGATAACTTCTTCCGTCAGGCGAGTCCATCGAGCTGTTCGTCGCTCAGCGTGCCGGGGACGACGGTAATCGGGACCGGGAATTTGCCCGACAGCCTGCCGGCGATCGAGGAGACCAGCGGCCCGGGGCCCTTCTTGTCGGTGCCCGCGCCGAGCACCAGGATGGAGATCGTGGGCTCTTCTTCGATCAGCTGTACGATCGCGTCCCTCGGCGCTCCTTCGCGAACGTGGAGGATGGGCGTTCGGCCGGTTATGGCAACGACCTGGGCCGCATGCTCCTGGAGCACCTGCTCGGCTTCTTCCCTCCGTTCCTCGCGCATCTTTTCCGCGACCGACATCCAGTGCTGGAAGTCGCCGGGCTCGATGACGTAGAGCAGCGCCACCCGGCCTCCGGACCGTTTGGCCCTGAGCGCCGCGAAGCGCAGCGCCACCCGCACCTCCTCGCTGGAATCGACGACGCACAGGAAGACCCGCTCGCGTTCCGTCGCCGTGTCGGCGAAAACCCGGTCCGCAATCCGTTCGTCGGTCATGGCTCCGTTCCCGTCAACGCCGGAAGACAACGCCCGCAAACCAGCCCGCGGCCACCGCCACGACAATCGCGATGATGCCGTACAAGGTGGCCTGCCGGTGCGCGAAACCGAAGACTTCCGCCCCCAGGCCGACCTTCCTCACGACCAGCGTGGATTCCCTGCGCGCGGCCAGCTTACCACGGTCGAAAAGATAGACGTCCACGCGATAGGGACCGGTCGGCACGTTCGCCGGGAAGGTGGCCGTGGTCCGGAAGAGGCGGCCGCCCTGGATCGCGACCCCGTTCGGATCGTAGCCATAGAGCCCCTGGCGTGTCTTGTTTCGGATCAGTCCGTCGCGGAACGGCGCCCTCCGCGCTGCCGGAATATCGGTTGCGCCGGCAACGTCGAGCGTGCCCGCGGTAATACCGTTCGCGGCGAGGATCCCGGGCGGCGCGATCTCCTCGAGCGGCCGGTTCGAGGCGACACGGTAATAGGCCGGCACGCCGCGAAAGACGACCGACTCGCGGTTGACCCACACACCGGCGATGCGCTCGCGCCGCCGCACGACCGCGTCGCGAACCGGCCCCCGCAAAACGACCACCACGTCGCCCCGTTCCTCCTTGGCGCCGAACAGGAGGAGCTCGGTCCCGGTGAAGCCGGTGGTGATCGCGATCTCGTCGTCGGACAGATCCACCAGAAGCTTCGCGGTCGACCAGGCGGGCGAGGACCCGAGGGTCAGCAGCATGGCGGAGAGCAGCAGCGCCGATGGACGGGTTGCCCTCATTCCCGTCCTCCAGGCACACCGAGCGCGAACAGGTCGTCCGGCGTCGCAACCAGCCCATAGGCGACCCGGACGCATACGGCGAGAACGATGAGACCGAGCAGGATTCTGAGCTGCTCGCCGCGCAGCCTGGACGAGAACCGGGCACCGATCTGCGCGCCTATGACGCCGCCGATCAGGAGGAACAGGGCGAGTATGATGTCGACGGTCTGGTTGTTGATCGCCTGCAGCAACGTGACATTGGCGGTCACGAAGACGATCTGAAACAGCGACGTCCCCACCACGATGGAGGTCGGCATGCCAAGCAGGTAGATCATCGCCGGCACCATCACGAACCCGCCGCCGACGCCCATGATGGCGGCCAGCACGCCGACGAACAGGCCGATGAAAAACGGCAGCAGCGCGCTGATATAGAGCTTGGAGGCCCTGAACCGCATCTTCAGCGGCAAGCCGTGCACCCAGTAATGCTGATGAAGTTTCCGTCGCGGCGCCGCCGGGTTGCGCTGCCGCTGCCAGGCGCGAACGCTCTCGAACACCATCAGCACGCCGACGATTCCGAGAAATACGACATAGGAGACAGAGATCACGAAATCGATCTGGCCGATCCCGCGCAGCATGGTGAACAACCAGACGCCGAGGCTCGACCCGACGAAGCCGCCGGCGAGCAGCACCAGCCCCATCTTGATGTCGACATTGCCGCGCCTCCAGTGGGCGAGCGCGCCCGATACCGAGGCCGCGACGACCTGATTGGCCTCGGTCGCCACCGCGACGGCGGGCGGGATGCCGATGAAGATCAGCAGCGGCGTCATCAGGAAGCCGCCCCCAACCCCGAACAGTCCGGAGAGAAAGCCGACGCCGCCGCCGAGGCCCAGAAGCACCGCGACGTTGACCGAGACTTCGGCGATCGGCAGGTAGATTTGCATCGCCCGGCCTCAGCGCACCAGGCTCACCGGGCGGCCAGGCCGACGATCTGGTGGACCTCGTCGAGCACCGGATCGGCGATCGCGGCGGCGCGTTCCGCGCCGGCGGCGAGCACCGAGTCGACATAGGCCGGATCGGCCATCAGCCGGCGCAACTCGTCCGCGACGGGCGACAGCACCTCCACGGCGAGCTCGCTCAGCGCGGGTTTGAAATCGGCGAAGCCGCGGCCACCGTACTCGTCGAGGACTTCGGCGGCGGTGCGGTCGGAAAGCGCCGCGAAAATGCCTACCAGATTTGCCGCCTCGTCGCGCCCGGCGAGGCCGTCGGGAGTGTCGGGCAGGGGCTCGGGGTCGGTCCGCGCGCGGCGGATCTTGTGCGCTATCGCGTCCGCGTCGTCGGTGAGGTTGATACGGGAGGCGTCGGAACTGTCGGACTTGCTCATCTTCGAGGCGCCGTCGCGCAGGCTCATCACCCGGGTCGCGGCTCCGAAGATCAGCGGTTCGATCAGCGGAAACAGTTCGGCACCGAAATCGTGGTTGAACTTCTGCGCGATGTCGCGGGTAAGCTCCAGATGCTGCTTCTGATCTTCGCCGACCGGTACATGCGTCGCCTTGTAGGCCAGGATGTCGGCGGCCATCAGGCTGGGATAGACATAGAGCCCGACGCTCGCGTTCTCGCGCTGCTTACCAGCCTTTTCCTTGAACTGCGTCATCCTGTTGAGCCAGCCGAGGCGCGCCACGCAGTTGAATATCCAGGCCAGCCTGGCGTGGGCGGAAACGCGGCTCTGGTTGAAAATGATGCTGCGTCCGGGGTCGATCCCGGCGGCGATGAACGTCGCCGCGCATTCGCGGGTGTTGCGGGTGAGCTCGGCCGGATCCTGCCAGACGGTTATCGCGTGCAGATCGACCACGCAATAGATGCACTCGTTCTCTTCCTGCAGACGGACGAAGTTGCGGATGGCGCCGAGATAGTTGCCGAGATGCAAGTTGCCGGTCGGCTGGACGCCGGAAAAGATTCGCTTCAAGGCCGGGACTCCAGACCTGCATGCCGCGGGGAGGGCCGGGTTATCCTCCCATCCATCGGAGGGGTCAAGCCTTGCGCCGGGAGAGCGATCCGCGAAGCTCGGCGAGCTCCGCCGCGCCGAGTGCGAATGCCGCGGCGGCGTAGGCTGCCTTGCCGGCGACGATGAGAATGACGAGCGCAAGCCCTCTGTCGAGCGGGGTGCCGGCGATCAGCGGAGCCAGGGCCTCGATCCCGGCGAACAGGACCGCGGTCATCAGGATCGTCGCGAGCGCGATGCGGGGAAGGCGTTTCCTCAGTCGGCGGTCGATCGCGAATTGTCCCCGCCGGTGCAGGACGAACGCGAGCAGCAACGCGTTGAGCCACGAGGCGGCCGACGTCGCCAAAGCAAGACCGACATGCTGCAGCGGAACGAGAAGGGCGGCGCTGAGGGCGATATTGGCTGCGACCGAGACGCCGGCGATCTTGACCGGGGTCGTCACGTCCTCGCGCGCGAAGAAGCCTGGCGCGAGCACCTTGACCAGGACGAAGGCTGGCAATCCCGCGGCGAAGGCGGCAAGCGCCGAGGCGGTCGCCGCGGTGGAGGCGGCATCGAACGCGCCGCGCTCGAACAGCACGGCGACGATCGGCCCCGGCATGACCGCAAGCGCCGCCGCCGCCGGCAGGGTGAGCAGCAGGGAGAATTCGAGCGCCCTGTTGAAGCTTGCCTGACCGCCGGCCTCGTCGCCCTCGCGGATCTGCCGGGAAAGCAGCGGCAAGAGCGCGGTCCCGACCGCGATCCCTATGACGCCGAGAGGAAGCTGGTAGACCCGGTCCGCGTAGTAGAGATAGGAGACCGCCCCCGTCGGGAGCAGGGAAGCGAGGATGACTCCGATCACCAGGTTTATCTGCTGCACCCCGGCGCCGATCGCGCCCGGCAGAATCTTTGCGAGGAGCCGCTTGACGGTGGGAGTCAGGCGCGGACGCGGAAGGCGGAAGACCACGCCGGCGCGGCGGCAGGCCTCGATCAGCCACAGGAACTGGACGACGCCCGCCGCGAACACCCCCCAGGCGAGCGCGTGGCCCGGCGTCTCCAGCATCGGCGAGAGCCCGATCAGGCAAAGGATCAGGCTGAGATTGAGCAGGATCGGCGCCGCCGCCGCCGCCGCGAACCGGTCGAGCGCGTTGAGCACCCCGCCCAGCTGGGAGACCAGCGAGATGAACAACAAATAGGGAAAAGCGATCCGCGCGAGCTCGACGGCGAGGTCGAACTTCGCCGGATCGGAGGCGAAACCCGGCGCGAAGAGATACATCGCCCAGGGCATCGCGATCTGCATCGCGGTGCAGAAGACGAGCAGCACGACGGTAAGCACGGAGAGCACCCGTTCGCTGAACCGGCGCGCCGCATCGGCGCCGTCCTCGGTCAGGACACGGGTGAAGAGCGGGACGAAGGCGGCCGAGAACGCCCCCTCGGCGAACAGCCTGCGGAAGAAGTTGGGCAGCTTGAAAGCGACGAAGAACGCGTCCGCCACCGGACCCGCGCCGAGCACGGCGGCGATCAGAATATCGCGGACGAAACCGAGGACGCGGCTCGCCATCGTGTATCCGCCGACGGTGGCGATGGCGCTCAGGAGTCTCATGCGGTGTCCCGGCGGGCCGCGCACTGCGCGCAGGTTCAGGGTCCGGCCGGCGCGGCGGCCTCGTGCCCGGTCGTGCCGGCGGTCTCTCCGGCGACCGCGGCCATGGACGACAGCGCCTCGATCAGCGCCTTGCGAATTCTCTCGAGCTTCGCCTCGTGTTCGATCTTCAGCCCGAACAGGTCCTTGACATAGAACACGTCCACGGCGGACTCGCCGTAGGTCGCGATCTGGGCGCTGCCGATCTGCACATCCTCCCCGCTCAGCGCGCGGGTCAGCGCGTAGAGCAGGCCGGGCCGGTCGCGGCCGTTGACCTCGACGACGGTGTGGGTCGCGCTGGCGGCGTTGTCGACGATCACCCGCGGCTCCACGGTGAACACGCTGTCGCGCTTTTCGCCCTGCTTGCGGATCATGTCCTCGAGCTCGCGCATCGGCCGCATCCGGCCGGTAACGGCGTCTTCGATATTCGTCTCCAGCCGGGCCAGCCGGTCGCGGCCGCCGATTGGCGCGTCGCGGCGTCCCTGGACCCAAAAAGTGTCGAGCGCCATGCCGTCGGTCATGGTGAAGATCTTCGCGTCGACGATATTGCCGCCGGAGACCGCGATGGCTCCGGCGATGTTGGAAAACAGGCCGGCGTGGTCGGGGGCATAGACCGTCACCTCGGTCGCCTGCCGGTAGCTGTCGGTCCGGGTGTCTATCGAGAGCGGCGTTTCAGATCCGCGCGCCGCGCGCACCAGGCGCGCGTGCCGGGCATGGGTCTCGGTCGGATGCGAAAGCCAGTACGCGGGATAGCCGCTTTCCAGATGCGCGTCGATCTCCCGGGGTTCGAAATCGTCGAGCGCCGCCGCCAGCTCGGCCTTGGCGTGTTCGATCCTGCGGCCGCGCACCGCGCCGGCCATGCCGCCGGTGATCGCCTCCTCGGCCGCGTAGTAGAGGTCGCGCAACAGCGCCGCCTTCCAGGCATTCCACACGCCGGGTCCGACCGCACGGATGTCGGCGACCGTCAGCACCAGCAAAAGGCGCAGCCGTTCCAGAGACTTCACCGTCCCCACGAAGTCGCTGACCGTCTTGGGATCGTTGACGTCGCGGCGGAACGCGGTGTTGCTCATCGCCAGATGGTAGCGCACCAGCCAGGCCACGGTCTCGGTCTCCTCGGGGCTCAGCCCGACGCGCAGACACAGCCGCAGCGCCACCTGTTCGCCGATTTCCGAATGATCTCCGCCGCGCCCCTTGCCGATGTCGTGAAGGAGCACGGCCATGTAGAGCGCGCGGCGCGATTGCACGGTCTTCACCACCTCGGTGGCGATCGGCATTTCCCCGGCGAACGCCCCGTCCTCGATCCCCCGCAATATCCCGATCGCCATGATCGTGTGCTCGTCGACGGTGAAGACGTGATACATGTCGTGCTGCATCTGGGCCACGATCCGTCCGAAATCCGGGATGAAGCGCCCGAACACACCGGCCTCGTTGAGCTGCCGCAGGGTCCGCTCGGGATCCTTCCGGGACGTCAGCATGTCGAGGAACAGCCGGTTCGCCTCAAGATCCTCGCGCAGCCCGTCCACCAGCCGCAGGTTGCGGGTCATCGCGCGCAGCACGCGCGGGTGAATGTCGATTCCCCGGTCCTGCGAAGTATGGAAAAGCCGCAGAATGTCGATCGGACGGTCGGCGAACCTGGCGTCGCGGGCAAGCGCGAGGCGCCCGTTCTCGACCGCGAGGCCCTCGGGCATGCGCTGCAGCAGGTTGAGCCGGGGCAATACGAAGCGCGAGCGCCTGCCATGCTCGATTTCGAGCGCGGCGCAGAAGATGCCCGTGAGGTCTCCGACCTCCTTCACGGTCAGGTAGTAATGCTTCATGAAGCGTTCCACGCCGCGCGCGCCGGCGTGGTCCTTGTAGCCCAGCAGCCGGCCCATCTCGGGCTGCCGGTCGAAGGTGAGGCGGTCGTCGCCGCGCCCCGCCACGTAGTGAAGCCGGCAGCGCACCGTGGACAGGAACCGCCGCGCCTTGTCAAAGCGGGCGGCCTCGCTCGCGCGCAGTACCCCGTGATCGACAAGATCCGCGACCCCGCGCACGGGGTAGAGGTATTTGGCGATCCAGAACAGCGTGTGCAGGTCCCGCAGGCCGCCCTTGCCGTCCTTGACGTTGGGCTCCAGCACGTAACGGGAGCCGCCCATCCGGCCGTGGCGCTCGTCGCGCTCCGCGAGCTTGGCTTCGACGAACGCGCGCTCCGTCCCCTTCACGACCTCCTTGCGGAATTGGGTCCGGAGCCGGTCGAACAGCCGCTTTTCTCCCCAAACGAAGCGGGACTCCAGGATCGAGGTGCGGATCGTCAGATCTTTCCGGGAAAGCCTGACGCATTCCTGGATCGACCGCGTGGCGTGGCCCACCTTCAGACCGAGATCCCACAACATATAGAGGATGTATTCGATCACCTGCTCGTTGCGGGGGGTGCTCTTGAAAGGAAGCACGAACAGCAGATCGATGTCGGAGTACGGGGCAAGCTCGCCGCGGCCGTAACCGCCCACGGCGGCGATGCAAAGGTGCTCGCCCGCCGTGGGGTTGGACGCGCGGTAGGCCCGGTTGGCGGCGAGGTCGTATATCACGCGGATAAGCTGATCGGTGAGGAAGGACTGCTCACTCTGGGCTCGCGGTCCGCCGCCGGGCGCGGCATCGAACCGGCGGCGGATTTCCGCCCTGCCGTCTTCCAGGGCACGCTTGAGGATGGCCAGCGCGTCGCGCCTCTGCCCGCCGGCGGTGGCGTTGTCCCCGAGCAGCGCGTCGAGTTCGGCGTTGAGCGCGCCCCGGTCGATTATCGCCCGTTGCCGCGAAATCCGTGTCATGGCCGGACTATAGCGCGTTCGGATGCCGCGGGCGCGCGTTCAGAGCATCGACCGTATGCGGTACAGCAGGTCGAGCGCTTCGCGGGGTGCGATCTCGTCCGGATTGACCGCGGCGAGCGCCTGCTCGACAGCGGAAGGCGCCGCCGGGGGAGGCGGGACCGAGGCCGAGAACAGCGGCAGATCGTCGGCGAGCCGCGACAGCGACCCCGACTGCTCTCCCCGCTCGATCGTCTGCAGCACCGCCTCGGCCCGTGCCAGAGCGCCTTCGGGCAATCCGGCGAGACGCGCGACATGAATGCCGTAGGACTGGCTGGCCGCGCCCGGCACCACCTCGTGCAGGAAAACGATCTCGGACTGCCACTCCTTGACCCGCATGGTCACGCATTTGAGCGCCTCCAGGCGGCCCTTGAGCGCGGTCAATTCGTGGAAATGAGTGGCGAACAACGCCCGCGCCCGGTTCACGTCGTGCAGATGCTCGAGCGTGGCCCAGGCGATGGAAAGCCCGTCGAAGGTGGCGGTGCCGCGGCCGATCTCGTCGAGGATGACCAGCCCTCGCGGACCGGCCTGGTTGAGGATCGCCGCCGTCTCGACCATCTCGACCATGAAGGTGGAACGCCCGCGCGCGAGATCGTCCGCCGCGCCGACCCGCGAGAACAACCGGTCGACAATGCCGATCCGCGCCGCCTCGGCCGGCACGAAGGAGCCGATCTGGGCGAGGATGGCGATCAGCGCGTTCTGGCGCAGAAATGTCGACTTGCCCGCCATGTTCGGTCCGGTGACCAGCCAGAGGCGCCGATCGGGTCCGAGATCGCAATCGTTGGGGACGAAGCTGGCCTCCGCATCGCGTTCGAGAAACGCCTCGACCACGGGGTGGCGCGCGCCGGAAACCGCGAAATCCAGGCTGTCGTCGACCTCCGCGCGGACATAGCGGCGCCGGACCGCGAGTTCGGCGAGCGCCGCGGTAACGTCGATCCCGGCCAGGGCGGACGCGGTCCGGGCAATCGCCTCCCCGGACGCGGTCACCCTGTCGGACAGCGCCTCGAAAATCTCGAGTTCCCGCGCCAGCGCCTTATCCGAGGCGGTGGCAAGCTTCTCTTCGAGTTCGGAAAGCGCGACGGTGGTGTAGCGGCGCGCGCTGGCGAGCGTCTGGCGATGAATGAAGTCGTCGAGGCCCGCCATGGCCGCTTCGTGGGTCGGCGTCACTTCGACGAAATAGCCGAGCACATTGTTGTGGCGGATCTTCAGCGACGGGATTCCGGTCTCGTCGACATACCGCTTCTGGAGTTCGGCGATCAGCCGCCGGCTGCCATCGCGCAGCGCCCGGAGTTCGTCGAGCCCGGCATCGTGCCCGGCCGCAACGAAGCCCCCGTCGCGGGCGAACAGCGGAAGATCGGGACCGAGCGCCTCTTCGAGGGCCTGGATCGTAGCGTCGTGTCCGACGAGAGCGGCGGCCGCGCCCTCGATCTCCCCGGGAGAAACCGCCGGCCCGCCGTCGATCAGCCCGGACAGGCGCCGGGCGCGCGACAGCGCCTCGCCGACCGCGGCGAGGTCGCGCGGCCCGCCCCGGCCGAGCGCAAGGCGCGTCATCGCCCGTTCCAGATCGGGACAGGCGGCAAGGATTTCGCGGCAACCCGACCGCGGCGTTCTGTCCGAGGCGAAATACTCCACCGCGTCGAGACGGCGGGCGATCGCCTCGCAGTCCGTCAGCGGTGAGGCAAGACGCTCGGCGAGCGCCCGCGCGCCCGCTCCGGTAACGGTGAGATCGATGACAGCGAGCAGCGAACCCTCGCGCTGGCCGGAAAGCGACCGGGTTATCTCGAGATTGCGCCGTGTCGCGGCGTCGATCTCCATCGCCGTTCCGGGTCCCAGCCGGCGCGGCGGATCGATGCGCGGCAGCCTGCCCTGCTGGGTCAGCGCGACATAGTCGAGCGCCGCGCCGCAGGCGGCGATCTCGGCGCGGGAGAAAGCGCCGAAAGCATCGAGCGAGCGAACGCCGTACTGGGCTTCGAGACGCCGCCTGCCGGAAACGCTGTCGAAGCGGGCCCCCGGCAACGGGGTGGGCAGCCCGGCCCACCCTTCCAGCGCGGCGGCGATTTCCGCCCGCCCCCAGAGCCGGTCGGACAGGATCAGCTCGCCGGGATCGACCCGCGCCATCGCCTCGGCGACCATGCCGGGGTCGAGCGGCTGGGCCTGGAAGGCGCCGGTCGAAATGTCGATCCAGGCGAAGCCGAGAACCCCTTCGGCCTCGGCGAGCGCGGCCAGATAGTTGTGGCGGCGGGGCTCGAGAAGGGACTCTTCGGTCAGCGTTCCCGGCGTCACGACCCGGGCGACCTCGCGGGCGACAAGCGCCTTCGCGCCGCGCTTCCGGGCCTCGGCGGGATCCTCCGTCTGTTCGCAGACCGCTACCCGAAAACCCTTGCGGATGAGGCGCTGCAGATAGGTGTCGGCGGCATGGACCGGCACCCCGCACATCGGCACGTCCTCGCCCCGGTGGCGGCCCCGGCGGGTGAGCGTGATGTCGAGCGCCTTCGAGGCGGCGACCGCGTCCTCGAAAAACAGTTCGTAGAAATCGCCCATCCGGTAGAACAGGAGGCATCCCGGATGAGCGTCCTTGAGGGCGAGGTATTGCACCATCATGGGCGTCGGTGCGGCGGAACGTGCGCCGCCGACCCTCTCGCCGCCTTCGACGGCCGGGCGCGGATTCCCCTCTTCGGGCTCCGCAGCTGGCTCGGTCCCGGGCATCCGGAATCCTATCACGCCTCGCCGGACGCCAGCCAGACAGGCCGCTTGGAGAGGTCCGCCGGACCCGGTAGCATCGCGGCCACCTCTGGGGCGACGGGCCGGGCCGGCCGGGCGAGGTTATGGACAGCCATCGAGTGCCGAGGCGCGCGCTCTACTGGGCGCTCACGGTTCTTGCGGGGCCGTCGGTCGGCGTATTGCTGATCCTCGCCGTGGCGGGAGAGATCGCGTTCGGCACGGCGGCGCTCGCGGCCATCGTTGCGGTGGCGGCGCTCTGGCTGCCGGTCAGGCGGCATCTTTCGGGCCTGACGCGGATCGCGGACCGGCTGAACCGCATTGACGCCGGCAGCGCGCCGGAGAGGCTGCATCTCGAATCTCCGCTGCTCTCGCGCAGGCTCGCATCGTCATTCGCGGACTCCACCGCGGCTCTGCATCAGCGGCTCGGCGATCTCGCCGCGAGCGGCGCTTCGGCCGAAACGGTGCTGGACAACCTGCCCGACCCGGTGATCGCGATCGACGGCGAGCGGCGGATCGTGCGTGCCTCGCAAGGCTCGACGGCGATCCTCGGCATCGACCCGGTGGGCGCCGACCTGGTCGCCGCGCTCCGCGATCCCGGCGTCCTCGAAGCCGCGGAACGCGTCATCGCCACGGGCGACCCGGAGGAAGTCGACTTCCGGATCGCCGGCTCCGATCTCGAACTCGCCGCCCGCATCGCCGCGCTTCCGGAACCCGCGCCCGACGGGACGCTCGCGCTGATCGCGGTGAGCGATGTGACCGCGATCCGGCGCCACGGCCGGACCCGGGCGGATTTCGTCGCCAATGCCAGCCACGAGTTGAGAACCCCGATCTCGGTATTGCTCGGGTGTATCGAGACGTTGCGCGGCCCGGCCCGGCAGGACAAGGCGGCGTCCGACCGTTTTCTCGAGATGATGAGCGTACAGGCGGAACGAATGAGCCGTCTGGTGAACGACCTCCTGTCGCTCTCGCGGATCGAGCTCAACGAGCATTTTCCGCCGTCCTCGACGGTCACGCTGTCTTCCGTGATTCCGCCCGTCGTCGATTCGCTGCAATTCGCGGCGCAATCGCGGCGCATCGACGTGTCGATCGACAGCAATATCGCGGAGCCGGGAGTCGTCGGCGACCGGGACGAGCTGACGCAGCTGTTCCAGAACCTGATCGACAATGCGATCAAGTACGGCGCCGAAGGCTCGTCGGTCCGGATCGCCATCGCCGGAGGCTCCCTGGACGATTCAGGGGGCCCGGCGCAGGGGATCGACGCCATCCGGATTGCGGTCTCGGACGAGGGCGACGGCATCCCGGCGGAACACCTGCAGCGCCTGACGGAGCGGTTTTACCGGGTCGATACGGCACGATCGCGCGAGATGGGCGGCACCGGGCTGGGGCTTGCGATCGTCAAGCACATCGTCAACCGCCACCGCGGCGGGCTCGCCATCGAGAGCGAACCGGGCGTGGGCAGCGTATTCACCGTAAGCCTCCCGCGCGCGGCGGCGGACGGAACCCCGACATCGCGGCCCGACGAAGCCGCCGCTGTCATCAAAACGTAACAATTATTTCATATGCGGGTCTCCCGGGGCGCTTATCGCCGTCGGCGTCCGGGGTAGACAAGGCCCGGCTGTACGGGCGGAACGAAGATTCGCGCTGCATCGACACCCACGAATCCGAGACGGAGATGTCATGAACAGGCACATCGTGCTGGCTGTCGCGGCGGTGGCCTCTATCGGGGTTGCCGCCGCCGCCCAGGCACGCGATCAGATCCGGATCGTCGGTTCCTCGACGGTCTTCCCGTTCTCTACCTCGGTCGCCGAGCGGTTCGGCAAGTCGACCGGGTTCAAGACGCCGGTCGTCGAAAGCACCGGCTCGGGCGGCGGCCTCAAGCTGTTCTGCTCGGGCGTCGGCGTCCAGCATGCCGACGTCACCAACGCCTCGCGCCGGATCAAGAAGTCCGAGGTGGATCGCTGCGCCAGGAACGGCGTCACGGCCATCACCGAGGTCAAGATCGGCTATGACGGCATCGTGCTGGCCAACTCCAGGAAGGCGAAGGCCACCGATATCACCCTGAAGCAGCTGTTCCTCGCCCTGGCGAAGTCGGTGCCGGCGGACGACACGGGCTCCAAGCTGCAGGACAATCCGTACAAGATGTGGAGCGACATCGATCCGTCGCTTCCCAGGCGGAAGATCGAGGTTCTCGGACCGCCGCCGACTTCCGGCACGCGGGACGCCTTCGTCGAGCTCGCCCTGGAAGGGGGCTGCAGGAAGTTCCCGGCGATCGAGGCGATGAAGAAGAAGGACAAGAAGCGCTACAAGGCGATTTGCCACGGCATCCGCGAGGACGGCGCCTTCATCGTGGCGGGCGAGAACGACGTGCTGATCATCCAGAAGCTCGTCGCCAATCCGAACGCCTACGGCATTTTCGGCTTCAGCTTCCTCGATTCGAACGCCGACCGGATCCGGGGCACGGCGGTCGATGGCGTGGCGCCCGAGTTCGAGTCCATCTCGAGCGGCGAGTACCCGGTTTCGCGCTCGATGTATTTTTACGTCAAGCGGGCGCATATCGGCGTTATTCCCGGCATCGAGGAATATGTCGGCGAATTCACCGCCGAGCGTGCGTGGGGGCCGGAAGGCTACCTCGTGGACAAGGGCCTGATCCCGCTATCCGACATGGACCGCAAGAAGGTCCGCCAGGCCGCGATGAGCGGCGCGCAACTTTCCATGTAGTCGCGTAGCGACCGGGCGGTGCACGGCATCGCCCGGTCGGTTCTTCCGGGAACCGAAGCAGGCAGCCGAAAGCACTCGACCCGATCATGTCTCCGCTTTCACTGATCGTCGCCCTGCTCGCGCTGTCGATTTTCGGCTATTGCTTCGGCCGTCGCCGGGCTTTCGCGATGGCCGGCGGCCGCAGCGGGTCGCTTCACTCGCGGCCGGGCTATTACGGGGCCTATGTGGCGCTCTGGTGCGCGATCCCGGCACTCGCCATCTTCGCCGTCTGGCTGCTGGTCCAGCCCACCGTCACCGAGAGCATCGTGATCTCGGCCCTGTCCGAGGCTTCGCGGAACCTCGGCGCGGACCGGATGTCGCTCCTGCTCAACGATATTCGCAACGTCGCCGACGGCACCGTCCCGGCCGCCAATGCGGCGCCGGAAGTGGCCGCGGCGGCGGCCCATCTCAATCGCCTCGATGCGACGGGCAACGGCGCTCTTGCCATCGTCGCGCTCGCGCTCGCCGTGGCCGGGCTGGCCTTCGCGCGGACCCGCCTCTCGCCGACCCTCAGGGCGCGCAACGGGGTCGAGAAGACGATCGACATCCTGCTCATCGCATGCTCGTCGATCGCGATTCTGACGACCGTCGGAATCGTGCTTTCGCTGGTGTTCGAGTCGATCCGCTTCTTCGGGATGATCCCCTTCTTCGACTTCGTACTCGGCACCGAATGGAGCCCCCAGACCGCGCTCCGGGACGATCAGGTCGGCGCGACCGGTGTGTTCGGCGCGATCCCGCTCTTCGCCGGGACCATGCTGATCACCGCGATCGCAATGCTGATCGCGGTGCCGGTGGGCTTGCTGTCCGCGATCTATCTGTCGGATTACGCGGATCTCAGGGTTCGCGCGGCGGCGAAGCCGGTGCTGGAGATCCTGGCCGGCATCCCGACCGTGGTCTACGGCTTCTTCGCCGCCCTGACCGTCGCCCCCCTGTTCCGCGGGATGGGCGAAGCGGTCGGGCTCGACGTTGCCTCCGAGAGCGCGCTCGCGGCGGGCGCGGTCATGGGGATCATGATCATCCCCTTCATTTCGTCGTTGTCGGACGACGTGATGAACGCGGTCCCCCAGGCGCTCCGCAACGGATCGCTGGCGATGGGCGCGACCAAGTCGGAGACGATCAAGCGCGTCATCCTGCCGGCGGCCCTGCCCGGCATATTCGCCGCCTGCCTGCTCGCGGTCAGCCGGGCGATCGGCGAGACGATGATCGTGGTGATGGCGGCGGGTCTCGCCGCCAACCTGACCGCCAACCCGTTCGAGGCGGTCACCACGGTGACGGTGCAGATCGTAACCCTGCTGATCGGCGATCAGGAGTTCGACAGCGCAAAGACCCTGGCCGCCTTCGCGCTGGGGCTGGTGCTGTTCGTCATCACGCTCGCGATGAACGTCGTCGCCCTGCACGTCGTCCGCAAGTACAGGGAACAATATGACTGAGGCGGCGGATATCCCGGCCACGGGACGACGGGATCCGGCACCGAACCGGCCGGCGCTCGACGAGCGCCGTCTGCGCCGGCGCTACGCCGCGGAACGGCGGTTCAAGGCTTACGGCGTCATCGCCATCGCCGTCGCGATGATCGCGCTCGCCTGGCTGCTGTTCAGCATCGTCGCGCAAGGGTACCAGGCCTTCGTCCACACCTATATCGCGCTGGAGGTCTCCTTCGACGCGCAGCAGCTGGATCCATCGGGCCAAGGGACGCCGGATGCGCTGGCGCGGGGGGATTACGGCACCCTGTACAAGGCTGCGTTGCGAGACCGGTTCGGCGATGTGAAGAAGCGGCGCGACCGGCGTGCGCTCTATGCGCTGTTGAGCCAGGGGGCGGAAGACGACCTCCGCGACATGGTCATGTCCGATTCGTCCATCCTGGGCACCCGCAAGGAGGTCTGGCTGACGGCGTCGGACCATGTCGACATGCTGGCCAAGGGCAAGATCGACCGCGACCGGCCGGAGCGGGAACGCCCGATCAAGGACAAGCAGCTCGCCTGGATCGATTCCCTGGTCGCCGACGGCAAGGTCGAGACCAGGTTCAATACCCGCTTCTTTTCGTCGGGCGCTTCTAGGGAGCCCGAACTCGCCGGCATCTGGGGCGCCATCATGGGGTCTTTCTTCACCATGATGGTGACGCTGCTGCTCTCCTTCCCGGTGGGCGTGGGCGCGGCGGTCTATCTCGAGGAATTCGCGCCCAGGAACCGCTGGACCGATCTGATCGAAGTCAACATCAACAACCTCGCCGCCGTGCCGTCGATCGTATTCGGGCTGCTGGGCCTCGCGGTGATCCTCAACTTCTTCGGCGTGCCGCGCTCGGCGCCGCTCGCGGGCGGCATGGTGCTGGCGCTGATGACGCTGCCCACCGTCATCATCGCGACCCGCGCCGCGCTCAAGGCGGTGCCGCCGTCGATCCGCGAGGCGGCGCTCGGCATCGGCGCGTCGAAACTCCAGGTCATCGGCCACCACGTGCTGCCGCTGGCGCTGCCGGGCATCCTGACCGGGACCATCATCGGCATGGCCCAAGCGCTCGGCGAGACGGCGCCGCTCCTGATGATCGGGATGGTCGCCTTCATCGTCGACATCCCGACCGACCCGCTGAGCCCGGCCACCGTGCTCCCGGTGCAAATCTATCTCTGGAGCGACATGCCGGAGCGGAGTTTCGTCGAGAAGACCAGCGCCGCGATCATGGTGCTGCTCGGCTTCCTCGTGGTCATGAACGCGATTGCGATCTATCTGAGACGGAAATTCGAAAGGCGCTGGTAGGCACGGCTGCGTGCCCGCCGGCGGGAGGTAGACAGTGGACGACTCGACAGCGGCGGCGGCCCAACCCGCGGGGCCGATGACCGAAAGCAGCGCTCGGCCGGAGCGGCGGAACCTTCCGGAAACCAAGATCGAGGCGACCGGGGTGGGCGTCTTTTACGGCGACAAGGACGCGCTCAGAAATGTCGATATCGACATTCCGGCAAACCGGGTGACGGCGCTTATCGGTCCCTCGGGCTGCGGGAAGTCGACATTTCTCCGCTGCCTCAACCGGATGAACGACGTCATCGAAGGCTGCCGCGTCGTCGGCAGGATGACTCTGGACGGAGAGGATATCTACGACCCGGCCCTCGACGTGGTGCTGCTGCGCGCGCGCGTCGGCATGGTGTTCCAGAAGCCCAACCCCTTTCCCAAGTCGATTTACGACAACGTCGCCTACGGGCCCCGCATCCATGGCATTGCCGCGACCCGCGCGGACCTCGACGACATCGTCTATTCGAGCCTCGACCGCGCGGGGCTGCTCGACGAGGTCAGGGACCGCATCGACGAGCCGGGGACCGGCCTCTCGGGCGGCCAACAGCAGCGGCTCTGCATCGCCCGCGCCATCGCCATCAGCCCGGAGGTGATCCTGATGGACGAGCCCTGCTCCTCGCTCGACCCCATCGCCACGGCCAGGATCGAGGAGCTCATCGACGAGCTCCGCGAGAACTTCACCATCGTCATCGTCACCCATTCGATGCAGCAGGCCGCGCGGGTGTCGCAAAAGACCGCGTTCTTCCATCTGGGCGATCTGGTAGAGGTCGGCGGCACCGAGCAGATCTTTACCAACCCGAGGGACGAGCGTACGCAGGGCTACATCACCGGCCGGTTCGGCTAGCGCCGCCGCCCGCCCAGCGACCGAAGGAATTCCCATGGAAGCCGAACATATCGTCAGGTCCTACGACGAGGAGCTCCGCGATCTGAACGAAATGATCGCGCGCATGGGCGGCCTCACGGAATCGCAGATCGCGCGTGCCATCGAGGCCCTCGTCAGCCGCAACCCCGATCTCGCCGAGACGGTGGTCGCCGACGACGAACGGGTGGACGACCTCAACTACGAGATCGACGAGAAGGCGACGGTGCTGATTGCGCTGCGCCAGCCCATGGCGTTCGACCTGCGAAACATCATCGCGGCGCTCAAGATCGCGGCCGACCTCGAACGCATCGCCGATTACGCCTCGAATATCGCGCGGCGGTCGCTGGCGCTTTCCGAGGTCGCGCCGGTGCGGCCCGTAAACGCCATCCCCCGGATGAGCCGTCAGGTCCAGCAGATGATCAAGGAGGTGCTCGACGCCTATGTCGAGCGCAATGTGGACAAGGCGATGGCGGTCTGGGCGTCGGACCGCGAGGTCGACGACATGTACACCAGCCTGTTCCGCGAGCTCCTGACCTACATGATGGAAGACCCGCGGAGCATCACGCCCTGCACTCATCTGCTGTTCATCGCCAAGCATATCGAGCGAGTCGGCGACCATGTCACCAACATCGCGGAAATCATCCACTACCTCGTGGAGGGCACCCGGATGCGCGGAGAGCGGCCGCGCGGCACCACCGCCGATCACGAGGTCGGCGGCGGCACCGGGTGAGGGTCGGCGGAATCGCCGGGCCAGAAAACGGGAAGCGATGAAGCCGGTCATCCTGCTGGTCGATGACGAAGCGGACCTGGTGACGCTGCTGCGTTACAACCTGGAACGCGCGGGGCTCGAGGTTCTCACGGCTCCGGACGGCGAGGAGGCGTTGCTGATCGTCACCGAGCGGCAGGTCGACCTTGTGCTTCTCGACTGGATGATGCCGCATATGAGCGGAATCGACGTGTGCCGCCAGCTGCGCCGGAAGCCCGCGACGCGCAATATCCCGATCATCATCCTGACCGCGCGCGCCGAGGAGGCCGACAGGATCCGCGGCCTCGAAACGGGCGCCGACGACTATGTCTCGAAGCCCTTCTCCACCGGCGAGCTTGTCGCCCGTATTCGCGCGGTGCTCCGGCGCGTGCGGCCGGCGCTCGCGGAAGAACGCCTCGCCTTCGGCGACATCGAAATGGACCTGGTCGCCCACCGGGTGACGAGGAACGGCCGCGGAGTCCGGCTGGGTCCGACCGAATACCGGCTGCTGCGCCACCTCATGGAGCATCCGGGCCGCGTGTTCTCGCGCGACCGGTTGATCGATGCGGTCTGGGGCCACGACATCTATGTCGACACGCGAACGGTGGACGTACACATCCGCCGGCTGCGCAAGGCGCTCAACGATGGCGGACAGGCCGACGTAATCCGAACCGTCCGCTCGGCGGGGTACGGGCTCGAAGCTCCGGGCGGCTGAACGCCGCGGGGACGGGCGGGTCAGGGAGACGGCAACCGGCGCCGCGCGATGACCGCCAGCAAGGCGAGCCCCGGCAGCACGGCAACCGTCGTCAAGACGAAGAAAGCCGCCCAGTCTCCGTCCATCCGGTCGACCGCCCAGCCGGAGACGGCGCCGAGCTGGATGCGCGCGAAGTTCCCGATCGAGGCGAGCAGCGCGTATTGGGTCGCGGTGAACCCCCGGTTGCAGAGGCTCGACAGGTACGCGACGAAGGCGCTGGTCGCGAGCCCGCCCGTGAGGTTGTCGAGGAAGACCGCCGCGGCGAGCAGGCCGTAATCCTTTCCGGTCCAGGCAAGCAGCGCGAACAGCAGGTTGGTCGAGGCCATCGCGATCCCGCCGGCGAACAGCGCGGTGACGATCCGGACCCTGGCGCAGAGCACGCCGCCGAGGACGACGCCCAGCAGCGTCGCGGCGAGGCCGATGGACTTGGCGTAGTTGGCGATCTCGACCTTGGTGAAGGCGAGGTCGACGTAGAAGACGCCCGCCATGCGCCCCAGCATGGCCTCCCCGAACTTGTAGAAGACGATAAAGGCGATGACGGCGACGGCGAGCCCGCCGAGGCGTCCGAGAAACTCGGCGAAGGGCGCGACGACCGCGCGGCGCAGCCATTGGCCGATTCTCCTCGCCCGAGGAGCGACGGTATCGGAATGCGGTTCCGCGGCCAGCAGCGGAACCGTCATCAGAACCGCGAGCAGAACGGCGGCGCCGAAATAGGCCGCCTGCCAGGAGACGGCGTCCGCGACATAGAGCGCACCGGCTCCGGAAACGAAGGCGCCGAGATGCCAGCCGAGCACGGCGACCGCCGCTCCCGCGCCGTAGGTCTCCGGCTCGAGGATCTCGACCCTGTAGGCATCGATCGCGACATCCTGGGTCGCCGAGAGCAGCGCCACGGCGAACGCCGCCACCGCGAGCGCCGCCGCCTGCGCGGTGGGCTCGGCGAGCGCCATCGCGGCGATCGCGAGACAAAGCAATGCCTGGGAGGCCACGATCCACGACCGGCGGCGTCCGAGACCGCCGAGCAGGGGCAGCCGCGCGTGATCGAGGACCGGCGCCCAGAGGAAATTGATCGCGTAGGGCGTCGCCACGGCGCCGAACAGGCCGATCGCGGTACGGCTCAACCCCTCCTCGCGCAGCCAGATCGAAAGAGTGGCGAAGACCAGGGATGTCGGCAGCCCGCTCGCGACACCGAGGCCGAAAATCACGGCGAAGCGCCGGTCGCGATACACCGCAAGCGCGTTCTTCCCCTGCTCCAGGCCGCGCCGCAGCGCGGACGGACCCATCATCCGGCCGCCTTGCGCTGCGCCCGCCTGCGCGCGTGCGGGTCGAGCAGCGTCTTGCGCAGCCGGATGCTGTCCGGCGTCACCTCGACCAGCTCGTCATCGGCGATATAGGAAATCGCCTCCTCCAGGCGCAGCCTGCGCGCCGGCGTCAGGCGGATCGCTTCGTCCTTCCCCGCGGCGCGGATATTGGTGAGCTGCTTGGTCTTGAGCGGGTTGACTTCGAGATCGGTGCCGCGGCTGTGCTCGCCGACGATCATCCCCCGATAGACGCGCTCGCCCGGCTCGACGAAGAGCACCCCGCGCTCCTCCAGATTGTGAAGCGCGTATTCCACCGCCTCGCCGTCGCCGGTCGAGATCAGAGCGCCGCGGCGCCGGTCTTCCAGCGGGCCGCGATGCGGACCGTAGTCGTGGAAGACGCGGCTCATCACCCCGGTGCCGCGGGTATCGTTCATCAACACGCCCAGAAAACCGATCAACCCCCGCGACGGGGCGATGAAGGCGATCCGCGTCTTGCCGCCGCCCGAAGGTCGCATGTCGGACATTTCTCCGCTTCGGCCGCCGAGCGACTCCACGACGACGCCGACATGGGCATCGTCGACATCGACGATCACCTCCTCGAGCGGTTCGAGACGGGTCCCGGTGGCGGGATCGGTACGGAACAGCACGCGCGGCCGGGAAACCGATAGCTCGTAACCCTCGCGCCGCAGGGTTTCGATCAGGACCCCCAACTGCAATTCGCCGCGACCGCGCACCTCGATCGCGTCCTCGCCGTCGATCGTATGCAGGTCGATGGCGACGTTGCTCTCGGCCTCGCGGAACAACCGGTCGCGCAGCATCCGGGACGTCACCTTGTCGCCTTCGCGTCCGGCGAGCGGCGAGTCGTTGATCGTGAACCGCATCGCGAGCGTGGGCGGATCGACGGGCGAAGCGGCGAGCGGGTCGGGCGCGTCCGCCGCGGCGACGGTGTCGGCGACCGTCGCCGTCTTCAGCCCGGCGATCGCGACGATATCGCCGGAGGAAACGGATCGGGCAGGTTCGCGCGCGAGTCCGTTGAAGGTGAGCAGCTTGGTCATGCGCGCGTGCTCGACCGCGTTCCCGTCGCGGTCGAGCGCGGTCACGGGCATGTTGACCTCGGCCGTGCCGCGCGCGATCCGCCCGGTCAGAACGCGGCCGAGATGAGCGTCGTATTCGAGGATGCTGGCGAGCATGGCGAACGGGCCCTCGGGATCGCTTTCCGGCGGCTCCACGTTGGCGACGATCGAATCGAAGAGTGGTTCCATCCCGGCTCTGGGCGCGTCGAGCTCGTCCGCCGCCCAGCCTTCCCTCGCGGACGCATAGAGAGTGGGGAAGTCGAGCTGCTCCTCGTTCGCGCCCAGCGCCGCGAACAGGTCGAACACCGCGTCGACGACCGCGTGCGGCCTGCCGTCGCGGCGGTCTACCTTGTTGATCACAACGATCGGCGCGAGCCCGCGCTCGAGCGCCTTGGTCAGAACGAACTTGGTTTGCGGCATGGGGCCTTCGGCCGCGTCCACGAGCAACAGCGCCCCGTCGACCATCGAGAGGATACGCTCGACTTCCCCGCCGAAATCCGCGTGTCCGGGAGTATCGACGATGTTGATCTTGATCCCGTGCCACAGGACGGCGGTGCATTTTGCGAGGATGGTGATCCCCCGCTCGCGCTCCTGATCGTTGGAATCGAGCGCGCGGTCGGCGATGCGCTGGTTCGCGCGGATCGCGCCGGCTGCGCGAAGCATCGAGTCGACGAGTGTCGTCTTGCCGTGATCGACATGCGCGATCAGGGCGATATTGCGGAGTTCCATGACGGATGCGCTCAGCCGGGAAGCCTTCGGTGTTCAGGCCTTCGGAAGCAAATCGGCGAGCCGTTCTTGCGGCCGTGCCCCGTAATGCCCGACGATTTCGGCGGCCGCAATGGCGCCGATTTGTCCGCAGAGCTCCGGTTCGTAACCGCGCGTGAGGCCGAACAGGACGCCGGCGGCATAAAGATCGCCGGCCCCGGTGGTGTCCACGACCTGCCCGACCGGCGCGGCGCCAACCTGCACGACTTCGGCGCCGGCCGCGATGGTCGAGCCGGCGGCACCCCTGGTCAACGCGGCGAACGGGCATTCCGCGCCGGCAAGCCGACACGCTTCTTCGAAATCCTCCACTTCGTAGAGCGCCGCGATCTCGGCCTCGTTGGCGAACAGGATGTCGACATGGCCGCGCACCAGATGGCGGAACGCGGCGCGGTGCCGCTCGACGCAGAACGGATCGGAGAGAGACAGCGCGACCTTCCGGCCCGCCGCATGGGCCAGCTCGGCAGCCTTCACGAACGCCGCCTTGGCCTGCTCCTCGTCGAACAGGTAGCCCTCCAGATAGGTGATCGCCGCATCGCCGATCAGCCGGGGATCCACGTCGTCGGGCCCGAACGCGGTCGAGACGCCGAGGAAGGTCGCCATCGTCCGCTCGGCGTCGGGGGTGACAAACACCAGGCAGCGAGCGGTCCCGGACCCATCCTCCGCCGGGGGCGAACGGTACTCGACGCCGACAGCGGCGATGTCGTCGCGGAAGACGCGGCCCAAGGCATCTCCACCGACCTTGCCCAGAAAGGCCCCCCTGCCGCCGAGAGACGCGAGGCCGGCGATGGTGTTGGCCGCGGACCCGCCGGAAACCTGGAGCCCGCCCTCCATGCGGTGTCGCAGCTCAGAGACCTTGTCGGCACCGATCAGTGTCGTCGCGCCCTTTGCGAGCCCGAGCTCGGCGAGAGCGGCATCGTCGGTCTGCATCACCACATCGACTATGGCGTTACCGAGTCCGACAACGTCGAACGGCGCGGGGGCGTCGGTCATGCAATGACTCCGGATGCGGCCGGTCGCGGCTCTGGGGCGGCGCAAGTATACTCACGACGCGGGGCCGGGCGAGCCCGCGCGGAGCCCCAATCGCCGTCCGAGCACCACCGATGCCCCACAACCTGCTGCTTGCTGTCCGACAGGCCTTCGATCCGGCCTTCCGCGCGGTCGCGCTCAAGACCGTCGCGATCTCGGCAGCATCGTTCGCCCTCCTGATCTTTTCGCTGGGCTGGGGGCTGGACGCGCTCACCCTGTTCGACATCGCCTGGCTCGACTGGACGATCAAGGCAGTCGCGGGCGCCGGCGCGATCGTCGTCGGGATCTTGATGTTTCCGCTGGTCGCGACGCTCGTGGTCGGCCTCTTTCTGGAGGAAATCGCCGACGCGGTGGATGCCAGACACTATCCGGACAAGCCGGCGGCGCCGGGGCAATCCATCGCCTCCTCGGTCGTCTCCGCCGCAAAGCTCGTCCTGGTGGCCCTGATCCTCAATATCCTGGCCCTGCCGCTCTACCTGATCCCGGGCATGAATGTTTTTGTTTTCTATGGGTTGAACGGCTATCTATTGGGCCGGGAATATTTCGAGCTCGTGGCGCTGCGTCGGATGGAGCCGCTCCCGGCACGCCGGTTGCGCGGGCAATCCCGGTGGCGTGTTCTTGTCGGTGGGATTTTGATCGCGTTCTTGTTCACCATCCCGGTAATCAATTGGTTGATGCCCATTATCGCGACTGCGTTTATGGTGCATGAGTTCGACGCGATGGAACGGCGCAGCGCGGAGGTTTGAGATCGCGGTTCGGCCGGATTCCGGGGCTGGGGAGATGGACGCGTCTTCGAACGCGGACCAGGAAATGTTGGATATGTTCGGTCGGAAGAAGAACGACGCCGAAGAGGCGAAGAACGCAGCGGAGGACGAATCCGGGCAGGCGGAGGGAACGGGGGCCGAAATGCCGCTCGATGTGCCCTCCAGGGCGCCCTCGCCTGCCGTTCCGTCGACGCCCGAGCCCGCCGTGCGGCCGCAGCCTTCGCGCCGCGTTACGACCTCCCACTCCGAGCCTATTCGCCGCATCTCTCCGGGGGCCGACAGCGAGGGCAAGTGTCTTGTGGTCGGACGCAGCATCGCGCTCAGCGGTCGAATCGAGTCCTGCGAGAAGCTTATCGTGGAAGGCACCGTCGAGACCGAAATCAAGGGTTGCCGCGAGCTGGAGATCGCGAGGACCGGCGTCTTCAAGGGAGATGCGGAGGTCGAGAGCGCCGACATCAGCGGCACGGTGGAGGGCACGCTGACCGCCCGCGGCGTCCTGACGGTTCGAGCATCCGGACGGATCCGGGGCAATATTTCATATGGCCAGCTGGAGATCGAACGCGGCGGAACGGTCATAGGCGCCATGCAACCGCTTTCGGACGACGATTCGCGCGAGACGACGCCCGTACTCGCGGCCGATTCGCCGGCCGGTTAGATCATCCCCGTCTTTGCTCGAGACGCGGTCGCGATCGCCCTTGCGGCAACTTTGGCCGGCTGCCAGATCGACGGCCTGGCGGGGCCGCAACAGCCCAGCACCGCCGCCCGCAAGGCGCCGCAGGAGCAACCGCTGCCCGTCCTGTCGAGCCCGGGCGGGACCGGGGACAAGCCGGCAAAGGCAGCGGCGGCGCAACCGCCCGCGCCGCGGCATGAGAGCCGGACGGCAAAGAAAGCTTCGCTCGATATCGATCCCGACCGGGTGCTGGGTCTCGATCGACCGGCGGTCGAAGCCTTGCTGGGCGAACCCGATTTCGTGCGCCGCGAGAATCCGATGGAACTCTGGCGCTATCGTCACGAGGAATGCGCGGTGGCGCTGTTCCTGTATGCGGAAGAGCCGGACGGCCGCGGGCCCTTGCGGGTGCGCCACGTCGAAGCCTGGGCGCCGGGCGCCGAGGAGACCCCGCCCGGGGCATGTCTGAGCGCTCTCGCAAGGCGCGCCGGGCGAACCCCCACCGGCTGAATCTCAGACGGTCTTCGCCCGGTAGCGGCAGAGATCGGCGACGACGCAGGCCGGGCAGTCGGGCTGGCGTGCCTTGCATGTATAGCGGCCGTGCAGGATCAGCCAGTGATGGGCGTGCTGCTTCCAACGCTTCGGCGTGCGGCGGACCAGCGCGTCCTCGACGGCGCGGACATCCTTGCCGGGAGCGAGCGCGGTCCGGTTTCCGACCCGGAATACATGGGTGTCGACTGCGATCGTCGGCTGCCCGAACGCGATGTTGAGGACGACATTGGCCGTCTTGCGTCCGACCCCGGGCAGGGTCTCGAGCGCTTCGCGGTCTTCGGGAACCCTTCCGCCGAAATCGGCGACCAGGCGTTCGGACAGCGCGATCACGTTCTTCGCCTTGTTGCGGTAGAGCCCGATCGTGCGGATATAGTCACGGAGCTTCGCCTCGCCGAGCGCGATCATCCCTTCCGGCGTGTCGGCGACGGCGAACAGCGGACCCGTCGCCCTGTTGACGCCGACATCGGTCGCCTGCGCGGAAAGGACGACGGCGACAAGCAGGGTGTAGGTGTTCCGGTATTCGAGCTCGCCTTTGGGTGCCGGCATGGTCTCCGACAGGCGGCGGTAGAATTCATCCACATCGGCGAGCGGCATCGGACGCGGCATTGCTTGAGAGTAGCGCCACCGCCGCCCCGGTCAAACGCCGCCACTCTGAAAGCCGTCTTGGCCGGCGGCTGGAGGCGGCTTATGATTCGGGGATGGATTCGGACCCGGCTCCGATCTTCGCCGCAAGGCTCGAGCCCTACCGCAGCCTGAGCCCCAGGGGCTTCGTCATCCTGATGAGCGCGATCGTCGCGGTGGCGTTCGGTGCGGGGCTGGTTTTCGCGCTGGTGGGCGCCTGGCCGGTTTTCGGCTTCTTCGGGCTCGACGTCCTGCTGATCTACGTGGCCTTCAAGGCCAGCTATCGCAGTGGCCGGATGCACGAGGCCCTGCGGCTGACGGAGAACGCGCTGATCGTCGAGCGCGTGGGCCCGGGCCGGAGACACCGGTCCTGGCGCTTTCAGCCCTATTGGCTGCGGGTGGAAATGGACGATCCGCCCGAGCATGAGAGCCGGCTTACCCTCACCTCGCATGGCCGCCGCCTTGTCGTCGGCGCGTTCCTCACGCCGGAGGAAAGGCTGGAGCTCGCGCGGGCGCTCGGTGCGGCGCTGGACCGTCTCAAACAACCTCCGACGGGCTCTCCGGCGGCGCAAGATTCGGGTGGCCGGCCCAATTAGGCGCTCCTATCGTCATCGGCATGGCACCGATGGAAAGGATGTGGCCGATGGACGGCAAATCGAACTACGCCCGGATCGAGCGGGCGATCCGATTCATCGAGGACAACAGGCTCGCTCAGCCGAGCCTCGACGAAATCGCGGCCGGCGTGGGTATGAGTCCGTTCCACTTGCAGCGCGTGTTCACGGCATGGGCGGGGGTGAGCCCGAAACTCTTTCTGCGCTACGTCACCCTGGACCACGCACGCGAGGCGCTGAAGGATGCGCGTCCGGTCCTCGACACCGCCCTCGATGTCGGACTGTCGGGACCGGGACGGCTTCATGACCTGTTCGTCACTCTCGATGCGGCGACGCCGGGAGAGGTCGGCGATGGCGGGCGCCGGCTCGATATCCGTTACGGCCGCCATGACGGTCTATTCGGGGAGTTCCTTGTCGCCGCGACCGAACGCGGCGTCTGCCGGATTTCCTTCGTCCGCAAGGGGGAGGACCCGGTCGAGGCACTCGCCGATGCCTGGCCCAGCGCCCGGCTGGTGGAAGACGAAGTCCACACCTGGAGGATCGCGGGCGAAGCGCTTGCCCGCGGTATGAGCGGGGGCGGGCCGCCGATCCGCCTCTGGGCGCGGGGAACCAATTTCCAGATCAAGGTGTGGGAAGCGTTGTTGCGGGTCCCGGCGGGACGGCTGGCGACATACGGCGACATAGCCCACGCGGTCGGCAAGCCGGAAGCGAGCCGCGCGGTGGGACAGGCGGTCGGCGCCAACCCCATCGCGGTCCTGATCCCATGCCACCGCGTGATCCGGGCATCGGGCCGGTTCGAGCTGGGCTATCGCTGGGGCAGCGCGCGCAAGCGGGCGCTGATCGCCTGGGAAGCCGCCCGCCGGGAACGCGGGGCCGCGGGCGCGGCGGCGTAACGGGTCAGAGGCCGAGCACGTCGGCCATGCCGTAGAGGCCGGGCGGCTGGCCGGGAGCCCAGCGCGCCGCATGCACCGCGCCGCGCGAGAAGATCCGGCGCGAAGACGCTTTGTGGGTGAGTTCGAGGCGTTCGCCCTCGACCGCGAAAACCACGGAATGCTCGCCGACCACGTCGCCGCCGCGCAACACCGCGAAGCCGATATCGCCCTGCCTGCGCGCGCCGGTCTGGCCCTGGCGCACCATCCGGGAAACCCCGTCGAGCGCGACCCCCCGGCCTTCGGCGGCGGCCCGGCCGAGCCCCAGCGCCGTGCCGGACGGTGCGTCGACCTTGTGCTTGTGGTGCATCTCGACGATTTCGATGTCGAAGCGATCGTCGAGGATCCCGGCGACCTGCCTGGTGAGCGCGAACAGGATGTTGACCGCGAGGCTCATATTGGGCGCGATGACGATGGGCGTGCTTGCGGCGGCTCCCCTGACCGCCTGTTCCTGCGCGGCATCCAGGCCGGTCGTGCCGATGACATGGGGCGTCCCCGCCTCACCCGCCATCCTCGCGTGTTGCGTCGTCGCATCGGGCAGCGAGAACTCGATCACGACACTGGAGCGCTCGAACACCCGGGCCGGGTCGTCGCCGATGGGAATGCCGAGCGCGGCGATGCCGGCGCGGGTGCCCGCATCCTCGCCGAGCGCGGGATGACCGGCGGTGTCCGCGGCGGCGGCGAGGACGCACCCCTCGGTTCCGGAAATTTCCTGGACGACCGCCGCCCCCATGCGGCCGGCCGCGCCGATCACGCCGATTTCCAGATCAGCCATCGCTCCACCCGAATGTTTCCTTCAGTCGGGCGACAGCATACCAAAATCGACCCTGAACCGGAGTAAGGCGGCCGGGCAGGCCCGGAAGTGCAGGGTGCGTCAGGTCTTGCGGAACTTGTCGAGCGTAACCACGGTAGCGGAGTCGGCATCCGCATCGTCCGCACCCGCCGGTGCGTCGTCCGCTCCCTCCTCGGGCTGCGGTCCGAACCGGAGCCCGAAATCGACCGCCGGATCCATGAAGGCGGTCACCGCCTCGAAAGGCACGGTGAGGCGTTCCGACCTGCCGCCGAAGGAAAGGGTGACGGAAAAGCCGTCCTCGGCGGTTTCGAGCCCCCAGAATTGGTGCTGGAGAACGATGGTCATCTCGTCCGGATATCGCGCCCGCAGACTGTCCGGGATCGTCACGCCGTCGTGCTGCGTCAGGAAGGAGACGTAGTAGTGGTGGTTTCCCGGCAGTCCCTGCTCTTCGGCGAGAGCCAGCGCGTCCCGCATCACGCCGCGCAGCGCGCGCTCCATCATGTCCTGGTAGGGGACGAGGGACTCTTCGGTCTTGGACATCACCCCGATCCGACAGCGCGCGCGGGACAAAGAGTGGGGGGCTTCTGTTGCCCGGTGCCCCCCGAACCGCGCTTGCCTAGCTAGGCAGCGAGTGCCACGTCATTATCGTTGGCATCTTTCGTGTCGGCCCGATAACGGCGGTACCATGCCGGGCGAAAAGCGAGTCTTTACACGCGCGTCGATCCTGTTTCGCCCCCATGAAGCCCGCGCGACGGCTGCGGGAAAGAGGTTTGGTGGAGGCGCCGGGTACTGCCCCCGGGTCCGCATCGCTTATTGCACAAGCCGTTTATCGCCATAGCCGGCTGACCGGCAGTTGCAATATAGTGCAAATCGCCGCCGATTCAATCTTGACGCGGGGTCGAGTTGCGGGGGGTTGGATGCGCCAATATCTCGATCTGATGCGCCATGTCCGCGACCGTGGCGTCGTGCGGGGCGACCGCACGGGAACCGGAACGAGGGGCATCTTCGGCTACCAGATGCGCTTCGACCTCGCGGACGGGTTTCCGCTTCTGACCACCAAACGCCTGCACCGCCCCTCGATCGTCCACGAGCTCCTGTGGTTCCTCTCCGGTGACACCAATATCGGCTACCTCAACGAGAACGGGGTGCGGATCTGGGACGAATGGGCGGACGGGCACGGCGAGCTCGGCCCGGTCTACGGGCGCCAGTGGCGCTCCTGGCCGCGACCCGACGGCTCGACGGTGGATCAGATCGCCCGCGTGGTCGAGGAAATCCGCACCGAACCCAACTCGCGGCGCCTCGTCGTGAGCGCGTGGAATGTCGGCGAGCTCGACGCGATGGCCCTGCCGCCGTGCCACTGTCTGTTCCAGTTCCACGTCGCCGACGGCAGGCTTTCGTGCCAGCTCTACCAGCGCAGCGCCGACATTTTCCTCGGCGTTCCGTTCAACATCGCGAGCTACGCGCTCCTGACCCACCTCGTCGCCCATGCCTGCGATCTCGACCCGGGCGAGTTCGTCCACACCTTCGGCGATGCCCATCTCTATCTGAACCACCTCGATCAGGCCGACGAGCAACTCTCGCGTACTCCCGGAAAGCTGCCGCGGCTTCGCCTCAACCCGCACCGGCGGGACCTGTTCGCCTTCACCGCCGACGACATCGCAATCGAGGATTACCACCCGCAGGACCACATCAAGGCGCGGGTCGCGGTCTAGGCCATAGCGGAGTCGCCCGGGGAGGCGTGGTCCCGTGCCCGGAGAAAGAAAATCCCTGTTGCCCCCGGCCTTGCCGTTCCCGCGCCGTGGCGGATCTTAAGGGGGACCGCGCCATGCCGGCTTGATTCAGGTCAATGTCCTCGCCGGGCGCATTGGCGAGGATCGACCGTCGCAGGGTTGGCCACGAAGAGGAGAAACGCGATGAAGGCGAAGGACATCATGACGACCCGGGTGGTGACGGTCGGTCCGGGCGAGTCGGTGACCGAGGTCGCGCGGAAGCTGACCGACCATCACATCAGCGCCGTCCCGGTGGTCGAGGCGGACGGCGCCCTGCTCGGCATCGTGAGCGAAGGGGATCTGTTGCGCCGGCCCGAGATCGGCACCGAAAAGCGCTCCGGCTCGTGGTGGCTCAATTTGTGGAGCGACCCTTCCGACCTCGCGGACGACTTCACCAAGGCGCATGGCAAGACGGCGCGCGACGTGATGACCGCGCCGGTCATCTCGATGGGACCGGAGGCGCCGCTGTCGGAGATAGCGGAGACCCTGGAACGCAACCACATCAAACGCGTCCCCATCGTCGACGGCGGCAAGGTCGTCGGGCTGATCAGCCGCGCCAACATCATCCGCGAGATCGCTTCGGCCGGCACGGTGACGATCGACACCGACGCGGACGACGAGGCGATCCGCCGGTCGGTCGACAGGGCGCTCTCCGAGCAGCCCTGGGCGAGCTACGGCACCACCAGCGTGACGGTGAAGCAGGGCACGGTGGAGTTCTGGGGGGTGGTCGGCTCGGAGTCCGAGCGCGCCGCCACCAAGGTGCTGGCGGAGGAAATCAGCGGCGTCAGGGAAGTCGTCGACCACCGCGCGCTGCGGTCCCGGGTGCGGACGGTCGTGCCGTAGGCCGGGCCGCCGCCGGGCCGCTTGATCCGCCGGCCGGGAGCGGGCTTGATCGCGCCTCCACTTGAAGGAGGCGCGGGTTCATGACGGACGATATCGACATCTACAACCCCGACGCGCTCGGCGCGCCGCTCGGTCAGTACACCCATGTAACGCGGGTGAAGGCTTCGGAATTCCTCTTCATCGCGGGCATGCTGTCCGCCGACGCCGCCGGCAACATCGTCGGCGAACGCGATTTCGACGCGCAGTGCGTCCAGGTCTTCGCCAACATCCACGCCGCGCTGGAGTCGGCGGGCGCGGGCTGGGGCAACGTCGTCCAGTTCACCACCTACATGGTCCATTCGCAGTGGATCCCGGAATTCATGAACTTCCGCCTGCGCGAATTCCCGAAGATGTTCCCGGACGGCAAGTACCCGCCGAACACCCTGCTGCTGGTCGACCGGCTGGTGCAGGAGCCGTTCCTGATCGAGGTGCAGACCATCGCGGCGGTCTGACCGGAACGCCTACAACGGAACGACCAGCAGGGTGTCGACCGTGCGCGAATCGCAGACGGCGACGCGCTCGGCGAATTTGAGGGTGCCGCCCGTCTCGACGATCCGGTCGAGATAGCGCCCGCAGGCGAACACCGACATCGCGCCCGAGTGCATGGTGCGGACGACGATGAAGTTGGTCCGCGCGGTGTGGACTCCGTCGTCGCTCCCCATCGGCTCGGCCGCGCCCACGATGTGGCAATAGGTGTGCGGTTCGAAGATGTTGGCCGTCCGCATCGCGCGCACGCGGTCGCGCATCATCGCCGCGCCGTCGCAATGGACGATGGCGAGCGGCAGCCCGGCCTCGCGGTTTTCCCGGGTGACGATGCGGTAGAGCCCGTCGTCGGCGAAGAAGCCGGGCCAGTCCTCCAGCCGGTCGTCGTCTATGGCGTGCGCATAGGCCGTGTTGAGCCGCGCGATCCGGGCGGCGAGCGCCGCTTCCCCGGCCCCGGTCACAGCGCCATGCAGTCCCGCCAGGCGCGCCAGAAGCCGCGCACCGCCGCTTCGGTGACGCGGGATGCGCCGGCGGGCTCGATCGCCGTCCCGCCCATCCGCATGAAGCTCCGCCCTTCGGGCGCGCTCCTTGTCGCGGTGTCGATGAACCCGCCGATGCAGCCGTCCTCCATCGAAACGTAGCCCGCCGGGCCGACCAGGTTGTTGACCTTGAGCCTCAGCGCCTCAAACGACTCGTCGTCGTCCTCGAAGCCCAGCACGGTCCATCTGAGCTCGCATTCCTCCGGCCCCCTGGGGACGAGCTGGCGGACGGCGAGCGCGTTCAGGATCTGCTGCACCACCAGGGTGGGGAAAATCGTCTGGATGCTGTTGGTGATCCGGTCGCCGAGCTCGAGCCGGTGCTCCATCAGCGACGGGTCCTCCAGCGCGTATTGCTCCTGCAGCGACCGCACCGCCTCGGCGCCTTCCCGCTCGCTGCCGTCGGCCGCGCGCTCGGTGAAGCTCAGATGATGCCAGCCGTTCTCGCTCAGCCGGATGCCGCCGCCCATGGTGAAGCGGACGATGCCGAAGGTGTTGTGGAACACATGGAGCAGCGTCGCGTGATAGCTGTCCTTGGTGTTCTCCGCGTAGAGCTTCCAGTTGTTCGGAAGAAGCTGGCTGTGATAGCCGAGCACCCGAACCGGCTTCACGAACACCCGGTCCATCGCCGCCAGCATGGCGGGGCCGATATAGGTCTCCAGATCGGGCGCCTCCTCCGAGAAGGTCGCGAAGACCAGCCCGTTCCGCGACCCGGTGCGGAGCCGCTGGAGGCCGTGCGCGCCGGGCTCGAACCCGTCCTCCATCCCGCCCTCGCCGCGCACCCCGCGGCCGAACGCGACGCCGGTCAGGCTGCCGTCGAGGTCGTAGGTCCAGTTGTGGTAGACGCAGGTGAATTCGCTCACATTGCCGCGCGGCTTGTAGCAAATCAGCGCGCCCTTGTGGGCGCAGCGATTGACCAGTGCGGCGATGCTCCCGTCCCGGCCGCGCACGACGACGATCGGGGCGTCCCCTATTACGCTCGTCCTGTAGTCGCCCGGGTTGGGGATCTCGGCTTCGAGGCAGAGAAAGTTCCAGGTCGGGCCGCGGAAGATCCGCTCCTGCTCGCGGGCATGCAGATCGGGGTCGGTGTAGACCCGGTAGGGCACCCGCGAAACGTCGTCGTCGGGCCAGAGGGGGGCTGTGCTCATCGGTGCCGGTTCCGTGGCGAGGATAGGACATCGCGGTCGGCGTGTCATATTGATGTCCGTGAGAACGGGAGAACGGAAGATGCCGCAGGAAACGGGCGGGATGCGCAGCATCGACATCGCGGGCAGGGCGCTGGACGCCTTTGCCGCGGTTCACCGCGGCGGGAACGGGCCGGGCCTCCTGCTGCTCGCTGACGAGGCGGGGCTGGATCGGGGCATCAGGGCACGGGCCGACCTGTTCGCGGAGGAAGGCTACGCCGTGCTCGCGGTCGCCGGACTGTCCGGGCCGGACGAGGTCCGCGCGGCGGCGGAGACCCTGCGCGCGATGCCGGAACGGTCGGGCGGTATCGCCGTGCTCGGCCACGGTTCGGGCGGGGCGCTCGCCTGCCGGGCGGCCTCCGCCTTCGACGCCGCGGTCGCGTTCGATCCCACCGGCCTGGAGAATGCGTCGGAAATCGGCAACGGCTGCCCGACGCTGCTCCTGTTCGGGACCCGGGGCAGCAGCGCGGCGGAGACCGCGGCGCGCGGGATCGAAAGCGGCCTGGATCGGCGCAACGGCAGCGGTGTCGTCCTCTATCCCGGGGCTTCGCCCGGCTTCGCGATCCCGCACCGCCCGGGCTTCGACAAGCGAACCGACAGCCTCGCGCACAGCCGGGCGCTCGGCCTGCTGCGCCGCGTGCTCGGCCCGTATTACGACCTCGTCGCGCTGTTCGAGGAACATGTCCGCCACGAGTTCGAGACCCGCGACGTCGACGCCACCATGGCGACGATGATCGACGAGCCTTACGTCAACCACGTCCCCACCCTCGCCGGCGGGGTGGGCCACGATATGCTCAAGCGGTTCTACAAGTACCATTTCGTCGACCAGAACTCGCGCGAGCGGTCGAGCACGCCGGTTTCGGAGACCGTCGGCCCCGACCGCATCGTGCTCGAAACGGTTGTCAGGTTCCGGCACGACCGGGTCCTGGACCGTTATTTCCCCGGCATCGCGCCGACCGGGAAGATCGTGGAGATCCCGACGCTGCTGCTGGTGAAGTTCCGCGGCGACCGCGTGTGCCACGAGCACATCTACTGGGACCAGGCGTCGGCGCTGAAGCAGATCGGCGCGCTCGACGGGGACGGCCTGCCCATCGCGGGCGCGGAAGCGGCGGCGAAGGTGCTGGACGAGACCCGGCCGTCCAACATTTTCATGCGGGACGCCTGGGCGGAAAGCGACGGCAAGCCGATTTGAGCCCGCGCCGGACTCTGATACGCTTTCGCCGTCGATAAACGCAAGCCGGTCCAAACTGGGCCGGCACGAGGGAGACACGGGATGACATCACGTAGACTTATCGCCGCCGTGATCGCGGCCGGCGTGGCGGCGGGCGCGGCAGCGACCGCGGAGGCCAAGCTCAAGCGGATCACCATCGGAAGCAACCCCGCGGGATCGGTCTACTTCCTGCTCGCGGGCGGCTTCGCCAAGCACTTCCAGAAGGACCTCAAGATCCGCTCGACCGCCCAGCCGCATGCCGGCTCGTCCGTCTATCTGCCGCTGATGGACAAGGGCGAGATCGTGATGGGGATCAATTCGAGCCTGGACTCGGGTCTGGCGGTCGCGGGCAAGGGCCGGTTCACGAAAAAAATCAGCAACGTGCGCCTGCTGGCCCGCGTGTGGATCCTTCCCTACGCCTACATGGTCAAGGAAAATTCCGGCATCAAGACGCTCGACGATCTGCGCGGCAAGAAGGTCACCATCAAGGTGAAGACGAACGTATCGCTGCAGCAGACCAACCGGACGGTGCTGGCGACAGCGGGCATGACGGAGAAAGACGTCATTCCCGTCGATTCGGGAGGCGTGGTGAACGGCATCAACATGGTCGTCGAGAACCGCGCCGCGGCGACGACGGTCGCGCTGGCCATGCCGGCGATGCGCAAGACCCATGCGACCGTGCCGGGCGGACTCCGCGTCCTCGGTCTGGGCAAGCTGGCGAACGACGAGATGCTCGCCAAGGGCATAGCAGGGCTCTATTCGATGAAGGTCAAGCCGAGCAAGCGCTTCCCCTTCGTCCGCGAGCCGCTCACCATCGCGGCGTTCGATTCCTATCTCAATGCCTCGGCGGCCAAGGTGAGCGACGAGGACGCCTACAGGCTCGCCAAGTCGCTGCACACCAACTGGAAGAAGCTGCAGAAGGACTACGCGCCGCTCCGGGGAACGCCGGTGGACGGGCTCGCCCCCGCCAACACGTCGATGCCCTACCATCCGGGCGCGATCAAGTACTACAAGGAAGCGGGCCTCTGGACGGCCGGGCACGACGCGGGCCAGGCCAAGGTCATGACCATGGTGAAGTAGCCGGCGCCGCAGACGAGGCCAGGCCATGCGCATGCGCGGCAGCAGCGGCCCGATGCAGCAGCTGACGGCCCTGTTGCTGCGCGCCTGCCTCGGCGCGGTGCCCATCGTCGGCATCCTCTGGATCTTCTCGGTCGCCGACCGTTTCGGTTTCGCCTTCACGTTCCAACAGGTCATCGGCGTCGTCCTGGGGCTGTCGATCGCCGCGGCCTATCTCAAATACCCCTACGCTTACCGCGCCGGGGCGCTCGAGATCGCGCTCGCGGCGATTTCGCTCGCCGCCTGGTTCTGGATGTCGTGGAACTTCGAGGACTGGATCGTCGGCATGGCGGACCGGACACTCGACAAATGGGTGCCCGGCGTGGTCGCCATTCTCGCCATGATGGAGGCGCTGAGAAAAGCCTGCGGCAAGGTGATCACGATCCTGGTCTGGGTGATGATCGTCTACGCCTTCTTCGGCGACGTGCTGCCGGGGGCGCTGGAGGCCGAGGTCTTCCCGCCGACCAAGACGGTCCTCTATCTGTACGCGGACAACAACGGCATCCCGGGGCTGGTGCTTCGCGTCGTCACCGAGCTCGTGCTCGCCTTCATCATTCTCGGGAAACTGCTGGAGGTCTCGGGCGCGACCCGGTTCTTCACCGATCTCGCCATGGGGCTGATGGGCCATCGCCGCGGCGGCCCCGCCAAGGTTGCCGTCGTCGCCTCAAGCGTATTCGGCACCATCTCGGGATCCTCGGTCGGCAACATCATGTCGACCGGGATCGTCACCATCCCGATGATGAAGCGCACCGGGTTCGAGCCGCGCTACGCGGCCGGCATCGAGGCGGTGGCGTCCAACGGCGGCCAGATCGCCCCGCCGGTGATGGGCGCGACGGCCTTCATCATCGCCGAGTTTCTCGAAGTCCCCTATATCGACGTGGTGATCGCCGCGGCGATCCCGGCGGTGCTCTACTACCTGGTGCTGTTCCTCCAGGTCGACGCGATCGCCGCGCGGTTCGGCCTGCTGGGCATTCCGAAATCGGAGTTGCCGCGCGTCCTGTCGGTGTTGCTTTCCGGCTGGGTGTTCCTGCTGCCGCTCGGGGTTCTGATCTATTTCCTGTTCGGGCTCGGCTACAACCCGGGCTTGTCGGCGATGTACGCCGCCGCCTCGCTGTTCGGGCTCTACCTCCTGAAGATCCGGCGCCTGCCGAGTCGCGCTGAATGGGCCAACTTCATTTTCGGCTCGGGCGAGAACCTGCTGCCCCTGATGCTGATCGCCGGAGGGGCGGGCGTGGTGATGGGCGTCCTCAACGCGACCGGGCTCGCCTTCCAGCTCTCGATCATCCTCGCCGAGCTCGGCCAGAGCGCCGGGATCTTCTGGATGCTGGTGGTGACCGCCCTGGTCTCGATCATCCTCGGCATGGGGATGCCGACCGCGGCGGTCTACATCGTCCTCGCCACGGTGATCGCCCCGGCCCTGATCGAGATCGGGCTGAAACCGATGGCGGCGCATCTGTTCCTGTTCTATTTCGGATTGTTGAGCATGCTGACCCCGCCGGTCGCGGTGGCCAGCATGGTCGCGGCGGGGATCGCGGGCTCGGACATGTGGCGGACCGGCGTCGTCGGGATGCAGCTCGCCGCGGCCGCCTACCTGCTGCCCTTCCTGTGGGCGTTCAACCCGGCGCTGGTGATGCAGGGGTCGTGGGAAGCGGTGCTCTATGTCAGCATCACCGCCCTGGTCGCCGGATTCCTGATCGCGGAAGCGGTGATCACCTGGGGCGATGGCGGGCTCGCCAGGATGGGCCTCGCGCTCGTCTACTTCGCGGCGGCGATCGCGGTCGGCGGGTCGACGATCTGGCTCGGCGCGGAATCCCCGCTGACCCTGCTGGCCGGAGCGGCCGGCGCCGTCGTCGCCTTCCTCGCCCGGCGAAGCGCGGCGATGCGGATCAACGCACGCGCGCTCTAGGCCGAAGCCTCGGCCGCCAGCCGCTCCTCCAGAATCCGCCGGCCCTGGAAGGCCGCGTTGTCGACGTTGATGTCGATCGTCGGCCGTCCTTCGCTGCGCGCGAAGCTCTCCTGCTGGGCCTCGATGGCGACGACGTCCTCCTTGAGCGCGGACGAGAACATACCGCGCAGCTCCTCGGTGAACGCGTCGTCGTCGAGCCGGAAATTGCGCGCGTGGTGCCAGAAATAATGGGTGGAGGTCCCGGTCTCCGGCGTCATCGTGTGGTTGGAGTAGACCTCGACCGCCCGGCTGCGGTCCCCTTCGTGCGCGCCCGAGCCGGCGATCGCGCTGCCGGCGTCGATCACGATATAGGACGGCGGGCGGAAATAGACGTTCTGCCAGCGGTCGACATTGGCGTTGGTGCCGAGCGCGTGGGCGTAGAACGGCGAGGGCGGGGTGTCGAACGTCCAGCGGCTGACATGGACCACGTCGGGGCCGCGCCCGACCTCGATCTCGGCATCCTGGTCGCCCGGCGCGCCGAGCGTGTTCACGTGCAGGAACTGGATATGCGAGAGGTCGAGCAGGTTGTCGTTCATCAGGCGGTAATCGCCGGCGACACGGTAGACGTCGCCGTAGGACGTCCATTCGGGATCGTCGTTCCAGTGGTAGTCGGGGATCAGGTCGGGATCGGCGGCTTCCGGATCGCCCATCCAGATCCAGACCCAGCGCCAACGCTCGACGACCGGATAGGCGCGAACCGCCGCGCCGGGCGGTATCGTCGACTGCCCGGGCACTTTCACGCAGCGCCCGTCGAAGGCGAACTCCAGCCCGTGATAGCCGCACTGCACCGTCTCGTCGAGAAGCCGGCCCTCGGACAGCGGCATCGAGCGGTGGCAGCACCGGTTCTCCAGCGCGCGGGGCAGCCCGTCGGCGCCGCGGAACAACACCACCGGCTCGTCGAGGACGGTGCGCGACAGGAACCCGTCGTCCAGCTCGCGATCCCAGGCCGCGACATACCAGCAATTTCGAAGGAACATCCGAACCTCCATGATCGCGCCGGGCGATGGTCGAACGCCCGGGCGCCGACGTCAACCGGAGCCGGCGCGGCCCTCGTCCATCGCCCGCCAGACGCGCTCCGGCGTCAGCGGCATGCCGATATCCATCACCCCGAAGGGCGCGAGCGCATCGAGCACCGCGGCGACCAGCGCGGCGGGCGCCCCGATGGAGCCCGACTCGCCGCACCCCTTGGCGCCGAGCGGGTTGTGGGTGCAGGGCTGGGTCTCGTCGAGCTCGGAGACAAAGTCGGGCAGGTCGTCGGCGCGCGGCATGGCGTAGTCCATGAAGGATCCGGCGAGCGGCTGGCCGCTTTCCCTGTCGTAGACCACGTCTTCCATCATCGCCTGGCCGATCCCCTGGGCGAGGCCGCCATGAATCTGTCCTTCGACGATCATCGGGTTGATCACCGTCCCGACATCGTCGACGACCCGGTAATCGGCGATGGTCGTGGTCCCGGTCTCCGGATCGATCTCGACCTCGACGACATGCGCGCCGTTGGAGAAGGCGAAGTTGGGCGGGTCGTAGAACGCCGAGGCCACGAGGCCGGGTTCCAGCGTCTCGTGCGGAAAGTCGTGCGGCACATGGGCCCGTTCCGCGACCGCCTCGAAGGTCACGCGCCGGTCGGTGCCGGCGACGGAGAAGACGCCGTTCTCGAAAGCGATATCGCCGGGCGCCGCCTCCAGCATATGGGCGGCGATCTCGCCCGCCTTCTCCAGCACCCGGTCGGCCGCGCGGTGGAGCGCCGAGCCGCCGACGGCGATCGACCGCGAGCCGAACGTGCCGGTGCCGAAGGGGACCGCGCCGGTGTCGCCCTCGACGATCTCGACCCTGTCGAGCGGCACCCCGAAATGGGTGCTCAGGATCTGGGCGAAGGTGGTGGCGTGGCCCTGGCCGTGGTTGTGGGTGCCGAGCAGCGCCTGCACGCAGCCCTCGCGGTCGACGCGGATCTCGGCCGATTCGAAGAACCCGACCCGGGCGCCCATCGCGCCGGCGAGCCGGGATGGCGCGACGCCGGAGGATTCGACGAAACACGCGACCCCGATGCCGCGCAGCCGCCCGGCCGCCTCCGACGCGGCCCGGCGGCCCGCGAAACCGTCATGGCTCGCGCTCTCCAGGGCGCGCTCCATGATCCTCGGAAAATCGCCGCAATCGTAGGTCGGCCCGATCGGCGTCCTGTAGGGCATCGCATCGCCGGGGATCAGGTTGCGCCGGCGGATTTCGATGGGGTCGACGCCGGTCGCGGCGGCCGCGCGGTCGGCCAGCCGCTCCAGGACGTAGCACGCCTCGGGACGCCCGGCGCCGCGATAGGCATCGGTGGGCACCGTGTTGGTGAACACGCCGGTCACCTCGACATAAACCGCCGGTGTGCCGTAGACCCCGGCGAGCAGCGCCGAATAGATCGCGCTCGGAATCGCCGCGCCGAAGGTCGACAGATAGGCCCCGAGGTCGGCCACGGTCTCGACCCGGAGCCCGAGGAAGCGGCCATCCCCGTCGAGCGCGAGCTTCGCGCGCGTGCGGTGATCCCGCGCCTGGGTGTCGGTCACGAAGGCCTCGCTGCGCGAGCCGACCCATCTGACCGGCCGGCCGAGACGCCGCGCGGCCCAGCACACCGCGATCTCTTCCGGGTAGTGCTTGCCCTTGTAGCCGAACCCGCCGCCGACATCGGGAGAGACGACCCGAACCTGGCGGTCGGCCAGACCGAGCTGGGCCGCCACCGAGCGCCGGACCAGATGCACCGCCTGGGTGGTGTCGTAGAGCGTGACCGCCCCGGCGATGGGATCGTAGGTCGCGATCGCCGCGCGGGGCTCCAGCGCGGCGCCGGCGATCCGGTTGTTGTAGATGTCGATCTCGACCGTGCGCGCGGCCGATTCCAGGGCGCGGTCGACCGCCGCCTCGTCGCCGCGGCTCCAGACGTAGCAGACATTGCCCGGCGCCTCTTCGTGCAGCGCAGATTCGGCACCCAGCGCATCGCGCGAGCCGATCGCCGCCGGCAGCGGCCCGTAGCCAATTTCGACCGCCTCGGCCGCGTCGTCCGCGGCGGCCTGCGACTCGGCAAGCACCGCCGCGACCGGTTCGCCGACATGCCGGACCCTGTCCCGCGCGAGCGCCCAGCGCGGCGGCTCCGCCATCGGCGTCCCGTCCCTGGTGGGGATCTTCCAGAGACACGGCATCGAGCCGATCCCGTCGGCCGCCATGTCGGCGCCGGTCAACACCGCCGCGACGCCCGGGACCGCGTGGGCCGCGGAGGTCTCGATGTCCAGAATCTCCGCATGCGCATGGTCGGATCGCACGAAGCGGCAATGGAGCGCGCCGGGAACGTCGCGGTCCGACACATAGTTTCCCCGGCCGGTGAGGAACCGCTTGTCTTCCAGCCGCCTCACCGACGCGCCGATACCGGTTTCGATCTTCATCGTCGTTTCCCGTGCCACGGCCATTCCGACTGGACGCCGCTGGATCGCGGATCGATGTTAACCGAAGGTGCCGAATTGGGACACTTCGCGCCCTATTCCCATGAACGACGGGCGCGGTTCCTTGCCCGTTCGCCCGGCAGCGATGGAACCGGTGGGGGAAGGGTATGATACGAAAGATCAAGCGGGCGCTCGGTATCGGATTTTCCGCCAAGGCGCTGGTTCGCAATCCCGCCATCTATTTGCGCCAGACGAGATCGGGGTTTCGCGCGTTCCCGCAGCTGGCCGCGGATCTGTTCGAGCGGCGCGCCGCGAGCATCGTGCAGGTCGGCGCCAATGACGGCGGCGGTACCAACGACCCGCTCGTGTCCCTGCTCTCCCGGTATCGGAACAGGCTGGAAAAGGTCGTCTTGATCGAGCCCCAGCCGGCCGCTTTCAAGAGGCTGAGAGAGCGATATCGCGGCTGGGATCGGGTGGTCTGCCTCAATGCGGCCATCGGTCGGGAGGTTGGGGAGCGGGAGATGTATTCGGTCGATCCGATCGCGGACGCGAAGTCGGGAAAAATTGCCGGAGACGGGATCGCTTCGTTCGACCGCCAGCATGTGGAGAAGATCCTGCTGGAACGCAAGCGCGGCCTCTCGCGGGACGCGCTGGAGGCCATGATCAGGCCGTTGAAAGTTCCGGTCACCACTCTCGAATTGGCCGCGGAAAACGCGGGTGTCGAACGGCCCGGATCCTGGTCGTCGATACGGAAGGCTACGACAGCGAGGTCGTGGAGATGGCTCTCGACCTGGGTTGGCGGCCGGAGCTCCTGCAGTGGGAGCACAAGCACCTGTCCCGGCCGGAGCGACGGCGGCTGACGCGACGCCTCGCGCGGGAAGGGTACCTGCTTTGGGCCGACCATGCCGACACCTGGGGAGCCCGGGAGGACGACTGACGGCCGGCGCCGCCGGCCTCGCCGTCCGGAATAAATCCAGCCCCTCAGCCCAGCTCGTCGCGCATCAGGTCGAGGCTTTCGCGCGCCGGGCGGTCGGTGACCGCGAACAGGTCCGCGTCCCCGTCCAGCGCCTCGTGCCGCGCCCAGCTCCATTGCGGGATCGTGAACACGTCGTGCCGGGACCATTCGAAGGTCTCCTCGCCGATCGTCGAGCGGCCAGAGCCCGACACCGCGAGGCAGATCTGGCTGCACAGCATCCGGCGCGGGCGTGTGGGTTCACCCCGGACCAGCCGCCTCGCATAGCAGTCGAGGCTCGGCATCGCCGGCCCGCCGGTGACCGGGTTGACGTAGCGCACCGTCTTCGCCCCGTCCGCCCCCGAAGGCGCGGCGTCCAGCAGCCGGCGCGTGGCGGCGCCGGGATAACGGAATTTCGGCGAATGGGCGGCATCGTGCCCGTGCCCCTCCGCCTGAAGCCCCGCCTCCTGCCAGAGCCGCTCATCGCCCTCGTCGACTTCCCAGAACGCATTGTCGGCGCGCGAGCCGGGCTCGAAGAAATTGGCGTGGAGCGTGTTGACCAGCGGGATATTGGCGGCGTCGAACCAGACCGTCCGGCCGTCGCCCTCGTTGATGTGGCCGTGCCAGCACATCGGGGGCGTGAGCACCAGATCCCCTTCCAGCATCGCGCAACGCCTGCCGTTGACGATCGTCACCGCGCCCTCGGCCCGGGTGGCGAAGCGGATCGCCGACGCGGTATGGCGGTGCGGCACCGCGCGGTCGCCGGGCTCCAGGACGGTAAAGGCGGCGATCAGGTTGCCCGTCGTCACCGTCCCGCCGCCGAAGGCCGGGTGGGCGAGGATCAGCGCGCGGCGCTCGATATCCTCGACCGCGACTTCCCTGGCGGCGCGTTCCGCGAACGGCTCGATATCCCGCCAGCGCCAGACCGCGGCGCCGTCGGGCGCGTCGGGCAGGACCGGGGTGATCTTCTTGTAGCGGTCCCAGAGCGGGTGGATGCGGGCCGCTTCGAGCGCCTCGATCAGCTCCGCATCCGCCCGGGCCATCGGTCCGTTCTACCTACTTCTTCTTCGGCCGGATGAACTTGTCGACATTCGATTTATCGACAAGGACGTGCTCGACATAGACGCGCGGGTCGTGTTTGCGGCCCTTGAAATGTCCGTCCATCGTGTCGGCCCCGAGGGTGCCCCATTTGACCGGGTTGAGCGCGACGGTGAGATCCATCGCGCCGCGCTTGACCGCCCGGACCGCCGGCGGGATGCCGTTCATCCCGGTGACGGTCACGTCCTTCTTCTTGCCGGCGGCGGCGACCGCCTGGGCGGCGCCCATGCCGAGCTCGTCATTGGCACCGTAGATCGCCTTCAGATCCGGGTGGGCGACCAGCGCGTCCTCGCCGTGCTTGAGCCCCATCTCGCGGGTCAGCGCAAGCTCCTGCCTGAAGACGATCTCGATGCCTGGGTGGCGCGCCATGCCGTCTTCATAACCGCGGGCGAAGTTCATGAAAGCCTGTGCTCCGGACGGGCCGGCCAGCATGGCCACCTTGCCCTTCTTGCCGATCTTCTGCGCGGTCCACTCGGCGATCTCGCTGCCTATCCGGTGTTCGTCGGAAGCGATGTGCAACACCTGTGACTTGCACGCCGAGCCGCGCGCGATCGACATCATCGGGATTCCCGCGGCCTTCGCCTTGTCATAGGCGCTGCACAGCGCCTTGGCGTCGATCGGCGAGACCAGGATCCCGTCGACGCCCTTGGCGATCAGGTCGTTGATGCCGTTGAGCTGCCGGGCGACGTCTTCCTCGGCGGTCACCACGCTGAGCTTGTAACCGAGCGCCTTGGCGCGCATCTCGATGCCCTTGAGCATCGCGATGTAGAACGGGTTGGTGTCCGAGGCGAGCGCCACGCCAATGGTCTTGGCGTGGGCGGCCCCGGCGAGGCCGATCGTGGCGATGACCGCCGCGGCGGCCAGCGACTTGCGCATCATTGGTTTCCTCCCGCTTGAGTTCGTTCCTGCCCCAAGCTTGCGCGGAAATGCGCCGGGAGTCGATGGGTCGGGGAGGCGCGCCCCGGTTCAGTCGCGGGAGGAGGGCGGCATCGGTCCGCCCGCCAGCATCGGCCCGAGGCGCTTGCCGGCCAGAATGTGGAAGTGGAGGTGCATCACCTCCTGGTGCGCGTCGGATCCGGTATTGGTCAGCAGGCGGTAGCCGGGCCCGACCACGCCGAGCGCCTCCGCCGTCTCTCCGATGGCGCGGAACAGGGCGGCCTGTTCCTCCGCGCTCGCCCGGGTCGCGAAATCCGCCATCGAGACGTAGCGCCCCTTGGGAATCACCAGCGCGTGCACCGGCGCCTGCGGCGCGATGTCGTGGAACGACAGCGCGTGGTCGTTCTCGCAGATCCTGTCGCAGGGCAGCTCGCCGCGGACGATCCTGGCAAACACGTTCCGGTCGTCATACGCCATCGGCGTTTCCCTTGCTCCGACCGCGCTTCTCCGCGATTCCCGACACGCCCTCGCGCCGGGCGAGTTCGGCCCAGACGTCCCCGGGCGCGACGCCGGCCTGGGACCAGGCGACCAGCAGGTGATAGAGGAGATCGGCGCTCTCGGTCACCACCTCTCCGCGCCGCCCGCCGGCGGCGGCGATTACGGTCTCGACCGCCTCCTCGCCCAGTTTCTGGGCGATCTTGTCCGGTCCGCGCGCGAACAGGCGCGCGGTGTAGGACTCTCCCGGATCGGCGTCCTTGCGGGCCTCTATGGCCGCGAAGAGCCGTTCGAGGACCGTGCTGTCGTCGGTGTCCGCCATGGCCGTTGCAATAGCAGAACGGCCGCCCGAGGTCACGGACGGACCGGCACGCCCGCCCGCGCCATATGGGCCTTGGCCTCGGCGATGGTGTGGGTGCCGAAATGGAAGATCGAGGCGGCGAGCACGCCGGTCGCGCCGCCCTCGCGCACGCCCGCGACCAGATGGTCGAGCGTGCCCACGCCGCCCGAGGCGATCACCGGCACCGGCACGGCGTCGGCGATCCGGCGCGTGAGATCGATATCGAACCCTTCTCCGGTGCCGTCCCGGTCCATCGAGGTCAGCAGGATCTCGCCCGCCCCGTTCCCGGTCATGCGCCGCGCCCAGGCCACGGCGTCGATGCCGGTCCCCCGGCGCCCGCCATGGGTGAAGATCTCGAAGCCGTCGGGTCCCGCCGCCTTGGCGTCGATCGCGACGACGATGCATTGCGAACCGAATTTCCGTGCCGCTTCGGCCACGAATTCCGGGCGGTGGACGGCGGCGGTGTTGATCGAGACCTTGTCGGCGCCGGCGATCAGCAGCTTTCGGATGTCGTCCACCGTGCGCACCCCGCCGCCGACGGTGAGCGGCATGAAGCATTGCTCCGCCGTCCGGTTGACCACGCCGAACAGCGTGTCCCGGTTCTCGTGCGAGGCGGCGATGTCGAGGAAGCAGAGCTCGTCCGCGCCCTGCTCGTCGTAGATCCGCGCCTGCTCGACGGGATCGCCGGCATCGACCAGATCGACGAAGTTGACGCCCTTGACGGTGCGTCCGTCCTTGACGTCGAGACAGGGGATGACACGCGCCTTGAGCATTCTCAGCCGGACAGGATGGCGATGGCTTCGGCGGGGTCGATCCGCCCGTCATAGAGCGCGCGGCCGCAGATCACGCCTTCGATGCCGGCCCGCTCGTTGGCCTTGAGCTCGAGCAGGTCCTGGGTCGAGGAGACGCCGCCCGACGCGATGACCGGCGTGGTCAGCGCGAAGGCGAGGTCGACCGTGGCCTCGACGTTGAGGCCGCCGAGCGCGCCGTCGCGGCTTATGTCGGTGTAGATGATCGCGGCGAGCCCGGCGCCCTCGAAGCTGAGGGCGAGGTCGAGCGGCTTCACGTCGGTGGTCTTGTACCAGCCCTCCGTCGCGACGCGGCCGCCGCGCGCGTCGATCCCGAGCGCGATCCGGCCGGGATAGGTTTCGCAGGCCTCGCGCACGAAATCGGGGTCGGCGAGCGCCGCCGTGCCGAGCACCGCGCGCGCCACGCCGGCATCCATCCAGGGATCCAGCGTCGCCCGGTCGCGGATGCCGCCGCCGAGCTGCACCGGCATGTCGACCGCGCCGAGGATCGCCGCCACCGCGCCGGCGTTGACCGGGCGCCCCTCCACCGCGCCGTTGAGATCGACCACGTGCAGCCATTCGAACCCGGTTTCGGAGAACTCCTTCGCCTGGTTGGCCGGATCGTGGTTGAACACGGTGGCCTCGGACATCTCGCCGCGGAGGAGGCGGACGCAGAGCCCGTCCTTGATGTCGATGGCGGGGTAGAGAATCACGGGACCCCTCCGTCCGGTTCGGGAAGCGGAGCGAGAATCTTGGTGTAGTAGTAGCCGGCGATCAGCTGGCCGTCGGCGACGGCGTAGGACGGGTTGGTGCCCCAGCGGACGTAGTCGAGCGACTCGTAGGCCGCGATGGCCGCGTCCTGGGTCGCCCGGACATCGAGGTTGAGAGCGGAGAAGCCTTGTTCCCGCGCCGCGTCCTCGACCGCGCGCGCCAGCATCCGCGCGAGCCCGTGCCCGCGGGCCCAGGGGGCGACGAAGTGGGTGGTGGTCGACGCGGCGAAGCTCTGGGCCTCGTTGTTGCGCGGCGGCCTGACGAGCTGGGCGGAGCCGGCAATCGTGCCGTTGTACCGGCCGACGAACAGCTCACGCTCGGGCACCAGCAGGACGCCCGACCAGTAGCGTTCGAGCACCTTGCGCGGCGGCGGGGCGAGCCACCCGAACCCGCCGCCCTCAAGGATCGCGGTGTCCGACGCATCGCAGAGATCGGCGAGGTCGCGCGCGGCGAAGCGTTCGACCTTGTGGACCGCGATATCGGGCGGTTTCCCGGTCATGGGCGCCATTCGAGAAAGCGGGAGATCAGCGCGAGCCCGTTGCGCTGGCTCTTCTCCGGGTGGAACTGGGTGCCGAGCACGTTGTCGCGGCCGACGACCGCCGGCACCGGCCCGCCATAGTCGGTTACGGCGAGCACGTCCCCGGGCTCGTCGGGCGCCATCATGTAGGAATGGACGAAATAGGCATGCGTCCGGTCCTCAAGCCCGGCAAGCACCGGATGGTCCCGGCGCGCCTCGATCTCGTTCCAGCCCATATGCGGGATCCTGAGGCCTTCGCCGGGGGGCAGCGGGACCACCCGTCCGGGAACCCAGCCGAGCCCTTCGTGGATGCCGTGCTCCTCCCCGATCGTCGCCATGAGCTGCATCCCGACGCAGATCCCCAGCAGCGGAACCCCGGCGCGCACCCGGTCGTGCAGCGCCTCCACCATGCCGGGGAGCCGCGCGAGGCCGGTCATGCAGTCGACGAAGGCGCCCACGCCGGGCAGCACGATACGGTCCGCCCGGGCGAGCGCCGCCGGATCGGCCGTCACCGCCACGCCGGGCCGTCCGGGCGCGTCGGCCGCGGCGCGTTCGAAGGCCTTCGCGGCCGAGCGCAAATTCCCCGACCCGTAATCGACGATGGCGACGGTCACGCGACCGCCCGATCTTCGGGACCGGAGGTCCGCGCGGAGATGTCACCGGGGGCGCGTTCGAAGAACCGCCGGGCCGCGTCCTCGCCGTTGCGCCCGGCGATCACCGCGACCAGCCGGCGGCCGCGGCGTTCCAGCGCGCGGCCGCGCCAGTCGTTCGCGGTACCGCCGACGAACGCCGCGACGGCGAGAACGCAGAGAACCCCCGTCGCGCCGCCCGCGCCGGCGGCGCTCAGGATCGCCGGGACGCCCAGCGCCGCCGCCAGCAAAGCGAGCGCCGGCCACCACAGCCGATGCCACGCCGCCCACAGGAAGGAGAAGAAGAAGGCCGGCCAGCACATCCCCTCCTTCACCATCGTCAGCGCACGGTCCTGCTCCAGCGAAGCGGGATCGAGATAGGCCGCGTAGATACGCATCAGGCGCCGCCGAGCGTGCCCTTGGTGGACGGGATCGCGCCCGGCGCCCGGGGGTCGGTGGCGGTCGCGGTTCGCAAGGACCGGGCGAGACCCTTGAAACAGGACTCGACGATGTGGTGGTTGTTCTCGCCGTAAAGGTTCTCGACATGCAGCGTCGAGCCGGAGGCCTGGGCGAAGGCCTGGAACCATTCCTTGAACAGCTCGGTGTCCATGTCGCCGAGCTTGGGCCGGCTGAAGGCGACTTTCCAGATCAGATAGGGGCGGCCCGAGATGTCGATCGCCACCCGCGTCAGGGTCTCGTCCATCGGAATCAGGGCGGAACCGTAGCGGACGATCCCGCCCCGGTCGCCCAGCGCCTGCGAAACCGCCTGCCCGATGGCGAGCGCGGTGTCCTCGGTGGTGTGGTGGAAATCGATGTGCAGGTCGCCGTCCGCGCGCACCCTGAGGTCGATCAGGCTGTGCCGCGACAGCTGCTCCAGCATGTGGTCGAGGAAGCCGATCCCGGTCGCGACGTCATAGACGCCGCCGCCGTCGAGACCGACCGACACCTCGATGCGGGTCTCGCGCGTCTCCCGCGCGAGCGAGGCCGTGCGCATCGCACCGCTCCTGTTCCGGGAAGCGGTTGTTTAGCAAATCAACCTTCGCAAGGCCATCGCGGAAGCGGAAGAAATGCGGGCCAGGCGATCAGCCGCCCAGGCGTACCCGTGCCGCTTCCGCCAGGAACCCCGAGCGGTTCGACGCAACCGCGTCGATCCGGGCGATCAACTCCTCGTCCAGGGTGATCGAGATGACCCTGGACTTGCCCGGCAGATGGACCGGCACCAAGGTAACCAGCTCGGCGCCGTCCCGGTCCCCCGACGGGATATTCGAGATCGCGGTCGCGGAAGGGATAGGGTCCCTGGAGCGCAGCAGATCCTCGACGACTTCGGCGATCACGATCTCCGCATCGGCGACCGCCGCCTCGACCGAATTGCCCCCCGCGTGCACGGGGAAATCGACGAACGAGACTCCGAAGGTCTCGCCATCGTCGGTGTGGACGATCGCCGGGTAAAGCCTCCGAGGCATGTTTCATCCTTTCTCAGGGGCGCAGCCTGACCCCTGTCTGTCGTTCTATCGCGCGCACGGTGCCGGTGGGGATTTCGGCGTGCCGGCCGATCACCGTCCAGCGGCCGTCGGGATGGGTCATCCTGGTATGATTCGCGCCTTCAGCCGCTACGAACCCGGCTTCGGTCAGTTTCTTGACGATGTCCCGGCGTTTCATATGGATGTTATATGTAGTTTGGCCCGATTATCAATAGAAAATATGGATAGCCGACATAGGCCCGGAGATCGGACGGAAGCCGCCACCGCGGGATAGACCATGGATGTCACCCCGGCCGCATGGTGCCGGTGGCCCTGGACCCCGGATCAAGTCCACTGCTGTCCGGTTCAGGCGTTGGGAGGCTCTGCGCCGAGGGGCGGGACAGGGTGGGGCGGCGTGGGCGTTCTCCGGACCGCCCCCCTTTGCCGTCATGCCCGGACTTGTTCCGGGCATCCACGTCCCTCCGCCGCTTCCCCCGCGCCCGGCTCGCACCGCGATGCCGCAAGACGTGGATACCCGGAACAAGTCCGGGCATGACGTGTGGGAGGGATTTCGGCGCGCCGAGATCCGTGTCTCGCGTCGAACGATCCGCCGGAAACCCGCTCGTACCCATGCCTATCGCCCGGCCTTGACCTCGACCGGCCCGGCCCCACATTGTGAGCGGCGATGGGACAGCCGCTGAATTCGGGGCCGGGACGGGCGTGACGGGCACACGGGACCGCTACGCGCTCGACGGCACGACGATCCTTTCCGTCCGCAAGGGCGGAACGACGGTCATCGCCGGCGACGGCCAGGTCACCCTCGGCAATACGGTGATCAAGTCGGGCGCGCGCAAGGTGCGCCGCCTCGGCGGCGGATCGGTGATCGGCGGGTTCGCCGGCGCGACGGCGGACGCGTTCACCCTGTTCGAGCGGCTGGAGGCCAAGCTGGAGCAGCATCCGGGCCAGCTGATGCGGGCCTGCGTGGAGCTCGCCAAGGACTGGCGCACCGACCGCTATCTGCGCCGGCTGGAGGCGATGATGGCGGTGGCGGACGCGGATTCCTCGCTCATCCTGTCCGGCACCGGCGACGTGCTGGAGCCGGACGACGGGGTCATCGGGATCGGCTCCGGCGGCGCTTACGCGCTTGCCGCCGCGCGGGCGTTGGTCGATGTCGAGGGACTCGACGCCGAGGCGGTGGCGCGCAAGGCGATGGGAATCGCCGCCGGCATCTGCATCTACACCAACGACAACATCGTCATCGAGAGCGTCTAGACCGTCTTGACCAATTTCAGCCCCCGCGAGATCGTTTCCGAACTCGACCGCTATATCGTCGGCCAGGACGACGCCAAGCGCGCGGTCGCCATCGCGCTCCGCAACCGCTGGCGGCGCCAGCAGCTCGACGACGATCTGCGCGACGAGGTCCTGCCCAAGAACATCCTGATGATCGGCCCGACCGGCGTCGGCAAGACCGAGATCGCGCGCCGCCTCGCCAGGCTCGCCCAGGCGCCGTTCCTCAAGGTCGAGGCGACCAAGTTCACCGAGGTCGGCTATGTCGGGCGCGACGTGGAGCAGATCGTCCGCGACCTGGTCGAGATCTCGATCCACATGGTGCGCACGCGCCAGCGCAAGGAAGTCGAGGCCAGGGCCGAGATCGCCGCCGAGGAGCGCGTGCTCGATGCGCTGGTCGGCGAGAAGGCGAGCTCCGAGACGCGCCAGAAGTTCCGCGTGCTGCTGCGCGAGGGCAAGCTCGACGACAAGGAGATCGAGGTCGAGATCTCGGAAGGCGGATCGTCGCTGCCGACCTTCGAGATCCCCGGCATGCCGGGCGCCCAGATGGGGATGGTCAATCTGGGCGACATCTTCGGCAAGGCGTTCGGCGGGCGCACCGCGCCGCGCAAGATGACGGTCGCGGACTCGCACGAAATCCTGGTCGAGGAGGAGGCCGACAAGCTGCTCGACGAGGACGCGGTGGTGCGGGAAGCCATCGACGGCGTCGAGCAGAACGGCATCGTCTTCCTCGACGAGATCGACAAGATCTGCGCCCGTTCGGAGCGCTTCGGCGCCGACGTCAGCCGCGAGGGGGTGCAGCGCGACCTGCTGCCGCTGATCGAGGGGACGACGGTCGCGACCAAGCACGGGACGGTGGAGACCAACCACATCCTCTTCGTCGCCTCGGGCGCGTTCCACCTCGCCAAGCCGTCCGACCTCCTGCCCGAGATGCAGGGCCGCCTGCCGATCCGGGTCGAGCTCAAGGCGCTGACCGAGGAGGACTTCCGGCGCATCCTCACCGAGCCCGAGACCAGCCTGATCCGCCAGTACATAGCGCTGATGGGGACGGAAAACGTGGCGCTCGACTTCGCGGAGGACGCGATCGTCGAGATCGCGCATGTCGCGGCCGAGGTGAACCGCGCGGTCGAGAATATCGGCGCGCGGCGGCTTCAGACGGTGATGGAGCGCCTCCTGGACGAGATCAGCTTCACCGCGACCGACCGGTCCGGCGAGGCGGTCAACATCGACGCCGCCTACGTCCGCGAACGCGTCGCCGACCTCGCCAAGGACGCGGACCTGTCGAAGTATATTTTGTAGGGCGTCGCCAGTCCGGGTGGGTGCGTCGGGTCGCCGATTTTAGGGTTCGCATGATTTCGGTTTGACCGAACGGTCTCCCCAACCCGACCGCTCCTCCCGTCCTGCCCGAACGCGTTCCACCGCTGTCCGGTTTAGCTGGGCTGGACCGGGTGCAAGGCGTTGGTACAGGCGGGTTACCGGCCCACTCGCCGGGTTGGGACACGGATTGCGGCCCGCCGGCATCCCTCCCACCGTCATGCCCGGACTTGTTCCGGGGTCGCATTGAACTGTTGCCAATCCCCGCCATCGCCCGCCGTTCGGTGTCGGGAGCATGATAGAGCGCTGTAATATTTGGTTTTTTTCATTCTTCACCGGCCTCTGACCTCTTGACTTCCCGCCAAGCATCGCCTTCAATCGCCCCCGATTTGATGCCGCCCGTATGCGGTTTGATGACTGACATTTGGGCATTTCGGGACGGAGCGCGACGATGCCGAAACGGAGCACCCTCAGGCTGACCAAGCGGATTGTGGACGGGCTGAAGCCCGGCGGCAAGGACGCCATCTTCTGGGACCGCGACCTCGCCGGCTTCGGGGTCAGGGTCCATGCCACCGGGCGCAAGCTCTACATCGTCCAGTCGAGGGGACCGGCCGGCCTGAAGCGGGCGACGCTCGGGCCGGCCGGCGACAGGACCGTCGAGGAGCGCCGCCGCGAGGCGGCGGCGGCCATCGACCGCATCAAGCGGGGCGAGGACCCGAAGCCGCCGGAACCGGCGCCCGAGCCCACCGTCGCCGACCTGGCGGCACTCTGTCTGAAGAACCATGTCGCCGCGCGCTGCAAACCGGCGACGGCGAAGAACTACCGCATGTCCATCGAGAACCACATCCTGCCGGCGCTGGGGAGCACGGCCCTGAAGGACGTCGCGCCGGAAGACGCGGCCGGGCTCCACCACGGGCTGCGCGACACGCCGGCGGCGGCCAACCAGGCGATCTGGGTGCTCTCGAAGATGTTCGTGCTGGCCGAGAGCTGGGAGATGGTCCCGCCCGGGCGCAACCCCTGCCGGCATGTCCGCCAGTACCGCGAGACGCCCCGCGAGCGCTTCCTGACGCCCGACGAGTTCCGGCGCATCGGCGATGTGCTGAAGACCTTCGAGGCCGAGGGCTCGATGCAGCCCTCCGCCATCGCGGCGATCCGCCTGCTGATGCTGACCGGCTGCCGCTCGGACGAGATCCTGACCCTGCAATGGGACGACATCGACCGTACGGCGCGGGTCCTGCGGCTCCGCGATTCGAAAACGGGGCCGCGCATGGTGCCGCTGACCGGGCCGGTGCTGACGGTGCTGGACGGCATCGAGCGGGAGGACGGCGTTCCCTGGGTGCTCAGGGGCGCGAAGCCGCGGAGCCGTCTGGCCTGTCTTTCCTGGCACTGGCGGCGGGTCAGGAAGGCGACCGGGCTCGACGACGTGCGGCTCCACGACTGCCGGCACAGCTACGCCAGCAGGGCGCTGGCGCTGGGCGAGAGCCTGCCGGTCATCGGGCGCCTGCTCGGCCATGCCCGGGTCGGCACCACCGCAAAATACGCCCACCTGGTGCGCGACGCCGAGAAGGCGGCGGCCGCCAGGACCGGCGGCAGCATCGCCGCCTGGATCATGCCCGGCGAGGCCGAGGCGGCGTGAGGGAAGCGGCGATGCGGCAGAGGACGATCTCCAACCGCGCCGTGGCCGCCATGACGGTCGAGCGCGACACGGTGTTCTGGGACCGGATCGTGACCGGCTTCGGGGTCCGGGTCTATCCGACCGGCGGCAAGGTCTATATCGCCCAGGCGCGGGGGCCCGAGGGACCGAAGCGGGTGACGGTGGGCCGGCACGGCGTGCTCAACGCCGACGAGGCGCGCCGGAGGGCGTCGCTGATCGTGACGCGCATCAAGGCGGGCGAGGACCCGGTGCCGCTGCCGCTCGCGGCCCGCGCCAGGGGCGGCCCGACCGTGGCCGACCTTGCGGCGCGCTATCTGGAAGATCATGTCGAGGTCCGGCTCAGGCCGAGGACGCAGGCGAAGCTCCGCGGCGTGCTGCGCCGCCATATCCTGCCCGCCCTCGGCCGGCTGCCGGTCGAGGCGGTGGAGCGCCGGCAGGTCGTCGAGCTGCACCGCGGGCTGAGCGACCGCCCGGTGGCGGCCAACCGGGCGGTCAAGACGCTCGCGCACATGTACCGTCTGGGCGAGGGCTGGGGCCTTGTGCCGGCGGGCTGCAACCCGTGCCGGGCGATCGGGAAACATCCCGAGCGCGGCCGCGAACGCTTCCTGACCGATACCGAGTTCACCCGGCTCGGGCGGGCGCTGGACGAGGCCGTGAACGCCAGAACCGTCCCGCCCGTGGCGGCGGCGGCGATCCGCCTGCTGATGCTGACCGGCTGCCGCAAGGGCGAGGTCCTCGCGCTGCGCTGGACGGACGTCGATCTCGACGCCGGCGAGCTCCGCCTTCCCGAAGCGAAGTCCGGCCCCCGCGCGGTGCAGCTGCCGCCGCCGGCGGTGCGGCTGCTGGAGGGCCTGCCGCGCCGGGTCGGCAACCCGTGGGTGTTTCCGGGCAGGGCTGCGGACGGATGCTTTAGCGCGGGCGGCCTCGACACCGCCTGGCGGGCCGTGCGGGAAGCCGGAAAGCTGGAGGACGTCCGGATTCATGACCTTCGACACAGCTTCGCTTCCAGGGCGCTGGCGCTCGGCGAGACCCTGCCGGTGATCGGCAAGCTGCTGGGGCACAACGATATCGAGACGACGGCGAGATACGCGCATCTGGCGCAGGATTCCGTCCACGAGGCGGCGGAGCGGGTCGCCGGGAGCATCGCGGCGGATATTCTGTAAGCGCCCGATTTCGGAGGTCCATGACGCCGGGTTCGGAATGGTGTCCGGGATGGACATCGCGGTCGGCGTTCGTTCATGTTTCACACGAGCGAACCAATTCGGTGTGCAATGGTCGACGATGAACAACTGCGGGAGAAGCTCGCCAAGGTCGAGGCGCTGTTCCGGCGTGCCGGAAGTCCGGGCGAGCGTACGGCCGCCGCGGCCGCGATGGACCGGCTGCACGGCCGTTTGGCCGGTTCGGGCAGGAACGACGAGCCGGAGGTCGAGCTTCAGTTCTCGTTGCCCGATGCCTGGTCCGTCAGCCTCTTCGTCGCGGTTTGCCGCAAGCACGGCGTTCGGCCCTACCGCTATCGGCGGCAACGGCGCACCAGCATCGTCGTCTCAGCGCGGGAACGGGAGTTCAACCGGGTGGTCTGGCCGGAATACAGCCGGCTCCAGACCGAGCTGGAGAGCTACTTCGAGGACGTCACCGACCACCTCGTTTCGCGGGTAATGGGCTCGGACGGCGACGACAGCGGCCTCGACCGGTAGCGGGCCGGCGGTGACGCCCGAGGAGGACGCGCGGATCGGTGCGACGCCCGCGACCTTTGCCAACACGCTGTACATCACGCCGGTGGCGGGCGGCGGCCATACATATGGTCGGCCCGCCGCCATCCGCTGATTTGGCGGCCCCCGCCGATGGCAACGGAACAATCCCGCCCGTGGACAATCCCGCCTGGACAATCCCGCCTGTCGCCCACACCGACCGAATGTGGTAGGGTCGAACCATGTCAGGAAACCGGCATGATACCCGTTCCACCGTGACCGTTGCCGCCAACGGCCGGCTCGCGGAGGCAGCGCACTTGCAGGCGATCGAGGGTAATCCGCTGACCGCGGAAGAGATCGCCATGTTCGAGATGTTCGAGCGCGAGGGGTGGCCGCCCGAGCGGCGCCGCGCCCATATCCTCCGCCGGATAGAGGACCGAGGCCGCGCCGCCGCGGCGGAATGAGCGACCGCGACTACTGCTATCCGCCTGACTACACCGTTCTCCGCAACAGGCTGGACATCCGGGACGCCCCGGCGCTGGAAGCGGCGGAGCGCGAGCTTGTCGCCCAACGCCTTGTCGAGCCTGCGCCGGCGGGCGATTTCGATCTTGCCCACCTGAAGGCGATCCACCGCCACCTGTTCCAGGATGTTTACGCCTGGGCGGGCGAGATCCGCATCGTGGAGATTGCCAAGGACGGGAGCCGGTTCCAGCCGAGGCGGTTCATCGAAACCGGCATGGCCGACATCCACCGCCGCATCGTGGCGGCGGGATATTTCCGGGGATCGGCGCCGGACGGGTTTGCCGGGGGCGCGGGTCCGGTGCTGGGCGACGTCAACCATGTCCACCCGTTCCGCGAGGGCAACGGGCGCACGCAACTCCAGTATCTGAAGCAGCTTGCCGAGCGCGCCGGGCACGCCATCGACCTCACCCGGATCGACCGCGCCGACTGGCTGGACGCCTCGCACCGGTCCAACGCGGGCGATCACGCCGCCATGACCCGCTGCATCCGCCAGGCGCTGTCCTAACCCCCGATTTTGACGACGGCGTAGAAGCGCGCTTCTTCGCCGGCCCGGCCGACTCTGGTGTGCCGCGCCGCCTTCCCGCAGCCGTCTCCATCCGCGCGCTTTTCTCCATCGAGAGGAGAGGCATGGCCGTGAGCGGGGCGGCGGCCGGATGTCCGGGGAGGGCGTCCGGCCGTCGATTTCCCTCATCGGCACGAAGGAGACGGCACCATGACGGCAGCCATGGCGATACCCGGCAACACGGCGGAGACGTTTCTGGTTCATTTCTTCGGCACCGGCCTGGCCGACGACCGCTATGTGGTCGAGCGGTACCGGGCGCTTGCGGACGGCGATATTCGCCCGATCCGCCCCGAGGCGACCGGCGCGAAGGGCCGTGGCAAGGCGAAGCACACGGTCGTCTCGCGCAAGCAGGCCGAGGCGATGCGTCCCGACCGCACGGAGATCATCATCTGCACGGGTCTCAGCACCCGCGGCGGCAGACAGGCGTGGGGTTCGGTGGCGGCCGGCCTCCTCTGCGATCGCAAGCAGAAAGGCTGAACGGCCTTCTCCCGGGCGTCCTGCCGTCCCGCTGGCGGCAGGGCGCCTTCCGTCCATTTCCGGATTGGCGAAGAGGAGGCCGTCATGGCTTACCGCGACAGCGAGGCGCGCCGCAGGAACGACCTTGCGCGCTATCACCGCCGGATCGCTGAGCGCCGCGCGGCCGGCTTGTGCCTGCGCTGCGGCAAGACCGAGCCCGCGCCCGAACGCACGCTCTGCCGACCTTGCAGCGAGAAGCAGAACCGCGCCAGCCGGGCGAGGGACGCCCGGCTCCGGGCCGAGCGCAAACCCAGGCGGGACCCGGAACAGGCGAAGCTCTACGAGCGCGAGCGCAGCCGTCGCCAGCACGCCGAGCGCGTCGCCGCCGGCATCTGCACGAAATGCGGCCGGGCCCCGGCGCGCCCGGACCGCACGACCTGCGAGCCCTGCGCGGAGAAGCATCGCGCCCGCGACCGCGCCCGTCACGCCAGGGCGAAGGCCGAGGGGATACCCTATGGCGGACGCGACCCGGAAGCCCGGCGCCGCGCCGGCCGGAAGCAGAGCCGCCGGCGCAGCGAGCTCCGCAGGGCCGCCGGTTTGTGCATCCGCTGCGGCACCGTCCCGCCCGAAGAGGGACGGTCGATGTGCGAGCCATGCCGGGACGACCGGCGGGCCGCGAAACGCGCACTCCACGCCGAGCGCCGGGCGAAGAGCCTCTGCGTCCAGTGCGCGACGCCCGCGCCGGACGGCAAGGCCTATTGCGAACCCTGCGCCGTGGCCAAGGAAGGGCGGCGGAACCTGAAGGCCAAGCGGGAGGCTGATCGCCGCAGATATTCCGAGCGGAGAGCCAGGGGCGATTGCACCACCTGCGGAAAGCCGGCCGGCGGGGCGGCGGAATGCCAAGCCTGCCGCGACGCCGCCCGTGCCCGCTACGATGCCCGGAGAGCCGCCGGGGTGTGCGTCAAGTGCCAAACCCCCACCTTCGGCGGCGCGGCCTATTGCGCGCCGTGTGCCCTCGTCAAGGAAGGGCGGCGCGACCGCGAGGCGGAATACGCCGCCCGCCGCCGGCGCTATGCCGAGCGGCGGGCGAAGGGCCGCTGCGTCGAATGCAACACGCCGTCGCCGGGGGTGGCGCGCTGCGAGCCCTGTTCGCGCAAGCATCGCGAGGGCTCGGGGGCATTCCGCGGCATCCCGATCTGGGACCCGAGCTGGATGGTGATCGAAATCGCCACCGGCCGGGAGCACGGCCCCTATGACAGCGAGGCCGACGTCGCGCTCTGCCTCGCCTTCGCGAAGCTGGCGCGCGACCAGGTGGAGGTGATCGCGGACGTCAGCCCGATGGCGTCGTTCACGGCTCCGCCCTGGTGATCCCATGCGGCGCAGCGGACCCACCCCCTGCTGCGCCGCCGGCCCGCCGCCCGCCGTCCGACATACATATGGCCGGCCATGCGCCCGCCGGCCCGGCCCCATCGAAGGAGTTTCCATCATGACCGCCTGCCTGCCCGACAACCCGGCGTATTGCTTCTATCCGGCCACCGAGGACGACGGCGAGCCGCCGCAGATTCGCATCTTGGTCGAAGGTTTCGCTTTCCCCATCCCCACCGCGCTGGTCGCCCTGAACCGGGCCGACGGCCTGGCCGTGTGCGATTCGCTCAACCGGCCGCTCGGCTGGAGCCGGGAGACCTGGACCGCGTTCGCCGCGCGCTGCCTGCGCGCCGGCGCCGGCGGCATGAACGGCAGCACCCTGCACTGAAGCCGCCCGGTATCGCGGCAGCACTCCCCGCCCGTTGCGGTCGGAGCGGGGGCCGCCGGTCCGCCGGGGGGTCGGCCGGCCGGGAGGTCGAGAGGGGCTTTCGCCGGGCGAGCGCCCGGTTGGGAGCGAGGGAGGGTTTCCGTCGCGGCCGGGCGCGGCACGGGAGATCCCATCATGTTCGCCTTCGACACCGATTACGACCCTGTCGGCCCCGCCGCCGACGCCGTCCTCGCCGAGATCGGCCTCGACGCCCGCTCGGTCAGGGACGCGCTGCGCGACGACCTTGCCCGGCGCTGTCCCGACCGCGAGGCCCCGGCGGACGGGAGCTAGAGGAGGGCTTCGGAGAAGATGAGCGGGAAGGGGCTGGAGAGAGCGTTCTCCGGTCCCGCCGCTCGACCATCGTCAACATCGAGAACTGAAGGAGCATCGCGATGAGCTTCGGAATGAACCGCGTCGAACTGATCGGCCGCCTGGGCGCCGACGTCACCGTCAACCAGCTGATGAGCGGGGGCCGCGTGGCCAATCTCAGCATCGCCACCGACGAATCCTATTTCAACCGCGACGGCGAGAAGGTCGACAGGACCGAGTGGCACCGGGTCGTGACCTTCCAGGACGGGCTGATCGACATGCTGGTGCGCCACGCGAAGAAGGGCCGCCTGGTCCACGCCGAGGGCAAGCTCCAGACCCGCCGCTGGAAGAAGGACGGCGAGGACTCGGACCGCTTCTCGACCGAGATCCTGGTCGTGCCCGGCCACAGGGTGCAGTTCCTGGATCGCCCGAACGGGGCCAACGGGAACGGCGCCCGGGCCGCGCAGGAGCCCACCCCGGCGCCCGCCAACGGCGAGGCCGTGCCGGCCGGCGGCGCCCCGGCGCAGGCCGACGATTTGGGCATGGACATCCCATTCTGAAGACCGGTCTCCAGTCCTCCCTCCCAACTTGGGCGGCCGCTTCGGCGGTCGCCTTTTTTTCTGCCGTGGGTCCGGAGTCCGCCGCCGGGCCCGGAGGGGAGAAGAGCTTGCGAACGGGCAAGCCGTTCGGAGGAGGAAGGGAGTCATGTCCGCCATCGTCAATCTCAGGCACGAGCCGAAGCTGCGCGAGCAATTCGAATATGCGCAGGTCGTGAACAACACCGTGCTGATCGACCGCCGCACGCGGTGGGGCAATCCGTTCCGCGTGACGGACGGCGTCTCGCATGCCGAGGCCGTCGCCCGCTACCGCGTTCATCTCTGGCGGCAGATAGGCGCGGGCGAAATAGCGCTGGAAGAGCTTGCCGCGCTGGACGGCTGCTGGCTGGCGTGCTGGTGCGCCGGCGACGGCCATCCCTGCCATGGCGAGGTGCTCGAACGGGCGGCCGCCTGGGCGGCGCGGGTGCTGGCCGAAAGGTCCGATGCGTGACGCGCCACCGTGCTTCCTTTCGAACGCCGTGCCGGGCCGAACCGCCGATGGGGGCCGTGCAGGTGGAGAGAAATACGCCACCCCGCTGTGCTGTCCCATTGTGCCACACGTGCTCGCGCCAGCAACCCTGCGGGTCCTCCGGTCGCTGCGCTCCCTGCGGCCTGGCCCAAGAAGCTCTAGGGCGGGCCGTGAAAGTCGACGACCGTGAAGATCGCTGGCGCGATCTTCCGCACCACTCGACGACTTTCCGCACCAACCCCGCCCAAGAGCTTCTAAGGCCAGGTGCTCGCCCTGTGCGCGCGTGACCCAACAGGACATCACATCGGGGATCGGCCCCGAACGTGAAACCGATCAAGGGAGATCGTCATGACCTTCGATATCGACACCATCGAGACCGCTGCCGAGACCGTCGGACAGTCCGTCACCGCGACCGTCTGCGAACAGGCCCAGCTCTTCGGCGCGACCCCCGAGCGGGACGAGTTCGACCCCCGCGAGGTCTGGGACGCCGACGACGCCACCGACGCGGTGAGCGAAGCCTTCCGCATCCTGGCCCAGGGCGTCGCGCCCGACGGGTTCCAGATCGCCGACGAGCGCGAGAGCCTGATGTGGGGCTTCGTCAACATGCTCGACGCACAGACCCGCCGCCTCGACCGCGCCGCCGACAAGCTGATGCCGGGACTCCGCGACCTCCAGCGCGCCCAGGACGGCACCGAGATCAAGTCGCTCGAACTCGAGATGACCACCCACCGGGCGCAGTGCCTCACCGACCGCCGCGACGCCTTCGAGACCCTGCGCGACACCGCCGCCGACGCCTACCGCAACGCGACGGGCAGCGTCTGGCGTCCGAGGCGCGGCAGCCACGTCTCCGAGACCGGCAAGCTGACCAGCGCGGCCATCGACGCCCGCGACTACCAGCGCGCGAGGAAGGACCGCAAGACCATGGCGCATCTGCCGCAGGGCACCCTCGTCGCCATCGCCGGCGGCAAGGACGTCGCCGACCCGGGCGCGGTGATCCGCATGCTCGACAGGACCCGCTCCAAGCACGCCGATATGGTGCTGGTCCACGGCGGCGGCCCCGGCGTCGAGAAGATCGCGGCAAGCTGGGCCGAGCGCAACGGCGTCCACCAGGTCGTCTGCAAGCCGGACTGGGACCGCCACGGACGCGCCGCCCCGTTCCGCCGCAACGACGAGCTCCTCAACCTCCTGCCGAAGGGCGTCATCGCCTTCCCCGGTTCGGGCATCACCGAGAACCTCGTCGACAAGGCCCGGTCGCTCGGTATCCCCGTCTGCCGCGTCTGACCGCAGCGCTTCGCGGGCCGCGTCGTCATCCCCGCATCGGGACGGCGGCGCGGCCCGTTTCGTTTCGACCGACGGTGTTGCGGCGGCAACGCCGTCCTCGCGCGCGCTTCGCGCCGCGCTCGTGCCTTCGCTACGCCCGGCGTCCCCGGCAGCGTGCTTCGCACGACTGCCGGCGGTCATGACCGCCGTGCCGATCGCTTCCCGTTGCAGTCGCCAGTCGCGACTGTCGCGACCAACGCGCACTGCCGGTCGCACTACCCCCGGCGCTTCCGCCGGTGTTCGTGACGGTGAGCGCGCCGCGCCCGCCGTCACTTCGCTCGACACTTCGTCCCTTCGCGGTGTCCGCACCAGCCGCCACTCAAGCGCCGTGGCGGCTCCCCTCCGCCGCTCTCGCCGGCGACGATTCCCCCTTCGCTCTTCCTCGGATTCACGGCTATCTGGACGCCCTTCGGCGTCTCGGCTCCACACCCCACGCATCCCCGATGCAGAGGGCGCATGGGCGCGCAGAGCCTTCCTTTTCAACGACTTGGGAGGACTTGGGGCACCTTTTGGCGTCCCGTTCTTGTTTGACGGAGTCGCTTCTCCGGAGAACCGCGCGGGTTCTCGAGAGAACCGTGACCAAGCCGCTGGAATCGCTGATGTTTTTTATTCGCGCTTCTTTGGAGAACCGCCCCGGCCGACCGAGGGTTCTCGAGAGAACCGTGGAATCCGGCCAGAAATTCTCGAGAGAACCGTCCAGATCGCCCGGAAATTCTCTCGAGAACCGTCCCGTTTCAGCCCCTTGCCGCCGCCGTACCGGACACTGTCCTCTGCCGCCGGGACACCGGTTCGACCGCAAGCCGCAACGCCACCGGGTCCAGTACCCCGGCGCCGGGCCTGGAGCGCACCCCCGCGCCCGGAGTGCCGGATGTTCGTTTGCCGTTGACAGTCGGCGGCGCCGGCGGCGTAAGGTTGCGCGGCAGGGACACCCTGGACCCGGAGATTGCCATGAGAAGGTGGTTCGCGGCGCTGATCCTCGTTCTGCTGACCGGCGCGCCCGCGTTCGGGGACGAGGCGGCCCGGGAGAAACTCCGCATCGGCGTCGATCCCGCCTATCCGCCGTTCAGCGGCATCGACGACGCCGGCCGGCTCATCGGTTTCGACATCGACATCGCGCTGGCGCTCTGCGCGCGCATGAAAATCGAGTGCGCATTCGTCCGCCAGGACTGGGAGGGGCTGATCCCGGCGCTCAGGGCCGGCGAGTTCGACGCCATCGTCTCCAGCATGTCGATCACCGAGAAGCGCCGGCGCCTGGTCGCCTTCACGGATCGGTACTACAGCAACGTCGTCCGCTTCGTGGCCCGGAAGGGCTCGGGCTTCGATCCGGCAGCGCCGGCGGGTCGGACCATCGGCGCGACCCGGGCGACGATCTCGTCGGACTGGCTGGCGGCCAACATGTCCGGGGTTGCCGACATTCGGCTGTTCACGGAACTGGATGCGCCGCTCCGGGCGCTGGCGGAGGGGCGCCTCGACGCAGTGTTCGGCGACGGTCTCGGCTTCTGGAACTGGCTGCGGAGTCCCGAGGGCGCCGGATTTGCCTATGTGGGCGACGGCCATCGCCTCGACGAAGGCATCGGCATTGCCGTGCGGAAGGAGGACGAAGCGCTGCGCCTCCGGCTCAACCGGGCGCTTCGGGCGATCCTCGCCGACGGGACCTACGAGACGATCAACGCAAGGTACTTCCCGTTCAGCATCTACTGAGCGGGCGCAGGCCCCGGATCGGGAGACCCATGGACGCCGCCGTTTCGCGCGAGACCGCCGCCGCGTTCCGCCGTCGTCTTCATGAACGAAGCCGGATCGTCTCCGGGCGCGGGGTCAGTCTTCGCCGCTTCGCTCGCCGGGTTCGCGTCCCAGCAGCCTGTCCTGATACTCCCGGGCGCCCTCGATCAGCTCGTCCAGCTCGTCCTCGCGATCTTCGTCGAGCATCCCGGCGCGCATTTTGGTCACCAGGATATGCGCCGCGCGGAAGGTCGTCTCGATCAGCCGGGCGAGGCGGTCCCGCGCCGCATCCCCGTCGGTCATCGCTTCAAGCGCTGCGAAGCGCACGAACTCCGGCCCTGTCAGGCCGCGCGCATCGGCATGGGCCTCGATCCGGTCCCATTCGCCGTCGAGAAAACGGATCGAATGGGGGTTGCGCCTCTCGGCTTTCCCGGCCTCGACCGGTTCCGTTTCGCGGTGTTGGCCGTCCATCGTGCTCGTTCTCCCTCATTCATTTCGTCTTCGCACGCGCCGGCAAGCGCCGGTTGCGCTACATGCCGAGGTCCATTTCCCCTTTGCCTCGCCCGCGCGACGGCGGTTCCGGCTGCTTCGCGGGGGATTTCGTGGTGGACTGTGCCTTGTCGAAGCCGCGCCCGGCGCCGCGTTCCGGCCCCGACCGGCTCTCCGGCACGGCCCTTTCCCGGTCCTTCGCAGCCGTCGCGGACCGGTCTTTCTCCCTGCCGGCGCCTGTTTCCGGCTGCCGTTCGCGCTGCGAACCCTCCGCCGCGGCAGCCCCGACCGCCCTGGCCGGCTCCTCGCGGGGCATTTCGCCGACGGCTTCGAGCGCGGCGATGCGCTCGCCGGTGACCGCTTCGAGCTGTTCGCGCAGCGCCTTCGCATCGTCGGTCACCAGTTCGGCCCGGTCGCGCGCCCGGCTGATCTCGACATAGAAGCTCTTCTGCGTGGTGAGATGCTTGTGCCTGGCCTCCATCGCGGCGATCACCCTGTCCACCGTGCGGCCCTGAAAGGCGTGCACGGTGGACGCCCAGGCATGGTCGAGATGGCGCAGTTGCGGGTCGCCCTGGCCGAGTTCGAGGGTCCTGCCGTCCTCCAGGCGGAAGGTCACGCGCCCGCCCTTCACCGCGACCACCTCGGCGGTGCGGCTGTTGACCAGCCCGAGGCCGGCATCGTTGCGGGTCCAGCGGATGCGGTCGCCGGCCCGGAGCTCGATCTCCTCGACGCGATAGACCTCGCTGCCGCCCCGGCGCCCGCCGATCTTCCCCGGCTTCCAGGCGACGGAACCGCCCCTGCCGTCATCGAGCAGCACCTCGCGGGACTTGTAGTCGACGCCGATCACCTGCCGCTCGTCGCCTTTCCCGGCGCCGATCCGCTTGTAGGGCCGGTGGAACGCCACCACGTCGCCGGGGCCGTAGTTGCCGGCAAGCGCCTTCTCGGCACCGGTATAGCCCTTCGAGACCAGCCGCTCGGACGCCATGGCGGGTCCGTGGATGCGGCCCTCGCGCGCGAGCCGCTCGCGGATATGGCCGTTGATCTGCTGGCGCAGCTCGTGGGAGGGCGCCATGACGCCGGTGTTCACGCGCTCTTCCTGCGAGAGCCGGAGCCATCTTGCGGCGACCGCGCCGGCGATATTGCCGGGCTTCGCCTCGGCGACGTTATCTCCGAGCCTCTCGAACGCCTTCTCGACATCGCCTTTCAGGCTCGCTTCCACCGCTTCCTTCAGGGCGGGATCGCGCTGGCGCATGATCTCGTCCATCACCGCGGTCTTCATGCCGGCGGCCTGGAGCTGGGCGAAGGGCTTGCCGGCATCGACGGCGTCGAGCTGCTTCGCGTCGCCCACCAGCACCACGCGGGGAATGCGCAGCGCGTTGGCGATCCGGAGCAGGTCGCGGGCCTGCACGGTGGACGCCAGCGAGCCCTCGTCGACCACCAGGATCGTCTTCGCGAAGGCGGCGCGCATCTCCCTGGCGCCCTTTCTGGTGAGCCTGCCCTCGGCCACGCCGGCATTGCGCGCGAGGAAGCGCTGCAGGGTTTCGGTCGCGATGCCGGCTTCCGTCGCCAGCGTTTGCGCAGCCGAGGCCGAGGGCGCGAGGCCCGTCATGCGCCAGCCCTTCTTCTCTGCAAGGCCGCGCGCGCGGTTCAGCATGGTGGTCTTCCCCGTGCCGGCATAGCCCTGGACGCCGACGGTGCGGTCCTTCGCCGACAGGATCGTCTTCACCGCGTCTTTCTGCCCGGCCGTGAGCGGTCCCTGGCTGAGGCGGCCCTGCACCTGCCAGCCGCGCATGACCGCCCGGCCCCGGCCCTCGCCGTTGTGCATCTGCGCGACCGCCTCGCGTTCCTCGCCCACGGTGCGCTCGGTGGCGAGCGAGTCCTCGGCCCCGGGGATATTGACGGCATGCAGCGTCCCGGCCTTCTCCAGGGCGGCGACTTCCCGTTCGGCCTCCGTCATCGCGATCGCGCCCGGCGCATGGGCGAGGATGGCGGCGAAGAGATCGGCGCGCGGGAACACCGCCGCGCGCTCCGACAGATGCGCCAGCGCCCAGGCGACGGCCTCCGCCGCGGGCGACGGCGGCGCGGTTTCGGGCGACAATTCGCGCTCGATCGTTCGTGACGGTCCCTCGAACGGCAGTGCGGCCTGCGACATTGCATCGGCTGTCCTACCCGAGGCGGCCGGCGGCGGCTCGCTGCCGATGCCGTTGCGCGCTGAAACGGCTGCTTCCCGAGCCGGTGAGGTGGACTTCTCGACGGCCTCCGCAACCAGACCCCGGGCATCGAGGCCGAGATCGGCGGCCTGGTTCCGCCAGACCTCGCGCAGCTCCCCGCGGTCGATGTCGCGCTTCGCGGCGCGGGTCATCAGCGCCGCCCGCTCGGCCAGGCGCGGATGGTCGGCGGGACTGCCGAGACCGCGCTCCGCCATCGCCGCCTCGATCTCCGCGCGCCGGGTCGAGAAGGCCGCGACGGCCTCGCGCGGCACGCCCGCGATCTCGAAGCGGCCGTCGGCATGGGTCTTCTCGATGCCGTAGCCCAGACGCGCCAGACCGGCGGCGAGCCCGTTGCGGTAGAGCATGCCGATGAGCTTCTGCTTCGCGTAGAGGCCCTCGTTTGCCATCGAGCGCCACTTGCCGTCCTCGCCCCGAACCATGTTGGCCAGCACCGCATGGGTATGGAGCTGTGGGTCGAGGTTGCGGCTGGTGTCGTGCCTGAACAGTGCCGCCACGATCTTCTGGTTGCCGACCCTCGCCATGGCGCCGGTATCGGGGACCTGTCCCGGACCCGATCCGGGATCCTTCATCCTCGTCTCGGCGGCGTTCTTCTCTACCCAGGCAAGGGTTGCCGCGACGGCGCGGTCGTGCGCGTCCACGATGCGGTCGTCGCCGCCGACCAGCGCGGCGATGGAGACCGACTTGGGCGCCGAGAATGTCAGATCGCGGCCGGGCCGGTGCAGGATCTCGCCGTCCCTGCCGCGCCGCCCGAGCTGCCGGCCCGAGCCGTCCGGCACCCTGCCTTCGAGCACCGCGCGGAAGGTGCCGGCATCGACCGGCCCCTTCAGCCCGAGTTCTTCCGCGCCTTTACCGGCCCAGGCGCTCGCCTCGCGGTGCTCCGGATCGTCCTTCGCATAGTAGCCGTCGCGCTCGTAATAGGACGCGCCCTGGGCGGCGGACGCCAATGCGCCGATCGACAGCACGGGTCAGTACCACCCGGGCGTCGCGGAAGCCTTCCCGGACCCTGCGCTTTCAGTGGCGCCGATGCCGCTCTGCGGCTCCGGTCCGGCCTCCGCCCCGCCTGCCTTGCGGGCCGGGACAACGGTTTCATCGGGCTTCGACGCCACTCCCGAAAGCCGGTCATCCGTTTCGGCATCGGGCTCCCCGACGCGGCGATCCTCGATATCGCCGTCTTCCCTGGCCGGACCGCCAATTGCCGCCGGCGGTTCATCAAGTTCGTCCTGCCTGGATGCCGGCTCCCGCTGCGGATGCTCCGTACCGGTCCCATCGCCCTCGAAAGGGCCGTTCCCGGCGCTGGCGCGTCCGCCCTCTTCCTCGTCGCCGGCGGCCGCATCCGGGCCGGCATCGCGCCATGGCGATGCCATATCCGTCTCCGCCGTCCCTCCCGGCAGCGGAACCAGGTCCAGCTCGCCCTGCCGCAACGCTGGCCCGACTATCCCCGGCACATCTTCGGAAGGCGCTTCAGCGGGCTCTTCCCGGGCACTTTTCGCGTCGTCCGACCGGGCTTGAAGGTCGACCCCTTCCTTGCGCGGCACGAACCGCTCGGCCGCCGCGGGCCGGGCGACGTAATTCAGCTTGATGGAGGCGACCGGAAACGGGCCGGGGAACTTGAGATAGCCCTCCAGGTTGGGCAGCCGCATGATCTCCGACGGCAGCGCCAGCGCGCGCAGCTCGCGCCGGGGCGTCAGGCTCACCCCGTCGCGGATGGTGTTGGCGCCGTAGGAGTAGCCTTCCGTCACCTCCTCGATTTCGCTGCGGCCCAGGCTGTCGGCCGACCATTGCGCGGTGTCCCGGTCGGGCGCGGCCAGCACCACCCGCGTGCCGCAGAGGCCCGAGATCGTCTCCGCGCCGTTCCTGCCGTAGAGGTCGCGCAGCGCCGAGGCGACCTGGACCCCGAGCACGAAGCAGCCGCCGAACTGGCGGGACTCCGCGAGGCCGGGCTGCAATGACGGCACCTGGTGCAGCGTCGGCAATTCGTCGAGGATCACCCAGATGCGCCGCCCGTCGCTCTGCGCCAGCGACAGCATGGCGTTGACCGCGATCTCCAGCCAGGTCGAGATCAGCCCGCGCAGCGACGCATGCTGGTCTCCCCTGGAGGTCAGGAACAGGAACCCGTCCTGCCGCTCCCGGGAGATCCACTCCCGGATCGAGAAGGGCTTCCCCTCGTCGGGCAGGAACTCGAAGGCGGCGAGGTTGGCGGTCAGCATGGCGCGCACGCTGAGCGCGGTCTTCGGGTTCTCGGGATCGACGATCGACTGCGCGACCGTGCCCTCCATCGCCTGCGCCAGCGCCGTGAGGTCGGTCTTCAGCAGATGCTCGACCAGGACGCGGTTGCGGGTCTCGCCCTTCCGGCGCAAGACGCCCGCGCCGTTGGAGAAGAGCTGGCGGGCGGCGGTGACCCAGAAGGGATCGACGGTGTCCTTCTGCTGCGGGATCAGGGCGGCGGCCATCATGTCGAAGTCGCGGGGATTGCGTGCTTCGAGGAAGGGCGACCAGCGGGGCGCCCGGGCATCGAGCGGGTTCATCAGCACGTCGCGGGCGGGATCGAAGAAGGCCGCGGTGTAGGAGCCCATCTTGTCGTAGATCACGCAGCGCTCGCCGCGGGCGCGGATCTGGGCCACCAGGTCGGAGATCAGCACGGTCTTGCCCGAGCCGGTGGTGCCCGAGACGATCGTGTGCTGGGTCTCGGTGCGCTCGGGATACGGGATGCCGGCGATGCGGTACGGCCGCTGACGGCTACCGCCCGGCGCGCGGTCGAGCAGGCGCAGATGGGCCGGCCGCACCCGGCGATGCAGTTCGGCCGAGGTCACGAGCTCCGCGCCCCTGATGCGCTTCTGGCGGCCGAGCTGCATGCCGCGATACCAGAAGACGGCGAGGAAGAGCGCGATCAGCCCGCCGCCGGTCTGGAGCCCGAGCCAGGCGCTGGCGAACAGCTCGGCCTTGATCCTCTCCCTTGCCTCCAGCGCCGGCACCGAGGCGGCGATGTCGCGGATGGCGAGCACGCGCCGCGTACCGTCGGGGAAACGGATTTCCTGACCCGAGTCCCGCTCGTAGCCGAGCGCGAGCTTGGTCTCCGCCAGCGTCGCCATGCCGGCGGCGTACCATTCCGCGCCCGAGGTCGAATGCCAGAGGCTCCAGGCGGGAACGGCGACGGTCATGAAGGCGGCGAACAGCAGGGCGGCCTGGAACAGCTGGCCCCACATGCGGATGCCGTGGAAGACGGTCTGCCCGCCCCTGAGCGTGCTGCCGCCGACGCCCCGGATCATCGCCGCCCCGCGGGCCGTGCCGCAAGGAGCCGGAGGCCGGCGGAGGGCGGGGCGAAGACGGCGGGGGTAGAGGGTGTCGCCGGGGGCGTGACGTTCCGGCTTCGCCCGCACGATGGAGGACCATGGACATGACCCGAACATCGAAGGCCCGGCAGCGGCATTCCCGGCGCGAACGCGCCGTCGTGCTCGGCGGGTTTGGCGGAGCGGCGCTCTACACGTCGGTGGCGGCGATCCTCGGGACCGGCATGGAGGCCATCGGCCCGCTCTGGCTGGCGGCCATTCTTTGGACCGTGCCGACGTCGCTGGCCTGCGCCCTGCGGCGGGGTTTCCGCGATCGCGACCGGTCTGCCTTCCGCGACTACGATCTGCCCGACAACACCGACACGATCGACTGGTCGACCAAATCCGGCGCCTGGTACGATCTGGCCCTCGCGGAGGAGAACGAGCGGCTTCTGCTCGGGAACTGAAGGCGTCACCGCCCTCATGGCGACTGGTCGCCCCAGTCGCGCCCCTCGACCGCCTTGCCGCTGCCCGGCCTGTCCGGCGCCTCGTTCTTCGCCGTGCCGAACAGCTTGCCGGCGAGCCAGCCGCCGATGAAGGGCAGGTTCTCCGCGGCATGTTCCTCGAAGGGCTTGCGCGTCTCCGCCGCCACGCCGGCGCGGCCTTCGGCCGTTTCGTCCCTGGTCACCTCTTCCCGCGCTTCGCGGGCCGCGCCCTTCATGATCATCCCGGTCTTAGTCTCGACCCGTTCCTCCATCGCCCGCACGTCCGTCCCGCCCGGCCGGGGCGCGCCAGCGGCCGCCGCCCGGTCGCGCACGCCGGCCGACCAGCCGGCATGGGCCGCCGCGGTCTCGCGGGCGTAGTCCTCGCGCAACCGGCCGGTAGCGGCGCCGTATTCGGCCGCCCCGCCGACCGATGCCGGGTCGGGTCCCGCCGGAGCTGGAAACTTCTCCGCAATGAAGGCGGCGGCATGTTCCCGGAGCTGCTCGGCATCCTCCGGCGTCTGCGGCGAAGCGATGCGCATGGCGCCGGCCGCGCCGATCGGGCGCCCGTCCGTGCCCTCCCGCTCCGACAGCCAGGCGAAGAAGGGCTGGCCGAGATCGCGCTCGATCGCCTGCGCGTCGCTCCTGACCCGCGCCGCCTGTTCCGACCAGCTCTCCGATTCCTGCCGCGCCAGCGAGGCGCGTTCCTGGAAGCTGCGCATGCGGGTGAGATTGGCCGACAGGCTCTCGTCGAGGCTCGCTATCTCGCTGTCGCCGGTCTGCGTCGAATACCGCCGCGAGGCTTCCGAGACCTGCGACCAGGTCTCGGTCACCCCGTGCTGGCGGTCGTAGTCCTGCACCCGGTTCCAGGCGTCCTGTTCGATGGTCTGGCCGCGCCACATGACCGAGCCGTCGGCGCCGATCTTCACGATCTTGTTCCAGCCGGCGCCCACCTTCGCCTGACCGGTGAGCACCGCCGCCTGGTTTTTCGAGATGCCCGCGATCTCCGCCAGCTTCTCGACATGGGAGTCGAGCTGCTGCGCCTGGCTGCTCTCGCTCTCGGTGACGCCGCGCGCGAAGGCCTCGCCCGTGCTGACATCGTGGCTGTAACGCTCCATGAGTGCCGTCGCGTCGGTGACGGCGGCGTTGCGCGCCTGTCCGGCCTCGGCCGACCAGTGGCGCGACATGCCGCGGGCATGGGCCGCCCGCTGCTCGTGGCTGGTCGCCAAAGACTCCGACAGGCGCACGCCGGCGGCGGGGATGCGGCTGGTGGCGGCGCCGGCATCGGCCACCGCCGTCCCGTCGCCGGTCACCGTCATCGCGGCCCCGGCCGGCGCATAGCCGGTATAGCGGTCGCTATCGACATGGGCCGAGGTGCGGATCTGGCGGCCCTCCAGGGTGGCGAAGCGGTGCGTGTCGTAGCCGGTGTTCGCCAATGAGAGATTGCCGGTCGTGCCCTCATGCGCCGCCGAAGACGCCGCGTCCTGGCCGACCGCCAGCACCGAGGTCGCGAGCACCGTCGCCTTGGAGAGCCCGTAGGCCAGAGCGGCGGCGAGGAACGGCACCGACATCGACAGGTAGCCCGACATCACCGCGACGTCGGCGGCGACCGCCCTGATGCCGGCCTGGGCCACCAGCGAAATGCCGACATCGCCGTTCGGCATCGCCGCGGCGGCCGACATGCGTTCCGCCGCCTCGCCCATCGAGATGCGGTGCAGCACGGCGTAGAGCGGGCCCCAGGACTGGAGCCAGACCAGCCCGGTGACGTAGGACCGGAATATCGTCGCGCCCGCCGGGGTCAGCATCAGCAGCACCGCCATCGGAAAGGCCCCGACATAGAGGCACTCGAAGACGATCCTGAGCAGCGGCACCCAGGTCTCGGCCTGCCTGCCGATCGCCCGGTAGGCCGAGACCGTCTGGGCTTCGGCCCTTGCCTCGGTATAGGCCCGGAGCGCCGCCGCATTGCCGGCCTCGGCCGCCCATTGCTCGCCGGCGTCGTGGACGGCGTTCAGCACCATCTGCTGGCGCATGATCTCGCCGGCGGAGCGCGACGCGCCTATGAGGAAGTCGTGGGCGGCCGGCAGCGACGCCAGAAGCTCGGCCCGGGCCAAAGCGTCCGTCCTTGCATCGGGGAAGATGCGCCGCCCGAAGATGGTGCCGGCGCGCGCGATCTCGGCATTCCACTGCGCGTTGAGTCTTCCGGCGGCATCCCGGCAGGTGACGATCTGCCGGTCGACCGTGGTGGCCCCGGTGCCCGAGGCCGCCTGCCTTGTGGCGAACTCGACCATGCGCGCGGGCGAGGCCCCGGCCGAGGGCGTGCCCGTCGCCGTCACCAGCCGCCAGATGTCGGTGCTCTCCCTGAGATCGTCCGCCGAGACATGGCCCAGCAGCAGGGCCGGGAAGACGCACTGCCTTGCATAGTTGCGGATGTTCCTTGCGAACACCGCGTCGGTCACTTCGAGCCGGGTCGCCTTGCCGGCCAGCCTTGCGCCGAAGATCAGCCCGTGGCGGCGGTAGGCGAGATCGTTGGGCAGCGCGAAGGCCTGCTCGGTCAGGCGCGTCAGGCCGTCGCCCACCTGACTGGTCAATGACGCGAACAGCGCAAGGCCGATGGGAACGTTGGCGACCACGGCCGGTGCCAGTGCCGGATCGAGCCGGTCGACCACCCTGACCGTCGCCTTCGGCACGATCATCGCGCCCCAGACGGCGGCGAAGAGCAGCATCCACTTGGCGTTGTCCTTCCACGAGCCGCCGAAGGCGGTGCGGAACAGGACCCAGGCGAGACCGGCCATGCCGGCAAGCTGCGCGAGACTGACGAACGCCCCGCCAGCGGTGATCGCGGCCACCGCGTTCAGCAGGTCGACCAGGTAGGCGCCGCCGCCGAGGGTGAAGACCTCGTACATAGTTAAGGTGTCACCCGTTCACGGGTCAGCGCGACCCGGCCCCGGCGCCGCCGCGTGCGAAGGCCAATGCGGCGCGCAGATCGGCCGACAGCGCCCCGGCGAGCTCGGTCTCGATCAGGCGCAGCTTCTCGACCACGGCGAGCGCGGTGTTGAAGCGGGCGAGGCCCTCGTTGCGGTGCCGGGCCAGCGCGATGCGGTTGCGGCGCAGGCCCTCGCGCCAGCGCTGGAGCTGCTCGCCGTCGGCGATGTCGAGGGTGCCGGCGCGTTCCTCGACCGTGCGGTGCAGGTCCGAGAGCCAGACCTGCATCACATCGAGCGCCACCGCCTCGGCCAGCGCGTCCATCTCCTGGTCGACCACCGCGCCTCTGTATGCGGCGGCCGCATTGGCGACCCGGTAGACCGGGAGCGTGGTGAGATTGACCAGACCCAATGCCGCCGCGGGCGGGGCGGTGTCGTTCCTGACCGCATCGACCAGGTCGCGCAGCAGCTCCGCCACCCGCGCCCGGAAGCCCCGGTCGGCGGGGATCGATACCGTGCCCAGCGTGGGGTTGAGGCAGAGCGTGCTCGTGTCGCAGCGATAGACCGGGAGGCTGCCGCCGCCCTCCATCAGCACTTCCGTCACCCGCCGGTCGAGCGCGAGCGGCTCCAGGATGCGCACCCGCGGTCCCGACGTGTCGCCGTCGGAGGTGGGCGCGGTGACGATCAGGGTGCCGGTCACCGCTATGGCGAACTCGGCAAGCTGGGTGTCGCCGGAGAGGAAGGACGACGCCCTTATCGCCTTCCAGGCATAGTTGACGTTGACCGGCACCTGGTCGGCCATCGCGCCGGAGGCCGAGGCCAGGGTGGAGTTCCTCTTCCCGTCGGCGCCGCAGCCGTGCTTCGCGGCGGCGTAGTCGGAGAAGATGCCCTGCGACGTGCCGATGGCGGCGCAGATCGACGCGCTCGCCCGGTCGTTCTTCGACCACAGCGCGCCCACCAGCGCCTGGGCGGTCTCGCAGGAGTTGAGGTTCTGCCCGTTCACCCACTGCGCCAGCGCCCTGAGCTTGGCCATGGTCTCGGCGATCACCGGCGAGATGGTCTCCAGCGCCAGCTCGAAGGCGAAGCCGGCGGCGTTCTGGGCGACGGCCCGGCCGAAGGCGATCAGCTGGTCGCTGTTGATGAAGGAGAACGCGCCGGCAAACGCGTCGATGCCGCCACAGCCGGCGCGGAACGAGGGCAGGCTCACCGTCGCGACCTGCTCGGAGCGCACCGGCGCGCGCAGATAGAGGTTGCCGAGCGTCCAGTGCCCGGAGGCCTGGCCGTTGAACGCCGTCGGGCCGGTCGCGTTCACCGCCGCGCCCTGCCAGAAGCGGTTCATCTCCGAGAGCACGTCGGCTTTCGCGGGCGCCGTGGCGAACAGGGTCGCGGCCAGACAGAACATCAACGCCAGGCAGGCCGCCGGGCGGCGGTATCGCTCAATAGTCATGTCCGGGCTCCAGGGCGGTGAGGGCGAAGATGCGTTCGGCCATCTCGTCCTCGGCCATGACGCCGAAGCCGACCGGCAGGACGCGTTTGGTGGCGGTGTCGAACAGCACCAGCGCCGGCACCGGGGCGTTGCCGAGGCCGAGCCGGGCGGCGCGCCCGTTGTCGGCGACCGCCTCGGGCCAGCCCTCCAGCGTCGCGCCGGTGAGCGACACGGCCAGCACGTCGAGACCGTGGCGCATCGCGAAGGCGCGCAGCAGCGGGCCGAACACCTTGCAGCCGGCGCAGCCGGCATGGCCGAGATAGATCAGGCCGTAGCGGTCCCCGAGACGGGCCAGCGCGGCATCGCGCGCCTGTCTTCGCTCGTCCGACCAGACCTGCTTGGCGAGCGCGCCGACCGGGCGCTTCAGCGTGTAGTCGAGCGCCGGCGTCGCCCAGACCGTGCGCCGGAAGGCGTCGGAGAAGACGGCGGCGCGCTGCAACGCCGCCCGTTGCAGCTCCAGATACGCAGCCACCTTCGCCGGCGTCGGATCGAGGATCGCCTCGGCGCGGGCCTCCTCCAGCGCCCGGCGCAGCGCCAGAATGCGGTCGGTCGCGGAGGTCGTTGCTTCAGAGGACTGCGGGATCGGCTGCGCCGGCGGCGGTTCGGCTTCCTGCCCTTCCTCCTCCCGGTCGCAGTAGAAGTGCCAGCCGAGCGATGAGGGCGATCCACGATCCTCGCACCAGGAACGCCATTCCCCGCCCGCTGCCGATGCGCCCAGTGCGGCCCAGATCCCGATCGCCGCAAGGATGCGTCCCAGGGCACGCCGGAGGACAAGGTTCGCGTTGCAAACCATCATGGTTGCCGCCCGTAGAAGCCGCGCACCCGCTCGCGCATGATGGATTGCGTGCCGCCCGCCTCGGGCAGGGTCACCGCCGGCTCCCGTGAGCCGTCCATCAGGTCCTGGGTGAACTCGGAGAGATCGAGGGCGGCGAAGTCGATGCGCTCGACCTCGGCCACCGAGAAACCCCGGCAACTGCCCCAGCCGATGCCGAGCTGCGGCCGCGCCTGCTGGTGCAGGATGCGCCCGAGCTTCGAACCGAACACGCACCACGCCCGCGACCGGCGGATGCAGACGCCGAAGATGCGCTTCGAGCAGTATCTGCCGAGATAGTGGGTGTTGCCGGCGTTGCGTTCCTTCGCGAGTTCCCGCTCGTTCGCCGAGCAGTTGGCGAGCCCGACCAGGAGGCCCGAGTTCCGGCAGCAGTTCGCCAGCCCCCCGAAATGGATGTGGCAGCGCCGCCGCATGCCGGCGAAGAAGCGCAGGTTCTGCCGGTCGAACTCCTCGCCGCCCAGCTCCAGCGCCATGTTGAGCCGCGTCGTCGCCTCGACGAAACCGGTATTGGCCTTCGGCTCGACCGTCTTGCAGCCGGCGCCGACGCACCAGCGGACCGAGCCGCAACTCCCGCCGTCCTGCGCATCCGGAAGGTCCGCGCCGCAATCCGCCACGCTGCCCGAGGCGAGATTGTCGGCGCCATGGGCGGCATTGCCCGGATCGGCGGCCACTGCCTTGCCGCGCGCGACGCCGGGATCGCTGGCCGTCACCGGCACGTCGGGCCGGACCGTCACGCCCTCGATCACGCTGCGCCCGGCCGCACCGCCGGGATCGTCCGGATCGGCGAGCCGAACCCGGCCTTCGTCCTCAAGCGCATTCGCGCCGATGTTCCGCTCAGGGACATTCGTTCCGGCGTAGCCCGGCACGGTCGCAGCGTTCGAGGCGTCCCGCGCGATGGCGCCGGCGGTTGCCGTTCCCGCCTGACCGATCGAACGCGCCGCGGCTTTGGGGTCCTCCGCCCGTGCGGCACCGCCGAACACGATCCAGAACAGGAAGGCGAACACCGCCGCCGTGACGATATAGCCCGGCAACCGGGCAAACCGCCGCCCGCGGGCGCCGCGACCGGGTGCCTGAAGGATCATCGCCCGTCCTCCATCAGACGTTCGAGATGAGCCTTCGAGACCGAGCGCCCGGCCTCGCCCTCGGCGGCGACGGCCTCCAATGCGGCGACGAGGCCGATGTTGCCGGCGACGAGATCGTGCGGCGGGGCGGGGTCGGCTGAGCAGCCGCGGCTCTCGCAGGGCGGCACGCCGCCGGGCACGACGACAACGGCGGGCACCCGTTCGACGCCGAACAGGCGGAACAGGCGCGGATCGATCGCGACCCCGGCCGCATGGCTGCCGAGACGGGCGCCGATCTGTCTGGCGGTCGCGGTCAATCCGCCCGCGCCGACACCGCGCAGGACCAGCGGCGCGCCCGTCCGGGCGGCGTCATGCGCCCACTGGGCCCAGCTTGCGGCCGGCACCGAGAGGCTGGTGAAGATGAGCACTTCCGCCGTGGACGGTCGCCGGGTCGTCAATGCACGCGCATGGCGTTCGGCCGGAAGGGGTACGGTTTGTCCGGGGCCTGTCCCCCCGGCTCGGAGGCCGGGGCCGGCTCCCCCCGATCCGGGAACCGTCCGCCGCGCGGACTCCCCGGCGCGTTTCAGTGCGCGGTCGATGATGGAACGCGTCCAGGCCCCGAGCGAGTCGTCTCCTGCCTTGCGCATCACCTCCTCAACCAGGCGCGATGCCTCGGCTTCGGGGCCTGCGGTGGGCATTTCGCCGGCACGGACCGGACAGGCGCAGGCGCCGAGCGCCAGCATGGCCGTGAGCAGGAGGGCGGTCCGGAAGGGTGAAGAGAGCGTCGTCATGGTCTTTTCAGGGTCGTGTCTGTCATTGCGTTTCAGCGGGTTCAGAGGAGGCAGCATGAGCGTTTTCTGAACAGCAGGTAGCCGAAGCTCTCGCCGGAGACCGGCAGCTCGCGGAGCGATTCCCAGAGCACCGAGGACCGCCCCGTCGGGTTGCAGCCGGTCGCGGGCGTCGTCGCCGGCACCGGCTCGGTCATCTGCCAGCGATACTGGCTCTTCTTCATCACCGGCATCGGGTAGCGCCCGCACAGCGCGGCCGAGCCCGAGGTGCCCCAGGCGAGACCGGCGCGGTGGAGGCGGTAGACCAGGCGCTGGGCCGCCAGCAGCGAGGCCTGCACGCCCCCGACATGCGCCGCCACGTTGCCGGTCAGCGGATACATCCCGCCCTGGCAGCCCGCGCACCAGAACAGCCCGTCCTGCGGCAGTCCCACCGAGGCCGCCGCGCAGTCGGCGGCGCAGGCCGCCTGGGCGGGGAGATTGGCGAACAGCGCCGCCTCCGGGTTGAGCAGGAACGACAGCTCGTCGTCGAGCCAGGCCGGGTCGAGCTCCGAGACCCAGGCGATGTCGAGGCTGCCGCCCTCCAGGCAGCCGAGATCGAGCAGCACGCCGATCCAGCTCAAGAGCGGATACATGTAATAGTGCGCATGCCAGACCGAGCCCTTCGCCCCGTCGCCGCCGGAAGACCCGGTGCGGCCCCTGGCGGCGGGCAGTCCGGGATCGATGGTGAGGCCGCCGAGGTTGGGGAAGCACCAGGGGGTCCTGGTGACGTCGACCAGCCGCGCCGGCTCCCAGACCCCGAGCGACAGGCCGATGCGGGGGATGGGGGAGCCGCAGAAGCAGATCGGCGAGGACGGGTTGGGAGTGTCCACGACACCGCCGGTGCTGCCGATGGTGAGCGGCCCGATCGAGATCGGGAACAGGCACTCCCAGCAGACGTCCGAAATCGGGTTCACGAACCGCCCGGTGCAGGATTGCGCTACCACAGGTCCGGACCACAGGACGGATGCCAGCGCGAGGGCGCAGACGGCAAGGAAGCGGCGGGTCATGCCGTGGACCCGGTTGCCGCGGCGTCGCCATGCTCCGGCTTCCTCGGGCTGAGGATGTTGACCATGCCCTGCGGCCCGGCGACGACGATCTCGGTGACCGTGCGGTCGTTGTCGTCGCGGTCGCGGTATTGCCGGGTCGCGATGCGGCCCCCGGATCGAGTCCGGGGCAGGCTCTCGACCATGACCGGGTCGCCCTTGCGCAGCATGGTCCCGACGATCTCGACGGCCGCGCCGTAGACGACCACCCGGTGCCAGTCCGTGGCCTCCGCGGGCTTGCCCTCGCGGTCGATCCACTTTTCGGCGGTGGCGAGCGAGAAGGTCGCCGCCCTGCCGCCGTTCGGCAGGGAGCGGATCTCGGGGTCGCGCCCGGCATGGCCCACAAGGGTCGCGCGGTTGACGGTCAGCATGGCGGATATCTCCTCTCTGCCGGTTCGGATGGTTCAACGGGCTGCGCATCGCCTTCGCAATGCCCCGACCGTGTCCTGTCGCGGTCCTCGACCGGGATTTCGGTAAGGCGCAACAGGCTGCCGTCGTGTTCGACCAGCGTGGGCGTCGCCGCGATGCCGAAGCGCGCGGCGAGCCTTCCGCCGGTGTCGAAGAAGAAGGGCCGCCGATGGCGGCGCATGAGATCGAGCGGGCGCCCGGCCAGCAGCACGATCTTCGCGGGCCGCCCGCCTTTCCCTTCCCTGGCGAGCGCCCAGGCGATCTCGGCAGGACGCCTGCCGTCGACGAAGATCAGATCGCGGGTGAGCGGCAGGCGCTCCAGCGAGTTCACCCTCGTGCCGGCAGCCGCGATGAGCGTGCCGTCGGGCGCGCGGATATCCTGTGCCACGACGATGGCCGGGTCGAACGGGCGGCTGCGTTGCTCCCGAGCCGGCACGAATCCCGGAACCGGCTCGGGCTCCTCCAGCTTCCGTCGGGTGCGGCTGCGGGCCTCCGTCTCCAGTCGCGCCAGTTCGCCGGTGCGCTGCAATTCCAGGAGGCGCGCCTCGATTTCGAGCAGCAGGTCGGGCTCCGCCACCGGCCAGGTCGCGCCGCGCACGCCCAGATCCTTCGCCGATGCGCCTAGTGCCGTCGCCGCGAGCAGGGCAGCAAGCAACAGGGTTGCCGACCGTCTCATCGCCGCGCCTCCGGTTTCGCGTCCGGCCGGACATCGTCCGGCCCGACCAGCGGTCCCTTCAGGCCGAGCCATGGCAGATCCGGGAGCGCAACGGCGCGGCCGAGGATGCGATGGCGCGGCACCAGGCCGATTTCGGCATAGCGGCTGTCGTGGCTGTCGGGATGATCGGCATGCAGGAAGTAATGCCCGTGCGGGACGATCCCCGGCGAGATCGCTTCGAGCGACCGCCCGTCGAGGGCATGCGTCTTGGCCCGGCCGACCGCAACGCCGTCGAGACTGACCGTTCCGTCTTCCGCGACCGCGACCGCCATCCCCGGCAGGCCGCGCACCGTCTTGAGATAAGGGACCTTGCTGCCAACGGCCGCCGGCGGCTCGAACAGCACCCGGTCGCCGATCCTCGGGTCCTCGCCGAACAGCGGGAAGGCGGCATAGCCCCAGGCTTCGTCCGACCAGCTGGCGTTGACATGCACGCGCGAGGCGAGACCGAGCCACAGCGCCGCCAGCGCGATCATGACCGCCAGGCCGGCATGGCGGCGGCGCGCATGGCCGTCCCGCAGATTGAATATCGGGCGCGGCGCGGTCACGGTGTCTCTCCGCCGTCGGCAAGGATTGCCGCCAGCGCGTCCTCGACCTGCCGCGTCAGGTCCGGCGCCCCGGCGGCGACGGCGCGCGCCGGCAGCAGCACAACACCATGATCGTGCGCCACGCGGTCGAGGGCGGCCTCCAGCGCCGCGCCCCAGGCGCGTACGCCTTCCGCCGATACACCCTCGCTGGCTGCCCGCGTTGTCCAGGCCGCGGTCATCTCCGCAAGCCGGACGCCGGCGATGCCCGGCGGCGATTCGATCCCGTAGCGGAGAGTCGCCGCAGCGACCGCAGCCGCCACCGCGCCCGAGAGCAGCACGGCGGACGCCATCACCGGCCAGGCGGAGTCGGACCGCCCTTCGGCTTCACGACGCCGGCGCATCCGCCCTGTCCTCTGACGAGCCGTTGTCCGGTCCGGCATCTCCCACCCCGGGCGCCGAGGCGGGGGCGGCAACGCGCTTCCGACGCTCCTCCTCCGGCCCCGCCAGCGCCCGGAAGCGGGCGAGCCAGGCCTCCGCCGCCCTGTCGGGCGGGACGCTGCGGATGCGCCGCTTCAGCGGCGGGAACGCCACGCCGGCGTTCGCGGCGGCATTCCCGTCCATGAGGTCGCGGCGCTCCGCCGAAGCCGCCATGCGGGTGACGAAGCGGAGAAGTTCGCCATGCTCCTCGTCGAGCACGGCATCGAGCCCGGCGGCCTCGCGCACCGCGGCCTCGATCCCCGTGGCCAGCCGCCCGGTGCGTCCTGGCCCGGACCGCGATCCGGGCTCCGCCGCCCGCTGCGAGTCGGGCAGGCGGCCCCGGAGCCAGGCCGACGGCGCGGGCGCAAGGAGCGCGTGCAGCGCCAGCGTCCTCCGGTCTCCTTCGGACAGCCCGTCGAGCGCCTCGATTTCTTCCGAGACGATCGCCGCATGCGCCGCCACGGAGTGGTAGGAACGCACGCAGCCGCCCCGGCGGCAGGTATTGGCCAGCACATGGGCGAGTGCGGTGAAGTCGATATCCGCCGCCGTGACGTTCTCGGGATCGTCCGGCCAGTTGAGCGGGCGCCCGGCATCGGCATTTGCGGTTCTTGCCGTCATTCGTTTCCTCCCTTCGGTTCGGCGGTTTCGGTGGGTCCGTCGCCCGCGAGCCGATCGATGGCCTCGACGGTGGTGAACCCTTCGGCCTTCAGCGTCTCGACCGCCGCGAAGGCGGGGCCGCGCGAGGAGAACAGCGCCACCGACCAGGCGTCGAGCACGAGCCGCGCCACCCGCCAGCCGTCGGGGCCGTGCAGCACCAATTCGGCGTATCTGCCATCGGCGGTGGTCAGGCTCTTGAGCGCCCGCTCCATGCCCGGATCGCAGTGGATGCGCTTCTCGGATTTCAGGAGCTCGACCGACTCGTCCTTCTGCGCCAGGAAGATCACCCAGTCCGAGTTCTCCCAGGCGGCGCGGGCGGCCGGATTGGCGTAGTAGTCGTTGACCGACTGGGTGCCGGTGACCAGCGCGCCGCGATACTTCCTGGCCCTTCGGGCGGCGCCTTCGAGGAACGCCCGGCTGTCCTCGCCGGAGAGCAGGTCCCAGGCCTCGTCGATGACGATCGCCTTCGCGCGGGTGCGGGGGCCGTGATACATCCGCTGGGTGGCGAGGAAGACCACCAGCATCAGCACCACCGCCTGCACGTCGCCCCGGCCCTTCAGCTCGGCGAGCTCGAATACCGTCATGGCGTTCTCCAGGTCCGGCACGTTGGAGCCGGCGAACAGCCGCCCCATGGCCCCGCCCGGGCACCAGGGGCCGAGCGCGGTCGCCATGTCGGCGGCGCGCCGGTCGTCCCGCTTCGCCAGATGGCCCCGCACCGTGCCGAGATCGGCGTCGTTGCCGGCCTCGTCCCAGGCCGCGGCAATGGCCTCGGCAATGAGCGCCGCCTCGATGTCGTCGATCCCGCCCCTTCGCCTCGCCATCCGCCCGATCACGCCCGCCAGCATCGCGAAGCACTCTTCCCGGTAGTCACCGTCATGGTTGGCCGTCCCGGCGTCGATCATGGCGAAGGGGTTGAGGCAGGCCGGGTCCTTGCCGAAGGCGATGAACGCGCCGCCGAGCGCTTCCGCCGTGTGCTGGAACGACCGCCCGTCGTCGATCACCACGGCCTCGCCGCCGGCGCCGATCAGGCCGGTGACCAGCTCCTGCATCAAGACCGACTTGCCGGAGCCGGACTTGCCGGTGACGGCGACGTTGTAGTTGCCGGCCTCGTTGGCGAAGGGCGACCAGCAGGCCGGCTGGCCGCGCCGCCCTATGAGGAAGAGCGCGGGCGGATTGTCGGGGTTCATCGGCTGTCCGCGCCACTCGCCGTGAATCGGCGCGAGATTGACCGCCGATGCGGTCAGCAGGGTTTTCATCCGGCCCATGCGTTCGAGATCGGCGTCGAGACCGCCGGCCGACGCCATGGGGAGGCAGGCGAGCCAGGAGGGGAGCTGCATGTAGCGCTCGGCGTTCACCCGCCAGCCCTGGCCGTGATAGATCGCGCGCACCGCCTGCTCGGCCTCGTCGAGACTGTCCAGCGGCGCATACACCGCCGCCATGTAGCAGGCGCGCACCAGCCGCTCGCCGTCCTTGAGCCGCTCGGTGACGGTCTGCCAGTCCCGCGCCTTCTCGGGCAGACCGGGGAGATAGCGGGCGATCCCGGTGCCGGCCTGCTGGGTCGCGCGTGCCGACTTGAGGAACGCCTTCTCGCCGGCCGCCTCGTCGCCGGTCACCACGGTGAGGCAGGTCAGCACCGGGCAGCCCGGCTGGAGGAAGTCGCGGTGGAAGTCGCCGATCAGCGCGTTGCCGCGCCAGCCCGGCCAGACCTCGGGAAAGGCGATCGCGGAGAGCACCCGGACGGCGATGTCCCCGCCGGACGCGCCGTTCCCGCCGTCGGGATGATGAAAGGTGAGCCCCGTGGGATGGACCGTGAGCGCGCGTCCGGGCGCGGTGCACTGCTCGTGCAGCGGATCGCGCGGCGCCCAGCGCCGGGGAGGACGTTCGGTCCCGCCGTCCCGGTATCCGCCGATGTCTGGCGCGGTCAGCTCGGCCGCGAGCGACAGCAGCCCGTCCGGCTCCAACCGCCGGGTCTGCGCGCCGGCCGAGGCGAGGGTTCCCTCCAGCGCCCGACGGAACGCGCCGAGCGCGGTCTCGGACGCCGGACCCGGCGAGCCGGCCAGACAGGCGGTGACGAACACCCGGTAGTCCGAGAGCGTGAAGGGCGGCCCCCCTTCATGCAGACGCCGCCAGCCGCCGGGGGCGAGCAGGTTGCCGCGGCGTTCGCCCATGCGGTTCAACGCCCCGCCGGTCCCGACACGCGGCTCGGCCCAGGCGCGCATGGCCGCGCCGAAGCGCGGGCTTGCCCAGTGGACGATCTGTATCGTGCAGCGCTCGGGCGCGGCGTCGGCCAGCGTGCCGGAAAGCGCGCCCAGGGTCTCGGCGTCGATACCGGCGAAGGGCGGCAGCTCCAGCACGAAGCCGATGGAGCCTGCGTTGACGTAGAGCTCGCTCGACTCGTCGAACGCGCGCCAGGGCAGCAGCGCGTGCAGCGCGGCCGGCATCGTCGGCGGCGTCCACGGCCCCGGCGCCTCCGGACCCTCGAACATCTCCAGCAGCCGGCCGAGCGCCCCCGCCGCCATCAGCGGAGCCTCCAGCCGGCGGGCTCCAGCACCACCCGGACATGGGACGCCTCGCGGTAGACGCCGTCGGCATCGACGAAGGGCGCGATCCAGATGCGCGCCACGACCTCGCCCGTGCGCACATCGTCGGCGGCATCTTCTTCCGCCGCAGCCGGTTCGACCGCGAGGGTGTCGGAGGAGGTGACCGTCATGTCGGGGCCGGAAGCCGTCATTGCCGGTTTGGCGTCCTGCGCGTCCGGGCGATCGTCGTCGGCCTCCGCGCCGAACAGCGGGACAAGCCAGGCGAAGGGATCGAATCTGCAATCCGCCTCGCAGGAGCGCGCTTCCGGCGACGCCTGCCCCGGACCATGATCCGGGGGCGTATTGACGCGTTCGGTTTCCATGTCGCGGGGCAGCAGCCGGATCGGCTCTCCGGTCATCATCGTCCGCGCGACGCCTGTCTTCGGCACCGCCGGATCGGCCGTGGCGACGCTGGCGCAGGAGCCGCCCTTCGCCAGCGGACACTGCCAGTCCTCGCCGATATGCCCCGACGAGCAGCCCGCGAGCAGAAGGGCGCCCAGAACGATCGCCACGGGTGCGATCCCGGCGGCCGGGGCCCGGCGAGGCGCATTCGTTCTGCAGTGCGTCATGTCATTTCCCTCCATCGTTCGATTGCGGTTGCACGGCGCGGCCGTCGATGCGGGCGCCTTCGAGGAACACCAGCGTCACCTTCGTGCCGGCCTGGAGCTGGATCACCGGCTGGTACTGCTCGGCGCGGCGGATCATGTAGTCGGCGACCTTCTGGCCCGCCGAGGACGCGCCGGCGCCGAGACCCGCCCGGCCGATGTCGCCGAGCCCGCTGTTCGCAACCGCGGCCCCGCCCGCGCCCGTGGCCACCGCCTGCGGCTGGAAGGCCTGCGCCGCCCCCTGGCCGACGCCCGACACCACGCCGGCAAGGAAAGCCTTCTCGACCAGCGCCCCCTCGCGGCTCACCACGGGACCGCGCACGCCGGTCTTGCCGGAGCCGGCGACGAACCCCGCCACATCGGTCTCGACCACCGCACCGGGGCGTTCCCCCGTGCCGGGCCCGGGCACGGCGCAGGTCATGGTGCGCAGCCGCACATAGACCTTCTCCGAGGAGAGGTCGCCATGGGCCGCGCCCGTGACGGTGCAGCCGTCGATATCGACCTGCATGGCCATGCCATCCTCGGCGGCGGTCCAGGCGGGACCCGTGATGCGCATCAGCACAGGCCGGGGATCGCCCTGCGACGAGATGCCGGCCGAGGCGTCGACGCCCGCGAGCACGATCGCCGAGGCGTGCGCGCCCGCCGGCAGCCAGGCCGAGACCGGCTTGGCCACGGCGTCCGCCACGAGCTCGGGCCCGGTGCGGTCATCGCCTGCCGACGAGCGCGGGCCGCCCTCCAGCTCGAAGGTCTCGATCATGCGCACCGGCGCGGCCTGCCGCGTCGGCGCCTCCCCGCCGGTCGCGGGCGTTGAGGACGGAACGCGGAAGTACGGGTCCGCCGCGGTGCCGCCTCTCGGAGCCGTTCCCGGCTGCGCGGGCGCCCGGAGCCGGCGTTCGAGCTCGTCCATCACCGCCGCCTGCCGGTCGATCACCGTGCGCGCGTCGGCGGTGTCCCGCTCCAGCTTCGCGCGCAGGCGGTCGTTGTCGGCGGCAAGCCGGCGCGCTTCCTGGCGCATCTCGCGCAGCTGCGTCTCGATCCCGCCGAGCCGGGCCTCCGAGCGCCGCGTCCAGACCTGCTCGGCGGCGTCCGGCGCCACGATCCCGGCCTCGATACCGCCGCGCGGCGCCGGCTGCCCGCCGCCGCCCATGCCGAGCCACGCCGCCAGCACGACCAGCAAGACCGCCGCGACCGCGGAGAACAGCAGCAACTGGCGCCGCCGCACGGCGCCGGGGTCGCTCCCGTCGCCGTCGGCGCGGCGGGCATCCTGCCGGGCGCTCACCGCGGCGCCCCCGGCGCGGCGGCGTCCGTCACCGCCACCGCCAGTCGTCCGCCCGTCGGCCCCGTGCCGGGCGCCGCCAGCCAGAGCGCGGCAACCCTGCCCATGCCCGGCAGACCGCCGATGGTCCCGGCGAGGCCCGCGGACCCGTCCCCGCCGGCGGGCGCGGAACGGCCGGCCTCGAACACGAGCGCCCGGTAGCGCGGGCCCCGCCAGGTCTCGATCAGGGTGAGGCCGGCGGCGGACAAACCGCTTGCCCGGACCGGGGAGAGCCTGCCCCGGCCATCGAGCCGGGGGGCCGGGCCGGCATGGATTTCGTAGGCCGCCAGCGGCTCGCGCCGCGCCACCGCGCGCACCAGTCGCACCACCGCCGCCACGCGGGGGCCGTCCCGCCCGGCCGGGGCGGGGATCGCCGCGGCCGGCGGGACCGCCGCGTTGCGGATCAGGATCTGCGCCGAGTCCCGTGCCGCCGGCGTCAGCGTCAGCCGGTAGGTGAAACCCCGCTCCGTGCCGACGAACAGCGTGACCGGGTCGTGTCGGACCGCCTGTCCCGTCCCCGTTTCCACAGACCCCGCCACGGCGGACCTGAGATAGAGGTCGCCCGACGCCGCGTCGTGCTCGACCGCGTAGCCGTCCGGAGACCGCACCACCCGCGCGATCCGGTCGCCATGAAGTGCGATCCGGTTGACGCCCGTCGCGGAGATCTCCCCCGCGAGCTCTGCATGGTCGGCCGCCTCCAGGATCTGCATCGCCAGAGCCGGGACAGGCGCCAGCACCGCACCCGTGAACATGGCGCATGCAATGGCGAGCGCCCACCGATGTATCCGTTTCACGGTCAGTCCTCCATCTGTTCGAAGCGCAGCAGGCCGATGCGCCCGGCCTCGATGCGGAAGGCGAGGCGGTAGCGGCGGTCCTCGCGCGCGGCCTCCTCGCGGCCGATCCAGGTCACCAGTTCGCCCGATATCTCCACCGTGAGCCGCTCGGGGTCCGCCTCGATGCGGTCGGGGTAGAAGGCGCTGGCGAGATCGCGCCCGGCCATGCGGGCCGCCTCGGCCTCGACCCAGGCGCCGATCGCGCCGCGAGCCGAAGGGTGGCTCATGCGCGCCGCCGCAAGCCGTACATGGGCCGCGTTCTCCGGCGTGAGCGTCAGCAGGGTCACCGCCGCGGTGCGCGCCATGTCTTCGAGATAGCGGGCGCCGGCAGGACCCATGCCCGCGCCGCCGCTGCCAACCTCCCATGCCGGACCCGCCGTCGCCGGCAGCAGCACGGTCACCGTCTCCCGTCCGGCGAAGCCCACGGTCAGCGCCACGTTGGTCGTCATCGAGAGCACCAGCAGCCCGGCCAGCGCCAGGCGGATGTCCCGCACCCGGCGGACGGCAAGATCGAGGTTCAGACGCCGCATCGTTCCCGCCTCAGCCGGCGAAGCGCCGGAGATGGCTCGGCGGCGTCGCCCTGAGCCGCAGCACGAAGTCCGGCAGGAACCAGTAGAGCGCGTAACGCGCGATGTTGGCCCCGCCGCCGCGCTTGACCCGGCGCAACGCCAGCCAGCCGCCGATGCCCGCGATGAGCCCGGTCACGAACTGGTTGGCGGCCAGCCCGAGCAACGCCGGGCCCATCAGCGCGGCGGCCTCGTCCACGGTCCAGAACAGCCAGCGCTCCGGATCGTCGAGACGGCGGGGGATGGTGTGGCGGGCGGTGTCGTTCATCAGACGATCGCCGAGCCGACCAGGCCGGTCACGATCCCCGTGCCCGCGCCCGCGGCAATGCCGACGCCGACCGCGCCCATCAGCTGCATCGCGTTGAAGCGCAGCACCGAGCCGACCAGCGCCGCGCCCACCGCCAGCGCCGCCGCGAGCTGCCCGCCGCTGCCGCCGACGATGTCCTGCACCGTGTCGAGCGGGGCGTCGAAGGTCGTGTCCGTGGTCGCCAGCGCGATCTCCGGGCCGGCCAGCAGCGCCGCCATGGTGAGCGCCATGACCGCGACCCCGCGCATCGCGGCGTCCGAACCGCTCATGCCGCCGCCGGCGGGGATCGAATTCAACGCCGCGCTCATCGGGCCGCCCCCGGCGCCGGATCGCCGGTTTCGGCCCGGCCCCGCTCGCGGACCGGGGCAGGCTCCTCCGAGCCGCGGGCCTTCGCCCGTCCCCGCGCACGGCCCGCCTTCCCGTCTTGCGGACCGGGAGAGGTGGAGCCGGGGGCGTCCGGCGCCGGCAGCGCCGGGCGCTCTCCCGTGCCGTCGTCCGAGGTCGACTTGCGCCGGCGCGTCCTGGCCCATTCGTCCAGGTCCTCGCGCAGATAGCGCACCCGCCCGCCGAACTTGAGGAACACCGGCCCCTCGCCCGACACCCGGTAGCGGTCGAGCGTGCGCGTCGACAGACCCAGATGCGCCGCCGCCTCGCGCGTGGTGAGATAGATCGTTCCCCTCTGCGTCATCCGCTTCTCCTCCTTCTCCCGAATTCACAGCCGGCCCCAGTCGATCCGGGCGCATGCGCGGGCATCGGAGCGAAGAAGGGGAAATTCGGATAGGGGCGATTTTCGGGCGCCGAAAACCGCCCCTCAGTTTGGCCGCCAGCTGCCGTCACGCGCCGCCGGCCGGCGACTGGCATGCGAATTCGCGTCCGTGCGCGATCGGGCCGACCCGGAGGTCCGGGACCGAAACGCCCCTTCGGGAAGGCGCCGGGCGGTCCGGCGCGGGGAATATCGGGCAAGGGGCGATTCGGCCCGGCCGGCGACCGCACGACTGCCGATGTCGTCGTCGACCGGGAACCGCCGGCTACATTGGGAATCGGCACCCGATCCCCGGCGCCGGACATGACGCGACGGAAGGGTTCGGCGAATTCGGCGGCGCATCCCGCGGCGAATCCCGCCGCCCGTGCAGGCGGCGGGCGCGGACGTTCATGGCGCCGCCGTCATCCGGCCGTCCCCGTTCACCGCGCCGCGCATCGCGCCCGCCCGCCGTCCCGGAACCGGAGCGATGTCCGCGGTGACCGTCCGGCGGGGACCGTAATGCGTGACGGTGACGTTCGATGCGCCCGGACGAGGCAAGACGGCAATGCATCCGGTGATGGCCGTCAGGCAGCGATCGCGTCGATCCGGGAGCGCAGGCATGCGGCAGCAAGGGAAACGGACAGGCAGGCGGGGTCCGCCTCACGGTCGCTTGCGATCCCGGCGGTGGCCATCTTCGCCGGCTGGCGATTCCGTCTCAAGGGCAGACGAAAACCCGACCTTGCACCCCGTCGCGCCGTCGCCACCGGAAGGGCGATGGCGCGGCCCGCGGACTACGCCCCGGTGGCCATGCCGCGGTATTGCTTCAGGATGCGCCTTGCCGAGGCGAACCGGCGCTTGACGCGCTCATGCATCCAGCTGCCGGTGTAGTATTCTTCCTCGACCCTCTCCGGCTCCCAGAAGCGCAGCGCGTAGTCGCGCTGCGTGAGCCCTTCGGCCTCCATCTCCAGCGCCAGCAGAAGCTCACCGTCCCCGTCCCCCGTGCCCGCCCCGGTCGAGGGGCCGGGAACCCCGACCAGACGTCCTCGATGCGCGCCACCTCACGCTCCAGCACGAGACGCAGCCCGCCGTCCTCGGGGAACACCGTTCCGGCCGGCAGACGGACCGGGACCGACACGCCCGGCCGCTCGATCCTGAGCAGCAGCGCGCCGTCGGCGAGACGCAGACCGGAGAGCGTGGCGTCTCCCTCGGCTGCAAGCCGCACCAGCGGCGGCGTATCCCGCGTCACCCGTCCCTCGACCACGCCGGCCCGGGCCCAGAAGGGCGCGAGCGGCAGCGCCGCATGGGGATCCTCCCAGGCCGCCATGCCCCAGGCCATGGCGGCGAGGTCGGCCGGGGTCTGGAGCCGCACCGGGAACGGTGCGCGTTCCGGCAGGCCGGGCTGCGGCCGGCGCCGCTTCCACGCATTGCGGTACGCCTTGCTGGCGCGGATGAAGTGCCAGGCCCGCAAGGCATCCCATCCGCCGACCCGCCGCGCCACGGTCAGGCGTCCCCGGAACCCGGGAGTCCGTCCCGGCCGCCGAGCCGAGAGGCCAGGCTATCGCGGGGCGCACCGGCCGGACCGGGGCGGACTGCCTCCGGTCCGGCGGCGTAATCGTCGACGCACGCCATGCCTTACCAGCGGGCGCGCACCTCGAACCCGACCGTATGCTCCGGCGTGTCCGTGTCGCTCTCCCGCCGTGTCGCCCGGAGGCCGAAGGAGACATCGGGCGCATTGGCCTTGGCCTCCGGCGTCAGCCGCCAGCCGACGCTGTAGTCGCGCGCGCCCGTCGCAAGCCCCAGCCCGGCATGCGGGCTGCCGGTCCAGCGACCGCCGAAGGCCGGGAAGCCGTATGCCGCCTCCAGCGCCCAGCGGGAAGTCGCCTCGCTGCCGCCAGTGCGGTCCTCCAGCGTCGCAGGCTGGAACAGCGCGTCGAGGCCGCCCGTGGCCTGCCCGCCGAACTCCTGGCGCAGGCTGAGCGACGGACCCCGCTGCGTCGCCGGGTCCGGATCGAAGGCGAGCGACGCCGCATAGCCCCGGTCCTTCAGGTCGTCGTTGCCGTGCGCGATCAGCGTGCGGCCCGAGACGTCGAGCGAGAGGCCCAGCTTCGGATCGCTCCACGCGATCCCGCCGCCGAGCTCGACCCCGAAGCCGGTTTCCGCGTCGCCGCCGTCATGCCGCGCGCCGATTTCGAGCTTGGGGGTCAGATGGCCGCCGCCTTCCATGGCGAACCGGTAGCTGCCCTCCAGGCCGAGCCTGAGCCGGGTCGCGTCGGACTCCGACGCCGCAAGGTCGCGGGTCTTCTCCGACGAGGTCCGCGTCCACAGCGCATCCGAGGTCACCGCCAGCGCCGGGCCGCCTGCCCCGGACCCCGATCCGGGGGAGCCCTCCGCCGGGGGCGCCAGCAGGTCGCCCCGGAGCCCCGCCGCCGCCATGCTCCAGCTCGTGTCCGCCCTGTAGCTGCCGCCGAGCGCGGTCTTGAGCGTCACTTCGCCCGTGCCGTAACCCGCCGCGCCCCAGAGCTTGAGGCGCTCCGAAGCCTGCAACGCCGCATAGGGGATCGCCGCCGTCAGCGACGCCTCCACACTGCCGTCGCCCGCGCGCACGGCCCCGTTGCACCACTCCGGCATCTCCTGTCCGTCAATCGCGGGACAGGTCTGGCTGTCGGGACGGGGATCGACATCGGTATCGCGGTAATCGCCCTCGCCCTCGCTCTGCGCGAGTGCCAGGCCGACCAGCCACTTGCCGCGCGCATAGTCCGCGCCGAGCATACCGGTGGTAACCGCGCCGTCGAGCGAGAACGTCCCCTCCCGACCGTCGAAGCTCCCCTGCGCCGCACGGCCCCAAAAGGCCATGCTGCCGCCCGAGCCGTCCGTCGCGCCGGTCAGCGAGAAACTGCTGCCGAGCAGCGCGTCGCGCGCCGTCATGGTTTGCGATTGCGAGAAGCCTGCCGCGCTTGCCTCCCCGGCTTGCAGGCCGGCACCGAAGCCGGTTGCATCATGACCGGAATCGCCCGGGCCGGAGTGGCCGGACTGGCCGCCGAACGCCTGCGCGACATCGGCGAGCGCGAGAGACCCGGTCCCTCCGAGTGTCGAGGACCCGGCCGCAACATTGCCCGCAACCGCGCCTGCCCCGGACCGCGATCCGGGGTTGTCATTGGCGGGTGCGCCGAACGAGAGCGCCTGCCCGGCGATCGCGCCCTGCATGCCCGGCGTGCGCGGCGCCGACATCCGGCCCGCGATGCCGTCCAGCGCCTGCTCCGCAACCGTGCGCCCGAACCGCGCCAGCCACGCCGCCGGCATCGGGTCGTCGTTCACGATGGTTCCCACCGCAACCCCGTCGCCGATCCGCGCGCCGTCGGCGGCCGACAGCACCAGCTCGAACGTCTCCGCGTCCTCGTCGTGATTGTCGTCGGCGATGTAGACCGCCACCCGCCACTCGGTCTCGCCCGGCCTGAACCGAACCAGCCCGGACCGCACCGGCCAGTAGTCCTCCCGCGGCTTCGCCGATACCGGGGTCGAGGGGCGCGTGTCCGCCCGCACCGTCACCGGCCCCGCCGAAGGCTCCGACAGGCGCACCGTGAACCACATCAGCGAGGCGGTGTCGCCCTCCGTTACCGTCGCGTCGGCCACCGAGATCACCGTCGGCAGCGGCTCGTCGTCGTCGCGCACCGCGACCGTCCCCGACGCCGGGTCGCCCACCGTGTAGCCGTCGCCCGCATCCACCGTCACGCTCACCGAGCCGTCCGGCTCGTCCGCCTCGTCGTTTGTCGTGGTCAGCGTCAGCACCGCGCTGCCCGACACCGGGACGGTGACGGTCCGCTCGCCCGCGGTCACGCCGTACTCGCCCTCGGCCGCCACCGTTACCGTTACGGTCAGGTCCGATGCCGGGGCGGGATCCGCCGTGAAGGTGAACACCGCATCGCCGCCCTCGGTCACCGCATCCCCGGCCGCGACGCTCACCGCCGGCTCGTCGTCGTCATGCACCGCGACCGTGCCCGAGCCGGGCGCGCCCACCGTGTAGCCGCTGCCCGCATCCACCGTCAGGGTGACCGAGCCGTCGGCCTCGTCCGCCTTGTCGTTCGCCGTCGCCAGCGTCAGCACCGCGCTGCCCGTTGTCGGGACGGTGACCGTCCGCGTGCCCGCGGTCACGCCGTAGTCGCCGGCGGCCGCCACCGTCACGTCCACCGCCAGCGGCGCCGCCGGCGCCGGGCTCGCGGTCAGCGTGAAGACCGCATCGCCGCCCTCGGTCACCGCATCCCCGGCCGCGACGCGCACCGCCGGCACGTCGTCGTCGGTCACGGACACGGTGCCCGACGCGGGGTCGCCGACCGCGTAGCCGTCGCCGGCATCCACCGTCAGGGTGATCGATCCGTCCGCCTCGTCAACGTCGTCATTGGCCGTCGCCAGCGTCAGCGTGGCGCTGCCCGCCGCCGGGACGGTGACGGTCCGCGTGCCCGCGGTCACGCCGTACGCGCCCTCGACCGCAACGGTCACCGTCACCGCAAGGTCCGATGCAGGGGCGGGGTTCGCCGTGACCGTGAAGACCGCATCGCCGCCTTCCGTCACCGCGTCCCCCGCGGAGACCGTGACCTCGAGCGCCGCTTCGTCGTCGTCGAGCAGCGCCAGCGTCACCTCGGACGGATCGCCCGGCACGTAGCCGTCGCCCGCCACGACCCGGCCCGTCATCGTGCCGTCGGCCCGCTCGACCTCGTCCGACATCGCCGTCACCGTCCACGTCGCCGAACTCTGCCCCGCCGGGATCGTCACCGTGTCGATATGCCCGCTGCCCACAAGGTCGTCCCCCGCGCCCATCTCCTCGTCGGCCACCACGTGCACCGCGAGGTCGTGCGCCGGCGCCGGCGCCGCCGTCAGCGTGAAGGTCACGGCGCCGCCCTCGTCGACCTGCTCCGCATCCGCCGCGATCGTCACCACCGGCCGGACCGGGACCACGGGTCCCGCCTCCAGCGCTGTCAGCACGGTCGCGATCCGCGGCCACAGCGGGCTGCTGTACCGCTTCGCGTTCGCCTTGGCCTCCGCCGCCGTCGTCGGCGTAAGACCCGGATACGACTCCACCCCGAACGCCACCAGCACGCGCCGCCAGCGGTCCACATGCGCCTGGCCGTGATGCGTCTCCGCCGCCCGGACACGGACCTCCGCGATCAGCAACGGGTCCAGCGCCCCGGTCCCGACCGTGTCCTCCGAATGGCTCCCCAGCGGGCCGGCCTCGTTGTCGCGGACCGCCCGCGTCGCCACGTTCTTCCCGCTCAGGGCCACATCGGTTTGCGCGACGATAAGGTAGCCGCCGCGGCCCCCGGTCATCACGCCGACACTCGCCGTCGCGGACGGCACCGTGCCGGCGGCATCCGACGCCAGCGACACCCGCACCTCGCAGTCCACCTCATCCACATTGTCGTCCACCGTCTGCACGCGGAGAGTCCGCCACTCGTCCCCGGGCGCGAACCGGACCGTGTGGACCCGCTCCAGCCCGGCCGCGACGCAATCGCCCGCGGTCTCCTCGACCTTCAGCCAGACATGGAACGGCACCTGCGCCGGGGGACTGGAGCGGACCGTGAACTGGAGCTCGTCCCCCTCGGTCCGTTCGTCCCGCGGCGTCGAGCCGTGGCCGTAGTGCGCATACCACGCCTCGACCGTCACGACCGGGGAGATGGGGCCCGTGCCTCCGTCCGAACCGTCCGTGACCGTGAAGTTCAGCGGCTGGAAGTTGGTCGTGTAGGTCCCCAGGGTGTCGGAGGTCCCCTCCGGCACGTCCGCGGCCAGGAGCCGCACCGACAGCGCCACGTCGGTCTCGTCCTTGGTAGTGGCCTCGGTGTTCAGGATCACCTGGACCGAGCGCGTGTTCGCCGGAAGCGTCACCAACTGGGTCCCCCGCTGCGTCTCCTTGTTCGCCTCGGAGACATGTTCGTAGGCGCCCTTCACGTTGTAGTTCACCTCGATGTCCCGGGTGTGCAGGGTCTCCGTGAGGTTGCTGATCCGCAGCGTGATGTCGGCCCCCTCCTCAAGGGTCCAGTCGCGCCCGCTCCCGGTCACATCCGGCGAGGCCTGAACGTCCAGGTGGATCCGCGGCCCGGGGCGGTCGAGCAGGGTCAGGTCCTCGAACGTCCCGTCGTTGTCGGCATAGACCAGCCTCACCGAGGTGTCCGTGCCGTGGGGCGCGCCGCCGCCGCCGACAGTGGTGAAGCCATGGGCCCAGTCGCCGGACAAGAGAGTTGAAACGCTCATCGTGGCGGAGCCGGCCTCCGTGTCGCCGTCGTCGTTGTTCGTCGGCGTCAGGGTGACCGTGGCCTCCTGCACGATGTCGGTGTCGTGGCCGGTGAAGCGTACATAGATGACGTCGCTTGTCAGGCCCGTTCCAGTCGCTCCGTTGCCCGAAATGGACAGGGTGTAGCTCGAATTTGTATCGTCCTGGAGTGCAACCCCGCTTCCCGTGAATGTGATCGGCACCGCCAGGTTCTCGCCCGCGTAGAGCCGCCGCGCCAGGCGCACCGTCACCGCCGCTGTGTCCGTCGGGGTCTCCTCCGTGAAGGTCACGTCCGAAGTCGCCACAAGGCTCACAAGTGTGGGCTCGTCGTCCGATACGTCGACCCTGGCGGCTCCCGGATTGCCGACCGTGTAGCCCGTTCCGCTTCTCAAAATCACAGTCACGCTACCGTCGGCGTCATCCGCGGTGTCGCCGACCGTGGCGACGGTGTAGGCGTGCGTGGCGGCGCCGGCCGGGATCGTGACCGCCTTGAGGCCCTCGTTGGCCGCATCGACGAAGTCGGAGTTCTCGGTGACCAGCACATTGACATCCAGGGGCGCCGACGGCGCCGGGGTGACGCTCAGGGTGAAGCTCGCCGCCGTGCCCTCCGTCACCGGCGAAGTGCCCCTCGAAATGGTCACGACCGGCTTCGTGCCTACCGTGAAGATCGGGGAGAGGCCGAAGAAGCGGTGGGTAGCGGTGTTAATAGTAGAACCGGAGCCAGCAAGTGGACCGCCGCTGTTCAGATTGGCTGTGCTAACCGCCGCTGCACCAAATGCAATGGAGGAGCTCTTGGTGCCGTCCTGATTGCTGCCTGTAAATACGAACGTATAACTGCTGGTCCCTCCCGATTCGGTCTTGTGCGCACGGCTGTCCCAGCTTCCGTCGTAGAAGTCGGCGTAGCTGTCGGCGACCTTGGCGCCGTTCAGCCAGTAGATCAGCGCCGCCGTGTCGGTCGATTCGGTGTCGGTGTTGACGCGGGCGTCGATCGCGGAGGTCGAGCCCACCACCTTGAAGAGGTTGCCGCAGCTGTCGGAGATCGCGCTGTGGCCCGCCTTGGCGCGGGTCTGCACGAAGGTGTTGTAGGTCGCGATGTCGGTCGCTGAGGCGTTGCGCCTCGTCGAGGTGGCGAACAGCAGGCGGAACTTGGTGCCGGCGGCGAGGCCGGACGGCTTCAGCGCCCAGTCGAAGGGAACGCTATAGGAGCCGTCGGCATTGGCCGTGCTGCACGCGACCTGCGCCTGCGCCCCGGTCGGCAGGCCGGCGAGCAGGGGAAGGGAAAGCAGAGCGGAGGCAAGGACCGGGCGCAGGCCGTGCCGCAGACGGCGGGTGGCGCCGGACGCACACGCGGCAAGGGCACGCTGCGCCGATGCGGGACCGGAACTGTCGGAGGAAGAAGCGGGACGGCGGGAAGCGGAATGCCGACCGGCGGAGGAGGAAAGCTCAGGCGGTGAGGACGGACGCCGGGAACGGCGCAACCATGCGAACGCGCCCATGGCCGTCACGCGGACGCAGGTGAGGCGACCCGGCGACCCGGCGACCCGGCGACCCGGCGACCCGGCGACCCGGCGACCCGGCGACCCGGCGACCCGGCGACCCGGCGACCCGGCGACCCGGCGACCCGGCGACCCGGCTTATTGTATCGGAAACCGCAAACCGGCTTGTCAAGCGGATTCTCCCGGCAGCCGACGCAAGCGCCGCCGCAATCTTCTGCATGCTTCCGATCATCGCCAAATCACCCTTTCCAAAGGCGAACCCGACAATGCCGCAACACGGGAGCGCCGGTGTTCGCACGAATCCCTCGATCCGCCTTGTACCAATCCCGCGGCCGGAAGGGAAGCCATCGAGTGCGCCCGTGTCGGCCCGAGGCGCCGCTTGGCGATCCCCGTCATCGTCGCCGGTGCGGTATCCCGGTCCGGGCGAGAGCCGCGAAGGCACGACCGGGGGCCCGCGGCAAGACACGCGCATTGTCGGCAACAGCGGCACGGGCTATGGGCAGCCGCGCCCTGCATGAGGAAATACGGCGATGGCGGTTTCGATCCGAACCGTGGTGGAACGGCATGCACCCCGGCGCGTGGCGTCGTCGCCTGCGTGGCGAGCGCGCGCATGCTCAACTCACTGGCGGTCCGACCGGGACGCGCCGAACGACCCGGCGATCGACCCCGACCTGAACACGCCGCCGGCCTCCTCGTGGTAGCCGCCGTAGAACGTCCCCGCGACATGCCCGCCGTCCCAGTGCGTGCCCTTCGAGAACGCCCCGTCCTTCACCGCGATGCCGGTCCACGCCATCCTGTGGCCCGCGGCGGCGCCGGTCCTCAGATTGACGAAATTGTCGAGCGTGACATCGACCGAGGAGTCGCCGAAGTCGTAGACGATCCCGGCATCCCCCTGCAGCATGTCGGGAGCGGGAAACAGCCGGTTCAGGTCCGTGCCCACCGCGACGCCGGTCCACGATGCCGATCCCGAAACCGGATTCGTGCCGGAAGCCCGGCCGACCGAATAGGGCGCCGCCTGAACCGAGTCGGGCGCGCCCTTGTCGGGATGGAAGCTGATCTGCACGAGGAAGGTGTTGTAGTGCATCCAGGCCCCGTAGCCGGTGAGCTCCTGGGGCGCGTCGGGATTGGATGTCGCATCGTAGAAAGCCTGGCCGAGCCGGATGCCCCCGCGTTCCATGACCGGCTGGTATTGCGCATCGAAGAAGAAACCGTCCAGGTCTCCTTCCCCGCTCGTGCCGTACCTGCAGGCGCCTCCCGTGCACGCCGCCCCGTAAATGTAGCCGGGGAACTCTCCGGGGGAGCGATAGACGCCGCCGAGCATCCAGGTGTCGGCGCTCGTGACGATCCTCTCGTCGAGCGCCGAAAGCTCGTCCGGGGTCATGTCGTGCGCCGTGCTTCCGGCAACGTTCCCCGACGCGGTCCCGGCGTCCAGCAGCCAGTCCGGCGGGCCGGGTTCCGCGCTCGCGCCGGAACCGGCGGCCGTCTCCGCCATGTTCTCCCCGCTCCCGGCGCACCCGGAAAGGGCCAAGGCGACGAGTATCGCGAACAACCCGATCATGGGGCGCATGCTCAATTACCCCGCGTATCCGGACGAACCCGAACGGTGCATCGGCCCCGATCCGGAGTCAACGCGCCGCGTCACTTCGTCGATCCGGGGGCGCGGCCCGGAGAGACGGCCGGCGGGCAGGAACCGCCACGTGCGCCGCCTGAGCAAGCCCGCCCTCTGAGTGAGAGGGCGCACGCTTTCAGCGTCGCATGGCGATCCCCGGCGACGTCGCTGAGGCGGATTGGGTCTCGGGCGGAGAGAGGGCGCACGCTTTCAGCGGCAACACCCGGCAGGCCGGCAGGTGAGCACGGTCCTGTGTCTTGCGTCCCCGGGGTTCCCGGTGCGAATTGCAGCGCCGGAGACTTGGGGCGGCCGCGCAATGCAGGAGGAACTGCGGCGATGGCAGATTCAATCCGCACGGTACTGGAGCGATATGCGACCCGGCGCGTGGCGCTGGCGGCGCTGGCCGGCGTCGCCGCCTGCGTGGCGGGACTTCTCTGGCGCCAGGACCGGCTGGGCGGCCTGCCCCTGCTCGACAGCCGCGCCTGGTACACGCCGGCCGATGCGGCGGCGCTGTTCGAGGCGCTCGACCGGCTCGACGCCAATGCGCGGGCGGTCTACGCGGCGACTGGCCTCACGATCGACATGGTGTTCCCGGCGGCCTACGGGCTGCTGTTCGCGATCCTGCTGGTCCGCCTGTTCCGGGCGCCGTTCTTCCTGTTGCCGCTCGCCACGGCGGCGGCGGACGTGCTGGAGAACGCGACTATTGCCGTGCTGGCGCTGGACTATGCCGGCGCGCCGTCGCCGCTTGCCTGGCTGGCGGCGGCGTTCACCCTGGTCAAGGCGCTGTTCGGCTACGCCACGCTGGCGGCGGCCTGCGTCGGCGGCGTCCGCTGGCTGTGGCTGCGGGCGCGCTGGCACTGACGGGCGCGGCGGGCCATGGTGGGAACGCAGCCGGCCGCGCGGGGGGACCGGCGCAGGGATGGCGACGGCGGCGGACGACGCCCGGGGTGGTCTGACGGTCTTCGGCCGCCGATCCAACACAACTGCGAACCGTTCCATGGCCGGATGCCGCCAAGAACCGCCCGGAGTTGCAAACGGTGCGCTTCCCCTCCGCTTCCCACCGGTTTCGCCCCTGGAATCGACAAGCTCCCGGAAACGCCGTTGCGTAAAGCCGTTCGTCCCGATTCCGACGCGGCAGTGCTCCTTGAGACCTTCGGATTCTGGGTCAGAGGGTTTGGGCACGCATGATCTTGACGGGGCTGTCGATTCAGCAGCCCAATGTACACGGCTCCGGGCGTCGAGGGTGACAAGCGCGCACCGGTGACCCCTGATCGGCGAGCAGAGAAGTTTGATTTCCCGTCTGTCCGATTGATTACAATGGCTTATTAGATGAAGGCGCTTTTTGGGGCGTCACCAGCCGGGTGAAGAATATGGTCAGGGTTTATCGCTCTCCGATCAAGATGAAGATTGACCGGGGAGGCCCGGCGTCGACGGCGCGCGGTGGTCTGGTGCTGTTGCTGGAGTTGCTGTCCTGGAAGGGTTTTCTTGTCGATTTGCCGCGCAGCGGGGTCAGTCCTGCGCAGGGCTGGAGCGACGGTCAGATGATCCTTGCGGTTCTGGTTCTGAACATTGCGGGTCTTGACCGTGTATCGGACATCGAGGTTCTGGAGGCGGACAGGGGGCTTTGTGCGCTGGTGCGCCGCTTCGAGCCGAAGCTGTTCGGGCCCTCGCGCGGCTCGATCGCGCGTCGGTTCCGTGGCGGCCGCGAGCGTTGCTTTCCCTCGGCGCGGTCGATCCGTGACTGGCTGGACCGTTTCCATGTTGCGGGCGTGCATGACGCCGGGCGGGAGAAGGGGACAGCGTTCATCCCGCCGCCCGGCGCGTGTCACGATCTGCTCCGTGAGGTGAACCGCCGCCTTGTTGCGGAAGGGGTGCGGGCGGCTGGCGAGGCGTCTGTGACCATCGACCTCGATGCGACGATCATCGCGTCCGGCAAGCGCGAATGCCTGTCGACATATCGTGCGGCGACAGGCGCGGTTCCGGGTGAACGGGGCTACCAGCCGCTGATCGCGTTCTGTCCCGAGATCGGGATGGTTCCCTGGCTCGAGATGCGTGACGGCAATGTGCCGGCGAAGCTCGACAACCGGCGCGGGTTCGAGGAAGCGCTGATGCAGCTTCCCGACAGTGTAGGCCGTGCGGTGCTGCGCAGCGACGCGGCCGGCTACCAGGAGGAGGTGATCCGCGCCTGCAACGAGCCGGCGTTGCGCCGGGAGGAGACGCGGCGGTTCGGCACGGTGGGGCTGATCTGCGGCGCGGTGCGTTCGGAGCCGCTGATGGCGGAGGTGGCGCGGCTTGGGGAGGATGCCTGGCGCCCGATGCCGGTGAGCGGACGGAACAGGCGCGCGGCATCGCACAGGGCACAACTGGAATGCGCCGAACTGCCCTATGTCCCCGCGAGCACCCTGGCAATGAAGCCGCATCACGTGGTCCGCTATGTCGTGACCCGGCGCGCCCTCCCCGGCGAACTGGGTCTGGACGAGGGAGACCTGCCGGCGTCCCACGGCAGGCCCGCCTACAGGATCAGGGCGTATATGACCAACTTCCCCGCCCCCGATGCGATCGCGGCGGAGAAGGCGAACGGGCTGGAGACCATGGACAGCTTCGAGGTCGTGACCGCGGCTCATGCCCGCTGCGGCCACGGCGAGGAGGTGCATGCGGTGCTCAAGTCCGACCTGGCGGGCGGGATAATGCCCTCGGGGCGGTTCGGGGCGAATGCCGCCTGGCTGTGGCTCGCGGCGCTGGCGCTGAACCTGCTGGCGCTGCTGCGCCGCACCGCCTGCGGGCAGGAGTGGCAATGGACGCGGATGAAGCGCCTCCGCGCCATGTGGATCCACCTCGTCGCCCGTGTCATCTATCACGGACGCCGGATCACGCTCGTGCTCGGACACGCCGGCGCGCATCTGATGGCTGCGCGCCAGCGCATGGGCCTCGCCATGCCGCCGCCGAACGCCCCCGCCTGAACCCGACGCCACGGATCGACACGAAGAACCCAACCGGCACGGCGCCGGAGGGCGCCGCGTGTCCAAACGAGGCCAATGAAGACGAAATCATCGCGAAAATCATGCCGATACTCCCTCGGCCGCCCCCTCAAGGCGCAGCCGACAACGCAGCCGGCCCCCAATCACCCAACATCACGCCCTACGAGACCAAAAGCCTATTCCCGGAAAGCCAGCTCGCCGATCGGGGGGTGACAGTATCGACATGACGGAAAAAATATGAGGGTGTATCCTGAGTGCTCCGGTGAGAGGGAAACAATCGGACATGGCTTCACTCATCAATAAGGCCAGCAAGCTATTTGGTTCGGACGTCTACGCGCATTACACAGCCGTCTACTCATGGAATTCAAACCAAATGGCTCATGCCATGATGGGCTTCGCCGGAACAACGCTCTTCATGCATGCTGCCATGCAACTTGGCTTGGATTTCTGGTACGGGGCACTTTTCTATGTGATTCCCTTTCTCAAGGACCTAACTGACATCATTGTTGATCGATCAGCTCGCACCTATCAATTCGCAATAACATCATCACATCGGCGCGAAATATATCTAGATGCAGTGACAGACAACTTCTTTTGGGTTGCTGGGCTGTTGCTTGCACTCTTCGTAGGGGCAATGAGCTGCGAAGGTAGGCCCTGGTGGGCATGCATTGTCATTCTGGCCGTAATTCTGCTGTTAGTCACCGGCATATTTGTCGCCCGGCACCACTTCGTTAAGCAAAAGCGACAATTCGATATTTCGGGCTTGCCCTATTACTTTCGTCTGCCGTGTTACTCTGGAACGTTAGCTGGCACGCCTAATGGCTACGCTTCGGCACTCGAACCGGTTGAAGAGGTCAAGAACTTTGTTTACCAACACGGAACATCTGCGCGCCATCTCCTGCTTCACGGCCCCCCACGTTCCTTCAAGACTACCTTGGCGGTCGCTATCGGATCTGGACTGACCGTTCAGGGTCGAGCCGTGCGCTACCTGTCCAAAGCAAGACTTATTGACGAGTATGCAACCCCCACTCCTGGTGGGCACACCACAACGGAGCCCATTCCTCCCCACAAGGCCGACATCGTGATCGTTGACGATCTCGATCATCTAGACGGAGTGCAAGAGCTTCTCCCTGCTATGGCAGCAAAGTCAACTGTCTGGGTCGTTTCCTCTTCGAGTCCGACCACTGTTGAGGAATGGAAGGAAGTGCTTGGTGCTGGACTACCTGAACCTCCGGTTCCCATAGAACTCGAACCGAAGAACGAGGTACACAAAAGCCCACCAATCCTAGTAAAATTTCTCTCTGTAGTCACGTTGGGGATATTGATCTCATTCATAGTTGGCGCTTTTGCCCTTCTAATGGAGCCACAGCTTTGTGAATCTTTCTGCTTGTGTGAGGTGTCACACACGAATTGACACGGACCGAAGGATATTTTGCGCGCTTTGGCAGGAAAGTCGACTGTCTGAGTTGTGCCTGAATTGCATTATAACGGAAGCGAATTCGAATCGCATGATGTTGATTGCCTGACGATGGAATCCAAAGCTTTACCTCTCGGAGTCCTCTCGATCAAGACGATAAGCGTGTGGGGCGTATTACTATTGCCTCCCAAGCGAATGGGCCGAAGGAGAGAAATGTCCAAGCTAAACCGAATAAATCGACATAGGTTTCGGGGTAACGATCCGTCTCGTAGACGAAGTGAAGCGCCAATACATTACCTGATTCTTCGAACACACCCAGTGGAGACTCGACAAAATTGACACGTAAATTCCTCGCATGAATAAGGCCGTTGAGCGCTTTCCAAAGATCGGTTTCGACATTTTGTGTCTCCTTCATTACGTAATTCCAGCGCTTCGCTGTTATCTCCGCAGGTTGGCCATCTACTTCAAAGCATCGACGGGCATTGACTGCAAATGCTACTCCGATTTCCAAAAGCTTGACGGAAACAAGCTCTCTAGCTGCGTCAGGAAATACAGAGCTAGAATATGCAAGCAAATCAATAGCATTCCGTTCGGCTGCGGCTCTTGCCATAGTGAGCACCGTGTTGGGTCTGGGCATCGTACTTTCCTTCACCGTAAGCAGGCGAACCGAACGTCAGTCACGTTACGAGGCTTACTCCGTACCGCGTCAAGGTGTCTGGCAGTTCCGGGCAATTTTCCAACAGTCCGGTCTCCACCGTGGCAAGTTTCCCGGTAGAGCGGTCGAACACGGCATAGACATCCTCCGTGGTCAGGCGAGAGGCATAGACGATGCCATCGACATCGACATGATCCGTATAGACGGCCTTTGCGAATGCCCGGCCTGCGGCGTGGTTCCTCGCATTCACCGTATCGGTCGGTGCACCGATCCGGGTGCAGCCGTCTCCGCGTAGATCGACCAGTGTCAACACTGCATCCCGCTGCATCGAAATACGCGCCCAAACACGCGCCGTGATTTCCTTCAAAGCGATTTTGCAGCTTTGGCGCCCGGTGAATCGATCCCTTACCACTGTCTCGACGAACGCCGTGGCGAATTCAGGCGCCGCGTAGAGCACCGTGAAGCCGCCGTATCGCGTGCAGAACCTCGAATCGGCCGGGGTCGTCCCGAGCGGTTTCGACCCGTGGCGGCGCGCCATAATCCGGTAGCTGGAAGGCATGGCCGCGGTTACGAGAACTGGTTCGATCCGGCTCCTGCGATAGCGGTCTCGGCTCATGTGAACGTGGTGCCGAATCCGGGCGCCGCGTCCAGCACTTCGTCGATCCGGCCATCCTTGAGCAAATCGAGCGGCAGCGCGACCGTCTTGTCGAACGCCCATTCTTGAGTCAGGAAAGCCCAGGCCAGTTCAGGGTCTCCGATCGCGTCCACAACATCCCTGAGACTCGGAACAACCCGTCCCGCACCGAGTATTTGCCCCGCCGGAATGCGCAAACCGCGCTTTGTGGTCTTCCACGCGATCAGCCTTGCCGTCCGCACCCACTCATAGACCGTCGTGCGAGACACTTCGAGCCGCTCCGCGGCCTCGGAAACGCCGAGAATTCCCTCGTCGCCGCTCCGCCGGACCACGAACGGCCGCAACTGCTCCGGCACGTCCGCGACGTCGGCAACTTCCCGCTGGGCGGCGACTGCTTCCAACGCAGCAGCGACGGCCACACGCGCTTCCCGAGGATGCCTGCGAACGAAATTCCTGGCGGTGCCCGACAACACCGGAAATTCTTCCAGGAGAAGTCCCATCGTTCCGCTCGCCGGTCCGCTCGAACTGGCCATTTCAACCCCCGTCTGCGGTTCGTCTTTCATGTCAAGATTGCACAGAATGTTCAGTATGTAAACGGCAGCACTGTCCCGGCCAGGACTGTCGCTGCACGCGGAAACGGCGCAAAGACCGAACGTCGCCGCAAGACGCCGTGCCCATGATCGCGTGATCGCTTCCAGCCGTTCTTCGTTTACCCGCTGCCCTCATAGTCCCAGAGGATATCGGCGGCGATGCTGTCCGGGACGCGTACGGCGGAGCCGCGCACCGAGTGTTGCACCAGATCGCATAGCAGGCGGTCGTTTCCACCTACGTGGGACCGAGCAGATTGCCGGTCTTCGACAGTCCCTCGCCGAGCACCAGCGCCCGCGACGCAATGCTGTCGTGGCAAGTCATGAAGCCGCGCGAACTGGACGACCTGCATGCCGCACCGTATAGGTCTATATGTCAGCTCGTATAGCGGCCGAGTAGGAGGGGTCGTTACCGAGCCCCTCCCCTCGCAGTCCCGAGCGTGCGCGATTGACGCACTCGGTTCCTCACATGGCAGGTTCGCTCAGGCGGTCGATGTGTCCGGGCTCCTGATTCGGGCAAGGGGCAAGGGGAACCGCCGAAGGAGAACGTTCATCCGGTCCCAGTTGACATAGCCCTTGCTGCTGCGGCGGCTGAGAGACCATCGCCAGCAATGGGCTACCCGGAAGCGGAACCACGACAGGCGCGCGCTATTCCCGATGCGACCGTAGTAGTTGCAGTGGCCCCGGATGACACGAGCAAGATGCTCATGCTGGGTCGCGAGCGGTTCATGCCGGTGCGTCTTGCACCAGCGATGGACCGATTTGACCGCGCGTGCGAAACGGTCGCGAGCCGTGAACTGGCGCACGACAGGATTGCCCTTCCTCGACCGCGTCCAGACGTGGTTGAAGCCGAGGAAGTCGAATGTCGCGTCCCGATCATGGCCCCGACCGAGCCTCGGCCGGAAGTCCACATACCGCGTCTTGGTCTCATGGAGCGTGAGCCCGAAGCGCCCAAGACGCCTACCCAGAACGGCGAGCACTCGCCTGCCGTCCTGTTCATCCGCAAAGGTCATAACGGCGTCGTCGGCGTACCGCACCAGTTGGCACCGGCCCCGCAGACGGGGTCGCACCTCCGCTTCGAACCATTTGTCCAGCACGTAGTGCAGGAACACGTTCGACAGCAAAGGGCTAACGACGCCCCGAACGCAAAAGGTAACTTTCATCACCGGAGCCGCCGTTGTCGGGTTTCGATGGGTCTGGACCACTGCCTGGCGAGCCCGAGATCGGGATGGAATGGCGGATGGTGATTTTGTCCTCGGTGACCAGAACCTCCTTCACGAGGAGTCGGACGATACGCTGCCGTTCGGCGATGTCCAGGGTTTCGGCGGACGAGCGCAACCGCGCCAGAAAGCCGGTCAGGGTCTCGGCGAGCCGGAGATAGGTCTCCCGATCCTGGGCGCGATCGACGGCGGATTGCAGCTCGCGATGCAGCGCCTGTTCCTGCCGGCGGAGCTCGGGCGTTCTGTCGCGCAGCTCGTCGATGGTGATCAACTCTTCCTGATAGGCCGTGACCAGGCGGTCGATACCCTTGCGGACCCTGATCAGCCGATGCCGAAGGTCGGCCTCGCGCTGCTGGTTGGGATCGGAGACACGGGCCGCCTCCAGTCGCCGGTCGATCTCCGCGCTCACCAGTGCCGGATCTTCGAGCAAGCGGACCAGCTCGGTCCACACGATGTCGTCGAGCAGATCCTGGCGCACCGGACGGCTGTCGCACAGCGGGCCGTTGAGATAGCGCCAGGCGTCGGAACCCAGGCAGCGGTAGTAGGAGATCTTGCGGGCACTGGTTTGGGCCGACGTGCGATACAGCCCGTAGCCGCATTTGCCGCACGCCACGAGCCCCTGCGAGACGCTGGGCGTTCTGGTCCTGCGCCTGGAGAAGACCTTGTTCTGCTGCAACCGCTCTTCGGCAAGGGCGAAGGTCTCTTCGCTGACGATCGCCGGCACCGGGATTTCGATCCAGTCTTCTCGCGGCCGCTCGTGACCGACGCTGTGGCGTCCGGCGAACCCGTCGCTGCCGCGCAGAGGCCGCACGCGCTGGCGCGGCGCGGCGCGGGTCTTGCCGAAGCACGCTCTTCCCTTGTACGCCGGATTGCGCAGCATCGCCCACACCACCGAGCGTTCCCAGCGCGAACGCCCGGAGGATGTGGGGACCTCGCGTTCGTTGAGCTTGCGAGCGATCGCGCCGATGGTCATGTGATCTTCGGTGTAATGGCGGTAGATGTCGCGAACCACGGACGCCTGCGGCTCGACGATCTCGTAGAACGCGCCGCTGTCCTGGGTTTTCTTGTGGTAGCGGTAGCCATAGGGCGCGCCGCTCAGGACAGCAACGTCGCCGCGTCGAGCCCGATGGCGCTTGCCGCGCCGGGAACGCTCCAGAATCTGCGCGCGCTCGTATTCCGCGATCATCCCCTGGAACTGGACGAGGAGATGGTCTTCGGGGGTTTCCATCGACGGCGCCTTCAAGAACACGGTTTCGACGCCCTGGCGGGCGAGTTCCTCGATGATCAGAACCTGATAGGCATAGCGGCGGCTCAAGCGATCCGGGGCATGGACCAGGACGGCCTCGATGCGCCCCTCCGCGGCGAGGTCCCTGACCCGCTCGAGCCCGGGGCGTTCGAGAACGGCGCCGGTGAAGCCGTCATCCTCGATGACCATGTCGGGTGCCACGCGGTAGCCGTGGCGCTCGGCATAGGCGACCAGGGCCTCGGTCTGGCTGGCGATCGTGTTGCTATCTCTCTGCTGCTCGCCCGAGACCCGCGCGTACAGGGCTGCAATCTTCATGATCGTCTCCTACGTCGTGCGTTCGCGGCGGGATCTTGTGCGCCCGATCGGGCACCAGGATCGCGTAGGCGTTCTGGAGCTTGGCGGCGAGCAGGCGGTCGAAGGCGTAATCGAGGTGAACGGCGGGCCGAGAGCGTGAGCGGCGTTCAGCCATGACGACCCGCGTCCGAGAAGAGGCGCCTCAAGGCCCGCGCGACGATCTCCCCGATCGAATCGCCGCTGCTCCTGGAATGCGCCCGCAACGCCTCCGCCAGCGTGCCCGGAATCTTGATGGTGATCGGGATCGGCGCCTCGGCCGGCTCGACCGGCTGGCCCATGGCGCGCGCATCCTGGAGGTAGCGATACGCCTGACGCTGCGACAACCCGAAGCGCTGCGACAGGCGAAGCACCGCTTCGCTCGCCGTCACGTCTTGGGCGAGCAGGGCGTACGCGGCGTTGAGCCGCTCGACCTTCTGGGATCGCGATGATCGCGCCATTTGTCATAAGAATATTATCGTTTGCGTCGCAAATCAATCAGGGGACGGTCGCGCCATTGCACAATCTCGCGCTCAAACCGGAAGTTACCTTTTGCGTTCGGGGCGTCATAACCCCGCCCTGAGGAGTTCCGGTCTCGGACCGTCGCAGGACTCCCTCGTCGAGAACCCCCGCTTTCAGCCACTTGTCCAGCATTCGCCGGATCACACCGTCGTTGATCCGCAGGTCGAGGAAAAAGCGAAGGTGGGGGTGCGGAATCGAGTCAAAATATCTGGCCAGATCCGCGTCGATCACCCATCTCAGCCTCTGCCCCATGATGCCGTTGCGCAGGGCGTCGAGGGCATCATGGGCCGAGCGCCCGGGGCGGAAGCCGTACGAGCACGACAGAAAGTCGGTCTCGTAAATCGGCTCAAGGATCATCACGATCGCCCGCTGCGCCACCTTGTCCTCGAAGGTCGGAATGCCGAGCGGGCGCTTCCCGCCGTCCGCCTTCGGGATGTAGTGGCGGCGAACCGGCGGCGCGAAGTAGCGGCCCGACTTGATCCGTTCCAGCAGGTCCTCAAGATTGGCCCGCAGGTCCTTCTCGTAATCGGTCGCAGTTACGCCGTCGATCCCCGTCGCACCATCCTTCCGCGTCCGGCGATACGCCTCCAGCATCCAGTCGATGTCGATCAGGTGGTGCAGCGACGTGAAGACCCGCTCCGGGTGCTTCCTCGCCTGTTCGGCTATCCACTGCCGTTTCGTCGACGTGTTGGTGGAACCCAGTGTTTCCTCCATCGTTTCCCGTCAGTGGGTCTGCACATGTGACGCCTCCCTTTCCTCGGACGGGTCCCCGTGGACCGGGTTCCCCGCCGTCGTCGGTACTATGAAGGCGCTACGACTCCCTGACCTGCATCCCTCGGGCTTATTGTTTCGCCGGTCGGTACCGCAGAGTGCCCGCGTGTTCGTGTCCGCGTTGCGCGCTCCCGTCGACCGGCAGGCGCGGTCGTCGGACCGGGGCGTCCTTGGTCAGCCGGTTCACCCCTTTTTCCGGCATCCTCCCTACGGACAGGTCAGGGCCTCCCAGGTTTCCTGGCGAGCCATCCCGTGGCTTTGCGGCGGTCTCCGACCCCGGACGACCCTTGGCGCCTCGCCGTTCGCGGCGCTTCCGGTGCTGCCCCCACCTTGTCGAGAATGAGGGCGTCGACAATGCTATTTCGAGGCTCAATGGCGACGCTTCGCCACCCGCTGTGTACGCTTCACGACATGCGTTGCCGCACGCCATGCAACACGCGCTTCCGGCTGGCAGGCTGTGCCTTTGCCGGGCGGGAGTCGAACCCGCTGGCTCGCGATGAAGGGTTTCTAGCTCATCGCTTCCCCCCTTCCAGGACTTCGCCTGGCGCTACGACAATGAAGGTGAGACCGCGCGTCAATCAGGGTGGGACACCCGGCGTCTGCGGCACGGTGATGATTCCGGCAGGCGACGAAGATTGCAAGAAAGATTTCGATTGTCGCGGCGCGACAGATATTCGGCTTTTTTGATTGTCGCGCACCTTTCCGAACGGGGTTTTTGGCAGCGCAGCGCAGGGCGGGCGCCCGTGGAAAGGAAAGCGGCCCGCAGGAGGGTTCCGGCGGGCCGCAGTTTGGTTGGTTGTCGCGCCGGCCGCCCGGCGCGGATGGACGGATCAGTCCGGAGCGGTATTTTTCTCGGTGGCGAACCTGGCCGGCCGACCGGGTCCGGTCCGCTTTCCGCTTCTGTCGAGCGCGCTGCGGCGCCTGTAGCTCTCGACGTTCATTTCGAGAATGGCGCCATGGTGGACCAGCCGGTCGACGGCGGCCACGGCGGTGGTTTCGTCCGGGAAGGAATACCGATCAGACTGCGCGGTCTCGCCGATCTGAACGGCGACGGTTCGTGGTCACGCATGCGTTCCATCCCTTGAAAGGACGGATGTACACGGTAACCGCCGTGATCTCCGGGGGCTCGGACGACGAGCGCGTGATGTTCCGCGACGAGTTGGATTACCTGCGTCATATGCCGGCGCGCTGGACGGATTTTGCGGAGCCGGACCCATTTCTGGCGATATCGGACGGACGCAGCGCGTTCAGGGTCGTCGACCTGCTGGCGTTGACCGATCTGCTGTCGGCTCTGGAGGCGGCTGGTGGAGCGTCGGATGTGTAAACGAGATTGTGTCTCTATCGTAAACAGGATTTTGCGCATGACTGTTCTTCCGGAGCATGATATGGCCTTGGGATTACAGATTATCTCCCGTATATTGGTAGTGTGGAGCGGGGCTTCTTCTCGACAACATCATATATGGGATATATATATCATTACGCATGGAGGAGCCGGCGGCATGAGCGAGGATGGAAAGACAGGAGCCTTGCGGCGTCATGGATGCCTGAACCGGAACCCCGAGCGCGTGCGCGACCGGCGCTTCGCCGAGGAAGAGTTCTTCGATCCGCGGGACATGCTGCAGGTCAAATACGAAATGGTGCGCGCCGTGCGCGCCGAGCAGCTGCCCATCACGCATGGCGCGGCCCGCTTCGGGCTCTCGCGTCCCGCCTGCTACAAGGCGATCAGGGCGTTCGACGAGGATGGCCTCCCGGGTCTGCTTCCCGAACGGCCGGGACCGCGCGGTCCGCACAAGCTCACCCCCGAAGTTGTCGCCTTCCTGAGCGACGCATCGGCACGGGATCCGTCTTTGGGCATGGACGAGCTCGCCCGAATGGCGCGCGAGCATCTCGGCGTGGAGCTTCACCGCCGCAGCGTCCAGCGTGCCCTGGCCTCCCAAAAAAACAGCCCGCGGCGCCGACCATGAAGGATCCGAACTTCCAGAAACTGTACGAAGAGCTTCGTCTCGGCGCGCCCCGCGGCTCACGCCATGCCTCGGCGGTCCTCATGCGAAGCGGCGTCGCGGCATGGATGACGTTGCTGAGTGCACGCGGGAGCGATACGGCCCATCGTGGCCGCGCTCCGATCGGTCGGTCGGCGCCGGCGGCGCGCCATGAGCTCGTTCAGGTTCTGACGGCGATGGTGATCGGATATCTGCAAGGAGCAAATCCATGACCGGCAAGGTGGCCAGGGATCATCTCCAGCGAACCGCCTATCTCTATGTCCGCCAGTCCACCCTGCGTCAGGTGATCGAGAACACCGAGAGCACGCGACGTCAGTATGCTCTGCGCGATCGGGCCCTGGAACTCGGATGGCGCGAGGATCAGATCGAGGTCATCGACTGCGATCTCGGCGAATCCGGCACCGCCGACCGGGAGGGGTTCCGCCATCTGATGGCCGAGGTCGGCCTCGGCCATGCCGGTATCGTGCTCGGCCTCGAGGTGTCGCGCCTGGCCCGCGACAACATCGACTGGCATCGGCTGCTGGAGGTCTGCGCGACCACCAATACGCTGATCCTCGATGAAGACGGTCTCTACTCTCCCCAAGATCACAACGATCGGCTCCTGCTCGGGCTCAAAGGAGCCATGTCGGCCGCCGAACTGCATGTTCTTCGGTCCCGCCTGCGAGGCGGCATCCTGAGCCAGGCGCAGCGCGGAGCTCTCAAGCTTCCTCTGCCCGCGGGCTTCGTCTACGGCCCCGATCGCAGCGTCGTGCTCGACCCCGACGCCGAAGTGCGCAACGTGATTCGGCTGGTGTTCTCGACGTTCGAGCGCGCCGGTTCCTCCTGGGCCGTCGTCCGACACTTCGAGGAGCGCGGCCTGACCTTCCCCTTGCGCGAGGGCCGCGGATACAGCCCCGGCCCGGTTCAATGGCGGCCGCTGACGGCGACACGCGTGCGTTCGATGCTTCGCAATCCGCGCTACGCCGGCGCCTTTGCATACGGTCGAACGCGCCAGGTCGGCTCGCCGAACGGTTCGCGCATAGAAAAGCTCGCTGTCGAAGACTGGACGGTACTCCTCCAGGACGTCCACCCGGGCTACATCCCATGGGAACAGTACCATCGGAACGTTCGAACCCTGGAGGGCAACGCCAGGACATCGTTGCAAGGGGCGGCTCGCGAGGGGGCCGCCCTGCTCCAGGGTATTGCCGTGTGCGGCGTCTGCGGCCGCAACCTGATCATGCAATATCACGGCGGAAAGCGCTGGTCCCATGCCCGATATGCATGCAATGGCGGAACCGGTCAGCATCGTACGCCGCGCTGCCAATCCATGTCCGCCCGGCACGTCGACCGAGCGGTCGGCCAACTTCTTCTCGGCCTTGTCGCGCCCGTGACGCTGGAGGTCGCGCTGAGCGTTCAGGCCGAAATGCAGGCGCGCGACGATGAAATCGCCGCCTTGCGCGAGCAGTCCGTACAGCGCAGCCGCGAGGCCGCCGAGCTGGCCAAGCGCCGCTTCATGGAAGTCGATCCCGGAAACCGGCTCGTCGCCGATGTGCTCGAGAGCGAATGGAACCGGAGCTTGCAGGCATTGCGAGACGCCGAAGCCGAACGAGACCGCCTCCGCGGCCAGGACCGGATATTGCTCGATGAGTCGGTTCGCCAACGCGTTCTGCAACTCGCGACGGACTTCCCCCGGCTGTGGAACGACCCCGCGACGCCGAACCGCGAGAAAAAGCGCATGATCCGCCTCCTGATCGAGGACGTCACCCTGACCCGACATGGCGATCGTGCCCATGCCGGGGTGCGCTTGCGTGGAGGCGCGACCCGTGAACTGGATGTCTCTCTGCAGGCCGCCGAGCATCCGGCCAAACTTCCCGCCGCGCTCGTCGCCGAAATCCGCGAGTTGCTGCACCATCACACGGATGCCCAGGTCGCCGACATCCTCAATCGACGCGGACGAACCGGAAGCAGGGGCCAGCCGTTCAACACCAGCATGGTCGCGCATGTGCGCTTCAGGCGACGCTTCGAATCCCAGCGCCAGATGCTGCGAAAGAAGGGAATGCTGACGACCGCGGAGATCGCCGAACAGTTGTCGATCAGCCATGATCGGGTGCGGGCTCTGGCGTCCAGGGGGATGATCCGGAGGTGCGGCGCAAGCCAATCGCGCTTCCTCTACGAACCGCCGGAGCAGGACGATCCGGTGTGGGAACTCGTCAACCAGGCGCGGCACAAAACCGAAATGGCGAGCTCGATCCAGAATGGTATGGTGGCTTAGTGTGATGCATTCTCCAACACCTTGTTCCATTCGCCGAAGGGCTGGTTCGCGGTAATCAGGAGCGAACGCCGCTCGTAGCGCGCCGAGATGAGCTCGAACAGGACGTTGGTCTCGGCCTGGTCCTTCCTGACATAGGCGAGGTCGTCGAGGATCAGGAGGTGGTAGCGGTCGAGCCGGGAGAGCAGGCTCTCCAGGGCGAGTTCGCGCCGCGCCACCTGGAGGCGCTGGACGAGATCGGTGGTGCGGGTGAAGAGCACCCGGTAGCCGTTCTCGACCAGGGCAAGGCCGATGGCGGAAGCAAGATGACTCTTGCCGGCGCCGGGCGGGCCGAAGATCAGGCAGTTGGCGCCCTGCTTGAGCCAGGCATCGCCGGCGGCGAGCGCCATGACCTGGGCCTTGGAGATCATCGGCACGGCGGCGAAGTCGAAGCTGGCAAGGCTCTTGCCGGGCAGCAGGCGAGCTTCCTGAAGATGGCGCTGGATGCGCCTGCGGTCGCGCTCGGCGAGTTCGTGCTCGGCGAGCGCGGCGAGGAAGCGGCCGGCCGGCCAGCCCTCGGCATCGGCCCGCGCGGCGAAGTCCTGCCAGAGCTGCTTGATCGTCGGCAGCCGGAGCTCGGTGAGCATCAGGGCGAGCTTGATGGCGTCGACCTGGTTGCGGTCGGCCGCCGGCCGGTCATCTGCCGCCGTCATGCCGCGCCTCCCGTGCCCAGCAGGGCGCCATAGCCGGCAAGACGGTGCCGGGCCACGTCGATCCGGGGCATCTTCCCCGGATCGGGCGCGAAGCGCACCTTGAGACCGTCGATGGCCGGCAGCCGTCCGGCCTTCAGGTCCTCCTCGACCGCCGCGGCCAGCTCGGCCTCGCAGTTGCCCTCGTGGGCCAGCGCGAGCAGCGCCACTGCGAGCCGGCAGGCCTCCCGTTCGGTCTGCCGATCGAGGGCGGTCTCGAAGCAGCGCCGGTACGCCTCGCGCGGGAACAGGGCGTCCCGGTAGACCAGGTTCATCAGGGCCATGGGCTTCTTCTTCAGGGAGTGGATGACATGGCGGTAGTTGACGACATGGACGTGCGTGCCCGTCTTGCTCGTCCGTCCGCGCGGCAGGGTCAGATGGTGAATGCCGCTGAGGAAGAGTTCGAGCCGGTCGTCGTAGAGGCGCACGCCGAGCCGGTGTCCGACCAGCCGGGACGGCACGGTGTAGAACACCCGACGCAGGATGAAGCCGCTCGACGAGGTCACCTTGACGCTGGTCTCCTCGTAATCGGCCGCCGGCCCGGCCGGCAGATCGCCCAGCACCGCCCGCTCGGCCTCGATGCGCCTGGCGCGGTGCGCATTGGCGCGGCCGACGACCTCGGCGATGAAGGCGCGGTAGGCGTCGAGATCGGCGAAGTCGGCCGAACCGCGCAGCGCCAGGGCGTCGGCGATGTCGCGCTTGAGATGGCCGTGCGGGCCCTCGATCGAACCGTTCTCGTGGGCCAGACCCCGGTTGTTGCGCGAGGCCGTCATGCCGTAATGGGCGCACAGCGCCCGGTAGCGTTCGGTCATGTCCTCAACCTCGTCCTTGCGCAGGTTGCGGAAGGCTGCCGACAGGCTGTCGGTGCGGTGCTCGCGGGGCGCGCCGCCGAGATGCCAGAGCGCGCCCTGCAGCCCTTCGGCGAGCGCCGTGAAGCTCTCGCCGCCGAGCACCACCCGGGCATGGGCGAAGCCCGACCAGGCCAGGCGGAAGTGGTAGAGCATGTGATCGAGCGGCCGGCCGGAGACGGTCACGCCGAGAGAGCCCATGTGGGTGAAGTCCGACAGGCCGCGCTGGCCGGGCTCGTGCTTCTGGCGGAAGATCACCTCCCGCTCGGGGCCGTGCTCGGCGCGCCAGACGCGGATCCGCCGCTCCAGCGTGCGCCGGACGCCGGGATCGAGGTCCGGATGCCGGCGCATCAGTTCCTTGAACACGCCGATCGGGCGGATCGCGGGACTGTTCTCCAGGATCGGCACCACCTCGGATTCGAAGATATCGGCCAGGGGATCGGGACGGCGCCGGCCGCGCGGCGCGCTCTTCCGGGAAGGGAGGGACGGATCGCGGGCGAGCCGGTATCCCGTGGCGCGGCTGAAGCCCGCCTTCGCGGCCGCGACGTCGATGGTGTGGGTCTTCTTCAAGGTCATGAAAAGCCTCATCTGGCAAACGGTGATGTGGCGGCCGGGCAATCCTGCGCACTCCTTCAAAAAAAAGCGCAGGCTGTCCCCCGACCGGCCGCAGACGCCAGATGGCTCGGGATGAAATCATGTCGCGCGGCGGCCGGGTCCTACAGTCGGGCTACGCCCTCCTTCCGGACCCGGCCGCCGCCCCCCGTCTCACCTTGATTGTCGTGCTGTCTCACGTTGTTTGTCGCGCCGCAAGCTCGGACACCGCGTTTCGTGCAAGGAGGTCTCAAGGTGGATTCGAGGTACGAAAATGGTAATCCGTTGCCTCGCGCCGCCACAGGCCGTCCTGACGTTGAAAAAATCTGCATTCGATTTGATGACCGATCCAGTATTTCCGGACTTATGTCATCTGATACAAGGATATTTATTTAATATTTACAATAACTTAGGATACTTTTTGGCCAAAATGCATTAGACTTGTTCCGGGCATCCACGCCGATCCGCCGGCACGCCCGTTCCCGCTCACACTTCGATGCCGCAAGACGTGGATACCCGGAACAAGTCCGGGCATGACGAGACGGCGGGCGGGTTCGGCGGGCTGAAGGGAGGGCAGGGCGATGTTCCTGAAGAACTGCTGGTACGCCGCGGCGTGAGACGACGAGGTCTCGGAAACCCCGCTCGCGCGCACCCTCCTGGACCAGCCGGTGGTCCTGTTCCGCACCGCCGGCGGGCGGCTCGCGGCGCTCTCGGATCGCTGCTGTCACCGGGGATTGCCGCTCTCGATGGGCCGGGTCGCGGGCGAGACGCTCCAGTGCGGCTATCACGGGCTCCGCTTCGATACGGCGGGCCAATGCGTCGCGGTGCCCGGCCAGTCGACGATCCCGCCCGGCGCGCGGGTGCGCTCCTTCCCGCTGGTCGAACGCCACGGCTGGGTGTGGATCTGGATGGGCGAGGCGGACGCCGCCGACCCGGCCCTGGTGCCCGACTGGCGGTGGATGGACGATCCCGGATGGCGCCCGGTTCGGGGCGGCGCGCCGTTCCATGTCGAGGCGAGCTACCTGCTGCTCAACGACAATTTGCTCGACCTCTCGCACGTGGCTTACGTGCATGCGGGCTCGATCGGCACCGGCAACGTCGCCGACTTCCCGATCCTGACCGAGCGCGGCGAGGATTTCGTCCGCATGTCGCGCCTGGTGGAGGATTCCCCGCCGCCGCCGCTCTACGGCCGGATGGGCGGATTCGCGGGGAACGTGGACCGCTGGCAGGTCGCGGTCTCGACGCTGCCGGCCTACAACACCGTCCATGCCGGCTGCGCGCCCCCGGGCGCCGGCGGCGCGGACGCGCCCGACGGCGCCAAGGTCGAGTTCTTCAACCTCAACGCCATGACGCCCGAGACCGAGACCACCACGCATTACTTCTACGCGCACGCCAGGAGCTTCGCGCTCGACGACCCCGCGACCGACGAGAGCTTCCGGGTCGATTTCCGCCGTGTCTTCGGCGAGGACATCTCGATCCTCGGCGCCCAGCAGGCGAATATCGACCGCTGTCCGGACGCGTCCTCCATCGACATCAACGTCGACGGGCCCGGCCTCGCCTTCCGCCGCATGCTGGCCGAGCGGATCCGGGCCGAGGCGGGAGGCGCGGAATGAGGTCGGCGGGGCCGACGATCTTCCAGATGCGCTCTCCCCGATGCTGGCAGTGGACGAAGTACCGCTTGCGGCCCGAAGGCAGCACCCGGACTCCAAAGCCTCGGAGCGCGCCGTCGCGTATGTCGTAGCTGTGCTTGCGGGACTTGAGTGCCCTCACGCGGGCCTCGGTAAGGGCGACCTTCGGCATGGAAATTCTCCCGGTTCCGGTTGCAGCCGGAGAACAAACGGTTGCGGGTCCGCCTCCCCAGTTGCAGAATGAGGGAGAAAAAACGACTTTATTTCAACTAGTTAGAACCGCAGGTGCGCGGGTTGGTGTAGAAGACGATCTCGGCGATCATGGCGGCCCTCCCCCGCGGTCGCGGCGCTATTCCCATGGATCGTAGCTGCCGAAGTTCCAGAGATTGCCTTCCGGGTCGCGGCAGGCGTAGAGGCGTCCTCCGTAGTCCTGGTCCTCCGGCGGCATGACCACCCGCGCCCCGGCGGCGACGGCGCGGGCATGGTGCGCGTCGACGTCGTCCACGATCGCATAGGCGCTCTTGGACACCGGGCTATCCGGCGTCTCCAGCGGCTGCTGGAGCTTGCCGAAGTCGTCGTCGCGGGCCGAGCCCAGCATGATCATCCCGTTGCCGAAGACGAGCTGGGCATGGGCGATCGTCCCGTCCTCTCCGGGGACGACGAGGTGCTTTTCGAAACCGAACGCCTCGCAGAGCCATTCGATGGCGGCGGGTGCGTCCCGGTAGCGGAGCGACGGAACGATGGTCGCCGTGGTGTCCTTCGCCAGGGTCGTCATGGGCGTATGCCTTCTTCCGTACAGCCTTTGCGTGCCGGCCATCCTGCGGCGACAGCGGGAGACTGGCAACGCGCGGGCGCGGACGCCACAATCGGCTCCATAGCCGAACGGGGAGAAAAATGAAGCCCGCGCCCTACGGCCCCTACCCCTACGAGCCGATCGTCGACCGGCCGCCTCTGACCTGGCCGGGCGGGGCCCGGATCGCGTTCTGGGCGATCCCCAACATCGAGGTGTTCGCGCTCGACGAGGGGATGCCGGACGGGCCGGGGTCGATCCCCGACGTGTCGGCTTGGGGCAAACGGGATTACGGCAACCGGGTCGGCGTGTTCCGCATGATGGAGGCGATGGAGCGCCACGGCGTAAGGGGAACGGTCGCGCTCAACAGCGAGGTGTGCGACGCGGCCCCGCGCATCGTCGAGGAATGCGTGAAGCTCGGCTGGGAGCTGATGGGCCATTGCGAGAGCAACACGCGGCGGCTCAACGAGGCGGGCTCGGAGGAGGCGGCGGGGCGGATCGTCGCGCGCACGCTGGAACGCATCGAGCGCGCCACCGGGCGCCGCCCCACCGGCTGGCTCGGCGCCGGGCGGCAGGAGACCTGGGGGACGCTGGACAGGCTGGTCGCCGAGGGCTGCCGCTACGTCGTCGACTGGGACTCGGACGACCAGCCCGTGGCGATGGAGGTCGCGGGCGGGACGATCGTCTCGATGCCCTACGGCGCGGGCGTCTCCGACAAGCAGGCCTTCGAGGGGAACGGCTTCACCGCCGACGATTTCGAGCGCATGATTTGCCGCGCCTTCGACGTGCTCTACGCCGAGAGCGCGGTGTCGGGCCGGGTCGCCTCGGTCTCGCTCCACCCCTACATCGTTGGCGTGCCGCACCGGATCGGCGCGCTCGACCGCGCGCTCGCCCATATCCGGAGCCACGACGACGTCTGGTTCGCCACCGGCGAGGAGATTGTCGCCCATTTCCTCGACTGGAAGGCGGCGCGGAAGGGGGGATAGAGCGCCCGGCGCGCATCCTTCTCCATGCCGGCCCGGCATGAGGATTGCCCCAGGAGGCATTTGCCTTCCCGGAAACTCGGTGCAAGCCGGATCGTCATGGCGAGCCTGTCGCCCGCGGCCTCGTGATTTCGGAAAAGGCGGAGGGCGGCCGCCGTTCGGTCTTGCGGTTCCGCGTTCCGCGATGGGCGGTGGACTACCCGTTCGAGTCGATCGTCGATCCGAGGCGCGGCGGGCATTCGCTGACGATCCGGCCGCTTCGCCGGTAACCGGCCTCGCCGCCGCGGTCAACGCTTCCGGGAACGTCCGCCGATCGATTTTCGCGCCTCGCCCACGAGCGCCTGGCCGGCATCCGACGTGGCCTCTACCAGGAGATCGACCCAGTGCTGCCCGTGATAGACCGCGCGGTGCGCGAGGCCGATCTGCCGCGATGGCTCGGGAGAGCCGAAGCGCAGGAAGCTCAACTCCGGCGAGGCGGCGCGCTCGCAGAGCGCGGCGGTCTCCGGCATCAGCGTCAGTCCGGCGCCGCCCGCCACGAGTCTCGACAGCGTGGCGAGCGATCCGGCGCCGCGCCGGACCTCCTGGATGCGCCACATCGAGCACGCTCCGAGGACCTGGTTGGCCAGGCAATGGCCGTCCCCGAGCGTCAACAGCGGGCCGATATCCGCCCGCGCCAGGTCGGCCGGTTGCGGCCCGTTTCCGGGCGCGCCGAGCGCCTCGAGCCGCCGGGCGCGGCCGGCCAGCAGAAAACGGTCCTCGAACAGCTCCCTCTCGGGCAGTTCCAGCAAGCCGAGCGGGAGGGAAACGATCGCGGCGTCGAGGCGTCCGGCGAGCAGGTCGGCGACGAGATCCTGGCCGGAGGCCTCCATCACGTTGAGCTCGACGCGCGGCGAGGTTGCCTCGAGGCGCTCCAGCAGACCGGGCAGGAGATAAGGCGCGAGGGTGGACAGGATTCCCACCGCGAAGCGCAGCGGACCTTCCTCGAACCGCTTCCCCATCGTCTCCAGAAGCAGCGTCTCGTCGAGGATCCTGAGCGTTTGCTCGTGCGCCTCGCGGCCGAGCCGGGTGAGCCGGATGCCGCGGCTTTCGCGTTCGACCAGCGGCCCGCCGAGGGAGGCTTCGAGCTCGCGGATCTGAAGCGAGAGCGCGGGCTGCGAAACGTGCACGCTCTCGGCCGCCCGGCTGAACGAACCGCGTTCGACCAGGGCCTGGAAATAGCGCAGCTGACGCAATGTGACCGGCATTTCTCTATCCTCCCCGCCTCGGTGCGCCGACGGCCCGATGCCGTCGATGCCTTCTTCCGCCTGGAATTCGTCGGGCGGTCCCGGTTCCCCGCTCGGTGTTCCGGGAGACCCCGCCTCCGATTTTTCCTTTCCGCTCGTTTCGGCATTCCCCCGGCGCATGACGCACGGGCACCGCGTTCCAAAACTTCCGTTTTGTTTCTAGGCTGAACCCATTATTAAAACTAATACCTTTTTCTGGGGGGATGGATTGGTTTTTCTTATAGAAATTGGATGGGAGGTCCGGCCGGGAACCGGCAGATGGTAGAAATTCCAGCGCAACGTTGATTGATCTGGCGCAAGTCGAGACGCGATTCCGTCCTTCCGGCGGGGTTCGGCGGCTCGCGCGTCCGGGCGCCGCATGGTAAGACCGCCGCTGGACAGTCAATCGAGGCCAGCCAGGAGGGTCCGCGATGAGCGATGTGCTTCAGGCGATGCGCGACGTGGTGGTCGCCAACCGCATACTGGCGCGGGAGGGCGTGGTCGACGCCTATGGCCACGTCACAATCCGCCATCCGGACAATCCCGAACGCTATCTGATGTCGTGCTCGCGCGCGCCCGAGCTGGTCACGCTCGACGACATCATGGAGTTCACCCTCGACGGCGAGCCGATCGACGATTCAGGCCGGGTGCCCTACGCCGAGCGGTTCATCCACGGCGCGATCTTCGAGAAGCGGCCGGACGTCAACTCGGTGGTCCACAACCATTCGCACGCGGTCATCCCCTTTGGGGTGACGGGGGTGAAGCTGCGGCCGATCGTCCATGTCGGCGCGACGATCGGTTCCGACATCCCGGTATGGGACATCCGCGACAAATTCGGCGACACCAATCTGCTGGTCGTAAACATGGACCAGGGGCGCGACCTCGCCGACTGCCTCGGGGCCGGCCGGGTGGCGCTGATGCGCGGTCACGGCTGCGCGGTCGCGGGCACCTCGCACCGGCAATCGGTGATGTCGTCGGTCTACCTCCAGGTCGCCGCGGAGCTGCAGGCCCAGGCCATGCGGATGGGCGAGGTCACCTATCTCTCCGACGCCGAGATCGAGCACTGCTCGGCGACCTTCGCCAGCGAGATATCGGTCAACCGGGCGTGGCAGTATCTCCGCCACCGCGCCGGGGTGAGCGACCTCTAGGAAGCGCCGATGGCGGGTCCCAGCCGGGAGATCGCCGCCGCCATCGCCGACGAGGCGGCGGGGTGCGGCATCGAGCTCGTCGCCAGCCTGCCGGACGGCTGGATCGCCGCGCTGATCGAGGCGTTCGAGGCCGATGCGCGCTTCGACCATATCCCGGTTAACCGGGAGGAATCGGCGGTCGGGCTGTGCTCGGGCGCGTTCTTCGGCGGCAAGGGCTCGCTCGCGCTGATGGGCGCGTCCGGGCTGATGACCTGCATCTACGCGATCACCAAGATCAACTACACCTACATGGTGCCGATGACGATCTTCATCACCATGCGGGGACGGCTCGGCGACCGCGCCAAGTTCCACGTCTCGAACGGGCTCTATCTGGAGCCCGTGATGCAGTCGATCGACCTCCCCTACACGGTGATCGAGCGGCGCGACCAGCTGGGCGAGATCCGCCGCGCCGAGGCCCATTCCAGGACCATTTCGCGCCCCGTCGTGGTCGGCTTCACCCGCGACCTGCTTTACGGGGAGAGCGGCTGATGGCGATGGCGATGGAGGCCTGCTTCGCCCATCTGGTGGAACGCTGGACCGACCAGGTCGTGGTCACCTCGGCCGGCAACGCGTCCGAGATGTGGTGGAAGCTCACCGGCGAGACCGAGAAGGCGTTCTACCTCGAAGCCTCGATGAGCCTGGCCTCGCTGTTCGCCGCCGGCATCGCCTACGGTATTCCGCGCGCCAATGTCTGGGCGTTCTCGGGCGACGGCGCGTTCCTGATGAACCCCGGCATGCTGATGGTGGAACGCCGCCTGGGCCTTCCCAACCTCACCCATTTCCTTCTCGACAACGGGGTCTACGGCGCCACCTTCGAGATCGACATGGCGGACCAAGGCGAGACCGACTACGCGGCGCTCGCCCGCGCCTGCGGGCTCAGGAACGTGTTCCATTTCGGCACGCTCCAGGACCTGCGCGACGGCATGGACGAGGTCGAGCGGGTCAATGGCGAGGCGTTCGTGGTGCTCGACGTCGAACCGCTCGGCGGCGCGCTGCCCGACCCGCCGATGGACGGCCCGGAATGCAAGTTCCGCTTCGGCCGCTACCTGGAGCGCACCTACGGCGTGAGGATCTTCGACGCGCGGGTCTGAAGGCTGGCCTAATGTTTCACGTGAAACACCGGTCAGCCTTACTGCCTTATCCTTTGCATGAAGGAATTGCGTTAAACGGGCAAAAATGTTTCACGTGAAACATTGTCCCGATATGGGACTAATTTCGTGTCCCCAGGGGACGTGAAAGGGCCGGCCTACGACCGAATCTGACGCGCCCGCCGCGTAGGGTTCTCCATCGACCCGTCGATGGAGAGACCCGATGCTCAACCCGTACCAGCGCCGCCTCCTGTTCTCGTACCTCGCGAATTCGGCCGGACGGCTCGGCCGGCGTCCTCGTGATGCGGGGCCGTTGCAGACGAGGCGCGGCCTGTCCTCCCCATCGTCATATCGACCGGAGCCGACCGCAGGGAGGCGGAGCGGAGATATCTGTCACGCACCGAGGCACGGAGTCGGGGGTGGCAGATTTCTCCACCACGCTTCGCTTCGGTCGAAATGACGGATGGAGGGATGTCGGGCGAACCCCGGCCCTGCCCCTTGTGGGCTACGTCCGATTCCCCGCCCCGGCGTCGCCTCCTATGGTGGCCGCCGGGCGCGCCGGGGGTCGCTGAAGAAAGGGCCGACATGCGCTACGAACGCCTGGCCGACATCGTGCGACTCGCCATCCGTCTCCAGGGCGCGGGCGGGTCTATCTCGTGGGCCGGTCGGACTGGACCGAGGAGATGCGCTACTGGGCGCTCGCCAACATGAGCAAGGTCCGGCTCACCGGTGAGGCGTTCGAGTTCGACGACGGGTTCGACCTGCGCGACTTCGCGCGCCGCTCATTCGGCGTGTACCAGGAGGAGCCGATCGACGTGACGCTGCGCTTCGACGCCAGGGCGGCGGCACGCGGCAGTTTATCGTCACAGAAGGTCAGCGGTGGCAACGCACAATTTTCTTGGGGCAACGATACCTGTACTTTCGATCCCGTGGACCGGCGAAACTCGGGTGCATCGAGGTTGTGGTTCATGTCCTCTAGAAGATGCGGTTGGACGGCAGTTAATCGGGCATCAGTCAAAGCGAGCAGCGAATGTATGACTGGATCGCAAAGAAACGGAGAGGCGCGACGCCTATCGAGGATGAGGTCACATCCTGCGTCTTCGGCCCACTGCGTTTCATGGAACCGAGACAGGCATGGGCCTCCTGCCTCCTGCTGTTTGACATCCAAGACAGTGCTTCCGACCTCGAACCCGATCGCATCTGTATTCGATTCTGGCCCAAGTTCTTTCGGAATGACGGACGGGGCTCCTATGTGGAGCCGGATGTGCACATCCTGGCGTGGCGCAACGGCGAGCTAATTGCGACGATCCTGGTCGAAATCAAATGGGGTGCAGCGCTAGGCTTCGATCAACTCCTCGATCAGTGGCGCTTCCTGTCTGTAAACGGATATAAGGGCGACGAACTGCGGGAGCGATCATGGCATGTGTTTTTGAGCGACCGGCCGATTCGGGACAAAGCTGCCAGAGAGGAACAAGAGGCTCGTGCGACAAGAAACGGAATCGGGTGGCGCAATCGCCTCCTCGTCAAGGCATGGCATCAGGTGGCCACTATACTGGAAGAAACGGCCAAGCGCTCGGAAGGAATGGAAGTTTGGCGAACGGATTTGGTCCGGTTTCTTTCCGCTCAAGGCGTGTCCCCGTTCGACGGGTTTCGGCGTGAAAGAGTTTGTCGCGTCGAATCCGTGACGTGGCGTGTGGACAAGTATGCACTGCCGACTCTATCGGCGGTGAAAGAGCTGAGCTGGGGATTTGACCGAGGATCGCGCGCATGACGGAGGTTTGGAATACCGTCGACAATATGAGGAAGCTGGGTGCGTCCATACACTCTTTCTTTCAGGTTCTCGAAGACGAACTCCAGAACGAAGCGTCTCTAAACGGCACTGCACAGTCAGGATGGGGTAGCAAAACAATCGGCCATGGATGGTGCTACAATACAGAATACCGGCCTTATCTCCTGAAGAATAATGATTCTGTTGCGAGGCAATCAGGCCCGATGGGAATGCTGACCGTACGAGTAGAGCTTTGGCGCGAGGTCGATGATCGTTCGCTCACATGGCACCATGCCAAGGAACCGCTGATATACATAGGCTTCGCCCCCAATGTCGAAGACTATTGGAGGACGGGAATGTCGTTAGACTATCGAGGCTTGCCTTCGCCCATGCCAGATGGAAGTGAAGTCTCGCCGCCGACGCAAACATCGCCCTGCCTTTGGTTGTGGTGCAACGATCCCGACGAAAATTCATGGGATAAACGCAACTGGTTTTTCGTCGTTCGTCTCTTCGACATCGATTCAAGGCAAACGATCGAAAGGGAAATTATCAATCCCGTTCGCTCGCTGCTCGTGGAGGGCAAGGATCCTGACGTCGCATTCGATGGTAAGAAAGCCATACGAACGGGAGGGGAGCCGGTATAGCCCGATCTTCGTTTCACGACAATTGGACGACTTTTCTGAAAGAGCTCGGCTACTTTGGCACGTTGGATGAGAAAGCGTATCTAGCTTAGCTGGAACGGTCCGGTCGGTGCACCCTCTTCTGTCATGATCGGCGACCATGAAGGGGGAAGAGCAGAAAGCCGCGGATCGCCACGGTGGGAAAGGGGAGGCATGATCGCCCGCTCCCTTAAAAGAGTCGTTCCCCTAAACCGGAAAAACCAGACAATTGTTGATCACCACCGAGTCGTACACGCACTTCCGCTTCGCGATCAGCAACCTGCCGTCCACCCGCTCGAACACGTCGTAATACTTGCCGACCTGCTGGATGCGGCTGGGTTCCTCGACCAGGGTTTCCAGCAGCAGGTAGTTGGCCTCGGCGCGGATCGTCGGGCCCGCCGCCTCGTGCACCCGGACGTTGTTTATCTGCAGGTTCAGGTAGCGCGGCGCGTACATCTCGGTGTTGCGCAGCGCGAAGGCGCGGTCCTTGAGCATGCCCTTGCCCTCGCAATAGACGAGGCCGAGCGGCAGGCCGGATTCGTGGTTGTCGCGCGCGATAATGCAGTAGAACGCGTCGTCGGTGAAGAACTCGCACCACTGCTCGACCTCGCCGCGCTCCAGCGCGTCGGCGTAGTCGAAGTGGAACTCCTCGATCTCCAGCCGGAGATCGCGGAACGCCGTCCGGTCGGCGCGCGCCTCGCGGGGCTTGTCGGCGGTGGCCGTCCCCGTCACAGCGCCATCGACTCGCGGTAGTAGCGGTACATCGCGCGGATCGCGCGCTCGGTGATGATGGTGTCGGTCTCCTCCTCGTCGTCGCCCAAGAGCGCGAGACCGACCCGGGGCATCGAGCGCCTGAGCCCGTCCTGGACGAATTTGAGCGCCTCGTTGTCCTCGATGCCGAGGAACCCGCCGGGGCCGAAGATGTTGTTCTGGCGCAGCCGGTGGCGGGTCATCGCCTCGTCGTCGGAGGCGCGGCCGAACACCGCCCAGATCATCATCAGCTCGTTCGGGCCGCGCGGCACGATCAGCCGCGTATTGAGGATGTTGGTCTGGCGCAGCGCCGTCATGTTGGGCCAGATCGTCATCGCCGCGCCCGACCACGAGGAATCGAACTCGCGCACGAAGTTGAGCACGCTCTCGTCGTTGAGCTTGAGCCCCTCCCGATAGGCCGCGATCTGCGCCTGGTCCTCCTTGCTCACGTCCGGGCGGCCCTGCGGGCGGCGGGACAGGAGCGCGCTGTGGCGCCCGACCGGATCGACCAGGATGTCGGACTCGTTGCTGGTCACGAACAACCCGAAGGTGGTCAGGTAGGTGTGCAGCAGGGTCGCGTGGTAGGGGTCCTTGAGGTTCTCCTGATAGAGCTTCCAGTTGCCCGGCAGGATGTTGCGGTGCAGCCCGAGCAGCACCTGCTCGGTGCCGTCGAAGATGATGTCGAACTGCTCGCGGATCTCGGGGCCGAGATAGTCCTCGATTGGCTCCATGTCTTCGCAGGCGGTGGCGAAAATCACGCCGCGATAGGCGGAGACCTTGAACTGCCGCAGCCCGTGCTCCGCCATATCGAAGCCGGGCGGCATGCCGCCCTTGCCCTTGACGCCGCGGCGGAACGGGACCGCCACAAGGTCGCCGGCGAGGTCGTAGGTCCAGTTGTGATAGGGGCAGACGAAGCGCTCTGTGTTGCCCCGGTATTCGCGGCAGTACTCGGCGCCGCGATGGGCGCAGCGGTTCTCGAAGACGTGGAACCCGTTCTCCATGTCGCGGGTGACGACGACGGGGACCTCGCCGACATAGGAGCGGATGTAGTCGCCCGGCTTCGGCACCTCGCATTCGAGGCCGACGAAGTTCCAGTGCCGGCCGAAGAAGATGCGCTCCTGCTCGCGCTCGTAGATCCGCCGGTCGGTATAGACCCAATCCGGCACCTGCCACTCGTCGGCCGGCCACACCAGATCGGCCGGCGCGCCCGCGACGCTGCCATTGGCGGGGAAACCGCTCGTTCCGTCCATTCCGCGTCTCCTCCTCGCGGGTTCGGCTAAAGTATCCGCCGGATGCCGCGGCCCCGCAAGCGCGCCGGGGCACCCGCCCTTCGATAGGGGATTACCCCGAAAGGTTGACAGGCGGTGGGCGGGTGCGTTCGGCGATGGGAACGCCGCCCCGTCCCGCCGCCCGTCACGGTCGACCCGGCGTCCATCCCCTGTCGTCATGCCCGGAACAAGTCCGGGCATGACGGAAGAAATGTCGTGGATCTCCCACCCCTCAACCCTTCTTTGTAAGCCCCCGACCTACGCCTCCCGGGTCGCTTCCTGCGCCACCGCGCGGTCCATGTAGCCGGCGAGGCTCCGTTCCATGGTCTCGACGCAGACCGGATCGAGATCGAAGCGCGGCACCGGGTCCGCGTCCCAGTTGCCGTGGCGGTCCCGGCCCCTGACCAGCAGCGCCGCGCGCCGGCCGATCGCGGACCGCACATGGGTCGGGATGTAGATGAACGAAATCCCCATCCGGCGCCACGCGCTGCGGTTGGGCTCCGAGCCGTGCACCAGGCGCTCGTGGTGGATCGAGAACTGCCCGGCGCGGAGCACGAGGTCGACCGCGCCCGAGTCGTCGATCCCCTCCAGCGTCTGGCCGCGCGACAGCAAATTGTCCTTGTCGTAGGTCTCGACATGGACCAGCTCCTCGCCGCGGTGGCTACCCGGAATCACCCGGACGCAGCCGCTCTCCGGCGTGGAATCGCTGAAGGCGAACCAGACCGTCGCCTCCTCGTGCGGGTCGAGGCCGTAATAGGCCGAGTCCTGGTGCCAGGACACGTAGGACGGATCGCCCGCGCCCTTGAACCAGAAGGTCGACATGTAGACCAGGATATCCGGGCCGAGCAGGTCCTCGACCGCGTCGAGGATGGCGGGATGGCGCGCGAGCTCGACCAGCCAGGGGAAGACGAGATGGCCCTTGACGCGAAGCCGCTTGGTCGCGTCCACGCCCGTCTCGCGCTCGTAGTCCTCGATCCGGCGGCCCAGCGCTTGCGCATCCTCGGCGCTCATCGCCTCGACGGGGAAGACATAGCCGTCCCGCTCGAAGGCGGCGACCTGTTTGGCGCTCAGTATCCTGCCCATCTCGGCCTCCCGCTCTCTCCCGGGGTCACAATCCCATCGCGGCGCGCACCGCGCGGGTCAGTCGCCCGTCCGGGTCCCGATATTCGAAGACGATGTCGAAATGGTTGGTCTCCGGCAGATCGACATACTCGGCGGCGAAGCCCTTCGCGCGCCAGGCGGCGGCGTAGTCGTCGGTCTGGCGCTTGAATTCCGAGGTTTCGTTGCCGCCGTAGGACACGACCAGCGGGCAGCCCCTCTCCGGCAAATTGTGGACCGGGCTCAAGCGCCGCGCCGCCGCTTCGTCGAGCTTCGCCCACTCGTTGACCTCCGAGAGCCGGATCGGTTCCAGATCGAAGATGCCGGAAAGCGCGCAGGCGCCCTTGACGATGTCCTCGGGCACACCGAAATCCGCGTGCCACCCCCCCGAGATCATCGCGCCCGTCAGGTGCCCGCCGGCCGAGCTCCCAGTCACGAAGATCCGGTCCGGATCGGCGCCGAACGAAGCGGCGTTCCCGTAGGTCCAGGCGAGCGCCCGGCGGCATTGCGCGACGATGGTGTCGAGGCTGGCCCCCGGAGCGAGGCTGTAATTGACCGTCACCACGGCGGCGCCGAGCCCGACGAAGCACTCGGCCATGAAGGCGCTTTCCTTCTGGCTCAGCATCCGCCAGTAGCCGCCATGGATGAAGAACAGGACGGGCGCGCCGGCACCGGCCGGGAAGATGTCGACCACCTCGTCGGCGCTCTCGCCGTAGCGCACGTCTTCCCGGCATTCGAGGGTCTCGCGCGCCCGGGCGCTGTCGGAGGCGTAGCGCCCGATTGCCGCCTCGAACACCTCCAGCGGCACCGTGCCGCGCGCCCGGTATTCCGTGTCGAGAGTTTCCTGGTCGAAGCCGCGATAAACCGCCATTCCCGTTACCCTTCCGTAATCCGTTGTGCCGGAACCGGATCGCGCGGAATTCCGAAGAAATCCGCCAATCGGTCCATCGTACGGTCGAGCCTGCGGCGCAGGACGATCTCGCGATGGGCGTACCAGGCCATGGCGATGACGAACACGCCGGCGAAGAACACGTCGCTCAGGAAATGCGCGCCCATCGCCATGCGGAACGCCCCCACGACCGAGCCGAACCCGACCGCCGCCCAGAATACCCGCCGCCGCCAGCGCGGCGCCACGAGAAACGCGAGCGCGGCATAGGCGAAGCCGTAGCTCGCCTCGCCGGAGACGAAGGAGCAGTTGCGTTCGCACTGATCCGCGACGGCCAGCGGCGGGGTGAATGTCTTTTCGCCGCCGAACTCCACGATGGCGCGCGGCCGGGCGCGGTCCCAATGGTCCTTGAAGACGTGGTTGACGATCAGCCCGGGCCCGAGGATCGAGAACACGACGAGGAAGCAGATCGATCGCCGGGTGAGGCCGAACAGGTAGCGGCCCCAGAGATGACGGGCGGAGACCGAGAGCAGAAGGCCCGCGAACACGACGTAGCCGACCCAGATGAAGGCCTTGCGGATCGCCCGGGCATCCGGGTCGCGCGCCGCCGGAAAACCGCTCCCGGGGTCGTGGAACAGGCCGGCGAAGAACAGGTCGATCGAAGGAAACCGGTAGAGGACCGCGCCCGCGATCGCCGAGACCGCGCAGAAGACGAGCAGGTTTCGCCGCCCGGCCGTTGGGGATTCGCGCTGTGTCGCGGCGTGATCCATCGGCGTTCGCCGCCTCCTCCGCGGCGACGCAGGTTATCGCCGCCCGGCGCCGATTGCACCAGCTTCGCCGGTGCCTAGGATGGACGGCCATTGGGGGAGGGCCGCGTGTCTGGATATCGTCATCTTGCCATCGCGATTTCGCTGGTCGTCGCCGTCGCGATGGCTGTTCCCGGGGCCGCGCGCGCCGACAAGGCCGCAACCGGGATCATGCTGGGCGGCGCGGCGTTTCTCGCCTACAGCCTGGCCACGGACCCGCCCCAGGACAAGGAGCCCGACGTCCTCACCTTCGGCACCGGCGTGTTCGACGCGGTGGACGGAGAAGACACCGCGGGGCTCTTCCGGATCGAATACAGGCCGGCGCTGTTCGGGATGCGCACCGGGCCGCTCTTCGGAATGGCCGGGACGACCGACGGCGGCATATTGGGCTATGGCGGCGTCCGCCACGACGTTCTCTTCGCCGGGCGCCTGCTGGTCTCGCTGAACCTCTCGCTCGCCGCCTATCCCGTCGAGGGCAGCGGCAAGGATCTCGGCAGCGCGGTCCAGTTCCGCTCCGGGTTCGATGTCCATTACAGGCTGGACGACGGATCCAGGATCGGGGTCTCGTTCCACCACATCTCGCACGCCGAGGCGTTCGGCGACGTTAACCCCGGCACCGAGACTCTCGCGCTGACCTACACGATTCCGATCGGCCGGTTCTAGAGTCTGTCCGTCTTAGATGGAAGCGTTGCTGCCTTTGCCTCCCCTGCGTCATGGTCGGCGAAGGCCGACCATCCACGAGTTTTTTCTGAGGCGACGGGCGCACAAAAACAAAACGTGGATGGTCGGCCTTCGCCGACCATGACGGGAGAGAACGGTGGAAGCGCTTCCAACTAAAACGGACAGGCTCTAGCCTCAGCCGCCGATGAAGTCGGGGCGGCGCTTCTCCTTCAGGCTGGCGACGCCTTCCCGGACCTCGGGGCCGCCGAAGCCGAGGAATTCGAGCGCCAGCGAGGCATCGAAGGTCGGGCCCGCCATCCTGAGCCAGTTGTTGAGCGTGTGCTTGGTCCAGCGGATCGCGCTCGGCGCGCCGCGGGCGAGCTTGCGGGCGACGTCGTAGGCGGTCTCGAACACCGCGTCGTCGTCGACGGCGAGCGAGACCAGGCCGATCCGCTCCGCCTCCTCGCCGCTCACCGCCTCGCAGAGCAGCAGGTAGTATTTCGCCTTGGCCATGCCGCAGAGGAGCGGCCAGACGATCGCCGCGTGATCGCCCGCCGCGACGCCGAGCCTGGTGTGGCCGTCGATCAGCCGCGCGGTCTTCGCCGCGACCGAAATATCGGCCAGCAGCGCGCAGACCAGACCCGCCCCCACCGCCGGCCCCCTGATCGCCGAGACCACCGGGGTCGAGCACTCGATCATGCCGTAGACCATGTCCTTCGCCTCATGCCAGACGCGGATCCGGGTCTCGTAGTCGAGCGTCATCTCCTCGACCAGGTCGAGATCGCCGCCGGCCGAGAACGCATCGCCCGCGCCCCGGATCAGCGCCACCCGCGTATCGGGATCCCGGTCGACATCCGTCCAGACCCGGGAGAGCTCGGCATGCATCGCCGCGTCGGCCGCGTTCAAGCGTCCCGGGTTGTTCAGGACGATTTCGAGGATCCCGGGCTCCGGGCGGGCAAAGTCGAGGCGCTCGTAGCTGGCAAACCTGTCGGACATGGGTATCGACCGCTCCTGTTCGGCGTGGCGCTGGACGCTCCGGCGAAGCTACCCTAGAACGGCGGCGGGCGACACAGGACGGGGACGGAGATGGCTCTCAAGCTCAGCTTGGCCTGCGGCAACTACGACCGCATGGATGCGCTCAAGTCGGGCGAGGTCGCGCCCGAGGGGATCGACCTCGACTTCATCGGAATCGACGCGCCGCGGGAGATCTTCGACCGTATGATGGGCGAGAACGCCTTCGACGTCTCGGAGCTCTCCTCGTCGGAGTTCATCTCGATGACGGCGGCGGGCGACCGGCGCTTCGTCGCGATTCCGGTGTTCCCGTCCAAGGCCTATCGCCACGGCTTCTTCTGCATCAACCGGAATGCCGGCATCGCCCGGCCGAAGGACCTGGAGGGGAAGCGGATCGGCGTCCCGCTGTACACCCAGACCGCCGCGGTCTGGTGCCGCGGCCATCTCGCCGAGGATTACGGCGTCGACCTCTCGACCGTCGAGTGGGTCCAGGGCGCCGTGGAGAAGGTCGGCACGCACGGCACGCCGTCGGCGCCGCCGCTTCTCAAACCGGCGCGTATCGCGCAGAACGAGACCGGGCGCTCCTTGAGCGACATGCTGGCCGACGGCGAGATCGACGCGCTGCTCGGTTCGCGGCTGCCGGAATCGCTCCGTACCCACGCGGACGTGGTGCGCCTGTTTCCCGATTTCCGCGAGGTCGAGAAGGATCTCTACCGCACCCGGCGGATCCACCCGATCATGCATCTCGTGGCGATCAAGCGGGAAATCCACGAGGCGCACCCGTGGATCGCCAAATCCCTGTACGACGCCTGCGAGGCGTCGAAGGCGCTGGCGCTCGAACGGATGCGGATCTCCGCCGCCCAGCGCTACATGCTGCCGTTCCTGGTCTCCGACCTGGAAGAGATCGACGAAATCTTCGACGACGGCGATCCGTGGCCCTACGGCGTCGAGCCCAACCGCCCGACCCTGGAGGCGCTGGTGCGCTATCTGCACGATCAGCACTTCATCGCCGAGGCGATGCCGGTCGAAAGCCTGTTCGTGTCGGTGGACGGCTGAGGGTGCGTCATTCGACAAGCTCGGTACAGGCCCTTCGACCGGGGCTTAAATCGATAACTTGACGAGCAGGAGGCCGACAATCGTTCCGGGAAGCGCCGGAGTGTATCCGATCGGCCGAAGCGTTCGATCGCCGCAGCAAGATTCGGAATGACGAGCCCGGCATCGTCCTGCGATCGTGCCGCCGTGACCGTAGCGGCCGCCGGGCCGGGACTTGCCGGGATTTTGCATGCAGGAACCCAAGACCATGAACCGCACGGAGTGGGGCCTCCTGATCCTGCTTTCCGTCTTGTGGGGTGGCGCCTTCTTCTGCGTCGGCGTCGCGGTGACCGAACTCCCGCCGCTGACGGTGGTTCTGGCCCGTGTCGGCATCGCGGCGATGGCGCTCCTGGCGCTGTCATGGTTTCTCGGCCACGCGCTGCCGCGCGGCTTCTCCGCCTGGACGCCCTTCCTGGTCATGGGCCTGCTCAACAACGTGCTGCCGTTCAGCCTCCTGAATGCAGGGCAGACCATGGTCAGCGTGGGGTTGGCGTCCATCATGAACGCCATGACGCCGTTGTTTACCGCCCTGGTGATGGCGTCGTTCCGAGAGGAGAGGCTGTCGGCGTATCGAGCGACCGGCGTGCTGCTGGGAATCGTCGGCGTGGCGGTTATCGCGCGCCCGGACGCGCTTTCGGAAGATGCGAGGCTCGTGGGGATCGGCCTCTGCCTTTCCGCCGCGCTGAGCTACGGTTTTGCCGCGCTCTGGGGCCGCCGTCACCTAGCCGACGTTGCGCCGCTCAGCTCCGCGACCTGCCAGCTCGTGTCATCGACCATCGTCATCGCGGTCGCGGTCGCCGTCGTCGATCGGCCGTGGACGCTGCCGATGCCCGGAGTCGGGATCTGGCTGGCCCTGGGCGCGCTGGCCTTGTTCGGGACCGCGCTCGCCTACATCGTCTTTTTCGAAATTCTCGTCCGCGCCGGGGGCAGCAACGTCATGCTGGTCACGCTGCTGATGCCGGCGACCGCGCTGCTGCTCGGAAACCTGTTCCTCGCCGAGCCGATCCTCGCGTTCGAGATTGCCGGGGCCGCGATCATCGGCCTGGGCTTGCTGTTCATCGACGGCAGGGTTCCTCGCAGGGTAACCCGCCTTATCGCTACCTCGCCAGATGCCCGTCGCCGACGATGAGCTCGCGTCGAATGCAGCGCCCCGACTCGCGAATTTACCTGCCGTGCCGGGTGCGATCTCAGCGTTGCGGAGCGATGAGGATTTCGTCTACTACGGAGATCGTGCCAGCGCGCCCGATCTCGAGCAGCAAGACCTCGCCCGAGGCGACCCCCCGGCCGGTGAGCGACTCGATGTTCACGTAGTGGGTGACCAGGATAACGGTCGCTCCCGGCGGCAGACTGGACAGGAATTGCCGCAAGTCGGCGGTCTGGCGGTCGGCGCGGGCGGGGTTCCGAAAAAACGAGTTGAGCGCCGGCAGGTCCTCAACCGGCCCGAGTTCGAGGAGCCTGGCCGTGTCGCGGCAACGGCACCATTGACTTGTGAGGACGCGGTCGACGATCGCCCCGGCGGCGCGGATCGCCGCGCCGATCTCTCGCGCCTGTTGCCTGCCCCGCGCGCCGAGATTGCGCTGGGTGGCGCAGTCGTCGAGCGTGAACGACGCGGGATCGCCGGTTCCGGGCGCGTGAGCGTGGCGCACGACGGCGACGATGCCCGGCTCGGACAGGCGGGCGAAGCGCATGTCGGCGACTGTCGGCAGGGGTAGGAGAAAAAAGACCGCCATCGAGGCGACGGCGAGAAGCAGGCGCGTCATGGGCAGGTGGAGGATGCGAAGCGGCATGCAGGAGTTCTACACGATATCGGCGACGATACTGACGGAACGGCTGCGGGCAGAGTCGGGACATGCGGCGTCGGCTCCGCTTCAACCCGAACCCCGCATGCTCTAGTTTGCCCGCCACGACGAGACCTGTTCGAGCCGAGGAGCCGCCGCGATGACCGAAGCCTTTATCTGCGACGCCGTGAGAACCCCGATCGGCCGCTACGGCGGTGCGTTGAGCGCGGTGCGCGCGGACGATCTCGGCGCGGTCCCGATCGCGGCGCTGATGGAACGCAACGGCCAGGTCGACTGGGAAGAGGTCGACGACGTCTATTTCGGGAACGCCAACCAGGCGGGCGAGGACAACCGCAACGTCGCGCGGATGTCGGGGCTGCTGGCCGGGCTTCCGGTCGAGGTCGGCGGGGCGACCGTCAACCGGCTCTGCGGCTCGGGGCTGGAGGCGGTATCCCAGGCCGGGCGCGTGATCCGCACCGGCGAGGCGGGGCTGACCATCGCCGGCGGGGTGGAGTCGATGTCGCGCGCGCCCTTCGTGATGGGCAAGGCCGAGCAGCCGTTCTCGCGCAAGGCCGAGGTCTACGACACCACGATCGGCTGGCGCTTCGTCAACCCGAAGATGGAAGAGGCCTACGGGGTCGACGCGATGGGCGAGACGGCGGAAAACCTCGCCGAGGAACGCCAGATAACGCGCGAGGACCAGGACCGGTTCGCGCTCTGGAGTCAGCACAAGACCAGGGACGCGCAGCAGGCGGGTCGGCTGGAGCCGGAAATCGTCCCGGTGACCGTCCCGCGGCGCCGCGGCGATCCGATCGTGGTTTCGGCCGACGAGCACCCGAGGGGCGACACCACGCTGGAGACGCTGGCGAAGCTGCGCCCGGCGTTTCGGAAGGACGGCACGGTGACCGCCGGCAACTCGTCGGGCGTGAACGACGGCGCGGCGGCGCTGATCGTGGCGGATGAGGACGCCGCCAAACGCCATGGGCTGACTCCCAGGGCGCGCATCGTGGGCGCGGCGACCGCCGGGGTTCCGCCCCGGATCATGGGGATCGGCCCGGCGCCGGCGACCCGCAAGGCGATGGAGCTCGCCGGCCTCTCGCTCGACGATATCGACGTGATCGAGCTCAACGAGGCCTTCGCCGCGCAGTCGCTCGCGGTGACCCGCGACCTCGGGATCGCCGACGACGACGAGCGGGTCAATCCGAACGGGGGCGCGATCGCGCTCGGCCATCCCTTGGGGTGCAGCGGGGCGAGGCTCGCCACCACGGCGCTCTACGAGCTGGAACGCCGCCGCGGCCGCTACGCGCTCTGCACCATGTGCATCGGCGTGGGCCAGGGCATCGCCATGGTGATGGAGCGGGTCTAGACGCCGCACGGGGCTTTCGCCGGGTTCCGTTCGGCGGCACAATAAGCATGCCAACCGCCCCGGGAGGGTCGCCATGCCCAAGATCCTGACGCAGGCCGAGACCGACCAGTTCTGGAACGAGGGGTATTGTTTTCCCTTCGACTGCCTGACCGCGGAAGAGGCGGCGGAGGCCCGGGCCAGGTTCGAGGCCTTCGAGGCCGAGATCGACGACGACATCCACAAGCACCTGCGGGTCAAGGTCCATCTGGGCTTCATGTGGCTGTGGGAGCTGGCCCACCATCCGAAAATCCTCGACGCGGTCGAGGACCTGATCGGGCCCAACATCCTGCTCTATCTGTCGACGCTGTGGTTCAAGAACGCCGGCGACGGCAAGCAAGTCTCCTGGCATCAGGATTCCGCCTATTACGGGCTCGAACCGCATGAGGTGATCACGCTCTGGCTCGGCTTTACCGATTCCAACGAGGAAAACGGCTGCGTGCAGATTATCCCGGGCACCCACAAGGAGCCCGACTTCGTCCATGTCGAGACCTACGCGGACAACAACCTGCTGGCGCGCGGCCAGACCATCGAGGAGATCGACGACTCGAAGGCGGTAAAGCTCGAACTCAAGGCGGGGCAGTTCTCGCTCCACCACGAACGGCTGGTGCACGGCTCGGCGCCCAACCGTTCGAACGACCGCCGGCTCGGCATGTCGTTCACCTATCTGCCGACCCATGTGCGCTGCAACCTTGCCAACCGGACGGCGGTGCTGTGCCGCGGCGTGGACGAATACAACTACTGGCAGCGCGATCCGGTACCGGAGTGCGACCGCGACCCGGTATGCTGGGAGGCGATCCGGTTCTGGATCAAGGGCTACGCCGACCCCAACGTCACCCAGGAAGCGCTCGTCACCCGCTGAGCGCGTCGAGGTCGGCCAGCACCCGATCCGGGTGGTCGGCCGGCTTCACCGCGGCGTAGGATCGGGCGATATTGCCGTCGGGTCCGATCAGCACCGACCTGCGCGGCGTCCTGGCGTCCTCCGCGGTTGCCACGCCGTAGGCGATGCTCGCCGACTTGTCCAGATCGCTCAGCAGGTCGTAGGGGAAGGCCTGCGTGTCCTTGAACCTCTTGTTCGCCTCGGTGCTGTCGAAGCTCACCCCAAGGATGGCCGCGTTCCTGTCGCTGAAATCCTGGATTCGATCACGGAACCCCTTGCCTTCGACGGTTCACCCGGGCGTGGAAGCCTTCGGATACCACCAGAGCAGGACATAACGGCCCGCGAAGTCGTCGAGGCTTACCGTCATGCCGTCCTGGTTGACCATCGAGAACGACGGCGCGGCGGCGCCGGTTTCGATCAGACTCATTTCAATCCCCGCTGCTCGTGATTGGGCCTTGTCCGACCGCAGGAGGGTAAGGCGAATCGCGACGCGGCGAAACCGCCGGGCTTTCGCCGGGAGGTCCAACCCGCGTACCATCGGCCCGAGACCTTCGAGCAGGAGACCGGCCATGGCGAGCGACGTCCGCACCATCGCGACCACCGACATCGCGTATCTCCATCACGGCGGCCAGCCGCTGGCGATGCGCGTGTTCGCACCCGAGGGCGACGGGCCGTTTCCGGCGGTGATCGACCTCCACGGCGGCGCCTGGAACAGGGGCGACCTCACCACCTGCCGGGACCGGGACGAGGCGCTGGCCGATGCCGGCATCGTCGCGGCGGCGATCGACTTCCGCCATGCCGGCGACGGCTATCCGGCCTCGCTCGTCGACATCAACTACGCCATTCGCTGGTTCAAGGCGCATGCGGGCGAGTACGGCGCGGATCCGGACCGCGTCGGCCTGTCCGGCCAGTCGAGCGGGGGCCATCTGGCGATGCTGGCGGCGATGCGGCCGGACGATCCGCGCTACGCCGCGATCCCTCTCGACGGCGTTTCCGGGGAATTCGACGCGCGTGTCCGCTGCGTCGGCATGTCGTGGCCGGTGATCAACCCGCTGTCGCGCTACCGCCACGCCAGGCGCGTGCAGGCGCGCCCGGTCCCGCCGGACTGGGTCGCGGAAATCCCGGAATGCCATGACCGCTACTGGGTCACCGAGGAGGCGATGGCCGAGGGCAGCCCGACGCTCGCGCTGGAACGCGGCGAGCAGGTGGAGACCCCGCCCGCGCTCTGGGTGCAGGGCCGGCCCGACGAGGTGCACGACTACCGCGACCTCGACAGCGATGCCGACGTCAACGAGCCCGAACGCTTCGCGCGCAACTACCGCGCAGCCGGGGGCGAGATCGAGGTGCTCTATATCGAGCAGGCGGTGCGGTCGACGGCGGCGTCCTTCGATCCCCTGGCGAGGTTCTTCCGCCGCCACCTGGGATAGCCTGCCCGCCCTTCGATAGGAGCGCTTGACAGAGGTGTGGGCAGGCGCCCGGTTCGCGGGGGACGGTTCAGCCCCTCACCCCGACCCTCTCCCCGCAGGGGAGAGGGAGTTCCCTTGCCCGCTCCTCCTTACTTTCCCCCCTCCCGCTTGCGGGAGGGGCCGGGGGAGGGCGGACGCCGATCCGCGCCACGCGAACCCACTGCCGTCAAGCTATCCGGATAAGCCCCCTTCGATACGCCGCTTCGCGGCTACTCAGGGTGAGGGCTTCCTAATGCTTCCTCATCCCGAGTAGGCGCACCAGCGCCGTATCGAGGGACGCCTCCCGGACCGGCCGCGCCGGCTACCGCTGCGCCCGCATCGCCGTCTGGTAGCGCGTCCAGGCCACGTCGAGGGCGGCGAGACAGGCGGGGTCGAAGGCCTCTTTCGGTTCGGGATCGGGCAGCCAGTTGCCCGCCGGGTCGCTGCCTCTCAGAAGGATCGCCGTCGCGCCGTCGAACTGCGCCTGGCGCACGCCGGTGGCCGCGAAATGGACCGCGAAGCCGATGCGCGGCCAATCGGCCCGGTTGGGCTCCGAGGAATGGATGGTCTTGTTGTGGTGGATCGACATCTGGCCGGCGGCGAGCGGCATCTCGACGGCGAGGCCTTCGTCCACGTGGCGCACCGTCTGGCCCCGCACCAGCATGTTGTCGGGGTCGGGGATCTCGTCGTGGACCAGGATCTCCGGGCCGAGATGCGAGCCCGCGACGATCTTCATGCAGCCCGCCTCGCTGGTCGCGTCGGTGAACGCGATCCACGCGGTGACCGATTCCGGGGGCTCGAGCCCGTAATAGGTCGAATCCTGGTGCCATGAGATGAAGCTGGGGTCGTGCGCCTTCTTGGCGAAGAAGGACGAGCCCCAGCACACGAAGTCGGGGCCCAGCAGATCCTCGATCGCATCCATCAGGCGCGGCCGCCGGATCACGTCCCAGAGCCAGGGAAAGGGAAGATGCGCCTTGATCCGGTAGCGCGATTGCGCGCCGCCCTCGGTGCTTTCGTCCAGCGCCTGGTAGCGCGCCCGGAGAGAGTCCGCTTCCTCCGCCGACATCAGATCGACCGGCCAGACCGCGCCCGTGTCCCGCCACTGCTCCATCTGGGCATCGTCGAGGACTTTCGGCATCCGATCAGCCTTTCGCCGTGACGTGGCGGTTCCGGGGCCTATTCAGCCCCAGATTCTCCCGTAGCGTAGCCCCTTCGTACTCGGTGCGGAACAGCCCGCGCCGCTGCAGGATCGGCACGACGCGGTCGACGAAGTCATCGAGCCCTTCGGGCAGATAGGGGAACATCAGGTTGAACCCGTCGCTGCCCCTCGTCTCAAGCCAATCCTCCATCTCGTCGGCGATCGATTCCGGCGTGCCGAGGATGCAGAGCCCGGAATAGCCGCCGAGGCGCTGGGCGAGCTGGCGCACCGTGAGGTTCTCGCGCCTGGCCAGCAGGATCGAGCGCTCGCGCCCCGACTTGGTCTGGTTGCTCTCCGGGATCTCCGGCAGCGGGCCGTCGGGGTCGAATTTCGACGCATCGTGGCCGAGCGAGATCGAGAGCGAGGCGACCGCGCTGTCGAAATGGACCTTGCTGTCGAGCAGGGCGCGCTTTTCCTTCGCCTCGTCGAGCGAGTCGCCCACCACCACCATGCAGCCCGGCAGGATCCTCATCTGGTCGGGATCGCGCCCCGCCTTTTCCATCCGTCCCTTGACGTCGGCGTAGAACGCCTGCCCCGCTTCGAGATTGCTTTGCGAGGTGAACACCGCCTCGGCGGTCTCCGCGGCGAGCTGGCGCCCCGCGTCGGACGCCCCCGCCTGGACGATGACCGGCCAGCCCTGGACCGGCCGGGCGATGTTGAGCGGGCCGCGCACGTCGAAATACTCGCCCTTGTGCGCCAACACATGGAGCTTGCCGGGATCGAAGAAGATTCCGGTCTCCTGGTCGCGCAGGAACGCGTCGTCCTCCCAGCTGTCCCACAGACCGGTCACGACGTCGAAGAACTCGCGCGCGCGCTTGTAGCGCAGCCCGTGTTCGAGATGGTCCTCGCGGCCGAAATTGCGCGACGCATCGGGGTTCGAGGTGGTCACCACGTTCCACCCCGCCCGCCCGCCGCTGATATGGTCGAGCGAAGCGAAGCGCCGCGCGACGTGGTAGGGCTCGTCATAGGTGGTGGAGCCGGTGGCGATCAGCCCGAGATGCTCGGTCACCATGGCGAGCGCCGGCAACAGCGTCATCGGCTCGAAGGAGGTGACGGTCGCGCTCCGCTTGAGCGCGTCCATCGGCATGTTGAGCACGGCCAGGTGGTCGGCCATGAAGAAGGCGTCGAACCGCCCGCGTTCGAGCGTTTGAGCGAAGCGCTTGATGTGCTTGAAGTTGAAATTGGCGTCGGCATAGGCGCCGGGATAGCGCCACGAGCCGGTGTGGATGGTCACCGGCCGCATGAAAGCGCCGAGGCGCAACTGTCTCTTTTCCGCCATGAAATTACCGCTACCTGGCTTGAAACCCCGTTTCCGTCGGCGCCGATGATAGGGTGGCGCGGGGCGGCGTCAACGCGGAGGTCGGGCGTCTATCCCGGGCGCTTCGTCCAGAAGCTCCCTGTAGACCGCGAGCGTGTCGCGGCGCATCGCTTCCAGGGTAAACCGCGCCCGGGCGTGACGCATCGCGGCTTCCGCCATTGCGCGGCGCCTATCGGGCGGAAGGTCGAGGGCTTCCGAGATCGCGCGGGTCAGCGCGTCGGCGCCGCCCGGCGGCACAAGCCAGCCGGTTTCGCCGTTAATGACGGTCTCGCGCGCGCCGCCGTGTTCCGCCGCGACCAGGGGCCGGCCCATCGCCTGCGCCTCGACGGCCACGCGGCCGAATGACTCGGGTTCGGTGGAGGCCATCAGGACGACATCGGCGAGGAGATAGGCGGCCGCCATGTCGTCGCACATGCCGACGAACCGCACCCGGCCGGAGAGACCGGCATCGTCTATCGCCTTCCGCACGACCGCGCCGTAACCGCCCTCTTCCGCCCCGCCGCCGACGAACAGGCAACGGACATCCGGGCGGCCCAGAAGCGCCATCGCCTCCACCGCCGTCGCGTGCCCCTTCCAGCGCGATAGGCGCCCGGGGAGCATGACCACCGGTCCGTCGTGGCCCTTGAGCCACGCCTCGCGCAGCCGCCCCACGCGCCCGGCCGATACCCGCGCGGGATCGAAGACTTCCGGGTCGATGCCGCGGGGGATGGTCCTGAGACGGGATCGCGGCACCCCGTAAGTTTCGACGATGTGGTCGGCCATGAACGCGGATGCAGCGATCACGCGTTCGCCCCGCGTCATGACCGAGTTGTAGCGGCGCTTGAGCCGCGTGCGCGCCGAATGGAAGCCGTGAAACGTGGTGAGGAAACGCACGCCGCCGCGCCCGGAGGCATACCAGGCGCTCCACGCCGGCGCCCGGCTCCGCGCATGCACGATCAAGATACCCCGTTCCCGGATCAGCCGGTGGAGGCGGCCCGCATTCCGCCACACCGTGAGCGGATTCTTGCTGTCGAGGGGAAGGGTGACATGCTCGCCGCCGGCCCGTTCGACGTCGCGGACCATCGGGCCGCCGGAGGACGCGACGATGGCGCGCCAGCCGGCTTCGGCGATGGCTTGCGCGATCTCGACGGTTCCGCGCTCGACGCCGCCCACGTTCAGCGCCGGCAGCACCTGGAGGATGGACGTCGCGGGGCCGGGCTCGCCTGCGGGGTTGCGGCCGGTCATCGGCGGCGAACCTGCCACAGCCCGCCGCGCCTCGCTACCGTCATCGGCTCCCCGGCCGGGAAACATGAAATCGTTCACGTTATGTCCCGTTTTGCTATGATCGTGCTTTGTTCCCGGTTCGACGAGGCCGATGCCAGACACCGCCTTCGCGCCCGGCACTCGGGGGGGCGACGCTGACGAAGCCCGCATCCGGCGCGGCGTCGCCCGGTTGCTGACCGACCTCGGCTACGCCGTGCTGTACGAATTCCGCCTGACCAACGGCCGCAGGGTCGACGTGATCGGGCTTAACGACGAGGCGGAGTTCGTCGTCGTCGAGGTCAAGTCTTCGGTCGCGGATTTCCGCGGCGACCGAAAGTGGCGCGAATACCTGCCGTTCTGCGACCGTTTCTATTTCGGGGTGTCCGAGCGGTTCCCGGACCGTCTGCTGCCCGGCGATTGCGGGGTCATCGTCGCCGATGCCTATGGCGGCGCGATCCGGCGGGAAGCGGCGCCGGTGCCGGTCAACGGTAACCGCAAACGGCGCCAGATCGTCCGCTTCGCGCTGGCCGCCGCCGGGCGGCTTCAGCGCCGGATCGACCCCGGCATGTGAACGCGCCCGGCAGGCGCGGCGCGGTTGTACGGTACGGGATAATCGGTAAAGTCGTCTGCTCGGGAGACGGGGCGGAAGATCCGGTCCGGCCAGACAAGAATGGGAGCACGTGAACCATGAAGTTCCGTATCGCAATCGCGGCCGCCGCTATGGTGGCGGTCGCGCCGACGCTCGCGTCGGCGGAGAAGATCAAGCTCAAATACCTGACCGCGTGGGACGACCGGGTCCAGGGTACGGTCCTGATCGGCTACGCCTACGGGAAGAAGGTCAAAGAGGCGACCGACGGCCGCATCACCATGACGTTCTCGGGCCCGGAGGTGATCAAGTCGCGCCAGCAGTTCCAGCCGGTCTCGCGCGGCATCTTCGATCTGAACCTCTCGGTCGGGCCCTACTATATCGGTTCGACCGGCGTTCCGATGGCCGCCTTCGCCCTCCACGCCGATACCGAGGATTGGCGCAAGAAGGGCTACTGGCAGTACTTCGACGAGGAGATGCAGCGCTTTAACCAGAAGATGATCGTGCACGCTGTGGGCGGAACCGGCGCCGACGTCTTCCACGTCATGCTGAAGAAACCGGTCGATCCGAAGAGCATGCAGCCTTTCAAGGGCCGCAAGATCCGCGCCAACGGGTTCTACACCCCGATCGTGGTTCCGCTCGGCGGGTCGATGGTGAACCTCAACGGCGGCGAGATCTATTCGGCGCTCCAGAAGGGGGTCGTCGAGGGCGCGGCATGGCCGGTCCAAGGCGCCGTCCAGTTCAAGTGGTACGAAGTCGCCAAGTACATGATGCGGCCGCGCTTCGGCGTCTCGCCCTACACGGTGACGATGAACATGGACCGCTTCAAGAAGCTGTCGAAGGCCGACCGGGAGCTCCTGCTCAAGCTGGGGCACGATCTGGAGAAAGAGGTCCCCGCCCAGTTCGACGAGGGCACCGCGGTAGAGCTCGCGACCATGAAGGAGAAGGGGGTCAAGGAGACCCATCTCAATCCCGAGGTCGCGGCGAAGATGACGGCGGGCTTCGTCAAGGGCGTGTGGAACTTCGCGATCGGCTTCAACAAGAAGACGTCCGCGCGCACGCGCAAGCTTTACGAGATGGCGCGCGCGAACGGCGACGCGCCCAAGAGCCTGAAGTAAACTGACGGCGGCGCTCGCCGCATTCGAAACAAAGGTCCGCGGCCGGCGCCGCGGACCTTTTTTCGGCAGGTAGCGCTAGTCCGGCGTCTCCCTCGGCGCCCGCTTGGCGAGAATGCGCTGCAACGTGCGCCGGTGCATGTTGAGCCGCCGCGCGGTCTCGGACACGTTCCGGTCGCATTGCTCATAGACCCGTTGGATGTGTTCCCAGCGGACCCGGTCGGCCGACATCGGATGCTCCGGCGGTGGCGGCAGGCCGCCTTCCGGGGCGAGCAGAACTGCCTCTATGGTGTCGGCGTCCGTCGGCTTGGCGAGGTAGTCGACGGCGCCGGCCTTCACGGCGGCGACCGCCGTCGCGATGTTCCCGTAGCCGGTCAGCATCACCACCCTTGTGTCGACCCGCACATCGCGCAGCGCCTCGACGATATCGAGCCCGCTGCCGTCCTCCAGCTTGAGGTCGAGGACCGCGTAGGAGGGCGGGCGTTCGTTGGCCGCGACCACTCCCTCGGCCACGGACCCGGCAAGCTCGCAGAGAAAGCCGCGCGCTTCCATGGCCCGCGCGAGGCGATTGCGGAACGGCGCGTCGTCGTCGACGATCAACAGCGTTCTGTCGCGCCCGTCCGCGTTCATCGGCTCGCTATCTCCGCTCATGCTATCGCTTCCCGTCCGATGACGATCGCGGTCTGGACCGCCCACGGAACGGGTGGCCAGGTCACCGTCGCCACGGCGCCCCGCGGCTGCCGGTTCGAAAACGTCAATTCCGCGCCGGTCAACTCCAGCAGGGTGCGTGCGATGAATACACCGAGTCCCATATGGCCGCCTTCGGAATCCCGCGACGAGACATAGGGCTCGCCCAGCCGTTCGAGCAGGCGCGGCGCGATCCCCGGGCCGTCATCGGACACTGTAACGCGCCAGTAATCGCCGCTCCACCGCGTGGCCACGACAACCTCGGTGTCCGCGAACTGGATGGCGTTCTCGACCAGATTGCCGATCCCGTGCACGACCTGGGGGAGGTTGGGGACCGAAGGCGGCGGCATGTCGGGGCTGGAGTCGTCCGGCGCGGCGTCGAAGCGGAGCCGGATACGGGTCGCGGCGTGGCGGAGCGCGGCCGCCTCGATCACGGCGTCCAGCCCCATCTCGGTCAACGACGGTCCGGACGCGGCCTCGGCGGGCCCGCGTCCGAGCTCGGCAAGAATCCGCCGGCATCGCTCCGACTGCTCGATCAGCAGCTCTATGTCCTCCGCGTGCGGGCTGTCCCCGGGCAGCTCGCGGGCGAGCTCCCGGCTGACGACATAGATGGTGCCGAGCGGCGTACCGAGCTCATGCGCGGCCGCAGCGGCAAGCCCTCCGAGCGCCGTAAGCTGCTGTTCCCGCGCCAGCGCGAGCTGCGAGGCCGAAAGCGCGTACGACATCCGCCGCGCCTCCACGGCGACCCGCCATGTCAGGGCGGCGAAAAACGGAATCCCGACCGCGAGCGCGACCCAGCCGCCGAGGGTGTAGACCGGCGGCAGGGTCAACCCGCCGTCCTCCCATGGGAGCGGCAAGTGCCAGAACCCCAGCAGGGTGATCGCGGCCAGCGCGATCCCGCAGAGGACGACGATGGCACGCTGGCTCAGGATCACCGCAGACACCGTTACCGGTGCGAGCAGAAGGAACGCGAACGGATTGCCGAGGCCGCCGGTGAGGTAGAGGAGGACGGCGAGCTGGACCAGGTCGAAGGCAAGCAGCCCGGCGGCCGCGCCTTGCCGCAGACGTTCCTGCGCCGGGCGAACCGTCATCAGCACGATGTTGAGGAGGACCGATGCGCCCACCACGACGAATGCCTCCAGAAGCGGCACCGGAAAGCCGAACCCGAAATGCACCACCAGCAGCGCGGCCGCCTGTCCGCCGATGGCGCCCCAACGCATCAGGGTCAGGGTAGCGAGCCGCAGACGCCTCCGGGTGGACAAGGCGGCGAGATCGACTTGGTTCTCGTTCATTCCACGCTCCCCGGCCGCCCGGGACGGGCGGCGCGCGATTCTTGCAAATCGACGAATATCCGCCATCTTAGCCAAACAGGGTGCCGGACCCGTGAACGCGTTTCGGTCGGAGACTTCGATGCCAGGACACAAGACGTCAAGATTCGCCGCCGCGATGCTGATGGCGGCCGTGCTGCTGGTCGCCGGGACGGTCCCGGCGAGGGCGGCCTCGACCGCGCAGGCCCTGGTCGACAACGCGCGCCACACGCTCGAGAAGATGGTCGACAATCCCGAGCTCAAGCCGCTTCCGGGCCTGCTCAGGAAGGCCAGGGCGGTGCTGATCGTCCCCAGCCTGCTCAAGGCGGGCTTTATTGTCGGCGGAGAGGGCGGCAGCGGCGTGCTGCTCGCGCGCGGCGAGGGGGGCGAATGGAGCAATCCGGCCTTCTTTACCATCGGCACGGGCAGCTTCGGACTCCAGATCGGATTCCAGGATTCGCAAGTCATCCTCCTGATCATGTCGCGCAGGACCCTCGATTCGATGCTGGAAGCCAAGGTCAAGCTCGGCGCCGACGCTTCCGTCGCCGCCGGCCCCGTCGGGATCGGTTTCGAGGGATCGACGGCCATCAACCTCCGCGCCGACATCTATTCATACGCGCTCTCGCGCGGCGCGTTCCTGGGCGCCTCGTTCGAGGGCTCGGTGACCGTCGAGGACAAGGACCGCAACAGGGCCTATTACGGCCCGGGCGCCACCGCGCGGTCGATCCTGGTGAAGCAGCAACATTCCAACCCGGCGGCGGCCGAACTGCTGCGCGTCCTGAGCGCGTATTAGGTTTCGGGCCGCGAGCGGGACAGGCTGGACCGCAGACGCGGGCGGGGCGGCGGCTTCCTCGCGGCGTTACAGGAATCGCCTTCCGGCGGGCGCTCGACAAATTTTCCCACACCGTCGCTTGTGCTTCTTCTTATTTGATACTTTCGGTTTGCAAACGATACCATTGGCCTCAAGCGATTTTGCAGAAACAGGTTGGCAATGCTTGGATTTCTTGCAAACGAACGATCGCCACGGTCTTTCCGGGGGCGCGAACCTGCGGCCTCCGCTTCGCCGGCCTGATCGCTGTCGCGGTGGGCATCGCGGCCCCTACCGACCCCGCGTGGGCCAATCCCAAGGTCTCGGCGGCCAGCAACATTCCCGGGTCCCCGGCGGCCGAGAGGCAGCCGCTTTCGATCATCGACCGGGAGGACATCGCGCTCTCGGGCATGGCGACCGTCTCCGACCTGATCAATCGGTCGGCCTATAACGATTTCGGCCTTCGCCGGGCTCTGGTCGCGGGGAGCGTCTATCTCATCGACGGCCGCCGCGTTCCGTCCACTACTCTGACGTACCTTCCCCTGTCGGCCGTCGAGCGCATCGAGGTTCTGGGGGCCAGCGCCGCCGCCATACACGCGGGCGGGGCCATCGCGGGCGCGATCAACATCGTGCTGAGATCCGATTTCGAGGGGACAGAGGTCGCGTTCGGCGCCGAGCGCCCCGAACAGCCGGGCGCCGATGCCGAGCAGGGCGGAGTCTTGTGGGGCGGCGCGGTCGGACGCGGCCATCTGACGGTCGCCGCCGATGGCTTCTCGCGGCAGGAAGTCGCGAGCAAGGACCGGAAATACAGCCGCGCCTCGTGGACCCCGGGCGGCTCGTTCGCCGATACGACGGGCGTTTCGATCGGCGGCAACACGCTCTTGATTCCCACGTCGGACGGCATCGTCGCGCGTTCGCTCGGCGACTGCAGCGGACCGGGCTATACGGCGGAATTGACGAACCCGGCGGGTTTGCCGGGAGATGGCTGCGGCTTCGCCTATGCCGACATCTCCTGGGAAAGGAACCGGTTCAGGCGGCAAAGCCTGTTCGTCAATTTCGACCACCCCCTCGGCGAGGACGGGGACCTCTACTTCGACGCCCGGATCGCGCGGGGCAGCCTCCACGAGCGCTTCGCCCCACCGGTAGGGCAGTTCGCCCTGAACCATACCCAGGTGGACGGTCTGATTCCGAGCGATGTCACGCCCGATGGCGACATCGTACTCCTGAATCACCGTTTCACCGGGCACAGCAACCGCAATTGGCGGACGCGACTGGAGGAGCACGACCTCACGCTCGGCGTTCGGGGCAGGGTGCCGGCCGGTATCGGCTATGACGCGCATCTGCGCAGCTACCGTTACATGGACACGGAGCGCGCAGACACCTTCGTGAGCGAGAGCACGATCCAGCAGGCGATCGAGGACGGCAGCTACTACGTACAGGACCCGCGCAACCCTCCGGCCGGCAGGTCCGAGGCGCACCGACAGGCGATCCGCGAGACCTCGTTGCGCAAGGATGCCGAGCTGGGCACGAAGCACACGACGGCGCGACTGGCCTTCGACGGCACCGCGTTCGCGTTGCCGGGCGGCAAGTTGCGCTGGGCGGCAGGGGCCGAGATCGACCGTCTGCGGCAGCACAGCAAGGTCGTTCACACCCATGCCTTCGGCTCCGGCGGGGCGGTCAGCGTCGAGGATGCGATAGGCTCGGGCGGCGCGACGTATGAGGGCGAACGTCAGCGGATGTCGTCCTTCGGCGAAGTCGAGCTGCCACCGCTTCCCGGCTGGACGGTCACGCTCGCCGGACGCCGGGACGGTTACAACGATGTCGGGGCGGCGGAGGCGCACAAGGTCTCGAGCGCCTACCGGTTCGGTCGGTGGTTCACGGTGCGGGGATCCTGGGACAAGGGCTCGGGGCCGCCCTCGCTGTCATCGATGCACCTGGCGGAATCAGTCGGCTTTCCGTATGTCTGCGATACGAAGACGCATACGGACCCGTCGACGGACTGCGACGTCACCCAGAAGAAACAGGTCACCGGCGGCAATCGCGAGCTGAAGCCCCACAAGGCGAAAGCCCTGAGCGCGGGGGCGCAGGCGAACCTGGGATTCCTCACGGTGAGCGCGGACTGGTTCCGGATTGAGCTGTCCGAGACCGAGGCGCAGATGAGCGCGCAGAAGATCGTCGACCTGGAAGCCAGCGGTCAGCTGCCGGACGGCGCCCAGGTCATCCGTCTGGGCGGGGACGGTGCGATCGACAGGATCGTCAATCCCATCGTCAATACCGGGGAAAGCACGGTTGCGGGCGTCGACATGCAGGCCGGCGCGCGATGGGACGCGGGTTGGGCGGACTTCGCGGCCGATCTCAATTGGCTGTACGTCACCGAAGCCGAATCGCGGGTCGGCGGCGAGGTGCAGCCGGGCGACTATGCGCGGCACAGGATTCACTCCTCGCTCCGGGCGAGCCGCGGCGGCATCACCGCGAACTGGAGCGTTCACGCGGTGTCCGGATTCAACAACGTCCGGGAGACCGGACGGTACAAGGCGTGGGTCGGGCACGACATCGCGCTGCTCTGGCGGGACCCGCTCGGCCTGAAGGGGATGACGGTGGCCGGCGGCGTGTTCAACGTCGCGGATCGCGGGCCCTCGGTCGATTCGGCGGACCCGACCGCGGCGGACGCCAGGCTCGATTCCGCGCGCGGCCGCACGTTCTTTCTGAGGGGCGCGATGTCGTGGTGAGAACCGAAGCACTGGCCGCGCGGCTACAATACCAGCTGCGGGTCGTGCTGGAGGACGGGGCGGCGGAAGGCGCGCGCGCCGGGAGCGACGACCCGGCGCTCGGGCCGCTCAACGACATCCTCGCCCGCCACGGCGCGGCGCTGGTCAGCCAGTACGACGCCTTCGCCGGGTATTGCGCGGAAGCGGAGCGGAACGGGATCGACGGTTACCCGCTCTACGCCTGGACCCGGGCGACGATCGAGGATCCCGCCAGGAAGGCCAAATACGTCAGATCCTTCTCGCTCCATGTCGGGGGCGAGGAGGTCTATGAAGGGGACAAGGCGGACGCGCTGGAGACGGATCTGCGGCCGCTGGTCGGCGGCGCGGTCGTGAAATCGCTCGCCAGGCACGACACGAACCCCGCGAACAACCCGCAGGTGCCGGAGCGCTACCGCTCCTGAGACCTGCCCACGCGCAGAGTGCCTAGCCCTGCGAGCACAAGCGCGAGGCCGGAGAACGCGGCGCGCGCGGTATTCCAGCCCTGCCGCGCCCGCGCGCTCTCCAGTGGAACCTCGACCAGGGCCAGCGCCTCGTTCATCGGGACGCTGACCGCGATCGTCGGCGCGATCCCGCCCGCGGCGGCGGCCAGGACGAAGGGGGTGGCGAAGAAGGCGGGGGCGAAGACCGGATTGCGCATGCTCTCGTTCATCGCCTGCATGGCGGCGATGGCGACGTTGGGGTCCGCCGCGTCACTCAACCGGATGGGCATGCGGACCGGCCAAGACAAGAGTTGGACCGGCAAGCGGGTCGGATCGATCCGTCGCGTGAACGGGATCAAGGCCGACATGGGCCCGCTGCGGGGCTGGACGGAGACGTGGCAACCGGTCGTCGTGGGCACGAACGGGACCATGCCCTCTGCCTTGAGATTGAGGCCAAGCCATACATGGTGGCGCGAGAACTCCGGCTCCCACGCCACCAGGTTCGCGTTGACCGGAACGCCGTGCTCGACCCAACCATGATACCCTTCGAAGAGGTTACGGTCCGCGATCATCGCACCCCCGCCTTGAATCCCGCCTCCTGTTGTTCGCGGAGCGCGAGGGCGAAAAATTCCTCCACCGGCTTGACCGGGAAGCTTGCATCCGAGCGCTCTTCCGTGCGGACATGCACCTTGACGGGCATGCTGGGTATGAGGCGCAAGTCGCTGAACCGGCGGCGGGCGGCGGTGGGTTTATTGCGCGGGTCGGGAGCCTCGCCGGCGCCGACATTGAGGAGTCGAGGATGACATCGTCCCACGCCCGCCCGCCGGAATCGCTCGACCGGCCGCTGGAGCACGATCCATCGGAATGGCCGGCCCAGGACAACTACCACTTGATGACGGGGCTGGTCATTCCGCGGCCGATCGCCTGGATTTCGAGCCTGTCCGCGGACGGCGTGCGCAACATCGCGCCGCACTCATTTTTCAATGCGGTCTCGACTGACCCGCCGCATGTCATGGTCAGTTCGACCGGGGTCAAGGACACGGTGCGAAACATTCGAGCCACCGGGGAGTTCGTGCTCAACATCGTGACCATGGAAGTCCTTGAGGACATGGTCTTCACCTCGACTGACTTCCCTCCCGATGAGGACGAGTTCGACTGGAGCGGATTGACGGCGGTGCCCTCGGCGAAGGTGGCGCCCCCCCGAATCGGGCAAGCCAGAGCGCATTTGGAGTGCGTGTTCGTCGACGAGACGACCCTCGGCGACGCGACTCTCGTTTTCGGCCGCGTGGTCCACATACACATCGATCCCGGGGTGTGGAGGAACGGCCGCGTGGATCCGGCGCTGCTCGACCCGGTGTGCCGCCTATCCGGCAGCGGCTACGCTTCGCTCGGGGAGCGATTGAGGCTCGCGATGCCCAAATGGGAAGACGTCGCCGGCTCGGGGCCCCGGAGCGCTCATCCCGGCTGATCCTCGATGGGGCCCGATCTCCGCCCGGTCCCGTGCCGGTTCGGGCGCGGTCACGACGGCGCGCCGGTGCACATTCGGGCAACCGCATCGGTCCACGTCATGTCCAGAAAAGCGTCGTCGACGGCGACCAGGGCTCGGCAGGCTTCAGCCATCCGCGGATAGACCGGGGCGGTAATCCCGCGTACTTTTTCGAGGATTGCCGACGGCGCGAACGGGCGGTCCGGACCGCCCCGAGCGCTTCGACATTCCGCCTCCAGACGCTCGCCGGTCCGCAGAAACCAGGTGACCCGAGCCGGTCGGTCCTCGGGGCGGGGTGGTTCCGGCTGGTAGAGCGCAAGCTCCACACGCTCGCGCAGCGCAGCGATTGCCGGATCATTCAAAGTAACGGCGGAAAACGCCTCGGCGCCGGCGTGGCGGAGATGGCTGATGCTCGCTACGATGTGCGGCAATGAGAACTTTGCGGCAAGGCTTGTCGCCGGCTGCTTGTTCTCTAAAACAAGCCCACGCCAATGGGTCTCCACGACTATGCGCTCGATGTCCCTTACGGCCTCGACGTCCGGTCGTCGCGCCAGCAATTCTTCCACCGATTCCACAGCGGCGTGCGCGTATTGGCAGCAAGCATAGATCTTGTGGAAGCCGTCCACGATGCCCCAGGACTGGCCGAGACCCGCCGTAAGCGTGTCCGGTCGCGGCACTGCGCCCAGACCGCCGACGAACACGTCGTGGGGCGAAGATGGCACGCCACGGATGCCGAAACCGGCCCAATCCACCGAACGAAGGCCGATCCAGGCACCGACGCCGGCCCACACATTTCTAATCAACGCCCCTTTCACGGCGTGATTGAACGGACCCGGTGCCACCATTGTGGAAGCGCCGGTGATGGCATCGAGAAAAGTTCCCGCTTCCAGTCGACGCAGGGCGGCAACGCCGGCCGCGGCTCCGATCGCGGGCAACGTCGCGTGAGGATGAAGCGTCTGCTCTGGAAACGGGAACGCGCGGGCGAAGCGGGTGACCACCTCGTAGCCGATCGCCAGCGCTCGCAGCACCTCGCGCACCGTGCGTTCCTCGGCTTCTGCCTCGGCCCACAGCGCAGGTAGGACACACAATCCGCCATGGCAGGGCACCTGGCGGTAGCCCTCGTCGAGCTCGCACCAATCGGCCGCCGCGCCGTTCGCGACTGCGGCCGAGTATCGGTCGGTGCGCGGCCTGCCGCCGCGAAATACCGTCGCCTCGGGCGTCGCACCGCGGCGCAGGAGCTGTTCGTGGAGCGGCCGCAGTTCCGGCTCGTCGCGGGCCGCGACGACCGCGGCGAGATCGTCGGCCACGACCAGCGCGGCGCGGCGCCATACCGCGTCGGGCAAGGAGGAGAAATCGACCTCGGCGGCCCATCGGCCGAGAACCGTAATCCCGTCGGCCACGGCTTCCGCGCACGACCGCTCCTCGGCCGGGCCGTTTGGTGTCATGCCTGCTGCTCCTCAAGATTCGAGCGCGCGGTGAGCCGCCGTGAATGCCCGCCGAGGTTCCGACGATCGATCAATTCCGCGAGCTTGTTCGCGTCCTCGACCGACGCTACCGTTCGAGAGTGCGAAATCGTGGCGGCCCCGAGCGTGCATCATGACCAACCGCCGCCGGTTGGAAAAGGCGATGCCGTGGGCGGTGACGTTTGCGTCGTCGGGTCTGTGGGAACTGGCCTCTTTCGCGCTCGGCATTCCCAAATCCATCCTGCCCTCTCCGGGCGCGATCGGCGAGGGCCCTGCCTCACTTTGAGCGAAACGGAGCGGATGGCATGAAACCCGACAAGCGCACCGTCATTTCCGGACGCTGGATCCTGGCGGGCACCGATAGCGGGCCCGAAATCGTCGAAAACCGGTATGTCGTCGTGGAAGGATCCACCATCGTGGCGGTCACCGGCGAGCGCCCGGCCGACACCGACGATGCGATCGAATTCGATCAAGCCCTGGTGCTGCCGGGGTTCGTCAACATCCACAACCACAGCTTCAGCGCACCGGTCTTCCGGGGGCTCATCGAAGACGTCAGCGAAGCGACGCTGGGCGGCAACTACGTCTACAGCTTCCTGCTGCCGATGGGCGAGATGGCGGTGGAGGTGCTGGACCGGGACGAGCAACGCGCGATCGTGGAGATCGCAATTCTCGAGCTGATCATGACCGGCTCGACGACGATCCTGGATATGTGGCGCGTCAACCAGGAATTCTTCTTCGACGTGGTCGACCGGATGGGCATTCGCGCCTATGGCTGCCCCTATCAATGGTCGTCGTCCAATCTCGGTGTCGATGCCGATGGCCGACCGACCTATGGCGGGGCGGACGCCGATACCGGTCTGGCGCGCGCGATCGAGATGTTCCATCGCTACGATGAAGGTCCGGAAGGCCGCATCAGAGTCGGGCTCGCCCCGCATGGCGTGGACACTTGCGCGCCGGACCTGCTGCGCGACGTGCGCGCCGCCGCCACCGATCTGGGCTGTCCGATTTCGATCCATGTCTCCCAGACTCCGCTGGAGGTCGATACCATCCGCGCCCGGTACGGCAAGACCTCGGTCGAGCACCTCCGCGACCTCGGTTTCCTGGGGCCCGACGTGGTGGTCGGCCACTGCATCCACGCGACCGATGCCGACCTGAAGATATTGCGGGATGCCGGAGCCACTCTGGCCACCTGTCCGCTGACCTATGCCCGGGTCGGGGTGACCGCGCCCTATCATCGCTTTCTCGAAAGCGGCGTCAGGATCGGCATCGGCACCGACGGGTATTGTCTGGACATGCTGTCGGAGTTCCGCACGTCCGGACTTCTGGCCAAGACCCACTCCGGGCGCGGCGACGCCGGCACCGCCTTCGATCTGATCTCGGCGGCCACCGCGGGCGGCGCCGCGGCGTTGGGGCGCGAAGACCTCGGCGTCATCGCGCCCGGCGCCAAGGCCGATCTCATCGTCGTCGACATGCGCCGACCCCACCTCTTTCCGGTATGGGATCCGCTGCGGGCGCTGGTCTGGAACGGCTCGGGCGCCGATGTCTCGGCCGTCATGGTGGATGGAGAGATCCTGGTGCGGGACGGCAGGTTCCTGCGCGCCGACGCGGACGACATCATGGACCGCGCCGGCCGGGCCCTCGACAAGCTGTGGTCGATCGCGGCCGGGCGTGGATTGCTCAAGCGCTGGCCCCGCGCCGCCGGCGGCTGACTCCTCCTCGGGGCCGGAATTACCCCGCGTCCCGGGCGGCTGCCGCGCCGTCGTGGCTGGCCGCGATCTTCAGCGCGATGTGTTCGCCGGCCGAGATGGTGGGGAACCGCGGCGCCTCGCCCTGCGGCACGCAGGACGGGATCGCGGCGATCGGCGCATCGTAATCGGGATGCATGAAATAGCCGATGGTCTGGCGCCGCGACCGGGTGCTGTCGAGGTCGCGCGGATTGGCGACGCGGTGCAGGGTCGAGGTCCAGCGCCCGTTGGTCCAGCGCGCCATCATGTCGCCGAGATTGACCACCAGCGCGCCGCGGGCCGGCCGGACCGGCTGCCAGGCGCCGTCGGGCATGCGGACTTCCAGCGCGCCATCCGCCTCGGTCATCGCCAGGATCGTCAGCGCGCCGTAGTCGGTATGCGCGCCGGTCCGGAGCTGGCCCGGTTTCGGCTCCTCGCGAAGCGGCGGGTAGTGGTGGCTCGACAGGATGCTGAAATGGCGGGCGACGAACTCCGCGAAATAGTCCTCGGGCTGGCGCAGCGCCACCGCGAATATGCGCAGCATGTCCACCGACAGCCGTTCGTAGGCGCGGTAGATCGCGATCAATGCCTCGGCGGCGCCCGCCGGGCTTTCCGGATAGATGTTGGGCGCATAGGCGTTGGCCGCCTCCGGCAGGTCCGCGAAATGGCCCCGATGGTCGTCGACCGGGCCGAGGAAATAGGTCTCGCGCAAATCCGGCGGCGTCTCCTGGCCCAGCGTGTAGGCGAGCCCCCGCGTGGCGAAGCCGTGAAAACCGCGCTGGCGCGACGGGCCTCGCGGGTGGCAGCGGTCCTTGTCGGCGCGCGGCTGGTCGAAGAACGCCCACGACCTCTCGAAGGCGCGTTCGATGACCGCCGGTTCGATGCCGTGGCCGGAAACGATGACGAAACCGATCCGCTCGCACGCCTCGGCCACCTGCCGGGCCACCGACGGCTTGTCGCTGCCGTCGAGGAACGGCGCGATATCGATGGCCGGGATGCCGCCGCTCACGACGACGCTCCGGGTTCGCACAGCTCGGCATCGACGGCGTCGTCGAAGGGCACGTCCCACGCGATCAACCCGCCCGCCAGGAGCGCCGCCTTGAGGCGGGCATAGGCCGCGGCCGGCAGCGCGGTCCCGCGCGGCCAGAGCCGGGCATCGCGGTACTGCGCCACGATGCGCGTGAAGCGTTCCAGCGGCAGTTCCGGGAAGAAGGCCGGGCCGACCAGGGCGGCGGTTTCCGCGGGCTCGGTCGCGTGCAGGCGCTCGAGCGCCGCCGCCATGGTTCGGGCGAGCGCCATGCACGCATCGCGGCGCTCGTCGGCGAAACGCCGGGTCGTGTAGAAGGTCGTGAATGCGATGTCTCCCCGCACCGAGAAGCGGTGCCAGACATGCCCGCGCCCGCTCGAAATCAGCTCCTCGGCATAGGGTTCGAACACCTGCACGACATCGATCTCGCCGCGCTCCAGAGCCGCCGCATTCTCCGCCATCGCGGCATCCGGCGTGCGCGTCACCGCGGCAGGATCGATGCCGGCGCGGTCGAGGTCGTCGAACAGCGTCATCCATGGCGTCGGAACGTCGGTGGCGACGCCGACCCGCGGGCCGATCAGATCCCCGAAGCGGAACTGCGGGTTGGGTGCGCGTCCGACCAGGATGAACGGGTCGCGGGCCACGATCTGCGCGAAACAGACCAGCGGGCTGGCCTCGCCCCGGGCATGGGCGGCATCATGGTGCATCATCACCCGCATCGGCCCGCCGAAGGAAACGTCGGCGCGCCCGTCGATCAGCCCCTGGGCAGTCTCGGGCGGCGAGGGCGAGAGCCGCAGGTCGACGTGGAGCCCGTGGGCTTCGAACAGCCCGGTAAGCTGCGCCACGTAGAACGGGGTGTAGCTGCAGGCCCGGAGATTCTCGTAGAGGACGATGTCTTGTCCCGCCATGGCGCGAGAGTAGAGGCTTTCCACTTGGGTCGGAAGTGCACGCGACGTTGCCTTCGCCCGTCATGGACGCCTCCGGTAGTAGCTCCCTCGGCCGCGCGCCGGAGAAATGCCCTTCGACCGGGCGGCGGGATCGCCCGAAAAAATGCGGCCGTCTCGAATTCCAGAGGCCGCGATTGCCGGGCGCACGACAGCCGGGCCGTCGATTGACTCCTCGGAGTTGCGGCCACTACGCTGAAGACGACACGCGCGCGGAGTGGCGGGGCCAGTCGCGCCTTCCCGGAACTCGGGCAATCGATGACACCGCAGGAAATTGCCGAGACGCTCGGGCGCTACCCCACCGCGACGGTCTACGAGGCGGCGGGGAAACTCGGTGACATGTCGCCCGATATCCGCCCTATTGTGCCCGGCGTATGCTTTTCGGGGATCGCCTATACGGTGAAGACGTTTCCCAGCGACTCGACCGGCGTGGTTCGTGCTCTGGACGATGCGCCGCCCGGGTCGGTGCTGGTGATCGACGCGGGCGGTACCGACCGCGGGGCCGTGTGGGGAGGAACGTCGTCTCTGGTCTGTAGTTTGCGCGGCCTGACCGGTTGCGTGACCAACGGCTGCGTGCGGGATGTGGAAGATCTGGTCGCTGCCGGCATCGCGGTCTATGCAGCCGGCGTGGCGGCGCGGGGAACGGTCAAGAACCACGAAGGCTGGCGTGGCATTCCGGTGTCGGTTGGCGGGGTTGCCGTGTCGCCGGGCGACTATGTCCTGGGCGACGGCGATGGCGTCGTGGTGGTGCCCTCGGCCGACGGCGCGGAGGTATGCGATCGCGCACGCGACCAGCGGCGGATGGAGCATGAGCGCGACTTGCGGGTGCGCGGCGGCGAGTCGCTGACGAGCGTCCTCGGCCTTGCCCCGCCGGAGTAGCGGCGGATGGGCAAGACGATAACGGAAAAGATTCTGTCGCGGGTGACGGGTGGCGACGTTTCGGCCGGCGACATTGTCTATCCGGAGCCTGAGCTGGTCACGGTTCACGACTGGTATGTCGTCAATTTCGACCGGGCGCTGGCGGAGCTCGGCGTCCACCGGCTGCACGACCCCGACAAGGTGCTCATCTGCACCGACCACGAGCCCGTGGCGGTCAGCCCAGCAGCGACGGAACGGCAGAAGAAAGTTCGCGAAATCGTCGCGAAATACGGGATCAGGCACTTCTTCGACGCCGGCCGGGGCGGACACGGCCATGTGTTCCCGGTCGAGATGGGGTTCGTCACGCCGGGTATGTTCGTCGAGGCCTACGACGTACACGTGACCAATTTCGGCGCCGTTGGAGCGCTCGCCATTCCGCTGCTGATCGAGATCACCGAGGTCCTCGCGTGCGGGTCGGTGTGGCTGCGGACGCCCGGGACGGTGCGCGTCAACCTGACCGGCAAGCTGTCCCCGGGTGCCGGGATCCGCGATGTCGCGCAAAGGTTGATTTGCGACCTGGGTGCCGAACGGGTCGACTATTCGGTCGTCGAATATGGCGGACCGGCGCTTGCGTCGATCGGAATTGCCGGTCGGCACACGCTGTGCAACACCCCGATCGATATCGGAGCCAAGTCGGTCCTGGTCGAGCCCGACAGGTCGACGCTCGACTACCTGTCCGGCCGCGTCGAAGGACCCATCGAGTTGATCGCCTCGGACCCGGATGCCGTTTTCCGCGAGGTCGTCGAATACGACCTCGATGTCCTGGAGCCGCAGATCGCCGTGCCGCCGACGCCCGATTGCGTCGTCGGCGTTTCCGAGGTCGCCGGCCGCGAGGTGCACCATGCCTTCATCGGGTCGTGCGCAGCGGCAAATCTGGACGATTTGCAGGCCGCGGCGGACATACTGGCCGGCAACAAGATCCACCCCAACGTTCGGTTTATCGTGACTCCAGGTACGCAGGAAGTCATGGCTGCGGCGGAGAACAAGGGACTGCTGCGGCAGTTTGTCGAGGCAGGCGCGATGATCACCCAACCCGGTTGCGGCCCCTGCGCCGGGGGGCGTATCGGTGGCGTTACCGACGGGGAAACTTCGATAAACACGGGCACGCGAAACGACTACGGGCGGCTCGGCTCGCAGAATGCGGAGATTTATCTCGCCAGTGCCGCGACGGTCGCCGCTTCGGCGGTAACCGGCAGGATTACCGATCCCAGGGACTTGTTGAACTGACCGATCGGACGCCGGTCCGGGGGAGACGCCGTGAATTGGACATACAGGGGCAAGTGCTGGAAATTCGGCGACAATCTCGGAATCGACGGCGATGTAATGCCGCTTCGCTTCGCGATCGAGCGTGAGCTGGATCCCAGCATCCTGCGCGAGTGGTTGATGAGCGGAGTCGATCCCGATTTTCCGGGCAAGGTATCGCCCGGGGACATAATCGTGGCCGGCAAGCGTTTCGGTCAGGGTAACCCGCATATTCAGGGCTTCCTCGGCATTGTCGGGCACGGGCTGGGGCTGGTTGTCGAGACCATACCGAGGGGAAGCTTCCGCAATGCCATCAACGCGGGATTGCCGTTCCTGTCCGGTTGCGCGGGTGTGACAGGCGATGTCGAGACAGGCGACGACCTTGAGGTGAACTTTCGGACGGGAGAATTCAGCAACCTGACACGCAAGCTTTCCCGTCGCTTCCGACCGTTGGACGCACGGCTTCAGGCCGTCATCGAAGCCGGCGGCTGGCGCCCGAATCTGGAAATGCGTCTCGCGAGAATGCGGGCCGGTGACTCCCCGGCGACGTGACCGGACCGCGCATGACCGGAGGATCCGGATATCGTATCGGAATAGATGTCGGCGGTACGTTCACCGATGTCGTCCTGATCGACCACGCCACGGGCGCCGTTTCGGTCTCCAAGATCCTCAACCGGCATGACGATCGCGCCGAGACCGTGGTCGAGGGCATCTCGCGGCTGCTCGACGAAACCGGCGTGGAGGTCGCCGAGCTGGACTGGATCAGCCACGGCACGACGATCGCCACGAACGCGGTGATCGAACGCAAGGGCGCGAAGACCGCCCTGATCACCAATCGGAACTTCCGGGACATACTCGAAATCGGCCGGTTCGCACGCCCGGCGGAGCTGATCTACCGGATCCACGAGGACAGGCCCGCACCCCTGGTGCCGCGCCGTCTGCGCCTGGGAGTCGCGTGCCGTGTCGACCGTCACGGCGCGGCGGTCGCCGAGATCGACGAAGGGGACCTCGACCGCGCCATCGCCGCCATCGCCGAAGAGCGGGTCGAGAGCGTCGCCGTGTGTTTTCTGTTTTCGTTCCTCAATCCGGCGCACGAGGAAAGGGTGCGGGAACGCCTGCGCGCCGCGCTTCCCCACCTCGACATCGTGCTGTCGAGCGAAATCCTGCGCGAGTTCCGCGAGTTTCCGCGAACCTCGACCACTGTGTTCGCCGCCTATGTGGCGCCGGTGCTCAGGACCTATATTTCCGGGCTGACAGGCCGGTTGGCGGATCGAGGCATCGCCTGCCCGCTCTACGTCTTCCAGTCGAGCGGCGGCGTCGCCACGCCCGACATCGTCATGCACAACCCGGCGCTGACGATGCTCTCCGGTCCCGCCGGGGCGGTGGTCGGCGCGGCCCAGCTCTGCGGCCAGGCCGGCTACCGCGACCTCATCACCATGGATATTGGCGGCACCTCGCTCGATACCTGCCTGGTTCGCGGCTCGGTCGCGGAAGCGACGACCACGCGCGAGATGGAAATGTTTCCCCTCGCGATCCCGATGCTCGACGTGCACACCATCGGCGCTGGCGGCGGCAGCGTCGTGCGCGTCGACGATGTCGGCCGGGTCAAGGTGGGGCCCGAGAGCATGGGCGCCAGGCCGGGCCCGGCCTGTTACGGCCTTGGCGGGGGCACCGCCACTTTGACCGATATCAATTTGCTGATGGGGCTGATCGACGCGAACGGCCTTGCCGACGGGGAGGTGCCGCTCGACCGCGCGCGCGCCGAAGCGGCCGTCGAGCGACAGGTCGCCCGGCCGCTCGGGGTCGACGTTGCCGACGCGGCGGTCGGCGTTTACCGGGTCGCCACCAACCAGATCGCGGAAGCGATCGGGACGGTGACCATCGAACGGGGCAGCGACCCGCGCGACTTCGCCCTGGTGGCGTTCGGCGGCGGCGGACCGCTTCATGCCGCCGCGGTCGCCCGTGTGTTGGGCGTCGGCCGCATCGTCGTGCCGCCCAATCCCGGCCTGTTCTCCGCGCGTGGCATCGCCACCGCGGACTTCAACCACGACTACATCCAGTCGGTCGTCCGCCCCATCGCGGAAATCCGGGTCGGCGATGCCACAAGGATAGTGAATGCGCTCGTAAGCCGAGCCGCCGCCGATCTCGACGCGGAGGGCGTGGCCGAAGAAAGGCGGGGGTTGTCGCCTGCCTTCGATCTTCGCTATCTCGGCCAGACTACCGAGATCGCCGTCGCGCTGCCCGGCGGCATCGATTCATTGTCGGGCGGCTTCGGAGTTGTCGAGGAACGGTTCCATGACCTGCACGAGCGCCTGTACAGCTACAAGGTTCCGGACGAGCCTATCGAGCTGGTCAATGTACGTCTGCGCGCCGTCGGACGGGTCGAAAACCCGCCGCTCCCGACCACGGAAATTTCGGGTGCGAGAGCGGAGCCGACCGGCGAACGGCCGGTGTTGTTGCCCGACGGGAACGGCGCCCGGCCGGTCGCCGTCTACCCGCGCGAACGGCTGGTCCCCGGCGCTTGGTGGGACGGTCCGGCGATAGTCGAAGAACCCTCGACGACGACGCTGATCCTGGAGCATATGAGGGCTACGGTGGATCCGTATGGCAACATGATCGTTACCCTGGATAGGGGAGAACGGACGCCGTGACGGTCGATGCATTTACGCTGGCGGTGATCCATGGCTCGCTGGTCTCTATCGCGCGGGACATGAAGATCATGACCATGCGCACCGCCTATACCCAGCTTTGGAAGGAGCAGGGCGATCTCTCCTGCTGCCTGATGAATGGCGACGGCGAGATCATCGCCCAGGACCCCAACGGCTTTCCCATTCACGTCACCACAATGCCGCTGCAACTGCAGGGCGCGGTGGCGGCAATCGGACCCGGGAACCTGCAGCCCGGGGATGTCCTGGCCACCAACGACCCGTTCATCGGCGGCACGCATCTCCCGGACGTACTGATCGCGCGTCCCGTGTTCCACGAGGGAGCGCTCTACGCCTATGCCTGCAATCGCGGCCACTGGGCCGATATCGGCGGCATGGGACCGGGCAGCTACTCGCCGGCAACCTCGGACATTCACCAGGAAGGGATCTTCATCCCGCCGGTAAAGCTGTTCGAGGCGGGACGGCCCAACCCGGGCGTGCTCGAGATGATCATGTCGAACATCCGCAACCGGCCGGTCGGTCTCGGCGACCTGCGCGCGCAATACGCCTCGTGCGAAACCGCCGAACGCCGCCTGACCGCGATGGTCGCGCGCTACGGCCTCGATTCGCTGAGAGCGGCGATGACCGACATCGTCGCGCGCGCCGAACGCCTGACGCGCGCGCGCATCGCCGAATTTCCCGATGGGGACTACCATGCCCGGGATTGCCTGGACGGCGACGGGCGCTCCGAAGACAAGACCTGGGTCGACGTCGCGATCCGGATCCGAGGCAGCGATATCGTCGTCGATTTGAGCGGCAGCAGCGACCAGTCGTCCGGCGGCATGAACTGCTCCCATTCCGCTGCCGCATCGGCCGTGCAATACGCCATCAAGTCTATCGCGGATCCGGAAAACCCGCCCAATGCCGGCAGCTACCGGCCCATCGTCGTAAAGACCCGGCCCGGCTCACTGGTCGACGCACGGAAACCGGGCTCAATGGTGGGCTTCGGGGAGGTCTGCTACCGCGTGCTCGATGCGACGATGGCGGCGATAGCCAGCGCTGTCGGCGACCGGGCCATCGCCAGCGGCTCGGGGTCCACCGGCACCGTCGTCGTCGCCGGACGCCGGCAGGGGGACGATGGCGAAGACTACTTCACCACGCTCGAGCTTTCCTCCGGCGCCTACGGCGCGCGTGCCGAGCGCGATGGAATCAACGCCATCCGCTATGGCCCGGGAAATGCCGGTCATATCCCTATCGAAGCCGACGAGATCGAGAACCCGCTGTTCTTCGAAGCCTACGAGATCGTGCCCGACACGGGCGGCGCGGGGCGATTCCGCGGTGGCAACGGCTTCGTCCGGGCCTTCCGCGTCGAATCCGACCGCGCCCAGATCTGCCTGTGCGCCGACCGCCACGAGACGCAGCCGCCCGGCCTGTTCGGCGGCCGGCCCGGCGCGACGGCGCGCTACGTCCTCGACCCCGGCTCCGACCGCGAACGAATACTGCCCAGCAAGACACCCTATATCGATCTCGCTTCCGGCACGCTGGTGCACCTTCAGTCGGCCGGCGGCGGCGGCTATGGCGAGCCCGGCGAGCGCGATCCGGCGCTTATCGCCGACGATATCGAGAACGGTTACATCACGGAGCGGCGCGCGAAGGCGGCGTACGGCTATACGGCGAGGACCGAGCGATAGCCGATGGCGACGGGTATCGTTCCGGCGTCCGGTTGCGCGGGAAGGCGAAACTGAGAGCGATGGGGGGCATCATGCCGCATGTCACGGCCGATGACGGGGTCAAGCTCTACTATGAGGAGTCCGGCAGCGGCCGGCCGATCGTGTTCGTTCACGAATTTGCCGGCGATCACCGGTCATGGGAGCCGCAACTCCGCCATTTCTCGCGCACCCATCGCTGTATCGCTTACAGCGCGCGCGGCTACCTGCCGTCGGACGTGCCCGAGGATCCCGACATGTACAGTCAGGACCGCGCGCGCGACGATATTCTGGCGGTGCTGGATGGGCTCGGGATCGAGCAGGCCCATATCAACGGACTGTCGATGGGGGGCTTCGCGACGCTCCATTTCGGCTTCGAATACCCGGATCGCGCGCTGTCGCTGGTGGTGGCCGGCTGCGGCTACGGCGCAAAGGCCGATGCGCGCGAGCAATTCGTCCGCGAGACCACCGAAGCCGCCGACCGCATGGAGAGCGAGACCATGGCGGTGTTCGGCAATGTGTACTCCCTGGGGCCGACGCGAGTGCAGTTCCAGAACAAGGATCCGCGCGGCTGGCAGGAGTTTGTGGATCAGCTTTGCGAACATTCGAGCCTGGGATCGGCCAACACCATGCGCGGCGTGCAACGCCGCCGGCCGTCGCTGTTCGACCTGGAAGACAGGATGTGCGCGCTGACCGTGCCGACCCTGGTGGTCAATGGCGACGAGGACGACCCGTGCCTCGACGCCGGGCTGTTGATGAAGCGCGCCATCCGCTCCTCGGCGCTGGTGCTCCTGCCGCGCACGGGACATCTGTGCAATCTGGAAGAGCCGGCGCTCTACAACCAGGCCTGCGGCGACTTCATGGCGAGGGTCGAGGTCGGTCGCTGGGAAATGCGCGACCCGCGCTCGATGACCGACGCGATCATCTCGACCAAGGAGACGTAGCCGGCTCAGGAGACGTGCAGGCGGGCGCGGGCGCCGGGCCAGCCCACGGTCACCGGACGGCCAGGCTCCAGTCCGCCGTCGCTCGCATCGCCGGCCATGACACGCGCGACGATTTCGGTCCCGTCGGGCAGGCGGACCAGATGCGAGATCGTGAGACCGAGATAGATCGCCTCGACATAGGTCGCCGGCATGACCTGCCATGAGGGATCGGGCTCTCCCTCGACGATGCGCAGCAACTCGGAGCGGACCGAGAAAGCCACCGCGTCGCCCCGGGCGGCGGCAAGACCGCGTGCGGCAACGTCGATGCGCGCAAAACCGAGATCCACCGTCGTCTGCCCGTCGGAGATGTCGGCGACGACGCCGTCCAGCACGTTGTTGTCGCCGATGAACTCGGCGGTGAACCGCTTTTCCGGCGCCTGGTAGATATCGCGCGCGGTGCCCTCCTCGACCAGCTCGCCATCGGCAATGATGGCGATGCGGTCGGCCACGGTCAGCGCTTCCTCCTGATTGTGGGTGACATGGATGAAGGTGATGCCGACCTTTTCCTGGATGCGCTTGAGCTCCAGGCACATGTCCTTGCGCAGCTTTGCGTCGAGCGAGGCGAGGGGTTCGTCGAGCAACAGGATATCGCGTTCGAGCACCAGGGAGCGGGCGAGCTGCACGCGCTGCTGCTGGCCGCCCGAGAGCTCGTGCGGCATGCGCCGGTTGTAGCCTTCCAACCCGACCATCCCGAGCATCCGGTCGACCTTGTCGCGGATTTCTCCCGCCGGCGCCTTGCGAAGCTTCAGCCCGTAGGAGACGTTGCGCTCGACATTCATGTGCGGGAACAGCGCATAGTTCTGGAACACCATCGAGGTCGGGCGCCGGTTCGGCGGCAGGTGGCTCACGTCCTGGCCGTGCAGAAAAACCCGCCCCGCCGTCGGGCGCAGGAAGCCGCCGATCAAGCGCAGCAATGTCGTCTTGCCGCCGCCGCTCGGTCCCAGCAGCGCGTAGTACCGGCCGCCTTCGATCGAGAAGCTGACCGAATTCAGGGCCCGAACAGGGCCGTAATCCTTGGCCAGGTCCACGACTTCGACGGCGATGTCGGAAGGATTGGTCATGGTATCCGGATTTCCCGTTTCCTCGCCCGTCAGCTCGACATCACCGGCTCGGCCATGGCCCGCGCCCTGCGCTCCAGCCGTTCGGTGCGCAGCAGGGTGAAGACGATCACCGATCCGATCACCAGCATCGAGACGATGCTCATGATCCCCGCCATTGCGTAGGACTCGCCGGACATGCCGATGTTGAGCATCTGCGCGACCAGGACATTGGAAAACGTGTCGAACCCGCCCTTGAGCAGCGCCGTCCGCACCGCCTCGTTGAACGACAGGATGGTGACGAAGGCGCAGGAGCTGAACACGCCCACCCGGATCTGAGGAAACTCGACATGCCAGAAGGCCTGCCACGCGGTCGCGCCGCAGGCCCGCGCGGCCTCGGTCTGCTGCACGCGGTAGCGCGACATGGTGATCAGAATGACGATGAACGCGTAGGGATGGGTATAGATGACCTGACCGATCAGCGCGGTCAGGAACCCGAGGTCGAACCAGCCGTCGAACCAGTAGACGCCGAGCGTTTCGTCGAGCCACACGAAGCCGTTGGCGAGGTTCTTGAAAAAGACCAGCAAGCTCGAACCCATGATGTCGGCGGGCACGAAGAGCGGGGACAGCATCAGCGCCACGAAGGCGACCTTGCGGCGGGCGCGCTTGTAGAACTTGGCCGAAAGCAGCGCCATCGGGATGGTCACGGCGATCGCCGCCGCCGCCAGATAGACCGTCCATTTCAGCGATACGACCAGCAGCGTGTCGCCGAGCACGACGCGGTACCAGTCGAAGGTGAAGTCGTAGATGCGGGCGGCGAAGCCGTGCTGATTGAACGAGATGTAGATGGTGTAGAAAACCGGCATCAGCAGCGCGAAGACCACCCCCAGCAAGTAGAGCCACTTGAGGCGGATATTCCAGGGGTTGGCGAAGTCGTCGTACAAGGCCGGCTCAGCTGATCGGTTCGAGGATTTTGGTCAGGTCGAACAGCCGGTGGCCGATATAGAGCAGGGCCACGAGGGTGACGATCATGATCGTGCTGATCGCCATGGCGAGCGGGAAATCGAGCGCCACGATGGCCTGGTTGGCGATGAGCCCCGCGTTAACCGCGCCCGGCCCGCCAAGAAGGGTGGGCACCAGCGCCACGCCCAGGGAATTGACGAAGATGAATACGGAACCCGCGAATATGCCGGGCGCGGCGAGCGGCAGGATGATGTGGGTGAACAGCCGCACCCGGCCGGTGCCCAGATCGTCGCAGACTTCGAAAATATAATTTTGCACCGCCTCCAGCGCGAGGAAACCGGCGAAAATCATGAACGGCAGGAAGGACATCACGTCGCCGATGATCACCCCGAGCGGCGAATAGAGGATCACCGTGATCGGTTCCGAGATGACGCCGACTTCGATCAGCACCGAATTGATCACCCCGTGTCGCCCGAGCACCGGGCGCATGGCGAACACCCGCACGAGCTCGGAAATCATGAACGGCAGGATGAAAAGCAGAATCACCCGGTGCTGGGCCACCTTGGTGACGCGCCGTCGGATGAACACGGCGATGGGAAACCCGATGGCAAACGAAATCACCACCGAGGCGGCGCCATGCAGCATGGAGAACAGGTAGTTCTCCGCCCGGGCGGAGGAGAAGAAATTGTCGTAGGCGAACAGGGTGAAGCCCGGTTCCATCCAGAACTGGGTACGCTCGAACACGCTCCATACCACGGTAAGAGCGACCGGCGCGGCGAAGAACAGCACGAAGAAGACGACCGGGATATAGAACACCCATTTCTGGATGCCGTTCTCGCCGAGATACCGCCGCCACCGTGCCGGAGGGGCCGGAATCTCCCGGCCCCTCCCCGCCGGCGACGGCCCTTGCGCCGTCGCGGAGCTCACAACCGGTCAGGCAGCCTGCAGGCGGGCCCACCAGTCCTGATAGGCGCGAATGTGGGTCGGGAATACGTTCTGCCACGCATTGCCCTTGACCCCGAAGCGGGCGTTCTTGCGTGTGAGAATGTCGAGCACCGTCTCCTGGACGTCCGGCGGGAAGTCCTTCGCGTTCGACTTGATATACGCATCGACACCCACCATCTGCGGCGCGAAGCCCAGACCCGACAGGGTGCGCGCGCCGAACCAGGGAGACAGGTAGACATTGGCGAGCTTGTAATAGAGCCCGTCCACACCCCGCTGGCGTCCGCCCTTGGTCAACATGATCATGTTGTTCCAGGTCTGGTGGCCTTCCTTCATGGTGCCGTAGCGGATGTCGGCCTTGTCGCCGGTCTTGCGGTTGGCGATGATCTGGATCGGCTCCCAGCACGACGACATCAGCACCTCGCCGCTGGCCAGGATGCCGACACCGTTCTGGAAGCCGTCCCAGAAGGTGCGGAACTGGCCCTTCTTTTTCCAGGCAATGAGGAATTCGCAGACCGCCTGGACCTCCTTGGGCTTCATGTTGGAGGGGTTTCCGATTTCGATCTTGCCCGACTCCTTGAGATAGATCGCCATGTTGGTCAGCGTCGGCCCGAAATCGTTCTGCAGGGCGACGCGGCCCTTGAACTGGGAATCGAACATGACGCCCCAGCTGTCCGGGTGGAAGCCCAGCTTCTTGTAGTCGTAGGCCATGGAGTCGGCGTTCGAGATCATCGGCGTCGAATACACCTTGCCCTTGTAGCGGATGGTGTGGGCGGCCAGCCCTCCTTCGTTGTAGACCGGCAGGATGTTCTTCCAGTTCGGAATCTGGCTGGTATCGAGGGGCACGATGGCCCGCTGGGACGCGAGCGCGTCTTCCATGCCGCCGCCGTTGTCGGTGACCGCGTCGAAAAGCTTGTTGCCGTCGCCGACCACCATCTTCTGGATCGCCTCGTCGGCGCGCGCGCTCTTCGCCGTCGCCGCGATCTTGATCCCGCCTTGGGCTTCCATGGCGCTCCAGTCCTTGGCGCCGACCTTGTGCACACCGGGATTGGCCCAGATCTTCAGCGCCTTGCCGTCGGCGGCGGACGCCCCGGGTATCCGGCCCATGATCGCCGCTGTGCCGATAGCCGAGGTCCCGTACATGAACGCACGGCGCGTCCATTGCATTTGGTTCATTGCTTTTCCTCCTCCGTAAATTCGACCGCAGGTGACCGCTGCATGTGCAGCGGCCATGGCCCGTCGCGGCGATGCGCGTCGGGCCCGACCGCACAGCCGTCGCGCGCAAACGATAGACGAGAAAGAATTCGGGCGATAGCTACCCGGACGGTTTAGCAGGCTGCTGAAAAACCCGCCGCTTGTGGTCAGTTTGGTGGGTTCGGTGGATTTTCTCGGGTCATCGATGGGGCGGGTTGGGGTTCGGGACCCGCTCGCGGCGGGTGTTGGGGCGGCTTGCGCGGCTTGCGGGCATCAGCTCGGTGCCTCGGCGAGGAGTTTGGGCAGCCGGACCAGGTTGTAGGCGGCGGCGGTGAATGTGAACATCCAGCCCACCCGGTCGAGCCCGCGATGCCGGGTCTTGGCCAGCCCGCCGGTGGTCTTGATCCAGCCGAACCCCTCCTCGATGCGCTTGCGCAGCCTCTGGCTGGCGGCGTAGCCCGGATGCCGGGTGGTGCGCCGGTCGATCCGGGTCTTGCGCGGCTTGCCGGTCTTCCTGACGTGGCCGTCGATGGCGATATGCGGGGTGATGCGACGGCGCCGCAAGGCATCGACGAAGTCGGCCACGTCATAGGCCTTGTCGGCGCCCAGCGTGACCCGCCGTCCTTTGCCGCGGCGCCCCAGCATGGCCAGCGCCGCGTCGCGCTCGGCGGTGCCGCTGGCCCGGGTCAGCGCCGCATCGACGATCAGCGCGTTGCGGTTCTCCATCAACAGATGGCCCATGTAGCACAGCCGGCTCGACTGGCCGCGGGCCTTGCGATAAAGCCGGGCATCGGGGTCGGTGGCGGACGCATGGGTCGCGTTCGAGCGCCGCTCGCCGCGGAAGTCGCGTTCGGCGTTGCGCCCGGCAGGCGGGTCCTCGCCGCCGTCGTCCTTGCGGCGGAAGCTCTTCATCGACGCCCACGCCTCGATCAGCGTACCGTCGACCGAGAAATGCTCGTCCGACAGCAGACGGCGAGCCCGCGCGCCGCGCAGAACCGCCTGAAGAAAGCGCGCCGCAACATCGCCCGCAACCAGACGGTCGCGGTTCTTCGAATACACCGTGGCGTCCCACACCGGCGCGTCCATCGACAACCCGACGAACCACCGGAACAACAAATTGTAGTCCAGCTGCTCCATCAGCTGGCGCTCCGAACGGATGGTGTAGAAAGCCTGCAACAAAAGCGCCCGCAACAGCTTCTCCGGCGCGATCGAGGGCCGCCCGGTCGTCGAATACAGAACCGCGAAATCCCCCGACAACGCCGCCACCGCCTCGTCCACCAGAACCCGGATCGCCCGCAGCGGATGATCCGCCGGTACCCGGGCCTCCAGATCCACGTAGCTGAACAGACCCTCGACCCGCTCGTCCACACCCCGCATCGCAACCTCCAGCAGAAACCAACGCCAATGCAGGGAATCACGACACCACGAATCGCTCCAGAGAGTTTTTCAGCAACCTGCTAGAGCCTGTCTGTATCAGATTGAATTGCTGCCTCGGTCACGCTGTGCCCGGCGTTTCCAGGTAAGACGGACAGGCTCTAGCGGAGGCACATGACGAATTCGCCGCCCAGTTCGACGCTGCCGGCGTCGTTCCCCCGCTCTCACCCGGCCTTCGGGTGCGGCACATCGGAGGCGTTCCGATGTGTTCACGCGCCCGGCCGAGCTCGCGCTCAGGGGTGCGGTCATAGGAAGAGCCCTCTCGTTCGGGTCCGACAGCGCGAAGGGCGCCGACTTCACCGCCATGATGTACTCCGTGACCGGCACGCTGGCGATCAATGGCATCGAGTCCGGCGCTCGCTCAAGGAATGGCTGATCGCGTGTGCGGAGAACGGCGGCAAGCCGCCGGACGACCTGTCGCCCTGGCTGCCGTGGTCGATGAGCGAGGAGCGCCGGCGCGAACTCACGGTGTCGGGATGACCGGCGCGGTCGAATGCCGCTACTACGGCCGAGACTTCACCGCCGAGGAAATGGCGCTGCTGCGCGCGCTCGTCGCCGGTCCCGCGCAGCTCACCCACCGGGCCCTGTCGATCGAGTTCTGCCGGCGCATCGGCTGGCGCAAGCCCGACGGCGGCCTCAAGGACATGATGGCCCGCGTCGCCATGCTCGCCATGCACCGCGACGGCCTCATCGAGCTGCCGCCGCCCAGGTGGCAACGGGGCCGGGCCAAGCCCATCGTCTTCGGACCCGACACCGAGCCGCCGCTGCTCCCCGCTCCCCGACCACCCTCGACGAGGTCCGCCCGCTCGACTTCCGCGCCGTCGTGAACAGCACCCAGGAAGGCAGGCTCTGGAACGAGTTCGTCGCCCGCCACCACTACCTCGGATACAAGACCCTGGTCGGCGCCCAAATGCGCTACGCCGTGCACGACCGAAACGGCTGGCCCATCGCCATGCTCGGCTTCTCCACCGCGGCCTGGAAGCTCGCCCCGCGCGACAACTTCATCGGATGGACGCCCGAGAAGCGTGAGAAGAACCTCCCGCTCGTGGTCGACAATCCGAGGTTCCTGATCTTGCCCTGGATCGAGACCCCCAACCTCGGCTCGCACATCGCCGGCGTCGCCGGCGACGATCGCGAAGTGCTTTCGCGGCGCGGCCATGCTGTCCCGCAGGTCCTTGCGGATGCTGCTTCGATGTCCGACGGCAAACCCGGCCCGATGCCCCCGGAGCGTCCTGACGCGAACCGTCAGCCGGATCTGTTCGACGCGCGCGGCCGGACCGATCCCCGTCAGCCGCCGGAACCTCCGGCCCGGGCGTCGGCTCCGGTGCCGCCTTCGCTCGGCGATGACGACCTGATCGGGTAACTCGCGGACGCGCGCACGACAGTCGATGGTGCCGCAATCGCGTTATTCGATGGGCCTCGGCCGCCGATCGGGGCGAGCCCGGTGGAAGTGTCGCGAGGCCGCAGGCAAGCTTCCAGCCACGGGCCGATTGCTCAGACACACTGGAGGCCCGGTCCCGATGGGACGCCGATGGCGGGTGGTTCCCGTTGCCGGTTCTCCCTCCAACTCATGGGGATTGCTGCAACCGGCAACCGCCGGGCAGGCGCCGGCGGCCGTCGCGGTGGCCGGGGCGGCGACGCCGGGGCTTTCGGAGCCGGCGCGGGCGGCCCCCCTGTTCATCCGCCGGGGCGCGTCCCGGCATTCGAGCAGTGCCACCGCGTCCTCCAGCATGACCGTCTCCGGCTCACGGCCACAACTGACGGCCTTGACAATCCGGTGCCGCCGGCACCGGTACGAAGACCGTGGCGCCAGGACCGCTTGGCTCTACGTGACATGTGTCGTCAGGTTATGCCTCAAAAATGCTGATCCACACCATGAGAAATTTCGGTTGCGGGCGATTGCGCGTCTGTCGATAGTTGTGGATAGGCTGTCTGGATCGCGAATCAGCGCGTTTCGGAGAACGGTTCGGAGGTCGGGGCCGGCCGATCGTTCGCCGGGAGATCGGGCGATGAGCGCGACAGTCTTGGGCAACGTTGTCGGCTGCATTAGGAGATCCGAGAGCCGTCCGCTGGATGGCGCGTGGAGCGCGGGGTTCGCTCCGCCGGCCGGGACATGATCCGGGTTCGCAGGGCTTACTCCTGACTGTGGCGCTCTGCCAGCCTCCTTTCTCACTCTTCGTCTGGACAGGGAGAATCCAATGGCCAGATCGATCGAAACCGCCCGCGGAGCGATGACCGCATCGGAGTTGCGGGATCAGTTGATTGCGAAGGCGGGCGAAAACGACGAGTTCCGCGCGCGGCTGTTGGCGGAGCCGAAGGCTACGTTGCGCGAAGACTACGGCCTCGACCTACCGAAGAACCTGAACCTCTGCGTGCACGAGGACGACGCAACGACGACCCACTTGGTGTTGCCGCGCTCCAAGAAGCTGACTGAGGCCGAGCTGCAGGCCGCTTCCGGCGCGCAGTTCTGGTAAGCGTGCGCGGTCTATCTTGAGGGGAATAGGGGGATGTTGCTCGGGGAGATCGATGCCCCCTGAACAACTTGCAAAAAGCGCCCGGGGGCTTGTCTTCGTGAAGAGGCATCTTCGACTGAGACCGTCCAAGCGTTGCGTAGGCTTTTCGTCTATTCCATCTTTTCCAACGCGCGGATCCCGTCGTATTTGAAGCAGGTCGACGAGGCGGAGGTGACTGAAACGGTGCCCCTTGCCTCTGGAGCGAATCGCTGCAAAGCCCGGGAGGCGGCGAATCCGACTGACATCCTTCTACTCGTTCGCGGCGTGCTGCCCGAGGCATTGATCGATAATTGGGGCTGGGATCGTTTGCTTTCCCGGGCCGAGCCATTGCTGTCGTCGGCGGAGGACGCGATGTTCGACTTGGAGTGCCGTCCGGAGCATGCAGAGGGTTCCGCCGATCTTCTGCTGTTTCCTGGCAGCGGCGATCTCGCCGTGGGTGACGCCGCGGCGGCGAAGAGTCGAATTGCCCGTGTTTTCAGACCGCTATCGTGATCGAGGAAGGTGCCTATGGCGGAATTCGGCGCGGCCAGTTCCGAGAGAGTGCAATCGTCCGCAACGCCGATCCGGAGCCACTGGACGATCGCGCGGAGCTGACTGCCCCGCGCGAGTGGGTTGTGCTGACATGCCTCGGGCTGGCACTCGTGGCAATCATCGTTTGGAGTGCGTTCGGCAGCGTGGAACGGACACTGCGCTCCGACGGCACGCTGGTCCTGTCGGGCGAACGGCGCACGGTCCTGTCCACATTCCCGGGCGCAGTCGTCGAAGTATTGGTCAGCGAGGGGGAACGGGTCGCCGCGGGCCAGACGATCTTCCGCATCGCGCCGGCCGGACTTGCGCGGCCCGTGGGTTTGTCTGCCGCGTCCGTCCGCTCGCCGGAAGACGAAGCGGAGGGCGCGACTGGCGCCGCCCGTGCCGAGGCGAAGCGGCCGCCGGCATCGGTCCTGGCCCTGCCGGACGATCTTGCGTCGCTCTGGGAGCCCATCGAATTCCGAAGCCCGTACGATGGGGTCGTTGCGGCTATTCTCGCCGCTCCCGGCGAGAGCGTTGTGCCGGGCCGCCCGGTCGCAGATCTGGTGTCCGGAGACGGCGACCGGCTTGACGGGATCGCGTTCGTCCCGCGCGAAGAGTCGTGGCCGCTCTCAGCCGGCATGACGGCGCGCGTGTACGTCGAGACGCCGGCGGGGCGGCGATCCTTTCCGGCGGAGCTCACCGAGGTCGCCCCTCATGCGTCCAATCCTCCGGGTTGGCTGGCGCGGATGCTCCCCAGTGCCGGGACCCGGGGACGGGGCCATCTCCTGCGGCTCGCGATTTCGGATCCTCTGGCGCGCCGGTCCCTGCCGGGAGGTGGGTTCGGGCGTAGTCTCAAGGATGGAACGCCTTGCCGGATAGAGATCGTCCTTGAGCGCACCTCTCCGTTCGGTCTCCTGGTCCGGCGATAGCGGCGAGAGGTCGAAAGGATGGAGGCGCTGTCCGGACGATGCCGGCCAACGGATTGAGGGAGCGGCTGCAGCGCCTGTTCGCGCGCCGCGTGCGTACGCCCCTGGTGTTGCAGATCGAGGCGACCGAATGCGGCGCGGCCTGCCTTGCCTCCGTGCTGCGCCATTTCGGGTGCTGGGTGTCGCTCGAGGAGATGCGCGAAGCCTGCGACGTCAGCCGCGACGGCTGCTCGGCCGCAGACATCGTACGCGCGGCGCGGCAGTACGGCCTTGAGGCAACCGGCTGGAAGCAGGAGCCCGAAGATCTCCGCGGGCTTTCGCTGCCGGCCATACTGTTCTGGGAGTTCAGGCATTTCGTGGTGCTGGAAGGGGTCGGGAAGGGTCGATACTTCCTCAACGATCCGGGGCGCGGCAGGCGTGCGGTCGACGACGACGGCCTGGACCGCGGGTTCACCGGCATAGCCCTGGAGCTCAGACCGGGCCAATCGTTCCGCCGCACCGGGGCGCCGCCCGGTGTGCTGCGCCGGCTGTGGCCATGGGTGAGCGGCTTCAGGTCGTCGCTCCTGTTCTCCCTCCTTGCAGGACTTCTGCTTGCGGCTCCGGGGGTGGCGGCGCCGGTGCTGCTGGGGCTCTTCGTGGACGACGTTCTCGAAGGCGGACAGGACGACTGGTCCGGCGCATTGATCGGCGCGATGGCAGCCGCCGCTGTTGTCGTCTATGTCCTCACTTGGCTTCGTCAGCGGGCGTTGCGCCGGCTGGCGACCGCGGTTGCCGTGCGTCAGGCGGACCGCTTTGTCGGACGCCTCCTGGGCCGGTCCGCCCAGTTCTTCGCGCGGCGCATGTCCGGCGATTTGCTGTCCCGCGTACAGTCGATCGAGCAGGTGGTTGCCGTCGGCGTGCACCGGCTGGCGGGCGTAACGGTCGACGTGACGATGGGTCTCGCCTTCCTTTCGCTGATGTTCGTCTACGATGCGACGCTCGCAGCGGTGTCGGTGCTGATCGCGATCCTGTGCGCGGCCGCGGCGCGCGCGGCGAGTCGCTATCGGACCGATGAGAGCCACAGCCTGCGCCGTGAACAGGGGCTGTGGACCGGCATCGGCCTCGCCGGATTGCGCAGCGTTGAGAGCATGCGGGCGAGTGGATCCGAGGACGATTTCTTCGCTCGCTGGGCCGGACATCAGGCGCGCGAGCTGAACGCCCGCCAGAGGTTCGAGGAACTCGGTCACGTCACGGAGGGCGTTCCGTTGCTGTTCACCGCGCTCGGCGGCGCTGCGGTGCTGGGGATCGGCGGATGGCAGGTGATGTCCGGAGAGACTCCGCTGGGCAGGCTGATCGCGTTCTACCTGCTGGCGTGGAATTTCCTCCAGCCCGTCGGCCGGTTCGTGCAGTTCGCGGAGCTCCTTCGCACCATGGACGCCGAGCTTGCGCGGCTCGAGGAGGTGCTGGCGGTGCCTGACACCCGAAGCGTCGAGGGATCTCGGGCCGCTTCGCGCGTAGCCACCGTCGAGGGGCGGCTTCGGCTGCGTGGCCGGATTGAGATGCGCAATGTCACGTTCGGATTTCAGCGCCATCGGTTGCCGCTGATCCACGACTTCAACCTCGTGATCGAACCGGGCCAGCGCGTCGCCGTCGTCGGGCCGAGCGGATCGGGCAAGTCCACCCTGGCTCTGCTGGCGGCGGGGATCTACCGGCCTTGGTCGGGCGAGATCCTGTTCGACGGGATGAGCCGCGCCGACATCCCACGCGACGTCCTGAACGATTCGATATCGCTGGTGACCCAGGACACGGCGCTGATCGCGGGCACTGTGCGCGACAATCTCACCTTCTGGGATCCGACCGTTCCGGATCCGCAGCTGATCGCCGCCGCCCGGGATGCGGAGATCCACGACGAAATCATGGCCCGCTCCCACGGCTACGACGCCGAACTGGAGGAAGGCGGACGCAACTTCAGCGGCGGTCAGCGCCAGCGGCTCGAAATCGCCCGCGCGCTGGTACCGCGTCCCTCGCTACTGATTCTTGACGAGGCGACGGCGGCGCTGGATGCGATCACCGAGAGCCGCATCGACGATGCCCTGCGCCGCCGCGGCTGCTCCTGCCTGATCGTCGCCCACCGTCTGAGCACGATCCGCGACAGCGACCGGATCGTCGTCCTGGATGGCGGGCGCGTGGTTCAGGACGGCGTGCATGACTGTTTGATAGGCGTTGAAGACGGTCTCTACCGGGAGCTCGTTCATGCATCCTGACCATGCGGATGGGCCCGAACCGCGCGACCCGCTTGGCTCCGACCCGCATCGCCGCCGCTTGGCCGAAATCGCGGTATCCCAGGGCGAGAGGGTGCTCGCTGCCGGCAACCGGCCCGTGCGGCTCGACGATCCCGGGAGCCTGTGGTTCGTCGAGTGCGGAGCCCTCGATGTGTTTCTCGTGGGGGTCCGGAACGGCATGGCGGAGGCGCCGTTTCGTCATGTGCTGCGACTGAAGGCGGGGCGGCTGGTCTTTGGCGCAGCCGGCGACGAAGAGTTGCGACTCCTCGCCAAGGGAGTGCCGGACACAGTCCTGCGCCGGATACCGGCCGTATGCATGACCGCTGAATCGCACGGCGACACTGGCGGCCTGCACCGGGTTCTCGCCGACGATGCCGACAACTGGATAGCCGGCATCCTCTCCGCTATCGCCGCGCAGATCGAGGTTCAGCCGCGGCCCGACATGCTGCTGAGCGAAGGAGCGAGCACCGAAGCCGGCGGTGTGCTGATGAGCGCCGGCGGCGTTGTCTGGGTCCGGGGAGGCGCCGCGCAGCTCTTCGGCACCGAGGATTCGGATGTCGGGGAGTTCATGCCGCTCACACGCGACAGCTGGGCCGTACTTCATGGCCCCGCCGAGGTGGAAGTTCTGTCTTCGGGGTCGCTGGGCGCCGAGACGCTTCTGTCCCGCGCCATGGCCGACTTCCACCGCCTCGCGTTTGGGGCGGAGGTCTTCAACCGTCGGATGCTGTTGGCCGATCAGGCCAATCTCCAGGTCGCCCGATCGTCGTGGCGCCGCCGCGACGAGGACGACGCGCGGGGGCGCCTGTTCGGACTCCTCGGTCCAACCCCACCGTCGGCCGTCTCCGCGGCCGGGGCGCTGATTGCCGCGTTGCGTTTGGTGGGGCAACATGAGCACATCGAAATCCGGGCGCCGGGCGGCTCCTCCGACGAGCCGCCGGCTTTGTCCGATCTGCTGCATGCATCGGGTGTGCGGGCCCGGCGGGTGCGCTTGTCCCCGGCAGACCGCTGGTGGCGCGGCAACAGTGGCGCCATGCTGGCCTTCCGGCATGAGGACGGCAGCCCCGTCGCCCTTCTGCCCGAGGCCATGGGCCGGTACCGCCAACACGATCCGGCGACCGGCGCGTCCTCCCCCGTCGGGCGGACGGTAGCCGCCACGCTCTCGCCCGATTCTTATGTCCTCTACCGGCCTCTGCCCGGCGGCCGGCCCATCGGCGCGAAGGATCTGCTTGCGGCCGCCTCGGGAAGAGCCGGCGTCGATCTTGCCCGCATTGTCGCGGCCGGTCTCGTGACAGGCATCTTGGCACTTGCGCCGGCGGCCGGCATCGGCGTGCTGGTCGGACGCGTCATCCCGTCCGGCGACGACGGGGCGCTTCTGTGGCTCGCGCTGCTTCTGGTGCTGCTCGCGATCACGGCCGCGCTGGCCCAGGTGTTGCGCGGCACGGCGGTCATGCGCATCGAGGGACGGCTTGCCGCCCGGGCCACCGCCACGCTCTGGGATCGCCTGCTGCGGCTCCCTACCCGGTTCTACCGCGAATACAGCTCGGGCGAGATACTCGTGAGGGCGCTGGCCTTTCAGACGGTGCGCGACCGGCTTTCCGGCGCAACGGGGGCCGCGCTCTTGTCCGTCGTGTTTCTCGTGCCCTCGATTGCCGTCTTGTTCCTCTACGATTCCGTGCTCGCCTGGCTGAGCATGGGCATCGGCCTCGCCGCGTTGGCTGTCACCGTCGGCATCGGAGCGGCGCAGATGCCTGCACAGAGGCGGCGGTCCCGGGAGGAACGCCGCCTCGTGGGTCACCTGTCGCAACTCATCGACTGCGTCCGCAAGCTGCAAGCGGCGGGAGCGGAAGGATCGGCGCGGGCGTCCTGGGCGCGGTGCTACCGCGAGCAGAAACTGGCGGAGATCCGCATAGGCGTCCTCAACGAGCACCTGACGGCGTTCGGCGCGGCGGTGCCGCTGCTGGCGGCGGCCGTCCTGTTCGCTGCGGCCTACGGGCGCGAAGGGGGCGCACTCGAGGTCGGCGAGTTCCTCGTCGCCTATGTCGCCTCGATGATCTTCTACGCGTCCATCCTGGCACTCTGTGCGGGGATCGAGTCCATCGCGTCGGTCGGGCCCGCCTGCCAGCAGATCCTTCCCATCCTCGCAGCCTCGCCCGAAACCGCAGCCCGGCCCGGTCCGCCGGTCGTTCTCGCCGGCGCGCTTCGCTTCGAGTCCGTGAGCTTCCGCTACGACGGCACGGGACCGCCGGTTCTCGATGGCGTCGACATCCAGGCGAACCCGAGCGAGTTCATCGCCATCGTCGGCGAGTCGGGCGCCGGCAAGAGCACGCTGGTGCGCCTCGCGCTCGGCCTCGATACGCCGACCGGCGGCGCCGTCTATTACGACGATCGCGATCTTGCCCATCTCGACCCGGTCTCGGTGCGCCGGCAGGTCGGCGCGGTGCTCCAGGACGGGGCCGTTCAGACCGGTACCGTTCTCGACAACATTGTCGGCCTGGACCGTGGCCTGACCGTTGACGACGCCTGGCGCGCCGCACGCCAGGCCTCGGTCGACCGCGATATCGCCGCGATGCCGATGCAGATGCACACCAGCATGGGAGAACGCGCGGCCGTAGTATCCGGTGGGCAGAGCCAGCGCATCCGGATCGCCCAGGCGCTGGTCCGCAACCCGCGCATCGTCATTCTCGACGAGGCCACCAACTGGCTGGATCGCAGCAATCAGGCGGCCCTGATGGAAGGAATACGCAACTCGACCGCGACGCGGATCGTCATCGCCCACAGACTGTCGACGATCCGCGAGGCCGACCGCATCTACGTGCTCGAAGCCGGGAAGGTCGTTCAGGTCGGGCGGTATAGCGAACTCGCCGATGCAGACGGGCCGTTTCGCGATCTGGTTCGCCGGCAGTTGTCGTGACCGCGAAGGGTCATCGCAAGGCGGCCCGCGACCCAATCGTCTCGAAGGAGAGATAGCTTGCGACCGGATAGGCCTTGGCTTCGACAGCGGCTCCGCCTTCCCGCTCCTCGAAGGAAACCTTGATGTGGGCGATGCCCGTCAACATGTCGAACGTATCCTGTCCGCAGAACACCAGCTCACGTCCGGGCCAGGCAAGCAGCCCGTCCCTCTTCTGCGGCAGGCACAGCCCGTCCTCGCACAGCCGGGCCAGGAAGGGTGGCCACTCGCCCCCGCCCGCATGGCTCAGGGTAGCCGGCTCCCCTTGAAACAGCTCGAGCCCGATCCGTGGCAGGACACCGCCGGCGGTAACGCCAATGGCGAGCCGCAGCGAACGGAAGAGCCCTTCGAACCGCGACAGGAACCCCGCGACCGTGCCGACCGGCCCCCTCCATTGCAGAGCCTCTAGAACCTGCAGTACACGTTCGGGCTCCATAGCCCGGCTATTGACCTTGAACGCCCTCTCGGCGCGGCCCGGCATGATCCCGAGGCCGTCAACGGATCCGCCAGCAGCGGCCACCACGTCGAACGCCCGGCTCAGCGCCCGGTCCTCCCCTTCGGCCAGCCACCAACCGACCGCGCCCGCGAGCCACTCCGCCATCGACTGCGCGTCGGGAGCGCTCTCGGCGCCTGTCTCCGCCAGATCGGACCCGATCCGTACAAACAACCCGGGAGGCGCGCCGGGCGGGCCGGATGCGGCATCGAACTCGACAGCCAGGATCTCGGACCACGGAGCGCCCGTGTCGATCGCGGCAAGACGATTGCCGAGCAGAGCGGCTGCCGATCGGGGCGGCGCACACTCGCCGAGCCGGATGTAGTGATCGCCAAGCGAACTCCCGCGCGGCAGGACGATGTAGAAGTCCGTTCCGGCCGCCGCGTCGCCGAGCCGAAGCTCGAAACCGAAGCCGGTCCCCGGGTCGACGGGCAGATCCCGAACCGCATCGCGAAGCCTGTCCCAGCCGGCACCGTCGATCAGTGCCGGGGAGATCACGCCCGCGAGCGCGTCGAGGATTGCACCGAACGCGGAAGCCGCGTCTTCCGGCGAAAGCAGCGGTCGCGACCGCTGCCCGGCTCCTGCACTGCCGATGGAGACACGATCCTCCCTCAAGGGCCTCTGCCTCCGGATCCATCCAGAATCTGTGCCACGAACTCTAAACTCGGACGATTGGTGAATGCACCCCGGTTTGGCCGTACAGGTCCGATAGGGGCCATGGGCTACGTCGGTGCCCCGTCGACGCGATAACGCGATGGAGCGCCGCGATTTCCGCGGGCCGCGGCCTGGCGCCCGTCCCGTGCGCTCGCTCCGTGCTCGCAATCGTTCGAGGGAGCCATGGAGATGGCGATCCGCTCGGTGTCCCCCGTGCGTACTTGCACTGACCGAGTGTGAATTTTACCGACTGAGAGCCCGCTGCCAATCCCGTCGGAGGGGCCTCAGCCAGGCGCCACCGTCAACTTGCGTCAGGTCGGCGACAGAATCGTCGTCGAGAACCGTCATGCGCCGGACGATAGCCCATGGCCGCGAGCGCTGCCGGCCACTCTCGAGGGGTGAGCGGCGGCGTTGCGGGCCGGATTGGGACTCAATAATGCGGCGAGGGAGGCGGATGGGTCGATGTCCGGGATGCCCGGTCACCGGAAACCGGAGCCGGCGCACGCCGGCCGAAAGACCGGGGATGCAGCGGCTTACGGCGCTGGGCCGGCGGACCCGACGACGGTCAGCCGTTCGACAGATCGTATCCCGCGCATTCCCGCAGGAGCCATTCCTTCAGCCGCACGAGGGTCCGGTCGTTCGCCGACGACGCGTTCATGACCAGGTGATAGGACTTCCCGGAGGCAACCGAGAGATGCGCGAGCGGGACGAGCTTGCCGATCGCCAGCTCCCTGGCGACCATCTCGCCGTGCCCGACGGCCATCCCCATGCCGTCGACCGCCGCCTGGATGACGCCCGTGTAAAGCGCGAAGCGCATGTTGGCGGCAAGCTTGCCGGCGGTCGCGCCAACGGCGCGCGCCCAGTCCGGCCAGTCGGTGTCCCAGTAGATGTCGTGCAGCAGGGGTTGGCCGATGACCTCGTCGGCACCGGGCCGGGCCGACAGCGTCTCGCGGAATTGCGGGCTGCAGACGGGAAAGACCTCTTCGCCGAACAGCCGCGTCACGCTGTAGCCGGGATAGTGTCCCTTCGAATACAGGATCCACGCATCCACGTCCTCGCGCTCCGCGTCGTGCTCGCCGTAGTGAAATTCGACCCGCAACTCCGCCCGGCCGAATGTCTTCCGGAACGACGGAATGCGGCGGTAGAGCCAGCGTTCCGAGAATATCGGCAGCGTCGAGATCACGATCGGGCGGTCGCGCGAAGGATTGCGGAGAGGATCCGTCGCGGCTCTCAGGTCCCTGAGAATGCCGCTGACCTTCCCGGCGTATTCCTTTCCGGCCGAGGTGAGCGTGACCCCGTTGCTGCGCCTGACGAACAGTTCGGTTCCCAGAAAGCTCTCGAGCTGCCGCACATGCCGGCTGACGGAGCCCGGCGTGACGCTCTGCTCGGTCGCCGCTTCCAGGAAGCTCTCGTGCCTCGCCGCCGCTTCGAATGCCTTGAGCGAATTGAGAGGGGGCAATCGATTGCTGTCCATGGGTCCCGGGCTCCGGTATCCGGGTCAATAATACTGAGCCAGACTAGAAGCTATGTGGGCCGCGGTCAATCGTATGCCGAAACGGCATCGTATGGGGAGACGGGTCCGGATTGCGGCCCGCCGGAGAGGAGGGCGGAGGACCGGCATCTCAAGGGATGCAGGGGCAAGAGCCCGGCGCGATGACGGGCGGTGCGGCCGCGGCCGCCGGGTCCGCTGCGTACGCCGGTCGCGGCCCGGGGGGGCGGCAGGGGTTGCGCGTGCTGCCGCGGTCCGGACCAAGACTCAACAATATTGATCCACACATTGAAAAATACCGGTTGCAAAGGACCGCGGACGACCGCGCATCGCTCCACGCTTGTTGCACCGTGGTCCGGACCACGGTGCTGCGGGCGATTCGGAGAATGGTCCAGAAGCCAACGGTCCGGCTGGCCGGATAGTTTGCCGGGAGGCTGGGCTATGCGTGCGGCAGTGTTGGACGGTCTTGTCGGCTGCAAGAGTAAGAGAGTCGGGAGCTCTGTCCCGACGCCTGGACCGTCCCCGCCCTCAAGGGCGCGCGCCCTCCGAAGCGTTACCGGCCTTCCCGCCGCCGGGGCGCCGCCGGCGTCCGGACGGCCCAGTCCGCTTGCCGCATCTTCCGCGCCGCGCGGCTGACGCCATGGGCCGCGCCGACCGCGCCCGGCCGGAGCGCCCGTCCCGCCGCCCGGGCTTCGACCCCCGCGTCCGGCGGGGCGAGCCGCCCCTTCCCCGCCTTCGTCCGCCTGGCGCATGCGCCGCGCGGCGGCCGGGCTGCTCCTGGTCGTCGCTGGGCTGCTTGCCGTGCCCACTGCCGCCCAGGCACAGGCGCTCACGACCCTGGTCAGCAACGGTACGACGACTGGCGGCGATGATCTATTCCGGCAGCAGAGCTTCGAAACGGGCCGCAACGCCGGGGGCTACACACTTTCCCAAATCGACATACTGCTATTTTTCACATCGGGCAGGTCCATTTCCGTCGTACTCAGGGAGGACGACAACGGTGAGCCGGGCGACCTGGTGGCGACGCACACGAATCCGCCGAGTTTAGTATCGCCCCAATTCAACACGTTTACGGCGCCGAACGGCACGATACTCGCGCCGAGGACGACCTACTGGATAAGCTTGCACGAAGGAGTCACATCCAACCGGTTACTTGTTGGGACGAAATCTTCAAACGCGCAGACCGGCGAGCCGGGCTGGAGCATTGGCAATGACTCGCGAGCTCGGAGCTTGCCAACTGACTCCTGGGGTTCGCCAGCAGAACGGGCGCATGGCCTGGCTCAGCCCGGTATTCCTCGACAATGACCGGGGACGAGGGGCAGCGTGGCATCGCAAGGCGATGGCCGCGTCCGCCGGCTGCGCGAGACCGCATCCTCGATTGAAAACAATCGCGGCGGCGGTTAGCGTCTCGTCTTGGTGGGGGCCGCTTCAAGCCGATCCCGCCGCGCCCATGGAGACACCAGGGAGGCAACCGCCATGATGATCAGCGGTCGAATGGAGTCCCGGCTTGTCCTGGTGATGCAGACAGACCATTCGAAGGTCGCCGGGCTTCTCGCAGCGCATTGGGGGAACGACCGGTTCGCCGAGCCGGCGCCCTACGGGTCGATGGTGCTCGCGGCGGAGGAGCACGACGCCGGGTGGTGGGAATGGGAGGCTCGGCCCACGCTCACCGGCGAGGGCTACCCGATGGACTATATCGGGAGCGTCACGCGTCTCGGCTCGGTCTGGCTCGATTTCTACCGGCGCGGCGTCGAACGCGTGGCGGAGCGGGACCCCTATGCCGGCCTCATGGTACTGATGCACGCCGAGGGGCTGTGCACCCAGGGCAAGGGGCTGATCCCGCACATGCCGGATTGCTCGGCGGTCCCGGAGGTTCGCGATACGCTCGACCGCCTCGAGGTCAGACGGGAGGAGCTCCTCGCCGAGCTTCGCGGGTCGAGCGAATACCGCGACTTCGCCGCCGAGGGGGAGCTCTGGCGGAACTTCCAGCTCATGGAGGTCTTCGACCAGCTCGGCCAGTTCGTCTGCAACCGCTACCCGTTCGACAGCGAGGCGCGAAAGAACGGCCCGCCGAACCGGATCGGGCACGTGCCGGTGGGCCCCGGAAAGGACGATGTGACGCTGACCGTGGACGTGCTGGACGGCGAGCGCGCCCGCGTCCACCCCTACCCGTTCGACCGGAGCCCGCTCCGGATCCCGATCCCGGCGCGCCTCCTTCCCGACCGGCCCTACCCCGGCCAGGAGGCGTTCCTGCACGACTTCTACAGGGCCGAGCGCCGCGTCATCGAATACAGCCTGCAAGCCGAGTAGCGCCGCCAAAAGCACATGGGCGGAATAAGATTTCACCCCCCAGCCAACGATGCCTCGGCCTGACATGGGTTGCGGAGTCTGCATCGATCCCGAATGTAAATTCACCCGCCTTGCAGCCATCGATGGTGATGAGCGGGTCGAGATCGACGCTTACGGCTTGAATAACGTCCTGTGAGGTAACCCCTTCATGGCCGAACCGTTTCTCAGGGTCGAAGGGGTCTCGAAGGTCTATTCTACCCGTCAAGGTGAGATATTCGCCGTCGATGACGTTTCGCTCGACCTCCCCGAACACGGGTTCATGTCGTTGCTCGGGCCAAGCGGCTGCGGCAAGTCGACATTACTCTTGATGAGCGCCGGGTTGGTTTCCCGCACCGCTGGGACGATCACTATCTCCGGGAACCCGGTCGAGCGACCCTACACCGATCTTGGAATCGTGTTCCAGGATGCGAACCTACTCGACTGGCGGTGCGTGATCGATAATTTGCTGATCCAGGCCGAGTTCCGCGGTCTCGACAAGTCTCGGCTCCGTGATCGTGGGCGCGAGCTGCTCGACATGGTCGGACTTGCCGGTTACGAGCGTCGTTATCCGCACGAACTCTCGGGCGGCATGCGGCAGCGCGTGTCAATCTGCCGCGCGCTGGTGCACGATCCGCCGCTGCTGCTTATGGATGAGCCGTTTGGCGCGCTCGATGCGCTGACCCGCGACCAGCTCAACCTCGACCTTCAGGATATCTGGGTGGAAAGCCGCAAGACCATCCTGTTCGTGACGCATAGCATTACCGAGGCCGTCTTCCTATCCGACACCGTAATCGTGATGACGCCACAGCCGGGAAGAGTTGGCGCGGTGGTGGACATCGACCTTCCGCGGCCACGCGAGTTCGCGATACGAGAGACGCCCGCGTTCGGATCTTATGCCAGGCAGATCCGCGGGCTGTTCGAAACTTGGGGCGTTCTGAGCGATCGCGGCGCACGGACGACTGCGGCGAATCGCAGGGAAACGGGCTAGACGATGGCGACCAGCATCGACCGAGCCGCGGATGACATGAAATGGCTCGCCGAACGGCTACGGGTCGGCGATTGGTTCTATCCGACCGCCACCATCATCGCACTGGTCGTACTCTGGGATGTCTCGATCCGCGTCTTTGCCATCAGGCCCTTCATTCTCCCTTCGCCCGCAGAGGTCTACGAGTCGCTTGTCCGAGACTGGGCGATGCTATTTCCCAACTTGCTGTACACCGTCTATGAGATCTTGGGTGGGTTCTTTCTGAGTGTCGTGATAGGCGTCGGGTTGGCCGTTGCCATCGTCTCGTGGCGACCGGTCGAGAAGTCTCTATACCCGATCCTGGTCGGCTCTCAGGTCATTCCCAAGGTCGCGATCGCGCCGCTGTTCGTGATTTGGTTCGGCTTCGGTATCGAGCCAAAGATTTTCGTCGCTTTCCTGATTGCGTTTTTCCCGATGGTCATTTCCACGACGGTCGGGCTGCGTTCGGTCGAGATCGAAAAGCTCTATCTCGCGCGGTCCATGGGTGCGTCGGCGTTCCAGGCCTTCTACAAGATCAAGCTCCCCAACGCGATGCCAAGCGTGTTCGCGGGCCTTAAGCTATCGATCACCGGCGCGGTCATAGGCGCCATCGTGGGGGAGTTCATCGGCGCCGATAAGGGGATGGGCCGCGTTCTTCTCGAAGCGAATGGCGAGATGGAGACCGATGTACTGTTCGCCGGAATCGCGTTGCTGAGCATCACCGGCGTGATACTCTTCCTGATAATCGATGGATTGGAGCGCGTGGTCGTCCGCTGGCACGTTTCGCAGCGTATCCGGGAACAGCCCATTCCGTGAACGGCGGGAGCACCAGCACCTGATTGCAACTTAAGATACAAATGGTGATCCGGGAGGAGGAAACTGATGAAGAATCGTTCCATGAGCAGTTTAGCGAGCGGCGCGATTGCTGGCGCGGCGATCACGTTCGTCGCAATGGCCGCCAACGCGGCCGATACCGTGTCGGTACGCACCGATTGGTTCCACTCGCACTATCACTCTCCGTTCTTTCTCGGCATGGAGAAGGGGTTCTATCGCGAGGCCGGGATCGAGCTTAAACCCACCGAAGGGCGTGGATCGGGACAGGTCGTCCAGCTTGTCGGTAGTGGCGACGACCAGTTCGGCTTCGCTTCGACCGACGCTGTGTTCCGCGCCATCGCAAAAGGGATACCGGTTGTCGCGGTCGGAAATGTCATGCCCAAGATGGGCCAAGCGGTCTACGTCCTCAAGAAGAGCGGCATCACACGGCCAGAGCAACTCAAGGGCAAGACCATCGCTATGACGCCAGGCGGTACGAACGAGGCGCTACTCCCCGCGTTCTTGAAGAACGTCGGCTTGTCCATGGCGGACTTGAAGCCCATCACTGTCTCGCCTTCCGCCAAGAACCGGATGTTTGCCGAGGGCAAATTCGACGCAGTCATGTCAGTCGCTTGGGCAGCCGGTTTGTTCAAGGCTGGCGGAGGCACCAACTCTTTCGTCTATTCCGATTACGGTGTCGCAATGGTCGGCTACAATATCGTCACCCGGCCCGAATTCGCCAAGGCAAACGCGGACGTAGTGAGGCGATTCCTCAAGGCGACGATGAAGGCGTTCGCGTATTCCAAGCGAAATCAAGAAGAAGCGCTTGATGCGCTGGCCAAGCATCGGCCTAACCACGCGAAGCCTGAACGGCGGAAGCGCAACATTGGCGACATGGCTGACGCCATGAAGTTCGTGGGCGTCGCCGTCAAGGGTAAGGCGATGGGATACCAATCGGAGAAGGACTGGCTCGCGACCCAGGAACTGCTCCTGAAATACGGCGTGATCAAGATTAAGAAGCCCATCTCGACCTATTTCAGCAACGCCTATATCGGCGGATGATGGCAATGCCGCCCCGTCTCCTCACCTCCGGCTGCACAGAACCCCATTGCCAAGAAGGTTCGGGGGGCGGCCCGGCATCGCAAGTCGATGGATGGATGGCCGCGTCCGCCGGCTGCGCGAGACCGCATCCTCGATTGAAAACAATCGCGGCGGCGGTTAGCGTCTCGTCTTGGTGGGGGCCGCTTCAAGCCGATCCCGCCGCGCCCATGGAGACACCAGGGAGGCAACCGCCATGATGATCAGCGGTCGAATGGAGTCCCGGCTTGTCCTGGTGATGCAGACAGACCATTCGAAGGTCGCCGGGCTTCTCGCAGCGCATTGGGGGAACGACCGGTTCGCCGAGCCGGCGCCCTACGGGTCGATGGTGCTCGCGGCGGAGGAGCACGACGCCGGGTGGTGGGAATGGGAGGCTCGGCCCACGCTCACCGGCGAGGGCTACCCGATGGACTATATCGGGAGCGTCACGCGTCTCGGCTCGGTCTGGCTCGATTTCTACCGGCGCGGCGTCGAACGCGTGGCGGAGCGGGACCCCTATGCCGGCCTCATGGTACTGATGCACGCCGAGGGGCTGTGCACCCAGGGCAAGGGGCTGATCCCGCACATGCCGGATTGCTCGGCGGTCCCGGAGGTTCGCGATACGCTCGACCGCCTCGAGGTCAGACGGGAGGAGCTCCTCGCCGAGCTTCGCGGGTCGAGCGAATACCGCGACTTCGCCGCCGAGGGGGAGCTCTGGCGGAACTTCCAGCTCATGGAGGTCTTCGACCAGCTCGGCCAGTTCGTCTGCAACCGCTACCCGTTCGACAGCGAGGCGCGAAAGAACGGCCCGCCGAACCGGATCGGGCACGTGCCGGTGGGCCCCGGAAAGGACGATGTGACGCTGACCGTGGACGTGCTGGACGGCGAGCGCGCCCGCGTCCACCCCTACCCGTTCGACCGGAGCCCGCTCCGGATCCCGATCCCGGCGCGCCTCCTTCCCGACCGGCCCTACCCCGGCCAGGAGGCGTTCCTGCACGACTTCTACAGGGCCGAGCGCCGCGTCATCGAATACAGCCTGCAAGCCGAGTAGTGGCGCCAAAAGCACATGGGCGGAGTAGGTCGCTGTAGTCGGCCGATGGGTGCGTCGCCCCGCTTGCGACCGCCCGGCGGAGACTCCGGCGCGGTATGCTAAGCTCCGCCTCATGGCCTTCGACGACCTCAGGGACTATCTCGCGGTGCTCGAGCAGCGCGGGTTGCTGCGCCGCGTTCGTGAGCCGGTCGATCCGGAATGGGAGATCGGTTGCCTCGTCAAGTGGGCGTTCCAGAGCCTGCCCGAGGACAAGCGCTTTGGCCTGTTCTTCGAATCCGTCTCGGGCAGCCGCATCCCGGCGGTGACCGGCGCGCTCGGCGCCTCGACCGAGGCCTATGCCACCGCGCTCGGAGTGGAGCCGGAGGAGATCAACGCGAAGTGGGAGCGCGCGCTGCGCAACCCGGTGCCGCCGGCCCGGATCGAAGACGCGCCGTGCCAGGAAGTCGTGCACGAGGGCGGCGCGGTCGATCTTTCCCTGCTGCCGATCCCGGTCTGGACGCCGGGCAAGGACGCCGGACGCTACATCACCACGATCGTCGCCACGAGCGACGCCGAAACCGGGGTTCAGAACCACGGCGTCTACCGAACCCTCGTCGCCGACCGCGACAGGCTGGTCTGCAACCTTTCGCCGGGACGGCAGGGGACGCTTTGCTGCGAGAGCCATCACGCGCTCGGCCGACCGGCGCCGATCGCCTTCGTCATCGGCGCGGAACCCGCGGTTTACCTCGCGGCGGTCACCAACTTTCCGATCGGAGTCGACGAGGCGACGCTCGCCGGCGGCCTCAAGGAAGCGCCGGTCGAAACGGTGCGCGCGCGGACCGTCGACCTCGACGTGCCGGCCCGGGCCGAGATCGTGATCGAGGGGCTGGTCTATCCGGGCGAGGTGGCGAAGGAGGGACCGTTCGGCGAGTTCGCCGGCTACATGGGGCCGGTGTCCGACCGGCCGGTCGTGCGGGTCACTGCCATCACCCACCGCCGGGACCCGATCTACTACGGCATCGCGAGCCAGATGCCGCCGAGCGAAAGCACGCTGATGCAGAGCCTCACCAACGCGGGCGCGCTGCGCAAGGTGCTGCGCCACGACCTCGGCGAGCGGGGCGTGGAAGACGTCCACATCGACCTCACCTTCGGCGGGCTGCTGGCGCATGCGATCGTCGCGATGCGCCCGCGCGGCGCGGGCGATGCGCAGCGGATCGGGCGGATCGTCGCCGGCATCGGACCGGTCAAGCGGGTCACCGTGGTCGACCACAATGTCGACATCCGGGATCCGCTGCATCTCGACTGGGCGATGAACGCCCATTTCGATCCGGCGCGCGATACCGTCCTGATCGATAACGTGTTCGTGCCGATGTACATGGATCCTTCGGTCCGGGTGCGCGGCGGCAATACCGATCCCGGCAGCAAGATCGTCGTCGACGCGACCCGCAGCATCGACGCGGGCGAGTTGTCGCTCCCCTCGCGCCCGCTGATGGACAAGGCGCTCGACAGCTGGCGCAAGGCCGGCCTTCCGGAATTCGAGACCCCGAAGCGGCTTGCCTTCCGTCTCGACGACGCGTAAGGCGCCCGCCGGTCACATCGCCGCCGGGGCGGCCAGTTTCGTGTGCAGCCAGTCGCCGATGAGCATCAACGCGGGCAGGTGGTTATCGAACTGGCAGTGCGCGGCGCCCGCGTTGCCGCCATCGCAGATCAGCAGGGTCTTGTCGGCAGACCCGATCGCATCGAACATCCTCTCGGCATCGCCTGGCGGGACCTGCTGGTCCTCGGCGCCGTGAACGACCAGGAACGGGCATCGGATGTCGCCGCCGATGGGTTGCACCTTGAAATTCTCGATCCGCTCCATCGCGGCATCCACCGAGTCGGTGCCGGTGACGAACATGAGCTGGAAGCCGGCCGTCGCCACCGCCCCGCCGACGGTCAGGCGCCGACGCCAGACCGCATGGTAGTCATGGATCACACCCCACGCGACCGCCGCCCGGAGGCGCGGCTCGAAAGCGGCCGCCCGTGCGACGTAGTAGCCCCCCAGGCTGCTGCCGACGATACCGATCCGGGTCGGATCCACGTCCGGGCGCGATTGCAGATAGTCGATCGCCGCCGCGACCGGAACCTCGTAGTCGAAGCGTGTCGGGAGCTTGCCCAGACGCAACGCCTCGCCGACCCCCGGCGTGTCGACGGCAAGGCAGTGGATACCGCGAGCGGCCAGGCGGTCGCGCACCCGAAGCGTCGATATCTCCTTTGTCGTGTCCAGACCGCAAAGGAAGATCGCCGCCGGTCCAGGGGAGGCTCCGCCCGGGGCGGGAATGAAATAGGCCGGCAGTTCCGCGCCGCCCTCATAGGGCACAGGAACCCGCTCGATAGCCCGGCTCGATAGCGCGCGGGCCTTCTCGAAAGTCTCGATCACGGTCCGATAGCATTCCAGCCGGAGAGGCTTGGCCGGAGGTATGAAGTGCTCCGATACGGTGTGGTAGAGACTTGCGAGAAAGTAATGCTCGGCCGCGCTTTCGGATGCGTCGCTCTCTTCGCTGTTCCGGGCGCGTGTTTCGAGAATGCCCCCCAACCGGGACCATTCCCGGTACCACGCCTCGTCGTCGCCGTCGCGCTCGCGGAGCCCGCCGAGTATGAGGTCGATATCGCCGATCTGGCCCCCCGCCGCGATGGCGGCCAGCGTGTTGTACGACCAGCGGTAGTTGCCGGGAAAGAACTCGAACATGGTTGCCTCCGGGGTTTCCCGTCCGGTGTCGGGGCGCTCCCCACGATGGAGCGCGACAGCGCAGGCCGTCCCGACACGCTTCGGCACCGTAAGTCCGCTGGCTAGCGCAGTCGAGCGTGGGCCGGGGCTTTCTCTCGACGGACGGGATCGCCGGTCGACTCCCCCGCCAGAACGCGGCGGCCCGTTCGTCGGGCATTGCGGACGCGGCAAGAACGCCCGGCCGTTTGTATTCCGGGTGAGCGAAACGCTTTTCGGGTAGCGTGAAATAGATTCTGCTCGGCAAATCGGGAGTGGGACGGCGAATGGCGGATCGCAAGATGAACGGAATTAACGCATCGGTCGGCATCGTCGGCGGCGGACCCGCCGGGCTGATGACTGCCATGGAGCTGGGGTCCAGGGGCGTAAGCTGCATCGTGTTCGAAGAGGAAACCGGTGAGCCTTGGCTGCCGAAGGCCAATTCCTCGACCGCGCGGACGATGGAACATTACCGGCGGCACGGCATCGCCGAAGATATTCGCGATGTCGGCCTCGCCGAGGATCATCCCCAGGACATTGCTTATTTCACCCGTTACGGAACCGGATACGAGCTGGCCCGTCTCAAAGGGCAAAGTCGCCGCGAAGCCCGGAGCTGGGCGGGGGTGAGGAACGACGAATGGCCGACGCCCGAACCGGTAAGCCGTTCCAACCAGGTCTATATCGAGCCGGTCCTGCGCCGTACGGCTCTCGGTCACCCGGGCGTCCGGATAATGCTTGGACGGCGGGTCTTGGGAATCGACCCCTACCCGGATCATGTCCGAGCCCGGGTCGCGGATCTGAATACCGGGAACACCGAGACGTTTCGCTTTTCCTATCTCGCCGGATGCGACGGCGCGAGAAGCTCGATCCGAAAGGGACTCGGCATAAGGCATGAGGGCGTGACCAATGAAGAACGTCATTTCATGGGCGGCCAGATGCTGGCTACGCGGCTTTTTGCGCCGGCGTTCTACGATGTCGTAAGAGGCGAAAGGGCATGGCAGCATCTCGCGATAAACCGCGAAAGACGCTCGATCATGGGCGCGCTCGACGGTAAGGGACAGTTCACATTCCACACACAATTGCCGATGGGCCGTAAACCGGACAAGGATTGGGTTCGGGAATCCTTGTCTTTAGCGGTGGGATGCGACTTTCCCTACGAAATCGTGGCGATGGCGACATGGACGGCCGGGATGACGTTGGTGGCTGAAAAATTTCAAACCGAAAGGGTTTTTCTTGTAGGAGATGCCGCACATCTTTTTACGCCGACAGGCGGCCTCGGCTACAACACGTCGATCGAAGACGCCGTGAACCTGGGCTGGAAAATAGCGGCGATATGCAACGGCTGGGGCGGGTCCGGGTTGTTGACGAGCTACGAGATGGAGCGACGGCCGATCGCGGTCCGCAATACGCGCTTCGCGCGGGCTCTGGCTGATAATCTGGGAACCATCGAAGTCGATCCACAGCTGGAAGACGAAACCGACGAAGGACAACGCCTGAGAAATGAAATGGGCAAACGGTTGTTGCATCACGCGACAATCGAATTCAACACGCAGGGAATCCAGCTGGGCGTCCAGTACTGCGCGTCGCCGATCGTGGAATTGGGCGATGCAACCCCTCCGGTCGACGATCCGCACGGCTATGTCCCGACGGCAACGCCGGGTTGCCGGGCGCCGCATCTGTGGCTGGACCGGACCGGATCGATCCTCGATGAGTTCGGCCCCGAGTTCACGTTGCTGCAGCTCGACGGACGCAAGGACGCAGGGCCGATTGCCGAAGCCGCCCGATCGATGGGCATTCCGATGCGCGTACTGCAACTCGACAACGAAGAAGCCCGGGAGCTCTACGGGGCGGACCTGGTCCTGATCCGCCCGGACCAACACGTCGCCTGGCGATCCGACGGACCGCCGTCCGAGCCGGAGGCTCTCCTCCGCAAGGTCACCGGCCGGCGATAGGGTCGAATTATCCGGTCGTCCGGCCATGCCCGGCGGCGGTTCGCCCGGGCCGGCTACAGGAGTTTTCGAGACGGCGCCAAACGGTTCCTTCGCGGGCCGCGGTGTCGCAACCGGGAAAAACCGCTCTCGGCCTACCGATTCACCGTCCCGTCGCCGTCGACCCGGACGTCGTACAGGTCGCGCGCCGCTTCGGCCGTGACGTAGCCCTCGGCAATATCGAGCGCGATGGCCCCGGTCGACCGTTCATGCGGGTCGCCATGTCCTCCGCCGCCGGGCAGGTCGAGACGGACCCGGTCGCCGGCGCCCACGACCTGCCTGCCTTTCGGTCGCAGAACCGCGCCGCTGGCGGTCGATACCGTGCCCGGCGCGCCGTCCGCGCCGCCGTCGCGCCCTCTGGGCGGGTTGTCGACCCGGTCGTACATGGCGAACAGGGCGAAGGGCGCGCCGTCGCGCGTGCCGAGCTCGACCGTCTGGCCCAGCCCTCCGCGCTGCCTGCCCGCGCCGCCGGAATCCGGCCGTAATTCCTTGCGCCACACCACCACCGGCGCGCGCGCCTCGACCGCTTCGACGGGCAGGGCGCGGACGCCGCTTGGAAAGGCGGTGGCGGACAGGCCGTCGAGCTCCTGGCGAGCTCCGGAACCGCCGCTGTTGAACGTCAGCAGATCGAACGGCACGGCCTCGCCGTCGTCGTTCCTGTCCGGCGCCGCGCCGATCTCCGGCCCGCCCCGGACCTGGATCCCCCACAGGCACGCGGCCCCCTCGGCCGGCACCTCCAGCCCGGGCACATTGGCCAGGCAGCCGAGCACTACGTCGGGCAGGAACTGGCCGATGATGTGCCGGGCGCATACCGGCCGCGGTTTCTCGACATTCAGAATGGAACCGGCCGGCGCCCGGACCTCCACCGGCGCAAGCGAACCGGCATTGTTGGGGATCTCCGGCGCGATGGCCGCGCGCACACCGAACGCGGTGTACGCGAGCGTGTAGTTCATCACCAGGTTGATGCCGTAAGGGCTGGCCGGCGAACTGCCGTCGAAATCCATAACGATGCGTTCGCCGTCGATCGTCAGGGCGGCGTTGAGGGTGACCGGCCGGTCGTAACCGTCGAGTGTCATCGCGTTGCGATAGGTGCCGTCAGGCAAGGCGCGGATAGCGACCTGCATCGCGCGGCGCGAGCGCTCGACGATGAAGTCGGCGAGTTCGTCGAACCGGACATCGTCGTATTCGTTCAGCATCGCAGCGAGCCGGCGCTCGCCCAGCAGGTTGCAGGTGGCGTAGCTGCGGACATCGCCTTCCACCGGATCGGGTTGGCGAACATTGGCCCGGACGATCTCCAGCAATTCCTCGTTGAACACGCCTTCCCGAGCGAGCCGCATGATGGGGATAAACAGCCCTTCCTCGTATATCGAGCGCCCGTCCGGACCCTGGCCCAGCCCGCCGATATCCACCTGATGGCAGGTGCAGGCGAACAGGGCGGCCGGTTCGCCCCGGTGGAACGCCGGCGAGACGACCGTGATGTCGTGCAGATGGCCGGAACTCAGCCACGGATCGTTGGTGATGAAGTGGTCGCCGGGCCGCATCCCGGCGACCGGGAATTTGGCCAGGAAATGGCCCACCGCCGCGGCCATGGAATTGACATGCCCGGGCGTCCCGGTGACAGCCTGGGCGACCATGCGTCCACGGGTATCGAACACGCCGGCGGACAGGTCGCCCGCCTCGCTGACCGTTTCGCTGAAAGCCGTCTTGATCAGACCGAGCGCCTGCTCCTCGACGATGGCCGTGAGACGGCTCCACATCACCGGGTAGCGGATACGCGCCAACATCTCGTCGCCCGGCGGGTCGATCATGATCGTTCCTCGGCGACACGTTCGAGAATCAGCGAGCCGAACCGATCGCGGGAAAGACCGAAGCCGGGCGGGACGACCGTCGAGGTCTGCGCTTCGACGACGAGCGCTGGCCCGAGAGCGGTTTCTCCGTTGCGCAGGCGCTCGCGGTCGAGCACGGCCACCGTAACCCGCGCGCCGCGCGCGGTATCGACGATTTCCCGCTCTCCCGCCGTCGCATCCGGCCATGCTGTTTCTTCTTCCGGAGGAAAGGCCGGCTCTTTCGCCCCGCACTCGGCACGGACCGTCCAGGCGACGAATTCCAGGGGCACGCCGTCGATGGGCGGACCGTATTGCTGCCGATACGACGCTTCGTAACCGGACGCGACGGCGGCCTTCCAGCCCTGGGCGTCGCGCGGGTGCGGTGGCGTGTCGGGCAGGGGAACCATGATTTCGTGGCTCTGCCCGCGATAGCGCATGAATGCCGCATGGACGATACGTTCCGGGGGCCTCCCGGAGGCCGATCGCACGAATTGCGCGGCCTCGTCGTGCAGTCGGCCGAGCAACGCGGCGACCGCGTCGCAGTCCAGAGTCTCGAGTTGCTGGTACAGGCTGCGCGCGACCTCGAAAGCGACCGGGGCGCGCAGGAAGCCGATCGCCGAGCCGACCCCGGCGCCGCGCGGGATGACGATCCGGTCCACGCCCAGCTTGTCCGCGACTCTGGCGGCGTGGAGCGGGGCACAGCCGCCGAAGGCGATCAGGGTTCGCCCCTCGAAGTCCTTGCCGTGCTCGACCGCGTGTTCGCGTGCCGCGTTGGCCATGTTCTCATCGACCATCTCGGCAACCCCGAGCGCGGAGGTCGTGCTGTCGAGACCGAGCGGCGCGCCGACATCCGTGGCGAGCGTGCGGTCCGCCGCCTCCGCGTCCAGGGCCATCGTTCCGCCGGCGAAGCCGGCAGGCTCGATCCGCCCGAGCACGACATCGGCGTCGGTCACGGTGGCGCCGGCGCCGCCTTTTCCGTAGCAGGCGGGGCCGGGATCCGATCCGGCGCTGCGGGGGCCGACGGCGATGCGGCCGAGGCTGTCGACGCCGCATAGCGAGCCGCCGCCGGCGCCGATCTCGATCATCTCGACCACCGGGATGCGAAGCGGCAGGCCGCTGCCGCGCTTGAAACGATGAGCGCGGTCAACCTCGAAATCCCGGGCGGATTTCGGCCGGCCCTCGTCGATCAGACAGATCTTGGCGGTCGTGCCGCCCATATCGAAGGAGACCGCCTTTGCCGCCCCTGTCTGGCGCGCGACGGAGGCGGCATAGATCGCGCCGCCCGCCGGACCCGATTCAACCAGCCGGACCGGGAAGCGGATCGCCGTTTCGAGGGTCGCCAAGCCGCCGTTCGACAGCATGACCATCGGCGCGGCGGCGAACCCGGCCTCGTTCAGCGCCGCTTCCAGCCGGCGCAGATAGGCACCGACAGCGGGCTGCACATAGGCGTTCGCGACGGTGGTGGAAAAGCGCTGATACTCACGCATCTCCGGCGAGACCTCGCAAGACAGGCTGACCGGCAAACCCGGACAGGCGACGAGGACGAGTTCGCGCAAGCGTTGTTCGTGCGCCGGATTCACGTAGCTGTGCAACAGCCCGATCGCCACGCTCTCGATCCCCTGGGCGGCGATGGCGTCGAGCACCGCGCCGACCGAAGCCTCGTCCAGCGCCACGAGAACCTCGCCGGCAACGTCGAGACGCTCGCGGACCGTCAGCCGCCGCGCGCGGGGTACCAACGGCCGGGGTTTGACGATATTCAGATCGTATTGTTCGAAGCGGCTTTCGAGGCCCATCTCCAGCACGTCGCGGAACCCTTCGGTGGTAACGAACAGGGTTTCCGCGCCGCGGCGTTCGATTATCGCATTGGTCGCGAGCGTCGTTCCGTGGATGATTTGCCCGATCTCGCCGGGCCCGACCCCGGCCGCGGCGCAAGCCGCGGCCACGCCCTCCAGCACGGCGCGTTCCGGTTCCCTGCCGGTGGTCGGCAGCTTGGCCGAATGAAACCGGCCGTCGTCATGCTCCAGGGCGATATCGGTGAAAGTGCCCCCGATATCGACCCCCATTCGCCAGCCGGTCGGGGGCTGGGGGCCACCGCCATCATGCGCGCTGCCCTTTTGCATGGCGGGCTTATACTCCGTATGGAGAGAGGACATAACCGCCATATCGTGGGGGACGGGCACGGAGGATCGCGCCATGCGCGCCTATCTGGACAGTCTGAGAGCCGCCGGGGACTTGCGGGTTGTCGGGCGCGAGGTCGACCCGAGGCACGAGCTGGCGGCGGTAACGGCGGCGTTCCAGGAACGGTACGACGGCGCCATCCTGTTCGAGAATGTCCGCGGCGCCTCGATGCCGGTGGTCAGCAACGTCTATGGCAGCCGGCGGCGCCTCTGCGAGACGATCGGTGCGCCGGATCTCGCCTTCTGCCCGGCCTGGAGCCGCCTCGTGGCACGGGCGCCGGATCGCGCGGAGTTGAAGCGGGTGCCGGGAAATCGCCGCCCCTCCGCGCTCTCGGCGCTGCCCCAGCCGACCTATTTCGAGAAGGACGCCGCCCCCTATATCACTGCCGGCATTCTGCTCGCCGAGCATCCGGAAACCGGCATTCCCAATCTTTCCTTCCATCGCGCCATGCATGTCGGCGACGGCGAGCTGCGCATCCGGATCGGCAGCAGTCACGACCTGACGCGTTACTTCCAGGCGGCGGAAGCCGAGGGCCGGGCGCTGGAAGCCGCCATCCTGGTCGGCGTCGCGCCGGAGATCTTTCTCGCGGCCTGCGCCTCGATCGCTCCCGATGCAGACGAGCTCGCGGTCGCCAACGCGGTGGCGGCGGGGCCGCTCGCCATGACGCCCTGCGAGACCATCGGCCTCGCCGTGCCGGCCGATACCCAGATCGTGATCGAGGGGCGCATCCTGCCCCACGAGCGGCGCTCGGAAGGGCCGTTCGGCGAGTTCATGGGCTATTACGTGCCGAGGGAAGACAACCATGTCTTCGAGGTCACCGCCGTCACGGTTCTCGCCGACCCGGTCTACCATGCGTTGGTCTGCGGTTCGCCGGAAGACCTGATCCCGCTGGAGACCGCCATCGCGGCGAAGATCTACCGACACTTGACGGCGCTGCTGCCGGGCATCGTGGACGTGTCCTGCAATCCGCAGCTTCTGAACACCGTGGTGAAGATCCGCCAGCAATACGAGGGCCATGCTCGCCATGTCCTGCTCGCCGCCTTCGGAGCGCATATGGATTACAGCAAGACCTGCATGGTCACCGACGAAGATGTCGATATCCACGACCTGAACGATGTCTGGTGGGCCTTCGTCACCCGCGGGCGGGCCGATACGCGCAGCTTGGTGGTGCCGGACATGCCGGGATTTTATCGCGATCCGGACAAGGACCATTGGGGCCGTCTGGGCATCGACGCCACCAAACCCTGGGACCGCGAGGATGAGTTCGAGCGAAAGAGGATCCCGGGTTCCGGCGCGGTCGACCTGACGGATTATGTCGGCGACGCGTGATCCGGCGGCGCTGCGTGCAGCGATCCGCCGCGGCGACTGGACCGGGCCGACCGCCGGCGCGGCGCCGGATTTCCTTCAATGCAACCTGGCGATCCTGCCGGCGCGTCATGCCGGGAATTTCGAGGATTGGTGCCGGGCGAACCCGCGCGTTTGTCCGCTGGTCGCCGTCGGCGCGCCCGGCGATCCGCATCTCTCCGCCTTGGGCGTCGATATCGACCTGCGGACCGACCTGCCGGGATATAGCGTTTTTCGCGAAGGAAAACCGGCCGGATATGCCACCGCTGTCGACGATCTGTGGCGGGACGATCTCGTTCCGTTCGCGTTCGGCTGCTCGTTCTCCTTCGAGGAAGTGTTGCGCCGGGAAGGCGTCGCGCTGCGCTACCTGGCGCGCGGCGAACGCGAGGCGATTTACCGGTCGAACCTGGAAACCGCCCCTGTCGGCGGGTTCGCCGGGCCGCTGATCGTCTCGATGCGACCGCTCCGCCCGGCCGACGCCATCCGCGCGATCGAGGTGACGGCGCGCTATCCGCTCGCCCATGGCGCGCCGGTCCATATCGGCAAGCCGGAGGCGATCGGCGTCGATCCGGACCGGCCGATGGAGACGCTGGGCAAGATCGGCATAGCGGACGACGAGCTGCCGTTGTTCTGGGCCTGCGGCGTGACATCGCAGCTCGCCATCCTGCATGCCGCGCCGGATATCTGCATCGCGCACCGCTCCGCCCATATGCTGGTGACCGACATTCCCATGCGCGCGCTCCGCGACACGGCGGCAATAGACGGACCGCCGCCCCGGTACGGTTGAGGACGGGCGCGGAGGTTTGGGGGGAAGGAGAGCGCCGTACGACCGGCCGGCCGGCTTGGCGGAGAAACCGTCGATGGACTAACATTCCAACAGGACCAATCCGTAGGGGCCTGCCAAGAGGAAACGCGGTGCTCGACTCGGTTCCGATTGCGCTAGAAGAGATCTACGTCCCGGCCAAGCGGCGCCGCACGCGGGACGACGCCAAGGTCGACTCGCTCGCCCTCGACATCCTGGAGAACGGCCTGAAGAACCCGATCCATGTGCGCCGGGACGAAAAGCGCTATGTCCTGCTCGAGGGGCTGCACCGCCTGGAAGCCGTGCGCGCGCTGGGCGAAGACACGGTCGACGCCCTGGTGGTCAGCGCCAAGCGGCGCTAGCGGGATATCGAGAGCAACCCTTTCTTCGCCCGCCCTATCGAGTTAACGGACCGCGAAGGAGACGACCCTTGGCCGAGCAAACCTATCTGACCGTCGACCGCAGCCCGATGGAATGTCTGGTGGCTGTGCCCCGGGAAGCCGGGATACATCCCGCGCTTGTAATCGCACCCCACTTGCCGGCCGACCGGGGCCTCAAGGCGGATGCGTTCACCCACGGCGTCGCCGATCGTTATGCCGGGGCCGGGTATGTCTGCGCCGTGCCCCAGGTCTTCCATCGCCAGCCTCTGGAGCGGGAACGTCCTGAAAAGCGCCGGCACATGCATGACGACGAGGTCATGCAAGATCTCACGGCGGCACGGGACTTGTTGGCAGCCAGGGACGACGTGGACAGCGGCCGTATCGGAGTGCTGGGCCATTGCACCGGGGGGCGCATGGCGATCCTGGCGGCGACCCGGGACGGCACTTACCGGGCAGCGATCGATTTCTGGGGCGGCGGGGTGAATGCATCCTGGGGCGCGGGCATGCCGGCACCCCAGGAGAGGGTGGGCGACATCCGTTGTCCCGTCGCGGGATTCTTCGGCAACGAGGACGCCAGCCCGTCACGGGAAGAGGTGGACGAGCTGGAAACCGCCCTGCAACGCCACGGGAAACTCCACGAATTCCATCGCTATGACGGGGCAGGCCACGCGTTTCAGAATTTTGCCAACCCGGACCGGTTTCGAGCGGACGCCTCCGAGGACGCCTGGGCCAAGGCCATCGATTTCCTGGACCGCCATCTGAAGGCGTAACCGATACCGGAAGGGGTACGGGGCGGGCATCCACAGCTATCGGAGACGTCGTTCCTCAAGTCTCTCCCGGTGCCTCGCCCCGAGCGCATGCCAGGAAGACGGGTCCCACCAGCGGATCGCGAGACCGGACGGCGAAGGCAGGACATGGATTTCCGTTTCGCCCAGCCGCTCGTCCTGCAGCCCGTAATCCACCCGGCGGAGGCCGAACGCGGCGCGGAAGAAGACCTGCGCCGGGCGCTTGGCCGTGAAGGCGAGGATCGCGGGGCGGAACGCCTCGACCTTGGCTCGCAGCGCCTCCGCGTCGTCGCCGCTGCCCGTCAGGTCGGAGTCGGCGCCCGATTCCGTCTTGTTGATGTCGGTCAGGCCGAGCCCGTGCCGGGGCAGTTCCCGGAACTCGGCGGGAGAGAGAAGCCGCGGAGTCAGCCCGGCCTCCGCCAGGATCGGCCAGAACTTGTTGCCCGGCCCGGCATAGGGGAGACCCAGCCTGGCCGAGACGGCGCCCGCCGCGCTGCCGCAGAGCAGGGTCACCACGCCCCGCTCGATGATGTCGGGAAGGACCGGCGCCTCAGAGGGCACGGAAGAAATCGTTGCCCTTGTCGTCGACCACGATGAAGGCGGGGAAGTCGCGCACCTCGATGCTCCACACCGCCTCCATCCCGAGCTCGGGGAATTCGAGGCAGTCCACCCTGGTGATGCAGTCCTGGGCGAGCCGGGCGCCCGGGCCGCCGATCGAGCCCAGATAGAAGCCGCCGTATTCCCTGCAGGCCGCCGTTACTTCGGACGAACGGTTGCCTTTGGCCAGCATGACGTAGCTGCCGCCCGCCTTCTGGAACTGCGCCACATAGGAATCCATCCGTCCCGCGGTGGTGGGGCCGAACGAGCCCGACGCATAGCCCTCTGGCGTTTTCGCCGGGCCGGCGTAATACACCATCTTGTCGCGCAGATAGCCCGGCATCTCCTCGCCCGCGTCGAGCCGGGTCTTGATTCTCGCATGCGCCGCGTCGCGGGCGACCACCATCGAGCCGGTCAGCGACAGCCGGGTCTTGATGGGGTAGCGGCCGAGCGTCGCCCGGATCTCGTCCATCGGTCGGTCGAGGTCGATCTCCACCACGTCGCCGCCGAGCGCGGACTCGTCGATGTCCGGAAGGTACCGGGCGGGGTTGGTCTCGAGCCGTTCTAGAAATACGCCTTCGCGGGTGATCTTGCCGAGCGCCTGCCGGTCCGCCGAGCACGAGACGCCGAGCCCGACCGGCAGCGAGGCACCGTGACGCGGCAGACGGATGACACGAACGTCGTGGCAGAAATACTTGCCGCCGAACTGGGCGCCGATGCCCATGTTTCGGGTCATATCGAGGATCTGCTCTTCCATCTCCAGATCGCGGAACGCATGCGCCTGTTCCGACCCTTTGGTCGGCAGACCGTCGAGATAGCGCGTGCTGGCAAGCTTGACGGTCTTCAGGTTGAACTCGGCCGACATGCCGCCGATGCAGATGGCGAGGTGGTAGGGCGGGCACGCCGCCGTGCCGAGGGTGCGGATCTTCTCGTCGAGGAAGCCGAGCATCGATTCGGGGTTGAGCCGGGCTGGCGTCTCCTGGAACAGGAAGGACTTGTTGGCCGACCCGCCGCCCTTGGCGATGAACAGGAAACCGTACTCCCCGCCCTCCGTGGCGTAGATCTCGATCTGCGCCGGCAGGTTGGTTCCGGTGTTCACCTCCTCGTACATGCCGATGGGCGCGAGATTCGAATAGCGCAGATTGCGCTCCGTATAGGTCTTGTGGATGCCTGCGGCGAGCGCGGCCTCGTCGCCGCCCCCCGTCCACACGCGCTCGCCCTTCTTTCCCATGACGATCGCGGTGCCGGTGTCCTGACACATCGGCAACACGCCGCCTGCCGCGATGTTGGCGTTTTTCAGGAGGTCGTAGGCGACGAAACGGTCATTGTCGGAGGCTTCGCCGTCGTCGAGGATCGCGCGAAGCTGGGCAAGGTGGCCGGGCCGCAGAAAATGCGAAATGTCGAAGAACGCATGCTCCGCGAGAAGGCCGAGGGCTTCCGGCTCGACCGTCAGGATGTCCTCGCCCCGGAAACGCTCGATGCTCACATGGTCGGAAGAGACCTTGCGGTAGGGAGTCGCATCGTCCGAGAGCGGAAACAACGCGTGATGGGCGAATTCGGACATATCTTCCTCTCCATGGCGGACGACTCCCCTTGAAGATAGGTCCGCGGCCGCAGTCGACAAACCCGGGCTATGGCCGAACTCCGTCGAGCGCGGCCGCGAGCGCGCCGAAGCGGTCGATCACCGCGGCCCCGCCCAGCGCCGAGGCCGGCACCGGGCTGTAGCCGAAGCTGACCGCGACGAAGGGGATCGAAGCGGCGCGCGCGGCGTCCGCGTCGATCGGGCTGTCGCCGACCATTGCCGCCGGGCGGCCCATCCCGCCGGCACGCGCCACAGCCTCCAGGAGCGGTTCCGGAGAGGGCTTCCTGACGGCAAGCGTGTCGCCCCCCACGACGCCGGCGAAGAAGCCGGCAAGACCGAACGTGTCCAGCACCTGCTCCGCCAGGTGTCCAGGCTTGTTGGTGCAGACCGCGAGCCTCGTTCCGCGCGCCGAGAGCCCTTCCAGCGCGTCGTGCACCCCGGGGAAGGGGGTGCTTCCAGCCACCGGCGATTCCTCGTAAGCGGCGATATAGGCGGCGAAAGCGGTCTCGATCAGGGCTTCGGATGCGGGCTCTCCGGTCGCCCGGAACGCGTTTTTCATGAGCACCCGGCCGCCGCTGCCGATCAGTTGCCGCACCTCCTCGCTCGTCAGCGCGCGGCGCCCCTCCGCGGCGAGCACCGCGTTCGCGGCCGCTTCTATGTCCGGCAGCGTATCGACGAGCGTTCCGTCGAGATCGAAGACAACGGTTTCGGTCATCGGCTTTCCCAGCACCCTCGCGCTTCTTTCGCGGCGCGACTATTCTCAGCCGCGACCGATCCCGCAAGGACCCCCTGCCATGGCCGGCAGCCTGCCCGTCCTCGCCGTCATTCCGGCGCGCTACGCCTCGACCCGGTTTCCGGGCAAACCGATCGCCATGATCGCGGGCACGCCGATGGTGGTCCGGGTCTGGGAGCGCGCGCGGCGGGCGGAGACCGTGGATCGTGTCGTGGTCGCAACCGACGACGGGCGCATCGCGGAGGTTTGCCGCGAGCACGGCATCGACTGCGAGATGACGGCCGCGACACACGCGACGGGGACCGACCGGCTTGCCGAGGTCGCCGGTCGCCGGTCGGCCGGGATCTACGTCAACGTCCAGGGCGACGAACCGCTGATCGATCCCGCCAGCATCGATGTCGTGGTCGACGCGCTCCAGCATGTCCGGAACAGGGGCATCGAAGTCTCGACCTGCTATCTCGAGGACGCTTCGCCCGAGCAATGCGCGGATACTTCCGTCGTCCACCTCGTGCCGGGCCTGGACGGTTGCGTGATGATGTTTACCCGGCTCCCGGTGCCGCTCGACTTCGTCGAATCCACGCCGCGAAGGATCCATGTCGGCATGTTCGCCTTCACCGCGGCCGCGCTCGCAAGGTTCCAGGCCTGGGAACGGGGACCGGTCGAGCGCGCGGAGAGCGTCGAGCTGATACGCGTCATCGAGCATGGAGAGCGTATCGCCTGCGCGCCGGTGCCCCCGGGCTCCATCGGCGTCGACCGGCCGGAGGACGTGGCGCTGGTCGAGGCGGCGCTCGCGGCCGAAGGCGCGCGATGAGCGACATTGCCGATGTCCGCGGCCGCATCCGGCTGGTCAGCCTCGACTGCGACGGCGTAATGACCGACGGGACGCTCTATTACGGCGAGGACGGGCAGCAATGGCGCGCGTTCCACGTCCATGACGGGGTCGGCATCCGCATGCTGATCGAGGCCGGGCTGGAGGTCGCCTTCATCACCGCGAGCCGCACGGCGGCCATCGAACGCCGCGCGGAGGTGCTCGGCGTGCCCCACTGCCTCGTCGGCGTCGGCGACAAGCGGGAAGCGCTCGCCGGATTGTGCGAAGGCATAGGCATCGGCTTCGAGGCGGTGGCCCATATGGGGGACGACCTCAACGACTTGCCGGTCCTGGAGGCGGTCGCGCTACCGGCGACGGTTCCCAATGCCGTTCCGGCGGTCCGCGCGATCGCCCGCTACACGACCGGGCGCGGCGGAGGCGAGGGCGCGGTGCGCGAGTTCGCCGAATGGCTGCTGGACGGCCGCACGCAAGACAAGGGGTGAGAATGAGCGATGGCGATACGGTCCCGGTGACACGGGCGCTGTTCTCGGTTTCCGACAAGACGGGGCTGGTCGAGTTCGCGTCCGCGCTTTCCGAACGCGGCATCGCGCTGGTGGCCAGCGGCGGCACCGCGCGGGCGCTCGCCGATGCCGGGCTCGGGGTGAGCGACGTCTCCGATCTCACCGGCTATCCCGAGATGATGGATGGGCGGGTCAAGACGCTCCACCCGGCCGTCCACGGCGGCATCCTCGCCAGGCGCAACGTCGCCGCCCACCGCGAGGCGATGGAGGCGAACCGTATCGCCCCCATCGACCTGGTTGTCGTCAACCTCTACCCGTTCGAGGAAACCGTCGCCGGCGGCGCGGACCGGGACGAGGCGGTCGAGCAGATCGACATCGGCGGACCCGCGCTGATCCGCGCCGCGGCCAAGAACCACGAATTCGTCGTCGTCGCCACCGACCCCGAAGACTACCGGGGAATATTGCGCGAGCTTGCGGAGAACGACGGCCGGACCTCGCTCGATTTCCGCAAGTGCCTCGCCGCCGCCGCCTATGCGCGAACCGCGTCCTATGACGCCGCGATCTCGCAATGGTTCGCGCGCGAGGTCGATATCCCGTTCCCCCGCCACATCGCCTTCGGCGGAAACCGCGTGGAGGCGTTGCGCTACGGCGAGAATCCGCACCAGGAGGCGGCCCTCTACCGCGCCTTGCCCGAACGGCCCGGCGCCGCCTCGGCCACCCCGATCCAGGGCAAGGCGCTCAGCTACAACAATCTCGGCGACGCCGACGCGGCGTTCGAGCTAGTCGCCGAGTTCGACCGTCCGGCCATCGCCATTATCAAGCACGCCAACCCCTGCGGCGCGGCGGTCGCGGACACGCTAGCCGCCGCCTATGCGAGTGCCCGCGCCTGCGATCCGGTAAGCGCTTTCGGCGGGGTGGTCGGCGCCAACCGCACTATCGACGCAACAGCCGCGGCCGCGATGACAGAAATATTCGTCGAGGTGATCGTCGCGCCCGGCATCGACGAGGAAGCGCGCGCGGTGTTCGCGGGAAAGCCCAATATCCGTGTGCTGGCGACGGGCGCCATGCCCGATACCGCCGCGCCCGGGCTCGCGATCCGGTCGATCGCCGGCGGGTTGCTCGTGCAGGACCGCGACGCGGCGCGTCCGGACACGGCCGAGCTGAGCGTGGTGACGAAGCGCGCGCCGACGGACCGGGAACGCAGCGACCTCCTTTTCGCCTTTACGGTCGCCAAGCACGTCAAGTCGAACGCGATCGTATTCGCCCGTGACGGGGCGACCGTCGGTATCGGGGCGGGTCAGATGAGCCGAGTGGATTCGACCCGGATCGCGGCCCTCAAGGCCGCCGACATCGCGCGCGAAGCCGGCCAGGCGGAGCCAGGCACAAGGGGCTCGGTGGCCGCTTCGGACGCGTTCCTGCCGTTCGCCGACGGGCTGATCGCCGCCGGGGAGGCGGGGGCGACGGCGATGATCCAGCCGGGCGGCTCGATCCGTGACGACGAGGTGATCGCCGCCGCCGATGAGCGGAATATCGCGATGGTGTTCACCGGCAGGCGGCATTTCCGCCACTGACCGGGCGCCCAGCTATCGTTTGGGCGCCGCCACGAAGGCCATCAGCACGAACCCGACCGCGAAGAAGGCGATGATCGTCGTCATCCCGGCGCGCTGGGATTCGAAGGTGAGCGTCGCCCAGGCGAGGACGGCCGGCCCGGCGAAAGAGGTGACCTTGCCGGACAGCGCGTAGAGCCCGAACATCTCCGTCCGCAGCTCGGTCGGGGCGAGATGCGCCATCAGCGACCGGCTCGCCGCCTGGACCGGTCCCATGAAGATCCCGAGCGGAAGCGCCAGCAGCCAGAACGCGGTCTTGCTTTCGACCACCAGCAGCGGTACGCCGAACACGATCAGCCCGACGATCCCGATCTGGACCGTCCGCTTGGATCCGATGCGGTCGTCGAGCCAGGCGAAGCCCGCCGCGCCGAGACCTGCGGTCACGTTGAGCGCGATACCGAACTGGATGATCTCCTCGAACGACATGCCGAACGTGCCCGCGGCGTAGATCCCGCCAAAGGCGAACATGGTGTTCATGCCGTCGACGTAGAACAGCCGGGCGAGCAGGAACCGAGCGATATTGGCGTGTCGCCGGATCTCGCGCAGGGTGGAGACCAGCTGGGCGAGACCGGTGCGGATCGCCTCGCCGGCACGGACCTTGATCCCGGCCTCGTCGGGAACCCAGAGGAAGGTGGGGATGGCGAAGATCGCGAACCAGAGCGCCACCATGGGCCCGACGATGCGGATGTGCTCCGCCTCCTCCTTGTCGAGCCCGAACAAAGGGCGCTCGGCCTGGACGAACAGGACCAGCAAGAGGCCGAGACATGCGAGGCCGCCCATATAGCCGAGGCCCCAGCTCCAGCCGGACAGCCGTCCGATACGGTCTTTCGGCACAAGGCCGGGAAGCATCGCGTTATAGAACACATTGCCGATCTCGAACGCGGTGTTGGCGATGACGAAAAAAACCAGCGCCCACAGAATGTCGGCCGGGTCGGGGCGCGTGTCCCAAAGAAGCGCGGTCGCGACGACGGTGATCGCCACGAAGACGCCGAGCCACGGCTTGCGCCGTCCGGTGCGGTCGGCGATGGAGCCCAGAACCGGGCTGAGCACGGCGATAAGGACGCCGGAGACCGCGAGCGCCTGTCCCCACGCCGCGGTCCCCTCGATCGGGTTGTCGGCCACGGCGCGCGAAAAATAGGCCGCGAAGACGAACGTGACGATGACGGTGGGGAAGCCCGAATTCGCCCAGTCGTAGAGGCACCAGGCGAATTGCGCCCGCCTGCGGGCGGGGGGCCGGTCGGTCTGGGGGACGGAGGCCATGGCTGGAGACTAGCACCCTTCCCCGACGTTGTGGCACGATGGTTTCCCGACGGTGCCTAACATCCAGGGAGCACGATCCATGGCATACACGCTCGAGGAATTCTGTGAGGATTGCCGCAGGCATCTTGCGGACGACCCCGGCCCGGGCGGCCGCGAAAACGTCCGCCGCGACCTAGAACGGTTGCTGCGGGTGCCCGAATTCGTCGAGGAATATTGCGGGGCGGGCGTCGAACGCGGCGTCCACGTGCTCTATGACGATCCCGATCTCGGCTTCCAGGTCCTGGCCCACATCAACGCGCAGGGGCGGGCTTCGCCGCCGCACGACCACGGCGCGTCATGGGCGATCTACGGCCAGGCGACGAAGTACACTGACATGACGGAATGGGAACGTCTCGATGACGGCTCCGACCCCGGCCACGGCGAAGTCAGGAAGGAAAAGAAGTACCGCCTGACGCCGGGCCATGCGGGGATCTACGCCGACGGCAAGATCCACTCCATCGACTATCCCGACGACGCCCGCTTCGTCCGGGTGACCGGAACCAATCTCGACGAGATCAACCGGATCGCCTTCAACGTCGAGACCGGCACGGTCAACCAGATGGGCCCGCAGATAGCGACCTAGGCCGCCGGCGCGGGCCGCTACCCCTCCGCCAGGGCCCTGATTTCGCGGTTGGCGACGGTCAGCATCGCGAGATCGGTGTTTCCGGCGATGCGGAGGTCCGCCACGACGCTCTCCGCGCGAGCGACGAACCGCTCGTTCGCCTTCCGCCAGCGTTCGGTCGCGGCGGCAGCGTCACGGCCGCGGCCCGCGCCTTCCACGATGCGGACGGTCAGCGCACTCTGCTGGAAATAGAGGTCGTCGACGATCGATGCGGCGGCTTTCGACTGCCACTCCGTCTCCGCGGGCAACGCGGCGGCGCAGCGGCGGAGCCAGTCCAGGCTTAGCCTGTGCCCGAGGGCGAAGTAGACCTGCGCGACCTCTTCGACACTGCGACGGTTGTCGGTAGCGATACTGACGATGTCGCAGCCCGAGAAGAGCGGCTCCAGGCTCACGATCTCCCGCGCGAGCGAGGCCGGCACGCCGGCCTCCACCGCCCGGCGCGCCTGGCGTTCGATTTCGTCACCTGTCTCTTCCGGGATGAACCCGGCGAGCCCCTTGGAGAGCGCCCCGATGCCGCTTTCGAAGCGTTCGATGGTAAGGTTGATGCCCAGCGGCCGCGGCCCGTTCCGCAACAGCCAGATCGTGCTCCGCTTGAGCAGCCGCAGGATGTCGAGATTGAGCCGGGTCTGAATGGCCGCGCTTGCCTTGTTGTCGAGCGCCTCGATCTCGCGCCAGAGCCTGGACAGCCCGAAGACGGTGCGACTGATCAGATAAGCCTTGACGACCTCGGCCGGCGCGGCACCCGCCGTCTCCGCGACCTCTCGCACGAAGGTCGGTCCGGCGCGATTGATCGTGCTGTTCGCGACATAGGTCGCGCTGATCTCCCGGCGCAGCCGGTGGCCGGAGATCAGGTCGCCGAACCTGGCGCGGATCGGCATCGGGAAGTAGTTGGGCACATCCCGAATCAGGGACGGATCGTCGGGAATGTCGCTGGACAGAACGTCGTCATAGAGCGCCAGCTTGGCGTATGAGAGGAGGACGGCGAGCTCGGGCCGGGTCAGTCCAAGACCGGCCGCTTCGCGCTCGTTCAGCGCTTCCTCGTCGGGGAGGAACTCGAAACTCCGGTCCAGATCGCCATCGCGTTCGAGCGCGCGGATCAGCCGGGACGCCTCCCCGATCGACCGGGACCCCTCGGTCTCCAAATGCGTCAGAGCCATGCTCTGGCGGTAGTTGTCCCCCAGCACCTGAATAGCGACCTCATCGGTCATGCTGGCGAGCAGTCTGTCGCGCTCACCGCGCGACAGCCGTCCGGATGCCAGGGCTTCGCCGAGCAGGATCTTGATGTTGACCTCGCGGTCGGACGTCGAAACCCCGCCCGAGTTGTCGATGAAGTCGGCGTTGATCCGCCCCCCGGCGAGCGCATAGACGATCCGTCCGCGCTGGGTGAAGCCGAGATTCGCGCCCTCTCCGACGACCCGGCAGCGCAGTTCGTCCGCATCTACCCGGACCGGGTCGTTAGCCCGGTCGCCGACCTCCTGATGGGTCTCGTCGGGAGCCTTGACGTATGTGCCTATCCCACCCATCCAGAGAAGGTCCACCGGCGCCCGGATCATCGCCTGAATCAGCTCGCTGGGCGTCAGGCTTTCGCGCGGCGGCAGGTCGAACGCATGGCGCATCCCGGGCGTCACCGCGATCGACTTGGCGCTGCGTTCGAATACCCCGCCGCCCTCCGAGATCAGTCCGGTGTCGTAATCGGACCACGCGCTGCGCGGCATCTCGAACAGGCGCTTTCGCTCGGCCAGACTCCGCGCCGGGTCCGGGTCCGGGTCGACGAAAATGTGCAGGTGGTTGAAGGCACCGATCAGCCTGGTGTGCCGGGAGCGCCGCATGCCGTTCCCGAACACGTCGCCGCTCATGTCGCCGATACCGACGCAGGCGAAGTCTTCCGTCTGGATATCGACGCCCATTTCGCGGAAGTGGCGCTTGACCGACTCCCACGCGCCGCGGGCGGTGATGCCCATACCCTTGTGGTCGTATCCGATCGACCCACCGGAGGCGAAAGCGTCGTCGAGCCAGAATCCGTAGCCGCGCGCGACGTCGTTCGCGATGTCGGAGAAGGTCGCGGTTCCCTTGTCGGCGGCGGCGACGAGATAGGGATCCTCGCCGTCGCGCCGGACGACGCGGTCGGGATGAACCACGCCGCCCGGCGTGATGTTGTCGGTGAGATCGAGCAGCCCCGATATCATCGTCCGGTAACACGCGATCCCCTCTTCGATCAGGGCGTCACGGCCGGCGTCGGCCGGCGGGGGGCGTTTCACGATAAAGCCGCCCTTGGAACCGGTCGGAACGATGACGGCGTTCTTGGTCATCTGGGCCTTCATCAGGCCGAGGATTTCGGTCCGGAAGTCCTCCGGACGATCGGACCAGCGGATCCCTCCGCGCGCGATCCTGCCTCCCCGCAGATGAACCGCCTCCATGCGCGGGGAATAGACGAAGATTTCCACCTTCGGCCTGGGTTGAGGCAGATCGTCGACGGCGCGCGAGTCGATCTTGAAGGACAGGTAGGGCTTCGGCCCGTCATCGGCTCCGGTCTGATAGCGGTTGGTCCTCAGCGTCGCCTCCACAAGGTTGAGGAAGCGTCTGAGAATGCGGTCCTGATCCAGGCTCTCCACAGCATCGAGCGCGGCGTCGATCCGGTTGCGGATGCGGGACATGCGGGCGCGGCGTCGACGGTTCGGGACTCCGGCGGCGTCGGGGGCGAAATCGGGGTCGAACGTCGCCTCGAAGAGCTCGACGATCGCCTCGGCGATCTCGGGATTGGAAAGGAGGGTCGCCTCCATATAGGCTTGGCTGAACGGAATCGCCGCCTGGCGCAGGTATTTGCAGTAGGCGCGGAGCACGGCGATCTTGCGCCAGTCGAGCCCGGTCGCGAGAACCAGCGCGTTGAAGCCGTCGTTCTCGATCTCGCCCCGCCAGACGCCGACGAACTGGCACTCGAAGTTTTCCTTCACCCGGTCCAGATCGACCGCCCGACCGTCCCTGGTCCGCATGCCGAAATTGTGCAGCCAGACCTGCCGTTCGGTATCCGCCCGAACGATCCGGTGGCCGACCTCGCCGACCACCCGGAGGCCCATGTTTTCCAGCATCGGCATGACGTCGGACAGCGGAAGCTGCTCGTCCGGATGGTAGACCCTGAAATGCACCCACGACTGATCGAGGCCCGACGGACGGTAGAGGTCGGTCGCGATCGCGTCCGTGCGGAGCACGGTGTCGACCTTGCCGATGTCGGTCAGCGCGTGTTCGGCGCCGTGGCGCTCGCGATAGCTGGCGGGGAACGCATCCTTGTAGAGGTCATGGACCTCCAGCCCCTCGGCCTCCCCATAGGCCTTCGTCAATTTCTGGCCGAGCGTGTCGCGCCAGCCCCGTCCGGCCTCGGCAAGCCGTTTCTCGATTGCCTCGCGATCGAATTCGAGCCGCCCGCCGGGCGGGGTGGGAACGATGAATTGCAGCCTTGCATGCGCCTCGTCGGAAACCTGGAGGTAGAACACCGAGACACGGGCGCCGAGACCTTCTTCGACGATTCTCCGCATCGTCGCCCGCAGCTGCGAGGTGTAACGCTCCCTCGGGACATAGATCAGGCAGGATACGAACCGGTTGAATGCGTCGCGCCTGGTAAACAGCGCGACCCTCTGGCTGCCCCGGATCTGGAGAATGCCGAGCGCCGTTTCGAGGAGATCCGCGTCCGGGTACTGGAACAGGTCGCTGCGGGGCAGGGATTCGATAATCTGAAGCAGCGCCGTGCCGCTATGGCTGTCGGGCGGGAATCCGGAACGCGCGATCGTCGTCTCGGCCTTGCGGGCAAGCATGGGAATGTCCGCGAGGCTTTGGCGATACACGACCGGCGTGAACACGCCGACGAAAATACGGACGCCCGAAACCCGCTTTCCGCGGCCGAACTTCTTGACCATCACGGTGTCGAGATGAACCGCCCGGTGAACCGGCGACCGGCCGTTCGCCTTGGAGACCGAAACCGGTTGCGCCTCGTCGCAATAGGCCGCGGCTTCCGGCGGGGCCGCGCCGTCCTCCCAGCCGGCGAGCACGCTGCGTGACGGATCGCGCAGGATCCCGAGTCCGCTTGTCTCGGCCCGCGTCAACCTGGTTCGACCGCTCTTCCTGGCAAATCCGTGCTCGCGGTAGCCGATGAAGGTGAACGTGCCGTCGTCGAGCCAGCGCAGGAAGGACCCGGCCTCGGCGATTTCGTCCTCCGGGGCGGGCGGCGGACTCTCTTCGAGGGCAGCCAGGGCTTCGGCCAGACGGCGCCGCATCGCGGCCGAATCCTCGACCGCCGCCCGGACATCCCCCAGCACGGCTTCCAGCCCCTCGCGGAGCTCTTCCATGGCCCCGGGCCGGCGCAGCTCGGTGATTTCGAAATGCATCACCGACTCGGGCGACGCGCCTTGGGCCCCGTTCTCGCACAGACGCGTCAGCTTTCCCGTCCGGTCCCGCTCCACCTGGACAACGGGGTGGGCAATCAGGTGGATCGACAGGTTCTGCCGGTTTATCTCCGCGGTCACCGAGTCGACGAGGAAGGGCATGTCGTCGTTGACGATGTCGACGACGGTATGGGGCGACGTCCAGCCGTCGGTTTCCCCGTCCGGATTGAAGACCCGGACCTTGGGTCTTCCGCGCTCGCGCGTCCGCAGCCAGCCCCAGGTCGACATTGCGCTGCCCATAAGCGCGCGGTCGTCCGCTGCCGACAAATCGCCCTCGGAGACATCGGCGTAGAACTGCGCGACGAAATGCGCGGCGTCGGCACCGCCGCCCTTGCGCCGCCGCGCGCGGGCCGTCAGCCGCCGAACGGTCGGGGATCTGTTTTCCGCTTCGGCCCTCACGCACCCGCCCTCCTGAACGCCTTGTGGGACCGCGCAGGTGCGGTTCCAACCCGAATTTCTCACCAATAGACGACGCGGTGTCCAGCGGAAGCGCCGGGCGGGTGCCCGCCGATCACGCGGCAAGCACCGTGTCGAGCGCCATGCTCAGGCGGTCGACGATGGCTTCGACATGGTGGATATGGGGGGCCGGTTCAACCGGGCGGCATCGTCGCGCGACCTCGCGGCGGCGGTCCGCATCCTGTATTCCTTGCGCGAGGCCGCCGGTTGCCACTATTGGGATGCCGCCATCTTGTCTATCGCGTCGCGGCCCGGCCCGGCGCTGCCGGTCGCGCCCCTTTTCGTCGTCGTCTGGGTCCTCGTGCTCATCCGTATTTTGTGGCGAGATGCGCCGGTCGACGATGTGGCGACGCTCGCGCTGGGGCTGCTATTCGGGATCGGCTTCACGCATATCCGGCGACAGACCCTGGCGCTCGCCGCCGCGTTGTCGCTGGCCGCTCTCGGATTCGCCGCGGCGCTGGACGGCTGGTGGGCTCTGTGGAGCGGGTTGAGCGACGCGACGACCTTCGCCGCCTTCTTCGTCACCCTCGTCGTTCTGCGGACAACCGCGGAGCGGCGTCCCGAGACCGTGCGCACCCGCCGCTTGATGGCGCTGCTCGATCCCCGACAGAGATCCACCGCGACGCTCTACGGCGCCAACGTCATGGGGTCGGTCCTGGTGGTCGGCGCGCACGCGATCCTTGCCCCGGTGCACGACCGGAACGCGCCCGAGCCGGAACGCAGGCGGGCCGCGATCATCGCGCTGCGCGGCATGGGGCTCGCCGGACTCTGGTCGCCGTTCTGGGTCGCGATGGCGGTCGGATTGCAACACTTGCCGGACGTCCCGCTGTGGTCGGTGATGGCGCTCGGCCTCGCTCTCGCGATCCCCGCCCTCGTCCTGGGCCAGATCATGGCCGGAGCGGTCCAGGGCGGAACGCGGACCGCGCTCGCCGCGCTGCTGCCGGTGGTGCCGCCGGTGGCGGTGGCGGCGGCCACGGTCGTCGCCCTGGCTAGCTTCACGTCCTTGCGCCCGCTGGACGCGCTGTTGCTCGGAATTCCCGTCGTGTGCGCCGCCGCGCAGCTTCAGTTCGGCGGAACCGCCATCCGGGAAGTCGTCCGCGTTTCCTACGACCGTACGCCGTCGGTGCTCGGCGAGCTGGTGATCGTCACCTGCGCCTTCGTGCTTGGCCGCGTCCTGGTCGGCGGCCTCGGTGTCCTCGATCCGGCGCTCTGGCCCGGTGAGGGGGCGATCCCGGCGCCCGCGATCATCGCCGTCATGATCGTCGTCCCGGCGGCGCTCGCGCTGTTCGGTCTCCACCAGATCGTGACCATCACGGTATTCCTCGTCCTGTTCGCCCAGGTGCCGACGGGAGTGGCGGACCTGATACTGTTCCAGAGCGGGCTGATCTCCTGGTCGATTGCCTCGATGATCGGGCTGTCGGCAATATCGACCGTGGCGGCCGCGTCTTTCTTCCACGTTCGGCTGGAGCGCGTCGCCTTCGGCGCCAACCTGAGTTTCGGCGCGGTCATCGCGGTCCTGGGCACGGCGATCCTGTCGGTGCTGAACGCCGTGCTCGCCTGATGACCTGAGCGGATGCGGCGGAAATCGTTTGTACACATACAAATATGCGCCTAAGCTTCAGGCGATCCTGGGGAGAAGGCGCGGCCCGGAGGAACATCATGACCTTCGTCAGGAACGCGTGGTACGTGGCATTCTGGGCGAGCGAGCTCGGCCACGCGCTCGAACGCCGGACGATCCTCGGCGAGGACGTGGTTCTCTACCGGACGGGGGACGGCGCACCGGCGGCGCTGCGCGACCGCTGCCCGCACCGGTTGCTCCCGCTCTCCAGGGGGCGTCTGGTCGAGGACGGGATCCAGTGCGGCTATCACGGGCTGGTGTTCGATCCGTCCGGCGCCTGCGTTCGTGTGCCGGGCCAGGAAGTCATCCCGCCCAACGCCCGCGTGAAGAGCTACCCGGTGGCGGAGCGGCTGGGGCTGATCTGGATCTGGATGGGCGATCCGGACGCGGCGGACCCGTCGGAGATCTACGACCTCCCCGAATACCACCGGCCGGAATGGGGCGTGGCTTACGGCGATGCGCTCCATGTCAGGGCCGATTACCTTTTGCTGTGCGACAACCTGAGCGATCCCTCGCATGTCGAGTACGTTCACCCGACGACGCTCGGCAGCCCGAGCTCGGAAGGCGTGGGCGTCGAGTTCGAAGACGAGGAATGGGGCGTGACCACCCGCCGCTGGTCGCTGGACTCGGAGCCGATCGGTTTCGCCAAGGCGTTCGGCAATTTCGACGGGCTGGTCGACCGCTGGCAGTACTACCACATGCACACGCCATCGATCGCGATCATCGATTTCGGGACCGCCCCGGCCGGCGCCGGAACGAAGGCCAAGGCGGGCAAGTTCGACAACTGCATCCGGGTGTTCTCCTGCCACTTCATGACGCCCGAGACCGGCACGAGTTGCTACGATTACTGGCTGCATGTACGGAATTTCGGCGCCGACGACCCGGGCGTGGGAGAAGGCATATCCGAGCAGTTCCGCATCGCCTTCGCCGAGGACAAGGAGGTGCTGGAAGCCATCCAGTACGAGGAGGACAGATTCGAGGGCGGCACAAGGGTCGGGCTCGACCTCGATGCGCCCGCGGCGCTGTTCCGCCGCAAGATCGATCTGCGTGTCAGGGCCGAAGCAGCGTAGGGGGCGGGGGTGAGCGCCGAAATCAGGAAGACCAGCGTCGTCGTCGAGGAAATCCGGTCCGACATCGGCCGTCCGGTCGACCCGCCGACCCGCAAGGCGGCGGCCATCGCGGTGATCAGGAACCCGTTCGCGGGACGCTACGAGGAGGACCTGACGCCGCTGATGGATATCGGCGCCGAGCTCGGCGGAACGCTCGGCGACATGTGCGTGAACGCGCTCGGCATCCGCCCGGAGGAGGCCGAGAGCTACGGCAAGGCGGCGATCGTCGGCGAACGGGGCGAGTGGGAGCACGCCGCCGCGATCCTGCACCCGAAGCTCGGCGCGCCGCTGCGCAAGGCGGTGGAGAAGGGCGCGGCGCTCGTCCCCTCGGTCAAGAAGATGGGCGGGCCGGGCACCCCGATCGACATCCCGCTCGGCCACAAGGATGCGGCTTATGTCCGCAGCCATTTCGACGGGATCGAGGTCCGCCTCCCCGACGCCCCGCGCGCGGACGAGATCCTGGTGGCCGTCGCGGTCACCGACTCCGGCCGCCCCTTCCCGCGCGTCGGCGGTCTGACCGCCGACGAGGCGACGGGCGAGGACGGCCTGCGGTAGCGTCAAATCCGACCCTATCCGGTCTGTACCCCCCACTGCGCCCTCCCCCAGCCCCTCCCGCAAGCGGGAGGGGAGTAAGGTAAGGAGCGCTCAGCGGGCGAGTTCCCTCTCCCCCGCGGGGAGAGGGTCAGGGTGAGGGGGGAACCGGAGCCGCATGGCAGGCAGGGGATGGCCTACAGCACCTCCGGCAATCGCTCCGCCGGCGGGGTGTTGCGGCTGCGGCCCGACGCGACCTTGCCGTCGATGATCACCATGCCGACGCCGGGGATATCGCCCATCCCGACCGACTCGAGCAGATCCTTGCCGGCGGTATGCTGGGCGCGGTCGATCAGGACGAAATCGGCGGCACGGCCCTCCTCGATCAGCCCGCAGTCGAGCTCCCGCATGCGCGCGGTGTTCCCGGTGGCGAAGCAGAACGCGATCTCGGCCGGCACGTCGCCGAGCGCCGACAGCATCGAGACCATCCTGAGAATCCCGAGTGGCTGAACCCCCGAGCCCGCCGGCCCGTCGGTGCCCAGAATGACCCGGTGCAGCTCGCCGAGCTCGCCGGCGGTGCGGAGCGCGAACAGCGCCGAGGCCTCGTTGCCGTTATGGACGATCTCGATCCCGGCCTGGCACTGTTCGCAGAGGCACGCAATCTGGTCCCGCGGCAGCGAGGTGTGCCCGCCGTTGATGTGGCCGATGATGTCGGGCCCGGTCTCCAGCACGATGTCGGCGTCGATCAGCCCGGAGCCGGGGATCGAGGGGCCGCCGGTGTGGATCGTCGACTGGATGCCGTATTTGCGCGCCCAGCCGACCATCTTCTTCGCCTCCTCGCCGGTCTTCACGCCGCCCAGCCCGATCTCGCCCAACAGCTTCACGCCGGCCTCGGCGAGGAACCTGAAATCGTCCTCTTCCATCCCGGTCTCGAGAATCGGCGCGCCGGCGCGGACCTTGACCCCGCCGGGCGGGAAGGACGAGAAGGCGCGCTGCGCGGTGATGCCGAGCGCCACCACCCCCTTCGGATCGCGCGGCCGCCCCGGGAGGTGGACCTCGCCGGCGGAGATCATCGTCGTCACCCCGCCATGCATCGAAGAGTCGATCCAGTTGAGCTGGCTCTGGCGCGGCGTCCAGTCGCCGAAGACCGGATGGACATGGCTGTCGACCAGACCGGGGGCCAGCGCGACCCCCTTCGCGTCGACCGCGACATCGGCGCCGGCGGTGTCGCAGTCGGCCTCCTTGCCGAAGGCAACGATCCGCCCATCCTCGGCAACCACGGTGTCGGCATCGAGGATCGGGTTCTCCAGCGCCCCCGACAGAAGCAAGCCGATGTTCCTGATGACCAGCTTTTCAGCCATGACGCGCGCCCCCGGATCGGTGTTCCCAGGGCGCGAACATCCCCGAAGCGGCGGGCCCGTTCAAGACCCGCCGGCGACGGCGCGGGGTTTTCCGAGGCAGACTATTCGCCGGCGGCGGCCAGCGGCGCGGCGCCGCTCTCGGCGGCAATCCGGTTCTCGATGATGCGGCGGGCCTGGAGGCCGCCGCCGTCATGGTTGATGTCGACCCGCGCCCGGTCCGGAGCGGTGTTTATGTTGTCCTGCTGGAGCTGGATGATCTCCAGATCCTCCAGGAAGGCGGTGTGCACGTTCTCGTAGAGGAGGTCTGTCAGCCACGGCTCGTCGATGCGGAAATCGTGCGCCTGGGCCCAGAAATAGTGGGTCGTCGTCGCGGTCTCGGGCGTGATCGCGTTGAGGTTCCGCATGGTGAAGCCCTGGCTGCGGTCGCCCTCGGGCGCGCCGGTGCCGGCGACGGCGCCGCCGACATCGAGGCGGACGAAAGCCGGTGGGGTGAACTCGATGATCTGCCAGCGGTCGATCGCCCGGTCGGGCGCGAACCCGCCCGCCTTCTGGAAGAACGGCGGCGGCGGGCTGTCGAGGACCCAGCGGGTGACGCGGACCAGGTCTCCCTCGCGCTCCGCCTTCATCGGCGTTTCCGCGACCGCATCGGTGCCGAGCGTCGTGGGGTGGATGTAGCTGAGATGGGACAAGTCCAGCAGGTTCTCGACCAGCAGCACGTAGTTGCCCTGGAGGTCGAGCTTCTCGCCGCGGGCGCGCCAGCCGGGATCGCCGATCCAGTGGAAATCCTCGATCGAATCGGGGTCGGCCGCCGCCGGGTCGCCCATCCAGATCCAGATCCAGTGATTGCGCTCGACGGTCGGGAACCCCCTTACCCTGGCCCCCGGCGGGATCGACGTCTGGCCGGGAACCCGGATGCACTGGCCGGACGGGTCGTAGAGCAGCCCGTGATAGGGGCACTCGACGTTGTCGCCCCTGAGCTTACCCTTCGACAGCGGTGCGTGGCGGTGGCAGCAGCGGTCTTCGAGCGCCACCGGCGCGCCGTCCTCCCTGCGGTAGAGGACGACCGGGATGTCGAGCAGGGTGCGCCGCAACATGTTCTGGCGGCCGACCTCGTGGTCCCAGGCAGCCACGTACCACGCGTTTTCGATGAACATTCCGCTCTCCCCGTTCGTTCTGTCCGGGCCCAGAAAAGCGAAGGGCGGCACCGGGGCGCCGCCGTATCGCCGTCTAGAGGCTGGAAACTACTCGGCCGCGATCGCCGCTCCTTCTCCCGCCTGCTCGGCCGCGATCTTCCGGTCGATCATGGTGCGCGCGGCGATGCCGCCGGCGTCCTGGTTGGTCTCGATCGTCGGCCGGTCGTCCCAGTTTTCCTCCTGCAGGTCGAAGACTTCCCAGTCCTGATGGAAGGCCTGCCAGATCTGCTTGTACTGCATCTCGACGAAATCCGGCTCGATCGGCTTTCCGGGGACCTGATAGGCGTTGGACCAGAAATAATGCGTCGAGCTATCGGTCTCCGGCGTAACGAAGTTGAGGTTGTGGAAACCGAACCCGTCGGCCGGCACGTCGCGTTCGAGCTCGGTGTGGCCAAATTCCTTGCCTTCCGCCGCGCCCGGGGCCGCGCCGGTGAACAGCCGCACCGCGCCCGGCATCCGGAACTCGATGATCTGCCAGCGGTCGACGATCGTCTCTTCGGGCCAGTCGCACATCTTCTGGTAGGTCGGCGGCGGGTTCTGGCCGATGGTCCAGCGTGCCACCGTCACCGAGTCATCGTCCTTGAGGGTCTTGAGCAAGGCGTGATCGGCCACCGCGGCGTTGCCGATCGTGGAACGGTGGACGAAGGCGAGATGCGAGAGATCCAGCAGGTTGTCGATGACCAGCTTGTAGCTGCCATTGACGTGGAAATAGGTGCCCTTGTCGCCCCAGTCCTCGGCGCTCTTCCACGGGTACGGCACGATCAGGCTCTCGTCGGCAAGCGCGGGATCGCCCGTCCAGATCCAGATCCAGTTGTATTTCTCGACCACCGGGTAGGCGCGGACCTGCGCGCCGGGCGGGATTGTCGTCTGGCCCGGCACGTGGACGCATTTGCCGGTCACGTCGAATTGCAGCCCGTGATAGAAGCAGGAAAGGATATTGCCCTGCACGCTGCCCTTCCTGAGCGGCATGCGGCGATGGCAGCAGCGGTCCTCGAACGCCACCGGATCGCCGTCCTCGGTGCGCCAGAAGACGATGCTCTCGTTGCAGATCGTTCGGCCAAAAGGCTGGCGCGTGATCTCGTGCGGCTCCGCGGCCACATACCAACAGTTCTTGAGGAACATTTCGGGGCTCCTTCCGTTCGCGCGAATTCCCGTCCCTTGAAGCAGCGATTATTCGCCATCGCGGCGCCTCAAGTCAATCTCGGCGCGACAGGGCAAGCCGGCTATAGTCGGGGATAGTGAAACGCAGACGAATAGGGGAGGCTGCCATGCAGAACCGCGCGATGTATCCCGAAACCATCCATCCGCCGATCGGCGCCTACGCGCATGCGGTCGAGGTGCCGGAGTCCGCCAGGACGATGTTCATCGCCGGCCAGGTCGGGATCGACATCGACGGCAACGTGCCCGCCGACTTCGCCGCCCAGGCCGACCTCGCCTGGCGAAACCTCATGGCGATCCTCGAATTCAACGGCATGCGGATGAAGGACGTGGTCAAGATCACCCACTTCCTGACCGACGCGGCCGACCTCCCGGCCTATAACGAGGTGCGGAGCAAGTATCTCGGCGAGGAGCGGCCGGCATCGACGCTGCTGATCGTGGCCGGCCTCGCCCGCCCGGACCTGCTGGTCGAGGTCGAGATGGTGGCCGCGATCCAGCGCTAGGGCTGTCCGCGCCGTCCCAACGAAAGAGAACCGAACACCGCGTTTCACCCGCTTGACGGGGACTCCCGGAATGATACCCTAGGCGCCCGTGGTGATTTGGCCCGACCGGCTTGCGGCCACGTAAAACAACCAGCTAAAAGGTCGGAGGCGCCAAACCCCCCGACTTTCCGGTCGGGGGTTTTTGTTTGCGCGCGGGAGAACACGAAAATGGACGGTCACGCCCGGGACGAGACGAGCTGGCGGCCGCAGACCAGGCTGGTGCGCGGCGGGCTGCAGCGCTCGGCATTCTGCGAGACGTCGGAGGCGATATACGCCACCTCCGGCTTCGTTTACGACGCCGCCGAGGACGCCGAGGACGCGTTTGCGAACCGGGTCGACCGGTTCATCTATTCGCGCTACGACAACCCGACGGTGGCGATGTTCGAGGAGCGGCTGCGGCTGATCGAGGGCGCCGAGGCGTGCCGCGCGACGGCGTCCGGCATGGCGGCGGTGTTCGCCTCGCTCGCCTGCATGGTGGAGGCGGGAGACCGTGTCGTCGGGGCGCGCGCCCTGTTCGGCTCCTGCCTCTATATCCTGACCGACATCCTGCCGCGCCTCGGCGTGGAGACGACCATCGTGGAGAGCCCCGATCTGGCGGAGTGGCGGGCGGCGCTCGACCGGCCGACCAGGGCGGTGTTCCTGGAATCGCCCTCCAATCCGGGGCTCGACATCTTCGACATTCGGGCGATTTCCGCGATGGCGCGCGATGCCGGCGCGATGACGATCGTCGACAACGTCTTCGCCACGCCCCTGCTTCAGAGGCCGCTGGAATTGGGCGCGGACATCGTCGTCTATTCGGCCACCAAGCATATCGACGGCCAGGGCCGCTGCCTTGGCGGCGCGGTTCTCGGCAGCGAAGCCTATTGCATGGACACCCTGAAGACGTTCATGCGCCACACCGGGCCCTCCATGAGTCCGTTCAACGCCTGGGTTCTGCTGAAGGGGCTGGAAACGCTGCAACTCCGCCTGCGGCAGCATTGCGCGGCGACGCTCGAAATCGCGACCGCATTATCGGAACGGGGCGATCTGGTCCGGGTGCTCTATCCGGGCCTGGAAAGCCATCCCCAGCACGCCCTGGCGAAGGCCCAGATGTCGGACTTCGGCAGCGTCGTCACCATAGACGTCGCCGGCGGCAAGGACCGCGCCTTCCGCTTCATGAACACGCTCGACCTGGTCGATATCTCCAACAATCTGGGCGATGCCAAGAGCTTGGTGACCCATCCGGCGACTACCACCCACCAGCGCCTGTCGCCGGAGGAACGGGAAAGCCTGGGGATTACCGACGGGCTGGTGCGGCTCTCCATCGGGCTGGAAGACCCGCGGGACCTGCTGGAGGATATCGCAGGTGCGCTCGACGGCGCCTGACCGGCCCGTCGGCGCGCGATTGACGCTAGGCCCAATCGTCCTACATTTTAGCGGTCGCCGCCCGGCGGTTCGCGGGCGGCCAGGGAGACCCCATGTACACAGCCATTACCCGGGCGATCCGCGTTTCGGTCGAGCCGGTCTATCTCGACCAGCAGTCCTCTCCCGCGGAGGCGCATTACGTCTGGGCCTATCACGTCAAGATCAGCAACGAGGGCTCGGCGACCGTGCAGCTTCTGACCCGCCACTGGAAGATTACCGACGGGCTGGGCCGGTTGCAGGAGGTACGCGGCGCCGGCGTCGTCGGAGACCAGCCGGTACTTGCGCCGGGCGAGACCTACGAATACACCTCGGGCACGCCTTTGCCGACGCCGTCCGGCATCATGCTTGGCAGCTATGGCATGGAAGGCCAGGACGGGGAACGCTTCGACATAGAGATTCCCGCTTTTTCGCTCGACTGCCCCGACGAGCCCAAGCAAGTCAACTAATCCGCGGGGCGCGGCGTCCCGGGGGGCACCGGGCGTTCAACATCAACGGAAAGCGCATAGCAGTGTCGACACACCGAAGCCCGCTGACGACGGTCGAGCCGCCGATGGACCGACCGACATTCGAGGAGGCCGAGGAGGCGGTACGCACGCTGATCCGATGGGCCGGCGACGAGCCCGGCCGCGAGGGGTTGAGCGAGACCCCGAGCCGCGTCGTGCGCGCATTCGACGAATGGTTCTCCGGCTATCGGGAGGATCCGTCGCTGATCCTTTCCAAGACGTTCGAGGAAACCGACGGCTATGACGAGATGGTGGTGCTGCGGAACATCCGCTTCACCTCGCATTGCGAGCACCACATCGCGCCGATCGTGGGCCGTGCCCATATCGGTTACCTGCCGACCCGGCGGGTGGTCGGCATCTCGAAGCTCGCCCGGCTCGTCGATGTCTATGCCAGGCGGCTGCAGATTCAGGAAAAGATGACCGCCCAGATCGCCAACACCATCAACGACATCCTGGAGCCCCAGGGTGCCGCGGTGGTGATCGAGGCGAGCCATCAATGCATGACGACGCGCGGCGCCGACAAGCCGGGTTCGACGCTGATCACCAGCCAGATGACCGGCGCGTTCCGCGACGACGCCTCGACCCGGCGCGAGTTCCTGTCGGCCATCGGCAATCCCCAGATGGGACAGACCTGGTCGGCCTAGACAGGAGGGGCGCCGCCGCGCTTCACTCGGGGCGAGGCGGCCCCGGACCGGGTCGCAGTCAAGGACGATGACGTGGTCGATTTCCGTCCCATCTTCTTCATCGTCGGGATACTGCTGACCACCCTCGCGCTGGCCATGCTGGTGCCGATGGCGGCGGACCTCGTCGACGGACACGGCGATTGGCAGGTGTTCGCGGGCTCCAGCGGGCTTACCCTGTTCATCGGCGTGTCGATGGTGCTGACCTCGCGCGCCCCCCGTTTCACTCTCAATATCCGCCAGGCCTTCCTGCTGACCGCGGGAAGCTGGCTGGTGCTGACCACATTCGCCGCCCTGCCCTTCAGCTTCTCGGAGATGGAGCTCAGCTACACCGACGCGTTCTTCGAGGCGATGTCGGGTATCACCACCACCGGATCGACGGTGATCACAGGGCTGGACGAGGCACCGTCGGGCATACTCCTGTGGCGCGCCCTGCTCCAGTGGCTGGGCGGGATCGGCATCATCGTCATGGCGGTCGCCATCATGCCGATGCTGCAGATCGGCGGCATGCAGCTCTTCCACACGGAATCGTCGGACCACTCCGACAAGGTCATGCCGCGCATGACCCAGATAGCGAGCGGTATCGGCCTCACCTATCTCGGCCTCACGGTCGCCTGCGTGCTGCTGCTCATCGCGGTCGGGGTAGGCGGTTTCGACGCGGTCGTCCATGCCATGACGACGATCGCCACCGGCGGGTTCTCCACGTCCGATTCCTCGGTGGGCGGTCTCGGCAACGCCGCCGCCGAGGGGATCATCATCCTGTTCATGATCGTGGGTTCGCTGCCGTTCGTACTCTACCTGAGAGCGATGGGTGGGCGGCCGTGGGCGATTTTCCAGGACATCCAGGTCCGCGCATTTCTTGCCATCGTCCTGGTCGTCGTCCTGATGGTAGCGGTCTGGCGCGCCTGGTCTGGCGGCGTCACGGTTCTCGACGCGGTCAGGACGGCGAGCTTCAACGTGGTCTCGATCATCACCGGGACCGGCTACAGCACGACCGGCTACGACAGCTGGGGCGCGTTCGCGACCGCGACCTTTTTCTTCATCATGTTCATCGGCGGCTGCGCGGGCTCGACGACTTGCGGAATCAAGGTGTTTCGTTTCCAGGTTCTCTACGTCACCGCCCAGGCGCAGATGCGGCGCCTGGTGCAGCCCCACGGCGTGTTCGTCCCGCACTTCAACCGGCGCCCGGTCGAGCAGGACGTGGCGAGCTCGGTGATGAGCTTCTTCTTCCTCTTCGTCGTCTGCTTCGGCGTGCTGGCGCTCGCCCTCGGCGCGCTTGGGCTCGACTTCATTACCGCGGTCTCGGGGGCGGCGACGGCGATCTGCAATGTCGGCCCCGCGCTCGGCGAGACGATCGGACCGTCCGGCACGTTCACTCCGCTGCCCGACGCCGCCAAATGGGTTCTCGCCGCCGGCATGTTGCTCGGCCGTCTGGAGCTATTTACGATCCTCGTACTGTTCACGCCGTCCTTCTGGAGGGGGTAGCGCGTGCCCGCCACGAGCCGCGACGGTCTGCGTGCCATGAGCGATGTCGAGGCGATCGGCTGGCTGGTCGGGTTCGACACCACCTCCGCCAAGCCCAACAAGCCCTTGATCGATGCCGTCGCGGGCTACCTCTCGGGCCACGGCGCCACGGTGCGCCAGGTGCCGGACGAGACCGGGAACAAGGCCAACCTGTTCGCGACCTTCGGGCCGGCGGAGGCCGGCGGAATCGTTCTGTCCGGCCACTCCGACGTGGTGCCGGTGGAAGGCCAGCCCTGGACCAGCGACCCGTTCGTCATGGCGGAGCGCGAGGGCCGGCTCTACGGCCGCGGGACCACCGACATGAAGGGATTCATCGGCTGCGTCCTCGCATTGGCGCCCGAGCTCGGCGCCGCCAGCCTGACCAGGCCGGTCCACATCGTGCTCTCGCATGACGAGGAGGTCGGCTGCATCGGGGTGCGTTCCCTTATCGCGCTGATCGGGAGGGAGCTGCCGAAGCCGGCCTTCGCGATCGTGGGCGAACCGACCGACATGCGGGTGGTCAACGCGCACAAGGGGATATCGCAGCAGCAGACCAGCGTGCTCGGCCGCGACGGACATTCGAGCCGCCCCGCCGCCGGCGTCAACGCGATCCTGTTCGCGGCCGAGTATATCCGCCAGATCGAAGCCATCGTGGGGTCCCTGCCCCGGCGCGGAGTCGCCGGGTCGTTCGACCCGCCGGGGACGACATTCAATATCGGCAAGATCAACGGGGGCTCGGCGGTCAACATCATCGCCCGCAGCTGCGATTTTCGCTGGGAGATGCGCCCGACCCCCGATGTCGATCCCGCCGAGGTGCTGGCGCGGCTGGATGCTTTCGCGGACGACGCGTTGGTGCCGCGCATGCGGGCAGTGGACCCGGAGGCCGGCATACGGACCACGGTCGACATCACCGCGCCCACGCTGGGACCGATGCCCGGTTCGGAGGCCGAGGCGTTCGCGCTCCGCCTCACAGGTCAGAACGAGCCCTCGACCGCGCCCTATGTGTGCGAGGCGGGGCTGTTCGCGGCGGCGGGCGTGCCGTCCATCGTCTGCGGTCCGGGCAGCGTCAGCCAGGCGCACCAGCCCGACGAGTTCGTCGGCCTTGACCAGATCGCCGCGTGCAGCGCCTTCCTCAGGCGGGTCGTGGCGACGGTCAGCGCCTAGACCGGGCGATCGCGGCGGCGCTCACCTGAGAAACGCCGCAAGGCTCTTTCGCATCTCCCGCTCGAGAGCCTTGTCGAGGGCGTGCATCATCGCCGTCGTCATGCGGTACCACACGCGCTCCCGGTCGTTGAACGTGACGTTTTCCGCCACGGTCCGGGAATAGCGCGAGGTAACCGCGGCGTTCGCCAGCTCCTTGCCCGCGGAATCGAAGATGTGGACGGAGATCGAGATCGCGGCGTCGTAGCGTTCCGTCTGGTCGGTGGTGAATGCGCCGCGGACTCCTCCTGTGCGCTTGAGCGCGGTCTCGGTTGCCGATGCGTCGCGGATCACTGCCTCGGCCCGGCCCTTGTTGCCTCCGGCACGCAGGCGGTCGCGCGCCCATTGCCGGGCTGCATGTGACGGCCGGATCGGGAACAGATGCTCCACATTGGGTGCCTTCAGCGGAGGCCGGTAGGCTTCGACGATGTCGATCCTGGCAACGTCGAGACGGACGGTCGGCTTGTCGGTGAAACGGATCTCGGAATAGGTCGGGGCCGTGGGGGCGGGCGTACACCCGGCGACGAGGAACGCCGCGAACAGCGCGGCGCCGCGTGGCAGGGAGGACATCGGCCGCCTCACCGCTCAATTGGTCCGGTAGATGCGCTCGATATCATCGTCGCCGAACGCATAACGGTCGCCGCAGAACTCGCAGGTAACGATGACCTGCCCGTCGACCTCCAGATCCGCGATTTCCTCGCGCGGAAAGGATCGCAGCGTCACCTCCACCCGGTCGCGGGAACAACGGCAGCCATGCGCGAGCGCGTGCGGCTCGAACACCCGCACCCCGTCCTCGTGGAACAGGCGGTAGAGGAGCTCGTGGGGATGAAGCCGGGCGTCGACCAGTTCACCGGGCGTGCACGAACCCATCAACACAAGCGCGCGCCGCCAGCTCTCCTCGAGGTCGTCATCCGGAGCCTCTCCGGAAAGCCTTGGCCGGCCGCTGTCGGGCAGACGTTGCATCATCATGCCGCCCGCGCGCCACGCTCCGCTGGGACCGGTCGGCGCGACGGCAAGCTTGAACACCGCCTGGTTCTGGTCGGACTCGCGGAAATGGCGGTGCGCGCAATCGGCGAGCGACTCGCCGCTGAGTTCGACGATGCCCTGATAGCGCTCGACCTCGGGACCCCGGTCGATGGTGAAGGCGAGGTAGCCCCCTCCGATAAGCCGGGGCACCGGAGCGGCCCGCCAGTCCGCGGCATCCCTTCCCGCGAGCGCCTGCCCGTCGAATGCGGCGTAGGCGCGGATCGCACCTGAAGACGTCGCATCCGCGACCAGCATGCCGACCGGGCCGTCGCCCTTCACCTGGACGGTCAACACGCCCTCGTCCTTCAGCACCGAAGAAACCAGGGCGGCCAGCACCGCGAGCTCGCCCAGGAGCGTCGCCACCGGCGCCGGGTAGTTCCGCCGCGAAAGGATCCTGTCGACCGTGCCGCCGAGGCGCGCCAGCTTGCCGCGCGCGGCCTGGGTCTCGATCTGGAAGGGCAGCACGATATCGTTTTCGACCAGCCGGGCCCGCCCCCCTTCGTCGAAAGAGGCGCCGGCCCCCGTCATTCGAGGCACCAGAGAAGGATCGCCTTCTGAGCGTGGAGCCGGTTCTCCGCCTCGTCCCAAACCACCGATTGCGGCCCGTCGATTACGCCCGCGGTCACCTCTTCGCCGCGATGCGCGGGCAGGCAATGCATGAAAATCGCGCCGGGCTTGGCGCGGGACATCAAACGCTCGTCGACCTGGTACGGCGCGAGAATGTTGTGGCGATGGTCTTCCGCGTCGTCGCCCATCGATACCCAGGTATCGGTCACGACGCAGTCCGCCCCGTGCACGGCTTTGCACGGATCTTCCGTCAGCGCGATCCGCCCGCCGTTCCGTTCCGCCCACTCGATAATCGCGGCGGGGGGCGCGAGCACGGGGGGACAGGCAAGGCGAAGCTCGAAGTTGAACGCCGCCGCCGCCTCGATCCACGAGCAGGCCACATTGTTGCCGTCCCCCGACCAGGCAACGACGCGATCCTCGATCGGACCGCGATGCTCCTCGAACGTCATCACGTCCGCCATGAGCTGGCAGGGATGCGAGCGGCCGGTCAGCCCGTTGATCACCGGGACCGTCGCATGCTCGGCAAGCGCGGCGAGCGTGTCCGCCTCGAAGGTGCGGATCATGATCGCATCGACATAGCGTGACAACACGCGCGCGGTGTCCTCGATCGTTTCGCCGCGGCCGATCTGCATGTCATTGGGGCTGAGGACGATGACGTCCCCGCCCAAGCTCCGCATCGCCACCTCGAAGGAAACCCGGGTTCGCGTCGAGGGTTTCTCGAAGATCATCGCGAGGGTGCGGCCGGCCAGCGGTGCCGGGTCGTCCAGCGCCGCCGGGTCCGCCTTCAGGGCAAGCGCCGTGTCGATCAGCCGCCGCAGTACCGCAGGCTCGTTCTCGGCGAGGTCGAGAAAATGCCGGGGACAGGTCATTTGGCGATCTCGGCGCAGCAGGCTTCCACAATCTCAAGCGCCTCGGCGATGTGATCGTCATCGGCGATCAGCGGCGGCAGCAGGCGCACCATGTTGTCGGCGGCGAGCACGTTGAGGAGCCCCTTGTCGAACATCGACCCGCCGAGCTGGGCATTCGGCCCGACGCATTTCATACCCCACATGAAGCCCACGCCGCGCACCTCCTCGATAACCCCCTGGTAGCGCCGTGCAAGCGCCCGGAGCGCCGCGCCGAGCGCTTCTCCGCGCTGTCGAACACCCTCGAGGAATCCATCTTCCAGCACGATGTCGAGCACCGCGTTGGCTGCCGCGCTCGCCAGCGGGTTGCCGCCGAAGGTGCTGCCATGCGTGCCGGGCACCATACCGATGGCGGCCTCTTCGTCCACCAGGCAGGCGCCGATCGGGAATCCGCCCCCGAGCCCCTTGGCGACCGCCATGATGTCGGGTGCCGCATCCGCGGCCTCGTGGGCGAAGAGATAACCGGTCCGGCCGATTCCGCACTGCACCTCGTCGTAGATCAGGGCCAGCCCATGTTCGTCGGCCAGCGCGCGCAGGCCGCGCAGGAAATCCGAATCGGCGGGCCGGATGCCGCCCTCGCCCTGCACCGGCTCGACGACGATGCCGGCCGTTTCCGGGCCGATGGCCGCCTGCACCGCGCCAAGGTCGCCATAAGCGACGCGGTCGAAGGAATCGAGCATCGGGCCGAAGCCGCGCCGATGCGCATCGCTTGCGCCCGCCGCGATCAGCGCGAGCGTGCGGCCGTGGAAGCTGTCCTCGAAGACGACGAAACGGTAGCGCTCCTCCCGCCCGGACTCGAACTGGAACTTGCGCGCCGTCTTGAGCGACGCTTCCATCGCCTCCGCGCCGGAGTTGCAGAAGAACACCGTGTCGGCGAAGCTCGCTTCCGTCAGGCGCTCCGCGAGCCGGGTCTGTCCGGGGATGTGGTACAGATTCGACGTGTGCCACAACTGCCCCGCCTGACGGGTCAGCGCGTCCACCAGATGCGGGTGGCAATGGCCCGCGACCGTGACCGCGATGCCGGCGCCGAAATCGAGGAATCGTCGACCGTCCGTGGCAAAGAGATAGGGTCCCTCTCCGCGTTCGAACGCGATGTCCGTGCGTCCGTAGCTCGGCATGACGGCCGGAATCATGACTGTTCCCCAAAAGATTGCGGGCGTCCCTGCCCGCCGAACGCGAATATATGTTTCCCGCCCGCGATTTAGTCAACGCCGATACCGGTCCGGGCGGGCGCTATTCCTCCGCTTTGCCGGACTCCGGCGGGACGAAAATTTCCGGAACGTCGCCACCGCTCTCGACATAGAGCGTACGGGACGGGAAGGCGAAGTCGGTGCCGGCCTGCCCGACGATGGCCTTGATGCGATAGGCAAGCCGCTCCTTGATCGCGAGCCACTCACCCCAGTTCGTCGTCACCGTGAAACAATAAACCATGATGTCGATGGAGGAGTCCGAGAACCTGTCGATGCGGACGAAGGTCGGAACCTCCGGCGGGTGCGCGAAGGCGTCGTCTTCGAGCAGGAACGCCTCGATACCGTCCCGAATTTCGCGCAGCTGGTCCACGGTCGTGCGGTACTCGATCCCGATCATCCAGTAGATGCGCCGATGGGTCATGCGCGTGTAGTTGATCACCGCGGTGTCCGACAGTTTGGAATTCGGGACGTAGATCGGCGCCTTGTCGAACTGCCTGACCCGGGTGGAGCGAAACCCTATCGCCTCGACCGTACCCTCGACCCCGCCGTCGATCTTGATCCATTCGCCATGCGCGAGGCGGCGCTCGCCGATGATGAGGAGTCCCGCGATCAGGTTGCGGAAGAGGTCCTGCGCGCCGAGGGCGACGGCCACGCCGATCAGCCCGAGCCCGGCCAGGATCGGCCCGACCTCTATCCCCCAGATCTCGAGAACGGTGATCGCGCCGATCGCGACGAATGAGATCTTGAGACCGCGGATCGACCAATCCACCACCTCGGCGCCAATCTTCTCCTCAAGCCGGACGGCCAAGCCGCGCAGCGGCTCGGCGAGGCGGTACAGAGCCCAGAACAGCACGAACGCGGCCAGCGACCGCAGCAAGTCGTCCGCGATGCGTTCGGCCAGTCCGACGAAGGGCAGGATCGCCTTCGCCAGGAAAAGGCCGATGACAAAGGGCACGAACCGCAGGGGCGGTTCCAGCGCGGCGACCGCCTCGTCGTCGAGCTTGCTCTCGGTCTTCGCCGCCCAGCGCGCCAGTCGCCGAACGACCACACGGGTGAAGACGCCGCGCAACGCGAGGCAGACGGCGAAGACCAGCACCGCCGCCACGACCGTGCCGATTCGCAACCCGAAAATGTCGGTTTCCCAGATCCCGGCGACAAGCCGGGCGAAGGCCGAAATGGTGTCCAGCGTCTCTGCCATCCCGTCCCCTTATACAGGACTTCGGCAGCCTGAATCTGGCCGGACAGCGGCGTTGTTGCCGTCCGGCCCTTCCCCTATCATCCGCCGTCCGCAGATGACAGTGCCGAATCCGGCGGCCGTGGAACTCATCGCCGCCCCAAGACGGATTCGGCCGGCGGGATGGGTCGAGCGAGCGGGAAAGATTCGATGACCAAGTTCGGTATCGGCCAGGGCGTGCCGCGTTGGGAAGACCCGCGCCTGCTGCGCGGCGGCGGGCGCTACAGCGACGACCTGAACCGGCCGGGCCAGGCCTATGGCTACGTGTTGCGGTCGCCCCATGCCCATGCCGAGATCCGCTCGATCGACACCGCCGCGGCGGCGGCTTCTCTCGGCGTGCTCGCGGTTTACACACATGAAGATGTCGAGGCCGCCGGGCTCGGCAGCATTCCCTGCGCGGTGCCGCGGAACAAGGCGGACGGTTCGCCCATGTTCACCCCGCCCAACCTGCCGCTTCGCAAGGATCGGGTACGGCTGGTGGGCGATTACGTGGCGTTCGTGGTCGCCGAGACCCACGACGAAGCGCGCGACGCCGCCGAGACGATCGAGGTCGATTACGCGCCGCTCCCGTCGGTCACCGCGACCGCGGATGCGCTTGCCGAAGGGGCGCCGGCGGTCTGGCGGGAAGCGCCCGACAATGTCTGCTTCGTCTACGAACAGGGCGACAGGGATGCCGTGGAACAGGCCTTCGCCAGGGCCGACCACGTGACCAGGCTGGATTTTATCGTCACCCGCGTCGCCGTCGCCCCGATGGAACCGCGCGCCTGCATCGGCGAGTTCGACCGGTTCACCGGGCGGCACACCCTCTATACCGGAACCCAGGGTCCGCACGGGGTCCGCATGGCGACCGCATCCCCGATCCTCAAGGTGCCGGAGGGCGATCTTCGCGTCGTCAGCCACGACATGGGCGGCGCCTTCGGGATGCGCTCCGGCCCCTATTGCGAATACACGATGTGTCTCTTCGCCTCGAAGATGCTCGGTCGCCCGGTCAAGTGGACGGGTGACCGCGCCGAGGGATTCATGGTGGACGACCAGGCGCGGGACAACATCTCGACCGCCGAGCTCGCCCTCGCGGCGGACGGCGAGTTCCTGGGCTTCAGGGTCCGCACCACCGCCAATCTCGGCGCATACCTGACCCTGCTGGGTCCTCACTCCTCGACCAATAATCTGGGCTCGCTCGCCGGTCCCTATCGGACGCCAGCGATCTATACCCATGTGACCGGCGTATTCACCAACACCGTGTCGACCGGACCCTATCGCGGCGCTGGACGGCCCGAGGCTGCCTACGCGATCGAGCGGGTCATCGACACCGCGGCGGACGAGATGGGAATCGATCCGGCCGAGCTCCGGCGGCGCAACTACATCGCCCCGGAAGCGTTCCCGTTCACGACCGGCCTCGTCTTTACCTACGATTCCGGCGAGTTCGAGACCAACATGGATCGCGCGCTGGCGCTGGTGGATTACGAGGACCGCGACGCCCGCCGGGCAAACGCGGAATCGCGCGGCAAGCTGCTCGGGATCGGCATCTCCAACGTCATCGAGCAATCGGCCGGCGGTCCGCCGGAATGGGCGCAGATCCGCTTCGATCCCTCGGGATCGCTGACGCTGACCATGGGCACGCACAACCACGGCCAGGGGCACGAGACGGTGTTCCGCCAGTTGCTGTCGGACAAGCTGGGCCTCGAATTCGAGCAGATCCGCATCTCCCAGGGCGACTCGGACGAGGTGATGGCGGGCACCGGGACTTTCGGTTCGCGGTCCTCGGGCGTCGGCGGCGCTTCGATCATGCTGGCGGCGGACAAGGCGATCGACAGGTGCCGCAAGATCGCCGCCCACAAGCTGGAAGCGGCGGAAGAAGATATCGAATTCGCCGCCGGCACCTTCACGGTCGCCGGGACCGATCGGACGATCGGGCTGGTGGACGCAGCCAAGCTCGCCCAGTCGTTCCTCACGGTGCCGCCCGGATTCGAGCCGGGCATCAACGAATGGGCCGCCTGGACGCCGCCGGCGCCGACCTTCCCCAATGGATGTCATGTCTGCGAGGTCGAGATCGACCGCGAGACCGGCGAAGTCGAGATCCTGCGCTACGCCACGGTCGACGATGTCGGCACCGTGCTCAACCCCCTCCTCATGGAAGGTCAGCTGCATGGCGGAATCGTCCAGGGGGTGGGCCAGATCCTGATGGAAAACGTGGTCTGGGACCGGGAGTCGGGCCAGCTGATCGCGGGATCGTTCATGGACTACACGATGCCCCGCGCCGACGATCTTCCGAGCTTCGAGATGGAGATCAACGAGGTGCCGACGCCCACCAACCCGCTGGGCATCAAGGGCGCCGGCGAAGCGGGGTGCGTCGGCGCGATGCCCGCGCTGATGAACGCGATCGTGGACGCCCTGAGCCCGCTGGGCATCGCCGCGATCGACATGCCGGCGAGCCCCGAAACCGTGTGGCGCGCCATCGACCGGGCCCGCCACTAGGCTCCGGGACCGGCGCAGGGGAGGCAGCTTTGGAATTCGAGAATACTTTCAACGTCGGGGTGCCCGTCGACGAGGCCTGGGCCATCCTGACCGATGTCGAGCGGATCGCCCCCTGCATGCCGGGGGCGGAGCTCACCGAAGTGATCGACGAGAACAGCTTCAAGGGAAAGGTGTCGGTCCGGCTCGGTCCGGTGGCGCTGACCTTCGCGGGCGACGCCCGGTTCGAGGACCGCGACGACGACGGCCACTCCGCCCGGGTCAAGGCCCAGGGGCGTGACGCCAAAGGGCGGGGCGGGGCCAACGCCAATGTCGATTTCCGCCTGATTCCGGCCGAGGACGGCACGACGACGGTCGAGATCCGCACCGACCTCCAGCTCTCCGGCTCGGTCGCCCAGTACGGCCGCGGCATCGGCATGATCAAGGACGTCGCGACACAGCTGATCGACCGGTTCGCCGACGCGCTGCACGAGCAGATCGTGTCGGAGCGGGGCGCGTCCGCCGAGGCGGAGGAAGCTGCATCCGACGCGGACGACGCTCAACCCGAGCCGCCGCCGACCCCCGCCGCCAAGCCGATCTCGGGCTTTTCGCTCGGCGCCAGCGTGATGTGGAACGCCTTGGTCCGCTGGCTAAGGGGCCTGTTCGGCGGTCGTTAAGACGGCTGAGTCTGCCTCCGCCGCGGCGATCAGCCCGCGCACCCGGTCCGGGCTGAGTGGCAGCCGCACGTCATCGCATTGGAGGCCGAGCGCGTCGAACACCGCGCCCGCGATCGCCGCCGGCGCACCGATGGTGCCGCTCTCCCCCACCCCCTTGTAACCCCCCTCGGTGATGGGCGAGGGGGTTTCCTGGTGGACGATCTCGATCCCCGGCGCCTCGAACGCGCCGGGTATCATGTAGTCGGCGAAATTCGCCGATTGGAGCTGCCCCGCCTCGTCGTAGCGAACCTCCTCCAGGAGCGCCGCTCCGATCCCCTGCAGCACGCCGCCCCAGGTCTGGCCTTCGACGACCTCAAGGTCGGCGATCCTGCCGCAATCCTCGGCGACGACGTATTTGAGGATTTCGACCTCGCCGGTCTCCGTGTCGACGGCGACCGTCGCGATGTGCATCGCGGCCGAGGTCGCGGCGCCCGGCGTGTCGTAGGTCGCCGCGGCCTGCAATCCGTGAGACAGACCCTCCGGCAGGTTGGGGCTCGGCGAATGGGCGAAATCGGCGATTTCCTCGAAGGTCGCGAACCGGTTGGAATTGTGCCCGTCCGCGAAACGGCTGTCGGCGAAGACGACATCCTCGGGTTCGACTTCGAGCCTTATCGCGGCGAACCGCTTCATTTGTTCGAGCGCCTGTCCGGCGGCCCGCTGCAACGCACCGCCGCCCGAAACCAGCCCGCGGCTGGCGAACGCGCCCGACCCGTGCGGCATCGTCTCGGTGTCGGCGCAGGAGACATGAACGCGCGCAGCGTCGACTCCCAGCGTGTCCGCCACGATCCGGCGCATCGCCTTGAAGGGCTGCTGCCCCATCGACGGCGTGGTCACATAGGCCTCGACCGCCCCCGACCGGGCGATCCGAAGTAGCGCGGAGTCGTAGCCCGGAACGTCCGTCATCCCGCGCCCGCGAAACACCGTGCATCCCATGCCGGTGGGCTCGATAAAACAGGAAACGCCGATCCCGATCCTGCGCCCGTTCCCGTCATGCTCCTCTTCGACGTCGGCGGCGTCCAGCAGCTTCGCAAGCAGCCCCTCGTAATCGCCGCTGTCGATGATCCCACCGGTCGCCGTCTTGAACGGGAAGGAGCCGGTGGGCACCAGGTTCCGGCGCCGGACCTCGATGCGGTCCGCGCCGATCCTGCGGGCGAGCGCATCGACCAGGCTTTCCGTAACCAGTGGGGTGAGACCGAAGCCGACGCCGCGATAGGCGCCAGTCGGGCACTTGTTGGTCGCGACGGCGCGCGAAGTGTAGTCGATGAAGGGAATTACATACGTTCCGGGCAACCCGACCAGCGCCGTGTGCGGTTCGAGGGACGGGCCGAGCGGGTATGGGCAATAGGCGCCCGTATCGCACCAGACTTCCGCCTTGAGCCCGAGTATCCGGCCGTCCTCGTCGGCGGCAAGCGAGGCGTCGATCACCGCGTCCCGGGCGTGATAGCCGCGTTCTAGATGCTGCAGCCGGTCCTGGGTCCACTTGACGGCGCCGCCGAGCCGGCGCGCCGCGAAGGCCGCGATCGCTTCCTCGGCGTAGAGGGGCATTTTCACCCCGAACCCGCCGCCGATATCGGTGGGTCGGACCCTGATCCTCGATTCGGGCAGACGCAGGAACCGGGCGATGCCGTCCCTCAGGATATGCGGTACCTGGGTCGGGGAGCGGACCTCGACCACATCGTCGCGACGGTCATGGATCGCGAGGCACCCGCAACACTCGATCGGAGACGGCGCGATGCGGGGATGGCGGAACCGCCCGGATACGACAACCGGCGCGGCGGCAAAGGGATCGGCACCGGAATCGCTCACGAACCGGCTTTCGAACAGCGTGTTGCCGCCGAGGTCCTCGTGCACGAGAGGGCCGCTATCGCCGAGAGCCGCGGCGACATCGGTAACCGGTTCCCTGGCCTCGTAATCGACGGCGATCAGCGAAGCGGCATCTTCCGCCGTGTAGGGGTCGCGCGCGACGACCGCGGCGACGATCTCGCCGGCGAACCGGACTTCGGTCTCGGCGATCAGCGGCCAGGCGGTCGGGCGATAGCGGTACCAGTCGGCCTCGTCCATGCGCGCGGCGATCGGCGCGGTCTCGCCGGCGAGGTCTGTTCCGACGAAGATCGCGACGACATCCTCCATTGCAAGCGCCGCGGCGATATCGGTACCGAGGATCCGCGCGCGGGCGAACGGGCTCCGCAGGAAATAGACGTGGAGGCATCCGGGCGGGTCGAAATCGTCGAAGAAATGCCCGCGGCCGAGCACCAGAGCCCGGCGGTCGTCAAAATCGTCGCGCGTGCCCAACTCTCGGCCCCCTACCAATGTTCCGCCCGATCGCGATGATAGTTCGAGAGCCAAGCCAAGGGGAGTTGCACGATGTCGAATCGTCACCAGGGACGGGTCGCGGCGGTGACCGGCGGTGCCAAGGGGATCGGCCAGGCCTTCGCGCACCGTCTTGCGGCGGAGGGCGCGGCGGTCGCCGTCGTCGATCTGGAAGAAGCGGCGGATACGTTGGCCATGCTGTCCGGCGCCGGGGCGGAGGCCGCGGCGTTTTCGGGCGACGTCACGTCCGAAGACGATGTCGCCCGCCTTTCCGGTGAGGTCGTTGAACGCTTCGGGCGCTGCGACATCCTCGTAAACAATGTGGGGATCTATCCCAACGAGCCGTTCGAGGAGGTCACCTTCGCCAAGTGGCGCCGGGTGATGGCGATCAACCTCGATTCCATGTTTCTGACCGCGAAAGCCTTCACGCCGGGCATGGTCGAACGCGGCTGGGGCCGGATCGTCAACATGGCGTCCAACACCTTCGGCACGCCGGTGACCGGCTACAGCCACTACATCGCGAGCAAGGGCGGCGCGATCGGGTTCACCCGCGCGCTCGCCAGCGACCTGGCGGACAAGGGAATAACCGTCAACGCGATCGCGCCCAGCCTGGTACGCACGCATGGAACCGAGGTAACCAACCCGAGGTCGCACGAGCGGTTCGAGGCGGTCTCCTCGATGCAGGCGATCAAGCGCACGCAGATGCCGGAAGATCTTGCCGGCACTCTGTCGTTCCTGGCGAGCGACGATGCCGCGTTCATTACCGGCCAGACCCTCTACGTCGATGGCGGCTGGGTGAGGCCGTGACGCTTGGAAAGCGGGTCCCGCGGATCGAGGACCCGGCGTTTCTGCGGGGGCGGGCCCGTTTCGTCGACGATCTTCGGTTCCCCGACCTGCTGCACGCCGCATTCGTCAGGAGCAGCGAGGCTCACGCGCGGATTCGCGGGATCGACTCTTCAACCGCCCTGGCCGCGCCGGGGGTTCGGGCGGTCCTCACCCTGGAGGATCTCCGCCCTCACCTGACCCGTGTCACCATGCCGCTGGCCCAGCCTTCAGGCGCGATAAGGCATGTGCTCGATCCGCCGATCCTGGCGGACGGAGAGGTCCGTTATGTCGGCGAACCGGTGGCGGCGGCGATCGCGGACAGCCCCTACAGGGCGGAGGACGCGGCCGCCCTGGTCGAAATCGACTACGAACCGCTGACTGCCGCGATCGATTGTCGGCGGGCGCTGGAGCACGCCGCGCCCACCGCCCATAGCGCCATTCCCGACAATCTGGTCGCCGCGCTCGCCATGGCCTATGGCGACTGCGAACGGGCCTTCGCCGGAGCACGCCACATCGTCGGCGCCGCGATGCACCAGAACAAGGGGCTGGGCCACGCCATCGAGTGCCGCGGCGTGCTCGCCCGTCTCGATCCCAATGACGGCAAGCTTACCGTGTGGAGCGGCACCCAGATGCCGCATCGCGCGCATTCGGTGCTCTGCGACCTGCTCGGCTGCGGCGAGGACGAGCTCCGCGTGATTGCCCCCGATGTCGGCGGCGGGTTCGGACCCAAATTCGTCTTCTACGCGGAGGAGGCGTCGGTCGCGCTCGCCGCACGCATCGTCGGCCGCCCGGTCAAGTGGATCGAGGATCGCCGCGAGCACTTCACCGCCGCCACCCAGGAGCGCGACCAGTTCTGGGACATGGAAATGGCGCTCGATGCGGACGGGCGGATCCTCGGGATCCGCGGCACGCTGATCCACGACCACGGCGCCTACAGCCCTTACGGCGTCAACCTGCCCTACAACTCGGCCACCAACCTGCTCGGCCCCTATGAGGTGCCGGCCTATTCGCTCGACATCAGGCTCGCGGCGACCAACAAGGTGCCGGTAACCCCGGTGCGGGGCGCCGGTCGCCCCCAGGGGACCTTCGTCATGGAACGGCTGCTCGACCGCGCGGCCGGCCGCCTCGGCATCGACCGCGCGGAGATCCGCCGACGCAACCTGATCCGGCCCGAGGCGATGCCCTACACCACCCCGGTGCAGAACCGCGACGGCACCGCGATGACCTATGACAGCGGCGACTACCCGGCGGCTCAGGCCATGGCGCTGGAGGCCTCGGAGCACGACGCGTTCCGGGCAAGACAAGCCGCCATGCGCCGGGACGGCCGCTTTGTCGGCATCGGCATCGGCAACTATGTCGAGGGGACCGGGCGCGGCCCGTTCGAGTCCGCCCGGATCAGGATCAACCCGTCGGGCCGGGTAACCGTCGCGACCGGCGCGACCGCGCAGGGACAGGGGCTGAAGACCGCGCTCGCCCAGGTCTGCGCCTCGGCGCTCGGACTCGATCCCGGCGCGGTCGAGGTTACCGCCGGCGATACGGATACGGTGTCCCTCGGCCTCGGCGCGTTCGCGAGCCGCCAGGCGGTCACCGCCGGGTCCTCGGTCCACGTTGCCGCCTCGGCCCTTGCCGACAAGGCGGTCCGCGCCGCCGCGCACATGCTGGAGGCCGCGCCTTCCGATTTGGAGCTCGCCGGCGGGCAGGTCCGCGTCCGAGGCGTGCAGGACCTGTCGATCGGGCTCGGGGAGATTGCCCGCGCCCTCGCCGGGCAGCCGGGCTACGCGCTTCCCGGCGGCATGGAACCGGGAATGGAGGCGCTCGGCGCCTTCACGCCGGAGACCGTGACCTATTGCAACGGCTGCCATGTCGCCGAAGTCGAAGTCGACATAGAGACCGGAGCGATCGATATCCTGCGCTACACCGTCGTCCACGATTGCGGGCGCATGATCAATCCGATGATCGTGGAGGGGCAGGTGATCGGCGGCGCGGTCCACGGGATGGGTAGCGCGCTTTACGAACGCATGGTGTTCGACGATGCCGGGCAGCCGATGACGGTCAATTTCGGCGAGTACCTGATGCCGAGCGCCTGCGAGGTGCCGAGGCTCGACCTGACCCACACGGAATCGCCCACTCCGCTCAACCCGCTCGGCGCCAAGGGCGCGGGAGAGGGCGGGGTGATCCCGGCGCCCGCCGCGATCGCCGCCGCGGTCGAGGACGCGCTTGCGCCGTTCGGCATCCTGATCGACGATGTGCCGATCGCCCCTGACAGGATCGCCGCGGCGGTTGCCGCCGCGCGCCGTTGACGGAACGCCCGATGGCCTTTCTCGAGAACTGCTGGTATGCGGCTGCCTGGGACGACGAGATCGGGGAGGCGCCGCTGGCGCGGCGCATTCTCGATCGGCCGGTGGTCCTGTTCCGTGGAGAGGACGGGGCGGCGGCCGCTCTCGCCGATCGGTGCATCCACCGCCACGCCCCGCTTTCGCACGGCCGGGTCGAGCGCGGCGGGATCCGCTGCGGATATCACGGCCTGCTGTTCGCAAGAGACGGCGCCTGCATCGAAGTGCCGGGCCAGACCAGGGTACCGCCGGGCGCCCGCGTGCCGTCCTACCCGGTGGTCGAGCGGGACCGCTTCGTCTGGATCTGGATGGGCGATCCCGGGTTAGCGGATCCCGCGCTGGTTCCCGACTACCACTGGAACGACGACCCCGCGTGGAAGTCGGTCCAGGGCCGGTTTTATGTCGCGGGCGGCTACCGGCTGATCGTCGACAACCTGCTCGACCTGTCGCATGTGCAGTTCGTCCACGGCGCGACCCTCGGCACCGACCGCGTCGCCGAGTTCCCGGTCGAGGTAAGCCGGGACGGGGACAGGGTCCATATCGACCGCTGGATCATGGGCGGCAAGCCGCCGGGCATGTTCGCGAAAGCGGGCGGGATAGATTACGACGTCGACCGCTGGCAGCTCATCGCCTGGACCCCGCCGACCCATGTGATCATCGATGCCGGCTGCGCGCGGGCCGGCGCCGGCGCGCGCGAGGGCAACCGCGCGGACGGAGTCGAGCTCTATTCCAACCACACCATCACGCCCGAGACCGAAACCAGCGCGCATTATTTCTGGCACCACGCGCGGGGCTTCAACCTCGATGACGACTCGATCACCGCCTATCTCGCCGAGGCGGCGGAGACCACTTTCGGGGAGGATGTCGGACTGATCGAGGCGCAGCAGCGAAGCATCGAGACGATGCCGGACGGTCTGCCGCAAGTCGACATCAACGCCGATGTGGGCGTCCTCGCCGCGCGCCGCGTACTCGACCGGCTGATCGCCGAAGAGGCGTGACGGCCTAACCGTCCGTTGCCAGATGGGCGGCGAGGCGTTCCTTGGGCGGCACGATGTCGGTCACCAGATCCCGGATCAGCGCCTTGTTGTGGAGCGGCTCGATCAACGCGCCCTCCGCTCCGAGCCGGGACGTGCAGGCATAGCCGATCTTGCCGTCGACCCGAACCATGCATTCCTTGCAGGCATTGGCGTTGATGCAGGCGTAGCGGATGGCGAGGGTCGAATCGACATGCGCGTGGACCCACATGACCGCGTCCAGCACAGACATGCCCTCGGTATAGGGAACGGCGAAGGATTCGATCCGGGACGGCTCGTCGGGCGTCCCGCGCCGCACCCGGATGGTGACGCTTTCCGCGCTCACTCGGCCGCCTCCAGAGGTGCCCGGGCGTAGGGCGCCGTCACGACTCCGGCCCAGCCGCATTCCGGTTCGCCTTCGCTCGATAGTCGTACGACCTGGTTGCGCGCGAAGGCGGGATCCGTCTCCACGAAGTCCTCGCGTTGATGCGCGCCCCGGCTCTCCTTGCGGTTCAGCGCGGCCAGCGCGACCGTTTCCGCGGCGAGCAGCGACGCCCGGAGATCGAGCCAGTCGAGCAGGGCGTGATCGAAATGCGTCTTGCGCCCCGGCGCGAGGGTCGGCATGTCGCGGACTCGCATCTCGCGGATTCGGTCGAGCGCGCGGGAGAGTCCCCGTTCCGTCCTGAGCAGGCCGACATCGTCCCACATAAGCCCCTGCAACTCACGGAGGAGCGCGCCGAGACCGGCCGCTTTGTCGCCGCCAACGCCATGGGCGCTGTCGATGAGCGCCTGTGCCCGTGCGTCGTCACCGGTTCGCCAAGCCACGGCCTCTCCTCCGCGTTCCGCGGCGAAGCGCCCGGCGCGCTCGCCGAACACGAAAGCCTCCGGGATCGCGTTGCCGGACAACCTGTTCGCGCCGTTCGCGCCGCCCACCGCCTCGCCGGCGGCGAACAATCCTTCGATACGGGTCTCCATGCGCTCGTCCACCCGTACCCCGCCCATGTGGTAATGCGCGATCGGGGCGACTTCGATGGGGCGCCGGGTCAGGTCGATACCGTTCTTCCCCAGCCGGTCGATCACGGGTCCGAATGCCAGCCGGAGCTCCGGTTCGGGGATGTGCTCGAAGCTCAGATACGCTCCGCCATTTGGGGAGCCCCGCCCTGCCTCGCACTCCTTGGTGATGGCGTAGGAGGTGATGTCCCGCGGCGCGGTGTAGACGCCGGAATCCCGCGCCCCGTAATTCTCGATGAACTCTTCCATCTTGCCGTTGAGCAGCCGCCCGCCGAGCTTGTAGCGGAACGGGTCCCACATGATCGGGTCCATGCCGACCAGACGGGGCGCGAGATGTCCGATAGGGAAGAACTGGGGAAACTCCATGTCGATCAACTCGGCGCCCGCGTTGAGCGCGAGCGCGTAGGCGTCGCCGCCCATATTCGCCGAGGCGCTGTTGCGCCGGAACAGACGGGTGAGCCCGCCGGCGGCGAGGATTACCGCCGACGCGGCGATTCCGACCCGCGCGCCGTCTTCGAGATTGATCCCGACCGCGCCCGCGACCCGGCCGTCATGGACCACGAGATCGGCGATCGAAAGCCCGCTCACCCGCGCGATCCCCGCCCCCTGCGCGACCTGGGTACGGAGCGTCTTGGCGACCGCCGGGCCGGTATTCAGGAAATCGACATAGACGCAGCGCGGGATCTTGTGACCGGGAGCCATCACCGCGCGCATGCGGCCGTCCTCGCGCGCCCAGCCGACCCGCCAGGAATCCATCTCCCCGATGCGGACCGGCGCCTCCTCGCAAAGGATCGCGGCGAGGCGCTCGTTGCAGAGGCCCCGGCCGGCTTCGATGGTGTCGGCGAGATGGTGGGTCCAGTGATCGGGCTCCCACTCGCCGACCGCCGCGGCCACCGTCATCTGCGCCATGATCGTCGCCCCGCCGCGACCGACCAGGCTCTTGTCGACCAGGACGACGCGTGCGCCGGCCCGGGCGGCAGCGACCGCGGCGTACATGCCGGCGCCGCCGGCGCCGACCACCAGCACGTCGGTTCGGAGTTGAGGCATCGCCGCATTGTCTCAAAGCGCCGAAACGCCCGCAACGCTTGCCGTCGGCCGGCCCGCCGCTATCATCGGCGCGGGATCGCGGAGAACGACATGACGGTAACCGAGCACGCATTGCTCGCCGCTGCCTGGCCCTGCTGGGAAGCCGAGGGCGAGATCGCACGGCGTTTCTATGCCCGGGCGAGCGAAGACGATCACATCTTCTATCTGCGGGCGCAGCTCTGGAAGGAGCTCAACCCGGTCGACGGGTACTTCAACGGGCTCCACCGCGAGCTCGCCGCGCTGGTCGAGTGCTTTCCGGAGGTCGACAAGACCATCCCGAGGCGCGAGTTCTACTTCCGGCTCACCCAACTCGCTGACGAGTTCAACCACTATCTGCTCCTGGCGGACGTGTTCGAGCACCTGGTCGGCCGCCCGATCTCGCCGGACGACACGGTTCAGCTCCCCGAGGAGAAAAAGCTGGGCGACCTGCGCCGGTCCTATGTCCAGTCCGGTTCTCCCATCGAACGCGCGGCCGTGGGCTTCACCGAGGGCGGCGGGGCGCGCCTGTTCCGCGAAGGCGCGAAACTCGACGGAAGCGAGCTGGACGTCATGACCGCCAGGGCCATGCGGGTGATCTATGACGACGAGCGCGACCACTACAAGGAAATGGCGCGCGAGGCGGTTTCGCTGATCGATGGCGAGGACGACCTCGCGCAGATGACCGACGCGATCCGGGCGATCAGCGCGCAGCGCGTGTCGATGCGCCGGGAGATGTTCCGCGGCGCCATGACCGGGGACGAGACGGCCGCCTTCCTCACCGAGGCCGAGCGGGCATTTGCCTCCGGCGACGCCGACCTCGACGCCGGGATCGCGGGACAGGTCTGACCCCTCGATCGGCGCCGGTCAGTCGTCCTGCCAGCGCGCGCGTTTGTCGACCGGCGCGCCCGGGTGGTAGACCGGCGCGCGCTTCTCCAGGAACGCCTCGATCCCCTCGGCGCAGTCGGCGGTGCGGGTGATCTCGAAGATGCGCTCCATCTCGACTTCGCCATGCTCCTTGAGCCGGTTCTGATTCTGGTACAGCCGGATGGTTTCCTTGGCGTATTTGAGCCCGAGCGTGGGATAGGTGCACATCCGCCCGGCCCAGGCCCGCGCCTCGTCGAGCAGGGTATCGGCCGGCACCGCCTTGTTGATCAGGCCGATCCGCTCGGCCTCCTCCGCGAATACGAAGCGGCCGGTCAGGATCATCTCGTTGGCCTTGGTCTGGCCGATCAGCCCGGGCAGGCTGCGGGGTGCGCTCCACTCGCTCATGAACCCGGCGGGCACCGCGATTTCCGCGAAACGGACGCGGTCGGAGGCGATTCTGAGGTCGCAGGAGACCGCCATCTCCAGCCCGATGCCGACGGCGATGCCGTCCACCGCGGCGATTGTCACCTGCGGCAGATCCTCGAGCTTGCGGCACATGCGCTGGGCGACGATGTGGAAATAGTCGTTGGCGAACCAGACCAGCATCTCGCCGTACTCGCCCTTGACGCCGTAATCGGTCCACTCGTCCTTCTGGTCCTCCATCGGCATGGTCTCGACCTGGAGATCGCCGCCGCCGGAAAAGTTGCTGCCCGCGCCGGTGACGATGACCACCCGCACCGGGGAATGCCTGATCTCGTCGACCAGTTGGTGCAGCTCCATCGTCATGCGGGGACCCATGGCGTTGGCGTGGTCGGGCCGGTTGAGGGTGAGGATGCCGATTGCGTTGTCGCCGGGGTTCTGCGGCGAGGATTCGATCGACCAGTCCAGATAACGGTATTTCATGCTCGCTGTCTTTCGCTTGTTCGGGGCGCCGGGCAGCGATCCTAGGGAGGCCGAGGGCGGGCGACAACGCGGCCTTGCTGTTACCCCCCAGCGTGGCGTGCTAAACGCTCCCGCGTCGGGGGCATTGTGGCGGGATGCGATGTAATGGGTGTCAGGCGTTTCGAGACGGATGTGGCCATCGTCGGGGCGGGCGGCGCGGGAATGGCCGCCGGGATCGAGGCCCGCGAAGCCGGCGCCCGGACGATCGCATTCGAAATCGCGGCTGAGCCCGGCGGGGCCTCGATCATCTCGGGCGGCGGATGCCTTATCGTCGATTCGCCGTTGCAGCGGGAGAAGGGTATCGAGGACAGCCCCGATCTCGCCTTCGACGACTGGATGCGATGGGGCGGCCCTTCGGCCGATGCGGTATGGGCGCGCTATTACATCGAGCATTCGCTCAACGATCTCTATTTCTGGGCCGAGCGACTGGGTGTCGAGTGGTCCTTCATGCTGCCGCAGGAGGGAAACTCGGTCATCCGCTGGACCCGCCCGGGCGGAAACGGCCGGGAACTCACGGTCCGGCTGATCGAGGCTTATTGCGCGCGCGGCGGCGAAATCGTCGGGAACACGGAAATCACCGGCATCCGCGTCGAGAACGGCCGGGCAATGGGACTCGAGGCCCGCGATGTCGAGAGCGGCGACACGGTCGAAGTGGAGTGCGGGACCGTCCTGGTGGCGACAGGCGGTTTCAACTCCAACCTCGAAATGATCCTGGAGGCCAGGCCCGATCTCGCCGACCGCCGGATCATGGAGGGCTCCGGTCCCAACGCGACCGGGTCGGGTCATGCGCTGGTCCGCGAGGCGGGCGGCTATCTCACCCATCTCGGCAATATCTGGCTTTATGTCTACGCGACCCCGGACTACCGCGATCCGCGCGGGCGGCGCGGCCTCGTCTTTCGCGGCGCCCCCGGTTACATCTGGGTCAACCAGCAGGGGCGGCGCTTCCATAACGAAGCGCGATCCGGCGCCAACTCGGCGACGCCCGCCTTGCTGGCACAGGATCCCTGCCACGCCTGGGCGATTCTCGACGCCGCCATGACGGAAACGATGGAAGTCGCCGACCCCTACTACCGGGAGGGCAGCAACGTCTCGCGCGGCCGGATTGCCGAGTTGTTCGAAGAATCGCCCTTCATCGCCAATGCCGACACTCTGGATGGGCTGGCCGGCGCGACCGGCGTCGACGAACCGGCCTTTCTCGATACTGTCGCCCGCTACAACCGCGCCTTCGACGACGGGCTCGACGCCGAGCCTGAGTACGGCAAGCCGCTCGGTGCGTCGAAGAAGTTCGACACCCCGCCGTTTTCGGCGATCCAGCTCTTCCCGCTCGCGCGCAAGAACTTCGGCGGCGTGAAGACCGACCTCAGATGCCGCGTGCTCGACAGGCATTTCGAGCCCGTCCCCGGGCTCTACGCGGCGGGCGAGGTGGCCGGCATGGCGGGGGGACATATCAACGGCGAGGCCGGTCTCGAGGGAACCATGCTGGGACCGGCCATCTTCAGCGGGCGCGTCGCAGGTGGCTGGGCCGCCCGGGAGGCGGGTTACGGCGAGGGTTTCAAGGGCAATCCCGACCGGCGCTAGACGCCGAGCGCCGCGATGCCGGGGAGCGTCTTCCCTTCAAGCCATTCGAGGAACGCCCCGCCGGCGGTCGAGAGATAGCTGAAATCGTCAGCGGCGCCGGCATGGGAAAGCGCGGCGACGGTATCGCCACCACCCGCGACGCTGCGCAGCGATTTCAGCCTGGTGAGTTCCGCCGCGGCCTTTGCGACCGCGACCGTCGCCGCGTCGAAGGGAGGTACCTCGAAGGCGCCGAGCGGGCCGTTCCAGACCAGCGTCCGGCATTCGGCGAGTCGGGCCGAGAGCGCGTTCGCGGACCCTGCTCCCAAGTCGAGGATCATCGTATCGTCGGGCACCGCGGCGATGGGGACCGTTTCCGCGGGCGCTCCCGCTTCCAACTCCCGCGCCACGACGACATCGGACGGCAGCACGATCTCGCAACCCGCCGCGTCGGCGTCGGCCAGGATCGCGCGCGCCTTGTCCGCCATTCCGGCCTCGCACAGCGAGGCGCCGACATCGATGCCGAGCGCATGGAGGAAGGTGTTGGCCATCGCGCCGCCGATCGCCAGCATATCGACCTTGTGAAGGAGGTTGCCCAGGAGATCGAGCTTGGTGGAAACCTTGGCCCCGCCGACGACCGCCGCGAGGGGGCGCGCCGGCGTTTCCAGAGCGCTCGCCAGCGCTTCCAGCTCGGCCTCCATCGAGCGTCCCGCGGCGGCGGGCAACATACGCGCGAGCCGTTCCGTCGAGGCATGCGCGCGATGAGCGGCGGAAAAGGCATCGTTCACGTAGACGTCGCCAAGCGCGGCGAGTGCTCCGGCGAAGGCGGGATCGTTGGCTTCCTCGCCGGCATGAAAACGCAGGTTTTCGAGCAACAGGACATCGCCCGGTTTGAGCCTCGCCGCGGCTTCCCCGGCGACGGGGCCGATGCAGTCTTCGGCGAACGCCACCTCGCGCCCGCCGAGCGCCTTGCTCAAGGGCTCGACGAGGGGCCGCAAGGACAGCGACGCCACCCGCTCCCCCCTGGGCCGACCGAAATGGGAAAGAACGACCGCCGAGGCGTCCTTGCCGCAGATCTCCTCGATAGTGGGCGCGAGTCGGTCGAGCCGCGTCGTGTCGGTGACGGCCCCGTCCTTCATCGGGACGTTGAGATCGGCGCGCAGCAGCACCCGCTTTCCGGCGAGCGCGAAGGCGTCGATCGAACGCGGCATCGGCCGCGCCGGTTCAGCCGAGCCGGCCGAGCGACGCCGCGACGTCGATCATCCGGTTGGAGAAGCCCCACTCGTTGTCGTACCAGCTCAGCACCCGGACCAGCGTGCCGTCGATCACCTGGGTCTGCGTCAGGTCGAAGACCGAGCTCGCGGCGTTGTGGTTGAAGTCGGTCGAGACCAGAGGCGCGTCGTTGGTGGCCAGCACGCCCTTGAGCCGCCTGGTCTTGGCCGCCTTCTCGATCGCGGCGTTGATTTCTTCCGCGGTCGTCTTGCGCGATGCCACGAACTTGAAGTCGATCATCGACACGTTCTGGGTCGGCACCCGGATGGCGGTGCCGTCGAGCTTGCCGTCGAGCTCCGGCAGCACCCGGCCCACCGCCCGGGCGGCGCCGGTCGAGGTGGGGATCAGCGACTGCGCCGCGGCGCGCGCGCGCCGGAGATCGCTGTGCAGCGTGTCGAGAATGCGCTGGTCGCCGGTATAGGCGTGGACCGTCGTCATGTACCCCTTGGAAACGCCAACCGCCTTGTCCAGTACGGCGGCCACGGGAGCCAGGCAATTGGTGGTGCAGGATGCGTTCGAGACGACCTTGTGCGACTTGCGGAGCTTGTTCTCGTTTACGCCATAGACGACGGTGATGTCCTCGTCGGTCGCGGGCGCCGAGATCAGCACGCGCCGGGCGCCGGCGGCGAGGTGCTTCTCGGCGTCCGCCCGCTTGGTGAACAGGCCGGTGCATTCCATCGCCACGTCGATGCCGAGCTTCCCCCAGGGGAGCTTCGCCGGATCGCGCTCGGCGAAGACCTTGATGCCGTCTCCGTTTACGTTGAACCCGGTCCTGGTGACCCTGATCCTGCCCTCGAAACGCCCGTGGCTGGAATCGTATTCGAGCAGATGGGCATTCACGTCGGGCGAACCGAGATCGTTGATCGCGACGACCTTGACGTCCTTTCGTCTCGATTCGTAGAGCGCCCGCAGCACGAGGCGCCCGATACGGCCGAACCCGTTGATCGCTACCTGAACCGCCATATCGTCTCCTCCGGAATTACGGCTTCAAACGCGCCCGCGCGGCATCGGCCACCGCTTCGGCGGTCAGTCCGAAATGCTCGTAGAGATCGCCATGGGGCGCGGAGGCCCCGAAACCGGTCATGCCGATGAAGGCGCCGCCGGCGCCGATATGGCGTTCCCAGCCGAGCCCGCACGCGGCCTCGATCCCGATGCGGACGGCGTCCCCGCCGAGCACCGCCTCGCGCCAGGACGCCGGCTGTTCCTCGAACAGCTCCCAACAGGGCAGCGAGCCGACCTGGGTCGGGATTCCCTCGTCTTCGAGAATGGTCCGGGCCTCGACCGCGATGGATACCTCCGATCCGGTCGCGAGCAGGGCCACGCGCGGGGCTCCGCCGCTTGCAGCGGCCACGACATAGCCGCCCTTCGCGGCGAGGCCGCGGTCGTGCGCCGGACCCCGCAGCGCCGGCAAGGCCTGACGGGTAAGCGCGAGCACCGAAGGTCCTGTCCTGTGCGCCAGAGCGGCGGCCCAGCACTCGGCCGTCTCCACCGCGTCCGCCGGGCGGAACACGCGTACATTCGGCATCGCGCGCAGGCTCGCAAGGTGCTCGATGGGCTGGTGCGTGGGCCCGTCCTCGCCGAGCCCGATGGAATCGTGGGTCAACACGTAGATCGCCTGCTTACCCATCAGCGCGGCAAGGCGAAGCGCGGGTCTCAGATAGTCCGAGAAAATCAGGAAGGTTCCGGCGTAGGGAATAATGCCGCCGTGGAGCGCCATCCCGTTCATCGCCGCGGCCATGCCGTGCTCCCGCACGCCGTAGTGGATGTAGCGCCCGGAGAAATCCTCGGGCGTCACGATGCCGGCGCCGTCGAACAGGGTGTTGTTCGATCCGGTCAGGTCGGCCGAGCCGCCGATCAGCTCGGGCATAAGCGGCGCGATGACGTTGAGCACCTCGCCGGAGGATTGTCGCGTGGCGCGCCTGGGCGCAGCCGGGACGAGTTCGTCGATATGGGCGTCGAGCGCCGCCTGCCAGTCATCCGATAGATTCCCGGAGGCCGCACGGTCGAACGCGGCCTTGCCGTCCGCGGGCAGCGCTTCCAGGCGCGCGCGCCAGGCAGCGCGCTCCGGCTCCGAGCGCATTCCGGCCGTCCGCCACGCGGCAAGTACGTCATCCGGAACCGAGAACGGCGGTAAATCCCAGTCGAGGGCCCGCCGCGCGCCCGCTATTTCGTCCTCGCCCAGCGGTGCGCCGTGCGAGCCGGCGGTGCCCGCCTTGTTGGGCGCGCCATAGCCGATGACGGTCCGGCAGGCGATCAGCGACGGACGGTCGTCCGCCTGCGCGTTGTCGATCGCGGCGGCGACCGCTTCCGGGTCGTGGCCGTCGACCGCGTCGGTGTGCCAGCCGTAGCTCGCAAACCGCGCGGGCACGTCGTCGGCGACAGAGAGCGCCGTCGGGCCGTCGATGGAGATGTCGTTGTCGTCGAACAGCACGATCAGCTTGCCGAGGCCGAGATGGCCGGCGAGAGAGGCGGCTTCGTGGCTCACCCCTTCCATCAGATCGCCGTCGGAAGCGATCACGTAGGTGCGGTGGTCGACCGCGTCGTGACCGAAGCGGGCCGCCAGCATGCGTTCGGCGAGCGCCATCCCGACCGCGGTCGCGATGCCCTGACCGAGCGGACCGGTCGTGGTCTCGATCCCCGCCGCGTGGCCGTATTCAGGATGGCCGGCGGTGCGGCTGCCGAGCTGCCGGAACCGGCGGATCTCGTCCATCGTCATGTCGGCGTAGCCGGTCAGGTGGAGCAGCGCGTAGAGCAACATCGAGCCGTGACCGGCCGACAGGACGAACCGGTCGCGGTCGGGCCAGTCCGGCGCCGAAGCGTCGAACTTCAGGTAACGCGTGAAGAGCACGGTGGCCGCGTCGGCCATACCCATCGGCATTCCGGGATGGCCGGACCTGGCCGCCTCGACCGCGTCCATGGCGAGTGCGCGAATCGCATTGGCCATACGCAACGGCGTAACGCCGACGGTCGGTGTTTGTTGGGTCCTGGTCGGCATGACGGTCTCACACAAATGAATGCGCGAGCGCGATTTCGCGCGGTGAAGAGTAATCGAATCGGGACCCGCGAGGGCGCCGCAATGTGTCCCCGACTCGACGGCGATGCAAGCCCGTCGGGGCGCGGCAGGGGGTTTTCAGCGCGCTATCGTCGCGAGCGGCACACGGAGCTTCGCGCGCCGGATCAGCCAGGGGCTCGGACGGTAGCGCGGATCCCGATAGAAGTCGTGGAGCGCTTCGAGGATCGCGAGCACCTTCGCGGGACCCAGATAGTCCCCCCAGGAGATGGGCCCGCGCGGATAGGCGAGCCCGAGCTCGACCGCGGCGTCGATATCGGAAGGGGTCGCGATGCCCTGCTGGGCGATATCGCAGCCGATATTGACAATGGTCGCGATCACCCGCTGGGCCACGAATCCGGGGCTGTCCCCGATCACGGTGACCGGCGTGCCGTCGGCGGCGAGCAGCGCATGGGCGAGATCGCGCCAGCGCGGTCCGGTTACCGGAGTCGTCATGACGGTGCGCCTGCCGTCGAGCCCGAACGCGGTGTCGACCGCCACCGTTCGCTCGGGTGGGAGGCCCTGTTCGAGCGCCGTCGTGGTAGCATCCGCTCCTGTCGGCGTCACGATGCAGAGAGTCTCCGGATCGGGGCTCGCACCGCTTTCCATTTCCGCCGCGTCCACGATGGCCGCCATGACGGCTGCCTGGCCTTCGGGATCCGCCGGGCTCACCCAGACCGGGGCGGCCGCCGCATCGGGAACCCCCGGCGTCGGAACCGCCGCCTTCCTGCCGTCCTCATAGGCGTAGAACCCGCGGCCGGTCTTTCGCCCGTAGAGCCCCGCGGCCATACGCTGGCGCGCGATGGGCACCGGGCGGAAGCGCGGCTCCTCGTAAAACTGGCGGTAGATCGATTCCATTACCACGCCGGAGACGTCGAGCCCGGTCGTGTCCATCAGCTCGAACGGGCCCATGCGGAACTTCGTACCGCCCTCGCGCAATATGTCGTCGACATCCCGGGGACGGGCGATGCCCTCCTGAACGATCCGCAAGCCTTCGGTGTTGAAGCCCCGACCTGCATGGTTGACCAGAAATCCCGGCGAATCCTTGGCGCGAACCGGGCGGTGGCCGCAGCGCCGCGCGACCGCGTCGAGCACGTCGCCCACCCAGGGCGCGGTCAGGAGGCCATCGACGACTTCGACCACCTTGAGCAACGGCACCGGATTGAAAAAGTGATAGCCGGCGACGCGGTCCGGCCGGCCGCAGTCGGCGGCAATCGCCGTCACGGAGAGCGACGAGGTGTTGGAGGCGAGTATGCAATCGTCGGAAACGATGGACTCGAGGTCGCCGAACAGCCGCCTCTTGGCCTCCAGCTCCTCGACGATCGCTTCGACCACGATGTCGGCGCCGGACATGGCGTCGAGCCCGTCGACGATCTCGAGCCGGCCGATCGCAGCGTCGGCCGCGCCCTCCGTCATGCCGCCCTTTTCCGCCGCCCGGCCCAGCATCCGCGCCACGAAGGCCGAAGCCTCCGCCGCCGCGCCGTCGCGGGTGTCGAACAGCCTGACGGAGATGCCCCCCCTTACCGCGATCTGGGCGATGCCCCGGCCCATCGTTCCGGTGCCGATGACGCCGAGGACCAGTTCCGGCGATTGAGGGTCGACCGTCATGCTTTGCTCCCTATGAACGCCGGAAATCCGGGGCGCGCTTCTCCCTGAACGCCGCCCGGCCCTCCGCGAAGTCGGCCGTGGTGAAGTTGGAGGCCTGGCCCAGCGCTTCCATTTCCAGCGCCGCCTCCAGGCTGACCGGAGCGAGCCCGATCTGCTGCTTGGTGAGCGCGAAAGCGAGCGCCGGCATGGCGGCGAGTTCCCGGGCGCGTTCCAGGGCGACGGCCTCGGCCCCGCCTTCCGGCGTTAGCTCGTCGGCGAGTCCCGCCTCCACCGCGTCTCCGCCTTTCAGCATGCGGGCATAGAGCAGGATCTGGCGCGCCCTGGCGGCCCCGACGCGTCGCGGCAGGGTATGCAGGATCGCGTAATCGGGGATCAGCCCGACCCTGAAGAACGGAAAGCCGATCGCTCCGGTCTCGGAGATCACGACGGTATCGGCGAGAAGCGCGATGCCCGCTCCCGCACCGACCGCATAGCCCTCGACGGCGGCAACGACGGGTTTCTCCGCTTCCGCGATCAGCCGGACCATGCGGTGGTTCGATTTCATCCGCGCGCGTCCCGCCGCGGCGTCGAGTCCTTCCATCGACGCGATGTCTCCGCCGGCGCAGAAATGTCCGCCGTTACCGGCCAGGATGACGGCGCGGACCGACGGGTCCTCCAGCACCGCCTCGATCCCGTCGATCAGCGCCAGCCTGAGCTCGGGATCGAGCGCGTTGCGTTTCTCCGGCCGGTTGAGCCCGATACGGGCGATCCCCTCGTCCGGCCGGTCGATCGTCAGCACGGATTGCTCGGCACTCATCTCCAGGGCCTCGGTTGCGGGTCCGCGGGACTATCCCGATTCGCGCCCACGGCGGCAAGGCGGGGCACCGGCGTCCTTAACGTAAGGCTTGCGCCAAGAAGGGATTTCTGACCGTCACCGTTCCGTACATACGGCCATGCTGAAAGTCCTCGGACAGCAATTCCTCGATGCCGTGAACTTCCGCATAGGCCCAAAGGTGCGCATCGAACCAGTACAGTCCGTACGCCGCGGCACCCCGCAGCGCGGTTCGGAGCACAGCGTCGTCGGGATAGAGGATCGGGAACTGCGCCATGAGTTCTTCGGCCTCCCGCCGCGCGGCCGCAACGTCGAGCAGCCGGTTTTCCGGTCGGCCGCGCGTCGTTGCGGAGACAAACTCGACGATCGCCTGATGGGGAATGCGCGCGGTTCCGTTGGCGATTCCATCGCGCAGAACATCCGACGCAATGGACCGCTTGTCCGGAAACCGGCTGTCGTAACGATAGACCAGTATATTCGTATCAATCAGCGTCCTGGAGGCCACGTTCGTAGAGTTCCTCACGGGTCCAGCCGCGCGTTTCGGCCCGGCGTGCGGGCCCGCCCGCCTCGCGCAACCGCTGGCGGTCGGTTGCGGCGTCGAACAGGCGCAGCCGCGCCTCGGTGTCGAGGCCCCCGGCTACCGCGCCGATATTGGCGGGCACCACGCGGATGACTTCGCCGGCCTCCTCGAAACGGATGTCGTCCCCGGGTACGATTCCGTAACGGTCAGCGAGCGCCTTGGGCAGAGTGACCTGGAGCTTGCTGGTGACCTTGGTCATATCCTTGTCCTAGCAAGGATAAAATCCTTGTCAAGTGAAATGGGCGTCAGGGCGTCAACAAGATCGGGCTTCACCGCCAGCAGATGGGCCTCGCAGCGTCGGCAATCCGATGCGCCGAAGCGAGGGATGGGGGTGCGAGCGCCGCGGGTGGCGACGAAATCCGCTATCTCGCATTCCCGGCCACCGGGGAAAGCGATCGTCCGGTCCATTTCTGCCACCTCCGTCAGATGGTCGACATGCCAGACCCTCGGCTTGCCCTGACGCATATGCCGGCCGACCCGGGCGCGGATCCCGCCCGAACCCCAGGCGCTGCCCGCGTAGAGATAGAGTCCGGGGTGGAGCACGGGCCGGCCCAGGGTCGAGATGTCGAGCCGAGTTTCACGTGCAAGCCGCAACACCAGCGCGTAGGCGCCCCGGTCCGCGGGCAGGTCGCGGGCATTCAGGACACGCCGCTCCACGGCTGGCGATCGGCCAGGGCCGCATCGAGCGCCGTCATCAGATCGTCCGCGGCGATGCCGGCGAATTCCACGTCGTCTCTGGCGAGGAAGGCCTCGACGGCTTGGCGGAGCGGTGCCGACTCCGCCACCGTGCCGGCGAGCGCACGCTCCAGCCAGTCGATGGCTTCCAGCGGGCGCGGATGCCAGTCGCCGTTCACGATGGCATCGTGGACGATCCCGTCCCGGACCGCCAGCGTCGCGCGGATCATCCCGCCCATCGCCTTCTCTCGGCCGCGGCCCAGCGCGTCGCCGGGACGGAGCGCACCGGCGAAGCGGAATCGCTCGGATTTTCCGAACAGCCAGGCCTCGGTATCGAGTTCGGCGCGAAAGGCATCGGCGTAGCTCCGCTCCCGCGCTCCGAGGGTTCTTCGCTCCAGCCCGGATTCGCCAAAAGCGCGCTCGGTGCAGGCGATCGCGAAGGCGGCCAGTTCCTCTTCGTCGATCTCCCGTCCCGCTTCCCTCTCCAACCAGGTGAACCGCGACTCCAGCGTCTTCAGCGCCTTGTCGCGCACTTTTTCGGGCGGCATCGGCATCGCCTTTCCCGCGAGCTCGGTGTCGATGGGCTTCACGTTGACGACGATACGGAGCGTCATCGCCCCATCCTCGATCTTGAGCGAGGTGGGCACCAGCTTCCGCCCCTCGACCTGGATGTCGTTGAGCGGGCGGTATTCCGCCGGGAAGCCGTAGCGGTCGCGGAACACATCGGCGACGGCGCTCAGGATCTTGCGGAACGCCTCCTCCGTGGTCGCGGGAACCTCCGGGTGCGACACGGGCAGGAAATAGATCAGGAAGGCCGACCCGGCGCCTGCATAGATCGGCCCGCCGCCATTGACGCGGCGGCGGAAATCGATCCCGCTGGCGCGGCAGAATTCGAGGTCGAGTACCTGCTCCGGATCCTCGTTGACGCCGATGGTGATCGAGTCGGAGTCGAAGATGTTGAGGAAAACCGTCGGCGGAGCCTCGCCATGGACCACCGCCTTCTCGACCGCGGGCGAGACCGATACGGAAAAGTCGGCGTAGGATCCGCGATCGACGACCAGACGCCAGCCGCTCATTGGACGCCCCTCCGGTCGACGGTCACCGGGCCGTCGTCGAGGGCCGCCGCGACCTCGATCCGGTCGGCGCCGATCAGAGTCTGACTCCTGAACCGCTCGGCGACGGCGTCCAGCGCATCGTCGTCCGCGCCGCCTTCGAGGGTCAGCGCCAGCCGGTCGCGCCCCCGTTCGGTCTCGACGGTAATGCGGTATTTCCCGGTCAGCCCGTCGATACCGAGCAAGACCGCGCGGATTTCGGAAGGGTAGATTTTGACTCCCTTCACCTTCACCATCTCGTCGGTGCGGCCGAACACCACGCGCGGCAGGCTTGCCGTCCGGCCATGCACCGGCGCCGTAATCCGACGAACGGTCAGGTCGCCGGTGCGGTAGCGGACGAGCGGTTGCGCCTCCTTGACCAGATGGGTCAGCACGAGTTCGCCCCGCTCCCCGTCCGGCACCGGGTCCAGGGTCTCCGGGTTTATGACCTCGGCGTGGACCAGTTCGTCGAACACATGGACCCCCTCGCCACCGGGGAAGGTGCGCGCGACCGGCAGGAACTCCGACAGGGAGAACGCGTCGACCAGCGTCGTTTCGGGCATCGCCGCCCGCACCCGGGAATAGAGCGCGGGGTTGCCGGTGAATGCCTCCCCGCCGGCGAAGAACACCCTGGGCGGTCTCAACCCCGCCTCGATCAGCCGCAGCGAGAAGCTCGGATTTCCGGCGAGCACGGTCACCCCGTGGGCGTTGCACAGCTCGACCGCGCGCTCGGCCTCGCCGGGTCCGAGCGGGATGCAGGCGACGCCATGCGCTTCCATCTGCGACTGGTAGAACAGTCCGGCCACGAACAGGTGGTAGCCGAAGGTCACCGCGCAGACGTCGCCCTCGCCGATGCCGCAGGCGGCGAGGTGAGTTCCCGCCGCTGCGATCATGCGGTCGAGGTCGCCCCGGGTCTGCAAAACCGGGACCAGGGACGGCCCCATCGGGGTCAGGTTGACGCGGACCGGCCTCGCCCCGCCGAACGCGCCGTATCCCGGCTTTCCCATCTCGGCGACGAAATCCGCCCGCCCCATCAGTGGCACGGCGGCGGCGAATTCCTCTTCGTCGGCGACCGCCGTCGGCAGACGCCCGCGATAGAACGGATGGGTTCGGAGGCGCTCCAGCGCCCCGTTGACGGCCTCCGCCGGGAAGCTCATCAGCGCCTGGAATCGGCGATCGCCGCCGCGTCGTCGTAAGCCGTCCGGACGTTGAGCACCGCCTGACGCTTCTCGACCTCGACCGCCCTGAGCCCGCGTTCGAGCGCGCCCGGCAGCGCATCCGGCGTCTCGACCTCCTCGCCGTAACCGCCGGAGGCCTCCACGACCTTGTGATAGGCGGGCGCGGGTTCGAGATAGGTGAGCGGGGCACGGTTGGTGCGCGACGCCGCGCCGTCCGGATGAAGGCCGAGCGTCGCCTTGCGCACCGATCCCCACATGCGGTTGTTGAGGATCACGGTAAGCACCGGCAGGTCGTTGGCGGCGGAGACGAAATGCGCGGGCGTCGGGTTGCCGAACATATAGGAGCCGTCGCCGACCACGCAGAACACCCGGCGGTCGCCATAGCCGAGTTTAACCCCGAGGGAGGCGCCCATCCCCCAGCCAAGCCCACCGGCCGGGCTGGTGGCGAAGAACGTGCCGGGCTGGCGGAAGTCGATATTGCCCAGCGTGAGCTGCGATTCGCTCACCATCACGTCGGCGTCGTCCTTGATCTCGTCAATGCAATGGGCGATCCAGGCGGCGTCGGTGGCGCCGGCGGTCCTCGCCGCCTCGATCCGCGCGGCGCGGGTTTCGGCCGCGGCGGCCTTGCGCTCGGCGGCGCGCGTCCGGCGCACGTCGATCTGCCCGTTGGCCCTACCCTCCAGCGCTTGCGCGAGCGCCGCGAGCCCGAGGCTCGATTCGGCGGTGATCGCGAGGTCGCAGGGATAGCCGCGCACCGGATAGCTGCTAAACAGCGGATCGACGCCCATGTGAACAACCCTGGCGTCGGGGTTCGGGCTGTGCAGGCTCGGGATCCAGGGAACGTCGCAATCGACCACCAGGATCAGATCGGCTTCCCCGATCAACCCGCCCGGCTCGAAGCCCATATGCATTTCGTGGTCGGTAGGCAGCGATACATAGCGCGGCCGGTAGGTGACCACCGGCAGCGCGAAGCGCTCGGCAAGGTCGGTCAGCGCCTTCGCGGAGGACGGGTTCTGGCCCGCGCTCGCGGTGATGACCAGCGGGTTCTCCGCCGCCCCGATCCATTCGGCCGCCCGGTCGATCGCGTTGGGGTCCGGCGCGGGGCTGGTAGCGGCAAGCCGGCGCGACGGGCTCTCGAACGCGAAGTCGCCGGGCTTTTCGGCCAACACCTCGCGCGGGAGGGTGAGATAGACCGGCCCGCGAGGCTCGTTCATCGCCACGTTGACCGCGCGGTCGACGATAGTCTCCAGCTGGCGGGCGTTGCGCAGCTCGTAGTCCCATTTGACCATCTCGCGGACCATGCCGGCCTGGTCGAACATCTCCTGGCCCCAGTGGATGTAGATCGACCGCGCCCCGGGCGCGCCGGTCTCGGTCAGCGGAGTCCGGCCGGAGGTGAAGATGATTGGCACGTTCTCGCGCGCGGCGTTGGTGATGCCGCAGATCGCGTTGGCGGTCCCGACATTGACGTGGACCATTACCGCCTGCGGCTTTCCGGTGGCGAGGAAATAACCATGCGCCATTGCGACCGCGAGATTCTCGTGCGGCACCGTCATGGGCGTGGGCGCGTTCGTCCCGTCGGTGATGGACTTGGACAGCGCCTCGATGACCGAGGCGAAATCGGTCCCCGCGTTGCCGAACAGGTAGTCGACGCCCCGGTCCTTGAGGAGCGCGAGATAGGCTTCCGCCAGGCTGTCGACCTGGATCTGTTCCTGCGGCATGGAGGTCTCCCTTCGCGGGGGCTGCGGGTCGGTTCACTATAGGAGCTCGGTGCGGGCGAGTGAATTCCGGGCGACGGGATCGGCGATGGCGATACGCCTTGCTCTTTTCTATGCGGCGGTCTTTCTGTTCGTCGGCGTGTCGCTGCCGTTCTGGCCGGTCTGGCTCAGCGCCAAGGGTCTGAGCGCGACCGAGATCGGGCTGCTGATCACCGCGGGCAGCTGGATCAGGATCGCCGCGCCGCAAATGGCCGCCCATGTCGCGGACCGGCGGGGGCGCCGGCGCGGAGTGCTGATCCTCCTCGCCGCCGCTTCCTTCGCGGTCCACCTCCTTTTCCTGGTGTCCGAAGGTTTCGCGGCTCTGCTTGCCGTCAGCATCCTCGCCGCCATCGCCTTCACGCCGATCATCCCGATGGGCGAGAACATGACCCTGCTCGCTTCCCGGGAGCGTCGTTTCGACTATGGCCGGGTGCGTCTGTGGGGGTCGATCGCCTTCATCGTCGGCGCCATCGCCGGCGGCCGGCTGGTCGGCGGGATCGGAAGCGATGCGATTCTCTGGCTGGTCCTCGGTACGCTGGCGCTCACCGTGATGGCGGTCGTTGCGATGCCCGAGACCGGATCTCCGCCGGCGCGCCATCGGGTGCCGGTCGCCGCCCTCCTCTCCGATCGGTCGATGGCGGTGTTCCTGGTTACCGCGTCGTTGATCCAGGCGAGTCATGCCGCGGCATACGGATTCGCGACGCTTGCCTGGCGGGAATCCGGGATCGGCGACGACGTGATCGGCCTTCTCTGGGCCGAAGGCGTGCTCGCCGAGATCGTCCTGTTCGCGCTCGGCGGCGGGCTCGCCGCCCGGCTGGGTCCGGCCCGGCTGCTTGCCATTGCCGCCGTCGCGGGAATTGTCCGGTGGGTCGGATTCGCCATCGAGCCCGGGCTGGGGCTACTCGTTTTCCTCCAGGCGCTGCACGCGCTCACCTTCGGCGCGGCCCATCTGGGGGCCATGCTGTACATCGTCCGTTCTGTCCCGCCGGAGCATTCGGCGAGCGCCCAGGCACTCTATTCCGGGTCGGCGATGGGGCTGGTGATGGGCGGCGCGACGATCCTCGCCGGCGCGCTCTACGACGATGCGGGCGCGGGCGCGTTCTACGCCATGGCCACGATGTCGGCGGGCGGCCTGATCGGCGCCCTGGTGCTGGCGCGGCTTACGCCGAGCGTTGCCCGGAGCGCAGGAAGTCGCGCCTGACCTCGTAGAACCCGCCGAGCCAGAGCGGGTAGTAGACGTGGTCGTCATGGGCGTCGTCCCCCTCAGGGTGCACCAGCACGACCAGGCCGTCGCGGTTGTACATCAGCCACGGCACGAACTCGTCGAACAACGCCTTGTCGAAGGCGACCTGGAACATCGGTTCCGGGTGCGGGCCGACCGGTCGGTCGCGGAAACGGCCCATGACGATGTCGAAACCCCATTTCTCCCAGATCCGGCCGCGCAGCCGGGCGGCGGTCTCCCGCGTCTCTTCATCGTAGTAGATATGGGCGTGGTAACCGGTGATCCGGGTGTGGTCGCCGGGCGGAAAGTCGTTGTCCTTCACGGTCCTGTCCTCGCGTTGGGTAGCCTGGTTCATCCTCGCTCGTCGCGCACGCGTTTGGCCTTGAATTCGGTCTTGGGCAGCGTGTCGGGCGGCAGCACCTCGACCCCGACGCGAACCTCGCAGCGGCTGCGGACCGCCGCGCCGACCTCGTCGGCGATGTCTTCCGAGGCATGCTCGACCCGGAGATCCATCACGTCGAGCCCGTCGTCGTTGGTGCGGAGCACGATCTCGAACTCGTCGCCGATGCCGTCGATCGACCGCACCGCCTGCTCGACCTGGCTGGGGAAAAACTTGACCCCGCGCAGGTTGATCAGGTCGTCGGCGCGGCCGGTGAAGGAACCCATCGCCCGGACGTGGGTCCGCCCGCAAGCGCAAACGCCGGTATCGTAGACCGTGTAGTCGCCGACCAGGAAACGCAGCTGGGGCGAACTCTCGGAGTTGAGCGAGGTGCAGACGGTAAGCCCGCGCTCGCCTTCCGATACGCGTTCCCGGCTGTCCGGCTCGACGAGCTCCCAGATCTGCACGTCCTCCAGCAGATGGGTGAAAGTCGTCTCGCCGGGGCGGACCGAAGCCTCGCAGGAGAAGCCGCCGACATGGGGGGACACCTCGGTGCAACCGTAGAACTCGACCACCCGGCACCCCCATAGCTCCTCCAGCCGTTCTCGCGTCCGGTCGATCCCCATCGCCGGCTCGCCGCCGGTGAACAGGGTTCGGACCGAGCTCCCGCGCGGGTCGAGCCCGAGCCGTTCCATGATGCGGCCGAGATAGAGCGCGTAGGAGGGCGTGCCGGCGATCGTCGTCGGCTTGAACCGGTCGATGACCCGGGCGCGCGCCTCGGCATCCATGCCGCCGCCGGGGATGACCGCGACCCCCATCCGCGCGAAGGCGTACATCGCGCCCCAGATCCACACATGGGGCCCGAACCCGACCATCGGGAAGACGCTGTCGCCCCGCCGGATGCCCATCGAATACAGCGCGCGGGCGTTGGCCCATTCCCAGTAGCCGCGGTCGATATGGGTGTAGCGGAAGACCCGCGGGACACCGGTGCTTCCCGACGAGGAAAACAGCATCCAGCCGCGATCCGCCCATTCGGCCTCGCCGGTCGTCGAATAGGTTCCGTAGGGCGGGTTGGCGGTCGCGTCCTCTATCATCTCCGACTTGTCGACCACCGGCCATTTTTCGAGGTCGTCGACCGTCCGGATATCGGTCGGGGCAAGGCCCAGCCGGTCGAAGCGCCGGCGGTAGAAGGCGCTGTTCTCGTAGAGGAAGGGCGTCAGCGCCTGGAGCTTGTCGTTCTGAATGGCGATCAGCTCGTCCCGCGAGCAGGTCTCCAGCGCCTCCGACCAGTACTTTTCGCTCGCCGGTGCATCCACATCGCGGCGGTGGCGTTCGAGCGTCTCCAGCCAGATCCGCCGGGTCCTGTCCTTCATCGGCGCATCACGCCTTCCGCCGGTTGGCGTCGAGCCACGCATCGACCCTCGCGACGGTCCGGTCGACGGTGTCGTTTTGCATGCCCTTCTGGGCGGCCAGCGCCTGCACGAGCCGGTCGGCGCGCTCGATATTGACCGCCCCGGCATCCAGCGCCCGCGCCGCGGAGGAGGGCCGGATCAGCCCGTCCGCGGCGGCGGCGTATTTCTCGAACGGCACCAGGTCGGCTTCCGCCGCGCCGAGCGCGCGGCAGACCTCGCAGACCCAGCTGTAGACGCTTTCGGACCGCGCGAGATCGCTGTGCACCGCCTCGCGTATCGGCCGCATCCCGTCTTCCTGCACGCAGCGGTAGTTGCCGGTCAGCAGCATCGCCCACTTGGCGAGCGGCACGAAGATCGAGTCGTGCACCTTCAGCTTCACCGGCAGCGCGATTTCGCCCTCCCCGTCATCGAAGGTCGCGGCCTCGATATCGGCCTGAAGCGACCGGAGGAGGGCGGTCGAGTCGTCGGAATCGAACCGCGCCGCCTTGAAATTGGTCGGCAGGCTGACCTGAAGCACGTTGGTCTTTTCGTCCGGCGGGCGAAAGGCCTGCGGGTCGGGGCTGCACAGCGTGATGCGCGGCGGCTCGAAGCCGTCCCAGACCGAGGCGTCGGTGTAGCATCCGTCGAGCGCGCCTGGATCGATCCCCGGGATCCGCCTGACATAGGCGAGCGGCGGCATGTTCATGATCGACATCACGGGTTTCTTCGATGCGGCCACCCTGTCGAGAAGCTCGCGGACGCCCGGGGAGCGGTATTGCGGCTCCTGCATGGCGAGCACGATCAGGTCGTAATCGGCCGGGTCCACGTCGGCGGGCGTCGCGGCCGACAGGTTGCCGGCCAGCTTGCTCGAATGAACCTCGACGAGCCCGTCGCGCCCGTTCGCCGGCATGCGGACAAGCTGGCCCTCGTTGTTGATCAGAGCCGCCTCGTCGGGCAGGCAGACGAGCTTCGCGTCGTGGCCTGCAAGCAGAAGCTTGATCGCGAGAAGGGAGCCGTAGGACGCCCCCATGATCATCGTGTCGGTCATCTTGGCCGGAGCCTCCTTCTAGTGCCGTGCGCGCTCAGTATTCGAGCTCGGGATCGACCCGGTTCTCGAGCGGCTCGCCGGCGACGAACCGGCGCATGTTCTCGAGGAAGAGATCGAGAGTCCTGGGGATATAGAGCTCGGTGTCGTCGGACGAGCAATGGGGCGTGACGATCAGGTTGGGGGTCTTCCAGAGCGGCGAGTGGGGCGGCAGCGGCTCCGGGTCGAATACGTCGAGGATGGCGCTGATCTCGCGCCGTTCCAGGCGCTCGCGAAGCGCTTCGTAGTCCACCACCCGGGCGCGGCCGTAATTCACGATGCCGCCGCCCGGCCTGATCGCCTCGATCTCCGCCTTGCCGATCAGGTGGCGGGTATGCGCCGTCGCGGGCGCCGTCGCGATGATGTAGTCGGCGCGCGGAATCAGCTCCGGAACCGCCTCCGGCCCCCGCATCTCGTCGACCGCCGGGTGGGGTTTCGCCGTCCGCCGCACACCGATGACCCGCATGCCGAACCGCTTGGCCCATTCGGCGACGCCGCCGCCCACGCTGCCGACGCCTACGACCAGCAGCGTCTTGCCGGCGATGCCGGTATTGAAGGTCTGCTTCCAGCGCCCTTCGCGCTGATGGGTGACCATCTCGGGCACCCGGTTGTTGAGCATCAGCACCGACATGATCGCGTATTCGTGGGCGCGCGCGCCGTGGACGCCACGGTTGTTGGTGAAGACCACGTTGTCCGGCAGCCAATCGAAGGGGGTGAAGTGCTCGACCCCCGCCCCGGTGGCGTGAATCCAGCGCAGCCTGGGCGCCCGCTTCGCGATGTTGCGGTGATCGATGTCCCAGCACACCAGCGCGTCGGCGTCGGCGATCTGGCGGTCGAATTCGGCGCAATCGTAGCCGATGGTGCAATCGATCCTTTGGGCGAGGTCGGGAAAGCGCGAGAACGCCGCGGACAGTCGATCCTCGGTCACCTCGAAGACCGCGCCGAGGCTCGAGTCGTTCTCGATATGGAGACGGACCCTGGTGGATGACATGGCGCCTCGCCGCTAATCCAGGGTCCGTTCGACCCACCACTGGGCGAGCCGCGGGACCAGCGGTTCGAGATGGGAAAACCGGCCGCGCGGCGCGAGCGGCGACTTCAGCCCGCGCTGCTGCAGGGCGGCGACCGCGTTGTCCTCGGCGAGCGTGGTGTCCCAGCGCTTGTAGTAGTACGGCACCTTGGCCTCGAAATCGGGCCTTTCCGCGGTCCTCCTCGGGAAGCAGGCGCCGTGGATCACGCGGGTATGGTTGGGCCCCTGCGGCTGGAGTTCCAGGTACCACACCGAGTCCAGCGTCATCCCGAGCATCGTGGACGGGTTGAGGCAGACATAGTTGGTGCCCATCGCCGCACGCCCCTCCAGCCCCTCGATATGCGGCAGCTCGTGCTCCAGATCCTCGATCAGGAGCGAGCGCGTGTGCTCGTCGTGATGCTCGCGGATGTCGAGCCAGGCGCCTTCGGTGGGCGCGGCCGAGTGCTCCATCTCCTTCGGGTTGAGCGTCGCCCCGTGCACCATCGGCAGGTGGTACTCCTCCATCGCGTTCTCGATGTGGACCTTCCAGTTGCAGTCGACCTCGTGGACCCGCTTGCGCACCAGGACGAGATCCTCCAGGCCGTAGGATCCCATGAGGTCCGGAAAGTTCCCGAGATAGTCCAGGAGCGGCGGGGCGTCGTCGTCGAAATTGACGAAGACGAAGCAACCGAAAGTCTCCAGCCGGAGCCGTCGCAGCCCGTAGCCGGACGGATCGAAGTCCCTGGCGCGCTCCATCCCCGGCGCGCTGTGGAGCTTGCCGTCGAGGTCGTACACCCAGCCGTGATAGGGGCAGGTGAAGGCGCGGCACTTGCCCTCGCCGTCCGCCACCGGGGTGCCGCGGTGGCGGCAATTGTTGGCGAAGGCCCGGATCTCTCCGTCGTTCCCCCGGACGATCAGGATCGGCACGCCGACATAGTCGACGGCGATGAAATCGCCGGGCTCGGCGACCTGATCGACATGGCCGAAGAAATTCCATGTCCGCGAAAACAGGTTGCGGACTTCCAGCCGGTAGTACTCCTCCGAGGTGTAACACCAGGCCGGCAGGGACTCGGCGTCCTCGACGTCCCTGAACACGCTTTCGAATGCGGAACGGTCGATCGTGACGGTCTCGAACATCGTCTTCTTTCCCGGAAGCGCGGGGCTCACCCGGAAAGGCTAGCCAAAACCCCGTCTCCGGTCCAATGATGCGGGTCGAGGGGCATCAACTCCGGAGGGAAGACATGGCGATCTTTGTCCTGGTGCACGGCGCGTGGCATGGCGGCTGGTGCTGGCGCGACGTGCGCGCGATCCTGCGCGCGGACGGACACGAGGTGTTCACGCCGACGCTGACGGGCCTCGGCGAGCGTTCGCATCTGCTCTCGCGCGACATCGACATGAACACCCACGTCACCGACGTCGCCAACACGATCGTCTGGGAGGAGCTCGACGACGTGGTCCTGGTCGGCCACTCCTACGGCGGCAACGTGATTACCGGCGTCGCCGACCGGATGAAGGACCGGCTCGCCCACGCGGTTTATCTCGACGCCTTCGTGCCGAAGGACGGAGACAGCTCGGCGTCGATGGCGGCGACCCTCGCCAACCCCGATGCGACCGACACGGACATCGGCGCGGAGATTAAGCGCCGCCTCGACCTCACCGGAGAGCACGGCGGATCGAGGACGCACTACACCAACATGTTCGACATCCCCAAGGACCCGCCGGAGCCCTATCGCTGGGTAGAACGCCGCATCACGCCGCACCCGGTGCGTACCCAGATCGAGCCGATCCGCCTGGAGAACGGCGGCTCCGACGGGCTGCCGCGAACCTATATCCTGTGCATGGGCTCGGAAGGGCCGACACCCTTCAAGGTCCTCGCGAAGCGGATCCGGAACGACCCGGCCTGGCGTTTCCGCGAATTGGCGACCGGGCACGACGCGATGGTGACGATGCCGGAGGAAACCGCCGCGCTGTTGATCGAGGCGGCGGAAAGTTGACGGAGACCGCAGGCATGGAGACCGACGACACTCCGCTCGGCAGCGAGATCATCGACGCGATCAAGGCCGCCGGGGTCCGCCATGTCGCGGCGCTGCCCGATATCGTCACCAGCAGCGGCATCCTCCGGCCGTTGTCGGAGGACCCGGACATCCGGCTGATCCGCCTCTGCAAGGAGGACGAGGGCGTCTCGATCTGCGCCGGCCTCTCTTATTGCGACAAGCGCGCGGTTCTCCTGATGCAGCAGACCGGGCTGATGGACTCGCTGAATTCGATCCGCGCGACCGGTGTCGAATACGGGCTGCCGATCTGCATGGTGGTCGGGCTGCTCGGCAAGGAACCCGACCGGCCGGCGTCGGAGTCCGGGAATTACGGAGTACGGATTATCGAGCCGGTGCTGGATGCCATGGGAATCGACCGCCTGAGCATCGAGACCACGGCCGACGTGGCCCGGCTCGCCCCCGCCATCGACCGGGCCTATGACGAATCGCGGCCCGTGGTCGCGCTGATCGGTCGGAGGATCGAGCGATGATGCGCCGCGACGAATGTTTCCGGAAGATCGCCGAGCATCGTGACGGCGCCATCGTGGTCGCGGCCTATACCTCCGCCTTCGAGTGGCTGGCGATCGATCCGAGCCCGCTCAATTTCGTCAGCATCGGCGCGATGGGGCAGGCATCCTCGCACGCGCTCGGCCTCGCCATAGGACTTCCCGACCGGAAGATCGTCGTGCTCGACGGCGATGGCAGCCTGCTGATGAATCTCGGCAGCCTGGTGACCGTCGCCGAGGCGGCGCCCGAGAACCTGGTCCATTTCGCGGTCGAGAACGGCACCTACGAGGCCAACGGGAGCCACCCGATTCCGGGTCAAGGCCGGGTCGATTTCGCCGGCTTCGCGCGCGATGCGGGATATCCGGAGGCGCATAGCTTCGACGGCCTCAACCGCTTCGCGGCGTCGCTCCCCGAACTCCTGGCCGCCAGGGGCCCGGTCTTCGCCTGCCTCAAGGTCGAGCCCGGCCCGCCGCCGGAATACGACTACTCGCTGATCCACAGCGCCCGTATGCGCGACACGTTCCGCGACGCCATCCGCCCGTTCCTCGGCGGCGGGGCGGGGGAGGAATAGGCCGTCCGGCCTGGACAGGCTCATCCCTCTCGTCATTTCGACCGGAGCGCCGACAGGCGCGGAGCGGAGAAATCTGCCAGCCTCGCGTGACAGATATCTCCGCTCCGCCGTCCTCCGGACGGCTCCGGTCGATGTGACGAGGAGCGTGGAAGGGCCGCTCGGGGCGTCGCTCTAACCCAGCCCGTAAAACGCCCTGGCGTTGTCGTCGAGGATCTTGTCGACCACGCGGGGTTCGACCCGGCCGTCATGCTTGAGCAGGCGGAGCGCCTCGATCTCGCTTGCCGTGTCGGCGTGTCCGTAATCGGTGCCGATCACCACGTGGTCCTCGCCGGTATAGCCGAGCACATAGGGCAGGTCGTCGGTCACCTGGCAGGCGACCCAGATGTTGTTGCGCCGGAGCACGTCGTCGCCGAGCGGCGTGCCCTTCCGCTGGAACCTGATGGAGAGGTCGTTGATGACGTAGGGCACCCATTGGCTCGAGACCTCGATGAAGCCCCAGCGGACGCCGGGGAAGCGGTCGGGGATCGCGTGATAGACCAGGGTGTGGAAGGCGCCGATGGTGGCCAGCTTGAACTTCGAGAACCCGGAATCGTCGAGGAAGAAACGGTGCATCGTCGGGCTGTTGGTCGCCGAATGGATGCAGACCGGCAGGTTCCGCTCCTGCGCCGCCTCGTAAACCGGGAAGAAATAGGGATCGTTCAGCGTGAGGTCGCATTCGAGCCCGCGCAGGAAGATGCCCACCGCCCCGTTGTCCTGCGCGAAATCGAGCTCCTCGTCGAGCCGGTCCATCGCGAGCAGCGGCGGCGACATCACCCAGCGCAGCCGCTCCGGCGCCTGGCGCCAGATATCGGCGAGCCAGCGGTTGTAGCTCCGGCTGAGCGCCAGCTCGACGCCGGCCTTCATGGTGATCGGACGGAGGAACAGCGTCGGGTAGAGCACCTGGATGTCGACCTCGAGCCGGTCCATATGCGCGAGCCTGGCCGGGATGTCGCGCATCTCGCGCGTATCCACGGTGGTGTCGCTGCCGACATTGTCCTCCTTGGGCAGGATCGAGCCGTCGATCACCCAGTATTCCTCGACCGCCTGGCCCTCCAGCCCGCGCTCCTGCGCGCCGGATGCGCGGGTGACGACCATCGGGGTGTGGCCCTGCTCGTCGTCGCGGAGATAACGCCAGGTCTCGGGCGTCTCCAGGACATGGGCATCGGCATCGATCGTCGTCATCGCAATCCTCTCCCCCGGTCGCCGCTCGCGGGCGTCATCTTGCGGTCTCGGAAAGGGTCTGGCAACGCGCTGGACCCCGTTATGGCCCGTCCGCGCCGCCCGCCGCGTCGTCGAGCGCCGTCGCGCGTAGATACGCCTCGCGCCGCGCGAGCCGCGACCGGTACGCTTCGAATGCGGGCCGCTTCTCGATCAGGTCGAAATAGAGCCCCCAGGCGATGTGCGACCCGACATACACATCGGTCGCGGTAAAGTTTTCCCCGGCGACGTAACCGCCGCCTTCGACGGCTCTCTCAAGAGTGTCCATCGTCAGGGCGAAATTGCCGTAGCCCACCATCGCTTCCTTGTCCTCGGGCGGGGCAAGGCCGAAATGGCGGTTGGTTGTCGCGGCCTCCAGCGGCCGGTGCGGTCCAGAGAATCGAGAATGCACCTCGCCGGCCGGGAGAGCCAGACTGTCCTCGGGCCGGTCTTGCTGTCGCAAAGAACGCCTGCTCTTCTAACTGTCCATATATAAACGAGTATTCCATTTGCGGATCTGATTCGTGATCAAACCGAAAGCGGTTTCAATAGTAATGCAGCGAAGCAGAGCGCATCCGTCTCGCGTAAACGTTCCGTCGGGCCGGGGAGAACGGGAAAGGTAGGTGTCGCGACCGGCTGTGACGGTAGGAAATCCCTCGATTATGCGAACCAAGATTACCCCTGAGTTCGACGACTCCACGGCCCGACGGAACCATTACCGTCTCGCCGGATATCGGCTATTGGCCCATTTGGCGGTAATGCTCATCTTCAACAGTTTGGTCTCCCCGCAAAGGTTGCGCGATACGACCAAGGCGGGCGCTATTGCAACCAGAAACGATGGAGACACCGACCGTTGCGCATCTCCAGCTTGTCCCGGCCATGCAACCATCGACCATTATCGACAACCAACAAGTCGCCAGGCAGAAGCCGGATGCGTCGGTGACCGAGCCCCATGGCAAGCAAGCTCCTGAAGAACTCCAAGGCCACACTGCCTGCACTCGTCGTACGCACCAGCGGATACCAGGGCGCGAAATAGAGCCGCTCCCCATTCCACACTGGGGCCGTGTCAAGCACTTGTCGCGGCAACTGCGGCGGGACATGCTGCTCGACTTCCTTGAGGGCTTCGGTCTGGTCGCCCATCAATGAGAGCACCGCTTGTCCATCGGCCAGGACGCTTGCACCGTCGCGACTTGCTTGTGCCTCGCACCACCACGCGACCCAACGCGCCTCGGGATGGTCCGTATGCAACGGCACCCCGTCGTGTCCGCACAGGTACGTTGTCGCTCCGTCGAGTTGTCGTACCCGGGTCTGCTCAACAACTTGCGCTATCCCGGACAATACCTCGCAAACCAACTCTCTCTTCACCGAACATTTAGCCAAGCCGTCGCGGTTCAATCCGGCGTGGATAGCGGTTATGGGGTCGGTCACCCTCATTTTACTGCGGAGACATCCGCCGGAATACTTTTGCACGCGTGCCAGCAACGATTTTGGCAGTCATGCCAGCATTTTGTTCCGCTCACCATGTCGGCCACGTAAGGCTCTCCGAAAACCTCTCGCCAGCGCTCGGCGGTCTTGGCAAAGACCTGACTCAGAACCATCGCTTCTTCGGGCGTTTTGCCGAAACCGCCATCGTGGTCCAGTATGCGCCCGCAGTACTTTACGCAATCATTGTAGTAGGCTACCGGCGCCTGCATGTGCAGATGCCAGATCATGTCTATATCTCGCGTTGGAGCGACGCCAGGGTTCAGGCTGGCCAGATGGAAGAACCTGCGGTACCGCTGTATCGCTTCGTCGAGCCGCTCGGGAACCCACTCGGATACTTCCGACTCCGACCGTCGCGCCGCCTCGCGCAAGTCCACTGAAAAGACGGGAAGCTCCGTCGAGTTGACGCTGTCCGTGGCCTTGTCGACCTGCGCCAATCCGTGCCTCGTCATGTCCGTTACCTCTCTCTATACAGTGAGTCGAAACCTTGGCGGTCGGCTTCAATGCAACTCTCGAATGCTATCAGAGGCCGCTTGCAATAAACGCGCCCGAGCGATGCTTCGTGTGCGGCCGCCGATCTTTCCCGCTGGTCCGAAACTCGCGATCGAATCCCGATCCAGGCCCCCGGGCTCCGAGCGGATGCAACCCGTTATTCAGCCCTGCGTGTCCGAATTCACCCCGTCCCTCAACGGCTTTCCCGCCTTGAACGTCGGCGTAGTCGACGCTGCAATCGACACGCTTTCGCCCGTCCGCGGGTTGCGCCCGGTACGGGCGGCACGCTTTCTCGTGCCGAAGGCCCCGAAGCCGGCGATCCTCACGTCTTCGCCCTTGGCGAGAGCATCGGCGATGACCGCGAATACCGCGTCCACCGCGTCTTTCGCGGCTGACGGCCCCAGGCCCGTCCGTTCCGCGACACGGTTTCCGAGTTCCGGCCTGTTCATTCGCGCCTCCTGCGTCCCGGTTGGAATTGGCAACCCGATTCCTATAGCGAGATCGCCGTCGCCGGGCAATTCATCCAGGTAGCGCCATTCCCGACCGTTCGGTCAATCAACCCTCCGAGCGCGCATCCGACGATGGCTCGCTTGCCGAACCGTCCAGAATGAAGGTGCGGAGCTCCCGGTTGCCTTGCACCAGATCGCCGACGCTGTAGCGGTCGAGGATAGCGAAGAACGCCGCCTCCGCTTCGGCGAGAACGCCCTTGAGGGCGCAGCATGTCTCGATCCGGCAACCTCCGACGCCGCCTGGAAAACACTCGGCGAGCGGGATGCCCCTTTCCATCGACCGCGTCACCGCGCCGACACCGATCGCTTCCGCCGGCCGCGCCAGCCTCAGCCCGCCGCCCTTGCCGCGCACGGTCTCGACGAACCCGGCGCGGCCGAGCGCCCAGACGACCCTGGTCAGATGGCTGTGCGATATCCCGTAGCGCGCCGCGATCTCTCCGACGGTGGCAAGGCGCCCGCCGTTCGCGGCGAGGTACATCAGCACGCGGAAGGCGTAGTCGGTCCGGTCGGCCAGCTTCAACGGCCGACTCCCGTCGCCGCCGCAAAACCGCGATCAGGCTGAGCATCCGGGACCATGCCGCGTTCCGTACCGGCCTTCGCGCCAGCGAGCCATTCGTCCAGCTTCGACCAGCGCCGGCGTCCCGAGGCGTTGCGCACCGCGATGGCGACCGCCTTCTTCTGGCCCACCAGCACCACCAGGCGCTTGCCCCGCGTGACCCCGGTATAGAGCAGGTTCCGCTTCAGCATCGCGTAGTGCTGGGTCAGCACCGGGATCACCACCGCCGGATATTCCGAGCCCTGGCTCTTGTGCACCGTCGCGGCATAGGCCGGCACCAGCGCGTCGAGCTCGCCGAAGCCGTAGAGGAGATCGCGCCCCTCGAAGCGCGCGGTCAGCTCGCCCGCCTCGGGGTCCACATCCACGACCGCTCCGATGTCGCCGTTGTAGACCTCCTTGTCATAGTCGTTCTCGATCTGCATGACCTTGTCGCCCGGCGCGAATGTCCAGCCGAAGCGCTCGACCTTGCGCTCACCGGCCGGGTTGAGCGCCGCCTGGAGCTCGATGATGAGCGAACGGGCGCCAGCGCCGCCGCGGTTCATCGGGCACAGCACCTGGATGTCGCGCACCGGGTCGAGGCCGAAGCGACGCGGGATGCGGGTCTTCACCAGCTCGACGATCCGCGAGACCGCCGTCTCCGGGTCCTCGGCCGCCACAAAGTAGAAGTCACTCTCGCCCTCGGGACGGGAGAGGTCGGGGATGGCGCCCCGGTTGATGCCGTGGGCCGTGGTGACGATCCGGCTCCGCGCCGCCTGGCGAAACACCTCGGTCAGGCGCACCACCGGCACCGCTGCGGAGGCGATGATGTCGGCCAGCACCTGGCCGGGACCCACCGAAGGCAGCTGGTCGACATCGCCCACGATCAGCAGCGCCGCTTCGTCGGGGACAGCCGCCAGCAGCGAGCGCATGAGCAGGACGTCGACCATCGAGGTCTCGTCGACCGCCAGCAGCCCGCAATCGAGCGGGTTCTCGCCATCACGTTTGAACCCTCCGGTCCTGGGATCGACCTCGAGCAGGCGGTGGATCGTCTTCGCCTCGAAGCCGGTTGCCTCGCTCATCCGCTTCGCGGCCCGCCCGGTCGGCGCGCACAGCAGGATGTCAACGCCCTTGGCCGACAGGATGCGCAGGATCGCGTTGACGATCGTCGTCTTGCCGACGCCCGGCCCGCCGGTAATCACCGAGACCTTCGAGGCGAGCGCCGTCCGGACGGCATCGGCCTGACCCGGCGCCAGGGCGAGCCCGGTCCTCCGTTCCACCCAGGGCAGCGCCTTGTCCGGGTCGATCCGGGGCCACGAGGGCTCGCCGGCGGCAATATCGAGAATGCGCCCGGCGATCGCGCGTTCGGCGCGGTAGAGACCGCCGAGGAATATGCAGGGCGTGTCTTCCACCGTGTCCGCGACCACGGCGCCGTCGGCCAGCTCCAGGTCCAGCGCGGTGCGGATCAGCTCGGCGGGGACCTCCAGGAGCTTTGCCGCGAGCGGTCCCAGCTCCTCTTCCGGCAGGCCGCAATGGCCCTCGTCCATCGCCTCGGCCAGCGCGTGGCCGATGCCGGCGCGGACCCGGACCATCGCCGTCTTCTCGATGCCGAGCCTCATGGCGATGGCGTCGGCCGTCACGAACCCGATGCCGCGAATGTCGCGGGCAAGGCGGTAGGGGTTCTCCGTCATCACCTCGACGGCGTCGGCGCCGTAGGTCCGGAATATCCGCACCGCCCGCGCCGTCCCGACGCCGTGGCCGTGAAGGAACACCATGATCTCGCGCACGACCTTCTGTTCGGCCCAGGCGTCGGTGATCCGCTTCGCCCGCACCTTCCCGATGCCGGTCACCTCGCGCAGCCGTTCCGGCTCCGCTTCGATGACGTCGAACACCTTTTCGCCGAACGCGCGAACCAGCTTGCGGGCGTAGACCGGGCCGATGCCCCGGATCATGCCCGAGCCCAGATATTTCTCGATGCCCTCGACCGAGGAAGGTGCGGCGGTCCGGATGAAGCTTGCGCGGAACTGCTGGCCGTGGGTGCGGTCGTTGACCCATTCGCCCGAGGCGGTGATCCATTCTCCCGGCGATACCGTTGCGGCATGACCGACCACGGTGACCAGGTCGCGATGGCCGCGCGCCCGGGTCCTCAGCACGCAGAAGCCGTTCTCCGGATTGTGGAAGGTGACGCGCTCGACCGGACCGGCCAGGACCTCCCGGTCCGGCGATCCCGCCTGCCGGCCCGCGCCGGGCTTCACGACGTCCCGAGCGCCGGAGCGGTGAGCAGTTCCTTGACGAACTCGAAGCGGCGCGCCTCGGCGGCCGGGGCGGCAAGGTCGTCCATCTCCGGGTCGTAGACGTCCATCGCGTCCATGGCGCGCTGGAGACGCGCGCTTTCGACCCGCGCCAGGTGCTCCTCGATTTCCTCGGGCGTGAACATGCGTCTGAGCTCCGAGACGAACCGCGGCAAGGCCCGCGCGAACTCCGGATGTTCCTCCGCCGCCTCCGCGAAGTTGAGCAGCTTCTCCCCGACCGCGTAATCGAAGGCCGACTCGACGCCGAACTGGAGCCGGACGGACTCGGCCGCCTCGCATTGGTCCTTCCAGATCTCATGCCAGCGTATCCCGGTCATGGATATCGCCCCTACCGGTTCCAATTCGATCGCTTCCTCGCCGCCATTTTGAGCCGGCTCCCGGTCCCCGGCAACAGCACTGCCATCTCCGGAGATGCACGGAATCCTCACCTGGCCATTCGACTTCGGCCGCGTGCCCCGGCCCCGGCCCGTTGACGGCCGGTATGGCGGATCGACCGATCCGTGCGCCCAGCAAGCGCAAGAACGTCATCGGGAGGTCGCGGCTCGCGCCGGTCAGCGTAAGTCGGGAGGCCCGGAGAGAGGCCCCGGCACAACCGTCCGGGGAACCTATGTCATGGCCGATACCGACAGTGCCGGAAACCGCCGCCGATCCTTCCCCGACCTCACCTTGCCGCCCGAGTGCCGGGCGACGATCCGGCGGGGCGCGGCGGTCGCGATCTCGCACTCGGGAGGCAAGGATTCGCAGGCGATGACGATCCTGCTGTCGCGCCTCGTGCCGCGCGACCGGCTCGTCACGGTCCACGCGCCGCTCCGCGAGGCCGAATGGCCCGGCACGATCGACCATATCCGGGCCACTCTGCCCGAGGACATGCCGCTGATCCTCGCGCCCGTCGCTTCCGGGAAGACCCTGCTGGAGCGCGTCGAGGAGCGCGGCATGTGGCCCTCGGCCTCGGCCCGGTGGTGCACGTCGGATTTCAAGACCGGCCCGATCGAACGCGAGCTGCGCCGCTGGCTCAAGGCCAATCCCCGCTTCGGCGGCCGCCTCGTCAACGCCATGGGCATGCGCGCCGCCGAAAGCCCCGCCCGCGCCCGCAAGAGCCCATGGCGGCGCAACGCCCGCATGAGCGTCGCCGGCCGCGAGGTGTTCGACTGGCTCCCCGTCTTCGACCTGTCGACCGAAGACGTGTTCCGCGTCATCCGCGACGCCGGACAGTCGCCGCACCCGGCCTATGCCGCCGGCATGTCGAGGCTCTCTTGCAGCTTCTGTATTCTCGCCTCGCGGCCCGATCTTCGCCGGGCGGCCGAACTTCGGCCCGAGCTCTACCGCCGCTACGTCGAGCTCGAGGCGCGCATCGGCCATACTCTGTCGCCGTCGCGCGTGCCCTTGCCTCAGCTCACCGGGATTGTGGCGGTCCGCGCTGCGGGGACGGTGCCCCCGACCGACTCGCTTGCGCCTTGCTGTAAGTCCACAATTGGACTATATTCTATTTCATAGACACATATGGAGATTACCATGGCGGCGCAGCCTCTTCCGGCAGCGGCGTTCGACCGCAAGGGCCTGTCCGGCCCCGCCTTGCGCACGTTCTTCCGCATCGCCGGGCTCTGGAGCCTCTCGGTCGAGGAACAGATGACCCTGCTCGGGCTGACCGCCCGGTCTACCTTCTTCAAGTGGAAGAAGGACCCGAACGCCGCCCTGCCGAAGGACACGCTGGAGCGGATTTCCTACATTCTGGGCATCTACAAGGCGCTTCAGATCCTGCTGCCCGACGAAACCGCGGCCGACGAATGGGTCAGGCGTCCGAACGCCGCTCCGGTTTTCGCCGGCCGGTCGGCCCTCGACCGCATGCTGTCCGGCCAGGTGGCCGATCTCTTCGTCGTGCGGCAGTATCTGGACGCCCAGCGGGGCGGGTGGGCGTGACGCCGCAGGTTTCCCGCGTCGCGTGGAAGCCGTGCCGGCGCATCGTCCCCAGCCGGTTTCCACCCGTCCGGCTCTTCGAGCGCGTCACCGATCCGGACGACCTTGAAGCGGTCTTCGAGCTGGAGGCGCTCACCAATCCCAGGCTGCGCGACGAGGTCGGCGCCATCGGGCTCGTGCCGCCCGGCGACCGGATCGCCGGGCCCGGGACCGCCGTCATCATGGCCGCCTTCACCCACCTCAACCCGAACGGCAGCCGGTTCTCCGACGGCACCTACGGCGTCTTCTATGCCGCGAGGGATCTCGACACGGCCATCGCCGAGACGAAATACCATCGCGAGCGCTTCATGAGCGCCACGGCCCAGGGGCACATGGAACTCGACATGCGGGTCTATCTGGTCGACCTCGACGGAGACCTGCACGACTTGCGCGGCCATTCCGACGCCCAGCCGCTCGTCTACCATGACCACGACTACACAGCGGGCCGGCACCTTGCGCGCACCCTGCGCGAGGCCGGGTCGAACGGAATTGCCTATGACAGCGTCCGCCGGGCAGGCGGCGAGTGCGTCGCCGTGTTCCGGCCTCCCATCCTGTCGAACGCCCGTCAGGAGCGCCATCTCTGCTACGTCTGGGACGGTCGGCAAATCGCCGCGATCTACGAGAAGCGGGAATACGGCGGGGGCGGCGGGATCTGACCCCCGCGACGCCGTTGGGGAGGGTTTCCGGTACGTGTCCGCGGACAACGCCAGCCGTGCTGGAAGCGGAATGCGTTGGCGGCACCGGGATGGCGGGCGGCGGTCCGGCGCGCCGAACGCGATCTCCGCATGAGCAAGGTCAAGCAGAAGGTCTCCTCCCATAGCGACCATGGCCGTTGCGCCGATTTCGGCGATCCATCAAGGTCGGGCCACCGCGACCGCCGCGCCGCGCCGGAGAGCCGATGGGAACGAAACGACCGCTCAACGCCAGGAACCTTGAGGCTCTCGGGGCCGCGCGCCTCGCCAAGCTGCTGATCGAGGTCAGCAAGGGCCGGACCGTGGCCCGGCGGCGGCTCCGGCTTGAGCTTGCCGGCATGGACGGCCCGGCCGAGCTTGCCCGGGAGGTCCGGCAGAGGCTCGCCGCGATCGGGAGGGCGCGCAGGGCTTTCGATGGGCAGAGGCGTCAGGATCTCCTGGACGAGCTCGAGCTCCACCGGACGGCAATCGTCGGCCGCATCGTCGGCGAGGACCCGGCCGTGGCGCTTGATCTGATGTGGCAGTACCTGGGGTTGGCGAACCCGGTTCTGGACCGCTGCTGGGACGGCGACGGGACGTTGTCCCGCGCTTTCGACCTCTCCGATCTCGGCAGGATCGCTTCCGGGGCAAGCCCCGATCCGCGCAAGCTGGCGGACCGGGCCTTCGAGCAACTGACCCAGAACGCCCACGGTCAGTACGATGATCTCATCGGGGCGCTGACGCCTGCTCTCGGCGGGCAAGGGCTGGAGCGGCTGAAGCAGCTGGCCGTCCAGTATTCGGAGACGCCGCTCGATCGCCTGCCCGAATTTCACCGCCCGAGAATAGAGCGGCGATACTCAGGCACGGCCCTTGAAGACCGGGTCGCGGACAGCACCAGGCTCCGGATAGCCCGCTCGGCGCTGCGGGACATTGCCGACGCCCAGGGCGATGTCGACGCCTTCATCGAACAAGTGGACGAAGATTCCCGGAAGGACCCCGCGGTCGCCGCCGGGATCGCCCGCAGGCTCCTTGCCACGGGACGGGCCGAAGAGGCGCTGAAGGCAGCGAACGCCGTCGAACCCGATGAGGATACGATCCCGGGCGGGCATCGGCTCGCGTGCGAGGACGTGCGGATCGATGCGCTGGACGCACTCGGACGAACCGACGAGGCCCAGCGGCTCCGGTGGCGCAGTTTCGAGCGTCACCTCTCGGCGCCCCATCTCCGGGCCTACCTGAAGAGACTTCCCGATTTCGACGACATCGAGGCCGAGGAAAGCGCCCTGGATCATGTGCGGCGGACACGCAGCCCGGTGGGTGCCCTGTCCTTTCTCATATCGTGGCCGGCGCTCGACAGGGCGGCCGCACTGGCGACCGAAGAGGCGGCAAACCTCGAAGGCGTGTTCGACGACATTCTGGTTCCCGCCGCCGACGCCCTGGCGGCCCGACATCCGCTCGCCGCGACCCTGGCCCTGAGGGCGGTGATCGACCACGCGCTCGGCGCGGGGCACACGATCCGCGACGAGCATGTCGCCCGCCACCTGCTGGATTGTTCCAGCCTGGCGCCGGCGATCCGGGACTTCGGCGGTTTCGAGACCCACGACGCCTACGAGAACCGGCTGCAGCGCGAGGACGAGCGCAAGCTCCTGTACGGCAACCGCATCGCCTGACCGCTCTCATCGGCCTCCAGCAGCAGGTTCGGGGCGCCTCGAACCCGACCGTAGGCGCCCTGCTGTAGCGAAAACGGTCCCGACTTCCCGGGAACGAGACCCGGCCGGCCGCGCGCACGATGCCGTCCGTAACAAGGGTTTCCAGGCCGGTCTGTCCGCTTCCTTCGGCGCCACGGAACCGAGACCGCCCGCCGTGCCATGCGGGGCTGTCGCGGGCACCGCGCATGCCACGCCGGCCATGCGCCTTTGGCTGCGGAGAGAGGAGGGCAAGCGGCGGGTGAGCGAAGGTTCGGGGCCCGAGGGCGTCGGGCCGCGCCACAGCCTCCGGAGCCCGCCGATGACCGATCCCCTGACGATTTCCGCCGACTACACGCTCCGCCCGAGCGAACTCGCTGCCACGCTCGCGCTGCTGGTCGAGGCCCGCCAACCGGTGGTGGTCTGGGGACCGCCCGGATCGGCAAAATCGATGATCGCGCAGCAGGTCGCCGCCGGGGCGGGCCGCACCTATGTCGACGTCCGCGCCCTGCTGCTCGACCCCGTCGATTTGCGCGGCATCCCCTGGCGCGACGGCTCCGACCGCACCCGCTGGGCGCCGCCGGCCTTCCTGCCGCCGACCGACGATCCCGGGCGCTGGCTCATCAACCTGGAGGAGTTGCCCTCGGCCGTGCCGATGGTGCAGGCCGCGCTCTACCAGCTCGTGCTCGACCGCAAGGTGGGCGAGTACGAACTGCCGGACGGCGCCTCGCTGATCGCCTGCGGCAACCGGGAGGTCGACCGCGGCGTGACACACCGCATGCCGACGCCGCTGGCGTCCCGCTTCGTGCATCTCGAGATCAGGGTGGATGCGGAGGACTGGCTCGCCTGGGGGGCGGAGCACGGCATCGCGCCCGAGGTGCTGTTCTTCGTCTCCATGCGCCCGGAACTGCTGCATGCCTTCGATCCCCAGTCGAAGGAGAAGGCGTTCTGTTGCCCCCGCACATGGGAGATGGTGTCCGGCATCGTCAACCGCCGCGCGAGCCTCGATCCCGGCGTCGAGCGGGCGCTGTTCCGGGGCACGGTCGGCGAGGCGGCGGCGGTCGAGTTCTCGGCCTTCCTCAAGGTGTGGCGCGAGCTGCCTCATCCCCGGGCCGTCATCGACGATCCCGAGAACGCGGCCGTGCCGGACAATGCGAGCGCGCTGATCGCGCTCTGCGGCTCGCTCTACCGCATGGCCGACGACATCACGCTGGCCTCGATCGTCACCTATGCCCAGCGCCTGCGCCGCGAGGTCGGCGAGTTCCTGGTCGGCTCCTGCATCCGGCGCGATCCCGACCTTCAGCGCTCCCCCGCCTTCATCCGCTGGGCCGCCGCCCGCACGCAGTAGCAACCCTGTCGGGAGAATTGTCCCATGAATCTCACCCATGACGCCATGCTGGTCAGCCTGCGCATCACCGCCTGGTCGGGCCGGCTCTACGACCGCCAGGCCTCGACCCATGTCGCGGTCCATCACGAGGCCAGCACCGCCGCCGGGCGCTACAACAAGTGCCTGCTGCCCAGGACCGCCTTCGCCGCGCTCAATTCGACCGTGAGCGCGGCGCGTGCGGCCCATTACGCCCAATCCCTGCCCTGGGACGACCAGGGAAGCCGGCTGCTTCCCATCGCCAACTACGAGCAATATACCGAGCTGATGGACGGGCTCCGGGAGCGCATGGTGCGCGAGCGGGCCCGCTTCATCGAGGACTACGAGGACAATATCGACAAGGCCCGGCTCGATTTGGGCAAGCTGTTCCGCATCGCGGACTATCCCTCGAAGGAAGATCTGCACGGCAGGTTCGGCCTGCGCTACCGCATCGTTCCGGTGCCGGACGCCGACCACTTCATGGCGAAGCTCGCCTCGGACGACACCGACCGGGTGAAGCGCGACATCGAGAGCCAGATCGAGGAGCGCCTGCACGATGCCGTGGGCGATCTCTACCGCCGTCTCGGCGAGGCGGTCGAGCGGGTCTCGGACCGGCTGCGCGAAAACGACGAGGGCAAGCCGCTGGTGTTCCGGGATTCGATGATCGGCAATATCCGCGATCTGGTCGACATCGTCCCACGTCTCAACATCTTCGGCGACGAAACGCTGGCCCAGTTATGTCAGCAGGTGAAGGACAGGATCGCCGGCGTCGAGCCGGACGCGCTGCGCCCGTCGAAGAGCTTCGACCCCGCCGCCCGCGCGAGCGTCAAGCGCGAGGCCGATGCGCTCAAGGAGCGGTTCGCGGGGTATTTCGCGCCTGTCGTCGACACCGCCGCCAGCGAGCCCGCACGGGAAGCGGCGTGATGGCCGCCCGAGTGCGCTCGGAATCGTTGCAGCGGGTCAGCCGCTGCGTCACCGCGCTGCTGCGCGAGCAGCCCTTCTTCGGCAGCCTGGCGCTGCGGCTCCCGATCCGCGCCGATGCAAGCCGCGAGACGCTGGCGAGCGACGGGCGCGAGATCCGCTATGCGCCGCAATGGATCGCGGAGACCGACGCCCATGTCATCGAGACCGCGATCGCCCGGGTCGTGCTGGCCTGCGCCCTCAAGCACCACACCAGGCGCGGCGAGCGCGATCCCGACCGCTGGCAGCGCGCCTCGCAGCTGGTTACCCACGGGCTGCTGCGCGATGCCGGCTTCACCCTGCCGCCCGACGCCGAGGCGTGGGACGGGATCAGCGTCGAGCAGGCTTATGATCGCCTGCCCGAGCCGGACGCGGACCAGCCCGGCGATGACAGCGATCCGTCTGCCGGCGCCGGCGATGCCGGTGCGGCGAACTACGACTCCTCCGAGGGCGATCGTGCCGGAGAGGCCGATAATTCCGCTGACGGCGCCGATAGCAGTGACGACCAGGATGGTGCCGATCCGGGTCAGGCGAGCGGCAGCGACGCATCGTCGAGTTGCGATCCCGCCGGCACCGGCGAGGTCATGGACGCTCCGGTCGGCGGCGGAGACGGCGATGACGGCCCCTCCGCACAGGATATCGCCGCCGAGGAGCAAGCCTGGGACGAGGCGATGCATCAGGCCGCGAGCCTCGCCAAGGCGGAAGGCAGGATGCCCGGCGCGGTCGAGGAGACCGTCCGCGGCGCCCACGCTTCGACGGTCGACTGGCGCACGCTGCTGCGCCGCTACATGACCGACGCGGCGAAGCGCGACTATTCCTGGAGCGTGCCCAACCGGCGCTTCATCGACACCGGTCTCTACCTGCCGTCGATCCGCTCGGAAGGGATCGACGCGATCGCGGTGATGATCGACACCTCGGGCTCGCTCGACCCCGACACCCTGTCCGGGTTCTGGTCGGAGGTGCGCGAGGTCGCAACCGAGATCGAACCGGAGCGCGTCGTCCTCCTACAGGTCGATACCGCGGTGCGCGATGCCGCCGAATACGCCGCCGGCGATCTGCCCGACGAGATCGTCGTCAGGGGAAGGGGCGGGACGGACTTCCGGCCCGGCTTCGCCTGGCTGGAGGAGCACGACATCCGCCCCGGCGTCTGCCTCTATCTCACCGACATGGAATGCTCGCGCTATCCGGAGACGGAGCCCGGATTTTCGACGATCTGGGTCAACCACGGAGATCCGCCCGGCGACTGGAACCGCGAGCCCTGGGGCGAACGCATCGACATGAAGCAAGCCTGATCGGGCGGCCTCCGATCGCCGAACCCGTCAGGCCACCATCGATTCCCCGAAGCTGACGGACCCACCCCCGACGACACTTCCCCGCCATCGTCCGCACCGCCCGCCGGCGCGCCAGCCGGAGGCGGAGCGGAGCCTCTGGAGGGCGGGCGTGGCGGCCGGCGGCGGAAGCCGGTCGCGCCGCGCCGGTGCAACCCTCCATGGAGACTGGAATGAACTTCATCGCCCCCAGGGCCGAGCCGCTGATCCGGGAGATCCCGCTGAGCCGGCTGACGCTGGCCCCCGAGAACGTCCGAAGGACGCCGCCCGATGCGCAGGCCGACGCCGAGCTCAAGGCCTCGATCGCCGCCATCGACCTGCTGGAGAACCTGGTCGTCCGCGCGGACGAGCCGGACGAGAATGGCGAGCGCTATGCCGTGGTCGCCGGCGGACGCCGTCTGAAGGCCATGCGGGAACTGGCCGCCGACGGCGCGATCGATGCCGACCATACGGTGCCCTGCCAGATCAGGTCCGGGGACGTCGAGCCCGCCGAGCTCTCGCTCGCCGAGAACGTCGTGCGCGTCGCCATGCACCCGGCCGACCAGGTGGTGGCGTTCTCCAGGCTGGTGCAGGCCGGGCAGCCGGTCTCCTCCATCGCCGCGCGCTTCGGCCTGTCGGAGCGGCTGGTCGAGCAGCGCCTGCGCCTCGGCAACGCCGCGCCGGAGCTGCTGGACGCCTACCGGGCGAACGGGATCGACCTCGAGGTGCTGAAGGCCTTCGCGGTCACCACCGACCGCGAGCGCCAGATGACGGTCTGGGAGCAGGTCTCGGCCCAGCGCTACCGCCCGTCCGCCTGGCAGGTGAAGCGCCTGCTGACCGAGGAGAGGATTCCGGGCGCGTCCGCCGTCGCCCGTTTCGTCGGCGTCGATGCCTACGAGGCCGCCGGCGGCCAGGTGCTGCGCGACCTGTTCGCCAATGACGACGAGAGCGGCGTCTGGTTCGAGGATCCGATGCTGCTGGAGAAGCTCGCCATGACGAAGCTCCAGGCAGCCGCCGACGAGCTGGCGACCCGCTGGAAGTGGGCCGCGCCCATGATCGAGGTCGAATGGGGCGACACCGCCCGCTACGGACGCATCGAGCCGCAGCCCGCGGACCCGACCGACGAGGAACGTGCCGAGATCGAGAAGCTGCAGACCCGCCATGACGAGCTGGTCAATCTCGACGACGGGGACTGGACGGAAGAGCTGGTCGCCGAGGGCGAACGCATCGAGGCCCGGCTCGACGAGATCGAGGCCGCCGTCGAGGCGCGGGCGGTGTTCCGCCGCGAGGACCTCGCCATGGCGGGCTGCATCGTCACCGTCGGCCAGGACGGCGCGATGCAGGTCATCCAGGGCCTGGTGAAGCCCGAGGACATGCCCAAGCCGGCAGAATCCAGTGACGCCGGCACGACGACCGGCAACGGCCACGATGCGGAGGCCGGCACTCACCGCGTTCATGTCCCGGGACAGTCTGTGTCCGTCCCCATGGCGCCGCCGAAGGACCGCGAGGCCGAGGCGCGCAAGGAGGCCGGCGTCGGCGTCGGGCTGGCCGACGACCTGCGCTCGATCCGCACCGCGCTGGTCAAGACGAAGCTCGCCGGGGACTTCGAGGCCGCCTTCGACCTCGCGCTGTTCCAGATGGGGCGCTCGGTGTTCGCGCCGGGCTACCGCGACCACGCCCTGGACATCGCGGTCAAGGAAACCCCCGACCGGCCCAACACCCGGATGAACGACGCCGACTTCGCGGACCGGTCTCCGGGCGAGGCCATGCTGGAGGACCGCTCGCACCTGTCGCTCGACTGGATGGAGATCGAGGACGACGGCGAATCCTTCGCGGCGCTCCGAGCCTTGCGCCGGGCCGGGAAGGAAGCGCTGTTCGCGGCCTGCGTCGCGCGCACGGTGAAGGGGCAGCTCGCCTTCGAGCCCCAGGCCCGGCCCGAGCTCGAAGCCACCGTGGCCCGGCTCGACATCGACTTCGCGGCCCATGTCCGCCCGACCGCCGACATGCTGTGGTCGCGGATCGCCAAGGCGCGCGTCCTCGACATCGCCCGCACGGTGTTCGGCCTGGCCTGGGCGTCGGCGCGGTCCAAGTACAAGAAGCCCGCGCTCGCCGAAGCGATGGAGGCCGCCTTTGCCGCCGGAGATCCGCCGGTCGGCGTGAGCGCCGCGATGCACGCGGCGGCGCTCGCCTGGGTCCCGCCGGGGTTCGCGGCGTTCGATGCCGGCGGGGCCGACGATACGGACACCGACGGTGCCACCGCCGGCAGCGTACAGGCGGAAGAGGTTTCCGCCGGCGATGCCGGACCCGCTTCCGATGCGGAAACCGCCGCGGCGGAGACCGGGGAAACGCCCGCCGATCCGCTGGCAGACGAAGATGCTGTCGAACAGCCCGTCATGGCGCCGGACGGCGAATCCCGTGCCGACTCCGGCGACAACGGTGCGGAGACGGAGGCCGCACCCGCCGGCGTCATGCCGCCGGCGCCGGCGAACGGCCACGACGCGCCGCCCGACCCGATGGCGATCCCGGAGTTCCTCCGCCGCGTCCACTGAGCGCACGCCGTCCCCAAAGCGCCTCGCCGGGATAACCCCTCCCGGCGGGGCGTTTCCGTTTCCGCAATCCATGGAGCTTCGCCCATGACCGGTCCTGCCGATCCCGCGCCCCGGACGATCCGGGCCCGCATCCACGAGAGCGCCGTCCGGCGCGTCACCCGCACCTATGCCGCCACCCTCGCGGAGATCTTCGCCGAGCTGCTGCAGAACGCGCGCCGCGCCGGCGCAACGAGGGTGGGTATTTCGGTGGAACGTACCGCCGCCGGGAAGGACGTCCCGCACGGCGAGACGCAGTTCGCGGTCGCCGTCGCCGTCGCCGACGACGGCGCCGGCATCGCCGATCCCGCCGTGCTGCTGAGCTTCGGCGAGAACGGCTGGTCCGACGATCTGGTCCGACGCGAGGACGCCGCCGGCTTCGGCTTCGCCAGCCTCGCGCGCCGCGGCTGCGCCGTCTCCTCCCGCCCGCGCTCGCCCGACGGCGAGAACCTGCCGGGCTGGCGGGTCGATCTCGCGCCGGCGCATTTTCTGGGGGAGGAGGATGCCGAAATCGGTGCCGACGATGGCGCGCCGTTCCCCTGCGGCACGTCGATTTCGTTCGCGGCGAGCGAAGCCCCGGCGGCCGTCCGCAACGCGGCCGAGAACGCCGCGCGGCACTACCCGCTCCCGGTGGTCTTCCACGACCGCACCGGGGGCGAATCCGGCGACGGGGAGGAACTGCCCCGCCGCGCCTTCCTCGACGGCGCGGTCCATGCCGAGCCGTGGCGCGGCCTCGCCCTGGGGGTCTTCCGCGACCGCCGGCACGGCTACAATGACCCAGACCTCAACTTCTTCGGGCTCACCCTGCCGGTCCGTCTCCCCGCGGTCGAGACCGTCCATGGGGGCATCTGGACGGTACGTGCCGATGTAGGCGATTGCCCGGAGCTGGAACTCGTCCTGCCGGCCCGCAAGGAGGCCGTCGAGAACGGGTTTCTCGGGGAGATGCGCGAGGCCGCCCGGCTCGCGGTCTATCGCGCCATGGCCGCCGATCCCGACCCGTGCCCCGCCTTCGCAGACTGGAAACAGGCGCACGAGGCCGGCATCGACATCGCCCCGCCGCCGGCCATGCTGCGGCCCTGGCGCCCCTCGGTGGCGGACTCCGACGACTGGCGGGAGTCGCCGAGGCCCGCCCCGGCGGGTCCCGGCGCGCTGGTCATGGACTGCGATCCGGAACCGCCCGAGGCGCAGGCGCTCTGGCGCGCCGCCGAGCGCGCCGGCATCGCATCGCGCCTGTTCGAGGCCGACCGCCGTCTCGAGGGCTACCCCTGGTACGACGCCGTCGAGCGGGTCGTCCGCATCCACACCGAGGCGACGGTCGAACGCCGACCGTACCCGCTCGACAAGTATCCCGTTCCGGAGCGGACGGGCGCGCCCCAGGCGCCGCTCGCCCGGCGTCCCGACGCGATCCGCGTGAGCCTCACCGCGCGGGCCGGCAAGGGGGTCGGGCGCACGATCGACCTCGATGCCGATCTCGCCTTCGCCGGCGAGGCCTGGTCCTGGGTCGGCGAGGCGCTGCCGCTGGTCACCGCGGACGGCACGATGCAGCCGCACGAGCTCGCTCAGCTGATGCGCGCCGCGTTCTTCTCCGCCGGCGACGACGCGGATTCGGACAGCTGGGAGACCCAGCGCGACCGCTTCGACGAGGAGGCGCTGCACATCGCGACCCGGCTGCTGCTGTCCGACGACGAGGCCTGCCGCGCCTCGATCGCCGAAGCGGTGCGGCGCGAACTCTTCTGGCTCGCGCCCCGCGGCCGCGTCGTCGACATCCGCATCGACCGGCCCGACGTGACCGTGACCCTCGCCGCCGCCGGGCCGTCATAGGCGCGCGCCGGCGTCCGCCATCCAAGGGAGGTTCCCCCATGACCATGATCGCCTCTGTTGAGCGCAGCACCCCGAGCGACGAGACGCAGAAGCGCGCCATCGCCGATGCCGTCTGGACCGATCTTCTCTGGCTCATGCCGCCCGACCGGATCGTCACCGTGACGGTGACGCAGGGCCGCGTCGCGGTCGATCTCGGCCCGCCCGGTCCGATGCCGGAGGCCGTCGCCACCTGAGCAGGGCGGCCCTGCTCCCACGGTGCCACGCGCCCCGTCCCGCCTGTCCCGGAGCCGATCCGGGAGCAGCAGGGGCGGGGCGTTTCGTTCCACCCCATCGAGGACTTCGCCATGCCCGATGCCCGCACCGCCGATCCGTTCGGCCCTGTCGTCTTCGCCTATACCCGCCGTCAGGCGATCGAGGACGGCGTGCTGGTCGACGTCACCGAGACCGCCCGCGAGGCCGGTTTCAAAATCCCCGTCGCGCTCTCCCGCAGCGTATGGGACCGGCTCGTCGCCTTGCCCGAGGGCTATCGCGGCTTCCAGGACGAGAGCGGCCGGCTGTGGGACGTGCTCTGGATGGCGCGCCATTACGCGCTGGGCGCCGCCGGCGAGGATCGCGTGAGGATGTGCGTCCTGGTGCGCGACGTCCGCAAGGACCTGCGCGACAGCAACCGCCCGCCCCGCCAGCACTTCCCGATCGTCGCCGTCGGCGCCGGCGACGACGCACGCCCGGTGGTCACCGTGATGTTCCCGGAGGACGACTGAACGCCCCGCCACGCCTCTCCGGCTACGGCCCCCAGACAAGGGAGCAACGCCCATGCAGATTCTGAGCACCGGGCAGAAGCTCGAGATCGCCCGCCGCGTCCACGAGACCTTCGACCGCCCCAAACGCTGGCACCAGGGAGGATGGGGACGCGACGACGACGGCGACGTCATCGAGTTCGACGGCGGCTTCCATGTCGTCGACAACGACGAGGTCCGCCACCCGCCCGCCTTCCGCCTCGCCACGCCCGAGAGCCCCCGCTGCTTCTGCCTCGGCGCCGCCATCCGCATCCACACCGGTTCGATCCTCTGGCGCGACCCGTCCCATACCGGCGAGGCCACCGAGACCGTGTGCGAGGTCTACACCCGGCTCGCCGGCATCGACACCGGCGCCCGCGAACGGGACGCGGCGGAATTCGAGCCGCATCTGAACGGCCTCATCGAATGGAACGACTCCGACGAGCGTTCCTGGCGCGACATCCGCGAGCTCACCGCCGCCGTGCTGCGCCACCTCGACGCGCAGCGCTGGTGATCGCGGCCTCCGAAGTCCGCGCCTCCTCTTCGCTTCGTCCCTCCGTGCCGCGCATCCGTGCGCCGCCCCGCCCGGAGTCCGGCCAGCCGGCGCCGGGCGGGCCGGCGGCGCGGCGCGGGAGTCCCGCCGTGCCGGACGCCCATGCCCTTCCAGCCCGGAGACCGACATGCTCCACCGGATCACCGGCCGCGCCACGAAGTGCGGCCCCTCCGCGATTTCCGCGATCGCCGGCGTGCCCACCCACGAAGCCGCTGCCGTCATCCGCCGCCTGTTCGACCGGCCCTCGGTCAACGGTGTCCATACGGACGAGCTCGCGGCCGCACTCGAAGAGTTCGGCTTCGCTCCCGACTACGCCCTTCGCCATCCGAAGTACCGCGAGCGCCGCCATGCGCGCCGGGAAGAGGTCTGGGACCGCATCTTTGCGGACGTCCCCTTCGACGTCCGCGCCATCACGCTCGGCACGTTCCTGGACCCCGCACCGGCGGGAACGTGGGCGATTTCGGCGAGCAATCACTTCGTTGCCTACAGCGACGGCTTCGTCGCGGATTCTGCCTGGTTCTCGCGCAAGCCCGCCTTGTGGTTCCGCGCCAACCCGGACCACGACCGCGTCGCCCTGCGGCGCGTCCGCGAGGCCGTCCGGTTCGTCCGCGTGTCCGGTGGCGGTTTCCCCCGCAGTCCCCGCCCGCAGGAGGGCTGACCATGCCCCAGATCGTCGAGACCACGGTCTACACGATCGACGAGCTATCCGACGAGGCCAGGGAAGCCGCCCGGTGCTGGTATCGCCAGCAAGGGCTGCACGACGACTGGTACGACTTCGTCTACGAGGATTTCGAGACAATCTGCGGAATCCTCGGCGTGACGCTCGCCACCACCACGGTGCGGCTCTATGGCGGCGGCACGCGCGACAAGCCGCGCATCTATTGGAGCGGCTTCGCCTGCCAGGGTGACGGTGCCTCTTTCCAAGGCTGGTGGAGCCACGCCAGAGGTGCGCGCAAAGCCATACGCGAACACGCCCCGAAGGACGAAGAGCTGCATCGTATCGCGGACCTCCTGCAGGAGACCGCGAAGCGCAACTTTTGGCAACTGGGTGCCACCGTCCGTCACCGTGGCCGCTATTGCCACGAATACAGCATGGCGATCGAGGTCGAGCGGGACAGCCCGACCTGGCAGCCCATGACGGACGGCGCCGAGGACGCCGTGATCGAGGCGCTGCGCGATCTCGCGCGCTGGCTCTACCGCCAGCTTGAGCGCGAGTACGAGCACCAGACCTCCGATGCCGTGATCGACGAGCTACTTGCCGTCAACGACTTCGCCTTCCTGGCCGACGGCAGGCGCTTCGGCTGATCCGGCCCGTCTGAGTTCTCCCCCTCCCCGAGCCTTCCGGCCCGGCCGCATTCCGGCCCGGAGCCATCGTCGTGCCCTGCGCCGGGAGGAGTCCGGCAAGCCGGCCGGGGGCAGGCCGCAGGGCGGCGCGGGAGGCTTCGTTCCGCGCCGCCGGCCCACCGCCTTCCAGCACGGAGATCGCCATGCTCGACGCCCATCCGGCGCCGGACGCCCTCGCGCGTCCGCCCCTTCCCGCCACCGCCATCGACCCGACCGCATCGCCGGCCCGTCCGGCCGCCGGAGACGCCCTCTTCGCCGCTGCCCAGGCCCTTCTGACGGTGCTGGAGACCGGCCAGCCGCTCGATGCCGCAACCCTCCGGGACGCCATGACGGAAGCCTTCGGGGCGACCGACGCCGAAGGCGGCTGGGTCTGGAAGGATGCCTACGAGGCCGTGGAAGCAGCGTGCGTGCTGTTCCTCCAGCGCTACGGTCGGGGCATGCGCCGCACCTGCGGCGCCGGTACGGACGGGCCGGGCCGCATGCTGGCGATGCTGGAGGCCATCGCGGCGCTGGAGCCCTCGCACACCAGGCGGTCGGAGGAGCAGGTCCGGTTGCAGCAATTCTCGACCCCGCTGCCGCTCGCCTATGCCGCGCTTCAGGCTGCCGCGGTCCGTCCCGGCGACGTCGTGCTGGAACCCTCCGCCGGCACCGGCATGCTGGCGGTGATGGCGCAGTGCGCGCTGGGCAATTCCGCCGCCGGCAATCTCCATCTCAACGAATACGCGCCCACGCGGGCACGGTTGCTGACGCAGCTGTTCCCCGAGGCGGTCGTCACCGCGTTCAACGCCGAGGCGATCGCGGACCGGCTGCACGACGTCCGGCCGACCGTGGTGCTGATGAACCCGCCGTTCTCGGCGACGCCCGGCGTCGACCGCATCACCCGCGATGCGGACCTCCGCCACGTCCGCTCGGCCGCCTCGATGCTGCCGCCGGGCGGCCGGCTGGTGACGATCACCTCGGCCCACTGCGCGCCGGGTGACGCCGTCGGCCGTCTCGATCCGCCGGCACGCTGCGTCTTCACCATGGCCATCGACGGCCGCGCCTACGCAAGGCGAGGCACCGCGTTCGACACCCGCCTCACGGTGCTGGAGCGCGGGGCCGGACCGTCCGCGGAGAGCCTGCCCCGGACGGGATCCGGGGTGGACGGGACAGCGCGCGCCGCCAACGCCGCCGAGTTGCTCGACGCCGTTATCGCGCAGGTGCCGAAGCGGCAGCCGATCGCGCCGATGCCAGTCTCGGCTGGACCCTCCCGCGACCTGTTCGGCAAGCCGGTCGCGCCGAAGCCGGCGAAGCGGGGGGCCAAACACGCTTCGACCCCGGAAACGCGGCAGGCGCATGACTGGGGGCCGGTTACGGAGCTGGCCGTCGAGACCGGGCCGGTCGAGCCGGTCGCAGCCGATGCCGCCGCCACCGGCCCCTACGCCCCCTGGCGGCCGGGTGTCGTGCGGGTGCCGGACGCGGTCGAGCATCCGACGCCGCTGGTGCAGTCCGCCGCCATGGCCGCCGTGCCGCATCCCGTCCCGGCATATCGGCCCATGCTGCCCGAGCGCATCGTCTCCGACGGCCTGCTCTCCGACGCGCAGCTCGAGAGCGTCGTATTGGCGGGGGAGGCGCAGTCGCGGCACCTGGCGGCTGAGTACCGCATCGGCTCCCAGTGGGAGACCGTCCACCGCTGCAACGACGACGATGACGAAGGGGAAGAGATCGACACGTCCTTCGTCACCCAGGACGGGGAGACGCTGTCGGAGCCGGTGCGCTTCCGCCGGGGCTGGATGCTGGGCGACGGCACCGGCTGCGGCAAGGGCAGGCAGGTCGCCGCGATCATCCTCGACAACCGGCTGAGAGGCCGGAAGCGCGCGCTCTGGCTCAGCCAGTCCGACAAGCTGTTGGAGGACGCGCGCCGCGACTGGACCGCATTGGGCGGGCTGGAGAGCGACGTCATCCCGCTCGGCAACTTCCGCCAGGGAATGGAGATCCCGCTGGAGGAGGGCATCCTGTTCGCGACCTACGCCACGCTGCGTTCGCCGTCCCGCCAGGGCCGGCCCTCGCGGCTCGAACAGATCGTGGAATGGCTGGCGGGCTCGCTCGACGAGGAGGACCGCCACGCCTTCGACGGGGTCGTGGTGTTCGACGAGGCCCACGCGATGGCCAACGCGGCCGGTTCCAAGTCCGAGCGCGGCGAGGTGAAGCCGTCCCAGCAGGGCCGCGCGGGGCTGCGTTTGCAGAACGCACTGCCGGACGCGCGCATCGCCTATGTCTCGGCCACCGGAGCGACGACGCTGCCCGGATTGGCGTATGCGGCACGCTTGGGATTGTGGGCCGCCGGCGAGACGCCGTTCGACAAGCGCCCCGAGTTCGTCTCCGCGATGGAGGCGGGCGGCGTCGCCGCGATGGAAGTCGTCGCCCGCGATCTCAAGGCTCTCGGTCTCTACCAGGCACGCGCGCTCGCCTATGACGGCATCGAGGTCGACATCCTCGAACATTCCCTCACCCCGGAGCAGCGGCGCATCTACGACGCCTATGCCGACGCCTTCAAGGTGATCCACGCCAACGTCGAGGAGGCGCTGAAGGCAACCGGCATCGTCCAGGGCGAGGACACCTTGAACAAGAATGCCAAGGCCGCGGCATTGAGCGCGTTCGAGGGCACCAAGCAGCGCTTCTTCGGCCATCTGCTGACCGGCATGAAATGCCCTTCCACCATCGGCGCGATCGACGCCGATCTTGCGGCGGGCCGGTCGGCGGTGGTCCAACTCGTATCCACCGGCGAGGCCTTGATGGAGCGGCGCATCGCCGACGTTCCGGCCTCGGAGTGGGACGACCTCAATATCGACCTCACCCCGCGGGACGCGATCCTCTCCTACCTGATGCACGCCTTCCCGGTGCAGTTGCAGGAACCCTTCACCGACGACGGCGGCAATCTCCTCAGCCGGCCCGCCAGGGACGCGGACGGCAACCCCGTCATAAGCAAGGAAGCCGAGGACCGGCGCGACGCGCTGATCGAGAAGCTGGCGGCTCTCCCGCCGGTGCCGACGGCGCTCGATCAGATCGTGCAGCATTTCGGGCACGAGGCCGTCGCCGAGGTCACGGGCCGGTCGCGGCGCGTGCTCCGGATTACGGATGCCAAGGGGGAACGCCTGGCGCTGCGCAGCCGGCCCGCCTCCGCCAATCTCTCCGAGACCGCCGCCTTCATGGACGGCGAGAAGCGTATCCTGGTGTTCTCCATGGCGGGCGGCACCGGGCGGAGCTACCACGCCGACCTGTCCTGCGGGAACACGGAGCGGCGCATCCACTATCTGCTGGAACCGGGCTGGCGCGCCGACCAGGCGATCCAGGGGCTGGGCCGGACCCACCGGACGCACCAGGCCTCGGCCCCGCTGTTCCGGCCCGTCACCACGGACGTGAAGGGCGAGCGGCGCTTCATCGCCACCATCGCACGGCGTCTCGACAGCCTGGGCGCCATCACGCGCGGCCAGCGGGATTCCCAGACCGCGATGGGCGGCAGCGACGCGGCGCTGTTCCGCGAGAGCGACAACCTGGAGAGCCTTTACGCCCGGGCCGCGCTCAGGCAGTTCTACGGCGCGCTCTGGCGCGGCAGCATCGAGGGCTGGAACCTCGAACGGTTCGAGAAGGCCACCGGGCTGAAGCTCACCTGGGAGGGATCGCTCAAGGACGACCTGCCGCCCATGCCCAGGTTCCTCAACCGTCTGCTGGCGCTCCCCATCGCCGAGCAGAACCAGCTCTTCGCCGAGCTGGAAAAGCGTATCGCCGCCAATATCGAGCAGGCGATCGAGGCCGGCAGTTACGAGGTCGGCGTCGAGTCCGTCACCGCAGACTCGCTCGCCATCGCCGGCCGGGAGACGCTCTACGAGCATCCCGGCACCGGCGCGGCGACCGAGCTGGTCGAGATCGTCCGCCGCGACAAGCTTGTTCCGCTCACGGCGGAATCGGCGCTGGAGATCGGCGAACGCGACCCGGGTCCAGACGGCAAGCCCAGGCTGGCTGTCAACGCCCGCTCGAAGCGCGCCGCCGTCGTCCTGCCGGCATCGTCGCGCATGATCGACGACGGCGGGGTGCAGGAGCGGGTGCGCCTCATACGGCCAGCCACGGCTGAGACCATGGCGAGGGCCGAGCTGGACGCCTCCAATTGGCGCCGCGCCGACGAGGCGCAGTGGCGGCGTGTCTGGGATGCCGAGATCGCCGGACTCCCCTCCCACCGGGAGTCGCGCTTCTGGCTCGCCACCGGCCTGCTGCTGCCGGTCTGGGACCGCCTGCCGGCCGAAAACATGCGGGTGAGGCGCCTCACGTCGGATGACGGTCACAGCCTCATCGGGCGCGTGCTCGACGCCGAACAGGTGCGCTCAGTGCGCGCCGGCTTCGGCCTCGACGGCGGACCCGCCATGACCGGCAAGGAGGCTTTCGAGGCGGTCATCGGACGCGGCAACGCTCTCGCGCTCGCCAGCGGCTGGCGGCTCGCGCGCCGCCGCCTCATGGGCGCCGACCGCGTGGAGATCGAGGGGCCGGCGGACACCGACATGGACGCGTTGAAGCGCATGGGCTGCGTTACCGAGATCATCTCATGGCGAACCCGCGTGTTCGCGCCAAATGCGGACGTCGTTGCGCGCCTCCTCGACCGCTGGCCGCTCGCCGCCTGAACGGCGCGCGTGATACGTATGGCCGGCCCGACGCCCGCCGTCATTTCAGTCGCCGGCGCGCGGGGGTCCGTACCGCCGGCCCGCCAACCGCCGACCCCATTCCACGGACAAGGAGACCGACCCCATGACCGCCCAGACCCTGCCCGACGAACCGGATTTCTGTTTCGTGCCCGCCTACGACGTCGAAACCGAGGTCCAGCAGATCCGTATTGTCATCCAGGGCCTTGCCGGCCATGTCCCGACGGCGCTGATCTCGCTCACCCTCGACGACGCTCTTTCAATTTGCGACAAGCTGAACCGGAGGCTCGGATACGACCGCGAGGCCTGGACCGCCATGGCGGCCGCCTCCATGCGCGCCGAGGACGAAGACTCGGACAGCGATCCCTGGCACTGAGGCCGCTACCCCTGCTGCGCAGCCGGCTCGCGGGCAACGACACGTCGCTCCATTGCCGGACCTCGATACGCCTCAGTCCTCTTTCTCGAGCTCCCGCTTCCGTCTCGATTCGAGGCTCTTCAGCATTCCCTCGTCGAGTTCCGGCTCGTCCCACGGCCGCGCCTCCGCGACCGCCCAGCTCAGTATCCCGAAGAAGTCCGGATCGCCCGCATACAGCTGGCACGTATATAGCCGGTTGACCACCTTGCGCATCAGGTCGCGCATCTCGTCCTGCGAGATATGCGATACCTCAGGCTAGGGGATCCGCTGCCCGTCGGCGTCGATCACCACCACGTCCGAGAAATCCCCGGTATGGCTGACCGGCGGCGTCCGGTCGTGAAAGTCCTCGATGGCCGTGTTGCGGAAGCACATCACCGCCATGCCCTTCGCCACGACCGCCGCCAGGTGCTCTTCGTATTCGCTCGCCATCCGGCCCCCTCTCTAACAATCGCCGTTCCGCCTCGCGCGGCGTCGGCGCCATCGTCCCCATGGCCGCCGGCCCAGCTGCGCAGCCGGCCCGCCGTCCGCAGCCGTGCGTGTTGCCGATACGCCGCCGGCACCCTGCCGGCCGCGGATGTTCAGCGCCACCGCATCGACGCAGACTGCCACGGAGCCGCGCGGCCCGCCAACCGCCAGGGTCGCCGCGCCGGGCCCAATCCCGGCCTCCGCCGCGTCCTCGCGGCGGCCCGGGTGCCGGGGCCGCTGGATGCCGAGCGTCGGACCGGAGCCCGGACCGGACATCGCGGGAAGCGACCGGCCCGAGGCCCCGGCGGGGCGCCCGCCGCGCCCGGCCGGGCTCGGACCCAACCGCGCGAGCCGGATTCCTCCGCCGACGCTGCTGACCCCGAATCGGGCCGCCGCCTACATCGCCACCCCGCCCGGCAGGCAGAGCAGCGCCCCCGGTCGGGTTCGGGGCAGGCAGCGGCCAGAACCCGCGCCGCGCCATCCATCCCGATCGTCCATCCCCCATAGCGATGCACCCGCCGCGACGGCAATGCAAGCACCCCGGAACGACCGCCGCCCAAGAGGTCGAGAAGAGCGGGCCGGGAGCGATGCCGCTGTCGGAGAGGGAGCGGCGGAATCGGCACATCGGGGAGAATTGGCATGACCGAACTTGTCTATGCGGGGATCGGCTCGCGCGGGACGCCGGCCGGAGTGCTGGCGGACATAACGAAGATGGCGGCATGGCTGGCGCGCACGGGCTGGCATCTCGCGAGCGGCGGCGCGGCGGGGGCGGATACCGCGTTCGCATCAGGCGCCCCGGCCGGCCGGCGGACGCTCTTCCTGCCGTGGCCGGGCTATAACGGTTGCCGGGGACCGGACTGCCGCGTGCTCACCCCCTCGCAGCTTTCCGCGTGCATGGAGATCGCGGCCGGCCTGCATCCCGCCTGGCGCCGCTGCTCGTCCGGCGCCCGGAAGATGCACGCCCGGAACGCCGCCATCCTGCTTTCGGCCTCGCTGGATCGCCCGGTCCATGCCGTGGTTGCCTGGACCGCCGGGGGACGGGTCGAGGGAGGAACCGGCATGGGGATCCGCATCGCCCAGGCCCGCGGCATCCCGGTGCTGAACCTGGGGTCGCTGTCGCCGCGCGCCGTGTGCGAGCGCCTGGCCGCCATCCGCCGCGCCGCCGCATCGTAGAGCGGGAGAGGAGCGCCTGTCGGGCGATTGCCCGGCAGCGTGGGAGGGAGAGTCCCGCCGCGCCGACGCCGGGCGCGGCAAAGGAGTTCCTGCCCATGTTCGATCCCGATTACGCCTTCGACGCCCCCACCGGCCGCGAGCTGCTCGCGGTGGCCGGCATCGACCCCGCCGCCGTCCGCGAGGTCGCCGAGCACGACCGCGCCATGCGCTGCCCCGACCGGGCTTCGCTCCAATCCCCGCGTCCGCGCGCCAGGTTCGTCATGGGCATGCGGCCCGAAGGGGCGCTGCGCGGTAAGCGGTGGGGATGGCCCACCTACCTTATATATAGGGAGTAGGTTTGGATTGGCCTTCTTGACGGGGAGGGCGATCTGTTGGGCGATGAGTATCGAAGCGGTCCCATCGACTGGGATTTTCTGGAGGACTTTGAGGCTGAGCCGGCTTCGGAAGTAGAACCGGCTTCGGAAGTGGAGGCGTCTTCCGAGCGGTCGGCGCCGTCTCGCTGGAGCGAGGAAGAGAAGGCACGGATCGTTCGCGAGAGTTTCTGGCCCGGAGAGCGCGTGGGCGATGTGGCCGAGCGTTACGGTCTGTCGAGCAGACGGTTGTCGTCGTGGCGCAGCCTTGCCCGCGAAGGCAAGCTGGTGCTTCCATCGTCTACGGCGGATCCGGAGCCTGAGCCGATTGCTGCGCCCGAACCGGCCTTCGCGACAGTAGAGGTTGATCCGCTGCCGGTGCCGGAGCGGTGCCTGATCGGTTCGGTTTCGATCAAGGCGTGCGGAGTGACGGTTCGCCTGGACGGCGATATTGGCGCGAGCCGGATCGCGGAGATCGCGTCCTTGTTGAGGGCGCTGCGATGATGGCGGCGGGCTCGGGGTCGAAGATCGTGGTGGCGACGCGGCCAATTGACTTCCGCAAGGGTCACGATGGTCTTGTGGCGGTGGTCGAGCACGAGCTGGGTCTGGATCCGTATTCCGGCATCGTCTTCGTCTTTCGCCCCAAGCGCGCCGACAGGGTCAAGATTCTCTGGTGGGACGGGACGGGTCTGGTGCTGGCGACGAAGCGCCTTGAGCAGGGCCGGTTTGCCTGGCCGGCGGTTTGCGACGGGGTGATACGGCTTTCGCGGGCGCAGTTCGAGGCCTTGTTCGAGGGGCTCGATTGGCGCCGGGTGTGGGGACCTCGGGTTCGCCGTCCGCTCGCGGCGGCATGAGCGGGTCTGATTCGGATCGCCGCATTCCGTGGCGGCGATGCGATGGTAGTCTTCCGTCATGGAACCAGGCCCCGGCACGGTCGATCTCGCATCGCTTGCGCCTCCCTTGCAGGCACTGTTCGCGGGACAGCAAGCGGCTCTTGAGACGCTGCGCGTCGAGAACGCGGCGCTGAGCGACCAGAACCGGCGCCTTGAACATCTGCTCGACGAGTTGCGCCGGGCGATGTTCGGGAAGAAGTCCGAGAAGCTCGACCCCGACCAGCTCCAGCTTGCCTTCGAGGAACTCGAAGGTGCGCTGGCTGAGGCCGGGGAAGAGGGTCCGACGGGCACGACGCCGGCGCCGCGCGCGAAGCGCCGCGCCGCGGAGCGCAACCTCGGTCATCTGCCGGCCCACCTGCCGCGCATCGAGCGGGTGATCGAACCCGAGAGCATCGAGTGCCCTTGCGGCTGCGGCCAGATGGTTCGTATCGGCGAAGACCGCACCGAGCGGCTCGATATCGTTCCGGCGCAGTTCCGGGTGATCGTCACCGTGCGTCCGAAGTATGCCTGCCGCAAGTGCGAGGAAGGCGTCACCCAGGCACCGTCGCCCGCTTGGCTGATCGAGGGAGCGCTGCCGACCGAGGCGCTGCTCGCCCATGTTCTGGTGTCGAAGTTCGCGGACCATCTTCCGCTGTATCGCTTATCGCAGATCTTCGCCCGCTCGGGCATCGAGCTGCACCGTTCGACGCTGGCCGAGTGGGTCGGCAAGGCGTCGTTCCACCTTGGGCCCGTGTTCGACTGCCTGAAGGCGGAACTGAAGACGTCGAGTACGCTGGGGCTGGACGAGACCACGGTTCGGGTGCTCGACCCGGGCCGGGGCAAGACGAAGACAGGCTACATGTGGACGATGGCGCGCGACGAGCGGTCGTGGTCCGGGGCCGACCCGCCGGGCGTGATCTATGAGTATGCACCGAGCCGCAGTGGCAAGCATGGTGAGACGTTGCTCGAGGGCTTCCAGGGAACGGTGCAGGTCGACGGCTATGCCGGCCACAACCGGCTGGCCCGGTCGACCCGGCCGGGCGGAGCTCTGACGCTGGCAGCATGTTGGATCCACGCGAGGCGGGGGCTCAAGGAGGTGTTCGACAGCAACGGCTCGCCGATCGCGAAGGCCGGACTGGAGCGCATCGCGCAGCTCTACAAGATCGAGGACAGGATCCGGGGCGAGAAGCCGGCGACGCGCCAGTTCGTCCGGTGGACCGAGTCCGCGCCGCTGGTGAACGCCTTCGGCGTGTGGCTCGACGAGCAGCGCTCGCGCGTCTCGCCACGCTCGCGCCTGGGCGAGAAGCTGACCTATATCGCCAACCAGTGGGGCAGGATGCTGGTGTTCCTCTACGACGGGCGCGTCGAGATGGACAGCAACTTCGTCGAGAACCGGATCCGACCGATCAAGCTCACCGCGAAGAATGCGCTGTTCGCCGGCCACGACGAGGGCGCTCGCTCCTGGGGCCGCGCCGGCTCGCTCATCGAGACCTGCAAGATGAACGGCGTTGAGCCCTACGCCTGGCTCAAGAATACGCTGGAGAAAATCGCCGCCGGCCACCCGCTGTCGAAAATCCACGAGCTGTTGCCCTGGAACTTCGAGCCCGGGGCCAACCCCACCTGATCGCGGCGCTCAACCCGACCTCCCACAAATCCCGTCCGTCAACCCTGACCTCGACGTGGGGCTCAGATACCGCTTACGCTGCGCGGGATGCCGGCCCTCGACCTTCCCGGCGCCGTCCCGGCCTGTCCGCCGGCCGGATGAGAGGTGGAGGAGGGCTTGAAGAGGTTGAACGGACGGGGGGTCGGGAGAGTGTCCCGGTCCCTCGCCGTTTCTCACCCATCGTCATCATCCAGACCCATGAGGAGATCGTCATGGCCTTCGGAAAGAACCACGCCGAACTGGTTGGCCGCCTCGGCGCCGACGTCACCGTCAACCACCTCACCTCGGGCGGCCGGGTGGCCAATCTGAGCATCGCGACCGACGAAAGCTACCTGAATCGCCAGAGCGGCGAGAAAGTCGACCGGACCGAGTGGCACCGCGTCGTCACCTTCCAGGACGGGCTGATCGACATGCTCCAGAAGCATGCGAGGAAGGGCCGCCTGGTCCACATCGAGGGCAAGCTCCAGACCCGCCGCTGGCGCAAGGACGGCGAGGACTCGGACCGGTTCTCGACCGAGATCCTGATCGTCCCCGGCGGCAGGGTCCAGTTCTACGACAAGCCCGTCGGCAGCGAGACGCCGGCGACGGATGCTGCGCCGCCCGCGGGCGACGGCGGCGCCATGCCGGCCGGCGGCGAATCGGCCGAGGCAGATCCCATCCCGTTCTGAGAATCCGTCACCGCTTCCTCCCCGACTCGGCCGGCACTTCGGTGCCGGCCGTTTTTTTGCCGTGGATCCGGAGGCGGTCCGGCCGCGCCTCGCCAGGGGCTCTTCGCGCCGGAGGAGGAGGACAGCGCGTTGCGGGCGCAACCCACTGACAGGAGCGCGTCATGATGGACATCCCGGATTTCTCGGACATTGAGGCACAGCCCTACTACGAGGTGGAAACCGTCGGGGCCGGCTGGCGCTACGCCTGCGACACCGACTTCTACTACGAGCACGACCTCGCGCTGGAGGAAGCGCTGCGCCGCGCCTCGATTTGCCCGGAGTTCTGCACCCGCGTCCTCCTCTCGGACCTGAATGGCGGCGCGTCCCCGATCTGGGTCTCGCGCCGCGATCCGGCCCAGGATCCGGACATCGCCGCCCCTTCCCCCGGTCCCTTCGATCCCGCCTGATCCCCCGCGTCCCCGGGGACCGTCTCCCGCACCGGCGGGAGACGGTCCTTCCTGCCCGCCGGAGTCCGGGGAGAGCGCGGGCGGGGGCGGATACGCGCATCGGGAGAGAGAGAATGACCCGCGACAGCATCTTCGCCCGGGGGGCGGCGATCGTCCCCGACTTCGTCACCCCGGCCGAGGAGGAACGCATTCTGCTGCGCATCGGCGCGGCGCCCTGGATGACCGAGCTGCGCCGCCGGGTGCAGCACTACGGCTGGCGCTACGACTACCGGGGCGCGAGCCGCCCGGTCCCGGCCGCGCCGTTCCCGCGCTGGGCCGAAGTCATGGCGGATCGCCTGCGTGAGCGCTTCGCCGGCGCGCTGCCGGTGCAGTGCATCGTCAACGAGTATCGTCCCGGCCAGGGGATCGGCATGCACGCCGACCACCGCGACTTCGGGCCCCTGGTGGCGTCCCTGTCGCTCGGTGCGTCCTGGCCGATGCGCTTCCGGCCGCGCTCCGTCCGGCCCTACGACCGCGACGGCCTGCCGGGCGACGAGGTCGTCGTGCTGCCCCGCCGCTCGGTCCTCGTCCTCGCGGGCGCCGCGCGCCGGGATTGGATGCACGGCATCGACCGCGGCGACACCGCCGGCGAGGCCGCGACGCGCCTCTCCGCCACCTTCCGCACCCTCGCGCGGTAGCGCGCCGCCGGCCTACCGCCGGTCCGGCCTCGCGCCCGCGCTTCGCACGGGTCGCTCCTCCTGCGGCGCCGGCCGGAGGCGGAGGGGCAGCCGGTATCGGGTGTCGTTCCCCACCGGAGGCCTCCCGTCATGCCGAACCCGTGCCCGACTCTTCCGCGAGCGGCGCCATGAACGCCGGTGCTGTCGCCGCCGCGCTCGCGGAGCGCGCCGAGGAGGTCTGCCGACACTACCTGCCGCACGGCCGTCGCCAGGGCCGCTACTGGGTCGCGGGCGACCTCGACGGCGCCCGCGGGCGCTCCCTCTTCGTCCGCCTGCGCGGACCCGGCGTCCCTGGCAAGTGGACCGATGCGGCCGAGGGATCCCACGGCGATCTCCTCGACCTGATCCGCCACCGCTCGCGCGCGCCGTCGCTGCGCGCGGCGCTCGACGAGGCGCGCTCGTTCCTCGCGCTGCCGCCTGTCCCGGACAATGGTCCGGGGGCTGCGCCGGACGCGGAAGCCCCCTACGACGCCGCCGAGGCCGCCCGCCGCCTTTGGCGGCGCTGCCGCGCCATCGACGGCAGCCATGCCGAGCGCTATCTGCATGCGCGGGGTCTGTCGCGCTGCCGCTTCGCGGCGCTGCGCTTCCATCCGGAGCTTCGCTATCGCGAAGGCTCCCTGGTGCGCCGGTTTCCGGCGCTGGTCGCCGCCGTCACCGGCGGCCCCGATAACGAGAATGCGGGCGCGATTACCGGGGTGCAGCGCACCTGGCTCGATCCGCGCTCGCCCGCCAAGGCGGACGTCGCGGCGCCGCGGAAGGCGCTCGGCCGCGTCTACGGCCTCGCCGTGCGCTTCGGCGTGCCCTCCGACGATGCCACGCTCGTCGTCGGGGAGGGGATCGAGACGGTGCTCTCGCTGGTCGCCGCCGTGCCGGAGATCACGGCGGCCGCCGCGCTCTCGGCCGGGAGCCTCGGCGCGTTCGCGCCTCCGCCCGGCGTCGCCCGGCTGGTAATCGCCCGGGACAACGACGAGGACGGCGCGCTCGCCGCCGAACGCCTCGCCCGGCGCTGCGCGCGGGCGGGCGTCGCCGCCACGGCGATCGTGCCCGTCGGCGGCGACTTCAACGACGACCTGGTCGAGCTCGGCGCGGCGGCGCTTCGCGCACGCTTCGCGCCGCTGTTTCGCGCCGACGCCTGCGCCTCCAGCTCGCGGGCCGGAGGAGGAAGAGGAGAGCGGGGGTCGGGCAAGCCGACCCGAGGAGGAGGGAGTCGATGGACACCGTCATCAACCTGAAGCACGAGCCGGAGCTGCGCGAAGAATTCGAATATGCGCAGTTGGTGAACAACACCGTGCTGATCGACCGCCGCACGGTGTGGGGCAATCCCTACCGGATCGCTCCGGATTGTTCGCGGGAGCAGGCGGTCGCGCGCTACCGCGCCGATCTTTGGCGGCGCGTCCGCGCCGGCGAGATCGCGCTGGAGGACCTTGCCGAGCTCGACGGTATGTGGCTGGCGTGCTGGTGCGATCCGCTGCCGTGCCACGGCCATGTGCTGGCTCGCGCCGCGGCCTGGGCCGCGAACGCCCTGGCGGGAGGCGCGTCATGACCGGCCTCGCCTTCCGGCGCATCGCCCCGGACGAGGCGCGCATCTATCTCGACGGCGATCGTGTCGGCGATGTCTATCGCCAGCAGGACGTGCTGTCGCCGGGATCGCACTTCTACATGGTGCTTCTCGACGAAGACCCGCGCGGCCCCTGCCGCGTCCATGACCGCAACCGGATCCGCGAGGTGACCGAACGTCTGGTCGGCTCGCATCCGCTCTGGGGCTGATCGGCCATGGAGAGCACCTTCATCCGGCACCGCATCGCGTGCACGAGGCGTGTCTTGGGCGATGCCCTTCGGGCCCGGGCTATCCGCTCATATCTCCACTCGCTGGCGCTCGCTCCGATACCGCTCCTATCCCTATCGCCTCCGCGAGCTGGCGCCCGCTCCGCGCTGCGCTTGGCAAACCGCCTGCGGCGGTCGCGGCCTTGCGGGCGGGTGCTCGACCGTTCGGCCTGCGGCACGCGCTGTCCGCTGCGGTCCGGGAACCGTGTCCTCGCTGCGCTGCGGGCCGCACCGCTCCCCGGACCTCCGCTCCGGCGCTCTCACGGTCTCCGCTCCCGTCCTCGGACGCGAAGCGGCTGGCGCCGCTTGGGGGGAGAGAAATACGCCACCCCGACGTGATGTCTCATCGTGCCACAGTAGAGTCGAGGACTGGCGCGCCAGTTGTAGGGTCCGGTGGCTTGTCCGTCGCTTTCGCTCCGGGCCTCAGTCCGGCTCCCATGACCGCGTTTCCAGTCCCCGCTCATCAAACCGGACGTGCGGATTTCCCGCATCCGGCTTTCGGACGAGATCATGCCTTCGCGCTCGGAAGGCCCAGTGCCTGCCGCGTCAGACGGGTGAGGCCGTATTCGTCGTGGAGCCTCTGGGCGGGGTATTGCACAGTTGCCCCGTGCCGCGTCTTGTGCTTTCGGCAGAGCCACTGGCGAAACCGCCGGACCGCATGTCGGTTGACGACGTTGAAGGCCGGGCTGACCTGCCCGAGGCTAAAGTAGTTTGCCCACCCGGTCATAGTCCGGTTCAGACGCCCTACCATCACCTCCGATGGTTGCCCACCGTACCCTCTCACCGTCATGTCGCTGATCCTGCGGCATATGCTCTGGACACTCGCCTGGCTGGGCCGGGTGCCGATGTACGACCCCCGACCATCCCGGCGGTAGGTGTGTCCGATGCGGTAACCCAGAAACTCTAAAGGCTCTTCCGGGCACCGCAAGCACCGGGTTTTCCGCGCGTTGACCGTGAGCTTCAGACCCGCCATGAGCCGCTCGACCGCCGCCAGCATTTCCGCCGCCGGGGCCTTGCCGAGCACACAGAGGTCGTCGGCATAGTTCACGATTTCCGCACGGAAGCGCCGGGCGTAGCCCAGCGCCTTCCAGCCCAAGATGAAGCGCCGCATGTAGACGTTGCTGGCCAAAGGCGAGATCGGTGCCCCTTGCGGGGTTCCTTTCCGTTCCCTGCGCGCCCGGTTCGTGCGGCGCTTGCCGCCCTCGCCGTCGTCCTCTTCCACCGGCATTTCCAGCCACGCCTTGATGAGCTTGAGCATCCGCCCGTCGCTGATGCGGCGGGCGAAACTCTTGAGAAGCTCGGCGTGCGGTATCTCGCCGAAGTAGTTGGACAGGTCGCAATCAACAACCTCTTGGTGCCGCCCATATAGGAGGCGGCGAACGCGTTTTACCGCGCCGTGGGCACTCCGTCCCGGCCTGTAGGCGTACTGCTCCGGTTGCAGGTCCGCTTCGAATATCGGCTCAAGCACAAGCAGAGCCGACGTCTGCGCTACCCGGTCCCTTATGCAGGGGATGCCCAATGGCCGGAACTTGCCGGGCTGCTTCTTCGGGATGAGCACCTGCCGTACCGGCTTCGGTGTGTACGCCCCATCCTTCAGTTCCCGCGCCAGTTCCCCAAGCCAGCGCCCCACGCCAACCGACTCGATGTCCGCGAACGTCTCGCCATCCACCCCGGCAGCCCCGCCATTCCGGCGAACCCGCTTCCAGGCTTCGGCGAGGAAGTCCTCGCGCCACACCTTGTCGATCAGCGCATGGAATCGCCGACCGGGTTCTTCCTTAGCTTTCGCATGTAGCACGGTCTGGAGTTTCCGAACTCTGTCTGACCCTGTTAGGTTTTCACCAGTAGTCACGCCTTGCTTCCTTTCCGTACTGCTCTCGAACCAGGGCTCCTTTCCTCCACCGGCATTACCCGGCTTCAGCGGTACTACGAGCCCATCCGCCACCCTGCCGGCCCAGCCTGCCCCTCGCGGGGTTCCGGTTGGTGTGTGCACACCACCGACAGGGCTTCCCGTGTTGCCTCCATCCTCCTCTTCCATGCGTGCCGCCGCCATTGCCCCGGTGGGACCGGCCGGTGCTTGCGTCGTTCGCTTCCCGACCGATGGCAGCCTTCCCCGGAGCACGGGCGGGTCGGCTCCCACATCACTGGTTTCGAGGCCTGCTCGGCGTTCACTGCACGTTGCGGCCCGCATGGTCGCTAAGCCGCCCAAGGCGGCCCGTTACATCGAAGTGCTTCAAGCTATGTCGTTACCTCCATAACTCGCTCCGATTGCTACCGGCTGGAACGACATTTGCCGGGCGGGATTTGCACCCGCTGAAGGATGGTGCCTTTCACGGCACACCGTGCTCCCTCCGCCAACCCTGCGGGTCCTCCGCTGCGCTCCGGCGCGGGGAGGCTCCGCTAGGCATCGCGCCGGGGCGACCGTGGCTCAGGCCCAACCTCCGCTAAGGCCTGCGAAGACGCAGGCCAAGCTCCGATAGGGCCTTGCGCCCGCACCATCGCCCCGACGCGACGCCAAGCTCCACCAACCCCGCGTGGCTGCGGTCCGCGCGCGTGTCCCGAAGAGACATCACATCGGGGATCGGCCCCGAAACGTGAAACCGATCGTTAAGGAGATCGACATGACCGATATGTTCGAAACCGAGACCGCGATGGCCGCGGCGTTCGCAAGCGCCGGCTTCGAGATCGCCCAGCCCGCCACCGGCGACGAAGGCGAAGAGCCCCGTGCCGCATCGGCCACCGCCGCCGTCTGCGAGCACGCCGCCCTCTACCGCGCGACGCCCGACCGCGACGAGTTCGACACCCGCGAGGTCTGGGACGAGGACGACGCCATCGCCGCCGTGCTGGAGTCCTTCCGCATCATCGGCCAGGGCGCCTGCCCCGAAGGAACCCAGCTCGCCGACGAGCGCGAGAGCCTGCTGTGGGGCTTCGTCAACATGCTCGACGCACAGACCCGCCGCCTCGACCGCGCCGCCGACAGGCTGATGCCCGACCTGCGCGACCTCCAGAAGGCCCAGGACGGCACCGAGATCAAGTCGCTCGAGCTGGAGCGCCTCACCCACCGGGCGCAGTGTCTCACCGACCGCCGCGACGCGTTCGAACGGATGCGCGACGAAGCCGCCGGGTCCTACCGCGCCGACACCGGCGACGTCTGGCGGCCCCGGCGCGGCAGCCACGCCAGCCAGACCGGCAAGCTGACTTCGGCGGCCATCGACGCCCGCGACTACATGCGCGCGAGGAAGGACCGCGAGACCGCCGCCCACCTGCCGCAGGGAACCCTGATCGCCATCGCCGGCGGCAGGGACATCGCCGACCCCGCGGCGGTGATCGCCAGGCTCGACAAGGCCCGCGCCAAGTATGCGGACATCGTGCTCGTCCACGGCGGCGGCCCCGGCGTCGAGCGCATCGCCGCGAAGTGGGCCGAGCGCAACGGCGTCCACCAGGTCGTCTGCAAGCCCGACTGGGACCGCCACGGACGCGCCGCCCCGTTCCGCCGCAACGACGAGCTGTTGAACCTGCTGCCGAAGGGCGTCATCGCGTTCCCCGGCAGCGGCATCACCGAGAACCTCGTCGACAAGGCGCGGCAGCTCGGCATCCCCGTCGTCCGCTGCGCCGCCTGATCCGCAACGCCTCGCGGGCCGCGTCGTCGCTCCGGCGGCGGCGCGGTCCGTTTCCTTTCGCGCCGACGGTGTCCGGCGGCATCGTCGTCCTCGCGCGCGCTTCGCGCGGCGCTCGCGGCATCGCTTCGCTCGCCGGGCTCCGGCTTCGCCGATCGCCGGAGCGCTCGCGGGCCTGAGCCGAGTCGCTCGGCACGGTGCTTCGCACCGGTGCCCTCGCTCCCGTCGGGCACCCCGCTCGCTCAATCGCCGCCGCGGCTCCGAACCGCCGCGCTCGCCGGCGAAGATTCCCCCATCGCTCATGCAGCACGACATGGCCGCTCCTACCGCTGGAGCGGTCTGGGTCGTACACCCGACGCACTGGTAGTGCAGGGGTTGCGGGAGCTGCGATTACCTGCGCTGGGCTGCGGCCGGGTACGATGGATCGTAGGCGAGCGTAGCTCCCGCGTGCCGGGAAAAGCCGTCACGAATCGCGACCGGGGCGCAACACGTCGTCACACGCCGGTTGCGGTTCATTATCAACGGGTTGGAGGCGTCGCCGTGGAACCGAACACGGACCGTGTTTCCGCCGGGTGTAGCCAATCGCCTGCCTGGTCGCGTTTTGTGACGGGCCTCATCGCCCGCAAGGGCTCCCGGGTCGGCAAGTCACCTCCGCCGAACGCTCTCGCCGCGGGCAGGAACGCGGTAGATTCCTTGTCCGAAAGGCTCCCGTCTCGTGCAGGAATCGCCAGGAAGGGGGCTCGTTTACGTCAGAAAACCGAACGGAATCGAGATCAGGCCATGCCCGAAACGACCGATCGAACGCAAGTCAGGCGCATCCGCGTACTCCCGGAACAGTGGGAGCGGATCGAGAACGCCGCCAGGGGAACCACGCGCACGGCGAACGAGATCGTGATCGACCTCGCCCTGGAGGCGCTCGACAGGCAGGAATGGCCGCGCACCGAGGCGGAAATCCATCTCCTGCGCTCCGCCATGTTCACCGCGCAGGCGATCGTCCGGGACATGGAGAAGGCCGGCCGCCACGACGAGATCGAGGCCATCAGCCGCACCATCTCCCAGGTCGCGCCGGAACTGCCGGACGAAAGCTCTTGAGATCCCCCCGACAGACGGCGAGCAGGGATCGAAACCCCGATGAACGCCGACCGCCAACACGAAGGCCTTCCGCGCGCCAGGAGCGGGCGGACACGGCAGAGTTCGCCGAAAAGTGACGCCCCCAGGTTCGATCCCGACGCCGGGAAAGCCATCACCGCACGGGAAACGGTGTCGCGGTCGCAACCAACATATTCGCCGGAGCCCGGAACCGGCCAGGTGTCGAGCCGCATGACTGCCATCCATGCGCCGGCAGGGGATGTCGACCGGACGATCCGCGGATCGCGAACCGCCTGCGGCCCGGTGCGGGCTTGCCAATTCCGATCGGCTGGACGCGCGACACGCTGCCTTCCGTTGGCGGCGAAGACCGTCCATTCGACGCTGCAAGAGCCCTCGGGCGGAGGTGAGCGAAAGCAGGATACGGGACGACGGACACCGCGGCGGGAGCAGGCGCTCACGGAGTGGCAACGGAACGCGCGATACACAAGTCGTCGAGGGGCGAAAAACGTTCCGCGAATTCCCGGCATTTCGTGTTATGCTTCGCCAACCGCCCGCAAGCGGGAGCGCGATATTGACTCGCTCGGGAACAATTGCTCTACCATCGCCGGATGGACAGGGGAACGATGGACATCCGGGTCACCCACGCCCTGCCCGAGGCGGGGCCCGTTTCCGGTCCGGTGACGGTCGGCTGGCTGCTGAACGTCGAGCGTGGCGCGATCGTCTACGACGCGCCGGAACGGGTGCGCTCGGGCGAGATGAGCCGCACCCATGCGAAATCGGCCTCGCGTTGCCCGGCGATTCTCAACCTGGAGAGCCGCTACGTCGAGGTGAAGTGCCCGTTCGACCTGCGGATCGGCTTCGTGCGCGACGAGGAAGGCCGGCCGGCACTCCGCAATCTCCTCGGCCCGGCCTCGCCGGTGCGGTCGAACAAGCTCTCCGATCTCATGCACCTGGTGAACGAGGCGGAGTGGCGCCATCCCGAGCGGCCGACGGTGCAGATGCGCCTGCCCTACGTGTTCGTCGCCGACGAGCCGGTCTATCTCTCGCAGATCGCGCCCTTCATGCACTACCGGACGGAGCCCTGGCCGGGGACGCTGTTCGGGGGACGGTTCCCGATCGACGTCTGGCCGCGCCCGCTGATGTGGGCGTTCGAGTGGCACGACACCGAGAAGGAACTGCGCCTCGCACGCGGCGAGCCGCTGTTCTACTGCCAGTTCGAGACCCTGCCGCCGGATCGGCCGTTCCGGCTGGTCGAGGCGACGCGCACGCCGGAGCTGGACGCCTATCTGGAGCACATCTCCGGCGCGGTGAACTACGTCAACCAGACCTTCGCGCTGTTCCGCACCGCCGGGGAGCGCCGGCCAGAAACCCTGGTCGTGCCAAGGAAGCGATGATCGGCGGGGCAGTCCACGGCGTCCTTGGCTTTCCGCTGGCAGCGGCATGGGGTATACGGCATAGCATGTTTGAAGGTGGAGCGGCGCACCCCATGCGCGATGTACGCGTTCCCGGTGCCAACCGCCTCTTGCAGGTGCGGGCGCGATGCGCCACCCAAACCCACTACGGTTGCTGTTGCGCGGCTACGGCCGACCAGGACAACCGTAGTGGAGCGGCACCCGTCACTGGTGGCCGGCAGTCGGCGAGTTGATGGTTCAGTGAATTGAAGGAAGAAGACGATGGCGGATCCGACAAAACCAAACGAAGATGAGAAACCGGAAACATACACATGGCTGAAAGTTGACAAGAACCCGGTCAGTCGCTTCTCAGAACGCGATCCGGGTCAGTGGTACTATACCTCGGAGGACGAAACTGCTCGTCACGTCCTCGGCACCGACAAGAAGAACGACGCCATCCAGGGTAACGAGAAGACTGACTTCATATACGCCGGTACTGGAGACGACCTGGTCTGGGGTATGGAATTTCCCGATATCCTCGCGGGTCAGGTCGGCGATGACATCCTGATCGGCAATAGTGGACGGGATACCTTAAGCGGGGCCGTCGGGAACGACATTCTCGTGGGTGACGATTGGGTGTACCGTACACATGGCGACATAGAAGGATGGAACGGTGAGCTCTTTCGTACCAAATTAGATACTGTCCTCAATAATGCAGAAGGTGACTTTCTCTACGGCGGTGATGGCAGCGACCTCCTGTACGGCGGTAAGGGCGGCGATCTATTAAGGGGCGGATCCGGAAAGGATGTGCTTCACGGTGAGGAAGGTGACGACGTTCTCGACGGCGACAATGACCCCGATGTCAAGTCCGGAAATGACCCCGAAGCCGAACGCGGAAATGATCTTCTCTATGGTGGAGGTGGTAACGATACGCTGAAGGGCCGCGAAGGTAACGACATCCTCGCGGGAGGGGAAGGAGAGGACGAACTTTACGGTGGAAAAGGCAACGACAGGTTCGTCGTCAAGACGTCCGATAGCGGAGACACCATTCATGACTTCAGGAACGGCACGGATTCAAATATCATCGAGATTGTAATTGACAGTCAGAATGCTCTCGTTAGATTTACGGACAATAACGGCAAACTGAAGGGCTTTGATGCGTTAGAATTCGAGAACCGCACCGAAAACGATGAGACCTTCCTACGCGTAAAATATTCAGATGACAATTTCGTGGAACTAAAGAACGTTTCCAAAGACGAGCTGTCAGCTGCCGATTTCGAATTCACGGTGTCCGATAAACTTTTTCAAGGCGGCACGATACCCGGGCTTGCCGATTACGACGTCATTGCGACTGGAACCGACATGGGTGAACGAGTGACCGGGCATACGGGCAACGACGTCATTGACGGCCGCAAGGGCAATGATGATCTGGACGGCGTGGGGGGAGCAGACAAGTTTATTTTCCGCCGGGGAGACGGTCAGGATCGGATCGAGCTCTACGAGCTGGATCCGGATAATCTGGATAAAAGCGATTCGATCAGTTTTGAGTTTGCGGCGGGTGTGTTGGGCCTGCTTAGAAATTCCGAGAATCAAGGATATTTCAAGAACCCTGAAGATATACCTGAAGATCGAAGGCATGATCAGGTCGTCGTGACAAGAGATTCAGAAGCAGGAGGTTTGGAAGGAGACGCTGAATACATAGTATATTATGGAGTGAGCGATTCGATCCGATTCTATGGCGACGAGAATCTGGCGCTAGACGAATTGAATATACTCTTCTAGAAGTTGCGCTCTCCCGGGAGAAACACAATGACACAGGGCCTCGCATCGACGTCAGCAGAGTATGATGAACGCGTACATGTGGGGCAGTTTTTCGAGAGGAACGACCAGGATCAATGGGTTGTTCGCGGAATTGTCGTAGAGTGCGACGATTCAAGAAACTATATCAGTGGCGACCGCGGCGGCGATGCGTTGTATGGCGGCGGCGGCGACGATTACATCAATGGCAGCTATGGAGATGATTTTCTTTACGGCGGTGCCGGAGACGATATCCTGGATGGGAGTTGGGGCAATGACGTCTTCGTCTATCGCGAACGCGACTTCGGGCAGGATACGATAATCGGTTTCAAACCAGGGGAAGACAAGATCGACTTCCGGGGGACGGGTCTCTCCTGGTCGGACTTGAAGTTTTCGAACGGCACGATCTACGCCGGTTCAGGGAACCAGATTGTCACGCGCGAGAAACATGCCAAGTCGGATTTCCTGTTCGGGCCGGCGCCATCGGAAGAGCCGCACGCGAATGCTGACGACCGTTGCATCGTGGCACTTGGCTCAATGAGCGAGGTAACGGAGGGCGGCACGGCACAAGTCACAGTGATGCTGTCGCAGCCCTCGGCGGAGGAAGTTACGGTTCAGTGGTCGACACGGCAGGGATGGTATTTGCGGTATAACGTCGCTGAACCCGAGGACTATGTCGCAGTCAGCGAACCGCAGACGTTGACTTTCCGGGCCGGAGAAACACGAAAGACTATTGAAGTCGACACAGTCGACGATGAAATCGACGAGTGGTACGACCACTTTACCGTTGTACTATCCAACCCTACGGGCGCCTTGTTGGGAGCGGACAGTACCCCTGTCTCGATTAAGGACAATGATCCGCCACCCGAGGCCACGATCGGAGACATTACCGTAGACGAAGGAGACATTGCCACCCTCACCATCGAACTGTCCCACGCCAGGGAGGGAAACCTGACGGTTTACTGGGCGACGGTCGACGGCACGGCGGACGGTGATGACTATAGCGGCAGGGAACAGAAGCAAGCGGTCGAATTCAAGCCCGGCGAAACGAGCAAGAGTATCCAGATCGACACCACCGGAGACACCGACGCAGAGGGCGACGAGACATTCACGGTGGTTCTCTCTGTAGACGAGCCATTTTGGCCAATTGGTTCGTTTGTGACTCTCGGATCGAAGCACACCGCGACCGTAACCATCGCTGACGACGACGCCCCCCCGGTCGTCGAACCTCAAGAGTCGGAGACCGTTCCTTCCGGCACCGAGCCGGAGTCGGAGGACCCGTTGCCCCTCGGCGCCGACGACACCCTGCTCCAACCGAACAACGGGGCCGAGGCTGCGGTATTGCCGCGGGCCAATCTCGCCGGCACGATGACGGCGGACACGATGGACGGCACGTCCGGCGTGGATACCCTGGACTGCCTGGCCGGCAACGACGTTGCGCGGGGCCTTGGCGGCGACGACCGCCTGTGGGGCCGTCTGGGAGCGGACACCCTGTACGGCAATGCGGGCGACGACTGCCTGTGGGGCAACAGGGGCCGGGACGAGCTCCATGGCGGGGTGGGCAAGGACCATCTCTATGGCGGCGTTGGCGACGACACGCTGTATGGCGGCAGGGGCGACGACGAGCTCCACGGCGGCCGGCGCGACGACATCCTTTCGGGCGGCCACGGGCGGGATCGCTTCGTCTACGACGACGCCGATTTCGGGCGCGACCGGATCGTGGACTTCGAGGACGGGAGGGATCTGCTCGACTTCACCGGCTCGGGGTTGCAATGGAGCGATCTCTCGGTCTCGAACAAAGGCAAGAGCCATGCGGTGGTGCGGGTCGAGGGCAGCGACAGCAAGATCGTCCTGGAAGGCGTCGACGCGTCGCTGATCGGCCAGGACGACTTCATCTTCTGATCCGCCGCACGTCCGGCGCCTGTCCGCTTCACTCCTCGCGCAGCGAACGCTCGAAGTAATCGGTGAGCGGCTTGACAAGGTAGCTGAGCGGCGAGCGCTCGCCGGTGCGCAAGTAGGCTTCGACCGGCATGCCCGGCGCGAGCGCGAGCGGCGCGTCAGAAACGGCTGACTGCGCCGGATCTTGCGCCGGGGCATTGCCGCCGCTTCCGAGCCAGCTGGCGATGGCAGCCTTCGCCGAGGCGATCCAGGCGTCCGGGCCGGTCCCGGCATCGGGCTCGACCGGCCGGCCGATGGCGAGTTCGACCTCGTACCATGAGATGCCGCTTCGCTCGTCGGTCATCGCATCGGCGGAGACCCGGGTAACCGTGCCGCCGTATTCCGGCGTCGAGCGCGCGGAGAAGGCCGAGAAGCGCAGCACCGCCTCCTGACCCGGCCACACCTGGTCGACGTGGATCGGCTCGAGCTGCGCCGTCACCGTGAACCGCGCCTCTTCCGGCACGACCTTGGCGACCGTCTCGCCGGGCTGAAGCACCTCGCCCACCGCCGAGACGGCAAGGTCGTGAACGATGCCGGCGACCGGCGCGCGCACCTCCAGCCGCCCGATGCGCACGCGAAGGCCCGCCAGGCGCTCGCGCACCGCGTTCTCGCGCGCCTGCACCTCGCGGGTCTCGGTCTCGGCCTCCTCGATACGCCGGCTGCCGATCTGGAGGATCTGCGTCTCCAGCTCGGCGATCCGCCCGAGCGCCGCCGCCACCCGTGCCGCGATATCGCCCGCCTGCCCTTCCAGCGCCGCCATCTCCCGTTCGAGCGCCAGCACCACCGGCTTGCGGGTCAGCCCTTTCTCCAGCAGGCTCCGCTGCGCCTCAAGCTCCTCGCCCAGAAGACGGAGCTGACGCGAGACCGCTTGTCCCTGTGCCTCGAAGCCGGCGATCTGCCGACGGGTCTGGTCGATACGCTCGCGCAGCTGGGTCACGAACCCCGCGCGCGTCGCGAGCCGCGCGGCGAACAGCCGCCGGTGCCCGTCGACCGCCGCGCGCACCGCCGGGTCGGTCTCCACGGCGGAGGTCAGCACGGGGTCCCACCGGATATCCTCAGCGTCGCGGAACTCCGCCTCCAGGCGGTTGCGCCGGGCGACGAGGTCGAACAACTCCGCCTCCAGGACCGAGGCCTCCGAACGCAGCAGCGCCCCGTCGATGCGCACTAGCACCTCGCCCGCCGCCACTCGGTCCCCGTTGCGCGCCGGGATCGCCGCCACCGCGCCGCCGTCGACATGCTCGACCGCCCGGTCGCCGCCCTCGGCCTCGACCCGCCCGGTTGCGATCACCGCCCCCGAGAGCGAGGCGAACGCGCCCCAGCCGAACAGCCCGCCGCACAGGATGCCGAGCGCGACGAAGCCGAGCACGATCCCCCGGCGCACCGAGAAGGTCCGCTCGCTCATTCTCGCTTGTCCGGCAATGCGGCCGGCCGCCCGTCGGCCGGCAGGCGGGCACGCCCGTCACCCCCTCCGGGCAGGGTATCCCGGCGGGGCGCGGCCATCCGGCCCCCGTCCATCAGGAACACCACGTCGCACTCGACGAACGCGCTCTGGCGGTGGGCGACGATCACCGCCGCTCCCCCGCGCGCCTTGAGCGCGGCCACCGCCGCGTTGAGCGCCTCGGCCCCGGCGCGGTCCAGATGCGCGTCGGGCTCGTCCAGGATCACCACCGCGGGATCGTCGTAGAACGCCCGCGCGACCGCGATGCGCTGGCGCTGTCCGCCCGAGAGCGCCGCGCCTCCCGACGCCACCCGGAAGCCGTAGCCCCCGGGAAGCGAGAGGATCATCTCGTGCGCCCCGCCCTGGCGCGCCGCCAGCACCACCGCCTCCGGATCGGGGTTGGGCGCAAGCCGCGCGATGTTCTCCGCCACCGTGCCGTCGAACAGCATCACCTCCTGCGGCAGCCAGCCGATATGTAGCGCCCGCGCCGCCTCGCCGTACTGGTCGAGCGAGGCGCCGTCGAGCGTCACCTTGCCCGAGGCCGGCGGCCACACCCCGGCAAGCGCCCGGGCGAGCGTCGATTTTCCCGAGCCGGACGGGCCCGCAATGCCGATCGCGCGACCCGGCTCCAGACGGAACGACACGTTCCACACCGTGGGCTTGTCCCCGCCCGGCGGCACCACAATGACGTCGTGCGCCTCCAGCAGCGCCCGCGTCGCCGGCAGCGGCATCGGCTCCGCCTCCTCCGGGGTCGCCGCAAGCAGCCGCGCCAGCGCCCGGCGCGCCCGGAGCGCGCGCTGAAGCACCGGCCACTGCGCAATCGCGAGGTCGATCGGCGCCAGCGCGCGTCCGAGCAGGATCGACGCCGCGATCATCACCCCGGGCGTCACCTCGCCCCGGATCGCGAGCCATGCGCCGAGACCCAGCATCATCGACTGGAGAAAGAGCCTGAGCGTCCGCGAGGCGACCGTGAAGCCGCCGCCCCGGTCCGAGGCGGCGATGGTGGCGGCGAGCGCCCGGCTCCTCAGCGCCCCGGTGCGCGCCACCGCCGCGCGGCGCATGCCGAGCCCCCGTACCGTCTCGCCGCCCGCGCGGAACTGCTCCGCGGCATGCAGCGCCGCCTCGCCCATCTCGCCCGCCTCGGCCTGGAGCCTCGAGGTGCGTACCTGGTTCGCCAGCGCCACCGCCACCAGCAGCACGCCCGAGATCACCGCCAGCACCCCGAGCAGCCAGTGGAACACGAACAGCACCGCCAGGAACACCGGCGTCCACGGCGCGTCGAAGAACGCGAACGGCCCCTGTCCCGAGGCGAAGCGCTGCATCGCCTCGACATCCTGCAGCCCCGTCGCCGGCTCCGTCCGCGCCCGCGGCGAGCCACCCGCCCGGGTCAGCATCGCACCCAGCACCCGCGCATCCAGACGGTCCTGGAAGCGCGAGCCGATCCGCGCCAGCACCCGGCCCCGGGCGTGGTCGAGCAGGCCCATCATCAGGAACAGGAAGGCGGCGATCCCGACCAGCGCCAGCAGCGTCGCCTCCGAGCGCGAGGTCAGCACCCGGTCGTAAAGCTGGAGCATGAACAGCGGGCCGGTCAGCATAAGAACGTTGACGAAGGCGCTGAACAGCGCGATCGAAACCACGAGGCTACGGCTCGCCGACAGCGCCTCGCGAATCTCCGCGCGCCCATCGCGCCCGCCCGGCCGTCCTTCGTGGTCCGCGTTCGTCATGCTGGCGCCTCGCCAGCGCGACCGACGGCGATCCCGGCGCATCGCGCGCCCAAGGGCAACCGGCCGCGCTTCCCGAGGTCACGGTAGCCGACACCGGCCCGCGGTTCAATTCGCCGTGCCTCGCTTGCCGGAAGTCCACCGTCGAGCCCATGACGGGGTCGAGCGCGGCCATGTGCCGTTCACCTCTCGGCCGCCGCAATCGGCACCAGTCTGCAGGGTCGCCGGTGGAAACCTCGCGGCTGCATCTCCGTCCATCGCCGCGGCAGCGCATGCGCCGGCATCGGAAGAAGAAGTCCACCACCGTGTCCGACTCATTCTCGTATCGCTCTTTCACGCAACTTGCCTCGACGTTGACGCGGCGACAGGCCAAGGCGCACCAGGTCGCAGGGGGACACGGATCGTCCGCCGACGACCGGTCTGTCCCGGTCTTGTAGTCACTCGCGCGCCAGCGACGACTGGATGCGGTAGAAATCCTCGATCACCGTGGGGAGGTCGATGCCCGCGTGGCGCAGGTCGCCATGGGCGATCTGGTTGCGGACTTCGTAGAGCTCCAGGGTCCTCTTCCACTCGTCGCTGCTCCGGTCGAGAACCAGCGTCAGACGGTTCCTGAAGCTCAGCCGGGGATTCTCCTCGTCGTACACGCTCCATGCCCGGCGATGCCGCCAGTCCGCGTGCGATTTTCCGACACGGATCGCGTCACGGCAGGCGTCGTCGATATCCGCTTCCAACTGTCCCCAGGCCAGCACGAAATATGCCTGCTCGTTCAGCTTCTGCCGGCGAGCGATACCGTCGCGCTCATCGGCCTCGCCGGCCGCGTCGTGCCGTTCGCGCAGTCGTTCCAGGGAGTTGTCGACCTGCTGAAACAGGGCGGCAATGGCCTCGAGACCGCTCACCGCAGTATGCGCCGCAACCAGTCTTCGCTGACCGCCTCGCGGCTGCATCGTTGTTCGGCGGGCGCGGCCTGCCAATCGGGCGTCTCGAAATTCTCCGCCATATCGACGATCAGGAAATGACGCCCATCCCGCTTCAGATCGACGCGGCCGTTGCTGCCGATGATCCACAGCCCGCGCGGGACGAGCCTGGCGGCATGGCCTGACCCGTCCCGGAGTTCGAGCGTCGGCATCCGTTTCGCCTCGACGCCGAACTTGCGCATCAACTCCTCGTCCATGACGACCGGAGCACCCGCGCGGGCCTCCCATCCTTCGGGCAGCCAGCCGCCGATCGCGACGAAGAGCCCGCCAAGGCGCTCTTCCCAGTCATCGACGCGGCGGCGTATGTGCGTTGCGTCGATGCTTTCGCTCGTGACGTCTTCGAGAACCGTGCCCATCGAACCGTTCCACCCTTCCGCCGTGTCGGCTGGACCACGCATTATCCGCGCTGCGGCGGCGCCTGAACACCCTATATGGACCGCCCGGCGGGGTTTCAATACGGTGCGGCGCACGGGCTGTCCCTCTCTGCTGCCCGAGTCCGCCCCGCCGCCGCCGGTACGGATACCTCAGAGCCCCAGATCGCGATCGACGCCCGTCGGTCCGCGGGACCGTTCCATGCCGGCCTCCCGCGCACGATCCCGCTTCTGCGTTTCGGGTGCGCCGCTCTCACGATCTTCGCTCCGGCCCGCCTCAAGCGCGTTCCCCCGGTCCTTGCTCCGCTCCGTCCCGACCCCCTCCAGCGCGGCGATGCGCTCGCCGGTGACGGCTTCGAGGGTCTCCCTGAGCGCGTCCCTGTCGTCGGTGACGAGCTCGGCACGGTCGCGCGCGCGGCTGATCTCGACATAGAAGGATTTCTGCGTGGTCAGTTTCGCATGCCTGGCCTCCATCGCCGCGATGACGTTGTCGACGGTGCGGCCCTGGAAGGCGTGCACGGTGGACGCCCATGCGCGGTCGACGTGGCGGAGCTGCGGATCGCCGGGGCGGAGATCGAGCATGCGCCCGTCCTCGAGGCGGAATGTCACGCGCCCGTCGCGGACCGCCGCCACCTCGGCGATGCCGGAGTTTACCAGCCCGAGCCCCATGTCGTTGCGGGTCCAGCGGATGCGGTCTCCGGCGCGGAGCTCGATTTCCTCGGCGCGATAGACCTCGACCCCGCCGGTGCGCGCCGCGAGCCGGTTGGGGTCCCAGGAGACCTCCCGGCCGTCCTTGCCCTGGAGCGTCACCGTGTGGGCCTTGCGGTCGACGCCGAGGACGCGAAACTCGTCTCCCTTGTCGACGCCGAGCCTCTTGTAGGGGCGGTGGAACGCCACCGTGTCGCCGGGCGCGTAGTTGGCTGCCAGCGTCTTCTCCGCATTGGAATACCCCCGGGAGACCAGCCGTTCCGCGTTCATGGCGGGCCCGTGCACCGCGCCGTCGCGGACCAGGCGCTCGCGCACGATTTCGTTGATGCGCTCGCGCAAGGAGTGGCTGGGCGCCATCAGCCCGGTGTTCGCGCGGTCTTCCGGGGACAGCGCGAGCCAGCGCGCGGCGGCGGCGCCCGCGAGGTTGTCGGGCTTCGCCTCGGCGACGTTGGAGCCCAGCTTCTCGAAGGCCCTGCCGATCTCGCCCGCGAGGCTCGCCTCGACGGCTTCCTTCAGGGCGCTGATCGCGCTGTCGCATGATCTCGTCCATGACGGCGGTCTTCATGCCGGCGGCCTGGAGCTGGGCGAAGGGCTTTCCGGCATCGACCGCGTCGAGCTGTTTGGCATCGCCCACCAGCACCACGCGGGGGATACGGAGCGCATCCGCGATCCTGAGCAGGTCGCGGGTCTGGACGGTGGAGGCGAGCGAGCCCTCGTCGACCACCAGCGCGGTCTTCCCGAACGCGGCACGCATGTCGCGCGCACCCTTCTTCGTCATGCGCCCCTCGGCAACGCCGGCGTAGCGCGCGAGGAAGCGCTGGAGGGTCTCGCTCCCGATCCCGGCCTCGCCCTCCAGCGTCCGCGCCGCCGAGGCCGAGGGCGCGAGGCCCCGGACCCGGTAGCCCTTCTTCTCCATGAGCGCGCGGGCGCGCCTCAGCATGGTCGTCTTGCCCGAGCCGGCATAGCCCTGGACACGCCGACCGTCCGGTCCTTCGCGGACAGGATGAGCCTCACCGCCTCCTTCTGCCCGTGGGTGAGGGGGCCGTTCCTGAGCGCCTTGTCGACGGCGCGCCCGCGCATCGGGGCGGCGCCGCGCCCCTGACCGGCGTCCATCAGCGCGATCGTCTCGCGCTCGTCGGCCAGCGCCCTGTCCGTGGTGAGCAGGCCGTCCATCCCGGGCAGGCGGGCGGCGTGCAGGCTCCCGCTCTTCTCCAGCGCCGCGACCGCGCGCTCGATTCCGCCGGCCGGCGCGGCGCCCGGGCTGAAGGCGAGCGCGGCGGCGAGCAGATCGGTGCGCGAGAACACCGCCTCGCGTTCCGAGAGGTGGGCGACCGCCCAGCGCGCCGCTCTCGCCGCCGGGGTCTCCTGCGGCATCGCCGCCCGGTCCTTCCCGCCCCGGGGTCCCGGCGGACACCCCGCCATCCCCGGCGACCTCGACGGCGGCACGCCCGCGTGCCGTCTTCCCGGCCCGTCTCGCGGGCGGCATCCAGGCCGGCCTGCCGCGCACCCGCTTCGGCAACGAGCCCCCTGGCGTCGAACCCGAGGTCCGCCGCCTGTTCCAGCCAGCTCTCGCGGAGCGCCACCCGGTCGACGTCGCGCTTGGCGGCGCGGGTGAACAGCGCCGCGCGCTGCGCAAGCCGCTGGTTCTCCGCGGTCCCGACCATGCCGCGCTCGGCCATGGCGGCCTCGATCTCGGCGCGTCGCGTGGAATACGCGTCGATGACGGCGCGCGGAACGCCCGCGATCTCGAACCGTCCGTCGGCGTGTGTCTTCTCGATGCCGTATCCGAGCTTCGCGAGCTCGCCGGCGAGCTCGTTGCGGTAGAGCGCGCCCAGCAGCATCTTCGAGGCGTAGAGCCTCTCGTTCGCCATCGAGCGCCATTTTCCGTCCTCGCCCCGCACCATGTTGGCGATCACCGAATGGGTATGGAGAGCGCGGGATCGAGGTTGCGGGATCATGCGTCATGGGTCTCGGAAGGTCGTGCGTCGATCGCGCGCGCATCACCGCGCTTCTGGGTCAGGTCGCGGCCGGGGGCGGTGCTGGAACTCGCCGGACCCGGGCGTTCCCCGGTCTTTCCCCACGCATCCGAGCCTCTTGCCGGAGCCGTCGGGCACGCGGCCTTCGAGGACCGCCCGGAAGGTGTCGGGATCGACCGGGCCGTCGAGGCCGAGCTCGGCCGCGCCGCGCCCGGCCCAGGCGCTGGCCTGCCGGTGGTCGGGCGAGTCCTGCGCGTAATAGCCGTCGCGTTCATGTGCGCCGTGCAAAGGCGCCATTCCCTAGCGGGTGCAAACCCCGCCCGGCAACTGTCGCTCCAGCCGGTAGCAATCGGAGCGGGTCACGGAGGCAACGACATGGCCTGAAGCACTTCGATGTAGTGGGCCGCCTTGGGCGGCTTAGCGACCATGCGGGCCGCAACGCGAGTGAACGCTGAGCAGGCCTCGAAATTGGTGATGCGGAAGCGACCCGCCATGAATACGGGGAAGGCTGCCATCGGCCGGGAAGCGAGCGACAAACGCACCGGCCGGCTCCGCCGGGGTATTGGCGGCGGCACGCATGGAAGATGGGAATGGACGCAACACGGGAAGCCCCGGCGGTGGCGTGGCACGCGCCAACCGACAACCCGCGAGGGATGGGTCGGGTCGTTCGGGGTGGCGGAGAGGCCCGTACTACCGCTGAAGCCGGGTAATGCCGGTGGAGGGAAGGGGCCTTGGTTCGAGAGCAGCGTGTGGAAGGAGAAAGGGACATGGGGACTGGCGAGAGCCTATCCGACCCTGAAAAGGTCCGGAGACTCCAGACGGCGCTACATGAGCTCCGGGCTTCCGGTTCTACTCGCTCAGCGACAAGGTGTGGCGCGCCGATGTAATGGCCGTCGCCTGGCAGGACGTCCGCCGCAATGGCGGCGCTGCCGGGGCGGACGGTCAGACGGTAGCGGACATCGAAGCGTATGGCGTGGACCGGTGGCTTGGGGAACTGGCGCGGGACCTGAAAGCGGGAACCTACCGGCCTGACGCGGTTCGGCAGGTGCTCATTCCAAAGAAGCAGCGTGGGAAGTTCCGGCCCTTGGGCATCCCTTGTGTACGGGACCGGGTGGCGCAGACGGCGGCGATGCTTGTGTTATCGCCGATCTTCGAGGCCGACCTGCAACCGGAGCAATACGCCTACAGGCCGGGCCGGAGCGCGAACGACGCCGTCAGGCGTGCGCATCGGCTGCTGACCACGGGTCACCGCGAGGTGGTTGACGCAGATCTGGCCGACTACTACGGCCAGATCCCCCACGCCGAACTGCTCAAGTCCGTCGCCCGCCGCGTGAGCGACGGGCGGATGCTGGGGTGGATCAAGGCGTGGCTGGAAATGGCGGTGGAAGAGGACGACGGCAAGGGCGGCAAACGCCGCACGAACCGGGCGCGGAAAGAGCGCAAGGGAACCCCTCAAGGGTCTCCGATCTCCCCGTTACTTTCCAATATCTACATGCGTCGCTTCATATTGGGCTGGAAGGTGCTGGGCTATGCCCGGCGCTTCGAAGCGGAAATCGTCAACTACGCCGACGACTTTGTGGTGCTCGGCAAAGCGCCGCCAGCCGACATGCTGGCGGCTGTCGAAAGCCTGATAAAACGGCTGAAACTGGCGGTCAATGCCGATCGAGGCGACCATGTCAGAATTGCCTCAGGCGGTCCCCGTCCGGCAGGAGGTCGTGGTCAAACGGCCCGCTCCGGGTGGTCGTTCCCGGCCGTTCCCGAGCCGGGAGACGCCGGCTCCCCCGCCTCCGCCCCGATCGTGGGCGGGAGGCGAGGCGTCCGCCGGCGCGGCGGTTTCGGCGGGCGCGGCATCCGGCGGGTCGTCCGCGGCCTCCGCCGCCCTGAGCCACTCGGGTTCGCCGGACATGCCGCTCTCCGCGTGCGCCGCCGGGTCGGCCGCCGACGGTCGCGGCGGTCCGAGGGCGAGCGCCGGTACGCCCTGTTCCGTCCCGCCTTCCGGCCCCGCGTTCTCGCGCGGACCCGCCGCCTGCGCGGCTTTGTCCGACCCGCCCGCCTGCGTTTCGCGCCGCGCCACGAAGCGCTCCGCCACCGCATCGCGGCTCATGTAATCGAGCGCGACCTTCGCGGCCGGGAGCGGCCCGGGGAAGCGGAGATAGCCGTGCAGCGCCGGCAGCTGCATGATTTCGGAGGCCAATGCCAGCGGGCGCAGCTCGCGCTTCGGCGTGAGCGAGACCCCGTCGCGGATGGTGTTGGCGCCGTAGGAGAAGCCTTCCGTCACCTCCTCGACCTCCGCGCGCCCGAGGGAGGCGGCCGACCAGCGCGCGGTGTCCTCGTCGGGCGCCGACAGCACCACGCGGGTGCCGCAGAGCCCCGATATGGTCTCGGCGCCGTTGCGCCCGTAGAGGTCGCGGAGCGCCGAGATCACCTGGATGCCGAGCACGAAGCAGCCGCCGAACTGGCGGGATTCGGCGAGCCCGGGCTGGAGCGAGGGGACCTGGTGCAGGGTGGGGAGCTCGTCGAGCACGATCCACACCCGGCGCCCGTCGTCCTGGTCGAGCGACAGGAGCGCGTTGACCGCGATCTCCAGCCAGGTGGAGATGAGGCCGCGCAGGCTGGCATGCTGGTCGGCGCGCGAGGTGAGGAACAGGAAGCCACCGCGGTGGCCGCCGCGGTCCTCGTCGGAGATCCAGTCGCGGATCGAGAACGGGGTGCCGTCGTCGGCCAGCACCTCGAGCGCGCCGAGATGGGCGGTCAGCATGGCGCGCACGCTGAGCGCCGTCTTCGGGTTCTCGGGATCGACGATCGACTGCGCGACGGTGCCCTCCATGGCCTCGGCCAAGGCGGTGAGGTCGGTCTTGAGCAGATGGTCGACCAGCACGCGGTTCTCGGTCACCCCCTTCTCCCTGAGCACGCCCGCGCCGTTCGAGAAGAGCTGGCGGGCGGCGGTGACCCAGAAGGGATCGACGGTGTCCTTCTGCTGGGGGATCAGCGCCGCCGCCATGGTGTCGAAGTCGCGCGAGTTGCGCGCCTCGTGGAAGGGCGACCAGCGGGGCGAGCGGGCATCGAGCGGGTTGAGCAGCGTGTCGCGGGCGGGATCGAAGAAGCTCCGCGTATAGCTCCCCATCTTGTCGTAGAGGACGCAGCGCTCGCCGCGCTCCCTGATCTGGGCCACCAGGTCGGAGATCAGCACGGTCTTGCCCGAGCCCGTGGTGCCCGAGACGATGGTATGGCGGGTCTCGGCGCGGTGCGGGAAGGGCACGCCCGCGATCGTGTAAGGCGCGGGCCGCTTCAGCGCGGCGTCATAGACCCGCCGGTGCACCGGCCGCACCCGCCGCCGGAGATCCCGCACGCTCGCGAGCTCCGCGCCGCGCAGCAGTTTCGCCCGGTTGAGCTGGCGCCCGCGTATCCAGAACAGCAGCAGGAACACGGCGATCGCGCCCGCCGAGGCTTGCGCGCCGACGAGCGCGCTCGCGAACACCCGGTCCCGCAGCCTCTCGCGGGCCCGGAGCGCGTCGGTCGAGGCGGCGAGGTCGCGGATGGACATGACCTCGTGGCGCCCGTCCCGCATCCTCACCTCCTGGCCCGAGGTTTCCTTGTAGCCCAGCACGAGCTTGGCCTCGGCGACGGTCACCATGAGCGCGGCGTACCAGTCGTAGCCGTCGGTCTGGCGTCCCACGTGCCAGACCGGGAATGCCACCACGGCGAGCGCCGCGAAGAACATCCCCGCCCGCAGCAGTTGACCCCACATGCGGAGCCCGTGGAAGACGGTTTGCCCGCCGCGCAGCGTGTTGGAGCCCACCGTGCTCATTGGCCTCACTCCGCGCCGGAGGACGCGACCGCGGACGGCGTCTCTCCGGCCTCAGCGTCTCCGCCACCATCGGCGCTGCCCTCGTCCGGGCCCGCGGATTCCGCCTTCGGCGGCTCCGCCGGGTCCGGGCCTGCGGCTTCCGCCTCCGGCGGCTTGCCGGAGAGCACGTTGACCATCCCGCGCGGGCCGGCGACGACGATCTCGGCGATCGTCCGGTCCCGGCCCTCGCGGTCGCGGAACTCGCGGTGCGCGAGGCGGCCCTCGACCAGCACCGCCGCGCCCTTCCTCACCATCGCCTCGACCGGCTCGACGGCGGCGCCGTAGACGGCGATGCGGTGCCACGCGGTGCGTTCGGCGGCCTCCCCGTCATCGCGCTTCCACCGCTCGGTCGTGGCCAGGCTGAAGGTCGCGGCGCGGCCGCCGTCGGGAAGGGTGCGGATGTCGGGGTCGCGCCCGGCATGGCCCAGCAGCGTCACGCGGTTGATATGCAGCATCGTCCTGTCTCCCTGTCGGTTGAAGTGCGCCGCGCCGGCCGTGACGGCATCGGCGTGGCGGGTGGGCGAAGGTCGCGGACGGCGATGCCGTAGCGCACCTTCGCGATGGTTCGGGTTTTTCGGATGAGCGCCGCCGGGAGGCCGAGCCGGGCCGGGAGGGGGCGAAGCAGCCGGCGCCGGAGGGGGAGCGAAGCTCCGCGCTCCCAGCCTCCGGCTCCCGGCCTCGCCCCGCAAAGGAGGTCATCGCCATGACACGCGCGACCGAACGCCCGTCCCCCGATTCCCGCCCGCATGGCGGTCCGCGACCCTCTACCTGGCGCGAGCGCGCCTTCGTGCTGGGCGGCCTCGCGCTGGCCCTGCCCGCCACCGCCGTCCCGGTCGCTCTCGGCGCGGACGGCGAGGCGGTCGGGTTCGTGTGGCTGGTTGCCTTCGCATGGACGGCGGCGGCCAGCCTCGCGGCCGCGCTCCGGTGCGGTTTCGTGGATCGCGACTGGTCGGCCTTCCGGGGCGGCCGCGCAGGCCGGCACGAGTGTCCCCCCGACACAAGTGGAGAAAGTTTCGACTGGGATACAAGGACGGGCCGGTTCGCGTACATGCGGATCCGCGAGGACCGCGAGCGCCTGCTCGACGACAGGTCCGGCAGCCACGATCCGGGCCTCTGATCCCGGACCGCTCACCGCGCCTCTCCCCCCGCCTGGCTCCCGGTTCGCGGATCTGCGGCCCGAGGGTCCTCGGCCCGAGGGTCCCCGGTTCCGTCGGGCGCGGCGTTTTCCGCCGTGCCGAACAGCTTGTTGGCGAGCCAGCCGCCGATCAGCGGCACGCTTTCGGTGGCGCCGCGCTCCAGCGGCTTGTCGGCCTCGACCGCCACGGCGGCGCGTTCCTCGCGGGCGCGCTCCCGCGTGAGCCCGGCGCGCGCCTCGCGCCCGGCCTCGCTCACCGTCATGTCCGCCTTCGTCGCCGCGCGCTCGCGGATCGCGCCGCTCTCGACCTCGCCCGGCCCGGGCGCCCCGGCCGCACGCGCGCGCTCCCGCACATCCCCGCGCCAACCGTCGCGGGCCCCGCCGACCTCGCGCGCGTTGAGGTCGGCATAGCTCTCCCGCGCCGCGTCGTATTCGGCCCGGCCGCCGATCTCCGACGGGTCCGGCCCGGCGGGGGCGGGGAAGCGCTCGGCGGCGAAGGCGGCGGCGTAGCGGTGCAGCGTCTCGACGTCCTCGGGCGTCTGCACCTCGCCGAGACGCAGCGCGCCCGCCTCCCCGATGGGGCGCCCGTCGGATCCCGGCCTTTCGGCGAGCCAGGCGAAGAAGGGCTGGCCGAGGTCGCGGTCGATCGCCTGTGCGCGCGACTCGGTCCGCGCCGCCTGCTCCGACCAGCTCTCGGACTCCGTGTGCGCCATCGAGGCGCGCTCCTGGAAGCTCCGCATCCGGGTGAGGTTGGCGGAAAGACTTTCGTCCAGGCTCGCCGCCTCGCTCTCGCCGGTGCTGGTGGAGTAGCGCCTGGACGCGTCCATCACCCGGGACCAGAGGTCCAGCACCTGGTGGCTCTCGGCATAGTCCTTCACCCGGTTCCAGTCGTCGGATTCGATGGTCTGGCCGCGCCAGGTGGCCGAGCCGCCCGCGCCGAGGCTCACGATCTTGTCCCAGCTTCCGCCGATCTTCGCCTCGCCGGTCAGCATCAGCGCCTGGCTCCTGGAGAGCCCCGACGTCTCGGCGAGTTTCTCCATGTGCGATTCGAGCGCCTGGGCCTGCGTGCTCTCGCTCTCGGTGACGCCCCTGGCATGGACCTCGCCGGTGGAGACGTCGCGGGCATAGCGCTCCATGATGGCGGTGGCGTCGGTGACGGCGGCGTTGCGCGCACTCCCGGCCTCCATCGAGAGATGATTCGAGAGGGAACGGGCCTCCGCCGCGCGGGTCTCGAAGTGCGTCGTGACCGCCTCCGACATCCGTATCCCGGCCGCCGGGATGCGGCTGGTGGCCGGGGACAGGTCGGCCACCGCGGTGCCGTCGCCGGTCACGGTGAAGAGCGCCCCGCCCGGGGTGTAGCCGACATGGCGGTCCGCATCGACATGCGCCGAGGTGCGGATCTGGCGCCCTTCGAGCGTCGCGTAGCGGTGGACGTCGGCCGCCGTGCTGGCGAGCGAGATGTTGCCGGTGGCGCCCTCGTGCGCGGCGGACGATGCGGCGTCCTGGCCGACCGCCAGCACCGAGGTCGCGAGCACGGTCGCCTTGGAGAGCCCGTAGGCGAGCGCGGCGGCGAGGAAGGGCACCGACATCGAGAGGTATCCCGACATCACCGCCACGTCCGAGGCGACCGCGCGTATGCCGGCCTGCGCCACCAGCGAGATGCCGATGTCGCCGCCCGGCATCGTCGCCGCCGCACTCATGCGCTCGGCCGCCTCGCCCATCGAGATGCGGTGGAGGATCGCGTAGAGCGGGCCCCAGGACTGGAGCCAGACCAGCCCGGTGACGTAACTCCGGAATATCGCCGTCCCCGCCGGGGTCAGCATCAGCAGCACCGCCATCGGGAAGGCGCCGATATAGAGGCATTCGAAGACGATCTTCAGCAGCGGCACCCAGGTCTCGGCCTGGCGGCCGATGGCGCGGTAGGCCGAGACCGTCTGGGCTTCGGCCCGCGCCTCGGTATAGGCGCTGAGCGCGGCCGCGTTGCCAGCTTCTGCCGCCCATTGCTCGCCGGCGTCGTGGACCGCGTTCAGCACCATCTGCTGGCGCATGATGTCGGCCGCCGAGCGCGATGCGCCTATGAGAAAGTCGTGCGCCGCCGGGAGCGAGGCCAGCAGCTCGGCGCGCGCAAGCGCATCGGTCCTGGCGTCCGGGAAGATGCGCCGGCCGAAGATCGTGCCGGCCCGGCTCGTCTCGGCGGTCCATTGCGCGTTCAGCTGTCCCGCCGCGTCGCGGCAGGTGACGATCTGCCGCTCGACCGTGGTGGCGCCGGTGCCCGAGGCGGCCTGCCGGGTGGCGAACTCCACCATGCGCGCGGGCGAGGCCCCGGCCGAGGGCGTGCCGGTCGCGGTCACCAGCGACCAGAGATCCGTCGACTCCCGGAGATCGTCGGGCGAGACGTGGCCCAGCAGCAGCGCGTGGAACACGCACTGTCTTGCATAGTTGCGGAGGTTCCGCGCGAACACCGCGTCCGTCACTTCGAGCCGCGTCGCCTTGGCGGCGAGCCTGGCGCCGAAGATCAGCCCGTGGCGGCGGTAGGCGAGGTCGTCGGGCAGCGTGAACGCCTGCTCGGTCAGGCGCGTGAGACCGTCGCCCACCTGGCTGGTCACCGAGGCGAAGAGCGCGAGACCCACCGGCACGTTCGCCACCACCGCCGGCGCGAGCGCCGGGTCGAGCCGGTCGACCACGCGCACGGTGGCCTTCGGCACGATCATCGCGCCCCAGACGGCGACGAAGAGCAGCACCCATTTCGCGTTGTCCTTCCACGACCCGCCGAAGGCGGTGCGGAAGAGCACCCAGGCGAGGCCGCCGACGCCGGCGATCTGGGCCAGCTGGATGTACGCCCCGCCGCCGGTAATGGCCGCGACCGCGTTCAGCAGGTCGACCAGGTAGGTCCCGCCGCCGAGGGTGAAGAGCTCGAACATCGCTACCGGGACCCCGCCCCGGCGCCGCCGCGCGAGAACGCCAGCGCGGCCCGGAGGTCGGCCGAGAGCGCCCCCGCCAGCTCGGTCTCGATCAGCCGCAGCTTCTCGATCGTCCCGAGCGCGGTGTTGAAGCGCCGGAGCCCTTCGCCGCGGTGGCGCGACAGCGCCGTGCGGTTGGACCGCAGCGACTCGCGCCAGCGCCGCAGCTGCTCGCCGTCGGCGATGTCGAGCGTGCCGGCGCGCTCCTCCACCGTCCGGTGCAGGTCGGAGATCCAGACGTGGAGCACGTCGAGCGCGACCGCCTCGGCCAGCGCGTCCATCTCGTGCTCCACCACCGCGCCGCGATAGGCGGCGGCGACGTTGGCGACCCGGTAGACCGGGAGCGTGGTGAGGTTGACCAGCCCGAGCGCGGCCGGCGCCGGCGCGGTGTCGGCGCGCACCGCGTCCACCAGGTCGCGCAGCAGCGTCGCCACCCGGCCCCGGAAGCCCCCGCCGGCCGGGATCGCCAGCCGCCCGAGCGTCGGGTTGAGGCAGAGGTCGGTGGTGTCGCAGCGGTAGACCGGAAGCTCGGCGCCGCCTTCCATCAGCACCTCGGTCACCCGCCGGTCGAGCGCCAGCGGCTCCAGGATGCGCACCCGGGGACCGGAGCTGTCGCCGTCGGAGACGGGCGCGGTGACGATCATCGTGCCGGTGACCGACATGGCGAACTCTGCAAGGTCGGTGTCGCCGGAGAGGAAGGAGGACGCGCGCACCGCCTTCCAGGCGTAGTTGACGTTGACCGGCACCTGGTCCGCCATCTCCCCCGACGCACTGGCCAGCGTCGAGTTCCTCTTGCCGTCCGCGCCGCAGCCGTGCTTCGCGGCGGCGTAATCGCTGAATATCCCCTGGCTGGTGCCGATCGCGGCGCAGATCGCCGCGCTCGCCCGGTCGTTCTTCGACCATGCCGCGCCCACCAGCGCCTGGGCGGTCTCGCAGCTGTTCAGATTCTGGGAGTTCACCCACTGCGCGAGCGCGCGCAGCTTCGACATGGTCTCGGCGATCACCGGCGAGATGGTCTCCAGCGCCAGCTCGAAGGCGAAGCCGGCGGCGTTCTGGGCCACCGCCCGGCCGAAGGCCACGAGCTGGTCGGAGTTTATGAACGAGAACGCGCCGGCGAAGGCGTCGATGCCGCCGCAGCCCGCCCGGAAGGAGGGCAGGTTGACCGTCGCGATCTGCTCCGAGCGCACGGGTGCGCGCATGTAGAGGTTGCCGAGCGTCCAGTGGCCCGAAGCCTGGCCGTCGAACGCCGTCGGCCCGGTGACGTTCGAGACCGTGCCCTGCCAGAAGGACTGCATTTCAGAGAGAACGTCGGCGCGGGCGGGCACGACGGACGCGAAGAGGCTTGCCGTCAGCGCGGCGGCCACCAGGAGGAATGTGCCTCGCGACCGGCGCCGTGGACAGGCGAAGCCGTTCTGCCGCGCATCGGGACTGATTGCAGGTCTCTTCAGCTCAGTAATCATTCCCGGTCTCCATCTGCGTCAGCACGAAGATGCGCTCGGCGATCTGGTCCTCCGCCAGCACGCCGAAGCCGACCGGCATCGCCCGCTTCGTCGCCGTGTCGAACAGCACGAGGGCGGGAACGGGCGACCCCGCAAGCCCGAGCCGCGCGGCCCGCCCGTTGTCGGGCACCGCCCCGGGCCAGCCCTCCAGCTTCCCGCCGGTCATCGAGACGGCCAGCACGTCGATCCCGTGGCGGAGGGCGAAGGCACGCAAGAGCGGCCCGAACACCCGGCAGCCGCCGCAGTCGGTATGGCCGAGATAGATCAGCCCGTAGCGCTCCCCGAGCCTGGCGAGCGCGGCGTCGCGCGCGGCCCGCCGCTCGTCCGACCAGAGCCGCTTGGCGAGCGCGCCCACGGGCCGCGTCAGCGTGTAGTCGAGCCCGGGCGTCGCCCACACCGTGCGCCGGAAGGCGTCGGAGAAGGTGGCTGCCCGCTGAAGCGCCGCCCGTTGCAGTTCCAGGTACGCCGCGACCTTCTCCGGCGCCGGATCGAGGATCGCCTCCGCCCGCGCCTCCTCCAGCCGCTCGCGCATCGCCGCGATGCGCGCCGCGGCGCTGCCGGGCGCGAGAGGCGGTGCGGAGAGTTCGGGCGGCGGCGGTCGATCGTCCGCCTCCTCCTCGCGGTCGCAGTAGAAGTGCCAGCCGAGCGAGGTCTCGTCCGGCTCGCCGCACCAGGGGCGCCACTCGCCGGCACGAGTGTCCCCGCCCTCCGCGGAGGCCCCGAGGGCGGCCCAGACGCCGAGCGCCGCGAGGATGCGCGGGATCGCGCGCCCGACGGCGCGTGCGGGGGCGAGCGACATCACGGACTCCTCCCATAGAAGTCGCGCACGCGGTCGCGCATGAAGGTCTGCGTGCCGCCCTTGTCGGGCAGCGACACCGAGGGCTCTTTTCCCCCGTCGACGAGGTTCTCGGTGAACTCGGTGAGGTCGAGCCCGTCGAAGTCGATGCGCTCGATCTCGGCGACGCTGAAGCCCCGGCAGCTGCCCCAGCCGATGCCGAGCTGGGGCCGCGCCTGCTGGTGCAGGATGCGCCCGAGCTTGGACGTGAACACGCACCACACCCGCTCGCGCTTCAGGCAGACCCCGAAGATGCGCTTCGCGCAGCGCGTGCCGAGATAATGCGTGTTGCCGGCGTGGCGCTGCTTGCCGAGCTCGATCTCGGCCGCCGAGCAGTTGGCGAGACCGACCAGCAGGCCCGAGTTCCTGCAGCAGTTGGCGAGCCCGCCCCAGCGGATGCGGCAGGCCCGGCGCTTTCCGGTGAAGAAGCGGAGATTGCCGCGGTCGAACTCGTCCGTGCCCATTTCCAGCACCATGTTGAGCCGCGCCGCCGCACCGACGAAGCCGGTGTTGCCCGCCGGCGCCACCGTCTCGCAGCCGGCGCCGACGCAATAGGACACCGCGCCGCACGCGCCGCCGCTCTCCGCGTCGGCCACACCGGCGCCGCAGTCGGCGACGCCGCCCGACGCGAGATCGTCCGCCCCGTGCGCCGAAGACCGGGGCGACGCCGCGATGGTTTCCGATCTCTGCACCATGGGATCGGATGCCGTCACGCTCGCGGGCGGGCGTGCCGTCATGCCCTCGATCATGCTGCGCCCGGCCGCGCCGCCCGGATCGTCCGGGTCGGCAAGGCGCGCCCGCGCCGCATCCTCAAGGTCGTTCGCGCCGATACCGCGCTCGGGCGGGTTCGTCCCGGCATAGCCCGGCACCGCCGCGGCGCTCGATCCGTCGCGCGCGATCGCGCCCGCCGCCGCCGTGCCGGCCTGGCCGATGGCGCGGGCGGCGGCCTTGGGATCCTCCGCCCACGACGCGTCGGCAAGAAACATCCAGAGCAGCACGCACCAGAGGACCAGCATCGCGGTCCAGGCCAGAAACCGGACGAACCCGATCGTGCGCTCGATCGCAACATCTATCCGGCTCGCCCGGGAATGCGTCGGTTTGGTCATGTCGGTCATTGCTTACCTTCGAGGCGTTCCAGGACCCGTCGTGCCACCTCGCGCCCGGCATTGCCCTCGGCGGCGATCGCTTCCAGCGCGGCGACGAGCCCGATGTTGCCTGTCACCAGGTCGTGGGGAGGGGGAGGGTCATCGGCGCAGCCCCGGCTGCGGCACGGCGGCACGCCCTCCGGCACCACGGCCACCGCCGGCACCCGGTCGACGCCGAAGAGCCGGAACAGGCGCGGGTCGATGGCGACCCCGGCTTCCGCGCCTCCGAGGCGGACGCCCACCGCATTGACGGTCGCTCGGAGACCCTCCGGACCGACGCCGCGCAGCACCAGCGGCGGACCGGCGTGTCCCGCCGCGTCTGCCCGTGCGGCTTCCCGCGCCCACTGCTGCCAGCTCGCGGCCGGCACCGAGAGGCTCATGAAGACGATGATCCCGGCCGGGTTCGGGCCCCCGGCGAGAATCTTTCCGATCCGCGCCGCGTGGCGCTCGGCCGGAAGCGGAGCAGAGGAGGCGTCGGGGCTGCCGGCTTCGGTGGTTCGGGCGGTCTTCGACGCGGCCTCGCCGGCTCGTTCCAGGGCGCGACCGACGATGTCCCGCGTCCAAGCGCCGAGATCGCCGCTGCCGGCCCCGCGCATGACTTCGGCGGCGAGATCGCGCGCCTGCGATTCCGGCGAGGGCTCCCCGGCCCAGGCCGGCGCAACGGAGACCGCAATCGCCGCCGCGGCGACGATGCGGACAACGATCCGGTGGATGTATCCGAGGGTCATTCCGCCGTCCTCACAATATGCAGCAGTTGCGCTTGGCCCACAGCAGGTAGCCGAAGCTCTCGCCGGAGACCGGCAGCTCGCGGAGCGACTCCCAGAGCACCGAGGAACGCCCCGTCGGATTGCAGCCGGTGGCAGGCGCCGTCGCCGGCACCGGCTGGGTCATCTGCCAGCGGTACTGGCTCTTCTTCATGATCGGCATCGGGTAGCGTCCGCAGAGCGCGGCCGAGCCCGAGGTGCCCCAGGCGAGCCCGGCGCGGTGCAGGCGATAAACGAGGCGCTGGGCCGCCAGCAGGGACGCCTGGACGCCGCCCACATGGGCCGCCACGTTGCCGGTCAGCGGATACATCCCGCCCTGGCAGCCCGCGCACCAGAAGAGCGGATCGAGCGGGAGCCCGGCCGAGGCGGCCGCGCAGTCGGCGGCGCAGGCCGCCTGGGCCGGCAGATTGGCGAACAGCGCGGCCTCGGGGTTGAGCAGGAAGGACAGCTCGTCGTCGAGCCAGGCCGGGTCGAGCTCCGACGTCCAGGCGATGTCGAGCCCGCCGCCTTCGAGGCAGCCGAGATCGAGCAGCGCGCCGATCCAGCTCAAGAGCGGATACACATAGTAATGTGCATGCCACACCGAGCCCGCCGCGCCGTCGCCGCCGGAAGACCCGGTGCGGCCCCGTGCGGCGGGCAGGCCGGGGTCGATGGTGAGGCCGCCCAGATTGGGGAAGCACCACGGCGTCCTCGTCACGTCCACCAGCCGTGCCGGCTCCCACACCCCGAGCGAGAGCCCGATGCGCGGGATCGGCGAGCCGCAGAAGCAGATCGGCGACGAGGGGTTCGGCGTATCCGGCGCACCCGACGCGCCGCCGATCCGGATCGGTCCGATCGAGATCGGGAACAGGCACTCCCAACAGACGTCGGCGATGGGATTGACGAAGCGCCCGGTGCAGGTCTGCGCCGACGCCGGCCCGGCCGGCGGGAGGGCAAGCAGCGCGGCCGCCAGCAGGAGGAGACGGAGGGGCTTCATCGAACGGGATTTCCTTCATCGGCGGTCGCGGGGTCGCGCACGATTTCGTGGTCGAGGGGGATTTCGTCGATGCGCAGATGCGCGCCGCCGGCACGAGTGTCGTCGCGGCTCACCAGCGAGGGCGTGGCGGCGATGCCGAAGCGCGCGGCGAGCCGCCCGCCCTGGTCGAAGAAGAACGGCCGCCCGTGGCGCCGCGCGAGATCGAGCGGACGCCCCGCCAGCAGCACGATCTTCGACGGCCTGCCGTGCGCCAGCGCCCAGGCGATTTCCGCAGCGCGCCGGCCGTCGACGAAGAGGAGATCGCGGGTGAGCGGGGCGTAGGCGAACGGGTCGATCCGCGTTCCGGCGGCGGCGATCAGGGTGCCGTCCGCCGCGCGGATATCTCTGGCCACCTCGATCGAGGGGTCGAACATCCGCGAGCGCGCCAGGCGCGCGGGCGCGATGCCGGCCACGGGCTCCGGCTCCTCCAGCCGCCTGCGTGCGCGATCGCGCGCCTCCGCCTCGAAGCGCGCCATCGCGCCGGAGCGCTGCAATTCGTGGAGCCGCGCCTCGATTTCCACGAGAAGATCGGGCTCGGCGACCGGCCAGCTCGCGCCGCGCACGCCGAGGTCCTTCGCGGTCAACGGAGACGCCGACGCCGCGACCGACATCGCCACGAGACAGACGGCCGCGAGGGACCGGATGGGCGGGAGGCGCATCATCGCCGCGTCTCCGGCACGAGTGTCTCCGGCACGCGTGTCTCCGGCGCGCGTGTCTCCGGCGCGCGTGTCTCCGGCGCGCGTGTCTCCGCCGCCGGGCCGGCATCCTCCGACCCCACCAGCGGGCCTTCGAGACCGAGCCAGGGAAGGTCGGGGAGCGCCAGCGCGCGCCCGAGGATGCGTTCGCGCGGCACCAGCCCGATCTCCGCGTAGCGGCTGTCGTGGCTGTCGCGATGACCGGCGTGGACGTAATAATGGCCCTCGGGAATGACGCCCGGCCGGACCACTTCGAGCGGCCGCCCGTCGAGAGCGTGGCTCTTCGCGCGCGCGACGGGCGCACCGTCGATCCGCACCGTCCCGTCCGGGTCCACGGTTACCGCTTCGCCCGGCAGGCCGCGCACGGTCTTGAGATAGGGCACCCGCGAGCCCACGGAAGCCGGCGGCTCGAACAGCACCGTGTCGCCGATGGCGGGTTCGCCGACCGGCAGCACCAGATAGCCCCAGGCGTCGTCCGACCAGCTCGCGTTCACGTGTACCCGCGAGGCCGCCGCCAGCCACAGCGCGGCCGCCACGGCCATGAGCGCGAGCCCGGCCCAGGCGCGTTCGCCGCCGAGACGGCGGTCGGCGAAGATCGCCCGCATGCCCCGGATCCCGATCCGGAGGGCGCTCACGGCCGGGCCTCCCCGCCGGACGCTCGCGCCGGAGACACTGGTGCCGGAGACACTCGCGCCGGTGAGCCGGCGTGCCTCAGCCTCTCCTCGACCACGAGACGGACGAGGTCGGTGACGTCCGGCGCGCCGGCGGCGACCGCGCGGGAGGGCAGCAGCACCACGCGCCGGCGTTCGGCGATATCGCCGAGCGCCCGCTCCAGCGCCGCCGCCCAGGCGCGCGTCGACTCCCGGATTTCCTCCGCCGGCATGCCCGCCCGCGCGGCCCTCTCCGCATGCTCCGCCGCGAGCTCGGAGAGGCGGACGCTCGCGATATGAGGGCCGCGGTCGGTCGTGACCCGCATTACCCCCGCCGCGACCGCGGCCGCGACGCCCGCCGCCAGCAGGACGGCGGAGACCAGTACGCGGACCTCGCTCACCGCCTGTATCCCGCCGCGCGCTGGCGCGCGGTCATCGACACGTAGGCGCGGGTGTCGCGGTGCTTGAACCAGGCGGTGCCGTCCTCGTCATGGAACATGTAGAGGTAGTGGCCCGCCCAGTTCCGGTGCGCCCGCTCGGCGGACAGCACGCCCGCCAGGATCGCCGCGCGGAACACCTCCTCGGCGTCCCGTACCACCTGAATCGACGGCGCGTGCGTCATCTTCCGGCCCCGGCTATCACGCCGCCTGCCGCGCGGCGCCATCGTCCGGTTCCTCCGCTTGCCGTTCCGTCCGCATGCTCGCGGCATCGCCGTTCTCCTTCCCGTCGGGTTGTCCTGCCTGTGCGTCACCGCTCCGGGGCGGACCCGAGAGCGCCCGGAAGCGGGCGAGCCAGAGTTTTGCGGCCCGGCCGGGACCCACCGCGCGGATGCGCCGCCTCAGCGGCGGAAACGCCGCGCCCGGGCCGGCATCGGCGTCCGCGAGGTCGCGGCGCTCCGCCGCCGCCGTCATGCGGAAGACGAAGCGCAGCAGCTCCGCGGACTCCTCGTCGAGCATCGGATCGAGCCCCGCCGCCTCGCGCACCGCGCTTTCGATGGAAGCGGCGAGCTTCGCCGTGCGCTGGGAAGAAGAGGGTTCGCCCCGGAGCCACGCCGACGGCGCGTCCGCGATCAGCGCGTGGAGCGCCAGCATTCGCCGCTCGTCGTCGCCGAGTCCGTCGAGCGCCTCGACCTCCTCGCTCGCGACCACGGCGTGCGCCGCCAGCGAGTGGTACTGCCGGGTGCGCCCGCCGAAGCGGCAGGTGTTGGCCAGCACGTGCGCCAGCGCCTCGAAGTCGATGTCGGCGGCGGCGATCCCTTCCGGATCGCCCGGCCAGGCGAGGCGCCCGCCGGCATCGCCGGGCGCGGCGGAGGTCTCCCGCCGGGCATCCTCGGTTCGTGGGTTCATTCGCGCTCTCCTTCGGTTTCGGTTCGTTCGGGTCGGGGTTGGGGAATGGTTGCGGCGCCGGTCGAAGGCGTTTCGGGTGCGCCGTCCGCCAGGGGACCGTCCCCGGCGAGCCGGTCGATGGCCTCGACGGTGGAGAGCCCCTCGGCCTTGAGCCGCTCGACCGCGGCGAACGCGGGGCCGCGCGATGAGAAGAGCGCCACCGACCAGGCGTCGAGCACGAGGCGGGCGACCCGCCAGCCGTCGGGACCGTGCAGCAGCAATTCCGCATAGCGCCCCTCGGCGGTGGTCAGGCTCTTGAGCGCGCGCTCCATGCCGGGATCGCAATGGATGCGCTTCTCGGATTTCAGCAGCTCGACCGACTCGTCCTTCTGGGCGAGGAAGATCACCCAGTCCGAGTTCTCCCAGGCGGCGCGGGCCGCGGGGTTGGCGTAGTAGTCGTTGACGCTCTGCGTGCCGGTGATGAGGGAGCCGCGGTATTTGCGGGCCCGTCTTGCGGCACCTTCGAGGAAGGCGCGGCTGTCCTCGCCGGAGAGCAGGTCCCAAGCCTCGTCGATGACGATCGCCTTCGCCCGCGTGCGGGGCCCGTGATACATGCGCTGGGTGGCGAGGAAGACCACCAGCATCAGCACCACCGCCTGGACGTCGCCGCGGCCCTTGAGCTCCGCGAGCTCGAACACCGTGAGCGCGTTCTCCAGGTCGGGGACGTTCGAGCCCGCGAACAGCCGCCCCATCGCGCCGCCCGGGCACCAGGGACCGAGGGAGGTGGCCATGTCCGCGGCGCGGCGGTCGTCGCGCTTCGCCAGATGGCCCCGCACCGTGCCGAGATCGGCCGCGTTGCCGGCTTCGTCCCAGGCCGCCGCGATGGCTTCCGCGATCAGCGCCGCCTCGATGTCGTCGATCGAACCGCGCCGCCTCGCCATCCGCCCGATCACGCCGGCCAGCATGGCGAAGCACTCCTCGCGGTAGTCGCCGTCATGGTTGGCGGTTCCGGCATCGATCATGGCGAAGGGGTTGAGGCAGGCCGGGTCCTTGCCGAAGGCGATGAACGCGCCCTCCAGCGCTTCCGCTGTGTGCTGGAACGACCTTCCGTCGTCGATCACCACGGCCTCGCCGCCGGCGCCGACGATGCCGGTCATCAGCTCCTGCATCAGCACCGACTTGCCCGAACCGGACTTGCCGGTGACGGCGACGTTGTAGTTGCCGGCCTCGTTGGCGAAGGGCGACCAGGCGGCGGGCTGGCCTCTTCGCCCGATCAGGAAGAGCGCGGGCGGGTTGTCCGGGTTCATCGGCTGTCCCCGCCACTCGCCGTGTACCGGCGCGAGGTTGACGGCCGAAGAGGTGAGCAGGGTCTTCATCCTGCCCATGCGCGCGAGGTCGGCATCGAGCCCGCCGGCCGGGACCATGGGAAGGCACGAGAGCCAGGAGGGGAGCTGGACGTAGCGCTCGGCGCTGACGCGCCACCCCTGGCCGTGATAGATCGCGCGGACCGCCTGCTCGGCCTCGTCGAGACTGTCCAGGGGCGCGTAGACCGCCGCCATGTAGCAGGCCCTGACCAGGCGCTCGCCGTCCTTGAGGCGCTCGGTGACGAACTGCCAGTCCCTGGCCTTCTCCGGGAGCCCCGGCAGGTATCTCGCGATGCCGGTGCCGGCCTGCTGCATCGCGCGCGCCGACTTGAGGAAGGCCTTCTCGCCGTCCGCCGCCTCGCCGGTCATGATCGTGAGGCAGGTCAGCACCGGGCAGCCGGGCTGCAGGAAGTCGCGGTGGAAGTCGCCGATCAGCGCGTTGCCGCGCCAGCCCGGCCAGACCTCGGGGAAGGTCGCGGCCGTCAGCACCCTCACGGCCACGTCGCCGGCACGCGTGTCGCCGGCACGCGTGTCCCCGCCGTTCGCGGACCGGGGCGGTCCCCCGTCGTGGAACACCAGCCCGGTGGGCGCGACGGTGAGCGCCCGGCCGGGAGCGGCGCATTGGATATGGAGCGGATCGCGCGGCGACCAGCGCCGGTGCGGGCGGTGCAGCGAGGTGGGCGTTCCCGCTTCCTCGTCGGGCGCGACCGCGGGCGCGATCAACTCCGAGGCCAGCGACAAGAGCGCGTCGGGGCCGAGCCTGCGCGTCGCGGCCCCGGCCGAGGCCAGGGTCCCTTCGAGCGCCCGGCGGAAGGCCGAGAGCGCGGTCTCGGGCGCCGGGCCGGGCGGGCCGGCGAGCGAGGCGCAGACGAACGCCCGGTAGTCCGCGAGCGTGAAGGGCGGCCCGCCCGGATGCAGCGCACGCCAGCCCGCGCCTTCGAGGAGGCGGAGCCTGCGGCGCGCCATGCCGGCCTGCACCGGACCCGCGTGCCCGCGCGGCCCGGCCCAGGCATCCAGCGCCGCGCCGAAGCGCGGGCTCGCCCAGTGGATCACTTGCACCGTGCAGCGCTCGGGCGCGGCATCGGCCAGCGTGCCCGCCAGCGCGCCCAGCGTCTCGGCGTCGATGCCGGCGAAGGGCGGGATCTCGATCGCGAACCCGACCGAGCCCGCGTTGACGTAGAGCTCGCCGCGCTCGTCGAAGGCGCGCCAGGGCAGCAGCTCGCAGAGCGCCGCCCCGGTCTCGGGCGGCGACCAGGGCTCGAGCCCGGCCGGGCCCTCGAACAGGTCGAGCAGCCGGCGCGCGAGAGCGGTCACGGCAGCCTCCAGGCGGCCGGGGCAATCACCGCGCGTACATACGCCCCCTCGCGGTAGATGCCGTCTTCATCCACGAAGGGCGCGATCCAGATGCGCGCCACCACCTCGCCGGTGCGGAGCGCGTCATCGAACGCCGGACCGGGTGCGTCTTCGGTGCCCGCGGTCCCACCCGCCCCGTCCCTTGCCGGAGGCGGCGCATTCTCAGGCTCCCCCGGCGCGATCGCCGTGGAATCGGTCGCGTAAGCTCCGGAGGCCGGATGGCCGGCAGCGGCGGTGGGATCATGAGCGGCGCCCGGTGCCGGCGCGGCGGGGTTGGCACTCGGATCGGCGGTCGCAGCATGGCTATTTCGCCGCGAGACCGCCGTTCCCGGATCCGCGGAACCGGCATCGGCGATGCCCGCGAACAGCGCCCCGAGCCAGGCGAAGGGATCGCAATCCGATTCGCAGGCCGGCTCATCCGCCGCGATCCGGCCGCCGCTCCGCCGGTAGAATGGGACGTCATGGGCGGGGTTCGCCGCGCCCCGCGTCAACGGCGCGAGCGTCTTCGGGACCGCCGGGTCGGCGGCGGCGACGGACGCGCATACCTTCCCCTGCGCCAGCGGACACTGCCAGTCGTCGCCGACATGGCTCGCCGAGCAGCCCGCCAGCGCCAGCGCGGCCGTGGCCGCCATCAGCGCGAGGGCGGCCCATCGTTTCCGTTCAGCCATTTGTCTTCCCCTTCTTTTCGGTCCTGCCGTCGAGCCAGGCGCCCTCGATGAACACCACCGTCACCCGGGTCCCGGCCTGGAGCTGGATCACCGGCTGGTACTGCTCGGCGCGGCGGATCAGGTAGTCGGCCACCTTGCGGCCCGCCGACGACGCGCCCGAGCCGAGCCCCGCCCGGCCGATCTCCTCGAAGCTGGTGTTGGCGACACTCGTGCCGGACACCACCGCACCGGCGCCGGTGGCGACCGCCTGTGGCGCGAACGCGCTGGCCGCCCCCTCGCCGAGCCCGGAGACCAGGCCTGCCAGGAATGCCTTCTCGACCAGCGCGCCCTCGCGGCTCACCACCGGGCCGCGCACCCCGGTCTTGCCGGCGCCGGCGACGAACCCCGCGACTTCCGTCTCCCGCACCGTGCCGGGCTCGTCTCCGGCGCAGGTGAGCGTCCTCAGCCTCGCGTAGATCTTCTCCGACGAGAGATCGCCGTGCGCGGCGCCGGTCACGGTGCAGCCGTCGATATCGACGGCGAGCGCCCTGCCGTCGTCCGCCGCGGTCCAGCCCGGGCCGAGGATCCTAAGCAGCACCGGGCGCGGGTCGCCCTGGGACGAGACCCCGGCCGAGGCGTCGACGCCGGCCAGCACGATCGCCTCCGCATGGCTCCCGGCGGGGAGCCAGGCGCCGATATCCCTCGCGGGAGGCGCCTCGAACAGCTCCCCCGCACCGTCGAGCCGGAAGGTCTCGATCAAAGGCTCAGCCTTCGACCCGGCCCCCGGCTCAGCCGCGGGTGCAGCCTCGCGCCCGGCCCCGGCATTGCCGGCCGCCGGGGCGTTGCGCTGTCCGGCGCCCCGCCGGAACAGCTCGCCGGAAGACGCGCCGTCCGTCGAGCCGGCCGCTTCGCCCGCCCGCGCGCGCTCCATTTCGCCGATCTTCGCCGCGAGGCTGTCGATGGTGCTCTTCGCGTCCTCGGCGTTGGCGGCGAGGCGCTGCCGCAGGCGCTCGTTCTCCTGCTTCACCCGCTTCGCCTCGGTCTCCATGTCGCGCAGCCGCGCGTCCATCGCGCCGAGCCGGGCTTCCGAGCGCCGCGTCCAGCTCTCCTCCGCCGTCCCCGGGGTCGCTAGCTCGGCATCGATCCGCGCCTCCGGCCGGGGCGGACCGCCGCCGCCGGCCGCGAGCCAGAACGCGAACACCATCAGCACCGCCGCCGCGATCACGGAGAACAGCACCAGCTGGTTGCGCCGCGCGCGGCGCGACTCGCCGTCGCGCGCGGTCGGACCGGGCGCGTTCATCGGGAGTCTCCCGCGTGGCTCGGACCGCCGGCCGGGATGTCCTCGAACGCCGCCACCCCGAGCCTGCCGCCCGAGGGGCCGGTGCCGGGCGCCGCCAGCCAGAGAGCGGCAAGACGGACGCCGTCCCCGGTGCGGCCGATGCCCGGCAGTCCGCCGATGGTCCCGGCGAGGTCCGCGGCGCCCTCCGCGCCTTCGGACGCCGAAGGGCCGGCCTCGAACACGAGCGCCGAGAAGCGCGGTCCCCGCCAGGTCTCGATGATTGTCAATCCGGAGACACGCGTGCCGGCGGCCGCGCCTCCGGCATGGACCCCATAGCCGGCAAGCGGCTCGCGCCGCGCCGCCGCGCGGACCAGCCGCACCAGCGCGCCAATGCGCCGGTCGGCGGAGATCGCCGCCGGGGGTGCCGAGTTCGACACCGCCGGGTTGCGGATCAACACCTGCGCCGGGCCGCCCGCGACGGGCGTCAGCGTCAGCCGGTAGGTAAAACCCTTCTCGGTGCCCACGAACAGCACCGCAGGCGCGGTTTCGGGCGCCGCCGCGGATTCCGCGCTCCGGTCCGCTTCGCCGGCCGCATTGTCCAGGGGCCGCAGATAGAGGTCGCCGTTCGCTGGCTCGTGCTCGATCTCGAAGCGGCCGGCGCCGCGGACCGCCCGCGCGATGCGGTCGCCCTCCAGCGCGATGCGAACCACCCCGGACGCCGCGACCCCCGCCGAGAGCTCGGCATGGTCCGCAGCCTCGAGGACACGCGTACCGGAGACCCCCGTGCCGGAGACACTCGTGCCGGAGACACTCGTGCCGGAGACATGCATGCCGGCGACACCCATGCCGGCGACACCCATGCCGGCGACACCCATGCCGGCGCCCTCCATCGCGAACGCGGGCGCGGAGAACGCGCCATATATAAGGAGTGCCGCGCCCATCGCAGCGATTCGACCCCGCCGCGTTCTTGCGCACGGCCGCGATACCGCCGATGCGGTGCTCATTTTCCATCCTCCATCTGCTCGAAACGCAGCAGCGCGAGCCGGCCCGCGTCGATGCGGAAGGCGAGGCGGTAGCGCCGCTTCTGGCGGAACGCTTCCTCGCGCCCGATCCAGGTCACCAGCTCGCCCGCGATCTCGGCGCTGAGGTCGCGCCCGTCGCTCTCGATGCTCCTCGGGTAGAACGCGGTCGAGAGGTCGCGCCGCGCCATCCGCTCGGCTTCCGCCGCCACCCAGGCGCCGATCGCGCCCCGCGCCTCGGCGTGGGCCAGACGGGCGGCCGCCTCGCGCACATGCGCCGCGTTCTCCGGCGTCAGCGTCAAGAGCGTCACCGCCGCCGTGCGCGCCGCATCCTCCAGATAGCGCCGCCCGGCCCAGCTCTCCCCCACCTCCCAGGCGGGACCCGAGACGGCGGGAAGGAGAACCGTCACCCGCTCGCGGTTCGCCAGACCGTGCGCCAGCACCAGGTTGGAGAGCACCGAGAGCGCCAGCAGGCCCGCCAGCACCACTCGCGTGTCCCGCGCCCGGCGGCGCTCCGCGTCCATCGCCTTGCGCCTCATGCCGTGTACCGCCTGACATGGCTGGGCGGCGTGCCCCGCAGGCGCAGCACGAACTCCGGCAGGAACCAGTAGAGCGCATAGAGCGCGATGTTGGCCCCGCCGCCGCGCTTGACGCGGCGCAGCACCAGCCAGCCGGCGATGCCGGCAACCAGCCCCATGACGAACTGGTTGGCGGCAAGCCCGAGCACGGCGGGACCCAGCAGCGCCGCCGCCTCGTCGAAGGTCCAGAACAGCCAGCGCTCCGGATCGTCGAGGCGGCGCGGGATCGCATGGCGCGCGGTGTCGTTCACCGGACCCTCAGACGATCGCCGTGCCGACGAGGCCGGTGACGATGCCGGTGCCGGCGCCCGCCGCCACCCCGACGCCGACGGCGCCGAGCAGCTGCATCGCGTTGAAGCGCAGCACCGAGCCCACCAGCGCCGCGCCCACCGCAAGCGCCGCCGCGAGCTGGCCGCCGGTGCCCGACACCATGCCCGTCACCGTGTCCAGCGGACCCGTGAACGTGGTGTCCGAAGTCGCCAGCGCCGCGTCGATGCCCAGCAGCGCCAGCGCGAGCGCGAGGATCGCGCCCACGACGATGCGCAGCGCGCGCTTCCTTCGGTCGTGAGTGTCTGCGGCCATCACGAATCTCCCTTCCCGGTGTCGTCCTTGTCCGCCGGCGGGGCCGCCGCGGTCTTTCCGCGGTCGTTCTTCCCGGCCTCGCGGGCCTTCTCGTCGGCCTCGGCGGTCGAGCGCGCCTCGCGCTCCCGGCCCCAGGCCACCACCTTCGAGCGCAGATAGCGCGCCCGGTTGCCGAAGCGGCTGAAGGGCGGTCCCTTGCCGCTGCCCCGGTAACTCTGGAGCGTGCGCTCCGACAGCTTCAGATACGCCGCCGCCTCCTCGGTGCTCATGTAGCCGTCCTCGGCCATCTCGATCTCCTCATCGTCTTCTTCCCCGACCGGACCCGCCGGCTCCCCGTCCTCGATCGCCGCCCGGATCGCCTCGCGCTGCTCCGGCGTCGTATGCCCGGCCATCAGCGCGTGCGCCTCGTCCATGGTGGCGAGCCGGGGCAGGCCGCCATCGAGCAGCCAGGTCACGAAAGACCGGTTGCCGTTCACCTCGCGACCGAACTCCGAGCGCTTCATGCCGGTGACGGCCAGAAACGCCGCGACCTCGTCCCGGAAGCGCTGGCCGACGGGCTCATGGCCCATCTTCGCCAGCAGCCTGTCGACCGTATCGAGGCGCGGGTTGCGCCCTTTCTCCAGCCGGAAGACGAAGGTCGGGTCCTTCATCGTCTTCCGCCCGAAGCGGGTGCGGCTCATGTCGTGCCGCGCCCTGTGGGCGTCGATGGCGTCGAGCAGGTGGGTGCGGTAGTGCGTCATGCGCCGGAACGTAAGTGGAACAATCCGGCTTGACAATATATTTCGGTCTTGAATACACTACTGTTGAACGCAGCACATACGGGCACCCACCATGCAACGCGACCCGCTACGACAAAAAATCAGGGACCTGCTATGGCAGAAGGGCCTCACCATGAAGGAGGCCTCCGCCGCCATCGGCCGCAGCCCGAGCTACCTGCACCAGTTCATCGAGCGCGGCACGCCCAAGGCGCTCGGCCATGCCGACGCCGAGAGCCTCGCGAAGCTGCTCGGCTGCAAGGCCTCCGAGCTGCGCCAGGCGCAAGCGCCCCGGCGCAGGCCGCAGAAGCGCCGCCGGCGCACCGCGCCGCCGCCCGGCGCGCCGCTCGTCGCCATCCCCGAGATGGCGGTCGAGGCCGCCGCCGGTCCCGGCGCGCTCAACGAGGAGTTCGCCACCGAGAAGGCGCGCTGGTACCTGCCCGAGGGCATGATCCGCCACGAGGCCGACGCCGATCCCGGCAGCCTGCGCGTGCTCCGCGCGCGCGGCGATTCCATGGAGCCGCTGATCTCCGACGGCGACCGGCTGCTGGTCGACCTCGCCCGGCGCACCCCCGGCACCGGCGAGATGGCGGTGCTGTGGGACGGCTCGGGGCTGGTGGTCAAGCGCGTCGAGGTGATGCCCCGGGCCGAGCCGCCCAGGCTCCGCCTCCACTCCGCCAACCCCGACTACGAGCCCTATACCTGCCTCGCCGAGGAGGCCCACATCGTCGGCAGGGTCGTCTGGACCGTCAGAAAATGCTGACCGGCGCGGCGCGCGGCGGCGACCCGCAAGGCGCGGCGCTTACAATAAACGCGCTCTTCGCCGGCAGCGACGACGGGGCCAAGACCTGGGCGCGGTGCGCCAGCCTGATCGGCACCTGCAAGCTCAACGGCGTCAATCCGCAGGTCTACCTGACCGACACCCTGCGCCGGATCATCGACATGCACCCCGTGTCACGCATCGACGAACTCATGCCCTGGAACTTCACCCCGACAATCCCGGGCGTCACCCGTCAACAAGGGTAATCGCGCGGCGCTTACCGACGTCTGGAGCCGCACCGGGAAGGGTGCGCGTTCCGGCAGCCCGGGCTGCGGCCGGCGCCGCTGCCACGCATTGCGGTACGCCTTGCTCGCGCGGATGAAGCACCAGGCGCGTACCGCCATGCCGCCCGGTAGTCCGCGACGGTCCGCAGAAACCGCCACGCCCGCACGCCATCGCGTTCGGGCGGCTTCCGGCGGGACGCCGCCATCCCGAGACACCCCGCTCACCAGCGGGCTGTAATCTCGACCCCGACCGTGTGTTCCGGCGTCTGCGCGGCGCTCTCCCGGCGGGTCGCCCTGAGACCGAAGGACATATCGGGCGCGTTCGCGGCCTCTGGCGTCAACCGCCAGCCGAGGCTGTAGTCGCGCGCGCCGGTCGCAAGCCCGAGCCCGGCATGCGGGCTGCCGGTCCAGCGCCCGCCGAAGGCCGGGAAGCCGTACGCCGCCTCCAGCGCCCAGCGGGAAGTCGCCTCGCTGCCCGTGCGGTCCTCCAGCGTCGCAGGTTGGAACAGGGCATCCAAGCCGCCATTGGCCTGTCCGCCGAACTCCTGGCGCAGGCTGAGCGACGGTCCCCGCCGCGTCGCCGGGTCGGGATCGAAGGCGAGCGAGGCCGCATAGCCCCGGTCCTTCAGGTCGTCGTTGCCGTGCGCGATCAGCGTACGCCCCGAAACGTCGAGCGACAGACCCAGCTTGGGATCGGTCCACGCGATCCCGCCGCCGAGCTCGACCCCGAAGCCGGTCTCCGCGTCGCCGCCGTCATGGCGCGCGCCGATTTCGAGCTTGGGCACGAGGCTGCCGCCTCCGTCGAGCGCCATGCGGTAGCTGCCCTCCAGGCCGAGCCGCAGCCGGGTCGCGTCGGAGTCCGACGCCGCCAGGTCGCGAGTCTTCTCAGACGAGCTCCGCGTCCACAGCGCGTCCGAGGTCACCGCCAGCGCCGGGCCGGAACCCTCGGCCGGAGGCGCCAGCAGGTCGCCCCTGAGCCCCGCCGCCGCCATGCTCCAGGTGGTGTCGGACTTGTAGCTGCCGCCCATCGCGGTCTTGAGCGTCACCTCGCCCGAACCGTAACCCGCCGCGCCCCAGAGCTTCAGACGCTCCGAAGCCTGCAACGCCGCATAGGGGATCGCCGCCGTCAGCGACGCCTCCACACTGCCGTCGCCCGCGCGCACGGCGTCGTTGCAAAGACCGCTGTCCACGCCGTCGGGGCAGCTCTGGCCGTCGGGACGGGGGCTGACATCGGTGTCGCGGTATTCGCCCTCGCCCTCGCTTTGCGCGAGCGCCAGCCCGACCAGCCACTTGCCGCGCGCATAGTCCGCCCCCAGCATGCCGGTGGTGACCGCGCCGTCGAGCGAGAACGTCCCCTCGCGGCCGTCGAAGCCGCCCTGCGCCGCCCGGCCCCAGAACGCCACGCTGCCGCCCGAGCCGTCCGTCGCGCCGGTCAGCGAGAAACTGCTGCCCAGCAGGGCGTCGCGCGCCGTCATGGTCCGCGATTGCGCCAAGCCGGCCCCGCCTGCCCCGGACAACGATCCGGGGCCGGCACCGAAGCCGGTTGCATCATGACCGATGCCGCCCGCGCCGAATCGGCTGGAGTGACCGCCGAACGCCTGCGCGACTTCGGCCAGCGCCGGAGACTCGGTCATGCCGAAGGCCTGAGACCCGGCGGCCATGTGGGCCAGAGCCGCGCTGTCCTTGGCCGCCGGATCGAACGAGAGCGCCTGCCCGGCGATCGAGCCCTGCATGCCCGGCGTGCGGTCCGCCGTCATGCGGCCCGCGATCCCGTCCAGCGCCTGCTCCGCCACCGTGCGACCGAACCGCGCCAGCCACGCCGCCGGCATCGGGTCGTCGTTCACGATCGTCCCGACCGCAACCCCGTCGCCCACCGGCGCGCCCTGTGCCTTCGACAGCACCACCTCGAACGTCTCCGGGTCCTCGTCGTGGCTGTCGTTGTAGATCCAGATCCATACCTGCTTCTCGGTCTCCCCCGCCCGGAACAGCAGGTTGTAGCTGCCCGGCGCATAGTCGACCCTCGGGGTCGCCGACACCGGCGTCGAGGGCCGCGTCGAGACATGCACCCGCACCGGCGCCTGCGAGGGCGCGGACAGCCGCACCGTGAACGGCATCACCGGAAGGCGGCCGTTCTCCTTGCCCGTCGCATCGTCCACCGAGAGCGCCGGGCCGACCGCCGCGTCGTCGTCGGAGACCGTCACCGCGGCCGCATTACCCGGCGGCGACGGGACCGTGTAGCCCTCGCCGTCCTTCAGCGTCACCGTGACCGAGCCGTCCGGCTCGTCGGCGTCGTCATCGACCGTGGCGACGGAGAACGCCGCCTCCGTCTCGCCCTTCGCGATCGTCGCCGTGGCCGGACCCTCGTCCGTCGCCGCGACATGGTCGCCGGCCCCGGTCTCCGCGACCGAAAGCGTCACCGTCAGGTCGGCATCCGGCGCGCGGTCGGCGGTCAGCGTGAAGGCGGCCGCGCCGCCCTCCGTCACCGAGGCAACCTTCGCCGCGATCGACACCGCCGGCGGCGGCAGGTCGTCGTCCGCTATGGACACCGTTCCCGAAGCAGGGTCGCCGACCGTGTAACCGTCGCCCGCGTTCACCGTCACGCTCGCCGAGCCGTCCGGCTCGTCCGCATCGTCGCCGGTCGTCGCCAGCGTCAGCGTGGCGCTGCCCGCGGTCGGAATGCTGACGGTCTGCGTGCCTGAGGCGATGCCGTAATCGCCCTCGGCCGCCACCGTCACGCTCACCGACAGCGGCGAGGCCGGGGCAGGGCTCGCCGTGACCGTGAAGACCGCGTCGCCGCCTTCGGTCACCGCGTCGCCGGCCGAGACCGTGATCCCGGGCAGCGGCGCGTCGTCGTCCGCTATGGAAACCGTGCCGGACGCGGGATCGCCCACCGTGTAGCCCTCGCCCGCGTTCACCGTCACGGTCGCCGAGCCGTCGGGCTCGTCGGCGTCGTCGCCGGTCGTCGCCAGCGTCAGCACCGCGCTGCCCGTGGTCGGGATGGTGACGGGCCGTTCGCCTATGGTAATGCCGAAGTCGCCCGCGGCCGCCACCGTCACGCTCACCGACAGGGGCGAGTCGGGCGCCGGGCTCGCCGTGACCGTGAAAGTCGCGTCCTCGCCCTCGGTCACCGCGTTGCCGGCCGAGACCGTGATCTCGGGCACGGTCGCGGGCTGTTCCTCCTGCTGCTCCGCCAGCGTGGCCGCCGCCTCCAGCGCCGTCAGCACGGTCGCGATCCGCGGCCACAGCGGGCTGCTGTACCGCTTCGCGTTCGCCTTGGCCTCCGCCGCCGTCGTCGGCGTGAGACCCGCGTAGGTCTCCACGCCGAACGCCATCAGCACCCGCCGCCAGCGGTTCACATGCGCCGCGCCGTGCCGCGTCTCCGCCGCGCGGGCCCTGACCTCGGCGACCAGCGCCGGGTCGATGGCCGGGGTCGCGGGGTCGCCCACGACCGAGTCCGGCACGCCCTGCGGCACCGCCCCGTCGTCGTCCAGCAGCGCAACCGTCACCTCCGACGGATCGCCTACCGTGTAGTTGTCGCCCGCCGCAATGTTGCCCACCACCGTGCCGTCGGCCAGGTCGTCCTCGTCCGACATCGTCGTCACCGTCCAGCTCGCCGTCGTCTGGCCCACCGCGATCGTCACCGTGTCCGTTCCCCCCTGGCCCCGGTATTCCAGGCCGTCCCCCATTTCCTCGAAGTGACCGACGTTCACCGTCAGGGCCAGCTGCGGCGCAGGGCTCGCCGTCGCCGTGAACGTCACGTCGCCGCCCTCCGTCACCGAGGCCCGGTCCGCCGAGATCGTCACCTCCGGGACCGTCAGCTTGCGCTGCCCCCCCGTACAGTTACGCACCGGCTTTATCATCACCCTGCTCTTGTGCGGGAACCTTCTGTTATTACTGGCAAGGGTAAACCCGCCGGTCGGGTTCGACAGGATCAGCCAGAACTGCTCGGGGAGTTCATGCCCCACGTCGTCGCAAACGGTCCGGACGGTGAAACTCTTGGAACTATCACCACGTGCGAAGTGCAGGGTGCCCGAGACAGAGGTGTAGTCGCCGGGCGCTTCGGCCGAGATGTCGGCGGTCGCATAGTCCACCGTGGCCGCGCCATATTCCTGACTCCTCTTGACCGTGTAGGTGATGCTGCCCCCTTCGGAAACGGTAGATGAGGAGCCGAGTGCGACATTTCTGGCTCCATCTGCGGGCCACGAAGCGAACCAGAAGTGGCCCGCGCTGGTGGTGGCGATGGTGTTGTTGATGGTGACGGTGAACTCGTTGTTCGTGCCGTGCGGGTCCGCGCCGCCGCCCACGTTGGTGCCGCCGCTGGAGTGGTCGAACCCGTTCGACCCCGTGCCGTCCGGGCCCAGCGCCACCGTGACGGTCTCGCCGTGGTCTTTCCAGGAGTCGTACCTAGCGGTCAGCACCAGCGTCGCCGTCTGCGCCGCCGCGCCCGAGAAGCGCAGCTTCGGGGTCGCCGTCGCCTGGCCCGTGAGCGTCACGCCCGTGTTGAGGGACCCGCCGGACTTCAGCGCCAGGCTCCAGTCCGCCGTGGAGGCCGTGCCGCCGACCGCCAGCGGAACGTCGACGATCTCGCCCGCAACCAGCGCGCGGCCCAGCGTCACCGTGAACTCCGCCGTGCTCCCCTCGTCAACCGCGCCGCTGCCCACACGCGCGAGCGAGACGATGGTCGGATCGTCGTCGAGGATGACGTATGTCTGGGTGCCGCGTGTGCTATGGACCGTGTATCCAGTGCCGGGCAGCACCGTGCAGGTCACCGTGCCGTCGGGCTCGTCCACGGCGTCGTTGTCCAGTTCGATCGGATAATTCCCGAAGGACCTTGCCTGCGTTGGTGTGTACACTTTGTCGCCGGCCTGTCCGTGCTTCAGAAAGTCGCCGGTCTGGGTGATGCGCAGATTGATGGGCACGGATGGTCTTACGCCGCCAGTGACGGTGCAACTCCTGATCGGGTTAGCTGACACCCCTTCTAATGTGGGGGTGCCAAGTCCAAGACTATATACCGGTGTTTGGGCAAGGACGGCAGGCGCCGACACGCCCAGAAGCGGCAGGGCGAGCAGCAGCGACGCCACGGAACGGCGGAGGAGGCGACCCGCCGTGGCCGGACCCGGGGACGCGTCAAGGACGCGCCGCACGGATGCGGGATCGAAGCTGTCGGGGGAGGAAGCGGGACGGCTGGTGTCGGAACACCGGCCGGCGGAGCAAAGGGGCTCAGGCGGAGAGGACGGCGGGCCCCGCCGGCGCAGCCATGCGAACGCGCCCATTGCCGTCACGCGGGCGCAGGATGGGCGACCCGGCGACCCGGCGACCCGGCGACCCGGCGACCCGGCGACCCGGCGACCCGGCGACCCGGCGACCCGGCGACCCGGCGACCCGGCGACCCGGCGACCCGGCGACCCGGCGACCCGGCGACCCGGCGACCCGGCGACCCGGCGACCCGGCGACCCGGCGACCCGGCGACCCGGCGACCCGGCGACCCGGCGACCCGGCGACCCGGCGACCCGGCGACCCGGCGACCCGGCGACCCGGCGACCCGGCGACCCGGCGACCCGGCGACCCGGCGACCCGGCTTATTGTATCGGAAACCGCAAACCTGCTTGTCAAGCGGATTTTCCCGGCAGCCGCCGCAAGAGCCGCCGCAATCTTCTGTACGCTTCCGATCATCGCCAAATCACCCCCGTCAAAGGCGAACCCGAAACCGTCGCAACGCGGCGGCACCGGAGTTCGCACGATATCCTTCATTGGCCTTGTACCAATATCGCAGCCGGAAAGGAAGCCATCGAGTGCGACCATGTCGGCCCACGGCGTCGCATGGCGGTCCCCGTCATTGTCGCCGCTCAACGCACGACCGGTCCGGGTGAGAGGGCGCCTCTGAGCGTGCTCGCGGTATTTGATGGCGGAGTGATCGAGTTATTCGATGGGTTTCGGTCGTCGGGCGGAGGGTGACGGTGGAGCTTGACGCGTCCCTCGCGGATGAGCTTGTGCAGCGCCTTGAGAGGGCGCAGGCTTTCAATGGCGATTTCGGGCCGATCGGCGGTGGAGCGATGGGCGACCCGGCGCGTGGCGTCGTCGCCTGCGTGGCGAGCGCGCGCACGCTCAACTCACTGGCGGTCCGACCGGGACGCGCCGAACGACCCGACGATCGACCCCGACCTGAACACGCCGCCGGCCTCCTCGTGGTAGCCGCCGTAGAACGTCCCCGCGACATGCTCGCCGTCCCAGTGCGTGCCCTTCGAGAACGTCCCGTCATTCACCGCGATGCCGGTCCACGCCATCCTGTGGCCGGCGGCGGCGCCGGTTCTCAGATTGACGAAATTGTCGAGCGTGACATCGACCGAGGAGTCGCCGAAGTCATAGACGATCCCGGCATCCCCCTGCAGCATGTCGGGAATGGGAAACAGCCGGTTCAGGTCCGTGCCCACCGCGACGCCGGTCCACGACGCCGATCCCGAAACCGGATTCGTCCCGGAAGCCCGGCCGACCGAATAGGGCGCGGCCTGGACCGAGTCGGGCGCGCCCTTGTCGGGATGGAAGCTGATCTGCACGAGAAAGGTGTTGTAATGCATCCAGGCGCCGTAGCCGGTGAGCTCCTGGGGAGCGTCGGGATTGGATGTCGCATCGTAGAAGGCCTGGCCGAGCCGGATGCCCCCGCGTTCCATGACCGGCTGGTATTCCGCATCGAAAAAGAAACCGTCCAGGTCCCCTTCCCCGCTCGTGCCGTACCTGCAGGCGCCTCCCGTGCACGCCGTCCCCCAGGCGTAGCCGGGGAACTCTCCGGGGGAGCGGTAGACGCCGCCGAGCATCCAGGTGTCGGCGCTGGTGACGATCCTCTCGTCGAGCGCCGAAAGCTCGTCCGAGGTCATGGCGTACGCATTGCTTCCGGCAACGTTCCCCGATGCGGTCGCGGCGTCCAGCAGCCAGTCCGGCGGGCCGGATTCCGCGCCTGCGCCGGATCCGGCGTCCATCGCCGCCATGTCCTCCCGGTGTCCGCCGCACCCGGAGAGGGCCAGGGCGACGAGGATCGCGAACAACCCGATCATTGGGCGCATGCTCAATTCCCCCGCGTATCCCGATGAACTCGAACAGTGCCCCGCCCCCGGTCCGGAGTCAACGCGCGGCCGCGTCACATCGCTCAATCCGGAGGCGCCGCCCGGAGAGACGGTCGGCGGGCTGGAGCGCGCCACGAACGCCGCCCGGCAGGCCGCCGGGTAATCCGCGACGGTCCGCTTGCGGCGGGACGCCGCCATCCCGAGACATCCCGCTCACCAGCGGGCTGCAATCGAGAACCCGATCGTGTGCTCCGCTTCTGCCGTATCGCTCTCCCGGCGGGTCGCCTTCAGGCCGAGGGAGACATTCGCCGCGGTCCGGCCCTCCGGCGTCAGCCGCCAGCCGAGGCTGTAGTCCCGCGTGCCGGTCGCGAGCCCGAGCCCGACATGCGGGCTGCCGGTGAAGCGCCCGCCGAAGGCCGGCAAGCCGTATGCCGCCTCCATCGCCCAGCGGCTCGTCGCCTCGCCGCCCGTGCGGTCCTCCAGCGTTGCCGGCTGGAACAGCGCGTCGAGGCCGCCCTGCGCCCGCCCACCGAACTCCTGGCGCAGGGACAGCGACGGACCCCGCCCGGTCGCCGGGTCCGGATCGAAGGCGAGCGAGGCCGCATAGCCCCGGTCCTTCAGGTCGTCGTTGCCGTGCGCGATCAGCGTGCGGCCCGAGACGTCGAGCGAGAGGCCCAGCTTGGGATCGGTCCAGACGATCCCGCCGCCGATCTCGACCCCGAAGCCGGTCTCGGCGTCGCCGCCGTCATGGCGCGCGCCGATCTCCAGCTTCGGCACGAGGCTTGCCCCGGACCCCGATCCGGGGGTGCCGCCTCCGTCGAGCGCCATGCGGTAACTGCCCTCCAGGCCGAGCCTGAGCCGGGTCGCGTCGGAGTCCGACGCCGCGAGCTGGTCCGTCTTCTCAGACGAGGTCCGCGTCCACAGCGCGTCCGAGGTCACCGCCAGCGCCGGGCCGGAGCCCGATCCGGGGGCGGGCGGAGCCAGCAGGTCGCCCCGGAGCCCGGCCGCCGCCATGCTCCAGGTGGTGTCCGCCCTGTAGCTGCCGCCGAGCGCGGTCTTCAGCGTCACCTCGCCCGAGCCGTAGCCTGCCGCGCCCCAGAGCTTCAGGCGCTCCGAAGCCTGCAACGCCGCATAGGGAATCGCCGCCGTCAGCGACGCCTCCACACTGCCGTCGCCCGCGCGCACGGCCCCGTTGCACCACTCCGGCATCTCCTGTCCGTCAATCGCGGGACAGGTCTGGCTGTCGGGACGGGGATCGACATCGCTGTCGCGGTAGTCGCCCTCGCCCGTGCTCCGCGCGAGCGCCAGCCCGACCAGCCACTTGCCCCGGGCATAGTCCGCGCCAAGCATGCCGGTGGTGACCTCGCCGTCGAGCGAGAACGTGCCCTCCCGGCCGTCGAAGCTTCCCTGCGTCGCCCGGCCCCAGAACGCCATGCTGCCGCCCGAGCCGTCCGCCGCGCCGGTCAGCGAGAAGCTCGATCCCAGCAGCGCGTCGCGCGCCGTCATGGAGCGCGATTGCAACGGCGTCCCGCTGAAAGCCTGCCCTCCCGGCTCGTAGGCCGGAACAGGCTCCCCCGATCCGGGACCGAAGCCCGCCGCGTCATGACCGAAGCCTCCCGCGCCTGCATGGCCGCCGAACGCCTGCGCGACTTCGGCCAGCGCGAGAGACCCGGAGGCCGCATGGCCCGCAGCCGCGCCTGCCCCGGACCGCGATCCGGGGTTGTCGCTGGCGGCCGGATCGAACGAGAGCGCCTGACCGGCGATCGCGCCCTGCATGCCCGGCGTGCGCGGCGCCGCCATGCGGCCCGCGATCCCGTCCAGCGCCTGCTCCGCAACCGTGCGCCCGAACCGCGCCAGCCACGCCGCCGGCATCGGGTCGTCGTTCACGATCGTCCCCACCGCAACCCCGTCGCCGATCCGCGCGCCGTCGGCGGCCGACAGCACCAGCTCGAACGTCTCCGCGTCCTCGTCGTGATTGTCGTCGGCGATGTAGACCGGCACGCGCTGCTCGGTCTCGCCCGCCCTGAAGCTCACCCGCGAGGACCGCACCGGCCAGTAGTCCTCCCGCGGCTTCGCCGACACCGGGGTCGAGGGGCGCGTGTCCGCCCGCACCGTCACCGGCCCCGCCGAAGGCTCCGACAGGCGCACCGTGAACCACATCAGCGAGGCGGTGTCGCCCTCCGTTACCGTCGCGTCGGCCACCGAGATCACCGTCGGCAGCGGCTCGTCGTCGTCGCGCACCGCGACCGTCCCCGACGCCGGGTCGCCCACCGTGTAGCCGTCGCCCGCATCCACCGTCACGCTCACCGAGCCGTCCGGCTCGTCCGCCTCGTCGTTTGTCGTGGTCAGCGTCAGCACCGCGCTGCCCGACACCGGGACGGTGACGGTCCGCTCGCCCGCGGTCACGCCGTACTCGCCCTCGGCCGCCACCGTTACCGTTACGGTCAGGTCCGATGCCGGGGCGGGATCCGCCGTGAAGGTGAACACCGCATCGCCGCCCTCGGTCACCGCATCCCCGGCCGCGACGCTCACCGCCGGCTCGTCGTCGTCATGCACCGCGACCGTGCCCGAGCCGGGCGCGCCCACCGTGTAGCCGCTGCCCGCATCCACCGTCAGGGTGACCGAGCCGTCGGCCTCGTCCGCCTTGTCGTTCGCCGTCGCCAGCGTCAGCGTGGCGCTGCCCGTTATCGGGACGGTCACCGTCCGCGTGCCCGCGGTCACGCCGTAGTCGCCGGCGGCCGCCACGGTCACCGTCACGGTCAGCGCCGCCGCCGGGGCCGGGCTCGCGGTCAGCGTGAACGCCGCGTCGCCGCCCTCGGTCACCGCATCGCCGGCCGCGACGCTCACCGCCGGCACGTCGTCGTCGCGCACCGCGACCGTCCCCGACGCCGGGTCGCCCGCCGTGTAGCCGTCGCCGTCCTCCACCGTCAGGGTGATCGAGCCGTCCGCCTCGTCAACGTCGTCGTTCGCCGTCGCCAGCGTCAGCGTGGCGCTGCCCGCCGCCGGGATCGTGACGGTCCGCTCGCCCGCGGTCACGCCGTACGCGCCCTCGACCGCCACCGTCACGCTCACCGCAAGGTCCGATGCAGGGGCCGGGCTCGCCGTGAAGGTGAAGACCGCGTCGCCGCCCTCGGTCACCGCGTCGCCGCCCGAGACCGTGACCTCGAGCGCCGCCTCGTCGTCGTCGAGCAGCGCCAGCGTCACCTCGGACGGATCGCCCGGCGCGTAGCCGTCGCCCGCCACGACCCGGCCCGTCATCGTGCCGTCGGCCCGCTCGACCTCGTCCGACATTGCCGTCACCGTCCACGTCGCCGAACTCTCCCCCGCCGGGATCGTCACCGTGTCGATATGCCCGCTGCCCACAAGGTCGTCCCCCGCGCCCATCTCCTCGTCGGCCACCACGTGCACCGCGAGGTCGTGCGCCGGCGCCGGGGCCGCCGTCAGCGTGAAGGTCACGTCGCCGCCCTCGTCGACCTGCGCCGCATCCGCCGCGATCGTCACCACCGGCCGGACCGGGACCACGGGTCCCGCCTCCAGCGCTGTCAGCACGGTCGCGATCCGCGGCCACAGCGGGCTGCTGTACCGCTTCGCGTTCGCCTTGGCCTCCGCCGCCGTCGTCGGCGTAAGACCCGGATACGACTCCACCCCGAACGCCACCAGCACGCGCCGCCAGCGGTCCACATGCGCCTGGCCGTGATGCGTCTCCGCCGCCCGGACACGGACCTCCGCGATCAGCAACGGGTCCAGCGCCCCGGTCCCGACCGTGTCCTCCGAATGGCTCCCCAGCGGGCCGGCCTCGTTGTCGTAGACCGCCCGCGTCGCCACGGTCTTTTCCACGTGCTCGGGAAGGGCGAAGTCTGCCCTGGAGACAAGGTAGCCGCCGCGGCCCCCGGTCTGCACGACTGTCGTGATCGCGGGCAGCGTGCCCGCGGCATCCGACGCCAGCGACACCCGCACCTCGCAGTCCACCTCATCCACATTGTCGTCCACCGTCTGCACGCGCAGAACCCGCCACTCGTCCCCGGGCGCGAACCGGACCGTGTGCACCCGCTCCAGCCCGGCCGCGACGCAATCGCCCGCGGTCTCCTCGACCTTCAGCCAGACATGGAACGGCACCTGCGCCGGGGGACTGGAGCGGACCGTGAACTGGAGCTCGTCCCCCTCGGTCCGTTCGTCCCGCGGCGTCGAGCCGTGGCCGTAGTGCGCATACCACGCCTCGACCGTCACGACCGGGGAGATGGGGCCCGTGCCTCCGTCCGAACCGTCCGTGACCGTGAAGTTCAGCGGCTGGAAGTTGGTCGTGTAGGTCCCCAGGGTGTCGGAGGTCCCCTCCGGCACGTCCGCGGCCAGGAGCCGCACCGACAGCGACACGTCGGTCTCGTCGTCGGTGGTGGCCTCGGTGTTCAGGATCACCTGCACCGAGCGCGTGTTCGCCGGAAGCGTCACCATCTGGGTCCCCCGCTGCGTCTTCAGGTTCGCCTCGGAGACATGCTTGTAGGCGCCCTTCACGTTGTAGTTCACCGTGAGGTCCTGGGTGTGCAGGGTCTCCGCGCGGTTGCTGATCCGCAGCGTGATGTCGCTCCCCTCCTCAAGCGTCCAGTCGCGCCCGCTCCCGGTCACATCCGGCGAGGCCTGAACGTCCAGGTGGATCCGCGGCCCGGGGAGGTCGCGCAGGATCAGGTCCTCGAACGTCCCGTCGTTGTCGGCATAGACCAGCCTCACCGAGGTGTCCGGGCCGGGCGCGCCGCCGCCGCCGACAGTGGTGAAGCTGTCGGTCCAGTCGCCGCTAAAGAGATCCAAAATGCCTATCGTGACGGAGCCGGGCTCCGTGTCGCCGTCGTCGTTGTTCGTCGGCGTCAGGGTGACCGTGGCCTCCTGCACGATGTCGGTGTCGTGGCCGGTGAAGCGTACATAGACGGTGGCACTTGTCAGTAGCGTTCCAGTCGCTCCGTTGCCCGAAACGGACAGGGTGTAGCTCGGATTCACTTGCTCATGGAGTGCAATCCCTCTTCCCGTGACCTCGAACGGCACCGCCAGGTTCTCGCCCGCGTAGAGCCGCCGCGACAGGCGCACCGTCACCGCCGCCGTGTCCGACGGGGTCTCCTCCGTGAAGGTCACGTCCGACGTCGCCACAAGGCTCACAAGCGTGGCGTCGTCGTCGGTGACGTCGACAGAGGCGACCAGAGTACCGGGCGTGTAGCCCGTGTCGGAGGTCAGAAACACAGTCACAACACCGTTGGCCTTGTCCGTGGTGTCGTTGTCCGTGGCGACGGTGAAGGCGTGCGTGGCGGTGCCGGCCGGGATCGTGACCGTCCTCTCGCCCTTGTTGGCCGCAAGAACGAAGTCGCCGGTGTCGGTGACGACCACAATGACGGCCAGGGGCGCCGACGGCGTCGGGCTGACGGTCAGGGTGAAGCTCGCCGCCGTGCCCTCCGTCACCGGCGAAGTGCCCGCCGAAATGCTCACCACCGGCTTCGTGCCTACCGTGAAGATCGGGGAGAGGCCGTAGAGGCGCACGTTGTTGCTATTTGAATTGAGCGAGCCTGTAAATGGATTGTTGATGTTCAGATTGGCTGCCGTAACCATCGTCGCACCAAGTGGATTGCTGCTCTTCGTGCCGTCCTGGTTGCTTCCCGTAACCACCGTCAGAACAACGCTGGTCCCTCCCGATTCGTTCTTGTGCGCACGGCTGTCCCAGGTTCCGTCATAGAAGTCGCCGTAGTCGTCCGCGATCTTGGCGCCGGTCAGCCAGTAGATCAGCGCCGCCGTGTCGGTCGACTCGGTGTCGGTGTTGACGCGGGCATCGACCGCCGAGGTCGAGCCCACCACCTTGAAGAGGTTGCCGCAGCTGTCGGAGATCGCGCTGTGGCCGGCCTTGGCCCGGGTCTGCACGAACGTGTCGTAGGTCGCGATGTCGGTCGCCGTGGCGGGGTGCAACGTCGAAGTGGCGAACAGCAGGCGGAACTTGGTGCCGGCGGCGAGGCCGGAGGGCTTCAGCGCCCAGTCGAAGGGAACGTTGTAGGAGCCGTCGGCATTGGCCGTGCTGCACGAGACCTGCGCCTGCGCCGTAAGCGGTATCTGAGCCCCACGTCGAGGTCAGGGTTGACGGACGGGATTTGTGGGAGGTCGGGTTGAGCGCCGCGATCAGGTGGGGTTGGCCCCGGGCTCGAAGTTCCAGGGCAACAGCTCGTGGATTTTCGACAGCGGGTGGCCGGCGGCGATTTTCTCCAGCGTATTCTTGAGCCAGGCGTAGGGCTCAACGCCGTTCATCTTGCAGGTCTCGATGAGCGAGCCGGCGCGGCCCCAGGAGCGAGCGCCCTCGTCGTGGCCGGCGAACAGCGCATTCTTCGCGGTGAGCTTGATCGGTCGGATCCGGTTCTCGACGAAGTTGCTGTCCATCTCGACGCGCCCGTCGTAGAGGAACACCAGCATCCTGCCCCACTGGTTGGCGATATAGGTCAGCTTCTCGCCCAGGCGCGAGCGTGGCGAGACGCGCGAGCGCTGCTCGTCGAGCCACACGCCGAAGGCGTTCACCAGCGGCGCGGACTCGGTCCACCGGACGAACTGGCGCGTCGCCGGCTTCTCGCCCCGGATCCTGTCCTCGATCTTGTAGAGCTGCGCGATGCGCTCCAGTCCGGCCTTCGCGATCGGCGAGCCGTTGCTGTCGAACACCTCCTTGAGCCCCCGCCTCGCGTGGATCCAACATGCTGCCAGCGTCAGAGCTCCGCCCGGCCGGGTCGACCGGGCCAGCCGGTTGTGGCCGGCATAGCCGTCGACCTGCACCGTTCCCTGGAAGCCCTCGAGCAACGTCTCACCATGCTTGCCACTGCGGCTCGGTGCATACTCATAGATCACGCCCGGCGGGTCGGCCCCGGACCACGACCGCTCGTCGCGCGCCATCGTCCACATGTAGCCTGTCTTCGTCTTGCCCCGGCCCGGGTCGAGCACCCGAACCGTGGTCTCGTCCAGCCCCAGCGTACTCGACGTCTTCAGTTCCGCCTTCAGGCAGTCGAACACGGGCCCAAGGTGGAACGACGCCTTGCCGACCCACTCGGCCAGCGTCGAACGGTGCAGCTCGATGCCCGAGCGGGCGAAGATCTGCGATAAGCGATACAGCGGAAGATGGTCCGCGAACTTCGACACCAGAACATGGGCGAGCAGCGCCTCGGTCGGCAGCGCTCCCTCGATCAGCCAAGCGGGCGACGGTGCCTGGGTGACGCCTTCCTCGCACTTGCGGCAGGCATACTTCGGACGCACGGTGACGATCACCCGGAACTGCGCCGGAACGATATCGAGCCGCTCGGTGCGGTCTTCGCCGATACGAACCATCTGGCCGCAGCCGCAAGGGCACTCGATGCTCTCGGGTTCGATCACCCGCTCGATGCGCGGCAGGTGGGCCGGCAGATGACCGAGGTTGCGCTCCGCGGCGCGGCGCTTCGCGCGCGGCGCCGGCGTCGTGCCCGTCGGACCCTCTTCCCCGGCCTCAGCCAGCGCACCTTCGAGTTCCTCGAAGGCAAGCTGGAGCTGGTCGGGGTCGAGCTTCTCGGACTTCTTCCCGAACATCGCCCGGCGCAACTCGTCGAGCAGATGTTCAAGGCGCCGGTTCTGGTCGCTCAGCGCCGCGTTCTCGACGCGCAGCGTCTCAAGAGCCGCTTGCTGTCCCGCGAACAGTGCCTGCAAGGGAGGCGCAAGCGATGCGAGATCGACCGTGCCGGGGCCTGGTTCCATGACGGAAGACTACCATCGCATCGCCGCCACGGAATGCGGCGATCCGAATCAGACCCGCTCATGCCGCCGCGAGCGGACGGCGAACCCGAGGTCCCCACACCCGGCGCCAATCGAGCCCCTCGAACAAGGCCTCGAACTGCGCCCGCGAAAGCCGTATCACCCCGTCGCAAACCGCCGGCCAGGCAAACCGGCCCTGCTCAAGGCGCTTCGTCGCCAGCACCAGACCCGTCCCGTCCCACCAGAGAATCTTGACCCTGTCGGCGCGCTTGGGGCGAAAGACGAAGACGATGCCGGAATACGGATCCAGACCCAGCTCGTGCTCGACCACCGCCACAAGACCATCGTGACCCTTGCGGAAGTCAATTGGCCGCGTCGCCACCACGATCTTCGACCCCGAGCCCGCCGCCATCATCGCAGCGCCCTCAACAAGGACGCGATCTCCGCGATCCGGCTCGCGCCAATATCGCCGTCCAGGCGAACCGTCACTCCGCACGCCTTGATCGAAACCGAACCGATCAGGCACCGCTCCGGCACCGGCAGCGGATCAACCTCTACTGTCGCGAAGGCCGGTTCGGGCGCAGCAATCGGCTCAGGCTCCGGATCCGCCGTAGACGATGGAAGCACCAGCTTGCCTTCGCGGGCAAGGCTGCGCCACGACGACAACCGTCTGCTCGACAGACCGTAACGCTCGGCCACATCGCCCACGCGCTCTCCGGGCCAGAAACTCTCGCGAACGATCCGTGCCTTCTCTTCCTCGCTCCAGCGAGACGGCGCCGACCGCTCGGAAGACGCCTCCACTTCCGAAGCCGGTTCTACTTCCGAAGCCGGCTCAGCCTCAAAGTCCTCCAGAAAATCCCAGTCGATGGGACCGCTTCGATACTCATCGCCCAACAGATCGCCCTCCCCGTCAAGAAGGCCAATCCAAACCTACTCCCTATATATAAGGTAGGTGGGCCATCCCCACCGCTTACCCTGCGCCCCGGTCGGCAGGCCGGCGAGCAGGGGAAGGGAAAGCAGAGCAGAGGCAAGGACCGGGCGCAGGCCGTGCCGCAGGCGGCGGGTGGCGCCGGACGCACACGCGGCAAGGGCACGCTGCGCCGATGCGGGACCGGAACTGTCGGAGGAAGAAGCGGGACGGCGGGAAGCGGAATGCCGTCCGGCGGAAGAAAGGGACTCAGGCGGTGAGGACGGACGCCGGGAGCGGCGCAGCCATGCGCACGCGCTCATGGCCGTCACGCGGACGCAGCATGGGCGACCCGGCGACCCGGCGACCCGGCGACCCGGCGACCCGGCGACCCGGCGACCCGGCGACCCGGCGACCCGGCGACCCGGCGACCCGGCGACCCGGCGACCCGGCGACCCGGCGACCCGGCGACCCGGCGACCCGGCGACCCGGCTTATTGTATCGGAAACCGCAAACCGGCTTGTCAAGCGGATTCTCCCGGCTGCCGACGCAAGAGCCGCCGCAATCTTCTGCATGCTTCCGATCATCGCCAAATCACCCTCTCCAAAGGCGAACCCAAAACCGACGCAACGCGGCGGCGCCGGAGTTCGCGCGATTCCCTTCATCTACCTCATACCAATCCCGCAGCCGGAAGGGAAGTCATTGAACGCGCCGCTGTCCGGCCCCGGCGCCGCATGGCGGCACCCGCCCTCGTCGCCGATGAACGCGCGACCGGGCCGGGCGAGAGCCGCGAAGGCACGGCCGCGGCGACCGGATCGTGCGCCCGCGGCAAGGCGCGCGCATTGCCGACAACAGCGGTATGAGGTAACCACGAAACTCAGCATGATGTTGTTACGTTATATAGCAAGAGCATGTGGGAAAGCCGTAAGCGGTATCTGAGCCCCACGTCGAGGTCAGGGTTGACGGACGGGATTTGTGGGAGGTCGGGTTGAGCGCCGCGATCAGGTGGGGTTGGCCCCGGGCTCGAAGTTCCAGGGCAACAGCTCGTGGATTTTCGACAGCGGGTGGCCGGCGGCGATTTTCTCCAGCGTATTCTTGAGCCAGGCGTAGGGCTCAACGCCGTTCATCTTGCAGGTCTCGATGAGCGAGCCGGCGCGGCCCCAGGAGCGAGCGCCCTCGTCGTGGCCGGCGAACAGCGCATTCTTCGCGGTGAGCTTGATCGGTCGGATCCGGTTCTCGACGAAGTTGCTGTCCATCTCGACGCGCCCGTCGTAGAGGAACACCAGCATCCTGCCCCACTGGTTGGCGATATAGGTCAGCTTCTCGCCCAGGCGCGAGCGTGGCGAGACGCGCGAGCGCTGCTCGTCGAGCCACACGCCGAAGGCGTTCACCAGCGGCGCGGACTCGGTCCACCGGACGAACTGGCGCGTCGCCGGCTTCTCGCCCCGGATCCTGTCCTCGATCTTGTAGAGCTGCGCGATGCGCTCCAGTCCGGCCTTCGCGATCGGCGAGCCGTTGCTGTCGAACACCTCCTTGAGCCCCCGCCTCGCGTGGATCCAACATGCTGCCAGCGTCAGAGCTCCGCCCGGCCGGGTCGACCGGGCCAGCCGGTTGTGGCCGGCATAGCCGTCGACCTGCACCGTTCCCTGGAAGCCCTCGAGCAACGTCTCACCATGCTTGCCACTGCGGCTCGGTGCATACTCATAGATCACGCCCGGCGGGTCGGCCCCGGACCACGACCGCTCGTCGCGCGCCATCGTCCACATGTAGCCTGTCTTCGTCTTGCCCCGGCCCGGGTCGAGCACCCGAACCGTGGTCTCGTCCAGCCCCAGCGTACTCGACGTCTTCAGTTCCGCCTTCAGGCAGTCGAACACGGGCCCAAGGTGGAACGACGCCTTGCCGACCCACTCGGCCAGCGTCGAACGGTGCAGCTCGATGCCCGAGCGGGCGAAGATCTGCGATAAGCGATACAGCGGAAGATGGTCCGCGAACTTCGACACCAGAACATGGGCGAGCAGCGCCTCGGTCGGCAGCGCTCCCTCGATCAGCCAAGCGGGCGACGGTGCCTGGGTGACGCCTTCCTCGCACTTGCGGCAGGCATACTTCGGACGCACGGTGACGATCACCCGGAACTGCGCCGGAACGATATCGAGCCGCTCGGTGCGGTCTTCGCCGATACGAACCATCTGGCCGCAGCCGCAAGGGCACTCGATGCTCTCGGGTTCGATCACCCGCTCGATGCGCGGCAGGTGGGCCGGCAGATGACCGAGGTTGCGCTCCGCGGCGCGGCGCTTCGCGCGCGGCGCCGGCGTCGTGCCCGTCGGACCCTCTTCCCCGGCCTCAGCCAGCGCACCTTCGAGTTCCTCGAAGGCAAGCTGGAGCTGGTCGGGGTCGAGCTTCTCGGACTTCTTCCCGAACATCGCCCGGCGCAACTCGTCGAGCAGATGTTCAAGGCGCCGGTTCTGGTCGCTCAGCGCCGCGTTCTCGACGCGCAGCGTCTCAAGAGCCGCTTGCTGTCCCGCGAACAGTGCCTGCAAGGGAGGCGCAAGCGATGCGAGATCGACCGTGCCGGGGCCTGGTTCCATGACGGAAGACTACCATCGCATCGCCGCCACGGAATGCGGCGATCCGAATCAGACCCGCTCATGCCGCCGCGAGCGGACGGCGAACCCGAGGTCCCCACACCCGGCGCCAATCGAGCCCCTCGAACAAGGCCTCGAACTGCGCCCGCGAAAGCCGTATCACCCCGTCGCAAACCGCCGGCCAGGCAAACCGGCCCTGCTCAAGGCGCTTCGTCGCCAGCACCAGACCCGTCCCGTCCCACCAGAGAATCTTGACCCTGTCGGCGCGCTTGGGGCGAAAGACGAAGACGATGCCGGAATACGGATCCAGACCCAGCTCGTGCTCGACCACCGCCACAAGACCATCGTGACCCTTGCGGAAGTCAATTGGCCGCGTCGCCACCACGATCTTCGACCCCGAGCCCGCCGCCATCATCGCAGCGCCCTCAACAAGGACGCGATCTCCGCGATCCGGCTCGCGCCAATATCGCCGTCCAGGCGAACCGTCACTCCGCACGCCTTGATCGAAACCGAACCGATCAGGCACCGCTCCGGCACCGGCAGCGGATCAACCTCTACTGTCGCGAAGGCCGGTTCGGGCGCAGCAATCGGCTCAGGCTCCGGATCCGCCGTAGACGATGGAAGCACCAGCTTGCCTTCGCGGGCAAGGCTGCGCCACGACGACAACCGTCTGCTCGACAGACCGTAACGCTCGGCCACATCGCCCACGCGCTCTCCGGGCCAGAAACTCTCGCGAACGATCCGTGCCTTCTCTTCCTCGCTCCAGCGAGACGGCGCCGACCGCTCGGAAGACGCCTCCACTTCCGAAGCCGGTTCTACTTCCGAAGCCGGCTCAGCCTCAAAGTCCTCCAGAAAATCCCAGTCGATGGGACCGCTTCGATACTCATCGCCCAACAGATCGCCCTCCCCGTCAAGAAGGCCAATCCAAACCTACTCCCTATATATAAGGTAGGTGGGCCATCCCCACCGCTTACGGAAAGCCTCTCAAGTGTACCGCTTCTCTGCCTCCCTACCGCTTGCCTACAATACGTCCGCGGCGATGCTGTCCGCGATCCGGACCGCCGCCTCGTGCACCGACTCGCGCGCGAGATGCGCATAGCGCGCCGTGGTCTCGACCTGGCTGTGGCCGAGCAGCTTGCCGATCATCGGCAGGCTCTCCCCCAGCGCAAGAGCCCGCGAGGCGTAGCTGTGTCGAAGGTCATGAAGCCGCACACCCTTCAGCCCGGCCCGCGCCCGGAGCGTCTGCCAGGCGCCGTCGATGTCGGTCATGTGTGTGCCGGGCTTGTGGCCCGGTATGACCCAGGGATTGCCGGGCTTGCGGGGCAGCGCGGCCAGCAGCCGCGCCGCCGACGGCGGCAGCGGCACCGCGCGCGGACCGGTCTTCGCGTCCGCCAACGCCAGCTCGCTCGCGTCGAGGTCCACATCCTGCCAGCGCAGGGTCAATATCTCGTTCTTGCGGCACCCGGTCAGCATCAGCAGCCGGATCGCCGCCACCGCGCCCGCCGACGCGCCGCCCTCCGCCTCCGCCCCGTCCAGCACCCGGCCCAGCTTCTCGAACTCCGCGTCGGTCAGGAAGCGCTCGCGGCGCTTCGCCGGATACCGCGCCACCGACCCGCACGGGTTGACCCCGTCCGCCACCATGCCCCAGCCCTCGGCGAGCTTGTACATGTGCGACAGCACGGCCACCGTCATGTTCGCCATCGCCGGCCGGTTGCTGAGACCGTGATGCAGGCCGAGCACGTGCCAGGGCTCGACCGCCGCGAGCGCCAGACCGCCGAGACCGGGCACGATGTGCCGCTCCACCACGCTGCGCGACGTCCTCGCGGTCTTTGGCTTGCAGCGCACCGCGACGTGCTTCTCCAGGTAACGCGCCGCGAGATCGGCCACCGTCGGCCCCTGCGCCAGCTTCGCCGCCAGCGGCTCGGGCACCGGATCCTCGCCCGCCTTGACCCGCGCGATGATCAGCGCCGCCCGGCGCTTCGCCTCCTCGGCGTTGAGTACCCCGTGGCGCCCCACCGTGACCCGCCTCGGCCCCTTCGGCCCCCGCGCCTGGGCGACGTAGACCTTGCCGCCGCCGGGATAGGCCCGCACCCCGAAGCCCTTCAGCTCCCGGTCCCAGAACACCGTGTCCCGGTCTACCTCCAGCGCCGCCACCATGCGGTTGGAAATCGTCCGCCGCCGGTCCCCCCTCATGCCGCGCTCCGCTCCGGCGCCACGTGCATGCCAATGCTCTCGCCCACCCGGCCCGCAGCCGCCTTCTCCGCGTCGCGCACCAGATGCGCATAGCGCGCCGTCGTCGCCACCCGGGAATGGCCCAGCAGCCGCCCGATCAGGCTCAGGCTCTCCCCCAGCGCCAGAGCCCGGCTGGCATAGCTGTGGCGGGCGTCGTGCAGGCGCACATCCTTGAGACCGGCCTCTGCCGCGACGCGCTTCCAGTAGTAGTCGAGATTGACCAGATGGGTGCCCGGCTTGCGGCCCGGAATAACCCACGGATTGCCGTTCGGCCGGGCGATGCCGTCGAGCACCTTCACCAGCGCCGGGGTCAGCGGCACCATGCGCGGCCCCGATTTCGCGTCCCTCAACCGCAGCTCGTTCGCCACCCGGTCGACGTCGTCCCACTTGAGCGTCAGGATCTCGCTCTTGCGGCAGCCGCTCAGGATCAGCAGCCGGATCGCCGCCACCGCCTGCGGCCACGGCGGCGCCTTCGATGCAGCCGCGCGCAGCGCCGCCCCCAGCCGCCGGTATTCCTCCGGGGTCAGAAACCGCTCGCGCGTATGCTCGCGGTAGTAGCGCAGCGACCGGCACGGGTTGGAGCCGCGCGGCACCAGCTCCCAGCTCTCCGCCAGCCGGTACATCTTCGACAGGACCCCCGCGGCGGTGTTGGCCATGTAGGGCGTTTCGCGCAGCCGGTGATGCAGCTCGGCCGCGTCCTCCCGTCCGACCTCGCCCAGCGCCTTGTCGCCCAACTCGGGAAGAATGTGCAGGTCCAGAGCCGATCGGTAGAGTGCCACCGTCTTCGGCTTGCAGTGCATTGCCACGTGTTTCTCCAGATAGCGCTCCGCCAGACCGGCCACGGTGAGCGGCGCCGCCGGAGGCGCCGGGAAGGGGTCCTCGCCCCGCTTGATCCTGTCGATCGCCTCGGCCGCCTTCGTTCTCGCCTCGTCGACGGTGATGTCGCCATGCCGTCCGACCCTGGCGCGCTTCAGCCCGCCCGGCCCCCTCGACTGGACCACGTAGACCTTGCGCCCGGTCGCGTGGACGCGTACGCCGAAACCGGCAAGATCGCGGTCCCAGAAGGTGGCGTCGCCGTCATCGACGCGGAGCGCATCGACGGTGCGCTTGGCGATCTTCAGAGTGCTTCGCCTCGGCAACGAACTTTCTCCCGTGATCAAACCGCACATGCGCGGCATCGAACCGGGGCGTATTCAAGCGCATTCTCCGAGGAGGTGCAAGAGGGGTCGAATCGGTGAAAGTCCAAGAAAACCGTAGCAAATGCACTGCTCTATCGGCCCACAGCGTAGCCAGGCGCATGCTCCGCGTAGCGGTCGAGAAGTAACCCTGTCTTTCTGTCGCGCAGGAAGAGATGTCCCTCGCGGTAGTCGGTCCATCGGAGGGTCAGGATCTCGCTCTTTCGGCATCCGGTCAGCAGCAGGAGGCGGACGATCGCGACCTGCCGTGGAAACCGGTCCGCGTGCGCCGACAGCCGTGCGGACAGGCGGCGGAGTTCGTCGTCGGAGAGGAATCGTTCGCGCCCCTTCCGGCGGTATCGCCGGATGCCGCTGCAGGGGTTGGAGCCTTCCGGCCGAACGCCCATGAACTCCGCCTCCCGCATGATGACGGAGAGCACCGGCATCGACCTGTCCGCCGCGACCGGCGTGGCCCGCAGCGAGGCGAACCAGTTGCGGACCTCCTGCCGGCCGATATCCGCGATCTGCCGCCCGGCGAAATAAGGCAGGATCTGCTTTCGCAGGTAGCAACGGTTCACATAGAGGGTCCGCGGTTTCCAGATCCGTTCGTAACGCCGCAACACCGTCTCGGCGACGGCTTCGAAGATCGTGTCCTCGAGATCGGGAGGCACGCCCTCGTCGCGGCGCACCGCGGCCATGATCTCGGCGGAACGGGATCGCGCCTCGCGAACCTCCATCTCCCCGGCATCGCCGACGACCTTCCAGACGCGCTCTCCACAATGCTGGCACTGGAGGAAGAACCGTTTCCGGCCCGAGGGCAGCACCAGGACGCCGAAGCCGCTCAGCTTGCGGTCCCGGATGTCGTAGGCGGTCCGGCGCGGCCTGAGCGCATTGACGCGGGCTTCGGTGAGGGCGACTCTGGTCATGTCGGTTAGTATGGACGCCTCCCGGGACGCAAGGACCGATTTCGGTGTGACGGGCAGGCAGATTGCAGTTTTGTATCCGGCCTTTCGGTGCGGGGTTTTCTTCCCGCTGGCCCTGATGGAATCTGCCGATCCGCGCCTCATTTCTCCGGTGGGCTTCTCGCCCCTACCGACATTCAGGCTTGGCGGATCGCGGTCTGACCTGTTTGCCATCACTCCTTGTCGTGCCTTGCGCAACCTTTCAGCGGCCACCTCCTGTGTGGTTCGTGTTCCGTCGTCGGCTGCGGCTAGGCCGGCCGGCTGACGAAGTTCGCCCGGTACGTCCGGTCATGGGCCAGCAGGGCCCAGATCGTGCGCGCCGTCTTGTTGGCCAGCGCGACGGTGGCGACGTTGGCCGGCCGCCGCTCGGCCAGTCGCACCGCCCATTCGGGCGGCGCCTTTCCGGTGGTGAGCACGGCGCGGGCGCCGTGGATGAGCAGGGTCCGCAAGTACTTGTCCCCGCGCTTGGAGATGCCGAGCATGCGGACCCGTCCGCCGGTGCCGTCGTGCCGCGGCACCAGGCCGAGCCAGGCGGCGAACTCGCGCCCCGACCTGAAGGCGGCGGGATCGCCCATCGCGGCGACCACGGCCGTCGCGGTGAGCACGCCGACGCCGGGGATCTCGGCGACCCGCTTGCTGTCGGCATTGCCGCGGTGCCACACCCCGATCCGCCGCTCGATCTCGCCGATCTCCTCGTCGAGCCGGTCAACCCGCGCCCACTGCTCGCGAAGCGTGTCGATCACCATCGCCGGCAGACGCTCGGCGACGCGCTCCAGGGCGTCGGCCATGCCACGGCGCATGCCGGCCCGGCCCCGCGGCATCACCTCGCCGTATTCGGTCAACAGGCCGCGCAGCCCGTTGATCTGTGCGGTGCGGAACTTCACAAGCTGCTGGCGCATCCGGTGCAGCGCCAGGATCGCCTGCTGCTCCTCGCTCTTCACGGCAACCGTCCTGATGCCCGGCATCTGCGCCGCCGTCCAGATCGCCCGCGCGTCGTGCGCGTCGTTCTTGTTGCCGGCCACGAAGGGCCGAACCGCCTTGGCCGGCAACAGCCACGGATCGTGGCCGAGCTCCCGAAGCTGGCGCGCCCAGTGCTGCGAGCCGCCGCACGCCTCCATCGCGACCACGCACGGCGCAAGATTGGCGAAGTGCTCGAGGAACTTCGCCCGCGTCAGCTTCAGATCCACGATCTCGCCGGTCTCCATATCCACCCAGTGCAGCTGGAACACCCGCTTCGCCGTATCCACCCCGACGACGGTTCTGCTAGTCTTCATCTCGGACCCTCCGGTTTGCCCGTGAAGAGCTTGCTCTTCCACCTTGGCACTTTGATGCCGTCGGCCCGCGAGGGTCCACTCAACCCTCCAACCCGCCGGCATCAGGGGGTGGGAGGCGTCCATCCCATTTCTCCCGGTTCGGGTTGCAGCCGGGGAAGTAACAGTTGCGGTTTCGCTTCCCCGGTTGCAGAATGCAGGAGAATAAAAACGACCTTTTATCAGTGAGTTAGCGCCGCAGGTGCGGGGCTTGGTGTAATGTAGCGCCGCGCGAGACGGAGCCGGTCGTTGCGTTCGTCGGCGGACAGGAACCTGCCGGGGTCTAACGGGGAAGACAGGATGGAGCCGGTCAAGGTCACACTCTATCGCTGGGCGGGCGCATGGGGGCCTTTCAAGGTGAAGATCCCGTGTGGCGAGTGCTCCCTGACCAGGGACGTGATCGCCGATGTCGTCGAAACCGAGCTCGGCGACGTTCCGGTCGAGGTCGACACCCGCGACTGGCTGTCGGAGTGGTGGAAACCGCTGCCCAAAGGCGGCTGGCACGCGCCGATCGTCCTGGTGGAGGGCCGCATCGTGAGCCAGGGCGCGGCGCTCAACCGGGGGGTGCTGACCCAGGCCATTATCGAGGCTCACGCCAGTCGCGCTTCGATTTCCGGGAACCGGCTGTTCGGCAAGGCGACCTGCCCGCACTGCGTCCGCGCCAAGGGCTATCTGGACGAGGCGGAGATCGCCTACGACTACCACGACGTGGTGCGCGAGCCCGCCGCGCTCTACGAGATGCTGGCCCGGGTGAAGCCCATCGTCGGACCCAAGACTCCGATCACCGTGCCGCAGATCTGGATCGACGGAGACTATGTCGGCGGCGCTGACGCGCTGGCCGAGATCGTCAAGCGCGAGGTCGAGCCCAACCCGGACCGCGGCCAGTGTTCGATATCGCCCGGCCGGCTCGGGTCCGCGAAGCAGGCGGCGTAGAACGGGCGTGTGCGTGCGGGAGCTCCTGATCGAAGGCGGTTACGGCGGGAAGGTCGACGTCCGCGCGGGCGAGCGTCTCGAGATCGTCAATGTCGACGGCCGGCAGATCTGCGATTTTTTCGCTTTTCGCGCCGACGATATCGGCGAGTTCCTGTCGCCGGGTCACACCCGCGCCGAGCTGATGCGCCTCACGCTCGGTATCGGAGACCGGCTGGTCAGCGTCCGGCGGGCGCCGATGTTCGAGATCGTCGAGGACACGGTGGGAAGCCATGACATGATTTTCCCCGCCTGCGACCCGCCGCGCTACAGGCTCGGTTTCGGGCTCGACGATCATCGAAGCTGCCGCGCGAACCTCGCCGAGGCGATGGCGGACCACGACATCGCCTACGAGCATCTGCCCGATCCCATCAACTTCTTCCAGAACACGCCGGTTCGGGCCGATGGGAGCATCGCCTATGGCGGGGCCTCCGTGGCCGAGCCCGGCGACAAGGTGGTGCTGCAAGCCCTGGTCGATACCATCGCCGTCGCCTCCGCCTGCGCCATGGACCTGACCGGGATCAACGGCGACCGGCTGAGCGATATCCGTCTCTCGGTTCGCGAAGGCTGAGGGGGTCCGGGTTGCGCTGCGAAGTGGTCGCCATCGGCACCGAGCTGCTGCTCGGTCAGATCGTCGACACCAATTCGTCATGGATCGGCGAGCGGCTGGCGCTGATCGGCATCGATTCCCACTTCCAGACCAAGGTCGGCGACAACGCCGGGCGGATGGAGTTCTGCATTCGCCAGGCGCTCGAACGAAGCGATGCCGTGATCTGCTGCGGCGGGCTCGGCCCGACCCAGGACGACATCACCCGCGAGGCGATCGCCCGGGTCATGGGGGCGGAGCTTCGCCGCGACCCCGAGGTCGAGCAGCGCATCGTGAATCTGTTCAAGGCGCGCGGCCGTGTCATGACCGAGAACAACAGGCGCCAGGCGGATATTCCGGTCGGGGGATGGCCGATCGAGCAGATGCCGGGCACGGCGCCGGGCCTCGTCTGCCCGGTCGGCGACAAGGTGATTTACGCCCTACCCGGCGTGCCGTACGAGATGCGCGAGATGATGGAGGGGACCGTGCTCCCCGACCTCCTGAAGCGATCCGGCGGCGCGGCGGTGATCCGCAGCCGGGTGCTGCGGACCTGGGGGCAGAGCGAGTCGGGGCTCGCCGAGATCCTCGCCGACCGCATCGTCGAGCTCGACGATATCGGCAATCCCACGCTTGCCTTCCAGGCGTCCGGCGCCGATGGCCTCAAGGTCCGGATCACCGCCAAGGCCCCCGACGAAGCCGCCGCCGCCGCCATGCTCGCGGAGGAGGAGGCGCTGGTCCGGGGCCTGCTGGGCGATGTGATCTTCGGCGTCGACGAGGAGACGATGGAATCGGTGGTGCTCGCGGCGCTCCGCGATTCCGGCCTGACGCTCGCCGCGGCGGAAGGCTTCACCGGCGGCCTGGTGGCCGCGCGGCTGACCCGGATCGACACGGAGATGGAAACCTTCGTCGGCGGCACGCTGGGCCCCTGGGGCGGCACGGCGGAAGACTCCTCGGCCAGGGGCGAGGCGCGCGCCGAGGAGGCGGCGAACAGAGTCCGCGAAAGCTTCGGCGCCTCGGTCGGGATCGCCGCGATCGGCCGGGAGCCGGGCGAGGACGTTCCGGCCGGGCTGGCGCGCATGGCCGTCGCTACGGCGGATGTCGCGCATACGCATAGCGTCGCCCTTCCGGGCGACCGGAAGCAGGCGCGCGAATACGCCGTCATCCACCTGCTGAGCTTTCTCAGGCGCATCCTGCTCGGCTGAGCCCGGTTCGCCTTGGGCCGGGTAATGCGCTAGTTTTGGCGGCGGAATCGAACGCGAATCGGAAGGCAAGCTCGGGAGGCGGCGCGATGTCGCGTCTTTCCATCGGCCATGTCGGTCTCCACGTGCGCGACCTCGACGAGGAGATCGCCTTCCTGGAGCTGATCGGCGGCGAGTTCACATGTGTCGACCGGGCGCCGGTCGGCCGTGTCGCTTTCGTTTCGCTCGACGGCGAGCGCCACCACTCTCTCGCGCTGTTCGAGGACGGCGAACGCCTGCCGAGCGGTAACTCGAAGACCGAGCCCGTGGGCGTCCACCACATCGCCCTGCCGGCGGACAGCATCGACGAGGTCAAGTCCTGGGAGGAGAAGCTGACCGCCGCCGGAATCGAGATCGACGGCCCCTATGTTCAGGGACCCGGCGGCGGCGGGCTCGACGGGGGCAGCGGCAGCTACGCGATCTTCTTCAACGACCCCAACGGCATCTGCTTCGAGATCTATGCCGGCGCCATGACGCTGCCGGAGTTCCGCCGCTCCGAGGCCGCGCGGGCGGCCGCCAGGTGACAGTACGCGGCGCATGAGCGAGCCCGCCGGCACGACGGGAGACAAGCCGCGCGCGACGGTTTTCTCGGGGCAGAGGACCGTTCGGGCACCGCCCCTTCTTCTGCCCGAAGAGCTGATACCCGATACCCGCCTCCAAATGGACGGGCTGGAATTCCTGTCCCTGCTGCCCGGGTCGGCGATTCCGGTGGCATTCCTCGATCCGCAATACCGCGGCGTGCTGGAAAAGCTCAAATACGGCAACGAGGGCGAGCTGCGCGGCAAACGGCGCGCCGCGCTGGCGCAGATGGCCGAGGAGACCATCGTCGGGTTCATTCGCGGGATCGACCGCGCGCTCCTGCCCTCCGGTCATCTGTTTCTGTGGATCGACAAGTACCACCTTTGCCAGGATTTTCACGGCTGGTTCGACGGCACCGAGCTCGATGTCGTCGACCTGGTGACCTGGGACAAGGCCACGTTCGGCATGGGCTATCGCACGCGCCGGCGCGCGGAATACTGCGTCGTGCTCCAGAAGAAGCCGCGGCGCGCGAAGGGCGTCTGGAAAGTCCACAACATCACCGACGTCGTCGCGGAGAAGGTCGACCGGAAAGCGCATCCGCACGCCAAACCTGTCGGCTTGCAGGCCGCGTTGATGTCCGCGGTGAGCAACGAGGGCGACTTCGTCATCGACCCGGCCGCGGGTTCGTTCACCGTCCTCGAAGCCGCACGCCAGTGCGGCCGGACGTTCCTCGGCTGCGACATCGAAGGGTAATTGCGTAATGCTGAAAACCGGCGCCGAACATCTCGAAAGCCTGCGGGACGGGCGAAAGGTCTATATCGGGGGGACCCCGGTGGACGACGTGACCGCCCATCCCGCCTTCCGGAACGGCGCCCGGTCGTTCGCGATGCTCTACGACAAGAAGCGCGCCCCCGAGAACGTCGACACGATGTCGTTCGAGGAGGACGGGGAGCGCTACTCAAGCTGGTTCCTGATGCCGAGGACCAAGGACGACCTGCGCAAGCGGATGGAGACCCACCGCCGCATCGCGTCCTGGACCCACGGCCTGCTCGGCCGGTCGCCCGACCATGTCGCGAGCTTCGTCACCGGGCTCGCCATGCGCCCGGACCTGTTCGACGAAATCGGGCAGGGCTTCGGCGAGAACATGGTCGGCTACTACCGGCACATGCGCGAGAACGACGTGTGCGCGACCTATACCGTCCTGCCTCCCCAGGGCGCGCGAAAGCCCGAGATGTACGAGCGCGAGGGCATGACGGTGCCGACCCTCCGGGTGACCGATGAGGACGATGCCGGCGTCACCCTCAACGGGATGAAGATGCTGGGAACCTCGGCGATCTTCGCCAACGAGACCTGGGTCGGCAATCTGCTTCCCCTTGGCCCCAGCCAGGTCAAGGAATCGATCACCTGCGGCGTGCCCCTCGGTACCGAGGGGATCTCGATCTGGTCCCGCAAGCCGTTCGAACAGCATGCCGTCACCGAGTTCGACAACCCGCTCGCCTACCGCTTCGACGAGACCGATTCCATGGTCATCTTCAAGGACGTCAAGGTGCCGTGGGAGCGTGTCGTCGTCCACGACAACGCCGAGATGTCGCGCGAGATCTATGTCCGCTCGCCGAGCCACGTCATGGGCAACCACCAGTCGAACATCCGTTTCCTCGAGAAGATGAAGCTGATCCTCGCGGTCGCCCGGCGGGTGACGGACATGAACAATGTCGGCCACATCCCGGCGGTCCAGACCACGCTCGGCGATCTGGCCGCCAGGCTGTCCGGGCTGGAAGCGATGATCTCCGGCCAGGTGGAGAACTACGAGGAATACGCACCGGGCTATGTCAACGTGAACCGGCGTTTCATGTATGCCGCGCTTCACTTCTGCACCATGACCTACGGGCAGATCTGCGACGAAGTGCGAGAGCTCCTGGGCGGCGGGCCGTTCCAGATGCCGGCCGACATTTCGGTCGTCAGGGATCCAGAGATGCGCGAAACTTTCGAGGCCTACTGGTCGGTCCCGGGGCAGAGCGCGATCGAGCGCATGAAAATCCTCAAGCTCGCCTGGGACCTGCTGGGCTCGGAGTATGCCGGCCGCCACGCGCAGTACGAGAAGTTCTATGCCGGACCCGGTTTCCTGGTCTCCGGCTACAGCTACCGTTATCTGCCGTGGGACGAGTACGAGGCGAGCCTCGACGAGACGATGAACCGTTACGACGTTCCCGAGGGCTGGCTCGGGGACGCCGATTGAGCGGACGCGCGGTTTCGATCGCGGTCGACGGGGCGCGGCTCTACGGCGAGTGGTGCGCCGAACCGGTCGCCGGCAAGCCCGCGCTGGTCTTTCTCCACGACGGGCTCGGATCGGTCGGGAACTGGCGCGGCCTGCCGGAGAGGATCGGCCGCCGGCTCGGGGTCGGCGCCTTCGCCTATGACCGCTGGGGCTACGGGCGGTCGGACGGGCGCGTGCCCTTCCCGATGGATTTCATCGAGCAGGAGGCCGCGCGCCTCCCAGAAATTCTCGGCATGGCGGGGATCGGGGATTACGCCGTGGTCGGGCACAGCGATGGCGGCACGATCGCGCTTCTCCACGCTGCGGAAAATCCACCCGGTCTGAGAGCCACGGTGAGCCTGTCGTCCCATGTCCACCGCGACCCGCTCGCCGAGGCCCATCTTCACCGCTTCGCGAGAGACGCGGCGGAGAGAACCCTGCCGGCATGGATGACCCGGTTTCACGGCGACAAGGCGGTGGATGTCGCGGCCTGCTGGTCGGCGACCTGGCTGGAAATCTTCGCCGCCGACTGGGACATCGTGCCGGTCTTGCCGGGGATCGCGGGACCGCTGCTCGCGCTGCACGGCGCGAAGGACGCCTACGGGGTTGCCGAACAGCTCGAAAACATCGCCCGCGCCGTGCCGCATGCCGACGCCCGCCTGCTCCCGGACGTCGACCACTTCCCGCATCTCGAAGACCCCGCGGGGACGGATGCGGCGATTACGGAGTTCCTCTCGGACGCGCTCGGACTGTAGCCGGTTACAGAGGCGGGATCAGTGCCCAGCGGCCGCCTGGGCGGCCTTCATCGCCTCGATCTGCTCGGGCGTCGCCTCTTTCTGGTGCCTGCCCTTCCATTCGGAATAGGGCATGCCGTAGACGATCTCGCGCGCGTCCTCGTACTCCATCTCGACGCCGCGCTCTTCCGCCGCCGCGCGGTACCACTTGCTCAGGCAGTTGCGGCAGAACCCGGACAGGTTCATCAGGTCGATATTCTGCACATCGGTGCGTTCGCGCAGGTGGTCGACGAGCGTTCTGAACGCCGCCGCTTCCAGCTCGATCCTCGTCCGATCGTCCATTTCGTCCTCCAATATCCGTCTCCGGTGATATTGCCCGATCCGGTCCGCAAGTCCAGACGGGTCAGGGCAGGCTGAGGGTCTCCTCGATCAGCAGGCCGACCACCTCGCGGAGCGCGTCGTCGCTGCTCTTGCCGGCCTCCAGCGCGGCATGCCAGGCGGCGCGCTGGCGGTGTGCGCCGGTCCCGCGGGAGAGAATGTTGCGCGCGTGGGCTACCTCGCCGGCGCAGTCGAAATACTCGGCGTCCTCTTGGATCAGGCCCAGGATCTCCTCCAGCAGGTCTTCGTAGGGCACGATCTCCCCGCGGCCGAAATCGACCAGGCCCCGGTCGAAGCCGTAACGCTGCGCCAGCCAGCGGTTCTCATTGACCAGGGTGCGGGAATAGATCCGCCAGCGCTGGTTGTTGCGGCGCAGCCGCCACAGCATCCGGCACAGGCAGCGGAAAATGGCGGCGATCGCAAGCCCGTCGTCCGCGTAGGTGCAGATATCGGCGACGCGCATCTCCAGCGTCGGGAACCGGGCGCTCGGGCGGATGTCCCACCACAGCTTGGTGGCGTCCTCGATCAGCCCGGCGCCGGTCATGATGTTCACCGTGCGCTCGTAATCGCTCAGGGTCTGGAACCGCTCGGGCAGCCCCGCCCGCGGCAGCTCGTCGATCACCGCCAGCCGGTAGGACATCAGCCCGGTCTCCGCCCCGCCCCAGAACGGTGAGGATGTCGAGAGCGCCAGCAAGTGAGGCAGGAAGTAGACCGCCTGGTTCATCAGGTCGATCCGCATCTCCGGGTCCTCGATCCCGACATGGACGTGCATGCCGCAGGTGAGCAGCCGCCGCGCGACGAGTTGAAGATCCTCGTCGATCTGGATATAGCGCTCGCCCTCCGTCGGCTTCTGGTCGAGCCAGTCCCCGAACGGATGGGTCGAGGCCGCGATCGGCGCGCAACCGTACTCGGCGGCGATGTCGCCGAGTTCGCCGCGCAGCCGCGCGATATGATCCCGAGCCTCGCCGGGGGTGCTGCAGACCGGGGTCGCAACCTCGATCTGGGAGCGCAGAAACTCAGGTGCGACCGATCCGCCCATCCGCTCGACGCAGGCTTCCATCATGCCGGGCCGGGATTCCGCCACGAGGTCGCGGCTGTCGCGGTCGACGAGGAGGTATTCCTCCTCGATGCCGAAGGTGAAGGTGGGTTCGGCGATTGCCATCGTATGCCTCCGGTCAGGTCGCCGGGAGCTGCGTGAGCACCGACTCCAGCGCGCCGCCCAGGATATCGACGAAGCGGTCGGCGCCGTCCGGATTCGCTACCTCGTCGGCGCGCATCTCGATCAGGGCGTGCGGGATCCCTCTCCTCGCGCCGTGGACCCTGATCGTATGGCCCTGCCCCTTGCGGCCGGAATAGGGCACGTTGTCGCCGACCACGAGGTCGCCGCGGGCGCCCAGCGCGGCCAGCAGCGGCACCGGCACCCTCGGATCGTATCCCCAGAGGACCGATATCTGCCACGGGCGTGCTTTGCCAGCCATCACCGGGGTGAAGCTGTGGACCGCGATCAGGACCGGCATCCGGCCGCGCTCGCGCGCCCGGTCGAGGGTCCTGTCGAGCGCCGCGTGATAAGGGTCGAACAGGGCGTGCTTGCGGGCCTCGCGTTCGTCGTCGTCGATCCCGATATTGCCCGGAACCGAGGTGCCGTCGCTCTTCTCCGGGATCGAGGTCTCATGGCCCGGGGAGCGGTTGCAATCGATCACCAGGCGCGAATAGCCGGAGAGCACGGCAGTGGCGTCGAGGCGCTCGGACAGCCCGCGCGTGACCTCGGCCGCGCCCTGGTCCCAGGCGATGTGGCGGTGGAGCTCGCGCTCCACCAGACCCAGGCCCTTGAGGGAGCGCGGCACCGCATTGCTGGCGTGGTCGCAGGCGAGCACGATCGGGCTCGCGCCATCCGGATTCTCGATCGTGAAGGGAGGGGGTTCTCGGTCGGTCAGCACGCGGCGGGCCTCGTATCGGTGGGCGGCGCCACACTATATGCGTTCACCCCCACGCGCCAATTCGACGCCCGGAACTGGCGACCGGTTTGGGCGTCCGCCCCAATCCGATATAAGGCGCCGATGCGGAAGGATCCGCGGCAAACGCTGAAACCCCTGCTCGACGCCGCTCTCGGCCGCCGGTTCGGCGCAACGCTGGGGGCGCCTTCAGCCGACGACGAGAAACGCAGCTTCCGGGGCCGAAGCGAAGTCCCGAAGATCGTCCGCGCGCCGCCGCAGCACCGTTGCGATGTCGTCCGTTGTGCAGTTGCCGAGACGCACCCAAACGACTTTCGGGGGCGGCCCGGCGAGAAAGCTCAATTGTCGGAAGGCGCCGTCCTTGGAGACGATCGCGAAGCCGTGTTCTCTGGCGAACATCCAGATGGCGCGGTCGTCGGCGTCGCTCAGACCCACGTCCATGACATGCGCGGAGTCCGGGTAAACGCCGGCGAGCGCCCGCGCGAGTCTGGGTGACAGGTTCTGGTCGAAGAGCAGCTTCACCCGGCGGGGAGGGACATCAGCCGGCGTTCGCGGTCCGCGGCGAAAGCGAGGCAGGCGCGGACATCCTCCTCGGCGAGATACGGGAAATCGTCGAGGATCTCCCGAACGGACATGCCGGAGGCGAGATAGTCCAGAACATCGTAAACGGTGATCCGCATTCCCCGGATGCAGGGCTGACCGTCCCGCTTGCCGGGTTCGATGGTGATTCGGCCGCCATAGTCGGTCATGACCCGTCTCTCGTGTCGCCGTCCCGCCGTCCGCCGCGGTCGGCCAGCCGGGTTGGGATGGACCGCCGAATCGTGGCAGACGGACCCGGCTGACGCCACGCCGGTTCCTGACGGAGTTACGATCTGATCGACGATTTGACGAGCTATCGTATTCTAAAGGCCTATTCGTTTCTTCGATCGCGCCCTCGTGATCCACGGCCCGGACGCTCGTGCAAATGGACCCGCGGCAAACGCTGAAATACCTGTTCGATGCCGCTCTCTCGGCGGTCTCCCCCGCGCATGTGCTGCCGGCCTGTCTCCCTCCGCCGCCCAGGGGGAGGACGGCGGTGCTGGGCTTCGGCAAGGCGGCGGCCGAGATGGCGCGCGTGTTCGAGGCGTATTGGCCGGCGCCCTTCGAAGGGTTCGCCGTGACGCGCTACGGCCACGGGGCGCCGTGCCGAACGATCGAGGTCGTCGAGGCCGGCCACCCGGTTCCGGACGAAGCCGCCGCCGCCGCCGCCGATCGGGCCCTCGCGCTCGCCTCCGGACTCGGCGCGGACGACCTTCTGGTTTGCCTCGCCTCCGGCGGCGGCTCGGCGCTCCTCGCCAAGCCCGCGTCCGGCATCCTCCTCGAAGAGAAGCAGGCGCTGACCCGGTCGCTGCTTGCCTGCGGCGCGGCGATCGGCGAGATCAACTGCGTCCGCAAGCACCTGTCGGCGATCAAGGGCGGGCGCCTCGCCGTCGCGGCGGCCCCCGCGCGGGTGGTGACGCTCGCGATCTCCGACGTTCCCGGCGACGACCCGGCGACGATCGCATCCGGGCCGACGGTCGCCGACCCCACTACCGGCGCGGAGGCGCAGGCGATCCTTGCACGCTATGGGATCGTAGTAGAACCGGCGATCGCGGCGGCCCTTTCGGGGCACCCGGGGGAGACGCCGGGGACACTGACCAATTCGCGGTTCGAGATAGTTGCCCGGGCCCGGGATGCGCTTTCCGCGGCGGCAGCCGCCGCCGAGGGGCAGGGGATCTCCGCGACCGTTCTCGGCGACGATCTCGCCGGCGAGGCCGCGGAACTCGGCGCCGCGCACGCCGCGCTCACCATCGAAACCGCGGGAGGTGCGAGCGGACCGGTCGTGCTGGTCTCCGGCGGCGAGACCGCGGTGACGCTGCCGCGCCCGGACTTCGGCCGGGGCGGGCGCAACACCGAATATCTTCTGGCGCTCGCCGCCGGGCTCGATTCCGCGCCCGGCATCTGGGCCATCGCCTGCGACACCGACGGCATCGACGGCACCGAGGACAGCGCCGGCGCGATCCTTGCCCCCGACAGCCTCGCCCGCGCGGCCGCCGTGGGGCTCGACGCCCGCGCCGCGCTCGCCGCCCATGACAGCTACGGCTTCTTCGACGCGCTCGGAGACCTCGTTGTCACGGGACCGACACGAACCAATGTCAATGACTTCCGGGCGATCCTGATCGACGCTGGCGCCCGGTAACCGATGCCACTATAGACAGCGCCGGGGGCGGGGGACCATGCGTCGGCACAGGCGGACCAAGATCGTTGCCACACTCGGCCCGGCGAGCGCCACGCCGGACATGGTCCGCGAATTGTTCGAGACCGGCGCGGATGTGTTCCGGCTGAATTTCAGCCACGGCAGCCACGAGCAGCACGCCGAGCGGGTCCGGTGGATCCGGGAAATCGAACGCAATTCCGATCATCCCATCGGCATCCTGATGGATCTCCAGGGCCCCAAGCTGCGCGTCGGCGCGATCGAGGGCGGCGAGGCCGTGCTGGAAGCCGGCAGGGCGTTCCGCCTCGACCTGTCTCCCGAACCCGGCAACAGCGACCGGGCGCCGCTGCCGCATCCCGAGGTGTTCGAGACCGTCAAGGAGGGCACCGAGCTCCTGATCGACGACGGCAGGATCCGCCTCGCGGTCCGCGAACGGGCGAGGGACCATGCGATCGCCGAAATCCTGTTCGGCGGCCGGCTGAGCGACCGCAAGGGGGTCAACATCCCGAATGCGGTGCTGCCGATTTCGGCCCTCACCGAGAAGGACCGCCGCGATCTCGATTTCGCCCTCACCCTCGGCATCGACTGGATCGGGCTCAGCTTCGTGCAACGCCCGGACGACGTTGCGGCGGCGCGCAAGATCATCGGCGGCCGGGCCGCGGTGATGGCCAAGCTGGAGAAACCGGCGGCCGTCGAGTGCCTCGACGAAATCCTCGCGCTTTCCGACGGGGTGATGGTGGCGCGCGGCGATCTCGGCGTGGAACTGCCGCCCGAGGACGTGCCCAGCATCCAGAAGCAGGTCGTCCGGAGCTGCCGAGAGGCCGGCAAGCCGGTGGTCGTGGCGACCCAGATGCTCGAATCGATGATTTCCGCTCCGGCGCCGACCCGCGCGGAGGCCTCCGACGTCGCCACCGCGGTTTATGACGGCGCCGATGCGGTGATGCTGTCGGCGGAAACGGCGGCCGGCGACTATCCGCTTCAGGCGGTCTCGATGATGAACCGGATCGTTGCCCGGGTCGAACGCGACGAAACCTATCGCGCGATCGTGGACGCCGTTCATCCCGACCCGGAGCGAACGGCGTCCGACGCGATCAGCGCAGCCGCCGCCCGCGTGGCGGAGACCGTGCGGGCGGCCGCGATCGTCACCTTTACCACCTCGGGCTCCACGGCGCTCCGCGCCTCGCGCGAACGCCCGACGGTGCCGATCGTAACGCTGACCGCTCTGCGCGCGACCGCGCGGCACCTCTCGGTCGCCTGGGGCGTGCACTGCATCGTCTCCCGGGACGTCAAGCATTTCGCGGAAATGGTGGACATCGCCCGCGACCGTGCCGTCGAGGCCGGTTTCGCGGAGGCCGGACAACGCCTGGTGATCACCGCCGGGGTTCCGTTCGGCACGCCGGGCGCCACGAACGTCCTCCACATCGCCTGGATCGGCCCCTGAGGCGAATTTCTTCCTTGTCTATTATAGTTATGGTTGAATAAACCTCTCCGTAGTTCTTCTTATGAGGGGTTGGTTTCGATGACGCTGACATACCCGCGAATAGCGGCCGCTCTTTTTCTGTCAGGGATCGTCGGAGCATCGGTCGCTGTCCCGGCGGATTCCGCGCTTGCGGAATTGAGGCGCGATTTCGTGTCCGGGCCCTGGAAGGGCTACGCGATGTTCTTCGCCGGGGATGGGCGTTTCAACGGCTGTGCGGCCGGCATACCGCATGCGGACAAGCCTTGGCTGGCCTTGAACTACCAGGGCGATGGCCTCACCGTCGCCGTTCGCAACGCTCCCTGGGCTCTGAACGACGGTCAAAGAATCGTTGCCCGGCTCTCCGTCGACGATCTCTGGCGGTCGGAGGTTTCCGCGAGCTCGATGCGCTTCGCCGGCGTCTCGCGATCGCCTATCCTGTCGATCGTCGTGGATGACATCGAAGGCTTCCTGCAAAGCGCCGCCGATGCCGGCGCGCTCACGGTCGAGACGGCGGGAGACCGCGTGTCCTTTCCGCTCGCGGGCTCGCGCCGGATGATTGCGAACCTGAAGCGCTGCCACGGACGGGGCGCCGCGCTTCAGCGCAAAGCGGATGGGTACAAGCGGAAGGCGAGCGATTTCTTCGTCCCGCAGGAAGACGCCCGCGCCTTCGCGCTCTGGGCCGACAAGCTCTCCAGGCTGGCGCATTCGGCCAACACCATCGTGGGGATGGCCGACCTCGCTCGTCTGGCGATCGACCCGCTGTTGAGCGGCAAGTTGCCGCCGCGCGCGGCTCCGCTAATGTTTGGCTTCTTCCTTTCGCCCGCGCGGCAGGCAATGGAATCGGCCGACGGTAATTTCGCGGATCTGGGAGCGTTCGAGCCCGCTTCCGGCGATCGGCGGCTGAGTCGAGCTCTGCGCGCCTTGACGGAGAAGCTGTTCGCAAAGGCCAAGGATATACTGCGGGACTCGGAGGCCGCCGCGCAGGCGGCGTCCGGGGGCGAGTGGGGCGCTCTCCGAAAACTCCGGGCCAGTCTCGTTCGGCGGTCCCATCTAAGCTACGCTGGAGATAACGTCTTTCTCCTGATCCGGAACGTGACGCTGACCGATGGGCATGTGGAATACCATGTGAACCGGGCCGCCGAGATCACCAACCGTATGAGCACCCGGCTCATAGGGACCGTGATAAATACTCCGCGCGACACGTTGACCGCGAAGATGCCGGCATTGATAGCGGGGTCCAGAAACCGCCTCGCGCAAGCGCGGCGGTGGATCGCGAGCGGGAGAGCGCTTCTGAAGGCCCGCCGCGCGGACGTTCCCCGAACGGAGGACCACAGCCCAGCGCTGCTCAAGGCCTATGCCGATCTATTACAGGAGGAAGAGGCTCTGGTGGATCGGTTTGCCGCCGCGCTGACGGAAGCCGAGGCCGCCATTCCGGACAAAGCACCGATGCCCAAGCCGGTTCTCTGGCGCCTGGTTCACGCCGGAGAGAAATCGGCTGCGGCCCTTATTCAGCGCCGCTTCGCTCTCAGGATGGAGCGCGGCGCCGCGGCCGAAGCGCTCGAGGGTCGGTAACCCGACCGCATCGTTCCGCATCCGGGCCGGCCTTCGGTCCGTGTCAGCCCGTCCCCGTCCGACGGCGAATCTCGGCGGCGATGCGCGGGGTCTCATTGACCGGCTCGTAGCGCCATTCGTCCAGGCGGCCCTCGAAAGGACGCAGGACTCCGTCCTGCCTGAGCGCCGACTGGAAGCGCTCGAGGCGCCGGTTGCCGCCCGCCATCCGTGCCGCATAGACCGGCTTTCCGGCGGCGATCGCCTCGCTGATCATCGAAACGGAGTCCTCCGTCACCACGATGTGACGGGCGAGAGCCAGCATGCCGAGATAGGGGTTGTCGCCGCTTCCGTCCCAGAACCAGGCCCCCGGCAGCCGGTCCTTGAGCGTCGCCACGACCTCCGGTCCGGTCCGCCTCGAAGGCGAGACGGCGACCGGCCCGTCGAGGTTCGCGAGTCCCTCGGCAAGTTCCGCGACCGATTCCTGCGTGAAACGGTGCGAACGCGTCGGTCCCCCGAGCAGCACCGCAACATTGAGGCCGCCCAGCCTTGCTTCCCATTCCGCGGCGGCCGTGGCGAGCTTTTCCGGCGTTACCCGGTGAAGCGCCACCCGCGTTGCCACCACGTTCGGGCCCGCGAGCCCGTCATGGTCGGGCGGTACGACGAGGTCGAAGTAGCGCGGAGGTGCGCGCGGGTCCTGGACATGGACGGTGAACGCGCGGCCGCCCGAGGCGCGGCTGACCGCGACCGAAACCGCGGCGCTCCGCCTGCCGCAGGTGACAAGAATGTCGGGCCAGGGCGGCGTCAGACGCTCTTCCACCCCGTATCGCAGGAGACCCGGCGGCTGGCGGTGTGCGGGAAACCACGACCACGGCTCCCGAACGCGGACGGCGAAGCTCTCGAAAGGCCAGCCCAAGGCCTCCGCCAGCCCCTCGACCTGGGAGCCCATGCCGGCTTCGCCGGTAGTCAGCGTCCAGACGCGTCTAGCCAACCGGCCTGTCGGGCCAGGCAAGTTCGTGCCGGTTGCGCCACTCGTTCGTGACGTAGTTGACGATCAGCGAACGGCGCACGCCGTCGATCGGCCGCTTCCGGAATCCGTGCCAGGTATTCTCGCCTGGAATGAAAATCGTCGCCGAGTTGTCGACAAAGGGAAGTCGCTTCGCATGCGTCGCGGGGTTTGAAAAGAGGTCCGTGCCCAGGTCGCGCTCTTCGTCCGTGTCGTCGAGATATACGAACATCGTGAACATCTTGACGCCGATATCGGTATGCGGCTCCAGCCAGAACCCGTCGGCGTCCTGGGCGTACTCGATCCGGAGATTGGTGCCGGAAAGCGCCGCGTCGCAGCGAGTCTCGATCGCGCCGGTCACGCGGTCGTCCAGCAGAGCCTCGGCGAGCGCGCGGGCCGGGCGGCAGGTGTCGATCGCCTCGGCGTCGACGTATCGCCGGGTCGCGTTGTTCTCTTCCCGGCGGCCGCGATCGTAGCGGACGCTCGGCGCGGCATGGGGCCATGCCTTGAGGCCGGCGAGCGTGCCAGGGTCGAGCACGTCGCGCAGCATCCAGTGACGGAAGGGCTCCGTCTCCTCCCGGGCATCTTCGAGCGCGGCGAGGAACGCGGAACCGGCAGGGAAAGCGACCATGGCCGATGTACAAACATGGCGCCGGGCGCCCTGTCAAGCAGCGGGGGCGGCGGCGGCGCTTGCCGCGCGGGAAGTCGCTGATATTGTGCCGGCGGTTCGCGGCAGTGGAACGGGAAGCGTGCGGGCATCCGAAACCCTTGCGGAAGAGACGGTCGACGTAGCCGCGCGGCTGGAAGCGGTTGCCCACCGCATCGCGGACGCCGTGGCCGCCGCGGACAGGGAGCCGGGATCGGTTCAGCTCGTCGCGGTTACGAAGACCCACCCCGCGGAAGCGGTCCGAGAGGCATTGGATGCCGGCCACCGCGCGTTCGGAGAGAACCGGGTTCAGGAGGCGAAGTCGAAATGGCCGACGCTCCGCGAATTCGTTCCCGACGCCGCGCTGCACCTGATCGGCCATCTCCAGACCAACAAGGCGCGCGATGCGGTCGCGCTGTTCGACACGATCGAGACCGTCGACCGGCCGAAGCTCGCCGCCGCGCTCGCCCGCGAGATGGATCGGGCGGGCAGGCGCCCCGCTTGCTTGGTCGAGGTCAATACCGGGGAGGAGCCCCAAAAGGCCGGTGTTCTTCCCGCGATAGCGGACGAATTCATCGCCGCCTGCCGCGAGGAGTACGGATTGCCGCTGGAGGGATTGATGTGCGTTCCGCCGCTCGACGAGGAGCCGGCGCTGCATTTCGCGCTGCTGGCCGAGATTGCCCGGCGCAACGGGCTCCGGCAGCTCAGCATGGGGATGACGGCGGATTTCGAGACCGCCATCCGCTTCGGCGCGACCCATGTGCGGCTCGGCACGGCGGTGTTCGGCCCCCGCCGGAGTCCAGCGCCCTAACCGATCTGGATCCTGTCGTCCGGCCGCCAGTCCGCGAGGACGACCCACAAGTCCTCCAGGGCAAGCGCCATACAGCCTTCGGTTGAAGAATAACCGGGGCGTGCTACGTGCAGGAAGATCGCGCTCCCCGCACCATCGACCACCGGATCGTCGTTGAAGCCGACGATCGCAAGGAGGTCGTAGCACGCATCCGCGCGCCACAGCCGTTCCGCGCTTGCGGGGTAGGGATGGCTGACCGGCCGATTGTAGCGCGGATCGCCGGGTGCGTCGCACCAACCGTCCCCGGGTGCGATTTCCTCGCAGGGAAGTCCGGTCCGCGGCCGGTCCATGCGATCGGCGCGGTAGAGCACGCGGCGGAGAGGAAACCGGCCCGCGGGGGTCGCGCCGTCTCCCTCGGTCTTCCGGGCGGCGATGCCCGCCCGTCCGAGGGCGCATCGGAGTTCCCGGCTGCGCCAGATCGCCCGCCCCTCGCCCGTCACCAGCAGCGTCATGGCGGTTTGTTAGCGCGCCGCTCGCCGCCGATGCAACCCACCGTCCGACGCCCGATATGTCTTCGGCGCATGGACGCCGTCCCCAGACGGCATATGACAATTCCGGACGGCTAAGCTACCTTGATATCGAAGCGAGGGAGACCCACCGGCGGCGGGGCGTTCGCTCGGGTCCGCGGTACCGGCAGTCGAGAGGCGCTGTTTGCATGACGAAGGCGGGTAAGAAGATCCTGCTGGTCGATGACGACGATGCGCTTCGCCAATCCCTCGCAGAGCAGTTGCACCTCCATGAAGAATTCGACGCGGTTACCGTCGACACCGGCGCGCAGGCCCTGGAAACAGCCAAGACGCGCCATTTCGACCTGATTCTCCTCGATGTCGGTTTGCCCGACATGGACGGCCGCGATGTCTGCCGTCTCCTTCGGCGGTTCGGTGTCAGGGCGCCGATCATCATGCTGACCGCCGCGGACAGGGATGCGGATACCATCCTCGGGCTCGACTCTGGCGCCAACGACTACGTCGCCAAACCGTTCAAGCTCGGTGTATTGCTCGCCCGTATTCGCGCGCAGCTCCGCCAGTACGAACGGAGCGAGGATGCGGTTTTCGCGATCGGCCCTTTCTCCTTCCGCTCCGGCGTAAAGATGCTGGTGGTTCCCGAGACCGACGAGAAAATACGCCTCACGGAGAAGGAGGCGGCGATCCTCAAGTACTTGCTGCGCGCGGGGTCCGTCGTGGTCGCGCGCGACGTGTTGCTGAACGAGGTCTGGGGCTACAATTCGGGCGTTACGACCCACACCCTCGAAACCCACGTCTACCGCCTGCGCCAGAAGATCGAGCGCGACCCCTCGAACGCCGAGATCCTGGTCACCGAGACCGGCGGCTACCGCCTGATCCCATAGTCCGTTCCCGGCTCAGGCGCGGGAGAGCACCCGCTCGGCAAGCCGGCGCCGGTTGACCCGCATGGTCTGGCCGCGCGGGAAATCGGAGAACAGTTCCACCCGCACCGGGAATTTGTAGCGCGCGAGGTCGCGCCCCTGCAGGAACGCCGTCACCTCGTCGAGGGCGATGGGATCCCCGCTCGCCGGGATAACGCAGAGGCAGGGAACCTCGCCCAGCGTATCGTCCGGGACGCCGACCACCGCGGCCTCCAGGATCTTGGGGTGTTCGGCGAGGATGCTCTCCAGCTCCAGCGGAAAGACGTTCATCCCGCCGCGGTTGATCATCTCCTTGATGCGTCCGATCAGGGTGACGTAGCCGTCGGCGTCGATCGTGGCGACATCGCCGGTGCGGAACCAGCCGCCCGGACCCGGCGTGCCCCAGGCCTCCACCGTCGCCTCCGGGTTGCGAAAGTAGCCGGAACTCGTCGCCGGACCGCGGATCCACAATTCGCCCGCCTCGCCGGCAGGAAGCGCGTTTCCCGCGCCGTCGACCACGCATATCTCCCCGCCGTCCATCACCCGGCCGATCGAGGCGCCCAGGCGGATCTCCTCGGGGTCGCCGATGTCCACCTGGCCGAACGAGCAGGCCTCCATGGCGCCGCCCGCCTTGACCACCGGGCAGCCGAGCCGCTCCTCGGCCTTTTCGATCACCGCCGGCGGCAGGTTGGCCGATCCGGTCCGTATCACCCGCAGCGAGGAGGTGTCGTAGTCCGCGAGCAGGGCCGAATCCGCAAGCCGGGCGAGGATCGCCGGCGCCGTATGGATCGCGCTCACCCCTTCGCGTTCGATCGCCGGCAGCAGAGCCTCGGGAGCGAAGCCGTCGGTCAGCACGAACTTCGCCCCGGTCAGCAGCCAGCCGCCCCAGGCATGGTATCCGGGACCGCCCGACATCGGCACGAACCCGCCGATGACGTCGTCCCGGGTCACGCCCATCCGCGCGGTAACGCCCCGGGCCCACAGAATCTCCTGTTGCTCCGGCCGCTCGACGAGCTTGGGAATCCCCGTGCTGCCGCTGGTCACGACCAGCTTGGTCACCTCGTGCGGGCCGTATCGCCGGTCATCCCCCGGCGCTGCGCCGCCGCTTTCCGCTTCGCCGTCGAGCGAGACCGGGATGCAGTCCGCCGTCTCGTCCGCCGGGTCGACGACCACGACGTGCATGGCCGGATGCCGCCGGCGCATCTCGCGTGCCAGCGCGACCATGTCGTTGCCGCGGAACCGGCCCGGCACCACCATCGCGCCCGGCTCCAACAGGTCGACCACCGCTTCCAGCTCGGCGCCGCGCCAGACCACAGGTACGTAGGCGGCGAGCAGCCCCAGCCGCTTGAGCGCGAGGCGCAGCAGGGACTCCTCCACCGAGTTGGGAACCTGCAGAACGACCGGGGTGTCCCGGTCAAGCGCCATTCCGGCCAGCGTCCGAGCGAAACCGTCCACCGCGGCCAGGGCCTCGCCCCAGGTCAGCCGGTGGCGCGGATCGACGATGGAGATTTCGTCCGGCCGGGCCTCGGCATGGCCTTCCAGAAGATCGAGCGTCGTCGTGCCGGTCCACTCGCCCGAGCGCACCCAGGCGTCGATCATCTCTTGCGTGAAGCGGGTCGGCCGGGCCATCGGCGGGTCGGTGAATGCCTTGTCCGGCGGTCAGAGTCGGGGTTCGAACCGGCAGGTGCGCTGGAGCCGCGCGAGCAGCGCCCGCCATTCGTCGTCGGTGTATCGCCGGGGCTGGACGCGGATTGCGTCCACCGGGCAATCGAACTCGCACAGGAAGCAGCCCTGGCAATCCTCGGCGTACGCCACGCGGGCCTTGGACTCCTTCATCCGTATGACATCGGTCGGACAGGAATCGACACAGGCGCCGCAGCCGGTGCACACCCTCTCGTCGATCCGCAGCTCGACATGCATCGGCGTCAGCTCCGGAAGAAGGGATGGAGCACCTTGATCCGTTCCGGGATCCGGTGGTGCTCGTCCTCGGGGATTGGCTCGTCGAACAGGTCCAGCTCGCCGTTCCCGCCCATCCGGGCGAAGGTGTATTTGAGCCAGTTCTCGTTGTCCATATAGGGGTAGTCCTCGCGCAGCACGTTGCCCCGGCTCTCGGTGCGGCGGCGGACGACCTCGACCGAGATTTCCATGCATTGCAGGAAGTTGCGCATGCCGAGCACCTTGGCGAGGTCGTGCGGATCGCCCGCCTTCATGGTCGGCACCAGCCGGCCCCTGATGTCCCGCACCCGCCGCAGGATGTTGTCGAGGCGTTCTTCGTTCAGGATTTCGGTGATGTCGGTCCCGTAGAGCCCTTCCAGCTCGTCGCGGGTGGCGTTGAAACCGTTGTCGCCGGTCCGCTCCAGCGGCGCCAGCGTCTCCCGCGCGAGGCGGTCCACCTGGGCGTCCACCGGCGCGGCCGGAGAGCCCCGCTTCACGGAGGCGGCGCCGGTCTCGCCGGCATACCAGCCGCCGACCGCGCACAGATTGAGCGCCTGGGCGAGGCCCATGAAGCCGCCGTCCGAGGTGTTGCCGGCCGCGTATAGGCCGGGCACCGTCGTCGCGCCGTCTCCCGCCACCCTGATGCCGGCGCCGCCCAGCGTCCCGCTCTGGAACGGCAGCATGGTGACGAAGGGGATGCGGTCCTTGCTGGGGTCGTAGCCCGCCCGCTCATAGGTGTTGAGCACGATCGGGACGACCTGCTTGTAAAGCCTGAGATCCTCGGGCGTGAGTTGCGTGGCGTCCTTGTAGATCGGACCGCGGCCCTCGCCGTATTCCCGGATCACCGCGCGCGCGAGGCGAAAGCGTCGTATGCGGTCGCCGCCTGCGATCTCCGTGCCCTCGCCGTTGGAGAAGCGGACGCCGAGCCCCGCGCCCATCTCCAGCCCCGGGGCGGAGTAGAACTCGGCCGGGATCACGCCCCAGCCGGCGAGGAATTCCATCTTCGAGAGCTGCGCGCCCGCCCGGTAGGCCGCCGCCACCCCGTCTCCGGTGCAGTTGACCGGCATACCGTGGAAACCGGCGCCCGCGCGCGGATAGGGGATGTGAACCGGTCCCGTGCAGAGGATCGTCGAGGTCGCGCGGAAGACGTGGATCTCGCCGTCCAGGGTGCCGACGCCCAGCGCGCCGACGACGCGCCCGCCGGTCGGGTGCTTGCCGTCGGAGGTCAGGAGCTCGGTGACCATCACGCGGTTCACGACATCGACGCCCCGGCGCAGGGTCTCGTTCCTGAGCGCCATCATGAATTGCGGCCCGCCCTCCGCCATCATCGCGTTGACCGGAAACAGCGGACCGACCGCCATGTCGACGCGCTGGATCCTGCCCTTGTCCTTGATCCACTTGACGCCCCAGCCGTCCATCGCCTGCAGCAGGTCGCCGGTGACCCGGATGCCCTTGCGCAGCGCGGTGATGTCGACCATCGGGTTGGTGTGCGCCTTGACCCAGCGGTCGAGGTCGTCGCCTTCCATGTAAGCTTGGAAGACGCCCGAGGCGAGGGAGCTGGTGCCGCTCCTGCCGTAGAACCCCTTGTCGACCAGCATGACCCGAACGCCGGCCTCGCTCGCCCGGATCGCGGCGCACGCAGCCGCCACCCCACCGCCGACCACCAGAACGTCGGCCTCGTGAACATGGGTCTCGGGCATACGGGATTTCTCGTGGCCGGTTCGCAATTTGGGTCGTAACTGCTGGGACAGGGGCTGTCAAACGCCGGGCCGGGCGGCGGATAAGAGGGGTGGTGCCGCCTGTAGGACTCGAACCTACGACCCCCGCATTACGAATGCGATGCTCTACCAGCTGAGCTAAGGCGGCGGCGGCGGAGCGGTGTTACAGGAATTCGACCGGACGGTCCAGATCGAAACCCCGCCCCGGCGGTCAGCTCCCGGCCGGGCGGGTTTCGGCGAAGGCGGCATCGCCGGTGGGGACCGAAGGCGGAGAGGCGTCGACCATCTCCGTGCCGCCCGCCGGGGCCGGCGTCTCCGGCGGTGTGCCCTCGCGGACATGTTCGGGCGTCGACCAGGCGAGGCTCGCGAAGCTCTCGCAGCGGCCGCAGACCGGGGTCCAGTGGCGCCAGACCGCGCCGCAATCGCCGCACACCCAGGCCGGGTCCGGCGCCGCCTCGGCGGCGGCGACCAGCCAGCGCCGGGCCGCATCGGTATCGCCGTGCTCGGCCTCTTCGGCGTCCGCGCGGAGCCGGCAGAGCCGGCCGTCCCGCCGTCCCGCCGCCTCCGCCTCGTCGAAATGCTTGCGCGCGGTCGCCCACAGCTTCGCCTCTACCGCCGCCGCGGCGAGCGCGAGATGGCTCTCGACGTGCCCGGAATTGTGGGCGGCGAGGCGTTCCATCCGCCGCATCCGGCCGATCGCATCCTCCGCCGCGTGAATCGAGAGGTAGAGCCGTGCGAGCTCCGGATGCGGGGTATGGGTCCAGCTGTCCTGGATCAGTTTCGTCGCCTGCCGCCTGCGACCGCCCCCGATCAGCAGCCCGGCATGGCGCAGCGTCGCTGGAAGAAAATCGGGGTCGAGGCCGCTGGCGCGCCTGGCGAAGTCGAGGGCGGCCTTGGCCTCGCCGGCCTCTCCCGCGGCGCCCGAGCAGGCGAGGAGCACGACCACACGGCGCCGCCGGCCGTCCTCGCCGGTCAGGATGCCGTGGCGGATCGCGGCTTCCAGCGTGGTCAGCGCCTCGCGCCAGAGGTTCCGCGCGATCTGGAGGTCGAGCAGCGTGGTGGCGGCCCAGGGCGTCTTCGGCCGGATCGCGTAGGCGCGCTTGGCGTAGTCCAGCGCCGCCGCCTCGTCGCCCTCCTTCCGGGCGGCGAGGATCAGGCCCCGCAGCCCGAGAAACGCCGTCTCCGGCCGGTCCAGCATGTCGGCGAAGTGCCTGCGCGCGGCGGCCTCGTCGCCGATCAGCTGGGCGGCCTGGGCGGTGAGCAGCTTGGTCAGTGGCGGGTCGCCGAGCAGTTTCTCGGCGCGGGAGGCAAGCTTGCGCGCCTCCTCGGCCTCGCCGGCGGCGACCGCGACCAGCCCCCGGGTCAGCGTGCGGTATCCCTTCTCCCGCCTCGCCATGCGCCGCCAGAACAGGATGCGCCGCGGCACCCCCCACAGCGCCCAGACGCCGCGGTATAGAATCGCCGCCGCGACGGCGATCGCCGCCACCGCGCCGATCAGCACCGCGACCGAGCTGTCGACCCGCCAGCCGCGCCATTCCAGCGTCGCCGAGCCGGGGGTGTCGGCAAGCCAGACCGCGGCCCCGATCAGGATCGCGATCGCGATTGCCCAAAGGATCAGGCGCCGCGTCATCCCGCGCCCCCGGCGGCGGCAAGGCGCTCTACGGCGCGGCGGCTGAGCCGGGCGACGGCCGCGTCGGTTGCCGCGCGGGCCTTGGCCGCCGCGCGCCAATCGCCGAACACCTTGCCCGGCGCGCCATCGAGCCCTTCGAGCGCGGTGGCGGCGGCCGCGAGGTCGCCCGATCCGAGCCGGTTCTCCGCCCGGGCGATCGCCGCGAGCGCCCCCTTGCTCTCTTCGGCACCCTCGCCCACGCGGCGGATGGTCACCACCCGGGAGAATCGGGCGGCGGTCCGGTTCAGCCAATCCCCATCCTCGGAGGCGAAATCGGCCTGCGCCGCCCTTGCCGCCAGTTCCGGAAACCGCGCCTTCAGCGCGTCGCCCGTCGGGACGCCCTCGGGCGCGATCGCCATGAGCGGTTTCGCGGCTTCCTCGATCCCGGCATCGCCGGACGCGGCCATGAGCACCAGCTTGAGCTCGGCGTCGAACGGGCGGGAGCCCGAGGCCGCCTCACGCAGCTGTCCCACGGCGAGCAGCAACGCATCCCCCTGTCGCGTGCGCTCGGCCTCCGCCAGCCGCTTCAGGTCGGCCTCGATCCCCTCCACCTTCGCTCCCGCGGTCTCCACCTTCCGGGCGAGTTCCGGGTCCGCCGCCGCTTCGAGCCGTGCGATCCGTTCGGTCATGCGTCCCAGAGCAGCGGCGAGGCGCGCGTTCTCCGCCAGCAGCGCCGCGATGCCGGGGGCGGCCGCGGCGGCGCCTTCTCCGGGCGAAGCGGCGGCAACGCGCTCCATCGCTTCGAGCCGGCCCGCAAGCGCCTCCACCCGTTCCACGAGCGGGGCGATGCGTTTGTCCGGGGCCGGGGGAGGGGGTGCGGGACGGGTCTCCAGCGCTTTCACGCGGGCGCCGAGCCTCGCCGCTTCCGGCCTGGGCAGGGCGGCCTTCGCCGTGGCCGCAGCCGATGCGATGCGCCCGTCCAGCCGGGCGGCCATGGTTTCGAGCGCTTCGATGCGCGCGCCGAGGGCCGCCAGCTCCGGATCCGGCCGCGTCGTTCCGCCCGCGAAGACTTCCGTGACCGAGCGCGGCATGAGCGGACCGATCAGGGACCAGCCGCCTGCGACCGCTAGGACCGCCAGGACGATCCCCGCCCCGGCCCAGAGCGCCCGGCGCCGCCAGCGCGCGCCCGGCGGGGCGGCGCCCGCGCCCCAGGGCTGGGGCTCGTCGCTGTCCATGCCGGGCGCATCGTCCGGGGGCGGGTTGCGGTTGTTGGGGTCGGCCATATCAGACCTTCATCCGGTCGTGTTGCCGGTCTTCGTCCAGCGCCGCGGCCACCGCCGCGAGCAGGGACGGCAGATCCGGCCGCGCCGCGCGCCGGACCGCGCGCCAGGGGAGCGGCGCCGCGGCCGCGGCGACCTGTTCCGACAGGCAGATCGCGGCCATCGTTCCGCACCACCGTTCGCCACGCTCCCCGCGCAACAGGCCCGAGAAGGCCCGGGCGGCGCCGGCGGAGAAGAAAAGTGCGAACGCGATGCCGCCCGAGGCCAGGAGATCGCGCACGTCATCGGAGAGCGCCGCCGGCACCGCCCTGTACAAGACCTCCGGCACCGCGTCGAAACCCCGCGCCGAGAGCGCCCGGCAGAGCGTGTCGCCGGCCGCCTCGCCCGCGGCGTGAACCAGCCGCCCCGAACCCGGATCGAGCATCGAGGCGGCGAGCGCCACCAGATCGTCCGACGCCCCGCCGGCGCTCGCGACCGACCGGAACCCGGCCTCGCGGGCGAGCGAGGCGGTGGAATCGCCGACGGCGAGAAGAAGGATGTCGCGAAGCGCGGTCGCTCCGGCAAGCGCGCGCACCCCGTTCCGGCTCGTCACCAGCACCGCCTGCGCGTCGTCGAGGTCGAGCGACGCTTGCTTCGCCTTTTCGAGTCTCGTTACCGGCGCGACAACCGGTTCGATCTCCATCGCCTCCAGCCGCGCGGCGGTCTCCGCCGCATCGTCTGCGGGCCGGGTCACCAGAGCGCGCAGCGGTTTGGACATCGCCGCCTCACGCGCCCGCGAAATGGGCCGGGGTGGCGCGGGCGCGGAGCTCGCGGGCGGCGTCGCTGCCCATCGCCTCCGCGTCCGACCGTCCGCCGCTGCGTTCGGCTTCGAGAAGCTCCGTGCCGTCCGGGCGGACCAGGATCGCGCGCAGCGACATCGACTCTGCCCCGGCGACGGCGAGCGCCGCGATCGGGGTCCGGCACGAGCCGTCCAGCCCGGCGAGCAGGGCGCGCTCCGCCGCGGCCGCGTCCGCGCTGTCCCGGTCGTCGACCGAGCGCAGAAGCTCGCGCGTGTCGGTGTCGTCCGCGCGGCATTCGATCCCGATGATCCCCTGGCACACCGCCGGGAGCATTACGTCTGGGTCCAGCACGGCATGCGCCCGGTGGGCGAGGCCGAGCCGGCCGAGGCCGGCAAGCGCGAGCAGGGTCGCGTCCGCCTCGCCGTCCTCGAGCTTGCGCAGCCGGGTCTGCACGTTACCCCTGAACGCCACCACCTTGAGATCGGGGCGGGCGTGACGAACCAGCGCTCCCCGGCGAAGCGAGGCGGTGCCCATAACCGCGCCTCTTGCGAGCCCGGCGAGCCCGCGGGAGCCGGCATCCGCGTCGGCCGCGATCAACGCGTCGCGAGGATCCGCGCGCGGCAGGACCGCACCCACAACGAGTCCGTCGGGGAGCCGCGTCGGCATGTCCTTCATCGAGTGCACGGCGATGTCGATCCGCCGCTCCTTGAGGGCTTCCTCGATCTCCTTGGTAAACAGGCCCTTGCCGCCGATCTCCGAAAGCGGGCCCTGCAACATCCGGTCGCCCGTGGTATGGATGACCTCGACCGCGAGCGCGCCTTCGGCCCCGAGCGCGGGATCGGCCGCGGCAAGGCGGCGGCCGACCTCGGCTGCCTGGGCGCGGGCGAGCGGGCTGGCGCGTGTTCCGATCCTGATCCGAGCGCTCATCGCAGACCGCGGACAATCCCTTGTCAAATGGGATCATAGGCGAATCGATGTCAAACAAGACCAAGAAGTCGAGCGGACCGCGGGAGGGCCGATGAGCCTGGTCCTCGGTATTGAGACGAGCTGCGACGAGACCGCGGCGGCGGTGGTCGACGACCGGCGCGCGATTCTGTCCGATGTCGTGCGCGACCAGCTCGACGCGCATCGCGACTATGGCGGCGTGGTGCCGGAGATCGCGGCGCGCGCGCATCTGGACGTCATCGACCGCGTGGTCGCGCGCGCCATGGAGGACGCCGGGATCGGGTTCGACGCGCTCGACGGGGTGGCGGCGACCGGCGGGCCGGGGCTGATCGGCGGCGTCATCGTGGGCGCGATGACCGGCAAGGCGATCGCCGCCGCGCACGATCTTCCGTTCTTCGCGGTCAACCATCTCGAAGCCCATGTGCTGACGCCGAGGCTGACGGACGATGTCGCGTTCCCCTATCTCGCGCTGCTGGTCTCGGGCGGGCACTGCCAGTTCGTCGCCGTCGAAGGGGTTGGGCGCCACCGGCTTCTCGGCACCACGATCGACGACGCGGTAGGCGAGGCTTTCGACAAGGTGGGCAAGATGCTCGGGCTCGGCTATCCCGGCGGCCCGGCGGTCGAGCGCGCGGCGGAAGGGGGGGACGCCGGGCGATTCGCCTTGCCCCGTCCTCTGCGCGGAAGGGACGGGTGCGATTTCTCGTTCTCCGGCCTCAAGACCGCGGTCCGCCATGCCGTCGAGCGACTGCCGCCCGGCGCGCTCCGGGATGGGGATGTCGCCGATCTCTGCGCCGCGTTCCAGAAGGCCGTGGCCGACGTGATGGCCGATCGAACGGCGAACGCGATCGCGCTCTTCCGCGCCCGTTGTCCGGATGGCGCGACCCTGGCGGCGGCCGGCGGGGTCGCGGCGAACCGCGCCTTGCGGGCGCGCATCGAATCCGCGGCCGAAGAGCACGGGTTCGCCTTCGTCGCCCCGCCGCCCCGGCTCTGCACCGACAACGCGGCGATGGTCGCCTGGGTCGGCGTCGAGCGGCTGGCGCTCGGGCTGGCCGACGGGCTCGACTTCGCGCCACGCCCGCGCTGGCCGCTGGAAGACCTCGCCGCCGGGTGAGGGCGTTGCGGAGCCTCGGCCCGATGACGACAATCGCCCGGCTTTCGACAGTGGACCCGACGATGCCCCACACGTTCCAGCCTGCCGCCGGGACCGGATGACCGGCCCGCTCGACGGTTTCCGCGTGCTCGACCTGAGCTCGGTCGTGCTCGGCCCGCTCGCCACCCAGGTGCTGGGCGATCTCGGCGCCGAGGTGATCAAGATCGAGTCGCCCGAGGGCGATACCACGCGGCGCACCGGACCGCAGCGCTCGCCCGGCATGGCGGCGCTGTTCATGGGGGTCAACCGAAACAAGCGCTCCGCGGTGCTCGACCTCAAGCAGGCGGCGGCGCGGGATGCGCTGTGGCGGCTGATCGACCGCGCCGACGTGTTCCTCCACTCGATCCGGCCGCAGAAGATCGCCCGCCTCGGCTTCGGCCACGAGATCGTGTGCGAGCGCAACCCCCGGATCGTCTATGCCGGGCTGCACGGTTACCGCACCGATGGCCCCTATGGCGGCCAGCCCGCCTATGACGACGTGATCCAGGGACGCAGCGGCAGCGCCGATCTGATGGCCAGGCTGGTCGGCGAGCCGCGCTACATGCCGACCATCATGGCGGACAAGACCTGCGCGCTGGTGGCCGCCTATTCCGTCATCGCGGCGCTGCTGGCGCGCGAACGCACCGGACGTGGCCAGTTTGTCGAGATCCCGATGTTCGAGACCATGGCCGCCTTCAACCTGACCGAGCACATCTACGGCCGCGCCTTCGATCCGGCGGAGGCGGAGATGGGCTATCCCCGCGTACTGGTCCCGTGGCGCCGGCCCTACCCGACGTCCGACGGCTATATCTGCATGCTCGCCTATACCGACGAACAGTGGCGGCGCTTCTGGCGCGAGGTCGGAAGGCCGGAGCTGATCGACGATCCCCGCTTCGATTCGCTCAAGAGCCGGAGCGACAATATCGACGAGGTCTACCGGACCGCCGGGGCGTGCCTCGGGGGACGGACGAGCGCCGAGTGGTCGGAGGTCTTCGAGCGGCTGGAAATTCCCGCCGCGCCGGTCGCCACGCTCGAAGGGCTGATGGAGGATCCGCATCTCGACGCGGTGGGGTTCTTCCACCGCCTCCACCATCCGAGCGAAGGCGGCGTCGTGCTGACCGACCCGCCGGTCAGGTTTTCCGCGGCCGGGGGCGACACCGGAATCCGGCGCCTGCAGCCGAGATTCGGGGAGCATTCGGCCGAGGTGCTGGCCGAGGGCGGGCTGAGCGAAGAGGAGATCGCGGCCCTGTTCGCCAGCGGCGCCTCCCATGATGGGCGTAGCCACACCGAAGAGGAGGAAGGATGAAGACCATCGGCATCGGCTTCTACTGGGACGACCTCGCGGTCGGCGACCGGTTCCGCACCCTCAACCGGACCATCACCGAGCCCGATATCGTGGGCTTCATCGGGGTCACCGGCATGGTCGAGACGATCTTCACCGATCTCTCCTTCAACGAGGCCGGGCACGGCGCAATCCAGGGCCGGGTGGTGCCGGCGGCCTGCACCTACACCATCATCGAGGGGCTGCTGTGCCAGTCGGCGATGCAGACCACCGGTCTCGCCCTGCTCGAGGTCGAGAAGAAAGTCCTGAAACCGGTCTTCGCCGGCGACACCGTCCACGCGGAAGTCGAGGTCATCGCGATCCGCCCGACCAGCAAGGGCAACCGGGGGATCGTGACGACGACCAACGACGTCATCAACCAGGACGGGGATAAGGTGATCGTCTACCGCGCGGTGCGGATGATGGCGGGAAGGCCACGGGAAGGGGATTGAAAGCGACGCCGAAGGAAGTTGTCGGGTCCTTTGACTGACCTGCCATTCTAGCTATATTCTTAGCTAGGTAATCTATGTCCGGGATGACGGTCGTGCCCATCGTCAACGTCCATCAGGCCAAGACCCAACTCTCCAGGCTCCTCGCGCAGGTCGAGGCGGGCGAGGAGGTTCTGATCGCGCGCCGGGGAGAACCGGTCGCGCGCCTCGTTGCCTGCAAGCCCCGGAGCAAGCGGCAGCCCGATGTCCTCAAGGGGAAGATCGTCGTTCCCGATGACTTCCTGGAACCGCTGCCGGAAGAAGAATTGAAGGGCTGGGAAGGCGCGTAGCGCTGCGCCTGCTCCTCGATACGCACGCTTTTCTGTGGTGGCTGGCCGATAGCGGCCGCCTGTCGAGGGCTGCCCATGAAGCGACCGCTGACGAGGGCAACGATGTCTTCGTGAGCGCGGCATCCGCTTGGGAAATTGCGACCAAGCAGCGGCTCGGCAAGTTGCCGGGCGCCGAGGCGATGACGGATATCGCTGGCGATATCGCGGGTCAGGGGTTCGAGGAGCTTCCCATCGAGGTGTCCGACGCCGAACGGGCCGGGCGGCTGCCCGGCCCCCACCGAGACCCCTTCGACCGGATGCTGATCGCCCAGGCGCTGACGCGCGATCTGACGATCGTGTCGATCGATTCCGCGTTCGACCGATACGGCGTCAGCCGGCTCTGGTGAAACATCGACCCTACCGGAACAGCGCCTCGCCCTTCATGTCCTTGTAGAGGTGGGCGACCTGCTCGGCGTAGCCGTTATAGAGCAGGGTCGGCACCCGCTGGCCGGTGCCGAGCTGGTTCTCGGTCGCCTGGCTCCAGCGCGGGTGGTCGACCTCGGGATTGACGTTGGCCCAGAAGCCGTATTCCTGGCCCGCGATCTTCTCCCAGAAACTGACCGGGCGCTTGTCGGTGAAGGTGAAGCGGGTGATCGACTTGATCGATTTGAAGCCGTACTTCCACGGCACCGCGAGGCGGAGCGGCGCGCCGTTCTGCTTCGGCATCGGCTTGCCGTAGGCGCCGGTGGCGATGAAGGCGAGTTCGTTGGTCGCCTCCTCGATCGTCAGACCCTCCAGGTAGGGCCAAGGATACCAGACCTGGCGCTGCCCGGTGGCGACCGAGGCGTCGTGAAATCCTCGCATCTCCAGATATTTCGCGCCCGCCGAGGGCCGCGCCATGGCCACCAGCGCCTCCAGGGGGAAACCGCTCCACGGCACCGCGATCGACCAAGCCTCGACGCAGCGGTGGCGGTAGAGCCGCTCTTCCAGCGGCAGTTTCCGGATCAGCGCCTCGGCATCGATGGTGAAGGGCTTTTCCACCATGCCGTCGACGGTCACCGTCCAGGGCCTGGTCTTGAGCTTCTGCGCGGCTTTCCAGATCTGCTTGTGCGACCCGAACTCGTAGAAATTGTTGTAGGTGGTGACGATCTTCTCGTCGGTGACCGCGCGGTCGAGCCGGTAGAGCGGATTTCGCTTTGCCGGATAGAGGCCGGTCGCCGCGAGCGCGGAACCCGCGAATCCGATTCCCGTTGCCGCCAGCAGAGGTCCGGCGGCGAGCGCCTTCACCAAGTCCCGCCGGCGCAGGAACTTGTCTTCGGGTGTCGCCGCGGAGTCCGGCAACTGCCAGCCTTGTTTCCGTCTCATCAGCATCGTTCCGCCCTCCCGCGGGTTTTCCGGGCCGCGCTATTTTCTAATTCGCGTCGTCGGCCTCCTTGCGGGCCTCGATCACCTGATCGGCGAGGCGGCCGGTCAGCTCCTGCAGGCGGTCGAAAGAGGACCGGAATGTCGCGACGCCCTGGCTCAGCGAGCGCAGTTCGATGATCAGGTCGACGATGTCGGACGAGGGGATATTGGCCTCCACCGTATCCCAGCCCTTCCAGCCTTCCTTGGGCGCGAAGCCGAGGATCTGGCCCCGGCGGCCGCTGATCAGGCCGTGCACCTTGTTCGTGGAATCTGTCGGAACGTCGATCTCGACCCGCGATATGGGTTCGAGCAGCACCGGATCGCATTTGGGCATGCCCTCGCTCATCGCCACCCGGGCGGCGAGCTTGAAAGACATCTCGTTGCTGTCGACGGCGTGGAACTGCCCGTCGGTCAACCGTACCGCGAAATCGACCACCGGGAAGCCCAGCGGTCCGCGGTCGGCGAACTCCTTCACGCCGGACTCGACGGCGGGGATGAACTGCTTGGGGATGGCGCCGCCGACGATCTTGTCGGTGAACTCGAACCCCTCGCCGCGCGGTCTCGGCGAGATGTCGACATGGACGTCGCCGAACATGCCGTGCCCGCCGGTCTGACGCTTGAAGCGGCCGTGCTGGGAGACCGTCTTCCGGATGGTTTCCTTGTAGGGCACGCCCGGCGGCGAGGCGACGGCGGATACGTTGTAACGTCCCTTGAGCTTCTCCAGCGCGACCTGGAGATGGATTTCACCCTGGCCCCACAGCAGCATCTCGCGGGTATCGGCGTTCTGTTCGTAGCTGACCGAAGGATCCTCTTCGTTGAGGCGCTGCAGCGCGCCGGTGAGCTTGACCTCGTCGTTGCGGTTCTCCGGCGAGATCGCGCGCGCATAGACCGGGACGAGCGGCTCCGGCCAGTCGGCGCCGTTCGCGTCGCCGTCGCCGTCGGTAAGCAGATTGCCCGTCCTGACGGAATCCATCCGCCCCAGCGCGGCCACCGCGCCCGGCCCGGCGTTCGCGATCTTGTTCTGCTGGCCGCCCATGAGCGATTGCAGGCTGCCGACCCGCTGACCGTTCAGGGACATGCCCTCGCTGACCGTTCCCGACAGGACGCGGGCCAGGGACAGCTTGCCGGAATGCTGGGCGTGGTAGGTCTTGAAGACCTGCGCAGCGGTCCCGCCGCCGGTCTCGATCCCGAGGCGCTCGATCGCGGCATCGAGCCCCGGCACCTCATGCCGAAGCGCCTTGAGCAGGCGCCGGACGCCGTAATCCTGCTCGGCCGAGCCGATAAGCACCGGCACCACATCGGCCGCGCGCACCCCTTCGGTCAGGTAGCCGTATACCTCCTCGATGTCCGGAACCTCGTCCTCGAGCAGCTTCTCCAGCAATTCGTCGTTGAAGTCGGCCAGCGCCTCCAGCATCGACTCCCGCGTTATCTCGTACTCGTCGGCGTCGGAATCCGGCATCTCGATGCGCTCCGAACCGGCGCCGGCGGTGTACCTGTAAGACCGCCCGCTGATCAGGTCGACATAGCCGGATACCGTCTCCCCGTCGCGGATCGGGATCTGGCGCAGCACCAGCGGCGCGTGCTCGACGGATCGCAGCGCCTCGTAGACCGCGGAGACCGGCTCGGTGATGGTGTCGATCTTGTTGATGAAGACCATATGGGGGATGCCGCGGTCGGCGAGAACCTTGAACAGCGGCGCCAGAGTCATCGCGCGCTCGGTCGAGGGCTCGTAGACCACCACGGCGAGGTCGGCGACCATCAGGGCGTTGAGCGCTTCCTGCCGCATCTCGATCGAGCCCGGGCAGTCGAGGAAGGTCCACTCGTCGTCGAGATAATCAGTCGAGCCGACCGAGGTCTCGACCGACATCTGGCGGGCGCGCGCCTCGGCCGCGGAATCGCCCACGGTGTTGCCTTCCTTGATCGAGCCCTTGCGGTGGATCCCGCCCGACACCGAGAGCAGGCTTTCCATCAGCGTGGTCTTGCCGCTCAGATAGGGTCCGACTAGTGCCACGCAGCGTGGCCCGGAAGCGCTCGCCATGTTTTTCTCCCTTGGCCGAGATGCGTTCCTGGAGGTGCGTCCCGCCGCCTGTCGCGGGGCGAGCATCCCGATTGTCCACGATTGCAGTAATGTTTCAGCGCGGCCGGCCCGAATCAAGACCCAAGCGGGAGCGGAGTTGGGGTCAAGTGAGCGCCGCGCATGCCCTCTGGATGCGCCGGCAGGCCTCCTCCAGCTCCGCGTTCGAGGCCGCGTAGGAGATGCGGAAATAGGGCGAGAGCCCGAACGCGGCCCCCTGGACCGCGGCCACACCCTCGGATTCGAGCAGGTAGGTGACGAAATCCGTGTCGTTCTCGATCTCCGCCCCGTCCGGGGTCTTGCGGCCGATGATCCCGGCGCAGGAAATGTAAAGGTAGAACGCCCCCTCCGGCGTCCCGCAACTCAGCCCGTTCGCCTGGTTGAGCATCGAAACACAGAGGTCGCGCCGCTCCTGGAACACCCGCGCGTTCTCGGCGAGGAAATTCTGCGGGCCGTTGAGCGCCTCCACCGCCGCCGCCTGGCTGATCGATGAGGTGTGGGTCGAGCTCTGCGACTGCACCACCGTCATCGCTCGGATCAGCTCCTTCGGCCCCGCCGCGTAGCCGAGCCGCCAGCCGGTCATGCAATAAGCCTTGGAGACTCCGTTGACGGTCAGAGTCCGGTCCTTGAGAGAGGGGTCGACGGCTGCGGGGGTGGCAAAGCCGAACCCGTCATAGACGATGTGCTCGTACATGTCGTCGGTCAGGATCCAGACATGATGGTGCCGGCGGACGATCTCGCAAAGCGCGGCCAGCTCGTCTGCGGTATAGGCCGCGCCGCTTGGATTGCTCGGCGAGTTGATCAGCACCCACTTGGTGCGCGGGCCGATCGCCGCTTCCAGGTCTTCCGGGGCGATCCGGAAGCCCAGCTCCTCCTTGCCGTCGACGAAGACCGGAGTGCCGCCGGCCAGCAGCGTCATGTCCGGGTACGAAACCCAGTAGGGCGTCGGAATGACGACCTCGTCGCCCTCGTCGAGGGTGGCGACGAAGGCGTTGTACAGCACCTGCTTGCCGCCGCAGGAAACGATGACCTCGTCCGGGGCGTAGCTGAGTCCGTTCTCGCGCTCCAGCTTGCCGCAGATGGCCTTTCGCAGCGCCATGGTGCCGGGGATCGGGGTGTAGCGGGTGTCGCCTTCCCGGATCGCGCGGATGCCTGCTTCCTTGACGTTGTCCGGCGTCTCGAAATCGGGCTCGCCCGCGCCGAGGCCGATAATGTCCCGCCCCGCCGCCTTGAGCTCCAGCACCTTGCCGGTGAGCGCGTTGGTGGGGGACGGCTTGATGCGCGAAAGACGCTCGGCGAGGATCGACATCGGGCTGCTCCGGGGCGTGACCTAGACGCCCGGAACCTAGGCCGGCCCCGACTCCTGTTCAACCCGCCCGCGCGGCGCCTATATTCGGGCCATGACCGCAGCCGTCGCCGAACGCCCGCGCAGCGATCTGGGCGCCCCGTTCGAAGTCGTCTCGGGCTTCGAGCCGGCCGGCGACCAGCCGCAGGCGATCGCGGAACTGGTGACGGGTATCGACAACGGAGACCGCGACCAGGTCCTTCTCGGGGTCACCGGCTCGGGCAAGACCTTCACCATGGCGCATGTCATCCGGGAAATCGCCCGGCCGACCCTGATCCTCGCCCCCAACAAGACGCTCGCCGCCCAGCTCTACGGCGAGATGCGCAGTTTCTTCCCCAACAATGCGGTCGAGTACTTCGTCTCCTATTACGACTACTACCAGCCCGAGGCCTATGTGCCCCGCAGCGACACCTATATCGAGAAGGACGCCTCGATAAACGAGCAGATCGACCGCATGCGCCATTCCGCGACCCGGGCGCTTCTCGAGCGGAGGGACGTCATCATCGTGGCCAGCGTGTCGTGCATCTACGGCATCGGCTCGGTCGAAACCTATTCCGAGATGACGATCAGGCTCGAAAAGGGACAGCGGATCGAGTTGGGTGCGCTGCTCAAGCGGCTGGTGGAGCTGCAATACCGGCGCAACGACGCGAATTTCGTGCGCGGCACGTTCCGGGTGCGCGGCGACTCGGCGGAAATTTTCCCAGCCCATTACGAGGATCGCGGCTGGCGGCTGTCGCTGTTCGGCGACGAGATCGAGTCGATCCACGAGTTCGACCCGCTGACCGGCGAGAAGGCGGCCGAGCTGGAGAGCGTCACCGTCTACGCCAACAGCCACTACGTCACCCCGCGCCCGACGCTCCAGCAGGCGATCAAACACATCAAGGTCGAGCTCGCGGAGCGCCTCGAACGGTTCCGCGGAAGCGGCAAGCTGCTGGAGGCAGAACGCCTCGAACAGCGCACCAATTTCGATCTGGAGATGATGCAGACGACGGGCCAGTGCGCCGGGATCGAGAACTACTCCCGGTTTCTTACCGGCCGCCGCCCCGGCGAGCCGCCGCCGACGCTGTTCGAGTACCTGCCCGAGGACGCGTTCCTCATCGTCGACGAGAGCCATGTCACCGTGCCGCAGCTCGGCGGCATGTTCCGCGGCGACTTCAACCGCAAGTCGACGCTGGCGGACTACGGGTTCCGGCTGCCGTCCTGCGTCGACAACCGCCCGCTGAAGTTCGAGGAATGGGAGGCGATGCGCCCGCAGACGATGTTCGTCTCCGCGACTCCCGGACCCTGGGAGCTCGAACGGACCGGGGGCGTCTTCATCGAGCAGGTGATCCGGCCCACCGGGCTGACCGATCCGGTCTGCGAAATCCGGCCGGTGGAGCACCAGGTCGAGGACCTGATGGCGGAATGCCGCGACGCGGCGGCGCGAAATCAGCGCGTCCTGGTCACGACGCTCACCAAACGAATGGCCGAGGACCTGACCGAGTACCTCCAGGAATCGGGTATCCGCGTGCGCTACCTGCACTCCGACATCGATACGCTGGAGCGGATCGAGATCATCCGCGACCTCAGGCTCGGCGCGTTCGACGTCCTGGTCGGCATCAACCTCCTGCGCGAGGGTCTGGACATCCCCGAATGCGCGCTCGTCGCGATCCTCGATGCCGACAAGGAGGGCTTCCTGCGCTCCCAGACTTCGCTGATCCAGACCATCGGCCGGGCCGCGCGCCATATCGACGGACGCGTCGTGCTCTACGCCGATACGGTCACCGCCTCGCTCGACTACGCGATCGGCGAGACCGACCGCCGGCGCGCCAGGCAGACCGCCTTCAACGAGGCCAACGGCATCACGCCGGAGAGCGTCAGGAAGGAAATCGCCGACATCCTCGACAGCGTCTACGAGCAGGACCGCGTCACCGTCGGAACGCTCGACGAGGACATGCCCAACCTGATCGGGCACAACCTGCAGACTTATCTGGCCGACCTCGAAAAGCGTATGAAGGAGGCCGCCGGCAATCTCGAATTCGAGGAGGCGGCGAAGCTTCGCGACGAGATCCGGCGGCTCGAAGCGACCGATCTGGGCATACCGTCCGGCAAGAATCGGCTTGCCGCGCGGGTGCGCGCGGCCAAGGGAGCGAAGGGCCGCGGTGGGAAATACGCCCGGGGCAAGCGCGGGCATTGATGGGCGGCGGTCTGGAACCTCCCGCCCCAGGACCCCATATCGGTCGTTGCAGGGCGCGGTCCGGCCCCGCGCGCAAGCCGCGCCCGTACCCCGTCCGCCCGCTGCCCCGACGCCACCGAGCGATATCGGCCCGATGACCTTCGTTTCCCTTGCCACAGGATTCGTGCTCCTCTTTTTCGGAGGCGAGATGGTGGTCCGCGGCGCCGTGGCGCTCGCGAGACGCTTCGGGGTTTCTCCCCTGGTGATCGGTCTCACCATCGTCGGCTTCGGCACCTCCCTGCCCGAGCTTCTGGTCAGCCTCAACGCGGCGTTGAGCGGCGCGCCCGGCATCGCGGTGGGCAACGTCATCGGCAGCAATCTGGCGAACATGATGCTGATCCTCGGGGTCGCCGCGCTGATCTGCCCGATCGCGGTCAACCCGAACGCCGTGCGCCGCGACGGTCTGGTGATGGCGGCGGTCACCGCGATCTTCATCGTCGTTGCCCTCGGCGGCTCGGCAGAGCGTTACGAAGGCGCGCTCATGCTGGCGGCGCTTGCGGGCTATATCGGGATATCGCTGTGGCGCGACGCCCGGGTCAACGGCGGGTCGGCGCAACTCCACCGCGAAGAAGCGGAATCGCTGACCGGATTGCCGAAGCAACTCTGGCTGATGGTCCTCGCCGTCGTCGTCGGGTTCGCGGCCGTCGGATTCGGCGCGGACCTCCTGGTGAACGGCGCGACGGAGCTTGCCCGGGCCGCGGGAGTGCCGGACGAGGTGATCGGGCTGACCCTCGTAGCGGTAGGCACTTCGCTGCCCGAACTCGCGACTTCGATCGTCGCCGCCTATCGCGGCCACGCCGATGTCAGCATCGGCAATGTCATCGGCAGCAATATCTTCAACCTTTTCGGCATCCTCGGCGTCACCGCGCTCGCGGTGCCGGTGCCGTTCGCCGACAAGATCGTCGGTTTCGACATCTGGGTGTTGGGCGGGGTGACGATCCTCCTGATTCCGCTCCTGCTGACCGGCTGGCGGCTGGCGCGCGGCGAGGCCGCGCTCCTTCTGGCGCTCTACGGCGCTTATGTCGCGTGCCAGTTCTGGGGGATGAGCGGAACCTATCCCGGCGTCGCGGCAGGCGCTTGATCCGCGGCAGCCGACAGGCGATCTTGCGGCGATGTCAGAGACCGAACCGGGTGCCGCGCTGATCACCGGCGCCGCGCGGCGGATCGGCCGGGCGATCGCCGAAACCCTGGCGGCGCGCGGTCATCCGGTCGCAATCCACTACCGCGAGTCCGCCGACGATGCCGCCCTAGCCGTGGCCGCGATAGAGCGCGCCGGCGGCCGGGCGGTCGCGCTCGCCGCGGATCTCAGGGACGAAATCGAGACACGGTCGCTGGTCGAGCGCGCGCAAGAGGCGCTCGGCCCCGTCTCCGTCCTGGTCAACAACGCTTCGATGTTCGAGCATGACAGCGTCGCCAGCGCCAGCCGGGAGAGCTGGGACCGGCATATGGAAACCAATTTGCGCGCCCCCTTCGTGCTGATGCAGGCGATGGCCGCCGCATTGCCGGCGGACCGCACCGGCAATATCGTCAACATCCTCGACGAGCGGGTGTGGAACCTGACCCCGCATTTCGTCTCCTACACCCTGAGCAAGGCGGGGCTGTGGACGCTGACCCAGACCATGGCGCTCGCACTGGCCCCGCGTATCCGTGTCAACGGTGTCGGGCCGGGGCCTACCCTGCCGAGCCCACGGCAAAGCCGGGAGCAGTTCGAGCGGCAGGCCCGGATGATGCCGCTCGGGCGCGGCAGCGCCCCCGGGGAAGTGTCGGAGGCGGTGGAGTTCATCCTCGGCGCTTCGTCGATGACGGGACAAATGATCGCGCTCGACGGCGGACAGCATCTCGGCTGGGCTCAGCCGCCCAAGGGCGCGGCCCCGGTGTCCGAATGAAGATCCTCCATGCCGGGCGCCGGGCTGCCGTCGAGGCCCCGGTCCGGACACGACGGATGTTCGTCCGCGATCTGGTGCTCGACTGCCTGATCGGCGTTCACCGTTACGAGCGGGACGGCCGCCAGCGGGTGCGGATCAACCTGTCGCTCGACGTGCTCGAGACCTCCGGAGCCGAGCGCGACCGTCTGGCGGAAGTCGTGAACTACGACACGCTGGTGGTGCGGATCCGTGCGCTCGCCGAGGACGGCCACGTCAATCTCGTCGAGACGTTCGCGGAACGCATTGCCGCGATCTGTCTCGACGACCGTCGCGTCCGCCGTGCAACCGTGAGGGTGGAGAAGCTCGACGTCTTCGAAGATACCGAGAGTGTCGGCGTCGAGATAGACAGGGAAAATGCTACTTTGTAATGCCCCATATAGATTTCCGTGATGGAGATGGGGCTTATCGAAGGATTTTTTTCACAGCCCGGCTAAATCGGCCCTAACCGGTTACAATTCGGTCGAGTTTTGTCTTGTGTAATGTTTCTTTAATACTTGACTTTTGATTTCTCTTTTCAAATCAATGGATTGTCGAATCTGCCCATTTTTTTGGGCAAAATGAGGAAGCGCGTTGATTTTGTTGACTGACTCGCCCGGCGCGGCGTTTTGTCAACAAAGTTTTCCACAGGTTCGGTGGACATTCGCAATGGCGTCCGGCGTTTCCATTCCAAACCGGTGCGCCGCGGCCGGGGATCGCGGATAGGGTCTCGATGACGGACGAGGCGACCGGGCTGGAAGAAAAGCGGCGGGTGTCGAATGACGGCCCGGTCGAGATCCGCTGGGCCGAGGCGCTCGCCCGCGGCGTCGAAGCGATCTCGGCCGAGGTCCGGGTTCTGCCGCCGCGCCCCGGTGTCTACCGGATGCTCGACCCCGACGGCGCGGCGCTTTATGTCGGCAAGGCGAGGAACCTGCGCAAGCGGGTAAGCGCCTACACCCGGCCCGGCCGCCTGCCGCCCCGGCTGCACCGGATGATCGCCGGGACCCAGTCTCTCGAGGTGATCACCACCCATACCGAGGCCGAGGCGCTGCTCCTCGAAGCCAACCTCATCAAGGAGCACAAGCCCCGCTACAACATCCTGATGCGGGACGACAAGTCGTTCCCGTACATCCTGCTGACCGCCGATCATGACTGGCCGCAACTGTTGAAGCACCGCGGCGCGCAAAACCGCACGGGAGAGTATTTCGGCCCCTTCGCCTCGGCCGGCGCCGTCAACCGGACGCTGCTGACCCTGCAAAGGGTGTTTCCGCTGCGCTCGTGCTCGGACGCCGTGTTCGCGTCGCGAACCCGACCGTGCCTGCAATACCAGATCAAACGCTGCGCCGGCCCCTGCGTCGGGCGCATCGGTCCCGAGCCCTACGAAGAGATCGTCGGGCAGGCGCGCGCCTTCCTGAGCGGAAAGAGCCGCGGGCTTCAGCAGCGCCTGTCGCGGCAGATGGAGGCGGCGAGCCAGGCGCTCGAATACGAGGCGGCTGCGGTCTTTCGCGACCGCATACGGGCTCTGACCGAGATACAGGCGCATCAGGACATCAATGTCCGTTCTCTCGGCAACGCCGACGTCTTCGCGGCGGCCCGGCAGGCCGGGCAGACCTGCATCCAAGTGTTCTTCTACCGGTCGGGGCAGAATTTCGGCAACCGGACCTATTTCCCCGCCCAGGCGCGGGACGAGCCCGCCGACCGCGTGCTCGGCGCCTTTCTCGGCCAGTTTTATACCGACAAGGTTCCGCCGCCCCTGATCCTGACCAGCCACCGGCCGCACCAGGTCGATCTCCTCGCAGAGGCGCTTTCGCTGCGCGCCGCGCGGCGGGTCCGCATCGCGACGCCGCAGCGCGGCGGGCGCCGCAAGCTGGTCGACCAGGCGGTGCGGAACGCCCGGGATTCGCTTGCAAGGCGGCTCGCCGGCAGCGAGGCCCAGCGCCGCCTGCTCGAACGGGTGGCCGATCTCTTCCGCCTCGACGGGCCGCCGCAGCGGATCGAGGCGTTCGACAACAGCCACATCTCGGGCACCGACGCGCTCGGCGCGATGATCGTCTCGGGGCCCGACGGCTTCCGGAAGGGCGCCTATCGCAAGTTCAACATCAAGTCGGACGACATTGCGCTCGGTGACGACTACGCGATGATGCGCGAGGTTCTTCACCGCCGTTACGCGCGCGCGCTGCGCGAGGATCCCGGACGGGAAGGCGGCGCCTGGCCCGACCTCGCCGTCGTCGACGGCGGCCCGGGTCAGCTCTCCGCCGCCGCCGGGGTGTTTGCCGATCTCGGCATAGAAACGCTGCCTCTCGTGTCCATCGCCAAGGGGCCCGACCGCCGCGCCGGCCGGGAACGGTTCTACATGGCCGGACGCGAGCCCTTCACCCTGCCGCCCGACGACCCCGTCCTGTACTTCATGCAGCGCCTGCGCGACGAGGCGCACCGTTTCGCGATCGGTTCCCACCGGGCGCGCCGGTCCAGGGCGATCAGGCGTTCGCCCCTCGACGAGATCGACGGCATCGGCGCTCGGCGCAAGCGCGCGCTTCTCAACCATTTCGGCTCGGCGGCGGGCGTCTCCAAAGCGGGGCTCGCCGACCTTGAGACCGTCGAGGGGATCAGCAAGACTGTCGCAAGGCGGGTCTACGATCATTTCCACGGCGAGCCCTGACCGCCCGATGACCAATGTTCCGAACCTGCTGACCCTGTTCCGGATCGCGCTGATCCCGGTGCTTGTGGCGTCGTTCTATATCGGCGGAGATGCGGCGTACCGGCTCGCCTGCGCGATCTTCGTGCTCGCCGGCGTCACCGACTTCTTCGACGGCTATGTCGCTCGCAGGTTCGACCAGCGCTCCGCGCTCGGCCGTTTCCTCGACCCCGTTGCCGACAAGCTGCTGGTCGCCGCGGCGCTCCTGATGATGGTCGGGTTCGGCCAGATCGAGGGGCTCGCGGTGCTGCCCGCGCTGGTGATCCTGTGCCGCGAGATACTGGTATCCGGATTGCGCGAATATCTCGCCGAAATCAGAGTCGGCATGCCGGTCAGCCGGCTTGCCAAGTGGAAGACCGCGATCCAGATGACGGCTATCGCCATCCTGCTGCTCGGCGACGCGGGGCCATGGGGTATTCCGTGGGTAACGATCGGCGAGGCGGGCCTTTGGGCCGCGACCGTGCTGACATCGATCACCGGATACGACTATCTTCGGTCGGCGCTGCGCCACATCACGGGCGGGCAGGCGGGCGCGGGAGAATAGGCCAAGATGGCGCACGGCGCGGTGCTCGGAATCGTCGGCTGGAGCGGCAGCGGCAAGACGTCGCTGGTCAGGCGCCTGCTGCACGAGCTGGTGGGGCGCGGGATTTCGGTCTCCACCATCAAGCACGCCCATGCCGGGTTCGACATCGACACGCCCGGCAAGGATTCGCATGTCCACCGCGAAGCCGGCGCGCGCGAGGTCGTGGTCTCCTCGGTCAACCGCTTCGCCCTGATCCACGAGAACCGCGACGAACCCGAACCGCGGATCGACGGCCTGCTGGCCCGCATGGCGCCGGTCGATCTGGTCCTGATCGAAGGCTTCAAGAGCGAGCCGCACGACAAGCTCGAAGTCCACCGCCCGGCGGTCGGCAAGCCGGCGCTCTACCCTCGCGATGCGGGCGTGATCGCGCTCGCCACCGACGGAGACGCGCCGGGCGCGGAAATCCCGGTTCTCGACCTCAACGACACCCCGGCGATCGCCGACTTCATCGTCCACCATTGCGGGCTCCGCCCGGCGGCCAGGGGACCGGCCTGACGATGGCCCAGCTCTCCGACGACTGTTTCGCCTTCGGCGGCATGCTGATGACCGCCGGCGAAGCCCTCGCGCTGCTCGCCGAACGGCTCGACGTCGTCGTCGACCGCGAGACCGCGCCGCTCAGGAAGGCGCGGGGAAGAATCCTTGCCGCCGATCTCGCGGCGTCGTTTCCGGTTCCGCCGCACGACAACGCCGCCGTCGACGGCTACGCGGTCTATTTCGACGACCTCGATGAAGATGGCGAGACGCGGCTCCCCGTGGGCGCGCGAATCGCGGCCGGACAAAGCGTCAGGCGTCCGGTGCCCCGCGGCGAGGCGGTGCGCATCTTCACCGGCGCGCCCATGCCTCCCGGCCCGGACACGGTCCTGATGCAGGAGGATTGCGCGCGGGAAGGGAACAGCGTCGTGATCCCCCCCGGAATCAAGCGCGGCGCCAACCGGCGCCACGCCGGCGAAGACATCGAGGCCGGTTCAGTGGTGCTCAAGAAGGGCCGGCGGCTCCGGGCCCAGGATGTCGGGCTCGCCGCCTCGATCGGTTGCGCGGAGCTTGAGGTCCATGCCCCGCTCCGCGTTGCCTTGTTCTCGACCGGCGACGAGATCCGGGAGGTCACCGACGAGCTGCCGCCCGGCTGCGTCTACGACGCCAACCGCTACGCGCTGGCGAGCCTGCTCGAGGAACTGGGCTGCGAGGTGGACGATCTCGGCATCCTCGAGGACAACGTCGAGGCGGTGCGTGCGGCGCTCGACGGCGCGGCCGAGGGGCACGACCTGATCATGACCTCGGGCGGGGTCTCGACCGGGGAGGAGGATCACGTGCGCGCGGCGGTCGAGGCGCTGGGCGCGATCCATTTCTGGCGCCTCGCGATCCGTCCCGGCCGGCCGCTTGCGCTCGGCCAAGTCGGCCGCGTGCCGTTCATCGGGCTTCCGGGCAACCCGGTCGCCGTGATGGTGACCTTCATGCGCTTCGCCCGCCCGGCGATACTCCGTCTCGCAGGGGCGGCCGATGCAGATGCCGCCCCGAAGACGTTTCCGGTGCGTGCCGGCTTCGCCTACCGCAAGAAGGTCTCGCGCCGGGAATGGCTGCGCGTGAGCCTGCACACCGACGAGGCCGGGATGCCCTATGTCACCAAGTTCCCGCGCGACGGCGCCGGTATCCTGTCCTCGATGGTGGGTTCCGACGGGTTGCTCGAACTGCCGGAGGATCTCGCCGCGGTCGAGGAGGGGGCGATGGTCGATTTCCTGCCGTTCAGCGAGGTGAGTTGATGCATATGCTCTATTTCGGGTGGGTCCGCCAACGTATCGGCGTGCCGGCGGAGACCGTGGCGCCCCCCGAGGAGGTCAGGGATGTCGAGGGGCTGATCGACTGGCTGAGCGGCAGAAGCGACGCCTACGCCGAGGCGCTCCGGAACCGCGACACGCTGCGGGTCGCGGTCAACCAGGAGCTGTGCGAGTTCGACGCTCCGGTAGGCATCGGCGACGAGGTGGCGCTGTTCCCGCCAATGACGGGAGGCTGACGGTGATCCGGGTCCAGGAAGACGACTTCGACATCGGAGCCGAGCTCGAACGCCTCACCGCCGCGGCGGACGGGGTCGGCGCGGTGAGCTGCTTCGTCGGCCTGGTCCGCGATTTCTCGGGCGGCGAGACGGTGAGCGCGATGACGCTTGAGCACTATCCCGGCATGACCGAACGCCAGCTCGGCAAGATCGAGGCCGAGGCGCGCGAGCGCTGGCCCCTCGACGCGGTGCTCATCGTCCACCGCTACGGCCGGCTCGAACCGGGCGACCGGATCGTTCTGGTCGCCACCGCCTCGGCGCATCGCAAGGCCGCGATCGATGCGTGCAGCTTCCTGATCGACTGGCTCAAGACCAAGGCGCCGTTCTGGAAACTCGAGGAGACGCCCGAAGGCGGCCGTTGGGTCGATGCCGACCCGGAGGATACGGCAGCCGAGGAGAGGTGGGCCGCGCACCAAGGCAAGCGCGGGCATGGCTGAGCCCACGGCGGCAATCCAGGCGCTCTACGGTTCCGAAGCTCTGGTCGAGCGGATCCTGGCTGCGCTCGCGGCGGACGGTCAGGACCTGGAACGCCCCACGGTCGAGATGTTCCAGCTCGTCGACCAGCTGCACGGAGGCGGGTTGGCGCAGACCGAGGTGCTGGCGGAACTCGCCGGCGTCACGGAAGGAATGCGCGTGCTCGACGCCGGGTGCGGCATCGGCGGATCGTCGCGCTATCTCGCGCACAACCACGGCTGCACGGTCGCGGCGATCGATCTCACGCCCGAATACGTCGCCGCGGCGGAGCGCCTGAACGTGCTCTGCGGGCTCGATGGGTCGATTTCCACGCGGCAGGGCAGCGTCACCGATCTCGCCTTTGCCGACGGCGGCTTCGATCTGGTGTGGTGCCAGAACGTTTCGATGAACGTCGCCGACAAGGCGCGCATGTTCGCCGAGGCCCATCGCGTCCTCGTCCCCGGCGGGCGCTACGCGATCAGCCACGCGGCCCTGGGGCCGGCGGGCGAACCCCATTACCCGCTCCCCTGGGCGGCGGACCCGTCCTACAGCTTTCCCGGCACCCCGGAAGAGCTCGTCGACGGGCTGGCGGCGGCCGGGTTCCGGGTGATCGAGAATAGGGGGGAAGGCGCGGTCGGCGGCAAACGCGGCCAGCGTCCGCGCCCCGGGCTCGGCGCGGGGCTCGCGCTCGGCGGCGACCTGCGAGAGCGGCTGCTCAACAGCATCCGCTCGGGGGAGGAGGGCCGCCTCGTGGGTATGCTTGTCGTTGCCGAGCGGGGGTGAGGCGGCCGCCTCTACGTCTTCCCCACCTCGGCGTCGTAGGCGTCCATCAGCGTGCGCGTGACCGGCCCCACCTGGAGGTGGTGGTCGTCGATCTGGCCGACCGGGGTGACCTCGGCGGCGGTGCCGGTGACGAAGATCTCGTCCGCTTTCTCGATCTCGTCCGGCATGATGGTGCGTTCGATCGTCTCGATCCCGCGGTCCATCGCGAGCCCCATCACCGTGCGGCGCGTGATCCCGTCGAGGAAGCAGTCCGGCGTCGGCGTGTGCAGTGTCCCGTCCTGGACAAGGAAGATGTTGGCGCCGGTGGTCTCGGCGACCCGGCCGCGCCAGTCGAGCATCAGCGCGTCGTCGAAGCCGTCCGCCTCGGCCTCGTGCTTCGACAGCGTGCAGATCATGTAAAGCCCCGCCGCCTTGGAATGGACCGGGGCGGTCTCGGGCGAGGGCCGGCGCCACGGCGCGCGCTTGAGGCGGATACCCTTGAGCCGCGCCTCGGGCGAGAAATAGGACGGCCATTCCCACACCGCGATGGCGACGTTGATCTTCGTTTCCTGCGCCGAGACCCCCATCATCTCGCTGCCGCGCCAGGCGACGGGGCGGACATAGGCATCGGCGTAGCCCTGGGCTTCCACGGTCTCGTCGGTGGCCCGTTCGAGCTCTTCCAGCGAATACGGCAGCTCGAAACCGAGCGCCGCCGCGGAATCGAGCAGGCGCCGGGTATGCTCGCGGAGCTTGAACACCTTGCCGGAATAAACCCGCTCGCCCTCGAATACGCAGCTTGCGTAATGCAGCCCATGACTCAGGACATGCAGCTTGCAGTCGCGCCACTCCCGGAGCGCGCCGTTGAACCAGATTTGACCGTCCTGGTCGTCGAAATCGATCATTTCCCACCGCCACCCGACGCCCGCCCGTTTCCGGGTGCCGCGCCGCAATCGAGCCGAATTCCGTGCGTGTTTTGCTTGCCGGGCGTATCAGCGGGCTGCATATATGTCAACATGGCTGACTTAAAATCCGGCTTCAACCCGCTGTTCCTGCGCGAGGAGGACCTTCGCCAGGGCATCGAGCTCCTGTTCTATGCCTACCGCGATTTCACCGGCAAGCCGGACGCGATCCTGACCGAGCTCGGCTTCGGGCGCGCCCATCACCGGGTGGTCTATTTCATCGGCCGCAACCCCGGCATTACCGTCTCCCAGCTTCTCGATATCCTGAAGGTGACCAAGCAGAGCCTGTCCCGGGTGCTCAGCCAGCTGGTGCGCGAGGGCTACGTGTTCTCGCGGACCGGGACGCGCGACCGGCGGCAACGGATGCTCGAACTCACCGGGAAGGGGCTGGAGCTCGAACGACGGTTGTCGGAGAACCAGCGCGGCCGGATCGCCCGCGCTTACCGCGAAGCCGGCGCGGAGGCGGTCGAGGGCTACCGCAAGGTGCTGCTCGGCATCATCGACGAGGAGGAGCGCGAGCGGGTTCTGGAGCGGCTGGCCGGCGACTGACCGTTCCGGTTGACCCGAGGCGGGCCCGGGCTAGCATCGGGCGATGCTGAGCGCCGAACAAAACGAACGACTGACGCATACCGGCCCCGGCACGCCGATGGGCGCGGTGATGCGCCGTTACTGGCAGCCCTTCGCGCTGGTCGAGGAATTTCCCGACGACCGCCCGGTCAGGGAAATCCGCGTCCTCGGCGAGGATCTGGCGGTCTTCCGCGACGATAAGGGGCGCTACGGCGCGCTCGCCCGGCGCTGCGCCCACCGCGCCGGCGACCTCGCCTTCGGGCGCTGCGAGGACGGCGGGCTGCGCTGCCCTTATCACGGCTGGCTCTACGGCTATGACGGGCGCTGCCTGGAGCAGCCCGCCGAGCCGGCCGGCTCGACCTACCGCGAGCGCATCCGCCAGCCCGCCTACCCGTGCGTCGAGCGCAACGGCATCGTCTACGGTTACATGGGCGGGGGCGAGGCGCCCCCATTGCCGGGCTTCGACTGGTACGACGCGCCGGCGAGCCACAGCTTCGCGTTCAAGGCGCTGCAGCGGGCGAACTGGCTACAGGCGGTCGAGGGAGAGATCGACCCCGCGCATCTCTCCTATCTCCACCGCTATCTCGACGACGAGGCCGAAGGGGACGGCACCTACGGCTTCAAGCAGTTTCTCGCGGCCGCGGACGATTCCGACATTTCGGTCACCACGATCCTGCGCGAGGTGCCCAACCCGCGGCTCGAGATCGCACGCACCGATTTCGGGGTCAGGATCTTCGCGCTCCGCGACTGGCGCGACTTCACCTATGTGCGGGTGACCAATTACCTCTTCCCGCACACCGCCGTGGTGGCGATCGGCGACTGGACGCTGGTTCAGATCCATGTGCCGATCGACGATTTCAGCAACTGGCGCTACGACGTCTTCTACGACTTCCGCCAGCCGATCGACGGGGAGTCGCTGCGGGCCGAGAAGCTCAAGACCTACGAGGTTCCCGGCTACGTGCCGAGGCGCAACATGGAGAACCGCTACGGTTTCTCCGCCGACGAACAGAGGACCGGCACCTATGCCGGCGTCGGCTACGACTTCAACATCCACGACACGATGATCCTGGAAGGCCAGGGCGCGCTCCAGGACCGCAGCCGGGAAAACCTCGCCTATACCGACAAGGCGATCGTCGCCGCGCGAAGGATGCTGACCGAAGCGCTCGACGGCGAGATTCCCCTGCCGATGGACGGATGCGCGGCCCGCTACGACCACCTCGTCAGCATCGATTCCGTCGCCCCGAGAGGCGAATGGCGGGACGCCTGGATCGCCAGGCAGCTCGACCGCCGGGCGCAATCGTGCTGGGCCGGCGGCATCGCGTCCGCGCGTCTCGAGGCTCTCCGCGCACTCTGACCCGTACGGCTCACGCCTTGCGCCGAACGCCGCCGCCCGGCAGATTCCCGCGATGGCGAGCAAGCCCGCCGGCCCCTCGGTGCGTTCCATTCCCGACGGCGACAGCCGCGAACGGCTGGTCTGCCCCGATTGCGGCTTCATCTCCTACGACAACCCCAAGGTCGTCGTCGGTTCGGTGGCCGTCTGGGACGGCAGGATCCTGCTCTGCCGGCGTGCGATCCCGCCCAGGGTCGGGCTGTGGACGCTCCCCGCGGGCTACCTGGAACTCAACGAGACCACCGAGGCCGGCGCGGCGCGCGAGGCATGGGAAGAGGCGCGGGCCCGGCTCGCGATAGACGGCCTGCTCGCGGTCTATAACATCCCCCGCATCGGTCAGGTTCAGCTGATCTACCGCGCCTGGCTCGAATCCCCCGATGTCGCCGCCGGCGAGGAGAGCCTGGAGGTCGGGCTGTTCGAGTGGGACGGCATCCCGTGGGACGAAATCGCCTTTCCCTCGGTGAAATGGGCGCTTGGGCATTACCGGGAGAGCGTTGGCCGGCCTCTCGAAGCCCCGCGCGCCAACCCGCCGGGCGAGGTGGGCGACATGGAGTAGCCCGGGCCCGTCCCCGCCGACCGACCCGACATCGGATCGGCTTCCCTTGTCGGTTCAGGAGACGGCGGTTTGTGACACAAGCGCGGCGTCGAACCGCCCCTCCCGGGCAACGTCGTAGTCGAAGAATTCCGCTGCCTGACCGGCGGAGCTGTCGGCACCCATCTTGCTCCTCCAGGCCATTTTCATGTCTCTGTAAAACCGGGCGAAGGGAGAGGCCAGATGGTTCTGCTTGGCCCGGAAACGCGATCCGAGCTGCGCCCGGGTGGTCCGGGGCAGGCGAACCCGTTCGTACGCGGCAAGCGCCGCATCCGGATCGCCGGGCGCCCAGGAGATGGCTTCCGCGAGGACGCAGCCGTCCTCGATGGCCATGCAGGCACCCTGACCCAGGTACGGCAACATCGGGTGAGCGGAATCGCCGAGCAGCGTCACCCGCCCCTGTGTCCATCCGTCGAGCGGGTCCCGGTCGTACAGCGCCCATTTGTAGTACTTGTCGCTGGCTTCGATCAGACCCAGCAGGTCGGGGTTCCACCTGGCATAGGTCTCCATCAGCTCGGACCGGTCGCATTCGTGAGTCCAGGATTCTTCGGTCCAGCCGTCGCTGTCGTAGTGGGCGACGAAATTGACGAGACTGCCGGCGCTGCGAACCGGATAGTGTACGATGTGGCCGTGCGGTCCCCACCACGCGACCATCTGGCGAGCGAAGGCCGGGTCGGGGAGCGCCTCGCCGGGGACCAGGCCGCGCCAGCAAATGCAACCCGTGAACCGCGGTTCGACATAACCGAAAATACTGTCGCGGACCGCCGAATGAATTCCGTCCGCGCCGATCGCGATATCGGCTTCGACGGATGTACCGTCGGCGAAATGCACGACCGCATGGCGGGCACGGGTCTCGGCGCCCGTACATTCGGCGCCCGGATGAAACGCGCTGTCGGGCAGCTCCGCGATCAACAAGGTCAGAAGATCGGCGCGGTGCATTGTCAGAAACGGTGCACCGTAGCGCGCGGCGACATCGCCGGACCGCTTCGGTCTGGCGATCACGCGGCCGCTGCGGAAGCTTCGGACGAGCTGTTCTTTCGCCTGAAAACCGGTTTTCAGCGCGGCGTCTTCGATACCGAGATATCTGAATGCTTTCAGCGCGTTGGGGCTGAGATTGAGGCCGGCGCCGATTTCGCCGAGTTCGGCCGATTTCTCGTAGACCGCGACCTCGAAACCGCGTCGATGCAGTGCCAGCGCCGCCGCCGCGCCGCCGAGCCCGCCGCCGATGACGGCTATTCTGGCCACCCGTGTCAAATCGGCGGTTCCAGGTCTATTTCGCGAACCGCAGGCTCATGAATTTGCCCTACTCCACCAGCCCCATCAGCCGGTCGGCGAAGGCGCCGGCTTCGAAGGGCTGCAGGTCGTCCTCGGTTTCGCCGACGCCGATCGCGTGCACCGGCAGGCCGAAACGCTCGGCGAGCGCCACCAGCACGCCGCCCTTGGCCGTGCCGTCGAGCTTGGTGACGATCAGCCCGGTCACGTCGGTCATCTCCTGGAACACGCCGACCTGGGCGTGCGTGTTCTGGCCGGTCGTCGCGTCGAGCACCAGGAGGCAGCTATGCGGCGCGGACGGATCGAGCTTCCTCATCACCCGGATGATCTTCTGCAGCTCCGCCATCAGGTCGGCGCGGTTCTGCAGCCGGCCCGCGGTATCGACCAGGAGCACGTCCGCGCCCTCGTCCCTGGCCCGTTCCAGCGCGTCGAACACCAGCCCCGACGCGTCCGCCCCGGTCGCGCGCGAAACCACCGGGCAGCCCACCCGCTCGCCCCAGAGCTCCAGCTGGCTGACGCCGGCGGCCCGGAAGGTGTCGCCCGCCGCCATCATCACGCGGCGGCCCTCGTCCCGGAGCCGTTTCGCAAGCTTGCCCACGGTCGTCGTCTTGCCGGTGCCGTTGACGCCGACGACGAGCACCACATGCGGTCCGTGGGCGGGGTCCACCGCAAGCGGCACCGCGACCGGTTCCAGGATGCGCGCGATGTCGGCGGCCAGCAGCGCACGCACCTCTTCGCCGTCCAGCCCCTTGTCGACGCGCTGGCGCGCCAGGCCTTCGGTCAGCTTCGCCGCCGTCTCCACGCCCAAATCGGCGCCGATCAGCAAATCTTCGAGCTCGCCCAGCGTCGCTTCGTCGAGCCGGCGGCCGGCGAAGATGCCGCCGATCCCGTCGGCAAGCCGGGCCGAGCTGCGCGCGAGCCCGGCGCTCAACCGTCCGAGCCAGCCCCCCCGGCTCATCCTTCGAGAACGCCCTGGAGCACGCCGTTCCCGTGCCCCGTCACCCGCGCGGCGGCGATGCTGCCCGGCACCGCCTCCCGGTCCAGCGCAATCCGGGCGAACTGCTCGGTACGGCCGCCCTCCGGGGTCTCGACCAGCACGTGCTCCCGCCGGCCCCGCCGCGTCTCCAGGTGGCGGGTCAGCCGGTCGCCGGCCAGACGGCGCAGCGCCGCCGCGCGGGACTTGCGGATGGCGCGCGGGACCTGCGGCATCCGCGCGGCCGGCGTGCCGGGCCGTTCCGAATAGGGGAACACGTGGAGCCAGGTCAGCCCGGCTTCGTCGACGAGGGACTCGGTCTCGCCGAACATGGAATCGGTCTCGGTGGGGAAGCCCGCGATCAGGTCGGCGCCGAAGACGGCATCCGGCCTGAGCGCGCGCACCCGGTCGCAGAACCGGATCACCTCCGCGCGGCCGTGGCGACGGCGCATGCGCTTCAGGATCAAGTCCGAGCCCGCCTGGACGCTCAGGTGGAAATGCGGCATCAGCCGGTCGCGTTCCGCGATGGCGCGCAGCAATTCGCCGTCGATCTCCGAAGGATCCAGCGAGGAGAGCCGCAGCCGCGGCAGCTCCGGCACTTCGGCGAGGATGCGCTCCACCAGGGACCCCAGCCCGGCTTCTCCCCCGAGGTCGCTTCCGTAATCCGTGATGTCCACGCCGGTCAGCACGACCTCGCGGTATCCGTTGCCGGTCAGGCGGCGGATCTGGGCGATCACCTCCCGCGGCGCGACCGAGCGGTTGGGGCCGCGCGCGAAAGGGATGATGCAGAACGTGCAGCGATGGTCGCAGCCCTGCTGGATCTGGACGAAGGCGCGGGCGCGGCCCGCGATCCCCTCGATCAGGTGAGACGCGCCCTCGCGCGCGGCCATGATGTCGCCGACCTGGCGGCCCGGGGCGCCGCCGAGATAGCTCCGGACCGAAAGCTTTTCCCGGTTGCCGATCACCCGATCGACCTCCGGCATGGCGGCGTAGCGGTCGGGGTCGAGCTGGGCGGCGCAGCCGGTCACCACGATCTGCTTGCGCGGGGAGTTCCGCCGCGCCCGCCGGATCGCCTGACGTGCCTGACGCTCCGCTTCGGCCGTCACCGCGCAGGTATTGACGATCACCGCGTCGGAGAGGCCGGCCTCGGCCGCCCGGCGGCGGACGATCTCGGACTCCACCGTGTTCAGCCGGCAGCCGAAGGTGACGATCTCGGGCGCGCTCATTCCAGCAGCGCCCGGTCTATCGAGCCCCGGAAGCTGACCGCCACGGGGCCGGTCATGGTGACGCGGTTGTCCTCGCCCCAGACGATTTCGAGCGGCCCGCCGTCGAGCTCCATCGTCGCGCGGCGGCCGGCGAGCCCGCGCCGGTGTCCCGCGACCAGCGCGGCGCAGGCCCCGGTGCCGCAGGCCATGGTCAGCCCGGCGCCTCGTTCCCACACCCTGAGGCGAATCCGGTCTTCGCCGCGCAACTCCGCGACGCCGATATTGGCGCGTTCCGGAAACATCGGATCGTGCTCCAGCGAAGGGCCCAGCGCGGCGAGATCGACCGCGTCGAGGTCGTCGACGAAGAAGACGGCGTGAGGGTTGCCCATGCCGACCGCCGCCGGGTCCGCGAGCGGGCCGCGGGAGAGCGGCAAATGCAGGGTGTCCTCCGCCGAGGCGAGCGGGATATCCCGCCAGTCGAAGCGCGGCTCGCCCATATCGACCGTCACCGAAAGCGGGCCCGCGCGCCGCGCGGCGAGGGCCCCCGCCGCGGTTTCGAGCAATGCGGTGTCGCGCCCCGACTCCTCCATCGCCATCCAGGCGACGCAGCGTGTCGCGTTGCCGCAGGCCTCGACCTCGCCCCCATCGGCGTTGTGAATGGCGAGCGCCGCATCGGCCGCGCCGTCCGCCGGCGCGCGGAGGACGATCAGCTGGTCGCAGCCGATCCCGGTGCGCCGCTGCGCGATCGCGCGCACCCGTTCGGCGCCAAGCGCGATGTCCCGCCGCCTGGCGTCCAGAATCACGAAGTCGTTGCCGAGCCCGTGCATCTTGATGAATTCGGGTCGCTCCATGGCGGGCGTAATACCGTGCCGGTGGCGCGGAAGTCCAGAAATCCGATGTGGCGTCCCTCGATACGGCGCTGCCGCGCCTACTCGGGATGAGGGTTCAATTCAAGGATTCCCTCACCCTGAGTAGCGGCGAAGCCGCGTATCGAAGGGGCTTACAAAGAAAGGTTGACAGGCGGTGGGCTGGTGCGTGCGGCGACGGGAATGCCGCCCGTCCCGCCGTCCGTCACGCTCGACCCGGCGTCCGTCCCCTGTCGTCATGCCCGGACTTGTTCCGGGCATCCACGTCGCTCCGCCGCCTCGGCCGTCCCCGCCCGTATCGCCATGCCGCGGCACGTGGATGCCCCGAACAAGTCCGGGCATGACGGAAGAAATGTCGTGGGTCTCCCACCCGTCAACCATTCGGGGTAATCCCCTATCGAAGGGCGGGCCGCGGCGCTTCCCGCCGGCCGCCGCGCAAGATAGGCTCGGCCCGGTAGTCTTCGGAATCCGTGATGGACGACTTCGCGCGGCTCTATGTGTGCCCGGACGATGCGCGGTTCGAGGCCAGGTACCGGGCCCGGTGCAGATGCGGCGCCGTCCGCTACGAGGTCTCCGCCGATCCGGTGAACACAAAGATCTGCCATTGCGCCCACTGCCAGCGCCGGCACGGTGCGCCGATGCAATGGGCGGCGATCTTCCACAAACCCGACGTGCGCCTGACCGCCGGGCTGGAGTTGCTCAGGTTCTACAGCAGCGAAACCGACAGGCCGGAGCGGATCCTTCCCTGCCGGATCGATTGCGGGCGCTGCGGAACCCCGGTCGCGGACGAGGGGAGGCGGATGTGGCTCGCTTTCCCGCCTTTGTTCGATTTCGGCGATCCGCCTTCCGTTCCCGGGGCGTTCAGGCCCCGATGCCACATCTTCTACGGCGCGCGGGCGGTCGACATCGACGACGCTCTGCCCAAATGGGCGGGGCACGAGAACGCCTCGACTCTGCTTGGGTAACGGGAGCGGCGGGCGTCCCTACCGGTCCGACATTCGCGGTTTTCCCGCGAGCCGCCACTCGAACTCGGCGCAAATGAAGGCCGCGACGGCGCCCAACACCATGAAGCCGAGGATCAAAAACAATTCGCCCATCCGGGTTCCCTTCCTGCTCCGACCTACGATAGCGCAACGCCGCCGTCGCGGCCAAGGGCGGGTTGACTCGCGACGCGGCCGCGCCCGTTATTGATCCCGCGATACGGGAGCGGGACGTGTATGTCGGGCAAAGGCTGAGGCGCCGCGAGGACGACAAGTTCCTCAAGGGGCGCGGGCGGTTCGTCGACGATATCGAGCCGGCCGGCACGGCCCATATTGCCTTCGTCCGCTCGCCTCACGCCCACGCCCGCATCGACGGGATCGATTCGAGCGCGGCGGCGGCGCTGCCGGGCGTGCTCAGGGTGCTGACCGCCGATGACTGGAAGGCCGCGGGGCTGGGGGCGCTGACCTGCGTCCACCCGATGCCGTTCTCCGACGGCCGGCCGATGAACGAGGTGCTGCGGCCTGCGCTCGCCGCCGGAAAGGTCCATCACGTGGGCGACGTGGTCGCGGCCGTGGTCGCCGAGGACCGCTACGCCGCGATCGACGGCGCCGAGGCGGTTGCCGTGGACTACGATCCCCTTCCCGCGGTTACCGACATCGCGCGCAGCCTGGACGAGGACGCGCCGGTCCTGCACGAGCGGTTCGGCTCCAACCTGATCTTCGAGATCGAGCGCGGCGACCGCGCGGCAACGGAGGCGGCGTTCGCTTCCGCGCATCGCACGGTCTCGATGACTCTCGACACCCACCGCGTCGCCGGAACTCCGCTCGAACCCCGCGCCTATCTGTCCGAATTCGACGAGGCGACGGGAGACATCACGCTGTGGGCGACCAGCCAGACTCCGCACTACCTCCGGCGCTGGCTCGCCAAATACGCGCTCCACGTTCCCGAGCACAAGCTCCGCGTGATCTCGCCCGATGTCGGCGGCGGGTTCGGGCTGAAGACCCATTTCGCGGTCGAGGTCTCGACCGTGGTCTGGGCCTCGATGCTGCTGAAGCGCCCGGTCAAGTGGACCTCGACCCGGGCCGAGGCGCTGATGTCGGACGCCCAGGCGCGCGACCACCACACCAAGGCGCGCATGGCCTTCGGCGAGGACGGCGGGATTCTCGCGCTCGAAATCGACACCATCGCGGCGCTCGGCGCTTATCTGTCGAACTTCGCGCCCAGCATCCCCGGCAACTCCTACCCGCAGACCGTCACCGGGCTCTACACCACGCCAAACCTGCATCTGCGGGTACGCGGGGCCTATACCAACACGGTCCCCATCGACGCCTATCGCGGCTCCGGCCGGCCCGAGGCGACCTTCGTCAACGAGCGGCTGCTGGAGAACGGCGCGCGCGAGCTCGGCATCGACGTGACCGAGATCCGCCGCCGCAACCTGATCCCGGCGGAGGCCTTCCCCTACACGACCCCGGTCGGGCGCCCCTACGATTGCGGCGATCCGCCGGCGCTGTTCGACAAGCTGCTGAAGATTGCCGATTACGACGCCCTGCGCGCGGAGCAGAAGCGGCTCCGTGAAGACGGTGTGCGGATGGGAATCGGCATCGCCTGCTTCCTCGACAAGTCGGGCACCGGATCGAGCCGTAACCTGGCCAGCCGCGGCGGCCTTCACGGCGGCTACGAGAGCGCCATCGTGCGCGTCCATTCGGACGGCAAGGCGACCGTCTTCGTCGGCTCGCACAGCCACGGCCAAGGCCACGACACCACGTTTTGCCAGATCGCCGCCGACCGTCTCGGCTTGCCCATCGAGGACATCGCGCTGGTCGAGGGCGATACCGGGAGCGTGCCGTTCGGCAACGGCACCTGGGGGTCGCGCTCGCTCTCGGTCGGCGGTATCGCGATCATGAAGGCGGCCGACAGGGTGATCGACAAGGCTAGGCGCCTGGCCTCCCACATGCTCGAATGCGCCGAGGAAGACCTGGTCTACGGGAATTCGGTCTTTTCGGTGCGCGGCACCGACCGCGAACTCAGCTTCGAGGACGTGGCCGACGCCGCCTATCACGGCGCGGTGCTGCCGGCCGACGGGTCGATGGAGCCGGGGCTGGAGGAAACCGTCTTCTATGAGCCGCCCGACACCAACGACCCGCAGGCGATGCATCTCGCGGTGGTCCTCGTGGAACCCCGCTCCGGCAAGGCGACGGTGCGCGACTACTTCACGGCCGACGATTGCGGCAAGATAATCAACCCGCTGATCGTCGAGGGACAGGTCGTCGGCGGGCTCGCCCAGGGGCTCGGCCAGGCGCTGATGGAACGCGTGGTCTATGACGGCGGCGGCGCGGGGCAGCTCTTCTCCGGCACCCTGATGGACTACGCGCTGCCGCGCGCCTCCGACATGCCGGATGTCGGCATGACCTTCCAGGAGACGCCGGCGCCGTCCAACCCGCTCGGCGTCAAGGGCGGCAGCGAGACCGGCACCATCGGGGCTCCGGCGGCGATCGGCAACGCGATCGTCGATGCGCTCTGGGATCTCGGCGTCCGCCATGTGCGTCAGCCCTACACGCCCGACGCCGTGTGGCGGGCGATCGAGGAGGCCCGGGCCGGATGATCCCCGTCGCGCTCGACATCAACGGCCGCGAGCGCCGGGCGGAAATCGACCCGAGAATGCTGCTGGTCGAGTTCATCCGCCGCCAGGCTGGGCTCACCGGCACCCATGTCGGGTGCGATACCAGCCAGTGCGGCGCCTGCACCGTCCATCTCGACGGGATCGCGGTGAAGTCCTGCACCGTCTTCGCCGCCCAGGCCGAGGGGCAAGCGGTGACCACCATCGAAGGGGTCTCGCCGGCGGACGGGCTCAACCCGCTGCAAGCCGCTTTCAAGGAGCACCACGCGCTGCAATGCGGGTTCTGCACGCCCGGCATGATCATGAGCGCGCTCGACATGATCCGGCGCGGCGGCGCGACGGACGCGGACTCGGTCCGGGCGGGTCTGGAAGGCAATCTCTGCCGCTGCACGGGCTACCAGAATATCGTCGCGGCGATTCTTGCCGGCGCGGCGGCGATGGCGGAGGTCTGATGTACCCCTACCGCTACCACCGGCCGGGCACGATCGCCGACGCCGAACAGCTGCTTGTCTCCGGGGAAGACGGACGCCCGCTGGCCGGCGGGATGAGCCTGATCCCGGTGATGAAGCATCGTCTGGCGTCGCCGTCCGACCTCGTGGACCTCGCGGGGCTCGGCGAACTTGTGGGCGTCTCCGCCGAACCCGGCGTGCTCGTAATCCGGGCGATGACGCCGCACGCGGCGGTGGCGGCGTCCGGGACGGTGAAGAGGGCCATCCCCGCCATCGCCGCGCTGGCCGGCGGGATCGGCGATCCGCTGGTGCGCAACCGGGGGACCGTCGGCGGCTCGCTCGCCAACAACGACCCCGCCGCCTGCTACCCCTCGGCGGTGCTCGCGCTCGGCGCGGAGATCGTCACGACAAAGCGCCCAATCCCGGCCGGGGACTTTTTCCTCGGGATGTTCGAGACCGCGCTGGCACCCGGCGAGCTGATCGTCGAGGTGCGCTTCCCGGTCCCCACCGCCGCGAGCTACCGGAAATTTCCCAACCCGGCGTCGCGGTTCTCCATCGTCGGGGTCTTCCTCGCCCGCTTCGCCGACGGCGGTGTCAGGGTCGCGGTCACCGGGGCGGGTTCCTGCGTGTTCCGGGTGGAGGCGTTCGAGCGCGCGCTCGAACGCTCGTTCCACCCCGATTCGCTCGCGGGACTGTCGGTGCCGCCAGACGGTCTGACCGACGACCTCCATGGCACCGCCGCCTACCGCGCGCATCTGATCGAGGTGCTCACCGAGGACGCAATCGCGGAGTGCCTCTGAGCGGCACCCCGCGCTTGGCGCGTTCCCCCTGGAACCGATAGAGTCGAAACTCAGGGAGCAAGAAGGGGGCCGACGATGGATCGTTCCGGTTTCGATCGCATCCCCTACGCTTGGTATCACGACGAGGCGCTCTACCGGCTGGAGATCGAGCGCATCTTCGAGGGGGAGACCTGGTCGTTCCTCGGGCTCGAAGCCGAAGTCCCGGAGCCGGGCGATTTCCGCCGGACTTTCGTCGGCGAGGCGCCGGTCGTCTACAACCGTGCCGGGGACGGGCGGGTCCACGCTTTCGTCAACCGCTGCTCGCATCGGGGCGCGCTGATCCAGCGCGAGAATTTCGGCAACGTCTCCGCCCATGTCTGCCTCTATCACAGCTGGACCTACGACCTCGCGGGCGATCTGGTCGCGGTTCCCCACCGCCATGGCGTCGGCGGCAGCCCGGGCATGCCGGACGACTTCGACATGGCCTGCCACGGGCTCAGGAAGCTCCGCGTGGACCGCGTGAACGGCGCCCTGTTCGCGACCTTCTCCGAGACCGTCGAGCCGCTGCGCGACTATCTCGGCCCGACGCATGTCGCCCATCTGGAACGCCTGTTCCGGGCGCCGGTCCGGGTTCTCGGCTACCAGCGCCAGGCGGTGCGCAGCAACTGGAAGGCCTATCTGGAGAACGTCCGCGACCACTATCACGGCGCGCTCCTGCACGGATTCCAGAGCACCTTCGGGATCAACCGCTCGACCCACGACTGCGGCTCGCGGATGGATCCGGAAGGCCGGCACAGCCTCCTCTTCGTCCGCCAGCCGCGCGAGGAATACGAGAACGCTCCCGCGCCGGGCATCGATAGCGCCGCGCGTCTGCGCCCCCTCGCCGAGGCGGCCGACGGGGCGAGGCTGGCGCTCCAGGACCCGGCCTTGCTCCGCTTCGAGCGCGAGTTCGAGGACGACCGGTCGACCACGATGTGCTCGATCTTTCCCAACAGCACCTTCCAGCAGATCCGGAACGCGCTCGCGGCGCGCCAGATCCGGCCCAGGGGCCCGGGCGCGTTCGACCTCGTCTTCACGATCTTCGGCTACCAGGACGACAGCGAGGAGATGACCGCGCACCGGCTCCGGCAGGCCAACATGGCCGGCCCCGCCGGCTATGTCTCGCTGGAGGACGCCGAGGCCCTCGAATCCTGCCAGTCCGGCCACCGCGCGGGCGGGAGCGATGCGTCGGTGGTCGAGATGGGCGGGCGCGGGCCCATCCGGGACGGCGACGAAAAGCTCGACGACGTGATGATCCGCGGTTTCTGGTCCTATTACTGCGACATCATGGGCCTCGACCCGGGCGGGGGCTGACGCGTGGACACCGGGCTCCGGGCGCGTGTCGAAGCCCTGATCGCCGAGTCCTCCGCAGCGCTCGACAACGAGGACTGGCAGGCCTGGCTCGACCTCTTCCACGACGAGTGCGCCTACCGAATCGTGCCGCTGGAGAACGTCCAGCAGGGCCTGCCCGGCAGCGTCATGCTGTGCGAGACCAAGAAGGCGCTGAGCGACCGGATCGTCTCGCTGCTCAGGGCCAACACCTTCAACCCGCACACCACGCGGCATATCGCCGGTCCGCCCCGCATCGTCGCCGACCGGGACGACCGGATCGAGGTCGAGACGAACTACGCGCTCTACCAGACCGACGTAGACGGCGTGTCGCGCCTGTTCGCGGTCGGCTGCTACCGCGACACGATGGGGCGCTTCGGCGGCGCGCTCAAATTGGTCGAGCGGGTCGTCGTGCTCGACACCTTCTCGATCCCGACCCTGCTCGCAAAGCCGGTCTGACGCCCGCTTTTCTTGCCGCCTCGAACGGCGGGTGATAGCGTTTTCACAACGCGCCCGGGACGGGCGGCAAAAGGCGGAGGGAACGATGGTTGCGGATGCCGAAACAGTCGCGTTGTTCAGGAAGCAGCTCGATCTTTGCGACGTGGGCCAGGGGACCAGCGTCGCCGTGCTCTCGGAAGACGACGTGCGGACCGAGCACGCGACGGCGTGTCTCGCCGCCGCGGCCGAGCTCGAAGCGGATGCGTTCCAGGTCAATATCAGGAAGAAGCCGGGCAGCTTCTTCGGGCCGGGCAATTCGCTGCAGGGCAACGAGCCCGCGAAGGCGGCGCTCAAGAGCGTCGACATGGTGGTCGACCTGGTCGGGCTGCTCTGGTCGAAGGAGCAGACCGAGATCACCGATGCCGGGCCGCGCATGCTGCTGATCATCGAGCCGATCGACGTGCTCAAGCGGATGGTGTCGAACCCCGGCGACCGGCGCCGCATCGAGGCCGCATCGGCCAGGCTGGCGAAGGCGAAGGAGATGCGCATCACCTCGCCCGGCGGCACCGACGTCACCTACCGTTTCGGCGGCTACCGGATCGGCGAGCAGTACGGCTACACCGATGAGCCGGGCCGCTGGGACCACTGGCCGGGCGTGTTCCTGTACACCGCGGCGGTGGAGGACGGCGTCGACGGAAAGGTGGTTATCGACACCGGCGACCAGCTGCTGCTGCCGTCGATGCGCTACGTCACCGACCCGATCACGCTCACCGTCGAAAGCGGCATGATCACCGACATCGCCGGCCCCGGACTTGATGCCGAGCTGTTGCGGAGCTTCATGGCGAGCTACGACGATCCGCGCGCCTACGCGGTCTCGCATATCGGCTGGGGGCTCGATCCGAGGGCGCGCTGGGACTTCATGGGCACCGACCCGGCGGCGGCGGACTCCACCGGCCAGGACGGACGCGCCTTCTACGGCAACGTCCTGTTCTCGACCGGCCCCAATACCGAGGTCGGCGGCGACAACGACACGCTGTGCCATATCGACATCCCGCTCAAGGGCTGTTCGCTCACCCTCGACAACGAGACCATCGTCGACAGCGGCCGCATCGTGCCCGAGGACATGCGGGTCGAGGGCCGCTGACGCCGCCGGGAACCGCGCCTAATGTTTCACGTGAAACATAGGTCAGCATTGTTGACCATTGTTTCACGTGAAACATTGTCCCGAAACGGGACTATTTTCGGATCTCCGGGGGCGCTCAGGGGTCTATCCGTGTTGGATGGAACCGTGCCGACGTGGCGTCCCTCGATACGGCGCTTCGCGCCTACTCGGGATGAGGAGACTTTTTGGCCGTCGACAGCCCATCCCTCACCCTGAGTAGCGGCGAAGCCGCGTATCGAAGGGCGCCCCGCTCGCGCGGCGGCTCCAAGTGAATCGGACAGTCTCTAGCCCAGGGACTGCCGCGCCAGGAACGCTTCCAGCGCCGTGTGACAGGCGTCGGGGCGTTCGATCTGGAGCAGGTGGCTGGTGTTTTCGATCGGGGTCCACGCGATGCCGTGGTCTTCCTGCATCGCGCGGCCGACCTTGCCGGGAGCCAGCGCGCCCGGCGCGTCGGGGTCGGACGAGATGAAGACCAGCGGTCCCTTGAGCTCGCCGAGGCGCGGGCAGAGGTCCATCCCGGCATTGGTGCGGTAGACCCGTGATTCCCCCTCGCGCGGGCAGCACAGCACGAACTCCCCGGTCTCCGGGTCCTCGCGGACGATCGAGCGCGCCATCAGGGCATGCCCGCCTTCCACCCAGCGCGCGAGGCTCTTCGACCGGGCGAAGCGGGCGGCGAGATCCATCGCGGTCGAGAAACGGTCCGGCCGCGCCGCCGCCCAGTCCGCGAGGCCCAGCTCGAACGTCCGCGCGACCTCGTGCGCCTGGTGGCCGGGCGAGGGGATCAGCGGCGGGTCGAACAGCGCCAGCGCGTCCCAGCGCCAGCCATGCTCCAGCGCATGCCGGATCGCGGTGACCGCCGAGATCGAATGGAACACGCCGACCGTCGGCTTGGGGCCGAAACGCTCGGAGATGAGGTCGATCAGCCGGTCCATGTCGGCGACGAAGGCGGGAACGTCGTGGCGCTCCGCGTCGTGGCGCGGGTTCTGGCCGTGGTTGCGCTGGTCGTAGATCGCGAGGTCGTAGCGGTCGGTCAGCAGCCGCCAGAACGGGTAATAGGCGTCGATGGCGAAGCCGTTGCCGTGCGCCATCGTCAGCCTGGGCCCGTCCGGGTTGCCGTGGCGGCGGACGCGGATGACGGCGCCGTCCTCCATCTCGGCGTCGAAGCTCTCGATCGGCTGGGGGACACGGAAGATATCCGGCGGTGCGTTCATGCGGCGATCCCGTTTTCGGCGAGGAAACCCTCCAGCAGGGCGAAACATTGCTCCGGCTCTTCGAGCTGCAGGAGGTGGCTGGTATCGGGCACGAAGGCATAGTCGATGCCGAAGGTTCCGCAGAACGCCTCGCAACAGCGCGCGGTCCGGGGCGCGTCGTCGGGCTCCGGGTCGGCGCCCACGATCAGCAGCGGGCGCGCCGGCGGGCCGGCCTTTCGCCAGAGGGGCAGCTTGCCGACCTCGATATAGAGTCCGGCCTCCACCGGGCCCGGGCAGCAGAGCAGCCACTCGCCAGAGGCGGCATCGAAGCGCAGCGTCGAGCCCGCGATCAGTTCCGCCACCCCCTTGCGCAGACGCCGGAACCGGTGCAGGTACCGGAACACGTCGGCCAGCTCGTCGGAGTCGGGGAACCGGTTCTTGCGGATCAGGGCGGCGTCGCGCAGCGCCTCGCCCTCGGCCATCAATCGGGCGCGCAGCGGGTTGCCTTCCGGCGGCATCACCGGCGGGTCGAACAGTACCAGCGCGTCCCAGTGCCAGATGCCCTCGACGACCTCGCACAGCGCCGTCGTCGCCGACATCGAATGGAAGACGCCGATCGTGGTCTTCGCGCCCCACGCGTCCGCGATGGCGCCGTGCACCGCCGCGCCGTCCCGCGCGAAACGCGGATAGTCGAACGGCTTCGCCGCGTGGAACGGGTTGCGCCCGCAATTGCGGAAATCGAACAGGGCGAGGTCGAAGCGCTCCAGCATCGACCGCCAGAACGGGAAATAGGTGTCGCTCGCGAAGCCGTTGCCGTGGCTCAGCACGACGCGCGGGCCGGACCGGTTGCCGTGGCGCAGGACGCGGATCGGCGCGCCGTCGTCCATGACGAGGTCGAGGATCGCGGAGGGCTCGGGCAGGACGAACCCGGCGGGCTCCCGCCCGGTCTCCACGCCGGAACAGGGCGGAGCGGTCACCTGCCGGCGTCTCCCGCCGCGGCGATGGCGGCGAGCAGCCGGCGCGGCGTGATCGGGCACTCGGAGACCTCGACCCCGAGCGGCGCAAGCGCGTCGTTGATCGCGTTGCCGATCGCCGCCGGCGGGCCGATAGCCCCGCCCTCGCCGATCCCCTTCTGCCCGAAGGTGGTGTAGGGCGAGGGGGTCTCCATGTGGTCGACCCGGATCGAGGGGATCTCGGTCGGCCCCGGCAAGAGGTAGTCGGCCAGCGTGGGCGCGAGCGGCTGGCCGTCCTCCGCGTAGGGCATCTCCTCGTAGAGCGCGGTGCCGATGCCCTGCCCGGTGCCGCCATAGACCTGGCCGTCGACGATCATCGGGTTGACCAGCACCCCGCCGTCCTCGACCACGACGTAATCCAGGATCTCGACCTCGCCGGTCGCGGTGTCGACGGCGACGAATGCGGCGTGGCAGGCATAGCTGAAGGTGCCGGAATCGCGCTCGGGCTTGTAGCCGCCGATGACCTCCAGCCCCTGCCGGTCGACGTCGGCGGTCAGGTCCTGCGGGCGCAGGTACCAGGTGCGCCCGACCTCCTGCAGTGTCACGCTGCCGGACGGGCCGGCCACCCTTCCGTCCTCCAGCCGCACCGAGGCGGGATCGACCTGCAGCAGCCCGGCGCCGATCTGGCGGATCCGTTCGGCAAGCAGCCTGCAGGCCTCCGCCGTCGCGCCACCCGCCATGATCATGCAGCGCGATCCCCACGTCCCGGTCGAGTAGGGGGTGTAGGCGGTATCGCCCAGCACCACCCGCACGTCGTCGGTGTCGATGCCGAGCACCTCGTGCGCCACCTGGGCGAGGCTGGTCTCCAGCCCCTGGCCGTGGCTGTGGACCCCGACGCGGAGTTCCAGCGCGCCGTCCGGCGTAAGCCGCGCGCCGGCCTGCTCGAAGCCCGGGATCATCGGGATCCCCCAGCCGGAATAGACCGCCGTCCCGTGCCCGGCCTGTTCGCAGAAGATCGAGAACCCGACCCCGACGCGCCGCCCGTCCGGCTCGCCGCGCGCCTGCCGCGCTCGGACCCCGGCGACGTCGATCGCCTCGGCCGCGCGGCGGATGCTCTCCGGATAGTCGCCGCTGTCGTAATGCTTGGCGGTGATGTTGTCGAACGGCATCTGCTCGGGCTTCACCAGGTTGTCCAGCCGGACCTCGTGCGGCTCGCGCCCGACCTCGCGGGCGATGGCGTCGATCACGAGTTCCAGCGCGAAGCAGACGCCGGGCCGCGCCACCCCGCGGAAGGGCAGGATCGGCGGCTTGTTGGAGGCGATCGACCAGGTGCGGCAGCGGAACGCGTCCATGAGGTAGGGCCCGGGCAGGATCGAGGCGACCTGGGCGGCTTCGAGACAGGCCGAGAACGGGTAGGCCGAATAGGCGCCGGCATCGACCGTCGCCTCCGCCTCCAGCCCGAGCAGCCTTCCCTCCGCGTCGGCATAGCCGGTGACGACGTAGTGGTGCTCGCGGCAATTGGCGTTGGCGGTCAGGTGCTCGCGCCGGTCCTCCAGCCAGCGCACCGGGCGTTCCAGGCGTCTGGCGAGCCAGGCGATGCAGACCTCCTCCGGCGCGAGGATCCCCTTGTAGCCGAAACCGCCGCCGACATCGGGCGCGATCACCCGGACGCTGGCGAGGTCCATGCCGAGACATTCGGCGAGCCCGTTGCGGACGATATGGGGGAGCTGGGCCGCCGAGGTCACGGTGAGCTGGCGGAGCCTCGGATCCCACTCGGCGAGCACCCCCTTGCCCTCGATCGGCGCCATGCACTGCCGCGCGGTGCGGACCTCGCGCGTCACCTTGACCGCGGCGCGGGCGGCGACCGCCTCGATGTCGTCGTCGACATCGGTCTCCAGGAAGACGTTGTCGCCCCATGACTCATGGATCAGCGGCGCGTCCGGATCGCGGGCGGTCAGCATGTCGGAGATCGCCGGCAGGATCTCGAAATCGACCGCGACGCGGTCGGCCATGTCCTCGGCCTCGGCGCGGGTGTCGGCGACGCAGATCGCGATCGTCTCGCCCACCTGGCGCACCTTTTCCGACGCCAGCGCCGGCTGGGACGAGGGCTTGAACCCCGGCAGGGCGGAGACCGCGCGGATCGGCCTGACGCCTTTCATGTCGGCATGGGTGAAGACGCGCGAACGGATGTCGTCCGGGATGTCGATCCCCCCGATCAGGGCATGCGCGACGGGGCTCCGGACGAAGGCCGCCTCGAGCTGGCCGGCGAGGCCGAAATCGCCCACGAAACGGCCGCGGCCGCGCATCAGGCGGTCGTCCTCCTTGCGCGCGATCGACGCGCCCACCCCCTGATTTGCCATGCCCCGCCTTCCCCGAGCCGCTATGTTGCGCGGCGGTTCTTATAGCACAGGGCGCCTCGCGGCGCGGGAGAGGGACGATGGCGAAGACGGTCGGAATCGTGGGGCTGGGCCGGATGGGCGGGGCGATGGCGAAGAACCTGATCGCCGCCGGATTCCAGGTGGTGGGGCGGGATCCCGACCCGGCGCGCGCCGAGGCCCTTGCGGCAATGGGCGGCAGCGTGGCCGACAGCCCGCGCGCGGTGGCGGAAGCCGCGGATTGCGTGATGACCTCGCTCCCCACCATCGCGGCGTTCGAGGACGTGATCGGGGGCGCGGACGGGATCGGCGCCGCCGAAAAGCCCGGCCTCGTCGCCTTCGACACCTCGACGCTCCCCATCGCGATCAAGGAAGCCGGCCGCGCGACGCTGGCCGAGACCGGCAAGATCCTGCTCGACGTGCCGCTCAGCGGCACCAGCACCCAGGCCGCGGCCGGCGATCTCGTGGTCTATGCGAGCGGCGACAGCCAGGCCATCGCGTCCCTGACCGAGGTGTTCGAGGGGTTCTCCCGCGCCCATTACGACCTCGGCGAATTCGGCAACGGCAGCCGGATGAAGTTCGTCGCCAATCTCCTGGTCGCGATCCACAACGTCGCCACCGGCGAGGCCTTCGCGCTCGGCATCAAGGCGGGGCTCGACCCGGAGACGATTTACGAGGTGATCTCCAACAGCGCCGCCACCTCCCGCATCTTCGAGGTGCGCGGCCCGCAGATGGTCGCGGGGGATTATTCCAACGCCTCGGCGTCGATCGACATGCAGCTCAAGGACATGAAGGTCATCGGCGACTTCCTCGCGGAGGTCGGCTGCGCCGCCCCCTGCTTCGCGGCCTCGGGACAGATCTACAACGCCGCCCTGGCGCAGGGGCGAGTGGCGGAGGACACGGCGAGTGTGTGTGCGGTGCTGGAAGGGCTGGCGGGGGTGCAGAGGTAGGGGGCGGGAGCGCGCTTTGTCGGCGGTCGCCCCCCGAGTCGGTGGTTTCCTCTTACTCAGCAGCGCCGGCGTTTGGGCGCTTCTGGCTCATCAGGTCATGTTTAATGACTCGAGAATGCAGGTTCGACCAGTGATTGCGGCTCTTACCGATAGATTGAGGATTTCGGCCCAACTCGTTACTGGTTTGCATCGTGGCGCGCATTAGTTCGCCTCCGAGTTCATTCCAAGCCGTTAGCACGCTCGCGAACCCGCCACGCCATTTCATGTTTCCCGACATTGGGTCTTCTTCAATGTACCAGCGGAATGCAGCCATCATCGGGTACAGCGCACCGGGAGCAAGGCGATAATCGTCTTCGTCACCGATGAATTGAAATCGATACTTTCCCCGCTTGCGCTGATCGACAAACGCCAGAGTTCCACCTTTTGTATTCGGCAACTTATTATACAGCTCACGGCCCTGTTTTCCGACGATATCATGGAAACGCAAAATGTCCTTGAGTATCGGCCTCATGCGCTTGAAGCTACCATCGTTATCTTCAAACAACTTCAAGGCTGTCGACTTCTTTTCGTAGGCGGCGATCGGGTGATCCTCTTTAACATTGGGGAAAAGAGCAACGTTGAAACACAGCATCATGCTTATGATATCGCGGGCGTCATATTCACCTTTGTCGTTCTCCGACCAAGCGATCGTGTCGTAATACTCTTCTTTCTTGAGCAAATCCTTCAGCCACTCAAAGCGTCCAGCGAGATGGTCCAAACTCATGTCGTGAACCTGCACTGAAGTATTGAGGCCGCCCGCAATTTCAGGAATCCACTGATCTGGAATTCCAACGCGGACTTCAACGTTCACATATTGGTCGTCCGCCAGCTCTGGATTTTCTTGATTGTTTATGATGAGTTCATAAGTGTGTCCACCGTCAACGATACCATGGACACCAGACTCCAAAGCAATTTCGTATTTTCGGTCTCCCGACTGCTTGACCGACGAAGCGATTATCGTGATGCCTTTGTTCTTCAGATGAAAAGTCCCTCTGGGACTCTCGTCCTGCTGTAGCAAACTGGCCTCAACTTTTCGATAAACGCGCTTCGAGATGTTGGGCCGACGCGCGTTCGGATCTAGGCCGATGCCAGCAGGAATCGATTTGACACCCATCACAAATAGGTGTCGTTCGGCGTTAGACTGGGACTTGAAGTTGGGATCGGGTATGCGCCGAGCAAATTCCGGCGCGAAACTGAACTTACGAAGCATCTATCTCTCCTTTCAATGCCGCCATCCAGCAGCTTGATTGCCGACCATCTGTCCTCGAATCCACGAGGCAGACGACAACTTATGCTGCAGAGAACGACTAATGTCAAGGATAAAGTGGAATGTAATGCCCAGATACGGCTTTGGCGGCCTTGGTTCAGCAACGGGGTCATTAAACGCGGAGAGGATGTGAGGAGGAGGCCCTTTCTCGGGACCACGCTTAGTCCGGCGACGCTTCGAACGGATTTACCGCTTGGATATCCAGCGGCTCAAAGTGACGCAGGTTGCGCGTTAGCACCGTCAGGTTCCGGCTGTCTGCCGTCGCGGCGATGGCGAGGTCGGCGAAGCCGGGCGACTGGCCCGTCGCGCGCGCCTTGTCCATCAGCGGCCCCGCGGCGTTGGCGGCTTCTATGTCGAACGGGATTACCCGGTCGCCATAGAGATGGAGCACGAGTTCGAGCCAGTCGCCGAGGCGCGCCGCCCTGTCTGCGGCGCCGGTCCGTTCCAGCTTGGCGATGCCGTGCCGGATTTCGGCGACGGTGATCGTGGACAGGAACAAGGCGTCCGACCGCGCGTCCATCCAGTCGACCAGGGCCGCGGAGCGTTCCCGCCGGCCGGGCGCATCGGTCGACAGAACATCGGTGTCGGCCAGGTACACGACGCGGTCCTAGAGCGTGTCCGGTTCGGTCGGAACCGGTCGGGCTGGCGCACCCCCACCGTCATGGTCGGCGTAGGCCGACCATCCACGAGTTTTTTTCTCGCCCGGTATGCAGATGGAGAACAACAAAAGAGAAAACGTGGATGGTCGGCCTACGCCGACCATGACGGGCAGAAACAGCGGACGCGGTTCCGCCTGAAACGGATGCGTTCTATAGCCCGGCCTCGCGCGGCGGGGCGGTGTCGCGCGGGGGCAGGTCCCCGTCCTCCAGTTCCGAAGCGAGCAGCAGGCGGCCGAAGGACGGGACGTTGCTGAGGCGGTTCCATTCGTCGATCCCGACGATCACGGCCCGCGGCTTGCCGTGGCGCGTGACGATCGTCGCCTCCCCCTCCGCCGCCCCGTCGACCAGGGCGGACAGCCTCGCCTTGGCCTCGCGCAGCTGGACCTGTCGCATCGGCGATCCCCGTTTGTAACCAATGTAGTCACAGTATAGGGCCGTGCCCCGGCCGCGCAACCGGCGTCCGTCGTCGGTACAATACGGGCCCAACAAACGGTCCGCGCGGTTTGCGGTCGGGGAAGACGGAGTCATCACCATGAAAATCGCGGCGGCGCACGATTTCCACGACGAGGTGGCGGCGCAAGCCGAGGCGTTCTGCCCCGGCATCGAATGGGCATTGACAGACCGCGGGAGCAACTGGACCGTCTCGCCCGAGGGCTCCGATGTCGTGATCTACGCCGGCGACGCCTACACCGACGCCTTCGTCGACACCGCGATCTCCATCTCCCCGCCCAGATGGGCGCATACCGAGGATGCGGGGATCGACGGGCGGTTCTATGACGACATGCGGGCCAAGGGGGTGGCGGTCACCCACAGCCCCGGCGCCAACGCGCCCGAGGTCGCGGAGTTCGCCTTCGCCGGCGTGATGTGGGGGGCGAAGCGGCTGGCTGAGTTCCGCGACCTGCAACGCGCGCATGAGTGGCACCAGCTCAAGCAGGCCGGGCTGAGCGCGTCCACCGTCCTCGTCGTCGGGCTCGGCGCCATCGGCAGCCGCGTCGCGGCCTATGCGGGCGCGTTCGGGATGACGGTGCACGGCATCCGCCGGTCGCCCGATCCGGTGCCCGGGCTCGACCGGCAGGGGACGCTCGACGACCTTGCCGCGTTCCTGCCGGAGGCGGATTTCGTGGTCCTCGCCGTCCCCAACACCGGCGAGACCGCCGGCATGATCGGGGCCGAGGCGCTCGCCCGGATGAAGCCCACCGCGACGCTGGTCAATGTCGGGCGCGGCGCGCTGGTCGATATCGAGGCGCTCCAGGGCGCGCTCGCCACCGGCGGCATCGCCCAGGCCTTCGTCGACGTGCTGCCCACCGAGCCCCTGCCCGCCGACAGCGACCTCTGGGACATCCCCAACCTGTTCATTTCCCCCCACGCCGCCTGCATGACGCCGCTCTACACCGTGCGCGTGGGCGAGATCTGGCTGGAAAACCTGAAACGCTTCCTCGCCGGGGAGGAGCTGATCCACCGGGCGTTTTGATCGGGGCCGGACTCACGAAACGTCATGGTCGGCGCAGGCGGACCATCCACGTCTTATTTTGTTGTGCCGTCCGCACAGAAAAACTCGTGGATGGTGGGCCTCCGCCCACCATGACGGGAAGGAACCGGCGCTACCTCTGGTGGCCAATCCGCCCCGTCCGCCCTAAATTCAGTCTCTGAGAGCCCCACCCACCGCGAGCGCCCCCATGTCCGATCGCAAGGTCACGATCATCCTCGCCACGCTGTTCATGACGGTCGCGGTGGCGGCGATCGTGGCGGTCTATGTCTGGCGCGACGACGGCGGCGGGATCGCCAGGATCGGCGGGCCGTTCGTCCTGGTCGATCACACCGGGGCGGAGCGCACCGAGGCCGACCTCAAGGGGCGGCACGCGCTGATCTATTTCGGCTACAGCTTCTGCCCCGACGTGTGCCCGACGGCGCTCGCCGACATGCTGATCGCGCTCGACGAGCTCGGCCCCGACGCCGCCCGGGTGCAGCCGGTCTTCATCACCATCGACCCCGACCGCGACACGCCGGCGGTGCTGAAGGACTACGTCCCCAACTTCCACCCCCGGCTGATCGGGCTTTCCGGCAGCGCCGCCCAGGTCAGCAACGCGGCGCGTGCCTACCGGGTCTACTACGCCAAGGTCGACGACCCCGAGGCGGGCGAGAACTACCTGATGGACCATTCGTCGGTGATCTACCTGATGGACCCGGACGGGCGCTATCTCACCCATTTCAGCCACGGCACCGCGCCGGACACGATGGCGAAGCGCCTGCGCGATCTGGTGTCCTGAGCCGCGCGATGGCGGACGCGCCGTACTGGCGGACCAAGACGCTCGAGGAGATGACGCGCGAGGAATGGGAGGCGCTCTGCGACGGCTGCGCGCGGTGCTGCCTCCTGAAGCTCGAGGACGCCGATACCGGCGAGATCGCCTATACCGACATCGCCTGCCGCCTGCTCGACCTCGGCACCTGCCGCTGCACGCGCTACCGCCAGCGGCTGCGGCTGGTGCCGGAATGCGTCGACCTGACGCCGGAGCAGGTGCGCGGGCTCGACTGGCTGCCGTCGACCTGCGCCTACCGTCTGGTCGCCGAAGGCCGGGACCTCGCCTGGTGGCACCCGCTGGTCTCCGGCGATCCGGAGACCGTGCACAAGGCCGGCATCTCGGTGCGCGGCCGCGTCGTGCCGGAACGCCGAGGCGACGACCCCGAGGACCGCATCGTCACCTGGCCGGAATGAGCTCTTCCGCCGGTTCCCGGGCTTGCTCGCGCGCCGGCGGGACCGGCCACGACCGGCGCAGCCTGTCCTCCTCGCGGCGGGCCTCGTCCACGCTCCGCGCCTTGACCGGCCCGTAGCCCCGGATCTTCTCCGGCAGGCCCGCGAGCGCGACCGCCGTCTCGTAGTTCGCTTCGGTCAACCCGTCTGCGAGCTCTTCCACGAGGGCGAAATACCAGTCGATCAGGCCCCGTTCGAGACGCCGGTCCGGGCTCCGCGCGAAGACATCGAACGGCCCGCCGCGCAGGCGTTTCATACGCGCGAGCACGCGGAAGGCCGCCATCGTCCACGGTCCGAAGCCGCGCTTTCCGGGCTCGCCCGTGGTCGGGTCGGGGCGGCGCAGGAGAGGAAGGGCGAGGTGGAAGGAAAGCCTGAAGTCGCCCTCGAACTGCGCCTTCAAACCTTCCATGAACGCGGGATCGGTGTAGAGCCTCGCGACCTCGTACTCGTCCTTGTAGGCCATCAGCTTCGCGGCATGGCGCGCGACCGCGCCGGCGAAACCGGGCGACGGATCGCCCGGTGCCCGGTCGGCCGCCTCCGCCCGCGCGACGAGGGCGCGGTAGCGCTCGGCGTAGGCGGCATCCTGGTACGCGGTGAGCAGTGCGGTCCGGTCTTCGACGATCTCTTCGAAGGTCTCGGCGACGGGCTCGGGCTCCGGCGCCGCGCCCGCGCGGTCGAGGACGGCCTGGACCTCCTCCGGCCGGGCGGCCTGGACGCGGCCCCAGCCGAGCGCCTCCTTGTTGGCCTCAATTGCGACGCCGTTGAGCTCGATCGCGCGTTCGAGCGCCGCGAGCGATACCGGGATCAGCCCGCGCTGGGCCGCGTAGCCCACCATGAACATGTTGGTCGCGATGGCATCGCCCATGAGCGCCGTCGCCGTCCGGGTGGCTCCGACGAGTTCGGTCAGGTTGTGGCCCGCCGCCTCGCGGATCGCGTCGAACAGCGCGGGGTGGTCGAAAACCATGTCGCCGTCGAGAGTGAAGGCCGCGGTCGGCGCCACGTCCCGGTTGACCACCGCCCGCGTCCGCCCCCGGCCCAGCTTCCCCAGCGCGTCCGCGCCGCCCGCCGTCACCGCGTCGCAGCCCAGCAGCAGCCGCGCCTTGCCCGCCGCGATGCGGACCGCGTGCAGGTCTTCCGGCGCGTCGGCGATGCGTATATGGCTGACCACCGCGCCGTTCTTCTGGGCGAGTCCCGACTGGTCGAGCACCGTCACGCCCTTGTTCTCCAGATGGGCCGCCATGCCGAGAATCGCGCCGATGGTCACCACGCCGGTGCCGCCGATCCCGGTGACCAGGATGTCCCAGGGCTCGTCGAGGTCGGGCCGGTCCGGCTCGGGCAGGTCCGCGAGCAGTCCGGGCAGGGCGTCGCCGCCGGCGCGCGCGCGGCGGATCCGGGCGCCGGTGAGCGTCACGAAGCTCGGGCAGAAGCCGTTGACGCAGGACAGGTCCTTGTTGCACGAGGACTGGTTGATCCGCCGCTTGCGGCCGTATCTGGTCTCCAGCGCCTCGATCGAGACGCAGTTCGACTTGACCGAGCAGTCGCCGCACCCCTCGCACACCGCCTCGTTGATGAAGACCCGCACGTCCGGGTCGGGCGCGGTGCCGCGCTTGCGGCGCCGGCGGAGCTCCGCCGCGCAGGTCTGGTCGTAGATCAGCACGCTGACGCCCTCGGTCTCGCGCAGCGAACGCTGGAGGCCGTCGAGCTCGTCGCGGCGATGGATCTTGAGCCTGCCGGGGAAGCGGGCCCGGCCGGTGTACTTGCCGGGGTGGTCGGCGACCACGACGACCCTGGAGACGCCCTCGGCGAGAACCTGGGCCGCGATCTGTTGCGGGGTGACGGGCTGGGGCTGGCCCCCGGTCATCGCCACGGCGTCGTTGTAGAGCACCTTGTAGGTGACATTGACGCCGGCGAGCACGGCGGCGCGGATCGCCAGGATGCCGGAATGGTGATAGGTGCCGTCGCCCAGATTGACGAAGACGTGGTTCTGGTCGGTGAACGGCGCCTGGCCGATCCAGTTTGCGCCCTCGCCACCCATATGGGAGTAGGTCGCGGCCGAGCGGTTCATCAGCAGCGCCATCCAGTGGCAGCCGATACCCGCCTCGGCGCGGCTGCCCTCCGGGACTTTCGTCGAGGTATTGTGCGGGCAGCCGGAACAAAAATAAGGGGTGCGCTGGAGCTCGGGCGTATAGCCCGAAAGCGCGCGTTCCTTGGCCTCGATCTCGTCCAGCCGGTCGGCGATCCTGGGGCTCGAACGGTAGCGCCCGATGCGTCCGGCGATCGCCCGGGCGATCGTGGCGGGGGTGAGTTCGCCGGCCGCCGGCAGCAGCCAGTTCCGCTCCTCGTCGAACTTGCCGACGATCCTGGGCCTCGCGCTTTCCTTCCAGTTGTACAGCTCGGCGCGGAGCTGGTTCTCCATCACCGCGCGCTTTTCCTCGACGACGAGAATCTCCTCCAGCCCGTCGGCGAAGGCACGCGCGCCTCTGCGCTCCAGCGGCCAGACCATCCCCGCCTTGTAGATCCTGATGCCGAGCTCCGCCGCGCCCGCCTCGTCGATCCCCAGATCGTCGAGGGCCTGGCGCACGTCGAGATAGGACTTGCCCGCCGTCAGGATGCCGAGGCGCGCGCCTGGGCTGTCCCAGACCGTGCGGTCGATCCGGTTCTCCCGCGCGAAGCGGAGCGCCGCATAGACCTTGTCTTCCTGCAGCCGCGCCTCGATCTGGAGGCGGTCCTCGCCCAGCCGGATCGCGGCATCGGTCGGCTCCTCGTCTTCGGGGACGATGATGTCGAGGCGGTCGGGGTCGACGGTCACGCTGGCCGAGCTCTCGACCGTCTCGGTCAGGCACTTGAAGCCGATCCAGGTGCCGCAATAGCGCGACATCGCCCAGCCGAGCAGGCCGAAATCGAGATATTCCTGCACCGAGGCCGGATGGAGAACCGGCATCATCAGGGCCGAGAAGTTGTGCTCCGACTGGGTCGGCAGGGTCGAGGAAACGGCGCCGTGGTCGTCGCCCACCAGCGCGAGGACTCCGCCATGGAGCGACGTGCCGGCGGCGCTCGCGTGGCGCATCGCGTCCATCGACCGGTCGAGCCCCGGCCCCTTGCCGTACCAGATCGCGAACACGCCGTCATAGCGCCCGCCCTGGAACAGGTTGACCTGCTGCGAGCCCCAGACGGAGGTCGCCGCGAGGTCCTCGTTGAGCCCCGGCTCGAAATGGATGCGGTGTTCCTCGAGGAACCCCTTGGCACGCCAGAGCGCGGTGTCGTAGCCGGCGAGCGGCGAGCCCCGATAGCCCGAGATGAAGCCGGCCGTGTTGAGCCCTGCCGCCGCGTCGCGCTTCCTCTGCATCAGCGGAAGGCGGACCAGCGCCTGGGTGCCGGTCAGGTAAACCCGGCCGGACTCAAGGGTGTACTTGTCGTCGAGCGTGACTTGCGCCAGTTCCATGAAGCTCTTCCCGGGCGGCGCTTCCGCCCGGCCCTGTTATCTTGCCGATAAGATGGGGATTCCGCGCGGCTATGGGAAGCTCCGCCGGCCCGATCCCGATAAACCCGGTGCTCAGGAAGCGGCGTCCCGCATGAACGCGCGCCAGATGCGCGCCGGGAGACCGCCGCCCGTCACCTTCGCCATGGGCTTGTCGTCGTCGTTGCCGACCCAGACCCCCGCGACCAGGTTTCCCGCGAACCCGACGAACCAGGCGTCCCGGAAGCTCTGGCTGGTGCCCGTCTTGCCGGCTTCGGACCCGCCCAGCCGCGCCGCGCGGCCGGTGCCGCCGCGGACGACCTCCCTCAGCATGCGTCTGAGCGCGCGCGCCTTGTCCTCCCCGATCACCCGGGTCTGCGGTCCGCCGGTCCGCCGGTAGAGCCGTTTTCCGCCCGCCGCTTCCACCGACGCGATGCCGTAGGGCCACACCGCGACCCCGCCATTGGCGACGGCGGCATAGGCCGCGGTGAGCTCAATCAGCGTGACCTCGCTGGCGCCGAGCGCGAGCGAGGGATGGGGGGCGATCGGCGTGGTGATGCCGAGGCGGCGCGCGGCATCGATCACCCGGCGGCGCCCGACGCGCTCGCTCACCTGCACCGCGACGGTGTTGATCGACCTGGCGAAGGCGCGGATGAGCGGCATCGCGCCGTGGAACCGGCCGTCGTAGTTGCGCGGCCGCCAGCCCGCGACGCTGACCGGCTTGTCGACGAAAATGCTGTCCGGCGTGAGCCCGGCTTCGAGTCCCGCGAGATAGACGAACAGTTTGAACGCCGAACCCGGCTGGCGGCGCGCCTGGGTGGCGCGATTGAACTGGCTCGCCGAATAGACGCGCCCGCCCACCATCGCCCGGACCGCGCCGTCGGGCGACATCGCCACCAGCGCGGCCTGCGAAACGCGCCGGGTCTTCTCCTCCTTTGCCAGCAGGGCGTGGACGTGCCGCTCCGCGATGCGCTGCAGCCGCGCGTCCATCGTGGTGCGGATCTCGACATCCTGCGAAGTCCGTCCGATATATCCGACCGCCCGCTCCAACGCCCAGTCGGCAAAATAGCGCGCGCCGGTTCCGGTCTCCGCGCGGAGGCGGAGCGGCGTCCGCTGCGCCGCCCTTGCTTCGGCTTCGGTCAGTTTCCCGGCATCCACCATCGCCCGCAGCACGCGGAGCCCGCGCTCTTTCGCCGCTCCCGCGTCCCGCACCGGCGAATAGCGCGACGGCGCCTTCAGAAGCCCCGCCAGCACCGCCGCCTCGAAAAGCGAAAGATCCCGCACCGATCCGCCGAAATAGCGCCGCGCGGCTGCGGCGACGCCGTAGGCGCCGGAACCGAAATAGACCCGGTTGATGTAGATCTCGAAGATCTGACGCTTGGAGAACCGGGCTTCGAGCCAGAGGGCGACGATGGCCTCCTGGATCTTTCGCCTGACCGTCCTCTCCGGCGTGAGGAACAGGTTCTTGGCGAGCTGCTGGGTCAGCGTGCTGCCGCCCTGGCGGATCTTCCCGGCCCGGATATTGGCGACCGCCGCGCGCAGGATGCCCCAGACATCGATCCCCGGATGCTCGAAGAAGCGCCGGTCCTCGATCGAGCTTACGGCCTGGACGAGATAGCCCGGAAGGTCGTCGAAGCCGACCGCGCCGCCATAGAGCTGGCCGTAGCGCGCGAGCATCGCGCCGTCGTCGGTCCTGAGCAGCACCGCCGGGCGGCGGGTCGGCGTCTCCAGCCTCGACAGGTCGGGCAGGTCCCAGGCGTACCAGGCGACCGCGCCCGCGACCGCGACGCCGACCCAGATACCGGCTACCAGGGTCCAGCGGGCGAGCCTCGCCACCCACCCGCGTCGAGCACGCCCGCGACCGCCGGGCTTCGCGGCCTTGCCGGCTTTACGGTTCGCGACGCTCTTTCCGCTCCGCTTCCTGGTTTGGCGCCGTGCCATTCCGACCGTGTTCCGCCCGCGGACCGAAGACCCGGGAAGCGGCGCAAGACCGCGGGGACATCCGGCGCAGGAATTGGATCCGCCGGAACCATAGGACATAGACGGGCCGGCGTGCCGGTCTATGTCGAATCCTCCCTACGGCCGACATCTTGTTCGCCCGCTTCGCAGCCACTATGACAAATCCGGACTTCTCCATGCCGTTCGTCGTCCGTTATCGGTCCGGCCATGCTGACCCTTGAGAACATCGCCTATCGCATCGACGGGCGCCCCCTCTTCGGGGGCGTGAACGCGCAGATCGGCGCACGCCGCAAGCTTGGGCTGGTCGGACGCAACGGATGCGGCAAGACGACCCTGCTCCGCCTCATCGCGGGCCGGACCGAGTCCGACGAAGGCAGGATCGTCCGCGCCCGCGGCCTTTCGGTCAGGCTGGCCGATCAGGAGGTGCCGGGAGGCCCGGAAACGCCGCGCGCCGCGGTGCTTGCCGCGGACGAACAACGCGCCGGCCTGGTCGCCGAGGCGGAGAACGCCGAGGGCGCGCGGCGCGCGGAGATCGAGGCCCGGCTCGCGGAAATCGGCGCGCACGCGGCTCCGGCGCGCGCCGCGCGGCTGCTCGCCGGTCTCGGCATCGACGAGGCGATGCAGCGGATGCCGCTTGCGAATCTCTCCGGCGGCTGGCGCATGCGGGTCGCGCTCGCCGCCGCGCTCTTCGCCGAGCCCGACCTGCTTCTGCTCGACGAGCCGACGAACCATCTCGATCTCGAGGCCGCGGTGTGGCTGGAGTCCCATTTGAAGCGCTATCCCCGGGCGCTCGTGGTGGTGAGCCATGACCGGGACCTGCTCGATGCCGTGCCGGACGGCATCCTCCATATGGCGGGTCGCGGCCTGACCCTCTATCCCGGCAACTACACGCGCTTCGAGAAGGCTCATGCCGAGCGTCTCGCGGCCACAAGGGCACAGCAGGCCCGTATCGACGAAAGAAGGCGCCAGCTCCGGGGTTTCGTCGACCGGTTCCGCTACAACGCGAGCAAGGCGCGTCAGGCGCAGAGCCGCGTGAAGGCCCTCGCGAAGCTCGCCGATCTGCCCGTCGCGGCGGACGAGCACACGACCGGGTTGACGTTTCCCGAGCCCGCCGGACTCGCCCCGCCGCTCATAACCTTCGACAACGTCGCCGTCGGTTACGAGCCCGGACGTCCCGTGCTGCGGAACCTGAACCTGCGGATCGACCCGGATGAACGGGTCGCGCTTCTCGGCGCCAACGGCAACGGCAAGACCACTTTCGCGAGGCTCCTGGCGGATCTGCTGCCGTCCGAGCGGGGCAGGGTGACGCGGGCGCGCAACCTCGCGGTCGGCTATTTCGCGCAGCATCAGATCGATACGCTGCGACCGGACGGCACGGCCTTCGGCCATCTTGCGCCCCTGATGCCCGACGCCTTGCCCGAACGCGTACGGGCCCGGCTCGGCGCCTTCGGCTTCAGCGGAGAGAAGGCGGATGTGCCGGTCGCCGCGCTTTCCGGCGGGGAGAAGGCGCGGCTCAACCTCGCGCTGGTCACCGGCCGGGCCCCGCAATTGCTGGTGCTCGACGAGCCGACCAACCATCTCGATATCGAGAGCCGTCGCGCGCTCGTCGAGGCGCTCCAGGGCTATGGCGGCGCGGTCGTCCTGATCACGCACGACATGCATCTGGTCCAGCTCGTGGCCGATCGGTTGTGGCTCGTGCAGGGCGGGACGGTGCGGCCCTATGACGGCGATCTTGCCGATTACCGGGCCGAAATACTCGATCGCCCCGGCTCGCGGCAGACGGATGGTCGCGCCCGGTCGTACTCCGGCCGCAGGGCCGCCCGACGGGCGGCGGCGGCCGGTCGCGACAGGGAGAAGCCTTTCAGGGACGCCGTGGCCGCGGCGGAGAACCGGATCGCGCGCGCCCAGGAAGCCCAACGGAGTCTGCACGCGGCGCTTGCCCTGGCCGCGAGAGAAGATAACGCCACCCGGATCGCTGCGTTGAGCAGGGAACTGGCGGAGGCGAAACGGGCGGAATCGGCCGCCGAAGGCGACTGGTTCGCTGCCGCCGAGGCGCTCGAACGTGCCGGGGCCGGCTGAGATGCGCCGCATGCCGTGGCGGCGCAAGGGACGGACCGGCGCGTCCGGTTCCGTCGAGGGGCTGGTCGTCAGGCCGGCGAGGCCCGAGGAGGGCGATGAAGTCGCGGCGATGGCGCAGGCGCTCGGTCGGTCCGACAGCGGCCGCGCGAGCGGTTTCACGGCGGAACGTTTCCGGTGCGACGGTTTCGGTGCGGATCGCGCGTTCGAAACGCTTGTCGCGGAGTCCCGCGACGGGCTGCTCGGCTATGCGATCTTCTATCCCGGCTACGATACCGACAGCGCGTCGCGCGGCATCTACCTTGCCGATCTTTACGTCCGGGACGGATTCCGGCGCCGTGGCGTGGGCAGGGCGCTGATCCAGGGGCTGGCCTCCCATGGCCGGTCCAACGGCGCGTGCTGGATGTTCTGGTCGGTTCGCAGGCGCAACCGACGCGCGCGGCGGTTCTACCGCGCGCTCGCGCCGGAACTCCGGGACGTGGTGCTGTGCGCCGCTTTCGGCCCACGTTTCCAGCGCCTGGCGGATGCCGGTAGCGCGTTCGTCAGACGTCCAGATTGACCACTTCGAGCGCCCGCGACTGGATGAAGTCGCGGCGCGGCTCGACCACGTCGCCCATCAGGGTCGAGAATATCTTGCCCGCCTGCTGGGCCTGGCTGACCTTCACATGGAGGAGCGACCGCACGTTGGGATCGAGCGTGGTCTCCCATAGCTGGTCGGGGTTCATTTCGCCGAGGCCCTTGTAGCGCTGGATGCTGAGGCCCTTGCGGCCGAGCTCAAGGACGGCGTCGACCAGCCTGATGGGGCCCGTGATGCGGAATTCCCGCTCGCCCGATGTGAGTGTCGCGGGACGGCCATAGATCGCCTGCAGGTCGGCCGCCATCTCGTCCAGCCTGCGGGCGTCGCTGCTTCGCATCAGCGCGCCGTCGATCGCATGTCGTTCGGCCACCCCGCGCAGGGTGCGGACGAAGGCGAAGCCGCCTTCCTCGATGATTTCCGCGCGCCAGCCGCGCTCGGTCTCGACGGAAAGCCCGTCGAGCCGCTGGGCGATCGCGCTGGCGACCGCCTCTGCCTGGCCGTCTTCCAGCAATTGCGGACGGAAGGCGCCAAGGATCGCCGCCTGCTCGGCGACGTCGATGTTGGAGAGCCGCTGCATCATCGGAGTCATCAGGCGGCGCGCGGAGAGTGCCTGATCGACCCGCTCGCGCAAATCCTCTCCCGCCACCTGCTCTCCCCCGTGCAGCGAGAGGACGCAATCCCGCAACCCCGCTTCCACCAGATAGGCGTCGAGGTCGCCGTCGTCCTTCAGATAGACCCCGCCGCTCCCCTTCCTGGCGCGGTAGAGCGGCGGCTGCGCGATATAGAGATGGCCGCGCTCGATCAGCGCCGGCATCTGGCGGAAGAAGAACGTCAGCAAGAGCGTCCGGATGTGGCTCCCGTCCACATCGGCGTCGGTCATGACGATGACCTTGTGGTAGCGCAGCTTCTCGACGTCGAAATCCTCGGGACCGATCCCCGTCCCCAGCGCGGCGATCAGCGTGCCGAGCTCGGCCGAGCCCAGCATCTTGTCGAAGCGCGCGCGCTCGACGTTGAGGATCTTGCCGCGCAGCGGCAGGATCGCCTGGAACGCCCGGTCGCGCGCTTGCTTGGCCGAGCCGCCCGCGGAATCGCCCTCGACGATGAAGAGCTCGGACTGCGCCGGATCGCGCTCCTGGCAGTCCGCCAGCTTGCCCGGCAGCGTCGAGATGTCGAGCGCGCCCTTGCGCCGCGTCAGCTCGCGCGCCTTGCGCGCCGCCTCGCGCGCCGCCGCCGCCTCGACCACCTTGGCAACGATCCGCTTGGCCTCGCGCGGGTGTTCCTCGAACCAGTTGCCGAGCTCCTGGCCGACGACGCCCTCGACGACCGGGCGCACCTCGGACGAAACCAGCTTGTCCTTGGTCTGCGAGGAGAATTTCGGGTCAGGCACCTTGATCGAGAGCACGCAGCTCAACCCTTCGCGCGCGTCCTCGCCGCTCAGCGTCACCTTCTCCTTCTTCGCGATGCCGTTGGCGCTCGCATAGTTGTTGACGGTCCGCGTCAGCGCGCCGCGGAAGCCCGCGAGATGGGTGCCGCCGTCGCTCTGCGGGATGGTGTTGGTGAAGCAGAGCATGGTCTCGTGGTAGCTGTCGGACCACTGGAGCGCCGCCTCGACGGTGATTCCGTCGGCTTCCCTGCGGATCGCGATGGGCGGCTCGAACACTGGCGTCTTGCCGCGATCGAGATACTCGACGAAGGCCCGGATTCCGCCCTCATAGGCCATCTCGACGACCTTGGGCTCGACCCCGCGGGCGTCCGTGAGCACCAGCCGGACGCCGGAATTGAGGAAGGCGAGCTCACGCAGCCGGTGCTCCAGTGTGGACAGGCTGAACGCGGTATTGCTGAAGGTGGCTGGGGAGGGGCAGAAGGTGATTTCGGTTCCCGTCCGGTCCCCCGCGTCGTCCACCGCTTCAAGCGGGCCGGTCGCCTCTCCGTTCTCGAACCGGATCGCGTGCTCCCTGCCGGACCGCCAGATGCGGAGCTCGAGCCATTCCGACAGCGCGTTGACCACCGAGACGCCGACGCCGTGGAGCCCGCCCGAGACCTTGTAGGAATTCTGGTCGAATTTCCCGCCGGCATGGAGCTGGGTCATGATCACCTCGGCCGCCGAGATACCTTCCTCGTGCATTTCGACAGGGATGCCGCGGCCGTCGTCGGTGACGGTGACCGTGCCGTCGCCGTTCAGCGTGACCGCGATTTCCGAGCAATGGCCCGCCAACGCCTCGTCGATGGCGTTGTCCACCACCTCGTAAACCATGTGGTGCAGGCCCGAGCCGTCATCGGTGTCGCCGATATACATGCCCGGCCGCTTGCGGACCGCCTCCAGCCCCTTGAGGACCTTGATCGACGCCGCGTCATAGGCGTCGTCGGCGAGGTCCGGCCGGGGCTTGTGGGCTGGCTCTGTCATCGGGCCTCCTGGCGGTTCATGCGACCGGCGCGAGGGCGCCGTCGGCGACCGCGAACCGTTGCGCGCGGTCGCCCAGGGCGGCAAAGGACTCGGGTTCGGTGCCGGTGATCCATACCTGGGCGCCCAGCGCGAGCACGGCGTCGAACAGAGCCGCCCGGCGATCGCGGTCGAGATGCGCGCCTACTTCGTCGAGCAGGAGGATCGGCGCGCTGCCCCTGTCGTCGGCATGAAGCGCCGCCCCCGCGAGCACGATCCGGATCAACAGCGCCTTTTGCTCCCCCGTCGAGCACATCGCGGCCGGACAAGCCCGGGAAATATGGGTGCAAACGAGATCGCTCCGGTGGACGCCGAAGGTTGCGCGGCCGGCCTCCGTGTCAACGCCCCGAAGGGTCGCCAGCCGCTCACGCACCCTCTCCTCGACGGCGAGCGCCGGCATCTCGTCCAGCATTTCCTCCACCGCGCCCTCCACCGTGACGGCGGCGGCGGGGAAGCCGCCCATCGCCTCGCGGCAATACGTCCCGAGTCGTCCGACCAGGCTACGGCGCGCCGCGGCCACGGCCACGCCATTCTCCGCCATCGCGGTCTCCAGGGCGCCGAGCCATGCGCCGTCGCCGCGCGGGCCCGAACCCTTGAGAAGCCGGTTGCGCTCGCGCGTCGCCCGTTCGTAGCGGCCGACACGCGTCGCGTGGTCGCGGTCGAAGCCGCCCACCAGCCGGTCGAGAAAGCGCCGGCGCTCGGACGCGCCGGAGTCGAACAGTCGATCCATTTCGGGCGTAAGCCAGTTCATCGTCACGTAATGCGCGAGATCGGCTTGCGATGCGGCATCCGCTCCGTCGATACGGACCGCCCGCCGCCGCGGCGGATCGTCCCCGGCGCTCGCGATCCCGGTTCCGACCTCCACCGGACCTTCGGCACCGTTCAAGGCCGCGGCGACCGACCAGGTCCCGGCCGGTGCCCCACGGCGCGCGACCTCCCCCAGCGCCGCGCGGCGCAGTCCTCGGCCGGGTGCCAGGAAGGAAAGCGCTTCCAGGAGGTTGGTCTTTCCCGCGCCATTGGCGCCGGTCAGGACCACCGGGCGTTCGTCCACTGTCACCCGCGCGGATCCGTAGTTGCGAAAATTCGTCATCGTCAGGCGCCTGACGGCAAGCCTGGGGCGCATGGCCGTCGCCCCCGCGTATGCGTTCTCCCGGGTTTCCTGCGCTCGGAGGGTCAAACGCGCATCGGCATCAGGACGTAAAGCGCGCCGGGATCCGCATTGTCGCGGACCAGCGTCGGCGAGGTCCCGTCCGAGAGCATGAACCTGGCACCGTCATCGCCGATGAGTTGGGCGATGTCGAGCAGGTAGCGCGAGTTGAAGCCGATCTCCAGCGGTCCGTCCGCGTATTCGACCTCGAGCTGCTCTTCCGCGCTGCCCGCCTCCGGACTCGAGGCCGACAGCACCAGCGATCCGTTGTCGAGGCTGAGCTTGATCGCCCGGGTTTTCTCCGTCGCGATGGTCGAGACCAGGTCGACCGCCTTTGCGAAATTCCTTGGATCGACCTGCAACGCCTTGTCGTTGGCGAACGGGATGACGCGGTCGTAGTCCGGGAACGTGCCGTCGATCAGCTTGGAGGTCAGAACCGTCGACTCGACGGCGATGCGAATCTTGGTGTCCGACAGGGTTATCGCGACCTCTTCCTCGCCGTCGTCGATAAGTTTCCGGACCTCGCCGACCGTCTTGCGCGGAACGATTACGCCTGGCATCCCCGCCGCTCCTTCGGGGAGCGCCAGCTCCACCCGCGCGAGTCGGTGGCCGTCGGTGGCTACGATCCGGAGCTTCGGCTCCTCCTCGCCCTCGGCGGGATGGACATAGACGCCGTTGAGGTAGTAGCGGGTCTCTTCGGACGACATTGCGAAGCGGGTCCGGTCGATGATCTCGCGCAGCGCCTTCGCGTCGACGGTGAACGCGTGGGGCAGGTCGCCCTCGCTCATCACCGGGAAGTCCTCGCTCGGCAGGGTGGCGAGCGATATCCGCGAGCGCCCGCAGCGCACGACGAGCTGGTTCTGTTCGCCGCCGCTCGCGATCTCCAGCTCGGCGCCCTCCGGCAGCTTGCGCACCACGTCGAAGAGGGTTTGCGCGGGCACCGTCGTCGCACCCGGCTGGGCCACCGTGCAGGGCACCCGCTCGACGATGGCGATATCCATGTCCGTGGCGGTCAGCGAGAGCGTCGCCCCGTCGGCATTGAGCAATACGTTCGACAGGATCGGTATCGTCGTGCGTCGCTCAATGACGCCCTGAGCGTGCTGCAGCGACCGCAACAATGCCCCGCGTTCGATCGTGAGCTTCATCGTCCCGGGATCCCCGTTTGAGGAAAATCTCCGTCCGGATCAGGCGTGTTCCGCCGAACCGGCGGGTGGCGTCCGGCACCTCGATTGCGCCCCGAACGAAGCGCCGCGCGCACCGGAGCCACTATAGCAGAACCTGTTGCTGCAATGGGAAGTATCACGCGTTCCGCGCGGCATGCCCGGATGCCGGAAACGACCGCCGTACTACGCTTCGAGCATTCGGCGGATCAGTTCCACGTCCTCGTCGAAGCTCGGGTCGGATTGCCGAAGGTCCTCGACCTTGCGGACGGCGTACATGACGGTCGTGTGATCGCGCCCGCCGAACTTGCGGCCGATCTCGGGGAGGGACCGCGGGGTGAGCATCTTGGAGAGATACATCGCCACCTGGCGGGGCCGGGCGACGGCGCGCGACCTGCGCGCCGAATGCATGTCGGTGAAACGGATGTTGAAATATTCCGCCACCCGTTTCTGGATTTCCTCGATCGTCACGCGGCGCTCATGCGCGCGCAGGAGGTCCTGCAGCACCTCTTGACAGGTTTCGAGCGTGATGTCGCGCCCGACCAGCGTCGAGTGGGCGACGATCCGGTTGAGCGCACCTTCCAGCTCGCGCACCGAGGTGGTGATCTTGTGGGCGAGGAATTCGAGCACCTTGGGCGATACCTCGACACCGAGATGCTCCGCCTTGGACTGCAGGATGCCGACCCTCAATTCGCAGGTCGTCGCATGGATATCGGCCACCAGCCCCCAGCCGAGCCGCGAGCGAAGCCGCTCCTCCATGCCTTCCAGATCGGAAGGCGACTTGTCGGCCGACACCACCACCTGCCGGTTGTTTCCGACCAAGTCGTTGAAAGTATGGAAGAATTCTTCCTGGGTGCTTTCCTTGCCGTTGATGAACTGGACGTCGTCGATCATCAGCACATCGACCGACCGGAACCGCTCCTTGAACGCCATCGTGTCCCGAAAACGCAACGCCCGGATGAACTCGTTCATGAACTTCTCGGCCGACAGGTAGACCACCCGGCGGTTGGAATGCCATTTGCGGATGTGCCAGCCGATGGCGTGCATGAGATGCGTCTTGCCGAGCCCCACCCCGCCATAGAGGAAGAGCGGGTTGTAGGTCGCGGTCGGCGACTCGGCGACCCGGCGCGCCGCCGCATAGGCGAGTTCGTTGGGCTTGCCGACCACGAAGTTCCCGAAGACGAAACGCGGATCGAGCGGACCGCCGATTTCTCCCCCGTTGCCGTCGTCCGCGTTGCCGTTGGGTCTGGCCGCGGCGGCAACAGCTGCGCTATCGGTCGGATTGGGGCTCTGTGCCGGCGGTTGGGCCGGCGTCGCCGCCAAACGCTTGCGCTCACGCTTGGCCGGCTCGACCTGGATCTCGACGTCCAGCTTCTCGATCGCGTCGTTCTCGTCGATCCAGAGCTCAAGGATGCGCTTGGCGAAATTCTCGTTCACGTAGTCCCGCATGAAACGGGTCGGCGTTCCGACGCGCACCACATGCCCGTCGACGCCGAGCAGCGTCAGCGGCTTGAGCCAACTGCGATAGGACGAGTCGCCGACTTCGGCGCGAAGCAAGCCCCTGACCCGTGCCCATTGCGCAGATATCCGCGAGTCCATGCTTCGCGCCCGCCGGAATCAGGATTCGTTCGTGGGAAACAGGACGAGCGCGCGACCGTTCGCCGAACGATTCACATCGATAGCCGCCGCGCCTTTGTTACCGGCCGGCGACCGCCGGCCCAACATCGATCCGATGCACGTCGGACCGGCCCAAGGCCCGTTTCGTATCAGCGATTCCAACCCGCTCACCTTGGCCCCAAAGCTAGCCCGTCCTCATTTTGAGGAAATAAAACGACACCGATCGTCAGGTATTCGTCCCGTGTTGCGATAGTATTGCGCGGATTTCGCAAGTAGAGAGAATGTCTTGCCTGTTTTTTTATTGTTTCGAGGACATCCCCACGCTGCCCAACTGCAAAACAGTAGCTGCCCCGGGAGAGACTTGCAACGCCGGCGTGGCCGGTCGGACGAATTATTGCGAAAAAAAGTCGCCCGCCGGGCGGCTCGGTCGGCGCGAGAAGCGCGCAAAGCGAAGGACAGCGCGGCTTCCGTCGGCCATTAGTCCCGCTGTGGAAATCGGGGATAGTTTGCAGCGCCTCCAGTTCCCCGCCGCCGCCGGCCGTGTTGGATTCGGGATGGCGGCGGGAACGGTTTCTCCGGAGTCGGACAGGCTCTAGCCGAGAGCCTTGAGCCTCGCGTTCAGCCGCGCGACCTTCCGGGCGGCCATGTTGCGGTGAAGGATGCCCTTGGATACGCCGCGCATCAGCTCGGGCTGGGCGGCTTTGAGAGCCTCTTCCGCCGCGGTCTTGTTGCCCTCGTCGAGCGCGGCTTCGACCTTCTTCACATAGGTACGGACACGGCCGCGGCGGGCGCCGTTGATATCGGCGCGGCGGGCGTTGCGGCGCGTCCGCTTCTTGGCCGATTTTATGTTTGCCATCGGTCGAATCCGTTGCCTGTTCGGACGGGGAACGGCTTGTAGCCTGCCCGCGTCGCCGCGTCAACCGAGCCGGCCGGCCCCACCGGGCTCCCTGCGACCGGCGGCGGTTTACCTTGACGCCCGGCGGAACGATACTAGGCACATGACGCTGTTGAAGATCGCCCGCATGGGCCATCCCGTGCTGCTCGGGCAGGCCGAGCCGGTCGTCGATCCGACTTCGCGCGAGATCCGCCGCCTGGTCGACGACATGGTCGAGACCATGGAAGATGCCAACGGCGTCGGTCTGGCCGCGCCGCAGGTGCATGTCGGCCGCCGGGTGATCGTCTTCAAGGCGCCCGCCGAGCGAGCGGGCCAGGACGGATCCGAGGACGCCGAGACGCCGCTTACCGCCCTGGTTAATCCGGTCTTCGAGCCGGTCGGAGACGATATCGAGCTGGGCTGGGAGGGGTGCCTTTCGATCCCCGGTCTTACCGGCGCGGTGCCGCGCCACGCATGCATCCGCTATCGCGGTACCGCGCCCGACGGGCGGGCGGTAGAGCGCGAGGCGCGCGGTTTCCACGCCCGCGTCGTTCAGCACGAGATCGACCATCTCGACGGTATTCTCTACACGATGCGGATGGACGACCTCCGCATGTTGACCTTCTCGGACGAGATGCGCCATTTCGCCGAGGCGGCCCGAGGCGATGCCTGAACGTTTCCATGGCGGAAGTTAGCGACGACCTCCGTGACCGGCTGGTTCTCGCCGCCGTTCGGCATGCTGCGTCCGACGGATGGGTCCCGGCGGCGATCCGGGCCGGCGCGGCGGATGTTGGCATCGACGAGGTCGAGGCGAGGAGGATTCTGCGGGGCGGACCTCGCGAGCTGTTCCGGGCCTTCAACGACTGGGCGGATGCCCGCATGGCCGGAGCGCTGGATACCGGCGGCGCCCACAGCCTGCGTCTTGGCGAACGGGTGGAGAGGGCGGTGCTGGCGCGGTTCGAGGCGCTTGAGCCCTATCGCGATTCCGTTCGGCGCGGCGTCGCCTTCGCGGGGTTGCCGCAGAACGCGGCGCTCGGCCTCGCCTGCTACGGCTGCACCGTCGACCGCATGTGGCGCGCCGCCGGGGACCGCTCGCACGATTTCAGCTTCTATACCAAGCGTGCGCTGCTTGCCGGCGTGCTCGGCACCACGACACTGGTTTGGCTCGAAGACCGCTCCGCGGGCGGCGAGGTCGTGCATGACTTCCTCCGGCGCCGGCTCTCCGACGTGCTGAGGATCCGGAAACTGCGCGCAGGCGCGGCGAGGGTATCGGACCGGCTCTCCGAACCGTTCCGTACCCCCGCCGGACTCGGCCGCCGACGGTCTCCCATCCTCTAGGGCCGGCTCCCGTCGAAATGACGAAGGGGCGAAACCTGGACCGGACAGGTCCTAGATCGCCCGATACCCCCCGTCGGCCATGACGATGCCCCCGGTCACGTAGCCGGCGAGGTCGGAGGCGAGGAAGATGGCCGGCCCCACGATGTCTTCGGGCTTGCCGGTCCGCCCGAGCGGCGTGTGGTCGAGGAAGAGTTGCACGAGCTCCGGGTTGCGGGCTCTCGCGGCGGCGTTGAGCGGGGTCTCGATCAGTCCGGGGCCGACCGCGTTGACCCGCACCCCGTCCTTGCCGAGCTCGGCGGCGAGCGCGCGGGTGAAGCCGAGCACGCCGTGCTTGGAGGTCGTATAGGCGATGCTGTTGGGCGTCCTGACATGCAGGAAGGACTGGATCGAGCCGATATTGACCACCCGCCCCCGGCTGGCGCGGAGCTGATCGAGGAAAGCCCGGGTGACGTTGAACACGCCGTCGAGGTTGACGCTCATGATGTCGTCCCAGTCGCCCGCCACGGTCTCCGCGTCGCCGGTGACCGGATTGCGGCGGTTGATCCCGGCGTTGTTGACGAGGATCGAGATCGCGCCGATGGAGCTTTCGATGTCGCCGGCGGCCGCGACGCAGGCCGCGCGGTCGCGTACATCCAACGTAACCGCGTGCGCGGCATGTCCGGCACCCGCGATCTCGTCGCGCACCGCCTTGGCCGCTTCGCCGTCGATGTCGAGTACGACGATTTCAGCGCCCTGCTCCGCATAGCCCAGCGCGATCGCGCGCCCGATCCCCGATCCTCCGCCGGTGACCGCCGCGCGGTGTCCTTCGAGCAAAGTCATCCTGGTTCCTATCGTTCCGTTTGTTGTGGAGAAGACATCGCGAGGCCCGGTCGCCCGCGCGGCGGCGCGACGTGTCCGATCGCCGTCGCGGCCCAGTCCGGAAGAATTTCGGCGTTCCACCATGTATCGGCCGTGAGGATCGCGACCTCGCGGTGAGGCAAGTCAGGATCGCTGTTGTCGTACAGGCGCACCTCGTCGGACCGCCCGATCGCCCGCCGGCAGGTTGGCCAGCGACCGTACAAAGCGACGCCGTAGGTCCGCTTCCGGAACATCGTGCCCGCCCATCGTGACGCGGGTGCGAACGCGGTTGAGCGCCTGCGCCGGCGAACCCAGGCACACGTAGTGCAGTTCGATCCAATAGCCGGTTGTACGCGCGTCCTCCATCAGGCGGAGTACGCCGTTGCCTGCAAGGGTGGTTTCCACCAAGAGCGTCCTGCGGGCCGCAAGCGCACTCCGACGCCGCCGCACCGCTTCCCGTCCCGCCTCCGCGAGAGTGCCGCGCACCTATCGCGTCGGGGTCGATCACCTCCACCCCATGGAACCACCTCGTACGCGTCAGGGTGGATTTGCCGCAACCGTTGGGACCGGCGACAACGACAAGCGTCGGCATGGCGGGAAACGCCTGTTAGAAAAATCGGGCGGTCTAATCGACGGGCAGCGAGACAACCCGGTCGCCGTGCTTGGTTCGCGCGATATAGGCGCCGTCCGAGCGAACGCCGTAGAGAGTCGCGCCGGCCTCAAGCTGTGCCGCCAAGTCGGCCTTGATCTGCTCGCGCCAGTCATCCGGCCGGCGAGGCTTGTCCGGAGGCGGAACCGCCGCTTTCCTCTTCTCCACCATGCCGTTCAACCTAAGTCAGACGTCCGTGACATTCAACACGCCGGGCGGGATTCGCACCCCTACCAGAACCCCTCGTGAGCCTTGGCGGACTCCTCCGCCAGCAACGGCCCGACGACTTCGACCTTCCGCTGTCCGGCGGCGAATACCTCGCGGCATGGGAGATCGAGGGTGAGGTTTTCGGGGTGCGGGCCGATCAGCGCCTTGAGCGCCTTCTCGCTCATCCCGTGGACCACCCGTCCTATTCCGGCCCAGTAGGCCGCGCCGGCGCACATCGCGCAGGGCTCGGCATTCGCGTACATGGTGCAGCGGGAGAGGAAATCGGCTCCGTAGGCGATAGAGGCCCGCGTCATCAGCGTGCGCTCGGCGTGGCCGGTGGAGTCGCCCTCGACCCCGAAGGCGTTCATCGCCTCCATCAGGATATCGCCGTCGGGTCCGACCAGGATCGCGGCGAAGGGATGGTTGCCCTCGCGCCGCGACCTCTCGGCGAGCGCGAAGGTCAGGCGCAGGAAGCGCTCGTGGTCGAGTTCGGGAAGGTCCTGCGTCACGGCCGGCCGGCGCGTCTCGTCATGCCCGCTGCTCCTCGCCGTGCAGCCGGCGGATCATGCGCCGCATGCGGAGCAGGGGGTCGTCGGCCGGGATGGTGCCGCGCGGGTTGACGTCCTCGCCCTTCATCTCCGGGTCGAGGTCGATCGCGCGCTGCTGGGCCTCGTAGACCACGAGGTCCTCGGCGAGCACCCCCATCATCTGCTCGGTGAACAGCGCCTCCATGTGGGAGGGCACCATCGAGCGGTGGCCCGCCACCGCGTAGAACTGGTGAGTGGCGGTCTCGGTCTCGGGCGTCAGCGCGTGGTAGACGACGAAGCCCCAGCGCCCCTGGCTCCCGGGCCGTTCTTCCTGCGGCAGCCCCTCGCCCGCCGCGGTCGAGCCGTTGCAGATGTCGATGTAGGACGGCGGGATGTATTTCGAGACCTGCCAGCGGTCGATCGGCCCGTCGTCGCCGGTGTACTGGATGAAGGCCGGCGCCGGCGGGATCCCCTCCATCCAGCGGGTGACGCGGACGAAATCGTCCCCGGTCTCGACGATCAGCGTCGCCTCCTCCGCCAGGGCTCGGTTCCCGGTGGTGGACGAATGGACGTAGGTGAGGTGCGAGAGGTCGAGCAGGTTGTCGAGCACCAGCCGGTAGCCGCCCTTGACCAGCGTCTGGCCGGTGACCGCGTACCAGTCGGGATCGGCGAGCTTCGCGTGGTAGTCCGGAACCAGGGCGGGGTCGGCGTCTTCCGGGTCGCCCATCCAGACGAACACCCAGCGGTCGCGTTCGGCCACGGGATAGGACTTGACCCTTGCCCAGCCCGGCACGTCCTCCTGTCCCGGAACGTGGGTGCAGACACCGTCGCGGCCGAACACCAGCCCGTGATAGCCGCATTCGACCTCGTCGCCGATCAGCCGCCCCTCGGACAGCGGCAGGTTGCGGTGCGCGCAGCGGTTCTCCAGCGCGACGACCGTCCCATCCAGCCCGCGGAAAAGCACGACGTACTCGTTCAGCAGCACCCGGCCGAGCGGCGTCCGGCCGACATCCTCAGACCAGGCTGCGACGTACCATTGGTTCCTGAGCAGCACCGTGCTTCCCCCGTGCCAATACGCGCGGAAACCCTAGGGGCGACCTGTCGGGAGTGTCAACAAGCGGGCCTAGTCAAACCCCCAACCTCCTCTTGTCGCACCGATCCGATCTCCCCGTCGTCATATCGACCGGAGCCGACCGGAGGGAGGCGGAGCGGAGATATCTGTCACGCCCGATGCAGCGTCGCGGCGGGAAGATTTCTCCGCTCGCTGCGCTCCGGTCGAAATGACGGTTGCGCCGCCCCGGTTCGACCCGGCGCGAAAATGGGCTAGTCTCGCACCGGAAACTGCCGCCATAGGGGAGAAGGCCATGCCGCTGGTCGCGCTTGCCGCCAAGGGGAACTACTTCCACGTCTACGATTTCCGGGTAAAGCCGGGCGCCGGGGACGAATTCATCGAGAAGTTCGACGAGTTCGACTATTCCGACGGTAACCCGATGCACAAATCGCCGGCCCAGGTGAAGGACGGGGTGCTGTGCCGCGACACCGAGGATCCGGACCATTTCTATCTGATCGGCGAATGGTCGGACATCGAGGTGCACGCGAAGATCCGCCAGCAGCTCGCCGCGATGAACCTCGAATTCGTCACCCTGATCGAGGACCTGGAGCAGGGCGCGTTCGTGCCGACCTACGCGGAGATCGTCTCTTCCACGCCGCAGAGCGTGCTCGATTCCGCCGCGGAGTAGCGCCCGAACAGGCGCGCGCCTGTTCGCGCGGTTCGGGGTCCGCTAAACTTTCGCGACCAGGCCGGTGGGTTTCGGATTGCCGGCGTTCTACAGGGAGAAGAATCATGCGTTTCGGCAATACCGGGACGGCGGCGCTCGCGGGCGCGGCGCTGACCATCCTGCTCGCGGCGCCCGCCGCCCACGCCCAGAAGACGATCTCGCTCACCGCGGTCGATGGCTACCCGCCGCGCGCGCTCCAGGTGAGGACGTTCCTCGCCTACCTGATTCCGGAGGTCGACAAGCGGCTCGCCAAGTCGGGCGAATACAAGATCAACTGGAACAAGGCGTTCGCCGGGCAGATCGTCAAGGTCCGCCACGTCATGACCGGCATGCAGAAGGGGCTCGGCGACATCGGCGTCGTCACCAGCGTGTTCCACCAGGACAAGGTGCCGATGCAGGCCGTCGCCTATGTGACGCCGTTCGTGACCGCCGATCCGGTGCTGCTGTCGCGCACCGTCGACGAGCTCGCCGAGCAGTTTCCGGCGATGAAAGAGGCCTGGATGAAATACAACCAGGTCCTGCTGTCGAGCTTCTCGGTGATCGACACCTACCAGATGTTCTTCCGCGACCGGATCACCAAGCTGGAGCAGTTCAAGGGGCTCAAGATCGCCGGCGCCGGGATCAACATGCGCTACCTCACGGGGACCGGCGCGACGCCGGTGATCGGCTCGATGGTCCACTACTACAACAAGTTCAAGACCGGGGCGATCGACGGCTCGATGCTGTGGACCGACGCGGCGGTGGCCTTCAAGCTGGTCGAGGGCGCGAAGTTCATGCTCAAGGCCGATATCGGCACGGCGAATTCCAAGGCGCTGACGATGAACGTGAAGGCTTACAAGCGGCTGCCCGCGGCGGTGCGCGACGTGATCCACGCGGTCTCCGCCGATTACCGCGACCATACTGCGCAGCAGGCGATCGACGACGCCGAAAAGGCCTACGCCAATTACAAGGCGAAGGGCGGCGAGATCATCCAGATGTCGCAGGCGGCGCGCGAGAACTGGGCCAAGACGATGCCCAATATCGCCAAGGACTGGGCCGGCAAACTCGACAAACAGGGGCTTCCCGGCACCAAGCTGATGACCGCCTACATGGACAAGATGCGGGCCGCCAAACAGCCCATCATCCGGCACTGGGACAAGGAGTAGCGTTTGACCGATAGCGCGCCGCGCACCGGGGACGTCCGTCCCCGGAACGCGGCGGTCCGCGCCTTCACCTCGCTGGTCGGCGGCATGAACGCCGCCGGCTCGTGCTGGATCGTGGTGCTGATGTTGCTGATCAACGCCGAGGCGATCAGCCGCTCGGCATTCAACGCGCCGATCATCGGCGTCATCGAGATGATCGAGATCTCGATCATCGGCATCGTCTTCATGCAGCTCGCGGATTCGCTGCGCCAGGGCGTGCTGACCCGCTCGGACGGGCTGTTCAACCAGGTGATGCGGCGCAGCCCCAGGGCCGGTCACGGGATGGCCGTGGCCACCTTCCTCCTCGGCACCGTCTTCATGGGGCTGATCATCTGGGGCAGCGTGCCTTTCTTCATCGAGTCCTGGGAGAACGACTACTATGTCGGCGTCGAGGGCATGTTCACCGCCCCGGTCTGGCCGGTCGCGCTGATCATCGTCATCGCGGTGGTGGTCACCATGGTGCAGTTCGCGATCATGCTTGCCGACCACTGGCGTTCCATGACCGGCCCGGCGGAGGGCTGAGCCGCGGTGGGCGTCGAAGTCGGGATCGCGTCGGTCGTCGCCATCCTCGTCCTGATCTATGCCGGCATCCACGTCGCCGTGGCGCTCGGCCTGGTCTCCTTCATCGGGGTCTGGATCTACCGCGACTCGATCGACATCGCGATCAGCCTGCTGGCCGCGGCCACCCACGACACCATCGCGCACGCCGTGTTCGCCAATATCCCGCTCTTCGCGCTGATGGGGATCGTCGCCAGCGAGATCGGGCTCGGCGCCGACGTCTACAAGGTCGCCGACCAGATGTTCCGCCGGGTGCGCGGCGGGCTCGGCATGGCGACGGTGGCGGCGAATGCGCTGTTCGCCTCGATCACCGGCTCGTCGATCGCCTCGGCCTCGGTGTTCACCCGCATCGCGGTGCCGGAGATGCGCCGCTTCGGCTACACGCGGCAGTTCTCGGTCGGCGTGGTCGCGGGCTCGTCCGTGCTCGGCATGCTGATTCCGCCGTCCTCGATGCTGATCATCTACGCCATCGTCGCCGAAGTGTCGGTCGGCCACATGTTCATCGCCGGGTTCATACCGGGCATCATCCTCGCCACCGCCTTCATCCTCGGCATCGTCCTGATGGCCCGCGTCATGCCGAAATTCATCAGCGAGAAGGAGCTCACGGCGGTCGTCGAGGAGGGCGAGACGATCGGCCTCTGGGAGACGTTCTGGCTGCTGCTCCCGGTCGCGTTCCTGGTCGTGCTCGTGCTGGGCGGGATCTACACCGGCTGGTTCTCGCCCGAGGAGGCGGGCGCGGCGGGCTCGGCCGGGGCGCTCGCCATCGGCGTCTTGAAGCGGCGGCTGACCTGGCGCGGCTTCTGGCGGGTGCTGGTCGAGACCGGCCAGATCACCGCCGCCATCCTGTTCCTGATCATCGCCGCCTCGATGTACAGCCGGATGCTCGGCGTCGCCGCGCTGCCGACCCAGTTCAGCGACTGGCTCGCCAGCATGAATTTCGACATGGTCGGGCTGATGGTGATTTACGTCATCCTGATGGTGCTGCTCGGGACCATCATCGAAACCGCCTCCATCATCCTCATCGTGGTGCCGCTGTTCCTGAGCTCGGTCGAGGCGCTCGGCGGCAACATCGTCTGGTTCGGCATCGTCACCGTGATCGGCGCGGAGATCGGGCTGCTCACCCCGCCGCTCGGCATCTCCTGCTTCACCATCAAGAGCACGATTCAGGACCGGTCGATCACGCTCGCGCACATCTTCACCGGCGCCTTCCCCTTCGCCTTCATCATGCTGCTGGTGCTGATCCTGATCATCGCCTACCCGGTGCTCAGCCTGGCGCTGCTGTAGGGCGCGCACATCCCTCGATACGGCGCTGTCGCGCCTACTCGGGATGAGGAAACAACGGAAGACCCTCATCCTGAGTAGCGGCGAAGCCGCGTATCGAAGGGCTCAAGCCAGCGCGTAGTCGTTCTCGTAGTGCAGGAAGATTCCGTCGAAATAGAACCAGCGCATCGCCGCGCTCTCGCGCGCCCAGTGGATCGCCTCGTCCTTCATCTCGCGCGTCGTGCAGTGGCGCTCCAGCGCCGCGAAGCCGCGGTCGCCGTGCTCGATATCGACCTCGGCGTGGAGCCAGAAATGCTCGATCGCCGGCTCGGGATATTTGTAGTTCTCGCGCAAGGCCGGCAGGACCTTGGAATAGAGCATCGGCGACTGCGACTCGGTGCCGATGCGGATCGCCGAGACGGCGCAGTGCCAGGGCTGCTCCTTGGCGACCCATTTGAGCCAGGCGACCCATGACCGCGTCGTCGGCAGGCCGCGCCCCGTCCTGACCGCGGCGAGGTCGGCCCCGTTCGCCTCGGCAAAGCGGAGCACGATGTCGAGATGCGAATGCTCGGGGTCGGTCTCCTCGTGGAAGTTCTCGAGCTCCAGCTCGACCACGTCGGGCGGCGCCTTGGCGCAGATGTTGAACGAGACCTCCTGGACCATGTTGGAGATCCAGTGCCAGTGCTCGACCGCCCAGCCCATACAGGCGCGGCGCCCGAGCTCGCCCTTCGCCCATTTCTCGGTCATCGGGTGGTTGGCGCAGTGGCGCTCCAGCACGGCGGCCTCCAGCTCCTTGCGGAACGGGGTTTTGTCTGCCATCTCTCGACCTCCTCAGTCGTCCACCACGGCGATGCCCTGGATCTCCACCATCATCTCGGGCTGGGCGAAACCGGCGCAGGTGATCAGCGCGCTCGCCGGGTAGCCGTCGGTGAAGAATTCCTTGCGGATCTCGGTGAATTCGGTGCCGTAGCGCGAGTCGATCACGAACACGGTCATCGTCACCATGTCGTCCAGTCGCGCACCGGCGCGTTCGAGCGTCGCCGCGAGCAGGCGGAAGGATTCGCGGGTCTGGGCGGCGAAATCGCCGGCGAGCGAGTTGCCGTCCGCATCCGCCGGCGCGCCGTGGCCGGCGGCCCAGACCATGCGCCCGCCCGTTGTGGTCACGACCGGGGAGAACGAGCGGTTCTCCTGCCAGGTTCCCTTGTGGTGTTCGCGCTCCATCGCTTCCGCTCCTATTCCGCCGCCTCTGCCGACTCGATCCGCTGCATATGCGCCCAGATGTCGTCGTACATCAGATGCATCACGTCGACCGTCGTCTGCACGGTGTCGATCACCAGCTCCAGATCCGCCTGGGTAGTCGCGAACTGGTCGAGCAGCTTCTTGCCGACGCCGGAATGCTCCTCGTCGGCGGTGTCGTGGACATGCCAGTAGGCGACACCCTTGTCGTCGAGCCCGAACCGCGCTTTGAGGCGTTCGGCGATCCGCCCGTAGGTGCCGGGGATCGGCGCCTCGCCGCCCAGCATGTGCGACGCCACCCCCTCCAGGAAGGTCTTGCCGCAGATATAGGAGAAATAGGCGAAGAAGGCAGTCGTGCCGGCGCAGTACTTGGTCGCGTACATCTCCTCCCTGGAGAGGCCGATCGCGGCGGCGTAGTTGAGATAGAGCTTGTGGTGCGAGACGCCGTCCGCATGGAGTCGGCCGGTCGCCTCCTCGTAGGTCACCTCGGCGATCTCCTCGCGCCACGCGGGGTCCGGGCAGATGACGTAGAGCCGGCCGTGATAGTTGTGGTTGTTGAGCGGCAGGATGCCGTGCTGCTTGCAGAAATAGCGGATCTGCTCGAGCGAGTGGCTGTCGTCCAGCATCCCCGCCCAGAGGGGATGGCCGTAGATCGGCTTCGCCTTGTGGATCCGGTCGATCTGTTCCAGCACCTTTTCCGCAGTCAGCGCCATTTCGCCCTCTCCCGTCATGCCTCCGGAAGATGATCGTCTACGGCGCGCCGCCTGTCCAGACGCGGCCGCCCGTAGGTCTCGACCGTGGGCGTGCGCGCGGCTAGTTTCCCGCGGCCCCATCCGCCGTCCCGGCGGCCAGAAAGCAGGACCATGAAACCGGAAAATCTCTCCCAGGTCGTGGCGATCGTGACCGGCGCGGCCGGCGGCCTCGGCGCCGCGATGACCGAAGCGCTCGTCGAAGGCGGGGGGCGCGTGCTCGCCGTCGATGTCAACGAGGATGCGCTCTCCGCCCTCGTGGAAAGGCTGCCGAGGGGCCGGAGCGCATCGCATGCGGCCGACATCCGCGATGCCGGATCCTGCTCCGGCATCGTGGAGCGCGCCGTCGCCGAGTTCGGCGCGGTGCATGCGCTGGTCAACAACGCCGGCATCGGCCAGTCGAGCATCCGTGCCAACTACTACGTCGACCGGGTGAAATTCTGGGAGGTCACCGACGAGCGCTGGCGGACCATCGTGGAGACCAACGCGATGGCGCCTTTCATGCTCGCCAAGGCGGTCCTGCCGCAACTGAGGGAAGCCGGCTGGGGGCGGATCGTCAACGTGACCACCAGCCTCGACACCATGACCCGGCCGGGATGGACCCCCTACGGGCCGTCCAAGGCGGCGCTGGAAGCGAGCACGGCGATCTGGGCCGGCGATCTCGAGGGCACCGGAGTCACGGTGAACGTTCTGATCCCCGGCGGGCCCGCCAACACCGCGATGGTGCCGCCGGACTCCTCGCCTGACCGCGCGGCGATGATCCAGCCCTCGGCGATGGCGGCGCCCATCCGGTGGCTGCTCGACCGGGGGTCGGACGGGGTGACCGGGCGGCGCTTCCTCGGCGTCCGCTGGGATCCCTCATTGGCGCCGGAAGAAGCGGCCGAGGCGGCATCGGCGCCGGCCGCGTGGTCGGGGCTGGGACAAGAGGCTCGATGGCCCGGACAAGATCGGGGTGAGTGAGCCGACCGCCCCGTCGCGCGGCGTCACGGCGCGGGACATCCGGGTCGGCATCGTCCTGATGCTGTGCGGGACCGCGCTGTTCGGCTGCGGCGAGAGCGTGGTCAAGCTGCTGACGCGGCACTACGACACGGTGCAGATCGTCTGGGGACGGTACGTCTTCCACGCCATCGTGTTCCTCGCGATCTTCGCGCGTTCGGGCATCGTCGCGCAGATGCGGACGACGCGCCCCTGGCTGCAATTCTCCCGCTCGGCGATCCTGCTGCTCGGCACGCTTCTTTTCTTCGGCGCGCTTCGTTACCTCGCTTTGGCCGACGCGGTGGCGATCAACTTCTTCGCGCCGTTGCTGGTGACCGCGTTCTCGATCCCGATGCTCAAGGAACAGGTGGGAATCCGCCGCTGGATCGCGATCCTGGTCGGCTTCGCGGGCGTGATGGTAATCATCCGGCCGGGGCTCGGGGTGATGCACTGGGCGGCGATCCTGCCGCTCGGGACGGCGGTCTGCTACGCGCTCTACCAGGTGCTGACCCGGATGGCCGGGCGCACCGACCACGCGCGGACCAGCCTGTTCTGGTCGGCCGCCGTCGGCACCGTGGTGATGTCTGTCATCGTCCCGTTCGACTGGACGACGCCCGACGCGCTGGGCTGGGCCATGATGGCGGCGACCGGGTGCCTGTTCGGGCTCGGGCACTACCTCCTGATCAAGGGGCTGGAGCGCGCGCCCGCCTCGGTGCTCTCGCCCTTCATCTACAGCCAGCTGATCTGGGCGACCACGCTGGGATTCCTGGTGTTCGGCGACTTCCCGGACGAATTCAGCATCCTCGGCGCCTTGATCGTCACCGGCAGCGGGCTCTATGTGTGGCACCGCGAGACACGGAGGACGAGATGAACGAGCGCTTCCCGGCCGGCGAGCTCGAACGCTTCATCGCCGGGGTGATGACGGCGGAGGGCCTGCCCGGGGGCGACGCGGCCGACGTGGCGCGGCTGATGGTCGCCGCCGACCGCACCGGCTTCGATGCGCACGGGATCTTCCGCCTGGCGGATTACCTGAAGCGCATCCGGAGCGGCGGCATCAACAAGACCCCCAACATCGCAATTTTGCGGGAAACGGCTTCGGTCGCGGTCGTCGACGGCGACAACGGGATGGGTCACCTCGCGGTCGAATACGCCGTCCGGGCCGCGATCGGCAAGGCGTCCGGGACCGGCATCGGCTGGGCCGGCACGCGAAACGGCAACCATGCCGGCGCGGCCTCGGTCTACGCCGCGATGCCGCTCGCGCACGGCCTGATCGGCATCTACGGCGCGGTCGGCGGCGGCAACCAGATGCCGCCCTGGGGCGGGACCGACCTGCTGCTCAGCACCAATCCGCTGGCGGTCGCGATCCCGGCCGGGGACGGCGCCCCGGTGGTGATGGATTTCGCGACCACCGTCGCATCGATGGGCAAGATCAGGACCGTCGCGCAGCGCGGCGAAGCCATGCCCGAGGGCTGGATGGTCGCGCGCGACGGCACCCCGCTCACCGATCCGGCGCGCGCCTCGGAAGGACTGCTGTTGCCGATGGGCGGCTACAAGGGCTACGGGCTCGGCCTCGTCATCGGGCTGCTCGCGGGCACGCTCAACGGCGCGGCGATGGGCGAGGACCTGATCGACTATGCGGCCGATGTCGACCGCGCCGCCAATACCGGGCAGTTCATCTGCGCCCTCGACCCCGCGGCGTTCGGCGACGCGGCGGCGATCGGGAAAGCGGTCGACCGGGTGGCCGGCCAGATGCGCGGCTCCGAGGTCATGCCGGGGTTCGACGCGGTCCGGGTGCCCGGAGACGGCCGCGCGGCGCGCCTGGCGGATCGCGAGGAGAACGGCATACCGATCCCGGATGCGCTGCGCGCGAAGTTGGACGGGATCGCCGAACAGACCGGCGTCGCGCCGCTCAAGAACTGACGACAACCTCAAGCGAAGGAGTATGACGATGGCGGGCGAGGCGTTTGCCCTGGACGGAAAGACTGTGGTGATCACCGGCGGCGGGCGGGGGCTCGGCCAGGCCTATGCGCTCGCCGCGGCGGAACTCGGGGCGCGCATCGTGGCGGCCGACGTGATCCCGACCGACGAGACCGTAGCGGCGGTGGAGGAAGCGGGCGGCGAATGCATCGGCGTCCCGCTCGACGTGCGCGACGAGGCCTCGACCGCGGCGATGGCCGCCGCCGCGAAGGAAGCGTTCGGCGGGATCGACGGGCTGATCAACAACGCCGCGCTCTACGGCGCGCTCACCGGCGGGCGGTTCGAGGCGATCGATCCCGGCGAGTGGGACGACGCGATGGAGGTCAACGTCAAGGGGATTTGGAACTGCTGCAAGGCCGTGGTGCCGGTGATGCGCGAGAGCGACGGCGGGTCGGTGATCAACATCGCCTCGCTCGCCGCGCGCTTCGGCATGCCCTACGCGCTCCACTACACCACGTCGAAGGCGGCGGTGGTCGGGCTCACCCGGGGCCTCGCCCGCGAGATCGGCCGCGACAACATCCGGGTCAACGCGATGGCGCCGAGCGCGGTGATCACCGAGGGCACGCGCGAATTCTTCGCCGCCAAGCTCGACAACGCGCTCGACGTGATCAAGAACGGCCAGATCATCCGCCGCAGCATGACCCCGGACGACGTGATCGGCACCGCAATGTGGTTGCTGTCGGATGCCAGCGCCTTCGTGACGGGCCAGACGATATCGGTCGACGGGGGGACGGTGCTGGCGTAGGGGACGGCCCCTCACCCCGACCCTCTCCCCACGGGGGAAAGGGAGGCTTGTCCACTCCTCCCTACTTTCCCCCCTCCCGCTTGCGGGAGGGACCGTATTGAGGAACGGCCTCACGCCCCCGGGGCTGGTCGCCGTGAACCCGCCGTCGACGACGAGGCACTGTCCGGAGATGTGGGCGGCATCGTCGCTGGCGAGGAAGAGGGCGGCCCTGGTGACGCCCCAGGCGTCGCCCATACGGCGCATTGGGACGGTCGCACCGCACGTCATCCGGAAAACCCTTGACCGCCGGTCATGGGACGGGGTCATACTGCGGGTATGAAGACAGCCGTATCCATCCCCGACGACATTTTCGAACGCGCCGAACGACTGGCCTCGCAGGGACGGCGGTCCCGAAGCGAAGTCTACGCGGCGGCACTCGGCGAATATCTCGCGCGCCATGCGCAAGACGAGGTTACCGAAACAATGAACCGGGTGTGCGGCGAGGTCGACGGGAACGATGACGCCTTCCTCGCCGCCGCCGGCAGGCGGGTGCTCGCCAACACCGAATGGTGATCTCCCAGGGCGATGTGTGCTGGGCCGAATTGCCGGAGCCAACGGGTTCGGGGCCGGGCTTTCGCCGGCCGGTCGTCGTCGTCCAGGGCGATGCGCTGAACCGGAGCCGGTTGGCCACGGCGGTCTGTGTCCCGCTGACGAGCAATTTGCGGTGGACGGACGCGCCGGGAAACGTGCTGTTGACCGCCGCGATGACCGGTCTGCCGAAAGACTCCGTCGCGAACGCGACACAGATCGTCGCTCTCGACCGGGCTCTTCTCGAAGAACGCACAGGCCGCATCGCGTCGGCCAAGCTCGATTTGCTGCTCGCCAGCGTCGACGTCGTCCTCGGCCGTTAGGACCGCTGGCGGTATCGGCGGATGGCCGGGCGTCCGGCCACTTCGTTCGGCCGCCCACGCACCCTGCTGCCCTTCACGCCCCCGGGCTGGTCGCCGTCAGGCCTCCGTCCACCACGAGGCACTGGCCGGTGATGTAGGCGGCGTCGTCGCTGGCGAGGAAGAGGGCGGCTTTGGCGACGTCCCAGGCGTCGCCCATGCGGCGCATCGGGACGGTCGCGCCGCGGGCGTCGTGGTATTCCTCGGGCGTCGCGTAGCCCTTGCGGATGTGGTTGGGAACGCCGTCCTTCTCGCGCAGGATGAAGGGGGTCTTCATCAGCCCCGGCGCGACGCAGTTGGCGCGGATGTTCTTCGCCGCGTACTGGATCGCGATGTTCTTGGTCAGTTCGTTGAGCGCCCCCTTGGCCGCCGAATAGCTGGTCGAGGGCACGCCGATATGGGTGAGTCCGGCGATCGATGAGATGTTGACGATCGCCCCGCCGCCCTGTTCCTCCATGTGCGGAATCGCGGCCTTCATGGCGAGGAAGGCGCCGGTGACGTTGCGGGCAAGGGTGTCGTTCCAGTCCTCCAGCGCCACGTCCATCAGCGCCGCGCCCGGACCCGAGCCGCCGACATTGTTGTGCAGGACGTCGATCCGCCCGAAGGCGTCGACGCAGGCGCCGACCATGGCCGCGATGTCGCTCTCGTCGGTCACGTCCGCCCGGTGCGCGACGGCGCTGCCGTCCTCTCCGGCGACGATGTCGCGGGTTTCCTCGGCCGCGTCGAGCCGGCGGTCGACGCAGAGCACCTTCGCCCCCTCGCGGGCGTAGAGCACAGCGGCCGCCTTGCCGTTCCCCCAGCCCGGCCCGATCGACCCCGCGCCGGTCACCAGCACCGCCTTGCCGGCGACGCGGCCGGCCTGCGCGGTTTCCGGTGTCATGCGGCGGCGGCGAGCTCGGGAAGCAGCGGGGAGTCCGCGTCGTAGCGCACACCGTCCTTGAGCGCGAAGCGGGGCACGAAGGCCTGTTCCGCCCGCACCGTCTCGCCCGAATTGTCGCGCAGTTCCCACTTCCCGGGCACCAGGTCGACCACGGTGATATCGGCCGTCATGCCCCTGGCCAGCGAGCCGATCTCGTCCGCCATGCCGATCGCCTCGGCGGCGTTCGAGGTGACGGTCGCCACGACATCCATCAGATCCATGCCGAGCGCCAGGAGTTCGGTCATCGCGTGGCACAGCCCGAACGGAGCCCGCTCATTGGCGGGCAGCCCGATCTCTTCGGACAGCGCCTCGGGCACCGCGATGCTGTAGCCGTGCAGGTCGGCGCCGAGGGTGAACGGCCGGATGCCCTGACCGAGCGCGGCGCGGGCCAATTTGAAGCTGAAATGGGAGCCATGCCCGACATCGACCCGGACACCGCGCGCGATCGCCTTCTTAACGACCGGGTGGAGCTTGCCGGTCTTCTCCGAGACGAAGCCGCCGGGATGGCGGGTGAACGGGTGGGCGAGGATGTCGCCCTTCCGCATCAGCGGCACCATCTTGCGGACCACCGCGTCTGGGTCCACGTCCGTTCCCTCGGTGGGCCAGAGCTGGCCGAGATGGACGTAGACCGGAATCTTCGCCTCGCGGGCGATCTCGCGCGCGCGTTCGAGCACCTGGCAGCCCCAGCGCGAGGCGCCGCCCACCTCCGCATGCGCCTTGATGCCCTTGACGATGTCGCGGTTGGCGATGGCGACCCGGGCGGTGCGCTTCACGTCGACCTGCTCGGGGCCGTAGAGCGAGGGGTAGCGGTGGCCCTCCAGCCCGCCGACCGTATAGGTGGAGAGGAAGCACAGCACCCGCGTCTTCGCCGGCTCGACGATGAACTTGCGGAACCCGGGCAGCGTCATCAGGCTCGGCCCGCCCTGATCCACCACGGTGGTCACGCCGGAGCGCACGCCGCAGAGATCGGCGTCGAGCCCGAATTCCCCGGTGACGTGGCGGTAGACATGGGCGTGGGTGTCGATCAGACCGGGCAGCACGAGCCCGCCGCTCACGTCGATGACCCGCTTCGCCCCCTTGATCCCCGCCTTGACCGCCGCGATGCGCCCGTTGGCGATCCCTACGTCCGCCTTGCGGTTGCGCCCCGACGCCGGGTCGATCACCCGGCCGCCACGGAGGATCAGATCGTAGCGCTTGGTTCGGCCTGCCATTGCCGCCTCCCGTTCAGCGCCGCGCGTAGTGGGACTCCACGTACTCGTCGACCAGCTTCTGGAAATCCCGCGCGATGCCCTTGCCGCGCAGCGTAACCGCCTTCTTGCCGTCGATGAAGACCGGCGCGGCGGGCTCCTCGCCGGTGCCGGGCAGGCTGATCCCGATATTGGCGTGCTTGCTCTCGCCCGGCCCGTTGACGATGCAGCCCATCACCGCGACGTTCATCGTCTCGACGCCGACATAGTCCTCGCTCCATTCCGGCATGCGCCCGCGCACATAGCCCTGGATCTCCTCGGCGAGTTCCTGGAAGACGGTGCTGGTGGTCCGCCCGCAGCCGGGGCACGCCGCGACCAGCGGCACGAAGGCCCGCAAGCCCATCGTTTGCAGGATCTCCTGCGCCACGATGACTTCCCGCGTCCGGTCGCCGCCGGGCTCGGGCGTCAGCGAGATGCGGATGGTGTCGCCGATCCCCTCCTGCAGGAGCACCGCGAGCGCCGCCGTCGAAGCGACGATCCCCTTGCTGCCCATCCCCGCCTCGGTGAGGCCGAGATGCAGCGCGTAGTCGCACCGCCGGGCGAGTTCGCGATAGACGGCGATCAGGTCCTGCACTGCCGAAACCTTGCAGGAAAGCACGATTTTGTCGGCCCCGAGGCCGAGCTCCCGGGCCCGTTCGGCGCTGCCCACGGCGGACACGACGAGGGCTTCGCGGGTGACTTCGGCCGCGCTCATGGGTTCGGACCGCCGCGCGTTCTCGTCCATCAGGCTCGCCAGAAGCTCCTGGTCGAGGCTGCCCCAGTTGACCCCGATGCGGACCGGGCGGTCGTATTTCAGCGCGACCTCGATCATGGTCGCGAACTGGGTGTCCCGCTTGGCGCGGAAGCCGACATTGCCCGGGTTGATCCGGTACTTGGCGAGCGCCTCCGCGCAGGCCGGGTAATCGGTCAGCAGCTTGTGGCCGATATAGTGGAAGTCGCCCACCAGCGGGACATCCACGCCCTGCCGGTCGAGCGCCTCGCGGATGCGGGGCACCGCTGCGGCGGCTTCGGCGCGGTCGACCGTGATACGGACGATTTCCGATCCGGCGCGGGCGAGCGCCGCCACCTGGGCCGTGGTGCCCTCCACGTCGGCGGTGTCGGTGTTGGTCATCGACTGCACGACGATCGGACGGTCGCCGCCGATCGACACGTCGCCCACGATTACGGGAACCGATTTGCGGCGCGTCGCCGGCGCGTCACCTCGGGACATCGGCTGGCCTCTCGGCTGTTCAGCGGCATGCCTAAGGTTGTCGCCGCGCCTTCCCCGGTCAAGCGCAGAAAATTCCGGCCGGTCCCGGCTTCGCGGGGCGGGATTTTTCTTTTCGTCACGGTCGGCGCAGGCCGACCATCCACGTTTTGCTTTTTTGTGTTCCCGTTGATACAGAAAAAAACTCTTGGATGGTCGGCCTGCGCCGACCATGACGGGCGAAAGACGGGGGACGAGCGCGCCGCTTCGGCCAACGACCGACATCAATTACAGGAGGCGCAGCTCATGCCAGACCGACAGCCACCCATTGCTGCCCAGAAACCCCTCTCGACCACCCTTCACGGCATCTCCCGGGAGGACGAATACGCTTGGCTCAAGGACCCCGACTGGCAGCGCGTTATGCGCGAACCGGCCGTCCTGGACCCGAGAATCCGTGCCTATCTGGAGGCGGAGAACGACTACAAGGATGCGTTCCTCGCACCCTGGGCCGATCTTCGGGCCGCGCTCTACGATGAGATGCGCGGGCGCATCAAGGAGGACGACAGCACCGTCCCGGCGCCCGACGGGGGCTGGCTCTACTACGTCCGCTACGTGGGGAACGGGGAGCATCCGGTCTTTTGCCGGACCCGGAAAGGCGTCACGGGTGCCGAAGAGGTGCTGCTCGACGGCAACAGGGAGGCGGAAGGCGAGAGCTATTTCCGGATCGCGGCCTGTCGGCACAGCCCGGACCACCGCCGCCTGGCCTACGCAACCGACGTAAACGGGTCCGAGAGATACCGGATCTTCGTGCGCGACATCGCATCGGGCGGAATCGTCGACGGGCCGGTGGAGGACGCAAGGGGCGATGTGGTCTGGGCCAATGACGGCGCGACCGTGTTTTACACCGTCATCGACGACAACCATCGACCCTGGCAGGTCCGCCGCCGCCGCATAGGCGACGGCGGCGACGCGGTCGTGTACGAGGAATCCGATCCCGGCTTCTTCGTCGGGATCGACAGGTCCGAGAGCGGGCGGTTCGTGGTCGTCTCCGCGCACGATCACACCACGTCCGAGGTCCGGCTGATCGACGCGGATGCCCCCGAAGACCGGTCGCGTCTCGTCGCGCCTCGCGACTCCGGAGTCGAGTACGACGTCGCCCATCGCGGCGACCGCCTGTTCATCCGGACCAACGCCGACGGAGCGGTGGACTTCAGGATCGCGACCGCGCCGCTCGACGAACCCGGGCGCGCGAACTGGACCGACTGGCTGGCCCACGAAGACGGGGTGTATGTGCGCTCGCAACGCCTCTTCGCGGGCCACCACGTTCGGCTGGAGCGCGCCGACGGTCTGCCGCGCATCGTCGTCACCGACCTCGCGAGCGCCGAGGCGCACGAGATCGCCTTCGACGAGGAAGCCTACGACCTGTCGCTCCTGCCCGGTTACGAGTTCGAGACCCCGACGCTCCGCTTCGTCTACAGCTCGATGACGACGCCGAACCGGACTTTCGACTACGACATGGCGAGCCGGCAACGGACGCTGCGCAAGACGCAGGAAGTGCCGAGCGGGCACGACCCCGCCGACTACGTCACGCGCCGGCTGACCGCGACCGCCGAGGACGGCGCCCGGGTGCCGATCTCGATCCTCCACCACCGCACCACCCCGCTGGACGGCACCGCGCCGGTTCTGCTCTACGGCTACGGCGCCTACGGCCATTCCGTGCCCGCGTCCTTCTCGACCAACCGACTCAGCCTGGTCGACCGCGGCTTCGTCTATGCGATTGCGCATATCCGGGGCGGCGCGGATCGCGGCTATCGCTGGTATCTCGACGGCAAGCGCGACAAGAAGCCCAATACCTTTTCCGATTTCATCGCCGCAGGAGAACGCCTGACCTCCGAAGGCTATACCGCGAAGGGTCGGATCGCCGCCCATGGCGGGAGCGCGGGCGGGATGCTGATGGGCGCGGTGGCGAATCTGAGGCCGGACCTCTTCGCCGCCATCCTCGCCGAGGTGCCCTTCGTCGACGTGCTCAATACGATGTGCGACGCGGACCTGCCCCTGACTCCGCCGGAATGGCCGGAATGGGGCAATCCGATCGAGGACGAAGCGGCCTACCGCCTGATCGCGTCCTATTCGCCCTACGACAACGTCGCCGCCCGGGACTATCCGGCGATCTTCGCGACCGGCGGGCTCACCGACCCTCGGGTCACCTATTGGGAGCCGGCCAAATGGGTCGCGCGGCTGCGCCGGCTAAATACGAGCGACGCTCCGGTCCTCCTTCACACCAACATGGACGCGGGCCACGGCGGCGCATCGGGCCGGTTCGACCGGCTGGTCGAGGTCGCGATGGTCTATGCCTTCGCCATCGCCGTCGCGGGCGACGGGGCGGCAGTCACCACGACGCGATGACGGCGAGGAGAGCCAGGATTTCGGTGAGGGCAAGCACCGCCGGCAACGCCCGGCCGGCAGAGCCCGCGGCGGGTCGCCGCGCGGCGAAGACGATACCGCCAGTGGCAACGCCCGCGACGATGACGGCCGCGAGCCAGCCCTGAGGCAGAACCAGCAGCGAAACCGCCGCCGCGATGGCGAGCCCGGCGGCGACGGGCCCGACAGGCGGCCTGGGCGCCGTCGCCGTCTCGTCGTCGGGCGCACCGTGGAGGGCGGCGAGCTGACAGGCATAGGCGATAGCGGCCGCGCCGATCAGGACGCCGCCCACCGCCCCGGTGCCCGCCGCCGCGGCGATGGCGGTGGCCCGGAACAGAATCGCCAGGGCCAGCGCGATCGCCGTCCGTTCCGCTCCGGGCGCGTTGTCTTCGTCGCGCGGCGAGACGAGCGACCCGGCGGCCCGTGCCAGCGCGCGCTCCGGCCCCGCCCCTGTGACGGCGATCGATGCAGCCAGCGCGACAACCGCCGCGACCCCGTGCGCCAGACCGAAGGCCTGAGCCGCGAGCCAGGCGACGGCCGCAATCCCGCCGATCCCGGCGCCGACCAGCGGGTAGGCCCAGCAGGCCTCCTCGAACGTCCGGTCGTCCTCCGCCGGATCGGCCGGAAGCGGCAGCCAGGTCAACCGCCGGAGGCAGACCGCGATGTCGATGAGGTATTGCGCGAACGGCATGTCGGTCCGGTTCCCGTTGGCACGGCGGGATGATAGTTCGATTGCGGCGCGGGGGACAGAATCATGACCCGGTGGGTCGCGCATCGGTTCGCCCGGAGGCCGAAATCGATTAGCCTCCGGCCGTGACCGGGAACGTAGGACTGGAGCTCGACGGCGCCGTGGCGACCATCTCGCTCGACCGGCCGTCGCGCTTCAACGCGCTGGCGCGGGAGGACTGGGAGGCGCTCGAAGCGCGCGTGGCCGAAATCGAGACGGCGCGTGGGATCGGCTGCGTCGTCGTCCGGGGCGCGGGCGGGCGGGCCTTTTCGACCGGGCTCGACATGTCGCGCTTCGCGGAGCAACGTCGCGACCCCGCTTCGGCGCGCGCCTACAGCGAAGCGACCGAGCGGGCGGCGAGCCGGCTCGGCGAACTTCCCATGCCCACGGTCGCGATGATCGAGGGCTATTGCATGGGGAGCGGTGTCGACATCGCCTGCCGCTGCGACCTCAGGATCGCCGCGGAGGACGCCCTGTTCCGGGTGTCGCCGAGGACGATCGGGCTGTTCCTCGATACCGGCTTCGTCGCCGCCATGCTCGGGGTCATCGGCCGCGCCAGGACCCTCGAACTCGTCCTCGAAGGCCGCACCTACGATGCGGCGGCGGCCCAGGCGATGGGGCTGGTCGCGCGGGCGGTGCCGGCGGCGGCGCTGGAAATCGAGACCCGCGCGCTCGCCGCCGGATTGGCGGAGGGCTACGCCGCGATCAGCTCGAACCGGTCGACATCGACCAGCCCGTGATCGGTGATCTTGAGATGCGGGATCACCGGGAGCGGCAGGAAGGCGAGCTGTAGCAAGGGCTCGTCGAGCGGACAGCCGAGCGCCTTGACCCCCTGGCGCAGCACGCGCAGGCCGTCGCGGACCTCTTCGAAGGGCCGGTCGCTCATCAGCCCCGCCACCGGCAGCGGCAGTTCGGCGACCACCTGTCCGTCGGCGACCGCCACGAAGCCGCCCTGGATCTCGATCAGGCGGTTGACCGCCGCCGCCATGTCGGCGTCGCTGCAGCCGACGGTGATCGCGTTGTGGCTGTCATGGCCGACGCTGGAGGCGAGCGCGCCGCGGCGGAGCCCGAATCCCTTGACGAAGCCGCGCCCGACATTGCGGTTCTTGCCGTGCCGCGAGAACACGCAGACCTTCAGCACATCGGCGTCGAGATCGCGCTCCCTGAGCCCGCCGGCATAGGGAAGCGTTAGTGTGAGGTGCTCGGTCAGCACGGTCCCCGGCACCAGGCCGATCACCGGGCCGGTGGGGCCGCTCGACGGGATGGCGAACGCGCCCTCGTCCACCGGGTCGAGCTTGACCGAGTCGTAGCCCACCGGCGTTCGCGCCCGGGCCCGGTCGGGGAAAGAATTTTCGGTGACCGGCGCGCCGGAGCGGATGACGCTTCGGACCTTGCAGCTCTCGAGGTCGTCCAGCAGGACCAGATCGGCGCGGTAGCCCGGCGCGACCAGCCCGCGGTCGTTGAGCCCGAACCCTCTCGCCGCCGACCAGGTCGCGGAGCGATAGGCTGCGGCCGCCGGCGCGCCGGCGGCGATCGCGGTCCGGATCACATGGTCGAGATGACCCTCCTCGGCGATGTCGAGCGGGTTGCGGTCGTCCGTGCAGAACGCGATGAAGGGTGCGCTCGCATCGGTCAGGAGCGGCGCGAGGGTAGCCACGTCCTTGCAGGCGCTGCCGTCGCGGATCAGCACCTGGAACCCCTTTTTCAGCTTTTCCGCCGCTTCCGCGACGTTGGTGCTTTCGTGGCAGTTGTGGATGCCGCAGGCGGCGTAGGCGTTGAGCCGGTAGCCGGAGAGAAGCGGCGCGTGGCCGTCGATATGGGCGCCCTCGAAGGCGATGAGCTTGTCGAGGGTGGGGCCGTCATGGGCGAAGATGTCGCCGAAGCTCATGAACTCGGCGAGGCCGATCACCGGTTCGCGGTCGCGGTAGCGCAGGAGATCGCCGGCCTCCAGCCGGGCTCCGGCGGTCTCCAGCGAAGTCGAGGGCACGCAGCTCGAAAGCTGAACCCTGAGATCCATCGCGAGGTCGCCGGCGGAGTCGAGGAAATATTCCAGCCCCTCGGCGCCAAGTACGTTGACGATCTCGTGTGGATCGCAAACCGCCGTCGTCGTTCCCCTGGGGAGGACGCAGCGGTCGAACTCCGCCGGGGTGACGACGCTGCTCTCGACATGGACATGGGTGTCGATGAAGCCGGGCACGACGACGGCGCCTCGGCCGTCGATGGTCACCTTGCCGTCATAGGTCTCATGCGTGCCGACGACGAGTTCGCCCGCGATGGCGACATCGCCTTCCTCCAGCGCGCCGGTCGCGAGGTTGAGGATGCGGCCGCGCTTGATGACCAGATCGGCTGGCCGGCGGCCGAGCGCCTGGTCGATGCGGGCTGAGAGCGACGCCCTCGTCAGCGTCATGCGCGATCCCCGGTCAATACGGAACCTTGTCCGGTTTTTCTTCCCATTCGCGAAACGCGTCCGCCGCCTCGTCGGCCAGCACCCGGCTCATCGGGATCGCCCGGCGCTCGGGAGGAAGCGGGATCTCGCGATAGATGTGATCGTCGTCGAACCCGATACGCGCCGCGTCCTGGCGGGTGTTGGCGTAGAAGATCCGGTCGAGCCGCGCCCAGTAGATCGCCGCGAGGCACATCGGGCAGGGCTCGCAAGAGGTGTAGATCTCGCAGCCTTCGAGCGAGAATGTGCCGAGCGCGGCGCAGGCCGCGCGGATGGCGGTGACCTCCGCGTGTGCCGTCGGGTCGTTATCCGACGTGACCCTGTTGAAGCCCTCGGCGATCACCGCCCCGTCCCGGACGATCACAGCACCGAACGGGCCGCCCCGGTCGGCGCGCATCATGGCGAAGGAGAGCGCGATCGCCCGGCGCATGTGCTTTTCTTCGGACAACGATCTCTGCCTGGGTCGGCCCGGATGGTTCGCCGGGCGCCGGTGCGGTGCGGTGGCCGCATCGGCGCCGCGCGGCGTTCTACTCGGGCTGCGGCACGATCCGGAGATAGGGTCTCGGCGCGTCCCAGCCGCCCGGGAACATCTCCTTCGCGGCATCGTCGGAGACCGCCGGCAGAATGATGCAGTCGTCGCCGTCCTTCCAGTTGACCGGCGTCGCCACCGAGTGCTTCGCCGTGAGCTGGATCGAATCGAGCAGGCGCATCACTTCGTCGAAATTGCGGCCGGTGCTCATCGGATAGGTGAGCATCGCCTTGATCTTCTTGTCCGGCCCGATGACGAAGACCGAACGAACGGTCGCGTTGTCGGCCGCGGTGCGGCCTTCGGATGTGTCGCCCGCGCCCTCCGGCAGCATGTCGTAGAGCTTGGCCACCTCAAGCCCGGGATCGCCGACCAGCGGATAGGTCACGGCGTGGCCCTGGGTCTCCTCGATGTCCTTGAACCACTTCCTGTGGTTGCCGACCGGGTCGACGCTGAGGCCGAGGATCTTGGTATTGCGCTCGGCGAACGCGGACGCCAGACCGGCCATGTAGCCGAGCTCGGTCGTGCAGACCGGCGTGAAGTCCTTGGGATGCGAGAACAGGATCGCCCAGCCATCGCCGATCCAGTCATGGAAATCGATAGTCCCCTCGGTCGTTTCGGCGGTGAAATTGGGGGCTTCCGCGTTGATCCGCAGCGTCATGAATTCCTCCTTCGATCCAGTCGGGGTGGCGCGGCACCCGTGCCACCCGTCCCGCATTGCAAACGCTCGTGCTCTACTTAGTACGCGGGGACGCCCGGGGCCATATCCCCGCGCACGATCACGAAATATTGGCTATCGCCGCCGGGAAGCGTTCGCTATACGATCCCGTTCCTTCCAGGATGAGCCCAGGCAAGATGAGGGTAGACCCTGCCTCGATCGAGGCCCCCGCGCTCGACGGCGCCAAGTTTCGCGACCCGGATGTCACGGCGGACGGCGCCCGGCGTGCCTCGGTCGCGCTCGACGCGCTCCGGACCCTGTGGTTCAACACCGGCACGCTGTGCAACATCACGTGTCGCAACTGCTATATCGAGTCGAGCCCGACCAACGACCGCCTCGCATACCTGCCGCTCGCCGACGTGGTGCGCTTCCTCGACGAGATTGCCGAAACCGGCCTGCCGACGCGGGAGATCGGGCTGACCGGCGGCGAACCCTTCATGAACCCCGAAATCGCGCCGATCGTCGAGACCTGCCTCGACCGCGGATTTCGTGTCCTGGTGCTGACCAACGCGATGCGCCCGATGATGACGCGTGCCAGGGAGCTTCTCCGGCTCAAAGAAGCCCATGGGGACCGGCTCGCCATCCGCGTCTCGCTCGACCATTACGGGCAGGCGCTGCATGAAATGGAGCGGGGCGAGCGGTCCTGGAAGCCCGCCGTCGCCGGCTTGGGCTGGCTGGTGGAGAACGGCTTCAACGTCCACATCTGCGGCCGCACTTGCTGGAGCGAGAGCGAAGAGTCGCTGAGGGCCGGCTACGCCCGTCTGTTCGCGGAGCACCGTATCGACTTCGACGTCGGGGATCCGGTCAAGCTGACATTGCTGCCGGAGATGGACGAGACCGCCGATGTTCCCGAAATAACCGAGGCCTGCTGGGGCATTCTCGGCGTTTCGCCGGCCGCGATGATGTGCGCGACCCAACGCATGGTGGTCAAGCGCAAGGGAGAGCCGGCGAGCGTGGTCGCCTGCACGCTACTGCCTTACGAGACGCAGTTCGATCTGGGCCACAGCCTTGCCGAGGCGTCCGGCGAGGTGAAGCTCAACCATCCTCACTGCGCCCGGTTCTGCGTTCTTGGCGGAGGTGCCTGCAGCCGCGGTTGAGGCGTTGCGGCTTCGCGCCGGGCGTGGTTTGCTTGGACGTCCGCCGCTTGAAGCGAGGCCGGTATGCCCATCGCAGATGTCGACCGAACTTTGCCGTCGAACCGCATGATCTTCGAGGTTCGCCGCGACATGCGGCTGTTCCAGCGCTTCCGCCAGGACACAGAGACCGTGTTCGAGGAATACGGGCTGAGCGAGACCGAGAAGGAAGCGTTCCGGAATGTGGACATCCGCAAGCTCGCCGAACTCGGCGTGCACCCCTATTTCCTGCCCCAGGTGAGCCGCTTTTTCCATGGCGGCGCCTACAATCACAACGACAGCGCCGCCGCCCGGACCTACGCCCGCAGCATGGTGCCGGGCGCGGGCGCCGATTGAACCGGCCGGCGCAAGGCGCCTGACCGCGCAACCGGGCGAAGCGGATGCGGACCGACTATTCGATCTGGGCTTTCGCCTATACGCGTTCGAACATGCCGCGGGATTTCTTCGGCGGGACCTTGCTCGAGAGCAACCAGGGCATGGTCCGCAATCCGATGATCTACACCGCCCTCCATGGCGGGCCGGAGGGCGGGAGAAGGCGCCTGGCCTTGATCGACACGGGGATGAAGGGCGGCTGGTCGCCGAGCGGGAAAGCTTATGAGGGAGTCGAGCACCCGGAGACCACGCTCGCCAAGATCGGCTTCGCGCCGGAAGACGTGGAAGACGTCATCCTCACCCACCTTCATTTCGACCACGCCGGCAATCTCGACCGGTTTCCCAATGCCCGTTTCCATGTCCAGCGCGCGGAGTACATGGGCTGGCAAGGCGTGTTCGCGCTGCCCGACGGGCTGGGGTCCGATACCCGCAAATGGCCGCTTTCCTCGATCAATCCGGACGACTTCGAAGTGCTGGAGGGGCTGATCGCAGACGATCGCGTCGAATTCCTCGACGGCGACGGCGAAATTCTGCCCGGCGTGTTGGCCCACCTCGCCCGCGATTCGCACACCTTCGGTTCGCAATGGCTGGAAGTTTCGACCCGTTCCGGGCCCTATGTCGTCGCCGGCGATTGCGTCTACTGGTATTCGAACATCGAGCGCATGTGGCCGCCTGCCTATATCCAGGGAGACGCCTGGAACCTGATCGACTGCTATCGCCGAATCCGGGCCGTGGTGGGCGACGCCTTCGAGCGCATCGTCCCGGGCCACGACCCGTTGCTGTTCGACCGCCACCCGAGCTGGATCGAGGGAATCAACCCGACCGCCGAGGTTCATGTCGCCGAGGGCGATATTTCGCGCGCAGGTGCCGCCGGATGCTGAGGGCGACGGACGGCGTCCGCGGGATGGTCGTCGCGCCGCACGGGCTCGCCGCGTCGGCCGGGCTCGCGGTGTTGCGGGAAGGCGGCAACGCGATCGAGGCGATGGTCGCCGCGGCGGCCACCGTCGCGGTGGTCTACCCACACATGAACGGGCTCGGCGGAGACGGCTTCTGGCTGATCGCGGCCCCCGGCGCCGCGCCGGTCGGGATCGATGCCTGCGGCGCGACCGGCGCGGCCGCGACGCCCGCGCTGTATGCCGGCGCGACCGCGATCCCGGCACGCGGTCCGCTCGCCGCCAATACGGTCGCCGGCACGGTGTCGGGGTGGGAAGCGGCGCTGGCCATTGCCGCCGAATGGGGCGGGCGGATGCCGCTCGAACGGCTGCTGGAAGACGCGACCTGGCTTGCGGGAACCGGGTTTCCGGCCAGCGACAACCAAGCGGCGACCACGGCGCTCAAGGCCGATGAGCTGGCCCCGATTCCGGGTTTCGCGGATACGTTTCTGGTGGACGGCACGGCGCCCGCCCCCGGCAATACGTTCCGTAATCCGGCGCTTGCCGAAACGCTGCGCTGCCTCGCGCGCGACGGTCTCGACGACTTCTACCGCGGCGGGCTGGCGCGTCGGATCGCCGCCGATCTCGGCCGTCTCGGCGCGCCTGTCGGCCCGGACGATTTCGCTCGCCACCGGGCGCTGCGATGCGCTCCGCTATCGGTCGACCTCGCCGCCGGCACGGTCTTCAACATGCCGCCGCCGACCCAGGGCGCGACCGCGCTGATGATCCTGGGACTCATTGACCGCCTGGGGCTGGAAGACGAGGAACCGGATGGATTCGCCCATCTCCACGGCATCGTCGAGGCGACAAAGCGTGCCTTCCTGCTGCGCAATGCCCATTTGGGCGACCCGGCGACGATGGAGGTCGATGCCGCGGACTGGCTGACGCCCGGGACGCTCGACGAAACGGCGCGCGGCATCGACCGCCAAACCGCCGCGCTCTGGCCGCAGGCCGGGCCCGACGGCGACACCATCTGGATGGGCGCGATCGACAGCGCCGGCCGGGCGGTCAGCTTCATCCAGAGCCTGTACTGGGAGTTCGGATCGGGCCTGGTGCTGCCGGATACCGGGCTGGTCTGGCAGAACCGGGGTTCGGGCATGAGTCTCGGAGACAGCGGACCCAACCGGCTCGCCCCCGACCGAAAGCCGTTCCATACCCTCAACCCGCCGCTTGCACGGCTGGCGGACGGCCGCGTCATGGCGTTCGGCACGATGGGCGGGGAAGGACAGCCCCAGACCCAGGCGGCGCTCTACAGCCGTATCGTCACCTGCGGCATGGACCCACAGACGGCGGTGAGCGCGCCGCGCTGGCTGCTGGGGCGCGCCTGGGGAGAAGAGACGACATCGCTCAGGATCGAACGGGGATTCGCCCGAGACGTGGTGGAGGCGCTCGCCGCCGCCGGGCACGAAGTCGAGACGGTCTCCGCGCACAGCGACGTGATGGGCCATGCGGGCGTCGTTATCCGCCATCCGGACGGCCGGCTGTCGGGAGCGACCGACCCGCGCAGCAACGGAACCGTGGCGGCTTACTGACCCGCTTCCCGCCTGTCAGCCGGCGTTGACCCGGCGGAGAAAATCGAGCACCGCCGCGTTGAACTTGTCGGCGTACTCGATATTGGGGCAATGCCCACAATCCTCGTAGACGATCAGCTCGGCACCGTCGATGCGCTCGGCGAGCTTGGGCGCGTAACCCTGCTCACGCAGCGGATCGTTCGCGCCCGCAACGATCAAAGCGGGCACGGCGATGTTCTCGTAAGGCGTATTGTCGGGAGTGCCGAACCCGGAACCCGCCGTCCCCACCGCCGGCGGCCGCAAGCGCGGCGCCGACTGGCACTCCCAGGCGCCCTTCATCAGCGCGAATTCCTGCCGCCGGGCGATATGCGCATCGTCGTCGCCCCATTTGGGGTCGTGCAGCATCGCCTTGACCAGCGCCCGCATCGCATCCTCGCTGCCGTCATAGGCGAGCAGGACCTTGCGCTCCTCGGACTCGGGGGTGAATCCGCCGCCGCTGCACAGCACGATCGAACGCAGCGGCAGGAGGTCGGGCTCGGTCGCGGCAATCCGCACGAGATTGCTGCCGCCCATCGAGTTGCCGATGAAATCGGCCTCCTCGATCCCCATCGCCTCGACAAAACGCTGCATGTGGCGGTAGACGCGGCTCCGCGCATCGCCGAAGTCGAACACCTTGTCGGTGCGCCCGAAGCCGAGCCAGTCCGGCGCGACAACGTGGAATTCGGGGGCCAGCGCCGGGATGGTGAACTGCCAGCTGATCTCGGCCGCGCCGCCGTATTCGCCCGAATGCAGGAGCACCACGGTCGGCCCCTCCCCCGCCTCCAGATAGTGGGTGCGGATGCCGTCGACGTCGACATACTTGCTCGCGATCCCGGTCATCGGAGCTACCGGACGAACGCGAAGCCGAGATCGCCGAGCGAGGTCGCCTCGACATCGGGAAGCGAATTGCGCAGATAGGCCATGCGGTCGGGATCGTAGGACTCGGTGAGTTCGCGCAGCCTCGGATAGACCTCGTCGTTGAAGAGCTGCATCGAGGTCAGCGTATCGCCGTAGCTGAGGAACCCGGCCTGGCCCATCATCAGCAAGTGGCCAAACCCGCCGGAATACTCCCAGAATGCCTTGATCTGCTCGAAGACCTTGTCGGGCGTGCCGGCGAACACGTTGCCGCGCGCCATCTGGTCGTCGAGCTGCGGGTTGAGCGGGACGCCGGCGCCGCCGCGCGTGCCCTTCATGATCATCGCGGCGACATGCGGTGGGTGGTAGCCGGGCGGGTTGTTCCACTGCGCCGCGACCTTGTTGGAGGTCATGTACCAGAGGATCTTTTCCGCGCCCTCGCGGGCCCGGCTCTCGTTCTCGCCGACATGGATCAGCGCGCAATAGGCGAGCCGGTCGAGCGGCGCCTCTTTGCCATGGGCCTCGCGGTAGCCGCCGCGGTAGCCGTCGAAGATCGTACGGATGCCGTTATAGCCGGCGAGGAAGACCGCGCCGACATGCTTGTGCTTCGCCACCTGCACGCCGCTGCCGGCGCTGCCGATGGTCACCCAGACCGGCGGGTGGGGCTGCTGGTAGGGGCGGGGCCAGATATTGACCTGGCGCATATGATAGAAGCGACCCTCGAAGTTGAACGGACCCTCATGATGGGTCCAGGCCTTCATGATCAAATCATGCGCTTCCCACAGGCGCTCCGTGCCGCGGAACGCGATCACGTTGGCGGGCGCGGATTCGTAAGGCACCCCGCGCACGAAGCCGCATTCGAGCCGGCCGCGCGACAACACGTCGACCATCGCCATCTCTTCCGCCACGCGAACCGGCGTGTTCCGGTTGCCGATCGGGTTGCCGAGGATCAGGAGGCGCGCGCGTTTGGTCTCGCGCGCCAGGATCGACAGCATCAAAGGCGCGGCGGGCACCACGCAGGTTGCCGTCTGGTGGTGCTCGTTGAGCATGATCTCGAGACCGATTTCGTCGGCCGCGCTCCACATGTCGAGATAGCGGTGGTAGAGGTCGGCGCCGATCTCGGGGTCGTAGTGCTTGTTGGGCAGGTTGACGCGGATCGACTCGTAGCTGTCCGCGTCCGGCAGATACGGATAGGCGTCTTCGGTAAAGAACCAGGTCTTCAACGTCGGGCTCCTCGGTTAGGACGCGAAGGCGAGAATTTCGGAGACGAAGGCCTCGGGCTGCTCGGCCTGCGGCGCGTGCCCGGCCTCGGGGATCACAACCATTCTGGCGCCGGGGATCATGTCCCGGAAGGCGGCGCCGTATTCGGGGGTGACGAGGCCGTCGCTCTCGCCCCAGATCAGGAGGGTCGGAATGTCGATCCGGTGCAAGAGCCGCGGAAGCTTCGGGTTGTGCATGTACGGATCGAAGGTATAGAGCGCCAGCGCGATCCGGTTGCCGGCCATCGCGGCAAGCGCGTCTTCGTCCATCTCGGCGGGGTTGGGCGCCTTCGACGTGTCGTGCCAGGTAATCTTGAGGAGTTCCGCCGGGTGCAGCGCGAACACGTCGGCGACATCCCGTGTATCGCGGTCGCCGGGCTTGATCCCCACGGAATCGACCAGGATCAACTTCGAGAAGCGGGCCGTCGTCATTACCGCGAGCTCGGCCGCCGTCCAGCCGCCCATCGAGAAGCCCATCACGACGGCATCCTCGATTTCCAGCGCGTCGATGAAGTCGAGATAGAGAAACTTCAGGTCGTGGATGTTGTCGAAGTGATCGGGAATCCGGGTGCCCGCGAATCCCGGATGGATCGGCGCGACGACGTCGAATCGGTCCATCAGCTGCGCGGCGAAGGGCATGGGCGCCACCGGTCCGCCGCCGCCGTGGAGCATGAGCAACGTCTGGCCGCTGCCCCGCCGAACGTACGGCACCTCGATGCCCTGCAACGTAATCGTTTCCATATCGCCTTCAGACACGGTCAACCCTCGTCCACTTCCTCGTCCCGATTCATGCTTGGCGCGGCGGATCCGGCGCGGAACGCCGATGCTTAGCTAGCTAACGAACACTACGCACCGGCCGCCCGGTTGGCAACGCGCCGCTTTGACCGGGAAATCGGCAGGCGGTATCGTTCGCGGGAACCGGGAGAGGCCCGATGGAACGGACGAAAATGCTGCCCGCAATCGAGAAATTCGTGGCGGAAATGCGCGCGGCCTGCGCCGCCGGACTGGAGGGGGAAGCCCGTTGGCGGCGCTGCGGCGAGCTGCTTTCCGGGCTTCTGGAAGACCCCGAGCTCAAGGCGCACGCGCAAGCCTGGCCCGTCGGCGGATACGACGGCAGGAAGGTGGATAACCTCCTCTTCTACGAAGACCCCGATTACGGCTTCGCGCTCAACGGCCTGATCAAGAATCCGGGCGGCAGGGCGATGATCCACGACCACGGTCCGAGCTGGACGGTATACGGCCTGCTCGAAGGGGAGGAGCGCATCGTTCGCTTCGGCGTGGCGACCGACGGGGACGGCACCAGGCGCCTCAAGGAGACGGTGTCGATCGAATGCGGCCCGGGGGACGTCGACATCGTGCCTCCGCACGAGATCCATTCGGAATATGCCGGCGACCGCAAGACCATAGCCTTCATCGTCCGCAGCCAGCGCACCGGTACCTTCAGGCAAAAGGGCTACGAGAACGGCGTCGACGGCGAGCAGGTCTCGGGCCCGAACCAGGTCCCCTACGCGCTGAGTTGAGCGCGGGCGCGCCGGACAATCGGCCCAGCCCGTCTACAATCCCGGTTTCCCCAAAATCGAACGGGGCCCGGCCGTTTTCGGCCGGGCCCCGGATCTTGGTGGAGCCAGGGGGAGTCGAACCCCCGACCTCTTGAATGCCATTCAAGCGCTCTCCCAACTGAGCTATGGCCCCTGCGCTTCTCCTCGCTCGACGAGCGTTCTCATTCCTTTTCGCCGGCGATGACGTCCGGAATGCCGTCATCCCCGAGATCGGAACCTTCCTTGATCATACCGTCATCGTCATCGGTGTCGATAACCGCCTCATCATCGATGTCCGCATCCTCGACCTCGATGATGTCGGCCTCGGCATTCTCGTCCTTCCCGGTCCCCTTCTCCCCGGTCTCGTCCGGTTTTTCCGCGGCGGTTTCCGGGGCCTTCGCCGCACGGGTCACCGTCGGCCGGCTGCGGCGCGGTCTGAGCATCGCCAGCGGGTCGAACACCGCCTGACAACCCGGGCAGACGATCGGATCGCGGTGAAAATCGTAAAAGCGCTTCCCGCATTCGCGGCACGACCGCTTCAGTCCCCATTCGGGCTTCGCCACACCGTCCTCCAAAGGTTTCGAAACGCAGGAGCCATTGCCACGAACGCCGCGCGCTGTCAAAGCCCAGTTGCACCCGTTGGCCGCGACCGAATCGCGCGCAGGTCGGCAGTGTGCTAAATGAGCCGCGCCGATCCCAACTCCGATGCCAAGATGGCGATGCTGGACTCGGGATCCGTCAGGCGTCTCTCCGGCACCGTGCGGGTTCCAGGCGACAAGTCGATTTCCCACCGCGCGCTGATCGTAAGCGCGCTCGCCGTCGGCGAGTCGCGCATCGACGGCCTGCTGGAGGGTGAGGACGTCCTTGCCACGGCGGAGGCGTTGCGCGCGCTCGGCGCCCGGGTCGAGCGTACCGGCGTCGGCCAGTGGTCGGTGCAGGGCGCCGGTATCGGCGGGCTGGTCGAGCCCGACACCGTTCTGGACCTTGGCAATTCGGGGACCGCCGCGCGGCTCCTCCTCGGGGTCCTCGGGACCCATCCCGTTACCGCGATCGTGACCGGCGATGCCTCGCTTCGAACCCGGCCGATGGGCCGGGTCGCCGAGCCGCTTCGCGCGATGGGCGCGGTCATCGCGGCGCGCGAGGGCGACCTGCTGCCGCTGACGGTGAGCGGGGCCGCGGATCCGGTGCCGATCGAATACGCGTTGCCCGTGCCCTCCGCCCAGGTCAAGTCGGCGATCCTCCTCGCCGCGCTCAACACGCCGGGCGAAACGACCGTGATAGAGCCCCGCCCGACCCGCGATCACAGCGAACTGATGCTGCGCCAGTTCGGCGTCGACATCGCGGTCGCGGAAACCGGGAGCGGTCGTGCAATCACCCTCCGCGGTCAGCCGGAAATCGTCGGCCGGGCGGTGTCCGTTCCGGGCGACCCTTCCTCGGCCGCCTTTCCGGGGATCGCGGCGCTGCTGGTGCCGGGCTCGCGGGTCGAAATCCCCGGCGTCGGCCTCAATCCGACGCGTACGGGTCTCTTCGACTGCCTCGCCGAGATGGGCGCGGCCGTCGCGATCGAGCGCGGCGGGGCGTCGGACGCCGAGCCGGTCGGCGACCTTACGTTCTCACATCAGGGGGAGGGTCGACTCAGGGCGATCGAGGTGCCCGCCGACAGGGCGCCGCGCATGATCGACGAATACCCGATCCTCGCCGTAGCCGCCGCCTTCGCCGAAGGCACGACCCGGATGCACGGGCTGGGCGAGCTTCGCGTCAAGGAGAGCGACCGGCTTGCGGCGATCGCGGGCGGCCTGCGGGCGGCGGGCGTCGGTGCCGCCATCGAAGGAGACACGCTGATCGTCGAGGGTCTGTCCGGGCGCCCGGCGGGCGGTGCCGTAATCGATGCCGCGCACGACCATCGGATCGCGATGGCGTTCCTGGTGCTGGGTCTTGCCTGCGAACGTCCGATCAGGGTGGTCGGCACCGAGACCATCGACACCAGCTTCCCCGGCTTCGCCGCCGCGATGAACGGGCTCGGCGCGGCGATCGAGCCGGCGGAGGAGGCGGATGCGTGACCCGCCCGTTGTCGTCGCTATCGACGGGCCCGCGGCAAGCGGCAAGGGCACCGTCGCGCGGCGGCTCGCCGAACATCTCGGCTTCGCACATCTCGACACCGGCCTCCTCTACCGCGCCGTCGCCAAACGGGTGATCGATCGGGACGGCGATGCGGCGGATGGCGTCGAGGCGGCGCGGGCGGCGCGCGCACTCGAAACGGACGACCTCGCCGGCAAAGGGCTTCGGGACGAAACGGTTACGGCCGCGGCGAGCGTGGTTGCAGCCGATGCCGGCGTTCGCGCGGCGCTGCTCGACTTCCAGCGCGGGTTCGCCGCCGACCCGCCGGGCGCCGCCGCCGGCGCGGTGCTCGACGGGCGGGACATCGGCACCGTCGTCTGCCCGGATGCGCGGGTGAAGCTGTTCCTCGACGCGAGCCCGGACGTGCGCGCCCTGCGGCGCGTTCGCGAGTTGCGGGAACGGGGCTCAGACGCTATATACGCGGCAGTTCTGCGTGATATGGAAGCGCGCGATGTCCGGGATCGGGGTCGTGCCGCGGCGCCGCTGGCGCCCGCCGAAGACGCCTTCGTGATCGACACCTCGACCATGAATGCGGACGAGGTGTTCCGGGAGGCGCTGGCGCACTTCGACGCGCGGACGACGTCCCAAAAGTAGTGTTGCCCGGAAAACGTGCCGCGCGCACCGTTCTCCGGACGGCGCGGGTTTTTGGGAATGCGAGGGTTCAAACAAAGGCCGAGCGAGGCAGGAACGCCCATGTCGAACGAAGCAGCCGCCGGACAGCAGGCGGTGGACGTATCCCCCGAAGCGATCGCGGGAGAAAATTTCGCAAGCATGCTCGAGGAGAGCTTCGCCGTACGCGAGCCCACCGAAGGCTCGGTGGTCAAGGGGACCGTGATCAGTATCGAGAACGACTCGGCCCTCGTCGATGTCGGGCTCAAGTCGGAAGGGCGGGTTGCCCTGAAGGAGTTCGCGGCTCCCGGCCGGGAGTCGGAACTGAAGGTGGGCGACTCGGTGGACGTCTATCTCGAGCGCATGGAGGACCGCAACGGCGAGGCCGTACTGTCCCGCGAGCGGGCGCGCCGCGAGGAGGCATGGACCCTGCTCGAGAAGGCGTTCAATGCCGGAGAACGGGTCAGCGGCTCGATCTTCGGCCGGGTCAAGGGCGGGTTCACGGTCGATCTCTCGGGCGCGGTGGCGTTTCTCCCCGGCAGTCAGGTCGATGTCCGCCCGGTGCGCGACGTCTCGCCGTTGATGGGCACGCCGCAGCCGTTCCAGATCCTCAAGATGGACCGGCGGCGCGGCAATATCGTGGTCTCGCGGCGCGCGGTGCTGGAGGAGTCCCGCGCCGAAGCCCGTAACGAGCTTCTCGCCAATCTCAAGGAACGCCAGATCCTCGAAGGGATCGTCAAGAACATCACCGATTACGGCGCCTTCGTCGATCTCGGCGGGGTCGACGGTCTGCTGCACGTCACCGATATCGCGTGGCGCCGGATCAACCACCCGAGCGACGCGCTCAGCATCGGCCAGACCGTCAAGGTTCAGGTCATCCGCTACAACCCGGAGACCCAGCGTATCTCGCTCGGCATGAAGCAGCTCGAAGCCGACCCGTGGGACGGCGTCGAGCACAAGTACCCGGTGAACGTGAAGTTCACCGGCCGGGTCAGCAACATCACCGATTACGGCGCGTTCGTGGAGCTGGAGCCCGGCGTGGAAGGGCTGGTCCACGTTTCGGAAATGAGCTGGACCAAGAAAAACGTCCATCCCGGCAAGATCGTCTCGACCAGCCAGGAGGTCGAGGTGATGGTGCTCGAGGTAGACTCCAACAAGCGCCGGGTCTCGCTGGGCATCAAGCAATGCCGCGAGAACCCGTGGGAAGAGTTCGTCGAAAGCCATCCGGTGGGCTCGATCATCGACGGCGAGGTCAAGAACATCACCGAGTTCGGCCTGTTCGTCGGCCTCGACAGCGAGATCGACGGGATGGTCCATCTCTCGGATATCGACTGGGCGCGCCCGGGCGAGGAAGCGTTGCGCGACTTCAAGAAGGGAGACCCGGTAAAGGCCAAGGTCCTCGACGTCGATCCTGAGAGAGAGCGTATCTCGCTCGGTATCAAGCAGCTTGAGGAAGATCAGGTCGGAATCGCGATCGAGAACGTCAAGCGGGGCGATGTCCTGACCTGCACCGTCGCCAAGGTGCTCGACACCGGACTCGAGGTCACCGTGGCCAGCGGCCTGTCCGGATTCATCCGCCGGGCGGAGCTCTCGCGCGACCGCGCCGATCAGCGCCCCGACCGGTTCGCGCCGGGCGACCGGATCGACGCCCGGGTCAACAGTGTCGACAAGCGCGACCGCAAGCTCAGCCTGTCGGTCAAGGCGCAGGAGGTGGCCGAGGAGAAGCAGGCGATGGCCGAGTACGGTTCGTCGGACTCCGGAGCCAGCCTCGGCGACATCCTCGGCGCCGCGATCAACCGCGCCAATCGCGAGCGCGCGGAACGCGAGGCCGCCACCGACACCGACACCGAAGAGGCGGAGGCGACAGAAGCAGAGGCCGCGGAGGCGGAGCCTGCGGAAGCAGAGGCCGCAGAGGCGGATGCGCCCGAAGCGGACGAGCCCGCGGCCGAGGACGAAAGCGGCGCGGAGGAGAACGCCGCCGGCAAGGACGGAGACGGCTGACGTCTCCCGGCCGGCGTAGATCCGCCCCGGCGGTGCACGCATGGCTCTCGATGCGGACTACCTGATCGACCGTCGGCGCCTCAAGCGCCGGCTTTCCTTCTGGCGCGGCGTCGGCATCCTCGCTCTGCTGCTCGCCGCGGTCGCGGCCTTCGGACGATTCTCGGGTTTCGGCGGCGGCGAGTACATCGCGCGCCACACGGTTCAGGGGCTGATCGTCGACGACATTCGCCGGCACCGGGCGCTTGCCGCCATTGCCGGGGACGAAAACGCGCGGGCGCTGATCGTCCGGATCGACAGCCCGGGCGGCACCGTGGTCGGCGGCGAGGCCCTCTACCGCTCGATCCGCGCCGTCGCGGACGAGAAGCCGGTGGTCGCCGTCCTCGGCGGGCTCGCGACATCCGCGGGCTACATGGCCGCGATCGGGGCAGACCGTGTCGTCGCCCGCCGCGGCACCATCACCGGATCGATCGGGGTGGTGATGCACACGACGGAGATCTCCGGCCTCCTTCGAAAGCTCGGGATCGGCGCCGAGACGATCCGCAGCGGGCCGCTCAAGGCGATGCCGTCCGGCTTCGAGAAGATCACCGACGAAGGCCGGGAGGTGTTGCGGGAGCTGATCGCCGACAGTCACCGGATGTTCCTCGATCTCGTGGCCGAGCGGCGCGCGCTGGAAGGTCCCGCGCTGACGAAAATCGCCGACGGGCGCGTCCTCACCGGGCGGCAGGCGCTCGCCGCCAATCTGGTCGACGCCATCGGCGGGGAAACGGACGCGGTTGTCTGGCTGGAAGCCGAGAAAGGCGTTGCCGGAGGGCTTCCGATTCGCGATATCGGGACGGGCGGCAGGTTCGCCAGGATGCTCGACCGGGCAGCGACGCTGGGCGAAAGAACCATTTTTTCTGAACGGCTTACGGTTGACGGTCTGGTATCTGTCTGGCACGCTGAAATCCGCTGACAGGTCCTGACGACAGCCGCCGGCCGCCCGCCGGAGAGGACGACCGAAGACCAGCCGAGGTGGAATCAGTCGGGGAACGGCCGCGGATGACCAAATCCGAGTTGATCCAGCGCCTCGCGGACCAGAACCCGAACCTGTTCCGGCGCGACATAGAGCGCATCGTCTCCACCATATTCGACGAGATTTCCGACGCCCTGTACCGTGGCGGCCGCGTCGAATTGCGCGGCTTCGGCGCCTTTTCCGTCAAGGAGCGGGGCGAGCGCGTCGGCCGCAATCCGCGCACCGGCATGTCGGTCAACGTCGAGAAGAAATACGTGCCCTTCTTCAAGGCGGGCAAGGACCTGCGCGACCGGTTGAACGCGGACTCCTGAACGGGGGCGCCGGCGCCCGGACCGATCGGGGGCGAGACCGCGGATGAAGATTTTCTACAGGCTGGTCTTCATTCCCGTCGCGGCGATCTTCGTCGTGTTCGCCGTCGCCAACCGCCACACCCTGACGCTCGACCTGTGGCCGCTGCCGCTGGAGATCGATCTTCCGGTCTATATCGCGGTACTCGGCGCGCTGGCGGTCGGCATGGCCGTCGGCGGATCGGTGCAATGGATATCGGACGGCAAGTGGCGGCGGCGCTCGCGCGCGGACAAGCGCAAGGCAAGCGCGCTCGAGCGCCGGCTCACGCTGGTCGAGGCGGCCCGGGAAGCGCAGGGCGAGACGGGGGAGGAGACCCCCGAGCCGCCGGCGCCGCGTCGCCCGCGGCTGCCCCGGATCCGGCTGAAATCGCGCACCGGATGACGACACGGGTGAAGATCTGCGGCGTCAGCACCCCCGGGGTTCTGGAGGCGGCGGTCGCCCGGGGCGCCAGCGATGTCGGTCTGGTGTTCTTTCCCCGCTCGCCGCGCAACGTGTCCGCGGAAGAGGCCGCCGCGCTGGCCGCCGCCGCGCCGGCCGACATCACCGTCGTCGGCCTGTTCGTGGACCCGCCCGACGAAACGCTCGACCGTGTGCTTTCGGTGGCCCGGCTCGACCTCCTGCAACTCCACGGCAACGAGAGCCCGGAACGGGTCGCGGAGATCAAGCGAAGGACGGGAAAGCCCGCGATGAAGGCGATCAAGGTCGCCGATCCGGGCGACATCGAGATTGCCCGCGGCTATGACGGGATTGCCGACCGGCTGCTGTTCGATGCCAAGGCGCCCTCGACGGAAGGTCGGTTCATGCCGGGCGGCAACGCGCTGACCTTCGACTGGCGGATGCTCGCCGGGCTGTCGTGGCCTTGCCCGTGGATGCTGTCGGGCGGACTCACGCCCGAGACCGTCGCCCAGGCGATCCGGACGAGCGGCGCGCCCGGCGTTGATGTATCTTCCGGCGTCGAGAGCGCGCCCGGCGTCAAGGACACCTCCCTGATCGCCGCCTTCATCGGGGCGGCCAAGGGAGTCTGAGGGGCGCGGCGGAGAGACGACGGTGGAACGCAATACCTATCGCGACGGGCCCGACGCCGAGGGCCGGTTCGGCCCGTTCGGCGGGCGCTATGTCGCCGAGACCTTGATGCCGCTGGTCCTGGAGGTCGAGCGGGCCTGGCGCGCGGCGCAGCGGGACCCGGCCTTCGAGGCGGAGCTGCGCTACTATCTGGAGCACTATGTCGGCCGGCCGAGCCCGCTTTACTTCGCCGAACGGCTGACCGCCCATCTCGGCGGCGCCAAGATCTACTTCAAGCGGGACGAGCTCAACCATACCGGCGCCCACAAGATCAACAACACGGTGGGGCAGATCCTGCTCGCCCGCCGCATGGGCAAGACCCGGATCATCGCCGAGACCGGGGCCGGCCAGCACGGCGTCGCGACGGCGACCGTCTGCGCGCTCTTCGACCTGCCCTGCGTGGTTTATATGGGCGAGACGGACATCGCGCGGCAGGCCCCCAACGTGTTCCGCATGAAGCTGCTGGGCGCCGAGGTCGTGCCGGTGACGTCGGGCAGCCGCACCCTCAAGGACGCGATGAACGAGACGCTGCGCGACTGGGTCGCCAATGTGGATGACACGTTCTACGTCATCGGCACGGTGGCGGGGCCGCACCCCTATCCCGCGATGGTGCGCGACTTCCAGTCGGTGATCGGAATCGAGGTGCGCGACCAGATCCACGCCGCCGAAGGCCGGCTTCCCGATACGCTGGTCGCATGCATCGGCGGCGGGTCCAACGCGATGGGGCTTTTCCATCCCTTTCTCGACGATGCGGGCATCGACATCCACGCCGTCGAGGCCGCCGGCGAGGGCGTCGACACGCCGCGCCACGCCGCCTCGCTCACCGCCGGGGCGCCGGGGGTTCTGCACGGCAACCGCACCTACCTCCTGCAGGACGACGACGGCCAGATCCAGGAGGCGCATTCGATCTCGGCCGGGCTCGACTATCCGGGCGTCGGACCGGAGCACGCGTGGCTCCACGATGTCGGCCGGGTGCGCTACGTCTCGGTCACCGACGCCGAGGCGCTGGACGCCTTCCAGCTGTGCAGCCGGCTCGAAGGCATCCTGCCCGCCCTGGAACCGAGCCACGCGCTCGCCCACGTGGCGCGGATCGCAGGCGATTTGCCGTCGGACCACCTGCTGGTGATGAACATGTGCGGCCGCGGCGACAAGGACGTCTTTACCGTCGCCGAGGCGCTGGGGGTCGAGCTGTGACCGTCGGGCGCGAACGTATCGCCCGGCGGTTCGCCGCGCTCGCCGAAGAGGGCCGTTCGGCCTTCATCCCGTTCGTCACCGCCGGCGATCCCGACCGGGCGACTTCTTCCGCCCTCCTCGCCCGGTTGCCGGAACTCGGCGCCGATCTGATCGAGCTCGGCATGCCGTTCAGCGACCCCATGGCCGACGGACCCTCGATCCAGGCGGCCGGCGAACGAGCTCTGCGCGCGGGCCAGACGATGGCCGACACGCTCGCCATGGCGTCCGCGTTCCGGCAGGGCGACGCCGACACCCCGGTCGTGCTGATGGGCTATTTCAACCCGATCTACCGCTACGGCGCCGAAGCGTTCGCGGCGGACGCCAGGGCGGCCGGGGTCGACGGGCTCATCGTCGTCGACCTGCCGCCCGAGGAGGACGAGGAGCTGCGGGCGCCGGCCGAGGCCGTGGGGCTCGCCTTGATCCGGCTCGTGGCCCCGACCACCGACGACGCGCGCCTTCGCCGGATTCTGGCGGATTGCGAGGGATTCGTTTACTACGTTTCCGTCACCGGCATTACCGGGACGAAGTCGGCGATGGCGAAGGATGTCGCGGCCGGACTCTCGCGAATCCGCAAGGCGACCGATCTTCCGGTCGCGGTGGGTTTCGGCGTCCGCAACGCCGACCAGGCGGCGGAAATGGCCGGATTCGCGGACGCGGTCGTGGTGGGATCGGCGATCGTACAGCGGATCGAGTCGACCCTGATCGACGGCCGGGCCGGGAGCGAGACGATCCCGGCCGTCGAGGCGCTGGTCCGCGAGCTGGCCGGCGGGGTGCGAAACCGGGCCGCGCCGGAAGCCGGAGGAACCGGCGAATGAACTGGCTGAACAACATCCGGCCGAAAATCCGGGCTCTCGTGGGCAAGAAGACCGAGGTTCCGGAGCATCTCTGGGCCAAATGCCCGCAATGCGAGCAGATGATTTTCCATCGTGAGCTAGAGGCCGCGATGCACGTGTGTTCCCATTGCGGCCACCATCTGCGCATCGATGCCCGGACGCGCATCGGATCGATCCTGGATCCGGATGGCTGGGAGACGGTCGAGCTCGCGCCCTGCGTCGCCGATCCGCTCAGGTTCCGCGACCGCAAGCGCTATTCCGACCGCCTGCGGGAGAACCGCGGCACGACCGGCGGCGACGACGCGCTTCTGGTCGCCGCCGGAACGCTGAAAGGCGCGCCCGCGGTGGTCGCCGCTTTCGACTTCCGCTTCATGGGCGGGTCGATGGGGATCGCCGTGGGCGACGGTATCCTTGCCGCTTCCGACCGCGCGGTCGCCGACGGCGCCGCGCTGATCGTTTTCCCGTCCTCGGGGGGCGCGCGCATGCAGGAAGGCATCCTCTCGCTCGTGCAGATGCCGCGAACCGCCATCGGCATCGAGCGCGTCAAGGAGGCCGGGCTTCCCTATATCGTCGTCCTCACCGATCCGACCACCGGCGGCGTCTCGGCCTCGTTCGCCATGCTGGGCGACATCGCGATCGCCGAGCCCGGCGCGACGATCGGCTTCGCGGGTCGGCGGGTGATCGAGGAGACGATCCGCGAGACCCTGCCCGAGAACTTCCAGAGCGCGGAATACCTGCACGAACACGGCATGGTGGACATGGTGGTCCCGCGCGCGGAATTGCGGGATACGCTGGCCGATCTGATCGATTTGCTGACGAATCCGCTGGAAATACCGCCCGCCGAAGACGGGCTGGAATTCCCGGTGCCGCCCGCCGATCGCACTCCGGACGCCGCCGTTGCGGAGTGACGCCGTTCTCGAACGGCTGACCCGCCTGCACCCCAAGCTGATCGACCTGAGCCTCGAACGGATCGAACGCCTTCTCGCGGCGCTCGGCCACCCCGAGCGGTCCCTGCCGCCGGCGGTCCATGTCGCCGGCACCAACGGCAAGGGTTCGACGATCGCGTTCCTGAAGGCAATCTGCGAGGCGGCGGGGCTGAGCGCCCATGTCTATGTCTCGCCGCATTTGATCCGCTTCAACGAGCGGATCGCGGTCCGCGGCCGGCCGGTCGGGGAGGCGTCGCTGAGCGACGTGCTCGGGGCCTGCGAGGAGGCCAATGGCGGCGCCCCGATCACCTTTTTCGAGATCACCACGGCGGCCGCTTTCCTGGCTTTTTCCCGGGTGCCTGCCGACATCGCCCTGGTCGAGACAGGACTCGGCGGGCGGTTCGACGCGACCAACGTTCTCGCGGCCCCGGCGCTGTCGGTCATTACCCCGGTGTCGCGCGACCACGTTCACTTTCTGGGCGAGACCGTCCCGGAGATCGCCTTCGAGAAGGCCGGCATCCTGAAGCCCGGTATCCCCGCCGTGATCGGGCCCCAACGCCCGGGGGCCGCCGACGTCATCGACGCCCGCGCCGCCGAAATCGGGTCGCCGCTCCTGAGACACGGCCGGGAGTGGCGCATGGACGGCCGGCTGTTCCGTGACGGATCGGGGACGATGGAGATCCCGCCGCCGGGCCTGATCGGACCTCATCAGGTCGAGAACGCGGGCATCGCGGTGGCGGCGGCGCGGGCGCTGGGCTGGCCGGCGCTCGACCGCGCGGCCATCGAAGCCGGCATCGCCGCCGCGCACTGGCCGGGACGGCTGCAACTCCTGAAGGGCGGCCGGCTGTCGGCGCGCCTCGGCCCCGACCGGGAGCTCTGGGTCGACGGCGGCCACAACCGCTCCGCCGGCGAGGCCCTCGCGCGGGTGGCGGAAGGCTGGTCGGACCTGCCGCTGCACCTGTTAATGGGACATCTCGCGGTCCGCCCGCCGGAGGACTTCCTCGCGCCGCTCGCGGGCCGGATCGCGAGCTTTCACGGCGTCCCGGTGCCGGGCGCCTATGCCTGCCATGCCCCGGAGGCGCTCGCCGACGCGGCCCGCGCCCTCGGACTCGACGCGCATGCGAGCCCGGACGTTTCCGCCGCCCTCGATGCCATCGCGCGGGAATATCCCGGACCGGCGCGGGTGCTGATCTGCGGCTCCCTCTACCTCGCCGGCGCCGTCCTCGCGGAGGAGGGCGGGGAGCCGAAACTCTAACCCAGGCTTTCTGGTTCGTCATGGTCGGCGAAGGCCGACCATCCACGAGTTTTTTTTAGGTGGTGGAATCGAAGAAAGAAGGAAAACAAAACGTGGATGGTCGGCCTTCGCCGACCATGACGGAAGCGAGGAGAATCTGTGGGAGACCCTCCACTCGACACGCGGGAGCGCATTTTGCATCCTGCGAACGGGCGGACGGAGGGCGAAATGGCGGAGACCGGACAAGGCGGCGCGGAACCGGTCTATCTGGTCGACGGATCGGGTTACATCTTCCGCGCGTTCTACGGCCTGCCGCCGATGACCAACCCGGAAGGGGTTCCGGTCAACGCGGTGTTCGGCTTCTCGAAGATGCTGGCGAAGCTGCTGAGCGATGCCGGCACGCGGCGCTTCGCGGTGATCTTCGACACCTCCCGCGTGTCGTTCCGCAACGACATCTATCCCGAGTACAAGGCGAACCGCAGCGACCCGCCGGAAGAGCTGGTGCCGCAATTCGACCTCATCCGGGACGCGACGCGCGCGTTCAACGTGCCGTGCATCGAGCTCCCGGGGTTCGAGGCCGACGACCTGATTGCCACCTTCGCCCGCATGGCGCGCGAGGAGGGGCACCAGGTGGTGATCGTGTCGTCGGACAAGGACCTGATGCAGCTCGTCGGCGACAACGTATCCATGCTCGACCCCGCCAAGAATCTGACGATCGGGCGCGCCGAAGTGATCGAGCGCTTCGGAGTCGGGCCCGAAAGCGTGATCGACGTGCAGGCGCTCGCCGGAGACTCGACCGACAATGTCCCCGGCGTGCCGGGGATCGGGGTCAAGACGGCCGCGGAGCTGATCCGGACCTATGGCGATCTCGACACGCTTCTCGCACGGGCGGAGGAGATCAGGCAGCCCAAGCGGCGCGAGAATCTGATGGGCAACGCCGACATGGCGCGCGTCTCGCGCGATCTGGTGACGCTCAGGATCGACGCGCCGGTGGAACAGGCCGTCGACGACCTGATCGCGTCCCCGCCCGACGCGAAGACGCTCGGCGGGTTCCTGCGCGCGCACGGGTTCAAGTCGATGCTGGCCCAGATCGGAACCATGGTCGGCGTCGTCGGAACCGACGATGCCGCCCCGCCGCCGGGTCCGGAGGCCGCCGAACGGGATTATTCGCTGGTGACCGATGCGGCGGCGCTGGACCGGTGGATCGCCGACGCGGCGCGGGCCGGCGCGGTCGCGGTGGATACCGAGACCACCTCGCTCGATTCGATTCGCGCCGAGCTCGTCGGCGTCTCGTTGTCGGTCGAGCCGGGCCGGGCCTGCTACGTCCCGCTCGCCCACGTCGCGCCCGGCGGAGGGACGGCGGACCTGATCGACGGGCCGGCGGACGCGCCGCGACAGATCCCGCTGGCCGACGCGCTCGCCGCCCTCAAGCCGCTCCTGGAGGACCCGGGCGTTCTCAAGATCGGCCACAACATCAAATACGACATGGAGGTGCTGGCGCGCTACGGCGTCGAGGTCTCGCCGGTCGACGACACGATGCTGCTGTCCTACGTGCTCGAAGCGGGGATGCACGGCCACGGGCTCGACGAGCTCTGCAAGCTCCATTTCGAGCACGCGAACATAAAATTCTCCGAGGTCGCCGGGTCTGGAAAGAAGGCGATCGGCTTTGCCGAGGTGCCGCTGGAGTCGGCGCGCGACTACGCGGCGGAGGACGCCGACATGACCGGGCGTCTCCACCGCCTGCTCAAGCCGCGGCTCGTCGCGGACCGTCTGGCGACGGTCTACGAGACGCTGGAACGCCCGCTGGTCGCGGTGCTCGCCGGCATGGAGCGGACGGGGATCAAGGTCGACGCCTCGGTGCTGGGGGCGCTGTCGCGCGATTTCGAGCGCCGGGGCGCCGCGCTCGCCGAGAACATCCATGCGGAGGCCGGGCACGGCTTCAACATCGGATCGCCCAAGCAGCTCGGCACGGTGCTGTTCGAGGAGATGGGGCTCGAAGGCGGCAAGAAGACCAAACAGGGCGCCTATGCGACCGGCGCGGACATTCTCGAGGGACTCGCGGCGCAGGGCCACGCGCTGCCCGGGCTGGTCCTCGACTGGCGCCAGCTTTCGAAGCTCAGAAGCACCTATACCGAGGCGCTCGCCGAGGCGGTCAATCCGGCCACCGGGCGCGTCCACACCTCCTTCGGCCAGGCGATCGCGTCGACCGGGCGGCTGAGCTCGAACGAGCCCAACCTGCAAAACATCCCGGTCCGCACCGGGGACGGGCGCAAGATCCGGGAAGCCTTCGTCGCCGAGAAGGGGCATACGCTGCTCTCGGCGGACTATTCGCAGATCGAGCTCCGCCTGCTCGCCCACGTCGCCGATATCGAAGCGCTCAAGCAGGCCTTTCACGAGGGCGCGGACATCCACGCCCGGACGGCGGGGGAGGTGTTCCGGATTCCGGTGGAGGGTATGGACCCGGCGGTCCGCAACCGCGCCAAGGCGATCAATTTCGGGATCATCTACGGGATCAGCCCATTCGGCCTCGCGCGCCAGCTCGGGATCGCGCAAAGCGAGGCGAGGGCCTATATCGACGCCTATTTCGAGCACTACCCGGGCATCCGCGACTACATGGAAACCACAAAGGCGTTCGCGCGGGCCAACGGCTTCGTGACGACGGCGTTCGGACGGCGCTGCCATACGCCCGCCATCGCGGACAAGAACCCGGCGCGGCGCAACTTCTCGGAGCGCGCCGCGATCAACGCGCCGCTCCAGGGCGCGGCGGCCGACATCATCAAGCGCGCGATGATCCGCCTGCCCGGCGCGCTCGAAGACGCGGGGCTCGGCGCCCGGATGCTGCTCCAGGTCCACGACGAGCTGCTGTTCGAGGTCCCCGACGGCGAGGTCGACGACACCGCCGCGCTCGTCACCCGGACGATGGAAAGCGCGGCCCATCTCAGCGTGCCGCTGACCGTCGAGACCGGCCGGGGCCGCAGCTGGGCCGAGGCGCATTAGGGGCCCGGCGACGAAGGGGAAACCAGACAGAACGATTAATTCACTACTGATGGGTAGTGAATTAATCGTTCTGTCGCTCTCCGGCCGATGGGACGCGCTGGCGCGGCGGCGTCCCGAACCGTTCTGTCAGGATCCCCCGGCAAGGCGCTGGCGCGGGGGCGATATCGGCGCGCCCGGTCGTCTCCGGAAGGGTCGGTCGTGCCTCCGGGGGACGCGAAATAGTACCGTTTCGGGACAATGTTTCACGTGAAACATAGGTCAATAAGGCTGACCTTTGTTTCACGTGAAACATTAGGCGGGGTTTCTCCCTCCCCCGGCCCCTCCCGCAAGCGGGAGGGGAGAAGACAAGCGAATTCTCCCTCTCCCCCGGGGAGAGGGTCGGGGTGAGGGGCTTCGCCGCCGTATCGAGGGACGAACCGGCGGGCCGGGGCCCGTGTTCAGCCGCGCTTGAACAGCCCCTCGACGCCGGCGCGGTGGCGTTGCTTTCGGTCGATGTCCTCGCGCACGCGGCGGATCTCGGCCTCGAGCTCTTCGATGTATTCCTCCAGCTCCTCGATGGAGAGCGAGTCGAGGTCGCGAAGCTTCGCGGGCCCCTTCCGGGGTGTCAGGTCCTCTTCGTCCACGCCGCCGGTCCCCTGTAATCCGCCTTGCCAGTGTGTCGCCCAGCCGCTAGACAGGCAACCCGTTCGACCACCCCCGACTCCGCGCGATGACCCAGCCCGTTCCCGCCTCGATGAAGGCGATAGAGATATCCGAGCCCGGCGGACCCGAGGTCCTGCGGCCGTGCACGCGCCCGGTGCCGGAGCCCGGCGAGGGCGAGGTGCTGGTCCGGGTCGAGGCGGCCGGGGTCAATTTCCCCGACGTCGCCCAGCGCCGCGGCAACTACCCGCCGCCGCCGGGGGCGAGCGACCTGCCCGGGCTGGAGCTCGCGGGGACCGTCGTCGCCCTGGGCCCCGGCGTTTCCTCTCCGGCGCCGGGCGATTCCGTATGCGCCCTGGTGAGCGGCGGCGGCTATGCCGAGTACTGCGCGGTCCCGGTGCCGCAATGCCTGCCGATCCCGGACGGGCTCGACGCGGTTCGGGCGGCGGCCTTGCCCGAGACCTTCTTCACCGTCTGGACCAATTTGTTCGACGGCGGGCGGATGACGGCGGGCGAGACCGTGCTGATCCACGGCGGCTCGGGCGGGATCGGCACGACCGCCATCCAGATCGCCCGCGCCTTCGGCGCCCGCGTGTTCACCACCGCCCGGACGGCCGAGAAGTGCGCGTTCTGCGAGGAGCTCGGCGCGGAACGGGCGATCAACTACACCGAAGAGGACTTCGTAGCCGTCGTCAGGGAGCTGACGGAAAAGCGCGGCGTCGAGCTGATCCTCGACATGGTCGGCGGGGATTACCTCGCGCGCAACATCCGCGCGCTCGCCGTCGAGGGGCGGCTGGTCCAGATCGCGGTCCGCGAGGGCGCGGAACCGACGATCCCGCTCGGCCTCCTGATGGTCAAGCGGCTGGTCCTGACCGGCTCGACACTGAGGCCGAGGACCGTCGCCCGGAAGGGCGCGATCGCGGACGCCCTGAGGGAAAAGGTATGGCCGCTGCTGGCCGAGGGGCGCATCCGCCCGATCGTCCATACCACCTTCGCGCTCGACGAGGCCGCGGAAGCGCACGCGCTGATGGAATCGAGCGCGCATATCGGTAAGATCGTGCTAACCGTTTGAACACGTCCGGGATAGCCCGGGCCGCGACGAAAGAAGGCGCATGAACAACCCCCTGATGCCCAAGGCCACCGCGGTGTGGCTGATCGAGAACACCGCGCTCACCTTCGACCAGATCGCCGCGTTCTGCGGCCTCCACGAGCTCGAGGTGCAGAGCATCGCCGACGAGGAGGTGGCGATCGGGATGATCGGCTTCGACCCGATCTCCAACGGACAGCTCACCCGCGAGGAAATCGACCGGTGCAGCGCCGATCCGGCGGCGCGCCTGAAGATGGCGGTCCACGACACCCCGCGCCCCTCGCCGCGCACCAAGGGTCCGCGCTATACCCCGGTGGCGCGCCGGCAGGACAAGCCGGATGCGATCGCCTGGCTGGTGCGCCACTGTCCGGACCTCACGGACGGCCAGATCTCCAAGCTGATCGGAACCACCAAGCCGACCATCGTCGCGATCCGCGAGCGCACCCACTGGAACATGGCGAACATCAAGCCGCGCGAGCCGGTCGGGCTGGAGCTGTGCACCCGGGCCGATCTCGACGCGGCGCTGGAAAAGGCCGGATACGTGCCCGAGCCGGTGACGGACGAGAGCGACGTGTTTCCCGTGGAACAGCTCGCCCGGACCGAGCCCGACCCGCCGCCGGATCCCGAATCTCAGTTCGGGTAGCCGGCCGCGCCCAGCGACACGGCGATCTCGTCGAGGGCCGCCGGGTCCTCGATGGTCGCCGGCATGTTCCATTCCTCGCCGTCGGCGATCCTGCGCATCGTGCCGCGCAGGATCTTGCCCGAGCGCGTCTTGGGCAGGCGGGCGACCACCGAGGCCGACTTGAAGGCGGCGACCGGGCCGATCCGCCCGCGCACCATGCCCACCGCCTCGTCCACGATCGCAGTCGCGTCGCGGTCGACCCCGTCCTTGAGGACCAGCAATCCGAAGGGAACCTGGCCCTTCAGCGCGTCGGCGACGCCGATCACCGCGCATTCCGCGACATCGGGGTGCTCGGCAAGCACCTCCTCCATCGCGCCGGTGGACAGCCGGTGCCCGGCGACGTTGATGATGTCGTCGGTCCGGGCCATCACGAACACGTAGCCCTCGTCGTCGATATACCCGGCATCGGCGGTCGCGTAGTGGCCGGGGAACTCGGTCAGATAGGCCTCCCGGAACCGGTCGTCGGCGTTCCACAGCGTCGGCGCGCAGCCGGGCGGCATGGGCAAGCGCGCGACCAGCGCGCCGATCTCACCCGCCGGGCGTCGCTTGCCCGCCTCGTCGAGCACCCGAAGGTCCCAGCCGGGCACGGCGCGGGTCGGCGAGCCGTACTTGACCGGCGCCCGCCCGAGGCCGACGCAGTTCGAGGCGATCGGCCAGCCCGTCTCGGTCTGCCACCAGTGGTCGATCACCGGCACGCCGAGATGGTTCTCGGCCCATTTGACGGTGTCGGGATCGGCCCGCTCGCCGGCGAGGAACAGGGTCTCGAAGCTCGACATGTCGTAATCCGCGCGCAGCGCGCAATCGGGGTCTTCCTTCTTGATCGCGCGGAAAGCGGTGGGCGCGGTGAACAGCGCCTTGACGCCGTGCTCGGCGATGACGCGCCAGTAGACGCCGGCATCCGGCGTGCCGATGGGCTTCCCCTCGAACAGGATGCTGGTCGATCCGTTGAACAGCGGCGCGTAGACGATATAGGAATGCCCCACCACCCAGCCGACATCGGAGGCCGCCCAGAAGACCTCGCCGGGCTGGATGTCATAGATATTGGGCATCGACCACTGGAGGGCGACGGCGTGCCCGCCGTTGTCGCGGACGATGCCCTTGGGCTGCCCGGTGGTTCCCGAGGTGTAGAGGATGTAGAGCGGATCGGTCGCCGCCACGGGGACGCAGTCGACCGGCGACGCGGCCGCGGCGGCGTCGTTCCAGTCGACATCGCGGCCCGGAACCAGCTCCGCGGGGCCGGCATCGCGCTGCAGGATGACGCAGAAATCCGGCTTGTGGCGGGCAATCTCGATCGCCTTGTCGAGAAGCGGCTTGTAGTGGACGACCCGGCCGGGCTCGATCCCGCAGGACCCGGCGACGATCGCCTTCGGCGTCGAATCGTCGATCCGGACCGCGAGCTCGTTGGCCGCGAAACCGCCGAAGACCACCGAGTGGACCGCGCCGATCCGCGCGCAGGCCAGCATGGCGATCGCCGCTTCGGGCACCATCGGCATGTAGATCACGACCCGGTCGCCGCGGCCGACGCCCCTGGCCGCCAGAGCGCCGGCGAATCGCGCCACGCGGTTGGTGAGCCCGGCATAGGTGAAGCGCTGCCGGGTGCCGGTGACCGGGCTGTCGTAGATCAGAGCCAGCCGGTCTCCGATCCCCGCCGCGACATGGCGGTCGAGCGCGTTGTGGCAGGTGTTGAGCATGCCGCCGCCGAACCAGCGGGCCGCCGGGCTGGCGCCGTCGTCGATCACGCGATCCCAGCGGCGGTCCCAGTCGATCGCCTCGGCGGCATCGGCCCAGAAGGTTTCCGGGTCGTCTATGGAGTGGCGGTAGATTCGGTTGTAGCGCTCGCTCACGACATCTCCTCCTCGATGGGGATGGCGGCGAAGAAGCCGGGCACGGGGGCGAAGCGCCCGGGGCGGATCTAGCCGGTTGCCACCGTCAGCTTGGCGAGTTCGTCCTTGATCCTGAGTTTGCGTTTCTTGAGATCCGCGATCGTCGCGGCGTCGGGCATCGGCCGCGCGTTTTCCTGGGACAGCGCCTCCTCGAGCTCGGCATGGCGAGCCTTCAAGGAGGCCACCTGTTCTTCGACATCCATCGACCGTCCTCCTCTTCCCTTCGTTTCATGGGAATCAGGATACCCCGCCGGGCGCTCTATGCAATCGACTCTCGCGCCGGATGGGCCGATCGGGACACGAGCCGCGCCCGGGCGGCGTCGGCGACGGCGGCGGGTTCGAGAGAGTCGAACGCGGGGGCCAGTATGACCGCCGTCTCGGCGGCGTCGGCGGCATCGGGGGCGAGTCCCTCCGCCCCGAAATACCCGGCGACGTTGCCGAGGGCATGTTCGAGCCGCGCCGCATCGTCGAGGCTTTCGTCGGCCTCGCGGGCCACCGAGCCGGCCAGCATCAGCTGCTCGACATGCTCCAGATCGACCTCGATCTTGCCGATGCGGCGGCGCAGCGGCTCGCTGAGATCGACCGGCGCCGCGCCGAACCCCCCTTTCAGCCGCTGGCGGACGGCGCGGACGGCGCGGACGACGTCCCGATGCCAGTCCTCGACCGTCCCGCGCACCGTGGCGATCTCGCCGTCGTCGAGCGCCCCCCGGCCGCTCGCGCCGAGCCAGCAGCAGTAAAGCAGAACGTTCACGTCGATCCCGTGGCGCTCCTGGAGCACGAGGCAGGCCTCCGGCACGCCCTCGCCGCCATAGACCCGGAGCGAAAAGTCCCAGAACGGGTGGTCGGGAAATTCGGCAGCCACTGTCGTCTCCTCAAACCCGAAGGAATCCGTCGCCCCAGTGATAACGGTTTGGAGCGGATTCTGCTATCGTGCGGCCGGATGGCGCGGACCGAAACCGGAACCATGGGAGAGCGGGACATCCTGCGGCGGCGTCTGGCGGAGCTGGAGACCGAGCACCGCGATCTCGACGACGTGATCGCCCGCATCGCGGAGACGCCGATATACGATCAACTTCAGGTGCAGCGGCTCAAGAAGCGCAAGCTGCGGCTGAAGGACGAGATCGCGCGTATTCGCGCGCTGCTCGTCCCCGACATCATCGCCTGATCCCCGACGGAGGCACGGATCTTGCCCGCGGAGAGCCATAGCGACGGCGCGCCCCTTGTCGGCGTGATCATGGGCAGCCGGTCGGACTGGCCGACGATGAGCCACGCGGCGGACGTGCTCGAAGAGCTGGGAGTCGCGGTGGAAACCCGTATCGTCTCGGCGCATCGCACCCCCGACCGGCTCTACGCCTATGCCCGCGAGGCGCGCGGGCGCGGCATCAAGGCGATCGTCGCCGGCGCCGGCGGCGCGGCCCATCTGCCCGGCATGGTCGCCTCGATGACGACGCTCCCCGTGTTCGGCGTGCCGGTGCGCTCCGAGGCGCTGTCCGGTCTCGACAGCCTGCTTTCGATCGTCCAGATGCCGGCAGGCGTTCCGGTCGGGACCGTCGCGATCGGGAAGGCGGGGGCGGTCAATGCGGGTCTCCTCGCCGCGTCCGTGCTGGCGCTCCTCGATCCCGCGCTCGCCGACCGGCTGGACGACTGGCGCCGGCGCCAGACCGCCGCCGTCCCCGTCGATCCGGTCGACCCCGGGAGCTGACATGCCAGCCGCGCCGGCCGGCCTGCCGCCGGGCTCCGTTATCGGCATCCTGGGCGGAGGGCAGCTCGGCCGGATGATCGCGGTCGCGGCGGCCAGGCTGGGCTATCGCTGCCATGTCTATTGCCCCGAGGCGGACGCCCCCGCGGCCGAAATCGCTGCGCGCGCGACATGCGCGGGTTACCGGGACGAGGCGGCGCTGGCCGCGTTCGCGCGGGCGGTGGACGTGGTGACGCTCGAATTCGAGAACGTACCGGCCGCGGCGGTCGAGCGGATCGCGGAGACGACCCCGGTTCGTCCGGACGTCCGCGCGCTCGCGGTTGCCCAGGACCGGGTGGCGGAGAAGACCTTTCTCAACCGCATCGGCGTCGCGACGACGCGCTTCGCGCCGGTTACGTCCGCGGACGACCTCCGCCGGGCGATGTCGGATATCGACGCGCCCGCGATCCTCAAGACCGCGCGGCTCGGCTATGACGGGAAGGGCCAGCAGGCCATCCGCCCCGGCGCCGATCCGGAGGCCGCCTGGCGGCAACTCGGCGCCGAGCGCGCGATTCTGGAGGCGCGCGTCGATTTCGAGCGCGAAGTCTCGGTGGTGATCGCGCGCGGTCGGGACGGCGCGACGGCCGCGTTCGACACCGTCGAGAACGAGCATGAGAACGGGATCCTCAGGACCTCGCGCGTTCCGGCCCGGATCGGCCCGGCGCTCGACGAGGCGGCGCGGTCCGCCGCGCGGCGCATCGCGGACGCGCTCGACTATGTCGGGGTTCTCGCGGTCGAGTTCTTCGTCGCCCGGGACGGCGCCCTTCCGGTCAACGAGATCGCCCCCAGGGTTCACAACTCGGGACACTGGACCGCCGATGCCTGCGCCGCCAGCCAGTTCGAGCAGGCGGTGCGCGCGGCCTGCGCACTCCCCCTCGCCGACCCGACGCGCCACAGCGACGCCGCGATGACCAATATCCTCGGCGCGGAGGTCGAGGGCTGGCGGAAAATCGCCGCCGAGCCCGGTGCGTGCCTCCATCTCTACGGCAAGGCCGAAGCGCGGCCCGGACGCAAGATGGGCCACGTCACCCGGCTGGCGCCGCGCGGCTCCTGGAGCGTGACCGTTTCAGATTGAACCGCCGCCGAAGCCGAGGCTCGCCCGATTCGCAGGGGACGGATTCGGCCCCTCACCCCGACCCTCTCCCCCGCGGGAGAGGGAGTTTCGTTGCCCGCTCCTCCTTACTTCCCCCCTCCCGCTTGCGGGAGGGGCCGGGGGAGGGCGGACGCCGGCAAGCTATCCGGTCATGCCCAGGCCGCGTCAGCCGGCGGCGGGGGCCTCCTCGCGGAGGTCGTCCTCTACCAGATGCGGCTTGTGGGCGCCGTGGGCGACGGCGCCCATGATCAGCGTCTTGGGCCGCCGCACCGTGGCCGGGTCCGCCGCCTCGAGGCCGACCGGGCGGGTTCCCTTGATCGTCACCCGGTCCATGATGCGCTCTTGCGGCCAGTAGTCGTGCACCGCGTAGTGCTGGACCGAGCGGTTGTCCCACATCGCGAGCGTGTGCGGGCGCCAGTGCAGCCGGTACTGGTATTCCGGGATCAGCGCCTGGTGGAACAGGGTGTCGAGCAGCGAGGCGCTCTCGCGCTCGTCCATGTCCTTGATGCGGATGGTGAATTGCGGGTTGACGAACAGCACCCGCCGCCCGGTCACCGGGTGGACCCGGACCACCGGGTGGGGGATCGGCGGGTAGATCTCCTCGAATTTCCGCAGCTCCCTGCGGTCCTCCGGCGTGTCCTCGAAGAGCAGCTTGAAGGGCTTCATGTCGTGGATCGCCTGGAGCCCGTCGATCAGCGCTCGGAGGCGCTCGCTCAGCCCGTCATAGGCGGCCGACATCGAGGCGAACACGGTGTCGCCGCCGACCTCCGGCACCGTCTTGGCGCAGAGCGCGGTCGCCATCGGCGGCGCGGCGCGGAAGGTCTCGTCGGAATGCCACACGTCGGTCCCGAAGGGCGGGGTCTCGGCGTCGTTCTCGAAGCGGATCAGCGTGGGCGTGTCCTCGACATGCGGCGCGAAGGGGTGGACGGAGAGCTCGCCGAAACGCTCGCCGAACGTCATCAACCGGTCCGAGGAGATGTCTTGGTCGCGGAAGATCAGCAACTGATGCTCGGCGAGCCCGTCGAGGATCGCGTCGCGGGCTTCGTCGTCGATCGGTTTCGAGAGATCGACGCCGGTCACCTCGGCGGCAAGGTTGGCGCCCACCTGGCGGAAGAAAAGGCTCATCGCGGCCTCCCGGAATAGATGCCCCGAGCCTATCCGAGACCGGGTCAGTCGGCCAAGAGGGCCGGCATGATCAGCGTCAGCGTCGGGAAGACGACGATCAGCACCACCCGGACCGCGTCCGAGGCGAGAAACGGCACCACGCCCTTGAAGGTCTCGATCATCGGCACGTCGCGCGCCATCGAGTTGATGACGAAGACGTTGAGACCGACCGGCGGGGTGATCAGCCCGACCTCGACCACGATCAGGGTGATGATGCCGAACCAGAGCTTCAGATCCTCCGGGCCGAGGCCGAATTCGAGTCCGGCGACGATCGGCCAGAAGATCGGCACCGTGAGCAGGATCATCGAGAGCGAATCCATCACGAAGCCGAGGATCAGATAGAGGACGATCATGCCCAGCAGAACGACCAACGGGGCGAGGCCCGAGTTCTGGAAATAGTCGGCGGCGAGGATCGGCAGCTGCGAGAAGCCGAGAAAGGCGTTGAACACCGCCGCGCCGAGCAGGATCAGGAAGATCATCGCGGTGGTCGACGCGGTGCCCAGCAGCGCGTCGATGGTCCCTTCGAGGCGCATCCGCCCCTTGGTGACCGCGATCAGGAAGGTGCCGACGGCGCCGACCGCCGCCGCCTCCGTCGGGGTGAACAGCCCGACATAGATCCCCCCCATCACCAGGAGGAAGATCACCAGCACCGGCCAGATATCGACCAGGGCGGCCCATTGCTCGGCCGCCGCCGCCCTCGGGCCGGCGGGACCCGCCTCGGGGTTGACGCGGACGACGATGGCGATCGCGAGGATATAGCCGATCGCCGCCAGCACGCCCGGGATGAAGGCGGCCTGGAACAGGGTCGCCACGTTGGCCTCGACCATCACCGCGTAGATGATCAGCACGATCGAGGGCGGGATCAGGATGCCGAGCGTGCCGCCGGCGGCGAGCGCGCCGGTGGCGAGAGAGCCCGCGTAGTTGTAGCGGCGCAGCTCGGGCAGGGCGACCTGGCCCATGATCGCCGCGGTGGCGAGCGAGGAGCCCGAGATCGAGGCGAAGCCGGCGCAGCCGCCCACCGCCGCCATCGCGATCCCGCCGCGCCTGTGCCCCAGCCATGTATTGGCGGCGTGGAACAGCGACTGGCTGATCCCCGCCTTGGCCGCGAACTGCCCCATCAGGAGGAACAGCGGCACCACCGAAAGGTCGTCGTTGGTGAAGCGCCAATAGGTCTCGGTCTTGAGGTAGCTGAGCAGCGCCGGCGAGCCCGCGATCGAAACGTATCCCACCGCGCCCACGGCCAGCATCGAGATGCCGATCGGAATCCGGAAGGCGAGCAGGAGGAGCAGCGCCGCGAACCCGATCCCTCCGATGACCAGCCCGCTCATCGGCTCAGGGACCGTCGCCGGCGTCGAGGAAGCGGCCCGCGCGCATCTCGCGGAAGCTGCGGTGGACCGTATAGACCGTGACGACGATCAGGAACGCCATCAGGACCACGGAAATCGGAAACGTGGTCCAGCGCGGGAAGTTGAGGGTGAGCGAGAGCTCGGAATACTGACGCATGTCGATCCCGCCGAACACCATGCGCCAGGTGAGCAGAGCGCCGAGGAGGACGTAGAGGATGCCGCCGACGGCGTCGCACAGCGCCTTGGCGCGCACCGGCGCCCGGTCCATGAAGAAGTCGACGATCACGTTGCCGCGGGTGAGCTGGCACCACGGCAGGAATGCGAACACGGCGATCCCGGTGCCGATGGCGACGATCTCGAAATCGCCCCGCACGGGCTCGGAAAACGCGGCCCGGCCGACGATGCTGACCGTCGTCGTCAGCGCCATCGCGGACAGGATCGCGCCGCCGAAGATCGCCAGCGCGCGCGCGATCCCGTAGAGAAGCCGGCCCACCGGATCGGTGGGCCGGCCCGAGCCGTTACCGGGCTCCGCCATGCCGTGGGGCGGCGGCGCCCGCTACTTCGAGTACTTGTCGATCAGCGCGCGCGCGTCGGCCAGCAGCGCCTGGCCGTCGATGTCGTTCTTCTTCATCTCCGCGAACCAGCGGTCGAAGACCGGCTGGGCGGCGGCCTTCATCTTGGCCACCTCGTCGGGTGCGATGGTGTAGAACTTGTTCTTCTTGCGCGACTTCACGACCTTGAGGCCGGGCTCCTCGATATCGATCCAGGTCTGCCCCGCCGCCTTGGCGATGTTGCGGCCCGAATTGTCGTCGATCGCCTTCTTCAGCTCCTTCGGCAGCTTGTCGTAGCTCTTCTTGTTCATCAGGAAGGTAAAGACGTTGGTGCCGAGCCTGGGCTGGGGACCCGAGAGCCTGGAGAAGTGGCTGACCAGGTCCGGCGTCTTCACCGCCGGGGCGATCTCGTAGGGCAGGGTCACGCCGTCGATGACGCCCTTGGACAGCGCGGGCGGGATGCGCGGCAGCGGCAGCCCGATCCCGGTCGCGCCCAGCGCCTCCAGCAGCCACACCCCGCCGCGCGAGGCGGCGCGGATCTTGAGGCCCTTGAGGTCGGCCATGGTCCGGATCGGCTTCTTGGTCTGGAACAGGAAGCCCTGGTGCACGTGCAGGAGCAGCGGCTTGTAGTCCTTCAGGTCGGTGTCCATCAGGTGCTTCGCCTGGTAGTCCTGCAGCGCCAGCGTCGTCGACAGCGCGTCCTTGTGGACGAAGGGCAGCTCGAACGGCTCGACCCGCGGCATCCGCCCCGGCGTGAACCCGGGCAGCCCCCAGACAATGTCGACCACGCCGTCGCGCGCCTGGTCGAGCAGCTGCGGCGCCTTGCCGCCGAGCTGCATCGCCCAGAACGGCTGCACCTTGAGCTTGCCGCCCGAGGCCTCGCCGACCTTCTTCGCCCAGGGAATGAGAAAGAACTTGGACGGGTTGGCCACCGGCGGGATGAAGGTGTGCATCCTGAGCGTCACCTCCGCCGCCCCGGCCTGCCCGCCGAAGCCGACAAGCGGCAGCATCGAGACCGCGGCGGCCGCTGCGGCAAGTCCGAATTTCCTCATCGTCGGTCTCCCTTTCCGTTTTCGGTATGCGGAAAGAACATCAGGACCTTGGCGGCTTGTAAAGCGATCAATCCGGGCGGCCGGCGGGAAGGCGCGACGAGGCCGGCGCGCCGACCCCCTCCCTGTCGAGGCAGGGTCTGAGCGCCTTGCGTCATGCCCCCCTCCCGCTTGCGGGAGGGGTCGGGGGAGGGCTTCCGCGCGGGTACCCATCTATCCGGTTGCTCAGCGACCGGCCTTGCTTCGCCTTCCGCTGGCGCGGTCCCCCATCCGGCGTCCCCCGCAAGCGGGGAAGGAGTCTTCCGCCGGGGTCCGATCGATATTCGCCGGGATCGGATCAGGCGAGGGCGTGTTCGATCAGTCTCAAGCGCCCCCGGAGGCCCTTAGCGACCGAATCGGCGAGATCGGCAGGGAATTGCCGGGGAAGCGACTCGAGAACCGCTTCCATTGCCAATTCGGCCCCTTCCGACAGCTCTCTGCATATCTCGTCGATCACCAGAGCAGGTACGCCTTCTCTTGCAGCCGTCTGCGCGAAGTGCCGTGGCAAAATCGTATTGATGACATAGTGGCGGTTGTCGCCGACAGCGAGGGCCAGCTTGAACCCGTTTTCCCTCAAATGGCCGGCATCCACGGAGGGTTGCGCCGACATGACGTCATAGAGCGGCGTCATCCTGAAGCGTCCGCCGGATTTCAGGGAGATACTGAAATTCTTGGCGTGGCCGTCCGTTGCGCCGAGCAACCAGAAGACGATCTGGGTTTTGATGAACATACGCTGGTCCGCTCCCGGCTCATCGCTTCCCCGCAGCAAATCGAGAATTTCGGTCATGCCGGGACCGCCGTCAGCGTCGTATTTCTGGGAAGGCGGCACCGACAGTGCCTGGCAGCAATCTTCCTGCGGCAGACGCAGAAGACGCTCGTCTTCGGTCCAAAGGCGGTCGAACCGTTCGACGACCAAGACGCGCTCGCCGTCGAAATCCACGATCTCGGTAGTCGCGCTGGGGAGACCGAGCGCTGCGGTGAGCTTGAGGCACAAGTGCTCGTTCTCCACGCTTCGACTCAGGTCGATGCCGTTCGGCAGCATGCCGATTTGCGGTTTCATGATGTGCGTCGTCGCGGTGGCGCCGCGCGGGATATGCCATTTGCCCTTCCAGTAGAGGAAGGCCGTTTTCTCCTGCGTCCCGGCAATCGAAATGCGGAAATCCGCATCTTCGTCCAGCCCCAGCGGCGCGACGCCAAGGTTCCGGAGTTTATCCGCGATCTCGCCATCGTCCGCCGGGTGCCCGTCGACCGTCCCCGCGGGGCCAGGGTCTTGTCCTTCGGGCAGGAGCTGGAGCGCACCCACACAATCCCCTCCGAGCTTGGCGAGCAGGCTATATGCATCGTGGCCTTCGGCGCCGACCCGTTCGGCGATCCGGCGGCGCATCGGTTCGGGGTCGGGCAGCAGGTTGTCGAAGACCGCAATCACCGGATCGCCGAGATAGCGGTCCTCGCGGAGCGGCAACGAATTCGAAATGGGCAAGGTGTGCTCCCAACCGAGCCAGCCGGGATCGTATTGAAAGTCGACGGCGCCGCTGCCCAGCCTGCGCAACCGCCCGACCAGGCGGGCGTTCAGGAACACGTTGAGGGGGGTGCGAGCGCGTCGGCGGGCCATTAGAACATGTCCTCGATTTGCGCGTGGGCGTTCGAGCGTTCGCGAATGACCAGTTCGAGATCCAGAGCCGTCAGGACATGGATCAAGGTGCGAAGCTGTGTGCGCGCCTCGCCGTTCTCCAGAGCGGAGATCGTTGCTTGGCGCAGATTCGTCCTGGATCCAATGTCACCCTGCCGCAGGCTCATGCTACGACGTCGGCGGCGAAGCGCGGCCCCGATCTGCTTGGATGTGCGGGCAATTTGCTCCATCGGACAATGTCCCCGGCTTGTCATATACGGTACAGCGTATTGAAAAATATACGTTAGAAAGTATAAATATCAATATTCGGTCTAGAGTATATCTATCGATATACTCTGCAGGGTATATGGGCTTTGTGTGGTCCAGCACGCCAGGCTGTGCCGGAGACAGAGACGTCGGATCGCTTCGCTATACCCGGACCGACCCGCTACCGTCCGGGCCGCCGGCCATCGCCAGCAGCTCGTCCTCCCAGTCGCCCCGGCTGAAGGTCATGATCCGGAGCGGCTCGCCCGGCGTCCAGCAGATGTCGAAGGCGACCAGCGGCGGCGCCACGATCAGCCGGTGGGTGCCGCGCCAGTTGGGTTCCTTCGGAATGTCCGCCGAGAGGATCGTCTCGTGCGGGATCGTGGACGGCAGGTCGGGGGCGTCGCAGCTTATGTCGAACGCCTGACCCTCCCGCGTTTGCGTCCGATACCGCCAGCCCGTCCCGTCCCGTTCGCCGTCGCGCGCGAGCGCCCCGAGCGCCGCCTCGGCCAGCGCGGTCAGCACCGGCGCGGTCTCCGTCGGGCGCCCCTCGTTCTCGATATTGCGATAGGAGTGGGCGCTAGCGCTCGCCCTTGGGGGTCTTATAGCCCTCCTCCTTCCGGATCTTCATGTACTGGCGGAAGATGTCGCGTTTCCCGGCGTCGCCGTTCTCCTTGTAGATGTAGGGGCAGACGTCGACGCAGATGTGACAGTAGGACTCGCGGAAGCGCGAGATCGGGTAGCACTTGTCGATGTCGGTGAGCCAGCGCTTGACGCCATCGGTGACGATGTAGTCGTCGGGGATCGCATCGCCCGGGCAGTTGTTGCGGCAGAGATTGCACGACATGCAGTAGTCCTGCACCCCGAACTCGTAGGGCTTGTCGTAGGCGACCGGCAGGTCCGTGGTCACGAACCCGGGGCGGAAATTGGCGCCGAGCTCGGGGTGGATCAGGCTGCCGTGGCGGCCGAGCTCGCCGAATCCGACCTCATGAAACACCGGGATCGCCTGGATCTGGAACGACCCGTTGTGATGGGCGATCGCCGGGTAGCCGAACTCCTCACGGATCTGGCGGGCGAGCTCGGTCGCGACGTCGGCGCATCTGGCATAGGTCGTCATCGCCTCGAGGTCGACCGCTGCGGGGCTCTCGACCGACTTGCGGTAGTCCTCGTAGCAGATCGCCGCGATGACGTTCCTGTGCGGAAGCTCGACGCCGAGCTCCACGAACTCGGGCTTGAGCGCGGTCATCCCGACATCCGCCGCCCCCAGCTCCCGGGCGCGCCGCTTGATCTCGTCGGCCATCGCCGCCTCGTCGGCGACCTCGACCCGCTCCGGATTGACCGGCCCGTCGCGCAGCGGCACCAGGTCGTTCCAGTGCTTCATCGCCGCGTCGCGCTCGGGGAACGGGTGCTGCCAGAGCGGCACGTCGTCCATCCCCCGGTCCCGAAGCGCGGCGCAGAGCAGCGCGTCCTGCATGCCCTGCTCGCGTATCCAGCTCGTGCCCTTCACGGCATCCCCCCGTTCGCGGTCCGGTACGAAGTCTGGCGTCATTCGGCGTCCGGGACAAGCGATCCCCCGCTTGTCCCGCGCCCGGCCCGCCCGCAGAATGCGGCCCGGAAAGGGAGGGACGGCCATGGCTGAGGCGATCTACCGCGACTACCACGACAGGGATTCGCTCTACGCGCAGTACGACAACCGCGGGATGATCGCGGCCGAGGCGCTGAACGCGATCAAGGCGCGCCAGGCCGAACGGTCGGACGAATTGCGCGCGGGCGCCGGGCGTTCCGCGCTCGACCTCGCCTACGGGCCGCATCCGCGCGAGCGGCTCGACCTGTTCCTGCCCGGGGCGGCCGGCGCGCCGCTTTTCGCCTTTATCCACGGCGGCTACTGGCAGTGGAACGACAAGGAGCCCTTCGCCTTCCTCGGCGAGGAGCTGGTGCCGGCGGGCGCGGCCTTCGCCAATATCGAATACGCGCTCTGCCCCTCGGTGACGCTGACCGGGCTCACCGACCAGATCCGCCGGGCGGTCGCCTGGCTCTGGCGCGAGGCCGCGCGCTTCGGCTACGACCGCGACCGGATCGTGGTCTCCGGCCATTCCGCGGGCGGGCACCTGACGGCGATGACGATGGCGACCGACTGGCCCGCCTTCGGCTCCGATCTTCCGGCGGGTGTCGTCGCGGCGGGCCTGCCGATCAGCGGCGTCTACGATATCGAGCCGCTGCGCCACACCCCGCTCAACGACGCGGTCCGGATGGACGAGGCGGAGGCGAGGGCGCTGAGCCCGATCTTCCTCGATCCCGCCACGGCGGCGCCGATGGCGGTGGTCGCGGGGGGCGACGAGTCCGACGAGTTCCGCCGCCAGGCCCGGGATTTCGCCGCCGAATGGGGCAGGGCGGGGGTGGAGTCGGAGGTGCTGATCGTCCCCGGCACCGACCATTTCACCGTGCTCGACACCCTCGCCGAGCCGGGCCACGCGACCCTCGCCGCCGCCAAGCGGCTGCTCGGGCTCTGATCCGGTCCCGCGCCCGTTGTTTCACGTGAAACGCTAGCCGGCCGGGAGGCGACGATGGAGTCGATTCGCGAGGCGGTCAGGACGGTCTTCGCCGGCGTGGCGGTGCTGGGGGAACGCTGGCGGACCGGGGTGGCCTACAACCCGCTGTCGGATCGGACCGCCCAGGATCCCTATCCCGTCTATGCCGCCATGCGCGACCGCGACCCGGTGCATCGCAGCCGGCTGATGAACGCGTGGATGTTCGCCCGCCACGCGGACGTGGACGCGATCCTGCGCGACCACCGGAACTTCTCCAGCGACCCGCGCATGGGCACCCTCTCGCCCAAGCAGCAGGCGCTGCTGCCGCCGCCGGACGAGTTCACCATGCTGTTCCTCGACCCGCCCGACCACCGGCGGCTGCGGGCGCTGGTCAACAAGGCCTTCACGCCGCGGGCGGTGGAGGCGCTGGAGCCCCGCATCCGCGCCATCCTCGCCTCCCTGCTGGACGACATCGACGACCCCGGGAGCTTCGACCTCATGCAGGCGGTCGCCCAGCCTTTGCCGGTGATCGTCATTGCCGAGATGCTGGGCGTGCCGCCGGACGACCGGGCCCGGTTCAAGATCTGGTCGGACCAGCGCGCCCGTCTGCTGGAGCCCACCGTCAGCCCCCGCGAACGCGCGATCGCCATGGTCGCCTCCGGCGAGTTCGACGCCTTTTTCCGGACCATCATCGCGGCGCGGCGGGAAGCGCCCGAGGACGACATCCTGAGCGCGCTGGTGCAGGCGGAGGACGAGGGCGAGCGGCTGACCGAGCGCGAGACGCTCAACATGCTTCGCCTGCTCCTGATCGCCGGCAACGAGACCACGACCAACCTGATCGGAAACGGGATGCTGGCGCTGCTGCGCAACCCGGATCAGCTCCAGCGGCTCAGGGAGGACCCGGACCTGATCCCGTCGGCGGTGGAGGAGCTGCTGCGCTTCGATTCCCCGGTGCAGGCGACGTTCCGGCGCGCGCTCGCCGACTGCGAGGTGAACGGGTTCGAATTGCGGCAACGGGACAATCTTGTCGTCCTGGTCGGGTCGGCCAACCGGGATCCCGACGCGTTCGAGACTCCCGACCGGCTCGATGTCGGCCGCGGCGAGGCCGCGCATCTCTCCTTCGGGCGCGGCATCCACCATTGCCTCGGCGCCCCTCTCGCGCGACTCGAGGGGCGGATCGTCCTTGAGATGCTGCTCGAGCGTTTCGCGCAGATCGACCCGATCGGCGACCGTCCGCGCTTCCGCAAGTCCATCGTGCTGCGCGGCCTCCAGTCCCTGCCGGTTCGCTGCGTCGCCGCGTGAAACGGGCCCAATGTTTCACGTGAAACATAGGTCAGCAGGGCTGCCTTATCCTTTGTGTCAGGAAATTTCCCTAAACCGTTGATTCGTTCCCGGGCGGCCCGATGGAGCGGATCGGGAACGGCTCGCAGCGTCCCCGGGGGACGCAAATCGCCCGAAACTCCCCGCGGCCGCCGACCCCGGAGACGATCGTTTCGCCAGGCCGCCCGCCCGGCTCCGCTCCGCCGGCCGACCGGCCTGGCAGAGAAACCGTCGATGCACCGGCACTCGAGCCGGACCGGTCGGTGGGGGCCGATCGATACGCACGACTAGGCGAGCGGCGTACCGGCCTTCTCGAAGTATGTTCGCGTCACCTTGAACACCATCGGCGCCAGCAGCAGCAGCCCGATGAGGTTCGGCACCGCCATGAGTCCGTTGAGGGTATCCGCCAGGTTCCACACCAGGTCCACCTTCACGTTGGCGAAGGCGAGCGCGGCCGCCACCCACATCGCACGATAGACGAACAGGCTCTTTTCGCGGAACAGGTACTGCCAGCACCGCTCGCCGTAATACGACCAGCCGAGAATCGTGGTGAAGGCGAAGACCGCGAGTGCGATGGTGACGACGTACTGGCCGCCCGCCATCGAGGTCTCGAAGCTGGTGGACGTGAGCACCGCGCCGGTCAGCCCGCCGCCGTCCGAGCCGGTCATGACCCAGGCGCCCGAGGTCAGGATCACCAGCGCCGTCATCGTGCACACCACGAGGGTGTCGATGAAGGTGCCCAGCATGGCGATGATGCCCTGCCGCACCGGGCTGTTGGTCTGCGCCGCGGCATGCGCGATGGCGGCCGAGCCGAGCCCCGATTCGTTGGAGAACACGCCCCGCGCGATCCCGAAACGGACGGCCGCGGCCACCGCCGCGCCCGCGAACCCGCCAGTCGCCGCGGCCGGCGTGAAGGCGTGGGTGAAGATCAGGCCGATGGCCTCCGGCATCGCCGTGACGTTGATCGCGAGGATCAGCAGCGCGGCGCCCAGATAGAGGACGATCATCGCCGGCACCAGCTTGCCGGCCACGTCGCCGATGCGCTTGATTCCGCCGATCACGACGACGCCGACCAGCGCCGCGACCACCACCCCGGTCACCCATTCGGGCACCCCGAAGCTGTTGTCGAGCGCCGCCGCCATGGAGTTGACCTGCACCGCGTTGCCGATGCCGAACGCCGCCACGGCGCCGAATATCGCGAACGCCAGGCCGAGCCACTTGCCGAGCTCGGGCGCGAACTCGCCGACTCCGTTGCGCAAATAATACATCGGCCCGCCGACAAATTTGCCGGTCGCGTCCCGCTCGCGATAGGTGACCGCGCAGACCGCCTCGGCGTATTTGGTGGCCATGCCGAACAGCGCGATGAGCCACATGTAGAAGATGGCGCCCGGCCCGCCGAGCGCGATCGCGGTGGCGACGCCGGCGATGTTCCCCGTTCCCACTGTCGCGGACAGCGCGGTCATCAGCGCGTTGAACGGCTTGACCTCGCCCTCGCCCGTCGCGCCGTCTTTGTCGAACAGAAGCCGGAACCCGTACCCCACCTTGCGCCAGGGCATGAACACGAGGCCGAGGGTGAGCAAAACGCCCGTCACGCCGAGGATGCCGAGCATCGGCGGGCCCCAGGCGAAGGCGTTGATGGCGTCGATGATTGCGTTCAGCCGATCCATTGTGTCGTTCCCCGGAGATGAGTCGATGTTACCTCGCGCGGCTGCGCTTCAGGCCTGACGAGAAGCGTTCGAAGTCACCCGACTTCGCTCGAACTCCGCCTCGCCGTACCCGCCGCCGCGTTGCACTCCTCGTCCACGAACCGCTTTGGAAGATTGGCTCGACGGTGAAAATCCAAGGCGCTCAAGATATCCGAGCCGCAAGCCGTTTCGCGCACGAGTAAAACCGCAGGATTCGGCTTGATCGTGCCGCGTCCGGGCACGGCGCTACACCCGCGGCGGGTTTGTCCGCATGAGTCTTCCATTTGGAGCCCCCTGCGATGGTTGCGTCTCGCCGCCTGCTTCAGCCACCGTTCTGTGCCGGTGGCGCCGTACGCCGCCAGCCCGGGAAGACGGAGAGCCGAAGCATCGGAACCCGTCATCCACGGAAGAACCCCCGCAGCCCCGAGCCGGTGGTCTCGCAGCATCCAGAGCCACACTACGATACAACGGCTCGTCTGGATGCACACTTTCCAATTTGGCGAACTGCCCGGTCGCCCCGCTTGAATTCGTCCCCTTCCGGGGACGAATGATGCCCATCCCCACGAAGGGGCCGTATCGAGGAACGGATCGCCGGGCGGCTAGTCCGACCCCGCTCCCGGCCTGTAGAACCCCTGCGCTTCGACGAGAAAGGCGCGGTTGAGCCGCGCGCGGTAGTTCTCCAGCGCCGCCGTCGCGGCGAGCTCGACCAGCTGCGCTTCGGAGAAGTGCTTCGCGGCCTCGGCGTAGACCGCGTCGTTCACCTCGACCGGCGTCGCCGTCATCCCCTCGGCGAAGGCGAAGGCGGCCTTCTCGGCTTCGCTGAAGAGGTCACTGTCGAACCACATGCCGATCGCGGCGATCTTCTCGTCGGTGCTTCCCGCGGCGCTGCTCCCGGCAGCGTTGGTGTCAATTCAGAACGGGCACCGGACGATCTGCGCGACCCGCACGCAGACCAGGAAGCGAAGCTCGGCCGGCAGGGTGCCGCTCTTCGCCGGCGCCGCGCCGAGCACCTGGCCCGCCTCGAGGATCGGCGGACAGCGCGCCTGGATTCCGGCGGTGGTCATCGGCGCGTCGAACGCGCGGGCGGCCTTGTCGATCAGCGGGCGCGCGGCCTCGGGCGCCTCGTCGCGGGCAAGCGGCTTCAATCGGGACATCGCGGCATCCTCCCGGTTGGGGTCGACGACTCTACAGAACCCGCCGCGCTCCTCATACCAGCCCCGCCTCCACCGCCGTCACCCAGAGCAGGCGGATGCCGAGCCCGGTCAGCACGATCTGGAAGACGATCCGGAAGGCGCGCTCCGGCACCCGGTCGAGGACCCGGCTGCCCACGAAATTGCCGAATACCGAGACCGCGATCATCGCCCCGATCAGCGGCAGGTACGCGCCGACGCCGATGCCGAGCGCGCCGAACGCGACCAGCTTCGCCACATGGACGATGGTCATCAGCAGCGACAGCGTCGGCGGGAGGTAGCGGCGGTCTTCTGTGGCGCCGGCGACGAACGGAGCGAGGAGACTGCCGGTCGCGCTGACGAAGATGCCGAGAAAGGTCATCGCGAAGCCGAGCACCGCGAAGCGGCCGCGCTCCGGCCCGAACCGGGTGAATTTGGGTATCCAGGCGAGCGCGAGGATCGCCACCCCGAGAATGCCCTGGAGCACCACGCTGGAGAGCGTCACGAAGATCTGTGCGCCCGCCAGCGCGCCCAGGATTGCCCCCAGCGTGAAGGGCAGCAGCGTGCCCCGCAGCACGAACCGCCAGCGCATCGCAACGAGGCTCGACGACGAGCCCAGCATGACCACCGTGTGCACCGGGATCAGCACGGCCGGCGCGAAGAAGATCGCCATCACGGCGAGCAGGACCAGCCCGCCCGCCGTGCCGATGGTCGATGCGATGAACGCGGTCACGAAGGAAAACGCGGCCAGCCCGCCGAACGCCCAGGCATCGATGCCCGGCACCCCGAGAAAGGAAGCTTCCATGCCGCCCATGATGACGCAGCCGCGCGGCCGCGTCAGGTGGGCCCATCGATAAGGGCTTATCCGGATAGCTTGACGGCGGCCGGGCCGCCGCCCAGTGCCGGAGGGCGCACATCCGTCCCGCCCGCAACTGCCGTTTTTGTCTCCCCCCGTTGTCACCCCGGACTTGTTCCCATAAGCGCTAACTTGTTATGGATTGAAGTGGGTGGCGCGTTGAGGTCTGCGGCGTCTGGGCGGTTCGGCGAGGGCTTTTGCGATGTCGTTCCACTCGTCGATCGTGCGGGCGAGGCCGAACTCCGGCTCGACGGCCCGGCGGATCTGGTTGAGGACGAAGCGGAACTCGCGCCACGGGCTATGGGGTCTGCGGCGGCGCCAGGTCGTATCCCCAGGGGGAAACGGCGCGGGCGTGGTCGACCAGCTTGTCGGCGAGCAGCGCCACCAGGAGTTTCCCGTAGAGCCAGGCGCGGGCGCTGTCGTCGTCGCGCTTGGGCAGGTGGCCCAGGCGGGCCAGCGACTTGAGGCGTTTGAAGACCAGCTCGACCTGCCAGCGCAGGCGGTACCATTCGAGAACCTCGCGGGCGCTGAAGGACTCTTCGCGAAACGTGGTGAAGACGATGACATAATCGGCGAAGGCCAGCGTCGCGGGGCGGACCTTGCTGCCCTGCCGCCTCGCCTCGCGGCGCGCCCTCTTGCGCGCCCGTGCGGCGGCCTGCGTCGATTTGCGGACCGCGCAGACGCGGCCGTGCACCGCATCCTCCCCGGCGGTGGCGACCGGCCACCACCCGACAGCCCCGGCGCGGGTCAGCCCGGACACCGCCGCGAGAAGATCGAACGGCGCCCCCTCGGGGGTCCGCAGCGGCAACGCGCCGGTGTTCACCCGCACCGCGATGCGCCCGCCCGCCGCCGACGCGTGGCGGAGCCCCGCCGCCGTCGCGTAGCCCCGGTCGGCCAGGATATGGTCGCCCTCGCGGATCGGAAACCGCGACAGAACTTCCGCGCTGCCCGCGCCGCGGGTCGGCGTGACCTCGAAGAAGTCGCAGCCCAGCGAAGACAGGCACAGGCTGTAATGCACCCGCCACACCGAACCCGTCCGCCCGGGCTCGCGCACCGTGGTGGCGTCGAACGCGCGCACCCGCAAGCCCGGCGCCGCCGCCCGCGCCAGGCCGCGTTCGCGGAACAGCGCCACGCACAGACCGTGCAGCCAGCCCGAGGACTTGCGGAGCCGCTTCAAAAGCGCAACGTCCGACAACTCCGCCAGACCCGCCTTGCGCGCCCGCAGCGCCGTCTCGCGCAGCGAGTGACCGCAGCCCAGATGCAGCAGAAGAACCCGCAGCGCCGCCTCCGCAGACTTGTCCTTGCGCAGACCCTTCAGCGCACCGGTCGAACGCCCCAGCTCCTCCCAGCCGGCCGGAAGAAAAGACCGCAGAACCGCCCAGTCCTCGTCCATCCCACGCCTCCGAGCCCAAACACCCGGAAACCCTAGACAAAATGACCGCCACAAACAAGTTAGCGCTTATGGGAACGGGTCCGGGGTCCAGAGCCACCGGCACCGTCGTCGCCCGGCTTCCCTGGACCCCGGAACAAGTCCGGGGTGACAACGGGGGGAGACAAAATCGGGCTGTGTCGGCGTCCTCCGGCACGCCCCTCTTCGTCGTCATGCCCGGACTCGTTCCGGGCATCCACGTCCCTCCGTCGCCTCGTCCGCTCCCGGTTTACACCGCGATGCCGCGAGACGTGGATACCCGGAACGAGTCCGGGCATGACGGTGGGAGGGATGCCGGCGTGCCGAGGCTCAAGGCCGGGGTGACGCTGTGGCGCGGTCGATCCGTGGCGCGGGTCGGTTGGGGTCGCCGCCCGTCCAAACGCCCGTGGACTAGCCCGACCCGTGGCGGCAGAATGGCGCGATGATCGACGATCCGGTATTGAAGAACGACTGGCAGGCGGTGGGCCGGGCGGCCGACCTCGACGAGGGCTCGACGATGGCGGCGAGCCTGTTCGGGACCGATCTCGTGCTGTGGCGCTCGGGCGGCGAGGTAATGGCCTGGAAGGACCACTGCGCCCATCGCGGCACCAGGCTCTCGCTCGGGACGGTGAAGGACGGCCAGCTCACCTGCCCCTACCACGCCTGGCACTACAACAAGGAAGGCCGCTGCACCTTCATCCCGGCGATGCCCGACCTGACGCCGCCGGCGGGCGCCCGTGTCGAAGCCTACCGCGCGAAGGAGGCCTACGGTTTCCTCTGGGTCTCGATGGGCGAGCCCAACCGCGACGTCCCGCCCTTCCCGGAATGGACCGACGACGCCTACCGCAAGCAGATCGTCGGGCCCTACAACTTCCGCGCCAACCCGTTCCGCACGGTCGAGAACTTCATCGACATCCCGCACTTCCCCTTCGTCCATCCGATGATCAACGGCGATCCCTCTAAGCCCGACATCGTCGAGGACTACGACGTGTTCGAGGACGAGGACGGGATCCGCACCGGGCGGGTGCCGATCTGGCAGCCCTTCGCCGATCACCGCGGCATCCCCGCGATGACGCATTACACCTATCATTGCTACCGCCCGACCACGGCGTATTTCGCCAAGGAGACCGGCGACGACAACATGTTCTGCATGATGCTGACGGTCACCCCGCTGGCGCCCGACGACTGCTTGGTGTGGCTGCTGGTCGCGATCAATTTCGGCGACCAGGTCACCGAGCAGCAGATCATCGACCGCCAGGACAAGGTGTTCAGCCAGGACAAGTGGATCGTCGAAAGCCAGCGCCCGGCCGAGATCCCGCTCGACCTCAAGGACGAGCTCCACATCCGCGCCGACAAGTTCTCGGTCGCCTATCGCCGCTGGCTCAAGGGGATGGGCCTCAAATGGGGCGTCGCGGAGAACGCACGGGTCGACTGACCGCGTGCCCCGGGGAGGACGGTCGATGGCATACACCCTCGAAGACTTCTGCGCCGACGCGCGGGCCGCGCTCGACGGGGATCTCGGCCCCGAGGGGCGCGAGCGGGTCGCCCGCCATCTGGAGAAGCTGCTCGTCGATCCGGACTTCGTCGCCGCCCATCTCGGCCCCGACAAGCCGTCCGGGGCGGAGACCATCCATGTCGACGAGACCCACGGCTTCCGGGTGATGGCGCATACCAACCGGGGGCCGTCCAACAATACTCCCCACTGCCACGGCCCGTCCTGGGTGGTCTATGGCATGGCGATGAACCATGTCGAGATGACCGAGTGGCGGCGCGTCGACGACGGCTCGCGAGAGGGCCATGCCGAGCTCGCCGTGGACCGCAAATACGTGCTGCGCGAGGGCGAGGCCCATGTCTACAACGAGGGCGTCATCCACTCGCTCGACCGGCCGCTGGAGACGCGGCTGGTGCGGGTGTGCGGCTGCGATCTCGACCGCACGCTCCGCTACCGCTACAACCCGGCGAAGAACGCGGTCAAGGTTCTCGAACCGCAGACCGCGTAGCGATTCCGTTTTGGATGGAACCCCGGCGGATTCTCCCGCTGAGAGGCGTCCCTCGATACGGCGCTGGCGCGCCTACTCGGGATGAGGGAGTCTTTCGGGTCGCCCACCGTACCCTCACCCTGAGTAGCCGCGAAGCGGCGTATCGAAGGGCGCTCCTCCGGCCTTGGCCATAGTCTCCAAACAGGTCGAGGGCGCGCTCTTCATGATCGGCGCGGCGTCGTCGCTGGTCGCGATGGCGCTCCTGATCCGCTTCCTCACTCCGCAATACCACGTCCTCGAGCTGATCTTTCTCAGGAGCGTCGTCAATCTCGGCCTGATGACGCCCTGGATGCTGCGCGCCGGGCTGTCGGCGGCGAGGACCGACCGGCTGGTCCTGCACGGGTTCAGGAACGGGCTGCTCTACACCGGCAACGTGGCGTGGTTCTTCGGCGTGACCATGGTGACGCTCGCGGAGCTCTCCGCCCTCCAATTCACCATGCCGATCTTCGTCGCGATCATGGCGGTCGCGGTGCTCGGCGAGCGCGTGGACCTGCCGCGGATAGGGGTGGTCGCGGCGGGGTTCGTCGGGACGCTGATCATCGTCCGCCCGGCCGAACTCGGCTTCGGCGTCGGGCCGATGGCGGTGCTGGCGGCCGCGTTCTTCTACGCCTCGGCCTTCATCGCGACCAAGCGGCTGTCGTCCAGCGAGTCCGGCAATGTCGTCGTCTTCTACATGAGCGTCTTCGTCCTGGTCTTCTCGGCGATTCCCGCGGCGTTCGTCTGGCGCACCCCGGATTTCGCCGATCTGCCGGCGATCGCCGGGCTCGGCCTCGCCGGCTACGCGGTTCATTACTGCGTGACGCGCGCGATGGCGGCGGCGGATGCGAGCTTCGTCGTGCCGTTCGATTTCCTGCGCCTGCCGCTCTCGGTCGGCCTTGGCATCGTCCTGTTCGGCGAGGCCTTCGACATGCCGATCCTCATCGGCGCCGTCATCATCTTCGGCGCCGCCTGGTACAACACCTGGCGCGAGGAGCGCCGGGGCGGGCCGCTCATCCGGTAGGGCGTCGCCGCGCGTTCGCGGCGAAGGACAGGAACGTCATCGCGAACCCCACCACCGGCGCGAAGGCGCAGACCGCGAAGACCGCGGTGAGCGAGCGCGCCACCCTGACCGGATCGGTCGCGTCGCCCAGCCCGGAGGCGTTGGCGACCAGCCCGATCGCCGCCGCCCCGAAGGCGAGGCCGAGCGAGCGGATCGCCGGTATCGCGGATGCCGTCAGGCTCTCCTCGCCCTCGGCGGCGATCGACATCGTCCAGGTGATCGCGAGCACGTTGGATATCCCGATCCCGAGCCCGATGACGATCGACCAGACCGCCAGCAGCCACAGCGGGTGGCCCTCGACCCCGACGGCCATTCCGGCAAGCCCGACGGTGGAGACGACGAAGCCCACCGCGATCGCCCGCTTGGTCGTGCCGCGGCGAGTCACGTGGGCGACCGAGAAGGAGCCCACCGACCATGCGATCGACATGAGCATGTTGTAGTAGCCGACCCAGAGCGGCGGCACGTCGTGCAGCGCTCCGAGCAGCAGCGGCAGGAAGACCGAGGGCGCGATCTGGGTGAAGGCCAGCGTCATGAACATCCAGTACGCGGCGCCGACATCGGTGAGGGGCGACAGGGCGCGGCGCGGGAAGAGCGCGTTGTCCGACCTCCCGTCCAGCCGCATCGTGACCCAGATCAGCGCGCAGGCGGCGATCACCAGCGCGATGCCGGCCGGGATCGACTCGATCTGCCCGGCGGCGGCGACGCAGAGCACGCCCGCCGCGATGAGCCCCAGCCTGCGGATGGGGAAACCCGCCCGCTTTCCCCGTTCGCCCGACGGCGGCACGTAGCGCCATCCCAGCGCGCAGACCAGCAGGGCGAACGGAACCGCCACCCAGAAGGCGCCCCGCCACCACTCTATGGCCGCGAAAAAGCCGGCCTCGGCCGGGCCGATCATCGCCGCCGCGACCCAGGTCGCGTTGATGAGAGCGAGAATGCGCCCGCGCAGCGGACCCTCGTAGATCTCGCGCACCAGCGCCATCGATTGCGACAGCAGCAGCCCGCCGCCGAACCCCTGCAGAAGCTGACCGGCGAGCAGGAAAGCCATCGAGGGCGCGAGCGCGGCGACCGCGCTGCCTGCGACGAAGACGAGGCCGGACGCGACATAGCCGTGGCGCCGTCCGAGGGCGGCGCGGACCGGCGTCCCGCTCGCCGCGCCCACGATGGTCCCGATCAGGTACATCATCGCGGGCCATGCGTAGTAGGCCGCCCCGCCTACATCCGCGATCACCGACGGCATCACGGTGGACAGCACGAAGGTGTTCACCCCGTGCAGGATGACCGCGAGGTTGAGGAGGATCGTGAAGACGCTCCGCCCGCCCCGCATGAGGTCGAGCCAGCCGCCGCGGGGAGCTTCTCCTTGCGCGGTCATCGCCGGGTCAGGGCCGACCCGCGCGCGCCCCGGTCGTCATCCGGCATCGCCGAAGCGGGTCTTGAGGAAAGCGACGCTGCGCCGGTGCGCGGCGGCGGCCGCTTCCGCGTCGTGGCTCTCCTGCTCCGGGTTGAAGAACGCGTGGTCGGCGCCCGGATAGACGTGGAATTCGAGCCCCGGATGGGCGTCGCGGATCGCTTCGACCTCGTCGAACGGGACCACGACGTCGCGATCGCCGTAATGCAGGATCGCCGGGCAGCCCGGTGACAGCGCGCGATGCTCGTAGACGTCGCTGCCGTAGTAGATCACCGCCGCGTCGAGGACGAGGCGGGAGGCGGCGATCCAGGCCCAGGTCCCGCCGGTGCAGAACCCCTGTACGGCGACCGGCCCCGCCGGGCGGAGCGCATCGAGCGCCGCCTCGACATCCTTCATGACCGTCGTCTCGGCGAGCCCTTCGCGCCGGGCCATGCCGCCGGCGCGTCCCGCCGCGTCGTAACCGAAGACGACGCCCTTGTCCGACCGGTCGTAAAGGGCAGGCGCGATGGCCGAGATCCCGGCCTCGGCATACAGGTCGCAGACATCGGCCATGTGGGAGGTCAGGCCGTAGATCGCGTGCAGCACCACGATGCCGCCCAGGGGCTGTTCGGGGGCCGAGCGCCAGGCTTCGAGTGCGTGGCCGTCTTCGGCGGCAAGGGTAATGCGGTCGGACAAGGCTTCCTCTTCGGGTGCTGCGGGATGCGGCCATTCAACGGCAACGCCCCCGCCGTGTCACGTCTCCGCCTTTCTGGACTCGCCAGGCGGGGAAACCGATATTCTTGTGGCTCGCAATGCCACCAATCAGGAAACCGATCATGGATGTTCGCGCGATCCTCAGGGCGAAGGGCAGCGAAGTCGCCACCGTGGCACCCGGCACGACGATTGCCGACGCGGTGGCCATGCTCACCGAGCGGATGATCGGCGCGCTGGTCGTGACCGACGGCGGCGGGGCGCTGGTCGGGATCGTCTCCGAGCGCGATATCGTGCGCGGTCTGGCCGAACAGGGTGCGGCCTTCCTCGACTGCCGCATCGAGATCTGCATGGCGAGCCCGGTCGAGACCTGCGCGCCCGGCGACAGCGACCGCGAGATCCTGGCGCTGATGACCGACAGGCGCTTCCGCCATCTGCCGGTCGTCGAGGACGGCAGGCTGGTCGGCATCGTCAGCATCGGCGACGTGGTCAAGAGCCGCATCGACGGGGTCATGGCCGAGGCGGACGCGCTGCGCGACTACATCGTGCGCGGCTGAGGGTCCGGGGGCGGGGGATGGCGGCCGAACGGATTCTCGTCGAAGGCGGGCTGGTCTACGATCATGACGGCGATTGCGACCGCCCGGCGGCGCTCGACATCCTGATCGAAGGGGCGCGGATCGCCCGCGTCGAGCCCGGCCTCCGGGCGGCGCTCGCGGGCGGCGCGCCGCCCGACCGGATCGTCGACGCCCGACGCCGCCTGGTCGTGCCGGGTTTCGTGAACGCCCACTACCACTCGCATGACGTGCTGCTGAAGGGCGTGTTCGATCCGATGCCGCTGCAGATGTGGTTCGTCAACGCGCTGCCGCCGCAATACCCGATCCGCAGCGCAGACGAAGTCCGCGCGCGGACACTGCTGGGCGCGGCCGAATGCCTGCTCGCCGGGATCACCACCGTGCAGGACATGCTCACCCTGTACCCGTTCGACGACGCATTGCTCGACGCCGTGCTGGAGGCCTATGACGAGATCGGTATCCGCACCGTCTTCTCCCTGCAGATCGGCGACCGGCGCGCCGTCGACCGGATCCCCTACTGGCGCGAGCTCGTGCCGGAGGAGTACCACGCCTGTCTCGGCTCGCCCGTCGGCGTTGCGGGCGGCGAGAAACCGCTCGACATGGTGCGCCGGCAGATCGACCGGATCGGCCTGGAGCGCGAGCGGTTTTCGTGGGCGCTCGGCCCGACCAGCGCCATCATGTCCTCGCCCGAGTTGCTGGCCGGCATCGCCGAACTTTCGGAGAGGCACGATCTCCCGGTTCTGAGCCACATGTACGAATCGCGGCCCGAGGTCATCGCCTCGCGCACCCATCTGGGCGCGCATGGCGGCTCGCAGATCGAGTACATGCGCGCAGCCGGCCTGCTCGGCCCGCGACTCGCGCTCGCCCACTCGATCTGGTTCACGGAGGGCGAGATCGACGCCCTGGCCGAGGCCGGCGGGCGGGTCGTGCTCAACCCCGCGAGCAACATGAAGTCGAAGTCGGGCGTTGCCCCCATCCAGCACTATCGCAAAGCGGGGGTGGAAATCGCGCTCGGCTGCGACAACTGCGCGTGCTCGGACGTGCAGAACATGTTCCAGGCGATGAAGCTCTTTTGCGGGCTCGCGGCGATCGGCGACATTGGCCTCGATACGCCCGATGCGCCCGAGGCGATGCGCGCGGCGACATTGGCCTCGATACGCCCGATGCGCCCGAGGCGATGCGCGCGGCGACGCTGGGCGGTGCGGCGGCGGTCGGGCTCGCCGGCGAAATCGGCGCTCTCTCGCCCGGCATGCGGGCCGATCTCTGTCTTTACGACCTCGACCGGCCGACGCTGCTCCCGCTCAACAGCGCCGCCCGCCAGATGGTCTATACCGAGACCGGATCGGCGCTCGACACGGTGATCGTGGAGGGCCGGATTGCGGTCGAGGGGGGGCGGCTCGCGACGATCGACGCCGGGATGCTGCGTGATTCGGTCGAGGCGGTCATGGACGGTCTGCGCGCCGACCAAAGCGAAGTCGCGGCCCGGTTCGAGACCATCCGACCCTGGCTTGTCGAAGCCTGGGAGAAGAGTTGGGAGACCGATATCGGCATGGACCGCTATGTCGGCGACGGTCCGCGCCGACCCTAAAACACCCACCTTACGCAAGTTTCATGTTGCGGTAAGACGGCCTTCAGGCTGACGCGTTATCTCCCGGACGAGGAAATTTTCGGGAGATTGATCAATGACTGCCTGTTTGACGCTCGACAAACGAGTCCTGCACCGGGTGATCCTGCCCGGCGCGCTGGCCGCGGCTATGGTGACCGCGGCATCCGGCTTCGCGCATGCGCGCCCCGCGCCGGCGAGTTTCGCCGACATCGCGGAACGGGTCGGACCCGCCGTGGTCAACATCGCGACCGACCGCGGCACCGCGCCGGCCAGCGTCGGCAAGTCCGACGACATGCCGGGGCCCAACCCCTTCTTCGGCCAGCCCGAGGGTTCGTTCCGCGAGTTCATGGAGCGGTTCTTCGGCCGCAACGCGCCCGATTTCCGCATGCCTCCGATGAGGCCGGATCACCGGATGTCGGCCGTCGGCTCCGGGTTCATCGTCGACCGCGACGGCCACATCGTGACCAACAACCATGTCGTCGCCGGCGCGCGCAGCATCCGGGTCAGGCTGCATGACGGCGATTCCTTCGACGCCAGGCTGCTCGGCCGCGACGCCAAGACCGATCTCGCCCTTCTGAAGATCGATGCCGGGCGGCCGCTTCCCGTCGTCGAGTTCGGCGATTCCGACAAGATCCGCGCGGGCGACTGGGTGATGACCATCGGCAACCCGTTCGGCCTCGGCGGCTCGGTCACGGCCGGTATCGTGTCGGCGCGCGGGCGCGACCTCCGCGGCGGCTCGCTGGTCGACTTCCTGCAGATCGACGCCCCCATCAACCAGGGCAATTCCGGCGGTCCCGCCTTCGACGCCGGGGGCAAGGTGATCGGCGTCAACGCCTCGATCTATTCGCCCAACGGCGGCAATGTGGGGATCGGCTTCGCCATCCCGTCCAACGACGCCCGGCAGGTGATCGCCGCGCTTCGCGCCGACGGCAAGATCGAGCGCGGCTGGCTCGGGGTCCAGATCCAGCCCGTCACCCCCGACATCGCCGAAAGCCTCGGCATGAAGGAGGCGGCCGGCGCCCTGGTGGCTTCGGTCACGGAGACCGGTCCGGCGCGCGATGCCGGCCTGCTCCAGGGCGACATCATCGCCAAGTGGGACGGCAACGCGGTCGCCAAGTTCCGCGATTTGCCGCGTCTCGTCGCCGGGACCGAAACCGGCAAGGTCGTGGAAGTCGCCATCCTGCGCGAGGGCAAGGCGATGACGCTCTCGGTCACTACCGGGCTGATGCCGACCAGCCAGAAAGTCGCGAGCCTGCCCGCCAAACCCGCGAAGGAGGGGATTGCCGGCACCGGCATCACGGTCGCCGATATCGACCCCGCCGCGCGGTCCCGCTTCGGGCTCGACGAAGCGGCAAAGGGCGCGCTGGTCCGCCATGTCGATCCCGACGGCCCGGCCTGGGCCCGGGGCGTGCGCGCGGGCGACGTGATCGAGCGCGTCACCTACACGCCCGTCAAGTCCGCCGCCGACGCGGTCAGGGCGGTCGAGCAGGCCCGCAAGGACGGCCGCAAGGCGGTGTTGCTGACGATCGACCGCAAGGGCGAGGATCGCATCGTGGCGGTCCGCTTCGCCGACGCGTAGAGTAGACGATACGGTCCGCGCGACCGGTCGAAGCCGGGGCCGTGAAGACGGTCCCGGCTTTCGGCTGTCCGGTCGCCGGCGGCGCCACGGCCGAACCGGTTCTGCGATGCGCGCATTGATCATCGAAGACGACACCGAGACGGCGGGGTTCATCGCCAAGGGGCTTGCCGAGGGCGGGTTCGCGGTCGATGTGGCCCATGACGGGCGCGACGGGCTCGTACTCGCGCTCGGCGGCGACTACGACGTCGCCGTGGTCGACCGCATGCTGCCGGAGCTCGACGGAATCGCCATCGTCGAGGCGATGCGAAGCGCCGGCCGCGCGACGCCGGTCCTTTTCCTGAGCGCCAAGGGCGAAGTCGCCGACCGGGTCGCCGGGCTGGAGGCCGGGGCCGACGATTACCTGGTCAAGCCGTTCGCCTTCTCGGAGCTGCGCGCCCGGGTCGACGCGCTGCTCCGGCGCGGCGCGACGGCGGTGCAGGAGACCGTGCTGCGGGTGGGCGATCTAGAGATGGACCTCCTCGCGCGACGCGTCACCCGGGCCGGACGCCCCGTGGACCTGCAGCGCCGCGAGTTCCAGCTGCTGGAATGCCTGATGCGCAGCGCGGGCCGCGTGGTAACCCGGACGATGCTGCTGGAGAACGTCTGGGACTATCATTTCGATCCCCAGACCAATGTCATCGACGTCCATATCTCCAGGCTCCGGCGCAAGGTCGATGCCGGATCGGATCGCCCGCTCATCGAGACCGTGCGCGGCGCGGGATACAGGCTCCGTGCGGAAACGGCCTAGCGTTCCGCGCCGATGGGCGACGGTCGGGGAAACCGGAGCGGGAAATGCGGCCTAGGCTGCTCGGCAGCACCACCTTCCGGCTGACCCTGATCTATTTCGGACTGTTCGGGGTCTCCGCCGTGGTCCTGGTCGGATTTCTCTACTGGTCCACCGCCGGCTTCATGGCGCGCCAGACCGACGAGGCGATCGAGGCCGAAATCCGCGGCCTCGCCGAGCAGTATTCGCAGTTCGGCACGATAGGCCTGGTGCGCGCGCTCAACCGCCGGACATCCCAGGCGCGGGCGAGCCGCGGGCTCTATCTCCTGACCGACGCCAACCTTCGCCCGCTCGCCGGGAACCTCAGCGCCTGGCCCAGGGAAAAGCCCGAGCCCGACGGCTGGCTTACCTTCAAGCTCGAATACGCGGATCAGCGCGGCGCCGTCGATTTCGGCCGCGCGCGGATATTCGAGCTTACCGGCGGGCTGCGCCTTCTCGTCGGGCGCGACATCCGGGAGCGGCTGGAGATCGACGCGCGGTTCCGCGAGTCCATCGGCTGGGGGATCGCGCTCGCGCTGGTGCTGAGCATCGCCGGCGGCGTGCTGGTCAGCCGGCCGATGCTGCGGCGCATCGACGCGATCAACCAGACGAGCGGGGAAATCATGGCCGGCGCGCTCGATCGCCGGATCCCGACGCGGGGGACGGACGACGAGTTCGACCGGCTGGCCGCGAACCTCAATGAGATGCTCGACCGGATCGCGCAGCTGGTGGCGAGCGTCCGCGAGGTCAGCGACAACATCGCCCACGACCTGAGGAGCCCGCTCGCCCGGCTGCGCGGCCGTCTCGAGCTGACGCTCGCCGACCGGGGAGACGAGGAGGCCTATCGCCGCGCCATCGCCCGTACCATCGAGGAAGCCGACGCGCTGCTGAAGACCTTCAACTCGCTGCTCCGGATCGCGCGGCTCGAAGCCGGGGTCGAGACCGGGCAGGTCGAGACCTTCGACCTCGACGGCTTGGTCGGCGATGTCGCCGAACTCTATGCACCCCTCGCGGACGAGCGCGCGGTCGAGCTCGACGCGACGCCGGAACGGGCGGGGCGGATCCGGGGAGACCGCGACCTTCTGTTCCAGGCACTGGCCAACCTGCTCGACAACGCGATCAAGTTCTCGCCGGGCGGCGAAACGGTCACGATTGCCGCGCGCGCGCTTGACGATCGCGTTACCGTAACCGTCTCCGACCGCGGACCCGGGATCCCCGAAGCCCTGAAGAACCGTGTGGCGGAACGCTTCTTCCGCGTCGAGACCTCGCGCAACGCACCCGGGGCGGGGCTCGGCCTCAGCCTGGTCGCGGCGGTCGTCGAGCGGCATGGAGGCAGCCTCGACCTCGAGGACAACCGTCCCGGCCTCCGGGTCGTCCTCGGCCTGCCGCGCTCGCTTCGAGCGGCGGTTGCGGGACGAATGAGCGCCTGAGCCGGATTTCCGGCGACCGGCCCGCGGGCAGCCTTGCCGCCGCCGCCATGCCGGCCCATATCCCTCTTGACGGCGCCTGATCGGCCGCGTCGTCGGGTGCCTGCCGGGCCCGGCGGCATATTGTATGCGCCCCGCTCGTGAAGAGGAGGTCCGCAATGTCACGAATGTCGGTATTCAACAGCCCGTTCCTGCTCGGTTTCGACCAGCTCGAACGGGTGCTCGACCGGGTCTCCAGGAGCGCGGCCGACGGCTATCCCCCTTACAATATCGAGCATACGGGCGACGACGCGCTCCGCATTACTCTCGCGGTGGCCGGTTTCAGGCGCGACGACCTGGCGATCACGGTCGCCGACTCGCAGCTCACGATACGCGGCAAGCAGTCGGACCCGGACGGGCGCGCCTATCTGCACCGCGGCATCGCGGCGCGCCAGTTCCAGCGTTCATTCGTCCTCGCCGAGGGAATCGATGTGATCGGCGCGGAGCTTGCCGACGGCCTGCTCCATATCGACCTTGTCCGCCCCGCGGCGTCCGGTCGCGAAGAGGTCATCGAAATCCGGGCCTCCGGGGACGGCAAGGACGTCGACGCGTAGCTGTCCTTCGCCGGGGCGGCGCGCCGGACCCTGGGGATCGCCGGATATCAGGCGGCGCGATCCCGGGTGTCCGAAGTAAGGATCGTATAGAGCGCCTTGGCGTCCGCGGCGTCGCGCAGGCCCTCGCGCACGGCGGGGTCGCGCATCAGCTGCGAAACCCTGGCGAGGGCCTTGAGATGGTCCGCGCTCGCCCCCTCCTGCGCCAGCAACAGGAAGACGAGGTCGACCGGCCGGTCGTCGATCGAGTCGAAATCCACCGCCCGGTCGAGCCGGACGAACAGGCCGCAAAGCCCGTCGAGGTCCGCGACCTTGCCGTGCGGGATCGCCACCCCTTCGCCGACGCCGGTCGTTCCCAACCGCTCGCGCTCCAGCAGCACGCTGAACACCGTACGCTCGTCGAGCCCGGTGACGTCCGCCGCTCGCCGAGAGATTTCCTGGATTACCTGTTTCTTGCTCGCGGCAGGCAGGCGGTCGACCACCCGGTCGCTGGTCAGCAAGTCGCCGATTTCCATTCTAGTCGCTCCGCGGACCGGCTTCCGCACCGTCCGCGCCCGACGGGTCCAGCCAGCCCAGGTTCCCGTCCCCGCGGCGATAGATCACGTTGAGACCGCCATGGGCGGCGTTGCGGAATACCACCACCGGCTGCGCGGCGAGGTCGATGCGCATGACGGCCTCGCCCACCGTCATCGATTCGATTTCCGAAACCGTCTCGGCGACAACGAGGGGGTTTCCGCCTTCGGGCTCTTCGTCCGGCCCGTCCGCGGGGTCCGCCAAAATGACGTGCTGCGCGGTGAGCGCTTCCTCGCGCCGCGCCGATCCCGATTTGCGATGGTGGTCGCGAAGACGGCGCTTGTTGCGCCGCAGCCGTTTCGCGATCCGGTCCATCGCGAGGTCGAACGCGCTTTGTGCGTCGTCCGCCGCGCCGTGACCCTGGACCTGGATCCCGCGTCCGACATGAACCGAGATGTCCGCCCGTACCAGCGGCCCTTCCGGCTCGAAGACCACATGCGAGTCGAGCGCATGGTCGAAGTACTTGGCGACACCGTCGTTGAGGCGGGCTTCTACATGCCGGCGAAGCCGCTCACCAACATCCATGTGTCGACCGGTCAGTCCGATTTTCAAACGCTTACGCGCCCGTCTTCCGGACGCGCTCCCTTCGGGTCTGCCACCCCGGCGCCGTCTCCCGCCGGATTTACGCGGGCGCGGAACCTATTGTTCGGTCCACCGTCGAGTCAAGCACGCCAGTAAACCGCCAAGCGAGTCTGCATCCTTTCCCGACGGTTCGCAACAGCACGACGTGGAGCCGGGGCCAAGCGCCATCCAGGCTGTGGAAAAGCGCGGTTGGCGGCAAGAGCCGCTTCCGTCAAAGGCTGAACCGTTCGCCGAGATAAACGCGGCGGACTTCGTCGTTCGCGACAATCTCGGAGGGCGCGCCTTCCATCAGCACGCGACCGTCATGCAGGATGTAGGCCCGGTCCACGATATCCAGCGTTTCGCGGACGTTATGATCGGTGATGAGCACGCCGATACCGCGGTCCTTGAGATGACCGACGAGCGCGCGGACGTCGTTGACGGCGATAGGATCGATTCCGACAAAGGGCTCGTCGAGCAGGATGTATCCCGGCGAGCTCGCGAGCGCGCGCGCGATCTCCACCCGTCGCCGCTCGCCGCCCGACAGCGCCGGTGCGGGCGTGTGCCTGAGATGGGTGATCGAGAACTCGCCCAGCAGCGCGTCGAGGCGACTCTCGCGGAGTTCGGCCGCGGGCTCCGTGACGTCGAGCACCGCGCGGATATTGTTCCCCACCGTCATGCCGCGGAAGATCGAGGCTTCCTGAGGCAGGTACCCGATGCCGATGCGCGCCCGGCGATACATCGGGAGCCGGGTGATATCCTGGCCGTCAAGCGTCACGATGCCCGTGTCCGGCTGGATCAGCCCCGTCAGGATGTAGAACGAAGTCGTCTTTCCGGCTCCGTTCGGGCCGAGCAGGCCGACGACCTCGCCTCGCTCGAGCCTGAGACTGACATCGCGCAGCACCGGACGCTTCCTGAAACGCTTGCCCAGCGAGAACGCCTCCAAGCCCTTCGAACGAGAAATCAGGTGGGGTCCGCCGCCGGTATTTTCGGTCAATTCCTTGCCTTTCCCGATCGGTCGGTTTCGCTTTCCGGGAGGGACAGGGCCTTGGGAACGAACAGGCCTTGTACCCCGCCTTTCCCGCCTTTCATCCGGCTGGTACCGGTCTTCAGATCCAACTCCGCCGACTGGCCTCTGAGCTCGTTGCGCCCTTGGGTGATGCGTACCGAACCCTCAAGCTTGAGGCGCTCGGCAACGATATCGTAATCCGCGCGGTCGGCGTGAAAAACCTCGGTCGGGGACGTAAAGACGACACGGCCGACCGCCACGATCCGCTTGACCTTGTCGCCGTCCTTGCCGTCCGGTTCGAAGGTCGCGGTCAGCGTTTCGGCCTTGAGGCTCCGGTCGTTCCGGACCGCGACCGCGTTGCCTCGGGCAACCGCTCGGTTCCGGCTCTGCGAATATTCCAGGCTTCTCGTGGCGCTGATCCGGTCCGTTCCGGTCGTGAACCTGGGCTTCCCCGTCAGGACCAGCAACTGCTTGTCCACATCGTAGGTTCCCTTGCGGCCCGTCGCGATCTGGTCGGGGCTCTGGATGCGGACGTCCCCTTCCGCGTCGATGCGCCAGATCTCCGTTCCGCCGTCCTTGCCGTTCCGGTAATGCGCGCTGAGGACCTCCGCCCGCAGGGTCACGTCGCCCTGCCGCGCGCGTGCATTGCCCCGGGCAACGAAGACCTTGGTCTTTTGCTGCCACTCGACGCTGCCGTCCACGGCGATTTCTATCGGGCCGGAACTGTCCCGGAAGGGAAGGCCCCCGGTCTGCGCAAGTGCCTGAGGCGCGCTCAACAGCACGCCGATCAGGACAATCGCCGCGCGGCGTCCGTTCACGGCTGACGTTCCCCGGTTTCGGGGAAGAGAATGAGACGGGCCGGACCGGCGAATTCCAACTGGTCCTCGTCGCGGCTGATGCGGAATCCGGCGGCCTCCATGTCCGCCCATTCGCCCCTGCCGGTCACGGGCGCGGTGCCCCAGGCGATGGCCTGGCTGAAATCGATAGTCGCCGCTCCGGTCTGAAACTGGTAGCCCGAATCGTGGTAAAAGCTGACATTGCCCTCCAGGTCGACCTGTCGGGCCTCGCGCGCGAACTTGCCGCTGGAGGCGGACACAGCAATCCAGGCGCCGGCGCCGGTGGTGAAGTCGGCCTCGGGGCTGTTGAGCATAATCCTGTCCGGGTCCGATTTCTGCTGGACGATCGACTCCGCGGCCAGGGTATAGGGGTTCCGGTTCCGGTCGGTTCCCGAATATCGGGCGTTGATCATCCTGTGGCCGCTCGCCGAGTCGGGAACGCTTATTCTCGTCGCGCCGATTTCCAACCGTTCGGGCATGTCATAGATCTGGGACCATGAAAACAGAAGCGTGACCACCACCGCCGCGCCCAGCGGCAGCGCCACCTTCATCACGGCTACGAAGCGGGAATAGCCGCTCTCCATCCGCCTCGGGGCAATCGATACCATGCCCGGCTTCCTCAATCGACTCCCGCGCGCAGGCAGTCGTGAATGTGGAGAATACCTACGGGACGGCCGTCCTCCACGACGAAAAGGCTGGTGATGCTGTTTTCGTTCATGACCCGCAGCGCCTGATCGGCAAGCGAGTCGGGCGGAATGGTCCGCGGTCGGCCGGTCATTACATCGGCTGCCGACATCCGGAGCAGTCGCTCGCCCATATTGCGTCTGAGATCGCCATCGGTGATGACCCCGACAAGCCTGTCTTCGCCGTCGACAAGACCGATGCAGCCGAAGCTGTGCGAAGTCATGATCAGCAGCGCTTCCGCCATGGCGATATCGGGGCGGGCGAGCGGGATGCGGTCGCCCTTGTGCATCAACCGCTCGACCTTGATCAGTCGCTTGCCCAGCTGGCCGCCCGGATGCCGCAGCTTGAAGTCCTCCTGCGAGAACCCGACCCGCTCCAGCAGCGCGACCGCCAGCGCATCGCCCAGCGCCACCATCATCGTCGTCGACGTGGTGGGTGCGAGGTTGAGCGGGCAGGCCTCGTCGGTGTCCGGCAGCGGGATCAGGACGTCCGCCGCGCCCGCAAGCGCGCTTTCCGAGCGCGCCGTCATCGCCACCAGCGGAATCGCGTGCCGCTTGGTATAGGCGATGATATCGGAAAGTTCCGGTGTCTCGCCCGAGTTGGACATCGCGAGAACAGCGTCCCCGCCGGTGATCATGCCGAGATCGCCGTGGCTCGCCTCGGCCGGATGGACGAACAGCGCCGGGGTGCCGGTCGAGGCGAGGGTGGCCGCGATCTTTCGACCGACATGCCCGCTCTTGCCCATGCCGGTGACGATCACCCGCCCCTGGCCGTGGGCGCGGGACATGACCTCGACCGCCTCGGCGAATGCGCAATCGATGGAACGCGCGAGCGCCGCAAGCCCCTCGCACTCGGTCTCCAGCACCCGGCGGGCGACGGCGATGTCCGCGGCCTCTCGCGAACCGGCGGATCTGAACTTCTTCACCTCGGCCATCGGCACTCCGGCGGATGTTCGGCCGCAGCCGCCTGCAACTGAACCCGATCGCGCATCCTAGTCGATTTCGGCCGGTTGCGCAGCCGAACCGGTGGTTTGCGCCGCGGCGGCGTCAATGGGCGAAAATATCCACTTCGCCCCAGCCGCCGAGGTCCAGAGCGGCCCTGTGCCCGACGAAATCGAAACAGCGCCGGGCGAGATCGGACCGCCCTTCGCGTTCCAGCATTCCATCCAGCGCATTTCGGATCGCGTGCAGATGAAGCACATCCGCCGCGGCGTATCGGCATTGCGCCTCCGTCAGGGTCTCCGCTCCCCAGTCCGACGATTGCTGCGCCTTGGAGATCTCGACGCCGATCAACTCGGCGGCGAGGTCCTTCAGCGAATGGCGGTCGGTATAGGTCCGCGCGATCCTCGACGCAATCTTGGTGCAATAGACCGGCGCCGCCCGGACGCCCAGATAGCGCTCCAGGACGGCGATGTCGAAGCGGGCGAAATGGAAAATCTTGGTGACCGCCGGGTCTTCGAGCAGCCGTATCAGATTGGGCGCGTCATAGGTGCCGTTGCGGAAACGCACCAGGTGGGCGTTGCCGTCGCCCGCGCTCAGCTGGACCACGCACAGACGGTCGCGGCCCGGGTTGAGCCCCATCGTCTCGGTGTCGACCGCGGCCGCGCCGCCGAAATCGAGGCCGGCGGGCAGGTCGCCCTCGTGTATCTCTATCGCCATAGGTGCAATACCGCCGCCCCGTCGGGGACCCGAGGAACCGGAAGCGGCGCGATCCGGTGGTGCCCAGGAGAAGACTCGAACTTCCACGACCTTGCGGTCACAGGTACCTGAAACCTGCGCGTCTACCAATTCCGCCACCTGGGCCAAACGGCGACCGGACCCCCGCTGCGCGGGTCCGTACGCCAGCCGCCGCCGGCTTGTCAACCGCTTTCGCGGCCGGGGCAGGAAACGAAGCAGCGCTGTTGACGGGTTCGACGCCAGCCGATATTAGCCGCCCGTTCGAGGGGAGCTCGATGTCTACGCCCACAGCAACCGTGTTTGGCGGGTCCGGCTTCGTCGGCCGTTATACCGTGGGAGAGCTTGCCCGCCGCGGCTATCGCGTCCGGGTCGCGGTCAGACGGCCGGACCGTGCGCTGTTCCTTAAACCCCTGGGGGATGTCGGCCAGATCACGCCGATGGCGGCCAACATCCGCGACGACGCCTCGGTGGCGGCCGCGGTCGAGGGCGCCGATGCGGCGATCAATCTCGTCGGCGTGCTCTACGAGGCGGGGGCGCAGCGTTTCCACGCGGTTCATGCCGACGGGGCGGGGCGGATCGCGCGAGCCGCCGCCGCCGCCGGCGTCGAACGTATGGTCCACGTCTCCGCGATCGGCGCCGCGCCGGACTCGCCGGCGGCGTATGCCCGGAGCAAGGCGGCCGGCGAGGAAGCAGTGCGGGACGCATTCCCCGGCGCCGCGGTCGTCCGCCCGAGCATCGTCTTCGGAACAGAAGACGATTTTCTCAATCGCTTCGCGTGGATCGCGCGCCTGGCGCCCGCCCTGCCTCTGATCGGAGGCGGAAATACAAGGTTCCAGCCCGTCTATGTCGGCGATGTCGCGGCCGGCATCGCGCGCATCGTCGAGGACCATGGGACCGCCGGCGGCATCTACGAACTCGGCGGGCCCGAGGTCTACAGCTTCAGGGAGCTGATGGAAACGTTGCTGCGCCATATCGGGAGGCGGCGACCGTTGCTGCCGGTTCCCGGCATCCTTGCCATGCTTCCGGCCGGGCTGATGGAGCTCTCGCCATTTCCGCCGCTTCTCACCCGCGACCAGATCCGGATGCTGGCGTGCGACAACGTCGCCGCCGGAGACGCGCCCGGGCTGGAGGATCTGGGCCTCGCGCCCACCCCGCTCGAGGCGGTGGCTCCCGGATATCTCGCGCGCTATCGCCGCCGCGGCGGCCGCCCGCCCGGCTAGAGGTAGACGAACCCGAGCAGAACCGCGCCGAGGATCAGGCGATAGATCACGAAGGGCGTGAAAGTCGCCCGCCTGAGCCACCCCATCATCGCGGCGACCGCAATCAGCGCCGTGACGAACGCGATGCCCGCCGCCAGCAGCGCGCTGGATTGCAGCACCGGATCGCCCGACTGGACGAGTTCCCGCCCTGCGAAGGCGCCGGCCGCGACGATGGTGGGGATCGACATCAGCATCGAAAACCGGGCCGCATCCCGCCGTTCGAACCCCAGCACACGGGCCGCGGTCATCGTGACGCCGGCGCGGCTCGCCCCGGGGATCAGCGCAAATACCTGCGCCAGCCCCATCGCGAATGCCGTGGCCAGACCGATGTGCTCCACGCGGCGCACCGTGAGCCCGACGCGATCGGACAGATAGAGCAAGAGCCCGAAACCGAAGGTGGCCCAGGCGATGACCTCGAGGCTGTTGCGCCACGACGTGCCGAGAAACTCGGTCGCCGCATAGCCCGCCGCCACGACCGGGACGGTGGCGACAACCAGGTAGACGATCAGGCGAACGCCGGGATGCGCCATGCCCGATCTGATCCGGACGAGACCGGCGAGCATCTCGAGAACGTCCCGCCACAGATATGCAAGCACCGCAAACAGCGTGCCTACATGCACCGCGATGTCTATTGCCAGCCCCTGGTCCGGCCAGTCGGCAAACAACGGGATCAGGCGGAGATGGCCCGAAGAGCTGATCGGCAGGAATTCCGTGATGCCTTGCACCACCGCGATCATGGCGAGCTGAAGCAGCGTCAAGGCCGGCTCCCCCGGTTTGCGGATCGTCCACAATAGCGGAATCGAGATGGCAAGGCCAAAGCCGCCCAATTTAGTCCCAATTCGGAACTAAATTTCAGGAATTCCGCGCCGAACGACCCGATATCGCGCTGTGGCGCGGAAAATCCACATTTATTTATGGCAGTATCTATGACCTATTCGTCTTGCTTTTCGTGTATTCCATGTTAGATTGAGGGGCAGGAAGTTCGGTCGACACGGCTCTCCGAAAACAGGCTTGGCGGTGTCGGCCGGGCGCGCTGCCACGACGGCGGAGACAACGGCAAACGCCGCGGCAGAGGGGAGACGAAGCACGCATGTCCGGCCATATGTTGAAGTTCGTCGATCTTCCGCAGGCGACGCCGGAGAAGCGGAACGCCGAGACCCGCCGCGCGGACTTCGACGAGATCTACGACATCTTCACCACCGACGGCGCGGCGGAGCAGGCCAGCCGCTGCTCGCAATGCGGCGTGCCCTACTGCCAGATCCACTGCCCGGTGCACAACAACATCCCCGACTGGCTGATGCTGACCGCGGAGGGGCGGCTTGCGGAAGCCTACGAGGTGTCGTCGGCGACCAACAACATGCCCGAAATCTGCGGCCGGATCTGTCCCCAGGACCGGCTGTGCGAAGGCAATTGCGTCATCGAGCAGTCCGGCCACGGCACGGTGACCATCGGCTCCGTGGAGCGATACATCACGGACACCGCTTTCGAGCGGGGCTGGGTCAAGCCGCCGACACCGCCGCGCGAACTCGGCCGCTCCGTCGGCGTCATCGGCGCCGGACCGACGGGGCTGGCGGCGGCGGAGCAGCTTCGCCTGCGTGGTTACGAAGTCCACGTCTACGACCGTCACGACCGCATGGGCGGGCTGCTGGTCTATGGCATTCCCAACTTCAAGCTCGAAAAGACCATCGTGGCGCGCCGGGTCGCGCTCCTCGAAGAAGGCGGCGTCTTGTTTCACCGCGGCTTCGAAGTCGGCCGCGACGCGAGCCTCGACGAAATCCGCGAGCGGCACGAAGCGGTGCTGATCGCGACCGGGGTGTACCTGGCGCGCGACATCCAGGTGCCCGGCGGCGGGCTCGGCAATATCGTGCCCGCTCTCGACTATCTCATCGCATCGAACCGCAAGGGCCTCGGCGACACGGTTCCCGCCTTCGACGACGGCCGGCTCGACGCGGCGGACAAGGATGTCGTGGTGATCGGCGGCGGCGACACGGCGATGGACTGCGTGCGTACCGCCGTGCGCCAGGGCGCGAAATCGGTCACCTGCCTTTATCGGCGCGACCGCGAGAACATGCCGGGCTCGCGGCGCGAGGTGCAGTACGCCGAGGAGGAGGGGGTCAGGTTCGCCTGGCTGGCGACGCCCGAGGCCTTCGTCGGCGACGACACGGTCGCCGGGGTACGCGCGCTCCGGATCCATCTCGGCGTGCCCGACGCCGCCGGGCGTCAGACACCGGAGCCCATCGATGGGTCGAGCTTCGTCACCGACGCCGATCTGGTGATCAAGGCGCTCGGCTTCGATCCCGAGGATCTGCCCACGTTGTTCGGCGCGCCGGAGCTGCGGGTGACCCGGTGGGGCACCGTCCAGATCGACCACCGGACGATGATGACCGCGGTCGACGGGGTGTTCGCGGCCGGAGATATCGTCCGCGGGGCGTCGCTCGTTGTCTGGGGCATCCGCGACGGGCGGGACGCGGCCGATGCAATCCATGCCTATGTGGAGGGGCGCCACGCTGACGCCGAGGCGGACGAAGCGGCATGAGCGCGGCGGGGAGGATGGAATGAGCGGCAATTTCGTGCCCGATGGCGCGCGGTCCATCGCGCTCTGGCGAGAGAACGCCGAGCGCCTCGCCCGCGAAGGCCTTTACGACCCGGCGCTGGAGCATGACAGCTGCGGCGTGGGCCTGGTCGCGGCGATCGACGGCGTTCCGCGGCGCGATGTCGTCGAAGCCGGGATCGAGGCGCTCAAGGCGGTCTGGCACCGCGGCGCGGTGGACGCCGACGGCAAGACCGGCGACGGGGCCGGTATCCATGTCGAGATCCCCAAGGACTTCTTCAAGGAGCACATCGAGCGCACGGGCCACAGTCTCGGAGACGGCCCGCTCGCGGTCGGCATGGTGTTCCTGCCGCGCACCGATCTGACCGGGCAAGAGCGCTGCCGCTGCATCGTCGAATCCGAAATCCTGAAATTCGGCTACCAGATCTACGGCTGGCGCCAGGTCCCCATCGATGTCGACGTGATCGGCGAGAAAGCCAACGCCACCCGGCCCGAGATCGAGCAGATCATGATCGCGGGCAATGCCGAGGTTCCTCCCGCGAAGTTCGAGACCGACCTCTACATCATCCGCCGCCTCATCGAGAACCAGGTCCGCGCGGAGAATATCAACGACTTCTATATCTGTTCGCTGTCGACGCGGTCGGTGATCTACAAGGGCATGTTCCTTGCCGAGCAGCTCACCGACTTCTATCCCGACCTGCTCGACGAGCGCTTCAAGTCGCGGTTCGCGGTCTACCACCAGCGCTATTCGACCAACACCTTCCCGACCTGGCGGCTTGCCCAGCCGTTCCGCATGCTCGCCCATAACGGCGAGATCAACACGCTGAGCGGCAACGTCAACTGGATGAAGAGCCACGAGACGCGGATGGACGCCGAAGTCTTCGGCCGCTTCACCGACGACCTCAAGCCGGTCATCGAACCGGGCGGGTCGGACTCCGCGTCGCTCGACAACGTTTTCGAGCTGCTCGTGCGGGCCGGACGTTCCGCGCCCCATGTGGGCTCCATGCTGATCCCCGCCGCGTGGTCCAAGAAAACCGACATCGAGCCCGAGATCGGAGCCTTTTACAGCTACCTCAACTGCGTCATGGAGCCGTGGGACGGGCCGGCCGCGATCGCCGCCACCGACGGCCGCTGGGTGGTCGCCGCCATGGACCGCAACGGGCTTCGCCCGATGCGGTACTCGGTGCTCGACAACGACCTGCTGCTGGTGGGCTCGGAGACCGGAATGGTGCGGGTCAGCGAAGCCCGTATCGTCGCCAAGGGCCGTCTCGGGCCGGCCGAGATGATTGCCCTCGACCTGGAGGAAAAGCGGCTCTACCACGACCGCGAGATCAAGCACGAGCTGGCGAACGCTTACCCTTACACCGAGTGGTTCGGCAACATCACCGTGCTCGAAGGGCTGATCAAGACCGGCACCGGACCCAAGATCGACTTCAGCGGCGACGAGCTCAGGCGGCGGCAGGTCGCCGCGGGCTACACGCTGGAAGAAATGGAGCTGCTGCTTCAGCCGATGATCGAGGACGGCAAGGAAGCGGTCGGCTCGATGGGCGACGACACGCCGCTCGCCGTGCTGTCGGACCATTACCGCGGGTTGCATCATTTCTTCCGCCAGTCCTTCAGCCAGGTAACCAACCCGCCCATCGATTCCCTTCGCGAGTACCGCGTGATGAGCCTGCGGACCCGGCTCGGCAATCTCGGCAACGTCCTGGACCAGAACGAGAGCCAGACGCGGTTGCTGCAGCTCGATTCCCCGGTGCTGACCAACGCCGAGTTCGCGGCGATGCGCGGGTATCTCGGCGACAGCGCGGTCGAGATCGACTGCACCTTCCGCAACAACGACGACGACCTGTCGCTCAGGCGCGCGATGTACCGGATCCAGCGCCAGGCCGAGGATGCGGTGCGCGGCGGCGCGGTCCATCTGATCCTGACCGACCGGAACATCAGCCCGGACCGCGCGGCGATCCCCTCGATTCTCGCTGTCGGCGGCGTCCACAGCCATCTCGTCGCGCAGTCGCTCAGGACCTTCACCTCGCTCAATGTCGAGAGCGCGGAGTGCATCGACGTCCACTATTTCTCGGTGCTGGTCGGGGTCGGCGCGACGACGGTCAACGCCTATCTCGCCAACGACACCATCGCGGACCGGCATCGCCGCGGCCTGTTCGGCGACCGCGCGCTGGAAGATTGCCTCCGGCGCTATCAGGAGGCCGTCAACCAGGGGCTGCTCAAGGTGATGTCCAAGATGGGCATCTCGATCCTGTCGTCCTACCGGGGCGGCTACAAGTTCGAGGCCGTCGGGCTGAGCCGCTGGCTGGTCAACAGCTATTTCCCGGGCCTGAACTCGCGCATCTCGGGTATCGGGCTCTATGGAATCCGTCGAAAGATGCTGACGCTGCACCACCGTGCCTTCTCCGAGGGTGCCACCGCGCTTCCGGTGGGCGGTTTCTACCGCTTCCGCCAGAACGGCGAGGCGCATGCCTTCGAAGGCCGGCAGATGCATATCCTGCAGACCGCGGTCGCGAACGATTCCTTCGCCACCTACCGCAAGTTCGTGGAAGGTACGCAAAACGCGCCGCCGATTCACCTGCGCGACCTGATGGGGTTCCAGTTCAAGCGCGACCCGGTGCCGATCGAGGAGGTCGAGTCGATCACCGAGATCAGAAAGCACCTTGTCGCGCCCGGAATTTCGCTGGGCGCGCTCAGCCCCGAGGCGCATGAAACGCTCTCCATCGCGATGAATCGGATCGGCGCCAAGTCGGATTCCGGCGAGGGCGGCGAAGACCGGACCCGCTACAAGCCGCGGCCCAACGGCGACAACGCGAGCTCGGCGATCAAGCAGGTCGCTTCCGGCCGCTTCGGGGTGACCGCCGAATACCTGAACAACTGCCGCGAGATCGAGATCAAGATCGCCCAGGGCGCCAAGCCGGGCGAGGGCGGTCAGCTCCCCGGCATCAAGGTCTCGGAGATGATCGCGCGGCTGCGGCATTCCACGCCGGGCGTGACCCTGATCTCTCCGCCGCCCCATCACGACATCTACTCGATCGAAGATCTGGCGCAGCTCATCTACGATCTCAAGCAGATCAACCCCGATGCCAGGGTTTGCGTGAAGCTGGTTTCGCAGAGCGGCATCGGCACGATCGCGGCGGGCGTCGCCAAGGCCAAGGCGGACGTGATCCTGGTCTCGGGCCATTCCGGAGGAACCGGGGCAAGCCCGCAATCCTCGATCAAATACGCCGGCCTCCCCTGGGAGATGGGGCTCTCCGAGGTCAATCAGGTGCTGACCCTCAACCAGCTCCGCCACCGGGTGGTGCTCAGGGTCGACGGCGGGCTCAAGACCGGGCGCGACGTGGTGATCGCCGCGCTGCTCGGCGCCGAAGAGTTCGGCATCGGCACGGCTTCGCTGGTCGCGATGGGCTGCATCATGGTGCGCCAGTGCCACTCCAACACCTGCCCGGTCGGCGTCTGCACCCAGGACGAGCGCCTGCGCGCGCGCTTCACCGGCACGCCGGAGAAGGTGGTCAACCTGTTCAGCTTCATCGCCGAGGAGGTGCGCGAGCACCTCGCCCGGCTCGGCGCGAGGCGGCTCACCGAAATCATCGGCCGGACCGAGCTGCTGAGTCAGACCCACCGCGGCAGCGCGCATCTCGACGATCTCGATCTCAACCCGCTCCTCGTTCAGGCGGATCCCGGCGAGGATTCGCACTACTGCACCCTGGAGGGCCGCAACGAAGTTCCCGAGACGCTGGATGCCCAGATGATCAAGGACGCGGCGATCGCGCTGGAGAGGGGAGAAAAAATCCAGCTCGCCTACAACATCCGCAACACCCATCGCGCCATCGGCACCAAGCTGAGCTCGATGATCACCCGGCGCTACGGGATGGACGGGCTCCAGCCCGGCCATATCACCGTCCGGCTGCGCGGTTCCGCCGGCCAGTCTCTGGGCGCGTTCGCGGTTCAGGGGCTCAAGCTCGAAGTGTTCGGCGATGCCAACGATTATGTCGGCAAGGGGCTTTCCGGCGGCACCATCGTGGTCCGCCTGACGACCGCGAGCACCCTCGCCTCCAACGAGAACACGATCATCGGCAACACGGTCCTCTACGGTGCGACCGCGGGCAAGCTGTTCGCGGCCGGCCAGGCCGGCGAGCGCTTCGCGGTGCGGAACTCGGGCGCGACGGCGGTAATCGAGGGCTGCGGGTCCAATGGCTGCGAATACATGACCAACGGCACCGCGGTGGTGCTCGGCCCCACCGGGGATAATTTCGCGGCCGGCATGACGGGCGGTATGGCCTTCGTCTACGACGCGGACGACAGCTTCTCCACCCGGGTCAACGAGGACACGGTGTTCTACCAGCGTATCCAGATGCCTCGCTGGGCCGATCTGCTGAAGGCGCTGGTCGAGGAGCACGCGCGGGAGACCCAGTCACGTTTTGCCGAGCGCATGCTGATTCACTGGGATCGCGAAGTGAAACGTTTCTGGCAGGTCGTTCCCTACGAGATGGTCCATCGTTACGACCGTCCGGTGCTCGCGGAAGAGGCGGCGGAACAGACGGCCTGACAGGTCCAGCGAGCGCGTTCCGGGAGATTGGGCGTGTCCCGCGCGGCACGAAAACTCGTTTGCCTGGGGTTCGGCTATTGCGCTCGGGTCCTTGCCCGGGCCGTCGCCGGCGAGTTCCCGGAAGTTGTCGGCACCGCGCGGCGGGCGGATCGCGCGCGCGCCCTCCTCACGGACGGTTTTTCGGTCGTTCCCTTCGACGATCCCGGGCTCCTGGACGGTGCAACCCACCTGCTGATTTCGGCCCCGCCGGAAGCCGAAGGCGATCCGGTGCTCGCCGCTTTGGGGGATGCAATCGCCGGGCTCTCCGGCATCGCGTGGATCGGTTACCTCTCCACAACGGGCGTCTATGGCGACCGGCGGGGTGGCTGGGTGAGTGAAGACGATGCGCCGAACCCCGGCGAAGCGCGGTCCAGATCGCGTCTCGCCGCCGAGCGCGCCTGGCTGGCTTTCGGCGATACCCAAGACGTGCCGGTTCGCATTTTCCGCCTTGCCGGAATTTACGGTCCCGGGCGAAACGTGCTCGACCGGCTCCGCGCCGGCTCCGCCCGGCGGATCGTGAAGCCAGGCCAGGTATTCTCCCGGGTTCATGTCGAAGATGTGGCGAAGGTGCTCCAGGCTTCTATCGCTCGGCCGCAAACGGGACGGGTCTATAACGTCGCCGACGACGAGCCCGCCTCCCAGGAAGAGGTGGTCGCCTTTGCCGCCGGCCTGCTCGGCGTCGCCCCGCCTCCGGAAGAGCCGTTCGAATCCGCGGAACTCTCGCCGCTCGCCCGGAGCTTCTATTCGGAATGCCGGCGGGTTCGAAACGACCGAATCAAGCAGGAACTCGGCGTGGTGCTGCGCTATCCCACCTATCGGGAGGGATTAAGCAGCCTCGCCGCGTTGTGAATCGCCCGTATCGACCGCGAGCAGCCGGAACATCAACACCGCCATCAGCACCGCCGGAACGAGGTTGAAGCCGAACACGAAGGTCACCGCATCGCCGACCGAATCGCTGGTCATCGTGTCGTCGAAGCCGGCGATCGCCGTCAGCATCCCGGCAAGCGCCGCGCCGAAGGCGGTGCCGAGCGAACGCACCGAGGGCAGGGACGCCGCGGTCAGCCCTTCCTCGCCCGGATCCGCCCGGGCGATCGTCCGGGTGATCAGATGGACGTTGTGGATCCCCACCCCGAAGCCGATAAAGAAGGCCGCGACGGTCAGCAGGACGAACCCGGGCGCGGTGGTCGTCGCCGTCATCAGCGCGAGCCCGAGAACGACGATCACCGGTCCCCACCAGAGCGCCAGGCGCTCGCGCCGGCCGGTCCACCCGTTGACCATGAAGGTCCCCACGGTCCAGCCCAACGAGAGCACGATGCTGACGAAGCTGACATAGATCGGCGGCACACCGTGGAAGACCTGGAGCAGCAGCGGAACGAAGAGCGTGATCGAGGTCTGGACGCTGCCCACCAGGAAGTGGATCGCCAGGCCCAGCCCGACCACGGCGGAAAGCGAAAGCGTGCGGGTCGGAAACAAGGGCGTCCGGGCGGTCCGGTCCAGCCGGAACGTCGTCCAGACAAGCGCGATCGCCGCGGCGACCAGGATCGCCCGCAGCGCGGTGTCGTTTATCGGCCCGGCCGCCGCGACCGCGATAACGCCCGCCGTCAGAACGGTCAGCCGGAAGAAGGGGAAGCCGCCGCCACGCTCGCTTTTCCGCGGACGTGTATCCGGCACCTTCCACCAGACCAGCGCGGCATAGCAGGCGATGAACGGGATCAGCGACCAGAACGAGCCGCGCCACCAGCCGAACTCCGCGAAGACGCCGCCGAAGACCGGTCCGAGAAGCTGCGCGAACATCCAGACGCCCTGGTATGCGGCGAGGATGCGGGCTCGCAGATGAGGTGGAAACAGCACCCCGATCAGGGCCATCGAGGCGCCGATGATCAGCCCGCCCGCGAAACCCTGGACGCCGCGCGCGACGATCAGGGTGAAGATATCGGGCGCAAGGGCGCAGGCCGCAGTGGAGAGCATGAACACGCCGGCGACCGCGACATAGCCGACCCGGCGCCCTATCGCGCGGGTGACCGGTTCCACCGTCGCCGCGCCCACGATGGAGCCCACGGTGTAGATGATCGCCGTCCATGCGTAATAGACCGCCCCGCCGAGGTCGGCGACGATGGTCGGCATCACCACCGAGATCACCAGAATCTGCAGGGCGTGGAGAAGCGTGCCGAGGAGGACGATGGCGGAATAGGTCGCGTGGTCCTTGCGGATCAGGTCGCGCCAGGGCCCGGCCGCGGGCGTCGCCCCGTCCGTGGCCGCCATGTCGGGGTCAGACCTCCGCCGCGGCGCAGAGCTCGTCCACCGAGGCCCATATCCGCGCGAGGTCCTGCTCGCGCGCCAATCTGTGGTCGCCGTCCGGCACCAGGAACACGCGCACGTCGCGGCTCAGAACCTGCCCGGCGATGCGAGATGCCGTCATCCACGGCACGTCCGGGTCCCGCTTGCCGTGCAGCAGCCGGATCGGGCAGTGGATGGCGATCGGCCGGCGCAACAGGAGATGCCGGCGGCCTTCCTCGATCAGCCGGTAGGCGATCGGATAATCCTCGTCGTCGTAGTCGGAGGGTACGTAGAGGACGCCCTTTTCCCTCAGCTCCGCGCGGACATCCTCTCCGTAGCGGTTCCACATCAGGTCTTCGGTGAAATCCGGGGCCGCCGCGATCCCGACAAGCCCCGCGACGCGCTCCGGACGGGCGAGCGCGGCCAGGAGCACGATCCATCCCCCCATCGAGGACCCGACGAGGACCTGGCGCCCGCGGGCGACCTTGTCGAGCACCGCCACCGCGTCGTCCCGCCAGCTTCCGATGGTCCCGTCGAGGAAGTCGCCGGACGATTCACCATGCCCGGAATAGTCGAAGCGGACGAAGGCGCGGCCAGCCGCGCGGCAGGCGGCTTCGAGCGCGGTCGCCTTGGTACCCGTCATGTCCGACCGGAACCCGCCCAGGAACATCACGCCCGGTTCGCGGCCGTCGAGACGCCGGTAGGCGATTGTGGCACCGCCGGGGCGTGATAAGATCGCGGCCGCTTCTGATCCGTCCCCGTTCACAGGCGGATTTCCCGGTTTCGTTGGCCCTTGGGGATCGTCGGCGTCGTCGTTTTCCGACCTTCGGACCCTATCACCGAAGCCGAAGCCGCGAAAGCTGGCCGCCCTGGACGCGACGGCGTACGCGGCGGGTGCGTTCCGGAGTGCGGCCATGACGGACCCGTTCATCATCGCGGCCATCGCCCTGGTCTTTCTCCTCGCCGGGGGCGTCAAGGGGCTGATCGGTCTCGGCCTGCCGACGGTCAGCCTCGGGCTCCTGACCGTGCTGCTCGATCTCACGACCGCGATGGCGCTCCTGAACGTCCCCGCGGCCGCGACCAATGTGTGGCAGGCGGCAGTGGGCGGGAACGCGCGAATGATCGTCCGCCGGCTCTGGCCCTTCATGCTGGCGGCGACGGTTACGGTCTGGCTCGGCGCGTTGGCATTGACCCGGGTCGACCTCGCGCTGCTGTCCGCGCTCCTCGGCCTGCTCCTTCTCGTTTATGCAGGCCTCAGCCTCGGCGGGTGGCGCTTCGCGATCCCCGAGCGGGCCGAGTGCTGGGCGGGGCCCCTGTTCGGCTCGGTGAACGGAATCCTCACCGGGATGACCGGCTCCTTCGTGGTTCCGGGAATCATGTATCTCCAGGCGATCGGGCTGGGCCGGGATGCGCTGGTGCAGGCGATGGGTTTCCTCTTCGGCGCGTCGGCTCTCGCTCTGGGCGTGGCGCTTGGCGGCTCGGGGCTTTTCCCCAGGGACACGGGGATCGTATCGGCGGCCGCGCTGGTTCCCGCCATGGTCGGCATGGCGATCGGTCAGCGGGTACGCCGGCGCCTGTCGGAAGAACGCTTCAGGCGCGTTTTTTTCGTGGGCATCCTCGCGCTCGGCGCCTATATCTTTGCCGCCGCCGCGCTCGAACGAATGTAGATCCCGGCTTGTGACCGCGTCGGGTTTGCGCTAAATGCGCGCGGTTCGTGCGTCAGCGCACTCGCGAAAGGAACCATGGCAACCGTAACGCAAGCGGAAGCGGCCCCCGTGATCGTCACCCTTCCCGACGGCAGCCGACGGCCGTTCGACGCCCCGCCGACGGGCGCGGACGTTGCCGTGTCGATCGGCCCCGGCCTCGCCAAGGCGGCGCTCGCGGTGAAGGTCGACGGCGAGGTCCGCGACCTCGCGCGGCCGATCGAAAGCGATGCCGCCATCGAGATCGTCACGCGCCGCTCGGACGAGGCGCTGGAGCTGATCCGGCACGACGCCGCCCATGTCATGGCCGAGGCGGTGCAGGCGTTGTTCCCCGGGACCCAGGTGACCATCGGCCCGGCGATCGAGAACGGCTTCTACTACGACTTTGCGCGGCCGACGCCGTTCTCGACCGAGGACCTCGACATCATCGAGCGGAAGATGCACGAGATCGTCGCCCGCGACGAGCCGATCGTCCGCAATGTGTTGGAGCGCCTCGACGCAATCTCTCAGTTCAAGCTGGAGGGGGAGCTTTACAAGGCCGAAATCATCGAGGGCCTGCCCGAGGACGAGGAGGTGACGGTCTACCGCCAGGGCAAGTGGCGCGACCTCTGCCGCGGCCCCCATTTGCCGTCGACCGGTCATGTCGGCAAGGGATTCAAGCTGCTCAAGGTTGCAGGCGCCTATTGGCGGGGCGATTCCCGGAACGAGATGCTGCAACGCATCTACGGCACCGCCTGGCGCGACGAAAAGGAGCTCAAGGCCCATCTCCACCAGTTGGAAGAAGCCGAGCGGCGCGACCACCGCCGGCTCGGGCGCGAGATGGACCTGTTCCACTTTCAGGAAGAAGCGCCGGGCGCCGCCTTCTGGCACCCGCGGGGGTGGAGCCTCTACCGCCGGCTGATCGACTACATGCGCCGGCGCCAGGACGCGGCCGGCTATGTCGAGATTTCGACGCCGGAGCTGATGGACCGCTCGCTGTGGGAGCTTTCCGGCCATTGGGAAACCTTCCGCGAGCACATGTTCACCTCCGAGACCGAGGACGGACGGGTGTTCGCGGTCAAGCCCATGAACTGCCCGGGCGGCGTCCAGGTGTTCCGGCAGGGCATGAAGAGCTATCGCGATCTGCCGATGCGCGTCGCCGAATTCGGCCGCGTGCACCGCTACGAGCCCTCGGGCGCGCTGCACGGGCTGATGCGGGTGCGCGCCTTCACCCAGGACGACGCGCACATATTTTGCACGCCGGAGCAGACCGAAGCCGAGTGCCGGACGGTGATCGCCCTGATCATGGACATCTACCGCGATTTCGGCTTCGAGGACGTGCGTATCAAGTTCTCCGACCGGCCGGAAAAGCGGATCGGCTCCGACGCCGTCTGGGACCGGCTCGAAGGCGCGCTTCGCGGCGCGCTTGACGGCATGGATCTGGACTATGGCGTCAACCCGGGCGAGGGGGCGTTCTACGGACCGAAGATCGAATTCGTCTTGCGCGACGCGATCGGCCGCGACTGGCAGTGCGGAACCCTCCAGGTCGACCTCAACCTGCCCGAGCGGCTCGACGCCGCCTATATCGGCGAGGACGGCGAGCGCCACCGCCCGGTAATGCTGCATCGGGCCCTGTTCGGCTCCCTGGAGCGCTTTCTTGGCATCCTGCTCGAACACTATGCCGGCCATTTGCCGTTCTGGCTGGCGCCGCTGCAGACGGTGGTCGCGACGATCACCGGCGATGCGGACGGCTACGCCGGCGAGGTCGCGGCTGCCGCGAGAAAGGCCGGGTTGCAGGTGGATCTCGACCTGAGGAATGAAAAGATCGGCTACAAGGTGCGCGAACACAGCGTCCGCAAGGTGCCGGTCATGCTCGTCGTCGGACGCAACGAGGTCGAGGCCCGCACGGTCGCCATGCGGCGCCTCGGTGGCAAGAGCCAAGAAGTCCTTGCGCTGGATACCGCGATCGATAGACTTAAGGTCGAAGCCGCCGGTCCGGATCAAGACGCCGACGCGTGACTGCAACGAAAATCGCAAATTGTTGCTTTATCGGCACGGCCCGCGCCGGGTGGCGCGGGCCGAATCCATGCCGGCTGTGTCGTTAACAAGGGAGACCGGTCCATAGCAAGACCACCGATTATGGAGCCGCCCGTTCGCGAAGAACGCGGCGTCAACCAGGCGATCCGGGCTGCGGCCGTCAGGGTCGTCGACACCAATGGCGATGTCCTTGGTGTCTTTCCCACCGCCGATGCGATCGAACTCGCCGCCGAACGCGGCCTTGATCTTGTCGAGGTGTCGCCCAACAGCGACCCGCCCGTCTGCAAGATCCTCGACTACGGCAAACTCAAATACGAAAAGCAGAAAAAGAAGACCGAGGCCCGCAAGAAGCAGAAGACGATCGAGGTCAAGGAGATCAAGTTCCGCCCGGCGATCGACCGGCACGACTACGACGTCAAGATGCGGTTCATCCGCCGTTTTCTGGACGAAGGCGACAAGGTCAAGGTCACCATGCGCTTCAGGGGCCGCGAGATGGCGCACCAGGATTTGGGCCTGAAGGTGCTTTTCCGGGTGCGCGACGAGCTCGAGGAGTTGGCCAAGGTCGAGCAGTTTCCCAAGATGGAAGGCCGGCAGATGGTCATGGTGATGGCGCCGAAATAGCGTCCCTCGTCTTCTTGCGCGGGACGGCGCGCGCCGCTATAACCCGCCGTCTGTTTGGGATCGTCCGGCGAGGCGGCCGGGCCCGGTCGGGTCCGGAACCGCGGGGCATGCCGAGGCGGTTCGCGTTTCCACGTCCCGAGACGGAGGATGAAATGCCCAAGCTCAAGTCCAAGAGCGGGGCGAAGAAGCGGTTTCGCACCACATCGACCGGCAAGGTGCGGTCCAACTTCGCATTCAAGCGGCACAATCTGCGCAAGCGCACGCAGAAGATGAAGCGCAAGGCGCGCGGGACCCGCATCATGGCGCCGGAAGACGCCAGGATCGTGAAGTCCTACCTGCCCTACGCCTGAGGAGCGCGCCATGTCCAGAGTCAAGCGCGGCGTGACCGCCCACGCCCGGCACAAGAAGGTTCTCGACCTCGCATCCGGCTACCGCGAGCGCAACCGCACCAGCTTTCGGGTCGCGATCGAGCGCGTCGAGAAGGGGCTGCAATACGCCTATCGCGACCGGCGCAACCGCAAGCGCAATTTTCGCGCCCTTTGGATCCAGCGCATCAACGCCGGCGTCCGCCAGCACGGCCTCACCTATTCCCAATTCATGAACGGCGTGAAGCGGGCGGGGATCGAGGTCGACCGCAAGATGCTGGCCGATCTCGCGGTGCACGAGCCCGATGCATTCAAGGCGATCGTCGAGCAGGCGCAGGCGGCGCTCGCGGACTAGACGGGCGAGGGCCTGCCGCCCGGCGGGCCGAAAACCGGCGAGTCATGGAATGGACGACCTCGAACAGCTTCGGTCGGATTTGCTGGCGCGGATCGAAACGGCCGGACTCGACGCGCTTGAGACTCTTCGCGTCGAGACGCTGGGCCGCCGGGGCCGCGTCACCGCGTTGATGAAGGAACTCGGCACGCTCGCGCCCGAGGATCGCCGGACGGCCGGTCAGGCGCTCAACGCGCTCAAGACCGTCGTGACCGAGGCGTTGGACGCCCGGCGCGCCACTCTCGAGTACGGTGCGCTCGACACCCGCCTCTCCGAAGAGACGATCGACGTTTCGCTGCCGGCGAGGCCCGAGCCCCAGGGTGGTATCCACCCCATCAGCCAGGCCATCGAAGAGATCGTGGCGATCTTCTGCCAGATGGGGTTCACGGTCGCCGAGGGACCAGATATCGAGGACGACTTCCACAACTTCACCGCGCTCAACATCCCGCCCGAACATCCCGCGCGGCAGGACCATGACACGTTCTATTTCGAGGAGGGCGAGGACGGCGAGCGGATGCTGCTGCGGACCCATACCTCGCCGGTCCAGATCCGCACGATGCTCTGCCAGGAGCCGCCCATCCGGATCGTCGTGCCGGGCCGCACCTACCGTGCCGACCACGATGCCACCCATTCGCCGATGTTCCACCAGGTCGAGGGGCTGGTAATCGACGAAGAGACCCATATGGGGCATCTCAAGGGCTGCCTGATCGAGTTCTGCCGCGCGTTCTTCGGCGTCGACGACCTTCCGGTTCGCTTCCGGCCCAGCTTCTTTCCCTTTACCGAGCCCTCCGCCGAGGTCGATATCGGCTGCAGCCGGTCCGCCGACGGGCTCACCATCGGGGCCGGCGACGACTGGCTCGAAATCCTCGGCAGCGGGATGGTCCATCCCAAGGTGCTGGAGAACTGCAATATCGACCCGGCGCGCTACCAGGGCTTCGCCTTCGGCATGGGGGTGGAGCGGGTGGCGATGCTCAAATACGGCATTCCGGATCTTCGGACCTTTTTCGATTCCGACCTTCGCTGGCTCCGCCACTACGGTTTCCCGGCGCTGGATATGCCGAATGTCGCCGCCGGGATCGCGCAGTGAAGTTCACCCTCTCCTGGCTCCGCGAGCATCTCGAAACCGATCTCCCGCTGGAGACGATCGCCGAGAGGCTGTCGATGATCGGGCTCGAGGTCGATGCCGTGGACGACCCGGCGGCGGCGCTCGCCGATTTCGTGGTCGGCGACGTGATCGAGGCCGGCCCGCACCCCAATGCCGACCGGCTCCGCGTCTGCACCGTCGACATCGGCGGCGGGGAACGTTTCGAGGTGGTGTGCGGGGCGCCGAACGCGCGCACGGGCATGAAGGGCGTGTTCGCGCGCGCCGGTTGCGTCATTCCGGGGACCGGGACGAAGCTCAAGAAATCGAAAATTCGCGGTGTCGAGAGCAGCGGGATGCTGTGTTCGGAACGTGAGCTCGGGCTGTCCGACGAGCACGAAGGCATCATCGATCTCGATGGCGATTGCGCGGCCGGCTCTCCGGCGGCCGAGGCGCTCGGCATCGGCGATCCCGTCATCGAGATCGGACTGACCCCGAACCGCCCGGATTGCGCGGGCGTGCGCGGCATCGCCCGCGATCTCGCCGCCGCCGGGATGGGAAGCCTGAAGCCCTTCGACGCCACGCCGGTCGAGGGCAGCTTCGAGAGCCCGCTCTCGTGGCGGCGCGGCTTCGCGGCGGGCGACGGCAACGCGTGCCCCTTCGTCGTAGGGCGCACGTTCCGAAACGTCCGCAACGGGCCGAGCCCGAAATGGCTTCAGGATCGGCTGATCGCGATCGGGCTCCGGCCGATTTCGGCGCTGGTCGACATTACCAACTACGTCACCTTCGATCTCGCCCGTCCGCTCCATGTCTTCGACGCCGACAAGGTGACAAGCGATCCGACCATGCGTTTCGCCAGGGAGGGCGAGACCGTAGCCGCGCTCGACGGACGCTCCTACACCCTCGATCCGTCGATGGCGGTCATCGCCGACGACAGCGGCGTGCTCGCGATCGGCGGGGTGATGGGTGGCGAGGCCACGGGCTGCGGGGAGGACACCGCGACCGTGTTCCTTGAGGTCGCGCTGTTCGATCCGGTGCGAACCGCCGCCACCGGGCGCAAGCTCGGCATAATTTCCGACGCCCGCTATCGCTTCGAGCGCGGCGTCGATCCGACCTCGGCGCTGTGGGGCGCGGAAGTCGCGGCGAGGCTGATCCTCGACATCTGCGGCGGCGAGGCGAGCGCGCTGACCATGGCTGGGGAGATGCCCGATCACAATCGCACTGTCGCGCTCCGCAAGTCCCGCATCGCCACGCTCGGCGGGGTAGAGGTAGCGGCCGGCGCTGCGCAACGGATCCTGGGCGATCTCGGTTTCGGGGTCGAAGACGGCGGCGAGAGCCTGACCGCCGCCGTGCCTCCCTGGCGCCCCGATATCGAAGGCGAGGCCGACCTCGTCGAGGAAGTGCTGCGGATCGACGGCTTCGACTCGATTCCGGCGGTGCCGCTCCGCGCCGCGACCGCGGTGCCCGGCGCGGCGTGGTCGCGGGCGCAGAGCCGGCGCGGCCGGGTCAGGCGTGCGCTCGCGGCGCGCGGCCTCACCGAGGCGGTGACCTTCTCCTTCATGTCCGGCGACAAAGCCGAGGCCTTCGCCGCCGCGCCGTCGCTTCGCCTCGCCAACCCGATCAGCGTCGATCTCGCGCATATGCGCCCCTCGATCCTGCCCAATCTGCTCGAAGCCGCGGCGCGCAACGCCGCACGGGGCACCGCCGATATCGCCCTGTTCGAGATCGGCCCGCAATACGCGGACGGCAAGGGGAGGCAGTCCCAGGCCGCTTGCGGGCTCCGCGTTGGCGGGACGGCGCCGCGCCACTGGGCCGGAACCCGTGCCGAAGTGGATGCCTATCATGCGAAGGCCGATGCGCTGGCGGCGCTCGAGGCGGCGGGCGTTGCCGCCCACAATCTCCGCATCGGCGACGACGTGCCGGGCTGGTACCACCCGGGCCGAGCGGCGGCGCTGATGCTCGGCCCCAAGCCGCTCGCCCGGTTCGGCGAAGTGCATCCGGCGGTGCTGGAGCGATTCGAAGTCCGAGGGCCGGCCTCCGCCTTCGAGGTCCTGCTCGACGACGTTCCCGCGCGCAAGGCGGGGAAGGGGAGTGCACGCCCCATGCTTCATCTGGCGGCGTTGCAGCCGGTGGAGCGCGACTTCGCCTTTGTGGTCGACGAACCGACTCCCGGTACGGCGCTGGCCACGGCCGCGCGCGGCGCCGACAAGACGCTGATCGCCGACGTCGCGCTGTTCGATGTCTATCGCGGCCCCGAGCTCGGGGCGGACAAGAAATCGGTCGCCCTCTGCGTCACCCTGCAGCCGCGCGACGCGACCCTGACCGATGCGGATATCGAGGCGGTCGGCGAGCGGATCGTCGCCGCGGTCTCCAAGGCGACGGGGGCCGTGCTGCGAGGCTGACCGGGATGACCGATCTCTCGCATATCCGCAATTTCGCAATCATCGCCCATATCGATCACGGCAAGTCGACGCTGGCCGACCGTCTGATTCTGACCTGCGGCGGAGTCGAAGAGCGCGAATTCCGCGACCAGCTCCTCGACACCATGGAGCTCGAACGCGAGCGCGGCATCACCATCAAGGCGCAGACCGTGCGCCTGCCCTACAAGGCGCGGGATGGCCGAACCTATCAGCTGAACCTGATGGACACCCCCGGCCATGTCGATTTCACCTACGAAGTTTCGCGTTCGCTTGCCGCCTGCGAGGGCTCGATCCTGGTGGTCGACTCGACCCAGGGGGTCGAGGCGCAAACGCTCGCCAACGCCTATCTCGCGATTGACGCGGACCACGAGATCGTCCCGGTCATCAACAAGATCGACCTGCCGGCTTCCGAGCCGGAGCAGATCCGGGTCCAGGTCGAGGATGTGATCGGCCTCGCCTCGGAGGACTGCATCTCCGTCTCGGCCAAGACCGGCGAGGGGATCGGGGAGGTGCTGGAGGCGCTGATCGGACGCCTTCCGCCGCCCGAAGGCGACCGGGAGGCGCCGCTCAGCGCCCTTCTGGTCGATTCTTGGTACGACGCCTATCTCGGCGTGATCATCCTGGTGCGGGTCAGCGACGGCGCGCTCGCGCGCGGGATGAAGGTCCGCATGATGGCGACCGGAGCGGTCCACCAGATCGACCGGGTCGGCACGTTCACCCCCAAACGCGCCGAGGTCGATGCGCTCGGCCCGGGCGAGATCGGCTTCATCACCGCCAGCATCAAACACGTCGCCGAGACCCGGGTCGGCGACACCATCACCGAAGAGAAACGTCCGACCGATGCGCCTCTCCCCGGTTTTCGGCCGAGCGTGCCGGTGGTGTTCTGCGGATTGTTCCCGATCGACGCGGCGGACTACGAGGATTTGCGCGAAAGCCTCGCCAGGCTGCGGCTCAACGATTCCAGCTTCCAGTACGAACCGGAGACGTCGGCCGCGCTGGGCTTCGGGTTCCGCTGCGGCTTTCTCGGCCTGCTTCATCTGGAAATCGTCCAGGAACGCCTGTCGCGCGAATTCGATCTCGATCTCATCACCACGGCGCCGTCGGTCGTCTACCGGGTCCACATGAACGATGGCGATGTGGAGGAGATCCACAACCCCGCCGATATGCCCGACCCGGTGCGCATTCGGAAGATCAAGGAGCCGTGGATCAAGGCGACCATCATGGTGCCCGACGCCTATCTTGGCGCCGTGCTCGCGCTCTGCGAGGACCGGCGGGGCGCGCAGGTCGAGCTCACCTATGTCGGCGGGCGGGCGATGGCGGTCTACCGGCTGCCGCTCAACGAGGTGGTGTTCGATTTCTACGACCGGCTCAAATCGGTGAGCCGGGGCTATGCCAGCTTCGACTACCAGCTCGAAGCCTATGAGGAGGGCGACCTCGTCAAGCTGGCCATTCTGGTCAATGCCGAGCCGGTCGATGCGCTTTCGATGATCGTCCACCGCGGCCGTTCGGAACAGCGCGGCCGGGCTATCTGCATCAGGCTCAAGGACCTGATCCCGCGCCAGCTCTTCAAGGTCCCGCTCCAGGCCGCCATCGGCGGCAAGGTGATCGCGCGCGAGACGATCAGCGCGCTGAGAAAGGACGTGACCGCCAAGTGCTATGGCGGCGACGTCACCCGCAAGCGCAAGCTCCTCGAACGCCAGAAAGAGGGCAAGAAGCGCATGCGCCAGTTCGGCCAGGTCGAAATCCCGCAATCGGCGTTCATCGACGCGCTCCGCATCGGCGACGACTAGGTCGTCCTTCGATACGCCGCTTCGCGGCTATTCAGGGTGAGGGTCCGGTGAATTTCTCCTCATCCCGAGTAGGGGCGTAAGCGCCGTATCGCGGGACGGCCGATGTCCTACAACACCGTCAGCAGCCCCGCCGCCGCGCCGAACAGCGCCGCGTCCTCGTTGACGAAACCCATCGCCTGGAGGCCCAGCGGCAGGCCATCGACCTCCATGACCGGCATCGTCAGGGCGGGGATGCCGAGGAGGGAGGCGGGGACGTTGAACGCCGGATCGCCGGTCGATCCGAGGCCGACCGGAGCGGGCCCGGTGGCGCCGAGGGTGATGCAGATTTCGCAGCTTCCGCCGAGGCCGGCCCATGCCGCGCGTACGCGGTCGCGGTCGCGCAGCAGGCCCTGGTACTGCTCCTGGGTCATCTCCTCCGCCTCGGCGAGGCGTTCGGTCGAAACCTCGCTCAGCCCCGACCGGTCCATGTCCCTCGCATAGGTGTTGAGCGGCCAGCGGGTTTCCCAGGCGTTCACGCTGCGCGCGAGGGGGACCGCGTCCGCGATCGCATCCTCGACGCCCGCGACCGTCTCGTCCGACCGGCGGTCGACGCATTCGATCCCCGCCGCCTCCAGCCGGCCGCGAACCGAGGAGAAAGCGGCCCTGGCCGCGTCGTCCGCGACCTTCCAGCCCGCGGTTTCCAGCACCGCGACGCGGCCCGGCCGCCTGGCCGCCGGGCGTACCATCGGCCCGGATACCCCCGGATAGCCCGGGTCGCCACCGCAGCGGGCGGACATCTCCCGCGCCACGGCCCAGGTCTCGTCGATGGTGGCCGCTATGGTCCCGGTGCAGCTCTGGCTGAACACGTCGTAGCTGCCGCCCCGGTTGATGCCGCCGACGCTCGGCTTGAAGCCGAACACGCCGCAATAGCTCGACGGGCGAAGGATCGAGCCGATCACCTGGGTGCCCAGCGCCGCCGGCGCCATGCCGCAGGCGACCGACGCGGCCGAGCCGCTGCTCGACCCTCCGGGCGTGCGCGACAGGTCCCACGGGTTTCGGGTCCCGCGCGGTTCGGTGGCGGCGAACTCGGTGGTCACGGTCTTGCCGACGATCACCGCACCCGCCTCGCGCAGCGCCGCGACCGCGGCGGCGTCGCGATTCCCTTCCCAGCCCGCGAACAGCGGCGAGCCCTGCTCGGTCGCCATGTCGGCGGTTTCCATGATGTCCTTGATGCCGACCGGCATGCCGTCGATGGCGGACAGCGCCCGCCCGTCCTTCCACCGCGCCGACGCTTCGTCCGCGGCCGCGCGGGCGGCATCCGGATTGACGGTGACGAACGCACCGACCTCGCCGTCGTCCGCCTCGATCTGCGCGATGCAGCGTTCGAGGAAGCCGCGCGGGCTGTCCTCGCCGGAGGCAAAGGATGCGGTGGACGCGAAGTAGGAGCGGGGTTCGGGACGGGTCATTGCGATGCCTTTCCTTCGGGGACTGCCGCGCTACTGGATCATCCGGTTGGGCAGGAAGAGCGCGATCTCGGGGAACACGACCAGCACCGCCATGCATACCACCATCGCCGCCCAGAAGGGCAGGATGCCGATGAAAATGTCGCGCATCGGCACGTCCTCGGCGATCCCCTTGACGACGAACACGTTGACGCCGACCGGCGGGCTGATCAGCCCCATCTCCAGCACGATCACCATCAGGACGCCGAACCAGATCGGGTCGTAGCCGAGCTCGACGATCAGCGGATGGACGATCGGCAGGGTCAGCACGAGGATCGCGAAGCCCTCCAGGAACGTGCCGAGGACGATGAACACGGCGAGCAGGATCGCAAGGATGCCGAGCCGGGGGAGCTCCGTGCCGATCAGCAGTTCCGCGAGATCGCTCGGGATCTGGGTGAGCGCGAGGAACGGGTTGAAGATATGCGCCCCGATCAGGATCAGGAACGCGAACGCGCTGGTCCTGACGGTCTCCAGGAGGGTGAAATTGAGCGAGGACAGCGAGACGCTCCGGCGTGCGAGGGCGAGCAGGAAAGCGAGGAAGGCGCCGACGCCCGCGGCCTCTCCCGCGGTGAAGAATCCGGAATAGATGCCCCCGATGGTAATGACGACGATACCGATCATCGCCGTCGCCCGCCCGGTCGCGCGGAACCGTTCGCCCAGCGGAAGCGCCGGCCCGGGCGGCCCGAGCGCCGGCCTGAACCGGGTCTGAATCGCGATGGCCACCATGAACAGCGCGGTGAGCAAAAGGCCGGGGAGAATGCCCGCGAGGAACAGCCGGCCGATCGATTCCTCGGTCAGGATGGCGTAGATCACGAATCCGGTCGAAGGTGGGATCAGGATGCCCAGGGTTCCGCCCGCCGCGATCGCGCCGGTCGCCAACCTGGGGTGGTAGGCGTAGCGCCGCATCTCAGGGAGCGCCACGCGGCCCATCGTCACGGCGGAAGCGACCGAGGAGCCCGACAGCGCCGCGAAACCCGCGCAGGCCGCGATCGTCGCCGATGCGAGCCCGCCCCGCCAGTGCCCGAACCACGCGTAAGCCGCGCCGTAGAGGTCGCGGCTCATCCCCGACATCGAGGCGAGATTTCCCATCAGCACGAACATCGGGATGATCATCAGCTCGAAATTGGACGCGATCACGAAGGGTTCGCTGCCCAGCGTAGACAGCGCCGCCGGCCAGCCGTTCATCACGCCGATGCCGACGAAGCCCACCAGCATCATCACGATGCCCACCGGCATGCGGATGGCGAGGAGTCCGAACAGCGCCAGGATGCCGATGACGCCGATCAGCGAATTACTCATCGGCGCGCCGTCTCGCGATTTCGGGCATGCCGCAGGCGGAACGGAGCCCCAGCACGACAAGAACGAATGCGAACACCAGCGAGCCGAAAGCGATCGCGAAGTAGAACGGGTAGTGCGGGATATCGAGGAGGTTGAACCCGTCGCCGTACTCCAGCGCGTCAAGGCCCTGGCTCAAGCTCTGCCATGCCGCGACGACGAAGAACGACCCGCACACGATGCGGACCGTGGCGTCGACGGCGGCGAGCCTGCGCGCGGAGACGAAATTGCCGATCAGGTCGACCGAGATGTGCCCGCCGGTCCAGCCCGAATAGGCCATGGCGAAGAACACGACGATCGTGAGCCCCGCCTCGGACAGGTCCTGGGTGCCGAGGATCGGATGGTTGAACTTCCGGAGCGTCACCGCGACGACGGTGAGCGCCATCAGGCACATCAGCATCGCGCCGCCGGCGATCGCCATCAGGCGAACGCCGGCGCCCACGCTTTCCGACAGGCGCTCCAGACTGGCGCGCAAGAACCGGCGCCGGAACTAGCTGCCTGCCACCCCCATCGCCTTCAGGATGGCGCTCGCCGGCACGCCCCGGCCGTCGAGGGCCTTGACCTGCGCCGCCCGCGCCGACATCAGCCGAGCGACGCCCTCCTGCAGCGCCGCGCCGCCGAGCGAGATGACTTCGTGCTTGTCGGAATTGCGCACCAGGTCGAGCCCCTTGTTGCCGGCCCGCATGTAGAACTTCGCCGCGCGCAGGCTCATCGCCCGCCCCGTGGTGCGTTCGACCAGCGCCTTGTGGGCGTCGGACAGCTTGTCGAAGGCCCCGTTGTTCATCACCAGAAAGAATGGCGATCGGCCCAGCGGCCAGCCGGTGGTGTAGTGCTTCGCGACCTCGTTGAACTTGAAGCTGACGATCGTGCTGGGGCCGGTCAGCACGCCGTCGATGACGCCGGTGTTCAGCGCGTTGTAGACCCGGTTGATCGGCATGAAGACCGGCACCGCGCCAAGCGCCTTGATCGCCTCGCCCTGGGTCCGCGAAGGAACCCGAAATTTGAGGTCCTTCATGTCGCCGACCGACCGAATGGGTTTCTTGCGGGTCATCAGAACCTGGCGTTCATTGGTCCAGAGCGCGAGCAGCTTGACCCGGCGGAACTCGGGCGAGAGCTCGCCCAGGGCATTCCAGAGCGCGTTGGTCGCGTCGGTCGAGGTCGGCGCTATCCCGGGCAGCTCGACGACGCCAACCCGGGGAAACAGCTTGGAGGTGAATCCGGGAAGGCCGAAAGCGATGTCCGCGATCCCGTCGACCGCGCGCTTGTATTGCGCGACCGGGCCCTTGCCCAGCGCGCCGCCGGGATAGATCCGGACCTTCAGGTCGCCGCCGGAAAGCGTCGCCACCTCTTCCGACCAAGGCCGCATGATGAAGCGGTCCATCGGGTGCCTGGGCGACATGAAATGCGCGAGCTTGAGCTCGGTGGCGTTCGCGGCACCGCCGAGGCCCAACAGCATTCCCGCCGCGGCGGCGGCGAGCGCGCCGCCCAGCGAAGCCCGGAAGACGGAAGAAAACCTTGTCGGCATGGGCAATCCCTTTCCTGAACCGGGACGCGCGAAATGGCGCGACATACGCGGGCGATGATCGAACCCGCCGAATCCCCTGTCAACCGCCCGCCGGCTCTTGAACGGCCCCCGCCCGATGCTAGAGTGCGGCCGACGGAGGGGTGGCCGAGCGGCTGAAGGCGCACGCTTGGAAAGCGTGTATACCGGAAACGGTATCGTGGGTTCGAATCCCACTCCCTCCGCCACTCTTCTTAACTAAGTATCTGTTAAACCTTGAGTTTTCATTCTCATGACGCAGAGGTTCCCTCTTCATTGAGCGTGTGAGCGATCCGGTCCGGTGTCCGTAGCAAAGTTTCGACCTGCTCGGCCCTCTGTGCCCCGACTCTCGGAGCTCCATACCCCTTCCCTTGGCCTCGAAAGCAATTCCCGTTGTGCCGGCTCGGAACGACCGGATCCGGTCGCCATCCAGGCCTTGAGATCGGCCAACGGGACACTAGACTCGCCGCCGGCGATTGGCCCCGGGAGGAAACTCATGGCAGCGACAGAATATGAAAGCCGGCAACACCTTGAGATGCACCATTGGCCCGAACTGCGGGAGAAGGTGAACGACCTCTTGAAACTCGTCTTTCCAAGCCGCGGTATCGAGAGCGATCTCAAACAGCTGATCTTCACGGCCGCGAGCCTGGCGAGCGGATGCCTGCATTGTCAGTCCCATGGCTCCTACCACCTCCACAAGCTCGGTGTCGCGGATGAAAGAATCCAGGCGCTCTGGAGCTATCGGACCTCTCCCGAATTTTCGGATGCCGAGCGGGCGGCCCTCGATCTGGCGTTTGCGGCGGGCGTCTCGCCAAATGTCGTCGAACCGGAGAATTACGCCGAACTGCGGAAGCACTACTCGAACGACCAGATCATCGAGATATTGGCGGTAATCGCGGTCGGCGGCTTTTTGAACCGCTGGAACGATACCATCGCGACGGTTACCGACCAGGAATCGATCGACTTCGCCCAGCGCGTGCTGCGCCCCGTAGGCTGGAACTCCGGAAAACACACCGGGTCCTCGGAAGAACAACGAAAGGGGCACCCGATCACGCTCGGCTATATCGACAAGTAGAAACCGGCGCTGGCCTTCCGGTGGCCGACTATCGCTCGTCGGGGTAGTGCTTGAGCGTGTTCACCGACGACCGGTAGTCGTTTATCCCGAGTTCCGCCCGGATCTCCTTGGAGTTCCGCAGCATCCTCAGCTCGGAGGGAATGCCGCTGGCATTGGCGATGCGGTCGTTCTTGGTGAAGGTCGCGGCAATGGCCGCCGCCGCCGGTACCGCCGCCCGCCCCAGCGAGTCGGCGAGATTCAGCCGCGCCCGGTCCGTTGCGGCCCGGTCCGGCCCGATGACAGCATCGGCAAAGGCCAAAATTTCCTCGCCGCCGGGTACCCCGCTGTCTTGATCCGGATCGAGCAGCGCCGCCAAATTGACGTTGAGGCCGGTCTTGCGTCCACTCTCACGGAGGAACCAGGCATGGCCCGCCGTTCAGTAGAAGCACTCGTTGAGGGCGGATACCCGCCCCGCAATCAGCTCGACCTGAGCGCGGGTGAACCCCTCATGGTGCTGATAATCCGCGATCAGAATACTCTTCATCGGCAGGTATTGAACTTCTTCCAGCTCAACATGCCGCCGCATTTCATCCGGCACCAAGCTGAGCGAGCGGATGATGTAGGGTCGATAGTCTTCGCCGTAAATCTCGGCGGCTTCCTCACCGCCCTCCGGGAGGTTCGGAACGGTCGGCACCCAGGCCATTTCCTTTTTGGCGACCCGAGGGCGGACCCGTGACGGCTGGCCGCCACGCGCGGCCGGCAGAGGACGCAGAGGAACGCCTATGCCGCGGGCAAACACGTCCATGTCGGTCAGGCGCGATACGATGCCGACAATCTCGACATATTCCTCGTCACTCAGACCGCCGTTTCTGGCCTCTTCATATGAGTCCTCAAGGAAGTCCTTGGGCGTGACGGCCAATTTCCGGATCGTCGCGCAAACCGGCTCCGGCAGTTCGATATCGTTCAGCGGGCCGGTGTCTTCCGGTTGTTCCTGCGTACCCGCGTCATAACACGCTTGGCGAACCTCTCTGGCGACCGCCAGGCGCTGCGCGCCGGTACCCCAGGTACCGGGGTCGGCCAACCGATCCAGCTGTTGAGCATGAACGGTGTCGAGATCCTCCCGTACCGGGTATTGCGAATCTGCGTAGAGGGACATTTCCTAATTCTCCCGTGCGGCTGCTCGACAATCACGCGGTATTCGGCTCGCCAACAGCCGTTGGATCGCTTTGCCGCATAAGTCGCCTGGTCGCGCCATTCGAGGACGGCGTGTTCGAACCGTGGCCGCCGGTGATTCTCCCCCATCGGATCGACCCGCCCCGGGCGCCCGGTCCATTTCGAATGTTAGTGCATTGACGATTTCTCCGCCAATCCGGCCGACCGGCGGAGCGTAGCGGAGCCGGGCGCCGCTCATCCCGTCATACCCCTTGCGCCAGTAATAGAAGGTCAGCTCGCCGATCCCGAGTTGCCGGATCGTATCCGCCACTAACGGCTCATTTCGTTCCCAACACCGAAAACGGAATGTGAATGCCCACTCCGGCGAAGGTCGCGTCCGGGTGGTAGGCGAGTCCGAACTCCCAGATGAGTTCGCTTTCGCGGTCCTTCCACTGCACGATCGGCAGCGCTCCCGCGCGCACCCAGTTGTTGCGGGAATAGTTCCCGGCAAGGCCCGCGTTCAGTCCCGCGCGCCAACCCTCGGCGAATTCGAAACTGCCGGACAATCCGGCGAACGGCCCCCATCGCGAATGGGAATTCCGCGTCATCCCGGCGCGCCAGCGGAGCCACTCCCCCGTCACGGGTCCGCTGAAACCCGCGGCGGGGTGGACGGTGCTGTATTCCCCCTTTCGGTTCGAATCGGGATGAAAGCTCTTCAGGATGGCGAGGTTCATCCGGTATCCCGGATCCCCGAACGCAGGAGCAAGCCCGGTCAGCAGGATCGTGGCTACCAGTACCGAGCGGTAAAGCATGTTCGCCAGCTCGCCCGGCGTCAGAAATTCTCCACCCAGGGCCTCACCTCGACTTCCCAGGTCCAGGCGCTGCGATGCTGGCGGTGGATATGGAGGTAGGTCTCGGCGATCGCGTCGGGGTCGAGCGTGCCGTCCGGTCCGCGCTCGGTCACCCGCGCGTCCCCTGCCTTCGCTATGCCGCCGTCGATGACGAAGTGGGCGACATGGACGTTCTTCGGCTGGAGCTCGCGCGCGAGGCTCTGGGCGAGGCCGCGCAGCCCGAACTTGCCCATCGCGAAAGAGGACGAGTTGGCATAGCCCTTGACGCTCGCGGAAGCGCCGGTGAGGAGGATCGTTCCCGATCCGCGCTCGATCATCTGGCGCGCCGCCTGCTGGGCGACCAGGAACCCGCCGAAGCAGCTGATCTCGATCACCCGGCGCACCTGTTCCGGATCGAGGTCGACGATCGGTCCGCGCGCGCGATAGGAAGGGTTGAACACGACGACGTCCGGCGCGCCCGTGTCGGCGGCGACCGCCTCGAACAGCGCCGCCACCGAGGCCGGATCGGAAGCATCGCAAGCATGCGCCGAGCCGCCGATCTCGCCCGCCAGGCCGTCGAGCTTGTCGGCGTTACGCGCGGCGAGCGCCACCGCCATGCCCTCCTTGTGGAAAAGCCGTGCGAGCGACGCGCTGAGCCCGCCGCCGACGCCGACGATAAGTGCCTTTTCCCGATCCGCCATGAATTCGCTCCCTCGATTCGCACCGCGACCATCCGCCGCCACCGGCAAATTGAACAAGCGGATCGCCCGACGCCAGCGGAATTTGCCTCCCCGGGCGTCATTTCGACCGGAGCGCCACGCTCCCCGTGGGCCAGGTCGATATGACGGCGCAAGACGCGGAAAGGCGCTAGCGCGCGTAGAGCGCTTCGAGCGTGTCCCGGTGCGCCGCGACGATCAGATGGCGCCGGATCTTGAGGGAGGGGGTGAGCAGCCCGTTCTCAATCGTGAAGGGCTCGCCGTGAAGCGCGAACTTGCGCACCCGCTCGATGACCGAGAGATTGGCGTTCACGCGGCTCACCGCCGCCTCGATCGCCGCCACGAAGTCCGGATCCTGGACAAGCCCGGTGAGAGCGGCATCCTTGCCGGCCTCCTCCGCCCATTCGCCGGCGAACTCCTCGTCGGGGACGATCAGCGCCACCAGGTTGGGCTTCCGGTCCCCATAGACCATGACCTGGGCAATTTCCGGCTGCAGGGTGAGGAACCCCTCGACCCGCTGAGGCGAGACGTTATCGCCCCCGGAGTTGACGATGATGTCCTTCTTGCGGTCGGTGATCCGGATATAGCCGTCTGAGTCGATGGTTCCGATGTCCCCGGTATGCAGCCAACCGTCGCGGATCGCCTCCGCGGTCGCTTCCTCGTTGTTCCAGTAGCCCTGCATGACCAGCTCGCCGCGCACCAGGATTTCCCCATCCTCCGCGATCCTGACCTCGACATCGACGACCGGCGGTCCCACCGTGTCGAGCTTGATCCGGTTGGGCGGGTTACAGCTCACGATCGGCGCGGACTCGGTCTGGCCATAGCCTTGCAGGAGCCGCAGCCCGAGCGCGGTGAAAAACAGGCCGATGTCGTGGTTGAGCGGTGCGCCGCCCGAAACCAGGCCCTTCAGCCGGCCCCCGAAGCGCGCCCGCACCTTGGCCCGGACAAGCCTCTCCACGACCCTGTCCAGCACACGCTCGCCCAAGGCGAGCCGGCCCGGGCCCTGGATTTTTCGGATGCCGAGGGCGACCGCCTTGGCGAACAGCCACGCCCTCGCCCCGCCCGCCTGCTCGATGCCCCGCACGATCCGGCCGTGCATGGTCTCGTAGAGGCGGGGAACGGCGGTCATGACGGTGGGGCGCACCTCCGTCATGTTGCTCGCAAGCTTCTCGATCCCCTCGGCGTAGTAAATCTGGGCGCCGATGGAGATCGGGAACATCAGCCCCGCCGTGTGCTCGTAGGAATGCGACAGCGGCAGGAACGACAGGAAAATCTCGTCATCCACGCCGAGGTCGAGCAGCAGGCGGTACGCGCCCTTGCAGTTGCTCAGGATTGCGCCATGGCTCAGCATCACGCCCTTCGGCGCGCCGCCGGTGCCCGAGGTATAGATCAGGCACGCCGTGTCGCTCCGCCCGAGACCCGCGGCGGAAGCGGCCACGTCGTCGGCGGGGCCGTCGTGACGGCGCAGCGTTTCTTGCCAGTCGGCGCAGGAGAAACCGTCGGCCTCGGCGGGCGGCTCCATCGTCAGCACCCGATCGAGGCCCGGCACCTCACGCGCGGCCGGCAGGGCGCGTTCGGCGAGCGCGGCGGTCGAAACGATCGCCGCCTTCGCGCCGCTGTCCCCCATCACGTGGAGGTGGTCGCCGATGCTGTTGGTGACGTATGCCGGCACGGTGATCGCGCCCACGGACATGATCGCCATGTCGGCGATCCCCCATTCCGGGCGATTCTCCGAAATCAGCATGACGCGATCGCCGGGCGCGATCCCGATTTCCGTCAAGTGGCGCGCGATGGCGGCCACCTGCCGCGCCGCCTCCGCGCCTGACGTCGAATGCCAGGCGTCATCGCGCTTGGCCCAGAGAAGCGGCCGGTCGCCCATCTCCCGCATCGTTTCGAAAAACATGGTCGGCAGGTTGGGCCAGGCGTCGTAACGCATCGCGCGAGCCTCTGTCGAAGACAGCGGTGACCGGGAACTCTACCGGCCCCACGGCAAGCACGCGACAGATAACGGGCCGATTTCCGGAGGGCGCCTTGAACCGCGCCGCGGCGGCGACGCCATAGGTGGAGTTGCACTCTCGCGGACGCTATATCCCTCCCGGAAGCCGGAGTCGCGAATGACAGACCAAGTGTACCCGGGAACCGTCGGCGAACTGCCCGAGTGGGACCTCGCCGACCTCTATTCCTCTCCCGACAGCCCCGTGCTCGCGGCCGATCTCGACAACGCGGAGCGCGATGCCCGCGCATTCCGACAGCGCTGGAAGGGAAGGCTCGCGGCGGCCGGGGGCAAAGAGTTCGGCCGGGCCATCGAGTCCTTTGAAGAAATCTCGGAGTCGGTCGCGCGCGCCGAGAGCTATGCCCAGCTCCTGCACGCGGCCGATCTGGGCGATCCCGACATCGCCAGGTTCCATCAGGCAATCCGCGAGCGGGCGACCGCGATCACCGGCGAGCTCTTGTTCTTCACCCTCGAAATCAACCGGATGGAGGACAGCGAGGTCGAGACCAAACTCACCGACCCGGAAGCCGCCCGCTACCGGCCGTGGCTGCGCGATGTCCGGCTGTCCCGCGCCCACCGGCTGAACGAGGAGGCCGAGCGGCTGTTTCATGTGAAACGCCTCACCGGCCGCGCGGCGTGGACGCGACTGTTCGACGAGACCATGGCGGCGCTCAGGTTCCCGGTCGACGGCAGGGACCTGACCGGCCAGGAGGCGCTTCACCTGCTCTCCGATCCCGATGCCGCGCTCCGCAGGGAAGCGGCGGAATCGGTCGGCCAGGTCCTCGGGAAGAATGCCTGCTTGTTCGCCCTCATCGCCAATACGCTGGCCAAGGACAAGGAGATCGAGGACGGCTGGCGCGGATACGAAATTCCTCAGGCCGCCCGCCACTTGTCCAACCGGGTCGAAGCGCCCGTGGTCGATGCGCTGACCGAGGCCGTGACGGCAGCCTGTCCGCGTCTTTCCCACCGCTATTATGCGCTCAAGGCGCGCTGGTTCGGTGTCGATGCGCTGGAGTACTGGGACCGGAACGCGCCGCTCCCGGGAGACGAAAGCGCGGATATTCCGTGGAGCGAGGCCGAGAAAATCGTGCTGGACGCCTATGGCGCGTTCTCGACCGGGATGCGCGAGATCGGCGGCCGGTTCTTCGACGGTCGCTGGATAGACGCGGCGCCCCGGGCCGGTAAGTCGCCGGGCGCGTTTTCCCATTCCACCGTACCTTCGGTGCATCCCTATATCCTGCTCAACTACCAGGGCGGTCCGCGCGACGTGATGGTGCTGGCGCACGAGCTGGGACACGGCGTCCATCAGGTGCTCGCCGGAGCCCAGGGCCCGCTGATGGCGGAAACGCCGCTGACCCTGGCCGAGACCGCGTCCGTGTTCGGCGAGATGCTGACATTCCGCGCGCTGCTCGACCGCACCGGCGATCCCGTGCGGCGGAAGCGGCTTCTCGCCTCCAAGGTCGAGGACATGCTGAACACCGTAATCCGTCAGATCGCCTTCTACCGCTTCGAGGGCATCGTTCACGAAGAACGCCGCGAGGGCGAGCTGACAGTCGAGCGCCTGTGCGACATATGGCTGGATGTCCAGCGGGAGAGCCTCGGCCCCGCGATCGCGCTCGGCGGCGACTACCGGTACTACTGGACCTATATCCCGCACTTCGTCCATTCGCCCTTCTATGTTTATGCCTACGCCTTCGGGGACTGTCTGGTGAACGCGCTCTATGCGGTCTACGAGGCGGGAGAGCCCGACTTCCCGGCGAAGTACCTGCGGATGCTGGAGGCCGGTGGGACGCTGCATCACCGGGAGCTGCTGGCTCCCTTCGGGCTCGATGCATCCGAGCCGGCGTTCTGGGCCAAGGGGTTGTCGGCGATCGAGACGATGATCGACGAGCTGGAGACCGTTTCGTGAGGCGCCCGCCCGCCCGCCCCCGCGACGGCGCGCGCCGGGGCGAGCAGAACCGGCTTGGCGGACGGGTGCGGCGCTACACCCGCGTCGGCACCGCGGTCGGCGGCATCGCGGCCCGGTTCGCGGGGGAGCGCTATCTCGGCGTCGGGATGGACCGGGAACGAAACGCCGAGGACCTCAGGCGCGCGCTCGGCGGCCTCAAGGGGCCGCTGATGAAGGTGGCGCAGCTGATGTCCACCGTTCCCGACGTGTTGCCGCCCGAATATGTCGACCGGCTGGGCGAGTTGCAGGCAAACGCGCCGCCCATGGGCTGGCTCTTCGTCCGGCGGCGGATGGCGGCCGAGCTCGGCGCCGAGTGGGAGCAGCGGTTCGAGAGCTTCGATCGCTCGGCCGCCGCCGCCGCCTCGTTGGGCCAGGTGCACCGCGCGGTCGGGCTCGACGGGCGCGCGCTTGCCTGCAAGCTCCAGTACCCCGACATGGCCTCCGCCGTGGAAGCCGACTTGCGCCAGCTGCGCATCGTATTCGCGGTCTACCGGCGCTACGACAAGGCGGTGGATCCGAGCGAGGTGCAGGCCGAGGTCGCCGCCCGGCTTCGCGAAGAGGTCGATTACGAACGCGAGCTGCGGCACATGCGGCTCTACCGCCTCATGCATGCCGGGGAGGAGGGCGTGCATGTGCCCGAGCCGGTTACCGAGCTCTCGACCGGACGGCTGCTGACGATGAGCTGGCTCGAAGGACGCAGGCTGCTGGAGATCGCGGACGAAGACATCGCGGTGCGGAACGACGTGGCCTACAACATGTTCCGCGCCTGGTACGTGCCGTTCTACTACTACGGGATCATCCACGGCGATCCGCATCTCGGCAACTATACGGTGCGGGCGGACCGGTCGGTGAATCTGCTCGATTTCGGCTGCGTCCGGGTGTTTCCGCCGACTTTCGTCAAGGGGGTGATCGATCTCTACCACGCGATCGCCCGGGACGACCGCGCCCTCGCCGTGCATGCCTATGAGAGCTGGGGGTTTGCCGACCTCTCGAACGAGATGATCGACACGCTCAATACGTGGGCGTCGTTCCTCTACGCCCCGTTGCTGGAGGACGGGCCGCGTCCGATCGAAGGCTCCAACAGCCGGGTCTACGGCGCCGAGGTCGCCGGGAAGGTGCATCGCGAGCTGCGCCGTCTCGGCGGGGTGCGCCCGCCGCGGGAGTTCGTGCTGATGGACCGCGCCGCGATCGGACTTGGCTCGGTCTTCATGCATCTTCGGGCCGAGATCAACTGGCACCGGCTGTTCCACGACCTCATCGCGGATTTCGACGCCGATACGCTCGCCGCGCGCCAGTCCGAAGCGATGAAAACGGCCGACGTGCCGCCCCCCGCCTAAGGAAGTTCGCTCACGACGCGCCGTATCGCGCCAGCCAGCATGTCGAGTTCGTCGGGTGTGACGACAAGGGGCGGCATCAGGTAGACGACATTGCCGAGCGGGCGGATCCACACGCCTTCCTCCACGAAGCGCACCCGCATACCCGCGAGGTCGTCGATCCGGTCCAGTTCGACCACGCCCACCGCGCCCAGGGTCCGGACATCCGCAACCCGCTTCATCGCCCGGCAGGGCTCGAGCGCTTCCCGCAGATGGGCCTCGATTTGCCTCGCCTGCTCCAGCCGCGGTTCGCTCTCGAACAGGTCGAGGGAAGCATTTGCCGCCGCACAGCCGAGCGGATTCGCCATAAAGGTGGGGCCGTGCATCAGCGCCTTCCGCGGATCCTCGCTGTCGAACGCGGAAAAGACCCGCTCGTTGGCGACCGTGGCCGCGAGCCCCATCGTGCCGCCGGTGAGCGCCTTGGAGAGGCAGAGGATGTCGGGTGAAATCTCCGCCTGCTCGAACCCGAACATCGTCCCGGTCCGCCCGAATCCGGTCGCGATCTCGTCAAGGATGAGGATCAGGTCGTGCTTCCGGCACGCCTTAGCGACCTCCGCGAGGGTTTCCGGCGGATGAAAGCGCATGCCGCCCGCCGCCTGGACCAGCGGCTCGACGACCACCGCGGCGATCTCGCCCGCATGGCGCGCGACGGCGCTTTCGAATTCCAGGATTGCCGCGTTGCCGAGAGGCAGGTCGAGCACGATCTGCGGCGGCACGTAGCCGCCCAGCAGCCGGTGCATGCCGTCCTCGGGATCGCACACCGCCATCGTGCCCAGCGTGTCGCCGTGATAGGCGCCCCGGAAGCAGACGAACCGGTCGCGTCCCTCCACGCCGGAGTTTCGCCAGTACTGGATCGCCATCTTGAGCGCGATCTCCACCGAGACCGAGCCCGAGTCGCTGAAGAACACGTGGTCCAGGTTCGAACCCAGCAACCCGGCCAACCGCCGCGCGAGCCGCATCGCCGGCTGGTGCACCATGCCGCCGAACATCACATGCGGCATCGCGCGCAGCTGGGCCTCCATCGCGGCAACGATATGCGGGTGGTTGTAACCGTGACACGCCGTCCACCACGACGCGATGCCGTCGACCAGCTCGCGGCCGTCGGCGAAGCGGATCCGTGCGCCTTCGGTGCCGACCGCCTCGAACGGCGGCGGCACACCCTTCATCGGCGTGTAGGGGAACCAGAGGTTCCCGGCTGTCTCAGCCACTGGCGTGGCCGGCCGCTTCCATGGGTTCGATGCCCAGCCGGTCGAACAGGCCCCGGTCTTCAGGGGCCGCGGGGTTGGGCGTCGTCAGGAGGCGCTCGCCGTGGAAGATCGAATTCGCGCCGGCGAGGAAGCAGAGCGCCTGCGTTGCGTCGTCCATATCCAGCCGTCCGGCCGAGAGCCGTACCATCGAGCGCGGCATCATGATCCTCGCGACCGCGACGGTGCGGACGAACTCCAGCGGGTCCAGCTCCGGCGCATTCGCGAGCGGGGTCCCCGCGACCGCGACGAGCCGGTTGATCGGCACGCTTTCCGGCGGCTCCGGGAGCGTCGCCAGCGCCACCAGCATGTCCGCGCGGTCCTCGCGCGTCTCGCCCATCCCCAGGATGCCGCCGCAGCACACCGCGATCCCGGCTTCGCGCACCTTGGCGAGCGTGTCGAGACGATCCGCGTAGCGGCGGGTGGTGACGATCTCGCCGTAATACGATTCCGAGGTGTCGAGGTTGTGGTTGTAGAAGTCGAGCCCCGCCGCGCGCAGGCGCTCGGCCTGCCCCGGCTTGAGAAGGCCCAGCGTTGCGCAGGTCTCGATGCCGATTTCCTTGACGCCCGCGATCATCGCCTCGACGGCGTCGAGATCGCGGTCGTTGGGTCCGCGCCATGCCGCGCCCATGCAGAACCGTGTCGCCCCCGCCGCCTTGGCCTCCCGGGCGGCATCGAGGACCGCCCCGAGCGGCATCAAACGCTCGTTCTCCACACCGGTGTCGAAATGGGCGCTCTGCGGACAATAGGCGCAGTTCTCGGGGCAGCCGCCGGTCTTGATGCTGAGCAGCGTCGAGACCTGGACCCGGTTGGGATCGAAATGGCGGCGGTGGACCGCCTGCGCCTGGAAAATCAGGTCATTGAAGGGGAGCGAGAACAGCGCGAGCGCGCTGTCCCGCGTCCATGCCGCAGCTTCGGACATGGCCGGGACTATAGTGCCGCGCCGGAATTGCCGCCAGCCGGGGATTTGCCGCGGCCCGCGCCCCCGGCTAACTTCGGGGGTGCCGTGAATTCGCTCGATGCCTTCGCCGCAGCCAAGCTGGACGCGCTGGAAAGGCGCCGGCTGAAGCGCGATCTCGCGGTCACCAGGCCGGCCGGCGGGGCGCGGGTAGAGCGCGGTGGCAGCCGGATGGTCTCGTTCTGCTCCAACGACTATCTCGGCCTCGCCGGAGATCGGCGCCTGCGCGAGGCGGCGATCCGGGCGCTCGACGCCTATGGCGCCGGTGCCGGCGCGGCGCGGCTGGTAACCGGCAACCACCCCTTGTTCGAGACGCTCGAAGGGCGCATTGCCGCCGTCAAGGGGACCGATGATTCATGCGTGTTCGGCAGCGGCTATCTCGCCAATCTCGGGGTTATCCCGGCGATCGCCGGCCGCGAGGATCTGATTCTGATCGACGCGCTCGGCCACGCCTCGATGCATACCGGGGCGCGGCTGACGGGCGGACGGATCGTGGCGTTCGGGCACAACGACATCGCACAATGCCGGGCCGTGCTGGAGCGAGAACGCGCCCGGCACAGGCACTGCCTGATCCTGACCGAAGGCGTGTTCGGGATGGACGGCGATCTGGGCGCGATCGGCCCGCTCCACCGCCTCGCCGAAGACTTCGGCGCCTGGCTCCTGGTCGATGATGCGCATGGCTTCGGCGTGCTGGGCGGCGGGGCGGGAGCGACCCGCGAGGTATCGCAAGTCCCGCCTTCTTCCCTGCTCAATATCGGTACGCTGTCGAAGGCGGTCGGCGCCTATGGCGGGTTTCTCGCCGCCTCGGCCCCGGTCTGCGCGCTGATCCGCAACCGCGCGCGAAGCTTCGTCTACTCGACCGGCCTGCCTGCCTCGGTGATCGCGAGCGCGATTGCCGGGATCGAGGCGATCGAGACCGAGCCCGACCGCGTCGCCCGGCCCAAGCGCCATGCGGAGGCGTTTTGCGCGGCGCTCGGCCTGCCGGCGCCCGACAGCCAGATTGTCCCGATCGTGCTCGGCGAACCCGCCGATGCGCTCGCCGCCGCCGATGCGCTGGCGGCGCGCGGATTCCTGATCGCGCCGATCCGTCCGCCAACGGTGCCGGCGGGGACGGCGCGGTTGCGGGTGACATTCTCGGCCGCCCATAGCGAGAGCGATGTCAGCGCGCTCGCGACGGCAATGGTCGAACTCGGGCTGGTCGCGGAGACGGCGGCGAAGGCCGGCCCGTCGTCCGCCGAACGAACGCTCGCGGGCTAGTAGCCCTCGCGCTCCAGGCGTTTTCTTTCGAGCTTGCGTGCGCGGCGGATCGCTTCGGCCTTTTCCCGCGCGCGCCTTTCGGACGGTTTTTCGTAAGAGCGCCGCATCTTCATCTCACGAAAGATGCCCTCGCGCTGCATTTTCTTCTTGAGCGCCCTCAGCGCCTGATCGACATCGTTGTCGCGTACGAGAACTTCCACGGTTTCGCCGTCTCCCTGCTTGTCTCGAGTCGCACCGGCAAAGGGCGTACTCTTCGACCGACACCCGTATCATAGCACGGGCCCGGCCTGGAAAGGAACGCTTGTCCCTTCCGTGCCCGATCCTAGGAAGAAAAATACTGTGCGAGACCCAGCGCCGCATCCGACGGGTCGGTGACGATGGCAAAGCGGCCGATATCGGGCACATCCATCGGCTCCATGACGATCCTGCCGCCGAGTTCCTTGCACTTCGCGCAGGCCGCATCCACATTCTCGACCGTGAGATAGGCCATCCAGTGCGACGGGACGTTCTCCAGCCCCAGGGATTGCATCGACATCATGCCGCCGACCGGGCGGTCGCCCTGCTTGAAGAAGGTGTAGGTGCCGCCATCGGCCATCTGGTTCGCGTCGGTGGTCCACCCCATCAATTCGGTGAAGAACGTCTCGCAGGCCTCGGTGTCGGTGGTCACCAGCTCGTTCCAGCCGAACGTGCCGGGCGTCATCGCCGGGGTCTCGGACATCGCGTTCTCCTGTTCTTCGTATCGGGCGCGGGATCATAGCGATTATGCCGGCGGGTTCCATAAATCTTCGGAAACCGGGGGAACGGTTTGACACCCGAATCGCCCGCCGATAGGTAAGCGCGGCAATGCGCATCGCCCGCTATCCGTCCAGCATCCCCGACACCGCGCGCGGGGCCGCCGTGACCATCGGAAATTTCGACGGCGTCCATCGCGGTCACGCAACCGTGATCGGCGTTGCCGCGGAGGCGGCCCGCGAGCTGGCCACGCCGCTTGCCGTGGTGACATTCGAGCCGCACCCCCGGCGTTTCTTCCGGCCGGAGGAGCCGCCGTTTCAGTTGACCCCGCTGAGGTCGAAGGCGCGACGCTTCGAGTCCCTCGGCGTCGATACCCTGCTGGCTCTCCGGTTCGACGCGGCGATGGCGCGTGTAGCCCCCGAGACGTTCATCGACGAAGTCCTGGTGCAAGGTCTCGCGGCGCGTCATCTATCCATCGGCTACGACTTCGTCTTCGGCCACAACCGGCGAGGCAATGTCGAGACCCTGGCGCGTTGGGCGAAGAGCGCGGGGGTCGGGTTCGAGGTCGTCGAGCCGGTTACCGGCTGGGGCGAGACGGTGTTTTCATCGACCAATATCCGTGCCTGCCTGCGCGACGGGAAGCCGGGCGCGGCGGCGGTGCAGCTCGGCCGCTGCTGGGAAATCGAGGGCCGGGTGCGCCAGGGCGACCGGCGCGGACGGCTGCTCGGCTTCCCCACCGCCAACCTCGCTCTGGCCGAAACGGTCCGCCCCGCGCTCGGAGTCTACGCCGTGTGGGCCGGGGTAGAACGGGACGGCGCCACCGAATGGCGCCCCGGCTGCGCCAATCTCGGCATCCGTCCCACCGTCGGCGGCACGGTCGTCGGCCTCGAAACCCATATTTTCGATTTCGACCGGGACATATACGGGCGCTTGCTGCGGGTGGCGCTGGTCGAGTATATCCGGCCCGAGCGCAAGTTCGACGGGCTGGACCGGCTTCGCGACCAGATCGCCAGGGACAGCCTTGCCGCGCGAGAGCTTCTCGCTTCCATCGACCCCGGCGATCCCAGAGCCCCGCAATGACCACCGATTACCGCGCGACCGTGTTCCTGCCCAAGACCGAATTCGGGATGCGGGCGAAGCTGCCCCAGCGCGAGCCCACGATCCTCGAACGCTGGCAGCGCGGCGACCTGTTCGGTCGTTTGCGCGAGGCCGCCAGGGGGCGCGAGAAATTCATCCTCCATGACGGCCCGCCCTACGCCAACGGCCATCTCCATATCGGGCACGCCCTCAACAAGATCCTGAAGGACGTCATCAACCGCTCGCAGCAGATGCTCGGGCGCGATGCCAACTACGTCCCGGGGTGGGACTGCCACGGGCTGCCCATCGAATGGACGATCGAGGAGAAATACCGGGCCGAGGGCCGCGACAAGGACGAGGTGCCGCTGATCGAGTTCCGCCGCGAATGCCGCGAGTTCGCCGCGCACTGGATCGACGTGCAGCGCGAGGAGTTCGAACGGCTCGGCATTCTCGGCGACTGGGAGAACCCCTACACCACCATGTCCTTCGACGCCGAGGCGCAGATCGTTCGCGAGCTGGGCCGGTTCCTGATGAACGGCGGACTCTATCTCGGCGCCAAGCCGGTGCTGTGGTCGGTGGTCGAAAAGACCGCGCTCGCCGAGGCGGAGGTCGAGTATCTCGACCACAAATCCACCACCGTCCATGTGCGCTTCCCGGTGGTGGAGCCGGGCTGCGAGGCGCTTGCCGGTGCATCGGCGGTGATCTGGACGACGACGCCCTGGACCATCCCGGGAAACCGCGCCATCGCCTATGGCGAGGACATCGATTACGCGGTCTACGAGGTGACGGAGACCGGTGGCGACAGCCGGGCCGTCGCGGGCGAGAGAGTGCTCCTCGCGGAGGCGCTGAGCGCACAGGTCTTTGCCGAGACCGGCGTGAGCGGCGCGAACAAGGTCGCCACCCTCTCCGGCCGGGATCTTGCGGGAACCGTCTGCCGCCATCCGCTCGACGGCCAGGGCTACGATTTCGACGTGCCGCTCCTGCCCGGCGATCATGTGACCGTCGAGCAGGGCACCGGCCTGGTCCATACCGCGCCCGGCCATGGAACCGAAGATTTCGAGGTCGGCCGCGCGCACGGTCTCGAGATTCCCCGAACCATCGGTGACGGCGGCCTGTTCTACGACCACGTCCCGCTGTTTGGCGGGCAGCACGTTTACAAGGTGGACGGCGCAGTTGCCGATGCGCTCGGCGAGGCCGGGAAGCTGATGGCGCGCGGCACCCTCGTGCACGCTTACCCGCACTCGTGGCGCTCCAAGAAACCGCTGATCTTCCGCAACACGCCGCAATGGTTCATCGGAATGGCGGAAAACGCCCTCCGCCAGAAGGCGCTCGACGCGATCGCCAGGACCGCCTTCTACCCGGAATCGGGGCGCAATCGGCTGGAGGGCATGATCGCCGCCCGTCCCGACTGGTGCGTCTCGCGCCAGCGCGCCTGGGGGGTGCCGATCACCGTCTTCGTCGACAGGAAGTCCGGCGAGCCGCTGCGTGACGAAGCGGTTCTGGAACGCATCGTCGAGGCGGTCGCGGAGGAGGGCGCGGACGCCTGGTTCGAAAGCCCGCCCGAACGCTTTCTCGGAGAGGCCTACGACCCCGCCGATTACGAGCAGGTCACGGATATCCTCGACGTCTGGTTCGATTCCGGGGCGAGCCACAGCTTCACGCTGGAGACGCGGGAGGACCTTGCCTGGCCCGCCTCGCTCTACCTCGAAGGATCGGACCAGCATCGCGGCTGGTTTCACTCCTCGCTGCTCGAAGCCTGCGGCACGCGGGGCCAGGCGCCCTACGAGGCGGTGCTCACCCACGGCTTCGTGCTCGACGAGCACGGCCGGAAGATGTCGAAGTCGCTCGGCAACGTGGTGGCCCCGCAGGAGGTGATCGCCAAATTCGGCGCGGACATCCTGCGCCTCTGGGTGGTCGCCTCCGATTATTCGGCCGATCTCCGGATCGGCGAGCACATCATCGATCAAAACGCGGAAGCCTATCGGCGGATCCGCAACACGCTGCGCTATATGCTCGGCAACCTCGCGGATTTCGACGAGAGCGAGAGGGTGCCGCCCGCGGCGATGCCCGAGCTCGAACGGTGGGTGTTGCATCGGCTGCATGGGCTGGATCGCGAGATGCGCGAAGGTTTCGGCGCCTTCGACTTCCACCCGCTGTTCAGCGCGCTGCACAATTTCTGCGCGGTCGAGCTGTCCGCGTTCTATTTCGACATCCGGAAGGACGCGCTCTATTGCGGCCGCCGCGACGATCCGGTGCGGCGTGCGGCGAGGACCGTTCTCGATGCGCTGTTTTCGTGCCTGACCGCGTGGCTTGCCCCGATCCTCTGCTTCACGGCGGAAGAGGCATGGCTTACGCGCTTCGGGGAGGATGCGGACAGCGTCCATCTCCGCCTTTTCCCCGAGATCCCCGACAGCTGGCGCGCCGAGGCCATCGCCACGCGCTGGGAGACCGTGCGCACCGTTCGCCGGGTGGTCACCGGCGCGCTGGAGCGGGAACGCGCGGAAAAGCGCATCGGCTCCAGCCTGCAGGCGCATCCGGAAATTTTCGTGAACCGGGAAACGGCGGAAATACTGGAGGGCCTCGTCTTCGACGAGATCGCCATCACCTCGGGCGCGACGGTCACCGCGGGCGCGGTTCCGGCCGACGCCTTTGTCCTGCCCGAGGTTCCGGGGATCGGCGCGATCGTCCACCTCGCCTCGGGCCTGAAATGCGAGCGTTGCTGGAAGATATTGCCCGAGGTGGGCACGCTGCCCGATTACCCCGATGCCTGTGAACGCTGCGCCGACGCTGTCGGGCAGTTCGGCGCCGCCGCCGAATAGCTCTCGTGGCCAAACCCATGCCGAGGGCGGGGCTGCTGACCGCACTCGTTGTCGCGCTCGCCGATCAGGCTACCAAGTGGACAATGCTCGATTGGCTCCAGGGAGTGGGGCATAAGGTGACCGTGGCTCCGTTCTTCGATCTGGTGCTGGTTTATAACCGGGGCGCGAGCTTCGGGCTGTTCCAGACCGACTCCCCGTGGGGGCCGTGGCTTCTGTCCGGCTTCACGATGGTTGTCATCGCCGGGCTTCTGGTCTGGATGACGCGCACGCCTGAACGCCCGCTTTCCCTCGCGCTGGGCCTGATCGCGGGCGGCGCGGCAGGCAATCTGATCGACCGGCTTACGCTGGGCCACGTGGTCGATTTCCTCGACTTCCACGTCGGCGCTTATCATTGGCCGGCATTCAATGTGGCGGACAGCGCGATCACTGTCGGCGTGGCGATCGTTCTCTACGGAAGCTTGATCGGGAAGCGGACTGACCGTACCGTGTCGGGCCCGACCGGAAAGTAGATATGAGGCGTCCTGGATGAGGTTGGCAGGCAAAATCCCTCTGCTCCTGGGGGTCCTCGCCGCGGCAGGGGTCGCCGGGTGCGGCGACGAGATGCGCCAGAGCATAGGACTCGGCAACGAGCCGCCCGACGAGTTCGCCGTCGTTACCCGGGCGCCGCTGGCATTGCCCCCCGACTACAACCTTCGTCCTCCGGCGCCCGGCATCCGACGGCCGCAGGAAGCCGAAATCAGGGATGAAGTGCGCAAGACCCTGGTCCGGAGCGCTTCCACCGGCGCGGTTCCGACCGGCAAGACTTCGCCCGCGGAGAGTGCGCTCCTCCAACGCGCTGGCGCCGGCCAGGCCGAATCCGGCATCCGGAGCAAGGTCAACGCCGAGTCCGCGGCGCTGGCGCAGTCGGGGACAGGGTTCGTCGACAAGATCGTGTTCTGGCGCGCGCCCGAGCGCCCGGGCGAAGTGGTCGATGCCAAGAAGGAGGCGCAGCGTCTGCAGTCCAACCAGGCGCTCGGCAAGTCGCCCTCCGCCGGCAGCACGCCGACCATCGAACGCCGCGAGAGCGGCTTCCTCAAGGGTCTCTTCAACTGATCGCGTGCCGACGGGGCCGGCCCGCTCGTCATAAACGCCCGATCGTGCCCCTGATCGGGTTCGCCCGCCCGGCCGCCGCCGCTGCCCTGCTGTCGGTCGCGGCGGTCGCCGGCGCGCCCGTCCACGCCGGGGTCTTCAACCCGGAGACCTTCACCCTGGACAACGGGCTTCAGGTCGTCGTCGTCGAGAACGCGCGCGCTCCGATCGCTGTCCATATGGTCTGGTACAGGGTCGGCGCCGCCGACGAGCCGCCGGGCAAGTCGGGCATCGCCCACTTTCTCGAACACCTGATGTTCAAGGGAACGCCCACGGTCCCGTCAGGGCAGTTCTCGAAGATCGTCGCCGCGAATGGCGGTTCCGACAACGCCTTCACCAGCCAGGACTACACCGCCTACGTCCAGCGCGTGGCAAGCGACAAGCTGGAGCTGGTCATGCGGATGGAAGCCGACCGAATGGCCAATCTTCGCCTGACCGACGAAAAGGTCGCCCCCGAGCGGGGCGTGGTGCAGGAGGAGCGGCGGCAACGCACCGGCAACAGCCCGTCCGCCCAGCTCTACGAACGCCGCCGCGCGGTCACCTATCTGCGCCATCCCTACAGAATCCCGGTCATCGGCTGGAAGCGGGAGATCGACCGGCTGACCACCGAAGACGCGCTCGCCTTCTATCGCCGCCACTACGCGCCCAACAACGCGATCCTGATCGTCGCCGGCGATGCCACCGCCGCCGAGATATGCCGCCTCGCCGAGAAATATTACGGGCCGATTCCCCGGCGTCCGGTGCCCGAACGGGTTCGACCCGAGGAGCCCGACCAGCTCGCCGCCAGGCGGATTACGATGAAAAACCCCCGCGTGCACGTACCGAGCGTCTCGATAACCTGGCGCGCGCCGAGCTACGCCGCCGGCGAGACCCGGCACGCCTATCCGCTTCTGTTGCTGTCCGACATCCTCGGCGGCGGCGGCACCAGCCGTCTCCACCGCCGTCTCGTGATCGAGGAAAAGGCCGCATCGGGCGCCGGTGCCGGCTATCTCGGGACCGCGCTCGACATCGGCGAGTTCTCGGTCTCCGCATCGGCGCTCTCCGGCGGCGACATCGCCGGGATCGAAGCGCTGTTGAAGGAAGAGATCGAACGGGTCGTCGAACACGGGGTCACCGAGGCCGAGCTCGCGCGCACCAGGCGGGCGATGCTGGCGGGCGCGATCTACGCCCGCGACGGCCTGCGGGCCGCGCCGAGGGTCATCGGCCGGGCGCTGACGACCGGCCGGACGATTGCCGATGTCGAGGCCTGGCCGGAGCGGATCGCGGCGGTCACCGCGGCGGAGGTGAGGGAAGCCGCGCGCGCGGTCTTCGTGGAACGGCGCTCGGTCACCGCCGTTCTGCTGCCCGGCTCCTCCGGCTAGGGCGGGCGCCGATGCGACGAAAATTGCCGGCCTGTATCGGGTTCTTGCTCCTCGCGCTCGCCGTTGCCTCGCCTGCGGCGGCCACCGAAATCCAGCGCGTCCGCTCGCCCGGTGGGATCGAAGCCTGGCTGGTCGAGGACAGATCGGTGCCGGTGATCAGCTTCCGGTTCGCGTTCCGGGGCGGCGCGGCGCTGGATCCCCCGGGGAAGGCGGGCCTCGCCAACATGGTTTCCGCCCTGATCGACGAAGGCGCCGACAATCTCGATTCGCAAGGATTCCAGGAAGCTCTCGACGATATCGTCGCCTCGATTGGCTTCGAAGCGGGGGCTGAACGCTTTCACGGTTCGCTCCGGACCCTGAGCGAGCACCGGGCAAGAGCGTTTGCGTTGCTCGGGAAAGCGCTGACGGCTCCCCGTTTCGACGCCGAGCCCGTCGAACGCATCCGCCGCCAGATCGTCGCGGGGATCGAGGGCGGCAAGGACAACCCCAGGCGGATCGCCGGACGGACCTGGTCCCGGCTTGTCTTCGGCGACCATCCCTATGCCAGGCCGTTGGCCGGAACGCGGCAGGATTTGGCGGCGATCGGCGTCGAGGACATGCGGCGCTTCGTCCGCGAACGCTTCGTCCGCGACGGTCTGATCGTAGGTGTCGCCGGCGATATATCGGTCCCCGACCTGGAACGTACGCTGGACGAGGTGTTCGGTGCGCTGCCCGCATCCGGCGGGCCCGCGGACATTGCCGATCCCGCTCCGATCCGCGGCGGGACAGAGATCGTCCGGAAGCCGATCCCGCAAAGCATCGTCGTCTTCGGACAGGCCGGAGTGAAGCGCGACGATCCCGACTATTACGCGGCTTATACGATGAACCACCTCCTCGGCGGCGGCGGACGCACCTCGCGCCTTAACGAGGAGATCCGCGAGAAGCGGGGCCTCGTCTACTCGGTCCACACCTATCTTTCGTTGCGCGACCGGGCCGGGCTGATCGTCGGGCAGCTCGCGACCGCCAACCCGCGTGTCGGGACCGCGCTCGACCTCGTGCGCGGCGAATGGGAGCGGATGGCGCGCGACGGGGTCGGCGAGAACGAGCTGGATGCGGCCAAGCGCTACATCAACGGTTCGTTCCCGCTGCGCCTCGATTCCACCCGCAGCATCTCGGGCATGCTCGTCGGGATTCAGCTGAACGAGCTGGGCATCGACTATATCGACCGCCGGCCGGCGCTGATCGACGCGGTGACCGTCGCGGATATCCGCCGGGTCGCCCGTCGCCTGCTCTCGCCCGACAGGCTGACGGTCGTCGTGGTGGGCGATCCCGAGGGTCTCGACACGACACGGTAGCGCCGGCCGTGTTCCGGTCCGTGGACACGGTCTATGATCGACTCCGCGCCTCCGGTAATGACGACCCGATGCCCTATACCCAGGATCTGACCTCCTGCTTTGCCGAGGCCATCGGACCGCGCGGTCTCGACCGGAGCGACTTTGAGTCCGCGCTGGCCGCCACGCCGCCCGCTCTCGAGAAGATCCGGCAGGCGCGTCGGGACGGCAGCCTGCCACTGCTCCGCCTGCCTGGAGAGCGCAGCGACCTCGAAATACTCGCGCGGCTCGCCGGGGGTTACCGGACCGACTTCGACCATGTCGTCGTTCTGGGCACGGGCGGCTCCAGCCTGGGCGGAAAGTCCCTGTGCGCGCTCGCCGACGACGGTTTCGGGCTGCCCACTGATTGTCCCCGACTCCGCTTCCTGGACAACGTCGATCCCGACACGTTCGAGGCCTTGTTCGGGAGCCTCGATCTCCCGCGCACGGGCTGGCTCGCGGTGTCCAAATCCGGCGAGACGGCGGAGACCGTGGCTCAACTCCTGGCGGCAATCGATGCGCTCAAGCGCCGCGGCATCGACGCCGGCTCTTGCATGACCGCCGTCACCCAACCCGGAGACAGCGCGCTTCGGCGTATCGCCGCCGCCCATCGCATGACGGTGCTCGACTGCGATTCCGGCATCGGTGGCCGCTATTCGGTGTTGTCCGCGACGGGCCTGCTGCCCGCCGCGATCACGGGGCTCGACGCGGCGGCGGTCAGGGAGGGCGCGGCGGCGGTGCTCGATCCCGTGCTGGCGAGTGCGGCGCCCGACACGATTCCCGCCGCCGAGGGGGCGGCGCTGGCGGTCGCGGCTCTCCGCACCCGTGGGATCGTCCAGACCGTGCTGATGCCCTACGCCGACCGGCTGTCCGCCTTCGCACGCTGGTTCCGTCAACTCTGGGCGGAGAGTCTGGGCAAAGACGGCACCGGCACCACCCCGATCGACGCGCTCGGTACCGTCGACCAGCACAGCCAGCTGCAGCTCTGGCTCGATGGGCCGGCGGACAAGCTGTTCACCCTGATCGTGCTGGACCGGGCCGGGAGAGGCGCGCGAATCGCCGCCGACCTCGCCGCCGATCCCGAGCTTTCCTATATTCGGAATCGTACGCTGGGCGATCTGATGGACGCCGAGCAGCGGGCCACCGCCGAAACGCTGGCCCGGCACGGACGGCCGACACGCGTGATTTCGCTCCCGAGGCTCGACGAAAGGGCGATGGGCGCGCTGATGATGCACTATATGCTCGAAACCATGATTGCCGCGCACTTGCTCGGTGTCGATGCGTTTGACCAGCCCGCGGTGGAGGAGGGGAAAGCCCTGATCCGCTCCCATCTCGCCGCGAGCGCGCGAGAGGGCACCCGATGACCATCCGGCGACTGCCGCCCACGCTGGTCAACCGGATCGCCGCCGGCGAGGTGGTCGAGCGCCCCTCATCCGCGGTCAAGGAGCTGGTCGAGAACGCGATCGACGCCGGCGCCGGCCGGATCGACGTTGTACTGCGCGACGGCGGACGGACGCTGATCGCTGTCGCCGACGACGGTCGCGGCATGACCGCCGACGAACTCGCGCTCGCGGTCGAGCGGCACGCCACCTCCAAGCTGCCGGAGGACGATCTGTCCCGGATCGGCACGCTCGGTTTCCGGGGCGAGGCGCTGCCCTCCATCGGTTCGGTCAGCCGCCTGTCGATCGCCAGCCGCCCGGAAGGCGCGGGCGAGGCCTACGCGATTTCGGTGGAAGGCGGAACGATCGGCGATGTCCGGCCGGCCCCGCTGGCGAGGGGCACGCGGGTCGAGGTGCGCGACCTCTTCTACGCGACGCCGGCCCGGCTCAAATTTCTCAAGACGGCGCGGTCCGAGCTTCGCCATGCGGTGGACGCGGTGCGCCGCCTCGCGCTCGCCCAACCGGGGACCGCCTTCACCCTGGCCAGCGAGGACCGGACCCATCTTCGTTACGAATCCGGCACCGGGGACATGCTCGACGCCGATGCGGGGCGGCTGGTCCAGGTGATGGGGGCCGATTTCGTGGACAATTCGGTCGTCATCGAATCCGAACGCGAGGGGCTGAGGCTCGCCGGCCGCGCCGGTCTGCCCACGCTCAACCGCGGCAACGCCCAGTCGCAATTCGTCTTCGTCAATGGCCGTCCGGTGCAGGATCGGCTGTTCTCGGGTGCGATCCGGGCGGCCTATACCGATCTTCTCGCGCGCGACCGGCACCCGCTGATCGTCCTGCGCCTGGAGGTTCCGCACGAGCTGGTCGACGTCAACGTGCACCCCGCCAAGACCGAGGTGCGATTCCGCGATTCCGGCGTCGTCCGGGGGCTCATTGTGGGCGCGCTGAAGCACGCGCTCGCCGACGCCGGCCACCGCGCGTCGTCCACCGTCGCCGGCTACGCGCTCGGCAGGTTCCAGCCCGCCTATGAGCCGGCTTCCCCCGCGCCCGCGACGCGCCATCTCGCCGAGACGGCGGCCCGGTTCCAGGCGCCGCTGCGGCCCGCTGCCGGAGGCTTCGCTCCCGCGGCTCAGGCGGAGGCGGCCGAAGCCGCGCCGCCCGATCCGGCCTTTCCCCTGGGCGCGGCCCGTGCCCAGCTTCACGGCACCTATGTCGTCGCCCAGACCGAGGACGGCATCGTCATCGTCGATCAGCACGCCGCCCATGAGCGGATCGTCTACGAGCGCATCAAGGCGGCGGTCGGCGAAGGCGGCGCCGACCGCCAGGAGCTTCTGATCCCCGAGGTGGTGGAACTCGACGAGGCGTCGGCGGACCGGGTGGCCGGGCGGGCGGAAGAGCTTGCCGAGCTCGGCCTCGTCCTCGAGCGCTTCGGGCCCGAGGCGGTGATCGTGCGCGCGGTGCCGGCGCTGCTCGGCGTGAGCGAGGCGGCGGGGATGGTCCGCGATCTCGCCGACGAGCTTGCCGAGCATGGCACCGGGCTCGCGCTCAAGGAGCGGCTCGACGAAGTGTGCTCGACGATGGCCTGCCACGGCAGCGTCAGGGCCGGCAGACGGCTGACCGCCGACGAGATGAATGCGCTCCTGCGCCAGATGGAAGCAACGCCCGGATCGGGCCAGTGCAACCACGGACGGCCGACCTATGTCGAACTCAAGCTCGCCGATATCGAGCGCCTGTTCGGGCGGCGCTAGAACGGCACGCTGATTCCGTCATGCACGGCATCGCAGTCGACCAGATCGACCTTTTTCCACCGAATCCTGAAGCCGTCCTGTCCGTCGCGTACGAGCCGGTGCCATGTGGTGCCGGCGAAAATCCTCCGGCTGTCGCGGCGGTATTCGATCATCTCGAACTTGGCTCGGACCGTGATCGCGTCTCCGTCTTCATCTTCCACGGTCGGGTTGGCGACGATGCGGCTGGTGCGCGAGACCGGGGTCTGGGCATGCGGCGCCGCTTCCGCGAGGCGGCGGATACGGGTCTCCAGCAGGCGCCGGTCGTCGTAGATCAGCGAGACGACCTCCCGCGGGTTTGCCTGGCCCTCCTCCAGCGGAACCCAGTACCAGCCGTCGTCGGTGAAAAGCGCCAGCCATTCGTCCCAGCGGCGCTCGTCCAGCAGGCGGGCCTCGGCGATCAGGAAGCTCTCGATTTCCTGCGGGGCAAGCCTGGTCACGGCGCCGCCATGTGGCCGAGCCAAGCGTCGTACATGTTCCGGATATAGACCTCGCTGGTCGAATCCACGCCCTCGACGCCGCCCGTGCCGTCCGGCCGGTCGGTCTCGTAGCCGCGGCCGATTTCGATCCATTCCGCGCCCTCCGAGGCGACGCCCGCGCCGATCCGTCCGTAGGTCTCCAGATCGTCGGTCAGGACCGGCGAGCCGGTGCCGTTGGTGACGTTGGCGAAGGCGATCGTGTCCTCGAACATGCTCCGCGGAGCGCCCTTCAGTCGGAACGCGTAGGTGTGCACCTCGGTCCGGTCGACCGCGACCGGGTGAACGACGCGGAGCTGACGGAACTGGCTCATGAAGGAGAGGTTGGGCCAGACGTTCGAATTCCAGCGCGTCACCTCCATGATGCGCCTTGTCTCTTCCGCTCCCTTCTTCGCTTCGAGCGCCGCGAAATACTCGGCGAATGCCGGATCGCCGCTCGCCGCGACCAGCTTCTCGTCGTCGTGATAGTCGCCCAGGAAGGCGTGCCCGCCGGGATAGGTCCAGATCCCCACCCGCTCGCGCCAGAATTCGTGCGGTGCGCCGTTCTGGCGCATCTGGCGGACGGCGATCTCGCCCGCGCCGGTGGTGTGCACGGTGTCGTCCTGCGCCTTCGCGGCGTCGATCGAGGACCGGTGGACGAAGATCGGATGCGCCGCGTCGCACAGATTTTCCAGGTAAAGCTTCCAGTTGCCGTCATAGGCGTGCTTGAACACCCCGCCCGCGACCTCGATCTCGTTGTCCGGCGAACGGTCGACCATGTCGTCGAAGGAGGTCGTCATGTAGCCTAGGAAATCCGTGAGCGGCGGGCCGTCCGCTGCGAGCGAGGCGAAGACGAAACCGCGATAGCTGTCGACGCGAGGTGCCGCGACCATCGCGGTTCCCGGGTCGTCCGGATCGAAATGGGCCGGATAGCCGTGCCTGAGCGGCACATGGATCAATTTACCGTCGGTGGCGTAGGTCCAGCCGTGGTAGCAGCATTCGAACCGCTTCGCGTTTCCGCTGTCCTTCGCGACGACCATCGCGCCCCGATGGGCGCACTGGTTGTGGATCACGCGGATGCCGCCGTCGTCGTGGCGCACCATCACCATCGGCCGCCGGCCGATCCGGGTGCGCAGAAAATCTCCCGGCGCCTTTACCTGGCTCTCATGCCCGACATAGATCCAGGCGCGGCCGAAGATGCGCTCCAGCTCGACTTCGAAGATCGCGGGATCGGCGTAGACCCGGCGATGCACCCGCCCCGGCCGGATCAGCCCGGCGATCTGGTCTGCGGTCGGTGCCTGCATCGCTCCCTCCCGGCGCCGCTTCGCAGCGAGACTACACCACCGAGAGCCGCCCGGAACCCCCTTGGCGCGAGCGCCCGCACCGTGTCACGCTGGCGCATCGAACATCGTCAGGGAGGCACAGATGGGCAGAGATGCCGCTTCGGTTCCGGGAATCGTCGTCGAGGACAAGCTCATCGATCCACGCGGACATCACGCCTGCGAGGTGAGAAAGGGCGAGGTCTATCGGATCATCGACGTCGATGGTCAGCAGGTGGCCGACTTCCTCTGCTTCAACCTCCACCGCCTGGAGGAGAAGCTTTCGCCGCACAACACGCTGCTGCTCAACAACCAGGTTTTTCCGGGGGTCGGCTACACCCTTTATTCCGACGAGGCCGGCGCGCTGATGACGATGACCGCGGATACCAACGGCACGCACGACATCATCGCCGGCGCCTGCTCGCGCTTTACCAACGAGGTTCGCTACGGCGTCAAGGACACGCCGAACTGCCGCGACAATTTCGCCGCCGCGCTCGCGCCGTGGGGCATCGAGTGGAAGCAGATCCCCTACAACATCAACGTCTTCATGAACTGCCCGATCCAGGCGGACGGCACCTTCACCATCGAGTTGCCGAGCTCGAAGGCGGGCGACTATGTCGACTTCACCGCCGAGAGGGACGTGCTGGTCGGAATGTCGAACTGCCCGCAGGAGCGCAACAAGTGCAACAACTTCAACCCGACGCCGATGCGGACGATCCACTACCGTCCGGAGTGAGGGGCACCTCTCAGCCGGTCTCGTAACCCGGATTGCATTCGGCGAGCCTGGCCGCGTTTCCGCGGGTGAGGATGGCGTACGCCTCTTCGCTATCGTCGAAGGTGCCCGCGCGCAGCCTCGCCGCGAAGGCGCGGTTGAGAGTTTCCAGATCGCCGTCCTCGCCCAGCAGGCGTGCGAGCGCCACCCGTTCCGCCTCTTCCGGCCCGTCCCCGGCGGCGAGTTCGCGCGTCGCAGTCGCCATCGCAGCTCCCACAAGATGGGCGCGGTAGCGGTGTTCCGCCGGCAGGTTGGGTAGCAGCGCCGCCATCAGCGTTTCACGCGCGGTTTCCAGGAGGTCGCGGATATCCGGCTTGTCACGCATCGTTCCGCCCCGGCGCAGTCAGCGAGAGGATTTCGTTTTCGAGCTCGGGGAGGCGGCGGCCGATCAGCGCCAGTTCCAGGTCCGGTTCCGCGCCCGACAGATGGCGGCCGCATTGATGGAGCGCGATCACCGCCCAGCGGACATGCGCCATGACCTCGTAGAACCGGATCTTCGCGGGGTCGATCCGGCGCCCGCTCCCGGCCTCGTAGCCGGCGTAGAACGGGGCGCGGTCGGCGATGCCGCCGGCCTCCAGCGCATTCGCGCCGAAACGCCAGCACTTCGCGCAGAACCAGGCGACGTCCTCCATCGGGTCGGACCAGCCGGCGAACTCCCAGTCGAGAATTCCGGTCAGGCGTCCGCCCTCCACCATGTAGTTTCCGGTGCGGAAATCGTGGTGACAGAGGACGATCTCGCCGGGCGGAACCGGATGCGTCTCCAGCCATCTGAGGCCCCATTCGATCGCCGGGTGGGGCATCGGTTCGGCGTCGAGAAATCCGCGATAGAGCGCGATGCCGTCCGCCGCCGGGTCCGCCGGCGGCGCGCCGAGGAAGCCGAGCCCGTCATGGGGCGGCAAGATGGTATGGAGCCGCGCGAGCTCGCGTCCCAGCCGTTCGGCCAGCCCCTCGTTCGGGCCCCGGCGGACGACGCGGTTGCCGAGCGCCTCCCCCGGGACGCGGCGCATCAGGTAGAACGGAGCGCCGATTATCCCCGGATCCTCGGAATGCCAGAGCGGTTCGGGCGCCGTCATCCCGACCGACCGCGCGAGCTTCAGATAGGCGAACTGGTTGGCGACCGGCTGGCTGAGCGGGACCGGAGACTTCGCCTCGGTCCTCAACACCAGCTCGTGCCCACCGGCGTGGGGGCCGCCCGCGATCTCGACATCGAGCGCCCGGTTTTCCTGAATCGCGCCGCCGGTCAGGCGCTTCTCGTTGACGATCGAGACGGAATCGGCGCCGGCCTCTTCCTGGATGAACGCGGCCAGCGGTTCGCTCACGGCCAGCTCCAGAAATCGACCCCCTCTTCGAGCAGGAAGCGGGACAGCACCATCTTGTGCACCTCGGACGCCCCGTCGACCAGCCGGGCCTGGCGCGCGTAGCGATACATCCATTCGAGCTTGGTGTCCCTGGAGTAGCCGCGCGCGCCGAGAAGCTGGATCGCCGTGTCGATGGCGGTGTGCAGCGCCTCGGAGACCACGACCTTGGCCATCGAGACCTCCTTGCGCGCGAAATCGCCTTCATCGAGCCGCGCCGCCGCCCGCATGGTGAGCAGGCGCCCGATATCGACCTGCATCGCGGCCTCGCCCAGCATCCACTGGACGCCCTCGTGGTCGGCGAGCTTGGAATCGAAGCTCTCGCGCTCGCGGACATAGTCGAACGTCTCTTCCAGCGCCCGCTTGGCCATCCCCGTCCAGCGCATGCAATGGGTAAGCCGCGCCGTACCGAGCCGGATCTGGGTGAGCTTGAGCCCGTCGCCGACCTCCATCAGACGGTTCTCGTCGGATATCTCCATGCCGTCGAAACGGATTTCGCAATGCCCGCCATGCTCTTCCGGCCCCATGATCGGGATGCGGCGGACGATCTCGAAGCCGGGCTGGTCCGCGTCGAACAGGAATGCCGTGAGACCCTTCCGCCGGTCATCCGAGGTCTTGGCGATGAGGATGAAATGCCGCGCGGCCTGGGCGCCGGTGATGAACCACTTTTGGCCGTCGATCGTCCATCGGTCGCCCTTCCGGGTGGCGGTGGTCATCATGGCCGACGGGTCGGAGCCCGAGCCCGGCATGGGCTCGGTCATCGCGAAGGACGACCGCACTTTGCCGTCGACGATGGGCTGGAGCCAGCGCTCTTTCTGCGCTTCGGTCGCGACCTTCTCCAGCACCATCATGTTGCCGTCGTCGGGGGCGGCGCAGTTGAAACAGACCGGGCCGTAGATCGAGCGGTTCATCTCCTCGTAGCAGGCCGCCATGCCGATCGCCGGCAGGCCTTGCCCGCCGCGGGATTCCGGCATCTGGAGCGCCCAGAGACCCTCCGCCTTCGCGCGTTCCCGCACCGCGTCGAGTACGTCCTCGCGCAGGTTCTCGTGCTCGTCCGCGTTCGCCGGATCCTTCTCCAGCGGCAGGATGCGGTCTTCGACGAAGGCGCGAACGCGGCGGCGATAGTCGTCGAGTTCGGGGGGCAGGGTGAAGTCCATGCCGCGTTATAGCCCGGCCGGCAGGAGGAAATCCCGCATCGCGTCGAGAGTCTCGTTGGGCCGTTCGGCGAGCATCGAATGGCCGCAGCCAGAGAGCACGACATGGCGCGCATCGAGGATTGCGTGGGCCAGCGCGATACCGCCCTTCATCGGTGTCATCGTGTCGTGCTCGCCGAGAATCAGGAGCGTCTCCGTCTCCAGCGCGCGGGCGCGCGCTTCCCCGTTGGAAAACGTCGCGCAGGCCGCGAGGCCGGCCGCCAGCACGCCGTCGTCCGCGCGCTCCAGCAGGCGCTGACCGGAGCCGTTCATCCAGAGCCCCGGGCTCCGGTGGCCGCCGATCTGCGACGCCGCGCTCAGGCCCCAATAGGTGATCAGGTCGATCGCCTTGTGGTCGTTGCGCCGCGCGGCGTCGAGCAGGTCGTCGTGCACCGGCATCGCGGCGGCCGGCCCCAGCAGGATCAGCCTCTCCGTCGCCCCCGGATTGTCCGCCGCCGCGCAAAGCGCGATCAGCGATCCCATGCTGTGACCCGCCAGCACCGCCCGGTCGAGTCCAAGGGCTGCGCGCGCGCGACCGAGCCAGCTGGCCATCTCGTCGATTCTCGTCAGCGGCTCCCCGCCCGACCGACCGTGACCCGGCAGGTCGATCGCGGCGACCGAATATCCGTGATGGGCGAAATAGCGCGCCGGAAGATGCCATACCGAATGATCGTTGGCCGCGCCGTGGACGAACAGAATCGCGGGCCGAGCGGGATCGAAGGGCCGGCCGCCCGTCGCCGCGAAGGTCGTGCGCCCGTCGACGGTGAATTCCATCCCGCTACTCCGCCGCGCGCGGGGTCACGGCTCGCGCCGCCGCCCTCAATGCCCGGTCGAGATCGTCTATCAGGTCGTCGGGGTCCTCCAGCCCGACCGAAAGCCGGACAAGCCCTTCGCCGATCCCGGCCGCCTTCAAGGCCGCCGCGTCCATCTGCTGATGCGTGGTCGAGGCCGGGTGGATGACCAGAGACTTGGCGTCGCCGACATTGGCGAGATGCGAGAACAGCCCGAGCCGTTCGATGAAGACGCGCCCCGCCTCCCTCCCGCCGCCGATCTCGAAGGAGAATACGGCGCCGCAACCCTTCGGCAGAAGCCGTCTCGCGAGGTCGCGGTCGGGATGGCTGTCGAGCTCCGGATAGCCGACCCAGGAGACCGCGCCGTGCCCGTCGAGGAAGGCGACGATCTTGCGGGTGTTCTCGACATGCCGCGTCATTCGGACGGGCAGCGTCTCCACCCCCTGGATCAGGTAGAACGCGTTGGCCGGGCTCATCGAGGCGCCGAAATCGCGCAGACCCTCCGCGCGCGCCCGCATGACAAAGGCGCCCGGGCCGAACTCCTCGGAAAAGTTGATGCCGTGATAGCCGGCATAGGGCTCGGTCAGGGTGGGGAATTTTCCCGAGGCGGCCCAGTCGAACGTGCCGCCGTCGACGAGGACCCCGCCGATCGCGACGCCATGACCGCCGAGGAACTTGGTCGCCGAATGCAGCACCATATCGGCGCCGTGGTCGAACGGTTTGAACAGGGCGGGCGAGGCGAATGTGTTGTCGATGAGCACCGGGATCCCGGCGGCGTGGGCGATGTCCGCGATGCGCGGCAGGTCCATCACTTCCAGCCCCGGATTGCCCAGGGTCTCTCCGAAGATCAGCCGGGTTTCGGGCCGGATCGCCGCCTCGAACGCCGCCGGGTCGCGCGGGTCGACGTAAGTCGTCGTGATGCCGAAGCGCGGCAGGGTGTGGGTGAACAGGTTATGGCTGCCGCCGTAGATCGACGCCGAGGAAACGATATGTCCGCCGGCATCCGTCAGCGTTGCCACCGCGAGGTGGAGTGCGGCCTGGCCGCTCGCGGTGGCGACCGCGCCGACGCCGCCTTCGAGCGCCGCGATCCGTTCCTCGAACACCGCCGTCGTCGGGTTGGAGATGCGGGTGTAGATATGGCCCGCGCGTTCCAGGTTGAACAGCGAGGCGGCAAAGTCGGTGTCGGGGAAGACATAGGAGGTGGTCTGGTATATCGGCACCGCGCGCGCGCCGGTCGCCGGGTCGGGCTGCTGGCCGGCATGCAGGCTCAGCGTGTCGAATTTCGGCAGCTTAGCATCGACCATGTTTTCGTCCCTCGCCCGCGCTTGCGAGGCGAGTGTAGTCAGCGCGTTCGAATTGTCGCCCTTTTTCGGCGGCGATAGAGTGAATCCCGTCGACCGGATCGAAGGAGGCAATGCGATGGAAGGCTTGATGATGGGGACGCAGCTCCTCGTCTCGTCCCTGCTCAGGAACGCCGCCGAGAATCACGCGGCCACCGATGTGGTCTCGCGCAGCGTCGAGGGGCCGATCCACCGCTACGGCTATGCCGATCTTGAACGCCGCGCGCGGCGACTCGCCAACGCGCTCAAGAGCCTCGGGGTGAACCCTTCCGACCGGGTCGGCACGCTCGCCTGGAACACCTACAGGCATCTCGAGATCTATTACGCGGTCTCCGGTTCGGGAGCGGTCTGCCACACCATCAACCCGCGCCTGTTCCCGCCGCAAATTTCCTATATCGTCAATCACGGCGAGGATCGGGTGCTGTTCCTAGACCTCACCTTTGTGCCGCTGGTCGAACGACTTGCCAGCGAGTTCAAGACCGTCCGGGCCTTCGTCATCATGACCGACGAGGCCCATATGCCGGAGACGGGCCTTCCGAACGCGCTCTGCTACGAGACGCTGATGCACGGCGCCTCCGAAGACTTCGAGTGGCCCTCTTTCGACGAAAACACCGCGTCCTCGCTCTGCTATTCCTCGGGCACTACGGGCAACCCCAAGGGCGTGCTCTACAGCCATCGCTCGACCGTCCTGCACGCGATGTCTGCGGCGCTGCCCGACGTGATCGAGGTGTCCGCGGCCGACGCCACCATGCCGGCGGTCCCGATGTTCCACGTCAACGCCTGGGGGTTCCCCTATTTCACGCCGATGATGGGGGCGAAGCTGGTGCTGCCGGGTCCGCTCGCCGACGGCGCCTCGATCCACGAGCTGCTGGAGAACGAACGGGTCACGATCTCGGCCGGCGTGCCGACGGTATGGCTCGGCCTCCTTCGGTACCTGAAGGAGTCGGGAAAGACGCTTTCGACCGTCAAGCGTCTGGTCATCGGCGGCTCGGCCGTGCCGAGGGCAATGACCGAGGCGTTCCTCGACCGCTACGGCGTCGAGGTGCGCCACGCCTGGGGCATGACCGAGATGTCCCCGCTCGGGACGATCAACACGCCCCCGCACGGAATGGGGGACGAGACTCCGGAGCAGTTCTGCGACCGCCAGGTCAAGCAGGGGCGGGCGTTCTTCGGCGTCGAGATGAAGATCGTCGACGACGACGACAACTCGCTCCCCGAGGACGGCGTTTCCTTCGGCATGCTCAAGGTGCGCGGGCCCTGGGTCTGCCGCGCCTATTACAGGGAGAGCGGGTCCGACACGCATGACGGCAAGGGATGGTTCGCCACCGGCGACGTCGCAACCATCGACGAAACACGCAACATGCAGGTCACCGACCGGTCGAAGGACGTCATCAAGTCGGGCGGCGAGTGGATTTCCTCGATCGATCTCGAAAACATCGCCGTCGGCCATCCCGATGTCGCCGAAGCCGCTTCCATCGGCGTCCGTCATCCGAAATGGGACGAACGTCCTTTGCTCGTGGTGGTCCGCCGCGAGGGCGCGGAACTCACCAAAGAGGACATGCTCGCCTATTTCGACGGCAAGGTGGCGCGCTGGTGGATACCCGACGACGTCGTCTTCGTCGACGAACTGCCCCACACTGCGACCGGCAAGCTCCTCAAGATGCAACTCCGCGAGGACTACAAGGACTACGTCCTGCCGACGGCGTAGGGCGCATTGCGTCCTGTCGTCATATCGACCGGAGCCGTCCTTGGGGCGGCGGAGCGGAGATGTCTTCCCGCCTCGATCGGCCGATGCCCATGCGGCAAGATTTCTCCGCTCCACGCCTTCGGCGCTCCGGTCGAAATGACGGGTAGGTGCTACGCCTTCCCGAAGCCCGCCATCGCCCGGACCTCTTCCGCCGTGTGTCCGCGCTCGCGGAGGGACCGGATCGACAGGCTGTCGTGTCGTTTGGCGAGGCGCCGCCCTTCGTCATCGGTCATCAGCGAATGATGCAGGTACTCGGGCGTCTCCAGGCCCAAGAGCGCTTGCAGCAGCCGGTGAACGTGGGTTGCCGGCAACAAATCCTCCCCCCGCGTCACGAGGGTTATCCCCTGGATATGGTCGTCGACGGTCACCGCGAGGTGGTAGCTCGTCGGCGTGTCCTTCCGGGCCAGCACGACGTCGCCGAAGATTTCCGGATGGGCCTCCGTCCTGCCGCGTTCGCGGTCGTGCCAGGCGAGCGGGCCCGCCGCCGCCGACGCGCCCGCCATGTCGAGGCGGAGCGCGTGGCTCTCGCCCGCGGCGATCCGTTCCCGTGTATCCGCGTGCGGGAGCCCCCGGCAGATCCCGGGATAGACCGGACCGTCGGGCCCATGCGGGGCCGCTCCCGAGCGTTCGATCTCGGCCCTGATCTCGGCGCGGGTGCAGAAACAGGGGTAGACCAGCCCCGCCCCGTCGAGGGTCTTGAGTGCCCGGGCGTAGTCATCCATATGCTCGGACTGGCGCCGGACTCCCGGGTCCCATCGCAGACCGAGCCATTCGAGGTCCTCGCGGATCGCGGCCTCGTATTCCGGCCGGCAGCGGCGGGGATCGATGTCCTCGACGCGGAGCAGGAAACGGCCCTCCTCCCCGGCGAGCGCCCGCGAAAACAGCGCCGAATAGGCATGCCCCAGATGCAGCAGCCCGGTCGGGCTCGGGGCGAAACGGGTGATGGCGCCACGCTGCCGGTTTTTTGCCATGGTCGGCGATCTATGCCATAGAGCGCCGACCGAAGGTATCGTCCACAGGCCGCCTCCATCCGCCCATGCGCCGCGCACTCACCAACACATCCTATGCCGAAGCGGTGGCCGAACTGTCGGCACGCGACCCTGCGCTCGGCGATGTCGTCCAGGCCTGGGGGGCGCCGCCCAGATGGAAGCGCCCCCAGGGCTTCGCAACCATGGCGCTGCTCATCCTCGAGCAGCAGGTGTCGCTGGCGTCGGCCAAAGCGACATTTGCCCGGCTCGAAGAGCGGGCCGGCGCGGTCGAGCCCGATGCCATCCTGGCGCTCGGCGAGGAGCGGATGAAGGAGGCCGGGCTGTCTCGCCAGAAGGCCCGCTACGTGCACGGGCTGGCGGGGGCGGTCGCGGCGGGGACGGTGGATTTCCGCAAGATCGGCCGGGCCGACGACGAGGCGGTGCGTGCCGCGCTGATCCCGATCAAGGGCATCGGCGACTGGACGATCGACATCTACCTCCTGAGCGCGCTCCAGCGGCCCGACGTGTGGCCGGCCCGCGACCTTGCGCTGCAGGAAGCGGCGCGGGCGGTGAGGGGGCTCGATGCACGGCCCGACGAGAAGGCGCTCAAGGAAATCGGCGAGGCTTGGCGGCCCTGGCGGTCGGTCGCCGCGCGGATCCTCTGGCACCAATACCTCAACACGAGGCGGCGGGGCTGACCGGGCCCACCGGTCGATAGCGGGCAGTTTTCTCCCGCAACCGCCGGTTCCCCGTCATGGACAGGGGTCGGTGCGCCGTATAGATACTTGTCGTCCTCGCCGGCCCGCTTGGCGGAAACCCTCTTTGCGGGCCGGTCCGGCGCGCCGCTCCGGCTTTTCCCACAGACCTCCGATCGTTCGGCATGCTTCTGCTTCAGCAACTCATCAACGGACTGATGCTCGGCGGCCTCTACGTGATGGTTGCCGTCGCCTTCACGTTGATCATCGGGATGCTGAACTTTCTCAACTTCACGATCCCCGCGCTGTTCATGTTCGCCGCCATGATGATGTGGGCCACGATGACGGGAAACCTTCCCTTCGGGAACGATTTCCTGTTCTCGGTTTTTGGCGAACACAACATCTGGATCGCCGGGGCCATTGTTTCGATCGTCAGTATCTGCGTCGTCTCGCTGATTATCGAGCGGTTCACCTACCGCTACATGAAGGCGAAGTACGGCGATGCCACCGAGCATGCGCTGCCGCTGGTCAGCTCCCTCGGTTTCCTGATCATCTTCGAGCATCTGGTTATCGGCCAGTGGGGGTCGGACCCGTTGCAGATCGAGTCGCCGTTCGGCAACGCGACCTTCACGATCGGCACCCTGATTTTCAGCTACCCCCAGATCATCAGTCTCGCCCTGTCGCTCGGGATCGTATTTCTCCTCAGCCACCTCATCCGTCGCACCAAGCTCGGCCGCGCGCTGCGTTCCATCGCGGAAAGGCCGGACACCGCGACACTGATGGGCGTCGATGTGCTCAGAATCGTTCCCGTGGTCTATGTGATCACCGGTCTTCTCTGCGCGATTTCGGGAATCCTGTTCACCATCAACTACACCAGCATCGATGCCTATATCGGTGATACCGTCGCGACCGTCGCGATCGCCGGCATGGTTCTCGGAGGTCTCGGGAATGTCTGGGGCGCGGTCGTCGGCGGCCTTTTCGTCGGAATTCTCGAGGTCTTCTCGATCTACATCGTCGGCGCCGATTTCGTGAAGGTGCCGATCTGGGGACTTCTTCTCCTGATCCTCGTCTTCAAGCCCACCGGGCTGTTCGGACATACCGCTATCGGCAAGGGCAAGTTCTGATATGAGCGGCTATGTCGAGGCGCAGCTCATCATCCTCTGCCTGAGCGTCATCTACGCCTATGCCATCTTCCTGCCGGCGGCCTCGGGACAGCTCAATCTCGGGGCGGCGGGCTTCATCACCCTCGGCGCCTATACCAGCGGGTGGTTGAACGCGTCCGACGGGCTCGGTCTGCCGATGGCGCTCAGCATCGTCCTTTCGATGGCGTTCGTCGGCGCCATCGGCTTCGCGATTTCGTTGCCGATCCTGCGCACCCGCGGCGTCTACATGGTGCTCGCGACCTTTGCCTTCGCCGAGGTCGTGTCCGGCATCGCCATCAACATGGAGTTTCTCGGCGGGGCCGCCGGCATGCCGGTCGATGCCCACGCGCCGGTGGAAATCGTCGTGGGCGCCGCGATTGCCGTCGTCCTGTTCTGCTTCTTTTTCATGTCGACGCGGCTCGGGCTGGCGCTCCGCTCCATCCACGACGACGAGAGCGTCTCGGTGCTGTTCGGGGTGGACGTCCGCACGGCGAAAGTGGTGGCCTTTACCGTCGGCGGAATGCTCGCCGGTCTCGGCGGTGCGATCTACGGTCACCACTACAACTACGTCGAGGCACAGACATTCAACGTCCTGCTGAGCATCTATATCCTCCTCTACGTGCTCCTGGGCGGCACCCAGACGGCCTGGGGGCCCCTTGTGGGGGCGGCCTTCTTCACCGTCCTTCCCGAAATCTTCCGGCAGTTCGCGATCGAGTTGGGATCCAACTGGCTGGCCGACAGCCGTTTCATCTTTTTCGGCATGTTTATCGTCCTGATGATGGTGGTCCGCCCCGAGGGCGTGGTGACCAGAACGATGCAGGACCGGTGCGCGGGCTTCCTGTCCGGACGTCGCGCCCGCGCGGCGCCGGCGGGCGAGTAGGGCCCGTGGACGGAAACGTGCTCGCCATCGCGGGCCTTCACAAGAGCTTCGGCGGGCTCAAGGTGATCGACGATGTTTCGTTCGACGTCGTGCGCGGCAGCCGCACCGCCCTGATAGGCCCCAACGGCGCCGGCAAGACGACGATTTTCAATCTCCTGACCGGCGTCTATCCGGTGGATGCCGGCACCGTCGTTCTTGCCGGTTCCGACATCACCGACACTCCGTCGAAGGACCGTGTCATCCACGGCATGTCGCGAAGCTTCCAGAACATTCGCCTGATGCCTCATCTGTCGACGATCGAGAATGTGATGCTCGGCCAGCACGCCCGGGCGCACTCGCTTGGCGACCTCCTGTTTCCCCTCGGCCTGGTCTCGAAGAACAAGTGGCGCGCGGAGGCCGAAGCCGCTCTGCGGAATGCCGGCCTCGACACCTATCCCGGCGAAGTCGTCGCCAATCTTCCCTACGGCGTCCAGAAACGCATCGAGGTGGTTCGGGCGATGATCGCGCGTCCCCAACTCCTGTTGCTCGACGAGCCGGCCGCTGGTCTGAACGACGTCGAAACCCGGCAACTGCAGGAGCTGCTGGAAAAGGTGTCCGAATCCGGGGTGACCATTCTGGTCGTCGAACACGACATGCATTTCGTCCGCAACCTCTGCAACCATGTCGTCGTTCTCAATTTCGGACGGAAGATTTTCGAGGGATCGCCGGACGAAGTTCACCGCTCTCCGGTGGTGCTCGAAGCATATCTGGGGACCGATGAAGAGGGATCCGGAGACGGTGGCGCCAGTGCTTCTTGAGGCCAGGGACGTCAATGTTCGCTATGGCCGCAACCACGCGGTCAAGACGGCCAATGTGAGCCTCGACCACGGCGAGATCGTCACCGTGCTCGGTGCGAACGGCGCCGGCAAGAGCTCCTTGCTCAAGGCCCTGCTCGGCACGGTACGGGCGGATGGAACCGTACTCTTCGATGGGACCGACATCTCGGGCTGGTCCGCCCCGAGGCGCGTCAAGGCCGGGCTGGTCATGGTTCCCGAGGGACGCCAGATCTTCGTCAGTCTGACCGTGCACGAGAACCTGCTGATGGGCGCCTGGTGCCGCAACGACGACCTGGAGACCGAGACGGACGCGATCTACGAACGCTTCCCCAATCTCGCCCAGCGCCGCGACATGCCGGCCTCGGTGCTTTCCGGCGGCGAACAGCAGATGCTCGCGATCAGCCGTGCGCTGCTCGCCCGTCCCAAGCTGATGATGCTGGACGAGCCCTCTCTCGGGCTTAGTCCCATTCTGGTAAAACAGCTGTTCGAGTTGATACGGGACCTCAACCGCGACGGCTTGGCGATCATGCTGGTCGAACAGAACACCCGTATGGCATTGGCAACCGCGCAGCGCGGCTATGTGCTGGAACTCGGTGCGATCGTGCTGAAGGGGCCCGCAACGGACATTTCCAGCGATTCCCGACTCGAAGACGCGTATCTCGGAGGGAAATCCGACCGGGCGAGTTTGTAATCAGGTCCATGAAAGGAAATCGAATGAAAGTGCATGTGAGAAACGCGTTGCTGGGTACGGGGGCGGTCCTCGCCTCGATGACGGTCGGCCAGGTGCCGGCGTTCGCGCAGAACGAGATCGTCATCGGTCTGAGTTTCGGCAGAACCGGGCTCTATTCGACGATCAACAAGACCACCGAAGTCGCCGTCGATATCGCGACCCAGGAAATCAACGCCGCCGGCGGCATCAACGGCAAGAAGGTGAAAGTCGTCAAGTTCGACACTGCCGGCGATCCCAAACAGGCCGTCGTGGCGGTCCGCAAGTTCGCGCGCGACGACAAGGCGCTTGCCGTAATCGGGCCGTTCTCGTCGAGCGAAGCGCGGGTCGCGTTCGCGGCCGGCGAGCGTGAAAAAATCGTCCAGATCCCCAACGCGTCGTCCGCGCCCGGCCTGGCCGACAAGTTCTCCTACGCGTTCCGCCTGACCGAGAGCGAATACCTCCAGTTCGTCCGGGTGGTGAAGACTCTCAAGAAGCGCAACGCCCTGAAGAAGTCCGTGGCGATCATGTACGGCACCGACGACGTGGTCTCGAAAGCGGTCGGGCTCGCCATCATGAAGCCGATCTTCGAGAAGGAAGGCGTAAAGATCACCGGGCCGCTCGGCTTTCCATCGAAGGCTTTCGACGTCGCGCCGCAGGTCTCCGAGCTCAAGGGCAAGAAGCTCGACTATATCGGGGTCGCGACGATCACGCCGGTTGCGATCCGGGTTCTCAAGGAAATCCGCCGGCAGGGCATCCAGACGCCCCTGATCGGTTCGCAGATCTGGGCCGATCCCGAGATCATCGAGAAGTTCGGCAAGGCCGGCGACGGCTCCGTCTTCATCACCTATTTCTACTATGACAGGGACGAACGCTCGCGCACCTTCTCCAGGAAGTTCGTCGAGGTCGCGGCGAAACTCGGAATCAAGAAGCCGTTTCCGCATCATGTCGACGTGAGCGCCTACGACACGATGTATGTCCTGAAGTCGGCGATGGAGGCCGCCAAGATCACCGGAGATCCCTCCAAGCTGGCGGCGGAACGCACGGCGATCCGCGACACGCTCGGCAAGCTGAGCTATGACGGGCTCATCGGAAAGATCTGCTTCGAGAGCAACGGCGACGCCCAGCTTCCGGGCTATGTGCTCACGATGAAGGACAAGAAGTGGGTCATGCTGGAGGAGCACCCGTCTCTGCCCTGCAAGAAATAGCGCAGGTTCCGGTCATGGAGCGGCCGGGCGGGCTCGAACCTGCCCGGCCGCGATAACCGATCCGGGGGCGGGATGGCGGATCTCACCAAGCTTGCCGGGCCCGAGGCCGGGCCCGCGTCGGGCGGAGACTCCGACTCGCTGGTCGTCCTCGTGCACGGCTACGGCGCCGACGGTAACGACCTGATCGGCCTCGCGCCCTATTTCGCGGAAGTGCTGCCCAACACGGCCTTCGTCTCCCCGCACGCGCCCTACCCGTGCGAGATGGCGCCGGTCGGCCGCCAGTGGTTCAACGTCTGGAACGAGGATCCGGTCTCCCGGCTGGAGGAGATCCGGCACGCGGCCGCGATCCTCGATGCCTTCATCGACGAGCGATGCGCGGCGCTCGGGATCGCCGAGGACCGGTTGGCACTGCTGGGATTCAGCCAGGGCACGATGATGTCGCTCTTCGTCGCGCCGAGGCGGGGAGCGCCCTGCGCCGGCGTACTCGGGTATTCTGGACGGCTCGAAGGGGCGGATCTGCTGGCCGCCGAAACGATTTCCCGCCCGCCGGTGGTGCTGGTGCATGGCGATTCCGACGAGTTGCTGCCGCTGCACCGCTTGCAGCACGCGCAGGCGGCGCTCGAGGAAAACGGGTTCTCCGTCGCCGCCCACATCCGGCCCGGGCTCGGCCACGGCATCGACGAGGCCGGGGTGGAGATCGGCCGCCGGTTCCTGTCCTCCCGCCTCGCCCCGGCCTCCTGACCCGACGGGGTGCCGTTGACACCCAGGCGGAGCCCCCACAATGATTTCGCGCGCCGTTCGGAGACCTGACCATGCCGATCGATCCCGGAGACCGCGAGGGGCCGCTCAACGATTTGAGGGTGCTGGAGATGGGCCAGCTCATCGCCGGCCCGTTCTGCGGCCAGCTGCTGGCCGATTTCGGCGCCGAGGTGATCAAGCTGGAGCAGCCTGGCAGGGGCGATCCGATGCGCGAATGGGGGGCGGAGAAGCCGCACGGCAAGCCGCTCTGGTTCCCGGTGCTCGCGCGCAACAAGAAATCTGTCACGGTCAACGCGCGCGAGGCCGAAGGCCAGGCCATCGTCCACCGCCTGGTGGCGCAATCCGACATCCTGATCGAGAATTTCCGCCCGGGGACGATGGAGCGCTGGAACCTGGGCTATGACCGGCTCGCCGAAATTAACCCCGGCATCGTCATGGTCCGCGTCTCGGGCTACGGCCAGTCCGGGCCCTATTCCCAGCGTGCGGGGTACGGCGCGATCGGCGAGGCGATGGGCGGCCTGCGCTATGTCGTGGGCGATCCGGCGACCCCGCCGAGCCGGACCGGGATCTCGATCGGCGATACGCTCGCGGCCACATTCGCCGCGCTGGGTGCGGTGATGGCGATCCACAACCGGCAGCGCAGCGGGCGCGGCCAGGTGGTCGACAGCGCGATCTACGAAGCGGTGCTCGCCGTGATGGAATGCCTGGTGACCGAGTACGACATCGGCGGCTATGTGCGCGAACGCACGGGCTCGATCCTGCCGATGATCGCGCCGTCCAACGTCTATCCCACCAGGGAAGGCAAGATGGTGCTGATCGGCGCCAACCAGGACAGCGTGTTCGGCCGCCTTGCCGAGGCCATGGGCGAACCCGAGCTCGCCGCCGACCAGCGTTATGCCACCCACGCCGCCCGTGGCAACAACCAGGCGGAGCTCGACGAACGTATCGCCGCCTGGACCGCCACGCTGGAGGCGCCGGCGCTGATCGAGCGCCTGAATGAGCACGGTATTCCCAACGGAGACATCTACCGGGCCCCCGACATGCTGGCCGATGCGCATTTCAAGGCGCGTGAGGCGATCGTCCGCATCGCCGATCCGGTCTTCGGCCCGATGCGGATGCAGAACGTCGCGCCGAAGCTGTCGGAAACGCCCGGCGCCGTGCTCAGGACCGGCCCGGCGCTCGGCGAGCACAACGCCGAAATCCTCGGCGGCCTCCTCGGTATCGACGAGGACGAGCGCACCCGCCTCGCCGAGTCCGGGATCGTCTAGGGCGAGCGACCCCCATCAGGGCCAGCTTGAAATTCCGACCGGGGATAAGTGCGTATGGAGCTGCAATTTCCGATTGAGTTTCTTGTGTCGGGAACACCGGTTTCCGCGCAGGCCAAGCAAGCAAGGTCGCGCGACGATTGGAAACAGCGCGTGAAACAAGCGAGCTCCGACAGATTGCCCGACGACTATTGGGCAACGGAAGGGCGGATGGCGGCAACGCTGTTCTTCTTTCCGGATCAGCCGATGCAGGGCGATATCGACAACATTGTGAAGCTGGTTCTGGACGCCCTGACCCGACATATCTATCGCGATGACCGGCAGGTGGAGCGGGTCGTGGTCCAGAAATTCGAACCCCAAGACCTGTTTCCGTTCGCGGCGCCGAGTGAACGATTGGCGGAAGCGCTAAACGGGGACAAACCGATACTCTATGTGCGACTGTCCGACGATCCGTTCGAGGAGTTGTCATGACCCGTTCCGCGAGTGAAGCACGGCTGCTTCTGGTCGGAATTCTCCGCGACCTGGAGGCGGCGGATTATAAGGTCCATACGGATTCGCTGGCCGATCATCTTCCGCGCTTCGTGGGCGAATACCGTCCGGATGCGATCGCGCTCGGTAAGCCCCGAAACCTGGCAATCGAGGTGAACCTCGAAGGAACGCCGACCGAGTCCGCGTCGACGGAGGTGCGACGCCGGTTCGAAGAGGACTCCAATTGGGATCTGCGGGTCTATTATGCCCGGCCGAAAGCGGTGGGGGTTCCTGTGGAGCCGGTTCCGGTCGCGAGCATCGATGTTTCTATCCACGAAGTAGAGGAATTGAACGAGAAGGGGCAAAGGCAGCTTGCGCTGCTTCGGGCCTGGGCGACGCTGGAGGCACTGGGACGGGTGTTGCTGCCCGGCAGATTCGACCGCGCCCAGACCCCCAATCGCTTGGTGGAAGTCCTGGCCTTCGAAGGCAATGTGACGCCGACCGAAGCGGACCTCCTCCGGAACCTCGTGAACAACCGGAATCGTTTCATCCACGGATCGCTGGATGTGGAGGTCGATCCGTCCGATCTCGCCCGCTTCGCCGAAACGCTCAAGGAACTCCGCGGCCAATTGCTAGCGCAGTAGGGCCTACCCGGACTTCGCGTCGCGGGTCTCGATCCGCACCAGGGCGTAGGAGCTCGCGAAGATGATCGCGGCGCCGAGCAGCATCCATATGTCGCTGGTCTCGCCGAAGAGCAGAAAGGCCGCGCCCGCAGACAACGGCAGGCGGAGGAAGTCGTAGGGCACGACCGCGCTCGCATCGGCCGCCGCGTAGGCGCGGGAGACGAAATAGATCCCGCCCATCCCGCCGAGCCCGACCCCCATCATCGCGAGTGCATCCCACAGCCCCGGCGTCACCCAGACGAAGGCGGCGGGCAGCGCCGACAGCGGCAGCATCAGCAGGTTGCCGTAGAGCGTGCTCTGGACCGGCGTGTCGGTGGTCATCAGCCTCTTGATGCAGATATTGGAGACCCCGTAACAGGCCGCCGAAGCGAGCACCGCGAGCGTGGCTGCGCCGATCTCCTCGAAACCGGGGCGCACGATGACGAGGACGCCCGCGAAACCGATCGCGACCGCCCGCCAGCGCGCGATCCCCACCGCCTCGCCCAGCAGAACCGCGGCAAGAACGGCGATGAAGAGCGGCTGGGTGAAGCTCAGCGCCACCACGTCGGCGACCGGGATGTGGAGAAGGCCGTAGAAGAGCCCCAGGATGCCGATATAGGCGAAAACGACGCGGGCGCAGTGAAGCGGCATCCGGCTTGTCCGGAACACCGCGCCCGAGCTCCGCAGCAGCAGCGGCACGATGAACGCGACCGTGACGAGGTTTCGGACGAACAGGATCTCGAAGATGGAATAGGCGCCGCCGAGCGAGCGGACGAGGATCATCATGACTGTCCAGCACAGCGCGGCCAGCGTCATGTAGGCGGCCCCGCGCAAGGCGGGCGAACGGCGCGTCATCGCATGCGCCGCGCGCGCTTACGCGAGCGGGTTCATGATGTGTTCGCGATAGGCCGGGCGTTCCGTCAGGCGCCGGTACCAGCGCTCCAGATTGCGGAAATCCTCGCGCTCGATATCGAGGTGGTACCAGCGATAGGCCGCGATGCCGACCGGGATGTCGCCGACGGTGAACGCATCGCCCGCGACGTATTCCGACTCGGCAAGCGCGGCGTCGAGCATGGCGAACAGCCGGGCGGTGCGGTCCCGCGCCTGGGCGATCAGTGCCATGTCGCGCTCTTCCGGCGGGGTCCGCACGAGGCCGCGGAACACGGTCACCATGGTCGGGCTGAGGGTCGCGATCTGCCAGTCCATCCAGCGCTCCGCCGAGCCCCGGACGCGCGGATCGGTCGGCCACAGCGTCCCCGCGCCATAGGTGGCGGCGAGGTAGCGGGCGATCGAGTTTGATTCCCAGAGCGTGTAGTCGCCGTCGATCAGCGTCGGCACGTAGCCGTTCGGGTTGAGGGCCAGGTATTCCGGATTGTCGTTGCCGCCGAACGGGCCGCCGATGTCCTCGCGCTCGAATTCGAGCCCGAGCTCGCCGGCCGCCCACAGCGTCTTCTGGACGTTGGACGAAGTGTTGCGTCCGAGGATCCTGAGCATCAGGCGAGGCCGATATCGACGACATGCCGGGCGAAGGCGGGCCGCGCCGCGATCGAGTCGTACCAGCGCTTCGCGTTGGGATAGTCCTCGCGTTCGAAGTCGAGGTTGAACCAGCGGAAGGAAATGACCGCCGGCGGCATGTCGCCCATGGTGATGGAATCGCCGGCGATATAGGCGCGGTCGGCGAGGTGGGCATCCAGCATCGCCATCAGCTTCGACCAGGCGTCGCGGCCCCGCGCGATCGCCTCCGGGTTACGCTGCTCGGGCGGTGTGCGGATCAGACCCTGGAAGGCCGGCACATGGGTCGGCGCCAGCGATCCGAGCGACCAGTCCATCCACTGCACCGCGCGGGCGCGGGTTTGCAGGTCGTCGGGATACCAGCTGCCGGCGGCGTGTCCGGAGGCAAGATATTGCACGCAGGCGTTCGATTCCCAGATCACGAAATCGCCGTCGATCAGGGTCGGCACCCGGCCGTTCGGGTTGAGCGCCAGGTAGTCGGGCCGGTCGTTGCCGCCGAACGGGCCGCCGATATCCTCGCGTTCGTAGGGGATGCCGACCTCCTCGCACAGCCAGACCACTTTCTGGACGTTGGACGAGGTGGCGCGGCCGAGAATCCTGAGCATGTGTTCCTCCGTGTCAGTCGAGTTGCAGGAGCAGCGCCTTCAGGTAGGCGCTCTCCGGCAGGTAGGGGTGGATCGGGTGATCGGGTCCGGCGCCGCCGCGATGGAGCACCCGCCCGCCGCGCCGGATGCTCCGGAGCGCGCTCCGCAAGGCTTCGGCGAATTGCGCGGCATCGACCTGCTGCGAGCACGAGGCGGCGAACAGGAAGCCGCCCGGACGTACCCGTCCCGCGGCGAGGCGGATCAGCTTGCGGTAGCCCTTGAGGCCGGCCGCCAGGTCCTTGCGGGACTTGACGAAGGCCGGCGGGTCGCAGACGACGATGTCGAAGCTCCTCTCGTCGCGGGCGAAGTCTTCCAGCGCCCCGAAGACGTCGCCGCGCTGGAAGTCGCACAGGCCCGCGACACCGTTGCGCTTCGCGGCCTCCGCGCCGAGCGCCAGCGCGGGCTCCGAGCGGTCGAGGCAGACCACCGAACCGGCCCCCGCGGCGGCGGCCTGAATCCCGAAGCCGCCGACATAGCTGTAAGCATCCAGCACGTCCATGTCGCGCGCGAGCGCCGCCACCCGGGCACGGTTTTCGCGATGGTCGTAGAACCAGCCGGTCTTCTGCCCGGCGGCGGGGTCCACGACAAACCGCACCCCGTTTTCGACGATCTCGACCGGCCCGTCGACCGGGGCGCCGGCCAGCGATGTCCCGGACGGCAGGCCTTCCATCGTTCGCGCGCCCGTATCGTTGCGGAATACCACCGAGCGGACGCCCACGGCGTCGAACAGCGCCTCCGTCAGCGGCTCGGCGAGACGGTCCATGCCGGCGGTGTTGAGCTGCGCCGTGGCCACGTCGCCGTAACGGTCGAGCACGAGGCCCGGCAGCCCGTCCGCTTCCGACCAGGCGAGGCGGTAATAGGGGGCGTCGAACAGGCGCTCGCGCAGCGCCAGGGCCGTGGCGAGACGGGTGGAAAGAAATTTCCGGTCGATGGCGGCGTCGGGATCGGATGTCAGGAGACGCGCGCTGATCAGCGGTCGCGGGTTGAATGTCGCCGCGCCCAGCTGGCCGCCGGCGCTGTCCTGCAAGCGTACGATCGAGCCCGGCGGCAAGGCCTTGGCCTCCGGCGTCATGGCGATCTCGTTCGAATAGGCCCAGGGATGGCCAGCGCGCACCCTCTTGTGGTGCCCGGGCGCCAGCCGGATGACGGGCCGGTCGCAAGTGTCGTCGATCGCAGGGGCGGGGTCGAAGGCTGCCATGACGGACAGAATAAAGCATTTGCCGGATTGTCGCCGGGCAGCACCGCCCTCTACAGCGTTTCGCGCGGCGCAAAAAAGGTCTACAACTGGCCCGTCGCGGCCCGCCCGCTGTTGCACGCGGCGGCATAGGCGAGACAAGGGGCTGACATGAGCGTGGAGAGCAAGGGGCAGCGGGTGACCGTACCCGAGCTCCGGGACCGCAAGGGCGGAGAGCCCATCGTGGTGCTCACCGCCTACACGGCGCCGCAGGCGAAGATCCTCGATCCCCATGTCGACATGCTGCTGGTCGGCGATTCGCTGGGCATGGTGGTCTACGGGCTCGAGTCCACCCTCGGCGTGACGCTCGACATGATGATCGCCCATGGCGCGGCGGTGCGCAGGGGCTCGGAGCATGCTTGCGTCATCGTCGACATGCCGTTCGCGAGCTACCAGGAATCGCCTGCCCAGGCCTATCGCAATGCCGCCCGGGTGATGACCGAGACCGGCTGCGCCGGGGTCAAGCTCGAAGGCGGGGTCGAGATGGCGCCGACCGTCGAGTTCCTGGTCAAGCGTTCGATCCCGGTCATGGGCCATGTCGGGCTGATGCCGCAGTCGGTCCATGCTTACGGGGGATTCCGGGTACAGGGGCGTGGCGAGGAGGATGGCCGCGCAATTGTCGAGGATGCCAGGGCGGTGGCCGCCGCGGGCGCGTTTTCGATGGTGGTCGAAGGTGTGATCGAGCCGATCGGCCGGGAGATTACCGATTTGGTGTCGGTGCCGACGATCGGCATCGGCGCGTCGCCCCGATGCGACGGGCAGGTGCTGGTGACCGAGGACCTGGCCGGGCTTTTCTCCGACTTCACGCCGCGCTTCGTCCGCCGCTACGCCGCACTCGGCGATTCTCTGGGCGAGGCGGCGGCGGCCTACGCGCGGGACGTGCGCACGCGCCGCTTCCCCGGTCCCGAGCACTGTTTCGGCGTGCCCAAGCGCGCCAAGCTCGCCTGAACCGGCCACGCCCGTCCTCCGTATCGGCCAGAGCGGACAGCATGTCTGCATCGAGCGATTTCGAGATCGTCCATGACGCCGAAGAGATCCGCCGCCGCGTCGTCGCCTGGCACGCCGAGGGGCTCTCGGTCGGGCTGGTCCCGACGATGGGAGCGATCCATGACGGCCACCTGGCGCTGGTAAGGGCCGCCGCTTCCGGGTCCGACCGGGTGGTCGCAAGCCTGTTCGTCAACCCGAAGCAGTTCGCACCCGGCGAGGACTTTTCCGCCTATCCGCGCGACGAGTCCCGGGACGCCCGGCTGATTGCGGAGGCCGGCGGCGACCTCCTGTTCGCCCCGCCCGGCGAGGGCGTCTATCCCGAAGGCTTTTCCACCGCGGTCACCGTCCAGGGACTGACCGAAGGTTTGTGCGGCGCGTTCCGGCCCGGGCATTTCGAGGGCGTGGCGACGGTGGTCGCCAAGCTGTTCAACATGGTGAGGCCCGACGCCGCCTGGTTCGGCGAGAAGGATTTCCAGCAGCTCCAGGTTATCCGCCGGCTGGCCCGCGACCTCGATCTCGGTGTTGCCGTCCACGGCGTGCCGACGGTGCGGGAGGCCGACGGTCTCGCGCTATCCTCGCGCAACGCCTATCTGAGCGAGGCCGAACGAGCGGCGGCTCCCGCGCTCCATCGATCGCTTCTCGCTCTCGCCGAACGTGCGGCGGCTCCGGGCGCCGATATCGCCGGCGCGATCCGGGAGGCCGAACGCAGGATCGCCGCGGCCGGGTTCGAGCGCGTCGACTACGTCGCGGTGGTCGACCGGGAAACCCTCCAGCCCGTCGAAGCCCCGATAACCGAAGAGGCGCGCGCTCTCGCCGCCGCGTGGCTCGGCAAGGCGCGGCTGATCGACAACGTTCCGGTGGTGCCGGGGCGGGGCTGACCAGCGGTGGTTTCCGGTTCACCCGCGGTGCTGTCCGCGCTATCGTCGATTTCCCCTTTTGCTGGTGGACGAGCGCCATGGAGATCACAGTCGACGAAATCGAATCCGTCCTGAACGAGATCCAGGACCTTCCTACCCGGGTCAGCGGTTGGCTCGTCGAAACCGGAGTCGATTCAACCGACGAGCCCGCGGTGTGGGTTTGGGCGCTGCTTGAGGACGACGAGGTCGACTTCGATACCCGATCCCGGCTCCGCGATATGGTTCGCAAGCAGGTCCGTGAAAAGACCGGCCCCTCGGTCTGGGTTTATGTCCGCTTCCGCGGCGCTTCGGAGAAAGTCCCCGCGTAGTGAGCTTACATGACGACCTCTTGAGACAGGCCGAAAAACTCGCCGTTACAGACCCTAGGAGACCGCGCCAAGCCAGTCTGCGCCGCGCGGTGTCGGCAGCCTACTACGCAGTGTTTCACAAGCTTGTCGACCAAGGGACCGGGTTCTTGATTTCCCGCCGCCAGCGGACCGCGCTACGCGCTTGTCTGGCGCGTGCGTTCGCTCACGGCAACATGAAACACGTCGCTCAACAATTCGCGGCCGACAACATCTCGCCGAAGCTTCGGCCCGGGCTAAATGGCCAAGCTCCACAACCCGAGCTCAAGGCGCTTGCCGAAGCCTTCGTCGATCTTCAACAGGCCCGGCACGAGGCGGACTACAACCGGGCGCGTCGATTCACCCGCCGCGAAGCCCTCGACCAGGTTGAACTGGCCAGACGGGCCTTCGCCAATTGGGAAACGATCCGCAGCAGCCCACAGGCTGATACCTTCCTCACAGGGCTTCTCGTTTTCCGAAACATGCAGGGCTGACAAGTCGTCGCCCGTCCGACATCTGTCCGCAGGTGCCAGCATGTGGGAAAATGACGGTAAGCGAATGCGGAGAGACGGATGTTCTACGAACCCGGCAAGACCGATCACGGCCTGCCCTTCAACCCCTTCAAATCGATCGTCGTGCCCCGGCCGATCGGCTGGGTCTCCACGCTCGATCCCGACGGCGTGCCCAATCTCGCGCCATACAGCCAGTTCAACAATCTGGGCTACGATCCGCCTTATGTGATGTTCTCGGCCAGCCCGAAACCGGGCGGGGACCCCAAGGACAGCGCGCGCAACGCCATGCAGACCGGAGAGTTCGTGTGCAACATGGCGACCTGGGATCTGCGCGAGGCCGTCAACACCACGTCCCAGTTCGTCGATGCGGATGTCGACGAGATGGAGCTTGCCGGGCTGGAGCCCGCGCCTTCGGTGCTGGTCAAGCCGCCCCGGGTGGCGGCCTCGCCGGTCCATCTCGAATGCCTTTACCACGCGACCATGGTGCTGCCGGGCCGCACCATCGAGAACACCTCGTATGTGGTGGTCGGGCGGGTGATCGGGGTCCATGTCGAGGACGACGCGCTGACCGGCGACGGCAAGCTCGATATCGCCCGGTTGAAGCCGCTCGCGCGGCTCGGCTATCACGACTACACCGCCGTCGACAGCGTATTCACGATGGCTCCCGGCGGGCCGAACGCGGAGCAACTCCGCCGTGGCATGGCGGGAGAGCCCAAGGTGGCGGCAGCGGAGTAGAGAGGCCGCCCGACCGTTGCCACCGCCGCCGCCAGACTGTATATCGGCGGCCTTGCGCGCCCGTAGCTCAACTGGATAGAGCACCTGACTACGGATCAGGAGGTTGGGAGTTCGAATCTTCCCGGGCGCGCCAGTTCTTACCCTGAAATGATGCCCGTTTCGGGCCATACTTCCGTTCCGGAAATCGTTCGGAAGGCAGCGATGCCGTGACCGGCGGAAGACTCTGGATCCGAAACGCCGATGCGGTCGTCACGATGGACGCCGAACGGGGCGAGCCGGCCGGCGCGGACATCCTCGTCGAGGACGGCCGGATCGCGAGCGTCGGCGCCGGCGGCCCGGCGGATCCGGCCGGCTGGGAGGTTATTGACGCCGGCGGCTGCGTGGCGACACCTGCCTTGGTCAACACCCATCACCACCTCTACCAGACCCTGACCCGCGCGGTGCCCGCGTGTCAGGACGCGCTTCTGTTCGGCTGGCTCGGGGCGCTCTATCCGGTCTGGGCGCGGATGCGGCCGGAGGACATGTTCGTCTCGGCGCAGCTCGGTCTCGCGGAACTCGCCCTGTCGGGCTGCGGAACGAGCTCGGACCACCTTTACCTTTACCCCGACGGCGTCAGGCTGGAAGACACCATCGAGGCGGCCGCCACGGTCGGACTGCGGTTTCACGCGACGCGCGGGGCGATGAGCGTGGGCGAAAGCGACGGCGGATTGCCGCCCGACAGCCTAGTCGAGCGCGAGTCCGACATCATCGACGACTGTATCCGGGTTATCGACGCTTTCCACGATTCGTCCGAGGGCGCGATGGTCCAAATCGGTATCGCCCCCTGCTCGCCGTTCTCGGTTTCCCGCGAGTTGATGCGCGACGCGGCCGCGCTGGCCGAAGACAAGGGCGTCCGGCTGCACACCCATCTGGCGGAGAACGCCGAGGACGTGGCCTGGTCGCTCGAAGCCTTCGGCTGCCGCCCCGGAGAATACGCCGAGACGCTGGGTTGGGTGGGAGACCGCGTCTGGCACGCCCATTGCGTGAAGCTCGACGCCGATGAGGTCGCGCTGTTCGCCCGGACCGGGACCGGAATCGCGCATTGCCCGTCGTCGAACTGCCGGCTGGGGTCCGGTATCGCACCGCTGCGCGCGATGCGGGACGCGGGGGTCCCGGTCGGCCTCGGCGTGGACGGATCGGCCAGCAACGATTCCGGAAGCCTCCTGCCCGAGGCACGCCAGGCGATGCTGATGCAGCGGGCGTTCCACGGCGCCGACGCCATGGGCGCGCGCGAGGCGCTTGAGATTGCGACGCTGGGCGGGGCGCAGGTCCTCGGCCGCGCGGCCGAGATCGGCTCGATCGAGACGGGCAAGCGGGCCGACATCGCGGTCTGGGACGTATCGGGACTCGGCGCCGCGGGTGCGTGGGACCCGGTTGCGGCGCTGGTGTTCTGCGGTCCGTTTGCCGTGCGCGACCTTCTGGTCGACGGCCGGCCCGTCGTCCGGGAGGGCAGGCTGACCACGCTGGATCCTGTCGCCCTCGCCGAAACCGCCCGCCGCCGGGCCGCGCGCCTTGCGTCCTAGACGGCCGGAGGGGAAGCCAGTGCCAGGAAAGAAAATCGTCCTGCTCGACGGGGGCATGGGACAGGAGCTGCACAGGCGGAGCACGCGCCCGGCCTCGCCGTTGTGGTCCGCTCAGGTGATGATGGACGAGCCGCACCTCGTCGAGGCCGTGCATCGCGACTTCATCGCGGCCGGCGCCCGGATCATCACGGTGAACAGCTATTCCGCGACGCCGCATCAACTCGCCCGCGCAGGCCGGGCGGAAATGTTCGATGCCCTGCACGCCAACGCCCTCGCCGCGGCGATATCCGCGCGCGATCGAAGCGAGCGGCGGGTCAGGATCGCCGGTTGCCTGCCCCCGTTGGTGGCGTCCTACCGGCCGGACCTCGTGCCGCCCGAGGACGCCTGTCTCTCCGACTACCGCAGGATCGTGTCGGCGGAAGCCGATGGCGTCGATCTGTTCCTTTGCGAATCCATGTCCTCGTCGGTCGAAGCGCGCGTCGCGACCCTGGCCGCCGCCGAAAGCGGCCTGCCGGTCTGGACCGCGCTCACCGTGGACGATGCGGACGGGACGAGGCTGAGGTCCGGCGAGTCCGTTTCCGAGGGCGTGCGGGTCGCGCTGGACGCGGGCGCGGCGGCGGTGCTGGTAAACTGTTCGAGCCCGGAGGCTACCGCCCGGGCGATGCCCGCGCTGGCCGATATCGGGGTTCCGTTCGGCGCGTATGCCAACGGGTTCGTGTCGGTGGAAGCGTTCGATCCGGACGGCACCGTCGATGTGCTGGAGTCCCGCGGCGATCTGCACCCGCAGGCCTATGCGGACCATGCGCTCTCGTGGGCGGACTTGGGCGCGACGATCCTGGGTGGCTGCTGCGAGATCAGGCCGGCCCACATCGCGGAACTCGCGCGACGACTCCAGGCGGAGGGTTACCGGCTCGCGGCCGACATTCCCGCATGAGGCCGCCGGCAGGGCGTCACCGCCCGACCGACTCCAGGCTGTAACGTGCGATGTCCTTGTAGCGATCCGAGATGGCGGCAAGCTCATCGGGATCGATGACGTCCTCGATCCGTTCGAACGGTTCCCCGCCGGTCAGCGCCTCGACGGTCTCGATAATGTAATCCGGCGGTTGGTCGCGGTTGGTCAGCACGATTTCGCCGGTCACCTGGAGACGCTCGTCCTCGTATGCCTTCAGCGCTGCCACGGGATCGTCCATCTCGTCCAGCAGCCTCGCCAGGGCCTCCGCGTCGAGAATGGCATGCGCTCCGCCATTGCCGCCGCGCGGATACATCGGATGCGCCGCGTCCCCCAGCAGCGTGACCCGTCCGAAGGTCCATCGGTCCACGGGCTCCCGGTCGACCATCGGGTATTCCAGGATGAACTCCGCATCGGCGATCAGGCGTGGAATGTCCAGCCAGTCGAACCTCCAGTCCTCGAACGGTTCGATGAAATCCTCGATTCGGCCCGGCGTCGCCCAGTCGTTGGGCTTGTGGTCGTCGCGAGGCTGCTCGGTCACCCAGTTAATGAGTTGGGTGCCGTCGTCGAACTGGCGGATGGGATAGATCACCATCTTGCCGCGCGCCACGGTGCCGACGCGGGTAACGCTCGCGCCGGTCAGGAACGGCTTCCTCCGCGTAACCCCCCGCCACATGTTGATCCCTCCGAAATGCGGCGCGCCTTCCGAAGGATATAACCGATGCCGAATCGCTGAATGGAAGCCGTCCGCCCCCACGACGACGGTGCCGGTCGCAGACTCGGCGTCATCGAACGAGACCGTAACGCCCGCCGCGCCTTGCTCAACGCCGATGCAGCGGTGACCCAGCCGCACCGCGTCCGGTCCCAGCCGATCCATCACCGCGTCGGCCAGGACTTTGTGGAGATCGGCGCGGTGGATCGAGAAATGCGGATACTCGTAGCCGGCGAACCTGCCGCAGGGCTCGGCGAAGATGGCCTGGCCGTGCCGGTTGAAATAGGCGAACTCGCGGGCCTCGACGCCATGGGACTCCAGGGCCGGCTGGAGGCCCAGCGCGGTCAGCTCCCGGATCGCGTGGGGCAGCATGTTGATGCCCACGCCGAGCGGCTGGAACTCCGGCGCGGCTTCGTAAATCCGGCAGGACAGGCCGCGGGCATGGAGCGCGAGCGCCAGGGTGAGGCCGCCGATTCCGCCCCCGACGATGAACACCTGCAGATTCTTGGTTGTCATCGGCCGAGGATGTGGCGGTCACACGCCCCTGTCAACAGGCGGGCAGCTTATCCGCCGGGGACAAGGCCCGCATTTTGCAGGCGGTGACCTCTTTGCTAGGGTTCCCGTCTCTATCTCCGAAATGCATGTGTTCGGCGAATGCCGAAGGAGGCACAGCGTGTCGTCAAGAGCAGCGGAAGATCTGATTGCGCGGGCCGGGCTAATGCGCGGGCTCCACACCGGTATGGGGCTGGCGGCCAAGGGGATGGTGGTGGCTTTCGTGGTCTTCACGGTGCTCAACGTCGAGTTTGCCAACGGGGTTTACACGGCGATCCGCGGCTGGATCGAGGCCTCGCTCAGCTGGTACTACATCGTGGTCGTGATGGGGATGGTGCTGTTCTGCCTCATCATGATGTTCTCGAGATTCGGCTCGATCCGCCTGGGCGACGACGATTCGCGCCCGGAGTTCAGCAATTTCTCCTGGTTCGCGATGCTGTTTTCCGCCGGGGTGGGCATCGGCATCCTGTTCTTCGGCGTCGCCGAGCCGATCTTCTATTTCGACAACTCGGGCGCCTTCGGCTACCCCAACAACCCGCACGCCGACGTCGCGGGCGCGACGTCCATGGACCTGACCCGCGCGGTCCATGCGATGCGGGTCACCTATTTCCACTGGGGTTTCCATGGCTGGGCCGTCTATGTGGTGGTCGGTCTCTGCCTCGCCTATTTCGGTTTCCGCAAGAAGCTGCCGTTCACCATGCGCTCGGCGCTCCACCCGATCATCGGCGACCGGATCTACGGTCCCATCGGGCACGGAGTCGACCTTCTCGCGGTGTTCGGCACGATCTTCGGCGTCGCGACCTCGCTGGGTCTCGGCGTCAACCAGATGGCGACCGGGCTCAACGTGCTGTTCGGCGTCGATCCGGGCATCACGACGCAGATCCTGTTGATCGTCGGCATCTCGATCGTGGCGACGTTTTCGGCGGTCACCGGCGTCGGCAACGGCATCCGCATCATCTCGGAGTGGAATATCTGGCTGTCGCTCGTGCTGCTCGCCTTCTTCCTCTTCGGCGGGCCGTTCAAGTGGCTCATGGGCTTCTTCGTCACCTCGCTCGGCGACTATATCTGGAACGTGATCCCGATGGGGTTCTGGACCGCCGGCACCGAAAAGGAGATCGCCTGGCAGGGCGGCTGGACGATCTTCTACTGGGGCTGGTGGATATCCTGGGCGCCCTTCGTCGGGCTGTTCATCGCGCGTATCAGCCGCGGCCGCACGATCCGCGAGTTCATGGTCGGCGTCATGTTCGTGCCGACCACGATCGCCTTCTTCTGGCTTTGCATGTTCGGTGGAAACGCGATCTACATGGAGCTCAACGCGGCGGGCGGCGTCGGCACGGCGGGCATCGTCGATCTGGTGAAGGCGTGGAACCTGCCGGCGGCGCTCTACGGAACCATCGAACGCCTGACCGATATCTCGACCCTGCAATGGGTGATGTCGGCGCTCGCGACCTTACTGCTGGCCACCTGGTTTATCACCTCGTCCGATTCCGGGACGCTGGTGATCACCACCATGCTCTCGATGGGGAACGACAACCCGCCGCAACGGTTCCGCATCGTCTGGGGTCTGGGCGAGGGATTCGTGGCCGCGGTGCTGCTCCTGGCAGGCGGTCTCAAGGCGCTTCAGACGGCATCGATAGCGGCGGCGCTGCCGATTTCGGTCATCATGATCTTCATGGCCTATGGCCTTCTGAAATCCTTGTCCGAGGATAGTTCGGCGGTTCCGGCGCCCGCTCCCGAACGGGGCCAGGGAGAGGCGCCCGCCTGACGCGGTTCTCCGTTTAGACTGTCTTCGGCGGCCCTCTCCGGCGCCTCTCTCCGGCCCACTCCTCCAGGTCGGCGCGGGCGTAGGCGATCCGGATTCCGAACTTGCGGAAGGGCGGCCCCTTGCCTGCCACCCGGTAGCGGTCCAGCGTTCGCGGGGATAGCGACAGGAAAGCCGCTGCCTGACGGGTAGTGAGGAACGCCGGATCGTCGGGTGCGGAAGTCCGCGTGTCGTCGGAGATCGGACGCGACCGGCGCTCGACCAGCGCGCGGAGCGCGGCGGGGTCCGGGGCCAGGGTCGCCGCCGCTCCTTCGCCGCCTGACAGCGCCCGCGCGATCGCGGCGCTCTCCGCTTCGTTCGCTGTCTCCCGCATCCATGCCCGCACCCGCTGCACCGCGATTAGTCGCGGATACGCTCCCTGGCGGAGCTTCTGGACGAAGGCGGCGTCCCCTGCGGCCGCCAGCCCGAAATCGGCCTGCCCGGTTCCGGTGACTTCGAGAAACGCCTCCACCTCACGTCGGAACATCGGCCCGATCGGCGGTTCGCCCATGAAGCGGAGGACCCGGTCGGCGACATCGAGTGAGAGCGACCGTCCCCTGTCGAGGTTCAGGACGAATCCCGGGTTGCCGGTCGACAGCTGGCCGAACTGCAGGCCGCTCAATCCCGAGCGCTTGAGATAGGCAAGGACCGCAAGGCGGAGGTTGGCGTCGAGGGTCGTCACCGGGGCACCGCCCCGACCGAAATCGAGCCGGGATGCCCTGTACACTCCGCGACCGGGACTGCGGAATTGTGCAGTATGCCCCTTGCCATGGACCGTGATGTCCCTGACGCCGTCCTCTCCATGAATCTGTCCGTCCATCGTCGATGCCGCCTCGGGCGCTTGCTCCAGATCAACCGCTAACATGTTGATTCCAGGAAAGAAAATGCCGATTGGGAGGAGTTTCATGCCGGGATGGCATTGGGTGTTTCGGCCGGAATGAGAGACGGTGGGACTTGCCCCACCGACCATGGCGAGGGGCGGACGGTAGCCCGTCCTGGGTCGTCAAGACCGATCGCGCTTCAGGCCCAGAGTTCCGCGCTGGCGAGCCTGGCGCCATCCACCAGGGACTCGAGCTTGGCCCAGACGACGTCTTCCGTGGTGAAGGTGTCTCCGGCGAAGGTGCCGAAACCGCAATCCGTCGCCGCGACGATTCTCGACCTGTCGCCGACGCACCGGGCCGCGCGGACAAGTCGCTCCGCGACCACTTGCGGATGCTCGACATAGTTGTTGGTCGTCTCGATGACGCCCGCGCATAGCGCCATTTCGTCCGGCAGCGGGAGATGGCGGAATGCCTCGATCTCGTGGCTGTGCCGGGGGTTTGCGAAAGGCAGGACCAGCGCGCCGACTTTGGCCCGGTACATCGCCGGGAGGACGTCCGGACAGGGCACGTCGTGATAGTGGGGGCCGTCCCGGTTGCCCCAGCAGGCGTGAAGACGGATCCGGTCCGGCGGAATGTCCGCGATCGCCTCGTTCAGCGCGGCAACATGCATTTCGATCGCCGCGATGAATTCCGAAAGGCTGCTATCCTGGTAGAAGCCCGCCCGTTCCATGCCGAGATCCGGGGAGTCGATCTGCAGGATGAAACCGTGTTCGGCGATGCGCTCGTATTCGTGCTTCAGCTCCCGGGCCAGCGCGAAAACGTAGTCCTCGAACCGGTCGTAATGGAGGTTGACCATCGCGGTCGCGGCGAAGCCCGGCGATACCGCCGTCATGAAGGTGTCGGCGAAGCCGTTCTCGGTATCCGAGAGCGCGTTCTTGAAACCCTGGCATTCGGCGTCGATGCCGCTCGAATTCTCGTAGACCAGCGGCCCTGTCGCCCAGGGCAGCCCGTAGGGGCTTATCCGCCGCCGGCCGCTCTTGCCGAGCTGCGCGAACCATACGGGAAACGCCTTCGCATCCATCGGCAGCTTGCGTCGCGGCCCGTCGCCCCGTTCGAAACCGCCGATCCTGTCCGTGATGTAGGAGATGAAATCGGTGCGTGGAATCTCGCCGTTGTTGGCGATATCGATGCCGATTTCGGCTTGGCGGCCGACCGCGAAGGCTAACGCTTCCGAGATCGCATCGTCGAGGGAACCGGCGTCCACCGTTCCATCGTGCGCCTTCGCGACGAGGAGGTCGGACAGCCTTTCCCGGCGCGGAAGACTGCCCACATGCGTGGTCAGAATCCTGTTGTAACGGGCTTCCATGCGTGTCGCTATCGTATGCGCCGGAGGGGCGGCCGCTCCCTAGTCCTTCAGATCTTCCCAGAGACCCTTCACCTTGGCGAAGAAACCCTCCGATTCGGGGCTGGTCGCGTGCTCGGCGCCCGCGCCCTCCGCCTCGAACTCGCGCAGCAACTCCTGCTGGCGCTGCGACAGGTTGACCGGGGTTTCCACCTGGATTTCCACCAGCATGTCACCCCGCCCGCGCCCGTGCAGCCCGGTCATGCCCTTGCCGCGCAGCCTGAACTGGCGCGAGGACTGGGTCCCGCGCGGGATGGTCATCTTGGCGAGCGTACCGTCGATCGTCGGCATCTCGACGGTCCCGCCGAGAGTAGCGGTGGTCATCGGGATCGGCACGCGGCAAAAAAGCGTCGTCCCGTCGCGTTCGAACAAGCGGTGCGGCCTGACCGATATGAAAATGTAGAGATCGCCCGGGCTCGATCCCTGCATACCCGCCTCCCCTTCGCCGGCGAGGCGGATGCGCGTCCCGTCTTCGACGCCCTGCGGGATCGTGACCGCAAGGGTCTTCTCCCGGCGCGTCCGACCCGTGCCGGCGCAACTCCGGCACGGACTCTCGATCATCTGGCCGGCGCCCTGGCAATTGGGGCACGTACGCTCGATGGTGAAAAAGCCCTGCTGGGCGCGCACCTTGCCGCGGCCCTGGCAGGCGGTGCAGCTCGTCGGACCGCTGCCCGGCGCCGCCCCCGAACCGCCGCAGGTGTCGCAGGTGACCGAGGCCGGGATCTTGATTCTCGTCTCGTTGCCCTTGTAGGCCTGTTCGAGAGAGATCTCCATGTTGTATCGGAGGTCGTCGCCGCGCGCGCGGGTGTCGCGCCGGCCGCCCATGAAATCGCCGAACATCTCGTCGAAAATGTCGGCAAAGCCCGAGCCGAAATCGAAACCGCCGCCCGGCTGGCCGCCCTGTGCGCCGCCTTCGAAAGCGGCATGGCCGAACCGGTCGTAGGCCGCGCGCTTCTGGTCGTCCTTGAGGACGTCGTACGCCTCGCTGATCTGCTTGAATTTCTGCTCGGCTTCGGCGTCTCCCGGATTACGGTCGGGGTGATACTGCATGGCAAGCTTGCGGTACGCCTGTTTCAGCGCATCCGCGTCGGCCCCCCGCGCGACACCCAGCGTGTCGTAATAGTCCTCTTTGGCCATGCAACCCGACCTGTTCCAGGAGCCGCCGGTGGCGCGCTCCGCGACTCAGCGCGGGGCGCCTCGCCGCGGAGGGTAAGGACTTACGCCGACTTGTCCCTGCGTTCTTCGTCGACCTCCTCGAAATCGGCGTCGACGATCGTCGAATCGTCTTCCCCGCCCTGGGCCGCGGGATCGGCCTCCGGCGCGCCGGCCACGGCCTGTCCGGCTTCCGCTTCTTCCTGCTGGGCCTTGTACATCGCCTCGCCGAGCTTCATCGCCGCCTGGGCCAGGGTCTCGCTCTTGGCCCTGATGTCGTCGACATCCTCGCCTTCCAGCGCCGTCTTCAGCGCCGCGACCGCGTCTTCGATCCCGGCCTTGTCCTCCGCCGGAACCTTGTCGCCGTACTCCGCGAGGTTTTTCTCGGTCGTGTAGATCAGGCTGTCCGCCTGGTTGCGGGTCTCGACCGTCTCCTTGCGCGCCTTGTCATCGGCGGCGTGCATCTCGGCGTCTTTCACCATCTGCTCGATGTCCGCGTCCGACAGCCCGCCCGAGGCCTGGATGCGGATCGCCTGTTCCTTGCCGGTCGCCTTGTCCTTGGCGCCCACATTGACGATGCCGTTGGCATCGATGTCGAACGTGACCTCGATCTGCGGCATGCCGCGCGGCGCGGGCGGGATGCCTTCCAGGTTGAACTCGCCGAGCAGCTTGTTGTCGGCCACCATCTCGCGCTCGCCCTGGAACACCCGCACCGTCACGGCATTCTGGTTGTCCTCGGCGGTCGAGAAGACGTTGCTCTTCTTGGTCGGGATGGTGGTGTTGCGGTCGATCAGCCGGGTAAACACGCCGCCCAGCGTCTCGATACCGAGCGACAGGGGCGTGACGTCGAGCAGCAGCACGTCCTTGACGTCGCCCTTCAGTACCCCCGCCTGGATCGCGGCGCCCACCGCGACCACCTCGTCCGGGTTGACGCTTCGGTTGGGCTCCTTGCCGAACAGCGACTTCACCGTCTCGATGATCTTCGGCATGCGGGTCATGCCGCCAACGAGGATGACCTCGTCGACCTCTCCCGCCGACAGCGCGGCGTCCTTGAGGGCCGCCTTGCACGGACCGACGGTCCGTTCGACCAGATCGTCGACCAGCGCTTCCAGCTTGGCGCGGGTGATCTTGATGTTGAGGTGCTTCGGCCCCGACTGGTCGGCCGTGATAAAGGGCAGGTTGACCTCGGTCTGCTGGCTGCTCGAAAGCTCGATCTTGGCTTTTTCGGCGGCCTCCTTGAGCCGCTGCAGCGCGAGGCGGTCCTGGCGCAGGTCGATCGCCTGATCCTTTTTGAACTCGTCGGCGAGGTACTCGATGATCCGGCTGTCGAAGTCTTCGCCGCCGAGGAAAGTATCCCCGTTGGTCGATTTGACCTCGAACACGCCGTCGCCGATTTCGAGGATCGAAATATCGAACGTGCCGCCGCCGAGATCGTAGACCGCGATCGTTCCCGACCCCTTCTTCTCCAGCCCGTAGGCGAGGGCGGCGGCGGTCGGCTCGTTGATGATGCGCAGCACCTCGAGCCCGGCGATCTTGCCGGCATCCTTGGTCGCCTGGCGCTGGGAGTCGTTGAAATAGGCCGGAACGGTAACCACCGCCTCGGTCACGTCCTCGCCGAGATGGGCCTCGGCGGTTTCCTTCATCTTCTGCAGGATGAAGGCGGAAATCTGGCTGGGCGAAAAGTTCTCGCCCTGGACCTCGATCCACGCGTCGCGGTTGGTGCCCTGGACGATCTTGTAGGGGACGAGGTCCTGATCCTTCTTGATGATCGGATCGTTGAAGCGCCGCCCTACCAGGCGCTTGATGGCGAACAGCGTGTTGCTCGGATTGGTCACTGCCTGACGCTTGGCCGGCTGACCGACGAGACGTTCCTTCTCGTCGGTGAACGCCACCATCGACGGCGTGGTGCGTGTTCCCTCCGCATTCTCGATCACGCGAGTGTCGGTCCCGTCCATGACCGCAACGCACGAATTGGTCGTGCCGAGATCGATTCCTATGGCCTTGCCCATTTCAGTCCCCAAAATTGCAGCGGACACCAAAGGCCCGTGCTGGCGCCGGCGGCATCCCCGAACGTTTCACGCCTTAACGCGTGTCGATGACTGCGGATATATAGGGTCGGGGAACAGGCGGTACAACCGGTCGCCATCTCCCGCAAGGGCGAGCGCCATGATCGTTTCCGCAAGCTACCGGACCGATATTCCCGGCTTCTACGGCGAGTGGTTCATGCGGAGGGTGCGGGCGGGGTTCTGTACGGTCCGGAACCCCTACGGCAGGCCCTACACGGTCCGCCTCGACCGCGAGTCGGTGTCCGGATTCGTCTTCTGGACCAGGAATGCGGGGCCGTTCCTGCCTGCGTTACGCCGTCTGGCTTCGGACGGATTCCCGTTCGTTGTCCAGTACACCGTGAACGCCTATCCCCGCGTGCTCGAAGCCTCGGTGATCGATCCTGGCCGCGCGGCGGAGCAGATACACGCGATCGCTCGAGAGTTCGGGCCGCGCGTCGTCGTCTGGCGTTACGACCCCATCGTCGTTACCGATGCGACCCCGCTCTCCTCCCATGTCGATCGGTTCGCGCGGCTCGGCGAGGCCCTCGCCGGCGCCGTCGACGAAGTCGTGGTTTCCTTCGCGAGCTTTTACCGGAAGACGCGGCGGAATCTCGACCGCGCGGGCACGGTGTCGGGCTTGACCTGGGAAGACCCGCCCGCGGAAAGCAAGCGGGAGCTGATCGCCCTGCTCGCGGGCGTTGCCGGGGAGTTCGGAATGAAGGCCACGGTTTGCGCCCAGCCCGAGCTGGCCGGCAGCGAAGCGGGCGAGGCAAGCTGCATCGACGCTGCGCGTCTCAGCGATGTCGCCGGGGTGCCGATTCCGGCGAAGTTCAAAGGCAACCGGCCGGGCTGCCTGTGCCACGAATCGCGCGACATCGGCGCCTATGACACCTGCCCGCATGGCTGCATTTACTGCTATGCGGTCTCCAGCCCGCGCGCCGCCAAGGCGCGTCACGCGCGTCACGATGCCGGTCGGGTCTCGCTCGGCTGAAGCGTTCTAGCCGTTGCGGGCGCCGTAGAATTCGTTGATGCCGAGCGACTCGCGGAACTCCATCGTGACCTGACCGCCCGCCGCGCCCGCCGGCGGTGTGCCGGTGGCGTCGGCCAGGCGGACGAAGCCGTGGAATGCCGCGGCCGTCGCGGCCGCATCGATCATCGCCGCCTCGCCCAGCGCGACGACGAGAGCGTCCCTGAGCTCGGCCGTCCGCCCGGCGTCGCGGAGCGTAACGGCCTCGGCGAAGGCATGAAGCAGCATCCCACCCTCGATGTCCCCGTCCCCGGTCGCCGTTCCGGTGACCGCGTTGAGATCGAACTCGGCGCCCGATACCTCTGTGCTCGCACGGAGCATGAATGCATGGGCGCTGGTTCAATAAACGCATTGATGGAGCGCGGAGACCCTACCCGCGACCAGCTCCATCTGCATCCGGTCGATGGCGCGCACCCCCGTCGCGAAATTGGTCATCTCGCTACCCGGCAGGTAATGGACCTCCGCGAGATCCCAGTAGTCGCGCTTGGCCTGGGGGACCAGAGACAGCGCCTTGACGACCGGCGACGCCGCACCGCGGTAGAGATCCCCGTCGCTCTCGACGACGTCCTCCGGCCGGACGAGGCTGATCCAGGCGTCATGGCGCGCCGCGCCCGGGGCGCGGTAGCCGGACGGCGCGCCCGCTACCGGCGCGGGAAGGTTGAACGGCGCGAGATCGAGGGATCGGCGGAAGGTGTCGATGACCATCGCGATACAGACGATGCTGACGATCTCGACGTAGATTTCCTCGCTCACCCCCGCGGCGAGCACCCCGTCCGCCCATGCCTGGGTGAGACGGCCCGAGTCCGTGGTGAGGCGATGGACAAGCTCCACCTCGGCGGCGCTCAGCGGGCCGGTCGGCGCGTGTTCGCCTTCCACTGCGAAAGGCGACAGCGCTTCCTTGCGTTCGCGGCAAAGCGCGCAGTCCTGCGCGGTGCGAACCTCGGCCGCCACCGCCACGCGTCGTTCGCCGTCGAGCCAGGCGCCGGGCTCCGAGATCCGGCGCCAGGCCAGGCGATGCGCCTCAATAAGCGTGTCGCGCACACGGTAGGGGCCTTCATAGGCGATCCCGGACATGGTTCCTCCTGAATTGGCGACCGAAGGGCAGGGCGTCTGCTTCGATTTTAACAGCAAGATCGGAGCCGCCAATCGGCGTGCAATTCGCTTGACCTCGACAATCTCGCGGGACATTTGTGATCTCGACACAGCGTGTGCGCTGCTGGATGGAGGATATCGCCATGGTGGATGACAGGGCGGAGCCAGCCAGTTCGGCCGCGGTGACGGTCAGAAGCGAAGGGGCGGTCGAACCGTCGTTCGGCAACGCTCTCCCGCATTACCTGCCGCTCGCGATCTTTCCCCTCATCGTCAACGCCGCGATCTACGGTGGCTGGTGGATCGCAGCGCCGTTCGTCTTCTACATGGTCGCAGGTCCGCTCGATGAGGCGCTGGGCGCGGAAGAGCGCAATATGGACCCGGTCGCCACGCCGGACAGTCGCTTGCTGGGTTACCATCTGCCGGTCTGGCTGTGGGCGGCGCTCTGGCCGCCGACGCTGGTGTTCGGGCTCTGGCAGATCCTCGTCTCGGGCGATTTGTCGGTCTGGGAAGGGGCGCTGATGGCGCTGGTGCTGGCGGGCGAGGCGCAAGCCGTCTTTATCGTCGGCCACGAGTTGATCCACCGGCGCTCGGTCTGGGAGCGCCGGGTGGGCGAGTTCCTGCTCGCTTCGGCTTCCTATCCCCAATACGCGACCGAGCACATCTACATCCATCACGCGCTGGTCGGCACGCCGATGGACTATGGCTCCGCGCCGAAGGGCCAGAGCATCTGGAACTATTTTCCACGCGAGGTGGCGAGCAACCTCACCGGAGCGTGGCGCGTCGAGCGCGAGAGATTGGCGCGGCGCGGACTGCCGATCTGGCACTACTCCAACCCGTTCTGGCGATACGGGATCGAGACCGGCTTCTGGTACGCGCTGATCTGGTGGATGGGCGGGTGGTGGGCCGTCCCGGTCTTCGTCGCGCTGTGCCTCCTCGTGGTCTTCTCGATGAAGCTCTCGAACTACATCCAGCATTACGGGCTCCGTCGCGTCCGCCTGCCGAGCGGCCGGTTCGAGCGGACCCTGCCGCGCCATTCCTGGAGCGCCAACTGCAGGTTCAGCAACTGGATGTTCTACAACATGCAGCGCCACCCCGATCATCACGCCGCCTCGAACCGGCGCTACCCGGTGCTCCAGCACTGCGGCGAGGACGCATCGCCGCAACTGCCGGGCAGCTACGGCAAGCTGTTCTGGCTCGCCGTGTTTCCGAGCCGCTGGTTCCGGACGATGGACCCGCTGGTCGACGGGTGGCGCGCGAAATTCTACCCCGAGATCGAGGACTGGAGCGCCTATGACAGCCCCGCCTTCTACGCGCGTCCCGACGCGTTCGAGGCCCTCGACGAGATTTTTTCGACCGCGCCGCGCCTGATCCCGTGGGTCAACCGGTCGCCGGATCTGCTGGACACCCTCGCCGAGCGGGAGTTCACCGATCTCGACCTGCCCAGGGGTTTCGGGCCGGATCCCGAGACCGAGGCCATCGCGCGGCGCGGTCTCGCGCGCCTCTACTGGACACACGAATACACCGTCTCCGGGATGGTGCAGGAAATTGCCGATATTCCGGCGATCGGCGTTAACGACACGGTGGAGACCGTGCGCGGCTGGTCCGACGGCAAGGCGTTCCAGGTGGCCGTCCACACGATTCGGGACAACCTGACGCCGATCGAGGCGGGGATAGCGCTGTCGAATATCGCCGAGGCCTCGATCGCAGCCGTGCTCACCGCCGTCGAGGAGGATTTCGCCGCCCGCCGTGGCGCGCGGGACGGGGGCGGCCTCGCGGTGGCCATTCTCGGAGACCTGGCCAGCCGCGAGGCGGCATTCGGCACCCCGATCGACATCCTCTGCGTCCACGACGGCGGCGAGGCGGCGTATTACGAGAGCCTTTGCCGGGGCTTCGCCGACGCGCTCCGGGACCTGTCGGAGGGTAGCCTGCTCTTCCCACCCGTCCCGCCGGGGCAGAGGATCAGGGCCGTCCGGTCGCTGGCCGCGTTCGAAGAGCACCATCGCGGCATCGGCTCGCCGGGAGAGCTCCTGGAGTTGACCCGGGCGCGCTGCGTCTTCGCCTGCGGCGACGCGGGTGTCGTAACCGGGTTCGACGCGGCGCGGCGGGCCGTCCTGACCGACGGCGCCGCGCGCGAAGCCTTGGTCGCCGAATTGCGCAAACCGGCCGGGGACGCGCCCGCGCCCGGTCTTGGCTCGGTCGACGGGATGGAGGGCGGGTTCCGCGACATCGAGCGTGCCGCCCGGTTGCTGCAATTGACGCAAGGCGGCGCCCGGCGGGATGACCCGGCCCCGACCGCGGAGGCGGTCTTCGAGAGTTCCGGCGCGGAGGGAACGATCTCCCGCGACGTGGCGGGCCGGCTGGCCGATGCCGCGCGGTTGTGGCGGAACCTGCGGAGCGCGGTCGCCCTCTCCGTCTATGACGGCTCCGCGGTGCGGACCGCGAGGGCTAGGTTCGGGACGTTCGTCGCCCGGTGTGGCGGGTCGGACGATGTCGACGCGCTGACCGCCAGGATCGCCGGGGTCGCGTCCACCGCGGCCGCAGATATCGATGCGTTGTAGAGGGGTTGGGCGGAAACCGAGCGCGTCGAAATGGCGAGGCGCCGCGTTGCCGCCGGCCTTTTGCCGTGCACCCAGTGCTAAGGTGCTAGAGTACTTTCCTACCCCACCCGGAGGAGGCCCCCGATGAGCGAGCCGATCGTGCTTGAGGTGTTCACCGACTACGTCTGACCCTGGTGCTATCTCAGTACCGTGCGTATCGAGAGGCTGCGCCAGAAATTCGACATCGAGATCAAGTGGGTGCATTTCCCCCTGCACCCGGAGACCCCGGATGAGGGGATGACGCTGGAGACGCTGTTCGCGGGCCGGGATTACGACCTCGAAGCGTCCTACCGGAGGATGAAGGATCTGATGGACGCCGAGGGGCTCGACTACGCCCGGCGGTCCCACACCTATAACAGCCGCCGCGCCCAGGAGCTCGGCGCTTGGGCGGACACGCTGGAGGGCGGCGAGGCGCTGCACGAGGCGCTCTACCGGGCCTATTTCGTCGACGGCAAGAATATCGGCGACGAAGAGACCCTGATCGGCATCGTCGAGGATGCGGGCCTGCCGGTCGAGGAGGCGCGGGAGGCGCTCGGCGAGCGGCGTTTCCGGAACGCGGTCGACGAGGATTGGGCGCGGTCGCGCAAGCTCGGCGTCAGCGGCGTACCCACCTTCGCCGCCGGCGGCTACGGCGTGGTCGGCGCCCAGCCCTACGAGACCCTGGAGAAGTTCCTGACCGAGATCGGCGCCGAATTGCGCGCGGAGAATGGCGGGTAATGGACGAAGACACCGAATTCGGCAACATCGACTACACGCGCATCGACGTCGACAAGACGGCGAGCTATGCGAGCCTCGAAGGCCGGGTCGTCGTCATCACCGGAGGCGGGCAGGGGATCGGGCGCGGCTACGCGCATTACTTCGCCGCGCAGGGCGCGATCCCGGTGATCGCCGAGATCGACGGCGATAACGCCCGGCGGGTGGCTGCCGAGGTCGAGCAGGACCACGGGCCCGCGCTCGCGCTCCAGACCGACGTGGGCGACGAAGACTCGGTCGCGGCGATGGCGGCGAGGACTCTCGACGCGTTCGGGCGGATCGACATCCTGATCAACAACGCCGCCGTGTTCTCGCGGATCACCATGGCGCCGTTCTGGGAGCTCCCGGTCGAGGAGTGGAAGGCGGCGATGCACGTCAACATCACCGGCTCCATGCTGTGCGCCCGTGCGGTGGCACCGGCGATGATGAAGGCCGGCTGGGGACGCATCGTCAATATCTCGTCCGGCACCCACAAGAGGGGGCGTCCCAACTATCTCCACTACATCACGTCGAAATCGGCGATGGTCGGAATGTCGCGGTCGATGGCGCGTGAATTGGGGCCGTACGGGATTACCGTCAACACCTTCTGGCCGGGGGTGATGCAGACCGAGATCGACCGGCCTTCGGTGCCCCGGCACCTGTTCAAGAGCATGCACCAGGCGCAGGCGCTGCCGCGCCAGGGAACGATCCACGAACTCGCCAAGGCGATGCTGTTCATCTGCTCCGACGAGGCGAGCTATATCAGCGGTCAAAATCTCGTCGTCGATGGCGGGTCGACCTTCATCTGAGCGCGGCTTCATCGCCCGCTACGGATTGTGGGGCGACGACCGGGTCGAGGCCGCATCGGAGGTGGTGCGGCGGGTCGAGGCGGACGGGCTCCGCCTGATCCGCCTTGCCTGGGTCGACAGCCACGGCGCCGTCCGGGCCAAGTCCGTCACTCCGCGCGCGCTCCAAAAGGCGCTCGTCGACGGCTACAACATCAACGTCGCCACTTCCACGCTCGATGCCTCAGGCGGAAGGGTCTTCGCCTCGTTCACGCAGGGCGGCGGGATGGGGCTCGACGAGATGACGGGCTCGCCCAACCTGGTGCTGGTCCCGGATCCGACGACATTTCGCGCGCTCCCCTGGGCGCCGGGGGTCGGCTGGATGCTGGGGGATCAGTATTTCCGCGGCGGCAAGCCGTTCCCCTTCTCGACCCGCCGGGTTCTGGAGACCCAGCGCGCGCGGCTCGAAGAGCGCGGATGGCGCATGACGGTCGGCATCGAGGTCGAATGGTATCTGCGGCGGATCGAGGACGACCGGCTCTCCGACGCCGAGGTCGCGCATCAAGGAAGACGCGGCCGTCCGCTCCCGACCACCGCCGTCGAACCCGGCTTCTCATACCACTCGGAGACCAATCTCGACATCATGCAGCCGATCTTCGATGCCTTGGTCGATACCTTCGATGGGCTCGGCCTGAAGCTGCGCTCGCTGGAAAACGAGTTCGGCCCCGGCCAGGTCGAATGCACGTTCGAAGCCGATGACGCCGGGCGCGCGGCCGACGACATGGCCCTCTTCCGCACCGCGACCCGGCAGGTTTGCCGCCGCATGGGCTACGCCGCGACGTTCATGTGCCGGCCGGCGTTCAAGGGCCATTTCGCGAGCGGCTGGCATCTCCATCAATCCCTCGCCGATGCCGGGAGCGGGGAAAACCTGCTCGTGCCCGAGGACGGCAACCATGCGCTGTCGCCGCTCGGCCAGTCGCTGCTGGCCGGGCTGATCGAGCACGCCAACGCCGCGAGCGCCTTCGTCGCACCGACCGTCAACGGATATCGCCGCTTCCGCCCGAACTCGCTGGCGCCCGACCGTGCCGGCTGGGGGGTCGACCAGCGGGGCGCGATGATCCGGGTGATCGGCGGGGCGGACGACCCCGGGACCAGACTGGAGAACCGGGCGGGCGAGCCCGCGGCCAACCCCTATCTCTATATCGCCTCCCAGATTTCGGCCGGCCTCGACGGCATCGACCGCCGCCTTTCGCCGCCGGCGGAGGACTACGACCCCTACAACGCCGACCGCGCGATGCTGCCCTCCGATCTCGATGCAGCGCTTCAGGCGCTCGACGACTCGGTTCTGTTGCGGCGCGATTTCGGCGACCTGTTCGTCGATTACTTCATCAGCCTCAAGCGCGTCGAGCTCGACCGGTTCCGGCAATACGGCATCGACCAGGGCGGGCACCGCGAGATCAATCAGGTGACCGAGTGGGAGCAAAACGAGTATTTTGATTTCTTCTGAACGCGTCGCGGCGGGGGAGAGGGGCGATGACCGGGCTGCGAACGATCGACGGCATGACGTCAGGGCCGGCCTACGACTACGACAAGCTGGTGTTCGAGGATCGCGTGCACCGCGTCCTCTACACCGATCCCCGGATCTTCGACAAGGAGATGACCAAGATCTTCGGCGCGGTCTGGGTCTATCTTGGCCATGAGAGCCAGATCCCGGCGCCCAACGACTTCGTCGCCACCCGTCTGGGTCGCAGGCCGATCATCCTGGTGCGCGATTCCGAAGGCGTGCTGCGCGCGCTTTACAACCGCTGTACCCATCGCGGCTCGACCGTCTGCCGGGAGGCGCGCGGCTCGGCGAAGTCGTTCCAGTGCGGCTATCACGGCTGGACGTTCCTTAACTCCGGCAAGCTCAACGGCGTGCCCTGGCCGGACGGCTACGCCGACAATTTCGAAGACGAGAAGTTCAATCTCGCCCAGGTTCCCAGGGTTGACAGCCATCGCGGCTTCGTGTTCGGCACGCTCAATCTCGATGCGCCGCCGCTCGCGGACTATCTCGGCGGTGTCGCCGGCCCGCTCGACGAATGGCTCGATCGCCACCCGGGCGGCAAGGTGGTGCTGTGCGAGGCCAACCGGCTCAAGTTCAAGGGCAACTGGAAGCTGCTCTACGACAACTCGGCCGACGGATACCATGTCGTGTTCTCGCACCGCTCGCTGCTCGCGATGGAGAACCGGTTCGACGAGGATGTCGACAAGGGGATGGCGTTCTACAAGAGCAACCCCGACAACGCGCCCATGTATGTCCGTTATTTCGGCAACGGGCACCACTTCAAGGACAAGCGTTCGAATGTCGATGACCGGCCCGGCGCGCTGTGGGAAATCGAGGGTCCGCATCCCGGCATGGAGCATTTCGAGGCCTCGCTCCGCCAGCGCCTCGGAGACAGGGCCGACCGCGCGCTCGACCTCGCCTCGTCCGAGCCGGTGAACATCAACGTCTTCCCGAACCTTCACATCCTCGGGAACCACATCCAGGTATCGACGCCCATCTCGGTCGACGAGACCGATACCACCTGGTACGGCACCGCCGTGGTCGACGAGACGGGCGAGCTCGAAGGGACGGTCGAGGCCATCAATGCGCTCCGCATGCGCACCCAGGAGTCCTTCCCCAATTTCGGCGAGGTCGACGATCTCGCCAATTTCGAGCAGATCCAGGTGGGCTTCCAGGCGGAAGAGGACGAGTGGGTGTACATGCACCGCGGGCTCGGCATTCCCGATCGCTTCGAGGTCGACGACGACGGCGTCATCACCGGCCCGTCGACCGACGAGGTGTTCATGCGCGAGCACATGCAGGCGTGGAAGCGGCTGATGATGGCGGAGCCCCGCATCGCGATCACGCGCGCGGTCTGAAGGGCTGCAAGTGGACGCACCGGACCCATCGACCAGCTCGTACTACGTCAGCGACGATTTCTATGCGGCGCTGGTCGAGGATTTTGCCGGCTGGCAGACTCCCGAGCGCGCGATAACCGACGCGGCGCTCCGCGATTCCTGTGCGCGTTTCCTGGCCGAGGAGGCGCGGCTGCTGGACCAGGACCGGCTCGACGACTGGCTCGCGCTGTTCGCGCCGGAATGCATCTACTGGGTGCCGGGGACGCGGGACGGCGACCCCAGACGCGAGATCGCCATCGCCTTCGACGACCGGCGCCGGCTGGAAGACCGCGTCTTCCGCCTGCGCACCGGCGAGGCATGGTCGCAGCGCCCGGGCTCGCGGACGACGCGCATCGTGTCCAATATCGAGCTGTATTCGACGCGGGATCGGGACGTCGTGATGGTCCGCTCCAACTTCCTCACCGTCGAGTTCCGCGCCGGAGAGACCCGGATCTGGTCCGGTTGGTTCGGCCACCGCCTGCGCGACATGGCCACGCACTGGAAGATCCTGGTCAAGCAGGTCAACCTGATCGATTACGACCAGAACCTCAGAAACCCGTCGATCGTCCTCTGAGGCTCAGCCCCCGACCGAGTCAGCGCAGCCGGTCGGCACGACATGGGCTGCGTGCAGATACTGCCTTCCGATCCACGGGATGCGCCGTTCCGCGGCGATCGACATTCGCTTCAGGACACGGGGCAGGAAAATCGTGTTGCCGTAGATCCGCGTCCAGCGCTGGGTGTGGGACTATTTTCGAGGAGGTTGGGGTTTTAGGGATTAGTGATTGGGTCGTTTTCTCTCTCTGTATTCTTATTATCTTACTGTAGGTTAGGGGATTTGGGAAGGGGTTTCTGTCTGCGTTGAGGAGGACATATTGTTTTTTTCTGTGTATTTGCCTGTTGCATCTCGGGAACTACGCGTTGCCTGGGCGACCGGGATGGAGGTAGGGTTGGCGTGACGGCTGCTGGCTGCCGGGGAGGACACATGGTCGACACATCGGGTCGTGAGGTGGGGGGAACCGGGGGTGACGTTGGGCCTCCTGGCCCTCGGCGGGGGCCGCGTGTGTCCCCGCTTGGGGGGCGCCGGTGAGCGCCGGGCGTCTCCAGCGCTCGGTGATGGGGACCGAAGCGGAGTGGGAGCGGATCGACCGGGCGGCGGCGGCGCGCGGGATGGACCGCTCGCGCTACATGGTGTGGAGCGCGCTGCGGACGGATGCGGTCGCGGAGGAGGTGCAGCGCCGGGCGCTGCGCGAGGCGCTGGTGCTGTCGCTTCTCGAGCAGAAGCGTCTGCGCCAGGCGGGCCGGGGCCGGATGTGGGACGAGGCCTGCGAGGCGGTCGACGAATGGATCGGTCGCGAGGGGTCGCTGGAGCGGCTGACCGACCCGGGGGCGGCGAACCGGTGGAAGGCGGTGGGCCTCCCGGAGGACGGGGACGAGGACGGCGCGGGTCCGGAGCAGGCCGGGGCGTGACGGAGGATCTCCGCCGCCAGCGCAGCCTGCATTGCCGGCCCGGGGAGCAGGAGGCGATCCGCGGCGCCGCGGCGGCGGCGGGGAAGACGGTGTCGCGCTACGTGCTCGATCTCGCGCTTGCCGACGACCCTGACCGCCACCCGGTGGCGCTGACGGAGGCGGAGCAGGCGGAGCTGCGCGACCGGGTGGAGGAGGTTTGGAGCTTCGTGCGCGACGCGACGCGGGCGCTTGACGGGACCGGGCCGGAGGTGGCCGGGGCGATCCGGGCGCTGGCGGGGCGGGCGCGGTGAGCGCGGTGAGACGGCAGGTGCGGCCCTCGAAGCGGCGCGCGAAGGCGAACCGGCATCTCTCGCTGTCGGCGCGGGATTCGGAGTGGGCGGTGGTGGGCCGCAACGCGGCGCGGCTGGGGCTGTCGAAGGCGCGCTACCTGGTCGGGTTGGTGGAGCGGGACGCGGCGGGGGAAGAGGACAAGGGCCCCTTCATGGCGCTGTCTCCGGACGAGCAGCGCGCGCTGCTGGCGGCGGTGCGCGCGATCCACGCGCTGATGACGGAGGACGCCCCCGGGGAAGAAGACCCGGCGCGGGTATCGGGCGCCGCCTCTCCGGCTGAAGAACCCGCCCCCGCGGCGCCGGAGTCCGGTCGTCCCGAGTACGCGGCGGACCCGCATCCGGACAGCATGGCCCCGGACGTGGCGGATCCGGAGACCGACGACGAGGCCGGACTTCCGGACGGGCCGGATCCGGAGGAGCCGGGGTCGCGCCAGGGCCGGCTGGCGCTGTGAGATGGTCGCGTCGGTCACCCAGCTGAGGTCGTCGGCCACGGCGGTGTCGTATTACGAGAAGGACGGGTACTACGCGAAGGACGACCCGGAGCACCGCGACGCGAGCTTCTGGGAGGGCAAGGCGGCGAGGGATGCCGGGCTGAGGGGGCACGTGCTGCCGGGCGAGTTCGAGGACCTGCTGGAGGGCTGGGTTCCGGGGACGGAGATCCGGCTGGGCCGGCTGCGCGAGGGCGAGCACGACCACCGCCCGGGCTGGGACATCACCTTCTCGGCGCCCAAGTCGGTGTCGCTGGAGGGGCTGGTGATGGGCGACCGGCGGGTCATCCGGGCGCATGACGACGCGGTGCGGGCGACGCTTGAGTGGATTGAGACCGACCTGCTGCAGACCCGGGGCTGGGACCCGATGACCCGGCAACGCCCCCGGGTGGCGGCGGACGGGATGATCGTGGCGGGGTTCCGGCACCTCGCGAGCCGGAGCGGCGATCCCCAGCTTCACACCCATTGCGTGCTGGCCAACATGACGCGCAACGCGTCCGGGGAATGGCGCAGCGTGGAGCCGACGAAGCTGCTGCGCGGCAGGAAGCTGATCGGGGCGTATTACCGGAACGAGCTCGCGAGGCGGCTGCAATCGCTCGGCATGGCGGTGACGCCGACCATGATCGGAGACGTGCCGGGGTTCGAGCTGGCGGGCTACGACAAGACCTTTCTGGACGCGTTCTCGGGCCGCCGCGCGGAGATCCTGGCGTATCTGGAAGAGCACAATCTTGCCCACACCGCCAGGAACACGGAGCTGGCGGCGCTGCATACGCGCCGGGCCAAGCAGGAGGTCGGGCTTTCCGAGCTGGTTCCGCGCTGGCGCGCGCGGGTGGAGGAGATGGGGCTGGTCCGCGACCGGGGGGCGCTGCGGCCGGACCGGCCGGTGGACCCGGCGACCGGGGAGCGGGTGGAGCCCGTCGAGGTCCCCCCGCCCGACCTGCCGGCCAACGAGCTCAGGAGCCTGCGCCGCGCGCCGAAGCTGCCGCGGCTGCCGAGCCGGCCGCGCGAGGGGTGGGTCCCGTCGCGGGGGCCGGCCGAGGCGTTGCCGGTTCCGGAGACCGGGGTTCTGGAGGCGGTGGCGCGGGCGGTGTCGCATGTCTCGGAGCGGCGGACCTGGGTTCCGGAAGCGGAGATCCGCGCGGTGGCGCTGGGCCACGCGCCGGGACGCTATGCGCTGGCCGAGATCGACGGGGCGATCGGGCGGCTGGTGGCGGGCGGCGAGCTGATCGAGGTCGAGCGCCGGGGGATGGACCGCGCCTTCGTCACCGAGGCCGCGGTGCGCGCCGAGCGCAGGATCCTGGACCTGATGCGGGACGGTCAGGGTACCGGCAAGAGGCTCGGCGACGCCGGCGCGGTCGAGGAACGGCTCGAGGGAAGCCGTCTGACCCCGGGCCAGCGCGAGGCGGTGCGCACGGTGCTGCTGTCGGAGGATATCGTGGTCGGGGTGCAGGGCCATGCCGGCAGCGGCAAGACGACGATGCTGTGCGAGGTGAAGGAGCTTCTCGGCGCGCGCCCGATCCAGGGGCTCGCGCCGTCGGCCGCGGCGGCGCGGGTGCTGGGGCGCGAGGCGGGGATCCCGTCGACCACGCTGCAATGGTTCCTCACCCGCTACGGCGACATCCCGGACGCCGAGCAGCTGGCGCTGGCGCGGGAAGAGTACAGCGGCAGGGTGCTGGCGGTCGACGAGTGCTCGATGATCGACACTGGGCGGATGGAGCAGCTGCTGCGCATCGCCAGGCGTCTCGACGTGGCGCGGGTCGCCCTGGTGGGCGACACCGCGCAGCTCAGGGCGGTGGATGCGGGCCAGCCCTTCCGGCTGTTGCAGAACGCGGGGATGAAGACGGCGACGATGGACCAGGTGCTGCGCCAGCGCGACGAGGAGCTGCGCGAGGCGGTGCTGCGGGCGCGCTACGGCGCGCCGGGGGAGTCGATCCGGAGCCTGCGCGAGGGCCGGGTGCGCGAGGTGCCGCGCGAGGCGCTGGGCGACGAGGCGGCACGGTGCTGGCTCGCGCTCGGCGCGGAAGAGCGCGCCGACACCGCGGTGATGGCGCCGACCCACGAGATCAGGCGGCGGACCAACGAGGCGATCCGCGAGGGGCTCGCGGAAGAGGGCGCCCTGCGCGGCCGGGTGCTGGAGGTCGACCGGCTGGTCAACCGCCACCTCACCCGGGCGCTGGCATCGGAGCTTTCGAGCTACGAGCCGGGCGACCAGACGGTGTTCCACGCCGACGCCTACGGTTGCCGGACCGACGACGTCTGCACGGTGACCGGCAAGCGGGATGGAAGGGTGATCCTGGCGCATGCGGATGGCGGGGAGCGGAGCTTCCGGCCGTCGGGCAACGCGAAGAACTATCTCGGGCTGTTCGACACCGAGCGGATCGAGCTCCGGGCGGGCGACCGGATCCGCTGGACCCGCAACCGGAAGGCGCCGCCGCCCCGCTTCGGCCAACCGCCGCAACCCTCGCTGGTCAACGGCGGCGAGGCGGAGATCCTGGAGATCGGCCGCAAGCGGGTGCGGTTCCAGGACGGGGAGCGAGAGTTCTCGCTGGCGCTCGGGGATCCGCAGCTGCGCCATCTCGACCACGCTTACTGCACCACGGTGCACGCCGCGCAGGGCAAGACGGCGAAGGGCGCGATCGCGGTGCTCGATGCCGGGGGCGCGGCGGACCAGGAGATGTTCCACGTCGAGATCAGCCGGGTGAAGGACGAGTTCCTGCTGCTGACCGACGACCGCGAGGCGCTGATCGAGCTGCTGGAGGGGCGCTCGGGCGGCGAGGAGGGCGCGCTGGAGGCGATCGGCCTCGACCCGGGTACGGGGTCCCCCGGAACCGGCCCGGCGGCGCTGCCGTGGGAGGACCCGGAGATTCGCCTGGCGCTGGAGCGCGACTGGCGGGGGCTGGAGAGACGGGCGGCGGAGACGAACACGGCCCCCTTCTTCCTTGCCGGCTACCGCGAGGTCATGGCGCGGGCGGCGACGCTGGCGGCGGTGGGCGGCCTGCCCGGCGGGCTGGACCGGCTGGTCGGGCGCATGCTGGCCGAGCACAGGAAGCATCTCGCGCGCGACCGGGAGGTGCAGGATCTGGTGGGCCGCATCCAGGAGCACTGGCGGTGCTGGCCGGAGCTTGGCTGGGGCGGCGGCGAGGAGGGGGCGGAGGAGCTTCCCGAACGCGCCGCCTGGCGCGCCGAGGGGACGGCGCTGGCCGAGGAGGGCCTGCGGCTGGCGGCGGTCCCCGGGCCGGCGGCGGGCGGTCTCGCCGAGGCGCTGGCCGATCTCGATCGCACCCGCGAGCTCGACGGGGGCCGGCGGTTCGAGCGCCTGTGGCGGGTGCTGCGCGAGCGCGCCGCGAGGGACGGCGTGCCGGAACTGCTGGCGGAGGGCCATGCGGAGGTCTCGGCGCTCGGCGAGCGGCTGGCGGGCGCGGAAGGGCTCGACGCGCGGGCGCGCCGCGCGCTGGCGGAATGGCGGGACGTCCGTGCCGGACAGGCCGCCATGGCGGAGGCGGTCCGCGCCCTGCCCGGCCGCGCCGCGGCGTGGCGCGAGCCGCCGGCCGGGCGCGAGGTGGACGAACACGGCGCCGTCGATCCGGACGATCCCACCGGTCCCGCCCGCCGGGCCTGGCGGGCGGAGGGGGAGGAGCTCGCGGCCCTGGCCGGCGCCATGCTGGACCCCGGCGATCCGCATGCCCCGTATCTCGACGCGGAACCGGGCGCGCGGGAGCGGATCGAACGGGCCGCGGCGGAGGTCTCGGAAACGCTCGGTCGCGACGGGTGGGAGCGGTTCGCGTCGCTGGCGCAGACCGTCAACCGGCAACGGGATGAGACCGGAACCGAGCCGTTCCACCTGCCGGGCTACGGCGAGATGCTGGACGAGGCCAGGACGCTGGCCGGACAGGCGGAACTCTCGAAAGGGCATCGGGAGTCCGTCGGCCGGTTGCTGCGTTACCATGCGGAGGCGACCCGGCTGTGCGGCGAGATCCGGGACTGGCCCGCGCGGGCGGAGGCGCTGCTGAAAGAACGCCCCGCGCCGGAGGCCGCGCCCGGTGCCCTGACGGGGTGGCGGAAGCGGGCCGAGGAGCTGCTCGGGGAGGCTTACACCATGCGGGCGGAGGACAGCCCGCACGTGCCCCATCTGCGAGCCATGCCCGCGGAACGGGAGGCGCTGGACGGGGCGGCGGCGGAGGTCGAGTACGCGGAGGCGGAGAGGCTCGCGCAGGCCGCGCGGGCATTCGCCGAACGGACCGGCGGCATCGGGTACGACGCCCCTACCCACGGCGCGTTGATGAAACGGGTGCACGCGCTCGGCGCGAGGCCCGACCTGCCGGAGGAGCGGCGCGAGGTGGTGGACGCTCTTCTCCGCCAGGACGAGCGCCTGGGGAAGGACCGGCAACGGGTCGGCGCCTTCCTCGACGCGGCCGCGCAGGTGGAGGACGGCCGGCGCGCGGCCGCGGCCGGGGATGTCAAAGAGGCGAAGGCCATCCGGAAGGATATCCCCCGACCGGAACTTGTCGCGCATCTTGCCGCCTTCGGCGCGGCGGCGGACGGCATCGAGGAGAAGGAAAGGAAGATCCGGGAGCGGATCGCCCGCGACGAAGAGGCGCGCGCCGAGGCGGAGGCGGCGCGCCGGGCCGCCGAGAGGGCGCTTGCGGACGAGATGTTCGGGACAAGCCAGGAGCGGGCGCGTGCCGCGGCGGAAGAGGAGCGCGAGTCCGCAACCCGGCAGGACCGCGCCGCACCGCCAGGCGGGGAAGAACCGCCACGCCCGACCCGCGCGGAGCGGCAGGCAGCCAGGCTCGCGGATCGGCTCGACGCCTGCATGGCGCGGCGCGACAGGGTGCTGGAACGGGCCCGGGACGAGCTCGGCGACTACCGGCCGGTCGCCGACCTCGGCATGGCTCATGCCCGGTTGGCGCGCCAGACCGGGCGGGCGCTGAAGGCCGGGCGCGAGCTTCTCGACAACGACCGTTACGCCCCCTTCCTCGACGGGCTCGGCGGCCGCGCCGGGATCCAGGCCGCCGTCCGCCGTCTGGAGAGCGCCGCCGTGCTCGACCGTCTGCCCGCGCGCATCGCGGCCGGGTGGGAGCAGCTCGACAAGCGTGTCCGCGACAGCGGCGGGCACCGTTTCTTCCTGCCGGAGCACGGGGAGCTGTGCAAGGAGATGGACACTCTGCCGACGTTCGTGAGGGACAAGGCGGCCTCGCGGTTCATCGGCGACGAAAGCGACATGCGCAAGCGCATGACCGTGGAGGCGGAACGGCTGGGCGACGTGGCCGACCGGCTCCGGAACTGCGCCGGGGAACGCGCGCGCGCCGGGGAGCGCGGCGGTTCCTTCGTGCGGCAAGAGGATTACCCGGTCTGGCGTCACGGAACCGAGAGGGCGGTCCGGGAGGCGGAGGAGATCCTCTCCGATGGGCGCAAATACGCCCCGCACTTCGCGCACGATCCGAAGCTCCGGGACACGCTGAGGACGGTATCGGCGTCGCTCGACCGCTCGCTCCGCGAGGACGGCGCGGAATGGGAGCGCGTGCAGCGCGAACGCGCCGAGGCGCGGGCCCGGCAACGCCGGCTGGACAGAAGCCGGGACCGCGGCTTCTCCATGTGAGCCCCCGTCCGGCGCCGGGACGGCGGAGGGCGGCGCGATATCGACGACGTCGCGAGACCACGCCGCCCGGGCCGAGGGCCGTCCCTTCAGGCGCGGACTTTGTGGATAGAACCAATCATTCGGACGGTGGAGGATTGTGCCGGTGACGTATCGGAAGGAAATCTGCGACTTGTGGCATGGCTGCGTGCAGATCCGACGAGAAGTTCTATTCGGCCTTCACGATGAGAAGTGCCGCCCGCGGTACCTGATCGATGACGCCAACACCATGTTCGCAGGATATGTCGGCCGCCGTTACAGGACCGGCGCCGGTATACTCCTGCTCGCGATCAACCCCGGGGGCGGCGGGGACGCCTATCGCTCCCGGACCGGTGAAGACGAGCAATTCTACCCGCTACTGAAGGCTTTCAAGAACGCGGCGGCGAAGGAAGCGCCGGAGGCATTCGAGCGCGTCAACGAGGCCTTCGCCGCAATGGTCCAGCGCTGGAACGTATGGAGGATCGTCAAGCCTTCGCTGGACTCCGCCGGAGTCTCGCTAGACGAGGCGGCCTACATGAACCTCGTCCCGTATCGAACGCGCGCGGACAAGATGCCTCCAGTGGCCACACGCAGGGCCGCCATGACGAGAATGGTCGAACCCAGCATCGCAGTCCTGGCGCCGAAAGCCGTCGTGGCCTTGGGGAAGAAGGCCGGAACGATCAGGGACATCTGGGAGCCGAGCAGGCCGCTCTACTGCGTTCGGCGCACGATCTGGGACAGTTATGTCCACGCTGACGCCTTGCGGACATTCGCCGAGATGCGGCGCGAACTCGGTTGATTTCCGGCCGAGAAGCGTGCCGGAAACCGCGAAGGGCTGGTGGTACTTGAGCGTCCACCGTCTCGATGTACAAGAAGCGTGTGAGCGGTCGGTCTCGCCACCGTTTTCTGCTCCTTCTTCTGCCATGCCTGCCGCTTGCCGACCGGGCCCATCCGCTGAATGCCACGCTTGGGCGGGACCGGCGCAAATGGGTTCGTGAGGCCGTGGAGATGCCCGAAAGCCGCGGAACCCCCTCCCAGACGGCTGAGCAATAAACACGAGTCGGGTCATCGATTCGCCGCCATCGGCTCGTGGGGCGTTACCCCGCCACACCATCGCGAACGCCCCGACCCGTTTCCGGAATTCACCCCTCTCCCGGTTGGAAGCCGCGGCGGAGGACGCGTCCGGCTGCACTTCGGCTGGGGCAGTGCTTCACATTTCCCTCTCCGGTCCCGGGTGGCGGACCTCCGGGCAGACGGGCGCGATTGGCCGAGCCGACAATGTCGCGAAGTCCCGGAGCCCGGGCGGCGGGCGGGTCCGTCAGACGCGGATCGTGTGAGTACCGATGAACTCGGTCTCGGGCTGGAGATCTTCGTCCTCCAGGACGAGGGTGACGACCTCGGCGAGATTGTCGTGCAACCTTTCGAGGGTGCTGGCCTGGGTGTGCGCGCCGGGAAGGGCCGGGACGTAGCCGACATAATGCCCGGTGACGGAACAGCGTTCGATGATGGCCGTGAAGGTGCGAATAAGCAGCGCTCCTGTGGTTGCCGGGCGAGAGTGTAAAGCGAAATTGGTGGCGCGGGACACCTCGCTCTTCGTCTTTGGGGTACGGCGCCGGTAAGCGGGGTCGTCCGGTTCTCTGCGCGGAGCACGCCGGGGAGGCGCGGGAAACGCGGCAACCCGCCGTGGCGCAATCCTCCGATCCCGGCGCGGACCCGGCCGAACCCCCCGCCGAGGCGCTCCGGGAGACGCTGGAGCGCGCCCGCGCCGCGAGCGCGGACGCCCCCCTCATGGCCCTCGCCGGCCACGTCCCGGACGCCGACCGCGAGGCCGTGTTCGAACGGCTGGACAAAGGCCAATCGATGGGGCTCTGAGGACGCCGTCGCGCCGGGATGGATTCACATCCGCGCACACGGGACGCAGCCTCTTGCCATGCCTCCCAGTGAGCGACCCCCGTATCCGAGGGAGACGACGGAGGCGTTCCTCGACGGTCATGTCAGCGCCTTCGCCTTCCTCGGCGGGGTTGCGCGCTCGATCCTCCATGACAACACCACGCTGGCGGTGGCGCGGACCGTAGCGCCGGCGAGAAGGGTATCGAGGCCGACCGCGGCCAGGGCGGAGTCGCGGCAGTAGATGTCCGGCGAGCCGTCTGCAGGAACGAGGAAACCGTATGCCTTCGCCGGATTGTACCATTTGACCGTCGCGGAAATCCGCGCGCCGGCGCCAGGGTTCGAAATTGGATAGGTCATATCGAATCGCTTCCCCCTTATGACGGAAATTCGTATCGATGGGCAGTTCTGCGGCGAAGGCCCGGTCGGGATTGCCGGTTTCCAGCTTGATCCGCGCGGCGATATTGGTGTCCCGGTCGCGGTGAACTGCTGGCGAGTCTGTCTTCGCCGCCCGCTCGAGATCGACGATGGTGGGCCTCGTGTCGTAATTCACGTCGACACGTCTCGCACCGTCTTCGGCGACGTAGGGGGTCTCGGCGAGGACGGCGGCGATCGGCTCGCCGACATAGCGAACCTCGCCGCGGGCCAGCACCGGCGGTTCCGCCGGGTCGGGAAGAGCCGAATTGGGGTGGCCGTCCGGGAGAACCCGGGCGTTCACGGGCAGATCGTCCGCCGTGATCACGGCGACGACGCCCTTCAGTCTTCGCGCTTCCCTCGCATCGACCGAGACCGCCGCCCGGGCGGCCCCGCTGCGCACGATCGCGACATGCAGCATTCCGGGATAGCGGATGTCGTCGATGAACCGTCCCCGGCCGGCGAGGAGCGCCGCGTCCTCCGCCCGGGCCTGCCGTTTGCCGAACAGGGTCATTTGGACTTCTTCCTTCCGCCGATACCGTGATCGCTATCCGAGCGGGTCATCGGCTGGGTCAACTCTCCCCGAACGCCGCCCGACTGGCGGATGGGCGGTTGGCCGGCATTGATTGCGTCACCGTCGTCGGCGATTTCCCGGCATGGTCGATTCGGGCCGGAATTGTAGCCGGAATACACCTTAAACTCGCCGCCAGGCTATCCGAAAAGGTGAGGCCACCTCGTGCCGCGGGCGGGCGTTCCTCCGATCAATACTCAAAAGAATAACCCAATGGAAAAAGGGGCCGGATGGCCCCTTTTTCGCCTGGTCCGCGTGTGCCGGCGCTATTTTGTCATGCTGAGCTCTTTGTAGGCCTTCAACGCGCCAGGATGGTGCTTGATGCCGGCGTTCTTGAACACTTCGATCCCGGCGCTGGGGCTCCAGGACTTGTAGACCGTCTTCATGTACTTGTTCGTCTTGTCGGTAAAGACGTACTTGACGATGCGATAGATGGTCTCGTCGGGGACGCTGTCCTGCGCCATGATCGTCGACGGTACGCCGTAGGACTGGGCATCGGCCACCACCCCGTCACCGTAATCCGCGGCCTTGATGACATAAGGTGCGAAGGCCGGATTCTTGCCGAGCACCGACTTGAGCTCGTTCGGGGCGAGCGGGATCAGGCGGATCTTCCGGGTCGCCGCCATCGCGCTGACCACCGGGACCGGGACCGCGGATGCCACCGCAAAGGCGTCGATATTGCCATCGCGCAGCGCGTTGCCGGCTTCGCTGAAGCCGAGGAACTGGGCCTTGATCTTGTCGCGCACGCCGACGGTCCGCAGGATCAGGTCGGCGTTGGCCGCGGTCCCGCTGCCGGCCTTGGCGAGCGAGACCCGCTTGCCCGCGAGATCGGCGAAGGACTTGATGTCGTCCTTGGCGAGCGTCACCCAGTGGATCGGCGAGATGGTGAGCGCCATCAGCGCGCGGACGTTCTTGGCCGGCGGTTTGCCCTCGAACTTTCCGGTCGAGGTGACCGCGTTGTAGACCGCGCCGAGGTTGGCGAGGCCGAGATTGAGTCCTCCGCCTTCGCGGCTCAGCATCCGCATATTGGTGGTCGAACCGGCGGTCGTGCGGGTCGACAGCGTAATACCCTCCAGATCGCGGGTTATCGCGGTCGACAGCCCGCCGCCCATCAGGAAATAGCTGCCGCCCGGCGAGCTGGTGCCGAGGACGAGGCTTTGCGCGGCCGCCGCCTGGGCCAGCGCCAGCATCGCCGCCGACGTGAGCGTGATCGCTGCGAATGTTCTCATACCGTTGTCTCCCTTTTCCGAGTTCCCGACCGTCAGACTAGCACCCGCCCGGCATGCGGGAACAGCATCGCCGATCAGTCGGTAGCCGGGACGCCGCCGGTCCGGCTATTGCGGTATTGCCAGATCGTGAACACCGCGAAACATGCCACCGGAATCAGCGCATAGACCCCATGAGTCAGCACCAGAACGATTCCGATGACGATCGAGACCACCCGGGCCGCGAGGGACAGACGGGCATAGTAGAAGCCCTCGATGCCGGCGGAGATCGCCAGCCCGCCCAGCGCCAGCGACGCGATCGTGGTGACGATGCTCCACACGCTTCCCTGCAGAAGCAATCCGGGCTGATAGACGAACAGCACCGGCAGGTAAAAGATCGCCATCGCCTTGACCATGGCGACGTTGCAGACCGGCCATAATCGTTGTTTGGAAATCCCGGCGGCCATGTAGGCGGCCAGCGCGACCGGCGGGGTGACGTTGGACGCCTGACCCCACCAGAGCACCAGCAGGTGGGCGGCCATTACCGGAATGCCGAGCTGGATCAGGGCCGGCGCCGCAAGCGTCGCCAGGATCACGTAGGCCGGGATCACCGACAGCCCCATGCCCAAGATGTAGCCGATCACGAAGATGAACATCACCGTGAAGGCGAGATTGCTCTCCGCGAGGTCGATGATCATGCCTGTAATGCGGATTCCGGTGCCGGGCAACAGCACCGCGCCCGCGATGATCGAAACCGGGCCGGCGATCGCGATGATCGGCAGCGAGGCCTTCGCGCCCTCAGCGAGCGCGACGACGATCGCGCGCGGTCCCATGGGCCGGGGCGTCAGCCAGCTCGCCACGATGACGCTCACGATGGCCAGCATCCCGATGCGCCTGAGCGAATAGTCGAGATAGACCATGACCACGACCACCGCGATCGGCACCAGATAGGCCCAGCCCTGCATCAGGGTTTGGCGGAAAGACGGACAGTCCTCGGCCGGGAGGCCCTTCAGGCCGTTGCGCCGGGCGTAGAAATGGACCTGCAAATAAACGTTGAGGAAATAGAGCAGCGCCGGAATCGTGGCCGCGATCACGATCGTTCCGTAGGAGAAGCCCGTCAGCGCCACCATGATGAAGGCCGACGCCCCCATCACCGGCGGCATGATCGTCCCGCCGGTCGACGCCGCGGCCTCGATGCCGGCGGCGACCGCCGGGCGGTAGCCCGTCTTCATCATGATCGGGATGGTGATGCTTCCGGTGATCGCGACATTGGCCGAGGCCGAGCCCGAGATGCTGGCGGTGATGAAAGATGAGCCGACCGCGGCCTTCGCCCCGCCGCCCGGGCGGGTGCCAAGGAAGGACAGGCAAAGATCGGTGAAATAGTCCGACGCGCCGGAGCGGATCAGGAATGTCCCGAACACCAGGAACAGGAACAGGTTCGAGGCGAGCACGTAGGTGATCGAGCCGTACAGCCCGTCGGTCTGGGCGTAGAGGGCGGTCGCGATCTGGCGCAGGTCGAACCCGCTGTGGACGAACGGCCACGGCACCCAGGCGCCGAAATAAAGGAACAGCAGGAATGCGCCCGAGATGATCGCCATCGCCATGCCGAGGGCGCGGCGTCCGCCCTCGATGACACCGAGGATCATTACCCAGCCGACGGCCATGTCGAAATCGCCGATGTCGAACCCTTCGTTCTCGGCGAAGTACAGATAACGGTCATTGAACCGGAAGGTGGCGTAGGTCACCGCGATCAGGAAGACGACATCGAACGCCCGGGAGGGAATCGTCCGGGCGAGCGGATGGACGCAAATTGCCAGCGCCACGCCGGCATAGATGAAGAGGCTGCGATCGAGTGCCGGGCTGAACGTGCCCCACGTCGCGACATAGAGGTAGTAACAGGTCGTGGCCAGCCCGATCAGGAATCCGAGCTTATTCCATTCGCCGCAAAACGCGTCGGCCATGCCCTGCCGGTCGCCCAGAGCGTCTCTCCCCCGCCCGCTACCCCGTTATACTCGCGATCCGGTTTCCCCCCGTCCAGCCAGGGACGCGTATCGAGGACAACAGCAGTGTCGGAACTGAGGGTGCTCAAGGAAGCCGATCTCAAGGCGGTGCTCGACGTGTCCGCGGGGCTCGAGATCGTCGAACGGACATTCCGCGACCTCGGCACCCGGGACATTTTCCGTCTGTCGGAGCCTGCCGCCCTGTTCGGCGGTTCGGGGATCGGCAAGGCCGCGCGTTACAAGTCCAAGGGCGCGACCCTGATTTCCGAGAACGTCACCGGGATCCGGCTGATCAGCGACGTCGCCCAGGATCATGGCTTCCGTTCCCACCACATGTTGGTCGTGTTCGATGACGCTACCGGCGCGCCAATCGGGCTGTTGAACGAGACCTGGCTGCACCGGTTCCGCACAGCGCTGACCGGGGTGGTCGCGGCCAAGTACATGGCCCGCAAGGATGCCCGGATTCTGGCGCTGATCGGCGCCGGCTCGATCGCGGCCGAGCTGTTTCCGGCGGTAACCCGGACCTTCGAACTCGACGAGGTCCGCGTCGTCGCCCGGCGACACGGGAGCGCCGAGAATTTCTGCCGTCGATTTGCCAATGAACCTGCCCGGTTCTTAGCCATGCACAGTCCGCGGGAGGCGCTCGACGGCGCCGACATCGCGATCACCCTGACCCTGGCCGAATCTCCGGTGGTCGAACCCGGCATGCTGTCGCCCGGCGCCTTCCTGTGCTCGATGGGCGAGACCGAAGAGGTCGCATTCGGTGTTCTCGAGGAGATCGACCGGTTTGTCGTCGACGACTTCGACTATGCCACGGTGCTGGGCGATATCGAGGCGTGGCTTCGCAACCGCCGGATCGAACGCTCCGCATTGGAGGCGCGTGTCGACGCCCACATCGGCGAGATCGTCGCCGGGACGATGCCGATCCGCGAGAACGCCGACCAGCGCATATTGGCGGTAGTCCAGGGTATGGCGATCTGCGATCTGGCTCTCGCCCGCCACGCGTTGGGAGAAGCCGAGAAACGCGGGTTGGGCGGGAGCCTCGATCTGTTCGGCTGAAGGCAAGCGGCCGTTGGGGACTCAATGCCGCGCGAGCAGACTTCCGTGGCCTTCGATCGCGATCGTCGATCCCATCGCCCTCAGGCAGTGCCAGAAGGTCGCCTGGTTGCTGGTCACGACGGGCTTGCCGAGCTCGCCTTCCAGGTTTTCGATCAGTTCGAGCGACGGCAGGTTGGTGCAGCTGATGAAGATCGCGTCGGCGTCCGGCCGGTCGACCCGGCGGGCCAACTCGCAAGTGGTTTCCAGGGGAACCCGGCCGATGCCGGCACGTTCGGACGCGGTCTTGCCGAGCTGGAGACCTTCGACGGAAACGACTTCGAACCCGTGCTCGGTCAGCCATTCGGTCTCGCGCCGGTTGACGAAATCGGTCCGTGGCGTGGCCAGCGCGATCCGCCTTGCGCCGACCGCGCCGAGCCCCGCGACGACGGCATCCGAAGTCAGTACCGCCGGCGCGCCGGTCATCCGGGTCATCGCCTCGGTCAGAACGTCGCCCGGGAAGAAATAGGTGCACGATGTGCAGCCGAAGGCGATCACATCGACACCCGCCGAGCCCAGATCGCGTGCGGCTCCTTCGACGTTCTCGGCGATCTGCCGATAAAGCGCCGGCGCCTGGGGCCCGTCCTGGAAGGCGCGCGCGACGTGAACGGAAAGACCGGCCGGCGCCAACCGATGGAACTCCGGCTCGATGCTGGTATTGGTGGACGGACAGATCAGCCCGATTCTGCCGCGCCCCGCATAGGGGCCGGCTGAAGGTAGATTATCGACCATCCGGTCCGCCCACATCGGCGATACACGCGCACAACCCGCCGCCCGGCGGCGCCTGGTGCTCGGTTCCGCCGCTCACGAAAATCCGTCCCGTCCCGAGGATCCCGCCGATCACGCCGCTCGCGGTCGCTCGCATGTGCTTGTCGGGGTCGAGATCGCTGTGGAAAACGGTGGTGCGTTCGCCGCGCACCCGCCCGTCCGGCGCGACGCCGGCCTTAACGAAGACCGCCCGCAGCCGTTCGGGAGAAACGATCTCTCCGGCATCGTCGAGACTGCAACCGGCCGTTCGGAATAGGGCCTTTATCGAGCGCGCGTCCAGAATATCGGCCATCGGCCCGGCAAACACCCTGGTCGATCCCCCGGCACCGGGCCGGTTGCCGAGAACCAGAACCTCCCCGACTTCGACTTCCGTGCCCGAGAAGCTCATCGCCCGGCTCGAATGGCGGTGCAGGTCGACGCCGATCCGGGTGTCGTCGATCTCGTCGTCCGTCAATTCGCCCAGCGCCAGTGCGACGCCGAGCGCGGCCGCGCCGCGGGACTGCCCGCTCGACCCGGCCCGCGCGGTGACCTGGGGATCGCCCGTCGCCGCCGCATCGCGGTGACTGAGAATCGGGCTCTTGACGAAGACCAGGGCGACCTGATCCGGGGCGAGTCCGGCTTCGGCCATCGCCTTGTCGACCGCGCCGGCGATCAGGCGGGTATGGGTCGGGGTCACAAGCTCGTCCGCTGTCATCGCGCGCGTACGGCCGCCGCCGATGACCAGGCGTTCTTGATCGCCGCCGCTGTCATCGTCGATCGCCGCCAACAGGTAGACCACCGGGCTGAGCACGCCTTCGGAGCCGGTCGAGAAGATCTGCGTGGAAGCGTCGAGCAGATCCGTGCCGCCGATACGTTCTATCGTCGCCCCGGCGGCCGACAGCGCGAGCTCGCGCGAGAAATCGTTGATCGTAGCCGTGCCTTCGGTCTTGGCCACCAGCGCAAGGCGCGCGATCTTGCCTGACGGCAGCCCGGACAGAATACGTTCGAGACCGGCCACGTCGCCGGGACCCTCGGTCGCATAGGCATGCACATGGACTCGCATGGGCGACCCGCTACGCGGCGAGAAACGATTCGACGAACCACCTTCCGCGGAGCGCCAAGTCGTAATCCTCGTGGGGATGGCCGAGTAGTTGAATTCCCATCGGCAGGCCGCGATCCGCGAGCAGGGGCAGGTTCCATGCGGGGGCCCCGAGACATGAGGAAACGTCGCCATAGACCGGGTCTCCGACCGGCATGCCGACCGGCGGAGGGCCCTTGGCGGAGAGCGTCAGATAGCCGTCGAATTCGCCGTCGAGCGCAGCAAACGCGCGCCGCAGCTCTTCGCGCATGGCGAGGAGGTCGCGATAGTCTTCCAAGGATACTTGCTCGCCCCGCGTGAGGCGATCGAGAACCGCTTCGCTGAGAAGATCGCCCTCCATGTCGCGATAACCCCAGGTCGGCCATCGCATCTCATAGGCGAAGATGTCGAACATGAAATCGGGGATAGTGAGGAGGGCTTTCTCCAGGGCGTCGATACGCTCGTCGTCCGCGCGCGAGACGATCTCGACGCCCTGGCCCGCGACATCGGACAGGAACCTCTCGAAAATTTCCCTGGTCTCGTCGTCGGTATCCGGCCAGGCGCGGGTCTCGAGACGCGCGAGGCGCCGCGGCCTTGCCGCCTGCTCGAGCTCGGGCCGGCCGAACAGACCGGGCTGGCCCGGGTCGCCGCCGACGGTTTGCGAAATATGGAATGCCGTCCGCCAGCAATCCTCGAGAGAGCCGGCGTGCACGCCAAGCACGCTCTGACTCGGCGACATCGAATGTCCGCCGCCGCGATTGAGCGCCCCGAAGGTCGGCTTGAGCGCGTAGTTGCCGCAATAGCCGGCGGGCCTTTGGATCGAGCCCCTGACCTGGCTTCCGCTGCCGGCGGGCACCATGCCCGCGCCCACCGCCGCGGCCGTGCCGCTCGAAGAACCGCCGGGGGTGCGCGCGAGATCGAAGGGGTTCCGGGTCGGTCCCGGGGTGGCCTGACCGAACTCCGTCGTGACGGTCTTTCCCACGATGCCGGCCCCGCCCTTGCGCAGCGCGTACACATGGGCGGCATCGCGAATGGACTGCCACCCCGCATAAACCGGGCTGTTCATCTGGGTCGGCATGTCCTCGGTTTCGTACAGGTCCTTGATGCAGACCGGCATGCCGTCCACCGCCGACAACGGACGGTTCTGCCTGTAGCGTGCCGAGGATCGGTCCGCCGCCTCGCGAGCGCCTTCGACGTTCGTGGTCACGAACGCCTTCACGTTCGGCTCGCGCTCCTCGATCGTTTCCAGACAGCGTTCTAGGTAATCCCTTGGCGAGTCGAGACCGTCGAGGAACGCCGGAATCGAGTCGTGGAAGGTCCGGAGACCCGGGTTGCGCGGATCGTAGGGGCGGGAAGCGCCGTTCATCCTGTCGCTCCTTCGGAAAACCGGCGCATCAGAGACTGTGGGCGTAGTCGAGAATCAGGCGGTTGAAGGCCTCGGGATGCTCGCGGTAGCTGAAATGCCCCGCGTGGTTGAAGACATGCATCTCGGTCCGCGGCTCCTTGTGGACCATGATCTCATAGAGCCCGAAGCCCTGGTCGATGGTCGCCGTCGGATCGTTGAGACCCCAGACGATCAGGTTCGGGCGTTGCGTGCCGGTGCCCATCAGCCGGTCGAAGGTATCGCGTTTCTCGCGTCCGAGCCGCGGTACGAACACCCTGTCGAGCAACCCTTCGTCGAGCATTTTCCGGACCGACTCCAGGTACTTCGGCAACGCGGCCACCCGCATCAGCTCATCCAGCCAGTCCTCGGTGACGATCTTCGGGTTCCAGGAATAGTTTTCCATCACCCAGCGCTGGCTCTCGCGGCTGAGATAGGGCTTGGGCGTATCGGCGAAGGCGATGTGGTTGCGGCCCTGTCCGGGACCCAGCGTGTTGGTGTCGACCATGATGTTGGACTTGATGCGCGCGGGGTTCTCGAGCGTCATCCGGCAGGTCAGATAGGCGCCGCGCGAGTGGCCGACGATATGGCAGTCGTGGAGGTCGAGCGCGTCGAGAAAGCCGAGCGCGTGGCTCACCACCCGTGCCATGGTGTAGTCGTCGTCGGTCTCCGGATTGTCGGTATAGCCTTGCCCGATCTTGTCGACGGCGATCGCCCGGCACTCTTCGGCCAACCCATCGAAATTGAGGTTCCAGTCGGCCGCGCAGTCGGCGCCGTGGTGCGAGCCGAAATTGCCGCCGTGGAACAGGACGACGGTTTCGCCCGAACCCTGTTCGAAATAGCGTGTGTTTATTCCGTCGACATCGACGAATTTCGCCTGCGAAAAGTCCATTTCCGCCCCCTCGCCGCCGTTCAAGGCGCGTGAATGAAGGTTCTGATGACGTCGTTGAATCGCCTGGGATGCTCTCGGAAGCTGTAGTGACCGCACCGGTGGAAGACCTGCCAGCGGGCCCGCCGTTCCTTTTCGGCGAGGATCCGGTATAGGCCCATCGCCTGTTCGAAGGACACGGTGGGGTCTTCGCTGCCCCAGATCTGCATGACCGGGCGCTGGATGCCGCGGGTCTCGAGGATCCGGAACATCTCCTCCTTCTGGGTAAGGATTCCGGGCAGGAACTTCGACCACTGGAATCCGTCCTCGGTCATCTTGCGGACGGCTTCGGCGTATTTGGGTTGCCTGGAGACCTCGACCATGGCGTCGATCCAAGCATCGGTTATGTGATCGCCGCTGTATGAGTATTTCTGCGCCACCCACCTCTGGCTCTCGGCGCCGAGCGCGGGCCTAGGCATGTTGGCGAACACGAAATCGTTGCGCCCGGTCCCCGGCGCACAGGTGTTGCTGTCGACGATGGTGCAGCTCTTGACCAGCTCCGGATGTTCGATCGTCAGCCGGCAGACGAGGTAGCCGCCGCGCGAATGGCCGATAAGGTGCGCTCCCTCGATCCCCAGCGCGCGCAGCGTCGCATATGCGTGCTGCACCGCCGCATGCATCGTGTAGTCGTCATCCGTCCGGGGGTTGTCGGTGTAGCCCTGACCCAGCTTGTCGATGGCGAAAACGCGGAACCACTTCGCCAGCCCGTCGAAATTGAGATCCCAGTCGTCGGCGCAGCAGGCGCCCGTGGTGGAACCGAACGCGCCGCCATGCACGAGCACCACCGTCTCGCCGGAGCCCCGCTCGAAATATCGGGTGCTGATTCCTTCAACGTCGACGAATTTTGGGTCCGATATCGGCATTCCGTTCCCCCTGGCCAGGACGTTTCAAGTTACTCCGGACGAAGCCCGCTTGAGACGCGGGTCGAGAATGTCGCGCAGCCCGTCGCCCAGCAGGTTGATGCCGAGCACCGTCATGAAGATGCAAAGTCCCGGGAACAGCGCGAGCCACCAGGACGTCGAGATATGCTCGCGCCCGTCGGCCAGCATGCTGCCCCATGTCGGAATTTCCGGCGGCACCCCGAGACCGAGGAAGCTGAGGCTGGCTTCCGAGATGATCGCCGACGCCATGGCGAAGGTGCCGATCACGATCGCCGCCTGCAGGAGGTTGGGCAGTATATGGCGGCCGACGATCCTGCCGTGCGAGGCGCCGAGAGACCGCGCGGCGGTGACGAAATCCCGCGCTCTCAGCGACAGCGCCTGCCCGCGCGCCACGCGGCAATAGGGTATCCAGCGCTGGGCCACCAGCGCGACGATCAGGATGCCGAGTCCCTGTCCCATGAAGGCGAGGATGGCGATCGCCAGCAAGAGCGGCGGAAACGCCCAGACCACTTCCACGGTCTTCTGGATCGCGAAGTCGGTCCGCCCGCCGAAATAGCCCGAGATGGCCCCGAACCCGACGCCGACGATGCCCGAGACCAGGACCACGGTGGAAGCGATCACCAGCGAGATCCGAGCGCCATAGATGATCCGGCTCAGGATGTCGCGCCCGACATGGTCGGTGCCCAGAAAGAACTTGCCGGCGAAATAGTCCGGCGCCTGGAGCGCGGCGAGCAGATCCTGCTGGTTGGGATCGTAGGGGGTGATCACGGGCGCCAGGACGCCCACCGATATCAGCATCGCCACGACGAACCCGCCAAGGCAGAGCTTGACCTTCATCCAGCGCCTGGAGCGCCTTTTCAGCTCGGCCAGCCACTCGATCAGCGGCGCCGCCGGCCTAGTCGAAACGGATTCTGGGATCGATCGCGCCATAGCTGATATCGATGAGGAAGTTGACCGTGACGAACAGCACGGTGTAGGCGAGCACGACACCCGTAATCAGCGGGTAATCCCGGGTGCCGAGGCCGTTGATCAGAAGATTTCCGATCCCGGGCCAGGCGAACACTGTCTCGACGATGATCGAACCCGATAGCAGCGTACCCAGCTCGAGTCCGACCACGGTGATGATGGTTATCAGGGCGTTGCGGACGATGTGCCGCCAGAGGACGACCTGCCCGCTGAGCCCTTTCGCACGGGCGGTGGTCACGAACTCTTCGTGCGTGACGTCGAGAATCGCCGAACGCGTGACGCGCATCAGGATTCCCAGCATGTTCACGCCGAGAGTCGCGGCCGGCATGATGATGTAGGAAAGCGCGTCGAAGAACCCTTTCCAGTTGCCCTCGATCAGGCTGTCGACGGTGTAGAAACCGGTAATCGTCGGGCCGGCGATGCCATAGGTCTCGCGCCCGGCCGACGGAAGCAGGTTGAAATATCCGGAAACGATGAGGATCAGCATGATCCCCATCCAGAAACTCGGCATGCTGATGCCGAAAAAGCCGAACACCGATCCGAAATTATCGACCCAGGAATTCGGTCTGGCCCCCGCCCAGACCCCCAGCGGAACGCCGATAAGAACGGCCAGCAGCGTCGCGAAGAACGTCAGCTCGAGCGTCGCCGGAAAACGCTGGGCCAGTAGCTCCAGAACCGATTCCTTGTAGCGGAAAGACTCGCCGAAATCGCCCTGGACCGCGGAAACGAGAAAATTCAGGTACTGCTCGTGGAACGGCTTGTCGAGACCCCAGCGCGCCCGCGCCTCGGCGATATCCTCGTGCGTCGCTTCCTCCGGCAGGAGGATATCGGCGGGATCGCCGGGCGCGAGCTGCAACAGGCCGAAAACCAGCAGGGTGATCAACAGGAGGACGGGGACCGTCCCGATCACCCGCTTGACGGTATAGGTCAGCAATACAAACCCGCCTTTCCGTCAGACAGGCAAGACCCGATGCAGCCCAGCGCCCCGCGGCGAAGACGCGTCAGTTTTTCATGGTCGCTTCGCTCATGTAGGGACGACCGTCCGGCCGCGGCTGGTAGTCGACTTTGTTCGCCACGCCGTATTGGAGGGTATGCGTCCACATGAAGCAGGCCGGCGCTTCCTCGGTGAGGACCGACATCGCCTGACGCAGAGTCGCGATGCGCTTCTTCTCGTCGAAGGCCGCGCGTTCCGCCTGCATCAGCTTGTCGTAGTCCGCCGACGAGAACTTGATGCGCGGAGAGACGCCCGTCTCGAAATACTGCGACAGCGCCGGTCCGGGATCGATGACCGATCCGCGGCCCTGGTAGAAGAACGGCACCTTGCCCTTGCGCACATTGGCCCACTGCGTGACCCACTCGGGCGTATGCAGCTTGGTCCTGATTCCGACCGCGTTGAGCATCGGGACCATGGCCTGGGTGATCTGCTTGTCGTTCACGTAGCGCGCGACCGGCGTGTACAGGTCGACATCCACGCCCTTGGCGTATCCGGCCTCGGCGAGCAGCTTCTTCGCCTTCTCCGGGTTGTAGTCAAAGACCGGCTTGTGGTCGGGGTTATAGGCGTACTGGCCCGGACCGATCGGACCCTGCAGCAGTTGCGCCTGTCCCTTGAGCAGCGCCTTGACGATTCCCTCGCGATTGATGGCGTGGCATACCGCCTGACGCACCTTCTTGTTGTCCCACGGCTTCATCGCCGGGTTCATGGCGAGGAACATGATTTCGACCGAGCTGGTCGGAACCAGCCGTGAGTTCTTGGACTTCTCGACGCGGCTCAAGAGATGCGGCGGTATGAACTGCGCGATCTGAACCTCGCCGTTGAGAAGGGCGGTAACCCGTTGCTCGGACTCGGTCATCTTGCGCACGATCACGATGTCTGGAGAGCCCGGCCTGAGGAACGGATTTCCCTCTGCCTTCTCCAGCACCATCCGGTTGCCGATGACGAATTCCTTGAGCTTGTAGGGCCCGGCGCCGTAGGGGTGGTTCTTGTCGGCTTCCTTGGCGCCGTACTTGTCGTAGGTGTCCTTGCTGGTAATCGCCCACAGGCCGCAGATATAGCTCAGCAGCGACGATGTCGGTTTGTGGGAAATCATCTTGACGGTGTACTTGTCGACCGCCTCGACGGATTTGATTTTTCTGCTCGAATTCTGTTTCTGGCTGCTTTCCGGATCCTTGCTCATCCGGAAGAAGGAATGAACGACGTCCTTCGCCGTCACCTCGGTCCCGTTATGGAACTTCATCCCCTTCTTGAGGTGGAAGAGCCAGGTGTTCTCGTCCTTGACCACCCATTTCTCGGCGAGATGGCCGACATATCCGCCTTTGTCGAAACTGTAGCGGCACAGATTGCCGTAGACCTCGCCCCAGAGCCCGTATAGGTGCGACGCGCTGTCGCCATAGGGGTTGACCGTGCTGAGGTTGGACGTGATGCCGAGCGTAAGCCGCGTCTCGGCCGAAGCCGTCGCGCCGAGCGTAACGCCCGCCGCAAGAACGGCGCACGCAGCCGTCCTCGACACGATACGCGCTGAACTTGAAAATCCCATTGCCGTTCTCCCTTCCTGTTGCTTGCCCCCGCGGCATTGTCGCCGCCAAGAGAGCAGTCTACAGATACGGCGCCCGACGAATCCAATTCCTTTTCCCGCTGCCGGCCGCCGCGGTTCCTCAGTAGTAGCCCGCCGCGATCGCGTCGCAGACGACGTCGACGGCGGGCGGGACCAGGCCCATCGGCAGTCCTTCCTCGGCGCGCCAATAGGAATGGGTGCCCGTGCCGAACTCGACGATCCGCACCTGGGGCGCCGGCTCGATTTTCTCAAGCATCGGCAGCATGACGCCGTAATACTTCTCGGTCGTGTGATCGCGGCTGAACCGGTTGATCATGTAGAGGAGCGGCGGCACCGGCTTGACGCCGGGGCCCGCCATCGGCCGTCCCATGCCGATATAGCGCTCGACAAGGTTCTGGGTTCCCGTCTCCGACATGCCGAGGCGCGCCGCCGTCACGGTCGCGGCTTCGGTCAGCGCCGGGATCGAATGGATGTGGAAGAAATACTCCGCCTTGATCTGCGGGAACCGCTTGACCTCGTCCCACATCTCGAAGACCTCCTCCATCACCCAGGAAAGCCGCATCAGCGGGTCGCCGCCTTCCCGCATGTAGAGTTCGGCGCCCGTGTAACGGGCCAGCTCGCGCCAATCGCGGACCAGGAGATCGTTGAAGGGGTTGGGCCAGTCGTGCCCGGTCATTTCATGGAAGATGCAGGCGAAGGTGGAGTTCTCTATGCCGGCGAGCCCGACGATGTTCTCGACGCGCTGCAAGATCATGTGGGAGAACGGCCCGCCCGTAGAATGGCCGTGGGTGTAGATCGCATAGTCGTCGACCGGGAAATGCCGCCAGCAGAGATCCTTCATCGCCTCTTCGAAAGCCAGCGGCCAGGCCGCCATCCGCTCGTGGAAGATCGTGCCGGGGAGCGCGCGGGCGAAAGTCCGCGTGCCGTAGATGTGACGGTATGAGGCCTCGCGGACGATCTCGTACTGGTCGCGGCCGATTTCCTCGTCCCGCTTCCAGATCGGCGTGCGCAACCCGCCGTCGGGCAATCTGGTGTCGCCGGGCCAGTCGCGCGACGGGTCGGGCAGGTAGAGCCGGCCCGGAAAGGTCATGTTGACGACCTTGAACCCGCGCTTCCGCGCCAATACCAGCGCATAGGGCTCGATGGAACGCCAGTCGCTGGCGCCGCCGTGGGTCATGAGCATGCCGGAGCGTCGGCCGTCGGCGGAAACATGCGATTGGGCGCGGTCCACGGGTTCGTAGACCATCGCGCCGATGTCCCATTCCATGCCCGCGACTTCGAGGCGGAAGACGTCCTCGTATTGCCGGATCTCGATGTCGGGTTCGGCGAGGACGCGATCGGAAATCTCAACAAGCTCGTCGCGGGAATAGCTCTTGGGCGGTTGCCACGATCCGTCAGGCATGAATCCGGTCCCCGCGCCTAAAGGGCCTGGATGAAGCCGCGCAGCATCTCGTTGAAAATCTCCGGCTGTTCGCGGAACGAGTGGTGCCCCGCGCGGTTGATGATCTGGAACTGGCAGCGCGGTTCGGTGGCGGCGATCAGGTCGAACAGCGCGTATCCCTGTTCCAGCGGAGCCGTCGGGTCGTTCCGGCCCCAGATGATCTGGGTCGGCTTCCCCATGCCGCGGTCACGAATCCAGGCGAACATCTCCGACTTGTCCCTGGCGAGCCCGGGCAGGAACATGCGGGTCTTGAGTCCCTCGTCCTCCATCTTGCGGACGGATTCCTGGAATTTGGGCAGGCTCGCCACCTCCATCGCCGCATCGAGAAAGGCGTCGTCGATGTGGTGCGGGCTGTAGGAGTAGTGCTCGTAGACCCACTTCTGGCATTCGCGGCCGAGGCGCGGTCTGGGGGCGCCCGCATGGACGACGTCGTTGAGCCCGCGGCCGGGCGCGCATGTGTTGCTGTCGACGATCGTGCAGGACGCGATCAGGTCGGGCTGTTCCAGCGTCAGGCGGCACACCAGATAGCCGCCGCGCGAGTGGCCCGCGAGATGGATATCGGAGAGCCCGAGCGTGCGGATGAAAGCGTTGGCGTGCTGGACCACCGCGTTCATCGTGTAGTCGTCCTGCGGCGGGTTGTCGGTGTGTCCCTGTCCGAGCTTGTCGGGCGCCACGACGTGGAAGTGATCGGCCAGCGCGTCGAAGTTCCTGTTCCAGACGATGGCGCTCGACGCCGCCTCGTCGGATCCGAAATTTCCGCCATAGACGAGGACGAGGGGAGGCCCCGACCCCGCCTCGAAATAGCGCGTGCGCACCCCGTCGACATCCACCCATTTTGCATCGGTCATTGGCATGGTCCTGTCTCCCTAGACCAGGAAATATCCGCCCGAGATCGCGTCCTCCCATAGCCGGATCACCGCCGGCAGGGTTCCCATCGGAAGGTCTTCCTCGGGCGCCCAGTAGGAGTGGGTTCCGGCTCCGAACCGCACCACGCCGATCCTAGGCGCGGGCGACATGGCGCGGTAGGCCGGAACGACGATGTCGCGGTATTTCTCGGCGGTGTGGTCGCGGCTGTAAGCGGTGATCCCAAACAGGAGCGGCGGCACCGGCTTGACGCCGGGCCCGGTCAGCTCCCGCCCCATCCCGACATAGCGCGCCTTGAGCTCCTGCGCCGCCGCGCGACCCAGCCCGAGACGCGAGGCGGTGGCTTCCGCCGCGGCCTCGAGCGCCGGCGTGCACGCGTAGTGGACGATGTACTCGGCCTTGAATTGGGGAAACCGGGTCGATTCAGCCCATTCGTCGAAGACGTCCTCCATCAGCGCCGCCAGGCTCATCAGCGCCTCCGGCCCTTCGCTCTTGAGCGCTTCGGCGCCGCGGTAGCGCGCGATTTCCCGCCAGTTGCGGATCAGGAGGTCGGTGAACGGCCCCTTCCACTCGGTGCCCGCCATGCGCTGGTATATGTATCCGAAGGGCGAGTTCTCGACGCCGATCAGCCCGACCGCATTGTCGACGCGCTGGCTCAGCATGTTGACGAACGGGCCGCCGGTGGAGTGGCCGTGCACGTAGATCGAATACGCCTCGGGCGGAAAATATCGCCGGCAGACCTCCTTCATCGCGCCCTCGAAGGCCAACGGCCATGACGCCATGCGGTCGTGGAACCGCGTCTCCGGCCGCGCGCGCGCGTTCGGACGAATTCCGTGCCGCGCCCGCATCGAGGCATCGTGCACGACCTCGTACTCGTCGTCGGCGATCCGCTCCCCGTCCAGCCAGATCGGCGTGCGTACGGTGCCGTCGTCCCGGATGGTGTCGCCCGGCCAGTCGCGCGACGGGTCCGGCAGATAGAGCCGCCCCGGATAGGTCATGCTGGCGATCCGGTATCCGAGCTTGCCGGCGAGCAGCCGCGCCAGCGGTTCCATCGACCGCCAGTCGCTCGCCCCGCCGTGGGTCAGGAATACCCCGACCTTGCGGCCGTCCGCCCCGGTCGGGATGTCATCCGAGTCATCGGGTTCGTAGAGCATCACGCCGATGTCCCATTCCATATCGGCGGCGGAGATGCGCAGGATCGTTTCGGTCTCCGAGAAGGCGATATCCGGCCGGGCCATGACCTTCTCGGAAGCGCGGACGATCTCCTCGCGCCCGACCTCTTCCGGCGGATGGAAAACCGTCGCCATTATCAGTTCAGGCTGTCGATGAACCCGTGGACGATTTCGTTGAACCGTTCCGGGTGCTCGCGGAACGGAAAGTGCCCGGCCCGGTTGATAATGTGGAAATAGGCTTGCCTCTCGCCGGCGGCGATCATTTCGTAGAGCGGAATTCCCTGGCGCAGGGGCGCGGTGGGGTCGTTGTAACCCCAGACCAGCTGGGTCGGACGTTTCATCTTGCGGTCCTGAATCCAGCGAAGGGTCTCCGCCTTCTGGCGCGCCAGTTCGGGCAGGAAGAGGCCCGCCTTGAGACCCTCGTTCTCCATTTTCCGGATAGCCTCCTGCGTCTTGGGAAGCCTGCCGACCTCCACCACGGCATCGAGCCAGCCGTCGGTGATGTGTTCGGGGGAGTAGGAGTATTTCTCGTACGTCCAGCGTTGGCACTCGCGGCTGAGCGGCTCGTAAGGCGGCTGGGCATGAACGATCTCGTTCAGCCCGACGCCGGGGCCGAGCGTGCCCGAGTCGACGATGGTGCAGGAACGAACGAGCTCCGGGAATTCGAGCGTCAGCCGGGTGACCAGGTAGCCACCTCGCGAGTGGCCCACGAGGTGGACGTTGGACATGCCCATGCCATCGACGAAGGCCGCGGCGTGATGCACGACCGCGTTCATCGTGTAGTCGTCGTTCGCAGGGTTGCCGGTATGGCCCTGTCCGAGCTTGTCGGGCGCCACGACGCGGTAATTCGCCGCCAGCCCGTCGAAATTGCGGTCCCAGGCGACAGCGCAGTTGGACCCGTCCCTGGAGCCGAAATTGCCGCCATAGAACAGGACGACGTTCTCTCCCTCGCCGGCCTCGAAATAGCGCGTGTCGACATCGCCGACCTTGGTCCATTTGGGGTCGTTCATCGGCATCTTCAGGCTCCTTTTCCGCCCGGCCCGAACACGTGACAGGCAATCAGGTGCCCGTCCCCGTCTTCTTCCAGCGGCGGTTCGGCTTCGGCGCAGATTTTCTCCGCGAACGGGCATCTCGGATGGAAACTGCAGCCCGGCGGCGGGTTGGCCGGGCTCGGCACGTCGCCCTGCAGCAGGACCCGGTCGCGCTTGTTCTTCGCATCGGGGTCGGGCATCGGCACCGCCGACAAGAGCGCCCTGGTATAGGGGTGGCGGGCGTCAGCGTAGATCGCCTCGGCTTGGCCGACCTCGACGATCTTGCCGAGATACATGATCGCCACGCGGTGGCTGACATGCTCGACCACGCGCAGGTCGTGCGAAATGAAGATGTAGGTGAGCTTGAACTCGCTCTGCAGCTCGTCGAGCAGGTTGAGGATCTGCGCCTGAATGGAAACGTCCAGCGCGGATACCGGCTCGTCGGCGATGATCATGCGCGGCTGGAACACCAGGGCGCGGGCGATCCCGATGCGCTGGCGCTGGCCACCGCTGAATTCGTGCGGATAGCGGTCGTAATGGTCCTCGCGCAGCCCGACGCGGTTGAGGATACGCATGACCACCTCATGCTGCTCCGCGCCCGAAGCGAGATGGTGAATCCTCAACCCCTCGCCGATGATATCGCCCACCCGCATGCGCGGGTTCAGCGACGCGTACGGGTCCTGGAAGATGATCTGCATGCGGCGGCGCATGTCGCGCATCTCGGCATAGCCGAGGGCGAGGATATTCTGCCCCTCGAACTCGACGCTCCCGCCGGTCGGCTCGATCAGGCGCAGGATGCTGCGCCCGAGCGTCGACTTGCCGCAACCCGACTCGCCGACCAGGCCGAGGGTTTCGCCGTCCTCGACATCCAGGGTCACGCCGTCGACCGCACGCACGTCGCCCAGATGGCGCGAGAGCAAAGTCGACCTGATCGGGAAGTAGGTCCTTAGATCCCTGATCTCCAGCAACGCCATCGGTTCGGCTCTTCCCCTGGCCTCTAGATCGTCAAACGAGGAAACAGGATACCCAGTGCCCTTCTTCGACCTCGCGCAGCTCCGGCTCCCGTAGCCGGCACTTGTCCTCCACCCGCGCGCAGCGGTCGCTGAACCGGCAGCCGTCGGGCAGGTTCAGCGGGCTTGGAACGATTCCCGGGATCGCTTCCAGCTTTTCGCCGATCCCGCCATAGCCGGGGATCGATTTCAGCAGCCCCACCGTATAGGGATGAAGCGGGCGGGAAAAAATCACCTCGGGCGTCGCATGTTCCACGATGCGCCCCGCATACATGATCGCCACGTCGTCCGCCTGTTCCGCGACCACGCCGAGATCGTGAGTGATCAGCAAGAGCGCCATCCCGAGCTGTTCCTGGAGCTCTTCTATCAGGTTCAGAATCTGCGCCTGGATCGTCACGTCGAGCGCGGTCGTCGGCTCGTCGGCGATCAGGAGGCTCGGGTTGCACGAAAGCGCCATCGCGATCATCACCCGCTGGCGCATGCCGCCGCTGAGCTCGTGCGGATAGTCGTCGACCCGCGCTTCGGGATCGGGAATCTTGACCAGGCTGAGCATTTCGACCGCCTTTTCGCGCGCGTCCTTCTTTCTGAGGCGCTGGTGCAGGACGATGGCTTCCTCGATCTGCGTGCCGACGGTAAAGACCGGGTTGAGCGACGTCATCGGCTCCTGGAAGATCATCGAGATCTCGTTGCCCCGGATGCGCCGCATCCTGGCCTCGTCGAAATCGAGCAGGTTCTCGCCCCGGTACCTGATCTGGCCGCCGACGATCCGGCCGGCGGATTTGGGGATCAGCTGCATGGTCGACAGCGCGGTCACGCTCTTGCCGCAGCCGGACTCCCCGACGAGCCCCATCGTGCGGCCTTCCTCGATGGCGAAGCTGACGCCATCCACCGCGCGGAGCTCGCCTTCGTCGGTGAAGAACGATGTCTGGAGGTCGCTGATCTCGATCAGGTTGCCCATCTGCTAACCTTGCTTCCCGCGATCCGGCGTCCCCGGCGGACTGGCCGGGGACCTCTCGGCAACGTCGAGGATCGGAGGAGGAAGGTTCATGGGCTCCATGGAGGACATCGTCCCTGTTCCGGACGACGGGGCGGTACTGCCGGCCGAGGCCGTCGCGGCGATCACGAACAGCGACGCTTTTCCGGAAACGACCGGCTATTCGAAGAGCGTCGATTATGTCGATTTCGAATTCTACGGCAAACCCTTCACGCAGGTCGTCATGACGCTGCGGCCGGAGACGCCCCGGCTGCACCGGGGCCGGCGGATCGTGGTGGTCGCGGGGGAGGGCGGCAGCGACAACGGCAACGGGTTCCTCTCGACCTATGAGGGCAGGGAAGGCATCGGGCCCTGGCTGGCGAGACGGGGCGTGACCTTCGTGGCCGTGCCGCGTCTCGGGAGGTGGAACTTCTTCGCGGAAGGAGAACGCGGCGGCTGGCTCGACATCCCGCTCGGCGAACGCATGCCCGTCTTCGACCGCCACCGGACCGAATACTGGTCCGCCGACGACTACGCCTCGCACGCCTCGCAGGGACAGGCGAGCCCGACGGGGAGCGACACCTACCGGCTGCCGAATGAGGGCTCGGCGCTCCACGACCACATGCTGGCGGCGACGCCCGACGCCCTGGTCGAGGGCTACCGGCGGGGCGTCGCGTTCTCGCTCGCCGGCCTCGAGTCGCCGCGCGACGACGTCCTGCTGCTCTACTGGGGTTTTTCGACCGGTGGCCCGTTCCTGTGGGCGCTGGCGCGCACGATCGCGCCCGACGGCATGCTGGGATGGGGGACATCGAGCACCGGCATCGCCTATTTCCACTCCCGCGTCCGGACCGGGCGGTTCGACTGGCCCTACGAGAACTCGGTGCTCCGGGTACGTGAGCGCGGACGTCCCGACTTTCGTTTCTACACCGAACATGTCGATGACGCGGTGCGTGAGCGGTGGTGGCGAAAGGCGCTGGCGGCGCCGCGCTTCAAGTCCGTCGAGGACACCTCGATGTTCTATAACGCGGCCGCGCTCGCCGAGCATGCGGGGCGGTTGTGGAACGCGGATTTCCTGCCGCGCGACGTCCGCCGCCGGGGCTTCGCAGCGCTGGTGCGGGACATCGTCGAGCCCTGCTTTCCGGCCCCCGAACTGCGCTCGGTCGCGGTGTGGGAGATGAACGGGACGCTCGACCAGGTCATCCAGCCGGACAAGGTCGATGCCGCGCGCGCGGTCATGGAGCCCTATTGCCGCCACTACCGGGTCGCGCGGCTCGAAGGCTTCCGCCATGACATCCTGCACGACACGATCGTTACCGTCGGGCGGATCTGGCTGAGGATCGTGGAAGACGGATATTTCGACTGAAACCGGACTCCGGAGGGGAAAGTCGCTCGCCCGGGTTACAGCCAGTTACGAATTCCATCGCTCATGTCTGGTTCCACGCCGTTGACAGATACTTCAGGAACAGCTCGTCGATCCCCGACCGAACAGGACATGCCGAGTGCGTCACGCTGCAGGCGCTCCGCCAATTGAAGCAAAATCGCGAATGTCCTTACTGGGCTGGGGCTGATCTCAGTGCCGGAGGCGGATGAGAATCTCGTCGACCACAGAGAGCGTGCCGTGGGGACCGGGCTCAACGTGACGCTGGAGCGGGGCGTCGAAAAGTTCGACCGCGGGAACCTGTGGTTCTTCGAGGTGTTGATCGGCGCGCCGATTCGACGCCGATCGGCGCGCAAGCAGGCTGCTGAAAAACTCGGCCGTGAGCCGACCACGCGAAACAAAAGAATCTACTGAAGGGCGTTCGTCCCGTCAGGAGCGGGCCGAAAAGCGTAGCGGGGACTACGGTCGAGGCCCGCGACGCCGCGGGCGGGCGCCCGGGCGCGACCCGAACAGCCTGCCCTGAGCCTGTCGAAGGGGCGGCGCCGCGCAGACCCCACCGACAGGTCTGGTGAGGCTTGCGACGGCGGCCGGGGCGTTATCGTCATCTGGTCCCCACCGCTTACCACCGCGGGCCTGGAACCACCGCCACCGCCGCCGCAACTCGCGAGTCCGGCGCACGTCATCACGACCAGCGCCATAGAGGCAAACGCTCGCAAGCGGTGTGAATGACCCTTCATGGCGATGGTCTCCGTCGCTTCGTGATGTTGGGCAGGTGGAATGTTCTGGACGCCAGGGCGACCGTCGCTCGCACCGACCGCGCTTCGTCCAGTTCGGAATTCAGCGGAAGCTGAACCGTTACGACCGTGCTGGATGTTCCAGCACCGATCGTGACGGGAATGGGTTCGTCAACGAAGTCCACTCCTGGCACGGCTGGGTTGTCGCCCGTGCCGGGTGCGAGTGTCACAACCAGATCCAGATTGCTAGGCGTTGCGGAAGCAAGAGAGACTTCAATGTCGATCTGGTCACCAGTGTTCGCGCTGTCCTGCAGAAACCGGACCGTCGCCCCGGACACGAGTTGATCGCTTTCGATGGAGCGTCGTGCCACCTGGATGACCCCGATATCTTCAACCGGGGCCCAGGGGTCGAGTGCAGACGGCCCCGGACCACCTGCGGCAAGACCCAAGCCCTCCCATCGCGGCGGTCTGTCGGTCCCACCCAAGGGCATGGAGAAGCCGACGCGAACCACCTTGTCATCGCCGAGAGCGCCGATCCCGTTCCATGCCACGCCGAAATCGAGCCAGGGATGCGGCCGCCATCCCACGGCCATCCGCCCGTTGGTCGACCAGCCGCCGAGGCCATCTTCCCTTTCCCATTGCCCGACAGCCGTGCTTACGGACAATGTCGTAGTGAGGTCCAACTTCGAACCGAGCTCGATCCCGGCAAGCGCCCGTTCTTCGTACCCCGCCTGGGCAGCCTTCCAGCCGGTCGTCGGAATGAAGAGATTGAGCGAGCCCCGCCCCCAATTACCGGCATAGTCGGTGCCGGCTACCACTCTTGTATGCAGGAACTCGCGGCTCTGCTGGACAAAAGTGGAGACGCCAAGAATTCCGAGCGCCGCATCCTCGTCGGACAGGTCAAAACGACGAACCAGACCGAGACGAAGGTCGTTCCGGTCGAGCCCATGGCTATCGACCCAACGCGTCACCCCCTGTTGCAGAAAGAATGCGCCTGTCTCGGATTTCCCGGCCCCGGAGAGCGTCGACGATGCCAACGGCAGAACGACATCGAGCCCTCCGCTAACCGTGCCGTCGGTGGACGAAAAGCTCATAGTGTTGACGATACGGAAATGCTCGCCGAACAACGCTTGACCCTGTGTGTTCGCGAAGCGGGTCGCCGCGTCGAGCAGGAGATGATTGACTGCCCAGCCCGCCATGCACCCCGAGCCTTCCGACAAGCCGGCCTCGAGAGTGGGTTCACACGCCTGAACTCCCGACAACAGAGAACCAGCAGGCCCGTCTAGCGGTGATTGGGCGCCAAAGCCGTCTGCGTGGGCAGGGAGAGTAGAAAATGCGAAAACTGCCGCAAGAACGTAAGCCTCCGGCGAGGGCCGCCTTCTCGACCTAATGTGATTTCGCGAGTTTGTGCGATCGGGAGTGGACACTTGGGAAGTGTCCACCAAGGACCAAGTGGACACGATCGCAGATGTCGGATTCAGATGAGAAGTCGGTGGGGTTGCCGGCAAGGCGGGCTGCTTCGCGGAGACGCTGGAGCGAGGCGGAGAAGCGCCGGATCGTTGCGGAGAGCTACCAGCCGGGGGTTTCGGTTTCAGTGGTGGCCCGGCGCAACGACGTAAACGCCAACCTGGTGTTCAACTGGCGGCGGCGGTTTCGCGAGCGGGGCGGCTTCGTTCCGGTGGTTGTCGAACCGGATCGCCTGCTGCCGCCCCCGCCCGATGCCGGTTCCGGCGCCGTGCCGGCGACGGGGCGGATCGAGATCGCGCTGGCGGACGGTGCACGGGTGATCGTCGACCGGGAGGTGGACGGCGCGGCGCTGGGGCGGGTCCTTTCGGTCCTGGCGCGGCGATGATCCCGGTCCCGGCCGGGGTTCGTGTCTGGCTGGCGACGGGGGTGACGGACATGCGGCGCGGCATGAACACGCTGGCGCTGCAGGTGCAGGAGGATCTCGGTCGCGACCCGCATGCGGGCGATCTCTATATTTTCCGCGGACGCAGAGGCGACCTCGTCAAGATTCTCTGGAGTGACGGGGTTGGGACCTCGCTCTACGCCAAGCGCCTGGAACGCGGCCGGTTCCAGTGGCCGGTGACGTCGGGCGGTGCGGTGTCGATCGGCGCGGCGCAGCTCGGCTACCTGCTTGAGGGGATCGACTGGCGGAACCCGGTCCATACCTGGCGGCCGTCGCGAGCGGGCTGACGGCGGCAAAGCGACTCATCGGGCAAGATTGCCGTGGCGGCGAATCGGTCGATGTGATTCGATCCCGCCGATGCTCGACGGAACCAACATCGCCGCGCTGAAGACGGCGCTTGCGGCGGCGGAGGCTAAGGCTTCCAGGGCCGAGGCGAAGGCGACCGAGGCCGAAGCACGGGCTGCCGTCGCGGCGGCCAAGATGTCCGACGCCGAGGCGGAGATCGCCTTCCTGAAGCTGGCCATCGAGAAGCTCCGTCGCGAGCTCTTCGGTTCGCGCTCGGAGCGCAAGCAGCGTCTCCTCGATCAGCTCGAACTCCAGCTCGACGAGCTCGAGGCGAGCGCGACGGAGGACGAGCTGGCGGCCGAGCAAGCGGCGTCGGAGACCACGCAGGTCGAGGGGTTCACCCGGCGCAGGCCGGTCCGCAAGCCGCTCCCCGCGCATCTGCCGCGCGAACGGGTAGTGGTGCCCGCACCGACATCCTGCGCGTGCTGCGGCTCGGACAAGCTGTCGAAGATCGGTGAGGACGTCACCGAGACGCTGGAGGTGATTCCGCGCCGCTGGAAGGTGATCCAGACGGTGCGCGAGAAGTTCACCTGCCGGCGCTGCGAGAAGATCAGCCAGCCGCCGGCGCCGTTCCACCCGACGCCGCGTGGCTGGGCGGGGCCGAACCTGCTGGCGATGATCCTGTTCGAGAAGTATGGCCAGCATCAGCCGTTGAACCGCCAGCGCGACCGCTACGCGCGGGAGGGGATCGATCTCAGCCTGTCGACCCTGGCCGACCAGGTGGGCGCGTGCACGGTGGCGTTGAGGCCCCTGCACGACCTGATCGAAGACCATGTGCTGGCGGCGGACCGCCTGCACGGCGACGACACCCCGGTGCCGGTGCTGGCCAAGGGCAGGTGCGCCACCGGCCGGGCGTGGGTCTATGTGCGCGACGACAGGCCGTTCGGCGGCCCGGATCCGCCGGCGGCGCTGTTCCGCTACTCGCGCGACCGCTCCGGCGCTCACCCGGTCGAGCACCTGAAGACCTTCTCCGGCATCCTCCAGGCCGACATCTACGCCGGCTACAACGGCCTCTATGTGGCCGGGAGATTGCCGGGGCCTGTCACCGAGGCTGCGTGCTGGGCGCATTCGAGGAGGAAATTCTTCGAGCTCGCCGACATCGCGGCCAGCAAGCGACGAGGCAAGACCGCGCCGCCGATCTCGCCGCTGGCGCTGCAGGCGGTGAAGCGGATCGACGTGCTGTTCGACATCGAGCGCGGGATCAACGGCGAATCCGCCGAACATCGCCTCGCCGTGCGCAAGGAGATGAGCGCGCCGGTGCTGGCCGATCTCAAGGACTGGATGCAGGCCGAGCGCAGGAAGCTGTCGCGCCATTCCCCGGTGGCCAAGGCGATGGATTACATGCTCAGGCGCTGGGAGCTGTTCGCCCGCTTCCTCGAGGACGGCCGCATCTGCCTCACGAATAATGCCGCCGAGAGGGCGCTCAGGGGTATTGCCCTGGGCAGAAAATCATGGCTGTTCGCCGGCTCGGACCGCGGCGGCGTGCGGGCCGCGGCGATGTACACGCTGATCGGCACCGCCAAGCTCAACGATGTCGATCCGCAGGCCTGGCTCGCCGATGTCCTCGGCCGCATCGCGGATACCCCGCAGAGCCGGCTCGAAGAACTCCTGCCCTGGAACTGGGTTCCGGAGCAGAAACTCGATCGAGCCGCATAAGCCGGCTCCCGCCCCAAACCAATCCGCCTCGCACGCACTCACCGTTCAAAGGCGGCCTACGTACCCCTGCGGTCTTCGGCGGATGCATACGCAAGAACGATAGTTCGGGGCACGCAGAGGACATTCTTTACACCCACCGGCATCGGTGTGTCCTTCCCATCCGAATTGACGGAGAATATGCAGCTTTGTTGCGAACGATGATCAGGCGTCACCGGACAGCAGTCAAGCGGTTACGAAGGCGTGCAATAGACGACAGGTCGACCATGTCCTGGTTGAAAGCACGTTCATTTCGAACGCGGGTCGAGCCGGTTCTGACTACGGAATGTAAATGGTTTGCCGTCGGTTATCTGCCTGAGCACTGCGCCAAGCTGGACCATCGGCCACCCGAGTTCTTCGAGTGCCCGAGCCCCTACGTCGAGATGACCCGATCGGGGAAGGCCAAGACCTTCTCCCGGGCCTGGCATTGCCGCGAGACCGGTCATTCTCTCGGCGTCAACCGCTATGGTGGCAGCGCCGGGAGCAAGGGGCTGGCGATGTTCCCCGGATGGGTTGTTCCCGCCGGTGCGCCGGCGCCGGCGCCGGCGTCGGTCGCCGTCGCGCAGAAGGCAGACTTCCACGCCGAGGTCCTGGAGTGGGTGATCGAGCCTTGCATGGAGGTTGCGGCCGCGCTCGACGTCAAGAAGTACGACGAGGAAACGATCAAGGCGGGCGTCAAGCGCACCCACATCGCGAAGCTGATGCTGGCAACCCGCGACGCGGCCATTGGCCCTGGGAGAGAGCCTGCCGATGATCGGGCGCCTGCTCGGGCACACGCAGGTGGAAACGACCGCACGCTACGCGCATCTGGCCCAGGATTCGGTACGGGGCGCGGCGGTGCGGGTGGCGGACAGCATTGCGGCAGATATCCTGGCTGGATACGGAGACGTTCGTGCAAGCAGGATGGAGACGCCGAAGGCATGTCGCTGAAGGACGTGTCGAAGCGCCGGGATGGAGAGTTCGCGACGGCGATCGGAAACAGCATCGAGCAATGAGAAATTCGGTTTTAGCGTTTGCGTTGAGAAATATCCTGTTAATACAACATGTTGTCTGAGATTTGCAGGAAATTATCAGGTGCGTGTCAACACTACGCCAACACCACCCGCCTACCATGACCCTGACGCCGCATGAAACGCCGCAGGTGCGAATTCGAGCCCATGAGCGAAGCACGCATCGGCTCTGCGGACTTGAGGTCGACGCTGTCACCGTCCCAGAGCAGCAAGAACTCGACGAGCACGGGGACGGTGTGGGCGGTGTCGACGACGATGCGGTCTCCCTCGTAGCGTATCATGGTCCCGGGCACACGCCGGACCTTGCGCGCTGTGAGTGGACAAAGAGCGGTCCGGGGCTGCGGGTCAGCGTATCAGGCGATCCGGTGTGGATGAGCCCGACTCTTCCGCTGTGCGGCCAAATTCTCCGAGAGCACGGGTGCAAGTCGCAGCACACCGTAAGCGCCGCGGAAACGTGTTCGCTCCAACCCGAGCGCAGCCGCGCGTAGAGATGTCACACGGTCCGGTTGACCCGGCGAACTGCCGTTCGGCGGCATGTGGCCCCCGGCACGCAAACGGTATCCATGCGCGGTCGCAACGCGAGCGTGGAGGCCTGGGTGTTCACTTCGGACACCAATGTCGTGTGTGGTCCCCAGATAGGACGCCGGCGTTCCAAACGATTTGCGGGCTCTTTGCGGCACCGAAGAGACCGGGTTCAAGATGCCGCATTTCGCGGGGGGATACAGCGAGAGTATCGCGTGGGATACTTGGATCGGGGTTGCGTCTTTCGCCTGGCACCGGATGTCGGTTGTGTTCTGTTCTGGAGCACCGGCTTACGTAATAGCTCGCGCACCGATGCGGTCCGACGGACATTCTGTCACTAGCGGGGCGTACAACTCCGACTGCTTTGAAGCTCGAATCCAATTACCCGACCCGAATCAAAGGTTGATCTCCGCAGTTGATGGAGGACTCTTCCGCACACCGCGTCTTTGACGCCGTCTTCTGCGGTCCCTTGGACCCAGCCCTTTGCTCTTCACACATTACCTTTCCTCCCGCTACGGGCCTTGCATAGCCACCCGACCCAATGCTGCCAAGCCCTGTCCCGAGTACCTTCAACTCTTCATGTTCGTTTCGGTTCGACAACCCCCTATTTTTCACTTGCCTCCTTATCTCGTATTGCTTGTTCCAAATTTACCTTCGCCATGGGAAAAGCGGGATCGAGAGTTAGAGCTGTGTAGGATTCCTTGATCGCTTCATCAAAATGTTGCGACTGTGCGAGAACCGTACCAAGATAGTGGTGTGATCTTGCGTTGTCCGGCTCTAGCACTACCGATTGACGTAGTTCAACCGTCGCCTTAACGAGCTCTCCATTTTCTGCCAATAGTCGTCCTAGTGCAAGACGTGCCTTCGCGAGATTCGGGTTGATTCGGAGCGCTTTTCTGTAATGGTCTTCTGCCACACGTAGATTGCCCACCTTCTTGAGTGTGTGTCCAATATTCATATGAGTTTCAGCACTGTGAGGATCAATAGATAGGGCGGTATCAAATTCTTTGATCGCCTCGTTCGTTCTGTTCGTTACGCTGAACACTATGCCCAAATCATTTCGGGCTTCTGGATTTTCTGGTTCGATGCGTACCGCCTCGGCAAACTGCTCTAAGGCTTCACCAAATCGCCGTTCTCCAGCCAAGATTCTGCCCAAATTTATCCGTACTTTGTAGGAATCCGAATCGGATTGCGTCGCGCTCAAGTAGGCGTCAATTGCTTTTTCCTGTTGACCCGCAATAACGTATGCATTTCCTAGATTAAAATATCTCACCGCATTAGGCTCGATTTCAATTGCCGCATTCAGGTGATCGACTGCCTTTAACGGTTTTCCTTCCTTGAGATACAGATTTCCCAAATTGCCATTTGCTTCCGCGCTGTTTGGGTTTATTGTCAACGCTTGTAACAGCATTGCTTCCGCTTTCTCGTAATCGCCTTGCTGAAAGGTGAGTGTTCCAAGATTAAGGTATGCTCTATCAAATTGACCCGGGGCCAATCTAATGACCTCCTCAAATTCACGTGTGGCATTCTGAAACTGGGACCTCATGAAGTAGGCATTCCCGAGCTTGAATCTGAACTCAGCGCTAGTTGGCAGCAGACGTACGGCCTCTCTTAGGCGCGCAAGGCCAGCAGGAAGGTCTTCTAATTGCAACAAGCTGGATCCCAATGCCTCCTGAAGAAATGGGTCATGTTCATCCACATTGATTCCCTTGAGGTAGTACTCCGCAGCGGTAGAGAGCTCTCCCTTCATCCGAAACAAATTTCCTAGACCAAAATATGGTGTCGCATCATCGGGGGCGAGAGAAGAAGCATATTCGAACTCCTTCTGGGCGGCACTCCACTTTTTCTGCATCCGAAGCGTAACTGCTAGATTGATATGGAAATCGAAAATGCCTGGAGACGCAGCTATTGCGTCTCTGAGTTCGCGCTCTGCCTCTGCTAATTTTGGATTCGGCAAGGCCAAGTACATCGCAGCATTTACCAGCTTTAGGCGGGGCTCTCCCGGCTGAATTGCCTCAGCATCGCGTAGTAGTCTCCTAGCCTTTTCGATATCAGAGTTTCGAAATCCGCTAATATACGACGTATTTGGTGCGCCGCCCAGGGCATCCCATGCTTGATCCAATAGTGCGTTGAATTTTAGGTCTTGTGATTCCTTTTGCGCGGTATAGCTAAAGGTCAATGCGGCTAGGGCTATAGCGGCGCTGATTGCAGCGGACAAAGCGCCCACCCATGCAACACGACGCGCACCTCTATCGATTGTGGGCTGCTTGGCCTCGGTCGGTGGGTGGATGAGCGGAGCAGTAGTGGAGTTGGTTTCCGCACCCGGTACGTTTTCCTCTGGCATTGGTTGAACCTCCTACTGGTTAGGTGACCCCTTGGCTTCATCCGCAGGGGCGATGCGATGCCGCGCGGTGTCGCAATGCCGGCCTTGAAAGTAGACGGTTCCGGATGGCTCGGGGCGTAGTCGGAACCGAACAGGGGGGAGCTCGTCGGCGTGGTTCGCAAGCGTTTGGAGTGTGAGCTGGCAGTCGTCTCTCTTCAGCGTCGCGAACGACGCGCCGTCGATCTCGCCGGGTCGTTCAACCTCACGCAACGGCGGCACAGTCATTGTCAAGCTCATTGCAATGTTGTCGGGTTAGAACCGCTCGGAACGAACGATGTCACGAATTGGCGGGTTCGGAACGATCATGGCGGCCCCTCAGACGTTTGAGGAGTCGCTGCCGGAGGAGGAGCGGTGGCTGATCTCGATCTGCGTGGTGGACGTCTCGATTCCACCCTAGCGGCGGACGGCGGCAGCTTAGTCGGGAGATGTAGTGTAGCGGTGTTTGCTGTATTCCCGACGTGGGGAGCCGATGGACACGCTGTTGAGCGGGTCGGGTCACGGCCCGCTCCCATCCATCTCAGTCACCACCGGTCGGGCGCAAGCTCCTCAGACTACGTCTCGCCTTCCGTATCGGACTTCCGTTCGATCCGATCCTGGAGAATGCGCCATCCGAGGTCTCGGACGACACGGTCGAACGAACCCGCGCCTTCGCGCCCGCTATGTCGAGAATCGAGGCGATCACCACGCGATGGCATCACCCGATGACCGAACGAACACAGCGTGGGTAACCGTTCGGCCAGGCCGGGAAGGTGGCGCCGGAGTAGCGGCATTCAAGTGTGCTCTGCGAACGCGGTCTGTCCGACCTTGTGGGCCGCCCTCCCCCGGACGGCCCGGCCGCCGCCCCGCTCACGGCCGGCACTCTCCTCTCGATGGAGCAAGGCGCGCGGACGGAGACGGCGGCGGGACGGCGGCGCAGCACGCGGGAGCCGGCGTCGCCGGTCGCGGCGGCCGCGTGATCGGCGACGCGATAGACCGGGCTTCCGGTTGATTTCCAGGCGCGCGCAGGCTTTCTCCAGCGGGCCCTCTGCTGGCGGCTATCCCGATCGACAATCACTGGCTAGGTTGGCGATCGTCGCCAGTGACAAGGGGACAGCGGGGGGCGTGTTGTCGGATTATTCGGAATTCGTGGTCTATGCGGACGAGAGTGGCGATCACGGGCTGGTCGCCATCGATCCGCAATACCCGGTCTTCGCCCTGGTCTTCTGCGCCCTGCGCAAGGCCGACTACGTCGCCGGCGTCGTTCCCGCCGTTCAGCGTTTCAAGTTCGGCGTCTGGGGTCACGACGCCGTTGTCCTGCACGAACATGACATCCGGAAGAGCAAGGGACCGTTCGCGATCCTGCTGACCGACAGGGCATTGCGCGAACGGTTCTATAGCGATCTCAACGGCTTGGTCGAAGCGGCGCCCATGACGATTTTCGCTGCCGTCATCGACAAGCTCAGCCTGCGCACGAGATATGCCGACACCCGGAATCCCTACCGGGTGGCGCTTCACTTCTGCATGGAGCGGCTGCACATCATGCTGAGCAAAGAGGGCCAGCACGGCAGGACGGTCCATGTCATCTTCGAAAGCCGTGGCAGGAAGGAGGACCGGGAGCTCGAACTGGAGTTTCGTCGGATCGCTGCCAACGACAGCGGCGCCGGCGCCGGCCGGCAGGATTTCGGTCTGTTCGATTTCCAGCCGGTGTTCGTGCCGAAGGCGGCGAACTCCGTCGGCCTGCAACTCGCGGATTTGACGGCGCGGCCCATCGCGCTGTCGCACCTGCGTCCGGAACAGCCCAACCGCGCCTTCGAGATCGTCCGGCCCAAGATCGGCGGATTGGCGAGACTTCCGTGAACGCCCGAGGCAGGGAAAAACAAAAGGGCCCCGGAAGCCCCAGGACCCTTCTGTCGACCGGGAAATTCCCAATCCTTTGGCCGATATATAGCCGCCTGCCGGGACGCTCGCAAGCGGATTCGGCCGGCCAAGTGCGGCATGCAACGACTGGAATACGATCGAATCCGGTGACTATCCGATTACGGAATCTGTTTCAGAAATATAATCAATAAAAACGGTGGGTTAGCTGGCTATGCCGCACAAGTGTGGCTGATGAGATGGGCCGAAGGCAAGTGCGAGATCGGCGGTGGAAGCTCTTGGCGGCGCCGGGACTGTGGAATTGGCAGGAGCACCGATCGAGAAAAAATAGCGATGCATGAACTCGGGCACACCTATGATCCTGTGCCGCTTGCCGCTCCGTAGCGGGCATCGGTATCGAGACAGCCCGGATCATGCGCCGAGGCGCCAGGCCGCTGTCAAGACCTGGTTGGTGGCCCCCGATGGCCTGGAACTGCGAGCCCGAGGCCGACCCCACCTGATTGCGGAGTTCAACCCGATCTCCTAGAAATCTCATCCGTCAACCCAGACCTCGATGTGGCAGCCAGACACCGCTTGCACAACATCGGTCTGCAATATGCGAGCCTATATGGATCACACAACGATACTCCTAATGGTGTGAACACCGTCGAAATTCCACTGACGTCTGGCGCAACATTTCGACGCTGATCGGTCAGACAAACCCCGCTCGATTGTGGGAGGTCCGTGCCTCCGACCGCAGGAAACCCCGACTCGTAATTTCCAGTTCCACCAACTTGCGATCTCGGTTTTGTTAAGTCACGCGGTCGCACCGTCCAAGACAACGCTCGCCGGACCACTGTATGAAATGTTGTCGTCCAGCCTGCGATCTGCAAGATATCGCCGAGCAAGGGGAGAAGACAGGCGATGACCAGTGCCAGTGCGGAGCAGCCAAACAGCAAACTGCCGAACGGGAACCAACTGAGGTTCTGGAAGAGGTTGCACAGGAGCGTCGTCGTCATCGCGCCTTGGGGCATCCTGGTAGCGGTCGTCGCGCTGGTCCTGACGGTCGCCCAGTTCTGGATAGACTATCAGGACCGCGTGAGCGAGCGTGTGGTACGCGCCTGGACGCTAGTCACCACCGTGGCACCCGGCAACAGCGGCAAGAGAGAGGCACTCGAATATCTGAATCGAAAGGATGGCTGGCTTTGCATCGAAGGGATGTGGGATGGATGCGCCATCGTATTGAAACCACGCACAGAATTCCGCGGGATCGACCTATCCGCTTTGCGCCACGGAGAGACCGGAGTGTTCCTCGCCGGCATAAATCTCCCCTTGGCAGACCTAATCAAGGCCAATCTATCTGGGGCGACTCTATTCGAAGCGAATCTATTCCATGCGTTTCTCACGCACGCCAATCTCAAGAACACAAACCTCGTTAAGGCTGAGCTTACCTGGGCCCAACTCTTCGCCGCACAACTTTCTGAGGCAAACCTTAAGGAGGCAAATCTCACCAAGGCGCAGGTCGTTGCTGCGGATCTCTCCAAGGCGAACCTCACCGGCGCCAATCTCTCCGGCGCAAACCTCTCCCGGTCAAACTTCTCTGCGGCGAACTTCTCTGGAGCCAACCTCTCCGGAGCCAACCTGTCCGGAGCCAACCTCTCCGGGGCGAGCAACCTATCGCGGGAGATGCTCGATGAAGCTTGTGCGTTTCCAGATCATCCCCCACTCTTGTCGAAGCCCTTGATTTGGAATCCCTCCCCATGTCCCGATAGTCGCCCCTAGCTGAAACTCACAACGACGGACAAGTTGGATGTGACATCGTTCTAGGCTGCATGGACTGGGTCGATGGGCGCCACCTGCCGAACAAGCTGGCGACATTCTACCTGCTGCCGTATTTCGATCTTGGCGTGAAGATCTAGGCAGATGGCTTGGGCGGCGTCGACCAGGTGGCCGGAACCCGATCTCGGCCGCCCCAATGTTCACGTCCTCCCACCGAAGCGTCTGGATCTCGTTCAGCCGGCAGCCGGTCAGCATGGGCAGGCGGATCACCGCAACGCCGGAGATCGCCGTCGGCCTGTCTGCGCAGGGCGGGACTACAGCTTGGGTTGGCCGTTACCGGGCGGCCCGCGCGAACCCGCCGCCGCGCATCGGTCCATTGGATCAGATGATCACCGGGCCAAAGACTCACAGGCCCCACCCCGCAGTCCGTTGGCAATAGGACGCCCAGCCAAGGTAAACCGTGGTATCCACGCCACTTCAGATTCCACCGTATTTGGTTCGCAGGCGGTACTGGGTGTCGCGACCGACGTACTGGAGAGAGATGTCGATGGCGCGTTCTGAGAACTGGACGTCGGACGGCCCGAGTCCGGCAATGCGTCTGGCGTGAAACGCGTTACAGAATTGTGCCGCGCAGCCCGCGGCTGGGCCGCCGGTCTGGCGTTTGTCGTTATGGCCGTGAATGCCCTGCCCGCGTTCGCAGGGAGCGAGGGCCGGACGTCCGGCTGGTCGGGAATCTATGCCGGGGCGTTTGCCGGCGCCGGGCGCCCGGACAACCGGATCATCGATGTCGACGGGTTCGCGGACTGGGGCAATCCCGGATCCAGGACGGGTTACGGCGGTGCAGGTGCTGTCGGAGGTCTGCTCGTGGGCAAGCGATTCGGCATCGGCGGCGTCCGGTTCCGGGTCGAGGCCGACGCGATGTTCGGCGACCTGTCGGCGGGCACGAACCGGCTCGATCCGGGATGTACCGACGAAGCGGCGGCAACGCGGTTTCGGTGGATCGCCACGGTGCGTGTCGGGGTGGAAGAGACGATAGGCGGTGTCGGCGTGTTCGTGTCCGGAGGGCCGGCGTTGGCGCGGATCGTCAATTCGGTCACGGATACCGACTACAGCGGGAGCACATGTCTGGAAAGGGATCTGCGCCTGGACGCCGACGACTCGTTCCGCCGCGGTTCGACGGAAGTCGGATGGGCGATCGGCGCCGGTTTCGAGATGCCGCTGGCCGCGCGCTGGGCGCTCCGGTTCGACGGTTCGTATCTGGACTTCGGCAGCGAGACCTATCGCGTCAACCTGTCTGGCAACAATTCATGCGGGCCCGGCGGCGCCAGGACGGCCTGCCGCTACACCGTCAGGAACAGGCTGGGCATTGTCCGCCTGGGGATCGTCTATCGGTTCGGCGAATAGGGAATGCCGGTGCCGGCGGATGCGGCGCCGTACACGGCCTGTAAAATTGGTCGGAGTAACGGTTCTGCCGCAACGTGGTGGGTCGGACGGGCGGAGGTGGTGAACGACCACTCGAGGAGGGGACCGGCTCGGCCGCGCACACCGATCTCACCCTCCGTACGGAGGATTCCACGGCCCGATCGAACGGAAACGGGCGCGCGAATCGGGTATGGAGGGTGATGGGGCGGGAGGCGCGGCATGCGCCGTCTGGAGTTAGATTGAATCAGGTGACTATATGATTACGGATTCTTGGCGAGAAAAATAACACTATTAAAAACAGTGCGTTAGTGTACAACGATGCACAAGAGTGGCGCAGGTCGTGGATCCGAACGTCGTCCAGTCCGGCCCGGGTCCGGACCGTTCGCCAGACATGATCCAGGCCGGCGCCGCTGAAACGACCGTCCCGGTCGTTGCCGGGAAACACCCACGGGCTGTCCTGACGTTGCGGCAGTGTTTCCAGAAGCGCCACCGCCATCGGCGGGAGATGCACGACGCGAGGACCGGTCTTGGTGTCGGTAAGACGAAAACACACCCTAAGGCATTGTAAATATGGAGATATCTATTTTTGTGTAATCACACCGCATGCGGATGGGTTCAACTCCGCGACCCCTCACGTCCCCGTAGGGCCTCTCTCACGGCAAGAGCTTGACCAGAGCGACGATCAGGCCGCCCTGGGCGATCAGCGCCCCGAACAGCCACTTCAACAAGTCGACCTTGACCGCCTCGATGGCGGTCCTGGTCTCCTGCCGCAGCGACTCGATATCGGCCTTGGTCTCCTGGCGCAGCGCGTCCATGCCGGCCTCGATCCTGGCGATATCGGCCTTGGTCGCGAGGTTGGTATTGAGCAGGGCGACATGCTCTTCGGCCAGGGTCTCGGCCTGCTTCTCGGTGAAGCCGCTCTCGGTCAGGCGCTTCACAAAGCGGTGGGTGTCGAACGCGATGGCCTCGGTCATGCATCGATCATACATTCCCGCCGGCACGGAGCAAGGATCCCGCGTGGCGGAATCGGGCGTGCCTGGGGCTGCAAGCCCCAACGAGCCCAGCGATGAGCCGGTGCACGCTTTCGGCGGCGATCAGTGTTCGGTTGAGTTCAGCTTCTCGCCGAGTTGCGTGAGCTGTTCACCGAGGCGCACCGCGTCCTCGGCGACGAGCCCGAACTGAAGGCGCGTGGGCTCCCCTGCGTCCTCCCGGTATTGGATCTCGACGCCGACATACACGGTGCCGTCGGTGGCGGTGAGCTTGCGAAGCCGCACCTTCTCGAGCGGCGGCACGAGCTTCACGGCATCGCTCATCGCGCGGAGTCGCCCCGGGTCGCCGTCACCGGCAGGTCCTCGCACCGATCCGGACCGGATCGCCGCCCAGCGTCGAGAGCCGCCATGATGGAATCGCCCGGAGGTCTCATGTCGTTGGCCTGGCGACGATACGACGCTCGCCATGCGTGAGCCCGCAGGCGCCGTCGTGCCCTCGGGCGTCGGTGTCGCCTGCGCAACCGGCGCAGCGAACCGCGGCCGTGGCGAAGGCGGTCGAGCGAAGCATGGCCGCGACTATACCGCCCAAGCGGTGGCGTTCGACAGCGGCCCGGCCAATCCCTTCGAGAGTGGGGCGGAGCCAGATGTCGTTCCCGGGCTCGGCCCGCTTGATGTGGCTGCGTGTCGTGACGCCCGTCCTTCGGGTGCGTCCGACCCGGCGCCGGCTGAGCGTCGACCGGCGATGGTGGTCAAGGTGTGCGTCGCGCGGCGTTCGCTCTGTGTCGGCGTTCATCGTCTTGATTTGCCGCCGGGTTCGGTTTACGGTTTGCGCAAGTGGGACAGGCAACGCTTGACGGGATTGCGTGCGGCGTCGGACGGGGCGCGCGACGGTCTGCCGGGCGACAGGTTTGGAGGCGACGCGATGAACATGACGGACAAGACGCGGGACGTGCTGCGCGCGACGGGTAACGTGCTCGCGCAGGCGCTGAGCCTGAACGGCAAGGCGACCGCACTGTTTTCGTCCGGGGACTTGACATTCGCGGATGATGCCGACGCTATAATGGTCGCCGGGTCGCCGGGTCGCCGGGTCGCCGGGTCGCCGGGTCGCCGGGTCGCCGGGTCGCCGGGTCGCCGGGTCGCCGGGTCGCCGGGTCGCCGGGTCGCCGGGTCGCCGGGTCGCCCAACCTGCGTCTTCCCTATGGGACCGCTCTCGCCCGCTAGCTTCCCCGCCTGAGGCTTCCTCCGCCGGACGGCGCTCCGGCCTCGATACTCCCGACAGCTTCGACCCCGCTTCCGCGCACCGCGGCTTTGCCGCGTGTGCGGGTTCCTCCGTCCGCCGGCTGCGCCCCGTCCTTGCCGCCGCGCTGCTCTCCCTGCCGCTCTTCGCCGGCCTGACCGGCGGGGCCGCCGCACAGTCGGCGGTCGAGTGCAGCACCGCCAATTCCGACGGCTCCTACTCGGTGCCCGCGGACTGGGCGCTGAAGCCCTCGGGGCGCAACGACGGCGACAAGTTCCGGCTGCTGTTCATCACCTCGACCAATCACGATGCCAGCGCGACCGATATCGCCACCTACAACACGCGCGTGCAGACCCGTGCCAAGGCCGGCCACAGCGCGATCACCGACAGTTGCGGCAACCTCTTCAAGGTCGTGGGTTCGACCGCGACGGTCAATGCCCGGAGCAATGCCGGCCTCACCGGCACCGGCTTTCCGATATACTGGCTGGGCGGCGCCCAGGTCGCCGACGACTACGGTGACTTTCTCGACGGAAGCTGGGACAGCACCGCATCGCGGAACGAGAGTGGATCGTCCTGGGCCCGAGTGTTCTTTACAGGCAGTAACGACGATGGGACGGCATTTACCGGAAGCGAGCTTGGCAGCTCTGCTGTGAGAATTGGGGATAGAGCCTCCGGTTTGGATCACGGGTTTAGCTTCGCTCAAGCCACACCCCAACGCTTCCTCGCCATCTCCCCGGTCTTCCATGTAGGCACCTTCACCCCGACCGGCTCGCTGACCTTCGCCCCGACCTCGGTGACGGTCGTGGAGGGCGAGACCGCGACCTACACGGTGGCGCTCGGGACGGCCCCGACAGGCACGGTGACGGTGACGCCGTCGTCGGACAACGCCGATGTCACCTTCGCGCCCACCACCCTGAGCTTCACGACCGGGAACTGGAACTCGCCGAAGACGGTGACGGTAAGCGCGGCCATGGACGTTGACGGGACTGACGACACGGCGACTCTGTCCCACACCGCCTCGGGCGGCGGCTACGGCTCGGTGACCGGGAACGTCCAGGTGATGGTGACCGACAACGACGTGGCGAGGCTGCTGTTTTCGACGACCTCGCTGCTGGTGACGGAGGGCGGCAGCACGACCTACAGGGTGCGGCTCGGCATGATGCCCTCGGGCACGGTGACGGTGACGCCGTCAAGGACGGGCTCTTCCGATGTCACCTTCGCGCCCGCCAGCCTGACCTTCACGACCGGGAACTGGAACTCGTGGCAGACGGTGACGGTGAGCGCGAGCGAGGACAGCGACCAGGACAACGACGAGGCGACGCTGAGCCACGGCGCCTCGGGCGGCGGCTACGACTCGGTGACCGGGAACGTCGAGGTGGCGGTGACGGTGAACGACAATGACGTCCTCCCGCCCTGCACGAACTGCGTGTGGATCACGGGCGGCAGCGACATCACCGAGGGCGGGACCGCGAATTTCACGGTGCATGCGAACCCGGCGCCGAGTGCGGACATGACCGTGCGCCTCGTGGTGTTCGACGCGCGGGGTCTTTCGGACTTTCTCAACGGCGGGGACTCGTTCTCGAAGGAAGTGACGATCCGGTCGGGCACGACCGCGGCCATGTACACGGCCACGACCCAGGACGACAGCACCCACGAGGCGGACGGCGATGTGCGGGTGCGGATATCGAGCGGGCGTGCCGGGGGGAGGACTTACTTCAGGCACGACCCGTACACGGCCTCGGTGACGGTGCGGGACGACGACACGGCGCTGCCGGCGCATGTGCCGCCGAACATCTCCATAAGCACGCTGTACGGCGCCCTGTCGGGGAGCCGGGAGGTGACCGAGGGGACGAGGGGGTATTTCTGCGTCACGATCGACGGCCCCAATCCCGGGGGGACGTCCCTGTCGGACCGTCTCGGCGCGTTCCCTTCGCACCATCCGGGGATCTTCAGGGTGGCGGTCCAGATCACGGATTCGTCCGGGCAGATCGTTCCGCGCTGGGGCAGCAACAGCATGCAGTTCCACCGGGACCACTGGAACAAGGACGAGGCGACACGGGCCAACTGCTTTTATTTCGACACCGAGGGCGCGGAGGGCGAGACCTACACCGCCCGGGTGATCCGGGGCGGGCGGGTCTATTCGCAGGGCCGGATCATCCGGCTCTACGAGACGGGGCACATGACCAGCGCCTCGATTACGGTGGTTCGGCCCATGAACTCGCCGGGAGTCGTGCCGCCGGTCGGGCAGTTGCCGACGGTGACGATCTCGGCGGATGCGGGATCGGTGACGGAGGGCGGCGACGCGACCTTCACGGTGAGCGCGAACCCGGCGCCGGCATTCGACCTCGTGGTGCACGTGTCGGCCGACGAGGAGATGGGCTCGGGCGACGACCGCACCGGCGGCGGGCATCTCGGGACGGTGACGATCCGGGCGTGGCAGACCTCGGCGACGTGGACTCTTACGACGATATCGGACGAGACGGCGCTGGCCGACGGCACGGTGACGGCCCGGATCCAGTCGGGCTACGACTATACGGTTGGCAATCCGTCCAGCGTGACGGTTGCGCTGCTGGACGACGACGGGGTCACGACGCAGAACGTGCCGGATTCGGTCGTGACCGATCCCGTGACCCCGGGCGTGGACGCTGCGCTGGTGGCCGAGGTGACGGCGCTGGCGGACGGACATTCCAACCCGGATGCAGCGGCGCGGCTGCGGCGCGTCGTCAAGGGCATGACCGGGGAGGACGGCGGCTACACGGCGGAGGAGTGCCGGGAGACCGCGACCCGGCACGGCGTGCTGTCCACATGGAAGCCCTGGTGCGACGAGATTGCGCGCCGCGAGGCGCACACGCCGCCCGTGCCACAACAGCAGCAGGTCGTAACCCTGCCGGCGGTGAGCGTCTCGGCGGGTGCGGACGTCACGGAGGGCGGGGATGCGGTGTTCACGGTGACGGCGAGCCCTGCCCCGGCATCGCCCCTGGCGGTGAGCGTGACGGTGGCGGCGACGGGCGACTTCGGCATCACCGCGGGCAGCCAACCGGTGACGATCCCGACGACGGGCAGCGCCACGCTGACGCTGGCGACGTCCGATGACGACGCAGACGAGCCCGACGGCTCGGTGAGCGTGACGGTGGCGGCGGGCGAGGGCTACACGGTGGGCGACCCCGCGTCGGGCAGCGTGTCCATAGCGGACAACGACGAGCCCGTGCCGGATTCGGTCGTGGGCGACAATGCGAACCCGGGCGTGGACCCGGCGCTGGTGTCGCAGGTGCGGGACTATTTGGCGAAGACAGATCCTGTTGCCAGGCCACATGTTGTGGAACGTTGGCAGCGGGTGCTGGCCGCGTTCGGCGACGATAACGGTCACACACCTATGACGGCGGCGGAGGCGCAGGCCTTTGCGGATCAAGGTTACGACAAGTGGGTTCCGGTGGCCGCCGCGCTGGCGGCGCTGGAAGCGGCGCCCGAGACTCTGCCGGCGGTGACGGTCTCGGCGGGTGCGGACGTCACGGAAGGCGGGGATGCGGTGTTCACGGTGACGGCGAGCCCGGCGCCCGCGGCGGAGCTGTCGGTGACGGTGACCGTGGCGACTGCCGGCGAGTTCGGCATAACCGCGGGCAGCCGATCGGTGAAGATTGCGACGACGGGCAGCGCGACGCTGACGCTGGCGACGGCGAACGACGAGGTTGACGAGCCGGACGGCTCGGTGAGCGTGACGGTGGCGGCGGGCGACGGCTACACGGTCGGCGACCCGGCGTCGGGGACCGTGGCCATTGCCGACGACGACGCGCCGCTGCCGGCGATCGCGGTCTCGGCGGGGGATGCGGTGACCGAGGGCGGGGACGCGATTTTCACGGTCACGGCGAGCCCGGCCCCGGCCTCGCCGCTGGCGGTGAGCGTGACCGTGGCGGCCAAGGGCGATTACGGCATCGCCTCGGGCACGCGGACCGTCAGCATCCCGACGGCGGGCAGCGCCACGCTGACGCTGGCGACGTCCGATGACGGGGCCGATGAGCCGGACGGCTCGGTGAGCGTGACGGTGGCGGCGGGCGAGGGCTACACGGTGGGTTCCCCCGCGTCGGGCAGCGTGTCCATAGCGGATGACGACTTGCCGCCGCCGGCGGTGTCGATCGCGGCGAAGGCGGCCTCGGTGACGGAGGGCGGCGCGGCCGCCTTCACGCTGACGGCCGACCGCGCGCCGGACGCCGACCTGACGGTGACGCTTTCGGTCGCGGAGACCGGGGGCGGCGACCATGTGGCGGCGGCGGACGAGGGTCCGGCCACGGCGGTGATCGCGAAGGGCGCAACGGAGGCGGTCTTCTCCGTCGCCACGGTCGATGACGACGTGGACGAGCCGGACGGCTCGGTCACGGTGACGCTGAAGGACGGCGGGGGCTACACGGTCTCGCCGTCGCAGGGCGCGGCCGCGGTGACGGTCTCCGACAACGACGCGGCGGCGCTCCCGTCGCTGTCGGTGGCCGACGTGACGGTAAAGGAGGGCGCGTGGATGGAGTTCACGGTGCGCCTGTCGGCGCCTTCGGCGGGGGGCGTTTCGGTGAAGGTGTCGACGCGCGATTCGACCCCGGTCTCGGCGACGAGGCGGGACTACTGGCCGATCTCCGGACGGACGGTGAGCTTCCGCGCGGGCGAGACCGAACGGTCCGTCGGGGTCATCGTCTACGACGACAGCCACGACGAGGAGGCGGAGACGTTCGAGGTGGTGCTGTCGGATGCCAGGGGCGCGGCGATCGCCGACGGGGTCGCGGTGGGGACGATTACCAACGACGATCCGATGCCGGCGGCGTGGCTGGCGCGGTTCGGTCGCACGGTGGCGGAGCAGGCGCTGGACGGGATCGCGGGCCGCATGTCGGCAGACCGCACGCCGGGCATGCACGGCTCGATCGCCGGGCAGGCGCTGTCGTTCGATCCGGCCGCCAACGACAACCCCGGATCGCGGGGAGCCGGCCCCGGCCTCCGAGCCGGGGGAGCAGGCGCGGCTCCGGGCCATGCGCCGGACGGCGCCGCTGTTCCGGGAGGGACCGGCTCTCTGGCGCTGGCCGATGTCGCGCAGGCGTTCGGCGGCCAGTCCGGTCCGGGCGGCTTCGGTCATGACGCGGCCGGGTTCGCCAACGGAACGCAATCGCAAACCATGACGGCGCGCGACGTCCTGCTGGGATCGAGCTTCTCGCTGACCGGGGAGAAGGACGGCTCGGGCGGCAGCATGGCGTTCTGGGGCCGGGCGGCGCAGGGCGGCTTCGACGGCCGGGAGGGGACGTTCTCGCTCGACGGCGCGGTCACCACGGGCATGCTGGGCGCGGACTATGCGCGCGGCAAGTGGCTGGTGGGGCTTGCGCTCGCGCAAAGCGAGGGCGAGGGCGATTACCGCGACACCGGCATCGATCCCCGCCCTGCCTCGCAGACCTGCCCCGACGGCGTGGACAGCGGTCTTTGCAGCGGAGCCGTGCGCGCGGGCGACGGCAAGGTGGAGGCGTCGCTGACGGCGGCGATCCCCTATGCGGCGTTGCAGGCGTCGGAGCGCCTGAAGCTCTGGGGCGCGGCGGGCTACGGCACCGGCGAGGTGACGCTGAAGACCGCGCTCGGCGGCAGCTACAGCTCCGACACGACATGGAGCATGGCGGCGGCCGGGCTCCGGGGCGACCTGCTGGCTCCCCCGGCCGAGGGCTCCGGCCCCGCCCTGGCGGTGACCTCGGACGCGCTGTGGACGCGGAGCTCGTCCGAGAAGACCCGCGACCTCGCGGCGTCGGACTCCGACGCGACCCGGCTCCGGCTCGGCCTGGAGGGCAGCTACCGCATGGCCCTTGAGGGCGGCGGTCATCTGACCCCCAAGCTCGAAATCGGCGCGCGCCACGATGGCGGCGATGCGGAGACCGGCTTCGGGGTCGAGCTCGGCGGCGGGATCGCGTGGAGCGACCCGGCGCTGGGTCTGTCGCTCGACGTCTCGGGCCGCACGCTGATCGCGCACGGCAACGACGACCTCAAGGACCGGGGCTATGCGGCCTCGCTCGCCTTCGATCCGGACCCGGCGACGCGGCGGGGTCCGTCGCTGTCCTTGCGCCAGGAGTTCGGCGGGCAGGCCAGCGGCGGGCTCGACGCGCTGTTCCAGCCGGCGACGCTGGAGGACCGCACGGGCAGCGAGGCCACGTCCCGCTGGAACATGGAGGCGGCGTACGGCTTCCCGGCCTTCGGCGGGCGCTGGACCGGCAGCCCGCATGTCGGACTGGGGCTCGCCACCGGCGCACGGGATTACAGCGTCGGCTGGCGGCTGACGCCCGCTGCCAACGCCAACGCGCCCGATGTCTCCTTCGGCCTCCGGGCGACCCGCCGGGAGAGCGACACGGCCCAGGCGGAGCACACGGTCGGGGTCAGTATTACCGCCCGCTGGTAAGCCATGGCGCGCGCCGATGACCGCTGCGGGCGCGGGGCGGGCCGCCGGCTGCGCGCCCGCCGGTAGGCGCCGGGCGGGGGCTCGGCGGTGGACCGCGGCGTGGCGGGCAAGCGGGGCACGATCCGGGGGGCGCACGCCTGGGCCTACATGCGGCGCGACCCGCTCTATTGCGCGGCGTGGGCGGCGCAGGCCGGCGCGGTGCGTTTCGAGTCGGCGGCATTCCCCATCAAGGTGCAGGGCGAGGCGGACCTGTCGGCGGCGGCGTGGTCGCTGCTGGCGTGGGAGGATCCCGGGGCGGCGGCGTGGCGCTCGCCGTTCTGGTCGGGCATTCCGATGCTCATCGGCGAGCCCGACCCGGAGCCGTGGCCGGACCCGGCGCCGCTGCTGGGGATGCTCGCCGAGGCGGGGGCGCGGGTCGAGGGGCTGCGCCTCATGTGCGGCCGTCTGGTGGTGAAGGCGGAGCTGGGCAACGCGGTGTTGCAGATCATGGTGCCGTCGGGCCGGGCGTTCGGCCCCGGTGACGGGATTATGGCAAAGCTCGGGCTGAGCCTTCCGCTGGAGGCGGCGGTGGGCCGGGTGGAGGATCTGTGGCGGGTGGCGGGCCGGCTGCCCCCTCCTCGGAGGAGCCGGGTCCGGGAGCGGAGCACGCGGAGCTGCTGAGGGTGCTGGACGCGCGGCTGGAGTCGGCGTCGGTGCAGGGGGTGGCGAAGGAGGTCCTGGGGGCGGACCGGTCGCAGAAATGGGACACCGACGGCGGGCCGCGCTCGAAGTCGAGGCGCCGCATCGAGAAGGCGAAGGCGTTCATGGAGGAGCGCTACCGGGAGTTTCTCACACCGGGCGGCGGGGGACGGCGCAGGCCCGCGAGGCGGCATTCGCACGAGAGCTGAGGGCGCGCGCCGCGCACGGTTGCCGATCCTCGCCAACTGCCGATTGCACGCCCCGACGAGGGCGGTGCGCGGTATGCGGTATCGGCGGGGGACGCGCCGGAACCCACGTTGACGGCACCGTCGGCAACACCGAGATGAGGTCTTCGACCGTCACCGGCGCGGGGCTGCCCGGCAGGTAGCCCGGGCCCACATCCACCGTCGCCGTCACTGGGTCGGTCGCCGGTGTCGGGGCAGTCGTCGCCCGCCGGGGGCAACCGGTGACCGGGGCGTGGCCGGCGCAGATTGCGTTCTTCACGCACTGCCTCTCCGGCTCGAGTCCCGGCACGGGCTCCCCGCTGGAGGGTTGCGCGCACCGTAACGGACGGTCGAGACGGCCCCGTTCCCCGATCCTGCCGGCCCCGCGTTCGGACGCCGGTGCTTCCTGCCGCCGATATCCGCCCGACCGTGACCGCGTCCGGCGCCGTCCGCCGGTCCGCTGCTGCCGCGCCGATTCGCTTCCTTCCTTCCCGGCCCGCCCGCCCGGCGCGCGTCCCGTGCATGGCCGCGCTGGCCGCGTGCGGCCGCGCGAGGCCCCGCCTGGTGGGGTCGCGCAGGCGAATCTCAATTCGACCCTCCCCGCGGGCGCCCGGTCCCGGTTCAATCGCGGGACAGGCCGACGGCGCCGAGGGCGGCGTCGCGGCGGGGCGGAGCGCGAAGCCGAGGAGGACTGCGATGAACGACGAACGCAACTACCTGTCGACGTGCGAGGCGGCCGAGTGCCTGGGGCTGTCGGCGCGCACGCTCAGGCGCTACCGGGTCACGGGCGACGGGCCGGTGTTCCACCGTTTCGGCGGCCGGGTGCGTTATCGGCGCGAGGATCTCGACGCCTGGGCGGCGGCGCGGAGGCGGTTGTCGACCGTCGACGACGGCAGCGCGCTGCCGGCCCCGCGCGCCCCCGTCTCCCGCGCTCCCCGCCCGCGAGCCGGAACTCGCAGGGCGCGGGGGAAGGAGCAGCCCGGGGCCGACGATCCGGGAGCAACGCCATGAAGGGCGTGGCGGCGACGCCGGTGCCCGGCACGGGTTTCTCCGGCGCCGCATGGCGCGGGGCGGCCGTCCTCGCGTTGACGGCCGCAGCCGTGCTGGCGGGACCGGAGATCGCGCTGGCGACCACGGACACGACCTTCGACGCCCCGCTCGACACGGTGCAGGACATCGTGGGCGGCAGCGGCGGGCAGCTCGCGGCGGCGCTGGCGGTGGGCGCGGCCCTGGTCGGCTCGGTGCTGCGCTTCAACGCCATGCAGCTGATGGGCGCGGTCGGGGTCGGCATCGCCGCGGGCGCGGGCACCGGCATCGTCACCGGGCTGGTCGGCTCGGCAATCGTGTGATGAACGACACCGCCCGCCATGTCATTCCCCGCCGTCTCGACGATCCGGAGCGCTGGCTGTTCTGGACCGTCGACGAGGCCGCCGCGCTGATGGGCCCGGCCCTGCTCGGATTGGCCGCCAACCAGTTCGTGACCGGGCTCATCGCGGGCATCGGCGGCTGGCTCGCGCTGCGCAGGGTCAAGCGCGGCGGCGGGGCCAACATCGCGCGCTACGCCCTCTACTGGTTCCTGCCGGACTTCGTGCTGCGTCTGAAGGCGACGCCGCCGAGCCATCTCCGGCGCTTCGCGGGCTGAGGCGGGAAGGATGCGGCGTCCGGACCTCGATCTTGCCGTCCGCCGGGTGCGGGACATTCGGCTCGCGCTGGCCGGGCTTCTGGTCCTGTCGATGACCGCCAATCTGACGCTGACAGTGGGCTTTGCCGGGCGCGAGACCGTGACCGTGCTGCTGCCGGCGACGGCGGGTCCGGCATGGGAGCTCGGCAGCGGCGGCGCGGGCATGGGTCCTGCCGGCGCCCGCTATCTGGAAGACATGGCGCGCACCGTGGCGGTGACGCTGCTGACGCTGACGCCGGAGAACGCATCCCATGTGCGGCTGGCGGCGGCGCGCATGAGCCACCCCTCGGCCCGGGGCGCGATCGGCGCCTGGGTCGAGGCCGAGGCCGCCCGCATGGCCGGGCGCGATCTCGCGAGCGCCTTCTATCCCGAGACCATCGAGGCCGATCCCGAGCGGCTCACGGTGGAGATATCGGGCGAGCTGGTGACCTGGATCGGCCGCGAGGAGGCCTCGCGCGAGGACCGGCGCTACCGGCTCGCCTTCCGCGTCGAGGCCGGGCGCATCGGCCTGCTGCGCTTCGAGCAACTGGAGAACGGAAAATGACACTCCTTTTCTCGCGGCGGCGGTTCTCGCTGCTGCTCGCGACACGGCTTGTTCTCATGGGCGCGGTGCTGGCGCCCGCCCCGGCGCTGGCGATGCAGATCCTGGAGGCGGCCGACCATGCAGAGCTCGCGGGGGAGATCTCCGCGACGGGCGTCAACCGGATCGCACTTGCGGGCGACCGGATCGCCCGGGTGGTGCGGTCTCCGGACGGCTACGCGGTCGAGCACGACGCGGCCTCGGGCGACCTCTATCTGAGGCCCGCCGGGGCGGGGTCTCCGGAGACGGGGACCGGACAGGCGGTCCGGTACGATCCGGTCACGCTGTTCGTCGGCACCGAGCGGGGCTTCACCTACCGCCTGACGCTGACGCCCTCGGCGCGGGGCTCGGCGCAGATCCTGATCCGCAACGCGGCGGTCCCGCCGGACGCGGCGACCGCCGTCCCGGCCGGCCGGGACAGCCCCCGCGTGGCGGCGCTGGTGCGGCTGGTGCGCGCGGTGGCCCGGCGCGAACTCCTGGCCGGCTACGAAATCCATGCCGGCGGACCTTCCCATTCCGGCCTCATCCCGATCGAGACCTGGCGGGGCCCGCGCTTTCGGGCGCTCGTGTTCGAGGCCGGCCGTTCCGCGCCCGCCGGCGGGGACGGGCCCGCGGGCCTCGCCGGGACCATCGGCGGTCTGCCGGACGCGGGCCGGGTGGCCGCGCTGTGGCTGGCGGCGCCCGGCACGGGGCCGACGGGCGGACGGCTGGCCGTGGCGGTCGTGGAGACCGTCCATGCGGAGAGCGTGCGATGAGCGCCGGGCGGAATGCCGATCCCGCCGCATCCGACCCCGGTGCGGTGCGCCGTCGCCAGCTGCTGCTGTTCTCCGCGGTCGCGGCGGTCCTGCTGGTCGTGCTGGCCGCCTGGCTCGGCATGGGCGGCGGCGGGACGCCGGCGCCGCGCGGCGGCATCGAGGCCGGGATCGTGGCGCCGGACGCGGCCGAGCAGGTCTGGACGCGGCGCTCGGAGGCCCGGCTCGGCGGGATCGAGACGCAGCTGCGCGAGATGCGCCAGGAGGCGCGCCGGCTCGCCGCCGACAACGACCGCCTGCGCACGAAGCTGGAGCGGGACACCGCCGACGCGCGCACCGTGATCGACCGGCAGGCGGCGGTGATGGACGAGCTCGAACGCCGGCTCCAGGCGCCCGCGCAGCCGGGAACGGCGCCCGGCAGCGGCACCGCGGCGGACCCGTATTTCCGGGTTCCGTCGTCGGCGTCCTCGGCCGGAGGAGAGGCGCAGACGCGGCAGGCCGCGCCGGCGCGCATGATCGAGACCTTCGAGTTGGAGGGCGACCCGCGCTCGTCGGCAGGCGATGCCCGCACCGGGCCCGAGCTCGTGGCGGACGCCGTGGCCAAGCCGGTCGGGGCCTGGCTGCCGGCGGGCGCGCACGCCTCGGCGATCGTGCTCGCGGGCGTCGACGCCTCGGCCGGCATCTCGTCGCAGGGCGATCCCCGCCCGGTGCTGATGCGCATTACGGGTCCTGCCTGGACTGCCGCCGAGGACGGTGTCGCGCTCGCCGTCGACGTCGATGGCTGCACCGTGACGGGGGCGGCTCATGGCGACCTCTCCTCGGAGAAGGTCTATGTGCGGCTGCGCACCATGACCTGCGCCGTGCCCGGGCACGGTACGGGGCAACGCCCCGGTGCGGTGGTCGAGACCGATGTGGCGGGGTTCGTCGCGGGCTCGGGCAAGACCGGGGTGCGCGGCCCGGTGGTCAGCCGCGAGGGGGCGCTGGTCGAGAAGGCCTTCCTCGCCGGCGTGGTCTCGGGCGTCGGCCAGGGGGCGGCGCAGGCGTTCCAGCCGCAGGCGGTGGCGACGGGCGCGGGCGGCGCCGCGGTTGCGAACACCGGGCTCGGCGACATCGGCCGGGCCGGTCTCGGCGCCGGCGCGTCCTCGGCGGGCCAGAAGGTGGCCGACTACATGATCCGCCGCGCCGAGCAGTACCAGCCGGTGATCCAGCTCCAGGCCGGCACGAAGGTGACGCTGGTCTTCCTCGAAGGCGCCCGCATAGACGGCCGCGCCGTGCAACCGCAATCCGGCAAGGGAGGGAAATGACATGACCATGCGAAAGACCTGCGCACCGCGCATGCCGGCAATACCGGCTGCGGCCGTCGTGGCCATCATGCTCGCGGGCTGCTCGTCGGGGCATATCGGCGAGGACTGGCAGTGCCCGCTGGCGAAGGGCGGGTCCTGCGCCAGCGTCGCCGCCGCCGATCCGGCGGTGCCGAAGACGGGTGTCGTGCGGACGATGGCGACCGGGCAGCCGATCCGGCTGCTGCCCCGCGACATGGAAGCCGAGCGCGCCGATCTACCGGCGAAGGAGTCTCCTTCCTGCGAGGCGGAGTGCGACTTCGATCCCTTCGCCTGGCTCGTCCGGCTGTTCGGCGCGGAGACCGACGGCGACCGCCCGGACGCGCAAGAAACCAAACCGACAATGACGGCTTCCGCCCCCGACATGGCGGCCGCCGCCGATGTCGCGGTCGAGGCGGTCCCGGCTGCGGAAGAAGATACCGGCGCCGACGGTCTGCGCACCGGGGAGGTCGTGGCGCGCATCTGGATCGCGCCCTTCGTCGATGCGGACGGCGTCTACCGCGAAGCGTCCCATGTCCGCGTCGTGCTGGAGCCCGCCGGCTGGAGGCTCCGCTGATGGCGGCGGGAGCGCTCGGACGGGTGCTGGAGCTGTTCGAGGGGCCGGAGGCGCCGGAGCCGTGGTCGCCGCCCGCCATGCCGGCCGCGCTGCATGCGCTGCTGCCCTGGCGCGCCTTCGACGAGTCGAGCGAGCTCTATGTCAACGCGGGCTCCGTCGGCCTCGTGCTGGAGCTGCCGCCCTTTGCCGGCATCGACGCCGAAACCCTGGGCGCGCTCTCCGGCACGCTGGCCGACGCCGCGCCCGAGCGCTGCACCATCCAGATCGTCCACTGGGCGAGCCCGCGCTTCGGCGCCGCCATGCGCGCCTGGGCCGAGCCGCGTGTCGGGACCGGCGGGGCGCTGAACCGCATGGGCGAACGCCGCCGGAACCTGCTTGCCCCCGGCGGCTGGCGCAGGCTGCATGACGGTGGGCCGCCCTTCACGCTCACGGACTACCGGGTGTTCGTCACCGCCTGCCTGGCGGGACCGCCGGGTCCGGCGTCGGAGACCGCGCTCGGCGCGTTCCGCCGGGCCCTGGAGGGCACGCTGGCCTCAGCGGGGGCATCGGCAAGGCGGCTGGAGCCGGACGGGCTGCTGTCGCTGGCGGCCGAGCTGACCGCGCCCGATATCGCGGGTCTGCACGACAGCGGGACCGAACGCCCGGCCCGACGCTGGGCGCCGCGCGATCCCCTGCACGAGCAATGCACCGCCCCCGGACGCGCGCTCACGGTCCATCCCACCGGCCTCACTCTCCACCATCCCGAGGGTGGCCGCGACGGCGGCTCCGGGGACATCGCCGTGCGGGTGCTCAGCGCCATCGCCTTTCCGGAGGTCTGGCCGGGCTGGCGCGGCAATGCGCTGATCGGCGACTTCCACCGCGACTTCCTCCAGCCCGGCTGCCCGGTGCTGACCTGCCTCACCGTCATGACCGGCGACGAGGCGGCGGGCGAGAAGGCGTTCCTGAAGTCGGCCCGCGCCACCCAGCAGGCCGGCACCGGCATCGCCAGATACCTGCCAGGCCTGCCGGAGAAGGCGCGCGACTGGCAGACCGTGACCGAGCGGCTCAAGGACGGCGAGCGCCTGGTCCGCGCTTGCTACATGGCTGCCGTTTACGCCCCGCTCGACGCGCTCGACGAAGCCGAGCAGGCGGTGCGGGCGATCTATCACGGCCAGGGCTGGCGGGTGAATGCCGAGCGCTACATGCAGCTCCCCTCCTGGCTCGCCTGCCTGCCGATGGCGTCCGCCGGCGGGCTCGACGCCGATCTCGAACGCATGGGCCGGATGAAGACCCTGCTGACCGCATCGGCAGTCAATCTCGCCCCGATCCACGGCGAATGGCGCGGACAGCCGATGAACCCGGATAACCCTCCGGCGCTCTTTCTCATAGGCCGCCGCGGCCAGCCGGCCTGCTGGTCGCCCTTCGCCAACGAGGCCGGCAACTACAACACCGCCGTGACCGGCAAGTCGGGCTCGGGCAAGTCGGTGCTGATGCAGGAGCTGGTGACCGGCCTGATCGGCGCCGGCGGCGAGGCCGTGGTGATCGACGACGGACGCTCGTTCCAGCACACGGCGGAGGCCCTGGGCGGCACGTTCATCGCCTTCGGCAAGGACCCGGCCTGCCTCAACCCCTTCGCCATGATCGATGCGGGGACCGCCAACCACGACGGCGATTACCGCGAGGAATGCTTCGCCATGCTGGCGGGCGTGATCGGGCGCATGGCCAGGCGAAGGGGCGGGATCGACGACATCGAGGCGGCGCTGATCGCGGAAGCCATCGCGGCGGCCTGGGACGAAGCCGGCAACGCGGCCGATCTCGGCACGGTGCGGGGCCATCTGGCGAAGCGCGACGACCGCCGCGCGAAGGACATGGCGACGGCCCTCGGCCCCTGGTGTTCCGGCGGCGCCATGGGGCGGCTCTTCGCGGGCTCGAACGTGCCGGACCTGGAGAACGCGCTGACCGTGTTCGAGCTCGCCGAGCTCAAGGGCCGGGGCGACGTGCAGGCGGTGGTTCTGATGCTGGTGGTCTTCCTCGCCACCCAGCGCATGTATCACGGCCCCCGCACGCGGGCGAAGGCGATCGTCATCGACGAGGCCTGGGACCTGCTCTCCGGCGAGGACAGCCGGGCGTTCCTGGAAGGCGCCGCAAGACGCGCGCGCAAGTACCGGGGCTCCCTCATCACCGGCACCCAGAGCGTCAACGACTATTACGCCAACCCGGCCGCGCGGGCGGCCTGGGAGAACTCGGACTGGGTGATCTTCCTCGCCCAGAAGGACGAGTCGGTTGAGCTGCTGAAATCCGAGAAGCGCATCCACTGCGATCCCGGCATGGAGCGGGCGCTGAAGAGCCTGACCACCGCGGACGGACGCTATGCCGAGCTGGTGCTGCACGGTCCCGACGGCTGGCGGGTGGCGCGGCTGGTGCTCGACGCCTGGTCGGTGGCGCTGTTCTCCTCGCGCGGGCCCGCCTTCGCGGCGGTCGAGACGCTGAAGGCCGAGGGGCTCTCCACCGTCGAGGCCATCGACCGGCTCGCGGGGGACGCTCCCCTCGCGGGCGGCGGCGCCCCCGCTGCCGGCCATGCCGAATCTACGGAACCGAAGGGAGGAAACGAATGACGGCAAGAACCGCAAATGCCGATACCCGGCAACCGCTCAACTGGCCGGACGATCCCGAGACCGTGACGGCGGCCGATATCGACTTCGAGGCGCTGGCCCATGTGCTGGCCAACACCTGCCGCCGGGGCGGCTGCTGCCGGCAATACCACTCGGTGGCGGCGCACGCGGTAATCGTCTCGGAGGAGATCGAGGCGCTCGACGGGCTCGGGGACGAGGACCGGCGGAGGCTCGCGCTGTATGCGCTCCTTGCGCCCGCGCCGTCGGCGTGGCTCCGGGGCCGCCTGCCCGACTCGCAGCGGGCGGCCGAGCGCGCCGGAAGGCTCGCCACGGGGATCGAGACCGCGGTGCGCGAGGCCGCCGGGCTCGGCGCCGTGCTGGACGAGGAGCACGGCGAGCTGTTGCGTTTCGTGACCCGCATGGCGGCTTCGGCCGAGCGCCGCGATCTGCTCGACGGGAATGCCGCCGCGAGCGCCGGCGTGGCGTTCCCGCCGCTGAAACGGCGCATCCGTTCGATCATGCCCGACAAGGCGGCGGAGGCCTGGCTCGCCCGGTTCCGGGCGCTCGCCGGACCGGAGGAAGAGCGTTGGAAGCGCATTGCCGCCCTTGGCCCGGCACCCGGGGTGGGAGATGCCGGACCGGACAGCGGTTCGTCGGAAGGCTCGGTGGATGTGCCGCGAGGCTGACATGAAGCGCTCCGACTCCGCGTGGCCGGCGATGGTGTCCGCCGTGCTGCTTTCCGGCGCGGTGGCGGCTGCGGTCGCTGCGGCGACTCTCCGCTATGGGGTCGATCCGCCACCGCGCATCGCCGGCGTCCGCCTCGCGGAGATGGCGGCGGCCTGGACGACGCGGGCGGCAACCGAAGGCCGGTCGGCGTCGGAGGTGCGCGCCTGGGGCACGGCGCTGGAAGCGGCGCTCAATGACGTGGCCGCACGCCACGGCTTGGTGCTGCTGCCGGCGCGCGCCGTCGCCGCCGGGGCGCCGGACATGACGCGGCAGGTCGAGGCGGCGCTGGCGGTAATCCTTGCCGACGGCGGAGAGACACCGTGACCGCGCCGCGCGCGATATTCGCCCGGCGCGACGGCCATGCGCGCCGCCGCCAGGTCGGTCTGGCGGTCATGATCGCCCTGGCGGCGCTGTGGCTTGGCCTCGCCTCGCGGGTGCACGTCAACGCGAGCTGGTCCGACCAGGCCTGGGGCTATGCCGCCTTCCCGCTGTTCGGCGAGGACCCGAGGATCGGCGACCGGGTGCTGTTCGAGCCGGGGACCGCTCTGAACGCGCCGGTCCCTTATCTCAAGACGGTGCGCGGCGTGCCCGGAATGCGCATCGAAATCCGCCCCGACAGAACGGTCTTTCTCGACGGCGTTGCGCTCGGCCGGGCCAAGACGCACGCACTGGATGGCCGGCCGCTCGAAGCGATCTCGCCGGGGATTATCCCGCCCGGCCGTTACTTCCTGCATGCCGATCATCCCGACAGCCACGACAGCCGCTACGCCGAAATCGGTCTTGTGCCGCGCGCCCGCATCCTCGGCCGCGCGATTGCCCTGCCGGACCTGCCCTGGATCGGCCTCAAGGGACCGCTGGTGGGGCCGGAAGACGCCGGCGAAGACGAGAGCGCGGGGAAGCCGCGATGACACGCGCGGCCGCCATGATGCTTGCCGCGGTCATTGCCGCCCTGCCGGCAGTGGCGATGGCGCCGGAAGCGTCCGCGAAGGACCTGGGCGTGCGCGGCGCGACCTGGCCGGTGGCCGAGCCCGACCTGCTGCTCGAAATAGAGACGCGGCTCATCGAATTGCAGCGCTCCGGCGACCTGGCGCGGCTGGAGGAGGAAGCCCGCACCCGCGCCCGGCGCAGTCTGGAAGAGCCCGAGCCGGTTCCGGGCATCGCGTCGGCCAGGGAGAAACGCAGCCGCCCGTTCGATCCCGCCATTACGGTGGCACAGGATATCCGCACGCCGGACGGCACGCTCATCGCCGCCGCCGGGACCAGGATCGACCCGCTGGAGCGCCTGCCGCTCACCCGCGATCTGATCTTCGTCGACGGCAGGCGTGAGGCCGAAATCGCCTGGGCGCTGGCCAGGGAGAGGAAAGGCGGGCGGCCCGCGAAGATCGTGCTGCTCGCCGGGCGACCGCTCGACCTGATGCGCCGCCATCGCCGGCCCTTCTTCTTCGACACCGGCGGCAGGCTCGCCGCGCGCTTCGGTATCGCCGCGACGCCCACGCTGATCGAACAGGACGGCTCGCAGCTGCGCCTCACCGAAATCCCGGTCGAGGATCCCGGATCGGAGGCCGGGGCAGGCCGGGACCCTGCTCAAACCGGAGAGAAGGACTGAATCCATGCTGACCGTCAACCGCGCGACCCTGGTGGGCCATGCCGGGCGCGATCCCGAGATCCGCGAATTGAAGAACGGCGGCAAGGCGGCGACCTTCCCGCTCGCCACCGCCGAAAAATGGACCGACCGCGAGGGCAAGCCCGCGGAGGCCACCGACTGGCACCGGGTGGTCGTCTACGGCGCCGCCGTCGGGATCGTCGGGACCATGCTTCGCAAGGGCGATCCCGTCATGGTCGAGGGCCGCATCGCGACTCGGCAATACCGCGACCGGGACGACAACGAACGCACCGTCACCGAAATCGTCGTCGCCGGGCCGCAAGGCATGGTCAACATCCTGTCCGAGCGCCGCGCGCCGGAAGAAACGCCGGGTGCCGGTGACGGCCCTGCACGGGCAGAAATGGAATGATCCGCCGCCTGCTCCCGCTGGCCGTGCTCACCCTGGCGGCCGTCCTGTGGGCCGCGCCGGCGTCCGCGCAGTCCTGCACCGGGCGGTTCGTCAACCCGATCTCGGACGTCTGCTGGGAGTGCCTGTTCCCGATCTCTATCGGCCCGCTCACCATCGGCGGCACCGGCGGCGTGGTGGACACCCCCAACCCGTCCTCGCCGATCTGCTTCTGCGGCTCGCCGATTCCCCGCATCGGCCTCTCGCTCGGGGTCTGGGAGCCGGCGCGGCTGGTCGACGTCACCAGGACCCCCTGGTGCTTCCCCAACCTGGGTGGCCTCACCATCGATCCCGGCCTGCCCGCCACCAGGGGTCGCACCGGGTCGTCCGGCGGCGACGGGGCGAAGGGATCGGTCTGGCATGCGCACTATTACATGTATCCGCTGCTCTCCTGGATCGGCGTGCTGCTCGACCTCGGCTGCCTGGAGGGCGGCGGGCTCGACATCGCCTGGGTCTCGGAGCTCGACCCCGCCTGGCTCGACGACGAGCTGTCGTTTCTGCTCAACCCGGAAGCCGCGCTGTTCGCCAACCTGCCGGCCCAGGCGGCCTGCGCCGCCGACTGCGCGGCCGCTTCGGTCGGGCTGCCGCAGGACGGGCTGTTCTGGTGCGCGGGCTGCCAGGGCGGGATGTATCCGCTGACCGGCAACGTCGCCGCCCATGTGGGCGGCGTGCAGGCCTCGCTGCTCGCGGCCCAGCGCCTGGTCTACCGGCTGCACCGTGCCGGGCTCGCCTGGGGCACGTCCGGCTCGGCCGCGCTCTGCGGGCGCTACCCGATGCCGGTGATGAAGAAGAGCCAGTACCGCTGGCAGATGACCGAGCCGGTGCCGGCGACGACGCCCGCGACGGGCTGCAACCCGACCGGGCGGTCCTCGGTGCTCTGGGAGACGCTGCGCGAACTGCCGGTCTCTGGCGAGAGCTTCGGCTACCTGCTGTTCAGGAAACGCTCGTGCTGCCTGCTCTGAACCCGATGAAACGCAACGACAGACACGACTCCGACGAGAACATGACGATGATCTCTCCAACACTCCGAACCGCCCTCCTGCTCACGGCCATGCTGCTTCTCGGCGCCTGCGCCTGTCCGACGCGGGCCGGCGAAATGCCCACCGCAGGCGCCGAAACCGAGGCATCGCGTCTGGTCGAGGAGGTGCTGCGCCAGGCGGGCGACGGCGATCTCGGGGAGTGGACGCGCTCCATCATGGACCGCGCACTCGAACGCGCCGGAGAGACCGCGCGGCGGTCGGTTCCGGAGTCGTCCGGAGAGCCCGCCCTTCCGCTCCCGGCCGAACGCCATGCGGAAGCCTTCGCAGGAAAGCGCCCCGCCGCGGCGGAGGTGTTGATCTTCACCAGCCTCTCGGTGCCGGCGGCGAGTTGGCGGCAATGGGCCGATGACGCGGCCCGGACGGGTGCGCCGCTGGTGCTGCGCGGTGTCGCGTCGGGTGGTCTGCGGCAGACAGCCGGGGCGATCCGCGACCGTCTTGGTGAGTACAAGGCGGGCCCCGGATCGAAGTCCGGGGCAAGCGTTGCCATCGATCCCAGATTGTTCCGGCTGTTCGGCATCGTACGGGTGCCCGCCGTCGTCGTGGTGCCGGGCGGCGTACCGCCCTGCGAGAGCCGCGGCTGCTCAGGCGATCCGGCACCGCCGCACGATCTGATCGCCGGCAATATCGGTCTCGTCGCCGCGCTGGAATCCGTCGCCGCCGAGGGCGATGCCGGGCGCGAGGCGGCCCGCTGGCATCTCGAACGCCTGACGGGAGGAAACGGGCGATGATCCTTCAGGCACCCGGTCGCGGCGCCCGCGGGCAGCGGATTGCCCGGTTGCCGGGCTATGTGGTTACGGCAGCGGTGTTCGCTTTCCTGCTCTGGATCGTGCTGGGCGGTGCTGCCCATGCGGGTGATCCGAAGGCGGAAGCCCGCGCCATCGGCAATGCCGGTACGGCCGCCGCGCGCGCCATCGCGCGGGACGCCTCGAACGCCGCCGCCGTGCCGGGCTATACGGGCACGAATGTCCCCGAGCGCAATATCGGCGCGAACGCTCTTGAGAATGAAGGCCGGGCCCGGCTCGCCGACCCGGACGACCCCGGCGGACGGGCGGGACGCAGCGTGATCGATGGCGTGACGGTCCGGCCCGACGTGCCGGTGACGGTGAGCGATCCGGGCGTCGCGCGCGGCAAGGCCGTCGCCGCCGATCCCGGCAATGCCGCCCATGGCGCCGACAATCTCGCCTCGGGCAGCGTTTCCGACTGCGGCGCGGGATTGCAGGACGCGCAGGACGGCGGGAGCTGCGGCTCGGTGCGCTGGTGCGTCGGCGCCGGCTGCGAGGCGGTGGAGCCGGAGGCCAACACCGGCTTCGTCGAGGCCACGACCCGGCTCAACATGGCGCTGGAGCTCGGCGGCGAGGAGTTCGACCGCGAGAACCTGCGCTTCTTCGCCGGCAAGCGCCGGCGCTGCCACATCCATTTCGGGGGGCTGGCGAACTGCTGCAAGAACTCGGGCCTCCTGGTCGGGCTCGCCAACTGCTCGGCGAACGAGCGGGAACTTGCGAAGGACCGCAACGCCGGCAACACCCATTATCTCGGCAGATACTGCTCGAAGCGCGTCTTCGGCGTCTGCATCCGCCGGTCGCGGGCCTGGTGCGTGTTCGGGTCCAAGCTCGGGCGCATCCTGCACCAGCAGGCGCGGCCCCAGCTCGGCATCGGCTGGGGCAGCTGCCGGGGTTTCACCGTGGCCGAGGTCGAGCGCATCGATTTCGCGAGCCTCGATCTCTCCGAGTTCACGCAGGATCTGATGGACGGATCGAGGGAGCCGGCGGTGACCCTGCCCGAAGCCGGCGACACGCAGTCGGTCATGCGCGACCGGGTGCGCGACTTCTACGGGCGGAGCCCGTGATGGCGGGCGCCGCGAAACCCGCCCTCCGGCGCGTCCTGGGACGCCTTCTTGCGGCGATCGGCGTCTGGGCGGCGCTGGGCGCATCGGCGGCGGGCGGGGAATGGCGGTCGTGGTGCACCGATCCGGGCTCCGGCGCCTCGCTCGGCTGGCACTTCTACTGCGACCGGAAGGAGGAACGTCAGGAAGCCGAGCCGCCGCCAGCGCAGCCTCCCTCCGAATCGCTCGCCGCCGGGGACAGTCAGTCGGCGACCGAGCGCATCCTGGCGCTGCGCCGGGCGCTGGAGGAAGCCCGCGCGGAGGCGATCCTCGATCCGACGCCGGCGAAGGTGACCGCCTATCTGCGGCTCCAGCAGGAGACGCTGCAACGGGCCGCCGTCTTCTCCGACGCCTTCCGCCGCACGGTCTGGTCGACGCCGGATCTCGACTACACGCTGAAGCGCCCGGTCGGCGCGCTCGCCAAGCAGGTCTGGTCCGACGAGCGAAGACAGGCCCGCGATGCCGTGCTGGCCCGTCTCGGGGACCGCTACGGGCTGATCTATCTCGGCCATGCCGGCTGTGCCGGATGCAAGGTGTTCGGGCCGCTGCTGCGCGCCTTCGCCATGCGCCACGGCCTCGACGTGCTGGCCGTGTCGCTCACCGGCGCGGCGCTGGAGGGCTGGCCCGAGGCGGTCGCGGACAATGGGCGCGCCGCCCGGCTCGGCCTCGGCAATGCCCCTGTGCCCGCCCTCGTGCTGTTCGACACCGAGACGAAACGGGTCCTCCCCGTCGGCTTCGGCGTGATGGCCGAGGACGAGATGGCCGAGCGCATCTTCGCGCTGACCGCCCGGGAGCCCGGACATGACTATTGAGCGATACCGCCGCCCGGCAGCCTGCCTGGCGTTGACGTTCTTGCTTGCCGCGACCGTTCCCGCGAAGGCCGACGTTCTCTCCGAGATGAACCGCTTCTGGCAGGGCGCGGCGGTCAATGTCACCGGCCCGACCGCCTTCAACGGCCAGGCCTCGGGCCACTGGACGCTCGGCAATCTCTATCTCCGCGCGCCGGTGCGCTCGGAGCAGGTCGCGACGGTGAGCCTGCCGTCGTTCCGCGCCGGCTGCGGCGGCATCGACGCGTTTGCCGGCGCCTTCTCGTTCATCAACTCCGACCAGCTGATCGCCTTCGGCCGCGCGGTGGCCCAGAACGCCGCCGGCTTCGCCTTCGAGCTGGCGCTGGAGACCATCTCGCCGGTGATCGCCGAGACCATGGCCAAGCTCCGGGCGCTCGCGCAATGGGTCAACAGCCAAAACCTCAACAGCTGCGAGACCGCCCAGGCGCTGGTCGGCGCGCTCTGGTCGAAGAACGACCGGGCGAGCGCGTCGATCTGCGCCGCCATCGGCACCAGCCAGGGCATCTTCTCCGACTATGCCGCCGCGAAGCACGGCTGCGGCGCCGACGGCAAGAGGAACTCCACCCTGGCCTCGGCCTCCGGGGCGATGGCCGACCAGGTGCCGGTCAACGTCAACTATGCCTGGAAGGCGATCAGGGCGTCCTCCTTCCTCTCGGGCGATGCGCAACTGGCCGAGTTCGCCATGGCGGTGACCGGCACGCTGATCGTCACCGCCCCGACGTCCGACGGCGACACGTCGGGACCGCGGGTGCGCATCCTGGAGCCGCTGGCGCTCGACCGGCGGGTGACCGAGGTGCTGATGGAGGGCGGCGGCAGCCTTCCCGTCTATCGGTGCGACACCAATACCCTCTGCCTCAACCCCACGCTCGGCACGGTCTCCATCCCCGCCGACCGGGGCTTCCGGACGCGGGTCGCGGAGCTGCTGCGCGACCTCGTGGACGCGGTGCGCACGGACACCGCCCCGCCCGCGGCGGCATTGGGGCTGGTCAATCTCACCACGCTCCCGGTCTACCGGGTCGCCAATGCGGCCGCCGCCTATCGCGGCGCGGTGGTCGACCAGGAGATGGACGCGCTCGCCGAGGCGGTGGCGCTCGACGTCATGCAGGTCTGGCTCTCGGACCTGCACCGCACGGTCGAGGAACGCGCCGGCACGCTCGACATCGCCGACGGCGAGCAGTTGCAAAGGTGGCGCGAAGGACTGCGCGGCAACCGCATCGCGCTGGCCCGGCACCGCAACGAGGGGCTCGCCCGCTTCAACACCGCGCTCGCCGTGGTCGAGAAGCTGCGCCTGATCGAGACCGAGCTCGCCGGGGCGCTGTCGGCCGATCTCCGCGCCGCATTGGCCTTCGCACGCGGCGGCGCCGGGGCCGGGTCCCGCTGACCCGTGAACGGGTGACACCTTATATATGTACGAGCTCTTCACCCTCGGCGGCGGCGCCTACCTGGTCGACCTGCTGAACGCGGTGGCGGCGATTACCGGCGGCGGGGCCTTCGTCAACCTCGCGCAGCTCGCCGGCATGGCCGGTCTCGCCTGGGTGCTCTTCCGCACCGCCTTCGGCGGCTCGTGGAAAGACAACGCCAAGTGGATGCTGCTCTTCGCCGCCGTCTGGGGCGCGATGATCGTGCCGAAGGCGACGGTCAGGGTGGTCGACCGGCTCGATCCGGCGCTCGCGCCGGCGGTGGTCGCCAACGTCCCCATCGGCCTCGCGCTGTTCGCCTCTCTCACGTCGCAAGTGGGCGACGGTCTGACGCGCCTGACCGAACAGGCCTTCGCGCTGCCGAACGATCTCGCCTACCGCCGCCACGGGCTGATCTTCGGCGCAAGGCTTGCCGGCAAGGCGACCCGGCTCGAAGTCACCGACGCGGTGTTCGCGAGGAACATCCGCAACTATGCCAGGCAGTGCGTCTTCCCCGCCCTGCTGCTGGGCCACGTCTCGGCGGACGATCTCCGGGAGAGCACGGATATCTGGCGGCTGGTGACGGCGACGGGCACGCCGTCGGCCGGGGCCTCGCCGGCGCGCATGGTCGAGTTCGCCACAAGGCAGGCCGCCTCCGGCACCGGCGCGACGACCGTAGACCGGCAGATCGTCACCTGCCGCGACGCGGCGGGCAGGCTGAACGCGCAGTGGAACGCCGAGATCGCCCGGGCCGGCACGATCTTCGGGCGGCGCATCTTCCCCGACGCCAGGACCGACGCGCTGGCCCGGGCCGAGCTGCTGGCGTCGCTGCCCGCCGCGCATGACTTCCTGATAGGGGCCTCCAGAAGCGCGGGCGAGATCATGCGCCAGCAGATGGTGCTGAACGCGGTCCACGACGCCGGCGAGCAATGGGCGGCGGAGGCGGGGAATGCCGCTGCGCTCAGGGCCTATACCGAGGCCCGCGCGGAGGCCCAGACCGTCTCCGCCTACCGAGCGATCGGCAGGCAGGCGGAGACCTGGGTGCCGCTGCTGCGCATCGTCTTCGAGTGCCTCTATGTCGGGGCGTTCCCGATGGCGGTGCTGCTGATGCTGACCCCGGCGGGCGCGACGATCTTCCGGTCCTACGTCACCGGGCTGGTCTGGCTCCAGTCCTGGGGGCCGCTCTATGCAGTGCTGCACCGGATCAGCATGGGGGAGGCGGCGGAAAGGATGTCCGCCGCCGCGGCGATGCCGAACGGCGAGATCGGCATCTCGCTGGTCGCCCAGGCCGGCATAAGGGCGGTCGCGGCCGATGTCGCGGTGATGTCGGGCTATCTCTCCATGTCGGTGCCGTTCCTCGCCGCCGCACTCGCCTACGGGCTCTCCAAGGCGACGGTGCTGGCGACCTCGGTGCTCGCCGTGGGCCAGGACGCGGCAAGCTCGGCGGCGCATGAAGGGACGACGGGCAATCTCTCGCTCGCCAATACCGGCTACGACAGCCACCGCTTCGCGACGCTGGAGGGCCGCCAGATCCGCACCTCCGCCCATGTCGACACCGACCGCTACACCGGCTATGCGCCCGCCGGGGCGGCGATGACGGTGACCGGTGACGGGACGGCGGTGGCCGATGCCGGCGCCGCTACCAGCCGCATCCCGGCCGCCGGCGTGCGGCTCTCCGAATCCCTCGCCACCAGCCACGAACAACGCGCCGCGCAGGCCCGCGGCCTGTCGCGCCACTGGTCGGCGGAAGCCGGACAGGCAAGGAACGCCGCCGTCACCGACGCGACGGCGCTGATGGAGCGCTACAGCCATGACGTCAGCACGGGCGAGGCGCATGCAAGGGGCGTCACCGAATCCGACAGCAGCCAGGCGCAGCAGCTCGACTCCCATGTCGAGAAGCTGTCGGAGATTGCGGGCATCTCGAAAAACCAGGCGGCGGTGCTCACCGGGCAGGCCAGTGTCGGCGGCGGCTGGAACGCGATCGTGAAGCTGGGCGCCGACGGCTCCGCCGCCTGGCGTGGCGAGACCTTCGAATCCGACACCTGGAACCGGGTGAAGGACTATGACCGCCAGCACGGTGTTACCGAGACATGGGGGAAGGTCTCGGAAGCGTCACGGCGCTGGTCCACGCAGACCGGCGACAGCGAGATGGCGAGCCTCGACGAGAGCTTCAGCGCCAATCTCACCCGCATGCGCAGCTTCGCCGAAAGGGCCTCGCTGGCGCGGCAGGAGTCGGAAAGCTGGTCCGAGCAGGCCGCGCAGGTGCGTTCCGACGCGCAAGGAATCGAGCGCGAGCTCGGCCAGCCCTTCTTCGCCTGGCTGTCGGAACAGCCGGGCACGGACGGGCGGCCGATCGGCGCGGCCGGCGCCATGCGGATCGCCTCGCCGCAGACGCCGGAGGATGCCGAGCAGCTCCGGGAACATGCTGCGGCCTTCATCGCCGAGAAGTTCCCCGCCCCGGCGGGACCGGACCCGGCGTCCATCGGCGGCGAGGCGGAGTACGGCGCGGCCCGCGACACGCTGTCGGACGCCTACGCGCGCGAGACCGCGGCGGCCCATGCCGGATGGTCGGCGGGGGTGCGCGACCGGGCCGCCGCGGCGGGCGCGCCCCGTCCGGGCGAGACCGAAGCCGCGGCCCGCACGGAGCGCGCGGAGACGAAGACCGACACGATCGTGAAGGGCGCGGCCCGCGAGGCGCGCGAGAGCGTGACGCGGGACGAGGCGGCGGAAGGCCGGGCCGGCGTCGCGGCCGAGACGCGCAAGCCCTTCGAGGAGCATGCGACGGAGAACCTGCCCTTTATCGGCGGCTGGCTCGCCGGCCAGCTCTTCGGCAGCGCGAGGAACGCCGCGCCGGACGGGGCCGGGGAGCGACCGAAGACGATCCCGACGCCGGATTGGGGAAACCAGTCGCCGTGACGGCAATGACGTCTTCAGTTCCCGAGCAGGAGCCTTTCCTGTTCCTCCGCAATGCGTCTGTACGCATACCGGCCGGAACGGGTATCCCAATCGAATCTCTCCTCGCGACCGTCCGGCAGTTCGTAATCGCGGAAGGCGGACCAGTCGCCCTGGACGAAGCCGCGCCGCAGCGCGAGCGCCAGCGAGGCCGGCACGGTCCAGACGACTGCCGCCAGCCAGAGCAGGCCGACGGCTTCCATGCCGTTCCCGAGGATCGCCGCCACCGACGAATACAGTGCCGCCAGGGCGAACCCGCCGAGCACGAAGAGGCGCTCCCGCCAGGTGCTCGGGCGTTGCCGCCGGTCCGTGGATGTTCCCGTCATGTCCATGGTCCTCCATCATACCGGCGCCGGCGCGGATTGCAGCGGCCAACGCCCGCCTCGGGCGCGTCGCTCTCCGGCCCGGTCTCCTTCGATCCGCCCTCCGCCGGCCTCCGGCTCCTTGCGGCGCGGCCCGCGCGGCGGCGATGATCCGCGGCGTCGGCGGCTCGACGCTCAGGGGCGGCCAGACCGTCTTCCACGGCATCCGCATGTGGGGCCAGCTGTTCCAGGCCGCCCTGCTGTTCGCCGCCTTCACCACCGTTGCCGTCCCGGCCTGGAACCTCTGGCATTCGACCTCGGGCGCGGAGTGGTATGCCGCCGGCATGGCGACCCTGGCCGAGACCAAGCTCGCGCTCGGCTACGAGCGGGACTCGGGCCAGGAGATCCGCTTCCCCGACGGCACGCGGCGCGTGCTCGCCATCCGCGACATCGCGTCGTCGGTGCCGGCGCTCGAGGCGCGCGAGAAGATCCTCGCCGAAATACTGGCGAGCGCCTGGCTCGGCCTGAAGACCGGCGGCGGGCTGATCGCGCTCTTCCTCGCCGTCTTCTGGTATCGCGGCGTGCAGCTCGGGCGGCAGAGACGGATCCGGGGCGCGGAACTGGTCACCGGGGCCGAACTGCATCGCCGGGTGCGGCCGCCCCATCTGCGCCTGCTCGACCGCGCGCCGGGCGGGAAGAGGCTCCGGCCGTACCGCATTGCCGGCATCCCCTGGCCGGAGCGGACGGAGACCCAGCACACGATCGTCTCGGGCACCACGGGCTCGGGCAAGACGGTGCTGATCTCCGACCTGGTGGCCCAGATTCGCGCGCGCGGCGAGCGCTGCGTCCTCTACGACAAGATGGGCTCCTACACCGCGACCTTCTTCGATCCCGCCCGCGACGTGCTGATGAACCCGCTCGACGCAAGGGCGCCCCGCTGGTCGCCCTTCCTCGAAGCCCGCAACCCCCGCGACTTCGACATGATGGCCGCGGCGCTCATTCCCCAGCAGAAGGACACGGTGGATCCGTTCTGGGTGACGGCGGCAAGGCAGCTCTTCTCCAACGGCGCCGGGGTGTTCTGGAAGAAGGGCGTCGAGGACAACAAGGTCCTGGTCGACCATCTCCTGAAGACCGACCTGACGGCGCTCGCCGAGGCGATGGAGGGCACCGTCGCCCAGTCGATCGTCGATCCCGACAACCCGAAGACCGCGCTCAGCGTGCGCGCCATGCTGACCGCCAACCTCTCGGCGCTGGAGTTCCTGCCCGATACCGGCAAGCCCTTCTCGATCCGGGAGTGGATCTCCGACGAGGAGCGCGGCGGGTTCCTGTTCCTGACCTCGCGCGGCGACCAGCATGCCAGTCTCCGGGGCCTGATCTCGACCTGGCTGGAGATCGCGGTCAACGCCATGCTGTCGCTGGCCCAGAGCGACGGGCGGCGCATCTGGGTCATACTCGACGAGCTGCCCACGCTCCACCAGGTGCCGTCGCTCCAGCCCGGGCTTGCCGAGAGCCGCCAGTTCGGCGGCTGCTTCGTGCTGGGCGTGCAGGTCGCCTCGGCGCTGCGCGACCTCTACGGAAGGAACGGCGCGGAGACGATCTCGGGGCTCTGCGGCACGCGGGTGGTGCTGGCGGCGCCCGACCGGGACACCGCGCAGTGGTCGGCCGACAGCCTGGGCCGGAGCGAGATCGAAGAGGTCTCCGAGGGCTATTCCTACGGCGCCAACACCATCCGCGACGGGGTGAGCCTGACCCCGCGCCGCGAGCTGCGGGCGCTGGCGCTGCCGTCGGAGATCATGCGGCTGGAGAACCTCTCGGGTTATCTCAAGTTCCCCGGTCCCTGGCCCGTCGCCTCGATCCGGCTGAAATACGTCGCCCGGCCGAAGGCGGCGGAGCGGTTCGTGCCGCGCAAGGACGATGGGGGGGAGTCCGGCGAGGCGTCCGCGGCGCGTCCCGGGAATGACGAGTTGACGATCCCGGGGCCGCCGGGGCCGGACGAGGCCGGTCCGGGCAGGGAGCCGGAGGCACCTGAAACGCCTTCCGAGCCCGCGTCCTGGCAGGGCGAGCCGGCGCTGCTTCCCCTGCCGGGCGAGGCCGGGGACCCGGAACCGGACGCCGTCCCGGACGAAACGGTGGACGGGGAAGCGCCGGAGAGCGAGGGCAAGGCGGCGGACGGCGATGGCGAAACGCCCGCGCATGTGCCGCGCGACGATGCGGCGGACGCCGATTCGGGACCGGCAGACCCGCCGCGCTCTTCTGATGGCGGCGGCGACCGCGGGTCCGACTGGGGCTGACATGCTGTCGATCGGCGCGCTCTCATCGGCGGCCCAGGGCGCGTCCTACTACGAGCAGGACGGCTATTACGCCAAGGACGATCCCGAGCACCGCGAGGCCAGCGGCTGGGCCGGCAAGGGGGCGGAGGAGCTCGGGCTGAAAGGCCCGGTCGATCCCGCGACCTTCCGGGCGGTGCTCGAAGGCAAGGTGCCCGACGGCTCGGGCACCGAACTCGGCCGCCGCGGCAAGGACGGAGAGATCCTCCACCGTCCCGGACGGGACCTGACCTTCAGCGCGCCCAAATCCGTCTCCATCGCGGCGCTCATTGGCGGCGACAGGCGCATCGTCGAGGCGCACGACCGGGCCGTGTCGGCGACGCTCGCCTGGGTCGAGGGGAACGCCGCCGAGACCCGCATGAAAGATCCCGATACCGGCCGCATGGCGCGGGTGGGCAACCAGAAGATCGTCACCGCCACCTTCCGCCATGACACCTCGCGCAACCTCGATCCCCAGCTTCATACCCACGCGGTGCTGGCCAACATGGTCAAGGGCGAGGACGGCAAGTGGCGCTCGATGGCCAACGAGAGCCTTTATGCGAACCAGAAGCTGATCGGGATGCTCTACCGCAACGAGCTCGCTGCCGGTCTGGAGAGGCTCGGCTACGACATCGAGAAGACCCATGCCGACGGGCGCTTCGAGATCGCGGGGGTATCGCGGGAAGCGGTCGAGGCGTTCTCGAGCCGCCGCGCCGAGATCGAGGCGGCGATGGAAGCGCGCGGACTCGGCGCTTCGGCGGACAATCCGCGCATCGCGGAGCGCGCCGCGCTGATGACGCGGGCGAAGAAGCGCGACATCGACCGCGACCAGCTCGGGAGCGTGTGGCAGCGCCAGGCCGCCGATCTCGGCCTCGATGCGAGGGCGCTGGTTGCGGAGGCTGAAGGGAATTCCGCCGCGCGGGTGCGGGACGCCGGGGTAGAGCCGACGGCCGGACCGGACGCAGGATCGTCCAGAGGGGCGCCTGCGGCGCTTCCCGATATCTATGGCGCGCCGGCTCCGGATGCTCCCCGGATCGAACCGGTGTCCGGGGATTTGCGGTCAAGCGGCAACGGGATGCAGGCGCCCGGGCGCGACGCCGCGCCGGAACCTGCGCCGGCATCGCCCGCCGCGGAGGCCGTGGCCTGGGCGATGGCGCATCTCTCGGAACGGGAGGCGGTATTTGCGCGCACCGATCTGCTGGCGGCCGCGCTTGCCCATGCGCCCGGCGCCGTGGCGATCGGGGACGTGGAGCGGGAAGTCGCGGCGCTGGAGAAGGCCGGAACGCTGCACGCCGTCGACCTGCCCGGCGCCGAGACCTCCCTCGCGACCGACCGCACGGTGGGCGAGGAGCGCGAGGCGGTGGCCTTGTGGCGAAGCGGCCAGGGCCGCGGGCGGGCGCCGATGCGCGGCTGGCAGGTGCAGGGGCACCTCAACAAGGGGCCGCTCACGGCCGGCCAGAAGGACGCGGTGAAGCTGATCCTGTCCGCGAAGGACCGGGTGGTCGGCGTGCAGGGCTACGCCGGGACGGGCAAGACCACCATGCTGAACCGGGCGCGGGCGCTGGCGGAGAAGAAGGGCTGGCGCATGGCGGGCCTCGCGCCCTCGGCCTCGGCGGCGCAAACCCTGGCCACGGAGGCCGGCATTGCCACCGAAACCCTCCAGATGTTCCTCGCCCGCAATGCCGGGGTGGCCGAGGGCAGGCTTACGAAGAAGGGCGCGAGGGAGATGCGCGCCGCGTTCGCGAAGACGATCCTGGTGGTCGACGAGGGCTCGCTCGCCTCGACTGTGCAGGCGCGCGACCTGCTGCGCATAGCGGCCGAACTGCGGATTCCCCGCGTTGTGCTGGTGGGCGACGCGAAGCAGCTCGATGCGGTGGATGCCGGCAAGCCCTTCGCCCAGCTCCAGGCCGCCGGCATGCAGACCGCCACGATGGACGAGATCATGCGCCAGCGCGATCCCGTGCTGAAGGAAGCGGTCGAGGCAAGCCTGAAGGGCGACATCGGACGCGCCTTCGAGAAGCTCGGGAGCAACGTCGCGGAGGTGAAGCCCGACAATATCGCGGGCGCGGTCGCCGCCCGATGGCTCCGGCTCGACGAGGAAGCGCGCGAGAACACCGGCGTCATGGCGCCCTCGCACCAGCTGCGGCAGGCGATCAACGGGCATATCCGCGAGCGCCTCGCCCGCGAAGGGCGCATCCACGGGCCGAAGATGGAGAGCGAGAGGCTGGTGTCGATGGGCTACACCAACGCCGAGAAGGCGCTGGCCGCCAACTATGGCGTGGGCGACGTGGTGGCATTCCACCGCCCCTACAAGCGGATCGGGGTCGAGAAGGGCGACGAGCGCCGCGTGATGGGCGTCGACCACAAGGCCCGTGCGGTGCTGCTCGACGATCGCCAGGGCGGCCGCGTCGCCTGGAAGCCGGAGGAAATCGGCGGGCGGCGGGGCGGCAGCGAGGTCTACCGGGCGGAACAAATCGAGCTCCGTGCGGGCGACCGCATCCGCTGGACCCGCAACGACGCCGGCCTCGGGCTGGTCAACAGCCGCACGGCGGAGGTGCTCAAGGTCGCCAACGGGCGCGTGACCTTCCGCATGGAGGACGGCAAGACGCTCGAACTCGGCAAGGGCGACCCGCAGCTGCGCCATCTCGACCACGCCTGGGCGTCGACCGTGCACGCCTTCCAGGGCCGCACGGTGGACAACGTCATCGCCGCGATGGAGGCCAGGCACCCGCATCTGACCACGCAGAAAAGCTTCTACGTCGAGATCAGCCGGGCGCGCGACCGCGCCGAGTTGGTGACCGAGGACGCGGCCGAGCTCCGCGCCCAGCTTCAGGCCGCCACCGGCGAGCGCATTGCGGCGCTCGAAGGCATCGGCGAGATGAAGCGCGAGGCGCCGGACAAGGCTGGCGAGGCGGCACGGGACCGGTCGATGCAGCCGGAACGTGGCATTGGCGAAGATGCCGGAAAGGCGCGCGAAGGCATGAAGACGCCGGCAAAGGCGCCGGAACCGCCGGTCCGCGACTGCGGCAAGGGAGGCATGGACCTTGGATTGTGACGATTGCGGCAGGCGCGAATGCACCGGACGGGCGCTCCTCGCCGGGCTCATCGCCGGCGAAAATGCCAGCCCGCGGCATGCAAGGGCGGTGTTCGATACCGCCGGGAAGATCGGTGCGGCCGCTGTGCGGCGCATCTACGGCGACTTCTCGAAGGGCCGGCTCGCCTCGTGGAGCGCTGCAATACGCTCATACTCGATCCTGCCGTGCCACCAGCCGGCGCTGCGCGCGGCAAGAACGCGGCCGATATCGCGCTCGCAATCGACGCGATGGACCCGATGCACCGCGAGGGGTTGGATGGAATCTGCCTGATGTCGAGCGACAGGGACTTCACCCGGCTCGCCCGGCGGCTCCGCGAGGGCGGGTTTGCGGTCTTCGGCTTCGGCGAAAGCAAGACGCCGCAGGCGTTCCGGGCGGCCTGCCATCGCTTCGAGACAGTGGGAGAAGCCCGGAACGGGGCACGCGAACCGGGGCAGCGGTTCTTCCGGGAGCCGGATCGATGAGCGAAGACGACCGGAACGCGGCCGCCGGCGGCGGGAACGAGCCCGGAAAGGCGGACGACAACCGCAAGACCCGGAGCATCCGCTTCTCCGAAACCGAGTGGGAGGAGGTCAGGAACGCCGCGCTGGCGCACGATCTGCCGGCGGCCGAGTTCGTCCGGGATCGGATTCTGGCGCTCGTCCGCGCCCCGGAGAGCACGGATCGGGCAACGGTTCCGGCCTCGATGGCGCCGCTGAACGAGCGGATGTTCCGCTACACCTGGTTCCTGGCGACCGAGAAACGCGACGCGATGCTGCGCGAGGGGCGCGAAGCGGAGCTCGAAAAGCTGGTCGCCGAGGCCCGCGCGTTCCAGGAATCGCTCGTGCGGGACGCCTCCGACTAAGCGCAAGCGGCGCCCCGACGGGGCACAACCCAGGCCGCAGGGCGAAACTCCTACGCAACTCGCGCGAGTTTCACGCGGAACTCGCGAAACACAATCCGAAACCCGATGAGTTGCGCGCGAGTTGCGCGGGGGCCCACACGGGGCCATGCGGGGCCATGGCGGTGACGATCCGCGAGTTGCGCGCGAAACTCGCTCGCTCCAACAACCGCATGGCCCCCCGTGGCACCGAAAGGCCCCGCAAGGGCACGGCATGGACCCCCATGGCACGCCTGCATCAACGATGCGTGGGGTGTGAGACCCAAGGCCGCCCCGGGCGGTCGGGACGGCCGAATCGGCAGCATCGATGTTCGGGAAATCGTCGCCGGGGAACCCGGCGGAGGGGAGCCGCCACGGCGCTTGAGTGGCGAGCGATGCGGCCGGAGCCGCGGGCAGTCGTGCGCAGCACGCTGCCGGAGGCGAAGCCGGCGCTGTCCGCACCAGTGCGGACAGTCGTGCACGGCGCAGTGCGGAGGCCGGTGTCCGGCGAAGCCCGCATCGGCGACGCACGGAGTGCTGCGGCGACGAGCCGAGGCGATGCCCGCAGCCGGCGCAGCCGGCCAGGGCGAGCGAGGCGAGGACTGCGACGAGCGGGGCGCGCAGCGCCGGCGCGAGGAGGACACGACGGTGCCGTGGACGACGCGGGCGAACGAAGCACCGAGCGTGTCGGTCCGGCAACGGCGGGGAGCGCAGCGAGCCGCCGGGCAAGCGGAGCGCGCAGCGACCGAAGGGAGCGGAGGCGCGAGGGATACCCGCCCGAAGGGTCGAGACCGCGCAGCGGGCTCGGCAGGGTAGCCCGGTCGCGAAGCGACGCGCCCAGATTCACCTTACCGTCCGGCACATCGGTCAGCATCTTCGGCACCAGCGGCATCACCAGCGCCGGTAACACCGACGGCAGGATCGTCGTCGTCTGGCGAGCGGTCTGCGGGGAAGGAGCGGCGGAGCCGCCGCGGAGCGCGGCGCGCACAGCGCGACGCGCGAAGCGAAGGCCGTCGGTGCGGCGGTCGCGGTGTCCGACCAAAAAGGGGGACCGCGCCGCCGGAGTGGCGACGCGGCCCGTGGTGGCGATGCGCTTCAGGCGGCGCAGCGCTGGACCGGGATGCCGAGCGCGACGGCCTTGTCGACGAGGTTGTCGGTGATACCGCTACCGGGGAAGGCGATGACGCCCTTCGGCAGGAGGTTCAGCAGCTCGTCGTTGCGCCGGAACGGTGCGGCCCGTCCGTGTGCGTTCCAGTCGGGTTTGCAGACCACCTGGTGGACGCCGTTCTGCTCCGCCCACTGCGCGGCGATGCGCTCGACGCCGGGGCCGCCGCCGTGCACGAGGATGATGTCCGCGTACTTCGCCTTCGCCTTGTCGAGGCGCGCGATGACGGCGCCCGCGTCCGAGACGTTCTTGCCGCCCGCGATGGCGACCAGCGTTCCCTCGGGCAGGTGCGCGTGGGTCTCGCGGTCCTTCCTCGCCCGCATGAAGTCGCGCGCGTCGATGGCCGCCGAGGTGAGCTTGCCGGTCTGCGAGACGTTGGAGCCGCGTCGGGGTCGCCAGGTGTCGCCGGTCTCGGCGCGGTAGGCGTCGGCTGCGAGGTCGCGCATCTTCTCGAACGCGTCGCGCCGGTCGCCGAGGTTCTGCGTGCGGTCGGTGACGAGTTCCAGCTCGCGGGACTTGATTTCCGTTCCGTCCTGCTCGCGCTGGAGGTCGCGCAGCTCCGGGCTGAGCCGGTCGACGCCGCGGTCGAGGCGCCGCACCTGGGCGTCGAAGGTGTTGACGAACCCCCAGAGCAGGCTCTCGCGCTCGTCGGCGAGCTGGAAGCCGTCCGGTGCGACGCCTTCTGCGATGATGCGGAACGCTTCGCTGACTGCGTCCGTCGCGTCGTCTGCGTCCCAGACCTCCCTGGGGTCGAACTCGTCGCGCTCGGGGGTCGCGCCGAAGAGCTGCGCGTTCTCGCAGACGGTGGCGGTGACTGACTGGGACTGGGTGTTGTCGATATCGAACATGGTGATCTCCTTCGATCGTAAGAGTGGTGAGCCTTGTGGCCCCTGACCGCCGGGGCGTTCGTCTCCCGACGTTGGCCTATTGGTTCACGCGCGCGCAGGGGAGCCACCGGGGCCGCAGGGCATGGCCCATCGGTGTGCGCGAGTGGTGCGGGCGCAGGGAGCGAAGCGAGCGAGCCACGGTCGCGCGCGCCGGTGGGCCTAGGCGCGCCAGCGCCGTTGCCCTGCGAGTCCCGGCCGCAACGGAGCGCAAGCGCAGTGGAGGACCCCGCCTTCGGCGGGGTTGGCGCACTGAGCACGGTGTGCCGTGAAAGGCACCATCCTTCAGCGGGTGCAAATCCCGCCCGGCAAATGTCGTTCCAGCCGGTAGCAATCGGAGCGAGTTATGGAGGTAACGACATAGCTTGAAGCACTTCGATGTAACGGGCCGCCTTGGGCGGCTTAGCGACCATGCGGGCCGCAACGTGCAGTGAACGCCGAGCAGGCCTCGAAACCAGTGATGTGGGAGCCGACCCGCCCGTGCTCCGGGGAAGGCTGCCATCGGTCGGGAAGCGAACGACGCAAGCACCGGCCGGTCCCACCGGGGCAATGGCGGCGGCACGCATGGAAGAGGAGGATGGAGGCAACACGGGAAGCCCTGTCGGTGGTGTGCACACACCAACCGGAACCCCGCGAGGGGCAGGCTGGGCCGGCAGGGTGGCGGATGGGCTCGTAGTACCGCTGAAGCCGGGTAATGCCGGTGGAGGAAAGGAGCCCTGGTTCGAGAGCAGTACGGAAAGGAAGCAAGGCGTGACTACTGGTGAAAACCTAACAGGGTCAGACAGAGTTCGGAAACTCCAGACCGTGCTACATGCGAAAGCTAAGGAAGAACCCGGTCGGCGATTCCATGCGCTGATCGACAAGGTGTGGCGCGAGGACTTCCTCGCCGAAGCCTGGAAGCGGGTTCGCCGGAATGGCGGGGCTGCCGGGGTGGATGGCGAGACGTTCGCGGACATCGAGTCGGTTGGCGTGGGGCGCTGGCTTGGGGAACTGGCGCGGGAACTGAAGGATGGGGCGTACACACCGAAGCCGGTACGGCAGGTGCTCATCCCGAAGAAGCAGCCCGGCAAGTTCCGGCCATTGGGCATCCCCTGCATAAGGGACCGGGTAGCGCAGACGTCGGCTCTGCTTGTGCTTGAGCCGATATTCGAAGCGGACCTGCAACCGGAGCAGTACGCCTACAGGCCGGGACGGAGTGCCCACGGCGCGGTAAAACGCGTTCGCCGCCTCCTATATGGGCGGCACCAAGAGGTTGTTGATTGCGACCTGTCCAACTACTTCGGCGAGATACCGCACGCCGAGCTTCTCAAGAGTTTCGCCCGCCGCATCAGCGACGGGCGGATGCTCAAGCTCATCAAGGCGTGGCTGGAAATGCCGGTGGAAGAGGACGACGGCGAGGGCGGCAAGCGCCGCACGAACCGGGCGCGCAGGGAACGGAAAGGAACCCCGCAAGGGGCACCGATCTCGCCTTTGGCCAGCAACGTCTACATGCGGCGCTTCATCTTGGGCTGGAAGGCGCTGGGCTACGCCCGGCGCTTCCGTGCGGAAATCGTGAACTATGCCGACGACCTCTGTGTGCTCGGCAAGGCCCCGGCGGCGGAAATGCTGGCGGCGGTCGAGCGGCTCATGGCGGGTCTGAAGCTCACGGTCAACGCGCGGAAAACCCGGTGCTTGCGGTGCCCGGAAGAGCCTTTAGAGTTTCTGGGTTACCGCATCGGACACACCTACCGCCGGGATGGTCGGGGGTCGTACATCGGCACCCGGCCCAGCCAGGCGAGTGTCCAGAGCATATGCCGCAGGATCAGCGACATGACGGTGAGAGGGTACGGTGGGCAACCATCGGAGGTGATGGTAGGGCGTCTGAACCGGACTATGACCGGGTGGGCAAACTACTTTAGCCTCGGGCAGGTCAGCCCGGCCTTCAACGTCGTCAACCGACATGCGGTCCGGCGGTTTCGCCAGTGGCTCTGCCGAAAGCACAAGACGCGGCACGGGGCAACTGTGCAATACCCCGCCCAGAGGCTCCACGACGAATACGGCCTCACCCGTCTGACGCGGCAGGCACTGGGCCTTCCGAGCGCGAAGGCATGATCTCGTCCGAAAGCCGGATGCGGGAAATCCGCACGTCCGGTTTGATGAGCGGGGACTGGAAACGCGGTCATGGGAGCCGGACTGAGGCCCGGAGCGAAAGCGACGGACAAGCCACCGGACCCTACAACTGGCGCGCCAGTCCTCGACTCTACTGTGGGACAATGGGCCTACGTCGGGAGGAGTGCCCAATCCCCCCCGCTTCGCGTCCGAGGACGGGAGCGGAGACTGCGAGAGCGCCGGAGTGGAGGTCCGGGAAGTGGTGCGGCCCGCAGCGAAGCGAGGACCCGGTTCCCGGACCGCAACGGACAGCGCGTGCCGAAGGCCGAGCGGTCGAGCACCCGCCCGCAAGGCCGCGACCGCCGCAGGCGGTTCGCTGGCAAGCGGAGCGCGCAGCGAGCTTGCGAGCGGAGGCGCGAGGGATACCCGCCCGCAGGGACGAGACCGCGCAGCGGGCTCGGCAGGGTAGCCCGGTCGCGAAGCGACGCGCCCAATCTTCCCATTGCATGGCGCACCGGCCTCACGCCGCATCGGTGCGGTAGCGGTCCTCGTCGGAGGACGCGATGATGGTCTCGTCCGGCATGGTGTCGCGCAGCACGATGATGTCGTTGCCCACGCGTTCCGGGACGGCCTCGTAGAACGCGGTCCAGGCGTCGTCCTTCTCCTTGTGCGCGGAGAGCACCTCACCCGGAACGGGCAGGTCGGTCTCCAGCGCGTAGAACACGGTCTCGTCGACCGCGAGGACCTCGTAGCGGGCCGGAATGTCGGGGTCGCTCTGCCAGAGCGTGGCGCCGGTGCGGCGGTCGAGGACGACGGTCTTGAGCTCGGGGTGTTCGCGGACGCGGCGCTTCGCCTCGTCCCAGGCGGCGCGCTTGTCGTCGATGCGCGAGGGCGGGTCGAAGAGGTCTATCCAGTCCTCGTCGATGGTGCGGATGACGTAGCGGGGCGCCATCCGGATCGTGCTCGGGTTCGTGCGGGCGTTCATGGACTCTCCCTCCTCTCTCCATGTGGGCTTGCCCACCCTCCCGCTCTCCTCTTCCTCCCGCGAAGCGGAAGCGGGGCGCGGTCAGCGCAGGCGCCCGGCGAGCACGGCGGCATCGAGCGGTGCGCCGCCGCGGCGTGCGGCGCGGATGCCCTCCAGCATCCGGCCGAGCCGGTTGCCGCCGTCGCCGTCGCGGCCGATGCCCCAGAAGGGGTCGCCGCGCGCGCCCCAGGGCGTGGCGTGGCGGAGCGCGCGCTCGCCGGTGGCGAGCAGCCGCGCGGTGTCGGGGCGCTGCGGAGCGAAGCGGAGCAGCAGGCCCGAGGCCATGCGCGTGAGCTTGGCGTCGTCCCGGTCGCCGCGGCAGCGGACGGCGCGTCCGAGGCGTTGCGCCTCGCGCGCCGTCGCCGCGCGGCGGATGCGCTCGGCCGCTTCCGGGTCGGCGGCCTTGCCGGCCTGGTACCAGTGCTCGACGCTCGGCCAGAGCGCGCCGCCGGGCCCGGCGAAGCCGGCGGCGGCGAAGTTCGACAGCCACCCCCACTGCGGGCAGCGCGACCAGAACAGAATCGGTTCGGTCGACGCGGCACGGGCGCGAAGCTCGCCGGCGGCCCAGGCCGCCGCGCGGGCGAGCACTTCTCCATGGCACCTGGAGGGCCAGCACCAGCAAGCCAGATCGCGGGATTCGAGCGAAGCGAGATCCGCAAGGGCGATTTCGCCCGAGCGGACCTGGCGCCAGAGGTGTGCGCGGTAGCGCGCAATCACCTCGTCCCTCGTTCCGTCCTTTCCCACGACAAACGGATTCCCCCAGGGCGAGCGGCGGTCGATGCGCACCGCGCCGCGCGCGACGGCGCCGGGCTCGTGCTTCAGATTGACGATGCGGGCCATGCTCCCTCTCCTTTCACTGCTCTCGCCCTCAGCCAGGCGCGCACTCCCACTCCGGGGAGCCGGTGCGGAGCGGAGCGCGGAGCAGCGGCGAGAGACGCGCGGCGAGCGCGTCGCGGCCGAGTGCAACGAGGTCGTCGTTGAAGTCGTCGCCTTCGGGCACGAGACACAGGGCGGCGACGCGAGCCCGCGCGCAGCGCCGGGCGAGGCGCATCGCCGCCCGCTCGCCCTCGATGTCGTTGTCGCGCGCGATGAGGAGTCGCGCGACGCCGGGCGGAGGCGCGAAGGCGCCGAGGCTTCCGGCGGAGAGCGCGGCGGCGGCGGTGATCTCCGGCACCGCGGTCACCAGCGAGAGGACGGTCTCGATGCCCTCGCCGACGAGGAGCGAAGCGCCGTCGGCGGGGCGGCCGAAGCGCACGGCGCGTCCGTAGACGCGCCCGAGCGCCTTGCGAGGCGACGCGACGCCCGCCTTGGCGGGCGAGCGGGGGTCGAGCCAGGTGCGCTGCACGCCGGTGACGGCGCCGTCGTCGCCGGTCACGGCGGCGACCAGCGCCGGGAGGCGGCGCACGGTCGAGCCTTCGCGGTAGCGAAGCTCGGGGTGGAAGCGCAGCGCCGCGAAGCGGCAGCGCGCGAGCCCCCGGGCGCGCAGATACGATTCCGCGTGGGTGCCGTCGATGGCGCGGCAACGCGCCCAGAGACGGCGCGCGGCTTGCGTCGCGTCGTAGGAATCGCCCGGGCCCTCACCCGTGGCCGGCGCAGCCGGCAGGGCGAGGAAGGCGCGGGCCTCGTCGAGCGCCGCGCGAAGCGTCGGCGCGTGCGAGCGGTGGCGGATAAGGTCGAGGAGGTCGCCATGGGTGCCTTCGGCCGCATCGGTCCATTTGCCCGGCGCGCCGGGGCCGCGGAGGCGAACGTAGAGCGAGCGCCCGCGGGCGCCGTCGAGGTCGCCCGCGACCCAGTAGCGGCCCTGGCGCCGTCCGTGCGGCAGGTATTGCCGGCACACGGCCTCGGCGCGCTCGGCAAGCGCAGCGGCGATGGCCGACGCGTTCACGGTGCGGCTCCCGGGGGAATGCAGGGGTTCGGCATGACGGGACTCCTCGGGCTTGCGGGGGACGCCCCGATACCGGCCAAGCGCCGCTCTCGGCGCCGCCGGAGGGGGAGCACCGCGCGCGAAGCGCGGGTGGGAAGCCCGACCGGGGACGGACTCGAAGCCGGCAGCAAAAGGGGGGACCGACGCCGAAACGCCGGTCCCCGAGTCGGGAGGGAAGAGAAGCGGAGACGTCCCCTAGAACGGGATATCGTCGTCCAGGTCCGAGGGCGCCGGGGTGCCGCCGGCCGGCATCGCCGGGCCGTTCGCGGGCGCCTGGGCATCCGCCGCAGGGGCGCCGTTGCCGTTCGGCTTGTCGAAGAACTGTACGCGTCCGCCCGGCACCAGCAGGATCTCGGTCGAGAACCGGTCGGAGTCCTCGCCGTCCTTGCGCCACCGGCGGGTCTGGAGCTTGCCCGAGACGTAGATGAGCCGGCCCTTGGTCGCGTGCTTGGCGAGCATGTCGATGAGCCCGTCCTGGAAGGTCACGACCCGGTGCCACTCGGTCTTGTCGACCTTGTTCCCGGAATTTTTCTCGATATACGACTCGTCGGTCGCGATGCTCATGTTGGCCACGCGCCCGCCGGACGCGAGGTGGTTGACGGTGACGTCGGCGCCGAGGCGGCCCACGAGTTCCGCGCGGTTGATTCCGAAAGCCATGGGGTATCTCCTTCATGGTCTGGATGATGACGATGGGTTGCGAAGCGGCCGGGGGCCGGGACACTCTCCCGAACCCCCTTCCGTTCACCTTCTCCTCGCTTCCCTCTCACTCCGATTCGTCGCCCCGGGGGTCGAAGGGAGCCGGTTCTTCGAGAATGGTGCGGATGGCACGGCCATCGAGGCCGAGCAGTGCGAGCAGGTCGGGGCCGGATGGCGGCTGGGTGTCGGAATCGAACATCGCTGAGTCTCCTGTGCCGGTTGCCGCGCCCGGCATCGGGACGGGAGCCCACCTCCCTCCCCCTGCCGGGCGTTCGCCCGGCTCGCAGCAGCGCTCTGGCTCGAAGGACGGAGACGGCGGGTCAGCACGCGCGGCGGATGGCCAGCAGGCGCTCGCACACCGCGCGGGGCGGCATGGTCCCGAGATTGAGGACCGGGATGGCGCGGGATTCGGCGATGCGGATGCCCATGCCGGTACCGCCCGTGACGGCCCCGCCCGCGCTCCACGCGACCACCGCATCGACGGGGTTGGTCAGCTCCGGATCGAGAATAAGGGCGACGTTGCGCCCATGGAGCAGGCGCGCGCCGGGCGAGCAGCGGTCCCAGGCGGGATGCAGCCGGGCGGCGTAGTCCATGCACGCGCCGTGCTCGAACCCGGTCAGGTGGAGGCAGTCCTCGCCGTCGAGGCCGTTGTAGCCGCGCCAGGGCAGGAACTGCGTCCGCAGGTGGGGAGGCGCGCCTTCGGCGAACGCGGAGTCGGCCCCCTTCGCGCCGCCGCTGTTCAGGTGCCAGCCCGTGCGCGCGAGCCAGCTGGCCAACTTCGTCATGGCGGCCAGAACGGTGGGGGGTGTGGCGCGGGCGCCGATGCCGGCATAGGTGGAATGCGTCATGTCGTGATCCCTCCGGGCGATGATGACGGCCCCGCACGCTCTCTCTTCATGCGCGGCTTTCGCCCTCCGCCGCCTGTCCTCGAACGCCGTGGCGGAGGATGTCGGGCCGGCGGCTGAGCCCGGGCGAGGTGCGGCGGCGCGGTCAGAGGAGTCCGAGCTCGGAGAACGAGACCGATTCGCCGTCGCCGACGACGAAGTGGTCGATGAGGCGCACGTCGACGAGCGCGAGCGCTTCGGCGAGGCGTTTGGTGATGGCGCGGTCGGCGGGGCTTGGGTCCGCACAGCCGCTCGGGTGATTGTGGGCGCACACGAGCGCGGCGGCGTTGTGCCCGAGCGCCCGGCGCACGACGACGCGCGGATGGACGGAGGCGCCGTCCAGGGTGCCCCGGAACAACTCCTCGAACGCGATGATGCGGTGCCTGTTGTCGAGGAACAGGCACGCGAAGACCTCGTTGCGGTAACCGCGCAGGCGGGCCTCGATGTAGCGCCGGGTGCGGGCCGGCGAGGTGAGCGGGCCGCCGTCGCGGCGAAGGCGGGCCTCCATCCAGCGGGCGTGGACTTCGTGCAGCGCGTGAACCCGTGCCCGGTTCTCGGGCGCGAGCAGCATCACGCGCAGCAGGTCGTCGGGGTCGTCGAGGAGCTCGCGGAGTCCACCCGCGGCGGCCAGCGTCGCGGCGTCGACGCGGATGCCGACGAGCGCGAGGAGCTCGTGGTCGTCGAGGGCGGCGGGCCCCGCGCGCTCGATGCGGGCGAGGACCGCCTCGTGCGGTGGCGAGGCGGCGCCGGGCGCGGCATGGGGCGCGGCGGTCTCGGAGCGGACGGCGGGGGTGCTCGGGGCGTCGGTCGGCATGACGGGTCCATCCTCGGCAGCGTGGGGGAACGGCCCGGAGGCGCTCGCTCCGCGCCTCCCGGCCTCGCCCTCGCGCCCGCTCCGCTCGCCCTCCCGGACGGGAGTGGTCACGCCGCGGTCTTGCCCGCTACGATTCCGGCGGTATCTCTGTCCCGGGGCGGGTGAGGCATGGCGAGACGGCAATCGACGGGCCGGTGGCGGTTCCGGGCCCTGGCGCTGCTGTGGCTGCCGGCCGGGGTGGCGGCCTCGGCGCTCGTGCGCCTCGGGGCGGACGGCGGGCCGGCGGCGGAGCCCGGCATGTGGCTGGCGGCGGTGCAGGCGAGGGCTGGCTGGCTGGCGGTGGCGGTGCCCGGCGGGCTGCCGCTCGCATTCGGGTGCCGGCGGCTGTGGTGTCTCGGCTACCGGCGCGCCGCCTAGGTGGCGGGGGCCGCGCTCGGCGCGGGCACGGTTGTGGCGTCCCTGGTGGCGGGGCCGGTCGCGCTGGTGCTCTCGGCGGTGGTGTTCAGCGTGCCGGCGTGGATCGGGTGGTACTGGCTGGTGCGGCGCGGGTGAGCGCGGCCGACGCCGGGCCGGCTGCGCAGCAGGGGGCCGGAGCGGGGCCTATGCCCGCAACAGCCCTTCGATTTCGGACATCCGCAGGATCAGCATGAGCGGCTCGCGGTCGGAGAACGGGTGGAAGCCGAACTTCGCGTAGAACGCCGCGGCCCCTTGGTCGATGGCCTGCACGACGATGGCGCGGGCGCCGACCATGCCGGCGGCGGCTAGGCAGCGCCCCGCCGCATCGACCAGGAGGTCGGAGCCGAGGCGCCGGGCGCGGTAGTGCTCGTCGACCGCGAGCTGTCCGAGAAGAATGACCGGGACCGGGTCCGGCATGCCGCGCCCGACCCGCGACGACACCCGGCGCCGCTCCACCGAGCTGGCGGCGAGGCTGTAGAACCCCGCCACCCGGTCGCCGTCGCAGGTGACGTAGGTGCGGGCGCCGCCCTTGGCTTCGTTCAGCCGCGCCTTGCCCCGCAGCCATGCATCCAGGGTGGGGACGCCCGAGGAGAACTGCGAGACGTCGTGGCGGGGGCTGAGCGGCTCGGGCGGTCCTACCGGTCCCACTGGGGCCGGCGCGCGTAACGCGCCTTCACGGCGGGGTCCAGCTCCACCGGCGCGTCGAGCGCGGCGACGAAATCGTCCCACGCCTCGTCGTCGAGGGCGATGACGGGACGCTCGTTCAGGATCTCGATCGCCGCCGCTTCGCTCGACCGGAGCACGAACTCGGTGCGGGACACGCCGCGGATCGCGGCGGCGCGGTCGATGACGGCCAGGCGCTCGCTGGACGTGCGGAAGTTCACCTGAGGCATGCCGGTCTCCTTCGTCCGGAGCGTAGGGGGTGCGGTCTTGGTGTGGAAAATATAGCGTTTGTATAGAATACGCAATCGTCGGCCGGCGCCGGGTTTCGGCGCGCGCGGTCAGTTCCAGCCGTTGGCGTCGGGGTCTTCGTCCCCGGCGCGCATGGACGCGGCGGCCATCGCCGTCCAGGCATCACGGTCCAGGCCGAGACGCCGGTTCAGCTTGTCGCAGATTGTGAGCGCGTCGTCGAGATGAAGCGCGATCAGGGCGGTCGGGACGTGCCCATCGAGGCCCTCGATGACGATGCGGATCTGCTGCACCTCGGTCTCGATGTCGTAGGCCGGCACGAAGCAGAAGTTGGGTTCGTCGGGCAGGGTCTGCGCGGTCATTGCTGGGCTCCTCCTGATGGAGTCGGTGCGGCGGCCGGCGGGCCGGCGGTACGTACCCACGCATCGGCGGCGCGGGCGATGGTAGCGGACGGGCCGGTGCCGCCAGAGGACGGCGGGCCGGCAATACGTATAGCGCGGGCGGGGCTCAGGCTGCGATCGGCCAGCGTTCGAGGACGCGGTCGAGCACCCGGGCGGCGGGGGCGAACGCGCGGGCGCGGTACGAGACGATCTCCACCGTGCAGCCGATGCGCCGGAGCACGCCGACATCGGTGTCGGCGGGTCCCTCGATCTCGACGCGGTCGGCGCCCATGATGCGCCGGCGCGCGAGCCGCCATCCGTTGGCGAGGGCGAGCGCGGTGCCGCGTCCCATGACCGCCTCGAACGCTTCGGCGCCGGTCATGGCGAAGTCGCCGCCGAGGCCGAAGCTGGTGCGCACGGCCCGGACCTGCTCGGCGTCGAGCACGCGGCCGATGAGCGCCTCGCCCGCGTCGGTGGCGAGCCGGCGCACGCGCATGTTCTCGAACGGCAGCCGGTCCCAGATGGGGAGCAGCAGGCCGGCGGCGAGCCAGAAACGCGATTCCCGGTGAGTCGGCAGCTCGGCGATTTCGTGCTCCCAGAGCGCGCGCCAAGTCGCCTCGTCCGCCGGGCGCCAGTTGGAGGCGTCGAGCTCCGCCCGCGCCATGGTCTCGCGCGTGGCGGGCCGGACGAGGCGCGTCCGCTCCTGGACTCCGCCGTCGTCGAACAGGCGCGACGGCGCGGGCAGCAGGACGGCGGCGCGCTTCGAGCGGGCGTTGACCACCAGTGACGGCTTGCCGTCCGGTCCGGGGTCTCGGGCGCCGTTGTCGAGCGCGGCGTCGGCGGTGGTGGGCTCCAGCCGGTCGCGGCGGACGATCTCGACGAGGTCGGTGACGGCCCCGGTGCGGGGATGTTCATACAGCGTCTCGCGGCCGGCGATGTCGAGCGAGTCGGCGCGCACCGTCTCGACGCCGACCTCGTAGCTGCCGGCCTCCATCGCCTGCTCGATGTTGGACTCGATGCGGGTCTCCAATGCCGCGAAGAGCTGGTTCTGCTCGGCGATGGGGAGCGCGAGCAGGCGGTTCAGGAACCGCGACATGGGCGGAAGGTCTTCCTTGAGGGCGCCCTCGTAGATGAGCTTGAGGCCGGTCGCCTCCTCGAAGTCGGCAAGCGACCAGCCCTCGATGGCGCCCCGCCAGAGCGCCATGTAGAACTGGCGGAGCGCCGTCTTGGCGTACAGGCTCTCCAGGTTGTCGCTCTCGCGGAACAGCGCCCGGTCGCCGCCCATCGCGGTCTGCGAATCGCGCTGACCGCGCGTGATCGCGCCGAGCGAGTCGAGCCGCCGCGCGATCGTGGCGATGAACCGCCGTTCGCCCTTCACGTCGGTGGCGACGGGGCGGAAGAGCGGCGCCGATGCCTGGTGCGTCCTGTGCGTGCGCCCGAGCCCCTGGATGGCTTGGTCGGCCCGCCAGCCGGGCTCCAGCAGGTAGTGGATACGCCGCTCGGTGTTGCCGCAGGCGAGATCGGCGTGATAGCTCCGGCCGGTGCCGCCCGCCATCGAAAAGACGAGGATGCGCTTGCTTCCGTCCATGAACGCGGCGGTCTCGGCGAGGTTGGCCGAGGCGGGCCGGGTGCGGAGCGCGAGGCGCTCGCCGCGCGCATCGGTGATCTTCAGCACCCGGCGCGAGCGCCCGGTGACTTCTGCCACCGCGTCGTGCCCGAAATGCTGCACGATCTGGTCGAGCGCCGACGGAACCGGCGGCAGAGAGGCGAGCTTCTCGATGAGCGCGTCGCGGCGCTGGGCGGCCTCCTGGCAGATGACCGGGTTGCCGTCCTCGTCGAACACGGGCCGGCTCATGACGTTGCCCTCGTCGTCGGTGAACGGCTCCTGAAGCTGCACCGGGAAGGCGTGGGCCAGGAACTCGATGACGGTCTCGCGCGGGGTGAGGTCGACGTTGATGTCGTCCCACTCCGATGCCGGGATCTCGGCGATGCGCCGCTCCATCAGCGCCTCGCCGGTGGAGACGAGCTGGACGACGGGCGAGCGGCCGGAATCGAGGTCGGCCTCGATCGCGCGGATGAGGCTCGGGCACTTCATGCTGGTCAACAGGTGCCCGAAGAAGCGCTGCTTCGCGCCCTCGAAGGCGCTCATGGCGGCGGACTTCGCGTTCTTGTTGAGAGTGGACTCCCCCTCGGTGATGCCGGTCGCCTTCAGCGCCTCCTGGATGTTGTGGTGGATGACCTTGAAGGCGCCGGCGTAAGCATCGTAGATGCGCCGCTGGGCGTCGCTCAGCGGGTGTTCGAGGATGTCGACCTCGACGCCGTCGTAAGAGAGCGCGCGGGCCTGGTAGAGCCCGAGGGCCTTCAGATCGCGTGCGACGACCTCCAATGCGGCGACCCCGCCCGCCTCCATCGCGGAGACGAAGTCGGTGCGCTTCTCGAACGGCGTCTCGCCGGCGGCCCAGAGGCCCAGGCGCCCCGCGTAGGCGAGACCGGGGACGGTGGTGGCGCCGGTCGCCGAGACGTAGGCGATGCGGGCATCGGGGAGCGCGTTCTGGAGCCTGAGCCCCGCGCGCCCTTGCTGCGATGGAGCGACCTCGCCGCGATTGCCCTTGGACCCCGCCGCGTTGGCCATCGCATGCGCCTCGTCGAAGACGATGACGCCGTCGAAGCCGTGGCGGTCGTCCTCGTCGAGCGAGCCCGCGAGCCAGGCGACGATCTGGTCGAGCCGCGAGGGCTTGCCCTGGCGGGCCGGCGAGCGCAGCGTCGCGTAGGTCGCAAACAGGATGCCCTCGGAATGCGGGATCTCCGCACCCTGGCGGAACTTGCCGAGCGGGATGACGTCGTCGTCGCGTCCGCCGAGCGCGGTCCAGTCGCGGCGCGCGTCCTCGACCAGCTTGTCGGATTGCGAGAGCCAGAGGGCGCGCTTGCGGCCGCGGAGCCAGTTGTCGAGCACGATGGCGGCGACCTGGCGGCCCTTGCCCGCCCCGGTGCCGTCGCCCAGCATCCAGCCGCGGCGGAACCGGACCGGAGCCGAGAGCGTTTCCCCTTCGTCGGTGACGAAGGACGTGTCGATGTCCTCCCCGTCCTCGTCGCGGCAGCGGTGGACGGTCTCCCAGCCCGAGCCGATGCGGTAGTCGGCGGCGAGGTGGCGCGAATGGGCCTCCCCCGCCAGGACCACGCTCTCGAGCTGGGCGTCGGACAGCAACCCGTCGGTCACCACGCGCTCGGGACAAATGGGGCGGTACGCCGGCACGGGGTGGGGCACGGCGGCCATCGCGCCGGACTGCACGAGCGGGGTCGGGTGCTCGATGGCGCCCGGCACCCGCGCGACGCTCGGGCGCCACGGCTCGTAGGGGCCGGCGGTGGAGGCGGCGGCGGGTGCGCCTGCGCCGGTCTCCGGCGCCGCCGTCTCGACGGCGAGCTCGACGACCGGACCCCAGTCATGGGCGGATTTCGGCGAGGGGGCGGCCGGCTTCCCGGTCTTCGGCGGCGCGACCGCATTGCCGAAGAGGTCGCGGCCGGCGACGGCGGCGGGCGCGGGCCGGACCGGCTCGGGACCGATGGGGAGGCGCGGCGGCACGTGCGCGATGACCGCGTCGAGCAGCGCGGCGGGCGTGGCGGCGCGGGCTTGGCCGTCCACCGCGATGCCGGGCTCCGCGCTCCGCTCGACGACGGTGAGCCGGGTGTCGAAGCCGGTGCCGCGCCGGGCATAGGCGCGCCCGTCGATGGCCATGGTGAACACGGTGCGGACGGTCTGGTCGGCGAAGGCGCCGCGCCAGGCGGCATCGCCGGGCACGCAGTGGGCCGAGGTGATGGCGGCGAGCCGCCCGCCCGGGGGCAGCATCGAGAAGGCCGAGCGGAGGTGGCGCAGATCGGCGTCGTGGCGGATGCGCTCGATCCCCGGCGTTGCCGAGAACGGCGGGTTCATCAGCACGACGGCCGGCCGGACGCCCGGCAGGAAGTCGGCCAGCGCCTCGGCGTTGTGGCGCGTGACGGCGGTGCCGGGAAAGAGTCCCGCGAGAAGCGCGGCGCGGACTGCCGCGATCTCGTTCAGGTGCAGGTGGCCGGCGGCGGCCTTGCCGAGCGCGCACTGCGCCATCACCGCGAGCATGCCGGTGCCGGCGCTAGGCTCCAGCACGACGTCGCCCGGCCGGACGGCGGCGGCCCGCAATGCGGCGTAGGCGAGCGGAAGCGGGGTCGAGAACTGCTGGAGCCGGACCTGCGCCTCGGAGCGCTTGGTGTGCGAGGGCTCCAGCGCGGCGACGGCCGTGAGCATGTCCAGCATCCTGCGGGGGCCGTTCGAACCCGCCCCGGCCCGCTGGCGCATGGCGCGCCCGTAGCGGCGGACGAACATCACCACGGCGGCTTCGGCCGCCTCGTAGGCGTCCTTCCAGACCCAGGCGCCCTCGGCGTCGCTCGCGCCATGAGCGCGGGTCATGGCGTCGCGCAGCGTCGGCGCGTCGAGGGGCCGGCCGGCTTCGAGCACGGGGAGCAGGCTCCGGGCCGCGTCGAGGAGCGGCGCGGAGCCGTCCGGGGCGCTGGATTCGGAGCCGGAGGCCGGAACGGATACGGGAGGAAGCTGCGGGCGCGCGGACGCACCCGGCGCCGATTGGGCGTCGAGCATGGCGTTCTCCGAAGTGGAAGGACGTGGAAGAGCCGGCCGGGCGGCGCGGGCGAGGACTCGCGCGCCGCTTCGCCGGGCCTGCCCCCGGCCGGCTGCCTCGCCTCGGGACGACGCGGGCCGGGGACGAGCGGAATCAGGCGGCGGCGGCGCCCGGGCGCCCGGCGGTGTGGGGGCGGCGCGGTGCTATGGGGAGGGTGTGCGCGGCGCGCCCGTCGAGGCCGCCATGACGGGGACGGCCGGCCGGATCAGCCGAAGCGGCGGCCTTCCGCCGTGAACGTGTATCCGTTGATGGCGATGGACTCGTCGACCGCGGTGTCGGAGGTGAGGTAGTCGTACTCGCGTTCGAGCTGGCGGTAGAACCAGCGCGCGAGGTCGCGCAGCGCCTCGATTACGGCGTCCTCGGCGCCGTCCGTCATCGGCTGCCAGGTCGGGCTGTCGCGCTCGACCTCGATCGCCATGCTGTGCTCGTGGCAGTAGTTGCCGCGCGTCCGGATGGAACCGCCGAGCTGGAAAAAGTTGCGCTTCTGGACCGCCTGCAGCTCGTCCGCGATGCGGTGCAGCTCCTCATCCTTGGGTGCATGGGCGCGGATGGCCCTGGCAGAGCCACAGGCATGGCTGAAGGCGCCTTCAAAGCTCGCTCCGTCGCCTTGGCTGGAAAAACCGCGAAACCACAAATGAGGCTTCTCCCGCGTGCCGCCACCCATGAGCCTCACGGGGCTGGTCCGGAGCGTCACGCCGAGGATCCGGCAGATCGTCTCGAAATCCTCGAACACGAAGTCGTACCACTCGTGTTCGAGACAGGTCTCGCGATACCAGGCGCGGGCCGTTTCCTTGGCCGCCTCGGTCAGCCCCTCGATGGCATAGACGACGGTCTCGACGGTGCGGGGCATGGTCAATCCTCCGGGAATGCGCCCACGGCGACGGCGCATCTGCGGTGCATTGCAGGGGGAATCGGCGGGGCGGGCGGCATTGGCGCTCGCCGGTGAACTGCGCTCAGTGCAGCAGGTCGGCGAGGCCGAGGCTCTCGAACGCCTCGCGCAATGCGTCGTGGGACAGGGCGTCGATCTTCATCGGGCCGTAGCCGCTTTCGTCGTTCCACGCGGCCAGCTCGCGAATCTGGGAGACAAACTCCTCGTCGCTCTCGCAGACCGTCGTGGTGAGGTCGCCCTCGCAGAAACTGACGATCGTGCGATTTGCCGGCGAACACCACGTGCCGTAGTAGGAAGCGTCCTGGCGGGTGTCGACTTGCGCGAAGCCGTTGGCGTATGAGCACGGACCGCTGTCGAAGCCGTAGCGGTCCGACAGCGGCCGGAAGTCTCGGGTGGTTTTCATGTGCGTGCCTCGTGGCGGACGCCTCCGCGGGGAAGTGCCGGAGCGCCGCGCGGATGGTGGGATGGCCCGGGGGCCTTCGGTGGGAAGCCGGGCAACCGGGCGTTACCTCCCGGTATGCGATGGGGCGGGTGAACGGTCCGGCCGGGTGGCGGCCGTGGCCCGGCGGGCGTTCGCGGCGGCGTCGAGCTCGGGTCCGCGCTCGACGATGCGCCCGGCGGCGCGCGCGGCCTCGGCGTAGACGCTGAGCGGTTGCTTCGCCTCGAAGTGCAGGTCGCGCTCGATACACAAGCCCCAGCGGACCCGGGTCGCGGCGATCTCGGCGAGGCTCGAATAGCCGAGTTCCGGCGTGCCGAAGCCGAGATCGGCCAAGCCGAAGAGCGTGTCGCCGTCCTCGTCGAGCTCCGAGAAGAGCCAGGTCGCCGCCCCGGTGGGGTTGAAGAATTTCACGGTAGGTGGATGGTCGCGCTGGCGGTTTCTGCCGTTTTTCAGCAGTCGCTCGCGCTGTGCCTTGGTGAGGAGTTTCATCGGCGCCTCCGGTCAGTGGACGGCGGGCCGGCCGACCGTGCGCGGCGGGCCGAACGCGACGCGGATGTCGTCGCCGTCGACGGTGATGGTGACGGCGCGGTCGGTTGGCATCAGCCAGTGGATCTCGGTCCAGAGGGCCTGGGCGATGGCGCGCTTCCTGGCCCCGTCGGCGCACCCGGGCGGCGCGGCGGGGATAGCGGCGGGCGCCGGGCGGGATTCGGCGTGGGTCTTCATGGTCGGACCTCCGGTGAGACGGGAACGGGACGCGGAGGGACCGGACGCTCCCGCGCCCCGCCCCCCGCTCGTCCGAACGGACGCCGGCCGGGCTCCAGGCGGCCGGGGGCTGGCGGTTGCAGTGGATGGCGTGGCGGCGGTTCCGACCGGTGCCGGGGTCAGCCGGCGGCGGCCTGTGCGGTGGGCGCGCCGAGGGTCACCGTCACCTTGCGGTCGCGCACCGAAATCTCCGCGCCGCGGTCGTGCGGGATGAGCCAGAACAGCTCGCGCGTGACCGCGTCGGCGATGGAGCTGCGCCGCGCGGCGTCGTCCGAAACCAGGAGCCTCGTGGCTGCGTGGAGCGCCTCGGTCTCGAAGGCGGTCCGCTGGGTCTCCCACGAATCCGCATCCGAATCGTCGCTGGCGGAGAAGAAGGCGGCGCGGATCAGTTGCGCGAGCTGCCAGGGCTCGAGTTCGCTGTCCGGCGTCACCAGCGGCAGGGAATCTGCCGCCCACGACCAGGCGTCGCCGGCGAAGGCGAGATCGGCGTCGAGGTCCACGATGCGGCGCGGTCCCTCGCGCGGCGTGACGGCGAGCCCGATGCGGATCGCGTCCGGCCGCTGCTGAACGGACTCCGGGCGCGGATGGACACCTCCGGCCAGGGCATAGGCGTCAAGCGAGCAGGTCCTGCCGTCGGTCGTGACCTCGATGTTGATGGCGGAGACGCGGGCGATGGCGTTGTACCAGGCATAGCCCTCCAGCCGGCGGTCGGGCTCGAACAGCCGGCCGGCAATGCCATTGCGCTCGGCGGCCCGCCACAGCGCCTGGTCCTCGGGCGGCTCGGAATCGCACGCCATGAGGAGCGCATCGGGGCCGACCGGTTCGCGCCTGGGCGGCTCGCGCCAGTCGTCGACGTCCGCGAGCCCGGGGCGCCAGGGCAGGAGCTCGGGCGGCGGCGGGGCGATGTCGATGTCGGCCTCGTGCGCGCGCTTGCGGTCGGCGAAGGAGGGGCGCGGGTCCGGATCGGCGGCCATGGCGCGGTAGATGGCGAGCCTTGCGGCCTCGCGCATCTCTTCGAGGAACGCGGTCTCGACCGGCTCCTTGCGCGCGGGCAGCACGAGCTCCAGCTCGGGGCAGTCCACGATGTCGGCGCCGACCGTCCAGCACTCCCCGGTGACCGACTCGACCCTGGGAAGCTGTGCGGAGACCGTGAGGCCGTGGAAGTTGACGTCGGGATCGTTCAGGCCGAAGCCGTACCAGCGGTCCTTGAATGCGCCGAACACGAGGCCGCGCCAGCGCTCCACGTGGAGCGCGCCGTCGAGGAAGGCGCGGCGGTCGAGCCGCTCGCCTCCGGCAGGGGTGCCGGGGAGGTCCTCGAACATGACGGGGAGCGGATAGTGCCGTGCCGCCTGCTCGATGGCCCGGCGGATGCGCTCGGCGTCCTCGGACCCGGAGGCCCGGAACGTGACGGCGGTGCCGTGCGGCCAGGGCGCGCCATCGGCCGGATGAACCTCGGCCTCGACCTCGCCCAGAAAATGCGCGGGCAAGAGCTCGACGCGCCACCCGGGCACGGGGTCGCCGCCGCTCGTGGCGCGCGACCGGGACGAGACCGTGCAGCCGCGCCGCGCGAGGCTCAGCATGCCCATTCCTGCCGCGTCTTCGCGGCGCACCAGGTCCTCGCTCCAGCCGTTCTCGCCGAACGACAGCAGGACGGCGGGGTCCACGATGCCGGCGCCGTCGTCGGTCACGGTGACGGTGAGCGGGCCGGTATCGGCCGGGCCGGCGATGGCGACGCGGATCCGCGTGGCGCCGGCCCTGCGGCTGTTCTGCAAGGTCTCCGAGAACACCTCGCCGATGCTGGCGGCGAACGTCCGGGTGACGCGCTTGATGGCGCTGTCGTGAATGCGGGCGCGGATGGTCGCGGTGTCGTTCATGTGCGCTCTCCGTGATGGATGCGGAAAAGGAAGCGCCCCGCCCGGCGATGGTCCGGACGGGGCGTTCAACCCGGGGCAGGCGGTCAGTGGACGCGGCGCAGGAACTCCGGGATGTCCAGCGGATCGGAGTCGGGAGCCTGTCCGTTGACCGGGCCGACCGTCTGCACGATGACGCGGGGCCCGCCGTCGGCGGTCGGAACCGCGTTCATCGCGTCGATGGCGTCGGCGACTGAGGGGTCGGCGGGACGGTCCTCGCCCCTGCCTTCCCCGTTCACCGGCTCCGCGCCGCCCTCGCCCTCCGCGACCGAGGATGCGTCATGGCCGTTGCCCTCGGCAGGGCCTTCCGGGGCCTTGGCGCCGTCCGGTTCCGGGGCGGCGGAGGAACCACCGGCCCCGGCCGTGGCATCCCCGGATGCGTCCGGGGTTTCCGCGGGCTTGTCGGCGGAGGCGGCTTGCGTCGCGTCGACGGGGTCGGCGCCGCCCGTATCGAACGCCGCGAACCCCGGCATGGTCCAGGCGAGCGCCGCGGCGTGCATCGTCGCGCCGATGCCGACCGGGGGCGTGCCGGCCGCGAACGCCTCCTCCATCGCCTTGGCGAGATCGGCCTTCTTGTACTTCGACCGTGCCGAGGCCCACGCCGCGCCGAGAGTCTGGCGGGCGATGTCGAGGATGTGGCTCTTCTTGATGCGCGACCAGAACAGGTCGGCATTCGGCCGGACGTGCTTCGCGAAGTCGATGTCGAGGCGGGCGACGGTGGCTTCGAGCTCGGGCCGCGCGTCGTGCTCGAAGGCGAGCTGGCCCTTCACCGTGCGCGCGACCGCAGCCGCGAACAGCTTCTCCTTGTCGGCGCGGGGCAACGCCCGGAGCTCCGCGAAGCAGGCCGCGTCGTCGTCGCCCTCCATCCACTCGAAGGGCAGGTGCGACCAGTCCGCGAGCATCGCCTCGCCCGGGCTCCAGCCGGCGAAGTCGTCGTCGTTGGTCCGGTTGGTCGGCCGGTCGGCGGTCTCGTTGAAGGCGATGTCGAGCGCGTGCCAGGACGTGGTGTAGCCCCTGGCGAACACCGCGCGCACGAGCTGGAAGACCGTCAGGTCGAAAGCCGCCTCGAAGTCCTCGGCGAGATGCGCCTTCACCAGCGCGGTGCGGACCGAACGCAGGTCGTCGGCGAGCCCGATGCCGACACCGGCTTCCCTGCGCGCCTCGGCCTCGCGATCCTTCGGCGGTTGCGCCGGCGTGGACATGGCCGGTCCGGCGATGCGGCCGGAATCGGTTCCGGTATCGGTGTCGTCGCCATCCGCGGACTGCGTGGCGGCACCGGCGGCATCGGGCTCGGCCGGCTTCGGCATGTCCTCCGGCTTCACCAGCCCCTGGATGACCTGGAGCGAGCCGTCGCGCCCGATGGTGGCGATGCACCCGGCCATCGCGAAATCCTCGCGCTTGAACCGGGCGCGGGCTTCGACCTGAGCTTCGATCGCGTCGAGGCGGGGCTCGATGGCTTCGGCCTCCTCGACCAGCGCGTCCGTCCACTGGGCCTCGTCCATGTTGACGAGTTCGTCGTGGCGGGCGCGGAGCTTCTCGATCTCGGCCTTCTCTTCGTCGGTCGGCTCGCCGGGCTCGGGATGGATGCGTCCGAAGCGCGCGGTGGCGCTCCAGTCGACGTCCACCATCGCCTCGGCCCACTTCCAGCGGGTCGCGAGCTCGTCGGCGGCCGCCTGGAGCTTGCTTATGGCGAGCTCGATGAGCAGCGCCGGGTCCTCCAGCCACACCCCGTGCGCGTGTTCGTCGGCGAAGAGGTCGCGCAGCACCGGGCCGCCGGCGGCCTCGTAGTCGGCGACGCCGACGAAGCGCGCCATCGGCGAGCCGGCAGGCACCCGTTCCTCGGTCAGCATGCGCTTCACCTGCCAGGCCGAGGGCCGGTAGCCCTGCCCCGACACCTGCTCCCACACCGCACGCTGGCGGTCGTGATCGGTGGTGACCGAGAACGCCTTCAGCGTCTCGAGGTCGATCTCGTCGGCGCGGTAGGCGTCGAGCAGCTCGGGCGCGGCGTTGCCGAGCCGCAGGCGCTGCTCAACCAGACGCTCGGTGACGCCGAAGCGCGCAGCGATCGCGGCGACGGTGGCGCCGTCCTGCGCGAGCCGGCTGAACGCGACCACCTGGTCGGCCGGGTGCATCGCGATGCGCACGACGTTCTCCGCGAGCGACAGCTCGCCCGCGTTGCCGTTCGCGGCGATCTTGCAGGGCACCGGATGGAGGGCGTTGAACCAGCCTTCCTTGACGAGCGCGACGAGGGCTGCGAGGCGCCGCCCGCCGGCGACGACGGCGAAGCGCTCGGCGCCGTCCGCGGCGGGTTCGTCGGGGCGGGCGACGAGGTTTTCCAGCAGGCCGTGCGCCTTGATGGACGCGATGAGCTGGGCGTCGGCGGCCTCGTCGGGCGGGGTCTTGCGCACGTTCTCGGGCGCAAGCGCGAGATGGCAAAGCGGGATGTCCCGGATCGCCGGCTCGGGCGGGGGGGCGATGTGGTTCATGCGAATCTCCGTCGATGGATGAACGGACGCGCGGGAGACGGCCCTCTCCGGCCGGCACGCGCCCGCCCGGACCGTGCTCGGCTCCGCCTCGGGCTGCTGTTGCTGCGGGTCTCGGGCGTCGGCGGCGCGTTGGCCGGCGTCGCCCCCGGAGGCGTCGTCCGGATACGGGCCGGAGACGGGTGGGGCCGCGCGCCGGGCGTTGTCGGGCGGCGGGTCGGCCCGGTCGGCGGCTTCGTCGAGCAGGCGGGCGGCCTTGCGCAGCGCCTTCGCGGCGTCCCGAATGCAGCGGGCGCTGACGACGGGTTCCGGGGTGAGGTCGGGGTCCGAGGTCCAGGAAATCCAGAACGAGAGCTGGGCCAGGGCTTCGAGTGCCTGCCGCAGCGCCTCGGCCGGGGCGCCGTGAATCGCGCGCTTCATGGCGAGCCCCTCCGGTCGGAGCCGATGTCGATGCGCTCGCCCCAGGGTTCGCGGTTCCACTCCGATGGGACGCTGGAATAATTCACCCAGATCGTGGGGAAGTCGGGCTCGGCCGCGGGGTAGTCGGAGCACAGCATGTCGGTGAAGTAGAGGCAGACGCCCGGCTGTATCCCCCGCTCGTCGAGCCATTCGAAGCCCGGGCGGAAGTCGGTGCCGCCGCGCCCCTTGACGACGATCTCGTCGGGGAGGTCGTCGGGCGCGTACTCGGCCGCGTCCTGGACCGCCGCATCGACCTGGAGGACATGAACGCTCTCGGGCTGGATCTCGGCCGCGACCTCGCGGAGCTCGGCCCAGAAGTCGGCAAGAGTCTGGGCCGGCAGCGAGCCCGAGGTGTCGATGATGACGGCGATCGCGTCCATGCCCTCCGAGCGGATGGAGGGGAGATAGAGACCGCCGTCGATGAACCGCCGGTTGGGGAGGCTCCAGCTATAGTCGCGGCGCGCGGCGTCGGTCATGTAGCGGCGCAGGAGGCTCCGCCAGTCGAGCGTGCTCGCGTGGGCGTTCCGTACCGTCTCCTCGACCCCGCCCGGCAGCTTGCCCTCGGCCCTCGCGAGGTTCATGGCCTGGTGCATGGCTTCGTCCCAAACCTGCTCCTCGGCGGTGACGTCCACCGGCGATTCACCCTCACCGTCGCCGCCGTCGCCGCGGGCGCCCGCGTCCATGATCTCGCCGGTGCCGGAGGGATCGTGGCTCGCCGGCGCATCGGAATCTCCATCCGGGCCCTGGCCGTGGGTGCCCGCATGGTCCTGGTCCTGGCGGTTATCGCCCGAACCGGCCTGCCCCTGACCGCCATCGTCATCGGGCTTTCCGGAGTCGTCGTCATTGTCGGGGCCGTCGGGCGTGTCCGCGGGCCCGTCGGGCGAATCGTCATCGCCATCGCCGGCTGCGGATGCCTGGCCGGCCGCGGCGGCGGCCATCGCGCCGCCAGCCGGAGGCGCGTCGCCGTCGCCGCCGGAATCGTCCTCTTGCGGTTCGGGCAGGCGGTCGTACGCCTCCTCCACGCTCACCCCGTCCCACGCCTCGGCGTCGGGCGGCAGGGTGAAACCGGCATCGCGGATGAGCGCGTGGGTCACGAGCTGCGAAGCGAGCTGCCAGCGCTCGGGGTCGCGCTCGCCCCGGCGCGTGTGATGCTTCAACGCGCACGCCATGACCACGCGCGCCATCGCTGTCTCGATGACATGCGCGTCGGTGGCGGCCACCCACCGGGGCGAGTAGCGGATCTCGTGCCCGTCGCTCGCCAGAGTCTCCCGGCTCGGGTCGGCCCTGAGCGGGAGCCTCAGGGCGAGGCTCCCGAAGAAGGGCTGCTTGCGCAGGAGCTCGGTCACGCCGTCGCTGACGCGCTGCGCGGATTCCTCGAGCACGCGGGCGGCCATCACGCGGCCTCCCGCGCCGGCTCTACGGGCGCCGCGAAGTAACCCGCGAACTTCTCCATCAGCTCGTCGGCGTCGCGCTTCACGCGCGCACGGGCGATGGGGTCGAAGGACTTGGATGGGCGGAGGGCATCCGGCTCGACGTTCGCGATCTTCTCCTTGACCTGCTCGCAGAGCCGCGCGAGCTCGTCGTCGCCGAAGATGTTGAGGCGCGGCACCACGTCGACGAGGTTGCGGATGTTCTCGATCATCGAGTTGCGGAAGACCAGCGGCTTGCCGCTCTCGTCCTCCTGCAACCGCTCCGAGACCCGCTCGACCGCCTCGCCGAAGCGCCGGTAGAGATCGCCCACCGCATCGTGGAGGCGCTCCTCGATCTGGTGCTCGATGTCGCGCCTGACCCGGTCCACGTCGTCGGTCGCGAGCTTGGCCATGAACTGCTCGGCGTCCTGGACCGGGGTGATGCGGTAGCGGATGGAGAACTTGCCCTGGAGCGCTTCCTTCGTGGGGTAGTCCTCGATGCGGAAGAGCTTGCCGAGGTCGAGCCGGGCCTGGTCGACGTTGCTGTCGTAGTCCTCGATGAAGCGGGCGCGCTCGCGCACCATGCGCTCGCGGAACCCGTCCATCAGCTCCGTGTAATGCTCGTAGTTGGCGACGGTGAGCAGCCGGCTGCCCTGGTCGTCCCACGGCAGGGTCTGCTCATAATGCGCGGTCCTGCATGCGCTGACCGTAGCGGTGAGCGCGGCGAACGCGGCCTTGGGCAGGAGGCGCTTGTTGTAGCGCCCGGCGCTGGTCGCGGCGTCGTGGTGGACGGCGACGTGGTTGCTCGCCTGGCGGTCGTAGAGCCGGCCGGACCAGGCGGTGATGCGCAAGGACACCTGCATGGCGTCGTCGATGAGGTTCATGGGTCGTGTTCTCCCTGGTTGTGCTACCGGAGCGTCCACAGGGGGACGTCGAGGGCGGCGGCGAGCTTGCGCTTCGCTGCATCGAGGCTGGGCGCCCGCACCGCGTAGTCGCGCGACGGCGCGGCGCCGGGCGGGTAATGGCCGATGCGCCAGACCATGGGCGTCTCCTTCACTGGGTCTTCGCCGCGGCCCAGCGGATGAAGCCGGGCGAACGCTGGAGCCCGGGCTCGCGGCGCACGCACGAGCCGACGAGGAACTCGCCGACCTCGCGCCGCAGCCGCGCGGCATAGGTGACGATGGCGTCGAAGTTGACGTCGGAGGCCAGCCGGTAGAGCGAGCCGCAGAGCGCCATCAGCGCGCTCGCGTTCTCCGGGATGTCGGCGTTTTCCGGATCGCCGATGACGGCGCGGGGATGGGGCAGCTCGCGCCAGACCTTGAGGAATGCCGCGAACTCGACCGCCGCGGCCTCGCCGATGGTGCCCCGGAACAGCGCGCGCTCGACGCCTGCGTCGAGGCCGTTGCGGCGGTGGACGATGTTGCTGGTGAACTCCCACGTCCGCGGGCACGGGAACGCCTTCTCCTTGGACTGCGGATCGAACTGGTGCAGAAGCGTGGGCTCCAGTTGGATGAAGAACAGCACTTCGGCTGCGATCCCGTTCGACGCCCCCCAGGCCAGCCAGTCCTCGGCGTCGACCCGGATCTCCAGATGGACGAAGCGCGACGCCAGCGGGGTCGGCATGCGGTGGACCACGCCGCGGTCGCCCTCGCGGTTGCCGCAGGCGATGAGCGACGCGCCCTCGGGCAGCGCGTACTCGCCCACCTTGCGTTCGAGCGCGAGCTGGTAGAGCGCCGCCTGCACCATCGGCACGCAGGACGGGAGCTCCTCGAGGTTGATGAGCCAGAGGCCGGCATCGTCGGTCGGCGGCAGGAACACCGGCGGCGCCCAGCGGGTGCGCCCGTCGCTGTCGCGCCAGGGGATGCCGCGAAGGTCCACGGGGTCGAGAAGCAGCGCCCGGACGTCGACATACCGGCGGTTGCCGGCGTCCGCGACCTGCTGGGCGATCATCGACTTGGCGGTCCCCGGCCCTCCCCAAAGCATGGCCGGTTGGCGGGCTTCGACGAGAAGGGCGAGGGTCGCGGCGACTTCGCTCGGGCGGAGCGTGTAGTCCGCGGAGATGGTGTCGGGTTGGGTCATGGACGTGCTCCGGAATGGCGGGGAGGCGGCGCGAGCACCCTCCGGGCGCCCGGCCTTCGCCCCGCCGGAGCGGCCCACCACTCGTTGTGTTTTGGGAAGTGACGCCGGTGCGCGACGCACGGGGCGGGCGCAGGGCCGGCGTTCAGCGATTTCGCCGGGCAGCGGGTCCGTCAGGCGCGGTCCAGGCCGGTGGGGTCTTCCAGGCGGCAGGCCGGGGCAATGCCGGTCAACTCCGGCAGGGGCCTGCCGGTCGGGGAGAGCGTGTGGCCGATGCGGCGCTCGGTCTGCGCATAGCGCCGGTAGAGGTCCGGACGAAGCTCGGCCGCCGTCCGCAAGTCCCGGGGCGAGGAGAAAATGCAGAACGAGCAGCTGCACCGCGACAGGTGACGGTAGATCCAGTGCGGAGACTGGCCGGCGTCGCGGATGATGCGGAACACGTCCGCCGTCGAGAGGCCGAAGATCGGCAGCCAGTCGAACACCTCACGGCCGGCGACGCTCATGCGCTCGTTGCGCCGCCAGGGGACCTGTTTCGCGCGCGCGGCGCTCTCGTCGCGGCGGATGCCGAGGCAGTTCACCAGGCGCCCGCCGAAGCGCGGATGGGCCTTGAGGTAGCGGCGCAGCTCGCGCTCGATGGGGCCGCGTTTGTTAGACGCCGTGCACCATCTTTGTCGGATTCCGGGGAACCTGCCGCGCTCCTCGACCTGGTCGAGCAGCGACTTGCCCGACGAGACAGGCGCGAAAATCAGCGGCACGCCGTCGGGAAGCGTCGCCTCGATGTGCTCGATCGTGCCGGGCCACTCGACCTCGCCAAGGGGCGCATGGACGACGAGGAGCTGTTCGCGGGCAACGATGCGCGACAGGAGGATGGCCATCGCCTGGCTGTCCTTGCCGCCGCTGGTATTGACCGCGACGAGGGCGCCGGAGCGGATCGTCTCCCGGCACTCGGGCGGGATGGGAATGTCGGCGAGGTCGGCGGACATGGGCGGCTCTCCCAGGCGGTGGCGCGGAGGGCCGCTTCGCGGCCCCGGGCTGCGCCCGGAAGAGGCAGGCCACCGCCTCCTGCCGGCGCGGTGCGGCCAGCCTGGAGCCGGGGAATCACGGCGCCGCCGATGCGGCGAATGCGGGCAGGGGACTATCGAGCCGGAGGCGCGGCGTGCGACATTGCGGACTTGCCGCTGAGATGCGGCGCCGGTCGATGGACAACGGAAGACGCGGCCATGGTGGAAGACCTGCCGATACGAGTCTGCCTGGACGAGCTGCGGAACCGCGAGGAACCGGGCGCCGTCCGCGCGCTGGCGCAGGAGCGCAGGATCGCGCTGCTCGGGACAGCGGGTGTCGCGTCCGGCCTGATCGCGGTGGCGGTGGACGGGCAGGACGGCGAGCGGCGGCTTGGCCTGGAGCTGTTCGAGGCGCTGGTCGAGCTGGCCCGAATGGACGTGGAGAGCCGCGGGCGTCTCGGCACGAAGTTCCTTGAAGAGGCGGCGTCGGCGATCGACGGTCTGGCGCTGCTGGACGGCATCGCGCCGGCCGTGACGCTCGGCCTGACCATGGCCTACGCCCGGGCCGAGGTCGAGGCGCCGGCGGCGCTGGTGGAGCGGTTGATCGGGCAGATCGGTCCGCTCAGGGAGTCCGGACGCCTTCCGTTCGATACGGATACGGAGATCGACGCGCTGCGACCGGTGCTGGAGTCCGAGCCCTGGGCGCTGCACCGGATGCTCGACGAGCGGATCGGCGTCTTCCCGGACGAGGCGCGCGCGGCATTCGCATGCGAGGTCGCGTGCCGGGACAAGGATGCCTGCGGGCGGATCGCGCTCTACTGGCTGCTTGACCGGTCGGAAGAGGTCCGGACGGGTGCGGCGGACGGCTTTCTCGAACGGGCCCTGCAGGGGATCGTCGAGCCGGTGTCGGCCGCGCTGGTGCCGCTGGTGCGCAACTGGATGCCGGCGGACCCGGCCCGCGCGTTGCTCGACCAGGCCCTGCGCGAGGCGCGCAGGCGGGGCCTGTTCGCACCCCTGCCGCATCCCGAATGGCGGCCGGAACGGTTCGTCGCCTCGTTGCCGGATCGTGACGGGAACCAGGCGTTCATCGCCGTGCTGGAGGGCGGAGCGGAGCCGGCCGCGGCATCGGCGGTCACCGAAGGCCGGCGCGGCATCGGCGAGGCATTCATCGTCTCGGGCGCCGGGGCGCTGGCGGCGATGCCGGGACAGGACGGCGACGCGGAACTGTTCGATGTGTCGCGCGATGTTTTTGAGGCGGGGCTCTCGGTGGCCATCGCGGATGGGCTGGCGTCCGGACGTCCGCCGCCAGCGGGACTGATCGACGTCGCGTCGGCCTGCGGACTGCTGGAACTCCGGCCCCGGCCGATGACGGCTCGGGAGTGGCTGAGCTGCGTCGATCCTGACGGCGAGACCGCGCAAGCGACCGCGGCGGAGCGCGAAGCGCTGGTCGAGGCGAGCGCGGACTGGCCGATGCGGTATCTGGACATCGAGTACTGGTCGGAAGGCACGGCCATGATGCAGGAAGTGCTCGAAGAGTATGTTTCCGGGGCCGAGCTGGACGAGGTGTTCTGGTCGAAGATGGAGGATCGGCGTAACGACTGGGCGCTGTTCATGCTGCGCGCGGCTCATGTTCTCAAGGGCGCCGCAGACGACGGCTGGCGCTCGTTCGCCGCGACGGCCTCCGCCCTGCTCGACGGTTGCGAGCTTCGTACCGTCCCCATCATGGGCCACGTCGTCGGCGAGACGGCCGCGGTCTGGATGGACGAGGAGTACGGGCGCCTGTCCGAAGGTGACGACGGGACAGCCGAACTGGTTCGGCTGATCGCGGCCGCGGCCTGGGCAGAGGGCGACATCCTGGCGGGGGAGAATTGCGCGTGGGCCGACGGGTATCTGTCAGCCGCTATCCTTTCGCCACTGGGTGTCGGGCCAGACACCTTGATTGCCGCCGCGTCGGAACGCGCCGGAATGGGTGCCGACGGTCGAGCGCGAGAGCGCCTCGCGACAGCCCTCGCGGGCCGGCACGGCGAATTGGCGGCCGGCTACCGTGAGGCGGCGTTCGTCGCGGCGATGTTCGCGGGTCTGGACGAGCGCGAGTTCAGGGCATGGGCGCAGGGTCTCGCCGTAGGTGTTGGAATCCTCGACGCGGCGTGGCCGACGGAGGCATTCACCGCGCAAGAACGGCGGTCGGTTTCGCAGATTGCCGCCTTGGCGGAAGGGGAGCGTGTGGACCTGGACACCCGCGCCGAGGTGGTGCGCTTCATTCGAGCAAGGTTGACGATGCGGGACGGTGACGGACTGTGATGCGCCACGATGACTAGGGTAACGGCAAACTTCATGCGGCGGTGGATGGGGATTATCTGGCGCAATGTGCTGGTAAGAGTTTTTGCAATCATCACCGTCATTGGATCTGCGGTCGGATGGGCGGCTGATATTGTTGCTGAATCCTCCAATTATCAGATTTGCGTGTACGTGAATGAAGTCTCAAATAAGGGAATTTGCATTGGAGAAGAAGCTTACAATATTGCATTTGACAATTGGATGACACAACACAACGAGTTTGCACAAGAACATGGAGCACCTGATCTGAAAAATACTGCAATTCCCATATTGTGGTATCAGTTTTTCAGAAAAGGCGTTGTCTTATACATTCCGGGTGAATTTGCATATCTGTTATCGTATGATGAGGGGAACAGTTGGGCAAGGTATGATCTACCAATTAGATTTGTATCTCTTTACCCCCGCACGACTGACGATATCGACGAAGCGTATCTCAAGGAACTACACTCTGGAGAGCAATTTGAATATTACCTGATGTTGCACAGGAATATGCTCTCTGACAGGGTCGGAATAACTGGAGGAATTGGTACGCTGTTTGTAGAGAATGACTTGAGGCAAGAGTTGGGAGAACCTATCGAGATGGAAAAACACAGTTACCATGCCGGAGTCAACGTTTCAAACAGTTACAAATTGATTCTCGGAGCTCCAAACCAAAAGGGCACCGGCTGTAATCCAGAAATACGGGCCATATATGTTCTCATGAACCAAGGTAGCGGTGTCACCAGAGGAAACTACCATAAGCATGTCGTGAACGTAGGAGGTCGCACATTGAGTATCGGAGAGTGCTAACCGAGGAGTATGCATGGAGCGGAGTCAAGTGCCGAGAGACGAGTATCGCATGCCACAGGATGAGTAGCATCCAGCCCATGCGCTGGTGGAAAAACAGACCATAACGTCTCGAACGCAAAGTCGCCGAAAGAAGCAGAAACACAACGACATGGAGTAAGCTGCGATGACGTCGGCGCCGAGGCGTCCAATCAGTTCCGCTCGATTCATTGCGAAAGCCATTTGCCTGCTGCTTCAGGTCTGGATGATGATGATGATGGGTTGGCGAGCGGGCGGGACCAGGTCTCTACTCTCCATCCAGGCGGGCGGCGGGCCGGCGGCATCATGCTGCCTGCCGGCGCTCAGGGTGTAGCTCGCGGTGACCAGGGCGTCCTTCACGATCTCCACCCCGTCTCGGTCGAGCTTCGCGAAGGCGATGCAGAGCGCCACGTCGGCCTCGGAATCGAACGGGCCGTGCTTGCGGCCGATCTCGACCGCAATGACGGTCCGGCTCGGATCCCAGACCGGGACGCCCCTGAAATGGTCGGAGCGGTGATATGACCGCTCTGCGCACGGCGGGCAGCGGGAAGCGCACTGAACCGCGGGACCACGTATCGGTCGTCGGCAAGGCCGCTTCCGAAGAATTGAAATCAGGAACGTGTCCGCCGTGTTGTCGGGCATCGCCATTGCTGCCGTCATGGTGTCGCCTCCATCTCGCCGGTGATGATGAGCGGCGGCGATGCCCTCCCCCGGATACCCGGCCGTCGTCCCGCTCACGGTCGAACTCCGCCTCCTGTCGGTGCGAAGCAGGCCGGCGGCGAGCGCGAAACTCACCCTTCGGGCAGGTACGATTCGGAGCGGGCGCACTGTTCAGCGGTGCTGGCGACCGGAGCGCGGGACGGCACCGCCACGGCTCGAAAAACAGGAGAAATCAGGGAATGAAGCAGCGGGATATCGTTGTGCGCGTTGCCGGGGACCTTCTGACCGATGCTGGCTGCATCAGCCGTCCAGATCAGCGACGACCTAGACAGCGGACGCCGAACGACGGGAAGTCATCTTGACCGTGAGCGGGTCGCTTGCGACCATCGGGCGAGTCGAACGGGGTGACTAGCTCAAGATGGCCGTGATTGCCGAAACCAAAGCGGGGAGCGTCGAACCTCCGACCCATGTCGATGTCCGCATCGCGGTGGAAAACTTCGGCCCCATCGAGAAGGGTGAGGTCGAGCTTCGACCGTTGACGATATTCGTCGGCGCGAGCAATACCGGCAAGACCTACTTTTCGGTGTTGATATATTCGCTGCACAACACGCTGGAAGGCTTCTCGCGCATTCCCGTTGTCGGTCGCCAAGTAAGTCGCTTACTCGAGAGTTGTCTGGGCAGTGTCGTTGCTTCGGACGAGGAACGGGCGGCAATCTCCGGAGCGGCGGAGGAACTTGGCGACAAGCTGGGGCTGGAGGATCGGCCGCTCATGTTCTCCGACCTGCCTGAACGGTTTCAGGAGGAAGCGAAAAAGACGTTTCTTGGGTCCGATGGATCGGTGGAAAGTTTTATCGATGAACTCCGGCGCTGCTTCGATCTTCCGTCCACGTCGCGGTTGATTCGAGCATGGGAGGGAATCGACCGGGCGAATGTCTCCCTGGCCGTGCGGGAGGGAATGCGAGATCTGTGGAGCTTCGACACCACGGTCTCGGGCTCCGGCTCCGTGATTGCAGGAGAGATCGAAGACATGGTCCTTGTGCCCGCGCGGGGACCGAGGTCGGAACTGGGTAGTCGCCTCGAACGGATTGCAGCCCATATGGAAGCCGGCCAATTCTCCAAAGCGCTCGCCGAACTTCCCTATGTTGTTGGACTTGATAGCAGAGAGGCGTACTACCTGCCTGCCGCGAGAAGCGGCATCATGCAGAGCCATCGCGTGATAGCGAGTTCCGTCATGGCGCGTGCCACTCGTGCGGGCCTGGAGCGCGTTTCGGAGCTGCCAACCTTCCCCGGACCGTTGGCCGACTTCATGCGACAGCTTATTGACCATAGGGGCCATGAGGATGGATTTCGCCGGGCGTCGCGGCGTTCGGAAGTTGTCCAGACGATCGCGGGTGAGTTGGAAGACAGCACGCTGGGAGGGGAGATAGTCGTGCAGCGGCAGCTGGCGGGCGGCTATCCCGAGTTCGTTTATCGGCCACGGAACGCGACGCAGAGCATCGGTCTTGGCCAAGCCTCGTCCATGGTAACCGAGTTGGCGCCGTTGGTCCTTTTCTTGCGTGACGGCATGCGCGTGGGCGACACGCTGATTATCGAGGAGCCGGAAGCGCACCTCCATCCGGCCGCTCAGACCGAGATTGCGTACACGCTGGCCCGGCTGGTCAATGCCGGCGTGCGGGTGGTGGCCACCACGCACAGCGACTGGCTGCTCAAGGCGTTCGGCAACCTGATGCGGGAAGGCGAGTTCAATGAGAAGACCGGCAGCTTGGCGGACGAGACTTCGGCTCAAGTACGGTTGCGGCCCGAAGATGTTGGAGTATGGCTGTTTCGGAAGGGCGAATCCGGCGGCGGATCGACGGTGGACGAAATCCCATTCGACCGTATCGAGGGAATAGAGCCTTCGGATTACGAGGATATCGCCGAAGAACTCTACAACCGTTCGGCCGAGTTGCAGAACCGGTTTGCGGAAGCCACGACCGGCGGTGTCGTCGAGTGAAGGAAGTCCTTGACGCTATCCGCGCGACTATCGGCGCGGAGAACTGTTGTGATTCCTGTTCGCGGGATCGATGCCAAGTGTTCCTCGAAGGTGTCCCCCGCGAGCGGATCGTCGTCGATGCGGACAAGGCTTTCGATGCTCAAGAGCACTTGGGCAAACGATGCGACTTCATTCTCTTCGTGCTTGAGGGCAGGCGGAAGCTCGTCGCGGTTCCAATCGAACTGAAGAGCGGCAGGGTCGATGTGTCGCACGCAGTGGAGCAGCTCCAGGAAGGTGCGGCATTTGCGGAGCAATTTTCACCGGAAAAAACTGAGGTCATATGCAGACCGATTCTGTTTCATGGGAAGAGGATTCATCGCAAGGATCTAAGCACGATCAATCGCAACAAAGTCCGGTTTCGCGGAGTGCCCCTGACAGTCAAGATCAGTCGTTGCAATAAGCCTCGGAATCTGGCCGATGCTTTGGAATTTTGAGTTCATCATAAGATATCCGCGGCAATGCTGACGGCGATTCGCTCTGCTGATTCCCGGACCGAGTCGCGCGCAAGATGCGCATAGCGCGCGGTGGTTTCTATCCTGCGGTGGCCGAGCAGCCGGCCGATGATCGGCAGGCCCTCGCCGAGCGCCAGCGCCCTCGACGCGAAGCTGTGACGGATGTCGTGGATGCGCACGTCATTCAGTCCGGCCTGCGCGCGGATGCTCTGCCACGCCCCGTCGATGTCGGCCATGTGCGTGCCCGGCTTCGCTCCGGGAACGACCCAGGAGTTGCCGGGTTCGCGCGGCAGTGCCTTCAGAACCTCCACCGCCGAGGGCGACAGGTGGACCGTGCGGTCGCCGGTTTTCCCGTTGACGATGCGCATCTCCGCCCTGTCGAGATCGACATGTTTCCAGGGCAGGGTCATGATCTCGTTCTTGCGGCAGCCCGTCAGCATCAGCAGGCGGATCGTCGTGATCGCCCCCGCCGATACCTGGCTGCCGTTGCCCGACACTTCGTCGAGCACCTGCCCGAGGCGGGTGAACTCCGCATCGGTCAGGAACCGCTCGCGCTTCTTCTTCGGGTTCATCGGAATCGACCGGCACGGATCGTCATGGTCCTCGGGGACCATGTCCCAGCCCTTGGCGAGCTTGTACATGTAGGTGAGCGTCTCAACCACCATGTTGGCCATCGCGGGGATTTCGCACAGGCTCTCGTGCAGCGCCATGACGTGGCGGCGCTCCACCGCCGCGACCGGCAGCTTGCCGAGCGCCGGCACGATGTGGCGGTTGACGACGCTGCGCGCCGTCCTCTGCGTCTTCGGCTTGCAGCGGACCGCGACATGCTCCTCGAGATAACGCCGCCCGAGGTCGGCGACGGTCGGCCCGCCGGCGTGTTTCGCCGGCAGCGGCAGCGGCACCGGGTCCTCGCCGGCCTTGACCCGCGCGATGATGAGCGCGGCCCGCTGCCGTGCCTCGGTGGCGCTCAGCACCGGATGGCGCCCGACCGTGATGCGCCGCGGCCGGTTGGGCCTGCCTGGCCCGTCGGGCCCCCGCGCCTGCGCGACGAAGACCTTGCCGCCGGTCGGGTACACCCGGACCCCGAAGCCGGTTAGGGTGCGGTCCCAGAACACCGTGTCGCGCTCGACGAAAAGCGCCTCCACGGTGCGGTTGGAGAGCGTCCTGTATTGCAGCACCGCCATCGCCCGCGCTCCCTATGCCGCCTCGGCGTCCTGCGGAGCGAGGTGGGCGCCGATGCTGTCGCCGGTGCGCGCCGCGGCGGCCTTCTCCGCGTCGTGCACGAGATGCGCATACCGGGCGGTGGTGCCGACCTTGGAATGGCCGAGAATGCGCCCGATCATCGTCAGGCTCTCGCCGAGGGCCAGCGCCCGCGAGGCGTGGCTGTGACGAAGATCGTGGATGCGCACGCCCTCGATGCCGGCATGGTCCTTGATGCGGTTCCAGTAGTAGGTGAGGTCGGGCAGGCAGATGCCGGGCTTCTGGCTCGGGATGACCCAGGGGTTGCCCTCGACGCGCTCGATGCCGTCGAGCACCTTCAGGGCCGGCGTGGTCAGCGGCACCATGCGGGGGCCACGCTTGCCGTCACGGAGTCGGAACTCGCCAGCGGTGCGGTCGACGTCGTCCCATCGGAGCGTGAGGATCTCGGACTTGCGGCAGCCGGTCAGCATCAGCAGCCGGATCGCGGCGATCGCCGGCGGCCACATCCAGCCCCCGGCCTCGGCTTCCCTGAGCGCCGCGCCGACGCGACGGTACTCCTCGGGCGTCAGGAACCGCTCGCGCGAGTTCTCGCGGTAGTGCCGGACCCTCTTGCAGGGATTGCGGCCGCGGGGCACCAGCTCCCAGGTCTGGGCCAGCGAGAACATCTTCGAGAGCATCGAGACGACATGGTTGGCCATCGACGGCGTGTCGCGCAGGCGGTCGTGGAGCTCGATGACATGACTGGACCGCACGTCCTTCACCGCCATGGCGCCGAGCGCGGGGACGATGTGCAGGTCGATGGCGGTGCGGTAGAGCTTCTCCGTCTTCGGCTTGCAGTGGACCTTCACGTAGGCGCGCATGCAGCGGGCCGCGAGGTCGGCGACGGTGGGATCGGGCTCGGGCTTCGGCGGAATGGGCTCCAGTCCGCGCTTGATGCGGTCGATGGTCTCGGCCGCCTCGCGGCGGCGCTGGTCGATGGCCTTTCCGGCGACGGGGCCGAGGGTGATGCGCTTGAGGCCGGCGGGACCGCGCGACTGGACGACGTAGACCTTGCGGCCGTTGCGCTGGACGCGGACACCGAAGCCGGCGAGGTCGCGGTCCCAGTGAACCGCATCCTTTCCGGTCGCCGGCAGGGCGGCGACGCTGCGGGTGGTGAGGCGGAGGGTGCTTCTCTTCGGCATGGCGGTCCCCGGGGTCGCGGCGGCTCGATTCGGCTCCGAATTGGGAGGTTGCAAATCGAGTCATCAAACCGCAAACGAGCGGCATCAACCTGTGAGGGTAGCCTAGGCCGGCTCTGGCCTCAATTCAAGGAGGCAAGGGTGTCGAGGAAAGATAAAAACCTTTATGCGGCACTAGGTTAGGCCGCACATGGCCGCGACAGGAACCGGGAGGACTTGGCTGGCCAGGGGAAGAAAAACTCACCTGTCTTAGAGTCGCCGAGGTTCAGCTCGCCGGCGTCGAAATCGACCTCTGTCCAGCGCAGGGTCAGGACTTCGTTCTTGCGGCATTGGCGAGCCAGGCCTGCGGATCGACATCGTTGAGCTTGGCGGTGCCGATCAGCGTGTACATCGCCGCCGCGCGCACGCCGCCGCGGTCCGAGCCGGCGAAGAGCCAAGACTTGACGCCGCTCAGCCCGCGGCGGGCGAGGTCGCGCAGGAACTCGGTCCAAAAGGTCTCGGCCTCCGACGCGCCGATCGCCATGCCGAGCACCTCGCGCCGCCCCTGGTCGTTGACCGCCACCGCCACGGTCACCGCGACCGAGACGATGCGCCCGGCCTCGCGCATCTTCACATAGGTGGCATCCAGCCAGAGATAGGGCCAGTCGCCCTCGAGCAGCCGGTCGAGGAAGCCCCGGATCTTGCCGTCGATCTCGCCGCACAAGACCCGCACTCTGACGAATCTCTACAATGCCCGTCCGCAATGGCTCACCGATGCGCACGCGACGCTCGACGCCGCCGTCGCAGAGGCCTACGGGTGGAACGCGGGGGTTTCCGAAGACGAGGCGCTTCGCGATCTGTTGACACGCAGTCTGTCGGGACGGGAACCTGTCTTACCGACCGGACAACGGCCTTGCAGGCCGCCAGTCGAGGCTGCGGTGGAGGACCTTGGGGCAGGGCCGCGACGCGGTTCGGCAACGGGATTAGGAAAGGACGGGCGGCTTGCGGCCGGGTCACGCGGAAATCGTCGGCGGGGGGTTCGGCGGCCTCGTCGCGGCGACGGCGCTTGCCGAGCGCGGATGGTCGGTGCGCGTGCACGAGCGACGCGACGCCATCGACGCCGAAGGCTACGGCATCGCCGTTCAGCCCAACATGAACCTGATCTTCCGGACGCTTGGGATCGCCGAGGAGGTGATCGCGGGCGGCGCGCGGATAGACCGGCGCGATTCGCTGGACGGGGACGGCAACGTCGTGCTGACGCGAAAGACCGAGCGCAGCCCTTACCGCATCGACCGCCGTCACATCGTTGGTCTCATCGCCCGCTGCGCGGCGGAGGCCGGCGCGGAAATAGCGCTTGGGTCGCGTATCGCGGAGGTCTCCCCGGATGGGACCGTCACGACCGATGACGGGACCCGGAAGGAGGCGGATCTGGTCGTGCTGGCGGACGGGGCGGGATCGACGCTGCGTGCCCCTCTCGACCTGCTCAAACAACAGATCTGGCAGCGCGACGGCGGGGTCCGGGTCACCATCCCCCGCGCACCGGACGAAATCGCCGAGGACGCCGTCTTGGGCACGGTGATGATCGAAGCGTGGTCGGACAACCGGCGGGTGCTTTACTGTCCGGTCAACGACGCCGAGTTTTACGTCCTGCTCGGTTCGCTGGTCGACGACGAGGCGGGCAAGGCGACGCCGATCGATCCCGATGTCTGGTCGCGCTCGTTCCCGGCGCTGCGTCCCTTCCTCGCCCGCGTCGCCGCGGAGGCGGACTGGGAAGAGGCGCGCTGGGCTCGATTTCAGACGGTCCGGCTCAAGCGGTGGTGGAAGGGCCGGGTGGCGGTTCTGGGCGACGCCGCGCACGCCATGCCGCCCTATCTCGCCCAGGGCGCCGGGCATGCGATGATGAACGCGCTCGGCCTTGCGGTCGCGCTGGAGGAAGAACCGGACCTGTCTTCGGCATTCCGCGCCTGGGAACGGCGCGAGCGGCCGCTTACGGAGCATACCCAGCGCTGGACGCGGATCTACGGCAACACGATCTTCCTGCCGCGTCCCCTGAAACGGGTGTCGATCGCCGCCGAACGGCTGATCCCGTGGATCGGCAGGCAATATCTGCACGCCGCGCATGTCGTGCCGACCGGCTGCGCTCACTTGGCCGGAGAGTGAGCCTCAGAGGACGATGGACGGGTTCCGGAGGTTCCGGTCGTAGTCGATCAGGTTGACCTGCTCGACTAGGATTCGCCAATGCATGGTCATGTCGCGAAGGCGGCGGTCGGCCCAGCTCAAGGTTTTGACGTCACCGACGGTCCGGTCGGTCAAGGCCTGGCCGGCTCCGGCGTACGATCGCGGAAGGGCGGAATGTGGGGACGGCTCGATGAACAAGTCGGAGGTCCCCGGTTGCGGCGGCCGCCGGTTGGCTGGTACCCGCCCCCATCGGCCCGGTGCGAGCCGAGGGCGCGGTTGCATGGTCCGGGCGTCGATCTATAGCCCCAAGATGTTTCCGATCGCCTCCCCGACCCTCTCGGCCGCGGCCTCGATGTCGCGGTCTCCGAGATGGGCGTATCGGAGCGTCATGCGGGTATTGGTGTGTCCCAGCAGGCGGGAGACCACCGGCACCGGCACCCCGTTCATCACCGCGTGGCTGGCGTGGGTGTGGCGGAGGTCGTGAAGGCGGCAGTCTTCGATGCCGGCCTCGCGGCGGACCCGGTTCCACAGCGAGAGGTGGTCGCCGTATGGGCGCGACGGATCGCGCGGCGAGGGGAACACGAATGGGCTCTCGCCCCGCGGCCGCCGGTCGAGGATTGCGCGGGCGCGGGCGTTGAGCGGAACCTTCCTCGGCCCAACCTTGCTGTCGGCCAGAATGAGGGTGGCGTCCTGGACCTCGGACCAGCGCAGCCGGACGATCTCGTTCCTGCGGCAGCCGGTGAGCAACAGGAGGCGGATAAGGTCGGCCTGCGCTGCGCCGCGCCCGCCGGAGTGCGCATCGAGCACCCGGTGAAGGCGGGCGATCTCCTCGGTCGACAGAAAGCGGGTCATCCTGGGCCGGCGGTTGGGCGCGATGCCCCGCGCGGGGTTGGTTTCGATGTGGCCGCGGGCGACGGCGAAGTTGAGGATCGGGCGCAGCAGCCTGAGCGCGGTGTTGGCGTTGCCGGGCGCGGTGCGGCTGAAATCGTCGAACCAGCGCCGGACCTGCGCGGGCGTAATCCGGTCGAGGCGCCTGTCCCCGAAGGCGGGGAGAAGGCGTACATCGAGCAGCCAGGAATAGGTCTTCCGGGTGGTGGGCTTGCAGCACTCGAAATGCACGCGCTTCCATTCCTCCTCGACGAAAAGCCGGAACAGGGGTACGGGGCGCGCCGCGCGGGCGGGTTTCTTCGATTCCGGGCTTGCCTTCCGCTCGTGATATTCCCGCCGCGCCTCGTCAACGGTCATCGTCGAGACCGGGCCGAGCGAAACGCGCCTGGTGCGTCCCTCCGCGTCCTCCAGCATGACCCAGGTCTTCCCGCCGGTCGGGCGCACCCGGACCCCGAGCCCGGGCACGCGGCTGTCCCAGACGGCGTATTCCCGCGCGCGGGGGCGGAGGCGGGAAATCGCGGTGTCGGTGAGCCTGCTTCGTTCCCTTGCCGGCATCGCTCAGCCCCCGAGCAGGTCGCCGAGGGTTTCGGCGGCCTCTCTCGCCATCGCGTCGGCGGGATGCGTGTATTTCAGCGTGGTCTCGGGATCGGCATGGCCGAGCAGCCTGCCGATGGCAAGCACGGTCTCGCCCTGTCTCAGCGCGATGCTGGCATGGGTATGGCGGAGGTCGTGAATGCGGACATCGGCGATGCCGGCCTCGGCGCGGACTTCCCACCAGAAGCCGTCGAGCCAGTCGCCGCAGCGCGGCCGTCCCGCCAGCGGCGACGGAAAGACGTATCGGCCGGTCCGCGGAATGCGGTCGAGGATGGCCCGCGCGGGCCGGGACAGCCACACCGTCCGGGGACCGGACTTGCTATCGCGGAGGAACAGCTTGCCCTCGCGGTAATCGGACCAGCGAAGCGTCAGGACTTCGTTCTTGCGGCATCCGGTGAGCAGAAGAAGGCGGATCGCCGCGACCTGCCCCGGACACTCCCCGGCGCGGGCCGACAGCACCTCGGACAGCCCGCGGATCTCGTCGTCCGACAGGAAGCGCTCGCGCCCCTTGCGGCGGTATCTCCGGATGTTCCGGCACGGGTTCGATCCTTCCGGCCGAAGCCCCATCCGCTCCGCCTCCCTCATGATGACCGAGAGGATCGGCACGGAACGGTCCGCCGCGCTCGGCGTGGCGGCGAGCGCGGCGAACCAGCTACGCACTTCCCGCCGGTCGATGTCGGCGATGGTCCGCCCCGAGAAATGGGGCAGGATCTGCTTTCTGAGGTATCCCCGGTTGACGAGCAGCGTGCGCGGCTTCCAGACCCGTTCGTGGTTCCGGAACACGGTCTCGGCGACGGCCTCGAAGAGCGCCTCCCCGGGCCGGGCGGGGGCGGTTTCGCCCCGCCTGATCGCGGCCAGCATTTCGGTCGCGTGCGAGCGCGCTTCGGTTACGTCGATCGCGTCGAAATCGCCGACGATCTTCCAGACCCGCTCGCCGCGATGCTGGCAATGGACGAAGAAGCGCTTCCTGCCCGAGGGCGTCACCCGGACGCCGAAGCCCTTGAGCTTGCCGTCGCGGATGTCGTATGAGGTCTTGCGCGGAGCGAGTGCCCCGATTCGGGCGTCGGTGAGGTTGGTTCTGGTCATGTCGGTTAGTATGGACGCCTCCCGGGACGCAAGGACCGATTTCGGTGTGACGGGCAGGCAGATTGCAGTTTTGTATCCGGCCTTTCGGTGCGGGGTTTTCTTCCCGCTGGCCCTGATGGAATCTGCCGATCCGCGCCTCATTTCTCCGGTGGGCTTCTCGCCCCTACCGACATGCAGGCTTGGCGGATCGCGGTCTGACCTGTTTGCCATCACTCCTTGTCGTGCCTTGCGCAACCTTTCAGCGGCCACCTCCTGTGTGGTTCGTGTTCCGTCGTCGGCTGCGGCTAGGCCGGCCGGCTGACGAAGTTCGCCCGGTACGTCCGGTCATGGGCCAGCAGGGCCCAGATCGTGCGCGCCGTCTTGTTGGCCAGCGCGACGGTGGCGACGTTGGCCGGCCGCCGCTCGGCCAGTCGCACCGCCCATTCGGGCGGCGCCTTTCCGGTGGTGAGCACGGCGCGGGCGCCGTGGATGAGCAGGGTCCGCAAGTACTTGTCCCCGCGCTTGGAGATGCCGAGCATGCGGACCCGTCCGCCGGTGCCGTCGTGCCGCGGCACCAGGCCGAGCCAGGCGGCGAACTCGCGCCCCGACCTGAAGGCGGCGGGATCGCCCATCGCGGCGACCACGGCCGTCGCGGTGAGCACGCCGACGCCGGGGATCTCGGCGACCCGCTTGCTGTCGGCATTGCCGCGGTGCCACACCCCGATCCGCCGCTCGATCTCGCCGATCTCCTCGTCGAGCCGGTCAACCCGCGCCCACTGCTCGCGAAGCGTGTCGATCACCATCGCCGGCAGACGCTCGGCGACGCGCTCCAGGGCGTCGGCCATGCCACGGCGCATGCCGGCCCGGCCCCGCGGCATCACCTCGCCGTATTCGGTCAACAGGCCGCGCAGCCCGTTGATCTGTGCGGTGCGGAACTTCACAAGCTGCTGGCGCATCCGGTGCAGCGCCAGGATCGCCTGCTGCTCCTCGCTCTTCACGGCAACCGTCCTGATGCCCGGCATCTGCGCCGCCGTCCAGATCGCCCGCGCGTCGTGCGCGTCGTTCTTGTTGCCGGCCACGAAGGGCCGAACCGCCTTGGCCGGCAACAGCCACGGATCGTGGCCGAGCTCCCGAAGCTGGCGCGCCCAGTGCTGCGAGCCGCCGCACGCCTCCATCGCGACCACGCACGGCGCAAGATTGGCGAAGTGCTCGAGGAACTTCGCCCGCGTCAGCTTCAGATCCACGATCTCGCCGGTCTCCATATCCACCCAGTGCAGCTGGAACACCCGCTTCGCCGTATCCACCCCGACGACGGTTCTGCTAGTCTTCATCTCGGACCCTCCGGTTTGCCCGTGAAGAGCTTGCTCTTCCACCTTGGCACTTTGATGCCGTCGGCCCGCGAGGGTCCACTCAACCCTCCAACCCGCCGGCATCAGGGGGTGGGAGGCGTCCATCCCATTTCTCCCGGTTCGGGTTGCAGACGGGGAAGGAACCGATGCGGTCTCCGTCCCGCTGCAACCGGGTGGGGGAGAAAAAACGACCCTGTATCAACACGTTAGCACCGAATGGTGCGCCGCTGGGTGTGTTCGGTAACCGGGCGCTCGCGCCGTTCCCAGGCGCGGAACGCGGTGGAGAGATCCCGTTCTTCGTCCAAAGCGACGCCGAGCCCCAGCGCATTCATCATCGCGTGCCCCGCGCCCTGCGCCAGATAGGGCGGCATCGCGTGCGCGGCATCCCCCAGCACGGCCACGCGGCCCTTCCACCAGCGCTTGAGCCGGACCGTCTGGAACTGTGCCCAGCGCGCCTCATCCCAGTCCGCTTGCGCGGCGACGCGGGCAAGAAAGCCGCTCAGCCCGGGAAAGGACGCCGACCAGACTTCCGGGTCTATGGGTGTCGCCTTGCCTGCTTCGTCGTCGAACAGCGAACCGAGCAGGACGTAGTTCTCGGCGTCGTTGACCGGGCAATAGAGGACACGGCGATTGTCGGACCATGCCTCGATCATCACCGTGCCCGAGATCTCGTCCTCCGCGATTTCATCGGCCGTGCGGGGGATGGTGACCCTGACCGCGCCGTCCCTTTGCCAGATTTGGTGTTTGAGCAGGTCGAGAGACGCGCGAAGCGACGACCCTGCCCCGTCGGCGAGGACGACCAGATCGCCTCGGGCCTGACTTTCGTCGCGCAGCGCGACGGTTCCGTCCGGAGAGAGGCCGGTAACGGGCGAGCCCAGCCTGATCTCGGCGCCGGCCTCGGTCGCACGGCGGGCGAGCAAGCGGACGATGTGGCGCCGGTCGATGCGGTGCGGGCTGCGCTCGGTCTTGCGGGTCAGTACGACGTTGCCCGCGCCGTCGAGCGAGTCTCGGCGGTCGATCCGGGCGCCGCCCGCGATCACCGCGTCGGCGATCCCGAGCGCTCTGAAGATCAGCATCATGTTGGGCTGGACGGCGATCCCGTAGCCTTCGGCGTCGATGACGCCGCGTCGCTCGTGAAGACGAACCGACCAGCCGCGCTCCGCCAGCGCCGTCGCCGCGACGAGTCCTCCGAACCCGCCGCCGACGATTTCCGCGTGACCCGGCCGCAAGCCGCCCGTCCTCCCGCAACCCCGGTATCCGGCCGCGCCGGGACGGCTAGCGTCTGGCCCGCGACCCCAAAATCGCCGGCCTATGCGTCCGCGACGGCTTCTTCGAAGACGTTGCCTTGGGCGTCCAGGCCGAGGCCGGATTCCTCCGCCTGGTCCAGCACCCGCTGGGCCCACGCGACCCGCCCGGCGTCGGTCCCGCCCAGGATCGCCATCAGATAGCCGTGCTCGTCGCCGACATTCCTGAAACCGCGCATGACTTCGGTGGGCACGGAGACGACATCCCAGGGTTCCAGGATAACCTCGTTCTCGCCGTCGTCGCCCCAGAACACCGACCACCGACCCGACATCGAAATGAAAACCTCGACCGTGGTATGCGAGTGGAGCGCCGCTCCCTTGCCGGGCTCGGCCCCGACATATGTGACGTTGAAGTCCTGCACTTCCGTGATCGCGGGCGTGAGCGAGGCGTCTTCCGTCACGCCTTCGCCGATCACGTTGTAGATGTCGCGCTCATGGCCCGGGATCCTGGTGTCCAGGAAGGCCATCTTGCTGGGCTGGAGTTCGCTGAATTTCGCTGTCCGGTCGCGCATCTCTTCCATCGAGACGATACGCTTCGCCATCTCACCCTCCTTGAGCTTCCCCATTGACGTAACACTGCGCCGAAACGGGGCGAATGCCAAGCGGGGAAGCGGCGTCCCCTATGCGGCAGAGACGACGCGCCGATAGCTCAGCGCCTCGGCGATGTGCGGACGGCCTACCGCGCTGGCGCCGTCGAGATCGGCGATTGTGCGCGCGACCCTTAGCACCCGGTGGTACCCGCGGGCGGTCAGCTTGAGTCCTTCCGCCGCCTGAAGCAGCAGCGCCTTGCCCTCGGCGTCCGGACCGGCCGCGGCCTCCAGAATTTCACCTTCCGCCTCGGCGTTGGTACGAAGGCCCGCGCCCTCGTAACGTGTCGCCTGAAGCGCGCGGGCAGCCCCGACCCGGGCGGCGATCTCGGTCGAGCCTTCCGCCGGCGGCGGCAACGCGAGATCCGCAAGGTCGACGGCCGGGACGTCGATGTGGATGTCGATCCGGTCCAACAGCGGACCCGAAATGCGCGATTGATAGTCGGCGGCGCAGCGGGGCGCCCGGCTGCAGGCCTGACCGGGGTCGTCCAGCCAACCGCAGCGGCATGGATTCATCGCGGCGACGAGCTGGAACCGCGCCGGGTAGCTGACATGGCTGTTGGCGCGCGCGATCACCGCCTTGCCGGTCTCGATGGGCTGGCGCAGCGCTTCCAGCGCGCCGCGCTGGTACTCGGGCAGCTCGTCGAGAAACAATACGCCGTTATGTGCCAGCGAGACCTCGCCCGGCCGCGCCCGCTGCCCGCCTCCGATAATCGCCGCGGTGGACGCGGTATGGTGCGGGTCGCGGAACGGCCGGCTTCGCGACAGCGTGCCGTCCGCGATCGCGCCAGCGACCGAGTGGATCATGGAAATCTCCAGCGTCTCGGCCGGGTCGAGTGGCGGCAGGACGCCGGGAAGGCGCGAAGCGAGCATCGACTTGCCGGCTCCGGGAGGTCCGATCATGAGCATGTTGTGACTGCCCGCGGCGGCGATTTCGAGCGCGCGTTTGGCGGTTTCCTGGCCCTTGATGTCGCGGAGGTCGGCGACCGGGGCGGTTTCCTCCGACAGGCGGGGCTCGGGCGGGGTAAGAACCTGGACGCCCCGGAAGTGATTGATCAGGTGGATCAGTCCTCGGGGCGCGAGAACGTCCAGACCGCCGGCAAAGGCCGCTTCGCCGCCCGAGACCGCGGGGCACACGATTCCCCGGTCGGAGCCCGCCGCCGCCATCGCTGCCAGCAGCACCCCCGCCACCCGCCGGATGGAACCGTCGAGCGCCAGCTCGCCGAGAGCGACGTAGCCGTCCACCGCGTCGGATGGCAGCACTTCCATCGTAAGCAGCACGCCGAGCGCGATGGGCAGGTCGAAATGACTGCCTTCCTTGACGACATCGGCGGGAGAAAGATTGACGATGATGCGCTTGGGCGGCAGGGACAACCCGATCGAGGTCAGCGCCGCGCGCACCCGCTCCCGCGATTCCGCCACCGCCTTGTCGGGCAGGCCGACGACGATGAAGGCAGGCAGCCCGCTCGCTACCTGGACTTGGACCTCGATGTCGAGAACGTCGATACCGTGAAACGCAACCGTATGAATGCTCGCAACCATGGCGGTAACATAACGAATTCGTCCGCTACGTATAATTGATTCGATATGCCGAAAGCTCTATCGCCCGTATAGGGGCGCCTTGCAGTCCGCCATGAAGGCCTGCTCGGTGTATTCGACGAATTCGAGCTGGTTTCCCCAGGGATCCAGCACGTAGTTGAACCGGAGTCCGGCGGAAGGCCCCTCGTCGAGCGCCACCGGACCCGCCATCACCGTGCAGCCGTTGGCGGCGAGATGCGCCGTCGCCGCTTCCAGGTCGTCGACCTTGAAGGCGATGTGGTGGCCGCCGAGGTCGCAGTTCCTGGGCGGCGTCGTGCTCGCGTCCTCCGGCTTTTCGTAGCGGAACAACTCCAGCATCGCGTTGGGAGCGATCGAAATCATGGCAAGGTAAAGCCGTCCGCCCTTGACGTTGATATGCGCCTCCGTCCAGTCGCGGCCGTCATCCACCCGGGGCAGTTCGTCGGCGTCGAAGGGTCCGATACGGTAGAGTTCTGTACCTCCGAGGACATCGCAATAAAATCGCACCGCCGCGTCGAGGTCGGGTACCGTCAGCGCCACGTGATCGACATGCTGAAGCCCGGGTAGCGGTCCGCTGGCCATTGTTCTCTCCCGTGATGTTCTGTTCTCAGAGCGGAATCGGCGCCGGTGCCGGCAGCAACCGCGTGCGTAGATCGACGACGCGTTCGGCGATACGCCAATCGGTGCCGTCATTCCTCCAGCGGTCTCGGTAACGCCCCACGGCGTAACATGCGGTCCGGCCTTCGTCGTCATTGCGAAGGATGCAGAAGGTCGCCAAAGTCGACGCTTCCCCGCCTTCGAGTTCGATTGCGTCGACCGAAACGATCCGGGTCGTCTCGCCGAGCGGCCAGTGATGCTCGGGAATCGAGGCGAAATGCCGGGCCAGTTCGTCGCGGTCGAAGGCGAGCCAGGTCTGGGTCGCGCCGAGCTCGGGCGTTGTTGCGATCATCCGGTAGGCGCCGTCATCGGTGAAGAGGGCGACGAAGTCTTCGTAGCGGTTCTCGTCCAGGCTGAGCCCGGATCGGTGGACCAGGGCGCGCAGGGTCTCGCGGGTCTCCGCGCCGCTCATTCCGCTGCCTGGACCGCCGACGCGTCGAGGTCGATATCGTGCGACGCACGCCCGGTCCTGCGGCGCCACTCCGCGTAGAAATTGCGCACCGGCGCGTCGTCCATCGCCGCCCCGCCCTCCTCGCGCGCTACGATCGAGTAGGCGAGCGCCCCCGATTCCATGTTTCTCCACTGCGTCTCGACCGCCCAGATGTCCTCGGGCAGGTTCTGGCCGGACGGCCCCCAGACCTGGTTGTGGTGGCGCACGCGCATGGCGCGTTCCTCGTCCGTGTCATCGGCAAGTCCGATTCCCCGGCATTCGAGCAGCGTGAGGCCTGGACCGATCGGGGTGAGCGAGTCGATCCGCCCGACGGTCGCGCGGACGTTGAACATCGCATCCGGGAAAAGGTCGACCACGACGTGGCCGTTCGGAACCATGCCGGGGAAGGTCGCCTCCTCGCGGTCTTCGAGCGCGTGCCGGTCGTAGCCGATGACCGCCTGGTGGAAGGTGTTGTGTCCGCCGGGATGGGTCTCCCAGCGGCGTTTCCGGTATCCGGCCTGGCCGACCGCGGTGCGGCGATTGAAGACGTGGAGGAGCTCGTGATAGCCCTCCGTGTTGGTTTCCACGAACAGCTTCCAGTTGGCCCGGATCTCGGCCCGGTGATAGTGGAAGACCTCGAGCCGCCGGACTTCCAGGGGTCCGCCCATGTCGTCCGCAGCCGGCCCCAGGGCGTCGAGCAGGGGCGGCGCGTCGTCGTCGAGGCAGACGAAGACCATGCCGCAGAAGACCTCGACCCGCACCGGGCGGAGCCCGACCCGGCCGCGGTCCAGACCGACCGCCTCGTAGGCGCCCGCTTCCGGAATGTTGACGCACCGCCCCGCCGTATCGAAAGACCAGAGATGGTAGAAGCACTGGATACGGTCGTTCGCGATCGAGCCCGCGCTTTCCCTGAGCAGCGCCGCGCCCCGGTGCGGGCAGATATTGTAGTAGGCGCGGACCGTCCCTTCCGCGTCGCGCAGAACGATCAGCGGAATGCCCGCCAACGCGGCGGTGCGATAGTCGCCCCGGTTCCCGATCTCCGACTCGTGGCACAGGAACTTCCAGCACCGGGCGAAGATCCGCTCGCGCTCCAGCGCGAAGATCTCCGCATCGGTATAGATCCGGTTGTCGAGATAGTGCGTCGGCGGCATCGCCGGGGGAGCGGCCCATGGCGTGTCGGACGCGGCAGACAACTCTTCGTCCCCTTTCGTGCACCTAGTCCCGCGTCGCCGCGAAGCGCCGCTCGATCGCGTCCCAGATCCCGGCTTCGATCTGGATGCCGTCGAGACGATTGATTTCCTGGATACCCGTCGGGGAGGTGACGTTGATCTCGGTCAGGTAGTCGCCGATCACGTCGATACCGACGAAGACCAGCCCCCGCTCGCGCAGAGCCGGCCCGATCTGCGCGCAGATATCCTGCTCGCGCTGTGTGAGCGTCGCTTTTCTGGCCGCGCCACCGGCGTGGAAATTGGCGCGGGCCTCCCCGTCCCGCGGCATCCGGCTCACCCCGCCGACCGGCTCGCCGTCGACCAGGATGATCCGTTTGTCCCCGTCGCGAATCTCTGGAAGGTAGCGCTGCACGATGATCGGCTCGCGGTAGGTCTCGGCGAACATTTCCAGCAGCGAGCCCAGGTTTTCGTCCCCCGGCTTCACATGGAAGACCCCCGCGCCGCCGTTGCCGAACAGCGGCTTGACGACGACGTCCTCGTGCTCGGCGCGGAACGCCAGGATCTCCCTGCGGTCGGCGGCAATCAGCGTCGGCGGCAGGAGACCCTCGAAGTGGGTCACGAAGAGCTTCTCCGGGGCGTTGCGCACCTGTGCCGGATCGTTGACCACCAGCGTCTTCGGATGGACGTGCTCCAGCAGATGGGTCGCCGTGATATAGGCCATGTCGAACGGCGGGTCCTGGCGCATCAGGACGATGTCGACATCGGCGAGGTCGATCTCCATTTCGTCGCCCAGGGTGAAATGGTCCCCTTTCTTGCGGCGAACCGAGAGCGGACGCGCCTTGGCGTAGATCCGGCCGTCCCTGAACGCGAGACGGTCGGGCAGGTAGTGGTACAGCGTATGGCCCCGCCGTGCCGCCTCAAGCGCCAGCACGAAGGTGCTGTCGGCGTCGATGTCGATCGACTCGATCGGATCCATCTGAATGGCGACGGCAAGCCTCATCACAGTCCTTTCGCGTTCAATCGGGCCGGGCGGAGAGAGGCGAGCCGGAATGACAGATCGCCTTGAAGATGTCGTTCATCCCACCTTGCGCCTCTTGTCGTCCTTGAGGATCACGTGGCTGATCACCCGTTTGACATAGGAGACGTCGCGGGCATGCGCCTTGACGCGCTCGAGCTCCGCCTCGTTCCGGGCTATTCCCATCAGATAGACAATGCGGCCCACGCTATCGATCGAGTAGTTGATCGAAGCGATTTGCTTGTCGAACAGAATCTTCGCGCGGAGCTGGGCGGTAATCCAGCGGTCGCGCGAACGGTCGGCGATGTCGCGGCTCTTCGCGACCTGGATTTCGTTTATCACTTCCTTGACGCCGTCGGCCTTCCAGGCGAGGCGAACCGCATCGACGCGGTTCTCCGGCTTCTCCACGTGGCCCGCCAGGAGCACGCGGCCTTCGACGATCTCCAGTTCGATGGCCACGAACATGTCCACGTCATGGCCGAGCCACAGCGCATTGATCTCCGCGCGGATCGCGGTGTCGCTCACGACGCCTCCGACGCCACGCTCCTCCGTTGCGGCGGAGGCAGCGACCGTGCCGGCGGTGATGGCGACCGGAGCGCAACCCGTAACCGACGCACCGGCCAGCAAAGCGGCGACCGTGGCAAGCGCCAGGAGGAGTGTCGAGAACCTCATCCGATCACAAACCCATGGGGCCGCCATATTGCCCACGATGCCTAATCCCGCCAAGCGTCCTTCAAATGGGTCGGGAGCGCACCGGGGCGGACCAGGATGACGTCGAACCGCTGATCGCAGGAAGAGAGCTCCGGACGCAGCTTCAGGAAATGCTCCGCCGCGCGGCGGATGCGGCGGCGTTGGCGGTCGCGCACATCGGCCTGCTCGCCGCGCCGCGCCTTGACCTCCACATAGGCTACCAGCCGCCCGCGCCGGACGATCAGATCGATTTCTCCGGAGGGCGACCGGAACCGCCGGGCGATCGTTCGATAGCCCTTGAAGGCGAGAAAGATCGCCGCTACCCGCTCCGCCCAGCGGCCGAAGCGGTCGGTGTCCCGGGACCCCGTCACGTCGCACGGGAGAGGGCGAGAGCGCGGCGATAGACCGTGCGGCGGGGCGTATCCGTCGCTTCGGCCACAAACGCCGCCGCGTCGCGGACCGACATGGTCGCCAGGGCTTCGCCCAGACGGGCGTCGATTTCCGACTCGCTCGTCGCCGCCCGTTCGGCCGGGGGAGCGACCAGCACCACGATCTCTCCGCGCGGTGCGCCCTCGGCGGCGTATTTCGCGGCCAGGGACTCGAGATCGTCGCGCACGACCTCTTCGTGGAGCTTGGTGAGCTCCCGTGCCACGGCGGCCGGCCGGGGGCCGAAGATCTCGTTCATGTCGGCCAGCGACGCTCCCAGGCGGCGCGGCGATTCCAGCAGGACGAGCGTCGCGTCGATATCCGCAAGTGTACGGAGGAAGGTGCGCCGCGCGGCCTGGCGCGGCGGCGGAAAGCCTGCGAAGTGGAACCGGTCGGTGGGCAGGCCCGAGAGCACCAGCGCGGCAAGCGGTGCCGAGGCGCCGGGCAGTACGGTCACCGGGACGCCCCGCGCGTTCGCCTCGACGACGAGGCGGAAACCGGGATCGGAGATCGACGGCGTTCCCGCATCGCTTACCAGCGCGACGATATCTCCCGCCTCGACGCGGCCGATCAGGGCCGTTCCCGCCTCCGCCGCGTTGTGGTCGTGATAGGCGGTTACCCGCCCGGCTATGCCGTGAGCGGTCAGCAGCTTGCGCGTGACGCGCGTATCCTCGCAGGCGATCAGGTCGGCGGCGCGAAGCGTATCGAGCGCCCGCAGCGTGATGTCGCGCAGATTGCCGATCGGTGTCGCGACCAGATACAGCCCCGGCGAGACCGGCCGTTTCGACATCGCTTCCGGCTACCTCCGCTTCATGCGTGTCGTCATGGCGAGAAAGCGTATAGGGCTCGTTCGGGAAGGGACAAGGACCCGGCGGAAGGCGAGGCGACGGCAGGCCGGGCGAGGAGCGCGCCGAGCACCGCGTCGAGACGCTGACGCCCTTCCGGTGTCGTCCGGATGCCGTGTCCGTCGATCTCGATGAAACCGCCCTCTACCATGCGCTCCAGCGTCGCCCCGTCGAACAACGCCTCGGGTTCCTGCCCGGTCAGCGTTGACAGGCGGCTTCGCGGAATCCCGTCGGTCAGGCGGAGCCCCATCATCACGATTTCCTCGAACCGCTCGGACGGTTCCAGCCCGGTCTCCGTCACCGTGGCATGACCTTCGCTCTCCACCGCCGCGCGCCAGGCCTCCGGCGCGCGGCGCTGTGAGAAGGCAACCGTCCGGCCATTCGACGTGATACGCCCGTGGGCGCCGGGTCCCACACCGGCATAGTCCCCCGAGAGCCAGTAGATCAGGTTGTGACGGCATTCGCTGCCCGGCCGGGCGTGGTTGGAAATCTCATAGGCCGGAAGACCGGCGTCGTCGAGCGTCTTCCGGGTGTCCTCGAAGAACCCCGCCTGTTCCTCCTCCGGAGGCAATGCGAGTTTTCCCTGTCTGTGCAGCCCATGGAACACGGTGCCCGGCTCGATGGTGAGCTGGTACACGGAGAGATGCGTGCCGGCGCGATCGAGCGCCTTGGAGAGTTCACGCCGCCAGCCGTCCCGGGTCTGGCCCGGCCAGGCATAGATCAGGTCGAACGAGACGCGGTCGAACAGGGACCGGGCGACCGCGATCGCCTCCATCGCCTCTTCGGCGCTGTGCTCGCGGCCGAGCGCGGCAAGTCCGTCCGCTTCGAAGGACTGCACTCCGAGCGACAGGCGTCCCACGCCGGCCGCGCGGTACGAGCCCAGCCGAGCCGCTTCCACCGAGGTCGGATTGGCTTCGAGCGTTATCTCGATGTCTTCGGCCGCATCCCAACACGCCTTGGCCGTTTCGATGACGGCCGCCACCGTGTCCGCCGGCATCAGCGATGGGGTGCCGCCGCCGAAGAATACGGTTTCCAGCCGTCGCCCCGGCGTCAAATCCGCGAAATGGCGGATCTCCGCGGTCAGGGCATCGCGCCAGCGCCGCTGGTCGATCGCCGTCTCTACATGGCTGTTGAAGTCGCAATAGGGGCATTTCGACTTGCAGAACGGCCAGTGGACGTAGAGGCCGAGGGTCCGCTCGTCGGGCAGGAAGGCGGGCGTCATGGCGGGCCCCCGAAGCAGGCCGCGGCAAGCTTGTCGAAGGCGTCTGCGCGATGGCTGATCGCGTGCTTGGCGTCGGGTTCCATTTCCCCGAATGTCAGCGCGCCGCCCTCGGGCACGAATATCGGATCGTAGCCGAATCCCCTCGTGCCGCGCGGAGGCCAGACGAGATGCCCCGCGACCCGGCCTTCGAAGATCTCGACATGGCCGTCCGGCCATGCGAGGGCGAGCGCACAGACGAAGGCGGCATCCCTCTCCGCATCCGGCGGCAGCGCGTCCTCGACGCGGCGCATGGCGAACGCGAAGTCGCGCCGCGGTCCGCCCCAGCGCGCCGAATGGATACTGGGTTCGCCGCCGAGCGCGGCAACCGCGAGCCCCGAATCGTCGCTCAGCGCCGCCTCGCCAGCGGCGGAGGCGCTTGCCAATGCCTTGATCGCGGCATTCTCGCGGAATGTCGTGCCGGTCTCTTCCGGTTCCGGCAGGCCGAGCGCGCCGGCGGACACGGCGTCGATACGAAATGGCGCCAGGAGAGCGGCGATTTCGCTCACTTTGCCGGCGTTGTGGCTGGCGACGACGATCCTGCGGCCGCGGAATCGGCGGGCCACCGGGTCAGTCCTGCCCGATGGCGGCCATTTGGTGGCGGGTCAGCGCGGCGACACCTTCCTGGGCCAGATCGAGAAGCGCGTCGAAGTCCGCCCGGCCGAAAGGCGCGGTCTCCGCCGTGCCCTGAATCTCGACGATGCCGCCCGACCCCGTAAGCACGAAATTGGCGTCCGCGTCCGCGCCGCTGTCTTCCGCATAGTCGAGGTCGAGATAGGGAGCGCCGTCGACGATCCCGCAGGAGATTGCGGCGATGGAATCGACCAGCGGGTCTCGTGCGACGATCTTTCGTTCGATGAGCGAGTCCATCGCCAGGCGGAGCGCCACCCAGGCGCCGGTGATGCCCGCGGTCCGCGTACCGCCGTCCGCCTGGATGACGTCGCAGTCGAGCCGGATCTGGCGTTCGCCGAGTGTCCGCATGTCGACCACCGCGCGGAGCGAGCGGCCGATCAGACGCTGGATTTCCAGCGTGCGGCCGCTTTGCCGGCCCCGCGCGGCTTCCCGGTCGGTCCTCTCGTGGGTGGACCGGGGCAGCATGCCGTATTCCGCGGTGACCCAACCCGCGCCGGTGTTCCTGATGAAGTGCGGGACGCGCTCTTCCACCGTCGCGTTGCACAGCACGTGGGTGTCGCCGAAGCGGACCAGGCACGACCCCTCCGCGTGTTTCGAGAACCCGGGCTCGAGCACGATCCGGCGCATCTCGTTCGGCGCCCTGCCGGATGGTCTCATCGCGCTTCCCCGCTTGCTCCGATGGCCGCCAGGGCTTGTACCAGCAGCGGCTATACTGCCGCAAATACAAAGGCTTGGGCGGGTCCCACGGGCTCTCTCCGTTGACGGTGGGAAGCGCCGTCACTACATTCCAACCGCCCGCAGGGGGACCCATGCAGAGCGCACCACCAAGCATCGTCGGCGAGCTCAACGAAAGGTCGAGGGAGATCTTTCGCGAGATCGTCGAAACCTTCGTCCAAACCGGAGAGCCGGTCGGTTCCCGCACGCTGTCGCGCCGCCTGCCGCAGCCTTTGTCTCCCGCGACCATTCGAAACGTGATGGCGGATCTCGAGGACATGGGGCTTCTCGATTCACCGCACAGCTCCGCCGGACGGCTGCCGAGCGAAGCCGGCCTTCGACTGTTTGTCGACGGGCTCCTGCAAGTCGGCGAGCTTTCCGACGAGGACCGGACGGCGATCGAAAGCCAGTGCGCGGCGCAAAGCACCAACATGAACCAGGTGCTGAACGAGGCGACGGCGGTGATGTCGGGGCTCGCCGGCTGCGCCGGGCTGGTCGTCGCGCCCAAGACCGATCGCCCGTTCAAGCATGTCGAATTCGTCAATCTCGGCGACGGCCGCGCCCTGGTGGTCCTGATAACGGCCGACGGCATCGTCGAGAACCGGTTGATCGAGCTTCCCGTGGGGACCCCGCCCTCCGCCCTGATCGCGGCGGGAAACTACCTCAACGCGAGATTGGTGGGGCGGACGGTCGAAACGGCGCTCGGCGATATTACGAGGGAGATAGAGGAAAGGCGCGCCCAGATCGATTCGATCACCGCGAGGCTGGTCGAGGCCGGTCTCGCCACCTGGGTCGGGGAGCGCAATGCCGGCGCGCTGATCGTCAGGGGGCAGGCCCATCTGCTGGACGATATCGCCGCGCTCAGCGATCTGGAGCGGGTGCGGACCCTTTATGAGGCGCTGGAGACCCAGGAGCTCGTGCTCCGCCTGCTCGATCTCACCAGGAGCGGCGAAGGGGTGCAAATCTTCATCGGCTCCGAGAACACGCTCTTCGACATGACGGGCTGTTCGCTTGTCGTCGCCCCCATCAGCGACACCGCGCGCAGCGTCGTGGGCGCGATCGGCGTCATCGGTCCCACCCGGATCAACTATGCGCGCATCATCCCCATCGTCGATTACACCGCAAAAGTCGTTGGCCGACTGGTCGGCGGCGCCGCGAGCACGGACATCGAGGCCTGAGACATGAGTGAGACGGACGAAAAGGACACGGAACGGACCCAGGCCCCGGCGGAGGCGGAAGCGAAGCCGGAAGAGGCACAGGACGCGGCGGGTCCGGAAGAGGCCGAACAGGTCGCCGAGCCGGGAGCGGACGAAGAGACCGTCGAGCCGGATGAAGCCTCGCCCTGGGCCGGCAGGACCGTGGACGACGAGGAGGGTGCCGGCGAAGCGCCGGAAGAGCGCGACTACGAGGCCGAGATCGCCGAACTCAACGACCGGCTTCTGCGATCCATGGCCGAAACCGAGAATGTCCGGAGACGCGGCCAGCGCGACCGCGAGGAGACCGCGAAATTCGCGATCACGGGGTTTGCGCGCGATGTCCTGTCGGTCGCCGACAATCTTCGGCGTGCGTTGGAAGCGGTTCCCGAGGATGCCGGTGAAAACGAGGCGCTGAGTTCCCTGGTGGGCGGGATCGAGCTCACCGAGCGCGAGCTCGCCGCCATGTTCCAGCGCCACGGGGTCGAGAAGATCGATCCGGCCGGCGAGAAATTCGATCACAACCTGCACGAGGCGATGTTCGAGATACCGACCGCCGATGCCGCGCCCGGCACGGTGGTCCAGGTGGTCGAGACGGGATACATGTTGAACGGTCGTCTCCTGCGAGCTGCCAGGGTCGGAATCGCCAAGGCGCCGCTGGAGCCCGAGACCGTCCCGGAGACGCCTCCGGAGGATGCCGATACCGCTGCATGAGGGTGGCGGCGCCCGGTTCCGTTGCACGGCCTAATGCGTTAGCCTCCGCCGCATTTCGCGCAAGCCATGGGGGCGTTCTTCGTGCATGCCGATGATCATGAGGCGTCGCGCGCCCATCTCGCGCAGCGCTACGCCGAAATCCGCGAGCTGAGCGAGACTCTGGCCTCGCCGCTTTCGCCCGAGGATCAGCAAGTCCAGTCGATGCCCGACGTCAGCCCGACGAAGTGGCATCTCGCGCATGTGACCTGGTTCTTCGAGGCCTTTGTCCTCGCGCCCCACTTGCCGGGCTATGCGCCGTTCGACGCGGCATTCGGATATTTGTTCAACTCCTATTACGAGGGAGTGGGCGAACGGCACCCGCGCCCCGACCGGGGACTGCTGTCGCGGCCGCCGCTTGCCGAAGTGATCGCCTATCGCGCCCATGTGGACGAGGCGATGGGCCGGCTGTTCGAGACGCTTTCGCACGATGCCTGGGCCGAGCCCGGCGGATTGATCGAGCTCGGGCTCAACCACGAGCAGCAGCATCAGGAATTGCTGCTGATGGACATCAAGCACGTGCTGTCTCGCAACCCGCTGCGCTCCGCCTATCGGCCGCGCAACCCGCGCGAGCCGGTGGCGGCGCCGGAGCTGGGCTGGACCGGGAACGAGGGGGGACTCGGCCGGCTCGGGGACGACGGGGCCGGTTTTGCCTTCGACAACGAGAGGCCGCGGCATCGCGTCGTGCTGGAGGACTTCCACCTTGCCGACCGCGCTGTAACCAACGGCGAGTACCGCGCTTTCGTCGAGGACGGCGGTTACCGGGATCCGCTGTTGTGGCTCGCCGACGGCTGGGCGACCGTTCGGGCCGAGGGCTGGGAGGCGCCGCTTTACTGGCGCGAGACCGATGGCGAGTGGTCGGAGTTCACCCTCGCCGGCGAAGTCCCGCTCGACGACGACGCGCCGGTCTGCCACGTCAGCCACTACGAGGCAGCCGCCTACGCGACCTGGGCCGGCAAGCGCCTGCCGACGGAGGCCGAATGGGAGGCCGCCGCGCCCGCGGTGGAGGAAGACAGCGCCAACCTGCTGGCCGCCGACCGCCTGCATCCCGCCGCCGCGAACGGGAACGGCCGGTCCGGTCCGCGCCAGATGATCGGCGACGTGTGGGAATGGACCGCAAGCCCCTATGTCGCCTATCCCGGTTTCCGCACCTCGCCCGGCGCGGTCGGCGAATACAACGGCAAGTTCATGTCGAACCAGATGGTGCTGCGCGGCGGATGCTGCGCAACCCCGCCCGGGCATATCCGCGCGACCTACCGGAATTTCTTCTACCCCCATCAACGCTGGCCGTTCACCGGCATTCGTCTGGCCGACGACGGCTAGCCGCATCCGGGTTGGCCGACAAAGGGAGATCGCCATGGCAGGCAGGGACATCACCTACACGACACGCGGCGGCGAGACCTTCGACGGATACCTGGCCCAGCCCGACGGCAGCGGTCGGGCGCCCGGTCTCCTGCTGATCACGGCGATCTTCGGTATTGACGACGAGATGAAGGAACTTTCGGACGCCTGGGCGAAGGATGGATTCCTCGTTTCCGTGCCCGACATTTTCTGGCGGGTGATGCCGGGACCCACGGCCGATATGGAGAAGGCCTTCGCGCGCTACGGCGCGTTCGATCAGGATCAGGGCATGCTCGACATCGAGGATCTGATCGAGGATCTCAAGGCGCGGCCGCAATGCAACGGCAAGGTCGCCATGCTCGGCTTCTGCTTCGGCGGCCTCTACGCCCATCTCGGCGCGGCGCGTCTCGGGATCGATGCCGCCGGTTCCTTCCACGGGACGAGGATCGGCGAGGCGCTGGACGAGACATCGAAGATCGCATGCCCCGTGAGCTTCCATTTCGGCGACGAAGACCCGGTGGTGCCGATGGATGAGGTGGCTGCCATCCAGGACGCTTACGCCGGCCATGACAACGCCGAAATCGTCGTCCATCCCGGCGCGACCCACAACTTCTCCATGCCCTACAAGGAGGGCTACCAGGCCGCGGCGGCCACCGCGTCGCGCGCGGCGGTGCTGAAGTGCTTCCAATCGATGTAGCGCTCGTCCAGCGCCGGGGCGCGGCGGCGGAGCGCCGCCCGTGATCCCGGCCGCAATCCGCGCCAACCCGTTCGGCTGGCTGGTCGTCGGGTTCTGTTTCGCGGCGCTGATGGCGGTCTATGCGACCCGAAGCTCCATCGGGTTGATGATGCCGTTCTGGGAGACCGAGCCGGGCTGGTCGCGGGACCACGCATCGAACGCCGGCGCGCTGGCGCTGCTTCTCATGGCGGTGGTCTCGCCGTTCGCCGGCAACCTGATCGACAGGTTCGGCCCCCGCGCGGTCTGTGCCGGCGGTCTCGGCTGCGTCGCGATCGGCGTTATGGCGACCGCCGCGGCAACCCGGGACTGGCATCTGCCGGTGTTCTACGGCGGCCTGATCGGAATCGGATCGGGCGCGATCGCGATGCCGATGGTCTCCGCGGCGGTCGCCCGGTATTTCTCCTCCGGGCGCGGGCTGGCCAGCGGCATCGGCTTCTCCGGCGCGACCGGCGGCCAACTCGTCGCGCTGCCGGTGCTCGGCCTCATGGTCACCGCGTTCGGCTGGCGCGGCACCTATACCGCTCTCGGAGCAGTGACGCTGGCGGTCGCGGCGGTCGCGTGGCTGTTGCTGCGCCGCCGCCCGGAAGCCGTGGAAGAGACGGACGCCCGCACGCTCGCACCGGTTCGCGAGCGCCTCCGCTACGTGCTGTCGAGCGGAACGTTCTGGCTTCTCGCCATCGGTTTCCTGATCTGCGGATTCAGCACAGCCGGTGTGATCGAGGTCCACCTGATCCCCTATGCCGAGTTCTGCGGCTTCGCGCCGATCGAGGGGGCGACGGCCTACGGCGTGCACGGCGCGTTCAACATGGTGGGTGTGATCCTGTTCGGCGTGCTGTCCGACCGGCTGCACCGCCCTCGTCTGCTGGCCTCTATCTACTTCATCCGCGTGGCGCTGTTCGTGCTGCTGACGCAGGTCGCCGGCAGCCTGTCGCTCCTTTTCGTTTTCGCCGCGCTCTACGGCTTCTTCAACTTCGCGGCGATGCCGGTGGTCGCCCACATCATCGCCAGCCGCATGGGGGTCGGCGTGATCGGACTCGCCATGGGACTGATCTTTGGCGGCCACTGGCTGGGGGCGGCCATGGGCGCCTATCTCGGCGGGGCGTTCTATTCGCTGTGGGCGCGTTACGACGAGCTCTGGATGGTTGCGGCGCTGGCGGTCGCGCTCGCCGGCTGCCTGTCGCTGTTCGTACCGGAGGACCGGAGAAGAGAACCGGCGCTGCAGCCGGCGTGACCGAAGACCGCAAGACCTCCTTCCTTGCCGGCGACGGCGCTGCCCACGTGCTGATGGCGCAGGCGGCGCTGATCTTTGCGCTCAACTATGTTATCGGGCGCTGGGCCGCGGGCGAGGTCGCGCCCTATACGCTCGGCTTCACCCGCTGGACGGTGGGCGCGCTGGTTCTCCTGCCATTCGCCTGGCGCCTGATCCGGCGCGACCGAGTCCTGCTCCAACGGCACTGGAAGCTGCTCTGCCTGCTCGGTTTCCTGATGCCGTTGATGGGCGCGGGCATCACCTATGTCGCGCTGAACTACACGACGGCGATCAACGGCGGTGTGATCCAGACTTCGCTGCCGGTGCTGATCCTGCTGCTCGCCTGGATAATCCTCGGCGATCGGACCACCGGACGGCAGATCTTCGGGGTGGCCCTCGCCATCGTCGGGCTTCTCTACATGATCTCCCGCGGCGATCCCGCGATCCTGCTGGGCCTCGACTTCAACCGCGGCGACGCGGTGCTGCTGCTGTGCAATCTGTGCCTCGCGGGATACGGCGTCGCGACCCGTCTGATGCCCAAGGAGATCCATACCCTGACGCTGCTGACCATGGTCTGCGCGGTCGGGGCGCTGTGCCACGTTCCATTCTTCGCGGTCGAGGTCATTCAGGAGGGATTGCCGCCCGCGAGCACCAAGGCCATCGTCTCGCTGGTATTCGTCGCCTTCTTCCCTTCGGTGGTCGCGATCCTCGGCTGGAACCTCGCGATCGCGCGGCTCGGGCCCTCCCGCGCGGGGTTCTACATGTATCTGGTGCCGGTGTTCTCCGCCGCCATCGGCGTTCCCTTCCTCGGCGAGACTCTGAGCACGTTTCATCTGGTCGGCGCGGCGCTGATCGTCGGTGGGGTTACCGTGTCCTCACGCAAACCGAAGGCAGACGCGTCGGCGTAGACGAGGCCGCGCGCGGGTGTCGCGGCGCGGCGGCTTCCGGGTAAAATCCGAAGAACGACGCAATCGGACCGCACCGGAGGAGACGCGCGATGCAGGGACACGAGGACCGGATTCTGACCACCCATGTCGGCAGCCTGCCGCGCACCGTCGAGGTTCTCGACGCGATGAAGGCGAAGCATGAGGGCGAGCCCTACGACGAGGACGACTACCAGCGGAAGATCGGCGAGGGCGTCCGGGAGATCGTCAAGCGGCAGGCCGATCTCGGCATCGACGTCGTGGCCGACGGCGAGATGTCGAAGACCGGATTCTTCGCCTATATCGAGGAGAGGATCGAGGGGTTCGAGCCGCGCCGGGACGAGAAGTACAACCTGTTCGCGGCCGAGACCGCCGCGTTCCCCGAATACTATGCGGAATACTTCGCCCGCGTGATGATGGGCGGCGCCATCGTGGCGATGGCTCCGATGTATTGCGTCGGACCCGTCTCCTACAAGGGTGAGGCGGCGCTCGCTCGCGACCTCGATAACCTCAAGGCCGCGCTCGACGGCGTCTCGTGCCACGACGCGTTCGTTCCGGCGATCTCGCCCGCGGGCGTCGGATACAACGCCCATTACAAGACCGAGGAGGAATATGCCGGAGCGGTCGGCGAGGCGCTTCGGACCGAATACCTCGCGATCGTGGAGGCCGGCTTCCTGTTGCAGATCGACGACCCGTTTCTCTGCGACATCCTGGTCGATCCCGCGCTCGACGACGCGGGCAAGGACCGCAAATGCCGGCTCTATGTCGAGGCGCTCAACCACGCGCTCCGCGGCATCCCGGAGGACAGGGTCCGCTATCACACCTGCTACGGCATCAACGAGGGGCCGAGAATCTACGAGGCGCCGATGGACGAGGTGTGCAGATACATGCTCGACATCGACGCCGGCAGCTATTCGTTCGAGGCGGCGAACGCGCGGCACGAGCACGAATATCACATCTGGGAAGACATCGAGCTCGCCGACGGCAAGGCGCTGATCCCGGGGGTCGTCACCCACGCAAGCAACATCGTCGAGCACCCGGAGCTGATCGCCGAACGTCTCGTCCGCTACGCCGAACGGGTCGGACGGGAAAACGTCCTGGCAGGCGGCGATTGCGGGTTCTCGTCGCAGGCCTGCTATCACACCGAGGTTCATCCCACGGTGATCTGGGCCAAGTTCGAGGCGATGGCGGAAGGCGCGCGGCTGGCGACGGAGAAGCTCTGGTAGCGCGGGACGCGGAAGCGCGGCTCAGGCTACTTGCCGGCGCACCAGATCGCGGAATACGCCCTCGGTTTCGGCGAGCTCGGCGAAGGTTCCTTCCTGGACCACCTTGCCCGCTTGCATCACGAAGATCCGGTCCGCCTGGCGCAGCGTGGACAGACGGTGGGCGATGACGACGCGGGTCGAGGAAAGCTGCGCGAGGTTCTCCATGACCCGGGCCTGGCTGTCGTTGTCGAGCCAGTTCGTCGCCTCGTCGAGCAACATGACGCGGGGGTTCCGCATCAGGGCCTGGGCGATCACGATGCGCTGGCTCTCGCCTCCCGACGTGACGGCCGCGCTGGCGCCCACGCAGGTCAGCATCCCCATCGGCATCGCCGCGATCTCCTGGTCGACCGCCGCGAGCCTGGCCGCCTCCCACGCATCCTCGACGGTTGCCTCTTCGCTATCGGCGGCGATGTTGTCCCAGATGTCCTCGGGATGAAGCCGCACCTCCTGCGGGACCACGCCGATTTTCCTGCGCAGCTGCCTAAGGTTCAGGTGCCTCAGGTCGCGTCCGTCGTAATAGACCGCTCCGGAGGACGGTTGGTCGAGACCCAGCGCAAGCCTGAAGAGCGTGCTCTTGCCGGCGCCCGACTCGCCCGCGATCGCCACGAACTCGCCCGGGCGCACGCGGATCGAAACGTCGTCGAGGATCAGCGGGCCGTCGGGGGCGTATCGGAATGTGACGTGGTCGAACAGGATTTCGCCGCTCAGTGTCTCCACCGATTCGCCCTGGACGCCCGTCTCCGGCGGCTCCTCGAGAAACGGGCGCATCTGGTCGAATGCCGGCACGATGGCGGCCACGGCCCCGAAAGATTCGCCAAGGCGGGCCACCGCGGTCTGGAACACCAGGAAGGCCATGAAGACGACAAGAAAGCCTCCCACCGTGAATGTCCCCCGGTCCTGCATTCCCGCCGCCAGAAACAGGACCGCGGCGGCAAGGAACGGCAGCGCGGCGCTGAATGCCCGCAAATGCTCCTCGAACCTGCCCAACTCCAGCTCCGCCTGTTTCTGTTCGCGGTATTCCTCCGCCCAGACCGCGAAGGCGGAGCCTTCCGCGCCGTCGACGCGCAGCTTCGAAATCCCGTTTATGAGCTGGAACAGCCGGCCCCCGAGACGGTGGACGGCCCGGATCACACGGCCGTGCGGCGCGATCTGTCGCATGCCGAGCGCGACCGTAGCGGTCAGGGACAGGAGAACGAAAGCGACGATCGCGCCGACCAGCGCCGCGTCGAAGAAGAACACCAGCACCACGACCGGCGAAAGGAACAGGATCGACAGCACGGCATCGGCGACGACGCTCTGCAGGGCGTCGCGCAGGTTCTGGAACGTCATGCCGCGCAGGGCCAGGTCGCCCGCCGGGTAGCGACGGAGGAATCTGGGGGGCAGCCGGAGCAAACGGTCCCAGACGGCGGCTTCCATCCGGGAGGCGGCGCGCCCTTCGAGGCGCATCAGCGCCATTCCCTTAAGAACGTGGAGCAGCGCTCCCATCGCGGCCAGCGCCGTCAGTGCTGCGGCGATGGTGTACAGCAGCCCGGCCTCTCCCGTCGGGATAACCTCGTCCGCGATCAGGCCCACGGCGACGGCCGGCAGCAACATGACCAGACCGCCCAGCAGACCAGCCGCAAGGTAACGCACGAGGTCCGGCCCGAGCCCGCTTCGGGCAAGGCGCATCAGGTCCCGCGGAGTCACGCCCGCGGAAGGGAGCGGCCGGTAGAACAGCCACGCCTCCGGACCGAAGCCTCCGGCGCTCTCGGCCGTGACCCTCTCGGTACTCCCGTCGGCGGGATCGATCGCCCGATAGCGTCCCAGAGCGCTCGGCAAAAGGGCAACCGGCCGGCCGTCCTCCGCCCGGAACGCCAGCATCGCGCCGCTGTCGCCTGTCCACCATTTATCTTCGAGGGCGAGCCGCACCTGTCTGCCGCGGACGCCCGATGTGTCCAGCACATCGCCGAGAAGGGTTGTCGAATCCGGAATATCGGTCCTGCGGGGCCACTTGAAATCTATTCCCTCGTGGCGGCCGACAATTTCCAGCGCTTCGAACAGCGCCCGGTCGCCCGCGCCCGCACCCGGTTCTCTCGAAAGGCCGTAGAGGTTGAACAGTCGGTGGCGCGCGCGTTCCTCGTCCGTCCGGCGGTTCGCCGCTCGCGCCTGCTCGAGGTTCGCCCGATCGACGACGGCCAGACTTCGATTGAGGCGCTCCAGGGAAAGCGCCGTGGAATGAAATCCCGCCAGCGCGGGAAGCAGGTTTCCGTCTTGCGCGAGCGATTCGGAGGACTGGACCGAAAACCCGATCGGACGCATCAGCGTAAGCCAGCTCTCATTGGTAAGGGGTATCGGCACCGCGGCCGCGTCGACATCCGATCCGTCTTCCACCCCGTCGATCAGGTCCATGAACAAACCCGCGCCACGCTCCAGCCCCGAAATCCATACCACCCCCCGGCGCGCCGAAAGCGTGCCGCTTCCCGTTTCCGGCGCTTCCCCCGGTTCGAGAAGAATATCGGGCCGCGGGCGGTGCAGGACGTCCCGGGAGAGCATGACGGACAGCTCCGTGAGCCAGGCGTCGACATGGCCGGCCAATTCCGCCCGATCGATCGACTCCAGGCTGCCGACCGGCAGGCGGCGCAGAACCGTGCCCGGAAGCCCTTTTGCGATCAGGCCGAGGGTGGTCTCCCCCTTCCTGCGGCGCGACGCCGGGCAGGAACCGCCCGGAATCGGCGCGCATCAGGTGCTGGGGAGCCGTTTGCTCGACACCGTCGCGCCTCTCCACCAGGAACAAGTCGACCGCGCCGTCGTCGATGAACCAGACGAATTGCGGATCCCCCATATCGAGCGGCAAGTTGCCGGCGCAGGGCATGGGCAACCCGGTCTCCGTCGCGAGTCCGGCCAGAGAGCGCGTTTCCGGAGCCGCCATCCCACTATCCCGCCTGGACGAGCCGGTAGTAAGACCCGTCCTCGTCCGCCATCAGCTCGTCATGCGTGCCGCGCTGCACTTCCGCGCCCTTTTCGAGCACGACGATCTGGTCGCAATCCCGTACCGTGCTCAACCGGTGCGCCACGATCAGGCAGCTGACCCCTCGCCGCCGGAGCGCATCGTCGATTTGCTCCTCGGTCGCGGCATCGAGCGCGCTCGTCGCCTCGTCGAGGATCAGCACCGTCGGGTTACCCGCCAGCGCACGCGCGATTTCCAGCCGCTGCTTCTGGCCGCCGCTGAAATTTCCGCCGTCTTCGTCGACCGTGGTCGCATATCCAAGCGGCCGGCCGAGGATTTCGTCGTGGATGCGGGCATCCCGCGCGGCGGCGATCAGCACTTCGTCGGGAACGGCCGGGTTCCACAGCGTTATGTTTTCCCGCACCGTCGCGGAGAACAGGGCGACGTGCTGGTCGACCATCGAGACCGAGCGCGACAGCACTTCCTCCGGAATTTCGTTGCGCGGATGGCCGTCGAACAGGATTTCCCCTTCCCACGGCTGATAGACCCCGGAGACCAGGCGCGAGAGCGTCGACTTTCCCGAACCGCTCGGGCCGACGACGGCGACGCGCTGCCCCGGTTCGATGGTCAGGCTGAAATCCTCGATCAGCGGCGGTCGGCCGCGGTTGTAGCCGAAGGTAACGCCGCGAAGCTCCACCCGGCCGACCAGTTGCAGCCGGCCGTCCAGCGTCGCGATGGCGTCCGTGCCCGCGCTCTGACGCGTCAGGCCCGGGTCTTCGGAGGCCTGCATGATGTCCTCAAGACGCTGCATGTCGGTCTCGAGCGCCTGACGTTCGTCGGTAAACTCGACGAACCGCCCCACGGGCGCCAGGAACATGCCCGCCGCGAGGTAGAGCCCGACCAGCGTCCCCAGGGTCATTTCGCCCGACATGACCCGGGTCGCGCCGAATGCCAGCACCGTCACGTTGCCGAGGAGCATGAACAGGCCCGGCAGGGCGCCGTTGACGTGGCTGAGTTCTGAGAATCGTTGACGCGCGGCCAGCTCGCGGGCCTGATGGCCGCCCCAGCGGGAGAAGAACCGATCGTCCGCCGCGGTCATTTTCAACGTGTCGGTCTGGTGCATCATCAGCGTGCAGACGCCGACCAGCAGCCCCTGCTCGCGCCGCAAGGCATGGCTCTTGTCGGCGCGGGCGCGGGTAATCGCGCGCACGATCGACGCGTTCAGCACGGCGAGGGCGAGGACGATCAGCCCCAACGTCGGATCGAACGCCAGAATGACCGCCAGGAAGACCGCGCTCATGGCGATCTCGATCAGCAAGCCGAGGAAGTGCTCCGAAAGACCCTTGGCGATCCTGTCGACGGTCTGAAGCCGGGCGGTCAGATCGGCGACGAGGCGATGGCTGAAAAACTCCACCGGCAGTCTCAGCAGGTGCGACAGGCAGCGGTTCCCGGCCGTTACCGAAATCCGTATGGCAAGCCGGCGAAGACAGCGCTGCTTCAGCCATGTGAGCCCGTAGACCAGAACGGCTGTCCCGGCCATTGCCCCGGCCACGGGGCCGCTCCAAGGCTCGTTCCCGTCCAATACATGGTCCACGAAGATGGCCAGTAAAGCCGGTGTCGCGAGAGCCAGCAACGCCAGCATCAGCCCGCACGCGACGGCATAGGCCAGCGCGCCCCAACTGCCGGCGAGCCAGACCGGGAGGCGTTGCAGGATATCCGGCCGGACGCCACCGGCTTCGAAGTCCGGCCCGGTGCCGAATTGCAGGGCGATACTCGAAAAGCCCTGTCTGAACTCTTCGGGGGTCAGCGTGCGTCGCCCCGTGGACGGATCGTTCAGATAGAACCTGTCGCCGTCGAATCCTTCGAGAATGAGAAAATGGTTGTATTCCCAGAACAGCACGAGCGGGAGCTGCATCTTCCCGAGTTGCCGGACATCGGCGTGCCGGCCCTGGCATGTCAGCCCGTAATGCCTGGCGGCGCGCAGGATTCCGGCGGCGGTGGAGCCGTCGCGGCTGACCTCGCACTTGTCGCGCAGCTCGGTGAGCGGCACCCATAGACCGAAATGTGCGAGCACGCTGCCGAGACAGGCGGCGCCGCACTCCGTCGCATGCGTCTGGAGCATGAGCGGCGTGGTGACGCGCCGCTCTACCGGATCGTCGGAGGGCGGCGTAGCTGCGGTGCCGACGGATTGCGGGCCGGGAGAAGACATCCCCGGCCCTCAGGACCCGAAGAGGGCGATCGGCGAGTGGCGGCCGAGCACGATGCGCACACGGCATGCGGTTCCCTCGGGCAGGGAAAGGCCCGAACCCCGTTGGAACGCCACATCGACACGACTGGCGGAGGATGCGGCCGCAGGCCGCAGCGAGGCCAGCCAGCCGGGCAACGGCCCGGCGATTACCGAGGCGACTTCCCCTCGAAGCCGGCGGGTTGTGCCGTCCGGTATCGCCACCTCGACAGACGCCCGCATGCCGGGTCGGATGCGTTGCGCCATGTCGGGCGGGATTCGCAGCACCGCGTGAAGGGGTTTGCGTTCAGTGTCGCGGAGTTGCGCGACCGCCGCGCCCGCCGGCAGGTAGTCGCCTGGAGTGGACCCGAGAGCCGTGACCCGGCCTTCTATCGGGCTGACGATCAGCTCCCTTGCCGAACGGCGGGCCTCCATCTGGAGCAGCGCCACCCGGGCCGAAGCCAGGGGCGCGCGCAGCGCATCGCCTCCGGCGCTTCCGATTTCCTTCCGCAACCGTTCCAAACGGTCGCGGAGAGCGTCCGTCTCCCGGTCCAGCTCCGGCACGGTCTGACGCGCGATGGCGCCTCCCGCCCCGACCCGGTCATCCGGACCGACCAGGAATTCGCGGAGATATCCCGGTTCGGTGGCGACGATATCGTGGCGCGCACCCGGCTCGATGAGGACCCCGTCGGCCGTCACGCTGCGCACCACGCTGCCGAACAGCGCCCATGCGACGAGCGCCGCCAGCGCGAGGCCGATCGCCGCCAGGACGAAGCGCTCGTGGGGCGCGGTGATTCTCAGAAGATGGTCGAGTTGCTGGCGCCGGTTCCTGCTGTCGGCGGCACTCTGGAGGAACGGGTTATTGAACATCGACCGAAGTCCGGACCGACTAATCGGGGCTGTCGCGCCCAATGCTAAGGTAAGGCTACCCAATTGCCCATCGTGGCGACAAATAATAAGAAAAACTTATTTATTTTCCAATAATAAAGTATTTTTTCTTACTTGCCTGCGAAAATATAGTGGCCACAGTCCGGTTCAGGCCCAGCTGGATGAAGTATTGCCGTTCTTTCGAGGGCTGAAGACAAGAGGAGACAGATTATGCAATCCGCGGAGGAGATGCGTCGGCATCTCACGGAAAAGGCGACCGAGGATTCCGCCTTCCGGGCGCAGCTTGTGTCCGATCCCAAGGGCGTGATGAGTCAGGAGTTCGGGATCACGGTTCCCGACAACATCGAGGTCGTGGTGCACGAGAGCGACATGCGCACCGTCCATCTCGCGTTGCCGCCGGACCCCGTCATGGACGAAGAGCAGCTCGAGGCGATTTCCGCCGGACTTTGTTGCTGCGGGATCTGATTCGAGGCAATCGCTCCGGGCACGGCACGCCGTGCCCGGAGTTGCCTTTCTTCCCCCGAATCCCTTCCGAGCCGCCCGTGAGCCCGCGACCGCGCGAGCGTCGGCGCGGAAAGTCGAACGAGGCCGGGCGTCGGATGCCGCCCGCCGCTCTTGCGCATAGTGATCCAGGCTATGGCGAACGGCTCCGGAAAAGACCCGTTTGAGGCGAGATTTGCCGAGTGGGTGCTGACCGCCCGCTGGCCGATCGTCGCGGGAACTTTGATTCTGGTCATGCTGGCCGCGGGCGGCGGGCTTTTTCTCAAGTTTTCCACCAGCTACCGCATATTTTTCAGCGAGGACAATCCGCAGCTCGTGGCGCTCGAAACGCTGGAAAACACCTACGGCAAGAGCGACAACGTCCTGTTCATGATCGTTCCCTCCGACCGCGACGCGACGTCAGAACAGGCGCTCGCGGCCGCGGCCTGGCTCACCGAACGGGCATGGCAGACGCCCTATTCGAGGCGCGTCGATTCGATCGCGAATTTCCAGCATATGACGGCCGAAGGCGACGACTTGTCGGTGCGCGACCTCGTCGATCCGGCCAGGCTGGGCGATGCGGAAGAACGGGCGCGAGTCCGCGCGGCGGCCCTGGCGGATCCGCGGATCGTGGGAAGCCTTCTGGCGCGGGACGGCGGTGTCAGCGCCGTCAACGTGACCGTGGAGCTGTCCGAGGAAGAGCAGACGGTACGGATTCGAGAGGTGGCGGGATTCGCCCGCGAGCTCGCCTCCGAGGCGGAAAAGCGGTTCCCGGGTATCGATCTGCGCCTGGTCGGCACCGTGATGATCAACCACACTTTCTCGACGGCGTCGATCGACAGCCAGAAAGTCTTTCTGCCGGCCAGTCTCGCGATAATGGCGCTGATCCTCTTCTTGCTTACGCGAAGATTCGCCGGCATCGCCGCGACCGGGCTGGTCATCGTTTTCTCGATTCTGGCTTCCTTGGGCTTCGGCGGTTGGGTGGGTCTGCCGTTCACGCCCTCGACGGCGCCCGCGCCGACCATCGTGCTGATGATCGTCGTGGCCAACTGCGTGCATTTGCTGACCGCGTTCCTGCAGCGTCTGCGGGCCGGGGACGCCAGGCGCGAGGCGCTTGTCGAATCGATCAGGTTGAACCTGAATCCCGTTTTCGTCGCGAGCGCGACCACGGCGCTCGGTTTTCTGACGATGAATTTTTCCGAAGTGCCTCCCTATCGCCACCTCGGGAACTACGTGGCATTCGGTATCGGCGCTTCGTTCCTGCTATCGGTCACTTTCCTGCCCGCGTTTCTGTCGCTCTTCCCGGCGCGCCCGCCGGCTTCCGCGCGACATGGCGACCCGCCGATGGCGGCTATCGCCGAATTCGTCATCCGCCGCCGCAAGTTCTTGCTGTGGGGATCGGCGGTGGCCGTACTGGCGCTGCTGGCGGCGGCCCCGCGCAACGAATTGAACGACGTCCTCGTCCATTTTTTCGATGAGGGTGTCGAATTCCGCCAGGATACGGACTTCCTGGATGAGAGGCTGAGCGGAAACACGATACTCGAATATTCGCTGAGATCGGACGGGCCGTCCGGCGTTACCGAGCCCGCTTTCCTGGCCGACGTGTCGGCTTTCGCCGACTGGTACCGCAAGCAACCCGGAACGGCCCATGTCAACGTCATCACGGACACTTTCCGGCAACTCAACAAGAGCATGCACGGCGATGACCCGGCTGCCTATCGGCTTCCGGAGAGCGGCGGTCTTGCCCAGCAATACCTGTTGCTCTACGAGCTCTCGCTTCCCGTGGGTCTCGACCTCAACAACCGGATCGATTTCGACAAGTCGGCGACCCGGGTGACGGTAACGGCGAAGACGCTTTCCTCGCGGGAGGTGCTGGCGCTGAACGCACGGGCCGAGGCGTGGCTGAAGGCCAACGCGCCCCGGATTACCCGCGTCGACAGTTCGGGTCCCGCGCTGATGTTCTCGCATATCGGGCAACGCAACATCCGGGCGATGCTGATCGGAACGGCGGTCGCGCTCCTCGGTATCTCGGTCCTTCTCATCGCCGCTCTCAAGTCGTTCCGCCTCGGATTCGTGAGCCTCGTGCCCAACTTCGTCCCCGCCATCATGGGCTTTGGCGTATGGGGGCTGGCGGTGGGACAGGTCGGAATTTCCCTGTCGATAGTGGTCGCCATGACGATCGGAATCGTGGTGGACGACACGGTGCATTTCCTCAGCAAGTATCGCCGCGCCCGGCTCGAGCACGGCCATTCGCCGGAAGATGCGGTGCGCTACGCGTTCGGAACCGTCGGCCGGGCGGTGGTCACGACGACGGCGGTTCTGGTGGCCGGATTCCTGATCCTCGTCCTGTCTCCGTTCGTCCCCACGGCGCAGGTCGGGCTGCTCACGGCGTTGATCATCGGCTTCGCGCTGCTCGCCGATTTCCTGCTTCTTCCGCCCCTGCTGATGGCTCTCGATCGCGGGACCCCGCCACTCCGACCCGTCGAACCGGAAACCGCCTGACGCTGGGCGTTCCACGCGCCGGGCCCATTCCGTCGGCGGGCCTTATTGGAATGGCAGACCTTCGCTCCCGAATATCCCGTTGGGATCGAACGCCCTCTTCCACGCCATGCCGCGTTCAAGCCGTTCTCCGTAGTGCTCCGCCCATTCCCCGCGTCCGTAGCCCACGCCCCCCGACAGATAGGCCTTCCCCCCGAGATCGACGAGCGTTCTGTCGATCTCCCGCAACCGCGCCGCCAGCTCGCTGGCCTTTTCGTATGTGCCCAGCACGGCAAGGATCGAGTACGAGAACATGCGTTGTCCCGGCGGATGCATGAAAAGCGGGGCGTCGAGCGCCCGGGTCGAGATCGGGTAAATCCCGATCCAGATGTCGGGTGCATGCGGCACCCAGCGCGGATCCAGCCACGGTTGGGAGAGCGCGGTTCGGAGAGTTTCCCAGGGCAGGAACCAGTCCCGCCACGGGTGGTACATCCGCCGGCTGAAGGCCCATCTCGGATACATCCCCGCGCGTCCGACATCGGCCGTGTCCCCGGTGGATACGATCTCGTCGTATCCCAACCCTTCAAGAGCCTCCCCGTCTTCGCAATTCTCGTCGTACTCGACACCCGCGCTCATCACGATGTTCCCGTCATGGACCCTTGTCTCGGCCCGCAGATGGTCGAAGCGGTCCTCCCGTACGGCCCGCTCGAAGTCGTTCGCGAACCGGTCGAGATCGCGGTAACGGAGCTCGTATTGCCGAATTCGGCGCCCGGCCTTGCGCAGCCGTATCCATGCCTCGGTGACGATGCCGAACTGACCGTGACCGCTCCTCGCCGCGTCGAACAGGTCGGGGTTCCGGCTGGGCGAGCAAAGCAGGCGCTCGCCCGTTCCGGTCACCGCCTCAAGCTGCGCGACCTGTCCGACCTGCACGCCGTAACGATGGGACGTGGTCCCGAAGCCTCCCGCCGACAGCGTACCGCCGACGCTCACCTCCGCCGTATCCACCAGCACCCGGGGCAGCCGTTCCGTGCCGCGCAGCGCGTCGACGACCGCGCCCCAGCGCGCGCCGCCCTGCGCGCGCACCAGATCCGTCCCCGCCGGCTCCGTCCGGTTGAGCCAGACCGTGTCCAGCACGACCCCGCCGTCCGCAAGGCTTGCCCGCCCTGGGAGTGTCCGGCTCCGCGAACGGCCAACCGGACATTTTCCTCCGCGGCCCAACGGACGATGCCCGATACCTCCTCGACGGTCTTCGGACGCGCCACGGCCGCCGGGATTCTCCCGGTCATCCTGCCGAAGTCGCGGGATCGCGCATCCCGGTCTCCCGGTTCTCTGCTCAGCTTCGGCATGGGAGCGTTTTCGAGCCTCTCTGTGCAATTCCGGCGGTCATCGCCGCCCGGCGCCGCCCTTGCAAGCACTCCCGGCTCAACCTAACGTGCCGCTCCGACGGATCGTATCCAGCCACCTCCGGGGCAGCGGAGTCAAAATGGAGACCTCGGTCTCGGATCACTACGCCGCCTTGACCGAGCGCATGGAAAAGTTCGGCGGCGACCTGCTGGCGTGCCATTTCGGTCTGTGGGGACCCGAAACGACGACCGATCGCGAAGGTCTCCTGCGGGCCAATCTCACGCTGGTCGAGGGCTGCGAGCTGGGCCCGGATCGGCATGTGCTGGATGCCGGCTGCGGCGTCGGCGGCACGGCGATCACGCTGGCGGAAACCCATGGCGTTCGCGTCACCGGCATGACGATTTGCGAGCCCCATATCGATGTCGCGACGCAACACGCCGAAGCGCGCGGCGTGGGTCGCTTGGTCGACTTCCGCTACGGCGATTTCATGGATTTCCCGTTTCCCGATGCGAGCTTCGACGTGGTGTTGAACCACGAGTCCTTCTGTTATGCGGAAGACAAGCTCAGCTACCTCCAGGGCGTCCGCCGGGTGCTCAAGCCGGGAGGGCGCTGGCAGGCCCTCGAAGGATTGCTGACCGGTGCGCCGATGTCCGAAGCGCAGGAGGAGCTTCACGCCACCGCGCAGAGAGGCTGGCGCATGCCGCCGCTCGAGCCGTGGCGCGATGTGCTGGCGACCCTGGAAGAAGCGGGCTTCGTGGAGATACGCGATCGGGATCTTTCCTCCGAAGTAGCGCCGGCCACCAAGAGACTCCGCGACGGTTGGCTGCTGTTGAATTTGGTGAACCCGCGTTCCGGCGGGCTCAACAGCGCATCCCGGGAATTCATGGAAGCGACGGTCGGCTACGACCGGGGGCTGCGGGAAGGGGCGTTCACCTACCGCCTGATATCCGGCGCGAGGCCGGCGTAGGGCGCCGACCCGGATTATCCGGGTTTCCCCGCGCAGTACCGCCTGAGTTCGAAGCTTCCGCTGTTCCAAGCTTCGTACAGCGTCCCGAACTGGTCGATCAACATACCGGTCCCGGGCGTTTCTATGCCCGAAAACCTGATCGTGGCGAGGAGATTGTATGCGTTCTCGATGATCCGCAAATTGTCCGCGTCCTTTCCATCGAAGTCCTCGAATTGGACGACTTCCAGCCCGGCTTCCCGCAGCTTCTCGGAGTAGGTCGACGGGCTGTCGAGATCGCACACCGCGAAAGGTTTGCACAACGGAACGATGAATTTGTCGTATTCGTCGGTCGTCAGCCCGTCGCGCGCCATCCAGTCCATCGCCACGATCCGTCCCGATGGCTTGAGGATGCGGGCCACTTCGCGGAGAAACCGGCCTCGGTCGCCGTAGTGGCACGCGCTCTCGATGTTGACCACGACGTCGACCGTAGCGTCCGCGAAAGGCAGATTCCGGGAGCAATCCGCATGCTGCAGGTCGATCAGGTCGCGCAGATTTGCGTCCGCTACTTTCGTGCCGGCCAGCTCCAATTGCATCTTGTTGATATTGATGCCGGTAACCCTGCATCCCCGCGTTCTTGCGAGGTGGATCGCGGTTCCGCCGACTCCGCAGCCGGCGTCAACGACATGATGACCTTCCTCGATCCCGGCCGGAGCGACGATGACCTCGACCATGCGTTCGACGGCCCGGGCGAGTCCTGCCGACTCCGCGAGGGATTCGCCGGGCTCGGGACACTCCCCCGGCTCGAACAGCCCGAAGTGGATATGGTCGCGGTTCCATCCTCTCAAATAGATGCCGGCCGTGTTCTCGTCGTAATAGCGCTCGGCTGGGCCTTTCTCGTCAGGGGTAGGCATTCGCGGATACTTGCTCCAGTTCGTCCGTCGGCGGTCGCAAGAGCGCTGGCCGAAAAGTATCGTATTCGGGGGAGGCCGTCAGTCTGGAGCGAGCGCCGGCTATGCGTGTCCTCATGACGACGGCGCAGCGAGCAGCACCATGAAAGGATAGCACTTGACCTGCTCGATCCGGTCCTGGGCCAGGACAATCTTGAAGTGGTGGATTCCGCGCAAGAGTACGAACTGCCCCGATGCGCCGAACAGCGTGGTCGGTCCCGGAGACCACCTGGCCAGCGCCGCGAGCTTCTCCGGAACGGCAAGTCCTTCTTCCGCCAGAACGTCGATGAGCGGCGCCCACAGGCGCGGTTCGTCCAGCCAATAGCGCGGATCCTTCGCCACTCTCTCCTTGGCGAGAAAGCTCAATCCCAGCGTCCGGCCGAGACCGTCCGCGTGCACGTCCAGATGGACCCCGAGGCTGGCGAAGCGCTCCGGCTCCTCGAATCGCGACACGGTGGAGACGACGGCCGCGCGTTGTCCCTGCCAGCCGGCGCGTCCCAGAAACTCGGCAACGCCGCGGGAGTTCCGGAACCCCGTCACCGCCATCCGGATCGCCCTGTCGCGCGATGGAAAAGCCCCGAAGGAATCGATGCGCGTATCCGGATCCTGCGCCCTGAACACCTGCGCGGCGATCCTGCGTTCCGCGGCATTCGGGGTCCAGCCGATAGCGGAAACCAGTGCGTCGAGTACCACGCCGATATCGCGAATCCGATTGGCGCCGCCGACGATCGGGCGTTCGGCCGGGCGCAGGAAGATCCCCGGTTCCGGAGCTGCGTCCATCGCGGCCGAGGCGACATCGAATTCGAGCATCATCTTCCGGCCGATCACCTGGCGCAGAGGCGAATCGTCGGGCTCCGTTTCATGCAACAAACGCGCGATGCCCGCCGCCGAAGGGTCCGCGTTTTCCGAACGTCCCGTTTCCTCGAAAAACGTCCCCGGTCCGGTCCCGCCGACTACGGAAACGCCCAGATCCGCCCCTGGCCGGCGCTCGTGCAGCGGAAGCTCGAAACCGAAAGGAAAAGCCCCGACGGTCGCCGGCAGCGGACGCGCCCGTTCCAGCAACTCCTGCCATTCTGCCTCTCCGATCAACTCGGCAGGAATCAGGCTCCGCAGCCGCTCCAGAACTTCGGCGAAGGAATCCGCCTCATCCTCAAGGCGTTCCTGGGTTAGGACCAGACCTTCTTCGAAGTCCATCGCGATCCCTCATGCAATGACCGGGACGGGATTGAGATCGCCCTCGCCAAGGGGCGTCTCCCGCCGTCCCATCGCAACGGGCACGTCATAGAGGCGGCCCGGCGCGAAGCGTTCCCAGAAGTGGCGCATGCCGGGCACGATGACGCGTACCACCGGCATGCCGATGTCGGGGCGGGTCTGGTCGAGCACCAGGAATTCCATGCCTCTCGCTTCGACCAGCGCGCGGCACCGCTCCACGTCGTCCCGCGTGTCCCCGGCGTCGGGGACGGGGTAGTCCGACGCGCCGCGCGGGGGAGCGTCCGGATCCGGCGCGAGATAGGGATGGTCGGCAAGCTTCGCGGTCTTCCACCACCACAGCGCCAGCGGATCGTCGATCGCGGGCCGCCCGTTGCTCCCGCCCGGCCGCGGGAGCCAGGTCAGGCACTGGTTCAGCTCGCATACCGCGCGCAGCGCCGCGATGCGGGGGTCCGAATGTGCCCCCGCCCCGTAGATGATGTCCTCGGTCTCGCCACCCGTCCGCCGCGACAGCGCCACGAAGGCCGGGATGCCGAGATCGGACGTTACCTCCAGCACCCACATCTCGCGATCCCGGCGGCGGTAGTAGTCGGGCGCGGAGGAGAGGTATTCGTCGTCGAAACTCCCCAGATCGACGCCCGGCGCGCCGAGGCGGTTGTACCACCAGATCGCGAAGGCATCGCGTTCGACCAGTTCGAAGAACCCTTGCAGGATCGCCTCTTCCAGCGTGTTTCCCGCGGCGCAGCCGTTCGAATCCGAAATGAAGTCGGCGCCGCCCCGCTGCTCCGCGGGCATGGCGTAAAGCATCGAGGTAGGCAGATACCGGTGCCGTTCCTGCGTGAGCGACCACACCGGAGACCAGCTGATTTCGGCATCCGGGTCGAGCCGCGCCGGGACGATATTGTAGGGGTGGCCCCTGGCGTTGATTTCTTCCGCGTCGTCCAGCTGCCGTTCGCTGAAGAGCTGTACGCCGTTCGGGTGGAGCGCCTCGTCCCCTCCGGCCGCGGCGAAGTCCGAAAACCGTCTCCGGCAGCGGATTTCCTCGCCATGAAACGCACCCGAATAGCGTTCGATCGCCTCGCAGAGCGCGCTAACCTCCGATTGCCGCGGGGTGCTGCCCTTGCCCGCGCTCTTGCTCCTCAGGCTCCGGCGAAGCGAGCCGAGTTCCCTGCTCCTCAGCCCGTAATTGCTCCCCGCCCAGTACACGTGGAGCCACGGATCGGCCTCGTCGGTGGTGCGCGTGAGCCATGTCACGACCCCGCTGACCGGGCTGACGAGGTGTCGGTACCTTGCCAGCGTCTCCTCGGGGGAAACCGAGCGCACGCCGCCGCTGTTGCTGACGGTCTTGGGGCTCGAAGCCAGCCGCAGCGGTACCGGAGCCCGATCCGGGCGGTTGAGCGCTTCTTCGCCGCAGGCGGGGCACTGGGGGCGGCGCATGACCGGATGACGCTCGCTCGTCAGGCGGCCGACGTCGAACGAGATCGCGTGGTCGTGGATCGGCGCGGCGTCCTCCAGCACCAGCCACCTGGCTATTTCCGCCGCGACCATCCCGTACAGGGCATCCAGAACCGCCGGCTCCGCCGCGCCGGCGACGAAGGCGGCGTCTTCCCCCGCCAGGTTGCGCAGGAAGTTGTGGACTTCCCGATGGCTCCGCAGTCGATAGGCCAGGCAGGCCCAGCACGGCCCCCCGTCCGCCGGCCGGAAGACGGGTCCGAACAAGGGTTGCATGCCCTTCGGTCTGACCGGCATCCACGGAGTACCCGACGTGAGATGTCGACGATTGGTTTCCGCATGCCGCTCATCCAGGAAATCGGCGCAGATCGCGACGGAGAGGGCGGGACGGTCGTCCCCCGCCGGTATTCCCATCGCCTCCAGCAGTCCGGCCAGGCGACCGTCATCCCCGGTTACCCGCACCCGCGACGACGTCAGTCGCCCCTCCGCCCATCGCGGAGAGGCGCCCAGCGACGACCAGTACGCCGCCCGGCCGCGCTCCATGGAGTGATCGCCCGAAACGACGTACCCCCTGGACGCCAGGGCGGCGAGCGCCTCGTGAAGATCCTTAGTGGAATGCGTCCCGGCCAGGGCCGAGACGATTTCGTCCCGCGATCTCCTGCCGTCGAGGAGCGGCAGGAGATCGCAATAGATCTCTCCCCGCAGCAACGTGTTGAACGACTCCGATACCAGGAGAGCCCGCCCGTGCCGATCCGCCGGAACTCCAGCTGCGGCGTCAGCTGCGGCAGCTCGACCGGCGCGCGGTCCTGGGGCGTCGTCTGCCCAAGTATCCCCTGCCGCAAGGCGGCGCCGTGGGAAGCCGTGTCGTTCATGGAATTCCCGAGCTCCGGCGCTCTCTCTCGCCCCGGCTTTCCCAAACAGCGTCGAGGCCAGCCGCCTACCAAACCGTTTCGTCGGGCGTCATGCAAGAAATGCGCGCGACGGAACGACCCGTCGGCGGCCGCCCTACCGGGACGGGCGTGCAGGCTCCGACGGGAGCACGATCTCGAAGACCGTACCCGTCTCGCCGGTCTCGGCCAGGACTACGTCGCCCCCGTGACCGCGCATGAGGTCTCGCGCGATCGAAAGGCCGAGCCCGGTGCCGCCGATCCGGTTCGACCCCGAGAAAGGTTCGAACAGGTGCTCTCGGACCGGTTCCGCGAGCCCCGGCCCGTCATCCGCGACCTCGACCACAACCGAGTCGTCCTTCAGCCGGGCACTGATGCGGACGGTCTCCGCCGTCGCCTGATACGAGTTAAGGGTCAGGTTGGTAAGCACGCGGCGAAGCTGGTCGCGGTCGGCGTCGACGGCGAACTCCTGCGGCACTTCGCAGACGAGGCGCGCCGCGTCCGGCCGGCTTTCGCTCAGATCGACGCCCACTTCCTTCACCAGCTCCCGCAGCTCGAATCGCGAACAGGACGGCGGCAATTCCCCGTCATGCGCGAAGGCCAGGGTCTGGCTGCACAACTTGATCGCCCGGTCCAGCGCGCCGAGCAGGGTCGGCGCGATCTTGCGCACCCGCGGATCCGGACTGACGCGGATATGGTCCGATACCAGCTGCGCGCTCGCCAGGATGTTGCGGAGATCGTGATTGATCTTGGTGACCGCGGTCCCCAGCGCGGCGAGGCGCGAGCGTTGCCGCAGCGCCTGTCGCAGCGCGCGCTGCATCTCCGCGAGTTCGCGGCGCGCCCGTCCGATCTCGTCCGTTCTCGACCCCGGCGCGGCGCCATGCCGTGCGTCCTCCGGATTGGCGCTGAAGGCGATCATGCTTTCCGTAATGCCCAGCATGGGGCGGACGAAGAGAAGATGGAGGCTGACATAAACGAGCGTCGCGGTAATCAGCGAGATGATGATCGACAGGAACAGGATTCGTTCGGAATAGCTCAACATCTCATATCGCATCGGCGCTTCGTCGATCACCGTCCGAACCAGCATCCCGGGGTCCTTCGGGGCTGGCGCGACGACCTCGATCATCCGGTTCTCGCTGCGCCCCAGCACGAGGAACGCCTCCCAGATCAACGGAAAGAAAGCCGATTCGCGGAGATCGTAGACTTCGTCGATTTTGGGTGCCGCCTCGCCAACGAGAGTCGCCACTTCGGATACGCTCCGGCATATGATGCGATGCGAACGGGCATGGTCGAGAATCTCGGCGGTCAGCCGCGTCGACATGGTGTTGCCATCGGGTGAGGACGTCGCCAGCGCGGCCAGATGGGCCGCCGCGATCCGCTCCTCCATGTAGACCAGGCGGTGGCGCCCGATCGAGGGCGCATAAATGAACACCTCGCTCAGCATCACGAAAAAAATCGTCAATACGAGCAAGCGAGCCGATAGCCCGGTAAGCGGGCTGAAGCCACCACCTTTGGCCGTGGGCATGCTCCCACTATAAGGCACTCGGGACTCCGACAAAATCGTGTTGAATCGACAGGGGCGAGCCAGCCTCGAACGCTTCGATTCCGTCGTCTCCGGAGATCACCCGAGGCGGGCCAGCAAACGCACGACGCGCTTCACCCGGGGTCCGAACAGGGCGGGCGTGAAGAACGAGCCCGCCGCCCGCTTGTTCGCTTCGCCCAGCGTCGGATAGGGCATGATCAGCCCGGCGACATGCTTGACGTGCATCGACTTCGCGACCGGCAGGATCCAGGTCTGGATCAGTTCGCCGGCATGGGCGCCCACGATGCTGGCGCCGAGCACCGCGCCTTTCCTTGACGTGACCACCTTGACGAAACCGTCCGTCGCGCGTTCCGCCCAGGCGCGGTCGTTCTCGGCGAACGGAAAGCGGAGAACGCGGATGTCCCCCACGCGTTCGCGCGCGACCGCTTCCGTCATGCCGACTTGGGCGAGTTCCGGATCGGTGTAGGTCACCCAGGGGACCGCGCGGTCGTCGATCTTCGCCGGAAGGCGGAACAACGCGTTACGAATGACGATGCCGGCGTGGTAGGCGGCGATATGGGTGAACTGGAACTTGCCGGCCGCGTCGCCCGCCGCGTAGACGCGCCGGTTGGTGGTTCTCATCCGATCATCCACCGCCAGGCCGGCTTTGTTGCGTTCGATCCCGGCGGTTTCGAGCCCAAGATCGTCGATGTTGGGGCGCCGGCCCGCGGCAACCAGCAGGTGGGCGGCGGAGAGCGTCTCGGTCCTGCCGTCCTCCTCGACGTCCACCGCGACCCCGTCGGCGGCCGCCGCCACCCGGGAGACCCCGACCCCTTCGCGCAGCTCCACACCCTCCTTGCGGAGCCGCGCGGTGACGATTTCCGCGAGCTCGGGATCGTCCTTGCCGAGTGCCGTGAACATTTCCAGCACCGTGACTTCCGCCCCGAGGCGGCGATGCGCCTGGGCGAGTTCGAGCCCGATCGGGCCGCCGCCGATGACAATCAGCGGAGAGGGCAGGGCGGTGCGCTCGAAAACGGTCTCGTTGGTGAGGTAGGGAACGTCCTCAAGTCCCGGGATCGGAGGAGCCGCCGGGCTCGATCCCGTGGCGATCACGAAGCGCCGCGCCTCGATCTCGTGCTCCCCGGCCACCACCGTCCCGGGGCCGGTGAAGCGGCCGTGCTCCTGGATCACAGTCACGCCCAGCGCCTCGAAGCGCTCCACCGAATCGTGCGGAGCGATCGCGGCGATGACGCCGTGGACATGGTCGTGCACCGCTTCGAAATCGATCTTCGGCGGGCCGAGGCGGATGCCGAACCTCCCGGCGCCGCGCGCGGCCTCCGCGGCGCCGGCGGCCGCGATCAGCGCCTTCGACGGCACGCAGCCGACATTGAGGCAATCGCCGCCCATCCGGTCGCGCTCGATCAGCACCACCGACGCGCCCATCTGGGACGCTCCGGCGGCAATGCTGAGCCCGCCCGACCCGGCTCCGATGACGCAGAGATCGACCCGGTGCTTAACCCGCATTTCTCACCAGGGTCATCGCCGCGCGTGGCGCCGCGCCTGGATCCGCTTGTAGAGGATCGGGATGCAGGCGAGCACGGCCAGTCCGACGATCGGGGCGAGGATGCGCGGCTCGAAAATGATCCCGAGGTCGAGATCGCCGCCGGCATCGAGCACCGCGCCGGCCCCGTCGCCGACCAGCGTGTAGACGAAGGTTCCCGGGATAATGCCGAACAGCGTGCTGAGGAAATAGGTCCTGAGCTTCACCCCCAGAAAGGCCGGCACCAGGTTGACCAGCCAGAAGGGGAACAGCGGTACCAGGCGGAGGACGAGCATGTAGCTCACCGGGTTCTCGTTGAATCCCGCCTCCATCCGCCGCATGGCGCCGCCCGTCTTCTGCCGCAAATAGTCCGCCAAGGCGTATCGCGCGGCCAGAAAGAGGACGGTCGCGCCGCAGGTCGCGCCAATCACCACGACCCCGGTCGCGATATAGGGGCCGAACATGAAGCCGCCCGCGATGGTGAGCACCGCGCCCCCCGGAATCGAAAACGCGACAGCCGCCATATAGATCGCGGCGTAAACGAGCCACGCGAAGACACCCTGCGAGGCGACCCATTCCTGCAGCACCGCGCGATGGGTCTTGAGCGCATCGAGGGTGACGAACCGGTCGAGATCGAAGGCGAAGAACGCGACCAGGCCCGCGACCAGGACGACGATCGGCAACAGGCGCTTGACGTTGAACCCGCCAGCAGGGGTTTCGGTCTCGGACATGGGCTGGGACCTCGCGCTGGTCTCGTTATCCTGATGTATGGTCCGGAGGCTTGTGTTTCGAGGCCCTTCCCGCCCCCCGGACACCGAATTGCGCCGTATGTCTGGCGCGCGGGCGCCGCCCGGACCATAACGACCGCGGGGATCGTCGCAAAGCCGCTTGTGCCGCCTGTAGCGGCGAAAATCGGGCCATCGCGGTCGGGCCGGACTCCCTTCGGCCGCTTCAAGAAGGAGACGGGGTTGATCGATCTCTATTTCTGGACCACCGACAATGGCTACAAGGCGCGGCAGATGGTCGAGGAAACCGGGTTCGACTACACGATAAAACACGTCAACCTGCGCAACAGGGAACAGTTCGATCCGGCGTTCCTCAGGATAAGCCCGGGCCACAAGATCCCGGCCATCGTCGACCGGGCCGGGCCGGGCGGCGAACCCGTCGCGCTCTGCGAGTCCGGCGCGATCTTGAAATACCTCGCCGAGAAGGCCGGCGCGGGTCTCTATCCCGCCGAGCCCCGTCTGCGCGCGAGGGTCGATCAGTGGCTCTTCTACGGCAGCTCGACACTTACTCCGCTCGCCCAGCAGTTCAACCTGTTCTCTTTCCGTTTCGAAACCGACGTTCCGCAAGCGAAGGGCTATTACCACGGCGTCCTGCGCGATCTGCTGTCGATCCTGGACCGGCATTTGGCGGAGAACGAGTACCTTGCCGGGGATTATTCCATTGCGGACATCGCCTGCTATCCCGACGTCCATATCCATGGCACCGAGACCTCGTTCTATTCCGATACCGGGGCCCGCACCCTCCCCAATGTCGGTCTGGACGAGTACCCCAACGTCAGGCGCTGGCACGACGCGATCGAGGCACGGCCTCCCGTCCGGCGCGCCTGGGCCGACCTGAAGTCGGTCGGAATGCCGCCTCGCGGATAGGATAGGCGCGACTGGTCGGTGGCGCGTCGCCTCAATCCCAGAATGTCAAAGTCCGGATCTCGATGCTCTCGCGCGGCGTCGCATCGGGACTGGTGTGCGGGTGGGGAAACGAGCCGTGCGCCGTGAAGCGCGCCGTGCCGTCGGTCCGCGAATCGTAGTTCTTGAACAGCACCGCCTCGTCTTCGTCCAGGCCCGGGAAGTAGTACCAGCGGTGGCCGGGGTTGTAGCGGAGGTTCAGCGTCACCCCGACCCGATCCGCGTAATGGCGCTCCAGGGCGATCCAGTCCCTGTCGTCGTCGATGCTCCGGGCATCGCACACGACCAGTGGCCGGGTCTCGACCGGGCCGTTGATCGAGCGCCACATGTTGATTGAGCCGTAGCGCTTCTTCAGCCGGATTTCGGCCTCGTCGGCCGGCAACAGGTCGCGGACCCGCCGGGGCGCGGATATCTCGGCGAAGTCGTTGTGCATGTTCTGCACCGGAGCGCGCACCTTCAGGGCCGCCTGCCTGGCCTCGTCGTCGATACGGATCGTGTGATCGAAGACGAGTACCTTGTCGGCCCCCGTCGCGTCTTTGACGACCGCCTCGGCTTCCGGGTAGTAGACCGAGACGATTTCCGCGTCGTCGTAGAAGTTCTTCACCGCCGTCCTGTGTTCCATCAACACCACGCCTTCGCGGTCCAGGTCGAAGCCCGCGACCGACGGGCGGCCATCGTGGACGGTGACGTCGCGCGGGTCGAATACAACGCCGGCCCGCTCTCCTCGGCCCTCGCCCGGCGCCTTGACCATGTCCACCGCCGGCTGACCGGTATCGACGGAATAGTTCAGCCGGGCCCGAACCGCGCCGTCGCCGAAGGTGTCCTTGTCGTGCCGCACCATCGCCCGGTCCCCCGGTATTCCCTGCATTCCGCAGCCTGGCAGTGTGTCGGAATTGAGGGTTTTCCGGTAGAGGCGTTGGCGTTTGGCGGGCCGGCTTGATCTGCCATGGCGGCGCGTTCTACGGTCTCCCGACCAAGAAAACAGGGAGCGGGAACATGCAGAGGGCTTCGACGCTGATCCTTGCCGGCTTGGCCGGCCTCGGACTGACGATGGGCGGCATGCCCGCGGGCGCGCAGGATTTTTCCGGCAAGACGATCGAGTTCATCGTGCCGGCCGGCGCCGGCGGCGGGCTGAGCAGGCAGGCCCAGCGCTTTGCCAAGACGTTCAGCGACCATGTTCCGGGCAAGCCCAGTATCAAGGTCAGGAACATCGTCGGCGGCGGCGGACAGAAGGGCATCAATTTCGTCTTCAACCGGGCCAAGAAGGACGGCACCCAGATGTTATGGGGTCCGATGAACTTCCCCGGCCTGCTGTTCGGCCTCAAAGGCGTCAAATACGTTCCGGCCGAGTTCAACGCGGTCGGCGTGATCGGGGTCAATTTCGTGACCGTCGCCCGGTCCGACCTTGCCGGCGGGCTGAAGAGCCGGGAGGACATCCTCAAGGCCAAGAACTTCAACGTGGGCGCACGCATTCCCGGCGGCGCGCTCGGCCTGTTCTCGCGCTTTTCCTTCGACATGCTGGGCATCCCCTACCGTTTCGCCATCGGCTACAAGAACCAGCCGAAGCTGAAGGCGGGGCTGATGCAGAACGAAATCCAGGCGATCTCGACCGGCGATATCGGCTACTGGGTGTTTTACAAGCACGACCTCGTGAAGAAAGGCAGCGCGGTCGATCTCTTCTACCATTCGGCGTTTCCGCTCGGCTCGGACACGCCGGAAGACCACGGCAAGACCTTCGGCGGCGTGCCCAACTTCGTGGCGTTCTACAAGAAGGTTAAGGGCAAGGGGCCGTCCGGGCCGATGTTCGACGCCTACAAGTGGTTCGCCGCGCATCAGGTCTGGGCGATGTGGCTGATGCTGCCGCCCGGCACCCCCGACAACGTCGTGGCCGCGATGCGCAAGGCCTATGCGGCGAACTGGGCGGACAAGCGCACGATCGCCAACTTCTCCAAGGCGACGAAATCGGAGCCGTTCTGGCTCGCCGGGGAGAAGGCCGGCGTTCTGCTCAGCGGCTACACCAATATCGGCGCGGACGCGAAGGCGTACCTGAAGACGATCATCCGTTGACGGGGAGAGACCCGAACCGCCGCAGGCCGGGTCCATACGGGTGCCGGGCGATTTAGGACCCCGGCACCCGGGCGGGAGCCACTGCTGTCCGGTTCAGTCGTTCGGGGGCTCTGCGCCGATGGTCGGCAACGTCTCTGCCCCCCTCGTGTCACCCCGGCCTTGTGCCGGGGTCCAGGGCAACGGCGCCGTTCTCGCCCGGCCTCTCTGGACCCCGGCACAAGGCCGGGGTGACAGCCGGGGAAACGACGGGAGATGCCGGAGTGCCGAAATCGGTGTCTCGCGTCGAACGATCCTCTGGAACCCCGCTCGTACCCATGCCTTTCGCCCGGCCCGCTAAATCTAAACCGGACAGCAGTGGGCGGGAGCCAAGGTAGCGCATGCTCGATGCCCTGCTCACCGGCCTGAGCTCGATCTTCGAGTTGCAGGTCCTGCTGTTCCTCGGGCTCGGGATCTTTATCGGCATCTGGCTCGGCGCGGTGCCCGGGCTCGGCGGCATCATCGGGATGCTGCTGCTGCTCCCGTTCACCTTCGACATGGAGCCGCTGAGCGCGATCGCGCTGCTGCTGGGGCTATTCGCCGTCACCACCACCAGCGACACCATCGCCTCGGTCATGCTCGGGATTCCCGGCACCGCGGCGTCGCAGGCGACCATTCTCGACGGGTACCCGCTCGCCAAGCGGGGCGAGGCGCCGCGCGCCTTCGGCGCGGCCTTCACGGTATCGGCCTATGGCGGGGTCTTCGGCGCTGTCGCGCTGGCGATCTCCCTGCCGATCGTGCAGCCGCTTATCCTCGCCTTCGGCTCGCCCGAGATCTTCGCGCTGGCGCTGCTCGGGCTCGCGATGGTCGGCGCGCTGAGCGGCGGGTCGATGGTCAAGGGCCTCGCCGCCGCCGCGATGGGTCTGCTCCTGTCGACTGTGGGCGCGGCGCAGACGGTGGCGGAGGAGCGCTACTCGCTCGGGCTGGAATACCTCGTAGACGACTTGCCGCTGATCCCCGTGGTGCTCGGGATTTTCGCCATCCCCGAACTCATGGAACTGGCCACCCGCAACATCTCGATCGCCCGAGAGACCCGGAACCAGGACGCCGGCAGCAGCATCGGGGACGGCGTGCGCGATGCAATCCGTCATGGCTGGCTGGCGACGCGCTGCGCGGCCATCGGAACCTATGTCGGCATGCTGCCGGGACTCGGCGCCGCCATCGTCGACTGGGTCGCCTACGGACACGCGGTGCAGTCGGCGCGCGACAAGAGCCGCTTCGGCGAGGGCGATATCCGCGGCGTGATCGCGCCCGAGGCCGCCAACAACGCGACCAAGGGCGGCGCGCTGATCCCCGCCGTGGCCTTCGCGATCCCCGGCAGCCTCGGCACCGCGATTCTCCTGAGCGCGCTCATCCTTCAGGACATCCGGCCCGGTCCCGACATGCTGACGACGGAGCTTCACATCACCTTCTCGATGGTGTGGATGCTGGTGATCGCCAACGTGGTCGCGGCCGGGTTGCTGATGATGTGGAGCCGCCAGGTCGCGAGGCTCGCCTTCGTGCCGGGTCATTTCTTGGTGCCGGGCGTCATCGTGTTCGTGTTCATGGGATCGTGGCTCGGCGGCCTCTCGACCATCGAAGCCTGGGTCACGTGCTTCGTGTTCGGCGTCGTGGGCTATCTGATGAAGGCGGGAGGCTGGTCGCGGCCGCCGCTGATCCTCGGGCTGATCCTCGGGACCATCGTGGAAAACCGGTTCCTGCTCAGCATGAAGACCTATGACGGCATCGGCTGGCTCGCCAATCCCATCGTCCTGATCGTGCTGGCGCTCGGCATCCTCACCATCGTCCTGTCGGCGCGCAGCACGATGAGATCCAACGCGCGGGCGGATACCCCGCGGGCCGGCGAGGGTCGGGCGAGAAACCCGACGATGTCGTTTCCCGTTTCGCTGCTGTTCTTCGGGACTTTCGCCACGGCGGCATGGACCGCCACCGGGTGGGAGACGGAAGTCGGCCAGTTCCCCCTGGTCATGGCGGCGCCCGGAGCCGCCCTCGCGGCCGTGGCTCTGTTCCGGGATACGCGGTCCCTGAGCATCGGGCAGGTGTCGGTCGGCGACGGCGCGCGGGAGGCGGTATTGGCCCGGTCCGCGTGGTTCCTGGCGTGGCTGGGGGGAACGATCCTGGTCACCCTTCTCCTGGGGATGAAGATCGCGCTGCCGATATTCGTTTTCGCCTATCTGCTGGTCTGGGGACGGATGCGGCTGGCGGTTTGCGCCGGCTACTCGCTCGCCATATGGGCTCTGCTGGTCGGTTTCTACGACCGTGTCATAAGGCTGACGTTTCACGATTCGGCCGTGCACGCCCTGTTCGCATCCGGTTTTCCCGACTGGTTGCCGGAGTGGCTGCTTCTGTAATGCCCGTCGGCCGCTCAGTTGGAGGGAATCGAGCATGACCGGGTTCGTAACGGCGCCGACCGTCGAGAAAAACCCCAACGAAAACGTTCCGCTCGTGGCCCTGGTCCGATTCAAGACCGATGCGCCGGTCCACACCAGGCTAACCGTCGACGACGGAAAGCGGACCCGCTCGGTCGTCTACGGCCCGTCCCACGATCCGGAAGAGGGTCTGCCCATCGTCGGCATGCGAGCCGATACCGAACACCGCATAACGGTCGCCGCGGGCGACGCCGGACCGGTCGCGCTGACCTACCGCACGCCGCCCCTTCCGGCCGACAGCGCGGTGTGGCCGAGGATCGCGACGAGAGTCGCGAGAACATCGGAGATGCAGCCCGGCTTCACGCTGTTGAGCGTGCGGCGCACGGCGAATGTGCGCCAGACCTTCATGACCCCGGCCCAGGTCCGTTTCAGCACGCGCTGGGGAATGCTGGTGGCCGTCGACGAAGAAGGGGAGGCGGTCTGGTACTACCGCTCGGATGCCCGCATCGCGGGCGTGACCCAGCTGGCGAACGGCAACCTCTTCTTCCACCACGTCGATTTCCGGTCGGTCGAGATGGATATGACCGGAAAGACGATCCGCATGTTCTACGCCTCCGGTCGGCCCCAGGGACCGGTCGAGGGCGCGATCCCCATCGAGGCGGCGAGCCTGCACCACCAGCCGCACCAGATGCCCAACGGCAACTTCCTGGCGATGACCGCGAACGCGCGGACGATCGAGAACTACTTCACCAGCGAGACCGATCCCGACGCCCCGCGCAAGACACAGCCTGTCGTCGGCGACCGTTTCGTCGAGTTCACGCCCGGCGGCGACATCGTCTGGACCTGGGACACCTTCGACCACCTCGACGTCTATCGCTGGTCCTACCACCTGATGGAGGTCTACTGGCACAACCGGGGATTTCCGCACCATCTCGACTGGACCCATGGCAACGGGATCACCTACGACCCCGGAGACGACAGCGTAATCGTCTCGCTCCGCCACCAGGACGCGATCGTCAAGATCGACAAGGCGTCCGGCGAGATCCGATGGATCCTCGGCGACCACGGGAACTGGAAGAGCCCGCAGAAGGAGAAGCTGCTGACGCCGGCGCACGATCTGAGATGGCACTATCACGGGCACAACCCCCGGGTGACGGTCGACGGCACCATCCTGATGTACGACAACGGCATCTGCCGCGCGCAGCCCTACGATCCTCAGGCCGCCCCGCATGAATGCTTCGCCCGGGCGGTCGAATACGACGTCGACGAGGACGGGCGCACCGTGCGCGAGGTCTGGACGTCTTCGGACGACGACGACCCGGAACGCGTGATTTCCTGGGCGATGGGCGATGCCCACCGCCTGCCCAACGACAACATGCTTATCGTTGATTCGATCTGTCTCCCGATGCGCGAACAGCTCCCCCTGAGCTGCCACGTCAGGGATCTCACCTGGAACGAGTGGAAGCGGGAGGAATGGCATCCCAACGACATGCCCTACTGGACCAGGGTGCGTGAGATGAAGCGCGACGCGTCCCGCGAGGTCGTCTTCGAGCTTCACCTCGAAGATCCCGACGAGCTGGTCGGCTGGCAGACCTTCGGCGGCGCGCGGGTCGCTTCCCTCTACCCGCCCGGCGTGGAGGCCGTGTAGGCTTGCGGCAGCGCGCATTGACTCGCCCGCGACGAGACCCTATACAGCGGGCCTTGTTTCGGACCCGGTCCGAGCCTGGAGTTTCTCGCCTTGAAACGCACTTTTCAGCCGAGCGTGCTGGTCCGCAAGCGGCGCCACGGATTTCGTGCCCGACGCGCAACCGTAGGCGGCCGCAGGGTCCTGTCGAACCGCCGCGCCAAGGGTCGCAAGCGTCTCTCGGCTTGAGCGCGTGGCCGTGCTCCCAACCTTGAAGAAGCGGCGCGATTTCCTTCGCGCGGCGCGGAGCGGCGTCAAGTCCGTGACGCCGGGGGTGATCCTGCAGGTCCGACCGAGCGCCGATGCGGAGTCCGCGGCCGGCGGGGTCCGCGTGGGTTTCACGGTCAGCCGCAAGGTCGGCAACGCGGTGGCCCGCAACCGGGCGCGCAGGCGGCTGCGCGCGGCGGCCGAACGCGTGCTGGGCGAGGCGGCGCAGCGTGGCCGGGACTATGTGCTGATCGGGCGCCGGCAGACGGTCTCGCGCCCATTCGCGGCGCTCGTGGGGGACCTGGAGAAGGCGCTCCAACGCGCCAACGCTTCGCTGTCGGGCGGCCCCCGGCGGCGGGAACGGGAAAAGGCGTGATCGACAAGGCGGTCTCCGGCCTCTTGAAGGCGCCCATCTGGGCCTACCGCTGGCTGATCTCGCCGGTGCTGCCGGTCAGCTGCCGGTTCCAGCCGACCTGTTCCGGCTACGCGATCCAGGCGATCGACCGCCACGGCCCGCTGCTCGGGGTCTGGCTCGCGCTGGTCCGCATCGTCAGGTGTCATCCCTGGGGCGGCTGCGGCTTCGACCCGGTGCCGGAGCGTGTCAGCGTGCCCTGGCGGCGAGCGCCCTAGGCGGCCGCATGATGGACCAGCGCAATCTCCTCCTGGCGATCGTCGTCTCGGTATCGATCCTGTTGGGCTACCAGTTCTTTGTCGAACAGCCGCGCCTCGAACGCGAGCGCGCCGCGCAACAGGCCGCCGAAGCGGAACGCAAGGCGGCCGGCGAGACGGTGGAGACGCCCGAAGCGTCAACGCCGCTGCCGCAGGCATCCGGCGGCGCGCCCGCGCTTCCAGGGGTTCCGGAAGGGGCGGCGCCGGGTCCCGGCGCCCCTGTATCGGCGCCTTCCGACGCTGCTACGGAGCCCCGGGTGCAGATCGTCTCGAGCCGGGTCAAGGGTTCGCTATCCCTCAAGGGCGCGCGGATCGACGACCTGCTGCTCACCGACTACCGGGACACCCTCGACGAGGACAGCCCCCAGATCACCCTGTTTCAGCCGCCGGGGGCGGGATCGCCGTATTTCGCCCAGTTCGGCTGGGTGCCGACCGACCCCAGTGTGGCAACGCCCTCGCCGCAGACATTGTGGACGACCACCAAGACCACGCTGGAGCCCGACAGTCCGGTCGTTCTCACCTGGAACAACGGCGCGGGGCTGATCTTCACCCAGGAGATCTCGCTCGACCCCAACTACATGTTCAGGGTCACGCAGCGCGTAACCAATCGCGGCAAGCGCGCCGTCGCGCTCAGGCCCTACGGGCTGATCTCGCGGACCGACACGCCGGACGTCTTCGGTTTCTGGATCCTGCACGAGGGGCTGCTCGGCGTCTTCGGCGAAACGCTGAAGGAAGTGGACTACGACGACGTCTCCGACGCCGACGACGGCAAGATCGCCCAGACCAGCGTCGGCGGCTGGATCGGCATCACCGACAAGTACTGGCTCGCGGCGCTGATCCCGGATCAGAAAGCGAGTATCGCGAGCCGCTTCGTCCACACCCTCCAGGACCGGCGCGACAAGTATCAGGTCGATACCCTGGGCGACCAGCAGACGGTCCAGCCGGGGGCGACGATCGAGGTGAGCGAGCGTTTGTTCGCCGGCGCCAAGGAGGTCCGCCTGCTCGATGCATACGAGGAGAATCTCGGCATCGTCAATTTCGATCTGGCGGTCGATTTCGGCTGGTTCTACTTCCTGACCAAGCCGATCTTCTATGTGCTCGAATATTTCAACCGGATGATCGGCAATTTCGGGGTGGCGATCCTGCTGCTCACCGTGCTGATCAAGATCGCGTTCTTCCCGCTCGCCAACAAGTCCTACCGGGCGATGAGCCGCCTCAAGAAGCTCCAGCCCGAGATGATGAAGATCCGCGACCGCTTCAAGGAGGACCGGCAGCGCCAGAACCAGGAGATGATGGCGCTCTACAAGAAGGAGAACGCCAACCCGGTCAGCGGCTGCTTCCCCATCCTGATCCAGATCCCGGTCTTCTTCGCCCTCTACAAGGTGCTGTTCGTCTCCATCGAGATGCGCCATGCACCCTTCTTCGGCTGGATCCAGGACCTGTCCGCCCCCGACCCCCTCGGCATCCTGACCGCGTTCGGACTGATCGAATGGTCGGTGCCCGAAATTCTCCAGATCGCCAATATCGGGATCTGGCCGCTCATCATGGGCGGGACCATGTATCTGCAGCAGAAGCTGAACCCGCAGCCGGCCGATCCGACCCAGGCCAAGATCTTCCTGATGCTGCCCATCGTCTTCACCTTCATGCTGGGGCAGTTCCCGGCCGGTCTGGTGGTCTACTGGGCGTGGAACAACCTGCTTTCGATCGCCCAGCAATGGATCATCATGCGCCAGATGGGGGTGACGATTTCGGGCCAGACCGTCGCGCTGCCGGGCGGCAGGACCAGCCCCGGTTCCGGCGCATCGTCGGGCGGAAAGCCGACGTCGGGTCCGGCGAAGGCGAAGCGGCGCAAGGAAAGCTCGGCCAACGACGCTCCGCCGCCCAGGCCCAAACGCCGCGCCGGCAACAACAAACGCAAGAAGCCGAGGCGCAGCACGTCCTGAACGGGAGCCGCGCGGTGGGCGATAGCGTCGATCCCAGCGGAACGACCGAGAAAGCCGACGATCCGGAAGCCGCGATCGAGCACGGCCGCCGTCTGTTCGCCGGGCGCTGCGACTTTGTGGCGGGCATCGCCTCGATCGACGCACTCCCGCCGCCCGGCCTGCCCGAAATCGCCTTCGCGGGCCGTTCCAATGTCGGCAAGTCGACCCTGATCAACGCGCTCGCCGGCCGGCGGTCGCTGGCGCGGACCTCGCGCACGCCGGGCCGTACCCGGCAGCTCAACTTCTTCGATCTCGGCGGCCGGCTGATGCTGGTGGACCTGCCGGGCTACGGCTACGCCCGGGCGTCGAAGACGGAGATCGCGCAGTGGAACCGGCTGGTCCGGGCCTATCTGCGGGGCCGGGCCGGGCTCAAGCGGCTCTGCCTCCTGATCGACGCCCGGCACGGCCTGCATGACGGCGACCGTGCGCTGATGGCGATGCTGGACGAGGCCGGCGTGGCGTTCCAGGGCGTGCTCACCAAGGCCGACAAGACAAGCGGAACCGCGTTGCAAACGAACCGGGACAGGGTGCGCGCCGACCTTGCTGGCCAGATCGCCGCCCATCCCCGGCTGATCGTCACCAGCGCGCGAACGCAGGCCGGGGTTCCGGAGCTCAGAGCCGAGCTCGCCGCGCTGGCGGGTGCGAAACCCCTGGGCTAAAGTGCCGCGCCATGACCAACCCCCCCGACACCGAGCTCTCGATGTGGCTCGAAAAGGCTGCCACGCTGTCCGAGGCGCTGCCCTATATGCAGGTCTATGCCGGGCGGACCTTCGTGGTGAAGTACGGCGGACACGCCATGGGCGATCCGTCGCTCGCCGCACAGTTCGCCCACGATATCGTCCTGCTCAAGCGGATCGGCATCGACCCGATCGTCGTCCATGGCGGCGGGCCGCAGATCGGCGAGATGCTGGAGCGGCTCAAGATCAAGAGCGATTTCGTTTCCGGGCTCCGGGTAACCGACCGCGCCACGGTCGAGATCGTCGAGATGGTTCTCAGCGGCTCGATCAACAAGCAGATCGTCACCGCGATCAACCGGGCCGGCGGGGTCGCCGTCGGCCTGTCGGGGAAGGACGGGGACCTGGTCCGCGCGCGCAAGCTGCGCAAGGTCGACCGGGAATCGGATTCGAATATTGAAAAGGTGCTCGATCTGGGTTTCGTCGGCGAGCCCGTGGCGATCAATGCCGAAGTGCTGCTGACGCTGGAACGGTCGTCCATCATTCCGGTCGTCGCTCCGATCGGGGTCGGCGACGACGGCACCACCTACAACATCAATGGCGACACGGTCGCCGGCGCCATCGCCGCCGCGATGGGCGCGGCGCGGCTCTTCATGCTGACCGACATCGAGGGCGTGCTCGACGGCGAAGGCAATCTGATCGCCGAGATGACCGCGGGCGAGGCGCGCGACGCCGTTCGCGAGGGGACGATCACCGGCGGCATGATCCCCAAGGTCGAGACCTGCGTCCAGGCCGTCGAAAACTCGGTCGAGGCCGCGATCATCCTCGACGGGCGGGTGCCGCACGCGATCCTGCTCGAAGTGTTCACCGAGCGCGGCGTCGGGACGCTGATCCGTTCGGAGCGCAAACCGTCTGCCGCCTGAAGCGCGCAGGTCCGGGCTCCGCGGCGGCATACGGCATTTCCATGGGACAGGATCGCGAGAACGGGATTGGCGCCATGGGCGAAGTCGAGACCTGGGTATTCGATCTCGACAACACCCTTTACCGGGTGCCGCCGCCGATGTACGCCGAGCTCGACAGGCGGATGCGTGACTTCGTGTCGGAGTTCCTCGGCGTCGACAGGGACGCCGCCTACGCCATCCAGAAGGACTATTTCCGAAAATTCGGCCTCACGCTGCGCGGGCTGATGATCGAGCACGGGCTCGATCCAAGGGAGTACGAGACCCATATGGGCGGCGGGCTCGATTATTCGGAGATCAAGCCCGATCCCCGCCTGCGCGACGCCATCGCTGCGCTCGACGGGCGCAAGGTGATCTACACCAACGCGTTCGCGAGCCACGCAAGGCTCGTTCTCGATCTGATCGCCTTGAGCGAGCATTTCGACGCGGTCTACGACATCGAGGCCGCCGGCTACCGGCCCAAGCCGGCGATCGAAAGCTACCGGGATCTGTGCGGCCGGTACGGCATCGACGCGGCGAGGGCGGTGATGGTCGACGACATTCCCTACAACCTCGAGCCCGCGGCCGAGATGGGCATGACCACCGTCTGGGTGCGCACCGGCGCCGCCTGGGACGAAGACGAGGCGGCAGGGCCGCATATCCACCATCAGACCCACGATATCGCCGCCTGGCTGGAACGCCTGGCCGAGCCGTGTTGACAGCATCGGCCCGGCGGTGATTTTCTGCCCACCCGCATTTTGAGGCCTCAAGACGCATGAGCGAAGACTCGCTTCGATCGACCATCGACGACGCTTGGGAAGAGCGCGAAACGATTTCGCCGGCGACCGGCGGCGCCCTGCGCGACGCGATCGAGACCGCGCTCGACGGGCTCGATTCCGGGTCCCTGCGGGTCGCCGAGAAGCTCAACGGGAGCTGGCGGGTCAATCAGTGGCTCAAGAAAGCGGTCCTGTTGTCCTTCCGGCTCTACGACACGGCGCCGATGCCCGGCGGGCCGGACGACCCCCATCGCGGCGCCACTCCCTGGTTCGACAAGGTCGCGCCCAAATTCGCCGGTTGGGACGAGGCGCGGTTCCGCGAGGCGGGATTTCGCGCGGTGCCCAACTGCGTCGTCAGGCGCTCCGCCTATATCGCTCCCGGCGTCATTCTCATGCCGAGCTTCGTCAATCTCGGCGCTTATGTCGACCGGGGCACCATGGTTGATACCTGGGCGACGGTCGGTTCCTGCGCCCAGATCGGGCAGAACTGCCACATCTCGGGAGGCGCGGGAATCGGCGGCGTGCTGGAGCCGCTCCAGGCCGATCCGGTCATCGTCGAGGACAATTGCTTCATCGGCGCGCGGTCGGAGGTTGCCGAGGGCGTGCTGGTCGAGCGCGGCTCGGTGCTGTCGATGGGCGTGTTCATCGGCGCTTCGACCCGGATCGTCGACCGGACCACGGGCGAGGTCCATTACGGCCGGGTGCCTGAGTATTCCGTGGTCGTGCCGGGTTCGCTGCCGGGCCGGTCGCTGGCCGACGGATCGCCCGGGCCCAACCTCTACTGCGCGGTCATCGTCAAGCGGGTCGACGAGGGGACCCGGGCGAAGACCTCGATCAACGACCTGTTGCGCGATTGAGCGCTGTCGTCGACGCGGTCGAGCTCGCCCGGGCGCTGATCCGCTGCCCGAGCGTCACGCCCGAGGACGGCGGTTCGCAGGAAACGCTGGCCCGGGCCCTGGAATCGCTCGGCTTCGTCTGCCACCGCATGACCTTCCAGGCTCCGGGAACGCCGGACGTCAAGAACCTCTACGCGCGCCTCGGCGCCGGGGCGCCCAATTTCTGTTTCGCGGGCCATACCGACGTGGTTCCGGTCGGCGATCCCGACGCATGGACGGTCGATCCATTCGGCGCGGAGATCCACGCCGGCGTTCTCTACGGACGCGGCGCCGCCGACATGAAGGGGGCGATCGCCGCTTTCGTCGGCGCCGTCTCCCGCTTTCTGAACGAGCGGGATAGCGCGTTCGACGGCTCGATCAGCCTGCTGATAACCGGCGACGAGGAGGGGCCGGCGATCAACGGTACGGTCAAGGTGCTGCGCTGGATGGAAGAGCGCGGCGAGCGGATCGACGATTGCCTGGTCGGTGAGCCGACCAACCCGACGCGGCTCGGCGAGATGATCAAGATCGGCCGGCGCGGCAGCCTTTCGGGTTGGCTCACGGTGCGCGGGGTGCAGGGCCATACGGCCTATCCGCAGCTCGCGGACAACCCGTTGCCCCGGCTGGCGCGCATGCTCTCGGCGCTCGCCGACGCGCCCATCGACGACGGGACCGACCATTTCCAGCCGAGCAATCTGCAGCTCACCACCGTCGATGTCGGGAATGCCGCGACCAATGTCATCCCGGCGGTGGCGCGGGCCGCCTTCAACATCCGCTTCAACGACCTTCACAGCGGCGAAGACATCCTTGCCTGGGTTCGCGGCCGCCTCGACTCGGTGGCCGGCGAGTACGAGCTGGATACGCACCTGACCGGAGAATCCTTCCTCACCCCGCCCGGCAGGCTGAGCGATCTGATCCAGCAGGCCATCGACTCGGCGGTCGGCGGCCAGGCGGCGCTCAGCACCACGGGCGGCACCTCGGATGCACGGTTCATAAAGGACTATTGCGCGGTCGCCGAATTCGGCGCGGTCGGGCAGACAATGCACAAGGTGGACGAGCGGGCCTCGCTTGCCGACCTTGCCGCCCTCGGCCAGATTTATGAGGGTGTGCTCAACGGCTATTTTCCGGGTTGAGGGCGGGATGGTTACAGGCGCCGAAGTCACCCGCGCAGTCTACGGCGCCTGGCGTCTGGCCCTGTTCGACCGAAGAGGCCTCGATTTCTTCGACGGCACCGTCGAGGCCTATTGGAAATCCTTCTATGCCGCGGCGATCGTGGCGCCGGCCTACGCGCTGCTTCTGGTCCTTCGGCTCGGCGAAGTCGGTACGCCAGCGAGCCCGGTCGCCATAGCGGCTGTCGAGACCCTTGCCTACATCATCGGCTGGGTCGCCTTTCCGTTGATCATGATCTACGTGTGCGACCGCATCGGCCGTTTCGACCGCTATCTCCGCTACATCGTCGCCCACAACTGGTCGAACGTGATGCAGGTCGCGGTGTTTCTTCTCGTGACGATCCTGGCGAAAGGTTTTCTCGGCGGCGGACAGGCGGTGTTCCTGGGTCTGGCGGCGACGCTGGCCATCCTGTTCTATCAGTGGTTCATCGCGCGCGCCGCGCTCGAGGTCTCGGGCGGGGGCGCGGCGGCGATCGTGGGCCTCGACCTGATGATCAGCATCCTGATCAACCTGGTGAGCAACCGATACCTGTAGCCGAGCGACTCCTCAGTAGAGGACTTCGGTAAGGTAGAGGCCGCGCGCCGGCGCCGTCGGGCCGCCCTTTCCGCGGTCGCGGGCATGCAGCGCGGCGGTCACGTCGTCCGCGCTCCACTTGCCTTCTCCCACCAGCTTCAGCGTGCCCACCATGTTGCGGACCTGATGGTGCAGGAAAGAGCGCGCGCGGGCCTCGATTTCGATTTCGGTTCCATCGCGCGCGACTTCGAGAACGTCGAGGGTCTTCACCGGCGAGCGCGCCTGACAAAGACTCGCTCGGAAGGTCGAGAAATCGTGCTTGCCGACAAGCCGTGCCGCCGCCTCGTTCATTGCCTCGGCATCCAGGGGGGTCTGAACCAGCCAGGCGCGGTCGCGCTCCGTGGTCAAAGGCGCGCGGCGGTTGAAGATGCGGTAGCGATACGCCCGCTCCCGCGCCGAGAGCCGGGCGTCGAAGCCCGGCTCGACCGCGGTCGCGTCGAGCACCGCGATCGGATCCGGCCGCAGATGGGCGTTGAGCGCATCGGCCACGGTATCGGCGCGCGTATCCCTTGCGAGGTCGAAATGGGCGACCTGTGCGCAGGCATGGACCCCGGCATCGGTTCGTCCGGCCCCGAACACGCGCGGCGTCTCGCCGCAAAACCGCTGGATCGCGGTCTCCAGCGCTTCCTGGATCGACGGCCCGTTGTCCTGGCGCTGCCAGCCGACGAAACCGGTGCCGTCGTACTCGACGGTGACGCGCCAGCGGGTCACGTCGCCTCGACCGGCAAGACGGTTCCCCCAACGAGCGGGAAGCCCCGCAGGAAAGCGCCAATGTCCACCGCTTGCTTCCCCGCGCGCTGAAGCCGTTCGAGCCGAAGGGTTCCAGATCCGCAGGCGATTGCCGACCCGTCACCGATGACCGTGCCGGGCGGCGGCGCGGGCCCGGGCATCGGGCGGGCCGCGAGCACCCGGACCCGGGTGCCCGCCGCGTCGAACCACGCCCCGGGCGCGGGGCTGAGCGCGCGGACTTGCCGATCGATCTCCCCGGCGGGCTTGCGCCAGTCGATCCTGGTCTCCGCGCGGTCGATCTTGGCCGCGTAGGTCACACCACTAGCCGGTTGCGGGCGCACCCTGTGCCGGCCTTCCGCCATTTCTCCAAGCGTCTCCACGACAAGGTCGGCGCCCAGCGCGGCGAGCGCGTCGTGGAGCGTGCCCGCATCGTCGCCGGATCCGATCGGAAGCCGCCGCTGCGACAGGATTCCGCCCGTATCGAGCCCTTCGTCCATCTGCATGACGGTGATCCCGGTCTCTCGGTCGCCGGCCATGATGGCGCGCTGGATCGGCGCCGCGCCGCGCCAGCGCGGCAGCAGAGAGGCGTGGATGTTGACGCAGCCGAGGCGCGGCGCTTCCAGCACGGCGGCGGGCAGGATCAGCCCATAGGCCGCGACGACGGCGATGTCGGGGGAGAACGCGGCAAATGCGTCTGGATCGGCGAGGCGTCTGGGATGGCGAACCGGGAGGGCGCAACGGCCGGCGGTCTCGTGCACCGCGGACCGCCGTTCCCGTTGGCCGCGCCCGGCCGGCCGCGGCGGCTGGGTGTAGACACAGACAATCTCGTGACCGGCGGCGATCAGGGCTTCCAGTGCGGGCACGGCGAAGTCGGGGGTCCCCATGAAAACGATGCATAGCGTCTCCATGGTCAGGCGCCGGCCTTGGCCTCCGCCCGTTTCGCCTTGATGAGCTTTCTGACGATCATGTCGCGCTTGATCTTCGAGATGCGGTCGACGAAGAGAACGCCGTCGAGATGGTCGATCTCGTGCTGGATGCAGGTCGCGAGCACGCCTTCGACCTCGATTTCGCGTTGCTCGTTGTTTTCGTCGAGAAAGCGGATCGTGGCCTGCTCCGGACGCGTCACCTCGGCATAGTGCTCGGGCAGGGAAAGGCAGCCTTCTTCGTAGCTGGCGAGTTCCTCCGACACATGGACGACCTCCGGGTTGGCCATCCGGTAAGGCGTCCGCCGCTCGTTTTCGCGCGCGATATCGACCACGATGACCCGGGTGGCGATGCCGACCTGAGGGGCGGCGAGGCCGATCCCGGGGGCCGCGTACATGGTCTCCAGCATGTCGTCCATCAGGGCGCGCACCGTCTGGTCCACCGCCTCGACGGCTGCGCATTTGCGCTTCAGGCGCGGATCGGGTGCGACAATGATCGGAAGTCTGGCCATCGGTATTTCGGCTGTACCCGTTGGATCCTGCGATCCGGATTAGGTATGCCGCGCCCCGCCCGCCGTCAACAGAAGGACCTTACGACTCGAGTGGACGACGCGCCTTCAACGCGGCCGAAAGGGTGCCATCGTCGAGATAGTCGAGCTCGCCCCCGACCGGCACGCCATGGGCGAGACGGGAGACGACCGCGCCGCAATCCGCGAGCCGGTCGGTCACGTAATGCGCCGTCGTCTGCCCCTCGACCGTGGCGGAGGTGGCGAGGATGATCTCTGTCACTCCCTCGGCGCCGGCGCGGCTGACGAGCACGTCTATGTTGAGTTCGTCCGGGCCGCGCCCGTCGAGCGCGGACAGCGTGCCGCCGAGAACGTGATACCGCCCGTTGAAGGCCGCGGTCCGCTCCAGCGCCCAGAGATCGGCGACATCCTCCACGACGCAGATCGTGCCCTCGTCCCGCCGCTCGTCCATGCAGATGGCGCAGGGATCCAGGGTATCGACATTGCCGCAGACGCCGCACTGCCGGATCGAATCCGCTGCCGCCGCGAGAGCCTGCGCGAGCGGTTCCATAAGGCCCGCCCGCCGCTCGATCAGGTGCAGCGCCGCGCGGCGGGCCGAGCGCGGCCCGAGCCCGGGAAGCCTGGCGAGGAGCTGGATCAGCCGGTCGATCTCGGAGATGGCCATCGCGGCGGCGCTGTCGGGACGCCCCTAAAAGGGAAGATTGAGGCCGGGCGGCAGGTTGAGGCCGCCGGCGATCTTTTGCATTTCCTCGGCGGCCCTGCCCTCGGCCTTGCCCTTGGCATCCGAAAGGGCCGCCACGATCAGATCCTCCACCACCGAAACGTCCTCCGCGTTGAAGAGGGAAGGGTCGATGGCCACCCGTCTGACCTCGTTCCTGGCGTTCATCGTGACGGTCACGAGCCCCGCGCCGGACTGGCCGGTCACCTCGATATCCTCCAGACGGGACTGCATGTCCTGGATCTTGGACTGCATTTCCTGAGCCTGTTTCATCAACTGGCCGAAATTTTTCATGACGGCAACTCTCCGTGTGTAGGGCCGACGCTCGGCGTCATAGCTGTCCAGCAGCGGTATTGGGGCCGTAATAGCCGACGCGCTTCCCGCCAAAGTCCTTTACGGTCCGGATACCGCCGCTGGACAGCGACACGAACGAACCTTCATTGTCGATTTTGTTGACTTGCACCAGCGACGCGACGGCCCGCGCGTCCATTCCCACATGAACGGCGGTAATCAGGCCGGGCAGACTGATCGTCCCGGCATCCAGCTGGCCGGCCTGAAACGCCGCCATCCGGTCCGTGGGCCGGTAACGAGTGGCCTTGAGATCGTAGAATTTGCCGTTATTGGGATAGGCGGACTTGTCGGCCCACAGCAGCGCCAGCGGTTGCTCACCGCCGCCGGTCAGGCCGTAGCGGATTTCGACGGGCTTGCTCGGCGGCGTCGACAAATCGGCCGCCGAACACGCATCCTTGACCTGGGCAAGAGCGCCGCCTGTCGTAACCGCGCAGAGCGTCAGTCCCAACATGCCGAGCGCGATAGTCGGCATTGCAGTGTCGAAGATCCGCCGATGTAGAGAAAACCCGATCATGACTAACCTCCCGATCCTGTAGCCGTCGGAGACACCCGGGCAGCTTGAGCTTCGGAACAAGAGAGTCGTCCGGCTCGTCCGTTTGATGCTGAGCGACCGTGAGCAGGCGATTCAAACGGCGTTCGCGTCCTCACCCTTCGAGATTCGCCTGACCAGGTCGGTAAAGGGCATTCTCCGAACTCTGATTGTTGAGGCCGCTACCATACCTGTCCGGGGTGTACCGGTGAACCGGTGAGGTCCAAGACCTTCCCGACACTTCAAAATGGACTTGTCAGTGGGAGCCGGTCATTCTGCCAGAGTTGCCACAATGGAGTCCCAACGGAGACCTGCGGTATCGACCCTGGGATGCACCTTGCCGCAGCCCTTGCATTTACGGCGCGCGGCGCTGTCGTTGAATTTCCGGGTGATGCGCCGATAGGCCGCCTGTGAAACTTCCTCGTCCGTGTCCCACACTTCGCGGTAGAGTTCGCGGTCGCATTTCTCGCAGTACCACGCGATCCCTTCCAGGCCCGCCTCCGCACCCTTGTACCGGTATTGGATCGAAGGACTGTCGGGCAGGATGCGGGTCGGTGTGCCGGCGGGAACATAGATAAAGTCGCCGGTTTCATAGGTGTGGTAGTTGACGCTCGAATCCTTGAAGGCGACCCTGCCTTCCCCGGAGAGCGTCGCGATCACCGTGTCATGCTCGCATATCAACCAGAAAGGCTGCGGCCGGTCATTGCGGCTGAGGTGAACCTGCAGGTCGACGTCTTCCGGCAGCATGGGCAACTCATCGTAGTTGCCGGCCCCGGCGGCGGCCTTAAAACTGAACACCATGTGTTCGCGGGCCATGGCTAACGCCTTTCGCGGCGATTGCTGACGACGGCAGATCCTTCGCCGGGTGGCGCTTCCTGGCTCTCCAGCATGGCGTCGCGAGCGAGTTCCGAAAGCTCCGCCTGTTCGGCATAGTGCCGCCAACCCCAGGCTTCGATCGGGAATGGCTTGTTCTCCTGACCGCAATGCCTGCAGGTGCGCACCGTCTCATCGGCGTTGAAAGCCCGGGCGGTCTTGTAGGTTTCCAGGATCGTCGCAAAGACGGGGCGAGCGCCCGATGGCTTCCGTTGCCCGCCGCGTTTGGAAGGCGTTGCGTCGAATGAAGCGAAGAATAGCCGACGATCGCATTTTTCGCAGACGAAGCGGTATTCCTCCTTCTGCGGTTTACCGATGGATTGCCGCTGGGTGATAACCGCCAGCGCCAGATTGTCGGGATTGGCCGTGTCGGACAGCGGGCTTTGCACCATGTGCAGTTTCGCTCCGACCCGCAGGACGCCACCGCCGCGCTGGGAACCCCGGGCGCCGAAGGTCAACAGGACTTCGTCGACGGTGTTGAAGTGCTGGAACCGGCCATAGTCGACATCGGGGCCGCCGCGGAAGGTCGCCGTGCACGGTACGATGGAGCCCTCGTCGAAATAGGGGAACATGGGCGCCAGCGCGGTCTTGGTGAACTGGACGAATTCGTAGACATTGCGCTTCAAGGGTTCCTTGTCGCCCGCGGGCGGCGGGATCGTCCTTTTCTTGCGGTCGGCACGCCTCGGGGTCTGCTCGTTGGGCATGAGAAGCCCTCCTCAGGGCCGTCGGGAAGAAATCATTAGATTTCTAATTGATCTTTACCGATATTCGAATATTGTGGCAAGGCCTCGACGCACGATGCGCGGATCGATCCAGGGACTGGTCCATGGCGAACGAATTGGCGGAAGTGCTTCCCGAAGCGGAAATGCTTGTGGTGCCTCCCGAGCAAAGCATCGGATACCAGGTGCGCCGTCTGAACCAGGACATGGGCGAGGCCATGAACCGCCTGGTCAGCCGACATGGCATCAGCAGCGCCCAGTGGGGCTATCTTCGCCACATCTACTTCGAGGACGGTCTTTCGCAGCGCGGGCTCAGCGATCGCATCGGGCGCCAGGGCCCGTCCACCGTCACGGCGCTCAAGCGACTGGAACGGATGGGCCTGGTCGAGACGCAGAGGAGCGAGCACGACCAGCGAAAGAACAAGGTGCACCTCACGGCGGAGGGGCGGGCGCTGGTTCGGGAGCTCATGCCCTATGTGGAACAGGTCGCGGAGACCGCGTTTCGCGGCTTTTCGCCCGAGGAGGTCGATGCCTTCTGGTCGGCGGTGATCCGCATGCGCGCGAATTTCGGCGACCCGCAGTTCCAGCGGAGGCCGCCCGGCCAAGCGTGAACGCCAACCGCCGCCTCGATAGGCGATCGCGGCAATCGAGTTCAAAGCAAGGAGGAGACGTCGTGGCACAATTCATCACCATCCACCGGGCGCCGGGGCTGAGCCAGGAGGAAGTCGCGGGCAACGCCGAGCACGTGTTCAAGGCGGCGGGCGCGACCTTCCGGCAGATCTACGTCAACCTCGCGGCGGGCTTCCTCGTCACGATATTCGAAGCCGAAAGCCAGGACGATCTCGAGGAATGCTTCGAGGAGCTCGGTTTTCCGTTCGATGAAATCCACGAATTGCAATTCGCCCAGTCGCGCGACGAGATGGAAGGCATGCTGAAGGGGATGGGCAAGATCTAGCCGTCACGGCCGCGCGCGCCCTGACTTCGAAGGACGATCGGGAGGACCGCCATATGTCCGGATCCACGACACCGACCGAGCCCGCCGGCTTGACGATCCCGCCGCCGCGCGAGGATCGGCCGCCGCTGAGATGCAACGTCTTCAGCGCGATGGGCAAGGGGAACACGACGCTGATGCCGCTGTTTCCCCATCTCTATCCCGGCGCCATGGTTCCGGCGGGCGCCGTTCTTCGCGGCAGACCCGGCGAGAGTTACGGCCATTTCTTTCATCACAACACGGTCGACGAGGTGGTCATGACCTTCGCCGCCGAGGGCGCCCTGCTGAAGACCGGCCAGATGTTCGTCGGCGGCCGCGTTCACGGGGTGGACAGTTTCCTGAAGGACGAAACCGATCCGGCAAGCTTCTCGGTCCTCTGCATCACCCAGCGCCAGGCGGAAACCGGCCCGCAGGAAGAAGCGATCACAATCGCCTGCACAAAATGCCGTGCGGAAATCTTCCGCTACGAATACGACGTGACACCCGGGCCGGATGCCTCGGAGGACGACGAGCCGTTCGCGACCATTCCGGAATCCCTGAATGCGGCCTCGGCGTTCAACGCCAGCCCGGAGGCCCGCGCCTGCGGGAAGTGCGGCCATGTCACCGAACCGTTCCCCGCCGATTCTTGGGGATGGTCCAACTATGTCGACCGGACCGGGATCGTTCGCGGCGCACGCCGGATCCTGGGAACCGCCGCCGCGGCGATCAAACCGGCCGCCGATTGACGGCGGGTCTCGCGGGAGGACAGTGGCAATGCCGCGAAAGAAAACCTTCCAGACATTCCGGGAGGCCGGCAAGACGGCCGCCCATGACGAGCGTCCGATGCTGCCGGACAGCATCGATATCCAGGTCTATATGAGCCGCAACGACCATCCGCAGCCCTTCTTCCTCATCTGCGGGAAGGACACGCTGCTCTGCCAGATGTCGGGCAAGGGCCGCGTCGAGTTCAAGGAAACCTCCGTCAACTACCACCCGCTGGTTCCGGGCGACTACATCTATGTCCCGGCCGGTGCGCCGCACCGCCTCGTCCCCGAATCCGAGAACGTCACGCTGCGCTACAAGGCGCGGGACGCCGGCCTGGAGGGTATCGCCTGGTACTGCGAGACCTGCGGCGGCGAGTTGTTCCGGGAAGTGTGGGACACGGCGGCGGAGATCTCCCACGACGCCTATCTGCGCGTGACGACCGCGTTCAACGGAAACGACGCCCATCGGACCTGCGGCCGCTGCGGCGCGGTTCACGACCCGGTCGATCTGTCCCCCTATCGCTGGCAGGAGATCGCCGAGGAGGTCAGGGAAGAACGCGCCAAGTCGGCTTGAGGCGAGCGTACTGCCCGGAGGGAAACGACAGGATGAGCCGCCCGGTCCCGGAACCCCGAATCGACCGCGACATCACCGTCCAGATGATGGGCGATTGGGGCATCGCCAACCTTCACCGTATCAACGGCTGGCTGATGGCCGAGATGGGTGCCCGGTCGGGGCCGGGCTCCCGATTTGCCTGCTGGTCCGGGAAGGGCGGCACGGACGCCTTCGGGGCCGTGCTTTCCGGCGCGGTGGACACATCCTTCTTCGTGCCGGCCGGATTTGCCCGGACGGTGATCGAGGGCAAGGGGATCTTCAATCATCCCGATATCGGGCGCCTGCGGGCCATCGGCACGTTCCCGCAGGACGACCGGCTGGTGATCGCCATCGACGCCAGGCATGGCGTTCGCACGCTCGAACAACTCCGGCGAAAGAAACCGGCGCTGACCATCGCGCTGGCCTTCGACGACGGCGAAAACATGGCGGGTTTCGCCGCCAACCGGTTGCTGGAGGCGGCGGGCATTCCGCGCCCGGTCCTCGAAAGCTGGGGCTGCGCCTTCGTCGAGGGTGAGGCGCCGTGGGACACGATCCCGCTGGCCACCGAGGGCCCGGCCGACACCGTCATCTTCGAGGCGGTGATGACGCCCTATTGGAAGGACCTCCAGGCAAGGCGGGACGTGATCTTCATCCCCGTCGACGATGGCGTGCTCGCGGCGCTCGAGCGCGACTATTCCTGGGTTCGCGGTCCAGTGCCCGCGGACCGCTTCGAAGGGCTGGAGGAACCGTTCGAGACGCTCGATTTCTCGGATTTCCTGCTGATGTGCCGCGACGATCTCGATGACGACATCGCCTATCTCATGGCCTGGTGCGGCTGCGAGACGACGGCCACGATCGAGCGCCAGTACTCGCACATCCCGCCCAGGGACAGCCCGCTGACCTATCCGCTGGAGCCGGCGAAAATCTCGAAGACATCGATACCGCCGCATCCCGGCGCCTCACGCTACTACCGCGACGCCGGGCTGTTGGAAGACCCGGCCTGAAATCGACTGAGGGGAGAACCCGAATGAGACCGTTGACACTTTCGACAGCCAGCGCGATCGCCGGTATTGCCTTGCTCGCGAACGCTCTACCGGCGGGCGCCGCGGACGTCACTCTCAAATTCGGCATGTTCGGCTCCGGCAAGACCCCGTTCAACACACGGGCGATGACTCCGTGGCGGAACAAGGTCGGCGAAGCGTCCGGCGGCAAGGTCGAGGTCAAACAGTTTCTTAATACCCTCGGCGGCCCGCGCGAGCTGTACATGAACACGAGGGATGGCGTTGCCGACATCGCCTGGGTCGTCGCGAGCGCACAGCGCGGCTTCAAGTTTTCGCGGTCGGAGGTCCTGTCGCTCCCCAATGTCCTGGACGGGTATACCAACGAGCACGCCAACGTCGCTCTATGGCGGCTCTACGAAAAGGGTTTGGTGAAGCCGGATTTCAGCGATGTCGTGCCGCTGGCCTTCGCCTCCATGTCCCCGGTCCACGTGGTGACCCAGGACAGGGTGCCTTCGATCGAAGCGCTCAAGGGAATGAAGCTGGCGGCCACCAGCGGCATCAGCGCACAGGTGGTGAAAGCCCTGGGCGGTATCCCGGTGTTCACGCCCGTGACCGGTCTGTATCAGGCGATGAGCCGCAAGACGGTCGAGGGCATGGTGATCGGCCTGACAGCGGTCAAGGCGTTCCGCCTGGATGAGGTTACAAACCGCCATACGCTGATGCCGCTTAACACGCCGCTGGTGTTTATCGGCATGAACAAGGGGAAACTGGACGCGTTGCCCGACGATGCCCGTCAGGCCCTCCTGGGCGTCTCGGGCATTCATCTTTCGCGCCTCCTGGGCCGCGCGGCGGATGGCATGGTCGGCTTCACACGAAAGGCCCTGGGCAAGAACCCGGACCAGAAGCTGATCCAGGTGCCGGATGCGCAAAAGACCGTGTGGCGGGCCAGCGTCCGACCGGTGATCGACCGGTGGGTCAAGTCGACGCCCGGCGGCGCCGCCATTCTGGCGGCGTACCGCCAGGAGCTGGAGAACGCCAAGCAAGGCAAGTAGCCATCGAGCGTGCTTCGGGTTGTGCCGACGTTCGATCTGCTCGAACGGTGGGGAGCCGCGATTTCACGGCGCCTCGCTTACCTGGCGACCGCAGCCCTGTTGCTTGTCGCGCTCATGGTGTGCGCGGAGGTCGTCGCGCGGTCCGCGCTCGGATTTTCGCTCATCGGCGTCAGCGACCTTTCCGGTCTGATCGTCGCCACGGCCGTCGCCGCGGCTTTTCCCGTTGTCACGATCCAGCGGGGGCACCTGTCCATCGATTTGCTTCGCGACAAGATGGGCGCGCGGGCCGCCCTGCTGCTTTCCTATCTGGGTGGCTGGATCGTTGTCGCCGCGCTCGGCCTGTTGGCATGGCGCATCGGCGTCACCGCGCTGGATTTCACAAGAAGGGGCGCTTCCACCGAAGTCATCGATCTCCCCATCGGGCCTTTCCTGTGGGCCGTGACGTCATTCATCGGCATCGCCGCGTTGCTTCAACTGGTCCTTACCCTGGGAGAAACGGCGGCCTTCGCGGCGAAGTGGCGGGCGGCTGACGCCGAGACGGCGCGCACCTGGCTCTATGGCCTGGTCGGGGTCTTCACGATCGCCATTGTCGCGATCGCCATATTCGATCGTGGTGAGCGTTTCCCCTGGTTGATCCCGTCCGCGCCGCTGGCGATCGCGCTGACATTCTTCGCGATCATGTGGCTGGGCGCGCTGATGATATTCCCGCTGGGCGCCGTGATGCTGCTTACGGGTTTCGCGGGAACGGCGGTCATGATCGAGACCGGCCCGGCCCTGAGTCTGGTGGCCACACGGACGATCGACCTGCTCTCCAGCGATATATTGCTGATCGTCCCGCTGTTCCTGCTGATGGGCAGTTTCGCGCAGACTGCGGGACTGTCCACGGACATGTACAGGCTCGCGCACGCTTTGCTGGGTCATTTTCGCGGCGGTCTGGCGCTGGCGACCATAGGTGCGTGTGCGGGTTTCGGGGCCATGACCGGCTCCTCCATGGCGACCTCGTTGACCATCGGTCAGGCCGCCTACCCGGAGATGAGGCGCTTCGGGTACTCAGAGCAACTCTCCACCGGCTCCATCGCCGCCGGCGGCACGCTGGGCCAGATCGTGCCGCCCTCGGCGGTCATCGTTCTCTATGCCATCCTCACCGAGACCTCGGTCGGAGCGCTGTTCATCGCCGCGGCGATCCCCGCGGTCATCGTCATTGTCGCGTTCGGCCTCTCGGTGATGATCCAGGTGCGCGTGCAGCCCTCCGCCGCTCCCCAGGCGATCGAGCGGCAGCCAGGAGCCGTGCGCGCGGCGCTCAGGGGGGTCTGGCCGTCGCTGTGCTTGATACTGCTTGTCCTCGGGGGCATCTACGCCGGGATATTCACGGTCACCGAAGCCGCGTCGGTGGGTGCCCTGGGCGCGTTCGTTCTTGCCTGGGCGCGCGGCCGGCTGGGCGGCGGCGCGCTCGCCAAAGTGATGATCGAGACCGCGGAGCGCACGGCCATGATCTACGCCCTGATCATCGGCGGCTCGGTGTTCGCTTTCTTCATTGGCATCACCCAGTTGCCGGTCGAAGCCACCGAGATCCTCAACCGGTACGACCTGCCCGGGCTGGCCGTCGTCGCACTGGCGCTTGCGATCTACATCGTACTCGGGATGGTCATGGAGGCGTTCGCGGTCATGATCATCACCGTACCCGTCATCGCGCCGATCCTGGTGGGTTTCGACTTCGATCTCGTCTGGTGGGGCATCGTCATGGTCATGGTGGTGGAGATCGGGCTGTTGACACCGCCCTTCGGCATGAACTGCTTCATCCTGAAGGCGGTCGCCGCCGACGTTCCCCTCGGCACCGTATTCCGCGGGGTGACACCCTTCGTGATCGCCGACATCCTGGCCCTCGCGCTCCTGGTGCTGTTCCCGGCGCTGGTCTTGTGGCTGCCGGGGCTGTTGCGTTGAGCGCCCCTCGGGTCAGGACCTTGACCGGCCAACGCAGCGTCCGTCGGCGTGACCCCAGCCTGACCCCGTCCCCAATTCGAAAAAATCTGCATTCGGTTTGTTAACGGCGGCGGAATAATGGTCCACCCAAGGGCTGCTGGCCCTGTGCGCCCGCAAGCAGCTTGCACCGCAAACTGCAACCGTTCACACTCCCCCCAATTGTCAGCGTAGCGCGATGCGTACCGGACAAGTCTCGTCCTTCTCGTGAACACGAAAATGCAAGGAATGAGATATGAGCATCGTCAAGACCCTGCTCATCGCTGTCAGCGGAGTAGTCTTCGCCGCGAGCGCGGGCGCCCAGACCGTGATCAAAATCGGGCACGACCAGCCTGAGCACAGCACTCATCACCAGGCCGTGCTCAAGTGGAAGCAGGCCGTCGAGACCCGCACCAAGGGCGCCTACAAGGTGGACGCCTTCCCGGCCATGACGCTCGGCTCGGGCGTTCAGATGGTGGAGCAAGTGCAGGCCGGAGCGATCCAGGCTGTCGCCGTTCCCTCGGCCTGGATCGCCCCCATCGTGCCCGACGTCCAGGTGTTGGATCTGCCGTTCCTGTTCCCCAGCCGGGAGGTGCTCTACAAGGTGGTCGACGGCCCGGTGGGCGTCGAGGTGCTGAAACCCCTGAACAAGGCCGGTTTGCAGGGCATCGCGTTCTGGGAGAGCGGCTTCAAGCAATTCACCGGTAATTTCCCGATCCGCCAGCCCAAGGACTACGAGGGCCACAAGATCCGCACCATGCCGGCGCCGGTCATCATGGAACAGTTCAAGGCGTTCGGCGCCTCGCCGGTGGCGATCGACTTCAAGGAGCTCTACAACGCCCTCCAGCAGAAGGTGGTCGACGGCCAGGAGAACCCGATCGCCACCATCGCGCTGATGCGCTTCTTCGAGGTGCAGAAATACCTGACGCTGAGCGACCACGGCTTCATCGCGTACATCTTCGTGATGAACAAGGCGTTCCTCGACAGCCAGCCGGCCGACATGAGAAAGATACTGGTCGACGAGGCGCGCGCCGCCGGCCGCTTCCAGCGGAAAATCATTGCCGAGAGCGAGGCCGGACACCTTGAGACCTTCCGCAAGGCGGGCGTCGAGATCATCGAGTTGACGCCCGAGCAGCGGGGGATGTTCCAGAAGGCCTCGGGGCGGGTCTATGACTGGTACGTCAAGAAGAAGGGCGCGGCGACCCTCAGCCTGATCCGCGAGGCGGTCAAGTCCGTCGCCATGAAGTAGCCGGCGGCGGCGGGGCGGCATCCCATAGCGGCGGAGCAGAGCGCCGGGGTGGTCGGGCCGGTTCTCGGGCGGCTCGACCGGGCGCTCTCATTCTGCGAGGCGGGCTTCGTCGCCGTCGCCATGGCGGCGGCGAGCATCCTTCTGTTCGTCAACGTCATCCTGCGCTACGTGTTCCTGTCGGCGCTGTCCTGGGCCGAAGAGGTCACGATGTATCTCATCGTGTGGCTGGTCTTCGTCGGCGGCAGCGTGACGCTCCGCATGTTCGGCCACATCTCGATCGACCTCCTGCCGCTCGCCCTGCCGCCCGGCGGCCAGCGCCGGCTGAAGGTCTTCGTGTCGGCCGCGATGCTGATCTTCTTTGCGGCCTTCTTCTATTACAGCGGGCTGCACACTTTACGGGTTATGTCGACGGGTCAACTCACCCCGGTCCTCGAAGCGCCGATGTGGCTGACCTATCTCGCGATGCCGGTCGGCAGCCTGCTGATGGGTATCCGGACGGCCCAGATCCTGTGGCGCACGCTCTCGACCGCAAGCGATGACGCGTCGCGCTCGACGACGCTGGCTGACTGACGCCTTGTCCGAGGCGCGCCCGCGCGGGGCTGTCGGATGACGTCCGCGCTCGTCTTCGGGCTGCTTGCGCTGGGCCTGTTCCTCAGCGTGCCGATGTTCGTCGTGCTGACCGGCACGGCGTTCGTCGTCTTCGCGCTGACCACGCCGATCCCGCTTTCCATCCTTCCGCAGCGCGTCTTCGCGGGGATCGAGAATTTTCCGCTGATGGCGATCCCGTTCTTCGTGCTGGCCGCCAACATTATGGGCAAGGGCGGGCTCTCGGTGCGGCTTGTGGGGTTCATCGAGTCGCTGGTAGGCCACTTGCCAGGCGGGCTCGGCGTCACTGTTGTGCTGACCTGCGTACTGTTCGCCGCGATCACAGGCTCCAGCGCGTCCACGATCGTCGCCGTCGGGGGAATCCTGTACCCGGCGCTGGTGAAGGCGGGCTACTCGGAACGCTTTTCGATCGGCGTGATCACCTGCTCCGCTCTGATCGGCATGATCATCCCGCCGAGCAACGCGATGATCGTGTTCGGCGCCGTGGCGGGGGTTTCGATCGGCGCACTCTTCATGGCCGGTATCGGGGCGGGCGCGGTATTTGCGCTGCTCTACGGGGTCTATTGCGTCGTCTGGTCGATCGCCAACCAAGTGGAGCGGCGCCCGCGCGCGACGCTCGAGGAACGCTGGCAGGCGGCGCGTGAGGTGGTGTGGGGCATCGGCCTGCCGATCGTCATTATCGGCGGCATCTACGGGGGCGTGTTCACCCCGACCGAGGCGGCCGCGGTCTCGGTGGTCTACGCCGCCTTCGTCTGCGTTTTCGTGTACCGCGAACTCGACCTGCGCGGGCTCATGTTCGTCTGCCTCGAGGCCGGAGTCATCAGCGCCCGCATCCTCATCATGGTGGGCGCGGCGAGCCTGCTGTCCTGGCTGTTCACTCTGTCGGGTATCACCCGCGACATCGTCGCGCCCTTCGCCGAGCTGAAGGAGTCGCCGGGAATCGTGCTGCTGCTGGCGAACGGGCTGTTCCTGGTCTCCGGCATGTTCATCGACGTGTTCTCGAACATCCTGATCCTCGTGCCGATCCTGCTCGGTACGGTAACCGCGGCCGGGATAAACGGCGTCCATTTCGGCATCGTCACCTCGGTCAATGTCGACATCGGCAACGTCACCCCGCCTTTCGGATTCAACCTGTTCATCGCGAGCGGCACGTTCAACAAGCCCTATCTCACGGTACTGCGGGCGGTACTGCCGTGGCTGGCGATCGCGTTGTTCTGCCTGGCCATCGTCACCTACGTGCCGGAGATCAGCCTCTGGCTGCCGAGACAGCTCTACCCGGAGATGTCCTGAACGTGGGGGCCCGGCCGCGTCAGGCGTCGAGCCTGCGGCTACTCCAGAAATGTTCGGCGCGCCGCGCGAGGCGTTCGTCGAGCCAGCGCCTGGCGCGGCCCGTGTCGCTGCTCTTCAGCGCCGCCGCGAGCAACGTGTCGTGGAACGCGTCGCGCTGGGTCTTGCTGCCGCCGAGCCGGACGATCTCGTTCCAGATCGGCTCGGTCTTCCCGATCACGCGGTCCCACTCGCCCCGGACGAAGGCGTGCTGCGCCTCGTTGAGGGGGATCACCACCCGCTCCCAGATGTCGTTGCCCGATGCCTGCCCGCGTGTCCGCAGGATATCGAGATGCGTCTCCGCGGTCTCCCAGTCGCGCCCGCCGGCCAGAGCCATGCCGACATGGGAGTGGTGGAACGGGGAGTCCTCGGGCCGGTCGAGCTGGTCCTTGAGGATGCCGACGAAGGGTTGCCACCTGTCCCCGGGATCCATGCCGTAGAGCTCGAAGCGCCACAGCGTGGACACCGTGTTGCGCAGGTCCAGCCCGCGCGGCGAAGGCTCGCGCTCGAACCAGTCATGGCACATCTCCGAAGCCCGGTCGTAGCCGCCGACCGCGATCCGGAACAGCACCAGGTGCCACAGCACGTGGTTGCGGTAGTAGTTCATGTGGACGCACGCATCGAGCGCCGGCGGTATCCGTTCCAGCGCCTCGTCATAGGCCGCAAGCTCGTAGAGCGCATGGGTGAGCGCGTGGACGCCCCAGGTGTCCTCGGGGTTCCGCGCGATGCACCGTTCGGCCCAGCGCACCGCCTCTTCGCTGTCGCCCTGTTCCTCGAAGACGAATGCGTGAAGGCCGTGGACGAACGGATCGTCGGGCAGCACGGCGATCAGCGCATCCGTCAGCTCCCGCATGTCCGCGAAACGCCCCTGGAAGAACCACATGAGGTACAGCCGCTGCGCGATCATCAGATCCTCGGGCCAGGCGCCGAGATGGGCCCGCATCGCCGCCTCGGCATCGGCCGGGCGCAGATTGACGTAGTGGTCCAGCGCGATGACCGAGCTCTGCTCGCGCTCCGAACCCCGGTCCGCCGCCCGCCTCGCCGCCGTCATCGCGGACCGCGCCTCCGCGAATTCCTCCTCGACGAAATGGGCCACAGCAAGACCCGAATGGGCGGCCGCGAGACCCGCGTCTCCGGCGGCCGCCTCGCGGAAGAAATCCACCGACCGGCCGTCCCAGGAAAGAAGACCGTTTACCCCCCGGTCGAAGGCGTCCGCAGCGTCCCGTGAGGCGGTCGACAGGGGAAGCCCGTAGGTGTCAAGCTGCATGATGTCCCCTCCGCCGCTTTGCTGTAATCGGGATCAGTGTAGCGGCGCCGGAAAAATGCACGCAAGATGGTGGCCGGCCGCGCGTCGCCGCCCGGCCGCGGGGAGGTGTCGCGATGGATGGGTTGATCGGCTCGGCCCGGCTCTACGAATGGTCGCCCGGCCTCGGAACAGCCTGGGGCGACCTGCTGCGCTGGGTGAGCGAGACCGCCGGCGTAGCCTACGAGGTCATCCCGCGCGACGTACCGATGGGGCTCGACGAACTCTGGGCGCGGACCGACATGGGCTGCGTCGCGATGTGCGGCTACCCTTGGGCGTTGACCGAGGAACCGCCACGCCTGCTCGCCGCACCGGTGCCCGCGCCGCCACGCTACGGCGACCGGCCGGTCTATGTCAGCGATTTCGTGGTGCCCGCCGATAGCCCGTTCGAGACCCTGAAAGACACGTTCGGCCACCGCTTCGCCTACTCCACCGAGCACTCGCAGTCGGGCTACAACGCGGCGCGCTTTCACCTGCTTCCCCACCGGACGGCGGATCGGCCGTCGCTGTTCCGCGAGGTGCTGGGGCCCTACATGCGCCAGGGCGCGGTGCTCGACGCACTCGCGGCGGGCGAGGCCGATGTCGCCGCGGTCGACGGTTTCGCACTCGACCTGCTGCGCCACCACGATCCGAATTCGGCTGGCCGCGTGCGAGTAATCGCCACCACCGAGGCAGCGCCGATTCCACCGATGGTGACCTCGCTCGCCCGCGACGACGCGGACCGGCACCGCCTGGTCGACGCGTTGCTTGCATTCGGCGCGGCGCCCGAGATGTCAGAGACAAGGGATGCGTTGCTGCTCAGCCGGTTCGAGACCGTGTCGCCAGAGGTATTCGACGAACTGATCGACCGCCAGCGTGCGGCCGAGGACGCGGGCTACGGCAAAATAGTCTGATGCCGTTTCGATCGGTTGGCTGTCGGCCTATCGCCATGATCGGCCGGCTAGCCCGCATTTCTCACCAGTGTCACGGCCTGCGTCGCGCCCGGGCGTTCGTCCCGTCAGGAGCGGGCCGAAAAGCGTAGCGGGGACTACGGTCGAGGCCCGCGACGCCGCGGGCGGGCGCCCGGGCGCGACCCGAAGGGCGGCGCCGTCCGGCCGACAGGGTGCGTCGAGGCGCTTGCCCGATGTCCCCGCATCGCGCCGCGCGCCTCTCCTGCCCTGTCGGCCGGACAGCGCCGCGCAGACCATGACACTGGTGAGAAATGCGGGCTAGTCGTTGCCCCAGACCTCGCCGGCCACGTCGACGACGAGGCGTAGCTTCGCCATCTCGTCTCGCTCCGTGATCGGGTTGCCCTGGTAGATGCTGGCGAAACCGCATTGCGGGCTCAGCCCGAGCTGTTCCATCGGCACATAGCGGGCGGCCTCGTCGATCCGGCGCTTGAGCGCGTCCTTCGGCTCAAGCGCTGCCTTCTTCGTGGTGATGAGGCCGAGCACGACCAGCTTGTCGTCTCGCTCGAGATGGCGAAGGGGCGTGAAGTCGCCGGCCCGCGGCTCATCGTACTCCATGAACAGGGCGTCCACTTCGAGTTCGTTCAGCAGGGCCTCCGCAACCGGCTCGTACCCGCCCTCCGCCACCCAGGCGCCGCGCACGTTGCCGCGGCACATATGCAGGCCGACTCGCTGCCCGGCCGGCCGGTTGCGGATGCAGGCGTTGATGATCTTCGCGTAGAAGCTGGGCAACTCGTCGGGATCCTCGCCGATGCGTCGATAGCGGTCGTGGAACTTCGGGTCGCACATATGGGCGAAATTGGTGTCGTCGATCTGGACGAAGTCGCAGCCCGCCCGCCACAGCGCATGGAGCTCGGCGTTGTACACTTCGGCGAGCCCTGAGATCAGTGCGTCCTTGTCCGGGTAGAGCGCCTTGTTGATTCCGGCCCAGCCGCCCCGGGCGTACATGTACGTGGGCGAGGGGATGCACATCTTGACCGTGCGGTCGGTCAGTGCGCGGGTGAACTTGTAGTCCTCTACCACCAGCCCGCCGGCCGGATGCCCCAGCCGGCCGGTCACCTCAAGCACGGGCGGGGCGTATTCGATGTCCTCGTCCTCGTAATGGAAGTGGAACTCGACCCGCCCGGTCAGCTCGACGCCTTCGATCCGGGTCAGGATCGGGGTGTGGAACTCGTAGCGGCGAAACTCGCCGTCGGTCACGGTTCGGATCCCGGTCTCCTCCTGCAGCGCCACCACCTCGCGGATGCAGCGGTCCTCGATCTCGCGTCGCGCTTCGTCGGCGATCTCTCCGCGTTCGTGCGTCTCGAGAGCCCGTTGCAACTCCATGGGACGCAGGAGGCTGCCGATGTGATCGGCGCGAAACGGCGGGTTTCCCGGTTGCATGGCGGTGTCTCCCTCGGATGCCGGCCCCTCTCGTCCGTCAGCGTGACACCCAGCGTTGCCGCCGGCAACCGCCGCCGATCACGGCTGGGGCGTCCTCAACCTGGTCGCGCTTCCGTTCTCGCTGGAGGTCGCGATCGCGGTCATCGTCCTCGACCTCGTCATCTATCTCCAGCACGTGATGTTCCACGCCGTGCCCGCGCTGTGGCGGCTGCACCGCATGCGCCGCGCCGACCTCGACTTCGACGCGACCACCGGTTCCCGCTTCCATACCGTCGAGATCGTCCTGTCGGTGCTCCCGAAGCTTGCCGCCATCGTGGCGATCGGCCCACCGGCCGTGGCCGTGCTCATGTTTGAGGTGCTGTTGAACGGCATCTCGATGTTCAACCACGGCAACCAGCGCCCGCCGACGGGAATCGACCGGGTGTTCGGCTTCAACCTGTCTTGGTGGGACCGCCACTTCGGCACCTACCAAGCGCAGCCCGGCCTCGGACCCGAGAACATGACCATCGGCCTCCACGCCTTCCGCGACGGCGCCGAATTCCATTTGTACTACATGCTGGTTCAGCCCTTTCGGCGCGGCGCGGGCGTGTACCGCCCACCAGCGCCGGAATCGATCGTCATGCCAAGCTGGCCGCCCGACTCCGCTACGCCCGCCCCCCAGCTTCGACGAGAAACCGTCAATGCATTAACATTCGAGCCGGACCGGTTAGTCGGGGCTGGTCAAGGGGGATTACCTGCGAAACGTTCACCCGGTGATCGTGCCGCCATCCACGGTGACCGTCTGGCCGGTAACCAACTCGGCCGCGTCAGATGCAAGAAACGCCGCCGTGCCGACAAGGTCGGACGGTTCGATCAGCCGCTTGACGCTCTGGGATCGCATGATATCGGCTTCGAGTTCGCTCACGGTCTCCGCATCCGCCATCGATCTCGTCGCCTCGGTGATGGTGTAGCCCGGAGCCAGCGCGTTCACCGTCACGCCCGAGCCGGCGAACTCACGGGAGAGGGCTCCCGTCAACGCCCAGACAGCACCCTTGGACGCGACGTAGTGGAGAAAACCGGGCTTTCCCATGAAGATCACGTTGCTGGCGACATTGATGATGCGCCCCCCGCCTTGCGCCCGCATCGGGGCCGCCACCGCCCGACACATCTGCCATACGCCTTTCACGTTGACCGACATCACCCGGTCCCACTCCGGTTCCGGTATATCTTCGAAACCCCTGATGGCGATCCCGCCATAGAGCGCGGCGTTGTTGAGCAGCACGTCGATACGCCCGAATTCTTCCACCGCGGCCGCGACGATCGCCTCGGCATCACCTGCCGAGGTCACGTCGCCAGTGGCAGAAATCGCCGCGCCCGACGCCTCTCTGATTTGCCGGATCGTCCCGTCGCAACTCAGCCGGTCGGCAGCGACGACCCGTGCGCCCAGGTCCGCGAAATGCAGGGCGAATTCCCGGCCGATCCCGCGGGCGGCGCCGGTGACGATGCAGACGCGGTCTTTCAGCATGCCGCGCTAGCCGGCGAAGGTTCCCGGGCCCGGCCACGGGTCGCCCAGGCGCCAGGCGGCATCGAAGACGTGGATCTGGTGCTGAACGCTGCGCAGGAAGACGCGGTCGAGCGCCTCGAGCTCCGCCTCGCGCAAGTCCGCCGTGCAGGTCTCCAGCGCCGCGACCAGGGCGTTTACCTGCTCTCTCTGGAAGGGGCGGCGGTAGTGGTCGATCCATTTCCGATAGACCGCACGATGCCCCGAGAGGTCCTTGTCCTTCAGCCAGTCGCCGATTTCCGCGAATCCCACGCAGCACGGCAGGGTGGCGGCGAATATCTCGAACGCGGTCCCTTCATGGGCGGTGCGCACGAGGTGGTTCATGTACCCCTCCCGCGCCTTGAGCGCGGCCCAGCGGTCCGTCGAGTACTCGTTGCAGCCGATCTCCGCGAGCCACTTTTCTTCCACATTTCCTTCGTCGTAATCGGCGATCAGCTTGAGGAAAGGGCGGAAATGCCGCAGGTCGCCAGGGCTCAACTTGGCGAAACCCATGAAATAGACGCGGGAGAAATCGGCGAGATACGGCAGGTCCTGAACCAGGAAGAACCGAAACCTCTCGATGTCGAGATCGCCGTCGTGGATGCCGACCAGCCAGGGATGGCGGACATAGGCGGTCCAACTCTCCCCTGCATGCGCCTTGAGGTGTTCCACCAGCCTGCCCATCGCGGCCTCGCTCCCCGCCCCGAACCGGATGCCCGGCAACGCACAGGCTAACGGTGGCGGCGCGCCCGCGCCAACCGTTTTCGCATCCCATGACAAATGGGTTTATGCTTGCGCAGATTTCACGGCACCGGCTGTAACAACCGCATGTGCAAGTGCTTGGATTCGAGTGAGCTGTTGGACCTGAAGAAAGGGAGCTTACGATGAATAGAGCGACTTCGAGACGGCGTTTCCTACAATCCACCGCCTTGGGCGGAATGGCTGCAGCCATAGGATCCGCAGGCTGGATCGCACCCGCCTTCGCGGCAGACCCGCTTCGCGTGACGCATTACGGCGGCCCCTATCGGGCGTTGGAGAAGCTCGTCGGGCAGACCTTCGAGAAGGCGGGCCACGGTCGCGTCGAGTACGAGCAGGACCAGCCCGGGCTGATCATCAGCAAGTGGAAGGCGCAACCCGACGACCCAATCTACGATATCGGATTCCTGACCAGGGATCCGACGGTCCGTGCCGGCAATGCCGGGTTGGTCGAGATCCTGTCGGACGCCGATATCCCGCTGCTCAAGGAGTGCCGTCCCGGAACACTCGCGCCCGGCGGCGCCGGCGTCGCCATGGTCTTCGACGCCGTAGACGTGGTCTACAACAAGGAGGGCGTCGGCAACCCAGTCGACTCGTGGCACGATCTGTGGCGTCCAGAGGTGCGCGGCAAGCTGATGCTGCCGGCCGCGCCGCTCAACAGCATGATCGCGGTGGTGCTGTGCAGCATCGCGCGCGCCATGGGCGGCAACGAAAAGACCGTCGACAAAATCTTCCCCAAGGTCGCCGAGCTCAAGCCGCATGTGCGCAGCTTCTTCGGCGACCCCAACCAGGTCACGCAGCTCATGGAGCGGCGCGAGGTTGTGATCGCGCCTCAATACAGCGCACGAATCGGGCTGGCGATCTCGAAGAACGCCTTCCTCGCCCGCGGGACGCCCAAGGAGGGGGTGCCGTCGCAGCCCTACGACCTGGCGATCGCCAAGGGCTCGAAGCGGATGAAGCTCGCGAAGACCTATGTGAACTACACGCTCCGGCAGGACGTGCAGAAGGCGATCTGCTCGGCGATCCCGCTCACCCCGGCCAACAAGAACGTCGAGCTGGACGAAGAATTCGCCAAACTGATCATTCAGGATCCCGGCCGTCTGTTCGAGTACGATTACGCCTATGTGGCGAGCCGGCAGGCCGAGTGGGCGGACCGCTGGGCGCGTGAGATCGCGGGCTGAGGTCGGGCCGGCGGCCAGACCGGGAGGTCATGCGGGCTTTCGGGGGACCGTCTTCCGGCGGTCTCCTCCGATGGTTGAGCGGCGGCCCTACATGATTGAGGACCGCCCGCTCCCGGCTCGGCCGATGGGCGCGATGCGCCGGATGGTGAGGAGATGACCGGCGCGGCCGAGGCGATCGATCTCAGGGTCGAAGGTGTCGAGAAGTCGTTCGGCACGGTCCGCGCCGTGCGCGACTGCAATCTGACCGTGCGGCGCGGCGAGATGGTCGCCCTTCTGGGGCCGAGCGGGTGCGGCAAGACCACGCTCCTGAACATCATCGCCGGTTTCGAGAGCTGCGACAGCGGCGATCTATGGCTGCGCGGGGAATCGCTGCGGGACATCCCCCCGAACCACCGCAATATCGGCATGGTGTTCCAAAGCTACGCGCTGTTCCCGCATCTGACGACCGCGGGCAATATCGGCTACGGGTTGCGCATCCGGCGTATGTCGGCTGAGGAGATCCGGACGAGGGTTGCCGAGGTCGTCGACCTTCTGAAGCTGACCGGGCTAGAGGACCGCTACCCTTCGGAGCTGAGCGGCGGGCAGCAGCAGCGCGTCGCTATCGCTCGGGCGCTTGCCGTCAGGCCGGTGATGCTGCTGCTGGACGAGGCGCTGAGCGCGCTCGACAAGAATTTGCGGGAACAGATGCAGGTGGAGCTGTCGATCCTGCTGCGTCAGCTCGGCATCACCACCATCATCGTCACCCACGACCAACGCGAGGCCTTCACCATCGCCGACCGGATCGCGGTCATGAGCGACGGCGAAATACTTCAGATCGGCGCGCCCGAGGCAATCTATTCCGACCCCGAGTCCTCCTTCGTTCTGGAATTCGTGGGCTCCGCCAACACGTTGAGAGGGGTGACCGCCGCGGCCGGTTCGGGGCTCGCGGTCAAGGCGGATTGCGGCCTGACGCTGCCAGTGACGGACGACCGACTTCTCCAGCGCGGAAATCGGGTCAACATCTATGTGCGCGCGGAGGACATCGAGCTGTCTTCCGAGCCCACGTCGGTGCACAGGGACAATCCCGGGACTGTTTCCCTTGCCCGGTTCATGGGCGCCACGAAACGGCAGGCGATCGATCTGGGCGGTGAGCAGTTGGTGCTGGACGGCCCCTCCAGCGGGACGTCCGCGCGGTTCGACGTGGGCGATCGGGTCTATATCGATATCGCGCCCGAGCGCTGCTACGTGCTGCCCGCCGAACAGCTCGCCTGAACATGGCCGGCGCCGCCGATCTGGCACGAGGCCCGTCCAGAGCGGGCGCCCTGAGCCGCTGGCTGTTCCGCCGGCAGCAGCGCTTCGCGTGGCTTCTGCTCCTCCCGGTATTGGCGATCCTGGTTCCGCTCTTCCTGTTTCCGCTCGCGGTCCTGCTGCGCAACAGCCTCAACTGGGACGATCCGAGCGCGATCATGGTCGCGGATTTTTCGTTCGCGAACTACGCCCGGATCCTGACCGACGGCTACTACGCGAGCCTCTTCGGCAACAGCATGCTGATCGCGGTGGCGGTGGCCGTCATCACGCTCGTCATCGGCTACCCGTTCGCCTACTACCTCGTCCGCTGGGCGGGGGAGAGGCGCAATCTCCTGCTCTGGATCATCTACACGCCGCTCATCGTCAGCGTGATAACCCGGGTCTTCGGCTGGATGATCATCACCGCCGACAGCGGGCTCATCAACACAGTGCTGATCGCCCTCGGCGTAACCGAAGGGCCGGTGCATATCCTGTTCGAGGTCAGCGGCATGGTCATCGGCATGGTCCACCGCTATCTGCCGCTGATGATCCTTCCGCTCGCCAACTCTATCGCCAAGATCGATCTCAGAATTCTGCTTGCCTCCACCAGTCTTGGAGCGGGCTCGGCGGCGACGTTTGCGCGGGTGATCGTGCCGTTGAGCCTGCCCGGCATTTTCGCCGGGCTACAGCTCGTCATCGCCGTCGTGTTGAGCGACTTCGTCCTACCGACGCTGCTCGGCACGACACGCTTCCGCATGCTGGCACCAGCCATCTACGACGAGGCGATCGCCAATGTCCGCTGGGCGAACTCGGCCGCGATGGCCATCCTGATGGTCGCCCTGGTGGTCCTCGTCCTCTTGTCGATGAACCTGGTGCTGCGCCGCGCAGCGCCGTGGGCAAAGAGCTTCTGATGCGCCGCCGCCGGGAGAAGACGGGATGAGCAGGGCGCCCCCCTTTCTCACCGCCTATATCGGGTTGGTGACGGTCTTCCTGTTGGGACCCATCGCGGTTGCCATCGTCCTGTCGTTCAGCAGTGTCTCGCAATTGGTGTTTCCGCCGCCCGGCTTCAGCCTCCAATGGTACGAGGTGGCGTGGGACAATCGCAAATTCGTCGACGGTTTCGTGGTCAGCACAACCATCGCAGCCATCAGCAGCGCGATGGCCGGGTTGGCGGGAACGCTGGCGGCCATCGCTATCAACAACTACCGGTTCTTCGGACGCTCGGCCGTTCAGTCCCTGGTGATCATGCCGCTGATCATCCCGGCGGTGGTGGTCGGGCTCGGGCTGCTGCAAACCCTGTCCTCGGTCGGCATCCGCCCCGGCATCCTGGCCGCTTCGCTCGGGCACAGCATCATCGGGATACCCTATGTGGTCTTTCTGGTGTTGGCGGCCCTGTCGGGGTACGATATCCGGCTGGAGCACGCGGCGCAGTCGCTCGGAGCTTCGCGGCTAAGAACCTTCCTCGACATCACCTACCCGGCCGTCCGGCCGGGGATGATCGCGGGCGTCGCTTTCGCCTTCCTGATGTCCTTTGACAATGTCGCGATGTCGATCTTCCTTGCGCGCGGGAATCCGCTGCCGCTGCGTCTGATGCAGCACATCCAGTACTACGCCGACCCCAGCGTGGCGGCGGTATCTACCGTTCTCGTGGTGATTTCCCTCTTCGGGCTCGTCCTGTTTGGACGGATGCTGCGCAAGCGGGACATCGGCAATCTCGCCTGAGAACACCCGCCGGCGTCTCGTGCTCGACACGAGGAGGTTACGGCCATCTCCCGCCGCGCAATACGCCGCCGGATCCCCGCAACTGGACAGTACGCCTAGGCGGCCGCCAAGGCAGCCATACGCTCAAGGTCGAGAACGGCCCCGTGGCTCACCACATGGGCGGGCGCGCTGTGGTTGCGCAGCGCCTCGACCGTGTTCGGTTCCCGCAGCACCACCAGATGGGCGGGGTTGCCCGGCGCCAGGGCGAAATCCGCCACATTCATCGCGCGAGCGGCATCCACCGTCACCAGGTCGTAGAGTCGGTCGATCTCCTCGCGCGCGGTCATCCAGAGCAGGTGGGAGGCGAGGAAGGCGACCTCCAGCATGTTGTTGCGGCCGAACGGGTAATAGGCGTCCGAAATGTCGTCCTGGCCGAGGCAGACCAGGACGCCGTCTTCGAGCAGTTCATGGACGCGCGCGTGCAGCGGGCCGGTATGCGGGTCGCTCACCACCGGGACGCGGGCGCGTTTGAGGATCGCCGAGAGGCGCTTGAAATAAGCCTCCGGGTAGAGCGCCATTGCGCGGCAATGATGGGCGAGCGCGCGGCCTTCCCAGCCGCGCGCGATCGCCTCGACCGCCATCGTCTCGAGCGTCCGCAGGCCCGGGTCGCCGGCGTCGTCGAGCAGCATCGAGACGTCCTTGTCGAATTCCTGGGCGAGATCGAAACAGGCCCGCACGTGCCGGGCGGCGTCGGCGTCGGTGAACTCGATCCACGGGATCCCGCCAACGACATCCGCCCCGAGCTCCATCGCCTCTCGCAACAGCTCCTCGGCGCCGGGTTCGCGGACGATCCCGTCCTGGGCGAATGCGACGACCTGGATGTCGACGATGCCGCGAAATTCGTCCCTGACCGCGAGGACGCCCTTCACCCCCTCCAGCCTTGCCTTGGAATCGACATCGGCAAAGGCGCGGATATGCAGGTTGCCGTGGAGGGCCGCGAGCGCAGCCGTGCGCCGCGCGTTCTCCGTGATCCAGGACGCGTCGTAATTCTCCTTGACGATGCTGGCCTGCTCGATGGCGGACATTGCCTTGCCCATCGAACCCTCGCGATAGGCCTTGAGGGATTCCTCGTGCATCATCTCCAGCGTCCACACCTTGCACAGGTGGAGATGCGGGTTGGCGAAGGACTCGGTGACCAGCCCGCCCGCAGCATCGATCTCGGTATTGGCGGCAACATCGAGCCCGGGACCGATCCGGTCGATTCTACCTCCGGCGATGGAGATATCTTGCAGCCCCTCCGCCGCTCCGCGAAGACGCGCGTTTCGGATCAGGATGTCGCAGTTTTCAGGCACCGTCTTTCTCCGGGGCTGTTTGGTCAGGCGAAACGCGAGGCGTAGGCGCGCAGGTACTCGTCGCGCCGTGCGACGACCCGGGTTCGGATCTTATCCCCCGATGAGCGCATTTCCGCGAGGTCGGCCTTCGAAAGCGTACCGGTCAGGACCGCCGCGAAGTTCGCCCGCGACTTGATGCGGCCCCACCAGGCCGCGGTCGCCGGACGGCCGGCGGTCCAGATATCGAGCAGACCGAGATACTCGGCACGGGCGAAATAGGGCGTCACCGCCGCCTCGGCGAGCGAATACCGGTCCCCGGCGAGCCAGCTCCCGGTCGTCGCCAGCCGGGCCTCCAGATCCCGGACCAGCCTCTCATAGGCGGCGACCGCTCTGAACGCGAAACGCGAGGCAACGCCGTCCTCGACGGAAGACCGGTAGAAATCCTCGCGGCCCGGGTTGCCTACATTGCGAAACCGCTCTTCCCGTTCCGCCTCTTCCATGGCCAGCATGCGGTCGCGGAACATGGCGCAGAAGCTCAGCACCGAGCCTGCTTCGTGGATTTCCTCGTCGATCAGCTTGGTCCATTGACGAACCTGCGCGCGCCCCGACGGGTCGCCCGGCATCAGCGGCGGGGTGGGGAAGGTCTCGTCCAGGTATTCGCAGATGACGGTCGATTCGACGATCGTCGCGCCGTCATGCGCGAGGGTCGGCACCACGCCGCGCGGGTTTATCCGGAGATAGTCCGGGTCGTACTGCGCGCTGCGAAACAGCGGAACCGTCACCGTCTCGAAGTCGAGCCCCTTCTCGGCAAGGACCAACTCAACCTTGTGGCAACAGACCGCGTTGTGGTCGCGGTATAGTGTCAGCATGATGGGCGGGCGCTCCCGTGCAGGGCGGCGTTCGCGAATTCTCGGAAGTCGAGGCCGGCCCCGCAAGGGCCATCTATTAACGCGGACTCGTCGCAATCTACACTTTTGCGGGCGTCACAGAACGACAACAACCCACTGGAGGAACGGCCAATGCGAGACAAATCACGCCTATCGGGTATGAGGAACCTGCTCGCGCTCTCCGCCGCCGCCGGCCTTGCCCTGTCAGCAAGCGCAGCGAGCGCGGAGAAGATCAAGGTGGCGCTCGCGCTGCCCGGCGCCGTCAGCGACAAGGGCTTCAACGCCAGCGCGCATGCCGGGCTGATGTTGATCAAGAAGACCCTGGGCGACAAGGTCGAAGTAGCGTTTTCGGAAAGCGTCAAGCGGCCCGATTTCGTCGCCACTCTGCGCGACTACGCCAATCGCGGCTACAACGCGATCTACGCCCACGGATTCCAGTGGGGCGACGCCATCGCCAAGGTCGCCGCCGAGAACCCCGACAAGCACTTCTTCAACACCTACGGCTCGGGCAAGGCCAAGAACCTCGCCAATCTCTACGTCTCGTTCCAGGAACTGTTCTACGTGACCGGCCAGTTGGCGGCGAAGCTCAGCAAGGCCAATGTCATCGGTGCGGTCGGCGGCTGGGAGATCCCGCCGATCCGCATCCAGGTGGACGCCTTCCGCCAGGGTGTGCTGGCCGTCAAGCCCAAGGCGAAATTCGTGGCGATCTATACCGGCACCTTCTATGACGCGGTCAAGGGCAAGGAGGCGGCGCGCGCGGTGATCTCGCAGGGCGCCGATATCGTCGCCCACATGGCGGACGCGACGGGACTCGGCGTGATCCAGGCGGCAAAGGAGAAGAAGGTGCCGGTGATCGGCTATTTCGCCGACCAGCGGAGCCTCGCCCCCGATCTCGTCGTCTCCTCGGCGGTGATCAAGGTGGACGACATGCTGCTCAAATCGATCCGGTCGGTGATCGCCGGCAAGTTCAATCCGGGGCCCAACCGCTTCGGCCTCGCCTCCGGCGTGCTCGAGGTCGGGCCCTATGGCCCCATGGTTCCGGAGAACGTGAAGGTCGAGATCGCCAAGCTGGTCGCCGACATCAAGTCGGGCGCGGTCAAGGTCCCCGCGCCGAACGTGCCGGCGCTGATGAAGCAGAAGATCAACAAGATCTAGTTCGGCCGGCAGCCCGATTTCGCCCGCCGCCCCCGGGGCGGCGGGCGTCTTCGTTCCGCATCTCCGGAAACCTGGCCATGCCCCTCTTGCGTATGGAGCGGATCACCAAGACCTTCCCGGGCGTGGTCGCCAACGACCGCGTCGAGCTCACGGTCGACCGCGGCGAGATCCATGCCCTTCTGGGGGAGAACGGTTCGGGCAAGACGACGCTGATGAATGCACTCTACGGGCTGCACCGGCCGGATTCCGGACGCATCCTTCTGGACGGGGAGGAGGCCGGCTTCGCCTCGCCGATCGACGCCATCGCCGCCGGAATCGGGATGGTGCATCAGCACTTCATGCTGGTCCCGCCGCTCACCGTTGTCGAGAACATCGTCCTCGGTCTCAAGACCGCGAACGCGCGGGGCAGCCCGCTGCTCGACCTCAAGACGGCTGCCGCCCGAATCCGGGAGCTTGCCGCGACGCACGGGCTCGACATCGACACCGGCGCACAGGTCTGGCAACTGCCGGTCGGCGCCCAGCAACGGGTGGAGATCCTGAAGGCGCTCTACCGCGACGCCGACTTGTTGATCCTCGACGAGCCGACGGCGGTGCTGGCGCCGTCGGAGGTGGAACATCTGATCGGCGTCTTGCGAAGCCTCGCGGCGAGCGGCAAGGCGATCATCTTCATCTCGCACAAGCTCAACGAGGTGATGGAGGTCGCCGACCGGATCAGCGTGCTGCGCGGCGGCCGGCTCGCCGGTACGGTGGCCGCCGCCGAGACCGATCCGTCCGAGCTCGCCAGGCTCATGGTGGGCCGCGATATCGTCCCGCCGCGCCGGCGCGGCAACCGGCCGGGCGCCCCGGTCTTGCGGATCGAGGACCTGAGCGTCCGGGACGACCGGGGCCTGCGCGCGGTGGACGGCGTCGGGTTTTCGCTGTTCGAGGGCGAGATCCTCGGGATCGCCGGTGTCGACGGCAACGGCCAGAAGGAGCTGACCGAGGCGATTGCCGGCGTGCGCGCCGTCGAAGGCGGCCGCCTCGACCTGGCCGGGCTCGCCTCCTCGCGCGGCGAGCGGTTCCGCAATATCGGGCATGTCACCGAGGACCGCCACCAGACCGGCCTCCTGATGTCCTTCCGGCTGTGGGAGAACCTGGCCCTCAAGTCGAGCGACCGCCCCCCGTTCGGCTCGCCCTTCTGGCTCCGCGTCGGGGCGATGCGCGAAGCGACCGCGCGGGCAATCGAAACCTTCTCGATCAGGGCGCCGGGTCCCGACACAGTGGCTTCCGCGCTGTCGGGCGGAAATCAGCAAAAGCTCGTGCTTGCCCGCGAGTTCGGTCTCGGTCCGAAGCTGCTGCTGGCGGCGCAGCCGACCCGCGGGCTCGATGTGGGCGCGACCGAATACGTCCACCGGCGCTTGCTGGCCGCGCGCGACGAGGGGATGGCGATCCTCCTCGTTTCCACCGAGCTCGATGAGGTCCTCGCCCTCAGCGACCGGATACTGGTGATGTACGAGGGTCGGGCGATGGGGCTGGTGAAAGCCGAGGAGACGACGCGCGAGACCGTCGGGTTGATGATGGCGGGGATGGCGCTGCGCGAGGCCGAGACGCGGAGCGCATCATGAGCGAGACCGCGGCCGCGCGCATCCCCGAAATCCTGCGCGCGACATCGATTTCGCTCGCGGCGATCGCGCTCGCCTTGGCCGCGAGCGCGGTGCTGATCCTGCTCGCCGGCGCCGATCCCCTCGCCGCCTATTGGGCGCTGCTGCAAGGCGCCGTCGGCGATGGGTTCGCGCTCGGCAACACGCTCGCGCGCACCACGCCGCTGATCTTCACCGGGCTCGCGGTAGCCTTCGCCTTCCGCTGCAACCTCCTCAATATCGGCGCCGAGGGGCAGCTCTACGTCGGCGCGCTGGCGAGCGTGGTCATCGGGATCTACCTCACCGGCCTGCCGGCGGCGCTGCACATCGCGCTCGCCATCGCCGGCGGATTCCTGGCCGGCGCGGCGTGGGGCGGGATCGCGGGCTATCTGCGGTCCGCGCGCGGGATCAACGAGATCATCTCGACGATCATGCTCAACTTCGTCGCGATATTCTTCGTGAGCTACCTGGTCCACGGCCCGCTCGCGGAGCCTCCCGGATTCTTCCACCAGACGGCGATGGTCGCCGAGAGCGCCCGTCTGCCGGTCCTGTATGCGAAGTCGGACCTCTCGATCGCCATCTTCATCGCCGTCGGTTTCGCCCTCGCCACGGCCTATGTGCTGTGGCGCACGCCGTTCGGGCTGAAGCTGCGCGCGGTCGGCGAATCGACGGGAACCGCGCGCTTCGCCGGGGTGCCCGTCAACCGCTACGTGTTCGGCGCGATGAGCGTCTCCGGCGGGCTCGCCGGGCTCGCCGGCACCACCGAGATAATCGGCGGCCAGTACCGGCTGCTGGACTTCTTCTCCCCCGGCTACGGCTTCGACGGAATCGCGGTGGCGTTCCTCGGCCGGTCCGATCCCGTCGGCGTGGTGTTCGCGGCCTTCCTGTTCGCCGCCCTCAGGGTCGGCGCCAACCAGATGCAGAGGACGACCGGGCTGCCGACCTCCCTGATCCTGGTGATCCAGGGCATGGTCATCCTGTTCATCCTCGGCGTCGCGGTGCTCGAATGGCACCGCCGGCGCAAGCGGGGTTGAGGGAACGGCGATGGAAGTGTTCCTCGGCCTGCTCGACCCCGACTACTTCGCCGCCACGATCCGGCTGGCGACGCCGCTCCTGTTCGCCACGCTCGGCGGCATCCTCAACGAACGTGCGGGCATCATCAATATCGGCCTCGAAGGCACCATGCTGATGGCCGCGCTCACCGGGGTGTTCGGCGCCTGGTTCATCGGCTCGCCGTGGCTGGGCTTCGCCTGCGGGGTTGTCGCCGGCGCCCTGGTCGCCTGGATCCACGCCTTCGTCTCGATATCCCTGGGCGCCAACCAGATCGTCTCGGGCACCGCGATAAACCTGCTCGGCCTCGGCCTCTCCAGTTTCCTGATCCGCATCGTCTTCGGGCTCAAGGAACAACAGCGGGTGGTGCCCCATTTCGATCCCGTCTCGCTGCCGCTGCTGGCCGACCTTCCCCTCCTCGGGCCGGTCCTCTTCCACCAGCACGCCCTGGTCTATGTCGCTTTCCTGCTGGTCCCCGTCCTTTGGGTGATCCTCTACCGGACGCGCTGGGGGCTGATGATCACCGCCACCGGGGAACATCCGCAGGCCGCCTCGTCGGTCGGCGTCGATCCGCTCCGTGTGCGCTACGCCTGCACGGTGCTGTCCGGCGCGCTGGCGGGCGCCGGCGGAGCGTTCCTCTCGCTCGGACAGCTGCACTTCTTTCAGGACGAGATGGTCGCCGGGCGCGGATTCATCGCGCTGGCGGCGCTGATCTTCGGGCGCTGGAACCCGGTCGGCGGCATGATCGCCTGCCTTGTCTTCGGCGCCGCCGACGCCCTTCAATTCCGGGGCCAGGCGGTCGGGCTCGACATCCCGCACCAGTTCATGCTGATGTTTCCCTACGTGCTGACGCTCGCCATTCTCATCGTCGTCGGCGGCAAGAGCCAGGGACCGGCGGCGATCGGGATACCCTATCGCAGGAGTTGACCGGTGCGGGGCGAACCACCCCGGCGGACGGGGCGATCTCGAGTAGGGGATGGCTGCGGATAAATCGCGCCGAGGGCTCGCTCACGCGGCGGCGGGTTTGCGTCGCGTCCTCCAGCGCCGGATCAGGTCGCGGGCGATGTCGGCCGCGATCTCCTCGCGCTGGCGGTCGATGCCCTTGCCGTTCGGGCCGAACTCTTTCCCCTCCATGCGGAACACGGTCCCGAGGCGCGCCATCCTGGGGTGGGTGCGCTTCTTGCTGCGCTCGTACTCGGGGTCGTCGGACCCCATGACCTCGATCACGTAGCGCGCCCGGTCGCGCGGATCGAACCGCCCGAAGTGGCGCGGATCACCCGGCCCGCCGGGCAGGTGGGAATACGCGCCCGGGCGGGAAACGGTGAGCAGGAAGTCGGGCAGGCAGGCATCCTCGACGGTCTCGATGAGGGTGAGCGGCTTCTCGATCTCGACGCGGACGGCGCCGCCGAGCAGGGCGGCGAGATCGCGGTTGTCGGCCAGCGTCCGGACCAGCCGCCACAGCGCGGCGGTTGCCTGGCGCTCGTAGCCCGAATCGACCGGGACCGGGCAGTCGAGCGCGGCGATCGGCCGCGCGCAGGCGTTGACGCACGCCCACCCTTCCCCCGAACGCGCGACCGCCCCGAGGAACAAGTACGGCCCCGCCACGGGCTTCTTGCCGGGGAGCATCGGACAGACCACGGTGTCGGGCGCCTCGACATGGCCCGGCCCGCCGGGGTCGACCGCGCGGCCGCGCACCTCGTCGACGGGCCAGCAGAGATAGGCGCCGGGCCGCCCCCCCTCGGGCCATCCGGGTTCCGCCGCCTCGAGCCTAGCCGCCACCTCGCCCGAGCACCATGCGGCGGGATCGGTGAACAGGAACCCGGACGCCGGCATCCTGGGCGGCAGATAGAGCCTGTCCGCCGCCGCCGCGATCTCCGCCAGCCAGTCGGCGGGGGGCGGGTGTCGCTCCTCGGCCCCGAGCAGGTTGAGGCGCGCCGTCTGCATCAGCTTCGACGCCGTGCCCCACAGGGTCTTTGTCTGCTCGGCGGCTGCTCGCGGGCGCGGCTTCCAGTACGCCCACGGCAGCGCGCCGGGACCGGCCGGCGGGCGCTCCTCGTCCGCCGCGCCGAACCCGCCCAGCAGGTCGGGGTGGCGAACCGGCGGCGGGCGGGCGGCGTCGGCGTCGGTCCCGGCGGAACACGCAGTCCTCGGCATGCGCCATCGCCACCCCGGACCGGTTGGCGAGCGTATACCTGTCCTTCCCGTGGTAGCGCACATGGAAGTCCGGGTATTGCGATCCGACCCGCCGGCAACAGCACTCGAACCAGAGCTCTTCCCGGCGCGCGCGGTCGAGCAGGGGAAGGCAGAGCGCCTCCTGTGCGGCGTCCGCCCCGCCCCTCTTCAAGGCGCGCAGCGCGAGGACCTCGCGCAGCGTCAGCCGAAGCACCCGTTCCCGACCGCGCCGGTATATCAGCCAGATCTCCACCGCCGGCCCCCTATCGCATCCTCATGCTCTGGTGCCGCTCGCGGACCGCCGTCCGCTCGAACAGCGCCTGCCGCTCCTGGGCCAGCTCCCATGCCTGTTCCTCCGCCGCGCCTCTGCGCGCCTCCTCGTCGTCCCACTCCGTGCGCGTGCAACCGCCCACGGTCAGCAGGTCGAGCCGCACGGCGAACCGCCCGGCGGGCCCGCCGTCGGAACGCCACAGCGTCTCCAGGATGCAGATATCCGCGGCTTCCAGCGCCGGCCATAGAGGACAAAGGCTTCCTCGGCGACGGTCTCGAAGAGGGTTTCGCCGGGCGCTTCCGCTTCGGGATTCCTGCCGTCGCGAAATGCGGTCAGCATGGACCGGGCGAGGATCCGCGCCTCGGTCTCGGTCAGTGTCGCCGCGTCACCGACGGTCTTCCAGACGCGCTGGCCATCGCGCTGGGTGTGGATGAAGTAGCGCTTCGCGCCCGACGGCATCACGCGGACGCCGTACCCCTTCAACTCGGCGTCGCGGACGTCCCGCATCTTGCGGCGGGGCGTGAGTGCGTCGACCCGGCGCTGGGTGAGGCGGATTGCTGGCATCGAGATACGTCTCCGATCTGTTGCAGCGGGGTGCGAAAAGGGCTTCCCTTTCGCGCGCAGTTGCACTAGAAACGGAAAAAATATCTCAATTAAATCAGTATCTTAGCACCCCCGGTGCGCCTCTCCGTGTGTGCCTTCCGCTTCCGCATCGTCTTCGGTATCGGCGGGGGGGTCCCGCGGCGCTTCGCCCAGGATGGGCACGGGTTCCACGTTGCGCACCGCTTCCACGGTCGAACCGGGAAATACCTGCAGCGCCGCCTGTACCGCCGGATGGTCTATCGCCTGCTGGCGCTCGACCGCCTCCCGCTCCGCGCGCTGCTGCCGAAGGCTGGGCGCCGCCTCGTCGCCGTCGACCGCCTCGACCGACCATCGCTGCCCTGTCCACTCGTCGAGCATGCGGCGGAGCCGGTTTTCCAGCCCGGCGGGCGCGTGCGGACCCCGGCGGTAGCGCAGCCGCCCGGGCGCATAGTCGACAAGCCCGACGTCGTTCGCCAGATGCGCGCCGAGTACCATTTCCTTCCTGCTCTTGAAGAGCGCGACCAACGCCTCGAAATTCTCCGGCATCGGTGTCGCCGTCTCCGGCGTCGGCTCCGAGGTCTCAGGCGTCGGTGCGGGCGCGGGCGTGGGCGGCGCGGTCCGCGGCGGGACCGTCGCCTCGCCGCTCTCGGCGGCGCGAACGATCTCCGCCGGCGTGGGCAGGTCGGCGGCGTAGGCGAGCCGGATCAGCACCATCTCCGTGGCCTGCCTCGGATCGACCGCCATGTGGGTCTCCGAAACGCCCTTGAGCAGGATCTGCCAGCAGCGGGTCAGGATCGGTATCGACAGCCCGGCGGCGAGCGTGCGGCCGCGTTCGAGCTCGATGTCGGAGACGGCACCGCCCGCCCGCGCATCCTCCGGCGCGGCCTTGAGCCGGGTCAGCCAGTGCGTGAACTCCAGCAGGTCCTGGAGAACGGCGACCGGATCGGCGCCGGCCTCGTGGAGCGTATCGAATATGCCGAGAGCAGGCGCCGCCTGGCCGCGCATCAGGGCCTCGAGCAAGTCGGCCGTTTGCATGCGGTCCGCGAGGCCGAGCATGGTGCGCACCTGGTCGCCGTCGATCCGCCCGCCCGCGGCATGGGCGATCGTCTGATCGAGCAGCGACAGCGCATCGCGCACCGAGCCTTCCGCCGCCCGGACGATCTGCCGCAGCGCATCCTCGGCGATTTCGACACCCTCCCGCCCGGCGACCCCCTCGAGATGGGAAAACAGGGTCTCGCCGTCCACCCGGCGGAGGTCGAATCGCTGGCACCGGGACAGGACGGTGACCGGTACCTTGCGGATTTCCGTCGTCGCGAAGATGAATTTCACATGCTCCGGCGGTTCTTCCAGCGTCTTGAGCAGCGCGTTGAAAGCGTTGCGCGAGAGCATGTGGACTTCGTCGATGATGTAGATCTTGAAACGCGCCGAAACCGGGCGGTAGCGGACGCCCTCGATGAGCTCGCGGATGTCGTCGACGCCGGTGCGGCTCGCCGCATCCATCTCGATGACGTCGACATGCCGGTCCTCGCCGATCCCGGTGCAATGATCGCAGGCGCCGCACGGGTCGGGCGTCGGCCCTCCGGTGCCGTCGGCGCCCACGCAGTTCAGCGCGCGCGCGATGATCCGGGCGGTGGTGGTCTTTCCGACGCCCCGGATGCCCGTCAGGATGAACGCATGCGCAAGCCGGCCCGAGGCGATCGCGTTGGCCAGCGTGCGCACCATCGCTTCCTGGCCGACAAGATCGGCGAAACGGCTCGGCCGGTAGGTGCGCGCGAGCACCCGGTAAGACCGGGTTTCCGATGAGCCGTTCATGCCACGCGCGAACCGTGCTGCACTTCTGACGATGTGTTACGACGAGGCCGGTCGATGAGGCGGGAGGCCGGCATGCGACCCGGAGCCATCTCGTTACGGCTGCTTCCTTCCGGACCTGACCGGGTTGGCGAGCGCCCCGTCCGCGACCAGCCTCCCAACTCACTATATCAGCAATCGAAATTGCGTGCCATGGAACCCTGTGTCAGGTTGCCCGCCGATCAGGCCCGGCCGCCGTTCGGAATCATCGTTCCCGGAGCCCATGAGAACGCCCAACCACTACGCCGATTACGGGCTTGCGCGCCATGCCGAACGGCGCGAGGACGAAGATTGGCTCGATTCCCAGTTCGGCAATTCCGCCTGCGTGCTTCCGGTATGGCGCTCGCACGCCTTTGTGCGGTCGGTAGAAGACCCGCGGGCGGTCTGTTTCGAGCCGACAGAGGTCAGCCCGTTTCTCAATCGAAGGCGGGATGCCGTGTTCCTCGGGGTGAAGAACGGGGCTCCGCATTTTGCCTTCGACCTCTCCCATGTCGAATATCCGGAATCCCGCGCGCCGTTCGCGCGGCGCGGAACGTTTGTCGATCTGCGAAGCGTCGGGACGCTTTTGCCGCCCGACGAGGGCGGTCTTCTCGCCTATGCCAAGGGCATCCTGCACTGGCACGAACGGCACCGGTTCTGCGGCAATTGCGGTCAGCCGACCGAGAGCCGGGAGGCCGGCCATCTCCGGGTCTGCGGCGACCATTCGTGCGGTGCTTCCCATTTTCCCCGCACCGACCCCGCGGTGATCATGCTGATCGGCCGTGGCGACCGTGCCGTCCTCGGCCGCAAGTCGGAATGGCCCGACGGCATGTATTCCGCCCTTGCCGGGTTCGTCGAGCCCGGAGAGAGCCTGGAGGAGGCGGTTGCCCGGGAGGTGAAGGAAGAGGTCGCCGTCGAAGTCGCCAATATCCGCTATCACTCCTCCCAGCCCTGGCCGTTTCCCGCCTCCCTGATGCTGGGCTTCCATGCCGATGCGCTGTCCGACGAGATCGCGTTCGATCCCGATGAGCTGGAGGACGCGCGTTGGTTCACCCGCGCCGAACTGAAGGCGGGCGGCGCGGGTCTGGTGCGCCGCGCGCGTTCGGATTCGATCGCCCGCCGCCTGATCGACGACTGGATGCACGAGCGCTGAGGCAAAGGTCGCGCGAAGCGCGGGCGAGCTAGGCAGGATCGAGAGGCACGTTGGTGGACCGGAACGCATCCGCCGGGTAGGTCCCGAGAACCTTTACCTCGTGCGAGAAGAAGGCGAGCTCCTCCATCGCAAGGCGCACGTTGCGGTCCGTGGGGCCGCCCTCGATATCGGCATAGAACTGGGTCGCGGTGAAATCGCCCTCCAACATGTAGCTCTCGAGCTTCGTCATGTTGACGCCGTTGGTCGCGAACCCGCCGAGCGCCTTGTAGAGAGCGGCGGGGACGTTGCGCACCTGGAACACGAAAGTCGTCACCAGCGTGCCGTCGTCGCGCCGCCGCCGCCGCTGCGTCCTGGAGAGCACCAGGAACCGGGTCGTGTTGTGCTCCGCGTCCTCGATATTGGCGGCAAGCGAGGCGAGCCCGTAGACCTTGCCCGCGAGAGCCGATCCGATCGCCGCTTCGCTGGGGTCGCCGCGCTCCGCGATCTCGGCGGCCGCCCCCGCGGTGTCGGCGTGAACCACCGGCCGGAGTTTCATCCCGCGGATCAGCTTGCGGCACTGGCCGAGGGCGTGGACATGGCTGTGGACGGTCCGGATCGACTTCAGCGTCGCTTCCCGCGGCGCCAGCAGGTGATGGTTCACGCGGACGAAGTGCTCGCTGACGATGAAAAGTCCGGATTCCGGCATCAAACGGTGAATGTCGGCGACGCGCCCGGCGACCGAATTCTCTATCGGGATCATCGCATAACGGGCATGTCCGTCGCGGACCGCCGCGAACGCGTCCTCGAACGCGGCGGAGGGCAGGGTGGACATGGCCGGGAATATCGAACGGCAGGCGAGCTCGGAATAGGCGCCCGGGATACCCTGAAAGGCGATCGTATTCCGGGGAGCTTTCGACTTGGTCATCTTGGTCCGGCGGCGCCTCGGCAATGGGCGGCGGAGTATCGAATTCGCCCCTGAATGTGTCAAACGCCAGCGCCCCGCCCTTCATGGGCGCTGTCAACTTGCAAAGGGGAAACCCGTTCTGCTAATGACGCCTGCGCTGCCTTGCCGCAGCCGGGTACGGGTGGCGGGCCGTCCAAGGGAAGACGAACCATGTCGTCAATGTTCTTCAACAAGGTCGCCGGCGCGGGATTGCTTGTCGCCCTGATACTGGTCGTCATCAGTACGATAGGCAACGCGCTCGTCCACCCGCGGGACAGCGGAAAGGCCGCGGCGGTGACGACGGCCGCAAAGCCGGAGGCCGCGCCCAAGGCGTCCGAACCCGCCGCTCCGCCGGTGCAGATCGCCGCCTTGATTGGAACCGCCGACACCGGCGCCGGCGCCAAGGTGTTCAAGAAGTGCCGGTCCTGTCACACCGTCGACAAAGGCGGCAAGAACAAGATCGGACCCAACCTGTGGAATGTCGTGAACTCGGAGGCAGGCAAGCGGGCCGGGTTCTCCTACTCCAAGGCGATGGCCGCGAAGGGCGGAAAGTGGACTTACGAGACTCTCGGCGCTTTCCTTGCCAAGCCCAAGAAATTCCTGCCGGGAACCAAGATGGCCTTCGCCGGGCTCAAGAGGGCGAGGGACCGGGCCGCCGTGATCGCCTATCTTCGGTCGCTGAGCGATTCGCCGGCTCCGCTGCCGCAGTAGCGGCGGTACCGCCGCGGTAGGAACGCGGCGCGCGATGTCCGATACTTGCCCGGAAGAGTATATCGACTTCGCCCACGCGCTCGCCGATGCCAGCGGCGCGGCGATCCGCCGCCATTTTCGGACCCACGTGTCGGTGGAGGACAAGGCCGACGCCTCGCCGGTAACGATCGCCGACCGACAGGCCGAGTCCGCCATGCGGACGATGATCGCCGAACGGTATCCGTCCCACGGAATCGTCGGCGAGGAGTTCGGCAGCGAGGGCGGGGATGCCGCCGATGTCTGGGTGCTGGATCCGATCGACGGCACGCGCGCATTCATCGCGGGAAAACCGATCTTCGGCACGCTGATCGCGCTTCTCCGCGACGGCAGGCCGATGCTCGGCATTATCGACCAGCCCGTGCTCGGCGAACGCTGGATCGGCGCCGCCGGAATTGCGTCGCGATTTTGCGGCGAGCGGATCGGGACACGTTCCTGCCCCGACCTGGACCGGGCCGTCCTGAACACCACCTCCCCCGATCTCTTTCATGGCGCAGACCGCGATGCGTTCGTGCGCCTTTCCGCGCGTGTGCGAAGCACGCTCTATGGCGGGGATTGCTACGCTTACGGGCTGCTGGCCGCGGGCCACATCGATCTCGTTGTCGAGGCAGGGCTCAAGACATACGACTTCTGCGCGCTCGTCCCCGTGGTCGAGGGCGCCGGAGGATGCATCACCGACTGGTCGGGGAACGCGCTCGATCCCGGAGCGGACGGACGGGTTGTCGCCGCCGGCGATCCACGGATTCACGAGAAAGCCTTGGAATTGCTCTCCGGCGGCACCAACTAGGGTCGGGTGAGGGCGAGCGCTTGAAGGCGTCCGCCTGCGTGCACACAATCGCGCTCCGCGCAGGCGCCGCTCGAAGAGGAACGCCATGCAGAGCTTGGGGTGGATTGTAATCCGCGCCGCCGGTGCCCTGGCCGGGGCGATGCTCGTCCTGGGCGGCGCGGCGGCCGCGGATCGAGTCGTCAAGAGCCACGGCCTTACCTTGGTGGGCACGCTGGGATACCCGCCCGACTTTGCCCATCGCAGCTATGCCAACCCGCACGCGCCGAAGGGCGGCGCGGTCAAGCTGCACTCGATCGGCTCTTTCGACAGCTTCAACCCCTATATCGTCAAGGGCGACCCGGCGAGCCTGCGCTTCGTCGTCGATACGCTGATGACTTCGCCGCTCGACGAGATTTCCGCCGAGTACGGGCTGATCGCCGAGACCGTCGAGGTCCCCGACGACCTCTCCTACGCGATCTACAACCTCCGGCCGGAGGCGCGGTTTCACGACGGCAAGCCGGTGACGGCGGACGACGTCATCTTCAGCTTCAATGCCTTGCGCGAGAAGGGTCAGCCCTTCTATCGCTTCTACTATCGCAATATCGTCGAGGCGGAACGGCTCGGCCGGCACCGGGTGAAGTTCCATTTCACGGGTCCGCCCAATCGCGAGCTTCCGCAAATCACCGGCCAGCTTCCGGTCTTGCCGAAGCATTACTGGGAAGGCCGCGCGTTCGACCGGACCACGCTCGAGCCGCCGCTCGGCAGCGGCCCCTACCGGATCGCTCGCTTCGAAGCGGGGCGGTTCGTCGAGTTCGAACGGGTCAGGGACTACTGGGGCGAAAGGCTGCCGATCAACCGCGGAATGAACAATTTCGACCGCATCCGGATCGACTATTACCGCGACCAGACGGTCGCGCTGGAAGCCTTCAAGGCGAACGAATACGACTACCGCTCCGAGACCGCCTCCAAGGACTGGGCGACCGGCTACCGCTTTCCCGCGGCCGGCGCGGGGTTGGTGAAGACCGAGCAGGTGCGGCATGCGAGGCCCACCGGGATGCAGTCCTTCGCCTTCAACCTCAGGCGGGCCAGGTTCCGGGACGTCCGGGTTCGCGAAGCGATCGGGCTTGCCTTCGACTTCAACTGGTCCAACAAGAACCTGTTCTACGGCCAGTACAGCCGGACGACGAGCTTCTTCTCAAATTCCGGGCTTGCTGCCTCCGGGCCGCCCGGGCCGGTCGAGAAATCCCTGCTCGAGCCGTTCCGCGGCAAGGTTCCCGACGCCGTGTTCACCGAAGCGTTCAAGCCGCCCCGGACGGACGGGTCGGGCAACATCAGGCGCAACCTGCGGCGCGCCGTCCGGCTGCTCAAGGCCGCATCCTGGACGATCGAGAACGGCCGACTGACCCACGCCGCGACCGGCGAGGCGATGGAGATCGAGTTCCTGCTGGTTAGCCCCGCTTTCGAGCGGGTCGTCGCGCCGTTCCTCCGCAACCTCAAGCGGCTCGGCATCGAGGGGCGCATCCGGGTCGTCGACTCGTCTCAATACATCAACCGTCTGAACGCCTTCGACTTCGACATGATCGTAGCGAGCTGGGGCCAGTCGGATTCGCCCGGCAACGAACAGCGCGATTTCTGGAGCAGCGACGCCGCCGGCCGCGAGGGCAGCCGCAACCTCGTCGGCATCAGGAACCCCGTCGTGGATGCCCTGATCGAGAAGCTGATCGCGGCGCCCGACCGCGCCCGGCTGGTAGCCGCCACGCGTGCCCTCGACCGGGTGCTCTTGTGGAACCACTACGTGATCCCGCAGTGGCACATCCGCTTCGACCGGATCGCCTATTGGGACAAGTTCGGCAAGCCCGACAAAAGCCCAAAATACGGTAACGATTTCTTCAGCTGGTGGGTCGACGCCGGCAAGGCGGGCACCCTCGAACAGCGCAAACGAAAACTGGGCCGCGCGCGGTGAGGGCCGGTCTTCTTCGCTGCGCCGGCGGGGCGCTCATCGCGCTTCTGGCCACGGGCGCGTTCGCCGATGCGGTGAAGGTCAACCACGGCGTGTCGGTCTTCGGCGACCTGAAATACGGAGCGGATTTCACCCATTTCGATTACGTCAATCCGGACGCGCCCAAGGGCGGCACTCTGCGGCTCTGGGGGCTCGACACGTTCGAGACGCTCAACCCGTTCATCCTCAAGGGGCAAAAGGAGGCCTGGAACGCGCTGGCCTTCGACACCCTGATGGCGCGCGCTTTCGACGAGCCGGATGCGCTTTACGGGCTGGTGGCAAGCGAGATCGAGATCCCGGACGCGGGCGGCTGGGTCGCGTTCCGGCTGCGCCCCGAGGCGCGGTTCCACGACGGCTCGCCGATCACCGCGGAGGACGTCGCCTTCACCTTCGAGACTCTGGTCGAGAAAGGACACCCGCAGTTCCGGATTCTGTTCCGTGACGTCGCGAAGGTCGACGTGCCCGAGCGGCACAAAATCCGGTTTACCTTCAAGGCGGGCCGGCACCGCGACCTTCCGGTTCAGCTCGCTGCGCTGCCCGTTCTGTCCAGGACCTACTATGAGAAGGTGCGGTTCGACAGAACGACCTTCACCCCGCCGCTTTCCAGCGGGCCTTACCGGATCGCCAAGGTCGAGCCGGGACGGTCGGTGACATACGAGCGGGTCGCCGACTACTGGGCGCGGGATCTACCGGTAAACCGGGGGCGTTACAATTTCGACCGGATCAAGGTGGACTACTACCGCGACCGCGATATCGCGTTCGAAGCCATCTTCGCCGGGGAGTACGATTTCCGCGAGGAGTTCACCTCCAGGAGCTGGGCGACGCAGTACGACAAGCCGCCGGTGCGCCGGGGGCTGATGGTGCGCGAGATCCTGAAAGACGAGACTCCGTCGGGCGTGCAGGCATTCTTCTTCAATCTGCGACGCGACAAGTTCAGGGACCGCCGCGTGCGGCGCGCGCTCGACCTGGCTTTCGACTTCGAGTGGACCAACAGGAACCTGTTCTTCGGGCTCTACGACCGGACGAACTCGATGTTCGAGAACTCGCCGCTCGCCGCCCACGAGCCGCCGGGCGAGGCGGAACTGGCGCTTCTCGAGCCGCTGCGGGGCAAGGTCCCCGAGGAGGCGTTCACGCACCCCTACAAGGCGAGCGTAACCGACGGCAGCGGCAAGATCCGCCGCGAGCTGCGCAGGGCCACCCGGCTCCTGCGCGAGGCCGGTTACCGGGTAAAGGACGGCGTGTTGCGGGAGCCGTCCGGGGAGCCTCTGACGATCGAATTCCTGCTGTTCGAGGCTTCCTTCGGCCGGATCGTTTCGCCCTATATCGCCAATCTCAAGCGACTCGGGATCGAGGCGACGATCCGTATCGTCGACGCGGCCAATTTCAAATACCGCACCGACCACTACGATTTCGACGTGGTCATACGACGCTACATTCAGCCCCTGACACCCGGGCTGGAGCAGCGCAACTTTTTCGGCTCGGCGAGCGCCGACACGCCGGGATCGTTCAACATCGGCGGCATCGGGGACCCCGCGGTCGACGTGCTGATCGAGAAGGTCATCGGGGCGACCTCGCGTGAAGAGCTGACGACAGCGGTGCGGGCGCTCGACCGCGTATTGATGTGGAACAACTACACCGTGCCCCAGTGGTTCAAGGGCGCTCACCATATTGCCTACTGGAACAAGTTCGACCGGCCCCGGACCAAGCCCCGTTTCGCGCGGGGCGTCGTCGACACGTGGTGGTACAACCCTGACAAGGCGGCGATGATCGCGGCGGGGAAAGCCCCGCCCAAACCGTGATGGCCGCTCGCTTCCAGGCGCCGATCGGGTCGTTCTTCGGATGCTGAGCTACATCGTCCGGCGCCTGCTGCTGATGATCCCCACCCTGGCGGGGATCATGGTCATCAACTTCCTGATCGTCCAGGTGGCGCCCGGCGGGCCGGTCGAGCAGATCATCGCCCAGGTCACCGGCACCAGCGTCGCGCCGACCAGCCGGTTCGGAGGCGGCGGCGGCACCGAGACCGGCGCCTCGCCTTCGGCCGCGCAGGCGGATGCCGCTTCCTCGGCGGTGACCAGCAAGTACCGGGGCGCGCGCGGGCTCGACCCCGAGTTCATCGCGCAGCTCGAAGAACAGTTCGGTTTCGACAAGCCCATGCACGAGCGTTTCGTGCTGATGATGGGGAATTTCCTGACTTTCGACTTCGGCACCAGCTATTTCCGGGACGAGACCGTGGTCAACCTGGTGCTGGAGAAGATGCCGGTCTCGATTTCGCTTGGGCTGTGGTCGACGCTGATCCTCTATGTGATCTGCATCCCGCTCGGGATCCGGAAAGCCGTGAAGGACGGGACCCGGTTCGACCTCTGGACGACGATCGTGATGACCATCGGCTTCGCAACGCCATCGTTCGTGCTTGCCGTGCTCCTCATCGTCTTCTTTGCCGGCGGCAGCTTTTTCGACTGGTTTCCGCTGCGCGGCCTCACCTCCGAGAATTTTGACGAACTCGGCTTCTTCGGCCAGATCGCCGACTATTTCTGGCATCTGGCCCTGCCGCTGGTCTCGCTGGTCGCGGGCGGCTTTCTTTCGCTCACCCTGCTGACCAAGAACTCCTATCTCGACCAGATCAACATGCAATACGTGCTGACCGCGCGGGCCAAGGGGCTGACCGAGCGCCGCGTGCTCTACGGCCACGTGTTCCGCAACGCGATGCTGATCGTCATAGCGAGCTTTCCCGGGGTCTTCGTCGGCATCCTGTTCACCGGATCGCTCCTGATCGAGGTGATTTTCTCGCTCGACGGGCTCGGCCTGCTGGGCTTCGAGGCGCTGATCAAGCGCGACTATCCGATCGTCTTCGCGACCACCTTTTTCTTCACCCTGCTCGGGCTGGCGATGCGTCTCGCGGGCGATCTGACCTACACCATCGTCGACCCGCGCATCGATTTCGAGGTGCGCGGTGGCTGACGGCCCCGCACAGCGCGCGTTCGGAGTCCGGTTGACGCCGCTCACCCGGCGGCGGCTCAGGAATTTCCGCAACAACCGCCGCGCCTATGTCTCGTTCTGGGTATTCCTCGCGCTGTTCGCGGTCACCCTGCCGGCCGAGTTCATCTCCAACGACAAGCCCCTGCTGATCCAGTACGACGGCGGGTACTACTTCCCGGTCTTCGCGGCCTACCCGGAGACCGCGTTCGGCGGCGATTTCGAGACCGAGGCCGAGTATCGCGAGCCCGACGTCCAGCAGCTGATCCGCGACAAGGACGGCTGGATGGTCTGGCCGCTGATCCCCTACAGCTACCGGACGGTCAATTACGACCTGAAGGTCCCCGCCCCGGCCCCCCCGTCCGCGGACAATTGGCTCGGCACCGACGACCAGGCGCGCGACGTGCTGGCGCGCGCGATCTACGGATTCCGCATCTCGGTGCTGTTCGGCATATCGCTCACCGTCCTGGGGTCGATCATCGGCGTGGCCGTCGGCGCGGCCCAGGGCTATTTCGGCGGCTGGACCGACCTCGCCTTCCAGCGCTTCATCGAGGTCTGGCAGGGCCTCCCCACGCTGTTCCTGCTGATCATCCTGGCCAGCGTGGTGACTCCCAATTTCTGGTGGCTTCTCGGCATCATGGTCCTGTTCGGCTGGACCGCGCTGGAAGGCGTGGTTCGCGCGGAATTCCTGCGGGCGCGCAATTTCGACTATGTCCGGGCGGCCCGCGCGCTGGGCGTGAACAACATCACCATCATGCGCCGCCACGTGCTGCCCAACGCGATGGTCGCGACGCTCACCTTCCTTCCGATCATCCTGACCGGCTCGATCACCAGCCTGACGGCGCTCGACTTCCTCGGCTTCGGCCTGCCGCCGGGGTCGCCCTCGCTGGGCGAGCTCCTGGCCCAGGGCAAGGCGAATTTGCAGGCGCCGTGGCTCGCGGTGACGGCGAGCCTCACGATCGTCGTCACGCTCTCGCTGCTGATCTTCGTGGGCGAAGGGGTCCGCGATGCCTTCGATCCGCGCAAGACGGCGAACGAGTAGGTCCGGCGATGGCGGAGGCATTGCTCACGGCGGACAATCTCTCGGTGTCGTTCGGCAGCGGCGAGCGCGAGGTCGCGGCGGTACGGAACGTCTCGTTCGAGATCGGCCGCGGCGAAACCCTGGCGCTGGTGGGCGAAAGCGGTTCCGGAAAGTCCGTGTCGGCGCTCTCCATCCTGCAGCTATTGCCCTATCCGCTCGCCCGTCACCCGAGCGGCAGCATCCGGTTTGCGGGCGAGGAGTTGATCGGCTGCCCCGAGGCCGCCCTGCGCGGCGTGCGCGGCAACAGGATCGCGATGATCTTCCAGGAGCCGATGACCTCGCTCAACCCGCTGCACACGATCGAGAAGCAGATCGGCGAGATTCTCAAGGTCCACAAGGGCCTTGGCCGCGCGGAGGCGCGTTCCCGGATCCTGTGCCTGCTCAACCAGGTCGGCCTGCCGGAGGCGGAGAGCCGGCTGCATGCCTACCCCCACCAGCTGTCCGGCGGTCAGCGCCAGCGGGTGATGATCGCGATGGCGCTGGCCAACGACCCCGAGCTCCTGATCGCCGACGAACCGACCACCGCGCTCGACGTGACCATCCAGGCGCAGATCCTCGAGCTGCTCCAGGACCTGCAGCGCGAGCGCGGCATGTCGATCCTGCTGATCACCCACGATATCGGGATCGTTCGCAAGGTTTCCGACAGGGTCGCCGTTATGACCGGGGGTGAAATCGTCGAGACCGGCCCGACCGCCGAAATCTTTGAGAAACCACAGCACGACTACACCAGGCACCTGCTTGCCGCCGAGCCCAAGGGGAATCCGCCCGTGGCCGACGGGAAAGCGGCCGCGGTCATGGAGGCGGACGGGCTGAAAGTCTGGTTTCCGGTCAAGCGAGGCGTCATGCGGCGGGTCGTGGGCCACATCAAGGCCGTGGACGGGGTCTCGGTGACGGTGCGCGAGGGTCAGACCCTTGGCGTGGTCGGCGAGAGCGGGTCGGGCAAGACCACGCTCGCCATGGGGCTTCTCAGGCTTGAGAAGAGCATGGGACCCATCCGCTTCCGCGGAAACGACATCAGCGGCATGAGCTGGTCCGAGATCCGACCGCTCAGGCGCGAAATGCAGATCGTGTTCCAGGACCCGTTCAGCTCGCTTTCCCCACGGTTCTCCGTCGGGCAGATCATCGAGGAGGGGCTCGTGGTCCACGGCATGGCGGGCGACTACGAACAACGCCGGACGGTCATCGCCGACGCGCTTGTGGAGGTCGGGCTCGACCCCGGCGCCCAGGACCGCTACCCGCACGAATTCTCCGGCGGGCAGCGCCAGAGGATCGCCATCGCGCGGGCCATCGCGCTCAAGCCGCGCTTCATCGTGCTCGACGAGCCGACATCGGCGCTCGACATGTCGATCCAGGCGCAGATCGTCGATCTCCTGAGAGATCTGCAGGAGCGCCACGGGCTCGCCTATCTGTTCATCAGCCACGATCTGAAGGTGGTCCGCGCGCTCGCGGATCGGGTGATCGTCATGCGCCACGGCCGTGTCGTGGAGCAGGGCGGCAGCCGCCAGATCTTCGAGTCGCCCACCCAGCCCTACACCAGGGCGCTGATCGCCGCCGCGTTCGATATCGAGGCGGTCGAGACCGACGCGGTCGCGACCTGAGTATTCAGCCCTTCTTCGAGCGCTTCTTCTTCCCGCCGAAGCGGTTCTCGATCAGCGCATAGAGCGCGCGCATGCCCTGGGCCTCGCCGCCGACGGGGCGGCCGGGGCGGGCGGTCAGGTTCCAGGCCATGATGTCGAGGTGGATCCAGGGCGTGGTCCGGTCCACGAACTCCTCCAGGTAGAGAGCGGCGGTGATCGCGCCGGCCATTCCACCTTCGGAGACGTTGTTGATGTCGGCGGTCTTGCTGTCCAGCAGCCGGCGATAGGGACGCCAGAGCGGCAGGCGCCAGAGCGGATCGGAGACCGATTGCCCCGCGCTCGACAGTTCCTCGGCGAGCGTATCGTTGTTGCAGAAAAACGCGGGAAGCTCCGCCCCCAGCGCGATCCGCGCCGCGCCCGTGAGCGTGGCGCAGTCGACCAGGAGATCCGGCCGTTCGGTCTCCGCCTCGGTCAGGGCATCGCACAGGATCAGCCTTCCTTCAGCGTCGGTATTGCCGACCTCGACGGTAATCCCGCTCCGTGTCTCGATGACATCGAGCGGCCGAAGGGCATTGCCGGATATGCTGTTCTCGACCGCCGGTATCAGCACGCGCAGCCTGACGTCGAGCTCCGCCGACATGATCATCCGGGCGAGTCCCAGCATATGCGCCGCGCCGCCCATGTCCTTCTTCATGCGAAGCATGCCCTGGGCCGGCTTGATGTCGAGGCCGCCGGAATCGAAGCACACCCCCTTGCCGAGCAGCGTCACCCTGGGACCGTCCGTCCGGCCCCAGCGGAGATCGATCAGCCGCGGCGCGTTGGCGCTTGCCCGGCCGACCGCGTGGATCGTCGGATAACCGCGCCGCAGCAGCGCCGCGCCCTTGATCTCCTTCACTTCGGCGCCCCCGGCGTCCGCGACACGACGGGCGGCGGCGGCGAGCTCGGCCGGACCCATGTCGCCGGCCGGCGTGTTGATCAGGTCGCGTACCCCGGTCGTCGCTTCGGCCGCGGATCGCACATGGGCCCGGTCGGCGCCCTCCGGCCAGACGAGGGTCGGAACCGGCCCCGCGGACTTGGCCGCGTAGCGGTCGAAGGCATAGCAGCCCAGCGCCCAGCCGAGCGCCGCCCCGGTCGCCGCCTCGCGCTCCATCCGTGCATCGATCCGGTAGGCGCCCGCCGGCAGCCGCCCCGGGAGGTCCGCGTATGCCCAGAAGTCGTCATGCGCTTCGACGCCCAGCAGAACGCTTCCCAGCGCGCCGTCCTCGCCCGGAACGAGGCTGATGCTCCGGGGCGCGGCCTTGAATCCGGTGCTCTCGATCCAGGCGCGCATGGCCTCCGGCCGGTCCGACCGCCAGGCGTCGAATACGTCCTTCTCGATCGGGATGATGGGGACGGTCTTGGCATCCGCCCTGGTCCTGAACTTGGCGCGCACTGTTCCTCCTTTTTCGGCATCCGGGCGACGCGACGGTGGAGCGCCAGGACCGTCGACGCAAGCGGACCCGGATCGGTCCGAGGCCGATCAGATGTGGATGCCCGCGCGTTGCAGAATGCCGCGCACTCTGGCTCTTTGTTCGTCCGCGATGGTCAACCGCTCGGCGAAGTCGCGCTCCGACGGCTTGGTCGCATCGATCCCGACCTTGGTGACGGTGTGGGTTTCCGGGTCCGAGGTCGGATCGAGAATCGCGCCCATCGCGCCCGGGATGTAGATCACGTCGCTCTCGGCGCGCGTGCGGGTGATCACCGCCCACATCACGTCGGAGAGATCGAACACGTCGACGTCCTCGTCCACCACGACAACGCATTTCACGTAGAACTCGGTGCCGAGCGCACTCATGATCGCCTGGCGCGGCTGGCCCTCGGCGGTCTTCTTCATCGACACGATCGCCATCAGCGCGCCCACGGTCGTCGTCGGCACGTGGACGGCGCGCACGTTGGGGAGGTTGCGCTGGAGCGCGTTGAGGATCTCCGCCTCCCGCGAAATGCTCGAAATCAGAATGTGGTCCGGCGCGGTGCCCGACGCGACCGAATGGAACATCGCGTCCCGCCGCATCTGGATCCGGTCCGCGACGAAGACGTTCTCGGTCGAGCGGTAGGACGCGTATCCGGTGAACTCCCCGAACGGGCCTTCCGGTTCGTGGACCCCGGCGAGGATCCGGCCTTCGATCACGATCTCCGCCCCCCAGGGAACCTCCAGGTCCGCCGTTCCGCATCGCGCGACGCGATAGGGTTCGCCGAACAATGCGCCGATGATCTCCACCTTCCGGACGCCCGGCGGGTAGTGATAGGCCATCGAGCCCATGTAATGGACCGGGTGGATGCCGAGCGTGATCGCGGCCGGCAGCGCTTCCCCGCGCTCCTCCGCGCGGCGGTGGTATTCGTACATGCGGCGCCGCGAATGGAGCGACAGCCCGAGGCGGTCGGGTCCACGCAGCATCAGACGGTGGAAGCCGGTGGTGTCGACCCCCGTCTCGGGATCGCGCGCCGCGATCTGCCCGGCGGTGATATAGGGCGCGGCGTCGATCCCGAAATGCAGCGGGATCGGCAGCTTCGTGAGGTCGACCGCGTCGCCTTCGAGCACCACCTCCTGCCAGGGCGCATCCGCCGCCGTTTCCACGGGCAGATAGTTCTGGCAGCGCTCCCGGTAGGCGCCCGGCAGGTTCTCCGGCGCGACGTCCAGGGCAAGGCCGAGCAGCTTCCGGTTGCCGGCCACGTTCGTGACCACCGGCATATCGAACCCCTCGACGTTCTCGAATATCGCGATCGGGCTGCGACCGGCCCGTTCGAGTTCGAACACCGCCGAGGTGATGTCGAGTTCGCGGCTGACCGGCTCGGCAACGCGCAGCACCTCGTCCGGCGCGGCGGTCTCCACCTTGTCGATGAAGCCTCTAAGACTTTGTTCTTCCACGATCCTGTCGATCCCAGTGCTCTTTCCGCCGTCGAGCATGCAGCCGCCGCCCCGCCCTGACAAGCGGCCCCCGGTTGAACCGGCGGGGCAATCCCGACATTCTTGCGCCCGGCAAGCGAGGACGGAGCGGTGCGGTGGCGGAAACACACGAAGTCAACATTCCCGAGGTGGTCGCGGAGGTGACGGCGGCCTTCGAGCGGTACGAAGAAGCGCTCGGCACGAACGATGTCGATACCCTTGCGACGCTCTTCTGGGATAGCCCCCTCACGCTGCGCTACGGCCCCAACGGCACGCTTCTCGGCCACCGCGCGATCGACCGGTTCCGGCGCAACCGAAATATCGCGGGCGTCGAACGGACTCTTCGAAATACGCTCATCAAGACGTTCGGCCGGGACTTCGCGATGGCCGATACCGAAGCGACCCGGCCCGACGGGCGCACGATCGGCCGTCAGAGCCAATGCTGGGTCCGCATGCCCGAAGGGTGGCGGATCGTATCCGCGCACGTCTCCGACATCCCCGACGAGGGATAGTTTCAACCGCCAGAACGAGGCAAGCGGTGCAACCGAAGGTCCACATCTACGCGGCCGTCGACGCGAACGGCGGGTCTTATGAACGAATGCGCGCGGCGGGGCTCGACGTCCGGATTCCCGACGAACCGTGGTCGCAGGCGGCCAACCGGTCCGGCGATTCGACCGAGCTGGTCTTCGCCACGCCGACGGTCGTCGGTGCCGGGGTCGCCAACCGGCTCAACCTTCTCACCCGCCGTACGCTGGAGTCCGCACCCGGTCTGCGCCTGATCGCCAAGTATTCGGTCGGCTACGACAATGTCGACGCGGCGGCGGCGACCGATCTCGGCATACTCGTCGTCAACAGCCCGACCGAAAGCAATTGGGGCGGAGTCGCGGAAGGCGCGGTCGCCTTCCTTCTGGCGCTGTTCAAGAAAGTTCGCGAGCGCGACCGCAGCGTGAAGGACGGGCTTTGGCGCGACCCTTCGCTGATGGGCACCTATCTCGGCGCACGACTTACCGACGACTACCCCGGCATCGCGGTCGGGATTATCGGTCTGGGGCGCATCGGCTCGCGCGTGGCCGATCTGTTGGCGCCCTGGCGCGTCCGCCTTCTGGCCTGCGACCCCTATGCCCACGACTCGCAGTTCGTGAGCCGCAACGTTCGCCGCGTGTCTCTCGACGAGCTGCTGTCCGAAGCCGACGCCGTAACGATCCATTGCAACCTTACCCCCGAGACGAGGGGAATGATCGGGGCGCGGGAACTCGGGCTGATGAAGCCGGGCGCGGTGCTGATCAACACAGCGCGCGGGCCGATCGTCGACATCGACGCGTTGTTCGACGCCCTGCAATCGGACCGGCTCGCCGCCGCGGCACTCGACGTGCTGCCCGAAGAGCCGCCGCAGCCGCAAACGCCGCTGCTCGGGCTCGGCGACAAGGTGCTGCTGTCGCCGCACATGATTTCGAACAATGTCGGCACGGGATTGCAGATGGCGGTGCCGTGGGTCGAGAAAGCGATCTTCGCCGCCGTCCGGGGCGAGGTTCCCGAGAACGTCGTCAACCCCGATGCGATCCCGCTGTGGCGTCAGCGGTTCGCCGGCAACAGCCTCATCTGACACCGAACGGAAAGGGACCGATCATGATCTACGAAGCCAGAAGCTACCGCGTGTCGCGCGGCAAGGTGCCCGAATTCCTCAGACTTTTCGCGGAAGGCTACGAGACCCGCGGCAAGCTCTCGCAGATCAGCGCGATGCTCTATACCGAGATCGGGCCGCTCAACCAGGTGATCCACATCTGGCCCTATGCCGATATGGGCGAGCGCGAGAGGCTCCGCGTGGAAGGCGGCAAGGACCCCAACTGGCCGCCCAAGGTCTCCCACCTCCTGGAGACCATGCAGTCGGAGATATTTGCGCCCTTGCCCTTCACCCCGACGATGGCGAGCGGCGACCTCGGGCCGGTCTTCGAATGGCGCGAATACATGATGCGCGCCGACGGGCAGCCGGCGCTGGTCGAGAATTGGGCGTCCGCGATCGAGGAGCGCGTGAAGATGTCGCCCCTGGTCATGGCGATGGTCACCGAATGCGGCGTGCTCAATAAGTTCGTTCACATCTGGGGCTATGAGAGCCTGGAGCACCGCCGCGAGGTGCGCGACGAGGCTCGGGCAAAGGGAATCTGGCCGCCCAAGAACGTCAGCGGCGGGCCCGACCCGATCCTGACGCAGGAAACCAAGATCTGCTTCGCGGCGGACTACTCGCCGGTGAAGTAGTGTCCCGGTTCCGAAGTTCGTAGCATTTTCGATCGGGCGCGCAACCGCTCGCGTCCTCGATTCCATCCGTCATGCCCGGAACAAGTCCGGGGTGACGGTGGGAGGAGCTTAATTCACTACTCTTGGGTAGTGAATTAAGCGGTTGCCCTGCTCCGCCGGGCAGGACGGGCGGGCCGGACATCGCCCCGGAACCGCTTTGTCAGTATCTGACGGCAAGGCGCTGGCACGGGGGCGGTATCGGCGCTCGGGGCCGTCCCCGGAAGACGCGAAATAGTACCGTTTCGGGACAATGTTTCACGTGAAATATAGGTCAACAACGCTGACCTTTGTTTCACGTGAAACATTAGTCCGGATCTGCCGACACCGCCATGACCCGGAGGGGACAGGAAAGCAGCTCAGCCCCAGAATTCGGCGAACCCGGTCGCGACCACCCGCTCGTAGGGCACCGCGCGGTCGAGGATTCCCATGTCGAGAGCGAAGGCGTTCATGCCCTCGACGAGGTTCTCCGAGATCGCCGGGTCGTAGTAGGGCAAGTCGCGCTCGACCACCTGCGCGATCAGCTTCGCTTCGTTCGGTCCGAACAGCTTTTCGCCGATCCCGGTCGCGCGGCCGACATCCTGCTTGAGCTTCCGGTGGGTCGAGGCGATGGCACGGATGGCGGCGGCGGCATCGTCCGGGCGGTCCGCGATCAGCCTGTCGGTCGCGACCAGGACCGGCTGGGTATAGTTGAACGCGGGTTTCGGGCCGTCGCCCCGGCGGACGTCGGCCACGATGGTTCCGACGCCGCGGGTGACCGCGATTTCGGCACCCATGCCGTTGGCCCAGAACCCATCCAGGAGACCGTCTTCCAGCGCCCGGGCGGCGGTCACGCCGAAGCTCACCCTCGGTCCGGAGGTGCCAGGCACCGGCGCGATGTCGACCTCGTCGCGCTCGATGTCGATGCCGCCCTCCTGCAGCATCCGCTTGAGGCCGTAATCGACCCAGGGCGCGGCGCCGATCTTTTTGCCCCTGACGGCACCGAGATCGCCGCGCCGGTAGCCCTGGTCCGCGCGCATGACGAGGAACCAGTACATGCCCTGGGAAAGCGAACAAAGGAGCTTCGCCCCTTCCCAGCGGGGGAAGGCGGACAGCACCGCGTGCGACGAGCCGCCGATCAGATCGACCTCGCCGTCGCGCAGCGCGCCGTAGCACTTGTCGACGGGGTAGATCAGCTCATGGCTCACGTCGAGCCCCTGTTCCGCGAAATCGCCGAGCTCGACGGCCGAAATCGACGGGAAGTAGGAGTTCGAGATCATGTCCGGTACGGCAAGGCGCATCGGCGCTCTCCTTTGCGGTTAAGGTGCGTAGACCCAGAGGTCCATCATCACCGAACAGCCCGGCACCGGAAACGGGCCCGGGACCTCGATCGCCGAGTACGGGATCGGGCGGCCGGGCAGGCACCGCTGCCATGCCTGGTGCACTTGGTAGAAATCGGCGATGTCGGTGTGGAACTGCTGTACCCGCACGACGTTTTCCAGCGATGTGTCCGCCGCTTCGCAAAGCTGGGCGGCGGCGTCCAGAATCGCGTCGGCTTCGTCGCCCGCGCGCTCGGCGAAGTGCGGCTGGCGCGGATCGCGCGCCGTCAGCGGGCCGTCGCCGTCCGCCGCCACCAGGGCCGACAGGAACAACAGGTCGCCGCAGCGGACGGCCTCCGCCTGGTTCGCGAATATTGGCGGCACGCCCGCCTCGACCGCCGTCTTGGCCGCCGCGCCGTCGCGGTGCGCGAGGATGTTGATTTCGATCCTGCCGTCCTCGATGACGAGGCCGTGCTTCTTGCAGGGGACGATCGAGAGGGCGGCTCCGGTTCCGAAATGCTCCACCCAGACTTCATGCACCGCCGCGCAATCTTCCGGATCGGTCAGGTAAATCTGCGCCTTGACGACATCCGTCGGACCGAGCCCGACCAGATCGAGCGAGGGGAGCAGGCGCCGGGTGACGATGAATTCGGCTTCCAGCCGTGACCGCTCGCCGCCCCAGAGCTGACCCTCCTTGATCAGCGCCGCCGCCGACACGCCATTGCGCGCCTCCTCCCCCGCGACCGCCGTCGCGGTATTGCCCGGCACGAACACGAAATCGCCTGCGGTCAGCGCCGCCGAATAGCCCGAAGTCGGCTGGCCGCGCAGCGTCTCGTGGTCGACATGCCCGACAGGCGGACCGTCCCGGGCGACGGCGATCGCCTGGAAGTCGAGCGCGGCGCCCGGGAGAAGCAGGCCCTGCTGAACGATTGAGGTGCTCGGCGGGATCAGCGCGCCGAAGCGCCGCCGCCGCTCGGCCTGATAGGGCGGCACCATGGCGACGGTGGTGTAGTACTGGTCGGTGCGGACCACGCGGTCGAGCGCGGCCCCGCCCGCGGCAAGCACGGCCTCGACATTGTCGAACACTCTGGCCGCCTCTCGCGCCGCCTTTGGGCCGGCGGCGTTGGGCGCGCCCTCCCGGAGCACCGAAGGGGCGATTCCCCTGCCGTAGTCCTGCGCCATGTGCCCGGTCGCGAATACCCACGAACCGGCGCGCATCCCCGGCGCGTAGTGGACCCGCCCGTTGCCGAGGGCGACCGGAAGCAGCGGTTCGACCGACATGCGAGTCTCCTATGCCGCCATGGTGGGATCGAGGATCACCTTGCCGACGACCGAACGGTCCTCTTCCAGCCGTCGGTGCTGCGCGGCCGCGGCCTCCAGCGGGTGGATCGAGTCGATGAGCGCCGTGAGCCCGCCTCGCGCGGCCGCCGCGAGCGAGTCCGCGACGTTCTTCCTTGTCACCCCCGCCGACCCGATCAGCCGCAGCCGCTTCGCATAGAGCTTGCGGATGTCGAGCGCGACGCTGCCGCCGCCATGGGCGCCCATTGTAACCAGCCGCCCGCGCTGGGCCATGCTGTCGAAGGCGCCGTCCCAGAGCTCCGGATCGCCGATATTCTCGCACACGACGTCCGCGCCCTCGCCGCCGGTGATCCGGCGCACCGTTTCCGGCAGATCCTGTGTGCGGTAGTTGACGCCGCGATCCGCGCCCAGCGCGAGTGCCGCATCGACCCGGCTATCCGCGCCGGCCGCCGCGATTACCCGTCCGCCGAGCGCCTTGGCGACTTGGATGCAGAAGCTTCCGAGCGCACCCGCCGCGCCCATCACCAGCACCCATTCGCCGGCCCGGAGAGCGGCCTTGTCGACCAGCTGGTTATAGGCCGCCGGCGCGTGGCGGACGATCACGCAGGCATCGGCGGCGGCAATTCCATCCGGGATACGGTGGACATAGGCGGCGGGCGCCGCGACCCGTTCGGCATAGCCGCCCCAGCGGTGAACGCCCATCATGAGCGGTGCGCGGCAAGACGCTTCGTCGCCTTCGACGCATTCGCGGCACCGGCCGCACCGGATGGTCGAGGACACGGCGACGCGGTCGCCGGGCGCGAATTCCGTCACCGCTTCGCCGACTTCCGCGACCGTGCCCGCGGGGTCGGCGCCGAGGACGTGCGGCAGCGCCACGTTACGGTTGTTGCTGTCGCGCCGCACCAGAAGGTCGAAGCTGCGGTTGATCGAGACCGCCTCGACCGCCACCACCAGCTCGTCCGCCGCCGGGCTGGGCGTCGGCACTTCGACGGGTGCGAGCACTTCCGGCCCGCCGAACCTCTCCATGACCACCGCGCGCATGGTCGGGACTGCCATCTGTTACGAAGCCAGGCCTAACGGGATCCGCGTCTTCCCCGGGTGCCGTGAACCGGACCGCCATCGCTGTGGCGATGGCGCAATCCCGCACCGTAGACGCACATGAGATTATCGTAATCCTTTGCCGAGGGCAGGACTCTCGCGCCTTCCTTGAGAGGGGATGTCATGACCGTGTCCTTCTCGAGATCCAGGTGCCCCAATCCCAGCACATGTCCCAATTCATGAGCCATGACACTCAACGCATCTATTTCTCTCCGACCAGGGAGCCCATTACCATAATTCACGCGGGGTCTCTTGTGCATGTATATCTCGATGTCGGCGTCGGTTATCGGGCTGAGGGTATCGTGGGTGCCTGGAGACGAGCGGACCCGAGGCCTGGATTTCCAGAAAATCGGGGTGCTCGCCAATTGCTTCGCGGGCGCGCCCTCCGACAGGACGATGGCATTCACGCCATCGTCCGCCGCCTCCAATCGGCTTTCGGAAGACCGCCATTCGAACAACCGCAAGGAAACGACGCCGAAATCCGTTTTGCCTATGCCGAACGGGTCTCCCTCGTACATGGCCATGAGATAGCTCGCCCAGCCTCGATTCCACCGTTTCATCGCTTCGGCTGCGACGTCGATTATCGCGCGCGGCAAATCGGGTGCCAGGTGCATTACGACCGGGAAGCGCCCGATCGGCTGCATCACCGCTTCGCCGGAATCCAGACGGAAGGTGCAAAGCCTGTCTGCTTCGCTCGATGGGGTGCCCTGTCGCACTTCCGCCCTCGGATTGCCGGCGAGGACAAACAGAAAGACCGCCGGAAAACAACAAGACAGGAAGTGCCGGAACATCCGAATCATCGATACACCGGCGCGAAATGCGCACACGCTTCGAGCCGGGAGGCAAATTCGGGATGCTCGTCGGGATCGCGGGACCGGCCGGGCGCCGGCACGCCCACGGGCTCGGTCACTTCCTGTTCGCCGAAGCTCTCCATGACCGCGGCCCGCATGGTTGAAAATATCCCGTCGAGGGACCGAACGGGTGGGGCTACCGCAACAGTTCCTGAACCACCGAAGGCCTCTTGGAGATCAGCGCGAGCAGCACCTGCGCCGGCCCGGTCGGCCGCCGTCGCCCATGCTCCCAGTTGAGAAGCGTCCCCTTCGCCACTCCGATGCTCCGGGCGAATTCGCTTTGCGACAGGCCGGTTTGCCGGCGGATCTGTAGCACGTCGACATCCGGCAGCTCGATTTCGTGCACCGTGGCGCCCTCGGACCTGCCGTGGGCGAAGGCGAGCGCCTCTTCCAGGCCCTTTTTCACGCTCCGATAGGCGGTCATGCCTCGTCTCCATATGCCGCGAGGATCTTCTTGCTTAGCGCTACGGCGGACGCCAGTTCGCTCCGCGACAGGTTCGCTCTCTCGTTCTTGGCGAAGATAGTCACCAGAAAGATCGGCATCCGCGTCCCGCCAAACACATAAATCAACCGAAACCCACCGCTCTTTCCGCCGTCCTCGCGTGGTATTCGGGCCTTTCTGAGACCGCCGCCCAGCGACACGCCTGCCTTCGGATTGGGGATTACAAGGAAAGGTTGACGGGCTGTGGGCTGGCGCGTTCGGCGACGGGAACGCCGCCCCGTCCCGCCGCCCGTCTCGGTCGACCCCGGACACGAATTGCGGCACGCCTGCGTCTCCTGTCCCTGTCCCCGGTGTCGCACCGGTTTCCCCCACACGTCATGCCCGGACTCGTTCCGGGCATCCACGTCTTGCGGCATCGCGGTGCGAGCCGGGCGCGGGCGAAGCGGCGGAGGGACGTGGATGCCCGGAACAAGTCCGGGCATGACGGAAGAAATGTCGTGGGTCTCCCACCCGTCAACCTTTCTTTGTCAGCCCCTTCGGATTCGCTGCGATAAAGGCGATCGCGGCTTCCCGCTCACGGTCCGACATCTTCGCTTTATCGCTCATGTACGCGTCGCTGACCTATATGTCAATGGCATATAGGTCAGCGACAGCCCTGATCGGCTCTTGTCGGCTTCGCGCACAGGCCGGACTCCTGTAGCCGCTAACCCAGCGCCGCTTCCCAGTCCGTCCCTTCGAGGATCTCGCGCAGCCGGGCGAGGAAGCCGGCCGAATACGCGCCGTCGATGGCGCGGTGATCGAAGGACTGCGCGAGCACGCCGATCGGCCGGATTGCGATCGCATCGCCCGCCCCGGTCTCCACCACCGCGGGCTTCTTGCGGACCCCGTCGGTCGACAGGATCGCGACCTGCGGCTGGTTGATGATCGGCGCGGTGATCAGGGTCCCGAACGTGCCCGAGTTGGAGATCGTGTAGGTTCCGCCCGCGAGGTCGTCCGGGCCTGTCGAACCGTGCCGCGCCGCCGCCGCGACGTCCCGAATGGCTCGGGCGAGGGCGGGCACGCCCATCTCCTGCGCGTCGCGGATCACCGGCGCCATCAGGCCGCCCGGGCCGAGATCGACCGCGATCCCGAGGTGCACGCCGCGGTGGATCCGCAACTGCTCTCCCTCGATGCTCGCGTTGACATGGGGGAAGTCGGGGATGGCCCGGCACGCCGCGAGCGCGATAAAGGGCAGGTAGCTGAGCGAGAAACCCTCTTTGGCCTTCCACGCCTCGCCGTGGTGGTCGCGCGCCCAATCCACGGCGTGAAAGTCGACTTCGACGGCCTGGAGCACATGCGGGCTGGTCGCCTTCGAACGCACCATGTGCTCGGCGATCGACTGCCGCATCCGGCTGAGCGGGACGAGAACCGACTCCGCGGGCTCGGGAGCAAGCAGGGCCTCCACGTCCTGGCGGGTGATCCGGCCGTCCCTGCCTGTGCCCGGGATCGCCGCCAGGTCCAGACCGTGCTCGGCGATCAGCCGGCGCACCGCCGGGGACAGCGGGCGCCCGACGGGATCCTTGCGCGGCACCGAGTCGAGCGGGATCGAACGGCTTTCGACAGGCGTCCCCGCCGGTGCCTCTCCCGAACGGTCGGGGGCGGGGGCGGGCTCCCCGGCGCCACCGATCACGGCAAGCCGGGTCCCCACCGGGACCGTCGCTCCGGCTTCGACCAGTATCTCGGAGAGCACGCCGTCGCTCGGGGACGGCACTTCGGTATCGACCTTGTCGGTCGAGACCTCGAACAGGACTTCGTCCGCCTTGACCGGATCGCCCGCCGTCTTGTGCCAGGCCGTGACCGTCCCCTCGGTCACCGTCTCGCCCAGCTGGGGCATCACGACGTCCATCGCGCCCTCAGCCCATATTGACGCGCACGGTTTCGACGATCCGTTCCACCGAAGGCAACGCCAGGTCTTCCAGATTGTCGGCCGAGGGCAGGGGGATATGAGGCGTCGTGATGCGGACGATCGGCCCGTCGAGGTCGTAGAAGCACTCTTCGCTGACGATCGAGGAGATTTCAGCCCCCCAGCCGCAAAGCCTCGGGTTCTCCTCGACGGTGAACAGCCGTCCGGTCTCCGAGACGGCGGAGAGGATGGTCCGCGTGTCGAGCGGCACCAGCGTGCGGAGGTCGATCACCTTGCAGGAGATTCCCTCCTCGGCCAGGCGGCCGGCCGCGTCCGTCGCGCGCGGCACCATGGCGGCGAGGGCGACGATCGTGGCATCGCTCCCTTCGCGCACGACCTTCGCGGCGCCCAGGGTGTCGACATGCTCGCCGTCGGGAACCGGCCCCCTGGTGCCGTAGAGCGATTTCTGCTCGAAGAAGACCACCGGGTCGGGGTCGCGGATCGAGGCCGCCAGCAATCCGACGATGTCGGCGGGGTTCGACGGGGCAACGACCTTGAGTCCCGGGATCATCATCGCCCAGTTCTCGATGGCCTGCGAATGCTGGGCGCCGAATCGCGCGCCGCCGCCGTTGGCGCTGCGGATGACCAGCGGGAACGAGACCTGCCCGTTGGTCATGTAGCGCGACTTGGCGATCTCGTTCGCGACCAGATCCCAGCAGACCGCGAAGAAATCCGAGAACATGAGCTCCGCGATGGGTCTGAGCCCGGTCATCGCCGCGCCCATCGCGGCGCCGATAATCGCCTGTTCGGAGATCGGCGTGTCGCGCACCCGGTCCGGGCCGAATTCCTCGAACAGCCCGACGGTGGTCTTGAACACGCCGCCCGCCGCGCCGATGTCCTCGCCGAGGAACACCACCGCGGGATCGCGCCTCATCTCCTGGGCGATCGCCGCGGCGACCGCCTCGCGGCAGGTCAGTTCCGCCATGCCGCGCCTCCATCGGCATAGACCTCGGTCTCGAGGATCTCGGCCGGCGGTTGCGGCGAGGCCTTGGCGGTCTCGGTCGCCGCGTCGACCGCCGCCAGCACGTCCGCCTCGATGCCGTCGATCATGGCCTCCGCGAACCCGAAATCGAGCAGCCTCCGGCGGTAGCCTGGGACGGGGTCGCGGGCGAGCCATTCCTCGACCTCCTCGTCGGGCCGGTAGGCGCCCGGATCGGCGCGCGAATGGCCGCACTGGCGATAGGTCTTGGCCTCGATCAGCGAGGGCCCGCCGCCCGACCGGGCCTTCGCGTAGGCCGTTTGCGCCACGCGGTAGACCGCATCCGCGTCGTTGCCGTCGACGATGATCGAGTCCATGCCATAGGCCGACGCGCGGTCCGCCGCCGGATGTTCCACCGCGGTCACGTCGCCGATCGGCGTGTACTCCATGTAGAGGTTGTTCTCGCAGACGAAGATCACCGGGAGCTTCCAGATCTGCGCCATGTTGAGGGCCTCGTGGAAGGCGCCGATATTGGTGGTCCCGTCGCCGAAGAAGCAGACCGAGACCTGGCTTGTGCCGCGATACTGCGCCGACCAGGCGGCGCCCATGGCGATCGGCAGATGGGCGCCGATGATGGCATACGACCCCATCGCGCCATGCTCGACGCTGGTCAGGTGCATCGACCCGCCCTTGCCGTTGAGCAAGCCGCATTCGCGGGCCATCAGCTCGCCGAGCACACCCGACATGGGTGCGCCGCGCGCCAGCGTGTGAGCGTGGCCGCGATAGGTGCAGAAGGTGTAGTCGCCCTCTTCCATCGCCACCGCGAACCCGGCCGCCACCGCCTCCTGCCCGAGCGACAGGTGGACCGTGCCCTTGACCAGGTTCTGCAGGAACAGGTCGTGGGCGCGCTTCTCGACATGGCGGATTTCGAGCTGGGAGCGCCAGAGCGCGAGCCGCGCCTCTTCCCCGATATCGTCGTTGGCGAGGTCCGGCCTGGGCGCGGCGGCCTCTTCAGTCGCGTTTGCCAAGGACTCCCTCCCTGTCAGGTTCAGTATTTGGCGGAGATCGGCAGATCCTCGGCCGGGTAGAGGCTGATCACCCTGGGCCCCTCGTCGGTGACGACGACCTCTTCCTCGATGCGGGCGGCGGAATAACCGTCCTTCGCCGGGCAATAGGTCTCCAGCGCGAAGACCATGCCTTCCTTGATTTCCTTGGGGTCTTCCATCGAGATCAGCCGGCTGATGATCGGCCGCTCGTGGATCGAAACGCCGAGCCCGTGGCCGAACTGCAGGCCGAACGCCTCCATCTCGCCGGCGAAGCCGAACTCCTCCGCCTCGGGCCAGACGGCGGCGATCTCGTTGGTCGAGACGCCGGGGCGAACCAGATCGATCGCGGCGTCGAGCCATTCGCGGCATTGCTTGTAGGCGTCCTCCTGCATTTCGCTGGCGCGCCCAACGTTGAACGTCCGGTAGTAGCAGGTGCGGTAGCCCATATAGCCGTGCAGCACGTCGAAGAAGGCCTGGTCGCCGGGGCGCACCATGCGGTCGGTGAAGTTGTGCGGGTGCGGGCTGCAGCGCTCGCCCGAGATCGCGTTGATGGCCTCGACGTCGTCCGAGCCCATCTCGTAGAGCAGCTTGTTGGCCCGGGCCACGATGTCGTTCTCGCGCACGCCCGGCTTAAGCTCCTCGCCGATCATGTGATAGACGGCATCGACCATGCCGGCTGCCTGGTTGAGCAGCACGATCTCGTCGATGTTCTTGACCTCCCGCGCGTCCAGCATCACCTGCTGGCCGTCGCGCACCTCGATGTTGCGCTTCTGCAATTCGAACAGCATCGGCGGCTCGCAAATGTCGACGCCGATGGGCATGTCGCCGACGCCGGCCTCGTCGAGCATCGACTTGATCTGCTCGGCCGCCCTGGTCATCAGCCCCGCATCGGGCGGCACCGTGCCGCGCAGCCCCAGCATGCCGGCATGGATGTTCTCGTCCTTGAGCCAGGGCGCCTGGATCCGGTGGTGGGAGGCGGCGGAGCCGAAATCCCAGACATGCGGCTCCTCGCCCTGCATCAAGAGCGCATAGCGCGACATCTTGTCCCGCGACCACTCGCCGATCGCGGTCCCGGTGAGGTAGCGGATGTTGTTGTTGTCGAAGCACAGCAGCGCGCCGAGACCGGAGGTCTCAAGGGCCTGCTTGGCGCGCGCCAGGCGATAGCCGCGCAGCCGGTCGAAGTTGACCCGTTCCTCGGTATCGACGCCGCTGTGACCCGGCGCCGGGATCGCCCTGCTCCAATTGTAATGCGGCTCCAGATGAGCCGGGTCGATCTCCGTGGGCTTGGCGGTATCGGATGCCATCGGTGGTCCTCTCGAATCTCCCGGACGCCGGTCCGCGCCGGTACCGGTCCGAGGCAAGATTTCACATCGCCGCCGCTTCATCAATCGCGGCGGGGCTATTCGAGCCCGCTCGCCCGGGCCTGCTCGCGCGCGACGACCGCCCAGTCGCGCTCGCCGTCTCCGTGGGCGATCGCGCCGATCAGCCGGTCGCGCCAGACACTGGCGGAGGGCAGCGGAACTCCCGCGGCTTCCGCCGCGGCGAGGGCGAGGTTGGCGTCCTTAAGGCCGAGCGAGGCGGTCATGCCCACCCGGTCCCAGTCCTCCCTGGCGATGATGTCGCCATAGACCTTGTAGCCGATGCAGTCGAATATTCCGTCGGTCAGCATGTCGTAGAGGACGTCCGGGCCGACGCCGTAGCGGCGGACCAGGGCGAACGCTTCGCCCATCGTCTCGATCGCGCAGCCCAGCACGAAATTGTTGGCGAGCTTCATGGAGGCCGCTGCCTCGGGTGCCTCGCCGGCGTCGAAGCAGCGCCGTCCCATGGCTGCGAAAAGGGGCCGGCAGGTCTCCACCGCATCCGGGGGCCCGCCCGTGAGAATCCCGAGCTGCCCCGCCGCGGCCGCGTCGGGGCGGCCGAGCACCGGGGCGGCGACATACGCCTGCCCCGAATCGGCGTGCATGGCGGCGGCAAGCTGGCTCATGGCAACGCTGTGGGTGCCCATGCCGAGATGGATCCCGCCCACGGGCATCGCCGCGACGAGTCCGTCCGCTCCCTCCATGACCTGCGCGAGATCGTCGTCCGCGCCCAGCATGGTGATCGTCACCTCGCGGCCGGCGGCGGCATCCGCGACGCCGCGCACGATTTCCGCTCCCGCCGGGGCGAGTGCGGCCGCCTTCTCGTATGTGCGGTTGTATCCCCTGACCTCGTGTCCGGCCTCGATGAGCCGCCGCGCCATGCCCTGCCCCATGCGGCCAAGGCCGATGAATCCGACTTTCATGTTTTCTCCTTCGCCGCCGATGCGCCGTGAACCTAGAGCCCATCCGTTTTAGATGGAACCGCTTGCACCGTTCCCTTCCGTCATGGTCGGCGGAGGCCGACCATCCACGAGTTTTTCTTTGTCGGCGGAACAACAGAAAACAAAACGTGGATGGTCGGCCTCCGCCGACCATGACACGGGAGAGGCAGGGGCAGCAGCGCTTCTATCTAAAACGGATACGCTCTAGGCTGCGGTCCGGCCGCGCAGGACCACGACGCCGGAGATCGTCGCGAGTGCGGCGAAGACGATGAATCCATGGCCGAACGATCCGGTCAGCGCCGCGATCCCGCCGAAGATCGGCGGCGCGGTGACCACGCCGAAAAAGGTGATGAACAGCGCCCCGCCGGTTGCGCGGCTCGCCTGGTCTCCCGGTGCGATGCGGGCGACCTCCGACAGGAACACCCCGTTCCAGCCGACCCCCGTCGCGCCCAGCACGACGCAGACGCCGACGATCGCCCACCAGGACCAGTCGGCGTCGAACCATGCCGCGGCGAACCCGGCAACACCCATGGCGACGCCCAGCGCGCCAAGCACCGGCTGCGGCCGGCCGATCCAGTCCGCCAGCCCGCCCCAGACGATGCGCCCCACGATCCCGCCAAGCTGGGCAATTGAGAGCGTCAGCCCCGCCTTGACGAACCCCATGCCGACCCCGGTGACCAGATAGGTCACCAGGAAAACGCTGAAACATTGCTGGATCGCGGCGAAGAAGAACGAGGCGAAGCAGAGCCGCCGCAGCACCGGGTTCGCGAGCACCAGCCGGAGCGGGCCGACGACGTTGCTCTGGAACCCCTGCCTGTCCGGCTTGAGCTCGATGTCGAAATGCCGCCGCGTCGGGTGGATGGCGAGGATGCAGAACAGGCACATCGCGGCGACCGCCCAGGACGCGCCGCGCCAGCCGAACTCGATGACGAACAGCGGCACCAGGGCGCCGGCGAGCATCCCGCCGAGCGGCACGCCGGTCTGCTTGATGGAGAAGACCAGCGAGGAGAACCGCGCCGGCGTATGGCGGGTGAGAATGTGGGAGCTCGCCGGCGTGGCCGGGCCCAGCCCGATGCCGAGCAGAAACCCGGCGACCGCGAGCACCGGCCACCAGGCGGTCGTCGTCAGGGCGAGTGCCGCGATGGAAATCGCCAGCCCCGCCTGGCTCATCCGGATCGGGCCGTAGCGCGGCACGATCCCGCCGCTCAGCAGCGAGGCGGTCATCGCGCCGCTGTAGATCAGCGACGCGAAGATCCCGATATTCGCCGCGTCGAGCCCGATATCGCCGGCCGCTGCGGGCGCGAAGACCGGCACGGTCAGCGTCGCCATGGTGACCATCGCCTGCACCGCAAGCGTGGCGGCGAGCGCGCGCACGACTTGAACGGCGGCTGGGCTCATGCGGCGACCTTACCGCCCCGGCTGGGACGCGTCGCGCTATAGTGGGTCGGGCGAGGGGGAGGAAAATGGCGAACGCTGCGTCCAGCATCCTGATCCGGGGCGGCCGGGTCTACGATCACGAGGGCGATACCGACCGGCCGCCGGCCGCGGACGTCCTGGTCGAAGGCGACCGGATCGCGGGAGTCGGCGCCGGGCTCGGCCCGGCGGAGAGGACGATCGACGCCGCCGGAAAGCTGGTCATGCCGGGCTTCGTCAACGCGCATTACCACTCGCACGACGTGCTTCTCAAAGGCTGCTTCGAGACCCTGCCGCTGGAGATGTGGCTGCTCCACGCTCTCCCGCCCGCATACCCCAAGCGTTCGACCGCCGAGGTGCGCGCGCGGACGCTGCTCGGCGCGGCCGAGTGCCTGCGGTCCGGGATGACGACGATCCAGGACATGCTGACGCTGTTCCCGTTCGATCCCGAGCATCTTGAGGCCGTCATCGCGGCCTATGAGGAGATCGGGATCCGCTGCACGTTCTCGCTGCAGGTCGGGGACATCCCCGGTATCGAGCGGGTGCCGTTCTGGAAAGAGGTCGTGCCGGAAGAGTATCACCGCTTTCTCGGCGCCTCGGTCGAGCCCGGCGGCTTCGATCCGCTCGAGCATGTGCGCGCCCGGTATCTCGAATATCGCGGCGTGTCGCCACGCTTTCGCTGGGGGCTCGGCCCCACCAGCCCCGAATTTTGCACGCCGGCGCTGCTGGAGGGACTGGCCGGGCTGTCGGCCGAGTTCGACCTCCCGGTCATCACCCATATCTACGAATCGCGCGGCATGGCCGTCGCGGGCCGACTCTTCATGCCCGAGCACGACGGCTCGCAGGTGAAATATCTGCGCTCGACCGGGCTGCTGGGCGCCAATGTCGGGCTCGCCCACAGCGTCTGGATGCGCCCCGACGAGATCGAGATCCTGGCCGAGACCGGAACCAACGTGATCCTCAACCCCGTCGGCAACCTCAAGACGCGGTCCGGGGTGCCGCCGATCCGCGGCTACCTGGATGCCGGAGTGCCGACCGCCATCGGCTGCGACAACTGCTCCTGCGGCGATTCGCAGAACATGTTCCATGCGATGAAGGCGTTCGCCGGTCTCGCCGCGGTCACCAACCCGGAGCCCGGCCCGCCGACCGCCGCCGACACCATCGCCTGCGCCACGCTCGGCGGCGCGCGGGCGCTCGGGCTTGCCGGGGAGGTCGGCGCGATCCGCCCCGGCATGAAGGCCGACCTTTCGGTGGTCGACCTGTCGGCGCCGCAATACGTCCCGCTCAACAGCGCGGCGCGCCAGACCGTCTTCGCCGAGAGCGGGGAAAGCGTGGAGACGGCGATCGTCGACGGCCGGATCGTGATGGAAAACCGGCGCCTGACCGGTATCGACGAGGACGCGCTCAGGGACCAGGTCGAGGCGGTGATGCCGGGGTTGCGCGCAGACATCGAGGCGGTCGCCGCGCGCAACGCCAGAATGCGCGAGCCGCTGCTGGAGGCGTGGCGGCGCGGCTGGCAAGAGGATGTCGGCATCAACCGTTTCGTCGACGACGGCGGGCGTTAAAGCGTGGCCGTTTTGAACGGATCCGCCCTCGTGGCGGCACGCCCCACGGGGTTGCCCGCCCTTCGATACGCCGCTTCGCGGCTACTCAGGGTGAGGCTACGGTTGGGGATGGCCAACAAGACTTCCTCATCCCGAGTAGGCGCGCCAGCGCCGTATCGAGGGACGGCCCCGGGTTCCGCATCGGCCAGCCGGTTTCGCCTCCGATCCTCCGCCCATCATGACGGCATGCAGACAACGGCGGGCACGGCGCCACCAAAACCGGTTTCGGGAGGAATTCGTTGAAAGCGGCGGTGATCGAAGAACAGGGCGCGATCGAGAACATCGTCTACCGCGACTGGCCGGACCCCGAGCCCGGGCCCGGCGGGGTCCGGGTGGCGGTGAAGGCCTGCGGGCTCAACCATCTGGATATCTTCGTCCGGCGCGGGATGCCGGGCTTTCCGGTGCCGATGCCGTTCATATCGGGCGGCGACGTCGCCGGCGTAATCGATGCGCTGGGCGAGGGCGTCGAGGGCTGGTCGCCCGGCGAGCGGGTGACCATGAACCCGCAGACCGACGACGGCATGATGGGCGAGGAGATCCTGGGCGGCCTCGCCGAGCTCGTCATCGTGCCGGCCAGGAACCTCGTGCGCCTGCCCGACGCCCTGTCCTTCGAGACCGCGGCGGCGATCCCGATCAACTACGGCACCGCGCATCGCATGCTGTATACGCGCGGCAGGCTCGCGGCGGGCGAGACCATGCTGGTGCTGGGCGCGAGCGGCGGCGTCGGCCTCGCCTGCCTCCAGTTCGGCAAGATGACCGGGGCGACGGTGATCGCCGCCGCCGGTTCGGCCGAGAAATGCGAGCGGCTGACGGCGCTGGGCGCCGATCGCGTCATCGACTACTCGGAGGAGGACTTCTCGAGGGCCGCGTGGCTCGCCTCGGACAAGAAAGGCTGCGACGTGGTCGTCAACTTCACCGGCGGGGACACCTGGGCGCCGTGCCTCAGAACCGCGAAGCGGGGCGGTCGGATACTGACCTGCGGCGCCACGGCGGGTCACGACCCGGCCACCGACCTCCGCTATATCTGGGTCCGCGAGTTGGACGTTCTGGGCTCCAACAGCTATTCGCAGGACGACGTCGAACGCTCGGTCGGGCACGTCGCCGAGGGGCGCCTGTCTCCCGTCGTGAGCCACATCTTTCCGCTCTCCGAGACCGGCGAGGCGGAACGCCTGATGGAACAGCGCGGCTTCTTCGGAAAGATCGTCATCCTGCCCTGATTCCGGGGAAAAGCGCGAGCGCGTTGTCCCGCTCGATGCCGCGCAGCACGTCCGCTTCGAACCCCATATCGATCAGCCCCTTGACGGTCGCGGTCATCGTGGCCTCCGGAGCGAAGGGATAGTCGCTGCCGAACAGGACCTTGTCGGGCGCGACCAGCTCCAGCAGGCTCGCGAAAGTCAGCCGGTTGGCCGACAGCGCGGTGTCGTAGTAGAGCCGTTCCAGCTCCGGCAGGACGCCGTTCGGCACCATCTCCTTGAACCCCGGCCGGGCCCCCAGCCGTGCGATGCGTTCGGCCAGGAATGGCACCGTCCCGCCGGCGTGGGAGAAGATGAAGCTGATGTTCCGGCAGCGCGCGAAGGTGCCGGAATAAAGGAGGCTCACCACCGCCCGCGTGGTGTCGAAGGGAAAGTCCAGCGTCGCCGCCGGGATCTCCGGCAGGCACTGGCTGCATGGCGCGTTGGTCGGGTGGAAATAGACCGCGGCGCCGCGCCGGTCGAGTTCATCGAACACCGGTGCGAAAGCCGGATCGCCAGGATAGCGGTCTCCGTAGCTCGTCAGGAGTCCGATTCCGTCTGCCCCGAGCGTGTCCAGCGCGTACTCGATTTCGGCGAGGCTCGCATCGACATCGGGCAACGGCAGGCTCGCGAATACCCCGAACCGGCCGGGATGGTCGCGCCGGATGGAGGCGGCGTATTCGTTGCACAGCCGGGCGAGGCGGACGGACTCCTCGTTGTCGCCGAACCACAGCCCGGGCGCCGAGATCGAGGTTATGGCGGTGGCGATGCCGTTGCGGTCCATCGCCTCGACCGACATCGCGGGAGTCCATTCCGGCGTGCGGCCGGCGAGGATCAGGGGTCCGATGCGGTCGTCGCCGACGGTGGCGACATAGTCCGGCGGGAGGATGTGGTGGTGAACGTCGATCCGATGGGGCTCCATGCGTCTTTCCTTCGTGCCGGATACGAAAGCGCCGCGCGGGCGGCCGCGCGGCGCTGGAAGGCCGTTTCGCCCGGATCGTCGGGCGAACGGGCGGTCTATTCGGCCGCCGCCCTCGTGTCGCCGAAATGGGGCATTACCTCATCGCCGAACAGGCGGACCGAGCGTTCGGCGTCTTCCAGGCTCATGTCGTGGAAGTTCACCTGGAGCGAAGCATCGTCGATCCCGCCGACCGCTTCCGCGTAGGCGGCGATGCGGTCGACCAGCTGGCCCGGCGTGCCGACCCAGGCCGCGCCCTTCTCGACTTGCGATTCGAAGCTTTCTCGCTTCAGGGACTCGATCATCTTGTCGTAGCCCTTGTAGTCGGCGGACGAAGTGCCGCTGATCCAGTCCGACGCCGCGTCGACCAGCGATCCGAGATAGCGGTTGAGCGGGCCGCGCGCGATCCGCGCGGCTTCGCCTTCGTCCTCGTGGCAGTACATGTGGAAGGCGAGCATCACCCGGCCCGTGCCCTTGTGACCGGCCTTGTCCCACGCCTCGCGGTAGATGTCGCAGAGCTCGCGCATCGCCGCTCCGCCGATCGGGATCGCCATGATCCAGTTGCCCTGCCGGCCGGCCTTCTCGAACGATTGCGGGGTGGTGAAAGCCGCGGTCCAGAATTTGGGGTGCGGCTTCTGGGTCGGTCGGGGCAGGGAGGTCACGTTCTCGAAGCTGTGGAACTGGCCGTTCTCGGTGACATCCTCCTCTTCCAGCAGACGCCGCACCTGCGCCATCCCCTCGTCGAAGCGAACGACGGATTCGTCCAGCGAAACGCCGAAGCGCTGGTATTCGTGCGGCAGGAAGGCGCGGGCGAAGCCGACCTCCAGCCGCCCGCCAGAGATCGCATCCAGCATGCCGATCTCGCCGGCCAGCTTGAGCGGGTTGTTGAACACCGGCAGGACCGCGCCGGTCACCATGCGCGCGGTCCGGCTGCGCTGCGAAGCCGCGGTCAGGAAGACGATCGGATTCGGGCTGTAGCCGCCATAGGGATGGAAGTAGTGCTCGACCGTGCGAATATGGGTGTAGCCGTACTCGTCGCACATCTCGCACAGCTTGAGGCAGTCTTCGAAATACTCGTCCGCCGGACGCTGATCCGGCCCCACGCACGGAAAGAACTGCATCCCGAATTCCATGATCGCCGCTCCGCTCCAATTCGCCTTCGGTGTTGACAAGCACTCTAGCGAAGAATTTAATCCGTGTACAGATTAATTTGGGATCGACCATGCGGGACGGCGCCAACCCGGAGGCCGGCAAGACCGGCCGGATCGACGCCGGCAGCTATGCGCTGCACGGGGCGGCGGGCCATCTGCTGCGCCGTTCGCAACAGCGCGCGGTCGATCTGTTCGTGGAGGAGGTGGGCGAGGACGGCCCGACGCCGCGCCAGTTCGCGGTCCTGCTCAGCGTCCACCAGAACCCGGGGATCAGCCAGACCGATCTGGTCAGGATGACGGGCATCGACCGCAGCACGCTGACCGAGATCCTCCGCCGCCTGGGCCGGCGCGGCCTGGTCCGGCGCGAACGGCAGCCGGAAGACAGGCGCACCAACGCGCTTCACCTCACCGGAGCGGGCGAGTCCGCGATGAGGGTCGCGATCGACGCCGTGGAACGCGCGCAGGAACGGATCCTCGAACCGGTCCCGGCGGCGGAGCGCGCGGCGGCGATGCGGGTGCTGGAAAGACTCGCCGGGATCGACGTAGCGGAGAGGGAGGCCGGGCAATGAAAGTCGTGGAACACGAGGCGGTCGCCGAGGAGCAATTCCCCGGCGGCGCGACCTATCGCACATTGGTCGGGGACGAGGAAGGCTCGACGCCGGTCCGCACCGGGATTCAGGTTTCCCCGCCGGGCTACGAGACGCCGGAGCATTCGCATCCCTATGTCGAGGTGATCACCGTCCTCGAAGGCAGGGGCGAGGCATGGGCCGAGGGCGAGGACGGCACGGTACCGCTTCGTCCCGGCGTCACCCTGATCCTGCCGCCCGGGCAGCGCCACGGCTTCCGCGTAACCGGTGACGTGCCGCTCAAGACGCTCGGCGTCCACGCCTCGTCGCGGCGCATCGTCGATATCGAGGGGGCGTAGGCGCGGACCGCGCGCTGGCGGTTTCGCCCCTTTCCCTTACCGGCTTGCGTCCCCCGGGGACACGAAATTAGTCCCGTATCGGGACAATGTTTCGCGTGAAACATCAGGCGGTCTGCCGGGCCGCCCGGTATTCGCCGCAGCTGTCGTCGTAGCCGACCACCGGCCAGACCCCGCGCGGCAGGCCGTTGGCCTGCTTTTCCACCGCGACCGGCGGGTATCGCCGGCAATGGCCGTAATTGGCCTCGCCGAAGGCGGTCGGATCGTAATGCCGGCACGAATTGCAGCGGCTCTCGATCGGATCGTAAGTCTCGTCCAGCTCCGCCATCTCAGCCGTCCAGCGGCAGGGAGAGCAGCCCGTCCGCGAGCTTGGGCTCGAACCAGGTCGATTTGGGCGGCATGACCCCACCGGCATCGGCGACGGCGAAGAGCTGGCCGAGCGTCACCGGATGGAGCGCGAAGGCCGCCGCCATCTCGCCCGAGTCCACCCGCGCCGCGAGCCCGTCCAGCCCACGGCTGCCGCCGACGAAATCGATCCTCGGGTCGTTCCTTATGTCCTCAATCCCGAGCACGGGTGCCAGCACGGTCCGGGAGAGGATCTCGGCATCGAGCGCCGCCGTCGGATCGCCCTCCTCCGCCGGCATTTCCCTGACCGCCAGCCTGTACCATCGCCCCGCCAGGTAAAGCCCGAACCGCCCAGGACGGTCCGGGCGGACAGGCCCGTCCGAAGGCGCGACGGCGAAGGCGTCCTCAAGCGCGGCAAGAAATTCGTCGGTCGAATGATCGCCGAGGTCGCGGACCACGCGGTTGTAGTCGAGGATGCGCATCTCGCTCTCGGGAAAGCCGACCACCAGGAAGCTCGCCCCGTCCGCCTCCCCGGCGACCCGGGTCGCGGCCTCGGAACGATGGTGGCCGTCGGCGACATAGAGCGTATCGAGCCCGCGCACCGCTTCGATCAGGTCCGCGCCCGCATCTCCGTCCGCCACCCAGACGGAATGGCGGACGCCGTCGATCTCGGCTTCCAGCGTCGGAGGGGCCGAAGCCACCGCGGCGGTCGCCTCGGCCACGGCCGCGTCGTCCCTGTGCGACAGCATGACCGGGCCGGTATGCGCTCCGACCGCCTCGATCTGCCGCGCCCGGTCCATGACCTTGGCGGGCCGGGTGAGCTCGTGCCTGCGAATGCGCCCGTCGCGATAGGCCGCGACCGGCGCCGCGCCGGCAATCCCGGTCTGGCGGCGGCCTTCGGCCTCGGCCCGATAGACATAGAGATGGGCCCGATCCGTCAGGCCGATCGCGCCTTCGGCCTTCAGCCGGGCCATGTTCTCGGCCGCCTTGGCGTAGACCGCCGGATCGTCCGCCGCGACTCCCTCCGGCAGGTCGATCTCCGGCTTGGAGACATGGAGAAAGCTCAACGGGTTGCCCGCGGCGCGGATGCGCGCTTCGGCGCTCGACAGCACGTCATAGGGGGGCGCGGCCACCGCCCGCGCAAGCGCCGGCGTGGGCATGATCGCCCGGAAGGGCGCGATGAGAGTCACTTACTCGTTCTTGGACATCACGTCGGCGACGGCCAGGTCCTCGCCGATCCGGTGGAACGGGCGGCCGGAATCGCTGACCGCCACCACGACCGCGATCTCGTCGGCGCGCGGGGCGTCCGCCACCGAGACCTGCATCGCGTCGAAATGGCTGAACTTCCAGATGTCGTCCTTGTGGTGCAGCGGACAGTCGATCGTCGTCCCCGGCCCGCCGATCTTCTTGGTGGACGGCATGACCGATTTCGCTGGACCGACGATCTCCCGGACCGGCTTGCCCATCCGGGGGTGCATGACCGCGGCCGCGTGCTCGCGCTCTCCGTTTTCGCCGACGATCGCCGCCTTGCCGTAGCTGTTGACGGCCGCCCCGTCGATCCCCAGCGCATCGATCGCGCGCCGGACCAGAAGCGCGCCGAGTTCGGCGCCCGCCTCCTGCAGCTCCTCAAGCTCCTCGTCATGGATACCCGCATAGGGGTTCGCGATCACCGCGATCGCCGCGGCCTGGCGGGTTGCCGGCTCCACCGGACGGCCGAGCTCCCGCCGGGTCTCCTCGACGACGGTGACGATCTTGCGGATCTGCATTCGGATTCCTCCTGGCCCGGGCGGGCATGACTCGGTCCGGGCACTATGCCATCATCGAATCTCGTTGCAACGCCCGCGTCCGGGTCGCCGAATGTCCGCCGCCGATCTCGATCCCGTGACCCTCGCCGTCATCCGCGGCCGGCTGGAGCAGCTGGTCGACGAGATGGACGCGACGCTGTTCCGCGCCGCGTTCAGCCCGGTCATCGCCGAGGCGCGGGACGGCAGCCACGGCGTCTATGACGTGGACGGCGAGACCGTGGCGATGGGGAAGCAGGGCCTGCCGGTCTTCATCGGCGCGATGAGCTATGCCACCAAGGCGGCGATCGCGCGCGCCAATGCCGACGGGGGACCCAAAGACGGCGATCTCTATTTGCTGAACGATCCCTATGTCGGGGCCACCCACCTCAACGACATCAAGATCGTCAAGCCGATATTCCGGGGCGAAAAACTTTTCTGCTATCTCGCCTCGGTGGGGCACTGGCTCGACGTCGGCGGCAACGTGCCGGGGAACTACAACCCCACCGCGACCGACATCATGCAGGAAGGGGTGCGCATCCCGCCCGTCAAGTTCGCCGACCGCGGCGTCGTCAACCGGGACATCGTCGACATCCTGCTGGCCAACGGCCGGCTGCCCGGGAGCAATTACGGCGACCTCAACGCGCAGCTGGGCGCGCTCGACCTCGGAACGGCCAGGCTGCACGACCTGCTCGACAGCTTCGGCGACGACACGGTCGCCGCCGCGATGGAGGAGATCTCGCGCCGCGCCAGCCGGCAGATGCGGGCGCTGATTTCCGAGCTTCCCGACGGGACCTACTCGTTCGAGGACCACATCGACAATGACGGCCGCGGCGACGAACCGCTCAGGGTCGCGCTCGACCTCACCGTTGCAGGCGAGACGCTGACCCTCGACTTCTCGCGCTCGGCGCCGGCCTGCGCCGGGCCGCTCAACGTTTCGCGCGCCACCACGATCGCCGCGTCCTTCGTCGCGCTGAAGCACATCTTCCACGAGGTGCCGACCAGCGGCGGCTGTCTCGAACCCATCGAGTTCGTCATCCCCGAGGGCTCGATCCTCGCCGCCGAGCCGCCGGCCCCGGTCTCGGGCTATACCGAGAACATCATGCGGACCATCGACGTCATCTTCGGCGCGCTCGCCAGGGCCGCGCCGGAAAGGGCGAACGCAGCCTGTTTCGCGACCGTCAACGCGCTGCTCATGTCGGGCAGCCGCGACAACGGCTCGAAGTTCATCCTGTTCACCTTTTTCGGCGGCGGTCTCGGCGGCAATCCCGAGGGCGACGGGCTGAGCCACGGCAACGCGCCCATCGGCATGGCCAACATCCCGCCGGCGGAGATCCTCGAGGCGGCCTATCCGGCTTGCGTCACCAACTGGGGGCTCAGGCAGGACAGCGGCGGGCCGGGCCGCAACCGGGGCGGGCTGGGGGCGATCTACGAGTTCGAGCTGATGGCCGACGCGGCCGATCTGGTCGTCTTCGGCGAGCGGGCGCGGTTCCCCGCCTTCGGCATTCTCGGCGGCGACCACGGCGCGCTTAACCGGATCGTCTACCAGCAGGAGGACGGCGAGCACTCGCCCGAGAAGACCGGCAAGCTGTCGGGCATCGTGCTGCGCAAGGGCCAGCGGGTCCGCGTCGAGAGCCCGGGCGGCGGCGGCTACGGCCCCGTCGAGGACCGGCCGGTCGAGGCCATCGCCCGCGACATCGCCCTCGGCCTGGTGAGCGCCGAGGCCGCCGAGCGCGACTACCGCGTGCGGGTCGCCCCAGACGGCGCGGTGGAGCGGCCCGCGGCGTGACGGGGAATTCCGGGACCATCGTCGGCGTCGATGTCGGCGGGACCTTCACCGATGTCTTCTGGCTCGACGAGCGGACCGGGCGGTTCGGCATCGGCAAGGTTCCTTCGGTCAGGGACGATATCGCCAGCGGGTTCCTGCGGGGGATCTCGGCGTCGGTTGCCGAGCCGGAAACGATCGGGTCCGTGGTCCACGGGACGACCGTCGGCACCAATGCTCTTCTGGAACGCAAGGCGGCGCGAACCGGGCTGATCGTGACGCGGGGTTTCCGCGACGTGCTGGAGATGCGCCGGCGCGACCGGCCGAATACGTGGGGGCTGTGGGGCAGCTACCGTCCGGTGGTGACGCGGGACCTCTCCATCGAGGTCGACGAGCGCGTGCTCGCCGACGGAACCGTCCGCAAGCCGGTCGACGCCGACGAGGTAACCCGCGCGGCGCTGGCGCTTCTGGAGCGCGGCTGCGAGGCGCTCGGCATCGTCTTCATCAACGCTTACGCCAACGACGCCAACGAGCGCGCCGCGCTTGAGGCCGTGCGCGCGGTCTGGCCCAACGCCTATGTCAACGCTTCGTCGCTGATCCTGCCCGAGATCCGCGAATTCGAGCGCGCGTCCACCACGGCGCTCAATGTCTGCCTGCAGCCGATCTTCGGCGCCTATCTGGAAGGCGTGGAGGCCGGGTTCGAGACACGGGGAATCGATGCCGAGTTGCTGATCGTGCAGTCGAACGGCGGCGTGATGTCGGTCGACACGGCGCGCGCTCTCCCGGTCCGCACCACGCTCTCCGGGCCGGCCGCGGGCGTCATCGCCGGCGCGCGGATCGCGGAGGCCGCGGGGTTCGCCAACGTGATCACCTGCGACATGGGCGGCACCAGCTTCGACGTGGCGCTGGTCGCCGAAGGCAGGAGCGCCTACAGCCTGCAGGCGGCGATCGATTTCGGCCTCGTGGTCCGCTCGCCGATGATCGAGATCACCACCATCGGCGCCGGCGGCGGCTCCATCGCGGCGGTCGACCGGGGCGGCTATCTGACGGTCGGTCCGGAATCCGCGGGCGCGGATCCGGGCCCCGCCTGCTACGGCCGCGGCAACGACCGGCCGACCGTCACCGACGCCAATCTCGTGCTCGGACGCATCGACCCCGACCGCCCCATCGGGGAAGGGCTGGACCGCCTCGACATCGACGCGGCGGCGGCGGCGATCGGGGAGCATGTCGGGAAGCCGCTCGGCCTGGAGGCGACGCCGGCCGCCGAGGCGATCGTCAAGGTCGCGATATCCAACATGGCCGGCGCGATCCGGCTGGTTTCCATCGAGCGCGGCTACGACCCCAAGATCTTCGCGGCGATGCCGTTCGGCGGCGGCGGCGCCCTCCATGTCGGCGCGCTGATCCGCGAAGTCGGGCTCGCCAGCGCGCTGATCCCGCGTTTTCCCGGCGTCACCAGCGCGCTCGGCTGCGTCATCGCCGACATGCGCCACGACTTCATCCACACCATCAACCGGCCGCTCGACGAGCTCGATGTCCCAGCGCTCGATGCCGAGATGGCGGAAACCGCCGGACGCGGGCTCGCGCTGCTGCGCCGGTCGGGCGCCAGTCTCGACCGACTCGACGTCACGTTCGGGCTCGACATGTCCTATATCGGCCAGACCCACACGGTTCCGGTCCCGCTCCCGGCGCGGCTCGCGGACGGCGCCACCGACGTGTCGGCCGGGATGATCCGGACCGCCTTCGACGCCGCCTACGGCAAGACCTACGGACGCCTGCTCGACGGGATCGGCGTGCGGCTATTGTCTCTCAGGACGGCCGTCATCGGGATCCGGCCCAAATTCGATCTCGGGGTCCTGGGGCCGGCCGCGGACGCCACGATCGATGCGGCGCGCACCGGATCGCGGCGCGTCTGGTGGGAAGGCGGCTGGCACGAGACGGCGATCTACGACCGCATCGCCCTTCCGGTCGATGCCGCCATTCGCGGACCCGCGATCCTGGAACAGGACGACGCGACGACCTTCATCGATCCCGGGCTTCACGCCACCGTCGACCGCCTGGGCAACGTCATCGTCCGGCCGGAGGGCATCGCATAGGATGGGATGGACGACTGTCCTTCGATAGGGGCTTACAAAGAAAGGTTGACGGGTGGGAGACCCACGACAGGGGACGGGCGCCGGGTCGACCGTGACGGGCGGCGGGATTGGGCGGCGTCCCCGTCGCCGAACGCACCAGCCCACCGACACGCAGGAGAAACCGAATGCCAGACGAGCTTCGCGCCCCCGCTCTCGACCCCGCGACCCTGCCGGCGGAGGAACGCCAGCCTTACCCCGCGCCGTGGAACAAGGCGCTTTCCGGCAAGTTCCGGACGACTCTCGGCGATGCGTTGGGACTGACCCAGTTCGGCGTCGGCATGACCCGGCTCGCGCCCGGCGCGATCTCGGCGCTCCGCCACTGGCATACCGGCGAGGACGAGTTCATTTACATCGTCTCCGGCGAGCCCACGCTGGTTTGCGATTCCGGGGAACAGCAACTCAAGGCGGGCCACGTGGCGGGCTTCCCGTCCGGCAGCGGGGACGGGCACCGCCTGGAGAACCGGACCGAGCGCGACGCGGTCTTCATCGAAGTCGGTACGCGGGCGCATTCCGACCGGGTTCACTACACCGAGGACGATCTGGTCCTCGAAAAGACCGTCCGCCTGCCCGAAAGGCGTTTCACCCGGCGCGACGGCACGCCCTATTGACCGCACGCCGCCGGGCCCCGGTTTGAGCGCGCCCGCGAATACCCCGCACCCGCCGCTCGGTACCGCCGCCGCGTACGGGCTGCTGGCGCTCTGCCTGCCGGTCTGGGGGGTCAACTGGCCGGTGCTGAAGATCGCCCTCGGTTCGATACCGCCGGTCTGGCTGAGCTGCGTCCGCATGGGCTCGACCGCGCTCTGCCTGTTCGCGGCGCTCGGAATACTGGGCAAGCTGCGCCTGCCGGGACGGCACGACATGCCGGCGGTGCTTTCCATCGGGGTGATCATGATGGGGATCTACCCGGCGATGACGGTGATGGGCCTCGAATTCGCCCAGGCCGGCCGCGCATCCCTGCTCTCGTTCATCACCCCGCTCTGGGTTACGCCGGCGGCCATCCTGCTGTTCGGCGAGCGCCTGACCCGGCTCAAGGCGGCCGGGCTCGTGCTCGGGCTCGCCGGGCTCGGCGTCATGTTCAACCCCATCGGCTTCGACTGGTCCCGGGGCGATGTGGTCTACGGCAACCTCCTGCTCGTCGCGGCGTCGGTGGTTTGGTCGATCCCGATCCTGCACATGCGGCGCCATGTCTGGCGGCTGAGCCCGTTCGAGCTTTCCCCCTGGCAGCTTCTCGCCGCGACTCTGGTGGCCGCGCCGCTGGCGCTCGTGGTAGAGGCCGGCGAAACGGTGCGCTGGTCGATGACGCTGTTCTGGCTATTGCTCTACGCCGGCCCCGCGGCGACGGCGCTCACCATTCTGGGCGCCGTCGCGATCGCCCGGTCGCTGCCGGCGATCACCGCCTCGCTGCTGTTCCTCGCGACGCCGGTGGCGGGAATGCTCGGCTCGGCGGCGATTCTCGGCGAGGCGCTGACGGTCACCAACCTCGCCGGCCTCGCCCTGATCGTCGCCGGGCTGGCGGCCGTCGCCATCGGCGAAACGCGGTGATTTGCCGTATGCCCGCCGAGATGCGAGGCTCGGCCTTCGCCGGTCGTGACGGGAGAGAGCCAGTGGGCGGGGACGGGACAAGCCGAACCGGATCCGCCCCGCCGGAGCCGGTCCCGGCTTGAGCGCCCCGGCGAATCCTCCGCACCCGCCGCTCGGCAAAGCCGCCGCCTACGGGCTGTTCGCGTTCTGCCTGCCGGCCTGGGGCATCAACTGGCCGGTGCTGAAGATCGCGGTCGGGTCGATGCCCCCGAACTGGCTGAACTGCGCGCGCATGGGCCTGACCGCGCTTTGCCTTTTCGCGGCGATCGGGGTCCTGGGCAGGCTGAGGCTGCCGGGCAGGGCGGACTTGCCGGCGCTGCTGTCCGTCGGGGTGATCATGATGGGGATCTTCCCGGCGACGATCGTGATGGGCCTCGAATTCGCCCAGGCCGGCCGGGCATCGCTGCTCTCGTTCATCGCTCCGCTCTGGGTTACGCCGGCGGCGATTCTTCTGTTCGGCGAGCGCCTGACCGGGCTCAAGGCAACCGGGCTCGCCCTCGGCATCGGCGGGCTCGGCGTCATGTTCAACCCGATCGGCTTCGACTGGTCCGAAGGCGACGTGGTCTACGGCAACCTCCTGCTCGTCGCGGGCTCGATGGTATGGGCGATCACGCTCCTCCACATGCGGCACCACGTATGGCGGCAGAGCCCGTTCCAGCTCGCGCCCTGGCAGATGCTCGCGGCCACGCTGGTGGCCGCACTGCTGGGCCTCGTCCTCGAAGCGGGCGAGCCGGTGCGCTGGTCCTCCGCGCTGGTCTGGCTGCTGATTTACGCCGGGCCGCTGGCGACCACGCTCACGGTGCTCGGCATCGTCGCGATCGCCCGGTCGCTTCCGGCGATCACTTCCTCTCTGCTTTTCCTCGCCACCCCGGTGGCGGGGATGATCGCCTCGACGGCGATCCTCGGCGAGGCGTTGACCGTCACCAACCTCGCGGGACTCGTCCTGATCGTCCTCGGGCTCGGCGCCGTCGCACTCGGCGAGACCCGGTGACTTGCCGTCCGTTCGGCGAGATGCGAGGGTCCCGGAACCGCCTACGTGCAAGGAGCTTCGAATGTACGGTTGGAGAGCCCGCATCGGCATGTTGCTGCCCTCGGTCAACTCGGCCGCGGAACCGCTGATCCAGGCGATAACGCCGGACGGCGTGTCGGTCCACACCACGAGGCTGCGGCTTTCCGGCTCCACCGACGAGGACATCCTCGGGATGGTCGAAGGGGTCGACGAGGGGGCGAGCCTGCTCGCCGATGCCGAGGTCGATCTGATCGTCTTCCACTGCACCGCGGCGTCGATGTTCCGGCAGGGGTTCGACGACGAGATCATCGAGCGCATCGAGAAGAAGACCGATACGCCCGCGACCTCGACCTCCAAGGCGGTGATGGACGCCTTCGATACCCTGGACGCCCGGCGGATCGTGCTGACCACCCCCTATACCCAGCAAACCAACGACCGCGAGGTCGCCTATCTGGAGAGCCATCAGATCTCCGTGCTGAGCGAGACCGGGATGGGAATCTCGGGCAGCGGCACGCAGATGATCGCGGTCGAGCCCGGCGAATGGTACCGCAGGGTGAAGCGCCAGCAGGACGACGATGCCGACGCCTATTTCATTTCCTGCACCGCGATTCGCGCCGCCGAAGCGATCGAGCCGTTGGAGCGCGATCTCGGGAAGCCCGTGGTGACCAGCAACCAGGCGATGGTCTGGCACAGCCTCAAGCGGCTGGACATCCGCGATCCGGTGCCGGGTTACGGCAGGCTGATGGACACGCTCGGCCGCGCCTGATTCCCCGCGGATGAACAAGTACGGCGAACTCTGCCCGGCGGACGCGCGCCCCGATCTTCGCTTCGACCTGCCCGGGCTCGACTATCCCGAGCGCATGAACGTGGCGGAGGTATTGCTCGAAGGGGCGATTGACGCCGGCTGGGGCGGGCGGGTCGCCTACTACCATCGAGACGAGGCGATCGACTACCGCGCGCTCCGTGCGTCGGTTCACCGTTACGCCGCGGCTCTCCGCGCCCTCGGCGTCGGGCCGGGCGACCGCGTGGTGGTTCGGATCGCCGACACGCCTCAGCTGGTCTATGTGCTGCTGGCCGCGCATGCCATCGGCGCCGTGCCGATTCCCACCTATGTCCAACTCCGCGCTGACGATCTCGCTTATCGGATCGAGGATTCGGGCGCCCGTTTTGCCGTCGCCAGTGCCGCGCTGCTCGACGAAATGGCGGCGGCGGTCGCGGCGACGCCGGGCGTGACGCCCGCGGTTGCCGACGGGGACGCGGAGGGCCGCCTTGCCTCGCTGTCCGCGCTGTTGCCCGAGACCGCGCCCGAGCCCGGCTACTACGACAGCCACGCCGAGGATCTCACGCTCATCCTCTATACCTCCGGCTCGACCGGGCGCCCGAAGGGCACCTGCCACTGCCACCGCGACCTGATCGCGGCCGCCGATTCCTACTGGAAGCATTGCGTCGGCCCGACCGGGCACGACGTGATCGGCGGTCCGCCCTCGGTGCCGTTCGCGCTCGGCTACGGGCTGACGGCGATCTTCCCGGCCCGTTTCGGATCGGCCGCCGTGCTGGAGCCCGACAAGTCGGTCGAGGCGTCGCTCGCGGCGATCGAACGCTACGGCGTCACCGTGTTCACCGCCGTCGTTTCGTACTACCGGCTGATGGCGGCGGGGCTCGACCGGGCCCGGATCGGGAGCCTGCGGCGCAGCATGACCGGAGGCGAGCCGCTGTTGCCCGAAACCGAGTCGCTGTGGCGCGAGGCGAGCGGCATGGTGCTGGAGCAGTTCATCGGCACCACCGAGATGTTCCACGTCTTCGTCTCGTCCAGCGAGCCCGGCCGGATTGCGCGGTCGGGGACCCTGGGGCGCGCGGCGCCCGGCTACGAGGTCGCGGCGCTCGATCCGGAGACACTCGCCCCGGTGGCGGACGGCGAGCGCGGGCTGATGGCGGTCCGGGGGTGCACCGGCACCGTCTACTGGCGGAACGAGGAGCGCCAGCGCGAGCTGGTCCGGAACGGCTGGAACGTCTTTCCCGACGTGGTCACCAGGGATGCGGAGGGGTATTTCCGCTATGTCGGCCGCCACGACGACATGATCGTCTCGGCCGGCTACAACATCTCCCCCATCGAGGTCGAAACGGCGCTGCTGCGGCACGAGGCGGTGCTCGAATGCGCCTGCGTGCCCGCGCCCGACCCGGCCGGCGTGCGGGGCGCGATCGTCAAGGCCTATGTCGTGGCCGCCCCGGGCCACGCGACGGACGGAGGCCTCGCTGCCACGCTCCAGGACCACGTCAAGGCGACCGCGCCGCCCTACATGTACCCGAGGGCCATCGACTTCCTCGACGCCCTGCCGAAGACCGTCAACGGCAAGGTTCTGCGGTCCGAGCTGCGCGCCCGGGCGGCGGCGGACGGGTAGGGCGCGCGGCGGCTTTCCTCCTGCTACTCCGCGGAGGCCCCGGGTTCGGCCGTCCAACCCAGCGGAACGTGGGTCGCCGTGCGCAGCCGATGCCGCTCGATCCACGAATTCTTGTGGGCGAAGTCGTAGAACCATGCGCGCAGCCGTGGCGGCCAGCGTCCCGGCCAGCCGTAGATCGTGGAAATGCGCTGGGTGTGGTCGGTGAGCGGGCGCTCCTGTCGCTCCCATTCCGCGAGCCCCGCCACGATGTCGTCGTGCCGGTCGAGATAAACCGCGAGCGCGAGCCCGTTCATCATCCCGCATCCGCCGCCCTGGCCCAAATTCGGAGCCATCGCATGCGCCGCGTCGCCGATCATGGCGACCCGCCCGGCCGACCAGCGCTTCAGCCGGATGACGACGAACGGATCCCACCGTCCCCGGTCGCCGATCCTCGGAAACAATCGTTCGAGATGCGGGTAAGTCCGGGTCCAGAGGTCGACGTCGATCGGTATGCGCTGCGCTTCCCCGTCGGTCACCGGGCATAGCAGGGCGAGATAGACGGCCTCGTCCGAAACCGGCGTGTAAAGCAGTCGGCGCCGGCGCGACCAGTACTCGGTGTAGGTCTGGGTCTCCGCGCTCCGCCGCTCCTCCTCGGTGCGCGGAACGAGGAGGCGGATCGCGCCGTCCGGGAGCTGCCTGAACGACCGCATCAGGCCGAGCGAGTCGCGGGTCGGCGAGCCCACCCCGTCCGCGCCGATCACCAGGTCCGCCTTGTGGCGCCGGCCGTTGGCGAGGACCAGCACCCCGTCCGGTTCCGCGCCCGCGACCTCCGACCCGGTCACGATTTCGGCCCCCGCCTTCGCCGCCGCCGCCGCGAGTGCGTCGATGCAGGTCTGGCGGACAATCGAGAACATCCGCATCGGTCCGCCCGCCGGCCATTCGATACGGGCGATGGTATTGTTCCGGTCGTCGCGCATCTCGCGGGCGCGGCCCGGGAAGGCGCCCCGCGTGGCGGCTTCGTAGGCGCCCACCGCCTCGAACACCTTCAACCCGTTCTCGTAGATGTATATCCCGGCGCCGGCGGTTCGCAGGCGGTCCCCGGCCTCGTGAACCCGGACGCTCCAGCCGCGCCGGGCGAAGGCCGCCGCCGCGGTCAGCCCGGCGAATCCGGCGCCGGCGATTTCAACATGCCGCCGCGCCGCCGCCATCGCTTCGCCCGACTAGACGGCAGGCTCCAGGGTTCGCTCGAAGAAGGCGATCAGCTTCTCCTGCGCGTCCCTCGACTGTTCTTCGCGGTAGTTGGGGCCAAGGAAGTTCTGGAACGCGTGGCCGGCGCCGTCATAGGCGTGGAAGACGTGATCGATGCCGTGTTCGCTCATCGCCGCATCGATCCTGGCCACGTCCTCCGGCGAGGGGTTCTCGTCCTCGTTGCCGAAGAATCCGACGACCGGGCAGCCGATTTTGTCTACCCGCGCGATCGGCGCGGGGTTTCCCTCGCCCCACGGCTTGAAGATGTTGCCGCCGTAGAAGATTCCACATGCGGTGAACGCGCTGTAGGTGGAAGCGCCGAGAAACGCGCAGCGCCCGCCCATGCAATGCCCGACGATGCCCAGCGCGCCTCCGCGATGGTCGGCGCGGCCGCGCAGATAGTCCGCGGTCGCGGCGATATCGGCGATCAGCTCCATGTCGTCGAGCGCGCCCATCGATTGCATCGTGTCCTCGCCGTCCGGGCGCCGGTGGTAGAAGAGCGGCGCCGCGGCGATGTAGCCGGCGGCTGCCAGGTCTTCGACGAATTTCCGCGTGAAGTCGTCGAGCGCACCCCGGTGATGGGTCACGACCACGCCCGGATGCGGCCCCGGCCCCTCGGGTGCGTCGACATAGACCGGCATCGAGCTGCCGCTGACGGTCAGGTGTTCGGTATGCGCCATCTCATGCCTCCTGGGAAATCGCCGCGGCCTGGGTGTCGGGAATGTCGGTTTCGTCGTAGCGGATATCGCGAAACGCGCCCGACGTGACCGGGCGGTAAAGCGGCGGCCGCGCCGCATCGGTGCAGGTCGGCAGGCAGGCGATCTCCGCGTCGTAGTTGGGCTGGTGGAAGAAGCCGATCGAGATGCGCCGCGCGCTCGGTCCGATCTCCGCCGGCGGGTTCACCACGCGGTGGAAGTTCGACGTCCAGGCATCGTTGGTCCAGCGCCGGAACAGGTCGCCGACATTGACCACGAAGGCTTCCGGCCGGGTTTCCACGTCGTACCAGCGACCGTCGCGGTCCTGGACCTGCAGCCCGCCCGGTTCGTCCTCGCCCATAAGGATCGTGAAGGTGCCGAAATCGGTATGCGCGCCCGCGCGGATCTGCCCTTCCGGCGGCGCCATCGGCTGTGGCGGGTAGTGGTTGATCCGCATGGCGGTGACGTGGCGGTCGATCTTGTCGACGAACCAGTCTTCGTCGAGATCCAGCGCAAGCGCCGCGAGCCGCATTAGATGACCCACCAGCTCTTCCATCGCGGCGTAGTACGTTCCCGCCGCGTGCCCGAAATCGGCCGGACGATCGGGCCAAATATTCGGGATGAAATAGCGCCTCCCTTCCTCGCCCGTGTAATAGGGATCGTCCGGCCAGGTTTCCCTGCCGAAATGATAGAACTCCTTGAGGTCGGGCATCGCCTCCCGCCCCGCAGCGCGGCCGAGCGCCTCCCCCTCGTAGACCCGCAAGCCCCGTGGCGTCCCGGCAACGGTGTGGACGCATTTCCGCTTTTCCGCATCGGGCAGGGCGAAATACTCGTGAGAGGTGCGGCGCAGATCGGCCACGATTTTCGGATCGACGCGGTGGCCGGCGATCGAGAAGAACCCGATATCGGCGCAGGCCGCGCCGACCGCCTTGCCGACGCGGCGGCGCGAAGCAGCGTCGCCGCTGAAATAGGGCTCGATGTCGATCAGCGGGACACGTGCCCGGTCCATCGTCTTCTCCCGGTTCTTCCGGCCGCAGGATGACTCGGGAAGGGCGACAGGGGAAGACCCCGCGACCGGTCTCTCCTTTACTTGGACGGGGCCGGCCGCGACACTGCGCGCGCTCCCGAATCCGCTGGAGGAATCAGATGAAGTTCGGTGTCGGACAACCGGTTTCGCGCACGGAAGACCCGCGTTTTCTCAAGGGCGAGGGTCGCTATGTAGACGACATCGTCCTGCCGGGACAGGTCCACGGCTACGTCCTGCGCTCGCCGCATGCCGCGGCCGCGATCCGCTCGATAGACGCGGAGGGCGCGCGCAACGCGCCCGGCGTGCTGCTCGTGCTCACCCGCGCCGATATCGAGGAAGAGGGGATCGACGGCATCCCGCATTTCATTCCGCCGATGGCGTTCGGCGCGCCGATGCCGAAATTCAACCCGCTCCACCCCGTTCTCGCCGGCGACAGGGTGCGCCATGTCGGGACGCCGGTGGCCTTCGTCGTCGCCGAAACGCTCGACCGGGCGATGGACGCGGCGGAGACGATCGCGGTCGACTACGAGATCCTGCCGTCGGCCACCGCGCCCGGCCGGGCGACCGAGCCCGGCGCGCCCGCGGTGTGGGACGAGGCGCCGGACAACATCTGGTTCACCCTGGAGCGCGGCGACAAGGCCGCCACCGACGCCGCGTTCGCAAGGGCCGCGCATGTCACGCGGCTCAGCCTGGTGAACAACCGGCTGAGCTGCAACGCGATGGAGCCCCGGGCGACGATCGTCGACTACGTGCCCGCGACCGATCACGTCACGATGTACACCGAGAACCAGTCGCCGCATGCCCAGCGCAGCCATCTCTCCCACATCTTCCACAAGCCGGAGGGCAATTTCCGGGTGATCAGCCCCGATGTCGGGGGTGGGTTCGGGATGAAGAACGCCGTCTATCCCGAGGACGCGCTTTGCGCGATCGCCGCGCGCCGCCTCGCGCGGCCGGTGCGCTGGACCGCCGACCGGACCGAGAGTCTGCAGAGCGACGCGCATGCCCGGGACGCGGTGACCGAAGCCGAGCTCGCGCTCGACGCCGAAGGCCGGTTTCTCGCCATGCGGGCCGAGACCGACCACGCGGTCGGCGCCTATCTCGGCGAGGCGGCCTGCGTTCCGGTCGGGCTCGGCTCGACCATGTATGCCGGAAACTACGACCTCCCGGCCGCCTATCTCTCCATCGACGCGGTGTTCACCAACACCAACACGATCGCCCCCTATCGCGGCGCCGGGCGGCCGGAAGCCTGCTACATCATCGAGCGGCTGGTCGACCGGGCGGCGACCGAGCTCGGCGTCGATCCCGTCGAATTGCGGCGGCGAAATTACATCGCGCCCGACGACATGCCGTATCAGAACGCCATCATGACGGTCTACGACACCGGCGAGTTCGAGAAGATCGCCGACATGGCGGTGGCGCTCGGCGACCGCGACGGGTTCGTGGGCCGCAAGGCAGAGTCCGAGTCCGCCGGCAGGCTGCGCGGCCTCGGCATCACCTATTTCATCGAGATCGGCGCGCCGTTCAACGACCGCATGCAACTCTATTTCGATCCCGCGGGCGGGGTGACGGTTGCCGCCGGAACCCACAGCCACGGCCAGGGCCACCAGACGGTCTATGCGCAGATGGTCTCCGATTGGCTGGGCGTGCCGTTCGAGAGCGTCCGCCTTGTGCAGGGCGATACCGACCAGGTGGCCTACGGGCGCGGCACCTACGGCTCCCGCTCCGTCACCGTGGGCGGTGCGGCGCTCAAGGACGCGGCAAACCAGGTGATCGCCAAGGCGAAGCGCATGGCCGCCCATCTGATGGAGGCGGCCGAGGCCGATATCGAGTTCGCCGAGGGGCAATTCACCGTCGCCGGTACCGACAAGGCGGTCGGGATCGTCGATATCGCACGGGCCTCTTTCATGCCGATGGGCTGGCCGGAGGAATTCGGCATCGGGCTTGAAGCGACCGGCACGTTCACTCCCACCAACGGCAACTTCCCCAACGGATGCCATATCTGCGAGGTCGAGGTGGATCCCGACACCGGCGAGGTGGACCTGCTCCGTTATTCGGCGGTCAACGATTCCGGGCTGATCATCAACCCGTTGTTGTTCGAAGGCCAGGTCCATGGCGGGCTCGCCCAGGGCATCGGCCAGGTGTTGTTCGAGCATGTCGTCTACGACGACGAGTCGGGACAGCTCCAGTCCGGTTCCTTCATGGATTACTGCATGCCGCGCGCCGACGATCTTCCGTCATTCGTGCTCGACGACGTCGAGGTGCCGTGCGAGACCAACCCGCTCGGCGTCAAGGGCGCCGGCGAAACGGGAACGGTCGCCGCCCTTCCGGCGGTGATGCACGCCATCCTCGACGCGGTCCGACCTCTCGGCGTCGTCGACCTCCAGATGCCGGCGACCCCGCAGGCCGTCTGGCAGGCGATCCGGCAGGCGAAGGCGGCCTAGAACCCGGTTTTGCAGCGGGTTCGCCGGACGGAATCGACCGCCGGCAAGGCCGCTTGCCGCTGTTTCGGCGGGTTGCCTATATTGGCCGGGATTCCATCGCCGAAAGGAAACAGGATGGCACTCGAACGCGGCCGCGGCGTCGTCGATCTGGACGGGCTCGCGCACAAAGACGTGTCGGCGCTCGCCGGGCGGGAGACGCCGGCGGGACTTCCCTTCGCGGTTCGCAAGATCGGCCACGTGGTGCTCAAGGTGCGCGACATCGCGCGCTCCGCAGCCTTCTATACCGACGTTCTCGGCTTCAAGGTGTCCGACGTCTATCCCGAGACCATGATGCCCGGCGGCATGGTGTTCATGCGCTGCAACGCCGACCACCACGGCGTCGCGCTGGTCGGCGGGCTGGACGCAGAGGTCGACAACACCGAACTGGACCACATGGCCTTCGAGGTCGCGACGCTCGAGGAGGTGCTCCGGGCCCGCGATCACCTTGAAGAGCACGGCGTCAGGATCGACTTTCACGGCCGGCGCCGCGCCGGTTGCCAGGTCGCGGTCGAGTTCCGCGACCCCGACAACCACCGGCTCGAAATCTATTGGGGCCTGGACCAGATTGGCAGGCCCGGACAAATCCGCCCGCCCGACGAATGGCGCGAGGCCCAATCGCTGGAGGAAGCGATCGAAAACCCGCCCCCCGGACAGGACACGACCGTGCACGACCGGTCGTATCTGCGCTCGTAATTGCCTTCCGAACGATCGCGATGAAAATCCTCGCCGGAAACAGTAACCGCCCGCTGGCAGAGGCCATTTCGGCCTATTTGCAGCTTCCCTTGACCGACGCCAGCATCCGGCGCTTCTCGGATATGGAGTGTTTCGTCGAAATCCATGAGAACGTGCGCGGCGAGGATGTATTCGTCGTCCAGTCGACGTCCTACCCGGCAAACGACAACCTTATGGAACTGCTGGTGATGCTCGATGCGCTGAAGCGCGGCTCGGCGCGGCGCATCACCGCGGTCATCCCCTATTTCGGCTATGCCCGCCAGGACCGGAAATCGGGTCCGCGGACGCCGATCTCGGCGAAGCTGGTGGCCAATCTGATCACCACCGCGGGCGCCGACCGGGTGCTCACCATGGATCTGCATGCCGGGCAGATCCAGGGGTTCTTCGACATCCCGCTCGACAACCTGTTCGCGGCGCCCGTCTTCGTCCGCGACATCGAGGAAAATATCGGCCGCGACAAGCTCACCATCATTTCGCCCGATGTCGGCGGCGTGATCCGCGCCCGCGCGGTCGCGCGGCGCCTCGACACCGACCTCGCGATCATCGACAAGCGGCGCGAGCGGGCGGGTGTGTCCGAGGTCATGAACGTGATCGGCGACGTCGAAGGGCGAACCTGCGTCCTGATCGACGACATCGTCGATTCCGCCGGCACACTGTGCAACGCGGCCCAGTCCCTGGCCGAGCACGGCGCCGGATCGGTCGCGGCCTATGTCACCCACGGCGTGCTGTCCGGCGGCGCGGTGGCGCGCGCCTCGACCTCGGCGCTGTCCCGGCTGATCACCACCGACAGCATCCTGACCACCGAGGCCGTGCGGGTCTCCGAGACCGTCGGGCAGATCTCGATCGCCCCCCTGATGGGCGAAGCGATGCTCAGGATTGCCGAGGAAAGATCGGTATCGAGCCTGTTTGACTAAACCCCTGCGAGGGGATAAAACGCGGCGCTCCACGAGACAATCGGGACCCGCGAACAGCGCCGCCGGACTCTGCCGGCGCGACGGGCGGGACCGGCGCTGAGAGGTAGGACATCATGGCCGATGTGAGCACCATCGCAGCGACGCCCCGCGAAGGCGTTGGCAAGGGCGCGGCGCGCGCCGTGCGTCGGAACGGAATGGTCCCCGGCATGATCTACGGCAACCAGCTCGAGCCGGTGATGGTCAATGTCGGACGGCCGCTTCTCGACCGGGAGCTCGGTCAGCCGGGCTTCTTCATCCGCCTGGTCGATATCGAGGTCGATGGCGAGAAACACCGCGTGCTGCCGCGCGAGGTACAGTTCCACCCGGTCACCGACGCACCGCTCCATGTCGACTTCCTGCGTTTTTCGGCGAGCCGCAAGCTCAACGTCGCGGTTCCCGTGCGTTTCCTCAACGAGGACGACTCCCCGGGCCTCAAACGGGGGGGCGTACTCAATATCGTCCGCCACGAGGTCGAGGTGCAGTGCACCGCCGACAACATCCCGAACGAGTTCGAGATCGATGTCGCGGGCCTGGAGATCGGCGACGCCATCCACGCCAGCGCGATCTCCCTGCCCGAGGGCGTCGCGTTCTCCATCGCCGACCGCGACTTCACCGTTGCGACCATCGCCGCCCCGACGGTGATGGCGGTGGACGAAGAAGAGGAAGAAGAGGTCGAGGGCGAAGAGGGCGCCGAGGAAGGCGCGGAGGGTGCCGAAGACGGCGATACCGGTGGCGAGACTTCGGACGCTGCCGCCGCGTCTCGCGACGGAGACTAGCGCGCGGCCGCGCCTCCCGAACCCATGTTGATCATCGTCGGGCTCGGCAATCCCGGGTCCAAATACGCCCGCCAGCGGCATAATATCGGCTATGTCGTCGCCGACGTAATCGGCGCCCGCTACGGGCTTTCGCCCCCGAGGCGCCGTTTCCAGGGCCGTGCCCGAAGCGGCGAGATCGCCGGCGAACGGATCCTGCTGCTGAAGCCGGAGACCTATATGAACCAGTCCGGACGCGCGGTGCGCGCGGCGCTCAATTTCTACAAGCTGCGCGCCCGCGACGCGATCGTCATCCATGACGAGCTCGACCTCGCGCCGGCCAAGGTGCTGATCCGGAAGGGCGGCGGCCATGCCGGACATAACGGGCTTCGCAGCCTCCATTCGCAGATCGGGCCGGACTACCGCCGGATCCGCGTCGGGATCGGGCATCCCGGCGACAAGCATCGCGTGCTGCGCCATGTGCTCGGCGATTTCTCGGCCGGGGAACGGCCGCTGTTCGCGCAGCTTGCCGAAGCCGTCGCCGAAGCCTTGCCGCTTGCCGTGGCGGGCGACAATCCGGGCTTCATGACCAAGGTGGCGCTGCTCTGCCCGCGGCCCAAGCCCCCTAAACCCGAAACCGCCGAAGGCGCGGGGACCGGCGGGTAGCACGTGTCGGTTTCGATCGAAACTGCGGACGCGGCGGAGCCCCGCCCTTCGACAGGGCCTTATATAGATAGCTTGACGGCGTCCGCCCTCCCCCGGCCCCTCCCGCAAGCGGGAGGGGGGAAAGTAAGAAGGAGCGGGCAAGGAAACTCCCTCTCCCCCGCGGGGGAGAGGGCCGGGGTGAGGGGGCCGAACCGTCCCGTGCGAACCGGACGCGCCTCGACGTCCCCCGGGCGGCTGCCCACGCCCCTGTCAAGCTATCCTTATATGCCCCCTTCGATACGCCGCTTCGCGGCTACTCAGGGTGAGGGTGACGAAGAATCTGCCTCATCCCGAGCAGGCGCGCCAGCGCCGTATCGAGGGACGCCCCGGCGCCGCACCGCAACGGTTCCATCCAGAGCGGATACGATCTAGTGGGTTTCCGGTGCGGCATCGTCGGGCTTCCCAATGTCGGGAAGTCGTGCCTGTTCAACGCCCTCGTCCAGTCTGACGCGGCGGTTTCGGCGAACTACGCGTTTTCGACGGTCGAGCCCAATCTCGGCCGCATCGCGGTGCCGGACGACCGCCTCGCCGAGATCTCGGTCCTCGCCAAGTCCGCCAAGATCACGCCGACCCAACTCGATTTCTTCGATATCGCCGGGCTCGTGCAGGGCGCGAGCCGGGGGGAGGGGCTGGGCAACCAGTTCCTCGCCCATATCCGCGAGGTCGACGCGATCGCCCATGTGTTGCGCTGCTTCGAAGGCAATGACGTCGATCGCGCCGGATCGGTCGACCCCGTCGCCGATGCGGAAACCGTCGAGACCGAGCTGATGCTGGCCGATCTCGACAGTCTCGTCCGCCGGCTCGAACCGCTGGTGAAGAAGGCGCGGGGCGGCGACAAGGACGCGATCGCCATGCGCGGCATGGTCGAGCGCGCGACCGCCGTGCTGGAGGACGGCCGGCCCGCGCGCGAGCTCGAGATCGAAAAGGACGAAGAGAAGCTGTTTGAGCAGATGCAGCTACTGAGCGCAAAGCCGATGCTCTATGTCTGCAATGTCGACGAGGACGCCGCCGCGGAGGGCAACGAGCACGCACGCCGGATCGCTCGATGGGCCGGGGAAAAGGGCGCCCCGTCCGTCGTGATCTCCGCCGCGATCGAGGCCGAGATTGCCCGGCTCGATGACGAGCCCGAACGGCGGGATTTCCTGGAAACCCTGGGTCTGGCGGAAACGGGGCTCGGCCGGGTCGTCCGGGCCGGTTACGACCTGCTCGGCCTGATTACCTTTTTCACCGCCGGGCCGACCGAGACCCGCGCCTGGACGGTCGCGCGGGGCACGCGGGCCCAGGATGCGGCTGGCAAGATCCACAGCGACTTCGCGCGCGGATTCATCGCCGCCGAAACCATCGCGTTCGAAGACTACGTGGAGTGCGGCGGCGAGGTCGGCGCCAAGGAGGCCGCCAAGATGCGCCGGGAAGGCCGCGACTACATCGTCCGCGACGGGGACGTGATCCTTTTTCGTTTCAACGTTTGACGCGAGCTCGGACTTCTCACCAGTGTCATGGCATGCGCGGCGCTGTCCGGCCGACAGGGCAGGAGAGGCGCGCGGCGCGATGCGGGGACATCGGGCAAGCGCCTCGACGCACCCTGTCGGCCGGACAGCGCCGCCCTTCGGGTCGCGCCCAGGCGTCCGCCCGCGGCGTCGCGGGCCTCGACCGTAGTTCCCGCTACGCTCTTCGGCCCGCTCCTTGCGGATCGAACGCCCGGGCGCGACGCAGGCAGTGACACTGGTGAGAAGTCCGGGCTAGAATTCCGCCATCGCCGGCCCGCTTCCGGGCCGCCATCAATTCCATTCAGGGGAGACAAGGGACATGGGACAAACCGTTACGCTTACCGCCGGCGACGGCCACACGCTCGACGCTTGCCGGGCCGATCCGTCCGGGGCCGCGAAGGGCGGCGTCGTCGTTATTCAGGAGATCTTCGGCGTCAACAGCCATGTCCAGCATCTCGTCGACATGTTCGCCGGGAAGGGCTACGCGGCGATCGCGCCGGCGCTGTTCGACCGCACCGAGAAGGGCGTCGAGCTCGGCTATGACGAGGTGTCGTTCGGCAAGGGGCGCGAGCTCCGCGGCAGCCTCTCCGACGAGTGGATTTTGGCCGATGTCGATGCCGCGGCGAAGGCGGTGTCGGACGCCGGCAAGGTGGGGCTGATCGGCTATTGCTTCGGCGGCTATGTCGCCTGGATCAGCGGCTGCAACCTCGACAGCCTCGCCTGTTCGGTGAGCTGCTACGGCGGCGGAATCGCCGCGCGCGCGGCCGACGATACGCCGCGCATGCCGATCGAGATGCATTTCGGCGACAAGGACCACGCGATCCCGATGGGCGACGTGCAGGCGATCCGGGACGCCCATCCCGACGTCCCGACGTTCATCTATGACGATTCCGCGCACGGCTTTTGCTGCGACGACCGGGACGTCTACAACGCGGGCGCCGAGGCCCGCTGTCACGAACGCGCTCTCGCCCTGTTCGCCGAGCACGTCGGATAGCGCCGTCGCGCCCGAGGCGTGCCCCTTCGATAGGGGCTTATCCGGATAGCTTGGCGGCGTCCGCCCTCCCCCGGCCCCTCCCGCAAGCGGGAGGGGGGACGGCAGGGAGAGCTTGGAACGAGTCTCCCTCTCCCCCGCGGGGGAGAGGGTCGGGGTGAGGGGGCCGAAACCGTCCCGTGCGAACCGGGCGCCCTCCGGGAGTGCGCTATCTGAGCGCCGCGGCGATGTTGCCGCCGTCGACGGTGAGCACCGCGCCGGTGGTTTTTTCGGCGAGCGCAAGGTCGACGAATGCGCTGGCGACATCCTCCGCCGTCACCTCGCTCCCGAGCAGGTTGCCGGCCATGTAGTCCTCGATCGAGACGCCTCGCGCCCTCGCGCGTTCCTCGATCATGGACGGGGTCAGCAACCCGCTCCTTACGCGGTCGGCGTTGACGGCGTTGGCCCGGATTCCCTCGGCCCCGTGGTCGAGCGCGTATTGCCGCATCAGGAACAGCGTCGCCGCCTTGGGCAGGCCGTAGGGACCGAACTCGGGGCCGGGGTTCACCGCCTGCTTGGAGGTGTTGAACAGAAGCACGCCGCCGAGACCCTGCGCCCGCATGATGCGCACCGCCGCCTGGGCCGCGCGCTGGTGGCCGTAGAAGTTGAGCTCGAAGCTCTCGCGGATCGTCGACTCGTCGACATCTCCGATCCTGCCCTGCCACGCCGCGCCGGCATTCGACACAAGAATGTCTATTCCGCCGAAAGATTCGGCGATGGCATCGAAAGACGACATAACCGATGCAGGATCGGTGACGTCGCAAACGAAAGCGCGGCCGCCCACGGCATCCGCCGCGCTCTCCGCCGCGTCGCGGTCCCGGTCGAGGATCGCAACCTCGGCGCCCTTGCGCGCAAACGCTTCCGCCGTCGCCCGGCCGATACCCGACGCCCCGCCGGTCACCGCGACGATCCGGCGGGAGAGCGGCTTCGCGCTTGCCTTGCCGAGTTTTGCCTGTTCGAGCGACCAGTACTCGATGTCGAAGATGTCGGCTTCCGAAATGCTTTCGAAGCGGCCGATCGACTCCGCCGCCGTGACCACCCGTGCCGTCGTCTCCGCGAGGTCCGCGGCCACCGCGGCAGCTTTCGCCGAGCTGCCGAGCCCGAACAGCCCGAGCCCGCGCACCAGAATCACCCGGGGATAGGGGTCCAGCGTCCGTTTGGGGTCCGCCCGGTTCGTGTTGTTGCGCTCGAAATACCCTTCGTAGTCGCTCACGAAGGCGGCTACGGCCGCTTCCGCCTGCCGCGCGAAATCGTCGAGCGCATCGGGACGCGGGGGCGGGAGGATCAGCGGGCTCGGTTTGGTGCGAATCACGTGGTCGGGCGTCACCGGGCCCGACGCACGGCGTTCGAGCTCTTCCCCGTCGACGAAAGCGCGCATTTCGTCGCCGCCCCGGAAGTCGAGGATCAGCCGGCCGGCGCCGCTCGCGAGTCCCCGCAGGATCGGCGCGACCGCCGCGGCCGATACGTCCGGCGCGGTCTTGGGAACGGCGGCCGTGCGCCGTGTCAGGCGCGCTTCCGCCTTGCTGACGGCCGCGATCATCCGTTCATAGGCTTCTTCCGCGGTCTCGCCGAATGTGAAGATGCCGTGTTTGAGGAGGATCAGCCCCTCGATCGATGGATCGTCGGCATGGGCGGCGGCGCAGGCTCTGGCGAGCTGGAAACCCGGCATGATGTATGGGACCAGCCCCATCGTCCCGCCGTAGACTTCGCGGCAGATCGCCTCGCCGTCCGGCTGGTCGGTCAGCGCGAGAACCGCATCCGCATGGGTGTGATCGACGAATTTGTGCGGCAGGAAGGCGTGCAGCAGGGTCTCGACCGAGGGGTTGGGCGCCTGCGATTCGAGAAGATTGCCGCGCTGGTAGTCGACCATCTCCTCGTCGCTGAGCCTGTCGAGGGTGGCGAGGCGGCGAAGCGGATCGAGGCGGACCGCGGGGAGGCCCGAAGGTTCGATATGGGCCATGTCCCAGCCGCTTCCCTTGACGCAAAGCACGTCGACGGACTCCTCCAGCAGGTCGCGCATGGTCGTCTTGACCGATGTGTTGCCCCCGCCATGAAGCACCAGTCGCGGGTCTCCTCCCAGAAGCCGCGTCGTGTAGATCCGGAGCGCGACGTCCGCGGAGACGCCCTCGTCCTCGTAACGGGCGACCGTTGAAGCCGCGTCCGTGGCCGAATAGAGGCTTTGCATGGCGGTTACCCCGCGGCTGCCTGCCGGCGCTCGGGGTAGAGCGCGAGCAGGCCTTCCGCCGAAGCCTCGGCGATCCCGCGTTCGGTAATGAGCGCCGTTACAAGCCGTGCCGGCGTCACGTCGAAGCCCGGGTTGAACACCGGACTCGCCGCCGGGGTAAGGCGGACGGTCCGGACCTCGCCGGTTTCGGTCTCGCCGGTCACGGTCGAGACCTCCTCGCCCGCGCGTTCTTCGATCTGAAGATCGTTGCCCGACTGCGCCGCCCAGTCGATGGTCGGGCCGGGCAGGGCGACGTAGAACGGGACCCCGTTGTCGGAGGCGGCGAGGGCCTTCAGATAGGTTCCGATCTTGTTGCAGACATCGCCGTTCGCGCAGGTCCGATCGGTGCCCGTGATGCAGAGATCGACCCGTCCCTCCCGCATCAGGTGCCCGCCGGCGTTGTCGACGATCACCGTGTGCGGCACGCCGTGGGCGGCAAGCTCCCAGGCGGTGAGCCCGGCGCCCTGGTTGCGGGGCCGCGTTTCGTCCACCCAGACGTGCACGTCGATTCCAGCGTCATGGGCGCGATAGACCGGGGCGAGGGCGGTCCCGCCATCGACGGTGGCGAGCCAGCCCGCGTTGCAATGGGTCAGCACGTTGACCGCTCCGGTCCCGTGATCCGCCAGGGAACGCAGCAGATCCACACCGTGCTCGCCGATCGCCGCGTTGATCGCGACATCCCCGTCGCAGATTTCCGCCGCGCGCGCGTATGCCGCCTCGACCCGCCATGGCTCATCGACCGCCAGGATCCGGGCCTTCATATCGTCGAGCGCCCATTGCAGGTTGACCGCTGTCGGTCGGGTAGCGAGGAGGGTGGAACAGGCGTTCTCGATCGTCGAGACCGACGGGTCGCGGCGGACGGCGAAGCAAAGCCCGTAGGCCGCCGTGGCGCCGATCAGCGGCGCGCCGCGCACCCGCATGTCGCGAATCGCCACGACCGCGTCTTCCAACGTTGCGAGCCGCCGCGTTTGGAAGCGATGCGGCAGCCTGGTCTGGTCGACGATCTCGACGGTTTCGCCGTCGGCGGCGAGCTGAATCGACCGCCGCGGGATCCCGTCGACCTTCATTGCCCGAGGACGCGCCCCGCGACCGCGTCGAGGCGGGCCGTGAGCTCGGGGTCGCGGGCCTCCGGCGGGGTGATGAGGGCGGTGTCGAGGACGGTGTGGCAGCCCGCCCGGCAGGCCGACCGCCGTCCCGCCAGAGAGGGGACGACCGCCTCCACCAGCGCCCGGGCATGGGCGGCGTTTTCCATCAGGACTTCGATCACCGCCTCCACCGTGACGTCGTCATGCCCCGGATGCCAGCAATCGTAGTCGGTCACCATCGCCACCGTCGCGTAGCACATCTCCGCCTCGCGGGCGAGCTTGGCCTCCGGCATGTTGGTCATGCCGATCACCTCGGCCCCCCATTGGCGGTAGAGATCGGATTCGGCCCGGCTCGAGAACTGGGGGCCGTCGATCGCCACATAAGTGCCGCCCCGCTCGGTCTCGATGTCGAGGCCGGCGGCGGCCTCCTCCAGCGCGTCCCCCAGCCGGGGACAGACCGGGTCCGCCATGGACACGTGGGCGACCAGCCCGGTTCCGAAGAACGTCTTGATGCGCTGGAACGTGCGGTCGATGAACTGGTCCACCAGAACGAAGGTGCCGGGCGCCAGGTCCCCGTCGAGGCTGCCCACGGCGCTCAGAGAAAGGATTTCGGTCGTGCCGACGCGTTTCAACGCGTCGATATTGGCGCGGAAGTTGATTTCGCCCGGCGGAGTCGCGTGTCCCCGGCCGTGGCGCGGCAGGAAGGCGAGCCTCTGCCCGTCCAGCGTTCCGAGCAGGATTTCGTCCGACGGCGCCCCGAAGGGCGTCTCCACCGACTCCCAGCGCCGGTCGGTCAGCCCGTCGATGTCATAGAGGCCGCTGCCTCCGACGATTCCGATGACCGGTGGCGTCCCCGGTTCCGCCATGGCGTCTCCCCCGGACGGCGCGGGCCGCCGTCAATGCGGGATGTTGGACCAGACCGCGCGCTTGACGGCGAAGAGCATCCCCGTGAGCAGGACCAGGAATAGAACCACCTTGACGCCCACGCGCTTGCGTTCCTCCAATTCGGGCTCGGCGGCCCAGACCAGGAAGTTGGTCACGTCCTTCGCCATCTGCGCGACCGTCGCTTCCGTCCCGTCGGCGTATTCGACCTGTTCCTCGCTCAACGGCGCCGGCATGGCGATCTGATGGCCCGGGAAGAACATGTTGTATTCCATGCCTTCCGACATCTCCATGTCGTCCGGCGCGTCCTTGTAGCCGACCATCAGCCCGTAGATGTAGTCGGGGCCGCCGATGCGCGACTTGGTCACCAGGGACAGATCCGGCGGCATCGCTCCGTTGTTGGCGGCGCGCGCGGCATTGTCGTTGGGGAAGGGCGACACGAACCGGTCGCTCGGCCGGGCGGGGCGGTCGAACATTTCGCCTTCCGCGTCGGGGCCGTCGGTGACCTCGAATTCGGCCGCGATCTCCTTGACCTGGTCGGCCGAAAAGCCGATCGCCGTCAGGTTGCGGTAGTGGACGAGGCGCAGCGAATGGCAGGCCGCGCAGACTTCCGTGTAAACTTGGAAGCCGCGCCTCAGCGCCGCGCGGTCGAACGAACCGAACAACCCGTCGAAGGACCACTTCATGCTCGGCGGCGCGGCGGCATCGCCCGCCGCCGAGGCCGGGCCGGTGCCGATCAGGACGATCGCTGCGAGGACGGCGCCGACGGTCCGCTTCATTGCGCTTTCTCCATCGGCTGTTCCGCGGCGGCCGGCGGCCCTCCCGCTCCTCCCAGGACCGGTTCGCCGATGCCGGTCGGCAGCGGCCGCGGCGTCTCGATGAAGGAGAGCAGCGGCATCAGGATCAGGAAATGCGCGAAATAGTAGAGGGTCGCTATCTGCCCGATGACGACGAATATCCCTTCAGGCGGGTTGCCGCCGACCCAGCCCAGCACCAGGCAATCGATCACCAGCACCCAGAACAGCTGCTTGTAGATCGGCCGGTAGCGCGCGCTTCTGACCGGGGAACGGTCGAGCCACGGGACGAGGAACAGGATCAGGATCGAGCCGAACATCAGCACCACGCCGATCAGCTTGGCCGACAGGAACCAGATGTCGAAGGTGATCGACCGGAGAATCGCGTAGTAAGGCAGGAAATACCACTCCGGCACGATATGCGGCGGCGTCACCAACGGGTCGGCGGGGATGTAATTCTCCGGCTCGCCGAAGAAGTTGGGCGCGAAGAAGACGAAACCGGCGAAGATCGTCAGGAACGCGCAGAGCCCGAACATGTCCTTGACGGTGTAGTAGGGGTGGAAGGGGATCTTGTCCTGCGGCCCCTTGGCGTCGATGCCGAGCGGGTTGTTCGAGCCGTGCTGATGCAGCGATATCATGTGCAGCGCGACGACGCCGACGATCACGAACGGCATCAGGTAGTGCAGGCTGTAGAACCGGTTGAGCGTCGGGTTGTCCACCGTGAAGCCGCCCCACAGCCAGGTGACGATGACGTCGCCCACGATCGGCACCGCCGAGAACAGGTTGGTGATGACGGTCGCGCCCCAGAAGCTCATCTGGCCCCACGGGAGCACGTAGCCCATGAACGCGGTGGCCATCATGCAGAGCAGGATGATCACGCCGAGGATCCACAGGATCTCGCGCGGCGACTTGTAGGAGCCGTAATAGAGCCCGCGGAAAATGTGGATGTAGACGATGACGAAGAAGGCCGACCCGCCGTTGGTGTGGATGTAGCGGATCAGCCAGCCGTAGTTCACGTCGCGCATGATTCGCTCGACGCTGTCGAACGCGTGATCGACATGGGGGGTGTAGTGCATCGCGAGCACGATGCCGGTCACGATCATGATGACCAGAACGATCCCGGCGAGCGAACCGAAATTCCACCAGTAGCTCAGATTGCGCGGGGTCGGGTAGTCGATCAGCTCCTTCTCCATGAAGGAGAACATCGGCAGGCGGTAGTCGATCCACTGAACCAGGCGGTTCTTCATCCAGGGCTGCGTCATGACCTTCCCCCCTAACCGATCCGCACGAGGCTGTCGGACAGGAACTCGTAGGTGGGGACCGGCAGGTTGTTCGGCGCGGGTCCCTTGCGGATGCGTCCGGAGGTGTCGTAATGCGAGCCGTGGCAGGGGCAGAACCATCCGCCGTACTCGCCCTTCCGGTCGCCCGTCGCCTGGCCCTTGGGGATGCAGCCGAGATGGGTGCAGACGCCGACCACGATCAGCCATTCCGGCTTCTTGGTCCGCTGGCCGTCTGTCTGGGGGTCCGGGAGATCGTCGAGCTGGACCGCTTGCGCTTCCGTTATCTCTTCATTTGTCCTGCGGCGGATGAATACCGGCTTGCCGCGCCACACAACGGTGATGCTCTGGCCTTGCTCGATCGGAGACAGGTCTACTTCCGTGGTCGCCAGCGCGAGCGTATCCGCGGCGGGGCTCATCTGGTGGATCAACGGCCACAGGGCAACCGCGCTCCCCGCCGCGCCGAACGCGCCTGTCGCGAGATACAGGAAATCGCGGCGCGTTTCGCTGTGGCCGGGCCCGGCCTTGGTGTCCTCGGAATCCGCCATAGAAGAACCTCTCGGCAGGGCAGGAAAACACGTTCGGTTTGCGGCCGCGAACACTACCCGCCCCCCGGTGGGGCGGCAACGCGGCCTTCGGACGCAGCCGAACGGCCGCATCCCAAACCGTTGCCCGCAACGCAAATCGCGCCTCGGGCAGGTGAACGGGTATAATCAAATCCGTCGTCAAATCAAGGACCAAGCGGCGGCCCGATGCGGCAGACGCCCGAGCGATCCCGCATCCCGCGGCCGCGCGAAGCCATGGCCAGTACCCATTTCCGTTTCCGCCCCTCAGGGCCCGCGCATGGCGGTGCGTCGGGGAGGCGGGGCAAGTGACGATCGAAGCCCGGCAGGAACGCGCGGCGGCGTGGTTCAAATCCCTCCGCGACCGGTTTTGCGCCGCTTTCGAGGCGCTTGAGGACGCCCATCGGCAAGGGTCCGGCGTTCCCGGCCGGTTCGAGCGCTCGACATGGAAGCGGCCCGTGGAAGACGGGAGCGACGGCGGCGGCGGCGAGATGTCGATCATGAGGGGCCGCGTGTTCGAGAAGGTCGGAGTCAACTTCTCGGCGGTGCACGGCGCGTTCTCCCCGGAATTCCGAAACCGGATCCCGGGCGCGGCGGACGATCCGCGCTTCTGGGCGAGCGGCATATCCGTCGTCGCGCATCCTTGCTCGCCGCTGGTCCCGGCGATGCACATGAATACGCGGTTTATCGTGACCGCGAAGACCTGGTTCGGCGGCGGCGGCGATCTGACCCCGATATATCCCGACGACGATGCGGCGGCCGCGTTCCATGCCGCGCTGAAACGCGCTTGCGATGCCTACGATCCCGCTTGCCACGCCCGGTTCAAGGAAGCCTGCGACAAGTATTTCTTCCTGCCCCACCGCGACGAACCCCGCGGCGCGGGCGGCATCTTCTACGACAATCTGGACAGCGGCGACTGGGAGGCCGATTTCGCGTTCACGCGGGGCGTGGGCCGCGCCGTTCTCGAGACCTACCCGGAGATCGTGCGCGCGCGCATGGAGGCGCCGTGGACCGATGCGCAGCGCGCCCATCAACTGGTGCGCCGGGGACGCTACGTCGAATTCAACCTGCTCTACGATCGGGGAACCGAGTTCGGGCTCAGGACCGGCGGCAACGTGGAGGCGATATTGATGTCGCTGCCGCCCGTCGTCGCCTGGCCCTGACCGCGCGGGGACCGGTCAGCGCGTCCAGAGGCGGGGGAAGATCTCGGCGTCGATCGGGCCGCCTTCGACGAGATGCGGCGCGTCGTAGAAGGTCGGCGAATGGCGCCCCGGGTACCAGGTGATGTCGTCTCCCGTGAACCGGAGCGACACCGCCCGGCGCGCCGTCGGCAACGGGTTGCCGCTCGAGGAATGCAGCGTCGCTCCGTGGAACACCGCGACGTCGCCGGGTTCGAGGTCGAAGCAGACCGTGGGGTACCGATCCGGATCGCCGTCGATGTCCGGCACCGTCTCGTCGAACTGCTCGGTCTCGGCCACGAAATCGCCCTGGCCGATCTTTACCGGGCGGAACAGTTTTCCCCACGCGTGGGAGCCCACCGCGAAGCGGAGCGAGCCGGTCGCTTCCGTCACCGGGTCGAGCGGTACCCAGAAGCTGCAGATCTGCGAGCCCTTGATGCGGAAATAGGGCAGGTCATGGTGCCAGAAGGTCGGAGTATCCGTGCCCGGCTCCTTGACCAGCAGATGTTCGTCGTAAAGGTTGATCCGGCTCGCCCCCATCAGCTCGGCCGCGAGCCGGGCCATCGGCGATTCGTGCATGAAGCGGCGGAACTGCTCGAAGCGCAGGAACATGCCGTGGTCGGTGCGGAACCGGCTCTCGCCCTCGCCGTAGGCCTTGGCGACGTCGCTCGGATCGCCCATCGCGGCGTCGATCCCGTCGGCGAGCGTTTCCAGCCACTCCGGCGCCACCGCGCCGCGCAGGCAGACCGCGCCGTCGCTTTGCCAGACCGCGCGTTCTTCGTCGGCGATGTGTCTTTCTTCGAGGATCGTGGCCATCGATCTGCACTCCCCCGGATTGTCTCGGCCCCGCGGCGACAACGCAAGCCCGTGCTACTCGGCTTCCAGTTCCGAATCCCAGTAAAGGAAATCGCGCCAGCTGTCATGCAGGTAGTTCGGCGGAAAGGCGCGCCCGTGGTGTTGCAACAGCGTGTTGGACGGCTCGACCGGCGCCCGCCTCGGGTGCAGCCCGCATTCCCTGGGTAGCCGGCTGCCCTTGCGCAGGTTGCAGACGGTGCACGCGCTCACGACGTTGACCCAGCTGGTCCGCCCGCCGCGCGAACGCGGAACGACATGATCGAAGGTGAGTTCCGGCGTTCCCGGCGTCCCGCCGCAATACTGGCATTCGAACCGGTCGCGCAGGAACACGTTGAACCGCGTGAAGGCCGGGCGCCGCGACATCGCGATGTACCGCTTGAGCGCGATCACGCTCGGCAGGCGCATCGAAAAGCCCGGCGAGCGCACCTCGCGCTCGTATTCCGAGATGATGTTGACGCGCTCCAGGAAAACCGCCTTGACGGTATCCTGCCAGGACCACAGAGAGAGCGGGAAGTAGCTGAGCGGACGGAAATCGGCGTTCAGCACCAGAGCCGGGCAATCGTTCATCGCAACCACCGATCAATCCCCGGCCAAAAGCGCTGGCCCGCGACGCCGTCCAACATATCCACAGTCTAGCCGAAGCCGGAAAGGGCGGCAACGAAGCCCGGCCTCCGCCCCGCGCGCCTCCTCCGCCGAATTCGATTGAGTGCCGGCCCCGCTTGCCCGAAAATCCCCGCACCCGACCTCAGGAGATGCCGCCAATGTCCGCCCGCCGCATAGAACTCGTCGAGGTGTCGCCGCGAGACGGGCTCCAGAACGAGCCGGAGATCCTGTCGACCGAGGTCAAGCTGGAACTGATCCGCCGCGCCGTGGCGGCCGGAGTGCGCCGGCTCGAAGCCGCGAGCTTCGTCAATCCCAGGCGGGTTCCGCAGATGGCCGACGCCGAGGCGGTGATGGCGGGTCTGCCGTCGGACGACGACGTGACCTATATCGGGCTCGTGCTGAACCGGCGCGGGTTCGACCGTGCGGCGGACGCCGGCTGCAAGGAAGTCAACTACGCGCTGGTCGCCAGCGATGCGTTTTCCGAACGGAACCAGGGAACCACCATCGAGCAGGGGGTCCAGGTGCTCGACGACATCGCCGTCGCCGCGCGGGATGCCGGCATCCGGTGCAGCGCCACGATCAGCGCGGCCTTCGGCTGTCCGTTCCAGGGCGAGGTCAGGCCGGAACGCGTGCACGGGCTGATCGCCCATTGCGCAAGTCTCGGCCTGTTCGAGATCGGCATCGCGGACACGATCGGGGTCGCCGCGCCCGGCGAGGTCGCCGAAATGTTCGCGGAGGCCGCGCGCCTCGCCCCCGACGCCCGGCTCCGCGGGCATTTCCACAACACCCGGAATACCGGCATCGCCAATGCCTTCGCCGCCGTCGAGGCGGGAGTTCATGCCCTCGATGCGAGCATCGGCGGTATCGGCGGCTGTCCGTTCGCTCCCGCGGCCACCGGAAACATACCGTCCGAGGATCTGACCTACATGCTCGACCGCCTCGGCGTGGAGACCGGCATCGACATCGAGGCGCTGATAGAGACCGCTCACTGGATCGAGACGCAGCTCGGCCGCCCCGTGCCCGCGATGGTAAGCCGCGCCGGCAATTTCCCGCCGGCCGGGTTGCGCGCGTAAGCCCGCAATGCACGAGCCCCGCGCGACGCCAGCCGTCGGCCCCGGGGCGTGGTCCGCGTATTACGGGAAAACCGGCCATCGGCCGCCGCGCGACACCCTGGTGAGGGCGCTGGATGCCTTCGACGGCGCGCCAGCGGGAAACCGCCTGGCGGTCGATCTGGGCTGCGGCGGGGGGCGCGATATCGTCGAATTGCTGCGCCGCGGCTGGACGGTACTCGCGATCGACGCGGAGAAAACGGCCATCGAACGGCTCGCCGCGCGCGGCGATCTTCCCGGGACCGGCGTGTTGAAGACCGCCGTCGGCCGTTTCGAAGACGTCGAATGGCCCGTGGCGGACCTCGTCAATTCCAGCTTCGCCCTGCCGCTTTGCCCGCCGCCGGCGTTTCCCGGGCTGTGGTCGCGGCTGGTCGCCTCGCTCGTCCCCGGCGGCCGGTTCGCCGGCCAGCTATACGGCGATCGGGACGAGTGGGTCGGCGACCCCTCCATTACATTTCATACGGCGGAAGAGGTCGACGCGCTGCTCGACGGCTTCGACATCGAGCACTTGCGGGAAGAGGAGGACGAAAGCGTCACGCCGCGCGGCCGGCCCAAGCGCTGGCACATCTTCCATATCGTCGCGCGAAAAAGGGGGTAAGCGGGCCGCCCCCGGTCGGACGGATCGCTTCAGCCGTGGCTGTCCGACGTCCGGATCAGGTGCATGACGAACAGAAAGCAAATGGCGAACATCGCGAGCCCGCCGTAATAGCCGACGGTGCCGGGGCCCGCCTTGGCGCTCACGAACAGGCCGCAAACGCCGAGCACGGCCGAACTGCCGCCAAGCACCCAATTGCCGACATTGTTCATGGAAACGATCCGTGATCCTCGAGGCGAAATGGAGCGGGTGATCGGATTCGAACCGACGACTTCAACCTTGGCAAGGTTGCGCTCTACCCCTGAGCTACACCCGCGCCGGCGCGGGGGAGTATATTCGTCGCGGCAAGTCGACTTCAAGCGCCGCGTTGAGGGAAGGGATGACCGATACGGTGTCGCAGGAGACCGTCGCCGCCCGGCAGAGAGACCTGTTCGAGCGGCTGGAAGAGCTCGGGATCGAGACCGAGACCCATACCCACGCGCCGGTGTTCACGGTCGAGGAAAGCCGCAAGGTGCGCGGCCGCCTGCCCGGCGCGCATTGCAAGTCTCTCTTTCTCAAGGACAAGAAGGGGGTGCTCTGGCTCGTCGTCGCGCTGGAGGACCGCCGCCTCGACCTCAAGGCGCTCGCGCCGCTTATCGGCGCGGCGAGACTGTCCTTCGGCAGCCCCGAACGGCTCGCCACGCATCTCGGCGTCGTGCCGGGCGCGGTCACCCCCTTCGCGCTGATCAACGACGACCGGCACGCGGTCCGGGCTGTCATCGATACCGCTGTGATGGAAGCCGAGCGGGCGCATTTCCACCCCCTGTCGAACGATGCGACGACGGCCATCGCGCCCGCGGATCTGCTGCGCTTCATCCGGGCGCTCGGCCACGATCCGATGGTCGTCGACCTCGGCGAGGCGGCGGCGCGCTGAAGCTCCGGGCTTGCTTCGGGGAGCCTCCTCACCCATCTTGTCGCCGACCTCCTCGGCGAGGCTGAAGCACGGGACACGACGATGGAACCGATCTTGGGACAGCCGGGCGGCGCCCCCGCCGACGCGATCAAGGACGGCTCGACCGAGACATTCATGGCGGATGTCATCGACGCCTCGATGGATACACCGGTGGTGGTCGATTTCTGGGCGCCCTGGTGCGGGCCCTGCAAGCAGCTCGGGCCGATTCTGGAGAAGGTCGTCCAGGCCGCGAACGGAGGGGTCAAGCTGGTCAAGATCGACATCGACCAGAATCCCGAAATCGCCCAGCAGCTGCGCATCCAGTCGATCCCGGCCGTGTTCGCGTTCTCGGGGGGACGCCCGGTCGACGCGTTCCAGGGCGCGCTGCCGGAAAGCCAGGTGAAGGCGTTCATCGACAAGCTCGCGGAGGCGGCCGGAACCACGGTCTCGTCTCCCCTCGACGACGCGTTGGCCCAGGCGGCGGAACGTCTGGACGCAAAGGATTTCGGGGCGGCCGCGTCGATCTACGCGCAGGTGGTCCAGCACGAGCCCGACAATGCCGCGGGTATCGCCGGCCTCACGCGGGCGCTGATCGGCCAGGGCGAGCCGGGACGGGCCCGCGAGGTGTTCGACACGCTACCCGAGGACGCACGTGGCAGCGCCGAGGCGGAGGCCGCGGCATCCGCGCTGGCGCTGGCCGAGAAGACAGCCGAAACCGGCGACCGGGGCGAATTGCTGGCGCGGCTCGATGCGGATCCCAACGATCATCAGGCGCGGTTCGACCTCGCCCTCTCGCTCCACGCGGAAGGCCAAAACGAGGAGGCGGTCGACGCGCTGGTCGAGATCGTCAAACGGGCGCGGGATTGGAACGACCAGGCGGCGCGGAAACAGCTTCTGGAGTTGTTCGAGGCGCTGGGTCCCACCGACCCGCTGACCGTCGCGGGACGGCGCAAACTCTCCGCCATCCTGTTCTCCTGATGCCCGGTCCGTTCGATCCCGGTTTCGAGGATCTGCCGGACGAGATTCCGATTTTCCCGCTCGGCGGCGCGCTATTGCTGCCGAACAGCCGCCTGCCGCTCAATATTTTCGAGCCGCGCTATCTGAACATGACGGCGGCGGCGCTCGCGGCGCCGCAACGGCTGATCGGGATGATCCTGCCGCATGAGGGGGCCGGGGGTGGCGAGCCCGACATCTACCGGACCGGCTGCGCGGGGCGCATCGTCTCTTTTGGCGAAACGGAAGACGGGCGCTATCTGATCACGCTCAAGGGACTGATCCGCTTTGTCGTCGACCGGGAGCTCGGCCCGCGGGAGGGCTACCGCCGGGTGCAAGCGCGTTTCGGCGTCTTCCGGGACGATCTGGTGGAGCCGCCCGGGCAAATTCCTCTCGACCGGGAGCGGTTGCTGAAAGCCCTCCGCGCCTATCTCCACCAGCAAGAGGTGGAAGCGAACTGGGAGGCGATCGAAGGCACGCAGGATTCCCGACTCGTCGACTCGCTGGCGACGATGTGTCCATTCCGCACCAGCGAGAAACAGGCCCTGCTGGAGGCGCCCGGCACCGCCGAACGCGGGGAGATCGTCATGACGCTGCTCGAGATGGCGTTACTTGAGCGTTCCGACGACGAAGGGCGTATCAAGCAATAGGGCGCGGGCGGAAAGACATGGCAGACGAGCGCGCGCCCGAGCGTCCCCAGGCCGATACCCGCGGCGGTCGCGGCCGTCCGGTCGACCCGAAATTGCTCGAGATCCTGGTCTGTCCGCTGACCAAGGGGCCCCTGCGTTATGACGATGCGGCGCAGGAGCTTGTCAGCGAGAACGCGGGCCTCGCCTTTCCGATCCGCGACGGCATTCCGATCATGCTGGTCGACGAAGCGCGCCGCATAGCCGAGGACTAGAATTGGCGAACCCCGACGGATCCGCGCCATGGCCGACCGCCCTACGACTCAAATCGGCCGAAAAGGTGCTCGAAATCGACTTCGACGACGGGACGTCGTTCGCCCTGCCGGCGGAGTTTCTGCGAGTCGAGAGCCCTTCGGCCGAGGTCCGCGGGCACGGGCCGGGCCAGAAACAGCTGGTCGCGGGCCGGCGCCATGTCGGGATCATGAACGTCCAGCCGGTCGGCAACTACGCCGTCCGCATCGTGTTCGACGACCTGCACGACACCGGGCTGTATTCGTGGAGTTATCTCCACGAGCTGGGCCGGAACCGCGAGCGGCTCTGGAACGACTACCTGCGGGCGCTCGACGCCGCCGGCCAGAGCCGCGATCCGTAGCCGCTCCGCTTCGAACCCACAGGAGGGAAAAGGCGTGCTCGAACTCTATCACCACGGCTCGTCCGTATGCGCCGCGAAGGTGAGGCTGTTTCTCGAGGAAAAGCAGCTGCCCTGGGAGGGGCACTACATCGACATCCTCAAGGGCGAGCAGTTCACGCCCGAGTACATGAAGATCAACCCGAAGGCCGTGGTGCCGACCCTGGTCCACGATGGGACGGCGATCAGGGAATCTTCGGTGATCTGCGCCTATCTCGACGAGGTCTTTCCCGAAGGCCCGGTCCGGCCCGACGATCCCGTGCTCCGCGCCGAAGAGCGCTACTGGACCAAGGCGGTCGACGAAGAGCTCCACCCCGCCTGCGGCGCGCTGACCTTCATGTCCTCTCACCGCCATACCATCCGGGCGCTGGGCGAAGAGAAGATGAAGGAATTTCTCGATTCCACCCCGCCCTTCTCGGTGAGCGCGGACTGGCACGAGCAGAAAAAAAGTTTTGTCCGGCTGGGCTTCGAGGCGCCCGGCGCGGCCGTGAAAGTGAGCCTCTACGACCGCTACCTCTGGAAGATGGAGGAAGCGCTCCAGGAGGGGGACTGGCTGATCGGCGACCGGTACAGCTTCGCGGATATCGCGATGACGCCCTACCTCATGCGGCTCGACATGCTGTCGATGCAGGGGATGTGGACCGGGGGCCGCATGCCCCGGGTCGAGGCGTGGCTCGGAAACGTCAAGGCCCGCGCGAGCTTCCAGCCCGCGATCTGGGACTGGATGCCGGAAGACCTGACCGAACAGTTGCGCGTCAATGGCGCGAAGAGTTGGCTGGAGGTCGCGGCCCTGCTGGAGATCGAAGCGGCCTGACGGCGGGGGGCCGCGCGGTCAGAGAGGAATTCCGCGGGCGAGTCGCGGCCTTTCGCCGAGTTCGCCCATGGCGTGGCGCATGAACAGCCGTTTGAGACCGGGGACACGGTTTACCGCCGCGAGTCCGAGGCGCCGCCCGAGGGCGATGGGCGCGATATCGTTGGAAAAGAGCCGGTTGAGCCCGTCGGTCGCCGCCAGCATCGCGAAATTGTCCATCCGCCGCCAACGGGCATAGCGCGCGAGCGCCGCGACCGAACCCGTATCGAGTCCGAGCCGGGCGGCATCGACGATCGTCTCGGCGAGCGCGGCGGCATCGCGGATGCCGAGATTGAAACCCTGGCCGGCGATCGGGTGGATCGCATGCGCCGCGTCCCCCGCGACGGCAAGCCGGTTGGCCGTGTAGCGCTCCGCGAGGGCAAGCGCCAGCGGATAGGAGAAGACCTGCCCTTCGACCGTCAACGCGCCGAGATAGTCGGTAAATCGCCACGCCAGTTCGTCGGCGAACGCGGCCGGACCCAGCGCAAGGATGCGGGTCGCAATTTCCGCTCGCTCCGTCCAGACGATCGATGAGCGGTTGCCCGTCATGGGCAGGATCGCGAACGGGCCGGACGGCAGAAAACGTTCCTGCGCGACGCCCCGATGCGCGCGTTCATGGGCGACGGTGCACACGATGCCGGTCTGGTCGTAGCGCCATTCGACCGTGCCCAGCCCCGCCGCGCGTCGGAGCGGTGAGTTCCGCCCGTCCGTCGCGATCAGCAGGCGGGCGGTAAGCGCGCGGCCGTCGTCGAGCGCGATGCGGGCTTCGATGGAGCCCCGTTCGTGATGCTCGATCGACCTGCCGTCGAGAAGAGTGGCGGAGCCCAGAGTCCCGATCCGCTCCAGGAGCGTCTGGCGGATGCGACGGTTCTCCACGATGTACCCGAGCGCGTCCGCCTCCACCTCCTTGCTGTCGTAGTGGAGGTGGAGCGGCGAAGAGTCGTCGGAGACACGGATCTCACGGATGGGCTCTGCCTCGCCGGCAAGCCCGCTCCAGATGCCGATGGTATCGAAAACGGTCCTGGAGCCGTGCGCTATCGCCGATACGCGGCCGTCGAAGGCCGGTTTCCGCATGACCGATGCCGGCCTCCGGTCGACGACCGCGACGCTCACACCGGCGCCGCCGAGCGCGGCCGCGAGCGTCAGCCCGACCATCCCGCCTCCGCCGACGATCACTTCGAAGTCCGTCATCGCACCGCCGCCACGGTTCATATCCTCGGAGCGACCGATCCCACTGCACTATAACGCGGGAGGCTTGTCAGGCGCGCCTTGGCAGCGTCGACGCCGGGGCCGACAGGTTTGCGCCCGTCTTTGCATTGACCCGAATCGCCCCAAGATCTGGACGATGGAGTGCATTTTGACTCAACATCTAGGGGTATCGCGGGGCAAACGGCGCTTGTAACGCAGCCTCGCTTGCGGCTAGAGTGCGCGGCTTGCCAGGAGCCGTGGCCGGCCCATGCTGAACGATCGCCTCTTGCAGATCGGCGCTTACCCGTTCGATCGCCTGCGCGCGCTGCTCGGCCCGGTCGAGCCGGCGGCCGGGCTGGAGCCGATCGCGCTTTCCCTCGGCGAGCCGCGGCACGAGCCGCCGGCCATGATCGGGGAAGCGATTCTCGCCGACCGCGCCCTGTGGGGCCGCTACCCGCCGATGCGCGGAACCGAAGACGCGCGTACGGCCATCGCACGCTGGGCCTGCCGACGCTATCGCTGCCCGGAAACGACGATCGACCCGGCCCGCAACGTGGTGCCGGTCTCGGGCACCCGCGAGGCGCTCTTCATGGCGGCGCTTGCAGCGGTGCCCGAGCGCAAGGCGGGCCGGCGGCCCGTCGTCCTGATGCCCAACCCCTTCTACCAGGTGTATCTCGGAGCCGCGGTCGCCGCGGGGGCGGAACCGGTCTGCGTGCCCGCCGACGAGGCGTCCGGCTTCCTCCCGGACTACGAAAATCTCGATCCCGAAATTCTCGCCCGTGTCGCGCTGGCCTATTTCTGCTCGCCCGCCAACCCCCAGGGTACGATCGCCGGTCTCGATCGGTTGAAGAGGCTGGTCGGCCTGGCGCGGGAGCGCGACTTCGTCCTCGTTTCCGACGAGTGCTACAGCGAGATCTACGACCGCGACCGCGCCGCGCCGCCCGGGACGATCGAGGCTTGCCGCGATCTTGGCGGCGGCCTTGAAAAGGTGGCGGTCTTCAACTCGCTCTCCAAGCGTTCCAGCGTCCCCGGGCTCCGCGTCGGATTCGCGATCGGGGATGCGGATTTCATGGACGCCTATGTGCGTCTCCGCGACCACGGCGGGGCCGCGCCGCCCATGCCGCTGCTGGCGGCCGCCGAGGCGCTGCTCGCGGACGAGACGCATGTCGATGCGAGTCGCGAGCTCTATCGCGAAAAGATCGACATCGCGGAAGAATTGCTGGACGGCCGGCTGGGTTTCTATCGCCCGCCGGGCGGGTTCTATCTTTGGCTCGATGTGGGCGACGGAGAGGAAGCGGCGCGGCGCCTTTGGTCGGAGGCGGCGGTGCGGGTCCTGCCGGGCTCCTATATCGCCCGCCCCGACGATGACGGCGTCGATCCCGGGCGGCGCTATATCCGCGTCGCTCTGGTCCATGGTCTCGATACGGCGCGTGAAGCGCTGACCCGGCTGGCGGGGGTGCTGTGATGGCGAGGGTGCACGAGACCGGCGAGTCGATCCTGATGGTCAGCAGCCGGCAGGACCGGCCTTCCCGCGTCGCCCGCTTTCTCAAACGCCGGCTCGCCGAGCTGTTCGGCGTCGCGCTCGCGGCAGCATCGGCGGTCGTGGCGGTCGTGCTTTATTCCTACCGCCCCGAGGACCTTACCCCCGGTCAAGCGGTCGAAAACGCTCTCGGAGAACCCGGTGCCTGGTTCGCCGATTTCTTCACCCAGACTACCGGCCTGGCGGCCTGGCTGTTGCCGCTGATCCTCCTGTCCTGGGCCTGGCGGATCGCTTCCCACCGAGGGCTGGGTCCGGTGTGGATCCGGTTCACCATGCTGCCCGGAGCCCTGTTCCTAGGGGCGATGACGTTCGCGACCCAGCCCGCCCCCATCGCCTGGCCGCTTCCCAGCGGAGCGGGGGGAGCGCTCGGCGAGATCGCCTTGGCGGAGTTGAGCGAATTGCTGTTGCGCCGCCTGCCGGTCGGCACCGAAGCGGTCGGGATCGTCTTCGGCTTCCTTGCGCTGGCGGCGTGTCTGTTGGCGATGGGGGTCGACCGTCGCGAATGGTTCGCCATCGGCCGGGCCGCGTGGAGCGGGGTGACGCTGGCCGGGCGCCTTGCCGCCGCCCCGTTGCGGTTCGCCGCGAGGGCCAGGGACAAGCCGCCGCCGGTCAAGGAGGAACCCGCCGTCGAACCCCGGGCGCCCGCCGCCGGACCGAAGGCGGATGCCAGGCCGGTGGTCGCGATGGATGCTCGCAAGCCTCGCCAGGCCGAACGGGCAGCCAAGCGCCACCGCCAGCCCAAGCTCGACTTCGGCGACGACGATACGACCTACCGGGCGCCGTCGCTCGATCTCCTGGAACCGCCCGCGCCGCCTCCGCGCGCGCCCAACCTGGATGCCGAGGCCCTGCAGGAGAACGCCCGCCTGCTCGAATCCGTGTTCAACGATTTTGGCGTCAAGGGCGCCATCACGAGGGTCCGGCCGGGCCCGGTGGTGACGCTTTATGAGCTCGAGCCGGCGCCCGGCACCAAGTCTTCCCGCGTGATCGGTCTCGCCGACGATGTCGCGCGCTCGATGAGCGCGGTCTCCGTCCGCGCCGCCGTCGTGCCGGGGCGCAGCGTCATCGGCGTCGAGGTGCCGAACCGGGGCCGGGAGATCGTCGCGCTCCGCGAGCTCCTCGAATCGACCGCCCTGGACCGGGCCGGCGGTTCGCTCATCCTGGTTCTCGGCAAGGATATCGGCGGCACCCCGGTACTCGTCGACCTGGCGCGGATGCCGCACCTCCTGATCGCCGGGACCACCGGCTCCGGCAAGTCGGTCGCGATCAATACCATGGTTCTGTCCCTGCTTTACCGGCTGTCGCCCGAGCAATGCCGGCTGATCATGATCGATCCCAAGATGCTCGAATTGTCGGTCTACGACGGAATACCGCACTTGCTGACGCCGGTCGTGACCGACCCCGGCAAGGCGGTCGTCGCGCTGCGCTGGGCGGTGCGCGAGATGGAAGACCGCTACCGGGCGATGTCCGCGCTAGGGGTACGCAGCATCGCGGGCTACAACGCGCGGCTGGAGCAGGCCCTGAAGAAGGGCGAGGTCCTGACCCGCACCGTCCGGAACGGATTCGACGCGGAAGGCATGCCGGTGGAAGAGGAAGAGCCCATCGACCTTACGCCGCTCCCCTTCATCGTGGTGATCGTGGACGAAATGGCCGATCTGATGCTGGTCTCCGGCAAGGAGGTCGAGGGCGCGGTCCAGAGACTGTCGCAGATGGCGCGCGCCGCCGGCATCCATCTGATCATGGCCACCCAGCGGCCTTCCGTCGACGTCATCACCGGCACGATCAAGGCCAATTTTCCGACCCGGGTCAGTTTTCAGGTCACCTCCAAGATCGACAGCCGGACCATTCTCGGCGAGGGCGGCGCCGAACAGCTGCTCGGCCAGGGCGACATGCTCTACATGGCCGGCGGCGGGCGAATCAGCCGGGTTCACGGCCCCCTGGTTACCGACGAAGAGGTCGAGCGGGTGGTGGGCTTCCTCCGCGACCAGGGAGAACCGGACTATATCGAGGATGTCACCGAAGCCGACGATCCGGCGGCGGTCGCCGGGCTCGTGGGCGGGGACAGCGAGGCGGACACCCTCTACGACGAAGCGCTCGCGCTGGTCTGCCGGGAAGGAAAAGCCTCGACCAGCTTCGTCCAGCGCCACCTCAAGATCGGCTACAACAGGGCGGCGCGGATTATCGAGCGAATGGAGTCCGACGGGGTGATCAGCCCGCCCAACCATGTCGGCAAGCGTCAGGTACTGGCGCCGGCGGGCGACCAGGGCGCCGGGTGATGGCTTTTTTTCTTTGTATCCCGTCCGAACGGGCCCATATCGCTGGTATATGAACCCTCTCCGATCCACACCCGTTTTCGCCGCGCTCGGCCTTGCGGTAGCGCTCGCCGCCGCCGTGCCCGCCGATACCTCCGCGCAGAGCACCGGCGAAACGATCGAGCGGCTTGAGACCTATCTTGCCGGCCTGCGCTCGATCGAGGCCGACTTCGTTCAGTCTTCGTCCAAGGGCGGTTTCGCCCGCGGACGGCTTTACGTCCAGCGGCCGAGCCGGCTGAGGCTCGACTACAAGCCGCCCTCCTCGTTGCAGATCTACGCCAACGGATCGTGGCTGATCTATGTCGACACCGAGCTGGAGGAAGTGACGCATGTGCCGATCGGACGAACGCCCGCCGCTTTCCTCGTGGGCGAGACGGTTTCGTTCTCGGGCGCGGTGACGGTCACCGCTCTGAAGGAGGCCGAAGAGACGATCGGGATCCAATTGGTTCGATCCGAGGAACCCGAGGCGGGTTCGGCGATTCTGACCTTCGGGCGCAGCCCGCTCGTCCTCAAAGGCTGGACGATTGTCGATGCCCAGGGGGTGCGAACCCGCGTCGGGCTGGTGCAACCCAGCTTCAACCGACCGGTCGATTCCAGCGTATTTCATTTCGATCCGGACACCGTCATCAGGCCCGGTCACGAACCGTGATTCCGGTGCAATGCCAGCCTTCAATTTGACCTTTCGGCGTTCGCTGGGTACCCTGTAGCCATAACAAAGATCGATATATGAGCAAAAGAGCAGTGTGATTCTGGCCCATCGCTGTTAAGGGAGACTTTTGCCGTGACCTCCGAATATCAGACAACCGCGAAACCGGACGATGATCGCGCCATGGCTCCGTCAGCGGGATCGACATCCGCGCCACCCGATTTTTCCGGCGAACGCTTCAGCCCGATCACCGCCAAACATCTCGACGATATTCCCCAGCTGCAGAAGCTCTCCAGCGACGACCGGTTCGGGATGAAGGTGGTCAGCAGCGTGCTGCCCTTCCGTTCGAACCGGTATGTGATGGACAGCCTCATCGACTGGGACAACGTGCCGGCGGACCCCGTCTACCAGATCACCTTTCCTCAAAGGGGGATGCTGGAGGACCGGGATTTCGATCGGGTCGCGGACCTGATGAAACAGGATGCGTCACCGAAAGAGGTCAACGCCGCCGTTGCCGAAATCCGCGACAAGCTCAACCCCCACCCCGCCGGCCAGCGTGAATTGAACATCCCGCAGACCGAGCAGGGCACGGTGGAAGGGCTTCAGCACAAATATCGCGAGACGGTGTTGTTCTTCCCCAGCCAGGGGCAGACCTGCCACGCCTATTGCTCGTTCTGCTTCCGCTGGGCCCAGTTCGTGGGCGACAAGACCTACAAGATCGCCGCCAACGAGGCGAGCGGGCTGCACGACTATCTCGCTTCCCATCCCGATGTCAGCGACCTGCTGATTACCGGCGGCGATCCCATGGTCATGAAGACGCGGGTGATGGAGCGCTATCTTCAGCCGCTGATCGACGATCCGCGATTCGACCATATCCGCAACATCCGGATCGGCACCAAGGCGCTGACATTCTGGCCGGGCCGCTTCGTCAGCGATCCCGACGCGGACGATCTCCTGCGGTTGCTGGAGCGGGTGACGAGTTCGGGCAAGAGCGTCGCCATCATGGCGCACTTCAACCACTGGAGGGAGTTCGGCACGGACATCGCGCATGAGGCGATCCGCCGTCTGCGCGACACCGGGGCGGTCATCCGAAGCCAGGCCCCGGCACTCGCCCACGTCAACGACTCGCCCGAGATATGGACGCGCATGTGGCGCGAACAGGTCGCTCTCGGAATCATTCCCTATTACCTGTTCGTCGAGCGGGATACCGGCGCCAAGAACTATTTCGAAGTGCCGCTTGAGAAAGTGTGGATGATTTACAACCGCGCGCTCCGCAGCGTTTCCGGCCTCGCCCGCACCGTCCGCGGGCCCAGCATGAGCGCGACGCCCGGCAAGGTCGAGGTCCTCGGCATCCAGGAAGTCCACGGCGAGAAGGTGTTCGTGCTCCGGTTCCTGCAGGGCCGCAACCCTGAATGGGTGGGGCGCCCGTTCTTCGCCGCCTTCAACCCGGACGCGACCTGGCTCAACCATCTCAAGCCGGCTTTCGGGGAGGACAAGTTCTTCTTCGAGGACGAACTCGCCGAAATGACCGGCGGCGCCTCGATACCCGAGTTTTCCGTGGCGGCCGAATGACCGCCGCGGTTCCGTAGGCCGACATTCGCGGGCCAGCGATGTCTCGGCTGCCGGTTGCGGCTCGGGCCGACCGTATGCTAGAGCGTCCCCGCCGGTAAGTTCGGGGTCGTTCGGCGCAGGAACCCACGGGGAAGATGCACAATCGAGAGCTCGGTACGCGCCCTTTGGTCGGCATTCCCACCGGCCTGATCCAGTTGCCGGGGCATTCGATCCCCACCCACGGCATCGGCGAGCGTTATATCAAGGCGGTCAGGGAGGGCTCGGATGCCGACCCGCTGCTCGTTCCCGCATTGGCGGAAGGTTTCGACTTCGATGTGATGGCCGGCCGGCTCGACGGCCTGTTCCTCACCGGCGGCCGCGCCAATATCGAGCCCCACCACTATGGCGGGCCGCCATTTCCCGAGGACGAATACCGCGATCCGCCGCGCGACAACACGGTTCTTCCGTTGATCCGCGCCTGCGTCGACCGGGGCGTACCGGTATTCGGCGTCTGCCGCGGCTTGCAGGAGATGAACGTGGCGCTCGGCGGCTCGCTGCACTACCGCGTCCATCTGGTCGACGGGAAGCTCGACCACCGGATGCCCAGGGAGGGCAGCATCGACGAGAGATTCGGCAAGCTGCACAAGGTTTCGTTCACGCCCGGCGGGCTGTTCGAGCGGTTGATCGGGGACACCGCCATAGAAGTCAACACCGCGCACTCTCAAGGAATCGACCGTCTCGCCGGCGGCCTTGAGGTGGAGGCGACGGCGCCCGACGGGCTGATCGAGGGGATCCGGCTCGGAGGCACGGACGCCTTCGCGGTGGGCGTGCAGTGGCACGCCGAGCACCGCTACGGGGAACACGCACTCTCCAGCGCGCTGTTCCGTGCGTTCGGCGACGCCGCGCGGGCCTATGCCGCAACTCGTATGCCCCGGGCGAGCGTCGCCTGACGATGCGGCTGGTCACCTGGAACATCAACTCCGTCAGGCTCAGACTCGAGTTGCTTCAGCGCGTTCTGTCAACGCTCGACGCTGACCTGATCTGCCTTCAGGAGATCAAGGTCGAGACCGAAGCCTTTCCGGCCGAGGCCATCGCGGCCATGGGCTATCCCCACCAGGTGGTGCAGGGATTCAAGGGCTATAACGGAACGGCGATCCTGTCGCGTGTGCCCCTGAAGCGCGGCCGGCCCGTGATGTGGTGCGGCCGGAACGACGGGCGTCACGCGGTCGCGCGGCTGCCCGGAGGCGAAGAGGTTCATTCGCTCTATGTCCCGGCGGGGGGGGATATCCCGGACCGCGAGCAAAACGAGAAATTCGCGCACAAGCTCGACTTCGTCGCCGAGCTCGCCGACTGGTGCGCCGCCCGCAGCCCCGGACGGCGAATACTGCTGGGCGATTTCAACATCGCGCCGCTGGAAACGGATGTCTGGTCGCACAAACAGCTCCTGACGGTGGTAAGCCATACGCCCGTCGAGGTGGACGGGCTCGACCGGGTCCGGGGGAGTTGGGGCTGGGTCGATGCCGTGCGCAAGTTCATCCCGCCGGAAGAGCATCTCTATACCTGGTGGAGCTACCGCAACCGCACCTGGCCCGGAAGTGACCGGGGCCGCCGGCTGGACCATATCTGGGTGACCCCCCGGCTCGGCGCCAGGCTGAGGGGGGCGGAGGTCCTGCGCGAAGCGCGCGGCTGGCCCCACCCGTCGGACCATGTTCCGGTGGCGGTCGACATCGACATTTGACGGTTCCCGCCATTCCGCTCGCGGCGATCCGGCACGGTCCCACGGACTGGAACGAGCAGCGCCGCATCCAGGGCCGCTCGGACCGTCCGCTCAGTCAGGCGGGACGCGCGGCCGTGTCGGGCTGGACGCTGCCGGCCGGGATGGCGACATTCGATTGGTATGTCAGTCCGCTGACCCGGGCACGCGAGACCGCTGCCCTGCTCGGCCTCGATCCGGTCGTGGAGCACGCCCTGATCGAGATGGACTGGGGCGAGTGGGACGGTGCGAGAGGCGACGAGATTCGCGCCCGCTATGGCGACGAGTTCGACCGGCAGATCTCGCGCGGACTCGACATGCAGCCGCATGGCGGCGAGACGCCGCGCGAACTCAGGACACGGGTGGAAGGTTGGCTCGATGCGATCCGCCTCGCCGGCCGTCCCGCCGGAGCGGTTTGCCACCAGGGCGTCATTCGCGCGCTGCTCTCCCTGGCGACGGGATGGAACATGATCGAGAAACCGCCGATCGATCTGGAGTGGTCGGCGGTTCAGATGTTCGGACTCGCCGATAACGGAAAAATCGTGCTCGAACGCGCCAACGTGATGCTGGACGAAGGGTAAGCCCCGTTCCGCCCGGTCCGCGCCGCGCCGTGCGTCAGTTCCGGCGTTCCAGCAGGATACGCAACTGCTCCTGAAGCGCCGATTTGGCGAAAGGTTTCCGCAGCATCGCCGCCCCCGGCGCACTCGCGGCGTCCCGCAAGCGATCGTCGTCCGCATAGCCCGTGGTGTAGAGGATGCGAATGTCCGGGATCCGCCGGCGAGCTTCTTCCGCGAGCCGGATCCCGTCGACACCGCCCGGCATGACGACATCGGTGAACAGGAGATCGAAATGTTCGCCCCGATCGAGCAGGGCAAGCGCCGCCTGGCCGTCCGCGGCCGCGGTGACCGAAAGCCCCATGGCGGTCAAACTCGCCTCGATCTGGCCGCGCAGACGCGGGTGGTCCTCGACGTACAGCACCCGGCGCTTGCCGATCCGGTCGGGAGAAAACGCGGCAGGGGTTTTCACCCTGTCCACCGGCGCCTCCGTCCGGGGGAAGTAGAGGCGCGCCGTCGTCCCCGCGCCCGGCCGACTCTCGATCGCGATGTGGCCGGACGACTGCTTGACGAAGCCGTAGACCATGCTGAGCCCCATCCCGGTACCCTGACCCTGATCTTTCGTCGTGAAGAACGGCTCGAAGGCGCGCTCGGCGACTTCCGGCGGCATACCCGTTCCGGTATCCGCCACCTCGACGCATAGATAGGGGCCGGAAGGCACGCCGGGGACATCGTGGAGTCGCGTATTGCGGGTTCCGATACTCAACGTTCCGCCGTCCGGCATGGCGTCGCGGGCGTTGATGGCTAGGTTGATGACGGCGTTTTCCAGCTGCACGGGATCGACCGTCGCGCGCCAACGTTCGCCGGGTTCGGAATAGTCTATCCGGATCGCGCCGCCGAGCGTGCGATGGAGGAGTTCGGCGGTCCTGACCAGCAATCCGGCCGGTTCGATCGTCTTCGGGTTGAGCGGCTGTTTGCGCGCAAACGCGAGCAGGCGCTGGGTCAACTCGGCCGCGAGCCGCTCGGTTTCCCGCGCTTCATCGATCAGGACTCGCCGTTCGTCCTCCGGCGGCGTCAACGTCTCCAATTCCTCCAGGTCCATGGACAACACGGCGAGAAGATTGTTGAAGTCGTGCGCGACTCCGCCCGTCAGCTGGCCGATCGCCTCCATTTTCTGGGCCTGCTGGAGTTCCGCCTGAGCGGTCTGCCGGTCGGTGACGTCGAGGGCGAGACCGTTCCACACCACCGCGCCGTCGGCGTGCCGCACCGGGCGCGCGAAGGCGTGCATCCAACGCTCGACACCGTCCTCGCCCCGCACGCGCATTTGATGATCCAACGGCCCGAGATCGCGTGCCGAAGCTTCGAGGGCGGCGCGCCAACCGGCCCGGTCGCTCTCGTGGATTGCCCGCATAAGAACCTCGGGATCGGCTTGCACGGCCTCCGGGTCGAGGGCGAAGACGCGCCGGAGCCCTTCGTTCACAAAGGGAAACAGGACCCGGCCGTCCGGGGAGGAGACACCCCGAAATACCGACCCCGGCAGGCTGGCCGCGATGCTTTGCAGCATCTCTTCGTGGCTGCGAAGCGCGTCTTCCCTGCGGTGCGACTCCGACAGGTCATGCACGACGCCAAGAAATCGCCGCTCCCCCGCGAACCGCATTTCCCCCAGATAGATCGACATCGGAAATGTCGAGCCGTCCTTGCGCTCGCCCGTGACCTCGCGGCCACGCCCGATAACATGCGCCTCTCCGGTTTCGAGATACCGGTCGACATAGACATCGTGGGCGGCGCGCTCGCCGCGCGGCATGAGGATGCCGACATTTCGCCCCAGGACTTCCTCGGCCCGGTATCCGAAGATGCCTTCGGCCGCCCGGTTGAACGAACGGATTCCCTTGTCGACATCGATCACGACGAGACCGTCGGCAATCGTGTCGCGCAGGGCGCGCAGTTCTTCTTCGAGCGATTTCTCTCTTGCCGTCAATGCGATTTTCCCCGCGAGGGCTCGAACCGGTTTGCGGCGGGAAAATCAATTCTCGCATCGACGGCCCTCGGGGCCAACGCGGCCCGGAACGCGCGATGCGCTTCAGTGGGGGCTTATAAAGAGAGCTTGACGAGTGGGAGTTCGACAGACGTTCCGGGAGGCGCCAGGGCATACCCCTTTCGCACCAGACCGTTCCTCTGCCGTCATGGTCGGCGGAGGCCGACCATGACGGAGGAGGCGGGACAAGTCCTGCGCCCGCCGGCGCCGGGCGGCGGCCCGGTCACCGTCAAGCTATCTTTATAAGCCCCCTTCAGTGGGAAATCAGCACGGGGCGCGTCATCGTGCGCATGATCGACCGCGTGACGCCGCCGAAGATCCATTCCCTCATGCGGGAGTGGCCATAGGCGCCCATGACGATCAGATCGCAACCGAGGTCGGAGGCGCGCGACAGAATCGCGTCGGCGATATCGATGTCCTCGGCGTAGGTCCGGTTCGCCTCGGCGCGCACGCCATGCCGGGCCAGATAGTGCGAAATGTCCGCGCCCGGCACGTCGCCGTGGTCCGTCCCGTCGTTCGGATTGACCGCGAGGACGGTTACATGTCGCGCTCGCCGCAGGATGGGCAGCGCATCGGCGACCGCGCGGGTCGCTTCGCGGCTGGTGTTCCAGCACACCAGCACGCGGTTGCCTACCTCTTCGAAATTGCCGGCCCTTGGCACGATCAGCACGGGCCGGGCCGTCATTGTCGCCACCACCGTCGGCAATTCCGGATCGCCCGGCGGGTCGCCCTCATCGCCCTGGCTCATTATCGCGAGGTCCGCGTAGCGCGCGTGGGTCGCGATGAGGCTGGCGGGGTCGCCGTTCGCGAGCCGCCATTCGCCGTTCACACCGTGGCGCGCGGCCGCGTCGTTGAACCCGGTCTCCGATCGATCCCGTTCCTCCTCGATCCGGGATTCGATCGAAGCCATGAGCTCGCGCGGTACCGGTCCGGGCAGGGATTGCAGCGACGCCGCGGGGTCGGAAGATATGTGCAATCCGATCAAATGTGCCTCATGCGCCCTGGCGAGCGCGCACGCTATGCCGAGCACCGCTTCCATCCTGTCGTTGGGAGCGGCATGCGCGAGAATGGTCTTGAAGGACATCGTTCAACTCCCGATTGGCGTATCCGCGATCCGTCGTCTCCGGGACCGTCTGTCACGCCGCCTGGCCGTTACCCGGCCAACGGTCGTCGCGGATCAGCATCCTGCGTAGCGCCGCCGGGTCATGGACCCGGAGCCTGTGCCGGCGGAGAGAGAGGATCCCGCGCTCTCTCAATATGCGTAGCGTCCGGCATACATGGGCCGCCGAGAGACCCAGCGCATCGCCCAGCTGTTCCTGTGTCGGCGGGAAATCGACCGGCGTCCCCGCCGGCGCTCCGCTGGCGTCGCGGATGCGCCGTTCCAGCCGGAAAAGCAGGTTCGCCACCGCTTCTATCGCCGCGCGTCGGCCGATATCGACCATTGCGTCATGAGCCGAGGAAATCGTTTCCGACAGCCTGCCGACAACCGCGACCGCATAGTCCGGATCGGACCCGAGCAATGACGCAAACCGCGTGCGCGGCAGGGCGATAACCGTCGCGTCGGTCAACGCCTCCGCGGTATGCGGGGCCGTCCCGCCCGTCAGCGACTCAAGGCCGCAAATGTCGCCCGGCAGCAGGAACTCGAGAATCTGGCGGCGCCCGTCCTCGAGGATGTAGTACAGCGAAACCCAACCCTCGACGACGGTAAAGACATCCTCATTCGGTTCGTCCTGGGCAAACAGTTCCATGCCGGCGGCGAACAGCCGGTATTGCGGCGGGGTACCGGATGTTCCTTCGGCCGGCATTTCCCGTATACGCGCAGTATCGGCATCCGAAACCTCGGGCCCCGGCACGAAGCTTGCGAGTCCGGCTTGCAGGTCCGTGACATTCGACATGACCACCTTCTCCCCGGTGACGTCATTGTGGGCCGGGCGAGCGAACAGGGGTCTGTTTCTAACGGAAGATTGTAAGTCCGGTATGTGCCGGGTCGCGCGAGTTTGTATAGAATTGTAAGGACATCAACGGGTTCATTGCGTGTCCAGGACCATTCTTGTCGTCGATGACGACGCCCGGCTGAGAAATCGCCTGAGCGGCTTCCTCCGGCGCGAAGGCTATGACGCCCATGCGCTCTCGGGCGGCGAGGAGCTGCGCGCGTTTTTGCAGGAGCGGCCCGCGGATCTGGTCGTTCTCGACCTCGTGATGCCGGGAGAGGACGGTCTCTCGCTGACCCGCTATCTGAGGGAGAACTTCGCGATCGGCATCCTGATCCTGACGGGTAAGGGCGACCCCGTGGATCGCATCGTCGGCCTCGAAATGGGGGCCGACGACTATCTCCCCAAACCGTTCAACCTGCGCGAGCTTCTGGCGCGCCTGCGCAGCATTTCCCGCCGCATCGAAAGCGGGAGGGCTCCGGCCCCGACCGGCGGGAAGGCCGAATCCGGTGCCGGGATCCTCGCATTCGACGGGTACCGGCTCGACATCGCATCCCGCCGTCTCACCGGGCGGGACGGCGCAGACATTTCCCTGACCGGGACCGAGTTCAACCTGCTTGTCGCGCTGACGAGCCGCCAGGGCCGCCCCTTGTCGCGCGATCATCTGCTCGACGCCGTCGGAGGCCGGGGCTGGCAGCCATACGACCGCAGTATCGACCTTCACGTCAGCCACTTGCGGAAGAAGCTCGAAAAAGACCCCAAAAAGCCGGCGATTATCAAGACAATTCGAGGCGTCGGTTACGTGTTTTCCTGTCCGGTGGAGAAGACAGGAAATACCATCGCCTAATCTACGCCCGGGAAGGGTCCGACACAGGTTTCAAACCCCGAATTCCGGCGGACAGCCCCACGAATTATCGCGGCGGACGCCGGAATACGGGGTCGAGAGACACGGGACGATCAGCAACTCCAGCGGGACGTAACGGTCCCTTGGCCCTCGCCCGGGGCAGAAACCGGCGATGCGTCCGGCGGGGTCGGTTCCGCCGCCGCCGCCGCGCCCGCGCTCGATCCCGCGAGGGACCACCGCCCGCTATTCAATTCGTACTTGCCCTGCTTTCCTCCGTTCCGCAATTCGGTCCGGATCGAGGGCAACTTGATCAAGCGTTCCATGTCGGTCGCGGCGCGCGCCAGGATTTCCGGCGGGGTGAGGCCGGGCTGTTCGCGCAAGGCCTGTTCCACAAAGCGGGGAACCGAGCCCTTGGGGGCGCGCTTGCGACCGCTGGCCCGGCGCTTGGGCGCTGCCGCCGTCTTCGCCTTGCGGCCGCGCGTTGCCCCGGTGCGCGCGACCCGCTCGCCCCCCGTACCCAGGAGGTCCAATATTTCCTTTTTGGCGTCGGCCTGGCCGCGGGCGTAGGCCTCGGCTTCGATTTCGGCAATGAATGCCGACAGTTTTTCCGCGCTTGTGTTTGAAGCATTCGGCATGGTTCGATTCCCCATTGTCGCAGAACGTCTGACGAATTTCGGTAGATGATCGTTGAGGCGAATATATTCGTAAAAGCGTCGAGGGCAACCCGAAAATCGAGGCTATTGTTCAAAAGAATTTCATCGGGCGAAGGAACAAGGGCGCAATCCGAAATCCTGTAGTCCATTTCGATCGCTCCGGGACACGGAAACCGCCTCAAAGCCGGCACGATACCGTCGGCCCCACCGTCGCATGCTTAACCGAATTGCATTGTGCAAGTAACGCAATGAATTGACTGCATCCCACGGAATCGATTACCTGAATAAAATCGAATTCGGGAGGAAACGGATTATGGAACATCGTGAAGACATTCGTCAGGCGGATCTCTTCGAACTCTATGCCGACGATCCAGATCGGGCCGATCGGATCGTGTTCGGCCGCGAACCCTGCAAGGACCGCCGTGGCTTTTTGCGAGGGGCCGGCCTCGCCGCCATGGGGACGGCGCTGGGCATGGCAATCCCCTTCCATCGAAACATGCCATCCGGGTTCATCCCCGAGGCGCTCGCCGCGAACCCGGTGAAAATCGCCGGCAAGGACGGCCTTACGGTGCTTAACGACCGGCCGGTGAACGCCGAAACGCCCGCCCACTTGCTTGACGATGAAGTAACGCCCACCGCCCGGCATTTCATCAGGAACAATGGAATTGTCCCGGAGACAATGGACGCGACGGCTTGGCGGTTGCGTATCGACGGCCTTGTGAACGAGCCGATGACCCTGGGCATCGAAGACCTTGGGAAGCGTTTCGACGTCGTTACACAGCGACTCACCATCGAATGCGGCGGCAACGGCCGTGCGTTTTTCGATCCGCCGGCGCGTGGCAACCAGTGGACATTGGGCGCGGTCGCCTGTTCGGAGTGGACGGGCGTCCGCCTTGCCGACGTCCTGAAGGCGGCCGGTGTGAAGGACAACGTCGTCTACACCGCTCACGTCGGCGCCGATGCGCATCTTTCGGGCAAGGAAGGCAAGCTGGCGATTTCGCGCGGGGTGCCTGTCGAGAAGGCGATGAACCCGAACAACCTGATCGCTTTCGGTATGAACGGCGGACCGTTGCATCCGATGAACGGCGCGCCGTTGAGATTGGTGATCCCGGGCTGGCCCGGCTCCTGTTCGCAGAAATGGCTCCAGCGAATCTGGCTGCGCGACGTCGTGCATGACGGCCCCAAAATGACGGGGAGCGCCTATCGCGTTCCCGACTATCCGGTTTCGCCCGGTGAGAAAGTGCCGAAGAGCGCGATGAAAATCATCCACTCCATGCCGGTGAAATCCCTGATTACGACACCCAGGACAGGACTTTCCATCGGCGATCCCAACCTGGCCGTCGCGGGTCATGCATGGGCCGGCGACAATGTGGTCGCGCGCGTCGACGTTTCGATCGATTTCGGCGCCTCGTGGCGGCAGGCCGATCTCGGGGATCCCGCTAACCCATACGCCTGGCAGCGGTGGTCCGCGAAACTGCAATTCCCGCAAAAGGGGTATTACGAGGTCTGGGCGCGGGCCACCGACGACAAGGGAGTAAGCCAACCGTTTGCCATCGCGTGGAACCCGAAGGGTTATCTCAACAATTCGATGCACAGGATTTCGGTGCGCGTCAGCTGATGCTGCTGCCGCGGCGGGCATGTCTCCTGGCCGTGGCCGCCGCGGTCTTCTTGTCTTCGTCCGCGGCCGGCATCCAGGCCGACCCGGGCGTGCCGAAAAGCGCGGTGGGCGCCGGAGCCGATGCCGATTCCGCCGAGGACGACTATCGGGGCATGCCGCCCGGCAAGGGGCGCGAAGAGGTTTTCGGCCTTTGCGGGACCTGTCATTCGATGAAGCTCGTGACCCAACAGGGGCTGTCCCGTTCGACCTGGGAAGAAGTTCTGGTCTTCATGGTCGAGGAACAGGAAATGGCGGAACTCGAGCCCGAAGACGAGAAACTGGTCCTCCACTATCTGGAAAGATTTTACGGCCCCGACCGGTTGGCGAGGCGAATGGCGCGGTAGCCTCCATAAGAGTCCCGGCTTCCCGGATGTGGCGGGTTCCGAGTCCTTGACCGCCGCGGCGGCGGTGCCCATGGTCTGGCGATCGACACCCCGCCGGGGACCCGGCGGTTGGCGCAGGCGGGAAGGCAGTGAACGGCGACAAGTCCTACGTGATTGCAACCGATGTCGGCGGGACATGCACCGACACGGTGGTCTTCGCCGCCGGCGAGCCCATCCATATCGGCAAGGCGCTCTCGACGCCGCCGGATTTCGCGAACGGGGTGATCGACTCGATTCGGTCCGCGGCGGGCGCGATGGGGATCCCGTTCGGCGACCTCCTCGGGCGCACCAGCCTGTTCACCCACGGATCGACGGTCGTCGACAACGCGCTTCTCACCCGGGGCGGGGCGAGGACCGGGCTGATCACCACCGAAGGCTTCGAGGACACGTTGCTGGTCACCCGGGGCGCCTACGGACGCTGGGCCGGGCTCGCGGAGGAAGGACTCAAGCATCCCGTAAAGACCGATCGCGCGCCGTCTTTGGTGCCCGCCGAACGGATCCGCGGGGTGCCGGAGCGGGTCGACTACAAGGGCGCCGTGATCCGCGAGCTCGACGAGGAGTCGGCGGAAGCGGCGATCCGCCATCTGGTCGAGGGCACCGGCGTCGAGGCGATCGCGATCTGCCTCCTCTGGTCCCCGTACAACCCGGTGCATGAACAACGGATCCGCGAGATCGCTGCCGCGGTGGCCCCCGGGGCCTATGTGACGATTTCGAGCGATATCGCGCCGGTGCCCGGCGAGTACGAACGGACTTCCACGACCGTGATCAACGCCTATGCCGGGCGGATCGCGCACGATTACATAACCGAGCTCCAGGCTCTGCTGTCGGAAGAGGGTTATGGCGGGCCGCTGCTGGTCATGCAGGGCTATGGCGGGCTGCTGCCGGCGAAGGAGGCCTCCAATCGCGCCGTCGGCATGATCGAGTGCGGTCCCGCCGCCGGCGTGATCGGGGCCCGGTATCTCGGCGGCACGATGGGCGATCCGGACGTGATCGCGGCCGACATGGGCGGGACGACCTTCAAGGTCGGGGTGATCCAGGGCGGCGCGCTCGAATTCGCGCGCGAACCGCTGGTCGACCGCTACCACTACGTGGCGCCGAAGATCGAGGTCGTTTCCATCGGCGCCGGCGGCGGCTCCATCGTCTCTCTTGAGCCCCGGACCAACGTCCCCCGCGTCGGCCCCAAGAGCGCGGGGGCGAGACCGGGCCCGGTCTGCTACGGGCTCGGAGGGACCGAGCCCACCTTGACGGACGTCATGACGCTGATCGGCTACATGGACCCCGCGACTTTCCTTGGCGGCGCCTTGCATCTCGACATCGAGGCCGCGCGGAAGGCGTTCGAAGCCAGTATCGCCCGTCCGATGGGGATGGACGTGAACGAGGCGGCATTCGGGATCTACCGTATCGCGGCCGCCCAGATCGCCGACCTGATCCACGAGATCACCGTCGAGCGCGGTCTTGACCCGCGTGACTTCGTCCTCCACGCCTTCGGCGGTTCGTGCCCCCTGCTCGCCGGCGTGTTCGGCCGGGAGCTCAACGTGAAGCGGATCGTGGTTCCATATACCGCCTCGGTGAATTGCGCCTTCGGCCTGGTCTCGGCGGATGTCGTGCACGAATTCGCGCACACCGCGACGTGCCCGGTGCCGACGCCGGCGGAAGAGATCAACGCGATCTACGCGCCCATGGTCGAGCGCGCCCGCGCGCAGCTCGCGGACGAGGGCTTCGCGGACGGCGACGTCGAGCTTCAATGGTCCGCCGATCTCCGCTACCGCCGCCAGGTGCACGAGGTGACCACGCCGGTGCGCGCCTCGACCCCTCTCGACGAGGCGGGGCTGGCGACCCTGGTGAGCGACTTCGAGGCGCTTTACGAGCGAAAATACGGCAAGGGTTCGGCCTATCGCGGGGCCGGTATCGAGATGACCCTGTTCCGGCTGTCCGCGCGCGGCCGCATGACCCGCCCGGAAATCCCCGTCGAGCCGCTGGCGGGCGAGGACGCGTCGGCCGCCCACCGCGGCAAACGCGATGTCTTCGTGGAGGCCGAGGGCGGACTTGCGCCGGCGGACATCTACGACTTTGCGTCGCTCGCCTCCGGCAATCTGATCGCCGGCCCGGCGGTCATCCACACGCCGATCACCACCATCGTCGTCCAGGCCGCGCAGACCGCTCGCATGGACCCCTGGCGCAATATCGTCATAGCGTTCGACTGAGGAGCCCCGCGATGGATCCCATCACGTTCTCCATCATCCGCCACCGCCTGTTCCGGATCGTCGACGAGGCGGTGATTACGCTCAAGCACGTCTCGGGATCCGCGATCACCAACGAAGGCCACGACCTGATGGTGTCGCTCTACCGCGCCGACGGCTCGCTGCTGATGGGGGGCGTGGGTTTCCTGCACCACCTCACCAGCGCGGCGGAAGCCTGCAAGGCGACGATCCGGCGGTTCGGCGAGGACATCAACGAGGGCGACGTTTTCCTGCTGAACGACCCCTATACCGCCGCGCTCCACACCTCCGACATCTACCTCGTCGCGCCGATCCACCATGGCGGCGAGCTCGTCGCCTGGAGCGCGTGCTTCGTCCACGTCTACGACATCGGCGCGACCAATCCGGGCGGTTTCTGCCCCGACGCGCCCGACATCTTCACCGAGGGGTTCTCCTCGCCCGGCATAAGGCTGGTCAGCGGCGGCAGGGTGAATCAGGACGTGATGGACACCATGCTGAACATGGTGCGTTCGCCCGAGATGGTCGCGCTCGACATGTCCTCGATGATCGCCTGCAACAACGTGGCGCGCGAGCGGATGCTGGCGCTGATCGGAAAATACGGCCACGAGACCGTCGACGAGGCCTGCCGGACGCTGATCGAGCAATCCGAGACGCTGCTGCGCGAGCGGCTGCGCGAGCTTCCGAACGGATCCTGGCAATCGCGCCAGTACATCGACGTCAAGGGCGAGGTGTTCAAGGTCAATTTGACCATGACCAAGCGGGACGACCGCCTGATCTTCGACTTCTCGGGATCGAGCCCGCAAGCGCCCTACGCGATCAACTGCACCAAGTGGGCGTCGCTCGGCGGGCTGTTCGCGCCGCTGTTCCCGCTGCTCTGCTTCGACATCACCTGGAACGAGGGCGTGGTCCGGCCCATCGAGATGATCGCGCCGGAAGGCTCGATCGTGAACTGCACCCGGCCGGCGCCGGTCTCGGTCGCCACCGTGGGCGCGATCCAGTCGGTCAACAACGCGGCCTGCGCGGCGATCGGAAAGATGCTGGATGCGAGCGACAAATACGCGAGCGAGGCGACGGCGGTGTGGCACGCCAACCACTTCGCCGTTTTCATGTTCGGCCGCAACCAGCACGGCGGCGAGGCTATCGGGATCCTGACCGAGACGTTCGCGGGCTCGGGCGGCGCGCGCAATTTCGCCGACGGGATCGATGTGGGCGGGGAGATCCCCAACCCGATTTCGCGGATGGCCAATGTCGAGACGCTGGAGAGCATATTCCCGCTGCGATACCTGTTCCGCCGCCGGATGAAGGATTCCGGCGGCCCCGGTCGCTATCGCGGCGGCGCGGGTATGGAGATCGGCCTCACGCCCCACGACTCGCCGGATGGCGGGCTTCATTACGTGGTCTCCGGCAAGGGCGCCGACTTCCCGATGAGCGAGGGGCTCGCCGGCGGCTATCCCGGCGCACCGAATTCCTACATCTGGGTCAAGAACAACGAGGCGGAGTCCGATCCGCGCAATACCGATGCGGGGTTCGGCCAGGCGGTCGACGATCTGCCCGGGGACCAGGAGCGGGTTTCATGGGGCGTTTTTCCGCTGATGGGCGAGGACGTGCTCTATGTCCGCTGGAACGGCGGCGGCGGGTATGGCGACCCGCTGGACCGCGAGCCCGATACGGTGCTCGACGATTGCCGCGCGGGAGCCGTGTCGCGGGAGACCGCGGAAAACGTCTACGGAGTCGTCATCGACGAGAGCATGTCGGCGTTCGATCCGGCGGCCACCGAAGCCAGGCGCAAGGCGCTCGCCGCCGCGCGGATTCCGGCCGAGGCGGCGGAATGAGCCGGCGTCTATCGACCACGCTGGAGATCGAGGGAGGCGAGATCCGCTGCCGAAAATGCGCCCGGGCGCTCGGACCCGGCGGAGCGCCGTGGAAGCAAAACGCCGCGATGACCGAGATCCCGATGCGGGGCGCCGCCGGCGTGCCCTATAGCGGCGGCGAGCGGGTGGTGCTCCGACGCTTTGCCTGTCCCGGCTGCGGCGCCCTGCTCGACAGCGAGACCGCCCTCCCCGAAGACCCGTTCCTCGACGACGTACTGTTCGACTGAGGGGCGGGAGCGTCCCTCGCTACGGCGCTTCGCGCCTGCTCGGAATGAGGCCAAACTATTGGACTCGCTCACCCTGCGTAGCAGCGAAGCCGCGTATCGAAGGGGATTACCCCGAAAGGTTGACAGGCGGTGGGCCGGTACGTGCGGCGACGGGAATGCCGCCCCGTCCCGCCGCCCGTCACGGTCGACCCGGCGTCCATCCCCTGTCGTCATGCCCGGACTTGTTCCGGGCATCCACGTGCCGCGGCATGACGATACGGGCGGGGACGGCCGAGGCGGCGGAGCGACGTGGATGCCCGGAACAAGTCCGGGCATGACGGAAGAAATGTCGTGGGTCTCCCACCCGTCAACCTTTCTTTGTAAGCCCCTATCGAAGGGCGGCCGGACCCCGCCAATGTTTCACGTGAAACAAAGGACAGCATTATTGACCTTTGTTTCACGTGAAACATTGTCCCGAAACGGTACTATTTTTTCGCGTCCCCGGGGGACGGGGCGGCCGCTCGACCGTCGATGGGACATCGCGGTTCGGACAGGCCCGCCAGCGCCTTGCCGGGGAAACCTGCGGCGAAGGGTGAGACCGCCGGCGGACGCGCCCGGACGGCGGGATGTACCCCTAATTCACTACCGATGAGTAGCGAATTAGGGGTCGGCGCTTCCGTCGCGGGGCCTGGCGCCCCACCGGACCGGGCGGCTGCCCGTCAAGTTATCGATATGATGCTCAAATCTGTCCGCTTCGCTGGCAAACCGCCCGCGCGGGAAGATTTCTCCGCTCCGCGCTTCGCGCTCCGGTCGAAATGACGAAGGGGGAAGGACTTCAAGCGAGAAAATTGTCGATTTCAAAGAGAGAAATCCCTCATCCCGAGTAGGCGCGCCAGCGCCGTATCGAGGGACGCGCAACGGTCGGATTGTGCGCTACGCTTCCAACCGAAACGGACAGGCTCTAGCGCTCGTCGTCATCGGATCCCGATCTCTCCGCGAACGAAGGCCTTTGCACATTCGTACTGCCAATTCGTCCTGGTCGTCGTCTCATATTTCCTCAGGACACAACCGGGAGCGGGCGGCGCTGTGTTGGAATTGTAGAACAGGTATTTCGGCCCTTTAATTCCCTCCGTCAGTTGGCAGGCCAGAGGGACATATCCTTTGCTGACGAAAAGTACGACCGGTTGATCCGTGTTCGCCGGCAACATTCGCAGGTCGTCATACCGATCCGATGGCAGCCTCCGCGTGTGGACCTGATCCTTTATCCGCTTGAAGGTGATGTCGTATTTGGGTGTCAGGAAGTTCCCAGGGATCAGCCCCCATCCCGCCGAAAGGATATAGAGCTGATCTACACCGTACCGGTCGGCGAGATGCCCGTAGATCGCGTTTTCGTATAGCTGCCACGCCGGCAGCAGGCCCAGAGGGTTGCCGGCCGGCGCGTCGTTGTATCTGAGTAGTTCAGCGCGCCAAGAGTTGCCGGAATCTGAAATATCGTCGGGGCGGGCGTAACGGTAAGGCGTGTCGGAAGGTGCGTTCTCAGGATTGCCGACGAACAAGACTGCGCGTCCGTCTGCGTCGTGCAGGCAACCGGCTGTCGGGCGCTTCTTGCCCGCGCACTGGATCACGACGATCACTCCATTTTCTCCATTTCGTGGATCAGACGTTCCAGGGTGTCGAGGAATGTCCGGTCGTATTCCTCGTTAACATGTCTCTGATTCCATAATCCCGATTCGCGGACGAGTGTCCTGTTACAGAGATGCCCTAGCCAGTCAGGAGATGGCGGATCGAGCGACACCTTTCCGCAGTTGCTCAAGAGCGCGATGGAATTTCGCTCGATATAGCCCCGGAGACCGCCCGGACCCGGACCGTCGCCGGCAGCCAGCCACAGGAACGGCATCGCCCCGATCACTCTGCTCACTGCTCGTTCTATAGGTTCCTCCGCTTTTCGGGTATCTCGCGAGGCATGATTGCCCTTTGCCCAAGTCTGGGACCTTTCGCCGTCCCGTTCGATCAAGGCGGTGCCCACTATCAGACGGAATATCGAACCGCGGTGGTTGCCACCGCCTGATCGCACCTGCCCCCGATGCTGGGATAGCCGGGTCCAGATCTTGGTGCGTGATCTTGCAGTCAGTGCGTGGGTCCCCACTCGGACGATGCGCGGTCCCGAACCCGTATCCTTGCGGTTCTCGCCCGACTCCCGGAAGAAGTAGACTCCACGCGACGGCCAATTCATTCGACCATCGCAGTTTGACAGTGTGCGAGCGTCGCCGATTTTTTGGTCGAGATCGGCCAGCAGGTGGTGAAAGCGGATCAGATCTTGTGTACGTGCGTCGGTCATCGGTTCGAGAAGCGACCCTTGTGAAGTCTCCCGACAACCCTGCCAAAGCAAGTGAATCGGTCGTGGTACAGCCGGGACTTATATGGATAAGTTGACGGGCGGTCGGCGGCGCGGATCGGCGACGAGAACGCCGCCCGTCCCCTTGTTGTCATGCCCGGACTTGTTCCGGGCATCCACGGGTCGGGCAATGCGTTATGCGCGGGAGCAGGCGAGTTGGCAGCCCCACATGGATGCCCGGAACAAGTCCGGGCATGACGGAAGAAATGTCGCGGGCCTCCCGACCTCCCGTCCCCTACCACTTCTCCGTCCAGGGCCGGACCTCGGTTTCGAAGGTCCAGGCGTCGCGCGGCTGGGCGTGGACCGCCCAGAAGGTCTCGGCGATCGCGGCGGGCCGGGGCATCGCGTCTTCCCCGAGCGAGGCGATCTCGTCCGCGAACCGCTCCCTGACGGCTTCCGAATCGATCCGCCCGTCGACGATTATGTGAGCGACGTGGAGTCCCATCGGGCCCAACTCGCGGGCCATCGCCTGGGCCAGCGCCCGCAGCGCGAACTTGGCGCCGGCGAACGCGGCGAAGCCGGCGCCGCCCCGGAGGCTCGCGGTCGCCCCGGTGAAGACGATCGTGCCGGAACCGCGCCCGGCCATGCGCTTCGCCGCCTCCCGTCCGACGAGGAAACCGGCGAAGGCCGCGGTGTCCCAGACCTGGCGGTAAATCCGCGCGGTCATCTCGGTAATCGGCGCGTTGTGCCATGCGCCCGCGTTGAAGACCGCGACCTCCAACGGACCGATATCGGCCTCGATGCGGTCGAACATCGCGATAACCGCGTCCTCGTCGCGCGCGTCGCACGCAATCGGCGTCGCGGCCCCGCCATCCGCCCGGATGCGCGCGGCGAGCTCTTCGAGCGGAGCGGTCTTGCGGCGGCTCGGTACCGCGTGGAGGCCGCCTTTGGCGAAACGCTCGGCGATCGCGCCGCCCAGCGCGTCGCCCGCCCCGACGACGAGCGCGGCTCCCGCCATCAGAACGGCACCGAAATGAAGCCGTGGGTGCCGTCGCAGTCGACGATGTCGACCCGCTTCCACGCGATTTTGAAACCGTCCCCGTTCGGGCGCAGCCGGTGGCGCGCCTCGCCCCCGAATACCCGGCGGCGGTCGTCGCGGTGTTCCAGCATCACGAAGGAAGAGCGCGCACGCAGCTCGTCCGCCCCGCCGCCTTCCTCGATCGTCACGTTGCCGATCACATGGCGGGTTCTTACCGGCGGGATCTGGGCCCAGAAGGCGTTGTGGCGAAGCTGGCGAATGCGGACATCCATCAGTTGCCGGTTCTCGTAGAAGATCGACAGCCGGTCGACCGGGTTGTCCTGGTCGGGTTCCGAAGGCACCCAGTAAATTCCGTCTTCGGTGTACAAATCGCGCCAGTCCTCGAAGCGGCGCTCGTCGATCAGCCGCGCCTCGTGGAACAGGAATTCCTCCACCCGGCGGAGTTGGAGCAGCGCTTCCACGCCGCCGGCCGACGAGACGGTCCCGCTCATGCAGCCGCCATGTAGCGGCGCCAGGCGCCCAGCATCGTGCGCATCGGAAGCTCGCTCGTCGCCCGGTCGCGAACGCCGCGATTGCCGAAGGGCTCCTCCCGCCCCGACCGGCGCGAGAGGTCGATCCATTCGACTCCCTCGCTGCCCAGGCCGATCTGCAACTGCTCGAACACCGCAAGGTCGTCGGCAAGCACCGGGGAGGCCGGCGAGTTGGCCGTGGACACGAACTTGACCGCGGTGTGGAACATCTCTTCCGGCGCGCCCTTGAGGCGGAACACGTAGGAGTGGATGTCCGTGCGGTCGACCGAAACCGGCCGGATCACGCGAAGCTGCTGGAACCGCGTGTTGAACGAGAGATTGGGGTAGATCAGGTTGTTGAAGGTCTCGCGCGCGAAGATCCGGTTCATCCGCTCTTCGCCGTAGGCCGCCGACATCCGCGCCTTGTATTCCTCGAAAACCGGATCCTTGCGGTCGGGATCGATAATGCCGCCGCGATAGAATCCGTCCATGAAGACGTGGCCGCCGTCGTAGCCGTGGATCTGGGTCGAGTCCCACTCGTTCAGGGTGAACCCGTTGGCGTTGAACATCTGAATGGCCTGGTCCGCCCTATCGGCCGCGCCACTAACCGAGATATATCCCCGAGCCGCCTCCACCGAGGACCGGTGCACGAAGCCCGGATGCACCGTGTCGACCGAATTCTCCATGTGGAGCTTCCAGTTTCCGTCGAACGTCTGGCGCAGCGGCGCGCCGACCAGCTCGACCTCGCCCTCGGGGGCCCGGTCGCAGAAATTGTCCACCGTGTCGGAGATTTCGCCGAGATACCCGCCGAGCGTCGGGCCGTCGGCGGCGAGCGAGGCGAAGACGAAGCCCCGGTAGGAATCGACCCGCGCGACCGGGGCCATCGAATAGCGCGCATCCTCTACCTCGAACCCGTCGTCGTAGCCGCCCGGTTGGGGCACGCCCAGCAGCTTCCCCGCGGTGTCGAACGCCCAGCCGTGATAGGGGCAGACGAGGCGGCGGCCCGTGCCTTTCGAGGGGACACAGACCGTCATGCCGCGATGCGGGCAGCGGTTGTAAAGCACGCGGATTTCGCCGTCCGCCCCGCGGATCATCACGACGTCCCGGAGTCCGATGCTCGTGCGCAGCCAGTCGCCCGGTTCCCGGATCTGGCTGTCATGTCCGACGAGGACCCAGACCCGTCCGAAAATCCGATCCATTTCGAGGTCGAAGATTTCGGGGTCGGTGTAGACGCGTCGATGCACCCGGCCGGTCTCGACCAGGCTCTCGATTTCGGATCGTTCGGGTGCCGTCATCGCGCGCTCCGCATCTTTCCGCGACAATATCGACCGCGCGCTCGCGCTGTCAAAACCGGCTCAACCCGCGCGCGGGGAGCCCGTTCGGCGAACCGCGGCGACTTCGTATCCGATCAGCAACGCCGCGAGCGCGAGTCCGCCGATATCCGTCCACCCCGCGCCGGCGAAGGCGCCCGCCGGCAGCAGCAATGCGAGACCCGCCGCGCCGAAGCCGACCCGCCGGACCGGGTCGAGCGGCCGGGTGAAATAGCCGATCACCGCAACCGACATCAGCCACACGCCGCCCACCGCCGCCGCCGCCGCATGGACGATGGCGAGCGGCTCTCCCTGCATCATAAGCTCGGGCGAGAGCACGAACAGGAACGGCACCACATAGGCCGACCAGCCGAACATCACCGCCGCCGTCGCGGTCTTGATCGGGTCCGAGTCCGCCACCGTGGCCGCGGCGAAGGCGGCGATCGCCACCGGCGGGGTGATCATCGAGAGCATGCCGAAATAGAGCGCGAACAGATGCGCCGCCATCGGCCGGATTCCGACTTCCACCATCGACGGCGCGACCAGCGTCGCCAGCAGCAGGTAGACGCCAAGCGTCGGCATCCCCATGCCGAGAACGATCGAGATCAGCGCCGCGAGCAGCAGGATCAGGAACAGATTGCCGCCGGCGAACTGGATGATCGCCTGGGTCAGCGCGAAACCCAGCCCGGTGATGTTGAGCACCCCGATGACGATGCCCGCCATCGCGCCGATCATGACGATCTGCACGACGATCGCACCGGTCTGGCCGAGCGCGGCGACGGCCGCGCGCCAGCTCATCCGCTCGCCCTTGTAACCGAGGATCAGGCCGATCGGGATCAGGCTGCCCGCCGCCCAGAGCGCCGAGGCGTGCGGGCGCAGGTTGAAGTGGAACAGGCAGAGGATCACCACCGCGAAGGGGACGATATAGGGCCACCCCGCCCGCAGGACCTTGAGCCGCGCCGGGATCATGTCGACATCCACCCGCGTGATGCCGCCGCGCGCGGCAAACAGATCGGCCTGGATGAACAGGGCGACGTAGTACAGGACGGCCGGGATCAGCGCCGCCAGCACCACGTCGCGGTAGCCGATCTGCAGGAACTCCGCCATCACGAAAGCGGCCGCGCCCATCATCGGCGGCATCAGCTGGCCGCCGGTCGAGGCCACCGCCTCGATCGCGCCGGCCGCGTGGGCGGGATAGCCGCCCCTGCGCATCAGCGGAATGGTGATCACCCCGGTCGAGACGACGTTGGAGACCGCCGAGCCAGAGATCGAGCCGAACAGCGACGAAGCGGTCACCGCGATCTTGGCCGAGCCGCCCCGGTAGCGGCCCATCAGCGCCGTCGAAATGTCGGTGAAGAAGCGCGATCCGCCCGAGCGGTCGAGCAGAACGCCGAAATAGATGAACGCGATGACGATGGTGGTCGAAACGGTCAGCGGGATGCCCAGCAGCCCGTTCGAATCGAGGCCGAGATAGATGAACATCCGGTCGACATCGACCGAACGGCCCTGGAAGGCGCCGGGAACGAAATGGCCCACCAGCCCGAAGGCGATGAAGAAGATCATGAACCAGAACAGCACCCTGCCCGCGGTGCGCCTGAGTCCCTCGGCCACCAGCGCGACGATCAGGACGCTGGCGGCCACCGCGTCGGCCGGGCGGAAGTGGAGGTCCTCGAAGATCCGTTCGTAGTCCCAGGCGACCCAAGCGCAGACGACGACGCCCGCCACCGCGGCAAGCCCGTCATACCAGGGTACGCGCAGCCGGTCGGCCTTCGTCCTCGCCGGCTTGACGATGAACAGGGTCGCGATGCCGATGCCGAGCAGCATCACGAGCCTTTGTTCGTTGTAGAGAACCAGCCCGACCATGCGGTACAGGTCCGCGGCCTCGGCGAGCGCGCCGGCCGTAAGCACCCCGCCGAGCCAGGCGCCGAGGACACGGACCGTCCAGGTCGCCCGCGCCTCGCCTTCGGTCTCTTCGGCCTTCGCCATATCCTCTGGCGCCGGCCGTCCCGGTTACATCAGCCCCGCTTCCTTGAAGAATTTCTGCGCGCCCGGATGGTACGGGATGCCGAGATCGAGGTTGATCTTGGCCGGATCGAACCCGCCGAAGGATTTGTGGGCGGTAACCAGCTTTTTCTTGTTGGCGTGCAACGCCTTGACCAACTTGTAGACGGTCTCGTCCGGGGTCTTGGTGCTGGCGTTCACGATGAACGGCGCGATCAGGACGTTGGTCGGTCCCTTGACGCCCGGATATTCCGCCGAGGGCTGGATCGTCCCCAGCACGGCGCCCGGCGCGATCTTCCGGAGAGCCGCCTGGGTCCTGTCGTTCATCTCCGCCGAGAGGACGCGGATGCCGCCGACTGCGGCATGGGCCTGGCGGGTCTTGCCCGACGACAGGGAGAAGTTGGCCGCGTCGACCTTGCCTTCCATGAAGTCCTGGACGCCGCGCACGCCGTTGGGCACCGGCACGCCCTTGACGTCCTTATCCGTGACCCCGCCGGTCGCCAGCAGCGCCCGGGCGAACAACCCGGCGATCTTCTGCTTGGTGTAGCGCGAGGGCACGCGTTTGCCCTTCATGTCGGCAATCGTCTTGATCGGCGAATCGTCGCGGACGAACCAGCCGACCACCAGTGGGAACAGCGAGGCGACGACCCGGACATTCTCCTGCTTGCGGCCCTTGAACATGGCGCCGCCGGATTTCGCGAAGGCGGTCACCACGCTCACCGAGATCGTGAAGTCGAGCTCGCCGTCATTGAGCAGCGGCAGCGTGACCACGGGGCCGCCCTGGGGCACGACCCGCATCTTCACCCCGCCCTCCTCGATCGCGACCTTGGCGACGCCGGCCCCGGTCGCGTAGGCCAGCGAACCCTGCGGGTTGGTGCCGATGCTGACGGTCTGCGCCGAGGCGCCCGCCGCCGCGAAGGCGGTCGCGGCGATCGTAACGGCTGCAAGAAATCTCATCCCGAAGTCTCCCGTTTTGTCTTTATCCGGTCTGTCGCTCGGTGACGCGAACCGGCGCGCGGGCGGTCGAACGCGCCCGTCCGCAATCTACAGGTTCACCCGCATCAAATCATACGCGGTCATCAGCGGCCCGCCATAGTGCTTGCGGATATCGCGTACCACCTCGTCCATGAGATGAGGCCCCATGAGGTCGACCGGGTAGTGGTTCGACGAAGCGCTCCGGATCACCGTGTTGGTCGATTCGAAATGCCCGAAATGGGTGGCGACAAGCAGCTTGACGCCTGCGTCGCGGGCGATCCTGCCGAGGTCCTCGGGCGGGGTGTGGGCGAAGGTCCCGACCCCGGTCCGCGCGCGGTAATCGACGAAGACCTGCGGGAAGGTGCATTCGTGAATCAGCACGTCCGCGTCGCGGGCAAGGCGCACGACGGACTCGCAGGGCGCGGTGTCGCCGGAGAACGCGACCGCCTTGCCCTCCGCCTCCAATCTTATTCCGAAACACTCGCTGATCTCGCGCGGGATGTGCTCGACGAAATCGCAATGGATCCTTACGTCGTCGTCCTCGTAGGCGATGCCGGGCTGGACCTCGCGCACGTCGGGCCGCATGGCGGCGAGGTTTTGCTGCCTGAGCGGATAGGCGCTGCGCGCCCGGAAATCGGCATCGAAGGCGCCGCCCTCGAACAGCATCTTGCAGAAATGCCCGGTCCCCTTCGGACCGAGAACGATCGGCGAGTCGGGGCGGTCCCACATCCACCCCGCGATCGTGAACAGCGGGAAGTCGCAGATATGGTCGTGGTGGAGATGGGTGAGGAAGACCGCCTTTACCTCCGCCGGGTTGGCGTTGGCGGCGACCATGTTCCGCACCGTGCCGTTGCCGCAGTCGAACATGTAGCGCGCGCCGTTCTCCAGGGTGACCAGGATGCCGGATTGCGCGCGGTCGGGATCGGGAAACGGGGCTCCGGTGCCCAGCATCGTGACATACATATCGGGACCTCTCAGAACATCTGTGCCAGCGGCCAGGCGACGACCGCGGGGAATGCGAGCACGATCAAGATGGCGAGCACGTCGCAGACCAGGAATGGAATGGCGGCGCGATAGATCTCGTTCATCGTCGTTCCCGCCGGCGCGACGCCCTTCATGACGAACAGCCCCGCCCCGAAGGGGGGCGAGGTCGACCCGGTCTCGATCGCGATCAGATAGAGGACCGCGAACCAGATCGGGTCGTATCCCAGCTGGTCCACCACCGGCACGAAGACCGGCAGGGTGACCAGCATGATCGGCACCGGACCCATCACCATGCCGAGCCCGATAACCGTGACGATCATCAGCATCACGACGGCGATGGGGCCGACATCGAAGGAGAGGACCAGATCGATCAGCCCCTCGGTCGCTCCCGTAAAGGCGAGCATTTGCGTGAACGCGAGCGCGCCCGAGATGATCAGCAGCAGCATCACCGAGATCTCGAGGCTGCCGAGGACCGCCCTGCGGAACACCTCCCAGGTCATGCGCCGGCGGAAGACGGCGAGCAGGAAGGTGGCGAGGGCGCCGGACGCGGCGGATTCGCTCGGCGTCGCCAGCCCGACGAAGATCACGCCGACCACCATGAAGATGATGAAGCCGACCGGAATGACGTGCATGGCGCCCGCGCGCAGCTTGACCGACCACGGGATCCGCTCGACCTCGAAGGCCGGCGCGACATCGGGATCGATCACGCAGCGCCCGACGATGTAGCAGGCATAGAGAACCGCCATGATGACGCCCGGCAGAATGATGGCGATCAGGATCTTGCCGATGGAAAGTTCCGCGATGACGCCGAGCAGCACCGCGAGCCCGCTCGGCGGGATCATGATGGCAAGTCCGCCGCTGCCGAGGATCGGGCCGAGCGACATCGGCTTGCGGTAGCCGCGCTTTTCCATCTCCGGCACCAGGGTCGATCCGAGCAGCGCGATGCTGCCCATGCTGTTCCCGGTCAGCGCCGAGAACAGCACGCCGCCCCCCACCGCCATCAGGGCGAGTCGGCCGCGCAGCCTGCCGAACCACTTGTCGAGGGTATCGAGCAGGTCGAACCCGATGCCCGAGTGGAACATGATCTCGCCCATCAGGAGAAACAGCGCGACCGGCACCAGGGTGAAGCTGGTCAGCGATTCCGAAATCTGGATGACCAGTTGGAGCATTCCCGGCACGCCGCCGAAGAAAACGTACGCGCCGATCAGGTTGACGATAAGGAAGGTGAAAGCCACCGGCAGGCCGATGAACATCAGGGCGAACAGGCCGCCCATGATGACCAGAAAGGCCTCGTACCATTCCATCCCGGTCCGCCTCTAGTGCCGACCGACCGCCAGCGGCAGGCCCGCCGCGGCGCGCAGCCCCCGGCGCAGGAACTGGATCCCCAGCAAGGTGAAGCCGAACGGCACCACCGCCGTAATCCAGAAGGTCAGCGGCGCCATGATCGTCGGCTCGCGGATATCGTTCCGGTACTGGTCGATCGCCGTGACCACGCCGAACCAGGCGACGACGAAACACGCGATGGCGGCGGCGATCGACAGCACGAGGTGCAGATACCGCGCGGTACGCGCATCCACCCGGTTCAGCAGCAGATCGAGCGCGACATGCTTGTCGTTCCCCAGCACCCAGGCTGCCGCCAGGAAGGTGATGTAGAGCAGCGCGATCTCGCTGATCTCGACCAGCCACGGGTTGGAGACGTCGATCGCGGCCCGCGTGACGATCTCGGTGCAGATCGCGAGCGCGATCAGCACGAACACGGCGCAGGCGAGCGCCGCCAGCGCGCGGTTCAGCAGGTCGAACCATCCGGCGACCCGGTTCAGCGTATCGCGCATGACCTCAACCGTCTCCAACCCGCCCGCTTGCGGTCCGGCGGAAGCGGGCGGGCAGGGTCTCGGGGACGGATCGGGCTACTTCATCAACATAGACTGCAGGCGCTTGCCCTCTTCCGGGGCCTTCTTGCGCACCGCGGCCCATGCCGCCTCAAGCACCAGCCTGGCGAATTTCTTCTCCTCGTCGGCGGAGAACCGGACCGTCTTGACGCCGGTCTTTCCGAGATCCGCGTAGCCGTTCTTCAGCCGCGTAGTCCAGCTCGCCTCGTAGGTCGGCGGTTCGACGTTGCGCACGAAGTCGATCACCTTGGCGCGGGACGCCGCCGGGATCTTGTTCCAGGCGCGCGGGTTGACCAGGAAGTGGAACGTCGCGCGGTAGAAGCCGGGCTCCACATAGGCGCCGAGCAGCCCCTTGTATTGCTTTGCCGTGCCGGACACGCCGGTGACGAACCCCTTGACGATGCCGCGCTCCATGGCGGTGTAGATTTCCGTCATCGGGAGCACCAGGGGCGAGGCGCCGAGCGCCGCGACGGCCGGCGCGATCGCCGGGAAGACCCGGATCTTCCGGTTCTTGAAATCGGCGAGCGACTCGATCGGATCGCGCAGGAAGAAGTGGAAACGGAGTTGCGAGACCGGCGCTTCGCCGACATAGATCAGGCCCTTGGCGGCGTGGAGTTCCGCCATGTAGTCGTGGTAGCCGGTGGCCTTGACCTCCTCGTAGGTCTTGTTCGAATAGTTGGCCGCCCCGGAGACGTTGAGGATCCCGTTGGCGTAGCTCGGGCTGGTCAGCGTGGCGTCGACGGAGCCCAGGCGCACCGCGTTGGGCTGCTTGAACTGCGGCACCACCTCCGGACCGCCGCGCCAGTCGAGGCGGAACTCGCCCGCGAGCTTCTCGTTGAGCCGCGTGATGAAGCCGTTGAAGGACTGGCCGATCGGCGTCTTCTTGGCCAGCATGGTCACGACCTTGACGGTGGTTTCCGCCGCGCCCGCCGACTGGAACGGCGCCGCGAGCAGCGCGATTGCGGCGGCCGCGCCGGCTACCCATGAGTGTTTCATGCGGTATTTCTCCCTGTCCTTTGGCGTGGGTTTTCCGCTGCGACCTTAAGGACAATGGCATCCCTTTGTCACGCACCGGCCTTCAGGTTGACGACCACGGCCGCGCCCACCGCCATCGCCACCCCGCCGATCAGGAAAATCGGGACGTAGCTCCCGGTTATCTCGAACAGCGCGACCAGCAGATAACCGGCGCTGACCTGCGCGATCCCACCCACCAGGGCCATCGCCCGCCATAGCGGCGGCATCTCGTGCGGACCGACGATCTGGTGCACGCGGCCGGAAATAATGGCCGAGAAGCCGGGCTGCGCGCCCACGACCAGGGAGGAGAAGACAAGCGCCCATGTCAGGGGGAGGAGGACCGGCAAGGCGATCCCCACGGCGAGGCTTGCCAGCACCAGGACCAAGCCCATGCGGTGGCCGATCCAGTCGGCGAGGCGGCCCCAGAGAAAGGTACCCGTAATCGCGCCCAGTCCGAACAGCACCCAATGGAAGCCGCCGATCGCCATGCTCTCGCCCAGCCCGCGCACCAGGTAGTCGACCCAGTAGATGCTGTGCGGCACGAGGCCGATGCCGAACATGCTCTGGGCCGCGATCAGCCGGAACGCGGCGGAACTCGGGCGGAAGCGCGATTGCGAACGCCCGGTCGGCGCCGCGTCCGCCGGGGTTGCCGCCCGCCATCCCCACAGAGCCACCGCCACGCCCGCCGCCCCGAAGAGCGCGAGCCCCGACCAGGCCATGACCAGGCTCGACTGGAGAAGCAGCGGCACCAGCACGCCCGAGGCGAGAATGGCGACACCCACGCCCGTGAAAACGATCCCGGTCGCCGCGCCCAAACGGGCCGGCGGTGCGTGGCGGGTCACGACCGCGAGGGCGTAGACCATCATCACGCCCATCGTCATGCCGGCGACGCAGCGCCAGAAGATCAGCCAGACCGCGCCCGCCGGCGGAATACTTGCGACGAGGCAGACGAGCGTGATCCAGAGACACGCCCGCAGCAACGCGGTCTCCTCCATCCGGCGGCGCAGCCATGGAGCGGCGAGGGCGCCGATCAGGAAACCCGCGAGATTGAACGCCGCGACCGATCCGGCCTCGGCGGCGCTCAACCCGCCGTCCTCGATCAGGGCGGGAATCAGCGGGGTGTAGGAGAACCGGCCGAGCCCCATGCCGACCAGAAGCGTGGCCGCGCCGCCGATCGAAAGCCGCACCCATGCCGGCATCGAGATTCCTCCAAACCGAACGGTCTGTCGCGGCGAATGCGAACCCGCCTAGCTCAGCATCGTGTTCGGAAGGATCAGCGACAACCCGGGGAAGGCGACCAGGATCGCGAGGCAGATCATCATCGCGGCCCAGAACGGCAGGATGCCGATATAGATGTCGCGCATCGGCACGTCGCGCGCGACACCCTTCACCACGAACACGTTCATCCCGACGGGCGGGCTGATCAGCGCCATTTCGAGGATGATGACCATGACCACGCCGAACCACACCCTGAGATCGCTCGAATCCGGCCGCATGCCGAGAAAGGCCGGCAGCTCCGATTGCTCGATGATGGGAAGGACGATCGGCAGGATCAGCACCATCATCGCGAACCCGTCGAGGAACGTGCCCAGCGCAATGAAGGCGAGCAGGATGATGACCAGCAGGGTGACCGGCCCGAGCTCGAGGGCCTTCAGCGTGCCCGCCAGCGACTCCGGAATCTGGGTCAAGGCGAGAAACGGCGAGAAAACCGCCGCACCCAGGATGATGAAGTAGATCATCGCGGTCGTGCTGACCGTGTTGAGCAGCACGGTACTCGCCATCCGCCGCGACACGGCGCCGCGGCGGAGCGCGAAGAAAATCGCCAGCACCGCGCCGACCGCGGCGGCTTCGACCGGCGTGAACACGCCGCCGTAAATTCCGCCGATCGAGACCACGATGATGACAATGATCGCAAGACCGCGGCCGAGCGTGCGGCGTTTCTCCGCCCAGTCGTAGCGTCGCGCCGCCGGGCCGATCTCGGGCTTCAGCGAGATCTGGATGAAGATCGCGACCAGAAAGATTCCCGCCAGAAGAAGGCCCGGGATGACGCCGGCCAGGAACAGCCGACCGATCGATTCCTCGGTCAGGATCGCGTAGATCACGAAGCCCGTGGAAGGCGGAATGAGGATGCCGAGCGTACCGCCGGCGGCAACCGCTCCCGCGGCGAGCTTTCGGTCGTAACCGAAGCGCGCCATTTCCGGCAGCGCGACCCGTCCGATGGTCAGCGCCGACGCGACCGAGGAGCCGGAGAGCGCGGCGAACCCGGTGCAGCCCAGCACTGTCCCGTGCGCGAGACCGCCCCGCATCCAGCCGACCCAGGCGTTGGCCGCGTTGTAGAGGTCGCGGCTCATCCCGCAGGCGCTTGCCACGTTGCCCATCAGAACGAAAAACGGGATCACGGTGAGCTCGTAGAAGATCAGCGTGCTCCAGGTTTCGGTCACCAGGGTCGCAAGCGCGGCGGGCCAGCTGTTGAGCACCCAAAGGCCCAGGAACCCGACCACCGTCATCGCGAGCGCGACCGGCACGCGCTGGCTCATGAGGACGATCAGAAGACCGAGGCCGAGAATGCCGACGAGCGTCGGGTCCATCAGGCGCTGTCGGTTTCCGCCGCCGCCCAGGCGGCGCGAAAGCCGAGCGGCCGGCCGGTCGCGGCAAGTCCAATCTCCGCCGCCAGGACAAGCGCCTGAAATGCGGTGGCCGCCGCCAGCACCCAGAAGAAGGGCTGGAACGGCAGGGAGATCATGTTCGTCGCTTCGTTGAACAGCGCCGCATCGTCCGCGCGCAGCCATGCGCGCCAGGAAAGGAGGGCGAAGACGAAGAAGCCGATGCCGCGCACCGCGATGTCGCGGCCCCGGTCCAGCACCCGGATACCGTACTCGGGGATCAGGTCGACCACGATGTGTCCGCCGATCCGCCAGGTGAAGGGGAAGGCGAGGGCAACGACCGTCACCATCCCCATCTCCAGCAGATCCTTCGTGCCGAGGATCGGCGCGGCGAAGACGTAGCGAAGGACGACGTCGGCGAAAGTGAGCCCGATCAACGCGACGAGGACCAGGCCGGAAACGAGGGCGAGCCCGCCTGAGACGTTATCCAGCGCCTTCAAGCAGCCTCGCCCCGCGCCGTCTCCGGAAAGGCGGCGCCTATTTCTTCATCGCCGCGACGACCTTGCTCGCCGGGATCCCCTTGGCGTCGTGCTCCTTGAGGACGCCGGCCACCGCGGCCTGGGCGCGCTTGTCGAACGCCGCGCGCGCCTCCGGCGACAGTTCGACGATCTGCTTGCCCGGCAGGCCGCGGAACTTGGAGAGCGCGATCTGGCCGAACTTGGCAAGGCCCGCCGCCGACCGGAGGCTGATGTCGAGCCCGGTGAGCTTGTCGAGCGCCGCCCGGTTCTTTGGCGACAGCTCGTCATAGGCCTGCTGGTTCATCACCATGAAGATCGTCGTCGGCATCTCGGGCAGGCCGACGGTGACGAACTTGGTGGGCTCGATCAGCTTGAAGATGAGCAGCGAGTCCGAGCCCATCAGCGCGCCGTCGACCACCCCGGTGCTCATCGAGGTGTAGACCTTGGTCGCCGGCATCGGCACCGGGGTCGCGCCGTAAGCGGAGATCACCGCCGCCGCCGACTTGGAAGCCACCCGGATCTTCAGCCCCTTGAGATCCTCGAGCGTGCGCACCGGCTTGTCGCGCATCATGAAGACCGCCGCCGGCGTCACGAACACCGCGAGCGGGCGGGTGCGCTTGAACTCGTCCCGCAGATGCGCGTCCATGACCTTCCAGAGCTTGCGCGTCGCGTCCTGGTGGCCTTGCGTGACCCCCGGAAGCTCGATCAGCAGCGTCTGGGGAAACACCGAAGACGTGTAGCCCGGCAGGCCGTAGGAGATTTCCGCCACGCGCCTGACCGCCCGCTGGTATTGCTCGACCGGTCCCTTGCCCAGCGCGCCGGCCGCGTAGACCTTGATCTTGACCTCGCCGCTCGTCGCCTTGTCGAGGTCGCCGGCGAGCTTGAGGAAGATCGGCTTGTGAAGGATGTATTGCGGCGGGACGAAGCTCGCGAATTTGAGCACCGTTTCGGCGGCGGCCGGTTGCGCAAGCCAAACCGTCGCTGTCAGCACCATGGCAAGCAGACCCGGCGTTCTGATTTTCATAGCTTTTCTCCTTGGCCGTCAGTCTCGTTGGGGGTCTTGGCGGAGACCGAGAGCGCGTGCACTTGCCCGGCCAACTCGTCCGCCAGGCACGCATAGACCAGCCGCTGGCGCTCCACCCGGTTTTTCCCTTCGAAGGCGGAAGCCGAGATTTCTACCCGGAAATGGCTCTCGCCGCCATCGGGGGCACCCGCGTGGCCGAGATGGAGATGGGACTGGTCGACGATGTCGAGGCGGGTCGGACGAAACGCCTCTTCCAGTTTGCCGCGGATGGTCTCCGCTACGCTCATGCTCGTTCTTCCTCTCGCCGGTGCCACGCTTGCCTGTACCAGGTGCCGACCTCATACTGCGCGCCATGACTGGGAACGGCAATGTCTCTGTCGACTGCGGGGTCCACGACGAAGCCCATGTCTGCGCGGCGGCGGGTTGCGACGAGCCCGCGCATTATCGTGCCCCGCGCTCGCGCGAACGGTTGGCCGACCGTATGTGGTTGTGTCTCAAGCACGTTCGCGCGTACAACAAGGCTTGGGACTACTATGCCGGCATGAGCGTGACCGAGATCGAGGCTCACCTGCGTGCCGACACGACATGGCGGCGCCCATCCTGGCCGTTCGGGACGGGGCAGGGTGGACGATGTGCCAATCCACGCGACCCCTTCGACCTGTTCCCCGGCGAGCAGCGGGCCGCGCATGACGGGGACGAGCGCGTGTTTCCGGCGGATCCGGCCGAGAAGCAGGCGCTCAACGTGATGAATCTGAACCCGCCGGTGACGGCGGAAACGGTGAAGCAGCGCTACAAGGAGCTCGTCAAGCAATTGCACCCCGACCTCAATGGAGGGGACAAGCGCGCGGAGGAGCGCCTCAAGCGGGTCAACGACGCCTACAGGACGCTCAGCGCCGTACGCACCGCCTAGCCTGCTTCACGTTACATTCACCAAGGATTGAGGGTTTATGTCAGCTGACAAGAGCAACGGGGCCAATGGCAGCGGGCCCGTGACGCCCGACATGACGGTGTCGGTTCGCCAGGTGTTCGGGCTGGACACCGACATGCAGGTGCCGGCGTTCAGCGTTCCGCCTTCGGACCACGTGCCGGACCTCGACGAAACCTATTGCTTCGATCACGATACCACGCTCGCGATTCTGGTCGCGCTCAAGCACAACCGGCGCCTGCTGATCCAGGGCTACCACGGTACGGGCAAGTCGACCCATATCGAGCAGGTGGCGACACGGCTCAACTGGCCGTGCATCCGCGTCAATCTCGACAGCCATATCAGCCGCATCGACCTCATCGGCAAGGACGCGATCGTGCTGCGCGACGGCAAGCAGGTCACCGAATTCCGCGAGGGCATTCTCCCCTGGGCGCTGCAAAGCCCCTGCGCGCTGGTTTTCGACGAATACGATGCCGGACGGCCCGACGTGATGTTCGTCATCCAGCGCGTGCTGGAGGTCGACGGCAAGATGACGCTGCTCGACCAGAACCGCGTGATTCGCCCGCACCCCGCCTTCCGGCTGATGGCGACCGCGAACACCGTGGGGCTCGGCGACACGACCGGGCTCTATCACGGCACCCAGCAGATCAATCAGGGCCAGCTCGACCGCTGGAACCTGGTGACCACGCTGAACTACCTGCCGCGCGAGGACGAAGAAGAAATCGTCCTCTCGAAGGTGCCCGATTACGACGACGACGGAGGCCGCAAGACCATCAGCGCGATGGTTTCTGTCGCCGACATGACCCGCGCGGGCTTCATGAACGGCGATATCTCGACCGTCATGTCCCCCCGGACCGTCATTACCTGGGCCGAGAACAGCCGCCTGTTCGACGACATCGCGACCGCGTTTCGCATGACCTTCCTCAACAAATGCGACGAGCTGGAACGCCCGGCGGTGGCCGAGTACTACCAGCGCTGCATGGGGGAAGACCTGCCGGAAGCGACGGTCAAGTCGGGACGGGGCTAGACGCCCCACGGCAGGACAGGTGAGTACCACCCCGACCGATACCCCGATCGAGGCGTTCCGCCGGGTCACCGGCGCGGCGATGCGCGCCATCGCGCGGCGCGAGGACGTGACCGTCAATTTCGGCGCCGAGCCGCGGCTGATCGAGAACCAGGCGCGCCTGCCGGTTCCCTCGCGCGACCTTCCCGATAACGAAGTTTCGCAACTGCGCGGCGAAGCGGATGCGATGGCGCTCAAGTTGCGCCATCACGACGTCGAGCTTTACACCAAGCGCGCGCCGGCCGGAGAGACCGCCCGGGCGGTGTTCGAATCCCTCGAACAGGTGCGCGTCGAGACGATCGGCGCCAGACGAATGGCGGGTGTCGCGGCCAATCTCGACGCGGCTCTCGCCGGACGCTGCCAGTCGCGCGGCTATGCGCGGATCACCGATGTCGAAGACGCGCCGATCGCCGAAGCGGTCGGCATGATGGCGCGGGAAAAATGGTCCGAAAGACCGGTTCCGGAGGCGGCGCGTCCGCTGATGGATCTCTGGCGGGATCGGATCGGCGACAAGATCGACGCCGATCTTTCGGCTCTCGAAGAGGCTATCGGCGACCAGGATACCTTCGCGCGCACGGTGAACAGGCTGCTCTACGACCTCGACCTGCTCGACGAGGAACCGGGTGAAGGCGAGAGCGAGTCGACCGACCAGGGCGAAGACAGCGAAGACTCCGATTCCGAGGACGAGGACGCCGAGGCCGACGAGATGGACGGCGCGGCGGCGGAAATGGAAGGCTCGCCGTCCTCCGAAATGGAAGACGGCGAGGGCGAGGACTCCGAGGACTCGATGGCCGAACAGGCCCAGGAAGAGATGATGCCGGGGACCGGGGACGAGGAAGGCGAGCGCGCCCAGCGCCGGCGCGCCGACGGATTCCTGCCCGACGAGGCACGCCAGCCCGCCTACCGGCCCTATACGGAGGAGTTCGACGAGCTTATCGACGCCGACGAGCTTTGCGACGCCGACGAGCTCGGCCGGCTGCGCCAGCATCTCGACCAGCAGCTCGCCCATCTCCAGGGGATGATCGCCCGGCTGGCCAACCGGCTGCAGCGTCGCCTGCTGGCGCAGCAGTCGCGGTCCTGGGAATTCGATCTTGAGGAAGGGCTGCTCGACGCCGGGAGGCTCTCCCGCGTGGTGGTCAACCCGATGCATCCGTTGAGCTACAAGATCGAGAAGCAGACGGAATTCCGCGATACCGTCGTTTCGCTCCTGATCGACAATTCGGGGTCGATGCGCGGCCGTCCGATCACCGTCGCGGCGATGAGCGCGGACATTCTCGCTCGCACGCTGGAGCGCTGCGGCGTGAAGGTCGAGATCCTCGGCTTTACCACGCGGGCCTGGAAGGGCGGACAGGCGCGGGAGAAATGGCTGTCCGAAGGAAAGACTCCCAACCCCGGCCGACTCAACGATCTCCGCCACATCGTCTACAAGGACGCCGATGCGCCGTGGCGCCGTGCGCGCAAGTCGCTCGGGCTGATGCTGCGAGAGGGGCTGCTCAAGGAAAACATCGACGGCGAGGCGCTGATCTGGGCGCATCAGCGGCTGATCTCCCGGCCCGAGCAGCGCCGGATACTCATGGTGATCTCGGATGGCGCGCCGGTCGACGACTCAACGCTCTCGGTCAACCCGGGCAACTATCTCGAACGCCATTTGCGCGACGTCATCGCATGGATCGAGGGCCAGTCGCCCGTCGAGTTGACGGCGATCGGCATCGGACACGACGTCACCCGCTACTACGACCGCGCAGTCACGATCATGGATGCCGAGCAACTCGGCGGCACGATGATGGGCCGTCTGACGGAGTTGTTCGAGGAGGATCTCGGCGGGCCGCGCGGCGGTCGCGCGGCGGTCGGCGAACGCCTGATCGCCTGACCGGCCTCAGCCCGCGGACGCGGCTGCTGCCTTCTTGATCCGGCGCTTGATGCGGACTGCCTCTTCCGCGAGCTTCGAGTTGGGAGTTCCGAGGAGATAGGCGTCGAGCCCGCCATTATGCTCGATCGAACGAATTGTCCGGGCGGTCAGGCGCAGTTTCACCGTCCTGCCGAGCGCGTCCGACAACAGCGAGATCTGCTGAAGGTTGGGCAGGAAACGCCGCCTGGATTTGTTGTTCGCGTGGCTGACGTTGTTGCCGGTCAGCACACCCGTCCCCGTCACGCTGCAACGCCGCGCCATGATTCGCACTCCATTCGGATGAGGCCGGCTTTTTAGTCCCCGCCGTGCACCGCCGTCAAGACGCCCGATAGCGCAGCGCGAGGCCGATCGCCAGCGAAGCCGCGGCCAGCATCGTCGCCGCGCCCAGCAGGAACGGCCAGTCGTGTCCCAGCCCTGCGAAGATCGAACCGCTGAGCGCCGGTCCCAGGATCCTTCCCAGCCCGCCGGAGGACTGCGAAACGCCAAGGAGGGCGCCGCGCTCGTGCGGCCGCGCCTGCCGCGAGATCAGCGACGACAAAGACGGGCCGCAGACCGATACCCCGCCGACAATCAGACCGAGCCCAAGCATGACCGTCGCCATACCCGAGGCGAACGGCATGACGAGGCAACCCGCCATCGTCGCGCTCATGCCCGCCGCTACCGTCCAGCGCTCGCCGGCGTAACGGGTGATCGGCCCGACGGCCGCGCCCTGGATGAGTACCGCCACCGCCCCCATGAACGTGTACATGTAGCCGTTCCGGGTCGGCCCCCAGCCAAAGCGGGCCTCCGACCAGAGCGCGAAAACCGTTTCGATCCCGGCGAAGACGAAAGGCGTCGAGAAGACCAGCAAAAGGAGCGGGGCGATCTCCGCCTCGCGGATGCGGCGCCAGACCTGCCTGCCGGGATTCGAGCGGGCACGAGCGAGCTGCCCGCCGCTCGCGCTTTCGCGGAGCAGAATCGCGGCGAGTACGAATGCCAGCGCCGCCGCCGCGCCGGCGACGACGAACGGCAGGACGAAATCCGCCTGCAGGGGATCCGGCCCGGCGAGCAGACCGCCTATCGCGGGTCCGACGACGAAACCGAGCCCGGCGGCGGCTCCCACGCGACCCATCGCGCCGGCCCGCCGATCGGCGCCGACCAGATCCGCCACATAAGCGTGCGCGACGCCGATATTGCCCGCCATGACGCCCCCGAAGGCGCGCGCCAGGAACAGCCCTTCCAGGCTGTCGGTATGGGCGAGCCAGACATAGGCGATGCAGGAGCCGAAAGAGGTCGCGAGCAGCACCGGCTTGCGGCCGATACGATCGCTGACCCGGCCCCAGACCGGAGCGAAGGCGAACTGGGCGGCTGTGTAGCTCGCCGCGACGAGCGTCACGGTTCCCGGGCTCGCTCCGAAAGCCTGGGCGTAGAACGGTTGCAGCGGAAGGACGATCCCGAAACCGATCAGGTCGACGAATACGATCAGGAGCAATGCCGGCACGGGATTCCCGCCAATACGAGCCGCTAAACGGGCGCCGCGGCGCTATCCGCTCCGCACGGCCCGGCTACCAGGCAAAGCCCGGCAGGGTAAAGGTCGGCACGACCCCGTGCGCGTCCAGGAGAGTCGACAGCGACCCGTCTCGGCCGATCTCCCCGGCGTGCAGCCCGCCGAGAACCAGCGTCGAGCGCAAGCCCGCCTCCGTGGCGCCCTTGATGTCTGTCCCGAGGGAGTCGCCGATCGCCACCACACGATTTCGCGGCGGTTCGCCGATCCGGCCGAGGCACAGATCGTAGATCGCCGGGTGCGGCTTGCCGTGCCATGCGACGCCGCCGCCCAGCCCCTCGTACCGGACGGCCAGGGCGCCCGCGCACAGCATCTCGGAGCCGCCTTGCATGACGCTTAGGTCCGGGTTGGCGCATATCATGGGAAGGCCGAACCCGGCCGCGCGGCTGAGCTCATCCTCGTAATCGGCCAGCACCGCGCCTTTGCGCCACGGTCCGATATTGACGATGAATTCGGCGTCCTCGAACGCGTCCACGCGCTCCAGATCGAGCCCCGTCAGGATGTCGTTCTCCATCGTTTCTCCGAGGACGATGCAGCGCCGTCCCAGCGCGGAATGAAAGGCATCGGCGCGGTTCGCGAGCGCCGCGTGGACCGATTCGCCCGAGGCGACGATGTTGCGGCGGTGGCGTTCCGGCAGACCCAGCCGCTCAAGCATACGCGCGACGTCCCGGGACCGGCGCGGCGCGTTGGTGAGAAACACCACGTCCTTGCCCAGCTCGGCCAGCCGGTCGAGCGCGTCGGTGACGCCCGGATAGAGCCGGAGCCCGTCATGGAGGACCCCCCAGACGTCGACGATGAAGCCGTCGAAGGACTCCGCCAGGGGCTGGACGCCGGTCAGCGCAACGGGGTTTCGGACCATGTCCACTGGATGCCATGCCGGTAAGCAAAAGGGAAGCGCCCCGCCTGGCCGCGATTGCCGGCCTCCCGGCCGTGCTCTATATCCGATGCCACGCGGGCGGGAGCCGAAGGACTTGTCTGGCGCAATCGAGCAGATCGAGAGCATCGACGAAGCCAAGCGCAATATCGTCGAGGAGTTCGCATTCCTCGGCGACTGGGTGCAGCGCTACGAGTATATCGTCGATCTCGGCAAGGGCCTCGACGGGCTCGACGAGGCGGAAAAGGTGGACGGACGGCTGGTGCCCGGCTGCCAGTCGCGGGTCTGGTTCTATGCCGACCGCGACGGGCCTAGGCTGCGCTTTCGGGCCGACAGCGACGCGATCATCGTCCGCGGGTTGATTGCCTTGCTGCTCCGGATTTATTCCGGCCGCACGCCGGACGAGATCCTGGCGACTCCGCCCTCGTTCTTCGAAGCCCTCGAGCTCGGTTCGCATCTGAGCGGCAGCCGCGCCAACGGGCTGCACGCGATGGTCCAGCGCATCCACGAACTGGCCTCCGCCGGAGCGTGCGGCTAGCCCCGCAGGTCCTGGAAGCGGGGCGCCTTGACGCTGGCCTCGAAATCGCGGGCCAGGGAACCGAGCGGCAGCACCTCCACATCGGGCCGGACTTCGAACGCGCTCCTTACCGCGGCGGCGACGTCCCGCGACACGGCATCGTCGCTCATTCCCCGCTTGACCTCGATCAGCAGCCGCAGGACCTCCCGGTCGTGTACCGTGACGAGTTCCACGCGGAAATCGGTGACTTCGGGCAAGCGGAACATGAAGTCCTCGAACTCGGCGTGGTTTACGTTGATGCCCCGGATCTTGAAGAAGCCGACCGTCCGGTGGGCATGACGCATGACCGGAAACACCGAGAACGGGCCGTCGAGGGACGTCTCGTTTCGAATGCTGACGATGTCGCCGGAGCTCCAGCGCAGAAACGGCGTCGCGTTGTTGACGAAGAGCGGCGTGATCACCATCAGGCCCTCTTGGCCTTCGGGCAGCGCGCGGCCGGTGTCGGGATCGACGACCTCGAAGACCGCCTGGTCGGTCCATATGTGGAATCCCTCCCCGGCCTTGCTGTCCGCGCCCAGGATGCCGATCTCGGTCATGCCGAAGAGGTCGCGCACTTCCTCGACCCCCCACATTCGCTTGAGCTTCTCCCGCTTGGCCGCCGACAACGCCTCCGCCCCGACCAGCAGCTTGCGCACCGCACCGCCCGTGAGGTCGATGCCCCTGGCTTCCGCGAGGTTGGCGAGATGGAGGCCGTAGCTCGGCATGCCCATCCACAATGTGGGCCGCAGCCGGGACAGGAGGTCGAGCTGGACTTCCGAGGGGGTCGTGTTGCCGGCGCCCACCCAGACGATGCCGATACCGGCGTCGTTGGCGGTGCGGGACCACAATTGTCCCGCCGGATGGACGCCGAAAGGGAACGACATGTGACACAGGTCGCCGGGCTCGACTCCGGCACAGACCCAGCAGCGGACGAGCTGGAGGAAGCTGTAGCGCATGTCCTCCGCCGTCCGCGGGTAATAGATCGGAACTCCCGTCGCGCCGCCCGAGCGCCAGTATTCCGCGATTTCGCGGCGGTCGCAGATGACCAATCGGTCCTCGAACGTGTCCGCCGGAAATTCCCGCAGGGTTTCCTTGTCGATAATCGGGATCTTCGCCCACTCGTCGGGGTCGTCCAGACGGTCCGGATCCACATGGTCCAGCTTGCCGGCGTAGAACGGCGCGCGTCCCGCCCGCTCGAAGGCAAGGCGCTTGCGGCGGCTCTGGATCGCTTCGATTTCATCCTTCGACGAAGGCAGCTGCAGGTCCATCGGTCGTCTCCGCCCGTTGCCGCGGCGATCCTAGAAGAAGTCCGGTCCAAGTCGAACCACCCGTTCCGGTCGGAAGACTCGAATAACGGGATTGCGGGCCGGTCGCCTGTTGTGATTCCCTAGGCGCGGCATGACGACAAAGTCTCTCTCCTACCACGACGGCGCCTGGCACGAGGGCAACCCCCCGCTTCTCGGGCCCATGGATCACGGATGGTGGATGGGCTCCACCGTGTTCGACGGCGCCCGGGCGTTCGGAGGGCTCGCGCCCGATCTCGGTCTCCATTGCGCGCGCGTCGTGCGTTCGGCCGAATCGGTCGGGATTGCGCCCGGGATCGACGGCCCTGCCATCGAGGCGCTGTCCTGGGAGGGAATCGGCCGTTTCCATGCCGATGCCGAGCTCTATATCCGTCCCATGTTCTACTTCACCGACGGATTCGTGGTGCCCGATTACGAAGCGGCGAAATTCCTGCTCACGATATTCGAAGCGCCGTTGCCCGCCTGGCGCGGGCTGACGGCCTGTCTGGTGCCGTTCCGGCGTCCCGCTCCCGAAATGGCGCCGACGGACGCGAAGGCGTCCTGCCTTTACCCCAACGTGGTGCGGTGCATGACCGCGGCGCGGAAGAAGGGCTATGACACCGCGATGGTGCTCGATCCCGACGGCAACGTGGCGGAATTCGCGACCAACAACCTCTTCATGGCAAAGGACGGAACGGTAAAGACGCCCGCCGCGAACGGTTGCTTTCTCGCCGGCATCACGCGCTCGCGGGTGATCGCGCTCCTGCGCGGCGCGGGCGTACGCGTGGAGGAGGCGACGTTGTCGGTCGACGACGTGCTCGCCGCCGACGAGGTGTTCCTGACCGGCAATTTCTCGAAAGTGCTTCCGATCTCCAGAATCGAGGAAAGCGAATATCCCGAGGGGCCGATGGCCCAACTCGCCCGGAAGCTCTATTTCGAGTTTGCCGAGCGCGAAGGCCGCCGCCGCGCCGCCTGAGCCTCACTCGGCCGCTATGGTCTCTCCGGCCATGACGCGGCGCATCAGCGCGACCGTCTCCGCGATTCCGTAGAGCGCGACGAAAGAGCCGAATCTCGGCCCCTGACTCTGGCCCAGCAGGACTTCGTAAAGCGCGCGGAACCAATCGCGAAGAATCTCGAAACTGCGCTCCTTGCCGACCCGGTAGACCTCGTTTTGAATGGTTTCGGCGTCCGCGTCCGGCGGCAGCGCTTCGAGCGCTTCGGCAAGATGCCCGATCGCCACCCGTTCTTCGTCGTTCGGCGGGCGATAGGCCTTGTTGGGCCTGACAAAGTCCCGGTAATAGGCGATCGCGTGGCCCGCCAGCCGGTCGAGAAGCGGCGCGCTCTCCGGCGTGGCGGCGGGCGCGTAGCGGGTGATGAATCCCCACAGCATCGCCTTGTCCGCGGCGTTGCAGACCGAGGCGAGGTTCAGCAGCAACCCGAAACCGACATGTCCTTCGGGCCGCGGCGGATCGCCGGCGTGGATGTGCCAGGCCGGGTTGTCCCTGCGTTCGGCCTCGCTCTGGCCGGGGAATTTCTCGACCCAGCCCATATAGTCGTCGACCTGGCGCGGGATAACGTCGAAATAGAGCCGCTTCGCCTTCCGGGGCGAGGCATACATGAAGAGCGCGAGGCTCTCCGCCGGCGCGTAGGAGAGCCATTCCTCGACCGACAGGCCGTTGCCGCGCGACTTCGAGATCTTCTCCCCCGCCTCGTCGAGGAAGAGTTCGTATGTGAACCCCTCTGGCGGGCGAGCGCCGAGCAGCCGGCATATCCGGCTCGACAGCTTGACCGAGTCGATCAGATCCTTGCCTGACATCTCGTAATCGACGCCCAGCGCGACCCAGCGCATCGCCCAGTCCGCCTTCCACTGCAACTTGCAAAGTCCGCCGGTGACCGGAACTTCGATCTTCCGGCGGTCTTCCGCCTCGTAGGTAATCGTGCCCGCGTCGACATCGCGCGCGACCACGGGCGCCTGCAATACCCGGCCCGTATCCTGGCAGATCGGCAGGAACGGGCTGTAGGTCGCGCGGCGTTCCGGTCCCAGCGTCGGCAGGATGACGTTGGTGATGCGCTCGTAGTCGGCAAGGATCGCGAGCAACGTCGAATCGAACGCACCCGAGGAGTAGCACTCGGTCGCGCTCTTGAACTCGTAGTCGAAGCCGAAGCCGTCGAGGAATCCGCGAAGCCGGGCGTTGTTGTGGTGGCCGAAGCTTTCATGGGTGCCGAACGGATCCGGAATCGCGGTGAGCGGCCTGCCCAGATGCCGCTCCACCATGTCGGCGTTCGGGATGTTCTCCGGAACCTTGCGCAGCCCGTCCATATCGTCCGAAAACGCGAACAACCGGCTCGGCATGTCCGACAATTCGGCCAGCGCCCGCCGCACCATCTGGGTGCGGACGACCTCGCCGAACGTGCCGATATGGGGTAGCCCGGACGGACCGTACCCCGTCTCGAACAGGACGTAGCCCTTTTCCGGAACCGCGCTTCCGGTCCGTTTCAGGACCTTGCGCGCTTCCTCGAACGGCCATGAACGCGGTTCTTCGGCTGGTTTCTGCCTGTTCATCGCGAGGACTGCTTAGGTTTCGGGTCGTCCGGCGTCAATCCGCGTACGTGTAGTATAGTCCGGATATGGCACCCGCCGACCTGTTTGGCGACCCCGGGGGGCATCCCGTTCTGGTCGCCAATATCCGGGAATCCCTGATCCTCGATGCCGATGGCAAGGCACGGAAAATTTCTCATCGCGACGCCGTCGCCGCGCTCGCCAAGGGAGCGGTTCCGGTTGTCTGCCACCGAAAGGTCCTGGCGCAACGGCTCCGCGCCCGGCCGTTCAGGGCCTGCGACCTGCTCGAATTGTTCGCCTTCGTGCGCCCGGCGGCCCCCTGCCTGCCGACCGCGGGCGGGCTTGCCGACGCGCTTGCCCTCGCCCGACCGGACGGGCTTGTCGAAGAGGCCGGTACGCTCGCCCGCGCCGCCGAAATGTTGCTCGACGAGCTCGGCGCCGATAGCGACCCCGACGCCGCGGCCGTCGCCTCCTTCATGGCGGAAGCGGGGTGGCCCTGGGGCGCGGCCGTTCTGGACAGGCTCGGAGGGGCGGACGCAATTCCGGCGGACACGGCGGGTCTGCGCGTATGGAGCCGCTTGCCGGAGTTCTCGGAGCACGCTCCCCAGCCGCAGCCGGGGACCGTTCCCGTCGAACCCGGCGAAGCCAGACGCCGACTCGCCGACCTGCTCGGTCCGGGAGCCGAGGATCGGCCGGGACAGGCCGATTTCACCTCCGCGCTGACGGCGGCCTTCGCCCCGCGCGACCGCGAGGACGCCCCGGCGGTCGCGATCGCCGAAGCCGGCACCGGCGTGGGCAAGACGCTGGGGTATATCTCGCCGGCGAGCCTGTGGGCGGAACGGAACGGCGGTCCGGTATGGATCAGCACCTTTACCCGCAACCTGCAGCGCCAGATAGACGGCGAACTGGACCGGCTCCACCCGGATCCGGACATCAAGCACCGCCGCGTGGTGATCCGAAAGGGCCGGGACAACTACCTGTGCCTCCTGAACCTGGAAGAGGCGTTGGGGCGCGGGGGTGCCGATACCGCCGACGACATCGCGCTCGGTCTGGTCGCGCGCTGGACCTCGGCGACCCGGGACGGCGACATGGTAGGCGGGGATTTCCCCGCGTGGCTCGCAGATCTTCTCGGGCCGCGCAACACGCTGGGCCTCGCCCACCGGCGCGGCGAGTGCGTCTATTCGGCTTGCGCGCACTACCACAAATGCTTCATCGAACGCACCGCGCGCCGCGCCCGGCGGGCCGACATCGTGGTCGCCAACCATGCGCTGGTGATGACTCTCGCGGCCGTCGGCGGGGCCGACGACCGGTACGTGCCCGGCCGCGTGGTCTTCGACGAGGGCCATCATGTCTTCGATGCCGCCGACGATGCCTTCGCCGCGCGGCTGGGCGGCCTGGAGGGGGTCGATCTCAGGCGCTGGCTGCTCGGCGCGGAAGACACGCGGGGACGCCGCGCGCGCGGGCTTGCCCGCCGGATCGAAGACGCCGCCATGCTCGACGACGCGGTCGGCGAGGCCTTGACGGAGACCCTGAAGGCCGCGGGGAGCCTGCCCGCCGCGGGCTGGAACGCGCGCCTGACGGCGGATTCGCCGCGCGGTCCCGCGGAAGCCTTCCTCGCCTCGGTGCGCCGGCAGGTCTATGCCCGCGCAAGGGATACGAGCATTCCCTACGATCTCGAAGCCGAGGCCCGACCCCCTGTACCCGGGCTGATAGAAGCGGCGAACGCTCTCGAAAAGACTCTCGACTCGCTGATCGCGCCCGCGCGCACTCTCTCGTCCCGCCTCGACGCCCTGCTGGACGAAGAGGCCGATAATCTCGATACGCCCACCCGCAACCGGTTCGATGCCGCCGCGCGCGGTCTCAGGATCAGGATCGAGGGCCAGCTGGAGAACTGGCGCGCCATGCTCCGGGCGCTGGAGGACGCCACCCCGGAGGCGTTCGTCGACTGGTTTTCCGTCAGCCGCTACCAGGGGCGCGACATCGACGTCGCGATGCATCGCCACTGGCTCGATCCGTTGCTGCCTTTCGCGGAAACCGTCGTCGCGCCCGCCCACGGCGTCGTCGTCACGTCCGCCACCCTGCGAGACGGGACCGGCGACGTGGAAGCCGATTGGCGTGCAGCGGAGATGCGGACCGGGGCGCGCCATCTGTCCTCACCCGCCATCCGGGTCGAGGCACCGTCGCCCTTCGACTACGCCCGGCTCGCGCGGGTATTCGTCGTCACCGATGTCCGCAAGAACGATGTCGACCGGGTCGCCGGCGCCTACCGCGCGCTGATGCAGGCTTCCGGCGGCGGCGCGCTCGGCCTTTTCACCGCGATCTCCCGCCTGCGCGCCGTGTACGAGCGGATCGCCGGGGACATGGAGGAGGCCGGGTTTCCCCTGCTGGCGCAGCATGTCGACACCCTCGATACCGCCAGCCTTGTCGACATTTTCCGCGCCGAGTCCGATACCTGCATGCTCGGCACCGACGCGGTGCGTGACGGGGTCGACGTTCCGGGGCCTTCGCTTAGGCTGATCGTGTTCGACCGCCTGCCGTGGCCGCGCCCCACCATCCTTCATCGTGAGCGGCGCAAGGCATTTCCCGACATCCGATATGACGACATGCTGGCCCGGCTGCGGCTCAAGCAGGCATTCGGCCGTCTGGTGCGCAAGGCCGACGACCGCGGCGTGTTCATCCTGCTCGATCCGATGATGCCGTCGCGTCTTCTCGGCGCCTTTCCGCCCGAGGTCCCGGTCGAACGGGTCGGCCTCGCCGAAGCCGTCGCCGCCACCAGGTCGTTTCTCACGACCACCGCGGGTTGACCCCGAACGGGCGCCGGAAGAGATTGGAACGCCATCACCCGGCGCCGGGGCGTCTCGACCGATACACGATGCGATGACCGAAGGACCGCTCGCGGTTTACCGCGCCCGCATCCGCGCGCGTGCGTTGAAGCCGGATCCCGACCAGGCGCTCGCCGCCGAAAAGCTCCAGAGCCTTCACAACGCGCTCGCGGGCTATCGGCGAGACACTGGAGAAGGCGGCTGGCGGGCACGGCTCGGGCTTTCGCGCCGGCGCGGAGACGCTCCTCAGGGGCTCTACATGTTCGGAGGCGTCGGGCGCGGCAAGACGATGCTGATGGACGTCTTCTTCGACGGCGCCCAGGTGGCGCTCAAGCGGCGCATCCACTTCCACGCTTTCATGCTCGAAATCCAGGACCGCTTGCACGCAATTCGGAAGGACAGGCGCGCCGACCCGCTGGCCCTGCTGGCTGGCGAGATTGCCGACGAGGCGTGGCTCCTCTGCTTCGACGAGTTCCAGGTCGAGAATATCGCCGATGCCATGATCCTCGGCCGGTTGTTCGAGGGGCTGCTGGCGCAGGGTGTCGTGGTGGTCGCGACCAGCAACGTGGCGCCCGGCGATCTCTACAGGGACGGGCTGCAGCGCGACCGCTTCGAGCCGTTCATCGAATTGATCGGAGAGCGGCTCGACCTTCTGGCGCTCGAAGGCGCCGTCGATTACCGGCGTCTCAGAATCCGCGACCTGGCCGTTTACCACACCCCCCTGGGGCCGGCCGCCGACAAGGCGCTCGAAACGTCGTTCCTCGCGTTGACAGAGGGGGCGGCGGCGTGTCCCGCGGATATTCCCGTCATGGGGCGGATCCTGCATGTGCCCCGCGCGGCGAGGGGCGTCGCGGCCTTTACCTTCGAGGCGTTGTGCGGCCGCCCGCTCGGCGCCGTTGACTATCTGGCGCTTGCGCGGCACTTCCACACGCTGGTGCTCGACGGAGTTCCGAAGCTCCACGCCGCCCGTGCGGACGAGGCAAAACGTTTCGTCAACCTCGTCGACGCGCTCTACGAGAACAAGGTAAAGCTGGTGATGTCCGCGGAGGCTTCGCCCGACGGGCTTTACCCCTCGGGAGACGCGGCTTTCGCCTTCAAGCGCGCGGTCTCGCGGCTGCATGAGATGCAATCCGTCGCTTACCTCACCGCCGAACATCTCGGCTGAACGGGCTCTCCGGGCGACACTTGTGCGGTCTTTCGAATCGGGGTAAGCAGCGGCGAACGCGGTATCGCCTTCAGCGGGCCGCGGCTGCACAACAATGAGGCTTCGCCAATGGCGAGAAACAGGATCGCGCTCGTCGGCGCAGGCAATATAGGCGGGACACTGGCGCACCTTGCCGGGCTCAAGGAGCTCGGCGACATCGTCCTGTTCGACATCGTCGACGGCGTGCCGCAGGGCAAGGCGCTCGATCTCGTCCAATCCTCGCCCATCGAGGGTTTCGACGCGAAAATGCTCGGTGCATCGCGCTATAGCGCGATCAAGGGTGCCGACGTCGTGATCGTGACCGCCGGCGTGCCTCGCAAGCCCGGCATGAGCCGCGACGACCTCATCGAAATTAACACCAGGGTGATGAACCAGGTCGGCGAGGGGATCGGGAAGAACGCTCCGGATGCCTTCGTGATCTGCGTCACCAACCCGCTCGATGCCATGGTCTGGGCGCTGCGGGAGGCGACAGGATTTCCCTCCAAACGGGTGGTCGGCATGGCCGGCATCCTCGATTCCGCGCGATTCCGCTACTTCCTCGCCGAGGAGTTCAACGTCTCCGTCGAGGATGTGACCGCCTTCGTTCTCGGCGGTCACGGCGACACGATGGTGCCGCTCGCCCGCTATTCCACGGTTGCCGGCATACCTCTCCCTGACCTGGTCAAGATGGGCTGGACCACTCGACAGCGGCTCAACGAGATCGTCCAGCGAACCCGGGACGGCGGAGGCGAGATCGTCGGCCTGCTCAAGACCGGCTCGGCGTTCTACGCACCCGCGTCCTCCGCCATCCAGATGGCCGATGCCTATCTGAAGGACAAGAAGCGCGTTCTTCCCTGCTGCGCCATGCTCAACGGCCAGTACGGCGTGCGCGGCCTCTATATCGGCGTGCCCGTGGTGATCGGCGCGGGCGGGGTCGAACGCATCGTCGAAATCAACCTGAACGCCTCGGAGAAGAAGGCGTTCGACGCCTCGGTGGGGGCGGTCAGGGGTCTGGTCGACGTGGTCAAGCGCATGAACAAGGCCGCCAGGACGTAGCCCGCAGCCGTACGGGATCGACGATGAACATTCACGAATACCAGGCCAAGCAACTGCTGTCCCGCTACGGCGTCGCCGTGCCGCGCGGCAGGGTTGCCTATACCGCCGCCGAAGCGGTCGACGCGGCGAACGAGCTCGGCGGGCCGGTCTGGGTGGTCAAGGCGCAGATCCACGCCGGGGGCCGCGGCAAGGGCGGCGGCGTCAAGGTAGTCAGGTCGATAGACGACGTGCGCGACGCGGCGCAGGCGATGATCGGCATGAATCTCGTCACCCACCAGACCGGGCCGGAAGGTCGCCAGGTCAAACGGGTCTATGTTGAAGAGGGCTGCGACATCGCGCGCGAGCTCTATCTCGGAATGCTGGTCGACCGCGAGACCAGCCGGCTGACCCTGATGGCGTCGACCGAAGGCGGGATGGAAATCGAGCAGGTCGCGGCCGAGACGCCGGAGAAGATACTGACCGTCGACATCGATCCGGCGACCGGTATCCAGCCCCATCATGCGCGCCGCATCGCCTTCGGCCTCGCGCTGGAGGGCAAGCAGGTCGGAGCCGCGGTCAAGTTCGTCATGGGCATCCACGAGGCCTTTGTCGGGCTCGACGCCTCGATCGTCGAAATCAACCCGTTGGTGGTGACCGGAGCGGGCGATATCGTCGCTCTCGATGCCAAGATGGCGTTCGACGACAACGCGCTGTTCCGACATTCCGACGTGATCGAGCTGCGGGACGAGGACGAAGAGGACGCGATGGAGCGCGAGGCGCTCAAGCACGACCTCAACTACATCAAGCTCGACGGCAATATCGGCTGCATGGTCAATGGCGCCGGGCTCGCCATGGCGACGATGGACATCATCAAGCTGCACGGCGGAGAGCCGGCGAACTTCCTCGATGTCGGCGGCGGCGCCTCGCGCGAACGGGTGACCGCAGCATTCAAGCTGATCCTGTCCGACCCGCATGTCGAAGGGATCCTGGTCAATATTTTCGGCGGCATCATGCGCTGCGACGTGATCGCCGAAGGCGTGGTCGCCGCCGCCCGGGAGATCAATCTCAACGTGCCCCTGGTCGTTCGCCTGGCCGGCACCAATGTCGAGCTGGGCAAGAAGCTGCTGGCCGAGTCCGGGCTCCTGATCATATCGGCGGATACGCTCGCCGAGGCGGCGGAACGCGTCGTGCACGCCGTCGACGAGGTCGCCTGATGGCCGTCCTCGTAAATTCCGACACCAGGGTCATCTGCCAGGGTTTCACCGGGGCTCAGGGAACCTTTCATTCCGAACAGGCGATCGCCTACGGCACCAGGATGGTGGGCGGGGTGACGCCCGGGAAGGGCGGTACCAGGCATCTCGACCTCGACGTGTTCGACACCGTGGCCGAGGCGGTCGAGAAGACCGGCGCGGATGCTTCCGTCATCTATGTGCCGCCGCCATTTGCCGCGGACGCCATCCTCGAGGCCATCGAGGCCGGAATGGCGCTGATCGTCTGCATCACCGAAGGCATCCCGGTGGTCGACATGGTGCGGGTCAAGCGTGTCCTGGACAATTCCGCGTCGCGGCTGATCGGGCCGAACTGTCCCGGCGTGATCACGCCGGACGAGTGCAAGATCGGCATCATGCCCGGCCACATCCACCAGCGCGGGAGGATCGGAATCGTTTCGCGCTCCGGCACCCTCACCTACGAGGCGGTGGCGCAGACCACGGCGGCCGGGCTGGGCCAGACGACCTGTGTCGGGATCGGCGGCGATCCGGTCAACGGCACCGATTTCGTCGATTGCCTGGACGCCTTCCTGGCCGACGAGGAAACCGAAGGCATCATCATGATCGGCGAGATCGGCGGCGGAGCCGAGGAAGACGCCGCTTCGTTCATCAAGCAGTCGAAGACGAAGAAGCCGGTCGTCGGCTTCATCGCGGGAGTGACCGCCCCGCCCGGCCGGCGCATGGGACATGCCGGCGCCATCATATCGGGCGGCAAAGGGGCGGCGGGCGACAAGATCGAGGCGTTCAGAGAGGCCGGCATCGCGGTCGCCGCCTCTCCCGCCGCCATCGGCGAGACAATGGCCGAGGCAATGGGAGGCTGACCCTCGGCTCTGGACGTCTTTGCGGCGTTGTAGTGCACTCGGATCGGAGAACTGAGCCATTGCCTATGACCAAACCCGCCGATAGCAGCTTCCTTGCGAGCGCGAATGGACCCTTCATAGAAGAGCTCTACGCAAGGTTCGCGTCCGATCCCGCCTCCGTCGATGCCGAGTGGGCATCCTTCTTCTCGGACCTCCGCGACGAAGCGCCGGGCGTTCTGAAAGCGGTCGAGGGCGCAAGTTGGTCGCCGCGGGAGGCGCGGCTGATCGACAATGGTGCGATCGAGGCGAACGAGACCGGCAAACCTGCCGCGCGGGAAGTATTCCCGCTTGCCGATGGCGTCGATCTTCGCCAGGCGACGCGGGACTCGCTCCAGGCGCTCACGCTGATCCGGTCCCACCGCGTCCGGGGCCATCTCTACTGCGATCTCGACCCTCTCAAGCTTGAGAAACCGGCGCCGCACAGCGAACTCGACCCCGAGAGTTACGGCTTCACCGAGGGGGATTACGACCGGCCGATCTACATCGATACACTGGGTTTCGAGAGCGCGACCCTGCGCCAGATCGTCGCCGCGCTGCGACAAACCTATTGCGGCACGGTCGGCGTCGAATACATGCACATCACGTCGGCCGAAGAGAAGATCTGGATTCAGGACCGTATCGAGGCGATCCACAACCAGACCGATTTCACCGGGCGCGGCAAGGAGACCATTCACGAACGCCTGGTGGAGGCGGAAGCCTTCGAGCGCTTTCTCCACATACGCTACCCCGGAACCAAGCGGTTCGGGCTCGACGGCAGCGAGTCCCTGATTCCGGCCCTGGAACAGATCCTGAAGCGCGGTTCCCAGCTCGGCGTCGAGGAGGTGGTACTGGGCATGCCCCATCGGGGGCGGCTCAACGTGCTCGCCCATATCATGGTGAAGCCCTATGCGGCGATCTTCGCCGAGTTCCGGGGTATGTCGTACCAGCCGGAGGAGGTCGGAGGCTCCGGGGACGTCAAATATCACCTCGGGGCTTCGGCCGACCGCGAGTTCGACGGCGTCAAGGTCCATCTGTCCCTGGCCGCCAACCCATCCCATCTCGAGGCGGTGGATCCGGTCGTCGTCGGCAAGGTCCGCGCCAAGCAGCGCCAGCGCGGGGATCGCGAACGCTGCCGCGTCCTCGGCATCCTGATGCACGGCGATGCGGCGTTCGCGGGCCAGGGAATCGTGGCGGAGACCTTCGGTCTTTCGGACATCGCCGGATATCGGACAGGCGGAACCATCCACCTCGTGGTCAACAACCAGATCGGCTTCACCACCAGTCCGACGGCCACGCGCGCGTCGCGCTACCCCACCGAGATCGCGAAATCGGTGCAGGCGCCGATCTTTCACGTCAACGGCGACGATGTGGAGGCCGTGGTCCACGTCGCGCGTATCGCAACCGAATTCCGCGACACCTTTCGAAAGGATGCGGTCCTCGACATCTGGTCGTATCGCCGCTTCGGTCACAACGAATCCGACGAGCCCGCGTTCACCCAGCCGGTGATGTACAAGGCGATCGCGGAACATCCGTCCGTTGCCTCCGTCTACGGGGACCGGCTGGTCGAAGAGGGCCTGCTCACCCCGGAGGATGTCGTGCGCGTGAACCGGGATTGCCGGCAGCGGCTGGAGGACGCCTTCGAGGCGGCGAAGAGCTACAAGCCGAACAAGGCCGATTGGCTGGAAGGCGAATGGGCGGAGATCACGACCGCGCCTTCGTTGGAAGAACGCCGCGGCAGGACCGCCGTCACCCGGGAAGCGCTCGATGCGGTCGGTCGCGCTCTCACCACGATTCCCGACGGCTTCAATCTCAATCCCAAACTCAACCGCTTCGTCGATGCGCGAAGGACCATGCTCGAAACCGGCGAGGGGGTCGATTGGGCCACTGCGGAGGCGTTCGCCTTCGGAACGATCCTGGCCGAGGGCTATATGGTGCGCCTCAGCGGCCAGGACTGTCGCCGCGGGACCTTTTCTCAGCGCCATTCGGTATTGATCGACCAGGAAACCCAGGAAGCCTACACGCCGCTCGCCCACATATGCGAAGGCCAGGAGAGGCTCGCGGTGCGCGACAGCCCCTTGGCCGAGTCCTCGGTGCTGGGCTTCGAGTACGGCATGTCCCTCGCCGATCCCAGCATGCTGGTCCTGTGGGAGGCGCAGTTCGGCGATTTCGCCAACGGCGCGCAGTTCATCGTCGACCAGTTCATTTGTTCGGGCGAGACCAAGTGGCTGCGCATGTCCGGGCTGGTGATCCTCTTGCCGCACGGGTATGAGGGCCAGGGGCCGGAGCACTCCTCGGCGCGGCTGGAGCGCTATCTCCAGCTCTGCGCCGAAGACAACATGCAGGTCTGCAACATCACCACACCGGCCAACTATTTCCACGCGCTGAGGCGCCAAATCCATCGCAGCTTCCGGAAGCCGCTGATCGTCATGACGCCGAAGTCGCTGCTCAGGCACAAGCTCTGCGTCTCGCGGCTCGATGACATGTGTGCCGGCGGCTCGTTCCGCCGGGTTCTCCCGGAACCGGGTTCCGTGGAGCCGGACGCCGATATCCGCCGCGTCGTCCTGTGCAGCGGCAAGGTGTTCTACGATTTGCTCGCGGCGCGGGATGAACGCGGGATTCGGGACATCGCGCTGGTCCGGGTCGAACAGCTCTATCCCTTCCCCAATATCTCCCTCGGGGCCGAGCTCGCCCGCTATCCCGCCGCGGAGGTCGTCTGGTGCCAGGAGGAACCGCGCAATATGGGCGCCTGGACCTACTTGGACCGGCGCATCGAAGAACTCTTGGTGACGCTTGAGGTGCAAGCGGACAGGCCGGTCTACGCGGGACGGCCCGAAGCCGCGTCCACCGCGACCGGACTGGCCGCCCAGCACGCCCGTGAACAGAAGGCCCTGATCGACGAGGCGCTGGCCCCCGGCTAGAGCCGGCAAGCATATGGCGGCCGGCGGAGAGAGGAGACGATGGCGACCCGGATCGTGGTACCCGCGCTCGGCGAATCGATAACCGAGGCGACGGTTTCCAAGTGGCTGAAATCGGCCGGAGAGGCGGTCGCGATGGACGAGCCCCTTGTGGAACTGGAAACCGACAAGGTCACGCTGGAGGTGCCGGCCGCGGCCGCCGGCGTGCTCGGCGCTATCGACGTCGCCGAGGGCCAGACCGTCGAGGTTGGAGCCGTTCTCGGCTCGATCGAGACGGCCGACGGGGCTGTCGCGCCGCCTCCACGACCCGCCACCGCCGAACCGGAGGCTCCTGCGCCGCCCGCGGCTTCGCAATCGCTCTCCCCCGCGGTTCGCAAGCTGGTGGAGGAGCACGGGCTCGACCCGATGACAATCGCGGGAACCGGGAAGGGCGGACGCCCGACCAAGGGCGACGTCCTGGCCCATCTTGCCGCGTCGTCCGAAGTCGCTGCCACCGAACCGGCGCCGCCACCCGTCCCGGTCGCGGACCCTCTACCTGCCGGCCCGCGCGAAGAGCGCGTGCCGATGACGCGATTGCGCCAGCGTATCGCCGAGCGGCTCAAGGAAGCCCAGAACACCGCCGCCATGCTGACCACCTTCAACGAGGTCGACATGTCGGCGGTCATCGCGATGCGGGAACGCCTCCGGGAGGCCTTCGAGAAGAGGCACGGCGTCCGGCTCGGTTTCATGAGCTTCTTCGTCAAGGCCGTTATCGTGGCGCTCAAGGAAGTGCCCGCCGTCAACGCCGAGATCGACGGGACGGATATCGTCTACAAGAACCACTACGACATCGCGGTCGCGGTCGGCACCGAGCAGGGGCTGGTGGTGCCTGTTCTGCGCGACGCGGATGCGCTTTCCTTCGCCGAAATCGAGGCGGGCGTCGCCGATCTCGGCAGCCGCGCGCGGAATGGCCGGCTCACGATGCAGGAACTGACGGGCGGGACGTTCACCGTCACCAATGGCGGGGTCTACGGTTCTTTGTTGTCTACCCCCATCCTGAACCCGCCCCAATCCGGCATCCTCGGGATGCACAAGATCGAAAAGCGCGCCGTGGCGGTGGACGACGAGCTGGCGGTGCGCCCGATGATGTATCTCGCGCTGTCATACGATCATCGGATCGTCGACGGGCGCGAGGCGGTGACGTTCCTCGTCCGGGTCAAGGAATGCATCGAAGACCCCGAACGCATCCTGCTCGAAGCCTGAAGACCGCGCTGTGTCCGGCAAGCGTTACGATCTGATCGTCATCGGCGCCGGGCCGGGCGGATACACCGCCGCGATCCGGGCGGCCCAGCTCGGCTTCTCCGTTGCCTGTGTCGATAAACGTCCGACCTGGGGCGGAACCTGTCTTAACGTCGGCTGCATCCCCTCCAAGGCCCTGCTCGAGTCCACCGAGCGCCTCGTCGAGGCTCGGGATCGCCTCGGAGATCACGGGATCGAAGTCGGGGGCCTTTCATTCGACCTGCCCCGGATGCTCGCCCGGAAAGACAAGGTGGTGGACGATTTGACCAAGGGGATCGCGTTCCTGTTCAGGAAGAACGGGATCGACGGCGTTACCGGCCGCGCCCGTATCGTCCGCCCCGGACGGATCGAAGTGGACCCGGTCGACGGAACGGGAGAGCCAAAAACCCTGGAATGCGACAGGGTCCTGATCGCGACGGGGTCGGAGCACGCGGGGCTCGAGGGGCTCGACATCGACGAGACGAGCATCCTGTCGTCGACCGGCGCGCTTGGCCTGCAAGCCGTGCCCGAGCACCTGGTGGTGGTTGGCGGCGGCTATATCGGACTTGAGTTGGGTTCGGTCTGGCAGCGGCTGGGTGCGAAGGTGACCGTCGTCGAATATCTGGACCGAATCCTGCCGACAATGGATGGCGAGGTCGCCGGGCAAATGGCGCGCATGCTCGAACGGCAGGGCATGGCGTTCAGGACCTCGACCAGGGCGGTCGGAGCCGAGAGACAGGGAAATTCCCTGCGGGTCGCGCTTGAATCGGTGAACGACGACGGCCGGGAGGCTATCGACTGCGATGCGGTCCTGGTAGCGGTCGGGCGCCGCCCCTTCACCGGAGGTCTCGGGCTGGAGGCGGTCGGAGTCGAATTCGACAATCGCGGCTTCATTTCCGTCGACCGGCGGTTCGAGACCGGCGTGAAGGGCATATTTGCGGTCGGCGACGCGATTCCCGGCCCGATGCTGGCGCACAAGGCCGAGGAGGAAGGCATCGCCGCGGTCGAAACGATGGCCGGCCAGGCGGGACACATCAACTATGGGGCCATCCCCGGCGTCGTCTACACCGCGCCCGAGGCCGCTTCGGTCGGCAAGACCGAGGAAGAGCTGAAAGACGAAGGACGTCCCGTGAAAGTGGGCAGGTTCCCGTTGTCCGCCAACGCGCGCGCCCGCGCCAAGGGTGGCGGCGACGGCTTCGTGAAGATCATTGCGGATGCCGGGACGGACGCGGTGCTCGGTGCCCATGTCGTTGGACCCGAAGCCGGCACGATGATCGCCGAGCTTGCCATCGCCATCGAGTTCGGCGCCTCGTCGGAGGATATCGCGCGCACCTGCCACGCGCATCCGACGCTGAACGAGGCGATCAGGGAAGCCGCTCTGGCGGTCGAGGGTCGCCAGATCCACCTTTAGACCGCATTTCTCGACCGGGCACGATCGCAGCCGGCTGTCGCGCGGCTCCCCCTCACCCCGACCCTCTCCCCGCGGGGGAGAGGGAGACTGGCGGCCCCCGCTCACCTTCCCCCCTCCCGCTTGCGGGAGGGGCCGGGGGAGGGCGGGTCGGAAAATGCGGTAGGGTGCCGACAGCGCCGGAGATCAGCCGCGCGCGCGCGGATGGGCGTCGTTGTAGACCGCGACAAGGGTCGCGGTGTCGACCTCGGTGTAGCGTTGCGTGGTCGATAGCGAAGCGTGGCCCAACAGTTCCTGGATCGCACGCAAATCGCCGCCCGCCTGCAGAAGATGGGTCGCGAAGCTGTGGCGCAGCGCATGCGGGGTCGCGGTCTCCGGGAGGCCGAGGGCGCCGCGGATCCTGCGCAGTTCGCGCTGCACGACGCCCGCGTTAAGCCGTCCGCCGCGCGTGCCCAGGAAGAGAGGGCCGCCTGGAACGACATGGGGGCATGCCCGAATATAGGCCGCCACCGCCTCGCGCACGGCCGGCAGGATCGGGACGATGCGTTCCTTGCCGCCTTTCCCCAGTACCCGAAGCGAATCGCCGGACGGGGCCTGGTTCTCGTTCAGGCTGAGGGCCTCGTCGATGCGGAGCCCGGCGCCATAGAGCAGCAGGAGGAGCGCCGTATCGCGCGCCGCGACCCACGGCTTCTTGTGGGCGATGTCGCCGGCCTCCGCGATGATGGCGAGCGCATCCTGGGTCGCGACGGGCTTTGGCACGGTATGCGGCAAGCGCGGCGTTCTGACCGCTCCTATCGCACCGTTCCGGACCCGGTCGGTCCGTTCGAGAAAGCGGAAGAAGCCGCGCAGCACGGACAAGGCGCGCGCCGTCGAACTGCGTGCCCGATCGTCCATCGCTCGCTGCGCGAGATAGGACCGGAAGTCGTTGTGTCCAAGCTCCTCCAGCGCGGCAAGATCGGCGAACCCGCCCCGATGTTCCGCGAGGAAATCGAAAAAGATCTTGAGGTCGCGCATATAGGCCGCGGTGGTGTGGACGGACACGCGGCGTTCGGCTTCCAGCCAGCTTTGCCAGGCGGCTATAGCCTCGGCCAGTTCGGGTGCGGCGGCGAAGCGGTCTAGCGCCGGTGGCGCGGCCATCTGTCGATCGCGACCTCCAGCACGCTACCCAGGAAGTCGAGGAGGTCGGTCCCCTGATCCGGTGTAAAGCCATCCGCTGTCGACGAACCGAGAGCCAGGAGAAACCGGCCCCGGCGGGTTCCCAGGCGGATCACCGCGAGCGACTCGGTCAACGAGAACCGGTCGCCGAGCACGCCGCGGTCGGTCTCCGTCGCCCCGCCCAGGCGGAAGGCTTCGCCGGGACGGATCAGCGTGTCTATCGCGTCCGCTTGCAACGCGATCAAGTCCCCGTGCCCCCCCTCGGGTCCGCCTTCGACGATCAGCGCGGCCGCCGTGGTCGAAAACAACACCGGAAACTGCGAGGCGACCCGCTGCGCCAGCGCATTGAGGGAAGTCTGCTTGAGGATCAGGAGAACCGCGTCCTGGGTTCGTGCAACCGTCCGGGCGCGATCCTCGGCGGCGAGCAGGATCTCGCGTTCCCGTGCTTTCTGGCGTTCGAGGCTACGCCTCAAGCCCTCCAGAATGCGGTGGCGCAGATCGACGACTCCTGGAATGTCTTCCGCGTTGCCGGCGTCCCGCGCGATCAGCAGGTCGATGTTCCGGTCCAGAAAGTCCGGGTTCGCGGCGAGCCAGTCACGAACGGCTTCCGCCGTGAGCTCGGGCTTTGGGCCGATTTCATGGTCGTCGACGGCTTTGGGCATCGATTCACCCGTCGAGAATCGACTGGCCGGTCTTGGCCCAGTCGGCAAGGAATGCGTCGAGACCCTTGTCGGTCAGCGGATGGTTGAACAATTGTCGAATGATACCAGGCGGAATTGTCGCTACGTCGGCGCCGATCTTGGCCGCATCCGCGACATGGTTCGGACTGCGCACCGAGGCCACGAGAATCTCCGTCGTGAACTCTTCGTAGTTGTCGTAGATCAAGCGGATATCCGCGATCAGCCCCATTCCGTCGCGGCTGATGTCGTCGAGTCGGCCGATGAACGGCGACACGAACGCGGCTCCGGCCTTGGCGGCGAGAATCGACTGGCTGGCCGAGAAACAAAGCGTGACGTTGACCATCACCCCGTCATCCGCGAGCACGCGGCACGTCTTCAGACCGTCGGGAGTCAGCGGCACCTTGACGGCGACGTTTCCCGCGAGCTGGGAGAGCTTGCGGCCCTCCGACAGCATCGTGGAATGGTCCGTCGCGGTGACCTCCGCGCTCACCGGGCCGTCCACGACCTCGCAGATTTCGCGGATGACCTCGAGGAAGGGCCGGCCGGACTTCGCCACGAGGGAAGGGTTGGTGGTAACCCCGTCGAGCAGCCCCGTTGCGGCCAGTTCGCGAATCTCGTCAACGTCCGCCGTGTCGACGAAGAACTTCATACGGTTCCCTTCCTGGCGGGTAACGCCGCGTGAACGCCTCGGAGCGAGGGATTAAAGTGTAGTTCATGACGCCCCGGCTTGTCAGGACACCCTCGCGAATCGTCTCGGATCGAACCGCGGTCCTGATCCCCCTGCCGGTCGCCGGCGCTTACGACTACCGGATCCCCGAGGGTATGGATATCGCGCCCGGGCGGTTCGTCCGGGTGCCGCTCGGCGTTCGCGAGGTGACCGGTGTCGTTTGGGGTGAGGCCAAGGGCGATGTGGAAGAGGCGAAGCTGCGCGATGTGGCCGCCGTGCTCGAGATTCCGCCCCTCCCGGCCGACCTCTTGCAAACCGTCGCCTGGACCGCCTCCTACACGATGACCCCGCCCGGCGCGGTGCTGCGCATGGCGATGAGCGTGCCGGAAGCGCTCGACCCTCCACGGATCGAAACGGCCTATGTTATCGCCCGGCCCGAGCCGCCGGACGGGGTGCGCCTGACCGACGCCCGCAAACGCGTCCTCGATTTTCTCGCCGACGGCGCTGCCCGCAAGGCGGCCGAGATCGCGCGCGCGACGGGGACCGGCGCAGGCGTGGTGCGTGGCCTTGTCGGTCACGGCCTGGTGCGGGCGGTCTCGGTCGAAACGGCGATGGAAGTCCCGCAGCCGGACTGGCGGCGGCGGGGCCCCGCGCTCACCCCATCGCAAGAGAGTGCCGCGACGCGTCTCCGGCGACAAATCGCCGCCAGCGCCGCCGACAAGGCGACGCTGCTCGACGGGATCACCGGCTCGGGCAAGACCGAGGTCTATTTCGAAGCCATGGCCGCTGCGCTCGCCCGTGGCCGTCAGGTGCTCGTGCTGCTGCCCGAGATCGCGCTCACGGTGGATTGGCTGCGGCGCTTCGAAAACCGGTTCGGGGCGCCGCCGCTGCATTGGCATTCGGAAGTCACCGGTGCGCGGCGGCGCGAGACCTGGCGCGCGGTGTCGACCGGCAAAGCGCGTGTCGTGGTGGGGGCTCGTTCGGCTCTCTTCCTGCCTTTTCCCGATCTCGGGCTGATCGTCGTCGACGAAGAGCATGACGGCAGCTTCAAACAGGAAGACGGGGTGATCTACAACGCCCGCGACATCGCGATCGTGCGGGCGCGCCAAGCCGCCTGCCCGGTGGTGCTGGCCTCCGCGACCCCGACCCTGGAGACCGTCGTCAATGTCGAGCGCGGGCGCTACGAGAGGATCGTTCTCCCCGAGCGCTTCGGCGGCTCGGCGGTGCCCGAGATTTCCGCGATCGACATGCGCGGGGAGGCGCTCCCGTCCCAGACATGGCTGTCTCCCAGCCTGCGCGCGGCCGTATCGCGGGCGCTGGGCGCGGGGGAGCAGGCGCTTCTCTTCCTCAACCGTCGGGGTTACGCGCCGCTCACGCTCTGCCGGGCCTGCGGCCACAGGATCGAGTGCCCGAACTGCACCGCATGGCTGGTGGACCACCGGTTGAGCCGCAAGCTGCAATGCCATCACTGCGGATTTGCGGCCAGGCCGCCGGAAACCTGCCCGAAATGCGAGGCCGACGACGCGTTCGTCGCCTGCGGGCCCGGCGTCGAACGCCTGTCCGAAGAAGCAGCCGAGGCCTTCCCCGGCGCGCGAACCGCGTTGATGTCGAGCGATGCCCTGCGGAGCGCGGCCGCCGCCGAAGAGCTGATAAGAGGGATCAGGAGGCACGACTACGATATCGTCATCGGCACCCAGATCGTCGCCAAGGGACACAACTTTCCGGATCTCACCCTGGTCGGTGTCGTCGATGCCGATCTGGGGCTCGACGGCGGCGATCTGCGCGCCGCCGAACGCAGCTTTCAGGTGCTGCACCAGGTCGCGGGACGGGCGGGACGCGCTTCCCGACCCGGGCATGCGCTCGTCCAGACATTCAATCCGGATCACCCGGTGATGGCGGCGCTCGTCGCGGGCGACCGCGACGGGTTTCTCGCCAGCGAGGCGCGCGCGCGCGAACGCCACGGAATGCCGCCGTTCGGCCGCTTGGCCGGCATCGTCGTCTCGGGGCGCGACGAGGTCGCCGTCGACGCCGCCTGCCGCGCGCTCGGCATGGCCGCCCCACGCGACGGCAAGACACGCATTCTCGGCCCCGCGCCCGCGCCGCTGGCGCTTGTCCGCGGCCGGCACCGGCGGCGTTTTCTGGTCAAGGCCCCGCAAGGCGAACGCATCCAGCCGACGATCGAACGCTGGCTGCGCCAGGCCCCCCCGCGGCGCGGCGTTCGCGTCCATGTCGATATCGACCCCTATACATTTATGTAAGGATTCGCTCTATTCGTCGGTAACGATGCGCTTCTTCGACGAAATGAATCTGCCCGGCGGCGAGGTTCGCGACGCCTATCGCGCGCTTGCCTCCTGGCTCGAGAACACTCCTGTCGAGCGCCTGAAGTCCAAGCGCGACGAGGCGGAGATGCTGTTCCGCCGTCTCGGCATCACCTTCCTGGTCTACGGTCAGGAAGGCGGGGCCGAGCGTCTGATCCCGTTCGACGTCATCCCCCGGATTTTCTCCGCCCGGGAATGGGAGCATCTTTCCGCCGGGCTGATACAGCGCGTGCGCGCGCTCAACATGTTTATTCACGACATCTATCACGAGCGCGAAATAGTCCGCGCCGGAGTGCTTCCGGCGGAGACGCTGCTGGCGAACGCGCTGCTCGAACCGCACATGTACGGCCTCGACGTGCCGCGCGACGTTTACGTCCACGTCGCCGGGATCGACATCGTCCGCGTCGCGGAGGACCGGTTCTACGTGCTGGAGGACAATTTGCGAGCGCCCTCGGGCGTTTCCTACATGCTGGAGAACCGCAATACGATGATGCGGCTGTTCCCGGACCTGTTCTCCCGCGTCGACGTGCAGGCGGTCGAGCATTATCCCCAGGAGCTCCTGCGCAATCTCCGTGCGACAGCTCCGGTGGGCGTGGACGATCCCACCGTGGTCGTGCTCACCCCCGGCTCCTTCAACAGCGCCTATTTCGAGCACGCATTCCTCGCCGACCAGATGGGAGTCGAGCTGGTCGAGGGTCAGGATCTCACGGTGCGCGACGGTCAGGTGTTGATGCGGACCATCGAGGGACTCAAGCGGGTCGACGTGATCTACCGGCGGATCAACGACGAATTCCTCGATCCCCTGGTCTTCCGCCCCGAATCCACCCTCGGCGTGCCGGGGCTCCTGTCGGTCTGCCGCGGCGGGCGCGTGACGCTCGCGAACGCGTTCGGAACCGGGTTCGCCGACGACAAGTCGATCTACCCCTTCGTACCCGAAGTTATTCGCTTCTACCTGGGCGAGGAGCCCATCCTTGAAAACGTCGAGACCTACGTGCTGCGAAAGCCCGACGACCTCGCCTACACGCTCGACCGCCTGGCGGAGCTGGTGGTGAAGGAAGTTCACGGCTCCGGCGGCTACGGCATGCTGGTCGGCCCGATGAGCACCGCCGAGGAGCGCGAGGCCTATCGCGCCCGAATTCTCGACTGTCCGGAGAATTTCATCGCCCAGCCGACGCTTGCGTTGTCGCACTGCCCCACTTTCGTCGACGAAGGCATCGCGCCCCGGCATGTCGATCTTCGCCCGTATGTGCTGAGCGGGGAGACCGTCAGCGTCGTCCCCTGCGGGTTGACCCGCGTGGCGCTGACCGAAGGTTCGCTGGTGGTGAACTCCTCCCAGGGCGGCGGCACCAAAGACACGTGGGTGCTCGAAGCATGACCATGCTCGGCCGCACCGCGAACCAGCTCTACTGGATGGCGCGCTATATCGAGAGGGCCGAAAACATTGCCCGGCTGATCGATGTCGCCAACCGGATGGTGCTCCTCGACGTACCCGGCCAAGCGCACGAGTCGGTCTGGGGATCCACGCTGGAGGTCGCGGGTTATCCGGAGGATTTCGTCACCTTCGGCGGAAAGATCTCAAGCTCCGGCGTGGTCCTTTTCCTCGCCTTCGACGACGGCTTTCCATCCAGCATCTTTTCCTCGATTCGGGCGGCGCGGGAGAACGCCCGGGCGCTGCGGGTGTCGATCACCAGCGAGATGTGGGAAAGCATCAACGCCACCTGGCTGGAACTCCGCGACTACGACAGCAAGACCCTGTTCAATGGCGGCGTGCGCGACTTCTGCGACTGGGTGAAGGAGCGAACCCATTCATTCCGCGGCGTAACCGATGCGACGATGCTGCGGGACGAGAGCTACGCGTTCCTGGATCTCGGCCTCGCGGTCGAGCGCGCGGACAATACGGCGAGGCTGCTCGACTCGAAGTACCACGTGTTGCTCCCGCACGACGAGCATGTCGGCGGTTCCGTCGACTATTACCAGTGGGCGACGGTTCTGCGTTCGCTGAGCGCGTTTCGCGCCTATCACAAGATCTATTCCGACGTGATCCAACCCCGCCGGGTGGCCGAACTGCTCTTGCTGCGCGGCGACATGCCGCGCTCGTTGATGGCCTGTTTCGAACGGATCACCAGCCAGCTGGACTCTCTCTGCCATGGACGGCCCCAGGAGTGTCAGCGGATCGCCGGCGAGATCCATGCCGGCCTGCGCTTCGGCCGGATCGACGATATCATCGGCCAGGGGCTGCACGAGTTCTTGACCCGTTTCATCGGGCGCAACGCCGATCTCGGCCTTCGGATCGAGCACGATTTCATGATGCTGCAACGGTCCAGGATCCCGGCCTGATGCGGCTCTCGATCGTCCATCGCACGGCCTACCAGTACGATGCCGCGGTTTCTTTCGGCATCCAGTACCTGCGCCTGACGCCCTATGCCAACGCCTCGCAGCGCGTGATCCGCTGGACCATCGAAGCCCCGGGGACGTTGACCCGATGGACCGATGCCTTCGGCAATTTGTGCGACACGCTGATCTTCGACGAACCCGGCGACCGGATCGAGATCGTCGCCATGGGCGAGGTCGATACGACCGACACCTCGGGCGTGCTGACCGACGAGCAGGGCGGCGTCCCGGTGGAGACCTATCTCCGTCCAACGCCGCTCACCGCCAATGACGAGACGGTGGCCGATTTCGCGGCACCCCACGCCGAGGCCGTATCGCGCGACCGCCTCGATGCGGTGCACGGCATCGCGTCCGCGATCCGGGACCGGGTCGACTACCGCGAGGGCGCGACCGACGTCCAATCGTCTGCTTCCCAGGCGCTGGAGAACGGCTTCGGTGTCTGCCAGGACCACGCGCATGTCTTCATCGCCGTCTGCCGCGCGCTGGATGTCCCGGCACGTTACGTCAGCGGCTATCTCCATGTGGCCGACCGGGACACTCCGGAACCTGCCGGCCATGCATGGGCGGCCGTCTGGGTGGATGGGCTGGGATGGGTCAGCTTCGATGTCGCCAACCGGACCTGCGGCACCGAATCCTATGTCGGAACCGCGATCGGTCCCGACTATGACAGCGCCTGTCCGGTCCGTGGTATCCGGGAGGGCGGCGAGCCCGCGGAACGTCTGTCCGTTTCCGTCGATGTCAGGGAAGCGCGGCGGCCCGGAACCTGAACCGCCGATTGCCTCGCCAATCCGGAGAACCCCGATCCGATGACGTATTGCGTCGGTATTTTGCTCGATGACGGGCTGGTGCTTGCCGCCGATACCAGGACAGCCGCCGGCGTCGACCACGTGGCTTCGTTTCGCAAACTCACCGTCTTCTCTCAGCCGGGCGAGCGGGTCATCGCGCTGCTGTCCGCCGGAAACCTGGCGACGTCGCAATCCGTGGTTTCGGTCGTCAGCGAACGCCTTGGCAGCCGCGAGGGCCAGGACAGCCTGTTCGAGTCCACGAGCATGTTCAACGCGGCCAGGATCGTCGGGTCCGTGCTCCGGGACATCATGCGGACCGACGCCGAGACGGTCCGGGTATCGGGGGCCGATCCCGGTACGAGCTTTCTCGTCGCGGGACAGATCGCGGGCCGTCCGCCGCGCCTGTTCCAGATCTACGAAGCCGGCAACTTTATCGAGGCGACGACCGAGACTCCCTTCCTCCAGATCGGCGAGACCAAGTACGGAAAGCCTATCCTCGACCGGGTGGTGCGCTATGACATGACGCTGGCCGACGCGGCCAAGGCGGCGCTGATCTCGTTCGATTCCACGATGCGCAGCAATATCTCGGTCGGCCCGCCTATCGACCTCATGATTTACCGGCGCGACGCCCTCGACGGCGGAACCCGGATCGAGGTGACCGCCGACGACCCGTATCTCGGCAGAATGCGGCGGACATTCAGCGATGGTATCGCCGCGTTGTTCGACAGTATCGAGGCGCCGCCGGTGTGCTGAGCGGCGGGGCGCGGCGTTGACAATGTCCGCGCGGCGGCTATAGTCCGGCCTTCGCTCAGCACGGATCCTCAAGGGCGTTTCGGGCGGTGCGGCCGCCGGACGCGCGATCCGGGCCGGGCTCTTTCTGATTGGTCGGAACGATGTATGCAGTCGTACGCACGGGCGGGAAGCAGTACCGGGTCAGCAAGGACGATGTGATCAAGGTCGAGCGGCTGGCAGCCGAGCCCGGCGCCGCGATAGAGCTGGATCAGGTTCTGATGCTCGACGACGGAACGCGCCCGACCGTCGGAAGCCCCCTTGTGGACGGCGCCCGGGTCTCCGCCACCGTGTTGGACCAGTCCCGCGCCGACAAGATCGTTGTCTTCAAGAAGAAGCGCCGGAAGAACTACCGGCGCAAGCACGGTCATCGTCAGCACCAGACGGTGCTGCGCATCACCGATATTCTGCCCGGCGGCTCGACGGCCGGGGCGAACGCGCCCGAGGAAGGCAAGGGCGAAGAGGAGAACTCGTAATGGCGCACAAGAAAGCCGGCGGCAGCTCCCGCAACGGCCGCGATTCCGCCGGCCGCAGGCTGGGCGTCAAGAAAGCCGGGGGACAGGCGGTGATTCCGGGCAATATCATCATCCGCCAGCGCGGGACGAAGTATCATCCGGGCGAGAACGTGGGCCTCGGCAAGGATCACACGATTTTCGCCACAACCGCCGGGCGGGTCGCATTTCGGCGCCGCGCCAACAAGCGGGTCTACGTTTCCGTCGACCCCGCCCAATAGCGGCTCCGCGCCAGGGGCGCGGTACTCCGGATGAAATTCCTCGATCAGGCCAAGGTCTACGTCCGCAGTGGCGACGGCGGCAATGGCTGCCTGAGCTTCCGGCGTGAGAAATTCGTGGCCTTCGGCGGTCCCGACGGCGGCGACGGCGGGCGCGGCGGCGATGTCTGGGTGGAGGCGGTCGAAGGGCTCAACACCCTGATCGACTTCCGCTATCGCCAGCATCATCGGGCGGGGCGCGGCGGAAACGGGGCCGGGCGCAACCGGACGGGCGCCGCGGGCACGGATGCGGTGCTGCGGGTTCCGGAGGGCACCGAAGTCCTGGATTTCGAGACCGGCGCCGCCATCTGCGACCTGACCGGAATCGGCGAGCGCTTCCCGATCGCGCGCGGCGGTCGCGGCGGTCGCGGCAATGCGCGCTTCAAGTCGGCGACCAACCGGGCGCCGCGGCGGGCCGATCCGGGCGAGCCGGGCGAAGAAACCACGGTGGTCCTGCAGCTCAAGCTGATCGCCGATGCCGGTCTTGTCGGTCTGCCGAATGCCGGGAAATCCACCATGCTGTCGGCGGTCTCGCGCGCCCGGCCCAAGATCGCGGACTACCCGTTCACCACGCTGGTCCCCGCGCTCGGCGTCGTGGAAGTGGACCACGACACGTTCGTCCTGGCCGATATTCCGGGGCTGATCGAGGGCGCGCACGAGGGGGCCGGTCTCGGAGACCGGTTCCTGCGGCATGTCGAGCGTTGCCGGATCCTCCTTCACCTGGTCGACGGGACCGGGGACGACGTGGCCGCCGCCTGGCGGACGGTGCGCGACGAGGTCGTGGCTTATGACAACGATCTGGCCGGGAAGCCGGAGATCGTGGCTCTCAACAAGGCGGACGCGCTGAGCGGGGAAGAACGGGAAGCCGGACGGGCCGCTCTCGAGGCAGCTTCCGGCCGTCCCGTCGCAGTGGTCTCGGGTGTCACCGGAGAGGGGATCCCGGACATTCTACGGCAGGTCCATCGCGCCGTGAGCGAGATCGAGCCCGAAGAGGCATTGCCATGACGGACGGGCTTTCCGGCGCCAGGCGAATCGTCGTCAAGATCGGTTCGGTGCTGCTCGTCGACGAGAGGCGGGCCGCCGTCCATCGCGACTGGCTCGATGCGCTCGCCGACGACATCGCCGCGCTGCGCGGGAAGGGGGCGGAGGTCGTCATCGTCTCCTCCGGGGCGATCGCGCTCGGCCGTACCTGGCTTGACCTGCCGGACCGCCCGCTCCGGCTCGAAGAAAAACAGGCCGCCGCCGCGACCGGCCAGGCGCGGCTGGTGCACGCCTTCCAGGAGGCGCTCGGCCGCCACGGCATTACGGCCGCCCAGATCCTGCTGACGCTTGCCGATACCGAAGCGCGGCGGCGTCATCTCAACGCCCGTTCCACGATCGAGGCGTTGCTGGGACTCGGGGCGGTCCCGGTCATCAACGAGAACGATACCGTGGCGACCGAGGAAATACGCTTCGGCGACAACGACCGCCTCGCCGCGCGGGTCGCCCAGATGATGAGCGCCGATGCGCTGGTCCTGCTGTCGGACATCGACGGGCTCTATACCGCCGACCCCCGGCGCGACGCGGGCGCGTCGTTCGTGCCCGAAATCCGTCGGATCACACCGGAAATCGAAGCGATGGCGGGCAAGGCGCCACCCGGCTACAGCTCCGGCGGAATGATCACCAAGCTCGAAGCGGCGAAGATCGCTCTCGCGGCGGGTTGCCGTCTGGCGATCGCCGACGGACGGCGGCTCAACCCTCTCGCGGCCGTCGCCGACGGCGGGCGGTGTACCTGGTTCAACCCCGAAACCGGACCCAGAACCGCGCGCAAGCGGTGGATCGCCGGCGCGATCGATCCGAGCGGCACCCTGACCGTCGACGGGGGCGCGGTGCGGGCGCTCAAGTCCGGCAAGAGCCTTCTGCCCGCCGGCGTTGTCGCGGTGGAGGGACGTTTCGACCGGGGCGACGCGGTGCTGGTCCGGGATGAGGCGGGGACGGAGATCGGGCGCGGGCTAAGCGCTTATTCCAACCGGGACGCGGCGCGGATCATCGGTCACAAAAGCCGTGAAATCGAGGCCCTGCTGGGATACCGTGGACGCGACGAGATCATCCACCGGGACGATCTCGTCCTCGATTGAAGGGAGGGTGCGGTGGCGACCGAAGCCGCTGTCGACCGGGTCGATATCGAAGCCGCGATGGACCGCCTCGCCCGCGATGCCAGGGCGGCGGCGCGGGCGCTCGGCGCGCACGGGACGGAGGAGAAGAACCGGGCGCTCCGCGCCGCGGCGCGGCAGATCAGGGCGAGCGAGGACGCGCTGCTCGCGGCCAACGCAAGGGACCTTGCGGTCGTCGACAGTGACCGTCTGACCGAGGCGTTCGTGGACCGGCTTGAGTTGACGCCCGGCCGGATCGAGGCCATGGCGGACGGGATCGAGGCCGTCGCCGCGCTCGACGACCCGGTAGGGGATGTGATCGCGTCCTGGGACCGGCCCAACGGCCTCCATATAGAACGGGTCCGCGTTCCCCTCGGGGTTATCGGAATCGTCTACGAGTCGCGGCCCAACGTGACCGCGGATGCCGGCGCTCTCTGCCTCAAATCGGGCAACGCCGCCATCCTCCGCGGCGGATCCGAAAGCTATCACTCGTCGAACGCCATCATGGACTGTCTGCAAGAGGGGCTGACGGACGCGGGATTGCCGCCGGCGGCGATCCAGATGGTGCCGACGACAGATCGTGCGGCGGTCGGCGCGATGCTGACCATGTCCGATCTGATCGACATCATCGTGCCGCGGGGCGGCAAATCGCTGATCGAGCGGGTCCAGCGCGAGAGCCGGATACCCGTCATCGCCCATCTCGACGGCAACTGCCATGTCTATGTCGAGCGCAGCGCCGACCCGGAAACCGCGCGGAGCGTCGCCTTCAACGCGAAGATGCGGAGGCCCGGTATCTGCGGCGCGGCCGAGACGCTGCTCGTCGACCGCGAAATCGCGCGCGACGTGCTGCCTCCGATCCTCGACGATCTCGCGCGGGCCGGATGCGAGCTGCGCGGCTGCGAGGAAACGCGGGCGCTCGACGGCCGCGTGGTGCCCGCCGAAGATAGCGACTGGGATACCGAGTATCTCGACGCGATCATCGCGGTGAAGCAGGTCGACGGGCTCGACGATGCGATCGCACATATCAACACCCACGGCTCGCACCATACCGACGCAATCGTCACGTCCGACGGATTGGCGGCCGAGCGGTTCCTCGGCGCGGTGGACTCCGCGATCGTCCTCCACAACGCCTCCACACAGTTCGCCGACGGCGGGGAGTTCGGCATGGGGGCGGAGATCGGAATTTCGACCGGACGTCTGCACGCCAGAGGCCCGGTCGGCGTAGAACAGCTCACCACATTCAAATACGTGGTGCGCGGGTCCGGGCAGGTCCGGCCCTGACCCTTTACACGACGATTCGCCGTGGCCTGAACGCGCCGGGGCTCAGGGTCGGTTTGCTGGGCGGTTCGTTCAACCCCGCCCATGACGGCCATCTGCACATCTCGATCCTTGCGCTCAAGCACCTCAGGCTGGATGAGGTGTGGTGGATGGTGTCCCCGCAGAATCCGCTCAAACCGACGGCTGGAATGGCCCCGTTCGAAGAGCGATTCGCGAGCGCCGGGGCGCTCGCCGTCCACCCCGCGGTCTCGGTGACCGACATCGAGGTGCGGCTCGGCACCCGCTATACGGCCGACACGCTCGCCGCGCTCAACTTCTGTTTTCCGCGCATGCATTTCGTCTGGATCATGGGCGCGGACAACCTGGTACAGATCGCGCATTGGCAGCGATGGACCAAAATCTTCAACCTGGCCCCCATCGCGGTATTCGACCGCGCGCCTTATTCCTTCGACGCACTCGCCGGAAAGGCTGCCCAGGCATTCTCCAGGTTCAAGTCGAGGCCGAAGGACGTCCACAAGCTGGCGGAGATGAAACCGCCCGCATGGGCTTTCCTGCACACCCGGTTGCACCCCGCTTCGGCGACCGAAATACGCGCTGGACGGACGCTGCACCGGATAGCCGGTTCTGCAAACGGAAGGACGAACGCGATTTAACGCCGGCGTTCCAGGCGCACATCGTCGGGGCGGACCGATTTGCCCGGCGGAAGAAGCGCGTGCTAGCCTTTGCCCATCGCCGAAATAATCCTTCCGGATGAGCAAACGGGGGAACGAAATGGCCCAGCTTGCCGCGCGAACGCGTCCCGCACCGGCTGGTAGCGAAATCGAGATCGTTCCTGTCGAACCCACGATCGGCGCCGAAATACGCGGCGTCGATCTGTCCCTGCCGCTCGACGGCGCGACCGTGGACGCGATCCACGACGCGCTGATGGAGCGCAAGGTCATCTTCTTCCGGAACCAGAACATCACCCCCGAACAGCATCTCGCCTTCGGCCGAAGATTCGGGGAGGTCAGCGTCCATCCGTTCGTCCCGCATCTCGAGCACCTTCCCGAAGTCATCGTGCTCGATAACCACAAGGACAATCCGGTCTTCTCGACCGATATCTGGCATTCGGACGAGACGTTCCGCGAAGAGCCGCCGATGGGCTCGATCCTTCGCTGCGTCACCATACCGCCGGTCGGCGGAGACACGATGTGGGCGGATATGTGCGCGGCCCATGACGGGCTGAGCGACCGCATGCAGGGCTTCCTTTCGAGTCTCGAAGCGATCCACGATTTCAAGAATTTCCGCCACAAATTCGATCGCATGGAACCGCGGGAGCGGCACGCGAAGCTGGCCGAGATGGAGATCGAGCTCCCCAACCCGGCACATCCCGTCATCCGCACGCATCCCGTCACGGGGCGCAAGGCGCTGTTCGTGAACGAGCAGTTCACCATCGGCATCGCGGGCATGCGGAAGGACGAAAGCAAGGCATTGCTGGAATTCCTGTTCACCCTGCCGCGTATTCCGGAATACCAGTTCCGGTTCAGGTGGGAGCCCGACTCGATCGTCTTCTGGGACAATCCTTCGACCCAGCATTACGCCGCCAACGACTACTACCCGGTGCGGCGCACCATGCAGCGGGTGACGATCAAGGGCGGCAAGCCGTTCTGACCCGTGTCTTCCCCATGGGGACGCTATTGCCCGCCCATTGCGGTCTTGCGTTATGCCGCCTATTCTTTCCCCGCGCCCGCAAGGTGACGGCGCGCACGTTCCAGAGGGTTAGGTTGAAGGCCAAGGAAGTCCACAGGTTGGCGGAAATCGAGCTGCCGGCAAGGAACTTCTCCCACACCCGATCTCATCAGGATTCGGCGAATAGCGGGCGCGCCCGGGGTTTTCCGCGGCGGGCGGCCGCCGTGGCGAATGTCTGGCCGGAAACACCCCGGTATCGCCGAGACAGGAGCGCCCCATAGCGACGACCGGACCGGCCGACCCAGACACCCCGTCCCTGATCGATGTCGTTGTCGCGTGCCTCGATGACCTCAAGGCCGTCGATCTCGTGACTATCGATCTCAGGGGCAAATCGACGATAGCCGACAACATGGTTGTCGCCACCGGCACATCGAGCCGACAGGTCGCCGCCTTGGCCGAACGGTTGCTGCGACGCCTCAAGGAGTTAGGCCTTGTCGGGCTGAGGCCCGAAGGTCTACGCCAGGGAGATTGGGTGTTGATCGACGCAGGCGACGTGATCGTGCACCTGTTCCGCCCCGAAATCCGGGAATTCTACAACATCGAAAAGATGTGGGGCGTGGCGCCGGAAACCGGGGGACGATCGTCGGGTACCGGCGGTTGACGGCGCGAGGCGGCGCGTCCGATGCAGCTCATCGTCGCCGCCGCCGGGCGGTTCAGGAAAGGCCCGGAGCATGCGCTTTTCGAACGCTACCGCCATCGCATCCGCTGGGACGTCGAGTTGCGGGAGATCGAGGCGAAGGGACGGCACACTCCCGCCGAATCGATCCGACGCGAAGCCGGGCTGTTCGACTCTTGTTGCCCGGATGGGGCCTATGTCATCGCGCTCGATTCGGGAGGCAAGGCGCTGTCGAGCGAGGCCTTCGCCCGACAGCTGGGCGACCTTCGGGACAGCGGCCGACGCCAGATCGTGTTCTTGATTGGAGGAGCGGAAGGGCTTTCCCCCCGCCTGGTCGCGAAAGCGGATCTGGTGCTTTCCTTCGGGACGGCAACATGGCCGCATCTCCTGGTCCGCGCGATGTTGATCGAACAGATCTTCCGTGCCCAGGAAATCCTTTCCGGGCATCCCTACCACCGCCGCGGGAAGCGCGGGTGAGTGGGACCTTCCACGCCTTGAGAGCCCGAATTACCCGTGCACTCGGATTGGCCGCGGCGCTTGCCGCGATTTCGGCGTTGGCGGTCCCCGCCGGGGCGGAGACGGTTCCTGGCGGCGATCCGCTCGAACGGGCCAAACGGGCGCTCGAGCGCGCCCTGGCCAACCCGGCCGCGCCCGAGCACGAAGCCGAAGCCGAACAGCGCGCGTTGAGCGCCCTCAAGCAGCAACTCGTGACGGTTTCCGCCTCCGTACTCAAGCTCGAAGCCCAGCTTATCGCGACAGAGGAGGCCCTTCCCCGGCTGGAGGCCGAGGAGCGCGCCGCCGCGGAGGCCCTGGCGGACCGGCGGGACGATGTTCCCCGATTGCTGGCGGCGTTGCAAAGACTCGCGCGCCGCCCCCCGGATTCTTTCCCTGTCGGTCCGGGCGAGCCGACCGACGTGCTGCGCCGACGAATTCTTCTGAAAGCCGCGATACCCGCGCTTGAGGGCGAAGCGCGCGGTCTGGCGAGGAACTTGCGAAGTCTCGCCTCGTTGCGCGGCCGGATCGGAAGCCAGCGCGCGCGCCACGGACAGGCGGTTCGAAGGCTCGACGAGGAACGCCGTGTGCTTGCCGCCCTGGTCCAGATCCGGTCCGAGCGGCTGCAGAGGTTGAGCGGGGCGGACGCCATTTCACGTCCGGGATCCGACGCTCCGGCGCGCCGGATCGAAAGCATCGAGCAGCTTATCGACCGGCTCGCTCGGGCGCGCGAGAGGACACGATTGCGGCCGGAAGATCTGGCCGGGGTCTCCCCGGAACGCGCGGTTGCGCGGCGTGGCGCTCCGGCAACGGACGAGGGTCCCCCGGAGCCCGGTTCCCGCTTGCCCGCGGCCGGTCCTGTCGTCGGTCGGTTCGGGGAGCCCGCCGGGTACGGTCGCACCGACGAGGGGGTCACGATCCGGACCCGCGCATCGGGCCAGGTGGTTGCGCCCCGTTCCGGCACGGTGGTGTTCGCCGAACCGTTCCTGGACTATGGCGAACTCTTGATAATCGACCATGGCGGGGGATATCATATGCTGCTGGCGGGCCTCGAACGGCTGGACGCTCGCGTCGGCGATGAGCTGGTTTCCGGAGAGCCGGTCGGAGTTGTGGGATCGGACGCCGGAACGCCCCATCGCCTCTATATCGAATTGCGCCGCGGCGGCCGGCCTGTCGACCCGTTGCCCTGGCTGACGGAAAACAGCGACAAGGTGGGCGGATGATGCGAGCCCGGATATTCGCAGCGGTTGCTGCCATTCTTCTCCTGACCGGTCCGGTCCCGGCGGCCGGGCAGTCGAACACGACCGAGACCTATCGCCTGCTCAACCTGTTCGGCGACGTTTTCGAGCGGGTGCGCGCGGACTACGTCGAGGACGTGAGCGACGAAGAGCTGATCGAGTCCGCGATCAACGGCATGTTGACCTCGCTCGATCCGCATTCGAGCTATCTGAACGCCAAGAACTTCCGCGAAATGCAGGTCCAGAGCCGTGGCGAAATCGGCGGGCTCGGGATCGAGGTCACGATGGAGAGCGGCCTCGTCAAGGTTGTCTCCCCGATCGACGATACTCCGGCCCATCGCGCGGGCCTGAAGTCCGGCGATCTGATCACCCATCTCGACAATGAAGCGGTTCTGGGGCTGACCCTTTCCGAGGCGGTCGAACGCATGCGCGGCCCGCCCGACACCGACATCTTGCTGACGGTTCGGCGCGCAAACCGCGAGCCCTTCGACGTCACCATCACCCGCGCCGTGATCAAGATCCAGTCCGTTCGCTCCCGCGCCGAGGGCGAAATCGGCTATGTGCGCATTATTTCCTTCAGTGAGCAGACCCTGGGCGGGGTCGAAAGGGCGATGACGAAGCTCCGGGCCGAGATAAGCGGGGGCTTGAAGGGTCTGGTGCTCGATCTGCGCAACAACCCCGGTGGGTTGCTGGAGCAGTCGATCAAGGTGGTCGATTTCTTTCTCGACCGGGGAGAGATCGTTTCCACGCGGTCGCGCCATCCCGACGATGCGCAGCGCTTCAACGCCAAGCCCGGAGACAGCGCGGACGGTCTGCCCATCGTGGTGCTGATCAACGGCGGGTCGGCCTCGGCCTCGGAAATCGTTGCCGGCGCCTTGCAGGACCACCGCCGCGCCATCGTCATGGGCACGCGCTCCTTCGGCAAGGGCTCGGTGCAGACCATCGTGCCGTTGGAAGGACACGGCGCGATCCGGCTGACGACCGCGCAATATTACACCCCGTCCGGCCGCTCGATTCAGGCCAAGGGCATCGATCCCGATATCGTGGTCGACCAGGCGCGGCTTGAGGTCATTGACGAGGGAGGCCGGCGGCGCGAAGGCGATCTCCGCGGCGCATTGCGCAATCCGAACGAGAGCGACCGGAAGGGCGATTCCGGCGCCGAAGCCTCGAAGCCCGGAGAAGGGACCAACGAGCGCCCGCAGGATTATCAGCTTACACGGGCTCTCGACCTGCTTCGCGGGCTTGCCCTGTTCGACAACAAGGCTACCAACTGAGTCCAGGGCAGCGCCGGCGGATGACAGGGACAACCCCTCCGCCGGATGGATATCGACCCTGCGCCGGTATCGTGTTGTTCAACCGCGACGGTCTGGTCTTCGCGGGCCGTCGGACCGACACAAGTCCCGCCGCCTGGCAATTTCCCCAAGGCGGGATCCACTCCGGCGAAGCGCCCGAGAAGGCCGCGCTGCGAGAGCTCGCCGAAGAGACCGGCATCGACCGGGCGGTCGTCGTCCAGGCGATGGACCGGTGGCTGACCTACGACCTGCCCGGCGATCTGCGGGCGCGGATGTGGGGCGGGCGCTACCGTGGACAGGCGCAACAGTGGTTTCTCGCCGGCTTCACGGGCGAAGACGGGGATGTCGATATCGGAGCGGGCAACCCGCCGGAATTCGATGCCTGGCGATGGATGAAGCTGTCCGATGTGGCCGCGCAGATCGTGCCGTTCAAGCGCGACATTTATGGCGCGCTCGTCGCCGCTTTCGCGGACCGCATCGCGCGCGCGACCGTCCCGCGCTCTAATGGCCCCCGCGCGCCAGCATCGACATCCTGAACTTCAAGAGCACCCAGAACACCGCCGCCGCGGGCTTCGAAATCCAGCGCCGCGTCTTGATCCCGATCGCGTGGCAGACCATGTCCACGCTGCGTTCGAGAATCCCGAGCGTGCAGCACGACAGCGCGCGGTTGCCGTAGGCGCCGCTGTTGCGCCGCCTGTCATAGGGACGGTCGCCCCCGTTCGCGGCGTAATAGGCATAGGCGAGCTCGTCGTCCTCGGTCTCGCCGATGCGCGAGATCGCCACCCGGAAGCGGTCCCAGAAGCCAAGGCCCTCGCGGTCGAGGTAACGCTTCATATGGGTGTGGAAGAGACAGTAGTGGGCGAACTCGTCTTCCGCGATACGGCGGCAGATCTCCTTCAGCACCGGCTCGTCCGTCGCTTCCGCGAGCGCGCTGTAATAGGTGTTCGTCCCTGTCTCGACCATGCAGCGCGCGATCAGCTCCCCGCTGCGGCTGCCGCGTACCGAATCGTTGACGCCCAACGGCAGCCTGTAGCCCTCGCGGAAACGCGCAAAACTGCTCTCGAAGTCGAACTCCGGGTCCGCCATCCTTGCCCAGCGGCCGAGCGCGACGCCGTGCTGCACCTCTTCCTCCGCCCAGCCGTCGACCGCAACTCTCATGCGCGGGTCGTCGTGAAAGACGCCGTTCAGATAATCCCGATAGTCCTCGGCGTTGTATTCGACAAGGCTTGCCGCCTTGACGATCGGCACAACGCCCGGATCGACCCGCCTTGGGTCGAAGTCATCCCAAGGAATATCGGCAAGGGTCCATCCTGCCATCCCGACACCCCTCCTGATGTTACTCGCCTTCTATGGACTTCGATTGACTAGGAAATCATCCCGAATCTCAACATGTCAAGCGGATGATCGGGTATCCGACATTTCCGGCGGGTCCGGGGGCGTCTCGAAGAAATGTCGAATGGGCGGGTGGCGGGTCCGAAAGGTACCCGGAGCCAGCCGCTCCGTCAGGCGCGGGCGCTTGCGATAGCGGTGCGCAGAGCCTCGGCCGCCGCCAGCCGCTTGCGCGCTTCGGCGGCGGCTCCTTCATCGTCGGCGCGTTCCAGCGCTTCTCTGGCCCTGGCGACACGGCGGTCGCCCTCCGCCTCGTCCGCCTCGTCGAGCGGGACCGCATCTTCCGCGAGGACGGTGCACCGTTCCGGCTGCACTTCCGCGACGCCGCCCGCGACAAAGACGCGCCGGTCTACCGTTCCCCCGTTCCAGATCGAGATGACGCCGGGCCGCATGGTGGAAATCACCGGTGCGTGACCCGGCAGCACGCCGAAATCGCCCTCGCTGCCCGGCACCACAACCATCTCGACGGGGATGGAAAGCAGCAGCCTCTCCGGCGAGACCAGCTCGAATTCGACGGTGTCGGCCATTACACGCGATCCCGGCTGCGCACGCTACGGTCAGGCGGCCTCGGCGGCCATGCGTTTCGCCTTGTCGACCGCGCTCTCGATGGTCGAGACCATGTAGAACGCGGCCTCCGGAAGGTCGTCGTATTCCCCTTCGCACAACCCTTTGAAGCCCTTGATCGTATCCTCAAGCCCCACGAACACTCCGGGTGTGCCGGTGAACACTTCCGCGACATGGAACGGCTGGGAGAGGAAGCGCTGGATCTTGCGCGCGCGCGCGACGATCAGCTTGTCCTCTTCCGAAAGCTCCTCCATGCCGAGGATGGCGATGATGTCCTGCAACGACTTGTAGGTTTGCAGGATCCGCTGCACTTCGCGGGCGACGCTGTAATGGTCCTCTCCCACCACCCGCGGCTCGAGGATGCGCGAGGTCGAATCGAGCGGGTCGACCGCCGGGTAGATGCCGAGCTCGGCGATCTGGCGCGACAGCACCGTCGTCGCGTCGAGATGCGAGAACGATGTCGCCGGGGCGGGGTCGGTCAGGTCGTCGGCCGGGACGTAAATCGCCTGTACCGAGGTGATCGAGCCCTTGTTGGTGGTGGTGATCCGCTCCTGCAACGTGCCCATGTCCGTGGCGAGCGTCGGCTGATAGCCCACCGCGGAGGGGATGCGGCCCAATAGCGCCGAAACCTCGGAGCCCGCCTGGGTGAAGCGGAAAATGTTGTCGACGAAGAACAGCACGTCCTGGCCTTCCTCGTCGCGGAAATACTCCGCCAGCGTCAGCCCGGTGAGCCCGACTCGCGCGCGCGCCCCCGGGGGCTCGTTCATCTGGCCGTAGACCAGCGCCGCCTTCGACTCGCCGTCCGGCTGGATGACGCCCGAATCGATCATCTCGTGGTAGAGGTCGTTCCCCTCGCGGGTGCGCTCGCCGACGCCGGCGAACACCGAATAGCCGCCATGCGCCTTGGCGATGTTGTTGATCAACTCCATGATGATCACGGTCTTGCCCACGCCGGCGCCGCCGAACAGCCCGATCTTGCCGCCCTTGGCGTAGGGAGCGAGGAGGTCGACCACCTTGATGCCGGTTATGAGAATCTCCGCATCGGTCGACTGGTCGACAAAGGACGGCGCCTCGCGGTGGATGGGATAGGCCTTGTTGGAAGTGACCGGTCCGCGCTCATCGACCGGATCGCCGACGACGTTGAGGATGCGGCCGAGCGTATCCGGTCCCACCGGCACGGTAATCGGGCTCCCGGTGTCGCTGACTTCCTGACCGCGGACCAGCCCGTCGGTGGTGTCCATGGCGACCGTCCGGACCATGTTCTCGCCCAGATGCTGCGCCACCTCGAGGACGAGACGGGTCCCCTTGTTGTCGCAATGCAGCGCATTGAGGATGCCCGGCAGGGCGCCGCCGAATTGAACGTCGACCACGGCGCCCATCACCTGTGTGATGCGTCCTGCTTCGCCCGTCGTTGCCATCTCTCTTCCTCTTTGACTGGACCCGGGGCCTAGACCGCTTCGGCGCCGGAGATGATCTCGATCAGTTCGCTGGTGATGGCGGCCTGGCGTGACCGGTTGTAGTCGAGCGTAAGCCGGTCGATCATGTCGCCCGCGTTGCGGGTCGCGTTGTCCATTGCCGCCATGCGCGCTCCCTGCTCCGAGGCCGCGTTCTCGAGCAATGCGCGGTAGACCTGGACCGAAAGGTTCAGCGGCAACAGCGTCTCAAGGATCTCGCCCTCCTCGGGCTCGAACTCGTAGACCGCTTTCGCGCCGCCGGTGCCCGCATCCGCCCCTTCTTCCTCTTCGTCCCCGGGGGGGGCGAAGGGAATGAGCTGCTGGACGGTGACGATCTGCACGATCACCGACCGAAACCGGTTGTAGACCACCGTGCAGACGTCGAATCCGTCCTCGTCGTATAGCGTGAGCAGTCGGCCCGCGATGGCCTGCGCATCGTCGAAACCGAGCCGGGGGCGGCCGACATCGTCGATGGTATCGGCGATCCGGCTCCCGTAGTCGCGGGCCAGCTGCCCGCGGCCCTTGCGGCCGACGCAGAGAATTCTGACCGTTTTGCCCGCGGCGGTCAGCTCGCGGATCTGCTTGCGGGCCTCCCGCACGATCGACGAGTTGAACCCGCCGCAGAGGCCGCGGTCGGAGGTCGCGACCACCAGCAGGTGGACATCGTCCTTGCCGGTGCCGGCGAGAAGCGGCGGGGCGCCCTCGATGCTGCCGAGGCTCGCCGCAACCGAGCCCAGCATGCGCTCCATCCGCTCCGCGTAGGGCCGCGCCGCCTCGGCCTGTTCCTGTGCCCGCCGGAGCTTGGCCGCCGCGACCATCTTCATCGCGGACGTGATCTTCTGCGTCGACTTGACGCTGTTGATCCGTGTGCGCAGGTCCTTGAGGCTGGGCATCGGGCCGGGTTCCGCGCGGCGTGGCTAGGCCGCGAACGCCGAGGCGTAGGATTCGAGCGCGTCGGTAAGCTTGGTCCTGAGGTCGTCGGTGAGCTCCTGGCTCTCCCGAATCCCCGCGAGGATGTCGGCGTGGTTCGCCTTCACGTCGGCGAGGAATCCGTGCTCGAAGCGCTGCACCGACTCCAGCGGGACCTTGTCGAGATATCCGTTGACGCCGGCGAAGATGACCACCACCTGCTCTTCCACCGCGAGCGGCGAGAACTGCGATTGCTTGAGAAGTTCCGTGAGACGCGATCCGCGGTTGAGGAGCTGCTGGGTCGAGGCGTCGAGGTCCGAGGCGAACTGCGCGAAAGCCGCCATCTCGCGGTACTGCGCGAGCTCCAGCTTGATCGAGCCCGCGACCTGTTTCATCGCCTTGATCTGCGCCGCCGAGCCGACCCGGCTCACCGATAGCCCGACATTCACCGCCGGCCTGATGCCCGAATAGAAAAGATCGGTCTCCAGAAAGATCTGTCCGTCCGTGATCGAGATCACGTTGGTCGGGATATAGGCGGACACGTCGCCAGCCTGCGTTTCGATCACCGGAAGGGCGGTCAGCGAGCCCGCGCCGTTCTCGTCGTTCATCTTCGCCGCGCGCTCCAGCAGGCGCGAATGGAGGTAGAAAACGTCGCCCGGAAAGGCTTCGCGGCCGGGCGGGCGGCGCAGCAGCAGGGACATCTGGCGGTAGGCGACGGCCTGCTTGGACAGATCGTCGTAGATCATCAACGCATGCATGCCGTTGTCGCGGAAATATTCGCCCATCGTGCAGCCGGCATAGGGGGCGAGAAACTGGAGAGGTGCCGGTTCCGAGGCAGTCGCTGCGACGATAATGCTGTATTCGAGCGCGCCGTTTTCTTCCAGCTGCTTGACGATCTGGGCGACGGTCGAGCGCTTCTGGCCGATCGCCACATAGACGCAGTAGAGCTTTTTCGATTCGTCGGCGTCGGCGTTGATGTCGCGCTGGTTGATGATGGTGTCGATGGCCACCGCGGTCTTGCCGGTCTGGCGGTCGCCGATGATCAGCTCGCGCTGACCGCGGCCGATCGGGATCAGGCTGTCGATCGCCTTGAGCCCGGTCTGGACCGGTTCGTGCACCGACCGGCGGGGGATGATGCCGGGCGCCTTGACCTCGACCAGGCGGCGCTCGTCGCTCTCGATGGGGCCTTTGCCGTCGATCGGGTTGCCGAGCGCATCCACGACGCGGCCGAGCAGCCCCTTGCCGACCGGCACATCGACGATGGCTCCGGTGCGCTTGACGGTGTCGCCTTCCTTGATGGTGCTGTCGTCGCCGAAGATCACGACGCCGACATTGTCGCTCTCGAGGTTGAGCGCCATCCCGCGGATGCCGCCCGGAAACTCGACCATCTCTCCCGCCTGGACGCGGTCGAGGCCGTATACGCGCGCAATTCCGTCGCCGACCGACAGCACCTGGCCGACTTCCGCGACTTCGGCCTCGGTTCCGAAATTCGCGATCTGGTCCTTGAGGATGGCGGAGATCTCTGCGGCGCGGAGGTCCATCACGCGGCCCCTTTCATCGATATCTGCAGCTTTTCGAGCTTGGTCCTGAGCGAGGAATCGACCATGCGCGAGCCGACTTTGACGATCAGCCCGCCGAGAATGCCCGGATCGACGCGGGCGTCGATCGAAACGTTGGCGCCAACCGAGCGCATCAGCGCGCTCTCAAGCGTGGAACGCTGGGACTCGCTGAGCGGCCGGGCCGAGGTCACCTCCGCCGTCATCTCGCCCCGTCGTTCGGCGAGCAGCGCGCGATAGACCTCGATCATGCCCGGCAGGGCGAACAGCCTCCGGTTTCGTGCGACGACGTTCACGAAGCGGCGGGTCAGGTCGCCGATACCGGCGCGCTCCATCACCGCGTCGATCGCCGCGGCCTGTTCGTCCCGCCCGATCACCGGACTGGTCAGGACGCGTGCGAGATCGGGCGCCCCGCGGATCATGGTCCGCAGGCTGATAAGATCGCCCCGCACCCCGTCCAGCGCATCCTGCTCGTCGGCGAGTTCGAACAGGGCATTGGCGTAGCGCCCCGGAAGGCCCGACACGTCTATCGGTGTTGCGGACACGTATACCTAACCCCGACCGTATCGACGGCAACTCTTTGAAACATAACGCATTTTCGGTTATTGCGGCACCCGGTCCGGATGCCCGTTTTCGAAGGCAGGGCTTGGTATCACACCCGATAACCCCATGCAACCCGGCTCGCCCCGCGAACCGGGCCGGCACCCGGCGGCTAGCCGCCGGCGGTCGCGTACTGGATGTCGCCGCGCGTCGCCCAGCCGGTGAAACGGCGGTCCATGACGGCGAAGATCGCGTACATGCCGATCGCCATCGCGGCGATCACGATCAGCCCGGCGATCATCAGCGACATGTTGAAGTTCGAGCTCGCGACCAGCATCAGGTGGCCGATTCCGTCGCCGCCCGCCACGGTCTCGGCGATGACGGCGCCGACGAAGGCGAGCGTGATCGCGATCTTGAGCGAGGCGAACAGGTAGGGGAGCGAGCGCGGGATTCCCACCTTGATCACGATGTCGCGCTCATGCGCGCCGAGCGCGCGCAGCACGTCGCGGAGCTCGGGCTCGATGGTGGCGAGCGCGACCGCGACGTTCACGACGATCGGGAAGAAGCAGAGAATGAAGGCGGTGATCGTCGCGGTCGTCAGCCCGATGCCGAACCACACCATCAGGATCGGCACGATCGCCACCTTGGGGATGCTGTTGAACGCCACCAGCAGCGGGTAGAGCGCGGCGTAAACCGGCTTGGAAATGCCGATGAAGACGCCCATCACGATGCCGAACACGACCGCGATGCCGAAGCCGAGAAGCGTCGCTACCAGTGTCGGGATCGCGTTGTGCCAGAGCGCCACGCGGAATTCCCAGATCGCGTAGAATGACGAGCTCGCGGTCGGCAGCACCACCGCGGGCACGTCGAACAGGCGCACGCCGACTTCCCAGATGACGATGCACGCCAGCGTTACGAGCCATGGCGACAGCCGTTCGACGGTCTTGCTACTCATCGTCGGATCTCGCGATGTTGATGTGGTGGCGCAGCTCCTGGACGAGCTCCACCGTCTCGCGCTGGTACATGTGCTCGAGCGTGCGCGGGCGCTCCATCTCGATGTCCCGCTCGAGAATTATCCGCCCGGGCCGCGCGCTCATCACATAGACCTTGTCGGCGAGGTACACCGCCTCCCTCAGGTCGTGGGTGACCAGCATCACGGTGCATTTGCGATTCATGTAGAGGGCCTGGAGCACGTCCCAGAGCTCTTCGCGGGTGAAGGCGTCGAGCGCGCCGAACGGCTCGTCGAGCAGCAGAAGGTCGGGTTCGTGAACCAGCGCGCGGCAGAGCTGGGCGCGCTGCTGCATTCCCCCCGACAGCTGCCACGGCGCGCGGTCGCCGAATCCCTCGAGCCCGACGGTCGCGAGCAGGTCGTCGGCCAGCGCCTCGTATTTCGCCTTTTCCCTGCGGAATTTCTGGCGGTGCGGCTCGACGATCTCCATCGGCAGAAGCACGTTCTCCCTGGTCGACCGCCATGGGAGAAGCGTCGCATTCTGAAACGCCATGCCGACGATCTTGAGCGGCTGGTCGACGACCTGTCCGGCGACCGAGACCCGCCCCTTGTTGGCCCTGATCAGCCCGGCGACGACCTTGAGCAGGGTCGACTTGCCGCAGCCGCTCGGCCCCACCAGCGAGATGAAGTCGCCGCGTTCCATCGCTACGCTGGCGCCCTGCAGCGCCAACGTCCCGGAATCGTCCTCATCTCCCGCGCTGTTGCGGTAGGTGAGATCGATCTCGTCGATTTCGATGAAGGCCATCGATGGTCTTTGACGGTGGGGAAGGGGGACGGGCGTGCGGCCCGTCCCCACGATCCTACTTGTGGATGAAACGCTCGGACTGCGGCGGCAGGTAGCCGTCCAGCCACATGTCCGCGGCTTTCGGCGGATCCTTGATGCCGTAGGCATCGGCCGCCTGGTCGATCGACCGCTGCAGACGCGCCAAGTCGATGCCGCCATAGCCGTTCTTGCGAACGTTCGGCGTCAGCACGCAGCACTTGATGCCGAGCCTCAGCCGGTCGGCCTCGACCGCCTCGTTGAGCAGCGGCTCGAACTTCTTGGCCGACGACAGCGCAAGCTTGGGCTTCTGCACCATGTCGCGCGTCGCCTTGATCGTCGCACGCACGAAACCGCGCACCGCGTCGCCGTTCTTGGCGAGGAAGTCGGGCCTCACCGCGACGCCGTTGGCATAGGACTCCATGCCGAAGTCGCCGTACATGAAGAAGGTGACGTCCTCTTCCTTGATGCCGGCCGCCTTGAGGTTGAGCATCGACGAGAACACGTGCCCCGAGATCGCGTCGACCTGTTCCTTGATGAGCATGGGCTCGCGCAGGCGCGGGTCCATGTTCTTCTTCTTGACCGAGTTGGGATCGATGCCGATGGCCTTGGCGAAGGCCGGGAACAGCTTGTAGCTGGCATCGAACACCGGGGCGCCAAGTGTCTTGCCGGCGAGCTGCTTGGGATGCGTGATGCCCGACTTCTTCAACACGAAAATCGAGAAGGGGGGCTGCTCGTACATCATCATCACGCTCTTGATCTCTTTGCCCTTGTTCTTGGCGTTGTACTGGATCAAGGCGTTGATGTCGGCGAGGCCGATGTCGTGGGTTCCGCTGACGAGCTTCTTGACCGCGTCAGCCGAGCCGCGGCCCGCGTCGATCTTCACGTCGAGGCCTTCGGCCTTGTAGTAGCCCTCGTACTGGGCGATGAAGATCAGCCCGTGAGTCGACTGGGGAATCCAGTCGAGCGTGAGCCTGATCTTGGTCGCCGCCGAAGCGCCGAAGCTCCCGGCCGCGACCGCGACGGAAACCGCGGCCGCGAGCGCGACCGACCTGAACTTGCTTGTCATCTTGTTCCTCTCCCCTTCTGGGCTGGCGCGAACAGACAGATTACCGCCTTCTCGCGCAAAGACGAACCGCTCCGGAACGCGCGGACGCACATTCCGGCGCGAAGCGGGTATCTTCTGCGACCGGGACTTTACAGCAGCAAGGCACCCGGTGAATACCGGTCAAACGATGCTTTTTCGACCGCATTGCGCTGCGCCCGGCGCAGCGTCGCCCCGGGTCAGCCCGCGAGCTGGGAGGCGCCCCCGTGGGCGGCGGACCAGTCTACCGGATCGTTCATGAACCGCTCCACCTCGTCCAGCGTCGCGGCGTCGAAATAGGCGTGTTTCTTGCACACCGCGAGCACGTCCCACCAGGTGGCGAGCGACAGCATCTTCATGTCCATCCGTTCCAGCAGCTCGTGGGTCTGCGGAAAGATGTCGTAGTGGAAAATCACGAAGGTATGGTTGACGATGGCGCCCGCGTCGCGGAGCGCCTGGCAGAACCGGATCTTGCTCTGCCCGTCCGTGGTCAAATCCTCGACCAGGATGATGCGCGAGCCGGCTTCGAAATCCCCCTCGATCTGGGCGTCCCGGCCGAAACCCTTGGCCTGCTTTCGCACGTATTGCATGGGCAGCATCAGCCGGTCGGCGATCCACGCGGCGAAGGGGATGCCGGCGGTCTCTCCTCCGGCCACCGCGTCGATGGTCTCGAACCCGACTTCGCGGACGATCGAAGAAGCCGCGAAATCCATCAGCGTCTGGCGCACCCTCGGGAAGGAGATCAAACGGCGGCAATCGATATAGACCGGGCTCGCCCAGCCCGAGGTGAACCGGTAGGGATCGTCCGCGCGGAACCGCACCGCCTCGACCTCGATCAGCATCCGCGCCGTCATCTCGGCGATCAGCGATTCATCCGGAAACGCCGTCGGCAGCATCCGCTCCTCCCCTCTGTCGCTCGCGCGCGTCGCCGGGTCACCTGAGGCCGGAGACGATGCTCCAGGAGACCGGCGTGTCGGGCGCGAACACCCGGATCGCGTGATCCGCGACCCCCACCGACTGCGGGGGCGCCCCGGAAATTACCCCTTTTTCGAGGACGATGCGGTCGGAATTCGGCTCCATCCCGTAATATTCGGCGCCCGCGCGGGCGACGAACCCTTCCAGCCGGTCGAGCGCGCCGTCCTCATCGAACACCTGGGCGACGCATTGCAATGCGCTGGGAGCGTTGAAGATTCCCGCGCAGCCGCAATCGGTCTCCTTGTCGCGGCGCGGGTGGGGTGCGGAATCGGTGCCCAGGAAAAAGCGCGAATCGCCCGAGGTCGCGGCCTCGCGCAGAGCCAGCCGGTGGCGCTCCCGCTTGGCCACCGGAAGGCAATACATATGCGGCCTGATCCCGCCGCGGAAGAGGGCGTTGCGGTTGATCATGAGATGATGCGGCGTGATGGTCGCCCCGACCCCGCTGCCGGCGGCGCGCACGTATTCGACGGCGTCGACCGTGGTGACGTGTTCCAGCACCACCCTGAGGCCCGGGAAGTCGCGTCGCATCGGTTCCAGCACGCGCTCGATATAGACCGCCTCGCGGTCGAACACGTCGACCGATTGGTCGGCGACCTCGCCATGGACCAGCAGCGGCATGCCGATCCTCTCCATCTCCGCCAGCGAGAGGCGGATCGCCTCCATGCGGGTGACACCGAACGCCGAGTTGGTCGTGGCCCCGGCCGGATAGAGCTTCACCGCGTGGAAAATACCGTTCTCGAACCCGGCCCTGATGTCGTCGGGCTCGGCGTCGTCGGTCATGTAGGCGGTCATCAGCGGCTCGAAGGGATGGCCGTCCGGCAGGGCTGCCAGGATGCGCGCGCGATAGGCTTCGGCCTCCGCCGGGATCCGCACCGGCGGCACCAGGTTGGGCATCACGATGGCGCGGCCGAACACCGCGGCCGAGAAGCCGACGACCGCGTGCAGCATCGGCCCGTCGCGGAGATGCAAGTGCCAGTCGTCGGGCCGCGCGATCTCGATCCGTTCGCCCGTCATGGCGGGTCCATCAGCGCGCGGTAGAGAAGATCGGCGCCCTTGAGGAAATCGTCGATGTCCATCGCCTCGTTCGGGTTGTGCGAGCCGTTATGGTTGCGGATGAAGATCATGGCGGAAGGAATGCCGGCCGAGGCGAACAGCACCGCATCGTGGCCCGCGCCGCTCAGGATCGTCCTCTCCGGCAGGGACAGCGTGCGTGCGTGCGCCAGCAGCTTGTCGACCCAGCGCCGGTCCATGATCGCCGGTTCCGCGTCGACCCTGCGGTCGAAATTGAACATCACCCGGCGCTCGGCGGCGATCCGGTCGCACTCGCTCCGCATCAGGTCGTAAAAACTTTCAAGAGTGTTCGTGTCCTCGCTCCGCACCTCGAAGCTGAAGGCGACCTCGCCCGCGATGCGGGAAACCGAATGCGACCGCCCGTCGGTCTCGACGATGCCGGTCGTCACCACGATGTCGTGGCCCTGCTCCAGCCAGTCCCGCCAGTGGTTGTCGAGCGCATGGATCAGCGCGGCGGTCGCCATCACCGGATCGTTCCTGAGGCCGCGCGGCACAGCGCCCGAGTGCCCGGCCTCGCCGATGCAGCGGATCCGGCGATGGCGCAGATTGCCGCGGATCGAGGTCACCACCGCGGTCGGCAGGCTGTCCGCGACGAGAATCGGACCCTGCTCGATGTGGAGTTCGACATAGCCCGCAATATCCGCCGGATCGACCAGCGGCGTGCCCGTTTCGATCGCATCGATGGCGGCCCCGTTGCGCTGCATCGCTTCGCCCAGAGTTCCGGTCCCGTCCCGATGGACCGAAGCGAGGTCGGCCTTCTGCAGGCGCCCGAACAGTGCGCTCGATCCGACGCAGGCCTTGCCGTACCACGCGCTTTCCTCGCCGCGGAGCGCGATCACCCGGACCGGACGCCTCGGTTCGGCGTCTTCCATCCGCGCGCGCACCAGCCCGAGAAGCCCCGCGATCACGCCGGCGGCCCCGTCGAAATTGCCGCCCTCGGGCACCGAATCCATGTGCGAGCCGCAGGCGACATAGGGTGTTTCCCGCGCCTGGCCGGGAAGCGAAATCAGCAGGTTGGCCGCGCTGTCTGTGCCGGTTTCGAGCCCGAACCTCTTCGCAACGTCGATCAGGATTTCGAAGGCCGCGTTCTCGCCCGCGCCGAAGCTCTCCCGGGACACGCCGCGCCGTGCCGCGGTGCTCTGGCGCAGCGTGTCGAAAATCTCGACGGCAAGCGCGCGCAGCTCTTCGCGTGCGGGCTGGAGGGTCGTTTCGGTCATCGGAGCGGGTCGACCCATTCCATGTCGGTCTCGTCCGCCTCCTCGACTGAAATCGCGCCCACGAGATCCGTCACGCGCTCGTACCCGCGGCGCAGGCAGTAGTTCTCGATTCCCTCGAGAACCGAGATCATCGCCGTCGGATGGACGAAGGTCACGGTGCCTACCTGAACCGCGCTGGCGCCCGCCAGCATGTATTCGATCGCATCCTCCGCGGTCGCGATTCCGCCGCAGCCGACGATCGGGATGTCGACCGCGCGCGCGCATTGCCATGTCATGCGGACCACGATGGGACGGATCGCCGGACCCGACAGGCCGCCGGTGATGCTGCCGAGCCTGGGCCGCTGGCTCTCGATATCGACCGCCATGGCGAGGAACGTGTTGGCGACCACCAGCGCATCGGCGCCGGCAGCCTCCGCGGCGCGGCCGATTTCCGCGATGTCGGTGACGTTGGGGGACAGCTTGACCCAGAGGGGGAGCGACGTGTGCTGCCGGATCGCTGCGACGGCGCGCTCGGTCGAAGCGATTTCGTTGGCGAAGGCCTTGCCGTCCTCTTCCAGGTTGGGACAGGAGATATTGGCCTCGATCGCGGCCACGCCCGGCAGGCTCACCTCCTCGGCCAGGCTCGCGAAGCCGGCCACGGTCGGCGCCGAAATGCTGACCACCAGCGGTGTCGAATAGCCCGCATAGGTCGGCAGCGTCTCCTCGTGGAAATAGGGCATGCCCTTGGACGGAATGCCGATCGAGTTCAGCATCCCCTCCGGCGTTTCGCAAACCCGAGGCAGCGCGTTGCCCACGCGGAGCTCGCGGGTGATGGTCTTGATCACCATCGCGCCCAGACGCTCGAAATCGACTGCCTTGTCGAGCCCGTCGGCGAACGTGCCGGAGGCCGGCATGACCGGGTTGGCGAGCCGGACCCCGCCGATCTCGATGCTCATGTCTACCAAGAGATCGCTTCCTGGAGGTCGAATACGGGGCCGTCCCAGCACACCCGGCGATGCGCGACGCCACCGTTGACGCGGAACTCGCGCACGCAGCAAAAGCACATGCCGAGCCCGCAGGCCATCTGCTGTTCCAGCGCGACCTGCCCGGGTATGCCGAACTCGCGCCCAAGGCGCTGGAGCAGCAGCAGGAGACGGTTCGAGCCGCAGGTGAAGAACGCATCCGCCCGGTCGCCGGCGATCAGCCCGCGCAGCACGCGTTCCAGCCGCGCGGGCCCGCTGGTGCCTTCGGCGTCGGTGACCTCGATCGTGTCGGCGCCGATCGCCTGGAAGCGGTCGGCCGACATCATCACCGCCGGAGACCGGGCGCTCAGCACCGCCGTCACCCCGATACCGTTCGCGGCCGCGAGCTCGGCGAGCGGTGCGAGGGTAGCGAGCCCGACGCCGCGGCCCACGACCACGATCCGCCTCCAGCCGGGCTCCAGCGTGAACCCCACGCCCAACGGCCCGAATAGGTCGAGACGGTCGCCCGGCGCCAGGGTTGCCAGCGCCCGGGTGCCGCTCCCCGTGACCTTGTATAGGAACGCCACCGTGCCGGCGTGTGGGTCCGCCCGGTAGACGCTCATCGGGCGGCGGAAGAAGGGACCGTTGGGGCCGTCCTTGGGGCACAGCATGTGGAAGAACTGGCCGGCCCCGATCGCCGTCGCCAGCGGCTCGGCTGCCGCGACGATATGCATGTATTCGGCATTGACCGCCTCGTTCTCGATCACCTGGCAGTCGAATTCGGCCGCCGTGATCGAATGCGGCGTCGCGAGACGGGGCGCGGCGCCCGGATCGGGGGACTTCATTTTGCCGTTCGCGCGGTCCTAAAATCCTATGCTAGCGCAATTGTTCCCGGCTTTGTACGGCGTCTTATCGGGAGGAGCGACATGGCGACGGTCAGGATAGGCAAGCTGGAGCTCGCCCGCGTGCTGGAGGACGACACGCCGGTCTTCGATCCGGGCGCGATGTATCCCGACTCGACGGCGGAGGATTTCGAGCGCGAGCGCGGCTGGCTCATGCCGCGCTTCTTCAACGAAGACCGCTGGCTTCTCGAGTCCTGCATGCAGAGCTATGTCTTCCGGACCGAGGATCGCACCGTCCTGATCGACACCTGCGTCGGCAACGACAAGCCCGGTCGCCGGCGCGATTACTGGTCCCACGGGCAATGGCCCTATCTGGAGAACCTGGCGGCCGCGGGGTACGCGCCCGAGGAGGTCGACCTCGTCCTGATCACCCACCTCCATGTCGATCATGTGGGCTGGAACACGCGCTGGGTGGACGGCAGGTGGGAGCCCACCTTCCCCAACGCGCGCTATGTCTTCACCGCGACCGACCTGGAATCCCTCCAGGCCAAGCATGCCGGCGGCGACGGGCAGTACGTCCATGTCTACGAAGACAGCGTGAAGCCGATCCTCGACGCCGGGCTCGCCGATCTCGTCGACCCCCACCATGAGGTGGAGGTCGGCATCCGGTTCGAACCGGCGCCCGGGCACACCCCGGGCCAGGTCAACATCCGGATTTCGTCCGACGGCGAGGAGGGGTTGATTGCCGCCGATGTCGTCCATCATCCCATCCAGGCCCGGCATCCGGACTGGAACAGCCGCGCCTGTGAGCACCAGCCGACGGCGATCTCGACCCGGCGGGCGATGTTCGAGGAAGTCGCACGGAACGATACGCTGGTGCTGCCGGCGCATTTCGAGCCCTGCCGCCTGCGCCGCGAGAACGGCGCGTTCCGTTTCCTGTTCGACTGATTGGCCGACGCCCGCGCGGGGTCTATATATCCGCCGGTCACCACCTTGCCCGAGGGAACGCCATGTCCGAGCCGACCGTTTTCGTTTTCGCCAACGCCGATTTGGAGGGGCGCGGCCTCCGCCGGATGGAGGGCGCGGGCTGCAGACTGACCTATGGAGAGGAGGCCTGGCACACGCCGGGCTGCGTCTACGAGGACGACATGGCCGCGAGGGCCGCGGAATCGGTCGCGATGACCGGCACGTCGATCCGCAGCGCGCCGGTCAACCGGCGCATCATCGAGGGCGCGCAGCGCCTCCGCATCGTCGCCAAGTGCACCGTCGGGACCGACGACATCGATGTCGAGGCGGCGACCGACCTCGGCGTCTTGGTGACCCACGCGCCCACCCAGGCGAACTGGGGCGGCGTCGCCGAGGGCGCGATGGCGATGATCCTCACAATGCTCAAGATGAACCGGGAGAAGGACGCGCATGTGAAGGGCGGCGGGTGGAAGGACGACTCGCTGATCGGCACCTATCTCGGCCGCCGCGACGAGGACGGCTATCCCGGGCTCACCGTGGGGATCATCGGCTTCGGCCGGATCGGCGGGCGCATGGTGGAGCTGCTCAAGCCGTGGCACGCGCGGCTGATCGTCTGCGATCCCTTCGTCGAGGAGGAGAAGTTCGCCGATTACGGCGTGGAGAAGGTCGATCTGGACACGCTGCTCCGCGAATCGGACATCGTCACCATGCACCCGACCCTCAACCCCACCTCGCGCCGCATGATGGGCGCCGCGCAGTTCAGCGCGATGAAACCCACGGCGCTGTTCGTCAACACCTCGCGCGGCGGCACGATGGACGAGGTCGCGCTCGCCGACGCCATCGAGGCCGGCGAGATCGCGGGCGCGGCGCTCGACGTGTTCCTCGACGAGCCGATGGACCGGAACTCGAAGCTTCTCGACATGGGAAACGAGGTCCTTCTGTCGCCCCACATGATCTCTCACAACCGCGGCGGCGGGCTCGGGCCGGGGATCGAATGGGCGGCCGAGGCTGTCCTGACCGCGCTCAGGGGCGAGGTGCCCGACAATGTTTTCAACCCGGATGTTCTTCCCCGATGGCGCGAACGTTTCGGCGGCAACGCGCTGATCGCCTGAGGTCCACCCGTCATTTTGACCGACCGAAGCGAGTGGAGAAATCTTTCAGCCTGGGTGCTGCGATTCTGTGCGTAACGGATATCTCCGCTCCGCCGCGCTCGGCGCGGCTCCGGTCGATATGACGGGAGGGGCGGACGGCCCGTGCCTCCCATGAACCGGACCCTGCTTCTCGCCATCGTGCTCGGCGGACTGCTCGTCGTCGCGCTGGTTCTCGCTGTCTGGATGTGGGAGGTCGCGGGCGATGCGCCGATCGGAATCGTCGGCTTCCTCGCGATGGCGGCCGGCGTGATCGTCAGCCTGGCGCTCGGGATCGGCCTGATGCGGCTGGTCTACAGGAGCGAGCGCAAGGACGAAGAGTGAGCCTCATCCTTCGATAGCCGACGGCATCGGGATACCGAGCCCGTCCGCGATTTCGTCGAGGCGGCGCCACGTACCCGCGGGGAGCGGAATGCCCTGTTCCAGGCGTTCCGCCATGACCCGGTTGCCGCGCTCGCCCGGCACGCGGACCTCGTCGTTCCCCTTGGCCACCGGCAACGATTTGAGCGCGTCCACCAGAGTGTCGATGTCCCGGCGGTAGCGCGCGGGCTCGGTGAAGGCGGCGATGTCGATGGCGAGCGCGAATCCGTTCTGGCCGTGGCGCCAGTCGCCGTCCGGCCCGATGGCGGCGGCGATCAGCGGGTTGCCCACGAGTACCCCGGTCAGGCATTCGAACATCAGGGAAAGACCGGCGCCCTTGGCCCCGCCGAGGGGGGTGAGGAACCGCGCGGCGCCGGCGTCGGTGGTGGGCTCTCCGTCTTCGGTCAGCGCCACGCCGGGTTCCAGCGCGGTCCCGCCGTCGCGCGCCAGCATGACCTTGCCCATCGAGCCCGTCGACGTCGCCATGTCGAGCAGGATCGGCTCCCGGTCCATCCCCGGCACCGCAATCGCGATCGGGCTGGTGGCGACGCCGCGCGCCCGCGCGCCGTGCCAGGCCATGTTCGGCTTCGAAGAGCCGAAGACCAGCCCGATCATGTCCTGCCGCGCGGCCCTGAGCGCGAACCAGCCGATGGCCGCCATGTGGGTCACGCGGCGCACGACGCAGACGCCGATCCCCGCCTCGCGCGCCTTGGCGATGGCGGTGTCCATGCCGCGCGACATGCCGACCGGGCCGAAGGCGCGGTCCGCGTCGATGACGGTCGCCGCGGGGAGGTCGGCGAGGACCGCGATGTCCGGGCGCGGGTTGAACTCGCCGCTTTCGATTCGTCCTACATAGCCCGGGACGCGCAGCACCCCGTGGCTGTCGATGCCGCGCAGATTCGCCCAGACCAGCACCTCGGCGATGGTCGCGGAATCCGCCGCCGGCGTACCCGAAGCGGAGAAAACAGAGGTGACGAAGGATTCGAGCGCGTCCGCGCGAACCCGCCTTGCCCCGTCGCTCATGCCGAGGGCGGGGCGCCTAGAACGTCACCACCGAACGGATCGACTTGCCTTCGTGCATCAGGTCGAAGGCGCTGTTGATGTCCTCCAGCGGCATGGTGTGGGTGATCAGGTCGTCGATGTTGATCTTCCCGTCCATGTACCAGTCGACGATCCTGGGCACTTCGGTGCGGCTCTTGGCGCCGCCGAAGGCGGTGCCTTTCCATACCCGTCCGGTCACCAGCTGGAACGGCCGGGTCGAGATTTCCTGGCCGGCGCCGGCGACGCCGATGATCACGCTCACCCCCCAGCCGCGGTGGCAGCATTCGAGTGCCTGGCGCATCGTCGACACGTTGCCGATGCACTCGAACGAGTAGTCCGCCCCGCCGTCGGTAAGGTCCACGAGGTAGGGGACGAGGTCGCCCTCGACATCTTTCGGGTTGACGAAATGGGTCATGCCGAATTTCTCGGCCAGCACGCTCTTGGACGGGTTGATGTCGACGCCGACGATCTTGTCCGCGCCGGCGATCCGCGCGCCCTGGATGACGTTGAGGCCGATGCCGCCCAGCCCGAAAACCACGACATTGGCGCCCGGCTCGACACCGGCGGTGTTGATGACCGCGCCGATGCCGGTCGTCACGCCGCAGCCGATGTAGCAGATCTTGTCGAACGGCGCGTCCTCGCGGACCTTGGCCACCGCGATCTCCGGCATCACGCTGTAATTGGCGAAGGTGGACGTGCCCATGTAGTGGAACAGCCTGTCGCCGCCGAGCGAGAACCGGCTGGTCCCGTCCGGCATGACGCCCTGGCCCTGGGTGCCGCGAATCGCGGTGCAGAGGTTGGTCTTGCCCGACAGGCACGACTTGCACTGCCGGCATTCCGGGATATAGAGCGGAATGACGTGATCGCCCTTCGCCACCGAACTCACGTTCTTGCCGGCATCGACCACCACGCCCGCGCCCTCGTGACCGAGGATCGACGGAAACAGGCCTTCGGGATCGGCGCCCGAGAGCGTGAACTCGTCGGTGTGGCAGATGCCGGTCGCCTTGATCTCGACCAGCACCTCGTCGTCCCCGGGGCCGTCGAGCTGGACCGTCTCGACGGTAAGCGGCTTCCCTGCCTCGTGTGCGACCGCGGCTCGGACATCCATTCGTTCAGCTCCCCCTGTTTCGCATCCGGTCTCGGGCGATTCTAGCCCAACACATAGCGCCCGTCTCGGTCCCTGCCGAGCCGGCCCTCCGCGTACAGCGCTTCCAGCTCGCGGACGATCTCCCGACCGTCGTCCGAGCCCGCCGCCTCCATCAGCTCGCGGAAATGCTTCGGCCCGTCGGCGAGCGCCGCCGCCGCCGAAAGACCGCCCGCCGTCGCGGCGGGCGCGAGTTGCGGCGGCGCGGGCACGGTGAATTCCTGCGCGCCCAGCTTGCCGAACGGGATCGTCAGGTCGAATCCCGCCTTGGCGCCGGCGCGCTCCCCCTGCAGCGACGGGTCGAGCGGAACCGCGCGGAAGCCCGACGCGACCACGACGTCCCGGTCGGCCTGGAATCTCGTGGCGAGCGCCCAGTCCAGCTCCGAATCGGAGAAGATGTCGATATCGGCGTCGGTCACGAAGACGTGCTTTACATCGGCATTGGAGCCGAAGACCGCGGCGATTGCGTTGCGCACCTCGCCCGGCACCCTTTGCCTGAGCGAGACGCGGGCGTTGTACATCCCGCCGCAAGACGCGGTGACGTAGACTCCGACCGGCTCGCGCACCGCCGTCTCAAGCGCCTTCCACATCGAGACCTCGGTCTTGAGCGCGCAGATCTGGGCGGTGTCGGTCGAGTCCATGTAGCGCCCGCCGATGGTTACCGTCTGGAACAGCGCGTCTCGCCGGCAGGTAATCGCGCTCAGGTGGAACACCGGGTTCGACTTGAGGACGCCGTAATAGCCGACATATTCGCCGTACGGGCCCTCGGGCTCCGACCAGCCGGCGGGATCGAGGTGGCCTTCGAGCACCATCTCCGCGTCGGCCGGCACCCTGAGATCGCTGGTCACGCATTTGACGACCGGAACGGGCGCACCGCGCGCGCCGCCAAGCAGCGCGAGCTCGTCCTGCGGCGGCACCAGGCTGAGGCTCGCGATGGCGTCCGACGGGTGAGCGCCGACGACGATGGCGATGGGCAGTCGCTCGCCGCGCGAATGGGCGCCGCCATAGATCGCGCGGAGGTCGCTCGGCGCGTTGAGGTCGATCCCCGCTTCCCGGCGGCCGCGCAGCATGAGGCGGCGCATCCCGATATTGGTGAACCCGGTCGCCGGGTCGCGCGAGAAATCGAGCCCGGCGGAGATATAGGGCGCCCCGTCCAGCGCGTGCTGGAGATGGACCGGGAGAGCGGTGAGATCGGCGTTGTCGCCTTCCAGCACGACTTCCTGCACCGGCGCCTCGCCGGGCGCGACCTCGACGGGCGCGATCGGGCTGGCGAGACGTTCCAGTATCGTCGGCAGGAGCGAACGCTCGTCCGTGTCGAGCGCGAGCGCAAGGCGCCGGCGGTTCCCCATAACGTTGCCGACGAGCGCCGCGCCCTCCGGTCCGGCGCTCCTGAACAAAACCGCCTTCGGGTTGCCGTCGAGCCGCTCCGCGACGGCGGCGAGCGGGGTCGGATCGGCGACGACCTCCGCCTCTCCCGCCTGGACGAGACGGTCGACGAGACGGGTGAGGCGGAACCTGTCGAAGTCGACGGTCGAAACGGTATCGGGCATCGCGGCGGCCTCCCTGTGCGGCGGGGTCCGGCATTCTGATGCCGCGCGCCGGGGGAGATCAATCGGGGCGGGCAGCCGGTTCCACCCCGGGTTCTTCTATCGGCGCATTCCGACGGCGGCTTGGGCCGAGATGCTGCCGAGCAGGACGATCCCGCCGAGCAAGGTGAGGAGGCTCGGCACCTCTCCGAAGGCGAGCGCGACCCAGATCGACCCGAACACCACTTCCGTCAGGGACAGCACGACAAGCTCGGCCGCGGGCACATGTCTGGCGCCGATGGTCAACATGAAGATGCCGGCCCCGATCACCAGCACGCCATAGGCCGCGGCCAGGCCGACATCGGCGAGCGGCACGGCGAGCCCGGCGCCGCCCGCAAGCGCCATCGTCCCGCTGACGGCCGCGGTGATAACGGCGGCGATCAGGATCGTCGGGCTCATGTCCGTGTGCCGGCCGCGCCGGAGGCAGACCGAAAACCCGGCGAACCCCACCGCCGCGGAGAGCGCCGCCAGATCGCCGAACAGATCGGCCTCGGCCAGCCCCTCCCCGATCATGATCGCGACACCGGCCATCACCCCGCCCATCGCGAACCGCATCGAACGGGACACCCGCTCGCGCAGCACCAACCAGCCGAGCAACGCCGCGAACAGAGGCGAAGCGCTGATCAGGAAGAGCGCGTTGGCCACCGTGGAGGTCATCACGCCCCACACAAAGCCGGTGAAGCCGACCGCGAGGCAGAGCCCTCCCACCAGCCCGGCCGCGCCGGTGCCGCGGATCGCGGCAACCACGGGGCGGCGGACGACGAGGAAATAGAGCAGGAGGGCCAGGGCCGCGCCGAGGGAGCGGTAGAACAGGAATTGCCACGCCGTGCTCTCGTCGGCGAGTCGGATGATCGGCCCGCCCAGGCTCATGCAGAGCCCGGCCGAGAGCACCCAAAGCCGGCCGACGATCCGGTCCCGATCCGGCCCGGAAACCGGAAGCACGGTCAGCGGGCCCCGTGGCGGTCCGCGATGGCGGCCTGGCCCCTCAGGCGCCGTCCCACGGATCGATCAGCTCGATGCCCATGTCGTCGAAGTCCCTCACGTTCCGTGTCGCCACCGCCATTCCCCGCGTCCGCGCGATGGCCGCGATCTGGCAATCGGGTTGCGAGATCGGGCGGCCGATTCGTCGTCGGGCGGCGGCGATCTCCGCGTAGGCGGACGCCGCTTCGCTATCGAAGGGAAGAATCCGGTTGTCGAATGCCGCGAGCAACATGGACTCGATGTCCGAGACGAGCGTATCGCGGCGTTGGCCCTCCGGCATGATGGCGGCCCCGTAGCGCAACTCCGCTTCGCTCACCGCAGAAAAGTACAGCTCCTCTGCCGCGTACCCAGCCGCCCACGCGTCGACCGGGGGATAAGGCGACTGGCGCATCAATTCCGACACCACATTGGTATCCAGCACGACCATCGGTTACGTCTCACTCAAATCTGGGTGGCTCGCGGATCGGATCTCGCGGCGGTAACTCCAAGTCCACGCCGTTCGACGGTCCGAAATATTCGCGAATAATGCTGCCCAAGTCTCTTGAAGCCGGTTTGTTCCCTACCGCCTCGCGCAGGATCGTCCGCGCCTCCTCCTCCATGGAACGTCCGTTCTCCGCCGCCCGCACGCGCAGCCGGGTCTTCACCTCATCGTCGAGCTTTCGGATCGTGATGCTTGCCATGGGGCCCACCCTCCTGCTTGACCGAACTCAAACCTAAGTCTTGCCTGCATTGCAATCAACCGGCCCGGTCCCTCGCCTTCTCCGCTCCGCCGACCCTTCGGGCCGGCTCCGGTCGAAATGACGAGGGAGAAGAAGCCTCGCCGTTTCCGCGCCGGACCAAATCCTCTAGACTTCGCGAAGTCCGAATTGGGGAGCCCTGATGGCCCAGGTCGACGAGATCGCGCCCGACATATTCCGGCTGTCCGCCTACAATCCGCAGGCGAACTTCCAGTTCAACAGCTTCCTGGTGCGGGACGAGGAGCCGCTGCTCTACCACACCAATCTGCGCGGCTTTTTCGACGAGATCCGCGAGGCGGCGGCGTCCGTCCTCGATCCCTCGACGATCCGCTGGGTCGGCTTCAGCCATTTCGAGGCCGACGAGTGCGCGACGCTCAACGACTGGCTCGCGCTCGCGCCCCGGGCCGAGGCGGTGTGCAGTTTCGTCGGCGCGCGCACTTCGGTCGGCGACTTCGCGAACCGCCCGCCCCGGGTGCTCGGCGAGGACGAGCGGATCGAAACCGGCAGCCACCGGTTCCGCCTCGTCGAGACCAAGCACGTGCCGCACGGCTGGGACGCGAGCCTGCTGTTCGAGGAGGAGACGCGGACGCTCTTCTGCTCCGACCTGTTCGGCCACAACGGCGATGTCGAGCCGCTTTACGAAGGCGACATCATCGCCCGGACCGATGCCTATAACTCGGCGCAGAAGGAGGGGCCGATGTCGCATTCCGTCCCCTATACGCGCGAGACCGGGCCGATTCTGGAAGGGCTCGCGGAGCTCGGGCCGGAGACGCTGGCCTGTATGCACGGTTCGAGCTATTCAGGCGAGGCACCGGAAGCGCTGCGCGCGTTCGGAAACATGCTCGAACGCCTGTACGGAGGAAACTGAGCCGATGGCGACCGAGACCGAGACCGACCGGGTCGAAAAGACCGACGAGGAATGGCGGGCGCAGCTCACGCCCGAGCAATATGCCGTCACCCGGCAGCACGGCACCGAGCGTCCGTTCACCGGCGAATACGACGGGTGCAAGGACGCCGGCACCTATGTCTGCGTCTGTTGCGGCCAGAAGGTGTTCGACTCGAAGACGAAGTTCAATTCCGGCACCGGCTGGCCCAGCTTCTTCCAGCCGCACGATTCCGGCGCGGTCGGCGTCACCACCGACCGCAGCCTGTTCATGGTAAGGACGGAAGTGCATTGCGCGCGCTGCGACGCCCATCTCGGCCATGTCTTCCCCGACGGGCCGATGCCCACCGGCCAGCGCTACTGCATCAATTCGGTCGCGCTCAAGCTGGATCGCGAAGACGGCTGAAACCGGCAGGATTTCCACGTTGGCGACTCCCGAACCGCTGAAGCCGCGCGAGATCGACTGGGTGGCGCGCGCCCGCGCCGCGGCTCCGCTGATCGCGTCCGATGCCGACCGCACCGAGCGCGAGGGCAGGGTGACGCCCGGGGCCATGGCCGCGATGCACGAGGCCGAGCTGTTCCGGCTTTGCCTGCCGCGCTCGATGGGGGGCGGCGAGGCGTCGCCGATGACCATACTGGGCGTGATCGAGACGATCGCCGCGGCGGATGCGAGCACGGCATGGTGTCTCGGCCAAGGGCTCGGTTGCTCACTTTCCGCTGCGTTTCTTGCATCGGACGTTGCGCGTGAAATCTTCGGCGCGCCCGATTCCGTCCTCGCCTGGGGACCGTTCAACAAGCGCGAGCGCGTCATGCCGGCGGATGGCGGATACCGGCTGACCGGCCGCTGGTCCTATGCGAGCGGGATCCGCAACGCGACCTGGTACGGCGCGCACACCCCCGAGACCGGGCCGGACGAGGCGCCGCTCAAGCTCCCCGACGGACGGCCGCGCATCCGGACCTTCATCTTTCCCGCCGCATCGGCGACGGTCGATCCGGTGTGGGACACGATGGGGCTCAGGGGGACCGGCAGCGACGACTACGCGGTCGCCGACCTGTTTGTCCCCGAGGCCTTTACCTTCGTCCGCGACCACGAGCCCGACCGGCGCGAGACCGGACCGCTCTACCGGGTTGCGCTGACCGCGTTCTACGGGATGACCTTCGCGAGTGTCGGGCTCGGTATCGCGCGGGCGACGCTGGACGAGTTCATCGCGCTCGCCGCCGCCAAGACCGCGAGCCACACCAGCGCCGCGCTCCGCGAAGGCACCGCGGTCCAGTCCGACGTGGCGCTCGCGGAGGGGCATCTCGGCGCCTCGCGGGCCTATCTGCTGGAGATGATGGAAGAGATCTGGCACGTGCTGGGACGCGGCGATGCGCTCGACCTCGACCGGCGCGCGCGGCTCAGGATCGCCTGCGCCTATGCGTCGGGCCGCGCCCGCGAGGTGGTCGCGATGGCCTATCACCGCGCCGGTGCGACCGCGATCCATGCAAATAACCCGTTCGAACGGCGCTTCCGCGACATGAACACCGTGTCGCAGCAGATCCAGGCCGCGCCGGCCAACCTCGAACACGCAGGGATGGCGATCCTCGGGCTAGAGCCCGGCGGGCGCGTCTAGGCCGAAACTTCGGTGAGCGGCGACGGCGAAGACCTCCTGGGCAAGCCGCTCGCGCGGATCGAGGACCCGCCGCTGGTCACCGGGCGCGGGCGCTTCGCCGGAGACATGAACTTCCCTGGCCAGCTCCACATGCGGATCGTCCGCTCGCCGCACGCCCATGCGGAGGTCCGGGGCGTCGATGCCGCCGCCGCGCTGGCGATGGACGGGGTCCACGCGGTGTGGTCCGCCGCCGACGTTGCCGAATTCCCGCCGATCGACTTCCGCTCGGACCGCCAGGTGGACGCTCTCAAGCCCTATCGACAGCACGTGTTGGCGCGAAACCGCGCGCGCTATGTCGGTGAGCCGGTGGCGGCGGTGTTCGCCGAGACTCCCTATCTCGCCGAGGACGCGGCCGAGCTTGTCGAGGTCGATTTCGACCCGCTCCCCGCATCGACCGCCGCGGACGGGGAGCCCGGCGAGTTCGCGCCCGGTCTCGGGACCGAGGCGACGCTGCTGACGCATACCTTCGGCGATGCCGGGGCCGGCTTCGCGAAAGCCCAAGCCGTCGTCTCGCTCGACCTCCGGACCGGGCGGCATTCGGGCGTTCCGATGGAGACAAGGGGCGCGATCGGGGTCTATGACGCCCGGCGCGACCGGCTGGAACTCCATGGCGCGGCCAAGGTCCCGCACCGCAACAAGGAAACCCTGATCCGGATGCTGGGGCTGGCGCCCGAGCAAATCCACCTCTTCGAGGGTCATGTCGGCGGCGGGTTCGGGATCCGCGGCGAGCTCTATCCGGAAGACCTGCTGGTGCTGCTGGCTGCACGCCGTTTCGTACGCCCGGTCAAGTGGATCGAGGACCGCCAGGAACACCTGATGGCCGCCAACCAGGGCCGCGAGCAGCGCCACATGGCGCGCCTCGCCGTCGATGCCCAAGGACGCATTCTCGCCCTGGAGACCGAGATCTGGCACGACCAGGGCGCCTATCTCCGGACCCACGGCGTGAGCGTGCCCAACCGGACGATGTGCTCGCTGCCGGGGCTCTACCGCGTACCGGCGTACCGGGCGTCCTGCCATGTCCGGCTGACCAACAAGGCGCCGGCCGCGACCTATCGCGCGCCGGGGCGGTTCGAATCGAGCTTCGTCCGCGAGCGGCTGATGGACGCCGCCGCGCACCGCCTCGGCATCGATCCGGTCGAAATCCGCCGGCGCAATCTGATCGCCGCGGCGGACCTGCCCTATACCGTCGCTTACGACGAAGCGTATGCCGAGACGCTGCCCCTCGACAGCGGCGACTATCCGTTGTTGCTCCAAAAGGCGCTGGACGCGGTCGGTTGGGACGAGCTGCGGGCCGATCTCGCCCGCCGTCGCAAAGCGGGCGAGCTGGTGGGCGCCGGTGTCGCCACGTTTCTGGAGGAGAGCGGGCGCGGCCCGTCCGACGGCGCGCGGATCGCCGTGGACGCCGACGGCGCGGTCGAAGTCGTCACCGGTGGCGCCTCGGTGGGGCAGGGGTTCGAAACGGCGATGGCGCAGATCTGCGCCGCCGCCCTTGGTGTCGACTATCGCGGCATCGCGGTCGTGCACGGGCAGACCGACCGCATCCCCTACGGCATCGGCGCGCATGCCGCGCGCGCGACGGTGATGACCGGAAGCGCGGTCCACGCGACCGCGCTCGCGGTGCGCGGCAAGGCGCTCGCGGCGGCTTCCGAGCTGTTGCAGACGCCGACCGGGCGCCTGACGATCCGCGATGGCATCGTGCAGGCCGATGCCGGCGGCCCGTCGATCTCGCTCGCCGAAATCGTGCGAACCCGCGGCGGCGATACGCTCGCCGCGGAAGAGTTCTACGAAACCTCGGAATGCACCTTCCCCTACGGCGCCCATATCGCGGTCGTCCGCGTCGACTCCGGCACCGGGGCGGTGACGGTCGAGCGGTTCCTGATCGCCTACGATGTCGGGCGGGCGGTCAACGGCGCGACCCTCAAGGGCCAGCTGGTCGGCGGCTGCGTCCAGGGGATCGGCGGTGCGCTCTACGAGGAGTTCGTGTATGACGACGCGGGCCAGCCGCTCGCCGTCACCTTCGCCGACTACCTGCTGCCGACCGTCGCGGAAATCCCCGCCATCGAGTGCCTTGTCACCGAGGACGCGCCAAGCCCGCGCAACCCGCTCGGCATCAAGGGCGGCGGCGAGGGCGGCATAAACGGGGTCGGCGCGGCGATCGCAAGCGCCGTCGACGAGGCCATCGGCATCCCCGGCGCGATCGACCGCACGCCGATTACACCGGAGAGGGTGCTCGCCCTCCTGCGCGGCAGGAATTCGCAACGACCACGATGAGGAGAATCAAGTGATCGATGAAGGAAAGGACATCATCGAGGGCCACGACTTCAAGGCGCTCAAGGTCGCGATCGACGGGGACGGGATCTTGACGATCACTCTCGCGCGGCCCGAGCGCCTGAACGCGTTCAACGACGACATGCGGGCCGAGTTCCTGTGGCTGACCCGGCGCATCGAGGCCAATTCCGGCATCCGGGTGATCGTCTTCAACGCCGAGGGCGAGCGCGCGTTCTGCGCCGGCGCGGACGTGAGCTGGTTCGAGAACGACTGGCCGACCGAGCGGTTCCGTGTCGAATACCGATGGGTGCACGATTTCTTCGATCTTCTGGAACGCATCGAGATCCCCGTCATCTGCGCCGCCCAGGGGGTATGCGCCTGCGGCGGGCTGGAGCTCGCGATGTCGTGCGATTTCCGGATCGCGGCCGAGGACGCGCGGTTCGGCTTTACAGAGGCCAACATCAACCTGATCCCCGGATCGGGCGGCTGCTCGCGGCTGGTCAACCTGATCGGGCCGGGCTGGGCCAAGGAGCTGGTCATGGCCGGCACCTTCATCGACGCCGAACAGGCGCTCGGGATCGGTCTGGTGACCCGGGTGGTCCCGGTCGCCGAGCTCCAGGACGCCGCGATGGAGCTCGCCCGCAAGCTGGTCGCCAAGGCGCCGCTCGCGATGGGTCTCGCCAAGGTGATCATGAACACGTGCGACAGCATCGACAACACTTCGGGCCGCATCCTGGAGCGGATCGGGCAGTCGGTCCTGATTCGCACCGAGGACCACAAGGAGGGCATCCGCGCCTTCCGCGAGAAGCGCCCCGCGGCCTACCAGGGTCGTTAGGAGGGGTCGGAAATGGAGCCTAATGTTTCACGTGAAACATAGGTCAGCATTATTGACCATTGTTTCACGTGAAACATTGTCCCGAAACGGTACTATTTTTTGTCCCCGGGGGACGCAATGACTCTTCGATGCGTCCATCGTTGCCGTCCGGTGTGAAGAACGCCTTGCAAGGTGCTGGATGGCTGTCCGAGCCGAGGCGCTATTCCGCCGCCTGGAGCAGCTCAGGCCGGTACAGCTCCTCCATCTCGCGGCGGAGGCGGACGGCGGGGTGCGCGGCCTCGACGGCCACGTCGGACCAGCCCACGGTCTGTCCCTTCGCGACCGGACTGACCAGCCTCGCCCCGTGGGTCAGCCCCATCGGCAGGGCGCCCTCGGCCAGCGAGCGCGCCGCCGGCATCAGCCGGCCCGAAACGGTGTAGCCGCCTTCGCCGTCCAGCGTCTCGCCGGCCCGCAGGCCGCGCTTGGCGACGGCGACGGCATCGGCTTGCCAGCCCATCGGCTCACCGGTCGGCTCGCCGCGCAACGCGACGCTGGCGACGCTGACGCCGAGCTCCAGCCCGATCAGGTGCCAGCGCTTGTACATCGCGGCGTAGCGCCCGCTGTCGTCGGTCCGGACGCCGTATTCCCCGAAACAGCGGGCGACGTAGTCGCTGTCCGCCTCGAAGGCGACGAAGACGCCGAACCGGATGTCGTAATCGAGCGGGGTGCCGTCCCGCTCCAGCGACGACACCACCTCGACCTGCCCCTTGCGGTCAAGCGCACCGCCGTCGGAGCGGGGCCGGCAGACATTGGGCAGCCGGTCGATGCTGGCGGGCGGGTAGGCGAGGCCGTCCGGGGCGGCCGCGAGGCCGGTCGCGTTGGCAACCGCCGTGCTCTCGATCGCCGGCTTGCTGCCGTCCAGAAAGGAGGTGAACATCTTCGGGTTGAGACCGCCCAGCTCCGCCTGTTCCGGGGTCAGCCCGTAGCCGTCCCACACATTGTCCGGAGTGTAGAACTGGAACTCGGGCAGCCATTTGTGGCCCCGCCCCGCCGCGGTCACCGCGAAGCCGCAGGTCCGCGCCCAGTCGACGAGGTCGCAGATCAGCGCCGGCTGGTCCCCATAGGCCAGCGAATAGACGATCCCGGCCTCGCGCGCCTTTCGCGCCAGCAACGGTCCCGCCAGCGCGTCCGCCTCGACATTGACCATGACGATCGACGTGCCGGATTCGCAGGCCAGCAGCACGTGCCGCACCCCGGACGGCGGATCGCCGGTGGAATCGATCGCCAGCTCGATGGGTTCCTCGCGGAACACGGCCTCGACATCGTCGGTGATCCAGGTGCCGCCCGACCGGACCGCCGCGGCCAGATCCTGCGCCGCATAGCGCTCCGCCGGCCAGCCGATACGCGCCAGGTTCTCGCGGGCGGCCCCGGGGTTCAGATCGGCGATGGCGGCAACGTGGACGCCCGGCGTCCGGATCGCCTGGGCAAGGAACATCGAGGCGAACTTGCCGCAGCCGAGAATGCCGACCCGGACCGGGTTGTCCTCCGCCTGGCGTTCCCGGAGGAGTCGGTGAAGGTTCACGCCGCCCGTTCCGCCGACCCCGGCAACGGCGCCGTCAGGCAGTCGTCCGGCAACGGCTCGATGGGCGCGAAGTCGCGGTGGGCGATCCATTCCGGCCGCTTGAAGCGACGAATGTGGTTTTCCACGTGGCACAGCGACAGGTAGACCACGGTCCGGCCCCAGGGCGACAAGTTGGGCGAGGAGGCATGCACGATGTTGCCGTGGAACATCAGCACGCTGCCGGCTTCGCCCTTGGCCGAGAATATCCCGCCTTGCTCCGCCAGTTCGGTGACGGTGGCCTTGTCGAGCGTCCAGAGCGGGTAGCTGGTTGTCTGGAGGTCGTGACCGGCCTTGTAGACGCCGCCGCGATGCGAGCCCGGGATGATCCACAAGGGGCCGTTGAACTCCGTCGCGTCGTCGACGAGCAGCGCGATGTTCATGGCGCGGGCCTCCGGCATCAGGTCGTCGCGCGACCAGGTGCCGTAGTCCTGATGCCACTGCCAGACATCGCCGTCGAAGGCCACCTTGGCGTTCACCTTGTACTGGTGCATGTAGACCGGCCCGTCGAGGAGCTGCATGACAGGCTCGATCAGGCGCGGGTGCCGGCCGAGGCGGCGGAACGCCTCGTGGTAGCAATGCGCCGCGAAGGCCGTGCGCGGCGAAACTCCGTCCTTCTCGCGGACCACCTCCTCGCGGTCCATTGCGTAGACTTCGCCCGCCGCCTTCTTGAGGACCCCGGCCTCCTCGGCGGAGAACAGACCTGGCAGCATGAGGTAGCCGGTTTCGTGGAACCGGTCGATCTCGTCACGGGTCAGCTTCATGGTCGTGCGCCTTGCGTGTGGGGACGCGATGGGAAAAGGCTAACCGGAGCCCGTCGGTCGATCAACGCGCGCGGCGGGGTCGGCATCCGCCCTTCGATACGCCGCTTCGCGGCTACTCAGGATGAGGGAGTCTGCAAACGAGCCCTCATCCCGAGTAGGCCCGAAGGGCCGTATCGAGGGACCGGCTCCGCCGTAACCCGGTACGCGCTAGCCGCCCGAATTCGGATCGAAGGCCTTGGGCAGGTCCCGCCAGCAATCCTGATAGTCGCGCTGCCGCGCCGGTGTCTCCAGCGCGAACGCGGTCGGCCGGCAGACATAGCGGGTCTCGAACATGAAGGCCATCGTGTCGGCGAGGTATTGCGGCGCGAGCTCGGCGGCGATGGCCCTGGCGTTCGCGTCCGCGTCCGGGCCGTGCGGCACCATCGCGTTGTGGAGGCTGGCACCGCCCGGGACGAACCCTTCTTCCTTCGCGTCGTACTTGCCCGAGACGAGCCCCATGAACTCGCTCATCGCGTTGCGGTGGAACCAGGGCGGACGGAACGTGTCCTCCGCGACCAGCCAGCGCGGCGGGAAGATCACGAAGTCCACGTTGGCCGTCCCCGGAAGGTCCGAAGGCGAGGTCAGCACGGTGTATATCGACGGGTCCGGATGATCGAAGCTCACCGTCCCGATCGCGTTGAAGGCCGCGAGATCGTACTTGTAGGGCACGTAGTTGCCGTGCCACGCGACCACGTCCAGCGGGGAATGGCCGACCGGCGCGGCCCACAGATTGCCCTGGAACTTGGTGACGATCTCGAACGCGCCTTCACGATCCTCGTAACGCGCGACGGGCGACCGGAAATCGCGCGGGTTGGCCAGGCCGTTGGCGCCGATCGGCCCGCGCTCGGGCAGTCGGAACGAAGTGCCGTAATTCTCGCAGACATAGCCCCGGCTCGGGCCGTCGGGCAGCTCGACCCGGAACCGGATGCCGCGCTGGATGACGGCGATCTCGCCCGGCGCGGCCAGGATCGCTCCGAACTCGGTCGCGATGAGAAGCCGCCCCTGCTGCGGAACGATCAGCATCTCCCCGTCGGCGTTGCAGAAGAACCGGTCCTCCATCGAGCGGCCGGCGCGATAGACATGCGCCGCCATCCCGGTCTGCGCCGCGAGATCCCCCGCCGCGAGGATCGTCGTCAGCCCGTCGACGAAGTCGCCGGCGCCCTCCGGAATCGGCAGCGGGTCCCAGCGCATCTGGTCGGGCGGGCATTCCGCCTCGGTAATCGGCGCGCTGCGCAACAGCCCGTTATCCATGCGGGAATTGCGCCCCTGGCGGACCGACGGCCGGATCCGGTAGAGCCAGCTTCGCCGGTTGTAGTCCTGCGGAGCGGTGAACGCGGTCCCGCTCAATTGCTCGGCGTAGAGGCCGAACGGCACCTTCTGGGGCGAGTTGCGACCGACCGGAAGCGCGCCCGGGATCGCCTCGCTCTCGAAGGCGTTGGCGAATCCGGTCTGGTATTCAAGCGCGGTGGCGGCGAGCGTATCCATGATTTCCTCCGCGTCGGCCGCCCATTCTATGGCGCATTGGCGGCGGATTGAATCCTTGCGTATGTTGCGGTCTTCCCTCCGCCGACCATGACGCCAAGAAGAAACTACCCGAAATTGAGGCCGCCATCGGCCTCCAGGATCTGTCCGGAGATGTAGGACGCCTCGTCGGAGCAGATGAACAGGATCGGCTTGGCGAGGTCCTCGATCCGGGTCGAACGCTTGATGACCTGCATCTCGACGAACTTGTCGAACATCTCGGGTGGCACGGACGGGCGGGGAATGCCGGTGTCCGTCACCCCCGGCCAGAAGGTGTTGACGGTGATGTTCCACGGGCCGAGCTCGCGCGCCATCGACCGGGTCATGCCGATGACGGCCGATTTGGAGGTCACGTAGTGGAGATAGTTGGGCGGGCCCGACTTCACCGTGCCGGAGGTGACGTTGATGATCCGCCCCCAGCCGGACTCCTGCATCGCCGGCACCGCCGCGCGGGCGCAGAAGAAGGCGCCGGTGATGTTGACGTCCATCGCGCTCTTCCATTCGTCGACCGGGAGCTCCCAGAACGGTGCCATGGTGATCCGCGAAAAGACCGCCGCGTTGTTGATCAGGATGTCGATCCGCCCGAACGCGGACAGCGCGGCTTCGGCCATGGCCCCCGCGGCCGCCTCGCTCGCCACGTCGGTCTCGATACCGAGCGCGCGCCCGCCGTCGGTTTCGATCTCCGCCTGAACCCGGGCCGCGTTTTCGCCGCTTATGTCGGCGACCACCGGGATCGCTCCCTGGGCCGCGAAGTGGTGCGCGAAGCCGCGCCCGATCCCCTGTCCGCCTCCCGTGACGATCGCCACGCGATCCTTCAGGCTGTCGTATGACGCGCTCTTGTCGACGACGATATCCATTCTGTCCCCCGTGCTGGATCCCACGTTGCCGACAAGACTGCCCGAATTGGCCGGCCGCGTTAATATGGCGGCGTCAACGGGGCTGACGGAGGAAACGGCGATGCTGCCCGCGATGCAGGATTTCATCGAGAAGATGCGGAACCTTTACGAATCGACCGAAGACGATGCGGATCGGTTCGAAAAGGCGCGGCCCTATCTCCAGGAATTGCTGGAGGACCCGGCGCTGAAGGAACGGGCGGAGGCCTGGCCGTCGCGCAACGATCCGGAGAAGGGCTATTACGAGAACCTTCTGTTCTATGAGGACCCCGACTACGGCTTCGTCCTCAACGCGCTGATCAAGGAGCCGGGCGAGGGGACCCCCATCCACGACCACGGCAGGATGTGGACCGTCTACGGGGTCCTCAAGGGCGGCGAGACCGTCCATCGGTACAAGCGGATCCCGGCGGACGGAGACGCCCAAGACGCGCTCGAGATGGTCGGCGACCACAAGGTCTCGCCGGGCTATATCGACTTCGTACCGCCGGGCGAAATCCACGCCGAGTACAACGGCCCCGCGCGCACCGTCGGCATCATCCTCCGCAGCGGCAATGTCGGGACCAACCCGCAGACCTGGTACGACCTGGAGACCGGCGAGCGGCTTCGGCGCTTCGGCCCGAAGCAGGTTCCCTACACGCTGGATTGAGCGGCGAAAATACTTCGAACCGCAAGCAGGGACGGGTTGCGCAATCGTCCCCGCGATGCGAGGGTTGCCAGAGCGGCGCGCGGCGACGGGCGCCCCAACTACGACCAGTCAGGAGAGGCACGACATGGCTAAGACCGGGATTCGGATAGGGCGCGGGGCCATCCTTGCCGCGGCCGCCCTAGCGATCGCCGCCGGCGGCGCTTCGGCGCAGATGTATGACGGGAAGACGATCAGGATCATCATCCCTTACGGGCCCGGCGGCACCTACGACAAGTACGGACAGACCTTCTCGGATCACCTGGGCAAGCACATCCCGGGCAATCCGACCATCATCGTCCAGCACATGCCGGGGGCGGGCGGCTCCAAGGCGATGAACTGGTTCGCCAACGCGGCGCCGAAGGACGGCGCGCACCTGATCGTTCCGCTCGACAACTCGGTCGTGAACCAGCTCATGCGGCCCAAGAAGATGCGCTACGACGCGCGCAACTTCCGATGGGTCGGGTCCAGCAACCAGACCAACATGGTGATGGTGGCGCGCACCGATATCGGCGTGAACACCTGGGAGGACATGAAGAAGGTCCAGATGATCTGCTCGACCAGCGGCCAAGGCTCCACGGGCTATATCGTGCCCAAGCTTGCCTCGTCGCTGCTCGGCTTCAAGATCAAGATGGTGACCGGCTACAAGGGCTCGTCGCGCAGCATTCTCGCGGTCGAGCAGGGCGAGACCAACTGCGCCTCGTTCAACTGGCTCGCCTGGAGCTCCAAGGTGCCGCAGTGGTTCAAGCCCGACAAGGACGGCAAGGTGTTCGCCAAGGCGATGCTGCAGGTCGGCATCTTCCGCGATCCCGATCTGCCCGCATCGGTGCCGATGCTCGGCGATCTGGTGAAGGACAAGATGGACAAGGCGGTCGTGAACTTCATCGCCGTCGCAGGAATCCTCGGGCGCGGGCTCGCGCTGCACCCGGACGCTTCCGACGATGCGGTCAAGACGCTGCGGATGGCGTACGACAAGATGAACGCCGACAAGACCTTCTCCTCGGATCTCCAGCGGCGGAGGCTCCGCCTGATGGCGTCCTCGGGCGCCGATATCCAGAAGGCCGTCGCGCAGGCCGTGACCGACGCCTCGCCCGAGGTCGTCGCGCGTGCGCGGAAGCTGATCTACGAAATGTAGCGTCCAACGCGAATTTCACGGGAAGGGCCGGTGCCGCCTGGCGCCGGCCCTTTTCTGATTCTCTCCGTCATGGTCGGCGAAGGCCGACCATCCACGAGTTTTTCCTGCGGTCGAATCCGGCAGGGAAAGAGGAAAAGCAAAACGTGGATGGTCGGCCTTCGCCGACCATGACGGTGGGGGGTGGCGGAGTGATCGAGTCGGTCGAAGTCAACCCCTACCCCGCCTCGTCGAACGCCGCCCGCACGTCCTGCCAGCGGATCGGGAGGGTGTTGAACTCGACGCCGAACGGCTTGAGGGCGTCGGTCACCGCGTTTGCGATCACCACGGGGGGCGCGATGGCGCCGCCCTCGCCGAGACCCTTCACGCCGAGCGGGTTGAGCGGGGTGGGCGTCTCCATGTGGACGACCTCGATCGGCGGCGTCTCGGCGGCGGTCGGCAGCAGGTAGTCGGCGAAGCTTCCGGTGAGCAGCTGCCCCGTCTCGTCGTATTCGATGGACTCGTAGAGCGCGCCGCCCAGCCCCTGCACCAGCCCGCCCTTGACCTGTCCGTCCGCGAGGCCGGGATTGACCAGCCGGCCGGCGTCGTGGACCTCGACATAGCGCTCCACCTTGACCCGTCCCGTATCGGGCTCGATTTCGACGATCGCGGCGTTCGACGCATAGGCCCAGGTGACGGTCGGCGGCTCGTAATAGGATGTGGCCTCCAGACCCGCCTCGCTTCCCTCCGGACGGCGGGATAGCCAGCCGGGCGCGGCCGCCGCCGCGATCTCACGCAAGGTTACCGCCATGTCGGGCACGCCCTTGACCGAGACCTTGCCGTCGCGCAGGTCGAGATCGGCCTCGCTGGCTTCGAGCAGATTGGCGGCGACCGCCAGCACCTTCGCCTTCACCTTGTCGCTGGCATCGCCGATCGCCATCGAAGATGTCACCGTGCTCCGGCTCGCGATCGAGCCGTAGCCCATGGTGAGAGTCGACGTGTCGGCGAGCAGCACGACCACGTCCTCGATGGGCACCCGCCACGCATCCGCCGTCACCTGCGCGAATACGGTCTCATGCCCCTGGCCGATCGGGCACGCACCGGTGGAGACCACGATCTTGCCGCTGGGATCGACCTTGACGGTCGCGCCCTCGAACGGGCCGACGCCGGTTCCCTCGGTGTAGCAGCCGAGGCCGAGGCCGAGCCAGCGGCCCTCCGCGCGTGCCGTTCCCTGCCGCTCGCGGAACGCGTCGACACCGCCGATCTCGTCTATCGCGCGCCGCAGCGAGGCCGGGTAGTCGCCGCTGTCATAGATCATCGGCACGCCGTCGCGGTAGGGGAGGCCGACCTCGTACGGCATCCGTTCCGGGCCGATCATGTTGCGTAGCCTGACCTCCGCGGGCTCCATGCCCAGCGTGTCGGCGACGATGTCCATCAGCCGTTCGGTGACCTGTACCGCTTCCGGGCGGCCGGCGCCGCGATAGGGCGCGTTGGGCGTCTTGTTGGTGACGACGACGGTGGTTCCGCCCGCGAAATTGTCGACATGGTAGGGGCCCAGCAGATGGGCGGTCGTGTTGTAGGCAACGCCCGCGCCGACCGGGGAGTAGGCGCCCGAATCGACGATGAAGCGATCGTGGAAGGCGAGAATCCGGCCCGTGTCGTCGAAACCGATCTCGGCGTCGTGGATGTTGTCGCGCGAATGGGCCGCGTTGAGGATGTGCTCGTGGCGGTCCTCCACCCACCGCACGGGGCGGCCGAGGCGGCGGGCGAGATACGGGATAATCAGGTCCTCGGGATAGACATGCCCCTTGCCGCCGAACCCGCCGCCGACATCCGGAGCCAGCACCCGGACCTTTTCCTCCGCCATGCCGAGCGCGAAGGCGAGCTCCTTCCTGACCCAGTGCACAACCTGGGTCGAGGACCAGACGGTGAGCGAGTCCGTCCGCCGGTCGTATTCCGCCGCCACCCCCCGGCATTCGAGCGGCATCGCCGCGTAGCGATGATGCCGGAAACGCCGCCTGATCCGGTGCGGCGCGGTTTCCATCGCGCCGGCGACATCGCCCTTCTCGACATGGAGCTCGGCGACCGCGTTGGTCCCGATGCCGGGATGAATGACCTCCGCCTCCGGCGCGATCGCCGCTTCCGGGTCCACCGCCGGGGGCAGGGACTCGAACTCGGCGTCGATCGCCTCGACGGCATCCTCCGCCGTGTACCGGCTGTCGGCGCATACCACGGCGAAGGCCTCGCCGACATAGCGCACCCGGTCGCTCGCCATCAGGTTCTGCGGCGGCAGGGCGATCCTGTGCTCGACCCGTTCGGCCCAGCCCTTCGGCGCGGTGACCTGCATTCCGCCGATGGGCGGCATCTCCCGCGCGAGCTCCGCGCCGTCAAGCGCGAACGCCGCGCCGGGCTCCGCCATCGCACGGGCGAAGTCGATCGACACGATGCGGGCATGCGCCAGCTGGCTCCGCGCGAAGGCGGCATGGACCATATTGGGCAGGACCAGGTCGGCGACATAGGAGCCCTGGCCGAGCAGGAGCCGCCTGTCCTCGCGCCTGGGGACGGAGCGTCCGATATAGCCGTCGGGGGAGGTGGCGGTCATCGTTCCCCTCCGCTGGCGTATTCCGCGACCGCGTGGACGATGCCCTCGTAGCCCGTGCAGCGGCAGAGCACGGCGGCCATGCCCGAGCGGATCTCGGCTTCCGACAGGTTCGGGCGGTGACGCACGAGGTCGAGCGCGGTCATCAGCATGCCAGGCGTGCAGAAACCGCATTGCAGCGCGCGGTGCTTGGAAAAGAGCTGCTGCAGCCGGTGCAGCGTTTCGCCGTCGGCTAGCCCCTCCACGGTGGCGATCTCCGCCCCGTCGGCCTGGACCGCGAACATCAGGCAGGACCGCGCCGCCTCGCCGTTGACGTGCACGGTGCAGGCGCCGCAGATCCCATGCTCGCAGCCGACATGGGTACCGGTCAGGCCAAGCGTCTCGCGGAGGAAGTCGCTCAGCAGCATGCGCGGCTCGGCCTCGCCGGTCCGCGTCTCGCCGTTGACGGTCACGGTGACGCTGCGCTTCCCAATCATGCGGTGCCTCCCGCGCGGGCGCGCGCGCTGTCCAGGGCCCGCCGCGCCATCGCGGCGGCGAGCTGTCGCCGATAAGCCGCGCTCGCATGGACATCGTCGTGCGGGTCGGAAGAGGTGGCGACCGCGTCGGCGGCGGCATCCATCGTCTCGGGCCCGCAGGCGCTGTCGAGCAGGATCTCCTCGGCGTCCCGGAAACGCATCGGCGCGGGGCCGACCCCGCAGGCGGCGATTCTGGCGTCGCTCACCCGGCCGTTGGAGATGGCAATCTGCGCCGCTACGCCCGCGAGCGCGAAATCGCCGTCGCGGCGGCTGATCTCCGCGAATGCCGCGCCGGCGCTGTCCGGGATCCTGGGGAATTCGACCGCGATAAGCATCTCGTCCGATTCCAGCGCCGTGGTCAGCACGTCGACGAAGAACCCCGCCGCGGCGATCCGGCGTTCGCCGCGGCGCGACCGGCAGACCATCGTTGCTTCCAGCGCGGCGGCGACCGCGGGGTCTTCCGCCGCCGGGTCGGCATTCGCGATGCTGCCCCCGACGGTTCCGCGCGTCCGGATAGGCAAATGGGCGACATATCGGGTCGCCTCGTGCAGGAGCGGCACCGCGCGCGCGACCGAGTCCGAGGTCTCGATCTCGCGTTGACGCGTCATCGCGCCGATGACCAGGCGGTCGCCCCGGTCCTCGATCCCGGCGAGCTCCGGTATCCGGTTGATGTCGATCAGCACCTGCGGCCGCGCGAGGCGGAAATTGAGCACCGGCACCAGGCTCTGACCGCCGGCGAGAATCCGGGCGTCGGGCCCGCTGTCGGCGAGCAGGTCGAGGGCTTCGGCGAGGCTCTCGGGCGCGCGGTAGTCGAAGCGCGGCGGTTTCACGGCAGGCGCCCGCTCACAGCTGCTGCCCGACGTCCCAGCGAATCACCAGCTTCTCCAGGAGCACGATCAGCGCATAGAGGATCACCCCGACGACGCTGAGCACGAAGATCGCCGCCATCAGCATCGGCGTGTCGACATTGCCTTCGGAGAAGACGATCAGGTAGCCGAGCCCTTCCTGCGCGGTCACGAACTCCGCGACGATAATCCCGATCACCGCGAAGGTAATGCCGATCTTGAGCCCCGAGAATATGTAGGGCAGCGCCGTCGGGAACTCGATCTTGGAAAAGATGGTCCAGCGGCTCGCGCTGAACGATCGCGCCATGCGGATCATCACCGGGTCGGTGCTCTGGATGCCGGCGAAGGTGTTGACCACCATCGGGAAGAAGGCGATCACGAAGGCGAGGAGGATCCGCGACGTGGTGCCGAGCCCGAACCAGACGATGAACAGCGGCGCGAGCGCCACCTTGGGCACCACCTGGAAGGCGATCACCAGCGGATAGACCCCGGTGCGGAACAGCCGCGAGAAGGCGATCGCTATGCCGAGCCCGACGCCCACCGCGACGGCGAGGAGGAAGCCGTAGATGCATTGCAGCGCCGTCGGCCATGTGTGCTGCAGGAGGAGGTCGCGGCGTTCCACCATCACGCCGAAAATCCGGGTCGGCGTTGGCAGGATCGCCTCGGGGATCTTCAGGACGACCACGATCACCTGCCACAGGATCAGGATGGCGATCGAGATGACGGCGGCGGGGGCGAGATTGACCACCTGACTCGTGATCTGGGCCGCGATGCCGTTTTCGTCCGGTCGTGCCATGTCTTATCCCTCGATCGCCTTGCGCAGCTCCGCGACATAGACGTTGAACGCCGGCGTCTCCTCGATCTCCAGGGTGCGGGGCCGTGGCAGTTCGATGTCGACGATCTTGCTGATGACGGCCGGGCGTGGCGACATCACGAACACGCGGTCGGACAGGAACACGGCCTCGCGGATCGAATGGGTGACGAACAGCACAGTTTTCTGGAACTCCTGCCAGATCCTCAGCAGCTCCTGGTTCATGGCGTCGCGGGTGATGGCGTCCAGCGCGCTGAACGGCTCGTCCATCAGCAATAGTGTCGGGTTGTGGATCAGCGCGCGGCAGATCGCCACCCGCTGCTGCATCCCGCCCGACAGCTCGCTCGGGAAATTGTCGGCGAAGCCGCCAAGCCCAGTCATCTCCAGGAGCGCGGCGACCCCGTTCCGGTAGTCGGATACGCGGAGACCGAGGCTCTCGATCGGGAAGAGCACGTTCTTCTCGATCGTCCGCCACGGCATCAGCACCGGCGACTGGAAGACCACGCCGGTATCGCGCCTCGGTCCGATCACGGCGTCGCGGTCGATCTCGATGGTGCCCCCGCTGATCGGCAGGAGCCCGCCCACGGCCATCAGCAATGTCGACTTGCCGCAGCCGCTCGGTCCCAGAATCGACACGAACTCGCCCTCTTGGACGGCCATGTCCACATTCCGGATGGCTTCGATCTCTTCGCGTCGCGTCTGGTAGATCTTGCGGAGCGCGCTGATCTGCACGTGGACTGCATTTTCGGCCATGAACTTCCTTTCCCGGCCCGCCCCGAAGGGCGGGCCGGGGCCGGTTTGCTTCGGACTGCCGATCCGCCGGGCTGCCGGTCAGGCGCCCGTCAGGCCTTGCTCGGATCGAACTTGTCGTTGGTCGCGACCGCCTTGTCCCATTCGGCCGCCGACATCTTGATGTTGCCCGCGAAGCGGTTGTCGAACAGCTTGTCGGTCGGTGGGACGTTCTTGGCTTCCATGTACTTGATGACCACGTCGCGCGTGCGCTTCTGGTCGTCGGCGAGCATGTGGCCGAGCCCGTGATCCTTCACCGCCCGGCCGAGGCAGAGCGCGTTGGTGTTGCCGGCCTGGGTCAGCAACAGGCTGCGTTCGCGGGTCTTCAGCTCGGGCTTGGCCGCGATCATGATGTCGAGCGCCGCGCCCGAGTCGAGGATCTGCAGCTTGAGCCCCTCCATCGCGCCGTCGACCATCGCCTGCACCAGGTCTGGATCGTTCTTGATCATGTCGGAGCGGGTGATCAGTCCGAGATCCAGGGTCTGGAGGCCGTAATCGGCATACATGAAATGCACCGCCGGGGTCTTGCTCGCCAGCGTCGCCGCGTTGGACACGTAGTAGCTGCCGGTGCACTCGGCCTGCTTGTTGACCACCGTCGAGATCAGCTTGCTCGGATGCACGATGATCTGATTGACCTTCGAACCGTCGATCCCCGCGGCCCGCACGAAGCCCGGGAGCATCACCGCATCGCCCGATGCCGCCGCCTGGACGAGGCGCTTGCCTTCGAGATCCTTCACGGTCTTGATGCCGGAATCGCTCCGGCACGAGATCGCGATCGGGCTGCGCTGCAATTTCGCGCCGATGCCGACCACGTCGAGCCCCTTCGAGACGGTGTTGACCATCACGCCGTAGCTCGCCTCGCCGAACATCGCCTTGCCGGCGGAGATCGTCTTGCATGCCGCGCCCGAGCCGTAGCCGCGGGTGATCGCGACGTCGAGGCCGCGCTTCTTCCAGCCCTGTTTCTGGGCGACGAACTCGAATGCATGCCCGCCGACGAACAGCCAGGGCAGCATGAACGTGACCTTGCGCATCTTGGACGCGCCGGCTTCGCGGATGAACGCGGGCGCCGTGCCGGTCGCCAGGATCAGGCCAAGCCCGGTGGTGCTGGCAAGGAACGACCGCCTGGTCGGAGCCTTCCCGATCTGCTTGTCCTTCACGATATTGCCTCCTCCGTTTTCATTCCACCATGACGGTATCAACGGTCCGCGGCGTGTACAACCTCGCCGGGGCATTGTCCGCCGTCGTCCCCGGTGCCATCATCCGGGCGGCCCGGCCAAGACTGCGAGGAGTTTCCGATGACGATTGCCCGGCACGAACGCCCGCCCGAACTGGCCGGCGTCGCGTTGAACGAGATCGCCCAGCGCTACACCCGCGCCTTCCGGGAGATCACGCCCGACTGGGAGGCCTTCGAGGATGCCAAGATCGAAGGGTACAAGCGCGCCCAGCACCGCTTCATCGGTCCCGGCGGGTCGGGCAAGCACGACGACACCGCGGCGATCCCGGCGCGCGGATTCACGCTCTCGATCATGTATGTCGAACCGGGCCAGGGAAACGCGGCCCACACGCACGAGGTCGAGGAAATCTTCTTCGTCCTGAAGGGACATCTCACCGTGTTCTTCGACGACGAGGAGACGGGCGAGCGGATCGAGAAGCGCCTGGGCCCTTGGGAGTGCGCGGCCTGTCCTCCGGGCGTGGTCCACGGCTATATCAACGACAGCCTCGAGCCGGTCTATTTCCAGGTCATGCTGGGACGCGGCAGGCCCGAGACCATGGGCTACGCCGACGAAGAGCTGTTCCAGCGCCGCGACGCCCATCTGAAAAGCGCCTGAACCCTTGCGAGTCATAGGAGAGCGGGTCCGCCGCATCGAGGATCCGGCACTGCTGCGCGGTCGCGGGCAGTTCGTCGACGACATTCGCATTCCGGGAACGCTGCACGCCGGCTTCGTGCGAAGCCCCCACCCGCACGCCCGGATCGCGGGGATCGATACCGTTGCGGCTTCGCGGCTCGATGGGGTGCGCGCGGTCTATACCGGTGAGGATCTCGGACCCCATATCACGCAGTCCCGCATGCCGCTCGGCTTCAAGGACGACCGGCTGCCGGAAGATGTCACGCCGTTCGTCCTCGCCGACCGCGAAGTGAGCCATGTCGGGGAGGCGGTCGCGGCGGTGATCGCGGACAGCCGATATCTGGCGGAAGACGCCGCCGCGCTGGTCGATGTCGAATACGAGCCACTGCCGTCCGTCGCCGGATGCCGCGAGGCGGCCCGCACCGACGCCCCGCTCGTCCGCGACGGGGGCGACAGCAACGTGCTGCTCGAATTCGGCCAGTCCTATGGCGATTGCGACGCCGCCTTCGCACGCGCCGCGTATGTCGCCAGGGAGACATTCACCCAGCATCGCGGCTCCGCGCACTCGATCGAGGGCAGGGGCGCGGTCGCCCGCCACGACCCCATCGAGGACCGGACGACGATCTGGACGTCGACCCAGATGTCGCACGAGGTCCGCGCCGGGCTGGTCAAGATCTTGGGGACCGACGAGAGCCGGATCCGTGTGGTCGCGCCCGATGTGGGCGGCGGGTTCGGCTGCAAGTACCTGTTCTATAACGAGGAGCTGGTGGTCGTGGTGGCCGCGCGCCTGCTTGGCTGCCCGGTGAAGTGGATCGAGGACCGGCGCGAACATTTCACCGGATCGATCCAGGAACGCGAGCAGTACTGGGAGATGGAGATCGCGGTCGCGGACGACGGCGCGGTCCTCGGCATCCGGGGCACCATGCTCCAGGACCAGGGTGCGTACACGCCGCAGGGCATCAACCTCGCTTACAACGCATCGACTTCGGTCCCCGGCGCCTACATCGTCCCGAACTACGAGCTGGAGGTGAAGGTCGTCGAGACCAACGCCGTGCCTTCGATGCCGGTGCGCGGCGCGGGATACCCCGAAGGGAATTACATCATCGAGCGTATGCTCGACCGGGCCGCCGAAGGGCTCGGGATGGATCGTGGCGAGATCCGCCGCCGCAACCTGATTCCGACCGAGTCCATGCCCTTTGAGATGCCGCTCAAGACCCGCGCGGGGACGCCGGTCAAGGCGGATAGCGGCGACTTCGTCAAATGCCAGGACATCGCCCTCGAAGCGGTCGACGAAGCCGGCTTCGCCGCGCGCCGGCGCGACGCGCGTGCCGAGGGACGCTATCTCGGCCTTGGTATCGCCAACGGGCTAAAGGGAACCGGGCGCGGGCCGTTCGAATCCGGAATCGTGCGGATCGACCGGTCGGGGCATGTGCGGGTTTTCACCGGCGCGCTCGCCATCGGCCAGGGGCTGAAGACCATCCTCGCCCAGATCGCGGGCGAGTCGCTCGGCGTCGCTCCGTCCGACATCGAGGTCGTCTGCGGCGACACCGGCAGCATCGCACTCGGGCTCGGCGGGTTCGCGAGCCGCCAGACGGTTACCGCCGGATCTTCGGTCCACATCGCCGCGGGCGAGGTGCGCGACAAGGTGCTCAAGCTCGCCGGCCACATGCTGGAGGCCGCGCCCGAGGACCTGGAGATCGTCGACGGAGTCGTCCGCGTCGCCGGTGCGCCCGATCTCGCCGTGCCGTTGACCGAAGTCGCTGAGGCGGCCTCTGGGGTCCCTGGCTATTCGCTGCCCGACGGGGTCGAGGCGGGGCTGGAAGCGAACGTCAATTTCAAGCCGTCGGGACTCACCTACTCGAACGGAGTCCACGCCGTCGAGGTCGAGGTCGATATCGAGACCGGGGCGGTCGAGTTCCTGAACTATGTCGTGGTCAGCGATTGCGGGCGGATCGTGAACCCGATGCTGGTCGACGGCCAGGTGACCGGTGGCGTGGTGCACGGGATCGGCAACGCGCTTTATGAATGGATGGGCTACGATTCCGCCGGCCAGCCGCTCACGACGACTCTCGCCGACTACATCATGCCGACGGCGGCGGAGCTTACCCGGCTCGATCTCCGCTATGAGGAAACGCCGTCGCCGATCAACCCGCTCGGCGTCAAGGGCGTCGGCGAATGCGGCACCGTCCCCGCCGCCGCGGCTATCGTCGCCGCGGTCGAGGACGCGCTTTCGCCTTTCGGCATCAAGGTCTCCGACTACCCGATGACACCGCCGCGGCTGCGGGCGCTGATCGAGGCGGCGGGCGTCTGACACTTCTGACGCGAGGAATATCCATGTCGAACTTTCCGCGTGTCGCGGCGGTTGCCGTCGCGGCAAGCCTGTTCGTGCTTCTGTCGTTCTCCTCTCCGCACGCCCAGCATCGCGGCGCGGGTGCGCACAAGCTCGGTGCTTTGACGGTCGAAGCGCCCTGGGCGCGCGCCAGCGCCGGCGCCGCCAAGGCAAGTGCGGCATATTTCCGTATCGTCAACGCCGGACCGGAAGCCGACCGGCTTCTCGCTGCATCGTCCCCTGTCGCCGGTCGTGTCGAGATGCACACCCACCTGATGGACGGCGGGGTGATGCGTATGCGCCGGGTCGACGGAGTCTCCGTCCCGGGCAACAAGGTCGCCGTATTTGAGCCGGGCGGTCACCATGTGATGCTGATGGGGCTGGCCGGCCCGCTGAAGCAGGGCGGGACCTTCCCCCTCACACTCACCTTCGAGAAGGCCGGCAAGATTACGGTATCGGTGAAGGTACGGTCGATCGCCGCCCGGGGCTCCGGCATGAAGCACCACGATCACAAGTAAGTCGGACTTCAGTCGGACTCCCGCTTTCGCCGGCGCACGATTCCTGCTTCGGCGAGGTTCGATATCTCGGCCGCGCCGTACCCCAGCTCGTCCAGAATCGTCGCGTTGTCGGCGCCCAGATAGGGTGCGTTGGACCGGATCTCGGCCGGGGTTTCCGTGAACCGGGCCGCCGGCCGGGGCTGCCGCACCGGGCCGAGTTCCGGATCCTCGCGCACTTCGACGATTCCGTTCCGGATTACCTGCGCATCCTCGATCACCTCGCCGCGTTTGAGCACGGGCGCCGCGGGCACGACCTCGCGGTCGAGGCGGGCGAGGATTTCCGCCGTCGGCCATTTCGAGATCTCTTGGTTCATAATCGTCCGGCGCTCGGTCCGGTTGTGGCCGCGCGCGGCCGCGGTCTTGAAGCGCGGGTCCTCGATCAGCTCCTCGCGGCCGAATGCGCGGCACATCCCGGCCCATTCGGCGTCCGAAATCGCTCCTGCGGTGATATAGCCGTCCGCCGTCCTGAAGATCAGGTCGGGTCCGGCCTGCTGGCGCGCGGGGTCCTGCTCGTTGTCGAGAAAGGTGAGCGGCGAGCTCGCCTCGGGCCACAGATAGGCGACCATGGTGTCGAGCATGGCGAGGCGGATGTGCTGGCCCTTGCCGCTCCGCTCGCGCGCAAACAGCGCCGCGGTGATCGCCTGCGCGGCGGTCACCGATGTCGTCTTGTCGGGGACGATGGTCCGCACCATGTGCGGGCGGCCCGTCTCGTTGTCGGTCTGGATGTCGCAAAGCCCGCACAGTGCCTGGATTACCGGGTCGTAGACCCGCTGATGCGCATAGGGGCCCGATTCCCCGAACCCGCTGATCGAGACGAAGATTATGTCGGGCTTCAGGCCGCGGACCACGTCCTCCCCGAGACCCATGCGCTCGATCGCGCCGGGACGGAAGTTCTGGACAAGCACATCTGCGGTCGCGGCGAGCTTGCGCACAATGGCGAGCCCCTCGCCGGTCTTGAGGTCGACGCAGAGCGAGCGCTTGGACCGGTTGCAGGAGAGGAACGAGGCCGACATGCCCCGGTGGATGACGCCGTATTGCCGCATGATATCGCCCGCGGGCGATTCGATCTTGATCACGTCCGCGCCCTGGTCGGCGAGCATCATGGTCGCCACCGGGCCCGAGACCATCGTCGTCAGGTCGAGAACGCGGATACCGTCGAGGGGCCCCGGCATGGCTCAGACCTCCGGGACGCCGCGCCCGCCGTAGTTCAGCGGGTAGGTCTCCGCATAGGCGGGGCGCGCTCGCATACGGATGCGGTAGTCGCGCAGGAATTCCGGGATCGGGAGCTCATAGCGCTGGGCCGCGTCGAGACACGACATGAAAAGGATGTCGGCGATGCTGATCTTCCCCCCCATCAGGAACGGGCCCGCTTCGGCGATCCGTTCCTCCATGCATTCGAGCTGGTGGTCGAAATATTCGATCGCCGAACGGACGGCGATCGGGGAGGCGCCGTATTCCTGGACCAGATCGCCGTGGCGCCGGATGTTGTAGATCGCGTTGGCGTCGAGCTCGCTCATCGTGAAGAAGCACCATTCGAGCAGCCGCGCCCGCCCCAGCGCGCCGTCCGGGACGTAGAAGTGATCCGGAACCGCGAAGGTCTCCGTCATGTAGGTCATGATCGCGGCGCTCTCGGTCAGGCGGATATCGCCGTGAACCATCGCCGGGATCTTGTGACGCGGGTTGATCGCCAGGAATTCCTCCGTCTTGGTCTCGCCCGTGCGTGGGCCGATCGGACGATGGTCGTAATCCAGGCCGAACTCCTCGGCGAGCCACAGGGTGCGGTGGGTCCGATTGGTGCCGGCGCCCCAGAGGACCAGCTCTTTCATCGTCATGTCGTCCCTCCCAGAGTGCCTCAAGACTAGAGCAACGCATTGCGCGGTCGAACCGGGGGCGGCTACGGGGAAAGCCCGGGATCAGGCGATGGCGCGCAGAACGCGGGCGATTTCTTCCGCATCGGTGACGCCCGCGACGATGACCTGATCGAGGCCGGCATCCCGGTATTCGCGGATACGCGCGCGCACCGTGTCCTCCGTCCCGCACGCGGCGTGGGCGGCGAGCACCTCCGGGCCGATCGTCCGCTCCACCTCCGCCCAGTTCTCCGCCGCATAGGCGGCGCGAAGCGCCTCCTGGTCGAGTGCGACCCCCGCCGCGTCCAGATTGGCCCGGTGATGGGCGCCGCGCAGCACGAAGCCGAGCACCCGTTTCAACTCCGCCGGCGCTCCGCCGATCCGGGTATAGACCTGCCCGTAACGAGTCGTGTCGCTCTTGCCGAGCCTTGCGATGCACTGGCGCAGGAACGGGACCGAGACCGTCGTCGACAGCAGCACGCCGTCGGCCTCGCGGCCTGCGAGGGCCAGCATCCTCGGACCCGACGCGGCAAGTACGATGGGGATCTCTCGCGGCGCGTTGATCAGACCGCGTCCGCCCAGCCGGTAGATCGCGCCCTGATGGTCGAGGGTCTCGCCGGCATAGAGCCGGCGGCAGATTTCGATCGACTCGGCAATCCGGGACAACGGGCGCTCGGCTACGATCCCGGCGGCATCGAGGTCGCCGGGCGCGCCGACGCCGAGCGAGAGAACGACGCGGCCGGGGTAGAGCTCATCGAGCGTCGCCGCCGTCATCGCGGCATAGACCGGATGAATCGAGAACGGGCTCAACGCCATCAGGGCGACTTCGAGCCTTTCCGTCGCCGCAAGCGCGGCGCCCGCCAGCGCCACCGGATCGCGCAGGAACAGATGCGTCGCGATCCACAGCGTCTTCGCCCCGCCGGCTTCGGCCGCGCGGGCCTGCGCCGCGATCTCGCGCGCGGGCGAAAAGCAGTCGAGCGATACGCCGAGCTCAGACATCGAATCCGTAATGCTCGCCGAGCGCGCGGCGCAGGTCGTCGAGATCGGCCTCCACAGGAGGTATTTCGGCGGATGGCGCGGTTCCCGCATCCTTGAGGCCGGAGGCGGTCGCGACGGCGACGACGATGTCGGAGGGCCGGATCGTCCCGTCGGCGCCGAGCCGGTCGATCGCCGCCAGGGCCGCGGCCGAGGATGCTTCCACGAACAGTCCGGACTCCCGCGCGAGCCGCGCTTGCGCCCCGAGAATTGCGCTGTCGTCCAGGGTTACGGCCATCCCGTCCGTCCGGCGGAGGGCCAGAAGCGCTTGCGCCGTGCTGCGCGGAATGTCGATGGAGACCGCGACGGAGCCTGCGTTCCGTTCGACCGCGGGCGGCATCGGTTCGCTGGCCGACAGCCCCGCGGAAAGCGATCCAGACACTTCCGCCGCGACCAGCCTCGGCACCCTCTCGGTCCATCTCCAGCGCCGCATTTCGCCGAACCCTTTCCACAGCCCGAACAGGGCGTCGCCGTAGCACACCGGGAGGACGCACCAGTCCGGGACGCGCCAGCCAAGTTGTTCGGCGATCTCGTAGGCCAGCGTCTTGTAACCCTCGATGCCGATGGGGTTGCTCCCCGCCGTCGGTCCGAAATAGGGCGATGTCGGAAACCAGCCGAAACGGCCCACCGCCGCCGACAATATGCGCCAGCGATCCTCCTTTTCCGCGCACTCGAGCACCATCGCGCCCGCCGCGCGGATCTGTTCGACCATGGGTCCGGCGGCGCCCTTGAAGGTGAGCACCACGCAAGGCAGGCCGGCGCGTGCGGCATAGGACGCCGCCGCCGCTCCGGCATTGCCCGACGAGCTGGTGGCTATGACCCCGGCGCCGATGGAGGCGGCCCAGGAAACGGCAACGCTCGCCAAACGGTCCTTGAAGGACCATGTCGGGTTGCGAGTTTCGTCCTTGACGAGAAGTGCCTCGCAATGCCGGGAACGGATCGGGATCAGGGGAGTCATCCCTTCGCCAAGGCTGACGGCTTGTTCCGCATCCAGCGGCAGGGCGTCCGCGAAACGCCATAGCGTTCGCGGGGCCTCCGCCAGGGCGTCCCGGTCGGGAGGGTTCGATTCGTCGTAGACGACGCCGAGATTGGCGGCCACGCCTTCGTCTCCACACGCGTCGCAGGCGCGGTCGAAGCTTTCCAGCGGGTACGACCGGCCGCAACGGATGCAGGAGAGCGCTGTCGGTTCCATCTCGTCTAGCCGCCGAACCCGCTTACCGGACGATCAATCATGGTCGCCGCCCATGTCGACGATGGTGCCGGCACCCGCGGCAATCGCCCGGCGCTCGATATGCTGGGCCGTGATCAGATCCTGGATAGGTAGCCCGATGGACTTGTAGTAGGTGATTTCCTCTTCCGTTTCGCGGCCGGGTCGAACGCCGGCAATAATATCGGCTATCCCGGCCACCTCTTCCTCGCGGATCGCGCCTTCGGCGATCGGGATCGTCAAGTCCCCCGCATTGGGCAGGCTGTCCGCGGTGCTGTCGATAACCAGCTTTGCCGCGCGGACGACCGTCTCGGTGTCGACCTCGCGGGCCGTCGCCACGTTCGCGCCCACTGCGGCGACAAAGGTTCCCGGACGAAGATCGCGGCCCGGAACGACGGGTTCGGACGTCGTCGTCGCCGCCACGACAATATCCGCCTCGCCGACCGCTTCCGCCGTGGAACCGGCGAGCGTCACGTCATCCGGCAGGCCCGGCTCGGCCTCGATCCAGTCGGCGAAGGCGCGGGCACGGGTCCGGCTGCGGCCGGCGACCAGCACCCGCTGGAGATCGCGGGTCCGCGCCAGTGCCTGGAGCTGATTGCGCGCGACCCGTCCCGCCCCGACCACGGCCGCGACGCGGGCGTCGGCGCGGGCGAGGTGGCGCGCGGCGGCGCCGGTCCCCGCGCCGGTTCTGAGGTCCGTCAGGTAGCCTCCTTCCATGACGGTGCGGGGATGGCCGGTCTCTCCGTCGAACAGCGTCACGATCGCCGACATCCGGGCGAGGCCCCGTTCGGTGTTGCCGTAGAAGTCCGAGACGACCTTGACACCGTACCCCCCGCCGTTCCTGAGGAAAGAGGGGTTGAAAATGGCAACCCCCGGCGGCGTATCGGAGACCACGAAGCTTCGCAATCCCTCGACGCTCTCTCCCGCCGCAAGCCGCGTGAACGCCTCTTCCTGGATCGGGATCGCCGCGTCCATGTCGATCAACGATCGGACGTCGCTTTCGGTCAGGATTCGAAGCCGCACCGTCGAGTCTCCCCGGTCCACTGATAGGAGCGGGACGGTCCCGGGTCAACGCGGGTCCGGTGTGGCATAGTCGGGCGCGAAGGAGGACGGCGTGGCGCTTCTCGCGATACACAACGCGCGTCTCGTAACCGAGGCGTGGGAACGCCCCGGCGGCATCGTTGTCGACGATGACGGACGGATCGAGGCGCTGGTCGAAGCGGACGTCAGGCCGGACGCCGGCACCGTCGTCGATGCCGGCGGGCGGCTCCTGTTTCCGGGTTTCATCGACGCGCATGTTCACATGCGCGACCCAGGCTATCCGCACAAGGAGACATTCTCGACCGGCACTCTGGCGGCGGCCTGCGGCGGGGTGACCACCGTGATGTGCATGCCGAATACCGACCCGCCGGCCGATTCCGTCGAGGGCGTCGAGGCCATGCGCGCCGCCGGAGAAGGCGAGAGCCTGGTGGATTTCACCATCCAGGCCGGCGTGACGCGGGAGAACATCGCCGACATTCCGGCTCTATGGGACACCGGCGTGACCTCCTTTGAGGCGCTGCTATCGGACGCTCCGGAGTCGATGCTGCTCGACAGCGACGGCCTGATGCGGGCCGCCGAGGCGGTTTCCGCGTGCGGCGGGGTCATCGGCGTCTATACCGGCGATCGGGCCCTGGTCGAGGCCGCCCTCGACCGGCTCGCCGAACGCACCGATTTCGCGGCGTTCGCCGAAGCGCGCGCTCCGGTCGGAGAGGCGATGGGACTCGCGCGCCTGATCGAGGTCGCGCGCGCGACCGAGGCGCGGGTCGTCGTCCGCCAGCTTTGCACCGCTCGCGGTTTCGCCATGATCGCCGCCGCCCGTCGCGACGACCCTTCGCTACCCATCGCCGTCGAGGCGACCCCCCATCATCTCTGTCTCGACACGGGAACGGTCGAACGATACGGGCCCTTCGCCCTGATGGTGCCGCCTTTGCGCTCTTCCGACGACCGCTTGGCCGCGCGCAAGGCACTCGCCATGGGCGCGGTCGACTTCGTGGGCTCGGACCATGCGCCGCACGCGGTTGAAGAGAAGAACCGGCCGCTCCCGTGGTCCGTCCCTGGCGGCACGCCCGGGCTGGATACGATCGTCCCGGCAACGGCCGATCTCGCCGCCTCGGGCGAAATTCCGTGGACGCGCGTCGCGGCGGCGCTGTCCTCGGTGCCCGCGCGTCTGTTCGGGATCGCCCATCGCAAGGGCCGGCTCGCGGTCGGTGCGGACGCCGATCTGGTCCTGATCGACCCAGAACTCACGCGTACCGTCGATGCCGCCACCATCCGCTCCCGCGCCGGGCGTTCGCCCTTCGAGGGAACGGCACTGACCGGCTGGCCGGTACTCACGGTGCTTCGCGGCCGCGTGATCGTGGAAGACGGTCGATATGTCGGGGACGAGCCGCGCGGGCGCTGGCTCCGCCGCGACGAAGTGGACTGGGGCTGAACGATGTTTGGGGAAGCGGGACGGATCGGGCTGATCGTGCCGGCCAACAACGGCGTCTTGGAACCGGAATTATGGTCGGTCCTACCCGCCGGCGTCGCGCTCTACGCCACCCGGATCCTCGCGAAAGGCGAGCTCACCCCCGCGGCGGTGCATTCGATGGAGCAAAATGTCGACCGCGCTGTCGACGAACTCGCCGCGACCGGGGTCGACGCGATCGTCTATGCCGACATGGTGACGACATTCATCATGGAGCCCGGCTGGAACGAGGCGCGCACCCGGGCGATCGCCGCCCGCACCGGCTTTCCCTGCATCTCGGCCTGGACGGCGCTTCGCGACGCGTTCGCGCATCTCGGCATCGCACGGTTCGCGCTCGGCACGCCCTATCCCGCGGCGATCCACGCGCTCGCGCCGCCGTTCTTCGCCGAACTCGGGTTCTCGATTACGGACGATGCCACTCTCGATATCCGGCAAATGGCCGATGTGCCGCTTGTCGATGCGGCACGTCTCCGCGATCTGGTCGCAGGTCTCGATGTCGAGAGCGCGGAGGCGGTGGTCCTGCTCGCCACCGATCTGCCGACTTTCGGATCGCTGAAAAACCTGGCCGCGACGGTGGAGCGCCCGGTGCTGAGCTCGAACCAGACAATTCTCTGGTCGGCGCTCCGCGCCGTCGGCAAGGAAACGGCGATCGACTCGCTCGGCGCGCTGTTCCGCGCCTGAGCCGGCACGAGGCGCCGGGCCGGAACCCGACCCGGCGCAACTCGAACCGTGTGGGCGTCCGCTACTTGAGGATCAGCCCGTGCTTCGCCTTGTCCGGCACCTTGTCGATCACGCCGCGCTTCTGGGCCATTTCGAGGAACGCCCACTGCGAATCGATGACCTTCTGGTTCCAGTCCGTCAGGAAGACCCGCTTTTCCGCCAGCAGGCGGCGATACACGTCGGCCTGGGCCTGGTTCTTCACCGCGGCCAGCTGGCCGTACTTCTTCACCGCCGCGTCGAGGTTCTTGCCGTCGCGCAGCCACTCCCAGGATTCGTGGGACGCCGCGACGAAGCGCTTGGCCCGGTCGGGGTCCTCGTCGACCCAGCTCCGCCACGCGACCACTGGCGCCGACCAGACGACCGGGTATCCGGTCTTTTCCTTCCAATAGGCGTTCGACGAGAAGATTGAGCGGTACTTGTCCGGCTGCGCCATGGCCGCGACGGTCAACGAGGAGATGTTGAACATCGAATCGACCTTGCCGCCTTCCAGGAACTTGAACAGCGCCGGCGCGGCCGCCTGCACGAAATCGGTGTCCTTGAGCACGTCCATGCCGTAGGCGTCGATCAGCGCCGCCCGGGTCGCCTTGAAGGCCCCGGCGCCGGTCGACCAGCTCGAGAATTTCTTGCCGCGCAGGTCGGGGACCGCCTTGAACGGGGTCTCGTTGCGGACAAACACCTCCTGCATCACCGTCAGCCCGCCGCCGATGATGACCCAGTCCAGCCCCTTGTTGATGCGGGCGATCGCCGCCGTCCCGGGATAGTAAGTGACCATGCACTCCTTGGCCGGCAGACCCGCCGCGTGGCCGCGGAAGGGCCGGGGATCGACGGTCAGGTCGATCCCGTGCTTCTTGTAGATCCCGGCATCCTTGGCACCCATGGCGCTGAGGACGAAGACGCTGTTCCTCGGGACCGTGATCGTCACGGGCTTGAGGGCCTGGGCCAGGGCGGGAGCGCAGACCGCGGCAGCCGCGAGAACAGAGAGGCACCCAAGCAGCAAAGGCTTCTTAAACATCTCACTCCCCTTTTCGATGTGTCCGGCGGCTCGCCTTTTTCGGTCTCAGGCCGCGAACCGCTCCGATCATGCTGGGTGCCGCCCGACCGCCTGTCAAGTCGCGCGTCCGTCCGCGGCCCTCTCCTTGGCACGGTTCGGACCCCCCGCCATAATGCCGCCGGTTTGCGCGCGGCATGCGCCGCGCGGCGGAGCGCGGGGACCCGGCATGAAGCTCGACATCTACAACCACATTTTTCCGGTGAAATATTTCGAGCGAATGCAGGAGGTTATCCCCAACAAGGGGCCGATCAAGCGCTGGCTGAACATCCCGGTTCTCTACGACGTCGAAGCGAGGCTCCGCATGATGGACGGATTCGGCGAATACCAGCAGATTCTGTCGAACTCGATGCCGCCTATCGAGTTCATCGCCGGCCCGGACCGGACGCCCGAACTCGCGCGGCTTGCAAATGACGGCATGGCCGAACTCTGCAAGCGCTACCCCGACCGTTTCCCCGGCTTTATCGCCTCGCTGCCGATGAACAACATGGACGCGACGGTCAAGGAGATCGACCGCGCCATCGTCGAGCTCAACGCCTGCGGCGTGCAGATCTTCAGCCACGTCAACAACCGGCCCCTCGACGAGCCCGAGTTCTATCCGCTCTTCGAGAAGATGGCCCAGCACGACCTGCCGATCTGGCTGCACCCGGCCCGCGCCGCCAACCATCCCGATTACCTGACTGAGGAGAAGTCCAAGTACGAGATCTGGTGGACCTTCGGATGGCCCTACGAGACCTCCGCCGCTATGGCCCGGATCGTGTTCTCGGGCATATTCGACAAGCTGCCGGACATCAAGATCATCTCGCACCATCTGGGCGCGATGATCCCCTATTTCGAAGGCCGCGTCGGGCCGGGCTGGGATCAGCTCGGCACGCGGACGGCGGACGAGGACTACGAGGCCCTTCTCGCCTCGATGAAGAAGCGCCCGGTCGACTACTTCAAGATGTTCTACGCCGATACGGCGACCTTCGGCTCGGATGCGGCGACCGATTGCGGGCTCGCTTTTTTTGGCGTCGACAAGTGCCTTTTCGCGTCGGACTGCCCGTTCGATCCCGAGGGCGGGCCGATGTATATCCGCGAGACCATCCGGATCCTCGACAACATCGAGGTCACGGATTCCGAGCGCAACGCGCTCTACCTCCACAACGCGAAGAAGCTCCTGAAGCTCAACTGAAGGGCCGGCGCGGACCCGCCACGAGTTTTCGAATTTGGCCGGCCTCCTCGCCGATCCGGTCCGGCGGCGCGGCCTGATCGGAGTCGCACTCGCGGTCGGCGCCACGATCACCTTCACCGCGTCCACCGTGGGGGCGGTGTTCTCCTACGAGGGCGGCGGCGAACCGCTGGCGGCGATCAGCTCGCGCTATATCGGCGCGATGCTGGTCTTCATCCCGCTGCTCCATTTCTCCGGCATCGGCTTTGCCCTGCCGCGCCGCGAGCGCGCGATCTCGCTCGCCCTCGGGGCGCTGGCCGCGGTTCAGGCCTATTGCCTCTACAACTCGATCGCCCATATCGCGGTCGGCCTTACCTTCGCCATCTTCTACATCTACCCGATCCTGGTTGCCCTGATCGCCATCGCTTTCCGGCAGGATCGGATCACGCGGGCGATCGTCGCCGGCCTGGTCGTCGCCTTCGCCGGGCTGATGCTGGTCTTCGACGTGTCCGGCAAGGGGCCGAATCTGTGGGGCTCCCTGCTCGCCATAGGAGCGGCGATATCGTGGTCGATCATCACGGTCGGCAGCAGCGGGGTGATGCGTACCCAGGATCCCCGCCTGTTCACGTTTTACCTGCAGCTTTCGGCGGGGCTGATTTATCTGGTGATCTGTCTGGTCGTGGGTGACGTCGATCTGCCCCAGACGGCCAAGGGCTGGGCCGGCCTGATCTCGCTGCCGTTGTTCTACGCTGTGTCCACGCTCGGCTTCTTCGGCGCCATCGCGATGATCGGCTCCATCCGCGCCGCGCTGCTGATGAATCTGGAGCCGGTGTTTACTATCGCGGCCGGGTTCCTGATCCTCGGCCAGGTCCTCACGCCGCTCCAGCTCGCCGGCGCCGCCCTGGTGATCGGCGCCGTGCTCGCGGTCCGGATCGAGAAGGTGCGCCCGGCCACGCAGGGTCCGGACCCGTCCTAGTCCCGCTCGAACTTCGCCTCGCGCCTCTCGAAGAACGCCTCGATGCCGGTCCGGGCATCGGGGCTGATCTGGGTCAGGGCCGAGGCGACCGACTCGGTAAACAGCCCTTCCTGTTTCGGCATATCCGCGATGCGGCCGATCGCGCCGAGGACCATCGCGTTGACCATCGGGGCGTTGCCCGCGATCGTCTCGGCAAGTTCCATGGCCTTGTCGAACGCTTCGCCTGCTCCGACCAGGTAGTGCGAGAGGCCGAGCGCCTGGCCTTCCTCCGCCGAGACGCGGCGCCCGGTGAGCATCATCTCGGTCGTGCGGCCCGCGCCGACGATGCGCGTCACGCGCACGGTCGCCCCGCCGCCCACGAAAAAGCCGCGCTGGCCTTCCGGGAGCTGGTAGATCGCGCTCGGCTCGGCGACGCGGACATGGGTGGCCGCGGCGATCTCGAGCCCGCCCCCCATCACCGCGCCCTGCATCGCTGTGACCACGGGAAGTCCGCCGAGTTCCATCATGTCGAGCGTCCGGTGCCAGTAGCGCGAGGTCTCGAAGGCCTCGACCGGATCGCGTTCCTTGTGCTCCGAGAGGTCGAGCCCGGCGCAGAAATGCCTGCCATCGCCGCATAGGACAACCGCCCGCGCATCGCCCGGCGGCGCCTGGAAAAAGCGGTTTATGTGCTGGATGAGCCGGTTGTTGACCGCGTTGCCCTTTTCGGCCCGGTCGAGGGTTAGAATCGCGACCCGTCCCCGCAATTCGCACCGCAATACGTCGCTTTCGAACTCCGACACCCCGGATTTGACCCCGCTGCTGTTTCGCGCCAGCTATAGGGGCGGGAGCGGGCAGTGTAAACTGGCAGCGCCACAGGACAGGGAGTCGGGCATGGATATCGCGGGTATTTCGGCGCTGGTGACCGGCGGCGCCTCGGGGCTCGGCGCGGCGAGCGCGCGGCGTCTGGCCGAGCTGGGGGCGAAGGTCGGAATCGTCGACCTCAACGGCGATGGGGCGCGGGCGGTGGGTGCCGAAATCGGCGGAGCCGGTGTCGGCTGCGACGTCACCAGCCCCGACGGGGTAGAGGCGGCGCTCTCCGAAATCTCCGACGCGGTGGGGGTGCCCCAGGTCGTGGTGAACTGCGCCGGGATCGGCGTTGCGGGACGCATCGTCGGGCGCGGCGGACCGATGCCGCTCGGGGACTTCACCCGCGTGGTCGATATCAACCTGTACGGCACCTTCAACGTGATGAGGCTTGCGGCGGCCGCGATGTCCGGTCTCGATCCGACCGCGACGGGAGAGCGTGGGGTGATTGTCAACACCGCCTCGGTCGCCGCTTATGACGGGCAGATCGGTCAGGCGGCCTATGCGGCATCGAAAGGGGCCATCGTGTCGATGACGTTGCCGGCCGCGCGCGAATTCGCCCGCGCCGGTGTGCGCGTCGTCGCCATCGCGCCGGGCATTCTGGAGACGCCGATGTTCGACGGCGTGCCCGACGCAGTGCGCGAGGGGTTGCTTTCGATCACCCAGTTCCCGCCGCGACTGGGCGCGCCGGGGGAATACGCCCACCTCGTCCAGCACATCGTGGAGAACCCCCTGCTCAACGGCGAGACGATCCGCCTCGACGGCGCCGTCCGTTTGCCACCGAGATAGGAAAGGAGGCCGAAATGGCGAAAACCGGAAAGAAGGCCCGCGTGATGGGCATCAACCATGTCGTTCTCGAAGTCGGCGATCTGGACGAGGCTCTGGCGTTTTACGGCGCCGTGTTCGAGTTCGAGCTGCGCGGGCGCGGCGAGACCAACGCCTTTATCGACATGGGCGACCAGTTCATTCAGTTGACGCTGAACAGCGGCGGCTCGCCCGACGCAAAACGACATTTCGGGCTCGTGGTCGACGACCGCGGCACCGTCCGCGCGGCGCTCGAAGAGCTTGGGGCGGAAATGATCGGCGACAGGCTGAATTTCCGCGATCCGTGGGGCAACCGCGTCGAGGTGGTCCCCTACGACAACATCCAGTTCACCAAGGCCGAGCCGGTCCTGCGCGGGATGGGCCTGGACGGGCTGCAAAAGACGCCCTCGGCGAAGGAAGAGCTGGCGAAAAAGGGGCTGGCGTAGGGGCCCGCGTTCTCACTCGTCATTTCGACCGGAGCGGAGAAATCTTTCGCCCCGGATGCTGCGTCGTGCGTGACGGATATCTCCGCTCCGCCAACCCTTCGGGTCGGCTCCGGTCGATATGACGAAGGTGGCGAGAAGGTTGGGACCCGGTCCGCCAAGACCGGGCTCGTCCTACAGATCCCTCACATGGGGCAGGACTTCCTTTCCGAAGACCTCCAGTGAGCGCATGATCTCCGCTTGGGGCAGCGAGCCGAAATCGACCAGCATCCCGATCTGGGTGATACCCACGTCCGACAGCACCTTGATCCGCTCGATCGCCTGCTCCGGCCCGCCCATCAGGACGCGCGCGGGAAAATAGGATTCGAAGGTGAAGCTGAGCTGCCCGGCGTCCCGCTGCTCGTAGCCCTTGTAGGCCACGGGATCGGCGGGTCTGCGCGTGGCTTCGAGCCCGGCGGCGGCATATTCGCCCATCGGGCCATGGACCGTCGCTTCGAGCACGGCGTTATCGTCCTCGGCGAGGAAATGGGCGTGGTACACGCAGCAGATTTCGTGGTCCTCGATCCTCCGGCCCGCCTCCCGCAGGGCATCCCGGTACCAGCCGATGCGCTCGACCGCGATGTCGTGGTCGACATGGTAGGCGACATAGAGAAGGTTGTGGCCCTCCCGCGCCGTCCATTCGAAGCTCTCCGGCGACAGCAGGCAGGCGACCCAGATCGGCGGGTGCGGCTTCTGGTACACCGGCGGAAGAATCGGAAGGCCGGACATTCCAGGCCGGAAGCCGCCATCGAATTCGAGCGTCGGCTCGCACCACGCCTGCTTGATAAGGTCGACCCCTTCCTCGACCCGCTCGCGGCTTTCCGCCATCGGTACTCCGAAGGCGTCGAACTCGTCGCGGATGAAGCCGCGACCGACGCCGAAATCGAAGCGTCCTTTCGAAAGCTGGTCGAGAGCGGCCGCCTGTTCCGCCACCCGCACCGGATCGTTCAGCGGCAGGATCGTCGCCCCGGTACCCAGCCGGATCCGCTCGGTCCGCCCCGCGAGGAACGCGAGAAACGCGTAGTTCGCCGGCAACAGACCGCCATGGCGGACGAAGTGGTGCTCAACCATCCATGCGTAATCGATGCCGATCCGGTCGGCGTAGACGACCTGTTCGACCATGTTGTGGTAATGGGTATGGGCGTCGCGGGTCTCGGGCAGGTAGGTCGGCAGGTAAAACAGGCCGAATTTCATTCACGGCTCTCCCGGGGTAACGATCGCGGCGGGCGGACAGTTTGGTGCGGCGGGGTCCCGGGGTGCAAGCGGTCCCGGCCGCCACAAGAGGGGAGCAGACGATGGGCGAAGAAGAACTGTTGAGGCGGGCCCTGGCGGCGGCGCGCCGGGCGGCGGCGAACGGCAACCCGCCCTTCGGGTCGGTGCTGGTGAACGCGGCGGGCGAGATCGTTCTCGAAGCGGAGAACGACATGCTCACATCGGGCGACGTCACCGGCCATGCCGAGATCAACCTGATCCGCGCGGCGAGCCGGGAACTCGGTCCCGCGCTCGGCGGCTATACGCTTTATACGAGCTGCGAGCCCTGCGCGATGTGCGCGGTCGCCGCCTACTGGTCGGGACTCGACCGCGTCGTGTTCGGGCTGTCGCATCCGAGGCTGGTCGAGATCCGGGGAGAGGGCGGGCCGCCGATGATGAATCTCCGCTGTCACGAGGTTGCCGAGCGCGGCGTGCGCGGCATGGCGGTCACCGGTCCGATGCTGGAGGACGAGGCGGCGGCGGTGTTCGGCTAGCCCCAGACGCCTCAACGGTCGTTCGGGTGGATGCCGTACTCCCCGGTTTCCATCAGCCGGGCGACGGAACGGCCTGCTTCCGTCATCGAAAGGTCCGCCCGCGTTTCAAGAAGCCACGCCTGGTAGGGCTCCGCGACATCCTCTTCGGCGCCGTGATGCGCGATGCCCTTCGGTGTCCACGCCACGGTGCCGGGCACGGTCATTCCGCCATAAGCTCCTGGCCCGCTGGCATAGACGATAATTTCGTCGTAATCCGCGTTGCAGTGGATTGGCGGACGGTCGCTGCGCCGCGAGCCCAGGTGGTAGAACAGCGACCGTCCCGTCGCGTCGTCGATCAGCCGTCCCGGCGCGATGCCCCCGAAGGCGACGCCGAGCCCCTTGGCGCTTTCGATATTGAACCGCCGAACCTGCGGCGTTCCGCGCGCCGCCTGTCCGCCCAGCGGATCGAACTCGTAGAAATAGGATGTGGTTTCGCCGCGGTGGCGCAGGACGACCTCGTAGGCACCGGGCGTACCGTCGCCGAACGGGAGCGGCTGATCCACGTCGAGCGCGGTGTTGAGCACCGCGCGCGGATCCGGGTCGATCGCGAGCGCGCCCTCGCATGCCGCGATCAGCGCCAGAACCGGCTTATCGATCCCGACATAGCGCCAGGCCACGGCGCGCGGAACCAGAACGAAGTCGCCATGCCTCACGTCGAGCGCGCCGAAATCGGTTTCGAGGCGCGCATTGCCGGAGACCATGTAATGCACTTCGTCGGCGGCGACATTGCGCATCGCGAAGTCCATCGCGGCCGCGTATCGCGCCGCTTCCAGAACGATCCCCTCTCCCCGCAGGATCGCAACGGGAAGCGGGCGGCCCTCCACCGGGAACAGGTCGGCGATGTCGAAACGGCGCGGCGCGTATTCGCCTTCGATCCGCGTATAGGCGGGCGAATACCCCGCCCGCGAGACGTTCGTCCGCGCGCCCGTGAACCCCTCGCGCGTGTAATTGTATAGATGCCCGTCGGGCTTCCGTTGGGGGTCTCCGTCCATCATCCCGTCCCTCCGATGGCGCTTGCGGATCGGGGCATGGCGCCGCTCTCCGCGGCGAGCAGCCCGTCGACCACCTGGCGGGCGAGGATAGTGCCGCCGTCGATCGCCACGTCGACCGTGCGCACGCCGCTGGTATCGGTCTCGATCGAGGCCTGTTGCGCTTCGAGGATTTCGCGGTCCTCCTCGAAGATGCCGCGGACGATCCGGTGCCACCATTCGCCGAATTCGCCGTCAGCGAGCCGGAAATTTCGCGATACCGCCCAGAAATAGTTGGTCGTGCGTTCGGTCTCCGGCGTCAGGCAGTCGAGTACGAAGAACCGCACCCCGGCATTCGGGTCGTTTTCGCCCGGCGGCACCGCGCGGACCTCGACATGCACGTAGCAGGGCGGCTGGAAATGGACCAGCTGGTAACGGTCGATATTGGCGTCGGTCCCGGCCGCTTCGGCGAAGAAGCGCGGCGGCGGGATGTCGCGCATGATCCGGTCGACGAACACCTCGTTATCCTGCCGGCGGGACTCGATCGGCGTTTCGGCGACGGCATCGTTGCCGATGCTGGACGTATGCACATAGGTCTCGTGCGAGAGATCGATCAGGTTGTCGACGAGAAGCTGGTAATGCGCCTTGACGTTGAGGCGATCGCGGAACGGCACCCATCCGTCCTCATCCAGCCCGGGCATCGCGGGAAGAAGCGCGGTGTCCGCGTTCTCCGGCTCCCCCATCCAGATCCAGATCCAGCCGTACTTCTCGACGATCGGGTAAGCGCGGAGCGCCGCCCGGCGGGGCACCCGTTCCTGGCCCGGCACGGCCACGCATTTGCCCTCCGCGTCATAGGCGAAGCCGTGATAGCCGCAGACCAGCCGGTCGCCCACGAGCCGGCCCCTGGACAGCGGCAGACGGCGGTGGATACAGCGGTCGGCGAGGGCGCGAGGGCTTCCGTCCTCGCTGCGGAAGAAGACGATGGGCTCGTTGCATACCGACCGCGCAAGCGGCGTGCGGCCGACCTCCGAGGCGGTAGCGGCGACGTACCAGGACTCCTTGACGAACATGCGGCGTTCCCTCATCGACAGTGCCATGGTGGCATCGAGAGAGCTATGCGTCGACCACCCAGCGCGCCTTGCGACGTTCGAGAAACGCCCCGATGCCTTCCTGCGCGGCGTCCGACATCCGGGTCTTCACGTTCCAGCCCAAACCGGTCTCGAAGAGCGTCGGGTCCGGCCCGTAACCGAGATCGGCGACCAGCGCCTTGGTGCCCGCGATCGCCTCCGGCGATGCGGCGAGCGCCAGGCGGCAATGTGCTTCCACACGGGCATCGAGATCGGCGCTGTCCTCGGCCACCTCGTGTATCAGGCCCGCGCGCGCCGCGACATCGGTCCCGAAGACCACCGCCCCGGTCGCCAGATAGCGAAACCAGCCCGCGCCGATTTTGGGCAGCAGGAACCCCGCGATGATCCCCGGGGCAAGGCCGATCCGCACCTCCGAAAGGCAGAACCTGGTTTCTTTCTCCGCGATGGCGACATCGCAGCAGGCAACGAGACCGAGAGCGCCCGCCATCGCCGCGCCGTGCAGCCGGCCGACGATCGTCTTGGGGCACCTCGCGGCTGCTGCATACACCCGTTGCAGGCGCGCCGAATCGCGGGCCACCGCGTCCTCCGTCGCGCCTTCGGTGTCGCGCATCCAGTTCAGGTCGCCCCCGGCGCAGAACACCTTGCCATTGCCGCGCAGCACGATGGCCCGAACGGTTTCGTCGTCGCCCAGACGTTCCAGGGCGGAGAGCAGCTCGTCCATCATGTCCGGGTTGATCGCGTTGCGCCTGTCGGGCCGGTTCAGCGCGACGGTTGCGATCCCGCGCGGATCGATGTCCACGCCGATCGTCTCGTAGGTCTCCATGGCACGCTCCCGCGTTCAGTCGGGGATTCTCAGACGCCCCTTGATAACTTTCCGGGTCGGGGTGAGCGGCATCTCGTCGACCAGGATGAGGCGCTCGGGCCATTTGAGCTTGGCGATCCCTTCCCCGTCGAGCCATGCGACGAGGTCGGCAAGTCGCGGCTGGGCTCCGTCGCGGGGGATCGCGAAGCAGCACGATCTTTCGCCCAAAACCCGATCCGGCATCGGGATAATCGCCGACTGGACGATGTCGGGGTGGCGGTCGATCGCCTCCTCGACATCCGCCGGGTTGATCTTCACGCCGCCCCGGTTGATCAGGTCCTTCTCGCGGCCGGTGATGGAGACCGCGCCGGTGTCGTCGATCACCGCGCGGTCGCCGGTGCGGAACCAGCCGTCGCCGGTAAACGAGGCCGCGTTGGCCTCGTCGTTCCTGTGATAGCCGTCGAACACGGACGTGCCGCGGATCTGAAGTTCGCCCTCCTCGCCGGCAGGCAGAGCGTTGCCGTCCGCGTCGCACACCCTGGCCTCGTTCCCCGGGCTTGGCCGCCCGCAGCCCCACGCGGCCCGCTCGATTTCCTCATAGGGCCGGGTGAACATGCCGCACTGGCACTCCGTCATGCCCCAGAGCTGGGCGACGCGACCGTTTTCGAAAACCTCCTGCGCCCTTCGATAAAACGCCGGTGCGGCCTTGGCGCCCGAGACGACGCAATAGTGGACGGGGGCGAGTGTCTCCCTGTCCAGCAATCCCGCCTCCAGGCATGAGGCGATATGGGCGGGCGCCGCGAAGATGTGGCTCGGTCGGAAGTTTCGTATCGCTTCGACCAGCCCGGGCGGGCTGAAAGCCGGCAATAGCGCCGTCGTGCCACCTCCGTAAAGCGTCAGGTGGAAGGAATAGAGCCCGAACAGGTGGGTGAAGGGAGCCGCCGAGAGCATGATCGAGCCCGGACCCATCTGCTTTTCGCTGCAGTTGAGGCGGGCGTTGGCGAGGAACCGGCGATAGTCCGTAAGCACCGCCTTCGGGCTCGACGATGTGCCCGAGGTGAACAGCATCACATAAGGATCGCCGGCGGCGGGTGGCGGGGGCAACGCGACATCGGGGCGCGCCACATCGTCGAAAGCCAGTGTACCGGCCGGCTCCGGGCCGCCGACGGCGACGACATGCGCAAGCGAGGGCAGGTCCGGTTGGAGTCTCGCGAGCTCCTCGGCCGGTTGCCGGTCGCCCGCCGTCGCTGCCGCGAATACCAGCCTGGCATCGGCGTGGCGGATCGCATCGGCGGCCTCGCGCGGGCCGTAGGGCATATGGATGGTGCTGGTCACGGCCCCGATGCGGGCAGCGGCGAGAATCGCGTAGAGGAAGGCCGGGGTGTTGGGGAGTTGGACCGCGACCACGTCTCCCCGGCCGATGCCGAGCGAAACGAGCCCGCCAGCCAGCGCACCGACCCGCTCGGCGAGCGTACGGTAGTCCACGGTCTCGCCGGCGGTGAGAATCGCGGGTCGATCCCCACGATCCCGGACGCAGCGGTCCAGCAGGCCGGTCAGCGTGTCGTCGGTCCAGAATTCGGACCCGGCGACGGTGTCGGTTTGCGGCATTTCGGGCAACCGGGCGGAGTTATGGCGACCCCAACGGGAGTCGAACCCGTGTCTTCAGCGTGAAAGGCTGATGTCCTAGGCCACTAGACGATGGGGTCGAGGCGGGATAGGTAGCCGTAGCGCAGGCGGAAATCAACTGCTGCGTCGCCCGGCGCTGCTCCCGCCCCGCTGTTCCGGGTAGGGGCGGCCCGTCTGCACAGGGTCCTTCGGGTCGTGGCCGTAACGCTTGCGCGCGATCAGCCGGTTCCGGGCGACCACGAGCTTGAGCGACCAGACATAACCGATCCAGCCAGCCACGATTGCATAGGGAGGGCAACCGACCAGCATCGCCAGCCCCCAACCGGCAACGATGACGTCGTAATAGACATCCGGAGCCGACACGGCACCCGGCAGGTAGTCGGTCGTCCTGTCGCCCGCGGTGCCCGCGTCCCAGAGCTTGATGAAACCCTCGTACCCGGTGAGGTCGTCCCACCGGCCGAGCACCAACTGACCGGTCACATAGAATAAGTAATATGACGGCAACACCGTCGCGAAATTGGTGACCCAGGTCCACGCCATCGCGTGGACGACATTGAAGTCCCAGCGTGGCGCGAGACGGCGGACCAACAGCCAATTGGCAAGGACGAACATCATCTGGATGCCGACGGTGGGCGTCATCGCCCAGAACAGACCGACCGCCACGCCCCGGGCGGTGTATTGAGGCGGATGCCGGCTCCGCTTGACGGGAACGACGAAGCGATAGCGCAGCCAACGGCCGAAGCGGATCAAACCGCTCCGGCGCCGACCCCGGGGTGTCTCGGCCGTCGACACGCTCCGCTCCTTCTTCATCCCCCTCGGCCCGCGTCGCCCGGATCGCTTGACGGTCTCCGCATTAAAGCCTCGCCGCGTCCTCGATCACCAGTTCGACCGCGTCCGGGCCCTTCCATCGATCGGCTTTGAGGTGCCCCGCAACATGAAGCGGCGCTCCACCGACCGTAAGCAATGCCTCGCCAAGAGGGGTGCCGACGGAGCGAAACGCGACTCCCTTGAGCCGGGGACCGCCTTCGGCGCCGACAAGGAAACAGCGGACATGATCGGAGCCGACGATATCGGCGCGCGCCACCTTCACCCTAGGGAGAGCGAAACGCGGCCGCGGATTGCCGGCGCCGAACGGACCCACCGCTTCCAGCGCGTCGACGATATTTGCGGTGGCGCCTTTCGGCGTCAAGGCGGCGTCGATCGCGAGCCCAGCAGGTGGAATCCTGTAATCGAGTTGCCGCGCTATGTGCTCATCGAGAAAGGACTTGAACTCTTCTATCCGCTCCGTCGCGACCGCGAATCCTGCCGCCATTGCGTGCCCGCCTCCGGCGATCAGGATCTCCGCCTGGCGGGCCGCGATCACGGCCGAGCCCAGCGCCGCCCCGGGTATCGACCGGCCGGAACCCTTCGCGACTTCGCCTTCGATCGCCACCACGCAGGCGGGACGGTTGAATCGCTCTCGCAGTCGCGAGGCCACGATACCGATCACGCCCGGATGCCAGCCCTGCTCCGCGACCAGGATCACGGGTTCCCTTGCGGCGTCGGCTCCCGCGTCCTGAGCTTCGGCGAGTTCTATCGCACGATCGAGCACACCGGCTTCAATTTCCCGTCGTTCCTTGTTGTAGCGGTCGAGCCTCGCCGCGATCTCGGCGATTTCGGTCGGATCGTCGGAGGAGAGCAACCTGGCGCCCAGCCCCGATTCACCGACCCGTCCACCGGCGTTGACCCGGGGGCCGAGTACGAACCCCGCATGGTAAGCGCCGGGGCGTTCGTCGAGCCCCGCGACATCGGCGAGCGCCGCGATTCCCGGGTTGTTTCGGCGCGCCATGATCTTCAGACCCTGGGCGACCAGCGCGCGGTTGACGCCGGTCAGCGGCACCACGTCGCAGATCGTCCCGAGAGCCACAAGATCGAGCCAGGCCATCAGGTCGGGTTCCGCATGACCCTCGCCATACCACCACGCGTCCCTGAGCGCCCGGTTCACCGCGACCGCGAACAGGAAGGTGACGCCAACCGCCGCGAGTTGGCGACAATCGTTTTCGTCGTCCAACCTGTTGGGGTTGACCACCGCGACCGCCTCGGGGAGAGCCGCCTCGGCGACATGATGATCGAGCACGACGACGTCGAGGCCCAGCGCGGCGGCTTCCGCGAGCGGCTCGTGCGCCGTGGTCCCGCAATCGACTGTGATCACGACAGAAACTCCATCCGCCCGGAGCGCGCGAAGCCCGCCGATATTGGGGCCGTATCCTTCCGACATCCGGTCGGGAACGTAGACCGCGAGATCGTGGCCGATGGCGGAGAAGAAGCGGACCAGCAGCGCCGCCGAGGTCGCTCCGTCGACATCGTAGTCGGCGAAGACCCCGATCCGTTCGCCGCCGTTGACCGCTTGTACGATGCGCTCGCAGGCGCGGTCCATGTCGCGGAGGGAGGACGGGTCGGGAAGCGCCGCTCGCAGCGTCGGATTCAAGAAGTCGTCTACTTCGCCGATCTCCACGCCCCGCCCCGCGAGCACGCGGGCGACGATCTCGGGCAGCCCGTTCGCCTCGGCGATGCCAAGTGCCTGCCGGTCGTCCGTCGTTCTTGAATACCAGCGCTTTCCCGACGCCGATTGTGCGACATCGAGATAGGCGGAGTCCCGGGACAGGGCCACGTTCATCGGGAGTCCCGGTCCCGGCGCCGCATCCGGTCTAGCGGCCGGTGTATTCGAGGCTCGTCTTGCGCTCCAGGTTGTGGTGGGCCTCGATCAGCCGCACCGTCCCGGTCTTCGAGCGCATGACCATCGAATGGGTGTAGGCGCGGCCGAGTTCCCGCCTGACACCTCGCAGCATGGTGCCGTTGGTCACGCCGGTGGCGGCGAACATAACATCGCCATTCGCGAGATCCAGAAGCCCGTATTTGCGGTCGAGATCGGCGATGCCGCAATTTGCCGCGCGGCCGCGTTCCTCGTCGTTGCGAAAGATCAGCCGACCCTGCATCTGACCGCCGATGCACCTCAGCGCGGCGGCGGCGAGAACGCCTTCCGGAGCGCCGCCCGAGCCCAGATAGATGTCGACGCCGCTTTCCGGCTGCGAGGTTGCGATGACACCGGAAACGTCGCCGTCGGTGATCAGCATGATCCGCGCTCCGGACTCCCGCACCCGCGCGATCAGCTCTTCGTGACGCGGCCGGTCGAGAATGCAGGCGACGAGGTCGGAGACCTCCACGCCCTTCGCCCTGGCGAGGCTTTCGAGGTTCGCCGCCGGGCTCTCGTCGAGATCGACCACGCCTTCGGGGAGCCCGCCGCCGACGGCGATCTTGTCCATGTAGACGTCGGGCGCATTGAGGAATCCGTCCTCTTCCGCCATGGCGACGACCGCGAGCGCGTTGGTCAGCCCCTTGGCGGTGATCGTGGTGCCCTCGAGCGGATCCAGCGCGATATCGATCTTGGGTCCGTTGCCTGCCCCCACCTTTTCACCGATAAAGAGCATCGGCGCCTCGTCGCGTTCGCCCTCGCCGATTACCACGGTTCCCTCGATGGCGAGGCTGTTGAGCGCGGCGCGCATCGCATCGACGGCGACCTGATCGGCGGCCTGTTCGTCGCCGCGCCCCATCAGGCGGGACGCGGCGAGCGCCGCCGCCTCGGTGACCCTGACCACCTCGAGCGCAAGGTTCCGGTCCATATTCGAGGCGGGTTCGGTCATGCTCCGACTCCTTTCGCCCGTCAGCTTACCAACGATTCGATCCGAATCATGCGCGGCGGCTGCACCACGCTTCCAAGGGTCTCGATCCGCGCAAGCGCGCGCGCCATCGCGGCCTCTTCCGTCTCGTGCGTGGTGAGCACGACCGGCACCGCCCCGCCCGGCGCGCGGCCGCGCTGGATCATCGATTCCATCGAGATCTGTTCGTCGCGGAGGGCAGCCGCCACGTCGGCAATGACGCCCGGCCGGTCGAGCACCATCAGCCGCAGGTAGTAGGGGCCGGCGTGCCGCTCCATCGCGGCGGTCTCGGCTGGTGCCAGCCCGGCGGCGGGGACCGCGAAAACGGGGAGGCGGAGCCCGCGGGCCAGATCGACGAGGTCGGCGACAACCGCCGACGCGGTCGGGCCGGCCCCCGCGCCGCGCCCCTCGAAGACCGTTGTCCCCACGCTGTCCCCCTCGGCAACGACCGCGTTGAATACACCTTCCACACCGGCCATCGGTGCGCTGTCGGGGATCATGCAAGGGTGGACCCGCTGCTCGATGCCGTGGCCGGTGCGCCGCGCGATACCCAGCAATTTGATCCGGTAGCCAAGCTCGTCGGCAAAAGCGATGTCGTCGGCGGAGACATGCCGGATTCCCTCGACATGCACGCCGTCGAAGTCGACTTCCGTGCCGAATCCGAGTGCGGTCAAAATGGCGAGTTTGTGGGCCGCGTCGACACCGTCGATGTCGAAGGCAGGGTCCGCCTCGGCATAGCCCAGAGCCTGCGCGTCGGCGAGAACCTCGTCGAACGGCCGGCCGGATTCGCGCATTTGGGTCAGAATGTAATTGCAGGTTCCGTTGAGGATGCCGTAGATCGCGGCGATCCGGTTGGCGGCGAGCCCTTCCCGCAGCGCCTTGACGATCGGAATGCCGCCCGCGACCGCGGCCTCGTAGCCCAGCGTTCGCCCGCCCGCTTCCGCGCGTTTGGCGAGGTCCGTCCCGTGCCGGGCGAGCAGCGCCTTGTTGGCGGTCACCACGTCTCGGCCCGAGGACAGCGCCGCGTCGCAAGCCGCTCTGGCGATGCCGTCCTCGCCGCCGATCAGTTCGACGAATACGTCCGCTTCGGCCTTGCGCGCCATATCGACCGCATCGTCGAACCAGGCGACGCCGTCGAGATCCAGGCCCCGATCGCGAGCCCTGTCCCGCGCCGACACGGCGACCACTTCGATCGGGCGACCGGCGCGGTCCGTGAGGGTTTCCGCCTGGTTCTTGAGCAGGGCGAACACGCCCGCGCCGACCGTGCCGAGACCGGCGAGCGCGACGGAGAGCGGTGGCATCAGGCCTGGACCGCCCGCTTCGGCGCGGCGACCAGGCGATCGGTATCCGCGAGGAAGCGGCGAACGTTGCGCGCGGCCTGACGGATCCGGTGGCGGTTCTCGACCAGCGCGATCCGCACGTAACCCTCGCCGTATTCCCCGAATCCGACGCCTGGAGAGACCGCGACCTTCGCCTCCTCCAACAGGAGCTTGGAGAATTCGAGCGATCCGATATTCGAGAACCGGGGCGGGATCGGTGCCCAGGCGAACATGGTCGCGCCTGGCGGCGGAATCTCCCAACCCGCGGCGCCGAAACTCTCGACCAGCACGTCCCGCCGGCGTCTATAGAGCGCGCGGGTTTCCTCGATGCACTCCTGCGGGCCGTTGAGCGCGGCCACGGCGGCGACCTGAACCGGCGTGAACGCGCCATAGTCGAGATAGGACTTCACCCGGGCCAGCGCCTCGATCAGCTTCCGGTTGCCGACGGCGAAACCGATCCGCCAGCCCGGCATCGAATAGGTCTTGCTGAGCGAGGTGAACTCGACCGCGATGTCGATGGCGCCGGGAATCTGCAGGATCGACGGCGGCGGGTTGTCGTCGAAATAGATCTCCGCATAGGCCAGGTCCGAGATCACATAGATCCCGCGCGACCGGCAGAAATCGACCACCTCCTCGTAGAACCCGAGATCCACGGTGTGCGCGGTCGGGTTGGCCGGGAAGTTCAGGATCACCGCAAGCGGCGCGGGGACGCTGTAGCGCGCGGCTCGTTCGATCTCGGACAGGAAATCGATACCGGGACCCACCGGGACATGGCGCAGCGCGCCGCCCGCGATGATGAATCCGTAGGCATGGATCGGGTAGGACGGGTTGGGCACGATGACCACGTCGCCGGGGCTGGTGATTGCCATCGCCAGATTGGCGAACCCTTCCTTGGAACCCAGGGTGGCGATGGCCTCGCGCTCGGGGTCGAGTCCCACCCCGAAGCGGCGCTCGTAATAGGCCGCGATCGCACGCCTGAGCCCGCGAATGCCGCGCGAGTTAGAATAGCGGTGGGTCTTGGGGTCCTGCACCGCCTCGACCAGCTTGGCGACGACATGCGGCGGGGAGGGAGCATCCGGGTTGCCCATCCCGAAATCGATGATGTCTTCGCCGGCCGCCCGCGCCGCCGCCTTCATCGCGTTCACCTCGGCGAAGACGTATGGCGGCAGCCGCTTGATCCGATAGAATTGCTGCTCGCTGTCGGGCGCTCCGCTCATGGGTCTACCGGTTTCCCGTTTCTCCGGGTCCGCCCCGATTGGGGCCGGTCCTTTGTCGGCGGCGAAACTGCATGGTTTGGCGTCCGCTGACAACCCGGCGCGGCGTGTCCGACCGCCCTTTTTAGCGTCTAGCGGGGCTTCCCGGTCGTTCCCTTTGCAGGCGGGTCGAGTTCCTCGCTCTGGCGCGGGATCGTCGCCTTCGAATGCCGGACGTTCTTGCGGTCCGGGATCAAGCCCTCCGCCATCTTCGCGCGGATTTCATCCCAGTTCGGCGCCGGGGGCGCCGACGCGGCGGCACTCGACGGGCCAGTTGCCGGCTTTGCGTCCGCCGCATCTCGGGCCTTGTCGTCCGAACTCGAAAACCAGTTCGCCGCGCCGCATGCGCCGAGCAGCGCCGCCAACGCTACGACCCCGGCGGAGGTGGATAATTTTCTCTTCAATCGGCTATTCCGCTGAAATGTCATCCGAGACCGGCGAGTCCGTATGGTAGGGCTGGCCCGGAGCATAATCAAACCATGCGCCCGGGGACGGTCTCCCACAGGGTTGCACCGGGTGAACCGAATCGACACCGTGCGGCGACAAGGATTGGCGGGGAAGCGCCCGGAGGGGATGGTGAAGCGAATCGAAGATGACGCGTTCCGCAAACGGTTCGAGCGCCACCTGAGCTGGGTGCTGAGCGCCGGCAAGGGGGGCGAGCGGGCCGAATTCCGGGATCTCGACCTCGACGGGACGAATCTCCACGGCTACACGCTGCACGGCGCCGTGTTCGAGGGAACAAGCCTGCGCCGGGCGGAGCTCAGGCGCGCCCAACTTCGGAACGCCGATCTGGCGGGTGCCGATCTCGGCGGAGCTCTCCTGCACGATGCCGTTCTGATCGGCGCCTCGTTGCGTGGTGCCCGGCTTGTCGATGCAGAACTGGTCAGGGCCGATCTCACCGGCGCCGATTTGTCCGATACCGATCTAGCGGGCGCCGATCTTCTTGGCGCAGTGCTCGACGATGCCAATCTCGATGGCGCCGATCTTACATCCGTGCTGAGTCTGAAGGCCGGGCAGCTTGCCGGGGCCCGTCTGACCGGGCGTACCAGGCTGCCGGAAGGGTTGACGAGCCTGATAGCCTGACAGTTTGGGTCCGGGACGACGCCTCGATCAGACGATGTCGATCGTCAGGCTGCCGATTCCTTCCACGACACCGTTCAGCCTGTCGCCCCGTTCCACCTTGCCGGGCCCCTTGGGCGTGCCGGTGAATATCAGGTCGCCGGGCTCCAACCGGCTCAGCGACGACAGACGCGCGACGATCTCGGCGACAGGCCATATGAGATCCGACAGATCGCCCCGCTGACGCTCGGCACCGTTGATGGTCAGGGTGATGGCGCCGCTCGCGGGATGACCGATCTCCGCCGCCGGCGCGAGATCGCTCATCGGGGACGCGCCGTCGAAGCTCTTGCAGAGATCCCACGAGTGCTGATCGGCGATGCAGGCATGCATGATGTCGCGCCGGATCATGTCGAACCCGACGGCGTAGCCGAAGACGTGGTCGAGGGAGGCCTCGCGGTGAATGTCGGAACCGCCTTTGCCGATCGCCGCCACCATCTCGACCTCCGGTTCGAGCTGGTTCGTTCCCGGTGGGTAGGGCAGGGATGCACCGTCGGCGATCACCGAATCCGCCGGTTTGAGGGAAACCCCCGGCCTGGATCCGCCCGCGCCTCCCAGCCCCGTTTCCGCGGCGTGGGCCGCATAGTTCCGCCCGATCGTATAGATCCGGCGAACCGGAAAGCGGAGATCGCTGCCCGCGATCCCCACCGTCGCGGGTTCGACAACCGGTATGGCGTAGCTCATGCCCGACTCCTCCCTGCCCAAGTCACACCTTGCCAAGCAGGGCGACCGTCCCGGCCTCGTCGATCCTCGCCCGGGATCCGGTTCGCCACCAGCGGTCGCCGGTGAACGCGCCGCGGTTTGCCGCCTCGTCGTCGAGATAGGAAGGGGCGAGGTTGGGGCCGCGCAGTTCGATCTCGCCTTCACCGGCCGGGCCCACGATCTCGCCGTCTTCGCCAACAAGGCGGAGCGACACGCCGGGCGCCGGTTCCAGCGTGTCGGGCGTTTCGGGAGAGGCGGCAAGCGCGAGCTGGGTTTCCGGCGCGATCCACACCCGGCACCCTGCATCCGCCGCGAGCGTCAGGCGCGCGCCCGGCAGCGGCGCTCCGACGGCAACCGTCGCTCCGGCATCCGGGCCGCATATGGCGGCACCCGAAACGAGCGCCATGTTGAGGGCGACGACGACATGGTCGGGCGCACGCGATGCGACCGCGATGCGATCCTCCGCCGAGACACCGAACCGCGCGACGGCCCATTCGGATCCGGCGAGCAGGGTCTGCGCGTTGTGCACGACCGCGCGCGGCGTCCGTTCGTCGAGTCCGGCAAACAGGACCGCCAGCGGATCGGTCGCCACCGCGTCCTCTTCCCATGACCTGGGAACCGAATCCGAAAGCTCCTCGATGGCGGTGACGATTTCGACCGTCGGCGGCGGTCGTTCCCGGAATTCGTCGCTGCATGTGATCAGCGCCCGGGCGGAGGTTTTCTCAAGGCATCGCGCGAGCGTGGATCCCGGCAACCTGCCCGGCAGCGGGCAAAGCACCGCGCTCGAAAGCGAAGCGGCAGCGTATGCCAGGAGGCGCGAGGAAGGCCGGGGATCGTCGATCGCGATCACATCCCCGCGCCCGAGACCCCGTTCCGCCAGCCCGCCGGCAATCGACAGCGCGCGTTCGAGCGCAGCGCTCCAGCCGAGCGTCTCCCCGTCCCCTACAACGGCCAGCCGGCTTCCCTTCTCCGCCGCCATCGCCCGCAACCTCTTCGCGGGGGTGACGGCTTTCCAGCGGCCGGTCCGGATATGACGGGTCGCTTCGCCAGGATCGAAATTGAGGGCCGCGCGGAGCGCCATCGCCCGCTTGTCGAGGCTCGCGCGCCGCTCCACGGGGACGAACCGCTCCGCCCGGAAGCGGCGTCCTCCCCCAAGCTCGTAGAGCCGGTGATAGTGATGGCGTTGGAACTTGCGATGCTCAAGCAGGAGCCGGATATGGGTGACCTGCTCTCGGGTCAGGCCGATGCGCTCCGCGATTTGTATGTCCGCGAGCCCGGCGCCATCGCGTTGCGCCTCGATTTGCTCCCAGTCCAGGTTCCGGATGGGGTCGCCGATTCGGACCTGATTATTATGGCTGAGATCCCAGATCGTCTCGCCATAGGCCGCGACCATTTCCTCGGTCAGGCCCATCTGGACCCGGTTCAGGCCGCGCGTCATCTAGTCGCCGTTGTCATCGGCAAAATGGAAACGGCGCACCGGGTCTGCCTGCGGTGCCTGGGTGGCGATCGGGCAAACCCGCATGCATTCGAAACACTGGGCGAGCAGGCCGCCCGAGCCGACCGACATCTTGTACCAAAGGATCTTCTGGTCGGAATCGAACAGCGCATCCTCGCGCTCGATCTCGTCGCTGGCGGCGACGGCATCGGCGATCATCGACGGCACGGCCTCGAACTGCTGGGTCATCTCGGCGCAGGCCGCCATGTCGTAACGCATCACGGCCTGGTTGCCGTCTTCGTCGATTTCGCCCGACAGGCACTGCACCGGGCAGAACTTCATGCAGGGAGTCTGGCCGGTCTTGCGGTAGAGGCTGACGCAGGACGGCGCCGGGCAGGGGTTCTCCTTCATCGGCTCGTCCGGCGGAAGTTCGAGCTCGGTAAACACCGAGGCGAAATACATGTAGCCGAAATCGGGATGCAGGAGGATGTCGCCCGCGAGGGAGCGCGCGCCGATTCCGGCGACCTCGGCATGCAGCTTGAGGCTTTGCAGCGGCACCCGCGGGCCCGATTCGGTATCCATGTCCGGGGGGCAGTAGATCGAGCGGATGCCGAACCGGTTCTCGATGAAGAAGGCGCAGCCATAGGCGATGGTGTAGGCGCGGCCCTCGGTGCTGCCGAAATAGCCGAGCGCCTTGGCCGGCACCGCCCATGCGCCCTGGGTTTGACCGCCGACGCCGAGCGCGATGACGGATTTCACCTTCGGCATCAGGTCGGTCGGGCGGTGGCCCGGCGGCGCGATGCGCTCCAGCGCATCCAGGTTGGCGACGCCCACGGCAAGCGCGCCCTTGCGTTTGCAATAGGCAAGAATCTCTTCTTTTGCCGCTTCCGGATCGATTTTCTCGCGTTTCGCCACCCAACCTTCTCCCATTAGCGGCGGGCCCATAATAGTCCCGGGGCGAGCGTTGCGCACACCCCCGCCAGAAGGCACTCTCGCGGCCGGTCACCCTTGGCGGAGAGGCAGCATGGCAAACATCCACCTGACGCTGGCGATGGACGAGTACGACCACACCCGGGACCTGCTGCAGGGCAAGGTCGATGCCGAAGGAATCGACCTTACCTGGCTCAACCTCGACGTCGAGGAGATCTTCTACCGTTTCGCGAGCGCCTGGGAGTGGGACGTTTCCGAACTTTCCTTCGCCAAGTACTGCTCGATCGTGTCGCAACCGAACCCTCCGATCACCGGCATCCCGGTCTTCGTCTCCCGCGTATTCCGGCATTCGGCCTGGTACGTCGCCGCGGACGGAAAGGTGCGGGAGGTGGCGGACCTCGCCGGCAAGCGGATCGGCATTCCGGAGTGGTCGCAGACCGCGACGGTCTACGCGCGGGGCTGGCTCGCCGAGGATGCCGGGATCCCGCTCGAGGATGTCGACTGGGTGCAGGCCGGTGTCAACGAGCCGGGCAGGATCGAGCTTGCCCATCTCAAGCTTCCCGACGGAATCCGCTACCGCCAGGTTCCCGACCGGTCGCTTACCGAAATGCTTCTCGCGGGCGATATCGACGCGTTGATCTCCGCCCGTCCGCCGAACGCGTTCCTCGACGGCGAAGGCCGGATTGAACGGCTGATCCCCGATTACCGGGCCCAGGAGGAGGACTACTTCAGGCGGACCGGTGTCTACCCGATCATGCATACCGTCGCGATCCGGCGGGACACATACGAGAAGCATCCGTGGATCGCGATGAACCTGCTGAACGGCTTCGAGGCCGCCAAGAAGCGGAGCGTCGCCAGGCTCACCAGCGTCACCCATTCGCAGATCCCGGTGCCGTGGATCTACGACATGGTGCCCGAACTCGGCGGCGACATCTTTCCCGGCGGCGACTACTGGCCTTACGGGATCGAGCCCAACCGCCCGACCATCGAGGCGTTCCTGAGGTTCTGCTACGATCAGGGGCTCTGCCACCGCAAGCTCGAACCGGAGGACCTCTACCCCGGCGAGGTGCAGTCGGCATTCCGCGTTTGACCCCGGGACTCGCTAGTCTATGGTGCGGGCCATTCCCCATCCACTGTCCAGATCGAGAGGCGCCATGAAACGGAGTCGGCTGGTGGGTGCGATCGCCATCCTCCTGGGAGCAGCGCTCATGACCACCGAAGCGGCCGCGGCCGATCCAGAAAACACGCTCTACATGGACCTCGAACACGGACGCGTCGTCATCGAGATGCGGCCCGACCTCGCACCCAAGCATGTCGAGCAGATCAAGCGCCTGACCCGGTCCGGGTTTTATGACGGAGTCGCGTTTCACCGCGTCATCGACGGGTTCATGGCCCAGGGCGGCGATCCGACGGGAACGGGAACCAGCGGGTCGGGCAACAAGCTTCCGGCGGAATTCTCGAACGAACCCCATGTCAGGGGCGTCACTTCCATGGCCCGCACCCAGGACCCCGACAGCGCCGACAGCCAGTTCTTCATCATGTTCGCGCCAGCGCCTCATCTCGACGGGCAGTACACCGTCTGGGGCAAGGTGACCGAAGGCATGGAATTCGTCGACAAGCTGAAGCGCGGCGACAGCCGGCGCGGCGGCGCGGTCGCCGATCCCGACAAGATCGTCCGCATGCAGGTCGCCAGGGACGCCGAGAAGGCGAACTAGGCGCCGCCCGGGGCGGCGAACCATGAGTTCGACGGCCTCGCGCGCGCTTTCCGGCCAGCGCACCGTCGTTTCGCTGATCAGCGCGGGCCATTGCTACAGCCATCTGAGTTCCGTGGCGGTGGCGCCGCTGTTCCCGGCGCTGCGCGAGGCGTTCGATGTCAGCTACGTCGCGCTGGGTGCGCTGATGACGGTCTTTTCGATCGCCACCAGCCTCGCCCAGATCCCCGTTGGCCTGCTGGTCGACCGCTATGGCGGCCGCCTGATCCTGGTGATCGGACTGGTCCTCCTCGGCGGTAGCTTCACGCTCGCCGGCGGAGTCGATGCCTATTGGCAAGTGGTCCTGCTCATGGCGATAGCCGGAGTCGGGAACAGCGTGTTTCACCCGGCCGACCTCTCCATCCTCGCGCGGCGGGTCGACCCCGCATGGCTCGGGCGGACCGTCAGCCTGCACAGCTTCGTCGGCTATGTCGGTTGGGCCATCGCGCCGATGTCGATAGCCGGGCTCAGCGCGGCGTTCGGCTGGCGCGGCGCGTTGATCGGGGCCGGGATCGTCGGGCTCGCCGTCGCTGCGGCGATCCAGTGGCGGCGGACCGCCTTCGAGGACGAGCCCGTCGAGGTGGACGCCAGCCGGACCTCCCAGGTGGAACGCTTCGATGTGCGGGCACGGCTGATGGCGATGACGGAAGGCCCGATGATCCGGATCTTCCTGTTCTTCCTGTTTACCTCGATGACCATCGGGGGCATGGCCGGGTTCCTCGCGATCGCCATGATGGAGCTCTACGGAGCCGACCTCGCCAGCGGGAATTTGTCGCTGACGGTGTTCATGGTCGCCATGGCCGGCGCGGTGCTGTTCGGCGGCGTGCTCGCGGACCGGATCTCCGCGCACGACCGGCTCGCGATGTGGACGGTGGCCGGCGGCGCGGCGGTGCTCGCGCTGCTCGCCCTGGGGCTCGGCGGTTTTCTGGCCGGGCTCGCGGTCGTCGCCGCAAGCGGCTTTCTGCTCGGTGTGTCCAGCCCGTCGCGCGATCTGATCGTGCGCGCCTCCGCTCCCGCCGAATCGCTGGGCCTCGCCTTCGGCTTCACGTCCACCGGGCTCAGCATCGGTTTCGCGCTCGGGCCCATCACGGTCGGCGGGCTGATGGATCTCGGCCGGCCGGACCTCGCGATACTGGTGCTGGCCGCGGTCAGCGGACTTGCCGCGCTCGCGCTGGCCGCACGGCGGAGGACGGTGCCGGCGCAATGATCGCGGGCTCCGCGGAGCATCACCGCGCGGTCTGGCGCCTTTCCGTCCCGATCATCCTGTCCAACATATCGGTGCCGCTGCTCGGCGCCGTGGACACCGCCGTGGTCGGCCATTTGCCGGAGCCTCACCATCTCGGCGCGGTGGCGCTCGGCAGCATGGTCTTCAACTTCATCTATTGGGGGTTCGGCTTTCTGCGCATGGGGACCGCCGGCCTGACCGCGCAGGCGCACGGCGCGGGAAATTCCGACGAGGTGCTGGCCGCGGTCGTTCGCGCGCTGACGATCGCCGGGGCCATAGCCTTTGTCACCCTCGCCGCCCAGACGCTGATCGTCGCCGCTGTCTTCGACCTCGTCGAGGCCAGCGCCGATGTGGAAGGGTCCGCCCGGGTCTACGTGCTGACCCGGATCTGGGGGGCGCCCGCGGCGCTTTCGATCTACGTGATCCTCGGTTGGTTTCTTGGCCTGCAAAACACGCGGGCGACGCTCTATGTCCAGCTCTGGATGAACGGCCTCAATATCGTGCTCGACATCCTCTTCGTGGTCGGGCTCGGATGGGGCGTGTTCGGGGTCGCGCTGGCGACGGTGATCGCCGAGTTCGCCGGGCTGGCCCTCGCGTTGTGGCTGATGCGGGGCGCGGTTCGCGAGATCGCGGGCCGGATTAACTGGGACCGGGTTTGGTCGCGTCGCCGGATGCGTATGACGCTCGGCCTCAATGCCGACATTTTCGTCCGCACCGTCTGCCTGGTCTTCGCCTTCGCCTATTTCACCGCCCAGGGCGCGCGGATGGGCGACGTGCTTCTCGCCGCCAACGCCGTGCTGATGAACTTCCAGATCTTCATGGCGCATGGGCTTGACGGTTTCGCGCACGCGGCCCAGGCCATGGTCGGACGGGCGGTCGGCGCCGCCGACCGGGCGGAGCTGCGGGCGGCGATCCGCGTCTCGTCTTTCTGGGCCGTCGTGACCGCGGCGGGTTTCGTTCTGGTCTACGCGGCCGCCGGAGAGGGAGTCGTCGGGCTGTTGACCGGCATCGAGGAAGTGCGGGAGGCTGCCGGCGTCTACCTCCCCTGGTCGGTCGCGATGCCCGCCCTGTCGGTGGCGGCATTCCAGTTCGACGGCATTTTCCTCGGCGCCACGATGGGCCGCCATATGCGGAACATGATGATCGTCTCCGTCGTGCTTTATCTGATTCTCTGCGCCGTTCTGATCCCTCTCTGGGGCAATCACGGGCTGTGGTTCGCCTTCGCCGCCTTCATGGCGTTGCGAGGCCTCACCCTCGGTGCCGTCTATCCCGCCGTGCGGCGGGCGATTCCCTCCTGACCCGACACAGGGGTTCGGTCGGAAGATCCCGATACCCGGTTAGGTTGATAATTTTGCGACGCTAAGCCAATCTAAGATAGATTGGGCGCCTGTAGGAAAGGATGTGTAGTGGGCATTAGCGTGATCGGGAGCTTTCCCCGTTACATTACCGTGTCGGACGATCTGGGCGCGCGGCGGTTCGATATCGGGTCCGCGGCTTGGGCAGCACTGCCGAACCAGGCGATGCGGTGGGCGGCCAACCGGTATTTCTTGGACAAAATGTTAAAGGCCGGAGACAAATTCGTTTGGGCGACGGATCCTGGATTGGCACGCCCGGGCTCCTGGTTCTTTCAAGAGGTGAATTATCTGCAATCTTCGGGCGTGCCGTTGCCGACCGGGCAGGTCTGGGTACCGTGACGAGCGCCAGAGAAGGGTTCATGGTGTACAAGAATCGGGCCGCTACGCGTAACTGGTCTTCTGTGGACGAGTTTCGTTCTTTTCTCATCAAGAGACTGGGACAAGAGTGGACTGTCAGAATCATTGCGCAATTGCCGGACCCCGGGGAGAACGAAAAGGTCATGTCGGTCGCGGCCGTAGCGTCGAGATCCGACAAGGTTAAGGTGCATGTAACGCATGACCGTCGTACGGATGTTGTCCTTCTCTCGTTCGGAGACGGACCTCAAGTGCCGTTCGAAGATTTCGCCGTCGCGAAAGGCGAGGTCGAGTTAGGCGATCTCGCCAATTTGGCGTACGAAGCCCTGAAAGAGCCGCCAGGTAAGACGGCATTCACACTGGAAGCAACCCTCAGGTTGATTAGCAAATGGAACGGTGAACTCGCGCGCGATCTGAAGCCCGAAAATCACACCATGGGACACAAATTGAAAGAAATAAGCAAAGAATTCAAAACGATCATGAAGATGCGCTCCAATCTCTAACGGTAGAAGTTCGTCACAGCATTCCCATAGGACGAAATCGAGTATGGCGTGAAGGGAACAGCCATTTCGTCTTGAGTCAGCTCTGCCTTGCTGGCGCATCGGGCGGCGGCTAAGCTCTGGCCGTCTCATGACGGCGGGGAGGGCATCGTGGCTGACGGCCTCGACATCTACGAAAAGCAGGGTTTCGGCAATCGCGTCGGGTTCGGCGAAAAGCCGGCGTTGATCGTCATCGACTTCATCAACGCCTTCAACGACCCCGAGATGTTCGGCGGCGGGAGTATCCAGTCGGCGATCGACCGAACCGAGGAGCTTCTTGGTCTCGCACGGCATCTCGACCTGCCGGTCGCGTTCACGACCCACAGCTACGCGACCGACCGCAGCGAGGACGGCATCTTCAATCTCAAGTCGCCCGGGCTGCGGGACCTTGTGCCCAACACCCATGCGACCGCGGTTGTCGACCAGCTCGCGCCGCGGCCCGGGGAGCGGGTGATCAACAAGCACTATCCCTCCGGATTTTTCGCCACCGACCTCGCCAACTGGCTCGCCAAGCGCGGTGTGGACACCGCCATCGTCACCGGCTGCACGACGAGCGGCTGCGTCCGGGCGACAGTCGTCGATGCGATGGGCTACGGATTCCGCCCCATCGTTCCGGCCGAATGCTCGGGCGACCGCGCCCAGGGGCCGCACGAGGCGAACCTGTTCGATATGGACCAGAAATACGCCGACGTCATGCCGCTTTCCGAGGTCCGGAAAGCGCTTGAGGATCTTGCGCCCGAACAGGCCAGACCGGCGGCGGCGGACGCGGCTGAATAGACCCGGCTTCGAAGGAGACACAATGACCGATTCCATCGGCTGGCGCGCCAATTGGGGCGTCATCGCGCCGTCGACCAACACCTCCGTGCAGCCCGAGTTCGACGACATGCGCCCGCCCGGCGTGACCAACCACCACGTCCGCATCTGGATCCCCGACGAACCGGTGCACTCCGACGAGGATTTTAACCGCCTGATGGACAATATCCGGCGCGAGTTCGACAACGCGATCCTGCGGGTGGTGACCTGCAACCCCGACTACATCGTCATGGGCATGTCGGCCGAGACGTTCTGGGACGGGCTCGCCAAGAGCATCGAGCTGCGCGAGCAGGTCAAGAAGCTCTCCGGCCTCGGCGTGGCGATGGGCTCGGATGCCTGCCAGGCGGCGCTCCGCTGCTACGGCGACATCAGGCGGATCGGCGTGCTCACCCCGTACTGGCCGGTCGGCGACGAGAACGTGAAGAAGTTCTTCGAGGATTGCGGCTTCGAGGTCGTCGCCATCAAGGGGCTGAAATGCGAAAGCCCGGCGATGATCGCCCAGGTGACCGAGGACGAGTTGCGCGAGGCGCTGATCGAGCTCAACGAACATGACGTCGAGGCGCTGGTGCAGTGCGGCACCAACCTCGCCATGGCGAGCCTCGCCGGCGAGGCCGAGAAGTGGCTCAAGAAGCCGGTGCTCGCGATCAACACCGCGACCTACTGGTATGCGATGCGGGCGAACGGCTATGACGACGTAATCGAAGGGTTCGGCTCGCTGATGACCGATTTCCGCGAGCTTCCCGCCGCCTATCTGGCAAGCACCGCCGGGACAACGGCGAACTGATCTTGCGCTTGTTCGTTCCCGATTCTCTGGTAAACAGGTAAACAAGATACCTCTTTACTCGTTCGGAGGCAGAAGGACGTGCTCACGATTTTCCGCGGCCTGACGGTCATGCTCATCCTCTCGGCCGGCGTCGTCGCGGCCGATGCGATCGTGGCCGGTGCGCCGGCCCAAGCGGCCGGCGACGTCAAGAAAGGCAAGAAGGTCTTCGCCAAATGCAAGGCCTGCCACAAGGTGGTTGCGGGCAAGAAGGGCGTTGGGCCCAATCTCAACGGCGTCTTCGGGCGCACCGCGGGAACTCTCGCCAAGTTCAAGTATTCCAAGGACATGAGGGCGGCGGGCGCCAAGGGTCTCGTGTGGAGCGAGAAGACCCTGTTCACCTATCTCAAGAACCCCAAGCCGTTTGTGGGCTCCTTTATCGGCAAGAAGAAGGCCAAGACACGCATGGTTTTCAAGGGGCTGAAGAAGGAGAAGGACCGCGTGAACCTGATCGCCTATCTCAAGGAGGCCGCGGCCAAGTAGCGCCTCTTCAGCGGGGCGCTCTTCGAGCCTCGGCCAGCGCTTCGGGCGTATCGATATCGAGCAGGACGCCCGGGTCCGCCATCTCCACCTCGACGACGGAGTCGGCGTGCTTGCCGATCAGGTGGCGCGCGCCCGCGTCGCCCCCGATCTCGCGCATTTCCGCGAAGAATTCCCGGTGCCAGAGCGAGGGATTGCCGCGTTTTCCATCGTGGGTGGGGACGCAAATCGCGGGCTGGTCCTGGGCCTCGAAGGTCTCCACGAGCCGCGTCATGTGCGCGGCGGTCACGTGCGGCATGTCGCCGAGACAGATCAATGCGCCCTCGACTTCGTCGGGGACGGCCGCGAGCGCCGCCTTGAGAGAGCCCGACAGGCCCGCGGCATAGTCCGGGTTGTGGACGAAGCGGACCGGCCGTCCGGCAAGCGCCGCGCGGATATCCCCCGCCTCGTGGCCGGTCACCACCACCACCGGGTCGGCACCGGAGGCGACGGCCGCATCCACCGCGCGAACCACCATGGGGATTCCCTCGATCTCGGCCAGCAGCTTGTTGACCTCGCCCATGCGGCGTGACTGGCCGGCCGCGAGCACGATGCCAGCGATTCCGTTGTTTCGGCTCGCAGCGCCATGTCTCTCGCCGGGCCTTGGCCGGTTCGCCATTTCCTTGAGCAGTCCGCCCGCGCCCATGCCGGCGATATCCGCGCTCGACACCTCGATGCCGGCGACGGTCCGTTGCAGCACCCGGTCGAAGCCGTGCATCCGTGGCGAGCGCGCCGAACCGGGCAATCCGAGCACGTGCATCCCTCCCAACCGCCCTACCAGGGTCAGGTGGCCGGGGTCTACCGGCATGCCGAGCCGGACGATCGTCCCGCCTGCGCGGATCAGCGCCGACGGGGCGACGTCGCGTCGGTCGACAATGGCCGATGCGCCGAGGATCAGCGCGACGTCGATCCCCGCGTTCCGGTAGGTGTCGAGGCACGCCGCCACCTCGGCCTCGTCATGCGCGACCCGTTCCGTCCGGTCGAGCGTGCAGCCCAGCGGTTCGAGACGTCCACGGGTGACCGCGATGGTTTTTTCGATGAGCGATTCCCTGAGACCGCCCAGCGTCGTCTGGATCAGCCCGAAACGGCGCGGGGCGAAGGGAGCGACCCGGACCGGCGGCTCCGCCGTCTCGGCCAACGCCGATACGCTATCGAGGATCGCCTTGTCCACAGCGAAGGGGATTATCTTGACGACCGCGACCACGGCCCGCGCGGGCACCATCCGCCAAGGGGCGACGGTCGCGATGGTGACGGCTTCGTCGATCGCGTTGATCGCGTGGATGCGTTCGACATCCACCACCGCGAGGCCGGCCGCGGCCGCGCGCAGATTGGCCCGCCCCGTGAAGGCGTTGTCGACGGTCAATCCGTCCCCGCGGAAAGCGCCGGCCAGCCTGACCGCCGCCTCGTTCTCCCCAACGTCGCCGGGCTCAAGCCGGGCGGTAACGACATTCTCGAACCCGGCGTGGCCGATCGCCGAAATGTCGTTGGGGGTGAGCCGATGCCCTTTCTTCAGGGCACGGTCCGCCAGCGTCATCGCGTGCGCGAGTAACGCGCCTTCGGCCAGCGCGAGAGGCGTCGAGCCGAATTTCACGCGGCGACGCGCTCCTTGCCGTGCAGCGCCTGGGTCACCTGGGCGAGAATCGAGACCGCGATCTCGGCCGGCGAGACGGCGCCCAGCGACAGCCCCACCGGGCCGTGGATCCGGCCGATCTCTCCCTCCGTGAAACCAGAGTCGGTTAGGCGCTCCACGCGCGCCGCGTGGGTCTTCCGGCTGCCGAGCGCCCCGATATAGAACGCATCCGACCGCAGTACGGCGGCGAGCGCCGGATCGTCGATCTTCGGGTCGTGGGTCAGGGTGACGACGGCGGTGCGCCGGTCGGGATCGAGCGGCGGCATCGCGTCGTCGGGCCACTCGTTGACCAGCGTCACCCCGGGGAAACGGTCGTCGGTCGCGAACGAACCGCGCGGATCGATTACGGTCACGTCGTAGCCCGCCACGGAGGCCATCCTTGCGAGGGGCTGGGCAATATGAACCGCGCCCACGATGAGGAGCCGGAGCGGCGGGTTGAACACCTCGACGAACATGTCGCCGCCCGCGCTCGCCACGGTGCCCGATTTGTCGTCGCGGATGGCATCCTCCACCGCGGAGCGCAACCCGATATCGATCTCGAGTTCGCCCTCGTCCGCGCCGTCGAGATGGAGGACGGACTGTTCCCCGGTCTCCAGAAGGGTAACCAGCGCGAACTGCCGCTTGGCCCCGCGGTCGGCGAGGACGCGTTCCAGGATCTTCGTCTTCATCTAGTCGAGCTTCTCCACATAGACATGGACCTGTCCGCCGCAGGCGAGGCCGACTTCCCAGGCCAGTTCGTTGGTCACCCCGTATTCGAGGATCTTGGGCTTGCCGGTCTCGATGACCTCCTGGGCTTCGTGGATGACCGCGCCCTCGATGCAGCCGCCCGAGACCGAGCCCACGAAGTTCTGGCCGGAATCGATGGCGAGGTGGCTTCCGACCGGTCGCGGCGAGGAGCCCCAGGTCCTGATCACGGTGGCGATCGCGACATCGCGCCCGTCCCCGCGCCAGGCGCGGGCTTCGTTCAGCACGTCGTCGTCCTTGGAAATCGCGGTCACGCCAGCATCTGCAGCCATTTGTCCATCCCTTCCCTGCGTCGGACCGAGGGCCGGCCGAGCGCATCGATCAATTCTTCCAGGCTCTGGAGATTGTGCACCGGGCGGAACTCGTCAACAAACGGAAGCAGGGACCTGATTCCCTGCGAGCGCGGCTCGAACCCCTCGAAGCGGAGCAGCGGGTTGAGCCAGATCAGCCGGCGGCAGGATTTGTGCAGCCGCTCGATCTCGCCGTGCAGGCCGCGCCCCGCGTCACGGTCCAGCCCGTCGCTGATCAGCAGCACGACCGCGCCCTGACCGAGGACCCGGCGCGACCAAAAGCGGTTGAACTCCTTGAGCGACTCGCCGATTCGGGTGCCGCCCGACCAGTCCTCGACCGAATCGGCGACCCGGGTCAGCGCGATGTCGATGTCGCGCTGGCGCAGATACCGCGTCACGTTGGTGAGCCTGGTCCCGAACAGGAACGTGTGCACCCGGTCGCGGTCGTTGGTCAGCGTGTGCATGAAATGGACGAACATGCGGGTGTAGCGGCTCATCGAGCCCGAGATATCGCAAATGACCACCAGCGGCGGCAGGCGCGTGTTCCTCTTGCGCCATTTGAGCGGGATCGTCGCGCCGCCGGACCGCAGCGCCGCGCGCAATGTCGAGCGCATATCCACCCGGATCCGGCGCTTGTCGGGCCGGAAACGCCTGGTAGGGATTTCCGCGACCGGCAGGCGCATACGTGCGATCGCCGCCTTCGCGCGGGCGATCTCCTCGGCGCTCATGTCCTCGAAATCCATCTCCTGCAAAAGCTCGTTCGCCGACGCGGTCATCGCCGCGTCGAGCTCGATCTCCTGGTCCCGCTCCTTCTCGTCGTCCGTATCCGGGTCGTCGTCGTTCGGGTTGAGCGCTTCTAGCAGCCGGCGGCTCGGCGGCTCCGGCGGCGGTGCCGCGACCTCGGCTTCCGGCATCACGATGCCCATCATGCGTTCCAGGATCTTCGGGTCCCGCCAGAAGATGTGGAACGCCTGGTCGAACAAATCGTGCTGGTCGCGTCGGTTGACGAAGACCGCGTGCAGCGCCCAGTAGAAATCCGACCGGTTGGTGACCCCGACCTCGCGTACCGCACCCACGGCGTCGAGGACCTTCCCCGTGCCGACCGGTAGACCCGCCGAGCGCAGGATGCGGCCGAAATGCATCACGTTGGCGGCCAGCCGGCTGCCCTCCAGGCCGTCGAGCAGCGCGAAGGGACCGGGCCGGGTTTCGGCCGGGCTCATGGCTGGATTTGCGCGAGCTGGCTCTTGACCTCGTCGAGGATCCGGGCCGCCTCGCTGCCCCGCATCTTCTCGATGTCGTCCTGGTACTTGAGCAGGACGCCGAGCGTCGAATTGACGGTATCGGGGTCGAGATCGATCTTGTCGAGCTGGATCAGCGCGTTGGTCCAGTCGATGGTCTCGGCGACACCGGGCAGTTTGAACAGGTCCTTGTTGCGCAGCTCCTGGACGAAGGCGACCACCTGCCGCGACAGCTCCTCGCCGGCCCCCGGCACCTTGACCTTGAGGATTTCAAGCTCGCGCGCGGCGTCGGGATAGTCGACCCAGAAATAGAAGCACCGTCGTTTGATCGCGTCGTGGATCTCACGTGTCCGGTTCGACGTGACGACGACGATCGGCGGTGTCGAGGCCTTGACGGTCCCGATCTCCGGGATAGTGGTCTGGAAGTCCGACAGAAGCTCCAGCAGGAACGCCTCGAACGGCTCGTCGGTGCGGTCGAGCTCGTCGATCAGCAGGACCGGCGGCAGGCCCGCTGCGTCGTTCTCCAGTGCCTGCAGAAGAGGGCGCTTGATCAGGAAACGCTCCGAGAAAATGCCCTTTTCGATCCGCTCGCGGTCGGTCTCGCCGGTCGCCTCGGCGATGCGGATATCGATCATCTGGAGGCTGTAGTTCCATTCATAGACCGCCGAGGAAACGTCCAGCCCCTCGTAGCATTGCAGTCGGATCAGCCGCCGCCCCAGCGCTTCCGACAGCACCTTTCCGATCTCCGTCTTGCCGACGCCGGCCTCGCCTTCGAGGAACAGCGGCCGTTCGAGCCGAAGCGCCAGGAACAGCGCCGTCGCCAACGAGCGGTCGGCGACATACCGGCCTTCCGCCAGCATGTCGACCACGGCATCGACGGTATCGGGTAAGGATCGCGTCATCGGCGTACTCACGCAGGTGGTCCCGGCTGGATCGAACGGCCCCACGGCCAAGTCTCCGTTCGTTTCCATATGGCGAAAATGCCGGGAGGCCGACGCTGCCGCCGACCTCCCTCCTGAAACCCCGAGGGTCCGTTGGTGTCTGCGGGCCGCGCTCAGCTGTTGGCCTGGGCGACGGCGCGCTTGGCCATCACCGTCACCAGATGGGCCCGGTACTCGGCGCTCGCGTGGATGTCGCTGTTGAGGTCGTCGTCGCCGATCTTGATGTCGGCCACGGCCTCGGGCGCGAAGTTGCCCGCGAGTGCCTGCTCCATCGCCGCCACGCGGAAGACGCAGGGACCCGCGCCGGTGACCGCGACCCGGGGGCCGCCGGAAGTCGCCGCGACGAACACGCCGACGATGGCGTAGCGCGAGGCCGGGTTGGGGAACTTCATGTAGGCGGCCTTGGACGGGACCGGGAAGCTCACGCCGGTGACCAGTTCGCCCGGCTCCAGCGCGGTCTCGAACATGCCCGTAAAGAAGTCGTCGCCCGCGATCTGGCGCCTGTTGGTATGGACCGTGGCGCCGAGCCCGACCACCGCCGCCGGATAGTCCGCCGCGGGATCGTTGTTGGCGATCGAGCCGCCGATCGTGCCGCGATTGCGTACCTGGGGATCGCCGATGCCGCCGGCGAGTTTGGCGAGCGCCGGAATCGCCGACGCTACCTCGCTCGACGCGTTGACCTCGGCGTGGCGGGCCATGCCGCCAATCTCCACCGTGCCGCCCGACACCGAGATCCCGGTAAGGCCGTCGACACCTGCGAGGTCGACCAGGTCGGAGGGGTTGGCGAGGCGCTGCTTGATGGTCGGAATGATCGTCATCCCGCCCGCCAGGAAGCGGCCGTCCTCGGCGCCCGTGACGGCACCGATGGCGTCCTCGACCGACGAAGCCTTCCGGTAGTTGAAATCGTACATGGTCCAATCCTCCTAAGACGCCTTGGCCGATTGAATGGCCTGCCACACGCTCTCCGACGTGACCGGCATGTCGACATGGTTGACGCCGTACGACCGGAGCGCGTCGACGACCGCGTTGACGACCGCGGGCGGCGCGCCGATCGCCCCGATCTCGCCGACGCCCTTGGCGCCGAGCGGGTTCATCGGGCAGGGCGTCACGGTGTGGTCGAGATCGAAGCTCGGCACCGTATCGGCCCTCGGCATGGTGTAGTCCATCAGCGAGCCGGACAGCGGCTGACCCGCCTCGTCGAACACCGCGTGCTCCATCAGCGCCTGTCCGATGCCGTGGGCGACCCCGCCATGGACCTGCCCCTCGACGATCATCGGGTTGACGATGGTGCCCACGTCGTCGATCGCGGTGAATCGCTCCACGGAGACCGTTCCCGTATCGGGGTCGATCTCGACCTCGCAGACATAGGACGCGAAGGGGAAGTTGAAGTTGACCGGATCGAAGAACGCCTGTTCGTCGAGCCCGGGCTCCAACTCTTCCAGCGGGTAGTTGTGCGGCACATAGGCCGCGAACGCAACCTCGCCGATGCTTATCGTCTTGTCGGTGCCTGAAACGGTGAAGGTGCCGCTGTCGAACTCGATATCGTCGACCGAGGCTTCGAGCAGGTGGGAGGCGATCTTCTTGCCCTTGTCGATGATCTTGTCCATCGCCCGGTCGATGGCGCTGCCGCCGACCGAAAGCGAGCGGGAGCCGTAGGTCCCCATCCCCATCACCGCCCGGTCGGTATCGCCCTCGACGACCTCGACGTTCTCCAGCGGCACGCCGAGCTTGTCGGTGACGAGCTGGGCGAAGGTGGTCTCGTGCCCCTGGCCGTGGTTGTGCGTGCCGGCGAAGACTGTGACGGTGCCGGTCGCGTTGAACCGGACCTGCGCCGACTCGTAGAGCCCCGCACGGGCGCCGAGCTGGCCGGCGATCGCCGACGGCGCTGCCCCGGTCGCCTCGATCGGCGCCGCGAGGCCGATACCGCGCAGCTTGCCGGCGGCTTCCGACGCGCTTTTCCGTGTGCCGAACCCGTTCCAGTCCGATTTCTCCAGCGCGATGTCGAGCGCACGTTCGTAATCGCCGGAATCGTAGAGCAGGGCGACCGGCGTCTGATAGGGGAAGGCATCCGCGGCGATGAAGTTGCGCCGCCGGATCTCCACCGGGTCGATCCCGGTCACCCGCGCCGCCTCGTCGACCGCCCGCTCGACCAGATAGGTCGCCTCCGGCCGGCCGGCGCCGCGCAGCGCATCGACCGGCGAGGTGTTGGTGAACACCGCCTTGACGTTGCAGGAGATCGCCGGGATCGTGTACTGGCCGGCGAACAGCGTCGCATAGAGGTAGGTCGGGACCAGCGGCGCGAAGGCCGACAGATAGGCTCCCATATTGGCGATCGTGTTGACCCTGAGCCCGGTGAACTTGCCGTCGCCGTCGAGCGCCAGTTCGACCTCGGTCGCATGGTCGCGCCCGTGCGCGTCGGTCACGAAACACTCCGCCCGCTGTCCCAGCCAGCGCACCGGCCGTTCGAGCTTGCGCGACGCCCAGCAGATGATCGCATATTCGGCATAGGGCGCGACCTTGGACCCGAAGCCGCCGCCGACATCCGGCGCGACTACCCGGAACTTGTGCTCGGGCTGATTGAGCACGAAAGCGCCGAGCAGGAGGCGCATCGCATGCGCCGCCTGGGCGGTGCAGTAAAGAGTGAGCTTCTCGTCGCCCTTGTCGTATTCCGCGACCGCCGCGCGCGGTTCCATGGAATGTGGGATGATGCGCTGGTTGACGAGATCGAGCCGCACGGTGTGCGCGGCCGCCTCGAAGGCCGCGTCGACCGCGTCGGCAGCTTCCTTGCCGGGGAAATCCCAGTCGAAGCAGAGATTGTTGGGCGCCTCCTCGTGGATCTGCGCCGAGCCGTCCAGATGTGCGATCTCGGTCACCGCCGCCGCATCTATGGGCCGATAGTCGATTTCGATGAGTTCGGCCGCATCGGCTGCCTGGTCCGCCGTTTCCGCGATCACCGCGGCCACGATCTCGCCGACATAGCGCGCCTTGCCCTGAGCGATGACCGGCCATTTGGGCTCGACCATCGGGGAGCCGTCCTTCGACGTGATCCCCCAGCCGCAGGGCAGGCCGCCGAGGCCGTCCGCATCGGCGTCCGGACCGGTCAGGACCGCCACCACGCCCGGCGCGGATTCGGCCTTCGATACGTCGACCGACCCCAGGGCCGCGTGGCCGTGCGGCGAGCGCAGCATATGCGCGTGGAGCTGTCCAGCCCGCACCTCGTCGTCGGTGTAGCTGCCGCGGCCGGTCAGAAAGCGGAAGTCTTCCTTGCGCTTGACGGAAGCGCCAATTCCTCCCTCAGGCATTTCTTGCCTCCCCGGTCAATGGCCTCAAGCCGTTCCCTTCATGACCGGATGCGCGGCCAGGATCGCCTTGACGATGTTGTGGTAACCCGTGCAGCGGCACAGATTGCCTTCGAGCTGGTGGCGCACGGTCTTTTCGTCCAGCGTGTCGTGCCGGTTGACCATGTCGATCGCGCTCAGGACCATGCCCGGCGTGCAGAACCCGCATTGCAGGGCGTGGTTCTCGCGGAACGCCTCCTGCATGGGGTGCAGCGTGTCGCCGTCGGCGAGGCCCTCGATGGTCACCACATCGGCGCCTTCCGCCTGATGCGCGAGCATCGTGCAGGATTTCACCGATATCCCGTCGACATGGACCACGCAGGCGCCGCACTGGCTGGTGTCGCAGCCCACATGGGTGCCGGTAAGAGCAAGCTTCTCGCGGAGATACTGCACGAGAAGCGTTCGGCCTTCGCACTCGGCCGAAACCTGTTTTCCATTTACCGTCATGGAAACGGTGGATGTCATTTGCGACCCTCCTTGAGTCAACAACGCCGTCCGCCGACTACTGTTGCGCGGCGATAACGCCGAACGGTCGAAATCCGGGAGGCGATTTCCCTCCCTGTTCTGTTGCGCCGCAGTATCCCGCCCGAACCCGGAGGGGTCAAGGCGCGCCGGCGCTTCCGGGCGGTCCCTTGTAGCGCTTCAGCTCAGCACGATGACCAGCACGATGACGGCGATCGCGACCAGCCCGCCGATCCAGACGGCCGGGCTCAGCCCTTCCGTCCTGGGTTGCGATGCCGGCGCCTCGGCGGGCTGCTCGGGCTCCGCCTCTTCCTCCGCGCCGCCGACCGCCTCGGCAAACTTGTCGAAGAAATCGTCCGCCATCTTGCGCGCGGTCGAGTCGATCAGCCGCGAGCCGATCTGGGCGAGCTTGCCGCCGACGGTCCCGTTGGCCTCGTAGGTGAGCAGCGTGCCCGCGCCATCGTCGGCGAGCTGCACCTTCGCGCCGCCCTTGGCGAAACCCGCGACGCCGCCCTGGCCCTCGCCGCTGATCGTGTAGCCGTTGGCCGGATCGACGTCGGAAAGCTGAACCTTGCCGGTGAACTTGGCGGTGACCGGGCCGACCCTAGAGGTGACCCTGGCGCTGAATTCGGTGTCCGAGGTCTTGTCGAGCGACTCGCAGCCCGCGATGCACTGCTTGAGGATCTCGGGGTCGTTGAGCGCGTCCCACACCTTCTGCCGCGACGCCTGGATCCGCCGCTCGCCGGTCATCTCCATTGCTGCCTCCAACGCCTGTTCCGGCTAACTCGCCGCGCAACCTAGACCCTCTCCCCGGACCCGGCAAGCGAGGTGCCGGGGGCGATCAACCGGCGGGTTCGGGAGCCATCCTCTCGACCGGCCTGTCGTTGATCGGCCAGTGGATCAGCGCCGCCGCGATGCCGAGCGCGATGGCAAGCCACCAGGCGGCCTCGTAGCTCCCGGTTCGGTCGTAGAACATGCCGCCCAGCCAGACCCCGCAGAAGCTGCCGAGCTGGTGGCTCAGGAAGACGATGGAGAACAGCGTCCCCATGTATCTCGGACCGAAGATCTGGGCGACGATCCCGCTGGTCAGCGGCACCGTCGAAAGCCAGAGGAGGCCCATGATCGCGGCGAAGACCAGCACCGATGTCTCGGTAATCGGGAGCTGGATGAAGGCGAAGAAGAGCAGGGCGCGGAGCAGATAGAGCAGGCTGAGCAGGTATTTCTTGCGGTACCGCCCGCCGAGCCACCCCGCGGTCAATGTCCCGACGACATTGAACAGGCCGATGAAGGCAAGCGCCCAGGCCGCGAGCTCGGCGTCCTGGCCCGAATCCGTAATAAAGCCCGGCAGATGGGTGCCGACGAACTGCACCTGAAAGCCGCAGACGAAGAACCCCGACACCAGCAGCCAGTAGCCGCGGTGGCCGCCGGCCTCGGTCAGCGCGGCGCCGAGGCTCTGGGGCGTCTGGCTCGCCAGCGCCTTCGCCGACCCGGCGCGGAGCGCGAAGCTCAGCGGCACCGTGAGCGCGATAACGATCGAGACGACGACGATCGCGTCCGACCAGCCGAGGCCGGAGATCAGCCCCTGGCTCACCGGCGCGAACACGAACTGCCCCACCGAGCCGCCCGCGGTGACGATGCCGAGCCACAGGCTCCGCTGGTCGTCCCTGGCCACCCGGCCGACCAGAGCGAGCGGCAGGGTGAACCCGATCCCCGATGCCCCGAGGCCGACCAGCAGCCCGGCGCTCACCGTCATCGTCTCCGGCGTGCCCGAGATCGAGATCATGTAGACGCCGAATGCGTAGAACGCCGCCGACGCGGCCATCACCCGGATCGGCCCCCATTTGTCGCCCACCGCCGCGACGAGCGGGGCCGCGAGGCCCATGACGATGTTCTGGATCGCGATGGCGAAGGAGAACTCGGCCCGACCCCAGCCCAGATCCCCGCTGATCGGCACCAGGAAGAGGCCGAAAGTCTGCCGCGAGCCGTTGGCGATCAACAGGATCACGACGGTCCCGCAAAGTACGAAAAGCGGCGTCCGCCAGAATGCCGTCATGATGATCCGCCCGCGCCCGATTCTTCGTGGAGAAGTAGCGGTTACGGTGGCTTAGTCAAACGCGGGGACGGTCGGGCTACAGGTAATAAATCAGCAGGAAGCCGCCGAGCAGCACCGCGACCCACAGCGTTGTCGAGCCGAGCGGCCAGGTCCGGGCCAGCGTGCCTTCGGGCCCGGTGAGGCGCATCACCGCGCCGATACCGGCCCGGAGCCCGCCTTGCAGCGCTCCAAGGAAGCCCTGCCATGCCGACCACAGGGCGGGCCAGACGCGGGCGATCAGGGCCGGCACGCCCTTGCGGTAGAGCCAGTCGAAATCGAGATTGGTCGACTTCAGCTCCGGCGGGTAAATCCGGTAGCGGATCAGCACCGCGAACGCCAGCGCCGAGAACATCAGGAGTTGCAGCTGGCCGATCACGTGGGTCGGCGTATAGGGCTCGTAGTCCACGTCATGGGGCAGGATCGAGTAGAGCGCCGGCGACCAGACCCCGAGCGCGATGCAGAGGAACGCCGCGATCCCCATCGCGACCAGCATATTGAGCGGGGCCTCCTTGCAGCGCTTGCCCGAATCGTGGGCGAAGAAGGCGAAATAGGGGATCTTGATGCCCGAATGGTGGAATACGCCGGCCGAGGCGAACATCAGGATCAGCCAGACGACGATATAGCCCTCATAGGCGACCGCGGACAGCGTCAACGCCTTGGCGATGAAGCCCGAGAACAGCGGAAAGGCGGAGATCGAGGCGGCGCCGACGATGCAGAAGACGGTGGTTAGCGGCATCGACTTGTAAAGCCCGCCCAGCTCCGAGCCTTTTATCGTGCCAACCCGGTAGAGAACCGCCCCCATCGACATGAACAAGAGCGCCTTGTAGAGGATGTGGGCGAAGGCGTGCCCCGCCGCGCCGTTCAGCGCCATCGGCGTGCCGATGCCGACGCCGACCACCATGAAGCCGAGCTGGTTGTTGAGGCTGTAGGCCAGCACCCGCCTGAGGTCGTTCTCGATCACCGCGTAGAAGATCGGGAACGCCGTCATCGCCGCCCCGACATAGATCAGCATCTCGGTGCCCGGGAAACCTCGGGCGAGCGCGTATACGGCGGCCTTGGTGGTGAAGGCGCTCAGGAACACCGTCCCCGTCACCGTCGCCTCGGGATAGGCGTCCTGCAGCCAGTTGTGCAGGAACGGGAAGGCGCATTTGATGCCGAACGCGAGGAGGATCAGCCAGGTCGCGAGGTTGCCGAGCGCCATCTTGTCGAAGGCGATCGATCCGGTCTGTTCGGCCTGCAGGATCGCGCCCGACAGCAGCAGCACGCCCGACGCGATCTGGATGATGAGGTAGCGCATCCCCGAGCGGTAGGCGGCCTCCCCGCCGCGCGCCCAGATCAGGAAGACCGACGTGATCGCCATCGCCTCCCAGTAGACGAACAGCGTCACCAGATCGCCCGCGAATACCGCGCCGATGCCGCTGCCGGCATACATCATGCCCGCGACATGCTGGATCGTGTCGCGCACGTGAAGCGCGTAGATCGCGCTGATAATGGCGGCAATGTGGAAGATGTAGCCGAAGATCAGGCTGAGTTTGTCGACGCGGACCGGCACGAATTCCGCGCCGAACCAGGTGAAGGCGAGGTAGGTGCCGGGCTCGAGCACGATCAGCGCCCAGAGCCCCGCCGCCGGCACCACGACCGTCCAGATGCGGCGGGCCACGTCCGGCAGGAACGGGATCGCGAGCGCGGCCACGATCAGCAGCAGGCCGGGCGGGAGGCTAGCGATCATAGTAGTCCTCGTCCCGCTTCAGGAGCTTCCTCAGCTCCTTCGCGGCGAGCACCAGGAAGACGCAGCAGACGAAGCCGTACCAGCCGTGGAACCCGAACGACCCGTCGAACCCGAGCTCGGCGTGCTTGTGATAGAAGAAGTCGAGCAGGGCCAGCACTGCGCAGACGACGACCACGGCCCAGAAGACCTTGGTGACGTTGGCGGAACGGTCGAGCCAGTATTCTCGTTCGCCTGCGGGCCGGGGGTGTTTTGTATCGGCCATCGGTCCGGTCTCAGCGTTGCGCGATCGGGGCGAGGAAGGCCGCGATGTCGTCGGCCGCGAAGAACAGCACCAGGCAGCCGATCGCGGTCAGACAGAGCGGCACGACGCAGAACATCGGCGCCTCGCGGATGCCGCCGCCCTCGTCGTGACGGTCCGCGTGCGCGACGGCGGCACCGACGGGTTGCGGGGCGGGATCGCCCTCGCGCTTCTCAGAAATGAAGGCGCGGGCGGCGACCGGGATCAGATAGGCGACGTTGAGGAGCGACGAGATCATCAGCACGGCGACGAAGATCAGTTGCTCCGCGTCCGCCGCGCCGAGCCCGAGATACCATTTGCTCCATGCGCCGCCGAGCGGAGGCAAGCCGGTGACGCTGAGCGCGCCGATGGCGAAGGCGGCGAAGGTGAACGGCATCCGGCGACCCAGTCCGGCCATGTCGCTGATTTCGGTCTTGTGCGCCGCCACCATGATCGCGCCGGCGCAGAAGAACAGCGTGATCTTGCCGAACGCATGCATCGCGATGTGCATCGCTCCGCCGACCACGCTCCAGGTCGTCGCCAACGCCGCTCCGAGAACGACATAGCTGAGCTGGCTGACCGTCGAATAGGCGAGCCTCGCCTTCAGGTTGTCCTTGGTCAGCGCGACCACCGAGGCGATGACGATGGTCGCGCCCGCCACGTACATCAGCCAGGTGCTCGCCCCGGTCTCGCTCAGATAGTCGACGCCGAATATGTAGATCGTGACCTTGAGCACGGTGAATACGCCCGCCTTGACCACCGCCACCGCGTGCAGCAGCGCGCTGACCGGCGTCGGCGCCACCATCGCCGCCGGGAGCCAGCGGTGGATCGGCATCAGCGCGGCCTTGCCGATGCCGTACATGTAGAGGAAAAGCAGCAGGATGAGCGGCCAGCCCTCGACCTTGCCCGCAAGGATGCCGCCGGGCGTAAAGTCGAGCGTACCTGTCGCGCCGTAGGTCCAGACGATGCCGACGAGCTGGAGCCCGATCGACGTCGAGAGCAGGATGCCCAGATAGGTCCGCCCGGCGCGCATCGATTCCGGCGACTGGTGGTGGGTGACCAGCGGGTAGGTCGAGAGCGTCAGCACCTCGTAAGCGATGAAGAGCGTCAGCATGTTGCCCGACATCGCGACGCCGAGGGCGGCCGAGATCGCGATGGCGAAGCAGATATAGAACCGCGTCTGGTTCTCCTCGTGATGCCCCCGCATGTAGCCGATCGCATAGAACGAGGTGACGATCCAGAGGAACGAAGCGACCAGCGCGAACAGCATGCCGAGCGGCTCGATGACGAAGCGGATGCCGAGCCCGGGGACGAAATCGAACAGGAAGAGTTCCGGCCGTCCGCCCGCGTCGACCGCCGGCAGGATGCGATAGACCGCGAGGAAGGTGACCGCCGAAGCGGCGATCGTCGCGCCGTCCCGGAGGTTGGGCCGGCGCCCGAACAGCGCGATCAGCGCCGCGCCCGCGAGCGGGCCGGCGAGCGCGACCGCCATGGCGAGTTCGACGCTCACGGCCCCGCCCCCATGAGCGCTCGCGCGGCATGCTCGGCGACGCCGACCGGCAGCGAGGTCTCGATCCCGAAATAGACGTTGAGCGCGATCAGCACCCAGGTCGGGATCAGGAGGGAAAGCGGGGCCTCGCCCGTTGGGGCGTCCGGCGGCGGCTCGCGGAAATAGGCGGCCTCCACGACCCGCCATATGTAGATCACCGCGAGCAGCGAGCTGATGACGATCAGCGCCGCGATCAGCGGCTCGTCGGCGGCGAGCGCGGCGAGGATCAGGTACCACTTCGAGATGAAGCCCGCGGTGAGCGGAATTCCGATCAGGCTGAGCCCGCCGGCGGTGAAGGCGGCCATCGTCCATGGCATTCGCCGTCCCATGCCGGCGAAGTCCTCGATCCGGAAAGAGGCCTGGCGGTAGGCGATGCAGCCGACCGCAAGGAACAGCGCGCCCTTCATCACCGCGTGGTTGAACAGGTGAATTATCGAGGCCGTCAGCCCGTCGACGGATACCAGGCTGAGCCCAAGGACCATGTAACCGATCTGGGCGACGCTCGAATAGGCGAGGATACGCTTCACGCTGTCCTGGAAGATCGCGATCGTCGAGGCCACGAACATCGCCAGCACCGCGAGCACCATCAGCGGCAGCGCGGTCGGCAGCACCTCGAAGGAGAACTTCACCCCGAAGACGGTGAACAGGAAGCGGATCAGAACATAGACCGCGACCTTGGTCGCGGTCGCCGCGAGGAGGGCGCTGACCGACGACGGCGCGTAGGTATAGGCCTTGGGCAGCCAGAAATGGAGCGGAAACAGGGCAAGCTTGATCGCGGACCCGACGATCAGGAAGGCGAAGGCCGCGATCACGGTGCGGTTGTAGCCGGTCTGCGGCAGGCGCTCGGCGATGTCGTTCATGTTGAGCGTGCCGGTGGCGCCGTAGATCAGCCCGATGCCGATGACGATGAAGGTCGCTCCGATGGTGCCGACGATCAGGTACTGGAAGGCCGCCGTGAGAGCTCGACGGTGCGGGCCCAGGCTGATCAGGATGCAGGAGGCGAGCGAGGAAATCTCGAGGAAGACGAACAGATTGAACGCATCGCCGGTGATCGCGACGCCGAGCAGGCCGGTTACGCAAAGCAGGAACGCGCAATAGAACAGGTAGGCTTTCTCGCCCACCATCTCGATCAGCAGGCTGCGCGGAGTGAATGGAAGAACGACCGCGCCGATCCCGCTGACGATCAGCAGCACGAAGGCGTTAAGAGCGTCGACGCGGTACTCGATCCCGAACGGCGCTGCCCAGCCGCCGAGCTCGTAGCTGATGACACCCGAGGTCATCACCTGGTCGAGCAGCAGGCAGGAGATGACGAAGGCCGCCCAGGTGGTGACCAGAGCGAGCCAGAAGGCCAGGTCGCGGCCACGCACGAGGATGCAGGCAGGCGCCGCCAGCAGCGGGATCACGACCTGCAGGGCGGGCAAATGCGCGTTCATATCGCGGGCCCGTCCTGGTCGCCGATCTCGTCTTCCTCGATGGTGCCGTAGGCTTCGCGGATGCGCACCACCAGCGCCAGACCCAGGGCGAGAGTCGCCACGCCGACCACGATCGCGGTCAGAATCAGCACGTGGGGCAGGGGGTTGGAGTAGATCTCGATCCCCTCCGCAACGATCGGCGCCGTTCCGTCCCGGACCTTGCCGAGGGTGATGTAGAGGACGAAGACCGCGGCCTGGAACACGGTAAGCCCGACCATCTTCTTGACCAGGTTGCCGTGCTCGATGACGAGATAGAGCCCCGCCATCATCAGGAAAACGACGATCCAATAGTTGTAGAGACCGACGAAATCGACCAACTCAGGATCCCCGCCCGGCGAAGTAGTAGAAGATCGAGATCATCACCGAGGCGACGGTGACGCCCACGCCGAACTCGATCAGCAGGATACCCAGGTGCTGTCCCTTGACCGGATCCTCGGCGAGCACGTTGTAGTCGAGATAGTTGCCGCCGAGAAAAAGCCCGGCCATGCCCACCCCGGCGAAGATCAGGACGCCGATGGCGAAGCCCGCCCGCAGGACGTCGGAAGAGAGCACCCCCCGCAGCGCATCGAGGCCGTAAACCAGCCCGTAGAGGATGAATCCCGCGCCGAAGATGACGCCGGCCTGGAATCCCCCGCCGGGTCCGTAGTCGCCGTGGAACTGCACGTAGAGCGCGAACAGGAGGATGAACGGCATCAGGATCTTGGTGACGATGCGAAGAACGAGGAGGTCGCTCATGCCTCTTCCTCCGCCTCTTCGTCCCTGCGCCTGTGCGCGCGCCATTGTCCGAGCAGCAGCACCACGCCGATCCCGGCGGTAAAGATCACCGTGACCTCGCCCAGCGTGTCGTAGCCCCGGTAGCTCGCCAGCACCGCCGTCACCACGTTGGGAACGCCGGTCTTCTGCGGCCCCGCTTCGAGATACTCGGGGATCACGTGGTGGTTCGCCGGCGCCGCCGGATCGCCGTAGCGCGGCATATCGAGCGTGCCGTAGATCAGCACCGCGCCGGTCACCGCCACGACGGCGAGCGAGATCCAGGCGTTGTGGACCGGCTTCTTCTCCTCGCTGGTGGTGAGCGCCAGAGTGCCGAGGAAGAGCACGGTGGAGATTCCGGCTCCGACGGCGGCCTCGGTGAAGGCCACGTCCACCGCGTCAAGGACGACGAAGATGGTCGCCGCCAGCAGGCTGTATATGCCGGTCAGCATGACCACCACGAACAGGTTGCGCGCGCGGACGATGCCGATCACCGCGACCGCCATGAACAGCAGGATGACGATGTTGACCGCCTCGTTTATCGCCCCGCCTCCCCGCCGTCCGGTTCGCCCCTGAGGTCGTGGTCGAGCACCGGCTCTTCGTCGCTCTCGTATGCCGCGTGGACCAGCGCGAAGGTCGCCGTCGGGCTGGTGAAGAAGATGAAGACCAGGATCAGGATCAGCTTCACGGTGACCAGCGTCGCGCCGCCCTGGAGCATCAGCCCGACCAGGATGAGCCCCGCGCCGCCGGTATCGGTGACGCCCGCCGCGTGGCTCCGCGTGTAGACATCGGGGAAGCGCACGATGCCGATCCCCCCGATCGTCACCAGCGCGCCTCCGCCGAGCAGCAGCACCCAGCTCGCGATGTCGAGGACCAGCGCCATCAGTTGCCGGTTCCGCCGAGGTCGCCGTATTTGAGGAACTTGAGGACGGCGATGGTGCCGATGAAATTGATCAGCGCATAGGCGAGCGCAATGTCGAGAAACTCGGGCCGTCCGAAGAGGAAGCCCACGACGGCGAGGATCAGCACGGTCTTGGTGCCGAAGGTGTTCACCGACAGGATCCGGTCGTAGAGCGTCGGCCCCATCAGCGCGCGGGCGAGCGCGAGCGCCATGGCCACCACGAGCCCGACCGCGGCGGCGGTGAACATCAGCTGCCGCCCGCCATCCGGGTGACCCGGCGGTCCATCTCGCCGCCCTCGAGGTCGTCGGCGCTGTCGCGCGAGAGCGCATGGACCAGGATCTCGCCCTCGCCGACGTCCACCGACACGGTGCCCGGTGTGAGGGTGATCGAATTGGCGAAGATCACTCGGCCGAGGTCGGTTCTCTGGGTCGAGCGGACGCGGAGCATCGTCGGGCTGATGGAGGCGCCCGGTGCGAGGATACGCCGCGCGACGTCGATATTGGCCTTGATTATCTCGACCATCAGCCATGGCCAGTAGACCGCGCCCCGCCAGGTCAGGTGGACCGGGTGCCCTTCGCGGTCGATCACGTCCATCCGGTGGGTGAAGTAGACCACCGCCGCGCAGGACCCGAGTCCGAGCCCGATGAGGAGTGGATCGTAGTGACCGGAAAGCAGAAGCCAGGTGCCGAAAAGCACACAACCCAGTGATAATGCGTGAACCACTACCGCCCTGTCGCCAGACATATTGTCGGCGTTCGGCCCAGCAAACCCGTAGCCGACCGCGCTTCGGCGAAGCCTAATCGGCGGTCCCCGGATTGGCCAGCCCAAAGTATGGCCATTTTGCCGAAACCCGTGCCTTCGGACGCCGGACGACGTTACAAAACTCTTGACGCGACGTGGCGCAATGGTGCTAGTCTGCTCAAATCGCTATCAATACGACCATAATAAAATTTATCTAGGGGGAAACGCGTCGTGTTGGAGTCTCACGACGGAGGCGAACAGATAGCCTCGTCCCGTATGCGGGGCACTGTTAAGTGGTTCAACGCGGTCAAAGGGTACGGTTTCGTCACACCGGAGGATGCGTCGGGCGACGTTTTTCTCCACATGACGGTTCTTCGTCAGGCCGGCCTGGACAAGATCCCGGTGGGCTCGACCGTGGAGTGCGAAACGGTCCGGGCGGCCAAGGGGCTGCAGGTGCAGTCGATCCTCGCGGTCGATCTTTCGACAGCGGTTCCCGAGGAAGAGATGGGGTTTTCCCGGAGCGCCCCGCCGGAGCCTCCGCCCCAACCCGAAGCCACCGGCGATTTCGAAATGGCGACCGTTAAGTGGTTCAACCCGCACAAGGGGTATGGCTTCGTGTGTCCGGACGAAACCCAGCTCGATGTGTTCATCCATATGGTGACGCTGCGCCGCGCCAACCTCGCCGGTCTGGTCACCGGCCAGAAGGTGATGGTCAAGACGGCGCAGGGGCCCAAGGGGATGCAAGCGGTCGAGATCATGTTGCCCGGTCCCGGCAGCGTCGACCAATACCTCTAGGATCCCACCGCGCTTTCCTCGGCGGGAGGACCGGCCCGTGATGCGGCGGCGGTCCGTAACCTTGGGTCTCGTGGCTCTTGCCGCCTTCGCCACCGCGCCCGCGGCAGCTCAGCGAAGGCTGGCCAAATTCGCGCGAAGCACTCTCGTCGTCCAGGCCGGCTCCCGGATGCATCGTTTCTCGGTGGAGGTCGCCCGTACCCCCCGCGAGCATTCGCAGGGGTTGATGTTCCGCCGCCGGATGGCGGCGGATGCGGGGATGCTGTTCGTCTACGACCCGCCGCGGCCGATCTCGATGTGGATGCGCAACACCTACCTCCCGCTCGACATGATCTTCATCGCGCCCGACGGTCGGGTTTCGCATATCGTCGAACGGACGGTGCCGCTGTCCGAGGAGAACATCCCGTCGCGCGGGACGGTGCGCGCGGTGCTGGAGCTGAACGCGGGCGCGGCGGCGCGGCTGGGGATTGCACCCGGCGCGACGGTATCGGCTCCCGCGCTCGGCGGTTAGATCCCGTTCCGGCCGAACGGATCCGCTGTCGCTCTCATGCCGCCGCCGAATGCCTTGTCGAGGCGGGCGAGGACCCGTTCGACCTTGGGAATCGGCTCGGGAGAAATGTGTCCGCCGTCACCTCTCTCGAACAGGCATTTCAGGCCGGCATGGCGAAAGCCATGTATCGCGCCGCAATTGTTGAGGGACAGGTGACGATTACAAGATCATATTGTTGGTCTTCCGGGGTCGCTCCCGCACAAGCCCGGGATGCCGGCGTCTTGCGGCGCGCGGCACCCCGATATGACATATTTCCCGACATTCTTCGATCGCATGGAACGAAGGCATGACCACCGACGATAGCGGCCGCCGTTCGGGCATGCGCTACCAGGCGGACGAGAAGCCGCCGCCGGCGCTTGCCTCCGGTCTGGGTCTTCAACTCGCGATCCTCACCGCCGGCGGCATCGTGCTGACCCCCGCGATCGTCGTGCGGGCGGCCGGCGGGTCCGAGGATTTCCTGGCATGGGCGGTGTTCGCCGCTGTAGCCATAAGCGGCGCGACGACGGTTTTGCAGGCGGTCCGGATCGGCCGCCTGGGTGCGGGGTACGTGCTTGCCATGGGCACCTCCGGGGCCTTCATCGCGATCTGCGTCGCGGCGATCGCGAAGGGCGGCCCGGCGATGCTCGCCACGCTCGTTGTCGTCTCCGCGCTGTTCCAGTTCGCGCTCGCCGCGCGGCTCTCGCTGTTCAGGCGCATTCTGACGCCGACGGTCGCGGGCACGGTCATCATGCTGATCCCGGTCACCGTGATGCCGATTATATTCGGGATGCTGAAGGGGGTTCCCGATGGCAGCCCGGACGCCGCCGCTCCGGTGAGCGCGCTGGTGACCGTGGTCGTCATCGTGAGTATCGCGCTCAAGGCAGCGGGCGCCCTGCGCCTCTGGGCGCCCGTGATCGGCGTGGTCGTCGGATCCGTCGTCGGCGGGTTCTACGGACTCTACGACATCGAGCGTGTGGCGAAGGCGGCGTGGATCGGCCTTCCCGAGGGTTCCTGGCCCGGTCTCGACCTCGAATTCGGGCCTACCTTCTGGGCATTGCTTCCGGCCTTCGTCTTCGTGACGCTGGTGGGCGCGATCGAGACGATAGGCGATGCCGTCGCCATCCAGCGCGTGTCCTGGCGCAAGCCCCGGGCAGTGGATTTCCGTGCGGTGCAGGGAGCGGTGGCGGCGGACGGCATGGGCAACCTCCTGTCCGGCCTCGCGGCGACGGTCCCCAACACCACCTATTCGACGAGCGTCTCGGTGACCGAGCTTACCGGGGTCGCGGCGCGCCGGGTGGGCATCGCGCTCGGCATCGTGTTCGTCGCCGCGGCGTTCCTTCCCAAGGTGCTCGCGGTAGTGCTGGCGATCCCGGGTCCGGTCGCGGCGGCCTACATCACCGTGCTGCTCGCGATGCTCTTCGTGCTCGGCATGAAGATTGTCATCCAGGATGGGATCGACTACCGCAAGGGTCTCGTCGCGGGGGTCTCCTTCTGGGCCGGAGTCGGCTTCCAGCACGGGCTGATCTTTCCGGAGTACTTCTCCGAGTTCGCCGGCGGTCTGCTCGAGAACGGCATGACCGCCGGTGGCCTCGTCGCCATCGTCATGACCCTGTTCATGGAGTTGACGGAGCCCCGCCGGCGCCGGATCGAGGTGAAATTCGATGTCTCGGAGTTGCCGAGGATTCGGGAATTCCTCGCCGATTTCGCCGCTCGCGGCGGCTGGGACGGCGCGATGGCGAACCGCCTCGACGCCGCCGCCGAAGAGACCCTGCTGACACTCCTGCGCGAGGACGAGGGAGTGGAACGGCCGGAGCGTCGCCTCTCGCTCACCGCGCACCGCGAGGCCGGCGGCGCGATCCTGGAATTCATCGCCGCGCCCGGCGAGGAGAACCTGCAGGACCGGATCGCGCTGCTCGGCGAGCGGGCCGACGATGCCCCGGCCGAGCGCGAGGTGTCGCTACGGCTGCTGCGACATCTCGCCTCGTCGGTCCACCACCAGCAATACCACGACACGGACATCGTGACCGTCCGCGTCGACGCTCCGGTGGGCGCGGCATTCCGGGAGGACGGTAGGTAAGCGGCTTGTCACGGATCGACATCGCGGGCTGGCTGACGCGGCTGATCGCCTTCGGCATCGCCACGGTCGGGATCCATGGAGGGCTTGCCGCGGAGGCGAACGCTTCGGCCGCCCCCGGCAAAGAGGACGGAGCGCGTTGGCTGCGGCTCGCCGTCGAGCGTATATGCCCGCAGCCCGGCCTGTCCGGCCTCGATGCGCAGAGCGCGCTGCCCGGCAGCTGGTTGCTGGATGAGACCCGGCATCCCGAGGACCGGAATCCGCGGCGTATCGTGGTTCGGCTCTTGCTGCCGGGCGCCGACGAGCTCACCGTCGAGCGGCGGCAATTCAGAGGGAGGCTTCGCCAGTTTCGGGTTTCCTACGCCGCTCGCGACGGCGAGCGCGTCCGGCCGACTGTTCAGGCGATAGCGGATGGCGGGTGCACCATCCGGTCCGGTCGGGCGATCCGGGCGGACGGCGCGGCCTGGCGATACCTCGATCAGCTGGAAGGCGATCTCAAGACGCTGAAATGGACCGAAACCTTGCAGGCCCCGTGGCCGGAGGGGAGGGACCCCGGCGGCATCCGGGTCGCCCTCGTGGATTCCGGCCTGGCCTACGACCTGCCGCCGTTTCGCCACCGGCTGGCCCGCGATGACGGGGGAACGCCGCTCGGCTACGACTATTGGGACCTCGACCCATGGCCCTATGACGGGGACGTTTCGCGCGGACCCTTCCTTCCGATCCGTCACGGGACAGCGGTCGCATCGGTGCTCGCGCGGGAAGCGCCCGACGCCGCGCTGGTCCCCTTCCGCTATCCCCGCCCCGACATGAGCCGCATGGGCGAGCTTGTCGTGCGCGCCGCCGCCGCGGGCGCTCGCATCCTCGCCATGCCGCTGGGCAGCCGCGGGCCGGAGGACTGGCGTGCTTTCGAGAACGCCCTTCGAGGACGCGACATCCTGGCCATCGTATCGGCCGGAAATAACGGCCGCGATATCGACTGGGACCCTGTCTATCCGGCCGTATCCGCGCTGGAAAACATCCTCACCGTGACCTCGGCCGACACCTTCGGACGTCTTGCTTCGGGATCGAACTGGGGAGCGGTGAGTGTCGATGTCATGCTGCCCGCCGAGAACCTGGAGATCGTCGATTTTCGCGGCGCAACCGGGAGAGCCTCCGGCTCCAGCTACGCGGTTCCGCGCCTTGCCGCGCTTGCGGCCAGGATATTGGCGCGGGACCCGGAACTGAGCGCGGCCGAGCTCAAGGCCAGAATCCTTGCCCGCGCCACACCGTCTCCCTACGAGCGCAAGGGCGTCGTCGCCGCCGGTTGGATTCCCGACCCGCTTTCCGACTGATCCTGCTACCTGCGCCTCGGCGCGGGCGGTGCGTTGTCGATGAACCGGCGGGCGGCTCTGGCCTGTCGCGGATCCGCCTTCACGAGCGCCCGATAGGCTCGTTCGGCGAGTTCCGGCGCGTTTCCCCAGACGCCCGACTGTATGGCGAACCGCAGGATCCGGGGATCTTCGGCCGCCATGCGCATCGCCCGGCGGGCATGCCCGGTCATTTCGGCGAAGCGCCCGGCGAGTTGCAGCGACACCAGGAGCGAGACCCGCGCGTTGATCGAGTTCGGGACCTGCTTGACGGCCTCGCGGTGCAGGGCGATGGCGCCGCCGAAATCGCCTGCCCGCGCCAGGACACGCCCGGTTTCGAGCAGCTGACCGTGGTTCATCGCCTCGGCGCAGGTCTTCACGAAGTCCTTGCGGTCGAACCGGTCCGTCGCGCGCCGGCGAATGGCCTCCGTGCCGGCGTCACAGCCGGACAGGGCGCTCCCCAGCAGGCGGGTCACCTTGGCGGCTCGGGGGTCCGTGCGCCGGGCCAGGAGTGAGCGGACGGCCTTGAGGGGCATGGCCTCGAACCGCCCTTCGCCGCCGCCCACGGCAATTCCCACCAGCTGTCCGAGCTCGTCCACCAGCGCGCCGCCGCTGACCCCCGGTTGCATGCGCGCCCGGACATGAAGCCGTCCGAGGTCCGCCCCTTCCGCCGGCCTCGCGATCAGCCCGCCGGGCTCGAAGACGCGCACGGTCTTCCGCGCGATGTCGGCGCCGACGGCATAGAAGACGCCGTCGTCGCGGACTTCCGCTTCGAGGTCCGGCACGAACCCCTTCGCGGGGAGGCCCTGAACCTCAAGTAATGCGAGGTCGCCGCGATAGGCGGACGGAATCACCCGCGCCTTCCTCGGTCCGTCGGGGGTGAACACGACGGCATCCGGGCGGTCGGCCACGATATGCCGGTTGGTGACCAGGAGCCTGGGCCCGATCCGTGTCGCGCTCGCCATCGGATTGAAGCCCGAGACGGGGAAAACCGCCTGCCGGACGCGGCAGACCGAGGCGGGATGGGGGCAGTCTCCAGGCGATTCCCGCCTGGCCCGCGCCCGCGACATCCCTGGCTCCGCATCGAAAGACAGGGCGACCACGCGCCGTTCTTCGCCCCGTTGCAGGGTAATGTCGAGCGGTTTGCCGAGGTCGTGAACGACAGCTAATGCTGCGATTGCATCGCGCGGCGTCCGAATCCGGCGCGTGCCGATCTTCACGACCGTATCGCCGGGCACGATGCCCGCCCGGGCCGCCGCACCGCCGGCGCTCACCGCGCCGACCACGGGCGCGGCCAATTTGGCCGTCCGGGCGCGCCGGGCGCGTTCCAGCCGCCAACCGGGCGAGAGATAGCGGACCTCGCCATCGGAAATCAGCCCGTCCACGACCCGAAGGAGCAACTCGGTCGAGACGGCGAAATTGATGCCGATATTGTTGTCGTCCCTGGAGGCGAAGATTGCCGACATCATGCCAACCAGGCGGCCTTCCGCGTCCACCAGCGCGCCGCCCGACACCCCTGGGTTCGAGGCGGCATCCGTCTGGACGAAGTCCTCCACCGGGTTGAAACCCGCGCTGGATACGTTCACCGCGGAGACCACGCCGCAGGTCACCGAAAGGCCCAGGCCGAATGCGTTGCCGATGGCGCATACGGGCTGCGCAAGGCGCGGCGGCGGCGCGATTCCGATAGGCGCGAGCCCGGCATCGACGCCAAGCACCGCGATGTCGCTTGCCTCGTCCTTCGCTATCAGTCGAGCCGGCAGGATGCGTCCGTCGGAAAGACGAATGTCGATCCGTCTGGCGGGCTCGACCACGTGCCATGCGGTCGCGATGCGCCCCGGCCGCAAGACCACGCCGCTTCCTTCCGGCGCCACGCCCGGACGCCCGCCGGCGCCGGCCTGGGGGCGCCCCGGCCAGACGGGCAGAACCGAAACCACCGACTTCAACGTGTCGGCGGGCAGCGCATTTGCGGGGGCCGGCTGGAGGCCGAGGAATGCGAGCAGCAGCGCGACAGCGAGGCAGATGGCGGAGGGAGAGACCGCATTTCGCATCTCTAGTGTTGCGATCGAGAAGTTCGCATGCATTGACGAGGTGCCAACCATCGCGTCATGCACGGACTTGTTCCGGGCATCCACGTCCCTCCGCTGCCTCGCCCGCTCCCGGCTCACACCGCGATTGCCGCAAGACGTGGATGCCCGGAACAAGTCCGGGCATGACGGCGGAAGGGATGCCGGCGGGCCGAAATCCGGGTCTCGGGTCGCGCGATCCGTCGGAAACCCGCTCCTACCCATGCCGTTCACACGGCCCGCAATAATTGTACCGGACAGCAGTGGAACAAGTCCGGGCATGACGAGAGAAGTGGCCGGGCCGGGGAGACCGCACGGCCAACCCCAAATCGCGCGAACTTCTCGATCGGGACACTAGGGCATTCTCCCGAATGCTTGAATAGTATGTAGAATCAATCGGTTCCGTTGTCGAGCATGTCTTGAGAAGTCCATGCTTAGCCACCACGTTCCCGCACCCGTGGTGGTATGGGATGTGGGAACTTGGATGGCTGGCAAGCTCGACGCCATCGCGGCCGCTTTGTCGAGGGCGAACGGCACGCGGCAGCATTTCCGGGCAGTTCACCACGGCGACGTCGGCTACGTCCATCGGGTCGTCAGGGGGCTGTTTGCTTGACCGCGGGCACGCTCTGCCTGAGGATTGGCTGGCGAGGACGGGCGCACGGGAGCGGCGGCCATGACCGCGGGCCATCGAGAGAGCTACGAGGATCGGCTCGGCGACGGGCTTGAGATTGTGCTGGCCGACGGAGCCGAGGACCTCGCGGCGATTGCCGAGGGTCTCAACGCGATCGGCGTTACGGGTCCCCGCGGAAAGCACTGGGACGGAGCGCTGCTCGCCGCCGAGTTCGCCCGTCTCGCCGCGGCGGCCTGACGGCCGGAGCTGGAGACGCCATGAGCCAGGCCCATTCGAGCAGGATCGAAGGCCCCGTCGAGGAAAGGCTCGCGGACGGGCTGCTGAACCTCTGGTATCTGGTGGCGGACGCCCGGGACATCGGCTTCGAGCCGGTCGGGCTCAAGCGGCTTGGCCAGGACCTTGTCGTCTGGCGCGACGGCGAAGGCAAGGTGAACGCGATCGCCGACCGCTGCCCCCACCGGGGGGTCCGGCTGTCGCGGGGCCGCGTCCGCGACGGCGACATCGCCTGCGTCTACCACGGACTCCAGCTCGACGGGAACGGCGTGATCACGGCGATCCCGCCGACGCCGGACTGTCCCTTCATCGGGCAGAAGGCCGTGCGCAGCTACCCGTGTCGGGAGTTCGAGGGCGCGGTCTGGGTCTACTTTGGCGACGAGGACCGCCAGGACCCACCGGAGATGATCCTTCCGGAGGAGTTCGTTTCCGACGATTGGTCGTCCTTCCTGTTCTCCCAGGTGTGGCGGTGCCACTACCGGATGGTGCTCGACAACCGGCTCGACCCGATGCACGGCTCTTACCTCCATGCCGAGAGCTACACGCTCGCCCACGGCAACAAACAGGACCGGCTCAGGATCGGGCCCACCGAGCTGGGCTTCGTCGTTCGACGCGAGAACCAGATCGGCGTCAACATCGACCGCACCGAGCTGTTCCACCACCGCGACAACAGCATCTGGATCCAGACCGAGATCCCCTACCCGGCCTCCGGCGGCGGCGGGTTCTTCAGGATCGGCGGTTTCGTCACGCCGATCGACCGCGAATCTTGCCTGTTTTGGGTTTTCCGCTCGCAGCGCTCTTCGGGCTGGCGTCGGGACATGTGGCGTTTCCTCTACCGCAACCGGCTCGAGGGACGTCACCTCGACGTGCTCGACCAAGACCGCGAAGTGCTGGAGTCGGTTCAAGGAGATGCTCCCGGCGAAGAGTGGCTGCTTCAGACCGACGTCGGCGTGAGCCGCATGCGCCGTATGCTCCGACAGATCGCCGAGAGCCAGGTCGCCGCGACGGCCGCCGCCTGAGGCGGAGATGGAGATCGCCTTCATCGGACTGGGCCGCATGGGCGCACCGATGGCGCTCAATCTGTTGGCCGCCGGCCATGTGCTTCATGTCCGCGACATCGACCCCAGGGCTGAGGAGGGCGTACTCGCAGCCGGCGCCCACCGCGCGCCGAGCCCCGCTGCGGCGGCGCGCGTGGCGGAGGCGGTGATCTCCAGCGTCCCGGGCCCGGCCGAGGTCGACGCCGTGATGACCGGCGAGGATGGCGTGCTGGCCGCTGCCCGCGAGGGTCTGCTGGTGATCGAGACCTCGACCATCGGACCCGGGCAGAGCCGCAACCTGGCCCGCCGCTTCGCCGAGCGCGGAGCGGAATACGTCGACGCCCCGGTCAACCGGATCGCTGTCGACGGCGCGGCGCGGCGCGAGATGACGATCGTGGTGGGCGGCGGCGCAAACGCGTTCGCTCGATCGCGGCCGGTTCTCGAATGCCTCGGGAACAGGATCCACCACGTCGGCCCGACCGGGACGGGGAACGCCGTCAAGCTCCTGAATCAGATGATCTACCTGTCCTACGTGGCGGTTTTCTGCGAGGGGCTGGCGCTGGGCGAGCGGCTCGGCGTGCCGCTCGAAACGCTGCTTGCCATCTTCGAGACCTCGGCCGCGGGGCATACGATGATCGGAGACAAGCATGCCCAGATCGCGGCCGGCGACGAGAGTCCCGGTTTCGCCGTCGACCGGGTGCTCAAGGACCTGGGACTTGCGGATGCGCTCCGCGCCGAGGCGGACTTCGCGGCACCGGGCTTCGCGGCAGCGCTCGCCGCCTACCGCCGCGCGTCGGAGGCCGGCTATGGCGCCGCCGACATGACCGTGCTCCGCCGACTGCTCGCGGAACCGGAGCCCGAAGCCTGAGCCGCCCGCCCAGTGCCGCGTGCGGTCTCTCGGCGTCGCAAAAGACGACCCGGTCGCAGATCGGGGCCGTCGGAGGTCGGTGGCCGACGGCCCTTCATTTGCCGCGCCTCGGGGGACCAGGGAAACCGGCGGTATCGGTGCGGCGGCGAACCGTGCTTAGATCGGCGCCGACGGATCATGAAGCGGAGGATCGATCGATGGGCGAGACGACCGCGTATCTTTCCCCGAACGGAGACAATTCGAGCCGGGCCGACGGGCCGGCGACCCGTCTGATGGTGGCGACGGTCGAAGGTGTCGCGACCTTTCGGCGCGAGAGCCAGGGTGCGCCGTGGCATCTGACGGACCGCTCGCTCTCCGAATGCCACGTCGGATCGCTGCTCTTCGAGCCGGTCTCGGGCAGGCTGTTCGCCGGCGCCCATGCCGATGGCGGGCTATGGGTCAAGAACGACGAAGCCGGCTCGTGGCGCCGGCTGACCGACGGACTCGACCGGCCGCACATCTACAGCCTCGCCGCGCGCCGGATCGGCGATCAGGTGACGCTGTTCGCCGGCACCGAGCCCGCGGCGCTCTACCGCAGCGAGGATTTCGGCGAGACCTGGACGGAGTTGGAAAGCCTGCGCGAGGTCCCCGGCACCGACCAATGGACATTTCCGCCGCCGCCGCATCTGGCGCACGTCAAGTCGGTTGTCTTCCACCCGGCGCGGGAGCGGACCTTCTATACCCTGGTCGAGCAGGGCGCGCTGCTTCGGACCGACGACGACGGTGAGACCTGGACCGAGCTCGCCGGCTACGCCGACGCCGACGATATCGCCTATCACGACGTCCACCGGCTCGCGATCGGCACAAACGACCCGCTTCTGTTCTATCTCGCCACCGGCGAGGGGCTCTACCGCAGCGGCGATGGCGGCGAGAGCTGGGAGCACCTGATTCCGCGGGGCGGGCGGATCGGCTATCCCGACTTTTTGTTTTTGGATCCGCGCGACGACGACACGCTGTTCCTGGGCGGCGCGCGCAACGATCCGGGCAAGTGGTTCAGCGAACCGATGGCCGATTCGATCGTCGCGCGCAGCACCGACGGCGGCCGCACCTGGATGGAGCTCGATCACGGCATGCCGAGCCCGATGGCACCGGCATTCGAGGCGCTTTGCCTGCACCAGTGGGACGGCGGCATGATGCTTGCCGTCGGCACCGCGACGGGGGAGATCTACGTCAGCGAGGACGACGGCGGGTCGTGGACCTGCATCGAGGACAACGCAAGACCGGTCTCCAAGGACCACCACCACCTCGCCTGGTACCCGAAGGCCGAGCGCGAGGCCGCGATGGCGCTGCGTCGCGCCTCAAGCGTCTAGAAGAAGACGAAGGCGCGGACCACGGCGTTCTTGCGACAGGGCGCGTCGGGGGGCGCGGTCGGGTCGATGCAGGCCGTGTGGAAAGACCAGCGCGAGACCGAGCCGTCGGCGATGGAGTCGTAGCATTTGAGCATCGAGACCTCGGTCGGCTCCTGCCGGGGAAACCAGTACCACTCGTGGTCGGGCCGATAGGTGAAACGCGTGGTCTCGCCGACGCGATCGTCGTAGACGCGGTAATTCGTGATGTAGGGCTGGTCGGAGAAAGAGGGCCAGGCGCAGAGCACGAAGGGGAACTGGCCCACGGTTTCCATCGGCTTGGCGAGATTGATCGAGATGAACCGCCGCGACATCTTCTCGTCGGCCTCCGCCTCCGTGTAGCGCTGCTCGCGCCCGAAGTTGCGCAGGTTCTTGGTCAGCAGCTCGCGGCAGCGTACCCGGCCGCTGTTGTCGTTGAGGTCGTTGTGCACGAGGTTGACGTATTGGGCGTTCACGCCCGGGTTCCTGGCGTCCTGGTCTTCCGTGCGGTCGCCCTCGTAGTCCTTGTCGAAGATGTCGTGGTTGTAGACCAGCGCATCGGTCGCATCCGGGAAGAACGCCAGCAGGAACTCCTCGATCTCCGGGTAGAACACGCGTTCCACCTCCGCCGAGTCGTAGAAGTTCCCGCATTTGGATTCGAGATGCGCCAGCGAGACGCCGAGCCTGTCCATGCATTCGGGGCTCTCGACCGACAGGCCGGGGTAGTACTCCCCGATGCGTCGCGCGTCGCGCATCACCTGCGGGAAATAGAGGCTGCGTCGTCCGTTGTTCTCTTCGGCCTTGCGCAACGCTTTCGCCTCAGCCGCGCGCGCCGGGGCCCGCCAGAGTGCGTTGGACGAAACAATGGAGTAGGACGGTTGCTCGTGCGCGGTGTATCGCAGCGGAAGCGCCAAGCCGCCTTCGGGAGCCTCGATCTCGTTCTCCCGAATATACTCCAGACATTCCTCGTATTCGCGGAACCCGGGGCCCCACTCGGTCTCGATGGGGCCGGAGGGCGCGCTTTCGATCCGATCGATAAACGCCTGCACACGCCCCTCGGCGATCTGGTCGAGGGCAGCCTGGATCGCCGCGGCCGTTCCCGCATCCCCGTCGCGATCGAACGACATGTACGACAAGCCGCCATTCGCCGCGACGGGCGGCGGCTGTCCTTCCGTGAGTTGAAGCGACGGCACGTAGGCCGACGAATCCGTCTCCGCATCCGGCGCAACGCGGTTCCCGTTCGCTTCGTGCCCGTCCATGACATGCCCTCCGGTTAGAGACGTTTCGTCGCGGCGCGCAAGGATGCACAATTTCCAGGACGCGAGCCCGACCGCGACAATTTAGCGAACCGGTGCGCGGAGTGCCAAATGCGGCGTTGCGGCAGCGCCGCGCCGAGCCCGTCGGGATCGCGCTCGGCGCGATGGGCGCCGGCCTGCCCGTCACGCTAGAGTTGCGCCACGGGCGGTTAGGCGGAAGGGAGTCCGACGATGACGATCGGCGAAGTGGCGGCGCGGCTTGACGTGCCAGGCTCGACTATCCGCTGTTGCGGGAAAATGGACCCGGACGATCTCCGGCATCGCGCCTCCAGCAACCAGCGGTTCGCGAGGCTCGCCCAGCCGCCCAACGGCGGCAGGCGCGGGGGCGACCCGTCATGACGGCTCTGCCCCCGGTGGAAATCCTCGGCATCGTTGCCATCGCGACGATGGTCACGTGCTACGCGCTCGAGAGACGCGGCACGTTCTTCATCGCGGCCTTCGCGGCCGGCTGCGCCCTCGCCGCGGTATACGCTTTCCTGATCGGTTCCTATCCTTTCCTGATCGCCGAGGGTATCTGGGCGGTGGTGGCCGCGCGCCGCTGGCAGGTCGCGCGGCGCCTCGCCTGACGGTTCGGTCCTCCGTTCTTCGGGGGTATGATGGTCACGGGCATGTAGGTTGTCCGGTACGTGTGGGCTTGAATGTCGGGTCGTGCGACGCAACCTTCCGGGCAACGTTCGAGGCATCGGAGGCGCAAGATGACGAGGCTGATGTTCATCGCGATCCTGGCCCTGGGATTGACGGCTCAGACGGTCGGGGCTCTGGCCCATCACGGCTGGTCGTGGACGACCGGCGGCAATATCGATATGACCGGCATCGTCAAGACCGCTCGCCTGGGCAATCCCCACGGCATCCTGAAGATCGACGTGGAGGGCGAAGAGTGGACGGCCGAGGTCGGTCAGCCCTGGCGCAACGAACGCGCCGGCCTCCGGGACGGCGATCTGGCCGAAGGGGTCGAGATCCGGGTGATCGGCGAGCCGGCCTCCGATATGTCGGAAAGGCGGGTGAAGGTGGAACGGCTGTTCCTGGGCAAACGGGAGTACGTCCTTTACCCCGGGCGCGACTGAGGCCTTGGAGGCCCTGTTCGCGGCGCTCGAAGGGACGGCGCTGGCGCAGGCTCTGCGAGGGTCCCGCTGGCTCTATGCCGGCGTCAGCGCCGCGCACATCTTCGCGATCGCCCTGCTGGTCGGGTCCGTCGTCCCGCTCAATCTGCGGCTTCTCGGCGTGTGGCGCGGCATCTCCCGCGAAGCGGCGGTGCGGCTGCTCGCGCCCGTTGCGGCGAGCGGGCTGACCCTTGCCCTGCTGACGGGACCGCTGCTGTTCTCGGTCCGGGCGCGGGAATATAGCGGCGTCGGTGTCCTGCAGCTCAAGCTGGCCCTCATCGCCGTCGGGGTCCTGTCCACGCTCGCCCTGTGCCGAACCCACGGGTTCCTGCTCAAGGACGCGCCGCGCGCCCGCCTGGCGGGTCACGCCGTCCTCTCGACGGTCTGCTGGCTGGGAGCGCTCGTCTGCGGGCGGTTGATCGCGTTCGCGGGGGATTGAGGCCGGCTTCTTTCCGCCGGATTGGGTATCCCGATTCCATGCCGGCGGTCTCCTGATCGTCGCGGTCCCTTCCCCTTGCGCAAGCTCGTTGCGGTTTCGGGTATGGACCCTCTACGTCAAGAAATCGAAAAATCCAAGTATAACAATTGTTTATATAAGGAAGATGGCGGAGGGAGAGGGATTCGAACCCTCGATAGAGGTATTACCCCTATAACGGTTTAGCAAACCGCCGCCTTCAGCCGCTCGGCCACCCCTCCGGCAGGGGCCAGCACTTACCACGACGCGGGCCGGAATAGAAGGTGGTGCCGCAGGAAAGGATTGAACTTTCGACCTCACCCTTACCAAGGGTGCGCTCTACCACTGAGCTACTGCGGCGCCGGGGCGTTATCTGCCATAGGCGAGCCCCGCCCGCAACGCATTACGCGCCCGCGCCGTCGCGCGGCACGCGTCCTAGACCCCGCCGTAGACCGGAACCACGGCGCCTCGCGTGACCGCGTTGTCGGGCGCGGCGAGGAAGACGACGGTCTCGGCCACCTGGACGGTCTTCGGCCATGCGTCGTGATCCGCCTCGGGCATCGCGGCCCGGTTCGCCGGGGTATCGAGTATCGAGGGCGCGACCGCGTTGATCCAGATGTCCTCGCGGGCGACTTCCTCGGCAAGCGCCTGGGTGAGCGCCGCGACCGCGGCCTTGGCGGCTGCGTAGGCCGCCATCCTGGCGCCGGTTCTCGGTTCGAGGCCCGGCCGCGCCGAGACGTTGACGATACGTCCGCCGCCTCCGCCGCGGCGCATAGCGGCGATCGCCGCTCGGCAGCACAGGTAGCAGGTGGCGGCGTTCATCGAGACCTGGCGTTCGAACATGTCGGGCGGGGCTTCCGCGATGCCGCCCATGTCGAACCCGCCGGCGAGGTGGATCGAGGCCCACAGGCCGTCGATACCGGAGTAGAACCTCTCCACCACGCTCCAATCGGCAAGATCGCCGGCGACACTGAGGTGGACCCGCTCGTTCGCCGCATGGGGGAACCGTTGGGCCTCGTCTTCGTCGAGGGCCGGGACGTGGCAGACCGCGCCGGAGCCCGTCAGACGCCCCACGACGGCGGCGCCGAGAGCCCCCGCGCCTCCGGTGACGACCACGTTCCTGCCGTTCATGTCCATGCCGTGCCTCCCCGGTCGGGCATCAGTCTTGCCTGCCGAACGCCAGCGCCTTCCCGACCAGCGCGTCGCAGGTCGAGCGGTCGTAATTCAGGTAGTTGGCCGCCATGTTCCTGACCGGATCGGCGGCGTAGTAACGCTCGTACTGGAGCTGGCGCATCCCGAAAGCTTCCCCGCACAGGTCCCAGGCGAGCTTGTAGAGGGCGACGCGCTCGGCGCCCGGCATCCCCTCGGCGCCCTGGTAATAGCGTTCGATCTCCGGGCCGATCGGGCTCTCCAGATCCGCCGTGCTCGGCATCGCCAGCAGCCCGCCCGCGCCGATCGTCTGGAGGATCTCGATCACCCGGGGATAGGTCCGTGCCAGATAGGTGCGCGCGATAAAGAGCGGCGCGATCTCGGCGCGTATCGAGCCTGCGAGGGTCGGCTCGTGATGCACTTCGGACCGCGTGATGCAGGCCCGGACGATCTCGATCGCCTCGACGCACTCGCCGAGCATCTGCTGGACGTGGAGAAAACGGTCGGTTCTGACCGCGCGGGAGACCGCCATCGCGATGCCGACCGCGAACTCCAGCTTGACCAGCCCGCGAACCGAGGTCTGGTGCGCGGTATAGGATCTGAGGCTGGTGTCGGGAAAGATCGCGTTGGCGATCCCGGCGTCGTTGTAGACGAACACCCGGTCCCAGGGGACCAGCACCTCGTCGAAGATCATCAGGGAATCGGGTTCCTCGAAATTTGCGGCGAGCGGGTGATCGGCGACTCTCTTGTCCCCGAAGTCATAGGGTTCGCGGCAGATCTGGCGCAGCCCCGGCGCGTCGATCGGGACCGCGAAGACCAGCGCGTGCCTTTTGTCTTCGGGCGGCAGGCCGGGGATGTTGTAGATCAGGACCTCGTCGGCCACCGGACCCATCGTCGCGATCATCCGGGCGCCGGATACGACGATGCCTTCCCCGGATTCCGAGACCAGCCCCAGATGGAGGTCTTCTTCGGCCTGGGCCGACGACGCCTTCGATCGGTCGTTCTGCGGCGACATCAGCGCATGCGTCAGGAACAGGTCGTTTTCGCGGACGAACTCGTAGTAGCGGACCATGTTCTCGCCCAGGCGTTCGCCGCCGCGGGCGAACACCTCCGCCCCCTCGGCGAAGGCGAGCAAGGTGCAGTTCATGAAGTCGGGCGAGCGTCCCATCATGCCCAGCGTGGCCTCCGCGAACGCACGGTAGGCGGCATGCTTCTTCCCGAGATCGGCGAAGTCGTACGCCGGCATGAAGGCGGTCGCCACGGGATCGCCGGTGGACGGAGAGGCATAGGTCAAGGTGTCGCGCGACGCCTTGTCGTGCTGCAAATCGAACAGCTCGGCGAGCCGGGCGACGGGGCGGCGGAAGGCCGGATGCGCGGTGACGTCGCCGACCGGCTCTCCACCGACCCAAACGTCGCGCGGCCGGGTCTTCAGCCCCTCGATGTACTCGGCTCCTGTCCTGACCGGCACTGGGCACTCCTGAAATCGCACGATGGAGGCGATTGAGATTTGCGCTGGCGGGCTCGCCGTCAAACGGGCAAAATGCCGCCCCCGAGACATAGAAGCAACGATGGGAGACGACCATAATGTCAAAGCGTTCGAAATTGGCCAGGATGGGCCCGCTCGCGGTCGCCCTTGTGGCCGGCGGGGCAGTCGCGGCACTCGCGCTGCAGCCGTCGACTGCGCTGGCCCAGAAGAAATACCATATGAAAATCGGCATGGCGACGCTCAAGGACCCGCAGCAGGCGTGGGGCGAGCGGATCGGCGCCGAGGTCATGAAGCGCACCAACGGCCGGGTCACCTACCAGGTCTTCCCGGCGAGCCAGCTCGGCAAGATCCCGCGCCAGGTCGAAGGCATCCAGCTCGGCACGCAGGAGGTCTTCCTCACCCCGCCGGGCTTCTTCGTCGGCGTCAACCAGGCGTTCATGGTGCCCGACGCGCCGGGCCTCTTTCTGAACCAGGCGCACGGCCAGAACACGCTGACCGATCCCATGTTCCACGACAAGTTCCTCGGGCTGGCCGAGCACAAGGGCGTGATCGGCGCCGGGCTGATTGTCTACGAGGGCACTTCGATCGCCAGCACCAAGGCGATCCGCAAGCCGGAAGACATCGCCGGCATGAAGATCCGAGTGCTCGCCACCCCGATGGAGCGTGCGGTGCCGGCCGCCTGGGGCGGCACTGGCGTGCCGATCCCCTTCACCGAGGTGGTTCCCGCGATTCAGCGGGGTGTGGTGGACGCCTGCCGGTCGAGCATCGTCGCCATGAACGGTCTGAAGTTCCAGACGGTCACCAAGTTCGCGACCGTGCTGGGCGGCGGCTACATCCCGACCGCGACCTGGTACAGCAAGCTCTGGCTGAGCAAGCTCCCGGCGGATATCCGCAAGATCGTCCTCGAGGTGCCCAGCGAGCTTGAGGAATGGGCGGCGGCGAGCACCAACGGCCTGGTCGAGAAGACCCAGCAGGACTGGCGCGATGTCGGGGTCGAGATCATCCGGTTCTCCGACGCCGATCAGAAGCGCTATCTCGACAAGCTGCGCCCTCTGGGCGACAAGTACCTCGGCGGGCACAAGAACCCGCAGGTGCAGGAGATGTACAAGCTGCTGAAGAAGGTGGCGGCGAAGCACCGCCCGAAGGCCTAGCGCCTCTCGTGCTGAAACGGGAAGGGGCCGGCTCGTCCGGCCCCTTTTCGATTCTGGATCAGCGCATCGTCTCGCCGCCGTCGACGGGAATGACCTGACCCGTCATGTGGGCGGCACCGTCGCCCAGCAGGAAGACGATCGCCGACGAGACCTGTTCCGCCCGGGCGATGGCCCCCAGCGGAATCGTCTTCGCCCGCTCGCGCCGCACCGTGTCGAGTTCGTCCGCGGCCATGCCGCGGCCGAAGAACGGCGTGTCGACCGGGCCGGGGGAGACCACGTTGATCCGGACTCCGAAAGGCGCCTTCTCGCGCGCGACGGACTTGGAGAAGGCGATCACCGCCGCCTTGGCTGCCGCATAGTGGGCCGCCCCCGCCTGGCCGCGCAGCGCGAACACCGATGCCGTGTTGACGATGGCGCCGCGGCGCCGCCGGACCATTTCCGGCAGGATAGCCCGGCATATGTGGAACGTGCCGCCGGCATGGACCGCCATCATCCGCGTCCAGTTTTCGTCGGTTATGTCCTCGACATCCGCGAAGCCCAGGATGCCGGCGAGGTTGACCGCCCGCTCGACCGGCCCGAGACCCCGCGCGACGGCGCCCGCGACATCGGCGACGGCGGCCGGATCGGCGACATCGAGCGCGTACGGCCTGGCGATTCCCCCGGTGCCCACGATGGCCTCGGCGGTCTTCCGGGCGGCGTCCGAGTCGATGTCGGTCACCGCGACCGCATCGCCGGCCTGGCCGAGCGAGATCGCAGTCTGGCGCCCGATGCCGCTGCCGGCGCCGGTGATCAGAGCGACGCCCGCCATGACGTTCTCCCATGGTTTTGCGACGGGCGTGAAAATTGACAGACGGGGGGTCGCGTGTGAAGGTCTCGCGGACCCCGTTCCGGAGGATGCCGAGATGCGCCCGCAATCCCTCAACCCGGCCAGGCTGGCCAACCTGTTCCGTGCCGAGTTCGAGCTTTGCAACGTTCAGAAGGGCGAGACGGTCGCGCTGCTGAGCGACCTTGCGACCCGGCGCGATTACGTCCAGGCGTCCTTCGCCGCGGCGGAGGCGCTCGGCGCGGACGCCTACGAGATGTGCGTCAACGCAGTGCCGAGCTGGACTTCGGTCGGGGTGGCGACGGTCGGCGCATGCAAGGGCACGCTGGAGGCGCTGAAGGCCGCCGACATGCTGGTGTGCCTGCATGTTCCGCTATTCACCAAATGGCTCAAGCAGGTCCGCGACGCCGGCACCCGCGTCGTGATGATCGTCGACCACCCCGACGACCTCGAACGCGCGATGGCGCCGCCCGGTCTGAAGGAGGCGGTAATCCATTCCGGCCGCCGGCTCGAACAGGCCGAGACCATGCGCATGTTCAACGACGACGGCATGGACCTGACCGTTTCGCTCGGCGAGTACCCGACGATGATCCAGTACGGCTTCGCCGAGGAGTCGGGCCGCTTCGACCATTGGGGCGCCGGCCATGTCCACACCTTTCCCAACGAAGGATCGGCCAACGGTACCGTGGTCATCCGGCCGGGCGATTTCGTCGTCCTCCCCTACAACCGGTACGTCACCGACGAGATCCGGCTCGAGATCCGCGACGGATTTATCCGCAAGATCGAGGGCGGGCTCGACGCCAGGCTCATGGACCAGTGGCTCGACGACAACCGGGCCGACGCGGAAGACATGGACGGGCACGCGATCTCGCATCTCGGCTGGGGTCTGAACCCGCAATCTCGCTGGGACAACGTGGCGCTTTACGGCGACGACCCCGACCGCTCGAACTCGTCGCTGCGCGCATTCGCGGGGAATTTCCTGTTCTCGACCGGCCCCAACTCGCAGGGCGGCGGCAGCCGAACGACCACCGGCCATTACGACGTGCCGATGCGCGATTGCTCGATCATGCTCGACAACGATCTGATCCTCGACAAGGGGCGGTTCACGGATCCCGATATGGTCGTGGAACGCGTCGCCCGCTAAAGGCATCCAAACAGGAAAGGTGCAGGATGAAAAAGACGATCGGAATCGCTTTCGCCGTGGCGCTCGCCGGCGCGATCGCGCTCCTGGGACCCACCCCGGCGGGCGCGGCCGATCCGGTCAAGATCGGCTTCTCCGAGTCGAAGACGGGCCTGTTCGCACAGGCCGCGACCTCCCAGTACCAGTCCTACAATTTGTGGCGCGAGCAGGTGAACGCCGCGGGCGGGCTCGACGTCGCCGGTGCCAGGCGCAAGGTCGAGTTCGTCTCTTACGACGACCAGTCGAACCCGGGCAAGGCGGTCCAGATCTACGAGAAGCTGATCACCGACGACAAGGTCGACCTGCTGCTCGCGCCCTGGGGCACCTCCCTCCACCTCGCGATCGCCGGCGTGATCGAGCGCTACAAGTTCCCGGTCGTGGGCAACACCGCGGCCTCGGTGCAGCTGCGCAAGCTGAAGGCCGGCAATATCTGGTTCCCGACCTCGCTGTTCCCCGACCGGCAGAGCGACGTTCTGGCGGCCTTGCTGAAAGACCGGGGCGTCGCTACTGCGGCGCTGGTGACCAATCAGCTTCCCTACACCCAGGAGAACAAGTCCTTCGTCGTGCCGGCGCTGAAGAAGGCCGGGATCGAGCTGGTGGTCAACGAGGACTACCCGCCGAACGTCAAGGACCTGACCGCGGTCCTCACCAAGGTGAAGAACGCCAAGCCCGATGCGGTGCTGGCCTACACCTACCCGGCCGACGCGGTGCTCTACATGAACGGCGCGCGCGAAGTCGGGATCGACCAGAAGGTCCAGGTGGTGCTCCTCGGCCCGCAATACGACTTCTTCGGCAAGATCTTCGGGGCCGCGCGCAACGGTATCCTGACGATGGGCCACTGGACGCCGGCGCGTAAGGACTGGCCGTCGGCCAAGGCCTTCGCCGATGCCTTCAAGGCGCGGTGGAAGACCGATCCCGACTTCCTCGACGCGCCGCTCGCCTATGTCTCGGTCGAAATCCTGCAGCAGGCCGTGGCCAAGGCTGGTCTCGACAAGGACAAGCTGCGCGAGATCATCGCGGGCACGACGTTTGCGACCATCAACGGGCCGGTGAAGTTCGAGGGTGTGATGAACGTGGCCCTGCCCACGATGATCTCGCAGATCCAGGGCGGCACCCAGCACATCGTATGGCCGGCCAAGGAGCGGACCGCCGAGGCCATAGCGAAGCCTGCCTGGAAGTAGCGTCCTCTGAAGTACGAAGCGCCCCCCGCCCCGCGGCCGGGGCGCGCTTTCGCGCCCGCTTCCGGACCCGGCGATGGTTGACCTGTTCTCCGGCCAGCTGCTGATCGCGGCCCTGGTGCTGGCGGCGATCTACGGGCTGGTCGCGCTTGGGCTCAACCTGATCTACGGCACCATGCGGCTGCTCAACGTGGCGCATGGCGAGATCCTGATGCTGGGCGGCTACCTCGCCTATTGGACCTTCACCCTCACCGGCGTCGGACCGGTCTGGTCGATGTTCCTCGCCCTGATCCTCGCCGGCGCGTTCGGGGCCGCGGTCTATCGCACGCTGTGCCGCCGGGTGCTGAAATCCTCCCGGCTGATCGAGCAGATCGAGGCGAACTCGCTTCTCCTCCTGTTCGGAGTCTCGATCATCCTGCAGAACGTCATCGCGCTTTCCTTCACCGCGACCGCGCGGGCCTATCCCTATCTCGACGACATCGTCCGCATCGGCAGCTTTCAGGTGACGATGGACCGACTCGTCGTGCTCGGGATCGGGCTGGCCATCTGCTTCGCCGCGATCCTGTTCTTCCGCGTGTCGACGACCGGTCTCCAGATCCGCGCGCTGATCCAGCAATCCGACGCGGCCCTGCTGGTCGGTGTCGATGTCGAGCGCATGCGGATGATCAGCTTCTCGCTCGGCTTCGCGATCGCCGGCGTCGCCGGCTGCCTGATCTCGATGCTCGAACAGGTCTCGCCGTTCATGGGCTTTCCCTTCACCATCGCCGCGTTCGTCGTGATCATCCTGGGCGGACTCGGAAACCTCGCCGGCGGCCTGGCGGGCGCGCTGGTGCTTGCCGCGATCGAGGTCTACGGCGTTGCGCTGACCACCACCAGCATGCGTTCGATCCTGATCTACGGCGTCTTCATCGCGGTTCTCGTCTGGCGTCCCCAAGGGCTGTTCGGCGGCCGGAGCATGGTCCGGTGATCGCGGAGCATGCCCGGTTCCTCGGCCTGCTGACGGTCGGCGTCGCGGCCTTCGCCGCTGTCCCGTCGCTGGCCGGGGACTACGCGATCGGGGTCGCGCTCAACCTCCTGATGTGGATCGCGCTCACCCAGAGCTGGGTCGTTCTGTCGGCGATGACCGGCTATGTCTCGCTCGGCCACGCGGTGTTCTTCGGCGCGGGCGCCTATGCGATGGTGCTCTGCTTCGGAAGCCTTCCGTTCTGGCTCTCGGTGATCGTCGCCGGGACCGCGACCGGGCTGCTCGCCCTGATCGTCGGCTATCCCTGTCTCAGGGTGCGCGGCCCCTATTTCGTGATCCTCACCTTCGGGCTCGCCGAGCTCGTCAAGTTCGTCGTCATCAATATCGAGGCCTCGCTCGGTCAGTTCGGGCGTCTGCTGTTCGGCGGTCCCGGGCTCGCGCAGATCTTCTACGTCGTGCTGGTTCTCGCCGCCGTCTCCGTGGTCGTCACCTGGTTGGTTCGCCGGTCCCGTTTCGGGGCGGGACTCCGTGCGATCCGGGAGAACGAGGAAGCGGCGGAGACGCTCGGCATCAATGTTGCGCGGTTCAAGGTGCTTGCCTTCGCGCTGTCGGCGGTCATTCCGGGAATGGTCGGGGCGGCGATGGTCCTGCGCACGACCTATTTCGAGCCGCTCGACCTGTTCAATCCGATCACCTCATTCACCATCGTGTCGATCGCCATCATCGGGGGCGGAGACGACGTGCCGGGCCCGGTCTACGGCGCGCTGTTCCTGATTCTCTTGCAGGAAATGCTGTGGGCCAACTGGCCGGAGGTCTACATGATCCTGCTCGGCGGGCTGCTCGTGGCTTTCGTCCTCGGCGTGCCGGACGGGATTCACGGCCGGATAGCGGCCTGGCGGCGGGCGCGGCGATGAGCCTGCTTGAGCTGGAAGGGGTGGGACGCCGCTTCGGCGGGGTTGTCGCGGTCGATGCGATGGACATGACCGTGGACGAGGGCGAGATTCTGGGCGTGATGGGGGCCAACGGCGCCGGGAAGACGACGCTGTTCGCGCTGATCGCAGGCAACCTGCGCCCGAGCGCCGGAGAAATCAGGTTTCGCGACCGGCGGATCGACGGTCTGCGCCCGGACCAGGTCAACCGCCTCGGCATCGCCCGCGCCTTCCAGATCGTCCGTCCCTTCGCCGGTCTCAGCGTGCTGGAGAACGTCGCCGTGGGCAGCCTGTTCGGGACCGGCCCGGAACGCTCGATCCGGCGCGCGGAAGAGTGCGCGCGGGAAGTCCTCGAAGAGGTGGGGCTCGCCGCGCGAGCCGCCGATCCCGCCGGTACGTTGACGCTCGCCGGCCGCAAGCGGCTGGAAATCGCCCGTGCGCTCGCCACCCGGCCCAGGCTCTTGCTGCTCGACGAGGTGATGGCCGGCCTTACACCGGTCGAGGTGTCGCAGGCCCTCGACATGATCCTGGCGCTCAAGCGGCGCCATGGGCTGACGATCGTCGTCATCGAGCATGTCATGCGGGCGTTGATGCGGCTCTGCGAGCGCCTGGTCGTACTTCATCACGGGGTCAAGATCGCCGAAGGAGCCCCCGGCGAGGTCGCCGCCGACCCCAAGGTGATCGAGGCCTATCTGGGGCGCGCCCGGGAATGACCGCAATGCTGGAAGTTGCCGACCTCTCGGCCGGTTACGGCGAGGTAGGCGTGCTCGACGCGGTCTCGCTCGATGTCGCGCGGGACTCGATCACCGCGCTCGTCGGCAGCAACGGCGCCGGCAAGACGACCTTGATGCGGACCGTCGCGGGACTGTTGCCCGTCACAAAGGGCGGGATCGTCTTCGACGGGGAAGATCTCGCCCGCGCCGCGCCGCATGACCGCGTCGGGCGCGGGCTGTCGCTGGTGCCGGAAGGACGCCTGATCTTTCCCGGCTTCTCCGTGGAGGAGAACCTGCGCGTGGGCGCCATAACGTCCCACGCAAGGCCCCGCCTCGCCGCCCGCATGGAGGAGATGTACGCGCTCTTCCCCATTCTGAAACAGCGCAGGCGTCAGGCGGGAGGCACGCTGTCGGGCGGCGAGCAGCAGATGCTGGCGATCGCGCGCGGGTTGATGTCGTGCCCCCGCCTGCTTCTGCTCGACGAACCCAGCCTCGGCCTCGCGCCCGCCGTCGCGCAGTCGCTGTTCGAAATGATCGTCCGCATCCGCGGCACAGGGGTCACGGTATTCATCGTCGAACAGGACATCCGGTCCACGCTGGAGATCGCCGATTCCGCCTATGTGCTGGAGAACGGGCGCATCGTCATGTTGGGTGCGGCGGCGGATCTGCTCGAGGATCCGCAGGTCAGGCAGGCCTATCTGGGCCTCTGAGCCTCCTCCGGACATCGCGCGTGGACAGCACCCGTGGCGCTCCCTTACAGTCCGTCCCGGACCGCCGCCGTGCCCGGCACGAGCGGCAGGCAAACGAACAGGGGAGGCTTCAGATGACAAAGCATACGGGATTCGCTTGCGCCGCCGCTCTGGTCGCGGTCGCCGCGATCGGGGCGTCGGCGGTTCCTGCTTCCGCCGCGACGACGCTGACGGCGGCGAGCTGCTTCCCGATCGGCAGCCCGCCCAGCCGCTCGTTCGAGGCGCTGGTCAAGGAAATCAACGCCCAGGGCGGCGATACGGTCAAGATCGACCTCAAGGGCGGCGCGCCGGCGATCGGCAGCCCCTTCACGCTGACCCAGAAAACGGCCAGGGGCGCCTATGACCTGGTGGGCTGCACCGAGGCCTATTTCGGCAATGTCCTGCCCGAGGCGCCGGTGTTCCGGCTGAGCAACACGACCTATGCCGAGCTTCGCAAGAACGGGGCGATCGACTACGTGCAGGGTCTGCTCGCGGCGAAGAACCTCCACTTCATTGCCCGGCACGACGATAACGGCCCGTTCCATCTGTGGCTGTCGAAGCCGATAACCAAGCCGGACCTGACCGGCCTCCATATGCGGGTATCGCCGGTCTACACCCCGTTCTTCCAGGCGCTCGGCGCGACCACCCAGCTTTCCAACATCGCCCAGGTCTATACCTATATGGAGAACGGGACCGTCCAGGGATTCGGCTGGCCCGCCGTGGGCTGGGTTCCGGCGTGGATCAAGGTGACCAAGTTCCGGGTCGATCCCGGCTTCTACAACGCCACCCTCCATACCCTGACGAACCTCAAGGCGTGGAAGAAGACACCCGAAGCCGCGCGGGCGCTGATCGAGAAGATCGGTCTCGCCTTCGAAGCCGACGCCGAGCCCTCCGGGGCAAAGTTCAAGGCCAGGTACAAGAAGCAGAAGGACTGGATGGCCGCCGAGGGCATGAAGACCATCACCTTCACTGGCGCGGATGGCGAGAAATGGTCGAAAACGGCCACCGACACGGCCTGGGCCCAGGTGCTGGAGCGCAGTCCCAAGCATGGCGCCAAGCTCCGCAGCCTGTTCGTCGTAAAGTAGGTGTTGCGGCATGGGCGTCGGAGACCCGCGCATGACGCGGGTCTCCGCCCCGGCGCCGGCACCCGGAACCCCTGACCGGCGGATCGCGGGATGGGAAGCCTGATCGACGCTCTCGACGCGGCGTTCGCGCGCTTCATCGTGTGGCTGGCCGTGCTGGTGGCTGTCTCGATCGGCCTCTTCGCGGTCCTGATCCCGCTCAATCTGTTCCTGGTAACGACGAAATGGGGCAACCTCGGCTGGCTGTTCGAGGCAGTTGAGTACGCGCTCTATGCCGGTGTCTTCATCGGCGCGCCCTGGGTGCTGCGACAGGGAGCGCATATCCGCGTCGACGTGGTCACCTCGGCGCTGCCGAAGACCGCCTCCGCCAGGCTTGAGAGGGTGCTGGACGTCGCGGGCATCCTTCTCTGCCTGCTGCTCTTCGTCTACGGGCTGCGCTTGGCCCTTCTCGAATTCGAGGACGGCACCCTGCCGGACAAGGACCTCAGGATCGAGAACTGGTACATGATGGCGGTCTTCGCGTTGTCGTTCCTTCTGCTCGCGGTCGAGTTCGCCTTCCGTCTCCGCCGCGCCTCCGACGCCATCGAAGAGGATACGGTCACCCCAGCCGGGTCGGGGTTCTGAACGATGGAGTGGTACTACGCCTTCATCCTGCTGCTGGGCACCGTGTGTACAGCGATGTTCCTCGGCCTGCCGGTGGCGTTCGCCTTCTTCGCCGCCAACGTGCTCGGCACGTTCCTCTTCATCAACGGCGATATCGGGCTGGTATTCATGCCGGCCGAGTTCCACAACGCGATCAAATTCACCCTGGCGCCGATCCCGCTGTTCCTGCTGATGGGCGAGATTCTTCTCCAGACCGGCGTGGCGTTCAAGGCGATCGGGGCGATCGACCGGATGATCGCGCGCGTGCCCGGCAGGCTCTCGGTGGTCTCCATCGTGGGCGGAACGATCTTCTCTTCGCTGTCCGGCTCGACCATCGCTAACACCGCGATTCTGGGCTCGGTGCTGCTGCCCGACATGGTGAAGCGCGGCTACCAGCCTTCGATCTCCATGGGGCCGATCATGGCGGTCGGCGGCATCGCGATGCTGATACCCCCCTCGGCGCTCGCGGTGCTGCTTGCGAGCCTCGCCGAGCAGTCGGTCGCGCTGCTGCTGATTGCCGGCATCGTGCCCGGCATCCTGATGGCCGTCCTGTTCTTCGCCTATGTGGTCGGGCGATGCATGATCAACCCGGAACTCGCGCCCGCCTATACGCCGGATACCAGCGGGCTCGACGAGCCGGTGACGGTGTCGCTCAACCTCGCCGGGGCGACCCGCTGGTCGTGGACCTATGAAGGCCGCTACCGCCAGGCCGTCAACCGGGTGCTGCCCTTCCTGCTCTACATCCTGCCGCTGATGATCATTTTCGTGGTGGTCGTCGGCAGCATCTTCTTCAAGATCGCCGCCCCCACCGAGGCCGCGGCGCTGGGCTGCCTGGCCGCGCTGGCCGCGTGCTACTTCTTCAGGCTGTTCCGGCGGACCCTGACCGTCACCGGGATCGAGGGCGCCGATTTCAACTGGCGGGCGATCGCCAAGTCCCTGATGGAAACCGCCAAGATCAACACGATGATCCTGTTCATCATCGCGGGGTCGCTGGTGTTCAGCCAGGCGCTGTCCAATTCCGGCGCCACCGACGGGCTGTTACAGGCGGTGACCGCGATGGAGCTGACGCCGCTCATGGTGGTGATCATCATGATGGCGGTGCTGCTGTTCCTCGGCGCTTTCATGGATCAGGTGAGCATGCTTCTGCTCACGCTGCCGTTTTTCCTCCTGGGCGCGCAATCGCTCCAGGCAGTGTTCAATATCGACGTGATCTGGCTGATGGTGCTGATGCTGATCACCATGGAAATCAGCCTGCTCACCCCGCCCTTCGGGCTGCTGCTTTACGTGATGAAGGGGGTGGCGCCGTTCCACGTTACCCTCGGCCAGGTGGTGAGATCCGCCTTGCCTTTCATCCTGATCGAGATTGCGGTCCTCGTCCTCCTGATCGCCGTGCCCGGAGTCGCGACCTGGCTGCCCAGCATGCTCAGGTGATGCTGCCTGCCCGTTGCCGGGTGATGTCGTAGGCCGCCGCGTCGATTTCGGCGAACCCCTCAAGCAGGAGGAACTCGAGGACCGGGCGCATCGAAGGCTCCTCCCCCATCGAAGCGAAGGCCTCGCGCAGCCGCCGGGCCGCTGCGGACCCGATCCCCGCACTCGCCACGATTGGCGGAAAAGGGGCGGGCGCGGTCCTGTCGACGATGCGGAGGTCGACGATGCGCTCGGGAGCGTGCCGGGCCAGCAGGTCCCACACGAAGCTGTCGACCGGAGCGAGGTCGGCCCTGCGTTCCACCACGCTGTCGATTGCCGCCGCCGGCGTGACGAGAGGCCCCACCCACTCCCCGTACAAGACCGGTCGCTCGGCGGTCCGGAACCGGAGCAGGTGATGGCGCAGCGCCCCGTATCCGGAATAGGAATTCTCCACCGTCCAGGCGACACGCCCGCCGAAAGTGTCTTCGATCGACCCGAACCTCGAATCGCGGCGGATGACCAGGCAGGTGAAATAGACCGGCTCGCCGCCGTAATGCGGCGGCGAAGGCAGAGGGACCGCGACAGGCTCCGGTTGCGGGTCCGAGGTCGCAAAGGGCCAGCCGCACATGAAGACCGAACCCATGTCCCCTCGCGCCCAGAGATCGTCGAGCGGAGCCGGAGCGGAGTGAGCGACAATGTCGAGCGGCACGCCCGAGACCTCGGCGGCGCGTTCGAATACCCGGTCCCACGCCTCGCGGACGGCGGGCACGACGTTGTACATCCGGGAGCACGCGATCGCCGGACCGGCCGTCCGTTCGCGCGACCTCCGTTCCTCAGGCAAATCTCAACCGCTGGCCGATGCCCATACGCGCTGCTTTCTCCAGCATCGCCTGTCCGAGCGCGATATCGCTGGTCGAGAGGCCACGGTGCCAGAAGAGAATGGTCTCCTCCGCGCTCTCCCGGCCCGGCCTTGCGCCGGCGACGATCTGTCCGAGCTCCGCGTGCAGCGTCTCCTCGGTCAGCTTTCCCTCGTCGACATGGCGGCGTAAGGCACCGAACGGGCGGCCTGGCCCACACTGGCCCCAGTCGTCGACCACGACCTTGTCCATGATGTCGGTGAGAGAGAGCTCCACGGCGCTCATCGTGCCGTAAGGGACGACGAACGCTCCCTTCTCGATCCATTCGGTCCTGAACAGGGGTTCGGGCGCGGACAGGCGCGAAGCCTCGACCAGAATGTCCGCTCCCTCCAGGCAGTCGCGCCAGTTGTCGGTCACGGCGACAGGCTTGCCGAGCGCCGTTTCAAGACGCTCTCCGAACGCCTCCCGACTTTCCGGACGTCGCGAATGAACCCGGATCTCCTCGAAATCGAAAAGACGATCGAGCAGCCGCACATTCCAAAAGGCTGTCCCGCGGGCGCCGATATGCCCGAGCACCCTGCAGTCCCGCCGGGCAAGATGTTTCGCGCCGATCGCGGTCATCGCGCCCGTGCGCATGTCGGTGATCGACGTGGCGTCGAGCACCGCCCTCGGCATGCCGGTCTCCGGGTCGAACAGGTTGAGCAGCGCCATCTCCGAAGGCAGGCCCAGCCGGTAGTTTCCGATATAGTCGCCCACCACCTTGACGCCGGCGACGCCGAGCGGCGCGATGCTGCCGCGCAGCACGTTGAAATGGCCTTTTTCCGTGCTTTCCGGAACCAGGTGGACCCTTGGCTCGACGACCGCCTCCCCCCGTCCCTGGGCGGCGAGCGCCGCTTCCACCGCGGCGATGATCTCGTCGTCGGTGAGGTCGAGCGCCGCGACATCGAGCGCATTGAGATAGGAGATCCAGATCTCTTCCATCGCGCCACTCTCGTTTAGCTGGAGCGCGATTGCAATCGGCGGGCAGGTGGATGTGGGGCGGGAGTTTGGAGCGGGTGAGGGGAGTCGAACCCCTGACATCCAGCTTGGGAAGCTGACGTTCTACCGCTGAACTACACCCGCTCGTGCACCTTCGGTGCTAACTCTTTGAAAATTGACCGCTTTTTCTCCCCGGACTTGCAACAGGGGAAGCAAACTTCAGCCGACACTTCCCCGGAAACAACCGCAATCGGGAGAACATCCATGTCAAAGGTTACCCTTGCCGAGGCCCGCGTCAAGGGTCGGAAAATTCAAACTGACCCACCGTCCTGTGCGGCGCTTCGCGGCGATGGCGCGACGGCGTTTCGCCGAACCGCTTCCGGTAGGCGGTGGCGAAATGGGCGGCGCCGGAGAAGCCCGTGGCGATCGCGATTTCAAGGACGGGCAGGTCGGTCTGGCGCAATAGTTCGCGGGATTTTTCCAGGCGCAGGTCGCGATAGAACGCCCCGGCGCTGCGGCCCAGCCCGGCGCTGAATTGGCGGTTCAGATGACGCGCGCTCACGCCGACGATCCGGCCGAGACCGGCAAGCGGCAGCGGGTCGGCGATATGATTTTCCATGGCCTCTATGGCGGCGAGCACGGCGTGGCGGGTGGTGCCGTAGCGCTCGGCCAGCCCGGCACGCTGCGGACCCCCGGCGGGGCGCACGTCGGTATGCATGAACCAGTCGCTCACCTTCCGCGCGAAGACAGCGCCGTGATGCTCGGCGATCAGGGCGTGCATCATGTCCAGCGGCGCCGTCCCGCCGGCACAGGTGATGCGGTCCCGGTCGACGACATACAGGGTGCGCTCCAGGAGGAGGTCGGGATGGCGCTCGGCCAGGGCGGCGGCGTGCTCCCAGTGGAGCGTCATTCGCCGGTTTTCCATAACGCCGGCATTGGCGAGCACCGCCGGGCCGCCCGAGACCCCGCCCAGGATGCAGCCGTGCCGGGCCTGGCGTCGTAGCCATTGAAACACCCCGCCGTCGCGAAAGCCGACCGGGTCGCCGCCGGCGACGACGAACGCGAGGTCGTACGTGCCGGTCGCTTCCCCGAGCCCGGCGACCGTGACCGATGCCGCGGACGAGCTGCTCAGCATCTCCGGCGTCTTCGCCCCGGCGGCGAAGTTGAGGACTTCGTATATCCGTCTGCCGGCCAGCAAATTGGCCGCGCGTAGGGGTTCGGTCACCGCCGCGAAGGACATCAGGGCGAACCCCTCCACCAGAACGAAAGCGATGCGGCGGTTGGCGAATGCCGGGCCAGTCATGTCCTTAGTATTAAATTATACGTCCTTTTCAGGAAAGCACCGATGCGCGGGCCGGCGCATCGATCGGGCGTTCGGTCGGGGAGATCATGCGCTATTCCGTATTGCAAATCCTCAAGCAGGGCTTGACCGGCAACCGCGGCTGGACGCCGGTCTGGCGTGAGCCCGACCCGAAGCCGCATTACGACATCGTGGTCGTGGGCGGCGGCGGACACGGCATCGCCACGGCCTACTATCTGGCGAAGCTGCACGGGCTCACCGATATCGCGGTGCTGGAAAAGGGCTGGCTCGGTTCCGGCAATGCCGGTCGCAATACGACGATCGTCCGCTCCAATTATCTGCTGCCCGGCAACCAGCCCTTCTACGAGTTGTCGATGAAGCTGTGGGAAGGCCTGGAACAGGAGTTCAACTACAACGCCATGGTCTCGCAGCGCGGGATCGTCAATTTGTTCCACAGCGACGCTCAGCGCGACGCGGCCGCCCGGCGCGGCAACGCCATGATCCTGGCCGGGATCGACGCGGTGCTGCTCGACCGTGAGGCGCTGCAACGAAAATGCCCCTTCCTCGACTTCGACAACGAGCGCTTCCCGATCAAGGGCGGGCTGTGGCAGCCGCGCGCCGGCACCGTGCGGCACGATGCGGTCGTCTGGGGCTATGCGCGCGCCGCCGACCGGCGCGGCGTCGACTTCATCCAGAACTGCGAAGTCACCGGCTTCGATATCCGCGACAGAGTCTGCCGGGGCGTCCAGACGACGCGCGGGGCCATCGGCGCTGGCAAGGTGGCCGTCTGCGTCGCCGGTTGGTCCAGCCGGTTGATGAGCCTCGCCGGGCTGCGCCTGCCGATCGAAAGCCATGTCATGCAGGCCTGCGTGACCGAAGGGCTGAAACCAGCCATTCCCGGCGTGCTGACCTTCGGGGGAGGGCATTTCTACGTCTGCCAGTCCGACAAGGGCGGGATCGTCTTCGGTGGCGATCTCGACGGCTACAACTCCTACGCCCAGCGGGGCAACTTGCCGACGTTCGAGGATGTCTGCGAAGGCGGCATGGCGCTGATGCCGATGATCGGACGGGCGCGGGTGCTGCGCATGTGGGGCGGTGTCGTGGACATGTCGATGGACGGCTCGCCCTTCATCGACAGGACGCCGGTCGAAGGGCTCTATTTCAACGGCGGCTGGAATTATGGGGGCTTCAAGGCGATCCCGGCGGGCGGCTACTGTCTTGCCCATCTGATCGCGACCGGCGAACCGCACCCCGCCGCGGCGGCGATGCGGCTGGACCGTTTCGCGACCGGAGCCACGATCGACGAGAACGGCGCCGGCGCCCAGCCGAACCTGCATTAGGGGCGCGGCGTGATCATCGACCATCCCCTGCTTGGCCCGCGCGATGCCGCGGAGTTCGTCTATCTCGGCGACGCCAGCCTGATCGACCGGCCCGACCGGGAGGCGGAGGATGCGGCTCAGCGCTTCCACGACTATCTGCATCTGCGGGATAATCCGGCCGGCGAGCACCGGGAGCTGTGGTTCCACGAGCACGGCGACCGGTCCTGGCTGGTCGTGACCCGCGACACGCTGACCCACGCGATTCTCCGGGTCGAGCTGGCGCGCGATGTCGCGCTCGCGCGGGGGCGGGGCCGGTGAGCGGCCGGTACCGGCTGGACGGCGGCGCGATCGACCGCGGCCGCACCCTCGCCTTCCGCTTCGACGGAAAGCGGCTGACCGGCCATCCCGGCGATACCCTGGCCTCGGCGCTGCTCGCCAACGGGGTCCGGCTGGTCGGCCGGAGCTTCAAGTACCACAGGCCCCGCGGCATCTTCACGGCCGGCTCGGAAGAGCCCAACGCGCTGGTCGAGCTGCGCGGCGGCGCGCTGCGGGAGCCTAACACACGGGCGACCGTCGCCGAGCTGTTCGACGGGCTGGAGGCCTGGAGCCAGAACTATCGCGGCTCCCTGCGCCACGATTTTCTGGCAGTCAACGATTTGCTCTCGCCGTTCCTGTCGCCCGGCTTTTACTACAAGACCTTCATGTGGCCGAAATCGTTCTGGGAGCGGGTCTACGAGCCGGCCATCCGGGCCTCCGCCGGGCTCGGCCGCCTGTCGGGCGAAGCCGATCCGGACAGCTACGACAAGGGGTTCCTCCATTGCGACCTGCTGGTGATCGGCGCGGGTCCGGCCGGGCTTGCCGCCGCGCTGGCCGCCGGACGAAGCGGCGCGCGGGTCGTTCTGGCCGACGAGGATTTCGTAATGGGCGGCCGGCTGAACGCCGAGACTCATGAAGTGGAGGGCCGGCCCGGGGCGGACTGGGCAAGGGATGCGATAAGCGAGCTGGCATCCATGGACCGGGTCCGCCCGATGCTGCGGACCACTGTCTTCGGCGTTTACGACCACGGCATCTACGGCGCGCTGGAGCGCCGGACCGATCATCTCGCCGCCGGCAACGGAAAGCCGCGCCAGGTCCTGTGGCGTATCTACTCAAAGCGGGCCATCCTGTGCGCTGGCGCCACCGAACGGCCGATCGCTTTCGGCGGCAACGACCGGCCCGGGATCATGCTGGCCGGGGCGGTGCGTGCCTACGCCAACCGGTTCGCCGTTGCCGCCGGACGGCGTGTCGGTCTGTTCGTCAACAACGACGACGGCTGGCGCACCGCCGCCGATCTCGCGCGGAAAGGCGTATCGGTTGCCGCGATCGTCGACGCGCGGGACCGCGAACCCGTCGTCGAGGTGCCGGGCGCCCGGATACTGATGGGCGGCCGGGTGACGGCGACCCGGGGGCGCCACGGCCTGACGGGGGTTACGCTGGCGACCGGGGAAAGGCTGGCGCTGGACTGCCTCGGGGTCTCCGGCGGCTGGAACCCGAACGTCCATCTGACCTGCCATCACGGCGGTAAGCCGGTCTGGCGCGACGGCATCGCTGCCTTCGTGCCCGGCGCCAATCTCCCCGGCGGGATGAGCGTCGCTGGCGCGGCCGGAGGCGCCTTCACCACCGCGGCCGCGCTCCTTGAAGGGCATCGTGCGGCGGTCGAGGCACTCGGCGAGCTCGGCCTTCCGGCCGCCGCCGGCGACCCGCCCGGCGCCAGCGACGAGGCGGCCGACATCGCGCCCTTCTGGCATGTCCGGGAGAGCCGTGGCCGGGCGTGGCTCGACCTGCAGAACGACGTGACGGTGAAGGACGTGGTGCAGTCGCATTCGGAAGGCTTCCGCTCGGTGGAGCTTGTAAAGCGCTACACCACGCTCGGGATGGCGACCGACCAGGGCAAGACCGCGAATGTCGGGGCGCTCGCCATCCTGGCCGAACAGGCCGGAAGCAGCATCGCCGAAACCGGCACCACCATGTTCCGCCCGCCCTATACGCCGGTGCCGATCGGCGCCTTCGCCGGGCGGTCGCGCGGCCGGGTGTTCCGACCGGTCCGCCTGACGCCGAGCCATGGCTGGGCGGAACGCCGCGGCGCCGTCTTCGTCGAGGCCGGCATGTGGCTGCGCGCCCAATGGTTCCCGCGGCCGGGCGAGACCCATTGGCGGCAGTCGGTGGATCGGGAGGTGATGCGGACCCGCGGCTCGGTCGGCATCTGCGATGTCACGACGCTGGGCAAGATCGATATCCAGGGGCGCGATGCGGCCGAATTCCTGAACCGGATCTACGCCAACGGCTTCGCCAGACTCGCGGTGGGCAAGGTGCGCTACGGCCTGATGCTGCGGGAGGACGGCATGGCCTATGACGACGGCACGACAGCCCGGCTCGGCGAACGCCATTTCGTCATGACGACGACGACCGCGAATGCCGTCCCGGTGTTCCGCAACATGGAATTCGCCCGCCAGTGCCTGTGGCCGGGGCTCGACGTCCATCTGATCTCGGTGACCGAACAATGGGCGCAGTTCGCCGTTGCCGGCCCCAACTCGCGCCGGCTTCTGCGGAAGATCGTCGATCCGGAGCACGACATCTCCAACGAAGCCTTCCCCTTCATGGCCTGCGGCGAGATCGGCGTGTGCGGCGGCACCCCGGCCCGGCTGTTTCGTATCTCCTTCTCCGGCGAACTTGCCTACGAGATCGCTGTCCCCGCGCGCTATGGCGAAGCCCTGATGGACACGCTGATGGCGGCCGGCGAGGAATTCGACGCGGCCGCCTACGGCACCGAGGCGCTCGGGGTCATGCGGATCGAAAAGGGGCATGCGGCGGGCAACGAGCTGAACGGCCAGACCACGGCGCGTATGCTGGGCCTCGAACGCATGGTGTCCAGGAAGAAGGACTGTATCGGCAACGTGCTGTCCGAACGGCCCGGGATGAACCGCGAGGACGGGCTGGAGATGATGGGCTTCAAGCCGCTCGGTCCCGGAGAAGAACTCGCCGCCGGCGCGCACTTCCTGGCATCGGGCGCGGCGGCCGAAATGGCCAATGACGAGGGTTGGATGACATCGGTGGCGTATTCGCCAACGCTGGAAACGGCGATCGGCCTCGGCTTCATCCGCAAGGGACATGCCCGCATCGGCGAGACGGTCCGGGCGTGGGATGCCGTGCGCGGGGCGGAAATCCGGGTCGAGATCGTTTCGCCGCATTTCTACGACCCGGACGGGGAGCGTCTCCGTGGCTGAACCGGTGCTCACGGCCCGCTCGCCGCTCGATGGCTATGAGAGGACGATCGGTACGGTCGGAGTCGCGGAGGCTACCGGTCTGGCGCTGGTCTCGGCAGCCGTGCCGCGGGGCGGCGACGCGGCCTTTTCGGCGGCGCTCGCCGACGGGTTCGGCGCCGCGCGGCCGGCAACCGGCGACTCGACCCGCGGGGATCGACTTGCTGCACGAATCCTCGGCATGCAGCCCGACCAGGTGTTCATCCTGTTCGAGCCGCCGGATCCGGACCGGGCCGCCGAGACGGTCGCGGCGACACTCGGGTCCGCAGCCTATGTAACCGACCAGTCGGACAGTTGGGCGATGCTGCGTATCGCGGGGACCGGCGTCCGCGCCGCGCTGGAGCGCATCTGCTCTCTCGACCTCGCCGACGAAGCGTTCCCGCAAGGCCGGGTGGCGCGCACCGCCATGGAGCATCTCGCGGTCATTATCCTGCGCGACGGCGCCGACAGCTTCCTCATGATGAGTCCGCGCTCCTCCGCCCGCTCCTTCCTGCATGCGGTGGAACTTTCGGTCGACAACGTTTCGGAATAACAATTCGCCGCCGGATCCGCCGGACGAGCGGACGGCCTGCCCCGGCGACCGGTCCGGTTCGAGTGTCGGTGCATTGTTGGTCTGGACTTGCCCCCATGCGAAAATTGTCGAACCGCGGCGCGAGGAATCGGGTTCGTCCGCCCGCTTTCCTGAGATATTCTGCCCGCATGACCGCTACGCGACCGGAACCGGCCGGACTCAAGCGCGACGAGTTCCACGACGACCTCGGCGACCGTCGCGGGCTGGATCCCGCGCTCATCAAGGAGCTGACGCGGCTCGACCCCGTGCGTTCCACCCTCTCGGTCGTGCGGACCTGGCTCGAAGTCGCCCTGCTGATGGCGTTGGCGATCCTGTTCCCGGAATGGTGGGTCGTCGCGCCCTGCATGATCCTCCTGGCGACGCGGGCGCAGGCGCTGTTCATACTGGCCCATGAGGCGGTGCATTACCGGCTCTACGAGACCCGCTGGCTCAACGATCTGGTCGGCCGGCTGTGCGCGACGCCGGGCGGCATCTCGATGTTCTCCTACCGGGTGATCCACCGGCTGCACCACAACCACCTGTTCGGCAGGCGGGACCCCGACACGCCGATCCATGGCGGTTATCCGCGAGGCCGGGCCTATCTCGCCGGCAAGCTGCTGCGAGACGTGGCTGGGCTCACGGCGTGGAAGACCTACGCCTATTTCTGGGGCGCGCCCTCCGCCGCCCGGATCGACGGGACGAAGAGCGATCCGCTGGGCGATACCTCGCCGAAGCTGCGGCGCGACGCGCTGAACGACCGCTGGGCGGTCGCGGGATTCCATCTGGCCCTGCCGGCCGCCGCGCTCGCCTTCGGTTTCTTTTGGGAGTATCTGCTGCTCTGGGCGATCCCGCTCTGGTTCCTGTTGCAGCCGCTGCTTCGGTTCCGTTCGATCCTCGAGCACGGCATGACCACGGAGACCGGCGACGTCTGGCACGACGCCCGCACCAATCTCGGACCCGGATGGCTGATGTGGCTGATCTTTCCCCACCACGTCCATTACCATCTGGAGCACCATCTCTACCCCTCGGTGCCGCATTACAATCTGCCGAGGGCCCATGGGGCGCTGCGGGACAACGGCCAGCTTGAGGCCGCGGAGGTCAGGCCCGTGGGATCCGCGGCGCGGCTCGCCTGGGCATCGCCGGCGGGTTAGCGGCAAGCGTGTGAAGCTCTCCACCGCGATCACCCGCCTCCTGGAAATCGACCACCCGGTGCTGCTTGCCCCGATGGGCGGCGTAGCCGGCGGCGCGCTGGCCGGTGCGGTCTCCGCCGCCGGCGGGTTGGGGCTGATCGGCGCCGGCTATGCCGATTCCGCGCTCGGTTTCGGCTCCGATGACTGGATCCGCGGTGAGTTCGACAAGGCGGGCAACCAGGCGGTCGGCATCGGTTTCATCACGTGGGCGCTGGACCGACGGCCCGGCGCGCTCGACGTCGCGCTGGAATCGGAGCCCAGCGCCGTCATGCTCTCCTTCGGCGACATCGCCCCCTATGCCGTGAAAATACGGGACGCCGGCGCCATCCTGATCTGCCAGGTCCAGACGCTGAAGGACGCTCGGGAGGCGGCGGCGAAGGGGGCCCAGATCGTGGTGGCCCAGGGCACCGAGGCCGGCGGGCACGGGGCCGACCGGGCGACATTGCCTCTGGTGCCGGCGGTCGCCGATGCGGTGGCCCCGGTCCCGGTGGCCGCGGCCGGCGGTATCGCCGATGGGCGGGGCCTTGCAGCCGCGCTGATGCTGGGCGCCGAGGCGGCGCTGATCGGTACCCGGTTCTGGGCGACGCCGGAGGCGCTGGGCCATGCGAACCAGAAGGCATTGATCGAGCGGTCGGGGGGCGACGACACGCTGCGCACCAAGGTGTTCGACACGGCGAGGGGAATCGTCTGGCCGGAACCCTGGACCGGGCGCGCCATCCGCAATGCCTTCTCCGATACCTGGCATGGCAGGGACGACGAACTCCGCGCCGAGGGTCCGGCGGCGCGCGAACGCTTTTTCGCCGCCCAGCGCGAGGGCGTTACGGAGACCGCGGTGACCTTCGCGGGCGAGGGGCTGGACCTGATCGCCGACCGGCCAGGCGCGGGCGCGCTGGTGGAACGGATCGTGGCCGAAGCGATCGAGGCGCTGGCCGCGGCGCCACGTCCCGGATAGCCGGGCCATGCCGCGCGACCGCCTCAACTTCCTGTTTCTCAATGTCGGACATTTCTTCGACCATTTGTTCATGCTGATCTTCGCGACGGTCGCCGCGTTGCGGCTGGCCGGGGAGTGGGGCTTGAGCTACGCCGAGCTGATCCCCTACGCGACGCCGGGATTCGTCGCCTTCGGGGTCTGCGCCATCCCGGCCGGGTGGATCGCCGACAAGTGGAGCCGCGAGGCCATGATGGTCGTCTTCTTCACCGGCATCGGGGCGAGCTCGATCGTAACGGCGCTCGCCGACACGCCGGTCGGCATGGCGCTCGGATTGTTCGCGATCGGTGTCTTCGCCGCGATCTATCATCCGGTCGGGCTCGCGCTGGTCGTCGAGGGGCGGGAGAAGACCGGCATCCCGCTCGCGATCAACGGGGTGTTCGGCAATCTCGGCGTGGCGGCGGCGGCGTTGCTGACCGGCTGGCTGATCGACACGGGCGGCTGGCGCAGCGCGTTCGTCCTGCCGGGCATCGTCTCCATCGCCCTCGGTATCGCCTACGCGGCCTTCCTTTGGGCAGGTCGCGGCAGGCGCGCCGTGCCCGGCGCGGGCGCCCGACGGCAAGCCACCGGTGCTTCGTCGGTCGGGCGCGCGGCGTTCCGCCGGGTGCTCGGGATCATCGTGTTCACCACCGCGATCGGCGGGCTGATCTTCCAGAGCACCACCTTCTCGCTGCCGAAGATCTTCGATGAACGGCTCTCCGGGCTGGCCGGATCGGCGACCGAGATCGGCTTCTATGCGTTCCTGGTGTTCGGGGTGGCGGGGCTCGCGCAGCTCGTGGTGGGTTATCTCGTCGACCGTCACCCCCTGCGCACCGTGTTCGCCTTCGTCGCCGGGCTTCAGGCGGTCTTCTTCGCGGTCATGTACCAGCTCACCGGGCTTGCCGCCCTCATCGTCGCCCTGGCCTTCATGCTCGTCGTGTTCGGGCAGATCCCCATCAACGACGTGCTCGTGGGGCGGATCGCAAGCAGCGCATGGCGCAGCCGTCTCTATGCCATCCGCTACATCGTAACCTTCTCGGTGATGGCCTCGACCATACCGGTCATCGCGGGGATCCACGCGAGCTGGGGGTTCTCCGCACTGTTCGCCGTGATGGCGGTGGCGGCGGGCGGAATCCTGGCCGCGGTCCTGATGCTGCCCCAGGGCGGCGTCCTCGCCCCCCCCCCGCCCCGCCAGCGCGTGACGGCGACCGCGCGGGAAGGGGCCAAAGCCGGACATCGTGTCGCCGGTGAGAAATCCGGCTAGTCTTTCGGAAGGCATGAAGAGGGAGGCTCCATGCGCACGACTCGTCGGGCGGTGCTGGCCGGGGCGGGTGCCGCGCTCGCGGCGCCGGCGCTTGGCGCCGTTGCCGGGGAAACGTTCTCGAAGCGCATTCCGGCGACCGGCGAACCCGTCCCCGCGGTCGGGATCGGAAGCTGGATCACCTTCAATGTGGGTGACGATCCGCTGCTGCGCGCCGAATGCCGCGCCGTCATGGCCGCCTTCTTCGAGACGGGCGGGGGCATCGTCGATTCCTCGCCCATGTACGGCTCATCGCAAGAAGTGATCGGCGACACGCTGGCGAAGCTGGACCGTCTCCCGGGCCTGTTCTCCGCCGACAAGGTGTGGACCCGGGCCGCCGCCGCCCCGGCGCAGATCGCGGAAACGACGCGGCGCTGGGGCGTGAGGCGCTTCGACCTCTTGCAGGTCCACAACCTGATCGACTGGGAAAGGAATCTCGACATCCTCGCCGCCATGAAGGAGGCCGGCCGGCTGCGCTACACCGGCGTCACCACTTCGCACGGGCGCCGGCACGAGGAACTTGAGGAGATCGTGCGGCGCCGCCCGCCCGATATCGTCCAGCTCACCTACAACATCGTCGACCGGGAGGCGGAACGGCGCCTGTTGCCGCTCGCGCTGGAGCGCGGGATCGCGGTGATCTGCAACCGGCCGTTCCAGCGCGGCCGGCTGCCCGACCGGCTTGCCGTCCGCCCGGTGCCCGGCTGGACGAAGGAAATCGGCGTGTCGACCTGGCCGCAATTCCTGCTCAAGTTCATCCTTTCGCACCCCGCGGTCACGGCGGCCATCCCCGCGACCCGGCGGGTCGACCACCTGCGGGAGAACAAGTCCGCCGCCTTCGGTCCGATGCCCGACGCGGCCATGCGGCGTCGCATGGCGGACCATGTCCGCGACCTGTAGGACCGTCCGGTTCGCCTGGATGACGTGAGGTTCCGCGGTGGAGGGATCCTGGGAGATCGAGGACTTTCTGCCGTTCTCGCCAAGCGCCTATTGGCGGCTCTTCGCGTTGGAGAACGATGCGGTCTGGCCAGTCCAGCCGCTGGTGCTGGCGGCGGGCGCTCTCTTCGTGCTCTGCCTGCTGCGGGGCTGGCGGCCGTCCCCGCGGTGGCTCGGCCCCGCGCTCGGCGCGGCATGGCTTTGGACCGGCTGGCAATTCGTGGCGCTGCGCTACGGGACTCTCAACTGGGCCGCGCCGTCCCTCGCCTGGTTGTTCTATGCCGAGGGCGCGCTCCTGGCGGCGCTCGGCCTTTCGGGCCGGCTGGTCTTCGTGGCGCAGGCGAGGGGGACCCGAGCGGGGATCGGGCTTCTGGCGGCGACGCTTCTGGCATGGCCGGTCCTGGCGCCTCTCGACGGGCGGCCGTGGCGCGAGGCGGAGGTCTTCGCGGTCGCGCCCGACCCGACCGCCGCCGCCACGCTGGCCCTGCTCGCGCTCGCGGCGCGCAGCCCGCGGACTGCCGTCCTGTGCGTCGTGCCGGCGCTGTGGCTCGCGGTCTCCGCGCTTACGCTCTTCACGATGGGCGCATGGCAGGGCTGGGTCGTGCTCGCGGCTCCGGTCGGCGGCCTCGCCGCCTGCGCCGCGCGCCGCCGGTGAGCGCCGCCAATTTCGCTGGACCCGCCGCGTCCGGGCTGCCATTACCCTCGCGAAGACAGGACGCGCGAGAGGGGCGGGCCGATCGGCATGTCCGGGGAAATCAGGGGCCGGGTGGCCAGCGGCATCGGGCAGGGCAGGCATTTCACCCAGCTCGCCTGGGCCCGCGAACAGTTCGCCGAGCGGCTGGGGATCGATCCCTGGCCTGGCACCTTCAACATCGTCGTCGACGATCCCGACGCGATGCCGGTGTGGGTGCGGCTCAAGCGGACGCCCGGCATCCGCATGGAAAATCCTAATGACGGCCCGCACGATTGCGACGCGCGCTGTTACCCCGTCAAGGTGGACGGGCGGATCGACGGGGCGATCGTCTACCCCGAGGTCGAGGGCTATCCGCCCGCCCAGGTCGAGATCGTCGCCCAGATCGACCTTCGCGAAACGCTGGGCGTCGAGGATGGCGATCCGGTGACCCTGACGATCGAGCGGGTGGAGGGCTGAGGCCGGTGCCGGGCGTCAGGCGCTACGTCAGGGCCGAAGCGGAGCTTTGGCGCTACCCGCTGGCCGGGCCGACCGGCGGTTCGGGCATCACGGCGGTCGACGTCATCGTTGTCTCGCTGGAAGATTCGCGAGGCGGGACGGGGCTCGGTTTCAGCTACGTGCTCGGCGGTGGCGGTGCGGTTGTGAAGGCCGCGGCCGACGACCTTCTGTCGCGCTTCGTCGCGGGCGGGAACTGCGAGCCGCCCGAAGTTCTGTGGCGCCGGCTTGCCGCGTCGCTCAACCGGATGGGGCGCGGCATCGGCTATGTCGCGATCGCCGCCATCGATGTCGCCGCGTGGGATCTCCACGCCCGCGCGGCCGGGGTGCCGCTCTACGCCGCGCTCGGCGGTGCCGCACGGACGGTGCCCGTCTACGGCTCCGGCGGTTTCCGGCCGGACCAGGACCCCGACGCCGCCGTGGCGCAGGCGCTCGCTTATGCCAGGCGCGGCTGCAAGGCGGTAAAGCTCAGGGCCGCGGGGAATCGCGCCGATGTCGCGCGGATGCGCGCGGTCGCCGACGCGTTGCCCGAGGACGTCGATCTGATGGTCGACGCGAACGAGCGCTGCGATCTCGCCCGCGCGATCTGGCTTGCCAACGAATGCGCGGCGGTGAACGCGCTCTGGCTGGAGGAACCGCTGCCGTCCGAGGCGCTGCACGGCTATGCCGCGCTCGCCGGCAAAGCACCGATACCCATCGCGACCGGCGAACACCTGCAGGGCGCGGTCGAGATAAAACCCTATTTCTCGGCCGATGCCTGCGCCGTGCTCCAGCCCGACCTCGCGATGATGGGCGGGATCAGCGAGTGCCTGCGAGCCGCGCGGATCGCCGAGTATTTTGACGTCACGGTCTCGCCGCATTTTCTGCCGGCGCTGTTCGTCCATCTCGCCTGCGCGCTTCCCAATGTCCGCTGGCTGGAGGACTTTCCGTTGCTGGAACCCTTGTTCGACAGTCCACTCGCGATGGACGAAAATGGAACGATGACACCCGGCGATGCGCCCGGTCACGGGCTGACCTGGGCATCCGGCGCCCGCGAAGCGTACCTCGTTCGGGATTGAGGCATTCCGATGAAGCTCTGCCGCTATAACGACCAGAAACTCGGTCTCGTCGTGGGCGAGCAGCTGATCGACGTGACCGAAGCCATCGCCGCCGCCGGCGAGTGGCGTTGGCCGCTGCCGCCCGGCGACCGGTTGATCGCCGCGCTGGATGCGGTGCGCGCCGAGGTCGAGGCGCGCCGCAAATGGGGCTTCGTCCAGCTGCACGAGAGCGTGTCGATGCTGAGCCCCGTCGCCAACCCCACCAAGGTGATCGGCGCGCCAGCCAACTACCGCGCCCATATCGACGAGGCGAACGCCGATCCCGGCATCACCTTCGGCACCGAGACGAGCGCCATCGACCGATACGGGCTGTTCCTCAAGAACCCGGTCCCCGTCGGTCCGTCCGAGGGAGTCGCTCTCCGCTACACCGACCGGCGCAACGACCACGAGCTCGAGCTTGCGATGATCGTGGGACGCGCGGCCCGGGATGTCACCGAGGCGGATGCGCTCGATCATGTGGCGGGCTATGCGATCGGGCTCGACATGACGGTCCGGGGGCAGGAGGATCGTAGCCTCCGCAAGGCCATTGACAGCTATTCGGTGCTCGGACCCTGGATGGTCACCGCCGACGAAATCGAGGATCCGGACGCGCTTGCGCTCCGGCTCTGGGTCAACGGGGATTTGCGCCAGGATTCGACCACCGCGAACCAGATCTTCGATTGCCGCAAGCTGATCGCCTATGCCTCGCGCCACTACACGCTCTATCCGGGCGACGTGATCATGACCGGGACCCCCGAGGGCGTCGGGCCGGTCCAGCCCGGCGACGTCATGCGTTGCGAGATCGAAGGCATCGGCGCGATGGAGGTCGCGGTCCGGGCGGCCGGATGACGGTCGCGATCAGGCCCCTCATCGAGGCGGATATCGAGGCGGCGGAGCATGTCTGCCGGCTCGCCTTCGGCACGTTCTTCGGCCTGCCCGATCCCGTCTCTTTCCGCGGCGACGGGGCGCTTGTCCGGCCGCGCTACCTTGCCGATCCGTCCGGCGTGCTGGTCGCCGAGACCGGAGACGGCGTCGTCGGCTCGGGCGTGGTGACGAACTGGGGCAGCGTCGGCCTGTTCGGACCGCTCACCGTGCACCCGGATCGCTGGAGTTCGGGGATCGGACGGCGCCTGACGGAAGCAATGCTCGACCTCCTCGAGTCCCGGGGTCACGACTTCGTCGGGCTCCTGACCCATCCGCAGAGCACGCGGCATGTCAGGCTCTACGAGTCCTTCGGTTTCGAGCTCCATCGGCCCATCGCGGTACTGCGGCGCGAGGTGCGGCCCGCCGAAATGCCGGACCGCGCGCGGGTGCTGTCCGGCCTCGACGACTGCGATGCCTGCCGCGAGGTCTCGGACGCGGTCTGGCCCGGGCTCGACCACACGCGGGAGATCGCCTCGGTCCTCCGACACGGGCTTGGCGATACGGTGCTGCTCGCGCGGCCGGACGGCGGGAAGGGGCTCGCCGGCTATGCCGTGTGCCACCACGGCCCCGGGAGCGAAGGCAATTCGGCGCTGTTGTTCGTGAAGACCGCCGCCGTGAGGCCCGGCCCGGATGCGGCCGAGGACATGCACGCGTTGCTCTCCGCCTGCGAGGCGCTTGCCGCGCAACGCGGTGCCGAGGCCATCGCCGGCGGCACCAATACCGGAAGGCGCGAGACCTACCGCATCCTGCGCGAGCGTGGCTATCTGAGCTTCATGAACGCCGTCGCCATGCTGCGCCCGGCGGGCGCGGGCTACGGTGTGCCGGGCACATACGCGATCGACGACTGGCGGTAGGCGGGCGGCTGACGAAGGTTTTTCACGCTGTCCTCGCGGCTCCATCCGCCTGCGCGCCGGCATGCATGCTCGGTGCCGTGGGGTCCACGCCGTAGTAGCCGGCGATCGAGCTGTCCCCTGGCAGGGCGTCCAGGCGCTCGGGCGACGAGACCCGATGCAGGAAGCCGCGTTCGTTCAGAACGCGCAGGAAATCCGACTTGAATCGGGCTCGCATGTCGCTCCCCGCATCCCTGCTCGCATGCCCCATCGAGGTGCGTTTGTTTCACAGGATCGGCCGCATCGTGCCGGCGCGGTCGCCGATCCGGTCCCCAGGGGACACAAATTTAGTCCCATTCTGGGACAATGTTTCACGTGAAACATTTTGGCCGGTTGGCGCGCGTTCTTCACGCAATGCATAAGGCAGCGATGCTGACGTATGTTTCACGTGAAACACCAGGCCGGCGCCCGGCCGGGTCGCCCAGGGTGTCGGGCGCTACTTCTCCAGGTCGAAGATGCGCCTGGCGTTGAGGCCGAGGATGTTCTTGCGTGCCTCGTCGTCGAGGAACGGGATGTCCCAGATCACCGCCGGCGGGTCGAAGTCCCAGTGCGGCCAGTCCGAAGCGTAGAGGAGCTGGGTTCTCGCGGCGGTCATCTCGAAAGTGAGCTCCAGCGCCTTCAGGTTGTCGGTCTCCAGCGGCTGCGAGGTGTAGTACATCTCGGCCATGTATTCGCTCGGCTTGCGCTTGAGCAGCGGCGCCTCCGAGGTGCGCATCATGTAGGTGTGGTCGAGGCGCTGCATCAGCCACGGCACCCAGGACAGCCCGCTCTCGATCCACACCACGGGAAGACCGGGGAATCGCTCCGGCAAGCCGTTCATCACCCAGTTGGTGCAATGGATCACGTTGCACCAGACGAAGGACAGCGCGTGCATCGAGCCGAAGCGGTTGATCTGCATCATCGAGGGATCCTGCCAGTAATACCCGGCGTGGAATCCGAGCGGCAGGCCGCGCTCCTCGAGCGCGCGGTACACCTTCATGTAGTGGTTGTGGTGCACCGGCTTGTTGCGCACCGAAGTGACCATGAAGCCGACGACGCCCGGCGCGTCGCCGAACTCCTCGACGGTCTTGAGCGCCTCGTCGGCGTCGTTGAACGGCAGGAACGCCATCGACTTGAGCTTGTCGTCCTGCGCCAGCAGCGTTTCCACGGTCCAGCGGTTGTAGGCGTTGCCCAGCAGCGGCTCCATGTCGAACTGCGGGTGCATGCCGAGGAACAGCATCGGCGTCGGAAAGACGATCTGCTTGTCGATCGACATGGATTCGTAGGCGCGCCTGGCCAATACCACGTCGCGGTGGAGGCCGTTCTGCTGCGCCTCCTCGCGGCGCGCGGCCTGGTGCGGGATGCGGCCGCCGCAATCCTGGTAGCGCAGCGCCAGATCGCCGTTGAGCCCGTATGGCGGCGTCCCGGTCCGGTTCCGCAGGTAGTCGAGCGCCTGGGAACGGATCACCTCATCGTCGAGATAGCCGATGATGTCGGCCCAGGATTCGCTCTCGGTATGATGGGAATCCATGTCGACGATGAACACGTCGTCGAAATTCCGCTCGTCGGCCTGGCGCCGGGCGCGGGCGAGGATCTCCCTGGTGTCGGTGGAGACGTCGATCTGCCTGACCGGGTTCTCCCGAAGGGGCTCGAGTCCGCTGTCCATCCGTTCGGTTCCTTCAGTCGTCGGCGCCGGGGCGCGGCCTGCGGAACCACATCGCGAGGTCGAACGTGTTCAGGTTCGCCGCGTGAAGCATTTCCGTCACCGTCACCACGACATCCGTCGCCGTCGCAGACTCGGCGGAAACGAAGGGCAGGAACACCCGGTCCTCCATCTCCACCTTGTTGGCGAACAGCCTTGTGCCGGCGGTCAACAGGCGCTGCACCATCTCGTCCGGGATCGCTTCCGTCGTCCCGTCGTCGAGCGCCTTTTCGGCGATCGCGAGCGCCTTCTCGGTCGCCTCTCCCAGCGCGTCCAGATCGGGCGCGCGCCGGTCGTCAGACGACGACATAAACCTCTCCGTCCGCGACCTTCACGTCATAGGGCTTGAGCCTGACGTTCCGGTCGCCCGGGTGGCGGCCCGTCTTGAGGTTGTACTCGTAGCCATGCCAGGGGCAGACGATATGGATGTCGGTCTCCGAGAAGCGGAGGCCCTTCGACGTCTTGTCGTCGCCCAGCACCTCCTCGACCTTGCCCAGGATCTTGCCCTGGCAGACAGGGCCACCCTGGTGAACGCAGTTGTTCTCGTAGGCGTAGAACTCGCCGCCGACGAAGAATATCCCTATTTCCAGGTCGCCCTGGGCGATGATCTTGCGATCACGCTCATCGAACTCGTCTTGCTTGCCGACATAAATCTCCGCCACGCCAAGATCCTCCCTCGCATGGGCTTTCGAACGGGGCAGTTATAGAGGCCGATGCCGTCCCGCGCCAGACGACGGTTTCAGAGGTCTTGGAGGAACGCGCGCAGCGCTTCGACGCACTCCGGTTCGGTCAGGGTCGGCGCGTGGCCGGTCCGGGGCACGGTCACGAAGCGGGCATCCGGACGGTCCCGGCCCATGCGCTCGAAACATTCCGCGGATAACAGATCCGAGGCTTCGCCGCGAAATGCGAGCAGCGGGATGGAGCGCAGCCCGCGGAAATAGGGCCACAGATCGGGCACCGCGCCGCCATCGGCCAGGACCGGCCTTACGATGTTCACATCCCAGTCGAAGTGGAGCAGCCCGTCCTCGCCTTCGCGATAGGTATTGCGGGCCATCGCCTCGAACATCGCTTCGTCCTGGAACGCCAGATCGGGCAGATGCGTCCCGATCGCCCGTGCCGCGCTTTCCCAGTCCGGTTGCGGCCGGTCGACGGCGATATAGGCGAGGATGGGGTCGAACCCGCCGGGCTGGATTTCCGGCCCGATATCGTTCAGCACCACGCCCGCGAGGGCCGAGGGCATGGACGCGCCGAGCGCCATCGCCAGCACGCCGCCGAGCGAGGTTCCGACCGCCACGACGCGATGGACACTGGCGACGGCGAGCAGATGGGCGATGTCGTTGAGATAGGTCGCGGGTCGGTAATTCCGCCAATCCGGGTCGCGGTCCGACCGCCCGCGGCCCCTCAGGTCCGGGCACAGCACCCGGCGCGGTCCGGCAAACCGCCGCGCCAGGGCGTCGAAGTCGCGGGCGTTGCGGGTGAAGCCGCCGAGACAAAGCAGCGGCGTCGCAACCGACGCCGAATCGCCGTAGTCGCGGAAATAGAGGCCGAGCCCGTCCTGGGCGGTGAAACGGCGTTCCCGAAAGGCCGGGTCAGGCACCGATGAGGGCGGGCAGGTCGGCGAGCGAGGAAAGCTCCGCCTGGATGTCGCCGGGCAGCGCTTCCGCCGGCTGACCGAAGCGGTTGATCCATGCCACCCGGAAGCCGAAAGCGGCGGCGCCGTGTGCGTCCCAGCCATTGGCCGACTGGAAGCCGATCCGCTGGGCGGGGAGCTTCAACTCGTCCACCGCGATCTGGTAGACCGAATGGTGCGGCTTGAAAATCTCCGCCTGGTCCACCGAGTAGATCGCGTCGATTACGTCGTCCAGGCCGGCGTTCTTGACCGCCGAGACCAGCATCGTCATCGAACCGTTCGACAGGATCGCGGTCTTGGTCCCCGCCTCCTTGAGGCGCAGCAGGCAAGCGCGCGCGTCCGGATAGGCTTCGAGGCTGAGATAGAGTTGCATCAGCTCCGCCCGCAGCGCGGGATCGTCGATCCCGACGACCTTCATCGAATGATCGAGCGCCTCTCCCGTCACGTGCCAGAAATCGACGAACCGCCCCATCAGACTGCGAAGCCAGGTGTATTGCAGCTGCTTTTGCCGCCAGAGCGCCGAAAGCTCATCCGCCCGGTCGCCAATCCGGTCGCGGCGGCGTTCCACCGCGGAATTGAAATCGAACAGCGTGCCATAGGCGTCGAAGACGCAGGCGCCGATATCCTCGAAGCCCGGCGCGGTCATCGATCCGACCCGTTGTCGGGATGGTTCCGTTCCCGGGAGGGCACCCATACCCTGGCCTCGCCGTCGACCACCACCGTCTCGCCGACGCTGCAGACGGTCGCGATGGTCGCCCGGTTCCTGCCGCGGTCGATGTCGGTGACGGTCGCCTGGACGTTCACGGTGTCGCCGATCCGGACCGGCGCCTTGAACCGGCTGTTCTGGCTGAGATAGATCGCTCCCGGTCCGGGCAGGCGGGTGCCGATCACGGCGGAAATCAGGCTCGCGGTGTGCGCGCCGTGCACGATCCGGCCTTCGAAGCGGCTCCTCGACGCGAACTCTTCATGGACGTGGAGCGGGTTGTCGTCGCCGCAGAGTCCGGCGAACAGGCTGACATCCCCTTCGGCGATCGTTCGTCCGTAAACCGCGGACATGCCGACCTCCAGATCCTCCATGTAATAGCCGTGAAGAGGGTCGTCGGCCGGTCGATCGTTCGAATCCATCGAAATTCCTCTTGCTGGAAGCCGCGTCTCCACGCCCGGGTCGGTCGCCTATTCGGACGGGCGCTTCTGAAACCCCTGCGTGAAGGCGTCTCTGAAGGTCTCGAAGGCCTTGGTGCCCATCGGCATCCAGGTCTTCATAAGCGCCTCCGGATCCATCGCCGCGACATGCCTCTGCAGCTGGTCCTGGATCTCGGCGATCATCTCCTGCTGGAACGCCTCCACGTCGGGCAGGCCGAGAAAGGCGCGCGCTTCCTGGGGGGTGCAGTCGATATCGATGGACAGTTTCATCGTTCGTTTCCCTGCCGCCGCGTCAGCTGCGCCTTTTAACATAGGAGCCCGGCGCGGGCTCGATGATCTGGAGTTCGCGTTCGCCCGGCTTGCGGGCGGGAATCTTCTTGCCCGACCGCCTCGACAGCCAGCGGTGCCAGTCGGGCCACCACGAGCCCGGATGCTCGACCGCCTCGGCGAACCAGGACTCGAAGTCGTCATGGGCCGTGCCGTTCTCCACCAGCCAGTGCTGGTACTTCTTCTTCTCCGGCGGGTTTATCACGCCGGCGATATGGCCGGACCCGGCAAGGATGAACCTCTTCTTCCCGCCGAACAGCCTGGTCAACTTGAACACCGAGCCCGCCGGCGCGATGTGGTCCTCCCTGGACGCCTGGATATAGGTCGGAATCCCGATCCGGCCGAGGTCGATCTTCACGCCCAGCAATTCGAACGCGCCGGGCCGGGCGAGGCTGTTCCGCTGGTACATGTTGCGCAGATAGTCGACGAGGAGCTGCGCCGGGAAATGAGTCGAATCGGCGTTCCAGTAAAGCAGATCGAAGGCCGGCGGCTCCTTGCCCAACAGGTAGTTGTTGATCACGAAGTACCAGATCAGGTCGTTGGCGCGGAGCGCGTTGAAGGTTCCCGCCATGTCCGCGGCGTCGAGATAGCCCTTTTCGCGGACCCTGGTTTCCAGCGCGTCCATATGGGCTTCGTCGGTGAAGATGCGGAGCTCTCCCGCATCCTCGAAATCCACCTGGGAGGCGAAGAAGGTCGCCGCGCCGATCCGCTTGTCGCCGACGGCGTCCATATAGGCGAGCGCGGCGGCGAGCAGCGTGCCGCCGATGCAGTAGCCGATCGCGGTCGTCTGACTCTCGCCCGTCGCCCGTTCGATGGCGTCCAGGGCGGAAAGGATGCCGTCCCGGAGATAGTCGTCGAAGGAGAGGGCGGCGTGGCTCTCGTCCGGATTGACCCACGAGATGACGAAGACGGTGTAGCCGCGGTCGACCGCCCAGCGGATGAACGAGTTGTCCGGCCGAAGGTCGAGGATATAGAACTTGTTGATCCAGGGCGGCACGATCAGGAGCGGCTTCCGGTACACCGTTTCCGTGCTCGGCTCGTACTGGATCAGCTGCATCAGATGGGTCTGGTGAACGATCGCCCCGGGGCTGGTGGCGATGTTGCCGCCGACCTCGAAGGCATCCATGTCGGTCTGTCTGGGGCGCAGGCCGTGCTCGGAGTCCTTCAGATCCTCGGCGAGTTTCCGCAGCCCCCGCATGAGGCTTTCGCCCTTGGTGTCGCGCATTTCGCGCAGGACCACCGGATTTGTCAGGGCGAAATTGGCGGGCGAGAAGGCGTCGACGATCTGGCGTCCGACGAAGTCGAGCTTTTCCGCGCCGGCCCGGTCGAGACCCTCGATACCGGCCAGGCTGCGCCGCAGCCAGCGCGCGTTAAGCAGGTACGACTGCTTGAGGAAGTCGAAGATCGGGTTGTCCGACCACTCGGCGTCGCGGAACCGGTTGTCGCCGGCTTCGGGCTCGATCACCGGCGCGGCTTCCCGGCCCATCATCCGGGCGGTGGTAGCCGCCCACAGCGCCTGGAAGTCGTGCCAAAGCTCCATCTGGGCTTCGAGCATTCTGGCGGGGTCGATATTCACGTCCGGCGCGGCGGGCGCCTTCCCCGGGCTGTCCGCGACACCGGGCGGGGCGAGCGACTCCAGCCAGCCCGACCAGCCTTCCTGCCATTGCCTTGCGGCGGCCCCGAAAGCCTCGCCGAGCTCGGCCATGGGATCGTTCCCGCCGCTTCGTTCCTTGTCCTTGCCCGTCATCGCGTTCGTGCCAATCCACGATCGATCGTTGCGCGGAAGGCGAGTCTATGACGCCGCCGCGCGCGGAAAAAGTGGGCATGACAGGATTGCCATGCCCACTGGGGAGGACGTTTACGCCGCGTAGGGCTTGAGGAAGGTCTCCACGGTCTCGTTCGCGCGCGTGCTGAGCGGCGCCGAGGCCTTGACCATGGAGTCGCTGACGATCCGGTTGATCTTGGTGGTCTGGGCGACGGCGCGGTTGACCGACTCCTTGCCCGCCTCGATCTGGATCGCCATGAACTCCTGCGGTGTCTTGACCGCCGACAGCCGTTCCATCAGGTCGAAATTCCGGGCGACGGAAGTGCGCGCGTAATCCGCCATCTCGGCGATGCATGCCTGCGCGCCGTCGATGGCGTGCGCCGAGGCTTCGGCCAGCGCGTCCAGATTGGCGGTGCCCACGGTCTTCGCCATCTCGACCTGCGCGTGGACCTGGGCTGCGGTATCGGCGGCGGCTTTCCGGGAGTCCGTGCCGGCGGGCTTCTCGGTAGTCATGATTTGTCTCCTCGATTTCCGGGTGCGGTGAGATTTTGCGATGCAAAATGGAATATAGGGCATCCGTTAGCCCTTTCAAAGAGTTTTTTTGCGACGCAAAATCCAATCGATTTTGCAACACAACAAGGTCGCGCGTTGTGCCACAATGATCCGCAGACCGAGCGAGAAGGCCTTGTCCGACCGAAACCCCGGAGACGACCCGGTCGTCATCAAGAAATACGCCAACCGCCGCCTGTACAACACGGCGACGGCGTCTTTCGTGAGGCTCGACGATCTCCACCGGATGGTGAAGGACGGCGAGCTTTTCGTCGTAAGGGACGAGAAGACCGGGCGCGACATCACGGCCTCGGTTCTCGCCCAGATCGTCGCCGAGGAGGAGACCCGGGGGAACAGCGTCCTGCCGCACGATTATCTTCGCCAGGTCCTCAAGGCCTATAGCGAGGGTGTCGGGCCGCAGCTTGCCGCCTATCTGGAACGCAGCATGGAGGCCTTTGCGAGCCACCAGCAAAGCGTTGCCCGGGAAATGGGAAAGATGTTCGATCCCGGTACCGCGTTCGACCGAATGGCCGACATGTCGCGTCGCAACCTCGAGGAATTCCAACGGTCCCTCGCGTCCCTCGCCGGACAGCCGCCGGCTTCGGCCGCCGATGAAGAGGACGCGGACCCCCTCGAACGCAAGATCAGGGATCTGGAAACGCGCATCGCCGAACTCGAACGCGGGCGCGGTTAGCCGCGCCGGAACGGGGTAACGCGGTCGCCGCGCCCGGCCGCGCCGCTTGCCCGGCCCCTGGGTCGGGAGTAGGTTGTGCGGCAGCGATCCGCCGGTTTGCGCGGCGGCACATCATTGGCCGGAGATAGCCATGTTCAACGGCTCCATTTGCGCGTTGATCACCCCGTTTCGGGAAGGCGCCGTCGACGAAGAGGCCTACGAGGCCTTTGTCGACTGGCAGATCGAGGAGGGCACCAACGCCGTCGTCCCGTGCGGCACGACGGGGGAATCGCCGACGCTCAGCCACGACGAGCACCGGCGGGTGACCGAAATCTGCATCGGCGTGGCGAAAGGGCGCGTGCCGGTCATCGCGGGCACAGGGTCGAACTGCACCGAAGAGGCGATCGAGCTTACCCGCCACGCCAAGGACGCCGGCGCCGACGCGGCGCTGGTGGTCACGCCCTATTACAACAAGCCGACCCAGGAGGGCCTTTACCGGCACTACAAGGCGCTCAACGACGAGGTCGATATCCCGGTCATCATCTACAACATCCCCGGCCGCTCCATCGTCGACATGAAGGTCGACACCATGGCCAGACTCGCGGAACTCCCGAACATCGTTGGAGTGAAGGACGCGACGGCCGACGTCTCGCGCGCGACGCAGCAGCGCCTCGCCGCCGGCGCCGACTTTTGCCAGCTCTCGGGCGAGGACGTGACCCAGCTCGGTTTCCTTGCCCAGGGCGGCGACGGCTGTATCTCGGTGACCGCCAATCTGGCGCCGAAGGACATGTCCGAAATGCACCGCGCCTGGCAGGACAGCGAGATCGACACCGCCCAGCGCATCAACGAGCGGCTGATGCCGCTCCATTCCGGCCTGTTCTGCGAGACCAGCCCGGGGCCGGTCAAGTACGGCGCGAGCCTCCTCGGCAAGTGCCTGCCGGACACGAGGCTGCCGCTCTGCGAGATCGCCGAAGGCTCCAGGCACACCGTCGAGGACGCCATGCGCTCCGCCGGGCTCCTCAATTGACGGCATGGCGCGGAGCGCCAACCGGGTCGCGGCACATAACCGCAAGGCACGACGAAACTATTCGATAGAATCGTCGCTCGAAGCCGGGATTCAGCTCACCGGCAGCGAGGTGAAGTCGTTGCGCGCCGGACGCGCGAATATCTCGGAAGCCTATGCGCGGCCGGTCGATCGCGAGATTTTCCTCGTCAACGCCCATATCGACGAATACAAGCAGGCGGGCCCGGCCGGGCACGACGCCAAACGCCCTCGCAAGCTGCTTCTGCAGCGCCGCCAGATCGACCGTTTGCTCGGCGCCGTGCAGCGCGAGGGCGCGACCATGGTGCCGCTCAAGCTCTATTTCAACGATCGCGGGATCGCCAAGCTCGAGCTCGGCCTCGCTCACGGCAAGCGCCAATACGACAAGCGCCAGGCGGAAAAGAAGCGCGACTGGCAGCGCGAGCAGGCGCGCCTGCTGCGGGGAAAGGAGTAGCTTGACCGGGGACGATCCGAGGCGCCTCGCCGGGTATCGGGAAAAGCTGGTGCGCCGCAAGGAAGAATGGGCGCGCGACGGGCGACTGATGTTCGACGATGCCCGGACGCCCGGAGAGATGCCCGCGACGCGGCTTCCGCCCGGCCAGCGCGAGGTGAAGAACTGGCCGGTGCTCGATCTCGGCGTCCGGCCCGATATTTCGACAGGGGAATGGCGCCTGAGAGTGGACGGGCTCGTCGCCGCGCCGGTGGCGTGGGACTGGGCCGCTTTCCTCGACCAGCCGCAGGTCACGCTGACCTCGGATATCCACTGCGTTACCGGCTGGTCGCGTTTCGACAACGCGTGGACCGGGGTTCACGTTGCCCATCTGCTCGATGTCGTCCGCCCCAAGGACGAAGCCCGGCACTGCATCTTCCACAGCCACGACGGATACACCGCCAATGTGCGCATCGACCGCTTCGCCGACGAGGACGTGCTCCTCGCCCATGCGTGGAACGGCGCGCCGCTGGAGCCTGCCCATGGCGGCCCGGTCCGCGCGGTGATCCCCAAATGGTATTTATGGAAGAGCGCCAAGTGGATAAAGCGGATCGAGTTCCGACGCGACGACGCACCCGGCTTCTGGGAACTCCGCGGCTACCACAACGAGGGCGATCCCTGGTCCGAACAGCGATACGAGTGACCGGCCAAAGCGCCCCCGGGGTGTCTATTTCCGTTCGATCCCGTCCCTGACGCTCTCGAACACCGAGCGAAACATCCGTTCGGTCAGGCGGCCGGTGTTGAGGTTGTAGCGCGAACAGTGATAGCTGTCGGCGAGCGTGAGCTCGCCGTCCAGCGCGTGCATCGCGCCGTGCGCGAATTTGAAATCGGCGACCCGGCGGCGGAGCGTCCTGAGAATCGTGGCGTGGGCGACGGTGCCCAGCGCCAGCACGACCGCGAGCCGCGGCATGGCCGCCAGCTCGCCGTCCAGGAAAGGCCGGCAGGCGTTTATCTCCGCGCCCACGGGCCGGTTCTGCGGCGGCACGCACCGCACCGCATTGGTCACCCGGCAATCGACGAGCGCGAGGCCGTCATCCGCGCGTCGGTCGTAGCGGCCGGTCGCGAAGCCGAAATCGAGCAGGGTCGCGTAGAGCAGGTCGCCGGCGTAGTCGCCGGTAAAGGGCCGCCCCGTCCGGTTGGCGCCGCGCAGCCCGGGTGCGAGCCCGACGACCAGAAGGCGGGCGTCGAGGGGGCCGAACGAAGGAACCGGCGCGTTATGCCAGCCCGGCTCGGCGGCCCGGTGTCGTTCGCGAAAGCCAGCCAGTCGAGGGCAGAGGCCGCAATCCCGCGGCGGCTCCCGCGGCGTCATGTCCTCCCCGCGGGCAGCGAGTCACTCGATTTCGACAGTATCGAAATCGGGCCGCGCCGGGGTCGGAATGCGGCTCTCCGTTTGACGCGGAGCCCGCGCGATCTGCGGCGCGAGGTCCTGCAATTCGATGAAGGAATCGGCCTGCCGGCGCAGTTCGTCCGCGACCATCGGGGGCGCGGATCGCAGCGTCGAGACCACGCTGACCCGAACCGCCTTTCGTTGGACCGCCTCGACTAGCCGACGGAAATCGCCGTCCCCCGAGAACAGCACGATATGGTCGACCTTCTTGGCCATCTCCATCACGTCGATGGCGAGCTCGATGTCCATATTGCCCTTGATCTTCCGCCGCCCCATGGAGTCGGTGAATTCCTTGGTAGGCTTGGTGACGAGCGTGTAGCCGTTGTAGTCGAGCCAGTCGACGAGCGGCCGGATCGGCGAGTATTCCTGATCTTCCACCAGCGCGGTGTAGTAGAACGCCCGCACCAGACGTCCCTGGGCGGAAAAAAGATCCAGAAGGCTCTTGTAGTCGATGTCGAAGCCGAGCGCCCGGGCCGCCGAATAGAGGTTCGACCCGTCGATGAAGATGGCGATGCGCTCCTGCGGATAAAAATTCATGGGTTTTCCCAAGCCTCTCCGATACTGTCCCGCAGCGGCGGTCCTTAATTTATTTGCAGTCTAGCTTATTTACCGACGCTCGTAAATCTTGTCGGAATTTCCCCTTTAGCGTGTCTCTATGCGATCTGCGAACTCTAATGCGGCAACCATCATGCACAATGATAAGGGCAACGACCCAACAAGAAAGTTCACAAATTCGTTACACCGAATTGACAGTGGCATATTCGTCGCGGTGGGGTCCAACCTGCCGCAGGCGGCTGGAGGATCGCCGCTTGAGAGTTGCGAACGCGCGTTGGAAATATTGTCCGACGAGCCCGTGGAGGTCGTGGCCCGGTCGAGATGGTACCGTTCGGCCCCGGTCCCGGCCTCCGAACAGCCCGATTTCGTCAATGGCGTTGCGCGAATCGACACGCCGCTCTCGCCCGCCGATCTCCTGGCGACGCTTCATGCCGTCGAAGATCGGCTCGGCCGGATCCGGCACACAAGAAACGAGGCACGGACGGTCGATCTCGACCTGATTGCCTACGGCGAGCTGTGCAGTGAACCCGGTTCGTCCGGGGGCGGCCCCGTCCTGCCGCATCCGAGGCTGGAACAGCGTGCATTCGTGCTGCTGCCCCTCCGCGATATCGCCGCCGGATGGAGGCACCCCCGGAGTGGCAGGACGCTGACCGGGCTCATCGAGGACCTGCCGCCGGGGCAGCGCTGCGCCCCGCTGGACCGGGGCCCCATCCCGTGTCCCGATGTTATTGATATTGCTTGATGATCGTGCCGCCCTGTCCTATATCTCCCGGGACGGCGGATATCGGAGAACGAAACGGCCATGGCCCGGGTTACCGTAGAAGATTGCATTCTCAAGATTCCCAATCGCTTCCAGCTGGTCATGGTGGCCGCGCAGCGTTCGCGCGAGCTGTCTATCGGAGCCGAGTTGACCGTCGACCGGGACAACGACAAGAACCCGGTGGTGGCGCTCCGCGAGATCGCCGATGAGACCGTCGATTCCGAGGAGATCGAGGAGTCCGTGGTTCGCGGGCTGCAGAAATACGTCGATGTCGACGAGTCGGCGGAGGAGGGCGACGGCTTCCTGGTGGAAGACGATGCGTTCGGCGACTTCGCCCAGATGGGATTCCGACGCGCCGACGCGATCGCGCCGGTAGCCTCGGCGCCGCAGGATAGCGAGGGCGGACCGGCGATGGTCGCCTTCCAGGATATCTCCGAGGCCGAGGCCAGGAACGAGTCGGACGAAACGCCGGCAGAGGAAGCCTGACCGGCGGCCTCGCCGCCGGCCGGTCCGTGCGACGCCGGTGGAGCGCGGAGCGGGTGACTGTGCCGGCGCAACGGTCGGCAGTGATGGATCGGCGCGATGATCCGGCAATATGAACTTGTGGAGAGGGTCAAGGCTTACGACCCCTCGGCCGACGAGGACGCGCTGAACCGCGCCTATGTGTTCTCGATGAAGGCGCATGGCAGCCAGACCCGCGCATCCGGCGATCCCTATTTTTCGCATCCGGTCGAGGTGGCGGGCATTCTCTCCGAGCTGAAGCTCGACTGCGCCTCGATCGTCACGGGTCTTCTCCACGACACCGTGGAGGATACCGTCGCCACCCTGCCCGAGATCGAATCCCGCTTCGGCGGCGAAGTCGCGCGCCTGGTCGACGGCGTGACCAAACTCTCGCTGCTCGAACTTCAATCCGACGATACGCGCCAGGCCGAGAATTTTCGCAAGCTGTTGCTCGCAACGTCGCAGGATATCCGCGTGCTGCTGATCAAGCTCGCCGATCGTCTGCACAACATGCGGACCCTTCACTACGTGCCCGCGCCGGCCAAACGCCGGCGGATCGCGGCCGAAACCATGGAGATCTACGCTCCGCTCGCCGAGCGGATCGGCATGCAGCAGGTCAAGGACGAACTCGACGAGCTGTCGTTCGGGCATCTCTACCCGGACGCCGCCGCCTCGATCGAGAAACGGCTGGGCTATCTCCGCGAAACGTCGGGCGAATCCATCCCCAATATCGTCGAGCGGCTCAAGGAGGTTCTGGAGGAGGGCGGGCTGGACGCCGAGGTGTCCGGGCGTGTCAAGCGCGCCTATTCGGTCTGGCGCAAGATGCAGCGCAAGAACATCGATTTCGACCAGCTGTCCGACGTGATGGCGTTCCGCGTCGTGGTCGCCGCGATCGGGGATTGCTACCGCGCGCTTGGCATCATTCACACCGCCTTCGCGGTGGTTCCCGACCAGTTCAACGACTACATCTCGACGCCGAAGATGAACGGCTACCGGTCGCTCCATACCTGTGTCATGGGGCCGGAGGGCCGCCGCATCGAGATCCAGATCCGCACCGGCGAGATGCACCGGGTCGCCGAGTACGGCGTTGCCGCGCACTGGCGCTACAAGCAGGATGAAACGAGCACCGAGGGACGGCAATACCGCTGGCTGCGCCATCTGCTCGACATTCTCGAGCAGGCGTCCGGGCCGGAGGAGTTTCTCGAGCACACCAAGCTCGAGATGTATCAGGATCAGGTGTTTTGCTTCACGCCCGCCGGCGAGCTGATCGTATTGCCGCGCGGCGCGACCCCGGTCGACTTTGCCTACGCCGTCCACTCGGAGGTCGGGGATCGTTGCGTCGGCGCGAGGATCAACGGTCGCGTGATGCCGCTCCGGACCGTGCTCAGCAACGGCGATCAGGTCGAAATCGTCACTTCGAAGACCGGCACGCCCACTCCCGCCTGGGAAGATATCGTGGTCACCGGCAAGGCGCGGGCGCGAATCCGGCGCTTCATTCGGAGCGAACGCCGCGAAGAGTTCTTGAGACTCGGCAAGGCGATCCTGCAGAAGGGCTACCGCGAAGCCGGCTACAAGCCGTCATCGGCGGTGGTCAAGCGGGTTCTCGGCAAGTTCGACGTCAAGACCGAGGACGATCTCTATGCGGCGATCGGCGAGGGGCTGGTCACCGGCGCCGACGTCATTGCGGCGATCGCGCCCAGGACGCGGCGGGGCCGGCGGGTGGCCAAGGGAGAGGACGAGGCGGAGACGGCCGACAACGTCGTGCCCTTCGAACGCAGGAAAAGCGCGACCGGCGCCGGCGATACCGTCGCGGTGCCCATCCGGGGGCTTATCCCGGGGATGGCGGTCCATTACGGCAATTGCTGCCACCCGCTGCCGGGCGACCGGATCGTCGGCATCGTCACGGCGGGCAAGGGGGTGTCGATCCACACCAGGGATTGCGAAAGTCTGGAGAGCTTTCAGGCGACGCCGGAACGATGGCTGGACGTCGCCTGGGACGTGGATACCGTGGGCGCCGATTCCCATATCGGTCGGATAACCATCGTCGTCTCCAACGAGCCCGGAACGCTGGGCAACCTGACCACGATGATCGGCAATCATCTGGGCAACATCAACAACCTGCGGTTCACCAACAGGACTCCCGATTTCTTCGAGATGGTGCTCGATATCGAGGTCACGGACGCCGCCCACCTGACCGATATCATCGCGGCGCTCCGGTCGACGCCTTCGGTCACCTCGGTCGAGCGCGCGCGAAGCCTTTACTGAAACCGGCCCGATACAGCGGAACGCGTCGATGCCTCGACATCTTCGACTGGGAGTGAACATCGACCATGTGGCGACCATCCGGAACGCTCGCGGCGGTCGGCATCCCGATCCGGTGCGTGCTGCCCGCCTCGCGGCGTCCGCCGGCGCCGACGGCATCACCGCCCATCTCCGCGAGGACCGGCGGCACATGACCGATATGGATATCGAAAGACTGATCTCGGAAATCGAGCTGCCGCTCAACCTGGAGATGGCGGCGACCGACGAGATGCTGGGGATTGCGCTTCGCCATTGTCCTCATGCGGCCTGCATCGTGCCGGAGAGGCGGGCCGAACGGACCACCGAGGGCGGGCTCGACGCGGATGGGGGGCGCGGCCATCTCGCCCGCTTCGTGGACGCGCTCAACGAAAAAGGGATCCGAACGTCGCTGTTCATCGAGCCCGATCCGCGGCAGATCGAGGCGGCTGCGGACCTCGGCGCGCCCGTGGTCGAGCTTCATACCGGCGCCTATTGCGAGTCCGCCGCCGATGCCGCGGCCGCGCAGCTCTCCCGTATCGAGGCTGCCGCCGAAACGGCTGCCGCGCTCGGGCTCGAATGCCACGCCGGGCACGGTATCGCATTCGATACGGTCGGCCCGATCGCCCGAATCCCCACCCTGGCCGAACTCAATATCGGCCATTTCCTTGTCGGCGAGGCCATTTTCGGAGGGCTCGACAAGGCGATCGAACGAATGCGGGACCTGATGGACGCGGCGCGCCGGCCCGGCAACGCGGAAGTCGCGTGAGCGCGCCGGCGTGATCATCGGGACCGGCACCGATCTGATCGACATTCGACGTATCGAGCGGACGCTCGAACGTTTCGGAGACCGCTTTCTCGACCGGGTATTCACCGAGACCGAGCGCCGGCGTTCGGAACGGCGCGCCGGACGCGCGGCCAGCTACGCCAAGCGCTTCGCGGCCAAGGAAGCGTGCGCGAAAGCGCTTGGAACCGGGTTTCGCAGGGGCGTCTACTGGCGCGACCTCGGGGTCGTCAACCTGCCCGGCGGCAAGCCCACGATGGCGCTGACCGGAGGCGCGGCCGAACGGTTGAAGGCGCTCACGCCCGAGGGAATGGCCCCGGCGGTCGAGCTGACGATGACGGACGAGCCCCCGCTGGCTCATGCGATGGTGATCATTTCCGCGGTAGAAAAAGGGCAGGACCGGTGACGACGGCGAGCCGCAAGTCGGGGAAGCTGTGGGATACCGTCAAGACCGTCGTCTACGCGGTGTTGATCGCGCTCGCCATCAGGACGGTCGCGTTCGAGCCCTTCAACATCCCGTCCGGGTCGATGAAGCCGACGCTTCTGGTCGGCGACTATCTCTTCGTGTCCAAGTATTCCTATGGCTACAGCCGCCATTCCCTGCCGCTGAGCCTGCCGTTGATTCCCGGGCGCATTCTGATGTCGGAACCGGAACGCGGGGATATCGCGGTCTTCAAGCTGCCCGCCGACAACAAGACCGACTACATCAAGCGCATCGTCGGGTTGCCGGGCGATCGCATCCAGGTGCGCGAAGGCCGGCTCTATCTCAACGACAAGCAGGTGGTTCGCCGGCGGGTCGAGGACTTTATCGAGATCGACGAACCCGGCCGTGTCCATCGCACCGCGCAATTCGAAGAGACCCTGCCCAACGGCCGGACGCACCGCATCCTCGAACACACCGACCAGGGCCAGCTCGACAACACGCCAGTCTATGTCGTGCCCAAGGGGCACTATTTCGCGATGGGCGACAACCGCGATAATTCGCTCGACAGTCGGGTACTGAGCGGCGTCGGCTTCGTCCCCGCCGAGAACCTCGTGGGGCGCGCGGAAATCCTCTTCTTTTCCATCGACGGCTCGGCAAGCGTGTGGGAGTTCTGGCGCTGGCCCAAGACCATTCGCTTCAAGCGATTCTTCGATCCGGTGGAATAGACTTGGCCGGCCCGGTCGCTCTTGATGAGGTCGAAGCCGCGCTGGGCTACGGCTTTGTCGACCGGGCGCTGCTCGAGGAAGCGCTCACCCACGCGAGCGCGGCGCGCGGCGTCTGCGGCGCTTCTCTCGAAAGGCTCGAATTCCTCGGCGACCGGGTTCTCGGGCTCGGGCTCGCCGCCATGCTGTGCGAGGCGCACCCGGACGAGGCGCCCGGAGACCTCTCGCGCCGCCATGCCAGGCTCGCCAGCGGCGAAACGCTGGTCTCCGTCGGTCGGGAGATCGGATTGCAGCACCAATTGCGAATCGAAAAGGGCCTCGACCGGACTGCCTTGCCGCCGTCAATGATCGCGGACAGTTGCGAAGCGGTTATCGGCGCGGTCTACCGCGATGGAGGCCACGACGCGGCGATGGCTCTCGTCGCGAAGTTCTGGAAGCCGCTGATCGGAGGGCGGCCGCCGCGAGACCCCAAGACAACGCTGCAGGAATGGGTCTTGGCACGCGCGCTGCCCCTTCCGTCCTATGCGCTCGTGGCCACCGAAGGCCCGCCGCACGCGCCCACGCTGACGGTCGAAGTTCGCGTGGAGGGGTTCGAACCGGTGCGGGCGAGCGCGGGTTCGAAACGTGCCGCGGAGCAGGACGCGGCTCGGGGCCTGCTCGACATCGCGGCCACGGCCGGTGGCTGACATCGATCGGGGCGGCACCCCGCGCTTCGGCTTCGTCGCGGTGATCGGCGCTCCCAACGCCGGAAAGTCGACTCTCACCAACCGTCTCGTCGGCGCCAAGGTCTCGATCGTCACCGCGAAGGCGCAAACCACGCGCTACCGGGTGAGCGGGGTTGCGGTCGACGGTCCGGCCCAGCTCGTCTATGTCGACACGCCGGGTATCTTCGTGCCGCGCCGCCGCCTGGACCGGGCGATGGTCGCCGCCGCCTGGACCGGCGCGGCCGACGCGGATATTCGCCTGCTGCTGATCGACGCGAGGAAAGGAATCGACGGCGAGGCCGAGCGGATCCTTTCATCGCTCGCCGGCACCCAGGCGCATTGCGTGCTGGCGCTCAACAAGATCGACCTCGTCCGGCGGCAGGACACCCTTGCGCTGTCCCGCGGCGCGAACGAAGCCTGCGGGTTCGAGGCGACGTTCATGATTTCCGCCGCGAACGGGGACGGGGTTTCCGATCTCGCCGCCTATCTCGCCGCGGCGGTGCCGGCCGGACCCTGGCTGTACCCGGAAGATCAGCTTTCGGACATGAACGAGAGACTCTTCGCCGCCGAAATCACCCGCGAAAAGCTGTTCGAGAGGCTTCACCAGGAACTGCCTTATGCATTGACCGTCGAGACCGAGGATTGGCAGGGCTTCGACGACGGCAGCGTTCGCATCTCGCAGACGATCTTCGTCGAGCGCGACAGCCAGAAGGGAATCGTCCTCGGCCGCCAGGGTACGCGTATCAAGTCGGTGCGCGAGCAAGCCGCTTCGGAACTCGAAACCATACTGGAGCGCAAAGTGCACCTGTTCATCTTCGTCAAGGTGCGCCAGAAATGGGGCGACGACCCCGAGCGGTTTTCGCCCTGGGGGCTCGACTTCAACGCCTGACGGGACCGCCGATGGATTGGCAGGACCACGGCATCGTCATCGCCCGTTCCAAGCACGGCGAGTCTTCGCTCGTGGTGAAACTCCTGACCGAGACGCATGGCCTGCATGCGGGTCTCGTCAGGGGCGGCACCGGCCGTGCCGCCCGCGCCGTCTATCAGATCGGCAATCGGGTTGCCGCCGACTGGCGGGCAAGGCTGCCGGATCACCTGGGAAACTATCGGGGCGAGCTCGTGCGGGCCCATGCGGCGGAGCTTCTCGAGTCCCGGTGGCCGCTCGCCGCGCTCGGCGCCGCGGCGGGGCTGGTCGAGGCGACGCTGCCCGAACGCGAACCCAACGGTGCCGTATTCGATGCCTTCGTCACGCTGCTGGACCGCCTGACCGCCCCTGGATGGGCGGCCGCCTACGCACGGTTCGAAATCGCGCTGCTCGCCGCGCTCGGTTTCGGCCTCGACCTCACCTGCTGCGCCGTGACCGGCGCGACCGAGGACCTGAGATTCGTTTCGCCGCGCACCGGACGCGCGGTCTCGCGCCAAGCGGCGGGCGGGTATGAAAATCGCCTGTTCGCGCTGCCCATGTTCTTGATCGACCCCGGTGAGTCGGCCGATCCTGCCGAGGTTGCCGCCGCGCTGCGTCTGACCGGTCATTTTCTATCCCGCCAGGCCCTTGCGCCGGCGGAGCGTCGAATGCCGTCCGCGCGGACGCGGCTCTATGAAGCCATGCCGCGATTGTCGCCTCGTTCCTCTACCGAACCGGTGCCTGGATCCCATGACTGACCAAGCCGATCTGTTCGAAGCCGCGACCCGAGAGATCCCGTTGACCGAGGCGCTGGGCGAGCGCTATCTCGCCTACGCCCTGTCGACCATAACCTCCCGGTCTCTTCCCGACGTGCGGGACGGGTTGAAACCGGTCCATCGGCGGCTCCTGTTCGCGATGCGCCAGTTGCGGCTCGATCCGGATGCGGGGTTCAAGAAATGCGCGCGCGTGGTCGGCGACGTCATGGGCAAGTTCCATCCACACGGCGACCAGGCGATCTACGACGCCATGGTCCGGATGGCGCAGGACTTTGCCGTCCGTTATCCCCTGGTCGAGGGCCAGGGGAATTTCGGCAATATCGACGGCGACGGCGCGGCGGCCATGCGCTACACCGAGGCGCGGCTGACCCGCTACGCGCTCGCCCTCCTTGAAGGGATCGACGAGGACGCGGTCGATTTCCGCCCCAACTACGACGGCACCGACGACGAGCCCTCGGTGCTGCCGGCAAGCGTTCCCAACCTGCTCTGCAACGGAGCGAGCGGGATTGCCGTCGGCATGGCGACCAGCATCCCGCCGCACAATCTCGGCGAGGTCTGCGACGCGGCGCTCTACCTGATCGACCGTCCCGATGCACCGAACGGGAAGCTGGTGGATCTGGTGCCCGGGCCGGATTTTCCGACCGGAGGCGTTCTCGCCGAGCCGCGCTCGGTGATCGAGGGGGCCTACGCGACCGGGCGCGGCTCGCTGCGCGTCCGGGCGCGCTGGACGGTCGAACGTCTCAGCCACGGCCGCTACCAGGCGGTGGTGACCGAGATCCCGTACCAGACCCAAAAGGCCCGGCTGATCGAACGGATCGCTTCCCTGATCGCCGACCGCAAGCTTCCGATACTCGTCGATGTGCGCGACGAGTCGGCCGAGGACCTGCGCCTCGTCCTCGAACCCAGCTCCCGTTCCGTCGAACCCGAGATGCTGATGGCGCAGCTGTTCCGCCATTCCGAGCTCGAAACCCGGGTTTCGATCAACATGAACGTGCTCGACGGCGGCAGGATTCCGAAGGTGATGAACCTGCGGGAGATGCTGCGCGCGTTTCTCGATCACCGCCACGACATCCTCCTGCGGCGGACCGGGCACCGGCTGGAAAAGATCGCCCGCCGCCTCGAAGTCCTCGCCGGCTACCTGATCGCCTTTGCAAATCTGGACGAGATCATTCGGATCGTCCGCGAGGCCGACGACCCGAAAGCGGCGATGATGGCTCGCTGGGAGATGAGCGAGGTCCAGGCCGAGGCGATCCTCAACATGCGCCTGCGCGCGTTGAGAAGGCTCGAGGAAGTCGAGATCGAGAAGGAGCACAAGGCGCTCAAATCCGAGCAGAAAGACCTCGGGAAGCTGCTGAAGACGGAGTCCCTGCGTTGGCGGCGCATCGCGGAGGAGATCCGCGATGTCCGGGGCCGCTTCGGCGGCGAGAGCGCAGGCGGCGCGCGGCGGACCGAGATCGGCGACGTCCCGGCCGACCCCGGGATGCCGCCCGAAGCGGCGATCGAGCGCGAACCCGTTACCGTAATCTGCTCCGAGAAGGGCTGGATTCGCGCGATCCGGGGCCACCAGGAGGACCTCGCCGGCCTGAAATTCAAGGACGGCGACCGCGGGCGGTTCGTGCTCCACGCCCAGACCACCGACAAGCTCCTCGCTTTCGGGACCAACGGCCGCTTTTACACCATCCCCTGCGACCGGCTGCCCAACGGGCGGGGGCATGGCGAGCCGGTGCGGCTGATGGTCGATCTCGGCAACGATCAGGACATCGTCCAGCTCCTGATCCATGAGCCCGGCCGCAGGCTCGTCGTCGCCGCGGCCGACGGGCGCGGCTTCGCGGTGCCCGAGGACTCGGTGGTCGCGCAGACCCGCGCCGGCAAGCAGGTGCTGAACCTGTCGCCGGGGGTCGAGGCGCAGGCCTGCGCGCGCGCGGAAGGGGACAGCATCGCCGTCGTCGGCGGCAACCGGAAGATGCTGGTATTCCCCCTGGCAGAGCTTCCCGAGATGACGCGCGGTCGCGGCGTGATCCTGCAGCGCTATGCCCAGGGCGGGCTTTCCGATGTCGCGGTTTTCTCCCTCGGCGACGGCCTGGCCTGGCGCTCCGGGCAGAGAACGCGGAGGGAGTCGGCGCTCGATCAGTGGATCGGAAAGCGGGGCCAGGCAGGCCGCGTGGTGCCCAGGGGCTTCCCGCGCTCGAACCGTTTCTTCGCTCAGGACATTTAAGGTACCGCGGTAAGCCGGGGAAATTGAGCCGACGCCCGGTATCTGCTAGGAAAGACAGGACGAAATCCGTTCAGCAGGGAGCTTTCCCATGGAGAGACGCAAATTCCTTACCAAAGCCGGCGCGGGCGTAGCCGGCGCTGCCGCGGCAACCACGCTCGCGGCCCCCGCCGTCGCGCAGCAGCGCGTCGAGATGGTCATGGTCACCACCTGGCCGCGCGACTTCCCGGGACTCGGGACCGGCGCGCAGAGGCTGGCCAAACGTCTGTCCGACATGACCGACGGCCGTATCCAGGTGCAGTACTTCGCTGCCGGGGAACGGGTCGGCGCTTTCGATTCCTTCGACGAGGTCGCATCCGGCAACGCCCAAGCCTATCACGCGGCCGACTATTACTGGAAAGGCAAGCATCCCGGTTGGGCCTATTACACGTCGGTGCCGTTCGGCCTTACCTATACCGAGATGAACGCGTGGATCCGCTTCGGCGGCGGCCAGCAGCTCTGGGACAAGCTCGCCGGCAATTACGGCCTCAAATGCGTGATGGCGGGGAATACCGGCGTTCAGATGGGCGGCTGGTTCAACAAGGAGATCAACTCCTCCGACGATCTCAAGGGCCTCAAGATGCGTATTCCGGGGCTCGGCGGCGACGTGATGGCCAAGCTCGGCGCTTCCCCGGTTTCGCTGCCGGGCGGCCAGATCTACGAGAACCTGGTATCCGGCGCCATCGATGCCACCGAGTGGGTGGGCCCGTGGAACGACAGCTTCATGAAGTTCTACGAAGCCGCCAAGTTCTACTACTACCCCGGCATGCACGAGCCCGGCTCGATGCTGTCCTTCGGCATGAACGCATCCTGGTGGGGCAAGCTCTCCAAGTCAGACCAGGCCGCTATCGAGGCCGCGACAGGTCTGGAGAACGACATGATGATGGCGGAGTACAACGCCAAGAACGGCGCCGCGCTTGCCCGCCTGCTCACCGATCACGGCGTCAAGCTGCGGAAGTTCAACGACGACGTTTATGACAGCTTCGGCGAGGCGGCCGACGAGGTCTTCGAGGGTGCCAGGGCGCACAGCCCGCTCGCCAACGAGATCCACCAGAGCTTCCTCAAGGCGCGCAAGGACGTCGGAGGCTGGACGAAGATTTCCGATGAGGCCTATCTGGCCCAGCGCAACCGCGTGCTCGGCGTCTGACGCGTAGTTCGCAAGGCGGCCGGGCGGCGGGTTCGTCCGCCCGGCCGCCATCGCGGCGTCGGCGCATGTATCGTCTGGATCTTTCCGCCGGCGGGGCGCGCGGGTGACCGCCGCTGGCTGGCCGGCGGCCGCGCTGCGCGGCCTCGCCCTCTCTATGGCCGCCGTCGCCCTGGTATTCACCTTCTGCAACTACCTGATTTTCTGGCGCGGCTGGCCCGGGCTCGAAGGGCTGTTCGGCCATCTCGGCATGTTGGGCTACGCCCCGAAGACACCCGGCCTCGACGGCGCCGGCGTGGCGCTCGGCTGGCTCCAGCTGGCGGCCTACGCGGCGGCGGTCCTGGTCCCCTTCTTCTACGCCTGGTGGCGCGGGCGGCCGATGCGGAGCGATGCCGAGATATTGTCCGCCGCCGCCGCCTATATCGCGCGTGCCGCCTTCTGGAGCGTGCTTCTGGTCGGGCTCGTCGACATGGCGATCTCTTTCCTCCGGGTCGAGGACCTGCTTGTCGGCGCGGTCGGTGCGGAGCTCGCGGAATCTCTCGGAAAGTCGCGGTTCCGCGGCGAATTCGTGCACTATCCCCTGATCGGCGTGTCGCTCGTCATTGCCGCCTTGACCCGGTCGGTGGGCTTCACGTGGCTCGCGTTTCTCATCGTTCTCGCCGAGCTCCAGATCGTCATCGCTCGCTTCGTGTTTTCTTACGAACAGGCTTTCATGGGCGATCTGGTCCGGTTCTGGTACGCCGCCCTGTTCCTGTTCGCCAGCGCCTACACGCTGCTCCACGAGGGCCATGTCCGGGTCGATGTGCTCTATACCGGGTTCAGCGCGCGCGGAAAGGCGTGGACGAATACCCTCGGCGCGGCACTGCTCGGCGTGCCGCTCTGCTGCGTGATTCTGGTGCGCGGCCTGGGTGACAAGTCCAACCTCATAAACGCCCCTCTGCTCAGCTTCGAGGTCTCGCAGAGCGGCTACGGCATGTACGTCAAGTATCTGATGGCCGGCTTCCTCCTGGTCTACGCGCTGTCGATGCTGGCCCAGTTCCTGAGCCAGTTCCTCGCCAGCGCGGCGACACTCCTCAATGAGCCCGAGCCAGGCGAGAGCACCTGATGGAAACGCTCTTTCTCGCCGTCCTGATCCTGTCGATGGCGTTCGCGTTGGCGTCCGGATATCCCGTCGCCTTCGCATTGCCGGGCTCGGCGATCCTGAGCATCGGCCTCGCCGCGCTGACCGGCTATCTGCTCGAAGGCAACACCGACGCTTATTTCAGCCACGGGGGGCCGACCCAGTGGCTGAACGCGGGGGTCACCAATTTCCGCGGCATCTACTGGGAGGTCGAACGCGACACACTGATCGCGATTCCTCTCTTCGTCTTCATGGGAATCATGCTCGAGCGCTCCAAGGTGGCGGAGGATCTGCTGGTCACCATGGCGCAGCTCTTCGGGCCGATTCCGGGCGGGCTGGGGATCGCGGTCGTTTTCGTCGGCGCGCTGCTTGCGGCGACCACGGGCATCGTCGGCGCGACGGTGATCGCGATGGGGCTGATCTCGCTGCCCGTGATGCTGCGCAACAACTACTCGCGCTCGCTCGCCACCGGCACGATCAGCGCTTCCGGAACGCTCGGCCAGATCATTCCGCCCTCGATCGTGCTGATCATCCTCGCGGACCAGCTCTCCAACGCGACGGATCAGGCGAGCACCCTCCGCTCGACCGAGTACAAGCAGGCGACCGGTCAATTCAACATGCCGACCGAGTTCGACCTGACCTCGACCAGCGCGGGGGACATGTTCGTGGGCGCGCTCCTGCCGGGCCTGGTTCTGGTCGGGCTCTACATGATCTACATCCTCATCCTGGCGCTGATCAGGCCGGGCACCGCCCCGCCGGTCCCGTTTCAGGGGCGCTACGACTGGCGCTTCGTGCAGCGTGTCCTCGTTGCGCTGGTTCCCCCCCTGACACTGATCCTGCTGGTGCTGGGCTCGATCATCATGGGCATCGCCACGGTCAACCAGGCCGGTGCGATCGGCGCCGTCGGCGCGCTGCTCATGGCCGGCTACCGCCTCAAGGCGGGCAAGAAGGGCGCGTTCGTTCCCGGACTGCTGGCCATCGCCTCGATACTGACGATGGGGGTCCTTCTCTACTTCGTCGACATCAACATCAAGAACATCAAGACCGACACCGAGGCATTCGCCATTGTGCTTGCCGGCATCGCGACCGTGGTTTTCCTGGCGGCCGTGCTGTGGAGCGCGTGGCGCGCCTACAAGATCGACGACACGCTCAGCGGGGTGATGGTCGAGACCGCGAAGACGACCTCGCTGGTGTTCATCATCCTGCTCGGCGCGGCGATGCTCACCGCCGCGTTCCGCGCCTTCGGCGGCGAGGAAGGGGTGCGCGAGTTTCTGACCGGGTTGCCGGGCGGGTTCTACACCAAGTTCGCCGTCGTCATGGCGGTGATTTTCATCCTCGGCTTTTTCCTGGATTTCATCGAGATCGCCGTCGTGGTGGTCCCGATCATCGCGCCGATACTGCTCTCCGACACGTCGGCCAACGTCACGGCCGTATGGCTCGGCGTGATGATCGGCGTCAACATGCAGACATCGTTCCTGACTCCGCCCTTCGGATTCGCGCTGTTCTACCTGCGCGGCGTCGCGCCGCCCGACGTCCGGACCACCCAGATCTATATCGGCGTGGTGCCGTTCATTCTGCTCCAGCTCGTCGCGCTCGGCATCGTCGGCGTGTTCCCGGCATTGGTGAACTACCTGCCGAACCGTGTCTATCTCGGCTCCGAAACCGCGCCGCCCCCCAAGAATCCGCGTCTGCAGCTCTGCCTCGAGGAGCATCTTTTCGCGCAATACGATGCGGAGAAGGACCGGCTGAAGCGGAGCATCGCGACCGCTCGGGGTCTCGATCTCGGTTATCTGCCCGATTCCCGCCGCCGCAGCTTCGCCGAAGGCCTCGATGCAGCGCAGGCGACCTTTGCACGTGTCGCCAAGGTGCGTGAGACGGAGGCAACGGTCGATGCCATGCGTCCGTCATACAAGCCCGTTCATCGGGAGGTGCGCAGACTGCAGGCCGATATCCGGCGACTGGACGAAGAGCGCAAGGCGCTCGAGACGGAGGCGCGGCGCAGCGGCGCCGGCGAGCCGCTGCGGGCGGAGATCGACTCGCTGGTCCGCGAGCGTCAGGTGCTAGAAGCGCGAATACCGTCGGACTGGAAAGACACCGAGAAGCGGTTCCGGGCCCTGATCGACGCCGAACGCCGCGCCCGTCTCGCTTATCGCCGTAATGTCGACGGCGCCTACGAGGCGGTTTCGACGTTGCGGACCGTGGTGGGCGATACCGACAAGCTGGCGTCGCTGGAGGGCGCGGTCGTCGGATTGCGCTCCGTCATCGCCAGCGATACGCCCAAGAGAGCGATGGACGAGATCCGCAAGGTCGAGCGTGGCATCGGCAAGGTCGCCGGCGCCGGCCAGATCCGCAGCAAGCTTTCCCGCGCCCGCCGAGAACTGCGCCGGAAGACCCCCGACCGGGACAAGGCGATGCGCAACTTCGACCAGGCGGTCGAAAGGCTCCGCGACGAGCTCGCATGGCGGTCGCGCGCCGCAAGAGAACTCGCGCCCGGGCTCGCCTCCTACGACCTCGCCATTCGGAATACCATCGGCGTCCGCCAGCAGGACCGCCTGACCGCCGAGCAGGCGAGCGTGGTCTCCGGCTGCCTCGCCTTCCACCGGGATATCTCGCTGAACTTCTGAGAGGTTGCGGTCGCCGCCTATTCCGCGCCGTTCGGCCGGTATTCGTACCAGCCCTCGGAACCGAGGATCTCGACCGGGCGGAAGCGGATCTTGTAGGACATCTTCCCGCATTCCTCGATCCAGTAGCCGAGATAGACATGCGGGAGCCCGCTCTCCGCCGCCTTTTCGACCAGCCAGTACACCATGTAGGTGCCGAGGCTTCGGCGCGACTCGTCCGGCGCGAAGAAGCTGTAGACCGCGGATAGCGAGTCGTTGAGCCGGTCCGCCAGCATCACGCCGACCAGCGTCCCGTCGGCGGTACGGAATTCGATCGACCGTGTGTCGATCGGCGTGTCCTCGACCATCGAACGGTAGTCGCCGAAGGTCATCGACGACATGTCGCCGCCGCCGTGGCGCGAACGCTGGTACCGCGCGAACAGGCGATATTGTTCGACGGTGGCGATCGCCGACAGGTCTTCCGCGAAGAGATCGGCATTGGTCCGCGCGATCCGCCTGATCGAACGGGTCATCTCGAAACCGGCGGTGCAGATCCGGATCGGGATACAGGCCGAGCATTCCGGACAGGCCGGTCGGTAGGCGAGGCCGTGGCTTCGGCGGAATCCCGCGCGCGACATGCGCTCGTAGAGCTCCGCCGCGCCCGAACCGCTGAGGTCCGTGACCACCTTGCGTTCCCGCCGGCCCGGGAGGTAGGGGCAGGGCAGGACGCGGGTGCCGAAGAAGAACCGGTCCGGCTTGCGGAGCGGCTGTTCGGTCATCGCTGCCCCGCCTTCGCGGTCGTTGCGCGTTCCATCGCCCGGATCATAGGGCTTGCGGTGTTGGCCTGCCAGCAGATGAGAGGCTTCGCGAGACACGGTCCCCGGAAAGCAGCGGAGCGTTCCGCGAGCGGGCGAACGGAAAAACAAATAATCATTGAAATTCAATCACTTAAATTGTATTATCCGAGTTTGTCGGGGTCCATCGTGCCGCGTCGCGCCTGGCAGGGCGTCGCGGCATTTCCAACAAGCCGTCAAGGGAGGCTCTAATGGCCGAGAACGTAATCGCGGCCGACAAGCTCGAAGCGCGTCTCATCGCCAATCATTTCAACGCCTGGATGGGGCTTCGAATCGTCTCCTATACCGACGACGGTATCGAGATCGGCATGAAATGGCGCGAGGAGATGATCTCCAACCCGAAGCTCAGGATTACCCACGGTGGCATCATAGGCGCGTTGATAGACGTGGCGGCGGATTTCGCGTTGGCCGCCAAGCTCGGCATGCCGGTACCCACCGTCGACCTGAGGGTGGATTATCACCGTGTCGCCCAGCCCGGCGATCTCGTGGCGAGGGGCAGGGTGGTCCGTTTGGGAAGCACCAACGCGGTCGCCGAGGCATCGGTCCACGACGCGGAGGGCAGGCTGATCGCAAGCGGACGCGGAGTCTATTTTTCCGCCGCCGCGAAGTCCTGATCCCCCGGGCGCTTTGAAGCGGGCGACCTGCTCCAGTACACTCTCCCGACCGTGCGCATGGGTCCGAGCCCATCCCTTGGGACGCGGCGTGACGGGGCAGGACGACGGACGACGAGATGACTTTGGATCCCAAGGCGTTGCGCGATGCGTTCGGCTGTTTCGCCACTGGCATCACCGTGATCACCACCGCCGACGCCGAGGGAACCCTCTACGGCGTGACCGCGAATTCGTTCACCTCGCTCTCTCTCGATCCGCCGCTTTGCCTGTTCTGTCTCGATTACAACGCGATGAGCTTCGAGGCGTTCCAGAATTCCAGGTATTTCGCCGTGAACGTCCTCGGCGAGGACCAGGAGGGCATTTCGACCAATTTCGCGCGGTCGCAGCCCGACAAGTGGAACGGGATCGACTACAGCACCTGGCGGACCGGGAGCCCGATTCTTCCCGGTTGCCTGGCCAACCTCGAATGCGACACCCATGCGATCCATGAGGGGGGCGATCACGTCATCGTGGTGGGGCGCATCCGGGAGATGGCGTACCGCGAAGACGACTGCCGGCCGCTGCTCTATTACAAGGGTCGGTACAACGCGCTGTCCGACGGTGAGACCGTCAACGCATCTCCGACGTCGTCCCCAGCCGACTGACCTCGTAGCCCTCCGCCGTCAGCCCGTCGACCAGCGACCCCGCTTCTTCCGGGCTGCGGACTTCGACCAGGAGGTCGACGAGCGTCTTGCGCGCCGGCACGTCGTGGAACCAGCGCCGGTGCTCGACCTCGACGATGTCGCCACCCAGCCGCCCGACCGCGCGGGTCAGTTGCGCCAGCCTGCCGGGGAGGTCGTCGATCTCGACCCTGAGGCGGACAAGCCGACCCAACCGGACCAGCCCGCGTATGAGCACGCCCGCCAGAAGCCGCGGGTCGATATTGCCCCCTGAAACCACCGCTCCGACGCGGCGCCCGGCAAACCGGTCCGGATGAGCGAGGATCGCCGCCAGCGCCGCGGCTCCCGCGCCCTCCACGACCAGCTTTTCCGCTTCCGCGAGGAGCATGATCGCGCTTTCGATTTCGCCTTCATCGACAAGCAAGATGTCGGTGCCGGAAGCCGCGATGATGTCTCGGGTCGTCTTTCCGGGCCGCTTGACGGCGATTCCCTCGGCCAGCGTGTCCGCCCGGGCCTCCATCTCGCGAGTGCCGAGCGCCGCCAGCATTGCCGGACAGCGGGCCGCCTGCACTCCCACGATCTCGATGTCGGGGTCGATGCCCTTCGCGGCCACGATGCACCCGGCGATGAGCCCGCCGCCGCCCACCGGGACGACCAGAGTGTCGAGATCGGGCGCGGCCTTCAGCATCTCCAGCGCAACCGTGCCCTGACCGGCGATCACCCGCGGGTCCTCATAGGGGTGGATCAGGGTGAGACCGCGCGCCCGGACCTCCGCATCGGCGAAGGCGCCGGCTTCGGCAAGATCGTTTCCCTTGAGCACGACAGAGGCGCCCAGGGCCTCGGTATTGGCGACCTTCTGGAAGGGCGTGTTCTCCGGCATCGCGATCGTTGCCGCGATGCCGAGCGTTTGCGCGTGACGGGCGACCGCCTGCGCGTGGTTCCCCGCGGACATGGCGATGACGCCGGCGGACCGTTCAGCCTCTCCAAGTCCCAGCAGGCAGTTGAGGGCTCCGCGTTCCTTGAAGGACGCCGTGTATTGCAGGTTCTCGAGCTTGAAACGGACATGCGTGTCCAGCATGTCCGACAGCTTCGGGGAATGGACCGTCGGCGTCTCGATCACGCCGTCCGCGATCGCCCGGGCCGCCGCCATTACGTCGTCGAAGGTGACGGTCATCGTCGGGGAACCAGGGTGAGGCGCTTCACGGCTTCGGTGGAGTCCGGGGCGACCGGTCCCAGGGTGAGGAAGATCCCGTCGCGCCATAGCGGCGTGAGGTCGCGGTAGTGCGGCGAGGTCAGGTGGCCGGACTGGCCGGTCGCCTGGATGAACAGCGAACGGTCGAGATCGGACAGGTCGTAGACCGCGCGGTAGCCCGCGCCGTGGACGCTGGCATAGGGCGCGTTGTCGTGCGACGGACGGTGCTGGCCGCGATTTACGGTGAACGCGCCGCCATCGACCGGGATCCGGATGTCCGCCAGCCGGTTGAGCACCGGAATCCAGCCGAAGACCGAATGCCGGAAATGGGCGTAATGGGCTTCGCCCCAACGCCATTCGGCCGGATCGTCGCCGAACCGCGCGGCAAGCTCCGCAAGCGCGCTATCGAGCGCGTTGCCGACGGTCTCCCGGCAGGTTTCCCGAGACGGGGTCGCGACGTCGTCGCACCAGCCGCTGTCCCGCTTCAGCGTATCCCGCACGAATACGGGGCGCAGCTGCCAAAGGTCCGGAAACACCGCGCCGGTCTCGTCGCTGTAGAGCAGGCGGTTGAGCGCGCGCAGCCAGGCAACGAACACCAGGGGTTCCGGGCGGCGCCGGTCCATCGTCCCGTCCCATCCGCGGAGCCGGGCGAGCACGGCGGATCGGGTCGGGGTCTCCCGCACGCTCCGCAGCATCGGCGGCAGCAGGTCCCGGGCGGCGAGGGAGACCGCGTCGTTCTGCATCGCGCCCGCTCCCGCCGGTGTCCGAGAGCCGCCCGCGTCGAGCAGGGCATGGATACGTTTCGCACGGTAGGGCGGGGTATCGCCGAGGCCGAGGCGATACGGGTAGTCCGGACCCACCACCGGATGGTTGGCGTTAACGATGCGCCCCTCCGCCGGGTTGAACAGGCGGGGCAAGTCCCCGTAGGGGATGTAACCGGTCCAGTCATGCTCCCCCGTCCATCCCGGGACCGGGTAGAGGCCGTCGCCCGCGCGCCGTATCGGCACCCGTCCCGGAACCACGATGCCGATATTGCCGGCGGTGTCGGCATAGGCGACGTTCTGCTGCGGCGCATGGAAGAAGGAGAGCGCGTCCTCGAACCGGTCCCATGACCGCGCCCGGTTGAGCCGCCAGACCGCCTCGGCCGTCGTGTCGTCCTCACGCAAGGCCGCCGCGGCGAGCGCTATGACATGGCCCGATTCCGCGATGCCGGCGGCCTTCGGATCGACATCGGAGATCACCGGTCCGTGGCGGGTCGACCGCACGGTAAGGTTCACATCGTCCCCGCCCCGCACGCCGATCCGCTCGACACGGCGCTCGAACGTTCGTGGACCGTCCGGGGTGAGATAACGGTCGGAGTCTTCGGGGTCCAGCCGTTCCACGAACAGATCCTGGGTGTCGCTGTCCGTCGTGGTCAGGCCCCAGGCGATGGACCCGTTATGACCCAGAATCGTCATCGGAACGCCCGGAACGGTGGCGCCGGCCAGGGTGAGGTCCGGGGTCTCGATGCGCGCCAGGTACCAAAGCCCCGGCGCACGAAAGCCGAGATGGGGGTCGTTGGCGAGGATCGGGCTGCCGGTTTCGGTCCGCGATCCCGCGACCGCCCAGACGTTCGATGCCGTGACGGGCGCGATGGCATCGGGCCAGCCCGTCAGGAGTGTCGAGAACAAAGATGCGTTACGCAGCGCCGCGATCGTGGGCGGCGCATCGCCGGCGACGTCGGGCCACAGTTCCTCGATGCGTTCGACCGGCAGGAGCGCCGAAAGCCGTGCGCGTAGCGTTTCGCCCCGCGAATTGGCGGAAAGCCGCATCCCCATGAGCCGTGCCCAGACCAGCGAGTCCGCCGGACGCCACGTCTCCGGAGTCGTGAACGTCAGCGCGAGTTCTACGGAGACCAGGCCGGAATGGGAGGCGAGGTAGGCGTTGACCCCTTCGGCATAGGATTCGAGGCCCTCCACCACGGGCCGGGAGAGCCGTTGGAGCGAAGCCTCCGCCAGCCGGTAAAGGCCGAGAACGCGCATCCATCGGTCGATCGGGAGCGTCGAATCTCCGACAATCTCGGACAGTCGGCCGGCGCCGAGCCGCCGCATGAATTCCATCTGAAAAAACCGGTCCTGGGCGTGGACGTAACCCAGGGCGAAATAGGCGTCCCGTTCCGTCTTCGCGGCGATACGGGGGATGCCGTAACGGTCGCGCACGATCGAAACCGGCGCGTCGATCCCGGCAAGCGCGATCGTTCCCTCGACTTGAGGCCGCGCCGTCTCGATCGTCAGGTAACCGCCACCGGCCGCGGCGACCGCAAGAACCGCGATCCCCGCCGCGATCCGTCGCAGCCAGGACCGAAACCCACGCCGTCGTCTAAACCTCATGGCACTCTTTGGTTGTAATGTTCGTGTTAATGCTACTACAGAGTCCAGTCGAGTCCGCCACGGCGAATGCCGATATTGCCGTCCCGGCCTGCTTCGCCGTACAGCCCGCCCGACTCAGCCCGTCTTCAGCCGGCGCGCGACCTCGACCGCGGCGTAGGTCAGAATTCCGTCCGCTCCCGCGCGTTTGAAAGCGGTCAGCGACTCGACGAAAATCCGTTCGTCGTCGACCCATCCCGCGTCGGCCGCGGCGCGCAGCATCGCGTACTCGCCGCTTACCTGGTAGGCATAGGTCGGCATTGCGAACGCGTCCTTAACCCGGCGCACGATGTCGAGATAGAACAGGCCGGGCTTGACCATCACCATGTCGGCGCCCTCCTCGATGTCCAGCGCGACTTCGCGGAGCGCTTCGTTCGAGTTGGCTGGGTCCATCTGATAGGTCTTCTTGTCGCCGCCCGCGAGGTTGGGCGCCGAGCCCACCGCGTCCCGGAACGGCCCGTAGAGAGCGGAAGCGTATTTGGCGGCGTAGGAAAGAATCCGCCGGTCCCGATATCCCGCTTCGTCGAGCGCGCCGCGGATCGCCCCCACGCGGCCGTCCATCATGTCGCTCGGCGCGATCACGTCGCAGCCCGCGTCGGCCTGGACCACCGCTTGCCGGCACAGCACCTCCAGCGTCTCGTCATTGACGATTATGCCCTCGCGCAGCAACCCGTCATGGCCGTGGCTGGTGAACGGGTCGAGCGCCACGTCGCACATGACCCCGATATCGGGGACCGCCCGCTTGATCGCCGACACAGCGCGGCAGACCAGGTTTTCGGGGTTCACGGCCTCTTCGCCGTCCGGTGTCTTGAGCGCCGGGTCGGTAACCGGGAAGACCGCGACCATCGGGATGCCCAGCGCCGCCGCCTCGCCGATTTCGTCGACGAGGCGCGGAATCGTCAATCGGTACACTCCCGGAAAGGAACCGACCTCCGCCCGGTCCTCCGGCCCTTCGTGTACGAAGGTCGGCCAGATCAGGTCGTCGATTCCGAGCCGCGTCTCGGCCACCAGCCGACGGTTCCAGTCGGACTGGCGGTTACGACGAAGCCGCGTGGTCGGAAATCGTCCTTGAGCCAAAGGATCCCCCGCTCCGTGGAACGGGCAACACTATGCCCCGACGGGCGGGCGGATCAACAACGCTCCGCGAAGGGCGGTGTGGCCCCCTCCGCCGTCAGTTGAGCGTCAGGTCCTGGATGTCGTTGCGGTCGGCGAGGATCGTCCGCAGCTTGGCGAGCGCCTTGCCCTCGATCTGGCGGATGCGCTCCTTGGTGACACCGAAACTTTCGCCGATCTCGGCGAGCGTGCTCTTGCCCTCGCCCAGGAACCGGCGGGAGATCACCTGCTGTTCGCGCGGCGTCAGGTCTTCCATCGCCTCGCGCAGCCAGGTCGCACGGGCGGCAAAATCATGCCGTTCGCGCACGATGTCCTCGGGCGTCGGGCTGTCGTCCGCCAGGAAGTCCTGCATCTCGTCGCCGTCGTCGCCCGATATGCTGGCGTTGAGCGACCGGTCCGGGTGGGAGAGATGGGCCTCCATCCGCGCGACGGCGGCCGAAGAAACGCCGAGCTCGCGCGCGATCCGTTCGCGCTCCTCGTCCGTCATCGTCGGGCGGGCGTTGTCCGTCAGCTTGGCGCGCAACCGTCTCAGATTGAAGAACAGGCTCTTCTGCGACGGCGTCGTACCGATCCGGACGATCGAGGCGTTGCGAACCACGTATTCCTGGATTGCCGCGAGGATCCACCATGTCGCGTAGGTCGAGAATCGCACCTGCCGCTCGACGTCGAAGCGGTTCGCCGCCTCCAGAAGGCCGACATTGCCCTCCTGGATCAGGTCGCCAACCGGCAGACCGTAGCCGCGAAACTTCGACGCGATTCGGACCACCAGGCGGATATGCGCGGTGATCAGCTCCCCAAGCGCGCGCTCGTCGCCCTGTTCGCGCCAGCGCCGGGCGAGATTGGCCTCGTACTCGCGCTCGAGAATCGGCGCTTCCATGACCGTCGAGATGTACCGGCGGTCGCCGCGATCAGGATAGGATGTCGTTCCCTGTGCCATTGTGCGTTTCCCGGATCCCGAGCCGCCCGGAACGGACGGGCACGGTCAATTGCTATCGAGTCGATACAATAGCGGCTCCATTTGAGTGGGTCAACAACAATATCGAGTCGAAACAAAATTCCTCGCGCTCGCCGGGCGGAGAAATTTTCTTGCCGCGGGGTGGCCGAACGGTCGTTAGAGTTCTAAGTAAGTCGGGATGTCGGAATGCGCCCGCATAGCCGAACTCGTGGACCGGCTGGGAAGAATGGCCCACGGGCTGCAATACGCCTCCGGTCTGAACCCGGCCCAGTGGGAAGCGCTTCGCTTCATCGCCCGCGCCAACCGCTACTCCCGCTCGCCGGGCGCCATCGCGCGTTATCTCGGGACGACCCGCGGCACCGTCTCCCAGACGCTGATCGCGCTTGAGGCCAAGGGCTATGTCCGGCGGCTCAGATGCGATTCGGACCGCCGCGCGCTGACCATCGATCTCACCGACACCGGGCGCGCGCTGATCGAGAACGATCCGCTGTGCCTCGTATTGCGGGCGGCGGACGCGCTCGACTGCGAGTCCCAGTCCCGGCTCGCCGACGGCCTCGACGGCCTCGTCCGCGCGGTTCAGACGGCGAAAGGCATGCCCGAATTCGGCCCCTGCCTGAACTGCGTTCATTTCTGTCCGAGCAACGGGAACGCCGGCGTCGAAGCGTGTCGCTGCGCGTTGACCGACGATCCGCTTCCCGTCGGCGAAACCGCCAAGATCTGCGTCGAATTCGAGTCCGCGGCGTCGGCCTGACCGCGGTCAGACCAGGGCGGTCGCGAGCTCCGGAAACGCCACGACCAGCAGCAACACCACCAGCATCGTGAGCGCGAACGGTGCCGCGCCCCAGAACACGTCGTCGATTCGTATTCGGTCGTCCGCCAGGTTGTTGTGGATCACGAAGCAGGCGAGGCCCAGAGGCGGCGTGAGCAGCCCGATCTCCACCGCGATGATGGTGACGATTCCGAACCAGATCAGGTCGACCCCGAAGGGCGCCAGCGCGGGGATCGCGAGCGGCACCGTGATCAGCATGATCGAGCCCGCATCGAGGATCGTCCCCATCAGGACGATCGCGACGATGTAGATCGCCAGCAGCCCCGCGAGCCCCAGACCGGAGGCTTCGACATAGTGTTCCATGATGTTGGGGATGCCGGTAAGCGTGATCATCCGCGAATAGATGTGGGCGGAGACCAGCAGAAAGCAGATCGAGGCGGTTACGTGTCCGGTTTCGGTCAGGGCCTGCCAGAGATTGGCCCGGGTGAGCTCGCGCTTGAAGTAGGTCAGCACCAGCGCGCCCAGGGCGCCGACGCCGCCGGCCTCAGTCGCCGTGAACAGCCCGCCGTAGATGCCCCCCAGGACGAGGGCGATCAGCAGCGCGATGGGCGCGCTCTTGACCGCCGCCTGGATGCTCGTCATCTGCGCCGGGCGGACGGTGTTCAGCGCTTCCTCCGTCCCGACCTTTTCCGGGAAACGCCGCGCCATGATCCAGATCAGCGCGCAATAGGCGACGGAGAGCACGATGCCCGGAATGATGCCCGCGATGAACAGATCGCCGATCGAGGTCTCGGACAGGATGCCGAAGATGATCAGCAGCAGGCTCGGCGGGATCAGCATGCCGAGCACCGAAGATCCCGCTACGACCCCGACGGAAAACCGCGGCCGATAGCCGAGGCGCAGCATCTCCGGCACCGCCACCCGGGTGAAGACGGAGGCCGACGCGATGGTGGTGCCCGTCACGGCGGCGAACACGGCGTTGGCGCCGACGGTCGCGGTTCCCAGCCCGCCTTTCACCTTGCGGAACAGGTGGTTGGCGACATCGTAGGTATCGCGCCCGATTCCCGAGATGCTGACCAGCAGGCCCATCAGGACGAAGAGCGGAATCACCCCGAACTCGTAGGCCTGCATGCTTTCCCCGAGCGAGAGCGCCAGCAGCTTGCCGGCGATCCCGATGTCCCCGCGCACGCCCCAGACGCAGACGAAGGAGATCAGCGAGAGGGCGACGCCGACATGCACCCCGACATAGACGAAGATGAGCACGAACAGGATGGAGACGACGCCGATCGCGGGTTTGCTCAACACGCCGCCCGCCGCGATGGCGTATATCGCCGCCGTCACGACCGCGACCGCCGCACCCACCGCCGCCATACGGCGAATTTCCAGGCTTCGATCCCGGGCCAGTCCCGCGAGAGCCCGTCCGCCGCGCGCCATCGCGCGCAGGAATTCTACCCCGCAAAGCGTCGCGCCGACCAGGATCAGCAGCTTGAAGGGCCAGGACGGCAGCGCGAAATCGCCCTCCAGCCCTTCATAGGTGCCGCGTTCCCAAACCTTCACGAAAGTGGGCAGGGTGTAGAGGACGACGGCGCCCATGACGAGGACGCCGAGCCCGTCATAGAGCGCCCGGAGGCTCAGCCCGACCGATGGCTGACGGTCGAGCAGACGCGACAACAGGGCATCCGATCGGGTCAGCCGGTCGGCCCGGATCGCGGCGGGTAGCTGCAAGAAGACGATCACGACGATCGACAGCGCCACCAGCAGCGGCACGCCGTCGATAGGCGCGTTGAACGCCGCCCTGCCGAACACGTCGGCGCAGAGCAGGATCATGATGCAGAAGATCCAGACGCTGCCGCCCGCGTTCAGGAACGATATAAGCCCGTCCAGACCGCGCACCCACGGGGCCCGCGCTTCGCCGCCTTGGGCCGGCGGGCCGCCGTTACCTGCCATCGGACGCGTCCCCGCGCCGGGGTTCGGGCATGGCCTCCCGGGTCAGTTGCGGTCCCAGTGGCGGGCGACCTCGATTTTGCGGGCGCGCAGCTCATCCATATAGGCCTTCATCAGCCCGGTGCCGGGAAGGCCGCGCTTGTCGAGCCGCTGGGCCCACTCCCTGGCGATGTTGGGCATGGTAGCGGCCCATTTCTTGCGCTCCGCCGCGGGCAGTTCGGAAAACTTGACGCCCTTCTGCTTCATGATGCCGAGGAACTTCGTGCGCTTCTTGGCGTCCAGCGCGTTCTGGTAGCCCACCCATTTGGCGGACTCCTCGCGGATGATTTGTTGCGCGTGCGCGGGGATCTTCTTCCAGATATCCGTGTTGAACGTGATGCCCGAGGTGATCGTGGGTCCGAAATCGACCCGCGTGAAATAGGGCGCGGCGGAGTAGGTCTTGTAGACGAAGCTCAGGATGACCCCGATCGGATAGCCCTCGTACACCCCGTTCTTGATGTTGGTGTAGGACTGGTTCATCGACGAATCGACCGTGACCGCGCCGGTGCCGCGGAGCCACTGCGCGAAGGTCCCGCTCGAACCCAGCTTGCGGCTCTTGAGATCCTCCACCTTCGTCACCGGGAACTTGGTGAACAGGTGCATCGAGTCGTTCACGCCGCTGGTGATGAACAGCTGGTCATGCTTCTCGTAGGCCTGGTTGAGCTCGGGAACCGTCTCGCGCAGCTTGGCATCGATAGCCGCGATCTGATCGCGCGTGATGCTGGCGAAGGGCATGTGAACGGCATAGGCCTCCAGCGGCAGGTTCGAGGGCTCGAAGTTCTTGAGGATCAGCCCGGCGCCCGCGATACCTTCCTCGACCGTCTCGAAGACCTCGTTGAACTTGGCGAGGGTGAAGGCATAGGCGTGGGTCCACTCGATCTTGAACCCCTTGCCGCTTTCGGCGAGGCGCTTGTCGATGGCCGGCACGACATTGTTCTTGAAGGTGCCGACGAAGGTGACGGCCGGCGGCGGCGCGCCGACGACGGTGATCTCCAGGGTCTGCGCGGCGGCCGGCGCCAGCGCGGCCGGGACGAGACCGATAGCGGCCAGGATGACGAGCGAACGATGCAACACGGACAAACCCTCCCTTTCTCCGAAAAGCTTTCTGTCGATTGATTCATCCGAACACTAGGCGCCCGCTTCGAGCGAGTCGAATGGCGGATCAGTGCTTGAGCCGCGGGAAGACGCGCCGGACGTTGTCTTCGAAGATCATCTTTCTTTCCGCGTCGCCCAGGCCTTCGGCGTCGTCGATGTAGCGCTTGGTGTCGTCGAACGGGAACCCTGTCTCGGGGTCGATGCCGCGCACCGCGCCCACCATCTCGGACGCGAAGAGGATGTTCCTGGCCGGGATCACTTTCGTCAGCAGATCGATTCCCGGCTGATGATAGACGCAGGTGTCGAAGAAGACGTTTTCCAGCAGAAGCTCGTCGAGCGGCGGTCGGCCCATGTCCTGCGCCAGCCCGCGATAGCGCCCCCAGTGGAACGGCGCAGCGCCGCCGCCATGCGGAATGATGACCTTCAGCGTCGGGAAGTCGGCGAACAGGTCCGAGGTGAGAAGCTGCATGAAGGCCGCGGTGTCGCCGTTGATGTAATGCGCGCCGGTGAAGTGGAAATGCGGGTTGCAGGACGACGAGACGTGAATCATCGCCGGAACGTCGAGTTCGCACATCTTCTCGTAGAGCGGATACCACCAGCGGTCGAACAGCGGCGGGTCGGTCCAGTAGCCGCCCGTGGGGTCGGGGTTGAGGTTGCAGCCGATGAAGCCGAGTTCCTCGACGCAGCGCACCAGTTCCGGGATGCAGTTGTCGGGCGGAGTCCCCGGCACCTGCGGCAGCTGGCAGACGCCGACGAAGTTGTCCGGGTAGAGCGTGACCGCGCGGTGGACCATGTCGTTGCAGATCTCCGACCAGTACCTGTTGGCCGGCTCGTTCCCGTCCTGGTGCGCCATTCCCGCGGCCCGTGGCGAGAAGACGGTGAGGTCGGTGCCCCGTTCCCGCTGCAGCTTGAGCTGGGCTCCTTCCAGGCTTTCCCGGATCTCGTCGTCGGAGATGCCGAGATCCGCCGGGATCGGCTGGTAGGACGGGTCCTTGAGCCCCTCGACCTGGGCGGCCCGGTAGTCGCGGAGAGCGGAAGGCGCGGTGGTGTAGTGCCCGTGGCAATCGATGATCATGATCTTTCCCTCTAACTGCGGCCGCTGAGCTCGAGCCCCTTGTCCAGCCCCGCGTAGCTCGTCGCCGGGGCGGCCATCAGGAACCGGTAGCCTTCCTCCAGCACGCGCTCCGCGTTGCCGGCATCGACATGGGGGTGTCCGACGACGACGTTGCGCGATTTGCAGGTGTCGACGATCTTCGCCATCGCGCCGCGCACCTCGGGATGATCGTATTGACGCGGGAACCCGAGCTCCTGGCTGAGATCCCCTTCTCCGATCAGAACGGCGCCGATTCCGGGAACGTTATCCAGCATGTCGGCGAGGTTCTCGATGCCCGCCGTATCCTCGATCATCAGGATGACGAAGATCTCGCCGTCCGGCGCGAGCGGCCAGACATCGGCCTTCCTGTAATAATCCTGCTGGGACAGGCCCCAGTAACGCACCGCATGTCGCGGGCCGTCGCCGCGGATCCCCGCCGGCTCGTAGAGCGGGGCGGAGTCGAGCCGCGGAAAGCGGCACGCCGCGACCGCGTTATAGGCCTGTTCGACGCTGCTCACATGCGGCCAGACGACCCCGTAGACGCCGAGGTCGAGCGCCTGTTTGGCGTGCCACTGGCCCATCTCCCCGCCGTTGGGCGGAATGCGGACCATCGGCGTTACCGCCGGGGCTACCGACCCCGCGGCGGCGATCTGGGCGCGGCTCAGCATGTATTGCAGCGAGTCGCGGAGCGCCCCGATGTCCCAGGGATTGTGCTCCATCTCGAACACGATGCCGTCGTAGCGCGTCGCCGACAGGGCGGTGGCGCTCTGGATGTCGGCGGTCGTGAACGTGGTGAAGGTCGGCTTGCCCGACTCCAGCGCCGCAATGACGCCGTTGAGCCGCAGTATTTCGGTCATCCAGATCTCCCGGGAGTGCGTTTGGAAGGCCGCAATCTAGCGGCCGGGACCGTCCCGGTCATCCGGTCCGGCGTCGTCTCGCCGCGACGTGGTGCAGCAGCAGGTACGCGGCCGTGACCGCGAGGGCCGATCCCGCGACGAGCGGCGCCTTGAGGAGCAGCAGAAGGGCCAGAACGAGGCGCAGGCCGACCTCGTACATCGACAGGCGGGCGGCGTCGAACCGGCTGAGCGCGCTCGCCACCAGGTACAACGCGACCACGAGCCGCAGCACCAGCCAGCCCAGCGCCTCCAGCTGGACGGTTCCGTCATAGCCCGGCAGGTAGGTCTTCTTGTCGCTGAGCGAGCCGTCGATCGACGGCGCCAGCTGCGCCTGCTCGATCAGCAGAAGCTCCGGATAGAAGGCGAACACGAAGGGTATCGTGAACATGACGATCCCGACGCGCACCGCCTGGACCCCGGTCGCCATCGGTTCGGCCTTGGAAATGGTGGATGCCGCGAACGCGGCGATGGCGACGGGGGGCGTGATCGCCGAGGCCACGGCGAAATAGAAGATGAACATATGGGCCGTGAAATAGGAGGTCCCGAGTGCCACCAGCAGCGGACCGATGATCAGGATCACATTCACGTAAGCGGGCAGCGTCGGCATGCCCATGCCGAGCAGGATGGTCACGATCATCGCCGTCACCAGCGCCAGCATGAGGTACACCGGGCCGCCGATGGTGAGCTCCTGACCCAACAGCGTGAAGGTGGAGACCGTCTTCAACCAGTTCAGGATGTCGATGGTCATGATCCCGGTGAAGTTGGTGAAGTTGATGCAGACATCGATGACCGCAACGGCGGTGAGGAGCAGGAACAGCTCGGCGATGATCAGCCCGGCGCTCGACAGCGCGGAAACGATCTTGCGCGGCGCCTTCCTGACCTCTTCGTCGAGGAAGAGCAGGGAGAGCAGGAGGATGACGGCCCAGAAACCCGCCGAATCCGGGTCGCCCGCCGCGTTCTGGAACACCTTGAGGATCCAGGGGAGAGTCTCGCCGCCGCCCGGCGTGTAGCCGAGCACCCACCCCACGAGCCCGGTGCCGACGGCGTCCTTCTTGGTCAGCAGCAGGACCAGGATGAGCAATATCGGACCCGCGATCATCAGCAGGTTGATCCAGTCCTTGCGCGTGAGCTTTTGTGCCTCGGTCAGCTGCCCCACGACTTGCAGGTTCGACCGGCGGGCTTCGAAAACCACGACCAGGAACAGGCTCAGGAAATAGGCGAGTGCCGGGAGAAAGGCCGCGATGATCACGTCGGAATAGGGCACCGTCGACAGCGCCGACAGCACGAACGCGGCGATGCCCATCACCGGCGGCATGAACTGGCCGCCGCTCGACGCCGCGGCCTCCACGCCGCCCGCGAAGGTCGGCGCGAAACCCGTCCGCATCATCATCGGGATCGTGAGCGTGCCGGTGCCGAGCACGTTGACGACCGGGCCGCCGGAAATCGTGCCGAACGTGGCCGAGCCCACGATCGCCGCGTGGGCGGGGCCGCCGCGCAGGTTCCGTGTGATCACGACGGCTAGCTTGATCAGCGAGCGGCCGCCGGCCGATGCGCCGAACAGCGCCCCCAGGACGACATAGGGAAAAACAATGTTGACGGTGATGTTGAGGAACTGGCCGAGGAGGCCGTTGGATTCGAGGGTGATGGCGTTGCGCGCGCCGATCACGCCCGCCGCATAGCTCTTCGCCCCATCGGTGACCGTGCCGATCGAAGTGGTCAGATAGCGGTGGTCGGCCCAGTCGAAATACCACGCGGCGGCGGAAAGCACGGTGTAAAGCGCGATGGCGATCGCCACCGCGACGATGGGGAATCCCCAGACCCTGACGACGTAGACGAAGAAGACCGTCACCGCGAACAGCAGCCAGGGAAGGATCCAGTTGCCTAGAATGGCCTGGCATTCGGGGAATTCCTCGACCGGCGGCGTCCCGTAGATGGCGATGTATTCGTCCGCCCGGGCCTTGGCCTCGGCGAGCAGCCTGTCGCGTTCGCCGCTGACGGTATCGATGAGGCACACCTGGTCGTGCTCGATCAGATAGACCAGCGACGTCCCGAGGATCGCGGCGAGCATCAGGACGTCGAGAAGGATGCCGAGCCCGAACCGGGGTTTCGGCCCGTCCCGCCAGTTGCGCCCGAACGACGAGACCAGCAGGGCGATGACCAGCATCAGGGAGAACATTAGCGGAAAGAAGAATTCCGAGCTGTACTTGCTCAGCCTCGGCAGTCCCTCCAGTCCGGGTATCGATCGAACGGTCTCAAGCAGCCCCGGGATGTTGGGGAGGTTGTTGGCCATCCCGGTGACCACGAGGATGAAGGCAAGGGCCAGCGCGAGCCGACCCATCCAGTCGTCTTTCGCCTCGACCGTCGCCTCCGACATGGCGGCGGGAGAGGGTTGCCTGCCTTCGTCGTCGGATGGCTCGGGTGAAATGTTGGGCGTTTCCGACACCAGGACTTCGCCGTTCCGGTCGATGCGAGCGGCGAAAGAGGAAACCGGAGCGCTCGTGGCGCAGCGCTCCGGTCCGCGCCCGGCCTAGTTATGCCGGCTTATGACGCCGGTTTCATGCAGTCGTCCACCTTGTAGCCCGCCTCTTCCCAGGCCTCGACGGCGCCCCGGTGCAGTTTCGTACCGGCGTTGCAAAGCGCCATTTTCCTGTCGTCGATCTCGCCGAAATGCTGACCCTTGGCGAACGGCACCTTGCGGTGAAGGTTGGGAACGCTCTTGATGAACGCCGCCGTCAGCGCCTTGGCGAGGCGCTTGTCCATCTTCTTGTGGACCGCGTCGGAGAACGGCGCGGTAACGGTCCGGAACATGTCGTCCTCCGAGATCACGTTGACGTTGTCGCCGTAATGGGCCAGTTCGCTGACCGGGAAGATGCTCGGCGCGTTGCCCGGCGCGTTCAGGAATTTCTGCCAGGCCTTCCCTTCCCACTTGGCCTTGGGCACGGAGACCATGTTGATCTTGCCGGCGGCCGAAAGGATCGGCATCCAGCTCGCCGGGTTGGTGCCGGGGCGCACGGCGGCCTCGACCGAGCGGTCGAGGAAGATCGCGTTGGCCTGGCCCCATGCGATCTGCTTGCCGGCATAGCCCTTGCCGTCGTCCAGCCCGGTGGTGAGCCGGATGACGGAGCGCGCCGTGTTGAGCGCGCCGCCGCGCGGCGGGCCGTTGAAGACGGTCTTGCCCTTGATCTTGTCCCAGTTGTCGATGCCGGTGCTCGCATAGGCGACCAGGAAGAAGCCGGCGATGCCGTGATACGGGTAGAGGGCACGCAGATTCGCGGCGAGTTCCGCGCCCTTCTTGCGGCCGAGCGAGCTGTAGGGGCCCAGAGCGCGCGACATCAGGAAATGCAGGACGATGGGCATCGCCGCGATGTCCGTCTTGCCCTCCGCGACCTGCTGGATCGAACGCGTCAGGGTCTTGCCGCCCTGGATCTGAATCGTCGCGATTTTCTCCGCCGCGGCGACCTCGGCCAGGTTCTTGGCCGAAACGTCGCTGCCGCCGCCGGGCTGGGCGTATTCGTGGGTCAGGGTGGGCATCTGGGCGTAAGCCGATGCGGTGAACATCAGCACCGCGCCCGTCGCCAGGAGCCTCTTCATGTCAATCTCCCGAGTGAAGCCTGGTTTCGTCTTGTTCGGCAAGGGGATGTATTCCGTCCGACCCACGCAAGCACGCAGGGCCGGAGCGAGACCTCCCGAGGCCGCCATTCGGCCCTTCTACCACAACGGGACCGCATTCTTCGAGAGCTCCCCGGGGCGGATCGCTGCCTCTATCCGAGACGACGGCACAGATCGAGATATTCCGCCATCGGCGTGCGCAGATAATCCGGGATCGGGATCGACCGGCCCATCTCCTTGGACGCGACGCAGCTGACGAACTCGCCCCGAAGGATTTCCTCGCCCTTGTCGGAGCCGACGATGGTGTAGCGGATCGATGACCGGCCGAGCCCGGTGAGGATCAGCGCGAGGTCGAGAGTGTCGCCCATGCGCCGGGGCTTCTTGAAGTCCACGTCGCAATGGACGAGCGGAAACATTCGCCCCTCGTCGAAGAACTCCCGCGCGAAGTCGATCCCGAGCCGTTCGCCCACCCAGCTCTCGAACAGGTCGTTGAACATGCGGAAGAAGGCGACATAGAAGACGATCCCGGCCGGATCGGAGTCGCCGAACCGGATGCGGCGGCTCACGGTATAGATCCCGTCGGGTCCGGACATCGCTCTGTCTCCACTGGGTCGGCGGGATCCTATGCGATCGGCCCGTCGGGGCGAACCGCCGGGGCGTCCGCTTGGCGCTGCGCCGGCTGTGTTGCTAAGGTCGGGGCGGGCGGTCGAGCGGGTATGGAATACTTCCTTCAGCAGCTGATCAACGGTGTCACGCTGGGCGCCGTCTATGGGCTGATCGCGATCGGCTATACGCTGGTTTACGGCATCATCGGGATGATCAACTTCGCGCATGGCGAGATCTACATGATCGGCGCCTTTATCGCGTTGATTACCTTCCTGATCCTCGGCCCGGATGGCGGCGGCTACCTCATACTGGCGCTGTTCACCGTCCTCATCGTCTCGATGATGCTGACGGCGGTTTACGGGTGGACCCTGGAGCGTCTCGCCTACCGGCCCCTGCGCGGCTCCACGAGGCTCGCCGCGCTGATCTCCGCGATCGGCATGTCGATCGCGCTGCAGAACTACGTCCAGCTTACCCAGGGTGCGCGCACCAAGGCGATCCAGCCGGTGATTCCGGGAGCGATCGAGCTCGCGGAGCGCGACGGATTCGCGGTCTCGCTCAGCTATATCCAGATTTTCATCGTCGTCCTGACGCTTGCGCTCATGGCGTCCTTTTCGCTGGTGATCGGCAAGACCGCGCTCGGCCGCGCCCAGCGCGCCTGCGAACAGGACCGCGAGATGGCGGCGCTGGTCGGAATCAACGTCGACCGCACGATCTCCGTCACCTTCGTGATCGGCGCCTCCCTGGCTGCCGTGGCCGGCACGATGGCGGTCTTCTATTACGGGGTGATCGATTTCTTCATCGGCTTCCTCGCCGGGATCAAGGCGTTCACCGCGGCGGTGCTGGGCGGAATCGGCTCGATCCCCGGCGCCATGCTGGGCGGTTTGCTGATCGGCCTGATCGAGGCTTTCTGGTCCGGCTATTTCACCACCGAGTACAAGGACGTCGCGGCCTTCTCGATCCTCGTCCTGGTGCTGATCTTCCGTCCGACCGGGTTGCTGGGACGGCCCGAGATCGAGAAGGTCTGACGCGTGGCCGCCGGCACCCTGGCGTCGCGCGGCCGGGTCTTTCCGCCGTCGGCGCTCAAGGAAGCCGGGATCGCCGCCGGGATCGCGCTGCTGCTCGCGCTGCCGCTGGTCGGGGCGGAGACGGTCTCGGAGGGTTCCGCGTTCATCGTGAAGCCTCGGGTGGCCGAGCTTGCCGTCGGGGTGGCGCTTGTGTTCGTCGGCCGGCTTGCCATCGCATCCTTGCGCGGCGGGCACCATTTTCCGGTCATCGCCGGTGGTCTCGTCGCTGCCGCGCTCGGCTGGCAGCTCGCCCTGCCAAGCGCGTTTCTCGGCGTGGTCGCGATTGCCGGAGGGTTGGCCGTCGCCGGCATCGCCGCCATCGGCATTCTGCGGTCGCGGCGTGACGAAATTCCGATCGTCGCCCAATTCGACTCCGCCCAGGCCTTCCGGCGCGCGCTGGTCTGGCTCGGTCCCGCCCTGATCGCAATCGCGATCCTGCTGCCGTTCCTGCCTTTCGCGGACCGCAGGCTGATGGATATCGCCATCCTGGTCCTGACCTATGTGATGCTCGGCTGGGGGCTCAACATCGTGGTCGGGCTGGCCGGCCTGCTCGACCTCGGCTATGTCGCGTTCTACGCGGTGGGGGCCTACAGCTACGCGCTCATCGCCCGCGATTTCGGTCTCGATTTCTGGGCATGCCTGCCGCTTGCCGGGGTGTTCGCGGCCTTCTTCGGCATCATTCTGGGCTTTCCGGTGCTCAGGCTCCGCGGCGACTATCTCGCGATCGTCACCCTCGGCTTCGGCGAGATGATCCGCATCATCCTGCTCAACTGGTACAATTTCACCGGCGGTCCGGACGGGATTTCCGGCGTGCCCCGGCCGACCTTCTTCGGCCTTCCCTTCACCCGCGCCCCGCCCGAGGGCGTCGAGTCCTTCCACCAGGTCTTCGGGATCGACTACGCCTCGATCCACCGGACCTATTTCCTCTACTTCGTGATTCTCGCGCTGGCGCTGCTCACCAACGCCTTCACGCTGCGCATCCGCAGGCTTCCCATCGGCCGCGCCTGGGAGGCGCTCCGGGAGGACGAGATCGCCTGCCGGTCGCTCGGCATCAACCCGACCAACACCAAGCTCACCGCCTTCGCGATCGGGGCGATGTTCGGCGGCTTCGCCGGCTCGTTCTTCGCGACCCGCCAGGGCTTCATCAGCCCGGAGAGCTTCACCTTCATCGAGTCCGCGATCATCCTCGCCATCGTCGTGCTCGGCGGCATGGGAAGCCAGATCGGGGTCGTGCTCGCCGCGCTGGTCCTGATCGGCCTGCCGGAGTTCTTCCGCGAACTGCACGAGTACCGGATGCTCGCCTTCGGCGCCTGCATGGTGCTGATCACCGTGTGGCGTCCGCGCGGGCTGCTCGCGACCCGCGATCCGATGATCCGCCTCTCCCGCCGGAGGGCGCCACCGTGAGCCTGTTGACGGTCGAGCACCTGACCATGCGCTTCGGCGGGCTGGTCGCGGTCGACGATGTGGGGTTCTCCGCCGAGGAGGGGCGGATAACCGCCCTGATCGGCCCCAACGGCGCCGGCAAGACCACCGTGTTCAACTGCCTGACCGGCTTTTACAAGCCCAATACGGGCCGGCTCGCGCTGCGCGCCGACGGCCGGGAACATCTCCTGGAGCGGCTCGACGACTACCGGGTCGCCAGCGAGGCGAAAGTCGCACGAACCTTCCAGAACATCCGCATCTTCCCGCAGATGTCGGTGCTGGAGAACCTGATGGTCGCCCAGCACAACCGGCTGATGCGCGCGTCGGGCTACACGCTGCTCGGCCTGGTGGGCGCCGGGAAATTCCGCGCCGCCGAACGCGCCGCGGTGGATCGCGCCACCTACTGGCTCGACCGGGTCGATCTGACCGACCGGGCGGATGTCGACGCCGGCACGCTTCCCTATGGCGGCCAGCGCCGGCTCGAAATCGCCCGCGCGATGTGCACCGAGCCGGTCCTGCTCTGCCTGGACGAGCCCGCGGCCGGGCTGAACCCGCGCGAATCCGCCGAGCTCAACGCGCTGTTGACGTTCATCAAGGCGGTGCACCGCATCGGTATCCTGCTGATCGAGCACGACATGAGCGTGGTGATGGGGATATCCGACCACATCGTCGTCCTCGATCACGGCGCGAAGATCTCCGAGGGTCCGCCGGACTTCGTGCGCAACGACCCGGCCGTCATCCGCGCCTATCTCGGAGAAGAAGAGGCGGAAAGTGTCTGAGCCGATGCTCGCGGTCGAGGCGGTGCATGCCTCCTACGGCAACATCCACGCGCTCCGCGGGGTGAGCGTCGAAGTGCCCGAAGGCGGCATCGTCTCGCTGATCGGCGCCAACGGCGCGGGCAAGTCGACGCTCCTGATGACGATCTGCGGAAATCCCCGCGCGCATGGGGGCGAGATCCGGTTCGAAGGGCGCCCGATCGCCCATCTGCCGACGCACGAGATCGTCCGCCTCGGCATCGGACACGCGCCCGAGGGACGGCGTATCTTCCCGCGCATGACCGTCCTGGAAAACCTTCAGGTGGGCGCGGTAACCGCCGATCCCGGGAAATTCGACGAGGACACGCGCCGCGCGTTCTCCCTGTTCCCGATCCTCGGGGAACGGCGCAACCAGCGCGGCGGCACGCTATCGGGCGGAGAACAGCAGATGCTCGCCATCGCCCGCGCCCTGATGGGCCGGCCGCGGCTTCTGCTGCTGGACGAGCCCTCGCTCGGGCTCGCGCCGATGATCGTCAAGCAGATCTTCGAGGTCATCCGGGAGATCAACGAGCGCGACGGTATGACCGTTCTCCTGGTCGAGCAGAACGCCTATCACGCGCTGCGCCTCGCCCACCGGGGCTATGTGATGGTCAACGGAGAAATCACGCTGACCGGAACCGGTGCCGCGTTGCTGGATAATCCCGAGATCCGCGCCGCCTACCTCGAAGGCGGACGGGCGACGGAGACGGGAGTATCCGTATGAACGGGGTTCCGGTCGCCGTTTTCCTGTGTGTCACGGTGGTCCTGATGGGCGGTGCGGGCTTTCTCGCCGGACAGGCGCTCGCCCGCACCTGGCGGCCGGTCTGGCAGGTTTTCCTCTACGGCGCGCCGATGGGCTGCGCCGACCGGTTTCTGGTCTATGCGTTGTTCGACGGCGAGTTGTTGTCGATTAGCGGGTACCTGATCGATACGGCAGTGATCCTCGCGCTCGGCCTGATCGCCTATCGTTCGACGCGGGCGGCCCGGATGGTCGCGCAATATCCATGGCAATATCGCCGCGCGGGCCTTTTCGGCTGGCGCGAAATCGACAATTGACGCGGACAGGGGCGCTTGCCCCGAGACCTTGAAGGGAGGTTCCATGACCACGGTGATTACCGGTGCCGGGCTGGTCGGCACCAGCTACGCGATCTGCGCGCTCGCCCGCGGCGAGAAGGTGGTGTTTCTCGATCCGATCCCGCGCGAGGACTATCTCGACAGCCGCCTCGGCGCGGGGAATTACACGCTGATGGCCGAGGATGCGCGGCACCTGCCCGGCGTCCTGGCCGCCATCGAGGAGCACCGCGCGGACACCGTTCTGCACACGACCGGGCTGATCGGGAAGCGCGCGGAAAATCCGCTGCATCTCGGCATGGATCTCAACATCAACGGCGCGATCGCGGTCTGCGAGGCGGTACGGCTCGCCGGCGTCAAGCGGCTGCTCAACATATCCACTTTCGGTTCCTACGACTGGCGCCGGCCCGCGGTCGACGGCATGATGAAAGAGGACTTCCCGCTCGGAAGCGGCACCGCCTACAGCAACACCAAGGCGGCGCAGGAGCTGATCCTGGAGGCCTATTCCAACCGGTACGGTTTCGAGGTCGCCATCGTGCGGCCCGCCAACGTCTTCGGCATGGGCCATTTCTGGGGCGGATCGGGCGGCGGCGAAAAGTGCCACACCCTGGTCGAGAGCGGCATTCGCGGCGTGCCCGCAAGGATCCCGGAAGAGCAGACCATGTCGTTCGAATACATCTATTCGAAGGATATCGGCCGCGCGCTCGATTTGTGCGCGACGCGCGATCTTCCGCGCTACAACGTCTTCAATATCGGCATCGGCGTGGTCACCCCGTTCGACGAGCTTGTCGCCGCCGTGCGGGCGTCGCTGCCCAACCTGGAGATCGAGGTCGTTCCCGGGACGCCGCCGGTTTCGCGCACCGACTACATGGATATCGGCCATGCGCGCGACGTGCTCGGCTGGGAGCCCGAATACACGCTCGAAGCCGGCTTCGCGGCCTATGTCGAGGAAATGCGCGCCGCCCTTGGCGCGAACGCGTGATGGGCGGGCGTTGGGTAGGCGCAGACCCGGTCGGTAAAGGCAAATTCGGTCTGGCGTTCCCCGATGTGGACTCGTCGCTTCTGCATTCGTATCCTTTGACGATATTATCGTGATACGATAATATCAAGCGCGTGAGGCGATTCAAGGACAGGGATGCCGAGCGGCTCTTTCTCGGTTTGTCGGTGCGCCGCCTGCCCCCGGAAATTCAACGCCGGGCACGCATGCGGATTCAGCGCGTGGTCACCGCGGCGGTGCTAACCGATCTCCGGTTGCCGCCGTCTCACCGCCTGGAAGCGCTCGGCGGTGACCGGAAGGGCCGGTACAGCATTCGTATCAACGACCAGTGGCGTGTGTGCTTCCGCTGGACCGGAGAGGGCGCGACGGACATCGAAATCGTCGACTACCACTAGGATACCGATCATGGCCGATATGGAAGCGATCCATCCCGGGGAGCATCTGGCGGAGATTCTGGAAGAACTCGGGATCAGCCAGTACCGGTTGGCGAAGGCGATCGGCGTGACTCCGCGGCGCATCAACGAGATCGTCCACTGCCGCCGCGCCGTCACGGCGGACACGGCCCTGCGCATCGGGCGGGCGTTGGGGATGACGGCGGAGTCCTGGTTGGCCCTGCAGCGGCTTTACGATCTCGACCGCGCTCGCGCCGAGTTCGATGTGTCGGAAATCGAGCCGCTCGTCGCGATGGGCTAAAGCCTGTCTGTTTTGTTGTAAGCGCCCTCGGTTCTCCTCCACGTCATGGTCGGCGGAGGCCGACCATCCACGTTTTGTTTTTAATTGCCTAGTTTAGGATCGTCAAAATACCTTCAAGGTCATGTGTGCCGCGATCAGGCAGAAGGCGAAGATCGCCCAAATTCGGTCGATAGGCGACGCCTTACCTCAGACAGTGAACAGGAGGAGGAAGATCAGCACGAGGATGCCGAAGGCTGCGTAAGCGATCAGGGGCAAGCCGAACACGGCGTATATGAACACCTCAACCGCGACGGCCGCCCAGCTCGGCAGTTCGGTCATTCGACTTTCACGTAGCCGGGGATGCTGGATATTCCCATACGCTGGCGCACGTTAAGGCGTTTCCCGTGCAGTAAGTACGGGCACTGTTCGTAAGCTTCCTCTGTCTCAAAACGGATGTATCCGTGGGGATCAAAGAGCGCTCCCGGAAATTTCTTCAGCGGCATGTAGAAATTGCCGCTTTCTGCAAATCGCGGTTGTCGAGCGCCAACCTTCCATTTGCGGTTCAGGTATTCCCCGGTGATTCGTGGCATGCTGCCTCCTTCAATCGTCCCCGAGGTTCATCTCGAACTGGTCGTTCTACACCGGGAACGCGCGCTTTATTTTGTCGTTCCGTCGTACGAGAAAAACTCGTGGATGGTCGGCCTCCGCCGACCATGACGAACGGGAGACGCGGCCGGATCCCGTCCGGAGGCCCGAGGCGGTCCAATTTGAAACGGACAGGCTCTGGAAGCCCTGAGCACGCCCGTCAGCTGCGACTCCGAACGCCGTGCTCGTGAGGCCGATAGGCAAACGAAATGCCGATACAGGGACTGGAATCGGCATTTCAACCCGTCGTCATGCCGGGTTGTCGTACCTGACGACCTGCTGATCGATCGCGCCGAATACCGAATTGCCGTCGGCGTCGCGCATGTCGATCCGGACCCGGTCGCCGAAGCGCATGAAGGGCGTCCTGGGCTCGCCGTGCTCGATGGTCTCGATGACCCGCAGCTCGGCGAGGCAGGCGGAGCCGGCGGCGCGGTCGTGATTGGAGATCGTGCCGGTGCCGAGGATCGTTCCCGCGGCGAGCCGGCGACTCCTGGCGGCATGAGCGATCAGGGTGGGAATGTCGAAATAGAGGTCGGTGCCGGCATTCGGGTGGCCCAGCGGCTCGCCGTTGAGCGAAACCTCCATGTCGAGCGTCATTTTGGTGCCGTCCCATGCCGCTCCGAGGGATTCCGGGGCCGCGACGACCGGCGAAAATGCCGTCGTCGGCTTGCCCTGGAGGAAGCCGAATCCCTTGCCGAGCTCGGCCGGGATCAGGTTGCGCAGGCTGACGTCGTTGAGAATGCCGACCAGCCTGATGTGGCTCTTCGCCGCTTCCCTGGACACGCCCATCGGAACGTCGTCGAGAATGACGAAAACCTCGGCCTCCATGTCGATTCCCCACGCCTCGTCGGCGAGCTCGATGTCGTCTCCCGGCCCGATCATGGAATCCGAGGCGCCTTGGTACATCAGCGGGTCCTCGTAAAGGTTTTTCGGTATCTCCGCGCCGCGCGCCTTGCGGACCAGCTCGACATGGCTGAGATAGGCGCTGGCGTCGACCCATTGATAGGCGCGGGGCAGGATGGCCGCGCATTCGGCCGGCTCGAAAGGAAAGGTCTCGGCCTTGCCCGTGTCGATCGCGGCGGCAAGCCGTTGAAGGGCCGGGGCCGCTGCCGCCCAGTCGTCGATCGCTGCCTGCATGGTGGCCGCGACCTCCCCGGCGTCCGCCGCCCGCGCGAGATCGTCGCTTACCACCGCGAGGCGTCCATCCCTTCCGCCTTTGAGCGTCGCAAGCTTCATCCTTCGTTCCTTCCGCCCCTGTCGAGCCGATAGTCATTAGAGCCGCGCGGCCGTCCGCACAACCGGCAGCGAATCGGGGTTGGGCCACAGCGCCCGATCCTGCATGGAAACGGTGTCCCGCTACGGGACGGCGCGAAGGCGTCCGAGCGACCTGCCTCCCCCTGTTTGCCGTCCTACCGCATCCGCTGCCAACCGGACGCAAGTACCGATGCCACGTCGACCAGGAAAGCCACATGCGCGTCGTGCTTCCCCGCACGGTCCGCGGCAACGAGGGCCCGGGAGATCGAGTCTCGTGCGCCTTCGACATCGCCCGCCCGCACCTGTTCCCGGCCTATTCGGGCATAGGCGTGCGCGCGCCGGCCGATGATGTCCGGCCCGGTCCCGCCGACGGAATCCCGGAATTCGTCCACCGCCGCGATGGCCGAGGAGAAAGCCCGCCCGGCCCTGTCGTGCTCGCCCTCCCGGGCGGCCGCGACGCCCAGCGCGGTAAGCTCGTCCACGCGCTTCGGCACGTCGTCGATGCCCCGGGCGGCGGCCAGCGCGGCCGCGAACGCCTTGCGTGCACCTTCCCGGTCGCCCATACGCATCCCGGCCTGCCACAGGGAGGCAAACGACCTGATGCGTTCCGATGCGAAGCGCGTCCGTTCGGCCTCGTCCCGGGCCAGCGAGAGGAGCGCCCGTGCCCGCCGGATATTCCCGGCAACGGCAAGAGAGGAGGCGAGATCGGCCAGCACTTCCGCGCATCTGTCGTTCCGGTGCCTGAATTTGCATACCGTGCCCGCCGTCGTCAGGGCGGCATCGAATTCTCCGGCCACCATCCGGGCCCTCGCGAGGGCGACCGCCGCGTCCGCGATTCGATATCCGCGTTCGATCTCTCCCAGCGCGTCCGAAGCCTTGTCCAGCGCGCCGGCGGCGATATGGGCACCGACTATTGCCTCGAAAATGGCGGAGCGATGTATCGCCGCTTCCGTGTAGGCCGGATCCCGGCTTTCCTCCTCGTTGATCTCCGCGATCCTCGCCGCGGCCCTCCCGGCTCCCGCGATATCTCCTGCCCGGGCGAGCGCCAATCCGACGCGGGCGACTACGAATATCCGGAGATAGGCACCCTTGACCGCCCTCTCGACAGAAAATGCACCCGCCGCATCGCCTTCCGCCGCCCGCGCATGGGCTATGTCCGCGAGCGTGCGCGCGCGGATGAAATCCGCCTCGTCCCCGATCGTCCGGGCGGTCACGATGGCGCCTTCGATATCTCCCGCCGCCGCCTGGACGGCGGCAATACGTTCGAGGTCGAACTTCGAGGGGCGGTCGCCGTCCGCGCCGGACCTGGCCGCAATGCGACGAGTCGTGCGCAGGATGTCCGCGGCCGCCCGCAACTTTCCGGCGGAGACGTTCATCTCCGCAATGGCAATGAGCAGGCCTGTCCTGGACGCGCGGCTTTCGACCCGATCGGTTACCGCCAGCGCCTGCGACAGGGCTTCCCGTGCCCGGTCGTCCTCGCCGGCCATTTTCCGAATCGCCGCGATGTCGCAGAGGACGCGCGCGCGGGAATACGGATCTTCGATGGCTTCGGCGGTCGCCATGGCGTCGGACAGAATTCGCCGCGCCCGGGCCCCGTCGCCGCCGGCCAATTGCTCCGTCGCGACGGCGATCAGGGTTCGAGCCCGAAGGGCAAGCACCTCCGGGTGCTTCCGCCGAGAGTTCGTCGGGCGACAGAGCGGCGCCGACGACAACGCGGCGGCGTTGGAAGGGCTCTCGATAACCGCAGCCGCCGAGAGGGCCCGGGACAGGCTTTCCCTCGCTCCCCCGGCGTCCCCTGCCGCACGTTGGGCTCCGGCGACATGGACGAAGGCCCTCGCGCGGACGTAGGGGTCGGGAATCGCCTCTGCCGTGGCGGCGGCGAGCGCCGCGACGCACCGGGCGGTCGGTGACGCCGTGCACTCTTCCGGATCCGACCCGCCGGGGCTTTGCGCCGCTCCCGCCACCGGTGCCCACAACGCGAGCGCGGCGGCCAGGAGGATTGCCGCCCGCAGGCACATGCCGAGACGACGATTGGCCCGCGGTCTCACCGCAAGACCTTCATCCCAATACGCCATCCGCGTGGACGTTCCTGACGGGCGAGTGCCGTGGCCTGTGGATTGGACATCCAATATGGCGCCCCCCATACTTGTTGTTGCGAATCTGCGGGGTAAAGCGCGTTGGAGGGGAGAGTGCCGATCATTCGTTGGCAGCCGAATTGCGATGCCGCCAGAATAAACCGTTGCTCCGTTATTTCGATGAAGGAAGCGCGTTCATCGGTCGGAAAGTCCCGCGCCTCCTTTCTCGCCATTGTTGTAATCGGGGCCCTCGCGGTCCTGTTGCCGCCGTCCACCGGGTCGGCCCAGCTTCCGTCATGGCTCGATGCAGCCCGCATACAGGCGCAAATCGTCACCGTGCGGGTCTACAAGGGCGATCAGGTGGAAGGGGAAGGAACGGGAGTACTGGTTAACGGCAAGGGCGATATCCTCACCAGCGCCGCCGTGCTCGATGCCGGCCCGCGCGCGGTCGTCATCGCCAAGGGGGGCGCGGAACTCGCCACCGTACGGAAGCGAAAAGAAGACGGCTCCGGTTTCGGCGTCCTCCGGGCCCAGGGATTGCCAGGCCCGGGGTTGCCCCTGTCGATCGGGGTGCTCGCACCGAACGCGCGGATCTTCTCGGTGCTGCCCGAGGCAGCGGGCGGATCGGGCAGAATCTTCGTGGGCGCGGCCGGCAGGGTCGAGAACCGATCCATCGGGAGCAGCCGAAAAGCCGGCTTCCTTCGGCACAACGCCATCGTGCCCCGGATCGGTTACGGTTCGCCCGCAATAGATGAGTGCGGCCGCATCGTGGCGCTGAACCTTCCCGATTCCGAAGACACCAGCCTGTTCACCGCCAAGCGTTTCGTCAAACCCGAGGGCGTGATGTTCGCCCTGACCGCGAGCGAAGTCGCCCGGCGCCTGGATTCGCTTGGCGTCGAATTCGTCCGCTCCACCGATGCCTGCGCGTCCGCCGAACAACGTGCGCAAAAGAAGGCCCAGGAAGCCAAGAAGGCCGCGGATGAAGCCAGGAAAGCCGCGGAAAAGGCCAGGAAGGAGCGCAAGGCAAGAGAGGCCGCCCAGAAGAAGGCGAAGCAGGCCCAACAGCAGGCAAAGCGCGCACGCGAAGAGGCGCGACGGCTCGAGTTGGAAAAGCAGCGGGCGGAACAGGAGTCTCTCGAGGCCGCCGCACGCGAGGCGGAAGAACGAAAACGCCTGGAGCGGCTGCGTCGCCTCGCGATTTGGGGAGGCGGCGCGGGTGGCCTCCTGGTCCTCGCGCTCTTGGTGGCGGGGCTGATGTCGGCGCGGCGCAAGCGCCGTGCGATGCACGCCGTAAATGCCCGGGCGGCGGAGGCGGAGCGGGAGGCCGCGGCCGCGCAAAGGCGGTTGGAGGATGTGCCGGAGCCGGCGCCGTTCGATTGCGTGCTGACGGGCGTGGACAGCGAAGGCACTCCGTTCGCGCTCAACCTGCGGCGCGAAGCGCTCGGCGGTCCCGCCGGCGTGGTCGTCGGCCGCAACCCCGCCGGGTCGAGCCATGTCGTCGCGGACCCGAGCGTATCGCGGGAGCATGCGCGTCTCTACGTGGAGGGCGGCACCCTCTACGTGGAGGATCTCGGTTCGACCAACGGTACGGCGCTTAACGGGCGTACTCTGACGGCCGGACAGCCCACTCAGGTCGGGGATGGGGACAGCCTGATTTTCGGCTCGGTCAGGTTCCGGATCGCCATCGAACCGTGACGGCTGGCGGCAACAGGTGGCTGGGGGCGTGGCTTCTCCTCTGCTTCACGGTCCCGACAGCGGCCGACGCGGCCCCCGATGTCGCCGCGATGGAACAAAGCGTCGTTCGGGTTTTCGCCGAGTCCAGCCGTGGCATGGCTACGGGGACCGGGTTCTTCATAAACGACAAGGGTCTGGTGGCCACCAATCACCATGTCGCCGGGGGGCGCAAGACGCTTTCGGTGCTGATCAGCGGTTCGAGCGCGCTGATGCCAGCGAAATTGCTCTGGTCGGATCAGGGTCTAGATCTCGCTCTATTGCGGGTGAGTGGCTCCGGCGGGAAACCGGCCGTACTCTCGTCAGCGCCGATCAAAAAGGGGTCGGAGGCATTTGCGCTGGGTTTTCCGGGGCTCGCCGACAAAGGGAAGAAAGCGATCGATGCAACGGTGACGAAAGGTGTGGTGGGTCGGCTCTTTCGCGAGCGTTGGAGACCTAAGAGCCCAGTACAGCTCCAGATTGTCCAGCACAGCGCAGAGATAAATCCGGGAAATAGCGGAGGACCTTTGTTCGATGCCTGCGGCGCAGTGATCGGAGTCAATACCCAGGGAGCTTTGACGAGGAGAATTGCGCGAGACAAACAGGGCAGGGCCCGCGCCGTGGCCTCCGCTGCGGGCATCTATTTCGCTTCCCAGGCAAGCGAGCTCATTGCGGTTCTGAAGCGGCGCGGCGATCCATTCACGGCGAGCGACAAGCCCTGCGTCGCGGGGGGGCAGGTCGACAAGGACGCACTCCGCAAGGCGGAAAAGGCGGCAAAGGCGGCCCAGGACACCTCGCGCCGACTGGCCGATGCCATGGAGAGGCTGGGTCGACAGTACTGGGCGGTCTCCGCATTCCTCGCGCTGGCGGTACTGGTCGCGCTGGTCCTCGCCCTGCGCAAGCCTCGGGAGCGTATACTGCGCGTCATGGGAGACTATGGCGAGAAACTTTCCCGCCTGAATCCCGCTCAACGGCCTCGGGGTCCCAAGCAGGGTGTCGCGCTGAGCGGGTTCACCTCCGGCGGTAAACCCCTACGGGTACGTCTCGCCGCCCGGGGCTTCGCGAACCAGGGCTACGGCCTCACCGTGGGCCGTTACCCGGCGCTGGTGGACGCGGTGCTCTCTGACGACCATGTCTCGCGGCGGCACCTGCGTATCGTCTCCACCGGGCAGGGGTTCGAAGTCGAGGACCTCAACTCTTCGAATGGAACGACCGTGAACGGCCGGGCGTTGGAGCCGTTCCGGCGCCATCCGCTTTCCGCCGGCGACGTGGTCCGCATCGGCGGCCTCGAGTTGATGGTGTCGCTGGCATGAGTCGCGGTGGCGATTCGCGCTGAACGCCATGAAATTCCGCAGCCGCGAGATCAACGTCTTCGGCATTTCCGCGCTGGATCTCTTCGCTTCGGCGCTCGGTGCATTCATCCTCATTTCCATCGTGCTGATGCCCTACTTTCTGAGCGAATTGTCCGAGCAGGTAGAGCGGACGCGCCAAGCATTGGTGCAGTCCCAGGCCGCCGAGGCAAAGGCGCGCGACCGTCTGGCGCAATCCCGGACGGCAGAGGCGGAGGCGCGCAGGAAGCTGGCGCAATCCCGGACGGCAGAGGCGGAGGCGCGCAGGAAGCTGGCGCAGTCGCGGGCGGCGGAAGCCGAGGCGCGCAAGAGCCTGGCCCGAACCCGCACGGCCGAAGCCGATGCGCGAAAGAAGCTGGCACAGTCGCGGGCCGCGGAGGCGGAGGCGCGCAAGAGTCTTGCCCGCTCCCGGGCCGCGGAAGAGAGCGCGCGCGAACGTGTGGCGCGCGCGGAGCGGGCACGGGAACAGTGCCGGCAGCAGACCGCGGCGTGTCGACGGCAGCTCGGAGGGGCGCGAGGAGCCGCGGCCAGCTTGCAGAGCTGCCGCGCGGAACTCCAAGCCTGCGAGAAGAAACTATCGAAGACGTTCCTTGCGATCATCGTCAAGTGGCCCACCGACAAACACGACGTGGACCTGCATGTCATCGACGCCGCCGGCGCGGAGTTTTTCTTCAACAGGGCAGTGGTTCCCGGTCGTCCGGGAAAGCTGAGCGCCGACACGGAGGAGGGCCCCGGGGTGGAGGTCTGGGAGGTTTCCGACGCGCCCGCCGGCAAATATCGGGTGCGGTACAACCTGTACATGCGACACGGAAATCCGAGGGATGCGGTTGTGCAAGGAGGCGTTTACCATCGCGACGGCTACCTCCGGTTCCCGGATCGGCGCCTCAGCCAGGAAGGCCGCCGCCACGCGGTCTTGGTAGCGGTGTTGACTGTGAAGGGAGACGGCAGAGTGGAGATATCCGTGCCCTAGCGGGCCGTGGGCGTTATAGTCGGGCCAGTGGGGCCGGTCTGATGGACTTTGCGAAAAGCGGCGTTGTCTCCATCCGTTCGAGGAAACAGGGCGGGCGGGCCCCTGCGGCTCAAAGGCCCGGAGAACGCCGAAATCCGGACCGCTGCAGCGTGCGAGCCGCGCCGAAAATTACGTCCTGGATCGTTGGCTTCGGTTTGACGGCCGCGGCGGCCGGAATGCCGGCTGCGGTTCACGCTCAAAATGTGGATGCCTACCGGGATAGCCAGATCTGGAAGTCGCTCCGGGGATGCCAGGACATGGAAGGTACCCGGCTCTACAAACAGTTGCAGCCGAAGGGCCGGTTCGTGGCCCGGGCGGACGAATGCCTCGCATGGGACGAAGCCAAGCGCTGCGAGAAGATCGAGCCCGTCCTGGAGTTCCAGAAGAAGTTTCCCGAGAGCCCGCACGGGGAAGAGGCGCGGAAATGCGCGGCGCGTCTCGAAGCCCGTAGCCGCCTGAAGGCTCTGGTGGAACGGCTGCTGACCGAGTGCCGCGCGCACCACGACGCCAACCGCTTGACGGCGGGAAGCGGCGGCAACGCGCTCGATTGTTACCGCAGGGTGCTGGACAAGGATCCCGGGAACCCGCAGGCCCTGAAGGGAATAACCAGGATCGAGCAACACTACGTGGACAAGGCCCGGTCCGCACTTGAGCGCGAACGGACCGAGATCGCCCGACGCTGGATCGGGCGGTTGTCGAAGATCAACCCCGAACATCCCCGGATCGAGGTGCTGAACGCAAGTCTTAGAGAGTTGAAACGACGGCTCGCGGAACAGGAGCGCCTGGCGGCCGCGCAGGAGAACTTGCGTCGGGAAGTGGAAGCGCTGCTCGCCCAGGGCAAACCGGAACAAGCCCGCTCCCGTATCGCGGCAAGCCGCCGGGCGGGTCTCACCGGCAAGTCGCTGACGGCGCTTGAGAACATGGTGGAGAAAGCCTTGGCGGAGCGTGCCCGTTCTCTATCGAGCGCATTGGCCGAAATTCGTGCATCGATCGAGAAGGGACGGGTCGAAGCCGCGCGGAAACGCCTGTCGGAAGCGAGGGCGCTTGGACTGGACGACGGGACGCACGGGGAACTCCTGGCGGCGATCGAGAAGGCCGAAGCGGCGCACGCGGCGCGTGCGCGTGCGGAAGAGGTGCGGCGGCTCTGGGGGGACTGCGAACGGCACGGATCGAAAGGCCGTCTAAGGGAGGCGCTGGCGTGCTCTCGAAAGGTTGCGACGCTCGACCCGAACCACTCCGACGCCGCTTCCACGATGCGCCGCCTTACGGTGATGGTGGCGTTCGAGGACGCCAGCGACAAGGACACGGTGGAGGCGTATTTCGCCTTCGAGCAGGCGCATGCCAGGACGGCGGAAGCGACGGTGGCCCGGTTCTTGCTGACCAGGAAGGAGCAGGGCTACTGGCAAGCGGCCCGGAACGCGGGGACGAGGGCGGCTTATGCACGGTATCTGGAGATCTATCCATCGGGCCGCTATGCCGCGCTGGCTCGCGCCGAACTCGCACGCGGGGAATAATATGCGAGAGACGATGACACGCTTCGGGCTTGCTGCGGGAGCAATGAGCGTGGTGTTGGCGCTCTCCGGCAGTGCCTGGGGACAGGCGCGCAGCTTCGAGGGGTTGAACGACGACAGGTTGTGGAAGTTGCTCAAGCCCTGTGAGGACCTGCAGGCGAACCTCCTGTTTCAGACCGTGAGACCCAAGAGCAGGTACATCAAGCGTGCCCGGCACTGCGAGAAGAAACTGAGAGTTCCGAAACCCGACGATCCGTTGGTAGAGATCGAGAGGTTGCTCAAGGTCTGCGAAGCGCATCTTGCCGCGAACCGGTTGACGACGGGTGTCGGTGGGACCGCGGTTGCCTGTTAAAGGGAGGTCCTCTCCCGGGACCGGGGTAACCTCCAGGCGGCGGCGGGACTACAGCGGGTATTCGAGAAATATGTAGCCTGGGCCCGGGCAGCCCTGAAAGAGGGCGATGTGGCCCGGGTTCGCCGCCATCTGGGAAAACTCAAGCTGCTGAATCCCGAGGCGCCCCAGGTCGAGTCCCTGCAGGCGGGGATCAAGCAACTGAAGAAGCGGGCAACCGAGTCCAGCCAGCAGGATCGCGAGCAGCTGGAGCGGTTGAAACGCGAGCGATTGGAGCGGGAAAAGGCCGAACGCGAGCGGTTGGCCCGCGAACAGGCGGAGCGGGAGCGGTTGGCGCGCCTGGAAGCCGAGCGCCAGCGATTGGAGCGGGAAAAGGCCGAACGCGAGAAGGCGAAACGCGAAAAGGCGAAACGCGAACGGTTGGCGCGCGAAAAGGCAAAGCGCGCCTGGCGGGATGCGTTGAAGCAGCGACCGGTATTCCAGCACTGTCCGGAATGCCCGGAAATGGTCGTGGTTTGGGAAGGCAGTTTCGCGATGGGCTCGCCGCGGTCGGAATCCGGGAGGAGAAGCGCGGAAGGTCAGGTTCATCGGGTCGCCATCCGGGCGCCGTTCGCGGTCGGAAAATACGAGGTGACGTTCGCGCAGTGGGACGCCTGCGTGAAAGGCGGCGGATGCAACGGCTACCGGCCCAGCGACAAGGACCGTGGCCGGGGCCGGAATCCCGTGATCAACGTTGGATGGCACGACGCGAAGACCTATGTCCGGTGGCTGTCGCAAAAGACCGGGAAACGGTACCGTTTGCTGTCCGAGTCGGAATGGGAATATGCGGCGCGGGCCGGGACAAGCGCATCGCGATATTGGGGCGACGACGTGTCCGAGCAGTGCTCTTACGCCAACGGGAGAGACGAGAGTTCCGCGGACTTCGTCGGTTGGTGGACCGGCGCGCCATGCGAGGACGGCTTTGTCTTTAACGCCCCGGTTGGAACGTTCTCGGCGAACGCGTTCGGGATATTCGACATGCTGGGAAATGTCTGGGAATGGGTGGAGGATTGCTGGCACGAGAATTATGCGGGAGCGCCGGTCGACGGCAGCGCGTGGACGACGGGAGGCGATTGCGAACAGCGCGTGTTGCGCGGCGGTTCGCGCAGCGAAAAACCGACGAGGATCCGGTCCGCGGCCCGTAGTCACGAGGCGCCCGGGTTGCGAAACGGACATACGGGTTTCCGGGTCGGACTGACGCTTGCTCCTTGATCGTTCGCCGGTGTCGGATCGGGTCGGCGGGGAGTCCGGGTTTTTCGGTCCTTTGGGGGTTTGGGTGCGCGCCTTTACGAATGCGGGGCGAGGGGTGATACGCGACGGTAGCGAAGGTTCGCGGAAGTGAAGAAACGCAGCCGCGAGATCAACGTCTTCAGCATCTCGGCGCTGGACTTGTTCGCGTCGGCGCTCGGCGCGTTCATTCTCATATCCATCGTCCTGATGCCCTACTTCCTGAATGTGGAGCCGGATGAGATAGACCGGTTGCGCAGGGCGCTGGCGGAGGCAAATCAACAGTTACAGAAATCCCGCGCCGAGACCGCGCGGGCGCAACAGCAGGCTGCACGTCTTCAGCGGCAGGTGAGCCGACTGCTCAAGGCGCCGAAATACCAGTTCCCGGACCTGGATATCGTGATCGCGCTCGATACCACAGGAAGCATGGGGAAAGAGGTCGCCAGCCTGAAGAACGACATCGTCGGATTGACACGGGTCCTGCAGCGGCTGACGCCGTCCCTGGGATTCGGCATCGTCGACTACAAGGATCGTTGCAATCCCGCCACCATGCTCAAACAATTTCCCTTGCGGCGGATCACTCCGTCCACGCTCCGCGAGCTTGTCGCATTTACCCGCACGATGAAGGCGGGAGGGGCGGGATGCCGGCATGGGGCGGAAGAAGCGCTGGCCGCGGCGCTGGAAGCCGCCATCGCTTCCAACTGGCGCAGAGAGAGCAAGGCGAGGGTGATCGTCATCGTCACCGACAATCCGCCCTACAAGGACAAGGAGGCGGTAGCGCTGAACGACGCGCGCGGCGCGGCAGCCCGGAGTCCGCCCGTCAAGATATCCACGGTGTTTAGGAAAACCGGATACAGCAAGAGAAACACGGAAGGATATCTGCGTCGCTTGGCCGAAGCCGGCAAAGGAAATTTCGTACCCTCCGGCTCGACTTTCTGGGCATCAATATTGCTGGCGCTTTCGGTCTAGTCGGAAGAAATGGCGGCAGGGGCGCGGCCTCATGGAACCGAAGGAACGACTGTCAACGGTGATCGTCCTAGCTGCCTCTGAAAGGAGGGCTGTCAGTTGAGGAACCGACGGGGATCTCAGAATACCTACCTGATCGGACGGAGCGCCGAGGCGGATGTCGTGCTGACGGACGGGTCCGTGTCGCGCCTGCACGCGGAGCTGGTCAGGGGCAAGGACGGAACATGGTACCTTACCGACCGCAACAGCACCGGCGGGACGTATCTGCAATCCGGCGGAGAATGGGTCCCGGTCAAGCAGGGATTCGTCCGTGTCGGGGACCGTGTGATGCTGGGGAGGTTCGCGTGCGGCGTGGACGACCTGCTGCGCGGGATTTCAGACGGCGCCCCGGCATCCCCGGGGCCGGAAGGGGCGGAACAGGGGTCCGGCACTCCTGTCCGGGACGACCGGCCCGCCGGGCCGGTGCGGCGCGACCCGGTGACGGGCGATATACTGTCGGTTGAGGACGAATAAGAGCCGGGGTCTCTGAAATGCAGATCAACACCCGCGTGCTGGCTGCGTTTGCAAGCCTGCTGATCGGTGTCCTGTTCATCGTGGCGTGCACAATACTGCTCGGCGACGCCACGGCGCACGAGGTCCTGTTCGGCGGGGAAGGCCCCCCGCCCGCCGCGGGCGCCCCGGCGAAACGCGGCAGTTTGCTGCTCTTGCCGTATCCCTTCACGATCCACAACCTGATGTGGCTGATGTTCTTCGTCGGCTGCGGAGAAATCTGGCTGCGGATCCGCCAGGCGGGGCGGGAGATGGCGCCGATCGACGACCGGCTGTTGCCCGAGGATCCCGAGATGATGCTGCGGGCCCGCGATCTGGGGCCGGTCTACCGCCGCGTGAGAGAGGGAGGGTACGCGGAGGGGACCTTTTTGCCGCGCCTCATCGGCCGGACGATACTCCAGTTCCAGAGCAGCCGGTCGGTCGATCAGGCCAACTCGCTTCTCAACTCGACCCTGGAACTCTGCCAGCACGAGATCGAGCTCCGTTACAACATGCTGCGGTATCTCGTTTGGCTGATCCCCACCTTGGGCTTCATCGGCACCGTGATCGGGATAGCGGAAGCGCTCCAGCACGCGGGCGTCACGGACTTCAACAACCAGAAATTGATGGAAGGCATGATGCGGGATATGACCAAGGCTCTGGGCGTGGCCTTCTACACCACGCTGCTGGCCTTGCTTCAGTCCGCCATGCTGGTCTTCGCATTGCACATCGCGCAGGCCAAGGAGGAACACGTGTTGAATCGCGCGGGGCAGTATTGCCTCGACAACCTGATCAACCGCCTCTACGAGAAGTAGGAGACAGAGATGGCCTTCAAGCGTGACAAGGAAACGGGCGAACCCGTCGAGGTTCCCACACGCAAGGTGGACCCCGAAGAGCAGAGTCGCGCCACGGGGACCGGCGGGGAAGCGACGACCGACTTTCGCCGGCAGCGCGGCGCCCGTCCGGCGTCGTCGCCAACCGTCCCGCGCGGCGCGTCGGCGGGGGGCGCTCCGTCCGCGGACAGGGGTGCGACGCCTTTCGATGCGCCGACGAGGGTGATCGGGGCGGAGCAGGTCCCGGACTCCGGGGAGAACCAGACACGTCTGGTCCGGCCGGGAAGCGAAAAACCGGAGCCGACCCCGGTGAAGCCGCCCGCCGAGGATGCAATGGCGGATCCGGTTGCCGGCTGGCTGGTCGTCGTCGCGGGCCCCGGCAAGGGGCAGGTATGCAGCGTCGGCTATGGCAGCAACGGCCTCGGTCGGGCGGAGAACGCGCGCGTCAGGCTGGATTTCGGAGACGACCAGATATCGCGTGAGAACCATGCCACCCTGACCTACGACCCCCGCGGCCGGAAGTTCTATCTGCAGCACGGCGGCGGAACGAACCTCACCTATATCGGCGATGATCCGGTTCTCGTTCCGACGGTTCTCGAACCGATGCAGGACTTCTCGATAGGCGACACGACGTTGCGCTTCGTTCCGTTTTGCGGGCCGGATTTCGATTGGCAGGACACTGAGACCGCATGAGGGATAGTGCGTGGCGGGCAGGTCCATGACGGATCCTTCCCATCCCCCGGAATGGCCGGCGGCCGCCCGGCAATGGCAGGGAGAACGCCGCTACCAGGAAGACGCGTTCGGGACACTGAAGGTTGGCGGCGCCGGACCGGGAGATCCGCCCGCGTTTCTCATGGTGCTCGCCGACGGAATGGGCGGCGAGGCCGGCGGGGCATTCGCCAGCCGTACCGTTGTCGACACATTCGAGAGCCGTTTCCCGTCCGCGAGCGGCGACGTCGGTACCCGGTTGCGGGACTGTCTCGAAGAGGCGACCGGCAGGCTGCGGGATCGGATAACGACCGATCCCGGCCTCAGCGGCATGGGGAGCACCGTCGTCGCCGTGCTCTACGACGAAACGGGCGTGTCCTGGCTCAGCGTCGGGGATTCTCCGTTGTGGCTCTACGCCGACGGACGCCTGACGCGGCTGAACGCCGATCATTCGATGGTGCCGGTCCTCGATCGTCTCGTCGAGAACGGCGAGTTGACGCCCGAGGAAGCCCGGGTCGACAGCCGGCGCAATATGCTGAGATCCGCCGTGACCGGCGCTTCGGCGGAGCTGGTCGACTGCGCGCATCGTTCGGGCCGCCTCGATCCCGGGAACTACCTGCTGATCGCCAGCGACGGTCTCGAGACGCTGACCGATGACGAGATCGCGCGGCACCTCCGTTTTGCGAACGACAGCGTGGAAGCCGCCGCGGATGGCCTGTTCTCCGCGGTGCGGGCGGCCGCCGTTCCGGGCCAGGACAATGTGACGTTCCTGCTGCTGTCGGGCGAGTCCGATTCCGTAACCCGCCCCGTTCTCCCGCTGGAATCGACGACGGTTGTCGCGGGCGCGCCGGACGAGTCGATGACGGTTCGGCCGGACTCCCGCACGCGTAAAGCATCTTTCTGGCCTCGTTTTTCTCTCGGTCTGGCGGCCGGAATACTGCTTGCCGCTCTGGGCTTCTGGGGGGCCAAGGACTTCTTGCCGCTTTGGAACGTCGCGGCGCTGCTCAAGAAGTGCGAATCGCATGTCGAGTCGAATGGTCTGACCGCGGACACGGTCCCGACGATGGACGCCTGTTACCGAGTCGTGCTGTGGCTCGATCCGACCAACGCCGGCGCCCTGGAGGGCCTTGACCGGATCTTCAAGGAACGCCTCGCATGGGCGCAGCAGGCCCTGAAGAAGAGAAAGGTGCAAGAGGCCGGTCGCCAAGTCGAGCACCTCCGAGTCCTGAAACCGGAGGCACCCGAAGTCGCCGATCTCGAGAAGGCCATCTCGCGGCTACAAAAGGCGGCGGCGGACCGGGAGAAGAGGCGGCTGCAAAAAGCGGCGGCGGAGCGGGAGAGGAAGCGGCTGCAAAAGGCGGCGGCCGAGCGAAGGAAGAAGCAGCAGGCAAAGGAAGCGGCCGAGAAAAGGAAGAGGCAGCTGGAGAAGGAAGCAGCCGACAAGAAGAGGCAGCAGGAAAGGGAGGCGGCCGAAAAAAAGAAGGAGCAGGAGCAGGAGCAAACGAAGAAGAATAAAACCCCGCCACCGGGTTCGGGGAACAAGAAGACCGACGCCGCGCCCGACAAGAAGCGGGACACCGACGATGCCGAAAAGGGACCGAACCCGGTCGGGACGAATAGCGACCGATGAACCAAGCGGTCACCCATCGCGGCGCCCTGCCGCCCGGCACGCTGGTGCAGGGCTTCGAGTTCCAGGAGGTGCTGGGACATGGCGGTTTCGGCATCACCTATCGGGGCTGGAACACCACGCTCCACAAGGCCGTCGCCATCAAGGAATACATGCCGGCCGGGACGGCCGTCCGGGAGGTGGATCGGACCGTCCTGCCCAGATCCGGGGACGACGAGAACGACTACAAGTGGGGTCTCGACCGCTTCCTCGACGAGGCGCGGATGCTTGCGCGGTTCGACCACCCGGGCATCGTCAGGGTGCAACAGTTCTTCGAGGCCTACGGCACCGCCTACATCGCCATGGAGTATCTCGAAGGAGAAACGCTGGCCGCCATTTACAAGGCACAATCGGCCATCGGGGAAGACCGGTTGCGCGCCTGGCTCGCGCCGGTCCTGGACGCGCTGGAGCAGGTCCACGCCGCGGCGTTCCTGCACCGCGACATCAAGCCCGACAATGTGATGTTCCGGACCGACGAAACGCCGGTGCTGATCGACTTCGGATCGGCGCGGGCCGCGATCGCCATGCGAAGCCAGAACATGACAGCCATCGTAACCCCGGGCTTCTCGCCTATCGAGCAGTACAGCGCGAGCAACGAGGCGATGCAGGGTCCCTGGACGGACATCTACGCGATCGGCGGGGTGCTGTATCGCGGCATGACCGGGTCTGTGCCCAGCGACGCGACCGACCGGACGATGGAAGACCGCCTCGAGCCCGCCGGCCGGGCGGCGCGCGGCAGGTATTCGCGGTCTTTGTCCGACGCGGTCGATTGGGCGTTGCGGCTGCGAGCGGCGGACCGCCCGCAATCCATCGAGGAATGGCGCACGGTCCTGGACGGGGGGAGACGCGTTGCGAAACCGGCTGCGAGGCCCGCGGCCCCTCAGGCCGCGGTCGCCACGCCCGAAAGGTCTCCCGTCAGGGACAGAATGTCCCGCAAGACGATGTGGCTTATCGCGGCCGGCCTGTCGACGGTGGTGGCGGTGGGCGCGGCCGCCTATTGGTGGGACGAAATACCCCGGCTGGACAGCTTTTTCAACGGAAGCCCCGACCCGGCGCAGGTGAGGGCGGAGGAGGTCCGGCGGCTCTGGGGGAACTGCGAGCGGCACGGGTCGGAAGGCCGCCTGAGGGCGGCGCTGTCATGCGCTCGAAAGGTCGTTGCGCTCGATCCGAAGCACCCCAAGGCTGCCGCCGAGGTGCTGCGCCTTACCGCGATGGCGGCGTTCGAGGACGCCAGCGAAAAGGATACGGTGGATGCATATTTCGCCTTCGAGCGGGCGCATGGCGGGACAGCGGAAGCAACGGTGGCCCGGTTTCTGCTGAAGAAGAAGGAGGAGGGTTACTGGGACCGGGTCCGCCAGGCGGGCACAAAGGCGGCCTATGCGCGGTATCTGGAAATCTATCCTGCGGGCAGCTATGCGGAGCAGGCCCGGGCCGAACTCGCGCGCGTGAGATAAGCCGGCCGGATTGGCCGGCCGCAAGCGCCGATGCCTGCGGCGCTTCCCGCACGGACGATCGAGTGTAATCCACCCGGTCCGCACTACACGCGGCCGATTTCCAGCCGGCCCGCGAGCATCGCGAGCCCCTCCAGCAGGTAGTAGCTGCCCCAGATCAGCTCGCTGGCCAGCGCCACCCCTTCCCGCTGATCGAAGCAGCCGTTGGTCAGGATTCCGGGTGGCCGGCGGTCCCGCGGCGCGACCGGGGTCAGGTGGCAGGCGGCGAGCGTGTGCAGCGTTTCCTCGGCGAAGGTGCGGTAGCGTGCGGCCCTGTCCGCGTCTTCGACGGCCGCGGATGGCTTCAGCATCGCCGTCGCCGCTATCGCCGTTCCGGATGTGTCCTTGCGCGTGTCGTGGTCGATCGGCGCATCGAAATCCCAGTACGCGACGCGGTCGGCGGGCACGTTGTCGATCCACCAGTCGGTCACCCGGGCCGCGTACTCCATGAGGCCCGTCTCTTCCGGCATGTGCCGCTGGGCGTAGGTCAGGAACTGCATCGCCCAAGCCTGCGCCCGGGTCCAGGTCGAGTCGTCGGAGACGCCCTTGTGGGTGTAGGAGCGGAGCGGCTTGCCGGTCTCCGGGTCGAGGCTGACCGACTGCACCACCGATCCGTCGTCGCGGACGCAGAGCGCGGCGCTCCGGAGCGTGTGACGAAGCGCGCGGTCGCGCAGGCCGTCATTGCCGGTCTTCCCGGCCGCGAACAGGAGCAGCGGCATTGCCGCGAGCCCGTCGATATTCGCCTCCCCGGCGCCCACGGTGTGCGCCTCCTCGGCTTCGGCGCCCAGCGGAATCAGGCCGAGCCTGGGGTCGAAATCCTCGCCCAGCCGCTCGGCGGCCTCCACCGCGAGCGCGCGGGAGGGCTCGTCGCCGTGCAGGATGTCGCCGAGCGCCGCGCCGTAATAGAACAGGAACCCGCGAAAGACCGATTCCGAGCCGGTCCTGGGCTGCAGCCGCCCGGTCCAGCGCCTCGCCTCGGAAACGAGGCCCGAATCCTCGAACGCGGCGCCGCCGAGCCAGAGCATCGCGTTCCAGTATCCGCCGGTCCAGAAACCGTCCGGTGTCGTGGTCCAGGCGCCCGTGTCGGTGTCGCCGTAATGCGGAAAGCCCGGCAGGTCCGCGGCCACGGTCGCGCGGATGTGCGCCGCCATGGCGTCCAGGGCTTCGTCGAGCGTCTTTGCGCCTGCCATCGGGGATTTCCTTTCGCGATCGGTGCCTCGCCATATGTTCTACTAGGGTTTCCCCGCCGATGCCCGGGAGGTCGCGGTGAGCCGCGTCCTGGGACAACAACGTCGCGCTGGCATTTCCCCCTCTCCCCGCGGGGGAGAGGGACTGGCGCCGCCGAGCGCTCCCTGCCGTCCCTCCCGCTTGCGGGAGGGGTCGGGGGAGGGCGGACGACGCGGGCCGTCGCGAACCGAAAAGGCCGGGTTCGGTCCTATCCGCCGTCCGGCCGCTGCCCGCGGTACCAGTCGAGGATCTGCTCGCCGGTCATGAACGTCACGTCGCTGTACGCGGAGATCGTCTGCAGGATTTCCCGGAAATAGCGGAAGCGGTGCGGCACGCCCATGATGTAGGGGTGAACGGAGAGCGCCATCACGCGCGCCGAATGTTCCGAATCTCGGTAGATCTGCTCGAACTGGTCCGCCGCCCGGTCGCGGTACTCGCGCGCGGGATGGTGCTGGATCAGCATCATCGCAACGTCGTTGCATTCCTGGGTGTAGGGGATGTTGACGATGGAGCCCGTGCGCGTCCTGAGCGTCACCGGCTCGTCGTCCAGCACCCAGTCGGCGACGTATTCGTAACCCTCCTCGACGAGGATATCCGGGGTCTCCCAGGTCTCGGTCAGGCCCGGGCCGAGCCAGCCGCGCGGCCGCTTCCCGGTGCAGGCCTCGATCGCCTCGGTGGTCCGCCGGATGTCGAGCCGCTCGTCCTCGACCTTCTGCATGTTGCGCTGGGTGAAGCCGTGGCCGACGAACTCCCAGCCGCGGGCATGCGCCGCCTCCGCGATCTGGGGATAGGCGGTCACCGCGACGCCGTTGATGCAGAGCGATGCGGGGATCGACAACGCGTCGAAGGCCTCGACGAAGCGCCAGAACCCCACCCGGTTGCCGTATTCGTGCCACGCCCAGTTCGGGATATCGGGGCTCGGCGAGCCGCCTGCCGGCGGAGTCAGCACGGTCCTCGGCATCGGCGCCTGGGGATCCCATTCCTCGACATTGACGATCACCCAGACCGCCATGCGCGCGCCGCCCGGCAACGCGAGCGGCTTTCTCCCGGCGATCGGGGCGTAGTCGATGCGTTCTGTCGGCAGCATGTGCGGTCCTTCGTCGCGGTTTCACGGTCAACGCTCGCCCGCGAACGGTCGCATCGCGGGGGTTTATCTGTCTAATGTTGCAATTGTATTGGTGACGGCCCTGTAATGCGGATACGTTCTGGGTAGCAACGGAAAATCGAGCGGGAGAGACGGCATGGCCGACGACATGGGCAACGCGATCGGCAAGGTGGTCGAGGGCGGCGCCGCGGCGCGGCTCGAGAACGAGCTGCGCATCCCCTATACCGATCTGCGCGAATGGCTGGAAGAGGCCGAGAAGCTCGGCGAGGTCAAGCACGTCCAGGGCGCGAACTGGGAGCGCGATATCGGCATGGCGTCCGAGGTCGTCCTCCATAACGACACCGCGCCCTGCATCGTGTTCGACGACGTGCCCGGTACGCTCAAGGGCTCGCGCGTGCTGACCAATTTCTTCGCCTCCAAGCGCATGGCCATGACGCTCGGCTTTTCCTCCGACCTCTCCAAGATGGAGCTGACCGACGCGTTTCGCCAGAACTACATGGAAGACCTGCGGACCATCCCGCACGAGTTTGTCGACTCGGGTCCGGTCACCGAGAACATCGTGGAAGGCGACGATGTCGATGTCGGGGTCTTCCCGACGCCTAAGTGGCACGACGAGGACGGCGGCCGCTATATCGGCACCGGCAGCTACAACGTCACCGCGGATCCCGACACCGGCTGGATCAATATCGGCACCTACCGGGTGATGATTCACGACAGGACTTCGGTCGGTTTCTACATCTCGCCCGGCAAGCACGGCCGGATCCACCGCGACAAGTACCAGCAGCGCGGCGAGCCGATGCCGGCGGTGATCGTCTGCGGCGGCGACCCGATGACCTTCCTGATGGGCTGCAGCGAGGTGCCGCCGGGGGTCTGCGAGTTCGACGTCGTGGGCGGGTTCCGCGGCGAGGCGATGAAGATGATCGAGGGCCGGCATACCGGCCTGCCGTTCCCCGCCAATGCGGAGATCGTGCTCGAGGGCTTCGTCCACCCCGAAGCGCGGAAAGAGGAAGGCCCGTTCGGCGAATGGACCGGCTATTACGGCTCCAGGATGCGCGAGGAGCCGGTGATGGACATCAAGGCGATCTATTACCGGAACAACCCGATCCTGCTCGGCTGCCCGCCCCAGCGGCCGCCGGACGAGCTCGCCCGCTACCGCGCGGTCACCCGCTCGGCGCTGCTCAAGGAGAACATCAAGAAGGCCGGCGTGCCCGATGTCGAAGGGGCCTGGCTGCACGAGGTGGGCACCGCGCGCATGCTGGTTGCGGTGTCGATCAAGCAGCGCTATCCGGGCCACGCCCGGCAGGCCGGCCACATCGCCTGCCAGTGCCATGTCGGCGCCTATGCCGGCAAGTACGTGATCGTGACCGACGAGGACATCGACGTCTCGAACCTGGAGGAGCTGATCTGGGCGATGCTCACCCGCTCCGACCCGGCGGAGTCGATCGACATCATCCCCCACGCCTGGTCGACCCATCTCGATCCCCGGATCCCGCCCTGGGAGAAGGAGAAGGGCAATCTCACCAACAGCCGGGCGATCATCGACGCCTGCCGGCCGTTCCACTGGAAGGACGATTTCCCGCCGGTCAACGCGCCCTCGCCCGACCTCGCCAGGGAGTCCCGCGAGAAGTGGGGTTATCTCTGCGACTGAGCCTGGAGGTTCCGCGCGGCTCCGACCGCGATGCGACAAGACCGCCGCGGCGACAACCCGCGGCGGTCGGCGTTTGAGGATTGGCGAATGCAGCGCAACGACGAGATCCAGACCGACCTGAGAGCGTTCCTCGCCGCGGTCGAGGAGGGCGGCGAGGTCAAGCATGTCGCGGGCGCCCACTGGGACCGCGAGCTCGGCGCGGTGACCGAGGTGCTCTACCGGGAGAAGGTCGACAAGTCGCCGCTCCTCCTGTTCGACGACGTGCCGGGTTACGGCAAGGGCATGCGCTGCCTTTACGGGATGCTGGGCTCGCCGCTCCGGCTCGCGCTGGGACTCGGCATCGACCCGGCAAATTCGGGCGACCGGCGGACCATGCTCGACACCTATCGCCGCCGCATCAAGAGCCACGAGCCGATCCCGCCCCGCATCGTCGATGACGGGCCGGTGATCGAAAATGTCGACCGCGATGGCGATGTCGACCTGCTGAAGTTCCCGGTGCCGATCCACCACGAGCATGACGGCGGGCGCTATATCGGAACCGCCTGCGGCGTGGTCACCCGCGATCCCGACACGGGGCGGATCAATGTCGGCACCTACCGCGTGCAGGTGAACGGCCCGGATATCGCCACCTCCTACATCTCCAACGGCAAGCAGGGAAGGATCCAGCGCGACAAGTACCTCAAGGCGGGCAAGCCCTGCCCGATGGCGATTATCGTCGGCATCGATCCGGCCACCTATATCGCCGCGCGCTATACGTTGTCCGACAATGTGGCCGAGTTCGACTGGGCCGGCGGGCTGGTCGGACGTCCGATCGACTGCATCGAGGGCGAGCTGACCGGGCTGCCGTTTCCGGCGAATTCGGAAATCGTGCTGGAGGGCGAGGTTTCGCCCGACGAGACCGCGATGGAGGGACCGTTCGGCGAATGGACGGGATACTACGCGGGCGATGCGAGGGAAGAGCCGGTCATCCGGATCAAGCGGATCTATCACCGCAACGACCCCATCCTGACCTGCGCCGCCAGCCAGAAGCCGCCGCATTCCCATCTCTTCGAACGCTGCTTCATCCGCTCCGCCGGCCTGCTCGACTCGCTCGAAGGCGCCGGTATCCCCGACGTGACGGGGGTCTGGGTGCACCAGGCGGGAGCCGGGCGGACGTTCGTCGTGGTGGCGATCAAGCAGCGCTATTTCGGTCACGCCAACCAGGCCGGGCTGGTGGCCTCGCAGGTCAACCCCACCGGCTATGTCGGGCGCTATGTCGTGGTGGTCGACGACGACATCGATCCCACCGACATGCATGACGTGATCTGGGCGATGGGAACGCGGACCGATCCCAAGACCGATTTCACCGTTCTCGAGCGCAATTGGTCGTCCAGGCTGGATACGATGGTCACCGACGAGAAGCTTTACAACTCCCGTGTCGTCATCGACGCCTGCATCCCCTACGAGCGGCTGGAAACCTTCCCGCGCGTCGCCCAGACCTCCCCCGAACTGGCCGCGGAGGTGCGGTCGCGGTTCCCGGATGTCTTTGCATAGGCCCGGATTTCTCAAGAGAGGTCCCGCTTGCCCCTGATACTCCGCGAGAAGGGGCAAACGCGCCCTGGCGAAGGCGTCGGCCCTCCCCCGGCCCCTCCCGCAAGCGGGAGGGGGGAAGGTGCACGGGAGCCGCCAGTCTCCCTCTCCCCCCACGGGGGAGAGGGTCGGGGTGAGGGAGGACACGCCTCGGCGTTCGCCGGCCATGGCGGTGGAGCAGGTCCGGGGTGACGGCATTGGCTGTTTCGATATCGCGAGACCGACGGCAGCGGTTTCCGCCGGACCTTCCGGCATCCGTCGGCGAGACATCCGGTCCCGAGCCCCGCGTCCGCGATAGCGGAGGTCCGGAATGATCGCCGCCTTCTGGCGTTCGCCCGTTTACGTCCTGCTGGGCGCCACCTGCATCCTGCTGGTGACCTCGGGCGTCCGGCAATCCTTCGGGCTGTTCATCCCGCCCATCAGCGTCGATCTCTCCTGGGGCCGCGAGCCGATTTCCTTCGCCATCGCCACCCAGAACCTCGTCGTCGGCCTCGCCACGCCGCTGGCCGCGATGATCGCCGACCGCTGGGGTCCGATCCGCGTGATCGCCACGGGCGCGCTGATCGCCGTGGCCGGGCTGCTGCTCTCCTCCCAGGCGACGACCCAGACCGACTTCCTCCTCGGCACCGGCTTTCTGATCGGGCTCGGGATGGGCGGGTGCGGGCTCGGGCTGTTGAACGCGCTGGTCGGGCGCATCGCGCCGGCGGAGCGCCGGATGACCTGGCTCGGCATCACCACCGCCGGCGGCACGCTGGGACAGTCCGTCTTCGTTCCGTACAGCCAGACCATGATCGAGCTCTTCGACTGGCGCGGCGCGCTGATCGCGATGGCGATCGCGCTGTCCATCGCGGTGCCGATCGCGCTCTCGCTTCGGGCAGGAACCTCGGCCCGGCTCGTCCAGCGGACCCGGCAGAGCCTCGGCGAGGCGGTTCGGGAGGCGGCCAGCCATCGCGGTTACGTGATGCTGGTGAGCGCCTATTTCGTCTGCGGGCTGCAGGTGCAGTTCATCGCGGCGCATCTGCCGGCCTATATCTCGGACGGCGGGCTCGCGCCGGCGCTCGGCGCCGCGGCGATCGCCACTATCGGGCTGTTCAACCTGTTCGGGACCATCGGCGCCGGCCGGCTCGGCGACCGCTACCGGATGAAATATCTGCTCAGCACCATCTACACGGCCCGCAGCGTGGCGATGCTGGTCTTTCTCGCGATACCCCTGTCGGAAACCAGCGTCCTCGTATTCGCCGGGGTGATGGGGCTCCTGTGGCTCTCGACGGTGCCGCTCACCACCGGGCTGATCGCGCACATCTTCGGGCCGCGCTACATGGCGACGCTCGCCGCGATCGCGTTCCTGAGCCACCAGCTCGGAAGCTTTCTCGGGGTCTGGCTCGGCGGTCTGTCCTTCGACATGACCGGTTCCTACGACCCGGTCTGGACCTTCGCCATCGTTGCCGGATTCGTCGCGGCGCTGCTGCATCTTCCGATCCCCGACCGGCCGCTCGCGCGGCTGTCGGAAGGCGCGGCGTAAGCTTCCTCAGAAAAGCGCGAGTTGATCCCCCTGCCTGAGCGGGCGCTTGAACCGGGTGGTGTCGAGCTCGAACCGGCGGTCGGAGAAACCGAGGCGTTTGCACGCGGCTTCGAACCGTTTGGCCAGCATCCCGGCATAGGGCCCCTCGCCGCGCATGCGCTTGCCGAACGTCGATGCGTAGATCTTGCCGCCATGGGACTGGCGCATCAGGTTGAGCACCCGCGACGCGCGGTCCGGACGGTGGGTCTTCAGCCATTCGGCGAAGAGGTCGGCGATCTCCAGCGGGAGGCGGAGGAGGGTGTAGCTGGCGGACCGCGCCCCTGCCTCGAAAGCGGCCTGGAGAATGTCCTCCATCTCGTGATCGGTGAGCCCGGGGATCATCGGCGCCGCCATCACGCCGGTCGGAATGCCCGCATCGGCGAGCCGGCCGATGGTCTCGATCCGGCGGCCCGGGGTCGGCGCGCGCGGTTCCAGCGATCGGGCCAGCCCCCGGTCGAGCGTGGTCACCGACACGCAGACCTGCGCCAGCGACCGGGCCGCCATCGGTGCCAGAATGTCGATATCCCGCACGACCAATGACGACTTGGTGACGACCCCCACCGGATGGTCGCATTCCGACAGCACTTCGAGGATCGACCGGGTGATGCGGTATTCGCGCTCGATCGGCTGGTAGGGGTCCGTGTTGGTGCCCATCGCCATGGTCCGGCACTCGTATTTCGGATCGTGGAGCGCCTCTTCCAGCAGCCTTGCCGCTTCCGGCTTGTAGAACAGCCGGGATTCGAAATCGAGGCCGGGCGAGAGGCCCAGGAATGCGTGGGTCGGGCGCGCGAAGCAATAGACGCAGCCATGCTCGCAGCCGCGGTAGGGGTTGATCGAGCGGTCGAAGGGGAGGTCGGGCGAGGTATTGCGTGCGATGATCGACTTCGATGCATCGCGCGTGACCGTCGTCCTGAGCGGCGGCAGATCGTCCGCGAACCAGCCGTCGTCGACCGCTTCGGATGTATGCGGCTCGAAGCGTCCCGCGCGGTTGCTGACGGCGCCGCGGCCCTTGCGGGCGATATCGGGAACAGGGCCGACCATTCCCGCAGTTTATCCCGCCACAGAGAACATAACAAGAACATTCGGCGTCTATGGACATTGCCTCGGAGAGGCTTCAGAAACCCGGCGTGCAACCGGATCTCAGCATCGTCATTCCGACCCTCGACGCGGCCGGGGCGCTTCCGGCAACGCTCGGCGCGTTGGCGGCGCCGCAATCGGAACGAGAATGCGAGGTCCTGGTGGTCGATGGCGGCTCGTCGGACGACACGGCGGCGCTTGCCGAAGAGCGTGGGGCGCGGGCGATCGGGTGCGAGCCCGGGCGCGGGCTTCAACTGTCCGAGGGCGCGCGGCAAGCCCGCGGCCGCTGGCTGCTTTTTCTCCATGCCGACACCGTTCCGGACGAGGACTGGCCCAACGCCGTATTCGGCTATTGCGACGATCCGGCCAACCGGGAGCGCGCGGCGACGTTCCGGTTCGCGCTCGACGACACCGCGCGGGCCGCACGCGGGCTCGAGGCGGTCGTCGCCTGGCGCACGACCGCGCTCGGCCTCCCCTACGGCGATCAGGGACTCCTGATATCCCGCGCGTTCTACGACCGCCTCGGCGGGTTCCGGCCGCTCCCGCTGATGGAGGATGTCGACATCGTGCGGCGGATCGGACGCAGGCGCCTCGACGTGCTGGAGGTCGCGGCCGTGACGTCCGCCGTCCGTTACCGAAGGGCGGGCTATCTGCGCCGCTCCGGACGAAACCTCTTTTGCCTCGGCCTCTATTTCCTCGGCGTGCCGCCCGGCGCGATCGTCCGGATCTATCGATGAAGCCGCGCCCCAGGCTCTATGTATTCGTTCGCGCGCCGGTGTTCGGCGCGGTCAAGCGGCGCCTGGCGGCGGGGATCGGCGCGGTGGAGGCGTTGCGCTTCTATCGGGCCGCGACCGAGTGCCTGCTGCGCCGGGTCGGAGGCGACCGGCGCTGGGAAACGATCCTTGCCGTCACGCCGGACAGGTCGGCTACCGGCGTTTCGCCGTGGCCGGCGGGGATCGGCCGGACAGGGCAGGGGGCAGGCGATCTCGGCGCGAGGATGGGACGGATCCTGGCGGGCGACGCTACGGCGCCCGTGGCTATCGTGGGGAGCGACATTCCCGAGCTCGCCGCCCCGCATATCGAAGAAGCGTTCAGGGCGCTGCGCGATGCCGACCTGGTCTTCGGACCGGCGGCCGATGGCGGCTACTGGCTGGTGGGCCGGCGTCCCGGCGTGGCGACCCGCGACCTGTTCGACGGCGTCCGCTGGTCGAGCCGGCATGCGCTCGCCGACACGCGCGCGAACGTTCCGCCCCGCCGCAAGGTCGCCTTGCTCGACGTTCTCGATGATGTCGACGACGCCGAATCCCACGCCCGCTGGCGGGTCAGGCGGAACTCGCGGCCCGGTGCTCGTTGAGCCGCGGCATCAGCTCGACGAAATTGCAGGGCTTGTGCCGGATATCGAGCTGGTAGACCAGAATTTCGTCCCAGGCATCCCGGCACGCGCCGGTGGAGCCGGGCACGGCGAACAGGTAGGTGCCGCCCGCCACGCCCGCCATAGCCCGCGACTGGATCGTGGAGCTGCCGATCTTGTCGAAGCTGATCATCCGGAACAGCTCGCCGAAACCGGGAATTTCCTTCTCGAACACGGCTTCGAAGGCCTCGGGCGTTACGTCGCGCCCGGTGACTCCGGTGCCGCCGGTTGCGATCACCGCGTCGACCCGGGGATCGGCGATCCACCGCCTGAGCTGCGCCTCGATCGCCGCGCGTTCGTCCGGGACGATCCGCTTTTCCGCCAGACGGTGGCCCGCCTGCTCCAGGCGGTCCACGAGAGTCGCGCCGGACCGGTCGGTTTCCTCGGTCCGCGTGTCCGATACCGTCATCACCGCGATGTTGATCGCCGCGAAGGGGATCGTTTCGTCAATTCCGCTCATTCCGCGCCACCACGTTCGGATCGCCGTCGAGGGACTCGTATAACGGCACCTGCCCGGCGGCAAGTCGGTCGAGCGTGGGCGAGTCCTGTCCCAGCCGGCTGCGGTAGATCCACAGATTGGCGAGGACGCGCTCCACATAGTTGCGGGTCTCCCGGGCGGGGATCGTCTCGATGAAGATCAGCGGATCCGTCGCCTTTCGCCGTGCCGCGCGGCGGCGCCACTTGTTGAGGTTTCCCGGCCCCCCGTTATAGGCCGCCGCCAGCAGCAGCACGCTGCCGTTCACCGTGTCATGGTCGATCAGGTAGCGGATGTAGCGCTGGGCGATCGAAATGTTGAGCGCCGGATCGTAGAGCTGGTTGCGTCCGGCTCCGCGATATCGCTTGCGCATCATGAAGCCGGCGGTTCCCGGCATCAGCTGCATCAACCCGCGCGCTCCCGCATGGCTCTTGGCGCGCATGTTGAAGAGAGATTCCTGGCGCATGAACGCATAGATGAGTGCGCGGTCGACCGTGAATCCCTCGCGCGGCCGCCAGCGCGGCAGCGGGTAGCGCGCACCCTGCGGCGGCGCGCCGTTTTCTTCGCCGAGCATCGACGCCGTCCGGACCGAAAGCGAGGCCAGCCTGGTCCTGTCCGCGAGCGCCATCAATGCCTCGCCGAGGCGGCTGTCGTCGATCGATGTCAGCGCCTTCAGTTCGGTCTCGGCACGGTTATGCGCATTGGCCTGCAACAGGGCGATGGCGCGCCGCGCCGCGGGGTGGCGCATGAGGATCTTCACGTGCTCCCCGGTGAGTTTCGGCATCCGCCAGTCGAAGTCCCCCTCCAGTCCGAGGACGCGGGCCCCAAGCTGGCCGTAAAAGGTGAGCGGGTGCTGCGCCGCCCTGTTCATCCAGTAGCGGACCCGGTCGGGCCTTTGTGCGACGAGGTTGGCGCGCCCCGCCCAGAACGCCGCGCCCGAGGCCCACCACGAAGACAGGGAAGGATCGTCGGCCATGTCCTCGAAATGGGCCGCCGCCTCGGCGTATTCCGCGACCCGATAGGCCGAAAGCCCGGCGATCCAGTGGGCCATGGGCATGTAGCGGCCGGCGCGCTTCACCGAGCCGGCCGACAGCCTGTGCGCGGTCTCGGGCGCGCCGTGGAAAAAGTATCCGACCGCGAGATAAGAACGGGCGATCGCCGTCTCGGTCGGATCCAGCATCCGTCTGGTCGAACGCCAGCCCAGGATCTGGCGCGCCCGCTTCAGCCGGCCGGCGCGCGCGTGATACCGGATGGAGCGAATCCGCTTCGAGACGGCGCTCCTCGTGGCGGCGCTGCGGCGGCGCGAAGAGGAATAGCCGTAAGTGGGCGAGAACCGGCTCGTCCCGTTGATCCTCGGCTTTGGAGCGGTGGGTTTCTGCGGCCGCCGGCTGGACTTGCCCTTGCGGATGATCGCGAGACGGTAAATTCGCCTCGCCTCGGGGTGGTCGGCGTAGTACCGGAGCCAACGCTCCAGCTCGTTGTAGCGCGAACGGTACTTGGTCGGGTGGAGATAACGCTGAGCCAGCACGTGACCCATCAGGAGCCGGCTCCGCAGCTTCTTGATTTCCCGGTCCGCGACCCGCCAGCTTCCCTTCTGCTGCAAATCGAAGATCCGCCGGTATTGGGCGGCGTCCCGCTCGCCGAGGACCCGGGGAAGGGTGCCGCGGTCGGCGCGCTCGCCGCGGCCTTCGGTCGTGCGGGTTTTCTCCGCGTGCGCCGGCGCAATGACCAGGAAAGCGCTTACCGCAAGGAAACCCGCCAGAGCGACCCGCGAAGCGCGGCGCGGCCGACGTTCGTACTCCGTCATCCCGTCGTCCCGGGTTCGGCCAGCTTTTGCTTGATGGAGATCAGGTCGTTCCACGCGTCTCTCTTCTGTGCCGGCTGGCGAAGCAGATAGGCTGGATGGAGGATCGCCCGCAGCGGAATTCGAGCGTCCGCGCCCGGGACGTCATAGTTGAACCAGCGGCCGCGGAGCCGCATGATTCCCTCGCGCGTGTCGAGCAGGGCCTTCGCCGCCGTTCCGCCGACCGCAACCAGCACCGCCGGGTCGACCAGCGCAATATGCCTTTCGATAAAGGGGAGGCAAAGAGCGATTTCGGAATCCGTGGGGTTGCGGTTTCCGGGCGGGCGCCACGGCAGGATGTTGGTGACATAGACCTCCGCCCGGTTCAGCCCGATCGCGGTCAGCATTCGGTCGAGGAGACGCCCGGCCGGGCCGACGAAGGGCACTCCCTGGCGGTCTTCCTCGGCCCCGGGGGCTTCGCCGACGAACATCAGACGCGCCTCCGGGAGGCCGTCCGCGAAGACGAAATTCGTTGCGGTCTCCTTGAGGGCGCATCCGTCGAACGCTTCGAAGGCGGTCTTGAGCGATGCAAGGTCCGGCGCCTTGGCGATTTCCCGGGCACCGGCGGCGCTGGAGGAGGTCGCGGTCCGCATGGAGGGCTGGGTCGGCATGGCCGAGGTTTCCCGCTCTTCGCGTGCGCGTTCGGGCGTTCTCGCGAATCGGTCCAGCGGCGTATCGGCGATCGCCTCGTCCGCGCCAGCCTCAATCTGCCACGCGAGCACCGATGTGATCGCCCCGCCAACGGCCATGCCTCACCCTAGCACAGGCCGCTATCGGGAAACAGGCGGCGGGCTGTGCTATACACGCCGCGTTCGCGGCGAGATGGGGTAGGCCTTGGAACGGGAATCGATGGCATTCGATGTCGTCGTGGTGGGCGCCGGTCCCTCCGGGCTCTCGACGGCGATTCGCCTGAAGCAGCTGGCGGCGGAGCAAGACCGCGATATTGGCGTCTGCGTGATCGAAAAAGGCTCGGAGGTCGGCGCGCATATTCTTTCGGGCGCCGTGATCGAGCCGCGCGCGCTGTTCGAACTCTTTCCCGACGCGATCGAGAGGGGCGCGCCGCTCGACACACCCGTCGAGGAAGACCGGTTCCTGCTTCTCACCAGGGGTTCCGCTCTACGGCTCCCGACACCGCCGCAAACGCGCAATCGGGGAAACTACATCGTCAGCCTCGGGAATCTCTGCCGCTGGCTTGCCGGGGAGGCGGAGGCTCTTGGCGTCGAAATCTATCCCGGTTTCGCCGCCGCGGAGGTGCTGTACGACGACGCGGGACGGGTCAAGGGCGTCGCCACCGGCGATATGGGGCTCGGCCGCGACGGCGAACCGGGACCGAACCACGAGCCGGGGGTCGAGCTTCACGCGACGCAGACCGTGTTCGCCGAAGGCTGCCGCGGTTCTCTCGGCAAGACGCTGGTCGAGCGCTTCGACCTCGCCCGCGACAGCGAGCCCCAGACCTACGGAATCGGCATCAAGGAGCTGTGGGAGGTCGACGCGGCCAACCACCATCCGGGCCGCGTCGTGCATTCCTTCGGCTGGCCTCTCGCGTCCGACACCTATGGCGGTTCCTTCCTCTACCACCTGGAGGACAACCAGGTCGCCGTCGGTCTGGTCGTCGCCCTCGACTACGGCAATCCGCATTTGTCGCCGTTCGAGGAGTTCCAGCGGTTCAAGACGCATCCGGCGATCCGCCCCACTTTCGTCGGCGGCCGCCGCATCTCCTATGGCGCGCGCGCCGTCAACGAGGGCGGCTTCCAGTCGATCCCGAAACTGGCCTTTCCGGGCGGGGTCTTCGTCGGCTGCGAGGCCGGGTTCCTGAACGTGCCCAAGATCAAGGGCACGCACACCGCGATGAAGAGCGGCATGGTCGCGGCCGAGGCGATTTTCGATGCGCTCGGCGGGGACGATCCCGGCGAACGACTCGACGCCTATCCCGAGGCCCTGCGGAGAAGCTGGGTCTGGCGGGAGCTGAAGTCGGTCCGCAATCTCCGCCCCGCCTTCCGGTGGGGGCTGTGGCCCGGTCTCGCCTACGCCGCGGTCGACACTTTTTTCCTGCGCGGCAGGGCGCCGTGGACGTTCGGCCACCGGGCCGACCACGACTCGCTCAGGAAAGCGTCCGATGCACCGCGAATCGACTACCCGAAGCCCGACGGGGAAGTCACCTTCGACCGGCTCTCGTCGGTCTTCATATCGAACACCAATCACGAGGAGGATCAGCCGGTCCACCTGCGGCTGAGGGACGACTCCGTCCCCATCGACGTCAACCTCGCGCTCTACGACGCCCCGGAACAGCGCTATTGCCCCGCCGGAGTCTACGAGATCGTCAAAGAGGAAGGCTCCGGTCCGAGACTGCAGATCAACGCGCAAAACTGCGTGCACTGCAAGACCTGCGACATAAAGGATCCGGGCCAGAACATCGACTGGGTCGTTCCCGAAGGCGGCGGCGGGCCCAATTACCCCAATATGTAGCCGGCGAATCTCCGGAAATGGGGATTGCGGGACTCGCGGCCCGATTCTTCGCGTGTATACTCCGAACTCATTATCTGCCACGCACATAACGCTGGCGTCAGCGCGGCGATCCCGCGGATCCGGTATCGAAGCGCACAACGCCTGAACGGATTATGAAGACACTTCGAATGGGTGCGTCCGGTCGGCGGATGTTACTGGCTGGGAGGCCCGACGTGGCCACGCGTTGTCGAAACCCGGTGACCGGGAACCTGTGGCGGGCGGTCCGCTCGATCCTGGCGCTCGGAGTGGCGGCGACGTTGGTGCCCGCTGCGGGCCATGCGCGATCCGCGCAGACTTCGACCGGTCCCATGAAAGTTGCGGCAAAAGTAGGAGAGAAGGCGGCGCCCGCCCGCTCCGCACTCGAATTCGGCAGTTATCTGGCCGGCCACCACGCGTTCAGGCAGCGCGACTTCGACTCCGCCGCTCGTTACATGAACGATGCGCTCAAGGCGCGGCCCCCCGGGCCGACCCTGCTGCGCCGCGCTCTGATTGCCGAACTGGCGAGCGGGCGGGCCGATTCGGCGCGTCGCCTGGCCCGCCGGCTGCTCGCGATCGAACCTGACGCGGCGCTCGCCGGGTTGACGCTGGCGGTGGGCGACCTCAAGAGGGGCAAGTTCGATTCCGCCAAGGCGCGGCTTTCGACTATCCCCGACCGGGGTTCAAGCGCGTTTTACGGGCCGCTGATTTCCGCGTGGATCGAGGCCGGGTCGGGTCGCTACGATGCGGCTGTCGCGGCGCTCGGAAGACCGTCCGACAATCCGGATCCCACGGCCTTCCGCAACCTTCACACCGCGCTCATCCTGGATCTGGCGGACCGGTCGGAGGAGGCGGAGCGCCGCTATCTCGATGCCGCGAGGCAGATGCAGCGACCGACGGTCCGGCTGATCCAGGCGATCGGGTCGTTCTACCGACGGAAAGGCGAGACGGCCGAGGCGGAACGGCGCTACACCGCTTTTCTCGCCGAACAGGATCCTTCTCCTCTGATCGAGAGCGAGCTCTCCGCTCTCCGTGCCGGCAAGCCGGCAAGCAGGATTGTGGTAAGCGGGATCGAAGGCGCGGCCGAGGTCTTCTTCAACGCCGCCAACCTGGGGTTGAGGGCGAGATCGATCGAATTCGCTCTGGTTTACGGCCAGCTCGCGCTCGACTTGCGGCCCGATTTTCCGTCCGCCCACGTTCTCGTCGGGTGGATATTCGAATTGGTCGGCCGCGATGAGAGCGCGATCGAGGCCTATGGGGAGGTCGACCGGACCTCTCCGCTGTCCTGGTCGGCCCGGCTTCACCGCGCGGGCGGGCTCTCGAGGCTGGGCCGGGACGACGAAGCGATCGAGACCCTGCGTCGGATGGCCGCCGAGCGCCCGGAACGGACGGATGCGCTGACAACGCTCGGCGACCTGTTCCGCACCGGGAAGCGTTTCTCCGAGTCCGTGGAAGCCTATGACGCCGCGATTGCCAGGATCGACGCGATAGAACCGCGGCACTGGAGCCTGCTCTTCTCGCGCGGTATCGCGCTGGAGCGGTCCAGGAATTGGCCGCGCGCGGAGAAGGATCTGCTCGCGGCACTGAAGCTGTCGCCGAACCAGCCTTACCTTCTCAACTACCTCGGATACTCATGGGTCGATCAGGGGATCAAGCTCGACGATGCGCGCAGGATGATCGAACGCGCGGTCGAACTCCGGCCCCGGAGCGGTCCCATCGTGGACAGCCTGGGTTGGGCGTTGTACCGGATCGGCGAGTTCGACGGCGCCGTGACCCAACTCGAACGGGCGGTGGAACTGGAACCGCTGGACCCCACGGTCAACGACCATCTGGGCGATGCCTACTGGCGGGTCGGACGCCGCAACGAGGCGATGTTCCAATGGCGACGCGCTCTCAACCTCGATCCCGAACCCGATCGGTTAATCGCCATCCGGGACAAGATCGCCCGCGGCCTGCCCGACGCCACCGGTGACAAATCCCGCTGAACGGGCGCTTGCGGCGTCCCATTCGGGTATCCGGGCCGAGGCTCCGGCGAAGATAAACCTGTTTCTGCATGTGACGGGCCGCCGCGAGGACGGCTACCACGAGATTGAGAGCCTCGTTGCGTTTGCCGGGGTCCACGATCGCGTCGAGGTCTGGCCCCACGATGGACTCCGGTTCGAAATCGACGGACCGTTCGCCGCCGCGCTTTCCGCCGATACGGAAAATCTGGCGGTCGAGGCCGCCCGGGCGCTGGCGGCGGAGGCGGCCATCCCGACCGACGTCCGGATCCGGCTGCACAAGGCGCTTCCGGTCGCGGCCGGTATCGGCGGCGGGTCGGCCGATGCCGCGGCCGCGTTGCGCGCCCTGAATACGCTGTGGCGGTTGTCGGTGCCGGCGGAGAGGCTCGGCGCGCTGGCGCTGGGTCTCGGCGCGGACGTTCCGGTCTGTCTCTCCGGACGGCCCGGGATCGTGCGCGGGATCGGCGAGCGGATCGAACCCGCGCCGATGCCGCCGAACGTGCCGTTGGTGCTGGTCAACCCGATGGTCCCCCTCGCGACCGCCGCCGTGTTTGCCGCCCGCGCCGGCCCGTTTTCGCGACCGGCATCGTTCGAAACCGCCCCCGCCGATGTGGCGGCGCTCGCCCTGGCCCTCCGGGAAACGCGCAACGATCTCACGCCGGCCGCGCGCCGGGCCTGCCCGCAAATCGATGGGGTGCTCGAAGCGATCCGGACAGCGCCGGCTTGCCTGATCGCCCGTCTCTCGGGCAGCGGACCGACCTGTTTCGGGCTGTTTCCGACCGAGGAGACCGCGAGCCTGGCCGCCGCCCGGATCGCGGAGGCGCAACCCGGGTGGTGGGTGCGTCCCACGCAGCTGCGCACGGCTCCACGGGCGGGCCTTGTTGCGGGTCCAAATGATTGAACCTATCTTGCCCTGGCCTGTTGCTGGGGCGTAGCCAAGCGGTAAGGCAACGGGTTTTGATCCCGTGATCCCAGGTTCGATTCCTGGCGCCCCAGCCAACCGCGCGTTTGCGCGCGGGCCCGGAAGGGAGACGGAATGACCGAGCGCCTGGACGCGACGGGGCTGAAATGCCCGCTGCCGGTGCTCCGCGCCCGCAAGGCGATCAAGGCGCTCGATCCCGGTTCGGAGTTGCTCGTCCTCGCGACCGATCCGGCCGCCGTGGAGGATTTCCGGGCGTTCTGCGAAGCGGCGTCCCATGCTTTTGTCGACGCGGCCGAGGACGGCGAGGTTTTTCGCATCACGATCAGGAAAGGCGGTTGAGCCGCCGAAGCCCTGCGCTCCGCGCAGACGGGAGGAAACCATGAAGTTCGGCTATTTCACGCTCAGCGACAACCACTATGTGGGCAACGAGCGCACCGCCAACGACTACATCCGCGACATCGCGGCGGAAGCGATCCATGCCGAGGCCGTGGGCATGCATTCGGCCTGGATCGGCGAGCACCATTTCTCGACCCTCGGCGTGCTTTCCTGCCCCGATATCGTTCTCGGCTATGTCGCCGCCGTGACCGAGCGCATTCGCCTCGCCCCGGCGGTCAACGTGTTGCCTTTGCACCATCCGATCCGGGTCGCGGAACAATGGGCGACGCTCGACCTGCTGAGCGACGGGCGGGTCGATTTCGCCACCGGGCGCGGCTACGACAAGCGCGAGTACATCCCGCTCGACGCGCCGTATGAGAACAACACCGAGGCCTTCGCGGAGGGGCTGGAAGTCCTTCACCGCCTGTGGACCGAGACCGAGCCGGTCACCCACAAGGGCCGATTCTACGACTTCGAGAACGTCTCCGTCACGCCGAAGCCGGTGCAGACGCCGCCGCCGATCTATGTCGCGTGCTTCTCCCGCCCGTCGCTGGAGCTTGCGGGCAGGCTCGGCCACAACGTCGTCGTCGCGCCGTTCGCCGCGGCGATGCAGTTCGGCGGTCTGGGCGAAATGGCCGAGATTTACCGCGAGTCCTGCGCGAAGCACGGCAATCCGCCGGGGCGGATGATCTGCAGCTATTTCGCGCATTTCGCCGACAGCCGGGATGAGGATCTCGCGGCGCGGACCAGCCAAGTCCGCTATTTCCAGGAATGCTGCATCCACGCGCTGCCCCAGGACATCGAGAAGGCGCCCCCCACCTATCACTACTTCGTCGACATGGTGAAGAACATGAAGGCGATGACGCCCGAAGGGCTGACCGACAAGTCGATCCTGGTCGGCGACGCCGACGCCATCGGCGAGACCCTGAAGAAGGTCGAGGACGCGGGGTTCGCCGAGGTGATCCTCTACTTCAACGTCGGCCTCAAGCCGCACGAACGGGTCAAGGACGAGATGCAGCGCTTCATGGAAGAGGTCGCGCCGGGTTTCGCCGACGCCGACGGCCGCCTCGCGGCGGCGGAGTAGCCGTTCCCGTTCACGCGGGAACGATGTCGTCCACCGCGATACCCAGGGCATCGGCAAGTTTGCGAAGCGTGTGCACGGAGCCGTTGCCGCGTCCCGCCTCTATTTCGACAATCTGAACCCGGTTAACGCCCGAAATGCGCGCAAGCGCGGACTGCGACAAGGCGCGGTACTCGCGCCAGACCCGCAGGGGCGATTCTCCGTCGATCAGCCGGTCGGCAACATGCGAAGGAACGAGTTCCTCGACGCCGCTTGCGATTTGGGCCTCGACGGTTAGCGCCGCCTGCATGTCCGCGAAGTCCTCTTCGACCGCAAGCAGGCGTTCGTACTCCAGCCTTGGGATCGCGATGGTTTCGCTCATGGCGGTTCTTCCCTGTATGCGCTTCCGCGGCTGGTTACGTACAGGACGTGGAGCACGTTCTCGTCCCGCATCACGATACGCCAACCGCCCACTCGCAGGCGTACCGGACCGTCCTGTCCTTTGAGCCGCGTCACGTTGTTGGCTTGCGACGCCGGATCGTCCGCATAGGATCGAATTTTCTCCCGAATACGCCCCGCCAAATTCCTTGGCATCCGGGCCAGTGCCCTCAATGCCGAGCGGCTGTAAGCAATGTCTTTCACCGTCGGTATGTAGCTTTAAGCTACAACACTGTCAAGGTCGCCAGGCGGCATCCGATAGCCGGCCATCGGGTGTGCCCGCGAGTCGGTCGGCGCGGACCCGGCGCAAGAGTCCGGATCAGAAAATCTCTGAAAAGAAGTAGCGCGTCATCGCGTAGGACTGCGCGGTCAGCTTCTCGTCGTAACGCTGCAGCTCGTTGAACATGCCGATGTCGCAGAACGAGTGGCCGGCGTGGCCGTACATCATCGTCTGCCAGTCCACGCCCGCCCCGGTGAGTTCCGCTTCCAGGTCGTGGATCGCTTCGAGCGGCGTCACCGGGTCGGCCGATCCGTGAAACACCAGCATCCGCCCCTTGAAGTCCGGCTTGGCGCCGGGGTCGACCGGGGCGGGGAGGGTGACGTGATACACCGCCGTCCCGCCGAAATCGGCGCCGGCGCGCGATTGTTCGAGGGCGAAGCCGCCGCCGATGCAATAACCGATGAGGCCGCGCTTTCCCGGGTCGATCAGCCCGCGCGCTTCGCCCTCCGCCGTCATCGCCTCATCAGCCGCCGCGCCGCAGCCGAGGATGTGGGGCAAGTCCGCGCGGACCTCGCGCGAGATCTTCATCAGCTCGTCGAAGCTCTTCTCGCGATCGCCGTAGCCCGCGCCGAACATGTCGGCCATCATGACGACATAGTCGCCGCCGCCGAAATCCTTGGCGATGTCGATCCCGTGGCGGGAGACGCCCAGCCAGTCCGGCTGCATCAGGATCGCCGGCCGCGGTTCGCTCACCGAGTCGTCGTAGACCAGCATCCCTTCGAAATCGCGGCCGTCATGGCTGTACGGAACGGGGATCTCGGCCATGGGGTGTCTCCCTTCATTCGTCATGGTCGGCGCAGGCCGACCATCCACGAGTTTTTCCTACATCCACGACAAAAACAAATCGTGGATGGTCGGCCTGCGCCGACCATGACGTCGGGAAGAACGGGCCAAGCGGTTCCATCTCAAAGGGACGAGAGCTAGCTGTCCCAGGTCGATTCGTGGAACAGGCGGTCGACCGGGACCGGCGCGTCGATCAGGCGCTGGTCGTGGGAATAGGAGATGAAGCGTTCGAGGTTCTTGCGGTTGGCGGCGATCCCGGACGGCCAGGGATCGGCGCCGAGCGCGGCGAGCTGGTCCTCGAACTCGTTGCGCGCGAAGGCGAGCGTCGACCGGCCCGGATCTTCGTAGAACTCCCGGGTCTGGGCCTTCGCGTCCTCCCAGAGCGAAATCACGCAGCGCGCGAGCCAGGGATGCTCCTCGATCAGCGGCTTGCGCACCGCCATCACGTGCATGATCGGGTAGTAGCCGTGCTTCGCGTAATAGGCCATCGATTCCGCGCGCCGGTCGGGGAACAGCGTCCGCACCTTGTCGCCGGCTTCCAGCACGGCGGGCGGCGGGTGCGGGTGGACCATCGCGTCGGCCTTGCCCTCCACCAGCATGCGCCCGACATCGTCTTCGAGCCCGATGCGCTCGACCTCGATCCCCTTCTCGTCGCCGAGCGGCATGACCTCGTCGTCGGCCACGATCCAGCGCACCTTGTCCCACGGGACGCCGTACTCGAATTTGAGGTCGCCCAGCGCCAGCACCGACATCGTCGTCTGAAAGGTGCGCAGGATCACCCGCTTGCCGATCAGGTCCTTCGGCGTCTCGATGCCGGCGCGGGCGTTGACGAAGATGTGGTTCTGCGAGAACAGCCGGCGCGGGAACACCGGGATGCCGACGAAGGGCGCGCCCCGGCCGGTGGCGATGATGTGGGAGGAGAGCGAGGTCTCGGCGATGTCGAACTCGCCGTCCTCCAGGAAGCGGCGGTGGCGGTCCACCCCGTCGCGCCTGGGCGGCGCCATGCCCACTTCGAGCGGCTTGAGCTTCAGCCCCTCCGGCGGCTCGACCAGCCCCATGAAGAACGGCACGTGGCGGTCGTAGCGTTCGAGCGCGATCGAAAGCTCGAGGTCGGCCATGGATCCCTCTCCCCCGGTTTCGCCATTATGGCGGGCCGCCGCCGCGCGCTGTCAATCGGCCGCCGCCGCCACCGGCCTCCGCGCGGCGAAGACGATGCCGATGGTCAGCACGGTGAAGCCGGCGGCGATCCAGAACACCGCGTCGGGGCGTCCGAGATCCATCATCCAGCCATAGAGCACCGGGGCGGTACCCAGCCCGACATTGAAGCCGGTGGTGACGAAGCCGAAGACGGTGCCGACCGCCCCCGCGGGCGTCAGGCGTTTGAGCAGCACGTCCCGGCTCGGGTTCACGATGCCCCGGAACGCGCCCGCGATGCAGAAGGCGACCGTGACCAGCCAGAACGCGAGCGCCCCCGTGGCCACCGCGATCAGCGCGCAGGCCGCCGCCGCGTAACAGATGCCGAGCACGGCGTCGGGACGTTTCGACCGGTCGGCGATATAGCCGCCCAGGGCGACGCCGAGCCCGGTCAAAAGGTAGAACGCGGTGAGCACCCCGCCGGCGAGCTCCGGGCTGGCGCCGTAGATCGCGATGAAGGCGACCACCGAGAAACCGCTGATCCCGGCGCCGGCCGCCGCCGAGAGCGCATAGAAGCCGAAGAAGGAAAGGATCGTCCGGTCGAACAGCAGGGTCCAGTCGGCGCTCTTCTGTTTCCGTTCGCGCGCGCGGTTGTCGCGGATCGAGCCGGAAAACGCCGGCAGCGCGCAGGCGAGCGCGAGGCCCACGGCGCCGGCCGCGATCAGCGCGGTCCGCCAGTCCCAGACGCTGGCGAGGAAGAGGACGAATACCGGCGCCGCGGCGAAGCCGAGCGACCCGGAAAGGGAATGAAGGCTGAACGCGCGCCCCAGGCGGCGGTCGTCGACCGACGACGACAGCAGCGCGAAATCGGCCGGGTGGAAGACCGCGTTTCCGGCGCCGGCGACGATCATCGCCGCCATGAGTCCCCAATAGGTCTCCGCGAACCCGACGGCCGCGATCGCCGCGGCGTTGACCGCGAGCCCGGCGATCAGCACGCCCCGGGCGCCGATCCGGTCGACCGTGAACCCTATCGGCGTTTGCAGGACGGCGGTCGCGATGTTGTAGGCCGCGACGGCCGTGCCCAGCGCGAGGTATCCGATCCCGAGATCGTCATGGATCAGGATGAACAGCGGCGGCAGGGCGAGCTGGTAGAAATGGCTGAGAAAGTGCGCCGCGCTTATGAGGCCCACCGCCTCGACCTCGCGGCGAACGGCTGTCGCGGCCGCCGTCATCGGACGGTCATGGCGCTGGCGCCCCTCATGTCATGGTCGGCGGAGGCCGACCATCCACGAGTTTTTCTGCGCCGACCGAAGAACAAAAAAACGTGGATGGTCGGCCTTCGCCGACCATGACGGTGAGGTACGGAGGAAAGAGGGCTCTATGGATACAGGATCGCCCTAGGCCCGCGCACGCCTCCGGCGAATCCCGGCGACGAGCAAGGCAGCCGCGACGGCTACCGCGACGCCAGCCGCACCGAAGACCGCGATATCCGCCGGCCCGCCGTGGTGGGCGAGCGCGGTTCCGGGTGCCGCGGCGGCGGCGAGCGCAAGGGCGCGGGCGATCCATTTGCTCATTATCGGCCTCTCTCGGACTGCTGGAACGGTGAATTCGCGCCGTCACGCCTGGACGTGCGACGCGGCGGATGCCTCGGCGCTCGCATCAGGCGTCGAGAACAGGAGCGACTTGATGATCAGCGGCACCACCTCGGTCGGGTGGATCATCGCGCCGATATCGACATAGTCGAGATCCTTGAGCTGCACCCCGTCGACCGAGACGATGTCGACCCCGACATCGAACTCGTCCTCCAGGATGTGGCCGAGCGTGCGGCCGGTATCGCCCTCCATCATCAGGACGATCGGCCGTTTCTCCGCCAGCGCGTCGCGCAGCCCGTCGCGGAGCCCGGCGGCGAGGTCGTGCAGCCTTCCGTGCAGCGGCAGCCCTTCCCAGCGGAAGGCGAGCGCCACGTTGGTCTCGGTCGGGTCGATGTCGTTGCGCCTCAGCGCCGCGCCGATCTCGCTCTCGACCGAAGCGGGCTCGATGTCGCCCGAGAGGTCGGCGCGGATGCGCACCACCGGCACGTTGCGGAGCGGCAGCGCCGCCTCGTCCGAGACCATGATGGTGTTGCCCGACACCTGGACCGAGAATTGCGAAGCGCCGACCACGGTCGCGCGGATGCCCTGGCCCGGATCGTAGACCGGGTAGGGGATGCGCTCTTCGGTCAGCGCGTGGTGGATATGGTGGGCGAGCGACTTGCCGAGATCGCCGTGCGGGTCGCCCTCCCGCTCGTAGATGTATTCCGAGACGCCGCCGGAGAACGAGATCACGTCCGGCTTCGGGGAGGAGTCGAGCGGCGGCGTGACCAGGAGGCCGCGGGCGAGCGAATCCGGCTCTTCCTGGCGGATGCAGCCGACCAGCACGTCCACCATGCGCCGCACCAGCGCCCGCCGGTCGCCGGGATCGAGCGCGGCGCCGGGGACAAGGGCGATACCGGCGTCCTCGGCGATCTGCCGCGCCGGGCCCTCGATGCGCACCAGCGCGTTGTCGTCATCGTAGGCAATCAACCGCCCGCCGACCGCGACCGCCGCCGTCGAGACGATCTCGCCCCCCTTGCACAGCGCGAACTTGGTGGTGCCGCCGCCGATATCGACGTTGAGGAAGACCTTGTCCTCGGCCTTCGACAGCCTGACCGCGCCGGAACCGTGCGCCGCCATCACCGATTCGAGGTTGTGGCCGGCCGAGGCGCAGACGAACTTGCCGGTCTCCTCGGCGAACAGGTCGGCGATCGCCCGCGCGTTGACCCGCTTGAGCGCCTCGCCGGTCAGGATCACCGCGCCGGAGTCGATGTCGTCCGGGGTGAGACCGGCCTCCCGGAACGCCTCGTCGAAGAACGCCTTCAAGCCGTCCGCGTCGATGGTGTAGTCCGCGCGGTACGGGGTGAGCAGGATCGGCGAGCGCCACAACAGGTCTCGCCCGACGACGACGAAACGGCTCGACAGCGCCTCCGACAGCCGTTGCAGGTGGACCCTGGCGAACATCAGATGCGAGGTCGACGAGCCCACGTCGACGCCGACCGTGGTCAGCTCGACATTGTCGGCCTTCCAGATCGTGTCCCGGATGAACTCGGCCTCGCGCTCCGAGGCCGGGTGGAAATGCGCGTAGTCGAGCTCGTGCATGGTCTACTGGGCCGCGAGATAGGGGGTCTCGTCGATCGAATTGCCCATGCGCGATTCGACGCCGTTGCGGGCGAGCGCCTCGAGGAACATGCGGTGCACCCTGGGGTCCTGGTCGGCCCACTCGATCTGGTCGCCGCCCTTTTTCACGTCGACGTCGCCGCCCGCGAACAGCCGCCGCTTGGATTCGGTCAGCGGATAGCGGAGCGAGCCGTAAGCGACCGGGAAATAGCGCGCCGGCCCGGCCGAGGCGTTGAAATGCTGGTGGAACATCAGATCGGCCGGCGCGAACACCACGCCGTGCTTCCACGGGTAGTACATCATCTCCTCGTCGCCCTCCCACCAGCAGAGCGAATAGCCTTCGCCGGTGACCCAGTAGACGTGGAAGTCGGGGCCGTGGCGGTGCGCCTTCTTGTAGGTGCCGACCGGCATCTCCGAGCAATGCGCGTGCATCGTGCCTTCGGCCAGGATGAACATGATGTTGGATGAGCCCTCGCCGCGCTCCGGCCACTCGCGGAGCTCGAACTTGCTCACGTCGGGGACGAAGTTGGTCTCCCACATGTGCTTGCCCGGGCGCTTGGGCACGAAATCGCCCTCGCCCGAGAAGTGGCTCTCCTTGCCCTCGCGCTCGGGGAAGCGGAAGTCGTTGTCGAAGATGAATTCCTCGTTGTGGAAGCAGTTCATCATCAGCGGCGCCGAGGTCGACGAGGCGAGCTTGGCCGATTCCGTGCCCGAGCCGTTGAAATGGCGGTATTTCGAGTTGAGCGGCAGCGCAAACACGCTCTTCGGACCCCATTCGAAGCTGTGGGTGCGCCCGTCGGCGGTCTCGATGGTAGTCGAGCCGCGCCCCGACAGCACGTAGATCACCTCCTCGAACATGTGCTGCTGCGGCTCCGTCGCCTGGCCCGGCGGGAGCTCAAGCAGGAACACCGACATGAAGTCGCCGCGCCCCTTCAGATGCACGAAGGCCGCGTTGCACCCCATGCGCGGCCACGGCGCGGTCTCCACGTCGAACAGGTCGATGCAGAACTCCTCGGCGATCGGCGGCCCCTCGCGCTCGCACCACAGCAGATAGGTGTCCTCCAGAAACCCCTCGCCGACGATGTCCTTCTCGTTCTGGTATAGGGCCATGGTGGTTCCTCTGGTTGCGCGGGCGAGCCGAGCATGGAGCCTAGCGTGAGGGCAGCCAAAGGAAAAAGAAGATATCCGATTACGTCTGAAAACAAATTTCTATAGCTTTCCGGATGGAACATTGACATAAGTAAGCAACAAGATACGATATGTACCATGTGCCTCACCTATCCGGTTGTCCTTACCGTCGAGGAGGCGTGGCCTGACCCGTCGGGCTGTGGGATTTGACTTTGGAATTGATATTTGCGCGATACGTGGACTAGTGTCCTGATTCAGAAGTTTTTATTCAACTTTTTCGTGGACGCTGAGTGTTCTTTGGCAAAAGCGTTCGACGGAAGCGAGGATGTCGTCGGCCGATCTGGTCCAGCGGAACGGTCGGGGGTCTCGGTTGTAGGTCTCGATGTAGCGTTCGATGGCGGCTTCGAGTTCGGCGGTCGAGCGGTGGGCGCCGCGCTTGATCTGCCGTTCGGTGAGGAGCGCGAAGAAGCGCTCGACCTGATTGATCCATGACGAGGATGTCGGGGTGAAGTGGCGATGCCAGCGCGGCCGCTTGGCGAACCAGTCCTGGATCAGCTTGGTCTTGTGGCTGGAAGCGTTGTCCATGACGACATGGATATCGAGGTCGGCGGGCAGGTTGCGCTCCACCTCGTCGAGGAAGGCGCGGAACTCGCGCGCCCGATGCCGTCTCATGCAGCTCCCGATGACCGTGCCCGCCGCCACGTCCAGCGCGGCGAAGAGCGTGGTCGTGCCGTGCCGCCTGTAATCGTGTGAGCGCCGCTCCGCCTGTCCGGGGCGCATGGGCAGCAGCGGCTGGGTGCGGTCGAGCGCCTGGATCTGGCTCTTCTCGTCGACGCAGAGCACCAGCGCGCGGTCCGGAGGGTCGAGATAGAGCCCGACGATATCGCGTACCTTGTCGATGAAGAGCGGATCGCTCGACAGCTTGAAGGTCTCGACCCGGTGCGGCTGCAGGCCGAAGGCGCCCCAGATGCGGTGAACCGTCGTCGCCGAGATGCCGGTGGCCCGGGCCATCGAGCGGCGGCTCCAGTGGGTCGCATCGTCGGGCGCCGTCTCCAGCGTCCGCGTCACCACCTCGGCGATCTTGTCGTCGCCGATCTTGCGGGGCGCGCCGGGGCGCGGCTCGTCGGCGAGCCCGTCGAGCCGCTTGCCGGCGAAGCGCCGACGCCACGTGCCCACGGTCAGCCGCGACACCCCCAGCTTCTCCGCAATCGCCAGGTTGCTCAGCCCGTCCGCCGCCAACAGCACGATCCGTGCCCGACGCGCCGCCCCGTGCGACGACTTGCGCCGCCGAACCCGACGCTCCAGCTCAACCCGCTCCTCGTCGCTCAGTTCAATCGCTACTGCCTTGCCCCGCGCCATCCGCGCCTCCAACCCGGTGAACCGGGGCGCACAGAATCACAATCCCAACAACTTGACTAGTAATTTCTGAAACAAGACACTAGGACAGACTTAACAATGTAGCTTCGCAGAAGCGATGCAATTGAAAGTCTTATGATACAGCTTACTGCTTTCTTGGATGAACTCGCAGCGATAACTGACGTCGACCTATTGCTCGATTTTTGTCGCCGCAGAGCACTGCACGGCAACCCCGCGATTTTTGAGGGAAATGAAGATTCGTATTATCAGTTCCGAAAACGAATTGCAGATCAGTTTTCAATACACTTCCATGAAGTCTTCATAACGGGGTCTGCTAAGCTTGGATTTAGCCCATTCAAGAAGAAGACATTCGATTACGATTCCGATATCGACGTTGCAATAATATCAGGCACTCTTTATGATCGCATGATGGAGCACATTTACGAATATCAAATGCAGCTTCGCGAGTCGAGAAAGTCTGTTTCTGCGGATGAACTAGGGCAATATCACAGATTTCTAGAATATAGCGCGATTGGGTGGATGAGGCCTGATTTGCTTCCTTATTCCTTTCGGGTTGATAAAATTAGGCAAGAATGGTTTTCATACTTTAATTCCATTTCATATGGAAAAAGTGAAGTTGGGGATTATAAAGTAACAGGTGGTGCCTTCAAGAGCTACGACTATCTAGAGCGCTATACAGTTCACGGTCTCGCATCATTACAATCTAAACTGGAAGTGGAGAGGCTTCATGACAGTGCAAATTAAGCCCAGCGTCACCAATCCGACCATCGCCGACATATATCAGTTGATTAAGGAAGAGAAGTTGGTATTGCAGCCTGATTTTCAAAGGAAGTTCGTCTGGACGATAGAGCACCAAGAAGCATTTGTCGATACAATCCTCAGTGGGTTGCCTTTTCCCGAAATCTACGTTTCTGAGGGTGGGGTGGATGTCGATAAGCTCCGCACCACAAGGCTTGTTATAGATGGACAGCAAAGACTCACGACCATTAGAAATTATATAGAAGGAAATTTTTCTCAGCCCCTCGCTAAAATTCCCACTTTTCAAAGCTTGACTGACACGCAAAAGCAGGAATTTTTGAGTTACCAAATAGTCATGAGAGACATAGGCAAGGTGGACGATCAAACCACACGAGAGATATTCCGTAGAATCAACCTGACGAAGTTTAAGCTAGATGACATCGAGATACACAATGCTATTTATGATGGGCATTTTATCCAAGCCGCGAAGAGAATATTGGACGGTGTGGATTTGGCTCAATATGGCGTGTTAAGAGAATCAGAATTTACACGGATGGCTGATTTACATTTTATCCTATTAGTTATGTCAACACTTGAGAATGGTGGATATTTTGCACAAGACGGGGGAGTGGAGCCAAAGGTAGCAGAATTTAATGACGTTTATCCTAACATGATTAGTATGGTATCATTGTTGAGGCAAACTTTCAATACCATAACGGCGTTAGATCTACCAACTGATTCGATGTGGTTCAGAAAGTCAAATTTTTTCACTTTAGTCGTGGAATTTGCAGGAAACTTGGATGTTTTGCCAGGAGACATTAAGGATCGGTTAAATGTTCTAGAAGAAAGCGTGATGGAAAATAGGTTTAATGCAGGGTCAGAGTTTCACCAATATTATTCCTATATGTATCAGGCGACTCATGCTCGGCGAGCTCGTGTAGTTCGTGCTGAGGTGTTCAGAAAGTATTGTCTTGATTGTGGTGAATGAGACAAGGACATATTACTGGGAGTAGATCGCTTCCGTACCCATGCGACGTCCGAGTACGTATAGTCCGCACGAATTGATATTGTTCACATCCTCTCGTCGTCAAAGCGAACCGGTTCTTCGTCGGCGATAGTCCGCTCCCCGCGCGATCGCTCTGCGCTCTGCGCGATGGGCGAGGGACTGCCCGCCATCCCGACGGTGGTGATTCTGCTGGTCGCGGTGTGTGTATTCGCGCGGGTTTCACCGCCGAACCGGCCGCCTACAGGCGGCGCGTATCGGCGAGGCGGGCCATCTTTCGGTCCAGTGTCAGCGTCTCCAAATCCGCCCGCGCATAGTCGTCAGCAATGAGGCGGTCGAGCAAGCCCGCCCCGTCGGAGGCTTCGAGCGCCGTGATCGCCGTCCTCCCGTTCAACGGTGCGACAAGGCCGCTCCGCAGCGCCGCGTGCAACGCCGAACGCGCGTCGGTTTTCGATATGCCGTAATGGTGCTGCACCGCGACATAGGCTTCGCCGATCACCTGGTTCGACGCAAAGACCTCGCAACCCTCGTCTATCAGGGAGCCGATACAACGCACGCAGTACCGGAATCCGGCTTCGGGATCGCCGGTTATTAGCCGCACGAGGATCGAGGTATCAATCCCGAAGCGCCGGGTCATGACGTTCGTCGCGGAATGTCGAGAGATCGAACGGCGGATGTCCGGATGGGATCTTGCCCTTCAACGTGCCCAGGCGGGACGGGTCGACGCGTCTCGGACGAAGGATGAAGCCATCGGGCCCTTCGTCGAGTTCGAGCCGATCTCCGGGGCCGACGCCCAACGCGTCGAGCACGCGCGCCGGAAAGGTGACCTGGCGTTTCGATGTGATCTTGACGATCATGGTTCGTGCTCTCCTTTCCTTGATAATAATTTCGTAAGGTGGATCGCGCAATGGCGACCCGCAAGACCTTCACGAACATTCCGCTATAGTCCGGCCATGCGCGCCCCCCTCGTCCGCTACGCCTATCTGACGCTGGGCTGGGTCTGCGTCGGGCTCGGCGCGATCGGCGTGGTGGTGCCGGGGATGCCGACGGTGGTGTTCCTGCTGGTGGCGGTGTGGGCGTTCGCCAGGAGCTCGGAACGGTTCCACCGCTGGCTGCTCGCCCATCCGCGCTTCGGGCCGCCGGTCGTCGACTGGCAGAGCCACGGGGTGATCCGCCGCCGCGCCAAGGTGGCGGCGCTCGGGTTCATGACGCTCGCCATCGTCGTGCTGGTGTTCTTCACCGGGTTCCACTGGGCGGCGACGGCTTCGCTGGTCGCGACGATCTGCGGCGCGGCCGTGTTCGTGGCGAGCCGGCCCGAGGTGCCGCGGGGGTAGGGCGTCCCTCGATACGGCCCCTTCGGGGCCTACTCGGGATGAGGGCTTTTCCGGCCGCCCTCAACCCCTCCCCTCATCCTGAGTAGGCGCGCCAGCGCCGTATCGAAGGGCGCGTTGGCATCGCCCCGGCGCCGGTGATACCGTCCGGCCGCAACCGGAACGGGGCGGACGCATGGCGGAGAATTTTCGCGAACTCCTGGGGGAGCTGCGCGCGGCGGACCAGCTGGTCGAGATTTCGCGGGAGGTCGATATCCGCCATATCGCGGCGCTGGTCGACCAGTCGGACAAGGCGCTGCTGTTCACCGACGTCGCGGGCTACGACATGCCGGTGGTCTCCGGCGTGATCAACCACCGCGACCGGCTCGCCGTCGCGATGGGCTGCGAATTCGGCGGGATCGAGGCCAGGGTGCGCGCCGGGCTCGACCGCCCCGTCGAGCCGCGCTCGGTCAACGCCGGGCCCGCCCGCGAGACCCTGCTCGAAGGCGACGCGGTGGATCTCTACCGCCTGCCGATCCCGCTCTTCTCGGTGCTCGACGGCGGGCCGATGATCACCGCCGGCGTGACGCTGGCCCGCGATCCCGACGGCGAGCACGGGCTCAACGCCGGCGTCTACCGCTACCTCGTCAAGGAGCCCGCGCTCACCGGCATCGACATCGTCACCCCCAACAACCTTCGGCGCTTCGCCGAGAAGGCGTTCGCCAGGAACGAGCCGCTGCCGGTCTCGATCAATATCGGCACCCACCCGATCGAGGTCATCGCCGCCACCTACAAGGCGCCCATCGGGACCAGCGAGGTCGCCATCGCCGGCGGGATGCGGGGCGAGGGGCTCGCGCTCACCCCCTGCAAGACGGTCGACATCGAGTGCATCGCCGATGCCGAGATCGTGCTGGAAGCCGAGATCCTGCCGACCGGCTGGACCCGCCCCGAGGGCCGCTTCGGCGAGTTCACCCGGCTGATGGGCGGGCTCCACTGGAACCCGCTGGTCCGCGTCAAGGCGATCGCGATGCGCAACGACGCGGTCTACTACGCGCTCCACATGCCGTGGGAGAACATCTGGCCGTCCGGGCCGATCTACGAGGCCGCCGTCCGCCGGGTCTGCCACGAGGCCGGCGTCCAGGTCACCGCGGTCAACATCACGCCGGGCGGGTGCTGCCACTGGCACGCGGTAATCGCCATCCGGCCGCACCCCGGCGACGGCAAGAACGCGATTACCGCCGCGCTCTCGGTCGCCGACATGAAGCACGTCACCGTGGTCGAGGACGATATCGACGTGTTCGATCCCGTCGACGTCGAATGGGCGGTGGCGACAAGGGTGCAGGCCGACCGCGACGTGCTGATAATCTCCAACGCGCGGTCCAAGCCGCTCGACCCCAGCCTCAGGATCGAGCCCGGCAAGGTGCCGACCACCGCCAAGATGGGGATCGACGCCACCATTTCCGACGACGTGCCGCGCGCGCGCTTCCACCGCATCGCCTACGCCTATGCCGACAGCGTCCGGCTGGAGGACTATCTCGGTCCCGCCAACGGGGCGGGCGCGGCGGCGATGGCGGAAGCGGACATCGACGGTCTCGCCGAGCGCATCCGCGCGGATATCGAGGAGGCGCCGGCCTATTTCGCCGAGCTCGCCGAGCGCTACGCCGACGACGGGTTCCAGGCGGTCGCCCGCGCGCTCGGGAAGCTGCACGCCGACGACATATTGTGGCAGGACGCCGAGGGCCGGCATTGCCTCAAGGACTCGCGCTTCGCCGCCCGACCGCCCGCCGCCAAAAGGAGCGGATCGTGAAGCTGCTGACCTTCGAGCATGGCGGCGCCACGAGCTGGGGCGCGCTGGCGGGGGACGCGGTCGCCGATCTCGGCGCGGCGACCGGCTATTCGGGCATCGTCGACGCGCTGCGGGCCGATGCGCTGGAAGAGGTCGCGGCGGCGGTCGCGGGCGCGCCCAGGGTGACGCTGACGGAGATCGGCTGGCTGCCGGTGCTGGGCCATCCCGCCAAGCTGGTCTGCATCGGCCTCAACTACATGGTCCATGTGCGCGAGATGAACCGCGCGGTGCCGACGGTGCCGAGCGTGTTCCTCAAATATCACGACGCGCTGGTCGGCCACGGGCGGGAGGTCGTCCGGCCGCGCGTGTCGGACGCCTTCGATTTCGAGGGCGAGCTCGCTGTCGTCATCGGCCGCGCCGGACGCTATATCGCGGAGGCCGACGCGCTGTCCCATGTCGCGGGCTACACCATCCTCAACGACGGCTCGATCCGCGACTGGCAGGAGGAGAACCTGTCGGCCGGCAAGAATTTTCCCAACACCGGCGGTTTCGGCCCCTGCTTCGTCACCGCCGACGAAATTCCCGACCCGCACGCGCTCGGCGTCCGCACGCGGCTCAACGGCGAGACCGTGCAGGACGGCAACACGGCCGACTTCATCTTCGATATTCCGAAATTGATCGCCTATGTCTCGGGCTTCACCCCGCTGGCGCCGGGCGACGTCATCTCGACCGGGACCCCGCACGGGGTCGGCCACGGGCGCACGCCCAGGCTCTACATGAAGCCGGGCGATACGATCGAGGTCGAGATCGACCGCATCGGGACGCTCGCCAACCGGGTGGTTCAGGAGTCGTAGGAGACCAGCGTGTCGACCGGCACGTCGAGCCGGGCGCGCCCGTCGAGGAAGGCGAGCTCGATGATGCAGGCCGCGCCGCGCACGTCCGCGCCGACCGCGCGCAGCAGCTCGATCGAGGCGTTCATCGTGCCCCCGGTCGCCAGCAAATCGTCGAGCACCACGACGCGCTGACCCGGCGTGAGCGCGTCGGCCTGGATCTCGACCGTGTCGGTGCCGTATTCGAGCGCGTATTCGTGGCCGATCGTGGCGCCCGGCAGCTTGTCCTTCTTGCGCACCATGGTGAAGCCCAGCCCGAGCTTGAGCGCGAGAGGGGCGGCGACGAGGAAGCCGCGCGACTCGATGCCGATCAGCCGGTCCGGCTCATGCCGCGCGACCGCATCGGCCAGCGCGTCGACCGTCATCCGCCACGCCTCGGCGTGCTGCAGCAGCGTCGAGATGTCGTAGAACAGGATCCCCGGCTTCGGAAAGTCCGGGATCTGGCGGATATGATTCCTGAGCTCGGGCAGGCCGTTCGTCAGCGTCATGATACCGGGCGCCTCCCGCCCTTTCGGTTACGCACCCGCCATCCTAACGGCGCCGCCTCCGCCCCGTCCACGACGGCGCCGCGTTCGATCCCCGCTTCGCCATATCGACCGGGGCCGCGCCCGCGCGCCGTCCCCTCCACGTCATGGTCGGCGAAGGCCGACCATCCACGAGTTTTTTCTTATCGGCGGAACGACAAAAAACAACCCGTTTATCCCCTTGACACAACAAGAGGCGATCCCTATATTCAGGACATAGGAGATCGCCATGACCACGTTCTACGAATTTCAGCAGCAGTTCCCGGACGATGAAGCGTGCTTAAGGCGCATCATGGTCGAGCGCTACGGCGGAACGGAGATCGACTGCCCGAAGTGCGGCGTACATGGCAAGTTCTATCGCATGACGCGCGAGCGGGCCTATGTCTGCCAGCACTGCAAACATCAGCTGCACCCGACAGTCGGAACGATCATGGAGCGCTCGCGTACGCCGCTGCATAAATGGTTCTACGCGATGCACCTGTTCTCGACTTCGCGGCATGGTGTGGCGGCAAAGGAATTGCAGCGCCAGATCGGCGTGACCTACAAGACGGCATGGCGTATGGCGCACGAAATCCGCAAGTACATGGCCGAAGTGGACGGCGAATGGCCGCTGGGCGGAGAAGTCGAGGCAGACGAAACCTACATCGGCGGCAAGACCACTGGCGGGAAGCGCGGACGCGGCGCCCCGAACAAGACGGTCGTTTTCGGGATGCTGGAACGCGGCGGCGACGTGATGGCGAAGGTTGTTCCAGACGTGAAGAAGCGGACCTTGCAGCCCATCGTTACCGAGAACGTCGAGCCGGGCAGCACGGTCCATACCGACGAACTGCGGTCCTATAGCGGACTGGGCCGGGCCGGCTACGACCATCGGACGGTTAACCACGGGGCCGGTGAATATGTGCGCCAGGGCAGCCATGTCAACGGGATCGAGGGATTTTGGGCACGGCTGAAACTGTCGATCCGCGGGACACACGTTCACGTTTCTCCGAAGCACCTGTCGAAGTACGTGAAGAAATTCGAGTATCGCTACAACCGGCGCCAGCGGCCGGGCGCGATTTTCGGCGATCTGGTGGCGAGCCTTTAGTCAGGACGGCGCGGAGAAGGGCGTCGAAACGTGTCATTCTCTCCCTCCACATCCACTATTTCGCAATCCCTTAGGACCATCGCCATAAGACCAATGTCCTGAATTTTCCCGCATGCAGCGATGGTGTGGCCACGGCTCATAGTTTCTAAATGGGCGAACCAAACGTCTCTCTCAAACAACAACACTGGGGTCGGATCAAACTTCTGGCCAATCCAAACCTTCAGACATTCGCTCTCAGGCAGGATGTCTTGTATCACACTTTGAACTCTTATCCATTTTCCGATGTGAGGCGCCACAACTCGCTCCATTTCGAGTTGTGTCAAGTGCTCAACGCTCGCGAAGAGTTCCCCCGCTGTCTTCGATGTGAATATTCGTTCCTCTACACTCACTCCCGGCGTTCCGGTTCGATCACCAATGGACACTGGTGCCGGCGCCGGTGCGCCGAAGCCAGAATAATCATCGAGTGACTTCCAATCATGCCCGCTCAGTACTGCTCGACATGTACTGATGTCTCCATCCGCTGCGGCGGCCACAATGTGCGCAAGAAACGCCCGCCATATTTCTGGACCGGCATCCTTCGGCGGGCATGGAATGGCGAGTCTCGTCAATATGGCGGACGCGCCTTCGATTGCTACCCAATGAACATGCCTGTCGTTAGTCTTCTCGGTATCGTCAAAGTGACGCCTCAATTCTTTTGTCGAGCCCCACAATCCTAACCCGGCGACCCGGCGATGCTTCCGCCACTTGCTCGGCATCACACGGACTGCGCCGCGCGCCAGTAACGGAAGAAGTCCGGCAAGGATGAACTGAGGCTGAAAGTCCATCCAGCCATCATGCCGGTCCGTCCTGTTGTGTCAAGGGGATAAACGGGAAAAACAAAACGTGGATGGTCGGCCTCCGCCGACCATGACGAATGTCGCGATCCACGGCGGCGGAGGCGAAACCGGACCGCCGATGCGAAGCCCGTCGCGGTTCGGTTCAGGCTTTGGGGCAGGCTCCACGCCCATGAGCGAGACCGTCGCCGCCTCCTTGTTGTCACCCCGGACTTGTTCCGGGGTCCAGAGCGACCGGCACCGCCCTCGCCCGGCTTTCCCCGGATCGTAGTCCGGGGCAGGCCTGGACCCCGGAACAAGTCCGGGGTGACACCGGGGGAGCCGGGGACGACGGCGGGGAACGACGATGCGGCGGGCGGGCCGCAAGCCGTGTCCCGACCCGGCGCGTGGGCCGGTAATCCGCCTGTACCGACGCCTTGCACCCGGTCCAGCCGATCCAGACCGGACAGCAATGGACAAGTCCGGCCGTGACGTGTTGGGGGTGCCGAGTCCGGGCGGAACCGCTGCTGCGCGAGAAATTCGCTACCCTTCGGTAATGAATTTACCGCGCGGCACGCACAAATCGGGCGATGGTGCACGGCGCATCCCGCCACCGGGGCGTCCGCGCCGTCACTCCTCAACCTTCGGGCCAGCTCCCTCCGGCAAACCGCTGGCGCGTTTGTCCGAACCGGGATCTCCCAGCCCCGCGGACCCGTGCTTGGCGGAACCGCCCCGTCCCCGGGGGACGCGAAAATAGTCCCATATCGGGACAATGTTTCACGTGAAACAAAGGTCAACAATGCTGACTTATGTTTCACGTGAAACATTGGGCGCTACCGCAGCCCGCGCCCGTGGCCGATGGAGCCTTCTCCGAACCGCTCGCGGATGCTGTCGATGGCGCGTTCCACGTCGCGCCGCCTGAGCGAGCGCGGGTCGGCGAGGTCGGGCGGGTCGGCCTCCTCGGCCGGGACGTAGTTCGCCGTGCCGATCCCGATCAGCCGCCACGGCGTGCCGTCGACCTCCTTCTCGACCAGCCGGATGCCCGCCCGGTACATCGTTTCGGCCATCTGGGTCGCGTGGGCGAGGGTGGTGCTCCTGGTCCGGATCCGGAAGTCCGCGCGCTTGAGCTTGACCGTGATCGTGCGCGCGCCGATCCGTTCCGCCTTGAGCCGGCGCGAGACCTTCTCGGCGAGCGGCCAGAGGCGCTTCTCGAGATCGTCGAGGCGGGTGAGGTCCTCGGCGAAGGTGGTCTCCGCCGACAGGCTCTTGCGCCCGGACCCGCCCCCCACCGGCCGCGAATCGCGGCCCCGGGAAAGCCGCGCGAGCCGCCGTCCCATCGCGCCGTAGCGGCGCGCGAGCGTCTCCTCCTCCATCCCCTGGAGGTCGCCCACGGTCGCGATCCCGTCGGCCGCCAGGCGCTTTCGCATCGCCTCGCCGACGCCCCAGATCAGGGTGACCGGCTGGCCCGCCAGGAACCGCCGCGCATCGCCTTTGCCGATGACGAAGAAGCCGCGCGGCTTGTCCATGCCCGACGCGATCTTGGCGAGAAACCGGTTGTAGCTCAGCCCGATGGAGACCGTGATTCCGACCTCGTTCTCGATCCGCCGCGCCAGCCGCGCCAGGGTCGCCGCGGGGGCGGCGCGGTGCAGCCGCTCCGTGCCCGACAAATCCAGCGCCGCCTCGTCGATCGAGACCGGCTCGACCGCCGGGGTGACGTCGTTCAGCAACCCCCGGATCTCGCGGCTGACGGCGGCGTATTTCTTCATGTCCGGGCGGATCACCGCGGCGTCGGGGCAGGCGCGGAGCGCCTCGAACATCGGCATCGCCGAGCGGATTCCGAACCGGCGCGCGTTGTAGCAGGCCGCCATGACGACGCCCCGCCTGCTCCCGCCGACCAGCACCGCCCGGTCCCGCAGGCCCGGATCGTCGCGCTTCTCGACCGCGGCGTAGAAGGCATCGCAATCGACATGGGCGATCGCGAGGCGGGCGAGCTCCCGGTGCCGCGCGACCCGGTCCGACCCGCAGGCGCCGCACGCCGTCCCGGCATCCGTCGCGAAACAGTCGCGGCAGAGCGCTTCCATGAAGGCAGGTTGGGCCGCGCCGGGAAATCGGTCAACCGGGCGGCATATGGACGGGGTGGCGGCCATTGCCTAGGATTCGGCGATGATCGACAAGCGGGTCGCGGACATTGCCGAGGCGGTCGCCGACATCCCGGACGGCGCGACGGTCCTGATCGGCGGGTTCGGGGAGGCCGGCTCCCCGACCGAGCTGATGCACGCGCTGATCGACCGGGGCGCGCGCGGCCTCACTGTGGTCAACAACAACGCCGGCAACGGCCATATCGGGCTCGCCGCGCTGCTGGAGCAGCGGCGCGTGGCCCGGATGATCTGCACCTACCCCCGATCCTCCCACTCCGAGGTGTTCGAGGAGGTCTACCGGGCCGGCGAGGTCGAGCTCGAAGTGGTGCCGCAGGGGACGCTCGCCGAACGGCTGCGCGCGGCGGGCGCCGGTCTCGGCGGGTTCTACACCCCCACCACGGTCGGCACCCCGCTGGCCGAGGGCAAGGAGACCCGCAGGATCGGCGGCCGCGACCACGTCCTCGAATACCCGCTGCATGCCGATTTCGCGCTGATCAAGGCGGAGCGCGCCGACCGCTGGGGCAACCTCGCCTACCGCCTGGCCGCGCGCAATTTCGGGCCGCTGATGTGCATGGCGGCGGCGACCACGATCGTCCAGGCGCGCACCCTCGTGGAGCTCGGCGGGATCGACCCGGAAACCGTCGTCACCCCCGGCATCTTCGTCGACCGGGTGGTCGCGGTGCCCGAGCCGATCAGCGAGCGCGAGGCGATCCTGAGGGGGGACCGTTACCCGTGACCGTGGGCCTCACGCGCAACCAGGTCGCCTGGCGCATCGCCCGGGACATTCCGGAAGGCGCCTTCGTCAATCTCGGCATCGGCCAGCCGGTGCTGGTGGCGAACTTCGTGCCGGCCGACCGCGAGGTGATCTTCCACAGCGAGAACGGGATCCTCGGCATGGGGCCCGAACCGCCGGAGGACGCCCGGGACGAGGACCTGATCAACGCCGGCAAGCAGCCGGTCACGCTCTTGCCCGGCGCGTCGCTGTTCCACCACGCGGATTCGTTCGCGATGGTGCGCGGCGGGCATCTCGACCTCTGCGTCCTCGGCGCGTTCCAGGTCGCGGCCAACGGCGACCTCGCCAACTGGTCGACCGGGGCGGAAGGCGCGATCCCCGGCGTCGGCGGCGCGATGGACCTCGCGGTCGGCGCCAGGGCGGTCTACGCGATGACCGACCACTGCACCCGGCGGGGCGAGCCCAAGATCGTCGAGCGCGCGACCTACCCGCTGACCGGGCGCGGGGCGGTGGACCGGATCTACACCGATCTCGCGGTCATCGACGTGACGCCGGCGGGGCTGGTCGTCGGCGAGATGGTCGAAGGGCTCGACTTCGCGGCGCTCCAGGAACGCACCGGGGCGCCGATCGCGCCCGCTCACCGGCTCGGCGTGCTGGAGGCGCCGCCGCTGTGAGGGGAGTCCCGCGCCGCGCCGCTCTCCTGCTCGTCGCGGTCGTCGGCCTGTCCGCGATGGGGAAGGCGGTCGCGCAGACGGGTTTGCTGCCCGACAGCCTGCAGGGGTGGTTCCTGGTCGCCGCGCCGGACATGCCCGACCCGCGCTTCGCCGGCACCGTCATCTACATGATCCGGCACGGCCCGGACGGCGCGATGGGCTTCGTGATCAACCGCGTGCTGGCCGAGGACTGGGCCGGGAACATCCTCGATCCCGACTCCGCCCCCGCCGAGCGCGCCGGCCGCAAGATCGCCGTCCATTACGGCGGGCCGGTCGGGCCGACCGAGGGCTTCATCCTCCACTCCGGCGACTATGCGACCGGAAATTCGGTCAAGGTGGCAGGCAACGTCTGGCTCTCGGCCGATCCCGAGACATTGCGCGAGATGGCGCGCAGCGAGGGACCGCCGCGGGGTCTGTTCCTCCTCGGCTATTCCGGCTGGGCGCCGGGACAGCTCGAATCCGAGCTCGCGCGCGACGACTGGGTCATCGCGCCCGGCGACACCGGCCTCCTGTTCGACCCCGACCTCCCCGGCAAGTGGCGCCGCGCCTGGGACAACCGGGGCATGGAGCTGTAGGGCGGGACCGGCACCGCCCGATGTTTCACGTGAAACATAATTCAGCATTGTTGACCTTTGTTTCACGTGAAACATTGTCCCGATATGAGACTATTTTCGCGTCCCCGGGGGACGGGATCGGGCTTCGCGGCGGTCACTACCGGGAGTGGGGGCCGATCGGCCGTCTTCGTTTCGAACCGTCGCGTCAGCGCCTTGCGTCGGGATCCTGCCTCGACGGTCGAGGCGAACGGCGGGGTAACCTCGAAGCCGCGCGGTCGATACACGTGTCAACCATGGTAGGCACCCATGAAACAGATCGCCGTGCGTCTGCCCGACGCCACCCACGACCGGTTGCAGGCGCTCGCCGCCCGCTCGGGCCGTACCGCCACGTTCTACATCCGCGAGGCGATCGAGCGTCATCTGGAAGACCTCGAGGACCTGCATGCCGCCGAGAAGGCCGCCGCCGAACACCGCGAAACCGGCGGCTGCACCCTCTCGCTCGACGAGCTGGACGACTATCCCGGCCGGGAAGATTGAGGTTGCCGAGCGCGCGGCCAGGCAGATCGGCAAGCTCGATCCTCCCGACGCGGCGCGGATCCGCGTCTACCTGCGGGACCGCCTGGCCCGGCTCGACGATCCGCGCAGGGCCGGCGCCCCGTTGCACGGTTCAGGGCCCGGCAGATACTGGCGTTACCGCGTCGGCGACGACCGCATCCCGTGCGAGCTCCGGGAGGCCGAACTGCCGGTGCTCGCGATCGGGGTCGGGCACCGGCGTTCGATCTACCGGCGCGGCTGAGCGGCCGATCTGCCTCGACCGGCGGGATTCCGTGAGGTCAGCCTGGGCCGACCGCGACTCCCTCCGTGCCATGCCCCGCATCCACATGGAGCGTGACCCGCAGGCTGCCGTCGAGCGCGGCCAGCATCTTCATCAGCCGGTCGAGCGTGAACCGCCCGAGGTCCGCGTTGCGGATGCGCGAGAAGTCCGCCGCGGCGAAGCGGGTCAGCGCGGCGGCCCCGCGGACCGACAGCCCGCGCTCGTCCAGCACCCTGACGATGCGGGCGGCGACGACCGCCTTGGCCTGCTTCAGGTCCGCGTCGGGATCGCCCAGGTCGCGGAACACGTTGCCGCTGCCCTCGACCAGCTCGAAATCGCCTTCGCTCATCGCATCGTCTCCCTTCTCAGCCGCGCCAGCCGGCTTCGGACCGTTGCGGGGAACGCTCGAACGCCTTCCGCGCGGCCTTGACCCAACCGACCGGGCTCGTGTCGCGGTTCATGGCGTATGTTGTCAACGGTGACTACGCCAGTCAAAGGGTGCTCCGGGCGGGAGACGTCGGGCCGCCGGCCTGTTGCGCTTCGATCCGAAATGGATACGCTCCGATGCGCAGATGCCCCCACTCACCGAAAGGAGGACGACAATGAGGAACGGGACCGGAGGGTTTGTCGGGGTCCTGGCGATCTCGGCGCTGTTTCTTGCCGGGGCACCGGCCGCCGCCGAGGAATTCGACTGGATCATGAAATCCATCGCAAAGGCCGGCGACGTCGACAACGGCGACGGGCATTACTGGTCGTTCAGGTCGGCGGGCAAGGGAAAATGGGAAGTAGAAGGCGCCCAAGGGTATACCGCCACCGTCACCTCGACCGGCGAGAACAAGGTGTCGATCGACGGTTTTCCCGACGGTTGGGGCGCCAATGGAACCTATGCGTTCACGAAGAAGGGCGGCAATTGCGGCCTCAAGTCTCAGGACAGCTTCACCCACCACCTGAAATGGCAGTGCGGATGAGCGAGGCCGTTAACGGCGGCGGGATATACCGCGGGCGATAGTCAGGCTCTCCGCCCCCGCCTGTCGCAACCCCCGCCCTCCCCGTGCTACCCTCCGCCGCGCGACCGGCCGGAGGGGAACGACCATGGCGACGACCGCGATCCATGCCGTCGAGGAAAAGACGGGACTCAAGATCGAGAAGACGGGCGTGTTCTGCGGCGCCGAGGTTACGGGCGTCGACCTCAAGCGGCCTCTGACCCAGGCCCAGGCGGATGCGATCCTCGCGCTCCATGCCGAGCACGGCGTGCTGGCCTTCCCCGACCAGGATCCGAGCCCCGAACAGCTCGTCGCCTTCGGCCGCCGGTTGGGCGAGCTTTCCGTCCATCCGTTCTCGACCAACGACGCGGACATGCCGGAGCTGATCGTCTTCGACAACAAGGAGGGCAACCCGCCGCCCTCGACCGATATCTGGCACTCCGACGAGACCTTCCGCGAATGCCCGCCGATGGGGACGATCCTGAGCGCGAAGATCGTGCCGTCGCCCGCCGGCGACACCGCGTTCTGCAGCATGCACGCGCTCTGGGAAGGGCTGTCCGACCGCATGCAGCGCCTGCTCGACGGTCTGGAGGCGGTGCACGACTTCGTCACCTTCAAGAAGCTCTTTCCCAACTCGAAGGAGGGGCGCGACCGGCTGCGCCATTACGAGGAACTCTACCGGCCGACGACCCATCCGCTGGTGCGGGTCCATCCGGTGACCGGGCGCAAGGCGATCTTCGTCAACCGGTCCTTCACCACCCACATCAAGGGGATGGACGAGGACGAGGGGCGGGCCATCCTCGAATTCCTCTACCGCCGGACGATGCGCCACGAATACCATTACCGGCACCGCTGGCGGCCCGGCATGGTGGTGTTCTGGGACAACCGCTCGGTGCAGCACTCCGCGCTGCACGACTACTATCCCCAGCGCCGCCTGATGAACCGCGTGACGCTCCAGGGCGACCGTCCCGCGGGCGAGGGGCCGCCGGCGGATATTTCCGAGCTCAGGCGCTACCTCTCGCCGCCGCTGAGCGAGTTCGGGGCGACCCGCGCCCGGCGCGACAACGACTGAGTGCGGCCCTTCGACAGGGGATTACCCCGAAAGGTTGACGGGTGGGAGACCCACGACATTTCTTCCGTCATGCCCGGACTTGTTCCATTGCCGTCCGGTTTAGCTGGGCTGGACCGGGTGCAAGGCGTTGGTACAGGCGGGTTACCGGCCCACTCGCCGGGTTGGGACACGGATTGCGGCCCGCCGGCATCCCTCCTACCGTCATGCCCGGACTTGTTCCGGGCATCCACGTCTTGCGGCGTCGGGTGTGAGAACCAAACCGCCGAAGGGCGCCCGCATCGCGCTTCCGGGCCGCTCAAACGCTCGGGCGCTGCAAGCCGTTGTGTCAGCGGCGTTTAGCCCGAGCGGCGGTGAGCGGAGCGAGCCGCCGGGCAAGCGTCAGCACGCAGCGACGGGCCGTTCATTGCACTTCCCAGGTGACCGGCACGCCAAAGAGGGCGGCATGGAAGACCGCAAGCAGACCGGCGGCGGAGAGGCCCGCGATGACAGCTACCGCGTCCATCGTCAGTCGCGGCGCCTTGTCGGGCGACAGTCGCTGATCCCGTGCCATCGCGCTGACCAAGTCGATCGCCGCAAAACCCGCGAAACCGCCGAACAGAACGACCGAGCGGAGGTCGCCGTTGGAGAGCAGGTGGGCAATTGCCCACAGCAGCAGCCCGAGCAGCATCGGGTGCCTGAGCACGGCACGTATGTGGGTTGGAATGTTGGCCGCCGCGAACAGCACGAGGGCGACGGGCACCGCGAACATCGCCACCGGGCGCCCCCACGCCGGCGCCGCATACAACGATTCCAGCGGCGCACGGGCGAACCCCCATACGATAAGGACCAGACTTGCCGCCGCCAACAGCGAAAACAGGCCGCGGTAAGGCCACGCTCCGAGACCCGCGATCAGCGCGGAACGCAGAGGTACGACGCTCGGTATCAAGTGGACCGCGATGAACAGAACAAGGCCGGAGACAAGAAGGGTCATCTCGGGATACTCCTACCAAGGCGGCACATCGTACTGGCGCGAAGTCGCCGACCGCAACCGTTCGCCGGCCTGAGGTGTCAGGAGCAAATGGTCCGTCCGATGGGGTAGTACGTGAGTGTTTTTGCACTCATCATCGATGCATTGCGATAGTGTTAACACGCCCTAGTGTAGCGGCGTTGTCCATGCTTCCCCGGGATAGTTCATGGCCGCCGCGATGGCGGCTCCGACCTTCTCCGCCGCTTCGACAAGGTGCGCATCGGCAAGGTGGGCGTAGCCCGCCGTGGTGCGGTGTCGGTTATGCCCAAGGAGTCGACCGACGAGCGGCAGACCTTCTCCCGCCATGACTGCCTGACTGGCGGCGGTGTGGCGCAGGTCGTGCAGGCGCAGGCTGCCGAGCTTCGCATCCGCGCGGGCCAGTCTTCGAATCGCGAAGGTCGATGGCGTCGGCCCCGATGTCGCGCCAGCGAAGATTCAGCACTTCGCTGCGGCGGCATCCGGTGAGCGCCAGCAGCCGGATCGCGCCGACGGCCTCGGGCCATTCCGCCTCGCGGGCGTCGAGCGCGCGCCCGAGCCGGGCCAGCTCGTCCGCGTCGAGGAACCGCGCGACATGGTTGCGCGGGTTCTTCGCGATGCCGAGGCAGGGGTTGGAGCCGCGCTCGCGCAATCCCCACTCCTCGGCTCGGAACATCATCGCGCGCAGTATCTCGAAGGCGCGGATGTCGTAGCGCTTCTCGCGCGGCTTGGCGGCGCGGACTCGCCGGGCGAAGGTGGACTTCGGATGGTCGCTCATGGCTTGCGGCCCCTCGTTTGGGCCGCGCGACCGGGCGGTAATGCAGGAAGCGGTCGCGGTGGCGTTTCTCCGAGGAAGCCGCGCGCCGGGGCGGGACGGGGTGAGCCGTAAGGCTCTGCAACTACGGCTGTTTCCGCCAGTTCACGCGATGGCGGGCGCCAGCCGGAAGTGCATCAACGATGCGTGGGGTGTGAGCCGGGACGGGCGAGGCGCCGGAGGGACGTGGATGCCCGGAACAAGTCCGGGCATGACGACAGGGGATGGACGCCGGGTCGACCGTGACGGACGGCGGGACGGGGCGGCGTCCCCGTCGCCGAACGCACCAGCCCACCGCCTGTCAGCCTTTCTTTGTAAGCCCCCTTCGACAGGGGCCTATCCGGATAGCTTGACGGCGTCCGCCCTCCCCCGGCCCCTCCCGCAAGCGGGAGGGGGGAAGGCAGGGGGCACTCGGCGAGCCTCCCTCTCCCCCGCGGGGAGAGGGTCGGGGTGAGGGGGCCGAAACGATCCCGTGCGAACCGGAGAGAAACAAACGGCAGTTGCGGGCGGGCTGCAATCCGTGTCCCGACCCGGCGAGTGGGCCGGCAACCCGCCTGTCCCGAGCCTGGGGACCCACTCCGTCTCCGCACCCGGCGGATCAGACTTTCGAGAAATCCGGGCACCATTTCAGGATGCCGTCCCGGTAGCTCTCCTTGTCCCGAAAGGCCGCCGCCCAACGCGAGACGTTCGGATGGTTTTCGAACGGATAGCCGCATCCGATGAGCACGAAGTGCAGGGGGATCCAAGAAATATCGGCCAGGGTGAACCGGTCGCCCATGATCCACGCGCGGTCTTCCAGGGTGTTTTCGAGCTTGGCGAAACACTCCTCGAGTGTCCCGCGCGCCCTGTCGATATCCGTCTCGCCGAACGCGCTGCCTCCGGCATGCCGTGCGTGAAACTCTTTCAGCTCCTCGTTCTTCTGAAGCTCATCGTATTTTTTCTGTTCCTCGGCGGTCTTCTTCAATTTCTTCTGCATCATGGTCGCATAGACATACGGCTTGACCGCCGGCACGTGGATCGAGGCGGCAAGACGGAGCCATTCGAGCATCCCGCCTTCATCGCCCGGCGGACGCAGCGAGGGCTCGGGGTAGGTTTCGTCGAGATAGTCGATGATGTCGTTGGACTCGATATGGACGACACCGTTGTCGATCAGGGTCGGCACCAGACCGTTCGGGTTGATGCCGAAATACGCGTCCGAAATGTTCTCTTTCCGCTTCAGGTCGAGGTGATGACTGGTCCAGGGCAAACCCTTCTCGATCAGCGTCATGCGGACCCGCATCGAGCAGTTCGAGATATCGCCGTGGTAGAGGTGAATGCCCTCGAACGTTCCCACGGACTCGTCGGCCGGAACGATGACTGCCATGGGAGGGGTCTCCGTGGTTTATCCGCGCCGGTCATTCGAGGCGGATGCGATCCGGCTGTCAATCGGCATCCGATTTCGCCCGCGACCGCCCGGCGGCCCGACCCGTCCTGGCGGACCGGTAGCGAAAGACGGCATCGAAGCGTTCCCCGATATAGGCGCCGCAGGTCGTCGGCGCATGGCGCGGTTCCTCCTCCGGGGCGAGACAGGTCGGCAGGGTCTCGATAACCGTGTCGTGGTCCGGGTCGAAGAACACCGCCATCGAATGGCGCTCGCGGCCCGACCGGTTGATCACCCGGTGCGGGTTCGAGGCGAAGACGTCGTTGGTCCAGCGCGCCATCAGGTCGCCGATATTGACCACGAGCGTGCCCGGGATCGGGTGGACGGGCACCCAGTCGCCGGCGCGGTTCTCGACCTCCAGCCCGCCCGAATCGTCCTGCCAGACCAGCGTGATGCCGCCGTAATCGGTATGGGCCGCGGTGCCGAAAATCCGCGGGCCGGCATCGGCGGGGTGCGGCGGGTAGCGGACCAGCGAACCGCGCGCCAGCGGCTTCGCGAAGCGGGCTTCGAAATAATCCGCCGGCAGGCCGAGCCCGACGGCGAGGCCCTTGAGGACGTTGCGCGCGCAGACCCCCACCGTCTCGTACCAGCCGTAGAGCGCGCCCCGCATCTCCGGCATGTCGTCGGGCCACCGGTTGGGGCCCATCAGCGGTTTTCCCGCCGCCACGTCCGGGTCGTCGGGGCCGAGCTCCAGCCCCCAGACGAAGCTTTCCTTGCGGTCGCTCTCGACGCCGTCCTTGAGCGTCGCCTCGCCCATCTCGATATAGCCGCGGTGCAGCGCGTCGACCGCGACGCGGCGCTTTTCGGCCAGCGGCCGGGCGAAGAACCGCCTGGAGGCTTCGAGAGCGGCCTCCGTTACGGCCTCCGCGACGCCGTGGTTGGCGATGCAGAAGAACCCGGCGGTCTCCGATGCCGCGCGCATGGCGGACGCCGTCTCGCGGATCGCCGCTTCGCCGCCGTCCGCGAGCGGGCCCGCGTCGATCACCGGGATCCGGTCGAAGCCGTCCCCCGCGCTCATCGGTGCCGCCAGTCGTCGAGGTCGGGGCCGGTCGGCGGGGATTCGCCCAGCACGTCGCCGTCGGTCGTGATGCCGAGCCCGTTCAACAGCCGGTTGGAATAGGCGAAATAGGCCGCGACCTGGTTGGTCTCGAAGATCTCCCCGTCGGACGCGCCGGCCTCCCGCGCGGCCAGGATATCCGCCTCGGCCATCTCGCCCGGCGCCCGGGTGAGCCTGGCGGCGTAGGCGAGCAGCGCGCTCTCCTTCGGCCCGAACACGCGTTCCGGCGCGCCCGCCTCCAGCGCGGCGAGGATCTCTTCCGCGCGCGCCCGGTCGCCGAGCAGCCGCGCGAGCCCCGCGAAATGGTGCGCGACCGAGTAGGCGCAGCGGTTGATCAGGCTGGTGTAGATGCCGACGGCCTCGAGGAACCGGACGGGCAGGGCGTTGCCGGTGTGGTGGAGCACCGCCTTGTAGAGCGCGCTGTGCCCTTCCATCGTGTGCGGGCGCAGGCTGTGCGCCTTCATCACGTTGTCGATATTGCCGGCCGGCCCCTTGACCCGGTCGTAGAGCGCCCGGAGCGCGCCCGAGGACTCCTCGTACTCGATGCGTCGGATCCAGCTCATCGCGGGATCAGGCGGCCTCGCGCGGCGCCTTGGCGAACAGGCGCCGGACCATCGGCTCGAACGCTTCCATCGGCATGTTGTCGTAATCCGGGTCCATCGCGCCCTGGTCGAACTTCGCGCAGAACTCCGCCGTCGTCTCGAACGCCGGGTGGCCGCGCCACTTGTCGCGCGCGAAGCGGTCGATGTCCGGGTGGTTGCGGCAGTGCATGTTCTGGAATTCGGCGTGGTTGGCGAGCAGCCATTCCATCTCCGGCGTGACATAGGGGCCGAGCAGCGCCGCGACGAAACTTCCATGCGTCACCGGCGCGATGTCGAAGCCGATATCGTGCAGGAAGGCCATCGCGACATAGTCCTCGTCCTTGCCGGCGCGGTGCGCCATCGTCGCCGACTGGAGGCAGTGACGGAACGTGTTGATCCGGTAGCCGAAGGACGGGTCGTCCGCCATGCCGCGCACGATGCGGAGGATCTGCTCCGCCTGGCGCTCGGCGGTGAAGACGGGGCGCTGGGCGTCGAGCAGGGCGAAGTCCGAGGGCTGGAAGTCGTCGAGCGGAATCGCCTCGACATAGGCCCAGTCGTCCCGGAGCAGCCGGCTGTTCGTGCCGTTGGCCGCGTCGGACGGGCCCGCGGTGCCGCTATCCATGGTCTCGCTCCCCTCGATCGCCGGGCCGGGCCCGGGCACGCCCTAAGATGCATGTTCGGGGCGGGGTGTCCAAGTTACGTTTCCGACCGGTCCCGCAAACGCCGCCGAAGCCACTCCGCGAGCACCGTCTCCGGGATGCGACCGGCCGCGACTCCCTCCACCATCCTGACCGCGTCGACGGGATCGAAATCCAGTCGCAAGCCGTTGTCGGCGAGAAAGAGACGTCCCGCCACCCAGGCCGTCCGCTTGTTGCCGTCGACGAAAGGATGGGCCGAGGTCAGGCCGCGGATACAAGCCGCCGCCAGATCGGCGGCATCCGGGTCGCCGTAGGCCGCGAGGTTCCGGGGACGCGCCAAGGCCGAGTCGATCGCCCCTCTGTCGCGTATACCGTCCGCCCCTCCGTGCTCGGCGAGTTGCCGGTCATGGATCGCCAGGACGACGCCGACTCCGACCCAGCGCCATGCGCCGCCGCTCACTTCGCGAGAGCCCGCAGCACCTCGCGGTCGTCGTGCATGATCTCTTCGGCGAGCGTCATCTGGCGCGCGAATTCCGGATCGTACGGGGTAAGCCTGTACCCGCCGTCCGGCGCTTCCGTCAGATAGAGCGTGTCGCCCTTCTTCACCCGAAGCCGCGCCATCGCTTCCTTGGTCAATATGACGCCGGAAGACGAGCCGACGGTGGTGACCTTGAAGGAAAGCACAGGCGTTCTCCCTACTATATAATCTCGATTATATAGTAGGGACGATCGATGCTCCGAGCAAGAGGGGGGAGGCTGTCCGCGCCGCGCTGCCGGCCCCGGCCCCTCGCGCCGCCCCCGCGGTCGACAAGGGGCGGTTGGCGCCAGGAGCCGGCCGCGACCGGTCTATTCGATCTTGAGGGCGACGTTGAGCAATTTGGCGCAGGCTCCGGCCACATCGTTGTCCGGTTCCGCCCCGCCGGGGAAAGTCGCCCAGCCGGCCTTTATCAGATGGCTGTCGCGTTTCCACGAATCGACCGCCGCGAACTTGGTGGCGAGACCGTTGTCCGCATTGGCCGCCGCCTCGAATTTCGCGGCGCAAATCGGGGCCAGAGCCTGGACCGTTGCCGTTTGAGCCGCCATTTCGGCGGTTTCGGCGGCGGTGCTGCCGGAAACCCACCCGCCCCAGGAAAAACCGACGATCAGGGTGCCGGCCACACCCACCGCCAACCCTTGCAGGAGACGTGTCGGAGCATTGCCATCGACATATGGAGATAAGAATGCGGGCGTTTTCATGGGGGTTCCTCTCCCATAACGAGAGCGGAATGTTCCACCCTACCGTGTCCACGGTAGCATGCCCGTCCCATTCCCGCCAGACGGCGCCCCCGTTCGGCACGTCCGGGACGAAGGACCGTATCCTGTCTCTAGCTGAAATAGCCCGATTTCTTCATCGGATGCGGCTTCGCAATAGAGTAGGTTGACCGTGTGCGGGCCGAAGACCCGGCGGCAAATCCACGGCGTTTCGAAAGGCTGATATGAAAAAGGACAATCTGGCCCGGATGCTCGAATTCGTCGACAGCTGCGACGATCCCGAGCAGCTGCGCACGCTCGCGAAGAACGCCCGAAAGCGAGGCGGGACCGATCTCGCGGAGGCCGCGTTCCGAAGACTTGTGAGAATACTTCCGTCGGAGCGGCCCGGAACCGTCGAACACGATTTCTGGCGCACCGTTCACAGCTTCGAGGAAGTGCTCTCCGAAGAGCGCGGCCGAGCGACGAGGCTTTCGCGGACGCGCCAAAAGGTTGGCCGCGTCGGTGTGCACAAGACCCTGATCGACTGGGCGCTCAGCAAGACCGGGTCCGAGGGATTCGCGATGTTGATGGAGAGAGGATTGTCCGAATTGGCTGGCGAAGCGATCGTTTTGCGCCACCGGGACGAGTTCGAACCCGAGGTTGCAAAGGCCGCGCAGGCCCGCCTCGAAGCGTCGGGTGTCGACATTGAGGCCGTTGTCGCATACCGCTGACCCCGATCCCCCGTTCGATTTCGCCCAGCGTGACGACGCTCAGATAGAGATCCTCCTCCGGTTTCGACCTGAGCCAGTCCGCAAGCGCGACCGCGCGCTCCGGCCGGCGCGACGCGGAGAGCACGTCGGTACCGAGGAGAAACTTCAAAATTTCACGGGCCGGGCAGCCGCCTTGGCGCGCGCACCGTTTCGACAGTCGCGCGCGCCCCCTTGGTATCGCCCGCCCTGGTCTGCGCCGGCGCTATCAGGGTCGGAGCCAAGGCCTTCATAGCGCCGCTTTCGATCTCCTCGGCGGCCACGAGCGCACGCTCGATGGCCCAGGAATAGTCGGGAGAGGCGAGACACCCGCCGCGTTCCGCCGCCGCGGCGGACGCGGCGGGCATGAAGACAAAACACACCGCGAAAAGTCTGAACGCCATCCGGGCTGTTCTCATGTTGCCGTCGATAAAGGGGCGGGTGGCGGTCTAACGGAAGACCGCGGCAACCTCCTCAAAGCGTCGGAGAGGCGGTTGTCTCTTCGTCGGGCGATTCCGTGCCGAGCGCTTTGACCACCGCGGTTGGATCGCGATCAATGACGGTAAGCAACACCCGAGCCGCGCGATCCGGCACACGCCGGCCCTGTTCCCAATCCTGCAGGGCTCGTGCATCGAGACCGAAACGGTCCGCGAATTTCTGCCGGCTGAGCCCCATACGTCTACGGAGGGCGACAATTCTTTTGGCGGAGGGGTCGTCGACGATCCGGCATGGCAAGGTCGTCTCGCCCCGGACATGGGTCAGTACCTCGCCCAGCGCTGTTTCGATCTCGCGTCCGAGCTCGGTTCGTTCGGTCGTCATTGTTCGGTTCCCTCCCGCTTGATCTTGGCAACCAAGCGCGACAATGCCCTTTTGTCGTGCGGCGTCAGGTCCTCGCGGTCCGATTTCGAGTAGGCCGTCAACAAATAGACGGACTCAGGACCCGAGAGGTAGAAATAGATCGTCCTGATGCCGCCTCGCTTCCCGCGACCGGAACCTGCCCAGCGCAGTTTACGAATGCCACCCGTGCCGCGGATGACTGGCGCTGCGGTGGGAGCCGCCACGATGGATGCTTCCATCTCTTCCCGGGCCTTTTCCGTAAGCAACTTGCGAACAGCACGCTCGTAGGTGCGTGTGGAAAAGACCCTCATCGGTCAGGTAGTATGCGGCATTGCCGCAGTAAATTCAAGTCCTTCGGATCGTCTTGCTGTCTTCGATACCGCGACACACCTCGCGACGGAAAAATATCGGCGCGAGCCCCCCTCACGCCGCCGCGTCGATGGCGGCGCCGAGGATGTCCGCCAACTCCGCGATCTGCGCTTCCGTGACGATCAGCGGCGGCGACATGGCGAGGGTGTCGGCGGTCTGGCGCAGGATCAGGCCGCCATTGAAGCATTCGAGATAGGCGTCGAAGCCGCGCGCCCCCGGAGCGCCGGGCCTCGGGGCAAGCTCGACCGCGCCCATCAGCCCGATATTGCGGATGTCGATGACGTTGGGCTTGTCGCGGAGGGAGTGCAGCGCGTCCTCCCACACCGGCGCCAGCGCGTTCGCGCGCTCGAACAGCCCCTCTTCGGCATAGACCTCCAGCGTCGCAAGCCCCGCCGCGCAGGCCAGCGGATGGCCCGAATAGGTGTAGCCGTGGAACAGCTCGACCCCCGCCGGGCCCTCCATCAGCGTGTCGTGGATACCGCGGCTGACGCCCACCGCCGACATCGGCACCGTCGCGTTGGTCAGCCCCTTGGCCATGGTGATCATGTCGGGCTCCACCCCGAACCGCTCCGCCGCGAACGCCGCGCCGAGACGCCCGAATCCGGTGATCACCTCGTCCAGGATCAGCAGGATGCCGTGCCGGTCGCAGATCTCCCGCAGCCGCTCGAGATAGCCCTGCGGCGGAACCAGCACGCCCGTCGAGCCCGCCACCGGCTCGACGATCACCGCGGCGATCGTCGACGGGTCGTGCAGCGCGCAGATGTTCTCAAGGTCGTCCGCCAGATGCGCCCCCCATTCCGGCTGGCCGCGGGAGAAGGCCATCTTCTCCAGGTTGTGGGTATGCGGCAGGTGGTCGACGCCCGCGACCAGGTTGCCGAACTGCTTGCGGTTGTTGGACATCCCGCCGACCGCGGTGCCGCCGAAGCCGACCCCGTGATAGCCGCGCTCGCGCCCGATCAGCCGGGTCCGGGCCGCTTCCCCGTTCTGGCGGTGATAGGCGAGCGCGATCTTGAGCGCGGTGTCGACCGCCTCCGAGCCCGAGTTGCAGAAGAACGCGTGGTCGAGGTCGCCCGGCATCAGGGTCGCCAGCCTCGCCGCGAGGTCGAAGGCGCCCGGATGGCCGCACTGGAAGGCGGGCGCGTAGTCCATCGCCGCCGCCTGGTCCTGGATCGCGCGGACGATCTTCTCCCGCCCGTGGCCGGCGTTGACGCACCACATCCCGGACGAGCCGTCCAGCACCTTGCGCCCGTCGTCGGTGGTGTAGTGGACGCCCTTCGCCGCCACCACGATCCGCGGCGCCGACTTGAACTGCCGGTTGTTCGTGAACGGCATGAAATAGGGTTCGAGCGTGTTGACCGTGCTGCGCGCGTCGTCCGGCATGGCGACCTCCGATCCGGCGTGGTGGGTGGACGGCAAGCTAACAAGCGTCCCGGAGAGCGGCAAGGCGGGCGGCGGTGCGCGGCTCCCGCCGCTCTGTTATCGTCGGCACCCCCTCGCGAAGACCCGGTCATGAAGTTTTCCGCCCGCCTCGATCCTCTTCGAAGCGCGTTCGCGCACCGCGACTTCAGGCTGTTCACGAGCGGCACCGTGGTCTCGAATATCGGCACCTGGGTGCAGCGGATGTCGGTCGGCTGGCTCGCCTGGGAGCTCACCCATTCGGGCACCTGGCTCGGCATCGTCGTCTTCGCGGACATGTTTCCCACCGTCCTGCTCGCGCCGATCACCGGCGTGGTGGCAGACCGGGTGGACCGGCTGCGGGCGCTCCGGGCGGTGCAGGCCCTCAACCTGGTGCAGGCGGCGGTGCTCGCTTGGTTCACGCTCTCGGGCGCGATCACCGTCGAGATCCTGACGGTGCTCGCGGCGATCGGCGGGGCGGTCCTCGCCTTCGGCCAGCCGCTTCGGCTCGCCATCGTGCCGAGCCTCGTCCCGCGCCGGGATCTGTCGGCCGCCATCGGGATCAACGCGCTGGTCTTCAACGGCGCGCGCGTCGTCGGGCCGATGATCGCGGCGCTCCTGATCCTCCGCTACGGCGTCGGCTGGTCGTTCGTCTTCAACGCCGCCAGCTTCGTCGTGTTTCTCGCCGTCCTGTCGCGCATCCGCCTCGAACACCGGGAGAGGCGCGCGGCCGCGCGCACCGTCCGCAACATGCCGGGCGAGATCGCCGAAGGCTACGCCTATGCGGCCCGCCATCCGGGGATCGGCCCGATGCTCGTGATCCTCACCCTGATCGCGGTCTGCGGGCGTCCGTTCCTGGAGCTGCTCCCCGGCTTCGCCGACGCGGTCTTCGGGCGCGGCGCCGACGGGCTTGCCTGGCTCACCTCCGCCGCCGGGGTGGGCGCCATGCTGGGCGGACTCTGGCTCGCCCAGCGGGGCGCGGTCGCCGGGCTAACCGCGACCACCGTCTCCGCCATAGCGCTCCTCGGGGCGATGCTGATCGGCTTCGCCGCGACCGACATTTTCTGGCTCGCCCTTCCCTGCGCGGCGGCCGCCGGCTTCGCCCTGATCGTCGTCGGCGTGGGCGAGCAGACGCTCTTGCAGAACGCCGTCGATCCCGGGCTGCGCGGCCGGGTGATGGCGCTCTATGGCATGATTAACCGCGGCGCGCCGGCGCTCGGCGCGCTGATCATGGGAACGCTGTCGGGCTGGATCGGCCTGCAATGGCCGGTGATCGGCGGCGCCGCGATCTGCCTCGGTGTCTGGTTCTGGTCGCGCTCCCGGCGCGAGACCATGACGCGGGCGCTGGAGGGGGACGAGCCCGGGGGAGCGGCGGCGGGGTAGATGTCGTTTCGTCCCGCTGTCACCCCGGAACAAGTCCACTGCTGTCCGGTTCATGCGTTGAAGGCTCTGCGCCGAAGGGCGTGACAGAGTCGGGCGGTGTGGGCGTTCTCCGGACCGCCCCTTTTGTCGTCATGCCCGGACTTGTTCCCATAAGCGCTAACTTGTTATGGGTTGAAGTGGGTGGCGCGTTGAGGTCTGCGGCGTCTGGGCGGTTCGGCGAGGGCTTTTGCGATGTCGTTCCACTCGTCGATCGTGCGGGCGAGGCCGAACTCCGGCTCGACGGCCCGGCGGATCTGGTTGAGGACGAAGCGGAACTCGCGCCACGGGCTATGGGGTCTGCGGCGGCGCCAGGTCGTATCCCCAGGGGGAAACGGCGCGGGCGTGGTCGACCAGCTTGTCGGCGAGCAGCGCCACCAGGAGTTTCCCGTAGAGCCAGGCGCGGGCGCTGTCGTCGTCGCGCTTGGGCAGGTGGCCCAGGCGGGCCAGCGACTTGAGGCGTTTGAAGACCAGCTCGACCTGCCAGCGCAGGCGGTACCATTCGAGAACCTCGCGGGCGCTGAAGGACTCTTCGCGAAACGTGGTGAAGACGATGACATGGTCCGCGAAGGCCAGCGTCGCGGGGCGGACCTTGCTGCCCTGCCGCCTCGCCTCGCGGCGCGCCCTCTTGCGCGCCCGTGCGGCGGCCTGCGTCGATTTGCGGACCGCGCAGACGCGGCCGTGCACCGCATCCTCCCCGGCGGTGGCGACCGGCCACCACCCGACCGCCCCGGCGCGGGTCAGCCCGGACACCGCCGCAAGCAGATCGAACGGCGCCCCCTCGGGGGTCCGCAGCGGCAACGCCCCGGTGTTCACCCGCACCGCGATGCGCCCGCCCGCCGCCGACACGTGGCGGAGCCCGGCCGCCGTCGCGTAGCCCCGGTCGGCCAGGATATGGTCGCCCTCGCAAACCGGAAACCGCGACAGAACTTCCGCGCTGCCTGCGCCGCGCGTCGGTGTCACCTCGAAGAAGTCGCAGCTCAGAGAGGACAGGCACAGGCTGTAATGCACCCGCCACACCGAACCCGTCCGCCCGGGCTCGCGCACCGTGGTGGCGTCGAACGCGCGCACCCGCAAGCCCGGCGCCGCCGCCCGCGCCAGGCCGCGTTCGCGGAACAGCGCCACGCACAGACCGTGCAGCCAGCCCGAGGACTTGCGGAGCCGCTTCAAAAGCGCAACGTCCGACAACTCCGCCAGACCCGCCTTGCGCGCCCGCAGCGCCGTCTCGCGCAGCGAGTGACCGCAGCCCAGATGCAGCAGAAGAACCCGCAGCGCCGCCTCCGCAGACTTGTCCTTGCGCAGACCCTTCAGCGCACCGGTCGAACGCCCCAGCTCTTCCCAGCCGGCCGGAAGAAAAGACCGCAGAACCGCCCAGTCCTCGTCCATCCCACGCCTCCGAGCCCAAACACCCGGAAACCCTAGACAAAATGACCGCCACAAACAAGTTAGCGCTTATGGGACTTGTTCCGGGCATCCACGTCCGTCCGCCGCTTCGCCCGCGCCCGGCTCGCACCGCGATGCCGCAAGACGTGGATACCCGGAACAAGTCCGGGCATGACGTGTGGGGGAAACCGGTGCGACACCGGGGACAGGGACGGGAGACGCAGGCGTGCCGCAATTCGTGTCCCGGGTCGACCGTGCCGCCGGAAATCCGCTCGTACCCGAGCCTCACACCCAGCCCGTGAAAGCTAAACCGGACAGCGGTGGAACAAGTCCGGGGTGACAACCTTGGTGTTTCCGACGGCGGGGCTTCCCCGGGGCGCCGGGGCATCCATCGGCGTGAAACCTGGATCGGCGATCGGTTACTCAATCCGCCAAACCAAGCTCGCGCTCTACCTCCTCAAGCGTGTAGGTGCTCGATTTTCCAGCCCGAAGGTCGTCCAAGCGCCGTTCGGCGAGGTACAGGTCCTCAAGATCGCCCAGATGTTCGACGATGGCCTGGCGGGCGTAGAACACCTTCGTCCGACCCGTCGCTTTCGCCAGCCGATCAAGGCGGTCTTCGATGTCTGTCGGCAATCTGATCGAAAGCATTGCGTGGCTCCGAAGGTCCCTATCTAGTGTCCTGATTCAGAAGTTTTTATTCAACTTTTTCGTGGACGCTGAGTGTTCTTTGGCAAAAGCGTTCGACGGAAGCGAGGATGTCGTCGGCCGATCTGGTCCAGCGGAACGGTCGGGGGTCTCGGTTGTAGGTCTCGATGTAGCGTTCGATGGCGGCTTCGAGTTCGGCGGTCGAGCGGTGGGCGCCGCGCTTGATCTGCCGTTCGGTGAGGAGCGCGAAGAAGCGCTCGACCTGATTGATCCATGACGAGGATGTCGGGGTGAAGTGGCGATGCCAGCGCGGCCGCTTGGCGAACCAGTCCTGGATCAGCTTGGTCTTGTGGCTGGAAGCGTTGTCCATGACGACATGGATATCGAGGTCGGCGGGCAGGTTGCGCTCCACCTCGTCGAGGAAGGCGCGGAACTCGCGCGCCCGATGCCGTCTCATGCAGCTCCCGATGACCGTGCCCGCCGCCACGTCCAGCGCGGCGAAGAGCGTGGTCGTGCCGTGCCGCCTGTAATCGTGTGAGCGCCGCTCCGCCTGTCCGGGGCGCATGGGCAGCAGCGGCTGGGTGCGGTCGAGCGCCTGGATCTGGCTCTTCTCGTCGACGCAGAGCACCAGCGCGCGGTCCGGAGGGTCGAGATAGAGCCCGACGATATCGCGTACCTTGTCGATGAAGAGCGGATCGCTCGACAGCTTGAAGGTCTCGACCCGGTGCGGCTGCAGGCCGAAGGCGCCCCAGATGCGGTGAACCGTCGTCGCCGAGATGCCGGTGGCCCGGGCCATCGAGCGGCGGCTCCAGTGGGTCGCATCGTCGGGCGCCGTCTCCAGCGTCCGCGTCACCACCTCGGCGATCTTGTCGTCGCCGATCTTGCGGGGCGCGCCGGGGCGCGGCTCGTCGGCGAGCCCGTCGAGCCGCTTGCCGGCGAAGCGCCGACGCCACGTGCCCACGGTCAGCCGCGACACCCCCAGCTTCTCCGCAATCGCCAGGTTGCTCAGCCCGTCCGCCGCCAACAGCACGATCCGTGCCCGACGCGCCGCCCCGTGCGACGACTTGCGCCGCCGAACCCGACGCTCCAGCTCAACCCGCTCCTCGTCGCTCAGTTCAATCGCTACTGCCTTGCCCCGCGCCATCCGCGCCTCCAACCCGGTGAACCGGGGCGCACAGAATCACAATCCCAACAACTTGACTAGTAATTTCTGAAACAAGACACTAGCCCCCCGCGAACACCTTGATGCCCAGCGGCGCCGATTTGCCGTCGTTGGTGGGGGAGGTGTCGGCCGGGCAGGCGGAGACGGCGGCGAGCACGTTCATCTCCGCCCTGAGGTCGATGTAGTCGTCCGCGGCCACGGTCGTCGGCAGGATCCGGAAACCGCCGTCGGGGTAAAGCTCGACGCTCATGAAGACGTTGAAGACATCCATCACCTCGTCGCCGGTCAGCCCGTAGGGAGCCAGCGCCTCGGTCAGGTTCTCCTGGCAGGAACGGTGAGAGCCGAGATTGTCGCGGCGCTCGTAGAGTTTGGTCGAGCAGCGCCCGCCCATATTGCCCCAGTGATTGGCGTAGGTGTCCGCGACCGTCGTCAGCATCGCGTTCTCGCGCGGCGGCTTGGAATAGAAGTGCCGGAAGGACTTCGACGTGCCGGTGCCGAGGATGACGTTGGTCGCCCAGCTCTGGCCGACATGGAACCATTCGCGGCGGTCGTCGGCGTTGTAGAAGACGCAATCGCCGACCTGGCCGCCGACGATCTGATGGATCCTGAGCACCTGCCCCTTCTCGACGACGACGGCTCGGCCCTCGCGGGCCGGGATCGTGAATTCCTTGACGATTTCCAAGGCGCTCAGCCCTTGCGAACGAGGGTCCAGTCGTGTTCCGAGACGTCGAAGACGACGCCGTTCGGGTCCTTGAACTTGGTCTCGGCCTCGACGCCGGGGTAATCGCCCGGGAGCTCCATGAAGAAGCGCCCGCCATTGGCCTCGATCCGTTCCCCGGTCGCTGCCTTGTCATCGACCACCATGCCGAAATGGTGCACCCCGGCCCAGTCCGGCCCGTTGATCCCGCCGACCGTGCCTTCCGGGAAGTTGAGCAGAGTCAGATTCATCGTCCCGTCGGACAGCATGATGGCGTTGCCGATCGGGCTTTCCGCCTCCGACACCCGGTCGAGCTCGAAGACTTCTTCGTAGAACGCCGCGGCCTTCTCGAGATCGGGCACCTGCATCGCGATATGCCGAAGCTTGCCCACGGCCATGCTCCCCTGTTCCTTCCGTTGTGGCATTGTGGCGGCAGGGTCTGGGACTGTCCATCGCATGCGCATCCTGGAAGTCAGGGAAACGACGATCCCCGTCGCCGCCTCGATGTCCAACGCGGCGATCGGCTTCGATGAGATGACGGCGAGCGCCGTGGCCGTACGCACCGACCGGCGCGTCGGCGGCGCGCCGGTGATCGGCTACGCGCTCGATTCCGTCGGACGCTACGCGCATGGCGGGCTGCTGCGCGAGCGGTTCATCCCGCGTCTGGAGGCCGCGCGGGAAGCCGAGATCGCCGACCCGGCGACGGGTCTGCTCGATCCCATGCGGGTCTGGCCCATCCTCATGCGGAACGAGAAGCCGGGCGGCCACGGCGAACGTTCGGCCGCGGTCGGCGTGCTCGACGCGGCGCTCTGGGACGCGGCGGCCAAGGCAGCCGGCGTGCCGCTCTGGCGCCTGCTCGCCGACCGCTTCAACCGGGGCGAAGCCAAGGACGCGGTCGAGGTCTATGCCGCCGGCGGGCATTACCGGCCGGACGGCCGGGTCGAGGCCCTGGCGGAGGAGGTGCGGGGCTGCATGGCACAGGGCTTCCGCACCTTCAAGATGAAGGTGGCCGGCGCCGCTCCGGAAATCGACCGGGCGCGGATCGAAGCCGCGCTCGGGGCGGCGGGAGCGGGGGGGCGGATCGCCGTCGACGCCAACGCCGTCCTCGACCGGGAGGGCGCGTTCTCCATGGCCGCTTTGCTTGAGGATTACGATCTCGCCTGGTTCGAGGAGCCCTGCGATCCGCTGGACTTCGATCTGACGCGGGAACTCGCAGCCGCCTATCCGGGCCGGCTGGCGACGGGGGAAAACCTCTTCTCGGCGGCCGATGCGCGTAACCTGCTGCGCCACGGCGGGCTCAGGAAGGACCGCGACCTGCTCCAGTTCGACGTCTCGCTCTCCTACGGCATCCCGGAATACCTGCGGATCGTCGACGCGGTGGAGGAAGCCGGCTGGTCGCGGCGCAGCCTGGTCCCCCACGCCGGGCACCTGTTCGCCTTCAACGTCGTTGCCGGGCTGGGTCTCGGCGGCCACGAGATCGCGCCCGATGCGAACCTCGTGCTGGGCGGCCTGCCCGATGGATGGACCGTTAGCGGCGGACGGGTCGCGCGGGGAGCGCTGCCCGGCGTGGGATTCGAGGGCAAGGCGAATGCGATGGCCGTGCTCGGCGGCCTGATCGACTGACGCGCCACTTGCCGAATCCGTGACCTTGGCTACAGTGTCTCCCTGACAACGAAGACGGGAGGCTGGGAGTGAAGGCGCCGCGCTTCGCCTATATACGGCCGGAAAGCCTCGACGAAGTTCTGGAGCTCCTCGCCGAGCACGGCGACGAGGCCCGTATTCTCGCCGGCGGCCAGAGCCTGATGCCGACCCTGAACATGCGGCTTTCGCGGCCGCGTCTCCTGATCGACATCAACCGGATCGAGGAGCTGAGGGGCATCTCGTTCGATAGCGGGACGGTCAGGATCGGCGCGCTCGCCCGCCATGGCGAGGTGATGGACTCTCCCATCGTCGCGGAGAACTTGCCGATGATCGCCGAGGCGATGCCGCATGTGGCCCATGTCGCGATCCGCAACCGGGGCACGTTCGGCGGCAGCATCGCGCTTGCCGACCCGGCCGCCGAATTGCCCGCCTGCGCGGTCGCGCTCGGCGCCGAATTCGTGCTGGCGAGCACGCGCGGCCGGAGGAATGTCGCCGCGCGATCCTTCTTCAACGGGCTCTACGAGACCGAGCGCGGCGACGACGAGATCCTGGTCGAGACCCGCATCCCGGCGATCGCGTCGGGCTACCGGTCGTCCTTCATGGAGCTTGCCCGGCGCCACGGCGACTTCGCGCTTGCCGGGGTGTGCTGCCACGCGAAGGTCGACGGAACCGTGCTGAGCGACGTTCGTCTCGCCTATTTCGGGAGCGAGGACCGGCCCCGCTTCGCCGGTGCCGCGTCGTCGGCCGCCGAGGGCAAGGCGTGGTCCGAGGATGTCAAGGAGGCGGTCAAGACCGCGCTCGGCGACGATCTCGACCCGATCGGAAATTTCCATGCGTCCGCCGCGACGCGGCTGCACCTGGCGCGGGTGCTGACCGGGCGCGCGATCGACCGCATGGTCGACGCAAGCTGAGGGGGCGGAGCGATGGAAGAGTTCGCCGACATCACGGTCACGGTCAACGGCGAGAAAATTGGCAAGCGCGTCGAGGCCCGCCAGCATCTGGTGGATTTCCTGAGGATCGAGCTCGGCCTCACCGGTTCACATCTGGGTTGCGAGCACGGCGTTTGCGGCGCCTGCACGGTGCGCGTGGACGGCTCCATCGTCCGCGGCTGCCTGATGCTCGCCATCCAGGCCGACGGCGCCGACGTATGGACGATCGAAGGCCTGTCGGACGCGGGCGAGATCGAGGATCTGCAGGAGGCGTTCATCGCCCGCAACGCGCTCCAGTGCGGCTATTGCACGCCGGGCATGCTGCTGACCTCCGCCGAGATGCTGGAGGCCGGCCGCAAGATGACGCGCGCCGAGATCCGCGAGTTCCTGTCCGGCAATTACTGCCGCTGCACCGGCTATCACGCGATCGTGGACGCGGTCGAGACGGTGATGGAGAGCCGCTTCGGTGGCTGATCCCGAGGGCGCCGTCGGGCGCCCTTTACCCCGCAGTGGCGCCCGACGGCTCGCGTTCGGGCGCGGCAAGTACGCCGACGACCTTCGATTTCCCGGGCTGCTTCACCTCGCCTTCGTCAGAAGCCCTTACGCGCATGCGCGGATCCTGGGCATCGATCCATCCCCGGCGCTCGCCGCCGTCCCCAACGCCCGGGTCTTCACCGGCGCCGAGATCGCCGAAATCTGCGCGCCGTGGCAGGGGACGATGGACCACCTGCCGACGATGGTCTCGCCGCCGCAGCACGCGGTCGCGGTCGAGCGCGCCGTCTGGCAAGGCGAGCCGGTCGCCGCCGTCGTTGCCGCGAGCCGCGCCGAGGCCGAGGACGCGGCCGGCGAAGTCCTCGTCGACTGGGAACCCCTGCCGGCCGCCGCGGTCCGAGACCGGACGCTGGACGAGGATGCCGCGCTGGTCCACCCGGAGCTCGGCAGCAATCTCTGCTTTTCCACGACCATCGGCACCGGGGATTCGGAAACCGCGCTCTCCGGGGCCGCGCATGTCGTCGAAGGCCGCTTCTCCTTCTCCCGCCATAGCGGCGTGCCGCTTGAGGCGCGCACCGTCGTCGCCGATTACGATCCCGGCGAGGGCACGCTCACCGTGCACGGCAGCCACCAGTCGCCGTGGCACCAACAGGACACGCTGTCGCGTCATCTGGGAATTCCGGAACATCTCGTCCGGGTGGTGGCGCCCGATATCGGCGGCGGGTTCGGCATCAAGCTCCACATCTACGGCGACGAGATCGCGGTCTCCGCCGTCAGCAGGATCCTGGGCCGGCCCGTCAAATACGTCGTCGACCGGATGGAGGCCTTCGTCAGCGACGTCCATGCCCGGGACCAGGCGGTCGCGGCCCGGCTGGGAGTGGACGGGGAGGGCCGGATCCGGGGGCTGTCGATCGACGCCCTGACCTCGCTCGGCGCCTACGGCTCCCTCGGCCGCCCGCCGATCAGCGAAGGCATGATGACGATCATGATGGCGGCCGGCGCCTACGCCAATACGCATTACGACGCCCGGCTGCGGGTCGCCTTCCAGAACAAGCCGCCGTCGGGGATGTACCGCGCGGTCGGCCAGCCGATCGCCTGCGCGGTCGCCGAACAGCTTCTCGACTGGGCCGCTCACGCCGCCGGAATCGATCCGGTGGAGTTGCGGCGGCGCAACTACTGGACCGACGACGACTATCCGCTCAGGACCCCGGGCGGGTTGGCGATAAAGCGGCTCAGCCCCGGGCGCTGCCTCGACCAGCTGGTCGGGACGATGGGCTACGACGCGCTCCGCGCCGAACAGGCGGCGCTGCGCAAGACCGGCGTTCATCGCGGGATCGGGGTCGTGACCTTCCTCGAAATGACCTCCGTCGGGCCCGCCTATTACGGCCCGTCCGGCGCCCATATCAGCACCCAGGACGGCGCCACGGTCCGGCTGGAACCCTCCGGAGCGGTGCGCTGCGTCACCTCGGTGATCGAGCTGGGGCAGGGGACCCACGCCGCCCTCGCCCAGATCGTCGCCGACCGGCTGGGGGTGGCTGCGAGCGATGTCGGCGTGGTGGGCGGCGACACCTCGACGACCCCCTATGGCGGCGGCGCCTGGGCCTCGCGCGGGCTGACCATCGGCGGCGAGGCGGTCTGGCGCGCGGCCGACGGATTGCGGGCGAACATTCTCGAACTCGCCGGCTCGATCCTTCAGGCCGATCCGGCCGACCTCGACCTGCGGGGCGGCGCGGTCTGCCACCGGGGAACCCAGGAGCCCCGGATTGCCCTCGCCGAAATCGGCCGTATCGGCCATTTCCGCCACGACACCCTGCCGCCCGGCGTCCAGCCCGAGCTCGCCGTCACCCGGCACTATGTCCCCGACGCCGCGCCGTTCGCGCTGGCCAACGGGGTGCAGGGCTCATCGCTCGAAGTCGACGTGGAGACCGGCGAGATTCGGCTGCTGGACCACTGGGTGGTCGAGGATTGCGGGCGTATCGTCAACCCGCTCCTGGTCGAGGAACAGATCAGGGGCGGCGTGGTGCAGGGTATCGGCGGCGCGCTCTTCGAAGAGTGCCGCTACGACGAAGACGGCCAGATGCTGAACGCGAGCTTCGCCGACTATCTCGTGCCGATGGCGGCCGGGCTGCCCGACATCCATGTCGGCCATGTCGAGACCCCGATCGAGGAGACCGCGCTCGGCACCAAGGGGGCGGGCGAGGCCGGCACCGTCGGCGCGCCCGCGGCGATCATGCTCGCGGTCAACGACGCCTTGCGGCCGCTGGGCGCCCAGGTGACAAGTCTTCCCATCACGCCCGAATCCATCCTGCAGGCGGTCGCGGCGGCGCGTTCCGGTTAGAGTCTGTCCGTTTTGGTTGGAAACGCCGGGCACAGCGTGACCGTGGCGCGTCCCTCGATACGGCGCTGTCGCGCCTACTCGGGATGAGGGGTTTTTCCCCTTAATTTCAAGAATCTCCTCACCCTGAGTAGGCGCGACAGCGCCGTATCGAAGGGCGTGCCTCGGCTTCGGCAGCGGTTCAGTCTAAAACGGATAGACTCCAGCCGGCGGATCACCGCCGCCGCAGGCGGTCCGCGGCGGCCGCGGAGACGATCACGAGGCCGATTGCCACCTGCTGCCAGTAGGAATGGACGTTGGCGAGATTGAGCGCGTTCGCCAGCACCACCATGATGAACACGCCGATGATCGACTTGTAGAGCCTGCCTTCGCCGCCGAACAGCGATGCGCCGCCGAGCACCACGGCGGCGATGGCGGTCAGCTCGTAGAACGCCCCGGCGGTGGGTTGTCCCGATTGCAGCCGAGAGGCCAGCATCACCCCCGCGAGCCCGGCGAGCGCGCCGCACCAGACATAGGAAGAGGCGCGCACGCGCCCGACCGCGACGCCCGCGAGATAGGCCGCTTCGGTGTTTCCGCCCGTCGCGAAGACGCGGATGCCGTACGCGGTGTGGTGCAGCAGCCAGTGGAAGACGCCGAACAGCAGCACCGGCAGCCACACGAGGAAGGGAATGCCGAACAGGCGTTCGATGGCGAAGTCGAGAAAGGGCTCCGGCAGACCCTCCTCGCCGACGATCGGGCGCCCGCCGGTGATCAGGAAGGTGACGCCGCGGAACAGCACCATCGTCCCCAGCGTCGCGATGAACGGGTTGACGTCGAGCCTGGTGACGACGAGGCCGTTGACCAGGCCGACCAGAGCGCCCACCGCCACGCCCGCCGCGACTCCCGCGACGATGCCGGCTTCCAGCATCGCCATCGCGGTGACGCAGCCCGACAACGCCACCACCGAACCGACGCTCAGGTCGAAGCCGCCGCAGATGATGACGTAGGTCATCCCGATCGTGATGACGGTCATCACCGCGCCCTGCATCAGCACGTTGTTGATGTTGATGGGCGAGAAGAACCGGTCCGACAGGGCGCTCGCGACCAGGCACAGGACGATCAGGGCAAGGAGCGGGATCTGGCCCGTCAGCCAACCGAGCCGGGCCACGCCGCCGCCATCTTCCGAACGCTTCATGCTCATCCTCCGAGCGCCGATCTGAGCGCCGCTTCGGTGTACTCGCCATCTCTCGAAAACCGCCCGACCACCGCGCCGCGCCGCATCGCGAGCACGGAATCGCTGACCGCCAGAAGTTCCGCCATTTCCGAGGACGCGAGCCCGATGCCGCCGCCATCCTCGACGAAACGGCGCATCAGGCGGTGGATCTGCGCTTTGGCCCCGATGTCGATACCGTGGGTCGGCTCGTCCAGCAGGAGCACGTCGGCATGGCCGGCGAGCCAGCGCGCGAAGATCACCTTCTGCTGGTTCCCGCCGGAGAGTTGCCGGACGGTCCGGCCGGGATCGGGCGGACGGATATCGACGCTCTCGATCAGGCTCTCCACCAGCCGGTCGATTTCTTCCTTCTTGAGCCGCAATCCACGCGCCAGCAGGGGCAGGTTGGGCAGCACGATGTTCTCGCGCACCGTGAGGCCCATCACCAGGCCGAGGGCTCGCTCGCCCGGCACCAGCCCGATGCCCGCGCGAATCGCATCCGCCGGAGACCCGAGCCGCATCGACGTCCCCGATTTGTCGACCTCCACCGGGGGCCGGCCGGTGCCGAACAAGCGGTGCAGCAGCTCCGTCGTGCCGCTGCCGAGCAGACCGGCGAGACCCAGCACGCGGCCTTCGTCCACCTCGATCCGCGGTTCTTCCACCAGGGGTCCGCGAAGCAGGGTGTCGACCGCACTGGCGCCGGAGGACGCGGGGGCGGCCTCTATGTCCCGCCCGGTCATCAGCCTTATGACCTCGTCACGGTCGCGTTCGCCGCGCGCGTATCGTTCGACCGCGCGCCCGTCGCGCAGGATGGTGCAGGTGTCCGCCAGCGCATCCACCTCGTCCAGCCGGTGCGACACGTAGACGATCGCCACGCCATCGGCCTTGAGCGCATGGATCACCCCGAACAGGCGCTCGACCTCGCGCGCCTCCAGCGCCGCCGTGGGCTCGTCGAGGATCACCACCCGCGCTTCGCGGCTGAGCGCGCGGGCGATCATCACGAGCTGCCGTTCTGCGTAGCCGAGCCGGTCGACCCGAGCGCGCGGATCGATGTCGATGCCGAGGCGCGCGAGGAGCGCGGCGGTGTCGCGCGCCATCGCCGCCCGGTCGACCGCGGGGACGCCGAGGAAACGCCGGGTCGGTACGGCCTGGATCAGGACGTTCTCGGCGACGCTCATCGCCGGGACCACGCGCATCTCCTGGGGAATGACGACGATGCCGCTGGCGAGCGCCTCCCGCGGGCCGGAGAATCGGCGGATCCTGCCGCCCATCTCGACCGTGCCGCGGTCGGGGCGGTGGACGCCGCCCAGAATCTTGATCAGCGTCGACTTGCCGGCGCCGTTCTCGCCGATCAGGGCATGGATTTCGGCCGGTTCGACCGCGAAGGACACGTCCTCCAGCGCGCGCGTCGCCTGAAAGCGCTTGTAGAGACCCCTTGCTTCGATGGCCGGCGCCGCGCCGGTCAATGCGCCGCGATCCATTCGAGAGCAGGGCCGACCCACGGCCCGTCCTCCTCGCCGGCCGCGTAGCACGCGGAGAAGTGGTCGCGCCCCGGCATCGCCAGACGCGTGACATCGGCATTCGCGGCCCGCAGGGCGTTCTCCATGTCTTCGGCCTGGGTCATCAGATGCGGGAAGTCCTCCCCGCCATGGGCGATGAAGAAGGGAGGAGTCGCCTCGATATTGAGAACGGCGCTGGCCGGGCCGTCATTCGATTCCGGCCCCAGAAATCGCGGACGCATGGTCAGCCCGCTGCCCTCTCCGAACCGAAAGACGCCGGAGATCGGCAGGCAGCCCCTTATGACGTCGGCGGGCAGTCCGCGCGGCGCCTGCCAGTCGTGCCGCACCGCCAGCAGCGCCGCGTAGTGCCCGCCCGCCGAATGTCCTCCCACGAAGATACGCGCCGGATCGCCGCCCATCTCCGCGACGTTGCGGTAGAGCCAGGCAACGGCGTCGGCGCTGTCTTCCACGCCGGTGGGGAACAGGTGTTTCGGCGCGAGGCGATAGCCGATGCTGGCGAATATGACGCCGCGTGCCGTCGCGCATGGCCCGGCGAAGTTGAGATGTTCCTTGTAGCCCGAGGTCCAGCCGCCGCCGTGCAGCATCGCAAGGACCGTCCCGTTGGGCTTCTCCGGGACCTGGATCGCGATGGACCGGTAGGGATCGTCGCCGTAACGCACATCGAGCGACGGCACCCCCTCGCCGCGGGTCATGACCTCGTCGGCGAAGGCCTGCCCGACCTCGCTCAACGGTTCCTGGGGCGGATAATCCTCGATGCGCATAACCCCATCTCCTACCGGCCGGACCGTGACGGGCTCCCCGGATCAGGGTACATAGTTCGGCGTCGCCGGGGACGAGTCAACGCGCCGGCAAGCCGGAAGGAAACGCCGATGAGTTCAACGTCGAAGAAGCCCCTTTTCCGCGCCGATCACGTCGGCAGCCTGTTGCGCCCGCCGGAGCTGCTGACCGCTCGCGCGCAGTGGAAGTCCGGCGAGATCGACGCCGCCGCCCTGCGCGATATCGAGGACGAGGCCATTGCCGATGTCGTGAAGCTGCAGGAGGGCCTCGGCCTCCGGGCGGTGACCGACGGCGAGTTCCGCCGCGAGAACTGGTGGATCGATTTCATCTCCGCGATCGAGGGGATCGAGATATCGAGCCCGGACGAAGCCGCCGGCTTCCAGAAGGCGCCCGGCACGGCATCCGGCTACGTGCCGAAGAACGTTCGCACCGTGGGCCCGTTGGGCCGGCCGGGCGACATTCTAGCCGACGACTTCGCCTTTCTGGACGGGAAGACTTCGAGGACCGCCAAGGTCACGATCCCGTCGCCGACGCGGGTTCACTTCCACGGCGGCGATGCGTCGGTGGACGACGGGGCCTACCCCGACAAGGACGCTTTCTGGGACGATCTCGCCCGCGTATACCGCGACGAGATCGCCGCGCTCGAATCGCTCGGCTGCCGCTACATCCAGATCGACGATCCGGTCATCAACTATTTCGTCGACACACGGATGCGCGACAACCTGAAGGCGATCGGCGAGGATCCGGACGCGCTGATCCACAAATACGCGCGCCTCCTCAACGACTGCGTTTCCGGGCGCAACCCCGAAACCTACCTCACCATCCATCTCTGCCGCGGCAACGCGCAGAGCGCCTGGATCGCCGAAGGCGGGTACGAGCCGCTGGCGGAAGCCCTGTTCCCGGTCATCGACGTCGACGCCTGGTTCCTCGAATACGACGACGCGCGCTCCGGCGGGTTCGAGCCGTTGCGCTTCATGCCGGACGACAGATGCGTGGTTCTCGGGCTGGTCACCACCAAGCGCGGCGACATCGAAGACCGGGACGAGATCAAACGCCGGATCGACGAGGCCTCGGGTTACGTCTCGCTCGACCGGCTCGCGCTCAGCCCGCAATGCGGCTTCGCGAGCGTCGATCTCGGCAACCTGATCGCCGTCGAGGACCAGGCGGCCAAGCTGTCCTTCGTCCTCGATCTCGCGCGTGAGGTGTGGGGCGAAGCGTAGGGCGATACCTTCGCATGCCACCCCTCATTTCGACCGGAGCGGAGATATGACGAGTGAGGTCTTGGTTCGGCCCGTCTGCCTGGGTATCGGCCCCGACACCGTTTTTATTCGTGATACGACCGGGAGGCTATCTTGATCCGGACACACCGAACTGCCCGTCGCTTGCTGCCCATTCTCGCGATTGCCTGGTATTGCGCGAGTCCGGCCGGCGCCGCGGAGACGCACAAATCGCCCTATGCCGGCGAGCACACCCGCCCTATCAAGAGCCTGTCGGCGGACGATCTGGCCGAACTCGAGCGTGGCGGCGGCTGGGGGCTTGCCAGGACGGCGGAGCTCAACGGCATGCCCGGCCCCGCCCACCTACTCGAATTGAAGGAGGAGATACCGCTCTCCTCGGACCAGATGACGGCGATCGCCGTCATCTTCGAGCGGATGCGGGCCAAGGCGGTCGCCAGGGGACAACGCCTGGTCGCGGCCGAACGGGCCCTTGAGGCGGCGTTCGCCGGCAGGACCGTAAACGAGCGGTCGTTGCAGATCATGCTCTCCGAAATCGGCCAAGCCCGGACGTCGCTCCGCTTCACACATCTGGCGGCGCATCTGGAGACGCTGCCGCTTCTGACGGCGCCCCAGATCGCGCGTTACAACGTGCTGCGGGGATATGCCGGCAATCCCTGCGCCAACCCGCCCAAGGGGCACGACCCCGAAATGTGGCGCAAGCACAACGGCTGCGATTGACTGAAAGGGCGCTCGGTCGATAGGAGCCCTGTGGGTCCGCCGAAGGGTGGGTGGCCCTACTCCGCCGCCTGTGCCTGGCTTTCCGGCGCTTCGCCCGGCGGGGCGACAAGCACCGTCCTGAGCGCATCGCCCTCCGGATCGGCGAGCGCGGCGATGCGTGCCGCGTTGAGGGTTGCGACCGCGCCGGCCGCATCGCCTGTCGCTGACGAAGCCGGGCGTGCCAACTCCTCGAACACCTTGCGGTAGTTGCCGATGCCGCGCCGGTGGGTGTCCGAATAGCCCTTGCGCAGGTTGGGAAGCTCCGCGATTTCCAACGCGAGGTCGTAGCTCCGGCCGGCGGCGCTTTCGAGCGCTGCGAGCCAGGTCTCGATCTCCGACCATTCCTCGGCGAAGCGATAGCTGTAGGGACGCCAGAAGCGCATCTTCGCAAGCCCCCAGAGCCGGACATAGCCGAAGACGGTGTTGGTCTTGACCCGCATCGCGATATGGAAATTCTGCCGGCTTGGCTTCTTCTCTTTCCACCGGGTGAGCGCGCGCCCAGGCCCGGGCGGCAGCACCGAGGCGATCTCGTCGAAACCGGGCTTGAGAAACTCGGTGACGACCACCGGCTCTTCCGCCTTGGCGCCGACCTCGCGGCGGACTCGCTCCATCCGCTCGGGGCGACTCTTCAGCGACGCGACGCGGATGATGTCCTCATAGGTCATCCAGAGCGCGAGATACCGTCCCCCTTCGATCGTCAGCCTGAACCCCTTTTCCGCGCCGCCGTTCGCCTTGTCCGCGGCGAGGATCTTCCCGGCGTTGTCGAGATAGCGCCCGCCATAGGCGAGGTTCTGGTAATCGACCGCGCGGCGTACGCCGTCTTGCAGGATCTGGCGGGTTTCGGGCGGAAAGGCCTCGTCCACCCGCGACAGAAGCGCATCGATGTTGCCGGGCGTCCGGCGCTCCACCGGCGGCGGCTCTTCCGGCATCGGGATGTCGCCGCGGACATGGTCGAACCCCGCCTTGAACCCGCGCAGATTGGCGGAAACGGCGACGCCGGTCTTCTCGATCGCTTTCTCGAACGCCTCGGCCGGGATCGGCACTTCGCCCGAGCCCGCGATGACCCCCAGGATAACGGCGTTGATCGCCGTCCCGTTGGCCTGGGCCAGACGGTCCATGTCGATCAGGATAGGGCGCTTGGCGAGATGGTTCGCGGTCTTCACCAGGTCGTCGACCTCGACCCGCCCGTCGCCCATCGCCGACTTCTCGAGGATCGAGTAGACCCTGTGCGAAGAGGAGATCAGCGTGGTCCGGCTGGGAGTGACCCAACCGAGTTCCAGCGAGCGCCCGGCCTCCATCAGCTCCGAGGTCACCACGACGTCCATGTTGCCCGGCGTCGCATAGAGCGCCATCGTCGGCGACCGGCCTTCGAGGCGGTCGTGATGCACGGGATAGATCTCGATGTAGTAGGTGGTGGCCCCGGTGCGCTGCGCCACGCCGGGAATCGAGGTGCTCTGGCTCGGATAGCCCATCGACTCGGCCGCCGCGACGATCCAGCTCGTCAGCACGCCGCCGCCCTCGCCGCCGAGTGCGCCGACGACCATGGTGAAGGTGCGTTCGGGAAGCGCCTCCGCGCCGTTCGTCCCGGCGCTCATGCGGCCGCTCCGTTGCCCTTCGCCGCCGCCCCGTTGGCAATGGCTCCGTTCGCATAGCCCCCGAGCCGGCCGATGACGTTCTTGCGCCATTTGTCGAGGAAAAGGTCCATGCCTTTCGGGTTCTGGATCACGTCCGCCTTGTAGAAGGACGGGCACAGCACGGCGGCGTCCGCTACCTCGCCGCACAACCCGCAGCCCACGCAGCCGTTGTTGACATGCGCGACCGGGTCCTTGCGGAGCGGATCCGGGTTGGCCTTGACGGTGAGGGAGGGGCAGCCGGACAGCCGGATGCAAGAGTGATCGCCGGTGCAGGTGTCCTCGTCGACGCCGAAGCGGGTGCGGACGACGCGGTTGCCGGCATCGAGCGCCTTGCGCACCATCGGGCGCAGCCGGCGCTGCTTGGCGATCTGGCACTCGGCCTCGGCGATGATCACCTTCAGCCCCTTCTCCGAGGTAGTCAGCGCCTCGTGCAGGAGCTTCTTCATCTTGCCGACCCGGTAGGTGTGCTGCTTCTTCACCCACTTGACGCCGAGCCCCTTGATGGCCCGCTCGATCGGCATGACCGTATCGGATGGAATGTTGCCGCCCGCCGTGGTCGAGGGCAGGTGCTGCTGGCCGGTGGCCGAGGAATAGCCATTGGCCATGACGACCAGCACCGAATCGTGTTCGTTGTAGGCGGCCCCGCTGATGCCCGAGGAGAGGCCGTTATGCCAGAAGCCTCCGTCGCCCATGATCGAGATCGTCCGCCCGTTGAAATGCGGCGCGACGCCGGCCGAGCTCGCCAGTCCGAGCCCGTAGCCGGTCACCGTGTTGCCCAGCCCGAAGGGCGGCAGCGCGGCGAAGGTGTGGCAGCCGATATCGGCCGAGATGTGGACCTCGCCGATGTCTTCCTCGCGCTGCACCAGCTTGATGGCGCTGAAAACGGGTCGTTCCGGGCAGCCCGTGCAGAACCCGGGCGGGCGCTTGGGCACCGGCCTCCCCAACATCTCGGCGGCGGTTTCCTTGTTCCTGTCGAGGTCGGCCACGGCCGACGAGACCGGTTCCAGGTCGATCCCCTTCGGCACCGAACCTTCGATGAAGCCGGCGAGCCCCCGCAGCATGACCTCGGCCTGGTATTCGCCCGCCTTGGGGAAGACGCCCTTGCCGACGATTTCGGTGTTGAGGTCGGCCTTGCGCAGGAGCGCGTTGATCGCCTGCTCGTGGTACTCGGGGAAGCCCTCTTCCACGATGAGGACCGAGCGCTTGGTCGCGCAGAAATCGGCGATCTCGTCGTCGACCAGCGGATAGGTGACGTTGAGGCAAAGAATGGGAATCTCCGAATTGCCGAACACGTCGGCCAGGCCCAGCTGCTGGAGCCCCCGGATCACCGAGTTGTAGAGCCCGCCGAGGCAGACGATCCCGACATCGTCGTGCTTGCCGGGAAAGACCTCGTTGAGCTTGTTCTCGCGGATGAAGTCGATCGCGGCGGGGAATCGCTCCTCCACCTTCTTCTTCTCCTGCTCGTAGGTCGCGGGCGGAAGGGCGATGCGCCCGAGGTCGAAGGACGGCTTCTTCAGCTTGTTGTTGGTCGAGAACTCGCCGGGTTTGTTGTCCTTGGTCGCGAAACGTCCGGTGACGTGGCAGGCGCGAATGCGGAACTCCACCATGACAGGCGTGTGCGATGCCTCGGAGAGCTCGAACCCTTTCTCGATCAGCTCCACCACGCGCGGGTGGTGGGGGCGGGGGTCCATCAGCCAGGCCGAGCACTTCATCGCGAACGCGTGGGTGCGTTCCTGGATGATGCTGGCGCCTTCGCCGTAGTCTTCGCCCAGGATGATCAGCGATCCGCCGACGACACCGGCCGAGGCGACGTTCGACAGCGCGTCCGCGGCGACATTGGTGCCCACCGTCGATTTCCAGGTCACCGCGCCCCGGATCGGGTAGTTGATCGACGCCGCGAGCATCGCCGCGGCGGCGGCCTCGTTGGCGCAGACCTCGGTATGGACGCCGAGCTCGGCCATCAACCCCTTGGAATCCGAGGTCAGCACGTCCATCAGATGGGAGACCGGCGCGCCCTGGTAGCCGCCGACATAGCTCACGCCCGATTGCAACAGCGCCTTGGTGATCGCGAGGATGCCTTCGCCCTCGAAATACTCCCCGTCGCCCCGTCGCAGAAGCTCGACTTCCTTGGCGAAGGTTCGTTCCATGGTGGGTCTCCGATCGCGTGAATAACGGTTTGTGCACAGGATACCCGCTTTGGCGGGCACGGGCCACCGTCCGCCTGCCCACGGGTCGGATGTCGGCGGTGTTAAGGCGTCATGCGGCGTGGGGCTCGATCTCCCGTTCGATCTCGCGACGCACCGTGCGTTCGGCGACATCGAGGTCGTAACGGGTCTGAAGGTTGATCCAGAACTCCGGCGTCGTTCCGAAATAGCGTCCCAGGCGAAGCGCGGTGTCGACCGTCACGCGCCGGCGGCCGAGGACGATGTCGTTCAGCCGCGGCCGCGAAACCCCGATCGCCCGGGCGAGCCGATAGACGCTGAGCGCCAGGGGTGTCAGGAACTCCTCGCGCAGAACTTCGCCGGGGTGAACCGGCGCCAGCCGCCGCCCCGCGGCGACATCCGGGAAATCGACCCGTCCCCCGTCCACATCTTCCCGTTCGATAGTCATGGTCCTGCCGTCTCTCATTGGAGGTATCGCAATCCAACCGACCCGGAGTCTTTGATACACGAAATTGCGCCCCTCTCCGTACCGCCTAGTCGCGTCGGAGAACGATCAGCGCGTCCAGCGCGATCGCGCCCTCCGCATAAACCCTGACCGGATTGACGTCGATCTCCGCGATCTCGGGGTGTTCGGCGATCAGCCGGGCGACGCCCATGACCGCCTTCCGGATCGCCGCGCGGTCGGGGGCGGGGGCGCCGCGCCAGGGGCCGAAGAGCGCCCTGCCGGCGAGCGAGTCGATCATCCTCTCCACTTCTCCGGGACCGAGCGGCGCCAGAGCGACGGCGACGTCATCCATGGCTTCGGCCGCGGTGCCGCCGAGGCCCAACAGCACGGTCGGGCCGAAACTCGGGTCGTTCCGCGCGCCCAGGATGAGGTCGAGCCCGTCGGGCGCCGTTTCCTCGATCAGGTAGCCGGCATTCGAGAGCCGGTCGATGGCATCGAGCGCCGCATCCAGCGCCGCGGCGGTCTCGATCCCGAGATGCACGCCCCCGACATCCGACTTGTGGAGGATCGCGGGGTCGTGAACCTTGGCGACCACCGGACCCGCCAGTGCCGCGCGTGCCGCCTCGGCTTCGGCACGGCTTCGGCAGACCGTCCGTCTCGGTGTCGGAATTCCGTAGGCCGATATCAGACTTTTCGCGGCATCCTCGTCAATCGGGCGCGTGAGCCGGGGCGCGGTCCGGTTCGCCCCGCGGGGCGCCGCTTCGCGGCTGCCGGAGTCCGCCGCCGCTCTCTGGCGAGCGTCCTCTACCAACGCCGCCATCGCACGCGCGGCCCGGTCGGGCGCAAGACAGACCGGAATGCCCGCGGCGCGAAGCGTATCCACCAGGCCCGTCGTTTCCGAAGGAACGCCCGCGGTGGCGAAAACCAGCGGTTTCGACGATTTGCCCGCGGCTTCGACTACGGACCCGCCGATGTCGAGCGCCCCGCCCTCGATCAGCGCATAGCCGAGGATCGCATCGACACCCTCGTCGGCGGCGATCGTTTCCAGAACCGCGCCGAAGCTCTCGTCGGGGCGGCCCGTGTCGACCGGGTTCTTCATGTAGGTCAGCGGCGGGAGCGAGTCCCCGATCCGCGCCACGGTCGCGGGCGCCAGTTCCGGCACCGATATGTCGGCTTGCCGGAGCGTATCCGTCATCAGCAGCCCCGGCCCGGCCTGCCCTGTCAGCACGCCGATCCCCGGGTTCCGCGCCGGCTTCAGCCGTGTCACGGAGAGCGCGTAACCCGCGTCGAGCGCGTCGTCGAGGGTCTCGACCAGGACCGCGCCGGCCTGGCGGAGCGCCGAACGCGTGAGGCGGTAGCTGCCCATCAGCGCGCCGGTGTGCGACTCCGCGAAGCCGCCGAGATCCGTCTTGCCGACCGGAAGCGCGACGACGGGCTTGGTCGCGACGGCAGCTCTGACGGCGTCGAACACGGCCCTGCCGTCGACCACCCCTTCGAGGTGAAGCACGATGGCCCGCGTCTCCGGGTCCGCGGCCAGGTAGCCCAGCGTTTCCGCGACACCCACATCGGCCGCGTTGCCGAGCCCGACCGCAAGGCTGACGCCGAGTCCCGCGGCGTTCGCCATCATCGCAAGCGTGATGTTGATGCCGCCCGATTGCGCGACGATCCCGATCGAACCCGGCGAAATCTCCGTTGCCGCCGGCAGGAAGGTGCAGGCGAGGCCGCGCGAGGGCCGCAGAAAGCCCGATGTGTTCGGCCCGAGGAGCCGGATCCCGCCGGCCTGGCACGCGCTCACGATGTCGGCTTCCCGCGCCGCGCCAACATCGCCGGTTTCGCCGAACCCGCCGCTTACCATGAAGGCGGCGCCGGCCCCGATCGCCGCCGCTTCCTGCAACACCGCCAGCGAATGCCGCGCCGGCAGCACGAGGGCGACGAGATCCACCGGCTCCGGCACATCGGCGAGGCCGCGATGGACCGGGCGGCCCAGAATGGAGCCCCCGCGCGGGTTGATTGCGTGGACCGTCCCGTGGAACGGCTCAAGCGCCCTCAGGATCTGAAAACCGGGCTTTTCCTCGTTTGCCGAAGCGCCGACCACGGCGACGGAACGCGGCTCGAAGAGCCGCGAGAGCGGGGAAACGGGCATCGGCCGATGATGGAGACGGCCCGTGAAGCTGTCCAGAACGCCGGAGCCGGCGTCCGCGCGACTATTTCATATTGTCAAGGAACCGGCGGGCCTGCTCGCGGTGGCCGGGGTTCAGATTGCTGCCGATCGCCCGGATCGACGCCATCAGCACCGCGGCGTCGTCGGTATAGCCGAGGGCGGCGATGAAATCGGGGATGACTTCGGTCGGGGTGATGAAATACGCGATCGCCCCCATCAGCACTGCCTTGACGTAGAGCGGCGTGCCGCTGTCCACGGCGCAATAAAACGCCGCTACCGCGTCTTCGACAAAGGGCACCCGGCCGATGGTCGCGCGAACCTTGCGACGAAACCCGCCGCGAACGACGGCTTCATCCGACTCCAGCTTTTGCCGATTGACGGCCGGGTCACGGTCCATGCCCAGCGGTCCGTCCATGAATGCGATTTCCCCGTCCATGACTGTAATATGGGAATGCGAGCGGGATGTGAAAGGTACTATCTCGAATTAACGTCGCCAGGGCGGTACATGCCCCAAAAGGGCTTGTCATAGGCCGCAAGCCGCGGTTCCGGCCAGTTGCCGTAAAATGCGAGGATGCCTTCCGGCGGGCGGCGCTTCCGCCATTCGGCGATGAATTCGTCGAACGGCCTGGCTTTGGCGAGGCGCCTGCGGCGCTCCGCGCCGCGGCGTTTTTCCGTCTCTTCGGGATCGATCGACGCGGTCCCGGTGTCGATCGCCACATGGTAGACCTTTTCCGCGACGTCGAGGGTTATGGTCTCCTCGATCCAGTCCTGAAGCACCGCCTCGGGGTCGCGCTCCAGCACGTCGCCGTACCCGCCGCCGGCGCCGACGCTGTGGACGATCATGTCGCCTTCCTCGAACACCTCCGCGTTCCTGGCCGACGATGTCAGAATGTAGTCGCCCGCGATTTCCTGTCTGGTAAGCGTGTCGTACTGGCCCAGCGCGATGTCGTTGCCGTTTCGCAGCTGCTCGTAGACGTCCGAGCCCCGGATCACCACGCGGGGGTTGGGCGGGCCCGCATAGCCTCCGAACAGCCCGTAGTTGAAGCTGAGCTTGTCGCAGCTCCCCCAGGACGAGACGGAGCAGGCCTCGTCGCCGCAGGCCGACGCGACCTCGACCAGCGGCGTTCCGCCGCGATACTTGCCGAACCCGTGGAAGTTCTTGTCGAGCTTGCGGGACAGGATGAAATGGGGCTGGCGCTCGTCCATGTCCTCGACCTCGCCGGCATCCGCCCAGGGCGCCCAGTAGAAGCCCAGCGCCGGCTCCCCGTCCATGTCGAACCGCCCGCCGCCGCCGGCCGAATTGGCGGTGCCGCTGATATTGGCGGCGAAGTAGCCGCGCCGGTTGATTCCCGCGAAAACCGGCTGGACGAAATTGCGCGAATGCGGCGCCTGCACGGCTTCCCGGTAGGGGCTTCCGAACAGCATCTTGGCGCCGACCATGTACATGTTCTGGGTGACGAAGGAGCAGACATGGTTGCCGAGGCCGTGGGCGAGCTCGTCGCCCGAATTCATGATCGACGGCCCTTCGACGTAGTACTCGATCGGCTCCAGCAGGCCGGCGTTGGGCGCCAGGCCCCGGAAAAAATAAGAGAACAGATAGACGGCCGTCGCCGCGCGCGAGAGGTGCCAGGTGCAGTGATAGGGGCCTTTCGCGTTCTGCGGCGATACCCCCTGGAGCAGCACCGTCATCGAATCGCCTTCCTTGAAGACGGTAACCGGGATTCGGGTGAGCCCGAAGAAGGTCCCGTTCTCGTCGTTGAACAGGACCGAGCGGAAGATGCCGTCGTTGATCTCGCGCAGCCGGGCGCGTGCATCCGCCTCGCCCTTGATCAGCAGCTTGCGCATGCCGCCCACGACCGCCTCGACGCCCCGCTTCTCGACCTCGCGCAGCACCCGGTTGCGCATCTGGAACAGCGTGGCGAGGCGCGATTTGAGGTCGACGGTGAAAATGAATCCGTTGCGGACGGTGCCGGCCATGTAGTCGAGGATGTCCTGGCGGAGCCGGAAGTCGCGCCCGATCCGGACCGCCGGCATGTGAAAGCCTTCCTCGTAGCGCGAGGTCGCGGTGGGCGCGAAGCCGCCCGGGGTGATCGAACCCGTCTCGCCTTGGTGGCCGCCGACCTCCGCCCAGGCGATCAGCTCGCCCTCCCAGAAGATCGGCATGGCGGCGAACATGTCGAGATTGTGCACGCCGCCCGCGAGCTCCTCGTTGAAGAAGAACATGTCGCCGTCGGCGAGCCCGACCGAGGGATCGTCCCGGTAATAGCGCAGGATGTATTTGAGCTGGGCGTTGTTGAGCAGGGTGTGGAAATAGATGCCAGTGCCGACCACCACCGGATCGCCCGACGCGGTGAACAGCCCGCAATTCATGTCGCCCAGCATCGCGCCTTCGGAGATCGAGAGCGCGGTATAGACGTCGCGCGCTTCCTCGACGATGGAGGTCAGCTTGTGGGTGAGAAGCTCAAGCTCGATATCGCCCAGCTTCTCCATGCCGCGCCGTTCCATATCGCCGATCGGCGCCAGCCCTTCCCGGATGATGTCGGGGTCGCAGCCCGGGCGCTTGCCATAGACGTTCCGGTCGTAGACCAGACCTTCGAAGAGATGCGCATTCGCGTCGAACAGCGCGCCCATCGATCCCTCCATCCTGGCAAACGAAAGGCGATTATATAGATAGCTTAACGAGGGTGTGGGAACGCGCTCGGGGGACGCCCGGTTCGCACGGGACGGGATTGAGCATGGCCCCTCACCCCGTCTCCCGCGCGGGGGGAGAGGGAGCTCCCTTGCCCACTCCTCCTTACTTCCTCCCCTCCCGCTTGCGGGAGGGGCCGGGGGAGGGCGGACGCCGTCTCGCGGCGGAGCGGCGTGGATGCCCGGAACAAATCCACTGCTGCCCGGTCTGGATTTTGCGGGCTGGATGGATCGCTCGGGTATCAGCGGGTCTCCAAGGAATCGCGCGACCCGAGACACCGATTTCGGCGCGCCGGCGTCTCCCGTCGTTTCCCCGGCCTTGTGCCGGGGTTCAGGCCTGCCCCGGACGCCGATCTGGGGGAAGCCGGGCGAGAACGGTGCCGTTGCCCTGGACCCCGGCACAAGGCCGGGGTGACACGAGGGGTAGAGACGTTGTCACCCATGGGCGCGGAGCACGCGTCGAAATTCTAAACCGGACAGCGGTGGAACAGGTCCGGGCGTGACGACGAAGGGCGGGACGGATGTGCGGTCGCCGATCCGTGCCGCGCGAACCGACCGCCGTCAGGCTATCGGGACAAGCCCCAAAACGAAACGCCCCGGCCTGGTGGGGCCGGGGCGTCGTTCGAGAAGCCGTTGAGGCGCCGCTACTTGACAGCCAACAGGCTGCGCGCCTTGGCAAGCGTCGCGTCGTCGATCTTGAGGCTCTCGCTCACCACTTTCTGGATCTCCTCGCCCGTGCTGGGGGTGACCCTGAGCTTGCTCTTCTTCATCGAGGCCGCGAAGGCGGGGGTGGCGACGGCCTTGGCGAAGGCGGCGCGCAGGAAAGCAATCCTGTCCTGCGGGACGCCCGGCGCGACGGCCAGGCTGCGGCCGATGGCGACGAGGGTCGACATGAAGCCGATGATCGGCCGGTCCTCGGCGGCCACCAGGTCCATCAGCATCGGCACATTGGCCAGCTCCGCCTCGGGCTTGGGCCCCATCTGGATCAGCGGCACCGCGAAACCGTTCTTGAACCACACCTCGCGGTTGGTCTTGAAAGCGAGCCAGGTGAAGTTGACGCCCGAGACTTCGCCCTGCTCCATCGCCAGCAGCATCTTGCGCGAGCCGCGATAGCCCTTGACGATCTTGATCTTGGTTCCGAGCAGCCCGTTGACGATCGCCGGAACCTGGTAGGTCTGCGATCCGACGCCGGAGGAGGCGAAGGGCACTTCCTTGGTCTTGAGGTCGGACCACTGCTTCACCCCGGTGTCGCTCCTGACCGCCATCAGGGAATTCACCTTGAGCGCCCCGCCGATGAAGGTGAACTTGTCGGCCTCGTACTTCGCCGCATTGGGGCGCGTGAGCTGCGTGACGACCAGCGTGTCGGGCAGCATCAGGATGACCGAGCCGTCTTTCGGCGCGACGTTGTAGGCGTAGTTGGTCATCTTCAACCCGCCGCTGCCCGTCCGGTTCTGGACGATGATCGAGTCCGTCCCGAGGATCGGCTTGAGCGCCTCGGCGAGCGAGAGCGAGGTCTTGCCGTAGGTTCCGCCGACGCCGAAGCCATGCAGGATGGTAACCTGACGGTCCTTGTAGAAATCGGCCGGGCTCTGCGCCATCGCGCCCGCCGCCGTCATCGCGCCGGCCGCCGCGAGCGCCAGCAATTTGATGCCTCTCATCGTCCGTTCTCCCTGTTTGCGTGCCGGGCCGGCTCCGGCCCAATTGGCGATGGCCCTATGAGACCAAATAAGACCGGCGGACTCAATTGCCCGGAAGCGAGGAATTGCGGGTCATGCGGACATGCGGAATCCCCGCCTCCTCGAAAGGCCCGCCTTCGGCCGCGAAGCCGAGCGCGCGGTAGAAGGTTTCGCTATGCGCCTGCGCGTGCAGAACGGCCCTGTCGCAGCCCCTGTCGTCGAGTTCCCGCAGCACGCGCCGCATGAGCGCCGAGCCCAACCCTCCGCCGCGGTGGGGGGCGAGGATCGCGACTCGTTCGATCTTGGCCACGCCGGGGCCGACCGGCCGGACCCGGGCGGTTCCGACGGTCCGGTCGCCGACACGCAGCAGGTAATGCCGGCACTCCGGGTCCCGGCCGTCGATTTCCAGATCCTCCGACACCCCCTGTTCGACGCAGAACACCTCGCGGCGAATCGCGAAACAGGCTTCCATGTCGCTCGGATCCTCGGCTTCCACGATGAGAATATCAGTCGGTTCCGGTGGCGGCGGGCGTGGACCGTCTTGCACCGCGCCGCTATCTTCTGCCGCCGACATCGCGCCGCGCCCCCAGAAAGGAAAATCCGGATATGAAGGTACTCGCGTTCGCCGCTTCGCTGAGGAAGGAATCGATCAACCGGCGTCTCCTGCTTCTCGCCGAGGACATTGTCCGCGAATGCGGGCATGAGGTCGACCATGCCGAGTTCGCCGAGTTCGATATGCCGCTCTACAATGGCAACCTTCAGGACGAATCCGGCATTCCCGCCGGCGCCGAGGCGCTGGGCGCGCGCATCGCGGGCGCCGATGCCTGGCTGCTGGCCTCGCCGGAATACAACTGGGGGGCGCCCGGCACCATCAAGAACGCGATCGACTGGCTGTCGCGCATGCAGCCCGTGCCGCTCGACCGCAAGTCGGCCCTGCTGATGTCGGCATCGCCATCGCTGGTCGGCGGTGCGCGCGGGCTGATGAGCCTCCGCCTGCCGCTCGAGATACTGGGCTGCTGGTGCTATCCCAAGGTGTTCGCGCTCGCCCAGGCCGGCCAGGCCTACGGCGATGACGGAAATCTCGGCAACGAGATGCTTGCCGGAATGCTCCGAACCATGATCGAGGATTATCTGGCGGCGGCGGCGGCCCTCAACGCGCGATGACCGATGGCGGCCGCTGGGTCGGGGCTCCGGTCCCGCGCAAGGAGGACGAGGCGCTTCTGACCGGCCACGCGCGTTTTATCGACGACATGGAGCCGGTACCCGGTATCCGCCACGCGGCCCTGCTGCGCTCGCCCCACGCCCATGCCGACATCGTTTCGATCGACATTTCGAAGGCGGCCGCGCACCCCGGCGTCCATGGAGTCGTCATCGGAGTCGACATCGCCGCGGCGACCGCCCCCATTCCGAGCGCCGTCCGCGTGCCGATCGACTACTACCCGATGGCGGTCGACAAGGTGCGCTACGCCGGCGAGCCGGTCGCGCTGGTCGCCGCCGAGGACCGCTACGTCGCGGAGGACGCGCTCGAACTGATCGAAGTCGACTACCGGCCTCTGCCCCCGGTGATCGACGTGAAGGCTGCCATAGAGGACGATTCGGTGCTGCTGCACGAGGCGGTCGGCTCGAACGTCGTCCACCATCGCAGCTTCCGCTACGGCGATCCCGAAGCCGCGTTCGAGGAGGCCGACCGTATCGTCCGGCTGGACTGGACTTTCCCGCGCTATTCCTCGACCCCGATGGAAACCTACGGCGCCGTCGCGCAGTTCGAGCCGGCGCCCGACCGCTACACGATCTGGTCCAATTTCCAGGGGCCGTTCATCCTGCACGCGCTGATGTGCGGCGCGCTCAGGGTTCCGGGCAACCGGCTCCGCCTGATCACCTCTCCGCAGAGCGGCGGCAGTTTCGGGATCAAGCAGGGAATGTACCCCTACATGGTCCTGCTGGCGGCGGCGAGCCGGCTTCTCGGGGCGCCGCTCAAGTGGATCGAGGACCGGCTCGAGCACCTGGTGGGCTCGTCGGCGGCGTCCAACCGGGAGGATGCGGTCGAGGCGGCATTTCGCAAGGACGGCACGCTGATCGGCATCAAATTCCTGAATGTCGTCGATGTCGGCGCCTATATCCGCGCGCCGGAACCCGCATCCGTCTACCGAATGCATGCCGCGTCCAACGGCGCCTACCGGGTAGACAACATATTTGTCGACAACCGGCTGGTGACGACCAACCGCCTGCCGATCGGCCTCAACCGCGGATACGGCGGGCCGCAGTTCTTCTTCGCGCTCGAACGCGCCATGGACGCCGGCGCGCGGGCGCTCGGCATCGACATCGCCGAGATCAGGCGGCGCAACTTCATCGCGAAGGAATCCTTCCCCTACCGCGCGCCGGCGGGCGCGCTCTACGACGCGGGCGATTACGAGGCCGGCCTCGACAAGGCGCTCGACCTCGCCGGCTACGAAGAGCTGTGCGCCGAGCGCGGCCGGGCTCGGGAGGAGGGAAGGCTGTTCGGCATCGGGATCGCGACGGCGATCGAACCGTCCGGTTCCAACATGGCCTATGTCACGCTCGCGCAGACGCCGGAGGAACGCGCCCGTGCCGGCGGACGTTCCGGGGGGCTCGGCACCTGCACGATTTCGATCGATCCGTCCGGCTCGGTGACGGTGAAGACGGTCTCGACGCCGGCGGGGCAGGGGCACGCGACGGTCGCGGCGCAGATCGTGGCCGACACGCTTGGCCTGACGCCCGACGACGTCGACGTGGTGACCGAAATCGACACGCTGACCGGCGCGTGGTCGCTGGCCTCGGGCAACTATGCGAACCGGTTTTCCTCGGTGGTGGTCGACGCCATCGGCGACGCTGCGCGGCTGGTCGCCGACAAGGTCAGGAAGGTGGCCGCCGAGGATCTGGAAGTAGCGGCGGAGGATGTCGAGCTCGCCGGCGGCACCGCCCGCGTCGTCGGCGTGCCGGAAAAATCGCTTCCGTTCCGGCGGGTCGCCGCCAAGACCCACTGGCATCCCGCCGGCCTGCCGGAGGGCATGGCGCCCGGGATCTTCGAGACCGCGATCGTGTCGCCGCCCGAACTCGGCCCGCCCGACGGGCAGGACCGGGTGGCCTCCGCCGTCACCTTCGGTTTCATGTGCGCCGTGCAAAGGCGCCATTCCCTAGCGGGTGCAAACCCCGCCCGGCAACTGTCGCTCCAGCCGGTAGCAATCGGAGCGGGTCACGGAGGCAACGACATGGCCTGAAGCACTTCGATGTAGTGGGCCGCCTTGGGCGGCTTAGCGACCATGCGGGCCGCAACGCGAGTGAACGCTGAGCAGGCCTCGAAATTGGTGATGCGGAAGCCGACCCGCCATGAATACGGGGAAGGCTGCCATCGGCCGGGAAGCGAGCGACAAACGCACCGGCCGGCTCCGCCGGGGTATTGGCGGCGGCACGCATGGAAGATGGGAATGGACGCAACACGGGAAGCCCCGGCGGTGGCGTGGCACGCGCCAACCGACAACCCGCGAGGGATGGGTCGGGTCGTTCGGGGTGGCGGAGAGGCCCGTACTACCGCTGAAGCCGGGTAATGCCGGTGGAGGGAAGGGGCCTTGGTTCGAGAGCAGCGTGTGGAAGGAGAAAGGGACATGGGGACTGGCGAGAGCCTATCCGACCCTGAAAAGGTCCGGAGACTCCAGACGGCGCTACATGCGAAAGCGAAGGAAGCTCCGGGCTTCCGGTTCTACTCGCTCAGCGACAAGGTGTGGCGCGCCGATGTAATGGCCGTCGCCTGGCAGGACGTCCGCCGCAATGGCGGCGCTGCCGGGGCGGACGGTCAGACGGTAGCGGACATCGAAGCGTATGGCGTGGACCGGTGGCTTGGGGAACTGGCGCGGGACCTGAAAGCGGGAACCTACCGGCCTGACGCGGTTCGGCAGGTGCTCATTCCAAAGAAGCAGCGTGGGAAGTTCCGGCCCTTGGGCATCCCTTGTGTACGGGACCGGGTGGCGCAGACGGCGGCGATGCTTGTGTTATCGCCGATCTTCGAGGCCGACCTGCAACCGGAGCAATACGCCTACAGGCCGGGCCGGAGCGCGAACGACGCCGTCAGGCGTGCGCATCGGCTGCTGACCACGGGTCACCGCGAGGTGGTTGACGCAGATCTGGCCGACTACTACGGCCAGATCCCCCACGCCGAACTGCTCAAGTCCGTCGCCCGCCGCGTGAGCGACGGGCGGATGCTGGGGTGGATCAAGGCGTGGCTGGAAATGGCGGTGGAAGAGGACGACGGCAAGGGCGGCAAACGCCGCACGAACCGGGCGCGGAAAGAGCGCAAGGGAACCCCTCAAGGGTCTCCGATCTCCCCGTTACTTTCCAATATCTACATGCGTCGCTTCATATTGGGCTGGAAGGTGCTGGGCTATGCCCGGCGCTTCGAAGCGGAAATCGTCAACTACGCCGACGACTTTGTGGTGCTCGGCAAAGCGCCGCCAGCCGACATGCTGGCGGCTGTCGAAAGCCTGATAAAACGGCTGAAACTGGCGGTCAATGCCGAGAAGACCCGATGCTGCCGGGTGCCGGAGGAGCCGTTCGACTTCCTCGGCTACCGAATAGGACGCAACTACCGCCCGGAAGGAAAGGGGAGCTACATCGGCACCCGGCCCAGCAAGGCGAGCGTCCGCAGCATCTGCCGCAAGATTAGCGCGCTGACGGAGCCCCGCTACGGGCTTCTGGAACAGGAGGTCGTGGTCAAACGGCTCAATCGACTGATGCTCGGGTGGTCGAACTACTTCACCCTGGGACAGGTCGGGCCGGCCTACGCCGCGGTCGACAGGCACGCACTCAAGCGGCTGCTTCAGTGGCGGCGTCGCAAGCACAAGGTGAGAGCCCGGAATCACGTGCACTACGGGTACGAGCGGCTATGGACAAAACATGGCCTTATCCGCCTTGGCGTGCGAACGACCCGCTTTCCGTGGGCGAAGGCATGATCTCGTCCGAAAGCCGGATGCGGGAAATCCGCATGTCCGGTTTGATGAGCGGGGACTGGAAACGCGGCCATGGGAGCCGGACTGAGGCCCGAAGCGAAAGCGACGGACCAGCCACCGGACCCTAAAGCTGGCGCGCCAGTCCTCGACTCTACATGCGATCTGGCGGCGGTCGAAATCGACCGGGGGACCGGGAAGGTCGAGGTCGGGAAGTACGTCTCCGTCCACGATGTCGGCAACGTCCTCAACCCGCTGATCGTCGAAGGGCAGATTATCGGGGGGTTCGCGCATGGCGTCGGCGGCGCGCTGCTGGAGGAGATGGTCTACGACGCCGACGGCAATCCGCTCTCCGGCACCTTTGCCGATTATCTCTGCGTCACCGCCCCGGAAATGCCGGCGCTGACCATCGGACATGTCGACACCCCGTCGCCCCAGACGGCTCTTGGCTCGAAGGGGATGGGCGACGGTTGCTCCATGCTGGCTCCGACCGCGATCGCCAACGCGGTCGCCGACGCGCTCGGGCGGGAAGACGTCGACCCGCCCTTCACCCTCAACAAGGTCTGGGACCTGGCGGCGGATGGCGGAGGCACCGGGTGAAGCCCGCGCCGTTCGAATACTGCCGGGCCGATACGCTCGACGAGGCGTTGGATCTGATGGCCGAGTTCGGCTCCGATGCGTCCGTGCTGGCCGGAGGAATGTCGCTCGGCCCGATGCTCAACATGCGGCTCGCGCGGCCCGCCGCCGTCATCGACATCAATCCGGTAGAGTCCCTCTCCGGAATCGCGGCGAAGGACGACACGGTCGAAACCGGGGCGCTCTGCCGCCAGGCCGATGCGCTCGGTTCCTCGCTCATTGCCGGCGCCGTGCCGCTTCTGGCCGAAGCGCTGCCCTTTGTCGGTCATTTCCAGACCCGCAACCGGGGGACGCTGGGAGGCTCGGTCTGCCACGCCGATCCGAGCGCGGAAATCCCGTTGACGCTCGTCGCACTCGGCGGCGGGATCGTCTTGGAACGCAAGGGACAGGCGCGGACAGTCCCTGCCCATGATTTCTTCGACGGGATATTCACGACCTCGCGCGCGCCCGACGAGCTCGTAACGGCGCTTCGTTGGCCACGCGGGACGGCGCGGACGGGTCATGCCTTCGGCGAGATCGCCCAGCGCCACGGAGACTTCGCGATAGCGGCGGTCGCGGCGGCGGCGACCGTTACCCCGGATGGCAGCCTTTCCGCCGTGTCGCTGGGACTCGGCGGGATCGAGGATCGTCCGGTGCTCGCCGACCTCTCCGATTTCGCCGGTGCGCCCGCAACGCCCCAAACGGCGGCCGGGGCGGCAAGGCTGGCGGCCGACCGGGCCGATCCGATCGAAGACCCGAAGGCGAGCGCGGCCTATCGGCGCCAGCTCGTCCGCGTCCTGGGTGCCCGCGTCCTCGAACTGGCCTTCGAGAGAGCGGGCGTATCGCCATGCTGAGGATCGCGCCCGGCGCCCGGCATCGCGTGACCGTCACGGTGAACGGCCGGCGCCACAGCGGTTTCGCCGAAGCGCGGACGCTGCTGAGCGATTTCCTGCGCCACGAGCTCAAGCTGTTCGGGACCCATGTCGGCTGCGAGCACGGCGTTTGCGGCGCCTGCACGGTCAATATCGACGGACGCGCGGTACGCTCCTGCCTGCGCCTCGCGGTGCAGGTCGACGGGGCCGAGATCGGCACCGTGGAGGGGCTTGCCGGGGACGGGTCGCTGAGCCCGCTGCAGGAGGCGTTCCGGCGCCGTCACGCGCTGCAATGCGGGTTCTGCACGCCGGGCATCCTGATCTCCGCGACGCAGTTCCTGGAGACCAACCCGGACCCGACCGAGGAGGACGTGCGCGACATGCTCTCGGGCCATATCTGCCGCTGCACGGTGTGCCGTGAAAGGCACCATCCTTCAGCGGGTGCAAATCCCGCCCGGCAAATGTCGTTCCAGCCGGTAGCAATCGGAGCGAGTTATGGAGGTAACGACATAGCTTGAAGCACTTCGATGTAACGGGCCGCCTTGGGCGGCTTAGCGACCATGCGGGCCGCAACGTGCAGTGAACGCCGAGCAGGCCTCGAAACCAGTGATGTGGGAGCCGACCCGCCCGTGCTCCGGGGAAGGCTGCCATCGGTCGGGAAGCGAACGACGCAAGCACCGGCCGGTCCCACCGGGGCAATGGCGGCGGCACGCATGGAAGAGGAGGATGGAGGCAACACGGGAAGCCCTGTCGGTGGTGTGCACACACCAACCGGAACCCCGCGAGGGGCAGGCTGGGCCGGCAGGGTGGCGGATGGGCTCGTAGTACCGCTGAAGCCGGGTAATGCCGGTGGAGGAAAGGAGCCCTGGTTCGAGAGCAGTACGGAAAGGAAGCAAGGCGTGACTACTGGTGAAAACCTAACAGGGTCAGACAGAGTTCGGAAACTCCAGACCGTGCTACATGCGAAAGCTAAGGAAGAACCCGGTCGGCGATTCCATGCGCTGATCGACAAGGTGTGGCGCGAGGACTTCCTCGCCGAAGCCTGGAAGCGGGTTCGCCGGAATGGCGGGGCTGCCGGGGTGGATGGCGAGACGTTCGCGGACATCGAGTCGGTTGGCGTGGGGCGCTGGCTTGGGGAACTGGCGCGGGAACTGAAGGATGGGGCGTACACACCGAAGCCGGTACGGCAGGTGCTCATCCCGAAGAAGCAGCCCGGCAAGTTCCGGCCATTGGGCATCCCCTGCATAAGGGACCGGGTAGCGCAGACGTCGGCTCTGCTTGTGCTTGAGCCGATATTCGAAGCGGACCTGCAACCGGAGCAGTACGCCTACAGGCCGGGACGGAGTGCCCACGGCGCGGTAAAACGCGTTCGCCGCCTCCTATATGGGCGGCACCAAGAGGTTGTTGATTGCGACCTGTCCAACTACTTCGGCGAGATACCGCACGCCGAGCTTCTCAAGAGTTTCGCCCGCCGCATCAGCGACGGGCGGATGCTCAAGCTCATCAAGGCGTGGCTGGAAATGCCGGTGGAAGAGGACGACGGCGAGGGCGGCAAGCGCCGCACGAACCGGGCGCGCAGGGAACGGAAAGGAACCCCGCAAGGGGCACCGATCTCGCCTTTGGCCAGCAACGTCTACATGCGGCGCTTCATCTTGGGCTGGAAGGCGCTGGGCTACGCCCGGCGCTTCCGTGCGGAAATCGTGAACTATGCCGACGACCTCTGTGTGCTCGGCAAGGCCCCGGCGGCGGAAATGCTGGCGGCGGTCGAGCGGCTCATGGCGGGTCTGAAGCTCACGGTCAACGCGCGGAAAACCCGGTGCTTGCGGTGCCCGGAAGAGCCTTTAGAGTTTCTGGGTTACCGCATCGGACACACCTACCGCCGGGATGGTCGGGGGTCGTACATCGGCACCCGGCCCAGCCAGGCGAGTGTCCAGAGCATATGCCGCAGGATCAGCGACATGACGGTGAGAGGGTACGGTGGGCAACCATCGGAGGTGATGGTAGGGCGTCTGAACCGGACTATGACCGGGTGGGCAAACTACTTTAGCCTCGGGCAGGTCAGCCCGGCCTTCAACGTCGTCAACCGACATGCGGTCCGGCGGTTTCGCCAGTGGCTCTGCCGAAAGCACAAGACGCGGCACGGGGCAACTGTGCAATACCCCGCCCAGAGGCTCCACGACGAATACGGCCTCACCCGTCTGACGCGGCAGGCACTGGGCCTTCCGAGCGCGAAGGCATGATCTCGTCCGAAAGCCGGATGCGGGAAATCCGCACGTCCGGTTTGATGAGCGGGGACTGGAAACGCGGTCATGGGAGCCGGACTGAGGCCCGGAGCGAAAGCGACGGACAAGCCACCGGACCCTACAACTGGCGCGCCAGTCCTCGACTCTACGGTTACGAGGGCATGGTGCGCGCGATCCTCGATGTCGCGGGAGACGCGCCGTGACCGCCATACCCCTCGGCACCGTGTTCGCGCGGGCCGTCGCGCGGGACCCGCACGCGCTCGCCGCGGTCGACGGCGCGGTGCGGATGACCTATGCCGAGTGGGATACGGAGATCGGCCGCGTCGCGCACGGCCTGACGCGGCTCGGGATCGGTACCGGGGACGCGGTCGCCGCGGTGCTGTCCAACCGGATCGAGATGGCGACGCTTTTCTGGGCCTGCCAGCGCATCGGCGCGGTCTTCGTCCCCTTCAACTGGCGCGGCAGCGGGGACGATTTCGCCTTCGCGATCGAAAATGCCGAGGCGAAGGCCTTCTTCTACGAAACCCGGTCCGAAACCTCGGCGCTCGACGCGTTGCGGGCGACGGAGTTTCCCGTCGAGCGCCGCGTGCGCGTCGGCGGAGCGGCGGGGGAGGGCGCCGCCTTCGGGGATCTCGCCGGGGGACCGGAGAGCGCGGACCCCCGCGCGGTCGATCCGGCGTCCACCTGCCTGATGCTCTACACCTCGGGAACCACCGGCCGGCCCAAGGGCGTGCCGCGGTCGCACAACGCCGAGCGCAACGCCTCGTTCAACTGCGTCGCGCAACTCCATTACGGGTACGGCGAGGTGCAGCTCGGCGTGATGCCGCTGTTCCACACCATGGGCATTCGCGCGCTCGGGATGGCGGCGGCGCTCAACGGCACCTTCGTCTGCATGCCGACCTTCGACGCAGGCGAGGCGATCGGGCTGATCGAGAAGGAACGCATCGACGCGCTGTTCCTGGTGCCGACGATGTTCCACGACATGGTCCACCATCCCGGCATCGCGTCCGCCGACCTTTCCCCGGTTCGTCATATCGGGTTCGCCGGGATGTCGATGACCTCGGCCCTGACCAAGGCCTGTAGCGAGGTCTTCGAGCCCGAGGTTTTCGTGAATTTCTACGGCTCGTCGGAGATCTACTCTTTCGCCGCCTGCGACCATGTGGTCGACAAGCCGGGATGCGTCGGACGCGCGGCGACCGGCCAGGAGCTCCGCGTCGTCTTCGCCGACCCCGACTTCCGGAGCGGGCCGGACAGGATCCTTCCCCAAGGCGAGATCGGCGAGGCGATCGCGCCGATGGAGTGTCTGGACGCCTTCGCGGGATACTGGAAACGGCCCGATTCCGACGCCAGGTCGATACGCGGCGGATGGTACTTCACCGGCGACCTCGGCTATTTCGACGAAGACGGCGAACTCTTCCTGGTCGGCCGTGTCGACGACATGATCGTCTCGGGCGGCGAGAACATCCATCCCGAAGAGGTCGAGGACGCGCTCGACGCGCTGCCCCTGGTCCGACAGGCGGCGGTGATCGGCCTGCCCGACGACCGTATGGGCCAGAAGGTCGTCGCCTTCGTCGAACCGGCTTCGTCCGAAGCGAGCGCGGAGTCCCTCGACGCCGCCTGCCTCGCGGGCGATCTCGCCCGGTTCAAGCGGCCGCGCGCCTATGTCTTCGTCGACAGCATCCCGCGTTCGGCATCAGGCAAGCTGCTGCGCCGCCTGCTGCGCGACGGCGCGTACATGGTTCTGCCGGATTTCGACAGCACGCTTTAGACGTGGCCCTCATATAGATAACTTGACGGGCGGTTGGCTTGCGCGGACCGGAGAAGGGGGCAGCGCTCCTCCGCCGCTCCATGTCGTCATGCCCGGACTTGTTCCGGGCATCCACGTCTCGGGGCATGGCGGGATGAGCGGGGACGGGCGAGGCGGCGGAGCGACGTGGATGCCCGGAACAAGTCCGGGCATGACGGAGGAAATGTCTCGGGCCTCCCGCCCGTCAAGTTATCTATATAAGCACCTTAGACATGGCCGGAAGGAGAGACGATGGAGAGGGACTACGCCGAGCGGCGCGCCGGATTGCTGCGCGACCTGGACGGCTTGCGCGCCGAAGTCGACCTTGAGAACCGGATCGGTCACCTGATCCTCGACCGGCCGCCGCTCAACATCGTCTCCTACCGCGCGCGGGACCAGATCCGCGGCCTGCTGGAGGAGATGGACGAGGACGAGGACGTCGGCGCGATCTGTATACGGGGCGCCAACGGCGTCTTCAGTTCCGGAGGCGACGTGAAGTCGTTTCCGTCGATCCCGAAGAACCGGATGTCGGATCTCGCCGACAATATCGGTGCGCCGGAACGCTGCCGGAAGCCGGTGATCGCCGCGCTCGAGAAATACTGCTTCGGGGTCGGGTTCGAACTCGCGATGGCATGCGATTTCCGGCTCGCGACCAAAGATTGCCTGGTGGCGCTGCCGGAAAGCGCGATCGGCCAGATGCCGGGCTCCGGCGGCAGCGTCCGCGTGGCGCGCATCGCCGGCCTCACCCGCGCCAAGGACATGGTGATGCTCGGCAAGCGGATCCCGGCCGAGCAGGCGGTCGAGTGGGGTTTGCTCACCGCGACCGCCGAGGACGGCGACGGGCTGACGGCGCTGGTCCACGACTACGCGGCGAGGCTCAACGCGCTCGCGCCCATCTCGATGCAGTCGCTCAAGCGCGTGCTGAACAGCGCCTACGACACCAGCCTCAAGGTCGCGCTCGACGTGGAGGGCCATTCCTACGAAAAGATCCGGACCACCGAGGATTACCTGGAAGGCATCGCCGCCTTCGCCGAGAGACGGAAGCCGGTCTATCGCGGCCGTTAGGGGCTATCGCCGCGAGCGCGGGGCGGCCCGCCTGACCGGATGAAGACGCCGCCCGGCTTCGACAATCTCGCGCGCGCGTTCGGCAATCCGGACTACCGTCTCTACGCGCTTTCGAGCTTTCCCTCGCTGATCGGCACCTGGATCCAGCGGGTCGCGGTGGGCTGGCTCGCCTGGGAGTTGACGGAGTCGGGCACCTGGCTCGGCGTTATCGCCTTCGCGGACATGCTGCCGGTGATCGTCCTCACGCCGGTCTCCGGCGCTTTCGCCGACCGACTCGACAGGCTGAAATGCTCGCGGCTGCTGCAATACGCCCTGTCGCTCCAGGCGCTCGTGCTGGCGGGTCTGGTGCTCGCCGGCCTCATCACGATCGAGCTCCTGGTGCTGCTGACCTTCGTGCAGGGGATCCTGCACGCCATCTTCCATCCCTTCCGCCAGTCGCTGATCGCCAACATGGTGAAGCCGCACGAGCTGGTCGGCGCGATCGCGGTCAATTCCATGATGTGGCATTCGGCGCGCTTCATCGGCCCGGCGATCGCCGGAATCGCGATCGTCGCCTTCGGCGCGGGCGTCGCGATCGCGGTCAATGTCGCGACCTATGTGCCGTTCATGATCGCGTTGCACTTCGTTTCGGTGCGCCAGCACCGAACGGGCGTCGGCAGATCGCTCGCCGGGATTCCGCGCGAGATCGGCGACGGCATCCGGCTCGCCGCCTCGCACCCGGCGATCGGCCCCATGTTCGTGCTGCTGTTCGCGATTTCCGTCGCCGGCCGCGCCGCCGCCGAGCTGCTGCCGGGCTTCGCCGGCGCGGTATTCGACCGCGACGCGATGGGGCTCGCCTGGCTGACGTCGGCCGCCGGGTTCGGCGCGATGCTCGGATCGCTGTTCGCCGCGCACCGGAGCTCGCCCGACCGGCTGCCGGGCCGGGTGATCCGGTCGTCCATACTTCTCGTCGCCGCACTGTCCGGTTTCGTCGCGACAGACATCTTCGCGGTCGCGCTTCCCTGCCTCGCTCTGACAGCCTTCGCGCTCGCGATCGGCGGCGTGGGCACCCAGACGATCGTGCAATACGCCGTGCCGGAGGCGTTTCGCGGCCGCGTGCTCGGCCTCTACGGGCTGCTCTGGCTCGGCTGTCCGGCCGTCGGCACCCTCGCCGTCGGCGCGCTGTCGGACCTCTGGGGGTTGCAGGCGGCGCTCGCCGTCGCGGTGCTCTTGCCGGCCGCGGCCTGGATGTGGACCGCCGGGCGGCGACGGTCGATCGAGGCCGGCCTCGCCCCGCCGCCTTGAAGCGGCCCCGCCGGGGGGAGTATTCAGTGGCGCCGCGAAGACCGGAAGGGGCAGCGTGAAGACACCCGACACCATTCTGATCGCCGGGGGAGGACCGGTCGGCGCCACCGCCGCCTATCTCCTGGCGCGCGCGGGCCTCCCGGTCACCGTCCTCGAAAAGGAGTCCGGGGTGGTCATCGACTACCGGGCCTCGACGATCCACCCGCCCACCCTCGATCTGCTGGAGGAGTGCGGCGCGGCCGATGCGATGATCGAGATGGGGCTGATCTGCCCGGTCTGGCAATTCCGCGACCGCGAGAAGGGCAAGATCGCCGAGTTCGACCTGTCGGTCCTCGCCGGCGACACCCGCCACCCCTATCGCCTGCAATGCGAGCAGTTCAAGCTGGTCGGCTGGCTCTACGACCGCCTCGACGAGATGGACGGGGCCTCGCTGCTGTTCGGGCACGAGGTGACCGGCCTCGCGCAGGACGAGGACGGGGTGACCGTCACCTGCCGCACGCCCGAGGGAGAGACGGAGCATCGCGGCGCCTGGCTGATCGCCGCCGACGGCGGGCGCAGCACCGTTCGCAAGCTGCTCGACATCGGGTTCGAGGGTTACACCCATCCCGAGCATTTCCTGGTCTCCGGGACGAGGTTCGATTTCAAGTCGGCGCTGCCGGATATCTGCTCGGTCAACTACACCGCCGATCCGGTGGAGTGGTTCCTGTTGCTCGAGATACCGGACATGTGGCGGGTGGTGGTTCCCGTCGAGCCCACGGTCGAAGCCGACGACGCGGTTTCCGACCGCTACCTCCAGGGGTGCCTCAACAACCTTCTGCCGCGCGACGAGCCTTACGAGATCGAGGTGCGCGCGATCTACCGGGTGAGCCAGAGGGTCGCCGACACCTACCGCAACGGCCGCGCGTTCCTCGCCGGCGATGCCGCGCACATCAACAACCCGCTCGGCGGGATGGGGCTCAACGGCGGGCTGCACGACGCGATCGATCTGAGCGAACGCCTGGCAGCCGCGGTCCACGGCCGCGCGGCGGACGCCGAACTCGACGGCTACGAGGCGCGGCGCAAGCCCGAAGCGGTCAACGCCATCAACGCGATCACCGAGCGCAACAAGAAGCTGATGGAGGAACGCGACCCCGAGGTGCGGGCGCGCAATCTGGACGGCTGGCGGGAACTTGCCGCCGATCCGGAACGGAGCTACCGCTATCTGCTCGACACCTCGATGATCTCCTCGCTTCGGCGCTCGGGCACGATCGGATGAACCGGAGTGGAACCATGACCGAAACGGCCGACTGGCCGGACGCGGTGTTCGGCGTCCTGAACGATGCCGGCGTGCGCCAGGTGTACTACGTGCCCGATAACGGGCACCGCCGGCTGATCGAGCGCTGCCACGCCGACAACGCGATTCTGACCACGCGGCTGACCGGCGAGGAGGAGGGCGTCGCCGCGCTCACCGGGGCCTGGCTCGGCGGCGACAAGGGCGTCCTGCTGATGCAGTCGAGCGGAGTCGGCAAGTGCATCAACATGATGGGCATCGTGCAGGAATGCCGGGTGCCGCTGCTGATGCTGGTGACGATGCGCGGCCAATGGGGCGAGTTCAACCCGTGGCAGGTGCCGATGGGGCGGGCGACGGCGCCGGCGCTCGAAGCCGCGGGCGTCCTCGTTCACGAGGTCGACGATGCGGCGCAGGTGGCCGAGACGGTTCACGCCGCCGCGCGTCTCGCCTTCGATGCCTACCGTCCCGTCGCCGTGCTGATCGGCCAGCGCGTCATCGGCTTCAAGGACTGGACCGAATGAGCGGCGCCCCGCTCGACCGCCGCGAGGTCGTCGCCCGCATCCTCGCCGAGCGCGGTGAAACCCTGGTGGTGACCGGCCTCGGCTCGACCACCTGGGATGCCGCTTCCGCCGGCGACCACCCCAACAACTTCTATCTCTGGGGCGGTATGGGCGGCGCCGCGATGGTCGGGCTCGGCCTCGCCAACGCGCAGCCCGGACGCCGGGTTCTGGCGATCACCGGCGACGGCGAAATGCTGATGGGGCTGGGCGGCCTCGCGACCGTCGGGGTGTCCGGGCCGTCGAACCTCGCCATCGTCGTGATCGACAACGAGCGCTACGGCGAGACCGGGATGCAGGAAACCCACACCGCGCACGGCGTCGACTTGGCGGCGGTCGCGGCCGGGGCGGGTTTCGCCGCCGCCGGGACGCTGCGGACGATGGACGAGGTGGAAGCGTGGATCCCGAGACTCCACGGAGAGCCCGGCCCGCTCTTCGCCGCCGTCAAGGTCGGGACCGAGCCGGCGCCGACGGTCCTGCCGCTTCGCGACGGCGCCGCGATCCGCGCCCGCTTCCGCGAGGCGGTGCTCGGCGACAGGGCGAATGAATGAGGGAACGGCCGCCCGGGTGCGGTGACCCCGCGGGGGCCGGGTGATATTCTCCGCGCGCAATGGCGAACCGAGGAGGCCGATACCATGGCGGTAACCGCGATCGTGCGCTTCACCTTTCCGGAACAGAAGTCGCTTGAGGCGGCGAAGGCGGCGTTCGAAGCGTCCGCGCCGCTCTACCGCGGCGTCCGGGGTCTGGTGCGCAAGTACTATCTGCTCTCCGAGGACGGGCGGACCGGGGGCGGCGTCTATCTCTTCGATTCGCGCGAGGACGCCGAACGGCTCTACGACGACGCCTGGCGGGCCGGGATACGCGAGCGCCTCGGCGCCGAACCCTCGATCGAGTATTTCGAGTCGCCGGTGATCGTCGACAACGACGCGGGCGCGATCTCCACCGCCGCCTGACCGGGACGCGGCCTTACGGCTGTCCCCGGCAACCCCGCCCGATTCGCGCCCGGATCGGGTGAGAGGGGCTTCATGCCGAACGTCGCGAGACGGACCGACCGCATTCGCGATCCGGTCCACGGGCTGATCGTATTCGGCGGAAGCGGCGATCCGGAGCGGGACGAAACCGACCGTATCGCCTGGGATCTCCTGAATACGAGCGAATTTCAGCGGCTGCGGCGCATCCGGCAGCTCGGGTTCTGCGATCTGGTTTTCCCCGGCGCGACCCACAGCCGCTTCGCTCACAGCGTCGGCGTCTACCACATGGCGCGCAGGCTGGCCCGGGTCATCGCCAGCCGGACCGGCGCCGCGCTCGATCCCGCGCGGGAGCGCGTCGCGCTGCTGGCGGCGCTGCTCCACGATGTCGGCCACGGGCCTTTCAGCCATGCATTCGAGGCGGCGACGAAGGTGCTCGGACGCCCCAAGCGGCACGAGCGATGGAGCGCCGAAGTCGTGCGGGACGATACCGGGATCAACCGGGTGCTGCGGGCTGCGGACGAGGCGCTGCCGGGCCGGATCGGCGCGCTGATCGCGGGCGAGGACCGGAAGGATCTTTACAGCGCCATCGTCTCCAGCCAGTTCGACGCCGATCGTCTGGACTACATCCAGCGCGACCGGCTGATGACCGGCGTCGAGTCTGGCCATATCGCTCTGGACTGGCTGCTGGATTGTCTCGAAGTCGGACCGGTCGACATGGGGACCGGCGATCCGGTGGGGACGCCATGCCTCTATCTCGGCCCCAAGGGCGTCCAGGTGGCCGAAGAGTATCTGGAGGCGCGGTTCCGGCTGTACCGGATGGTCTACATGCACAAGACGGCGAGAGCGGCCGAGAAGATGCTGGAGGCGCTCGTGACCGCGGTCGTCGCCGACACCGAAGACGGCGGCTTCGCGCACAGGGAACCGGTCCTGGAGTACCTCAAGTCCGACAACCCCACCCTCGGCTCCCATCTCGACCTCGACGACGCGGCCGTCTGGGCCGCCCTGTCGGCCTGGATCGACGCGAAGGCGAGCGCGCGCGTATCGGAGCTCGCCGGTCGCCTGCGGGATCGCGCGCTCTACAAGTGCGTCGATATCGGTGTCCGCGACCGGCGGGGGGGCGACCTGTTCGACCGGTT
>CBDDOM010000002.1:0-1802500 GCA_965231875.1 Alphaproteobacteria bacterium | reverse complement strand
GATCGCCATGCACACCGTAGCCATCGTCTCCCGCAAGGGCGGCGCCGGAAAGACCACCATCGCGGTCCACCTCGCCGCCGCCGCCGAACAGGCCGGCCGCAGCGCCGCCATCCTCGACCTCGATCCGCAGGCCTCCGCCGCCGGCTGGTCCGACCTCCGCCAGGCCGCCCGGCCCGAAGTCCACATCTGCCTGCCGCACCGCCTGTCGCACGGCCTCGCCGCCATCTCCGGCTGCGACTTCGCGGTGATCGACACCGCCCCACACGCCGAGGGCGGAGCGCTGGCCGCCGCGCGGGCAGCCGATCTCGTCCTGATCCCCTGCCGCCCCGCCGTGTTCGACCTCCACGCGCTGGCGGCCGCGGTCGATATCGCCAACCTCGCCGGCACCCCGGCGCTCGCGGTCCTCAACGCCATCCCGCCGCGCGGCCAGAGCGCGCGCCAGGCCCGCGAAGCCCTGTCCGACTGGGGCATGGACGTTGCCGACCAGGTGCTCACCCACCGCCAAGCCTTCGTCCACGCCCTGGCGCGCGGCGAAACCGCGTCGGAATTCGAGCCCAACGGCAAGGCCAGCGCCGAAATCCTCGCGCTGCACGACGCCATCGCCGCACGAACCACCTCGCACAGCGTCCGGAGCTGATCCCATGTCCCGCGCCCCCGACCTTCGCACCGCGATGCCCTCCATGCCGGCCCCCGCGCCCGCCCCAGCGGCCCCCGCAACGCAGCCCGCCGAAGGCGAGCCCGCTCAGATCAGCGCCCGCACACGCCGCGTGTTGCCGATCGACATCACCGCCATCCAGATCGAAAACCGCCTGCGTGCCATCGACCGCAAGGCGGTCCGCCGCATCGCCAACTCGATCAGGGAAATCGGCCAGCAGACCCCGATATCGGTCCGCGCCCACCCCGACGATCCCGCCCTGTTCGTGCTGATCTCCGGGGCCCACCGCATCGAGGCCATGCGCAGCCTCGCGCTCGCCCAGATCGAGGCCATCGTCGTCGAGACCGCCGACCACGAGCACCGCCTCATCGAGATCGACGAAAACCTGATGCGCGCGGACCTCACCGCGCTCGACCGCGGACGCTTCCTCGCCGAGCGCAAGAAGATCTATTTCGAGCTCCATCCGCTCGCCCGCCACGGCGGCGACCGCCGAAGCCCGGACTTCGAAGACACCGATCCGTCCGCCTGGAACGACCAGGCCTCCGAACGCACCTCCCTCTCGCCCCGCACCGTCCAGCGCGCCGTCGCCATCGGCGAAGGCATCCCGGAACGGCTCGCCCAGGCACTCGCCGAAACCCCGATCGCCGACCGTGAAGGAGACCTCTACCGGCTCTCCCGCATGCCCGAGCAGGAACAAGCCCGCGCCCTCGACAACCTGCGCGCCGCGCCCGAGCCGCCCAAGAGCCTGCACGCCCTCATCGGACCCACCGCGTCACCGAAACCCCGAGACCCGCTTGCGCGCATCAAGCGCCTGTGGAGCTCCCTCGAGCCCCAAGCCAAAGACGATTTCATGTCCTGGATCGAGGACGCCGGCCATTCCAACAGCCGTCGAGAAGACTAAAATGACGGCTACGCCAGCAACCGCTCCGAATACCCGACTCGCGCCCGCGCGAAGCGGACCTCCAATCACCCATGATGGAGGTTCCCCTTGCACGACTCAACCGGCTCACGCCCACGCATCGCCATCTACGCGCGCTACTCGTCCAGCCTTCAGAAACCCACCTCGATCGAGGACCAGGTCCGCCTCTGCGAGGAGCACGCCCGCGCCATCGGCGGCACCGTCGTCTGCGTCCACGCCGACGCCGAGGCCAGCGCCACCACCGGCCTCGCGCAGCCCCACCTCGACCACCTGCTGCGCGACGTCAACCGGGGCGAGATCGACATCGTCCTCGCCGAGGCCCTCGACCGCATCTCCCGCGACCAGGAGCACATCCACGGCATTCACAAGCGCCTGCGCTTCCGCAACGTCCGCCTCTTCACCGTCCACGACGGCGAGATCGAGACCATCCATATCACGCTTGGCGGCTACATGAACAGCGCCTGGATCGACAACCTCCGCACCAAGACCAGGCGGGGCCAGGTCGGCGCCGTCCGCGCCGCGCGCATCCCGGGCGGCCTCTCCTACGGATACCGGCTCGCCAACAAGATCGACGACAACGGCCAGGCAATCCGCGGCCTGCGCGAAATCCACCCCGGCCAGGCCGAAACCGTCCGCCGCATCTACCGCCTCTACGCCGACGGCCGCAGCGCCCGCGACATCGTCGCGCTGCTCAACCGCGAAGGCATTCCCGCACCCCGCGGCCCCACCTGGGCGCCCAACACCATCAACGGCCACCGCGGCCGCCGCAACGGCATCCTCAACAACGAGCTCTACCGCGGCCGCCTGGTCTACGGCCGCCAGAAATTCGTCCCCGACCCCGACACCGGCAAGCGCCAGGCCCGCCCGGTCCCGAGCGACCAGTGGATCGTCGAGGACGTTCCCCATCTCCGCATCGTCGACGACACCCTCTGGGAACGCGTCCAGAAGCGCCGCCAGGCCGGCCAGGACAAGCGAACCAGCGGCTCTCCCCGCCGGCCCCTCCCGCTCACCGGCATCCTGCGCTGCGGCCTTTGCGGCGGCCCGATGACCATCGTCAAGCCGCGCCGCTACGCATGCCACGCCCACGCCGAGCGCCGCACCTGCACCAACCCGCGACACGTCAACGCGACGACCATCGAGAACGACGCCTCGTGGCTTCTGTCCCGCAGCCTCGCGGGCGAGCACGATCCCGGCGCGCTGATCCTCGCCGCCACCCGGCAGGCCCAGGCCCGCCACGCCGACCTGTCCGAACGCATCGACGACCTCAAGCAACGCATAGACCGCCTCCTTCAGGGCATCGAGACCGGCGCCCACTCGCTCGCCGCCCACAAGCGCATCATCGAGCTCGAACGCGAAATCGCTTCCCGCGAGATCGAGCGCGACGCCATCCCCGATATTCCCGAGGACGCCACGCCCGACCTCGCGAGCCGCCTTCACGCCCGGCTCGGCATCCTCTCCAAGGCAATCTCCCGCAACCCCGTCCACAGCCATCCCAGACGGGACGCGCTCCTCGAACTCGCCAGGCTCTTCGACGCCATACGCATCCACCCCCTGGAGGGGAAGGGGCGCTACGACGTGCGCATCGAACCCCGGATCGACGCCCTCGTGGCCCTCGCCCTCGATCCGGCCTGGTCCGTCGAACAGCCGTCCGAGGAGCCCGCCGCATGACCGAATTCGTCCTGCCCAGAAACGCCGCCACCCACGCCGCCATTACCCGGCTACTCGATCACGCCGATCGCGTCATGGAGCGCGACCCGGACGAGGTGATCGGCGACCGCTACATACAGCGCTGGCATCTCCACCGCGGCCGCCTCTCGTCCCTCTACCTGCATCTCTATCTCGGCAGCGACCCCACGCCGTGGCTGCACGACCACCCCTGGCCCTCGCTGTCCCTCTGCCTGCGCGGCGTCCTCCGCGAAATCTGCAGGAGCCCGAGCGGCGATCCGCTCGCCGCCACGGTGCGCCCGGGCACCGTTTCCTTCCGGCCGCCCCGCTTCGCGCACCGGCTCGAGCTCGTCACCGAACCCGCGATCACGCTCTTTCTCGCAGGACCGCGACTCCGCCATTGGGGATGGCATCATCCAGCGGGCTGGACCCACTGGGAGGCCGCCCAGCGCATCGGCCAGGACGGCGTCATCCGGGTCCATCTTCCGCCCGCCGGGCGCGACACCCCCGCCGCGGGGTCTCCCCGATGAGCCTCGACCGCCACCCCAACGTCGATCCCGCCATCGCGACCGCCGCGGCCCAGGCCCTCCTCTGCCGAAACCGCCTCGCCGACGCGGACCTCCTTTCCCTGGCGGGCCGGCTCGACCACGTCATCTACACCCTCAACTACATGGCCCATATCGCCGAATTCGGGACCCCGGCTTCGCCGCCCGACCCGCCGCACAGCCACGGCCCGCCCCCGCACGGCGTCCTCGTCCGCATCGAGATCCTCGATCCCGCCACCCGCCTCCCGAAATGGCTCCAGCAATGGAACGGCGCGCGCGTCACCACCCACTGGGCCCGCTGCACGGCCCGCCCGGACCCCGAGGCCGCCGAGGACCTCGACGCCCGCGGCGGCTACACATGGCACGGCCAATGGGAGGAGAAATTCCGCTCCGGCAACCCGGTCGACGTTGCCTCCGAAATCGTCGACTGCCAGCGCGGCGCCGGTCTCCACTGCCACTTCCTGCCTCCCGGAGAACCGGCGTGACCCACCCGCGCCCCATCGCCCATCCCACAGAGCTCGCATCGGCCGCAGACCAGATCCTCCTCACCAGAAACCGCCTGCTCCAGACCGGACAGACCGCGCTCGCCGAGCCGCTCGAACGAGCCCTCTACGGCCTCAACTACCTCTCCTTCACGGCCATGTTCGGCACCGGTACCCCGCCGGGCACCACCCCGCACGGTCATGGCCCGCCGCCACCGCGCGTGCTCACCCGCATCCAGATCCTCGATCCCGATACCCGCCGCCCGCAATGGGTCCAGCACTGGACCGGCTTCCAGCTCACCACCCACTGGTCCGGCCCTCCCGACAGGCCCTCCCTCACACCCGCGCAAAGCCTGCGCGCCCGCGGCGGCAACATCTTCGACGAGCAGTGGGAAGCCGACCTCCACAAATGGCCGCCGATCTGCGTCGCCCCTGAAATCTTCGAATCCCAGAAGCGCGCCGGCCTCCAATCCCTGTTTCTTGCACCCGAGCTGCCTTCATGAGCCCATCCATTACCTCTCCGGCCGACCTCTCCGCCGCGCTGCAACGAATCTGGACCGTCCTCGCCACCGCGCCATGGACGACCCACCCGCACCAGGCCGAACGCGAACTCGCCGCCGCCCACAGGGACCTCCTCGACAAGACATCCAGCCTGGACCCCGAAGCCTGGCCCCGCCCCGTCCGCACCTATCTCTGGCGGCCGCCGGACCTGTCCCGATGACCGCCCAATCACCCCCTCTCGGCCCGGTGAGTTTCAAGTCGCAATTATTGCGACTTGAAAATTTCACCCCTTCCACGACCCTTCCGGTTTCAAGTCGCAATAATTGCGACTTGAAAATCGGCCCCGCCGCCAGCCCCCCGCCGCCACGCACATTTCACGCGGTCCCGCGCCGAAAGGGCAGCCAGCCCCAGAAGGCCGTCTCCCCCCGCGCCACGCGACCACACACACGAGCTCAGCCCATGAATCGACCCGCCGCCTGGACCCAATCCCCGTTCGCCTCCGAATTCCTGCCTGAGGAGATCGACCGCCTCGAAGCCGGAACCATGATCCTCTGCGAACGCTGCCAATGGCCTCACCCCACGAACCTGCCCTGCGACAAGTGCTCCGACGGTGACGCGCAAACCGCCACCCCGCTCGGCCTGCTCTGACCTCTCAACCCCCACCACCTACACCCCCGGACCCGACATGAACGCATCCGAACTCTCCCGCGCCCTCTCCGCCCACGCCGAAACCGTCTGCCGGCACTACCTGCCCAACGGCCGAAAAAACGGGCGCTACTGGGTCTGCGGCGACGTCCGCGGCGCCAGGGGCAAATCCATGCACGTCCGCCTGGCCCCTCCGGGCACCCCCGGGAAATGGACCGACGAGGCCACCGGGGAACACGGCGACCTGCTCGACATCGTCCGGGCCAGCACCAACGCCTGCGAGCTCCGCGACGCCATGGTCGAAGCCCACCGCTTCCTCGCCCTTCCCGTGCACCCGAGAACGCCCCTTCACGCCGCCGAGCCCAATCGCCGGGTCAGGATCGCCCACGCCGCCCACCGCATCTGGAGCCAGGCCCTCCCGATCGCCGGCACTCACGCCGAGGCCTATCTGCGGGAACGTCGCATCGTTGTGTCCGAACTCCCCTCGCTCCGCTTTCACCCATCCCTCATGCACCGCGACGAGACCGCCCGCCGCCGACTGCCCGGCATCGTCGCCGCCGTCGTCGACAACAACGACGCCCTCACCGGGATCCACCGCACCTGGCTCGACCCCCGGGAACCCGCCAAGGCCAAACTCCCCGAACCGCGGAAGGCCCTCGGTGCCATCCACCGCAACGCGGTCCGCTTCAACAACACCGCCGCCCCGTCGATCCTCATCGTCGGCGAAGGACTCGAAACCGTGCTCTCCGTCGTCACGGCACTGCCTTCCATACCCGCGGCCGCGGCCCTTTCCGCCGCCCATCTCGGCGGCTTCGAGCCTCCGCCCCATGTCCGCCGCCTTCTCATCGCCAGCGACGCGGACCGTGACGGAGCCGACGCCGCGCTCCGCCTCCGCCGCTACTGCGAACGCACCGGCATCGAAGCCGTCGTCGTCGAACCGCGACACGGCGACTTCAACGACGACCTCGTCGATCTCGGCCCCGTCGCCGTCGCCGCCGCCTTCATGCCCCACATCGACGCGACCGCCCGATGACCCCACCCGACCTCGCACCCGGCATCCGCCTGCTGGAACGACACGCCGGCGACCGCATCGCCTCCGCCAACGGCCTCATCCTGGCCATCAACGTGCTGCGCGACAGCGCCGGCCAACCCCCTCTCTCCATCCTCGACATCGGCCCGGCCGCCCACACCGGCCCCGGCGCGTCCGCACCGGAGGCGGGAATCCCCGTGACTCTCACGCCCGACGAACTCGCCGCCCTCCACGAGCTTCTCACCGCCGCGCGCGCCGCCCCCGATTCCTCACCCGGCCTGGACTTCCTTCTCGGCCCCGTGGCCGCCGACTGGCGAGACCTCCTCGACCCCCTCCAAGAGAGGATCGCGGCCCTCGCCAATACCCTCGCAACGCCCGACCCCCAACCCGACCCGAACCCGGATACGCCATGACACCGCCCCGCCAGCCCCCGCGCGACTCCGACCTGCTCGAGATCCCGGAATTCCTGAAACGCACATCCACCGGCTCGCGCAAACCTCGCCCGGCGGCGCCCGCCCGGCCGCGCCGTCGCCGCCCGATGCCGCCGCAAAGCATGGTCCCCGTCCTACGCGCGGTCCGGCACGGCCGCGACACCATGCAAAAACTGCGCGCCAGCCTCGGGGACACCTACTCCGACCGCGAAATCGAGGCCGGCATCAAGGCCCTCATCCGGATCGGCAGCATCCACAGGACCGGTCGGCGCTACCTCCCCATACAGCTCCGTCAGGCCCCGCCAGGAAAGAAACAGCAATGATCCGGCCCGGTCTCTCCCTTCCGCTTGCTGCCGCTCTCGCCGCCGACTTCGGTTCCCACGCGGACCCCGGATCATGACCAGCGCCCCGCCTTCCAGAAACTCAGACAACACCCCCCAGGGCCTGGACGAAACAGAACGCACTCACGGCGCACCAGAAAGCCCAGAACCTTCCGATCCAGGGCCATCCCGCCGCGACGAAGAGCGCGATCAAGCACCCGATCGCCTCCTCACGGGCAGCGCCGGCGGCGAGCTCGACGATAGAGGCGAACCGATCCTGGTATCTGACAATCTCTGGTGGCAGTTCGGACAAGGCGCCCAGTCCCTGAAGATTTCCGCTCTGGCCGCCACTGTCGTTCTCGCGGTCGACCTTTTCCAGCCCGGACACATGAAGTCGTGGCAGATTTTCGGGCTCGTCCCACTCTATATCGCCGGCGTGCTGCTCTCCTATTCGGTACAGCGCCGCCAGCATCGCAAACGAAGAGCGCACCTCCCTGTCGACATCTCCGCCGGCGGACGACTCGCCCTCATCTGCGCGGCACTGGTCCTCTCCACAGCGGCCGGCCCCACCACCGACGGCCTCGCGCCCAGACTCGCCTTCGCCGCTCTCATTCTCGGCAGCACCGCCGACGGCGCCTGGATCGCTCTCGTCGCGGCGCAGCGACGCCTGGGCTTCTGGCGTGCCTTGCTCGAACTCACACGAAGAGATCGACACGCGCAGAGACACCTCTGGACCGCTCTCATCGGAAAGGACGAGCCATGAAATTCGGGGCAGCGCGCCAACCACCCCCATGCGCCTTCGATCTCGCCGACCGATTCCGTCGGCTCGCCGACACCTGGCTCCGTCAACGCTACCGGCATCATCGCGATCGCGGCGATTACCGCCTGGCCGGCCACTACCTTCTCCTCGACGGGCATGTAATCCAGGCCGGCATGGTCGCTTGCGACCACCGCGCCGTCGCCCTCGTCCACGAGGCCGTCACCATCGACCTCACCGATCGACGCTTTCTCGCCGTCGACACCGTAAACGCCGCGGCCCTTAACCGTTCCGTCATCTCCCACGCTGTCCACTTCCACCAGGAGACACCCAATGACCCGACTCCGCCTCTCCGGTCTCCCCCTCCTTTCCCTGGCGCTCGCCCTGGCGCCCGGCCTCGCCAGTTCCGCCCCTCCAGCGCCCTATCCAATCCCGGAAATCACCGAAATCGTGAACATCGACGTTCCCGAGTCCCTTGCCTTCGTAATGCGCGGCCGCCTGGGCAACACCGACACCTATCTCGGCCTTTCTCTCCTCTGCCCCCGCAGCGCCTCCAAGCGCGTGGAAGTAACCGCTTATTTCGCCGGCTTTCCGGCCGACGCCAGACCCGTGCAGCTCACGATCCGCGGCCCTCGCGGACAGATATCGCGCTTCGGCCCCGCCGTCCGCGGCACACCTGCATCCGGCTTTCACAGCCCCCGCATCACCGACCCCCCGAAGGCGCTCGAATTCGTCACCGCCGCGCTCCGGCCCGGCTCCCTGATCTCGAACGGCTACCGCTCCTTCCGGAACCGCGCCTCCCAGTCGCAGAACGACCGCACCCGAGATGCCTTTATCCGGTGCCTACGGGAGCGCTGACGATGACCCGACCCAAGCAACACGCCCAGACCGAGACCGACCTTCCCGCCATCCCCTCATTCCTCCGGCGCCACCGCGACCCCGCCATGCCCCGCCGGACCGGCAATCCTCCGCAGCCCCGCAAGCGCCAACCGCTCGCGCCCGACAGCATGATCCCCATCCTGCAGGCGGTTAACACGGGCCGCGACACGCTTCAGAAGCTCCGCGCTTCCCTCCGCGAGTCCTACACCGACAGCGAGACCCGCGGGGACCTCGCCGCGCTCATGCGCATCCACAGCATCTACCGCGTCGCCCGGCGCTACCTGCCGATTACCCGCAAGACGCCGCCGCCCGCGAGCCGCCCATGATGGAGCGGCACTTCCTCGCAGGCCTCGTCCCCGCCCTCGCCCTCTTTTTCACGGCTCACGCGGAAGAGCAATCATGAGGAAACCCTGGACCCCCAGCCCATCAAACAAGCTGACCGACCGCGCGAACGAACAGGTACATGCTGAAGCCGCTGTAGAGCGTCCACAGGATGCCAAGCCGTCGGCATCCCAGCGCGACGAGAATAGCGATCGTCCAGCCGATGAACTCGTCGCGAGCGGCGCCGGCGGCAAGGACGGTAATGGCAGCCAGACGATCCTGCCATTCCAGAATTTCGGGTGGCAACTCGGACAAGCCGGGCGTTCCCTCGCGATCTCCGCCTCGGCGGTAATTGTCATCATGTTCGCCGATCTGCTGGACCCCGGCCACATGACGCCATGGACCGTCTACGGCAGCGTCGGCCTCTATATCGCGGGCACGCTGGCATTTTTCTACCTGGAGCGCAGCGAGCATCGAAAACGACGAACCGTCCTCCCACTCGATCTATCCGGAGGCGCGCGATCCGCGCTTATCCTCGCGGCAATCCTGTTCTGTACAAGCTCGCGCCCGGCAACCGACGGTCTGGCGGGTTCCCTTGCCCTCGCCGCGATCATTCTCGGCTCCGCCTCCGACGGCGCCTGGATCGCACTCGTCGCCGAGCACCGGCGCATGGGCTTCTGGCGGGCCTCGCTGGAAATTCTGAACAAACATCGCGAGGCGGAGAAACACCTTTGGTCGGCCCTCACGGGAAGGGACGAAGCATGACACGTTCCCGCCCCCGGCAGCCACCACCGGCCCGTCCCGGCGGAGCGTCCCCCGCCGGAAAGACATCGCCGCCCGCAAGGCGCCCATGACGGAGCGGCACTTCCTCGCAGGCCTCGTATTCCGCCTCCTCCGCCCGGAGGACGCCGGCGCCGCCACCGTCGACGACCGGGCGGTCACGCTGACCTTCCGCGACCGGGCCGAGCGCATTCCCCTGCGCTACATCTCATCCCTCGATCTGTCGCACGACCTGGCCCGGTCCACGCTCACCGTGCACCACACCGCCGGCACCGCGATCCTCTCCGGACTGGCCCCAAACGAAGCCGCCGAACTCTCCGCATCCATCCTGACCGCCAGGGACCGATGGTGGCTGCAAACCCTGACCGCCGAACGCGACACCCTCGCCGCCCTCGACCGCATCCTGGCCTCCTTCGAAACGCCCCACCTCTTCATCACCGCCAAACACCTTCGCCGCATCGACTCCGCCGCCCGCGCATGCCTCGGCAACCTCGCCGGCGAAATTCCCGACACCCTCCGCCGCTCCCCGCTCTTCTCCGCCGTCGACCGCCTGCGCGCCTTTCTCGATGACCCCGCCAAGACCCGCCGCACCGCCAACGCCGGCTACATCCGTCACGAAATGCACGCCGCCACAACGCTGCTCGACACCATCGAATCCCAACCCCTCACACCCGAGCAGCGCACCGCCGTCGTCACCGACGAGCGCAGCAACCTGGTCATCGCCTCCGCCGGCAGCGGCAAGACGTCCGTCATCGTGGCCAAGGCCGCCTGGCTCATCCAGCGGCGCGGCTACGACCCAGCCGATCTGCTCCTGCTCGCCTTCGCCCGCGAGGCCCGCGCCGAAATGCAGCAGCGCATCGAATCCCGCATGGGCGCCTCTGCGCCACGCGAGACCACCGTCAGCACCTTCCACTCCCTCGGCATGACGATCATGGGCGAGGTGGAGGGCAGGGTGCCCAGCCTCGCGCGCACCGCCGACGACCCCAAGGCCTTCGCCGACCTTCTCAAGGACATCGTTTCCGACCTCCTCTCGGACCCGGTCCACGCCCGGAACCTGCTCGCCTGGCTGCAGAACCGCCACACCCCCTACCGCGGCGAACACGATTTCGAGAGCCTCGGCGACTACTACGCCTACATCCGCCAGTACGACCTGCGCTCGCTAAAAGGCGAGAGGGTGCGCAGCTTCGAGGAATGCGAGATCGCCAACTTCCTCTACCTCAACGGAGTGCCTTACGAGTACGAGCCCGCTTACGAACACGACACCGCCACCTCGAAACGACGCCAGTACCGCCCCGACTTCCTGCTTCCCGGACCCCGCGCCTATATCGAGCACTTCGCGCTCGACATGAAAGGCCGCACGCCCCCCTTCATCGACCGCGACCGCTACATCGCCGAACGCGCCTGGAAACGCGATCTGCACGCCCGCCACGGCACCTTCCTCATCGAGACCTACAGCCACCAGCACCGCAACGGCATCCTCCACCGCGTCCTGGCCAACCATCTCTCCACCCTCGGCATCACCCTCCGCCCGATCCCGCCCGAAACCGTGTTCGAAACCCTCGAAGAACAAGGCCGCATCGCCCCCTTCCTCCGCCTCACCTCCGTATTCCTGCACCACGTCAAGAGCGCGGGCCTCACCTACGCCGAACTCTCGCGGCGCGCCGACAAGGCGCGCGGCCGCGAACGCGCCCACGCCTTCATCGACATCTTCCGTCCGATCAACGACGCCTACCACCGGACCATGCACGAGCTCGAACAGATCGATTACAACGACATGATCCACCGCGCCGCCGACTACGTCGAAACCGGCAAGTACCGCAGCCCCTTCAAGTACGTCCTGATCGACGAATTCCAGGACATCTCGCCGGCCCGGGCCCGCCTCGTGAAGGCCCTCGTCAACCAGTCCCCCGACAACCGCCTGTTCGCCGTCGGCGACGACTGGCAAGCCATCTCGCGCTACGCCGGCTCCGACATCTCGATCATCCGCGATTTCGAAAAGCACTTCGGCGACCACGAACAGCTACGCCTCGAAACCACCTTCCGCTGCCCCGACCGGCTCGCCGCGCTCGCAACCGAGTTCATCCTCAAGAACCCCGCCCAGATCCCCAAGACCGTCCGCTCCACGCGAAAGGCAGACGGTCCCTGCGTCCATATCGGCCTCGCGGCCAATCCCGGCATTCCCCTGGTCGTCGAGGCCTTCGACCGCATTCATCAACACGCCCGGGGGGCCGACGAAAAGCCCACCGTTCTCGTGATCGCGCGCTACAACCACCTGCTCCAGCCACTGAAACCCCTCCAGAAGCGCCACCCCGACCTCCAGGTCGCCCTCAAGACCGTGCACTCCTCCAAGGGCCTCGAAGCCGACTACGTCATCCTCGTCGGCCTGAACGCCGGCAAGTACGCCTTCCCCACCGAGATCGTCGACGACCCGCTGCTGGACCTCGTTCTCGCGACTCCCGAGACCCACGCCCACGCCGAGGAACGCCGGCTCTTCTACGTCGCGCTCACCCGCGCCAGGCGCCGCATCTACCTGGTCTGCGACGGCCCGCAGCCATCGAGCTTCGCCACCGAGCTGGTCCACGGCGATTACGACGTCACCCTGTTCGGCCGCCCGCCCGCGCCCGACGTCGCCTGCCCCGCCTGCACCGGCGGCAAGCTCCAGCCCCGCAAAAGGCCCGGCGCCAACGAAACCTTCTATTCCTGCACCAACTACCCCTACTGCGAGCACACCCAGCCATCCTGCCCCGAATGCACGACCGGCCTTCCCTCCCGGACCGATCAGGGCATCCACTGCCCCAACTGCGGACACCAACTGACCGCCTGCCCGCGCTGCCCCGGCTGGCTTCGCGAGCGCACCGGCCCCAAGCAATCCTTCCTCGGCTGCGTCAACTACCCCGTCTGCAAGCACACGCAGCCTCTCGACAGCGCAGCGCAACCCGCGTCCGCCACCCCGGCACCCCGCTCACCCGGGCCCGCCGCAAACGAATCCGCCACACCCCCGACCGACTCTGCTCGACCCAAATCCGCCGAACCGCCAGCCCCGCCGCCCGCGCCCGCCGCAGCCGGCTCTCCGGAACCAGCCGCGCCCGCGCCGCCACACCGCGACTCCAAGCCTCCCAAACCGCCCCCCGACCGCGACGGCCCACGGCCGCCGCTCAGGATCGGCGATTCCGTCCGCATCCCCGGGGGCGGCCAGATGGTAGAGGGACATCTCCTCCAACCCCGCCTCGCCAAGAAGCGCGCTCACGTCATCGACGCCGAGGGCAGCGTCTGGAAAGTGCGCGACGTCGACATGACCCCGGCCCCCGACATTCCCCGCCGCAACGTCATCATCACGCCGGCCAACGAAACCCGCGCCTCCCTGCGCCTGGGCGACGCCGTCTCCTTCCGCGCCCGCGAGGGCCGGTTCCACAGCACGATCGTGAAGCTGAACCCGAGCCGCGCCCTCGTCCAAGGCGCCGAGGACACCTGGGAAGTGCTCTATCTCGCACTGAAACCCACCGCCGGCGACTACGCCGAAAAGAACCGCCAGCGCCTGCACGACGTCGCCGCCGCCGCACGGGCACTCATGGACCGCCACGGACTATCGGACTGGACCCTCGCCTTCTCCGAATCCCGAACCCAGCTCGGACAATGCGTCTACCCCCAACGCCTCATCCGCATTGCCCTCCAGCACGCCCTCGACGGAACGGCCCAGCACATTCGGGACACCGTGCTTCACGAGATAGCGCACGCCATCGCGGGCCCGGGCGTCGGCCACGGACCCGCCTGGAAAGACATCGCCGCCCGGATCGGCGCTACCCCGCGGGCCAGCAAACATGGACCCCCCGACACCGCCACCTCCCGATCCACCGGGCAGGCGATGTAGCGCGATCGACCCCCAACTCTCGTCCTACCTCCGGCGCTCGCCCATGAATTCAACGACCGACCCGACCCCCGCGATCGAGCCACGCCATCCAAACCTTCCAACCCAAGGTCCGATCCATGCACCTCCTCGAAATCGCCATCCACGAAATCGTCGAAAACGACGGAACGCCCAGCCACGCCCACGGCAGCGCTGCTTTCAGCAACGGCAGCGTCATGGAATTCCACGCCAACCTCCACTACCCGAAAAAATACGCCATCGCGATCATCCCCCCGGGCGGCCCCGGCGGTTTCTACCCCCACACCGAATTCGCCGCCCAACTCATTCACGAGGAACTCGGCCTCGATGAAATATACGAACGCGAACAAACCGTCGTGGGCGCCCGCAAGCGCAGACGAGACTCCAAAGCATCCTTCATGCGCGAGCGCATCGCCGCCTGCCGCGAATTCATGACCGACGACCAACAGAAGCTCATCGCCCACTACCGCAACCAATTGCCCGACCCCGCGTCCTGAATTCACTGCCCGCAACCCCGTAAACGACAACCGCCGTGCATATCCCCCACGCCTACCGCGAACACCATCCCACCATCACCGCCTCCGACCGCGGCACCGCCGATCTCTACCTCAGCCACGCCACCATCGGCGATCCCCCCGCCGACGCCGCGGCGGCCGCCCTCGCGCAACTGAACTCCGACCGCGCCGCCTCGCTCACCGCACTCGCCCTCGAAAACCCCTCCGACCTGCCCGCCGACACCCCCGACGAGCTGTACGCCTTCCTGGAAACCATCCCCTCCGCTCCCGAAATCCCGCTCCGCGACGCCGAAACCCGCGCCGCCCGCCGGGCCTTCCACAGCCAGAGCGATCTATTCATTCCCGCGTTCTTCGCCGCCACCCTCCGCAACGCATCCACCGCGATCGCGCTTTCATTTCATGCAACCGGCACCGTCACGTCGGACCGCGCACTCCGCCGGATCCGCCACAACACCCACCATTTCTACGAAATCATGCTGCCCGGGAGCCTCGACCCCGGAGCGGACGGCTGGAAGCTCTCGCTCCGCATCCGCCTCATCCACGCCCACGTCCGACAGCGGTTACTCTCTTCCGGACAGTGGGACCCGGCCCGCCACGGCCACCCGCTGAACGCCGCCCATCTCGCGCTCGCATCCGCGAACTTCTCGGCCTCCATCCTGCGCGACGCAGCCCGCCTCGGCGCCGTGCTCACCCCGCGCGCCCGCCGCGGCTACATGAAGATCTGGCACCGCGCCTCACGCCTGATCGGCCTACCCGCGGAGCTGCTGTTCGACGCCGACGAGCGCGCCACCCGCCGATTCGCGGCCGCGGCCCATGCCTGCGAGCCCCCGCCAGGCGCAGAGTCCATTGAAATATCGCACGCGCTCGTCAACGCGATCCCCGCCATGTCCGCTCTGACCGACCCCGCCGACGCCCGCGATCTCGCCCGCCGCACCTTCCGCGTCTCCCGCGCGCTGCTCGGCGACCCTCTCGCCGACGCGCTCCGCTTCCCGCCCTCGCGCACCCGCGGCCTACTGCCGTTCATGCGCCTCCAACGACACCTCACGACCGCCGCCCACGCCCTCTCCCCGCGCCTCCGCCACGACTGGCAGGCCCAGCGCACCGCCTTCCTCCTCGACCACGCCGTGCTGCCCACATTCGACTTCCGATTTCCACGATCGCCCTCGCCGTCCAAGGGATACTGACATGGCCAACACCGAGCCCCTCCAGCCCCCGGTCCTCGTTCTCTCGACGGGACGATGCGGCTCCACCACGCTCTCCAATATCCTGAACCTGCACCCCCGCATGCTCAGCCTGTCGGAATTCGTCTCCTTCACCGGTCTCCATCCGTTCTTCTACCGCCGCCCCGACGGACGCCGGATCTGGCGCGCGCTGGCGGGCCAGCGACGCCGAACCCGCATCATGCTCGCGGGCGACTACGACGAGGTTCTCTACCCCTTCGATTCCCCCAACGCCCACTGCACCCGGAACAACATTCCTCCCGTCATGTGCACCACCCTGCCGCACCTCACCGACAGCCCGCACATGCTGTTCGAGCGTCTCCGCGCCCAGGTCCGCGCCCAGCCGAGACAACCCACCCCCGATCATTACCGCGCAATCTTTTCCTGGCTCTGCGACCATCTCGACCGCTCTGTCTGGATCGAGCGGTCCGGCGCCTCGCTGCTGTTCGCCTCGACCCTGCTACACGCCTTTCCCGAGGCCCGCGTGATCCATCTCTTTCGGGACGGACGCTCGACCGCCCTCTCCATGAGCCGGCACTACCTGTTCCAGCTCATCGCGGTCCGCCTGCAGGCCTTCCGCCGCCTCGGCATCGACCCCTACCCGATGATCGCGGCCGACCCCGCCTGGGACCGCAAGGCGCTCCGCCTCAACCTGCTCTCGGCACTGCTGCCCCAGCGCCGGTTCGATCCGCGCCGGGTTCCCCCGGTCGAGGAATTCGGCCGCATGTGGACGGCCATGATCCAGCGCAGCGAGCTCCTGCTCCGCCCCCTGCACCCCGACAGCGTCCACCCAATCCGTTTCGAGGATCTCTGCGCGGACCCCGTTCCGCATCTGAACGCGCTCCGCGACTTCATCGATCCAGCCCTGCCGGACCAAGGCTGGACCGCGCAAGCCTCACAATTGCTCAGACCCTCACAGCCCGACTATCTCGAACTTCCGGACGACACGCTGACCGCCCTTACCGCCGCGTGCCGCCCCGGCCTCGATCTTCTGGGCTACTCCGCCCAACCAGCCTGACCGCCCACCATCATGCCCCATTCCAAATTCCCAACGCTGAAACGGACCACCCCCATGACACCGTTCTTCCCCTGGACGAAGCTCCCCCAGCACAAGCAAATCGCCCGCAAATTCATACATTTGTCCATCGACTACGCCCACCTTCGGGCAGAACAGCACCAGAACGCGAACCAACTCCAGGAAACGACCGACTACATCCACATGGGAGCAAGACTCCTCCACCTCTCAAACTGCATCTACCAACTCCACACCCCTCAATACTCAGAAGCCCTCTACAACCGACTCACCAGCCCCACCGACGCCCAGCGCCCCGGCTCCACTGGGCACCCTCCAACAGCTCCCTCCCTCATCCCTTACGCCTACGACGACGGCGGCCGCGCCGCCGCCGGATTCACTTCCCCGACCGGCGACTGCGTCGTGCGTGCAATCGCAATTCTGACCGGCACGCCCTACATTCACGTCCACCACCGCATGGCGGCCGCCATAAGACGCGCCGGCTACTCGCCATCCGAACACGCGCACCGTCACAAACCCCGGCCCAACCTCAAACCCCGCATCTCCCCCTTGGGCGTCCAGCACCTTGTCCAAGCCTCTTACGGCCTTTATTACGCCAACCTCGGACGCGGCCGGCTCCCCACCTTCAGCGAAGCCTACCGCCTATACGGCGATTGCCTCGTCGCCACCCCGGACCACATGTCCGCGATCGTCAACGGCACCCTCCGCGACACCTTTGACAGCCGCTTCTGCGAGCGACCGCCCAAACGCGGCCCCAAAGACGACCAGCAGCGCGCTGAAGCGATCTGGCTCCGCAGGAAGCCTGACCACCCAGCCAGTTCCACCCATTGGTCCCACCACGCCAAGAAGATCCCCGCCCCAAAGCGCATTCGACCCTGACATTCAGGCCACTCCACGCCACGCTACCCTGCCGCCTCCAGCCCAACCCGCATCCACCACGTCCTCCACCGCGCTCTCCATTCCAGTCTCGTGCCCGCCCATCCCGCTCCGATACCTGCGACGCGATCCCGGCCTCCAACGACAATTCCCTTCCAGCTTCCGCGTTAACCCCACGGACTATTCACCCTGACTCGCCCCACTCCCCCGCGGTCAGGCGTCCCCCTCCCACACCCGCGGCAAACAGAGCCGCAGGGCCCGGCCCGCCCGCCAACAAGACAACCGAGAAGGGCCACCACACCATGTTCATCGGCTACGTCCGCGACGACGGCGGCCGCGCCGCCACCGGCTTCAAGGGCCAGGCGGGCGACTGCGTCGTCCGCGCCATCGCCATCCTCACCCGCGAGCCCTACGCCGACATATACGCCCGCATGGCGGCCGCCATGAAACAGGCGGGCTATTCCGCCTCGGGCAACGGCTACCGCCAGAAACCCCGACCCGGTCTCCGCCCGCGCATCGGCCCCCGATCCGTGCAGAACCTCGTCAAGCGCTCCTACGGACTCCACCGCGTCGATCTCGACCGCGGCTCCAGGCCCACCTACACCGAAGCCTGGCTGCGCCACGGCAACTGCCTGGTCGGAACGACCAAACACATCTCCGCGATCGTCGACGGCGCGCTGCGCGACACTTTCGACGGCCGGACCTACGACGGCACGATTTACGGCCGCGGCGCGCACGAACATCGCAAGGCCCAATCCGTCTGGATCCCCGCCCGGCTCGAAGGCCGCGCGACCCTCAACCCGGAATTCGATCCGTCCTCCCTGATCCCTCCTCCGAAACGCCGATGACGCCCCGTTACGCCCAACCCCGTTCCTTGCAGGACGCCTTCCGTCAACGCACCGCCTCATCCCGATCCGACACCGCCACACCGCCTCGGCAATCCGACACCATCGCGCGTTGTGCCGCGAAGAGCGGAGGAGGGCTCCCGGTGAACGACCCCGACAGACCGGAGGCGCCTTCCCACTCCATCTCGCCCGACCCTCTTCACAACCTTTCCCACCCGACATAGGATACCGCCATGGCCGAGCCCGCCATCAAGTTCGATACCGCCGCCGCCGTCGACCAGCTCGTCGAAGCCGGCGTTCCCCAGAAGCAAGCCGCCGCCCAGGTGCGGCTGCTCGCCACCACGATCAACGAAAACTTCGCCACCAAGGCCGACATCGAGCGTCTCGAGTTCAAGCTCGACACCGGCATCGCGGAGCTCCGAGCCGAGGTCCACACAGACATCGCCGACGTTCGCACAAACATCGCCGACGTTCGCACCGAAGTTGCCAATCTCGAAACCAGACTCACCGGCAAGATCGGCGAACTCGACGTCCGGCTCCAGAATACCCTCAAATGGACCGCCGGCATGCAAATCGGCACCATTCTCGCGATCGTCGCGGCGGTCAAGCTGATCTAGCCCCCGGGGGTCCCGCGGCCTCCCTTTCGCATCGCCGCGCCGACCGACCCTCTTCCCGACTCACCCACCACCGACCAACGCTCGCGGCCCGAACGCCGGCGCCGCACCGGCTCGACCCAATCTCGGCATGCCGCGAGAGGAGGGCGGGGCGGCTGGATCCGCACGGAGCCCAGGCCGGAAGAAACCGCCCGGGTCACCCCGCTGCCCGGACCCGTTCCGGGATCCTTCCCCCTCCGGAGCGCCCATATGACAGAACCGCAAACCATCTCCGCCGACTACACCCTCCGCCCGAGCGAGCTCGCCGAAACCCTCGCCGTCCTGGTCGAGGCCCGACAGCCCTGCATGGTCTGGGGCGGGCCCGGATGCGGGAAGAGCCAGGTCGCCAACCAGACCGCGGACCGGCTCGGCTACGAGTACCTCGATGTCCGCGGGCCTCTCCTCGACCCCGTCGACCTGCGCGGCATCCCGTGGCGCGACGACGACGGCCGCACCCGCTGGGCGCCGCCCGCATTTCTGCCTCCGACCTGCAGCACCGCGCTCCACCTCGTCAACCTGGAAGAACTCGCTTCTACCGTGCCCATGGTGCAGGTCGCCCTCTTCCAGCTCTGCCTCGAACGCCGGATCGGCGAATACGAGCTCCCGCCGGGCGCCTCCGTCATCGCCTCCGGCAACCGCGAGCAGGACCGCTCGATCGTGCACCGCATGCCAGCACCCCTCGCCAACCGCTTCGTCCATCTCGAGATCCGCGTCCACCCGGACGACTGGTGCGCCTGGGCAGCCTCGAACGGCATCGCGCCCCAGGTCCTGTTCTTCATCCAGATGCGCCCGGAGCTCCTCTACGACTTCCAGCAGGACTCCGCCGACAACGCTTTTCCGACGCCGCGCAGCTGGGAGTTCGTCTCCAACATCGTCAACCGGCAGGCCGATCTCGACCCCGGCATCGAGCGCTCGCTGTTCCGCGGCACGATAGGCGAGGGGGCCGCGGTCGATTTCGCGGCGTTCCTGAAGGTCTGGCGCGAGCTCCCCCACCCCCGCGCGATCCTCGACGACCCGGAGAACGCCGCGATCCCCGGCAACGAGAGCGCCCTGATCGCCCTCTGCGGCTCCCTCTACCGCCTGGCAACCGACGTCAACCTCGACTCGATCGTCACCTACGCCCAGCGCCTCCGCCGCGAGATCGGCGAATTCCTGGTCGGCGCCTGCATCCGCAACCAGCCGCCGCTGCAGAACACCCCGGCCTACATCCGCTGGGCCGCCGCCCGCACGCAATAACGGACAACCGCATGGTCTGGACGCTCACCCACCGCCCGCCCGGCGACAAGCCCCCACGGGACTACCGCGTCCAGGGCGACACCCTCGACGCCGCCATCCGGAAACTCGCGGCCGCCCTGCGCGTGCCCGACTCCACCATCCACCGCCTCACCGAGGAGATACCCGCATGAACCTCACCGACGACGCGATGCTGGTCGGCCTCACCATCTCCGCCTGGTCCGGCCGGCGCTACGACCGCGAGGCGAGCGATCATGTCGCGGCCAGCCACGACGCAGCCAGCTCCGCCGGCCGCTACAACAAGCTGCTGCTGCCCAAGGCCGCTTTCGCGGCGCTCACCGCCACCATCAGCGACGCCCGCAAGACCCACTACGCCCAGACCCTTCCCTGGGACGACAAGGGCGCGCGTCTGCTCACCGTCGCCAACTACGACCACTACGTCGGGCTCTTCGACTCCATCCGGGAGCGCATGGTCCGCGAGCGCACCCGCTTCATGGAGGATTACGACACCAACGTCGACGAGGCCCGCCTCAAACTTGGCAAGCTCTTCCGCATCGAAGACTACCCCTCCAGGGAAGCATTGATCGGCAAGTTCTCGTTGCGCTACCGCATCACGCCGGTGCCAGACGCCGACCACTTCATGGCGCGCCTCGCCTCGGACGACACCGAGCGGGTCAAGCGCGACATCGAGGCCCACAACGCCGAACGCCTGAACCAGGGCATCGCCGACCTCTACCGCCGCCTCGCCGAGGCCGTCGACCGAGTCTCCGAGCGCCTGCGCAACGACGAGCAGGGCAAGCCGCTCATCTTCCGCGACACCATGATCGAGAACATCCGCGATCTCGTCGATATCGTCCCCCGCCTCAACATCTTCGACGATCACGGCCTCGCCGCGCTCTGCGACCAGGTCAAGCGCAAGATCGCCAGCGCCGATCCGGCCGCGCTCCGCCCGTCGCCCGTCTTCGATCCCGACCTGCGCGACCGCGTCAAGCGCGACGCCGACGATCTCGCCCAGCAATTCGCGGGCTATTTCGGAGCGGCCGCGGGGCAGGGGAGGGACGCCGCGTGACCGCCACCCGCACCGAGCGCGAATCCGCCGCCCGGATCAGCGACTGCGTCATCGCGCTGCTCAACGATCAACCCTTCTTCGGCAGCCTGGCACTCCGCCTCCCGATCCGTCCCGACCGTTCGCGGCAGACCCTCGCGAGCGACGGCAAGGAAATCCGCTACTCGCCCGACTGGATCGCCACCACCGACGCCCACCTCATCAAGACCGCGATCGGACGCGTCGTGCTCGCCTGCGCGCTGAAACACCACACACGCCGCGGCGACCGCGACCCCGAGCGCTGGCAGCACGCCTCCCAGCTCGTCACCCACCACCTGCTGAAGGACGCCGGGTTTCTGCTGCCGCCGGACGCCGAGGCATGGCCCGACCTCAGCGCGGAGGAAGCCTACGACCGCCTGCCCGAGCCGGACCCGGACGACGAAACGCAGCACCCGCCATCCCCTCCCGACCCGCCTCCGCCACCCCCCTCCGGCGCCGGCGATGGAAGCGACGATCCGGACGGTACACCCTCGCAGAGCCCCGACACCTCCGACGACCCCGACACCCCATCAGACGATGCGCCGGCCAGCGACCCGGACACCCACCCCGGAGAAAGCCCGAGCAGCGACCCCTCGGGGACGGGCGAGATCATGGACGCCGCGCCGGACGCGGACACCTCCGAAAACGCGGACGCACCCGACTTCACCCAGGAAGAGCAGGACTGGGACGAAGCGATGCACCAGGCCCTCAACCTGGCGCGCGCGCAGGGAAACGCCCCTGGCGCCGTCACGGAGACGATCGACGCCGCGCACCGCAGCACCCTCGACTGGCGCTCCCTGCTGCGCCGCTACATGACCGACAGCGCCGCGCGCGATTACAGCTGGTCCCTGCCTAACCGCCGCTTCATCGATTCCGGGCTCTATCTACCCTCGATCCGCTCCGAGGGCATGGACGCGATTGCGATCATCATCGACAGCTCGGGCTCCGTCGACCGCGACCTGCTCGCCGCGTTCTGGTCGGAGATCCGCAACGTCGCGGCCGAGATCCAGCCCGACCGCGTCATCGTCCTCCAGGTCGACGCCGAGCTGCAGGACGAGCAGCACTACCACCCCCACGAGCTCCCGCCCCGGATCGACGTCAAGGGCCGTTACGGCACCGATTTCCGGCCGGGCTTCGCGCGCCTCGCCGAACAGCACGTCCGGCCTGCGGTCTGCCTCTATTTCACCGACATGGATTGCACTGACTACCCCGATATCCGCCCGGATTTTCCGGTCGTCTGGGTCAATTACGGACCCAAGACGTCCGAGCGGAACCGCGAGCCCTGGGGCGAGCGAATCGACATTCCCAACGCACGCAACGCCTAGACGGAGCCCCGCCATGCCGCAGGTCATCGAAACGGTCGTCTACCCGATAACCGAACTCCCGGACGCCGCCAGGGACGCCGCCCGGGCCTGGTATCGCGAGCATTGCATGGACCACGCCTGGTACGACTTCGTTTACGAAGACTTCCAGACCATCTGCGCCATCCTCGGCATCAAGCTGCGCACCAGCCCCGTAAAGCTCGTCAGCGGAGCCACCCGCGAGGATCCGCACATCTATTGGACCGGGTTCTCGTCGCAGGGCGACGGCGCCTGCTTCCAAGGCCAGTACAGCTACACCGTCCGCGCCTCGACCGCTATCCGCACGCATGCCCCTCTCGACACCCGCCTGCACGCGATCGCCGACACCCTCCAGGCCGTCCAACGCCGCAACTTCTACCAGTGCCACGCCACGATCGAACACCGCGGCCGCTACTACCACGAATACAGCATGGCCATCTCCGTCGAGCGCGACAGCCCGAGCTGGCAGCCCATGACCGACGACGCCGAGGACACCATCGCCGAAGCTCTCCGCGACCTCGCCCGCTGGCTCTACCGCCAGCTCGAGAGCGAATACCAGTACCAGACCTCCGACGAGGCGGTCGACGAGACGCTCGCGATCAACGGCCACACCTTCACCGCCGACGGCGAGCGCTTCGGCTGAGCCGCCCACCCCGCCGCCAACGCCATTCGCTTCCCCGCCATTTCAGGAGACCGACGTGATTCCCAACGCCAGCTGCCAGTCCTGCGACTGGACCGGGCCCGCAGATCTCTGCGGCCCGCTCAAGAACGCCAACGAGCGCGTCCAGCCCGGAGACGTCATGCCCGCCGGCGAATGCCCGCTGTGCAACGCCTCCGCCATGCTCGTCGACCGCCCCTCCAGCCCGACTATCCGAGGCACCGCACCCCCCTACGCCGAAACTTACCCGGACACTTCCCACGTACTCGCGACTGCCCATCAGATCGTCGCCTTTCCCAGCTCGTGGACCCAAGGCGCCCGCGCCCGGGACGTATCGGGCAACCCGGTCGACCCCCTGTGCCCCGCCGCCATCCGCTGGTGCCCGAACGGCGCGATCCAGCTCGCCGCCTACCGCCTGTTCGCTTTCCACCCCGACGACAACGCCTTCCGGCCCGTTGCCGCCAACGCGGTCGAAGCGCTCAACCGCACCGTTCGCCTTCTCACCGGAAACCAGTACCCCAACTTCGCCTCCTACAACGACGCCACCCATCACCAGGCGATCCTCCACGCGATCCACACCGCCGCCACAAGCCCCGACCTGCTCTACCCCGACCGGCCCCGATGACCGCCCCCTTACCGCCACTTCCCATTCCCGCCCCCTGCCGGCGCCTCATCGACGCCGGCGCTCTCGTCGCCATCTCGACCTCGGGCGGGAAGGACAGCCAGGCCATGACGATCCTGCTGGCACGGCACGTCCCCGTCGACCAGCTCGTCGCGGTTCACGCACCGCTCCTCGAAGCCGAGTGGCCCGGCACGATCGAGCATATCGAGACAACACTGCCCCCCAGCGTCACCCTCCTCCTGGCACCGGTCGCCTCCGGAGAAACCCTGCTTCAACGCATCGAACGCCGCGGGCGGTTTCCCGACCGGCGGCGCCGCTACTGCACCTCGGATTTCAAGAGAACGCCGATCGAACGGGAACTCAGGCGCTACCTGAAGGCCAACCCGCAATTCCACGGCCGCATCGTCAACGCGATGGGAATCCGCCGCGACGAAAGCGCCGATCGCGCCCGCCGCAACCCCTGGCAGTTCAACGACCGCAACTCCAAAGCCGGCCGCGCCTGGCATGACTGGCTTCCCATCTTCGACCTCGACGAAGCGCAGGTCTTCGAGACGATCCGCGCCTCCGGCCAGACCCCGCACCCCGTCTACGGTCTCGGCCTCAGCCGCTGCAGCTGCTCCTTCTGCATCTTCGGATCCCGCTCCGATCTCACAACCGCGGCCCGCCTGCGCCCCGACCTATACGCGCGCTACGTCCGTCTCGAACGCAGACTCGCGCACACCCTCTCCCCCTCCCGAAAAACCCTTCCCGAAATCACCGGAATCGACCCGGATCGCGCGTCTCATCCCGATTCCGCCTCCGACACCATCGAATAAGAATCGCGGCGCCCCTCAACCACCCCCCACACACCACTCAGCACATGGTCCAAACAGAGGAAGGCCGGCGTCGTTCGGACAGAAGCGGCGGGGACCGAGACGCCCGTCGCAGCACATCCCCACCCGCAAGGAGACGCCCATGCGCCCCGCCGACAGCCAGCGCCCCACCGACGTGCTGCTCATCGCCCTTCACAAGCTCTCGCTCTCCGACGAGAACGTCCGCAAGACCGATCCCGGCCTCCAGGCCGCCGCCGAGATGAAGGCCTCCATCGCCTCGCTCGGCATCCTCTCCAATCTCGTCGTACGCGCGGTCGACCACACCTCCGATCTCTACACCGTCATCGCCGGCGGCCGCCGCTACAAGGCCCTCGCCGAGCTCGCCGAGGAAGGCCAGCTCCCGCCCGACATGCCGGTGCCCTGCCGCGTCGTTCCCGCCGACGCCTCCCCCGCGGAGATCTCGCTCGCCGAGAACGTCGTCCGCGCGGCCATGCACCCGGCCGACCAAGTGGAGGCCTTCGCCACCCTCGCCGGCGCCGGCGCGACCGTTGCATCCATCGCCGCCAGGTTCGGCGTCGCCGAGCGCACCGTCGAGCAGCGCCTCCGGCTCGGCAACGTCGCGCCGGAGCTGCTCACTGCCTACCGCCAGGACGAGATCGACCTCGAATGCCTCAAGGCCTTCGCGGTCACCGCCGATCCGGCGCGCCAGCTCGCCGCCTGGCAACAGGTCTCCGAGCAGGGCTACCGGCCCAGCGCCTGGCAGATCAAGCGCCTCCTCACCGAAACCCGGGTGCCCGGCAACACCGCGATCGCCCGCTTCGTCGGCCCCGACGCCTACGAGGCCGCCGGCGGCGCGCTCGACCGCGACCTGTTCGCCGCCGAGCACGATTCGGGAGTCTGGTTCGAGGATCCGCGCCTGCTCGACAAGCTCGCCCAGAAGCGGCTCCAGGACATCGCCCTTCCCCTCGCCCAGGAGTGGAAATGGGCGGAGCCCCGTCTGGAGGTGGACTGGAACACCACCGCGCGGTTCGGCCGCGTCCACCCCGTTCCGGCCCAGCCCACCCCCGAGGAAGCCGCCGAACGCGACAAGCTCCTCACCCGCCAGGACGAACTCGCCAACACGGACGACGAGGACTGGACCGAGGACTTCGTCGTCGAGGCCGAGGACCTCGAACGCCGCCTCGACGAGCTCCAGGAGAACGTCGATGCCCGTGCGGTCTACGCCGACTCCGACAAGGCGATCTCCGGCTGCATCGTCACCATCGCCCAGGACGGCGGCACCCAGATCATCGCCGGGCTCGTGCGGCCCGACGACATCCCCTCCGACAGCGCCGCCCCCGACGTCTCCGGCAACAGCGACACCACGGCTTCCTCCGAGCACCGCAACGCGGTCAGCCAGCCGCGGCTCAACACCCCGGAGCGCTCCACCGACCCCGCCGCCGAGGCGCGGAAGGAAGCCGGTATCGGGATCGGCCTCGCCGACGATCTTCGTTCCATCCGCACCGCCGGCATCAAGGCCCGCCTCGCCACCGATTACGAGGCGGCCTTCGACCTCTTCGTCTTCCAGGCCGCAATCTCCGTGTTCACCCAGGGCTACTTCTCCCATCCCCTCGAAATCGCCCTACGCGAAACCCCCGACCGACCCAACAACCGCATCATCGACGACACCTTCGCCTCCGAAAGCCCGTTCGAGCAGGACCTCCACGACCGGTCCGGCCTCGCGCTCGACTGGATCGAGCACGAGGACCGCGCCGCGGCCTTCGCCGCCTTCACCGAACTGTCCCTCGAAGACAAGCAAACGCTGTTCGCCGCGGCGATCGCGCGCACGGTCAAGGGCCAGCTCGCGTTCGAGCACGACGCCGACCCCGCGGTCGAGACCACCGCCGCGCGCCTCGACATCGACTTCGCCGCCCGCTGCCGCCCCAGCGCCAACATGATCTGGTCCCGCATCAACAAGCGACAGATCCTCGCCATCGCCCGCGAAACGTTCGGCGTCGAATGGGCCGCGGGTCACGCCAAGGACAAGAAGGACGTCCTCGCCGCCGCCATGGAACGCGCCTTCGCCGCGGGCGACGACATCCCGCCGGGCGTCACGCCCGAAACCCGGGCCGCGGCCCTCGCCTGGACCCCGCCCGGCTTTGCGCCCTTCGACACCTCTCCGGACCCCGCCGACACCGACCCGGCCCCCGACGCCCCGTCCGAACCCGCCCCCGATCCCGAGCCCGACCCGCAACCGGACACCACCCCAAGCCAACCGCAACCGCCCGTCCAGACGAACAAGCCCACGTTCGGCGTCACCTCGCCCCGCGAGCCCGTGCCGGACCCCGATCCCGAGACCGACAGCGCTCCCACCGAAACCGTGGCGGTCCCCGCCAACGGTCACGATATCGGCGGCGACGGCCTCGACATCCCCGCGTTCCTCCAGCGCGGCTGACCCAACACCACACGCGCTCCGCGGCACCGCCGCCGCGGGGCGCCACCGCCCCGCAATCTCTCCCGGAGCCCCGCCATGACTCCCTATCCGGCCACGATCCGCGCCCGCGTCCACCACAGCGCGATCCAACGCGTAACCCGATTCTTCAACGCAACCCTCGACGACGCCTTCGTTGAGCTCCTCCAGAACGCCCGCCGCGCCGGCGCCACCCGCATTACCGTCGCCGCGACCCGGATCGCCGACAGCCACCGCACCGTCACCGTCACCGACGACGGAGCGGGCATCCCCGATCCCGCCATCCTCCTCTCATTCGGCGAAAGCGCCTGGTCGGCCGACACCGCCGCCGCCGAGGACCCGGCCGGCATGGGGCTCTACGCGCTCTCCGCCTTCGCGTGCACGATCTCCTCCCGCCCCGCCGCGCCTCCAGCCACCGCTCCCGGCTGGCGCACCTCCCTCGACCCCGACTGCTTCCTCGGCGAGACCTCCGCCGACGTGCTGCCCGACCCACACGCGCCCCTTCCTCACGGCACCGCGGTCCTCTTCGGCACCGAGCACGACATCGACCGCATCGAGTCCGCGCTCTCCGAGGCCGCGCTGCACTTCCCCCTTCCTGTCGCCTTCAACGGACGGGATCTTCCCCGCAAGGCCTTCCTCGACGGGGCCCTCCACGCCGAAACCTGGAACGGCCTCACGTTCGGCGTCTACCGCAACCGGTACAGGTCCCACCGCGAGACGGACATCAATTTCCACGGCCGCACGTTCGAGGGCGGGCTTCCGACCGTCGATCCCATCCACTCGGGCTCGTGGAGCGTGCGCGCCGACATCGACGCATGCCCCGAATTCGAGCTGGTCCTTCCCGCACGAAAGGAGCCGGTGCGCAACGCGTTCCTCAAGGACATGCAGGCCGCCGCCCTCCTCGCGATCTACCGAGCGATCGCCGCTCACCACGACGCCCCCAACCTGCCCCACGCCCATTACCTCCGCGCCAAGAACGCCGGCATCCCGATAGCGCCACCCGCGCCCGCCCTCGAACCCTGGCGGCCGCGCATCGCCGACATCGACAACTGGTACGGCGACCACGCCTTCGCGCCACTCCGCCCCAGCTCCCTGCTGATGACCGCCGACCCCGAAACCCATCACGGCCAGGCGCTCTGGCGCGCCGCCCAACGCGCAGGCCTCTCCCACCGCTTCTTCGCCCCCGACCGCCGCTTCGAGGGCTACCCTTGGTACGACGCCCTCCCGCGCATCGAGGACTATTCCGTCAGCGTCACCCACGACGGCCGCACCCACACCGTCACCGAGCGGGCCTCCGACGAACGCCCGGACCCCATGCCAGCCGACCGCGAGACCTTCGCGTTCCACGCCCGCCCCGACGACATCGCCTTTCACCTCCACGTAGACGGCCCAAACGTCCGAGCCCATACCCTCGACATCCCCGCCGACGTGTTCTTCATGGGCGAGGAGTACTGCCACATCGACGACGCGGACCCGATCGTCACCGCCGCCGGCGACATCGAACCCCACGACCTCGCGGACCTCATCCGCGACGCCTTCTTCGCCCCGTCCGACGACGCCGACTCCGACAGCCCCGAAACCCAGCGCGACCGGTTCGACCAGGACGCCATGCGAATTGCTCTCGCACTACTCGCAACCCCGGACGACGCCGTCCGCTACGCGATCGCTGAAGCGATCCGCCGCGAAGCGCTCTGGACCGTGCCGCGCGACCGAAAAGTCACCGTCACCGCGGAAGACGGCCGCCTTCACGTCCACCTCGGACCGGCACCGCCGACCCCCGAACCGGTCCACGCCTGACCCCGCCCCGCCTCCCCGATCCCCCACGCGGAAACGCCACCCCGACCGCTCCCCACCGGCACCATGCCCCGCCGCCCCGCGAGCGGCGCGGGCAGGGCAGGGGACGTCTCCCTCCAAACCCTCCCGGACACCGCACAATGGACCTCTTCGACAACCCCGACCTCCCGCAATCCCACGCGCCGCCGCTTCCCGCAATCCAGCTTCAAAACCCCGCCGTCTCCAATCCCCTCCGCGCCGGCCTGCTCGACCCGTCCCAGCCGCTCGACGACCTGCAGCTCCTCACCCTTCTGCTTTCGGCCACGACCGATGCCGCACGCGCCAGGCACCTGGCCCTTCAGCTCCTCTCGCGCTTCCGCACCGCGCCCCAGGTGCTCAGCGCACCCGCGCCCCGCCTTCGCGCCCTGACCGACCTCCACGACACCCAGATTGTCCTTCTCAAGACCGCCGACCGCCTCGCCGCGCGGCACGCGCGGGCCGAGCTTCCCGAGATCGTCGAGCCCACCCTCCACACCTACGACCGCGTCATCGCCTACTGCCGCACCCTCGCCGGTCAACGCTCCACCGAGGAATTCCATCTCCTGCATCTCGACACGAGAAACCGCCTCATCCGCGACGAATGCCACCGCCGCGGAACCGTCAACCACGTGCCGGCACATGCCCGAGAAATCTGCATCGCCGCTCTCGACGCCTGCGCCTCCGCCATGATCGCCGTCCATAACCACCCCTCCGGGTGCGCCAACCCCTCGCGCCAGGACATCAAGTTCACCCAAGAGCTCCGCGACGCTCTCAAGCTGATCGACGTCACCCTGCACGACCACATCGTCGTGACCGCGTCGGACCAATTCAGCTTCCGCGCCAAGGGCCTCCTCTAGACCGCCCACCCGCTCCGCGTCGCCAGGAGCCCGGCTGCCTCCTCCCGGCCAGCCCAGCGCACCCGCGCGCCCCAGACCCCGTTCCACCCCCCGCTTCCCGCTTCAACGATCGGAGCTCCCCGATGCTCGACTCCATTCCCGCCGCCGCCTCTCTCCCGCTTCCTCCGCCCGCGACCCTCAACCCCGGCCCCGCGATCCCGCGCACCGCCGCCGCCCGTGCGCAGGCGCTCCACGCCACCGCAATCGCCCTTCTGCCCGCCCTCGAGCACGGAAACCCTCTCGACGCCACCACCCTGCGCAACGCCCTGACCCCCTCCTTCGGCGCGTCCGATTCCGCCGGCGCCTGGTCCTGGAAGGACGCATACGAAGCGGCCGAATCCGCGATCGTCCTGTTCCTCAAGCGGTACGGCCCGGCCATGCAGCGCAACGCCGGGCAGGACGGCAACGCCGACGCCGCCTTCATGGAGATGCTCCGGAGCCTCGCCGCCCTCGAACCCTCCCAGACCCGCCGCTCCGAGGACCAGCTCCGCTACCAGCAATTCTCGACCCCGCTTCCGCTCGCCTGGGCTGCCCTCCGCGCCGCCTGCATCGGGGCCTCCGACACCGTCCTCGAACCCTCCGCCGGCACCGGCATGCTCGCCGTGATGGCCCGCTGCGCCCTCGGCGAGAACGGCGCCGCAGCCCTACATCTCAACGAAATCGCCGAGCTCCGCGCCGAACTCCTCGCCCGCCTCTTTCCGCACTCCCCGCTCACCCGCCACGACGCAGAAACCATCCGCGACCGCCTCCCGCACCTGCGCCCCACCGTCGTCCTGATGAACCCTCCGTTCTCCGTCAGCGCCAATATCGGCCGCACGCGGCACGGCGCCGATCTCCGCCACATCCGTTCCGCCGCCTCCATGCTTCCCCCCGGCGGCCGCCTGGTCGCCATCTCCTCGTCCCGTTGCAGCCCCGCAAGCCAGGACTGGCAGGACGCATTCTCCTCGCTCGACCCGCCCCTTCACGCCGTCTTCTCGACCTCCATCGACGGCCGAGCCTACGCCCGCCGCGGAACCAGCTTCGAGACCCGCCTCACCGTCCTCGACCGCGCCGCCGCCGCGCCCCGCCACGACACCGCGTTCCTCGCCCCCGACGCGCAATCCCTCCTCGAAACCGTCCTCGAACACGTCCCGCCGCGCCTCCCGGTCGAAACCACCCCCGTCACCGATCTCTTCGGCCATGCCCCCAAGCCAGTTCCCGACAGGCCGACAGCATCCGTCGCCGCCGCCAAGCCCCCAACCGCCACGCCCGAACGCGACTGGGGCGCCGTCTCCGAACTCCGCTACACGACCGCGCCGCCCGCCCCCACCGAGGACAACACGGCCGCGGGCCCCTACCGCGCCTGGCGTCCCGGCCCGGTCTTCGTGCACAACGCCGCGCCGCACCCGACCCCGCTCGTGCAATCCGCCGCCATGGCCGCCGTTTCCCATCCCACCCCCTCCTACCGGCCGATGCTTCCCGAGCGCATAGTCGGGGACGAGCTCCTCTCCGACGCCCAGCTCGAAAGCGCGGTCCTCGCCGGCGACGCCCATACCCGGCACCTCCCCGCCCTCTACTCGATCGGTTCCGGATGGGAGACCGTGCAGCGCGTCGACGACACCGACACCGCCGCCGATAGCGACTCCCCGGACGAAACGCTCCCCGACGAGGACCCCGACGCCAACGCATCGGACGCCGAAACCATGTCCGGACCGGTCCGCTTCCGCCGGGGCTGGATGCTGGGCGACGGCACGGGATGCGGAAAAGGCCGCGAGGTCGCAGCGATCCTCCTCGACCAGTGGATCCGCGGCCGGCGACGCGCACTCTGGCTGTCGCACTCCGACAAGCTGATCGAGGACGCAAGGCGCGATTGGACCGCGATCGGCGGCCGCCCCGAAGACGTCGTGCCCATCTCCAAATTCCGCCAGGGCGCCCCGATCCCGGTTTCCGAAGGCATCCTCTTCTCGACCTACGCGACACTCCGCTCGCCCGCGCGACAGGGCAAGACGTCGCGCCTCGACCAGATCGTCTCGTGGCTCGCCGGGGACATCGACGAAACCTCGCGTCACGCCTACCAGGGCGTCATCCTCTTCGACGAAGCTCATGCCATGGCGAACGCCGCCGGCGGCACCGGATCGCGCGGCGCCGTCAAACCGTCCCAGCAGGGCAGGGCGGGCCTGCGCCTCCAGAACGCGCTCCCCGACGCCCGCATCGTCTACGTCTCCGCCACCGGCGCCTCAACCCTGCAGGGCCTTGCATACGCCACCCGACTAGGCCTCTGGAGCGCCGAGGACACCCCGTTCGAGGACCGCCCCGCCTTCGTGCGCGCCATGGAGGCCGGCGGCGTCGCGGCCATGGAAGTCGTCGCGCGCGACCTCAAGGCCCTCGGCCTCTACCAGGCCCGCGTGCTCTCATACGACGGCATCGAGGTCGACATCCTCGAACACCGCCTGACCCCCGAACAGCGCCGCATCTACGATTCCTACGCCGACGCCTTCAAGATCATCCACGCCAACCTGCAAGAGGCCCTCAAGGCGACCCGCATCACGCAGGACGAAACCACGCTGAACCGCAACGCCAAATCCGCCGCCATGTCGGCCTTCGAGGGCGCCAAGCAGCGCTTCTTCGGCCACCTCCTCACCGCCATGAAGTGCCCGTCCACGATCCGCGCGATCGAGGCCGATCTCGCGGCCGGTCGTTCCGCCGTCGTCCAGCTGGTCTCCACCGGCGAAGCGCTCATGGAACGCCGCATCCAGCAAATCCCCGCCTCCGAATGGGACGACCTCTCGATCGACCTGACACCGCGCGAATACGTCCTCGATTTCCTGCAACACGCCTTCCCGACCCAGCTCCAGGAACTCTACGAGGACGACGAGGGCCACCTCATGTCGCGCCCCGTGTTCGACGACGACAACAACCCGGTGCAATGCCAGGAAGCGGTCGAAAAGCGCGACGCCCTGATCCAGCACCTCGCCGCTCTCCCCGCCGTTCCTACCGCGCTCGACCAGATCCTGCACCGCTTCGGGCACGACGCCGTCGCCGAGGTGACCGGCCGATCGCGCCGGATCCTCCGCATCGCCGACTACCGCGGATCCCGCCTCTCTCTCCGCTCGCGCCCGGGCTCCGCCAACCTCGCCGAGACCGCCGCCTTCATGAACGCCGACAAGAACATCCTGGTTTTCTCCATGGCCGGCGGCACCGGGCGCAGCTACCACGCCGACCTCGGCTGCCCCAACACCCAACGCCGGGTTCATTACCTGCTCGAGCCCGGATGGCGCGCCGACCAGGCGATCCAGGGGCTCGGCCGCACCCACCGCACCCACCAGGCCTGCGCGCCCCTGTTCCGCCCCGTCGCCACCGACGTCAAGGGCGAACGCCGCTTCATCGCCACCATCGCGCGGCGCCTCGACTCGCTCGGCGCGATCACCCGCGGTCAGCGCGACTCGCAGACCGCAATGGGATCGGACGACACCGCCCTGTTCCGCGAAAGCGACAATCTCGAAAGCCCCTACGCCCGGGCCGCGCTCCGCCAGTTCTACCTCTCGCTCTGGCGTGGCGGCATCGACAACTGGTCGCTCAAGGACTTCGAGACCGCCACCGGGCTCGACCTCACATACGAAGGCGGCCTCAAGGAGGACCTGCCGCCCATGCCGCAGTTCCTCAACCGCCTGCTCGCGCTCCCCATCGCCGAGCAGAACCAGCTCTTCGCCGCCCTGGAGGACCGCATCGAAGCCAACATCGCCGCGGCGATCGAGGCCGGCGTCTTCAATCTCGGCGTCGAGAACGTCCGGGCCGACTCGCTGCGCACCGGCGATCGCGACACACTCTTCGTCCACCCCGCCACCGCCGCCGAAACCGAGATCGTCGAAATCCTGCGCCGCGACCGCATACAGCCCCTGTCCGCCAGCGACGCGCTCGCACTTCACGCCGCTCACAGCGCCACCGCACCCGAACTCGTCGTAAACACCCGCTCCAACCGCGCCGCCATCCTGCTACCGGCCCCCGTCCGGATCCTCGACAACGGCGACGTCGAAACCCGTTTCCGCCTCATCCGACCCAACGACCGCGACACCATGTCCCGCCAGGCCGTCGAGGCTTCCAACTGGAGCGCCGCCGCCGAACCCGACTGGCGCGCCCTCTGGGACGCCGAGATCGCAACCCTGCCAAGCCATGCCGAATCCCGCTTCTGGCTCGTCTGCGGCCTCCTGCTGCCACTCTGGGACAAGTTCCCCGACGACAACCTCAGGGTCCGCCGCCTCACATCCGACGACGGGGAACAGCTCATCGGCCGCATCCTCACCGCCCAGGAGGTCCGCGACATCCGCGCCGCGTTCGGGCTCGACGGCGGCCCCGCGCTCTCCGCCGAAGAGATCTACGACAACGTCATGGTGCACGGCCGGGCCACGCAGCTCGCCAACGGCTGGAAACTCTCGCGCCGCCGCCACATGTCCGCCGACCGCCTCGAAATCGAGGGCCCCACCGACGCCGACCTCGCCGCCCTCAAGCGCGCCGGCTGCGTCACCGAGATCGTCGCCTGGCGCACCCGCATCTGCGCCCCCTCCACCGACGCCCTGCAGCGCGTCCTGGAACGCTGGCCCACCGCCGCATGAACGCCCCGCCCCGCACGCAACCCGAACCGGAACAATCCATGGCCTTCAACAACACGCTGCCCGACAACCCCGTCTACGCCTTCATCCCCTCCTACGACATCGAGGACGGCGTCCAGAACATCAACATCGTCTTCAAGGGCCTCCCGGGCCACGTCCCCACCTCGCTCGTCACCCTCACGATCGAGGACGCCGAGCACATCTGCGACCGGCTGAACCGCAACCTCGGCTTCGACCGCGCCGCCTGGACCGCCATCGCCGCCGAGGTTCTCGCCGACACCGCCGAACGCGAAAACATGCACTGACCCGGCCCGGTTCCACCTCCGCAACCCATCCGGACAACCGCCATGCCCGAACCCCGCGCCGCCCAGCTCCGCTTCGCCTTCGTCCCCGCTTACGCACCCCCGGACCGCTCGCAGGAAATCCGCCTCGTCTTCAACGACCGGACCCCGGGCTACTTCGCCACCCCTCTCACTGCCCCCGACCTCGATTCCGCCGAAACCTTCTGCGACCGCGCCAACGCCATCGCCGGCCACGATCCCGACTCATGGCGCTCCATCATGGCCATCTCCATACGTCCGCGGCGATCCGCGATCGCTCCCCCGGTGCGCCTTCTCACCGCCCCCCTCAACCACACCCCGATCGACACCCGGGCCATCCCCCTGCCGAGCCGATACTTCTTCCTCCCTTCCCGGCGTCCCGAACACGACCCGCAACGCCTCTTCCTCGTCTTTCACCGCTACGCCGCCGCCCTCCCAACCGCCATCGGTACCGCCAACCTCCGCGACGCCGCCGTGCTCAGCGACCTGCTCAACACCCACCTCCCTCCAATCCCGCAACAATTCTCGCTGCCGGAACCGCTGTCCCGCACGCTCCACTGACCGCCCTGACACTCTCCGGATTTCAAGTCGCAATTATTGCGACTTGAAATCCAGCCGGCCCCTCCAACCGAAAAAACCGCAAGATCCCACGCCTGCACCCCGACGAGAGCCCCCGCTTTCCTCCCGGCGGCACCCAGCCCGAACCTGCGATATTCTCCCTTGCCGATCCGCCCTCGCGAACGTAACTACCCACGCAGCCTCCGGACCGCACCGCCATCGACTTTCCCGACCCCGGAACCAAGGCACCCTTGACCCCTCCCGTCACCCTCGAGCCGCGACAACCCGCACGATTGCATCCCAGGAGCCCGGCCATGCACCCCGCGATCGCCGACAAGCGGAAAGAACTGACCGACCTCTGCCGCCGCTACGGCGTTGCAAGGCTCGAAGTCTTCGGCTCCGCGGCACGCGCCACCGACTTCGACCCTCTGACCAGCGACGCGGATTTTCTCGTCGAGTTCGATCCCCGCCGCGCCCCCGTCACCCTCGACCGGTATTTCGACTTCAGGGATGCCCTGCACGACGCACTCGGTCGTCCCGTCGATCTGGTCGAACCGCTCGCGATCCGCAACCCCTACCTGCGAGCCGCCATCGAGCAGTCCCGCGAGCTCGTCTATGCGTCGTGACCCCCGCATTCTCCTGGCGGACATCGAACAGGCCGCAACCGATATCGCCAGCTACCTCCAGGCGATGACACTGGAGGACTACGTCCAGGACGGCCGGACCCAGGCCGCCGTCGAAAGGAAGTTCGAAGTCATCGGAGAAGCGCTCAACCGCCTCCACCGCTACCATCCCGAACTCGCCGGACAAATTCCCCAACTTCGCCGCATCGTCGATTTTCGCAACCTCCTGAGCCACGGCTACGACCGGGTGCTGCCCGAACGCGTCTGGAACTACGCCGAGCAGAACCTGCCGGCGCTCCGGCGCACCGTGCGAACCCTCCTCGAAGAACCGCAACCGTCCGAGGGCTAACCTCCCGACACCACCGCGCCTGCTTCCCCGCCGCCGCCTCGATCGCGCCGGTCGCCACCCACCCGCCGACCGCCGCCGCCCGCACGACACGAATTCCGATCCCGCAGCACCGCTCTCGCTGACCCGCGCCCACCGCCGCGTCCGCCCGCTGCTTCACCGCCCGTCGCCAACCCGGCCCCCGGACGGCTCCCCAAAGAGCGGCGCTCTCCGTTTCCGGACATCCCCCGGACACACGGAGCCTCGCACCATGCCCGATCCCCGCAACGACACCCCCATCCGCGCGCCGACCGACCCCTCTTTCGGACCCGTCATCGCGGCCTACACCCGCGCACAGGCCATCGACGACGGCGTTCTCGTCGACGTCACCGACACCGCTCGCGAAGCCGGCTTCAAAATTCCGATCGCCGTCACCCGAACGGTCTGGGACCGCCTGATCGCCCTGCCCGACGGCTATCGCGGCTTCCAGGACGAAAAGGGCCGGCTCTGGGATGTCGTCTGGATGGCCTCCCACGCCGCACGCCTGAACCGCGACATCGACCGCTTCACCATGTGCGTGCTCGTCCGCAACATCCGGAAGGACCTGCACGACAGCCACAGTACCCCGCGCAAGCACTTCCCGATCGTCGCGATCGGCGGCGGCGACGCCGGCGAGCCCGTGATCACGATCATGTTCCCCGAGGACGACTGACCCTCCACAAGCGAGCCTTGCCATGAAACCCCCGACCCATGCCCAGCAGCTCCAGATCGCCCGCCGGGTCCACGACACCTTCAACGTCCCGCGACGCTGGCACCAGGGCGGATGGGGCCGCGACGACGACGGCGACGTGATCGAATTCGACGGCGGCTTCCACGTCATCGACGACCGCGACCGACGCGTCCCTCCCGCGTTCTACTCCTCCGACCCCGACAGCACGCGCTGCTTCTGCCTGGGCGCTGCCATCCGGATCCACACCGGCAATGTCCTCGGCCACGACCCCTCGCACACCGGCGACGCAACCGAGACCGTCTGCGCCCTCTACACCCGGGTCGGCCGCGTCGATACCAGCGGACACGAACAGGACTCGGGCGATTTCGAGCCGCATCTCAACGCCATCATCGACTGGAACGATTCCGACGAGCGTTCCTACGAGGACGTCCGCGACCTCACCGCCGCCGCGCTGCGCCACCTCGACGCGCGCCGCTGGTAGCGCGCTCACACCGCAAGAACCGGGAGACCCCGATGAAAAACAGCGTCATCAACGTCAACGACCACCTGATCGCCCGCCTCGAGGAACTCGGCCAGGAGAACCTCTCCCCCGAAGAGCTGGAGAACGTGGTCAAGCGCGCGGATGCCTCCGTCAAGGTCGCCTTCGCCCTCACCGCCAACGGCCGCCTCGTCCTCGACGCCCAGCGACTCGCCGCCGAGCACGGCGTCGAATTCGACCGCGAAACCGCGCCCATGCTCACCGGTCGCAAGCGCGCCGCCCCGCCGGTCTCCTCCGACTGAGACCCATGGCCGAGCGCATCTTCGATCTCTACCGCAAGGCCTGGCTCCGCGCCTTCTACCCGCGCTACACGATCGACCGGACCACGCGCCTCTTCAACGAACGCTTCGGCACCTCGCTCACACGCGACCAGATCCGCAACGCCGCCAACCGCTTCAAATGCGGCCCCGGCCAGGACCCGCAGCGCTTCGCTGCCGGCCACGTGCCCCACAACAAGGGGCGCAAGGGCCACTACCCGCCCGGCTCCGAGAAAGGCTGGTTCCGCAAGGGCGAGGATCCCGTCAATACGCGCCCGCTGTACTCCGAGCGTTGGGACCACGTCGCCAACGGCCGTTCGAAAACGCCCGTGCTGATGATCAAGATCCCCGGCGCCGCGCCCTACGCGTCCCAGAAACGCGCCGGCGCCCACCAGAAGACGCGCTGGGTCCGCAAGGCGGTCTGGGTGTGGGAACGGGAACGCGGCACGGTCCCCGAGGGCCACGCGATCGTGCAGCTCGACGGCGACCCCGCCAACTGCGATCCCGGGAACCTCGACTGCGTGCCGCGCGCCGCCCTGGCCATGCTCAATGTCCCGTGGGCAATCCCGCCCGCCGGACCCGAGCTCAACCCCACGCGCGTCCGGATCGCGCAGGTGAGGGCAGGGGTCTCCATGGCCCGACGCAAAAGCAACCCTTCCGCCAACGAACAAACGGGCAGCCACCGATCATGTCCCGATCCACGATCCGACGGGCCGACGCCGACCTGAAACAAGCCTGGCGCTCCCGCTTCCGGGCTCTTCCGCCAAGCGCCCGCCACGCCCTGCACAACGCATTGCTGGATCTCCGCACGGACGCGCTGCACCGCGCCGAGCTTCAGTGGCAGCGGCACAAGGCCCCCATGGCGTGCTACTGGAAGGCCATCGGCGTCTACGCCGGGCATCTCGCCCGCACCCTCCGCTGAATCGCCTGCGCGCGTTTCCGACATCCTTCCCGCGAACACCCATCGACATGCCCCGCTTGATCGACATCGACTCCTTCGCCGGCGGGGGAGGCGCCTCGCTCGGCATCGAGACCGCCCCCTCGGCACGCCCGTCGACATCGCGATCGGCCACGACCCCGAGGCAATCGCGATGCACACCACCAACCATCCAAAAACCCGCCACTACAGCCACCCGCGCGAACGTGGTGACCGCGATCACCGCGCCGCCCGGCAAACCTTGCACTTCCCGTCCCATTCGATTCATTCTTCCACGACAACGCCCGCGTAGGAGACAATTGCATGACCGACTGGAACACATGCCCCGCGGTGGAGCGCAATCCCCGCAGAATCAGCGGTGCCTGGGCCTTCACCGGAACTCGAATCCCGGTGCACGCGCTCTTCGAAAACCTCGCCACCGGCGCCACGGTCGACGAATTCATCGAGTGGTTCCCGGGCGTGGACAGGCAGCAGGTTCTCGCGGTACTCGACCACGAGGCCAAGTCGCTTAGAGCGGAATCGGGACCTTGAACCTGCTATTCGATCAGGGAACGCCAGCCCCGCTACGGAATCACCTTCCAAATCACTCCGTGGACACGTTGGCGGAACGGGGCTGGTCCGACAAGGACAACGGCGAGTTGCTCGACCTCGCGGAAAGACACGGGTACCACGTCCTTGTAACGACCGATCAAAACCTTCGCCACCAGCAAAACCTGGCGGGCAGACAACTCGGAATCGTCGTGCTCCTGGCCACGGCATGGCCGCAAGTCCGGCTTCGAACCGACGCCATCCGGACAACAATCGAGCAAGTCCAGCCAGGTCAGTTGCGCGAGGTCCCGATATGACTCAACCCCGAACGGTAACACCTTGCGCAACCCCGGGAGCGCCGCATTCCCCCCACCGCCGACGCCCTGCAGCCTGTCGGAATATGCCGGGCCGTGAAAACGACCCGCTACTTCGACGAACAGGTCAGGATCAAGCGCCCCTAAATCCAGTTGGAGTGGTGCGCCGCCGTAATTTCGGCATCGAGACCGCCCTCGGCACGCCCGTCGACATCGCGATCGACCACGACCCCGAAGCAATCGCGATGCTCGCGGCCGTCACCCACAGAAGAGCGACCGACCCGGACCGATCCGCCCACCCGCCGCGCATAATCGGCGCTCAGCGGCCGGATTGAAACTTCTCCGCCCCCATCCCATACTTCATTCGTCGGGATCCCGCACCGCCACCGCCAACTCCGCGCCCCTCCCGAGGAGAACCACCATGTCGATCGACACCGCCGCCATCGAAGCGGACCTCGCACGACTCTCCGATCTTCCCGCGAAAATCGATGCCTGGCACGTCGAGAGCGGAACCGACTGGACAGACGATCCCGCCATCTGGATTTGGGGCATCCTGAAAGACGCCGACATCGACACCGACACACATGCCGCCCTGCGCGCCTCCATCCTAGCCGCCGTGAGGCAACACACAGACCCCGAAATCGGCGTCTTCATACGGTTCCGCGCCACTTCCGAACCGGCCCCGGCAGCATGACCCTCCACGCCAATCTCCTCGACCAGGCCCGATTCCTCGCGCGCAAGGAGCCCAAGAAACCCTCGCAAGCCAGCCTTCGCCGCGCCGTATCCGCAGCCTACTACGCCCTCTTTCACCTGCTCGTCGACGAAGCCACCAAGCTCATGTTTTCGGGACACCCACGCGGCCCCCTTCGCCGCGTCGTTTCCCGGGCGTTCAAGCACACCACGATGAGATCCGTGGCCCGACAATTCGCCACCCCGGGCCCACCATCCCGGCTCGACCGCGCTATTCCCGGTGAACCCATAGAACCCGCCCTGGTCGATCTGGCCAGAGCATTCGAGGAACTCCAGCAGGCTCGCCACGAAGCCGATTACGACCTTGCCCGCCCGTTCACGCGCTCCGAAGTCCTGCTTCTCATAGACCTCACCGAACGCGCCTTTTTGAACTGGCGCACCGTCCGGCGAACTCCTCAGGCCGACGCCTTCCTTGCCGGTCTGCTTGCCTACGACAATATTCGCGCGTCGCGCCGATAGGGCGCACTCTCCCCGACTCCCAGCCCGTAGCACAGGCCCCAGCCCCTACCGGACGTCCCGAAAACGGTCGATTCCGCGACACCCGACGCGATCCCGCCACAGCCCGTCGCAAGCCCAGCGAATCTTATCCCGAAAACCAGTCTTGAAACTCCAGCGTCCCGTTAGATAGCCTATCCCCGTTTTCGGCACACGGAGAGGGCGCCATGCTCGTCGGCTACGCCCGCGTCTCGACCCTCGACCAGAACCCGCAGCTCCAGATCGACGCGCTGCGCGACGCGGGCTGCGAGAAGATCTATTCCGAGAAGGCCTCCACCCGCACCCAACGACGGCCCGCCCTCGAAGAGGCACTGACCTACCTGCGCGCCGGCGATACACTCGTGGTCTGGAAGCTCGACCGCCTCGCGCGATCCCTCTCCCAGCTCATCCAGACGATCGACCAGCTACGCGCCGCCGACATCGGCTTCCATTCCCTAACCGAGCAGCTCGACACCACCACGCCGGCCGGCCGCGTCCTATTCCAGATCAGCGGCGCCTTCGCCGAGTTCGAGCGATCCATCATCCAGGAACGCACCCGCGCCGGCCTCGATGCCGCCCGGGCCGCCGGCAAGACCCTTGGCCGCCCCCCCAAACTGGACACCGCCAAGCTGAAAGCCGCCAAAGCGATGCTGCGCGACGGCCAACTCACCATCCGCGAAATCGCCGAGCAGCTCGACGTCTCCCGCTCCACGCTCTACCGGCACTTTCCCTCCGGAACCGCACCCGCGGACCCCTCGCCAAACCCCCACGACTAGGTCTTCTCTCCACCCCGGCATCCCCATGGCAGACAATTCCCCGATCGAATGGACCGACGCGACGTGGAATCCGGTGACGGGGTGCACCAGGATCACGCGCGGCTGCGACAACTGTTACGCGGAACGCTTCGCCGAACGGTGGCGGGGCGTTCCGGGTCACCCCTACGAGCAGGGCTTCGATCTCCGCCTTTGGCCGTCGCGGCTCAACCGGCCCGAGCGGTGGCGCAAGCCGCGGATGATCTTCGTCAACTCGATGAGCGACTTGTTCCACAAGCGCGTGCCGCCCGATTTCATCGACGACGTTTTCGACCGGATGGAAACGACGGACCGCCACATCTACCAGGTCCTGACCAAGCGGAGCTCGCGCATGCGGGATTACCTCCGCCGCAGGTATCCGGGCGGCGCGGCGCCAGACCATATCTGGTGCGGCGTATCGGTCGAGGACAGCTCGGGCCGGGCCAGGATTGGGCACCTGCAAGCGGCGCCGGCCACGATCCGCTTTCTCTCCATCGAGCCGCTCGTCGGTCCCGTGGGCGACATCGACCTGGACGGCATATCGTGGGTCATCGTCGGCGGGGAGAGCGGGCCGAATGCACGCCGCCCTTCCGTGCAGTGGATCCGCGCCATACGCGAGCGCTGCAAAACCCGGGACGTTCCCTTCTTCTTCAAGCAATGGGGCGGTGCGACACCCAAAGCCGGGGGCCGCGAGCGCGACGGCAAGCAACACAACGCCATGCCAGCCCTTCCCGAGAGGAACAATCGCTGACTTTTCCATTCCCCGGCAGCATCTCCGATCCGTCCTCCCGAAGCCGTCGCGCGGCCCCTTCGGGCCGGGCTCTCCGCTCAAATCGCCGATCGCCAGGACGATCGGCGATAACCGCTTCGATCCCTGCCGCCTCCGCTCCCTCCGGTCGCTGCGCGCTCCGCTTGCCCGTCAACCCCGCCAACCGATAATCCACCTCAACATCGCGGCGCCGCGCAGCACCGCGGGCCAGCTCCGCCGCCCGCAACGGTCTGCCCGACCCGCTCCACCCGGGAGCGGGCAGGGGAGAAGAGGGGAGCCCCGATTGCTGGCCCGAAGCATTGAGGAGACCTCCACGGTCCAGCTCGTCTCTGTGGGGATCCACCTGACCAACATCGCCCCACCCCGCCAATCCGCCCCCATGCCGCGCCGCAAACCGAAATGGAGCAGAGCCATGCGCCTCACCCAAATCGCGGTCGACAAAATCATCACCGTTGACGATCTGCCGTGCCACGCCGTCGGCCACGCCACCTTCAGTAACGGGCGCCGTACCACTTCACCGCCATGTTCGCCCAGATGTACGGCGACAGCCGCGTCTTCGTCCGCGGACATCCCGCGGGCAAGGAAATCCATCCCGGCAGCCCCGCCGCGCGCGCCATCCACGACCGCCTCGGTTTCGCCGAAATCGCCGCACGCGAACGCGCCGCGATCGGGGCCTTCGAATACGAGCGCGTCACCGCATGCCAGGACCTCATCCCGACACCCCACGCGGCAACCCGCACCGACGCCCCCTGACATCCCACCTTCCCGCCCCCGCCCCGGCACCCGCTCCCGTCTTTCCGCGATCCTCCACCCGGGAGCGGGCAGCCGAGGAGAGGGGAGCCCGGGGTAGGGCGAACCGAAGCATGGAGGAGACCGCCATGGTCCAGCTTGCCTGTGCCGGGATCGGCCCGCGCCGCGTTCCCGCCGATATCCTCGAATCGATCACGCAGCTCGCAACCCGCATGACCGCCGAGGGGTGGCACCTGCACACCGGCGCCGCCGAGGGCAGCTGCGACGCCTTCGCCGCCAGCGTTCCCGCCGAGGACCGCACCCGTTACCTGCCGTGGCCCGGCTATCGCGGCCTCTCCGGGCCCGACTGCATCACGCTCACCAGCTCCGAGCTGCGCGAATGCTCCCACGTCGCCGCCGACTTCTATCGCGGCTGGAACCGCGCCAAACCCGACGCCCGCAAGCGTCTCGCACACGACGTGGCCGTCCTCCTCGGCGCCGACGCCCGCACCCCCGTCCACGCGATCGTCCTCTGGACGCCGCTCGGCCACCCCACCGCCGAGACCGAAACCGCCGAGCGGATCGCCCGCGCCTGGGACATCTCGTTCCTCAACCTCGCCGACCGCGATTCCGCCCAGCTCCGGACCGACCTCGAATGGATCGCCTACAACATCCAAAACGGCGGATAATCCAGGCGTCCCGGCCCGACGCCGCCCCGGTACAGGAGACTCCGCCATGATCGAATACGCCACCGGCGACATCTTCGCCGGGCGCCACTACGCGCTCGTCAACCCCGTGAACTGTGCAGGCGTCATGGGCGCCGGCCTCGCACTCCAGTTCAAACGAAAATACCCCGCCTGCTTCCCGCCCTACCGCAAAGCCTGCATGCAAGGCGCGCTCCGGCCCGGCAGGGTGCTCCTCTGCCCGACAGGACTTCCGATCCCGCACTGGATCGTCCACTTCCCCACAAAGCGCCACTGGCGGGATCCCAGCCTCCTCCCGGATATCGAGCAAGGCCTCCACGACCTCGCCTCCACAATCCGCATCCGGGGTATTCCCTCCATCGCGGTTCCACCCCTCGGCTGCGGCCTCGGCGGCCTCGACTGGCCCTCCGTCCGCGCGCTCATCGAAGCCCACCTCGCGGACCTGCCCTGCGCCGTTACCGTGTTCCAGCCTTCTCCCCGCGGCCGCGACACCGAACCGCGATCCTGACCCCTCCGCCCGAGCGCTTCCCCGTCTCCGATTAGAGCCTAGCCGGAAGAGGGCAGGGCGGTCGGGCCGGGAGCCCGCGCCCGGCATTCCCATTCCCGACCCGGAGACTTTCCCCATGGCCGACCGCAGCCCCGTTTCTCCAGACGACATCGACTTCCGCCGCCTCGGCCCCGATCTCTGCGACATCCTGCTCCGCGGCCGCCATGCCGGCACCTTGGAGCGCATCCCCGATCTCGCCGGCGAGACGCGGCGCCACGCCTTCCGGATCTCCCTCCTGTCCGATCCCGAGGCCCCGCGCACCTTTCGCACGATCGACCGCCCGCGCCGCACCATCGCCGGCATCGTCAACGCGATCAGCAACACCGCCGAGCCGCCGCCGGTCTACCTGCAGTTCCACATCTGCGAGCACCGGCGCGGCCCCGACGAGATCCGCTCCCACCTGATCCGCCGGGATCGTTTCCTCGACCCCGACAAGGCGGACGCGTATTTCGACCTGGTCCAGGCTCGCCTCCAGCCCGGCGAATTCGTGGTTCTTCGCCTCAGCGGCAAGAACCTCCGCCTCGTCCACGCCAACGCGGCCGCCGCTCGACTGCTCCTTCCCGCGATCCTCCCGCCCGCTGGACCGGCCCCCGCTTCCACACTAATTTCAAGCGAGGCAATCCATGACCACCGTCTACGGACCGCGCACCATGGAACAGCAACCGCGAAAACACCTGCACCAGCTCATCGATGATCTGCCCGAACAAGAAATTCAGGCGGCCCACCGATACCTGCAATTCTTGTGCGGACAGGACGATCCCGTTCTCCGCGCCATTCGCTCAGCTCCCGTCGACGACGAACCGTTGACCGACGAAGACCGCACAGCCATCGAGGAAGCGCAGCGCGACCTCGATGCCGGCAACCGCGTCTCCGACGCCCAGATTCGCGCCGACCTCGACCTATGACATGGACACACGTCTGGACCCGTGATGCCCGCAAGGATCTAAAAGCCCTTCACCCTGTTGACGCACAGCGCATCCACCGGACACTCAACCGCTTCTCCGAAACCGGTCACGCCGACATCCGCGTCCTCAACAACCTCACCCCCGAAACATGGCGCATCCGCGTCGGAAACCACCGCATATTCGTGCGCTTCGTCGACGATTTGCGGGAGATGCACATTATCGGCGTCCGCCACCGCGGCTCCGCATACTGAGAGCATCGTGTTCATCCCGCCCAACCCCGCACGGCCCCTTTCCCTCGCCATCCTAACCCCCCTGCTCAAGCACTTCCCGTTTCCCAAGTAGGTCCTCCCGCTCCCCCGAAGCGCCGCATCGACGCACACGCGACCCCGCCCTCCGGAGTAGAGACAAGCCGGAAGGCGATCGGCCCGGATAGGCCGGACGAGGGGCCGCGCGTATCCCCCTTCCCCTGCCGGCTCCCCGGCGCGGATCCGACCGTTCCCTCTCCGCGCCCAACCGGATTCGCGGCCCACTGTCGTCCACGGCGGCGGCGCAGAGGATGCCTGCGCTGCCGCCCCACACCCCTTCCCATCGCCAGGAGCCCCGCCATGCTGGACTTCTCGATTCATGACGTCCGGTTTCGCCGCGCCGGAGAACACCGTTCCGAGATCCTGGTCTACGGCCAGATCGTCGGCGACGTCATCCGGGAGCCCGATCCCGGCAACCCGCACGAGCCCTTCAGCTACCGCATAGACCTCCATGACGCAGCCGAAGGGCCCTGCACGGTGCGGCGCCGCTCCCAGATCCGCCTGGCGATCGCCGACTGGCTGTGGAACGACAAGATCGTCCCGCCGCGCATCGACGCCGCCGCTCGGCCGTCTCCCCGGCCCGCGGCCCACGCCGCCTGACCCGACCCCAACCGAAGAGGACCGCCATGCACGACAGCGATTTCGAACGCGAACCCGACACCGTCATGACGCTCGCCTTCAACAAGGCCGGGTTCCACCGCATCGATCCCGAGCACACCGCCATTCCGGTCACCTTCGACCGCGAACCGCCGTCCGGCGAGGAACCGCCCAGGGCCACTTCCGTCACCTCGGCCACCTGCGACACCCTTCAGCTCTTCGCCGGCGCCCCCGGCCGCGACGAGTTCGACACCCGCGACGTCTGGGACAAGGAGGAAGCCGTCTTCGCCCTCAACCAGGCCCTCCGGATCATGGTCGAGGGCATCGCCACCGAAGGCACCCAGCTCCACGACGAGCGCGAGCCCATGCTGTGGGGCTTCGCCAACATGCTGCACCGCCAGATGGAGATCCTGCAGCGCACCGTCGACAAGCTGGTCAACGAGATGAAGGACCTCGAACGGGACCAGGACGGCAGCGAGGTCATGGCACTCAAGCTCCAGATCGTCACCGACCGCGGCCACAACCTCACCGCCCGCGCCGAGGCCTTCCAGCACCTGCGCGACATCGCCGCCGACGCCTACCTCACCGTCACCGGCAATGTCTGGCACCCCCGCCGCGGCGGTTCCCGCGCGGCCCGCGAGGGCGCCGTCAACGCGGCCGTGATCGACGCCCGCGACTTCCGCCGCGCCCGCAACGCCCGGCAGCAGGAAGACTATCTCCCCGCCGGCACCCTGGTCGCGGTCGCCGGCGGCAAGGGCATCTCCGACGCCGACCGGATCTGGACCACCCTCGATCAGGCCAGGGAGAAATACCCCGACATCGTGCTGTTGCACGGCGGCGGGCCGGGCGCGGAGAAGATCGCCTCGAGCTGGGCCGACAAGAACGAGGTGCACCAGATCGTCTTTCGCCCCGACTGGAAGACCCACGAAAAGGCCGCGCCGTTCCGCCGCAACGACGAGCTGCTCAACCTGCTGCCCAAGGGCATCATCGCCTTCCCGGGCTCGGGCATCACCGGCAACCTCGTCGACAAGGCGCGCAGGCTCGGCATCCCGGTGCACCACGTCAGCGCCTGAACCGACCCCATCCACCGCGAAAGGAGGTGATCCCGCACCGCCCCGCGCCCGGGGAGGCCACGCAACCGCGCGGCCCTTCCCCGGCCGGGCACCCTCCCGCTCCACGCAGCACCCGTTCGAGGACCGCCATGCACGTCATCAGCAAGCTCACGCTGCACCGCGGCACCAAATCGGTTACCGTCTTCGTCCGCGAGGAGGACCGCCAACACCTGATCGCCGCCGCCCTCGCTCTCGCCGTCGACTACCGCGCCGTCGAATACACCCGCGACCGCACTCTCACCGGCGCCTGGAAGAACTTCCTCAAAATGAGACTCGCGCTGCACGAACACCGGGCCGCGCCCGCGCCGGAAACCGCCTGATCGCCGCGCGGGGAAGGGGCCTGCACAATTGTGCAACCCCTCCCGACCGGGCATCCTCGCGCGAATCCGTTTCAAGTCGCAATTATTGCGACTTGAAATTTCGCGCGGTCGAGTAGAGGGAAGCCCCGAGGGGCGAACCCGACCGGGAGAGCATCATGACCGCCAACCCAACCGGCATCTTCGCCGACGGCGCCTTCATCCTGCACGACTTCATCACCCCCGCCGAGGAACAGCGCATCCTGCTCCGAATATCCCAGGCCGCCTGGAGCACCCAGCTCCGACGCCGCGTCCAGCATTACGGCTACCGCTACGACTACCGACGTTCCGAGCCGCCGCAGCCCGCGCCGGCGTTCCCGCGCTGGACCGCGCACCTCGCGGAGCGCATGAACCGCCATTTCGGGGGAGATTTTCCCGACCAGTGCATCGTCAATGAGTACCGGCCGGGGCAGGGGATCGGCATGCACGCCGACCACGCCCAGTTCGGCCCGGTCGTCGCCTCCCTCTCGCTCGCCGCCGCCTGGCCCATGCGCTTCCGCCCGCGCGCCACCCGCCCCTACGCCGCCGCCGGCCTCCCTGGAGACGAGACCGCCACGCTCCCCCGCCGCTCCCTGCTCGTCCTTGCCGGCCGCTCCCGCCACGCCTGGATGCACGGCATCGACCCGTCCGACAGCGCCGCCCAGCCCCACACCCGCCTCTCCGCCACCTTCCGCACCGTCACACCCTGATCCCCTCCCGCTCCACTCCAGCCACCCCCGCCTCCCGTCCACCTTCCCCTCTCATCGTTTCGTCGAACCCGAGAAACGACGGACCCGCCCGAAACCCCACGCTCCCCCATCCCCTGCAATCCATCCCCCAACCGTCCCCCAACGGGGTTGCCTGCACGCACGTGCATCCCCTCGCGGCCTCGCAGCCCTCCAGGACCCTGCCGCTAAGGGATCGCCTGCACGGACGTGCACAACTTCGCGAACCGGCCTCCATCCGGACCCCTTCCGCCGCTCCGCTTCCCCCCGAGCGCCTCCACACCGGCCATGCGCGACCCGGCAAGGTCCCGGTCCCGGACCGGCCTCCAGGAGAAGAGGGAAGGTTTTGAGGGTTGAACGGTTCGGGATCGAGAAGGTCCCGGACGGTTCATTCACCCGAAGCACTTACGAAGGAGCCACACGATGGCATACGGATTGAACAAGGCCACGCTGATCGGCCGCCTCGGCGCCGACGTCGTCATCAACCAGCTCAACGGCGGCGGCCGCGTCGCGAACCTGTCGGTCGCCACCGACGAGAGCTACATCGCCAAGTCTCGTGTTTCATGATGCACCTTGTTGGGACTGTGAGGTCGATCCGCCAGATCTAGTGATCCCTCCGTCCCGTTGCACTCCATGTGGTGCAGCCGAACTCCAGCCACATCGTTCCCGTTCCTCCGATACCGGGCCAGACGCCTGACCGGAGTTGGAGTGAAGCGCGGGAAGGGTGAACGGAGAAGGGGGCGGAGAGAGTCGTCCCCGCCGTTCGCATTCCATCGTCATCATCCAGACCTGAAGGAGAAGACCATGAGCTTCGGACTCAATCGCGCGGAACTGATCGGCCGCCTCGGCGCCGACGTCACCGTCAACCACCTCGCCTCGGGGGGCCGCGTGGCCAACATGAGCATCGCGACCGACGAGAGCTACATCGACCGCAACGGCGGCGGCGAGCGCATCGACAAGACCGAGTGGCACCGCTGCGTGACGTTCCAGGACGGCCTGATCGACATGCTCGAGAAGCACGCGAAGAAGGGCCGCCTCGTCTACGTCGCGGGCAAGATGCAGACCCGGCGCTTCCGCAAGGACGGCGAGGGCTCGGACCGGTTCTCCACCGAGATCCTGCTGGTCCCCGGCGGGCGCGTCCAGTTCTTGGACAAGCCTGCCAACGGCAACGGCGGGACGGCCTCGGCGCAGCCCGCGGACGAGCCTGCGAACGGTTCGGCCATGTCCTCGGATCCGGACGATTCGATCCCCTTCTGAGGGGTTGTTTCCCTTCGTTCCTCCCTCCCAACTCGGGGCCGGCGCTTCGGCGCTGGCCCTTTTTTTGGTGCGGGCTTCGAGCCTCCACCGGCGCCCGGGCCGACCGGCTGCCGCGGTGATGTCTTTCCCTGGCAGCATTTTCACCCTCACGATGCGGGTTCCGCCAACTGCACCGATTCCCCGGCGCAGTTGGCTCTGTACATGCAGTATCGTCGCCGGCCTTCGGTCGGGACGATGACCCGCTCCACCCGCGCGTCCGTTGCGGTTCTCCCCAGCCGCCGGACGACCCTCTCGTTGAAGCCGATTTGCGCGGCTACTTCCGCAGCCGTCGAGAAGCCCTGGTCCCGAAGCCGTTTCGTCGCGCGTTCGAGGTAGTTGGGCAACCCGTAAGCCCGCCGTATCCTGCCTACGTGCGCGGCCGTGTAGAGTTGGCCCGTCCAGTTTCGGCGCCCCATGGCGTTCAGTTCCCGTGCGGTGCCTTCGTCACCGTGGGTTTCGAGCAGCCGGTCGACCGCGGCGACCGTTTCCGCGGGCGTCTTGCGGATCTCCGCCATCGGTCTCGGCAACTGAAGCGGCTCGAGCGTCAGGGAGCGACCCCCGCGCATGCGCACGCCGATCGCCACCTCGGAGCCGTTCCGGGTCAGCGTCGCATCCTCGATCAGAAGCCCGAGCAGCCGCTTGCGATCCGCGTTGCCCGTCTCGGCGGCGTTCCATACCTGCTCGAAGTCGCGCGCCAGTTCCCGGATGCGTTCGACCTGCCGCGCGGAGAGCTCGGTATCGCGCGCCGCGGCGCGGTCCTCGCGTTCCCGGCACGCCTCTTCCAGATCGCGCAGGCGCTCGTTCCAGTCGGCCTCCAGCGATGCCGCCACCAGCCGATTGGCCGGGTCGACCTCGTAGAACCTCCGCCGCGCCAGGTCGGCCTCGTAGCGGATGGCCTCGATGCGCCTGGCGCGCTGGGCATCGGCCTCGGCGAACTCGACCTCGACCTGCCGCTGGATCGCCAGGGCAAGATCGATGTTCTCGCGGTTCATCGCGTCGATCACGAAGCGGGATATCTCGGCGTCGACGAGATCGCCGCGTATGGTCTGGCAGGTCTTCCGTCCGTAGCGCGACAGCTCTTCGTTGCAGACGTAGACGTAGCGCGCCGGCCGGTTGCGATGCGGCAGAGCGTTATTGTACTGCATGCCCATGCGCCGGCCGCAGTGGCCGCAGATCACCCGCGACTGCAACAGCGCCGCTCCCTCGCGGGGCGCCGCGGTGCGCGCGGGCGATTCCAGGAAGGAGGCGGCATTGCCTCTCAGGGTGGCTCGATTGCGAAGGTACTCCTCCCAATCGATGAAGCCCACATGGGCATCCTCAATGCACACCTTCCACTCCTCCATCGGCACGGTACGCAACCTTCCGGTCCCGTCAGCCCGCCGCAGGACGTGCGTCTGGCCATAGACGTACGCGCCGGCGTAGCGCGGATTCTTCAGGATGCGGCCGATTTGCGGCACGCGCGGAGGCGCCCAGCGCAGCTCGCCGTAGACCGGCCCGCTTCGCGGCCGTGACGGCAGCTCGATGTTCTCGCGGTGCATCCATTTCGCCACCGCCATCGCCGACCCCATCCGGCGGAAGCTGTCGAACACGAGACGGATGGCGTCGACGACGGACCGGTCGGGGTCGAACACCACCTCGTCCTTGTCGTTGTAGGCCAGGCCGACCGGCAGCCGCATCTTCAGCGCGCCGCGCGCGGCGGCGTTGCGCTGGCCGCCGACCAGCCGCGCCTTGATCCCCTGAAGCTCGAACTCGCTCAGGGTCCCTTTGACGCCCAACAAGAGCTTGTCGTTGCCGTCGTTGGGATCGTAGATGCCGGTCTCGTCAAGGATCAGGGTATTGGTGATGCCGGCGATCCGCAGCAGCTGGTGCCAGTCGGCGTTGTCTCGCGCCAGACGCGAGACTTCCAGGCCGAGAACGATCCCCACTTCGCCGGCGGCAATGCTCCCCATCAGGTCGCGGAAGCCGCCGCGGTTTCCGCTGTAGGCGCCCGACTTGCCCTGGTCCTCGTCGATCACCCGGATGCGGTCCATCGGCCAGCCGAGCGCCGTCGCCCTCTGGCTCAGCCCGTACTGGCGCCGCGTGCTCTCGGTGTTTCGCATGACCTGGCGAAGCGAGGACTGTCGCACGTAGAGGCAGGCCTCGCGCTCCAGATGATGCGGCGCGATCTTGCGCGTTTGCGCTTCAGACATGACGATTCTCCTCGTATTCCCGCGCGGTGTTGGCGATCGCGGGAAGCGTCGGCGCGCCCAGCAGGCGCCGGACCTGGCTGGCGGCCTCGGCGATCGCCGCATCGACGATGGGCAGGTCCACGTTGACGGACGAAGCCGACGGCGGCAGCGGGCGGCTGCGCCCGCACGCCGCCCCGGCCATGGCCAGGGCGCCGCGCAGACCGTGGAAGCGCAGCGCGGCGATGGCGTTGCTGTCGCCGCCCGATAGCCAGAGCCGCCGCCAGCTCTCGTAGGTCTTCCAGGCGTCGTCGCGCATCATGGCCCAGGTTCCGACGGTTTTTTTTGAAGCCGCTCCAGGGCCTTCTCGAGACCGCGCGGATGAACCCTGACGCCGAACTCGGCCTCGATCAGCGGCGCCAGCCGGCGCGCGCCCACCCGGCCGTGCCGGGCCCTGTAGTTCTCGACGAAGCGCAGGATCTCCGGGCTGATCTTGTGCGGTCCTCGCGGCCCGCGCCGCGCCGGGATGAGCTCCTGCAGCCCGCCCCCGTCGAACGCCTTGACCATGCGGAAGCAGGTCGGCCGCGAGACCCCGAACCGCGCCGCCGCCTGCGCGAGGCTCGCTTCGTCTACACGGACCAGCCGGACCATCTCGTAGCGGACCTGGAGCAGGTCGCGGGAATCGAAGAAGTCGCCGGCGGCGAACATCGGGTCGCTGACCTTTTCCGGCGTTCGGTTGAGGGTGCCGGCCTCCCTGAGCCGGTCCTGCTTCTCGGTGTCGTCGCGACGGTCTGCCATGGCGATGAGGTCCTCCGAAGTAGTTTCAATAAATAATACGCTTTCTTTCAGCGCCGTGTCAACACCCGACCGCGATACTCTCGCTCTATATGGCAGTGTATCAGCTATTATCCGGAATTTCATGCCAGGCACCGCCGCGCTCAAGCGCCCTAGTTTCTGATCATATAGCGCCATTATTTCTGATCACGCTCGACCGCCGGTGCAAGAAGCGCGTCGACAAGCTCGCGAAGCACAATCAGGTCGTCTCCCCGGAACAGGCAGCGACCCGACGCAACGCGCTCGAAGTCGTCGACCTGCCCCAGGGACGTCCAGGAAACCGGCACGCTGACAAGGGTTGCGCCGCCCGAGCCGTCCGCGAAATAGCGGACAATCGCTCTCTTGGATCCGCCCACACGGTCGTAAATTTGGACCGTTTGGCCCCTGAGCGGATGGAACGGGTGGGTGATCACAACATCCTGATGATCACCCTCTTCGGCGCAACGGCCTGCATTTGGGAACGGTAGAAAAGGACTCCGGCGAGCGCGTCGACCGGACCGAATGGCACCGCGTCGTCACCTTCCAGACCGGCATGGTCGACACGCTGGAGAAGCACGCGAAGAAGGGCCGCCTGGTCTACGTCGAGGGCAAGCTCCAGACCCGCAAGTTCCGCAAGAACGGCGAGGACAGCGACCGCTACGCCACCGAGATCCTCGTGGTCCCCGGCGGGCGCGTCCAGTTCCTCGAGAAGCCGAACGGCTCGCCGGCCCCCGCCGCGCAGCCCCCGGCCGCCCCCCAGGACGGCGACGAAATCCCGTTCTAGCGGACCCTCTCCAACCTCCGTCTCTCCTCCCCGCCTCGGGGCCGGCCGCGTCGCCAGACGCGCGCCGGCCCCCTTTTTGCGACCCCGCCGAGACACCCCGCCGCAGGAGAAGAGAACAGCCGCCCGGAGGGCGAAACCGAACGACGGAGGATGCCATGCGAACCTACGCCGCCGCCGAGGCCTGCGCCTTCCGCTTCACCCGCGCCGAATGGGGCGAATTCAGCAACTTCTATCCGCTTCCCCGCCCGATCGCCGCCGGACCGTGGCTGTTCCCCACCTCCGAGCATCTGTACCAGGCCGCGAAATTCGGCGCCGCGCCCGAGATCCAGACCCGCATCGCGGCCGCGCCCACCGCCCGCGACGCTGCCCGTATCGGCCGCGACCGCTCCCTCCCGGCCAACCCCCGCTGGAACGCCGTCCGCGTCGTCGCCATGCGGTGGATCCTCCGCCGCAAGCTCGACACCGCGCCCGACCTCCTCCTCCCCGCCCTCGATCTCAGCGCCGACCGCCCGATCGTCGAGATCTCCACCCGCGATCCGTTCTGGGGCGCCGAGCCCTGCACCCTGCCCGACGGCGCCGAGGGATACCGCGGCCGCAACGTGCTCGGCCGCCTCTGGATGGAGCTCCGCCAGCACGTCCGCGACCAGGACCCGCGCGCCTCCGCCGCCGCCTGGGCGACCCGTGCCATCCAGGACCCGGCCCCCGCCCTCCGCTAGCCGCGATGCGCGCCCGCCGCCCCGTCTCCCCCGGCACCGCCCCGCCCGGCCCGCCCGCCCGCCCAAGAGAAGAGAAAAGCTCCGGAGGGATGGGCCGGAAGGGGAGGAGAACCCCCTCCGGACCCGGTCAATCCGACACGGGAGAGAGGAATGCCACGCATCGACATCGACCGGATCGCGCCCGAGATGACGCGCATCCACGAAGACGGCGAGCTCGTCTGCGAACCCCATCACGACGAAACCGCGATCGACGACCATCCCACCTTCGCCGTCGTCCCGCTTTCCGACGACCCGGACGCCCCGCGCCTCGTCTACGCGCAGCCCGGCCTCCTCCAGACCCTCGGCTGGACCGTCGAACCGCGCCCGGTCTGGTGACGCCATGCCCCGCCTGTTCATCTCCTCGGCCGCCCTCTGCGCCATGGCCGGCATGATGGGCATCCTCGCCAAAGCGGCCGGGATCGCCCACGCCTGGGCCGTCACCGGCGGCATCCTCGCCCTCATCGCCTGGATCGTTTTCGAACGCTTCTCCCGGCGCCGGGAGCCCGACAACCCGACCGAAAGGATCCCATACCGGGAGCACCGCACTCCCATGCAACCCCCGACGACGGAGACGCGCATGGATTGAGGAACGGGCGCATATTGCCCACCGGTCGGCCACTCCCCTCACGGAGCGGCCGGCCTTTTTTTCGCGGCCCCGCCGAGCCCCCCCAACACGACCAAGGAGACGAGAAAAGTTTCGCGGAGGGCGAACCCTAAAGACGGAGAGCCCGATGTCGCACGTCATATTCCGCAAGCTCGCCGGCACCACCGCAACCGACCACCTGTTCCCGCCGAGCACCGTCTTCATGCACGACCTGCCGTCCTGCCCGGAGAAACTCCCCCGCGGCCCCCGCCGCGCCCGAGACGGCCTCTGGACCCCGCCCGCCAGCTCCCTTGACGACCGCGGCCAGGAAATCACGGCCATGACCCACGCCGACGGCCACGCCGTCATCTGGCCCGCCACTTCCACCGCCGATGCCGCGCTGATCGACCCCGACGGATACGTCGTCGACCGCCCCGACGCGTGGCGAGAGGCGCACGCCGTCGCTTTCCACTGGGGCGCCCCTTGACCCGCCTCCACGTCCCGCATCCCCACCGGGACCGCGCCGCTCCCCCCGCGGCGCGGTCCCCCTTTTTCCTTTCCCCCCGAGCGCCTCCACACCGGCCATGCGCGACCCGGCAAGGTCCCGGTCCCGGACCGGCCTCCAGGAGAAGAGGGAAGGTTTTGAGGGTTGAACGGTTCGGGATCGAGAAGGTCCCGGACGGTTCATTCACCCGAAGCACTTACGAAGGAGCCACACGATGGCATACGGATTGAACAAGGCCACGCTGATCGGCCGCCTCGGCGCCGACGTCGTCATCAACCAGCTCAACGGCGGCGGCCGCGTCGCGAACCTGTCGGTCGCCACCGACGAGAGCTACATCGCCAAGGACTCCGGCGAGCGCGTCGACCGGACCGAATGGCACCGCGTCGTCACCTTCCAGACCGGCATGGTCGACACGCTGGAGAAGCACGCGAAGAAGGGCCGCCTGGTCTACGTCGAGGGCAAGCTCCAGACCCGCAAGTTCCGCAAGAACGGCGAGGACAGCGACCGCTACGCCACCGAGATCCTCGTGGTCCCCGGCGGGCGCGTCCAGTTCCTCGAGAAGCCGAACGGCTCGCCGGCCCCCGCCGCGCAGCCCCCGGCCGCCCCCCAGGACGGCGACGAAATCCCGTTCTAGCGGACCCTCTCCAACCTCCGTCTCTCCTCCCCGCCTCGGGGCCGGCCGCGTCGCCAGACGCGCGCCGGCCCCCTTTTTGCGACCCCGCCGAGACACCCCGCCGCAGGAGAAGAGAACAGCCGCCCGGAGGGCGAACACCTTCCGGAAGGAGAACCACCATGGGATGGAAATGCGGCAGCTGCGGCGATCGCGGTCCCGAGCACAATGCGATCTGGTGCCCCTCGTGCGGTGAGCGCACGCCCACCCCGACCGACCAGGACGGCTTCACCGCCGCCGACTGGCTCGGACAGGGCACCGAATACGGCGATGCCATGTACGAACGCGCGCGCAGGATCATCCGCTTCCGCGACGTCGATCCGGAGATCGCCCTCGTGTTCCGCGGGGACGACGTGATCGGCCGCGTCTTCTACATCGACAGCCACGCCGGCGGCGGCTTCGATCTCAAGTTCGACCACCACCCCACCGTCTACGGTCTCGACGAATGGGACCAGGTCCGGCACATCGTCGACAGAGTCACGGCCACCGATCCCCACTTCGCCTGACCCCTCCAGCCGGTCCCGCAGCGCGCGGAGCCGGCATTCCTTTTGCCAGCCGTCTGAGCCCCTACCTCCCGGAGTAGAGGAAAGCTTCGCGGAGGACGAATTCGCAGGGAAGGAGAACAACCATGACCGAATGCGTCGTGAACCTCAGGGACGAACCACGCCTGCGCGACGCCCTCCACCTCGCCCACGAACACAACAACACCGTCCTCATCGACCGCCGCACGAAATGGGGCAACCCGTTCAAGCTCGGCGTTGACGGCGACCGCGACGCCGTGATCGCGCTCTACCGCGCGGACCTGTGGCGCCGCATCCGCGCCGACGAGATCGCCCTGAAAGACCTCGCCGCACTGGACGGAATGTGGCTCGCATGCTGGTGCGATCCGCTCCCCTGCCACGGACACGTACTCGCCCGCGCCGCCAGGTGGGCCGCCGAGCAGATCGCCGCCGAATAGCCTCTCCGGGCCGCTCCCCTCACGGGGAGCGGCCCTTTTCGTTCCCGCCAGAGAGACGAGAAAAGCATTCAGGAGGGCAAACGCTATCGCAGGGAGGACACCATGACCCACCGCTACACCGTCATGACATTCGTCGGCCCCGGCTCGATACTGTGGACCGACCGCTTCGACACCGAGCCCGAGTTCGACGACAAGCAAGCCGCCTGGACCGAAGCCCAGGCCCGCGTCGCCGAACATCCCGAGGAGATCACCGTCGTCTACCTCGCCACCGACGACGACCGCTCCGCCGTCTGGACCAACCGCCCCGACATCGTGTTCCGCGACGCCGCCTGACACACCCCGCTTCCCGCACGGGCCGACCCCGGCACGGTCCAGGGTCGGCCCTTTTTCCCGCCCGGACGAGGAGAAGAGAAAAGCTTCGCGAGGGTGAATTATTCAGGATCGGAGAGACACATCATGACCCAGCTCGCATACGCCGGCATCGGATCGCGCGAGACTCCCACCGAGGTTCTGAAGCAGATGACCGTGATGGCTTCCTGGCTCTCGCGCCGCGGGTGGCATCTTCATTCGGGTGGTGCACGCGGCGCGGACACGGCATTCGCAGACGGCGCCCCGGACGCATCCACCCTCCATCTTCCCTGGCCCCGCTACCAGCATCACTCCGGCCCTCATTGCCGCATCCCGGCCGGAGAGACCCGCCGCCTGTGCCTCGATATCGCTTCCGGCCTTCACCCCGCCTGGCACAGATGCTCGGATACCGCCCGCAGCCTTCACGCCCGGAACGTATCCATCCTGCTCGGTGAAGACCTGTCCGTACCGGTGAACGCAGTCGTTTGCTGGACACCGCGCGGACAGACTACCGGAGGAACGGGAATGGGCATCCGGATCGCGCAGCGGTTCGGCATCCCCGTCCTGAACCTCGGCTCCAAGCATCCCCGCGCCGTGTGCGAGCGTCTGGAAGAGATACGCGCCGCACAGTAGCCGCGCCGCGCCACGGGCCGTCCGCACGTTTCCAGCGGACGGCCCTTTTTTTCCGAGCCGTCAGAGACCCTCCCCGCGACCGGCCTCAACCCTCGCCGCTCCGCCCGGCTCCGCCGCCGGCGCCGCACCTGCCGGCTCCACCTCCGAAGGCCCTGCCGGCGATGACCCCCGCTTCGGGCGTCCGCCCAGAAGCTCGCCCTTCTCGATGAAGTGGTTCAGGTTCCGGACACCAACCTCGATCCCCTTCTCCCGCAACGTTTCCGCAAGCTGCTCCACCGTCACGCCGCGCTTGCGGCTCTCGATCATCTTGTCCCTTACCCGCCTGAGCACCTCCTCCAGCCGTAGCTTGGGAGGCTCAAGGGCTCCCATGCTCTTCTCGATCCCCTCGAAATCGATCTCTTCCGCAATGAAGCTGCTCCTCGCCATCGTCTCCTCCGTTCCACGAGTTTCCTGCCCCACCGAGCGCCCGCTCCCGCGCAACGCCCCGCCACGGCCGGCGCCGCCACGCTATCCAACCCCGCTCGCGCGGGCAACCGCGCACCCCGCGACCCCAGCACGCCCACGCCATCCATCCCCCTTTCGGACCCCGACGCCTCCTCGGCCTCCCGATCCCTCGTAGCAATCATCCCCAAATCCCGAGTTCCCTCCCAGTCCCCCAGACGCACCCTCCTCGCAACCCAGAACCCTCCCCAACCTCCTCACACCAATCCACCCCAAGAAACCCATCCTCCCAAATCTCAAAACCCAGCAACTCCTCCCAATCCCAAAACCCCTCAAATCCCTCCAAAAAAATCCTCCACCCAACCCTCCCCCAACACAAACCCAAAGCAATCGACAGACCAAAGCAACCAAATCACTAATTCGCCTCTCTGGACCTCTGCTCCATTGGAGAGAAGGGGTTTACAAGTTCCGAATTTTGCCACATTATTTCTCGCCTTGATCGGGAAGAACTTCAGACAGCCTCCAGACTGGACACAGTAACCCCACGATACAGCAACCCATGGTCGCCACTCTCTCAAAAGCCGCAACCGCCGACTACTACATCCAGTCGCAGGCATCTTTCCGTCCACCAGGCGAGTACTACCTTTCCGGCGAGGAACCCGACGGCATCTGGTGGAATCCCTCCGGCCTTCTCGACACCGATGAGAATCCCATCAAGGACGGCGACGCGATCGATTCCGCGCACTTCTACCGCCTTTATCGCGGGCTCGACCCCCGCACCGGCGAGAAGCTCACCCAGAACGCCGACAGCGAAAAGCGCTGTCCTGCCTACGACCTGACCTTCAACGCCGACAAGACAGTCTCCGCCCTGTGGGCAATCGCCCCCGCGGACCTCCGGGAAAAACTGGAAAAAGCCCACAACGACGCCGTGCGGATTGCCCTCCGGGAAACCGTTCAAGACCATTGTGCCTACACAAGAATCCGCGAAGACAAGCGCGGCATGAAGGTCGTGCCCGCGGATATCATGGCCGGGCTATTTCAGCACGGCGCCTCACGATCCAACGACCCTCACCTGCACACCCATTGCGTCATCTTCAACCTCGCGCGCGCCCACCACGACGGCAAATGGCGCGCCCTCCATGGAAAGCCCCTTTACTCCTGGCAAAAGGCCGCCGGAGCCACCTATCGCGCGGAACTCGCCCACCTCCTTCGAGAACGCCTCGGGATCGACATGGAAGTGCATGGCGAGGAGGGCGAATACACCCGGATACCCGACACCCCGGAGGAGCTCGTCAAGGACTGGTCCAAGCGTGACATCCAGATCACCGACACCGCCTCCAGGTTCGGCGTCAACCTTCAGGGAAACAGCGGCCTCCACAGCGCGATCCAGAAAATGACCCGGGCCGCGAAGCAGCACGGCGTCGACCCCGACACCCGGCACCTTGCCTGGACCCTCGACGCCTCCGAGCACATCCAGGACATCCCCGCATTCATCGACTCCATCACCGGAAACGAGCTGGAATTCACCGACGAACAGAAGCTCGAAATAGCCAAGCGCATGGCAGCCGTCCCAGACGATCTCACCAAATTCCGTTCGATTTTCCAGTACCCCGATATCGTCGAGAAAACCGCCAACGCCGCGGGCGGCCTCCTCAGCCACCAGCAGCGCAAGGCCATGCTCGACGAGCTCCTCAAGAACCAGAACCTCGTCGAGCTCGACAAGCCCGACACCAGTTACGACGCCGGCGTTCGTCTCGAACACGGCCGCACCTTCACCGCCGCCCACACAATCGAGACCGAGGCGAACATCCACGACCTCGCAACCCGCCTCGACGCCACCAGGCACTTCGGCATCGCCGAGCACACGACCAGGGCCAAGGTCGACGAGCTCATCGCCACCGACTACCCGATCTCCGAAGAACAGATCGCCGCCATGCACGCCGCCACCAAACCCGGCCAGATCGCGATCATCGAGGGCGCGGCCGGAAGCGGGAAGACCACCACGCTCCGCCCGATCGCCGACCTCTACCGCGAGGCCGGCCACGACATCATCGCGACGTCCGTTTCCTGGCGCACCACGCTCGAACTCGGCACCGACCTCGACGCTCCGAACTGGTGCGTCGAGGCTCTCACCGCCCGCATTCGAACGGGCTCCGTCTACGCCGGACCCACAACCGTCATCGTGGTCGACGAGGCCGGCCAGCTATCCTCGCTCCAGGCCCTCCACATCCTCCGGATCGCCGAAAGCACCGGCGCCAAGATCATTCTCGCCGGCGACACCCAGCAGCAGCAGCCGGTCGAGGCCGGCCCCGGCCTCCGCCTCATCCGCGAAGTCGTCGGCACCACCCGGGTCGACACCATCCGCCGCCAAAAGCACGATCTCGAAGACATGCTGCTCGCGCTCCGCGACATCACCAGGGAGCACGCCCGCCTCGCGGCCGACGCCGCCACCCCCAACGAGGCCGCAAGCGTCGTCGCGGCCTTCGACACGCTTCCGGACGAACGCAAGTCCGCCGTCAAGCCCTGGCAGGTCCAGGCTTCCGAGGATTTCAAGGACGGAGAAGCCGCCAGGGCCGTCGCCGCCTACCGCGACCGCGGCCGCATCCACATCGACGCCAACCTCGATGCCACGCTCACCCGCCTGATCGCCGACTGGCAGCGCGTCCGGACCGAACAACCCGACAAGACCACCGCCGTCATCGCCTACTCCAAGGCGGAGGTCCGCGCACTCTCGTTCCTCATGCGCCAGCGCGTTCTCGCGAACTACGACGGGCCCAGATACACCGTCCAGGCATGCCGCAGCCGAGAACCCAGGGCCAAGCCCGAAGCGCTCGAAATCGCGATCGGAGACACCATCCGCATCGGCGCCGCGCATTTCGGCAAGCGGATCTTCAACGGCACCCACCTCGAGGTCATCGATCTCCGCGAGGACCCGCCCTCGATCGTCGCCCCCGACGTTCCCCGCCTCTGGATCCGCGGCCGCACCGACCGCGGCCGCATCGTCGAATTCCACCACGACCAGATCAAGGACTGGTTCGGCAAGATCCGCCTCGACCACGGCTACGCCATGACCATGAACGCGGCCCAGGGTCTCACCGTCGACCGCGCCTTCGTCTTCGCCAACCAGAAACCGTCGCGCGAAACCATCTATCCGGCCGCGACGCGGCACCGCGAACGCATGGACCTCTATGTCGACCGCGCCCCGGTCGAGCTCGACGTCCGCTACCGCCGCACCGAGGACCTCGCGACCGAGCCCGTCACCGACGCCGACATCCTCGCCTTCCTCGCCCAGAACTGGAGCCGCAGCCGTCCGGAGGAAGCCGCCCAGGACTACATGTCCGACCACATGAAGGCCCGCCTGATCCATCGCGACTCCGCCGGCGCCCGCGCCCGCGCCGACTCTCCAACGCAAGCACCCGGCCTGAGCCCGGACACCGCTTCTCCAGCCCCGCACCCCGCCCGCTCTCCCGATCCCGAACACGTCTCCGCCGATCGATGGCTCGCCGCGAACGACGCCGGCGACGGCCGCCTCGCCGAAGTCGCCTCGCTCATCCGCTATTCGGAAATCGCGCTCAGACACGGTCTCTCCGCGCGGACCATCGGCGAGGCCTGCCGCAAGCTGAACGCCTCCCTCGCCCGATGGGACGACGCCCGCAAGGCCGGCGGCAACGCGGCGGTCGCCTCCAACCCGCAATTCCGAAACGACCTCCGGGAGGCGACAGCCATCCTCAAGACCGCCGCTCCCTTCCTGAAACGCGACCCCCTTCACGCCCGGGTCCTTCGCGAGCACGGCGGCATCGAGGTTTCCGACCTCCAGACCCTCGCCGCCGCGCGGCGCCGCGCACGCTCCATCCAGCGCATGTCGCTCGACGACCGCCGCGGCCTCGACCCGCTCTTCACCAGCTCCAACCAGACCGGCACGCCCGAACTGGCCGCCGCCGACGCGATCGAAACCGCCATAGACGCCCTCCAGCCTCCCGTTCATCGGGCGCATGCCGGCGACGCCATCGCGGCCGGACTCCAGGCACCCGACCCCGCGCACCTCCTCCACGATCCCGACCTCGCCGGCATCGCCGACGACCGCCACCACGGCGATATCCCCGAACACGCCGAAGCCCACGCATTCGATCCCTCCGACGGGCCGCCCGCCGATTTCTGGGACGGGATCGACCGGATACCCGACCAGCCCGACATCCATCCCGGGGAACACGCGGATTACGACGACATCCACCTTCACCACGACCCGGAGCCCTCCGCTCGCACCTCTCCACCGCGGCTCGACGACGATCGCGACGTTCCTCCCTCTGTCATCCCTCCCGCGCACGCGGACCCCGACAGCGCTTTCACCGCACCGGACGCCCCGCACCCGACACCCGCGCCCGAACCCGTCCAGGCCCCTTCGCACCCACGCGTCGAGGCCTTCATCCGCCGCTGGGACGCCCACTGCACGGCCGCCTCCGACGCCGGCGTCCACCCGTTCTCCCACCCCGCATGGCCCGCCATCCACCGGGAAATGATGGACGTCTCCAGGCTGCCCGACATACCGGAAGCCGACCGCGCCAACCTGCTGCGCGGCGTCGACATGGCCAACGCATGGCTCGAACGTTACGCACCCCGCCAAAAACCCGAACCCACGCCCGAAACCCGCCCCGTCCCGCGGACCGAGGTCCCGCGGCACGACCCGGCGCCGCCCGCCCCGCAACCCGATCCAGACCGGCTCGCCGCCCAGCGCCTCTACGAAAACCACATCGCGACCCGCCGCACCCTCATCGCCGAGATGATGGACGGACGCCGCAACGTCATCGGAGAAATATTCGATCCGAGCCTGAAGCCCACCACCGACACCCCCGGAATGGACCAGCTGAGGACCCAGGGCCTCGAACTCCTCAAGAACCCCCATCTTTCCAACGCCGCCCGCGAGGAGCTGACGCGCATCCACCAACCCGCGCCCCCGCGCCAAACCCCGCGCCGCTCCACGGTCGCCGCGGACTTCGTCAAGGAACTGCGAAACCACTCCGCCGCCGCAAGGGAAAAGGGCCTCCACCCCTTCCAGGCGCCCGGCTTCGACGAACTCGCCCGGAAAGCGCGCGGCCTCATCGACACCAGCGCCCTCACCAAGGACCAGAGCGACGTCTTCCGCAGACTTCTCGACCGCTACGACAAGTGGACGAGCGACCGCCAGCTACCCGAAACCCGGGATATCTCCCACACGCGCGATCGCCCTCGCGGCATGAGCTTCTGACCTCCGCCCCAACGCCGCGCCCGCCCGTCTTGCGATTTCCGCCGACGCTCCTATAATCCCTCCCGCCACCCTCACACACCCGCCCACGCGGCCGCACGGCCGCGCCGGCCAACAGGTGCGTGAGCATGGCCCGAACCCCCACCCGCCTCTCCGACGAAGATCCCGGCTATTTCGAGGAAAACGCCGGACATTTCGACGGACTCACCGAGCACCCCCAATACCGGCCCGGCGCCGGCGGCCCGGCCGACCGGATCGAGCCCTACGACCCCAACCCGGAGGCCGACCAGGCCCACCTGCTCGACGACGACCTGGCCCGCTCGCTCCAGGGCGACGACCCCGAAGCCGCGGACCCCTCCGCCCGCATCCAGCGCCTCGGCGAACGCCTCCAGGGCGCGATCCCGCCCCCCGGCGAACGCGACCGGGACCAGGAACGCCTCTCAAACGCGATCGCCGCTCTCCTCGACTTCGCCTCCACCCGCCCCGACGTCCTCGACCGCCTCGACAGAATCGCGGCCAACCCGGCCCTGATCCACCGACCGGGCTTCGTCGACGACGTCGAGGCGCTCGCGGTGATCGCCCAGGAACGCGCCCAAATCCGAACCGATCATCTCGACGACATCGCCGGATACCTCGCCACCCACATGCCGCCGATCGACGACCGCACCCCCGACCAGGAACGCACCGCCGGCCAGATAAACGACCTCCTCAGCATCGCCCAGCAGCGCGACGACATCCTCGACCGCCTTGCCAGAGCCAGCAAACTCCCGCCCACGACGCCCTACCAGGACTTCGCCAACGAGATCCGGGAAATCGCCGACCTCGCCGACCTGGACACCGGGATCCACCGAGAACCCCCGGAAACCCCGGCCCTCGACCCCGCCAAGCGCGACCTCGCCACGCGGATCGCCGCCGCCACCCGCCAGCTCGCGACCCTGGCCGCCCCGGCCGACAACCCCACCGCCCTGGACGAACGCCTCGCCGGCGCCACCGCCACCCTCGCCAGGCTCGCCGCCACCAGCGAGACCCTCACCGCCGAGCTCGAGCGAATCGCGCGACAGGGCATCGCCGGCGACGTGCATTCCCACAGCCATCGCGAGGACGTCCTCCAGCGCCTTCGGACCGCCACCGCGGAACACGCGGCCACAGCCGAAATTCCGGAAGAGCGCAAACTCCCCGCCGAACCGGCGGTCGCGACCTCCACCAACCGCTTCACCGAGGAAATGGGGCTATTCCAGACGCGGCCTCCCCCCGACGAGGCCGACACCCGCGACGTCTGGGTCCATGGCTCCGAAATCGCCAGCCTCGACGACGACGTCCCCGCCCACGTCCAGGCAGCCTTCGACCAGATCGGCGCCTCCATGGACGACCTGCTCGACGCCTCCACCCCGACCGGCTTCCGGCTCGGCGACCGCCGCGAAAGCTTCCATTGGGGTATCGTCAACGTCTACCACCACCAGGTCACCTCGATCGACGAACAATGCGAGAAACTCTCCCGCAAGATCGAAGACCTCAAGACCGGACGCGCCAAACAGGAGAAAGACCGGGAAGACAGCCTGACCTCCGACGGCCCCTCGACACACCCGGGGGCCAACCGCCCGCCTACCCTCGAGGAAACCGCCCACGAGCTCGAACGACTTACCGGCCGCCTGACCGGCCTCATCGAAGAACGCGACGCCTTCGAACGCCAGCGCGACTACGCCGCCGACAGCTTCTTTCACCACCACGGCAAGGTCTGGACGCCCCGCGAAGGCACCTACACCTCCAAGCGCGCCAACGTCCCGACCATCGTCGTCGAGGGCCAGTACAGAGCGGCCATGCGCTCCGCCAGGGCCCTTCCCGACATCCCGGAAGGAACCCTCATAGCCGTCACGAACTCGAAAAACACGCCCAGCCCGGACACCGTCATCCGCAAGCTCGACGCCCTGCGCGAAAAACACCCCGACATGATTCTCGCCCACGGCGGCGGCAACAAGGGCGTCCCCCGGATCGCCGCCAAATGGGCCCAGCAACACGAAATCCGCCAGATCCAGTTTCCGCCCGATTTCCAGGCCCATCCCGACAAGATCGGCCCCGCCATCCGCCAGCGCGACAACGACATCGCGATGTGCCGCCCCCACACCGTCGTCTGCTTCACCACCCCGGGCGACAGGCTTCCCCGGCTTCACGACGCGGCCCTCGAACGCAACATCCCGATCGATATCGTCAACCGCGACATCGGCCGCGAGCGCCGCGCCCAACCCCAGACCTCACCCGAAAACCGCGTCCAATCCCCGCCGCCGCCCTCCACCGCGGAGAAAATCCTCGCCAGAACCGCGGCCGCCGATCGCGCCGAGGACATTCGCCGCGAGCGCGAGCACCCGTTTCCTGAAAAATTCACCGTCGACGGACCCGTCCAGCTCCAGGACACGCAGGGAAGAACGCTCCAGGCCGTTCCCGACTCCCCGACGCCGCAGCCGACCGAAAGCCCACGGCTCGCCCAGACCTCCCAAAGCCTCTTCGCGGCCGAAAACCCCGAAGCCTACGCCGCAGCCAAGGCCCGAACCCACGACGCCTCCTACGGAAAAGCCTTCCTCGCCGACACCCCGCACGAAAACGCGCGCCACGCCACACCCGAAGAACAACGCACCGCCGACGCCTACCTCGCCGACGCGACGCCCATCCCGGACAATTCGCGGGCGCGGCCGGCCACGCCGGCTGAGCAGCGCACCGCCGACGCTTACCTCGCCGACGCCCCCGCGCCCGGCCACAACAACCCGCCATCGGACCTCACGCCCGCACAAGCCGCGCGGGCGCTCGTCGAAGCCGCCATCCCCGCCGATATCGTCCTGCCCGAAGACACCGCCCGCCATAACGGCGGCGACGTGCAACCGATCAGGGACACCCTGTTCTCCCGCCTCGTCGGCACCGTCTACTCAATGATCCAGGGCCCGGGCGGAACCACCGACCAGCTCGCCACGGCCGCCGAGAAAACCCGGGAACTCGACCGCCAAAGCATCTACGGCGAACTGGACCACACCCAGCAAGCCGAGCAGGAACAGCGATCCCACTACATCGCCGACACCGGCGATGCTCTCCACGACGCCTTTACCCAGCTCGCCTCCGCGTTCAACGAAGACACCGGAAAGCACTGGACGCCTCCCGCCCCGGACAAAGACGCCAGATCCACCCGCTTCACCGCCGCCGCCGCTGACGCCACCACCGTCATCGAGCGGATGCAACGCGAAACCGCCGCCGCCCGCCTGCCCAAGGGCTATCCGATCGCCGTCACCGCCCTCGACAACGGAGTCGACCGCGAAACCGTCTTCCACTGGCTCGACAAGGCCCACGAAAAACGCCCCGACATGTACATCGCCCACGGCAACGCCAAAGGCGTGCTACACCATGTCTCCGACTGGGCAAAAGAGCGAGGCGTCAAGCAGATCCATTTCCCGCCGAACTACAGCGAACCCGCGAACCAGCGCATCCTCAACCGCGACGACCGCCTCTGGGAAACCGTCAAGCCCCGGGGACTCATCGAGTTCACCGACGGTACCGGGCAACCCAACAGGCTTTCCACAAACGTCCGCACCTTCAACGCCAACGCCTCGCAAGACGAAAGAATCGGAATTCTGCGCGCCCGGCCCGTGAGCCTGCCCAAGCAGGAAGAAGCCGCCCAGGCCCCGCAGCAGCGCTCCGCGGACGAGAACCGCTCCCAGGGCCGGACCCAGGCCAAAAGCGCGGGCATGTCCATGTAGGCGGGCTTCCAGATGCCTCTCAACGCCCCTCTCGCAGCGCCTCAGCCACCCTCCGCCACCTTCCGGCAGTCTCCGGCACCGCCAAACCCCGCAAGGCCGCTGAGAGCCCCCTGACCGGCCACAACACCCGTCGAATTCCCTAAAATCGTCATCCAGCCATGAACCGGCCAGGAAACAGCTATCCGGGCATCCCCTCCGGACCCAAACGCTCCGGCCTCGCCGCGCCGATCGGAATGATTTCAGGGCCCGGCAACCACTGCCCCCAGAGACTGTCAGCCCCCTCCGGCCGAACCTCCGGTGCCCGCCGCCGGAACCCGCAATCCCCCAATACAGAGAAAGACGCCCACGATGATCCAAACTGCCCGCATCGTCCTGACGGTCTTCGTCGCCCTCGCCACGCTCTTCCCTCCGAGCGCCTCCGCCAAACCCTACAACCAGTCCTCGCACCCCCCGGAATTCTTCCGGGACCTGCTCGCCGGCAGGGTCTTCGTATTCGACCAATTCGGCCACCTGTCCGCCGCCTACCACGCAAACAACGGCAACTTCTTCAGTTGCCGATATTCCATTCACGATGCGCGCTATCTCACCTCTTATCCCTCCGCCACATGGCGCATAGGCACCCCGGCAGGAGCGTCCAACCTCGAACTCAGATGGTTCACAGAAGAAGAATCCACTGACGACGAACACACAGCCACGCCCTACCTCAACCGCCTCCGTCGCGTAATCATCTACACACCGAACACCGGGGCCTTCCACACCGAGAGTTACTTCCGCAGATCAGACCACTGGCAGGTTTCTCGCCAAGGCTGGATCCAGAACGCCTGGCCAAAAGCCCTGCTTTCCAAGTGTCCCGACCTAAATCTCCCAACCTCCCTCACCATCCACCCCGGTCAGGACACTCTCGACTTCGATCACGTTCAAGCCACCGCGACCCCGCTCCGCAACTACCCCGGATCCCGCACCCACTACCCGGGCGCCACAGGTATCGGCGCCGCAGGCAACCAACCCACCATGACCGAGTCGCAATTCAACGTCGCCATTCGCAGCTTCCACGGTTACATTTCGCACACACCCAGGGGCCGCCGCGCCGTCTTCAATATCCTCCCCAACCGACGCGAAACCTGGCTGCTGCACGACAACAACGACCTCAAAGACGCCGGCACGGTTTCCGCCAGCCAAGACGGACGCCTACTCACAATTAACTGGCAAATCAGCGGCCTGAAGCAAAGCATCCACTTCGGTTATCCCATACCGCTTCTCTCTACCGGCAAGCTCCACCCGGCCTTCGCCATGATGAAAGACCTCGCCGAATCCGCTCGACCCGTCCTCCTCGTCGATAAGACCCCGCACGTCTTCCGCCGTGACGGCACCGTCAACGCCGGCCCCGCCTCCGGCTCATGGCATATTTCAAGGGGAGCCATCCACATCGACATCGCCGGCAGTTCCCGCGCCTTCCCGTGGCGCGAATTTGCCGAAATCGCAGGTTGGAAACAGTAATCCGGAAAGGGAAGGGCGGGGCCTCGCCCCGCCCGTCTACCTGATAATCGCGCTCACCGCGCAGACCTCGCCCCGCTTCCGATCCCGGGCGCGCTTCATGCACTCGGCGATCGTCAGCCCGTGCCTCTCCCACACGATCCGCTTCCACATGTTCGTCCCGTCCCCCAGGACGTCGTAACGCCACTCCACCGCGGCCCCGCCCGCCAGCATCCCCAGCATCGCCAGAACAGCCGCGCCCCGCAGCGGCCACCGCCACCGGTTCCGCGAAACCTCCTCGCGCCGCTTGTCGTCGGCGCCCTTGACCTTGAGAAACTCGCCCAACCCCTCCACCGCAACCAGCAGCGCCTTCACGTCATCCGTCTTCAGATTCGGAATCAGTTCGCGAACTGACTGCATCTCGTCACGCATGGTCTCGCAAAACGTCCGGACCCCGGCGCCGTGGGCGTCGGCCAACCGGTCCATCAACGCCCGCGCCTCTGGATCCACTTCACGCTCCACAGCCTGAGCGAACACCCCTACCACCGCGCCGGCAGCCGCTTCCCCCGCGTCCCGCGCGTCACTTGCCCCGTGCACGGCGGGCGGGACGGGCGCCTCCGCATCTCTTCCCCCTTCCGCCGCCTCGGCCCTCTCCCGCTCCACCACCGCCGGCGGACGGTACAGCGAGCCCGTCATGGGAGCCGTGCCCAGCGGCCGCCCTACGCCAGTCCCGTCCACGTCGACCCCGCCATGACGCAAACCCTCCGCCACATCCTCGATCTGATCCTTGTAATGCTCGTCCATCGCCGCTTCGTATTCCGCGTCGCCAGGCCCGGCCGCCGCCTCGCCACGCGCCACGATCTCCTCAGGCGCCTCCAGCCGCCCAAGGAGCCTGTCCACGTCGTCGTCCATTTCCTGCTCGGACCGCACGGCCCCGTCCGGCGACCCACCGCCATCGGCTCCCCCGACAGCCTGCCCTTCATCCTCCATGCGATCCTCCCCCATACCTAAACCGCACCCTCGGCCGCCTTGACGGCAGCCCCCTCGACGGCCTTCGCCGGCGGCTTCTCCGCCTTCGTTTCGCGAAGCCGCCCATACATCGAATACCGGCCCCCGGCGCCGGCCGCCCGCTTTCGCACCACGAACGGATTCGGGTCCATCAGCCCCCGGCAATCCCGCCGCATCCAGTACCGCGCATGCCGCAAGCGAAACGCATCCCGCGGTAAGTCCTTCGACGCCGCGATCACGAACTGGTCGTCCGGCCCCATGGTCAGAATCTCGTCGGCCGTCACGACCCTCTCGCGCACCGCCGACACGTTGTCGCCCACCTGAACCGCCACTCCCGAGGGCATCATCGTCGCCCCGGACGACTGACCGCTGTGCGACTCCGAGCGCTGCTCGAATCCGGCCGACCCGATCGCCGCCGACAGCGCCTCCGCTCCCTGTACGTCCGTGCGCGGAAACCCCAGCACCTGCACCAGCTCCGCCAGATCGACCAGGACCTCCCGGTTCTCCCTTCCCCACGTCGCGTCCCACGCCGATACCGACTGCGCGAAACACCAGAAATGCACGCCGCGCCCCGCCGCCAGGTTGTAGCCCTCCATCACCGGCTTCAGGAACCCGAGCTTCGGCATCTCATCCACGATGATCAGCATGTCTCGTTCCAGCGGCGTCATTCCCGACACCGCGTTCGGAATAGTGATCCAGAGACGCAGCCACGCCCGGGCGTGCTCCGTCATCTCCTCCGGCACCACCGCGAACAAATCCACGTCCCCCCGCGCAAGCCTCATCGGATCGAAATCCGACTCCGAGGTATTCACCGCCAGCTGCGGGTAATTCAGGAACGACAACTGGTTCGCGATCGTCGAGAAATTCGACCCCGCTTCCTGATCCCCGACCTGCATCTGGCGCTCCGCCGCGACCCTCACCAGGCCGCCCGCCATCCTTTCCTCCTTGCGCATGTCCTCCACCAGCACCTTCCGCTCGTCCGGCGCCAGCGTCAGAAGCCTGTAGACCTCCTCGAAATTCCGCCGATCCGTAAGCGGTGGGGATGGCCCACCTACCTTATATATAGGGAGTAGGTTTGGATTGGCCTTCTTGACGGGGAGGGCGATCTGTTGGGCGATGAGTATCGAAGCGGTCCCATCGACTGGGATTTTCTGGAGGACTTTGAGGCTGAGCCGGCTTCGGAAGTAGAACCGGCTTCGGAAGTGGAGGCGTCTTCCGAGCGGTCGGCGCCGTCTCGCTGGAGCGAGGAAGAGAAGGCACGGATCGTTCGCGAGAGTTTCTGGCCCGGAGAGCGCGTGGGCGATGTGGCCGAGCGTTACGGTCTGTCGAGCAGACGGTTGTCGTCGTGGCGCAGCCTTGCCCGCGAAGGCAAGCTGGTGCTTCCATCGTCTACGGCGGATCCGGAGCCTGAGCCGATTGCTGCGCCCGAACCGGCCTTCGCGACAGTAGAGGTTGATCCGCTGCCGGTGCCGGAGCGGTGCCTGATCGGTTCGGTTTCGATCAAGGCGTGCGGAGTGACGGTTCGCCTGGACGGCGATATTGGCGCGAGCCGGATCGCGGAGATCGCGTCCTTGTTGAGGGCGCTGCGATGATGGCGGCGGGCTCGGGGTCGAAGATCGTGGTGGCGACGCGGCCAATTGACTTCCGCAAGGGTCACGATGGTCTTGTGGCGGTGGTCGAGCACGAGCTGGGTCTGGATCCGTATTCCGGCATCGTCTTCGTCTTTCGCCCCAAGCGCGCCGACAGGGTCAAGATTCTCTGGTGGGACGGGACGGGTCTGGTGCTGGCGACGAAGCGCCTTGAGCAGGGCCGGTTTGCCTGGCCGGCGGTTTGCGACGGGGTGATACGGCTTTCGCGGGCGCAGTTCGAGGCCTTGTTCGAGGGGCTCGATTGGCGCCGGGTGTGGGGACCTCGGGTTCGCCGTCCGCTCGCGGCGGCATGAGCGGGTCTGATTCGGATCGCCGCATTCCGTGGCGGCGATGCGATGGTAGTCTTCCGTCATGGAACCAGGCCCCGGCACGGTCGATCTCGCATCGCTTGCGCCTCCCTTGCAGGCACTGTTCGCGGGACAGCAAGCGGCTCTTGAGACGCTGCGCGTCGAGAACGCGGCGCTGAGCGACCAGAACCGGCGCCTTGAACATCTGCTCGACGAGTTGCGCCGGGCGATGTTCGGGAAGAAGTCCGAGAAGCTCGACCCCGACCAGCTCCAGCTTGCCTTCGAGGAACTCGAAGGTGCGCTGGCTGAGGCCGGGGAAGAGGGTCCGACGGGCACGACGCCGGCGCCGCGCGCGAAGCGCCGCGCCGCGGAGCGCAACCTCGGTCATCTGCCGGCCCACCTGCCGCGCATCGAGCGGGTGATCGAACCCGAGAGCATCGAGTGCCCTTGCGGCTGCGGCCAGATGGTTCGTATCGGCGAAGACCGCACCGAGCGGCTCGATATCGTTCCGGCGCAGTTCCGGGTGATCGTCACCGTGCGTCCGAAGTATGCCTGCCGCAAGTGCGAGGAAGGCGTCACCCAGGCACCGTCGCCCGCTTGGCTGATCGAGGGAGCGCTGCCGACCGAGGCGCTGCTCGCCCATGTTCTGGTGTCGAAGTTCGCGGACCATCTTCCGCTGTATCGCTTATCGCAGATCTTCGCCCGCTCGGGCATCGAGCTGCACCGTTCGACGCTGGCCGAGTGGGTCGGCAAGGCGTCGTTCCACCTTGGGCCCGTGTTCGACTGCCTGAAGGCGGAACTGAAGACGTCGAGTACGCTGGGGCTGGACGAGACCACGGTTCGGGTGCTCGACCCGGGCCGGGGCAAGACGAAGACAGGCTACATGTGGACGATGGCGCGCGACGAGCGGTCGTGGTCCGGGGCCGACCCGCCGGGCGTGATCTATGAGTATGCACCGAGCCGCAGTGGCAAGCATGGTGAGACGTTGCTCGAGGGCTTCCAGGGAACGGTGCAGGTCGACGGCTATGCCGGCCACAACCGGCTGGCCCGGTCGACCCGGCCGGGCGGAGCTCTGACGCTGGCAGCATGTTGGATCCACGCGAGGCGGGGGCTCAAGGAGGTGTTCGACAGCAACGGCTCGCCGATCGCGAAGGCCGGACTGGAGCGCATCGCGCAGCTCTACAAGATCGAGGACAGGATCCGGGGCGAGAAGCCGGCGACGCGCCAGTTCGTCCGGTGGACCGAGTCCGCGCCGCTGGTGAACGCCTTCGGCGTGTGGCTCGACGAGCAGCGCTCGCGCGTCTCGCCACGCTCGCGCCTGGGCGAGAAGCTGACCTATATCGCCAACCAGTGGGGCAGGATGCTGGTGTTCCTCTACGACGGGCGCGTCGAGATGGACAGCAACTTCGTCGAGAACCGGATCCGACCGATCAAGCTCACCGCGAAGAATGCGCTGTTCGCCGGCCACGACGAGGGCGCTCGCTCCTGGGGCCGCGCCGGCTCGCTCATCGAGACCTGCAAGATGAACGGCGTTGAGCCCTACGCCTGGCTCAAGAATACGCTGGAGAAAATCGCCGCCGGCCACCCGCTGTCGAAAATCCACGAGCTGTTGCCCTGGAACTTCGAGCCCGGGGCCAACCCCACCTGATCGCGGCGCTCAACCCGACCTCCCACAAATCCCGTCCGTCAACCCTGACCTCGACGTGGGGCTCAGATACCGCTTACGCCGATCCGGCGTCGATTTGAACCTCACCCAGGCCATGTAGCCCCCGATGATCGCCCGCGCCGATTCGTAGAAATGCGACGACGTGTCGTTCGACCCCGTCGGCGGCGTCAGCAACGCGTCCAGCAGGACGTTGATGTCCCGCGACGCGACCGACTCGTCCGCCCTTATGAAATCCATCGGGTTGTAACGCGCGCTCCTCACGTCAGGCAGGTGAAGCACGCCCTCCAGCGCCGCCCCATGCCCGGCTACCACCCCAAACGGGTCCAGCAACACCACCTCGCGGCCCATCTCGCGCCGGCGCCGAGCCACTACGCAGAACGTCTCGCCCCTCGGATCGATCAGCACCGTCGACCCGCCCCAGCCCCGGCCCTCCGGAGCCAGGTAGTTGAGCGCGATCTCCGCGCCCTTTCCCGTCCGCGGCGGAGCCAGCGTCACCGCCGACCCCTCCAGCGGCCAGCCCACCAGCCGCGCCCGGGAACCCTGCCGGCTCTGGCCCAGCAACACGCCCTGGCCCCTCTCCAGCCGCTTCATGTGCTCGCGATCGAGCAGCTTCGACGTCCCAAACAGCTCCGACCGGGCGCGCTTCTTCCGCTCCACCTCGCGTTTCGCGAGAACCCGACCCATGAATTCGCACCAGATCAACCCGACCGCGATCGATCCGACAACCGGCCCCGCCACCAGCAGGCCCGAGCGCGTGTCGAGACTCAGCAGACCCGCCGCGAACCGCCCCGGACCCATCGTCAGCGCCGGCGTCACCAGCTCCAGCCATATCATCGCGCCGCACACCGCAAGCGCCCCGCTGTACACCGCGAAACAAAACGCCTTCAGCCCTTTACCGTGATCCAGCGCCAGGTAAACCGCGACACCTCCGAACCCCCAGCCGCCCAGCGTCCAGAGCGACACCCCGCTCCCCGGATCCCCGTTCGCGAGCCACCACACCCAGCCGGCCGACAACGCCAGAGGCAGGATCCCCGACACCGCAGCCAACAACAATTTCCGCATGGAGCCTCCCCCGAATCCCTTACCCCGACGCCGTGGGTCCCGATCCCTGCGGAGGGCCGGGACGTCCCCTGAAGCCCATCCGCATTCCGGCCATCCGCCCGAACCCGCCGCTCGCCGTCCCGATCGTCCGGTCGCTGTCGTCGTCGCCGCGTCCCGACCCGCCGATCCACTCCAGCACCGCGTTCGGCAGCAGGTCGATCGCCTTGAAACACGCATTCACGATCCCGTAGGCCACCATCACGTACAGCACCATCAAGGCCGTGAAATCGATCAGGTCGAGCCCGCTCAGCTGCGTCATATCGTTAATCCGGGGCAGCCAGATCTCGTTGAACAGACCCATCACCGCCAGAAAAAGGAAATAACCGAGCACCAGCCCGAACAGCATCAACACCGGCCGCAAAATCAGGGCCGGAAGAAGCAGCCACCCCTGTTTGGTGCCCTCGATCATCAGCCGGTCGCCTTCGCCCCGCGTCACATGCGCGGCGCAGAACACCGTCACCGCAAGCACCGCCTCGATCACCGACAGCAGCCATCCCAGAATCCCGAAAACGAACCGGATGAACGGGATCGCCGGCACCACGTAAGCAAGCACCGCGCCCGCGATCAGCAATATCCCGATCACCGTCGTCACCACCCCGTCAAGAACCTCCCAGGTCGGCTCGAACACGTCCGCCGCCTTGCCCACCACCGGAATCGCCTCGAACAGGTTTGCCCCCGCGGACGTCGCCGCCAGCGCTCCCATCGCCGCCAGCGCGGTCTCCATCAGCCCGTAACCCATATTCGCAAGATCGAGCAGCGGATTGCCGCTGTCCGCCACGATCACGTCCTCCGGATCCATGAAATTCAGCATCCACCTCAACAGGCCTCCCCCCTTACCCTCGGACGCCGCCCTCGACCCCCCGATCTCCGTTCCCACCGCCAACGCCATCGGCTGATAATCGACGTCCTGCGCCAGCGCCTGCACCACCCCCTTCACCGCCGCCAAGCCCTGCGGAGACCACCCCTCCAGCTCCTTCGAGTACATCGACGCCTCGGGGACATTCCGCGCCGCCGACTGAATCCTCCCGGCCGACCGCGCCAACGTATTTACGAAGCTCGCCGCCGACACCCAGCCCATCTTCACCGCGTCCTCGCCGATCCTTCTTTCGAGATCCGCCTGACCTTCCTCCGCCGCCTCCTTTATCCGCAGCTCCAACACCGCCCGGTACGCCTCCGCCGCGCCTACCCCCTCCAGCATCCCGCCGATATCGGGCAACGGCTTCCCGAACGAAGGACTCCCGGCAACGAAATGACCGCCTACCTCGATCGCCACGCCCCGAACCGTCGGATGCACCGCCCGCCAGGCCGAATGGTGTCCTCTCGCCGCGATCCCCGGAGCTCCTTCCTCCTCCAGCCCCAGAAACTTCACCGAACCGCACACGTCCTTCGGAAGTCCCCGCGCAAGCCCGTCGTAATGCGCGCCTTCGCCGATCTTCACGCCCCTCCGCGCCTGGCCCCGCACGGTTCCCCGCCCCTCCGGCTTCCGCACCACGTTGCGCCACTCCAACCCCACATACGCATCGTCTCCCGCGGACCGGGCCTCCTCGTTGGCGGCGTACATGCACACCTCCGAAACCAGGGTCCGCGCAATCAGCGTCCGCCACGCGCGCTCCCTCGGCCACGGCGCGATCGCCCGGCCCTTCCCGAGGCCCTCCACAGCCACCGGCTTCCACACCGTCGTCGCGAAATCCCCGCCCAGCTTCGCAATCCCGATCACGATCAACTGCGCGCCCGAGGCGCCGCCGGCGAGCGGCCACATCAGAGCGACCGCCACCACGATCCGCACGATCTCCCAGGCGCCGAACCCCCACCGACCCTCGCGCGCCGTCGCCACCGAACCCGTCACCGTGTGCCAGATCAGTAGGAACCCGACCAGCGCCAGCACCCCGGAATTGAAAACGAACAGCATCTCGCCGAGCACCGTCCGGCCGCTCAGCTCCAGCCCGCTCAGGAACTCCAGGAGCCTGCGGGTCCCCAGGTCCTCGACCGCGAACAACCCCGCCTCGACGCCCTGCGCCCCGGCCTCGCCGAGACCCGCCACTCCATAGGCGGTCAAGAGCCCTCCGCCCAAAGCCAGCGCGACACCCAACGCGAGAGATGCCCTACCGGCCGGGAGGAGAATGTTCCCCCACGACGGAGCGGCCGTCCGCGGCCCCGCGGACCGGGCCATCCGCATCATCCTCGCGACGGATCCCCGCGCGCCGGCCAGCCCCCGCCCGAACTCGGGCAGGAAAAACAGCCTGAACAGGCCGGCCGCGCGCATGCGCCCTCAGTTCACCCCGCCGAGCGGGCTCTCCAGCCCCGGCAGGCTCCGGCGCATCTCCTCGGCGCCCAGGGCAAGCCCGGCGGCCGCCAGCGCGCCCCTCCGCTCCTCGCCCCTGAACCGCTCCCAGTCCAGCATCGACGAAATCGCCTGGAGGCTCACCAGCTCGCGCAGCAGGTTCGAATCCGTCATCGCCTGCAGGCGCACGAACCAGTTCGGATCCTCGAACCGCCGCGACGCAAGAATCTCCAGCAGCTCGTAACGGCTCACCGGACGCGCCGCGTCCCGGTCCGGCACCATCGCCGCCGCCCACGCCCCGAGACCCGCCCCGGGCGCGCGCAGCGATCGCGAGTGCGCGAAATAATCCGCCGCCAGCGCCGATCGCGCCGCCGCCGATCGCGCCAGCAGCGCGCGCCGGCGTTCCTGACTGGTCTCGGCCGAGGCCACCGGCACCGCATCGAACACCACGGGCACCGCCAGATTGCGCGACAGCTCCACCGCCGTCCGACGCTCCTCCGGAGTCCCGATCGTCCCCCGATCGAACAGGTTCCCGGGCTTCAGATCGGCGCCGTGCATCCCCGCCCGGGCGCCGCACGCGCCGGCGTCCTCGCCGGCGCGCCCCCGGTTGCAGAACCGCCCCATCACCGCCTGGAACCGCTCCGAATTGTCGGCCGCGCTCCCCCGCGACACACTCCTGTCGCCGGCGATCCGCCCGACGCCGGCATTCTCCGAGCGCACCTTCTCCAGCGCCTGCGCCTTCCTCCCCGCCTCCAGCCCGCGAGCCCCCGTCGCCGTCCGGCAAGCCCCCCTCGACGGCCGCCGGTTCCGCAGCACCCGGTTTTCCTCGACCTCGCGAGAGGTCTGAGCCAGCAGCCTGGTCTGGGCGTCCAGCCCCTGCAGAATCGCCTTGGTCGACTGAGCCTGGTAACCCGACAGCTGACCCGTCTGCTTCACCAGCGTGTCGACGATCTTCCGCTCCATCGCGTCGATCCGCCCCGAGATGTTGCGGATCACCCGGCTCGCCTCCCGGCGGTCGTTATCCGTCCGGTCGCAGGCATGCCCCCAGGCCTCCAGCGGCAGCACCAGCCCCGCGGCCAGCACCGCCAACGCGATCCGCATCATTTCCGGTCCTCCGCTTCATCCCCGCCGCCGAGCAGCGATCGCAGCAGGCCCGGCCTCGAGGACGGCGCCCCGCTTCCTCCGGGCTCACCCGCCGGCAGGGTCGGGAAAACCCCCGGCGCCGGCAACGAAGACGGATCGGACCTCGTCTCCCCGGACGGGGGATTCCACGTCGACCTGTCGCCAACGTCGTCCAGCAGGTTGCCCCATTCCACGCCCACGTCGAGCCCCGGCAGCCGCGGCACCTCCGCGCCGAACATCGTCGCGTCCAGGCGCCGCCCAACGAACCCGCGATACGCGTCCCGCGCCCGGTCGCACACGAACCGCCGCAACAGCCCCAGAACGTCCGTCATCGCCCGATCCGGACGAAACAGGATGTCCGAGTGCTTGTAGTTGAACATGTCGGTCACGCAGGACAGGTCGAACAGCGACTCCGGATCGCGCACCCCGTAATCCGGGTGCCGCACGATCCGGACGTCGTCGCGCGCGCCGACCTCGGCGTTCTCCACCAGGGCGCGCTCCACCGCGGGATCGCAATCGTCCACGACGGCGGCCGCCGCCGGCAGCGCCAGGCACCCGCCCAGCGCCGCCGCCGCCAGCCCGGCGCGCACAGCCCCGAACACCGGCACGCTCCTCAGACCGGGATCTCGTCCTGCCGCGCCTCGGCCGGCATCCCGGCCGCCTCCGAGACCGGCTCGCCTTCGCCCGATCCCCGCGATCCCAGCATGTTGATTTCGGCACGCGGCCCCGCCAGCACGATCTCCTTCACCTGGCGCTTCACCCCGTCGCCGTCGGTGAACTCGTTGGTCCGGATCGTACCCGTCACCAACAGCGGATCGCCCTTTTTCACGTATTTGCCGACCACGTCCGCCAGCCCCTTGAACGCCACGATCCGGTGCCATTCCGTCCGCTCCTGGTCCACCCCGTTCGAGTCGCGAAACTTCTCGTTCGTCGCCAGGCCGAACCGGGCCACCTTGTCCCCGCTCGGGAAATCGCGGACCTCGGGATCTCCGCCCACATGGCCGATCAGCGTCGCCTCGTTCTTCGATCTCATTCCGGAACACTCCTGTTTCCGGCGGGGAATTCAGGCCGTCCCCGCCTCCCGGCCTTCGCCGGCCCCATGCGCCAGGGCCAAAACCTCCGCGGCCAGCCGATCCACCGCGCTCCGATCGCCACGCGCCTCGGCCTCCGCGATCTCCGCCCTCGCGGTCCCCGCCGGGAACCGCCGGGCCAGCGCCGCACGCGCCTCCGACGGCCGGAGCTTCAGCCCCACGCGATGACGCAGCGCCACGTCGCCCGGACTCGTCGTCAAGGCCCAGAGCTCCACCGGCCCCGGCGTGTTCAACAGCAGCTGCTCGAACCGCCCGCGGCGGTCCGCCGCGATCAACAGGGCAGGGGCCCCGGCCGGGCCCGGACCGGTGAGCCGCAGCCGCACCGCGTCCGCCACCGTGGCCGACAGCCCGAAGGTCGACGCAAGCCGCTCCATCTCGCCGGCCTCGCCGCCGGCGCCCAGGATCCAGTACCGGTTGGCCAGCTCGACCAGCGACTCGCCGAAATCCTCGATCCGCTGCGAGGCCAGAACCAGCCTCACCCCCAACTTCCTCGCCTCCCGCACGTCCCGCTCGACCTGGGCCCGCACCGCCGGCGCCTGCGCCGTCCTGTGAAACTCGTCATAGGCGAGCCGCTTCCGCGCCTCGCGCATCTCCCGCGCCCGTGCCCCGTGCCAGCCCCGGTACGCCGCCGGCGCCTTCGCGAAATCCTCCGGCGCGCTCCACCATTCGCGCGTCAGGAACTGCCGCGCGACCATGTAGAACACCGCCGTCTGCCGGTCCGCCTCGGCCGAACCGGTCGGCGCGACCTCGGACAGATCCACCGCCACCACCCGCGCCGACCCGGTGTCGAACGCGGTCGGCCGGAAAAGGGACGGCCAGGTCGCCGCCAGCCCGGTCAGCACCCGGGAGAACGCCTGCGTCACCGTCTCCCCGCCGACCCCGTAACGGGCATCCCGTATCAGCCCTTCCACGCTCGGCTCACGCACCGCGGACAGGAGATCGATCAGCACCGGCACCGCGTAACGCTGCGCGCGCGCGGCCGCCGCCGGCGCCCCCGCCTGGAACAACGCGTCCACCACCTCCCACCAGAGCGCCCCCTCCGGCAGCCGGCACCCGTACACCTCCAGCGCCTCGTCCACCTGCTGATCGCGGCCCGCCCCGTAACCGTGGGGCTCGCCCTCGGCCGAGCCGTCCGAACGCATCTCGTAAACCGCGTCCAGGACCGGGCCGATCGCCTCGCGCACACCGTCCGGAACGCCCTCGGCGCCCGCCGGCGTGAACAGCAGCCCGAGCAGGTTCTCAAGAAACACCCGCCCCGCCGGCAGCGGCTTCCGGCACCCCAGCGGCGTATCGCACGGGTTGATCGCGTGCTCCGGATCCATCCGGAGCCGGTACCAGCCAGCCTCCCCCCTGCGCGACACCGGAAGCGCCTCGCGGATCAGCGAAATCAGCCCGGCCGAGGACGGCCCGATGTCGATCGTCGCGGCGTAGGGCAGGGCGGTCCCCTGGACCAGGTGCGCCAGCGTCAAGCAATTCATCAGCACGCTCTTGCCGCGCCCCGGGATCCCGTGGATCAGCTCGAACCCGTAATCCTCCGCTCCCGCGTAACTGAACGGCAGCAGCTTGTTGTCCGGCGTCCGGAACACGTGGTCCACCCGCTCCGACAGCGGCGCGGGACGCCCCACCGGCCAGAACCCGAGGACCTCGCGGAAGGGAGCGCACGCCGCCGGCGCCGTGCCGCCGCAGGCGAACCCCGCGATCGTCCCGGCCAGCGCCTCGACCGGATCCCCCGACTGCACCGAGAACACGCACTCGCCCCAGCCCTCGGCAAGCTGCTGAACCCGGCTCATTCGCCTGAGAAGCGCTTCCGCGCCATCCTCCACCGCCACCCAGGTCACGATCGACAGCCGCAGCCTCGCCACCGCCTGAGCGTCGGCCGCCAGCGCCGTCACCTCCGCCATGGCGTTCTTGACCGCCGCGGACTCCGCCGACGAGAACGCCAGGAAGGACGACCCTAGCCGCGCGATCCTCGCCCCGATCGTGTCCAGCCCGCCGCCCTCCGCCAGAACCGACAGCCTGAACGGTATCCCCTCCAGGCGATCCAGAAGCTCGCCGAAGCGCCGGGGCGTGCGCGGCCCGAGCGACATGTCGACCGTCCCGCAAAGCCGACCCCCCACTGCGACGCCCAGCCCCGACCGCTCCAGCGGCCGGTCGATCAGCTGCGGCGCCAAAGGCGGCGGAAACGCCCCCCATTCCGCCGGCTCCGTGACCCGCGCCACCGGCCCGTTCGCCGACGTCCGGGGCCTCCACGACCGCTCCGTCACCCCGTCGATCGTCCGCCTGATCGCGGCCAGCGCCTCCTCCTCCGACAACCGCTCCCCAACCACGCCCGCTTCCGAAAACAACGCGTCCAGCGCCTCCACCAGCGCGTCGTGGCGCGGCTCCAGGCTCTCCAGCCCGCCCGCCGGGCACTGCGACTCATCCCCCACCGGCAGCCAGTCCTTCATCGCCAGCCGGCGCTTCCTCCGGTCGCTCTTCGCCTCCAGCGCGGTCGCGGCCGCGGGCCTCGTCCAGCACGCCAGCAGGCAGGTTTCCACCGCCGGCGGCGGACGCCGCGCCCGCTCCGCGAACACGTCGTCCAGATCCAGCCCCAGCTTCCCCGACCGCCCGGCCAAATCCCCGCACGCCTCGGCGAGCCCCCGCCCGTCCGCCTCCCTCTCGAACGTCACATGCGCCGCATGCCCGCGGGCCAGGAAACGGCTGTTCAGCCTGGTCGCCGCGAGCTCCACGAACCCGTCCAGCTCGGCCTTCCCCCACAGGGCCCGAACCCCCTCGATCCGGAACATCGAGACCAGCGAGGAATCCCGGCACAGCAGCCGCCCGCCGGCAGCCGCCACCGGCAGCAGAAACGACTCCAGCGGCTTTCGCCGCGCCGCCCAGGACAGCCTCTGAAGCTCGTCCAGCAACGTGCGAAATTCCCCGGCGGCGTCCGCCTAGCGCGGCGGCGCCAGCCGCGACCCGCCGGTGATGCCGAACGACTCCCCGATCCCGTTCACGATCGGCGGCACCGCGATGATCGCCGCGCCCACGCCGATCGCCACGATCGCGGAGACCAGCGACACCTGCTGCGGCTGCTCCATGTGCTTCTTCACCCGGAAGAACCCGAACACCACCACCAACACGCCGAGCAGGTAGAACACGATCTCCAGGAACCCGGTCATCAACGCCAGATCGTCCCTCGCCGTGTCCGCCATCTGCCCGAGCGACACCGCCAGCGCCTCTTTCCCCGCCACCAACGACCCGCAGGCGGCCGTCAACAATCGAATCCTCATCGCGTCCCTCCTTTCACGTGATCTTCAGCACCGAAATTCCGAGCGTCGTCTGCACCGCGCCCAGCAACGACAGGATGTGCCACAGCATGATCCCCCCGATCATGTGCATCGCCGCCCCCGACGCCGTCGCCCCCGGAACCCCGCCCGAAGCGCCTCTCAGCACGTACAGCCCCCTGGCGACGCTTATCAGCCCCACCACGCGGACGATCCACACCAGAGCCCCCAGCAGCTTCCCGTAATCTTCGCCCCCGCCGCCGTAACCCAGCGTCGCGGCCGCCGCCGACTCGCCGCCGAAAAACGTCTCCCCGGCGCCCTGCAGAACCCCCGGAAGCGACATCAGCACGCCGGCGATCACGAACGACATCCCCGCGCTCCACAGCGACGGACCGGCCCCTCCCGCGTTCGCGTGCCGAACCAGCCGGAGGCATCCCTGGACGAACGCGATCGCCGCGAGCAGGTAGAAGGCCGCCCAGATCAGCGCCATCACGCCGGCATCGAGGTCCTCGACCGCCTTGACCAGCGCGCCCCCGATCCCGCCCCCGCTACCGGGCATCCGCGCCTCCGCCAGCGCGCGCCGGCTGCGCCTCCGCCCGTCCCCCGCTATCCTCTTCGCGGCCGCCCAGCGGCCGCGCGGCCCTGCGCACCACCGCCGGACCGGTCGGCCCCCGGGAGCCCGGCACCGCCACCCTCAGCGTGGACGCCACCGCCCCCGGGGGCCTCGCGAACACCACCGCGACATCGCTGTCGCGCGGTATGCGCACCGTCGGCCCGGAGGGCGCATCCTCAAGCAGGATGTCTCCCACCGACCGGGCGGCGTTTCCCAGCCCCGAGTAAACCGCCTGACGGCTCGTCGGATCGTCGCGCTCGTCGACCACCGTCTCTCCGGACACCTCCACCCGCCGACCCGACGCTCCCTTCGCCGTCAGGAAACCCTCCGCGAACCGCACCGCCGCCGGCAGGATCAACCTCTCCCACCAGTGCCGGTCCACCTCGCCCTCAAGCCCGTAGCACGCGCAATCGAGCCCGACCGCCCATGCCTCCACCCCCGCTTCGCGCCCCCGCCACGAAATCCTCGACAGCCGCACGACCAGCCGGTCGCGGACCCGCTCGAAATTGCCGCTCAGCACCGCCCCCGCGAGCGGCGGCTCAAGCAGCTCGATCATCACCGGACCGCGAAAATCGCTGTTCACCGAGTAAAGCACCCGCGCGTAGAACCCCGCCCCCGCGCGCACTCCCGGAAACTCCGCCGCCGGCGTTCCCGCCGCCGCTGCCGGACTCTCCCGCGGCCTTTCCGGCCGAGCCTCCCTCGGAGGCCTCAGCCGAACCACGCTCGGCCCCCGGTCCAGCGCCTTCAGAAGCTCTCCGACCAGATCTCTCAACTCGCCCTGGCGCACCTCCTCCCGGGAAGGCTCGTAGGACGGCCCCGGCCGAGGATCCGCCTGTACCGGCTCCGCCTCCCGTACTCTCGCCGTCCCCGCCGTCCGCGGCGGCTCCGGGGGCGCCTCCCGCTGCCCCGGTAGCGCCGGCAGCGGCGGCGGCGCAACCGCCTCCGCCTCGCCCGGCCCGAACGGCCCGAAGGTCGTGTCGATATGCGTCCCGCCCTTGCGCTCCGCCTCCTCGCGCTTCTTCCGGTTCCGCTCCTCGATCGACCTCCCGTATTCCGGCGAGGCCTCTCCGCTCGGATCGACCGACACCCCGCGGTTATCGACGTCGAGCTGCCCGACCGCCGCCGAGCTCCATAGCAGAAGCACCGCCGCACCCATCGCCGCCCGCCTCATTCCGACCCCTCCTTCACGGCCCGCACCACGGACGTGCCGGCCTTGAACCGCACCGTCCGCCGCACCAGGCCCCTCATGACCTCCCGCTTGCGGAAATTCCAACCCCCCCTATCGCTCGAATTGACCACCCAGAACCGCCCGAATCCCCAGATCCGGACCGCTTCGCCACGCCCCAGGCTCTCCGCGATCGCGGCGAACGCCGCCTTCACCGCCCGTTCCACCTCATCCCTCGGCAGACCCGTGTCCGCCGCCACCCTGTCCACCAGCTCCCTCACTTCCGACGCCCCGCGCCTCCAGCCCGCGAGCCCTCACCCGCCGCCGGCAGCCCGGCCGTACTTCCCAACTCGTCGATCTCCACCAGCCCGAGACGCTTCTCCCTCCCGGAATCGCTGACCAGCACGAAAGGACTTTCCGGCAGGCGGTACACCCAGCGCCCGGCCGAGCCCCGCTCGGCCGCCCACGGCCCCGGGCTGAGCACGTGCGACCGCGTCACCAGCAGCAAATCCCCGCCCAGCCGCCACGCCCTGTCACCCGCCGCACCGCCGACCACCCTCAGCCGCCGCGCCGCCGCCGGCACGTCGCCGGTCAACACCCCGGCCAGCGCCGCGTCGCCCGCCCGGAACGCCTCGGGCTTCGCAAGCGCCGCCGGATCGACGTTCGGGCCGGCCAGCGCGAGGCGCAGATCCACCCTGAAATCCGCGACCTCGCCGCCGCCCCGCAGCATCGCCACCACCGGGTCCGGCATCCCCTCCAGCTTCACCGTCAGGTTTCCGGTGAGGAACGGCTCGGACGGCGCCAGGTACAGCAAATGACCCGCCGGAGCGCTCTCCTGGCCGGGAAGGAAACGGCTGTCGACCAGAGCCTCCTCGATCGGCCACGGCGCGCCCGTCAGGTCGCTGAACCCCACCACCGTCGTGTACCCGCGGCGCACCCTGATTTCCGGAATCGCGTCCGCATCGATGTGGAGCCGCCGCAGCTCGCCCCGCACCGGGCGCCCCGCACCCTTCGACGTCGCCTCCTTGGTCGCCTCAAGCAGCCGCGCCAGCTTCTCGATCTGCGCCCTGGTGAACGGCAGATACGCCCGGCCCTCGCGGCTCACCTCCGCATCCGGCGCCGCTCGCTCCCGCCACACGTCCTCGCCCGGCTGTCCCGGAACCGCTTCCTGCCCGACCGCCCCGCCGCACCACAGCGCGGCCGCCATCCCGGCGCCCGCCCAGATCCGCCTCGACCCGATCATCCCGCTCCCTTTCCCCGGCTCGCGACAAGCCGCGCGATCCCGATTCCCCGCTGCCGGTCCGACAGCGGCACCCGGATCACCACCGCGCTCACCCTCAGCGGCTGGTCCAGCCGCTTCGCGCCCGCCTGGAACGTCACCAGCATCGGAAACTGGATCTCCCAGCCGATCCGCCCGTCGAAGCGAAGCGTGTCCACAACCACGGGCGCGCCCGTCGCCACGGCCGACGCCACCTGCCGGTTGTCCCGCAGGCGCGCCAGCAAGAGGCTCTCCTCCAACCCCGCCATGAAGGATTCGTAGCCGTCGTCCGTGAAATGCTCGCGCACCGCCGACAGACGTTCGCGCCAGTCGTGATGACCCAGCGTGAACGCCTGCGTAACCGCCGCCACCGTCCAGTTCTTCAGAGCCGAATCCGACATGATCGGCTCGTCCAGCGACGTCAGGGGGATCACCCGTCCCTCGGCGGTCGCCGCGACCGTGATGTAGGTCGTCGAGTGAATCCAGATGTAGCCGAACAGCGCGCCCGCCATCACCGCGTTCGAAACCGCCAGCCACCCCGCAACCCGTCGCCAGAACCTGTGCTGATCCTGGTGGAACGCATGCAGATTCCCCATCTCCGCCACCGCCTGGGCGCGGCTCATTGCCCGTAAGCCTCCAGAAGCCACTCCCCGGCGTCGCGCACCGTGCCCACCCGGTAGACCGGGCCCTTCTCGCGGTCCTGCCACGCCAGCAGCGGCACCGCGTTCTCGCCCCACTCGTCGAACACCCCGTTGCTCTCCTCGATCCACATCCCTCCCGCGCGATGCTCCTCGGCCACGTCGCGGCCGAACCACGCCAGCATCGGGTCCGGACTGGACACGATCCGCACCGCCGCGCGCGCCGATTTCTCGCCGAGCAGCCCGACCGGAATCACCCTCAGCCGAAACCGCCTCTTCGCGGCCTCGACCCGAAGCTTGTCGACCGCATCGCGCGACCACGGACACAACGGATCCGCGAACATCACCGCCGTCGGGCCCCGATGACCGATCGTGAACCCCATCAAGTCCGCGGACCGCGCCAACAACCCCCTGGGCGCCGGCTTCGCCGGCGGCTCCAGCCGCGGCCGCACCACGCTGTACCCGTCCGGCGCCGCCGCCGGCGCCCCGGGAACATGCGCGACCCGAACCTCCGTCTCGCGCATCTTGGGTTCGTCGGCGGCTTCGCCGACCGCGCTCCGGCCCCGCATCCTTCGCGCGTCGCCGCCAACCGTCCGCAGCTGGGCACCGGTCAGCGCGCCTCCCTCCGGCCCATACAACAGTCCGGCCACCGCATGCCCGCCGCCCGTCACGTAAAGCGTGTAGGGCTCGCCGCCCCGCGGCTCGACCAGCCAGCCGCTCAGCCCGCCGACGTCGCCCAGCCCGGTCACCCGGGCCCCCCGTCCTCGCAACCGCTCGACCAGCCCGGGCGCAGCCGGCCCGCCACCCGCCGTTTCCGCGCGCGCCGCCGACCCGTCCTTCCCGGCAACCCGCGTTTCCTTCGCCGCCTGTCCGGCGGCCGGGCCCCATGCCGCGAGCGACACCGCCGCCACGCCCGCCCAGACAACCGCGATCCGCAACATTCAGCGCTCTCCCCCAGCCGCGCGCGCGTTCGCCGCGCCGCGCAGTACCGCCAACACCCGGAACCGGACGCCATGACGCCGCTCCCAGCCGACAAGACGAACCGCGCAACGCACCACCGCGATCGCGCACAACGCACGCGCCGCGGTCACCGCGTATTCGCCGCCCGCCCACGCGGCCGCGCCCAGACCCACGCACAACGGAACCAGCCAGACCGGCGCCCATCGCCTCATTTCGGAGCCGCGCCGGGCAATCGATGCGTCACCGACAGCACCGAGCCGTTCCGTTCCGCCGCCGGCGCATGCGGCATGTGCGACAGCGCGATAAACAACGCCGCGCAGGCCTCGTCGAAGGTCCGCCCGCGCAGCACGCGGCTCTCGCCGATCCGCCAGCTCCGGTCCGTCAGCACGACCACGTCGACGCCGGCGCGCGAACCCCATCGCCTCAACACCCGAACCAGCGTCTCCCCCGCATTCACGCGCCAGTCGCCCGCGCCCCGGGCCGCCCCGAGCAGCCTCACGTCGCCCGCCGCCACGCCAGCCGGGCGCACGTGAACCTCGTTTCCATGGAGATCGCCGGCCAGACCCTCGCCCCAGAGCAAGCTCCGCCAGTCCTCGTAACTCCGCTTCACGGCCCGGCCGGAGTCCACCCGCCGGTCGAATTTCACCGTCATGCCCGCCGGCACCAGGCGCCGCAGCGTCCCCACCAGCGTCAGCGACTCTTCCACCGACGACCAGGCCGGCCTCGCCCCCTCCGGAGCGACATATCTGAAGTCCGCCCGCGCCGGCTCGCACATCAGCCAAAGTCCACAAAACGCCGCTCCCGCGAGGCGTACAGCCCGGGCCGCGACCCCGCCGCCCGCGCCCTCAGCGCCCGCAGCGCCGCCGGCAGCCTGTAACCCCTCGCCTCGGCGATCCTCAGAGCCACAGCGGCCCCCACAAGCGCCGCGGTCGTCCACCAGGACGGCCAAAGCACCCAGAGACCCAGGAGGCACAGCAGCCGCGCGTCGAACGCGTAAATCCGCACCGGCCGCATCGTGTCCCGCCAGCGCACATCGCCGCTCATTCCTCACCCCCGGCCACCGCCCGTCATGCCGATCACGCCGCCCGCCCCGCAAGCCGCGCCGCCAAACCGCTTTGCAGCCCCAGCGAGCCAGCCGTCTCCTCGAGAACCCTCATCCCCTCCGGAAACAACCTCGCCGCATCCCTGACCGACACGTCCCCGTCGACCGCCGCGCGCACCGCCGCATCGCGAAGCCCCGTGCCCCGCGCCGCGACCGCCGCCTCCACGATCCCGGCCCAGTCCGGCAAGGCGCGCCCCAGCAGCTCCTTCTTCAGATCCTCGCCGAACGCCAGCCACTCGCGCAGCGCCGTCAGCCCTCCCGACGGCTTCGGAACCAGCACCTGCGTGACGACCAGATTGAGCACGTCGACCAGGGCGCACCCGCGTTCCCAGCGCTCCCCCTCGGGAAACTCGGACACCATCCGGCGCACCGTCGCGGCCACCCCCGTCGTGTGCGCCGTCGAGAACACCGCGATCCCGTAATCCGCCGCCCGCACCACGGCTTCAACCGTCTCGCGGTCCCGCGCCTCGCCCACGATCACCGCCGCCGGCCGCCGTCTCAGCGACGACCGCAACCCCTCCGCGAACGACTTGAAATGGCGTGGAATCTCTGAGGACGACATCATCGCGCCGCCGCTTCCGATCCCGTCGAAGACGTATTCGATCGGCGCCTCGAAACTCTGGATCCTCCCCGCCCCGTTTTCCAGCAGCAACCGGGTCCCGGCCGCCATCAGGGTCGACTTTCCGGACCCCGGAACCCCAGTCACCATGGTCAGGCCCCGGCACGCCTCCCACGCCTCCACGATCCCGTTCTCGACGCCCAGCTCGCCGAGCTCCGGAACCCGGGAGGGCAGCACCCGCGCCACCACGTTCACCCCAAAACCGTGATTCACCTGTACCGGAGCAATGTTCACCCGGAAGCGCCGGCTCCGCCCGCGCCCCTCGCTGACCGTCGCCGAACAGTCGATCGCCGCCCCCGAACGCAGGATTCCCTGGCCCGTCGCGTTGAACAGCCGATGCACCAGCATCTCCATGGCGTTGCTGTCGAGCACCGCCCCCGCCGCCCCGCGCAGCCTCCCGTCGACGTCCACCATCGCCGGCATTCCCGTCTGGAAAGAGATATCCGAGGCTCCCTTCTCCGCCGCCCAGAGCAGGAACTCGTCCACCCGGTCGACCGGAAACGCGTGCTCCCCCGGCTCCCACATTCCGCTCACCGCGATCTCTCCAGGCTCCGCCGACACCCGCCGCGATTGACGGCCAGCGCGATTCCCCTCTCCAATATCGGCTTCCGCGCGCTCCGACCCACACCACGAGACACCCCCCAAGGAACCTCGCCGAATTGCTTCGCGACATCCTTGACGTCATCTCGATCGTCGCCTGGACCGCCTTCCTCGCCCCGCCCATAATTCTGTTCATCCGCCACCGCGACGACATGCGCTGGCACCGTGTCCCATTCCCCGTCCACCGCACCGGTTTCGACTGGGCTCTCATCGTCCTGTCGGCCGCATCCCCGATCGTCCTCGCGCGTATCTATTTCTGAGACACCGAACCGTGCCTCCCGGCGCGCCCCCCTAACCATCGCCCACCTCTTCCCTGGCCTGCCTCTCCTTGCCCTTTCCCCACGCCGCCAGGCTCCCCGCCACCTTCAACGCCTTCCACACCGAAACCCGGCGATCCCTGGATATCCGCCCAACGCACGCGCCTTCACCGAACGCCCCCAACCAGAACACCGCCGTCAAGACCGCCTCCCCGAAGCGCGGCCCATCCGTCATCCACCACCCCAGAAGGGCGACCCCCAACACAAGCAGTCCAGCACGCACGACAACCACGCCCTTGAACGCTTCCCGTTCCGCCTCCGCATTGCCCAGCCCCTCCGCAGACCCGTAGCCGCCCCCGCACAACCACAAGACCCCGTACGCAACGACACACACCGCCACCTGCCCGGCCGCCACCGCCGACCCCTTCAGCGCGCCATCCAATGCGACCACGCCCAGGAACGCGAACGACAGCACCGACATCGAGAACGACAAGCCCCCCCACCAGACCAGAGCCGGGTTCGCAGCCATCACCGCCGCGACATCGAGATCCGCACGCCTCTTCCCCATCTCCCCGAGCTTCCTTTCGCCGCCCTTCACCTATTCGCCCATCGCGCAGCGCGCCCGCGCAGCGACGCTCCGCCCGGCTCCCGGCTCCCCCTGACCACTCCGCCTCCACCAAGCGCCCCTTTCTTCACCCCGAACGCCGTACCGCTTCCCAGTACCGCCACACGCCACGCGACCATCGCCGCCTTCCAGATCGACAAACCCCGATCCCGTGCGATTCGTCCCACACACGCACTTTCCAGCACCGCTCCCATCAATAGCCCGGCCGTCATCAACGCCTCACCGAGACCCGCCTCCAACCAGACAACCAATGCAAGGCCCAACCCCCACATCGCGCCGCGCGCCACGAACGCCACCCGATACGCTTCCCAATCTTCCACCGACCCTTCACCCGCCTTCCCCCCGCCGTAAACCAGCCCCGCCAGCCAGAACAACGCGTACAACCCCAGCGATACCGCTACCTTGCCGCCGACATCCCCCGACTCCTGCAGAACCGAAATCAACCCGAACGCCGCCAGAAACCCCAACGACATCCACGACATCGCCAACGACCACCCCGCTCGCCACGCCAGAGCCGGGTTCGCAGCCATCACCGCCTCAACGTCCGGCCCTACTTCGTGCTGTTTCCTCATCACTTCGCCTCCACCAGGGGCCGCCACTCCGACGCCCTCGGGACCAGCCGCGCCTTCTCCCCCATCCGCGCGAATTCCTCGTCGATCCGCATCGCCTTCCCGCCGCCCGACACCGGCGCCTCGCCCAGATGCACCGACGGCGATGTCGCCATGCGCGCGAGCCTCAGTCGGCGCCACAGCAAAATCCCCTGGAAATCCCGGCTCAACCGGTCTACGTCGGCGGCAAACACGTCATCGGCCAGCGCCACGCCCTCGCGCCACCCCTCCGCGATCCACTCGTTCCAGCGCGTCCGCTCTCCGCGATCGCGCGGAAACAGCACCGACACCGGCGCCTCCGCCTCCGCCCATCGCCGCACCAGGTAATCCCTCCAGTCGGGCGGCGAACTCACCAGCTTCGCATCCGACAGGATCCTCACCACACGCGCCGCCGACGCGGCTTCCGCCCCGTCCCGACCCAGCCTGAAGGCCCGCCGGGTCTCCGCCGCCACGGGAGGCATCACCGTGAACCCGCCCTCGGTCAGCAGCAGATCCCTGAACCTGAAGATGCTCGACAGCTGCGGTGCGTGACGCTCCAGCATCCCCGCGATCTCCCAGCCGCGCCGCGCCAACCCGGCCCGCGCTCCGAACGACAGCGCCGCCGCCCGCATCGCGCCCGACCGCTTCTCGGCCGCGAAAGACGCGTCTAGCACGCGCGACGGACCACGCTCCACGAGCTCCGGAAGGGCAGGGGGCTCGCCCCCCGCCGCATTGGTCGGGAGAAGGATCGCGAGCGCCAGCAGCGCCGTGGGGACGCCCTTACAGCGCATCACTCCCCCCCTCCCGTCCAGTCGAGCCGCACATGCCTGCGCTCGGCGTCGACCACCAGCGCCGCCGATCTGCCGGCCTGCACGCCCGCATCCCTCAGAACCATGATCACCGGCCTCGACGCCGCCTTGACGTCGACCACCACCGGCCGCGCCGGCGCCGCACCGGCGCTGTCGAAATCGAAACCGGCCTTCCTCGCCATCTCCTCGACCAGCGTCTCCACCGGCCCCACAAACTCCACGTCCACCCTCTCCAGCAGCGCCGCCGGCACGATGCGAGGAATGTCACCCCCGGCGTCCGGAGCCCCCTCCAGCCGCGCCAGGCGGATCAAGGCGGTCTCCGCCCTCAGAGCCGCCTCCATCAAGACCATCTCCGCCCGATCGAGCGGCGGCGCCTCCACCACCGGGACGCTCCGGACGACGCACCCCTGAACCGCCAGGCACACCGCCGCCGCGGCAAGTCCCCGAACCGCGTACCCCGTGCGTGTTCTCCGAAATCCCTTCACCCGCCCGCGCCCCTCACCACCAGGTAACGGTTCGCATAGGCCCTTGCGACGAGCACCCGCGAGACCGCCGGATCCGACAGAAGCCCGTCGACCGCTTCAAGGAACCCGCCCTCGAACACCGCCTCCGCGCCCACCGAGAAATCCTCTTCCGCGACCCAATCCACCCTCCAGTTCGCCTTCACCGCCCAATCCTCGAGAACACCCCTCAGCGTCTTCTGGCTCTCGGGCCGTACCTCCCAACGAGACCGCGCCTCCGCCTCCGCGGCTGCGGCCGCCTCCGCCAGCGCCGCCTCTGCCAGCGCCGCCTCTGCCTCCGCCGCCGCCTCGGCCTCCACCGCAGCCGCGCTATCCACCGCGGCCGCGACCTCGCCGACGACAGCCTCCACTTCCTTCCCCTTCAAGCTCTCGCCGGCTGCCGCGTCCGAACTCCCCTCCGCGGCAGCCTCCCCGACAACCTTTTCCTCCGATCCCGCATCGCCCCCCGCGAACAGCCGCGACAACCAGCCCAGCAACCCTCCGCTCCGCGATTCCTCCTCGGCCACCTCCGACGCGACCGGCACCGGCACCTGCACCGGCACCGGATGCTCTTCCACCCACTGCGCGTCCCAGTACCGGAAAAACACCAAGCCCCCGGACCGCCACTCCCATCCGTAGCCCGCCTGTTCCGCGACCCGGCCCACGAGCTCCGCGAACGTCCCACCCTCTCCGAACTCCACCGCCCCCGGCTCGGCCAGGGCCACGCCCGACCCCGCGACACGCGACGGCCTCTCCTCGATCTCCACATGGATCCCCGCCGCCGCGCCCAGCGCCGCCACCGCCGCCCGGAACCCGACCTCGCTGCCCGTCACCTCCAGACGCCTCACCGCCAACTCACCCGGCAACACCGTCTTCACGGGCCCCGTCTCCACCGCCGCGATCCTCCCGATCGCCGACCCGTCCGCGCTCTTTTCCGCCGCCATCCCGCCATTGACCGCGCCGAACACCAGAGCCGCGCCCAGCGCCAGACCCGGCCCCGCCGGCAAATAACCCGCCGTCAACCGCCGCCCGCGCCGAAACTGGACGCAAACCCGCTGAACCACCGCCAGACCGCACCCGAGCGCCACCGCCCAACCGAGCAGCCCGATCCCCACGATCGCTCCCACGGCGCCCAGCAGCATCGCGTCCCCGGGATAGATCGGCCAACGCCGACCCAGGAGCTCGGCGCCCGCGATCAAGAGAGCAGGGGCTCCCGCTCCCAGAACCAGACCGCCCAGATGCCCGCCGAGCGAGCTCGACAACAGATCCCGACCTCCGAACGCCAGCCAGCCGATGCCGCAACCCAGCAGCACGGCCACATAAACCGGCGGCACCCGCATCCAGCGCCCGTCGACCCCCGCGATCGCTCCCAACATCGAGATCACACCCGCGGCGAACCCATAGCCCAGCCAGCTCATCCGCTTCCCTTTTCGCTCCGGCGCCCGAAACTCGCGGGCAACGCGGCACACCAGGCCCCCGCCCTCCGGCACAGCGCCTCGTCCAGCCCCACCGGCTCCCGCCCCGACTGGACCAGTAGCTTGTTCCACCCGAGCAGCGCCTCCTGCGCACCCTTCAGCGCTCTCAGCATCCCGATCTCGCCCTGCAGGTCCTCGAGTTCGTCCAGAACCCGACGCCGCGCCTCGGCCGCCGCGCCGCCCGGCGCCACGGCGGATCCCGCCTGCTCGACCGCCGGCCCCGGCACGTTCGCAGCCGGGGTGGAACTCTCCTGGGCGCCGCCGATCCCCGGCAGCCAGACCGCCGCCGCCAGCACGCACCCCGCCACCGCTCCCCGCCACCGCATTCTCAACACCCGCTACACACCCCGACCACAAGCGTCGAGAAACCCGCGTCCCGCGCCGTCAGCTGCGTGGTCGCGCGAACGCTCCCCGCGGTGACCGAACCCGAGACCGTCGCGGTTCCGGACACCGTCAGCGTCGGCGCGTTCACCGAACCCGCTCTCAACGAGGACACGCGCGCCGCGCCCGACGCCTCCACCGAACTCGCACTCGCCGACCCGGCAAACACCGGCCCCGCGATCTGCCCCGATCCCGCCGACAACACCCCCGCCGTGCCCAGCGACCCGCCACGCACCTCGCCCGTCGCCGACACCGACGCCGCCCGCATTTGGCTCGTCACGTCCGCCTCGTCCGCGAACACCCCGCCGGTCAGCCGCGCGGTCTGAGCCCGCAACTCGCCCGCCGACTGCACCGTTCCGGTGAACTCCGCGTCGCCGCCAACAAGCAGATCCGCCGCGACCGTCAAATCCCCGCCCACTTCCAGGTCCTGCTGCGTCACCACGGTCTCGGCGTCGACGTCGCGCGCCGCGACCACGTCGTTCCCGCCCAGATCGAGCGTCGTCTCCATCCGGTTCGCGGTCGGCAGCCCCGGCACCGTCCCCCGGTAGAGGAAATCGCCGTAGACCCTCTGACGGTCGTAGCTCGACAGGATCCCCAGCGCGTATGCCTGGGGCGCACCGCCGAACCGACTCCGAAACCCCGCTATGTCCGCCACCACCGTCGGCCCGCGCAGCATCGGCGGCACCTCGTCCGGGAACACGATCCCGATCCGCGACTTTCCGCCCACCGCCCGCAACGCCGACACCGGCAACTCCTCGTCGCCCGCCGGCACGCCATGCGTCACCATCACGTCGAGCTCGCCGGACCCCGGGCTCCTCATCAGGACCCGCAACCGGCGTCCCATCGCGTCGATGCCGTCCGGCGCGAAACCGGGCGCCAACACCCCCGCCGCCCGCAGCGTCGCCAGCGGCACGTCCTGCGGCGCCGCGGCCAGCCGCGCGGGGTAATCCGCGATCACCCACACCCCGACCGCATCCGCCAACCCCGCCAACTGCGCCGCCGCCAGCTTCTCGACTTCCTCCCTCGCGCGGTCCGCGAACCACTCGCTCACCCCGGCCGCCAGCAGCCCGAACACCACGAGCGCCAGCAAACCTCCGAACAGCGACAGACCCCCGTCCGTCCGCCTCGCCTTCAGCATCCGTTGCAGCTCCCCACCGTCAGGGTTCCGGTAATCCTCGCCGAGGGACCGAACACGTCGCCCCCGAGCGCGATCGTCGGACCGTTCAAACCATTCGCCGTCATCGTCCCGGCCCCCACAACCCGCACCGCCGCCGAACCCGACGACACGAACGACGTTCCGACCGAGAACTCCCTTGCGTCCACCCCGCCGCTCAAAGTCAGCGTCGCGATCCCCTCCAGCCTTCCGCCAACCACCAGCAGCCCCGCATCCACCTGCCCGATCGTGCGAAACGACCCGGCTTCGACCCTCCCCGTTACCGCCGCCGTGCCCGCCCTTGCCGCGCCGGCCACCTCGAGTACCGGTGTCTCGACCCCGCCATTCACGCGCAGCGCATCCCCCGACACGCCCTCCGCCCCCATCGAACCCAGGCTCGCCGTCGCGCCGCCCACGCCGCCCGCCACCGACGCCACGGTCCGCGACTCCACCGCGCCCGAAGTCACGACCGAATTGGCATCCACGTTCCCGCCGTTCATCGCGTCGTTGCCGCCCAGATCCAGCTCCGCGTCCATGCGCGATGCCCACGGCCGGCCCGGCTGCGCGCGCCTGTGCACCGCCTCTTCCTCGAACGCGAACCCCCGGTCCGCCGTCGCGAAAAGGTTTCCCGCGCCCACCGGCGAACCGAGGGCGGCCGCCACGCCCGCCTCGCGGTCCGCCATCGGGCTGCCGGCCGCCCCCGCGACGCCGACCGCCGCCAATCCCCCGTCAAGACCGCCGAGACGCGCCGGACCGCGCGAAAAATCGTCCACGCCCAGCACGCACCACGCCATCGGAACCCCGGCGCCGTCGTCCATCACCCCGACGCGCAAACCCGGCGGCACCGGCAAGCCCGCCGGCACCCCGGCCAGGGACCCCGGCGTTACCTCGAACCCGTCCGGATCGCCCGCCAGCGCCGGTCGGTAGTCCGTCACCATGGTCGCGTCATGCGCCACCTGGAGCCACATCGCCAACAGCCTGCCCCGATCCCGCGCATCCGCCTTGCCGCGCTCCACGACCGACGATTCGTGCCAGACAAGCAACGCCGCCGCCGCCGCCACGCCGAGCAGCAGCACCGCCATGAGCTCCGCCGCCCCCCGGCTGTGCCGGCCGCGCATCATCCGAAGATGAACGCAAGATTGCCGCCGCCCGCAGGGAAGCTGTTGCACCTCGTCGTCACCACCCCCCGGGTGACCGGCGCCGCGACCGTCGTCCCGTTGAAATTGATCGACACGATCCCGGTCCGCGCCCGCGTCCTCCCCACGAACGGATCGGCCAGCGCGCCGCAGACCTCCACCTCGACATCGTCGAACCGGATCCGGAACTGCGTTGGTGCGCTGCCGCCGGGATTGCCGTGAATGTCGACATTCGCCCCGAACGGATGCCTGATCGTCGCGGTGCTCCCCGACCCGATCATCGCGCTGTCCGGGATCAGCCCTCGCGACGCGAGCACCGGCACCAGGTTGGTCTGCGAGCCGCCGTAATTCGGGCTCCCCGCGTAGATCTTCTCGACATTGCCGCGAAGACGCTGTAGCAGCGCCGCCGCCTCGTCCTTCTTCTGACCCTCCCGGGCGTCCTGGTAGACGTCGACAACCCAGATCATCGTCCCCGCCGCCAGAAGCCCGCCGAGCATCACCCCGAAAATGCTGAGCCCCGCGGTCCACCTGCGGCCTCCCGGAACCCTTTTCGGCAGCCCTTGCCGCCCGTCCCGGAACCCCGCAAACCGCCTGACTCCGATCGCAACGCCGCCAAATCCACGCATCATCTCCAGTCCTCCCGTCTACGAAGGCAGCCCGCCCTGCTGCACCCCTTTCATCATCCCGAACAAGGCCTTGATCGCGATCCCCATCGCGACCGCGGCAAACGTCATCAGCACCATGTTCGCCACCGCCGTCCGGCGGCGAAGAAGCTCCTCCGAGCGCGCCGACCAGCGCGACACGAAACCCGCCAGCTTCTCTTCCCAGCCCGGCTGACCGTCCAGCGCCGCCACCACGGCGACCAGCGCCGGGTCCGGAAAGCCGTGCCCCGACTCCACCATCGCGCGCCCCAGCCCCTGGCCCTGTTTCATCCGGGCCTCGATCGCCTCGATCCTCGACCGCGTGTAACGCGAGGCCGACACCTTCAACTGCCCGAACGTCTCCGCGTTGAGATCCACGCCCGACCGCAGAAGCTCGATCACCACGAACAGGAACGACGATCCCGATACCGTCCGGTAGAGAGAGAAGGGCGGCACCCGGTCCGCCGTCGCCCGGCCCACCCCGGCCCAGTTCAGCGTGATCCAGGACAGCGCCACGAACCCCAGCACGATCCCCACCGCCACCCCCGCGACGTTTCCGTGAATCCAGCTCGACGCCCCGGTGAAGATCCTCGACGCCGTGTCCATCCGCTCGGGCGACACCATCTCCAGCATCACCGGAACGAATTCCGACCCCGACAGCCAGAGCGACACCACGATCCCCAGCGCCAGCGCCAGCGGCATCGCGAGCGCGGACCACACGGCGTTGACCTGCTTCACCCGCGACTCCGCGATCCGCGCCGCCGCCTCCAGCAACGGCGCGGCTTGCACCCGGCCAAGACCCTGCAGCACCATCCCCTCGCTCGCCGGCACCCAAAGCGCGATCTCGCGCTCCACCGACTTGCCCTCCAGCAGCACCCGTTGCCAGCGCTTCAGGATCGCCGGCACCAGCGACCGCCCCTGATCCTGGTAGCTCTCGATCGTCACCCCGAGCGCGACCTCGATTTCCATCTCCGCTTCGACGAGGTCCGCCAGCATGTGCCAGAGCTCGATCCGCTGATGCCCGCCCAGCGCAACCGCCGACAACAGCTTGCGGCGGACCGCTCCTCCCCACCGCCAGGCGAGACTCACGAAACCGCCCTCATCCCGACCGGTCCGCGCGCCGCATCCGCAATCTGTTCGCGCCGCGCCCCCTTGCGCAGCGCATCCCTCGGATCGCACCGCCCGGCGCCCACCGCGTCCCAGATATGCCGGCCGATCGGAACCCCGCCCATCTCCCTCAGCCAGTACTCGCGAGCGCCGCCCGCATCCCCCGCGCGCACGAAATCGAAATACCCGACGTCCGGACGAATGTGCTCGCAGACCACCGAATTGCCGCGATATCCGTTCCACGCCGCGGCCGCGACCTCGCCCTTGTTGCGGCAGGCCGCGCATCCCTCCGGATTCCGGTACCTCACCGTCCCCAGCGGGCGCACCGCCTCCCGCAGCCAGGGCGCGATCTCGCCGGCCGGCTCCTCCAGCTTGCAATTCCCGCAAAGCAGCGGCACCAGCGTCTGCTTCATCAACAGCTTCACCAGGTTCGGCCGGCACACCTCCGGAGCCGTCAGCCCCATGTCCACCAGCCGGAACAGGATCCCGTTCGCATCGTCCACGTGAATCGTCGTCCACACCTGGTGCCCCGTCGCGATGAACTGGAGCACCTCGCGGGCGGCGTCCTCGTCGCGGATTTCCGACACCATCCCCACCGCCGGATGAATCCGCACGAAATGCATCAGCGCCCTGGCGAAATTCTCGCCCCGCTTCTCGCCGGCGCCCGTGGTCGGCACCGCGATCTGGATCGCCCCCGGAATGTCGTACTCGACCGGGTCCTCGACCGTCACCACGTTCAGCTGCCCGTCATGCTCGGCCTGCTGAAGGCTGAGATTGACCGCGAGCGTCGTCGACTTCCCGTCGCCCGTGGAACCGCCCAGGACGATCCCCCCGGACAGCGACGCCCGCAGCTCGCCGAACATCGCGCAGTCCTCCGGCGCGAAGCCCAGCTTCTCCAGCGTCGTCCCCGGCTCCAGCTGGTCCTTGTAGAAAATGCGAGCCACGAGATGGTCTCCCGACGGCTCGTGAGGCCCCCTCTGACACCTCAGCCCGGTCACCCTCTCCGGCAGCTTCACCTGCCCCGGCCGCACCGAGAAACCCTGGAACGAATTGTGCTGATACGACGTCTGTCCGGTCCCCTTTTCCTTCTGGTGAAACAGGTATCCCGTGACCTGCCGCCCCTCTTCTCGCGTAAGCCGGTCGCCCAGCGGCAAACGGCGGTCGTTCACGATCGCCGACACCCGGCAAGCCTCCCCCTCCACCTCGAACACGATGTCCGAGGCACGGGCCTCAGCCGCCTCCTGCACGAGCCGCCGAAGCAGCATTCCCAGCCGCTGCTCACCGACCTCGCTGGCCTGCTCCATCACCTCCCAATAAGCGGCGACCTCCTCCAGAGGCGCGGTCTCGCGCTTCAGATCCGCCGGGATCGCCCCGAGACGCTGCAACTTCATCAGCACCGTGCTCAAGTCCCCGTCGAGCGCGTAACCCTCCGCGATCACGCAGCGCCCGTCCGAAAACACCCCGCAAATCCGGCGGAAATGCTCGTCCATCAGCTCGTGCCGGATCAGCACGGCCGTCAGCCCTTCATCCTCTTCCGAACGCTTCCGCTTCAACCGCAGCCACCCCGGCGACTTCATGCTCAATTCTCCCTGCCCGGAAGCGGCGGCAGCTCGTCCGCCCGCGCCGAGCCGGCCCCGGCCGCCTTCTCCCCGGCGCCCGGACCCGCACCCGACAACCTGTCGCCCCGACGCCAATCCCACGGCGCCACGAACCGGCCCCGGTGAATGCCCTTGCGCGCCGCCTTCGCGGCCTCCTCCTGGCTCACGTAGTCCTCCGAGAACCTGCGATACGCCAGCGCCCAGCCCTCCGACACCATCCAGGCGTTCACGTCCTCGCCCCGCTCGAAACAGACCGCCAGCACGCGGCCGTACCCGTCGCGGCCCTTCTCCCGGCAGGTAACGTCCGTCGCCCGGGAGCGCAGCGCCGCCATCGCCAGCAACCCGCAGTCCCACTCCAGGCCCTCGGCCACGCAGCTCTGTTTTCGCTCCGGCGCGTCGATGCCCCACAGCCGGACCCGCACGTCGCCCATCCGCAGCGTGTCGCCGTCCACCGCGTCCGCGCGGCCCTTCAACCCCGATCCGCCCCGGCTTCCCACCGCGCCGCGGCCGAGGACCGTGTCCACAACGCGCTCCAGCGCGTCATCCACGGACGGCTCCGGACGCGGTGGCCCCGACTCGCCGGACTTGCCCGTCTGCCACCCTCCCGCCGGCGGGCGTTCCGCCCATCGCAGCATGCCCACGCCCGCGATCTCCACCCCGGGCGGGCGCGCCGAAATCCTCCTCACGGTTCCCGCCCCGGGCACCTTCTCGCCTTCCGCGACGAACCAGGTGCCCGATCCGTCGCTGACCCCCGCCAGGAGCTTCCCCTCCCGGCCAATCAGCGAGAACCAGCTCCATGCGCCCGGCCTCGGTTTCCCGCCCGCTTCCGATGAAGGCGCACGCGGCCTCTCTCCGGCAGCCGCCGGTTTCGCCGGCGCGCCCGCCGTCTCCGGGCGCCGCGCCACGACCGCCTCCCGAGCCGCCACCTCCACAAGCTGAGCGACCGTCTTGACCGAAACCGGCTCCGCCGGCGCCGCGGTTTCCTGGCCCTTTTTCTTGTCCAGCACCTCCGCCAGGCGCTGCTCCGCCTCGACAATCTCCACCACAAGCTTCTGCCTGTCCCTGCAGGCGATCAGAACCTGCTGCTCTATCCCGAGCGCAGAAACCACGTCCGAGCGCTCCGACGCGGTCCGCAGTAAAGCGCCCAGCACGTCCCGCTTGCACACCGTCCCGCTATCGGGAACTTCCGACCGCGGCTCGACGAAGTTCGCCGCCACGACAGCCCTCGCGCTCCGCTTGACCGGCTCCGGAACTTCCGGAGCCCGCTTCTCCTCCGACCAGCCCACATGCCGCGCCAGCGCCGCCCATTCGTATGTCGCGACCTCATCGAATCCGTTAAGACGCAGATGCAGCAGCCCACCGGACCACCACCAGCGTCCCCCGATCCGCCGACCGTTCTTCGCCCGGGCCTCCGCTTCGCCGCCCTTGCGCAACGAAAATCCCACGCTCTCTCCGCCGAGAAACGGAAGCCCGACCGCGCCGCCCTCGGCAATCAACCAGTCCGACAGCAAGAACGCCCCGAACCGATCCCCCGTCGGCTTCCACGGCCAATTGCCCTTCTTCCCGACCGTGAAATCCTCGCGTTCCCCCCGCTCCCACTCGACCCGCGTCCTCCGTCCATCGCCCAACCACCGCACATGACCGGTATCCCCAATTCGCGACTGTTCGCCCAACGCCCATAACTCGATCTTGTCCCGGGCCTGAACCAGAACGCCCCGCCTTCCACCCGAAATCGACACCACCGATCCGCTCGCGATGTCGCCGCCAACCTCGTTCGATCCCCACTCCGCGGGCTTCACCACCGGCAGTACAACCTTCTCTCCGGCATCGTCCGGCCCGACCTGTGACCGGCCGTCCGCCGCCGCAACCACGCATAAAATCGCCGCCGCCCCGACGCCCATTCCCGCCTTGGCAAAGCCCTTCATGAACCCCGCTCTATCGCGCATTACGCGTCCAGCCCGATGCTTCCGCCACGTCCCGCCACGGATACCGTTCCTCGCCCGTATCGGTTTTCACGACAATCGATCCGCGCGAAATAAACCACTCACCGGGCGCACCGCTCACCCGCACTCCGCCCTCACGATCGAACACGTGTTCGCGGCGATTCCCCCGCGAACCAGTCAACGTTACCGGCTTTTTCGACGCGCCGATCTGATTCATCATCTCGAACGAGGAATGCAGCCGATTCGTAACCACCATCGGAATCGGGTAACCGATATGGTAGGAATTAATCATCCCGCTTTTTTCCCACCGTACGAGAACCACGCTTCCATCGGGCGTGCGCCTCGTAATCGCCATATCCACGATCTCGTCTTCGCTGTCCACTTTCCAAAGCTCGGCATAATTCTCCCACACCACACCAACCCACCGATCGCCTGACATCCCGATCGCAACCTTTCCATGACCCGCCGCCCGATGAGCCAGCACCTCTTCCAAAGTCAACGTCGGTTTGCCGCCAGATTTGCCCACGCCCGTCGCTCCCGGAAACGAACGCGTCCACCCCGGGGGCTCCACCACCCTCTTCGCGTTCCTCCTCAACGCCTCGAAATCCAGAGTGTCCTGCGCCGCGTTTACCGAAATTTCCGGTATCCCAGACACCTCGCCGCACTTCTCCACAAACACCGCGGGCCAGCCTTCCTGCAGCCAACCCTCCCGCGACACGTACCAAGACAAATCCCTTGTCGAGAACCGCTCGCCGTGAAGCCCGCCCGTCTCCCCATCGTAAATCAGCACCATCCGGTAGTACTTAAGCCCTTCAGGCGTCGCCCAACTGGTCTCGAAATTCGATATCCCCGCCGGCGTGCCAATTCTCCAACGCATACTCCCGTGGGCCTTCACAAACCGAAGCCCACTACTTCTCGACCAACAGCCCTCCACACTGCCATCCTCCGCGAGAAACATCACGGCCGGACTGCCGTTCCGCTCGTATACCCAGACCCTGTTTTTCAGCACTTCCCTGAAAAACTCCGGCAAATGCGATGAGAGGTTGTACGGTCTGACCCGCGTAAACGGTTCTTCCAGCTCCGCCCCCTCGACACCAACCGACAACAAGGCAACGCAACACCCCACAACGCCTACATCACGCCATTTCATCTCCCGTCTCCCTATTTAATCCGAGCCTCCTCCATCACCGTCGCCCCCGCCGTCCTGCCCGTGATCGGTCTCACTCCCGTCAAGACTGCTCGCATCCTCCACGCCGTTCGACACGCCTACGTCTCCATAGCCGTTATTCCCGGTATCCTCGTTACTGCCTTCGCCTTCGTCCCCGTCGCTGCCGTCACCGCCACCGCCGTCATCGCCGCCGCCGTCATCGCCGCCGCCGTCATCGCCGCCGCCGTCATCGTTGGAGTCATCGTCCGAGTCTCCCTCCGGCTCTCCATCCGACTCCGGATCGTCGTCGGGCACCGCGACGCACGTATTGCTATCGACGGACCATGGGGTCGCGCTCTCCAACACCCGGCGCTCGCTGCCGCCGCACGGAATCTCGCGCCGCCAGGTCTCCGTCCTGCTCTCGGTTATCGAGCCGGTCTCGCCAGCCGCGCAGCTCCCCGTCCGCGTCGCCTGCGACGTGGACGTGCCCAGGACCGTCGGCGGCGTCGGCGTGCAGCCCGATCGGTCCGTGACCCAGTTCGTCACGTTCACATCCGTCTGCACGGTCGGTTGGCTGTCCCACGGAAACCGGACGTGCCTGTCCGTATGACGCCGCCAGCGGAACGCCGACCCGTCGAAGCACACCGGGCACGATTCGGGCTCCGTCTCGGTCCATGTCGGGAAGGTGATCGTCGGCTGCGGCAGCGTTTCCGGCGAACCGGCCGGCGGAGGGATCGTCGCGACCGTTCCCGTCCAGCAGGTCGAGAACAACTCGACCCACGGCGAATAACTGTCGCCGCCCGCCGTCACCGTCTTCTGGCGCGTCACGATCTTGTAGCCGACCGCGCTTTGCCCCTCGATCGTATAGGTGCAGGACTGGGTTTCGGTCTCCGTGACGGTGAAATCCCGCTCGCACAGATCGACCGCGATCTCCCACGACCCGAACGCCGGAGGCGGAACCTCCACCCCCTTCCTGTTAAATCTCCTGGTCACGCGCCGCCGCTCGATCCGCGCCGGTTCGGACGCCGGCAGCGTCGCGGGCCGGTGCGTTCCTGCCGGACACACCGCGTCCCGTCGCTCCCACGACAAGCGCGGCGACGTCACCACCCAGGGATCCGCGACCGCTCCCGCCAGCGCCGCCCGCCCGGACGGCAACCCCGCCGTCATGCAGGACGGCAACGCCACGCTTGCCCTACCGTCCCCGCCTTGCGCCACCCCGCTGTCCAGCCAGTGAAGCGTCCGCCGCTCCCGCCCATAGAGCCGTGGAGCCGCCACAACGCTGCGATGATCGTTCCCCACGCCCATCAACGTCGCCGGGTCCAGCCAGACGAGCAGCGTCCCCGGGACCGCCGGATTGTCCGTGCAGTACCGCGCCCGCACACCCCGCTCCGTCCACGCCCCGAGCCAGCCGCTGCTCACGCCCCCGACCGTTCCCGCCGGCACGTCGCCGCTCCACGACACGGCTTGTGTCGAGCGGCGCACGATCAAATCCTCGAGACGGAAATAGGCGAGCTTCAGCGCCTCCGCATGCGCCCTCGCGTTAACCCCCTGCGCGTCGCCCTGTTCCTGGGCGTTCCCCACACAGCTACCCGCCACCAGCACCGCCAAGGCGCACAACAGCTTCCTCATCGCATATCTCCCGTCAGCGCCCTCAGTTTCGATACCAGCATGTTCACCGGCGTCGTCCCGCGCCCCTCGACCTCCCAGCCGAACTCACCGCGCGAAAGCCCCACCACCTCGAACCCGTCCATGCCCTCGACAAGCCTCGCGATCCGTCCCAGAGATTCGCCCGTGCGAATCCGAACGGCGCCGCCTGCCTCCTCGTGCCGGATATTCTCCGCCACGGCTCCGAACCTCATGTCGATCGCCTTGCGCAACGCCAGCTTCGACACCGCCCCGCGCCCCTCCGCCACCACCGCCACCGGGGGCAGCACAACCGCTACCCAGGCGCGTCCGCCTTCCACCAGGCCCTCCAGGCCCTTTCCGGTCTCGCCCTTCCACTTGTTCAACTGGCCCTCGGCGATCCGCCTGTAGAGGCTCTCGCGCCTTCCCGGCGCGAGCCGCCAGCGCACCGCCATCACCGGCCGTCCCTCGAACGCCGGGCGCACCGCGGTAAGCTCACCCTCCTCGAACCGGGCCCGGCAGGTGAGAGACACCCGCTCCCAACCGGGAATCTCCGGCACGTAGCGCCGAACCGCCTCGCGGCACCCTTCCACCAGACCGACCGAATCCAGACCCACGTCCACACGCAGCTCCTCCGCGACCTCCTCGACCGCGGCCGTCTCCTCCGTCGAACCGGCCCACAGCGCCATCAGCTCCTCGCGGTACAACAGTCCCGCGATGCCCAGAACCACGCTCGCGGCGAACCCCACGCCCGCGCCCACGACCTTCCGCGTGACCCACGCGAACGGGACCTCCTCCAGACACACGTCCTGGCCCAGCACCGACAGATCGAAACTCTCCGCGCCCTCGATCGACACACCGGCCGCGTAAACCCGCCAGCGCGACGAGCGCCCTTCCTCCACGGCGGCAACCGCCTCCTCCTCGCTGGAAAACACCCGGTCGCCCGTGCCAAGGATCACCCCGTCCCCGACCTGCACCACCGCCCAGTTTCCATCTTCGCCAGCCACCACGGCCGACCAGCGCTCGCCGCCGAGCAGCTCCTTCAGGGCCGCCGCCAGAACCGGCATCCCCGCCCGATGGTCCTCCGACCTCCCCGCATAGCCCGTCTGCCCGCCGTCATAGGCGCACCAGACCGAGCCCACCCGCCGCGCCTCCCGGGCGGTATCCACCGCCCCGCCGCGCGGCAGCCAGTCCAGACCGCCGACATAGACCGTCCCGTTGATGCGAACCCCGCTCACAATTCGGTCCCGCTCGTCTCCGAGATTCCCAGGGGCTCGCCGATATCCACCGACAACAGCAGCACCTGTTCGATACGCAAGCTGGTGGACCGCCTCAGCCCTTCCGGCGCCGGCACCAGGGGATCGAAAGTTCCTTCGCCCTCCAGCGAGGACGTCCGATCGCTGAACCCCGACACCACGAGCGCGTCCCCGCGCCGCAGACGCTGCGTCGCCTGCACGCCCCTGTCGCCATATACGGGAAGCTGAAGCTGTGCTTCGTTGGGCCCGAACACCGCGAATTGCGGCCGGTCCCTCAACGACGCGACCACACGCACCAGAACCTCGTCCGGCGCCGTGATCCTCGCGGTATAGCTCAAGGAAAACCCCGAGCTGATCTCGCCCGGGGTCAACGACAACTGCGTACCCGTATCGGTACTCGTCGTGCTGATCTCTTTCAGATACGCCGTCTTCAGCAACTCGTAGAACTGCGCGGGCTTTCCGTTCAGCGACGGAATATCGGCCGACAAGACCCTCGACGCCGTCCCGACCGACTGCAACGCCCGCACCGCCGCCCGCACCGCATAACCGCCGCTCTCGGCAACCTCGCGCGGCCGCACGACCGCGATCTCCCCGGCCCCGACGTCGACGCTCAACCGCGCCCCGAACAGCTTCTCGATCAGACCGGCTACGCCGATCTCATAATCGCTCCCGCGATCGAACCTCACCGAATAGACGTGCGCCGAAAGCGTCACCGGCCTCAAAAGCGTCGCGTTGAGATAGGCAAGATACGCCCGAACCCTGCCGAGCGCCGCCGGGCTCGCCGACACCGTGACGCTGCCGCTGCTCTCCGACGCCGAAACCACCGCGCCGCCGCCCGACACGCCGCTTACCTGCCGCACGATCTCCGGCCACGGCTCGAACCGGCTTACCGTCCTTATGCTCTGACTTGCGCTTCCCGCCGAACCCTCGCCGCCCCCCGCATCCTCGGACGACGTCCTCACGCTGTATTCCTGCCGCCCTGCCAGCGCGTTTATCGCGAAGGTGACCGTCTTGCGGCGAACCACGACGATTTCGCCGTCCCGAACCTCCCACTCGTAGCCGCCCGCCTCGCACCACGCATCGAGCAACCTGTCGAGCGGACCCGTCCAGATGCCGCCCGCCGGCGTCCAACCGTCCCGCAGCGATCGGGCGAACCCTCCGACTCCGCCGCCGCCCTCGCCGACCAGCCGCACGCCCACCTCGGCCGCCGCTTCGATCCGCGCCGCCAAAACGGCGTCTTCCCGCACATCGCTCAGCGGAAGCGTTACCGCCGCATCGCCCCGCAGCTCGTCCGGAAGGCTCTCCCGAGCTTCCAGCACCATCCTGCGCATCGCGAGCCACGGCCGCGGCGATACCCTCAGAGCCGACCAGCCGGGACCCCGATCCTCCGACAGGCCGTCCAGAACCTCCCGAACCGCCTCCGCCTCGGTCCTCGCCTTCTTCTCGTTCGCCGAAAAACCGCTACACGCTGCCAGACCCAGGGCCAGCGCCGATACCGCCACGCAGCGCGCCGCACCGACCCGCCCTAACCCATTGAAATGCCGTATTGACAGACCCACCCGCACCGACAATGCTCCTACGCGGTGCAGAGTGGGTCATCGGATGGTCGCGGCTACATCGCGCCCCCGCAACCAAAACAAGCCCTTGAAAACACTGATGTTTTCGAGGGCTTTTTTGATTCCTGGAACCGTCCAAGAAATCAACGATCAACACATGGTCAACACCGTTATGTCGTAAGCCTCCGGCGAGGGCCGCCTTCTCGACCTAATGTGATTTCGCGAGTTTGTGCGATCGGGAGTGGACACTTGGGAAGTGTCCACCAAGGACCAAGTGGACACGATCGCAGATGTCGGATTCAGATGAGAAGTCGGTGGGGTTGCCGGCAAGGCGGGCTGCTTCGCGGAGACGCTGGAGCGAGGCGGAGAAGCGCCGGATCGTTGCGGAGAGCTACCAGCCGGGGGTTTCGGTTTCAGTGGTGGCCCGGCGCAACGACGTAAACGCCAACCTGGTGTTCAACTGGCGGCGGCGGTTTCGCGAGCGGGGCGGCTTCGTTCCGGTGGTTGTCGAACCGGATCGCCTGCTGCCGCCCCCGCCCGATGCCGGTTCCGGCGCCGTGCCGGCGACGGGGCGGATCGAGATCGCGCTGGCGGACGGTGCACGGGTGATCGTCGACCGGGAGGTGGACGGCGCGGCGCTGGGGCGGGTCCTTTCGGTCCTGGCGCGGCGATGATCCCGGTCCCGGCCGGGGTTCGTGTCTGGCTGGCGACGGGGGTGACGGACATGCGGCGCGGCATGAACACGCTGGCGCTGCAGGTGCAGGAGGATCTCGGTCGCGACCCGCATGCGGGCGATCTCTATATTTTCCGCGGACGCAGAGGCGACCTCGTCAAGATTCTCTGGAGTGACGGGGTTGGGACCTCGCTCTACGCCAAGCGCCTGGAACGCGGCCGGTTCCAGTGGCCGGTGACGTCGGGCGGTGCGGTGTCGATCGGCGCGGCGCAGCTCGGCTACCTGCTTGAGGGGATCGACTGGCGGAACCCGGTCCATACCTGGCGGCCGTCGCGAGCGGGCTGACGGCGGCAAAGCGACTCATCGGGCAAGATTGCCGTGGCGGCGAATCGGTCGATGTGATTCGATCCCGCCGATGCTCGACGGAACCAACATCGCCGCGCTGAAGACGGCGCTTGCGGCGGCGGAGGCTAAGGCTTCCAGGGCCGAGGCGAAGGCGACCGAGGCCGAAGCACGGGCTGCCGTCGCGGCGGCCAAGATGTCCGACGCCGAGGCGGAGATCGCCTTCCTGAAGCTGGCCATCGAGAAGCTCCGTCGCGAGCTCTTCGGTTCGCGCTCGGAGCGCAAGCAGCGTCTCCTCGATCAGCTCGAACTCCAGCTCGACGAGCTCGAGGCGAGCGCGACGGAGGACGAGCTGGCGGCCGAGCAAGCGGCGTCGGAGACCACGCAGGTCGAGGGGTTCACCCGGCGCAGGCCGGTCCGCAAGCCGCTCCCCGCGCATCTGCCGCGCGAACGGGTAGTGGTGCCCGCACCGACATCCTGCGCGTGCTGCGGCTCGGACAAGCTGTCGAAGATCGGTGAGGACGTCACCGAGACGCTGGAGGTGATTCCGCGCCGCTGGAAGGTGATCCAGACGGTGCGCGAGAAGTTCACCTGCCGGCGCTGCGAGAAGATCAGCCAGCCGCCGGCGCCGTTCCACCCGACGCCGCGTGGCTGGGCGGGGCCGAACCTGCTGGCGATGATCCTGTTCGAGAAGTATGGCCAGCATCAGCCGTTGAACCGCCAGCGCGACCGCTACGCGCGGGAGGGGATCGATCTCAGCCTGTCGACCCTGGCCGACCAGGTGGGCGCGTGCACGGTGGCGTTGAGGCCCCTGCACGACCTGATCGAAGACCATGTGCTGGCGGCGGACCGCCTGCACGGCGACGACACCCCGGTGCCGGTGCTGGCCAAGGGCAGGTGCGCCACCGGCCGGGCGTGGGTCTATGTGCGCGACGACAGGCCGTTCGGCGGCCCGGATCCGCCGGCGGCGCTGTTCCGCTACTCGCGCGACCGCTCCGGCGCTCACCCGGTCGAGCACCTGAAGACCTTCTCCGGCATCCTCCAGGCCGACATCTACGCCGGCTACAACGGCCTCTATGTGGCCGGGAGATTGCCGGGGCCTGTCACCGAGGCTGCGTGCTGGGCGCATTCGAGGAGGAAATTCTTCGAGCTCGCCGACATCGCGGCCAGCAAGCGACGAGGCAAGACCGCGCCGCCGATCTCGCCGCTGGCGCTGCAGGCGGTGAAGCGGATCGACGTGCTGTTCGACATCGAGCGCGGGATCAACGGCGAATCCGCCGAACATCGCCTCGCCGTGCGCAAGGAGATGAGCGCGCCGGTGCTGGCCGATCTCAAGGACTGGATGCAGGCCGAGCGCAGGAAGCTGTCGCGCCATTCCCCGGTGGCCAAGGCGATGGATTACATGCTCAGGCGCTGGGAGCTGTTCGCCCGCTTCCTCGAGGACGGCCGCATCTGCCTCACGAATAATGCCGCCGAGAGGGCGCTCAGGGGTATTGCCCTGGGCAGAAAATCATGGCTGTTCGCCGGCTCGGACCGCGGCGGCGTGCGGGCCGCGGCGATGTACACGCTGATCGGCACCGCCAAGCTCAACGATGTCGATCCGCAGGCCTGGCTCGCCGATGTCCTCGGCCGCATCGCGGATACCCCGCAGAGCCGGCTCGAAGAACTCCTGCCCTGGAACTGGGTTCCGGAGCAGAAACTCGATCGAGCCGCATAAGCCGGCTCCCGCCCCAAACCAATCCGCCTCGCACGCACTCACCGTTCAAAGGCGGCCTACGTACCCCTGCGGTCTTCGGCGGATGCATACGTTATGTCGGCCCGGCATTGAATCAGCCGGTAGGGGCATGGAAATCCAGCGAGTCATCGAATGTCTCTGAGGCGACGAAGGCTCCCAGACGGCCAAGACCCGGGTATCGTCGCACTCTCCCGTGGCGCCATCTCATCGCTTGCATCCGCCATCCGCACCCAGCCTCCAAATCTCGTAGTCCAGAAGGCACGGTGGCATGGCGAGCGCGATTGCGGCGGACCGGACGAGGTGTTCGGCCTCGTCGGGGGACACCTTGCTGCGGCCCAGGGCCCGGGCAGTAAAGCGACAGAGGTGGCGGTCCCCCTTCACGATGTCGTGGTGGCCTGCGTACATCAGGAACATGTTGACCGTGCGGGGGCCGACACCGCGCAACGGAAGAAGCGCGGCCCGATGTCGTCGGCACGGCCCGCGGTTGGGGCCGCGTCCTGCAAGGTCTCGATTCCGATGCTGCACAGCGCGATGGCTGTCAGCCTGACGTTCTCGGACTTCAGGACGGGACGCCGCCATGTACCGGGTGAGACATATCGGGATTGGGCAATGTCGTTCTGGAACCCGTCCCGGCCGAGCGCGGTATAGCGGTCGAGAAGGTCCCTCAGCGTTTCCTGATCCCCGACAGGGGGAAGGCGGTCGCGTGACTGGCGAGCCCGTTGCAAACCGAAGCGCTCGCAGTAGCGATTCATGATCGGTTTGACTCGCTCATAAGCGATGTTGGCATTGAATACTGCGTCGATCAGTGCGACGGTCAGATGGGCCGGGTAGAACTCGTCGTCCAGCGTGGCGGTGGTCGGGTCGATGCCCTCTGCCCGGACCAGGTCTGCGACTTTCGTGAAATCCCGATCGCTTGCCGCTGTCATTGCTTCTTCCGTGCTAATGGGATTGTTTCGGGCAAAGGGCGAACGCTACGGGTCATCCAGGCCCGAAGGCCATCACGGTCAGTACTCGGCTCCCTGTCATCGGCTTTCCCCTGCAAGAGCGTAACTGTCATCGGATCGTGTCTTGGGCCGCGGTTGAGCTGCCCCGGCTTTCCCGGAGGGCGTTTCGTTTGAGTCATGTCGCTATATCGAGTTTCCCACAGGCGGCATAATAATTCGTTTCGGCCTCTGCAAGCGGGATGTTGCCGATGGGGCCGAGCAGGCGGTGATCATCGAAGCAATCGAGCCATTCCAGGATGCTCCTCCGATGGACGCCGCTACAGGGCCGCGGCGAAGGACAGGAGGCGGCCGAACCCGGCCGGAGCCGCAGGCGGGCGCTCACAACTCTCCGTGACGGAATAAGCGACCGGGCCCGCATCGGCTCAGCGCAATACCGCCCGGGTATAAATCTTGCCTGGTACGGCATTTTATTTGCGGTTGCCGGTTCGCTATGGACGAAGAGCGGACGAGGGAGAGCGCGGGCCGGGAGGCCGGCGTCCTCGCGAGGGCGGTCCTTCCGGACGGAGGGGCCTACCCGGGAGGGCCCGGCGTTCCCGAACGGGTCGAACGGGCCGATCCCCTCTGCGCCGGCAATAACCATTTCCAATGGTCGCCATTGGAAAATCCGTCTGGCCGCGGAGGAGCGCGCTCCCACCTGACTCCGTAGCGCACCCTCTTGGGACGCGCCCTGTCGCAACGCGGGGAGCCGGGAGATGAGCGCGCGAAGCGCTGACGACGAGAAGGCCAAGCGGGGTCTCGGTCTCGGGACGTGGCGGCTCACGCCCCACCCAGACGGATTATGCCCGGCCCGGCCGCGCAGCGACCCGATGCCGGATGCCGGCGGCAGGGTGAGCCGCACGGCTCATGCAAGCTTCGTTCTGGATGCCCTGGAACAGGCGATACATGCCCGGAAGCCCGCCAGGGGATCGGGCCTCGTGCATCACAGCGACCGCGGCGTCCAATACCTGTCGATCAAATACTCCGAGCGCCTGGCCGAAGCCGGGACCGATCCTTCGGTCGGCAGTGTCGGCGACAGCTACGACAACGCGTTGGCCGAAACGATCAACGGCCTCTACAAGGCCGAGGCGATCCACCGGCGCGGCCCGTGGAGATCGTTCGAGGCCGTCGAATACGCCAACCAAGAAAACGCGCCCGAGGCACGGGTGCGGCTGCGTCGCGTGCGCCCCGGCTCGGGTTTGCCCACCGTAACGTGCTGGGACTATCGGCCGCGGGACTTCGGGTCGAGGGCGTCGGTGAGGCCGTCGCCGACGAGGCTGACGCCGAGCACGGTCACGAATATGGCCAGGCCGGGCAGGGTCACGGTCCACCATGCCTCGAGCACGAAATCCCGGTTGGCGCCGATCATGAGGCCCCAACTCATGGTGTTGGGATCGCCGAGCCCGAGGAAGGCGAGCCCGGCCTCGAAGAGGATGGCGGCGCCGACGGCGAGTGTTGCGGCGACGATGAGCGGCGGCAGGGCATTGGGCAAGATGACGCGCCAGATGAGGCGGGCGCCGGAGGCGCCGACCGCGCGGGAGGCCCTGACGTAGTCGAGCTGCTTGATGCGCAGGAACTCGGCGCGGGTGAGGCGGGCGACCGGGGGCCAGCTCACCACCCCGATGGCGAAGGCGATGGTGAGGAGGTCGGGGCCGAACAGGCTCACCAGCGTCATCGCGAAGAGCAGGGCCGGCAGCACCTGGAAGAACTCGGCGATGCGCATGAGCGCCTCGTCGACGAGCCCGCCGTAGAACCCGGCGGCGGCGCCGAGGGCGATGCCGATGATCACGCAGATGGCCGCGGCGCCTGCGCCGACCGCGAGGGTCGCGCGCCCGCCGTGGACGATCCCGGCGAGCACGTCGCGTCCCGCAAAATCGCTGCCGAGCGGAACCGCGGGCGCTTCGCCCGGAGGCGCGAGCGGACGCCATACGATGTCGAAGGGGTCGACGGGATAGAAGGCGGGCGCGATGAGGGTCGCAGCCAGCACCAGCGAAACGAGCGCGAGTCCGGCAAGCGCGGATCCGTTGCGGAAGAAGCTGGAGTGCAGCGCGCGCGCGAGGCCTGCGCCGGGTGCGGTGACATCGGTGTTGCCGCGCACGCTCATGGCAGGCGGCCGGTTGCGGCGCTCCCGGCGGGGATGCGCGGATCGACGATGCGGTAGGCGAAGTCGGTGAGCAGGTTGGCCGCGACCACCATGGCGGTTGCGAAGACCAGGATGCCGAGGACGGTCGGGTGGTCGCGCCGCAGGATCGATTCGAATGCGAGCTGGCCCAGCCCCGGCCAGTTGAACACCGTCTCGACCAGCACCGCGCCCGACAGCATGTTGCCGAACTGGAGGCCGGCGAGGGTGACGACCGGCAGGACCGCGTTGCGGAGCGCATGGCGAAAGAGCACGGCGCCCTCGCCGAGGCCCTTGGCGCGTGCCGTCCTGATGTAGTCGGCGCCGAGCACGTCGAGCATGCTGGCGCGCGCGATCCGGCTGTACTGCGCGAGGAAGACGATGGCGAGCGTGATCGCCGGCAGCACCAGATGATGGGCGACGTCGAGCGCGCGGAGCAGGCCCCCGCCCTGAAGGCGCACGTCGTACATGCCGGACAGCGGGAACAGCGGAATCGTGGCGGAGAAAAGGAGGAGCAGCACGATGCCGGTCCAGAACACGGGCGCCGAGTAGCCGGCGAGCGAGAGTACGGTGACGAGGTTGGCGACGGGGCCTCCGGGCTTGCGCGACGCGAGCACGCCGAGGAAGGTGCCGAGGGTGAGCGCGACCGTCATCGCGGTCGCCACGAGCAGCACCGTGGGCCCCAGGCGCTCGAGGATGAGATCCAGAACCGGCGCGTTGAAGAACAGCGAGTATCCGAGATCGCCCGAGATCGTCCGTTCCAGGTAGAGGAGGAGCTGGTCCTGGAGGGGAGCGTCGAGGCCGTAGGCCCTGCGGATGTCGCGGAGGATGTCCTCGGTGACGCCGCCCATCCCGCCCGCGATGGTGAGCGCGGGATCGCCGGGCGCGAGGCGGATCAGCACGAAGTTGAGGACGAGAACCGCCGCGATGAGGGCGGCGGCGCCGAGGAGGCGGCGCGCGAAGATCAGGGCGAGCCGCATGTCTGCGCTATCCGCGGAACGCCCAGCGGGAGGCCGCCGCCGCGAAGACGGCGGGGCCCGGTCCAATGCGGCCGCCCCGGCTCACCGGTCGAGCCAAACCCCGTCCCACGACTGCATGGGACCCCACACCGTTTCGGGCGGATCCATGACCGTCCGGTGCGATATCGTGACATAGGGCTCCTCGTTGATGAAGTAGAGAGGCAGCGCGTCGCTGACCATGCGCTGAAACACTTCGTAGAGCGCCTTGCGTCGTTCGACGTCGAGGGTGGCTCCGGCCTCCTGAAGCAGCGCATCCACCTTCTCGTTGCAATATCCTTGGGTGTTGGACCAGACCGTCTTCCTGATGTTGGCGCAAAGGTAGATGCGGTGGACCCCGATGACGGGATCGGGATAGGTCCAGTGGGTGTTCATGGTGAACCGGTAGTCCCATGATGCGATGCGCTGCGCCCAGCTCGGGAAGTCGGCGGCCGCGCGCAGATCGACCGCGATTCCCACCTTCCTCAGCTGGGACTTGATGTAGGTCGCGCCGGTTCCGAGGCTGTCGGCGTGGAACGGGGGGTAGTCGAGAACGACCTTCAGGCGTGCGCCTTCCCCATCCGGTCGGTAGCCGGCCTCGTCGAGCAGCCTCCGAGCGCGCTCCAGGTTCACCGGGTAGCGGTTCAGGCTGTCGCTGTGGAACGGGCTCGAGCTGTGCAGCGGACCGTAGCCCGGTTGCGGCAGCCCGCCGTGCAGCGTGTTCACCATGAAATCCTGGTCGATGGCGTAGGCGACGGCCTGGCGAACCCGCAGGTCGTCGAAAGGAGGCGCGCGCAGGTTGAACTCGACGTAGTTGAGCGAGCCGAGCGCCTCGTAGCCTTTTGCGCTCACGCGGAGTTCGGGGTTGTCCGCGATCCTCGGGATGTCGCGGAAGCGCAAGCCGGCGAAGGGGTAGTAGTCGACTTCGCCCTTCTCCAGCGCGAGCATGCGCACCGAAGGCAAGTTGAAGAACCTGACGACGATCCGCTCGAGAAGGGGCCGTCCCTCGATGAAGAAGTCGTCGTTGCGCTCGAGGATCACGTGCCGACCCCTCACCCACTCGCCGAACCTGAACGGGCCGGAGCCGACCGGGGCCGCGTTCATGGGGTGGGTCTTGGGATCCTGGCCGTCGCCGAAGACGTGCCTGGGCAGGATGGGCATGAGGAGGGGGACGAGCGACTGCATCAGCGCGGGATGGGGCCTGGCGAGCCGGATCACGGCGGTGTGCGCATCGGGGGTGTCTACCCGGTCGACGGCATCGAACATCGCGATCCCGAAGGGGTGGTGCTGCTTGACGAGGGCGAGCGAGAAGGCGACGTCCTGCGATGTGATGGGCGTCCCGTCGTGGAAGCGGGCGTTCCGGTTGAGGTGGAAGGTGTAGCTCAGCCCGTCCTCCGAGATCTCCCAGCGCTCGGCCAAATAGGGCCGGGGTTGGAACGCGTCGTCGACCCGCACCAGCCCGGCGAAGAGCTGGACGCCGAGGCCGGTGTCGGCGCCGGACTGCACGGCCGGGTTGAGATGGCGCATCCCCGCGCCGCCGGCGACGACCAGGGTGCCGCCGGGCCTTGGCTCTTGCGCGGATGCGGGAACGCAGAGAGCGGTGGCCGCCAGGCAAAGGACGGTGGCACAGGCGATGGAACGCAGGACGCGAAGGATCGCGGTCTGGCGAGCGCTTCGGCCGTTCGGGCGGTGTATCTGATCTTGCGGCAGGTGCATGCGGAGGACTCGAGTACGGCGGGATGTTGCTGACGGAACGGTGCGGGAAAGGCCTCGGGGCGGTCAAGACAATAGGACCGACAGGCCCGAAAGAGCCCGCGCGGGCGCACAAAGCTCGTATTTTCCGGGACAAATCGTGTAGGGATGGCGGCGTATTTTGTAGGTTCATGCAGCGTCCATTCCCTGCACATTATTCTGGCTGAACCTCCGCTCCCGGGACGTTACGCTTGCTGCATGTCCATGAGCGGCGAGCCGACACTCCGTGGGGCGCGATTCCTCCGCCGCACCTCGTCACGACCCGGGAAGCCGCGCGGCCGATGACCGGAACCGACTCGGGCACGAGCGGCGCCGACGGCGGGCGCGCACGCCCCTGGCTGTTGCGCCAGAAGATCGCCATCCCCGACCGGGTGGCGGGGTATTTCGATCGCGCCGGGCTGGTGGACCGGGCCATGCCGACGCGGCGGCGCCTGACGGTGCTGGTGGCGCCGGGCGGGTTCGGCAAGACGACCTTGCTTGCCGAATGCTGCCGTCGGGTCCGCGAGAACGGGATTCCCGTCGCGTGGGTTTCCGTGGACGAGCAGGACGAGCCCGCGGTTCTGGACACCTACGTCGCCTGCGCCTGCCGGAGCGCCGCCGGCGGCGCGCCTGCGGATGTGGAGGATCTCGGGATTTCGGTTTTCGGACAGGCGGGCGGCGAGACCGGAGGCCGCACCGGACTCGCGCTCGGCGAGATCGAGGCCCGTGACGGGCCCTTCGTGCTGGTGTTCGACGAGATGGAACGGCTCGGCGGCCCGGATGCGGCGGCCCTGCTCGAGTTCCTGCTGCGGCGCGGCCCGCCGAACCTGCACCTGGCCTTTTCCGGCCGCGAGCTTCCCGCCGGCGTGAACGTCGTCGGCGCCGTGCTGGACGGCCAGGCCGAAATCCTGTCGGCGGACGACCTGCGGTTCACCAGCGCGGAGGCCGCGGACTTCTTCGGCGGCAAGCTGTCCGGCCGGCGGCTGGACGCGGTGATGTCGGAATCGGCCGGCTGGCCCTTCGCGCTCAGGCTTTCCCGGAACGAGCTGGAGAGGGGCGGGCGCGACGATGCGCGCGCTCCGCGCAAGCTGGTGGAGAACTGGGTGGAGTCGCGGCTGTTCGCGGGCCTCGGGGCGGAGGACCGGGAGTTCCTGCTCGACATCGGCCTGTTCGAGTGGATGGACGCGGCGCTTCTCGACGAGGTGTTGGAGCACGGCGATTCGATGCGCCGGATCGACACGATGACGGTCCTGGCCGGGCTGCTCGAGCCGGTGCGCGACGGCGCAACCGAGGTCTGGCGGCTGCATCCGCTGATCCGGGAGCATTGCGCCCGGCAGCGCTTCCGCGAGGCGCCGCAGCGGTTCCGGACCATCCATCGGCGGATTGCCGGCGCTCTCGGGCGGCGGAGGCGGACGGTGGACGCCATGCGCCATGCGGTCGAGGCCGGGGAGCCGGCGCTTGCGGGCGACATCGTGGAGGCCGCAGGCGGCGTGCGCCTGTATCACCGCGAAGGGGCGGTGCAGTTTCAGGCCGCCCACCGCCTGCTTACCGAGGACGCCGTCGCGGCACGCCCGCGCCTCGCGCTGGTGCGGTGCATGTCGTCGCTCCTGTCGGGGCGGATGGACGAGGCCAGGGCGGGATACCGCGCGCTGGCCGGGGCTCTGGACAGCCTCCAGGTCGATGCGAGCGGCGCCGCGCTCGCGCTGGCGGCGGACCATTGCGTGGTTCGGGGCACGATCCTGCTCTACGGCAGCGAGAACCTGGGCTCGACGATGATGCGCACGCATCTGGCCGACGTTGCGCGGCTCGCGGAATCGCCGCACCTGGATGTCCTGACCCGGGGGATCCTCGAATACACCCTTTGCCTGGCGGGCAACCTGACGGGGAATATCGGGGAGGCGCTTGGCCATGCCGCGCGGGCGCGGCAGTGCTTTGCACAGAGCCGCTACATGTCGATGTTCATGGACCTGCAGGAGGGGCAGGCTGCGATGGCGCAGGGCCGGGTGCAGGACGCGGCTGCGCTCTACCGCCGCGCCGAGCGGGTCGCCACAGAGCAATATATGCTCGACCCCGAACCGGCGACCGTGTGCAACGTATTGTTGCACGAGCTTTCGCTGGAATGCGGCCGCGCGGCGCCGGGGGCGGAGCTGGATCGCGTCCCCGAAGCGCTGACGCGGGGCAACACGCCCTTCCAGGCCTACGCGGCGGCGGGCGGCGCCGTCCTGGAGGCGAGGCTTCGCAACGAGGGGGTCGAGGCGGCGCTGGCGGGCGCAGACGAGATGCTGGATTACGTGCGCCGCGCCCGGCTGCCGGCGCTGCTGCGCTATGTGTCGGCGCTCCGGGTGTCGTTGCTGGCGACCGCCGGGCCGATCGGCGACGCCGAACGGGCCTGGGAGGCGGCCGATCTGCCCCCGGACGCGGCCGGCTGCCTGGATTTCGCCGGCCAGACCTGGCGCGAGATGGAGGCATTGTCCTCGGCCCGCCTGCGCCTGGCGATCGGGCGTGGTCGCTTCGAGGAGGCCCGCGGCTTCGCGGGCGAGCTGCGCGCGGCGGCGGCGGCGCGGGGGCTGAAGCGCACGCTGATGCGCGCGCTCGCCCTGTCGGCGGTGCTGGAACGGCGCGTCGGCGACGGGGCTGCGGCGGTCGCCCATGTGGAGGATTATCTCCGCGCCTACGCCGAAACGCCCTACGCGGGGCCGCTGGTGCGCGAGCGCGCCGACTGTGCCGAGCTCCTGGCCGCCCGTCTCCAAACCGCGTCCGACGCGGATGCCGGGGCTGCGGCGCGTGCGCTCCTGACGGCGATGGAGGGCGCGGACGACCCGCGGCAATGGGTGCTGAGCGCGCGCGAGCGGCAGGTCCTGCAGCGGCTCGCGGGACGGCGGGACAAGCAGATTGCAGCGGAGCTCGGCCTGAGCACCCACGGCGTGCGCTTTCACCTGCGCAACCTGTTCGCCAAGCTTGGGGCGCGCAACCGGGCCGAGGCGCTGCGCCGCGCACGGGAGATGGGCCTGATCGCCGGCGACTCCTGAGCGGCTGCGGCTCGGAGAGGTTGCCGGCGGAGCGACGCCGACACCCATGTCAACGCTGTGTGCCGGGCAACCGGTCGCGGTCGCGCACGCCGCCGGATTCGACAGGGTTGCGTACCCTCTTGCGCAGGAATTTTGGCGTCGGCTTGTAGCTTCCCACGTCGTTCGTGTAGACAACCCTCTCGTTCGCACTATCTCATTAACACATTGATGATATTACATAATTTGTCTTCAATCTTCCGTTGTCACCGCCTCGTGAGCTGTGCATAGATCGCCGGGGATGGGATGGTCCGGAACCCACCTTCCGCAGGGTTGACGCCTGATCTCGACCGCAATCGGGTGTCGGAATGGAGGCGGGGCGATGTGGCGGGAGATTGTCGTGGAGGCGCCCCATCGGCTTCGGCCCGGGATAGCGGGAACCGGCCGCTGCCTGTCGAGGGCGGCCGCCGCGCTCGCGTTGGCTGACCCGATCGGCATCGCCGGCCAGGCGCGTGCCGGCAACGAGTGCGGCCCGCCGGAGCCCGGGCGGGAGGTGGTCTGCACGCCATCCACCTGCGACCCCGCCGGGGGCGACATATTCTACGGCCATGACGAGACCGCCGGTGACTTCACGGTCCGGCTCGGCGGGGGGCTGTCGATAGACTACGACCGCGAACGCCCCGGCGACGACGTGTACGTCCTTCCGTCGGATGGCGAAAGCTACTACGGCGCCGTATGGAAAGCGCCGGGCGAATACGGGGAATATCGGTCGGTCGTCCCCAAGGCGATCGTTCGGCCAAGCCGGCCGCCCCGCTCTGCTACCTAAAGTCGGAATAACACAATGGCTATAGAACGCTTGCTCTCTCGGTCGTTCCCGGCACCTGGCATGGCTCGATTTGTGGCCGTTTCAGTCGTCTGCGTTCTCATGGGGACAGGGAATGCGATTGCCGGTGCGTTCGAAAATGCAGTGCGAGCATACGACCAAGGAGACATGAAAAGGGCGTTTGCCATTTTTGAAGAGTTGGCGCAGCAAGGGCATGCTGATGCGCAGTACAATTTCGGCTGGATGCATGACAGCGGCGAAGGAGTGCCGGAGGACAACGCGGAGGCGGTGCGCTGGTATCGCATGGCCGCGGAACACGGACACGCCGATGCGCAGAACAATCTCGGCGCGATGTACGACAAAGGCGACGGGGTGGCGGAAGACGACGCGGAAGCCGTGCGCTGGTATCGTATGGCGGCCGCTCAGGGAAACGCCAAAGCGCAGAACAACCTGGGCTGGATGTACGACAACGGCAACGGGGTGGTGGAGGACGACGCGGAAGCCGTGCGCCGGTATCGCATGGCCGCCGAACAGGGATACGCCGATGCCCAGTTCAATCTCGGCGTGATGTACGACAATGGCAATGGGGTGGCGGAGGACAACGCGGAAGCCATGCGCTGGTATCGTATGGCGATCGCTCAGGGAAACGCCAAGGCGCAGAACAACCTGGGCTGGATGTACGACAACGGCGAAGGGGTGGCGGAGGACGACGCGGAAGCCGTGCGCCGGTATCGCATGGCCGCCGAACAGGGATACGCCGATGCTCAGTTCAATCTCGGGTTGATGTACGACAATGGCAATGGGGTGGCGGAAGACGACGTGGAAGCCGTGCGCTGGTATCGCATGGCCGCCGAGCAGGGAAATGCCAACGCCCAATACAACCTCGGCGTGATGTATCTGATGAACACATGGCTGTCCGAGGACGCTGTGTGTGCATATGAGTTACTTGCCGCCGCGGCCGACAAGGGCCACAGGTTAGCCAAACTGCTGAAAGTCCTTGCTGCCATATTTTCGAGTTGCAAGAGCTGAGACTTGATCCGAACCGGACCGCCCGGCCGCTCCGCGTGGTGCTTTGTTCCGGCCGCCGTTGACAGGGCCCCTTGCCGTCACGCACCGAGCGGCCGCGAGGGCGGAACGCGCCTCCCGACAGCCAGCGGCGCTCCGTCCACGCCCCGGGGGGTGAGCGTCACCGTCTCGCCGACGGCGATGTGCCGGCCCGCCTCGATGACCTGTGAGTGACCCCTCGCCTCGACCCCTCGCGCGAGGCTCCCCCGATCCCGGGACGAGACGTCCATCTCGTAGTTCGTGAACGCAAGGCGCCCGCGCGCGTGAGGCGGGCAATCTGGATGCCGCTCGCCCCCGGGCCGGCGGCGCGGGCGGAACCCGTGCCGAAACGATAGATCACGACGCCATGGGCGCCGTCCCCGGTCGTGGCGACGGCGGTCCCGCGCAGGTCGATGTCGAGCGCGCCCGGCCCGCCGTGGAAGCCGCGCACCTCGAAGGCCTCGGCGCCCGAAGTCGAGACCGCGGCGTCGCGCATGGGCCAGCAAGGCCCAGATCGTGCGCGCCGTCTTGTTCGCCAGCGCGACGGTGGTGACGTTGGCCGGTCGCCGCTCGGCGAGACGTACCGCCCACTCGGGCGGCGCATTTCCGGTTGTGAGCACGGAACGGGCGCCGTGGATCAGCAGGGCTCGCAGATATCGGTCCCCGCGCTTGGAGATGCCGAGCATACGCACCCGCCCGTCGGTGCCGTCGCCCAGGCGCGCACGCCGGGTGGGTCGATCCTTCGAAAGCCCGGCACACCGGTCAAGTCATTTCAATCCACCTGTCCGGCCCAAGGGGCCCACGCCAAAAACGAGCAACTTTCGGTCCGGATTGACAGTAGTGCAACCAAAGAGTTACATTACTACCAAGAAATAGAAGATCAACTACACGATACGGTGTCCGATAATACGAACAGGTGCCAACATGACAGCACAATAGCGCACACAACGCTGAGGAAGCCAGGGGCGTACGCTACCATGATCCGTTGCCCGGTACACCGAGCCAACGCCGGTGTCGGCGTCCCTTGAGCCGCTACAGCACCAGCGGCTCGCTTGAAAATTGACGAGAATTTCCTCGAATTGGACAGCAAAGCGATCACACAGGGAGCAATGCTGCTATTCTGGCGACATGGCTATCGCGGCGTGTCGATCCGGGATATTGCGGCCGAGACCGGTGCGCTTCCCGGCAGCCTGCACTACAGGTACGGCAGCAAGCGTGCGTTGTATCTGGAAGCGGTCCGACACTATGTTCACGAACATTGGGAGGCTCCGCTAGCCGAACTGGCCCGGCGGTCCTCGCCACGGAACGCAATCGTCAAGTTCTTCGAGATCGCTATCGGCCTTTCGCGAGACGACACGGTTCCAAAAGGGTGCTTTGTCGTCAATGCTGCGCTCGAATCGGCTGCGGACGACAACGACGTTTCGGAAATCGTCGAACAGGTGTTCAACCTCCTCCTGGACTCGCTTCGCAACCTGATCGAGCGAGGACAGGCCAAGGGAGAAATACAGGGTGTTCTCGATCCGACCGAAACGTCTCATGCGCTTCGGGCGGTATACCTCGGAATGCAGGTTCTTTCCCGGTCGACTTCGGACGAGGCGCTCCTGCGCCAGATCGTCCGCTCGGTGGATGCAATTCTGTCCGGACGGTCGGTCTGTTCCCCGGGGCTGGACATCTTCACGCAGCCGCATTGACCGGCGTGCGCGGCAGCTTCTCCGCGGGGCGTTCCGGGCTCAAGTAGCCGAGCGCCGAGTGCAGGCGCCTCTCATTGCAGCTGTCGATGAAGCGCGTCAGGTGTTCGGCGACGTCTTCGGCGCTCTCGAAGGCCATGGGATAGACGCCCTCGACCTTCAGCGTCTTCATGAAGCTCTCCGTGTAAGCCTCCGCCGTGGGCCGCCTTCCCCGTTTAGCGCGATGCGATGAGGCTGTGCGATCGGGAGTGAGCACCTGCGAGGTGTCCACCAGGGTTCAAGTGGACACGATCGCACATGTCGGAAGCATTGGCGGAGTTGACGTCGGGCGGTGCGGTGTCGATCAGCGCGGCGCAGCTCGGCTACCTGCTGGCGGGGATCGACCGTCAGAACCCGGTCCGGACCTGGCGGCCGTCGCGGGCGGGCACAACCGGGTCGAGGGGTTCACGCGGCGCCGGTCCGGGCGCAAGCCGTTTGGGAGCTCGAGCTCCAGAGCCTGCTTGCCGACCAGGCGCTCGAGCGCCGCGATCCGGGCCTCATGGTCGTCGACCCAGATCCGGACCGGGTTCCGGGACAGGTCGTGGCGCCGTGCCAGGCCATGCAGCGTCTCGCCGGCGAGATACCCCTGAACGACCTGGCGCTTGAACGCGATGCTGTGGACCCCCGCCTTCGCCATGGGCGTCGATCCTTCGAATGCCGGACGCACCGGTCAAATCATTTCAAGCCAGCTGTCCGGCCCCGGGGGCCCCACTCCACTTCGCGACTCCTTCAAATATGAAGTTGTCTTTGGTTGGTTGTCCAACCTATACTTGTCGGTCGATACGGTTCCCGACGGAGACTTGGGCATGGAGTTGCTGATCCGGTGCGGGATTTCCCGCTCACATACATTCCGGCTCGGCCTCTACGCAGTATCTGTTCCCGCAGTGTCGACGGGGCGCGGTTTCCGCTCCGTCGCGCGGCCGCGGCTTCGCCGCCTCCGGCACCGCGGTCATCCCGATGCCGCAAGCCGGACCAGTGCACGCGGACACCGGGCGGTCACTTGCTGCAAGGATCATTCCTCCTGTAACCGCCGGAACACCGATACCTGCCCGCCCGGAACGCTTTGGACGGCCGGTTCGCTCCATACCAAGGCCGTACGCACCGCCGAGACGCGAACAGATCCGCCAACCGACAACAGGGGACAACGCCAATGACCCGAAAAATCGTGTGCGCTGCGATCGCCTTGTTTGGCATCGTGGCCTTCGCAGGCCATGCCGGCGCCAGTTGCGGAAGCAGCCAGCGGGTTTCGGCCAGCGACAGCCAGTGCCTGTGGGAAACCCATACCAATGGCGGCTGGACGGCGAGGAATGCTTGTTTGCATGAAATAAAAACTAAAATCGATGTAAAAGGCGGCTCTGACAAAACAAAAAAAATTAGTAAAGCACTCTTCCAGGTATGCACAATTATCAGAGGAGAGCCGGAATGCTTTGTTTCCGGCGATCCCGACCATGCGAGCATCGCATTGGGCTTAATAACGACCCGTGAGACCGGGTCCATCGATACCACTTGGGGACGGAGAATTCGGTCGGTCACATGCTGCAAGGACCATGCCTCCTGCAACCGCCGGTCCACCGATACCTATCCGGCCGGATACTGACCGGCCGGTTTGCTCCAGGCGAGGGCCGTACGTTCCGCCAGGACGCAATCCAACCTGCTAACGGAGAATACAGGACACAGCCCATGACCGGAAAGCTCGCGTTCGCCGCGATCGCCTTGTTTGGCATCGTGGCCTTCGCAAACCACGCCGGCGCTAGTTGCGGAAGCAGCCAGCGGGTTTCGGCCGCCGACAGCCAGTGTCTGGAGGAAACGCATTCCAGTAGCAGCTATACGGCCAAGAACCACTGTCTGCATGAAATCAAGGTGAAGATTGACGTAAAGAACGGCTCCGACAGTTCGGTAAATGTCGGCGCTGCCACCATGCAATCTTGCAAAAACGTTCGCGGCCGATACGGTGAAAGGGAGCGCAGGTGCACTACAATAGTCGTTGCGGTGCCCGGCGCGCAAATCGTCCCAACCTCGACGTCGGGCACCGTCTCTACGAGCTGGGGACGGAGGATTCGGGCGGTCACATGCTGCAAGGATCATACCTCGTGCAACCGCCGGTCCACCGAATCTTACCCGCCCTGATCGAATTGGGCGACCGGTTCGCTCCATGCCCGGGCCGCAGGTTCGGCAAAGTCCCAACCAAACCTTTCAACGAGAGATACGGAGTAAAGCCCATGACCGGAAGATACCTGCCAACCGCGATTGCGCTGCTTGGTGTCGCGGTCTTCGCGAGCCAGGCCGAAGCCACTTGCGGAAGCAGCCAGCGGGTTTCGGCCGGCGACAGCGAATGCCTGGAGGAAACGCACTCCAATAGCAGCTATACGGTGACAAACCACTGTCGGCATGACCTCAGGGTAAAAATTGACATAAAAAACGGCTCAGACAAAAAATAACTGTTGGAGGCGCCGCTCTCCAGGCATGTGGAGATTTTCTCATAGGTTCCGGTCCTTATACCGAGTGGAGGTGCCAGAGCACAAATCATGCGACGCCCGGCACGGAAATTGTTCCGACTGTCGCGACGGGCTCCATCTCCACCAGCTGGGGACGGAAAATCCGGGCGATCACATGCTGCTCGGACCTGACCGATTGCGACCGGCGGGCCTCCAACAGCTATCCGCCGTGATCGCGCTGACCGGCAGCATCGCTCGAATACCCGGGTTGCGCCGCCGCGAGGCCCGATTCAAACCTGTCGACAGTGAATTTGGGCCAAGTCACGTGACCGGAAGAGTCCCGTCCGGCGCGATTGCGCCGTTTGCCGTCGCGATCTTCGCTGGCCAAGCATACGCCGGTCGGTCGCGAAGCGGCAGGTATCGCTTATGGCGCCGATCGGCGTCCAGGCACCGTGCCGGGCAACAGGTTGACTCATTTTCCGCTTCCCACGCCAACCCATCCTGGGCAGTTGCATTTCCCCGTGACACATCGAAAGAGTCTTGACATTGGTTGGTTGGCCAACCTATGCTTTGACTAATCGGTTTCCAGGCGGAGTGTCAGGCATGGAATTCCTGGTCCGGCGCGGGATTTACCGTTCATGCACAGTTGAGCTCAGCCCCTGTGCTGCAGCGGTCCCGGAGGTGTCGACGGGGCGCGGTCATTCCTATGCCGCAAGCCGGATTTGCGCACCCGGAATCCGGACGGCCGCACGCAGCAGGGATCGCGCCAGACGCGTCCGCCGGTCCACCGGAACCTGCCCGCCGGGTCGCTCCTTACCGCGGCCGTACGTTACCGCCAGGACGCAGTCGAACCCGTCGCCGGACAATAGGGGAGAAGCCCAATGACCCGAACTTTCCTGCCCGCTGCGATCGCCTTGTTTTGCATCGCAGCCTTCGCAAACCACGCGGACGCGAGTTGCAACAGCGGCTCTCGGGTTTCGGCCAGCGACAGCGATTGCCTGACGGAAAGGCATACCAGAAGCCATTATGAAGCGCATAACTATTGTCTGCATGAGATCAAGGTCAAAGTCGACGTAAAGAGCGCCTCTGACAAAACAAGGACAATTGGTGCGGCGAAATTGCGGGTATGCACGACTGTTCATGGAACGGATCTTTGCTTCAATACGTCAGATCAGAGTTTCGCGAACCGGGCAACTATAGCCAGGACATCCGCGTCGGGGAGCATCAACACAGACTGGGGACCGAGAATCCGGTCGGTCAAATGCTGCAGCGACCACTCCACCTGTGACCGCAAGTCCACCGACACATACCCGCCGAACTAGAGGAGAAGCCCGATGACCCGAACGTTCCTGCCCGCTGCCATCGCCTTGTTTGGCATCGTGGCCTTCGCAAACCACGCCGGCGCTAGTTGCGGAAGCAGCCAGCGGGTTTCGTCTGCCGACAGCTACTGCCTAGCGTCATCGCACACAAACCGCACTTACCATGCGTATAACTATTGTCTGCATGAGATCAAGATCAAAGTCGACGTAAAGGGCGGCTCTGACAAAACAAAGACAATTAATGCGGCGCAATTGCGGGTATGCACGACTGTTCATGGAATCGATACATGCTTCAATACGTCAAATCAGGGTGTGGCGGACCAAGCAACTATAGTCCGATCATCTGTGTCCGGGTCTATCGATACAACCTGGGGAAGGAAAATCCGGTCGGTCAATTGCTGCAGCGACCATTCCACCTGTGACCGCAAGTCCACCGACACATACCCACCCGGAGCATCCGCACCGGGCGCGTAACCGCAAGTCCGCCGACACATCCCCACCCGGAACATCCGGGCGACTACATGCTGCTCCGACCTGTCGCATTGACAGGCAGGACCGCGCGAATGCCCGGGTCGTACGGCCGCAGGGGCCGGTTTCGGCCTGTCCGCAGTCAATTCGGTGACTGCCACAACCGGAAAAGTCCGGTCCGCTACGATAGCGCCTGTTGCCGCAGCGATCTTTGCTGCCCAGGCATACACCGTGCGGACGCGAAGTGGCCGTTGCAAATGCTTGCGAGGTCAACGGCGTGACGGGATCTGGCGAATCCTTCCTTTCCCAAACGATCCTGGAATGCCAGTCGGACGGCGTTATCGCCGTGAATTTCGACGGCACCATCATGCTCGTCAATTCCGCGGCGGCGGATATTCTGGAATTGGACCGTGACGAAATTCTGGGACGGAACTTTGCCGAAGCGTTTCTCGCCAGCCAGAGACTGGATGAATTCAGCCAGACCATTCTGGATGCAATCGCCGACGGCACTGTCGGCAATCGCCGAATAGTAACAGTCTGTTGTGGCGAACAAGCAAAGGTCCTTTCGGTAAGTTCTTCCTACCTGAAGCGTCTCGGCGACCGCCTGGAGGAAACGCTGGGGGTCATCGCGGTATTCAGCGACACGACCGAAATCGAGGAACTGCGCCGGGCGGAAGCCCGGATGGCAGAGTCGCTGAAGGTCCAGAACGTCGAGCTTCAGCAAGCCTACCGAAAGATCGAGGAGAGCAACTCGGTACTGGAATCCACGGCAAAAAAATTTCAGGCCGCCAGAATTGCCGCCACCGGTCTCGTTATAGCGCTGTTTGTGGCGGCCGGCATGTTCGGTTGGGTTGTCCGGCCCGACGACGAACTCTCCGTGTCCGGCGTCGCCGATGCCAACGCATTCTTGTCTGCCACGGCGCAAGACGTGGAGGGCTCGCGCACGGTCGTCGTCCGTCCAAGGCCGGTGATGTCCTCGATTTCATTGACCGGCCGGTTGGCGCCCTGGCGGGAGGTGAACGTCACCAGCCGGGTTTCGGGCAAGATAGCCGCGGTGTTTTTTCAGTATGGCCAGGCGGTTAAGCAGGGCCAACGGCTGGTCGAGCTCGAGACATCGGAGATCAGACGCAAGCACCGCGAATTGCGCAGCGATTACATCAAGGCGCTCAAGGAATTCAGGCAGCTGCGGGACTGGGAAAGCGGACCCGAAGCATCCCAGGCCAGACGCGCCTTCACAAAAGCGGAAGTGGCGCTGAAAAACCAGAAGAACCAGCTGGACATTGCCGCCGCGCTCCTGAAACAGGGCGTGATCCCGGCCAATCAGCACAGCGCCGCGCAACGGCAATATTTCAACCTGCAGCTGGATTTTGCAGCCGCCAAGCAGAATCTCGAAACCGTGCTCGCCAAGAAAAACGAGGAAAGCCGGCAAATGGCGACACTGGCGCTCGACAATGCGCGAGAGCGCATGCATGCGCTGGAGCAAGGCCTGAAGGATGTGCTGGTTCGCGCCCCCATCTCGGGAATCGTTCTGGACATTCGCAAGGACGCCTCCGCTGGGGCGGACAAGAGCGGCGGGGAGCTGGCCAAGGGCCAATCGGTGCAGGAGGGTCAGCTGCTGCTCACCATCGGCGACCTCCGGAGGATGTCCGTCGTTACCGCCGTGGACGAGGTGTTCATCTCCAAGATCCGGGCCGGCCAACGGATTCGGGCGACCGGCGACGGCTTTCCCGGTCTCGTCATCGAAGGTGAAATAAGCCACGTTTCCTCGGAAGCGCGAACGTTCGAACGGAGCGCTCTGCCCACTTTCGAGGTAGTTGGATTGCTGCAGGCGCTGGAGCCTGCGCAGCGCGGGCGGCTGCGCCTCGGCATGTCGGTCGATTTGGAAGTCGTCACCTACCACAATCCGGCCGCATTGATGGTTCCGCTAGCAGCCGTCGTCATGCGGAAGAACAGGCCGTGGCTCAGGGTCAAGGAAAAGAAGCCTTCGCGGATCCGGGATGTTCAGGTGAAAACCGGCGTGACGACAATCGACTCGGTGGAAGTTCTGCAGGGCATCGAAACCAACGACGAGATTGTCGTGGCCGAGCGGTGATTGTTCGATTGTCCCGAGGGAGTTTTATGGCGCATGCAGACCGGGCATTCTTTCACGGGTGAACGAGGTCGGGCGTCTGAGACCGAAACGCGGCAATGGACATGATCGGTCGAAGGAAATCGATCCTCAGGGCGAATATCCAGGAGGCAATGCACAGCCTTGTCCTGGCCAAACAACGCACCATCCTCGGCATTATCGGGATTGTGATCGGCATAGGTTCGATCATTGCAATGATTTCCGTCGGACTAATCGCCAAAGCCGAATCGCTCAAAGAGTTCGAGGAACTGGGCACCGAACTTCTTGTCGTACAAAGCGTCCGCTCGCCGACCGGTGGACAGGCGACAGAGATTCCGCGCGAATTTGCGATGGGGTTGTCTATCGAGGTGCCGACGATCGTACAGAGCGCACCGCGGCTGGGCTCTACAAAGGCGCTGTCATATTTGGGAAGAAAGATCGGCCAGGGCCAAATCAATGGCGTGACTTCTTCATTCGCGGAAATCGTCAAACTGAAACTGCAGGAAGGCAGATTTATTTCCGATCTGGACGATCGAAGCTATTTCGGCGTGGTCGGTGCAGATGTTGCAAGCGCGATGCGGCGCGTCGGCGCCAGGCAGATTGTTGGTGAAGTCATCAAGTTGGATAACCAGCGTTATACGATCGTGGGCGTGTTGGTCAAAACCCCGGATAGAAACACGCTGTCTCTCGATATCAACCCGAACAGGTCCGTCTTCCTTTCCATACGCAACGCCCAGCGCATCTTACCCGGCAAAGGCATACGTACGGTTGTCGCGCGTTCGAGCCGGGGCGTTCATTACACCGTGGCGACAACGCAGATTCACGCCTATTTCAAACGCAAGCTCAAGGGGCTGAACGTCTCTGTCGATAGCGCGACCGAACTGATCGAGCAGATGGAAAAGCAAATGCAGCTTCTGACCTTGCTGCTTGGCACCATCGGTAGCATTGCGCTGATTGTCGGCGGTATCGGAATCATGAATATCATGATCGCGTCCATTGCCGAGCGTAAGAGTGAAATCGGCCTGCGCAGGGCATTGGGCGCGCGCCGAAGCGACATCCAGGGCCAGTTCCTGGCCGAATCGGTCATCCTGTGCCTCTTGGGAGGGGTGCTGGGCACGGCCGTTGGGATCGGGGGAACTTATGCTGTTTGTCATTTTACTGAATGGGATTTCTTCGTTTCCTGGATTTCCATTTCGCTCGGCATAGGCGTCGCTTCTGTCGTCGGCATTTTCTTCGGTTTCCAGCCTGCCTACCAGGCGGCCCGGCTCGACCCCATTGCCGCCTTGCACTCGGAATAGCGGGCGATCGCAATACCGCCAGGAGATCGATGCCATGCCCACCCGGTTGTGTCGACGCGGTTGCGTAAATTTATTGCAGCGGTGCATGCCATGCGAACTGTCGGCCGAGGCAGGAAAATGGGACCGGTCCAGTGCCGGCCGGACGGTATACCCGGCTGCCGACGGCTCGCGGAGAAACCTGCGGATGGCTCTCCTCCGGGGGCGGTCGCTCGCTTCGCCGAAATCCGTTTTTCGCCCGAGGCCCGGGAATCGCCGCCGGTTCCGGCTCCCGGTCGTTCTGGCCTGCGCCGGCCTTTTTTTCATGTTCATGGCGGCCTCGATAACCCCGCATGCGGCCGCACAACCACCGGGCGGACCGGCACAGCCCGGCCCGGATCGCCGAGCAGGCTTTGCAGAAGTCACGGGCTTGCTGGGTCTCGACTATCGCCTGAAACGCCCCGTCGGCGGAAGCGATGCGGAGGCCGGGGGTGCGGGTCGGGAAGGTGGAGGATTGGCGCTGGCCGACATTGACGGCGACGGCCGGCTGGAACTCTATGTCGCGCACGGCCGGGGCGAAGCCGGACGGCTCTTCAGCTGGAACGGGCGCCGTTTCGAACGGTGGAAGGACAATCGCGGCATCGATCCGGCATCGCTCGACAGGGCCGGGTACATCATCGACCTCGATCGGGACGGCCGGCCGGACTTCGTTTCGATCCAATCCAAAGGCGTGCAGGTCTTTCGGCAGGAGTCGACGGTTCGTTTCGTCGAGGCGGCCCTCCGGTTCGGCATGGAAAATGACAGTTCGGCCACTTCCATGTCCGCCGCCGATATAGATTCCGACGGAGACCTCGATCTCTTTTTCGCCCATTGGGGCGAACGATGGAACGACCGCAAACGTCTATCGAACTATCTTTGGCGGAACGACGGCAGGGGACGGTATGAGGACATAAGCCATATCGTGCCGGTGAAGCCCGCTACCGAGCCGGGCAGGAATATCCTGCGGGAGTATTCCTTTACACCGGTGTTCTCCGACATCGACGCCGACGGCGACCCCGACCTGCTCCTGGCCGGCGATTTCGGTTCAACCCAGGTACTTCGCAACGAGTCGGGCGTCGCTTTCGTTGACACAACGGGCTCCGCGATTACCGACGAGAACGGCATGGGAGCCGCAGTTGGCGACTTCGACCGGGACGGGGACCAGGACTGGTTCGTCACCAGCATCCACGACACGCGAGGCGAGTCCGGCTTCGGCCCCTCGGGGAACCGGCTGTATCGAAATGCCGGAAGCGGAACCTTCGTCGACGCAACAGGAGTTTCCGGCGTGCGCGCGGGAGGCTGGGGCTGGGGCGCTTGCGCTGCCGACTTCGACAATGACGGCCATCTCGACCTGTTCCAGACCAACGGCTGGTTCGGCCAATTTATCGACGACGCGAGCGGTAAGGAAAGAGAGATCGAGACATTCCTGAAGGATCCGTCCCGCCTGTTCATGTCGAATCGCGACGGTACATTTTCCGAGCGGGCTTCGACGCTTGGGATCCGCCACACCGGCCAAGGCCGGGGCGTAGTTTGCGCCGACTACGATGACGACGGAAGGATCGACATCTTCATCGCGAACCACGGCGCCGGTCCCACCGTCTACAGGAATGTATTCGACAACCGCAATCATTGGATCGACATCGAACTCGTCGGCCGGCACGGGAACCCGCTCGCGATCGGCGCCCGTGTCACAATTCGAACGGCGTCCGGTTCGCAGATGCAGGAAGTCCGCTTCGGCGGGTCCTACCTGTCGCAGGCGCCGCCGAGGCTGCATTTCGGACTGGGCCGCGACCGGATCGTACACTCCGTCGAGGTCAGGTGGCCGGGCCCTGGCAGCCCGGCGAGCCGGCTCATCGACATTGCCGCAGACCGCCGCCTGACAGTCCGCCAGCCGGCCCCCGAAGGCCATTTGCTGAGCGTCGTCCGGGGAGCCGGCACGGGCCTGTATGCAGTCGGCGACAATGTCTCCGTCTCGGCGGAAGCACCCCCAGGAGGATACCGATTCAGCCATTGGAGCAGCGAGGGCGGTGGGGATTTTCGTGAACCCCGATCCCGCCGCACTGTGTTCGCAATGCCGGCCGGTCCGGCAACCGTGTTTGCAAACTATCTGCCCGGACCGGGACGGTCCGATGCGAGCGGATCGGTTGCCCGGCGCTGGATGGAAATACTCTTGCAAGCAATTCGTGACGACCTGGCGCGCCCGACAGTCCATGCGCGCAATCTGTTCCACCTCTCCGCCGCAATGTACGACGCTTGGGCATTCTATGACCCGGTAGCGAAGCCGTATCGTCTCGAATCCGGCGGCACGCCGTGCACCCATACGTCCTCTCTGGACGTCGAGCCTCTCCGCCGCGCGCGCGAAGAAGCGATCAGCCATTCCGCATGGCGCCTGATCCGTCACCGCTTTCGCCGATCGCCCGGGATCGGGGCGACCGCGCGCAATGCCGACACACTCATGTCCGCACTTGGGTACGATGGGCGATCCGCGTCGAGTGCGGCGGCCGCGCTGGGGCGTTGCATCGCCGACGGATACATAGCCCGGGGCTTCGAAGACGGATCGAACGAAGCGAACGATTACGCAAGCCTGCATTACCGGCCTGTCAATTCACCGTTATGGCCGGAGATTCCCGGCAACCCCCGCCTGGCCGATCCCGACCGCTGGCAACCGTTATCTCTCGAGCGCTACGTCGATCAGGCGGGCTTCGCTTCCGATGGCGCTCCCGACTTCGTCACGCCCCATTGGGGCAGCGTCACGCCTTTCGCTCTCTCCAAAGCCGATCTCGCCGTCCACGAGCGGGACGGCGCCCGCTATTTCGTCTATCACGACCCGGGACCGCCGCCCACGCTTCACGGTCCGCTCTCGGCGCACTACAAATCGGGATTTGCCCTGGTAGCCCGCTGGTCGTCGCAGCTATCGCCGGACGACGGTGCGACGCTCGACATAGCACCGTCGGGCATCGGCAATGTCGGCGCGCTGCCACGCAGTCTCGAGGACTATCCGCGCTTCTACAAATCCGGCGCGCTCGGTCCCGGATACAGCATCAACCCGGCCACCGGCGCACCCTATGCACCCCAAATCGTGCCGCGCGGAGATTATACCCGTGTGCTCGCCGAATACTGGGCGGATGGGCCGGATTCCGAAACCCCGCCCGGACACTGGTTTCTGATCCTCAATGCAGTCAACGACCACCATGCATCGAGTCGCCGATTTGGCGGCGAGGGACCGGTTCTCGATCCGCTGGAATGGGACATCAAGGCGTATTTCGCCTTGGGAGGCGCCATGCACGACGCAGCCATCGCGTCATGGGGAATCAAGGGATGGTACGACTACATTCGTCCAATTTCCGCGTTGCGGTCAATGGCGGGACATGGCCAGTCGAGCGATCCGGACCTGCACTCCCGGTCGGCGTACGGGATGACGTTAATGGGCGGCTTCATCGAACTGGTTCGGCCGGGAGACGCTCTGGCCGGCCAGAACGGCGAGAACGTGGGCAAGGTAAAGGTCCTTGCATGGCGCGGACCCGGCCAATTGAAAGACCCTGGGACGGAAGCGGCGGGCGTGGACTGGATTCTCGCCGAGAACTGGTGGCCCTACCAGCGGCCGGACTTCGTCACCCCTCCTTTCGCCGGGTATGTGTCGGGTCATTCGACCTTCTCCCGGGCAGCTGCCGAAGTCTTGACACTGCTCACCGGCAATCCATTCTTTCCGGGTGGAATGAGCGAATTCCGGATTCCGGCAAACGACTTCCTGCAGTTCGAACGCGGCCCCTCGGTCGACATGACCTTGCAATGGGCCACGTATCGCGACGCGGCAGACCAGTGCAGTCTTTCGCGTATCTGGGGCGGTATCCACCCGCCCGCGGACGACATTCCGGGTCGGATCATCGGCGCCAGGGTGGGCCGCGATGCTTTCCGCCTGGCGCGATCCTATTTTGGGATAAGTCCGGGACCGTCGGCGGGGCGGTTGCGCGATAGACTAGACCGGCACCGACCGTAGTTGGTGACCTGGAAGGACACTCGAACTTTGGCCTGCCCCGTTCGCCGCAGGGCAAGATATTCGCATGATTTCGAATGCCGGGGGTAGGTGCTCCAAGCCATTGTGACGCCGGACATCGGGCTTGCCGGTGTCGGATTTGTTGTTGAACGGACAACGTTTGCCAAGCCGGCCACCAGGCTTGGCCGAGAAACGTCAATCCACCAACACTGGAAGTGGGTCGCGCGCCGCAGACCGGCCATTGAGCGGAACAGGATTCCCCGGAAGCGAAGGCTTCGCCTCATTGCCGCGCAGAAATTTCCCTCCGGTTTCGCGCGTCCGGGGCATTGCGCTGCTCGTTGACATCTTCCAGCAGCATGCCGTCCTGTATCAGCACATGGCGCCGGCATTGCCGCGATACTTCCGGGTCGTGCGTGATGATCACGACGGCAACCTCCTCCTCCTGGTTGAGACGGGCCAGGAGGCGCATCACGTCTTCGGCGGTACTGGTATCCAGCGCCCCCGTCGGCTCGTCGGCCAGCACCGCCGCCGGATTCCCGACCAACGCACGGGCGATTGCCACCCGTTGCTTCTGCCCGCCGGAGAGCTGGTCGGGCTTATGGTCCAGCCTGTCTCCCATGCCGACCCTTTGGAGAAGATCGCCGGCGCGTCGCCGCATCTCGCGGCGGTCGACGCCGCGATAGACCAGCGGCAGTGCCGCGTTTTCCAGCGCCGTCAGGTGTCCCAGCAGGTTGAACGACTGGAACACGAAGCCGATGTTGGCGTTGCGGAAAGTCGAGACTTCCCGGTCGTTCATGCTCGAGACGTCCCGTCCATTGACGTGATATGAACCGGCGCTCTGACGGCTCAGCAGGCCGAGAATGTTCATCAGCGTGGATTTGCCGCTGCCCGACGGCCCCATGATCGACAGCAAGTCGCCCGCTTCCACGTCGAGATGAATGCCCTTCAACACCTCGACTTCCACAGGGCCCAGCCGGTAGGTCTTTCGAATATCGACGAGTTGCAGCATCGCCATGGGTCTATTTTGCCGACTGACCGCCAGCGGCGAGAGCGATGGGGAGGGCGGTCATCGACCCACCCGTTCAACGGCGATGCCCCAGCGCTCCAAGGTCGTGCCCTGCGTCCGGTGCAGAGCGGTCAGCGCCTTGCGGTACCCGATCGTGGCGTCGAGTTCACGAATCTCCGCCCGGACCAGATCGTCCTCGAAGCGGGCGACCTGAAACGACGACGACAGCCCTTGCCGCAGCTTGAGCCGCTCAATTCCGAGCTTCTGCTCGGCAAGGTCGCGTGCCCTGCGGGCAAGGTCGATTCGGCGGAGCGCCACCGCCACATTGATAACCGCCTGGTGGACTGCAATACGGATCGACTGCTGTGTCTCGGACCGCGTCATCTGTGCCCGGCGCAACCGGTTTCGCGCCTGCACCAGCATTCTGGCGGACGATTCGTCGGTCAGCGATACCGAGAAGTTCAATAGGCCGACATAATCGGCCTCGGGACCCTGGCCGATATTCCGCGCTTCAGCGTCCAGCGACAGTTCCGGAAGCCGGTTGTTCTGCGCGACGCGGAGGTCGATCCGGGCAAGCGCAACGCCGAGTTCGGCCCGCAGCCAGTCCGCGCGACGGGCGAATGCCGCCTCCAGGATCTTTGCCGGATCCGGCACCACGATTTCGGGATCCGGCTCTTCGCGCGGATCGACACGGGCATATTCCTCAAGGTCGAGCACGTTGGCGAGCACGGAGTCGGCCGACTCCACACTGTTCTCGCTGTCGATCAGCGCATATTCCTTTTCCGCGACCGCCGCTTCGGTCTGCACCAGATCCCGTTCCGCCATTCGACCGGCTCCGACCAGCAAGCGGTTCACTTCGAGCTGGCGCCGAGCGCGCTCGAGCGCCGCCCGGGCGATCTCGACCCGACGACGGGCTTGCAATACGCCGCGCCAGGCGTTCACCACAGAGGCGACGATCCCTGCAGCCGCATCCCGGAACATACGTACGGCAATGCGTTCCTGTATTTGAGCTTTGCGGAGTTTCGCCGTTTCGATATCCGTACCAAATCCCTTGAGCAGCGGCTGGGAAAAACCGAACACCGTTTGCGGCGTACGGCTGCCGGGTCCGGCAACGGGCTTGCGCAGGCTCAGCTTGAAGATCCCACCGGTGCGGATGCGCAGGCTCGGCCCGACGAACACGTCGGCGACCGCGTCGTAGCGATGCCGGAAGGTCGCCGACCCGCTGGCGCCGACCTGTGGGGTGTAGCGCTCCTGCTCGCCCTCAAGACCGAGCTCGTTATCCTCGCGCTCCAGTCGCGCCGCGAGCGCCGCACGGCTCTTTCCCAGCGCGAGCCGGATCGCTTCCTCCAGTGTCAGGCGGAGGGTTTGCGTGCCGCTGACCTGTTTCGTGTCGCCAGGGGATGCGTGACCGGTCTGGGCCTCGGCCGGCGCCGCGATGCAGGCCAGGAGCAGACATATCGACCAGACAGTCACGCGCCCTGTGCAGCTTCCGACGACGCATCGTGCGAACAAGGTCGTTCCCTCCGAGACACGGCTCTCGAGGGCATTTCAATAGCGATTTTTTTGGTCATGTAACCAAATTCTTCGGTCGCAAGGGCGGTGCCGTTTTTCGGTCTCTCCCGTGGAGTGGGCCCCTGGGATCCCGGACCGGTCCAGCGAACGCGAGGTCGACGGCGCGAACCAGCTCTGGGTCGCCGACCTGGCCCTCGGATACGACCGGCATCCGGCCGTGCATCGCCTGCGCGGCGAGATCGCCGAGGGCAGCCTGACCGCCATCGTCGGGCCAACGGGGCCGGCAAATCCACGATGTTGAAGGGGGTGATCGGCACGCTGCGCCCGCTCGAGGGCCGGATCGCCTTCGGCGGGCTCACGCGGAGTGAGATCGCCTACTTGCCGCAGCAATCGGACGTCGACCGGTCCTTGGCTACGGCTTCCCGGTCTTCCGGGATCACTTCACCGCGACGCCGGAGATCGCCGTCGGCCTCTCCGACGCCCGACACAACTACAGCCTGGGCTGGCGGCTGGTACGCAACGGCGCCCCGCCGGACGGGAGATCGCTGGAGCTCGCCATTGAGGCGCGGCGGCGCGAAACCTCCAACGATCGAGGCATTCCGCCAGACCACGCCATCGGCTTTCGCGTGACTTCGCGGTTCTAGGCACCGCCAGGTTGCCGGGGAATTCCGTGAAGCGACGCAACTGCCAGCGCCGGCCGATAGCGATTTCCTATCGTCCCCATCGGAAAATCCGTCTGGTTGCGGCGGCAGGTCTACCCACCTGAATCGGTAGAGCACCCCTCTTGGGGTGCGTCCCATTGGATCGGGGCGGAGCACCGAAATGACCGCAAAATACATTGGCCGGGCGGGAGTCGCGGCAATCGCGCTTCTCGCCGGTGCGCTTCTGTTGCTTCCGGCAGACGCCGAGGCCGGTCGTCAATGCAACCGCAGCGAACGGGTGGACCACAGGAACTCCGAATGCCTGTACGCCTGGTGGAAGAACCGGGGCCTGCTCAAGACGAGCCCCTACCATGTCAGCAACCAATGCTCTCAATACGGCAAGGTCGTGGCCAAGGTGGACCTGGTGTCGGCCAGCGACCGGACGATCCACCTCATCGACGACAACCCGAGGGACGGCGACACCCGCCACCGTATCCGCGGCATCTCCTGCTGCTCCGACATGGGCATCTGCAACAGGGCGGATGCGGTCACCGATGCCGGGTGCCTGGCGCGGTTCTGGCGGGAGAGCTCGGCGTCGATGACCTGCAGGGTCAGGTCCGCTTCCGCCGCCATTTCCGGCGACAACTACAACTGCACCATCACCGCCTTTTGTGACTCTGCACAGTTGGGTCGCCGCAGCACAATTACCGCCCCGTTCGTCACTCTGGGCAACGTCAACAATTGCAACGGCCATCTGCGGCATGGGCACTGCCACTGGGACAACCCCGATACGCCCAGAATGGCGGTGTTCGACACGGCTGCCTTGAACCCATACGCCTTTCTCCCCGGTGAGCGCTCTCGCACTCTGCACTTCAAGGTGTACCTGACCCAGATGTTGCCGATCCCGGTGACAGTCGACTACGCCACCTCGGACGGCACGGCCCAGGCCGGGCAGGACTACGTGGCGGCCTCGGGCACGCTGACCTTCAGGCCGGGAGAGACGGGAAAGTCGGTCGCCGTGCGGGTGCTCAAAGACGGCCATGACGAGGGCGAGGAAAGGATGACGCTCACGCTGTCCAACCTGCGCCCGTCGTCGCGGGTGCAAATGCAGGACGCGACCGCAACGGGGACGATCCACAACACCGACCCGATGCCGAAGGCGTGGATCGGGCGCTTCGGGCGCACGGTGGCGGACCAGGTGCTGGATGCGGTGGACCACCGGATGCGGGCCAAGCCGGCACCCGGCGTCGAGGCGCACGTCGCCGGGCAGCGGATCGGCCCCGGCCCGGCCTTCGCAGCCGGCCCGCAAGGATATCCGATGTCCGGCGAGGCCGAAGCGTCCGGTCTTGGGCAGCCGATGAGCGGGCGTGCGCTGCTGCCGGGCTCGTCCTTCTCGCTGACCGCGGAGACCGCCGGCAAGGGCCTCGTCTCGGTCTGGGGCCGGGGCGCGGTGACGGGCTTCTCGGGCCGGCAGGCTGGCAGCGCGGAAGCGGGGGGCGATGTAGCGGTCGACGGCGAGGTGGCGAGCGCCATGCTGGGCGCGGACTGGACGCGTGGGCGCTGGACGACCGGGCTGCTGGTCACGCACAGCCTGGGCGAGGGCGGCTACCGCGGCGCGGGCGTTGGCGCCATGGCCTCGACGCTGACCGGGGTGTGGCCCTGGGTACGCTATGCGCCGGACGGGCTGCTCTCGGTTTGGGGCGTGGCGGGCTACGGCGACGGCAGCCTGACGCTGGAGCCGCGTGCGGAGGACGGCACGCCCGCCGGGGCGATCCGGACCGACCTGGATCTCTGGATGGCGGCGGTCGGGCTGCGCGGCGTGGCGCTCGACGGCGGCGAGGACGGCCTCACCCTGGCGGTGAAGACCGATGCCATGATCGTGCGCACCGCGTCGGACGCGGTCTCCGGGCCAGGCGGCAACCTGGCGGCGGCCGAGGCGGAGGTCACGCGGCTCAGGCTCGGGCTGGAAGGATCGCGGCCGTTCCGGCTCGCCGACGGCTCGGTGCTGACACCGAGCATGGAGATCGGCCTGCGCCGCGACGACGGGGACGCGGAGACCGGCTTCGGCGCTGAAATCGGCGCCGGGATCGCCTGGGCCGATCCCGAGCAAGGTCTGGGCGCGGAGTTGCGCGGGCGCGGATTGTTGACCCACGAGGCGAAGGGTTTTCGCGGACGCGGGCTTGCGGGCTCGCTCTCCTGGGACCCGGTTACGGGCGACCGGGGACCGCGGCTGAGCGTGACCCCGACGCTGGGTATCCCTGCGCAAGGCGGCACGCTTGCGGATCTCGCTGCGAGGGGCCCCGGATCGGGATTGGGAGCAGGCGGTGACGAACCGTGGCGGAGGCTGACGGTGCGGTTCGGCTATGGCTTCCCTGCCCTCGGCGACCGGTTCACCTCGACGCCGGAGATCGCCGTCGGCCTGTCGGATGCCGGGCGGGACTACAGCCTGGGCTGGCGGCTGGCGCGCGGCAACGGTCTGCCCGACGGCAACGCGCTGGAACTCTCCGTCGAGGCGCGGCGGCGCGAGACCGCTGCCCACCGGCACGCTCCGCCGGAACACGCCATCGGCTTGCGCCTGACATCGCGGTTCTAGAGCGCTATCCGCTCACACGCGGTCATGTCCCGAAGCAGCGGCGAAGTATTCCTGGCACTCGGCCGGTGTGAAGTTGTCTGTGGCTTCGCCCCTGTCGGGCCGGAGAGGATGTGCGATCTGATCAAGTCGTCGCCTGCAGGCGATCTCCTGCTTCCGCTGAGGACGGCGCTGGAGCGGGAACTTGGGTTGGAGCCGAGGGTGGCCAGGGAAGTCGAAGAAATTGCCGAAGACATACGCCGGGATTTACTTGCTCAGCCCAACGGCAAGGGTGAGCGACGGACGGCTTGATCGTTTCAGCCAACCCAGCCGCGATGGACTGGATGGCCGGAGGCAGCGAAGCGGTGCACTGCCGGTTGTTCGGCGACGTCGCATGAAGCCTCGGAACGGTGTCAATCAAGAGGTTGCAGCCGCACCGATCAGCAACCAATCTGCGTGCCGATCAACAGTGAGGCGGCACATGCGCCACTGGCGGGTCCGGACCGCTGAACGGCCTGTCGTCGCCGTGCATGCGGTCCGCCGCCATGACATGGGCCTCGATCGGGTCGTGCAGCGGGCGCCGCGCCACGGTACAGGCGCCCACCTGGTCGGCCAGGGTCGACAGTGCGCACCGGCGCCCGCCAGTCAATCCCCTCCAGCAGCATCGAGAGCTGCGCTAGCGTCACCGTCACCTTGCCCCCGGACGCCGACGGCCACACGAAACGGCCGCGCTCCAGACGCTTGGCGAACAGGCACGCCCCCTGGCCGTCCCACCAGATCATCTTTACCAGGTCGCCCCGGCGTCCCCGGAACACGAACAGATGCCCGGAATAAGGATCCGCCTTGAGCACCCGCTCGGCCTGCGCCGCGAGGCCCGGAAACCCCTTGCGCATGTCGGTCACACCGCTCGCCGGCCATACCCGGGTCGAAGACGGAACCGGGATCGTCCGCCGAGCGCCCGAACCACGCGGCACAGCGCGTCCACGTCGAACGCCCCGCTGGCGCTCACCCGGTGGCCGTTCGACAACGCGATCTCGATCCGGCCGTCCGGTGCTCCGACCGGCTCCGATGGCGGCTCCGGCACCACCTCTACCGGCAGGAAGGACGGCGCGTCCCCGGCATCGCCCGCCGGCTTGTCGCGGGGATCGCGACGCCAGGTGAAGATCGGGTTGGCGTTGACGTCGTAGCGCCGCGCAACAACCGGCACCGAGACACCGGGCGCGTGGCTCTGCGCCACGATCCGGCGCTTCTCGTCGTCCGACCGGAACCGGCGTGTCCGACGCGCCACCGCAACCCCCTGACGATAGTGTCCATTAGCCGATAATGGACACTATCGGTGGCGTTTCTCCGCCAGATGCATAACGACTCCATCGTCATCCCGACCGCAACAAGGTTTCATCGTTGATCAATCCATCGAGTGGAACAAGGTTTCGGATGCGACATAACAATGGCCAAAGAAGGGTTATTTTCATTCGCTGCACGGTATTCGGACTTCATCGAATCAGGAGTAAGGGAGTCGTGCGTCTTCTCAATCCACCGGTTCGCCGGTCCATCCGCTAACAACAACCATCGTTACCGTTACATCATAGTAGCTGGACAGATTTTTGTTGCGACCGGTAGAGGAGAGTCAGAAGGACCCAATTAGGAAAATCGGATGACGGACTTGGTAAATCGTTAGGAAAAGATCATGGCCTACGATTTCTCAAACGGACAATCGTCGGCACCTAAACCTCCAGGCTTGCTGTTGGGACTTGTCATAGCCGTCGGTGTCTCGGATGGGACTACCCCGCCAGATCGACGAAGTTCGGCGAAATCCGCTCAATTTCTGGAATTGTATGAACGGCCGACGCTGGAATGTCCGCAGCCGACATTGGTTATTTCCGTGGTCGGCTTGTCATGTTCGGATCGAGGCGTTAACAGTTCGATGCGGGCAGGAGATAGCGGGGGATTTGCAGCAAACGATCCCGATGCTGCCTCGTACGCGGACGCGACGGCCAGGGGAGAATCGAATGCGGACGCTCATTCGCGGCGGTTGGGTGGTCGGGCATTCCGGCGTCACGCATACGCTGATCCGCGACGGCGTGGTGGTCTACGAGGACGACACGATCGTCCATGTCGGCGCGGACTTCGACGGCCGCGTCGACCGCGAGATCGATGCGACTTCCAGGCTGGTTTCGCCCGGCTTCATCGACACGCACATCCATTCCGGCCACCGCGCCGCCCACCGGCTGATCACCGATGCCGGGCGGCCCGAGTATTTCGGCCAGCCCTTCTTCGAGACCCTGCCGGCCCGCCGCGGCCGCCCCCACGGCGGCGATGCCGGGGACTGGGTCAAGCGGGCGGACGAGGACGCGGCGGCCGCCCGGCGCCGTATCGACGCGGCGACGTATACCATCGCCGAGCTGCTGCGCAACGGCACGACGACCTTCATGGATTTCGGCGCACAGCTGCCGATGCAGGAGGCGCTGCTCGCCGAATCGGCGCGACTCGGTATCCGCGCCTATCTGGCGCCGTCCTACGCCTCCGCCGACTGGGTCGGCGAGGAAGATGGCCGTCTGGCGCGCGCCTGGGACGAGGAGAAGGGGCGGCGCGGGTTGCAGGCGGCGATCGACTTCATCGGCGAGCACGCCGGCGCGGCCAACGGGCGCATCCGCGGGATTCTGATCCCGTTCACCACCGAATTGATGTCCCTGGAGCTGTTGCGCGAGACCCGCGAGGCGGCGGACTCGCTCGGCGTGCCGGTTTCGATCCACGCGGCGTACAACGTGGTCGAGTTCTTCCAGATCGTGACCGAGCACGGCATGACACCGATCGAGCTGCTGGATTCGGTCGGGCTCTGCGCATCCGACGTGCTGATCGGGCACGGCAATTTCGTCGCCGAGAATCCGCGCATGAACTACCCGGCCGGGCGCGACCTCGAGCTGATGGCCAAAGGCGGCGCGACGGTGTCGCATTGCCCGATCAACCTCGCCCGGCGGGGCCGCTGCCTCGACAGCTGGGCGACCTACAAGAAGGCGGGCGTCAACGTCGCGCTCGGCAGCGACACCTTTCCGCGCGACATGATCATGAACATGCGGTGCGCTTCGCTGGTCGGCAAGATCATGAGCGGGAGCTTCCTCGAGGCAACGGCGGCCGAAGCGTTCGAGGCCGCCACCCTCAACGCCACCCGCGTCCTCGGCCGCGACGATCTCGGCCGGCTCGTGCCGGGCGCCAAGGCCGATATCGCGATTATCGACATCTCCGGCCGCGGCACGTTGCGCTACGGTCCGGTGCGCGACCCGATCAAGAGCCTGGTCGATGTCGGCGTTGGCGACGATGTCGATACCGTCATTGTCGACGGGATCACGCGTGTCGAGGGCGGCCGGGTCGATGGTGTCGACATGGCGGCGGTCCACCGGTTCGGCCAGGAGGATGCCGAGCGGCTGTGGGGCGGATGGCGAAACTGGGACGTTGCCGAACGGACCGCCGAGGAGGCGAGCCCGTGGTCGTTCCCGCTTGCCGGCTGATCGCGACGGGCGCCGGCCCGGATCGGCGCCGACGACATGTGGGGCGACACAACCGAATCGAAATCGAAAGCTTCGACAAGGAAAGCGGACGCGACGTGAACACCGTTCCCCTAGCGCCTGTCCGTCTTGGATTGAACCGCTGCCGAAGCCGAGGCATGCCCTTCGATAGGGGCCTATCCGGATAGCTTGACGGCGGTCGGTTCGCGTGGCGCGGATCGGCGACCGGGCCGCCGCCACGAGACGGCGTCTGCCCTCCCCCGGCCCCTCCCGCAAGCGGGAGGGGGGAAGGCAGGGAGCGCCCGGCGGGCGAGTCTCCCTCTCCCCCGCGGGGGAGAGGGTCGGGGTGAGGGGGCTGAAACCGCCCCGTGCGAACCGGGCGCGCCGTGCCCGGAAGACGGACAGGCTCCAGGACCGGGCCGGCCAATAGACGGAGCCTCGGAACTCGTTTCGCTCCTTTTCGGGTCGCTTCAATTCACGGCACGGCGGAGAAGATGTCCGGGCATGGGATCGTCCGCGCCCAGCAGGGTCTCGTTGTCGCGGCGCAGGACGGTTCCGTTGACCACCACGGCGCGGACGCCGGTCGGGGTCGAGATCAGCCGGTCGGCGCCGGCCGGGAGGTCGTAGACCCGCTCGAGCGGTCCCGGCCCGACGGTCTCCGGATCGAACACCGCGACGTCGCCGGCGCAGCCGGGGGCCAGCCGTCCCCGTCCGGCGAGCCCGAAGATCGCGGCCGGACGCGCGCACAACTGGTCTATCGCCTGTTCGAGCGTGAGAGCGCCCTTGTCCCGCACCCACCGCCCGAGAAGGTGGGTCGCGAAGCAGGCGTCGCAGAGCTGGCTCGCGTGCGCGCCGGCGTCCGAGAGTCCGAGCACGGTGAACGGCTCGGTCAGCAGCGTGGCGATCGCGCTCTCGTTGGTGTTCGCCAGGGGGATGCGAAACCGGGTCTCCAGGCCGGAGGAGACCGCGAGGTCGAACGCCAGGTCGATCGGGTCGACGCCCTGCTCGGCGGCGGCCTCGGACACCAGCCGTCCCTCCAGCTCCGGCCGTTCGGCGCAGGCCGAGACCTCCAGAGACTCCAGCGCCATGACCAGCGCCCAGGTCTGCGGCTCGGTCGCCGCGCCCTCGGCGAGCTCGCGCTTGACCGCCGCGCGGAAGGCCGGGTCGGCGAGAATTTTCCGCTTGCCGTCCGCGTCCGCCACGGTCGCCCGATTGAACGAGTCGAGCCGGTCGAACGGGAACGGCGCCGCAAACTGGAACTCCATCGTCAACGGCCGGCACGAGACCTGCGGATGGATGGGCAGCCGGTCCGCGTATTGGCGCGCCGCCAGCTCGCGATGCCGCTCGTGCAGCGAGTCGTCGCCGATACGGGTCAGAAGGGCGGTCCAGGTGACCGTGCCGGCCGCACGGGCAAGCTTCTCGAACGCCGCGAAGTCGGGCTCGATTCCGTTGGTGATCTGCACGACACCGCCGCCGTTCCGACCGACGGCCTCGGCCAGCGGGATCGTCTCCGACGCCATGTCGGCGAGACGGCTCGGCACCGGCTTGCCGGCGAAGCCGACATGCAGCCGCGAGGTCGAGCTGGAGAAGCCGAGCGCCCCCGCGGCGATCGCCTCGCCGACGACCCGGGCCATGGCCTCGACCTCGTCGGGACGAGCGGAACGCTCGGTCGAGTCGAGACCCATCACGTCCAGTCGCACCGCCGAATGGCCCACCATCGCACCGACATTGACCGCGGTCCCGCGCGCCTCTATGGCGTCGAGATACTCCGAGAAGCTCTCGAACCGACACCCGTCGAGCCCTTCCTCGAGCGCGTCGAGGCTCATGCCTTCGACGTTCTCAAGCATCTGCATCAGCAGAAGGCGATTGTCGGGCTTTGCCGGCGCTACGCCGAAGCCGCAATTGCCCATGACCACGCTCGTCACACCGTGCCACGGCGAGATGGTCAGCATGCGGTCCCACATCACCTGGGCGTCGTAGTGGGAATGTATGTCAATGAAGCCGGGCGCGACCACGCATCCCTCCGCGTCGATAGTCCGCGCGGCGGACCCCGATACCTCGCCGACAGCCGCGACGCGGCCGTCGCGGAGCGCCACGTCGCCGCGGAAGCGCTCGGCGCCGCTACCGTCGATGACCGTCCCGCCGACGATCTTGAGATCGTAGTCCATGGCGTTTCCTCTTTCCGCGGGCCGCCCGCGACCCCTCCGACCGAACCCATTGTCGCCGGTTCCGCCGCTCCGTGCCCTTCGAGAATACCTCAACCGGAGCCGAACCGAAGGGGCCGGTTCGCTTCCGCGGACCTCGTACCGGTGCTAGCTTCCCGGCGAATAGGACAGGGGACTCCAATGGCCGATGGCGCGGGCTCCGGGCGTATCGACGTCCACCACCATTTCTTTCCTGCGGAATATTTCGCCAACATGGGCGGCATGACCGAGAGGCCGCCGGTGCGCGACTGGACGCTCGACCGGACGCTGGAGGAGCTCGATCGCAACGACGTCGATACGGCGATGCTGTCGCTCTCGCCGCCGGGCATCCACCACCGGACCGAGGCGGAGAACCGCGCGCTCGCCCGCACGGTCAACGAACATGCCGCCGCGCTGCGCGCCGAACGACCTTCGAAATTCGGCCATTTCGCCTCGGTGCCGATGCCCGACGTGGAAGGGACCCTGACCGAGATCGAATACGCCATGGACATTCTGGGCGCTGACGGTATCCAGCTGATGACCAGCTATGGCGACAAGTGGCCGGGCTTTCCCGAATTCGACGCCGTGTTCGACGAGCTCAACCGGCGCGAGGCAGTGGTGTTCATCCACCCGCTGGAACCGAATTGCTGCGCCGGGCTGATCGACTGGGTTCCGCCCGCGCTGGTCGAGTTCACCGCCGATACGACGCGCTGCGTATTCAGCCTGCTGTTCAGCGGCACCCTGGCGCGCTGCCCCGATATCCGCTTCATCGTCTGTCACGCCGGCGCCTCGGTGCCGATCTTCGCCGGCCGGGCCGAGGTGATGGGGCTGGGGCAGGCGCATCCCCAACGCATGCCCAATGGCATCGATCACGAGCTGCGCCGGATCCACTACGACATCGCTCTCGCCGCCAACCGCCCCGCGCTGCTCGCGCTGTTCGGCTACGTGCCGGTCTCGCAGGTGCTGCTCGGCACCGATTACCCGTTCGGAAGCACGGCCGAAACCATCCGTGGGCTCGAGGCCTTCGGCCTCGGCGCGGAGGATGTGCAAAAAGTCTGCCGCGGCAATGCCGAACGGCTGATCCCGCGGCTGGGGGCGTGACCTGCCCGTGCCCGGCCCTCGGGCCGCGGTCCGTCTCGCGCTGGCGATCCCGTCTGTCCCGGCGCCGGCTCAATCGCCGTCGAAGATCGTCTCCGGGAGCAGCGCCGAGACGATGTAGTTCGGCACGTCCACCACGTTGGAGACCCTGAGGTCGACGGCGACGCTGCAGATCACATAGGCCTGCTCGCGGCTGAAGCCCCGCTCCTGGAGAAGCTCCATCATGTTGAGCACCGCGTTGCGGCAGGCGAGCGTCAGGTTCTCGCCGTCGTTCTCGCCGTCCTCCGCGATCGGCATGCCCATGACGCCGAGAAAGCGCCGCGGCACCGCGATTTCGGGATCCGCGAAATAGCGGTCGTGGCTGAACACCGGCGCGGTGAATCTGCGCGATGCCGCGAGCCCCTTGTACAGCTTGAAGCGGACCGCCACCGTCGCCCCCATCTCGACGGCGGTCACCGAAACCTCGCCGTCGCCCTGGGCGAAATGTCCGTCGCCGGTCGAGAACAATGCCCCCGGGACGAACACCGGCAGAACCAGCTTCGAGCCCCTGGTCAACTGCTTGACGTCGAAATTGCCGCCGTTCTCGCGCGGCGGCTGGGTACGCAGGCCCTGAAGCCCGCAGACGCCCTGCGGAACCGCGCCCTGCAGGCGCGGCGGCGCGACGGCGCCGCCCCGGTCGGCCAGCCGCTGCTCGCGTTCGGTCCATTCCCTCAACTTGTCGGCCGACGGCGCGACGCCCGAGATTCCCATGAAGGGCGCGCCCGGAATCCGAACGCCGGGAATCTGCGGCGAGGTCGCCCAGCCGTCGCTGAGCGTCCAGTGGACGAGAAACCGTTCGGTCATGATGTCGCGCAGGAAACCCAGCCCCGGCAGAATCGCGCTGAACGCGGTTGCCTGCGGCACGATGTCGAGGAATTCGATCTCCAGCGCATCGCCCGGTTCCGCGCCCTTGACGGAGATCGGACCGGTCAGCGGGTGAACGGCGCCGACCTCGAAGCCGGCGAAATCCTCTTCGGTGGTTTCCGGCGCGATCTGGCCGTCGACCGCGTCGCGGGTCTCGATGACCACCTCTTCACCCTCGCCGACTTCCAGCACCGGCTCGATGTCGGGGTGGTAGCGGTTGTGCCCGACATGCGGCTCCGCCGAAAGCGGCTTGCTCCGGTCGATACGAATTTCATGCATGGCGACGCCTCTCCCGCCTTGGTTCCTCGCGCGCGGCCGCCGGCAACCCCCGGGGTCACTCGGTCTGGGCGATCAGGCTGACCACGTCGGCATCGCCGACCACCCGCGTCTGGTGGCCCTTGCCGGTGGTGTCTTCCATCAGCCGCACCGCGCCCGCGCCGAATATCCGGCTCTCGCCGTCGCTCATCGTGATCTCGAGCTCGCCCTCGATCGTCGTGTTGAACTGCCGCTTGGGCGTGGCGTGCCAGTCACCGAACCAGCCGCGCGGTATCCGGACGAACAGGATCCGTGCCGCGGGCGCCGGGTCGGAAACATGGACCGGCTCGGTCGGCGGCGCGAACGCCTGTGGCTCGGCCGCCACCTCGACATCCTCGAAATGCGTTTCGCCGGCGTCGTCGGTATACATCCGGACATATTTCATGCGGCCCTCCCCTGTCGGCGTCCCTGCATGTTCCTACTTGGCCGCCCGGCCTCCGTCCACCGGCGAGCGCGACCGGATCACGCCGCGACCGGCGTCCCGCTTCCGGTCGCGACCCGTCGCCCGCGATGGCGATTGCGCCGGCGTTTCTGACTGCGCGGAGATTCGGCGCCGGATCGCGGCTTCCCCGGCAGCGGCGCGTCGGCCTCGATGGGAGGTTCGCCGATCACGGTGATCCGGCGCTGGAGCAGACGCTCGATATCGCGCAAATAGCCGCGCTCGGTTCGATCGCAGAACGACAATGCGATGCCGTCGGCGCCGGCGCGGGCGGTGCGGCCGATGCGGTGGACGTAGCTTTCCGGTTCGTTGGGCAGTTCGAAGTTGATGACATGGGTGATGCCGTCGACATCGATGCCCCGGGCCGCGATATCCGTCGCGACAAGGACCCGTAATTCGCCAGCGCGGAACCGTTTGAGCGCCCGCTGGCGCGCGGCTTGAGACTTGTTGCCGTGGATGGCGTCGGCCGCGATCCCGCTCTTGGCGAGCTTCCCGGCAACCCGGTTGGCGCGGTGCTTGGAGCGGGTGAATACCAGCACCCGCGACAACGCCCGGTCGTCGAGGAGGTTCGCCAGGAACGCGGTCTTGCCGGCGCCCTCGACGTGGTAGATACGTTGTTCGATGCGCTCGACGGGCGTCGCCTGGGGCGTCACCTCGACGCGGACCGGGTCGACCTGGATCCCGGACGAGAGCCGCGCCACCTCGTCCGGCATCGTCGCCGAGAAGAGCACCGTTTGCCGGCGCGTCGGCAGGGCGGCGACGATTCTCCGGACGTCGCGGACGAAGCCCATGTCGAGCATCCGGTCGGCCTCGTCGAGCACGAGGAATTCCACCGTGTCGAGTCGGACCAACCCCTGACCCATGAGGTCGAGCAGACGGCCGGGGGTCGCGACGAGGACATCGACGCCCCGCGCGAGCGCGGTGGCCTGCGGCCGCTGGTTGACGCCGCCATAGATCACCGCATGGCGCACCCGGAGATGTCGGGCATAGGCGCGGAACTCCTCGCCGATCTGGATCGCGAGTTCGCGGGTGGGCGCAAGCACCAGGGCGCGGGGCGCGCGCGGGCGCATGTCGCGGCCCGGTTGCGAGAGTTGCTGGAGGATCGGCAGGGCGAACGCCGCTGTCTTGCCGGTGCCGGTCTGGGCGATGCCGAGCATGTCGCGGCCGGCGAGAAGCTGGGGAATGGCTCTCGCCTGGATCGGCGTCGGGACGACGTGGTTCCTGAGACGCAGCCCGCGCTGGATCGGATCGTCCAGGTCAAGCTCCGAAAAATTACCGATTGTCACTGATGTTTCCTTTTTACGCCCCACGTCGCGCCGATGGTTTCGCCGCACTCGATGCAAGCGTTTCGCCCGGCTCCGGGCGCGGCCGGAGCGGGAAGTTTCTCGATGATTGTTCTCGGGAGGTGAGCCGACTTGTGCGGCGCTTCGCGCAATCGCGAGACAATGTACGGGCGGAACATGGATTTCGCGTCCGGCGAAGTCAAGCGAAGCCGCCGCCGCTCATTCCCGTATCCTTATTGCGCCCGCGGTAACACGCGACTTTGCCGCGTGTGCTTCCGTTCAGCCTTCGCCGCCTCCAAAGCCACCGCCCATGTCGCCGCCTCCGAATCCACCGGCCCCGTCGCTGCCGATCCCGTCATGGCCGCCGCCCACGCCAGGTTCCATCGGCGTGAAATCGCTGGCCGCCGCCCCCAGAAAAAAGCCGCTCATCAGGGTCATGTCGGCGGCGTGCATCATGCGGCGTTCGCGCAGGATCCGTTCGGCGCGTTCGACCTCTTTCGGATCGTCGGACAGTTTCGCCGCCTCCGCCGCCGCCAACTCATCGAGCAGCCGCCGGTACTTTCGCCATAGCCGATGAATGCGCCAGACCGTGAAGACGATGACCGCCGCGATCGTCAGCCCGAGGACCGCCTGACCGGCGTCGAGCCGCACGATCAGGAACCAGGCCAGAACGATCAATACCGCTCCATCGATCAAACGACGTAGCATTCATCCCTCCCAACTTTGGCTGTTCTATCCAACCTATCCCGGATAGTTTCCAATACGAAGCCGATTGTTAGTAAGTTCTACCGCCGACGGAAGGATTTGTCTTCTCCGGCTTCCGGCGCTTCCTTGCCATCCCCGGTCCCGAACCCAGGGTGGACAGATACGATGGGAGACGATCGGGTTCACGCCCGGTCTTCACCTTTGTGTCGTGGACGCGGTGCCCGAAATCGTCGGGTCGACAGCAGCGGCATAGGTCGCCATTTTGCGCCACTCCATGACGGCCTTCTGAAACTGAGGGCGGTCGCTGACGACGCCATACCACCGCTGGACAGCCGGATAAGGCGTGAAATCGTAGCCACCGCCCATCAACGTCGTGATCGTCGGGGCCCAGGACATGTCCGCGAGCGTATAGGCGCCATCGACCAACCACTCATGATCCGTCAAGGCCCGGTTCATCTCCACGAAATTTTCGTCGAGGAGCGCGGTGGCTCCGTCCAAATCGGCGTCCGAGAAGCTCTTGTCCCGACCGTGCTTGCCGTGGAAGGTCAACAGCTCCGGATCTTTTTGCAATTTCCGGAAAAGGGTTTCTTCCTCGTCGGTCTTCTTCAACAGCCTGGAATTGACCTTGCTGTATTGAAATGTCTTGATCGCCGGCAAATGCATGTCACCCGACTTTTTCAGCCAGTAGTCGATCTCCGCCTGACGGTCGGCGGGCACGGAACGGAACCCGGGCTCGGGAAATGCCTCCTCGATATAGACGAGAATGTCATTGGATTCGACGACGACCGTGCCGTCATGCACAAGCGATGGAACGAGTCCTTTTGGATTAATGCCAAAATAGTCTTCGGAAATGTTTTCCTTCTTGCCAAGGTCGATGTGATGACCGGTCCAGTCGAGCCGTTTTTCCTCGAGCAGCAGACGCACGCGCGCCGCACAGTTCGACCGGTTGGCGTGATAAAGGTGAAGCCCTTCGAGCGCGAGGACGGCTTCGTTGGTCGGAACGACGATTCCCATTCGGTCCATTCTCCTGATTTGGGCTTGCGGTGGCCGTCGTGAAACAGCGTCTGGACGCCCACCGTCGGCGTGAGTTTTATTTATCCGGTATCGAAGCAACATTTCTTCGGATGCTCGGCGGAAGGGCACGGCCGCCCGTCCCTTGACCGACCGGGAAGGTGAAAGGCCCGGCCGTCTTCCGGTCTTTCACCAAGACCCGCTCGGAACGGGCGGACACCGCCGAAAGTCGGGGCAAGCTCTTTTCCCGCATTCAGAATGAATGGCCAAAGGCTTCACGGTACTCCGCAAGTTTCTCACGGAAGCCCGGTTCCGTTTGGCGGCCCGCCCGGGCATGCGGAGAATCTTCCGCGACCGCATTGCTCGGGAATTCATCGAGTTGCCGCATGCTCGGCCTGCTCGTCATGCGGTCCCACCAGGCTCTGGTCACCGGATACGGCTCCAGCCAGAAGTCCAGAAACCGCACCATCTCGATCACTTTAACGAACGGAGCCAGATTGGCTTCGGCCAGAGTAAACCGATCTCCCATCAGAAACGGCCGGCCGTCTTCGAGGGCTTTCTCCATTCTGCGAAAGATCGTCTCCAGAGCGCCGATTGCCCGCGGGACGTAAGGGGAGTCGAGGCCATCCAGCACGACCGACTTCTGACGATACAGGCGATCGATATTGGGAACGTATTTCCAGCGTTCCATGAACTCTTCCCGCGGAATGGTCAGCCGGAACTTGGTGAGCATATTGATCACCGCGCAGGCTTCGAATCCACGCTCATCGAAAAGCTTGACCCATTCCGCCATGTGAAAGCGCTCAACGGGGTCGCCGGGCACAAGCGGCGGATCGGCTTTCAGTGTGTCGATGTAGCTGCAAATTAGAGAAGATTCGCGTATCACGGCACCGTCATGGACAAGTGTCGGAACGGTTCCATTCGGGTTTAAGGCCAGATATGACGGCTTGAATTGGTCTCGGTTCATCAGAACCATCTTAACAGGGGTCCAATCGGCGATGATTTTTTCCGATAGAGTGACTATCGCCCGGTTGGAACAGATCGAGTCGGTCTCTTCGAGGTAGTAGAGCTCCAGTGTCATTATTTTCTTTCTTTGCGCATGTTGTTCCTCGGATGGTTGGACTGTCGGCGCCGATCGCTCGTTCGCAGCCGGCGTGCGCAATCTAATGACCAGCTCATTTTAGCTAATATGACAAGAAAATGTCAACCTTCTTGAGACACGGGGTTGGATGGAAGCGCTCGAAGACAAATACGTCATCGCCGATATCGGGCCGTGCCCGGGCATGGATAATCGAAAAGCAACTCCTGACCGACGCGCCCCGCGGAATAGCGGTGCAACGCGATACGGTACCGTTTCTTCAATTGCCGGTATGTTGAAGTAACCGGCCCGCCATTGGTATTCTTCAAGAGGCGGGCTTCGATCTCGATCGCTGGCCCGCGGGCCAGTTCATTCAACGGAGAATGCCGTGAACGTCTCTTCAAGCATCCTCGTCGAAACCGGGAACGCCAGCAGCTACCTGCAGCGCATTTGCAAGCATTTCGGCCACAAACTCGAGGTTGAGTTCGCCCCGGAAGAGGGGTCGATTGCCTTTGAATTCGGCCGGGCCGAACTGCAGGCAGGGCCGGACGGTTTGACCATGACGGCCCTGGCCGAGAACGAGGAAAACCTGACAAGACTCAGAAGGGTCCTTTCCTCCCATCTGGAACGCTTTGCCTTCCGGGAAGACCTGAAGATCGATTGGAGGTGACAGGGGTGTCGACGGCGGCGCGGTTATGTACCAGAGGCACCGTATCGATCGGTGAATTCTTCCATGAACGAAGCCAGGCTGCGCGCCGGCCCAGCGAATTCCCCACCGGCCTCCCTCAGATGAACTTCAAGATCCAGAGCGACAGCGACGGCACGTAGGTAATCACCCGGATCGACATTCACGGCCGACGGCGTCGTCGGCGCGGACGGAATCCATTCCGTCGTCCGCGCCGAGCTGTTCGGCCCGGAGGCGCCGAGTTTCACCGGCATGGTCGCCTACCGCTCCACCGCGCCGGTCGAACGCGCCGGAGACAGCGATTTTCGGAGCTTCGTCAAGTGGTGGGGCCCGACGCCCCGGGTCCAGATCGTCACCTTCCCGATCGACCGGGGGCGCGAGCTCTTCGTGTTCGCCACCACGCCCGAGGACGACGAGGCGCCGGAATCGTGGTCCAGCACGGGCGATGTGGCCGAACTCAAGCGGTTCTTCGCCGATTTCCATCCCGACGCGCGCGCGGCGATCGAGGCGTGCGATTCCACGCTCAGGTCCGCGCTCTACGAGCGTGAACCATTGGAAAGCTGGGGCCGGGGCCGCGTCGTTCTTCTCGGCGACGCCTGCCACGCGATGACGCCGTTCATGGCGCAGGGAGCGGCGATGGGGCTGGAGGACGCGGCGATCCTCGCCCGGTCGGTGGCGGCCAACGACGACTGGGAAGCGGCGGTCGCGCAATACCAGCGAACGCGGATCGGACGCGCCAGCGAGATCCAGCTCGGCTCGCACCGCAACGACTGGCTGCGCCAGGAAGGCGATCCGGACTGGGTCTACGGCTACGACGCTTGGCGGGCCGAGCTCGTCTGAACCGGGCCGCCCGCCTTCGCCGCCGATACCGGTCAAGTCTCCAGGGGCGGGCCCACCCGACGCACTTGACCCAAGTCATATCCGTTGCCGGCGAATTGCGGAATAAACCTAGCGCGAGCCTTGGCAAGACCCTGCACGGGGGGACCGCGCCGCATGCATGACCTGACGGATGTTTCCAGGGGCGACCGGTTTCGGGCTCTCGGCCTGAGCACCTTCTCCTTTACCGTGTGTTTCGCGGTCTGGACGATCTTTTCCATCATCGGCGTCAAGATCAAACAGGATCTGGGGCTGTCCGAGACCGAATTCGGCATCCTGGTCGCAACGCCGGTGCTGACCGGCTCGGTCAGCAGAATCTTCCTGGGCGTCTGGACCGAGCAGTATGGCGGCCGCCTGGTCTTTACCATCCAGATGCTGGCCACCGCCGTGGCATGCTGGCTGCTGTCGGAGGTGCGGACCTACGAGGTATTCCTGATCGCCGCCCTCGGCGTCGGGCTGGCCGGCGGATCGTTCATCGTCGGCGTCGCCTACACCTCGCAATGGTTCGAGAAGGAGCGCCAGGGCACGGCGCTCGGCATCTTCGGGGTCGGCAATGTCGGCGCCGCGGTCACCAATTTCGGCGCGCCGTTTCTCGTGCTCGCTTTCGGGTGGGAGCAGTCCGCGCAGATCTATGCGGTCTTTCTCGCGCTGACCGCCGTCGTTTTCTTCCTGATGGCCAGGCCCGACCCCTCCGAGGTGGCGCGAAAGCGCGAGGGCCGCAAGCCGGTCTCCGCCAGGGAGCAGCTCGCTCCGCTGAGGAACCTGCAGGTCTGGCGCTTCGCCACTTACTACTTCTTCGTGTTCGGAGGTTTCGTCGCGCTCGCCTCCTATCTGCCGCGTTTCTATGTCGGGGCCTATGGCCTAGAGCTTGCCACCGCCGGCATGCTGGCGGCGGCCTATTCGATGCCCGGTTCGGTCTTTCGCGCGCTCGGCGGCTGGATGTCGGACAAGTGGGGGGCGCGCGCGGTGATGTACGCGACCTTCATCGTGTCTCTGGTCTGCCTGTTCATAATGAGCTACCCGCGCACCGAGTACGTCGTTCAGGGCATCGACGCGCCGATCCGGTTCGCCTTCGGCGTCGATCTGGCGTCCTTCGTCATACTCACCGTGCTGCTCGGCTTCGTGATGTCGTTGGGCAAGGCCGCGGTCTACAAGCACATCCCGGTCTACTACCCGCATCATGTCGGGTCCGTCGGCGGGCTCGTAGGCATGATCGGCGGGCTGGGCGGATTCGTCCTGCCGATCGCGTTCGGCATCCTGAACGACTGGTTCGGCGTCTGGACCAGCTCGTTCATGCTGCTGTTCGCGATCGTGCTGGTGAGCACCGTCTGGATGCATGTGGCGATCCGCCTGATGGAGCGCCGCCGTCATCCGGGCCTCGCCGACGAGCGTTATCTCAGCGACGTGCCGGAAACGCCGCGGGCGCCGCCGGCGTCGACTCGCTAGACCCGGGAGCGGAGAGAGATGGCCAAGAACCTGACGACCTGGAACCCGGAGGACGATGCGTTCTGGCAGGCCGAAGGCAAGCGTATCGCCACGCGCAACCTGTGGATATCGATTCCCTGCCTGCTGTGCGGCTTCGCGGTCTGGCTGTACTGGGGGATCATCACCGTACAGATGATCAACCTGAAGTTTCCCTTCTCGCAGGCGGAACTGTTCACCCTTGCCGCGATCGCGGGATTGAGCGGAGCGACCCTGCGCATTCCCTCGTCCTTCTTCATCCGCATGGCGGGCGGCCGCAACACGATATTCCTGACGACGGCGCTGCTGATCGTCCCGGCGGCGGGCACCGGGCTGCTTCTCCAGAACCCCGATACGCCGTTGTGGCAGTTCCAGATCATGGCGCTGCTGTCCGGCTTCGGCGGCGGCAATTTCGCGTCCTCGATGTCGAACATCTCTTTCTTCTATCCGAAGAACGTGCAGGGGCTGTCCCTCGGCATGAATGCGGGGTTGGGCAATTTCGGCGTCACCACGATGCAGATCCTGGTGCCTCTGGTGATGACGGTCGGGATTTTCGGCGGCTCCGCGCTGGTCCTCGCCAACGGCTCGGGCACGCTGATCGGCAAGATCCCCGCCGGCACGGAGACTTACATCCACAACGCCGGCTATGTGTGGGTCGCCATTCTGGTCCCGTTGGCGATCGCCGCCTGGTTCGGCATGAACAACATCACCGCCGACCATGTCTCGCCGGGTCTGACCTCGACCGCATCGGCTTTCGGCAAGATCCTCGGCATGCTCGGCATCGGGCTGGTCACCGCGGCGGTCGGGCTGTGGCTGCTGCTGCCCGCCAAGGCCGGCGGCTCCGGGCTGGAGCTGAGCAAATGGCTCGTCCTGCCCCTTGTGATCGCCGCAACGGTCTTTGCCTTGCGGCTCATCCCCGGCACGGTTCGCCAGAGTCTCGACCAGCAATATTCGATCTTCAGGAACAAGCACACCTGGGCGATGACGGTCATCTACACGATGACCTTCGGCTCCTTTATCGGCTACGCTGCCGCCTTCGGTCTGGCGATCAAGGTGGTCTTCGGCTTCCAGCACATCGAGGTGGACGGGGTGCTGACCCACACGACGCAGAACCCGAACGGGCCGAGCGCGCTGATGTATGCCTGGACGGGTCCCTTCATCGGTGCGCTGATCCGTCCCATCGGCGGCATGATTTCCGACCGGCTCGGCGGGGCTCTGGTCACCCAGATCGTTTCCGTCGTCATGGTGGTCTGCGCCCTGGGCGTGGCGTATTTCCTGTCGCTGGCCTATGCCTCGCCGACGCCGGAAGACTATTTCGTGCCGTTCCTACTCCTGTTCCTGATCCTGTTCGCCGCGACCGGGATCGGTAATGGATCGACCTTCCGCACCATCGCCGTCGTCTTCGACAAGGTGCAGGCCGGTCCGGTTCTGGGCTGGACCTCGGCGGTCGCGGCATATGGCGCGTTCATCATCCCGAAGGTGCTCGGCGAGCAGATCAAGGCGACCACGCCGGAACACGCGCTGTACGGCTTCGCGGCCTTCTATGCGGTCTGCATCGTCATCAACTGGTGGTTCTATCTGCGCAAGAACGCCTACGTGAAGAATCCGTAAGGAGGCGGAACCCATGAGCCACTTCCTGGACCGGCTGACCTTCTTCAGGAAAACCGTGGACACGTTCTCCGACGGGCACGGCATCGTCACCAGCGAGGATCGCGACTGGGAGGATTCCTACCGGGCGCGCTGGCAGCACGACAAGATCGTGCGCTCGACCCATGGCGTGAACTGCACCGGCTCGTGCAGCTGGAAGATCTACGTCAAGGGCGGGATCATCACCTGGGAGACGCAGCAGACCGATTATCCGCGGACCCGGCCCGATCTGCCCAATCACGAGCCGCGCGGCTGTTCGCGGGGCGCCAGCTATTCCTGGTACATCTACAGCGCCAACCGGCTGAAGTACCCGCTGGTGCGCAGCCGGCTGATCCGGCATTGGCGCGAAGCGCGCAAGACGATGGCGCCGGTCGCCGCCTGGGCGTCGATTGTCGAAGATCCCGGGAAACGCGGCGACTACCAGCGTGTCCGCGGGCTGGGCGGGTTCGTCCGCTCCGACTGGGACGAAGTCAACGAGATCGTCGCGGCGGCCAACGTCTACACCGTCAAGACCCATGGACCGGACCGCGTCATCGGCTTTTCTCCCATTCCGGCCATGTCGATGGTCTCCTATGCGGCGGGCTCGCGCTATCTGTCGCTGATCGGCGGCGTGTGCATGAGCTTCTACGACTGGTATTGCGACCTGCCGCCGTCCAGCCCGCAGACCTGGGGCGAGCAGACCGACGTGCCGGAAAGCGCGGACTGGTACAACGCGACGTTCCTGATGATGTGGGGCTCCAACGTGCCGCAGACGCGGACGCCCGACGCCCATTTCATGACCGAGGTCCGCTACAAGGGCGCGACCACGGTGACGGTGACGCCCGACTACAGCGAGGCGTCGAAATTCGCCGATATCTGGCTCAACCCGAAGCAGGGCACCGACGCCGCGCTGGCGCTGGCGATGGGCCATGTGATCCTCAAGGAATGGCATCTCGAGGGCAGGAGCGCCTATTTCGAGGATTATTGCCGGCGCTACACCGACATGCCGCTGCTGGTGACCTTGCGCGAGACCGACGGTGGCTACGTGCCCGACCGCATGCTGCGCGCCGCCGACCTGGCGGACTCGCTGGGACAGGACAACAACCCCGAGTGGAAGACCGTCGCGTTCGACGAAACGCGGGACGACGCCCCGGTGTGCCCGGTCGGCTCGATCGGCTTCCGTTGGGGCGAGTCCGGCAAGTGGAACATCGAGGAAAAGGACGGCGGGAAGGGCGACGCCACCAGGCTGCGGTTGAGCCTCATCGACCGCCGGGATGACGTGGCTTCGGTCGGGTTCCCCTATTTCGGCAACGCCGCGCACGACCATTTCGCCGGCACCGACCATGACGACGTGCTGTGGCGCAACGTGCCGGTGAAGAAGATCGCGACGCGGGACGGCGAAATTCCGGTGGCTACGGTCTATGACCTGTTCGTCGCGAATTACGGGCTGGACCGGGGCCTCGGCGGCGGCAACGTGGCCGCGACCTTCGACGACGACGTGCCCTACACCCCGGCGTGGCAGGAGCGCATAACCGGGGTCGCGCGCGACAGGGTCATCGCCGTGGCCCGCCAGTTCGCGGAAAACGCGCACAAGACCGAGGGCCGGTCGATGGTCATCGTCGGCGCCGCGCTGAACCACTGGTACCACATGGACATGATCTACCGCGGCATCATCAACATGCTGGTGATGTGCGGGTGCGTCGGCAAATCCGGCGGCGGCTGGTCGCACTATGTGGGCCAGGAAAAGCTGCGGCCGCAGACCGGCTGGCTGCCGCTCGCTTTCGCGCTGGACTGGAACCGGCCGCCGCGGCAGATGAACAGTACCTCGTTCTGGTACAGCCACACGGATCAGTGGCGCTACGAGCGGCTGGCGGTCGACGAAATCGTCTCGCCTCTCGCACCCGAGGGCGATTGGGAGAAGCTGAGCCTCATCGACTTCAACGTGCGCTCGGAGCGCATGGGCTGGCTGCCCTCCGCTCCGCAGTTCGAAACCAACCCGCTGGAGGTCGCCCGCGAAGCCGGCGGAACCGATCCTGTCGAGGCCGCGGTCGCCGGGCTGCGGTCGGGGAGCTTGCGGTTATCCTGCGAGGATCCCGACGATCCGAGGAACTGGCCGCGCAACCTGTTCGTCTGGCGCTCCAACCTGCTGGGCTCGAGCGGCAAGGGCCACGAGTATTTCCTGAAACACCTGCTCGGCACCCAGCATGGCGTGCAGGGCAAGGATCTCGGCGAGACCGGCGGCGGCAAGCCTGTCGAGGTCGCGTGGCACGACACCGCGCCCGAGGGCAAGCTCGACCTGCTGGTCACGCTCGACTTCCGCATGTCCACGACCTGCCTCTATTCCGACATCGTGCTGCCCACGGCGACCTGGTACGAGAAGAACGACCTCAACACCTCGGACATGCACCCCTTCATCCACCCGCTGTCGGCCGCGGTCGACCCGGTGTGGGAGTCCCGCAGCGACTGGGAGATCTTCAAGGGGATCGCCAGGAAATTCTCCGAAATCGCCGAGGGCGAGCTCGGCGTCGAGCGCGACCTCGTGCTGGTGCCCACCCTTCACGACACGCCGGCGGAGCTGGCCCAGGCCACCGGCGTCAGGGACTGGAAGAAGGGCGAATGCGACCCGCTGCCGGGGGAGACCATGCCCAACATGGTGGTGGTCGAGCGCGACTATCCGAGCACCTACAAGAAGTTCACCGCGCTGGGGCCGCTGATGAGCAAGGCGGGTAACGGCGGAAAGGGCATCGCCTGGAATACCGAGGACGAGGTCGCGTTCCTGAAGCGGCTGAACGGCGAGGTGCGCGAGGAGGGGGTCTCGCAAGGCCTGCCCAGGATCGAGAGCGATATCGACGCGGCCGAGGTCGTGCTGGCACTGGCGCCCGAGACCAACGGCCAGGTCGCGGTCAAGGCGTGGGCGGCGCTGGGCAAGGCGACCGGGCGCGAACACGAACATCTGGCGGCGGCGCGCGAGGAGGACAAGCTGCGCTTTCGCGATCTGCAGGCGCAGCCGCGCAAGATCATCTCCTCGCCGACCTGGTCCGGCGTCGAGTCCGAGCACGTCACCTATACCGCCGGATACACCAACGTCCATGAGCTGATTCCCTGGCGCACGCTCAGCGGCCGGCAGCAGCTCTACCAGGACCATTTGTGGATGCGCGCGTTCGGCGAACAGCTGTGCGTCTACAAGCCGCCGGTCGATACGAAAACGATCAGGCCGCTGATCGACGACAAGGACAACGGCAGCCCGCAGGTCGTGCTCAACTTCATCACGCCGCACCAGAAATGGGGCATCCACAGCACCTACACCGACAACCTGTTGATGCTGACGCTCTCGCGCGGCGGGCCGATCGTCTGGATCAGCGAGACCGACGCCGGGAAGATCGGCGTCGAGGACAATGACTGGATCGAGGCCTACAACGCCAACGGCGCGCTGGTCGCGCGCGCCGTGGTCAGCCAGCGCGTGCCCGAGGGCATGACGATGATGTACCACGCCCAGGAGAAGATCGTGAACGTACCGGGCAGCGAAGTGACGGGTTCGCGCGGCGGCATCCACAACTCGGTCACCCGCGCGACGGTCAAGCCGACCCACATGATCGGCGGCTACGCGCAGCAATCCTACGGCTTCAATTACTACGGCACCGTCGGCTCGAACCGCGACGAATTCGTGATCGTGCGCAAGATGCAAACGGTGGACTGGATGGAAGGCCCCTACAGGGCGCCTACGATGGAGGCGGCGAAATGAAGATCCGCGCGCAGATCGGCAAGGTCCTCAATCTCGACAAATGCATCGGCTGCCATACCTGTTCGGTGACCTGCAAGAACGTCTGGACCAGCCGCGAGGGCATGGAATACGCCTGGTTCAACAATGTCGAGACCAAGCCCGGAATCGGCTATCCCAAGGAGTGGGAGAACCAGGAGGTCTGGAACGGCGGCTGGGTGCGCAAGAAAAACGGCCGCATCGCGCCGAAGATGGGCGGCAAGCTGCGCATCCTGGCGAAGATCTTCGCCAACCCGGACATGCCGCAGATCGACGACTATTACGAACCCTTCACCTTCGACTACGAGCATCTGCAGAACGCGCCGGAATCTCGGACCCCGCCCACCGCGCGTCCGCGTTCGCTGATCAGCGGCGAGCGCATGGAAAAAGTGCAGTGGGGGCCGAACTGGGAGGAGATCCTCGGCGGCGAGTTCGCCAAGCGCAGCAAGGACGTCAATTTCGAGGAAATCGAAAAGGACGTCTACGGCCAGTTCGAAAACACCTTCATGATGTACCTGCCGCGCCTGTGCGAGCATTGCCTGAACCCCTCCTGCGTCGCCGCCTGCCCGTCGGGCGCGATCTACAAGCGGGAGGAGGACGGCATCGTCCTGATCGACCAGGACAAGTGCCGCGGCTGGCGCATGTGCGTCTCCGCCTGCCCCTACAAGAAGATCTATTACAACTGGCGTTCCGGCAAATCGGAGAAATGCATTTTCTGCTACCCGCGGATCGAGGCGGGGGAGCCGACGGTCTGTTCCGAGACCTGTGTCGGGCGCATCCGCTATCTCGGCGTTTTGCTGTACGACGCCGACCGGATTGAGGAGGCAGCATCGGCCGAAGACCCCCAGGACCTGTACCAGGCGCAGCTCGACATCTTCCTCGATCCCCACGACCCGGCGGTCATCCGGCAGGCGCTGCAAGATGGAGTGCCCCAAGCGTGGATCGACGGGGCCCAGCGTTCCCCGGTTTATCGCATGGCGATGGACTGGAAGGTCGCCTTCCCGCTGCATCCGGAATATCGCACCCTGCCGATGGTGTGGTATGTGCCGCCGCTGTCGCCGATCCAGGCGGCGGCCGAGGCCGGCGCGCTGGGCATCGAAGGATTGATCCCGGATGTCTCGCAGCTGCGCATCCCGCTGAGATACCTCGCCAACCTGCTGACCGCAGGCGACGAAGCCCCGGTCAAACTTGCCTTGGAGCGGATGCTGGCGATGCGGGTCTATATGCGCGCCAAACATGTCGACGGCCGGCGCGAGATTCGCGCCCTCGAACAGGTCGGGCTCACCGAGACCGATATCGAGGACATGTACCAGACCATGGCGATCGCGAACTACGAGGACCGGTTCGTGATCCCGACCACCCACCGCGAATATGCGGAGGAAGCGTTCGACCTGCGCGGCGAGTGCGGTTTCAGCTTCGGCGACGGTTGCAGCGGCGGCGGCGACAAGCTCGACCTGTTCAGCCATGACGTGCGGGTGGGGCCGAGCGCCGGCGGCCGCTCGAACGACCCGGCGGCAGAACGATGAAGACATACCGGGCTCTCGGCGCGCTGCTGCAATACCCCACCGCCGAGCTGGTGGGGGCGGCGGGCGAGATCGCCGCGATCGTCAAGGCGGAGGGCCGGCTGTCCCGGCGCGGGCAAGCCGCGATCGACCGCCTGGCGGCGCGGCTGTGTCTCGGCGATCCGTTGGCCGCGCAGGAGACCTATGTCGGGCTGTTCGACCGCTCGCGCGGTCTGTCGCTCCATCTGTTCGAGCACATCCACGGCGAATCCCGCGACCGCGGCCAGGCGATGGTCAACCTGGCGTCCCATTACGAACGGCACGGTTACAGCATCGCCGCCAACGAGTTGCCCGACTACCTGCCGCTCTTCCTGGAGTTCCTGTCCCTGACCGAGCCCGATGAGGCGGCCGGGTTGCTGTCCGACGTGGCGCATATCGTCGCCGCGATCGGCATCCGGCTGGAGCGTCGCCAGAGCGACTATGCCGGTGTTTTCCAGGCGCTCGAGGAGCTGGCCGGCGGGAAGCCGGACCGCGCGGCGGTGGACGGCCTGCTGGAGAAAGACAAGCCGCCCTCGGCGGAAGCGGCGGAGCTCGACAAGGAGTGGGAAGAGGCGCCGGCCTTCTCCGGCGCGGCGGACGGCGCGTGTTCGGCGGTGCGCGACACCCTCAACCGCATGGCGGAGCTCGCGTTCTCTTCTCCCACCGATCGACGGGACGGAGCATGATCATGAGCGACTGGTTCCACATACTCGTCTTCGGCTACTACCCCTATTTCGCGGCGACGGTCTTCCTCGCCGGCAGCCTGATCCGTTTCGACCGCGAGCAATACACCTGGCGCAGCGGATCCAGCCAGCTGCTCAGGCGCCGACAGCTGATCGTGGGCAGCGTCCTGTTCCATGTCGGCATCCTGCTCCTCTTTTTCGGGCATTTCGTGGGGCTGCTGACTCCGAAGGAGATCTACCACGCCTTCGGTCTCGGCTCCGGCGCCAAGCAGGTGCTGGCGATCGTCGCCGGCGGCTTCTTCGGCGCGGTGTGTTTCGTCGGCCTGACCATGCTCCTGCACCGGCGGTTGTTCGACCCGCGTATCCGCAAGACGTCGAGTTCGATGGATATCGCGATTTTGGTCCTTTTGTGGTCGCAGCTCGTGCTCGGGCTGGCGACCCTGCCGTTCTCGTGGGCGCACCGCGAAGGAGGCGAAGTCATGGTCGCGCTGTCGCTATGGGCCCAGAAGATCGTCACGTTTCAGGCCGACGCGGCGATCCACGTCGTCGACGTGGCCTGGGTCTACAAGGCGCATATCTTTCTCGGCGTCACGATTTTCCTGATCTTTCCGTTCAGCCGGCTGGTCCATATCTGGAGCGCGCCGGTCGGCTATCTGGGGCGTCGCGGCTATCAGGTGGTGCGCAGCCGCGAAGGGCGCCGGACGGCCTGACGCGACAATGAGCGAGATCCGGATCAACGACAGGCTCATCTCGGAAGACGAGATCCTGCGCGAGATGCAGTATCATCCGGCCGGGGATGTGGCGGCGGCGCGCCGCGCGGCGACCGAGTGGCTGGTGATCCGCGCCCTGTTGCGGGACCGGGCGCGGGCGGTCGGGATCGACGACGATGACGAGTCGGCGGCGGTTCAGGCGGTGATCGAACGCGAGGTGGACGTTCCCGAGCCCGAGGACGCCGAATGCCGCCGCTACTACGAGAACAACGGCGCACGGTTCCGCAGCCCCGATCTGGTCGAGGCCGCGCATATCCTGCTCGCCGCCCCGCCCGACGACGCGGAGAAACGGGAGAATGCGGAAGGCCGGGCCCGGCAACTGATCGACGCGCTGACCAAGGCCCCCGACCGGTTCGGCGAGCTGGCGCGGGCGCATTCGGCCTGCGATTCGAGGCAGAACGACGGCCGGCTCGGCCAGGTCTCGCGCGGCGATACGGTGCCCGAGATGGAGACCTTCCTGTTCAATCTGGAAGAGGGACAGCTCTCGCCGGTGCCGGTGAAGACGCGATACGGCATCCACGTCGTGCGTGTCGACAAGCGTCTGCCGGGCCGGGCGCTCCCCTACGAGGCGGTCGCGGACAAGGTCGCGGACTACCTGAAGGAGGTGTCCTGGCGGCGGGCCTTCCGGCAATACGTTCAACTGCTGGCGGGAAATGCCCGCATTTCCGGCTTCGATATCGCGACAGCCGAGACGCCGCTGGTTCAGTAGTCCCGCGGTTGCGGAGGGGCGCCGGCCGGTGTCGCCGCCCCCTGCCCGGATCTCATTCACCGCTCTTCCGTATGTTATGTTGGGTTCATCGGCAACAAACGGACGAGGTGGAGCGGAAGGGTCGGCAGTCGAACACCGACACGACACCGAAATGCTTTGCCGACAGGGAGGTTCTGCTCGATGAAGAGGCTGAAGAACAAGGTGGCGCTGATCACGCAGGCGGGATCGAGCTTCGGGCGTGTATTGGCGGAGGCCTTCGCGGATGAAGGGGCGGATCTGTTTCTCCAGGATTGGAGAGAGCGAAAGGCGGCCGTCGAGAAGAGCGCCGAGGAAATCGGCAAGCGGACAGGCCGTACCGTCGTCGCCGGGGTGCACGACCTCACCACCGGCAACGGCACACACCGCATGACGCGCCACGCGATGCGGCAGTTCGGCCGCGTCGACATCCTGGTCAATACGGCCATGCATGGCGGTCATGGAATTGTCTTCGACATTCGCGAGGAGGACTGGGATCTGACGATCGATCGCGGGCTCAAAAGCTATTTCCTGACGATGCAGTATGTCGGCGAGGAAATGGCCCGGGTCGGTTACGGAAAGGTCATCAACATCACTTCGATCGTCGGGCGGATAGGATCCGGCGGCGCGTTGCCGTGGGGTGCGTGTCGGGGCGGGGTCAATGCGCTCACCTACGCCGCCGCCCAGGCGTTGGGAGAGTATGGCGTTCGCGTTGTCGGTTTGGCCCGCGGGGCGACGGAGTCCACGCCCTATCCCGAAGAGGCCCGAAATGAGCGTTTGCTGCGCATCCCGTTCGGGCGCCTCGCCACGGAGGGGGACATCACCGGTCCGGCGATTTTCCTCGCCACCGAGGAATCCGACTGGATCAACGGCTCCATAATTTACGCGGACGGCGGATATGCGCATGCCGCGGCAACGGACCGCGAGCATCGGGCCACCGAATTTCCCTTGAAACGGCGCGGTCTCAGGCGGTCCAAGAAACCGCCCGAGCCGGATTTCCTCGACACGGCGGTTCCCTGATTGCGCCCAAAACGCCGTACATCGTCCCGGCGCCGCCGGGAGCAATCCGCCGCTCTTCCGGACCGTAAACCATGGGTACCGACGGTCGCCACCGATCGGTGTGCGCCGCCCATGAGCGTACCCGTTTCAATGGGCAACGTCGCCGCCAGAGCCTGTCTGTTTCAGATTGAAACGCTGTCGAAGCCGAGGCACGCCCTTCGATACGGCGCTGTCGCGCCTACTCAGGGTGAGGAGATCCCTAAAATTAAAGGGAAAAACCCCTCATCCCGAGTAGGCGCGACAGCGCCGTATCGAGGGACGCGCCACGGTCACACGGTGTCAGGCGTTTCCAACCAAGACGGACAGGCTCTAACCTCGCGATTGGACAAGCGTATTATGAACGCGAGCGTCGTCCCATCGGGGTTCGTAAGGCGAACGGAATAGCCAAGCTGTTCGAAATTACCGCGATGTCCAGGTGTTTGCCGGAGACTCCGCCGCAGTTAAATCGAGAACGGACAGGGGTTAATCCTCAATCGCGGTATCCAGTGTGACCGGAGGCACGACGGGTCTTCCATCCTTGACCTTCATCCTCGCGCGCGCCTTTTCGGCATCCATGGGCACCAGTCTCTTCAATGGTTTCCTGGTGTAGATAGTGATCTCGATATTCGGACCGTGACCGACGTTCTTGTGGGCAACACCCCGGGGGATTACGGTCATTTCCCCTTCGTCGATCGTGATGGAGCCGGTTTCGCATTCCAGCGTTCTGGCGCCTTTGTACTGGAAGGCCCATTCGTCGCCGCCGAGATTGCGATGCCACCCGCCTTGTTCCCTGTCGCAATTCGCCACCTCGATGATCATGTCGTCGTTGGCATAGAGGACCAATGGCATATACCCGTTCACCATATCCACGCCGGTGACGACTCCCTCGGCGAAAATATTATTGAGCGAGATCTTTTCCATTTTCCGGCCGCCGTCCCCGGAACTCTTGAGCAGATCCTCGTCGCGGTCGATCTCATATCTCTTTTCGGTTCCGTCTCCCCACTCGGTAACCGACGGTCCCCAATAGGTGACAAATTCCTTGACCTTCTTTCCCATCTTCGCCTCCTCGGCAAGCGATGCTGGATCGACTGCGAATGCCGGCACACCGGACATCGTCAGCAGGAGCAGCGTGGCACGGTAACGGTGGGAAGGCAACCGAACGGCAATGGTCGTCGTTCGGCGAGCGGGTTGAAAACAGTGCGGACTTCGCCCCGACCGCTCCCCCATTGTCGGTCATCTTGAGCCCGGCCCCCAGAATTGCGAAGCTGGGCTTCATCGCGGGACATGTTGCGACCGACAAACCGACCGCGAGCTTGCGTAATCTCACGGTAAAGAGGACCGCCGACATGCCACCCACGATATTTCCGACCGGCGTCACGATCTACGATCCGGAGAAGGCCTATAACTGCTTCGTCAGCTTCGACGGTCGGGACGGCCACGCCTGTCTGGTCGACATGAACGGGAACGAGACCAGGGTCTGGCCTTATCCCGCGATGCCGGCGGAGATGATCGATCCGGCGCTTGCGGACGGCAGGCGGGGCCACGTGATCGTGCAGAAGGAACGCCACAGCTTCGCCAACGAAACGCTGATGGAGCTCGACTGGGACGAGAACGTGGTCTGGCAGTGGGGCGACAAGGCGCCCGGCGGCGCGGTCCAGCAGAGCCATGACGTCGCGCGTCTGCCGAATGGCAATACGCTCGTGCTTTCCCGGCTGCGGCACCGTGTTCCGGCGATCTCGGATGACCCCATCGTGGATCAGGCGTTCTATGAGGTTACGTCCGACGGCGACATCGCGTGGCGCTGGTTGTCGAGCGACCACATCGATGAGTTCGGCCTGTCGCCGGAGCAGCACGAACTGCTTCTGAGCGACCGGATGCGGCCCAGGCGAACCGGTCATCTTGCCCTCAACAACATGTCGCCGCTCGGACCGAACAGGTGGTTCGATTCCGGCGATGGCCGGTTCCACCCCGACAACATCATGACTTGCTCGCGCGACGGCAATTTCGTTGCGATCGTCGCCAGGCCGACAGGCGAGGTGGTCTGGCGGATGGGGCCCGGCTTGCCGGGGTCCTATGACTTCTCCGAGAAGACCTTCACCGGCGACGTGCCGCGGCCGATAGATTCGATCGCCGGCCAGCACGACGCTCACCTGATCCCGAAGGATTGCCCGGGAGCGGGCAATATCCTGATCTTCGACAACCAGGGCTCGGCCGGATTTCCTCCGGTCTACCTGGAGCTTTTCCAGGGATCGCGGGTGATCGAGGTCGACCCCATGACGAGGGAGATCGTCTGGCAATACGACGGGCTGGCCTCGGGCGGCCAATGCTGGGACTTCATCAGCTTCCACATGAGCAGCGCGCGCCGCCTGCCGAACGGCAATACGCTGATCTGCGAAGGAGATTACGGACGGCTGTTCCAGGTGACCGCCGGCGGCGAAATCGTCTGGGAATACGTCAATCCCAACTTCGTGACCGAAATCGAGCCCGGATTCACCGGCAAGCCGAACGCCTTCACCTCGATATTCATGGCCCGACGCAACTGGATCTACCGCGCCCAGCCGGTCCCGTATGACTGGGTCCCGGCCGATACGCCGCGCAGCGAAACGCCGGTCACGCCACCGGAAAATTCCCGCTACCGGGTGGGGGGCGGTTGAGATCGACCGGACCCGATCGCATCTCCGCGCGAACGCTGGATAGCGGGAAAGCGCGTGATACCATCGCCGGCCGGATCGTGGCGCGAACGATCCAAAGGAGGAGACACGACATGAAGCTTCATCGGATCGTCCTGATGACCGGTCTCCTGGCCATCTTCGGGGCCGGCGCATCCGCACAAACCGTCGGAATCGGCGTCAACCCGCAAGGATCCCTTTTCTATCGGACGGGATCCGCGGTTGCCAAACTCATGAACGAGATTATGGGCATCAAGGCGCGGACACAGCCGTTTTCCGGGTCGTCCACCTTCGTTCCGCTGCTGAACAAGAACGAAGTTCAACTCGCGATGGTTGCCGTCGGAGATGCCGTCAGCGCGTTTGCGGGCCGCGATTATTTCAAGGGGCGCCCGCAGCCCAACATACGGCTGCTCAACGTCATGTTCGAACTGCCCTTCGGTATCATCGTCCCGGCGGACTCGAAGGTCCGGAAGGTTTCGGAGTTGAAGGGACTCCGGATGCCCAGCGGCTTCCCCAGCATGACGACCACGATCCGCCCGCATAACGCGTATCTCGCATCGGCCGGTCTTTCCCTGGACGACATGAAACCGTTCCCGGTCGCCAACGTGTTCAAGGGGGTCCTGGCCATGGGCGACGGCAAGGTCGATGCTTCGGGGGCGGCCCCGGGGATCGCTTTCGTCCAGAAGGCCCATATCAAGCTCAAGAGCCGCGGCGGCGTGCGCTTCCTGCCGTTGGATACCTCGCCGAAGGCGGTCGCTTCCATGAAGCGGGTCTTGCCCTCGCGCGTCATTACGGTCAAACCGGCGAAGCATCTGGTCGGCGTCATCGAGCCCACGCCGATGATGGCCTACAGCATCTACCTTGCGGCCAATGCGGCGATGTCGGACGACCAAGCCTACGGCATCGTCAAGACCCTGCACGCCAACAAGGCTCATCTGGTCCGGTCCGCGAAGGTGCTCAACCGGTTCAACCCTGGCCGAATGACGGAAAAGCTCGACACGCCCTACCACCCCGGGGCGATCCGGTTCTACAAGGAGATCGGTCAGTGGCCGCCCAAGGGCTGACGGCATGACGCGAAACCGCTAGGGATTCGGCTTCGCTGGCCGAATATCGAGCCGGTTGTCAGCGAAGCCCGGGCCTGGCCGAAAGCGCCAGGACCAGCGCGCCGAGCGCTGCGCCCGCGGCCCCGACACCGAGGCCGACGATCCACGGCAAAGCGGTGGCGGCGAACAGTGCGAGCCCGGCCAGGGCGGCCAGAATGCGGGTCGCCGCGCCAAGCGTGCGAGCGAAATGGCCGACCATCGCGACGGTGACGTAGAAGACGCCGATCGTCGCCTCGACGAAGGTGACGACGATCGGGATGGGCTCGCCGATCATCAGCATCGGCGGCGAGGCCACGAACAGAAACGGGACGACATACGCGACCCAGCCCAGCTTCATCGCGAGCCATCCGGTCTCCATCGGGTCGGACCGCGCGATGGTGGCGGCTGCGAACGCCGCCAGCGCGACCGGCGGCGTGATCATCGACATCATGCCGAAATAGAAAATGAACATGTGCGCCGAGAGATCGGGGACGCCGGCCTCGACGATGGCGGGCGCAACGAGGGTCGCAAGCAGGATGTAGACGCCGAGCGTCGGCATGCCCATCCCCAGCAGGATGCACACCCCCGCGGAAATCACGAGAAGGAGGATCAGGTTGTCGCCGCCGAGTTGGACGAGCAACAGCGTCAGGGCGAAGCTCAACCCGGTCACATTGAGAATACCGATCACGAACCCGGCGGCGCCCAGGATCATGAACAGCTCGATCATCACCAACCCGGTCCTGGGCAGCGCCGCGACGACATCCTTGAGCGGCGGGCGCTTGCCGCGATATCCCAATAGCGGGCCGGTGACCACGATAGCCGCGGAGGCGTACAGGGCGGCGACTTCGGGCTCCACCAGAAGCTCGAACAGCGCATAGAGAAGGACGGCGAACGGCAGGAGGAAATGCCATCCGCCGCGCAGCACTTCCCAGATGCTCGGAAAATCCCGATCGACCACCGCGATCTTTTCCCGGGCGGCGATCAGATCGACCTGGACGAAGACGGCCAGATAGTAGAGCAGCGCCGGGACCACCGCCGCGACCATTACCTCGGTGTAGGAAATCTCGATAAGCTCGGCCATCAGGAAAGCGGCGGCCCCCATGATCGGGGGCATGATCTGACCGCCGGTCGAGGCGACCGCCTCGATCGCGCCGGCTTGCGCCGCGCGATAGCCGGAGCGGTGCATCAGCGGAATGGTGACGATGCCGGTCGAGGCCACGTTGGAGACCGCCGTACCCGAGATGGAGCCGAACATCGCCGAAGCCACGACGGCAACCTTCGCGGCGCCGCCCCGTCGACGCCCCATCAAGGCCATCGCGATATCGGTGAAACACTGTCCGCCGCCGGTTGCGAACAGGAGCTGACCCATGAGTATGAACATCAGGACGACCGTCGAGCCCACGCTCATGGGGATGCTGAGGGCGGCATTGGTGTCGAGGGCGAGGTAGATCAGCAGCTTGTCGGCTTCGATCCCCTGTCCCTGCAACGCGCCAGGGACCCGGTCGGCGACCAGCGCGTAGAAGACGAACAGGAGGACAATGATGAGCAAGGTGTATCCGGTGGTCCGTCGAAGCCCTTCCAGCACCAGAACGACCATCACGATCCCGACGATCAGCGTCTCCGTCGAGCGCGAGGAAACCTCGACCATAAGGCGCGGATAGTCGTTCGCGACGTGAAACAGGGTCCCCAACCCGACCGCCGCCGCGACCGCGTCGTACCACGGGAGCCGATGGCGCTGGCCGCGGTCGGCCGGGACATTCAGGAACACGAGAGCGATCGCCAGCCCCAGCATGACGGCGAGCATTTGTTCGGTGAATACGACGAAACCCAGCATCGCCGGGATGTCCATCACCCATATGCCGCCGAGGACCGGAAGCGCGGCGGCCGCCAGGGTAACGACGACGCGCAACCCCGCGGGCCTGGGGTCCGTTGCATCGGCAGGATCGGGTTCGGCCATCGAGTCCCCCCAGGGCCGGTTCGCCGCCCCGGCGCGGCAAACCCGCTCATTGTGCCAGAGTCGCCTGCCGTCCAGGACTCGGTCGAGTGCCAGTCTCCCCGACGACTTCGCGGGCTCGCTCTTGAGACGGAAGCGATGCTCGTCCCCATCAGGCACCGGCCGAATCCCGGCCGATGGTTACCTTCGGGGCCGGACCGATTGAGAGTTGCCGGTTTCGATCATAGGGTTAGAGGGGAGCGGAGCCGGGCGGTCGGGTCGTAGCTCAAGCGAAGCTGTCCCTGTCGCCAGCCAACCGGAATGCCGGCGATCCGATCGAAACGCGCCGCGACCAAGCGTCGAAGGGAAGGAAAGACATGACGGAACCCCGGTTCGAAACCGAAGCCGCCTGGCGGCACGTGCAGTATCGCGAAGTGTCGAGGTTCACGGAGACCTACGGATTCGCCGGGGCGGCAGGCAACGTGAACCTGGAAGGTGTGCACTACACCCCCAAGGGCCGCGAGTCGAAGACGCTGATGATCTTCATGCATCCGGCGTCCACTCTGCAGCTTCTGCCGGTGACCAGGGCCCTGCCGGCTTACGGCGTCCACGTGCTGTGCGCGGGCAGCCGCTATCCGAAAAACGATTCGGCGTTGATTTTCGAAAAAGTCCTGCTGGATATCGGCGCCTGGATCCGTACCGCGAAGGAGGCATGGGGCTACGGGAAGGTCGTGCTCGGCGGCTGGTCGGGCGGGGGCGCGCTCTCGCTGTTCTACCAGGCCCAGGCGGAAAACCCGACAATCGCCGACACGCCCGCCGGCGATCCGGTGGACATCGCCGGCGCGAGCCTGATCCCGGCGGATGCGATTACCTTCCAGGCGGCGCATCTGTCACGGGCCAGGACCCTGACCGAATGGATCGACGCCTCCGTGCGCGACGAGCTCGACCCCGACGACCGGGATCCCGAACTCGACATCTACAACCCGGAGAACGGCCCGCCTTTCAGCGCCGGTTTCGTCGAGCGGTATCGCGCGGCGCAGATCGCGCGAAACCGCAAGATTACCGCCCGGGTGAAGGAGGTGCTGGAGGATCTGCGGAAAAGGGACGGCAAGGAGGTGGAGCGGGGCTTTGTCGTCCATCGCACGATGGCCGATCCGCGCTTCCTCGACCCGGCCATCGATCCGAACGACCGAAAGCCCAACTGGTGCTATCTCGGCGATCCGGAGACCGTTAACAGCGGACCGGTGGGTGTGGGTCGCTTCTCCACGCTCCGCTCCTGGCTGAGCCAATGGAGTTATGACGATAGCCGCGCCGACGGACCGGCGAACGCCGCCCGGATTACCATCCCGCTGCTTGCCATCGAGAACAGCGCCGACGACGCCGTCCCGCAACCGCATACGCGGGCGATCTTCCAGGCCGCCGGCACCGCCGACAAGGAGCACCGCGTCGTCAAGGGCGCGACGCACTACTATTTGAACCAGCCGGAGCAGATGGCCGAGGCCATCGACCTGACGATCGCCTGGCTCCGGAAACGGAATTTGCTCGAAGGGTGAGCGCCGTGACCGGCCCCCGCTGACCGGCGTGTCAGAGGGGACCGGAAAGGAGGATGGGCGTCCGATGAACTATGAAAACGTGCTGACCGAAGCGGACGGCGACCTGCTGATCGTCACGCTGCATTGGCCGGAGCGCCACAACGCCTTGAATCACCGAATGCGGGTCGACCTGCTGGACTGCGTCCGCCGCGCGGAGACCGATGAGGCGGTCAAGGCCATCGTGATCACCGGACATGGCGACAAGTCGTTCAGCGCGGGCGCCAATATTCCCGAGCTCGAACAGCGGACGCCGGTATCGGAAATGGGGCCTTCGGCGACCCTCAGAAAGGATCTCCCGACCGCCATCGAACGCCTGGGCAAGCCGACGGTGGCCGCGATCAACGGCTATTGCTTCGGCGCCGGGCTGGAGCTCGCCATGGGCTGCACGATCCGCATCGCTTCCGACAATGCCTCGCTCGGCCAGCCGGAAATCACGCTGGGGCAAATTCCGGGCAGCGGCGGGACGCAACGTCTCTACCGGTTCGTCGGTCTCGGCTGGGCCATGCAGATGGTGCTGACCGGACAGCGCATCGACGCCCGGACCGCCGCGTCCATCGGCCTGGTCACCGAGGTCCTGCCGCGGGCCGGCCTGCTGCCACGGGCGAAAGAGCTGGCGCGCGAGCTGGGGTCGCGGGCCCCGATGGCATTCGTCGCGGGACGCGACGCCGTGCTGCGGTCGACGGAAACGGATCTTCTTACGGGGATCGACTACGAACGCAAGCTCTACGCTCTTTGCATGGGCACCGAGGATGTCCGGGAAGGCATGAAGGCCTTCGCCGAAAAGCGCTCTCCCGAATACAAGGGTCGGTGAGCGGGCCGTCGCGCACCGAACCGGCCACCGGCCGACCGGGGTAATACCGGATCGTCCATGTGAGGAGACCCAGCGGACGCCCGACGACAGGGAAGCCGCGCCTTTCCGATCCCTCGGTCTTCCGGCCAGGCGATGTATCTCGGCGCGGCCGACTGCTCCTGCTCGCCGGCGCCAGCAAACGGATCCGGCAGGAACTCGCTGACGGCTATCCGACCCCGAAATGCCGGGCCTTCCGACCCGCGACCTGACTGTCGAGCCGCCTTAACCGGACCCGAGGGCCATGCGGCGGGCCGATCCACTCTCCGGTTCGGTCAAATTGCCGACGTGCCTAGAGCCTGTCCGTTTTGGTTGGAAACGCCAGGCACAGCGTGACCGTGGCGCGTCCCTCGATACGGCGCTGTCGCGCCTACTCGGGATGAGGGGTTTTTCTCTTTAATTTCAATGATTGCCTCACCCTGAGTAGGCGCGACAGCGCCGTATCGAAGGGCATGCCTCGGCTTCGGCAGCGGTTCAATCTGAAACAGACACGCTCTAGTCGAGCAGCGAGCGCAGCAGATCGGCGTTCGATGGATCGGGCGCGAGCTCGCCGCGCTCGATCCGCAGCGCGATCTCGACGAGCTGCCGGTTGACCGTGGCCTCGCCGCCGAGCCTTGCCTGCTCCCTGGCTACAAGACCGTTGATCTCGTCGATCTCGCCCCGCCGGCCCTTGATCCAGTCCTGGAGGGTCGCAACCTTCGTATCCGACAGCGTCCACCCCCTCAGGACCGCATCGAACAGGACCGTCGCATGGTGGTCCGGGTCGTTCACCTCGACGCGCTCGTCGCCGAAAATCGGGACCAGATGGTGACCGAGCGCCATCCCGGTCCGCATAGCTTCCCGTCCGGCCGCTCTCATCACGTCCAGAATGCCGGGTAGCGCGACCGCCTCGGCGAGCGGCAGGCCGACGATCGACGACGGCAGAAACTCCGCCGCGTTGGCGACGAGTTTCATCCATTTCGCCGACCGGACGTCGTCGCGGATCTCGACCGCGCCCGCATGCCGCAAGACGTCGGCAATCTCCGCCTCCCGGCCGCGGGTCGATTCGTCATACGGGCCGACGGCGAACCAGGTTCCGGCCGGTGGCGTCTGCCGCACGACCGTGCCGGGTTCGAACATGTTGGCCGCGACTTCGATCACCGCGCCGAGCGTGCGCGCGGGCCCCACGATCGAGGCCACGGTGTCCATCGTCATGCCGTTCTGGAGACCGACGACCAGCCCGTCCGGGGCGACCAGCGGCTCGATCAATTGGCAGGCCCATCGCGTGTCGTAGCCCTTGACTCCGAGCAGGACGATGTCGAATGGCGCGCGGAGCGTCGCCACCTCGCACAAATGGAACGCGGCTACCGGCGTCGTCACCGTCTCGTCGGGCAGTTCGACGCGCAGGCCGTGGGTCCGCATCGCCTCGACATGGGCCGGCCACTGATCGATGAAAGCGACGTCCAGCCCGGCGCGCACCATGTCGACGCCGAACCCCGCCGCGGTCGCGCCGGTCCCCACAATCGCGATGCGCTTGCCTGCCATGCCGCGCCCCCGGCCCGTCGATCGTTTCGTCGTCCCCCGGCCTCTGCCGCCGCGCTGGCCTTGCGGTGAGGACAAGAGGGCCGACCCGGGAGCATACTCCGTTCGAGGCAAGACCGCTCGCCCCGCCTGACCCGAGCGGATTGCAGGAGGTAGGGCCATGATCCATTGGACAGAGTTCGGACTGGGCAATCTTCCGCCCTTGCCGGCGCGGGAGCGTGTCACCGAGATGCCGCCGCCTCTCCGGGAGTTGATCGATTCGTGGCAGGCATTGCTCGCAAGACCGCTGGAGGGCATCAGATCCGGCCCCGACCTCCGGCCCGGGCTGTTTCCGCTGCACGCGACCGGCGTCAGCACCCGGCCCATTCTGGATGCGGCGCTCGCGTTCCTCGATGCGCTCACCGCCGAACAGCGCCAACGGGCCAGCTTCCCGATCGCGGCGCCCGAATGGCGGACCTGGCTGAACATGCATTTCAACCTGTCCCGGCATGGAGTCATGCTGGAGGAGCTGCACCCGGCGACACGCGAGCTCGGCCTGGCGTTGCTCCGCGCCAGCCTTTCCGGGCGCGGCTTCCAGCAGGCGCGGGACATCATGCGCATCAACGGGTTTCTGGTGGAGCTGACCAACCGCGCCGGGGAATACGGGGAGTGGCCGTATTTCCTGTCGATTTTCGGGCGTCCGTCGGCCGACGAACCGTGGGGCTGGCAAATCGACGGTCACCACCTGATCGTCAACTGCGTGATCGTCGGCGATCAGATGATCATGACGCCGACATTCATGGGTTCGGAGCCGTGCGCGATCGATCACGGGCCGCTGGCGGGAGTCCGGGTCTTCGCCACCGAGCAGCGGGCGGGGCTGGATATGGTACGGAGCCTGCACGGGGACCAGGCGTCGAAGGCGATCCTATACCCCTCGCTCCACCCCGACGACCTGCCCGACGAACTGGCCAAGCCGTTCGACGGCCGTGTGGTTTCCGGCGCCTACCAGGACAACGCCCGCATCGACCATGCGGGGGTGTGCGCCACCGAGTTAAGCGACGCGCAGCGCCGGATTCTCGAATCGCTTATCGGCACCTATGTCGGGTGGTCGCGCGACGGCCATGCCGGCGTGAAGATGGCGGAGGTGAAGAAGCATCTCGATGAAACATGGTTCGCCTGGATGGGCGCCACCGGCGACGACGGCCCGTTCTACTATCGGGTGCAGAGCCCGGTCGTGCTGATCGAATTCGACCACCTTCCGGGCATCGTGTTCGACAACCGCGTTCCGTCGCACCATCACGTCCACACGGTGGTGCGAACGCCCAACGGCGGCGACTACGGTGCCGACCTCCTGCGCCAGCACCATGAGCGCTACGACCATTCCCACGGTCATCACCGGGTTCGCGAGGATTGAATCGGGCATTCCGATCGGTGACGGCGATTCCGTGCCGGGCCGGATTGCTGCCGGCGGTCGACGCCAGGGATTTCGACGCAGCGTCGCGCGGGAAGGTACGCGAAGGGCGGCCCTTCAAGCCGAGGTCAATTCGAACCCTCGATACCCCTCCGCCGCGACGACGGCGCATTTCTCCATATAGGACGGCATGCCGCCGATATAGGGCATGAAGACCCGGGGTTTGCCCGGCACGTTGGCGCCGAGATACCAGGAGCTGCAGCTGTAGCGGAGCGTTCTGGACGCGACTTCGTTGCCGTGCTCGACCCACCCATCCTGCGCTTCGAGGTTCGGCTCGATTTCCCGGACGCCGTTGTCGCGCAAGAATCCGATGCACTCGGCGATCCACTCCACGTGATGCTCGATGGTCGGCATCATGTTGGACAGAACGGAGGGGCTGCCGGGACCGGTTATGGTGAACAGGTTCGGGAAACCGTTGGACATGAGCCCGAGATACATGCGGGGCCCCGCCTCCCACGCCTTGTTGAGCGCGATGCCGTCCCGTCCGCGTACGTCGATGCGGGCGAGCGCCCCGGTCATGGCGTCGAAGCCGGTCGCCAGCACCAGGTCGTCGAACCGGAATTCCTCGCCGGCGGCCGTCAGCCCGCCGGACACGATCCGGTCGATCCCCTCGGCCCCCAACGGCACCACGTCGACATCGGGGCGGTTGTAGGTGGCGTAGTAGTCGTTGCCGAGGCAGAGCCGTTTGCAGCCGATAATGTGCCGGGGCAACAGTTTCTCCGCTGTTTCCGGATCCTCGACGGTTTCGCGAATCTTGTCCCGGACGAACTCCTGCGCCCGAATATTGGCTTCTTCGTCGAAACCGAAATCGGCATACGAAGCGAAAAAACCGATTCCGCCATGGCCCCAGGCGCGCTCAAGCGTCTCGCGGCATTCCTCCTCGGACACCGAGAGCGCGGACCGTTGGCTGATCGCCACCGAAAACCCGCCGAACGTCTTCCTGGCGGCGGCCCGGAGCTCGGGATAGCGGACCTTTATTTCGCGCTGTTCGCGGGAATCCAGCGGCCGATTTTGCGCCGGAACGACATAGCTGGCGGTTCGCTGGAACACCGTGAGATGTGCCGCCTGTCTGGCGATTTCCGGGATCGCCTGCACCGCCGAGGAGCCGGTGCCGACCACGCCGACGCGCCGGCCGCTGAAATCGACCGGTTCATGCGGCCAGTGTCCGGTATGAAAGACCCGGCCGGCGAAATCGTCGAGCCCCTCGAAATCGGGTTTGTTCGCCGCCGAGAGGCAGCCGGTCGCCATGATGCAGTAGTGCGACAGGAAATTCTCGCCGTTATCCGTCGTGACCTGCCAGCCCGCGGCAGTCTCGTCGTAGACCGCAGAGACGACGCGGGTGTTCAGTTGAATGTCCGGCCAGAGGTCGAACCGGTCGGCCACGTGATTGGCGTATCGCAGGATCTCCGGTTGCGCGGGGTAGCGCTCGGTCCATTCCCATTCCTGCGACAGGTCGTCGTCGAACTGGTAGCAGTAGAACATGCTCTCGACGTCGCAGCGCGCGCCCGGATACCGGTTCCAGTACCAGGTTCCCCCGACGCCGGAAGCCGCGTCGACCACCCGTGCGGTAAAGCCCATGCCCCGCAACTTGTGGAGCATGTAGAGGCCGGCGAAGCCGGCACCGACGATCAGCGCGTCAACTCTCGTCCCGTGAGCCATGGACAACGGTCCTCTTCACGAAGCCTGTTCCGCCCGCCCGCGTTCCCTGACCGCCTCGCCGAAGGCTCGAAACAGGGCGCGGTTCACCGGATTGGTTTGCGGATCGTGCTCGGCGTGCCACTGAACACCCAGCGCGAAACGGGGCGCGCCGGCGATTCGGATGGCCTCGATCGTGCCGTCTTCCGCCACGCCCTCGACGACCACGCGATCCCCCGGCTCCAGGATGCCCTGGCCGTGGAGCGAGTTGACGCGGATCGTCTCCCGCTCGAACAGCCGTGCGAAGACACCGCCGGGAACCAGGCGGACATCGTGGCGGTCCGCGAAAACGACATCCTGATCGGGATGGATTTCCCCGTTTTCCAGCCGGGTCGCCCGGTGGTTCATGCGTCCGGGCAGGTCGCGGATTTCCGGATGCAGGGTGCTGCCGAAGGCCACGCCCATCTCCTGGATGCCGCGGCAGAGACCGAGGATCGGGACTTCCCGCTCGACGCAGGCCTCGACCGCGCGCAGCGCCACCGCGTCCCGATCCCGATCGTAGGGTTCGTGGCTCGGATGGGGTTCGACGTTGAAATGCGTCGGATGAACGTTGGCGCGCCCGCCCGTCAGCAGAATGCCGTCGACGGAATCCAGCAGGGACCCGATATCCGTGATTTCGGGCACACCCGCGAACATCACCGGCAAGGCATCGGCGACATCCACCACGGCGCGCAGGTTCTTCTCTCCGACGAGCTGCGCCGGGTAGCGATCGTTGACGAGATGTGCGTGTCCGATAACGCCGACCAATGGCTTGGGCATTGTCTTGTTTGTGTCCTCCCGGAAACCGTGCGCGCTTGCCGGCTCCACCGGCATTTCGTAAGACCGGAAGCCCTCCATGTCCAGATCGCCGCGTCGAAGCGATTTCGCCGGCGCGGGGATCGACACCGATATTCCGCGCCGATTGCACCGGTCGGGATCGCGTGCCAGCCTTGAGCGTCAGACGCGAGGGCGTTCTTGAAGACCGACTTCAGCGCCGAACAGCTTGCCGACCCCGGGCCCCGATCGACTGGTACGACTTTCACATGGACAAGTTGATGCCGTCCTTCAGGGAGGCGTGCGGCGCGATCAAGCACGCGCTCGATCCCAACGGGGTGATCGCGCCGGGCCGATACGGCATCTACTGACCCCGATTTCCACGGAAGACCGCGGCCCTCGCTGCCGCGGCGCAGTCCCGCGGTCAATCGAGCTAATAGTGAGATCAAGGCTATGAATCAGCGTCCGAAAATTATGGCCATTCCGCCCATCGATTTTATTCCAGCCGTGGCTTGCGAGGCCGTAGACGATCGACTCCCGATCGTTTCGGCCCCTAATCCTCTCCCCCGCGCGGGGGAGAGGATTTAGGCGGCCTCCTTAGCTTCTCCCCTCCCGCTTGCGGGAGGGGCCGGGGGAGGGCGGACCGGCGTGGATGCCCGGAATAAGTCCGGGGTGACACGGGGGAGCCGGGGACGGCGGCGGGGAACGCCATTTCTCGCCGCTCAGTCCCACGCCGCCAGCTCCGCCGCACCTGTTCCGGCGATGCGGCCGGAAACGAAGCACTCCGCGATGTTGCCGCCGGACATGTAGAGATGGCCGAAGGCGCTGCCGAGCTCGCCCGCGGCATAGAGCCTCGGGATCGGCGCACCGAACACGTTGACGATCCGCTGGCGGCTGTCGTGCACCGGCCCGCCTTGGGTGTTCGACACCACCGGCCATACCGGCGCGCCGTAGAACGGTGGCGTGGCGATCGGCATCATGGTTCCGGGCGGCCGACCGAAATCGTCGTCTCGCGCCGCCGCGCAGAGTGCGTTCCAGCGTGCGACGCTCTCCTCCACGGAAACGGGATCGAGGTCCAGCCCGGTGGCGAGGTCAGCCAGCGTTTCCGCGCGCGTGAGAATGCCGGCGTCCACTTCCGCGAGGTTGTCGACGCTCCAGTCGATGCGGAGGCCTTCGTCGTTGGATGTCGGCCGGCCCAGGGGGTAGAGCTTCCGTCCGTTCTCGTCGCAGATCAGGTAGCTCGGGATACGCGGGTAATCCTGCCGCACGGTATCGAACAGCTGCATCTGGCGGTGCCCGGTGTCATGCGTGTAGGGCGGATACTCGTTCATGTAGCGGCGTCCTTCGCGATCGAGCAGGATCCAGGTCATCCTGACCTGGGCGTCGCTGATCTCGCCGGTCTCGTCGCGCCGCGCCATGAACCCGCCGCTGCCCGGCCGCCAGTCGGGGAGCCGTTTGACCCGGATGGCGTAGGGGTAGTCCGGATCGGCGCTTCTGAAACCGTAGGCGCCGTGGAAGTGCCACATGTGCCAGAGTTGCGCGCCGAGATCCTGGGCCATGACGATCCCGTCGCCCGTGTTGTGCCGCGCTGCGGCGGGGAGGACCGGCCGGCCCTCCCAGAACTGATCCTGCCGCTCGGGGCTGCCTTCGAATCCGCCGGAGGCCAGGATGACGCCGCGACGCGCCGCGATCCGGCCGATTCCGTCCGGCCCCTCGACCGTAATGCCGCGGACCTCCGACCCGTCATCCGAGGTGAGCAGCCGCAGCCCCCGCGTGTTGAGCCTGATCTCGACGTCTTCGTTCGCGAGGTTGTCGTCGATGATCTTGAACAGCATCGGCCCGCCGGGCGCGCCGTTGGCCCAGGGATAGACCGCGCGGGCATCGAAGTTCGGCACCGCGACGACGACCGTCTGGTAAAAGGCGTCGAAGCCGGGCAGCGGATAGTTCGCTCCGGTCTTGCCGGTCTCGATGGTGGTTACGATCTCCGCGTCGTTTACCGCAGCGAGGTCGCGCACATAGGGTTCGAGCCGCGACATCTCCTTGGCGAGAGTGCGAACCACGTCATCCGACGTCCGCCCGGCGTTGGTGGCGGTCAGGTAACTGTAGGCGCGCTCGGCATCCATGGCGCACCGCACCGCACCGTAAGAGCAGATCGAGATGCCGCCCGGCACGCCGGTCTTCTCGATCAGCAGCACCCGGGCGCCGGCGCGCGAGGCCTCCAGCGCCGAGATGGATCCGGCGAATCCGTAGCCGACGACGACGACATCGAAGATCTCGTCGTAGGTCTGGACCGAGCGGGGGATGCTGTCCATCTTCACTCCCTGAAGCGAAAGGGCCTCGCGGCCCCGGTCTGCCACGAGCCCGGGGAACGTGCCGGTGAAGTCGAACTGGCCAACGGGATTTTAATTGGCGGACATGGCCCCGGCAAAGTCGCGGTCGAGCGCGCGGCCATCCCGCTTTTGCCGGCGATCCAATTCCCATCCCCAAATGAGCGCGGCCCCACGCAACGCTGCTGGCGCAAGAGGTGAATCCGTGCCAAAACGTGGCGGCAAACACAGAAATCCGGGGGGATTCTCGATGCTACAGCGTCTTCTGGCGGTCCTTGCAGCCGCAACTCTGGTGCTGGCGGGCGGTGCGGCGAAGGCCGCGGACTATTTCGAGGGCAAGACGATCACCGTTCTCAGCCCGGTACCCGGCGGCAGCGGGCTCGACCGGCTGACGCGCGCCTTCGTCAGGCACTGGCCGAAGCACATCCCGGGCGAGCCGAAGGTGATCGTGAAGAACATGCCGGGCGCGGGCGGCGCCAAGGCGCTGAACTTCCTGCAGGAACGCGCCCGGCCCGACGCGTTGACGCTGTATCTGGGTCCCTGGGCCGCGCCCGGCATCATCGCCGGCGATCCGGCCCTGCGCTACGTGCCGGAAGAGCTGGCGATGATCGGCGCCGGCGGTCTCGACCGCGTCACGCTGATGCGCACCGACGTCGCGCCGGGGATCGAGAAATCGGCCGATGTGATGAAGGTAAAATCGTTCAATGTCGGCGGGCGCCGCCCCGACCAGATGCTGGACTTCCTCGGCAACCTCTCGATGGAGATGATCGGCGCCAACTACCGCTTCATCGGCGGCTATCGTGGCATGGCCAAGATCCGCCCGGCCTTCATGTCTAACGAGGTGCAGGCCGCCAACAGCGGCAGCATCGGCTACTACGTCTTTTTCAAGGACACCATGCTGAAGGACGGATCGGCGATAGCGCTGTGGTCGCACCCGAACTTCGACAATGACGGGAACCTCGTGAAGGCGAAGTCCTTCCCGGGCGTGCCGAGCTTCGAGGAGGTCTACAAGGAGGTGCACGGGAAGATGCCCGACGGCCCCCTGTGGAAGACCTACAAGTGGTATTCCATGGCGCTCAGCAACGCGACCATGACCGTGTTCGCCCCGCCGAAAACGCCCAGGGAGGCCGCCGATATTCTGCGCGCGGCATACCAGGCGGCGGCGCAGGACCCCGCTTATGTCGTCCCCGAGACCAAGCGCCTGGGCGGCACCGGGGTCAACTTCGTCAGCACCGAGGACGCGCTCAAGATCCAGTCGACCTACCGCAACGTCGATGACGAAATCCTGGCGACGCTGAAGAAAGTGAGCAAGATCGGGCAGAACTGACGGACATTCCCGCAGCCATGCGGATCGGCGGGGCCCGCGCGGCCCCGCCTTCGTTTCCGGGTCGGGATCAGCCGAACAGCAGCGGCTGGTGCCAGAAGACGTTCATCACCTTGCCGTAGAAGAGGTAGAGAAACGCCCAGCCGGCCGCCGCGTAGCCCAGCGATACGGTCCACCCGTACCCGCCCCAGCGCCACAGATAGGCCGCGACGAACAGCGGCAGCGCAACCATCTGGCCGAACAGGTAGGCGACCGCGAGCAGGGCGATCAGGTAGCCGAAGAAAATGCACGCCCGCCCGAGCACCGCGTTCTCGGTATCGACCGCGGCCACGAGCCGAAAGCGACCGGCCTCTCCCACGGCGGCGCGCAACGCCCGGCCCTCGATCCACAGCACGGCGAGCGAGAGTGCCGCCGCCGGAATGGCGGCGGTCAGGGGGAACTGCCGCACCATGGCGGGCCATGCCAGCGACTCGACCGCGGCCCAGACGAACAGGGCGGTCATCGCGGCGGCCAGGGGAACGGAAACGGTGAGGTTGCGCTCCGTACCCTCGCCGATGGAAGGGCCGTCGGGACGGCGTTTCGATGTGGCGTACCGATAGGCGGACAAGGCCAGCGTCAGGACGACGAGGGCGGCGATCACGAGGACAATGGGTCGGCCCAGCCAGCCCGGCCCGGCATAGACACGCATGCTGATGTGGAAGGCGTTCTCGAGGATGGGGCCGAGGATCAGGGCAAGCACCAGCGGCGGCCGCGGCCAGCCGCCGCGCTTCATGAAGAATCCGACGACGCCAAGGGTCAGGCAGGCGATCCAGTCGCCCATCGATGACCCGCCGAGCCACGCGCCCATGAACACGAACAGGATCACGCCGGGGACGATCAGGTGGCCGCGGATGAACGCGACCTTGGCCACCTGGTTGCTCCAGATCATCAGCAGCCCGGCGACCAGGATGTTCGCGACGACGATGGTCCAGATCATGCTGAACGTGAGGTCGAGCTTGTCGGTCAGCATCTCGGGGCCGGGCTTGAGGCCCTGGATCAGGAGCGCCCCCATCAGGATGGCGGTCCCCAGGCTGCCCGGAATGCCGAACGCCACCATGGGCAGCAGGGCGCCGCCCCGCGTGGCGTTGTTCGCCGCCTCGGGCGCGATGACGCCGCGGATGTCGCCGCGCCCGAAATTCGAAGCGTCCTTGGCCGACTGGACGGCGTGCCCATAGGCGAACCAGTCGACCACCGCCGCGCCAAGCCCCGGCAGCATGCCGACATAGGTCCCGAGCGCGGCGCAGCGGAGCGTCAGCCACCAGTGCCGGAACGCGTCCTTGATCCCTTCCAGCATCCCGCCGCCCTGGGTTTGTTCCTTCGGGATCCGGGCGATCGAGGAATCCCGGATCGCGAGCTCCATCAGCTCGGGAATCGCGAACAGGCCGAGGACCACGGGGATCAGCGGCAGCCCGTCGAGCAGGTAGGTAGTTCCCATCCAGTAGCGCGGGATCGCCGCCATTTCCGCGTAGCCGATCATCGATATCATCAGCCCGAGGAGGGCAACGATCAGCCCCTTGAGGATCGAGCCGCCGCTGAGCGAGCCGACCATCGCGAGACCGAGCACCCCCAGCATCAGCAATTCGGGCGACCCGAAGGCGAGGATGATGGGCAGCACCAGGGGGATCGACACCGCCAGGATCAGCGCGCCGAACACGCCGCCGAAGGCGGAAACGGTGAACGCCGCGCCGAAGGCTCGGGCGGCCTTGCCCTGCTGTGCCATCGGGTAGCCGTCGAGGATCGTCGCCTGCGATGCCGCGGTGCCTGGAATCCCGAGCATCACCGAGGCGATGGTGTCGCTGGTCGATGTCACCGCGAACATGCCCAGCAGCAGGGCGAAGGCGGAGACCGGGTCCATGCCGTAGGTGAAGGGCAGGAGGATCACAAGGCCGATGATCCCGCCGAGTCCCGGGACCGCGCCGAGCCAGATCCCGAGCAGGACGCCCAACACCAGAAAACCGATCGCCGGCCACTGGAATACCAGAACGAGGCCATCCAGCACGGCATCGATCATCATCCGGTCCCCTTTTCGGCGGGAGTATCGGTCGGGCCGCGTCCGAAGGCGTCACGCACCGGGCGGGCCGCAGGTCGGTCCGGGACGATGCCGTCGATCGCGGCGGCACGGATGTCCCCGACCGCTTTGGAGATGTTTTCCAGTGTCGGATAGCGCGATGCGGGTCGGCATGTCCACAGGATAGCGGCAGACGCCCGTGCAGGTCGCCGGAAACGCGGGGGTCGGCGCGTGCGGTACTGTTCCGAGAGGCGAGGACGCCCGGCGCGGCGCGGTAACCGCGAGGGGAGGGAACGGGACATGGCAACCTTTGTGGTAGCCCACGGCGCCTGGTCGGCCGGTTGGGCATGGCGGAAGATGCACCCGCCGATGCGTGCGGCGGGGCATGAGTTGTGGACGCCGACGATGACGGGGATCGGCGAGCGCGTTCATCTGGCGGCAAGGACGGTCGACCTCGAAACCCATATCTCGGACATGCTGGCGGTGCTCGAATTCGAAGACCTGCGCGACGTCGCCCTGGTCGGCCATAGCTATGGCGGTATCGTCGCCACCGCGGTCGCGGACCGTGCGCGCGACCGCGTCTCCCGGTTGGTCTATCTCGATGCCTTCGTGCCGGAGGACGGCCAAAGCCTCCTCGACCTGGTGCCACGGGAAACGCGCGAGGCCATGCGGGCCGCGGCGCGGGACGAGGGCGACGGCTGGCTGGTGCCGCCCAACCCGATCCCGTCCGATACCGCGGACGCCGATGCCGTATGGATCCGGCACCGCCGAATGCCGCACCCACTCGCGACCTTCGAGGCGCCTTTTCGGACGATCGGGGGCGCGATCGACAAGCCGCGCAGCTACATCTACTGCACGCGCGTCGGCCCCGGCGATCCGTTCCGTGCTTTCGCGGAGCGCGCGCGCACGACGCCGGGCTGGACCTGCCACCGGCTCAATGCCAGCCACAGCCCCCACGTCACCGCCCCGGAACCGTTGCGCGATCTGCTGATTCGGACCCTCGAAGATCGCGGCTGAAATCGTCTGTCGCACCGGAGCGCCGCCCATTTGCGTGCTATTTTTTGGATCGCCTGCCCCGGTGGGTAACGGCATGGAGGGAATGACATGGACCGAAGCGAGAACGGCAGATCGCTGGACGCGAGATTGCGGGATATCGAAGACAGGCTCGAGATTTACAATCTGATTGCGTCCCACCCGCCAAGCGCCGATACCGGGGCGGACTACTACACCCGCGTCGTCTACACCGAGGACGGCAGCTTCGACCGCGGTGAAGGTCTCGACAGCGCGGTCGGCAACGAAGCCATCGCCGCGATGACCCAGACGCCCGGGCACCAACGCGCGATCCAGGGAGGGCTCGCGCATTTTGCCGGTTTGCCCCATATCGCGCTGGACGGCGATGCGGCGTATGTCACGTCCTATCTGTTGCTCCTCCATCCGGACGCGCTGGGCGATGTCCGGGAACTGCCCAATCACGGAGAGTCGCCGGGTTTTCGCATCCACCGGGTCGCCGCCAACCGGTGGACCCTGACGCGAACGCCGGAAGGGTGGAAGATCGTGAGTCGCAAGTTGCGGCCGCTCGACGGGTCGGAGCCCGCCCGCGACATCCTCCAACAGGCCCTCGCCGGCTATCGTTCGACGGATTGAGGACGGGACATGTCCGGTAACGCCGGGCGCGGGGTTTCCGGCACTCCGTCGCGGGAGAATTCGGAGATTCAGGCCGGAGTTGGAGGATTGCGGCCGGTCGGTCGGCTCGTCACAATCCGGTGAGCCTGGCTGGGGACGCCAATTGGCGCGCGCATTCGACCGTAATCCGTCGGAACCACTCTCCGGCCGGCTGGAAGACAGCAGGCTGCTGCGGGGGCGCGGCCGGTTCACCGACGATCTTGGGTTTGCCCGCGAGCTTCACGGCGTAGTGGTTCGCTCAACCCATCCTTCGGCAGATTTGCGTCGACTGGATATCGCGGCGGCCCTGCGCGTCGACGGCGTCGCGGGGGTCGTTACCGGGGACGACCTGGCCAGCGACGGCATCGGCGATCTGCCCTTCATGAGCACTGTCGATGCGCCTGGGGGCGGCGCGGTCCGCACCCTGGCCATGCCCCTCCTGGCCCGCGGGGTCGTGAGATATGTCGGCGAGCCGGTCGCTTTCGTGGTGGCCGAGAGCTTGCCGGCGGCGCAGGACGCGGCGGAGCGGGTCGTCATCGACTATGCGCCGCGGGAGTGCGTGACCGACGTACTGGCGGCCGCCGAGGCCGGTGCGCCGCCTGTACAGAAAGGCGGCGGCAATGTCGTGGGTGAGCTGCGCCTCGGCGATTCGGCGGCGTGCCGCGCCGCCCTTGCCGGATCGAGGCATCGCTTGAGCCTCCGGCTCCGGAACAACCGGCTCGTTCCCCACGCCATGGAACCTCGCGCCGCGATCGGTCTTTACGATGCGGCCGGCGCGACCTGGACGTTGCATTGCGCCAACCAGGCGCCGCATCAAGGTCGGGCAATACTGGCCGATGCCGTCTTCGGGGTTCCCAAAGAGCGGATCAGGATCAAGGTCGGCGATATCGGAGGTGCGTTCGGCGGCAGGGTGACCCCCTGTGCGGAAGACGGCCTGGTCCTTTACGCGGCGCGGCGTTTCGGGAGGCCGGTCCGCTGGCGCGCCGGGCGCGCCGAGAGCTTCCTGGCCGATTATCACGCGCGCGATCATGCCGCGGAAATCGAGATCGGCCTCGACGATGGGCTCGAAATCGTGGCCTTCCGTGTTGTCGATCACGCCAATCTCGGGGCATATGCCACGCCGTTCGGCATTCCGATCGCCACGACGACCGGCAACCGGATCGCGACCGGCGCCTATCGCGTGCCGGTCGCCGATATCACGGTGAAGACCGTCCTGACCAACACCACGCCCACCGGACCGTATCGCGGCGCGGGACGGCCGGAAGCGATTCACCGGATCGAGCGGATCATGGATGTTGCCGCCTCGCGGCTCGGCGTCGACCCCGTCGAGCTGCGCAGGCGCAACCTGGTGCAAAGGCGCGAGCTGCCCTACCGCGTCGTCTCCGGGCTCGCCTATGACAGCGGCGATTTTCCGCGCCTGCTCGAACGGGTCCTGGCGTTCGCGGACTGGGACGGATTCGAGGCTCGCCGCCACGGTTCGCGGAAGCGGCAACGACTACGCGGCCGGGGCCTTGCCTATCACATCGATTCGACAAGCGGGCTGTCGCCCAAGGAGACCGTGGAGGCGGTGGCGACGTCCGATGGCCGGGTGCGCCTCCATTCCGCCACCCAGGAAATGGGCCAGGGTCTCAAGAGCACCTATGCGCAGATTGCCGGCAAGGTCTTCGGGTTGTCTCCCGGGGCGATCGACGTCGTGCAGGGCGATACGGCCGCGACTCCCGAAGGGCCGGGGAGTTACGGATCCCGCTCGCTCTACACCGGCGGAGCCGCCGTGGTCGTTGCCTGCGAGACCCTCGTCGAACGCCTGAAGTTGCTGGCCGCCAGGCGGCTCGAAGCCTCGCCGGCGGACATTGCGTTCGCCGATGCGACGCTGACGATCGTCGGCACCGACCGGCGCATCGCAATGCGTGAGCTGGTCGCGGCGGAGCCCGGCCAGGAGGTGCGGGCAACGGGGGAGACCGAGGCGCCGTTCTGCTTTCCCAACGGGTGTTATGTCTGCGAGGTCGAGATCGACCCGGAGACCGGCGGTATCCGGATAGACCGCTTTCATGGCGTCGACGATGCGGGCCGGGTCGTCAACGCGCCGATCGTGCACGGACAAACCCACGGCGGCCTGGTCCAGGGTATAGGCCAGGCCCTGCTCGAGGAAATCCGCTACGAGCCCCGGAGCGGCCAGCTGTCGACCGGGTCGATGATGGACTACGCGGTGCCCCGCGCGGACGACCTCCCGGAATTCGAGACTCTGTTGGACGAAGAGGAAGCAACCGCGACCAACATCCTGGGGGTCAAGGGCGCCGGGGAAAGCGGCGCGGTTGGCGCGCCTCCGGCGGTTACCTCGGCGGTTCTGGACGCGCTGCGCCCATACGGAACCGAGCATCTCGACATGCCGATCACGGCCGAGCGTGTCTGGCGAGCGCTACGAGAAGAAAAATGAGCGTGAAGACGGGAGGAAGCGGTCAACCGCGGACAGGCCGGTTCCGCCGCGGAGCCGTCACCCATCCCGCGCGTCAGATCGGCGTCGCCTCGCCGCCCTCGACGATGACCTGTTCCACCTCCCCGGCGCCGTTCCGCCGATGGCCGGCCGCAGCCTGATACTCCGGCGAACGGTGACAGGCGACGGCTTGGTCGAAGGACGGGAACTCGACGACCACGAAACGCTCGAAATGCTCCGGCCCCTCCATGATCCGGTAGTCGCCGCCGCGGGCCAGCACCTTGCCGCCGTATTTTTCCAGGATCGCAGGAACCAGATCGGTGTATTTCTTGTATTGAACCGGATCGTGGATCTTCGAGCGGGCTACCCAGTAGGCTGGCATGGCAGGTCTCCGTCCTTGACGATGCGGTCTGGCTGGCATCCGGGGCGTGTCCCGCATACGCTGTTCGGCGCGCAACGCTGCGGGAGATACGGAATGCCGCTGTCCCACCTCGAACATTTCCTCGTGCAGACCGAGAATATCGAACGAACCAGGGAGTGGTATTGCGATGTGCTGGGCATGGTGGCCGGGCCTACGCCGGACTTCAAGTTTCCCGTCGTCTGGCTCTATATCGGCGACCGCGACGTGGTGCACGTGACCGAGGGCGGCAAGGACGTTTCCGAGAACCGGATGGCCTATCTGGGCCAGCAATCCGACGCCACGTCCGGCACCGGAGTTGTCGACCATATCGCTTTCCGAGCGACCGGGCTGAGGAAGACGATATCCCGCCTGTCCGACCTTGGGGTGGCGTTCTCCGAGCGTCAGGTCGCGGACCAGGGCCTCTACCAGCTGTTCCTGTTCGATCCGAACGGCATCAAGATCGAACTCAACTTCGACGCCGAGGAAGCCGGGGGGCTCCGACCCGAGGTCATGGCCTCCGAACTCGATCCGGCGAACGGGTAGTCCGCCGCTAATAGCCGGCGGCGCGGTCGACTTGCTGGAGAAGCGGCAGGCCGGCCTCGCGGCGCTTGATGTTGGCGACGATCTGCGGCGCCAGCTGCGCGACGTTGGGCCGGCGGGCGACATGCGGCATGACGGTCACCTTGGGGTGGTCCCAGAGCGGGCTTTCCGGCGGCAGCGGTTCGGGGGAATGCACGTCGAGCGCGGCGTGGTAGAGGTGGCCCGAATCCAGCGCCGCGATCAGGTCGTCGACAACCAGATGCTCGCCGCGGCCGATATTGATGACCATCCCGCCCTCGGGCATCTTCGCGAACGCCTCCGCATTCAGGATGCCGCGGGTCTCCCCGGTCAGGGGTAGCAGGCAGACGACGATATCGGAGCGTGCCAGGACCGCGTCGAACCGGTCCGCGCCCGCATAAATCGGGATCTCGGCATCGGGTTTCGGGGTCCGGGTCCAAGCGGCGACGTCGAACCCCAAGTCGCGCAGGATCCGGGCCGGTTTCCGCGCCATCGTCCCGTAACCGAGAAAACCGACGGTGCGTTCCTCCGGCCGCTTCTGCCGCGCCTCCTTCCATTCCTTGCGCGCCTGGCGTTCCCGGTAGGTCGGCATGTTGCGATGCAGCCGGAGCACGTGCATGACGGCGTATTCGGTCATCATCGGATCGCCGTCTTCCGGTTCCAGCTTGGAGAGCGGGACATCCGGCAGCCTGGGGTGCCCGATGAAGCCGTCGACCCCCGCCTGGCGGGTCAGCATCGCCTTGAGGTTCGGGAATTCCGGCCAATCGTCCGGGCTGGGGCGGGTAAAGGCCAGGTATTCGATGTCGGCGGGATCGTCGACCTCCGGCCAGAACCGCACCTCCATCTCCGGCAATTCGGCATTGATGGCGGTGCGCCAGTCCGCTTCCGTTCCCATCATGAGGTTGCTTATGAGAAGTGCCATCGTCCCTTTTCCAGCCCGGTCGGTCTTCAATCGGCCCGCGAAGTCCGCTCTTCCGGGACGTGCCGGAAGGTGTTGTCCGCCGAGCGGTAATCGTTCAGCCGTCGGGAGCCGGTTCCCCATGTTCCCGGCTCGGCCAACCGGTCGAGCTGCCTCGCATGGATCGTGGCGAGATCGCCCCGGACCGGAAATGGCGAGTCGGAATAAAGCGACATAGTCATTCGTCTCCCGTTCGGATATCGAACTTGCGGTCGGGCAGAAATGCGGCGACCACCGGAATGGCGGCCGGTCCGGGCAGGATGTTAGAGCATCGACGGTTTCCCGGCCAAGCAACCCCCTGTCCCCATCGTCCCCTGTCTTGTAATGCTCATGGAAGGGCAATAATGCTCATGGAAGGGCAAGAAGCCGGGCCCTCGCATCGGAGAAGGGAATGGCGGCAAAACTGTTCGAACCGATTGAGTTGCGCGGTCTGCGGCTGCCCAACCGCATCGTCGTCGCGCCGATGACGCAGTTCTCCGCCGAAGACGGCGTCGCGGGCGACTGGCATCTGATGCATCTCGGCCAGTATGCGGTGTCCGGCGCGGCGCTGGTATTGACCGAGTCTACTTATGTCGCGGCACGCGCGCGCAATGTGCCGAGTTGCCTGTCTCTCTACTCCGATGAGCAGGAGGCCGCCGTCGCCCGCATCGCGCGGTTCTTCTCGGTTCATAGCGACGGATATTTCGGAGTTCAGCTGTGCCATGCGGGGCGCAAGGCGTCGGCCCGGGAACCCTGGAAGGGCGGGGGCCCCTTGCCGGTCGACGAGGGCGGGTATGAAGCGGTCGCGCCCTCGGCGGTGCCGCTTTCGGAAAAATGGCCGCCGCCGACACCCTTGTCGGCCGAGTCCGTCCCCGATGTTATCCGGTGTTTCGTCGATGCGGCTCTGCGTGCGAAACGCGCCGGGGCCAAGGCGATCGAACTCCACGGCGCGCATGGTTACTTGATCCACCAGTTCCTGTCGCCGCTGACCAACCGCCGGAACGACGAGTATGGCGGCAGCCTGGCCAACCGGATGCGTTTCGCGCTCGATGTGTTCGATGCCGTGCGAGCGGTCTGGCCGGACGACCTTCCCATTGGCATGCGCGTGTCCGCGACAGATTGGGTGGCGGGCGGCTGGTCCGTCGAGGAAACGGTCGAGCTCGCCCGGGCGCTCGACGCCCGCGGGTGCGATTACATCCATGTTTCGAGCGGGGGGTTGAGCCCGGCGCAGCGGATTACCGTGGGGCCGGGATACCAGATCGGGTTCGCCGAAGCCGTCAAGTCCGCGGTCGACATGCCGGTCATCGCGGTCGGCCAGATCAGCGAGCCCCGCCAGGCCGAAGACATCTTGCTTCGCGGGCAGGCGGATATGGTCGCCATGGCGCGGCCCATGCTGTTCAACCCGCGATGGGTCTGGCATGCGGCACGGGAGCTCGGCGAGGAGATGGCCTATCCGCGCCAATACGAGCGCGGCCACCCGGACAAATGGGGCGCGACCGGCATCAATGCGCCCGGCAATCTGATACCCCCGAAATAGGCCGTAACGCGCACGAACCGGGCGTCGCCTAACCGGCCGCGATGACCTCGTTGCCCGATGGCACGACGACGATCCGGTCGGCCGGGTCCCGGATCGTGCCCGGCGGATCCTCGCCGCGTTCCACGGCCTCGATCGCCTCGCTCAACAGACGCCGGAACATGACCACGCCCCGGTCCGATGTCGCCAGATGTTCCAGCGCATGGCGGGCGATCGGCCGCTGGCTGACCTGCGCCTCCCAATCGTCCGGCGTGCGCTGGGTTTCCTCGTAGTCGCGGACGACCTCCCCGTCGGGCGGTTGAAAGATCCGCTTGCCCGGATCGATCCGTTCGATGTGGAAACCGATCGTGCGCTCGTTATCGACCGGCACCCACCAGCCCACCATGCGGGCGCGCTCCGTCTCGCCGTCTGGATCGGTGCCGGTCACGTCGGGCGGCGGTATGCACTTGGCCGTCGGCACGAAAATAGTGGAGGTGCGGATCAGCCTGTTGCCCCCTTCCGTATCGGTTGTGCGGATATAGGAGACATGCCGATCCGAACGGACGAAATCGATGTCGGGTTTGATCCCCATCACGTCGTCGAAGTCGAATACGCTTCGGTTGGCGCCGTGGAGGGCGAATATGTGGATCGGGTCGGCGGCGTTTTCGTGGAGCTGCAGCCAGTTGCAGGCCGCCACCGCACCCCGGCTGTAATTGCGGTAGGCGAGATAGTCGGCGTCCTCGTCCTCCAGGATATCGTAGCGCGGCAATAGCGGTTTCTTCTCCAGCGGCCCCATATAGGCGAAGACCAGACCCCTGTATTCCTCCGCCGGATACCAGGGCTGTCGCACCTCGTGCCTGTAGGGGCTTTCCTCCGGCTCCCCCGGCTGGTCGAGGCATCTGCCTTCCGCGTCGTAATACCAGCCATGGTAACAGCACCGCAGGCCGTGCTCTTCGATCCTGCCGTATTCCAGTGACGTCCCGCGATGGATGCAATGCGCCCCCAGCACGCCGACCCGGCCCGACTTGTCGCGATAGGCGACCAGCTCTTCGCCGAGGATCCTGAGGCATTTGGGAAGGTCCGCGAGCTCCGACGACTGGCAGACCGGATGCCAGTAACGCCGCATCAGCTCGCCCATCGGCGTGCCGGCCCCGACATGCGTCAGCCTGACGTCCTCTTCGGGAACGATCGCGTTACGCCCGTAACCGGACCCGTTGGAATCGGTCATCGGCAAGACCTCCCGACAGGAAAAGTCGCTCAGACAGGATTGGCGTTGACCAAGACCGCCGCAAGCAGGCAGGGCTCGTCGGTGCGCACGCTCCAGGAATGGTTGGTGCCGCGCTGGATCATCACGTCACCGGCCTTGAGGCAGACTTCGCCGGTATCCAGAACGGCCCAGATCTCCCCCTTGAGGACGACGAGGTAATCCACCGTCGAGGTCTTGTGCATCATCGGATCGCTGCTCGCGGTGTCCGCCGCATGCGCGGCATCGATCGACTCGAACGCGTCCCTTGCATCCGCACGGTCGCGCCACGCGCTGTCCGGCGGAAACTCCACGATGCGGAAAACGGTTCCGTTGGGAGTCGGTTCGAGCACGACCGGTCGGTCGGCGGCATCGGCCTGTCCCGCGTTGTCGGCGGGGGCGTCGTCCGTTCGCCACAACTCGGTGAGCGCGAGGCCCGGCATCGACACCATCTCCTTGACCGCGGTGGAGGCGCCGTCGATGACGAATACTGACTTGCCGTTGTCGTCGTGCGCGGTCACCACGCGGCGGATCTTCTCGACCAATTCCTAGCTCTCCCTGATGAGTCTGTTGCGCAGGATACCGATACCCTCGACTTCGAGCTCTATCGTGTCGCCGTCCGACAAATAACGCTCGAGCTCCAGCCCGCAGCCCCCGCCGACCGTGCCCGAGCCGAAGAACTCGCCGGGATGCAGGGTCTCGGATTGCGAGACATGGGCGATCAGGTCCTCGAATGTCCAGTAAATGCTGCCCGAATGTCCGCGCGACCATTCCTCGCCGTTGATGCGGGCGATCATGGTGCAGTCATAGGGGTCGAGTTCGTCGGCGGTGACGATGCACGGTCCGATGACGTTCCCGGTGTCGAAATCCTTGCCCTTGCCGGGTCCGAGCCCGCCCGGCATTTCGCGCGCCTGCGCATCGCGCGCCGAGAAATCGTTGAAAATGGAATATCCGAAGAAATGCGCGCGCGCATCCCGCTTCGCGATATTCCTGCCGCCCTTGCCTATGAAAAAGCCGAATTCGAGCTCGTAATCCATCACCTCGGCATAGCCCGGCCACATCACGTCCTCTTCGTGGCCGACGACCGCGAGACGGTTGGCCTTGTAGTAGATCGGCTGGCGATACCAGATCTCCGGCACCTGGAACGCGGCGGCGGCCCTGTCGCCGCCGGATTTGCGCAACACCTCAAGGGCTCGCTTGAGGTGCTCCTCGAAGCAAAGGCAGTCGCGGATCTGGGGCGGTTCGGGCAACGGCGTCCGGAGCACGATCTCTTCCGTCGTCACCACTGCGTCGGCCGGCGGGTTCGCCGCCGCGCGGCGCGCCGCCGACAGCGCCTCGTCGCCGGCGCGGATCAGCGCGAGCATCGACGCATAGGCGGGTCCGCCGGGAGAAATTCCGAGATCGACGACCGCGCGGTCGTTGTCGATCAGGGCGCCGACGCGATCCCGGTCGCCGGTTGCATCGTGGCGGAAGGTGACGAGCCGCACGGTGTCACCGCTGCCGCATCGCGCGTTTCCGCTCATTCCAGGTCGGGTTGGCCACTCTGCGGATCCCGGTCGGCTTCTCGCGCCGCTCCTTCCGGCGCTCCATCTGGAATGTTAGTGCATTGCCCGTTTCTCCGCCAAACTGGGCGGCGGACGTCGATTGGAGAGCGCGCGGATGACTTCGACCGATACCGGGGCAGGCCATGCCGATGGCCACGGCCTGATTGCGGCCGCGCGGGCGCTGTTGCCGGCGATCGGGGAGGACGCCGAGAGCGCGGAAAAGGCGCGCAGGATTTCCCCGCGGGTGTACGCGGGAATCAAGGACGCCGGTTTCCTGCGCACACTGCTGCCGCGCCGTTTCGGTGGCTACGAGCTCGATCTCGAGACCGCGATCTCGGTGATCGTCGAGCTGTCCTCGGCGTGCGGGTCGACCGGCTGGGTCGCGAGCTGCGGCATTTCCCACCAGTGGATGGTCGCGCAGTTCCCGCTGGCCTGCCAGGAGGAGATCTGGGCCGACGGCCCCGACAAGATGGTCGTGACCTCGTTCCCGCCGACCGGCGCCTGCGAGCGGGTCGATGGCGGCTTCCGGATCGACGGAACCTGGCGCTATGCCAGTGGCCTGGACTATGCCGATGTCGCGCTGCTCGGCGTCGCGTTGCCCGCGGCGGGGGACGGCGAGCGAACGGTTCCGGGGTTCGTCGTCGTGCCGATGTCCGAATGCGGGATAGCCGAAGGAATACCGATCAGACTGCGCGGTCTCGCCGATCTGAACGGCGACGGTTCGTGGTCACGCATGCGTTCCATCCCTTGAAAGGACGGATGTACACGGTAACCGCCGTGATCTCCGGGGGCTCGGACGACGAGCGCGTGATGTTCCGCGACGAGTTGGATTACCTGCGTCATATGCCGGCGCGCTGGACGGATTTTGCGGAGCCGGACCCATTTCTGGCGATATCGGACGGACGCAGCGCGTTCAGGGTCGTCGACCTGCTGGCGTTGACCGATCTGCTGTCGGCTCTGGAGGCGGCTGGTGGAGCGTCGGATGTGTAAACGAGATTGTGTCTCTATCGTAAACAGGATTTTGCGCATGACTGTTCTTCCGGAGCATGATATGGCCTTGGGATTACAGATTATCTCCCGTATATTGGTAGTGTGGAGCGGGGCTTCTTCTCGACAACATCATATATGGGATATATATATCATTACGCATGGAGGAGCCGGCGGCATGAGCGAGGATGGAAAGACAGGAGCCTTGCGGCGTCATGGATGCCTGAACCGGAACCCCGAGCGCGTGCGCGACCGGCGCTTCGCCGAGGAAGAGTTCTTCGATCCGCGGGACATGCTGCAGGTCAAATACGAAATGGTGCGCGCCGTGCGCGCCGAGCAGCTGCCCATCACGCATGGCGCGGCCCGCTTCGGGCTCTCGCGTCCCGCCTGCTACAAGGCGATCAGGGCGTTCGACGAGGATGGCCTCCCGGGTCTGCTTCCCGAACGGCCGGGACCGCGCGGTCCGCACAAGCTCACCCCCGAAGTTGTCGCCTTCCTGAGCGACGCATCGGCACGGGATCCGTCTTTGGGCATGGACGAGCTCGCCCGAATGGCGCGCGAGCATCTCGGCGTGGAGCTTCACCGCCGCAGCGTCCAGCGTGCCCTGGCCTCCCAAAAAAACAGCCCGCGGCGCCGACCATGAAGGATCCGAACTTCCAGAAACTGTACGAAGAGCTTCGTCTCGGCGCGCCCCGCGGCTCACGCCATGCCTCGGCGGTCCTCATGCGAAGCGGCGTCGCGGCATGGATGACGTTGCTGAGTGCACGCGGGAGCGATACGGCCCATCGTGGCCGCGCTCCGATCGGTCGGTCGGCGCCGGCGGCGCGCCATGAGCTCGTTCAGGTTCTGACGGCGATGGTGATCGGATATCTGCAAGGAGCAAATCCATGACCGGCAAGGTGGCCAGGGATCATCTCCAGCGAACCGCCTATCTCTATGTCCGCCAGTCCACCCTGCGTCAGGTGATCGAGAACACCGAGAGCACGCGACGTCAGTATGCTCTGCGCGATCGGGCCCTGGAACTCGGATGGCGCGAGGATCAGATCGAGGTCATCGACTGCGATCTCGGCGAATCCGGCACCGCCGACCGGGAGGGGTTCCGCCATCTGATGGCCGAGGTCGGCCTCGGCCATGCCGGTATCGTGCTCGGCCTCGAGGTGTCGCGCCTGGCCCGCGACAACATCGACTGGCATCGGCTGCTGGAGGTCTGCGCGACCACCAATACGCTGATCCTCGATGAAGACGGTCTCTACTCTCCCCAAGATCACAACGATCGGCTCCTGCTCGGGCTCAAAGGAGCCATGTCGGCCGCCGAACTGCATGTTCTTCGGTCCCGCCTGCGAGGCGGCATCCTGAGCCAGGCGCAGCGCGGAGCTCTCAAGCTTCCTCTGCCCGCGGGCTTCGTCTACGGCCCCGATCGCAGCGTCGTGCTCGACCCCGACGCCGAAGTGCGCAACGTGATTCGGCTGGTGTTCTCGACGTTCGAGCGCGCCGGTTCCTCCTGGGCCGTCGTCCGACACTTCGAGGAGCGCGGCCTGACCTTCCCCTTGCGCGAGGGCCGCGGATACAGCCCCGGCCCGGTTCAATGGCGGCCGCTGACGGCGACACGCGTGCGTTCGATGCTTCGCAATCCGCGCTACGCCGGCGCCTTTGCATACGGTCGAACGCGCCAGGTCGGCTCGCCGAACGGTTCGCGCATAGAAAAGCTCGCTGTCGAAGACTGGACGGTACTCCTCCAGGACGTCCACCCGGGCTACATCCCATGGGAACAGTACCATCGGAACGTTCGAACCCTGGAGGGCAACGCCAGGACATCGTTGCAAGGGGCGGCTCGCGAGGGGGCCGCCCTGCTCCAGGGTATTGCCGTGTGCGGCGTCTGCGGCCGCAACCTGATCATGCAATATCACGGCGGAAAGCGCTGGTCCCATGCCCGATATGCATGCAATGGCGGAACCGGTCAGCATCGTACGCCGCGCTGCCAATCCATGTCCGCCCGGCACGTCGACCGAGCGGTCGGCCAACTTCTTCTCGGCCTTGTCGCGCCCGTGACGCTGGAGGTCGCGCTGAGCGTTCAGGCCGAAATGCAGGCGCGCGACGATGAAATCGCCGCCTTGCGCGAGCAGTCCGTACAGCGCAGCCGCGAGGCCGCCGAGCTGGCCAAGCGCCGCTTCATGGAAGTCGATCCCGGAAACCGGCTCGTCGCCGATGTGCTCGAGAGCGAATGGAACCGGAGCTTGCAGGCATTGCGAGACGCCGAAGCCGAACGAGACCGCCTCCGCGGCCAGGACCGGATATTGCTCGATGAGTCGGTTCGCCAACGCGTTCTGCAACTCGCGACGGACTTCCCCCGGCTGTGGAACGACCCCGCGACGCCGAACCGCGAGAAAAAGCGCATGATCCGCCTCCTGATCGAGGACGTCACCCTGACCCGACATGGCGATCGTGCCCATGCCGGGGTGCGCTTGCGTGGAGGCGCGACCCGTGAACTGGATGTCTCTCTGCAGGCCGCCGAGCATCCGGCCAAACTTCCCGCCGCGCTCGTCGCCGAAATCCGCGAGTTGCTGCACCATCACACGGATGCCCAGGTCGCCGACATCCTCAATCGACGCGGACGAACCGGAAGCAGGGGCCAGCCGTTCAACACCAGCATGGTCGCGCATGTGCGCTTCAGGCGACGCTTCGAATCCCAGCGCCAGATGCTGCGAAAGAAGGGAATGCTGACGACCGCGGAGATCGCCGAACAGTTGTCGATCAGCCATGATCGGGTGCGGGCTCTGGCGTCCAGGGGGATGATCCGGAGGTGCGGCGCAAGCCAATCGCGCTTCCTCTACGAACCGCCGGAGCAGGACGATCCGGTGTGGGAACTCGTCAACCAGGCGCGGCACAAAACCGAAATGGCGAGCTCGATCCAGAATGGTATGGTGGCTTAGTGTGATGCATTCTCCAGGATTGGGACACGATGGGACTCGCCGCGACCGGCAGCCATGCGGTGGTCGCCGAGGACGTCTTCGTGCCCGAATATCGGAGCCTGTCGGCTGAGGTTTTCGTCTCGACCGACACGCCGGGCCAGGCGGCCTTCGAAACGAATCTCGGGCGGTATCCGGTGTTTTCGCTCGGTGCGCACGGCCTGTCGGCGACCGCCGTCGGATGTCTTCAGGGGGCGCTGGATCGCTTCGCCGCGCTGTTGGCCGATTGGCGGGTCCGCGGCAGCGGGGTCGGCGGAGGGGCCAGGGTCGCCGAGTTTCCCGCCGTGCAGATGCGGGTCGGGCACGCGGCGATGGCTCTCAAGGCGGCAAGGGCGCTGATGTTCTCGCAAATCGAGGAAACGCGGCGTGCCGTCATGGATCGGGGCGCGTCGTTGGGCCGCGGCGAGCGTCTGGAGAACAGGGTCGTGCAGGCCTATGTCGTACATCTCGCCTTGCAGGGGCTCGACGCCTTGTGGAATGCGACGGGCGCGACCGGCATTCATCACGCCGAACCGGTCCAGCGCGCCTGGCGCGACGCGCACGCCGTTTCCCACCATGCATTCTTCAACTGGGACGTTCACTCCGCGATGTACGGACAGGCCCGGCTCGGGATCGAGCCACGCGGCGCGCCCTATTGATTGACCGCGCCGGTCCGCGGTCGATCGGGCGGATCGAAAAAAGGGCGCCGCCCGGAGGCGGCGCCCTTCGCTCAACCGAGCCGGCCGAGCTTATTTGTTGGGATCGTAGAGCTTCGACTTCAGGGTCTTGTAGTCCACGACGAACTTGTCGGCCAGAGCATCGTTCTCCGCCCACTTGGCGCCGTAGATCGTCCGGATGTAGGCCTCGCGGTACTCGCCTTCGAGCTTGAGCCACTGCACGCCGGCCTTCGCGAGCGCCGCGTCGTCGCGCTTGCCGAGCCGGATCACCGCCTCGTCCGCGGTCTTCTCGAATTGCCGGGCCATCTTCTCGAGGAAGGCCTGCTCCTCACGGGTCATCGAATCGAATTTCTTCTTGTTGACCAGCACCAGCATGGTGGCGCCGAAGAAGGACGGCTCGACCCGGTATTTGAGGAATTTCCCCCATCCGTATGTGTTCACCGAGCCCCAGGGCCAGGCCAGCCCCTCGACCACGCCGCGCTCGAGAGCGGAGTAGACGTCGCTCGGCGAGATCACGATCGGGGTCGCGCCCATTCTGCGCATGAAGGCCTTGTAGAGCCCGGTGGAGCGCATTTTCACGCCTTTAAGATCGATCCCGGTCGTCTTGCTGAGCTTGGGCTTGAACCGGGTATAGACGTAGAAGCGCTGGCCGTTCTGGAAGGTCCAGGCCAGGATGCGCGAATTCAGGCCCTTGCCCCAGGCCTCCTGCATCATGTCCCAGGCGCCGTTGGAGCGGATCTCCTCGAGCGACTTGTTGTGCGCGCCGGGCAAGCGGCCCTCGGCCAGGATCCCCGAGTAGTAGGTGCCCGGGCAGTAGATCATGTCGACCAGACCGCGCTGGATGGCGCCGCCTTGGCCCTTCCAGGGGATGACCTCCGGCCCGCCTCTGTATTTTATGCTTACCGGGCCGCCCGCCTTGTTGAGCGGGTCGATGAAATGCTCGTGCAGCGCGTTGACGTAGTCGTGGTTGCGCTGGAAGCAGGCGAGCGCCTGGATCTGCGTGGCGGCGACCGCCGGAATGCTCCAGGCGGTGAGCGCCACACCGGCCGCCGCGACCGCGAGCGTGAAATTCGATCTGACCGTCATTGGTGCGTCCCCTTTCATGTGTTTCCTCCGTTACAGGCATCGGCACGGCCGGCGTCCCGATCCCGCCGCGCCGATCCGCGGGTTCGCGCTTGCTTTTGCGCGGCCGACCCTTCAGCCTGTGGTGGAAAGCCTATGCGGGCCCGGCGCAACGCACAAGCGCGCCGCAACGGATCCCGTGAACCGGAATCTCACCCGGGCAAGAGGCGACAGGGAAGGAGCGGCATTGGGCGGCGTCATCCGCGCGTATAACTTGCTCATCAACCTGCTGCGCTTCCTTGCCGGCGTCGTCGTCTTCGGCATCTTCGTGCTGATCTGTGTGGACGTTCTGCTTCGCATCCTCGGCGGCTATGTCGGCATGCAACCCTGGACCTACTCGGTTCCGGTGGTCGAATACGGCCTTCTGTGGTTTGCCATGCTGGCCGCGCCCTACCTGGTGCGCATCAAGGGTCACGTGTTCATCGAGGCGGTGACCTCGATCGTCCCGCCCCGGGTGCAATGGGTTATGGCGAAGCTCTCCTATCTGGGCTGCATCGTCGCGTCCTGCATTTTCGCCTGGTACTCCTGGGGAGTGCTGCTGGAGGCGATGCTGCGCGGGACGCTCGACATTCGCGCCGAGGAGATCCCGCTCTGGTACCTGATCCTCCCGATGCCGTTATGCTTCGCGCTGGTGGCGGTCGAGTTCGGCCGCTACCTGATCGGCATCGATTCCATGTACGGGGACCGGACCGAGGTGCGGGAGAACGTCTGACCGTGGAGTGGTACTGGGCGTTCCTCTTCCTGCTCGGGCTGATCGTCAGCATGATGGCGCTCGGCATGCCGGTCGCCTTCGCGTTCCTGTCGACCAACATCCTGGGCTGGCTTTACTTCAACGGCTGGAACCTCGACGTGCTGCCGCAGGTGGTCGACAACTCGACCGTCCTGATCAGCCGGTTCACCCTGGGCCCGGTCCCCATGTTCATCATGATGGGCTCGCTGTTCTTCCATACCGGGCTCGCGATACGGGTGTTCGACGGTCTGGAGGTGCTGTTCGGACGACTGCCCGGCCGGCTGTGCTTCCTGACGGTCGCCGGCGGCTCGATCTTCTCCACCCTGACCGGTTCGTCGATGGCCAACACCGCCATGCTGGGCTCGCTGATGGTGCCGGAGATGCAGCGCCGCGGCTACAGCCGCCGCATGTCGATGGGTCCGATCCTGGGCACCGGCGGGCTTGCCATGATCATCCCGCCCTCCGCGCTCGGCGTCCTGCTGGCCAGCGTCGCCAACATCGATGTCGGCAAGCTGCTGATCGCCGGGTTCATTCCGGGCTTCACCCTGGCCCTGCTCTATGCCGGCATGATCATCCTGCAGCTCTGGCTCCTGCCGGGCTCGGCGCCGGCCTACGACGTCGAACGGACCAGCTGGCGCGAAAAGGCGCGGGTCGTCGCGACCAACATCCTGCCGATGAGCTTCGTGATCTTCATGGTGATCGGCTTCATCATCTTCGGCTGGGCGACCCCGACCGAGGCCGCGGCGATCGGCGTGATGTCGGTGATGATCCTGGCCGCCGCCTACCGGCGGCTGACCCGCCAGGCGATCTTCGTCGCCGTCGACGCCACCCTGAAGGTCGGCGCGATGGTGTTCTTCATCCTGATGAACTCCACCGTGTTCAGCCAGCTCCTCGCGTTCTCGGGCGCCAGCCAGGGGATGCTCGAATGGGTGACCGGCTTCGAGGTCCATCGGCTCACCATCCTGTTCGCGATGTTCTGCGTCCTGCTGCTGCTCGGCATGTTCATGGACGCCACCTCGATGATGCTGATCACGGTGCCGATCTTCTTCCCGTTGGCGCAAACGCTCGGCTTCGACCTGATCTGGTTCGGCCTGTTCGTGCTCATCACCATCGAAATGGCCGGCACCACGCCGCCCTTCGGGCTGTTGCTCTACGTCATGATGGGGGTCGCGCCGAAGGGAACCACGCTCATGCATGTGGCGAGCGCGGCCGCGCCGTTCCTGCTTTGCGACACGGTGCTTATCCTGATTCTGGTCGCGTTCCCGCCACTTGCGCTCTGGCTGCCGAGCCTGATGTGAGCGGTGGAAGCCGGCCGGGCGCATCGGGCTCTACCCGGCAAGGCCCTCCTGAAGGGGCGATGGGGAGACTGACATGAAAATCGACCGCGTGGACGCAACCGGGTTGCGCGTGTCGGTCCCGTTCGACGATTTCGGCATCGACCGGACCGTGGCGCTCAATGTCTGCCATGTCGAAGTCGAGACCGACGATGGATTGATCGGCTACGGGTTCACCGCGATCGTCGAAGGCGAAGTCGTCGCCAATATCGTCAACGCCGTCGCGGGACCGATGATCGTGGGCGAGGATCCGATGGCGAACGAACGCATCTGGGAGCGGCTCTACTGGAAGATGAGCCCGCGCGGACAGACGGGATACGCAAGCCACGCGATCGCCGCGATCGACGTGGCGCTCTGGGACATCAAGGGCAAGTATCTGAACCAGCCTGTCTGGCGCCTCCTGGGCGGAGCCCGGAGCAAGGTCCAGACATACGCGACGTTCGGCTTTCCGGTGTTCGACCGGGAGCAGCTCGCCGAGGCGGCCAGGACGTCGAAGTCGAAAGGCAACCGCAGACTCAAGATGGTGGTCGGCAACGAAGCCCTGCCGAACCGCGACACGATCCGCCCGGTCGATGACGTCATTCGCGAGGACGCCATGCGTGTGAGGGCGGTGCGGAAGGCCGTCGGCGACGAGGTCGACCTGTTCATCGACGCGAATTGCCGGCTGGACCCGTATCAGGCCCGCAAGCTGACCCGGCTGATCGAGGATTGCGGGGTTGCGTATTTCGAGGAACCGATCACCCACAACGACGTTCGTCAACTCGCGAAACTGCGCCAGCTGACGAACATCCCGATCGCCGCCGGGCAAAACGAGGGCCTCGCCTGGCGGTTCCGCGACATGCTGGTCCATGAAGCGGTCGACTACCTGCAGCCCAATGTCGTGATCGGCGGCGGGTTCACCCAGTGCGTCAAGATCGCCGGCATGGCGGGCGCCTTCAACGTCCCCATCTGCAATGGCGGCGCCTGGATGCATCACAACATGCATCTGCATGCGGGCGCCGCCAACGGAACCATGGTCGAGCACCACTACGTGGCGACCGAGATCTGCAAGCAGATGTATCGCGACCTGCCCGAGCCGGTCGACGGCTGGCTTACCCTGCCCGAGACGCCCGGACTTGGCTTCGATCCGGACCTTGACGCCATCCGCGAGCTTCCCAGGACGTGATCGGAGGAGGTTTCGCCGGGGTGCACTGCGTCCGACCGCTGTCGACATATGCACAGACGGGCCAGACCGGCATCAGATATCCGGGGCGCGGCGGTGCCAGTCGGTTGCGCGCTGGAACGCCCCGCCCAACGCAAACAGCGTTTCCTCGTCGAACGGTCGCGCAGCGATCTGAATCCCTAGCGGAATGCCGTTCGATCCGATTCCGATCGGACAAGAGATTATCGGGATCCCAAGCAGACTGAGCGGCCGCGTGAAGCGAGGAACGGTTGTCCAGAATTGGTCGACGCTGCCTGGCCCGAGAGGATCGCACTCGGCCATCGTCGGCGCGCGGCCGGGATAGGAAGGCAGCGCGACAGCATCGACCCGCGCAAATACCGAACCCGCGAAATCTTCGATCACCTTGGCGCGCAGCCGCATCGCGTTGAGGTAACTGGCGGCGGAGATCAGGAGGCCCGACTCGAGGTGATCGCGAACATCGGCCGCGTAATCGTCGCCGCGTTCCGTCAGCCATGCCTCGTGCAGCGCTGCGGACTCGGCCTTGGATATCAAGTCGCAGAGATCGAACATCAGGTCTTCGTCGGGTATCTCGATTTCGACGACCGAGACGCCCTTTCCGAGAAATACATCGAGCGCCGCCGCGAGAGCGGTGCGCGTTTCGGGATCGATGTCTTGCGCCCACCCGGAAGCCGGGACGCCCAGTGTGAGCCCGGCCACGGGAGCCTCCACCGCCGCGGAAAGTTTCGGCACCGGCAGGGCAGAGCAATTGGGATCTCGTGGATCCGCGCCGGCGATCACCTCCAGCATCAACGCACAATCCCTTACCGAGCGAACCAGCGGCCCGACCGTATCCAACGACCAGGATCTTGGCATCACCCCATGCAGGCTGACGCGTCCCTGGGTCGGCCGTATGGTCGACAGGCAGCACAGCGCCGCAGGCCATCTGAGCGAGCCTCCGGTATCCGTTCCTAGCGATCCGTAGATCAGCCGCGCGGCGACCGCCGACGCCGAACCGCTCGACGATCCGCCCGGCGAATAGTCGGTGTTCCAGGGGTTGAGACAGTCGCCGAAATGCAGATTGTGGCCGGTGCCACCGGCGGCGAATTCGCTCATGTGCAACCGGCCGATGTCGATCGCACCGGCGCGGGAGAGGCGTTCGAGTACGGTCGCCGTCGTTGCGCCACGGACGCCGTCCATGATCCTGGATCCGCAGGACGCGACCTGGTTGTCGCGCGAGAACAGGTCCTTGTGCGCCATGGGCACGCCGTGCAATGGCCCGACCGACTCACCCGTTGACAGCTTGTCATCGGCTTGCCGCGCCTGGGCCCGCGCGCCATCGGCGTCAAGGACGACAAAACAGTTGAGCCGGCCGGCGATGCGTTCGGCGCGCGCCAGACAGGCCTCGGTCGCCTCAAGCGAGGAGATTCGGCGCGAGCGGATCGCCGCGGCAACTGCCGTCAGGTCCAGATTTGCTATCTCCGTCATCATGAAGATTCTTTTCGCAAGCTTTCGAGGAGCCCGATCAACCCGCGTGGAACATCGGCGAGACTCAGTCGGGCCGCGGCCTTGCCGACTGCATCGTCCAACCGGCGGGACTCCGCGAGGATCGCGCGAGCCCGGTCGCTACCGCGCGTCGTCGCAAAAAACGGCCTCGCCGACAGGTTCGTTGCCTCTGGTGGGTTATCCATATCTCGGGCCGCCATCGCCGCCGCCGAATATTATCGACTCTGTCACCGCCTTGGCTTGGCGATAAGTCATGGCGGTGCCCCCGGGAGCGGTTCGACTCAGCGGAGCGTCGGTCATCCGCGCCTCCCGGTAGGGCCTCGTTGCAAGATCGCCGTCTGCCGGACGGGGGACCGAAGACATGGTGAACCTGCGCGCGCCGATGGAAAAGTCGGCGGACGCCGATCGATTGCGTGAGACGATCGGTCTTGCGACCGCGTGGTCGATGGCACTGGAAACGCTCACCTCTGCCGGTGCTCTTCCACTCGAACGGGACGATGGGTCGGCCGTCCAGCGGACCGGATGCCTGACGCTGGAATCGATCGCCCGGATGAATGATGATCCTCGCATCGGCCTGCCAGTTGCAACGCGCCGATCGTTCCGGCCCATGCCGGAGCCCGCGGCCACCGACCGTCAGCTACACCACGGTCCAGGTCATACGGAGGACAACGCGATGACGCAGGACGTCGGACGACTGCCCGATGCTTTCAACGCGCTCGTCGTCAGTGCCTGCGAGGAAACCTCGTTCCGGCGCGACGGTCTGTGGGCGAGCTTCGAGTATCGCGACCTCGGCGCCGCCGAAGCGACCGGCGGCCGGGTGGGCGCGTTTCACATGCGAGCGTTGGGGCCATGCCAGGGTCCGATGGGGTGGCACTGGCACGATCTGACCTTCCATTTGGTCTACATCCTGAAGGGACGCGTCAGCTATCTCTGGGAAGGCCGCGACGAGGTCGTCGTGGCGGAGGCCGGCGATTCGATGATCCAGCTCCCTGGCGGCGCTCACAACGTTCTCGACTACTCCGAAGACGTCGAGGTGCTCGAAATAACGATGCCGGCGAAATATCGGACGATCGAAGTCGACGATCCGGATTGAACCCCGGCCGGAATTTTGACTCGTTTCGAGGGAGGGCTTAGCCTCCATCGGTCCGCCAGGCCGGCTTGGCCGCCGCGGAAAAGACCGGGAGAGCCACACATGTCTCGATCGAACTTGCCCGCCTATGGCGAACCGTGGCCGAAGAGCGATCTCACCCGCGTTCCACACAGCGTGTATCTCGACGAGGAGCTCTTCGCCGCCGAGAACGACCGGATATTCCGCGGGCCCACGTGGAACTATCTCGGGCTCGAATGCGAGATACCGGAGCCGGGCGATTTCGTATCGACCTGTGTCGGCACGATCCCCGTGGTGCTCAATCGCGGAAGCGACGGGTCGCTGTACGCGTTCGTCAATCGCTGCGCCCACCGCGGCGCAATGGTTACGCGCGAGAATCGCGGCAACTGCGATCACCACACCTGCATCTATCACCAGTGGACCTATGACCACGAAGGCAATCTGATCGCCGCGCCCTACCGCAGGGGAATCAAGGGAAACGGCGGTTTCCCCGGCGATTTCAACCTCGCCGATCACGCCCTCGAGAAACTGCGGATCGAGAGCTACGCGGGTGTCGTGTTCGGCACTTTCGACGAGGATTTGGAGCCCCTGGACGCGTATATGGAAGAGCCGGTGCGCGACCGAATGGACGCCCTGTGCGGTCGCCCGTACCGCGTGACCGGTTATCAACGGCAGATCGTCGAGGGCAACTGGAAGCTCTATTTCGAGAACGTGAAGGACTGCTATCACGGCTCTCTCCTCCATATGTTCAACTCCAATTTCGGGTTCTTCCGGTCGACGCAGCGCGGAACGTCGGTGATGACGAAGGGAGGGCTGCACTCGATCCTGACGACCTACGGCAAGACTGACGAGGAGCTTGGCGACACATTCAAGGACATCGCGACGCACAAGCCGAAATTCATGCTCGAAGACAGCGCGGTCATAGATGTCGTGCGCGAGCACGGCGATGGAATGGTCACCACCATCCTCACGCTGTTCCCGGCATTCGTGCTGGCGCAGATCGGCAACCATCTCGGGTTCCGCCACATCCGCCCGAAGGGGCCGGATCGGTTCGAACTGGTCTGGATCAACTTCGAGTATGAAGACGACGACGACTTCCATCGCGAGGTTCGGCGCAAGCAGGGCAACCTGCTCGGCCCATCCGGCTATCTCTCGATGGAGGATGCCGAAGCGCTGGAAATCGCGAACAAGGCGTTCGTGGGCGAGTTCGGGCGCGGATACTCCTTCATCGAAATGGGCGGGCGCGAGTGCGACGATCAGGATCATCTCGTCACGGAAGCGCCGATCCGCGGCTTCTGGCGCGGTTACTGCGACATGATGGGGATTCCGTTCGAAGACTGACGGCCGGGTCGGGCGAGTAGAAGGAGGTTGCCAGGATGTCCGAGTCGGCTCATCTCGATCCGGAAATCGCGACGGCCGACGCGGTCGACGGCGCCACCGAGCGCAAGATCGAAAAGATGTTCTATCGCTATGCCAAATGCCTCGACGACGATCGGCTTGAGGAATGGCCCTCGTTTTTTGTCGAGTCGGGCCGTTACATCATTCATCCCCGGGATAATCTCGATGCGGGTCTCGAAGGCTACTGGATCTATTGCGACCACCGCCGGATGATCCGCGACCGCGTCCTCTCGCTGCGCGAAGCCAATATCTACAACATCCATTACGCTCGTCATCTGATAAGCAACGTGCTGGTGATCGGCCGTGACGGGTCGGCCTATGACGTTCGCGCCAATTACGTCGTGATGCAGACCGACAACGAAGGTGTCACCCACATATTCAGCACCGGTGAATATCGGGCCATGGTCGTGTTCGAAGACGACGAACCCAAATTCGCCGAGAACATCGTGGTTCCGGATACCTATCTGGTAAAAGCGTTGATCGCGATTCCGCTCTGATCGCGCCCCGCTCGCCCGGGATCGCCCGAAGGGCGGATCAATCGCCGTAAAGCTCGAGAAGATTCCCGTCCGGATCGTGGAAGAACACCAGCCTTCCGACGCCCTGGTCCGGTTCGGGCGGCAGGATTTCAGATGAAAATTCCACGCCGGCATCGCTGAGCTGCCTGTGGACGGCGTCGATATCGTCGACGGTGAACGCGATGTAGCGCACGCCGCGATGGGAATCGACCAGGCCCTGGGTCGGCTCCGGCGTGCCTTCGACCTCGACGAGCTTCAGCGCGAGCGGGCCGGTGCGAAACGTTCGGAAACGAAACCCCTTGGCGGAGAAGCCGCCACGCACCGCCTTCTCGTCGGAGACGACGACGCGCTTTATCTCCTCCATCCCGAGGATGTCGCGGTAGAACCGGACCGACCGTTCCAGATCCTCCACCACCAGCGCCAGAAAGATCGGCATTTCCCGCTGGATTTCCATCGGCCTTCCCCTTCCTTTGCAAGCGGCGCCGCGAACGAGATCCCGAGAATAGCCCACGCGGCGAGGACGTGACAGCGACGGGTGCGGTTGAAGCGCTACCGCCCGCTGCTATCATTCGATCGCCAAAGCGCCGCGGATCCGGTGTCCGACGGGAGAACGCAGATGGGAGACCGTCAACCGGTCGGCGATGAACTTGAGAGCCGCTGGCCGCGATACGATCGGGCCGTCCTCGGTTACCGCCACTATTGGTACCCGGTGCTGGAGTCGCGCAGGCTCCGCAAACGCCCCCATCCGCTGACGCTTCTCGGCGAAAGGATCGTTCTGGTTCGGGATCGCGGGAGGGCCTATGCGCTCAGCGACCGCTGCCTGCACCGGGGCGTTCCGCTGTCCATGGGAAGACGCGAGTTTCCCGGCAGGCTCACCTGCTGCTATCACGGCTGGACCTACGACCTCGCCAGCGGTGAGCTGGTCGCCGCGCTGACCGACGGGCCGGATTCGCCGATTTGCGGCAATCCCGAATTGCGGGTCCGAACCTACCCGGTCGAGGAGCGGGCCGGACTGATCTGGATCTATGTCGGCGACGAGCCGCGCCCGCCGGTGGAGGAGGATATTCCCGCGTCCCTGCTGCGATCCGACGCGGTCGTCGAGCCGATGGTCGATCTGCGCGACGGCAACTGGCGCTACGCGATGGAGAACGCGGTCGACGACGCGCATGCCAAGTGCCTGCACCGCTACAATCTGTGGTTTTTCTTTACCAGACTCCCGGGATACGGGACCGGCGCGCGCATGGCGCCCTCCGAAGACGGCAAATGGCTCCGTCGGGTGAGCACGCCCGAGTTCCGGCCTGCCGACTACCCCGGGGTCGGCAGGTGGCCGAAACACGATTTCTGGCGCTGGCGCGGCCGTCGCGCGAGAGTCGACATGGGCACCGGCGGCAACATTCTCGGGGGCGCCTGCCTGCCGGGCATCTTTTCCGTCGGCCACGAGAACTGGGAGGATTTCCAGATTTTCGTGCCGGTCGACGAGAACCGCCACCTGATGCTCCAGGTTTCGGTCCGCCACACCAGGGGCCTGGGCGCCTGGCTGTGGCGGCTGCGTTACTGGACCTATATCCGGCTCATCCACCACATCATGTTCAACCGTTGGGAGGATGGCCGGGTCGTCCCCGCGATGAGCGAGCCTGAACATCTGTTCCGGCCCGACATGGCGATCGTCCACTGGCGCCGGTGGTGTCACGAAAACGCCCGCCGCTCTCCCGCCGAGGCGGTCGCGGCCGGGCCTTCGGAGATCGACGCAGGTTGAAAGTCGTCGTCACCGGAGGATCCGGAAAGGCCGGTCGGCCTCTGGTCGAAGAGTTGGCGCCCGACGGGGTCCGCAACGCGCGCCACGAGGTTCTGGTCTTCGACAGGTCGCCGACGCCCGAAAGGGAGGGACTCCCCACCATTTGTAAAGCGAGATCCGGCACGCGCGAGTAGGCGTTTTGAGCAGCCGGTGTGTTTCCTGGGTCAGGCTGCATGGGCTTGTCTCGCGAAGGCGGGATTGAAGACGGTCTGGCTTTGGAGCATTGCGCAGGCGACGCCGAGCAGGCGGTCGGCGACGCCGCGAAGCGCGCGAGCGTGGCCGTGGCCGCGGGCACGCAGGGCGGCGTATTTCGCCTTGCTGACGGGGTCGTGCTGAATCGCGACCCCGGCCCAGTGGTAGACGGCGTCCTGGAGCCGGTTGTGAGACGCGAGACGGCGTATAACGATCAGCGACTTGCCGGACCGCCTGGTCACGGGAGCGACACCGGACAGGCATCGCAGGGCCTGATAGTCTCGCCGCCGCAGAGGATCGTGCGCTTCTGCCAGCAGCGTGGCGAGGACGATCCTGCCGACGCCGGGAAGCGAGCTCAGGATTTCCACGTCACGCTGCGCATTTATTCCCGGCTCGTCCTCCGGGGAGGCCGCGGATCGGGACAGCGCCGCGCTCAGGCGGTCGATCTCGCCATAGGCCTTGGCGAGCTGCCGCGCGATGACGGCAAGCTGCGAGAAGACGACTTCGATATGGGCAACCGCGGCCTCGGTCGTGCCGGGCGCGACGGACACCGCCTGCTCGCGCATGATCCGGAGCGCGGTTTCGGCATCGATCCGGCGCACCCGGTGGCGCGTCAGGAGCTTGGCGACGGTGGCGGCGCGGACGCGCTGCGCCCTGGCGGGCGTCGGCGCAAGGCACCAGAGTTCGCGGACCCAGGCCCTGGTGAGATCGCTTTCGACCTTGAGGAGCTGCGGATAGTAGCGCCAGAGCTGCTGGCGGGCCCGGTTCACCAGCCGGGTCCTGTCGCGGGTCAGGTCGTTGGCGATCCGCGACCACTCGCGCAGCTCGACGATCTCCGGCGCGCTCGCATCCAGGCGCCGGAACGCATGGCCATCGGTCCGCAGGGCATCGGCGAGCACGCGGGCGTCGCGGCGGTCGTCCTTGGCGCCGGCCGGCGAGAAGCGGTCGCGGAAGCGGTCGAGCTGCTTCGGATTCACGGAGTGGACCGCGAAGCCGCGTTCCATCAGGGTCTCGACGACGGGTCCGTGCGGGATCTCGATGGCGACCCCGACCGCGTGCGGTTCGACGCCCGCCGTGGCGAGGACCCAGGCCGCCATCTCCGCCAGACCGGCTCCGCCGTGACTGAAGGCCCGCTCGGCCGACACCTCGCCAGCGCTGTCGACAACGCAGACCTGGTGGGTCTCCGAGCCCCAGTCGATCCCCGCAAAATACTCAACCATGTGCATGGCTTTCCCTTCGCGCCCTTGTGCAAACGGACCGCCACGATGCCTGCCCGTCCCTGTACTGGCGCTCAAGGCGCAAACTCCCCACCAGGCGTCCATCGTGGCCAGGAACCGAGGCACAGGTCCCTCCCAGGTGCTCTCGGCGCAGGGGGTGCTCGGTTGCTCTCGATCCCTTGGCCCGTCCCGTCCGCAATCGACGGGACCGCCACGATGGCAGGGAGCTTCGACGAGCTGCACCTGGCCACTGGCTTCCCCTCCGCGCTACGCGCTCCGGCGAAGCCAGTGGCCAGCCAGCACCGCTGCGATGAAGATCGAGGAAATCGCTAAGCAACGTCTTCGCCCCGAAACGACCGAAGCGTCGTGAGAGGTACAGGGGTGGGCTATCTCGCGGGCGACATCGAGGACCTCGGGCAGGTGTCCGGAGCGCTCGCCGGCGCCGATGCGGTCATCCATCTCGCCGGCATCCATACCCACGGTATCCTGGCCAACGAGGACACCTTCCGGATCAACGCGATGGGCACGTTCAATGTGCATGAGGCCGCCTGGCGTCTGGAAATCCCCCGCGTTGTCACGATGAGCAGCGAGGCGGTGCTGGGATGGGCGCCCGGATCGTGGGAGAGGGAGCATGTGCCCGCGTATCTGCCGATCGACGAGGACCATCCGGTCGGCGCGCAGGACGCCTATGGCCTTTCGAAGATGGCCTGCGAGGCGATTGCCCGGTCCTGCACCGCGAAATGCGGCTTGGAAACGGTCATCCTGCGGCCTCCCTGGATCGTGTCTCCGGAGGAATTGGACGGCCTCCGAGACTCGGGAGGCGTCACGCCGACGCGCTTCGGCCTGTACCACTATATCGATTCCCGCGATCTCGCGGCGGCGTGCCGCGCGGCGATCGAGCGGCCGTTGACGGGAACCCATACGCTGTTCGTCGGTTCCGGCGAAACCACCGTCGCGGAGCCCCTGGCGACGCTCTACCCCAGGCTGATGCCGGCGATCGGCGACAAGGCGGACATCCTTACGGGGATCCGCGCGCCGGTCTCGACCGAGCGCGCGCGGACCCTGCTCGACTGGACGCCGACGCATTCGTGGCGGCATGAACGCGAGGTTTTCGATGGCGAAGCACGCACCCGGTGAGCGGGCGCGCGAGGGCGGCGCGGCGGGCAATGCCCGCCGCGCCGCAATTCGGCCTAGATCTTGTCGGGATCGAGCTTGCTGAACACCTCGTCCCACAGCGCTTGCGCGAACTTGTCGGGATCGTCGCCGATCCCGGCGTGGATTTTCTCCCACTTGGCGACGTTGGCGAGATGGGATTTGACGATCTCATCGGCCGACTTGACCCCGTCCTTCTTCGCCAGCGCGGGAACGATGTCGAGTTCCTTCTTCTTGTAGGCATCGAACGCGGGACCCATCGAACCGTCCTCCACGGTGATGGTGACGCCGCGCTTCCTGGCCTCCGCGCGCACCTGCACGTCCTCGGTCATGTAGCCCCTGATCGTCGTGTTGGCGATCAGGCCGGGAGCGTGCTTGATCATCGCCGTCTTTTCGGATTTCGACAGCGCTTTCCAGGCGTCGCGGTTGACGACCATGGCCGACGGTGTCGGCTGGATCGCTAGCTGCGCGTCGAGCACGTGCTTTGTGAGGTCCCACAGCCCGAACGACTGCAGCCAGCTGATCGGCCCCGCGATGCAGTCGAGATTGCCGCGCTGGATCGCCTGGACCGCCTTGGCCGGACTTCCGCCGACCGGAACGGCGCCAAGCGACTTCAGGAAGCGGCCGAGCGCGCCCACGACCCGTACCCGCCGGCCCTTCATGTCCGATGCCTTGGTTATCGGCGCGCGGCACAGGAGGTTGAACCGGGTCGACGCATAATTGGCCAGGAACAGCGCGTTGTTCTTGGAGAAATCGCCTTTACAGGCCGGGCAATCGAGGTGATAGGTCTCGGCCACGGCACCCGCCATGACGACCGGCGACACCGACGCGTTGATCAGATCGTAGACCACGTTGGCGGCGCGCAGCTCCTTGCGGGTGAAGGCGGGAATCACCGGCCCGCCCGCATCGGCGATGCGGTCGCGGACGCCGGCCAGCGTGGCGCGGCCGCCGAAAAGCTGCCCGCCCGCGAGGACCTTCCACTTGAGCGACCCGCCGGTCTCCTTGGTGACAGCCTCCAGATAGGGTCCGACGCCCTCGGTCAACACCACGTTCTTCGGGCTGTTCCACGATCCGTATACGTACTCCGCCGCCGATGCGGGCTGGCCCGCGAAGGCCAACGCGGCGGCGAAAGGCGCCAGAAGAATCCATTTTCGCGACATTTCCCATTCCCTCCCGGTTCTTGCTGTCCCGCTTTCCTCGAAATCCGCGCCCACGCCGCGCGAGCCGACGGGTGCGACTCAGCTACCGACTGTATCGCCCGGTCGGTACGGCGGCCAAGCCAAAACTCGCGTTGTCCGGGCCGGAGCTTGACCGCGCCCCGCAATTGTCGACAGTGTGTCGGGCTCGGAACGGGGGAGGGCAGCATGGCGTCGTTCAACCCCGAGCGTCCTCTCAAGAGGCTCGGCGAGGGTCTTGCCGTCGCGGGTGGCGTGGCGCTGGTCCTGATGATGCTGCACATCGTCGCCGACGTCGCCACCAAGTACCTGTTCAACGACCCCATCGACGGCACCACCGAGATCGTCGCCGCCTATTACATGGTGGCGGTGGTGTTCCTGCCGCTCGCCTATGTGACCTTCGCCGAGGGCCATCTGATCGTCGAGCTGTTTACCGCGCGGATGAGCGGGCGTCCGCTGGCCGCGCTGGTGGGTTGCGCCGGGCTGGTGACGCTCGCCTACCTCCTGTTCTTCGTCTACCACACCGGCGTCGAGGCGGTGCGCCGGACCCGCGATGGCGAGGCGTGGGAAACCTCGGTCGACCTCGTGGCGGTCTGGCCGAGCCGCTGGTTCCTCACCATCGGCCTCGCCGCCATGGCGCTCTATGTCGCGCTGGCGCTGCTCCGCCACTTCGGCCGCGGTTCCGGCGGGTCCGGGTCTGCTCGTCTCGAGGTCCGCGCCCGTGACGGCTGCTGAGCCCGTTTGGCGGGATGACCGTTCGGTGCCCCTGACGTGACCCATCTCGAAATCGGCTTTGCCGGAATCGGCGCCGTCCTCGCGTTGATCGCGATCCGGGTGCCGATCGGCGTCGCGCTCGGCGGCGTGTCGATCGTCGGCATCGTCTTCATTCGCGGTCCCGGCGTGGCCGCGGGCGTGATCAAGAACACACCCTTCGAATTCGCCGCGAACTGGTCGATCTCGGCCATCCCGATGTTCCTGCTGATGGGCGCGGTGGCGCACCATTCGGGGATCAGCGCGTCGCTGTTCCGCGCCGCGCGGCTGTGGCTGGGCGACCTGCCGGGCGGGCTCGCGGTCGCCAGCAACTTCGCCTGCGCCGGGTTCTCCGCGGCGTCGGGGTCGAGTCTCGCGACCGCGGCGGCGATGGGCCGCATCACCATCCCCGAGATGATCGGCCACGGCTACGACAAGGGGCTGTCGACCGGCGTGGTGGTCGCCGCGGGAACGCTCGGCTCGCTGATCCCGCCCTCCATCCTGATGGTGCTTTACGGCATCTTCGCCGAGACCTCCATCGCGCAACTCCTGATCGCGGGTGTGCTGCCCGGGATCCTGACGGCCGCCGTCTACGCCGCGATGATTGTCACTCGCTGCAGCCTCAACCCCGCGCTCGCACCGCCGGTCCGGGAAAGGATACCGCTTGGCCTGAAGCTCGCGTCGCTCGGCGACGTGTGGCCGATCCTGGTGCTGATCCTCGGCATCGTCGGCGGCATCTATTCCGGGCTGGTAACGCCAACCGAGGCGGGCGCTTTCGGTGCGTTCCTGTCTCTCGTCATCGCGTCGTTCCAGGGGCGCATGAGCTGGGAGCTGTTCAGGACCAGCGTCATGGAGGCTCTCATCGGCACGGCGAAGATCTTTTTCATCGCCATCGGCGCGGTGCTGCTGACCCGCTTCCTCGCGCTGAGCGGCGTTCCGTTCTTCATCGGCGAGATGATCGGCGACTGGGCGCTCGATCCGCTGTTGCTGGTGCTGGCGACCTCTCTGATCTACGTGGTCCTCGGCATGTTTCTCGATCCGCTCGGGCTGATGCTGCTGACCCTGCCGCTGCTGCTGCCGATGTTCGAGGCGCTGAACCTCGATCTCGTGTGGCTGGGCGTGCTGGTCATCAAATATCTTGAGATCGGGCTGATGACGCCACCCGTCGGATTCAACGTCTACATCGTCAAGAGCGTGGTCGGCGACGAGGTTCCGCTCGGCACGATCTTCCGCGGCGTCGCCTGGTTCCTTGCCTGCGAAGTCGTCGTCGTCGCCCTGCTTGTGGCGTTCCCCGAGATATCCCTGTTCCTCCCGCATTTGATGCGATGATCCGGGCCTACGCGGCGGGGAAGGACTCGACGGCCTATCCGCCGAATGGCACGACCGTCACGGTCGCGCGGATCTGGCGCAAGGTCGTCGAAGGCGGGTATTTCGACTGAACCGATCCTGCGGACCGGGCTCCGTCATGCTCCGGCCAGCACGGCCTCGACTTCCGGCCAGGCGCTCTCCCCTCGCTCGATCAGCAGGTCGTCGTAGTCGACCGGTCCGTAGGACGTGTAGGCCAGATCGTAGCTCGGCCGCGCGCGGATGCGGTCGAACCATTCGGCAAGCCGCGGCCGGGCCCGGGTCCACATCGGCGACAGCCCGAGACGGTTGAGGCGGTCCAGATAGGGCGTCAGCGCTATGTCGGCCAGGCTGAAGCTTTCCCCGGCAAGCCAGGGCCCGTCGCCGAGCGCCTCTTCCATCGCCTGGTATGTCTTGTCGAACAGCAGGATCGCATCTTTGACGAACGGCGCCTCGAAGCCGCGCTCCATGATCGCGCGCTGACGACCGGCGCGGGCCCGGTCGGGCATGCTGGCGAGCCTCTCCTCCAGCTCCCCGGGCGTGAACTCGGTCTGGAGCTGCCTGGCGAAGGCCGCGGAGAAGCTTACCGAGGCACAGGCAACGTGGATGCCTTCGTCGGGCACTTTGGTCCACAACCGCATGCGCGCCCTGTCGAGCGCGTCGGCCGGCTTGAGGGGAGGGGCGGGGAAAGCGTCGTCGAGGTATTCGTTGATTACCGTCGATTCGGCGATCGGGATGCCGTCATGGACCAGGGTCGGCACAAGCGCCCTGGGGTTGAGCTTGAGATACTCCGGCGCCGTCTGTTCGCCCCTGATCAGCCCGACATGGCGACCCATCCAGTCCAGCCCTTTCTCCGCCAGCGCGTGGCGGACCTTCTGCGAGCAGACCGAGATGTTGTTGTGATAGAGTTCCAGCATCGCCGCTCCCTTCCCAGGTTCACCGCTATTGGAGCGGTTTCGCGGCTCGAACGCTACAGCATCGACCCGCGGCGTGTTGGCGGACAGGCGTCCAGAGTTTGCGAAATCGCGGTTCGCGAGGAGGCGGGACATGACCGGGGACGCAATGCATCGGGATCGGCTCGGATTGCCGGTCAGCACGGCCAACGGCAAGGCCGCGGCACGATATCGGGCGGGCGTCGACCTCCATATGTCGGGGAACCCGGGCGGCGAGGCGGCGTTGAGGGAGGCCGCGGCGGCGGATCCCGGGTTCGCGCTCGCCCCCGCCGCCCTGACCATGGTATTGCGGGATACCGGTCGGCGTGACGAGGCGAAAGAGACCGCCGAGCGGGCGCGCTCCCTGGTCACCCATGCCACCCGGCGCGAAGAGCAGCATGTCGAGGCGATCGGGGCCTTGGCCGACGGCGATGGGCCGCGCGCGTTCGAATTGATGCGGGAACATCTCGCGGAATTCCGTCGCGACGCTCTGATCCTGCTGGGCGCCGACCGTTACCTGTTTTACAGCGGGGGCGAAGACCGCCAGCAACTGCAGTTCGAGCTGCTCGACGGGTTCGCCGAAGACTATGACGACGATTGGTGGTTCCCGGGCCAGTACGGCTTCGCGCTGGGCGAATGCGGTCATTACGAGAAGGCGGTCGGCGCGGCGCGGCGCTCGCTTTCGCTGAACCCCAAGAACCTCTGGGCCGCCCATACGCTCGCTCATGTCTATGCCGACACCAAGGACGACGAGGAGGGGGCGGCCTTTCTGGGACCGTGGCTCGGCGACTTCGATCCGCGCGCCCCCATGTTCGGGCACACGTCATGGCATCTCGCGCTGTTCGAGCTGGGACGCGGACGCCACGCGCGGGCGATGGAAATCTACCTGACGGCGGTTCGCCCCGCGGTCTGCAAACACCGCAGCACGCTCAACAATTCGGCTTCTTTCCTGTGGCGCTGCATGGTGTACGGCTACGCGCCCACCGTCGGCCAGTGGGACGAGCTTCAGCCGTTGGCCGACGGCATCGCCGGACCCGCGCAGGGCGAATGGGACGGCATGAACGCCGCGCTCGCCTTCGCCGGCGCCGGTAACGAGGCAGGAATGAACGGCCTCGCCGCCGGTCTCCGGAAGCTGGGCAAGGATGGCCGCGCGACCGCGGTCGAGGTCGGGCTTCCGCTGGTGGAAGGCGCCTGGGCGTTCGCTCGCGAAGACTACGACTCGGCCATCCGATCGATGGCGCCGGCGATCGGACGCATAGAAAGCGTCGGCGGCAGCAATGCCCAGCACGAGGTGTTCTGGGACGCCCTGATCGAGTCCTGTCTGAGAACCGACCGGTTCGCCGAGGCCGAGGACCTGCAGAAGAGCCGCCTCGATCCGCGCCCGACCGTTCGCGACCTGTATCGGCTGGGCCGGGCGCAGATCGGTGCCGGCAAGCCGGAAGAAGGAACCGGCAATCTGCGCCGTGCCGTCGAAGGTTGGCGCGACGCGGATTCCGGCTCACCCGAGATTGCGGCGATCGACGAGATGTTGGAACGATACGAGCCGGTTCATTGAAGGTGGCCGATTCAGCGGATTCCGAGCGCGAAATCGGCGTTTCCGCTCGCCGGCTCGAACTTGGAGAAGAAATCGGCGACGATGGAGGGGTCGCCTTCAAGGGTAACATCGCCGTTCGCGATACCCTCCTCGAAGCCCGGACCGCCCCCTGCCCAGGCGCTCAGGAATTGACGCGGGAATGACAGCCACGCGTCGCATCTGTCCGGCGGCGTTTCGTGGAACTGGCAAATGCCGCATCGAATTTCCAGGGCGTACGACTCCTCCGTATCGCTGGTCGCGAAGCCGAGGACGATGCGGGTTTCCAGGCAGTCTTCCGCCTTGAGGCGGACGGTCAGGAGTTCGAGCAAGCCGCCCGTCGGGTAGTTGCGTGCCTGGTCGGGCCGGATCCGATGCCCGCCGCGTATCTCGCCGAGACCGTCCTCCAGCTCGAGCGCCTGACACAGCGCCCAGTTGCGCCAGGTGCTGGTCTTCTGCCTGTAGCCCCAGGCCCGCAGCGCCGTCGCCTTGACGCCCCTCGCTTCCATGTCGTCGTTGTCCGCCCGGACGGCCCAGGTGGCGATGTCGGCGGCCCACTGAAATTCCTCGTCCTCGATCGCCTTGCGTGCTTCGGCGAGCACGGCATCGCGCCCGCCCATCGTGCGGAGGTAGCGCCGTGCCCGTTCGCTCCAGGGCAGCGGGTCCAGCTCCACCGCGTCGCCCTGAAACCAGCCGACATAGCCCGCATAGACGCTGCGGACCGAATGCTTGTAACTGCCGTAAAACTCGCCCAACCACGGATGCGAGGCGAGATGGGGCGGCATGGTTACCCTCTCGGCCAGCTCGTCCCAGTTGCAGCCCTTGTTGATCCAGCGCACGGCCTGGTCGTGCAGGTGCTGAATTGCATCCCGATACGCGGTCAGGACTTCCTCGACGGCGTCCGCGCCTTCGACGGTGGGTCCATGATGGGGGATCAGGATCTCCGCCTTGAACTCGCGCAGCCGATCGATGCCCTTCGCCCATTGCATGGGGTTGCGAAACTGCGTGCCGCGAAGCGCGTAGACGTTGGGGAAGGTCATGCCCTGGATGGCGTCGGCGGAGATCAGCACCTTTTCGTCGGGCAGCCAGACGACGGTCTGATCGTCCGTTTCGCTGGGCACGTGCACGATATGCAGCTTGATGCCCGCAATCTCGACTTCGAGGCTTCCCTCGAAGGTTCGAGTCGGAGCCATGAAGCCGGCCTTGCCGCGCCGAGGCGGTCCGCCGATGGCGCTGCCGAAGGTGCCGGTCTCGCCGAATTCCAGATGCCCGCCGAATTGATAGGGCCCGCGGCGCCGCCGAATGGGCGCCAGGATGCCTTCGTCCCGCAACAGGTTATCGGTCAGTTCCGCCTGGGCGATGACCTCGACCTTGCCCGCCCGCACGTCCTCTTCGGAAACGAAGCTGAAGATGCCGCTGACGTGATCGCCGTGAAAATGGGTGACGACGACGGCTTCGATCGGCAAATCCGTAATTTCGCGGAAGGCCGCCGCGGCTTCGTCGCCGGGGAGTTCGCCGCTCAGCGTATCCACGAGGACGCAGCCGTCCTTGCCGACGATGAGCGTGCAGTTCGAACCGGTATAACAATGCGCCGTATGGATGTGGCCCAGCGTCGTGATGATGCGCGGCGTTTCATAGAGGGTCATCTGGGCCGCAAGATCGGGATGCACTCCCGGATCGGTTGGACCTTTCGGTGGCATCGGATTACTCCCGTGGGAAATCGAGGAAGGCGGCAGCTTGCCCATCCTATCCACCCGCGGGTCACCGCAGTAGACCCCCCGCCGGCATCCGTTGACGCCTTCCCGGCCCCGTTCTAGCCTCGGCCCGTCGTCTCGACACAGGTCGTGGGGAGATCCCGATGGGTAACGCGCCTACGCTGTCCCAGCGCGCCGACGAGCTTGAGCACCGCCAGATGCGGGAACTCGGCGAGCGTATCGTCGGCAAGTCCCTCCTCTATAACCTCGCCGATGGGGAGCCGACCCTCGGGGAGAATGCGTTCGGCGGCCGGATGCTGATGGGCGAGGACTCCCGCCTGCCGGCCCTTCCGGACAAACCGACCCTGCTCGACTTCTTCCGTTGCCGCTTCGACAGCTTCGGGACGGCCCATCTGCTGCAGAGCGCGAACCTGGCGCAGAAGAACGGCCTCTCCGACAAGATGGTGCTCGCCTGTCTGCTGCACGACGTCGCCGTGGCCGGCTTCATTCGCACCGATCACGGCTATTGGGGCGCGCAGATGGTCGAGCCCTATGTGGAGGAGGAGGTGAGCTGGGCGATCCGCGCCCACCAGGCGCTTCGGTTCTTCCCGGACGAATCGGTCGGGTACGAGTACCCGGAGAATTACCGCAAGATGTTCGGAGACGATTACCAGCCCGAACCTTACGTCGTGGCCGCCTACGAGGAGGCGCGGCGGCACAAGTGGTACATGTCGGCCCGGATCATTTGCGTGAACGATCTCTACTCGTTCGATCCCGACGTCCATGTCGAGATCGAACAGTTCGAGGATGTCGTCGGCCGCGAGTTCCGGCAGCCCGCCGAGGGTCTGGGCAACGACAATACCCCAGCCTCGCATATGTGGCGCACGCTGCGCTGGCCCTGCAACGCGCTTTAGCCCACCCCCTTCATTTCCCCTCGGTCTCCCGGCCGCGCCAGGGCACGTGGTAGTTCCGCTCGTTGTGCTCGATCGTGTTGATGAAGCACAGCGCCAGCGGACGTTCGGCGGCTTCCGCGGCGATAGCGATGCGCGCGACCAGATCGTGGCGCGGTATGAATTGCCGGTAGCCCAACCCCTCGTATGACTCGCGCTCCGGCAGAGAGGCGGCGTAGGTGACGATGCCGCGCGCGGCCCGCAGCGGCGCCGGCAGGGCTTCGGCGAGCGACAATCCCTGTCCCGCGTTGTTGCCGAACACGACACGGTCGGCGGTCTCGTCGAGCCCGCCCAGAGCATCGCGGATCGCCGCTTCGGACACCCGGTCCCAATTCAACTCCTCCCGATCGGCCTCGGAGGCGGTGAGGGGCGTGGGATACCCTTTCCCGATCCGATAGATCCCGTCGCGCACGGTGAGGCGGGCCCAGGGGAGCGGCGGGTCCGCCACGAAGGCATCGACCGTGACCTCGTTGTCGAGAATCAGGACCCTGAACCGGTCGGCGAAGCAGCGGCTCAACTCGTCGGCAATGCTCGGAATGACCGTCTCCCACCCTCTCCGCTACAGATATTCCGCCGTCGCGCCGGCCGCCTTGAAATCCGCCAGGATCCGGTCCGACGATGCGACAAGCGCTGCCTTCCTGGCGTCGAGGTCGGCGCACAGAATCCGGCCGCCGCGCTTGCGCACCGCGCCGGCCACCAGCACCGTATCCACATTGCCCGGGTTCGCGTGCAGCACGATGGCGTTGGTTGCATCGACGGCGCCGACGAGGTTGAGGTCGGTCTTGCGCAGACAGGCAATGTCGGCCTGCTTGCCCGGGGTCAGGGAACCGATGCGCGCGTCCAGATGCGCCATGCGCGCGCTGTCGAGCGTTGCCCAGCGCAGCGCCTCGGCGGTCGTGACGGGGATCGGGTGCGGCTTGTCGCCCGTTTCGGCGAAGCTCTGCATCGAATGGGCGTGGCGCTCGGCTTGCAGTGTCATCCGCATGACCGCGAACATGTCGGCGCCGTAAGCGCATTCCACGTCGGTACCGATCGCCACCGGTACGCCGCGCGCGCGCAGCCGGCCGGTCAGCGGCGGGCCGTAGGCCATCTGCATCTCGACTTCCGCGGTCACCACGAACGTCGCGCCGTTCTCGATCAGCAAATCGAAATCGTCGTCGGTCAGTTCGTTGCCGTGGACGATGCTGATCTTGTCGCCGATCAGCCCCTCCGCGGCCGCCGCCGCGTAACCCTTCGGTGCCGGCATCGCGGCGCCGGAATGGTGCAGGCTGGCCACGATGTCGAATTCGCGGGCGAGGCGGAAATCCTCGAGCACGACATCGTGCACCGACATTTGCGGACCGAGAACCGCGAGCCCCAGCGACAGCAGCCCGTCGTCCGCGGCGAAGCGGCCCTTGCGCAGCCGTTCGACCTCGCCGCGCGGCATCGGAATCTCGCTGTACGGTTTCTGGCCCGGGCCGGGGTCGGGCTTCGGCGATCCGTGCAGGAACAGCGCCCTGATGCCGGCGTCGACGAGGCCGTCGATCGCCGCGTCGGAATGATCGGGGGTGGGATTGTTGTGGTGCCAGTCGACGATCGTCGTGACGCCGCAATCGATCTGGTTGAGCGCCCCGACCAGATTGGCGATATGGATATCCTCGGGCCGGAAAAAGGTCGCCAGCCCGGCATGCATGGCGCGGAAGTAGTTGGTTGCCGTCCAGTCGCCGGCGAGGCTGCGCAGCCCGGTCTGCCAGGTGTGGATATGGCCGTTGACGAGGCCCGGCATGACGATCATGTCGGTGGCGTCGATGGCCTCGACATCGTCGCCGGTCGCCAGGTCGACACCGACCGCGGCGATCTCGCTACCGTCGATCAGCACGTCGCCGCGTTCCAGATCGCCGATCCCGGCATCCATCGTGACGACGCTGCCCCCCTTGATCAGCAGCTTCGGCATGTCATGCGCTCCGTTGTTCCTCGTTTCCCGGCAAGCCTAGCCCGGATTGCCCGCCATGGTGACGGTCCGCGCGGCGATGTTCGTTCGAGCCGTCAGTCGAGGAAGTCCTCGAGACGGACCTCGTTCCTGTGCGGCGCCAATGTGCGTTCGAACACCGCACGAGGCTCCGGCCGGCTTACCGGCGGCCGGGTGGCATCGATGCCCCACTTGCCGGTCACCACATTGCGCGGCCCGCCGGCAGCCGGCCGCGCCGCGGGATCGATCGGATGGCCCTTCGCCCCGGGCACGACGAACAGGTCCCGCTCGGGATCGACCCGCGTAGAGATCGACCAGACAAGGTCCTCCGCCGAACCGATGTCGACATCGGCATCGATCGCTATCGCCAGCTTGGCGTTGGGCCAGCGCTGGCCCAGTGCCTGCATCAGCACGTTGCGGATCTCGCCGTCCGACCGAGGCACGATCTGGACGACGCAAGCGAGCGTACCGCCCCAGGGGACGTAGAACGCCTCGCGCACGTCGTGGCCCTCCGCGCGCAGCCGGGAATAGAGCAGCGCTTCGTGCGGCAGGCTTATCAGCGGCTGATGATCGGAAAACATCAGCGTGTTGTGCTGACGCAGTATCGGCCGGTCGCGGTGGGTTATCGCGCTCACCTCGATCACCGGCTGCTTGCTCGCGCCGGGCAGGTAGTAGAGGGCCTGCGACGGTCCGGGTCCGTCGTCGTGGCGAACGCCGGGCCGCACCCAGCCTTCGACGATCGCTTCGGCGTGGGCGGGTACTTCCAGCGGCACGGTCTCGCAGGGCACCGTTTCGACGGCCTCGCCGATCAGGTTTCCGACCATCTCCAGCTCGCCGAACTGCGCCAGATGGCCCGGTACGCTGTAGGACGCCATGATCTCGTAGGCCGGGTGCGTGCCGATCGCACATGCCATCGGCATCGCCTCGCCGCGCTCCTCCCAGGCCGCCAGGATGGCGCGCTGGTGGGGCGAGGAGCCAATCAGGTAGGTCGCCCGGCGGGCATCGATAGGCGTCATCCGGGTGAACGAGAAGTTGACCGCGCCGTCATCGGGCTCGCGGCAGATGTTCATCGCGACGAGGGCCGGCGCCGGGTCCCTCTCGCCGTGGCGGAAGGCCGGTAACGCGAGAAGATCCGCTTTCCCGCCGGCCAGGATGTTTTGCCGGTGCGGCGCGTCATCGACCCGCCTGGTCGGCACCGGCGGCTTTTCCAGGGCGGCTGCCAGACTCGCAAGGACGTTGTCCGGCGCGGTGTCGAGAACCCGTGCCTGGGCGCGGCGGTCGACGAACAGGAGATCGAGAACCCGCCATCCGGGAAAGCCTTCGATCGACTCGAACATCACCGGACGGCCGGCCTGCACGATCAGCGCGCTCAGATGCTCGCGCGCGACCGTCCCCGGCACCCGCAGGATCGAATCCGCATTGTCCTCGACGAAGCCGCGCAGATCCTTCGGCATCTCGCCTCACGTCCTTGTCATGTCGCCGCTGTCCATTCGAGCCAAGAACCCCGCACCGTTCGTGTCAAGCGGTACGACCGTACCTGGCTTTGAGACCCCCGGATGGGTATGGCAACCTGACAAGCGCCGCGCGCAGGAATCGGAGGGTTCGAGGGCGTGCCAAGATTGGGAATACCGCATCGAACGGGAAACGGGATGGCTGCTTTCACGGACTACGAGAACTACGACGCGGTCGGCCTTGCCGCGCTGGTCGCACGCGGCGAAACCACGCCCGAGGCGCTTCTGGAAGCCGCGATCGAGCGGGTGGAGGCGCGCAACGAGACCGTCAACGCGGTCGTCAACCGGCTCTACGATTTCGGCCGTCGGGCCATCGCCGACGGCTTGCCCGACGGCCCGCTCAAGGGCGTGCCCTATCTCCTGAAAGACCTCGGCGCCTCCCTTGCCGGTTGCCCCACCACAAGGGGCTGCAAGTTCTTCGAGGACGTCGTGCCCGCGGAAGACAGCGAGCTCGTCAAGCGGCTCAAGCGGGCCGGAATGGTGATCTTCGGGCGGACCAACACCTGCGAGCTCGGCCTCAGCCTGACTTGCGAACCGCAGCTGTATGGCCCCACGAGAAATCCCTGGGACCGGACCCGCATATCCGGCGGCTCCAGCGGCGGCGGCGCCGCCGCGGTCGGGTCGCGCATGCTGCCGGCGGCGCACGCCTCCGACGGTTTCGGCTCGATCCGGGCGCCCGCGGCCTGTTGCGGCCTGGTCGGCCTGAAGCCGACCCGCGGCCGCAATACCATGGCGCCCTATCTGGGCGAAGGCCTGAGCGGTCTGGCCACCGAACATGCGGTCACCTTGAGCGTTCGCGACAGCGCCGCGATCCTCGACGCCACGCGCGGACCCGGCGCCGGCGATCCCTACAGCGCGGCGCCGCTGGACCGGCCTTTCCTGGAGGAGGTCGGCGCCGATCCCGGCAGGTTGCGCATCGCCTACACGAGCCGGACACCCAACGGCGCTCCGGTCGAAGCGGACGCCCTCAGGGTGCTGGAAGAAACCGCAAGTCTCGCCGCTGAGCTCGGGCACCGGGTGGAAGAGGCCGATCCCGACATCGATCGCGCGGCCGTGGTGCCGACATTCCTCACCCTGATGGCCGTCAACACGGCGGCCAACCTGTCGAGCCACCCGAGCGCCGGCCGCGCCGCCCGCGAAGACGAGGTCGAACGCATCACCTGGCTGTCGGCGAAGATGGGCGAGGGGTTCGATGGCGCCGATTGCGTCCGCGCGACCCAGACCATGCATCGGCTGGGCCGGCAAATGGCCGCTTTCCATCGCGGTTACGACATCCTGCTGACGCCCGGGCTGGCGACGGGTACGGCGGTCAAGCTCGGCTGGCTCGACATGACGATGGACGATTTGGACGAATACTGGCGTCGCGTCTTCCATTTCTCGCCCTTCACCGTCTGGTTCAACCTGACGGGCCAGCCGGCGACGATGCTGCCGGTCGGCGCGAGCGACGACGGTCTGCCGGTCGCGGTGCAGGCCGTCGCCCCCTACGGCGACGAGGCAACGCTTTTCAGGTTTTCCGCGCAGCTCGAATCCGCGCGCCCGTGGTTCGACCGCAAGCCCGCGATGGTGCGCGCGACAGGCTGACAGCGACTGTGCGAGCGGCGCTCACCCCGTTCCGGCCATCCAGCCCAGGGTCTCCCCGGTGGTCCGGCTCGGCCAGTACTCGGCGGCCGTCCAGCCGTCATAGCCCAGCCGGTCGAGGGCGGCGAAGACCGCCGGAAAGTCGATATCGCCCGTGCCGGGCTCGTGCCGGCCGGGATTGTCCGCGAACTGGACATGGCCGATGCGCGGCGCGATCTCCCCGAGCCGCGGGATCAGGCGGCCTTCCATGATGTCCATGTGATAGAGGTCGTGCTCCAGCGACAGGTTGCCGTGGCCGGCCCGGTCGATCACGTCGAGCGCCTGCTCGCTGGTCGACAGCAGGAATCCCGGCCGGTCGACCGTGTTGACGGCCTCCACCACTACCCCTGCGCCGATCTCGCCCATCGCGTCCGCCGCGACCCGCAGGTTCTCCGCGAGGGTATCGAGGCAACGTTCGCGCTCGTACCCGTGCAGCTCGGGATAGCCGCTGAGCACGTTGACGTTGCGCGGCCGGAGCGCCGCCGCGACACCCCGTGCCGTCTCCACCGCCGCGCGAAAATCCGCCTGCCTGCCCGGCGTTGCGGCAAGGCCCGGGCCGCCCGCAAGCATGTCGCCGACCGGGAGGTTGATGACCGAGACGGCAAGCCCCGCCGCTTCGATGGCCCGTTGCCAGTCCTCTGTCGGGCGGTCGTAGGGAAATTGGATCTCGATCGCCTCGAACCCGGAAGCGGCCGCCGCCGCCGGTCGGTCGAGCCATTCGCGCTCGGCGAACAGCATCGAGATATTGGCGGAGAAGCGGGGCATGAAGGGGCCTCGTCGGAGGGCGATATGCGTCGCATCCTGACGGCTCGGGATTGGAAGGTCGAGCGAGCGTTGTGCCAGAAACGACTTCGATCACATCCGATGGCGAGGTACCAATCGACCCGAGGTCAACCGTCCGGACGCTCGCCCATGGCCCGCCCGACCGAAATCGAACTGTTCGACCGCTTCAACCGGGCCGTCGAACGGGAGATCGAAGCGGAGACATGGGTGCCGGAGACGGTCGCGCGCATGAGCGCCGAAGCAGGGAAGGAGCGATGAGCACGGTCGTCCGCCGGTTTCTTCGCCAGGCCGAAATCCTGACGGCGATCGGGATTGTCTGCGTCGCGAGTTGGGCGCTCGTCGCCTGGATGACACTCGACATGTCGCATCCGGCGGTCCGGTTGACGATGCCGGTCGATGCCGCATGGTCATGGGAGACCGTGGCCGCCGTGTTCGTGATGTGGGCATGCATGATGTTCGCCATGATGCTGCCCTCGGCCGCGCCGATGATCCTTGCATTCGATTCCCTGGAACGCGGCGATGCGGAAGCCGGGCGGGCGACAAAGCGGTCGTTGGCCTTCGCCGGCGCCTATCTACTGGTGTGGGCGGGGTATTCCGCGCTGGCCGCCGGCGCGCAGTGGGCGCTGCAGGCAACCGGCATGCTGACGCCCATGATCGTCAGCAATTCCGAATGGCTGACCGCGGGCTTGCTGATCCTCGCCGGCCTTTTTCAGCTGACGCCGCTGAAGCAGGCCTGCCTGAGACATTGCCGGACGCCGATCGGATTTCTGATGGCGGAGTGGCGGGATGGCGCGCGCGGCGCGCTCGCGATGGGCCTGAAGCACGGCCTCTACTGCGCCGGATGCTGCTGGGCGCTGATGCTGCTCCTGTTCGTCGCGGGCGTCATGAATCCGATATGGATCGTCTTCCTGACCGTGCTGGTGGCTCTCGAGAAATGGCCGCGCTTGCCGATCTGGTTCACCCGGCTGCTCGGCGCGGCCCTGCTTTCCGCCGGTGCCGCCATAGTGCTTTGACCGGCCGGAGGCTTACGGTCCCGTCCAGTCGAACGGGATGTGCTTGGCGGAGTTGACATCCCAGGAATACTGGAAACCGAAGGCGTCGACACGGCACACGGTCGACTTCCCCCAGGTGACCAGCTGAGGCCCGGGTCCGGTTTCCGATCCCGGCGCGTTCGCCATCCGCGGGTACTCGCCCGGATTGCTGGTCGGGCCGGTCAGCGCCTCCGCCCAGGCCGTGACCTTGCCCGCGATGTCGACGCCCCAGCGCGATTGGTCCGGGGCGATCTCGAAGGAAATCTTTGCCCGTTCGACGCCGACGACGGTCCGGCCTTCGGTAAACATGGCGGCCACCTTCGCCATGAAGCCGCCGGCCCGGCCGCCGATGATCGCCGACAGCGCCTCGGCCTGGGCGTCGTCCGCGCGGTCGTCGATGAAGACGCCGGCCCGGCCCTTGACCTTGCCGGCCCACAAATCGCCTTCCCAGCGCCCCACCCGCACGAAGACGAGGTCGTCGAGGACGGTGTCCCCATAGTGGCCGCGCGTGACATGCCAGAGCAGGACCCCTTCGCACCAGCCGTTATCCGGCGCCTGCGCGAATGTGCAGGGACACGCGATCGCACAGCTGCAGTTGTCGAACCAGTCCCCGACGATGTGCCAGTTCGCCGTATCCGCCATGACAGCCTCCCAAACCGTCGCGATATCCCCGCCGATGGTATGGGATAGACGCCGAACCGTACAACAGGCATTGCGGCCGCGCGGACGCGGACGGCGGTTATGCGCGTTGCCGCCGCAAACGGGCGGTCGACTCCACCGGGCGAAGTTCGGAAGTTCCGTTCAGCCGGTCTTTTCGGTGGTCGGATCGATCGTTTTGGTAACGGCGGTCACCTTGGTCGCCGGGAACCCGCTGATTTCCGCGTGCTTGCGAATGATGTCCTCGTCCTTCGCCAGGTACACGCAAAACGTCTTGTCCGCCGCGACATAGCTCTCGACCCACTGGATGTCCGGACCGAGCCGGGCCAGGGTCTCGTTCGACTTGGCGGCAGCCTCCGACAATTGCTGGCGTTCCAGGGTTCCGACCTCGGGAATGTCGCGTTCGATGATGTACTTGTTGAGCGGCATGACATGCTCCTGTCTTCCGATATGCGGCCGGCCGGCAGGTTACCGCACTTGGAACTCGATAACGATCTTGCCGAAATGGTCGGCAGCTTCCATGCAGCGATAGGCTTCCCGGGCATCCGCGAAGGCAAAGCGCCGGTCGATCGCCGGTTTCAGGCCGGCAGCCTCGATGGCGGCGTTCATGTCGAGGAACATGGTCTGGCTGCCGACATAGATTCCGTTCAGGCGGAGGGACTTGCGCAGGATCGGCGTCGGATCCACCGTGCCCTGGGTCAACACGCCGATCATGGCGATGTGGCCGCCGATCCGGACCGCGTCGATGGATTGCGCGAGCGTGCCCCCGCCGCCGACTTCGACGACATGGTCCACGCCGCCGCCGGTAAACTCCTTTGCCGCCGAGGCCCAGTCCGGCGTCTCCGCATAGTTGATCGTCCGCCAGGCGCCCAGGGCGCGGGCGCGCCCCAGCTTGCTGTCGCTCTTCGAGGTTACGATGGCCCGCGCACCCATGAGGACACAGAACTGCAACGCGAAAATCGAAACGCCTCCGGTGCCCAGAAGCAGTACCGTATCGCCGGCCTTGAGGCCGCCCTTCTCGACCAGCGCGTTCCAGGCCGTGAGCGCGGCGCAAGGCAGGGTTGCCGCTTCCGCGTAGTCCAGATGCGCGGGGATGGGCACGACGCCGTGGGCGTTCAGCACGACTTCCTCGGCGAGCATGCCGTCGAGCGCGCCGCCCTGTGCGCTCGCCATGGCGGCCGCCGAGACGTCGCCCGACGCCCAGCCTTGGAAGAAGCAGCCCGCGACCCGGTCGCCCGCGGCAATGCCCGGGACGCCGGCGCCGACCGCCGTCACCTCGCCCGCGCCGTCGGAATTCGGGACGCGCGGGAACGCGAGGCCCCTCTGGCTCGGCGCGCGCACCGTGCCCAGGTCGCGGTAGTTGATCGAATTGGCCCGCACCCGGACCTTGACCTGTCCCGGCCCCGGCTCGCGCGAGGGCCGGTCTGTCATTTCGAGGGCATCGATGCCCCCATCGCCGACGATCTGCCAGACTTTCATGGGTCGCTCCACCCGTCGCATGGCCGGTCCAGGACCGACGCCGAAGGATATTGGCTTTGGCGAAGCCGCGATAGTCGGGAAGCCGCGCGGCAACGGTCGGCGGGGTGGGCCGGCCGTGGGTTCCCGGCGCTTCTCGCGGGCGCTAGGGTAGGGGGCGAAAGACCGGGGGACGACCGCCATGAGCGACCAGACGATCGCACCGTTCCTGAGGAACGCCTGGTACGTTGCCGCCTGGCCGGAGGAGATCGGCGACAAGCCGCTCGGCCGGGTCATCATGAACGAGCCCATCGTCCTGTTCAGGGACGCCGAGGGCAGGGCGGCTGCCCTGGAGGACCGCTGCTGTCACCGGGGCGCGCCGCTGACCCACGGGGCGCTGGTGGCGGAAGGGATCGAATGCGGCTATCACGGGCTGGTCTACGACCGCACCGGCCGCTGCGTCCGCGTCCCGGGCCAGGACAGGATCGCCGGTGAAGCGCGAGTGCGCGGCTACCCGGTGGTGGAGCGTCAGCAATTCGTCTGGATCTGGATGGGCGATCCCTCCCTCGCCGACGAGGGCTCGATCGTCGACTACCCCTGGCACGACCAGCCCGACCGCTGGCCGCACCGGCGCGCGATGTTCCGGATCGCCGCCAACTACATGATGATGATCGACAACCTGATGGATTTGTCGCATCTGGGATACGTCCACGCCAGGACCATCGGCGGGTCCCCGATGACCCATTCAACCGCCGAGATGAAGGTCGAACGAAAGCCGACGGGCGTCATGCTGACCCGCGAAATGCACGGGATGCCGCCGCCGCCCACCTTCCGGAAGGCGGTCGGTTTCAAGGGGCCGATCGACCGGCGCCAGGAATTCGAATACGTCGCTCCCGCGGCCGTCGTCCAGTGGGCGGGCGCCGTGGATGCCGGCAAGGACCTGAAGGACGAAGACGATCCCGGCGGCTTCCGAAACCGGCTGTTTCACGGCGCGACGCCGGAAACCGACGCGAGCTTCCACTATTTCTGGTCGGCGGCGGTGGGGTATCGAACCGACGACCCGCGGGCGGTGAACGAATTCTTCGAGGAAGTTCACGCGACCTTCCTTGAAGACAAGGCGATCATGGAAGCGCAGCAGGTCCGGATCGCGCTGGAGCCCGACCGCGAGCTTGTCTCCATCCGTGCCGACAACGCCGTCGTCGCGGCGCGCCGGCATCTGCGGAGACTGCTCGACGAGGAAGGCGCGGCGCGAGCCATCGCGGCGGAGTAACGGTAAGGCCGGCGCCCGGCGATAGCGCGAAGAAGCGGCCAAGGGCGGAGGTACAAGAACGCGTCCTGTCACCGCAGGGCGCCACGTTCCGATCCGGTTTGCGGGCGTATCATCGGAACGTCAGGGCCGACGGAGATCCGCGAATGGCGATGCAGCCTCCCGTTCACGCCACCCACCACATGATCGGCTCGGGTCATCACCTGGCAACGCAGGCGGGCTACGAGGTGCTCGAAGCGGGCGGGAACGCCATCGATGCCGGGGTCGCGGCCGGGATCGCGCTCGGCGTGCTGCACAGCGACCTCGTGCAGTTCGCCGGGGTGGCGCCCATCATGATCTATCTGGCGGAGGAGGACCGGGTCACGACGGTCAGCGGGCTCGGCTGGTGGCCGCGCGCCGCGTCGCTCGAACGCTTCGTCTCCGGGTTCGGAGGCCGGGTTCCGACCGGCATCCTGCGCACCGTCGTCCCCGCCGCGCCCGATGCCTGGATCGCCGCGCTCGGGCGATACGGAACGATGACATTCGCCGACGTCGCCTCGGCCGCCTTTCGCGATGCGAAAGAGGGGTTTTCGGTCCACCCGCTGATGGCCGGGAACTTGGCGGGTCATGCCGACGAGTACCGGAACTGGGAATCGAATCGCGATGTCTATCTGCCCGGAGGAGAACCGCCCGGCCTGGGCGAACGCTTCGTGCAGGCCGACCTTGCCGGCACCATCCGCTACATGATGGACGAGGAAGCGGCGGCGCGGGGCGGGCGGGAGGCCGGCCTCATCGCCGCGCGCGACGCCTTCTATCGGGGCGACCTCGCCCGCGCCATGGTTCGCTATCACGAGGAAAACGGCGGCTGGCTGACGATGGAGGACCTCGCCGGGTACGAGAGCGCGTTCGAAGAGCCGGTGGTCGCGCGGCTCGGAGAGATCGAGATCTACACCTGCGGTCCGTGGTGCCAGGGGCCGGTTCTCGCCCAGATGGCGGGCCTGCTCGACGGAACCGACATCGCGGCGCTCGGCCACAACAGCGTGCAATACATGCATACGGTTACCGAGGCGATGAAGCTCTGCTTCGCGGATCGCGAGCGCTACTACGGCGATCCGAAATTCGTCGACGTTCCGCTTGCCCGGCTCCTTTCCTCCGGCTACAGCCGGGAACGCCGGGCCCTGATCCGGCCCGACCGGGCGTGGCCCGGCATGCCTCCGGCGGGCGGAGAGGAGGCATCGCAAGCCGCCGGGCGGGAGTCCAACCCCGCGACCTCTCCGGTCCCCGCTTCCCCCGATACGTCCTATTGCTGCGCCATCGACCGCCACGGCAATTGTTTCTCGGCCACCCCGAGCGACGTCTCGTGGCAATCGCCGGTCATTCCCGGAACCGGCCTCTGCCCGTCGTCGCGCGGCTCTCAGTCCTGGGCGGTGCCGGGCCACGCGTCCTCGGTGGCGCCCGGCAAACGCCCGCGGCTTACTCCCAACCCCGCCTTCGCGAGAGTTCGGGGCCGCTGGGCGATGCCCTTCGGTACGCCGGGCGGCGACGTGCAGGCCCAGGCCATGCTCCAGGTCCTGCTCAACGTCACCCGGTTCGGGATGAGCACCCAGGACGCGATCGAGGCGCCCCGTTTCGCGACGCAGAGCTTCCCCAACTCGTTCGAGCCGCACGAGGAGTTTCCGGGCCGGCTCGCGGTCGAAGACGGCATTTCGGAAACCGTCTCCCGCGAACTCGCCGCGCGCGGCCACGATGTCGAACGGGTCGAGGGCCATTCGGCCAGGATGGGGGGCGTCTGCGCGATCGAGCTCGATCTCGAGTCGGGGATCATGGAGGGCGGGGCGGATCCCAGGCGCATGAGCCGCGCGATGGGCCGTTGAACGGCCCGCCGATCCTCAGCCGGCGAACGCCGGCCGGATACGATCCGCGATCAGGTCGATCGCCGCCACGCGGTCGGGACCCAGCACCTGGTAGAGCACCGGGGTCTTGAGCCCGGCGGCGGCGTAGGGTTTCAGCCCGTCGACGCACTCGTCCGGGGTGCCGGCGACCGCGAGCGCGGCGACCACATCGTCGTCGAGCGCATCGATCGCCCGGTCGTACCGGTTCTCGGCCAGGGCGGCCTTGAGCCCGGCTTGCAGGGATTGCATGCGGTCGACGTCGAGGCCGGCGAATTCGAAGCGGATCGTATCGGGAATCCTCATCAGGTAATGGGCGATCAGGCGCTTGGCCGCGGCGCGCGCGGCATCGCCGTCCTCGTCGACGGAGAAAACGATGTAGCAGGCGACATCGATGTCCTCGATCGTCCGGCCTGTCCCGGCGAGTCCCGCCTGCACATGCCCCAGGCAGTGTTCGGCGTAGGACGGGCTGGTGAAGACGCTGAAGAACACGCCGTCGGCCAGCGGGGCACCCATCTTCAGCGTGCGCGGTCCCATGGAGCCGAAATAGAGCGGCACGTCGGGTCGGACCGGCGCAAAGGTCAGCCGCGCGCCCGGCGCAGGCAGGCGATAGAGCGCGCCCTCGAAAGCCACGCGGTCGCCGCGCAGCATGCCGCGGCAGATCGCCGCCGCCTCCTTCAGCGCGGTAATCGGGCGCGGGTTCTCCACGCCGTGCGCGGCGATCGACGACCAGCCGGCGCCCAACCCCAGGATGAAGCGCGGCCCGGCCAGCTCCTCCAGGTCGGCGACCGCCATGGCGATCTGGGCCGGATGCCGGGTATAGGGGTTGACGATGCCGATGCCGATCTCGATCGCCTCGGTCGCCGTGGCGATCGCGGTAGCCTGGACGAAGATGTCGCGGCTGTGGTGGTCTTCGGCGAGCCACAGCCGGCGAAATCCCCGCGCCTCGGCCTTCCGCGCCACCGCGCGGTTGTCGGCGGTGGACGAGATGCTGTAGAGCCCGATCTCCAGCGCCCGGAATCGTGCTTCGGTCATGTCGTTCCCTCGCTTCCGCGCGGCGCCGCGGCCGCAATCCCGACGGCTACCCCCTCGCCAGATCCTGCTGGTCGGCGGCGTTGTAGTTGGCGTCGTACCACCATGAGAGGTGGTCCCCGTATGCGACGGGTGGCCAGCGCGGCGGGTTGTCGGAGTCGGTGCAGGTCGGCGCGCAACGGATTTCGGCGTCGAGATTGGGGCCGAAGAAATAGGGGATCGCGTAGCGACGGCACCCCGCCGGCGGCAGTGCGCGGTGCGGTGTCGACTTGTAGCGCCCGTTGCTCCAGCGGTGCAGCATGTCGCCGGTGTTGACGACGAAGGAATCCTCGACGAAGGGCACGTCTTCCCAGACCTCCCCTTCGCCGCGGATCTGCAGCCCCGGCACGCCCGACTGCGCGAGGAAAGTCATGAAATTGACGTCGGTATGGGGCGCGATCCCGTAGCGCCCCGGCTCTAGTTCCGCGGGTGGGTAGTGCGACAGCCGGAAGGAGAACTGGCTGCGCGTGAAATGGGGCGCGAACCAGTCCTCCGGCAGGCCGAGAGAGAGCGAAAGCGCCGGCAGGACGCTCACCGCCAGCCGGTCCACGGTCTCGCAATATTCCAGCAGGGCTTCCCGAAATCCGGGGAGGCCCGCTGGCCAGCGGTTGGGTCCGGCGAAGCGCCGCCCGGCCATCGGATCGTCGGGGCCGCGCTCGCGCTTGATGAAGAAGGCCTCGTTCATGTCGGGCAAAGCGTCTTCGCTGACCCGCGAGGTGCGCACGTTGTAGCGCGCCATCGCCATGTAGCCGTTGTTGTGTTCGTTCATCAGAACGGCGTGCTTGGCCGCCCGCGGCTGGGCGTGGAACCTTTCGGCTTCGGCGAAAGTGCGCCGGATGAGCTCGCGGGGCACGCCGTGGTTCACCACGATGAAGAAGCCGACATGCTCCAGCGCGTCCGCGAGCGCGCCCGCCACTTCGTGCCGGCTCCGGGAAAGATCGATCAACGGAATTATGGCTTCGTCTCCTTTTCCGCCGTCTGGACCGGATGTTAGTGCATTGGCGGTTTCCCGGCCAAGCCGGGTCACTCTCCGACCCGGAATTGGAGTGGGCCTTTGGAGCCGGACATTTTCATGCGGCGGTTTTGACCGGGGTGCGGGGCTGTTCTTCCTCGTAGAGGTTGCTCGGCCATCGTCTTCCGTGACAGTCGGCCGGTCCGGCGTGGGCAATGCGCCCAGGTCTCGTTCCCGGGCGGCGGGGCCACTGCGGCGCTATGTCGGGCCGTACTTGCCTGCGCCCTGTGCTAGCCGCGAGAGTCTCGGTTTTGCCCGCGCAAGAGCCGGGTCCGGGTCCGAGCGGGCCTCCGCATGGAGGAGATCCGCGATGCTTTCGCCGAGAGCTTTCATCCCGGAGGCGCCAAGCCCGCGTGTCGTCGCGGCCGAGACGCCCAGGCGCAGCCCGGTCCACTTCGACGGGCTTCGCTCGTCGAACGGGACCGGGTTCTTGTTCGACGTGATGCCGGCCCGGGCAAGCACTGTCTCCGCCTGGCTTCCCAGGAGCCCCACCGAAGCGAGATCGAGCAGCACCATGTGGGTGTCGGTGCCGCCGGCGACGATCCCGATGCCGCGATGTGCGAGCGTGGCGGCGAGCGTTCGCGCGTTGTCGACGACGCGCCGCCCGTAGTCCCCGAACTCCGGGCGAAGCGCCTCGCCCAGGCACACCGCCTTGGCGGCCAGCACGTTGGAGTGGAGGCTTCCCTGGACCCCGGGGAACACCGCGGACTGAAGGCGTTTGGCGAACTCTTCCGACCGGGAGAGGATGATGCCGCCCCGGGGCCCGCGCAGGGTCTTGGTCGTGGTGCAGGTGACGATGTCGGCGTGCGGCAGGGGCGAGGCGTGCACGCCTGCGGCGACGAGGCCCGCGATGTGGGCCATGTCCACCAGGAGGCGAGTTTCGGCTGTTTCGGCGATGGCTGCCATGCGCTCGAAGTCGATCGTCCGCGGATAGGCCGAGCCGCCTGCGATCAGCAGCGCCGGGCGCACCTCGCGGGCGCGGGCCTCGATCTCGTCGTAGTCGAGGAGGCCCGTCTCCCGGTCCACGCCGTAGTGATGGGAGTCGAACCAGCGCCCGGAAAGGTTCGCCCCGGCGCCGTGGCTGAGATGCCCGCCCGATGCCAGGTCGAGGCTCAGGATACGGTCTCCCGGGCGCAGCAGAACGAAGAATACCGCCTGGTTCGCCTGCGTGCCCGAGTGCGGCTGCACGTTGGCATAGGCCGCGCCGAAGAGTTCCTTGGCGCGCTCGATGGCGAGGCGCTCGACGACGTCGACGTACTCGCCGCCGCCGTGGAAGCGATTGCCGGGATAGCCCTCGATCGTCTTGTTGCCGATCTCGTGTCCGAGCGCCTCGCGCACCGCCCGGCTCATGACGTTCTCCGAGGCGATGAGCTCGATCTGGGCGTGCTGGCGGGCGGTCTCGCCGTCGAGCGCCGCGCGCACAGGTGGATCGGTCTCGGCCAGGGAACGCGAGAGATGGGCGGCGGGGTCGTCCATATGCTGCAAGGCGCGCTTCATCCGACTTCCGGGCGCCACTCGCTGAAGCGTATCGGCGCCACCGTGCGGAGAAGCTTGCGCGGCATTCGGCGCGAACAACATGGACGCGGGGTGAATAATTGCGCCATTTCCATGTTGTTTTCGTAAATGAACCGCTCGATGTCCGTTCTGGATACGCGGTGCGCTGCCATCGCCTCGTCCAGGGCACCGGCGGGCGCGCTGCCGCGCTGCCGGCCCGATGCCTTCAGGGGCCGCTATGGTCCGCCGGCCAGGGCGGCCGGGCCGTCATGCGTCGTCCGGCCGTGCCATGCGGTAGCCGACCCCACGCTCGTTGACGATGTACGCCGGGCTGGCCGCGTCGTTGCCGAGCTTGCGGCGGAGGTTCTTCACGACGGTGCGCACCAGCTCGGTGTCGCCATAGTGCCGCCCGCCCCACACCTGGCGCAGCAGCGTATCGTAGGTCGACACCCGTCCCGCGTTGCGTGAGAGCACGGTGTGCCGTGAAAGGCACCATCCTTCAGCGGGTGCAAATCCCGCCCGGCAAATGTCGTTCCAGCCGGTAGCAATCGGAGCGAGTTATGGAGGTAACGACATAGCTTGAAGCACTTCGATGTAACGGGCCGCCTTGGGCGGCTTAGCGACCATGCGGGCCGCAACGTGCAGTGAACGCCGAGCAGGCCTCGAAACCAGTGATGTGGGAGCCGACCCGCCCGTGCTCCGGGGAAGGCTGCCATCGGTCGGGAAGCGAACGACGCAAGCACCGGCCGGTCCCACCGGGGCAATGGCGGCGGCACGCATGGAAGAGGAGGATGGAGGCAACACGGGAAGCCCTGTCGGTGGTGTGCACACACCAACCGGAACCCCGCGAGGGGCAGGCTGGGCCGGCAGGGTGGCGGATGGGCTCGTAGTACCGCTGAAGCCGGGTAATGCCGGTGGAGGAAAGGAGCCCTGGTTCGAGAGCAGTACGGAAAGGAAGCAAGGCGTGACTACTGGTGAAAACCTAACAGGGTCAGACAGAGTTCGGAAACTCCAGACCGTGCTACATGCGAAAGCTAAGGAAGAACCCGGTCGGCGATTCCATGCGCTGATCGACAAGGTGTGGCGCGAGGACTTCCTCGCCGAAGCCTGGAAGCGGGTTCGCCGGAATGGCGGGGCTGCCGGGGTGGATGGCGAGACGTTCGCGGACATCGAGTCGGTTGGCGTGGGGCGCTGGCTTGGGGAACTGGCGCGGGAACTGAAGGATGGGGCGTACACACCGAAGCCGGTACGGCAGGTGCTCATCCCGAAGAAGCAGCCCGGCAAGTTCCGGCCATTGGGCATCCCCTGCATAAGGGACCGGGTAGCGCAGACGTCGGCTCTGCTTGTGCTTGAGCCGATATTCGAAGCGGACCTGCAACCGGAGCAGTACGCCTACAGGCCGGGACGGAGTGCCCACGGCGCGGTAAAACGCGTTCGCCGCCTCCTATATGGGCGGCACCAAGAGGTTGTTGATTGCGACCTGTCCAACTACTTCGGCGAGATACCGCACGCCGAGCTTCTCAAGAGTTTCGCCCGCCGCATCAGCGACGGGCGGATGCTCAAGCTCATCAAGGCGTGGCTGGAAATGCCGGTGGAAGAGGACGACGGCGAGGGCGGCAAGCGCCGCACGAACCGGGCGCGCAGGGAACGGAAAGGAACCCCGCAAGGGGCACCGATCTCGCCTTTGGCCAGCAACGTCTACATGCGGCGCTTCATCTTGGGCTGGAAGGCGCTGGGCTACGCCCGGCGCTTCCGTGCGGAAATCGTGAACTATGCCGACGACCTCTGTGTGCTCGGCAAGGCCCCGGCGGCGGAAATGCTGGCGGCGGTCGAGCGGCTCATGGCGGGTCTGAAGCTCACGGTCAACGCGCGGAAAACCCGGTGCTTGCGGTGCCCGGAAGAGCCTTTAGAGTTTCTGGGTTACCGCATCGGACACACCTACCGCCGGGATGGTCGGGGGTCGTACATCGGCACCCGGCCCAGCCAGGCGAGTGTCCAGAGCATATGCCGCAGGATCAGCGACATGACGGTGAGAGGGTACGGTGGGCAACCATCGGAGGTGATGGTAGGGCGTCTGAACCGGACTATGACCGGGTGGGCAAACTACTTTAGCCTCGGGCAGGTCAGCCCGGCCTTCAACGTCGTCAACCGACATGCGGTCCGGCGGTTTCGCCAGTGGCTCTGCCGAAAGCACAAGACGCGGCACGGGGCAACTGTGCAATACCCCGCCCAGAGGCTCCACGACGAATACGGCCTCACCCGTCTGACGCGGCAGGCACTGGGCCTTCCGAGCGCGAAGGCATGATCTCGTCCGAAAGCCGGATGCGGGAAATCCGCACGTCCGGTTTGATGAGCGGGGACTGGAAACGCGGTCATGGGAGCCGGACTGAGGCCCGGAGCGAAAGCGACGGACAAGCCACCGGACCCTACAACTGGCGCGCCAGTCCTCGACTCTACTGGAGCAGCTCGTACTCGGTCGCGGTCAGCTGGACCGGACGGCCGGCCATGCTCACCCGGCGTTCCTCGTAGTGGATCTCCAGCTCGCCCAGCAGGTACGGCTCGGGATCGGCCTGCGGCCGCAGGGCGGCCCGAATACGTGCCGTCAGCTCCAGGGACGAGAACGGCTTGACGATGTAGTCGACGGCGCCGGCGTCCAGCGCCCGGGCAATCGTCTCGTCGCGTCCATAGCCGGAGATGAAGATCACCGGCAGGTCGGCCAGTTCGGGGACCCGGTCCATCAGCTCGATGCCGTCGGTCCCGGGCAGCATCAGGTCGAGCAGGACCAGCTGCGGTCGCTCGGTCCGGATCAAGCCCGGCAGCTCCTCCGGATCGCCGGTCACCAGCGGGTGGAAATCCGAGCCGGCCAGCGCGTCGCGCACGTAGCGCAGCGTATTCGGGTCGTCGTCCAGCACCAGGATGGGTGTCTGCCGCGGCTCGTCGCGCGGCGTCGCCGGGCGGTCCGGGGCCAGGCGCGCCGCGGCGTCCTCGGCGTCCGCTTCGGCCGCTGGCAAGGTGAACGTCACCTCGGTGCCCCGGCCCTCACCGCCGCTGGCGGCCCGGATGCGCCCGCCATGCGCCTCGACCAGCCCCTTGCAGATCGCCAGGCCGAGGCCGGCCGCTCCGAGCCCCTCCTCGCGGTCGCCGCCGGCAATGCTGCCATGCTTGCGGAACAGATGCGGCAGGCGCTCCGGAGCGATGCCCCGACCCTCGTCGGCGACCGAGACCGCGATGTCGACGCCGTCGCGCATGGCGGTGACCCGGATGAGCGAGGACTCGGGCGCGTGCCTGGCGGCGTTGGCGAACAGGTTGTTCAGCACCTGGACGATGCGCCGGCGGTCGGCCATCGCCGGCGGCAGGTCCGGCGGCAGGTCGACCAGCACGCCGTGCCGGCCGCCGCCGCTCAGGAAGGTGTTCCGGGCCCGCTCGACCAGGGCCGCGACCGCGACCGGCTCGGGCGATACCGAGAGCGTGCCCGAACCGATCCGCCCGGCATCCAGCAGGTCGCCGATCAGGCCGCGCATGTGATCGGCCTGCTCGTCGATGATGCGCAGGAATTCGTTCACCTCGGCCGGGTCGAGATCCTGCAAGGCGGTCATCAGGGTGGCGGTCGAACCCTTGATGGAAGTCAGCGGCGCGCGGAGTTCGTGCCCCACCATGCCCAGGAACTCCGCCCTCAGCCGCTCCACCTCCTCCAGCGGCGCCAAGTCCTGCATGGTGACCGCCAGCGACTGGACGGCGCCGTCCGTCGAGCGGATCGGCGTCGTGTTGACCAGCACGGCAACGCGCCGCCCGTCCGGGACCGAGAGCTCGATCTCCTCGGCGCGCGCCGCCTCGGCATTGCCGACCTCATCGGAGAGCGAAAGCTCGCCGAGCCGGATCTCGCGCCCGTCTCCGAGCCGGCAGGTAACGGCCTCCAGAAGCTGCTCCGGCGAGGCGTCCGGACTGCCCAGCATCGCGACGAGCCGCCGCGCCTCGCGGTTGAACGACACCGGACGCCCGGTCTCGGCATCGAACACCGCCATCCCGACCGGCGAGGCGTCGACCAGCGCCTCAAGATCGGCCCGAGCGCTCTGCTCTTCGCGGTGTGCGCGCGCGTTGGCGATCGCGGTCGCCGCCTGCGGGGCGAACAGCGCCAGCACCTCCTCGTCGTCGTCCGCGAACGCCTGCCCGCCCTCCTTCTCTCCGAGGAAGAAGTTGCCGAGATGTACGCCGCCATGGCGCATCGGTGTCGCCAGCAGGGTCGTCGACAGCGTGAACTCCCCGGGATAGCCGAGCGAGCGGATGTAGCCGGGCAGGTCGGCCAGCCGCAGCGCGTCCGGCAGGTCCCGCAGGTGCTGGAAGAAAGCCTGTCCGTGCGCCCACTCGGCCATCTGCCGGCTCTCCTCGTCCGACAGGCCGGAGGCGATGAACCCCTCGATCCCGCCGGCATCGTCGACGGTCGCGACGATCCCGTAGCGCGCGCCGGTCAGCGCGCGGGCGCCGTCGACGACCTCGCGCAGCACCGTGTCGAGGTCGAGGCTCGCGCCGATGCGCAGGATCGCCGCATGGAGCCTCGCGTTGCGCTCGCGCAGCGCTGCGATCTCCCGCCCCGGCTCCTCCGAACCGGTCAACCGTCCAATCTCCCCAATCCGGCCCGAGGCAGCGTCATGTGGGTGTCGGTGCATGCGTCCCGATGATTGCTGGCCCGCCAGCAATCGAACAAACCAAGAAAATTCGGGGCTGGCTCAGAAAATCTAAGCCATGGTAGGATCCCGTAGCCAGGAGGCGATTACCGTGGCCGACACGCTCCCTCCCCTGAAAGCGCTCCGCGCCTTCGTCGCCGCGGCGCGGCACGAGAGTTTTCTGGAGGCCGGAGAGGAGTTGAATGTGTCGCCCGGCGCGATCAGCCGCCATGTGAAAATATTGGAGGGGTTCCTGAATTCCAGCCTGTTCCTGCGGCGTTCCAATGGCGTGGAGCTGACCAGCGCCGGACAAGCTTATCTGGAGAAGACCGAACCGGTTCTGACGGCGCTTTCCGAGGTTACGCAATCATTTCTTGCGGAAGCGGAAGATCACGTTCTGGTGATATCCACTTTGCCGATATTCGCCGAAAAATGGCTTGGCCCACACTTGCCGGCGTTCAAGAAACTGCACCCCCGGATCCGGTTACGGATCGATACTCACGACGGGATCGATGCCGAGTTCCAACCCGATACGGAAGCCATCATTGTCTATACCGATCGCCCGCCTGAAAATGTGCACGCCACCCATTTGTTCGACGAATCCCTCGTGCCGGTCTGCGGTCCGGCCATCCGCAAGGCCCTCGGCGAGAACCCGCTGCCCAGGGAACTGCTGAGTCAAACACGCTTGCGCGACACTTTCTGGCCCGACGACTGGACCGCCTGGGCCAGGGCGTTCGGGCATGACAACGATATGCAGCCGTCCGAACTGAGTTTTGCCCTCTACAATCTGGTGATCCAGTCGGCAAAGTCGAACATGGGTATCGCAATCGGCCATACCGCGATGATCCGGCGGGAACTCGAGAACCGGGAGCTCTTCGCGATAGAGGAATACGCAATCCCGTCGCCCGCGTCCTATTACCTGATCGCGCCCCGGAACAGACCCGAAAGCGACAACCTCGCGACATTTCGCGATTGGATTTCCGATCGATCGAAACGGATCTCATAGTTCGCAAGAGAGTGTCTTCGACCCGCAGGAAACCGGGACCAGACTTGGCAGCTCCTTGGAGTGGGCCCCTGGGGTCGGACAGTTTCATGCGGCGGTTTTGACCGACATGCGCCGTTGCCACGAAAGTAGACGCACAGGCGAGCAGCACGATCGGGACCTTCCGCTTCGGCACTGTCTCCTCCGCAACGACCGCGGGAGCGTCGGATCGATGCTCCCTTCAGGGATTTTTCGTCGGGTGGGGGACGTCCGCGAGGCTCGTTCCTCTCTCCGAGGTCAGCCAGGGTCCGCGTCACGATGGGATCGCAGTTGGAGAGCAACCCGGGTGGGCAAGAGTCAGGCTCAACCGACCGAGACGCGCCACATGGAAAATCCCCGATGACATAAGGACGGGTCGCCGTCTACCGGTCGGAGCCGATGCCGAATCGCACTGAAAACGCCTGCCTTTATCCGGCTCTTGTCACCGCGTGCCCATGTCCAGTGCGGAGACGCCGACCTGCACGATCCGGGTCCGGTCCACTCCCGATACGCCAACATACTTGAACACCTTTTGGTCGTATTCGCGCGGTTGGAATTTCTGCACCACCACGGTTTTGGTGCCGTTGAGCAGTTGGGCGAACGGCGCGGCCTGCGTGCCCGCGTCGGGATCCGTCGGGAAGGTGAAATCGGTCTCCTTGACGTTGGTGAAGACGCGTCGGCCCTTTCCGTCGGTGACGTGGAATTCGGTGATCGCCGAACGCTCAGCGATGTCCGTCAGCACGGCATCGATCTCCTCGCGGCCCATCCCTGCCTTCAGCGCGGCGGCGACGAAATGGGCGGTCAGCATCGCTTCGGCGAGCATGTGCCGCGAATGAACATTCTCCAGGGACAATTTCTCCTCGGCCTGCGTGCCGCCGCTCAACAGCATGAATACACATGCGATTCCGATAAATTTGTTCAAGATCGGCTCCTTGGATCTGCATGGTTGACGCGCATGGTGTGACGATACCCTCGACCGTCATTTCGACTTGATCGCCTGCCACAGGGCTTCGTCCAGTTCGGCGCTCTCGTCCAGACGCGCAAAACCGTGGCCGGCCTGCTCGACCGGGAGGAACGTCGCATCGAGCCCGAGCTTGCGGGCCTTCTCGACATAATCCCGGGCCAGGAACGGAGGTGTAACCCTGTCGCGCTCGCCGGTGACGGCGAAGATCCGCGCCGATTTGGGGACGGCGTCCAGATAGTCGACATGAGATTCGGCCTGGGGAAGGGGCTCCAGATCATAATAGGACCGATATTCCCGGAAATCGCAGGGGCAAGACACCAGGACGACGGTATCCTTGCGGTGCCGATGATGTAGTCCGCATTCCCGCCGCGCGACAGGGCACCGTACATTGCGCAAACAACATGAACATCATATGAAGAAGTTTGCGATTTGAGTGGTGTTTTCGTCAAGATCGAGACAAATTCCTTGTCCGGAATCGCCGTGCGCTGCCGTCATTCGCGCGCCGGCCCTTCAGCGTGTTCCCGGCCGGCGCATCGAGCAGATTCCGCGCCCGCGCTTGGGTCAGCACCGGCGCCGCGTTGGTATCCTCGTCTTCTCCCGGGCGCTCGACCCCCTCGACCGGGTTGCGTCTGGCCGCGCCCCTCGCCACGAGATCCTCGAACAGCGAGGACAGCAGGGTAAGCGGTGGGTGGAGGGCCGGTGGCATATGAACGCGGTTGGCGACGGGATGCCGCGCCACCGGTTCGTCGACGACGTGAAAGCCTATGGCGAGCGATACCGCGCGGCGATCCCCGGCGGCTTCCGGAATCGGCTTTGAGAGGGAGCTCCGGGCCTGAAGTTCACATTCGCGGATTGACGGAGCGGGCGCCCGGCCGCAGATGCGGGTGATGCCCGATGGTGTAGCCGCCGGCATCGGTGTCGAGGGCCCTATAGGAGGCCAGCACACGGTCGGGGAGCGCCGGGCGGCGCCAGATTCCGACCGCCAGATCGGCGGACGCGACGGACGCTTCTGCGTGCTCGCCGGCGGTCTCGGCACACGGTGCCTCGCGCTGTTCCGCGCGGAAGGCGGCCTCGCGCCCGGTTTCCACCATGTCGCGCTTCCAGCCTGGAGCGTGACCGATCCCGACGGGTTCCGCGTCCAGCTCTACGCCGACCGCCCCGGCGATGCCGGGGTCGACCGGGAGGGCGAGGACGTGGAGATGCTGCTACATTTGGTTTGAGGCTGGCGGGACGGACCCGATGAGGAGGCCCCGGGATGGAGAAGAGCGGCAAGCCGATCGTCTATGACGAATTGTCCTGGGTGGCGGCCATGGAGCTGGTCGAGGGCGGTATGGACATGGCGATCATGCCCACCGGCGCGACCGAGCAGCACGGCCCGCATCTGCCGATGAACGTCGACTATCTGGTCGCTTACCGGATCGCGCTCGGTGTCTCCGAGCGTACCGGGGTCCCGGTGCTGCCGCCGCTGCCGGTCGGCCATTCGGGCGGTCACGACGGGATTCCGGGCACGCTTTCGCTGAGTCCGGAGACGTTCCAGAAGGTGGTCGAGGAGATTGCCGAGGGCCTCTATGCCACCGGCTTCCGGCGACTCCTGTTCCTCAACGGACACCTGCCCAACATCCACCCGCTGAACTGCGCGGCGGTGAACCTGCGGGTGCGCCACCCGGACTTCAAGCTTCAGGCGCTGAGCTGGTGGGACATCACGCCCGAGATCCAGAAAAAATTCTATGGCGACGAGAGCTACGGCATACCGCACGGCAACATCGTCGAGACCTCGATCATGCGCTACTTCCGCGACGACCTGGTCGACATGACCAAGGCGAAGAAGGTCGGCGGCAAGGGCAGGAAGCTCTTCTTCTACTACCTGCTGCGCCAGATCTCGCTGTCCGGGCACGGCGGCGATCCGAGCGGATCTACCGTGCAGCTGGGCGAGGAACTCTACCGGATGGCGGTCGACGGGCTTGTACCCCAGATCGAGAAGGCCCTCACCGAGGAGCCGCCGGAGCTGAGCGACGGCCTGCTCTAGCGTTGCCAATTCAGCAACCGTTTCTTCCGGCGGTCTTGCCGCTCTCCGTTCCCTCCCGGATGAACGGAAGAGGCGTGGCTTGCGGGCGATTCCGGGTGCGAGGACAATGCCCGGGTTCGACGAGAAACCCAACGACCGGTCGGAGGTACGCATGAGCGGCGGGATCGTGCCCCAAGGCTACCGGGTTTATCCGCCCCAGGTGAACATGTACGCCGAAACGGTGGGCCGCGCCATCGCGGCCGGGTGTGGCGATTTGCCGGCCCTGGTATGGGACGGCGGCGCGTTGACCTATGACGAGCTGGACCGCGAGGTGGGGCGGGTCGCCGCGGGATTGCTGACAGCGGGCCTCGCCGAGGGCGATACGATCCTGCTGCGTTCCAACAACCGGCCCTCCTATCCGCTTCTTGCCCTGGCCGCCTTCCGGATCGGTGCGGTCGCGGTGATGTCGAGCTCGCTGCTGCTGCGGGACGAAGTAGCCTATCTGCTGGAGAACTCGGGCGCGCGGATCGCCGCAACCCCGGCCGACCTCGCCGCGCCGCTGAAGGCGTTGCTGGATGCGGGGGCGCTCGACCGGCTGGTTATCGTCGACGGACCGGCCCGGGGGGAGGGCCTCGTTTCCTACGACTCCTTCGAGGACTGTGTCCCGATCGACTGGACCGCCGATACCGAGGCCATGGCGCCCGCCTTCATGGTCTATTCCTCGGGCACCACCGGCCGGCCCAAGGGCATCCTGCACGGTCACCGCTGGGCGATCGCGCTGGGCGATCCGGTCGTCCTGCACAATGAATACGCGCCGGGCGACGTGACGATGACGCCCGGCGAGTTCAGCTTCATGGGGACCTTCGGCAACAATTTCATCGGCCCTCTGCGCGCCGGGGCAACGATCGCGCTGTTCTTCGAGCGGGCCAGTCCGCGCCCGGTGCTGGAAGCCGTCGCCCGGTTCAAGGTGAACAAGTTCCTGAGCGTTCCGACGTTTTACCGCCGGATACTGTCCGAACCGGGGGTTGAGGACGGTTTGGACCTGTCGGCGATCCGCTATTTCATGAGCGCCGGGGAGTCGCTCGGCTCCACCGTTCCCGAACAATGGTCGCATCGTTTCGACTTCCCCTTGTACGAGATCTACGGCGTCTCCGAAGTCATGACCTGCATGGCCAATACCGCCTACAACGAGGTCAAATGGGGGTCGATGGGCAAGGCTTTGCCGGGCTATCGGATGACGATCGTGAACGACCGGCTGGAGCCGGTGGCCGTCGGCGAGTCCGGCCGGCTGATGATCCACCGCGACGATCCCGGCATGTTCCTGTGCTACTACAGGCAGTGGGACAAGTGGCGGGCCGCCCACAAGGGCGAATGGTACGACACCGGCGACGTGATGCGTCAGGACGAGGACGGCTACTACTATTACCTCGGGCGCAAGGACGACCTGTTCAAGTCGCGCGGTTATTTCATCTCGCCGCAGGAGGTCGAGAACGCGCTGCTGAAGCACGGGGCGGTCGCCGAAGCCGCGGTGATCGGCATACCCGACGATGCCTTCGGCAACCGGATCGCGGCCTTCGCCAGGCTGGCCGGCGGCATTGCCGCGTCCGACGAGCTGAAGGGCGATATCCTTGAGGACGCGGCGCGGCGGCTCGCGCCCTACAAGGTGCCCAAGTCGATGGAATTCCTCGACGAGATCCCCAAGAACGCCGTGGGCAAGATCCAGCGCAGCGCGCTCCCGGCCGGCTGAACGCGCCGCGCTACCAGGTCTCGTCGGGGCGCGGATAGTCGACTGGATTGTCCTCGTGATAGACCGGGGCGCGCTTTTCCAGGAACGCGCTCAGCCCTTCCGCGCAGGCCTGGGTGCGCGACAGCTCCAGCACACGGTCGATCTCGAGCTTCATGTCGTCGAGGTTACGGTCCTTGTTGCGGTATAGCCTGAGCGTTTCCTTGGCGAATTTGAGACCGCGCGTGGGGTAGGAGGCGATCCGTCCCGCCCAGGTGAGCGCGGTGTCCATCAGATCGTCCGCCGGCACGACCTTGTTGGCGAGCCCGATGCGATGCGCCTCCTCGCCCAGGACGAACCGGCCGGTCAGGATCATCTCGGCCGCGCGTGCGTAACCGATGATCTTTGGCAGTACGCGCGGCGACGCCCATTCGCTCATGAAGCCGGCGGGCACCGCGATCTCCGACAGCTTGGCCCGATCGGAAACGATCCTGAGATCGCAGCACAGCGTGAACTCGAAGCCCATGCCCACGCAAACGCCGTCGATCGCCGCAATGGTCGGCATCGGCAGATCCTCCCATTTCCGGCAGACCTGCTGGGCGACCACGTGATGGTGATCGTTCATCCACCAGATCACCATGTCCATGTATGCGCCATCGAGGCCGTGGGTCTCCTCCGGGCGCTCGAGCGGCGCGGTCTCGACCTTGAGGTCGCCGCCGCCGGAGAAGTTGCCGCCCGACCCGGTCAGGATCACCACCCTCGCTCCCGACTCCCGGATGTCGTCCACGATCCGGTCGAGCTCCAGAGCCATGCGCGGGCTGATGGCGTTCATCCGCTCCGGCACGTCGAGCGTCAGAATGCCGATCGCATTGTCGCCCGGGCACTGGGGCGAGGAGACGATCTCCCATTTGACGGTGTCGTATCTCATCGGCGGTCCTGCCTTTCCTGATATGGGTGTGGAACAGCCCGCGTCGGTGCGGTTTCGGGGCAACGCCGCGGACGAAAGTAGCGGCATAATGGAGGCGAGCCGGCGCCGAATCCATGGAGGACGCCGCACCGACGGGGAGGGAGCCAGGGCATGAAGAATCTGAAGATCGACGGCGACCGGTTGTGGTCCTCGCTGATGGAGCTGGCGCAGATCGGTGCGACGGAGAAAGGCGGCGTTTGCCGGCTCGCGCTGACGGATCCCGACCGGGCGGGCCGCGACCTGTTCATCCGCTGGTGCGAAGAGGCCGGCTGTGCGGTGAGCGTCGACCGGCTCGGCAACATCTTCGCCCGCCGGCCCGGCAGGGACGAAACGCGCCCGCCGGTGATGGCGGGCAGCCATCTCGATTCCCAACCGACCGGCGGCAAGTTCGACGGCGCCTATGGTGTGCTCGCCGGGCTGGAGGCGATCCGCACCCTGAACGATCTGGAGATCGAGACCGACGCGCCGGTCGAAATCGTCGCCTGGACCAACGAGGAGGGCAGCCGCTTCTCGCCGCCGATGATGGGCTCCGGTGCTTTCGCCGGCGTTTTCGGCGAGGAGGAACTGCTCGCGCGGCCCGACAACGTCACCGGGGACCTCCTGGGCGACGAGCTGAAGCGCATCGGCTATGACGGCGATACCCCCGTCGGCGGGCGGGAAATCGGCGCCTATTTCGAGGCCCATATCGAACAGGGTCCCATCCTGGAGAACGAAGGAAAGACCATCGGCGTCGTCACCGGTGCTCAGGGGCAGCGCTGGTACGAGGTCACCGTGACCGGGCAGGAGGCCCATGCCGGCCCGACACCGATGAAGCTGCGCAAGGACGCGCTGGTCGCCGCTGCCCGCATGATCGATGCGGTCAACCGGATCGGTCACGCTTTCCCGCCCAATGCCTGCGCCACCGTCGGTTTTGTCGATTCGAGCCCCAACTCGCGCAACACGATTCCCGGCAGGGTCTTCTTCACCGTCGACCTGCGTCACCCGGACGACGTGACGCTGGCTGCGATGGACGAGCGGCTGCGCGCCGAGTTCTCCGGGATCGCCGAGGCCGCGGGCTGCGCCGCGGACATCGTCGATTTCTGGGAATTCCCGGCGACACCGTTCGACGAGGACTGCGTTTCCGCGGTGCGGAGCGCGGCCGGGCAAGGCGGTCACAGCTGGCGCGACATCGTATCAGGCGCCGGCCACGACGCCGTCTACATCGCCCGGGTCGCCCCGAGCGCGATGATCTTCATCCCGTGCGAGAACGGCATCAGCCATAACGAAATCGAAAACGCGACGCGGGAAGACTGCGCCGCCGGCGCGGAGGTGCTGCTCCAGGCCGTGCTCGACCGCGCGATGGAGTGAAGCGGCGGGCGCAGCCTCCGGGCGGGATCTCGTCACCTCCGGGCGCGGGACCCGCGAAAGGCGGGGCCCCGCGCTCGCCCGGTCTGCTCAACCGGACGCGAGACGCTGGCTTGGAACCGATTTCCCGGGATCGAAGAACGGCACGGCAGCGGTCTTCCCCGTGGCTGTCCCGGTCAGGGTGGTGACTTCGAGCGCGTTTCCTGGAGCGGCCAGCTCGATGGGAACCCAGACATAGCCGATGTTCCTCTGCATGCGCGGAGACCAGACGATCACGGTCACCCGTCCGATCTCCTCGCCGTCCTTGTATGCGGGCGCGACGTCGGGACAGGGCCGGACAATCTCGTCGCCGTCGAGCACGATGCCCACGAGCTTCTGGCTCACCCCCTCCGCCTTGATCCGCATCAGCGCTTCCTTGCCGATATAGTCCGCGCTCTGGTCCTCCACCAGCCGTTCCAGCCCCATGATCTCGAACGGGTTGTTCTCGATCGTCAGGTCGGCGCCGTAGCGGAAAATCCCGGCCTCGATACGGCGGATCTGGGAAGGTGCGATCGGCCGGATGCGGTGCGGCTGTCCGGCCTCCATGATCCGGTCCCACAGCTCTTCGCCGCGGCTCGGGTCGCGGAGATAGATCTCGAAGCCGATCTCGGCGCTCCATCCCGTCCGGCTGATCACCACCGGAATGCCGTCGAGATCGGTTTCCATGGTCCAGTAGTAGCGGATCCTGGTCACCTGATCGCCGAACAGCGCGATCATCACGTCCCGGGATTTCGGGCCCTGGACCTGCACCGGATAAACCTCGGGTTCGCGGACCTTCACGTTCAGCCCGCAACCCACCGAATGGCCGCGCGCCCACAGACCCGCATCCGAGTCGGAAAGCGCCAGCCACCACTGGTTCTCGCCCACCCGCAGCAACACCGGCTCGTTCACGATGCCGCCGTCCTCGGCGGTGATCAGCACGTATTTGCACTGCCCGACGGCGCATTTCGTCAGGTCCCGGGGCGTCAGCCTGTTGGTGAATTCCGATGCGTCCGGTCCGGTGATCTCGACGATGCGCTCGACGCTCACGTCCCACAGCGTCACGTCCTCGGTCAGACTTCGGTATTCCTCGATGGGATCGTCGTAGTAGTTCGGAATGTACATGTGATTGTAAATCCCCCAGGCCTTGCATCCGGCTCGGCGCGTGGCCTCGAAGAAGGGGGACTTGCGGTAGCGGGGGCCGAAATAGAAGTCGGCCTTCGTCAGGATCTCGTTCATTCCAGGGTTCTCCCATCGAGTGCGAACTTGCCGCGCTCCCACGCGGTCCGTTCGCTATGCTTTCAAACGCTCACTCCCGGGGTCGTAAAGGGGTTCGGCAAGCACCTTGGCGCCGCGGCGGCGTCCGAGGATGTCGATTTCGAGCTCTGTGCCGGGCGCGGAGAGATCCGGCTCGACGAAGGCGAAGGCAATGCTCCCGCTGACGGTGTAGCCATAGGCGCCGCTGGTCGTGAGCCCCACGACGCGGCCGTCGGCGTAGACCGGCTCGTTGCCGTGGGCGTCGGCGTCCGCCGCGTCCACCGACAGATAGACCAGGCTGGTCTCAACCCCCTCGCGCACCCGTTCGGCCACGGCTTCCCTGCCGATGAAAGGGCTGTCCATGTCGACGAACCGGTCCAGCCCGCCCTCGATCGGCGTCAGCTCGGTGGTCAACTCCAGGCCCCAGGCCTTGTAGGCCTTCTCCATGCGGAGTGCGTTCATGGCATAGAGGCCGAAGTCTCTGGCGCCGTACTCTTCGCCCGCCGCCATCACGGCGTCGTACAGCGTTTCCATGCGGGCCATCGGATGGTGGATCTCCCAACCGAGCTCTCCCGCATAGGACACCCGGAGCGCTCGTGCAGGCACGCCCGCCACCTCGATCTCGCGGGCCGACAGCCAGGGGAAGGCGGAATTTCCGAGATCGGTCTCGGTGAGCTTGCCGAGCAGCTCGCGCGACCGCGGTCCGGTGACGAGGAGGGCGCCGAAATCGTCAGTGACGTCGGCGATATCCACCTCCTCGCTCTCGTGCCGGTGCTGCACCAGCCAGTCATGGTCGTGGATCCGCGCGACGGCGGCCGACAGCAGATAAAATCGATTCTCGTCCAGCCGCGTCACCGTGAACTCGCTCTCGATCCCGCCTAGTTCGGTCAACGCGTGGGCAAGGGCGATCCGGCCGTTCCGCGGCACGCGATTGGCGACGATGCGGTCGAGAAACGCGGTCGCGCCGCGGCCTGTGACGTCGAATTTTGAGAATGCCGACATATCCGCCACGCCCACGCGCTCGCGCACGGCCCGGCATTCCTCGCCGACCGCGTCGAACCAGTTCATCCGGCGAAAACCGTATCGCTCCTCGACGCCAGTGGGCGCGAACCACTTCGCCCGCTCCCATCCGAAGGTCTCGGCGAATACGGCGCCGCGCGCCGCGAGCCTGTCGTAGATCGGCGTGGTCGTGACCGGCCGGCCGGGATCGCGGAACTCGCCGGGATAATGCACCTGGTACATCTGGTGATACTCGTCCAGCCCCTTCGACAGGCTGTAATTCCCGATCGACCAATTGCCGAACCGCCTGGTTTCCATCTCGCGCACGTTGATCTCGGTCTGGCCGTGGACCATCCACTGGGCCAGATACTTCCCCGCGCCCGGGCCCTGTGTGATTCCGATACCCGCACCGCAGCACATCCAGAAGTTCTCCAGGCCCGGGACCGGTCCGATAAGAAATCCGCCATCCGGCGTGTGGGTGATGGGCCCGCTGACGACTCGCTTGATTCCGGCATGTTCGAACGCCGGGATGCGTTGGGTCGCCAACTCGAGCCACGGCATCAGGCGGTCGATGTCGGGCGGTAACAGTTCGGCGTCGAAAGACCAGTCGATTCCGTCGAGCGCCCAAGCCTGCGCGCCCTGGGTCTCGTAGGGGCCGACGATCAGCCCTTTCTGCTCCTGCCGGTAGTAGCACGACGCGCGGGGGTCGCGGACGACCGGGGGTTCGCGCTCCAATGAGGCGACCGCGTCGAGATCTTCGGTCACCAGGTACTGATGGACGATGTTGACGATCGGAACCTCGATCCCGACCATCGCGCCGACCCGGGGCGCAAACCCGCCCGCGGCGTTGACCACGTGTTCGGCGGCGATGGTGCCCTGCTCGGTGACGACGTCCCAGCTTCCGTCCGCCCTCCGGGCGATGTCGACGACCCGGTTGCGGAGGTAGATCTCCGCGCCGCCCGCTCGCGCGCCGGCGGCCATGGCCATGGTGCTGCTGGCGGGATCCGTGTGCCCGTCGCCCGGCGTATAGGCGCCGAGCAGCACGCCCTCGGTATCCAGCAACGGATGCAATGCGGCGATTTCCGCGGGACCGATGAGGTGGCACTCCGCGCCGACGCAACGCAGGACGCCCTGCACGTAGCGGAACCAGTCGACTTCGTCCTGATCGGTCGCAAGCCGGATGGCGCCGCAGCCGTGCCAGCCCGTGGCCAGGCCGGTTTCCGCCTCCAGCCTCTGGTAGAGCCGGGAGCCGTAAAGATGGACCTTGGCCATGTTGAGGCTGCCGATGAAATGCGGGATCAGCCCGGCCGCGTGCCAGGTGGAGCCCGAGGTCAGCTCGCCCTTCTCGACCAGGACGACGTCCGACCACCCTTCCCTGGCGAGGTGGTAGAGGAGCCCGACCCCCATGACGCCGCCGCCGACCACGACGACGCGCGCGTGGGATTTCACCCGCGGCCTCGCCTGCGGATCGAAAGGACCGGCGGACGCGCCGGTTCAACGAACGGAATGACGCCCGACATCGCGACCTCCCCCGCTTCGCCCCGCCACGGAACCCGAAGCGACCCTCATCCGGGCGCAACGCATCCGACTAAAACGCCATTACTGGCATCTCGGTAACAACGCAAGCCGTTTTTGCGCCGGGCCCGAATCGCGGCCCACCCGATGCGGGCTCAGCGCTTGCGGTTGAGGAAGGCGCCCATGCGCTCTCGCGCCTCGCCGCTCGCGAATCCCTCGGCGAGGCAGTCGATGCCGCGGGCGACCGCTTCCGACAGCGGCAACTCTTCCCATTCGCGCATCAGCGCCTTCTGGAGGCGGATCGCGGCGGGCCCGGCTGAACAGATCATGTCCACGGTGCGCGCGATTTCATCGTCGAGGCCGCCTTCGGGGACGAGAGAATCGACGAGGCCCCAATCGTACGCCCGTTCCGCCCCGATCGTTTCGCCGGTGTAGATCAGGCGGGAAGCGCGGCCCCAGCCCACCAGGCGCGGAAGCAGCGCCGCCTCGATGACCGAGGGGATGCCGACCTGGACCTCCGGCATGGCGAACTTCGCGGTCGCGTCGGCCACCCGGAGATCGCAGGAGGCCGCGATTTCGAGTCCCGCCCCGAGGCAGTATCCGGAGAGCCGCGCCACCACCGGTACCGGAGCCCCGCGAATCGCGGCGCAAATGCCGTGAACCGCGGCAATGAACGGACGCGAGGTTTCGGGCGTCAGATCGACCATCTCACGGATGTCCGCCCCGCCGATAAAGGCCCGCTCGCCCGCGCCGCGCAACACGATGACCCGCACACCCGGGCTCTTTCCGGCCTGTCGTATGGCCGCGCTCAGAGCCTCGGCGCTCTTCCGGTCGATGACGTTGATCTTGGCTTCGTTGTCATGGCAGACGGTCGCGATGCGCCCGCCGCTCGGACCGTCCCCGGTCTCGACTGTGACAGAACTCAACGCTTCCACTCCTTCTCTCCAGGTATCATAGGAACCGCGGTCCGGAGCCGCCATGGCCGCATGCGGGCGAATACTCTCTCCATCCCCGTATTCCCTCGCGCCGCCGGTCGGGTAGGCTTGGGGCAAAGCTTAGGGAGCACAGCGATGCGGTTCCGGATTGGCCTCCTGCTCTTCCCGGATATCACCCAGCTCGACCTGACCGGTCCGTACGAGGTCTTCACCAAGTTTCCCGACTCCGACGTTCATCTGCTCTGGAAGACGCTCGATCCGGTTCCCGCCGCCGGCGGGATGCGCCTGTTGCCGACGACCGTCTTTGCCGACTGCCCGAAACTCGACCTGATCTGCGTGCCGGGGGGCGCGGGGATGAATGCGCTTCTGAACGACGAGGAGACGCTCGATTTCGTGCGCCGGCAGGCGTCCGGGGCGCGTTACGTCACCTCGGTCTGCACGGGATCCCTGGTGCTCGGCGCGGCGGGGCTCCTGAGCGGCAAGCGGGCGACGACGCACTGGATGTCGCTGCCGATGCTTGCCGCGTTCGGCTGCGAGCCGGTGGCGGAGCGTGTCGTGGTCGACGGCAACACGATCACCGGGGGCGGGGTCACCGCCGGAATCGATTTCGCCCTGACGGTCGCGGGCGAAGTCTTCGGGGCGGAGGCGGCGCAAAGGATCCAACTCGCCATAGAGTACGATCCCCACCCGCCCTACGATGCCGGTTCCCCCGCGCGAGCGGATGAGTCCCTGGTGGCCGCGACGCGCGAAGCCTCCGCGGCGCGGCAGGCCGAGCGCGAGGCCGCGGTCGAACGGGCGGCGGCCCGGCTGGGCTGAAATCGAAGGAACGGCAATGAAAGCGATGGTCCTGCACGACCGGAAGGAACGTTTCCGGCTGGAGGAACGCCCCGAGCCGCGCCCCGGCCCGGGCGAGGCGGCGATGCGCGTGCGCGCCGCCGGCGTCGGGCTCACGCTGGTCAACATGCGCATGGGCCGGATGGGCGGTTCCCTGCCGCGCGTGATGGGTCACGAACTGGCGGGAGAGATCGTCGCGACCGGCGAGTGCGTGACCGCGCTTTCGGTGGGCGACCGGTGCGCGGTCTATTTCTATCTCACCTGCGGGCGCTGCCGCTGGTGCCGGGGCGGTCGCGAGACCCTGTGCGAGAATTTCGCCGGCTATGTCGGGGCCCACCGCGACGGAGGATTCGCCGAATATGTCTGCCTGCCGGCGGAGAATTTCCTGCCCATTCCGGAGGGTTTGGGCGACGAGGCGGCGGCGGTCGCGGCCGATGCGGTCAACACGAACTGGCATTGCATGCGAGAACGGGCGCGCGTCGGCCCCAACGACACGGTCCTCTTGATCGGTGCGGGCGGCGGCGTCGGCATCCACGGCGTGCAGGTGGCAAGGCTGTTCGGCGCGCGGGTGATCGCGGCCGATATCTCCGACGAAAAACTCGATCTGGCGCGCCGATGGGGCGCGGAGGAGACGATCGACGTTCGAAAGGTCGACGATGTCGCGGAGGAGGCGAAACGGCTGACCGGCGGCAAGGGCGTCGACGCCGCGGTCGATTACGTCGGTCACGGCGAAACCTTCACCGCGGCGATCGACAGCCTCGTGACCTCGGGCCGGGCGGTCGTCATCGGGGTCGGCACCGGCGAGGCGCGCTTCGATCCGACCGTGCTGGTCAGGACCGAGCGGATCGTCACCGGCTCGCGTCACTCGACCCGCGCGGAGCTGATCGAGACGATGGAACTCATGGCGCGCGGGCTGGTGGAACCCGTCGTCGGCATGCGCGTGCCGTTCACCGAGGCGGAAACCGTCTTCGATGCGCTCACCGACGAAACGCTCCTGGGCCGCGGCGCCCTGACCTATCCATGAGCGCCCCCGAGAGCGGAAGGAACCTGACATGAACGGAACGGGCGGCAGCCGGAAAATCCACCTTGTGGGCAGCGCTCCCTTCGCCACCGCCGATGAGATGTTTCGCGTTGCCGCGGCGCATCTCGGGCCGCATCTGCCACGCCTGCCCGATGGCGAGGTCGGCGAGCGGGACAGCTGGATCAAGTGGCAGCATGCGCGCATCGGCCGGAGCCCGCAGTTCCGGCTCGCGGACGTCGACCCCGTCTACGTGCCGGTGCCGCCTTACGAGCTGGTCGAGACCACGACCTCGGCCGACGCGATCGATCTGCCCGATCTCGGCTATGCCGGGGCGGCGATCGAGTCCTTCGAGACGTTCCGGAAGCTGACCGAGGAGGGCGCGATCCCGCCCGATACGCGCTTCCAGGTCGGACTGCCGACGCCGCTTTCGGTGGCGAGCGCCTATATCGTGCCCGCGTCGCGCCATCTGTTCGAAGCCGCCTACGCCCGGGCGCTGGGCGGGGAGCTGGAAAGGATCGTGGCCGCGATCCCCGCCGCGAAGCTGGCCATCCAGTGGGAGGCGGCGGTCGAATTCGCGCTGCTCGAAGGGCTGTTCCCCAGCCATCTGGGCGACGACATGCCGGGCGCGGTCGCCGGCCGGCTTGCCGGGCTGGTCGATCTGGTGCCGACAGGCGCCGAGGCCGGCATTCATCTCTGCTACGGCGATTCCGGGCACAAGCATTTCTGCGAACCGGCCGATGCCGGACACCTGGTGTCGGTGGCCAACGCCGTGTCCGCCCGGGCGCGGCGTTCGATCGACTGGATCCACATGCCGGTGCCGAAAGAGCGCGACGACGAAGCCTATTTCGCGCCGCTCGCCGGCCTCCGGCTGCAGCCGGGCTGCGAGCTGTTTCTTGGCCTGGTCCACACGACCGGCGGTATCGCGGGCACGCGCCGCCGTATCGCCGCGGCGGAGAAGGTCGTGCGCGATTTCGGCATCTCCACCGAGTGCGGGTTCGGCCGCCGTCCCGCCGACACCATCCCCGGCCTGTTTCGCCAGCATGTGGAGGTGGCGGCACCGGAGGGCCGGAAGCCCCCGGCCTGACGAACGCCGGGGTGCGGCGGGGCGCGGATTGGGTCAGTATTGACGGCAATCCGGATTCAGCGAGGGAGATCGATCATGGCAAAGCGCGTCCTCAAACCCGCCACAGTGCAGGCCAAGGGCAGCTACAGCCCGGGCTGGGAAGTGTCCGGCGGCAGGGCGGTCTTCGTCGCCGGCCAGATTCCGTGGGACGCCGAGGGCAACACGGTGTGCAAGGGCGACGTCGCTGGCCAGACCCGTCAGGTCTTCGCCAATATCGGAGCGGTGCTCGCCGAGGCCGGCGGATCGCTCGACGATGTCGTCAAGATCACCGTCTTCGCCGCCGATATCCGTTACCGAAACGAGATCAACCGGGTGCGCACCGAGACTTTCAAGGAGCCCTACCCGGCGAGCACACAGGTCGCGGTGGCCTCGCTGGTCGATCCCGAATGGCTGGTCGAGATCGAGGCCGTGGCCTTCATCGCCGACTGAGACGGTCGGAACTCCGGGAGACGCGGCGGATGCCGTTCGAGGTCAATCGGCTGGGGGACCGGTTCGCGGCGGAAATCGTCGGGATCGATCTCTCGCGGCCTTTGTCGGACGACGAATTCTCGGCGGTCCGCGACGCTTGGTTCGATGCGGGGGTCGCGGTCTTCCGCGACCAGCATCTCTCCCCCGCCCGGCAGGTCGCCTTCAGCGGCCGTTTCGGCGAGCCGCTCGTGCACGTCATGCGGCAGTTCCTGCTGCCGGACCATCCGGAGATCCTGCTGATCTCCAACCGGAAACACGCCGACGGGACCCCGATGGGCTTCGAGGATGCCGGCCGCTACTGGCATTCCGATATTTCCTACGACGAACGCCCGGCGATGGGGTCGCATCTCTACGCGGTCGAGATACCGCCCGCGGGCGGCGACACGCTGTTCGCCGACATGCGTCATGCGCTGCGGACACTGCCGGACGATCTCCGCCGGCGGATCGACGGAAGGCGGGCGCGCCATTCCTACACGCGGAACTGGCGCAGGAACGAAACGGTCGAGGGCGGGCGGCCTGCGGTAAGCGCCGAGCAGCAGGACAGGCTGCGCGATGTCTCCCATCCCATGATCCGCAGGAACGAAGACACCGGCGAGGAGGCGCTGTTCGTCAATCCCGGCTTTACCTTCTCGGTCGAGGACATGGACGAGGCCGGGAGCGAGGCGCTTCTCTCCGAGCTCTTCGAGCACAGCACCCGGGACGCCTTCGTCTATACCCACGAGTGGCGGCCCCGCGATCTGCTCTGCTGGGACAATCGGACCGTGATGCATCGCGCGACGATGTACGATCCCGCCCAAACGCGGCACATGCACCGCACGACGATTGCGGGCAGCCGCCCCGTCTGAATGGTTGAGCGACTCGCATGATCGTCGACGTTCACTGCCACTATGTGCCCGAGGCGTATTTCCGCTTTATCGAGAGCGAGGACGGGTTCGACGTGCGCCGCTCGACGGCCGGCGACGAATCGGTGGAGGTGCAGGTCGGGCGCGCGAAGTTCGGCATGAACAGGACGTTCTTCGACCCCGGGCGGCAGCTGAGCCGCATGGCGGATCTGGGGATCGACCTGACCGTCCTGTCGCTGGCGACGCCGCTCATCGACTACGCCGCGCCGGCGGGACCGGCGCTCGCCGCCGCCCGGATCTTCAACGACGAACTCGCCCTGCTCAGGGACCGGTATCCGGCCCGTTTCGACGGTTGGGCTTTCCTCCCGATGCAGGATCCCGCGTCGGCCGCGCGAGAGCTGCGGCGCGCGGTGACGGAACTCGGCCTGCGCGGCGGGCACATCGCGTCCAATGTCGGTGGCCGCTATCTCGACAGCCCGGAATTCGCGCCCGTGTTCGAGGCCGCGGTCGATCTCGACGTGCCGCTCTTCGTCCACCCGAGCAACCCCGCCGGCGCCGACCGGACCGGGCGCTTCGAGCTCACGGTGGTGAGCGGCTACCTGTTCGACACGACGATCAACGTCTTCCACATGATCTTCGGCGGGATGCTCGACCGCTACCCGGCGCTGAGGCTGTGCTGCGCGCATGCCGGCGGCTACGCCCTCCTGCTCCGGGCCAGGATGCAGCGGGAGGTGGATACGAACCCGGGCCTGACCGAAACCGTTTCCGGCACGGTCGACGATTACCTCAGGCGCCTTTACTACGACACCGTGTGTTTCGAGGACGGCTATCTGGGCTATGCCTCGGATGCGATCGGCCCGGACCGCCTGGTGCTGGGGAGCGACGGCCCGTTCCCGCTCGGCGAGCCGGACCCGGTGGGGTTCGTCCGCCGCGCGTTCGGAGACCGCCCAGCGGGCGCCGATATCCTGCACCGCAACGCCGCCAGGATGTTCAATCTCGCGGGGCAGGAGGTGGGGACATGGAAGCCCATGACGCTCCCCTGACCGCTCCGCGATCTCCTGAATCATCTTCTTGAGGATCGCATCGGCGAACGATCTGCTTTCGCCGGCCCTCGCCGCCGGGTCCCCGAGAAGCGGTTCCGGTCCGTCGGACGCGACTTCCCGGCGGCAACGCCGCTCGCTAAGTTGACATTCCGACAGCGTGGGAGATGCGGCATGACCGTCAAGAAGCTGCGCAGCCGAAGCTGGTTCGACGATCCGCTCGATCCCGGAATGACCGCGCTCTATATCGAGCGCTACATGAATTTCGGCCTGACCCGCGAGGAGTTGCAGTCCGGCAAGCCCATCGTCGGGATCGCCCAGACGGGTTCCGACCTCTCGCCCTGCAACCGCATCCACCAGAGCCTGGCGGAACGAATGCGGGAGGGAATTCGGGAAGCGGGCGGCATTCCGCTCGAATTTCCGGTTCATCCGATCCAGGAAAGCGGCCGGCGTCCGACGGCCGCCATCGACCGCAACCTCGCCTATCTCGGCCTCGTCGAGATCCTGCACGGCTATCCGATCGACGGGGTGATCCTGACGACGGGCTGCGACAAGACCACGCCCGCGCTGATCATGGCGGCGGCGACGACGAACCTGCCGGCGATCTCGCTCAACGGCGGCCCGATGCTGAACGGCTGGTGGGAAGGGCGCCGGTCGGGTTCCGGCACCATTCTCTGGGAAGCCCGCCGGCTGCTCGCCGCAGGCAAAATCGCCGACGACGAGTTCATCGAGATGGTCGCCTCGTCGGCGCCGAGCCCCGGCCACTGCAATACCATGGGCACGGCGTCCACCATGAACTCGCTCGCCGAGGCGCTCGGCATGTCGCTGCCGGGCTCGGCCACCCCGCCCGCGCCGCACAAGCAGCGCGCCCAGTATGCCTATGACACCGGCCGGCGGATCGTCGGGATGATCCACGAGGATCTCACCCCCGACAGGATTCTGACCCCGGCCGCTTTCGAGAACGCCATCGCCGTCAACAGCGCGATCGGCGGCTCCACCAACGCGCCCATCCATATCAACGCCATCGCGCGCCACATCGGGGTCGAACTCACGCTGGAAGACTGGCAGGCGGTGGGCTACGACGTGCCGCTGCTGGTCAACTGCCAGCCGGCCGGCGAATATCTGGGGGAGGATTATCATCGCGCCGGCGGCGTGCCGGCCGTGATGGGCGAATTGCTCCGCGCCGGCAAACTCGACGGCGAGGCTCTCACCGCGAACGGCAGGACGGTGGCGGAGAACGTCGCCCATGCCGCGCCCGCCGACGAGGACGTCATCCGCCCCTTCGACCGGCCGCTCAAGGAGCGTGCCGGGTTCATGGTCATGGCCGGCAACCTGTTCGACGCCGCGATCATGAAGACGAGCGTGATCTCGGACAGCTTTCGCGCCCGCTTTCTGGAGGCCGACGACGACCCCGAAGCGTTCGAGGGCCGCGCGATCGTTTTCGACGGCCCGGAAGACTATCGGGCCCGCATCGACGATCCGGCGCTCGGTATCGACGGAACCTGCATCCTGGTGATGCGCGGCACGGGACCGGTCGGCTATCCCGGGTCGGCGGAGGTGGTGAACATGCAGCCGCCGGCGGCGCTGATCCAGGCGGGCATCGACGAACTGCCGACAATCGGCGACGGCCGTCAGTCCGGTACCTCCGGAAGCCCCTCGATCCTGAACGCGAGCCCCGAAAGCGCGGTCGGCGGCAACCTCGCGATCCTTGAGACCGGCGACCGGCTGCGGGTCGATCTGCGGCGGCGGCGCGTCGACATCCTGCTGCCGGAGGACACCCTCGCGGCGCGGCGCGAAGCCCATACACCCGCGGAGCTCGAACACCACACACCCTGGGAGGAGCTCTACCGCAACCATGTCGGGCAACTGGCGGATGGCGGCTGTCTCGAGTTCGCCACGCGCTACCGCGCCGTGACCGCGACGGTGCCCCGGCACTCTCACTAGGTCGTCCCTCGATACGGCCCTTCGGGCCTACTCGGGATGAGGGCATTCCTTCACAGGACTCCCTCATCCTGAGTAGCGGCGAAGCCGCGTATCGAAGGGGGCTTACAAGGATAGGTTGACAGTGACCGGCCCGGCGCCCGGTGCCGGCGGGCGCGGGACTTGTCCCGCCTCCTCCGTCATGGTCGGCGCAGGCCGACCATCCACGATTTGTTTTTTTGTTTCCAGCGCCCAAAAAAAACTCGTGGATGGTCGGCCTGCGCCGACCATGACGGCAGAGGAACGGTCTGGTGCGAAAGGGGTATACCCCGGCGCCTCCCGGAACACGTCCGGGCATGACGACAGGGGATGGACGCCGGGTCGACTGTGACGGGCGGCGGGACGGGGCGGCGTTCCCGTCGCCGCCGACACTGTCGAGACGTGGGTGCGCTGCAACGCCTACACGACCGGCGCGGTGTTCGTGGCGGATGGCGGGCTCACGCTGTAGCGCGCTCCTCCGGGAGGCAGGGTCACGTCCAGGGCAGGTCGCCGCCGCCGGTCACGTTGATGTTGGTGCCGGTGATGAAGCTGCCGGCGTCCGAGCACAGCAGGAGGGCGGCGCCCACGAGATCCTCGGGCAGGCCGGCGCGGCCCATCGGGCTGGTCCGTTCGATGGTGGCCCGCCAGTCTTCCTCCGAGCGCTGCAGGAAGCGGTTGCGGTCCGTATCGATGAGGCCTGGGGCGAGGTTGTTGACGGTCACGCCCGTCTTCACGTACTGGCGGCTCACATTCATGACCAGGTTTTGCTGGGCGCTCTTCAGCCCCGCGTAGACCGCGAGCTCGAAGGTGGGGTTGGCCTGCTGGACGCTGCCGATGGTCACCACCCGGCCCCAGCCACGCTCCGCCATCGGGGGCAGCGCGCGCTGGAGAAGCTGGATGGGGACGCGGTAATTCATCCGGCATTGGAGATCGATCTGCTCGGCCGTCACCTCCTCGAAGGCGCGGGGGATCTGGATGTTGGCGTTGCTGACCACGATATCGACGCGCCCGAGCGCCGAGACCGTCCGGTCGAACACGTCGAGGACCGCGCCGTCGACAGAAAGATCGCCTTCGATGGCAAAAGCCTTCACCCCGTGCGACCGGGCTTCTTCGACCAGCTCGGCTGCCGCGTCGGGAAAGCCGACCTCCGCATCGAACGCGGACGTGTGGTTGATCGCTACGTCGGCGCCATGCTCCGCCAGCGCCAGCGCGATGGCGCGGCCTATTCCCCGGCTCGCACCGGTAAGGAACCCGGTTCGGCCCGAAACGTCGAAACGGTCGTTCAAGCTTTCCTCCTGTCTCCGATCCGGGGCGGCTCCAATATGCCACATCGTCCCGGCAATGGATCGACAACCCAACGGCGCTCCCAAGGCTATACTGTTGATATTACCGGGGCGCGATACCGGTCTCTCCGAAAGGGGTGAAGCATGCGATCGCTCGATCTCGCCATCGTCGGCAATTGCAGTTATGCGGGCCTGCTCGATCCGCGGGCGCGCCTGGTCTGGGCGTGCATGCCCCGCTTCGACGGCAACCCGGTCTTCTGCGATCTGCTGCAGCCGACCGAGCCCATCGGCTTCTACGAAATCGAGCTGGACGATTTCGAGTCGAGCGAGCAGCGCTATTTGCCGAATACGGCGATCGTCGAGACGACGCTGCGCGCCAGGTCCGGACATGCGCTGAAGATTCAGGACTTCGCGCCGCGCTTCAAGCGGCACAACCGCCTCGCCCGTCCGCTGACGCTGGTGCGCCGGCTGATTCCGCTCTCGGGCACCCCGCATATCCGCATAAGGCTGCGGCCGGCCGGGGAATACGGCGCCGTGCGGCCGGAGGTCACGCGCGGCAGCAATCATCTCCGCTACGTGCTGCCGGACCACGTACTGAGGCTCACCACGAATGCGCCGATTTCCTTCGTGGTCGAGGAAACGCCCTTCCTGCTCAACCGCCCGCTCGACCTCATACTCGGCCCCGACGATTCGATCGAGCGGGACATCGCCGAGCTTTCGCGCGAGTTCTTCGAGCGGACGGTGGATTACTGGCGGGAATGGGTGCGCTACATCGCGCTGCCCTTCGAATGGCAGGACGCGGTGATCCGCGCGGCCATCACCCTCAAGCTGTGCGAGGTGGAGGAGACCGGCGCCGTGGTCGCCGCCATCACCACCTCGATCCCGGAGGCCGACGGCACCTCGCGCACCTGGGATTACCGCTTCTGCTGGCTGCGCGACGCCTATTTCGTGATCCGCGCGTTGAATCGCCTCGGCATCACCAAGACGATGGAGGAGTATCTCAACTACATCCTCAACGTCGTCGCGGCCAGCCTGGACGGCACGCTGCAGCCGGTGTTCGGCATCCAGATGGAGACCGAGCTCACCGAGCACGAGATCGATACGCTCCAAGGCTATCGCGATCACCGGCCGGTGCGGGCCGGCAACAAGGCTTACGTCCAGACCCAGAACGACGTCTACGGCACCGTGATCCTGGCCTGCGCGCAGGCCTTCTTCGACGAGCGACTCGATCTGCGGGGAGACGAGAGCCTGTTCCGCGTCCTCGAACGGGTCGGCCAGGCGGCGGCGCGGTTCTTCGACAAGGAGGATGCGGGGATTTGGGAGCTGCGCGGGACCGAGCGCGTCCATACCTTTTCGGTCCTCATGTGCTGGGCGGCCTGCGACCGCCTCGCGCGTATCGCCCACCGTCTCGGGCTCGAGAATCGGGCCTGGCTGTGGCAGGCGCGCGCCGACAACATTCGGGAAAGCATCGAGCGCGAGGCCTGGAACGAGGACAAGCAGAGCTATGTCAGCGCCTTCGGCGGCAGCGAGATCGACGCGGCGTTGCTGCTCATGCACGAGATTTCGTACTGCGACCCCCTGGAACCGCGCTTCATCGGCACCGTGGCGGCGGTCGAGCGCGAATTGCGGCGCGGCGACCACGTGTTCCGCTATGTCGAGACCGACGATTTCGGCGCACCCGAGAACGCGTTCAACGTCTGCACGTTCTGGTACATCGACGCACTCGCGGCGTGCGGCCAGCGGGAAGAAGCGCGGCGGTTGTTCGAGAACATGCTCGCCTCCCGCAACTCCATGGGCCTCCTGTCCGAGGACCTCGATCCGAAGACGGGGGAACTTTGGGGAAACTTCCCGCAGACCTACAGCATGGTCGGGCTGATCACCTCGGCGATGAGGCTCTCCCGGCCCTGGGAAGACGCGTTCTAGCGTCCGGTCCCGGGTTCCGTGTTCTTTCGCACGGCGCGGGGGAATGGCTGCAACGGAAAGAACGTTCCCGCGCACAAGTATCGATGAACGGGTAACATGGTCGGAATTGCCGAGTTCAAGAATTTGATATGGATTTCGTGCCGGACCGCTGGAATTCGTCGCGGTTTACTCGATCGGGGACCGTGACGAAATCTGATCGCTTGTCTCTTGAATTAGTCCTAATTCTGTATCGTCGCAATTCCGTCGTCGGGATACGCTGATCGACGTAATTCGCCAACCATCGCGGACGGTATGACCGAACGCATCGTCGTCGTTTCGAACCGGGTCGCGCCGGTCAACGAAGGCAGGGCCGCCGCCGGCGGTCTGGCCGTCGCCGTGCTTGCCGCGCTGAGGCGTTCGGGGGGTATCTGGTTCGGCTGGAGCGGCAAGGTCGTCCCCGCCGTGGGTGAGACCGTAGATCTCACCGAGAGCGGGCGGCTTACCCGCGCTACCGTGGATCTCGGGGAACGTGACCACGAGGAGTATTACAACGGCTTCGCCAACGCGACACTCTGGCCGCTGTTTCATTACCGTATCGATCTCGTCAATTTCGACCGCGCGAATTATGCCGGCTATCGGCGCGTCAACGCGGAGTTTGCCCGCAAGCTCGCCGGCCTGCTCCGGCCCGACGACATGGTCTGGGCCCACGATTACCACCTGATTCCCCTCGGCGAGGAATTGCGGCGGCTTGGCCTCCCCAACCGGATGGGCTTCTTCCTGCACACCCCCATGCCGCCCAGGGAGCTCCTGGCGACCCTGCCCGTGCACCGGGAGCTCATGCGTGGTCTTTCCTCTTTCGACCTCGTCGGCTTCCAGACAGAGACGGACCGCGGGCATTTCTGCCGCTACCTCATCGGCGAGGCCGACGCCCGCGTGCGGGAGACCGGGGGCGGCGCCACGATTCGGGCGTTCGGGCGGACGTTCAGGGTCGAGGCCCATCCGATCGGCATCGACACGGGATATGTCGAGCGCGAAGCAGCCAACACCGCGGACATAAGGGAGATCGAACGCCTTCGGATCAGCGTCGCCGACCGCCGTCTGATCATCGGCGTGGACCGGCTCGACTACTCGAAGGGGCTGTCGAAGCGCTTCGATGCCTTTGCGCATCTGCTGCGGACCCGCCCCGAGCACCACAACCGCGTCTCGCTGATGCAGGTCGCGCCGCCCACGCGCGGCGGCATCGCCGAATATTCCGAGACCCGGCGAACGCTCGAAACGCTCGCCGGACACGTGAACGGCGAGATGGCGGATGTCGACTGGGTGCCGATTCGATATCTGAACAAGAGTTTCAGCCGGCGCACCCTGTTCGGCTTCCTGCGTCTCGCCCGGGTCGGGTTGGTCACGCCGCTCCGGGACGGGATGAACCTCGTCGCCATGGAGTATCTGGCTTCCCAGCCGCCCGACGATCCGGGCGTTCTCGTGCTCTCGCGCTTCGCGGGCGCGGCGCAGTACCTGCCCGACGCGCTGATCGTGAACCCGTACGACGTGGAAGGCGTGGCCGGCGCCATCCAGGCGGCGCTGACGATGCCCCTGATGGAACGGCGGGAGCGTTGGGAGAGGTCGATGCAGGTTCTGCGGTCGAACAGCGTCGAAGCCTGGTACGAACGGTTCGTCGTCCGTCTCGCCGAGGCGTAGCCCGCGCTTCAGGAAGACGGCCGCGCCGCGCCGGCGATCCGCGCCAGCCAATCCAGCAATTCCCCGACCGTGTCGACCCGCACCGCCGCCCGCGTGGCCGAGCGGTCGCCGACGAGGACGCTTACGCCGCCCCGCGCATTGACAGCGGCGAAACCGTCTTCATCGGTGGTATCGTCGCCGCAGAATACCGGCGTCCGCCCGAGGAATGGCGCTTCGCCCATAAAGGCCTCGATGGCGGTCCCCTTCGTGAAACCGCGGGGCCGGATTTCGAAGACCATTTTTCCTTCGACGATCTCCCAGCCCTCCAAATCGCGATTGAGGACGGCGTTCAGGACCTCCCCGCAGGCATGCTTCAGCGAGGGATCGAGGCGGTAATGCAGGGCGAGGGAATGTTTCTTGTTTTCGACGAGGACTCCCGGACGCGTTGCGGCGAAATCCTCCAGCAGCGCCCGGAGACCCGAAAGCTCGTCGTTCGGCGACGGCGGAGATACGGTCGCGCCGTCCGCCGTTCGCTTTTCCAGCCCGTGCAGTCCCGCGACAGCCGGGACGGCGGCGCCCAGGAAGGCGTCGATCTGCGCGATGGGCCGGCCGGTGACGATCGCGACGGCGCCGCCCAACGCCTCGCGCAGGGCGACCAGCAGCGATGGCAGGGGCTCCTGAACGCGGACCGCGTCCGGTGTCGGCGCGATCTCCACAACGGTACCGTCGAAATCGAGAAAGAGCGCCCAGTCCGCGCGCGGCTCGGGAAGGTGCATGAGGCGCACGGCCGCCCCTTATCCGAGGTCCGGCCTCTCTGGCGCCGGCCTTCCGCGAAGCCGGCCTGTCCCGGGCGCCACTCCCTCCCGCCCGGCGATCTCCAGGATCATCTTCTTGAGGATCGCATCGGCGAACGACCTCCTGTCGTCGGCCTTGATCACGAAGGAGCGGGGACCGCCGGTGACCGCCGCCCGGTAATATTCGTCGAGGTCGGGCATCGACGGCCGCTCGATCACCAGCCCGTTGACCGTCATGCCCGCCGCGACCGCCGTATCGCGGACGAATTCGACGGGCAGGCCTATCGTGTTGGGGCCGTCGCCCGACACGTCGATTACCAGCCTCGTGCCCTCGAACCCGTTGCTCGCGATCGAGGCGGTGGCCAGCGCCACGGCATCGCCGATGGCGTTGCCGCCGGGGCAGAGCATCGGCGGCAGCGCGAGGATCTTCCCGCCGAAGGATCTTGCGCCGTCGAGGTCGGCAACGCGCGTCCAGTCGACGCTGACGCGCTCGCAGCCCGGGCCGGCGAATTCGATATAGGCCACCGCGATCGAGCGCAGGAAGCCGCCCCCGATCGCGCCCAGGACGCGCGGGTTGATCAGCGCGTCGGCGTACCCCTGACGTTGCAGCCGGGTCTCGGCCTCGTCGATGCTGCCCGATGCATCGACGACGAAGGCGAGCTCCAGGTCCACCGCCGCGCGCTGCGCGTGAACGGTCTGGGCAACGCAAAGCAGGATCAGCACGGTCGAAAGGAACAGCCTTCCCGGCATGGTTTTCTCTCCTGTTCGAGCCCATCGCCGCCCATGACGAGGGGACTACAATAGCAGGACAGGTTCCATCCGGACCGGACAGGCGGGGAGGGTTCGCGAATGTCGGGGAAGATCGCAATCGTCGGTAGCGGCGCCAACGGCACCTCCATCGGCGTCGATATCGCGCGGGCCGGCCATGACGTGACGCTGATCGACCAGTGGCCGGCGCATGTGGAGGCGATGCGGAAGAACGGCGCCATCATCGCGATGCCGGAGGAGACGATCGTCCAAGACGTGAACGCCCTCCACATCTGCGAGGTCTGCACGCTGAAGGAGGGGTTCGACGTCGTCCTGGTGGTGACCAAGGCTTATGACGCCCGCTGGTCCAGCCAGCTCATCGAGCCCTGGCTGAAGGAGGACGGCCTGCTGGTCGCGGTGCAGAACGGCATGACCGCCGAGACCGTCGCGGAAATCGTCGGCCCGGAGCGCACGCTCGGATGCGTGATCGAGATCTCGTCGGGGCTGTTCACGCCGGGGATCGTCGAACGCCATTCGCCGCCGGATCGTTCCTGGTTCGCGGTCGGCAGCTTCCATCCCGCCACCGAGGGGCGGGAGGACGAGGTCGCCGGGCTCCTCTCCTGCGCCGGCGCGTGCGAGATCAGCGACGACATACTGGCGGCCAAGTGGATGAAGCTCGTCAGCAACTGCACCACGCTGGCCACCACCGCCTGCCTCGGCAAATCGATCGTGGACGCCGAGACCGTGCCGGGTATGCGCGAGTTCATGCTGCGCGCGGGCCAGGAGGCGCTCGACGTCGGCGCCGCCGTCGGACACGAACGCCGGCCCATCCTGGGAATGTCGGAAAGGGACGTGAGAGATTCGAACCGTCTGGTCGAGACCATGCTCGACCGCCTCATGGGCGGGTTCATCCTGCCCGACACCAAGGGCGTGGTGCTGCAGGACTGGGAGAAGGGGCGCAAGAGCGAGCTGGACAATCTGAACGGCCACGTCGCGCGGAAGGCGCGCGAGGCCGGCATCGCCGCGCCGGCCTGCGAGGCGGTCTCCGAGGTCGCCCGGCGCATCGAACGCGGAGAGCTCGAAGCCGGTCTCGAAAACCTCGCGCTGCTGAACGACCTCGCCCGACGCTACGCCCGCGCCTGAGCGCGGCTGCCTTTCGTTAGGGGCTTATAAAGAAAGGTTGACGGGTGGGAGATCCACGACATTTCTTCCGTCATGCCCGGACTTGTCCCGGGCATCCACGTTGCTCCGCTGCCTTGCCCGTCCCCGCCCGTATCGTCACACTGCGGCACTTGGATGCCCGGAACAAGTCCCATAAGCGCTAACTTGTTATGGATTGAAGTGGGTGGCGCGTTGAGGTCTGCGGCGTCTGGGCGGTTCGGCGAGGGCTTTTGCGATGTCGTTCCACTCGTCGATCGTGCGGGCGAGGCCGAACTCCGGCTCGACGGCCCGGCGGATCTGGTTGAGGACGAAGCGGAACTCGCGCCACGGGCTATGGGGTCTGCGGCGGCGCCAGGTCGTATCCCCAGGGGGAAACGGCGCGGGCGTGGTCGACCAGCTTGTCGGCGAGCAGCGCCACCAGGAGTTTCCCGTAGAGCCAGGCGCGGGCGCTGTCGTCGTCGCGCTTGGGCAGGTGGCCCAGGCGGGCCAGCGACTTGAGGCGTTTGAAGACCAGCTCGACCTGCCAGCGCAGGCGGTACCATTCGAGAACCTCGCGGGCGCTGAAGGACTCTTCGCGAAACGTGGTGAAGACGATGACATGGTCCGCGAAGGCCAGCGTCGCGGGGCGGACCTTGCTGCCCTGCCGCCTCGCCTCGCGGCGCGCCCTCTTGCGCGCCCGTGCGGCGGCCTGCGTCGATTTGCGGACCGCGCAGACGCGGCCGTGCACCGCATCCTCCCCGGCGGTGGCGACCGGCCACCACCCGACCGCCCCGGCGCGGGTCAGCCCGGACACCGCCGCAAGCAGATCGAACGGCGCCCCCTCGGGGGTCCGCAGCGGCAACGCCCCGGTGTTCACCCGCACCGCGATGCGCCCGCCCGCCGCCGACACGTGGCGGAGCCCGGCCGCCGTCGCGTAGCCCCGGTCGGCCAGGATATGGTCGCCCTCGCAAACCGGAAACCGCGACAGAACTTCCGCGCTGCCTGCGCCGCGCGTCGGTGTCACCTCGAAGAAGTCGCAGCTCAGAGAGGACAGGCACAGGCTGTAATGCACCCGCCACACCGAACCCGTCCGCCCGGGCTCGCGCACCGTGGTGGCGTCGAACGCGCGCACCCGCAAGCCCGGCGCCGCCGCCCGCGCCAGGCCGCGTTCGCGGAACAGCGCCACGCACAGACCGTGCAGCCAGCCCGAGGACTTGCGGAGCCGCTTCAAAAGCGCAACGTCCGACAACTCCGCCAGACCCGCCTTGCGCGCCCGCAGCGCCGTCTCGCGCAGCGAGTGACCGCAGCCCAGATGCAGCAGAAGAACCCGCAGCGCCGCCTCCGCAGACTTGTCCTTGCGCAGACCCTTCAGCGCACCGGTCGAACGCCCCAGCTCTTCCCAGCCGGCCGGAAGAAAAGACCGCAGAACCGCCCAGTCCTCGTCCATCCCACGCCTCCGAGCCCAAACACCCGGAAACCCTAGACAAAATGACCGCCACAAACAAGTTAGCGCTTATGGGAACAAGTCCGGGCATGACGACAGGGGACGAACGTCGGGTCGACCGTGACGGGCGGCGGGACGGGGCGACGTTCCCGTCGCCGCACGCACCAGCCCACAGCCTGTCAACTTTCTTCGTAAGCCCCCTTCGTTACGCGGTCTCGCCTTTATTGGGCCGCGATGCCCGCGCTGGCCTCCGTGGCGAAGGCGCCTGCTTCCTCGAGCGCCTTGCGCAGCGACGCGCGGTCTTCTTCCCCCAGCATCCCGAGCGGCCGCCTGGGCGGGCCGACCGGCCGGCCCAGGATGTCGAGCCCGGTATGTCCCACCCGGATATGCGACTTGGCGCAGATCATGTCGCAGATCGGGAACAGCCGGTCCCAGATCCCGCGCGCCGTGGCGACATCGTCGTCGTAGACCGCGGCGCGGAAAAACGCCATCGCCTCGGCGGGCAGGAAATTGCTCACCACCGGCGCCCAGCCGGTGGCTCCGGCGCTGAATGCCTGGAGGCTGGTCGACTCCCAGCCGGCGACGATGGCGACCTCGTCCCCGGTCAGCGCGCGGATCCGGCTGATCCGCGTCAGATCGCCGGTGCTCTCCTTGACGCAGCGCATGTTGGGGTGCCGCGCCAGCTCGGCGAGGAATTCCGGCGGCATGTCGATTCCGGTGGTCCACGGGTTGTTGTAGACGCAGATCGGCAGGCCGATCGCGTCGGCGACGCGCTCGTAATGCGCGCGGACCTCGTCCAGCGTCAGCGGCCAGTAGGTCATCGGCAGGATCATCACCCCGTCGCAGCCCACCGCCTCGGCGTGTTGAGAAAGCCGTATGCAGGCGGATGTCGTGCGCGCGCCGGTGCCCGCGATCGTCGCGATGCGTCCGTCGACATGGCGCGCCGCGACCTCGATGCCGCGCTTCATCTCGTCCTCGGAAAACGAGCCGTTGCCGCCGGTGGAGCCGAACACGCAGACCCCGTCCACGCGGTTCTCGATCTGGTGGTCGAGCACCCGGCGGAGTCCGTCCTCGTCGATCGCCTCGCCGTCGTGTTTCAGCGGCGTCGGCACGAAGGTGAAAACACGGGACCAGAATTCGTGCTTCGCTACCATGTGTCCCTCGTCCAGGATTTCGCGACGGCTCGGGGCCCGAACCCAAGGAGGCTCCGGCCGGTCCGGTCCGTTATCTTATGCGGCGATCCGGTGCGCCGCCAACAAAACGATGGACGGCGCGGGCTTCACGGGCTAGCAGGGGCGCGACCGCCTCACCCACCCGGAAGGTATGCCGCCCATGACCCGGATCGACATCCAGTTCTCCTTGTTCTCGGCCTTCTATTCGCCGCTGATCGCGACGATGGCTGGCGGATTCCTGGCCGAGGAGGGGCTGGAGGCCGATTGGTCGGTCTCGCCGCCGGGTGTGTCCGCCATCGCGGCGCTCAAGGACGGCTCCGCCCATGTCGTTCAGTCGGCGCTCAGCCAGGCCTTCGGGCCGCTGTCGAGAAGCCAGGACCCGGGCGTGGTCCATTTCGCGCAGATCAACGAGATGGACGGCTTTTTCCTGACCGGGCGCGATCCCGATTTCGACTGGCGCAAGCTCGAAGGCGCCGGCGTGGTGCTGTTCGGCGGCGGCCAGCCGCTCGCCATGTTCAAATACGCCTGTCACAAGGCGGGCATCGACTACGACCGGCTCGAAGCGATCCATCCCGGTAACGCCGCCGAGATCGACCGCGCGTTCCGCGACGGCCGGGGCCAGTACGTCCAGCAGCAGGGACCGTTCCCTCAGCAGCTCGAAGCCGACGGCGTCGGCCATGTCGTGGCCGAAGTCGGCCGGCAGGTCGGCCGCTGCGGCTTTTCCAGCCTGTGCGCCCGGCCGGACTGGCTGGAAACCGATATGGCGCGAGCCTTCACCCGCGCCTACCGCAAGGCCCGGGCCTGGCTCAACGAGACGCCGGCGGCCGAGATCGCCCGCGCCGAGACATCGTATTTCCCGGACATCGACCTGGCCGTCCTGGAGGGCTGTATCGCCAGCTATCAGGAGCTCGGCTGCTGGACGCCGCATGTCGAGATTACCCGCGAGGCGTTCGAGGCGACGCTCGACATCTTCGCCTATAACGGCCTGATCGAGGAGCGCTTCCCCTACGATCGGGCCTGCGCTTCGCCGCCGGAAGGCTAGGGCGTTCCGTTTCGGCCCTTGCCCGCCCTTCCGTCGCGGTCACCGTCGAGGAGCCCCGAGGGATGCGATACGGAATCTGGACCCCGCTGCCGCACGCGGTGCGCGCCGACGCCGCGATGGAGGATGCCGTCGCCGACCTCCGGACGCCGGGCGCGGGCGTCGTCGTCGACAAGTCGTTCCGGATCGCGGTCGACGTCGTCAGGCGCGCCGAGGCGCTGGGGTTCGAGACCACGCTGATCGCCGAGCGCCATCTCGGCCCCGATCTCGAAGCCTGGATCCTGACCTCCGCATTGATCGCCCACACGACGCGGATCGAGCTCATGTGCGCGGTACACCCCGGCATCGTCTCGCCCCAGCTTACCGCCAAGATGGGGGCTTCGCTCGACCGCATCAGCGGCGGCCGCTTCGCGGTCAACGTCGTCAACGGCTGGTACGAGGAGGAGTTCGACGTCTTCGGCAACGGCGGCTGGCTCGACCAGTCGGACGCCCGCTATCGCCGCATGGGGGAGTTCGTCGACGTGATGAAGGGGCTGTGGACCGGGGAGACGTTCACCCTCGACGGCGAGTTCTACCGCTGCGAATCGGGCCGGCTGCCGATCCGGCCGGTCCAGCTCCCCAACCCGCCGATCTACGCCGCCAGCCGGTCGGAGGCGGGCAGGGAGGTGGTGGCGCGCGCATGCGACGTGTGGTTCATGGCCTACGAGCCCGGTTATGCCAGCGCCGAGGCCAATCTCGCCAATTTCGCCCGCGACATCGAGGACCTCGACCGGCGGGCCGGATCCTACGGCCGGTCGCTGTCATACGGCATCAGCGCGCACGTCATCTGCACCGAGAGCGCCAGCGAGGCCGAGGAGCGCGTCCATGAGCTCGAGGAGTACGGCGGCCGCGATCCGGTTTCGGCGGTCGCCGCCAAGGGCCTCGGCGCCGGCCTCGTCGGCACGCCCCGCCAAATTGCGGACCGCCTGCGTTACCTGGAGTCCATCGGCATCGACTGCCCGATGGTGCACTTCTATCCCATGATGGACGGGCTGGAGATCTTTGCCGCAAAGGTGATGCCGCTGGTGGAAGGGCGCTGACCCGGCTGCCGGCCCGGACTAGGGCGATCCGATCCCCGCCCGATAGGGATCCTCCGGGGCGAAATGGAGGATCGTTTCGCCGACGACGAAGGCCTGCCCCTCCACGGTCGGGACGATGCCGCCGGCGGCGGCCGGCCGGTAATGCGCGCGGTAGGTGCTGCCTATGATGCTCTCCTGCACCCAGGTCTCGCCCGGGGCCAGGTCGCCGTCGGCGGCGAGGCAGGCGAGTTTTGCGCTGGTCCCGGTGCCGCAGGGCGAGCGGTCGTATGCGCCGCCCGGGCACAGGGTGAAATTGCGGCTGTTCGCGGACTCAGAGGACGGCGGGCCGAAGAACTGGATGTGGTCGATCCCGGCACCGTCCGCGCCGGCGATGCCGGCGTCGGCGAGCGCCGCCCGAACCCGCGCCGCCGCGTCGGTCAGGGCCGGGATATTCTCCGCTTCCAGCGGCAGCGGCGCCTGTCCGCACTGAAAGAACCAGTTGCCGCCCCACGCCACGTCGCCGGTCACATGGCCCAGCCCCCCGACCTCGACGGTCGCCCCGGCATGCCACCGGTAGCTCTCGACATTTTCGACCGCGACGGCGTTGGCGCTCTTCGCCTCGACCGTGACGATGCCGACCGGCGTCTCGAACCGGTGGGTCCCTGGCGCGATCCGGCCCATGAAGGCCAGCGTCGCGGCCACGCCGATCGTGCCGTGGCCGCACATTCCGAGATTGCCGGCGGTGTCGAAGAAGACGATGCCGGCCGCGCAGGACGCGTCGTCGGGCGGGCACAGGAGCGCGCCCACCATGGCGTCGAAGCCGCGCGGCTCGTTAAGCAGGGCGCCCCGGATCCAGGAATGGTCGGCCTCGAACCGGGCCGCCCGCTCGGCAAGCGGGCCGTCGCCGAGCCCCGGGCCTCCCTCCACGACGGTGCGGGTGGGCTCGCCCGCGGTATGGGAATCGATTACCCGCACATGCAGCCGCGCGCGCCGCGTTCCGTCCGGACCCGTTCGAACGCCGCCCCGCGTCCCCGTGCGGCGCGAAACCGGCTCACCGCGACGACCATGCGCTCTTCTTCCTCCGCCGGGTGCCGGACGGCCCGCGCTACCGCCCCGTCGCCAGCCGATGCTCTTCATGGACCGGATCGGGCAGCGCCGCAAGAAATTCCCCAAGGCCGCCCGTACCCTCAATGGATGCCAAGCGGCGCGGTTTCCGCTTAAATGGGCGGTCTCCATCGCATTCCTTGGGAGGGACGACGCGATGATGATCCAGACCGCCCCGCCGGGCGAGCCGCACTTCCTCTGTTCGATGCGCGAGCACAACGCGCTCTGCGGGCAGTTCGTGCGCGCCTTCGGCAACGACGAATTCGAACGCTGCGAGCCCCACGAGGAAATGGTCTACGTGGTGAGCCATCACGACTATGGCTGGGACGAGTTCGACAACGCTCCGACGCTCCACGGGCCGACCGGGCTTCCCTGCGGGATCGGCAACGCGCCGGTGCCGGGCGGGACCGATACCGGGCGGCGGTCGGCCGAAGTCAACGAAGCCCGCCATCTCTATTGCGGGCTGCTGTCCTCGATGCACTCCTGGGGGCTCTATCACGCTCGCTACGGCTACTCCGAGTTCCGCGTCCGCCCGGGCGGGTCGACCTCGATCCCGGTCGGGCCGAACGACCGCGAGGACGTCGACCGGATGCTGGAAGGAGAGATCGCGCGCCAGGCGCGGATCAGGGAGACGCTCGCCGCCGATCCCGGGACCGCGCCCTGGGTGGAAGACGCCCATATCGTCCAGAACTACAAGCAGCTCCAGTTCTTCGACACGCTGGCGCTCTACTTCAACCTGCGCCACGAGACCGACCGCGGGGTCGAGACCTTCGCCTGCGTGCCGAGGGACGCGGATACCGACGCCGGGGTGACGGTGACGCCGAGGGGGGAGGGGGTCTACGCCTTCGATCCGTTCCCGTTCGCCGGCGACCGGCTGGAAACGGTGTGCGGCGGGCGCTATCTCGCCGCTTACGGCGAAAGCCGGGCGCCGGACGATCTGGCCGCCGCGCTCGACGGCCTTCCGACCGAGACGCAGACCTACACCTTCGTGAAGGGGTGAATGCACGCCTCGGTTGCATGGCCGCCCGGTGCAGGCTAGGCTCGGACGAGCGCGGCGCGCGAAAGATGTGGAATGAAGTGCGAACAGGCGGACGACGCTAGAGCAGGCGCAACAAGCGGCGCTGACCCCGTGGACCCCAAGACGGATGTCGTAGCCGCGCTTCAGGCCAGGGAACGGCGCTTTTATGCGGCCGTCTTCGCCTCCTACGGGCTTCTTTTCATCGCGCTCAAGTTGTTTCCCTGACAACGATGGCGGCGCTTGGCCGGAAGCTGTACGTGGCGGCCACAATGTTGCACCTCGTTCGTGGCCGAAGCCGAACGTTGGACGGCTTCGCCGCCGCGCCCGCCGTCAGACATTCGAACCGACACTCTCGAACGGGCGTGTCCTACCGCGAACTGGTCGCCGCCCATCGAGTTCGGTACAGTCGATACGTGGCGTATTGCCGACGAGACAGACTGACGCTACTTGGCTGAGACACGGGAACCAGACGGTATAGGTGCGTGACCATGCAGGTTTTCGCGGTTTTCGACGTCTCCGATCCCGATCCCGTGAGGGAGAAAATCAAGGCGCAATACGGCGACAATTGCTACGAAACCGGTCGAAACAGCTTCTTCGTCGCGACCGAGGGCGAGACGACACGGCAATTGGCGTCCGCGATCGGACTGGGGGACGAGTCCGCGTCCTCCGGAATCGTCATACCCGTAACGTCGTACTGGGGCCGCCACGACTCGCAGCTTTGGGAGTGGATCGGCGTGAAGTTGAATACCAATGGCAGATAACGAGCGTGCGACTCCGGAGGACGCGGGAGTTGGGCAGACCGCGCCCCCTGTCCTCGTCCAAGGCGAGGCGAACTGGATCATGCAGGGAATCAACCAGCTCAATGCCAGAATTGACGGCCTGGACGAGAGGCTGCGTGCCGTCGAGAACAAGATAAGCAAGGCGACCGGTTGGGTGATGGCCGGATTTGCAATCGTCGTCATCCTCCAGATTCTCCTGAAGTTCTTCGACATCTCGATCACTTCAAGCTGACACGCCTGGAACGAAATCCCGAACCGAAAGGCCGACCGCGCGATGAAGGTGCTGTGGTTCCATCTGATGCCCTATACCGAGCTCCCCGACGACTTCAAGGAGCGGCATCCCGGAGTCTGGGTCGAGATCGACCCGGCGCTGTTCGATCCCGAACGGGCGCATGTCATGTACAACGACTTCATGGACGAGCTCGAATTCGCCGCCGACCGGGGCTTCGACGGGATCTGCGTCAACGAGCACCACTCCAACGGCTACGGGCTGATGCCGTCGCCCAATCTGATCGCGTCCACGCTGGCCCGGCGCACGAAGGACGCCGCGATCTGCGTCATGGGAAGCTCGGTCGCGCTCTACGACCCGCCGCTCCGGGTCGCCGAGGAGTTCGCGATGGTCGACTGCATATCGGGCGGACGGCTGATCGCCGGCTTCCCGGTCGGCACGCCGATGGATACCTGCTACGCCTACAGCCAGAACCCCGGCCTGCTGCGGCCGCGCTACTACGAGGCGATCGACCTGATCACCCGCGCGTGGCGGGAGGAAGAGCCGTTCGCCTATAACGGCCGCTTCAACCGGATGCGCTACGTCAACCCGTGGCCCAGGCCGATCCAGAAGCCCCGCCCGCCGGTCTGGGTGCCGGGCTCCGGCTCGGTCGAGACCTGGCGCATGTGCTACGAGAACGACTTCGTCTACGCCTATCTCTCCTATTGGGGCTACAAGTCGGGGCTCGGCGTGATGAAGGGCTTCTGGGAGGAGATGAAGGCGATGGGGGCCGAGCCAAACCCCTATCACGCCGGTTTCCTCCAGGCCGTCGGCGTCGCGGAGAGCCGCGAAGAGGCGGTCGACCTCTACGCCGAGCCGGCGAGCTATTTCTACGACCGCTGCCTCCATCTCGATCCCAAATTCGCCCGTCCGCCGGGCTACGTGTCCGAGGCGACGATCCGCTCGCGCATCACCTCGCAGGTCGCGAAGGCCGCCGACCAGGCGATTGCCGCGCGCCCGGTCAATGCCGAGATGGATAACGTCCTCGAACAGGGCCACGTCGTCATCGGCAGCCCCGACGAGGTCGCCGACCAGCTTCGCGAGGTGGCGGTCAACCTCAATGTCGGCCACCTGATGCTGCTGCTCCATTTCGGCAACATGTCGAAGGATCTCACCCGGTATAACACCCAACTCTTCGCCGAGAAGGTGCTGCCTCAGATTACCGACCTGTTCGACGACGAGTGGGAAGACCGGTGGTGGCCGAGCCCGATGCCGAGCCAGAGCCGCGCGGTGCCGGAGCCGGTCGCCGTATGACCGGTTACGGCGAACGCTCCGCCGCGGTTTCCGGCGGGGAATTGCGGGTGTGGGAAAAGGGCGAGGGACCCGGTATCTGCTGGTTCGCGGGCCTCGCCGGCCTGCCCCGCTGGCTGCCGGTGCTCGACCGACTCGCGGAAGCGCACCGCGTCGCCGCGCCGTCGCTCCCCGGCGCGCCGGGCGGGCATTCCGCGGACATGCTGGACGAGCATGTCGACTGGCTGCTGGCCGCGCGCGACGCCCACCGGGCGGCCGATGCCGACGGCGGCGCGCTGATCGGTGCATCGTCGGGCGGCGCGCTCGCCGCCGACATCGCGGCGGTGTGGCCCGGGACGGTGGGGCGGCTGGTGTTGATCGCGCCGTTCGGCCTGTTCGACGAGGCCGAGCCGGTCCCCGACGTGTTCGCCCAGCGCCCCGCCGACCGTTCGCCGCTGCTCACCAACCGGCCGGAGGAATTCGACGCCTGGACCGCCTCGGGCACCGAGGATGCCGACGAGACGGTGGAATGGGACATCGCGATGCAGCACGCGACCAACGCCGCGGCGCGCCTGCTGTGGCCGCTCGGCGACACCAGGCTCGCGACGAGGCTCGGGCGGATAACCTGCCCGACGCTGCTGATCTGGGGCGAGGACGACCGGGTGATGCCCCGGTCCTATGCTTCCCGCATCGCCGACGCGATCTCCGGCCCCGCCACCGTCAGGCTCGTCCCCGGCGCCGGCCACATGGCCGAGTTCGACCGCCCCGACGAGGTGGCCGAGGCCATCGCGGAGTTCGTCGCCGGGGGGTGAGCTTCGGAACCGGGCGGCACGCCGTAATTCAAGATTTCCCCGCAACTCTTAACAGCGGCGCGGGCTATTCAATTCCGTTTAACAGGAATTCCCATATGCGAAGCTCGGGGGTCGAAAATCGTCGAACCGTCCCACCGACAAGGGACCTCTAATTAAAAACTTTGGAAATAATTTTAATAATGCTACACCAAATTAAAGTTTGCTTAACCAAGGACCTCTGCGCATGGACCGGGGTGAGACTGGCCGATATGAAGCCACGGTCGTCGGTGGCGAGACGGTGCGAGCCTTTGTTCCGGCGCCTCTCCCACCTGCGCCACCGCTCGACCTGAAAGTCCTTCAATCGCGTCTGGAGCGGGCTTTGCTCGGTCTTGGGCGCTTGGATGGCCTGTCCACTCTCCTGCCTGACATCCGCCTCTTCCTCTACACCTATGTCCGCAAGGAGGCTGTCCTTTCCTCGCAGATCGAGGGCACGCAATCATCTTTGTCCGACCTTCTGCTGTTCGAACTGGACGAGGTGCCCGGCGTTCCGCTCGACGACGTCGTGGAGGTCTCGAACTACGTCGCAGCCCTCGAACACGGGTTGCGCCGGTTGCGCGAAAATTTTCCGCTCTGCAACCGGCTTATCCGCGAAATTCACGAGGTATTGCTCAGCCGTGGCCGCGGCCGCGATAAGGCGCCCGGTGAATTCCGACATTCTCAGAACTGGATCGGCGGCCGCCGTCCCGGGACGGCGCGCTTCGTCCCGCCGCCGGTTCCCTCGGTCGCCGATTGCATGTCCGATCTGGAACGCTTTCTTCATGTAGACGATAACGGGCTGCCGCTGCTTCTGCGGGCGGGGCTCGCTCATGTCCAGTTCGAGACAATCCATCCGTTTCTCGACGGCAACGGCCGGGTCGGCCGTCTATTGATCGCGCTCATGCTGCACCACGACGGCGTGTTGCGTGAGCCGCTTCTCTATTTGAGCCTCTATTTCAAGCAACACCGCGACGACTACTACGGGCTCCTCAACGAAGTGCGGCACCGGGGCAACTGGGAAGCCTGGCTGGAGTTCTTTCTCGACGGTGTGGCGGAGACCGCCGAGGGCGCGGTCGAAACCGCCCAGCGATTGCTGACCTTGTTTCAGGATGACCATACGCGAATACAGCGCGTGGGCCGCGCAGCGGGATCCGCGATACGTGTCCACCAAGTGTTGCGAGAGCGTCCGATCACGCCGCTTCAGGCGCTGGCCGATCGAGCGGGCCTTTCTTTCCCGACTGCATCGGCCGGAATGTCGATTCTCGAAGAGCTGGACATCGCCCGCGAGTTGACCGGCAAGAAGCGGAACCGGCTCTTCGGATACGATCGTTACCTCGCCATCCTCGCAGAAGGAACCCAACCGCTGTGAGCGGTTCAAGTTCGTAACCCGCCTTCAAGGACGGTTCACGGAGGCGCGCGATTTTTCGGTTACCCTATATACCGCCGATTGAATCCACTCGTTGGAGCGATCCATGCAGGAAGTCACCGCGACCGAGGCCAGAGCGCATTGGGCGAGAGTCCTCCGAAAGGTGGGGCGTGGCGAGTCCGTGGCGATCACGCGGCACGGAAAGACTGTTGCGCACATGATCCCCTGCTGGTGTAAGCGGGCGGTGGACCGGTTTCGTCGGCGAAGCCGCAAATGGGAACTTGCCGGCATGTCGACCTGGGAGATACTCCGCGTACGCCACAGCGGCCATCGTTTCTGAGCCTTTTCGTCTTCGACGGCTCGCTCTCCCTGTGGCCTAACCTCCCTCCATGTGCGGACGCTTCACCCAACGGTTCTCGTGGTGGGAGATCGATGAACTTCTCCACCTGACCGGGCCCGCGGCGAACCTCCGGCCGCGCTACAACGTGGCGCCGGGGCAGGAGGTCGCGGCGGTCCGCGCGGGGCGGGAAGGGCGCCGTCTCGGGATGCTCCGCTGGGGCCTGATCCCCGCGTGGGCGAAGGATCCGAAGATCGGCTACCGGACGATCAACGCGCGGGCCGAAACGGCGCGCGAAAAACCCTCTTTCCGCGCCGCCTTCCGGGCCCGGCGCTGCCTGATCCCGGCCGACGGGTTCTATGAATGGGCGCGGAGCGGGAAGGGCAAGCAGCCCTGGCTGTTCCAGCCGGCGGCCGGCCGGGCGTTCGCCTTCGCCGGGCTGTGGGAGCGCTGGACCGTGCGCGCGGGCGCCCCGCTCCCCGGATCGATGGCGGAGTTCCAGCCGGGCGACGAAATCGAGACCTGCACGATCCTGACCGCCTCCGCCAACGAGCTCGTGGCCACGGTCCACGACCGCATGCCCGTCATCCTGCCGGTGGAAGCCTACGACCCGTGGCTCGCCGGCGAGGCGGTGCCGCTCGGACCCTATCCGGCCGAGGCGATGACCGCGCACCCGGTGAGCACGCTGGTCAACAAGGCCGCGAACGACGAGCCGGGATGCGTGGAGCCGGTGGGGGAGGGGGGCGTCAGCACCCCATGACCTGGATGTGACCCTCCGCGCCGTAGTCGAGCAGGCGGCGGTCGCGGGTCACCAGCGTATATCCGAACGCCCGCGCGGTCGCCGCGAGGATTCGGTCCGCGGGATCGGCCGGCGGGGAGCCCGGAAGGGAGCAGGACGCGATCAGCACCGACGGCGGCATCCCGGCGAGAACGACGCCGGGCAAGGCGCAAATCCTGTCGAACCAGATCTCGGGGTTGAGCGACAGAGCCATGCGCCCCTTGGCCGCCAGCATCGCGACTTCCCACGCGGTGATCGGGGACACTGCCAATCGGCCCTCTTCGGCGTACAGTTCCGCCAGCGTGCTCGCGGCGGGCTCGCGCAGCCGTTCGTCCCGCGAGATCCAGATCACCGCGTGGGTATCGAGCAGGAATACAGGCATCGCCGGCTACCGTGCCGCGTCCCACTCCGTATCCACGGGTTCCGTCAGGTCGGTCCCCGGCTTCACCGTCACCGTGCCCTTCAGCGCGCCCGCGATGCGGGAGAGGATGCTTTGGCGCGGCATTTCGGCGGCCGCCGGAGGGCCGGGGTCGTCCGCCTCGGAAAGCGAACCGTCGGGATCTGACTTGCGAAACACCAGCTTCCGTTCCGACATGTCCACGTCGGCGGACTTGTACCCCGCCCGGAGCCAGGCATACGTAATGACGCTGTTGGACGGGTTGTTCGACCACCAGGGCCGGTGCTTGAAAGCCGACGGCGGCAATCCATCTCCGATGATTTCCTCGATCTCGGCAAACGTCATCGGCATGTCTGCACGGCCGCAATTTCGCAGATGTTCTTCCAAGGGTTCATACTTCGACATATCAACCATTCCTTCATTTTGGAGTGGTGCTCTTCACAATGACGTAGCGCGCAACAGCGGCGGTCCACCAATGCACGGAACCGTTTTTCCTTCGTGGCTCGACGGTTCCAACAAGCATTCCTAACTAATAGGAACGAGCACTCTAACTGTCAAGGAAAATTCTCGCTCGGTCGATAGTTTCCGTGCCGAAGGGTTCATCCCCCCTACCCCAGCACCGATTCCAGCACCGCGCCGAGCAGCGCCAGCGCGATCGAGGCCATCATGCCGTAGGCGATCAGCATCACCGGGCGGAAGGAGTCCCTGGTCACGAACTTCCCGAGCTGCTGGTGGATCGCCTGGGTGCGCTCGTCGAGCCGGGCGAGGAGCAGGCGGTCCTCGCCGTTGAACGGCGCGGCGGACGAGGTGTAGCGGTCGTCGCCGCCGCTCACCGCCGGCCTCCTCGGGCGCGGGACGCCTCGACGAAGCGGGCGATGACGTCCATCGCCGAGGGGCGCCCCCGCGCCGGCGCGGGGGCGTGGGGGATCGCGGGGAGCGGGGCCGGCCACGGCCACGGCGATCCCGGGGGCGGAGCCATGATGGGCGGCGTCCCGATGCGCGGCCTCCCGATGCGCGGGAAGGCGACCCCGCCCACGGTCCCCCGCGGCGGGGCGGGCATCGCTCCCCTGTTTGGCGGCGGCGTCATGCCCCCGGCCGTGAGATACGCGGAAAGGACGCGGAGCGCGATCTCGCGCGGGTTGCGTTGTGTCGGCATGTGTTCCTCCTGTGTCGGTCGGGTCGAATTCGGACGGTGCCGGTCATCACCGGCGGAAGATCGCCGCCGCCTGGCCCAGCGCGCCGCCGAGGCCCCGCCGGAACCGGTCCATTTCCCGGATCTCGGCGTTGTAGCGGTCGAGACCGGCCCGCTGGGCGAGCGCGTTGGCCCCCAGCACGTCGACCGGCGCGCCGGGCGCGAAGCTGGGAAGCCCCACCGGCGCGATCTGCTGGCCGCCGAGCAGCGCCGCGAGCTCGTTGAACTGCTGCTGGCGCAGCGCCGCGCGTTCGGCGAAGGCCTGGCTCCGCGCGGCCCCCGCGCGGCTGAAGGCGCGGTCGGCTTCCGCCCCGCCCTGCGCGACGGCCGCGTGGGCCGCGTCCAGGCGCGCCCGGTTGCCGGCATCGAGGAACTGGCGGAACTCGTCGCCGCCCGCGCTGCCGGAAGCGATGGGGAGGCCCCGGTTGGCGAGGCTCTGGCGCAGGCGGTTCTCCTGGCGCTCGATCTCGGGGTCGAGCAGGTCGAGCGCACGCCTATACGCCGCCTGCTCGGCGCGGCCGCGCAGCGCCGCCATATCCGCCCCGCCGAAGCCCGGCGGCAGTCCGGCGGTATCGAGCCGGCCCGCATCCAGGCCGCGCGCCCGGTCCAGCGCCCGGTCGGCCAGCGTCCGGCCGATCGCCTCCTGGCGGGCCCGGAAGTCCTGCTGGAACGGGGTTTCTGACACCATCGTCGCGTGGGTCGACGCCGCGGGGTCGAACGCGAATCCCCCGTCATCGGTCACCGAGCCGTAGAGCAGATTGCCCTGCGGCGTGAACTGGCTGATCCGGTTGGCCTCGGCCTGCGCGGCGACCAGCGCCGCGGGATCGGGTACGGGGGGCGGTTTGGGGGCTTTCTTTCCCATGTCTGTCTCCTGTCCAGCGGCATTCGCGCCGCAGCATCGAATAGAGGGCGGCGTCCTCTCCGGTCGGCCAGGCTTCCCGCGCCATGCCCTCGTAACGGAAGCCCAGCCGTTCGACGAACCGCCTGGCGGTGCGGTTGCCGCGCCGGATCGTCGCCTGCACCCGGCGCGCACCGAGCTGTTCGAACGGGTAGCGGAACAGCGCTTGAAGCACCCGGCGCCGGCACCAGCGCGGCGAGGAGGCGGCGACCGACATCTCCAGCGCGCCGGGCCGGTCGCGCCAGCCGCTATAGACGATCCCGGCGACAAGCCTGCCGTCCTCGACCACGCCGATCGCCGCGCAGGGGCCGAAATCGTCGATCCCGATCCTGTCCCCGACCCAGCGCGCGATCTCGGCGTCGCGGCCGAAGGCGAGCGCGACCGTCACGGCCGGCGCCTGGCGTCGACCTTGTCCTGGATGTTCCTGAAGTCCGGGCGTTTGGAAGCGCGCACCGCCGCGAAGGACTTGCTCCGCTCGACGCGGTCCTTGATGTCGTCGTCCCACAGCCCGGCCAGCCAGTCCTCCAGCGCCGGTCCCGCGAGGGGGTCCCCCGCGTCGTCGAACGGAACCGGGTAGGTGACGGCGGGCCCGGTCTCGCTCGCCCATTCGACGGTGACGAAACCGTCGTCGGTCACGTCGAGAATCCTGTACTGCGCGATGGCCATCGCATGCTCCTTGCGTTGGGATGGGTGTTCGGGGGGTGTCCTGTTCTTACTACCGTCATGGTCGGCGAAGGCCGACCATCCACGATTTGTTCTTTGGTGGCTCCGCGCTTCCCAACCGCCAAGAAAACTCGTGGATGGTCGGCCTTCGCCGACCATGACGGGTAGGGAAAACGGCGGTGCGCCTTCGTTCGGCCCCCGGCCTACGTCTTGACGATGTAGTTGAGGACCGTCGTCGGCTGGACGTTGTTGTGCGGGTCTCCGCCGCCCGCCTCTTCCGAACGGCCGGTCAGCGAGATATCCGCCGAGAAGCCGTGCGTGTGGGCGCCCGCGCTCATGGTCGCGTCCCTGGCGTTGCCGCCGCCGCCGTTTTCGGTGATCTGGTAGCTTCTCCCGGGGTCGGTCCCGGAGCCGGCCCGTCTCGTCAGGTTGTGGGTGTGGGCGCCGCCGCTCGCCGTGGTGCCGATTGCCCGTCCTTCGTACGAGCCCGGGCCGTGGCTGTGCGCGGCGGTTTCCGCTTCGCCGAGCGCATGGGTCTCGGCGCCGCCCGACCCGCCGAGCGCGGCGCCGTCGACGCCGCCGGGACGGCCGGTCAGCCGGCCGGCGGCGGTTCCGCCCATGTCGTCGAGGCCGGCGACCACCCGGCCGCGCAGATCGGGCAGAGCGAAGGTCGTCGCGCCGTCGCCCGCGCCGTGCGCCGTCCCGATGACCGCGAACAGCGCGGCGTAGTCGGCGCGCGAGACCTCCCGCCCGTCGCAGGGGAGCCAGCCCGCGGGAGCCGCCGCGCCGGCGAACGGTGTCACCATGCCGGTCGGAACGACGGGCACGCCGGTCAGCGCCGCGCCCATTTCCATCGCCAGCACGGCGCCGGCTTCGACCGTCAGCGTCGAGCCCGCCAGCACCTCGAACGCGTCCTCGCGAAAGCGGAAATCCTCCGCCCCCGCGATCTTGACGTCGATCGATTCCGGGCCCAGCGACAGCCGGTACGCGCCCCCTATCGCGATATCGATCCGGTCGTCGGCGCCGGCCGAGATCGAGGTGTCGCCGTCGCGGTCGAGCACCAGCTCGTTGCCGCCGACCGAGACCCGGGAGGCGGACAGGCTGAGCGCGCTCGGCGTGCCTTCGCCGTCCTCCACCGGGCGGAGCGATTCGTCGATCCCGCTATTCGCGTTCGAGACCTGCAGCAGGTCGCGGTATGTGTCCTTCGGTTTCTTTCCTGTCAGTGCGGTCATCAGATTAGTCCCCGTCCCGTTTCCATCTGGTAGGTCAGCGTTTCCCATTCGAGGTCGTCGGTGCTCGACGACGTCATCCGCGCGGCGAGCGTGTAGCCGAGCCCGTCGGCGGCGCGCCATTCGGCGACGGTGGAGTCCTGGCCGCCCTCCCAGGGGAGGTCGCCCCAGTCTTCCCAGGCCGGCTCCGCCGCATCCCAGCCGGGGGTCGTCGGGCCGAATCCGGCCGCGACCGGCGCGGCCTCGACGCTGCGGAAATCGGCCAGCGCGCCGAGCCCGATCCGCGCCTCCGACCGGCCGCGCAGCACCGGGCGGAGGCAGATGCAGCGCTTGAGCGCGCCGTGCCGCCCGAAGGCGTTGAACGCGGTCTGCACGTCGCCCTCGATCGGCGCGCCCGCGTCGGTGTTCCCGGTCACCCGGTTGACCGTCCCGGCGCGCGCGCCGAAATGGGCGTTCTCGTCGAACACGCCCCAGCAGTGGCTGTCGATTCCGGTCCAGCGCGCCCAGGCGCCGGTCTGGGTATCCATGGCGTATTGCTCGAACCGCCCGCCGCCGAGCGGCACGTTCACGACGGTGCGCCCGGCGCGGGCATGGACCAGGACCTGCCAGCCGGTATTGGCGCCGTGGCGGCGCACGGCATCGACCAGGGTCGGCCGGATCTTGTCGGACACCACGCCGTTCGGGGTGAGCGAGCCCTCGCTGACCAGCCGCGAGATCGAGATCAGCCCTTCCGAGGTCAGCACCAGGAGGTCGGAGCCGCGCCGGGCCACGCCCCGCACGTCCACCGGGGCGCCGGCGCGGAACACCCCCACCAGGGTCCATGAGGAGCCGGGGTCGTCGCCGCGATAGACCACGATGTCGCCCGAGGACATGCAGAACACGGCGAGATCCTCGCCGATCCCGCCGCCGCCCCAGACGTCGGAGCCGCCCTCGACATTCCACGATCCCATGCACACCAGGTTGCCGCCGAACTGTCCCACGCGGGAAAGCGGGAACCGGGCGAGCCGGCCGCCGAGGGCATTGACGTCGGAGTACCAGAAATCCTGGCTGTCGCGCTCGAGGAAGTAGCTGCGCGAGCGGTGGGTCATGATGCCGAGCAGCTTCTCGGGGACGAGCCCCTGTCCCGACACCGGCATGGCGGAAACCCCGCTGCCGTCGAAGACTTGCGGCGCATCGGCGCCGTTGACCAGGCCCAGCCGGCCGTTGAAGGCCGCGGTCTGCCAGCGGTCCGAAGCGAAGCCGGAGGCGAGCGGCGCGGGCGCGCCGGCTGCCTCGTGCAGCCCGCCGCCGGCGCCGGCGATCAGCTTGTGCACGGTGCCCGCCTGGAACGCGGCGAGCGTCTCGACCGGCCCCGCCGCGATTCCCGTCGCGAGCGGCTGGTAGCCCTCGCGCACCGAGAGCGCGCTGATCCCGGGGTTCCAGTTGTCGAGCCGGACCGCATCGGTCGGCGGCATCAGGTTGAGCGAGTCCCGCGTGTTCAGCCCGCCCACCGGCGCTGGCACGGTCACCGTCATGGCGGAACCGCCGCGCCGTCTCGCGCGTCGTCGCTTGAGCATCGTCATGCCTCCGGGAAATCGCCTTCGGGCGTCGCGGCGAAGAGCAGACCGGGCGCCGCGCCGTCCGCCCTCAGCACCGGCCTGCCGCCGTCGCGCGCGATCGCGCGGGCCAGCACCGAGAGGTATTCGTTGAGGTCGTCGTCATAGGCGAGGCCGACCGCCTTCTTGAACCGCCACTTGACCCCCATGGTCGCGATCTCCTCGGACAGGACGAAGCCGTCATCGTCGGCCTCCCAGGTCCGCCGCCTGGCGCCCGAGGACGCGGCGACGATGTCGCGGGTCGCGTATTCGAAGGCGATCTCGCCGCCCGCCTCGGCCGGGGCGGGGTGGAGGTGGAAGACGCCGCCGAAGATGCGGAAGGCCGGGCGCGCCGCCGGCCCCGCGCCGGAAACTCGCAGCGACTGCCATTGCTGGGCGGTGAGCGGGCCGGCGAGCGGACGCGCGCCGGTCCGGTCCCATGCCGTGCCGTCGACGATATGGCCGAAATCGTCGGGCAGCCCGTCCGGCTGCGCGGTTTGCGCGGCGGCGGCGAAGGCGTGCTCTTTCGCGAGCGCGGTCCAGTCGGCGCTCCCGGCCAGCGAGAAGATCTCCTGCCGCGCGGCGGCGAGCAGGCGGATCGCGGTGGTCTCGGGGTTGCCGATCGCGGAGGCGGGCGGCGCCACCCCGGCCTCGGCGGCGGCTTCGCGGCAGACGGTCAGGAGGCTCATTTTTCGTCCTCCTGCTGATTCGACTCGGCCAACCCCCTCCACACGCCGACGTCGCGCTTGAGCCGGGCGATCTCCTCGCGCAACTCCGTTTCGGTCTCGGATTGCGGCTGGAGGAAGTGCCTGGCCCGTTCGGCGAGCGCGGCGGCGTCCTCGCCGATGCGCTCCGTCAGCGCCGCGTCGGCCTCGGCCACCTGCTCGACGGTCAGGACCTCCAGCGCCTTGAGCTCGGCGACGCGGGCGACGGTGAGATAGGGCCAGTGGCCGATCGGCGTGCCGGACGGGCGCTCGCGCCTGGCGAGGAAGGCGGCCCATTGGCGCGGCCAGCGCTCGCGGTCGCCGTCCGACACCCTGCGGTCGACGACGCTGTTCCGGTCGCCCGGCACCAGCACCCGGACATAGGCGGCCTCGTCGAAGACCGGCCGTCCGGCGGCCTCGCTCCGCGCCGGGTTGCGCACCGCGCGCATGTAGAAATGGGGGATGCAGTCGTCGCGTCCGCCGGCCTGCTGCCCGGCGGCGAAATTCTCCCAGTAGCCGACATCGTCTGGAACCGGCTCCATGGCTCGTCCTTTCGGTTGGTGTGGGTGAAAAGAGAAGGGGCGGCCCCAAGGCCGCCCCCTGTCGACACGTGAGTTCGCCCTCCCCCGGCCCCTCCCGCGAGCGGGAGGGGAGAAGGCGAGGCGGAATCGGCGCCCGGACTCCCCCTCTCCCCCACGGGAGAGGGCCGGGGTGAGGGGGAGGCCTACGCGTGGATCACGCCCTGGCGGGCGGCGTTCGACATCGTGAGGTTGCCCATGAAGACGATCGGGATCACGGTCGCGTCCTGGTTGACCGATTGCCGCTTCTCCAGGGGCTCCATGTTGGCGTCCTTGTGCGGGCGCCAGAACAGGTAGTCGGTGTTGAGCATGTACATGTGCTCTTCCGGGCACTTGTCGTCGTACATCACCGGCGCCGAGCCGCCCGGGCCGTAGAACTGGATCGAGCGGAACCCGGCGCCCGCGTCCTCCTCGGACGAGATCCGCTGGATCGCCTGCAGCGACTGCCAGTAGTGGTTGAAATAGGCGGTGTCGGCGACGATCAGGGCCGGCGAATCCGCCCCGCGCAGGCATTCGAGCCAGAGCGCGTTCATCGCCTTCTGGATCGTGTCCGGCCCCGGCTCCACCTCGCGTTCGGAGAAGTCGTAGACCCGGTTGCGCCAGAACGTGAACGAGGCCCGGTCGATGCCCCCCACGGTCCCGGTCGTCGGATCGTCCGCGACCAGCGAGCGGAGCCCGCCGATCTGCTTGCCCGAAGACCCGGTGCCGTCGGAATAGACGCCCTCCGACAGGTTGTTCATCATCGTCTTCTCGGCGTTCTTGATGCGCCGGTCGACGAGGCGGAGCGACTGCTCCTTGCCGGCGTTCTTGCGCTCCTCGGCGCCCGAGACCGAGACGACGACGGCGGCCTGCTTCCACTCGTACTCGGCCGAGTCGAAGACGTCCGACGGCGCGATGTCGAGCGCCTCGTAGCCGGAATAGTACTTGAAGGTCTGGTTCTCGGCGTATTCGAGCTCCTCGACCAGGGTGCGCCCGCCATCGGCGGGATCCACGTTGCCCGCGCGGTTGAGAAAGCGCAGGACCGCGTTGTGGTTGAGGATGTTGTCGGCGAGCTGGCCGCGACGATTGCGCAGCGTCGTGGTGACCAGATCGCCCAGATTGGCGTTCGCCATGTCTCGTTTCCTTCCGTTTATGGGGTTGTTACGCGCCGACCATCCGGTCCCAGACGCGCTCCAGCTCCTCGCGATGCGACCGGGCGGGCGGCAGCGCGGACCGCGCCGGTTCGGAGCCGCTGAGCGCGGCCCGTCCGGCGTTCCTCGCCTTCGCTACCTCGGCCTTGCGGGCGCTTTCGCGCCTGGCCGCCATCTCGGCATCGCGCGCTTCGAGCGCCTTCTGCCTGAGATGCGGATCGGCCCAGACGGCCTGTTGGTATGCGTCCTCGAAGCTGTCCGCCGCGCCCGAGCGCATCAGCGCCGCGAGCCTCGGCCGGACCGAATCGAAATGGGGAAAGCGGGGCTCGCCCGCCGCGTCGACGATGCGTGCGCGGGCGTCGAGTTCGGACTCCATCGCGGCGAGCAGGCGGAGCTCGTGCTGCTCGGCGGCGTAGCGTTCGAGCGTGTCGAGCATCTCGTCCCGACGCTCCGGCGGGGTCGGGGCGGCGGGCGCGCCGGCCGGGGCGACACCGTAAGCCTCGGCGATCGCGGCCAGCGAGGCCTCCGGATCGTTCTCCAACGCCGCCTGCGCCTCCATCAGCCGGGTCACCGCGTCGGCGTCGGTCAGGCCCTGCGCCCGCATGGTCTCGCGCCAGGGGGCGAGCGCCGCGTCGATTGCCGTGAACCCGTCGAGCTCCTTCTCGCGCTCGGCGAGCGATTGCGAACGCTCGGAATGGGCCTGCTCGAACCGCCGGTGGAGGTCGAGCGCATAGCCCCGCGCGTCCTCCGGCAGCGCCTCGAACCGCTCGCGCCACTCCGCCGGCCAATGTTCGAGCGGGGCGAGGTCTTCGCCGCCGGGGTCTCCGTCCTCGGGAGCGGGCGGCTCATCCTCGTCCTCGACCTCGCCGGGAACGTCCTCCTCCTCGGGTTCCGGTTCTTCCGCGTCCGCCGAGAGCCGATCCCACGCCTCTTCCAGGTCTTCGCGCAGGCTGTTCGGCGCCGCGGCCGAAGCCGCCGCGTTGATGTCGTCCGTCATGTTTCCTCCGGGGGGTTACGCTGTGGAACCGTTCGTGACGCGAAAGAAAAAACGGCCCCGATGGGCCGCTAGGGAATTCGACGATTATGACTTCAAAGTCAGGCTGCGAGCCTGTATCGACGCCCCTCACCCCGACCCTCTCCCCGCGGGGGAGAGCGGGATTCACGCGGCGTCGACGCCCCCTTGCCTTCTCCCCTCCCGCTTGCGGGAGGGGCTGGGGGAGGGCCGACCTACTCCTCCTTCGACGCCTCGGCCATGGTTTTGCCGTCGAAGGCCGGGAGACTCTGGAAGGAGCCGAAGCCCTGCCTGGCGTACCACACCGAGAAGGCGAGCATGGCCTCGGGCGAGGGCGCATCGACCGTGTCGACGAAGTCGTAGGCGCCCTGGGTGTAGAGCACCGACTGGATCTTGATCCCGAGCTTTCGCGCCTTGGCGCGCGCGAGCCTGTTGCGCTCGTCGTGCTTGCCGAGCCACTCGCCGCTCTGCTTGCCGAGCAATACGTATTTCATGTCTGCCTCCCGTTTGCGGGGATCATTGTGTTCCGGCGCGGCCTGCGATGTCACGCCCCGGCGCCCTTGCGTCACTTCGCCCGCCCGCCGAACTTCTCGAAGGTGCGCAACCCGCCCAGGCCGAGGAGGCTGAGCAGCACCGTCAGCAGGTGTTCGAGCTGGAACGCGGACGGGACCGGGGTGCCGGGCGCCCACACCGCGAAGGCCCAGACCAGGATGTCGCGCAGGATGAAGTTCCAGGCGAGCGCGGCGCCGCAGATCCAGCCGATGAACGGGCGCCAGCCGGCGACGAACACCGAGCGGTGCCGCGCCTCGACCCGGTTGACCTCGATCTGCGCGAGCGAGGGGCGCTGGGCGAGGCGGGTCAGCAGGACCTCCTTGCCCAGCCGTTCCTCGTCGGAGGTGAACAGATCGTCGATCACCCGGCCCACCGCCTCGATGGGCTGCGCCGCGCGGCCGCCGAACAGGGTTTCGAGAATGGGCATGTTTCTGCCTCCGGATAGGTGCGGGTGCCGCTGTTCGGTCCACCCTCCCCCAACCCCTCCCGCAAGCGGGAGGGGGGAAGGCAAGGAGGGATGGGCGGGTCCCTCTCCCTCGCGGGGAGAGGGTCGGGGTGAGGGGGCGTACCGGCTAGCGCCGCTCCACCGCGTCGTTGCCGATCTCGACCATGCCGTGCGTCCTCAAGTGCTCGTCCCAGGCATGGCGCGAGCGGTACCGCCTTCCGTCGGCCATGCTCGCCATCCCGTTCTCGAACGGCGCGTCGCGGTTGACGATCTGGATCCGGGCGGAGGACGGCGCCGTCCGCGCCGGCACCCAGCGGCCTTCTTCCGTGCTCCACACATAGCGCGTCATGGCGTCCTCCCGCCGCCGGCGCCGGCCTGTTCGATGAGCGCCTCGCTGGTCCGGGCGATGACCTCCTCCAGCCGCCTGCCGGGCTTGAAGGTGCGCGCGGCGGTGCGGAACATTTCGAGGAACATCGGCGCCGATTGCGGCGCGGCCGCGATCAGGGGCGCGATGCCGGTGAAGAACCCGGTCGAGGCGGTCAGGAACTCGACCGCGTTGCGGCGCTCGGCCTCGGCGTCGGGCTGGACCGTCGATTCGGTCTCGATGTCGATCCGGAAGCCGCGCAGCCGCTCGTCGCGGAGCAGGCCGACGACCGCCGGCGGCACCGGGCGGCCGGTCATGCGGGCGAGCGTCTCGGGGCGGAAATGCTCGGCGACGACCTCCGCCTTGAGGCGGAGCGCGTCGCGCACGAAGCGCTCCATCGGGCGCTGGCGGGGCTGCATCCGCATCGAGCCGAACGAGCCCTTGAGGCGCTGCGCGGTCGCGGTCTCGGAGGCATGGGTCGAGCCGCGCACGATGTCCGACAGCCCGGTGATCTCGAAGATCTCGCCCTTGAGCTGCGCGATGTGGCTGTTGAGCGAGACGATCACCTGGGCGATGCGCTCGATCGGCAGCCACTCGATGGCGGCGGCGAGCCCGCCCTTGTCGCGGAACCGGTCCCAGTCCTTGACCGGGATCATCTCGTTCTCGCCGCCCTCGGTGAGCAGCCGCTCGATCTCGCCGAGCACGCCGGCATAGACGCCGCGCGCCCTGAGCGCCGAGATCAGGTGCCGCTTGCGGGTGGTCAGCTCGTCGAGTTCCAGCGCCTGGTCCTGGTAGAGGGTGAACTCGGGGATCGGCACGCGCGAGTCCGAGGTCTTCACCGCGTAGAGCGGCTCCGGCACGGGGAAGAAGCCGGCGAGCCCGAGCGGGTCGTCCGTCTCCTCGACGACGCGGTCGAAGCCGTCCGCGATCACGATGCGGCGGCGGCTCGCCTTGTCCCAGATCTCCCAGAGCACGGCGCGCTTCGCCTCCTCGGGCGCCGTCTCCGCCCGGCCGCGCGCGTCATAGGCGCTCACCGCGCCCTCCAGAGGGATCCGCCGCCCGGTCGCGCCGAACCGTTCCACCAGCCCGGCCCGGGTGAGCGAATGGCGGAAGGCGATCCAGCCGACCTCGTCCCAGCATCGCGCCGGCTGCTCGCGATAGTCCTTCCAGAAGACGTGGCGGCAATAGACCCGCTCGTCGACGATTTCCTCGGCGTAAGCGGTCTTGCCGTCGAACCCGTCGGGCTCGACCGGCCTGCCGTCGAGCAGGAAGGTCTCGCCGTCCTCGCCGCCGGCCTCCGCGCGTTCCAGCCTGCGCTTGGCGATGACCGGTTCGTAGACGATCCGGGCGACGCCGCGTCCCGGCAGCAGCATGTCGTCGCGCACCGCCTCCATCGCCGCGTCGAAGCCGCCGTCGTCGACCAGGTAGGAGAGCGCGCGTTCCAGCACCGACGCCGCCTCGCGCCCGGCCGGGTCGTCGTCGAGCCAGCGCCGGCGCACGTCGGGCGCCGGGGTCCGCGAGTAGACCGCGGGCTTGAGGATCTCGGTATTGGCCCAGAGGATGTTGAAGCGGCGCTGCCCGTCGATCCGCTTTTCGGCGCGGTAGCGCTCGACCGTCTTCTCGGCGCGCCGCATCCAGCCGCGCTCGGCGCGCTCCGCCCGCTCCAGCTCGCCGCGCCAGCGCCGGACGGTTTCGTCCGGGCCGGTCGGCGCGTCCTCGCGGTCGTCGGTTTCGGTTTTCATCCGGTTCTCCTGTTGTTCGGTCGTCGCGTCCGGCCGCGCGAAATGCCCTCCCCCGGCCCCTCCCGGAGGGAGGGGAGAAGTTCCGGGGAAAACCCCCTCCCCCGCTTGCGGGGGAGGCCGGGTGGGGGCACCGGCCGCCGCACCCCTCAAATCAGCCCGTCGCGCGCGCTTCGCCTGGCGGTCAGGTGCCGGCGCATGTGGTCGTCGAATGTCGCCTCGCCGCGCGGCGGGGGCGGGGCGAAGCGGTTGCTTATGCCCATCGCGAGGTAGCGGAAGGCGTCCGCCCCGTGGCTGTACTGGTCGTGCAGCGGGCGGTCGCCGATCGTGCCGGTGGCGTCGTCGAGCTTCGCGCGGTACTGGCGCAGGCACTCGATGCCGGGCTGGGTGGCGTCCGCGTCGAACCAGCAGCGCGGCAGGATCGAGCGCACCGCGTTGATCCCGTCCTCGATCCCGTGGCGCGGCACCACGGTCAGCGCGACCCCGAGGCGCCTGGCCTGCTCCTCGCGGGTCCGCCCGGTGCCGATCTCGCGCGCCAGCGCGTCGTGCGGCGCGTAATGGCTGCCATAGACCCAGCCGCGCCCGGCCGCCTTGGCCTGGAGCACCCTTGCGTAGTGGTCGAGCCCTTCGCCGGCCGCCTCGTAATAGTCGAGCAGGTGGATCTCCGGCCCCGCCAGCTGGACGAACCAGATCGCGGTCGGATCGCCCACGCCGAGATCCCAGGCGGTGTCGACCGGCAGCGCCGGGTCGTGCGGCACGGCGGGGATGCGTCCGGTCCGCTGCGCCTCGGCCATCGCCCTGCCGTAATAGGCGCCCCTTATCGCCGCCTCGAACGAGCACTCGAACTCCTGCTCGTATTGCTCGGGCGTCATGTCGCGGCGCGCGGCTTCGAGCTCCGCCTCCGGCAGGATCCCGGTGTTCGACGCCGCGAACAGCGCCGCGTACCAGCCCTCGTCCGCGCGGGCCGCGCGGTACTTGCGCCAGAACTCGTTGTGGCCCTTCGGCGTGCCGATGAAGACCGCCCACCCCTCGCGGTCGGCGAGCGCCGGGCGGATCACCTCGCCCCAGAGATGCGGGCTCATCTGGGCGTATTCGTCGAGCACCGCGCCGTCGAGATAGATGCCGCGCAACGAGTCCGGGTTGTCGGCGCCGTAGAGCTGGATGCGCGCCCCGTTGGGCAGGTCGACGCGGAGCTCGGTCTCGTTGACCTTCCGGCCGGGGATCGCCTCCGTGTAGTGCTTGAGATAGTCCCACGCTACCTGCTTGGCCTGGCGGTAGAGCGGCGCGATATAGGCGTAGCGCGGGCGCTGGCGGGTCGAGCGAACCGCGTGGTCGATGAGCTCGTTGACGCAGAGCACCGTCTTGCCAAAGCGGCGGTGGCAGACCAGCACGCTGAACCGCTCGAGCCGGCGGTGGATGCCCGCCTGGAGCGGGCGCGGCCGGTAGCCGGTGCTAATTTTTTTCGCCACGGTCGATTCCTGTGTCGATGACGATCCGGGCGGGCTTCCTCGGCGCGGCCGCGCCGGCCGTCGTGTCCTGGCCCAGCATCAGCCGGCCGAGGAGGCTCGCCATGGTCGGGTTGCGCTCGGCGAGGGCGAATTGCGAGCGGCGGATATGCACCCGCCCGCGCGCCTTGCCCCGCGCCCACGCATCCTTGAGCGCGGGCTCCCCGAGCCGCCGCCTGAGCTCGGCGAGCGGCACCCCGAGCCAGGCCGCGGCCTCCCCGCGCGTGCAGCCGATCGCGGCGAGCTCGGCGACGGTGTCCGCGTCGATCGGCGGCGGTCCGGCGTCGATGCCGGCGGGGGCCGCCTTGTCCTGTTGCGTCTCTCCCGACGCGGGCATGGCCGCGCCGGCCTCCGATGGACCTGCCAAGATCGTCTCCTTGCTGCCGCGGATGGCCGGGCGTCGCGCCCGGAACGAGAAAGGGCGCCGGCATCTCCGGCGCCCCCACTTCTCGACTGTGCGAAATCTACCCCAAAACGCGTCCCGAGTCAAGAAGAAAATGCTTGTTCAGGATAAAATAGTCGTTAAGTGACCGAATTCACAGGATTTTTTCTCCCTTCCGAGTCCGCCCCGAAATCGGCCGCCGGACACCCGAATCCGTCCCATGCGGGATTCCGGCCGCAGCGCCCGGACCGAACGCCGGTCCCGAAATCCCATCCCGTCATGCCCAAACTTGTTCCGGCCACGTCTTGCGGCATCGCGGTACGAGCCGGGAGCGGGCGAACCGGCCGAGAAACGTGGATACCCGGAACAAGTCCGGGCATGACGACAAAAAGGGGAGTGCCGGAGGACGCCGACACCGCCCGAGTTTGTCCCCGACCATGGGCGCGGAGCCCCCCCAACGGCTGAACCGGACAGCACTGGCCTTGTTCCGGGCATCCACGCAGCCCGCCGCTCCAACGCACCTGCCCGCAGGAGATGCCCGGAATAAGTCCGGGGTGACGAGTGAAGCGGTTGGGAGGGCGGGGAACGAAAAAGGGACGCCGGTCTTCGGCGCCCCCACTTCTCGACTATGGGAAATATAGCCCGATTCACGTCCCGGGTCAAGCAGAAACTATCTCCATGAGAAATTTTCTTCGATGTCGTCCTCGTTTTCGCCCCCTTCTTGCCCTATCCGGTTCTCCGGGTTGACGCGGATCGCGGCGGATTTCCGGGTCTCCGGGTACGGCTCGTCGACCCAGCCGGCGATCTCGGCGTAGCGGTGCAGCGCGGCGCGGATGTGTTCGATGGCGCCGCCGTGGCGCATGCGGTACCAGCCCTCGACCTCGCGCAGGCCGTGGTTGTCGACCACGATGTCGAGGATCAGCTGGAGCCGCGTGGTGCGGATCGCGCCGGCCGCGACGGTAACCGCCATCTCGCGCGCCCAGGGCCGGTAGCGGAGCCTCCAGGCGGGCTCCTCCTCGCGCGAGAGCCGGTCGATCGGGTCGACGAACATCGCATGCTTCCTGCGGCCCACGGCCGGCGCCATCGTGTTGGTGGCGGGGAACAGCCCGCGCCCGAAGGCCTCCCAGACGCGGCGGACCTCGAGCGCCGCGCGGACCTGCTCGCGGCCGAGCCGGCCTTCCTGGGACAGCCGGACGACGATGTCGCGGCGGAGCTTCGCGGCGGTCTCCGGGGTGGGGCCGACGTCGTCTCCCACCGCGTGTGGGGCGGGTTGAGGTTTCCTTGCCATGGTGTCTCCCTTCGGTTGACGTTTCAGGCGGTCTGCCGGACGCTCGGTCCGGCCGCGTAGGCGGCCGGCAGCGGATCGATCCCGGGATAGGGGATGCGGATGCCCGCCGCGCGGGCCGCGCGGATCAGGTCGGGGACCGATGCCGGCGCGCCGTCGAGCGCGTAGCCCGCGACCGTCGCGTTCGCCCGGTCCCCGAGCGCTTCCAGGGCGCGTTGCAATGGCGGCGAGGGCAAAGGAGGCCCGCCGTCCTCCTGCCCGGCCGCTTCGTCCGGCTCCGGCTCCGGCGCCGCCAAGGGGGGTGGGCTGCCGCGGCGGTACTCGTCGAGCGCCGCTTCGAGGGAGGCCGCCGGCAAGCCGAACGTCCATTCGAGGAACCCGAGCTCGATCCCGCTCGCGGAGAGCCGGTCGAGACGTCTTGCGCCGCAATCCGAAAGCCGCTTGCGATTTTGCCGCATATGCGCTATCTCCTGCTCACATCTGATCGGCCTATTTTTCTCTATATGAAAAACTCTGTCAACCGTCGATCGCCATAAATTTGCAACCGGGGGATGAAATCCATGGCGCTGCGACCCGACGGAACCGCGATCTCCAACCGGATCAGGCGGTGGCGCAAGCGGCGCGGGCTGACGCTGATGGTGCTCGCCGAGCGGCTCGGCACCTCGGCCGGGCATCTGCACAAGTGGGAGACCGGCAAGGTCTCGATCACGCTCGACCGGCTGGTCGACGTGGCGACCGCGCTGGACTGCAACGTGCTTGACCTGGTGGAGGGGCTGGCCAACGTGCCGGTGGTCGGCAAGGTCGGCGCGGGGGCCGAGGTCAACGCCATCGACGATCACCCGATGGGCCAGGGAATCCGCAGGGTTCGCTGCCCCAACGGGCTCGACGCGCAGCAGACCGTGGCGGTCGAGGTCGAGGGCGATTCGATGCTCCCGATCGAGGAGGGGTGGCTGCTGTTCTACACCCGCGACTACGAGGGCGTGCCCAGCGAATGCCTCGGCAAGCTCTGCATCGTGCAGCTCGCCGATGACGGGCCGCGCTACGTCAAGCGGATCAAGCCGGGGCGCGAGAAGGGGACGTTCAACCTCTACTCGACCAACGCCCGAGAGATGGAGGACATCGCGCTCGCCTGGGCCGCCCCGGTGCTCGACGCAAGGCCGCCCGTCCCGGAGGAGGCCGGCTGAGAGCGCGCGGCGCTACACCAGCCCGATTTACCCGATAAGGAAATCCCGGCGCGCCGGTTTTGTGCGATAGGGACATTCCGCGTGACGGAGCGGGCGCGCGGCAGGCCCGAATCGGCGTTCCGGCCTTTCCCGTCATATCGACCGGAACCGCGCGGGACGCGGCGGAGCGAAGATATCCGTCGCGCGGGGGCGGCCCCGGGCCGGAAGATCTCTCCGCTCGCTGCGCGCGGTCGAAATGACGGCCAGGGGCCGCCTTCCCCCCGCATTGCCGCTGGCGTCCCGCGCCGGGCTCGGCTAAGACGGACGGGCGCCGGAACCTCCCGACACAGGGAGGCCGGCGGCGGGGAACGGTTTCCGGGGAGGGAGACGACATGAGCGAACTCTGGCGGCTCACGGCGGCCGAGGCCGGGCGGCGGATCGCCGCCGGCGAGATCACCTCCGAGGCGCTGGTCCGGTCCTGCCTAGAGCGGATCGAGGACCGCGACCCGGACGTCGAGGCCTGGACCCATCTCGATCCCGACTATGTCCTCGCGGGCGCCCGCGAGGCCGATTCCTCGCCCCCGAAGAGCCCGCTGCACGGCGTGCCCTTCGGGGTGAAGGACGTGATCGACTCGGGCGGGCTGCCGACCGAGTACGGCGCGCCGGCGATCCATGGCGGCCACCGGCCGGAGCGCGACGCGGCCTGCGTCGCCGCGATGCGGTCCGCCGGCGCGGTGCTGATGGGCAAGACCGTCTCCACCGAGTTCGCCACCTTCTGGCCCGGCAAGACGAAGAACCCGCACAACCCCGGCCACACGCCGGGCGGTTCGTCGAGCGGTTCGGCGGCGGCGGTCGGCGCCTCGATGGTGCCCGTCGCCTTCGGCAACCAGACCGCCGGGTCGCTGATCCGCCCCGCCGCGTTCTGCGGCGTCGCCGGGCTCAAGCCGACCCACGGGACGGTCGACCTCACCGGCATCCTGCCGCTCGAGCCGACCTTCGACACGCTCGGCTACATGGCCCGGTCGGTCGACGATCTGGGGCTGTTCTACGACATCGTGCGCGGCGCGGCCCCCGAAGCGCCGGCCGACGGGCTGGACCGGGCGCCCAGGATCGGCCTCTGCCGCACCCATCACTGGAAGAAGGCCGACGCCGTCTGCCGCGAGGCGGTCGAGCGCGCGGCCGCGAAATTCTCCGACCTCGGCGCGGACGTGGCCGAGATCGACCTGCCGGACGACTTCGCCGCGGTTCCCGACAGCCACCGCGTGATCCTCAACGCCGGGCTCACCCAGAGCCTTGCGCGGCAATACGCGGACCACCGCGACCGGCTGAGCGACCGCCTGCGCGGCATGATCGAGGAAGGGCTCGGCTACGACGAGGCGACGCTCGGCGCGGCGCGGGCCCATGCGAGGGCGTGCCGCGCGGCGGCCGGCGACGCATTCGGCGACCGCGACGTGCTGCTTACCCCGAGCGCGCCGGGCGAGGCGCCGGAAGGGCTCGGCATGACCGGCGACCCGATCTTCCAGACCACCTGGACGCTGCTTCATCTGCCCTGCGTCACGCTCCCCTTCGCCACCGGGTCGCGGGGGCTCCCGATCGGGGTGCAGCTGATCGGCAGCCGCGGCGAGGACGCCGCCGTGCTCGCCGTCGCCAAGTGGTTCCACGGCCGGATGTGAGCGAGGAGCCCTACGCTCCGGATTCCGCCGGCGCCGCCGATACCACCGGCCGCGCCGCGCGGCTGATCGCGCCGCTGCTGATCGGCATCGCCGTCCTCGCCGTCTGGGAGGGCGCGGTGCGCGCCTGGGAGGTGAAGCACTATGTCCTGCCCGGGCCGGTGCTGATCCTCGAAACCCTGGCGAAGGACTGGCAGACCCTTCTGCCCTCGCTCCTCAACACCATGAAGACGGCGATCGGCGCGTTCCTGCTCGCGGCGCTCGGCGGGCTCGGCATCGCCATCCTGTTCGCGCGCTCGCGCTGGCTGGAGGCGAGCCTGTTCCCCTACGCGGTGATAATCCAGGTGACGCCGGTGGTCTCGATCGCGCCGCTGATCATCATCTGGGTCAAGGACATCGAGATCGCGCTGCTGATCTGCGCCTGGATCGTGGCGTTCTTCCCGGTCGTCGCCAACACCACGCTCGGGCTCAAGAGCGCCGACCACAATCTGCGGAACCTGTTCGAGCTCTACGGCGCGAGCCGCCGCCAGGTGCTGTGGCGTCTCCGCCTGCCGAGCGCGCTGCCCTATTACCTGTCCTCGCTCCGGATCGCCGGCGGGCTCGCGCTGATCGGCGCGGTGGTGGCGGAGTTCGTCGCCGGAACCGGCGGCGCCGCGTCGGGCCTCGCCTGGCGGATCCTCGAATCGGGCTACCGGCTCAACATCCCCCGCATGTTCGCGGCGCTGCTGCTGATCTCGCTCGCCGGCATCGCGATCTTCGCCGCCCTCGGCTGGCTCCAGCACGCGGTGCTGAAACGCTGGCACGAAAGCGCCGTGGCGCGGGAGAATTAGGGGGATTACCCGGCGGCCGGAAGGTCGCCGAGGCGCCCGCGGATCTCGCCGCGCAGCTCGGAGAGCTCGCGGGCGAGCGACTGGTGGTCCCTGGCCAGGTCGTCGACCTTTTCTTCCAGCCTGTCGAACCTGCCTTCAAGGCGAACGAAGAGGCGAAACATGAACAGGGCGAAAGATCCGCCCGTCGCCAACAATGTCGCCCCGACCCCGAGCATCGTGACGATCTCGTTGCTCACCCCACGGCCCTCCCGGCCGGGAGATCGCCGAGTCGTCCGCGCATTTCGCCCCGGAACTCGGATAGTTCGCGGGCGAGGGACTGGTGGTCCTTCGCGAGATCGTCGACCTTGTCTTCCAGCCGGCTGAACAGGCGGAACATGAACAGGGCGAAGGTCCCGCCCGACGCCAGCAGCGTCGCCCCGACCCCGAGCATGGTGAGGATCTCGTTGCTCATATGCCCACATTAATAGAACAATATCAAGATTGCACTACCATAAGGAGAGTTGTGTTCACCCGGGCTCCGCGCCCCGGCCCGCTATCCCCGCGCGGCGCCGCCCGGCTAGAATGCCGGCGCCCATGAACGGGAGACGGAAGATGACAGCGCCCGGCATCGCCATCGAGCAGGTCGATCATATCGGGATACGGGTTTCCGACCCTCACCGGGCGCTCGCGTTCTACCGGACCCTCGGGTTCGAGCTCGAACGCGAGGTCGAGTTCGACGCGGTGATCATCATCCGCAACCCCCGGGGCGTCGAGATCAACCTCGTGGTCAACGCGAACGACGACCACGGCGGACGCAACGTGCTGATGGACGTGGACGGCGCCAAATACGCCGGCATCACCCATGTCGCGCTTCGCGTCGCTTCCGTCGCGGATACCGTCGAAGCGCTGAAGACGAACGGGATCGAGATCCGCCAGGGCCCAGTCAGGTTCGGCGAGGACGGCAACGTCTCGGTCTTCGTGCGCGACCCCGACCTCAACGTGATCGAGCTGCGCGGCCGCGACGAAGACCTCGACGGCGTCGAGCATTACACGCCCGGTTGATCCTCCCGCCCCGCGCCTTGTGACCCCCCGGCCCTTTCGCTAGCGTGCCGCCGGACCCACCCGGCGAAGGCAGGACATGGCTCAGGATCTCCCCTCCTATCTCGAACGCGTGCGCGTGGAACGGCCGGACGAGTTCGTCACCGTTTCCCGCGAGATGGACCCCGGCCACGAGGTGACCGCGGCGGTGGTCAAGATCGAGAAGGAGGCCAAGCGCCGCCCCGTGCTCCTGTTCGAGAACGTAAGGGGCAGCGACTACCCGGTGCTGACCAACCTCCACGCCAGCCGGTCGCGGCTCGCGATGGCGATGAACGCGCCGCCCCGCGAGATGCTGCAGAAATACCTCAAGGCGATGGACGAGCCGGTCGCGCCGCGCGAGGTCAATACCGGGCCGTGCAAGGACGTGGTGCTCAAGGGGGCCGACATCGATCTCGGGCGTCTGCCCCAGCTCGAACACCACCAGGGCGATGGCGGGGCCTATATCACCGCGGCGATCTCGTTCGCCAAAGACCCCGACAGCGACATGTGGAACTGCGCCTATAACCGGCTGATGATTACCGGCAGGGACACGACCTCGATCCACCTGACGCTGGGCAAGCATCTCTGGGAGTACTACCAGGTCGCCGAATCGCGCGGCGAGGCGCTGCCCGTCGCCTTCGCCATCGGCGTCCATCCCGCGATCGCGCTCGGCTGCCTCGCCATCGGCTCGATCGACGAGGACGAGCGCGGGATCATGGGCGGGCTGCTGGATGAGCCGTTGGAGCTGGTCCGCTGCGAGACCTCGGACGTCCTGGTTCCCGCCCAGGCCGAGATGATCCTCGAGACCGAGATCCTGCCGCGCGCGCGGATCGCCGAGGGGCCGTTCGGCGAGTTCACCGGCTACAGCCTCGGCGCGCGCGACCGCGAGGTGGTGCAGGTCAACGCCGTGACCCACCGCGAAGGCGCGATGTTCCACGACATCACGGTAGGCCATCTCGACCACATGCTGCTCTCGACCGTCCCGATGGAGGCCAATCTCTACCGCGCGGTCCGGGCGATGATCCCCTCGGTCAAGGCGGTGCGGGTGCCGAGCCCGTTCACCTGCTTCGTCGCCATCGAGCAGCGGCTGGAGGGCCAGGCGAAGAACGCGATGTTCGCCGTGCTCGGCGCCGACCTCTACATGAAGCGGGTCGTGGTGGTGGACCACGACATCGACGTCTTCAACGACCGCGAGGTCAACTGGGCGATCGCGACGCGCTGCCAGCCGGACCGCGACATCATGGTGGTCTCGGGCGCGCGGGGCTCCGACCTCGACCCGTCGACCGCCGGCAATGACGGGTTCACCGCCAAGTGGGGCGTCGACGCGACCGCGAAGCCGAGCCTCGAAGCGTTTACGCCAAGACACAGCTTCCCGTCCGAAGTGTGGGACGGCATCGACGTGGAGGCGCTTCTGCCGTAATCCGCGATGGCCGCCCACCTCGCGCAACTGCTGGAGATCGAGGCCCGGAAGCGTCCCGGCAAGCGCGTGCTGCTGTCGGACGCCGGGGCCGTCGACTGGCGCCGCTTCGAAGGCAGGGCCGGGGCGGTCGCTTCCTCCCTGGCGGCGAACGGGATCGGGCGCGGCAGCCGGGTCGCGCTCTGCCTCGAGGACCCGGTCGGGATCGTCATCGCGCTGTTCGGCGGGCTCAAGGCCGGCGCCACCGTGCTGCCGGTCAATCCGAGACTCGCGGCCGGCGAGCGCGAACGGATCCTCGCCGATTTCGCGCCCGACCGTTCGATCGGGGCGATCGGCGAGAACGAGGCAAGCTTCCCCGCGGTGGAGACGGGTCCGGGCGACGCCGCCATCGTGCTCTACACCTCGGGGAGCACCGGGGATCCCAAGGGCGTTCTCCTGTCCCAGCAGGCGGTGGCGTGGGCGCTCGAATCCTGGCGCGGTCCGGTGATGGACCTTTCGGAGGACGACGTCTCGCTCTCCGCGCTGCCGCTCGCCCATTCGCTCGGCATCTTCGGGTCGGTGCTCGCGCCGCTGCTTTCCGGCGGGTCGGTTGCGTTCCTTGAACGTTTCGATCCCGGGGACGCGCTGGCCGCGATCGAACGCCACCGGGTGAGCGTGTTCCCCGGCGTCGCCACCATGTTCCGGCGCATCCTCGATTGCCCGGCACTCCCCGCCACCGATCTTTCCAGCCTGCGCTACGCGCTTTCCGGCGCGGCGCCCTGCCCGTGGGACCTCGCCCGGCAGTGGCGCGGGAAGACCGGCGTCCGCATCGTTCGCGGCTACGGCATGACCGAGCTGTTCCGGCCGATCTCCTACCGCGCGGCGGACCCCGCCGACCTTCCCGACGCGATCGGACGGGCCGTGCCCGGTGTCGGGCTTCGGGTGGTCGACGACGGCGGGACTCCCCTCGTCGCGGGCGAGACGGGCGAGCTCTGGATCGACAGCCCGGCGCGGATGTCCGGCTATCTCGGCCGGCCAGACGACACCGCCGCGGTGTTCGAGGGCGCGTGGTTCCGCACCGGCGACCTCGCCACACTCTCGCCCGAAGGCTATGTGCGGATCGTCGGGCGCAAGAAGGACATGATTCTGCGCGGCGGCTACACCGTGGCGCCGGGCGAGGTGGAGGCGGTGTTGATGACCCATCCCGCAATCGCCGAGGCGGCCGTCATCGGCATTCCGGACGACGATCTCGGCGAGGACATCGCGGCCTTCGTCAGCCTGAAGCGGGCGCAAGCGGCGGACGCCGAGGAGATCGTCGCCTTCTGCCGCGATCGCATGGCGGGCTACAAGTACCCCCGCCACGTCCGCATCGAGCCCGCCTTGCCCAAGGGCCCGGCCGGCAAGGTGCTCAAGGCGCGGCTCCGTTTCTGAGGCAATACCCCGCCCGACGGGTCTCAGACGAAGGGGTCGGGGCAGGGGAGGCCGAGCGCCACCGCGCCCTGGATCGCGCCGGCGATGTCCCAGGTGAGCGCGATGTGGCGCGCGACCGCGTTGGCGTCGCGCCAGGCCCGGTTGACCGGATCGCCCGCGGTCAGGCCGCGCCCGCCCGAGATCGGCTGCAGGCGTTCGATGGCCCGGCAGCAGGCCATCGCGGCGAAGGCGTTGTCCCGGCGGTACCGTACCCGCTCCTCGACGGCCGGCATCGCATCGGCCTCTCCCCAGGCGACGATCTCGCGCCGGTTGCGCTCGACCAGCGCATGGGCCGCGTCGATCTCGGCCATCGATTCGGCGATCCTCAGCTGGATGCTCTGCTGGCTGGCGAGCGGCGCGCCGGTGGCGCGGCTGGTCGGGCGCATCGACGCGGTCAGATGTTCCACCGCGCCCCGCGCCGCGCCAAGCGCCACGCCGATCAGGTTGAAGCTGAACACCGCCATCTGCGGCAGCCGGTAGAGATAGCCCGGATTGACCTCCCGGCCCGGCCCCTCGCCCGCGCAGAGCGTGGCGAACGGCGCGATCCGGCGGTCGGGAACGAACGCGTCCTCCACGACGATGTCGTTGCTCCCCGTCCCCGCGAGCCCCGTGGCGTTCCAGGTGTCGACGATCCCGCAATCGGCCAGCGGCACCGCGAGATAATGCATTTCGCCGCCGGAGCCGCCGTCCGCGGGAAGCTTCGCCACCAGGATCGCCCAGCCGCAGTAGTCGACGCCGCTGGAGAACGGCCAGCGCCCCGATATCCGGAATCCGCCATTCGCGCGTTCGGCCGAGATGTCGCTGCCCGCGAAGGATGTCGCGACGCAGGTTTCCGGGTCGTCGCCCCAGACTTCCGCCTGCGCCTCGCCCGGCATCATGCCGAGCAGCCATCCGTGGCAGGCGAGCAGGCCGGCCACCCAGGCGCTCGACGGGCAGCCGCGGGCGAGTTCCATCGACATTTCGGTCTGGATCCCGAACGGGAGCTCCAGCCCGCCGAAGCCGCGCGGCTGCATCACCCGGTAGAACCCGGCCTTCAGGAAGGCCGCGTGGGTTTCGGGCAGCAGCTTACGGTTGGCTTCGGTTTCCCCGGCACGCTCCCGCAATCCGGGCGCCATCGCCCGGGCCGCTTCCAGGATCGTCTTCGGGTCGTCGGTATCGATCATCCCATGCTCCGTCGCGCGCGGGGAGTATATTGGGATTTCCCGCGCGGCGCTGGACGAGGCCCGGACCGCCCGGACGTTGCGGCCGATCCGGTGGAAAGAGGTCGCCGGCCGCGATCAGAGGGGCAGAGAGGCGGATGACATGCTATCGCTTGGCGGTATGACGGGTCGGCGGGTTTCGCGTATGGCGGTTGTGCCGGTCCTGCTCGCCCTGCCACTGTCCGGCGGCGCGGCCGCCAACGGCTGGGAGCATGCGGGCATACCCTATGAAGCGCTTGTGGCGGCGCTCGGCTACGAGGACGCCGGCGTCCGCAAGCGGGCCGCCCATTCTCTCGGCCATCGCGGCCAAAAGGAGGCGGTCCCCCATCTGCTGGCGGCGCTGGCCGGGCCGGAACCGGACCACGGGGTGCGCAGCCGCCTCTATCTCGCGCTGGGGCAGTTGAAGGATCCGGCGGCCCGGCCGGTCCTTCTCCGATGCCTGGACCTGGAAAGCCGCGAGGAGCTGCGCGGCGATTGCGCCATGGCGCTCGGCGGCGTGCGCGGCGACCGGGCCCGCGCGAGGCTCGTCGCGGTACTGCGCGGGGACGAGCATGTCCTGGTCAAGCGCCGGGCGGTCGATGCGCTGGGGCGCTTCGGCGACCGCGCGGCGGTGGCGGCGCTGGCCGCGGTCGCTCTCGGGGAGGGCGAGACGCGTAATTCGCTTCGTCCCCGCGCGATCGCGGCGCTTGGCGCGACCCGACATGCCGCGGCGGCGGCCCCGCTGCTGGCGCTGCTCGACCGGGCGAAGACCGACCGGAACGCGCTGCCCATCGTTCGGGCGCTCGGAAGAACCGGCGCGGCCTCCGCGAGGGCGCCGCTGACCGCGCTGCTCGCCCGGGCGCGGGATCCCCGGCTGCGGAGCGCGCTCGCGGTGGCGTTGGCGAGCGTCGGCGACCGGCATACCGCGTCGACCCTGGCTCTCCTGCTCGACGATCCGGAGCCGCCGGTGCAGCACGCCGCGATCCGGGCTCTCGAGAAACGGGGCCGAGAGGATCACGCGCCGGCCGTCGCGGCCTACGCCCGCGGCCTCGCGGCGGGATTGTTCGCCCGGACCGGTCCGGAGCGCTCCCGCGATGCCGCGCGGACGGTGGCGGACGCGAGCCTGCTAGATGCGGCATTCCGCACGCTCATCGCACTCGATGCCACGCGTGGCGAGGACGTGCTGACAATTGCGGCACGCCGCCGCGAGCAGGCGCGCACAACCACCGGCGACATCGTGGTCGCGAACGCGCTTTACCGGGTTCGCCGCACGGCGATCCACGGTCTCGGCTACACGGACTCGGACAAGGCGGCTGCGTTCCTCGCGGGGCCGGACGGGTTGCGGGATCGCGATGGAAGGCTCCGCGCCGCCGCGGTCCGGTCCATCGCCGTGCTCGGCGGACCGGACGCGGCGTCCGAAATCCTTGCGGTGCTGCGCGATTCCCGCGTCGAGGTGCGGATGGCCGCTTCGCGCGCCCTGGGGAGGCTGGCCGACCGGCGCGCGGTGACGCCGCTGATCGAACGGCTCGCCGACCGCCACGCGCAGGTCCGGAGGCTGGCCGCGGAGAGCCTGGGCTACCTCGCCGATCCCGCGGCGATAGCGCCGCTGCGGCAGCGCGCCGCCGGCGACGACAGCCGGGCGGTCAGGAAGGCGGCCGGCTTCGCGCTCTCCCTCCTCGGAGCGCGGCAACCCTGATCGGCGGCGCCCGTCGCCCGTTCCGGGAAGCGCCGGGGCATACCCCTTTTCGAACCGGACCGTTCCTCTGCTGTCATGCTCGGCGCAGGCCGAGCATCCACGAGTTTTTGCGGCGCTGGAAACAACAAAACAAATCGTGGATGGTCGGCCTGCGCCGACCATGACGGAGGGGGCGACGGGGCGGAGTTCCGGTTGCCGATCCGCGCAGCCGATCGCCCGTCAAGTCACGTATGCAATCCCCGGATTTCTCCGCTCCGCGCCCGCGGCGCTGCGGTCGAAATGACGGGTAAGGGTTGTGCGCCAGCCGGCGTCAGTTGCAGATCGCCATTACCCGCGAGGGCCCGCCGGTGCCGCGGACGTGCTTCGGCGCGCCGACCGCGAGCAGGCACTTGCCCGGATCGTCGACCTGGGCGAGCAGACCGAGATTGGCCGCGTTCTCGACGAACAGCAGGCCGCGCTGCAACAGGCGGACATGGGCGTGCCAGGAATTGGTCCACTTGTCGTCGTCGCCCACCCCGGATTCGCCCGAATCCACGCCGATATTGTCGGCCACGATGCCCCTGATCCCGATCTTCCTGGCTTCCATCACCTCGATCAGCTTGTCGACCCCGGCTTTGCTGAGCCCGGGATAGTTGAAGCCGTTGATGTAGGGGTCCTTCATGCAGTCGGCGCCCTGGAAGTAGAAGCGCGACCAGCCGAAGTTGAGCACCAGCCAGTCGCCGTCCTGCAACTTGTCGGCGACCGCCGCGATATCGTCGGCGCCGACCACGTTGGGCGAGGAGTTGGAGAAGTCGGTGACCGACTTGTCCGGGCTGGGCTTGCCGCCGTTCTTGTCGAGCTCGGCCTGGACGCGGCCCGAAATGTCGATCAGCACGATCCGGCCGATCAGATCCTCGGCCGTGAGCTGATGGACCAGCTTGCGCTTGCCCGGCGCGATGCCGCCGGCCTCCATCGACTTCTTGTTGTTGATGTAGTGGCCCGCGGTGTCGATGTGGGTGCCATGGTGCTCGCCCACGGTCAGCGTGCCGAGATCGAAATGCCCGTCGCTGGTGGGAAACTGGCCGATCGTGAGGATCGCCGGTGCGCCGAAACTCGGAAATTTCCGGGCGTCGCCCCAGGGCTTGGTCAAATCCGCCTTCGTCGGATCGTTGGCCATCGGCTTGTAGGTTGGGAGCGGATGGGTCAGATCCAGCACCTTAGGCGCCGCCTGGGCGGACGCGGCGGCGAGCGCCGCGACGGCCGCGGCCGCGGCGATGAGACGGGAAATCATCGTGCCCTCCATCATTCCCTGCGATCGGTTGGAACAGGCTAGCACGCGCGCGGTGTGCGATGGAACGGGAGAGGGACCGGTCAACCCCTTTCCAGCGCGATCCGGTGGCTGTCGAGCAGGCCGGGCGCGCGATCCGGGTCGCCGCGGCCCCAGCCGCATTCCGTCGCGATGCCGAAGTCGGAAACCGTCTGCGACGCGGCGGCGATGCGGCGTCCGTCGCCTTCGCGGTCGTCATGGTGGATGACGCCGAGATAGAGCTCGCAGCCCTCCGGCAGGCGGAGACCGGCGAGCGGCGCGTAATAGGCCGCGTCGTCGCGGTGCCTGGGCGCAGGGACGTGGACGAAATGGAGGGACCGCTCCAGCCCGGCGAGGATGCCGTGGGTCATCTCGACCGCGTTGGCGAGGTCGCTCGGCATCACCACGTGCTCGTCGTTCGGGGTGCCGTAGCAGAGGTGGTAACCGAGCTCCGCCGGTTCCGGCACCGCGTTGCCGAGCCGCGCCAGCAGGCCCGCGATGTCCTCCTTGTAGCTGTCGGGCCGGTTCGGGAAATAGCCCTCCCAGGCCAGCACCTCCTGGCACACGTCCCACTGGATGGCGAGGTCGCCCGGCGGGATCGCGGCGCAGATCTTCGCGAGGTCGGCCTTGAAAGCGCGCTCGTAAGCCGCGAAGAAATCGGGCCGCGAGGCGGGGGAGACGAACCAGTAGCCGACCGCCATCGGCGTCGGCAGGCAGACCTGGAAGCGCACCCCTTCGGGCAGCGTGCCCGCCTTGCGCATCTCGGCGAACCGGGCGTAGGACGCGATCGCCTCGGGCGCATAGCCGGGATCGAAGTCGACTTCCGCCGGATCGACGCCCGGCTTGAAGCGGAACAGCTCCCACTCGCGGATCAGCTTGCCGTCCCACTGATGGATTTGCGCCTTGCCCTCGTCCGCCGCGACCTCCATCGCCGGGTGATCCGCCACCTTGCCGCGCTGCCAGAAGATCCAGCGCGCCCGCTCGCCGGTCTCGCCGTCCGGGATGCGCTTGAGGTGCCCGCCGAGGCGCGCGGCGATCTCCGCGAAAGCGGTGTCGGCGTCGGGGTAGGGCAGGCTACCGACCAGATGGGCGCGGGTAGGCGGCATGGCGGGGTCTCCCTTCGAGACTGCGCGGTCCGGAATGGAAACAGCGTCGCCGGGTTATGGCAAGGATCGGCCCGGCGTCCTGTCCCGAACACCCTCGAACAGTTCGTCCGGGTCGAGATCGAGTTCGGTGAGATCGACCGTTTCCGTGAAGTCCCGGTATGCCGCGGAGAAGCCGCGCCGGTTCGCCGAGGGACGACGGAAATTCCCGTAGCCGATCGGCACGGCGACCGGCTTGCCCCGCCGGGTCAACTCCACGGTCTTGCCGCTCTCCGCCTCTCCGATCGGCTTCGAGAGGTTGCGGCGCGCGTCGGAAATGGAATGTTTCTCGGTCATTCGCCAACTCTTCACGATCCTCGCCGAGCAAACAAGGCCGGCACCTGTCGAGGACGAAGCGGAGCGCGGAGATCCGCGACCATTCTGCCGTCGTGTCCACTGCTGTCCGGTTTGATTCTTGCAGACCGGGCGAAAGGCATGGGTACGAGCGGGGTTCCAGAGGATCGTTCGACGCGAGACACGGATTTCGGCGCGCCGGCGTCTCCCGTCGTTTCCCCGGCTGTCACCCCGGCCTTGTGCCGGGGTCCAGGCCTGCCCCGGACGCCGATCCGGGGGAAGCCGGGCGAGAACGGTGCCGTTGCCTTGGACCCCGGCACAAGGCCATTGCTGTCCGGTTCAGGCGATCGGGGGCTCCGCGCCGACGGTCGGGGACAAGGTCGGGCGGTGTCGGCGTCCTCCGGCACGCCCCTCCTTGTCGTCATGCCCGGACTTGTTCCGGGCATCCACGTCCCTCCGCCGCCTCGACCGCTCCAGGCTCGCACCGCCATGCCGCAAGACGTGGATGCCCGGAACAAGTCCGGGCATGACGGTGGGAGGGATGCCAGCGCGCCGAAATCCGTGTCTCGGGTCAGGCGATCCGTCGGAAACCCGCTCGTACCTATGCCTTTCGCCCGGTCCAGCCCATTCAAACCGGACAGCAGTGAAACAAGTCCGGGGTGACACGAGGGGGGCGGGACGTTGCCGACCATTGGTGCAGGGCCCCTGAACGACTGAACCGGACAGCAGTGGAACAAGTCCGGGCATGACGACATGGGGCGGGTGCCTCGCCGACCATGACGAGAGGAACAGCGCCAAGAATCGTTCAGTCTGAACGGTCCGGGTCCCGCTCCCCCTCCGCCCCCACGATCGCCGCCCGCACCCGCCGGGGCGTGAGCGGGGTCTCGTTGAACTGCGCGCCGGTGGCGGCGAAGGCGTCGGCCAGCGCGTTGGCGATGGCTGCGGGCGGGGCGATGGCGCCGCCTTCTCCCATCCCCTTCATGCCGAATTTCGTCGACGTGGCGGGCGTCGCCATGTGGCCGATGGCCAGGGCGGGGATCTCGACAGCGCCGGGCAACAGGTAGTCGGCGAAGGTGGTGGCGAGCGGCTGGCCGTCGCTATCGAAGACGACTTCCTCGTAGAGCGCGGTGCCGATCCCCTGCGCGGTGCCGCCGGCGATCTGGCCGTCGACGACCATCGGGTTGACCACGGTGCCGCAATCCTCGACCACCGCGTAGTCGAGGATTTCGACCGCGCCGGTCGCCGGATCGACGGCGACCGCGGCGGCGTGGGTGGAATAGGAGAAGACGCCCGAGGACTCGGTCGGCTCCCAGGTCTCGGTCACGTCGAGCACCGGGTCCATGCCGTCCGGCAGCTGCTCCTGGCGGAGATGGGCGATGCGGCCGATCTCGGCGAAGGAGATCGAGCCCGACGGCCCGGCCGCCTCGCCGTCGGCGAAGCGGATTTCGCCGGCGTCGCATTGCAGATGGTGGGCGGCGATCCTCGCCATCTTCCCGCGCAGCGCGATGCAGGCGTTGGAGACCGCGCCGCCGCCCATGACGATGGAGCGCGAGGCGAAGGTGCCCATGCCGAACGGCGAAACGGCGGTGTCGCCGAAGCGGACCGAAACGTCGTCCGGGTGGATGCCGAGCTCCTCGCAGGCGATCTGGGCGAGGGTGGTTTCCATCCCCTGGCCGTGGCTGTGGATCGCCACCAGCAAATGCAGCGTGCCGTCCGCATGCATCCGCGCGGTGGCGGTCTCGTAGCCGGCGACGATCGGCGTGCGGCGGCGCACCCATTCCTCGGCGCCGTGGGCGGATTGCTCGGTGAAGCTGCCGAGCCCGACGCCGAGCAGGCGCCCGTCCGGCAGCCTCCCGGCCTGGCGCGCCCTGACGCCGTCATAGTCGACCAGGCGCGCCGCCCGGCGCACCGCCTCCGGGTAGTCGCCGTTGTCGAACTTCATGTCGCAGACCGTGCGGTAGGGCATCTCGTCCGGCCCGACCATGTTGTCGATCCGGACCTCCAGCGGGTCGCGCCCCACCGCGCGGGCGACCTCGTCGATTGTCCGCTCGATGGCGAAGCAGGCGCCCGGCCGCGCCACCCCGCGATAGACCCCGAGCGGCGGCTTGTTGGTGGCGACCGTCCAGGTCTCGGCGCGGAAATGTTCGATCCGGTATGGGCCGGGCAGGTTGCGCGCCGCCATCCCGGTCTCCATGAACGGGCCGGTATGCCACAGCGCATAGGCGCCCCCGTCGATCGTGATCTCGGCATCGATCCCCGCGACGATGCCGCGCCGGTCGGCATAGGCCGTCACCCGGTAGACATGCTCGCGCGCCTGGCAGGCGGCGCTCAAATGCTCGCCCGCGTCCTCGATCCAGCGCACCGGGCGGCCGGTCTCCAGCGCGATCGCGCAGACCGCGAGGTCCTCCGGCATCATCCGCGCCTTGCCGCCGAACCCGCCGCCCAGATCGGGCGAGATCACCCGGACCTGGCGCATCTGGAGGCCGAGCATTTCGGCCAGACCGACCCGCATGATGTGCGGGATCTGCGAGGTCAGGTGGACCACCAGCTCGTCGGCGCGCTCGTCCCAATGGGCGAGCACCGCGCGCCCCTCCAGCGGCATCGTCGACTGCCGGTTCATGCGGTAGTCGCGGGTGACGCGGACCGGCGCGTCGCGCACCGAGTCGATGTCCCCGCCGGCGATGGGGAGCGCGACATAGACATTGTCGCCCCATTCCTCGTGCACCAGCGCCGCCGGGTCGCTGCGCGCCGCGAGCGGCTCGACCACCGCCGGGAGGGGTTCGAGATCGGCCACCGCCGAGGCCGCGAGGTCCTCCGCCTCCGCCCGCGTCGCGGCGACGCAGGCCGCGATGGGCTCGCCCGCGTAGCGCGCCTTGTCCCGCGCGAGCGGCCAGTGGTCGGCCGGCTTGAAGCCCGGAATGTCCGGCACCACCCGGATCGGGCGCATACCGGGCAGGTCGTCGGCGAGGTAGACATTTCCTCCGCCGGGTTTGACGACATCCCGGATCCGGGCATGGCCCAGCGGGCTCCTCAGGAACGCGACCTCCAGCGCGCCCGGCATCGCGATGTCGGCGACGTAGCGCCCGCGCCCGCGCAGGAACCGCGCATCCTCCTTGCGCGGAACGCTCGCACCCACGCCGAACCCGGCGGTCGATCGAGTCGGCATGCCGTTACTCCTTCGGAGCTCTATCGGTCCGTTTCGGGCCCGGCGAAGCCGGACAGCTCGACCGGCGGCCGGTCGGGAAACCGCGCCATCAGCGACAGGCTTCCGCCCATCGCCTCGACCGTCCGGCGCAGCGTCGACAGCAGGATGTCGCTCCTCTGTTCGAGCCGCGAGACGCCGTCCTGGCCGATGCCGAGCTCGCGCGCGACGCTGACCTGGGTGAGATGCCGGGCCTTGCGCAGCTCGCGCAGCGTCATCTCCTCGGCGATGAGCTCCGCGGCGCGTTCCTCGATCTTGCGGCGCCGGGCGGGGTCGAGGTCCGCCATCATGGTCTTCAGGCTCGCGGTCATCGCGATCCTCCTTTCTCGGCGAGCCGGGCGAGGTGTCCGTCGAAGCGCTCGTCGGCCTTGCGGATGAGCGTCCGATAAAACCGTCTGGAACTACCTCCCGACTTGTCACCGGCAACGAGAAGTATGGCATTGCGTTCGGGATCGAATGCGAAGGCTAGGCGCCATGCTCCGTCGGCCGCGTCGAAGCGCATCTCCTTCATGTTCGCATGGCGCGAGCCGTTCAGCGTGTCCACGCGGGGACGTCCGAGCCGCGGTCCGAAGCGTTCCAGCAGGCGGGCGACGGCAAAGATCTCATCCTGGACGTTTTGATGCAGACCGCGAAACTCCGGCACGAACTCTTCGTGGAACTCGACCGCCCAACTCACGACATAAACATGGTTTCATATACATATGGTGTCAAGAACATAATCGTGGAGTTCCGTATCACCAGCGTCGTGTTCGACCTCCCGACGGTCGAAGCTGGCGGGATGCGGCCGCCGGGGTGGTCGGGACGGCGCTCATCGTTGACCGTTCCCCGTCTCTAGGGGTAGTCGTTTGAGACTTCTCAATGTTGATCGTAGGGGTCAAGGGTAGCTGAGCGGGGACGAGCCAAACCAGCGGCGCGGTCAGGTCTTGTGCCACTGAATCCGCGTGCGGAACGCTGGATACAGGCCATTGAGTTCGTCCAGCGTGCGATTGCAGAGCTTGCAGCAATCAACCAGGACAGACGGCATTGGTTGCAACGGGCGCGGAACGCGATGAAACCTGTGAAGCGGGTTAAGGCATGTGGTAAACGCTGCGTCTCGAATCGAGCCCCAGTTGCCGTGGACGAAACCCGACGGCCAGTCGTAGTACCTGTCGTACACGTCCTTCACTCCCGCCTCTTCTGACATGGCACGAAGGTTCTTGTTAGCCCAGGCGCCGAAATCGATATCCTGGTATTCCAGCCACGTATCTTCGTTCGCCACCATTTCGAGCTTTGCCATATCGAGGTAATCGGGCACATCGTCCAATCCCGACGTCTTCAGGAACGCAAGCCCCGTCTGCCCTACACCGTAGTTGCGGAATTGACGCCAAAGCGTGGGGTTGTCCCCGACCCTCAAATAGGTCAGCGTAATCAGACATTCGGCAATCGTTCGCAGCAGTATTCGACCGGAAGCGAATATGCGACCGGGAGAGTGAGCCAGTTCGAACGTCAATGTAAGTGCATACAGAGCGATACCGAATGAAGCATCCATTCTCGCATCGACGCCCGTCGTGGAAATCGAAGCGAGAAAATGGTCGATGATTTGATCTATGGTCGTGGTGAGCTCGTCGACCAGGGCCTTGCGGTCTTCGGCGAGTGGGGCTGAATGCGTACCCAACACGCAGTCGGTCTTCTGAAACAGTTCATTCCAAGTGGCTTCCGAATCGAATCCCGGTATTGCTTCGCCCTTTTCCGAGCCGACCTCCATGGGTCCTAGCGTCATTTCGATCGCTCGTATCGTTGGCCTTACCTTGCGCATGTCGCCATGGTCGGGATAGAGACGCAGTTCCTCCACAAGGTCGTCTTCTCTGGGCGATTCTGGATCTCCGGGCAAGAGGAGCTTTCCGGAGATAGCTAGGAACACGACCTTGAGCCACCGGACATCGGTTGCCGCCTGGGACTGATGGTCGATGCAGTGGAACACCCCGCGGGCCAACGTGTCCCACAATTCGGTGGAAGGCGCAGTATGCGGGAATAGACGCCGCCAGTGCTCGACATCCGGAAGCCGATCAATGAGGGTGAGGCATTGTGCAAGCGGTGCGGCACCGTCGTCAGAGGCCAGCGGAGAAAAAATTCGGTCAAAGGCGTCTTGGTCGAGCGTCGACAGAAAATTGTGGCAAAGCGATGCGTGATCTTCATCTTCGAGCGCATATCGCGCCGAAGTCGCTATCTCGCGAAACAGGGCCAGATAGTGGTCCCGATCGAGCGAACCGGCCAGAACGCATGCCCAAAGGATGTTGGGCAGACGATCGTTTGTCCAGGATGTCCAGTTGACAAGATTCTGGACTCTCGAAAACGGAGAGAGGAGTTTCTTGCCTGTTCGTTGCCGACGGTCCAGCGCGGTAGACTTTAATTTGGGGCGGTATTTCTTTTTCTTCACAACAAATCCTGTCAGGTCTGGATGGGCGTCGTTGGAGTGATCGAATGCTTAGCGTATTGCGGTGCGAATCGGGATGATCCCTGTTCCCGTCGGTGATGGGGGGAAGCGCGACATAGACGTTGTCACCTCAGCCCTTGTGCACCAGGTCTGCCACCGTGGCGGCGGCGAGGTCCTCGGCCCCGCCCGCGTCGCCGCCACGCAGGCGGCGATCAACTCGCCAATCCGTCACCCTCTCGCTGCGCAGAGCTCAAGCGGTCCCGACCGAGTTCATGATGCTAATCGTGCCTGTCAGAGGTCGATTTCACGACCCGGGTCGCGCGACCGTTCGAGGTCGATCCCGCCGAGCGGGGCGAGGGTAAGCAAAGCCTTGAGGTCGGGCGCAGGGGCTTCCCGGCGGGGTGCGGTCTCGCGCCCCATTCGTGCCTTGCGCTTCATACGCCCGCGGAACGGTTGGGCGCCCGATACTCTCCTGCGTGGCATTGACCTATCTCCGGTACAGGTGACTCAATGCCTTGTTTCCAAGGTAGGCGTGTTCTCGCACAGCTTGCACCACTCGTCATGGCCGGGCGGGTGGGGTCAGAGCATTCCTCGGCGCGATGTCAGGCCAAAGAACGTCGCAAGCGGAACATTGGAGCCTGTCTGTCTTGGTTGGAAACGCCGGGCACAGCGTGACAGTGGCGCGTCCCTCGATACGGCGCTGTCGCGCCTACTCGGGATGAAGGTTTTTTCTCTTCAATTTCAAGGATCTCTTCACCCCGGGTAGGCGCGACAGCGCCGTATCGAACACTCCTTCGCTAAGCCTTCCCCGCCTTCTTCAAAATCGCCCGCAGCCGTTCCGGCGTGACCGGCAGGCGGTCGATGGCGCCGGGGATGCCGATGGCGGCGTCTATTGCCGACGCGATGGCTGCGCCGACCGCGTTGATGCCGCCTTCGCCCGCGCCCTTGACGCCTAATCCGTTATAGGGGCTCGGCGCGTCCTCGGTCAGCAGCAGGTCGATGGGCGGCGTCTCGGCCAGCGTCGGCATCAGGTAGTCGGCGAAGGTGACCGAGAGCGGCGCGCCGGTCTCGTCGTAGCGGAATTCCTCCAGCAGAGCCCCGCCGATTCCCTGCACGCAGCCACCCATGAGCTGGCCGTCGATCAGCATCGGGTTCACCGCGCGGCCCACGTCGTAGGCGATCAGGAACCGCTCGACATCGACCGCGCCCGTGCCCCGGTCGACGCCGACGGCCGCGATGTGAACGCCGTAGGGGTAGGCCATCAAATCGGTGCGGTGCCAGCCTTCGGCGGAAAGGCCGGGATCGCGTCCCGCGAGCAAGGGCGAGCCCGGCGCCAGCCGGCGGGCGATCTCGCCGAGTTCGATTTCCGCGCCGCTCTCGCGGTCGGTCCGCGCCACCCGCCCGCCGGCGACATCGAGCGCTTCGGCGGGCGCCTGGAGCAACTCCGCGGCCGTCTCGATAGCCCTGGCCCGCAGCTTTTCGCTCGCGATGCGGACCGCCTCGCCGGTCATCACCGTGGCGCGCGAGGAATGCGCGCCGAAGCCGTAGTCGATGACATCCGTTCGGCCGTGGACCACGCGAACCCGGCGGTAGTCGACCCCGAGCGTCTCCGCGCAGATCTGCGCCATGACGGTCTCGAAACCCTGGCCGAGCGAGGCGCCGCCGGTCAGCAGCTCAACCGTGCCCGTGACGTCGACCCGGATGCGCACCCCGTCGGCCGGGCCGGGGCCGCTCTTCTCGACGAACAGCGCGAGCCCGGCGCCGGCCAGCTCGCCATTCGCGCAGCGTGTCGACATTTCGGCCTGCATTTCGTCCCAGTCCGCGCGTTCGAGCGCCTTGTCGATCAGCCTCGCGTAGTCGCCCGAATCGTAGACAACCTCGTGGTCGATCGTGTCGATCCCGCCCGCGAACGGCATTTGCTCCGCCGCGATCAGGTTGCGCCGCCTGATGTCTACCGGGTCGACATTCAGATGCGCGGCGACGGCATCGAACAGGCGTTCGCGGACGAATGTCGCCTCGTAGCGGCCGGGCGAGCGGTAGGTCGCGGCCGGTGTCTTGTTGGTGAGACGGACGTGTCCGCGCGACCGGAACGCGGGAATCCGGTAAGGGCCCGGCATCATGCCCGCTGTCATGTCGGGTACGCGTACGCCGTGGGTGCGGATATAGGCGCCCTGGTCGTGGAAGAACGTGCCGTCGACGCCGCGCACGGTGCCGTCGGCGTCGACGGCGGCGCGAATCCGGTGGCGTTGCTCGCGCGAATGGTTGGTCGCCTGCAAATGCTCCCAGCGGTCCTCGATCCACTTGACCGGCCGGCCGAGGCGGAGCGCCGCGGCGCAGACCAGGTATTCCTCGGGATAGAGCTCGCCGCGCACGCCGAAACCGCCGCCGATCTGTCCCTCGTAAAACTGGACGGAGGAGGGAGGACGGCCGAGCGCCGCGGCCATCTGGTCCCGATTGAAATGCGGCCGCTTGGTCGCGCCGTGGAGTTCGAGCACGTCGCGCCCGGCATCGTGGACCGCGACCGCGCCCCTGGTCTCCATCGGCACCGCGGAATGCCGGCCCACCGAAACCTCGATTTCCACCGTCGCATGGGCGCCCTCGAACGCGGCGTCGATGTCGCCGCGCGCCTTCTCCAGCACATGCGCCTCGGTCGTGCGCTCCGCGTCGAACGGGCCGGGTTCGTCCCCGGCCCCGAGGATCGGCGGCAGGTCGCGGTACGACGTCGCGACCAGCTCGGCCGCGTCTTCCGCCAGATAGGGGGTGTCGGCGAACACCGCGGCGACCGGCTCCCCGACATAGCGGACCTTGCCGCGCGCGAGGATGTGCTGCCGGTAGGGCTCCAGCCCCTTCACCCTGGTCGCGCGGAACGCGATCGGGCCGATATCGGCGACGTCTTCCGCGGTCCAGACGGCGGCGACGCCGGGCGCCGCGCGGGCCTCCGCCGCATCCACGGCCAACAGTTCCGCATGCGCGCGGTCGGAGCGCACGATGCGCATATGGAGCTGGCGCGGAAACGATATGTCGCCGACGAACCGGCCCGTGCCCCTGATCAGCGGCGGGTCTTCAAGGCGTTCCACCCGCTTGCCGATCCACGCCTCGCGGCGGGAGGTCATCCCGGCCCGGCCTTCATCGCGGCCGCGGCATCCCTCACCGCATCCAGAATGTTGAGATAGCCGGTGCAGCGGCAGAGATTGGACGACAGCGCCTCGCGCAGCCCCTGCTCGTCGATGTCGGGTTCGCGTTCCAGAACCCCCGCCGCCAGCATCAGGAAGCCCGGGGTGCAGAACCCGCATTGCAGCGCGTGACGGTCGATGAAGGCCTGTTGCAGCGGGTGCAGCGTGTCGCCGTCCGCGAGCCCCTCGACGGTGCGAATCGCGGTGCCTTCGGCCTGGGCGGCGAACATCAGGCAGCTTCTGACCGGCGCGCCGTCGAGGAGGATCGTGCAGGCGCCGCACACCCCGTGCTCGCAGCCGAGATGGGTGCCGGTCAGGCCGCAATCCTCCCGGATCGTATCGGCGAGCGTCTTGCGCGGCTCCACGCGGACCGTGTGGACTTCGCCGTTGATCGTGAACGAGACTTCGCGCGGGGCGGTCATCGGGCGGCGTCCGCCAATGCGCGTTCGACCATCACCGCCGCGATCTCGCTCCGGTAGCCGGCGCTGGCATGCGAATCCGACATCGCGTCCACCGCTCCGGCGACCGCCGCGCCGGCCTCGCGGAAGAGATCCGGGTGCGGCGCGCGGCCCGCCAGGACCGCTTCGCCCTCCGGAATGCGCCGGGGGCGGGCCTCCACGCCGCCAAGACCCACCCGGGGTTCGACGATGACCCCGTTTTCGACCCGGTAGACCGATAGCGCCATCGCGAGCGCGAAATCGCCGGCGCGGCGGGCGAACTCGCAAAACCCCCAGCGCGTGTCCCGCGCGAGGCGGGGGAGCGCTACCGCGGTCAGCAATTCGTCGTCGGCAAGCGCGGTCACCATCGCCCATTCGAAGAACGCGGCCGCCGCGATCTCGCGCGCGCCGCGCACGCTTCGCGCCGCGAGCCGGGCATCCAGCGTCGCCGCGACGAGGCACCATTCCGAGGCGGGGTCGGCATGGGCGAGGCTGCCGCAGAATGTCCCTCGCATGCGGATCGGGTAATGGCCGATATGGCGAACCACGGCGGACAGCAGGGCGCCGAGCGGTCCGTCCTCGACCGGGCGGTGGAACGCGCAGTGCCTGGCGAGCGCGCCGATCGACATGGAGTCGGCATTCATGGCGATCTCGTCGAGGCCGGAAATGCGGTTGATGTCGATCAGGTGCGCCGGGCGGGCGAGGCGGAACGCCATCGTCGGCACCAGGCTCTGCCCGCCGGCCAGGATCCGCGCGTCCTCGGCCGAGTGGGCGGCGAGGAGCGCCGCCGCCTCGTCAACCGTCCCCGGCAGATGATGGGTGAACGGGGCCGGCTTCATCGGGCTCTCGGCATCTCCGGAATTGCCGCGAATGGCTGGGGGACCTGGATTCGAACCAGGACTGCTCGGGTCAGAGCCGAGAGTTCTACCGTTAAACTATCCCCCAACGGCTCGGGCCGGGCTGAGAATAACGCTATTCGGTGGCCGATCAAGGCGGTGTTCCGAAGGGGGCTTATATGGATAGCTTGACGTGCGCCCGGTTCGCACGCGACGGTTTCAGCCCCCTCACCCCGACCCTCTCCCCGCGGGGGAGAGGGAGTTCCCTTGCCCACTCCTCCTTGCTTTCCCCCCTCCCGCTTGCGGGAGGGGCCGGGGGAGGGCGGACGCCGTCTCGCGGCGGAGCGGCGTGGAAGCCCGGAACACGCCCACTGCTGTCCAGTTTAGATGGGCTGGCTGGATCGCTTGGGTACCAGCGGGTTTCCACGGCATCGCGCGACCCGAGACACCGATTTCGGCGCGCCGACATCCCTCCCACCGTCATGCCCGGACTTGTTCCGGGCATCCAGGTCCCTCCGCCGGTTCGTCCGCTCCCGGCTCACACCGCGATGCCGCAAGACGTGGATGCCCGGAACAAGTCCGGGCATGACGACAAAGAGGGGAATGCCGGGAGACGCCGACACCGCTCGACCTTGTCCCCGACCATCGGCGCGGAGCCCCCGTCGAAATTCCAAACCGGACAGCAGTGGAACACGCCCGGGCATAACGACGAGGCGGGACGGATGTGCGCCCGACGATTGTTAGATAACTAACGTTGCCTGTAGAATTTGCCGGCAACGGTGTCCGGTCCGCGACGAGGACGCGGCGGGGGAAAGGCGGAGGACGTGGAAGGCCGGCCGACACAGCGACCCCGATCCGCAAGGACGCCGGCGGGCAAACGCCGCCACCGGGGCCGCATCATCGCGGCCCTCGATCTCGGCACCAACAACTGCCGGTTGCTGATCGCGAGGCCGAGCGCGGACGGGTTCAAGGTGATCGACGGCTTCTCGCGGATCGTCCGGCTCGGCCAGGGGCTCGAAGCGACCGGGGAGCTCTGCGAGACGGCGATCGTCCGCACCGTCGAAGCGCTTGCCGTATGCGCCTCCAAGATCCGCCGCCACCACGTCGCCCGCGCCCGCTATGTCGCCACCGAGGCGGCACGCCGGGCGGCCAACTGCAACGGCTTCCTCGCCCGTGTCGCGGCCGAGACCGGAATCGAACTCGACATCATCTCCTCGCGCGAAGAGGCCAGGCTCACCCTGATGGGCTGCCTGCCCCTGTTCGATCCGGCGGTGCCCTACGGGCTGATCTTCGACGTCGGCGGGGGCAGCGCCGAGATCGTCTGGCTGCGGCTGTCGGGCGACGGCGGGCAGGAAATCCTCGGCTGGATATCGCTCCCGGTCGGCGTGGTGACGCTGACGGAGCGGCACGGACCCAACGACTTCTCCGCCGAGGAGTACGAAGCGACCGTCCTCGAAGTCGCCGCCATGCTGGCGCCGTTCGATGCCGAGCACGGCATCCGCCGAATCATCGGGCAGGGCCGGATGCAGATGCTGGGAACCGCCGGCACCGTGACCACCATCGCGGGCGTCAATATGGGCCTCAAGCGCTACGACCGCGCCGTCGTCGACGGCTCCTACCTCACCTTCGACGAGATCCGCCGGGTCAGCGGGCTCCTGTCCCGGTCGACCTACGCGGAACGCGCCGCGCACCCCTCGATCGGCAACGGACGCGCCGATCTGGTGGTCGCCGGCTGCGCGATCCTGGAAGCGATCTGCCGCACCTGGCCGGCCGGCCGGCTCCGCGTCGCCGACCGCGGCGTCCGCGAAGGAATCCTGCTCCAGCTTGCCGCCGAGTTCGGCACCGGTCCCGCGTATGGCCGGGCGTGACGGGAAAGGGCGCGGCAGCCGCGGCAAGAAGGTCGGACGGCGAGGCGCGACCGTCCGGGTGAAGACGGCCCGGGGGCGCAAACCCTCCTCCACGCGTTGGCTGCAACGCCAGCTCAACGATCCCTATGTCGCCGCGGCGGCGAAGCACGGCTACCGCTCGCGGGCCGCCTGGAAGCTGATCGATATCGACGACAGGTTCGGCCTGCTGGGCGGCGGCGCCGCGGTTCTCGATCTCGGCGCCGCGCCGGGCGGCTGGACACAGGTCGCCGTCGAGCGCGCCCCCGGCGGCCGCGTCGTCGCCGTCGACCGCGGGGAGATGGAGCCCGTCGCCGGCGCCGAAGTCCGGACCGTGGATCTCGACGACGACGCGGCGGCCGAATCGCTGATCGATGGGCTCGCGGGCGGCGTCGACCTCGTTCTTTCCGATATGGCGATTTCCGCCACCGGTCACCGCGGCACCGACCGGATCCGCAACCAGCGTCTCGCGGAACTCGCCTTCGAGATCGCGCGCCGCGTGCTGAAGCCGGGCGGCGGGTTGGTGGTCAAGGCGTTCCACGGCGGCGGCGACGCCGGCTTCATGGCCGAGCTCAAACGCGGTTTCCGCGAGGTGCGCAGCTTCAAGCCCTCCGCCTCGCGCCCGGAGTCCGCCGAGCTCTACCTCGTCGCCCGCGGTTTCCGGGGCGGCGGGGAGGGCTGAGGCGTTCGCGAGAGGCGCTTGTTTGACATCCCCCGGGGAAGCACCCATTGTCGCTGTCGATGTCATCGAACAAGCCGGCGTGAAGATGTACGTCCGTGCAGACCTCGCCCTCTACGACCCTGGCGGCCGGCTGGTCGCGCTCGCCGAGGTCAAGAACAAGCGTGGCACCTCCCGCGAATGGGCCGCCAAGACACGGCGGAACCTTCTCGCTCTCGGTGGATTCGGCGATGCCGTTTTTTTTCTTCTGGTCACGCGAGACCGGCTGTATCTGTGGAAGGACGCCGGGACCGATCCGGTCGAACTTCCACCGACGCATGAAGTGGACGCGGAAGCGACATTCGCACCGTATTTCGAGAGGGTGGGCATCGATTCCCGCAATGTGGGCGGGCACGCGTTCGAACTGATCGTCGCGACCTGGCTCGGCGATGTCATGTGGTCGGCCGTATCGACCGAAGAACACGGCGACGATCGGGATTGGCTCGAACGGTCGGGATTCCGCGCTGCTGTCGAGGGTGGCCGAATCGAGTACGACGCGGCGGCGTGAACGTCTACGTCGAATCGAACTTCGTTTTGGAACTCGCCTTGCTCCAAGAGCAAAGCGACAGTTGCGAACGGATTCTGGGCCTTGTCGAGACCGACGGGGTTCATCTTGTCATCCCCGCCTATTGCCTGGCAGAACCCTACGAGGTGCTGACAAGACGGCGTAAGCGACGCACGAAAATGAAGCGCGAACTGGACGCGGAGTTCGGCCAGATCGCCCGTACCGAAACCCAAGCGGACAGGCTCCGCGAATTCCACGATATGACCGGCTTGCTGACTACGAGCGTCGAGGAGGAAGAGAAACGGCTGGACCAGGTGTACTCGCGCCTTGCCAAGACGGTCGAAGTAATTCCGCTCGACGCGGAAGTCCTGGCGATGTCGAGAGAATGCCGGAGCGAGCACGATTTTTCCCCTCAGGATTCAATCGTCTACGCGTCGGTTCTTTCCCATCTTGCGCTAAGTCCCGCTACGCGGAGTTGTTTCCTGGACAAGGACAAGGATTTCCACGATCAGCATGTTATCGACGAACTTGCCGGCTATGGCTGTGAATTGCTGCGGGACTTCGGTGCCGGCTATGGATTCATAGTCGGCTCGGAAGACTGAGCCGAAGCGGTCGTCCCCCTTGGGATTCGCGGGCGCGTCATGTATCTTGCCGGGCGTCTGGACAATGGCCCGCGCATGGACATTCAAGAGGCTTTTTCCTTCGATGACGTCCTTCTCGTGCCGGCCGAATCCGCCATTCTTCCACGCGAAGCGGACACCGCGACGCAGCTGACGCGGCGCATCCCGCTCGGCATCCCGCTGATCTCGGCGGCGATGGACACCGTGACCGAGAGCGCGCTCGCCATCGCCATGGCGCAGGCGGGCGGGATCGGCGTCCTGCACAAGAATCTCGACATCGACCGTCAGGCGGGCGAGGTGCGGCGGGTCAAGAAGTTCGAGTCCGGCATGGTGATCAACCCGGTGACCATCGAGCCCGACGCGACGCTCGCCGATGCGCTCGACCTCATGTCCGCGCACAGGATTTCGGGTATTCCCGTGGTGGAGCGGGGCGGGCGGCTGGTCGGGGTTCTGACCAACCGGGACGTACGCTTCGCCAGCGAGAGCGGCCAGCCCGTGCACGAGCTGATGACCGCGGACAACCTGGTCACGGTGACCGAGCGGGTCGACGGCGATGAGGCCAAGCGCCTGCTGCATGCCCACCGGATCGAGAAACTGCTGGTGGTCGACGACGACTATCGCTGCGTCGGGCTGATCACCGTCAAGGACATGGAAAAGGCGCAGCGCTTTCCCGACGCCACCAAGGACGAAAAAGGCCGCCTCCGGGTCGCCGCCGCGACCGGCGTCGGCGACGAGGGGGCGGAACGTGCGGCGGCGCTGATCGACGAAGAGGCCGACGTCATCGTGGTCGATACCGCGCACGGCCATTCCCGGGCGGTCATCGAAGTCGTCGGGCGGATCAAGCGGATGTCGAATCGCGCCGATGTCGTCGCCGGCAACGTGGCCACCCCGGAGGCGGTCCATGCCCTGGTCGATGCGGGGGCGGACGCGGTCAAGATCGGGATCGGGCCGGGATCGATCTGCACCACCCGCGTGGTCGCGGGCGTGGGCGTCCCGCAATTCACCGCCGTCCTCGAATGCGCCGAGGCGTGCCGCGAGGCCGGCGTCCCGGCGATCGCGGACGGAGGCATCCGTTTCTCCGGCGACCTCGGCAAGGCGATCGCCGCCGGGGCGGACTGCGCGATGGTCGGGTCTCTCCTTGCCGGCACCGACGAGAGCCCCGGCGAGGTGTTCCTCTACGAGGGCCGGTCCTACAAGTCCTATCGCGGCATGGGGTCGATCGGCGCGATGGCGCGCGGATCGGCCGACCGGTATTTCCAGCAGGAAGTCAGGCGGGAGCTCGAACTGATCCCCGAAGGTATCGAGGCGCGCGTGCCCTATAAGGGGCCGGCGGCGGGCGTGCTGCACCAGCTCGTCGGCGGGCTTCGCGCCGCGATGGGCTATACCGGAAACCCCACCATCGGGACGATGCAGGCCAATTGCCGGTTTCGTCGGACGACCGACGCGGGCGTGCGCGAAGGGCATGTCCACGATGTCGCGATCACCCGCGAAGCCCCCAACTACCGGCGTGGGGAGTGAGGGCGCCATGACGGCCGTGCTTCGATCCGCCCGCCCGAGCGATGCCGCGGCGATCGCGCGGATCTACGTCGCCGGTTGGCAGGACGCCTATCCCGGGCTGTTGCCCGACAGGCTGCTCGTCGACATGCGCCGCGCGGAGGGCCGGGCCGAACGGTGGGCGGGCACGATCCGCCATCCCGCGCGCGGTGAGAAAACCATGGTCGCGGAGGCCGCCGGCGGAAACGTGATCGGATTTGGCGGTGGCGGTCCCGCCCGGCGGCGCGGCTTCGCCTATGACAGCGAGGTCTACACGCTCTATGTCGACCGCGACCATCAGGACGGGGGCGTGGGACGGAGGCTGTTTTCCGCCCTGGCCCTCGATCTCGCCTCCGAGCTCGGACCCTCGTTGATCGTCTGGGTGCTTGCCGGCAATCCGGCGCGGTATTTTTACGAAGCGCTGGGCGGGCGCCTTGTCGGCCGCCGGACCGGTTCGCTCGGCGGCTCGGCGATCGAGGAGTTCGCCTTCGGCTGGCCCGACGCGGCGGTTCTCGCCGCCTCCCACGGCTAGGGACCGCGGATGGAGCGTTCCGGCGAGGCCGTCCTGATCCTGGATTTCGGCTCCCAGGTCACGCAGCTGATCGCGCGCCGGATCCGCGAGAACGGCGTCTATTGCGAGATTCATCCCTGGTTCCACGACGAGGCGGCGATCGGGGCGTTCGCGCCCAGGGCCGTGGTGCTCTCCGGCGGGCCGGACTCCATCACGCGGGCCGAGGCGCCCCGGGTTCCCCGCATCGTGTTCGACCTCGGCGTGCCGGTTCTCGGCATCTGCTACGGCCAGCAGGCGATGTGCGCGGCGCTCGGCGGGGCGGTCGACAGCGCCGAGGAGCGCGAGTTCGGCCGCGCGGAGCTCACCGTGACCGGGGCCTGCGGTCTGTTCGAAGATGTCTGGCAACCGGGCGACCGCGCCCAGGTCTGGATGAGTCACGGGGACAGGGTTACGCGCCTGCCCGAGGGATTCGCGCCCGTGGCGGTCAGCGAGGGCGCGCCCTACGCGGCCATCGCCGACGACGCCCGCGGGTATTACGGGGTCCAGTTCCATCCCGAGGTGGTCCACACGCCCGACGGGGCGGCCCTCCTGCGGAGCTTCACCCATCGGATCGCGGGCTGCGGCGGGGACTGGACCATGGCCGCCTATCGCGACCGGGCGATCGAGCGGGTGCGCGCGCAGGTCGGGGACGGGCGCGTCGTCTGCGGGCTCTCGGGCGGCGTCGACAGCGCGGTCACCGCCGTCCTGCTCCACGAAGCGCTGGGAGAGCGGTTCTTCTGCGTCTATGTCGATACCGGCCTGATGCGCGCCGGCGAGACGGAGGCGGTGGTCGAGCTGTTCCGCGGCCACTACAACATTCCGCTGCGCGCCGTCGACGCCAGGGAACGCTTCCTCGGAGAACTCGCCGGCGTCACCGACCCCGAGGACAAGCGCAAGCGCATCGGATCGGCCTTCATCGACGTGTTCGCGGCGGAGGCCGAGGCCGCGGGCGGCGCCGAATTCCTCGCCCAGGGCACGCTCTACCCGGACGTGATCGAATCCGTCTCGGTGACCGGCGGGCCGAGCGCGGTGATCAAGTCCCATCACAATGTCGGCGGCCTGCCCGAGCGCATGGATATGGAACTGGTCGAGCCGCTGCGCGAGCTCTTCAAGGACGAGGTACGGGAGCTGGGGCGCACGCTCGGTCTTCCCGAGACCATGATCGGACGGCATCCGTTTCCCGGGCCCGGTCTCGCGATCCGCATCCCCGGCGACGTGACCGAGGAAAATCTCGAGATCCTGCGCCGGGCCGATGCGATCTATCTCGAGGAATTGAGGACGGCCGGGCTCTACGACGAAATCTGGCAGGCCTTCGCGGTCCTCCTCCCGGTCCGCACCGTCGGCGTGATGGGGGACGAGCGCAGCTACGAACGGGTCTGCGCGCTGCGCGCCGTGGTCTCCACCGACGGCATGACGGCGGAAAGCTACCCGTTCGACCATGCGACGATCGCGCGGATCGGCACCCGGATCGTCAACGAGGTCCGGGGGATCAACCGCGTGGTCTACGACGTGACCTCGAAGCCGCCCGGCACCATCGAGTGGGAGTAGGCGGCTCCTCCGCGGTTCGACCGTCGTACCCGGTCGCCGTGCGGTTCCGGTATCCCCCTCACCCCGACCCTCTCCCCGCGGGGGAGAGGGAGACTCGCCCGCCGGGCGCTCCCTTCCGTCCCCCCTCCCGCTTGCGGGAGGGGTCGGGGGAGGGTGACAGGTTATGGACCGGCCGGAAGGATGCCGGATGCCGCATGCCGGCCACGCCGTGCTCCGTGCTATAATCCGGGCAAACCCGATCTGGAGGCCCTGAAGATGATCGTGCAAAGCGCACCCCCGGAAGAGCCGCGTTTCGTCATCACGATGGCCCAGCATACGAGCTTCGCCGGGCGCCTCGCGCGGGCCTTCGGCAACGAGGAATTCGAGGCGGTCGAACCGCGCGAAGCGGTTCTCTATATCGTCGACCATCACGACGCCGGCTGGGCGGATCTCGACGCCCAGGGCCGGCTCGACCCGGCCAGCGGGCTCCCCTACAACCTCGTCCAGACGCCGTTCGCGGAGATCGTCAAGACCTCCGCCGCCTCGCCCGACTTCAACAGCCGCCACCATGCCTATTGCGGGCTGTTGTCGAGCATGCACAGCTGGGGCCTCTATAACGGCCGCTACGGCATGTCGGACCATGTCCTGCTCGACAACCTCGCGGCGGAAAACCGGGCCACGGCGGAGGGCATGCTGAACGGAGAGCTCGAACGCCAGGCCCGCCTCAAGCACGCGCTCGCGGAGAATCCCGATACCGCCTCCTGGGTGGACGAGGCGCAGGTGATGCAGAACTACAAGCAGCTGCAGTTTTTCGACACGATGGCGCTCTACTTCAACTGCAACGGCGCGGCCGACCGCAAGCCCGAGACTTTCACCCATGTCCCCAGATCGAGGCACGAGGACGCCACCGTCGCGCTGACCCCGCGGGACGAGGTCACCTACGCGCTCGACCCCTATCCATTCGCCGAGGACGGGATCGAGGTCTCGTTCGCGGGACGCTACATGGCGCCGCGCCGCGATACCGCGAATGTCGATCTCGACACGGTCGACGAGGAGCGGCAGACGGTGCGCCTTGTCGCCGGCTGAGGCGCGATGAGCGGCGATATCGAGGCCCGCAAGAGGGAGCATATCGATACCGTCCTCGGGCAGGATGTCTCCGCCAAGGGAGTATCGACGGGTTTCGAGCGGTTCTTCTTCGAGCACGCCGCGCTGCCGGAGATCGATCTCGACGCGGTCGATCTGTCGACGCGGCTGTTCGGACGGAACCTGCGGGCGCCTCTGCTGATCGGCAGCATGACGGGAGGCACGGCGCGCGCGCGCGACATCAACCGCAACCTCGCCGCCGCCGCCGAGTCTCTCGGCATCGCGATGGGTGTCGGCTCCCAGCGCGCGATGATCGAGAACCCCGCACTGGCCGAATCCTATCGCGTGCGCGACGTTGCCCCGAATATCCTGCTTTTCGCCAATTTCGGCGCCGTCCAGCTCAACCACGGCTACGGCGCGGACGAGGCGCGGCGCGCGGTCGAGTCGATCGGCGCGGACGCGCTGTTCCTCCATTTCAATCCCCTGCAGGAAGCGGTACAGGCGGGCGGAGACCGGGATTGGACCGGGCTCTACCGGAAGGTTGAAGACCTCGCCGCGTCGCTCGACGTTCCGGTCGTCGGCAAGGAGGTCGGCAACGGTATCGGGGCCGCGGCCGCCGCGCGACTGATCGATTGCGGCCTCGCGGCAATCGATGTTTCGGGCGCCGGGGGCACCAGCTGGAGCGAGGTCGAAGCCCATCGACAGCCCGACCCCGAGGTCCGGGCGGTGGCTCACGGCTTCGCCGGCTGGGGAATCCCGACCGCGGCCGCGTTGATCGATGTCGCGCGGGCGATCCCCGACCGCCCGGTCTTCGCGAGCGGCGGAATCCGGGACGGCATCGATGCCGCCAAGGCGATCCGGCTGGGCGCCTCCCTGGTCGGTACCGCGGCGCCGATGCTGGAACACGGCGACGCGGCGGCCGAAGCGGCGGCGAAGCGAATGGCGCGGATGATCGACGAGCTCAGAATCGCCGCCTTTTGCGTCGGCGCGCGCGACATCGAGGCGCTTCGCCGCGCGGTCCTGAGGCGGGTGTCGGATTGGGAGCCCGTGCCCGCGATCCCGTCCACGATTTCCGGAGCGGCCCCGATACCCCGCCGCGTGCTCCGCCGATGAATTCTCCTCCCTCACCGCCGCCGGTCCGCGCGCCCGGCGAACCCCTCGCACGGCCGCGCGACGCCGCGACGCTGATCGTCTACCGGGAAAACGCCGGCGCGCTGGAGTTGCTGATGGGCGAACGACACGCCAGGCACCGGTTCATGCCCAACCGTTTCGTCTTCCCCGGCGGGCGCATCGATGCCCGGGATTCAAGGGTGCGCTGCGCAACCGCGCTCGCCCCCGGAACATCGGCGCGGCTGGAGCGGCGGCTGAGCCCGGCGCGGGCACGCGCGATGGCGGTGGCCGCGATCCGCGAGACCTTCGAAGAGACCGGGCTGATCATCGGCGGACCCGATCCCGATCCCGGGCGACCGCCGCCGCGCGGCTGGGAGGGTTTTTTCGGCGCCGGGTTCGCGCCGGCGCTGGGCGCTCTCTCCTATATCGCGCGCGCGGTCACCCCGCCGATCCGTCCCGTCAGGTTCAACGCCCGGTTCTTCGTCGTCGCCCACGACCGGGTGACCGGCGAAGCAAGAGACTCCCGCGAGCTCCTGGGCCTCAAGTGGTTCACCGTCGAGGAAGCGTTGACGCTGGAGCTCGCCCAGATCACGCGCCGGGTGCTGACCCATTTCGGCGCGTCCTTCGGGAACGGCGCCGGAAACGAGCGCGACGGCCCGGTGCCCTATTTCAAGTGGACGCCGAACGGCCATGTTCTTATCGATGAGTGAGGCCGGTTGCCCGCGCCCGGCCTCGCGGGATCAGACCAGCCGCAGCCTCGGCTCGAACAGGTCGAGAACCGCGCCCAGAGAAGCGCCCCGCCGAAGGCGCCGCGATCCGTCATAGACCATGTATTCCGGCTTGCCGCGGTCGCCCGCCGCGACCTTGACGACGGTGTAGGCGGGCCGGTCGGAGGCGCGGCGGAAGACCGAGAACATGGCCATGCCGTCGCCCGTGCCCATGGCGTAGTCCTTCCACTCGCCCATCGTGACGCGGCGGCTGTAGAGGGTGAGGAGGCGGTTGAGATCGTGGCGGTCGAAAAAGACGAATCCGGGATCCTGCCGGTAGGCACGAAGGTCGAATACCGTCGCCATTCGTCTGCCGCTACGCTCCCATCGGATGACACTTTCGCGACGTTAACTATATGGCTCATTTCCACCGCGGCGTCCAGAGTGAGTTGCCCGCGACCGATGGCAGTCGCCGCGAATGTTGCGGTTTTCGCCGCGAGGCTGTAATCCCATTGCCCGGCGGACCGCAGGCGGTGCAGACCGCCGATATCGACTGGAGCTGGCGGAGGGCCGAGCGTGGCCGACATCTTTCGCGAGATCGACGAGGAACTGCGCCAGGAGCGGGCGGAAAAGCTCTGGCAGCGCTACGGCAAGTACGCCATCGGAGGCGCGGTGGCCGTGGTGGCCGCGATCGCCGCCTATATGGGCTGGCAGGAATACCGGACCGACCAGCAGCTTGAGGCAGGGGCGAAGTTCGCGGTCGCCAAGGCGCTCGCCGAAGAGGGCAAGACCGGCGATGCGGAGGCCCTGTTCGCCGCGCTCGGCGCCGAGTCCGGAACCACCTACGGCGTTCTCGCCCGGTTCCACGCGGCCGCGCTGCGCGCAGCTTCCGGCGACCGCGCCGGCGCCGCCAGGGCCTTCCGGGCGCTCGCCGGAGACGACGCGCTCGACCGGCCGATGCGCGATCTCGCCACCCTGCTTGCGGCGCAGAACGCGCTCGACGCGCCGGGCGCGGACGCACAAGGGATCGCGGCCGAAATCGAGCCGCTTGCGCAACGGGACGGCGCATGGCGTCACCTGGCGTTGGAGACCCTGGGCCTGATCGCGCGGAACACCGGCGATCTCGAACAGGCCAAAACCTATTTTCAGCGAATTGTCGACGACGCCGATGCGCCGCCGAACGTCCGCTTGCGCGCCACCCAGCTGCTGAGAATGGTGACCGGCAAATGATTGGGACGGGCATGACGCCGGCGCGGAAGCTCGCGCGCGTCGCGGCGGTCGGGGCGTTGCTGCTGACCGCGGGTTGCGGGGACGGTTTTTTCGGCGAAGCGGAAGACCCGCCTCTTCCCGGCGAAAGACTTCCCGTCATAGGCCTCGACGACACGCTGGTTCCCGATCCGCGGATTGCCCGCCTGCCCGTGGAGCTGCCGCCGCCCGCGGCCAACGCGAACTGGCCGCAGGCGGGGGGCCTCCCGAGCCACGCGATGCATCATCTGGCGGCGCCCGGAACGCTCGACCTGCGCTGGAGCGCCGACATAGGCCGCGGTTCCGGCAGCGACGGGCAACTGCTCGCGCAGCCGGTCGTCGCCAAAGGCCGGGTCTATACCCTCGACGTCGACGCCGAGATCCGGGTATTCGACCTCGACGACGGGTCCCTGCTGTGGCACCGGGAGCTCGGGGACGAGACCCGCGAAGACGGAACGCTCGGCGGAGGCCTCGCGGTCGGCGAAGGCAGGCTCTACGTCACCACCGGGTTCGCCCATGTTTTCGCTCTCGACGCCGCGACCGGGACGGAGCTGTGGCGGCGCAGGCTGCCCAACCCGATCCGTGCCGCCCCCACATCGCGCGGCGGGCGGGTGTTCGTCGTAACCCTGTCGAACGAACTCTTCGCGCTCGACGCCGCCTCCGGCCGGGTCGTGTGGTCGCATGAAGAGATTGCCGAGCCCGCCGGGCTGGCCGGCGGCGCGTCGCCCGCCGTCGACGGCGGGATCGTGGTGGCGCCGTTCTCTTCCGGAGCGATCGTCGCGCTGCGCGCGGCCAACGGCCGGGTGGCATGGTCCGACCGGCTGGTGGCGCTGCGGCGTACCGATCCGGTCTCCAGCCTCGCCCATGTGCGTGGAATGCCGGTCATCGACCGCGGCCTGGTGATCGGCGTGAGCAATAGCGGTCGAACGGTAGCGATCGATCTCAGGACCGGCCGCCGGGTGTGGGAACGGCGGATCGGGGGCACTCACACGGCCTGGGTCGCCGGCGAGTTCGTCTACCTGGTTTCCAACGACAATCACCTCGCCTGCCTGTCGCGCCGCGACGGCAGGGTGCGCTGGGTCCGCGCGCTGCCCCAATACGAGGACGAAGAGGACAGGAGCGGACCCATCAGCTGGTCCGGGCCGGTACTGGTGAGCGACCGGCTTCTGATTGCCGGCAGCACCGGCGAGGTCTGGTCGGTCTCGCCCTATACCGGGGAGCCGCTCGGCCGCGTCGAGTTGCCCGATCCGGTGTTTATCGCGCCCGCGGTCGCCGGCGAGACCGTGTTCCTGCTGACCGAGGACGCGGAACTTCTCGCGCTCAGGTGATGCCGTTCACCGTCGCCATCGTCGGGCGACCCAATGTCGGCAAGTCGACCCTTTTCAACCGCCTCGTCGGCCGCCGTCAGGCGCTCGTCCATCCGACGCCGGGGGTAACCCGCGACCGTCGCGAAGGCGAGGGCAGGCTCCTCGGCCTTTCCTTCAAGGTGATCGACACCGCGGGGCTTGAGGACGAACGCGGAGAATCCCTGTCCGGCCGCATGCAGGTCCAGACCGGGCGAGCCATCGAAGATGCCGACGTGCTGATGCTGCTGATCGACGCCCGCGCCGGCGTCACCCCCCTGGATTCCCATTTCGCCGATGCGCTGAGACGGCTCGCCAAGCCGGTTGTGCTCGCCGCCAACAAGTGCGAGGGCGGCGCCGGCGAGGCCGGGCTGATCGAGGCTTACGGGCTCGGCCTGGGCGAGCCCGTGCCTATCTCGGCCGAGCACGGGGAAGGGCTGTCCGCTCTCTACGATGTCCTGGCGCCGCACGCCGAGGCGGTCGCCGCGGGTGACCCGGAAGACGCGGACGCCGAAGGCGGCGCGCTCAACCTCGCCATCGTCGGGCGGCCCAATGTCGGCAAATCCACCCTGGTCAACCGATTGCTGGGCGAGGAGCGGGTCCTCACCGGCCCCGAGCCGGGGGTAACCCGGGACTCGATCTGGGTTTCCTGGGCCTGGCGCGGCCGCGACATCCGGCTGATCGACACCGCCGGCCTTCGCCGCAAGGCCCGGGTCAGCGAACGGCTGGAACGGCTGACCGCCGCCGACACGGCCAACGCCATTCGTTTCGCGCATGTCGCGGTATTGCTGGTCGACGGGATCGAGGGGCTTGAGAAGAGCGATCTCACCATCGCGCGGCAGATCGCGGAGGAGGGCCGCGCGATGGTGCTCGCGGTCAACAAATGGGACGCCGTCGAAAACCGGAGCGGCCGCATGGGCGAGATCTGCGACCGGCTCGAACGCTCTCTGCCCCAGATCCGCGGAATCCCGGTGCTGACCCTCTCCGGCCTCACCGGGCGCGGGGTGAACGGGCTGTTGCCGAAGGCGTTCGAGATCTACGACGTGTGGAACCGGCGCGTCGATACCGGCCCGCTCAACCGCTGGTTCGCCGAAACGCTCGACCGCCACCCGCCGCCCATCGTGAACGGACGCCGGCTCAGGCTGCGCTACATCACCCAGGTCAAGGCGCGACCACCCACCTTCGCTCTCTTCACCACCCGCCCGTCGGCGGTTCCCGAATCCTACCTGCGGTACCTGACCAACGGGTTGCGGGACGATTTCGGCCTGGTCGGAGTCCCGATCCGGATCGCCCTGCGCAAGGGCAGGAATCCCTATGTGCCGGGAGGGCGGGCGTGATTGCCGGAGCCGGGGTCAGTATGCGCGTACCACCTCGCCGTGCCGCGTGCAGTCGGCGGCGGCGAGCTTCACGAAAATATCGCCCAGCGCGTCGGGCGGCTTGAGTTTTGCCGCGTCCTCGCCGGGATAGGCCGCGGCGCGCATCGCCGTTCTCGTGCCGCCCGGATCGACGACGTTGACGCGGAGCCGCGTCTTCGCGGTCTCCGCCGCCCAGGAGAGCGCCATCGTCTCCAGCCCCGCCTTGGAGACCGCGTAGCTCCCCCAATAGGGGCGTGCGCCCCGGCCCGCGCCGGAGCCGACGAAGATCGCACGGCCTGCCTCGACGGCGCGCAGGACGGGATCGAAGGCACGGATCAGCCGGAAATTGGCGCTCAGATTGACGGCGAGCACCCGATCCCACTCCTTCGGATCGATCTGGTGCATCGGCCCCAGCGTCCCCAGCATCCCGGCATTCGCCACCAGGATGTCGAGCCGGCCGAAACGCTCGGCAATGGCCGCCGCCAACCTGTCCGCGGCGCTCGCTTCGGCGAGGTCGATCTCTACCAGGGTGGCCGCGCGGCCGTCGCCCGAAGCGGCCCTGATCCCGTCGTCGACCTCCTCCAGCCCGCCCACGCCGCGGGCCGCCAGCACCAGCCTCGCCCCTTCCGCGGCGAACCTTCGGGCGATCGCCGCTCCGATGCCGCGCGATGCGCCGGTGATCAGCGCGACACGCCCCTCCAGCCGCGGCGGCGGCGCCATTCAGCGCGACTCCGCGAGCAGCGAGAGCTGGCCGTCGGTGTCTCCTTCGTGGCGGTCGACGAGGGGAATGGGATAGCTACCGGAAAAACAGGCATCGCAGAACCGTGGCGCCGTCCGGTCCCGGCCCGGCTCCCCCAGCGCCCGGTAGAGCCCATCGAGGGAAAGATAGGCGAGGCTGTCCACCCCGATCAGCCGCATCATCTCCTCGACGTTGTGGCGCGCCGCGAGGAGTTCGCTCCGTTCCGGGGTGTCCACGCCGTAGAAGCAGGAATGGGTGGTGGGCGGAGAAGCGATCCGCATGTGGACTTCCGCGGCACCCGCATTGCGCACCATCTCGACGATCTTGGTCGAGGTGGTGCCGCGGACGATGCTGTCGTCGACCAGGATCACCCGCTTGCCGCGGATCAGGTTGCGGTTCGCGTTGTGTTTGAGCTTGACGCCGAGATGGCGGATGCGCTCGCTGGGCTCGATGAAGGTACGCCCGACATAGTGGTTGCGGATGATGCCGATTTCGTAAGGAATTCCCGCCTCGCGGGCGTAGCCGAGCGCGGCCGGCACGCCTGAGTCGGGTATCGGGATGACCAGGTCGGCGTCGACCGGATGTTCGCGGGCGAGCTCTTCGCCGATGCTGCAGCGCGCCTCGTAGACGTTGACGGATTCCACCGTGGAATCGGGGCGCGCGAAGTAGATGTATTCGAAGACGCAGAACCGGCTCTGGCGGGGCGCGAACGGGGCGAAGCTTTCCACTCCCGCCTGGCCGATCACCACGATCTCTCCCGGCTCGATGTCGCGTACGTATTCGGCGCCGATGATGTCGAGCGCGCAGGTTTCCGATGCGAGGATCCAGCCGTCTCCGATACGCCCGAGCACCAGAGGACGCACGCCGAGCGGATCGCGGACCCCGATCAGCGCCGTGTTGGTCATCGCGACGAGGGAATAGGCGCCCACGATTTGTTCGAGGGCGTCCACCAGCCGGTCCACCACCGAATCCTTCGACGAAGTGGCGATCAGGTGGACGATGACCTCTGTGTCGGTGGTGGAATGGAAAAGGCAGCCGCGCTCGACCAGCGCGCGGCGGATCCGCCGCGCATTGGTGAGGTTGCCGTTATGCCCGATCGCGAAACCGCCCGAGGACAGGTCCGCGAACAGCGGCTGGATGTTGCGCAGCACCGCCTCGCCCGTGGTCGAATAGCGGTTGTGGCCGATCGCGCGGTTGCCGGGCAGGCGACCGATCACCTCCTCGTCGCTGAAATTCTCGCCCACCTCTCCGGGCGCGTGATGGCTGTGGAACCGGTCGCCGTCGAAGGAAACGATTCCGGCCGCCTCCTGCCCCCGATGCTGCAGCGCATGCAGGCCGAGCGCCGTCAGCGCGGCGGCGTCGGCGTGGTTCCAGACGCCGAAGACGCCGCATTCCTCGCGCAGCCGGTCGTCGTCCTCGTCCATCGAAACGGTCATGCCTGGCCCGTTCACTGGCTGGAGTTGAAGAGGCGGTCCATCTCGCGCCGCTCGTCCTTGTTGTAGCCGGGCTTGTCCTGCTGCTCCGGCTTCTCGGGAATCGGTGTCATCAGCCGCTTTGCATCCTCCCCGGCATCGGTGGGCACGGCCGGTGCGAGGTCTTCGGTGCCGCTGGCCCGGCGCCACTCTTCGGGCAGCAACGCAAGAAGGGAATGCGCCGTCCAGCCCAACAAAGGCGCGGTCCGGGAGCCGCGCAGCCATTCCGGCCGTTCGCCGTCCCGGGCCGGGATATCGAGCAGGCGCTCCGCCACCATGAACCCGCCGGAGGTTATCACGATTCCGAGCGCCAGCCCGGCCACCAGCCCGACCGACCGATCGACCGCGCCCAGCGCGGTTCCCCGCACCCTCTCCGCGATCGTGTGCGTCAGGATCGTGAAGAGCACCAGCCCGACGAGAAAGATGGATCCTCCCGCCGCGAGTTCGGCGAGGAAGGGGCTTTCGATCCAGTCCCGCGCGGTGGGACGAAGAAGCGGCATGCCGTACACGGTCAGGATCGCCGCGCCGATCCAGCTGCCGATCCCCAGCAGGACGCGGACCACGCCGAGCCACAGCCCCAGGATACCGGCCACCGCGATCGCGGCGATTACCGCAAGGTCGAACGGAGACACGCTATGCCTCGTGCCGCCGCGGCCAGCCGGCGCCGTCCGCCTGGCGAGGCGGTCCGAACATCGCGACGAGATCGTTCAAATGGCCGATTCCCGTAACCTCGATACCCGTCGGCGGCGGAGGCTCGCCATTGCCGCGCCCGGGCGCCACGGCGCGCGAAAACCCGAGCTTGGCCGCTTCCCGCAGCCGGAGCGCCGGCCGGCCGACGCCGCGGACCTCCCCGCCCAGCCCGACTTCGCCGAACATCACCGCGTCCGGCGGCGCCGGACGGTCCGACGCGGCCGACAGCACCGCGCCGGCCACCGCGAGATCGGCGGCGGGCTCGGCGATCCGCATCCCGCCCGCCACGTTGAGATAGACGTCGCGGCCGGCAAGCCCGATTCCGCAGCGGGTCTCCAGCACCGCGAGCACCATTGCGAGCCTTGCGGAATCCCAGCCCACCACCGCCCGCCTGGGCGTGGCGAGCGGCGAGGGGGCGACCAGCGCCTGGATCTCGACCAGGACGGGGCGGGTTCCCTCCATCCCGGCGAAGACGGCGGCGCCCGGGACGTCGTCCCGGCGTTCCGCGAGGAACAGTGCCGATGGGTTGGCGACTTCGATGAGGCCGCGCCCCGTCATCTCGAACACGCCGATCTCGTCGGTCGGGCCGAAACGGTTCTTCAGACCGCGCAGCACGCGGAACTCATGGCCGCTCTTGCCTTCGAAATAGAACACGCCATCGACCATGTGTTCGAGCACACGCGGGCCCGCGATGGAACCGTCCTTGGTGACGTGTCCGACCAGCAGCAGGCAGAAACCGCGCCGCTTGGCGAGTTGGATCAACTCCTGTGCGCTGGCGCGGACCTGGGCTACCGTTCCGGGCGCGGATTCCAGCGTGTCGACATACATCGTCTGAATTGAATCGACCACCACCGCCCGCGGAACCTCGCCGCTTTCCAGGGTGGTGGCGATATCGCGGACGCTGGTCGCGGCGGCAAGCCCGACCGGGGCCTCGCCGAGCCCGAGCCGCCGGGCCCGCAGACGGATCTGGTCGATGGCCTCTTCACCCGAGATGTAGACCACCTTCACCGACCCGGCGAGAGCCCCGGCTACCTGCAGCAGCATGGTCGACTTGCCGATGCCGGGATCGCCCCCGACCAGCAATGCCGAGCCGCCGATCAGCCCGCCCCCGGTGACCCGGTCGAATTCGGCGATACCGCTGGCGAGCCTGGGCGCATCGGACTCGCTGCCGGCGAGGGGAACGAATTCGATCGCCGTCCCTTGCCCCGCGCCGAGCCCGCGGGGAGCGGACGGGCGGGACTGTTCCTCGACGATGGCGTTCCACTCGCCGCAGGCTTCGCACCTGCCGCTCCACTTGGGGAAGACGGCGCCGCATTCCTGGCAGACATATCGGTTGGCCTGACGGGCCATTCTGGGCGCCTCCCTCGGCGGTTCCCGGACCGCCGCCGTTCAGCCCGCGTGGACAGCCGCGCGGATCGGCCCGTCTGTCCGGCCGTGGATGAACTGATCGACCGCCGCGTTGCCGCTTCGGTCGATGTCCTCGGCGGGACCGGCCCAGATGATCTTGCCGGCGTGGATCATCGCGATCCGGTCCGCGATCTTGCGCGCGCTCGCCATGTCATGGGTGATGGTAAGTGCGGTTGCGCCCAGGTCCCGTACGCATTCTACGATCAGGTCGTTGATCACTTCGCCCATGATCGGACCGAGCCCGGTCGTGGGCTCGTCGAAGAACAGGACTTGCGGCTCGACCGCGATCGCGCGCGCGAGGCCGACCCGCTTTTGCATACCCGCCGACAGGTCGGCCGGGTATCGGTCGGCGTGGGCGCGGCCGAGGCCGATCTGGGCGAGCTTCGCGAGCGCGACGTGGCGCGCCTCGCGTCGGGGCAGGCCCGCGTTGTGGATCAGGCCGAAGGCGACGTTTTCCCAGACCGACATGCCGTCGAAAAGCGCCGCACCTTGAAACAACACTCCGAACTTGGCCAGGATTTCATCCCGCGCACCGCCGGCGAGCCCGACGGTCTCCACACCGTCGATCGCGATACTGCCCGAATCCGGCTGTATGAGGCCGACGATATTCTTGATCAGGACCGATTTTCCGGTTCCCGATCCGCCGATCACCGCCAGGGACTCGCCCCGGCCGATGTCGAGATCGAGTTCGTCCAGCACCCGATTGCGTCCGAACGCCTTGCACAGGCGCCGTATGCGAATCGTCGGGTCTGTCCCCGTCGCCGCTTTCCGAATCCCGGTCATCGCGCGAAGAACGCCTCGGTGATCAGGTAGTTGAACGCGAGGATCAGCACCGACGCCGACACCACCGCGTTGGTCGTCGCCGCGCCGACCCCCTGTGCGCCGCCCCGCGCGTGGTAGCCGTGGTAGCAGCCCATCAGGGCGACCAGGAAGCCGAAAACCGCCGCCTTGACCAGCCCCGAAACCACGTCGCCGACTTCAAGGTACAGAAACGTGCTCTTGAGGTAGGCCGACGTGTTGAAGCCGAGCTTGTTGACCGCCACAAGGTAACCGCCGAAAACGCCTATCGCGTCGGCCGCCAGCACGCAGAGCGGCAGGGTGAGCGTGCCGGCGATAAGACGCGGCGCTATGAGATACTTGAACGGGTTGGTCGAAAGCGCGGTCAGCGCGTCGATCTGTTCGGTAACCCGCATGGTGCCGATCTCTGCCGCTATGGCGGCGCCGATGCGCCCGGCCACCATCAACCCGGCCAGAACCGGGGCGAGTTCCCTCGTGATCGACAACACCACGATGACCGCGACCGCGCTCTCGGCGTTGAACCGCGAAAACCCGCTGTAGCTTTGCAGCGCCAGCACCATCCCGGTGAACAGCGCCGTCAGGCCCACCACCGGCAGGGAGTAATAGCCGACCTCGATCATCTGGCGGCCGATCAGGCGGAAGTGGAACGGCGGACGGACGCAATGCATCGCGCCCGTGCCGGCGAAGAGCGTCAGGCGGCCCGCCGCGGCAAGGAAGTTGAGCGTCGCGCGCCCGACCGATGCAACGGGGTTCATTCGTCGGAACCGTCCGCGCCGCCGCGATAGAGTCTCCGCACGCGCCCGCCGATTCTCGCGAGAATCTCGTAGCCGATCGTGCCCGCCTCGGCGGCGAGCGCGTCCGCATCGTGCTCGGCGTCGATCAGATCGACGGTACAGCCCGGACGCACGAGTTCGGGCGCGATTCCGGTTACGTCAAGGGTGGCGAGATCCATGGAAACCCGTCCGACGAGCGGCACCGTCTTGCCCGCGATGCGCCCGTTGCCACGGTCGCCTAGGGCGCGCGGCAGCCCGTCAGCGTAACCCATCGCTATGGTGGCAAGCGTGGAACCCGCGGCGATCAAGCGGCCGGCACCGTATCCAACGGGTGTTTCGGAGTCAACGAAACGCGACTGCAGGATCCGCGTCTGCAGCCGGACCGTGGGCTTCATGGCGTTCGGCCCGCCGGAGACGACGGAAAGCCCGTAGAGCGCCGCGCCCGGACGAACGAGATCGTAGTGGTATTCCGCTCCAAGAAAGATTCCCGCCGAGTTGGCGAAGGATGCGGGAGCCCGTGGAAGGCTCTTCCGCATCGCGTCGAATGCCGCCCTCTGACGGGCGTTGAGCGGGTGGGACGGCGCGTCGGCGCAGGCGAGATGGCTCATCGCGAAGGACAGCTCGATGCCGTGGAGCCGATGGGCTTCCGCGGTGAGCAGGTCCGTTTCCCCAGGACCCAGGCCGAGCCGGGTCATGCCGGTGTCCAGCATCAGCGCCGCCCGCCGGCCGCCCCGATCGCGGGCGTGCCGGGACCACACCGCCACGCCTTCCAGCGTACCCAGGACCGGCGTGAGCGCGTGGCGGTCGTAACGCTCCGTTTCGCCGTCCACATGGCCGTCCAGGACGAGGATTTCCGCCGGCGCATCGGCGAGCGCCCGCCTCAGCGCGATGCCCTCCCGGGGGCAGGCGACGAAAAACACGCGGCATCCCGCCCGGTTCAGCGCCGGGCCGACCTCGGACGCGCCCAACCCGTAGGCGTCCGCCTTCACCACCGCCGCGCATACCGCGCCCCGCGCGCGGCGGGCGAGCGCGCGCCAGTTCTCCGCGACCGAGTCGAGGTCGACGGTCATCCATGCGCGTTCTGACGGGTCGGCGTTCAGTAGCCGATGTCCCCCGGATCTTCCAGATTGTCGAACTTCGTCACCTCGGCGTGGAAACGCAGCACGATCTTGCCGGTCGGGCCGTGTCTCTGCTTGGCGACGATGATTTCGGCGCGACCCGAAGCCTTGGTGCGGCGTTCTTCCCATTGCTGTTGCCGTTCCAGGAACTTGCCCGCGTCTTCGTCGGCCCGCTGCGTCGGTTCCTGCCGGTCGAGATAGTATTCCTCACGGTAGATGAACATGACGACATCGGCATCCTGCTCGATCGTGCCGGATTCGCGAAGGTCGGCCAGCTGCGGCCGCTTGTCCTCGCGGTTCTCCACGGCGCGGGAGAGCTGGGAGAGGGCGAGCACGGGAACGTCGAGCTCCTTGGCCAGGGTCTTGAGGCCGCGGGTGATTTCCGAAACCTCCTGGACCCGGCTCTCGTTGCGCGCGTTCCGGCTGCCCGAGACGAGCTGCAGGTAGTCGACCACCAGCAGGGCCAGCCCGTGCTGGCGCTTGAGGCGGCGCGCGCGGGTCCGTAGCGCCGAGACGGTGAGCGCCGGCGTGTCGTCGATATAGAACGACAGGCCCTCGAGCTCGCCGCTGGCCCGGACGAGCTTCTCGAACTGGGACTCGTTCAACTCGCCGCGGCGAATCTTGTCGGAGGCAATCTGGGTTTGTTCGGCGACCATCCGGTTGGCGAGCTGCTCGGCCGACATCTCGAGCGAGTAAAACCCGACCACGGGCGGAGCCCTGCCGGGGTCGTCCGACTCGGCGCCCACCGTCCGGGCGACGTTGAAGGCGATATTCGTGGCGAGCGCCGTCTTGCCCATCGACGGGCGTCCCGCGAGCACGACCAGATCCGATTTGTGCAGCCCGCCCAGCATCAGGTCGAGCTGGGTGAAACCGCTCGGCACGCCGACGGTCTTGCCGTCGCGCTTGAACGCGGCCTGGGCCATGTTCACTGCGTCGGCGACCGCCTCCGTCAGGGAACGGAAACCGCCTTCGTAGCTGCCCGCGGTGGCGAGGTCGTAGAGACCCTGTTCGGCGGTCTCGATCTGGTCGACGGCGGTCACCTCAAGATCGCCCGCGAAGGCGTCGTTGACGACGTCGGTGCCGAGCTCGATCAGCTCTCGCCGGAGGTACAGGTCGTAGATCAGCCGCCCGTAATCGGCGGCGTTGATGACCGTCGTCGCGTTGGCGGCCAGGCGGGCGACATAGGGCGCGCCGCCGATCGCGCGATACACATCGTCGGACTCGAAGAAATGGCGCAGCGTGGTCGGATCGGCTCTCTGGCCACGCTCGATCAGGGTCTTGCAGGCGCTGTAAATGCGGCGGTGGAACTCCTCGCTGAAATGCTCGGCGGCGAGAAATTCCGAGACCCGTTCGAAAGCCCGGTTGTTGATCAGGATCGCGCCGAGCAGGCCCATCTCGGCTTCGAGATTCGCCGGCGGGCTGCGGTGACCCTCGCGTTCGCTCTCGATAACGGAAACGGTCTCGGCCACACTCCACTCCCCCGGCAAGGCAAGAACGGTAATGGAGCGCGGCCCGAATCGGTAGCGCCGCCGTCGCCGCGTCGTCCCTTTGTTGGGGGCGAAACTTGTTCACACCGCCGAAATCGCGGGGACATCGGGCCCGACCGCCCAGTCGGCAAGGCCGATACCGGCACCGGGGCCTGTGGACGGACTCAGGCGGCGATTTCGTCCGGGCGCTCGTTGGCGGCCAGCTGCGCGCGTTCCCAGTCGGTGATGTAGTCGCGGGTGAGCGGCACGGCGTCCTGGTTGCGGGCGATCTGCATCTGGAACACCATCTGATTCCAGTACCGGAACGCCATCTCGCAGCCCTTCAGGTAAAACTCCCACATCCGGCAGAATCGCTCGTCGTACAGCTCGGCGATATGCGCCCGGTTGTCCTGGAATCTCCGGTGCCAGTGGGACAGCGTTTTGGCGTAGTGCAGCCGCAATATCTCGATGTCGGTGACATAGAGCTTTTCCCGCTCCAGCGCGGCGAGCACCTCCGACAGGGCCGGCGTGTAGCCGCCCGGGAAGATGTATTTCCGAAGCCACGCGCTGGTGGTGCCCGGGGGCTCCATGCGGCCGATCGAGTGCAGCAGGGCGACCCCGTCGTCCGGCAGCAGCTCGCGCAGCTTCGCGAAGAACTCGCGGAAATGCCGGGCGCCGACATGCTCGAACATGCCGACCGAGACGATGCGGTCGTACTGGCCCGTTTGGTGACGGTAGTCTTCGAGCAGGAAACGGACGCGCCCGGAAAGACCGGCCTCGGCGGCGCGCCGCTCGGCGACCCTGTGCTGCTCCTCCGAGAGGGTCACGCCGGTGACGTCGACATCGGAGACTCCCGCGAGATAGAGCCCGAGCCCGCCCCATCCGGAGCCGATATCGAGCACCCGCTGGCCCGGGGTAAGCCGGAGTTTCGCCGCGAGGTGACGTTTCTTGTTGTCCTGGGCCTCTTCCAGCGTGTTGTCGTCGTCGGTGAAGTAGGCGCACGAATATTGCCGGTCCTTGTCGAGGAAGAGGTCGTAAAGCGTGTCCGACAGGTCGTAATGGTGGGCTACGTTGCGCCGCGCCCTGCCGATGGGGTTGTGCTGCTGAAGCCAGCGGGTCCGGCGGTTCAGCCATTCCGACAGCCTGAAGACCGGATTTTCGTCGGCGTCGCGCGTATTGATGCAGCAATATTCGATGAAATCGCCGAGGGTGCCTTCTTCGATGGTCAGCGTGCCGTCCATATAGGCCTCGCCGACCCGAAGCCACGGATTGGTCGCCAGCTGGACGTGCAGCCTCCGATCGTGCAGCCGCACCGTGCACCTCGGCCCCTGCGATCCTTCTATCCGGTGGGTGCGTCCATTCGCGTCGATCAGCGTCAGGCATCCGGTGGACGCCACCTTGCCCAACGCCCAGTTGAGCAGCATCGAAACGGCCCCTCCCGCAGTTTCGCCTGTTCCGGCGGTCGACTGGCAATTCCGGAGCGTACGGCAAAATTCTAGCGCCGAATTTCCTTCCTTCCAACGGTCAAAACGCAGGAGGCGGCGACGGAATCTCTGTCAACCGATCTCGCGCCAGGCGATCCAGGCCATCGCCATCCCGACGGTCCCGAACAGCAGGGCGATCGACTTTTCCATGCTGCGCTGCGGTATCTTGCCCTGGAGACGGGGCCCGATCTGTCCGCCGACGATGACCCCCGGAATCGTCCAGCAGACCAGATTCCATGGGACCGCGCCCAACCCCCCTCCGGCGATCAGCGCTGAAATATGGGCGAAGGACGCGCTCGCCACGGTGACGATCACCACCAGGACGGATGTTGCTGCGGCGACCGGGACGGGAACCCGGTTCCGGCGCACCAACTGTGGCATGACGGTCTCGCCGATGCCGACCGAGACCATTCCCGTCAGGAAGCCGCCGACCGCCGTGCCCGCCGCACCCTTGCCCTGGCGCGGCGCCGGGTAGCGCCAGACCGTGCCGTCCCGGGCCCTGATCGCCCTGAACGCGTCCCGCTCGTCCTCCCCGGCGCTCTCCGACTCCGTTTCGACAACCGCGCGGTCGCGGAGCAGCACGACGAACAGGACCAGCATCAGCGCCGCGTATGTCGCCTTCAGCCAGGACTGGTCGATCGCATGGGAGAACAGCGCGCCCACGACGGCCACCGGCACGGCTACGGCGATAAAGGGAAGCGCCGCGCGAAAATCGATCAACCGGCGCCGGTAATACCCGATGAACCCCGATGCGAAGCCGAACGCGGTCGTCGCCAAAGCCGCCCCGACCGCCGCCGCCGGGGTCGCGAGCGGGTATTCGGGTCCCAAAATCGGGAATGCGATCAGGAAGATCGGGGTGAAGAGGGCCGCTCCGCCGATCCCGCTCAACATCGCCGCGGTGGCGACACAGATCGAAATCGGGAACATGAACCAATAGATCGTCCAATCCATGAATCTCCCTTCATCGCGGCCGCGAATACTGGCGCGGACTCGCGCAGTATTGTACGCTTCGCGGGTTCGCCGCGATTGACGCCGTTGGGTCTACCGGCTAACCCTTGCTTCGGTGAAACGCATCGGACCGCAACCGTAATCGACCGACTGAGGAGAGACGATAATGAAGGCTCTGAAAACTTGCGCCCTGGCGGCGCTGCCCCTGATGTTCGTCGCCGGCTGCGAAACGGTGACGATGCAACAGTTCGAGGCCACCGACGCGGCCGCGAAGCAGGCCGCCGCCGCCGCCGCCGCCGCGGGCGCCAAGGCCGACGCCGCCGGGAAGCGCGCCGACGATGCGGCCCGCGCCGCCGAACGTGCCGCCGCCGCCGCCGAGCGCGCGGCCAACGAGGCCAAGTCCGCGGCCATGAAAATGGACCGCATGATGCAGACCAAGATGCGGAAGTAGGAGTCCCTCCGGTAGAGGGCGGGACGGCCCGAACGATCCGTTCGGGACCGCCTGCCCTCCCGGACGCTAGCCCGCGGCTCCCTTGGGCTTCAGTACGCTGACCGGCACACCGCTGCGCTTCCGCAGGGTCCGGCGGATCAGGGGCCAGTCGAGGCTCCCTGCCCGGGCGCGGGCGGCGTAGATCAGCCGATAGGCAATTTCCGGCGCGCTGTCACGCGCCATCGGCTCTCCCGCCTCCACCCGGTCCGCCTGGGTCTGGGTGGGGTGCGCTTCGAGCATCAACTCACCGCCCACCCAGGCGATCTTCACCGGCTGATCGACGACGGTGACCGGGGTGCCCACCGGGATCTCCCCGAACAGCCGTGCGATGTCTTCCGGGTAGAGGCGCACACAGCCATGCGAGGCCCGCCGTCCGATTCCGTACGGTTTGTTGGTCCCGTGCAGCAGATACGAAGTCCAGCCGAGATAGAGCGCGTGCGAGCCCAGCGGATTGTCCGGTCCGGGCGGAACCACCTTCGGGAGGTACGGACGCTCCGCGCGAATCGACTTCGGCACATACCAGGTCGGCCGCTTCTGCTTGCGCACGACCTTCGTGCGTCCCGTCGGGGTCGACCAGCCTTCCCGTCCGATTCCCACCGGGAAAGAGACCACCGTCCTGCCGTCCGGTTTGAAATAATAGAGCCGTTGATCCCCCAGATTGAGCACCAGCCCCTTGTTCGCGGCCTCCGGGACGATATGGCCGGCCGGGATCAGAATTTCGGTACCGGCCCCCGGCAGCCAGATATCGACATAGGGGTTGGCCGCGCGCAGCTCGGTGTAGCCCACGTTGAAGCGGCGCGGCAAATGAACCAGCGTGTCTTCGTGGCGCGCCCGATAGCGGATCGCCTCTCCGATCATCGACGGATAGCCGGGCGCCGCCCGTGCTTCCGTTCGGGAGGATCCTGCCGGGTTCTCCGACGCGGCCGCCGGCGCGGCGGCCAGCAACGCCGCCACCCCGAGCGCGCGGGCGAAGACAAGAGACAAGCATTTGCCATCGCTCATACTTCCGCCGCCCGGCGCGCGATCCCGGTTTCCGGTCGCGGGTTGTCGATCCTGCCACAGCATCACGGCGTCCTTTTCGCGATGTGCGTCATTCGCTAGATTGGCGCCGCTTTTATAGCAGAACGCGTCGTTGGGGGGTTGTTCATGGAGCGTATCATTGTCGGCATCACCGGCGCCACCGGCACGGTCTACGGCGTGCGGCTGATGGAGATGCTGCGCCAGACGGACGCGTATGAAGTCCATCTCGTCATGAGCCGGTCCGCCAAGTTGACCCTCAAGATGGAGCACGATGTCGACATCGCCCACATCAACGCGCTCGCCCACGAAGTGCACGAGGTCGGCAATATCGGGGCGTCGATTTCGTCCGGCTCCTTTCATTCGAGGGGCATGATCATCGCGCCCTGCTCGATCAAGACGATGTCCAACGTCGCCATGGGCAATACGGGCGACCTGATCAGCCGCGCCGCCGATGTGGTTCTCAAGGAGCGCCGGACGCTGCTGGTGGCGATTCGAGAGACGCCGCTCCATTCCGGCCATCTCGACAACCTGATTCGGCTGAGCAGGCTGGGAGCGGTGATCTTTCCGCCCGTGCCGGCGTTCTACAACCGGCCGGTGACGTTGCAGGACGTGGTCGACCAGAGCTGCATGAGGATGCTCGATCAGTTCGGGATCCACATCGAAACCGCACCCCGCTGGGGCGAGGAAGGCGGCGTGCCGGCGGTCGGCCAGAAAATTGTCGGCGGCAAGGCGGTCGCGGACTAGTGTCCCGATCGAGAGGTTCGCGTGCATTGACGAGGTGCCAACCATCGCGTCATGCCCGGACTTGTTCCGGGCATCCACGCCCCTCCGCCGGTTCGTCCGCTCCCGGCTCACACCGCGATGCCACAAGACGTGGATACCCGGAACAAGTCCGGGCATGACGAGAGAAGTGGCCGCGCCGGGGAGACCGCACGGCCAACCCCAAATCGTGCGAACTTCTCGATCGGGACACTAGGGCGGATCGTCAGTCGAGGTTCACCTCGGCGGCGCCCACCCCGTCGATCTCGACGCGCGCCGCGGCGGGGAACCGCTCCAGCCACACCGTCTTCACGAGAGACCCCGTCATGATCAGCTCGCCCGCGCAAAGGATCGCGCCGTGCCCGCCGACCGCACGGGCGAGCCAGACCACCGCGTCGTCCAGAGGGTGGCCCAGCACGTCGGCGCCCCGGCCCCGGCCGGTCACGGCGCCGTCGATCAGGGTCCGGCCGGTCGCGGTATGGAGGGCCATCGGGTCGCATCGCGGCGCTGGCGGACCCAGGACGCACGCGGCCTGAAAGAAATCGTCGGCGATCAGGGTCGGTGTGCCGAGCGCCGACCAGTCGCCGTAGCGGTTATCCACGATCTCGATCGCCGGCATGACTTCGGCGATCGCCGCCGCTGCTTCCTCGCGGGTGGGCGGACCGCCTCGGGCGTCGATGTCGGTGCCGAGACGGACCGCGATCTCGCACTCGATGCCGGGCGCATGGAACCCGGATGACGGCAGCGCGGCGCCGCCCGGATGGACATCGCCCGCCCGGACCCTGCCATGGACCGGCGCTTCGACGCCCAGCATCTCCTGCATGACCGGCGTGGTGCAGCCGAGCTTGTAGCCGGCGGGGGGAGGATCGCCCCGGTCGGCGAACCACGCGTGCAGCGCATGTTGGATACGATAGCCGCCCGTATCGTCCGTCGGCCTGACCGAGATGGGAAGCGCGTCCACCGGCGCGCGGCGCAGGCGCGCCTCGCCGAGGAGCGCCGCCGCGTCTTCCGCGGTCACACGACGGGCCGTTCGTCCTCGAAGCGCGCGGCCTGCCGGGCCGCGTTCCTCGCCCGCTCGGCGGCGCAGTCCTCGAACAGCGATTCCGGGTACAGGTCCCGGAAATCTCCGATCACGCGGTCGAAGTCGAAATCCGACCAGACGCCGTGCTCCCTGACATACTCCATATGGCGCCGCCCCAGGCCGTCGAATTCCTGGAACAGCGCATGCCCGGTGCCGTCGAACTCGGTCGGCAGAACGTCGAACTTCTCGCAGAGTTCCAGGTTGAATGTCGCCGCCGCCTTTATCCAGCGCCCGTCCAGATGAAGGACCGCGTAGCCGTGGTGGATAAACAGGTTGCTGCCGCCCATCAGCTTGAGCAGCCGTTCGGTGCAGAGATGGTTGGTGACGTCCGACAGCCCGAGCCCGGCATGGATCCCCAGAGCCCGCGCGCAGGCGACGAAGAGGTTGCCCTTGGGCACGCAAAAGGCCGCGCCGGCCTCCAGCACGCGACTCGCCCTGTAATCCCCGCGGTCGTCGGAAATCGTATAGGGGTCGTAACGGATTTCGTCGCGGATCGCGTAGAACAGCTTTATCGCCCTGGCGGCCGGCGTCTCGCAGCCGGCGGTCCTGGAAAGCGCGAACTCGCTGATGGCCGGGGTGTCGTAGTCGAAATACCAGGTGGGTTCCAGGTACAGCGCGCCGGGCTCCGGAAAGCCCCCTTCGACATGCTCCATCGCGATTCCTCCCCGCGCCCGCGGCCGGCGGCACCATAGGTGTCCGCCCTGCGCGCTGCAACTTGGGCGAATGTTGGTATGATGCGCCGGCGAGGCAGTTTTCGCGCCGCGTCAGGGACAAGAGGGTGACCGAATGCCGAAGGACGGAGCCAGACACCGGGAGAGCCTGCAAGACGGGCGCGAAGTCTATCTCGACGGCGTCTGCGTCGGCGACGTCACCGTCCACCCGGCCTACCGGAATGCCATCGTTTCGGCGTGCGCGCTCTACGATTTCCAGTGCCGGCCGGAAAACCTCGAACTGATGACCTTCGAGTCGCCGACCAGCGGCGAGCGGGTCAACCGCGCGTGGCAGCTCACGAAGTCCTATGAAGAGCTGGTCCAGCGGCGCAAGGCGATCGTCGCCTGGATGAGGCTTTCGGGGGGCTGGCTGGGGCGCTCGCCCGACCACATCGCGTCCTCGATGGCCGGGCAGGTGATGGGCATCCACCTGTTCCGTCAGCACAGCGAGGAACGCGCCCAGGCGCTGCTCGACTATTACGCGTGGGCGCGCGACAACGATATCTACATGACCTACGTCATCATCAACCCGCAGGCCGACCGGTCGAAGGACACCGGCGAGCAGGGCGACGAGTTCCTGACCTGCGGCGTGGTGGACGAGGATTCCCGGGGCATCACCGTGCGCGGCGCGAAGATGCTGGGAACCGGCTCGATCATGGCGAACGAGGTCCTTTGCGCGAACATCCAGCCGCTCAGGCCGGGCGAGGAGAAATACGCGATCTCGTTCGCCGTGCCGATGGCGCAGAAGGGCGTCAAGGTGATGTCCAGGCGGTCCTACGAAGGCTCGGTGACGACCGAGTACGACTATCCGCTGTCGACCCATTTCGACGAGAACGACGCGCTGATCTATTTCGACGACGTGAAGGTCCCGTGGGAGCGGGTCTTCGTCTATCGCGACACCGACATGGCGCGGGCCCAGTTCTCCGACACATACGCCCATTACATGCAGAACTACCAGGCGCAGATCCGCCTGATGGTGAAGATGCAGTTCCTGGTCGGCGTCGCGCACAAGATAACCGAGACCATCGGCACCGCGACCATTCCGTCGGTCCGCGAGCAGCTCGGCCACCTCGCCGCGCAGACCGCGATGGTCAAGGGGCTGGTCTACGGCATGGAGGCGGGCGGCGGCGAGTATCACGGCCATTACGTGCCCGACCGCAACCTGATGTACTCCTCGCAGGTGCTGACGCAGGAGCTCTATCCGAACTTCATCACCAAGCTCCGCGAGCTCGCCGGCGGCGCGCTGATCATGCTGCCGTCCTCGGCGAGGGATTTCGCCAACCCGGCGCTCGCCGACTACATCGAGCGCACGCAGCAGTCGCCGGTGACCGACCCCGAGCCGCGGGTGAAATTCCTGAAGCTCGCCTGGGACGCGATCGGGTCCGAGTTCGCCTCGCGCCACGCCCAGTACGAAATGTTCTACGCCGGCGCCCAGTTCGTCACCCGGGGCCACGCCTACCGCACCTATGACTGGCAGGCGGCGACCGGCCTGGTCGACGAAATGCTCGCCCGCTACGACCTCGCCGCCTCGATGGGCCCGGCCGCCGGCGAGACGAGCGAGGCGGCGGAGTAGGGGGGCGGTTGCCTCCATTCGGACGGAATCCTCTTAGCCCGGATTTCTTGTCGAGGGCCGCGGAAAAGCCCGCACCGAGGCCGATCCCAACCCTGCCCCCCGTCCTTGAGCCACTGCTGTCCGGTTTAGGCTTCGGGACAGGCTCTGCGCCTATGAGCGAGATGGTTGCCGCCCCTTGTTGTCACCCCCGGAACAAAGCCGGAGAAATTTCCATTCATGTTTCATAGTACGTTGAAATAGCTATAGAAAATCACTCTTTCTTGGAGTGCCAAAGCCTAAGTGGAACGATCAGTGGCAAAGACGGAGTTCCATTCCTGGAAGGGCAGGTTGGAGGTGACGATGGTGGCGCCGTTCTCGTAGCGCCGGCTGAAGACGTCGAACAGCAGCTCGCTTCCGCTCTGCGAGAGGGGCACGTAGCCGAGTTCGTCGACGATCAGAAGGCTGACCCTGGCGAGCTGGTCCTGGAGGCGGAGCAGCCTCTTCTCGTCGCGCGCCTCGATCATCTCGTGGACCAGATGGGAGGCGATGGTGAAGCGCACGGCGAGGCCCTTCTGGCAGGCGGCAAGCCCGAGGGCCAGGGCGATGTGGGTCTTGCCGACGCCGCCCGGACCTAACAGGATCGCGTTCTCGCGACGGTCGATGTAGTCGCCGCGTGCGAGGTCCAGCACCAGCATCTTGTTGAGGCTGGGGATGGCCTTGAAGTCGAAGCTCTCGAGCTGTTTGACGACGGGGAAGCGGGCCTGCCTGATGCGGCGTTCGACCAGGCGGCGCTCGCGATCAATGACCAACCGAGGCGGCTGGGGTCGAGCCGAGCTCCCTTTTCCATGCCATACTTCTCAATGTGATCGTGCGGCGCTCGGACCTCGCGAAGATCCAGAAAGGCGGAGTGCGTGCCGGAAGAAACGCTCCTCGTGCGTATTGGCACCCGGGCGTGGCCCGGATACTGAAAGGCTATGAGGCGCTGATCGGAGCGCTGGCCGGGCTTGCCTGCGCGCTCCTCGCCCTCGTCTTCCTGGCGATCGTCTATGACGTCGTCGTCAGGACGCTCGGGTTCCAGCCGCCCTACTGGGTGAGCGCGCTGACGGAATACGCGCTGCTCTTCATGACCATGCTGGCGGCGCCTTGGCTGGTCCGTCGCAAGGCGCATGTGTTCGTCACTTCCCTGCTGACGGTCCTGCCGCAATCCGTGCGGCGGCTTGCGGCCAAGCTAGTCTATGCGGGCTGCATCGTGATCTGCCTCGCTATCAGCTATTACGCGACGCTGATGGGGTTGGAGGCGCTCCGACTCGGCGAGTTCGACGTCCGCTCGATCGATATGCCGCGATGGCTTCTCTTCGCCTCGCTGCCGGTTGGGTTCTGCCTCTGTGCCGTGGAGTTCGCTCGTTTCCTGACTGGATTCGACGACATGTACGCGGACGCCGACACGGAAGGTATCTGAGCGGTGGAGTGGTACGAGGCCGGCGGATTGCTCATGGGCCTTGTCGTCAGCTTCATGCTGCTCGGCATGCCGGTGGCGTTCGCCTTCCTCGGGGTCAGCGCCATCGGCGTGACGCTCTATATGGGCTTCGAGACCGGGCTCAAGCAGCTTTCCGCCAACGCCACCAACGCGGTGACGGTCTTCGTTCTGGTTCCGGTGCCGCTCTTCCTCCTGATGGGCGAGCTATTTTTTCGAACCGGTCTCGCCGGGCGCGTGTTCGATGCCTTCGACCGGTTGTTCGGACGGCTGCCCGGGCGGCTTTCTTACCTGACCGTCGCCGGCGGCACGATGTTCGCCACGCTTACCGGGGCCAGCATGGCCTCGACCGCCATGCTGGGGGCGCTGATGCTGCCGGAGATGGCCAAGCGCGGCTACAAGAAGCACGTCGCCATGGGCCCGATCCTCGGGACCGGCGGGCTCGCGATGATCATCCCGCCGTCGGGCCTTGCCGTCCTTCTCGGCAGCATGGCGCGGATCGATATCGGGAAGCTGCTGATCGCGGGCGTGCTGCCGGGGCTGCTGCTCGCCGCCATGTATGTCGGGGTGATCTACGTTCAGGTCCGCATCGATCCCGACGCCGCGCCGCAATATGCCGTCGAGCCGGTATCCCTCGGCGAGAAGCTCCGTCTGATCGCGACCAACATCCTGCCGATGGGGGTGATCATCTTCATGGTGATCGGGCTGATCCTGCTCGGCGTCGCGACGCCCTCGGAGTCCGCGGCGTTCGGAGTTCTCGGCGTCCTCCTCCTCGCCGCCGCCTTCGGCACGCTCAGCGTCGAGGCCATTCGGACCTCGCTATTGAGCGCCCTCAAGGTCACCGCGATGGTGTTTCTGATCATCACGGGATCGAGCACATTCAGCCAGATCCTCGCGCTTTCCGGCGCAAGCTCGGGCATGGTGCGCTGGGCGACCGGGCTGGAGGTGGCGCCGATCCTCCTGCTGCTGGTGATGTTCGGGATCCTTCTGTTCCTCGGCATGCTGATGGAACAGGTGTCGATCATGATGCTGACCATCCCGATCTTCTTTCCCCTCGCCCAGGCGCTCGGCTTCGACTTGATCTGGTTCGGCGTCATCATGCTGCTCGCCCTCGAGATCAGCCTGGCGACGCCACCCTTCGGTCTCGGGTTGTTCGTGCTGATGGGCGTCGCGCCGAAGGGAACGACCCTGCTGGATGTGGCGGTCGCGGCGCTTCCCTATGTCGGGAGCGCAATTCTCCTGGTGTTGATCCTGATCGCGGTGCCGGAGATCGCGACGCTGCTGCCGGGTCTGATGGATTGAGAATGGATACCGGGCGGCGCGTCAGCGCTGCCCGGTATCAAATGAGCTACTTGTAGAACTTGGCCCGCAGCTGATCGGCCATACCCGGCGAGCGCCGCTTTATGTCTGCCCACAGGTTTTCGAAGGCCGCGGCGCGGAATGCGCGAGCCGCGTCACCCTGGAGCGTGATCGTTTCTATGCCGCGCTTCGCCTGCTCCGCGCGGAGCGCCTTCTGGTCCTTTTGGAACGCGTCGTAGGAAATCTGCTCGTTCTCGATCGCGAGACGCTGAAGCTTGGCGCGGCTCGCCTCGGGCAGCGAATTCCATTTCTTGAGGTTGACGACGGTCGCGATATCCACCTGGAGGAAGCCGGGCTCGATCCGGTGCTTGATGAATTTGTCCCAGGAGAAATCATTGACCACAAAGAGCGGCGTCCCGACCCCGTCGATGAGGCCGCGCTCCAACGCCGAGTAAATGTCGCCGATGAACATCTGGACGTTGGTCGCGCCGAGCCCCGAGAAGAACTTGTTTGTGATCGGGGTGGACCGCAGCTTGAACCCGGACAGGTCGACGGACCCGTTCATCATCTTTGGCTTCTTGGTCAGGAAGATGTGGAATCCGAGACCGGCATCGCTCCAGGCCAGGAAGTGGGCGTTCAGCTTCTTGCGCATGACGTCGGCGAGCATCGCGAAGCCGCCATTGGCACGGACCTCCTTCGGCGTCTTGTCGCTCGCGCCGAGCGCGCCGCCCTCGGGCACGATGCCGAGATAGAAGTTGGGCGGTGCGTAAACGATGTCGATCGCGCCGTTGCGGACGGCGACAGCCTGCTCGCGCGGCGGAATAACCTCGGGGCCGCCGGCGTAGTCGATGCGGAGCGTGCCCTTCATCTCCCTGTTCACGGTGTCAACGAACTTGAGGAAGCTCTTCGGGGTGCGCACGTTCCTCCCGAACGCCGTGACGGCGCGGAGAACCTCCTCGGCGCCTGCCGAGGGAACGGCCACCGTATTGCTCGTCATCAGCACCGCGGCGGCGGCGATGATCGAAACGACCTTGTACATTTTGATTCCTCCCCAATTTTGTCTGCTTCTGGTGTCGGAGTTCAAATCGGCATCGGCGTGGGCGCCTCCATCATACGGGTCTGGAGCCTCACCGTCCGCCGCGCGATCGCCCAGCCCCCTTCTCCGGCGATCCATTCGTCCTCGTAGGTGCCCACCGCGTATATGTTGGAGCGGCCCTGGAGATCGGTCCTGACGACGATGAAGCGCGAGACGCTGGACGCGGTCTCGCGCTCGATGTCGATCTCCTCGACGGTCACGAGATGGAAGCGCGCCGCAAGGTCGTGGATGTGCTGGGACGACTCGGAGAGCAGCCGCGCAAGCTCCGTGCGATCGGCGCGAAGCCACGTCGAGTCCCGCTTGATCTCCGGCGTCGTCACCTCCATCGCGTATTCGGCGTCTTCGGCAAAGAGAGCGATGTAGCCGTCGAAGGCGCAGGCGTCGAGCAACCGCGCGCTCTGGGCAACCCGTACCCGGATCCGTTCCCGCTGTTCGAGCACTTCGAGCCGGTCGGTCACGACGACAGCGTGAGCTCCGCCTGCGCCGCAGCCACGGCCTCGGGCCGTCGCGATGCTTCGATGTCGTGCGGCCAGTAGCCGACGCGCCGGCCCCATTCCTGGTAGTAGGCGCGGAGGTTGGAATCGTCGTGCGGCCGCAGCTCCTCCTCGCGGGCGAAAATGCTGTAGCGCGATGCTCCGACCGACATGTTCCGCCACTGCGCCTCCACGCAGGCGATGTCCTCCGGCAGGTTGCGGCCCGCCGGACCCCAGATCTGGTTGTGGTGGCGGATCCGCATCTCGCGGACTTCCTCGGTGTCGCTCTTGAGCCCGACGCCACGATACTCGATCAATGAGAGCCCCGGCTCCATGGGCGTGATCGAGTCGATGCGGATAGCAGTCGCGCGGATATTGATCATGACGTCGGGAAAGACCTCCATGATCATCATGCCGTTGGGACTGATTCCGGGCATCGTGTGCTCCGCCCGGCCGTCGAGACCGGCGCTCTGGTAGTTCATCGCGCCTTCGAGGATCACGTTGTGCGAGTTGGGATAGAGCCGCCAGCGGCGCTCGTGATATTCGGGGTGGACGACACCGGTCTTCCGGTTAAGGACGTGCATGAGGTCGTGGTAGATCTCCGAGTTGTTGTCCACCCAGAGCTTCCAGTTGGTCCGAACCTCGGCGCGGTGATAGTGGAACACCTCGAGTTCCTCGGCGGCGAGGTGCTTCTTCATGTGGTCGTGCATCCGCCCGAGGAAGTCCTCGATCGGCTCGATTTCGTCGTTGATGCTGACGAAGACGAGCCCGCAGGTCACGGCCGTCCGGACCGGGCGGAGCCCGACCTTCTCCTTGGTGAGGCCCGCGGCCTTGTAACCGTCGACGCGCGAGATTGACGTGCACCTACCGTCGAGATCATAGGTCCAGAGATGGTACATGCATTGGAAGCCGCGTCGGAGCCGCCCGTTCTCGTCGCGCACAAGCGGCGCGCCACGATGCGGGCAGACGTTAAAGAACGAGCGAAGCGTCCCATCTGCCGCGCGGACGGTGATGATGGGGAGGCCGCCGACCTCGGAGACGCGATAGTCGCCGGGCTCCGGCAGCTCGGTCTCCAGGCAGATGAATTTCCAGCAATCGGCGAACAGCTTTCGCTGTTCCGCCCTGAAGACGTCCCAGTCGGTGTGGATCCGGTTGTCCAGATAGTGGGTGATCGGAAGATCCGGCGGCTCTTCCCAGCGGCGCGCCAAGTCGTTCATCGGGTCGCTCCCGTGTAGCGCCCTGCGTTTCCGCAGCGTACCCGATTATTGCCGCCCCTCGATGCACATTCAACGTGCAGTTGGAGCGGAAGGCGGTTTTTCCGTGATTCGACCAAAAGGGGCCTTGGTGAGCGACGCTGTCTCGCAGAGCGATCTCCGGCCACTTCCGATTTTGGACGCCTAGCAGGCTGCTGAAAAAGTCTTTGGAGTGATTCTCTGTGTCGTGATTCTCCGTTCCTGCGTCGATCGGTGCTGGAGGTTGGGTGGGGACGAGGACGAACGCGGCGGCGGGTTGTTCAGCTATGTGGATTCGGAGGCGCGGGTTCCGGCGGATCGCCCATTGCGGGCGATCCGAGTTCTGGTGGACGAGGCTCTGGCGGTTCTGTCGGCGCATTTCGAGCGGCTCTATTCGCAGACGGGCCGACCCTCGATCTCTCCGGCCCGCGCAACACCCAACGCTCGGGTCGCCTCCGTAACCGAGAGTTCAATGGCTTCGACAATCTCGTGTCTTACGAAGCCGCCGGGGCGGACGGGATTATTCATACGGATGCCGTGCGCCGAGCTCATACCCACCTCTCGGTGGTACTCCTCCACGTTGCAGTCGAGCACGACCCTCACGCCTTGCGTTCGCGGTGCGCCCGTCGGGCTTCGGCTATGTCGTCGAGGATGTCTTTCAGGATGTCGTCCTCGGAGCGGTCCGCATCGTCCGGCGAAGGTTCGATCCGCTTCAACAGGGTCGCAATCCGGTCGGCGGCCGCGTCGCGGTCCACCACCTCCTTGGGACGAAGGAGGATGCCGTCTCCGACGATGGTCGCCTCCATGAGGTCGCCCTCACGCAGATCGAGCCCTGTTCGGAGCTTTGCGGGAATGGTGACCTGAAACTTCGGCTTCTGCCCGAATGGGCAAGGTCGGCGTCGACGCCCCGCTCTGGCGGCTCCCCGCCGAAAACGCCTATAACCGGCGCTAACGGGGTCCCTCGATTATCGCTCGTCTGTCCGGGGGGTGCCGGGCACGGGGGTCCCCTTGGCCGCAGTCAGATCTTCCGACATCGAGGCACGCTCGGCCCGCAAGGGCTGGGTGGTGGTTTGCGCGTTGTTCCTGATGCTCGGCATCGCGATCGCCGCGCGCAATTCCATCGGGCTGCTGATGCCCTACCTCAAGGAGGATCTGGGCTGGAGCTACGGCCTCGTCTCGACCGCCGGAGCGGTGATGCTGACCACGATGGCGCTGGTCGCGCCCGCCGCCGGGTTGGCGATCGACCGGCACGGCCCGCGGACGGTTTACGCCATCGGCATGTCGCTCGCCGCCATCGCGATCGGGCTCGCGTCGGCAATGTCGGAACCCTGGCAGCTGGTGCTGTTCATCGGCATCGTCGGCGGCGTCGGCTTCGCCGCGATCTCTCCCTCGCTGGTCTCGACCACCGTCGCCGCCTATTTCGACCGCGGTCTCGGGCTTGCCACCGGGGTGGCGGTCTCGGGCAGCACCGCCGGCCAGATCGCGCTGATGCCGCTGCTCGCCCTGCTGATCGGACTCTACGGGTGGCGCTCCAGCCTGCTGATGGCGGCCGCGGCCATCGTCGTGACCGCCATCGCCGTCAATTTGCTGATCGGGCGGCGCGGCGCGGCCGACGGCACGGCGCGGACCGGCCCCGATCGCGGCTCGCGCCCCCGGTTCCGCGCCGTGCTGTCCGGCCTCTCCCGCCAGCGGACGTTCTGGCTCCTCGCCGGCGGGTTCGCGATCTGCGGCTTCACGACCGGGGGCGTGATCAAGATCCACCTGATCCCCTACGCGGTTTCCTGCGGCTTCCCGCCGCTGGAGAGCGCCACCGCCTACGGGGTGATGTCCGCCTTCAGCCTTGCCGGCATGATCGCCTTCGGGCACCTCTCGGACCGGTTCCACCGCCCGTCGCTGCTCGCCTCGATCTATTTCATGCGGGCGCTCACGTTTCTCGTCCTGATGCAGATTTCCGGCAGTTCGCCGCTCCTGTTCGCCTTCGCCGTGATGTTCGGCATCTTCGATTACGCCTCCTTTCCGATCGTCGCCAGCCTCGTCGCGAGCCATATCGGGCGGCACATCATGGGTTTCACGATGGGCCTCATCTTCGCGTCCCACTCCCTCGGGGCGGCGGCCGGCTCTTTCCTCGGCGGCTATCTGTTCGAGATGTTCGCGCGCTACGACTGGGTCTGGATCGTGTCGTTCGGCTTCGCCCTGCTGGCCGCCTTCCTGTCCATCCTGGTCCGCGAGAACCGGGGCGGCGGCCCGGCGCTTGCGCCCGCCGGAGCCTGAATGAACGGTCGTTCCATCGCGGCCCGGCTGCCGTTCTATTACGGCTGGGTGGTGGTCGGGATCGCCTTCGTGACCATGTCGGTCGGGGTCAGCGCCCGGACTTCGTTCTCGCTCTTCTTTCCGCCCATTCTCGACGAGTTCGGCTGGGAGCGGGGCGTGACCGCGGCCGCGTTCTCCCTCGGATTCGCGGCATCCATCATGCTGGTTCCGACGCTCGGGTTCGTCATGACGCGCTTCGGGCCGCGCCTGATCATTCCCGTCGGAGCGACGATTACCGCGGCCGGCCTGGTCTGCGCGACCATGGCGACGACGCCGGTCGGGTTCTATCTCACCCTCGGCGCCATGACGGTGACCTTCGCGGTCTCGATGAGCTATGCCGGCCACGCCATGTTCATCCCGACCTGGTTCATGCGCCGCCGCGGGCTGGCGACGGGAATCGCGTTCTCCGGCGTCGGCGTCGGCGCCATCGTTATCCTGCCGTGGATCCAGCGCGTCATCGAAACCGAGGGCTGGCGCCATGCCTGCCTGTCGCTCGCCGTGCTGCTGGTGGCGGTCATCGTCCCGCTCAACATCGTCGCCCAGAGGAAGGATCCGGCTTCCGTCGGACTCGAGCCCGACGGGCGCAACCGGCATGGGGACGCGCCGTCGGCCCGCGCGCCCGACACGGTCGTAGACCGGCGCTGGGCCGACACCGACTGGACGCTGGCCCTCGCGCTGCGGACCTCGCGTTTCTGGTGGGTGACATTCGGCTATTTCACCGGGCTGTACGCCTGGTACTCGGTTCAGGTGCACCAGACCAGGTACCTGCTGGATCTCGATTTCACGCCGGACTTCGCCGCCCTCGCGCTGGGCCTGGTGGGATTCTGCGGCATCTTCGGGCAGATCGGGGTCGGCGGGCTGTCCGACCGTATCGGCCGGGAGTGGGGCTGGACCATCGCGCTTGCGGGATTTGCGGTCTGCTACGTTCTTTTGCTCGCCATCGAGACCGCGCCCTCGCCGATCCTGGTCTATTCGATCGTCGCCTGCCAGGGCCTGTTCGGCTACGGCCTCGGGGCGCTCTACGGCGTCATCGTGGCGGATATCTTTTCCGGACCCCGCTTCGCCGTGGTGTTCGGTTTCATCAGCGTCGGCGGCAATCTCGGCGCCGGGGCCGGACCCTGGGTCACCGGGGTGATATTCGACCGCGCCGGCAGCTACGCGCCGGCGTTCACGCTCTGCGTGGCGCTGGCGCTGGTCTCGATCTTCTGCATCTGGATGGCGGCGCCGCGCAGGGTCCGTCTCGCCGCCGGCGTCGCCGTCAGCCGCGCCCGGCGGGCGTCCTGAGTCCCATTCCCTCCAGCCGCGGCAGGACCTCGTCGCGGAAATAGGGGAAATGCTTCAGATAGTTGGGGAAGCCCAGAGCCAGCGCGGTCACCCCGCCTTCCGACAGCCGGCGCATGATCCCGGCGACGCGGTCCGGGTCGCCCACGATCGGGAATCCGCTGTTTCCTCCCGCCGCGCGCAGGCGGAACAGTTGCCGGCGTTCCTCCGGGATCCCTGGCCGGTCCCAGCCGCGCTCCACCACCATGGTCTCGACCGCGTCGGTATCCCGGTGCTCGACCGCATAATGATGGTGGTACTCGTCGGCCTCTTCCTGCGTCGGGCGGCAGACGACATAAGCGTTGGTGAAAATGCCTACTTCGCGCCCCCGTGCCTTCGCCCCGCTCCGGATTTGCGCCGCCTGGGCCGGCAAATCGTCGAGATCCCAGACCACGGTGAACAGCATGTCGGCATTTCCGAGCGCGAACGCGCGCCCGGTAGGCGACATCGCGGCGCTCACCAGCATCGGGCGGCGCCGGTCCAGCGGTTTGGGTTCGAGCAGGGTCGATCTGAGGGTGAAGAACTCGCCGTCGAAATCGAACGGCTCGTCCTCGGTCCACACCCGGTTGACGATGTCGAGCCATTCCTGACCGAGATCGTAGCGGCGGTCATGGGCGCCGAGATCGACGCCCAGCATGTCGAACTCCTTCTGGTACCAGCCGCAGACGATGTTGAGCCCGAACCGGCCGCCGCCGATGTGGTGACAGGTGACCATCTGCTTGGCGGCGAAGACCGGGTTGATCAGCGTTACATGCAGGGTGCCGAACGCCATGATGCGCCGGGTCGCGGCGAGGATGCCCGCGGCCCAGGTCAGCGTCTCGAAGTTCGAGCCGTTGTGGTCGGTCTCGCCCCCGTAACCGATCCAGCGCCCGAGCGGCAGCATGAAGTCCATCCCCGCGTCGTCCGCCATGCGCGCGAGCGCGAGGTTGTTCTCCCATGTCGCGTCCCAGCGGTCGGGGAAGGTCGAGGTGGCGAGGCCGCCGGAGCAGTTGGCGCCGAACAGGCCGAGATTGAGGGCGTTGCGGTCGAGGCCGGTCATCGAGGCCGGAGCATAAAATCATTGGTCCGGGCTGACGAGAGGCGAGGGGCATCGGCGGACAGGCGTTTGTCCTGGAGCGGTTTGCGGCGTATATGCCCGTCGTCGAAGGGGAGGGACGGCGAGTGCGCTATGTGAGCACGCGGGGCGAGGCCCCGCCGCTGGGTTTCGAGGATGTGCTGTTGAGCGGGCTCGCCCCCGACGGCGGCCTCTATTTGCCCGAAACCTGGCCGCGTCTCGACGCCGGGACGCTCGCCGGGTTTGCGGCGCTTCCCTATCACGAGGTCGCGGCCCGCGTCGTCGCGCCCTTCACCGCGCCCCAGATCGACGAGGCGACGCTGGTCGAGATCGCCGCCGCCGCCTATTCCGGTTTCGAACATCCGGCGGTCGCGCCGCTGGTGCAGCTGGACGCCAATGACTGGCTGCTCGAGCTGTTTCACGGTCCGACCCTGGCTTTCAAGGACTATGCCCTCCAGATCGTCGGACGGTTGTTCGACCATGTGCTCGCCAAGCGCGGCGAGAAGGTCACCGTCGTCGCGGCGACGTCCGGCGATACGGGGTCGGCGGCGATCGAAGCCTGCCGCGACCGGGCCGGCATGGAGATCTTCGTGCTGCACCCCAAGGGGCGGGTATCCGAAGTCCAGCGCCGCCAGATGACGACCGTCGATTCCGCCAACGTCCACAACATCGCCGTCGAAGGGACCTTCGACGATTGCCAGGCCCTGGTGAAGGCGATGTTCGGCGACGCCCGGTTCCGCGCGGAATGCAGGCTGACCGCCGTGAATTCGATCAACTGGGCGCGGATCGCCGCTCAGGCGGTTTACTACGTGACCGCCGGGGTCGCCCTCGGCGCTCCCCACCGGCCCGTCGCGTTCTCGGTGCCGACCGGGAATTTCGGCAACGTATTCGCCGGTTACGTCGCGCGGTGCATGGGCCTGCCGGTGGACCGGCTGATCGTCGCGACCAATCGCAACGACATTCTCGCCCGCTTCCTGGAGACCGGCGCCATGGAGATCGGCGATGTCGTGCCCACGATCAGCCCCAGCATGGATATCCAGGTGTCGAGCAATTTCGAACGCCTGCTCTACGATTTCGCGCGCCGCGACGCCGCCGCGGTGCGCCGGGCGATGGAACGCTTTCGCCAATCGGGGCGGATGACGGTGGCGGCGGTGACGATGGCCGGCCTGCGGAGCCTGTTCGCGGCCGGGCGGCGCGACGACGACGAGACCCGCCGGACCATTGCGGAGGTCTTCCAGCGCTCGCGCGTTCTGCTCGATCCGCACACCGCCGTCGGATACGGGGTAGGACGGGCGCAACGGCGCGACCCGCAAATACCCCTGGTCGCTCTGGCGACCGCCCACCCCGCGAAGTTCCCGGATGCGGTCGAAGCGGCGACCGGCACACGGCCGGCCTTGCCCGCCCGGCTCGCCTCGTTGATGGACCTGCCGGAACGCGTCGAGACCTTTGCCAACGATCCGGCTCCCATCAAGACCTATATGCGCGACCGGATCGGCCCGGGAGGGGCGGCATGACCGTCCGGTCCACGCGGCTCCCCAACGGGCTCCGGGTCGTCACCCATCGCATGGCGACGGTCGAGACGGTCTCCCTCGGCGCGTGGATCGATGTGGGTACACGGCACGAACGCGCGGAGGCCAACGGCATCGCGCATATGGTCGAGCACATGGCGTTCAAGGGCACCCGCAAGCGCTCGGCCCGCGCGATCGCCGAGGAAATCGAGTCGGTCGGCGGGCATCTGAACGCATACACTTCGCGCGAGGTCACCGCTTTCCATGCCTCCGTGCTCGCCGGCGACGAACGGCTCGCCCTCGACATCGTGGCGGACATCGTGCAGCACGCGACGCTCGATTCCGCGGAGCTCGAACGCGAACGAGCGGTCATCCTGCGCGAGATCGGACAGAGCGACGACACGCCCGAAGACGTGGTGTTCGACAGTTTTCAGCAGACCGCCTTTCCCGACCAGCCCGTCGGCCGCCCGACGCTGGGCACGCCGCGGATGGTGGGCGCGCTCGGACGCGGGGCGCTCGTCGACTATATCGCCCGCCATTACACGGCCGACCGGATCGTGGTCGCGGCGGCGGGAAAGATCGACCATGACGGTTTCGCCCGCTGCGTGGAGGATGCCTTTCGTTCGATGGAAGGCGCCTCGGCCTTTGCCGTCCAACCCGCGGTCTACACCGGCGGGGACAGCCGCGATGTCCGAACGCTGGAACAGCTGCACGTGGTCATCGGGCTGGAAGGGATTCCCAATGACGATCCCGACTACTACGCGCTGGCGGTGTTTTCGACGGCGCTGGGGGGAGGGCTTTCGTCACGGCTGTTTCAGGATGTCCGCGAGGAGCGGGGGCTGGTCTATTCGATCTACAGCTTCAATTCGAGCTATGCCGACAGCGGGTTGTTCGGCGTCTACGCCGGGACCGGGGCGGAAAGCGCAACCGAAGTGGTCGATCGCGTCTGCGCCAACCTGACGACGATGGCGGATGACGTAACGGAAAGCGAATTGAGGCGCGCCAAGGCCCAGCTCAAGGCGGGAATCCTGATGTCGCTCGAAAGCACCGCCGCGCGCTCGGAACAGATCGCGCGACACACGCTGATTTTCGATCGGGTCCTGCCCACGGACGAAATCACCGAAGCGGTCGATGCGGTCGACCGGGAGTCCGTCGTGCGCATTTCGAGGCGTCTGAGGGCGGGCCGGCCGACGATTTCCACGATTGGCCCGGAAGCCGAGATACCTGGCTACGAAGAGATCGCCAGGGCGTTGTCGTAGAGCGATTTCCGTTCGGCCCGGATTTCTCGCCTGCGCCCGACCCCAAGGCCATCACCCGGACCTGTTCCGGGGTCCGGAGCCGGCCGGTTGCGAGTACTTCGGGCTGGCGGAAGCCCCGAGGTTCCGTTGCCTTAATGTTTCACGTGAAACAAAGGTCAGCCTTGCTGACTTATCCGATGTCTCAAGAATCGGCCCTAAGTGACAAAACGCCCGCGCCCGCGAAACATCGTTGCGCGCGCCGCCCGGTTTCCCGTCCCCCGGGGACGCGAACCGGCGGTTCGGGGCGTCCCGGGCGGGCGTCCGGAAAACGGGCCGGCGAAACGACCCGTTATTCGTGTCACGACATGACACGAATAACGGGGGTGGAAACGCGGCATCGCGGCGCCGTGCGTGACGGATATCTCCGGGTACAGACCGGATAGATGGGTGACCGGTTATGGATCGGCCGGTGGAAGCCCGGCGCCGCGACGGAAGCCCGGCGACACCTCTTCCGTCATGCCCGGACTTGTTCCGGGCATCCACGTCTTGCGGCATCGCGGTGCGAGCCGGGCGCGGGCGAAGCGGCGGAGGGACGTGGATGCCCGGAACAAGTCCGGGCATGACGACAAAAGGGTCGGTTCGGAGAACGCCCGCCCCAGCCGGCCGCCGGTCAAACCTTCTTTGTTAGCCCCTATCGAAGGGGGCTTATAAAGATAGCTTGACGGTGACCGGGCCGCCGCCCGGTGCCGGCGGGCGCAGGACTTGTCCCGCCTCCTCCGTCATGGTCGGCGCAGGCCGACCATCCACGATTTGTTCTTTTGTTTCCAGCGCCCAAAAAACTCGTGGATGGTCGGCCTGCGCCGACCATGACGGCAGAGGAACGGTCTGGTGCGAAAGGGGTATGCCCCGGCGCCTCCCGGAACGTCTGTCGACCTCCCGCTCGTCAAGCTATCTTTATAAGCCCCTATCGAAGGGCCTGCCTCGGCCGCGTCGGCGGTTCCAAATGTAATGGACGCGCTCTACCGCCGCGCTTCAGGCGCGGCCGGCGGCGCCCGAGAGCATGCTGGCGTTGATGCCGAGCTTGGCGATGGCGCGCTCCCAGCGGTCGTCCAGCCCCTTTCCGAAGATGAGACCGTCGTCCGCGGGTACGGAGAGCCAACCGTTGCGCTGTAACTCGTCGTCGAGCTGCCCCGGCCCCCAGCCCGCATAGCCGAGCGCGAGCAGGCTGTGCTTCGGTCCCTCTCCGACGGCGATGGCTTTCAGGATGTCGATCGTGGCGGTGAGCCCGACGGTATCGTCGATCGTCAGCGTCGCGTCCTGGACGTAGTCGGCGGAATGCAGGACGAAGCCCCGCCCGGTTTCCACCGGACCGCCGAAATGGACCTTGATGCCGTCCGGCGCGCCCGACCCCGCGAGATCGAGCTGATCGAGGAGGTCGGGGAAGCTGATATTGTCCATCAGCTTGTTCACCACCAGCCCCATCGCGCCTTCCGCGGTATGAGCGCACAAATAGATTACCGACCGGACGAAGCGCGAATCCTCCATCTGAGGCATTGCCACCAGAAGCTGACCGGTGAGATAGCCTTCGCTGTCGTCTTCGCCACTCATGCCACGCCCTCCCGACCGGGCCGAACGGCGCGGCGAAACCGGGTCGGAGGTTCCTGGCGCACACGACGATTTGAATTTTCGACGCGCAACGCCGATCTATATACCCGGTACGCTGGCCACACCGGCCTTCGTTCGAAGTATAGCCCAGGATCCGCAAGAGCGATATTGGTGCAACCGACGTGATTCGCAACGCGACATCCGCTCTGGCCGCTTTCCTCGGTCTCGCCGCGCTGGCGCTGTCATCGGCCTGGCCGGGCGAAGCGCGCGCGGCGGCGTCCCAGTGGTGGACCAACGAGCACGGCGCGGTTCGCCTGATCGCCGCGTCGAACGCCGCCGGCGACAGCCCGGCGCTGCGTCTCGGAATCCATTTCCGGATGAACGAAGGCTGGAAAATCTACTGGCGATCGCCGGGCGATGCCGGGTTCCCTCCGCAACCGGACTGGTCGGGTTCGAAGAACCTCGACAAGGCGGTGCTGTCCTGGCCGGCGCCCGAGCGGTTTTCGGTCATCGGGCTGGAGACGCTGGGCTACCGCGACGAGGTCGTGCTCCCGGTGGAAACCACGGTCGCGGAGCCCGGGCGGGCGCTTCATGTCCGGGCCAAAATTCCCTATTTGACCTGCGACGACGTTTGCGTTCCCTACGTGGCGGATCTCGCGCTTCGCCTGCCGGAAGGAGCGGGGGCCTCCTCGGTCGAGGCGGCGTTGATCGAGAGATTCGCCGCGCGCGTCCCGCGCAGCGGCGCGGACGGCCCGATCCGCGTCGCGTCCGTCGCCGCGGTCGGTGGAGCGGTTACCCGGGCGCTTGAGCTCACCATCGCATCCGATGCGCCGCTGTCGCGGCCCGACATCTACGTGGAAGGGCCGGACGGCTGGGGTTTCGGTGCGCCCGACTACCGGATCGGTTCCGGCGGCAAGACCGCGTTCGTCCGGATCGCGGCCCTGGCGCCGCCAAAGGGTGGCGGCAGCCTGGCCGGCCGCGAGATCCGCTTTACCGTGGTCGACGGCATCCGCGCATCCGAACAGGCGTTGACGCCGGCTGCCGCGCGGACCGCTTCTCCGGCCTCCGCTGGGTCGTCCGAAAGGGGGTTGTGGCTGGTCCTTCTGCTCGCGGTGGCGGGCGGACTCATCCTCAACCTCATGCCCTGCGTGCTTCCGGTCCTCTCGTTGAAGCTGGTTTCCGCCATGGGGCACGGCGGCGGCGACCGTGGCGAAGTGCGGACCGGTTTTCTCGCTTCCGCCGCGGGGATCCTGGTCTCCTTCCTGGCGCTCGCCACCGGCGTCGCCGGGCTGCGTCTCGCCGGCGAAACCGTGGGCTGGGGAGTCCAGTTCCAGCAGCCGGTCTTCCTCGCGTTCATGGCGGTCGTCGTGACCCTTTTCTCCGCCAATCTCTTCGGCCTGTTCGAGATCCGCCTTCCCGGCGCGGTGTCCGACGCGGCGAGCGGTCACCCGACACAGGGGGTGCTGGGCCACTTCATGACCGGGGTCTTCGCGACGCTGCTGGCGACTCCTTGCTCGGCTCCGTTTCTGGGCACCGCGCTCGGCTTCGCGCTCTCGCGCGGCAGCGTCGAAATCTATGCCGTGTTCCTGTGCCTCGGGATCGGTCTGGCGCTGCCCTATTTCGCCGGCGCCGCATTCCCCGGGATCGCAACCCGGATGCCGCGCCCGGGGCGGTGGATGGTGACGCTTCGGCGGGGCCTCGGGATCCTGCTGCTGGGCACCGCCGTCTGGCTGGTGACGGTGCTCGCCGTCCAGCTCGGCACCTGGCCCGCGATCGCGGTCGCCGCGGCGCTCGCGGCGGTGCTCGCCGGGTTCGTTTTCGCCCGGACCGGCGCCCGGCGGACGACCCGGCTGGGACGCGGTCTCACCGGGGCGGCCGCGGCCGCGGCGCTGGCGATCGCGTTCTGGTCCGGCGCGGAACCGGGCGCCGCAAGGACCGCCGCCGCCCACTGGAAACCTTTCGACCGCGAGGCGCTCGCGTCCGCGGTGGCCTCCGGCGCGGTCGTCTTCGTCGACGTGACCGCCGACTGGTGCATCACCTGCCAGGTCAACAAGGCGCTGGTCCTCAACAACGAGACCGTGCGAGGCCGGCTCGCGGGGGCAGGGGTGGTGGCGATGGTCGCGGACTGGACCCGGCCGAGCGACGAGATAAGCGCCTATCTCAAGTCTTTCGGCCGCTTTGGCATACCGTTCAACGCGGTGTACGGGCCGGCGCGCCCCAACGGCGAGCCCCTCCCCGAACTTCTCACCGGGAGGACGGTTCTCGACGCCATGGACCGGGCCGCCGGCGCGGCTCCCCGGACCGCCGAACGCTGAGCCCAAAAAGAACGGGGATTATCCTGACGGGCGGGTATTCGACCGGCGTTCCGGGAAGCGCCGGAGCGTCTCCAGTTCGAACGGAACCGTTTCCCCGCCGACCATGACGGGAAAGGACATGGCGGGAGAACGCACCCATCCCCCGGCCTCTCCCGTTGTTTCCCCGGCGGTCACCCCGGCCTTGCGCCGGGGTCCAGAGAAGCCGGGCGAGAACGGTGCCGTCGTTCTGGACCCCGGCACAAGGCCGGGGTGACACGAGGGGGGCAGAGACGTTGCCGACCATGACTGAAGGGCGGAACGGATGTGCGCCCGCCGCGACGGGGCGCCGGTCCGCGCCACGCGAACCGACCGCTGTCAAGTTATCCGTATAAGCCCGAAAAGAACGGCCGCGCGGGGTGACAAGCAGGCGCCTATCGCCTATGTCACCGGTCATCAACACCAGCGAGGGGCATGACATGACTATCCAGGTCGGCGACAAGATTCCATCCGCAACCCTGACCGCGATGGGCGCGGACGGGCCGACGGCGGTCGACACCGGCGAATTGTTCTCCGGCAAGAAGGTCGTCCTCTTCGCGGTTCCCGGGGCGTTCACCCCGACCTGCTCCGCAAAGCACCTGCCGGGCTTCGTCGAGCAGGCCGATGCGATCAAGGCCAAGGGCGTCGACACCATTGCCTGCGTGGCGGTTAACGACGTGTTCGTGATGGACGCGTGGGGCAAGAACCAGGATGCCGCGGACAAGGTACAAATGCTGGCCGACGGGAGCGCCGACTTCGCCAGGGCGCTCGATGTCGAGCTCGATCTCGTCGGCCGCGGGCTCGGGGTGCGGTCGCGCCGCTACTCCATGATCGTCGACGACGGCACCGTCACCCAGCTCAATCTCGAAGAGGGCGGCGGGTACGAGGTGAGCGACGCCGGAACGATCCTCGGCCAGCTCTGATCCCCGGACAGCGGGCTACGCATCGGCCTTGCGCGTCTGCGCGAGGCCTTTGCGCGCCAGCCGGTCGGCCCGCTCGTTGTCCGGGTGACCGGCATGGCCCTTGACCCAGCGCCACTCGATTTCGTGCCGCGCCGCGGCGGCATCGAGACGTTGCCATAAGTCGACGTTCTTGACGGGCTTTCTTGCCGCGGTCTTCCAGCCGTTGGTCTTCCAGCCGCCGATCCAGCGCGTGATCCCGTCCTTGACGTAGGTGCTGTCGGTATGGAGCCGCACCCTCGAAGGGTGCTTCAAAGCCTCGATCGCCTCGATCGCGGCCAGGAGCTCCATCCGGTTGTTGGTCGTCGCGCCTTCGCCGCCGCACAGCTCCTTCTCGGTGTCGCCGTAGCGCAGCAGGACACCCCAGCCGCCGGGGCCGGGATTTCCGCTGCAAGCGCCGTCGGTGAAGATGTCGACCGTTGTCATGTGCCGAGTCCGTAGGCTCCGGGGTCCGCCACCCCTTGGTGAAAGCGCAGCTTGTACAGGTATTCGAGGGGATCCTTCTGGCGGACCAGCACGCCTTCCGGCGGGAAGAGCGCGTCGTGGAGGCGGGTCAGGAGAAACCGCAGCGCCGCGCCGCGGGCGAGTACGGGAAGGGATACGATTTCGTCTTCATCCAGGTCTCGCACCGAACGATATCCCGCCATCAATCGCCGTGCCTTGGTGATGTTGAAACTGCGGTCCGCCTCGAAACACCACGCGTTGAGGCAGATCGCGAGCTCATACGCGTAGAGGTCGTTGCACGCGAAATAGAAGTCGATGATCCCCGATAGCCTGCCGCCGAGAAAGAATACATTGTCCGGGAAGAGATCGGCATGGATCACGCCGCTTGCGGCCCCGGCCGGCCAGTGCGCATCGAGAAAGTCCAGCTCGTCGTCGATCTCGCGGGCGAGGCCGGTGACGATCCCGTCGGCCAATTCGCGGCATGTCGTAAACAGGGGCCGCCAGCCCGGCAGGCCGAGCGCGTTCCTGCGTTGCAGGGAGAAGTCCTCTCCGGCGCGGTGCAGTTCCGCGATCGACCGGCCCAGCGCGGCGCAATGCTCCCCGGCGGCCCTGCGCACGCACATCCCGTTGAGAAAGGTCACGATAGCCGCGGGCCGACCGCAAAGCTCGCGCAAGGTCTCGCCGTCGCGGCCCGGCACCGGGGTGGGGCAGGCGATGCCGCGCCCGGCGAGATGATCCATCAGTCCGAGAAAGAAAGGCAGGTCCTCCGGCGCGACCCGACGTTCGTAAAGGGTGAGAATGAACACGCCCCGCTCGGTCTGCAGCAGGTAATTCGAGTTTTCGATCCCTTCGGCTATGCCCTTGCAGGCAAGGACGCCGCCGATGTCGTAAGCCGCGACGAACGCATTGAGCGCGTCGTCCGGGACGTCCGTGTAGACCGCCATTTCGGGGCCGGAGTCCGGATCAGGCCGTAAGCGCCCGCGGCAGGCTGAACTCCACCGATTCCTCGATCAGCGAGACTTCTTCGACCGTCACGTCGAACAGCATCCGGCAACGATCGATCAGCTCCTGAACCAGGATCTCGGGCGCGGACGCGCCGGCGGTCAAGCCGAGCGTGCCGACGCCCTTGAGCCAGGCGGGTTCGATTTCGCGCGCCCGCTGGATCAGCACCGCCTTCCCGCAGCCCGCGTCCCTTGCCACCTCGGCGAGGCGCTTGGAGTTGGAGGAATAGGGCGCGCCGATCACGGCGAGCGCATCGCAGCGTTTGGCGATCGCCTTGACCGCCGCCTGGCGGTTGGTGGTGGCGTAACAGATGTCTTCCTTGCGCGGCGGCTCGATGGCGGGGAATCGCTGCTTGAGGACTTCCACGATCGCTTCGGTCTCGTCGACCGAGAGCGTGGTCTGGGTGACATAGGACAGCCGTTCCGGATCCGCGACCCCGACGGTTCGGGCTTGCTCCACGTTTTCGACGAGGATCATCCTCCCCTCGGGAAGCTGTCCCATCGTGCCGATCACTTCCGGATGGCCCGCGTGGCCGATCAGGATGACCTGGCAGCCCTCGGCCTCGTGACGGCGCGCATCGACATGGACCTTGGTAACCAGCGGGCAAGTGGCGTCGAGGTAGAACAGCTCGCGGTCGTCGGCCTCCGAGAACACCGCCCTGGCGACCCCGTGGGCGCTGAAGACCACCGGCACGCCGTTCGGGACTTCTTCGAGCTCCTCCACGAAGACCGCGCCCTTTTCCTCCAGCGCCTCGACCACGAAGCGGTTATGGACGATTTCGTGGCGCACATAGACCGGCGCACCGTATTTTTCGAGCGCCAGCTCGACGATCTTGATCGCGCGGTCGACACCCGCGCAGAAGCCGCGCGGGCCAGCGAGAAGAATTGTCAGCGGAGGCTTTTGCATCGGCTCCCGACTCCGTCCCGATCTCTGCCTTGAGGATCGGCGAGCGGAACACTACAGTGCCCGATCAGATAGCACAGCGGCATTCGGATAGGAACCTCGATCATGGCGGAACCGGTTATCGCGCAGAAGGAGCCTTACGGCGTCGAAGTCGAGGCGGGCAACGAATATTGGTGGTGCGCCTGCGGGAAGAGCCAGTCCCAGCCGTTCTGCGACGGCTCCCACAAGGGCACCGGACTCGCGCCGATGCAGTACGAGGCGAAGGCGGATCGCACGATCTGGTTCTGCGGCTGCAAGAGCACGTCCAACAAGCCCGTCTGCGACGGCACCCACAACGATCTCTAGGCCCGGATGGCAGGTCCGCGAGGCCATTTTTCCTTGCCGGCTTACCGCAGAATCGCCGTTGCGCTGGTCGCGGCGGCGATACCTTTGTTCGTATATGCCTGCGGCGGCGAGGAAAGGTTCTCCCAAAGGATCTGCCCCCGGGTCCAGATCCTCGAATATGCCGACCGGCTGACCGAATTCAACCGCGGATCCGGACGGGACGTGACGGATGTCGTGCTCCAGGGCCGGCTCGTCAATTTCACCGGCGAGTGCAACGTCGAGAAGGACGCGGTCGAACTCGATCTCGCAATCGAGTTCGCGATCGAGAGCGGTCCGGCAAACCGCGGCCGCGAGGGGCGCTTCGCTTATTTCGTCGCGATCCCCGAGTTCCACCCCGACGCCCGCGCCAAGCGCGTCTTCCCGGTCGAGATGAAGTTCGAGAGCGGCGTCAACCGCGTGCTCTATCGCGACGAAATCGCCGTCGAAATTCCGTTGACCCGAGGGCGGAGCGCGAGCGACTTCAATCTCTTCATCGGTTTTCAGCTGGAACGCGGCCAGCTCGAATACAACCGGTCCGGCGGTTGACGCCAATTTCCCGGCCCATTAGATAAAGTGTGTCCGGCTTCGGGCCGGACGCTGCGCTACACAGAAGACGCCTGCGGGAGAGTCCGGTTCATCACCGGCGCCGAAGGAGCAAGGGCCCCGGAAACTCTCAGGCAAACGGACCGCAGGTCGATGTGTCTCTGGAAAGCGGACCGCTCCGCCCTTGAGGGAGCGGTTCCACCGAAGGGGTAAGCGGAGCCTCCGGGTTCCGTGATTCTCTCAGGTCCACAGACAGAGGGGGCGCGCGGCGCATTGTGCGCGCGTGCCGTCTGTCGGAGGACCCGATGAGCGATCCCCAATCCGCTGCCGTCAAGCCGACCCCGCTCACCGCGCTGCACCGCGCCCTGGGCGCCAGGATGGCGCCGTTTGCCGGCTACGACATGCCGATCCGGTACGCCGGCGGCATTATTCAGGAGCACCTGCATACGCGAAGCGCGGCGTCGCTGTTCGACGTCTCGCATATGGGCCAGCTCACGATCCGGGGCGACAACCGGGCGCGCGCGCTGGAGGCGCTGGTGCCGGGCGACATCGCGGGGCTCGCCCCCGGCCGCATGCGCTACACGATGCTGACCGACGACGCGGGCGGCATTCTCGACGACCTCATCGTCACCAATGTCGGCGGCTATCTGTTCATCGTCGCCAACGCCGCGCGCAAGGAAGCCGACATTGCGCATATCCGTGCCGGATTGCCCGCGGGATGCGTGCTCGACGAGCTCGACCGGGGGCTGGTGGCGCTTCAGGGCCCTCGGGCGGCCAAGGCTCTCTCGGCGCTGGCGCCGGGCGCGGACGCGCTCCCGTTCATGACCGCCGCGCCCTTCGAGGTCGACGGAGTCAAGCTCGCCATCGCGCGGTCCGGCTACACCGGCGAGGACGGGTTCGAAATCTCGATCCCGGCCGAGGACACCGAACGGATCGCGCGCATGCTGCTCGACCTGCCGGGGGTCGAACCGGCCGGGCTCGGCGCGCGCGACACGCTGAGGCTGGAGGCGGGGCTCTGCCTCTACGGCCAGGATATCGACCGGACCACGACGCCGGTGGAGGCCGGGCTGGCCTGGACCATCGGCAAACGACGGCGCGCGGAGGGCGGTTTCCCCGGGGCCGGCGTCATCCTCGATCGACTGGCCACGGGTCCGCCCCGGCGCCGCGTCGGCATCCGGCCCGACGGCCGCGCTCCGGCGCGCGCGCATACCACGATCCGGGAAATTGAAGGCGAGGCCATCGGTGAGATCACCAGCGGCGGTTTCGGGCCGAGCGTCGGCGGGCCGGTGGCGATGGGCTATGTCGCCGCCGGAGCGAGCGAAGCGGGCCGGGCGGTCGAAGTCGTCGTCCGGGACCGGCCGCTTCCGGCCCGTGTCGCCGCACTGCCGTTCGTTCCGCACCGGTATTTCAAGGGCAAGGGAGGGTGAGGCGATGGCCGAGCTCAGATACAGCGAAGAACATGAGTGGGTCCGGGTCGAAGGCGATGTCGCGGTGATCGGGATTTCGGACTACGCGCAGGAACAGCTTGGCGACGTGGTGTTCGTCGAGCTGCCGGAACCGGGCCGCGCGGTGACACGGGGCGACGAGGCCGCCGTCGTCGAATCGGTAAAGGCCGCGAGCGAGGTCTATGCGCCGGTGAGCGGAGAAGTGGTCGAGGTCAACGAACCGCTGGCCGACGACCCCGGCCTGGTCAACCGCGAGCCCACCGCCGGCGGCTGGTTCATGAAAGTGCGGATGGCCGATCCCGGAGAGGTCGAAGCGCTGCTGGACGAAGCCGGCTACGACAATTTCATCTCCACCCTCTGACCGACCCGGGAGGCCGAGCGATGCGCTATTTGCCGCTGACCGATGCCGACCGCCGGGCGATGCTCGCCTCGATCGGCGCGCCGTCCGTGGACAGCCTCTTCGGGGACGTGCCGGAGGAAGCCCGCGATCCCGTCTTCGACCTGCCCGATCATGCGGGGGAGATCGAGGTCGAGCGCGATCTGGGGGCGCTCGCGGCACGGAACGTCGCCGCCGGATCGGTGCCGTTCTTCCTCGGCGCCGGCGCATACCGCCATCACGTGCCGGCCAGCGTGGACGCGCTGATCCAGCGGGGCGAATTTCTCACCTCCTACACGCCCTATCAGCCCGAGATATCGCAGGGAACGCTGCAGGCGCTGTTCGAGTTCCAGACCCAGGTCGCGCTGATAACCGGCCTCGATGTCGCCAACGCATCCATGTATGACGGCGCGACCTCGTGCCTGGAAGCGGTCAGCATGGCGCTCCGGGTCACCGGGCGGACGCGCGTGGTGGTGTCCGGCGCGCTTCATCCGCAATACCGCGAGGTGACGGAAACCGGGCTCAGGTTCCTTGCCGCCGAGCTCGACTGCCTGCCGCCGGATTTCGACGGCGCCGAATCGCCGATCGAAAAAATCGACGCGGAGACGGCGTGCGTGGTCGTCCAGTACCCCGATTTCTTCGGCCGGGTGCGCGACCTGGCGCCGCTCGCCGAGGCCTGCCATGAGGCGGGGGCGCTGCTGATCGCCGTGGTGACCGAGGTGGTGGCGCTCGGCGCGCTGAAATCGCCCGGCGAGATGGGCGCCGACATCGTCGCGGCGGAGGGCAAGTCGATCGGCAATCCGCTCACCTTCGGCGGACCCTATGTCGGGTTGTTCGCCTGCCGCGAACGCCATGTCCGGCAAATGCCGGGGCGCCTCGCGGGGGAGGCGTTCGACGCCGACGGCAGGCGCGGATGGGTGCTGACCCTGGCTACGCGCGAACAGCATATCCGCCGCGAGAAATCGACCAGCAACATCTGCACCAATTCGGGTCTCTGCGCGCTCGCCTTCACCATCCATCTGAGCCTCCTGGGAGAAGAAGGGTTTTGCCGGCTCTCCCGGCTGAACCACGGGAAGGCCGCGATGCTCGCCGACCGGCTCGACGCCATCGCCGGCGTGGAGGTGGTGAACGAGAGCTTCTTCAACGAGTTCACCCTCCGCCTCGACCGGCCGGCCGCCCAAGTCGTGGACGCGCTTGCCGGGCGCGGCGTTCTCGCCGGCGTTCCGGTCTCGCGTCTGCTGCCCGGCGTGCCGGAGGCGGCGCCGCTCCTCCTGGTCGCCGCGACCGAGACCGTGACAGAGGGCGATATGGCGGCCCTGGAAGAAGCGCTGAGGGAGGCTCTGAAATGAGCGCCCGGGTGGAGGCGGACGGCATCCGCCATCGCGGGCTCCGGTTCGAGGAGCCGCTGATCTTCGAACAGGGCGCGGACGGCAGAACGGGTGTCGATCTTCCCGATGGGCCGGAGGTTCCGGATCGTCTCGGCGGGCTGGCCCGCAAGTCGCCGGTCGGCTTGCCCGGTCTCTCCGAACCCCAAGTCGTACGGCATTTCACGCGGCTCAGCCAGAAGAACTATTCGATCGACTCGGGTCTCTACCCGCTCGGCTCCTGCACGATGAAGCACAACCCGCGCCTGAACGAGAAGGTCGCGCGGCTGGCGGGATTCGCCGACATCCATCCTCTCCAACCCGCATCCACCGTGCAGGGCGCGCTCGCTCTGATGGACCGGCTCGCGGGCTGGCTGAAGGCCCTGACCGGGATGCCCGCGATCGCTTTGTCCCCCGCCGCCGGAGCGCATGGCGAATGGACCGGGCTGATGGGCATACGCTCGGCGCACGAGGCGGCCGGCGATGCCCGCAAGCGGGTGCTGGTGCCCGACTCCGCGCACGGCACCAACCCGGCGAGCGCTGCGATGTGCGGCTACGACGTCGCCGCGGTGCCGCTCAACGCGCGCGGGCGGGTCGATCTGGGGGCGCTGAAATCGGCGCTCGACGAAGACGTCGCCGCATTCATGCTCACCAACCCCAATACCTGCGGGTTGTTCGAGGACGAGATCCTGGAGCAGGCGGAAGCGGTCCATCGGGCGGGCGCCTTCTTTTACTGCGACGGCGCCAACTTCAACGCCATCGTCGGCCGGGTGCGGCCCGGCGACCTCGGCATCGATTGCATGCATCTCAACCTGCACAAGACGTTCTCCACGCCGCATGGCGGCGGCGGACCGGGCAGCGGCCCGATAGCGCTGTGCGCGGAGCTCGCGCCTTACGCGCCGGTTCCCTATGTCGTCGAGGGGCCGGACGGGTTCGGACTCATCGAGGACGATGCCTCGGGCTCCGCGTTCGGGCGGGTGAAGGGTTTCCACGGCCAGATGGGAATGTTCGTCCGTGCGCTGGCTTACATTCTCAGCCACGGCATCGACGGTCTCCGGCAGGCGTCTTCCGACGCGGTACTGAACGCGAACTACGTTTCGGCCGGGCTGTCCGACCTGATGAGCCTTCCCTACGAGGGCCCGTGCATGCACGAGGTGCTGTTCGACGACGCGTTCCTCAAGGACACCGGCGTGACGACGCTCGACCTCGCCAAGGCGATGATCGACGAGGGCTATCACCCGGCGACCGTCTATTTCCCGCTGGTGGTTCACGGCGCGCTTCTGCTGGAGCCCACCGAGACCGAATCCAGGGAAAGCCTCGACCACCTGATCGCGACGCTGCGGCGCATCGTCGGGCGGGCGCTGGCGGGTGAAGCGGATGCTTTCCATGCCGCGCCCAAGGAGGCGCCGCGCCGCCGTTTCGACGAAACCGCGGCCGCGCGCCGTCCGGTCTTGCGCTGGCGCCCGCCGTCGACCGAAGATCGGGCCGCCGAGTAACCGCGGGGGGAATGACGGTGGAACGCAGTTTCGGGCTGGTCGGCGCGGGGATCATGGGCAAGGGGCTCGCCCGCAACCTGCTGGGCGAGGGGTTCGCGCTCTCGGTCCACGACATCGACGCGGCGGCGGTCGACCGCGCCGTCGCGATGGGGGCGAAGCCGGCGAACGGGCTCTCCGGGCTGTGCGAGGCGACCGCGACGATCGGCACCTGCCTGCAGAGCATCGATGCGATCCGGGCGGTGTACCAGGGGCCGGACGGGCTGATCGCCAACGCGCGCGAGGATTCGGTGCTGATCGACTTCTCCACCAGCGACCCGGGGGTCACGCGCGAACTGGCCGATGAAGCGTCGGTGCGTTCGGTGCATGTGATCGATGCGCCGATGCTGCGCACGGAGCAGCACGCATGGGACGGCGAGGTGGTGTTGCTGGTCGGCGGTCCCGAGGATGTCGTGGAGCGCTGCCGTCCCGCCTTCGAGGCGGTTTCCGAGCGCTTCGTTCATTGCGGCCCGGTCGGCGCGGGCCACACCTTCAAGCTCCTCAACAACGTCAACGGGCTCTGCATGCACGCGATGTACGCCGAGACCTTCGCGCTCGCGGCCAAGCTCGGAGTCGATCTCGACCGGCTGATCGACGTGCTGAGCAGCGGGTTGTCCAACAGCGCTGCCCTCGGCGCCCTGTCGAAGCGCATCGTGACCGGCGAGGACGGGCCGGTCTTCGCGACCGAAGTCGCGCTCAAGGACGTCTCGCTGTTCGCCAAGCTCGCCGCCGATACGAAGTCGCCGTCGCTGCTCGCCAACGCGACCCGCGAGATCTACCAGCTCACCACGCTGATGGGTTACGGTGACAAGGATGTGGTCAATGTCGGCGCCGCGCTGCGCCGGCTCGCCCTCGGCGAAGAAACGGGCGGTGCCCGATAGCCGCTTCGTGAAGCGTCGTTGGCCCCGGTAACGTCCTCGCGATATTGAGGTGCCCATGCTGTTCGATGCCGATTCCCATTTTCTGCCCAAGGAAGCGTATGACGCCATGGAAGGGCCGCACCGGCACCTGCGGCCGCGAATCGTCGCGGACGGTGCCGGAGCGACGATGCGCTTCCTGGGACGCAACCACCCGCGCGTCGCCCATTCGATTCCTGTCGAGCAGACCTGCAGCGTCGAGCGGCGGCTCCGGGACGTCGACCGTCTCGGCATCGACTGCCAGCTGCTGTTTCCCAACCACTCGGGCGTCTACAACGAAATCGCCGATCCGGGAGAGGCGCGGGACCTCGTCCGTAACCACAACGACGGCATGGCCGACGCCGAGCATCGTTCCGGCGGAAGGCTGATATCGACGTTCTGCCTTCCGATGCAGCATCCCGACGAGGCGATCGCCGAGCTGGAACGCTGCGCACGCGTCCACAAGCTGCGCTGCGCGGTGATCTGCCCCAATGTCGACGGCGGCCGGATCGACGAGCTGCCGCTATGGGACCTGTTCGCCGAGGCCGAGCGGCTGGGCGTGGTGGTGGCCTTTCACGGCGATGCGGACACCAAACAGATCGGCCACGAGCGTTTCGACCGCTGGCGGCTGCACAACTGCCTCGGTTTCCCGTTCGACTACATGCATGCGATGGTCTGTCTGGTCTATTCCGGGCTGCTCGACCGTTTTCCGGGGCTCAAGCTGCTGTTCGCCGAGGCGGGGGTGAGCTTCCTGCCGTTCCTGGAGGATCGCCTGCGCGATACGGTCGAGACCTTCGAGTCGCCGCTCGCCTATCACAATTTCGACATCCGCGGCCGGCCGATGAACAAGCGCCCGCCGCATGAGTATTTCGAGATGTTCCACCACGCCGTCGGGCTCGATGAGTCGCTGCTGGAACACGTGATCGACAAGTACGGCGTCGACAAGTTCCTGGTCGGCACCGACTATCCGCACCCCGACGCCCACATGAATGTTGCCCAGTCGGTCAAGACGCTCTCCTCGATCTCCGGCGAGGCGTACGAGGCCATTACCTGGAAGAACGCCGAACGCCTGTTCGGGCTGGAAGATATCCACAGGCGGTCGCTGGCCGCCGAATAGCCGATAGAGCGGGCCCCGGGCGGTGCGGCGCGCCGCAAGGGACGGAAATGCCGGTCGGGTTATCGTTCCCCAACTGAAATGTGTGTCCGACGGCAATCCGCCCGGACACCCGGAAAGTATTCGTGACGAAACCTCAATCCTTCGCGGCGCTCCGCCATCCCGGCGGGCGCGCCTACCTGAGTTACGCGATGCTCGCCATGATGGCGGACAACATCGAACACGTGATCAGCTACTGGATCATCTTCCAGAAGTTCGAATCGCCCGCGCTTGGCGGCTTCGCGGTGTTCTCACACTGGGTGCCGTTCCTGCTGTTCTCGGTTTACGCGGGCGCGCTCGCCGACCGGTTCGATCCGCGCCGGATCATCCAGTTCGGCATGGTCCTGTTCATGATCGTCTCGTTCGGCTGGGGCATCCTGATCCTGACCGACTCCCTGGAGATGTGGCACGCGGCCGTTCTCCTGGTCCTGCATGGCTTCGCGGGGGTGATCTGGGCGCCGGCGGCGCAGCTCCTGGTCCACGATATTGTCGGTGCCGCCCAGCTCCAAAGCGCGGTCCGGATGATCGCCTCGGGGAGGACGCTCGGCATTCTTCTCGGCCCGGCGGTGGGCGGCGGGCTGATGCTGGCATTCGGACCTGCTTGGGGCATCCTGCTGAACGTCTTCATCTACCTGCCGCTGGCGCTGTGGCTGTGGAAGGCGCCCTACGGGCCGGCGTTCCGCTCCGGCCCGCGCCCGCCCGGCCGCGCGTTCGCGGGCCTCGCCGAAATCCTGGCGACCCTCCGCGACATCGCTTCCGATCGCACGATCGTCTCGATGATCGTGCTGGCGGGTTGCGCCTCGTTCCTCGTCGGCAACGCCCACCAGGCGCAGATGCCGGAATTCGCGCACCATCTGGGGCACGACGACGGCCTGCACTACAGCGCCCTGCTCGCCGCGACAGCGGCCGGCGCGCTGATGGCGGGCTTCGTCCTGGAGAGCCGGGGATTGCTGAACGCCCGGCCGCGGACCGCCTTTATCCTCGTGGTCCTCTGGTGCTGCACGATCGCGGGCTTCGCGTCGGCGACCAGCTATCCGCTGGCGCTCGCATTGCTGTTCGCCGCGGGTTTCCTCGACCTGTCCTACAACTCGATGGCGATGACGCTGGTGCAGCTCAACGCGCCGGAGGCGATCCGCGGCCGGGTGGTGGGGCTCTACAACATGGCGTCGTTGGGCCTGCGCTCCTTCAGCGGGATCACCGTCGGCTTCGGCGGCAGCCTGATCGGCATCCACTGGTCGCTGGGGCTGAGCGCCGGCGCGTTGGCGATCGCGACGATCGTGCTGCTGTCGCTTACGCTCGGAGGCAGCCCGCGGCGCGGCTGACGACCCCCCGCGAACCCGTCGCCGCGCTTGACACCCCGGCGACGCCCGCCCGTACTGTCGGCCTGCAAGTTTCGATCGCCGGAAGGCGACGATGTGCCGCAATGGAGGAATCGGGAATGTCGGAACACGGAAAAAATGCGTTGCGTTCGAGGCTCGGGGGGCCGGTTGCCCTGGGCATGGCGGCCGCCCTCGTCGCGGGAACGGTCGGAGCGGCCACGGCGCAAGCGCGCGATATCAAGATGGCGTTCTTCACCAGCCCCAAGCACCATGTGTGGGCCAAGCTGATGGTGCCCTGGGGCAAGGACATCAAGGCGGCGAATGTCGGCCTCAACGTCGTCGGGTTCCCCGGCGGCCAGATCGGCGGCAAACCGCCGGGCGCCTTCAAGCGGGTGGTCAACGGCATCGCCGATATCGAGTTCGGGTTGCAGGGCTACACCTCGACGGTGTTCCCCAGGACGATGGTGGTCGAAATCCCGCTGCAATGGGGCTCGCCGACCGAGGCGACCACGGCGCTTTGGAAGATATTCGACAAGCATCTCGCGTCCGAGTACGCGCGCGTCGAGGTCCTCGGGCTTTGGACCACCGACGTGCCGGTGCTGATGACCAACAAGGTCGTCCGTACCCCTGACGACCTCAAGGGCCTGAAGCTCCGCACGCCGTCGCGCGACCAGGCGGCGATCATCAAGGGGCTCGGCGCGATCCCGGTGGGGATGCCGATGCCGCAGACCTACAGCGCCATCGAGAAGGGCGTGGTCGACGGCGCGCTGGTCGGAATTTCGGTGGTGAACAGCTTCAAGCTCGCCGAAGTGGTCAAGAACTACGTCATTGGCCTGCCGATGGGCTATTCGCCGCAGATGATGGTGATGAACAAGAAGACCCATGCCGGCCTTTCCGCCGACCAGAAGAAGGCGGTCGACGCCCAGCGCGGACTGCCGCTCAGCCTCAAGGGCGCCAAGCTCTACGAGGCGGCGCGCGCGGCGGGCATCAAGACGGTGCGCGACCGGAAAGACACCAACATCACCGAGTTGAGCGCGGCCGAAAAGGCGGCCTGGGCCGCGCGTTTCAAGACCATCGTCGATGACTGGGTCAAGCGCTACGAGAAATCGCAACCGACCTATCAGCAGATGCTCGCCGACTACCTGGCCAAGGGTTGATGGACTCTCGCGAGGGTCCGGTCTCCCGGGCCGTCGGCATCCTGGTCACGGCCTCGGCGTATATCGCCGGGGCCGTGCTCGTCCTTCTCATGTTCCTGACCACGGCGGATGTGGTCGGACGCTATTTCTTCAACGCGCCGCTCACCGGGGTCTTCGATCTCACCCATTTCGCGGTGCTGATCATGACCTTCCTGAGCTTTGCCTATTGCGCCTGGCACGGGGCGCATGTGGCGATCGAACTGCTGTACAACCGGCTTGGCCGGCCCGTACAGCGCGTCCTCGACCCGGCCATCAACCTGGTCGGTTGCGTGCTGTTCGCCCTGATCGCCTGGCGCGCGGTGGTCCAGTCGGTGGACGTGCGCGAGTTCGCCGAGGCGTCGCAGCTCCTCACGATCCCGTTTTTCCCGTTCTACTGGGTGGCGGCGTTCGGCGCCGGGCTGATGGCGCTGGTGCTGGCGCTGCGGATATTCGTGCCGGCGCCGGATAGCGACGAAGCGGCGTGAGCCCCACCCTCGTCGGCATTCTCGGCCTGGCGGGGCTGTTCCTGCTGATCTTCCTGCGCGTGCCGATCGGCATTGCGCTGGCGATCGCCGGGGCGCTCGGCTACTGGGCGCTGAGCGGGCTCGATCCGACTCTCGCCTTGCTCGGCAGCGTACCGTTCGAAATCGCCTACAACTACGACCTCAGCATCATCGCGCTGTTCGTCTTCATGGGGAACCTCGCCATGGTGTCGGGGATGAGCCGGGACCTCTATGCCATGGCGCGCAGCCTCGTCGGTCACTGGCCCGGCGGGCTCGCCTCGGCCACCGTGGTCGGATGCGCGGGGTTCGCGGCGGTGTCCGGATCGAGCCTGGCGTCGGCGGTCACGATGGGCCGGGTCGCGCTGCCGGAAATGAAGCGCCACAACTATCATCCGCGGCTCGCCACCGGCTGCGTCGCGGCCGGCGGGACGCTCGGCATCCTGATCCCGCCCTCGACCGGCTTCATCATCTATGCGCTGCTGACCGAGGAATCCATCGGCCAGCTTTTCCTCGCCGGCGTCCTGCCCGGCATCCTGCTTACCGGCCTGTTCATGGCAACGATCGCCATCCTGACCCGGCTCAACCCGGCGATCGGACCGAAAGCCGAGAGGCTGTCATGGCGGGAGCGCGTCCGGTCGGTCGGCCGGTCGTTCTCGCTGGTCGGGATCGTGTTCGCCGTGCTCGGGGGTATCTATTTCGGCGTCTTCACCCCCGTGGAGGCGGCCGGGATCGGCGCGTTCCTCACGCTTGTCCTGACCGTGGTTCGCGGCAAGCTGACTCTGGCAACCCTCGAATTCTGCGTTCTGGAAACCGTCAAGACTTTCGCGTTCGTCTACCTGATCGTCATCGGGGCGTTCCTGTTCAACCCGTTTCTCGCGGTCACGCAAATTCCCGCGAACCTTGCGGCCGCGATGCCCGGCCTCGACCTGCCTCCGGTCGTCATCCTGATCGTGATCGTCTTCGGCTACATCGTTCTCGGGACCTTCCTAGAAGGGCTCGCGATGATGGTGCTGACGCTGCCGATCGTGTTTCCGCTGATCAAGGACATGGGCTACGACCCGATCTGGTTCGGGGCGCTTCTGGTGGTCATTCTGGAGATGAGCCTGATCAGCCCGCCGCTCGGGCTCAACGTCTTCGTGGTCAAGGGGATCGCCGAAGGCGTGCCGATGGGCGAGATCTTCCGGGGGATCATCCCCTTCTGGGGCGCAATGTTGATTTGCGCGGCCCTGTTGATCGCCTTCCCGGATATCGCCCTGTTCCTGCCGGAAACGATGATCCGCTGATCGTTAGGGGCTTATAAGGGGGCTTGCAAAGAAAGGTTGACAGGCGGTGGGCTGGCGCGTTCGGCGACGGGGACACCGCTCCGTCCCGCTGCCCGTCACGGTCGACCCCGGACACGAATTGCGGCACGCCTGCGTCTCCCGCCCCTGTCCCCGGTGTCGCACCGGTTTCCCCCACACGTCATGCCCGGACTTGTTCCGGGCATCCACGTTTTGCGGCATCGCGGTGCGAGCCGGGCGCGGGCAAAGCGGCGGAGCGACGTGGATGCCCGGAACAAGTCCGGGCATGACGGAAGAAGTGTCGTGGATCTTCCACCCGTCAACCTTTCTTTGCAAGCCCCCTTATAAGGATAGCTTGACGGTGACCGGCCCGCCGCCCGGTGCCGGCCGGCAGAGGAACGGTCTGGTGCGAAAGGGGTATGCCCCGGCGCCTCCCGGAACGTCCGTCGACCTCCCGCTCGTCAAGTTATCTTTATAGGCCCCGATCGTTACGCCGCCGCGGGCTTCCGGTCAGCCGTAGTCCCGCCGGTCGTCGATGACCTTGCCGTCGTTGGGAAGGCTTCCGGCGTCCACCATCTCGACAACGACCCTGAGCCTGCATTCGGACCGGAACGTCTCGGCGACGGCGTCCGCGAGGTCTTCCGGGCCGCCGCCGGTCTCGCACCGCAACACGGGAGCGTCGATGCCGCCTTCCTCGTTGACGACCAGCCGCATGCGGCCGATCTCCGGGTGGCGTTCCATGACGCGGTCGATCTGAGCGGGATCGACGAACATGCCGCGGATCTTGGTCCGCTGATCGGCGCGGCCGAGCCATCCCCTGATGCGTGGCGCGGTCCGCCCGCAGGGGCTTTGTCCCGGCAGGATCGCCGACAGATCGCCGGTCGCGAAGCGGAGCAGCGGGTAGTCCTCGTCGAGAAGCGTCACCACGACTTCGCCGACCTCCCCTTCCGCCACCGGCGTCCCGGTCCCGGGACGGACGATCTCGACGACGATGTCCTCGTCCAGGATCATGCCCTCCCGGGCCTCGGACTCGTAGGCGATCAGCCCCACATCCGCGGTGCCGTAGGATTGCAGAACGGCGATGCCGCGGTCGTCGTATTCCTTGCGCAGCGGCGGGAGCAGGGCGCCGCCACCGACCCCGCCGCGGCGGATCGAGGAGACGTCGGCGCCGATCTCGTCCGCCTTGTCCAGGACGATCTTCAGGAAATCGGGCGTGCCGGCATAGCCGACCGGCCGGAAACGGCGGATCGCCTCGATCTGGCTGTCGGTCTGGCCGGTGCCGCCGGGAATGACCGGGCAGCCGATTCTTGCCGCGGCCCCGTCGAACATCATGCCGGCCGGGGTGAAATGGTACGAAAAACAGTTCAGTACGATGTCGCCGGCGCGGAACCCGGCGGCGTGGAGCGCGCGGGCCATCCGCCAGTAGTCGGGCCGGCGCCCCTGCGGTTCGGCGATGGGTCCCGGGGACAGGAAGAGGCGCGTCATCCTGTCCGCCGGCAGATGGTTGAGCCCGCCGAGGGGCGCCGCGGCGGCCTGGCGTTCCATCAGGTCGGACTTGCGGATCACCGGGAGCTTTGCGAGCGCCTGCCGGCTGGCGATGTCGCGGGGGTCTATCCCCGCCAGACCCTCGGCCTGACCGGCGGTTTCCCTGGCGCGCGCCACCTGGTGCGGAAGCGCTTCCATCAGGCGGGATTCCCGCTCTTCCGGAGAGCGCGTCTCGAGCTCGTCGAAATAGGCGTTCATGTCCCTGCCGCGTTTCGGTTCAGGCGAGCCAGCGCTTGCGGCGCCGATAGGATTTCACGTCCCGGTAACTCTTGCGGCCGGATGAGGAGAGGCCGAGATAGAACTCCTTCACGTCCTCGTTCTCGCGCAGCGTCGAGGCCTCGCCGTCGAGGACCACCCGGCCGTTCTCCAGGATGTAGCCGTAGCGCGCATAGCGCAGCGCCATGTTGGTGTTCTGCTCCGCCAGCAGGAAGGTCACGCCCTCTTCCTCGTTGAGGCGCGACACGATCCCGAATATTTCCTCGACCAGCTGCGGGGCGAGCCCCATCGACGGTTCGTCGAGCAGGATCATCTTCGGGCGCGTCATCAGGGCGCGCCCGATCGCGGTCATCTGCTGTTCGCCGCCCGAGGTGTAGCCGGACTGCGCCTTGCGGCGCTCCTTCAGGCGCGGGAAATAGCGGTAGACGAGGTCGAGGTCGTCGGAAAAGTTCTTCTTGTCGCCCCTGATATAGGCGCCGGTCAGGAGGTTTTCCTCGACCGTCAGGTGCTCGAAGCAGTGGCGCCCTTCCATCACCTGGACGACGCCACGCGTGACGAGGTCGTGGGCCGAAAGCTTCTCGATCCGTTCGTCGCGGTATTCGATGGTGCCCTTGGTGACGTCCCCCCGCTCGGCCCGGAGCAGGTTGGATATCGCCTTGAGGGTGGTCGTCTTGCCGGCGCCGTTGGCGCCGAGGAGGGCCACGATGCCCCCCTCGGGAACGTGGAAGGAAACGCCCTTGAGGACCAGGATCACCCGGTCGTAGATCACCTCAATGTTGTTCACATTGAGAAGGGCGCTTCCGTTCTCCGTCATGCCAACGGTTCCGTTACCGGTCGCGAAGGACTTACCCCTCCTTGGAGCAATCGCGAGGCGTGATGTTGTTTTCCTTCGCGTACTTGGCGGCTTCCTTCTCGACCTGTTCGCGCACGATGTCGTACATCGGCTTGTACCACTTCGAGATCAGCTTCCACTGCTTGCCGTCCCACTGCTGGAAGATGACGGGTCCGCCGCCCTCGTGATCCTCGCAGGTGATGCGGTGGGCCTGCATGAAGTCCTTGAAGCCCAGCTTGGTCAGCTTGTCCTGGGTCAGGTTGAGGTTCTCCATGCCCCAGCGGACCTGCTCGCCGGTCATCCCCTTGTTGCCGAAACGCCCCATCGCGGTGCGGATGGCCTCGGTATCGTAGACCATGTTGGTGAGGCCGCGATTGTAGAGCACCTCGCCCCAGTTGTTCTTCTTCGCCGCCTCGACATCGCCCTTGTAGATCGTCTTGAGGACCTGCTGGTGAATGTCGTAGTTGGCGCCGACGCCGTGGAAGTTCGCCGCCTTGTAGCCCTTGGCGGCTTCCCCGGCCGGGCGGACGTCGCTCTCGGAGCCGGACCACCAGACACCGATGAACTTGTCCATCGGGAACTTGATGCCGGCCGCTTCCTTGATCGCCACCTGGTTCATCACGCCCCATCCCCACATGAAGATGTAGTCGGGCTTCTGACGCCGAATCTGCAGCCACGTCGATTTCTGTTCCTGACCCGGGTGGTCGACGGCCAGCAGCTTGAGGTCGTAACCGTGCTTCTTCGACAGGATCTGCAGCGTCGGGATCGGTTCCTTGCCGTAGGCGCTGTTGTGGTAGATCAGCGTGATCTTCTTGCCCTTGAGCTTGTCGAGACCGCCTTCCTGCTCACCGACATACTTGATGAAAGCGGTCGCCTGGCTCCAGTAGCTCGTCGGCGCGGTAAACGCCCATTTGAAGACGCGCCCGTCACCCGCGGCCGTGCGTCCGTATCCCATCGAATGGATCGGCACCTTGTCGACGAAAGCCTTCGGGATAAGCTGATAGGTGATACCGGTGCTGAACGGATTGACGATCGCGGCTCCGGTCGGACCCTTTTTCTTCAGCTTCTCATAGCACTCCACGCCGAGCTTCGTGTTGTATTTGGTCTCGCATTCTTCCCAAACCAGCTTGACGCCGTTAATTCCGCCGTCGCGCGCATTCAGAAGTTTCAGATAGTCGACCATGCCGTTCGCCGCCGGAATACCGTTCGGCGCATAGGGCCCCGTGCGGTAGACGAGGAGCGGGATGAACATTTCTCCGGCCGCCATCGCGGTAACCGGAACGGCGGGCAGGCCGACCGCCGCCGCGGTCAATATCAAGCCCAGTTTCTTGAGGTTCATGACGTCCTCCCTTGAGGTGATTGACGTTTACGCCCGCCGGAGCATCCCCGGCCTTTGCTCGTTCAAGACTTCGATACGACCGACGCACCACCCTTCGGCACGAGGCCGGAAAACGAAAGAAACGCTATCACGCGCTCGAATCCGGCGTCAACCGCGCCCTCAATAGGGGAACGGCCATCGCCGCAGCTTTTCCTTGCCGATCTGCCACAGACGGGCGAGGCCGGCAGGCTCGAAAATCAGGAAAACGATGATCAGGGACCCGAAAATCATGACTTCCAGATGCTTCTGGAAGTCCACCGGCATGGACAGCCCGACGAGTTGCGGCGCGTTGGTAAGAAAAATCGGCAACAACCAGATGAAAGCGGCTCCCAGATACGCCCCCAGGATGCTCCCCAACCCGCCGATGATGATCATGAACAGGACATCGAAGGAGACGAAAATGTCGAAAGCCTCGGTTTCGGCGCTGCCGAGATAGGAAAACAGCATCAGCGCCCCAGCCACGCCGCAATAGAACGAGCTGATCGCGAAGGCGAGCAGCTTGTTGGGGAGCAGGCGGATACCGATGATTTCGGCGGCGATATCCATGTCGCGGATCGCCCTCCACTGCCTTCCGATCCTGCTGCGCACCAGGTTCTTGGCCAGGATGCCGCCGACGATGCAGAACGAAAGAACCAGCAGATAACGCGTTTCCGCCGTTGCCGTCGGGCCGGTGAGCATGACACCCGCGAACTCGCGGGGCGGCGCGGTAATCGTCCCGCTGGAGTGGTAATTGTACCACCAGGGCACGCGATTGAACATCCAGACCAGGAAGAATTGCGCCGCCAGCGTGGCGACGGCAAGATAAAATCCCTTGATGCGCAGGCTCGGCAGTCCGAACACGATGCCGACCAGCGCGGCCGCCACGCCGGACAGGATAAACACAACGATGATATTGAGCTCGGGAAAGCCGGTGGTCAGCTTGTAGGCGGAATAGGCGCCCATCGCCATAAAAGCACCGGTGCCAAGCGACAGCTGGCCCGCGTAACCCGTGAGAATATTCAGCCCGACCGCGGCGATGGAAAATATAAGCATCGGGATCAATACCGCCTGGAGCAGATATTCCGATGCGAAGAACGGCACCGCGAGATAGGCGAAGGCGATCAGCGCGAAGAGGAAAACGCGGTCCTGGAAGATCGGGAATATCGCCTGATCCGCACCGTAGGTCGTCTTGAACTGGCCCGTTTCCCGGTACAACATCCTTCAGACCCTCTCGATGATGCGCTCGCCGAACAGGCCTTGCGGTCGGACGAACAGAAAGGCGAGCGCCAGCACGTAGGCGAACCAGTTCTCGATGGCGCCGCCCACCGCGGGTCCCCAGTACACTTCGGCGATCTTCTCGCCCACCCCGATGATCAGACCTCCGACGATGGCCCCGGGCACCGACGTGAAGCCGCCGAGAATCAGGACCGGCAGGGCCTTGAGCGCGATCAGCGAGAGCGAGAACTGCACCCCGCTCTTGGCGCCCCAGACGATGCCCGCGACCAGCGCCACGATGCCCGCGACCGACCAGACGATGATCCAGATCTTCTTCAGCGGAATGCCGACCGCCAGCGCCGCCTGATGGTCGTCGGCGACCGCCCGCAAGGCCCGCCCGGTCGGCGTGTACTGGAAAAAGAACGCGAGTCCCGCGACCAGCAGGGCGCAGGCCAGGGCCGCGATCAGGTCGAAGCTGTTGAACAGCATGCCGGAGATTTCGAGCGGAACGTCCGGGATTCCGATGTCGAGCTTCTTGACGTTGGAGCCCCACAACGTCTCTCCGAACCCCTCCAGGAAGAAGGTCAGCCCGATCGTCGACATGAAAAGGATGATGTCCGGCTGGTTGACGAGGTGCCGGAGCACCAGCAGCTCCACCAGATAGGCGAGCGCCACCATCACCCCGATGGTGACGATGAAGCCGAGCCAGACCGGCAGGCCGAGCTCCATCAGCCCGACCAGGGTGAGCGCGGCGAACAGCACCATCGCCCCCTGGGCGAAGTTGAACACCCCGGACGCCTTGAAGATCAGCACGAAACCGAGCGCCACCAGCGAATAGAGCACGCCGGTCAGCACGCCGTTGAACACGACCTCGCCGAAAAAGACCGGGAAATCCTCAGCGATCAGAACGAACGGCGTTATCGTGACCGACTCGAGAAACTCCATCCCCGGTTCTCCGCTCGCCCGCCTTCAGTCGCGCACGACGCCGAGATAGGCGGCGATCACCTCTTCGTTCCCCCGCACTTCGTCGGGAGAGCCGTCGGCGATCAGCCGGCCGTAGTCGAGCACCACCACGCGGTCGGAAATGTCCATAACCACGCCCATGTCGTGCTCGATCAGCGCGATCGTGGTTCCGAATTCGTCGTTCACGTCGAGCACGAACCGGCACATGTCCTCCTTCTCCTCGGAATTCATGCCGGCCATCGGCTCGTCGAGAAGCAGCAGGTCCGGCTCGGCGGCGAGCGCCCGGCCGAGTTCGACCCGTTTCTGCAACCCGTAGGGCAAGCGTCCGACCGGCACCCTGCGGATGGCCTCGATCTCAAGGAACTCGATGACCTTCTCGACATGCGCCCGGTGTTCGAGCTCCTCGCGCCGCGCCGGGCCCAGGTAAAGCGCCTGCCAAAGGAAGTTCCGGCGCATCATCGTGTTGCGCCCGGTCATGATGTTGTCGAGCGTGCTCATCCGCTTGAACAGGGCGATGTTCTGGAAGGTCCGGGCGATTCCCTGCCGCGCCGCCTGGTCGGGCCTCATCCTCGCCCGGGTCTCGCCCCTGTAGGTAATGGTGCCGTCGTCCGGGTGGTAGAAACCGTTGATCACGTTGAGCATCGACGACTTGCCGGCGCCGTTGGGGCCGATGATCGCGCGGATCTCGCCCTCGCGGATGTCGAAGCTCACGTCGTCCAGCACCGTGACGCCGCCGAAGGCGAGCGAGATACGGTTGAGGCTCAGGATCGGGGCCCGCGCGGTGGGGTCTGCCGCGTCGTTCACGCGGCGCTCCTCTCGGCTTCCGTCGGGGCGACGTCGCGGATTCTCACGTCAGCGCGGACCGCGCCCTTGCGGCCGTCCTCGAACGTCACCTCGGTCTCGATCCCGCAGCGGTCCTGCCCGGAATAGAGAGCCTCGATCAGGGACTCGTACTTTTCCGAGACGTGCCGCCTGCGGACCTTCCGGGTCCGGGTCAGCTCCCCGTCGTCGGCGTCGAGCTGCTTGTGCAGCACGAGGAACCGCCTGATCTGCGCGCCGGCGAGGTCCGCGTCCGCGGCGAGGTCGCGGTTCACCTGTTCCACCCGCCTTTGGACGATGTCGTAGACCTGCGGCAGCCCGGCCAGCTCCTGGTAGCTGGCGTAGGAGATCCCGTTGCGCTCCGCCCAGTCGCCCATCGCCTCCAGGTCTATGTTGACGAAGGCCGTCACGAAGTCCCGCTCATGGCCGAAGCTGACGGCCTCGAAGATGTCGGGAAAGAACTTGAGCTTGTTCTCTATGTATTTCGGGGCGAACAGCGTCCCGTCGTGCAGCCGGCCGACATCCTTGGCCCGGTCGATGATCTTGAGATGTCCCTCGCTGTCGATAAAGCCGGCGTCGCCGGTGCGGCACCAGCCGTCCTCGGTCTTGGTCTCCGACGTTGCTTCCGGGTTGCGGAAATACTCGACGAACACGCCCGGGCCGCGGAACTGGACCTCGTTGCCCTCGATCCTGAGCTCGACTTCGGTTGCAGGGCGCCCGACGGTGTCCGACCGGACCTCGCCGTTGGGCTGGATGGTGATGAACACGCTCGCTTCGGTCATGCCGTAAAGCTGCTTCAGGTTGAATCCGATGCTGCGGTAAAAATCGAAGATGTCCGGCCCGATCGCTTCGCCGGCGGTGTAGCCGAGCTTCACCCTCGTCAGCCCGAGCGTGTTCATCAGCGGCCGGTAGATCAGCAGCGATCCGAGCGCGTAGTGGAAACGGCCGGCCGGTCCCACGGTCTCGCCGTCGAGGATCTTCTTGCCGTAAAGCTTCGCGACTTCGAGGAAATGGAAGAACAGCTTCCGCTTCACCCAGCCGGAATCCTGGATGCGGATCATCACCGTGGTCAGGATGTTCTCGAAAATCCGGGGCGGGGCGAAGAAATAGGTCGGCCCCACCTCCCACAGATCGTTGAGCACGGTATCGGACGATTCCGGGCAGGACACGCAGAACCCCGCCGCCAGCGCCTGCCCGCAGGAGAACATGTGGTCGCCCACCCAGGCCATCGGCAGGTAGGCGAGCACCTCGTCGGTTTCGCCGAGCCCCTCCAGCCGGACCGAATTCAGCGCGCTGACCAGCACGTTCCGGTAGGAGAGGACGACTCCCTTCGGGTTCCCCGTCGTGCCCGAGGTATAGAGGATGACGGACGTGTCGTCCGCCGTCCCGCGGGCAATCTCCGCGTCGTAGAATTCCGGATGTTCGGCGTCCCAGGCGCGGCCTTCCCGCATCAGGTCTTCGGTGCCGCACAGGAACTCCTGCCGATAGTTCCTGAGCCCGCGCGGATCGTCGTAGATCACCCCTTCGATGGTGGGGCAGTCGTCCTTGATCTCGAGGACCTTGTCGACCTGTTCCTGGTTCTCGGCGAAGACGAAACGCACTTCGGCGTTGTTGAGGACGTAGCGCGTCTCGTCGGCCACCGAGTCCTGGTAGATCGGCACCGGCACGCCGCCGAGCGACTGGACCGCGAGAATGGCGTTGTAGAGAACCGGCCGGTTGTCGCCGATGATCGACACCCGGTCGCCCCGCTCCAGGCCGAGGGTCCCGAGGCCGCAGGCGATCTCCCTGACCCGGGCGGCGGCTTCGCTCCAGGTCATGGTTTCCCAGATGCCGAGATGCTTCTCCCTGAGACAGGGCCGGTCGCCCCGCGTCTCCGCGTTCCAGCGGAGCAGCTTCGGCGACGTGTCGTGCAGCGAGAGATCGGGGAGCGCGTTCGCGGCGCCGGTCATGACCGTCTCCTCGTCCGTCGGTCGGCTGCCAGGGGACGAGGGCACGGAACGCGCACGCCTCGACGACCGGTCGCGGGAATATGCCGCGTTTCTTATGGATGAGCGGCGAAGCCTTGGCAACCGAATATCTGGGCGGGTGCGGATCGGCCGGTGCCGGATGACGGGCTCGAACCGCCGACCGGGACGATCGAGGATGGACGGCACCGCCCTCTTTGTCGTCATGCCCGGAACGATTCCACTGCTGTCCGGTTTTGATTTCAGCGGGCCGGGCGAAAGGCTTGAGTACGAGCGGGTTTCCGACGGATCGCGCGACCCCGGACCCGGGTTTCGCCACGCCTGCGTCTCCCGTCCCTGTCCCCGGTGTCGCACCGGTTTCCCCCACACGTCATGCCCGGAACAAGTCCGGGCATGACGACAAAGGGGGAGCGCCGGAGAACGCCCACACCGCCCGACCCTGTCCTGCCCCGGACCCGATCCGGGGGATTGCCTCGGTTTCATGGGCGCTCTGGACCCCGGATCAGGTCCGATGATAGCCTTGATATTCCCTCCGGTCGGGGGCTGCTAATGTTTCACATGAAACAAAGGTCAGCAGTATTGACGTATGTTTCACGTGAAACATTGTCCCGATATGGGACTATTTTTTGCGTCCCCCGGGGACATGGCGGGTTCCCCGTTCGCGCCGTTTGAGGGGTACGGGGCGGGGAGGGACCGGCGGATCTCTCTACCGCGCCAGCGCGTTGGCGGGGATTGCTGCGGGACCGGTTCCGAAAACCGGCGCGAGCGCCCCGCGGGCGGGGCCGGGTTGCCAGACTGTCAACTATGGTTAACATCGCCTCCGTCATGACCGAAACGCCCATCGAACGCGGCGCCTTGAAGTACCTGCGCATCCTCCGGAACGCGCGCCTCTGCATGGAAGCGTGCGCCGCGGCAGACTCGGCGCTGGGACCGCGGCCGCGGATCGCGGTGTGGCGCGGGGCGGGGCCCGCGCTCGTCGCGAAGGGGCGGCGTTGCCGACCCGCACCCGTCTGCCGCCCGTCAAGCAAGGCGGACAGGCCCCAGCGAATGAGCCTCGGAAACGGGACACCGAGCGGAGTGGGGGTGCCGTAGCTTCCCGATACCGCACCGGAAAGCTGCCAGCGAGACATTGCCCGTCGAGCTGAGCGCCGGCGGACAGGGGCTCCATTCGAGGCTGGTTGGGCGTCGTGGAGAGCGATGGGGTTGACACGCACGGGAGCCCGGTGTCCTTCGACAGGCGACAAGTCGTCCCCGCGGCCCGAACCGTTACCGGATGGTGGCGTGCCTGCCAACGGCCGGAGTAGGGTCCGGGGGCGCATTCTTTATCCAAAATCCCGGACGTCCACGATGCGCGGCCGAAGCATTCGGCGCCAACGGTCGCAGTCCTTGCGATTCGTCCATTTGCCGTAAGCCAATGAAAAACTTGGTGCCGGATGACGGGCTCGAACCGCCGACCTGCTGATTACAAATCAGCCGCTCTACCACCTGAGCTAATCCGGCAGCCGGCCACAAATAGCCTCGCTCCGGCCTGCGTTCAAGCGCGGCGGCGTCTCTGCTGGCCTGCGCCGGCTGGTTTCGGGAACGCGAAGGGAGAAGTCATGGCCATAGTCGTCCGCAAGGTTCCGATGGAGCATGTCCAGGATACCTCCGGCATCGAGGCGGCGATGGCGGAGGAGGGGAGACTCGAACCCCTCAATTCAACGTCATCCGAATCGCTAAGTCTCTGATGTGATACGTCCACCCGGGGCCGGCGGAGGACGAGAAGGTCAGCGTCAGTTAGACCCGCGCCTCATATTGCTGACTGATCCGGGCGAGTGCCGCCCCGTAGTCGAGCGTCGTGGCGCGCTCGTCAATCCACTTGAACGGAAAAGGCGGCTCGTTGGTTGCCTCGAAGCGAAGAACGACGAACTCATCGAAGGCGGGCGCGGCGATCTGCCTTAATCGTCCCTCCGCTTCGCTGGCTTCAACAATTGGGTGCTTGTAGGTGCTGGAGCCGTCCGTCTTGAAGGATCGGGTACCCTCATAGGTTGTGGTATACGACGCACGATTGATGCCCACGACCCCAACGCAAATCGGGTTGCCACCGCCGGAGCGGAAGTGGTCCGCCTGACTCCTGAGGTCGTTGGTGACCCGGTCAATTTGCTTAATCATCGCCTTCATCAAAATTTTGACTTCGACTCCGATTTCAATTGTGGCGATTGGGCCACGACAGACAACGAACCCCTCGTCGTTGATCGGCGTCTCGTTCGGCACAATCTCACCGAAACTGCCGTCGCCACGACGCGCCCTTACTCCCCGACGAGTGTTCCGAGTGTTCAATACTGAGAGGCCGGTATCCACCCGGTGAACAAGCTTTCCCGACCGACCAAGCTCGCGAAGGTCCTCGTACAACCGCCTGGCGACGGAATCGCCGAGATTGGACTTCCTGTGCAGATAGGCTTGTCCTTCGAATAGGCCTCTAAACCTGTCAAGAAGCTGATACGTCAAAAGTGCCTCTTGGTGTCTTCTGCCGCTATTTCAGGGGCGATCAGTTCCGCATGAATCGCACCTACGATCCGTTTCTGCCCAACCGCCTTTTCTACGTTGGCCCTCGCGAGCTTGACGTATGACGGATCGATCTCGACCCCTAGTGAATGGCGTCCTGCGGCGATTGCGGCAACTGTAGTGCTTCCCGTGCCCAAGAATGGATCTAAGACAGTGTCGCCGGCGAAGGAGAACATCCGGATCAGGCGTTCAGCGAGCGCGGGCGGATACGGAGCCGGATGCCCTGCGCGGGTCGAAGCACCGCGCAGGTCCATCCAGATCGACCGCCACCACCGCTGCATTTCATCCTTCGTCAGGATGGATAACGCTTTTTGCAGAGTGCTGGCACTCCGATACTCGCCGCCCTTCCGCATAAACAGGATGTATTCCACGTCATTTTTGACGATCGCCCCAGGCTGGAACGGCTTGCCGTAGAAGCCTGCGCCGTTGCCCTTCGCCTCGGTACTGCCGTTCGCGATCTTGTGCCACAAGATCGGCGTCAGCGTGTCCAGCTTCAAGTCGCGGGACCGCACCTGAATATCGGCGTGAAGCGGCATGACGAGATGTCGGCCGTGCCTGCGACGGGGCACGCATACGTCGCCCACAACGCAACAGATGCGTCCACCAGGCACGAGAACTCGGGCACACTCGCGCCAGACCCTATCGAGTTCATTGAGGAACGTCTCGTATTTCTCCACGCCGCCGAGCTGACCGACATTCGGGTTGTAGTCCTTGAGCGTCCAATAAGGCGGCGAAGTAACGACCAGGTCGACCGAGGCGTCCGGGATATACGAAAGGTCGCGAGCATCGCCTTCTCTGATGCTGTGAGTTGTACGGTCGAAGGGCTCAGGCCATGGGACAGTGCGAAAAAAAGCATTCGCCGCCCGGAAGATCTTGAGTGCCTCCGAGGTGTTGTCCGCCAAAGGAAGTTCGATTTCTTCACCGTGGAGCTTTACCACATTGTTGTTCCTCGTCACCGCTTCGTCCCTCCTAAGACTTGGATACACTACTGTTTGCGGTCTTGGAAGCAAAAACGACTAGATATGGTGGCCACCCACAACCGCTGTCGGTTCTGCCAATCATATCCTAAAGTGCGAAGAGAAACAAAGTGTGAACATCCTTTGGCGCCGGATGACGGGCTCAAACCGTTGACCTCCCGATTACAAATCACCGGCCCGCGTTCAAGCGCCGCGTCGTCTCTGCTAGCCTGCGCGCCTGGTTTCGGGAACGCGAAGGGGAGAAGACATGGCGATCGTCGTCCGCAAGGTTCCGATGGAGCATGTTCAGGACACCGCCGGCATCGAGGCGGCGATGGCGGAGGAGGGGTTCGGCGTCGACGACATCGTCGCCCTGGTCGCCAAGACCGAGGGCAATGGCGGGGTCAACGATCTGGGCCGCATCCTGGTCGACCGGGTGCTGCGCGACTTCCTGGTGGCCGGGGGGAGCGGCGGGCGCGATGCGGCGATGCGGGTGCCGATCGCGCTGTCGGGCGGCTGTCCCGGCGTCATCTCGCCCCATATCAACGTGTTCGCGCGCGTGGACGATCCCGATCCCGACCCGGAGGCCGAACGCCTCGCCATGGGGATCGCCATGTCCGAGGCGATCGCGCCAGAGGATGTCGGCCGTCCGGCGGGGGTCCGGAAAGTCGCCGAGGGCGTGCGCCGCGCGATGAAGGATGCCGGCATCGAGGATGCGTCCGACATCCACTACGTCCAGTCGAAATCTCCCCTGCTCACCATCGAGAGCATCGCCGACGCCAAGTCGCGGGGCCATACCGTGGCCACCGAGGAGACCATGGAATCGATGTCCATCGCCAACGCCACGGCGGCGCTCGGCATCGGTTACGCGCTCGGCGAGATTCCGATGCCGCGCGAGGACCAGATCGGGCGCGATTTCGACGTCTACTCCTCGGTCGCCTCGTGCTCCAGCGGCAACGAGCAGCTGGAGGCCCAGATCGTCGTCGTCGGCAACCGGAAGGGCGCCGGCGGCCGGTTCCGCATCGGCCATTCGGTGATGAAGGACGCGATCGACACCGACGGGATCTACGAGGCGATCCGCGCCGCCGGGCTGCCGCTGTCGGACCGGCCGCGCCCTTCCGATCTCGGCGACGCGGTGGTCAACTGCTTCGTCAAGTGCGAGACCGTCCCGACCGGGCGGCTGCGCGGCAGACGGCAGGTCTCGCTCGACGACTCCGACGTGCACCACACCCTCACGACCAAGGCGACGGTGGGCGGGGTGGTCTCCGCCGCGGTCGGCGATCCGGCGGTCTTCGTCTCGGTCGCCGCGCTCCAGCAGGGCCCGGCCGGCGGCGGGATGGTCGCGGCGATCGTCGACATGGACAAGGTGCCCGCCTAGGACACCGCCATGGCGGTCGAAACGCTGCTGCGGCGCGGCCTCTACCGCGATTCCGTGACCCTGATGCGGCTCGCCGCCGCGCTCGAAGCCAGGCCCGGCGTCGCGAGGGCGTCGGCGGTCATGGCGACGCCCGCCAACCTGCGGATGCTCGCCGAACACGGTGTATCGGCCACGGGAACGGAGGCCGGTCCGAACGATCTTCTGATCGTGGTGGAAGGAGAAGAGGGGAGCGTTCTCGCCGGCGCGCTCGATGAGGCGGCGGCGCTGCTCGAAGGCGGGGACGCGCCCGCGACATCCGTCGGGGGCGCCGCCGCCGCTCCCCGGCCCCGCAGCCTCGCCGAGGCCAGGGACGGGCTGCCCGAAGCGACGCTTGCGCTGATCTCGTGCCCCGGAGAATACGCCGCGGCGGAGGCGATGAAGGCGCTCCGCCTCGGGCTCGACGCGATGGTCTTCTCCGACAACGTGACCGTCGAGGACGAGGTCGCGCTGAAACGCGAGGCGGAAGAACGGGGCAGGCTGGTCATGGGTCCCGATTGCGGCACCGCGATAATCGGCGGGGTGCCCCTCGGATTCGCCAACCGGGTAAGGCGCGGCGCCATCGGCGTCGTCGGGGCCTCGGGCACCGGGATACAGCAGGTGACTTGCCTGATCGACCGCCGCGGCGCCGGCATATCGCACGCCATCGGCACCGGCGGGCGGGACTTGTCCCGCGAGGTAGGCGGGGCGACGACGCTGCGTGCGCTCGCGATGCTGGCGGAGGACGGGAGCACCGCGACTCTCGTTCTGGTCTCCAAACCGCCGGACGGTGACGTCACGCGCCGTGTGCTGGACGCGGCGGCCGCGACCGGGAAGCCGGTCGTCGCCTGTTTCCCGGGCGCGGCTTCGCCGACCGTGCTTCCGACCGGTGTGCGCTTCGCCGCTACTCTCGACGAGGCGGCCGCGCTCGCGGCGGGCGTCCCCATCCCCTCCGCCGGGATCGACGTTCCCCGCGCGACCGGTCGGGACCGGCTCGTCGGCCTCTTCAGCGGCGGCACGTTCTGTTACGAGGCCCAGGCGGTCGCGGCGCCGCTCCTCGGGCGGATCCTCTCCAACGCGCCGCTCGATCCCCGGGATGCGTTCGACGGCGCCACGGGCGGCGCGCATGTCATGCTCGATCTCGGGGACGACGCTCTGACCCGAGGGAGGCCGCATCCGATGATCGATTACGGCCCGCGTCTGGAACGTATCCGCGACGCCGCCTCGGCGCCCGACACCGCCGCGATCCTGATCGACGTCGTGCTGGGAACCGGAGCCCATGACGATCCCGCTTCCGTGCTCGCGCCGGTCGTCCGCGACTTCGACGGTCCGGTCGCGGTGGGCTCGGTCTGCGGCACCGAAGCCGATCCCCAATGCCTGTCGCGCCAGGAAGGGGCATTGCGCGAGGCCGGCATGATCGTCGTCGAAAGCAACGCCCGGGCCGCGCGCATCGCGGCCGAAATCGCGGGCGGGGGCGGATCGTGAGCGCCGATATCCTGAAACGCGATCCGGCGGTCCTCAATCTCGGCGTCGGGACGTTCGCCGAAGCGGTACGGGCGGCCGGCGGCGCCGTCGTCGACATAGATTGGCGGCCTCCGGCGGGCGGCTCGCGCGAGGCCGGCATGGAGCTCGCCGCCCTGGTGAACCATCCGCGCATCGAGGCGGCGAACCGGGACGCATTCGCGCGCTTCCTCGCCGCCGAGCCCGTGGCGAGGGGGATCGGGTCCGCCATCGACGTGCTGCCGGGGATGGGCTCGCGCACGATCCTGCACGCCGGCCCGCCCGTCGCGTGGGAGGATATGTGCGGCCCGATGCGGGGCGCGGTGCTCGGCGCAATCCTGTTCGAGGGTTGGGCCGAGGATCTCGACCGCGCGCGCTCCCTCGCGGATGCCGGCGGGATAGATTTCGATCCCTGCCACCGCCACAAGGCGGTGGGTCCGATGTCGGGGGTCGTTTCGCCCTCGATGCCGATGTGGATCGTGGAGAACGTCGCCGCCGGCAACACCGCGTTTTCCGGCCTCAACGAGGGGCTGGGCAAGGTTCTGCGCTTCGGCGCCAACGGCCCCGAGGTGATCGAACGCCTGCGCTGGATGCGGGACGAACTGGCGGACGTGCTGGCGCGCACGCTCGACGGGCTCGGACCCATCGAGCTCAAGCCGCTGATCGCCCAGGCGCTCCACATGGGAGACGAGGCGCATAACCGAAACGCGGCCGCGACCTCGCTCCTGATCAAGCGGCTGGTTCCTCCGGCGCTCTGCTCCGGAGCCGATCCGGACAGCATCGCCCGGGCGTTCGCCTTCATGGCGGGCAACGACCACTTCTTCATCAACCTTTCGATGGCGGCCTGCAAGGCGATGCTCGATGCCGCGCGCGGCGTGCCCGGCTCGTCGATGGTGACCGCGATGGCGCGGAACGGCGTCGAATTCGGCGTCCAGATGAGCGCCACCGGCGACCGCTGGTTCACCGCCCCCGCGCCCGTCGTCGACGGGCTCTACTTCTCCGGCTTCGGCAAGGGGGACGCCGCGCGCGATATCGGCGACAGCGCGATCACGGAAACCGCCGGGCTCGGCGGCTTCGCCATGGCCGCCGCCCCCGCCATCGTCCGCTTCGTCGGCGGCAGTGCGAGCGAGGCGATCGCCGCCAGCCGGGAGATGCGCCGGATTACGATCGGCGAGAATCCCGCGTTCACTTTGCCGATCCTCGATTTCTCCGCCGCGCCCGCCGGGATAGACGTGCGCAAGGTCGCGGACGGTGGCGTGCTGCCGATCGTCAATACCGGGATCGCACACAGGGAGGCCGGGATCGGACAGATCGGCGCCGGGATCACCGCCGCGCCGATGGATTGCTTCGTCCAGGCGGTGCGGGCGCTGCACCGCGCGCCCGCCCCGAAGGACGAGGGTCCCGCCTGACCGCCGCTATTCTCCTTGCGCGTGGGCGTAGAGCGCGATCGCGGCGGCGGCGGAGACGTTGAGGCTCGCCGCCCCATCCGCCATCGGGATGCGCAACACGAGGTCGCATGTCTCCGCCGTCAGCCGGCGCAATCCGGCGCCCTCCGCGCCGAGGACAAGGGCGCAGCGATCCGGCAGCACCCCCGGCGAGAGCGCGGTCTCCGAATCGGCGGCGAAGCCGACGCACCAGAACCCGGCGTCCTTCATCGCGGCCAGCGCGCGGGCGAGGTTGACGGCCCGTATCACCGGCACCCGCTCCAGCGCGCCCGAGGCCGCCTTCGCCAGCGCGCCGGTTTCGGGCGGGGCGCGGCGGTCGGGGATCACCATGCCGAGCGCGCCGAGCGCCGCGGCGCTTCTCAGGATGGCGCCCACGTTCTGCGGGTCCTGTACCCGGTCGAGGACCACCACCGCCGCGCGTTCCCGGGTCCCGGCCGCGGCCAGGAGAGAATCCAGCCCGGCATCCGGCAAGGGTTCGGCGAGAAGGGCGGCCCCCTGGTGGACGGCCCCATCCGGCAGGACCTGCCGCAGCGCCGCGCGGTCGACGATATCGGGTTCATGGTCCGCGAAGGCCGCCGCGGCCCCGCTCTCCGCGAGGAGCCGGACCCGCCTGCGCCCCGGATTGGCGAGCGCCGCGGCCACGGCGTGGCGACCGTAAAGCCAGACCGCGGAGCGGCTTCCCCGGCCCTGTCGCTTGCCCTTGTTTCTCGTCATGGAAGCGACTATAGTTGCCTTCGTCATTGATCGAACAACTAATCCTGCATGGCGCGCCTCCCATGGTCCGGGGCGGGCGCTTTCGACCTTTTCATGTCGTTGACATGGGAGGGCAGATCGCCTAGTTCGGCGGCTCCGGAGGGGTGCCCGAGTGGTTAAAGGGGACGGGCTGTAAACCCGTTGGCGTTTGCCTACGTTGGTTCGAATCCAACCCCCTCCACCAGCCCTCCGCGCCGGTGTTCGGGCGGGCTCGGAGGATCCGGAGCGTCTTGTGTGGAGCGAACGGCCATTGCAGCGAAAGGCCCAGGAACCTCGCGCGGGTGTAGCTCAATGGTAGAGCCCCAGCCTTCCAAGCTGGTTGTGTGGGTTCGATTCCCATCACCCGCTCCAACCATGATTTGCGCGGGACCGCCTGCCGGCCCGTCGTGCCATACAAGACCGGGGAAAGATTGAGATGGCGAAGGCGAAGTTCGAGCGTACGAAGCCGCATTGCAACGTTGGGACGATCGGCCATGTGGATCATGGCAAGACGACGTTGACGGCTGCGATCACGAAGGTCCTGGCGGAGGCCGGGGGGGCGGAGTTCACGGCGTATGACGAGATCGACAAGGCGCCTGAGGAGAAGGCGCGGGGGATCACGATCGCGACGGCCCATGTGGAGTACGAGACGGATGCGCGTCACTACGCGCATGTGGATTGCCCGGGTCACGCGGATTACGTGAAGAACATGATCACGGGCGCGGCGCAGATGGACGGTGCGATCCTGGTGGTGTCGGCGGCGGACGGCCCGATGCCGCAGACCCGGGAGCACATCCTGCTGGCGCGCCAGGTGGGGGTTCCTGCGATCGTTGTGTACATGAACAAGGTCGATCAGGTGGACGACGAGGAGTTGCTGGACCTTGTGGAGCTCGAGGTGCGCGAGCTGCTGTCGAGCTACGACTTTCCGGGCGACGACATTCCGGTGGTCCGGGGCTCGGCGCTTCAGGCGCTGGAGGGCGGCGAGGGGGTGGCGGCGACGGGTTCGGTCCTGGAGCTGATGGGCGCGGTGGACGACTACGTTCCTCAGCCGGACCGTCCGAAGGACATGGCGTTTCTGATGCCGATCGAGGACGTGTTCTCGATCTCGGGCCGCGGGACGGTGGTGACGGGCCGGATCGAGCGCGGGACGATCAATGTCGGCGAGGAGGTCGAGATCGTCGGTCTGAAGGAGACCTCGAAGACGGTCGTGACGGGCGTCGAGATGTTCCGCAAGCTGCTGGACTCGGGCGAGGCGGGGGACAATGTGGGCTGTCTGCTGCGCGGCGTGGGCCGGACGGAGGTCGAGCGGGGCCAGGTTCTGGCGCGTCCTGGCTCGATCACGCCGCACACGAGGTTCAAGGCGGAGGCGTATATCCTGACCAAGGAGGAGGGCGGCCGTCACACGCCGTTCTTCACGAACTACCGGCCGCAGTTTTACTTCCGGACGACGGATGTGACGGGCCAGGTTGCGTTGCCCGAGGGGACGGAGATGGTGATGCCCGGGGACAACGTGTCGATGGACGTTGAGCTGATCGTACCGATTGCGATGGACGAGGGGCTGCGGTTCGCGATCCGCGAGGGCGGGCGAACCGTCGGAGCCGGCGTCGTCGCGCAGATCATCGAGTGAACCAGCTTTGACCCGGAGGCGACGGGCGCGGCCCTAGGAGTGTAGCTCAATTGGCAGAGCACCGGTCTCCAAAACCGGGGGTTGTGGGTTCGAGTCCCTCCACTCCTGCCAGCCGGTGCGTTGTCTGACGGGTGACGGGCGGTCGATCGAGGAAAAATGGCGAGAATCAGCCCCATCGAGTTCGTACAGCAGGTCCGGCGCGAGGTCGCCCGGGTGACTTGGCCGAGCCGGCGGGAGACCGCCGTGACCACCGTCATGGTGTTCATCTTCGTCGCCATCGCGGCGGTGTTCTTCTTCGCGGTGGACCAGGTCCTCTCGGTCGCGGTCCGCGCGGTGCTGGGTCTCGGGGGCTAGGGCATGACGGCGCACTGGTACGTGATCCACGTCTACTCGGGCTTCGAGAACAAGGTCGCCCAGTCGATCCGCGAGCAGGCTGTGCAAAAGCACCTGGACGACATGTTCGACGAGGTCCTGGTGCCGACCGAGGAAGTGGTGCGGATGCGCCGCGGCGCCAAGGTGCGCGCGGACCGCAAGTTCTTCCCGGGCTATGTCCTGATCAAGATGGAGTTGACCGACGAGACGTGGCATCTGGTCAAGGACACGCCCAAGGTCACCGGCTTCCTCGGAGGCGGCGGGCACGGCAAGCCCTCGCCGATATCCGAGGCCGAGACGCAGCGCATACGGCGCCAGGTCCAGGAAGGGGTCGAGCGGCCCAAGCCGTCGATCACCTTCGATGTCGGCGAGCAGGTCCGGGTCAGCGACGGGCCCTTCACCTCCTTCAACGGGACCGTGGAGGAGATCGACGAGGAACGCGCCCGGCTCAAGGTAGCGGTTTCGATCTTCGGCCGCTCGACCCCGGTCGAGCTCGAATACGCCCAGGTCGAAAAGCTCTAGCGGCCCGGCGACGGTTGACGAAATTCTGAGGCGACGATCGAACGATGGCAAAGAAAGTTGCGGGTTTCATCAAGTTGCAGGTGCCGGCGGGGCAGGCGAATCCGTCCCCCCCGATCGGGCCGGCGCTCGGCCAGCAGGGCGTGAACATCATGGAGTTCTGCAAGGCGTTCAACGCGCATACGCAGAACCGGGAACAGGGCGTGCCGATCCCGACCGTGATCACGGTCTATGCCGATCGGTCGTTCTCGTTCGAGACCAAGACCCCGCCGGCCTCCTATTTCATCAAGCAGGCGGCGAAGCTCGAATCGGGTTCGCAGGAGCCCGGCCACACCGTGGTGGGCGCGGTCCGCATGTCGCAGCTTCGCGAGATCGCCGAGAAGAAGATGGTCGACCTCAATGCCAACGATGTCGAGGCCGCGTGCCGGATGCTCGCCGGGACCGCGCGGTCGATGGGCGTGCAGGTGATGGAGTAAGCCGATGGCGAAGAAGGGAAAACGTCTGGCCAAGGCCTATGAGGGAATCGATCGCGAGAGGCTCTACGAGCTCGACGAGGCGGTCGGCCTTCTCAAGGAATGCGCCAACACGAAGTTCGACGAGACCCTGGAATTCTCGATGAATCTCGGAGTTGACCCGCGCCACGCCGACCAGATGGTGCGCGGCGTCGTCTCGTTGCCCAAGGGCACCGGCAAGGCCGTGCGGGTCGCGGTGTTCGCGCGCGGCGACAAGGCCGACGAGGCGCGCGAGGCGGGGGCGGACCTGGTCGGCGCCGAAGAGCTCGCCGAGAGCGTCCAGGGTGGCACGATCGATTTCGACCGCTGCGTGGCGACTCCCGACATGATGGCCGTGGTTGGCAGGCTGGGGAAAATCCTCGGCCCGCGCGGGCTGATGCCCAACCCGAAACTCGGCACCGTCACGCAAGACGTCGCCGACGCGATCCGTGCCGCCAAGGGCGGGCAGGTGGAGTTCCGCGTCGAGAAGGCCGGCATCATCCATGCCGGGATCGGCAAGGCGAGCTTTGCCGAGGACGACCTGAAGGAAAACATTCGCGCGCTGGCCGATGCCGTCTTCAAGGCCAAGCCGAGCGGCGCGAAGGGTACCTACGTCAAGCGCGCCGCGCTGAGTTCGTCGATGGGCCCGGGCATCAAGCTCGATGTCCAGAGCCTGATCGGCGGCGCGTCGGGCTGATCGAGTTAACCGCGCCGTTCGTCGGCGCGGCGTATTCCGATCCGGGCGATGGCCCGGGAGGAGACCTGTCCGAGACTGCAGGCACTGCCGGGAATCCGGCGGATAAGTCCCGCACAGACAGGGGTCGCGAGTTCATCGATTGCGCTCCTTCGGGGCGCGGGCGGCTCGGGCTTCTGGGACAGGAAGCCGGACTTCCGGAAGGAGGTCCAGTCGCAACCCGACCGGCAGCGAAGCGGTGCCGGTCCGAGAGGAGGGACGATCGTTGAACCGGGCGCAAAAGGAAGAACAGGTCGCTGCGCTCAACGCGCTGTTCGGCGCGGCGACCCTGGTGGTGGTGACGAGGCCGGTCGGCCTTACGGTCGCGCAGGCAACCGATCTGCGACGGCGGATGCGCGATGCCGGCGCGCGCTTCAAGGTGACGAAGAACCGGCTGACCAAGCTGGCGATCAGGGGCACGGCTTTCGAAGGTCTGGACGGGCTTTTCATAGGGCCGACCGCGATCGCGTATTCCGACGATCCGGTCGCCGCGGCGCGTATCGCGGTCGACTTCTCGGAGAAGAACGACGCGCTCGACATCATGGGTGGCGGTCTCGGCGAGCAGGTGCTCGACGCCGCCGGGGTGAACGCGCTGGCCAAGCTGCCCTCGCTCGACGAGTTGAGGGGCCGGCTGGTCGGAATGATTCAGACGCCGGCGACCAGGGTTGCCGGCGTATTGCAGGCGCCGGCGGGACAGGTGGCCCGCGTGTTCGGAGCCTACGCAAACAAGGATGCGGCCTGACCGGCCGCCACGGGTATTAGAGAGGAGAACGGGAACATGTCTGCCAATCTCGAACAACTGGTCGAGGACCTGTCGCAGCTCACGGTCATCGAGGCCGCCGAGCTGTCCAAGCTGCTGGAGGACAAGTGGGGCGTGAGCGCCGCGGCCCCGGTCGCGGTCGCCGCCGCGCCGGCCGAAAGCGCGGCGGTCGAAGAGGAAAAGACCGAATTCGATCTGATCCTTGTCAGCTTCGGCGAGAAGAAGATCAACGTCATCAAGGAAGTCCGCGCGATTACCGGGCTCGGGCTCAAGGAAGCGAAGGATCTCGTCGAGGGCGTGCCGAATGCGGTCAAGGAGGCCGTGTCCAAGGACGAAGCCGAAGAGATCAAGGTGAAACTCGAGGGAGCCGGGGCGACCGTCGAGGTCAAGTAGTTGGCCGCAAGGCAACTGCGGGACGATGTAATTCCTGTACGCCGCGCCGATACCGGCGCGGCGCGCACGGGCTCGCGCCCGCATGGCGGCACCCGGACAAGTCTGACAGATCCCCGCGCGTTGCAGGGCGGCCGTTGCCGCTCTGCCGCGCGCGCTTGAAGAGGTGGCAATGGCACAGTCCTTTACCGGTCGGAAACGCATTCGCAAGGAGTTCGGTCGCCTCCAGGCCGCGGCGGCGATGCCGAATCTCATCGAGGTTCAGAAGACGTCCTACGACAAGTTCCTGCAGATCGATGCCGACGCCGAGGGGCGCACCGATAGCGGGCTGCAGGAGGTGTTCGGCTCGGTTTTCCCGATCAAGGACTTCTCCGAGAACGGCACGCTGGAGTTCGTGAAATACGAGCTCGAGCCGCCCAAATACGACGTCGACGAATGCCAGCAGCGCGACATGACCTATGCCGCGCCGCTCAAGGTCACCCTCAGGCTGGTCGTGTTCGATATCGACGAGGATACCGGCGCGCGCTCGGTCCGGGATATCAAGGAACAGGACGTCTATATGGGCGACATGCCGCTGATGACGGACAACGGCACCTTCGTCGTCAACGGCACCGAGCGCGTGATCGTCTCCCAGATGCACCGTTCGCCGGGCGTCTTCTTCGACCACGACAAGGGCAAGACCCATTCATCGGGCAAGTACCTGTTCGCCGCCCGCATCATCCCCTATCGCGGCTCCTGGCTCGACTTCGAGTTCGACGCCAAGGACCTGGTCCATGTCCGCATCGACCGGCGGCGGAAGCTTCCGGTCACCACGCTCCTGTTCGCGCTCGACTCGAAGGAGACCGAGGCGCTGAGGGCCGAACGCGCGGCCAGCGGCGAGGAAATCGCGCCCGAAGAGGTGCACGGCATGACGGTCGAGGAGCTGCTCGACTATTTCTACGATTCGGTCTCCTATGACAGTGACAAGGACGGTTGGAAGACCGATTTCGAGCCCGAGCGGCTGCGCGGCGCCAAGCTGACCGGCGATCTCGTCAACGCGGAAGACGGGGAGGTGGTCGCCGAGGCCGGCCGGAAGATGACCCCCGGCCTCGCGCGGCGTCTGGATCAGGCCGGCCTCAAGCAACTCCGCGTCAGCGACGAAGACCTGATCGGTCAGTACCTCGCGGAAGACGTGATCAACGAAGAGACCGGCGAGATCTATCTCGAGGCGGGCGACGAGATTACCGAGGACGCGCTTGCCGATCTGAAGGAGGCGGGCGTCGCCGCCCTCAAGACCCTGTGGATCGATTACACCAATGTCGGGCCCTATATTCGCAACAGCCTGGGGGTGGACCGGAACAGGTCGCGCGAAGAAGCGCTCATGGACATCTACCGGGTGATGCGTCCCGGCGAGCCGCCGACCCTCGACAGCGCCGAAACGATGTTCAACACGCTCTTCTTCGACGCGGAGCGCTACGACCTGTCGGCCGTCGGGCGGGTGAAGATGAACGCGCGGCTCGGTCTCGAGGCCGAGGATACGGTTCGCACGCTGCGGAAGGCAGACATCCTCGCCGTCGTCAAGACGCTGGTGGAGCTCAAGGACGGGATCGGGGAAGTCGACGACATCGACCATCTCGGCAACCGGCGCGTGCGGTCCGTGGGCGAGTTGATGGAGAACCAGTACCGGATCGGCCTGCTGCGCGTGGAGCGCGCCATCCGCGAGCGGATGGGAGCGCTCGAGCTGGATTCGGTAATGCCCCACGACCTGATCAACGCGAAGCCGGCGGCGGCGGCGGTGCGCGAGTTCTTCGGTTCTTCGCAGCTCTCGCAGTTCATGGATCAGACTAACCCCCTGTCGGAAATCACCCACAAGCGCAGGCTGTCCGCATTGGGGCCGGGAGGCCTGACGCGCGAGCGCGCCGGGTTCGAGGTGCGCGACGTGCATCCCACTCATTACGGCCGGATCTGCCCGATCGAGACGCCGGAAGGCCCCAATATCGGCTTGATCAACTCGCTCGCGACCTTTGCCCGGGTCAACCGCTACGGTTTCATCGAGACGCCCTACCGCAAGGTCGTCGACGGCAAGGTCACCGATGAGGTGGAGTACCTGTCGGCGATCGACGAAGGCAACCACACGATCGCCCAGGCGAACGCCAATCTCGACCGCAACGGCAAGTTTACCGACGACCTGGTGAGCTGCCGCCGGGGCGGCGAGTTCGTCCTTGCCCTGCCCGAGACCATCGGCTTCATCGACGTATCGCCCAAACAGCTGGTCTCGGTGGCCGCGGCCCTGATCCCGTTCCTCGAGAACGACGACGCCAACCGCGCCCTGATGGGGTCCAACATGCAGCGCCAGGCGGTGCCGTTGATCCAGACCGAGGCTCCGCTGGTCGGAACCGGCATGGAGGAGGCGGTCGCGCGCGGCTCGGGCGCGACGATCGTCGCCCGGCGCAGCGGAATGGTCGACCAGATGGACGGCACCCGCATCGTCGTGCGCGCCACCGAGGAGACCTCGCTCTCCGCACCCGGCGTCGACATCTACAATCTGCGCAAGTTCCAGCGCTCCAATCAGAACACCTGCATCAACCAGCGCCCCCTGGTGAAGGTCGGGGACCGCGTGGAGGCTGGCGACATCATCGCCGACGGGCCGTCGACCCATCTCGGCGAGCTCGCCCTGGGCCGCAACGTGCTCGTCGCCTTCATGCCGTGGCACGGCTACAACTTCGAGGACTCGATCCTGATCTCGGAGCGCATCGCTCGCGAGGACGTCTTCACGTCGATCCACATCGAGGAATTCGACGTCATGGCGCGCGACACCAAGCTGGGCCAGGAGGAGATTACCCGCGACATTCCCAATGTCGGCGAGGAGGCGCTGCAGAACCTCGATGAGGCGGGCATCGTCTATATCGGCGCCGAGGTGAATCCCGGCGACATCCTGGTCGGCAAGGTGACGCCCAAGGGCGAAAGCCCGATGACGCCCGAAGAGAAACTGCTCCGCGCCATCTTCGGCGAAAAGGCGTCCGACGTTCGCGACACCTCGTTGCGGCTGCCGCCCGGCGTCAACGGGACGGTGGTGGAGGTCCGCGTGTTTTCGCGGCGCGGCGTCGACAAGGACGAGCGCGCGCTCGCCATCGAGCGCGAGGAGATCGAGCGGCTGGCCAAGGACCACGACGACGAGCGCGCCATCCTGGAGCGCAGCTATCGGGCGCGGCTCAGGGATCTGCTCTCCGGCCAGAAGGTGGTCAGCGGTCCCGACGACGCGGAGGCGGGCAGCCGCATCACCCCGGCCGTCCTGGAGAAGCACTCGGCGAGGCGGCTTGCGCAGTTCGTCGTCGAGAACGAAGCCGCGATGGCGGATGTCGAGGCTCTGAAGGCGCAGTTCGACGAAAGCGAGAAGCGCCTCAAGGACCGGTTCGACAGCAAGGTCGACAAGCTTCAGGCGGGCGACGAAATGCCTCCGGGCGTCATGAAGATGGTCAAGGTCTACGTCGCGGTGAAGCGCAAGCTCCAGTCCGGCGACAAGATGGCCGGACGCCACGGCAACAAGGGGGTTATCTCGAAGATCGTGCCGATGGAGGACATGCCCTATCTCGACGACGGGACCCAGGTCGATATCGTGCTGAACCCGCTCGGCGTGCCGTCGCGGATGAATGTCGGGCAGATCTTGGAGACCCACCTCGGCTGGGCTTCCGCCGGGCTCGGGCGCAGGGTCGGGGAGACCCTCGACAAGGTGTTGCGGAACGGCAGGATCAACACTATCCGCAAGCAGCTCAAGTCGATCTACGGCAAGACGGTGCACGACGAGGTGATCGCCGATTTTGGCGACGACGAAGTCATCGAGCTCGGTCAGAACCTGCGCTCGGGGGTGCCCATGGCGACCCCGGTGTTCGATGGCGCGCACGAGGCCGACATCGTCGACGCGCTGGAGATGGCGGGGCTGGACTCAAGCGGCCAGGCGCAGCTCTGGGACGGCAGGACGGGCGAGCCCTTCGACCGCTCGGTGACCGTGGGCTACATCTACATGATGAAGCTGCATCATCTGGTCGACGACAAGATTCACGCCCGCTCGATCGGCCCGTACAGCCTCGTCACGCAGCAGCCGCTCGGCGGCAAGGCGCAGTTCGGCGGCCAGCGGTTCGGCGAAATGGAAGTCTGGGCGCTGGAAGGCTACGGCGCCGCCTACACGTTGCAGGAGATGTTGACCGTGAAGTCGGACGACGTCTCCGGCCGGACCAAGGTCTATGAATCGATCGTGCGCGGCGACGACACTTTCGAAGCCGGCATTCCCGAGTCCTTCAACGTTCTCGTCAAGGAGCTGAAGTCGCTCTGCCTCAATGTCGAGCTCAACCAGCGGTCCTGAGGGACCGTCGGGCAAGCGGCGACTGACAGCAGGCAACTCGGCCACGCAAGGGATGACATCATGAACGAGCTCATCAACATCTTCGGCCAGATCGGCAACACGCAGAGCTTCGACGAGATTTGCATTTCCATCGCCAGCCCCGACCGCATCCGCTCATGGTCCTATGGCGAGATCAAGAAGCCGGAAACGATCAACTACCGCACGTTCAAGCCGGAGCGGGACGGGCTCTTCTGCGCCCGGATATTCGGCCCGATCAAGGACTACGAGTGCCTGTGCGGCAAGTACAAGCGGATGAAGTACCGCGGCATCATCTGCGAGAAATGCGGCGTCGAGGTCACGCTCTCCAAGGTCCGCCGCGAGCGCATGGGACATATCGAGCTGGCCGCGCCGGTCGCCCATATCTGGTTCCTCAAGTCCCTGCCGAGCCGTATCGGGCTGCTGCTCGACATGACCCTCAAGGACATCGAGCGGGTTCTGTACTTCGAGAACTTCCTCGTGATCGACCCCGGGATGACGCCGCTCGAGGAGAAGCAGCTGCTCTCCGAGGAAGACTACATGCAGGCCCAGGACGAGTTCGGCGAGGACATGTTCACCGCCGGGATCGGGGCCGAATCGCTGAAGATCATGCTTTCGGCGATCGATCTCGACGAGGAGCGCACGCAACTCCGGATCGACCTCAAGGAGACCAAGTCGGAAGCCAAGCGCAAGAAGCTCGTCAAGCGGCTCAAGCTGGTCGAGGCGTTCATCGATTCCGGGACCAGGCCGGAATGGATGATCCTCGACATCGTCCCGGTGATTCCGCCCGAGCTCCGCCCGCTCGTGCCGCTCGACGGCGGTCGTTTCGCGACCTCCGACCTCAACGATCTCTATCGCCGGGTGATCAATCGCAACAACCGGCTGAAGCGGCTGATCGAGCTGCGCGCGCCCGACATCATCGTGCGCAACGAGAAGCGCATGCTCCAGGAATCGGTCGACGCGCTGTTCGACAACGGCCGACGCGGCCGCGTCATCACCGGCGCCAACAAGCGGCCGCTCAAGTCGCTTAGCGACATGCTGAAGGGCAAGCAGGGCCGCTTCCGGCAGAACCTGCTCGGCAAGCGCGTGGACTATTCCGGCCGCTCGGTGATCGTGGTCGGACCCGAGCTCAAGCTGCATCAATGCGGACTGCCCAAGAAGATGGCGCTCGAGCTCTTCAAGCCGTTCATCTATTCGCGGCTGGAACTTTACGGCATGGCGAGCACCATCAAGGCCGCCAAGCGCATGGTCGAGAAGGAGCGGCCCGAAGTCTGGGACATCCTGGAGGAAGTGATTCGCGAGCATCCGGTTCTGCTCAACCGGGCGCCGACACTGCACCGGCTCGGCATCCAGGCTTTCGAGCCGGTCCTCATCGAAGGCAAGGCGATCCAGCTTCACCCGCTGGTATGCACCGCCTTCAACGCCGATTTCGACGGCGACCAGATGGCGGTCCATGTGCCGCTGTCGCTCGAGGCGCAGCTCGAGGCCCGGGTGTTGATGATGTCGACCAACAACATCCTGAGCCCGGCCAACGGAAAGCCCATTATCGTGCCGTCGCAGGACATCGTTCTCGGCCTCTACTACCTGACGATCGAGCGCGAAGGACAACTGGGCGAGGGCATGGCGTTCTCCGGCATCGGCGAGCTGGAGCAGGCTCTCGATACCGGGGCGGTGGGGCTTCACGCCAAGGTGCAGGTCCGGATCGACGGGGTCGATGCCGACGGCGCGCCGGTCAGGGTGCGTCTGGAGACGACGCCCGGGCGCGCGCTACTGACCCAGATCCTGCCGCGTCATCCCGAGGTCAGCACGGCACTTCTCAACCAGCTCCTGACGAAGAAGGAGATTTCCAACATCATCGACATCGTCTATCGCCACTGCGGCCAGAAGGAGACGGTGATTTTCGCCGACCGGCTGATGGGGATGGGCTTCGCACACGCTTGCAAGGCCGGCATTTCCTTCGGCAAGGACGACCTCGTGATCCCGGCGGCCAAGGAATCCCTCGTCGCCACGACGCATGAAAGCGTCAAGCAATTCGAGCAGCAGTATCAGGAAGGCCTGATCACCCAGGGCGAGAAGTACAACAAGGTCGTCGATGCCTGGTCGCACTGCACCGACGAGGTGGCCGAGAAGATGATGGAGGGGATCGCCAATCCCGAACCCGGCCAGCCGGTCAATTCGGTCTACATGATGGCCCATTCGGGCGCGCGGGGCTCCGCGGCCCAGATGAAGCAGCTCGCCGGAATGCGCGGCCTGATGGCCAAGCCTTCGGGCGAGATCATCGAGACGCCGATCATCTCCAATTTCAAGGAGGGGTTGTCGGTGCTCGAGTACTTCAACTCCTCGCACGGCGCCCGCAAGGGACTCGCCGATACGGCGCTCAAGACGGCGAATTCGGGCTATCTCACGCGGCGTCTCGTCGACGTCGCGCAGGATTGCACGGTTATCGAGGAGGACTGCGGCACCGAACAGGGGCTTACCGTTCGCGCCGTGGTCGAAGGCGGCGAGGTTGTGGACACGCTGGCCGAGCGCGTGCTCGGCCGTTGCGCCGCCACCGGGATCGTCGACCCGCTGAGCGGCGAGGCTCTGGTTCCCGCCGGCGCTTTGATCGACGAGGCGGTGGTCGAGACGATCGACCGGGCCGGGACCGAATCGGTGAAGATCCGCTCGGTGCTGACCTGCGAATCCAAGGGCGGCGTCTGCGCGTCCTGCTACGGGCGCGATCTGGCCCGCGGCACGCGCGTCAATCTCGGAGAGGCGGTCGGCATCATGGCCGCCCAGTCGATCGGCGAGCCAGGCACCCAGCTCACCATGCGGACTTTCCACATCGGGGGAGCCGCCCAGCGCGGCGCCGAGCAGTCGAGCGTCGAGGCGGCGTTCGATGCCACGGTCACCATCCGCAACCGCAATGTCGTCATCGACAGCGATGGCCGCCCCGTGGTCATGGCGCACAATACCGAGCTGGTGCTGGTCGACGATCAGGGGCGCGAGCGGGCGAGCCACCGCGTGCCCTACGGCGCGAGGCTGCTGGCCGACGAGGGGACCGGCATCGAGAAGGGGACGAAACTCGCCGAGTGGGACCCGCATACCCGGCCGATCATCACCGAGCGCGAAGGCATCGCCAACTATGTCGATTTGGTCGACGGCGTTTCCATGAGGGACGTGGTCGACGAGGCGACCGGCATCTCCAACAAGACCGTCATCGACTGGAAGCAGCACAAGGGCGCGGACCTCCGCCCGAGGATCACGCTGCGCGACGACGACGGCGAGGTGGTGCAGCTCCCCAACGGGAACGAGGCGCGCTATTACCTTTCCATCGACGCCATTCTTTCGGTGGAGGCGGGCACCAGGGTCCATGCCGGCGACGTGCTGGCGCGGATCCCGCGCGAGACCGCCAAGACGCGCGACATCACCGGCGGCCTGCCGCGGGTGGCGGAGCTGTTCGAGGCCAGGAAGCCCAAGGACTTCTCGGTCATCAGCGAGGGGCCGGGGCGGGTCGAGTTCGGCAAGGACTACAAGGCCAAGCGCCGGATTATCGTGCGGCCGGAAGAAGAGGGCGCCGAACCGGTCGAGTACCTGCTGCCCAAGGGCAAGCATATGAGCGTCCAGGAGGGCGACCACGTCGAGCGCGGCGACGCGCTGATGGACGGCAGCCCGGTGCCGCACGACATCCTGCGCGTACTCGGGGTCGAGCAACTCGCGTCCTACCTGATCGACGAGATCCAGGACGTCTATCGGTTGCAGGGCGTGAAGATCAACGACAAGCACATCGAGGTGATCGTCCGTCAGATGCTTCAGAAGGTGGAGATCGCCGATCCGGGCGACACCACCTTCCTGATCGGCGAGCAGGTCGACCGGCTGGAGTTCGAGGCGGTCAACGCGGCGGCCGAAGCCGAGTCGCTCGAACCGGCGACGTCCGAGCCGGTGCTGCAGGGCATCACCAAGGCGTCGCTCCAGACCCAGTCCTTCATTTCCGCCGCATCGTTCCAGGAAACCACGCGGGTGCTGACCGAGGCGGCGATTTCGGGCCGGGTCGATCAGCTCGTCGGGTTGAAGGAAAATGTCATCGTCGGCCGCCTTATCCCGGCCGGGACGGGCGCTTTCATGAACCGGATGCGCGAGCTGGCGGCGGTCAAGGACCGGGACATGGCGGAACTGGCCGCGGCCAAGGAGCCGGCCCAGCTGACCGACGAGAGCGGCGATTCGACGGTGCCGGTCGGCGAATAGCCGCAGGTTCCGGCGGGAGAAAACGGCGCGTCCAACTCCTTTGAAATCCGGGCGTTACCGGGTTGACGGGGGTCGGGCGCGCCACTATATTCCGGCCCTCATTTCGGGGCTGGCGGTAGGAGCGCATCCTAGACGCAGCACCCATTTGAACCGGGACCAAAAGCCGAACCGGGATCCTGAAGATCCCAAAGCAACCGCGGCGCGTAAAACGCCCGCGGTCGCGTTTGTCCTGCGGACGAGGTTCGGGGTCGCGAACGCGGTGGAAGGGAAGAGGTGGCGTGCCGACGATCAACCAGCTGATTCGGAAACCGCGGACTCCGGAGGTCGAGCGCAACAAGGTGCCGGCCATGCAGGGTTGCCCGCAGAAGCGCGGCGTGTGCACCCGCGTCTATACGACGACGCCGAAGAAGCCGAACTCGGCGCTGCGGAAGGTGGCGCGGGTCCGCCTGACCAACGGGTTCGAGGTGACGAGCTATATCCCGGGTGAGGGGCATAACCTTCAGGAGCACTCGGTGGTGCTGATCCGGGGAGGGCGCGTCAAGGACCTGCCCGGCGTGCGTTACCACATCATCCGCGGCACGCTGGACACCCAGGGGGTCGCGGACCGTCGCCAGCGCCGTTCGAAATACGGCGCCAAACGGCCCAAGTAAGCGGGGATCCGGGGATGCCAAGACGACGCGCGGCGGAGAAGCGGGAAGTCCTGCCGGATCCCAAATACGGCGATGCGGTGCTGACCAAGTTCATTAACTGCATGATGCTGCAGGGCAAGAAATCCGCGTCCGAGAAGATCGTTTACGGCGCCCTCGATACGATCGAGCAGCGCTCCGGCCAGAACGGACTTCGGGTCTTCCACGAGGCGCTGGAGAACGTCAAGCCGATGGTCGAGGTGCGCTCGCGCCGCGTCGGAGGGGCGACCTACCAGGTGCCGGTCGAGGTTCGCCAGTCGCGCCGTCAGGCGCTGGCGTTGCGCTGGATCATCGACAGCGCGCGCAACAGGTCCGAGTACACGATGGCCGAAAGGCTGTCCAACGAGCTTCAGGACGCGGCGAGTTCCCGTGGGGCCGCGGTCAAGAAACGGGAAGACACCCACAGGATGGCAGAGGCCAACAAGGCCTTCTCCCATTACCGCTGGTAGCAATTTCTTCCCGTCCGGACCTGTCATGCCGCGCAAGACGCCAATTTCCCGCTACCGCAATATCGGCATCATGGCCCATATCGATGCGGGCAAGACGACCACGACGGAACGCGTGCTCTACTACACCGGCCGGTCCTACAAGATCGGCGAGGTGCACGAGGGCACCGCGACCATGGACTGGATGGAGCAGGAACAGGAACGCGGCATCACCATCACCTCGGCCGCGACGACCTGCTTCTGGCGCGACTGCCGTGTCAACATCATCGACACGCCCGGCCATGTCGATTTCACCATCGAGGTAGAGCGGAGCCTCAGGGTGCTGGACGGCGCGGTCGCGGTGTTCGACAGCGTCGCCGGGGTGGAGCCGCAATCCGAGACCGTATGGCGCCAGGCCGACAAGTACCGGGTGCCGCGCATCTGCTTCGTCAACAAGATGGACCGCGTTGGAGCCGACTTCTCCCGCTGCGTAGACATGATCGAGGACCGTCTCGGCGCGAAGCCCCTGGCCCTGCAGCTCCCGATCGGAGCCGAGGCGGATTACGCAGGCGTGGTCGATCTGGTCCGCATGAAGGCGGTCGTCTGGAAAGACGAAGCTCTCGGCGCCGAATTCGTCGAAGAGGAGATTCCGGAGGATCTTGCCGATAGCGCGGAGCGTTTCCGGGAGACCCTGGTCGAGATCGCGGTCGAGCAGGACGACGCGGCGATGGAGGCCTATCTCGAGGGCAACGAGCCGGACGAAGAGACCCTCAGGGCCTGTATCCGCAAGGGCACCGTCGCGGGCGCCTTCGTGCCGGTGCTCAATGGCTCGGCGTTCAAGAACAAGGGCGTGCAGCCGCTCCTCGATGCCGTGGTGGACTATCTCCCGGCGCCCGACGAGGCCCACGCCATTCGCGGCGTGGAGATGGGGACCGACAAGGAGATCGCGCGCAGCAACAGCGACGACGAGCCGTTCTCCGCACTGGCCTTCAAGATCATGACAGACCCCTTCGTGGGGTCTCTTTCGTTCATCAGGATCTATTCCGGCGTCCTCAAGAGCGGGGATGCCATCCTCAACACCGTCAAGGGAAAGCGCGAGCGGGTCGGCCGGATGCTCCTCATGCACGCGAACTCGCGCGAGGAGGTAAGCCAGGCCCATGCCGGAGACATCGTCGCTCTGGCCGGGCTCAAGGACACCACCACCGGCGAGACGCTGTCCGATCCGCGCCACGCGGTGGTGCTGGAACGGATCGAGTTCCCGGACCCGGTGATCGAGATCGCGGTCGAGCCCAAGACCAAGTCCGACCAGGAAAAGATGTCTTCCGCGCTCGGCCGCCTCGCCCAGGAGGATCCGAGCTTCCGCGTATCGGTCGATGCGGAGAGCGGGCAGACGGTGCTCAAGGGGATGGGCGAACTGCATCTTGAAATCCTCGTCGACCGCATGCGCAGGGAATTCAGGGTCGACGCCAATATCGGCGTGCCCCAGGTGGCCTATCGCGAGACCGTCTCCAAGGCGGTTGAGCACGAATACACCCACCGCAAGCAGACCGGCGGCGCCGGGCAATACGCCAAGCTGGCGCTTCGCTTCGAGCCGGGCGAGCGCGGCTCTGGAAATGCGTTTTCCAGCTCCGTGGTCGGCGGCGCGGTGCCGCGCGAGTTCATCCCCGCGGTCCAGAAGGGTATCCGCGGCGCGAGCGAGGTCGGCGTGCTCGCCGGGTTCCCGGTGGTCGATGTCGCGGTGACGCTCCTCGACGGAGACAGCCACGATGTCGATTCATCCGCGGTGGCGTTCGAGATCGCGGCCCGCGCGGCGTTTCGCGAGGGCGTGGGACGCGCCGGGCCGAAGCTGCTGGAACCCGTGATGCGGCTGGAAGTGGTGACGCCGGAGGACTATCTCGGGGACATCATCGGCGACTTGCAGGGCCGGCGCGGCCAGATCAATGCGATGGACACCCGCGGCAATGCCCGCGTCGTCACCGCGATCGTGCCGTTGGCCAACATGTTCGGATACGTCAACAACCTGCGCTCGATGAGCCAGGGACGGGCCCAGTTCACGATGCATTTCGATCACTACGAGCAGGTTCCGCAGGGAATCGCGGAAGAAGTCCGCGCCAAGATGGCGTAGCCGGATTCCGCAGGATCACACCGGGGAAAGATTGAGATGGCGAAGGCGAAGTTCGAGCGTACGAAGCCGCATTGCAACGTTGGGACGATCGGCCATGTGGATCATGGCAAGACGACGTTGACGGCTGCGATCACGAAGGTCCTGGCGGAGGCCGGGGGGGCGGAGTTCACGGCGTATGACGAGATCGACAAGGCGCCTGAGGAGAAGGCGCGGGGGATCACGATCGCGACGGCCCATGTGGAGTACGAGACGGATGCGCGTCACTACGCGCATGTGGATTGCCCGGGTCACGCGGATTACGTGAAGAACATGATCACGGGCGCGGCGCAGATGGACGGTGCGATCCTGGTGGTGTCGGCGGCGGACGGCCCGATGCCGCAGACCCGGGAGCACATCCTGCTGGCGCGCCAGGTGGGGGTTCCTGCGATCGTTGTGTACATGAACAAGGTCGATCAGGTGGACGACGAGGAGTTGCTGGACCTTGTGGAGCTCGAGGTGCGCGAGCTGCTGTCGAGCTACGACTTTCCGGGCGACGACATTCCGGTGGTCCGGGGCTCGGCGCTTCAGGCGCTGGAGGGCGGCGAGGGGGTGGCGGCGACGGGTTCGGTCCTGGAGCTGATGGGCGCGGTGGACGACTACGTTCCTCAGCCGGACCGTCCGAAGGACATGGCGTTTCTGATGCCGATCGAGGACGTGTTCTCGATCTCGGGCCGCGGGACGGTGGTGACGGGCCGGATCGAGCGCGGGACGATCAATGTCGGCGAGGAGGTCGAGATCGTCGGTCTGAAGGAGACCTCGAAGACGGTCGTGACGGGCGTCGAGATGTTCCGCAAGCTGCTGGACTCGGGCGAGGCGGGGGACAATGTGGGCTGTCTGCTGCGCGGCGTGGGCCGGACGGAGGTCGAGCGGGGCCAGGTTCTGGCGCGTCCTGGCTCGATCACGCCGCACACGAGGTTCAAGGCGGAGGCGTATATCCTGACCAAGGAGGAGGGCGGCCGTCACACGCCGTTCTTCACGAACTACCGGCCGCAGTTTTACTTCCGGACGACGGATGTGACGGGCCAGGTTGCGTTGCCCGAGGGGACGGAGATGGTGATGCCCGGGGACAACGTGTCGATGGACGTTGAGCTGATCGTACCGATTGCGATGGACGAGGGGCTGCGGTTCGCGATCCGCGAGGGCGGGCGAACCGTCGGAGCCGGCGTCGTCGCGCAGATCATCGAGTAGCACCCGGTCCGGGGCGGAGAGCAGAAAATGGACAACCAGAACATACGCATCCGCCTCAAGGCGTTCGATCACCGGGTTCTCGACCAGTCGACCGGTGAGATCGTCAACACCGCCAAGCGCACCGGCGCCGAGGTGCGCGGCCCGATTCCGCTGCCCACGCGGATCGAGAAGTTCACCGTGCTGCGCTCGCCGCATATCGACAAGAAGTCGCGCGAGCAGTTCGAGATCCGCACCCACAAGCGCCTGCTCGATATCATCGATCCGACGCCGCAAACGGTCGACGCGCTGATGAAGCTCGACCTCGCCGCCGGCGTCGACGTCGAGATCAAGCTCTGAGGGCAGGTCGATGCGCACCGGTTTGATAGCCCAGAAGCTCGGCATGACGCGCGCCTTCCGCGACGACGGATCGCACGTGCCGGTAACCGTGCTCAGGGTGGACAACTGCCAGGTCGTCGCGGTCAAGACGGCCGAAAGCGACGGCTACACCGCGCTCCAGCTGGGCGTCGGGACGGCCAAGGTGAAGAACGTCTCGAAATCCATGCGCGGGCACTTCGCCAGGTCCAAGGTCGAACCCAAGCGCAAGCTCGCCGAGTTCCGCGTGTCCGACGATGCGCTGATCGACGTGGGCGCCGAGTTGACGGCGGATCATTTCGTCGCCGGTCAGCACGTCGATGTCGTCGGCACCAGCATCGGCAAGGGCTTCGCCGGCGCCATGAAGCGGCACAATTTCGGTGGGCTGGAGGCCAGTCACGGTGTTTCGATCAGTCACCGAAGCCACGGCTCGACCGGCAACAGCCAGGACCCCGGCAGGGTGTTCAAGGGCAAGAAAATGGCCGGCCATCTCGGCGATGCGCGGACCACGGTGCAGAACCTGGAGATCCATTCGACCGACTCCGATCGCGGGCTGATCCTGGTCGCCGGCGCGGTGCCCGGCGCCAAGGGCGGCTATGTGCTGGTTTCCGACGCGAAGAAGCGCAGGGCTCCCGAGGGGTTGCCGTTCCCCGGCGCGGTCAGGGCCGCGCAGGATGCGGCGGCGCCCGAGGAGGAAGGGAACGACGATGAAGATTGATGTCGTGACCCTCGACAACGAGAAGGCGGGCTCGATCGAGCTCGCCGACCCGGTCTTCGCGGCGCCGGTGCGCGGCGACATCCTCGCGCGCGTCGTCAACTGGCAGCGCGCCAAGCGACGCGCCGGCACCCACAACACCAAGGGAATCAGCGAGGTTCGCGGAACCACCGCCAAGCCGTACAAGCAGAAGGGGACCGGACGCGCCCGGCACGGCAGCCGGCGGTCGCCCCAGTTCGCCGGCGGATCGGTGACCTTCGGACCCAAGCCGCGCGACCACTCGCATAAGCTGCCCAAGAAGGTACGTCGGCTCGCATTGCGTTCGGCACTGTCCAGCAAGCGCGAGGACGGGCAGTTGATCGTCCTCGACGCGGCCAAGGCGGACGACCACAAGACTGCCGCTCTCGCCGAGCGGATCGCCGCTCTCGGCTGGCGGTCGGCGCTGATCATCGACGGGCCGGAGCTCGATCCCAATTTCGCGCGCGCGGCCGCCAACCTGCCCAATATCGATGTGCTGCCGCAGCAGGGCGCCAACGTCTACGACATCCTGCGGTGCGAGACGCTGGTGCTGACGCGCGACGCGGTGACCCACCTCCAGGAGCGGCTGTCATGAAACGCACCGGTCCCGTCCGGGTCTCCGAGGGCCGCGCCTGCGAGCTTCTGCGTTTTCCGGTGATCACCGAGAAGTCGACGATGGCGAGCGAGCACAACCAGATCACCTTCCGCGTTCCGCTCGACGCCACCAAGCCGGAGATCAAGGCGGCCGTGGAGAGGCTGTTCGACGTCAAGGTCACCGCGGTCAACACCATCCGCCAGAAGGGGAAGGTGAAGCGCTTCCGCGGCCGTATCGGAAAGCGGCCGGACTACAAGAAGGCCATGGTCTCGCTTGCCGAAGGCCAGTCGATCGACGTGACGACAGGGGTCTAGGCGATGGCGCTGAAGAAATTCAATCCGGTCACGTCCTCGCAGCGGGGGCTGATCCTCGTCGATCGCTCGGAGCTCTGGAAGGGGCGTCCGGTCAAGAAACTGACCGAAGGCCTGACGTCCAAGGGCGGGCGCAACAACGCGGGACGAATTACCGCCAGGCGGCGCGGCGGCGGCCACAAACGGCTCTACCGCAAGATCGACTTCAAGCGGCGTAAATTCGATGTGCCCGCGACGGTCGAACGGATCGAGTACGACCCCAACCGGTCGGCGTTCATCGCGCTGCTCAAATACGAGGACGGGGAGCAGAGCTATATCGTCGCGCCCCAGCGACTCGCCGTCGGCGACGTGGTGATCGCCGGCAGGTCGGTCGACGTCAAGCCGGGCAATGCGATGCCGATGGAGAACATTCCGGTCGGGACGATCATCCACAATATCGAGATGCGCCCGGGCAAGGGCGCCCAGATCGCGCGGGCGGCGGGCACCTATGCCCAGCTCGTCGGCAAGGATTCGGGATATGCCCAGCTCCGCCTCACATCCGGCGAGGCGCGGATGGTGCCGGCGCGCTGCATGGCGACCATCGGCGCGGTCTCCAATTCCGACAATCAGAACATCAAGAAGGCCAAGGCCGGGCGGAACCGGTGGCTGGGCAAGCGGCCTTCCGTGCGCGGCGTCGCGATGAACCCGGTCGACCATCCGCATGGCGGCGGCGAGGGGCGGAGCTCGGGCGGCCGCCACCCGGTGACGCCCTGGGGCGTGCCGACCAAGGGCAAGCGGACGCGCGGCAAGAAGAAGAGCGACGCGCTCATCATGCGCCGCCGTCACAAGAGATAGAGAGGACAGACGGTGTCTCGTTCGGTTTGGAAAGGTCCCTTCGTGGACGGCTATCTGCTCAAGAAAGCCGAGAAGGTCCGCGATTCGGGGCGCAAGGAGATCATCAGAACATGGTCCCGGCGCTCCACAATTCTGCCGCAGTTCGTCGGACTCACCTTCGGCGTTCACAACGGGCAGAAGTTCCTCCCCGTCCTGGTGACCGAGAATATGGTCGGCCACAAGTTCGGCGAGTTCGCGATGACGCGCTCCTATCACGGCCACGCGGCCGACAAGCGCGCGCGGCGAGGCTGAGATGGGCAAGCCGTCCGCAGAAAGGCCTCTCGGCGAAAACGAGGCGATGGCCTATCTCAAGGCCATCCATGTCAGCCCGCGCAAGCTGAACCTCGTCGCCGGGATGATCCGCGGCATGGATGCTTCCCGCGCGCTGACGGCGCTTGCATTTTCGCGCCGCCGGGTCGCGCAGGATGTCCGCAAGGTGCTGCAGTCGGCGATCGCGAATGCGGAGAACAACCATCAGCTCGATGTCGACCGGCTGGTCGTGGCTGAGGCCCATGTCGGGCGCAGCTTCGTGATGAAGAGGTTTCGTGCACGCGCTCGCGGGCGCGTCGGGGGGCTGGAGAAACCGTTCAGCAACCTGACGGTCGTCGTGCGCGAACGCGGGGAAGACGAGGAAAGCGCCTGATGGGTCAGAAGGTCAATCCGGTAGGGCTCAGGGTCGGTATCAACCGGACCTGGGATTCGCGGTGGTACGCCGATACTCAATATGGCGACCTGCTGCACGAGGACCTCAAGTTGAGGGACTACCTGTTCAAGCGCCTGTCCCAGGCCGGGGTCAGCCGGGTGGTCATCGAGCGGCCCGCCAAGAGGGCCCGGGTGACGATTCACTCGGCGCGACCGGGCGTCGTGATCGGCAAGAAGGGCGCCGATATCGAGAAGCTTCGCCAGGACGTCTCGCGGATGACCGATTCGGACGTCCACATCAACATCGTCGAGTTCCGCAAACCGGAGATCGACGCAAAGCTGGTGGCCGAGAACATCGCCCAGCAACTCGAACGCCGGGTCGCGTTCCGCCGCGCCATGAAGCGCTCCGTCCAGTCGGCGATGCGTCTCGGCGCCGAGGGCATCCGGATCAATTGCGGCGGTCGCCTCGGCGGGGCCGAGATCGCGCGCATGGAGTGGTACCGCGAGGGCCGGGTGCCGCTCCACACGCTGCGCGCCAATGTCGATTACGGGATCGCCACCGCGCTGACCACCTACGGCACCTGCGGCGTCAAGGTCTGGGTCTTCAAGGGAGAGATCATGGCCCACGACCCGATGGCGCTCGACAGGACCAACCAGGAAATGCAGACCGCCCGCTAGGCGGTGTCAGGGGTACCGAGCGATGCTGAGCCCGAAGCGAACGAAGTTCAGAAAGGCCCACAAGGGCCGGATTCACGGCAATGCCAAGGCCGGCACGACGCTCAATTTCGGCGCCTACGGGCTGAAGGCGATGGGGCCCGGCCGCGTGACCGCGCGCCAGATCGAGGCCTCGCGGCGCGCCATCACCCGGCACATGAAGCGTTCGGGCCGGGTGTGGATCCGGATCTTCCCCGACGTTCCGGTGTCGCAGAAACCGGCCGAAGTGCGCCAGGGCAAGGGCAAGGGTACGCCGGAATACTGGGCGTGCCGGGTGAAGCCCGGCCGGATCATGTTCGAGATCGACGGTGTGCCCGACGATGTCGCGCGCGACGCGCTCTCGCTCGCTGCAGCCAAGCTGCCGATACCGGTGCGGTTCGTGCAGCGTCTGGCGGGGGGCCATTGACCATGAAGGCCGCCGAAGTCCGGCAGAAGACGCCCGACGAACTTACCGAGTCGTTGCGGGCGTTGCGCAAGGAAGCGCTCAATCTGAGGTTCCAGCGCGCCAGCGGGCAGCTCGAAGCCACGTCCCGGGTGCGTGAGGTCAGGCGCGACATCGCGCGTATCCAGACCATCGTCAACGAGCGCCGCCGCGCGGCCGAAGGGGAGGGCTGAGCGGTGCCGAGACGCGTTCTTCAGGGTGTCGTCGTGAGCGACAAAATGGACAAGACCGTCGTGGTGAGGGTTGAACGCCGGGTGCGGCACCCGATCTACAAGAAGATCGTCCGCCGGTCCGGCAAGTTCACGGCGCATGACGCCGCGAACCGGTGCAAGGAAGGCGACGTGGTGCGTATCCGCGAATGCCGGCCGTTGTCCAGGTCCAAGCGGTGGGAGGTAATCGACGAGGCCGGCGCGGCCCCGGCGACGTGAGGACGGTATGATTCAGGCGGAAAGCAATCTCGACGTAGCGGACAACTCGGGCGCCCGGCGGGTGCAGTGCATCCGCATTCTGGGCGGGTCGAGGCGCCGCTGGGCGTCGGTCGGCGACGTGATCGTCGTCTCCGTCAAGGAAGCGATCCCGCGCGGTCGGGTGAAGAAGGGCGACATCCACAAGGCGGTGGTGGTGCGTACCGCGAAGGAGATCCGCCGGCCCGACGGTACCGCCATCCGGTTCGACCGCAACGCGGCGGTGCTGATCAATCCCGCCGGCGAGCCGATCGGAACGCGCATATTCGGCCCGGTCACCCGTGAACTGCGCGCCAAGCAATACATGAAGATCATCTCGCTCGCGCCGGAGGTGTTGTGACATGGGACGGGTGGCGAAGGGCGGCCGGATCAAGAGGATCCGCAAGGGAGACAACGTGATCGTGCTGACCGGGCGCGACAAGGGAAAGCGCGGCAGCGTGCTCAAGGTGATGCCGAGGGAAGGGCGGCTGATCGTCCAGAGCGTCAATCTCGTCAAGCGCCACACGCGCCCGACGCAGACGCAGACCGGCGGCATCGTCGAAAAGGAGGCCCCGATCCACGTCTCCAACGTGGCGTTGCTCGACCCGGCGTCCGACAAGCCGACGCGCACCGGGTTCCGCCTGCTCGAGGACGGTCGCAAGGTGCGCTACGCCAAGGCCTCCGGCGAGTTGATCGACTAGGGACGAAGACGATGCCAGCCCGCCTTCATGAACACTACCGACAGGTCGTCCGGCCCGCGCTGCAGGAGGAGTTCGGCTATGCCAACTCCATGCAGGTGCCGAAGCTGGAGAAGGTCGTTCTCAACATAGGGGTTGGCGAGGCGGTCGCCGATTCGAAGAAGATCGACGCCGCGGCTCGCGACATGACCCTGATCGCCGGCCAGAAGCCGATCGTCATCCGCGCCCGCAAGTCGGTCGCCCAGTTCAAGCTGCGCGAGGGCATGGCGGTCGGCGTCAAGGTCACGCTCAGGCGGGCGATGATGTACGAGTTCCTCGACCGGCTGATCACCATCGCGTTGCCGCGGGTACGCGATTTCCGCGGCCTGTCGCCAAACAGCTTCGACGGCAACGGAAACTACGCGATGGGGCTGCAGGAGCAGATCGTTTTCCCCGAGATCGACTACGACGCCGTCGACCAGATGCGTGGCATGGATGTCGTTGTCGTCACCACCGCGGAAAACGACGACGAAGCGAGGTCGCTGCTCAGGGGATTTCAGTTTCCCTTCGTGAACTGAGGTAAAGGACCGGGAAAGAACGGATGGCGAAGAAGAGCGCCGTAGAGAGAAACAACAAGCGCAGGCGGCTGGCCGCCCGCGACGCGGACAAGCGCAAGGCATTGAAAGAGACCGCGAACGACCGCGATCTCCCGATGGAGGAGCGGTTCAGCGCGCGTCTCAGGCTCGCCAAGATGAACCGCAACGGCTCGCCCGTGCGCATCCGCAATCGTTGCGAACTGAGCGGACGGCCGCGCGGCTACTACCGCAAGTTCCGGATCTCCCGGATCGCACTTCGCGATCTCGCCGCGTTCGGGCTGATCCCCGGCATGGTCAAGTCGAGCTGGTAGGAGGATCGCGACGATGACGATGAGCGATCCCCTCGGGGATATGCTGACCCGCATCCGCAATGGACAGCGGGCGAACAAGGCGGCGGTCGACGCGCCCTCGTCCAGGCTGCGCGCGAACGTGCTCGACGTGCTCCAGCGCGAGGGCTTTATCCGCGGCTACAGCGAGAGCGAGCTGAAAAAGGGGATTTCCGAGCTCCGTATCGAGCTCAAATACCATGACGGCGAGCCCGTGATCCGCGAGATCCGTCGCGTCTCCAAACCGGGGCGGCGGGTCTATTCCAAGATCAGGGACCTTGCGCCGGTCTATAACGGGTTGGGCATCTCGATCCTGTCTACGCCGCAGGGCGTGATGTCGGACGGCGAGGCCCGCGCCGCCAATGTCGGCGGCGAAGTCCTCTGCATGGTGTTCTAGGAGGCCGCATGTCGAGAGTGGGACAGATTCCGGTCACGCTGCCCTCCGGTGTCGAGGTGGCGGTCGCCGGGCGCGAAGTGAGCGCGAAGGGGAAGCTCGGCGCGCTGTCCATGACGCTGTCCGGCGATGTCGAGCTGACCCAGGAAGACGGGAAGCTGACGGTGGCGCCGCGCGGCGAGACCAAGCGCGCCCGCGCAATGTGGGGAACGACGCGGAGCCTTCTGCAAAACATCGTCACCGGTGTCAGCGAGGGTTTCAAGGTCGAGCTCGAGATCAACGGCGTCGGGTACCGCGCGGCCGTCGAGGGCAAGGAGCTCGTGCTCCAGCTTGGCTACAGCCACGAGGTCCGGCATGCGATCCCCGAGGGGATCGACATCGCCTGCGAACGGCCGACGCATATCGCGGTGTCGGGCATCGACCGGCAGCAGGTCGGGCAGACCGCCGCCGAGATCCGTGCCTATCGAAAGCCGGAACCGTACAAGGGCAAGGGTATTCGCTATGCGAACGAGATCGTCGTGCGCAAGGAAGGCAAGAAGAAGTAGGGGCGTTTGATGGCGAACGTGTCCGATCTTTCCGTAAAGCGCCGCGCCAGGGTGCGGCGGCGGCTCCGGCGGCGCAACAGCGCCCGACCGCGGCTGTCGGTCTTTCGGTCGAACAAGAACATTTCGGCCCAGGTCATCGACGACAGCGCCGGCCGCACGCTGGCCGCTGCCTCCAGCCTGGAGAAGGAATTGCGCGAGAGCCTCAAGAGCGGCTCCGACAAGGAAGCGGCGGCAAGGATCGGCCAGTTGGTCGCCGAGCGCGCGATCGCGAACGGAGTCAAGGAAGTCGTCTTCGACCGCGGCTCCTATGTTTATCATGGCCGGGTAAAGGCCCTGGCCGAAGCGGCCCGCGAGAGCGGTCTGGCGTTCTGAGGATTTGACGATGGCACGAGGTCCGCGGTCCGACCGCAGCAACCGCCGCTCCGAGGATTCGGAGCAAGGCGATCTTGTAGACAAGCTGGTCAGCATCAACCGTGTCGCCAAGGTGGTGAAAGGCGGTCGTCGTTTCGGCTTTGCCGCGCTGGTGGTGGTCGGAGACGCGAAGGGCCGTGTCGGCTACGGGAGCGGCAAGGCGCGCGAGGTTCCCGAAGCGATCCGCAAGGCGACCGAACAGGCCAAGCGCAAGCTGATACGCGTGCCGCTGCGCGAAGGGCGCACGCTGCACCACGATATCGTCGGCCGGTTCGGCGCCGGCCGGGTCGTGCTGCGCGCCGCGCCGCCCGGAACCGGGATCATCGCCGGCGGGCCGATGCGCGCGGTCTTCGAGACGCTCGGCGTGCAGGATGTCGTCGCCAAGTCGATCGGCACGGCCAACCCCTACAACATGGTCAAGGCGACCTTCGACGGGCTGTCCCGGCTGAATTCGCCGCGCTCCGTCGCGGCTCGGCGTGGCAAGAAGGTCAGCGATATCATCGGGCGCCGCGCGGGCGAGGACACCCGGAGCCAGGCGGCCGGAGCCGAGGCCAATGGCTAGGAACGCCAACAATCCCAGGACGGTCACCGTGACCCAGATCAAGAGTCCGATCGGTCGTCCGAAGGACCAGCGGGCGACGCTGATCGGGCTCGGGCTCAACAAGATGCACCGCACCCGCGAACTCGAGGACACGCCCGCGGTGCGCGGTATGATCCGCAAGGTCGCGCACTTGGTTTCCGTGGACGAGCGGGACTAGGGGAAGGCCGGGAGCGATTCGATGAAGCTGAATGAAATCCGCGACAACCCCGGCGCGAGACGGCCCCGCAAGCGCGTCGGCCGCGGCATTGGCTCGGGTAGCGGCAAGACCTCCGGCAAGGGCACGAAGGGCCAGAAGTCGCGGAGCGGCGTGTCGCTGCTCGGCTTCGAGGGCGGCCAGATGCCGCTCTACCGGCGTCTGCCCAAGCGCGGCTTCCACAATATCTTTCGCAAGAACTACCGTGTGATCAATCTCGGCCGCCTGCAATCGGCGATCGATGCGGGCAAGATCGATCCCAAGCAGCCGATCACCGAGGAGGCGCTGGTCGCCGCCGGGCTGATCAAGACTCGCCGGGACGGCGTCCGCATTCTCGCCAAGGGCGAGATCAAGGCGAGCGTGACGCTGAAGGTCTCGGGCGCGTCCAGGGCAGCCGTCGAGGCGGTGGAGAAAGCGGGCGGCAGCATCTCGGTCGATGCCGGGGCGAGCGCCAAGGCCAAGGCGGCGGACGGGAAAGCCGGAAAAGACGACGGGGACGGCGCAGGGTCGGGAGATTAACCCATGGCTTCGGCTGCCGAGCAGCTCGCCTCTCACATCAGCTTCGCCAACTTCGCCAAGGCGACCGAGCTCAAAAAGCGCATCTGGTTCACGCTCGGCGCGCTGATCATCTATCGCCTCGGCACCTATATCCCGATCCCGGGCATCGACCCGGCGATCCTCGAGGATATCTTCCGGCAGCAGGCCGGCGGCATCCTCGGCATGTTCGACATGTTCGCGGGCGGCGCGTTCGGCCGCATGACGATCTTCGCGCTCAACATCATGCCGTACATCTCGGCCATGATCATCATGCAGCTGCTCACCGCGGTCTCGCCCTATTTCGAGCAGCTCAAGAAGGAAGGCGAACCCGGCCGCAAGAAGATCAACCAGTACACCCGCTACGGCACGGTTCTGCTGGCCGCGCTGCAGGCTTACGGCATCTCCGTCGGGCTGGAGGGGATGACGGGAAGCCAGGGCTCGGCGGTGCTGGATCCCGGCGTATTCTTCCGGGCGACCACCGTGATCACCCTGGTCGGCGGGACCATCTTCCTGATGTGGCTCGGCGAGCAGGTGACGGCGCGCGGGGTGGGGAACGGCATCTCGCTGATCATCTTCGCCGGCATCGTCGCCAACCTGCCCGCGGCGCTGGCCGGCACGCTTGAGCTCGGCCGCACGGGCGCGCTGTCCGCGATTTTCATCGTCGCGCTCCTGGTGCTCGCGGTTGCCGTCATCACCTTCATCGTGTTCATCGAACGGGCCCAGCGCCGGGTCGTCGTCCAGTACCCCAAGCGCCAGGTCGGCAATCGCATGTTCGGCGGCGAGGCCTCGCACATCCCGCTCAAGATCAACACGGCCGGCGTTATCCCGCCGATCTTCGCGAGTTCCCTCCTGCTCCTGCCGATCACCGTCGCGGGGTTCTCGTCCCAGCAGGGCCCCGATTGGCTCGGCGACATCACGGCCCTCATGGGGCGCGGCCAGCCTGCCTATCTCTTCATCTACGGCGCGCTGATCGTGTTCTTCGCGTTCTTCTATACTTCGGTGGTCTTCAACCCCGTGGAGACCGCGGACAACCTCAAGAAATACGGCGGTTTCATTCCGGGAATCCGGCCCGGCAAGAACACCGCCGACCACCTCGACTACATCCTCACCCGCTTGACGGTGGTGGGCGCGATTTATCTGACGGCGGTCAGCATCCTGCCCGAGATCCTGATCTCGCAATACGCGGTGCCGTTTTATTTCGGCGGGACGAGTCTGCTCATCGTCGTGACCGTCACGATGGATACCGTCGCGCAGGTGCAATCGCACCTGATCGCCCATCAATACGAAGGGCTGATCAAGAAGTCGCGGCTCCGGGGACGGCGCGGATGAACCTGATCCTGTTGGGGCCTCCGGGCGCCGGCAAGGGTACCCAAGCCCAACGCCTGGAGGAATCCGACGGGCTCGTCCAGCTCTCCACCGGGGACATGCTGCGCGCCGCCGTGGCGTCGGGCAGCGAGATCGGCAGGATCGCCAAGCCCATCATCGAGGCCGGCCGGCTGGTTCCCGACGATGTCATGGTGGCGATGATCGAGCAGCGGATCGACGAGCCCGATTGCGCCAGCGGCTTCATCCTCGACGGTTTTCCGCGGACGGTGGCCCAGGCCGAGGCGCTCGACGACATGCTGCGGCGCAAGAACAGGCGGCTCGATGCGGTGATCGAGATGGCGGTGGATGACGCGATTCTCGTCGAGCGTATCTCGGGACGTTTCTCCTGCGCGAGCTGCGGGGCCGGATATCACAGGCGGTTTCGGCCAACCGCCGAAGAGGGGGTCTGCGACCGCTGCGGCGGCACCGGGTTCAAGCAGCGGCCCGACGACAACGAGGAAACCGTGAAAACGCGGCTCGCCGCCTATCACGCCCTGACGGAACCGCTTCTGCCCTATTACCGCGAGCGCGCCATCCTCAAGAGCGTCGATGGAATGGCCGCGATCGACGACGTCGCCGCCCGGATCCGCGAGGCGGTCGGCTCGCTCCACGCCTGATTGACCGTCGCCCGGCCCAGGGCTACGTTTTCGACATCCCGGCAGCCACCCCCGGCGCCAGCCCCCGACCTGTCGAACGGCGGCGGTGCCATCGGAGGAGTCCAGACATGACGCAGAAAAAGGCCGTGTTCATCGATCGCAGCGGCTACAGCACGCCAAAGCTCGATCTCTGGGAACCGGTGGTCATTACCAGGGAGGAGATCGACGAGGAGGTGGACCGCCTCGCGAGCCTCGATCGGCCGGGCAACGGACGGCGCCATTCGATCGTCGCCCATCCCGACTGGGAGACGCTCGGTGTGGGACCCGGGCTTCAACCCGGGGTTCGCGTCACGCTGGAGGTGCTCAAGCCCGGCGAACAGTCGGCGCCGATCCGCCACAACTCGACGCAGGTCAATTTCTGCATCGGCGGCGGTGGACATTCGATCGTCAACGGCAAGCGCATCCCCTTCGGGCTCCACGACGTCTGGAATTTTCCGTCGATGGCGACCTACTGGCACGTCAACGACAGCGACGACGTCCAGGTCCGGCTGACCTATTCCAACGCGCCGCTGCTGGAGAAGATGAACGTCCATATCGTCGACGAGGAGCCGCCCCCGCTGATCGAGGCGGTCGGTGGCGCCGAAGACGAGGATGCGGCGGCAATGGGCGCGCCGCCCGACAAGCGCGACGTGAACCCCTACGGCACCTTCCAGCTGACCGGCGACGGCGCATGGCTGATGCCCTACGAAACGCTGATCAACCCCGACTCGGTCGACTCGCCGGCGCTCCATTGGCCGTGGCAGGACGTGAAGCGCGAGCTCGACAAGCTGCAGGACCTCGGCAAGGAATACCGCGGCCGCAGGCTTTATCTCCTGTTCAACCCGATGACCGGGCGCTTCAACGGAACCACGCCGAGCTTCTTCGCCACCATGACGGTACGCCCGCCGAAGATCGTAGACCGCCCGCACCGGCATGTTTCCGCGGCGATCAACTACTATTTCTCGGGCAGCGGGCGCTCCACCGTCGAGGGCAAGGTCTATGAGTGGAAGGCGGGAGACCTGATGCTCTCGGCGCCCGGCTGGGCGGTCCACAACCACGCCTCGTACGACGAGGCGGTCTACGAGCTCACCGTCCAGGATCAGCCGCTCAACATCGTCATGGAATCGCTCCTCTGGCAGGAGGATCTCAAGCATCCGTGGTCGGTGCTGGGCGCCAATGTCGGCTTCGAGACCAACAAGGATCAGGTGAGGGCCGCGCTCGGCGAGTAGGAGTTTCCCCACTATGATGGATCTGCCGAAGGATTTCCTGCGCGGCTCGATTCCTCCCCTGATCACCCCGTTCCGCGACGGGACGGTCGATTACACGGCCTATGCCGCGATGGTCGAGTTCCAGATCGCGGAGGGCTCGCACGGGATTCTGGTCAACGGGACGACATCGGAGCCCGCGACGCTCTCGGTCCAGGAGCGCAACCGCGCGGTCGACGTGGCGGTCGAGGCGGCGGCGGGCCGGGTGCCGATCGTCGCCGCGACGGGGTCGCAGTCTTTCGCCGACACCGAGACGCTGACGCTCCACGCCGAGAAGGCGGGCGCGGACGCTCTCCTGATCGTCACGCCCTATTTTATCCGCCCGCCCCAGCGCGGGCTCGCCGCCTATTACCTGGAACTCGCGAAGCGCACCGGACTGCCGTGGATGATCTATCACATCCCCGGCCGCGCGGCGGTGAGCGTCACGCTCGACACGCTGTGCCAGATCGCCGACCAGGCGCCCAACTTCGTCGGCATGAAGCACGCCGTCGACGATCTCGGCTTCGTCAGCCGCTGCCTCGCCAAACTCGGCATGGATTTCCGCATCTTCGTCGGGCTCGAGGATCTGAGCTACCCGATGATGGCGGTCGGCGCCTGCGGGCTGATGAACGCGGTCGGCAATCTCCGCCCGGCGCGGCTCGCGGCGATGTGCGAGGCGGTCTGGGAAGGCGATCTCAAGAAGGCGCGGGACATCCATTACGCGCTCTTCGAGATCAACCAGGCCGTATTCTACGACACCAACCCGATCCCCATAAAATACATGATGAAGCGGGTCGGGCTGATCCCCGAGAACGAGCATCGCCTGCCGATGGTCCCGGCGCTGCCCGAGCTCGAACGGCGACTAGACGGGGTGCTCGACCGGGCGGGGATGGTCTGAGCGGCGACCCTACAGCCCGAGGATCGCCTCGGCGTTTCCGTGGAAGAATTTCTCGAGGAATTCCTCGCTGTAGCCCACCTCGCCCCATTCCTCGAACAGCCGCTTGTACGGCATCGAGGGGTAGTCGCTGCCGAACATCACCTTGTCCTTGAGGCGCGAGCGCATGTCGCGGAGCAGCGAGGCGGGGATGTATTTGGGCGCCCAGCCGGACATTTCCCAGAACACGTTGCCCTTGTGCAGCGCGATGGCGGTCATTTCCTCGATCCACGGCCAGCCGGGATGGGCCGCGACGATCCGGAGATTGGGGAAATCGGCCGCGAGGTCGTCGATCGCCGCGGGATGGGCGTGGCGGATCCTGGCGCCGAGGCCGCCTGGTATGCCGGCCCCCATGCCGGTGGTCCCGACATCGATCATCACCGGCACGTCGAGCGCGGCGATGGCCTCCCAGAGCGGGTAGAAGCGGGGTTCGTTGACCGCGAAGTGGCCCATGATGGGGTGGAAATGAAAGCCCAACAGGCCGAGGTCCTTCACGGCGTGCTCCGCCTCGGCGATGGCCGCCTCGCCCTTCAGGGGATCCACCGCGCCCCAAGCCTGGACGATGCGCTCAGGATGGCGTTTCCACATGCCCGCGACGTAGTCGTTCGAACAGGGCGGGGTGTTCACCGTCGTTTCCAGGTCGAGCGCGACCAGCACCGCTTCTACGCCGGCTTCCGCGAAATCCTGGACCACCTCGTCCTCTTCCTTGGCGGACCAGTCGCGCTTCCAGTACTCGGCCAGCGCCTTGACGTAGGGCCCCTGGCAGTCGATCCAGGGCTGGGTGTTGGGATAGCAGTGCAGATCGACGATTCGCATGGGTGACCGCCGGCGCCGCTAGCCGCTCGCCTCTTCCGCGAGCTTCGCGGAGATCGTCTCGACGAGTGTCTTCTTCGAGACCTTGCCGAACGCGGAAACAGGAAAGCTGTCGACGGTCTCGATCCGTTCCGGGAGCTTGAAACGCGCGATTTCCTTCGTCTCCAGGAACCCCGCCAACTCCTCCAGTGAGACGGTCCGGCCGGGATGGAGGATCAGGAAGGCGCACATACGCTCGCCGAGGCGGGGGTCCGGCATCGGCACGCAGGCCACGTTCCGGACCGCGGGGTGCATGAGGATCAGGTTCTCGATCTCCTCCGCCGAGATCTTCTCGCCGCCGCGGTTGATCAGGTCCTTGATCCGCCCCTCGACCATGTAGTTGCCCGATGGGTGCTGGCGCAGCAGGTCGCCCGAGCGGTAGAAGCCGTCATTGGTGAAGGCGCGCGCGTTGTGCTCGTCGGCCGCGAAATAACCCCGCAAGGTGTAGGGACCGCGCACGCAGAACTCGCCGACCTCGCCGAACGGCACCACGTTGTCTTCCTCGTCGAGCAGCATCACCTCGTCGTCCGGGCACATGGGCTGGCCCACGGTCTCGAGCTGCGCGTCCTCGCTGTCGGTACGCTTGACGAACATCAGCGTCCCTTCGGCCATGCCGAAATTCTCCTGCACGAAGGCGTTGGGATAGACCTCGCGCATCCGGCGCTTAACCTCGGGCTGGAGCCGTTGGCCGCCGCTGCCGATCATCAAGACCGACGACAGGTCACGATCGGCGACCGCGGGATCGTTGATCCAGCCGATATGCAGCGCCGGGACGCCGATGACATGGGTCACGCGGTGCTTTTCGATCATCGCAAAGGCGGCCGGCCCGCGTGCGCTGGTGGACAGGACCACCGCCGCGCCGTTCATCAGGTAACCCTGCAGCCCGGGGCAGGCGAGTGGCAGGTTGTGCGCGATGGGCAGCACGATGAACAGGCGGGACTCGGGCGTCACCTCGGTCTCCCGCGCCGCCTGTTTCGAGTTGTAGGCGTAGTCGTTGTGGGTGCGCGGAATCAGCTTCGGGATCCCGGTGGTGCCGCCGGAAAGCTGGAACACCGCCGGATCGGCCGGATCGATTTCGATCGCCGCGAGCGTGTCCGCACCGAGCGGCGACGGCCGTTCGATCAGCTCGTGCAGAGACAGCGAATCCCCGGTCGCCTCGCCCATGACGATGAGGTGCTCAAGATGTCCGCTTTCCGCCCGGACCCTCGCCGCCATCCCGCGGTAGTCGAAGCCGCGGATAATGTCGGGAATGACGCAGGCGGTCGCGCCCGACAGCGCAACGAACTGGCTTATCTCCGCGAAGCGATGGGTCACGAGCGCCGCGATGGGGATGCAGCCGGCCTTCTGCAACGCCACGTAGAGCACCGCGAACTCCCGGACATTGGGAAGCTGGATGACGACGCGGTCGAGCGGCTTCAGGCCCAATTCCACCAAATTGAGGGCGAGGTTGGTCGACAACCGGTCGAGCTCGCCATAGGTGTATTGGCCGGTCTCGTCGATCACCGCGACCCGGTCGGCGAATTTCTCCAGGCAGGGCTGCAATTCGTCGCGCAGCGTTCGGTCCTCCCAGTAGCCCTTCTCGCGATAGGCCTTCTGGAATTCCAGCGGGTAGGGGACGACGCCTTCGAGCATGGCGGGCTCCGGGGAGGTCAGGTGACGGCGGTAAAGCCGCCGTCGATGACGACGATGTGGCCGGTGACGAATTTGTTGCCTTCGATGAGGCCGAGCATGGTCTCCGCCACGTCGTCCGCGGTGGCGACACGCTTCAGCGGCGTGTACCGCGCACGCCGCGCCATCAGCCCGTCGTAGTTCTCGGCCAGCGTGCGTTCCATCCACTCGCCTTCCATCCAGCCGGGCGCGACCGCGTTGACCCGGATTTCGGGTCCGAGCGCCCCGGCGAGGGTCTGCGTCAGGTTGGCGACGGCGGCCTTGCTGGCGGCGTAGGGCAGCGGTTGCGGGCCAGGCCGCAGCCCGGCGATCGAGCAGGTGTTGACGATGCAGGGATCGGACGATTTGCGGAGCAACGGCACGGCGGCGCGGGTGACCTGGAACAGGCCGCGTACGTTGACCGCGAAAACGCGGTCCCAGGCATCGAGATCGACCCCGTTCATGTCCTTGGGCGGAGTGTCGACGGTGGCGCCGGCGTTGTTGACCAGGACATCGAGGCGACCGAAGGCGTCCTCGCAAGCCGCGAGCATCGCCTTGACCTCGCCGTCGTCGGCGACATCGCACTTCACCGCAAACGACTCGGCGCCTTCCGCCGCGCAGGCCGCCGCCGTCTCTTCGGCACGAGCCCCTGAGGACGCGTAGTTGACCGCGACATCGTAGCCGGCGCGGGCGAGCGTTACCGCCGCGGCCGCGCCAATGCCGCTCGACGAGCCGGTCACCAGCGCTTTCCGCCGTTCTTCGCTCATTCGGGGGCTCCGCGATCGGGCGCGTGGGTTGAGGGCAAGTCGGCCAATCGGCGTGCAGTGTTCCGATTCACGGGGTTGCGTTCAACCCCGGCGGCGCCCGGCGCGGTCCCGCTTCCGCTTTCCGGTGAGCGTGTCGATCAGTTCTCCATAGGTCGCGGACAGCTTCGCCCCCGGGCCGTCCGGATCGGAGGCGCATTTCTCGCACATGTTGAGGCTGGTATTGCGCGCGGGGCGAACGCTCACCGCCATGGCCAGCAGCGCGCGCTCTTCGTCGGTTTCCGGCACTATCGGCTCGGGTGCCTCCCCGAGACGGCGCATCTCCGCCTCGTCGTCGTCCGTACGGCGCGACAGGATTTCGAAGGTCGCCCGTTCGAACCCGGCGGCGGTCGCGTAATGCGCTTCCACGCAGCAGACAGGGAAACCGAGCAGCCGCGCCTCTTGCCCGACGGTCGGGCGGGCCCCTTCCGCGAGCGCCTTGACTTCGTCCGCCGTGACGCGTGCCTTGGCGACGTAATGCGCCCGACCCTCATCGAGCCCCCTGCGTACCCTTTCGATGAACCAGTCGGGCAGGCCGGTCGGCGGCCGCTCCGCCTCCCAGTAGGGGCCGGCAACGACATAGAGCCCGTTCGATGCCGCCAGTTCGAGCACCGCCGCGTGCCACCCTTCCAGGTCGAAGCCGCGCCCCGACACATAGACCGGTTTTAGCCCGGCCATCATGGCCACGAAGTCGATGGCCTCCTGTCCGGCGGCTCCACGAACGTAGCTGTCGCTCCAGTCGATCTTCGCGGCGTAGAGCTTTCTGAGCGCCGAGCGCAGCCGGGGCTTGTTGGCGAGCCTCATGCGCGCGCCTTCCGCCGCCGCCCTGGCGGCCCGGCGGTTCTCAGCAGCGCGATCAACGGGATGGTTGCGAGCGCCGCAATGGCGATCGCGTGGAAATCGTTGGTGAAGCCGATCGCCTGGGCCTGGCGGAAAATCTCCCCGTCGAGCGCGGCAAGCCCGGCCTGCGAGGAGAGATCCCAGGTCTCCGGCAGGTGGGAGGGATGGGCGCCTTCGCTGTAGGGGTCCACCCGCGACGAAATTTCGCCGTGCGAAACCGCGCGGGTGCGGCTGAGGATCACGACGACGATGGAGACGCCGACGCCCGATCCGTAGTTCCGCGCGAGGCTCGTGAGCGTCGAAGCCTCGGTCCGGTGACGAGCGGGCAGGGTTTCGAAGGAAATCACCGTGAGCGGCACCCAGATGAAGCCGATGCCGAGCCCGTTGACGAACGCTGCCCAGGAGACATCGTAGAGATCCACATCGGCCGAGAAAGTCGAGAGGTAGTATGACGAGACGGCGACGCAGGCGAAACCGAGCGCCGTCACGATCCGCCCGTCGAGATGGCGGACCATCCAGCCCGCCAGCAGCAGCGAGGCGAAGGTGCCCAGCCCGCGCGGCGCCATCACGAACCCGGCCGTCATCACCGGAAGTCCCCGAAGCACCTGGAGGAACATCGGCAGGATGACGTTGAGCGCGAGCACGCAGACGCCGAGCAGGAACATGAAGAAGAGGCCCAGCACCAGGTTCCGGTCGGCCAGGATGCCGCGCGAGATGAACGGGTTGTCGGTCGTCAGCGAATGGACGGCGAAGATGTAGAAGCCGAGGACGACGATCGCCGCCTCGATGACGATCTCGGTCGACTCGAACCAGCCCTTCAGCTCGCCCCGGTCGAGCAGAAGCTGGAACGCCGCCAGCGCGCAGGCGAGCGCCACGAAGCCGAACAGGTCGAACGGGCGTTCCTGTTTCGCCAGCGTCTCCCGCATGAACAGAATGCCCAGCGCGAGACCCGCGAGCGCGAAGGGGATGCCGATGAAGAAGATCCACTGCCAGCCGTAGTTTTCGGTGATGAAGCCGCCGACGACGGGTCCCATCACGGGCGCGAACATCACGCCGGTGCCCCAGATCGCGAGCGCCGAGCCGTGTCGTTCCGGCGGGTAGTTGTCGAGCATCAACGCTTGGGAAATCGGGATAACCGGCGCGCTCATGGCGCCCTGGCAAGCGCGCCAGACGAGGATTTCCGGCAGCGACGTCGCGCTCCCCGACAGCACCGAGAACCCCATGAATCCTGCGAGCGCCAGCAGGAAGGTGCGTTTCCGCCCCAACCGTCCCGCCAGCCATCCGGTGCACGCGGTGGAGATCGCCTGGCAGACGAAATAGGTCGTCATCACCCAGCCGATCTGATCCTGGTTCGCGCCGAGGCTCCCCTGCATGTGCGGCAGCGCGATCGACGCAATGGTCATGTCGAGGATGACGACCGTGGTCGCCATCATCACGGCGACCGTGACCATCGAGCGCGCCAGGTCGGATCGCGGCGGATCCGACCCGGTATCCGGGGTCATTTTCCGGGGGCCATGAAGGCGAGCGCGGATCCGACCACGTCGAACAACGACACGTCGCGCTCGGTGTCGATGCTGACCGAGACGGTGGCGCCCGCCGGCATGTCGAACGGCCGTCCGGTGCCGCCGTCGATCTCAAGGCGTACCGGGACCCGCTGGACAATCTTGACCCAGTTCCCCGACGCGTTTTGCGGCGGCAGCACCGAGAGTTCCGCCCCGGTCGACGGGCTGATGCTCGCCACCTTCGCGCGCCAAGCGAGGTCGGGGAAGGCGTCGACGACGATTTCGGCTTCCTGGCCGACCCGGATATGGGTGAGCTGGGTTTCCTTGAGATTGGCCTCGACCCAGGCGCGAGTGGTCTCGATCAACGGCAGGACCGGCTTGCCGGCATCGACGTATTCGCCCTTCTGGAGTCGGACGCGCCCGATCCTGCCGTTTGCCGGGGCATGGACGACGGCTCGCTTGACATCGATCGCCGCCCGGTCTCGCGCGGCGAGCGCTTCCAGGTATTGCGGGCTGTTCTCCGGCTTGAGCTCGGAGTCTCCGCCGAGATTGGCCAGGATGGTGAGGCCTTTCTGGCGGACCGTGCTGGCCCGCTGGCGCGCGGCGATCAGGTTCTGCTCGGCTTCCTCGAACTTCGCGCGCGAGGCGTGGCCGCGCCCCGCGAGCTTCTTGAACCGGCCGAAGATACGCTTGTGGTAGGCGACTTCCTGCTCGGCTTCCCGGAGCTCCATCCGCGCGCCGCGCCACGAGGCGCGGCGCGCGAGGATTTCGTTCCGCACCATCGAGAGCTTCGCGTCCGCCTCGGCGAGGGCGATACGGAACGGCTCCGGTTCGATGGAAAAGATCCGATCGCCCACGCGAACCACGGCATTCTCGTCGACGAACACCTCCGCCACCCGGCCCGAGATTTCGGCGCTGATCTGAACCAGGTTGGTCTTCACATAGGCGTTCTCCGTCGTCACGTAGCGGCCGGACGCAACCCAGTAATGCGCGCCCGCGACGATGGCGGCGCCCGGCACGACGACGAGCAGGAATATGCGAAGCAGTCCGCGCCTCACCGCGCCGTTTCCTTCTCTTGATCCAGGCTTTCCCGGGTCGCGCCCGGTGAATCGTTAGATTACTAACATTCTTGGCTCTCGGCAAAGCGGAAACGCCTCTGGGTGGCTTCGAATCCCTCACGTCATATCGACTGGAGCTGCCCGTAGGGCGGCGGAGCGGAGATATCCGCCACGCACAGGCGGCGTCCGGAGCGAAAGATTTCTCCGCTCGCTCCGCTCGGCCGAAATGACGGGTGGGCGTTCCCAGGAATTGTTGTCTGTCGGCCCGACGGGCGTATTATTGGGCCGACCGCACGGGAACGGGTCGCGAGACGGACGGTGAGCCTGCGCATCGAAAAGCTGCACGAAACCATCGGCGCCGAAATCACGGGGGTCGATCTGGCGAAGCCGCTGACGGGCGCCGAGGTCGCGGCGATCGAGCGCGCCTGGCTGGACCGCATCGTGCTCGTCTTCCCCGGCCAGGATCTTGACCAGGAGTCTCAGCTTCGCTTTGCCGGCCAGTTCGGCGTTCTGGGCGAACGTTCGAGGCCGGCCACGATCCGGCCCGAGGGCGCCGACTTTCATCCCGCGGTCATGCTGGTCTCCAACATTCGCGAGAACGGAAAACCGATCGGCTCGCTCCCCGACGGCGAAATGTGGTTTCACCACGACATGTGCTACGTGGCCGAGCCCTATCGCGGCACGATGCTTTACGCGATCGACATCCCCGCGCATGGCGGCAATACGCTGTTCGCCAACATGTACGACGCCTATGACCGGCTCGACGCCGCGACGAAGGAACGGATCGCCGGCGCCCGCGCGCTCCAGATCTACAACTACTCGGTCACCGAGAAGGTTCCGCTGGATGCCGGCCTCGATGCCTACCCGCACTACGTCCAGCCGGTGGCGATCGCCCATCCGCGGACCGGCCGCAAGGCGCTCTACGTCAACCCGCTGATAACCGCCCGGATCGAAGGGCTGCCCGAGGACGAGAGCGACGCCTTGCTGGAGGAACTGTTCGGCTTCACCGGGGATCGCGGGCTGATCTACGAGCATGTCTGGAGCGAGGGCGATCTCGTAATGTGGGACAACTGGTGTTCGTGCCACGCGCGCACGGATTTTCCGGAAACCGAGCGCCGTCTGCTCAGGCGCTGCACGATCCTCGGCGAAGCGCTCGCCGAATAGGAGGGCTGGAGATGGCGCTCAGGACGAAGAAACTCACCCCGCATATCGGCGTCGAGGTCCTCGACATCGACCTCAAGAAGAGGCCCGACGACGCGACGATCCGGGAGATTTACAACCTTTGGCTCGACCACATCATGGTGGTGTTCCGCGGCCAGTCGCTCGACCAGGAGACGCTGCTCCATGTGACGTCGTATTTCGGCGCGCCCGGAGCCAACGCGCGGCCGAAGGAATACCGCACCTCGGGCCAGCACGACATGCTGCCCGGCATCATGCTGATCAGCAACATCCGGGCCAACGGCGAGCCCATCGGCGCGCTGCCGGACGGCGACATGATGTTCCACCACGACATGATCCACGCCGACGTGCCGGACAAGGCGACCTGCCTCTATGCCGTGGAGATCCCGTCGGAAGGCGGCAACACGCTGTTCGCGAGCGGCTATGCGGCCTACGAGACGCTGGATTCCGAGCTCCGCGACTCGCTCGAAGGCAAGCGCGCGTTCCACCACTACAACTACGGCTCGCAGCACCGGGGCGACGATATCGGAACGCCCGCCTTTTCCGAGGCCGAGCACCCTGTCTTCCGCACCCATCCCGAGACCGGACGAAAGGCGATCTATGTCGACCGGCTGATCACCGCGTCCATCCTCGGCATGGAGGAGGACGAGAGCGAAGCCGCGCTCACCCGGCTGTTCGACCATTCCGAGAAGGGCGCGTTCGTCTACGAACATGTCTGGCGGAAGGGCGATTTGCTGCTCTGGGACAACCGCTGCTCGATGCATGCGCGGAGGGACTTCCCGTCGAGCGAGCGGCGCTTGCTCTGGCGCACCACGGTCAGCAGCGGCGAACGGCCGGTCTGACGGAGGGCACCCGTGGGCAAGGTATTGAGCGAGGCGCAGGTCGAGTCCTATCGCCGGGATGGCTTCGTCTTCCCGGTCCGGATCATGGACCGAAAGGGGGCCGACGGGCTGCTCGAACGGTTCGACGCGCTGGAGGCCGAAACCGGTGCCGAGCTGCAGAGCCGGTTCAAGATCAAGGCCCACATGCCGCTTACGTGGCTCAACGAGCTGGTGCGCAACCCGGTTATGCTGGATGCGGTCGAGGACCTGATCGGCCCGGACATATTGTGCTGGGGATCCAGCTTCTTCACCAAGAAGGCGCGCGATCCGCGCTTCGTTTCCTGGCATCAGGATTCGACCTATTACGGACTCCGCCCCGCCGAGACCGTGACCACTTGGGTCGCTTTCACCGACAGCAGGGTCGAGTCGGGCTGCGTCCGCTTCGTTCCCGGCACCCACGGGAACGGTATCCTCAGTCACGAGGAGACCCTGGATCCCGAGAACCTGCTGATGAAGGGTCAGACCATCAACGACGTGGACGAGAGCCGCGCGGTCGATTGTGAGCTTTCCGCCGGCGAAATCTCGATCCATCACGAGTCGGTGGTGCACGGCTCGAACGCGAATACCTCGGACAATCCCAGGATCGGGCTGTCGATCCACTACATCGCGCCGCATGTCCGCCAGACCGCGTTCGACGGCGCCTCCGCGCTGGTGGTGCGCGGGCGCGATACGCACGGCTACTGGGACGCCGAGCCCGAGCCCCGGCACGACCTCGACCCGGTCTGCCTCGCCGCGCTCGACGACGTCTACGGCCAGTACCGCAGCGGAAAGGGCAAACGGGGCTGAGGGGGCTGCGTCGACGCCGGGTTCGGGAGCATGAGACGGTGACGACCGGGGCACCGCGCTCCCAAACCGTCGAAATCGGTGGGCGGGAGATCGCTTTTCGCGAAGCCGGCGATGCGTCGTTGCCGTCTCTGGTGCTCCTGCATGGGCTCGGCGGGAACTCGGCGATGTGGCGGCGGCAATACGGCGCGCTTTCGGACAGGTTTCGCGTCGTCGGCTGGGATATGCCCGGCTACGGCGGATCCGATCCGCTTCCCGCGACGCCGGGACCGGCGGACTATGCGGTCGCGCTCCGGGGCCTTCTCGATGCGATCGGGGTAGGCGGACTCTTTCTTGTGGGTCAGTCGGTCGCGGCCTTGATCGCGGCCTCTTTCGCGCGGCAGTTCCCCGGGCGGGCCGCCACCGTCGTCCTCGCGCACCCGTTGTTCGGTTTCGGCGGACTGGCTCCAACGGAGCGCGCGGCGGCGGTCGAGGAGAGGACCGGCGCGTTCCTGCGGCTGGGTCCGCGCGGGTTCGCGGAGGACCGTGGGCCTCGCCTGCTCGCGCCCGGCGCGTCGGGGATGCTCATCGCCGAAATCGTCGAGACGATGGCGGAAGCGCGGCCGGAAGGCTACGTCCCGGCGGTGGCGATGATGGCGGATGCGGACCTTCCCGCCGAGGTCGCGCAAGTCGCCGCGCCCATCCATGTCATTGCCGGTTCGGACGACCCGCTCGCGCCTCCGGAGCGCTGCCTAGCGCTCGCCGGGAGCCTGCCCGGCGCGACCTGCGCGGTAATCGAGAGGGCGGGGCATTACGCCGCGCTGGAGAGGTCCGAAGCCTTCAATTCCGCGTTACTCGGTGCCTTTCCGCAACTGGAATAATCTTCATCGAATCAAACCGGTTGACTTTGGTGCCCGTTGGTTCATACCAAGCAGGGGGCCTGTCCGGGCCTCTCCCAAGCGTGCAACCCCGCACCCGGGCGCGACGTTGTCATGAAGCTTTCTGTACCCAAGGAACGGCGGCGCAACGAGCGACGGGTCGCCGCATCCCCCGATACCGTCAAGAAACTCACGGGGCTCGGATTCGAGGTCGTCGTCGAGTCGAGTGCCGGAATCGAGTCCGGTTTCCCCGACCAGTCCTATGGGGAAGCGGGCGCGGCGATCGCCCCTGACGAGGCCGAAACCCTCTCCGGTAGCGACGTGGTCCTCAAGGTCCAGCGTCCGCTGATCGATGCCGAGGACGGCGGCGACGAGGTCGGGCTGATGAAGCCGGGCGCGACGGTCGTCGGCGCGCTCGACGCGCTGCAGCACATGCCCCATGCCGAAGCCTACGCGAAGGCCGGGCTGACCGCGTTTTCGCTCGAACTTCTGCCCCGCATCACCCGGGCGCAGTCGATGGATATCCTGTCGTCGCAATCGAACATCGCCGGCTACAAGGCGGTGCTCGACGGCGCCGGCGCGTTCGGCCGGGCGCTGCCGATGATGATGACCGCCGCCGGCACCATCCCGCCGGCGCGCGTGCTGGTGCTGGGCGCCGGGGTCGCCGGGCTCCAGGCCATCGCGACCGCAAAGCGTCTCGGCGCCATCGTCACGGGCTACGACGTGCGCCCCGCCGTCAAGGAACAGGTCGAGAGCCTGGGAGCCAAGTTCCTCGCGATCGACGAGGCGGCGACAGCGGACGCGGAGACCGCCGGCGGCTATGCGAAGGAGATGGGCGCGTCCTACAAGGAGCGCGAGGCCGAGGTGCTGGCCGAAGCGCTGGCGAAGAACGACATCGCCATCTGCACGGCGCTTATTCCGGGCCGGCCCGCGCCGGTGCTTATCTCCGAGGACATGGTGAAGGGGATGCGCGCGGGCTCGGTGATCGTCGACCTCGCGGTGGAGCAGGGCGGAAATTGCGCGTTGAGCGAATCGGGCGAAACGGTGGCGAGGCACGGCGTCACCATCCTCGGTCATGCCAACGTACCGAGCCGGCTGGCGGAGAACGCGTCCTCAATGTATGCCCGCAACCTGCTCAACTTCCTTACCCCCCTGGTCGACCGCGAGAACGGGACGCTGGCGATCGACTGGAATGACGAGATCGTGTCCGCCTGCCTGATCACCCGCGAGGGCGAAATCGTCCACCCCTCGCTGATTCCCCCGACCGCCGACAAGGATGTAGCGTGAAACCCGAAGAAGCGGCGCAATCTGCGGCGGACGCCGCGTCCACCGATCCCTTCATATTCCTGTTCACCGTTTTCGTTCTCGCCATATTCGTCGGCTACTATGTGGTCTGGAACGTGACGCCGGCGCTGCACTCCCCGCTGATGAGCGTCACCAACGCGATCTCCTCGGTGATCATCGTCGGTGCGCTGATCGCCGCCGGCCCGGCCGGGATGGACTTCTCCAAGGTCATGGGCTTCATCGCGGTGACGCTCGCCTCGATCAACATATTCGGCGGCTTCATCGTTTCGCAGCGCATGCTCCGCATGTACCGCAAGCGGCGCTAGGGGAAGCCCGCGATGAACGCCGACCTCACCGGAATCGCCTATCTGATCGCGGCGATCTGCTTCATCATGGCGCTGCGCGGTCTGTCCTCGCCCGAGACCGCCAGGCGGGGCAACGCGATCGGCATCGCGGGCATGATCGTCGCGGTCGTCACCACGCTGGCCGATCCGGGCGTGGTCTCGTTCGAGCTGATCGCGGCCGGGGTGGTGATCGGCGGGGCCATCGGCACCGTCATCGCGCTGCGAATTCAGATGACGGCGCTGCCCCAGCTCGTCGCCGCCTTCCACAGCCTGGTCGGCCTCGCGGCGGTGGCGGTGGCGACCGCGGCGTTCTACGCGCCCGAGGCCTACGGCATCGGCACCGTCGGCGACATCAAGACCGCGAGCCTGATCGAAATGGCGATCGGCACCGCGGTCGGCGCCGTCACCTTTACCGGCTCCATCGTCGCTTTCGCCAAATTGCAGGGGCTGGTGAGCGGCGCGCCGCTGGTCTTCAAGGGGCAGCACCCGCTCAACGCGGGACTCGGGGCGTTGCTGGTGCTCCTTGTTGTCTGGCTCTGCCTCGCCGAGGCGCCGGCGGCCTATTGGCTGATCGTGATCCTCGCGCTCGCGCTCGGCTTCCTGATCATCGTCCCCATCGGCGGCGCCGATATGCCGGTGGTGATCTCGATGCTCAACTCCTATTCGGGCTGGGCGGCGTGCGGGATCGGCTTCACGCTGTCCAACACGCTGCTGATCATCACCGGCGCCCTGGTCGGTTCGTCCGGTGCGATCCTGAGCTACATCATGTGCCGCGGGATGAACCGGTCGTTCTTCAGCGTCATCCTCGGCGGGTTCGGGGTCGAGGGCGGCCAGGCGGCGGGCGACAGCGACGGCGACCGCCACGTCAAGGCGGGCAGCGCCGAGGACGCGGCCTTCGTGCTCAAGAACGCCTCCAAGGTCATCGTGGTCCCGGGCTACGGCATGGCGGTCGCCCAGGCGCAGCACGCGCTGCGCGAGATGTGCGACACGCTGAAGGGGCAGGGCATCGACATCGCCTACGCCATCCACCCGGTCGCGGGGCGCATGCCGGGGCACATGAACGTGCTGCTGGCCGAGGCGAGCGTGCCCTATGACGAGGTGTTCGAGCTGGAGGACATCAACAACGAATTCGCCGCCGCCGACGTGGCCTATGTGATCGGCGCCAACGATGTCACCAACCCGGCCGCCAAGACCGACACCGAGAGCCCGATCTTCGGCATGCCCATCCTTGAGGTCGAGAAGGCGAGTACCGTGCTGTTCGTCAAGCGCTCGCTCGCCTCGGGCTACGCCGGCGTCGACAACGAACTCTTCTACCGCGACAACACGATGATGCTCTTCGACGACGCCAAGAAGATGACCGAGGAAATCGTCCAGTCGTTGTGAGGGAGCCTTTACTTCGCCGGCAGGGTGGCCGCGTGGGCGGCGCCGCGGTCCACCCAGGATGTCAGGTCGCTCTCCGTTACGATGCCGGCGGGCTCGACCAGCGCCCATCCCTTCATCGTCCGGCCGTTCATGTCGGCGGGGCCGGTATGCGGCTCCGCCAGGATCGCTTCCCGGTCTTTCCGGTCGATCCTGACGATCAGCGCCCCCTTCCAGGTGCCGACGCACATATTGCCGCCGATCATGAAGCAGACCCCGCCGAACATCCTGCGCTCGGAATAGCCATCCCGATCGGAAAGCAGCGGGCGGATGCGTTCGGCCAATGCGTCGTCGGACACGGGCGGTCCCAAGAGGGATTCAACGAAGGCTCATTCTACACGAAGGGTCTTGTCTCGTCCGAGCCGCGCTTCCCATGTCAGCCCGGACGCCGGTCCCGAGGAATCCGGGCAGAAGCGGAGCCTGTGGCTCTGGACCCCGGAACCAGGATTTCGATCTTTGTTAATCCGCCGATCGCCTCGCTTCCGGGCGTCGTCGCCGCCACGCTGGTCTTCCGGTGGCCGCTGAGGGAGGGCTGAGGGTCGCTCAACCCGGCGGCGATGCCAGGGTCGTCAGGCCGGCGGTGACGAAGAGGATCGCGCAGAACGCCGCCCATTCGAGGGCGATCGACCGTCGGAGGCCCGCCGCGGCCCGGGCGTCGCCCCTCTCGATCGCCGGCACGAAGCGGAGCTTGTTGGCCGCCGCTGCCGCGAGCAGCACCCCGACGCCCGTGACCTTGGCGAGCAGCGCGATTCCGTAGCCGGTCGCGAACAGCGCCGGGAGATCGCCCACGAGACGCCACGCCATGACGATCCCGGCGACGATCAGAAACGGCACCGTGACGGTGGCGATCCGACCGAACCGTCGGCCAAGCGCGCCGGCCTCCGCCAGGCGATCGTTGGAGGCCGCCAGCGCGCGGAGCGGGGAGAGGATGCCGATCCAGAAGGCGGCCAGTGCGAGGTGCAGCAGCAGAAGGGCGTCGAGCCAGAACGACCCGGTCTCCGCCACATGGCCGATGCGGGAGAACGACCACAGCGCCAGCAATCCCCCCGCGGCGGCGATCCAGATGTTGAGGCCGCCTCCCCAAAGCCCCACCAGGACCAGGGCGAGCCCGGCCCCGAGCAGGATCGACCGGGTCCCGGCCGGCGTCTCCCACAGGAGGCCCAGCATCTCCGGGTCCGCCATGCCCGACGCTTCGCCCGACAGCATCGCTGCCATGAGGACGAAGCCCAGTACCCCGGCGACGAATGCGAGGACGGCGAACGCGGCGGCCCGGCGCCGCAGCGGCGTGTCCATCGGGTCGGTCTCCCGGCCGAAGACCGCGCGGACGATCACCAGCCCCACACTACCCAGCACGCCGAAATAAAGCAGGAATTTGGCGAGCACCGACGCGATCTGCCAGAGATCGGGCACGGTTCACTTGACCCGGAAGGAAAACGCGCCCCGCATCGCGTGCCCGTCCGCCGCGAGCCCGCGCCATTCGACCCGGTAGGCGCCCTTGCCCGCGCCCTCGATGGGAATCGCGAACTTGGTAGCGAAGGACTTCCCCGCCTCGAGGTCGACCGCTTTCCCTGCGTCCCGCGTCATCCGCACCCGGGTCAGGCGGAGTCGCTTGGAGAAAGTCAGCACGATCTCGGCGGGCATTTTCGACAGCATCGCGCCGTCCGCCGGGACCGTCGAGCCGAGCTTCGCATGCCCCAGCGCGGCGGAGGCCGCGAAGATGACGATCGCGCCGGCGAGCAGTGCCCGTTTCATCGTGCCGGCAAATGCTCGCCGAACCAGGCGAGGGTTTCGCCCATGATCTCGCCGAAGGCGGGCTCGGTATAGACCTCGTAGTGGCCGTAGCCCTTGAGCACCACCAGCTTCCTGGGCTCGCCCGCCTTCTCGTAGAGTGCGCGGGACTCCTCCTGAGGCACCAGCCGGTCGTCGTCCGTGGCGATGAACAGAACGGGCCTGGGCGAGATCCGGTCCACCACCCATTCCGGATTAAAGGCGAGCGTTTCGTCCACATATTCGAGCGGCAGCGTGTCGATCGCCCCCTTCACGTTGCGCCGGGACGCCGCGGCCAGCGCCGCCGACTGGCGATCCGGCAGCAGCACCTCGGTGCGCTCGACGAGCTCCGACTCGCCCTCCAGCGCCCGCCTCACCCGGTCGGCGGCGGAACGATCCAGCAGGTCGTGCCATTCGTCGGGCCGGCGTACGCTCCGCATCCAGCGCTCGCCGTGGCCGATCCCGACCACGCTGACGACGCAGCCGACCCGCCGGTCGACCGCACCGGTCCACACAGCCGTCGCCCCGCCATAGCTGGTGCCGTAAAGGCCGAGCCGGGCTTCGTCCACCTCGTCCCGCGCGCCGAGGAAGGTCAGCGCCGCCTGGGTGTCGGCGACCCGGCCGTGGGGGTTCAGGCGGGAGCGCGGCCCCTCGCTCTCGCCCCAGCCTTTGTAGTCGAAGGCGAGCACGACATAGCCGGCCTCGGTCAGCACGCGCGCGTTGTCCGGCAGGTAGAGGTCCTTGATCCCGGTATAACCGTGGCAGAGAACGATTCCGGCCCGTGCCTCGCCCGCATCCAGCCCGTCCGGCCGGTAGAGATCGCCGACCAGCCTGAACCCCTCGGAATAAAACGCGACGGGACTCGCGCCCATGCCGGTGCTCCTCTTCGTGTCGTCCAACCTGGCGATGATACGCCGGCACCATGCCGCAAGGTAAGCGCCGTCGATGGTGCCGCATCGGACGGTCGGGTTGACGACGCGGGAATTCTTCCTGCTCAAGACCGACGAGGAGCTCCAGGTTTCGCTGTTCCTGAGCCTCGCACGGGAGCCGTGACGGCCCGATTCCCGCCCGAACCGCCCTGTGCTAGGCTTGGCCGCCGGGCCACGGGGCGGAGAGATGAGCCAGGATAGTATCGATATATCGGTCGCGAACGACCTCGGCGAGCTATCGCGCGTCGCCGAGCGGGTCGACGAGTTCTGCGCCGCTGGCGAGGTGGAGCCGGGGGTCGCCTATGCGGTCAACCTGGCGCTCGACGAGATTCTGACCAATATCGTTTCCTACGGGTACGACGACGAGGAGGCTCACCGTATCGAGATCGCCGTCCGCCGGGATGGCGATTCGCTTGTCGTCACCATCGTCGACGACAGCAGCGAGTACGATCCCAGGCAGGTGCCGGAAACCGACACCGAAGCCCCTCTGCACGAGCGCGACCCGGGCGGTCTCGGCCTGCTCCTGGTCAACACCATGATGGACAGCGTCGACTACCGTCGGGACGGGGATCGCAACGTCACCGTCCTGACCAAGGGTCCGGCGAAGGAGACGTAGTCCGAGGCGGTCACGCTCCGGCACCCTACCCGCGCGTCCGCCTTGCCTCGCTGCGCTCGGCGACGATGGACGACCCGAAAATGATCGCCGCGCCCGCCACCGTCCACAAATCCGGCAGCTCGGCGAAGACGAGGAAGCCCAGCACCACGGCGAAAGGAAGCCGCGTGAAATCGAACGGCACCACGGCGCCGGCCTCGCCGACCGCGAAAGCCCGGGTGTAGAAGCGCTGCGCGGTGGCCGAGGCCGCGCCCAGCAGCAGCCCCCAGAGCCACTGCTCCAGGGTCGGCCATTCCCAGACCAGCGCCGCGCCGACGATCGCGAACGGCAGCATGTAGACCGACTGATAGAGCACCGCGGTGTCGGGCTGGTCGGTGCGGATCGCGACCTTCAGCATCATCGCCGAGCTTGCGATACAGAGCCCCGCGCCGATCACCATGACCATGCCGGCATTGACCTCCTGGAAACCGGGGCGGACGATCGCGAGCGTCCCGGCGAACCCCATCAGAAGCGCTATCCAGCGCATCGGGTGGGCGGATTCGCGCAGGAAGATCACCCCGAACAGCGCGATGAACAGCGGGAAGGTGAACGAGATCGCGGTCGCATCGGCGATCGGGATGAGAGCGAGGCTGCCGAACCAGCCATACATCGCGGCCGTGCTCAGCAACCCGCGACCGGCATAGAGCCCGGTGTTCCGTGTCCGCATGACGCCGAGACCCGCGCGCATCACCCAGGGGATCATCACGACCACCCCGAAAAGCGCGCGGAACAGGGAAATCTCGAGGAAGTGCATCTCCTTCGAGAGGTAGCGCACGATGGCCGTCTGTATGGCGAAGAGCAGCGCGCCCATCGTCATCCAGGCCGCGCCCTGCCAGGCTGGCGGCAGGCGCCCGAAGGCGGTCTTGACGTCGTGGATCACGGAGGCCGGCAGGACCGGTGCCTAGCCTTCCAGCACGGACTCGAACCCCTCGAACTCGGGATGGCCGAGATAGAGGCCGCGCTGGCCGCCGGCGCCGGCATGGGCCTTGCGGAACGCCTCCGACCGGGTCCATGCCTCGAAGTCGTCGCGGTCGCGCCAGATCGTGTGCGAGGCGTAGAGCGTATGGTCGTCGGATTCCGGCCCTTTGAGCAAACGGAACTCGACGAAGCCCAGAACGCCGTCGAGATGCGAGTCGCGCTCCCGCCAGACCCGCTCGAAATCCGCCTCGCGCCCGCGCGCGATACGGAACCGGTTCATTGCGATAAACATGGCTGCGTCCTTCCCCTCGACCGCCGGACCGGATGGTTTGTGCCACATTTGGACGGCAGGACGAAACGCCCACCCTTCGATACGCGGCTTCGCCGCTACTCAGGATGAGGGGGAACGCCAATAAAGAAACCTCATCCCGAGTAGGCGCGTCAGCGCCGTATCGAGGGACCTCGCGCTGCTTCTTCGCCATTGACCCCGCTCGCTCCATGCGTATCGTGACCCCGTCATGCGGAAGACGGTATCGATCTCGACGAACCGGTGGCGGTGCGCCTGAATCGGCGGCCGGCATTTCTTGCGTGACATGTATGGCTGCCGGGGACCGGGCAGCCATTTTCTTTTCCGGAAACGGCATGGCGGGCCGCGCAAGTCCCGGCCAAGGGGGGATAGTCATGTCGAAGCCCACGGAAACCGATTTATTCGCCACGCCGGGCGGTGTGCTCGTGCGCTGCGGGAGCGAGCCCGAAGCTTACGAGAACGCCCGGACGATCCTGGTAGAGAAGCTCGACCGCCGGCGCGGCGCGCTTCTGTCGTCCGATTTCGAGTATCCCGGACGTTACACCCGCTGGGACATGGGCTTCGTCGACCCGCCGCTCGAACTCTCGGCGGCCGGGCGCTCGGCGCGGATTGCGGCGCTGTCGGCGCGCGGGCGTATCCTCGCGGGCGCGCTGGCCGGGCAGCTGCCGGAATGGGAATTCGTCGAGCGCTACGAAATCCACGAAGCCGGCTTCGACGTCGAGATCCAACAGCCCGCCGGGCGTTTCCCCGAAGAGGAGCGGAGCCGCCAGCCCTCGGTCTTCTCGCTGGTGCGCGCGATCCTGGCCTTCCTGCGCGCGCCGGAGCGAGAGCGCTTCCTCGGCCTCTACGGCGCGTTCGGTTACAACCTCGCCTTCCAGTTCGAACCGCTGGAGCCCAGGAGCAACCGCGAGGACGGGCAGCGCGACCTCGTGCTGTACCTCCCCGACCGGCTGCTCGTCGTCGACCATCAGCGGGGCGAGGCGACCTGGCGGTCCTACGAATTCGAGATCGACGGGCGTACGACGGCGGAGATGGACCGCGGCGGGCCGGACGAGCCGTTCCGCTTCGCCCCGCCGGGCGAGGGCGGGAGCGACCACGCGCCGGGCGACTACGCCGAAACCGTGCGCAAGGCGAAAGAGCGCTTCCGCGCGGGCGATCTGTTCGAGACCGTGCCCGGCGTCGACACCCGGCGGTCGGTCGCCGAGCCGCCGTCGGCCGTCTTCCGCCGGCTGATGCGGGTGAACCCCGCGCCCTACGGCTTCTTCATGAATCTCGGCGCGCAGGAATACCTGGTCGGCGCCTCGCCCGAGATGTTCGTCCGGGTCGAGGGGCGGCGGGTCGAGACCTGCCCGATCTCGGGCACGATCCGGCGCGGCGCGGACCCGATCGCCGATGCCGCCCAGATCCGCGCGCTCCTCAACTCGGATAAGGACGAGTCCGAGCTCACGATGTGTACCGACGTCGACCGCAACGACAAGTCGCGCATCTGCGAGCCGGGCTCGGTACGGGTGATCGGGCGGCGCCAGATCGAGATGTATTCCCGCCTGATCCACACCGTCGATCACGTGGAAGGCATGCTGCGCGAAGCGTTCGACGCGCTGGATGCGTTCCTCTCCCACACCTGGGCGGTCACCGTGACCGGCGCGCCCAAGAAATGGGCGATGCAGTTCATCGAGGACCACGAGCGCTCGCCGAGGCGCTGGTACGGCGGCGCGGTCGGGGCCGCGTTCGCCAACGGAAACATGAATACCGGGCTGACGCTGAGGACGATTCAGTTCCGCCACGGCATCGCCTCGGTCAGGGCCGGCGCGACGCTGTTGTTCGATTCCGACCCGGCCGAGGAAGAGGACGAGATTGCCGTCAAGGCATCGGCCTTCCTCGATGCGATCGCGGGCGAGGCGCCATCCGCCGCGTCCGAGAACGGCGGCGGGGAGGCTGGGCGGGGGCTCGACATTCTGCTGGTCGACCACGAGGATTCCTTCGTCCACACGCTTGCCGACTATTTCCGCCAGACCGGCGCCGGCGTCGAGACGCTCCGCTTCGGCTTCGAGCACGGCCTGCTGGACGAACGCCGGCCGGGCCTCGTCGTGCTGTCCCCCGGCCCCGGCGAGCCTCGGGATTTCGGGGTGGCGGAAACGGTCGGCGCCTGCGTCGAACGCGGCATCCCGGTATTCGGCGTCTGCCTTGGCCTGCAGGGAATCGCCGAGCATTTCGGGGCGAAGCTGAAGATCCTCGACACCCCGGTGCACGGCAAGCCGTCGGAGATCGAGGCCGCCGACACGCCGTTGTTCCGGGGCCTGCCCCGGCGCTATACCGTCGGCCGCTACCACTCGATCTACGTCGCGCGCGACGAGGCCCCGAAGGCGCTGGAGGTCACGGCCTGGACGGCGGACGGCGTCGCGATGGCGCTCCAGCACCGCGCGCTGCCGGTCTGGGCGGTCCAGTTCCATCCCGAATCGATACTCGGCCTGGAGGCGGGCAGGGGCTTTGCCTTGATCCGCAACGTCGTGGGACTCGCGCGGGCGGCGGGGTGATGCAGCGACGGCCGGTTCGTCCCGGTTGTCGGCCTGCCCAGCCTGGCCTAGGCTCGCCGGGCGAGGCGCCCCATGAACCGCACCGACTGCGAACTGCTGGACGCGGAATGCCCGTTAGCGGAGTGCCGGGCCCGGTTCTCCCTGCCGGACGGCGTGCTCTATTTCGACGGCAATTCGCTCGGGGCCTTGCCCGGGACGACCGTCTCCTCCACCCGTGAGCTGGTCGAGGCCGAATGGGGCGAGGGGCTGATCCGGAGCTGGCTCGACGCCGACTGGTTCTTTCTCGCCCGCCGGGCGGGCGACGCCATCGCCCCGTTGATCGGCGCTTCCGAGGGCGAGGTGGTCGTTTCCGATTCCACGTCGGTCAATATTTTCAAGCTGGCCGCGTCGCTGCTTCGACGCGGCCGGACGAGGAGGAAAGTGGTCACCGAAGCCGGGAACTTCCCGACTGACGTCTACATCCTCGAAGGTCTGGTCGACCTTCTAGACCGGGACCACGAGCTGGTCCGGGCCGGGCCCGGGCGCGTCGCGGATGCCATCGATCGGGACACCGCGCTGGTCGTGCTCAGCCATGTCGATTACCGCACGGGCGCCCTGCTCGACATGGAGGCGATTACCGCGCATTGCAACGCGCTGGACGTTCCGGTCATCTGGGATCTCTGCCATTCCGCTGGCGCCGTGCCGGTCGGTCTCAACCGCCGCAAGGTCGATTACGCCGTCGGCTGCACCTACAAGTTCCTCAACGGCGGCCCCGGCGCGCCGGCTTTCACCTATGTCTCGCGCGGCGCCATCGGCGCGTTCCGGCCGGCGGTGACCGGCTGGTTCAGCCATGCCGACCAGTTTCGCTTCGAGGACCGCTACCGCGCCGCGGACTCGATAGACAAGTGCCTCGTGGGCTCGCCGCCGGTGCTCTCGCTTCGCGCGGTGCTCGACGGCGTGGCGTGCTTCGACGGCGTCCGGATGGAAGAGCTGGCGGCGAAGTCGCGGCGTCTCTCCGGGCTCTTCATCGAGCTCGCCGACGACAGGCTGGCGAAACACGGCTTCGAACTGGCGAGCCCCCGGGACCCGTCGCGGCGCGGCAGCCAGGTCTCGTTCCGCCACCCGGACGCCTACGCGATCGCGAAGGCGCTGATCGCCGGCGGGCTGATACCGGACTTCCGCGACCCCGACATATTGAGGTTCGGCATCGCGCCCCTCTACATCCGCCATGTCGACATCTGGGATGCCGTGGATGCGGTCGAGGCGGCAATGTCGGGTGGCGTCTGGCGGGGTTTCAGGACCGAGGTCAGGGAAGCGGTGACATGACCGCCACGCGCATCGGGGTAATCGGCTACGGCTATATCGGCCGCTCCATCGTGGAGCGCATCGGCGGCAGCGGCGGGCGGTTCGAGACCGCCTTCGTTTACAACCGGAGTCCGGACGCGCTCGCCGCGCTCGATCCGGCGCTGCAGCTGGGCGATCCGGGGGAGGCCGCGGAATACCGCCCCGACCTGATCGTCGAGTGCGCCCATCCCGGCATCTCCGAACGCTTCGGCGCAGGGTTCCTGCGCTTCGCGAGCTACATGCCGCTCTCGGTCACGGCGCTCGCCGACGACGCGCTCCGGGCCGCGCTGGAGGCTTCGGCGAAAGAGAACGGAACCAGCCTCTTCCTGCCCGCAGGCGCGCTGCTGGGAGGGGATGAGCTGCTGATGAGGGAGGGAAGCTGGAGCCGGGTCCGGATCACCTTCAGGAAACACCCGGACAATATCGATTTCGCGGACAGCGGCCTCGACCCCGGCGGGATCGACGGCGAGACGGTAATCTACGAAGGCCCGGTGCGCGGCATCGCCCGGCTCTATCCGCGCAACGTCAACACCATGGTGACCTGCGCGCTGGTCTCGACCGGCCTTGACGAATGCGAGGCGCGTCTGGTGTGCGATCCAGGGCTCGATTGCGCGGTCGCCGAGATCGAGGCCTGGGACCGTGAAGGGGGGTTTCTGCGGACCGAAAAGCGCCAGCCCGCGGTTGGCGTTTCGGGCACCGAGATGCTGAGCTCGATCTGGTATTCGATCCTCCGCGCCGCCGGTGCGAGAGGAAATGCGCTCGAACTGGTGTAGCGGTTCTATCCGGTCGCGTTCTCGAGAAAACGAAGACAGGAGGCAAGGATGGTTCATTTGAAGCGGGCTTCCGGGCTTATTGCCCTGATTCTGGCCGTATCGGCGTTGTCCCTTTCCCCGGCCCTGGCGGCGAACAAGAAGGTCGCGATCGCCAGCCTGGGTCCGCATTCCGTCCTCAAGCTGGTGATAGACGGCTTCAAGGCGGGTCTGGCGAGCCAGGGCCTCCAGGACGGAGACGGAGTCGAATACGTCTACAAGGACGCGAATTTCGATCCGTCCCTGGTGGCGCAGGTTCTGACCGCGCTGGAGGCGTCCGATCCGGATCTGCTGCTGACCGTGACGACGCCGATCACCCAGGCGTCCAAACGGGTCATTCGCAACAAGTCGCTCCCGATCGTCTTCGCGCCCGTCACCGATCCCGTGGATGCCGGGTTGGTGAAGTCCTGGGACAAGGGAAGCGCCCGTTTCGTCGGTGCCTCCAACCTTCAGGACATGGACACCGTCATCGCGAAGGCGAAGGCGATACTGGGCAAGGTCTCGACGATGGGGCTCCTGTTCAACCCGGGCGACGCCAACGACCGGGTGAACGTGAAGTACGCCGAAGCGGCGGCGAAGAAGGCCGGCGTGAAGCTCCGGTCGATCAGCGTGGAAACCGTCAACGACATACCCAGCCGGGTGGAAGCGCTGAAGGGCGTGGATTTCATCTACCTGATCCCGTCGAGCATGCTGCAACCCTCCGTCGCGGTGGTGGCGGCGTCGGCGAAGCGCAACCGGATTCCGGTCATCAACGCGAGCCCGGGCGGCGTCAAGGACGGACATGTGCTGGCGGCGGTCACGGTCTCGTGGCGGGATGTCGGCCGTCAGGCCGGGCTCCTCGCCGCCAGGATCCTGAAGGGCGCCAAGCCGTCCGATCTGCCGATCTTCAGGCCTCGGCCCGAGGATCACAGGGTCCTCTTGAGCGCCAAGCGGTTCGACGCCATGAAGCTGCCGATCCCGGCCGCCTTCAAGGACTGCAAATGCGTGATGTGACCGGCTGTCGGTAGGGAGCGGTGTCGGTCCGCGTCGGCAATGCGAGCAAGGTTTTTTCGCCCGGCTCCCCGAACGAAAAAACCGCCCTCCGGAACGTCGATTTCACGCTGGAGGAGGGCGAATTCGCCGTCGTCATCGGCAGCAACGGCGCCGGCAAGAGCACGCTCCTGAACGCTCTTGCCGGCGAAGTCCCGATCGATACCGGGGAAATCCTGATCGACGGGCGCGATGTCGGGAACCAGCCCGTATACAGGCGGGCGAAGCTGATCTCACGGGTGTTCCAGGACCCGATGCTGGGCACCGCGCCCGAGTTGAGTATCGAAGAGAACCTCGCCGTGGCCGCCAAGCGCGGCAGGCGCAAGACTTTCCGTCTCGGGCTGAACCGGCGCAACCGGGAATATTTCCGGGAGCGGATTTCCATCCTCGGGCTCGGGCTGGAAAACCGCCTGTCGGAGAAGGTCCAGTCTCTGTCGGGCGGTCAGCGCCAGTCCCTGACCCTGATCATGGCCGCCCTCCTCGCGCCGCGGCTGATGCTGCTCGACGAGCACACATCCGCCCTCGACCCGCGCGCGGCCGAGCTGGTGCTCAAGCTGACATCGGATGTGGTGACCGGAGACGCCATCACCACCCTCATGGTCACCCACAACATGCAGCACGCGCTTCGTTTCGGGAGCCGGCTGTTCATGATGCATGAGGGCGGGATCGTCCTCGACGCGGCGGCGGACGAGAAGGCGGGCCTCACCGTGAACGACCTGGTCGGACGGTTCCACGTCACCGACGACAAGATGCTGTTGGGCTGACGGCCGCGATGGGCTTCGTCGACATCTATCTCAACCTGTTCACGGTGAGCCTCGTCCAGGGTGCGGTCTTCGCCTTTCCCGCGTTCGCGGTGATGATTCCGTTCCGCATTCTGGGGCTGCCCGATCTGACCTCGGAGGGCGCCTTCCCCTTCGGCGCGGCGATCGCGGCGACGTTCACGGTGGCGGGGTTCGATCCCGTGTTCAGCCTGTCGGCGGCGATTCTGTTCGGATTCGTCGTGGGCGCGACGACCGCGTTGATCCACCTCTATCTGCGGGTGCCTTCGCTTCTGGCGGGGATCATCGTGCTGACCATGCTGTTCAGCATCAACATCCGGGTGATGGGAAAGCCGAACACCGCGCTGTTCGACGACGACTCCATCTTCACCCTGGTGCTGGATGCCGACGGCGGCGAGCCGCTGACCCAGTTCGCGCTGATCCTCGCCCTGGTACTGGTCTTCCTCGCCGTCTTCTATTGGTTCCTCAACACCGAGCTCGGCGTGGCGCTCCGCTGCGTCGGGGCCAACCAGTCCATGTCCCGCGCGCAGGGCGTCCCGACGCACTATTACATCGTCGCAGGGATCGCCATGGCCGGCGGTTTCAGCGCCTTCGGCGGCGCGGTAATGGCCCAGCATCAGGCCTATGCCGACGTGAATATGGGGGTGGGGGTGCTGATCGTCGGCCTGGCGGCGACGATTTTGGGCGAGACGCTGGTCGGGCGAAGAACGCTGATCCGTCAGCTTGCGGCCCCGGTGGTGGGATCGCTGGCCTATTTCCAGGTGGTGGCGGTGGCGCTCGCACTCGGCCTGAAGCCCTCCGACCTCAAGCTTCTGACCGGGCTGTTCGTGCTGATCACGCTTGCCATCCCCATCGTGGTGCAGGCAAGGCTGCGCGCAAGACCCGGGAAACCGGGATAGGGTGTGTCCGGGGCTTGCGCTGCTGCCCCAACGACGGAGTTGAGCGCGGATAGTCCCGGCGCTAGCCTGTGTCGCCGGGGAGGCATCGGGATGAACCTGACCTCCAGGGAGTCGGAAGTCGTCTTTCGCATCATGGGCGAGTTGTCCGCCGGTCACTCGTCCCACGAACTGCGCGTCTGCCTTTGCCCCCTGGTGCGCGACCTGCTGAACGCCGACTACCTCGCGTCCTATGTGTGGCGCGAAGAACGGGGAGAGTTCGCGGATCGCGTGGCCCTCAACATGTCGGACGACAACCTGTCGTCCTACGAGTCCTATTACCAGTACCGCGACCCGATCACCCCGGCGCTGCAACGCCGCCGCCGCACCACCTCGGTGAACGAAGTGATTTCCCGCGACGCGCTGGAGCGGAGCGAGTTCTTCAACGACTTTCTCGCCCGCGACGGGCTCTACTACGGCATCAACTACTATGCCTATGCCGGGGGCACGAATATCGGCGATCTGCGGATCTGGCGCGGCCGCGGGAAAGAGGATTTCTCGCGCCGGGAAATCGAGATCGTGGATGCGATCGGCCCGGCCTTCTCCAACGCGATGCGCCGCGCGCTGGCGCGCGAGGGAGGAGGCCGGTCGGGCGCTTCGCCCGGCGGGCTGATGGAACGCATCGCGAGCGAGTCCCGGCTGACCGAGCGCGAGAAGGAGATCGCGATGTCGGCCGTGCTCGGCAAGACCGACATGGAGGTAGCCGGGGCGCTCGGCATATCCGTCACCACCGTGCGGACCCACCTCAAGCACATCTTCGCCAAGCTCGGCGTTTCGAACAGGACCCAGCTCGCCACGCGGTTCGTCTTCCCCGACGCGGACGGCAACTGAAAATCCTCAATTCCGAGGATGGCGACACCCGGGATTCCGCGCGACACTTCGGAAGGAAGCGACCGTGAACGAGATTGCACACTGGACGGCATCGGAGGCGCTCCGCGAAATCCGCGGGGGGCGTATCTCCGCCCGCGAATATGCCGAAGCGCTGCTGGCGGAGTGCGAGCGCTCGGGCGGGCTGAACGCCTTCATCCATCTCGATCCGGAACGGGTGCTCAATGCCGCTTCCCGCGCGGTACCCGGCGGCGGCCGCCTCTCCGGGTTGCCGGTGCCGGTGAAGGATAATTTCGATACCGCCGACATGCCGACGACCGGCGGCACCCCGGGCTTGCGCGATTACCGTCCCGCCCGGAACGCGCCCGTCCTCCAGAGGCTCGTCGACGAGGGCGCCTTCGCGATGGGCAAGCTCAACATGCACGAGCTGGCCTTCGGCATCACCTCCAACAACGGCGCCTTCGGACCGGCGCGAAACCCGTACGACCCCGCGCGGATCCCGGGCGGCAGCAGCGGCGGCTCCGGCGCCGCCGTCGCGGCGCGGATGGCGCCGGTCGCGATGGGCACGGATACCGGCGGTTCGGTGCGCATTCCGGCCGCGCTTTGCGGCGTGGCCGGGTTCCGCCCGACCGCCGGCCGATACAGCCAGACCGGCATCGTCCCGATCTCCAATACGCGGGATACCGCGGGGCCGCTCGCGCGCTCGGTCGAGGACCTGGCCCTGTTCGACGGTGTTATCGCCGGAGCGTCTGGCGATTTGCCGAATGTGTCTCTCGATGGAGTCCGGATCGGCGTCCCGCGCGCCCATTTCTACGACAACCTGGATCCCGCCACCGCGCGGGTGGCGGAGGAGGTGCTGGCGACGCTGGCCGCCGCCGGGGCCGTCCTGGTCGAGGCGGACATGGGAGAGGTTCCGAAGCTGGACGAGGCGGCCGGATTTCCCATCGCGCTCCACGAAACCGTCGTCGGGCTGAACCGCTATCTTTCGGAAAGCGAACTCGATCTCGACTTCGCCGGCCTGGCCGATGCCGCCGCCAGCCCGGACGTCGCGGGGCTGCTGCAAAGCCTGACGACGCCGGAGGGCGCCATCCCGGAGCCGGTCTACCGCGAGGCGTTGACGAAAACCCGTCCGGCGTTGCAGGCCGCCTATACCGGCTGGTTCGCCTCGAACGACGTCGTCGCCGCGATCTTCCCCACGACGCCGCTCCCCGCCGCGCCGATCGGCGAGGACGAAACGGTTGAGCTGAACGGAGAGCGGGTCCCGACCTTTCTCACCTTCATCCGAAATACCGGGCCGTCGAGCGTCGCCGGCATTCCCGGCGTCACCCTGCCGGCCGGCCTCTCGGCGGGCGGTCTGCCGATCGGGATGGAGCTCGACGGCCCGGCGGGGAGCGACCGCGCGTTGCTGGCGCTGGCCGCGGCGGTCGAAGCGGTGCTGCCAGCCATGCCGCCCCCGCCGTGAGAGGCGTCGCGCACTTCACATGTCGGCTGGAATGACCGACGATTCGAACCGCAAACAGGGAGTGAACCCGATGAAGAAGAATTTCGGACAGATGTCTCGCCGCCGGTTCGTCGCCGGCGCCCTGGGTTCCGGCGCGGCTGTGGTCGCGCCTTCCGTTCTGACCGGCGCGCGCGCCGCGGACGAGCTTAAGCTCGCCACCTACTTTCCGCTGAGCGGTCCCGCGGCCTTGTTCGGACCGACCGGCACGGCCTGCGCCAGGCTCGCGGTCGACGAGATCAACGCGGCCGGCGGCATCGGCGGGCGCAAGGTGACGATTATCTCCGCCGATGGCGGCGCGCCGCCGGCGGAGGCGGCCAAGACGGCGATCCGCCTGATGCTGCGCGACAAGGTCGATCTGGTGCTCGGCTCCCACAACAGCGCCGTGCGCGAGGCGATCGTGGCCTCGCTGAAAGGCAGGATTCCCTATGTCTATACGCCGCTCTACGAAGGCGGGGAGTGCAACCCGAACGTCTATGTGACGGCGGACACGCCCCAGCAGCAGGTCCAGCCCTCGATCGGCTGGCTGGCGAAGACGCTGGGCGCGAAGACCTACTACCTGATCGGCAACGACTATGTCTGGCCGCGCAAGACCAACGAGCAGGCGAAGAAATATATCGCCGCGGCCGGCGGCAAGGTGGTCGGCGAGGAATACGTTCCCCTCGGCGCCCCCAACAAGTTCGAGGACGCCGTCACCCGCATCAAGGCGAAGAAGCCCGATCTGGTGGTCATCACCCTGGTCGGCGGCGACAACGTCAACTTCAACCGGACCTTCGCCGGCTTCGGTCTCGACAAGTCGATCAAGCGGATCTCCTACCTGCTGGAGGAGCTCACCTTGCTCGGCATCGGCGAGCAGAGCTCGAACGGCCTCTACAGCGCGATGTCCTATTTCGTGAACGAGAAGAGCGCGGCGAATGAGAAGTTCAAGACGAGCTTCGCCAAGGCGTTCGCGCCCAAGCCGCCGCCGCTCAGCATGCTCGGCGTCGACTCCTATTCCGGCGTCTGGTGCGCGAAGGCGTTGATCGAAAAGGCCGGCGGCACGAAGGATCCCGGCAAGCTGATGGCGGCGGCGAACAACCTTGCCTACAAGACCGCTACGGGCACCGCCGTCATGACCAACCGGCATGTCGTCAAGGACATGTTCCTCGCCGAATGCAAGGGAACCAGCTTCGAGATCGTTCAGTCCTTCAAGGCGGTGGCGCACGGCCAGACCTGCGGCTGATTCCGCCGGGCCCTTGCCCCCTCCGCCCGTCCAAGCGTTTTTTTTCGTACCGGCGGAATACCGAAGACAAGACGTGGATGCCCGGAACAAGTCCGGGCATGACGACGTGGGGGCAAGGGACCGGTGCGATCCTGGCGACGGCCCGGTTCCCCCCTTCGGCCCCCCTCCGCCATGCCCGGACTTGTTCCGGGCATCCACGTCTTCCCGCATGGTTGGGAGGAACCCTCCGGGATCGAACGCGGGACGAGTCTGCTACTCTCGCCGATAGGCCCCAAGCCGAAGCGGCGAGCCCGATGGACCCGATCCTGACCACCAACATCCTGAACGTGGTGTACGAGGTGTCGACGCTGGCGGTGGTCGTGCTCGGCCTCGCCGTCGTGTTCGGGCTGCTGGGCGTGATGAACCTCGCGCACGGCGAGTTCGTCATGATCGGCGCCTATTGCGCCTTCTTCGTACAGACGGAAGGCCTGCCCTTTCTCGCCGCCGTGCCCCTGGCCTTGCTGGTGTGCGGCTCTCTCGGGCTCATCGTCGAACGGGTCCTGGTGCGGCCGCTCTATGCCCGCCCGTTCGATACGCTGCTCGCGACCTGGGGGCTCAGCATGCTGCTGCGCGAGGCCGTGGAGGCCGTTTACGGAAGGGGCTTCAAGAGCGTAGCGACCCCTCTTACCGACAGCGTCGACGTCCTCGGCGCGGATTATCCCGCCTACCGCCTGCTGCTCGCGGTCCTCTCGATCGTGCTGGTCGCCGGGCTGGTCTGGTGGTTCGTCCGAAGCGCCACCGGCCGGCGGATCCGCGCCGTGGTCGACAATCCCGAGCTCGCCGGGTCGGTCGGCATTCCCGTCACCGCGCTCGCGCGCAACACCTTCGTCTTCGGCTGCGGCCTCGCCGCGCTCGCCGGCGTGATGCTGGCGCCGCTGCTGCCGGTCAATCCGACGCTGGGCCTGGACTTCATCCTCAAATCCTTTTTCGTCCTGGTGGTCGGTGGGCTCGGCAGCCTGGTCGGCCTGATCTCGGGCTCCGGCGTCATCGGCGGAGTGGAGGGCATCGTCAGCGCGGTCTCCAACCGGACCTGGGGCTACACCACCGTGCTCGTCATCGCGATCCTGTTCCTCTGGCTGCGCCCCAATGGCCTCTTTCCTCGTACATAGCGCGGCGCTCGTGGCGGCGCTCGCCGTGCTGCCGCAGCTGGTTGGCGAGTTCTGGGCCTACACGCTGGCGCTCTATTTCCTCTACGCCATCGCCTCGATGGGGATCGGGCTGTGCTGGGGGCAGGCCGGTATCCTGCCCCTCGGACAGGCCATGTTCTTCGGGCTGGCCGCGTATCTCTCCGGCCTGTCGCTGATCCATTTCAAGGACAGTTGGCTGCTGCTCATCCTGTTGCCGGGGGCGGCGCTGGCGCCCGGGCTGCTGGCCTACGGCATCGGTCTCCTGGTGTTCCGCGGGCGGACCCTGACCGGGCCGTTCTTCGCCATGATCACGCTCGCGCTCACCCTGCTCGCCTTCCAGATCGCCAACAGCTGGAACGACGTGACCGGCGGATTCAACGGCCTCAAGAACATCCCCGGACTGCCGGGGTTGAGCGATTTCACCGACCTCTACTACATCTCCGCCGCGGCGCTGGCCGTCTGCGTGCTCGGCATCGCGTGGCTGCGCCGCGCGCCGGCGGGCGTGCTCTGGCGGGCGGTCGCGCAGAACGAGCAGCGGGTCCGTTTCTGCGGCTTCCCGGTGCAGAACGCGAAGGCGGCGGCGTTCGGGTTGAGCGGCGTGCTGGCCGGGATCGGCGGCGCGCTCTACGCGCCCCAGCAGAACCTGGTCACGCCGCAACTCTGCGGCTTCATCCTCTCGGCCGATCTGGTGATCTGGGCCGCCGTCGGCGGGCGGGCGACGCTCTATGGCCCAGTTGTCGGCGCCGTCCTGATCGGCATCCTGACCGCCGATTTGCGCGACGAGATTTCCTGGTGGGAGGTCGTCCTCGCCGCCATATTCATCGTCGTCGTGCTCTATTTCAGACAGGGGCTGATGGGCTTCGTGGAGCCCCTGTTCGAGCGGCTCTGGCGCCGTCCCGCCGGACGCGACATCGACAGCCCGGACCGGCCGGCCGGGCCGGCCGGCACCGGTTTCGCGCTCGACGGCGTGGGCGTCCGCATGGGACAGGTCCGCATCCTGGAAGGCCTCGACCTGGCGGTCGACCGGCCCGGCATCTATTGCCTGATCGGGCCGAACGGTGCCGGCAAGACCTCCTGCTTCAACGCCATGACCGGGGAGCTCCCGGTGCGCGGCGGCCGGATCCGGATCCTGGGACGGGAACGGACGGGCGCGGCGGCGGACCTGCTGAGCCGTATCGGCGTCGGCCGCAAGTTCCAGGCGCCCAGCCTGTTTCCGGACCTGACGGTGGCGGAGAATTTCAACATCGGCCTCTGGGGCGGCCGCGCCCGCCTCGTCGACCTCGTCCGCATGCGGAGCCACCGCTGGTCGAGCGCGATCCTGCGCGAGGCGCAGGCCCGTTTCCCGTTTCTCGCCGATGAGGACCGCCGGGCCGGCGACCTGTCGCACGGCCAGCGCCAGATCCTCGAACTCGTCATGGTGCTGATCGCCGAACCGCGGCTGATCCTGCTCGACGAGCCGTCCGCCGGCCTGTCGCAGGCCGAGACCCGCGAGGTGATCGAGGCGATCCGCTGGGTCGGAGAGCGCCTCGACGCCTGCACGGTGATCGTCGAGCACGACATGACCTTCGTGCGCGAACTCGCCGACCGGATCTTCGTGCTGCACCAGGGCCGGCTGCTTGCCTCCGGAACGGTCGCCGAGATCCAGGCCGACGAGCGGGTGCGGGCGGTCTATGTCGGAGCCTCCGCATGACCGGAGGGGCGGGAGAAGAGCTGTTTTCCTTCGCCGGCGTGACCGGCGGCTACGGCGCGACGACGGTGGTGCGCGGCGTGGACGGCGCGGTCGCGGCGGGCGAGGCCTGCTGCGTGCTCGGGCGGAACGGGGTCGGCAAGACGACGCTGATGCGGCTCCTGACCGGCCACCTGCAGCCGCGGTCCGGGTCGGTGCGCTTCGCCGGCCGATCCCTCGACGGGCTCGCCCCCGACGAACGGCACCGGCTCGGCCTCGTCTACTGCCCGCAGGACCGGCCGGTGTTCGACAGTCTCTCCGTGCGGGACAACCTCACCTTGATGGGTCCGATGGATCCGGACCGGCACGCGCCGCTGCTCGCCGCCTTCCCGATCGTCGAAGCGCGCATGGCCCAGTCCGCCGGCACGCTGAGCGGCGGCGAACGCAAGATCCTTTCCTTCCTGCGCGGGATCGCGGAGACCGGGCGGTTGCTGCTGCTCGACGAGCCCTCGGAAGGCGTCCAGCAGGAAAACGTAGAGCGCATGGCGGGATTCCTCCGCGAGGCCAAGGCTGCCGGGCGCGCCCTGCTGGTGGTCGAGCAGAACCTCGCCTTCGCGCTCCAGATCGCCGACCGGGTGATCGTCATGGACCGCGGCGAAGTCGTGCTCGCCGGCGCTGCCGCCGACATCGACGAGGCAACGCTCGCCGCCCACATGCATGTCTAGATCCCGTCCGTTTCAGATTGAGCGCCGCCTCGCCATGCCTGGACTTGTTCCGCCGCTTTCCGGTTTGGATGGGTGGACCGGGTGCAAGGCGTCGGTACAGGCGGGCTACCGGCATCGGGACACGGATTGCAGCCCGCCCGTCGCATCGTTGTTCCCCGCCGTCGTCCCTGGCTCCCCCGGTGTCGGCGTCCTCCGGCACTCCCCTCTTTGTCGTCATGCCCGGACTTGTTCCGGGCATCCACGTCTTGCGGCATCGCGGTGTGAGCCGGGAGCGGAGGGACGTGGATGCCCGGAACAAGTCCGGGCATGACGGTGGGAGCGATGCTGGCGTGTCGAAATCCGGGTCTCGGGCCGGGCGATCTTTTGGAAACCCGCTCGTACCCATGCCTTTCGCCCGGTCTGCAAGAACTAGACCGGACAGCAGTGGATTTGTTCCGGGCATGGCGGAGGGAAGTCGGTAGGGCTTGGGGTATAAGCATGAAAAGCAAGACGAGGATGGTCGGCCTTCGCCGAGCATGACGGGGGATGACCGAATGAACGATATCGCGTTGAGCCCGGTCGAGACCGCGAGCGTGGACGAGGTGCGGGCGCTCCAGGACCGCAAGCTGCGGAAGCAGATGGCCTATCTGAAGGCGCATTCCCCCTTCGTCGCGGAGAAGCTGGCGAGCGCGGGCGCGTCCTTCGAGGATATCCGCACCGTCGACGACCTCGCCGGTCTCCCCTTCACCACCAAGCAGGATTTGCGCGACAGCCAGCGCCTCGATCCCCCGTTCGGCGGCCATGCGGCCGCGACCCGGGAGCGGATCGTGCGGGTCCACGCGTCCTCGGGCACCACCGGGGTGCCGTCCTATATCCCGGTGACGGCGCACGATTCCGCGCTCTGGCGCGAGGCGATCCGGCGCGTCTTCCGGTGCCAGGGCGTGCGGCGGACATCGACCGTCGCGATGGGCTTCAGCATCGGGTTCTTCGTGGGCGGCATCCCGCTGGCGCAGGGGATCGAGGATCTCGGCGCGACGTTCCTTCCCATAGGCGCGGGGGCGACCGACCGGCTGCTCGATTCGATCGCGCTGATGGAGGCCGACGTGCTCGCCTGCACCCCGTCCTACGCGCTCTACCTCGCCGAGGCGGCGCGGGAGCGCGGCATCGACGTGGCGGCGCTGCCGGTGAAGCGGCTGACGGTCGGCGCCGAGCCGGGCGGCGGCGTGCCGGGCATCCGCCGCCATATCGAGGAGACCTGGCGGGCCACCGTCACCGAATCCGTCGGCAACGGCGACGTCGTCCCGGTCTACGCCGCCGAGAGCGACGTGCGGGACGGTTGCCACTTCCTGACGCCCGACATGGTGATCATGGAGATAGTCGACCCGGACACGGGAGAGGTGCTGCCGCCCGACCGCGACGGGGTCGAGGGCGAGATGGCGTTCACCCATATCGACCGCGAGGCCGCGCCGCTCCTCAGGTTCCGCAGCGGCGACCGGGTGACGGTGAGGAACTCGCCCTGCGCCAACGGGCGCACCGGCCCGCGCATCCGGGTGGTCGGGCGCACCGACGACCTGCTGATCCTGCGCGGCGTCAATGTGTGGCCGTCGGCGATCCAGGACGTCGTCGCCGGGTTCCGCCCCGACACCACCGGGGCGCTGAGGATCGTGCTGCCCAGGCCCGGCCCGGCGGCGGACCCACCGCTCCGTATCGAGGTCGAGCACGGCGAGGAGGCCCGCAACCCGTCCGCGCTCGCCAGGGCGCTGGAGAGAGCGCTTCGCGAAAAGCTGATCTTCACCGCCCGCGTCGAACCGGTCCCGCCCGGCACGATCCCGAGATCGACGATGAAGACCCGGCTGGTCGAGGTGCGGGAGGAGGGGTGAGGCCGGGGGCGGGACCGGTTCGCCGGTGAGGCCAAGAGGGCTTTGTCGGACCCGGAGCGTCCCATGGCGCTGGCGGACCTGACGGCGTGCTGTCCCCATCGTCATGCCTGGACTTGTTCCGGGCATCCACGTCAGGAGGTGACGGGATGGAACGCGACCCCCGCGACGCCGAACAGCGCACAGACGTTTCCGCCACAGAAAAGACGTGTATCGACACGGCACAATTGACGTGTTATGAAACGTCATAATAAACTTGTTATTGAACATCACGATTCACTTGCAGAGGCCCCCAAAATCCCCATGGTCACGCCCGCCGAAAAACTCGCCTCGTCGCTGGCGCAGCTCCAAAGGCTCCAGGAACCGGGACGACGCGTTTTCCGCTCCGCCGAGCTGACGCGCGTTCACCGGGAGCGGCTGGTCGGGAACGGCTTTCTGCGCGAGGTCATGAAGGGCTGGCTGATCTCGTCCAGCCCCGACGCCGACCCTGGCGATACCACGCCGTGGTTCGCGTCCTACTGGGAATTCTGCGCCGCCTACTGCGCGGCCCGATTCGGCGGGGCCTGGCACCTTTCTCCCGGGCAATCGCTGATGCTCCACGCGGAAAACACGATCGTCCCGCGACAGTCGATCGTCCATACGCCCAAAGGCACCAACAACACGGTCCGGCTGCCGTTCGATACGTCCCTGTACGACCTCAGGCAAAAGGACGTGCCTCCCGATGCGGACCTTACCGTCCGGGAAGGGCTCAGGCTCCTGGTGCCCGAAGCGGCGCTGATCAGGGTCCCCGAATCGTTCTTCGTCCGAAACCCGGTCGAGGCGCAGGTCACGGTCTCCGGACTCCGCGATGCGGCCGACGTGCTGGGCCGTCTTCTCGCGGGCGGCCATTCGGCCGTCGCCGGGCGCATTGCCGGCGCGCTCCGCCGGATGGGCCGGGTTGCCGAGGCCGACGAGATCCTGACCGTGATGAAGCGGGCCGGTTACGACGTCCGGGAGAGCGATCCGTTCGTGCCGGCTCTGACCTTCGGCGCCCCTCGCCAGGCGCAACCGCCGATCGTCGGCCGCTTGCAATCCATGTGGAAGACCTTCCGCGAGCCCGTCCTCGCGGTATTCCCGGCGGCGCCCGGACTCCCCCGGGACACCGAAGCCTATCTGTCCTCCGTCGACGACATCTATCGGAACGACGCCTATCACTCGTTGTCGATCGAGGGTTACCGCGTGACGCCCGAACTGATCGAGCGGGTGCGCGCGGGCGGCTGGGATCCGCATGGAAACAGCGCCGACCGCCGGAGTCGAGACGCGCTGGCGGCGCGCGGTTACTGGCAGGCCTTCCGGCTCGTCCGCGAAACCGTCGCCGAAGCGATCGCCGGCGCAAATCCCGGCGATCTCGTTCGCACGGCTCATCGGGACTGGTATCGCGAGATGTTCCGGCCCTCCGTCGCCGCGGGGCTGACGGCGGCCGCGTCGCTTGCCGGCTACCGGAACGACGCCGTGTTCCTGCGCGGATCGCGCCACGTGCCGCCGCGGCGGGAAGCCGTGCGCGATGCCATGCCGGCATTGTTCGACCTGCTGGAAAACGAACCCGAACCGTCGGTGCGCGCCGTACTGGGGCACTGGCTCTTCGGTTACATCCACCCCTATCCGGACGGCAACGGACGCATGGCGCGCTTTCTCATGAACGCCATGCTGGCCTCGGGCGGCTACCCGTGGACCGTAATCCGCGTGGAGAGCCGCGACGCCTATCTCGACGCGCTCGAACGCGCCAGCGTGGCGCAGGAGATAGAGCCGTTCGCGCGATTCGTGGCGGACCGGGTGCGGCAGTCGATGGGGCGGCAGGGTGGGTCGGTGTGAACGGCGCGCCGGCGTTCCTGCCGGCCGCGATGGCCTGCTTGTGGAGCCTCTACCTGTACATGCGCGAGCCGGCGGCGGGGAACTTGTAGATCGCCGACGGCATCGCCATCAGGCCGATCCGCCCGCGGCCCGGCTTCAGCGCCGACTTGGTCAGCATATGGCTGTCGATGCCGAGGATGCTCCCTGTTTCTTGGGCGGAGCGCGCTTCAGGCGGTGAGCGACCACTCGTTGGAGGCGCCGTCGCCGGCGAGCGTGGTGCGCGTCATGTGGCGCGGCTGGTCCGCCGGGTGGCCGAGGCCGCGGTGGAGCACGCATCTGTTGTCCCACAGCACCAGATCGCCGACCCGCCAGCGGTGGACGAAGACGCGGGGCGGGCGGCAGGCGTCCTCGCACAGCCGTTCGAGGAGCGCGCGGCTCTCCGCCTCGTCCTCGCCCGCGATGTGGCTCGCGTGGCGGCCGATATAGAGGCAGGGCCGCCCGGTATTCGGGTGGCGGCGGACGATCGGGTGCTCGACCGGGGGCAGGGCGTCCCACTCGTCCTCGCTCAGCGTCTCGGTGCCGCCGACCCTGCCCTGGCTGTAGGCGTAGCTGTGGACGGCGGACTTGCCTTCGAGGTAGGTGCGCATCTCGGGGTCGAGCGCGTCGCAGGCCGCGCGCATGTCGGCGAAGGCGGTCTCGCCGCCGGTCTCCGGCACCACGCGGGCGGCGAGCGCCGAGCCCTTGGACGGGACGCGCTTGTAGGACGAATCGGTGTGCCAGTAGTTGTTGCCCTGCAGGAACAGACCGTGCGCGCTCTCGGCCGGCCACAGCGTGCCGTCGTCCCTCATGTTCGAGAGCACGATGATCTCCGGGTCGGCGCCGACGTTGTTCGCCGTGAGGCTCCGTTCCAGCGGCCCGAGCCCGCGGCTGAACGCGGCCTGCCCGGCCTCCGTCAGATTCTGGTCGGGGAACGCCAGCACCGCGTGCTCGTCCCACGCTCGCTCGATCGCCGCGAACGTCGCGTCGTCGAGATCCGCGAGATCGACGCCTCTCACCACCGCGCCCAGCGTCGCGTCCGCCGGTACGATCTCGATCCCCATACCCATACCGCTCGCTCTCCGCTGCGTCCGCCGCCCCAAGAATACACCCTCCGCCGCGTCCCGGAAGCCGCAACCGGGACGCCCGCCATCCGGCCGACCTCGTCCCGCACCGTCCCTCCCCAACCCGCCACCCAACCGAATCCCGTTGACGTAGATGCGACTGCCTCTCATAATTACTCGCAATTCATGCCGCCATTTTGGGGAATTACGATGATCGGAAATATCTCGGCGGGGGCGGGGACGGCTGTCCTGGCGGGTTTGTTCGCGGGCGCGGCGGCGGCCGACGGCATGGTCTATTCGAGGTTTCCGGTGACGGTTAAGGGCTATCAGGGCGAGAAGACGAGTTCGGTCTCCTATACCGGGCAAATCGCGCGGCACGCGCTGCACGATTCGCTGAAAAAGCTCGCCGGGCCCGGGTTTCGCCGCCCGGGTCCCGCCTTTTTCCGGGACCGGCCGGTGATGGAAAGTTTCGTCGTCGATTTCGTCGACCGCCTGGCCGACCGGCTTCTCGACCCGCGGCAACGGGTTTTTCTCGGCTACCTCGCCAGCGCGCTCGCGCTAGCTCTGGCATTCCACTGGATCGCCGCCGGCGGCGAGCCCCGGAACGCGCTTCCCCGCCTCTTCAGCCCCCGCGTCTGGCGGTCGCGCTCGGCGCGGGCGGACTACCGGATCGCCGCCCTCAACCGGGCGGCGACGATGGGGGTGGCGCCGGATCTGCTCTCGAAGCTCGCCACCGCCTCGCCAATGTCTACCTCGCCCCCTTCCGGGACGCCGCCGCGATCCTGTACAAATCGCTCCTTCGGAGGCTCGACGCGATGATGTCACTGACCGATTTCAGGCCGGTCCGACGGGCCGCCGCCTTAGCGCTCGCCGTGGCGCTTGCCGCGGTATCCGGCTCGGCGGCGAAGGGCGCGGCGGGAGGCGAGCTCAACATCTACTCCCACCGCCAGCCCTTCCTGATCGACCCCTTCATCGAGGCCTACGAAAAGCGGACCGGGGTGAAGGTCAACATCGTCTACGCCAGGAAGGGGCTCGCGCAGCGCCTCCAGGCCGAGGGGACGCGCAGCCCGGCCGACGCGGTGCTGACCGTCGATATCGCCAGGCTCCATGTCTATGCCGACAAGGACCTGCTGGCGTCGGTGGATTCGGCGGTGCTCCGGAACAACATCCCGGCCCATCTGCGCGATCCCGGCAACCGCTGGTTCGCGTTTTCCAGGCGCGCCCGGGTGGTGGTGGTCTCCCGCAAGGCGAAGGACGCGGACCTCATAAAGCGCTACGAGGATCTGACGGACGCGCGCTGGAAAGGGCGGATCTGCGCGCGGCCGGGGAGCCACGTCTACAACCGGGCGCTGATCGCTTCGATGATCGAGGCGCACGGCGAGGACGGCGCGCTCGGCTGGGCGCGGGGCGTCGTCGGCAACCTCGCGCGCCGGCCGCAGGGCAACGACCGGGCGCAGGTAAAGGCGATTTTCGAGGGCGTCTGCGACGTCTCGATCGTCAACGACTACTACTACGGCAAGCTCGGGGCGTCCGGTGTGCCGGAGCACCGCGAATGGGCGAAGGCGGTGCGGCTGATCTTCCCCAACCAGGGCGACCGCGGCACCCATGTCAACATCTCGGGCGGCGGGGTGGCGAAACACTCGCGCAACAAGGCGGGCGCGGTCCGCTTCCTCGAATTCCTGACCTCGGACACCGCCCAGAAGCTCTACGGCTCGGTCAATTTCGAATACCCGGTGAACCCCGCCGTCGAGCCGGCCGCGGAGGTGAAGGGGCGCAGCGGCTTCCGCGAGGACAGGATCCCCATCGCGCGGATCGCCGAGCTGGCGCCCCAGGCGCAGCGGGTGATCGACAAGGCGGGGTGGTGAGGGGGTTGCCCTTCGATCCTCAGTAGGCGCGCCAGCGCCGTATCGAGGGACGGCCTTACGGCTCGGCGGGACGCACGATCGGGCGGCCCGTTCCGTCTCCGCACGTCATGTTCGGCACAGGCCCACCATGACGGGGAGATCATTGGGGTGCACCTAACCGGTCGTTTCGACCGGAGCACCAGAGGCGCGGAGCGGTGAAGCCCCGCTGCCCGGGCGCTTTGCCGTACGTGGCAGATATCTCCTTGGCAAGGATTGGCAGAAATGGCTGTCGTTCATACCGCCACCCTGGCCTTCAATTCTTTGGCTTCTCACATTATATGACGGTATAATATGTCAAGAATAGTGAGGTTCTGCGATGCAGTTCGAGGAATTCATCGAAGATCGGGCGTTCTCTCCGTCGCTTGTTGCCGATGCGCTGCGCACCACCAAGTCCGAGATCGCCGCCACGCTGGGGCTCGGAAAGGACGCGTTCGCTAGGCAATCTCGAATCCGTGCCCGGAAGACCCAGACCCGGCTCCGCCAGATGCTCGAAATTCTCAACCGCGTGGAAGCCGTCACGAGATCGCCGCTTGCCGCCTATGCCTGGTTCCGGGCGGAACCGTTGCCCGGTTTCGGCGGGCTTACGCCGGACAGCCTGGTGCGCGACGGCAGGGCCGACCAGGTGCACGCCTATCTCGACCGGATCGCGGCGGGCGGATACGCCTGAGCCGGCCGTCGGCGGATGCGTTTCCGGGGTACGGTCTACCGCGCGCATAACCCTCACTGGGCCTGGACGCCACTTTCGGGGGAGGGGGCGAGCCGGCATGGCGGGCGCTTCAACCGGCGCGGTGTCCCCGCGCTTTACACCTCGCTCTCCCCGCTGACCGCGATCCGCGAGGCTCAGCCTCTGGGCCGGCCGATGCAGCCGCTCACCCTTTGCGCCTACGCGGTCGATGCCGAGCCCGTGTTCGATGCGCTCGACCCCGCGCGGTGCCGGGAGATCGGAGTCGCCGAGACCGACCTTTCCTGCCCGACATGGGAGGCGGAAATGCTCGCGGGTCGGGTAGCCTCTTCGCAATCGCTTGCCGACCGCTTGATCGCGGCGGGGCATGTGGGCATGCGGGTCTCCAGCTTCGCCGCAGGGGCCGGTGCGGACGACGTCAACCTCGTATTGTGGCGGTGGGGCTCCACCCGCCCCGCCCGCGCGGTCCCGATCGACGACGAGGGACGGCTCGCCGGGGGGAGCCCCGGACCTGCTCCAGGGCAGGTAGGAGAAATCCGATAGAGTAGATCTCCCGGAATTGTGCGTGACGGATATCTCCGGGGGCCGGTTGCGATGACGGCTCTTCGCCGCTACCGATTTTCTCCGGCCAGAATCGCGAGACCCGATGACGATGGAACGACCGCCCCGCCGTCCCGGCCCGCCCGGCGAGCCGCCCCGCTGGGGTTACGGGGCGGATGACGGGCCGGCGTGCTGGGGTTCGCTGGACCCGGCCTTCGCCTTATGCGCGCTGGGCAGGGAGCAGTCGCCGATCGACCTCACCGGCGGCCGGCGCGCCGATCTCGCGCCGGTGGGTTTCGATTACCGCCGCTCCGGCGTTTCAGTCGAGAACACCGGGCACACCGTCCAGGTCAACCCGGAGCCCGGCAGCTCTATCCTGCTCGATCGGGCGCGCCACGAGCTCGGGCAGTTCCACTTCCACCACGGCAGCGAGCATCTGGTCGACGGCGTCCGCCTGCCGCTCGAACTGCATCTGGTGCATGCGAGCGCGGGCGGCGCGCTCGCGGTGGTCGGCGTTCTGATCGAGGAGGGCGCGGCGAACGAGGCGCTGGCGCCGGTCTGGGCCTGCCTTCCCGCCGAACCCGGGCCGCCGCGCGCGGTTCCCGGCACGCTCGACCTCGCATCGCTGATCCCTGCCGGCGGCACCGCGTGGCGTTACCGGGGGTCGCTCACGACGCCGCCCTGCAGCGAGGGCGTCGCCTGGACGATCCCGACCGGGTTCCTCACCATGTCCGCGGCCCAGATCGCCGCGTTCGGCGCCATTTTCCCGCGCAACTACCGGCCCGTTCAGCCGCTCGGCGAGAGGGTCCTGCGCATCGGGTAAGGACGTTTCGGCCCCCTCACCCCGACCCTCTCCCCCGCGGGGGAGAGGGAGGCTCGCTCGCCGAGGGCTCCCTGCCTTCTCCCCTCCCGCTCGCGGGAGGGGCCGGGGGAGGGCGGATCGTCGCTACCCCGACCCCTCCGCGCGGACATGCCGGTCCCGGTCGTCGAACAGCGTCTGGTCGGCGTAGCCCATGAACTCGGGGTTGGCCTTGCCCGCCATGACCTGGAGGTAGACCGGCTCCACGGTGTCGTTGGAATAGCCGTGGATCACGCCGGCGGGACACGAGACGCAGTCCCACGGGCCGAGCGTCACGTCGAGCCGCCTGCCGTCCTCCTCCTCGAAGAACACCGTGAGATGCCCCTGGAGCACGAAGAACACCTCCTCGACCTCATGGGTGTGGGGCGCGTTGCCCTCGCCCGGCGGCACGTACATGACGCTCAGCGTGAACGCCCTCGCCGGGATGACGCCCGAATCCGGCTTGCCGCTGGTGTTGCCGATGAAGCGGTGCTGCGCCCGGCGGTAGCCGTCGATCAGCGCATCGGCGAAGGCCGCCCAGTCCGGCTTGCGGTCGCCGAACCGGGCGACGTAGCGCTCGGCGATCTCCTCCAGCCCAAGGCCCTCGACCTCGGGCGGGCGGGGATGGCGCGCGGTCTTCGCCGTCACGACTTCGGAACGAACGCGTTGGTGAAGTAGGCCTCGATCGGGAGCTCCTTCTTGATCCGCTTGAACTCGATCAGCGTCTTCTGCGCCTTCTCGATGTCGCTGGGCGGGGTCCAGCCCGACGGCTTGCCCTTGCTGGACTCGTTCTCGAACAGGTCGAACGACGCTTTGAGGATGTCGAGCGAGATGTCGGGCTTGAGGTTGGGCGCGACCTTCAGGAGCGACTTTATCGCCGCCTCCGGCTCCTTCTGGCCGAGCGCCAGCGCCTCGCGCGCGCTCGCCACCATGCGCCGCACCAGGTCCGGGTTGTCCTTTATGGTGTCGTTATGGGCGATCAGCGCAAGGCCCGGCACCACGATTCCGCCCGAGGCGTAGCTGAAATAGGTCGAGGGGATGCCGGCCGCGGTCGCCTTGGGCGCCTGCAGGAAGCCGAAGGAATCGATCCCGTCGACCTTGGCCGTCAACAGCGCGGCGAGCTTGGCGGCGGGCTCCATGAACACCAGCTTGACCTTGCCCTCGATCCCGTTCTTCTTCGCGAGCGCCTTGAAATAGGCCGCCGTCGCGCCGCCCGCGGAGAAGCCGATCCGGGAGCCGGCGAGGTCCTTCCAGCCCTTCCAGCCGTTCTTCTTCGGGAAGATGATGGCGACCGGGTTGGTGCGGAGATAGGACGCGACGATCTTCACCGGCAGCCCCTTGGAGACCAGCACCATCACCGCGCCGCCGTCCGCCGTCCCGAAGGTGACGGTCTTGTTGCCGACGGTCTGGGCGGTGATCACCGAGCCCCGGCCGTCGCGGATATCGAGTTCGATGCCGTTCCGGGCGAAAATTCCCTTGTCCCTGGCGTGATACCAGACCGAGTGATAGGCGCTCTTGATCCAGTCGGTCCTGAGCGAGACCTTGTCGGCCGCCTGGGCCGACATCGAGACGGCGAGCAGCGTTGTCGCGGCCAGCCCGGCGATTGCGGTTCTCATGGTTTCCTCCTCGGTTTCTCGTGCGGTTACGCGGTTCATCCCGAATGCGTGCGCTGCGACACATGCCACGGGATCATCAGCCGCTCCAGTATCTCGATGGCGTAGAAGAACGCCATCGCGAGCAGCGAAAGCAGGAACAGGATGGCGAACAGGAGCGCGGTGTCGAGCTCGCCCGCCGCGCTCAGCAGCAGGTAGCCGAGCCCGTTATCCGAGCCGATGAACTCGCCGGTCAACGCGCCGACCACGGCGAGCGCCGAACCAACCTTGAGCCCGCCGAACATGCTGGGGAGCGCGCCTGGCAGGCGGAGCCGGAGAAAGATCCGCCTTGGCGGGGCGCCCATCGAGCGCGCGAGCTGCACCAGCGCCGGGTCGATGCTGCGCAGCCCCACGATGGTGTCGACCACGATCGGGAAGAAGCAGATCAGGAACGCCACCGCCACCTTGGGGAACATGCCGAAGCCGAACCAGACCACAAAGAGGGGGGCCAGGGCGATCTTGGGGATGCTCTGGGTCGCCACCATCGGCGGGTAGAGGATGCGCTCCAGCGTCTGCGAGGAGACGACGATTATCGCGAGCGGCACGCCGACGACCACGGCGAGGAGATAGCCCGCCAGCACCGACAGGATGGTCCAGCCCGAATGGGGGATCATCTGGAGCCAGTTGTCGCGCCCCGATCCCAGCACCTCGCCGGGGCCCGGCAGCAGGTAGCTCGGCGTCTCGAACAGCCAGACGATGCCCGCCCACAGCCCGATCAGCGCGCCGAACGAGACCACCATCCAGAACGCGTCGCGGGTCCATTTCCGGTTCCAGATATTCATTCCTGCGTTTCCCCGAATGTCACCCGGTTCCCGCCTCCGTCATGCCCGGACTTGTTCCGGGTATGACCGCGCGGGAGTGCGGGTCGGAGTCTCGCGGTTGGGCGGACATGCATGTCGAAGCCTCGTCGGGTCACCGGCTGATCACGCCCATCTCTTGGAACATCAGTCTGATCTCGTGGACGATGCCGGTAAAACGGGGCGTGTCGTGGGCGTTGAGGTCGCGCGGGCGCTCCAGCTCGACGTCGAGGATCGCGCGGATCGCGCCGGGTCTCGGAGTCATCACGATCACCCGGTCCGACAGGAACACCGCCTCCGAGATCGAGTGGGTGACGAAGAGCACGGTCTTCTGCGTCCGGTGCCAGATCGTCTGGAGGTCGACCTGCATCTGTTCGCGGGTCAGCGCATCCAGCGCGCCGAACGGCTCGTCCATCAGCAGCATCGGCGGGTCGAGCAGCAGCGCGCGGCAGAGCGCGACGCGCTGGCGCATGCCGCCCGAGAGCTCGAACGGGCGCTTGCCCTCGAACCCTTCCAGCCCGACCGAGGCCAGCAGCTCGTGCGCCCGGTCGGCATGGGCGCTCTCGTCGAGCCCGCGCATCACGCAGGGGAGCAGCACGTTGCCGGTCACCGTCCGCCAGTCGAGCAGCAGGTCGCTCTGGAACACGAAGCCGAGATCGGTATAGGGCTCGGCGACCCTGGTGCCGCCGATCCGGATCTCGCCCGCGGTCGCCTCCAGCAGCCCGGCGACCAGCGACAGGAGCGTCGACTTTCCGCAGCCGCTCGGGCCGACGATGGTGACGAACTCGCCGCGCCGCACGTTGAGATCGAGGCCCTCCAGCGCCACGACCGGCTCGCCGTCCTGGCCGACGAAGGTCTTGCCGATCGCTTCGATCTCGATGAAGGAGGTCGCGCCGTCCCGCCGCGCTTCGGGTACGGCGACGGACTCTGGCGCCCGCGTGGCCGGCGTCATGACCGCGCTCCCCGCGCCGCGAAACGGATCCGCCGATGAAATGCTATCGAATCGGGCACGCCCCTGACGCCGCAAACCCGTCCGCGGATCTCGCGGCCGGTCCCCCGACTCTTCGGCAGACGCGCGGCTCCGGTCAAGACCTTTCGTGGGGTATCTCTAGTGCGAGGCGATCGGCCGCGGCGCCGCCGCGCCGTGGCGGTAGGGATCGAGCGCCTCGTGCCCGAGCAGCCCGGGCTGCGGGGTGAACTCGTGGCCGGCGCGGCCGAGCGTGTCCGCGGCGGTGGCGATCGGATGGAACGCGTAACGCACGCAGTCCCGCGGCAGGAAATCCTCGAGGAAGGCGACGGCGAGCGGCCAGTTGTCCTGCTGCGCTTCCGCGAGCGCGCCGATCAGCATCCGTTCGTCCTCCGAGACGCCGCGGCATCCGATCGGCCGCAGCAGGAATTCGCGGGTCGCCGAGCGGCCGATCAGGCAGTAGAGACCGTAGAGGTTGCGGGTCAGCGACTGTCCGTCCGCGGCGCCGAGCGACTCGCCGAGCCCGCGCTCGACATCGCGCCAGCCCGCCCGGTCCCAGCCCCAGGTCCGGACGCTCCGGACGACGATGCGGTCGGCTGTCGAAAATTGGCACATACAGGTCATCGGCTCACCCCGGGGTCCATCGCAATTGCCGGATTTTATATGCAACTGCGACGCACTCGCAAATAAAAACTTCGATTTCCTTGGATATTTTTGCCGATATTTCCCCGCGTTGCCGACCCCTTGGGGCGGCTCCGGGCGATGGGAAGAAGGGTGGGGCGTTGGAGGCCGCAGCGGGGCAGCCCGCCGTGACAGGGCGCCGGCGGGGCTTCAGCCGTCGGCGCGGCTCATCACGAAGTTGGAGAAATCGTCCACCGAGAGGCGCCAGCCGGGCGCCACGGCGTAGGAGGTGTCGGGGCCGTCGACCATCGCGGGGCCGCGGATGACGTGGCCCGGCTTCAGGCTCTCCCGCGCGTAGACCTGGGTCGCGAGCCTGCCTCCGGCGACCCACCGGACGGTGCGCCGCCCAAGCGGGCGGGGCGCGCGGCTTGCCCGCTGGGTCGCCTTGACGGGCGTCCAGTGCGGCACCTCGCACTCGGCGGAGAGCTGCACCGCCTGGATGCGGCCGCGCTCGCCCTCCAGCGCCTTGGCGATGGTGCCCCGGCGCCCGCGCACGGGCAGCGACTTGAACCGCTTGCCGGTGGTCACCACGACCTCGGCCGCGGTTTTGACCGCCTTCGCCTCGAACCCCTCGCCGTGCATGTCGGCGAGCGCCTGGTCGCGGAACCCGTCCAGCACGGCGTCCGCCGCGTCGACCTGGGTCATCGGGATGCCGAGGGTCCGCGCATAGGCGTGGCGGACATTGGTGGTGGACGAGCCGAAGGCGCTGAACACCGAGCCGTAGGGGAAGGCGTAGACCCGGGCGATGCCGAGCATGTCGGCCACCGCGCAGGCATGGAGCGGCCCCGAACCGCCGAAGGAGAACAGCGCCGTGCGCGCCGGATCGTAGCCGCCCGCCCTCAGCCGGCGGCGGATCTCGAGCGCCATCTGGCGGTCGATCGCCTCGCGCACCTCGAGCGCCGCGTTCTCGACACCGATGCCCTTCTCCCGCGCCACGCGGCGGTCCATCGCCCGCTCGGCGAGCGCGGCGTCGAGCTTCATCCGCCCGCCCATGAACGCTTCCGGATCGATATAGCCGAGCAGCAGGTTGGCGTCGGTCACCGTGGGTTCCAGCCCGCCCCGCGCGTAGCAGGCGGGGCCCGGCGCGGCGCCGGCGCTCCGCGGGCCGACCTGGAGCCTGCCGTTCGCGACCGCGGCGATGCTGCCGCCGCCTGCGCCGAGCGACTCGACCTCGATCATCGGGGTCGAGAGCGGAATGTCCTCGACCCGGGGCTCGTCCGAGAACGGGGCGGCGGCGCCCCGGATCATCGCGATGTCGAGGCTGGTGCCGCCCATGTCGGTGGTCACCACCTGGTTGAGCCTGAGTCGGCGGGCGAGATGGGCGGCGCCCCGGATCGCCACCGCCGGCCCGGAATGGAGCGTATTCAGCGCGACCGTCCTGGCGACCCGGGCGTTGCCGCCGCTCGAATGGACGACCAGCAGCGGGCGGTCGTAGCCGGCCGCGCGCAGCTTGTCTTCCGCCCGGTAGAGGGTGCGCGCCATCTCGGAGTGGATGTAGGCGTTGAGCGCCAGCGAGTTGGTCCGCCCATGGTCGTCGGCGACATGGATCACCTCGGTGCCGATCTGCAGCGGCACCGAGCGCAGATAGTGGATCGGGTAGCGCTCGCGGATCAGGTCGCGCGCGCGGATCTCGTTCTCCGCGTTGCGCCAGGCGTTGCGGAAGCTGATGCCGATCATCCGCGCGCCCTCGCCGAGCAGGCCGCGCACCGCTTCCAGCAAGGGTTCGGGCTGGATGCGCTTGCGGACCCGGCCGCGGTCGTCGACCTGCTCGTCCACGCCTACCACCATGCCGGCGGCGACGAAGCGGTCGAGGATCCCGGCTTTCCCCTCCTTGGCGTAGAGGTCCTTCTCATGCCCCGCGGTGACGATCAGGCCCAGCCTCGGCCCGGCCCGCTGGACCAGCAGATTGGTGCCCACCGTGGTGGACACGCGCGCGACCTCGGTATCGCGCAGGAAGTCGCCGAGGTCGAGCCCGAACGCGGCGCTCCCCGCCTCGACGCAGCTCATGAAGCTCTCGGTGATGTCGTGCGGGGTGGTGAGCACCTTGCGGGTCTCGACCCGCTCGCCGTCGGAGAAGAACCCGTCGGTGAACGTGCCCCCGATGTCGATGTCGATACTGTACAACCCTTCCCCCTCTCAGGCTCGGAGCGCGCCGCGCAAAGCGGCGACGGCCTCGACCGGGGTTTCCCCCGGAATCTCCCACGACGAGACGTAGAGGCGCACCCCCGCCGGCAGCCCGGCCGCCCAGGCGGAGGCCGCCGCCGCGTCCCCGTTGAACAGGTCGAACGGGACCGAGGCCGCGGCGCCGTCGGCGTCGCCCGGCCCGACCGCCCATCGCGCGCCGGCCGCCCGCGCCGCGTCCAGCAGCCCCGCCCCCTGCGCGTGACGTGCAAGATAGAGCACCGGAACCTGATAGTACGCCGCAAGATTGAAAGCGGCGTCGAATTCGCCGAACAGGGCGGGGTCCGGGTCCTCCGCCGCCTCCAGCATGACCAGCGCAGCGATCCCGGCCCCGCACAGCGCATCGACGGCCGCCGCCGTCAGCCTGGCGGCCTGGTCGACCGACCGGGTGCCGGACAGGGTGGACGGCGCGCCGATCGTACCCAGAACCGAGGTATGTTCTCCCATCTCCTCGACCAGCCGGCGGGTCAGCGCCAGCACTGCATCTGACGGCAAGCCGGCGGAGTCGAACGAGGCGGCGATCGCATCGGCCTCCAGCACCGCCCGCGCCGAACGAAGCGTGAAGCTCGCAAGCGCCGGATCGGCGTCGAACTCTTCCCTGCCGGTCTGCTCGATCCGGAGCGGCAGGGCGAGCCCCAGCGGCGCGAGCAGCGGCGTCGCGGCAGTCTCCAGGCGTCGGTCGAGCGGCATCGTCATGGCACATGCTTCGTCATATCGACCGGAGCCGCGCGTAGCACGGCGGAGCGGAGATATCTGTCACGCACGATTCCGCCACGCCCGCGCTGGCGGATTTCTCCGCTCCGCGCCCGCGGCGCTCCGGTCGAAATGACGGGGCAGAAAAGAAACGGCCGACCCTCCATCATCCGCGCATCCACGCCGGTCAACCCGCTCACCCGCTCCCCGATCGTGCCGCCACCCGTGGATGCCCGGAACGGGTCCATTGCTGTCCGGTTTAGATTTTGCAGGCCGGGCGAAAGGCATGGGTACGAGCGGGTTTCCAATGGATCGTTCGACCCGAGACACGGATTTCGGCGCGCCGGCATCCCTCCCACCGTCATGCCCGGACTTGTTCCGGGCATCCACGTCCCTCCGCCGGTTCGTCCGCTCCTGGCTCGTACCGCGATGTCGCAAGACGTGGATACCCGGAACAAGTCCGGGCATGACGACAAAGAGGGGAGTGCCGGAGGACGCCGACACCGCCCGGCCTTGTCCCCGACCATCGGCGCAGAACCTCCCAACGACTGAACCGGACAGCAGTGGAACGAGTCCGGGCATGACGACGCGAGGGCACGGGATCGGACTCTGCGGACGTGCCGCCGACGGTGTGAAAGAAAAAAACCCGCGGACGGTCGGCTTTCGCCGACCGTGACGGGAGAGGGCGGGCTACGCATGTCACGGGGCCTGCCCACGGCCGCCTCCGCCGTTGCGGTACAGGCCCCAGAACGGTTCGTCGTAGGTCTCGAGCCTCGGTTCCGGCCAGTTGCCGTATTTTTCGATCGCGTCGGCGGGCGGACGTTTCTTCTTCCAGTCGCGGACGAACTCTTCGAACGTCCTGCCCTTGGCCAGGCGGTCCTTGCGGATGCGGTCGCGCCGGCGTTCGGTCGCGGCTTCGTCGGCCCGGACGCCGGCCTTGTCGAGGGCGACGCCGTAGATCTTCTCCGCCACGTCGCGGGTGATCAGCCCGTCGGCGAGGTCGGTGAGTACCAGCGCGGGATCGCGTTCCAGCACGTCGCCGTAGCCGCCGCCGGCGCCGACCGAGTGCACGACGAGGTCGTTCTCGCCGAACCCCTCGGCGTCCTTCGACGACGAGGTCACGACGTAGTCGCCCCCGAGTTGTTTTTCCGCGAGCAGCGCGTATTGCCCGAGCTCGACGTCCTCGCCCGCCCTGACCCGTTCTGCGAGGTCGCTGTCGCGGATCACCAGTCTGGGGTTGGGCGGGCCGGCATAGCCGCCGAACAGCCCGTAGTTGAAGCTCAGCTTGTCGCAGCTCCCCCACGAGCTCATCGCGCAATCGGCTTCGCCGCAGCCCATCGCGACCTCGAGCAGCGGAGTGCCGCCCCGGTACTTGCCGAAGCCGTGAAAGTTCTTGTCGAGCCCGCGCGAGAGGATCAGATGCGGCAGGCGCTCGTCCTGCTCCTCGACCTCGCCGGCGTCGGTCCACGGCCCCCAGTAGAAACCGAGCGCGTGCTCGCCGTCCATGTCGTAGCGCCCGCCGCCGCCGCCCGCGTTGGTGCTGCCGCCGAAATTGACGCCGTAATAACCGCGCCGGTTCATGCCGCCGAAAATGGGCAGCGAGTAGTTGCGCGATTGCGGCGCCTGGACGGCCTCGCGGTGCTCGCTTCCGAACAGCATCTTGGCGCCGATCATGTACATGTTCTGGGTCGCGAAGGAGCAGGTCTGGTTGGCGAGCCCGTGCGCGAGCTCGTCGGGCGCGTTCATCATCGACGGCCCCTCGACGTAGTAGCTCACCGGCTCCAGCAGCCCGGCATTGGCGGGCAGGAGTCCGCGGAAGAAATAGGAGAAGAGGTAGACCGCCGTCGCCGCCCGGGTGAGGTGCCAGCTCGAATTGAACGGCCCCTCGTGGTTCTCCGGCGAGACCCCCTGGAGGACGACGGCGAGCCGGTCGTCCTCCTTGACGGCGATGACCGGCACCCGGGTCAGCCCGAAGAACGTGCCGTGATCGTCGTTGAACAGGACCGAGCGGAAGATGCCGTCATTGGTCTCGCGCAGCCGGGCCCGCGCCGCCTCTTCGCCCCGCACCAGCACCCGGCGCATTCCCCCGACCATCGCCTCGACGCCGCGCCGCTCGACCTCGCGCAGGAAGCGGCGGCGGATCTGGAACAACGTGGCGACGCGCGATTTGAGGTCCGCGGCGAACACCAGCGGGTTGCGCACCGTGCCCGACATGTAATCGAGCACGTCCTGGCGGAGCCGGAAGTTGCGCCCGATCCGGACCGCCGGCATGTGGAAGCCTTCCTCGTAGCGCGACTTCGCCGTCGGCGCGAAGCCGCCCGGCGTGATCGAGCCGGTATCGCCCTGGTGCCCGCCGACCTCCGCCCAGGCGACCAGCTCGCCCTCCCAGAAGAGCGGCATGGCGGAGAACATGTCGAGATTGTGGATGCCGCCCGCGAGCTCCTCGTTGAAGAAGAAGATATCGCCGTCGGCGAGCCCGACCGAGGGGTCGTCGCGATAGTATTTGAGGATGTATTTGAGCTGGGCGTTGTTGAGCAGCGTGTGGAAGTATATGCCCGTCCCGACCACCACCGGATCGCCCGAGGCGGTGAAGATGCCGCAATTCATGTCGCCGGTGATGATCCCTTCCGAGATCGAGAGCGCCATGTAGACGTCGCGCGCCTCCTCGACGATCGAACTCAGCTTGTGGGTGAGGATGTCCGCGTCGACGTCGTTCAGCAGCGCCATGCCGCGGCGCTCGATGTCGGTGACCGGCTCCAGCCCGCGGCAGATCAGCTCCGGGTCGCAGCCCGGGCGCCTGCCGTATACGTCGCGGTCGTAGACCAGCCCGTCGAACAGGCTGACATGGCGGTCGAAGAGGCTAGGCACGGCGAGGACCGCCTCCCTCCGTCATGCCCGGACTTGTTCCGGGCATCCACGTCCCTCCGCCGGCTCGCCCGCCCAACTTATGTCGCCTTGCGGCGACTCGTGGATGCCCGGAACAAGTCCGGGCATGACGACAAAGGGGATCGAGGGAGAAACCGCGGCGACCCCGGCCGCGCCTCTCATCTTGCGTCGCTTCGGCTTTGCCCTGCCCCCCGATGTCACCCCGGACTTGTTCCGGGGTCCAGGGCAGGCGATCCGACGCCCGAACCGGTGGCTCCGGACCCCGGAACAAGTCCGGGGTGACAGCCGGGGCGGACGGGCAGTGACCCTTCCCCGCCCTCAATCCAGGCGTTCGATCCACCCGGTCCCCCAGTCGTCGGTGCGGATCTTCCATCCGGGAGGGGCGACGATCACCGTGTCGTCGGCCTCGCAGAGCACCGGGCCGGGCAGGGTGACCCGCGCGCCCAGCGTCTCGCGGCGGTAGACCGGGGTGTCGATATGGCCGGGCTCCGGCCCCCAATAGGCCATCCGCGAGCCGATCCGCGAGGCTTCCGGCTTGCGGTCGCGCTTGAGCTTGACGAAATCGTGCTTCTCGGCCGGGCCGACGGCGTTCAGCCGCATCTCGACCATCTCGATCCCGGCCTCCGGGTAGCACGCGCCCTCGCCGTATTTCTCGGCGTATCGCGCGTTGAAGTCGTCGCAGATCGCCTTCACGTCGTCGCCGGTCTTCAGCCGGAGGCCCGGGACGGGGACCGGCAGGGTCTGGCGCTGCTGGCCGTAGCACATGTGGACCTCAAGCTCGAGGGTCACCGAATCGGGGTCGAACCCTTCCTCTCCCATGTCGCGCTCGCTGATCGCGGTCAGGGCCTCCACCTCCCGGTTGAATCGCTCGATATTGCCCGCCGCGTAGGTTCCGTCCCGGTGCGAGTAGAGGTTGAGGTGCAGCGTGCGCTCATAGGTCTGGAGAACGTCCATGGTGAGCGTCGAGAACGCGCCGAACACGCTGGAGACCGGGAAGGTCGCGACCCGGCCGACATCGGCGCCGTCGGCGTAGCCGGTCGCGTGCACCGGCCCCGCGCCGCCGAGCGCGAACAGCACGAAGTCGCGCGGATCCTGGCCCGAGGTCAGGGCGCAGATGCGGTACATCTCCTGGCCCATATAGCCGTCGATCAGGCGCTTGATATCCCACGCCGCTTGGGTGACGGAACGACCGAGCGGTTCGGCGATACGGGTCCGGATGGCGGCTTCGGCGCGCGCGGCGTCGATGCGGATGCGCCCGCCGAGGAAGTTCTCCGGGTTGATGTAGCCCAGCACCACGTCGGCGTCGGTGACCGTCGGTTCCTCGCCGCCGCGGCCGTAGCAGGCCGGCCCCGGGTTCGAGCCCGCGCTTTCCGGGCCTACCTTGAGCTCGCCGTCGACCACCTTGGCGACCGACCCGCCGCCGGCGCCGACGGACCAGTGCGCGACGTAGGGAATCTGCACCCGGAAGCGGTCGACGACCGGGTCGTATTCGTAAACCCGGTCCCGGCCCTCCACCACCAGGCCGACGTCGAAGCTGGTGCCGCCCATGTCGGAGACGATCACGTTGGGCGCGCCGATCGTCTCGCCGAGCCGGTCGGAGCCGATTACCGACGCGGCCGGGCTGGACCCCAGCAGGTGCAGCGCCTGCGAGCGCGACAGGGACGACAGCCCGCCGGTGTTCTTGGCGACGAAGACCGGCCGCCGGTAGCCGATCTCGCGCAGGTCGTCGGAGAGGCGAAGCACATGCCCCTCGGTCAGGTCGCGCAGATAGGCGTCGATGATCACTGTCATCGAGCGCCGGTACTCGCCCGCCTTGGGCGAGATTTCGTGCGACAGAAAGACCGGCATGTGGCCGAGATAGCACTCGGGGAACTGGCCGGCGATGATCTTGCCGATGCGCTTCTCGTGCGCCGGGTCGACATAGGCGTTGAGCAGCACGACGACGAAGCCGCGCACGCCCTTGTCCACGAGGTACCGGACCTGCTTGCGCACGTCGTCGTCCCGCATCGGGATGATGACGTTGCCGAGATTGTCGACGCGTTCCTGGATGCCGACGATACGGTCCTGCGGGATCAGCGGCTCCGGGCGGACGGCGCGGCCGCGATCGTATTTCTTCTCGGTCGGCAGCCCGTCGCCCCAGTTTCGCGCGCGCCCGACATGGACGGTGTGCTCGAAACCCTTGGTGGTGATCAGCCCGAGCCGGGCGCCGCGCCGCTCGATCAGCGCGTTGGTGCCGACGGTGGTCGAATAGGCGATCGACCCGGCCTCGCGCAGCGCGTCGTCGAGCGGCACCCCGGCGCGTTCCGCCGCCGCCCTGGTCGCGTTCATGAAGCCGACCTTGAGGTCGTAATGCGTGGTGTCCGACTTGCCGCGGTAGAGCGCCTTGCCCCGGATATAGACCACGTCGGTGAAGGTGCCGCCGATATCGATCCCGATACGCGATCCGGTTTGCGGTTCAGCCATAATGCGTTGATTTCATTCCACTTATCCAAGCGCCGGGCGGCGCGCGAATGGCACCGCGAGCCGCACCGCCGGGCGGCGGCTGTCTTGTAGCACGCGCCCGCGGGGCAAGTAAGTGGCGCGGCCGATCCCGCCGCGACAATTTGACCGTTGACCCGGCCGGGCGGATGGTTAGTTTCCCGCCCGTGGCATGCGGTTTCGTCGTCCAAGGAAGCCGTATGCGTCTTCTTGTTCTTGGACGTTTCCTCCCAAATTGGTGGCCGCTTTCCGGCGGCCACCCTTTTTTTGCGTTGCCCTCAAGGCGGCGAGGAGGCTCCGTCGCCGAGCGGGCGGATCATCAGCACGCTGTCCACCCAGCGGTCGAACTTGTAGCCCACCGAGGGGAGGGTCCCCGCGTGACGGAAGCCGTGGCGCTTGTGAAATCCGATCGAGGCCGCGTTGTCGGAACCCCCGATCACCGCGAGCATCTGGCGGTAGCCGAGGGCGGCGCAGGTTTCGATCAGCGGCTCGATCAGCGATCCCCCGATCCCCCGCCGCGCGTCGCCCCGCCGCACATAGATCGAGTGCTCCACGGTAAAGCGGTACGCGCGGCGTCTGCGGTAGAGGGTCGCGTAGGCGAAGCCCGCCACCTCGCCGTCGGATTCGGCGACCAGGTAAGGCAGCCCGTCCGCGAGCACCCCGCGCCAGCGCTTGACCAAGGTCTCGATGCCGGGCGGCTCGACCTCGAACGAGGCGGTGCCGCAGCGGACATGCCGGGCGTAGATCTCCGCGATCGCGGCGAAGTCCCCCTCCGCCGCGTCGCGCACGGCGATCCCGGACGTCGGTCGCGCGGCGCCGGTCATTCGGCTGCCAGGTCCACCCTGCCGAGGCGGATCAGCGCGGCCACGACGGATGTCATGTGCCCGGCGACGTCGGCGAGCGCCGGGAGCCGTCCGATCGCGTCCTCGTCCATGTAGAGCGCGCGGTTGGTCTCGATCTGGAGCGCATGCACGCCTTCCCCGGGACGACCGTAATGCCGCGTGGTGTACCCGCCGGCGAACGGCTTGTTGCGCGTGACCCGGTAGCCGTGGCCTTCCAGCGTCCGCTCCACCGTGTCGGCGACGGCGCCCTCGCAGGCGGTGCCGAAGCCGTCGCCGAGGATGAAATCCGCGCGTCCGCGCCCGGCATCGGGATCCATCGGCGCACCCACCGACGGCATCGAGTGGCAATCGATCAGGATGCAATAGCCGAAGCGGTCGCGGGTGGCGTCGATCGCCCCCCGGAGCGCATTGTGATAGGGCCGATAGCAGGTCTCGATCCGGTTGAGGGCGTCCGAAAACCGGAGCTTGGCGCCGTAGATCTCCTTGCCGCTCGCGACCACCCGCGCGACGGTGCCGAGCCCGGCCGCCACGCGGCTCGAATTGACGTTCACCCAGGGCGGGAGCTCGTCCTCGAACATTTCCGGGTCGAGCTCGAACGGCTCCCGGTTGGCGTCGACGAAGGCGCGAGGGAACAGGGCGCGCAGGAGCGGCACGCCGAGCGCCTGGGCGCCGAGATAGATCTCGTCCACGAAGCAATCCTCCGACCGGCGGAGGTCGAGCGGATCGAGCGGCGAGCTGGCGACGAAGTCCTCCGGATAGGCCGCGCCGCTGTGGGGCGAGGCGAGAACGATCGGGGCGGTCTGCTCGTCCGGCCGCAGGATTTCGTGTCGGTTGGAGGCTTCGATGAGGGGTTTGCCGACGCTTTGCATGATCGCAAAGGTGTAGCGGATCGCCCCGGCCCTGTCATCCGCGCCCGCACTTGCCAAACGCGCGCCCGAGGCGATAGAACCGTCCCCTCGGCGGCCGGGCGCGTAGCTCAGCGGGAGAGCACTACGTTGACATCGTAGGGGTCGCTGGTTCAATCCCAGCCGCGCCCACCATTCCTCTCTTCCTATCGTTATTTCGGTCCCGCCGACCCTCCCCACTCCGTCATGCCCGACTCCCCGGTTGTCACCCCGGACTTGTTCCGGGCATGACGGTAGGAGGCGTGATCATGACGGGGAACGGTTCTCCGTGAACGGGCGGTTTACCCGCTTGCCGGGACTTTCCGCGCGCGGGATAGTTCGGGCGGTAACGACCGCAAGAACCGATACGAGGGAGGAAACGATGCCCGGATTCCGAATGGGGCTGGTCGCCGCATCCGCTGCGCTGCTGGTGGCCGTGGGCGCATCCGCCAAGACCTACACGATGAAGATCGGCCACCAGTTGCCGCCCAAGACGGCGCTTCATGTCTGGTCCGAGAAGGTCAAGGCGGGGCTGGAGCGAAAGGCGCCGGGGAGCTTCGACGTGAGGATCTTCCCGACCAGCCAGCTCGGCACGGTCCCGCGCATGATCGAGGGGGTGCAGCTCGGCACCATCGAAGCCATCGCGGTGCCGCCCGCGTTCATGACGGGGGTCGACCGGCGCTACGGCGTGGTCACCGCCCCGGGCATCTTCGACGATATCGCGCACGGCCAGCGCACCGTGCACGATCCGGAATTCAGGAAGGCGTTCTGGCCGGTCGGCGAGGCCAAGGGGATCAAGCTGATCGGCATGTCCTGCGACGGCTATACCGACTACGCGACGGTCGAGCCGATCCGGAAGCTCGCCGATTTCCGCGGCCGGAAGATCCGCGTGTTCGGCAGCCGGCTGGAGATGGAAACCATGCGCCGGGTCGGCGCCACCGGGGTGCCGATGCCGCTCGCGGAGGTCATCCCCGCGATCCAGCAGCGCACCATCGACGGCAACAAGGCGGCGATGCCGGTATTCGTGCCGTTCGGCTACCAGAGGATCGCCAAATACGTGCTTCGCGCCGGCCAGTCGATCATCTGCATCAACAAGGCCGTCAGCAAGGTCTGGTACGACCGCCTGCCGCGCGAGCTGCAGCAGGCATTGCAGGAGGCGGCGGCGCAGGCGGATGCGGAGATTCTGCCCTGGAGCATCGCCTTCAACGACCGCCTCTACAAGATCTGGACCAAGACCGGCGGCGTGCTGACCGAGCTTTCGCCGGACGAGCAGACCGAGCTCCGGCGGCGGCTGTCGACGGTCGCCGAGGCAGTGCTCAAGGACCAGCCCAAGGCGCTCGCGGTCTACGAGGTGATGAAGGCGGCGGCCGAACGGACACGCGGGAAGTAGGGGCGCAAGCCTTTCGGTAGGGGCTTATATGGACAGCTTGACAGGGGTGTGGGCACGCGCTGGGGGATGCCGAGGCGCGCCCGGTTCGCACCGGATCGTTTCAGCCCCCTCACCCCGACCCTCTCCCCGCGGGGAGAGGGAGACTGGCGGCCCCCGCTCACCTTCCCCCCTCCCGCTTGCGGGAGGGGCCGGGGGAGGGCGGACGCTTCGCGGCTAATCAGGGTGAGGCGAGGGGTGAGGACGGCCCACGAATTTCCTCATCCCGAGTAGGCGCGCCAGCGCCGTATCGAGGGACGGCCCTAAGCGCAGGCCATGGCGTAGATGCCGGATACGCCGTCCGGGAGCGCCAGGTCGCGCCAGGTGGCGCCGGCGTCCTCGGTGCCGAACACCTGTCCGCCGCGCGCGCCGCAATAGATCCGCGCCGGGTCGAGCGGGCTCTCGGCGACCTTCATCAGGGTCGAGCCGATGGGAAGGTCGGCGTCGAAGCGGCGCCAGGACCGCGCGCCGTCGTCGGAACACCAGAGCGCGCCCGCGTCGCTGACCGAGGCGGGGCTGAGCGCGGCGAAGATCCGCTCGGGGTCGTGCGACGACACGTAGACGTCGCGCGCATAGGTCACCGGCGAGAACCGGCCGATCCCGAGTTCGGACCAATGCTCGCCCGCGTCCTCGGTGCGGAACAGCCCCATGCGGTTGGCGAGATAGACCTTGCCGGGCTCGTTCCGGCTGACCGAGATCGCGTGGATGTCCACCATCCCCTCAAGCGGATCGCCGGTGAGCAGCCCGCTCTGCAAATGCTCGTTCGCCGCGGCCAGCGACAGGAGGTCGCCGCTCACGTCGGCCCAGCTGTCGCCGCCGTCGAGGCTGCGGACCACGCCGAGGACCTCTAGCCCGGCATAGACGCGGTCCGCATCGTTGGGATCGACGGCGATCCGCGTGACGCGCGTCGCGAACGGGCATTCGGGTATTCCGCCGGGCTTCGGGACGTCGAGCCGTTCCCACGCGCCGCCGCCGTCGCGGGTGCGCCAGATCGCGAACCCCTCCACACCGACGAACATCGTGTCCGCGTTGCGCGGGTCGAAGGCGATCGACCAGACCGTCCGCATTTCCCCCGGCAGGGCGAGCGTGGCCCATGTGTCGCCGCCGTCGTCGCTGCGATAGATCCCGTCCTGCGTGCCCGCGAAGACGATCCGGGGATCGTCGGGGTGGAGCTCGATGGCGCGGATTTCGGGGTCTTGCGGCAGTCCTTGCGTCAGGGCCTGCCAATCTCCGTCGCCGGCGCGCCGGCGGAAGAAGCCGCATGTGCGGACCTTCGGACTGCTCGCCTGCCAGTGCCCGACGCCGGCATAGACCGTTCCTGTCATCCTGTCCTCCCCGGCGCGCGGCCGCGTTCGTATCCGCCCGATGATCCCGCCGCCCGGGCGCCGCGTCCAGCCCTATCGCGTCCGAACGGAAAGGGGCGCCCGAAGGCGCCCCCTGAGCGTGCGAAACGGAAGCCGCCTAGCGGCGGTCTCCGAAGAAGTGCAGCAGCAGCATGAACAGATTGATGAAGTCGAGATAGAGCCGGAGCGCGCCCATGATGGCGAGCTTCGACGAGGTCTCGGAATCGTGCCATTCGGCGTATTCGTTCTTGATCTTCTGGGTGTCGTAGGCGGTCAGCCCGACGAAGATGATCACGCCGATCACGGAGATCGCGAAGTGCAGCGCGCTCGATCCGATGAACATGTTGACGATCGAAGCGAGGATGATGCCGATCAGCCCCATGAACAGGAACGATCCCATCCCCGTCAGATCGCGCTTGGTGGTGTAGCCCCAGAGGCTCATCGCCGCGAAGGTGCCGGCGGTGATGAAGAACACCCGGGCGATGCTGGCCCCGGTGAAGGCGAGGAAGATGAAGGCCATCGAAAGCCCCATGATCCCCGCGAACGCCCAGAACAGGGTCTGCGCGGTCGAGGCGCGCATGGTCTGGATCTTGAAGCTCAGGAAGAAGATGAAGCCGAGCGGCGCAAGCATCACCACCCAGATCAGCGGGGTGGCGGCGAGCTGGGCGTAGAGCCCGGAATATGCCGCCGCATAGGCGACCATCCCGGTCAGTGCCAGGCCCGAGGCCATGTAGTTGTAGACCCGAAGCATGTGCGCCCTGAGGCCGGCATCGAATGCCTCCGTTGCTTGCCCCGTGCGCAGCACGGTCCGTTCCGTTCCGAACGCCATGAGCATCCTCTCCGAAGCTGCGATTGAACGTGGCTACCATATGGTCCGGCGGCCCCGAAAATCAAGCGTCCGGCATTACTCGTTTCGCAGCAGCGGCGCGGCCTTGTCGCCCAGCGCGCGCCAGGTGCCGAGGAAGCCGAAGCCGAGGGTGAGCACGGCCGATCCCGCGACCGTCGCGACGACGATCCAGGGCTGGAACAGCCAGTCGAACTCCATCATCTGGGTCACGGCGGCCCAGGCGGCGACCGTGCCGACAAACCCCGCGACGACCGCCGTCGCGGCCCCGAGCAGCCCGTATTCGATGGCATAGGCCTGGAGCACGCGCCGCCGCGTGGCGCCCAGCACCTTCAGCACGACGGAATCGTATACCCGGCGCCTGTGACCCGCGGCCGCGGCGCCCGCCAGCACAAGGATGCCGGCGAGCAGCGTCACGCCCGCCGCGACCCGCACCGTGGCGGCGATCCGGTCGAGGACATCGCGCACCAGGTCGAGCACCTCCCCCACGCGAATCGCCGTCACGTTGGGGAAGCGGTCGGTCACCGCGGCCTCGATCCCGGCGAGTGCCCCGTCCGGCGCGTTGAGCGTGGCGAGATGGGTCTGCGGCGCGCCTTCCAGCACGCCCGGCGAGAACACCATTACGAAGTTGATCCTGAGCGAGCGCCAGCGCACCTCTCGGATATTGGCGATCGTCCCGGCGATCGCGCGCCCGAGCACGTTGACCGTGAGCGTGTCGCCGATACCGACCCCGAGACCGCTCGCCGCGTCGTGGGAAAGCGATATCAGCGGCGGGCCGGCGTAGTCGGCGGGCCACCAGCGACCCTCAACGAGGTGCATGTCGGTGGAGGGGGCGGCCGACCAGGTGATTCCCCGGTCGCCGCGCAGCAGCCAGCGCGCGGAGGGATCGATCGCGGCCTCCGAGGCCGGTTTCCCGGCGATCCGGACGATCCGGCCGCGCAGCATCGGCACCCGGCGGAGGCCCTTCGCTCCCGGAACCGTCTGGACGACGCGCTCGAACGCTTCAACCTGGTCGGGTTGCAGGTCGACGAAGTAGAAGTCGGGCGCGTCGGACGGCAGGCTGTTCGCCACCTGGTGGCGCAGATTGCCCTCGATGGAAACCGTCGCCACGAGGACGGCCAGGCCGAGCCCAAGCGACAGCACCACCTTGGCCGAGGGCGCGCCCGGGCGGTGCAGGTTAGCGAGCGCGAGGCGGAGCGAAGCGCCGCGCACCCGGCGGAATTGGGCCGCGCCGCGCTCCAGCCCGTAGCCCGCGGCCCGGAACAGCGCGAAGGCCGCCGCGCTGCCGCCGACGAACCAGAGCGCCATGCCGAGATTGTCGGCGGTCGCGATCACGAGAAGGGCGAGGATCGCCGCGACCGCAACGGTGGCGGCGACGGCCCAAGGGCGCGGCCAGACGCGGACTTCGACGATCGCCGCGCGGAACAGCGCCGATCCCGGAACCTCGCAGGCGCGCGCGACCGGCCAGATCGAAAACAGAAGCGCGACCAGGAGGCCGAACGCGGCGGCGAGCCCCAGCACGTCCGGGTAGACGCCGAAGCGCGCATCCACGCCCAGCGCGGCGTTGACGAGCTCGCCCGCGAGCGGAGGGGCGGCCGCGCCGAGGACGAGGCCGATGGCGATCCCGACCGCGGCCATGGCAAGAATCTGGATCAGGTAGACGCCGAAGATTACGCCGCCCGAGGCGCCCACGCATTTGAAGGTCGCGATGGTTTCCATGCGTCCCGATAGGTAATTGCCCACCGCGTTGCCGACCCCCACCCCGCCGACGAGCAGGGCGGTCAGCCCGATCAGGGTGAGGAAGACCTGGGTGCCGTCGATGAAGCGCTGCGCCGCGGGCGAGGCATTGGTGCGGTCGCGCACCCGCCAGGCGGCTTCCGGAAATCGGTTGTCGAGGCGCCCGCGCCAGTCTTCGAGGTTGGCGCCGGGGTCGAGCCGGATCTTGTAGAAATAGCGGACCAGGCTGCCCGGCCGGATCAGCCCGGTCGCGGCGACGCTGTCGGCGGAAACGATTACCTTCGGCCCGAGGCCGATCAACCCGCCGTCGCCCAGCCGGTCGGGCTCGTGCGCGATGGTCCCGCGCAGCTCGAACTCCGCGTCGCCGATGCGGATTCGCGCGCCGCGGCGCACGCCGAGCTTGCGCAGCAGGGGCTCCTCCGCCGCCGCGCCCCACACCCCGTTTCCGTCCTTCGCCAGCGCCGTGTCGGCGGATGCTCCGGGGGTAAGCGAGAGCGCCCCGTAAAGCGGGTAGACGCCGTCGACCGCCTTGAGCTCGATCAGCGACCGGGCGCTCCGGTCCACGGTCCGCGCCATCGCCCGCATGCGCAGCGTCCGGGACACCGTTCCCGAGGCTTCCAGCCATGCCTTCCGCTCAGGACCGATATCGCGGTGCAGGCTGCGGATCGAGATGTCCCCGCCCAGCGTCTTGCGGCCGTCAGCCTCGATCCCGTCGCGGATCGCCGATGTCGTCGAGCCCACGGCCGCAACGGCGGCGACGCCGACCGCGAGGCAGGCGACGAAGATCCGGAAGCCCCGCAACCCGCCGCGAAGTTCGCGGAGCGCGAAGCGGAACGCCACCCTGGCGCCGCCGGTCACGACGGTGCGTCCGCCGTCATCCGGTCGGCGGCGATCCGACCGTCCGAGAGTGTCAGACGGCGTGCGCAGCGGCCGGCAAGGTCCGGGTTGTGGGTGACCAGGAGCAGCGTCGTTCCCGCCTCCGCGACCAGCGAGAACAGGAGGTCGATCACCGCGTTTCCGGTGTCGCCGTCGAGATTGCCGGTCGGCTCGTCGGCCAGCAACAGCGCCGGTTTCGCGACGAAGGCGCGGCCGAGCGCCACGCGCTGCTGCTCGCCGCCGGAAAGCTGGCCGGGATAGTGCCCGAGGCGGTGGCCGAGACCGACGCGTTCGAGCGTCTCGGCGGCTTCGTCGAAGGCGGCGGCGCTGCCGGCGAGCTCGCGCGGGATGGCGACGTTCTCCAGCGCGGTCATCGTCGGCACGAGGTGGAAGTTCTGGAAGACGATCCCGATATAGTCCAGGCGAAGGCGGGCGAGCGCGTCCTCATCCAGCGCCAGGAGGCCGCGGCCGTCGATCTCCACCCGGCCCCGGGTCTGGCGTTCGAGGCCGGCGATCACCATCATCAGGCTGGTTTTTCCCGAACCTGACGGGCCCACCACGCTGATCGTTTCGCCACGCCCGACGGAGAGATCGATGCCGCGAAGAATATCGACCTTGCCCGCCGCGCTCTCGAGGCTGAGCTCGATGCGGTCGAGGCGGACGAGCGGGGCGTCGGCGGAGTCGGGCGGGGCGGCGGCTTCGCGGGGCATTTCCGGGGGTCGTTCGGGTTACAGGGCTCGATATGGCGGTTTTGCGCGCGGAATCAATATCACGCGGCGGGGGCTGTTGGCCGTCCTGCTCGCGGCGATTGCCGGCCCGCCCGCCGTGGCGGCTGAGGAGACCCGGCTGCTCGTGCTCGGCGACAGCCTGACCTCCGGCTGGGGGCTCGCGGCCCCGGATTCCTTCCCGGCGCGGCTGGAACGCGCGTTGCACGCCGCCGGGCGCCAGGACGTCCGGGTCCTCGCATCGGGCGTCGCCGGCGACACCTCGGCCGGCGGGCGCGCGCGGCTCGCATGGTCGCTCGCCGACCGCCCGGACGCCGCGATCGTGGAACTCGGCGCAAATGACGGGCTCCGGGGAATCGATCCGGCGTCGACCTACGACAATCTCGACGCGATCCTGACCGAGCTGAAGCGGCGCGAAATCCCGGTGCTGCTGGCCGGGATGTACGCGCCGCCCAATTTGGGGCGCGAATACGGGGAGGCGTTCGACGGCATCTATCCCCGGCTCGCCGCACGGCACGGCGTCGTCCTGTATCCGTTTTTCCTGGATGGCGTGGCGGTCGAGCCGCGTCTAAACCAGGCGGACGGGATTCATCCCAACGCGGACGGTGTCGCCGTTATCGTCGAGCGGATCCTGCCCTATGTTATGAAACTGTTGCCGTGATCGAGAGGGTTCCATGACGATCCAGAAGCAGGGCTTCCGCGCCGGCCATGCCGGCGGCGGCGACTGGGAAGCTATTGCCGAGCGCTGCATCGGACAGCTCGGTCCGACCGGCGACGCGACGCTCGGCTTCGTCTACGTGACCGACCTGCTCGCCGATTCGTTCGAGCGGATCGTGGCGCGGCTGAAGGACGCGACCGGGATCGCGGACTGGGTCGGCACCATCGGCTTCGGGGTCTGCGTCGGGGGCAAGGAGTACTTCAACACCGCCGCGATGGCGGTGCTGGTGGGCGAGGTCCCCGGGGACAGTTACCGGATCCTGCCGCCGATCTCGCGGCCCGGAGAGCCTCTGCCGGAAGAAATTCGCGATTGGGCCGCGCGGCGGCGACCGGTGCTCGGTGTCGTCCACGGCGATCCGCGCAACCAGTATTTGCCGGCGATCATCGATTCGCTCTGCGACGACACGGAGTGTTTCCTGGTCGGCGGGCTCACCGCGTCCAGGAACGCGATCAGGCAGGTCGCGGGCGAGATCGTCGAGGGCGGCCTCTCGGGCGTGCTGCTGGCCGAGGATCTCGCGGTGACCACCGGGTTGAGCCAGGGCTGCACCCCCATCGGCAAGGTGCACGACGTGACCAGGGCGCGCGACAACGTGCTTTACGAGCTCAACGGCCGCCCGGCGCTCGACGTTTTCAAGGAGGACATCGGCGAGGTTCTGGCGCGCAATCTGGAACGCGTCGGGGGTTACATCCATGCCGCGCTTCCCATCGCCGGCAGCGACACGGCCGACTACCTGGTGCGCAACGTGATGGGCATCGACCCCGGCAACGGCTGGCTCTCGATCGGCGAGCGCCTGAATTCGGGCGACAAGATCCTGTTCGTCCGCCGCGACGGGCCGAGCGCCTTCGTGGACCTCGAACGGATGCTGGGCGACGTGACCGGCCGGGCCGGCGAGGCGGCGAGTGCGGGGCTCTACTATTCCTGCGTCGCGCGCGGGCCGAACATGTTCTCCCGCGACGACCAGGAGATGACCGCCGTCGCCGAGGCGGTGGGCGAGGACGTACCGATCGTCGGCTTCTACGCGAACGGCGAGATCTCCAACAACCGCCTCTACGGCTATACCGGCGTGCTCACGCTGATCCTCTGACGGCGCCCCATGATCCGCCTGTTCTTCGGTCTGGAGCTCCCGGCGGAGCTCCGCATGCGAATCGCGTCGATTTCAGCCGGGATCGACCGGGCGCGATGGGTAGACCCGGAGAACCTCCATATCACGCTCCGTTTCGTCGGCGAGGTCGAGGGGCACGCGATGGAAGACATCGCCCAGGAGGCCGCCGCGATCCGGTTCGAGCCCTTTGCGGTGACGCTTTCGGGCGCCGGCCATTTCGAGCGCCGGGGGAAGGTCAGCGCGGTCTGGCTAGGGGTCGAGTCCAACCCGGAGATCGCCGCGCTGCGCGACCGGATCGAGGCCGCGTCGGTGCGCGCCGGCCAGCCGCCCGAGGTCCGGAAATTCAGGCCTCATGTCACGGTGGCTCGGCTCAACCGGGGCCGGCCCGGCGAGGTGCGCGACTGGCTCGCCGCCAACACGCTGTTCCGCGCCGTACCCTTCACGGTGCACGGCTTCGCCCTGTTCTCGAGCACGCTCGGGCGCTCGGGCTCCAACTACACGGTGGAATGCCGCTTCCCGCCGGAGGAGTGAGGGGCGGGGCTAATCCCAGAGAATCTCCTCGCGGCTCACCGTCACCGTGCCGTCCGTGGAGAGCGCCACGCGGTTGACCGTCCTGGCGAGGTCGGGCGAGCCGGAATACCACGCGGGCACGGTTCCGGTGCCCACCCGGACCGGCCGGTTCCAGTGGCCGAGCGCGACGTAGTCCGCGCCCGTCGCCGCGATCTCCGCGTCCGTGACAATCCAGGACGGGCGGTGCGCCGCGCCCGTGTCGGTGTCGCCCTCGTAATGGCCGTGCGCCATCGCGACCTGCCATCGCGTGGTGCGCGGCCGTGCGGCTCCGAGCGGCGCCATGTTGCCGTAGTCGCGATGGGCGATGCCCCAGACTTCCAGGTGGAGCGAGGCGAAATGCACCGCGCGGTCGTGCGTGAGGCCGAGGATGTGGAGGTTGTCGACTTCCTCCATCCCGCAGCGGCGGTAAGCCGAGTCGGCGGTCAGCGGGTCATGGTTGCCGGGCAGCATGACGACCGGGATACCGCAATCCGACAGGAGCCCGGCGGCGCGTTCGAGCAGGGGGTCGGGCAGGCGGTTGTGTTCGAACACGTCGCCCGCCAGCAGCACCACGTCGGCGGCAAGCGCCGAAGCGGTATCGAGGACGCATTTGAGCCCGCGCGCGCCGTCGCCGCCATGGACGCGCGCGGTATAGCCGTCGTCCACATGGATGTCGGAACTGTGGACAATCGCGATGTCCCGGCCGGCCGGTCCGCTCAAACGCTCGATCTCCCGGGGCGAGGCGCCCCTTGTACCCGTCATATAATAGTCGCATCCAGCATCTGATGCGCCTCGTCGGTCGGGCCCCACGCGCTGTCCGGATGGAACACCAGCACGTCGAGGGAGTCCTCGCGGGTCTCGAAATGATGGCGCTCGCCGGCGAACAGCTTCCACGCCCTGCCGGGGTAGAGGACCATCGGGGCCCCCGCCTCATGGTGGGCGAGTCCCCGGCCCCGGACCACCATCCCGATCCGGTCGCTCGGATGATGGTGTGCGGTCTGCACCGTGCCGGGGACGATGTGCAGATGGTTGATGCAGGGATCGCCCTTGCGCGGCGGCATCACGAGCAGCGAAGCCGAGCACCCGTCGATATACCGGTTGCGCCCGGCATCCTCCATATATCCGCCGCAGGGCGGCAGCGCCCCGCCGGCATCGACGATGAGCATGTGCTTGCGGCGATACCGGGGCAGGGGAAACCCGCCCGTCGAAAAGGCGGGGCGCATGTCGAGCAATAGCGCCTCCGGGTTCTTCCGTGGGGCCCAAAGGGCCGACTCGAACAGACAGACCTTCTCCGGAGACGGCGCGCCGGTAAAGGTCTCGGCTCTCGCGGCGGTCAGTTCCTGCATCTGGTTCTCCCGTGTGCTCCGGGTATTCGGAGTGAAGCGTGAAGGCGACCCCTAGATCATGTAACGAAAGCTCGGTCGACGGCGGTACCCGCCGGCGAATACCTCGACATGCCGCCGCGGGGCCGGGTTCTTCATCCCGGCCCTCGCTTCGGATAGGCGCAGGAGGTTGCGCCACGCGCGGCCGGTCGCGGCGATGAAATGTCTCAGGCGGCGTCCTCTGTCCCGCATCGGATCGCTCCCGTATGTCATGGGTCTTCATGACTCGACGTGGGGCGGGCGCGACGCGGCCGCCAATACGGATTTCTTGCGATCGGGATAGGAAAAGCCTTATCGGAGCGGGCGCGCTCAGCCGGTGTCGTAGCGCATGGTCCAGCGCGCGGGGCCGAACACCTGCATCAGCGCCTTGGTCCCCGGCGCGGCCGACGACATGCTGCCGATATGCGGGACCGCGCCGTCATAGGTGACGGTCCAGCCTTGCTCCGCCGACGGACAGTCGAGGGTTAGCGTTACCGCCTCCCCGTCCGGCAGTCTCTGGAGGATACGCACGCCGCCGCCGGAGAGGATCTGCATGACCTCGTCGACCCCGGCGCCGTCCTCGGCGACATTGACGTGGAACCGGTCGAAGCGCGTGTAATCGGCGCCCGCCTCCACGACGAAGAGCTGTGGGTAGGAATAGCCGTGGTTCGCGACCGCGGTCTCCAGCGCCCCGCCGCCCGGGACATGCGGAGACCGGCCGGCCTCGGCCAGCTTTGCCAGCAGCGCGTCGCGGGAGAGGAAAAACGCCGCCTTGATTCGCTCCACTTCGGCGGCATCGAGCGTCGGGCGGGCCAGAAGGCCGCGAATATCGGACGCAACCCCGCCGAGGTCGAGCGGCCACACCATGGCGCCGAACCGCGCAAGCGCGGCGTTGACCGCCCCGATTTCGACCGGCGCGAACCCGTCGGCGCGCTCCAGGCGGAGCCCCATCGTCACGGTACGCCCAGTGGCGGCAGGCTCTCATACATCGCGTAGTGTGCGCCGAATCATGGGATTATCCACGGCGACTATCGAATATTGGCGTTCCAGCCGCAATGCGACTCCTTCGGGACACAAACTTCCGTTCCGCGTCGAGTTGGGGAAATAGCGTATGATCCCCGCTCTTGTTGTCCCTTGGAAAACCGGTCATGCCGACACGATATTTCGTGCCTTCCGATCTCCAGAACGAGTCGCTTGAGCGGCAGGAGGCGGGTATCCGCCTTGGGGCGATGCGCATAGCGGTAGCGGCTGGCATCGCCGACATCGAGGCGGGACGCTACCAGGATTTCGACACGGCGGAGGCGTTGCGCGAGGAACTGTTCAGTCTCGCCGACGAAGTCATTCGCGGGACAACTTCTGGCGAAGATCGAACGTGATGGGCGACAGCCGGCAATGGCGGGCGTGTCTGACGGCGCAATCCCTGGCCAGCTGGGAAAGCCCATGATCTCGCGCGGCTGGCGCACGCCGTTCGTCGTTCTCCTCGGAGGCACCGTGATCCTGTTGCTCTCCTTCGGGCTGCGGCAGAATCTCGGTCTCTACATGGCACCGATCAGCACCGGACTCGGCTGGGACCGGGAGGTGTTCGCCTTCGCGGTCGCGCTGCAGAGCCTGGTCTGGGGCGTCTCGACCCCTTTCGTGGGATGGCTCGCCGATCGGTTCGGACCGGGCAAGGTGGTCGGAGCGGGAGGCGCGATCTACGCCGGCGGGCTGTGGCTGATGGCGGAGGCGTCCGCGCCCATCGACGCGACCGTCGGCGTCGGATTCATGACCGGGTTCGGCATGAGCATGACCAGCTTTTCGATCGTGCTGGCGACGATCAGCCGGGTCGCGCCGCCCGCCAAGCGCAGCATCTATCTCGGCATCGCGAGCGCCGGCGGTTCTTCCGGCCAGCTTCTCCTGGTGCCTCTCGGTCAGTGGCTGCTGACCCAGAACGGCTGGTCGACGGGGTTGATTATCATCGCCGGGATGGCGGCGCTGATCGTGCCGCTTTCCGCCATCCTCGCCGGCGGCAACCGCCAGCCCGCGGACGAGCATTCCACACAGCGGATCGGCGCCGCGCTGCGCGAGGCGGGCGGTCATGGCGGCTACCACCTGCTCAATGCCGGTTATTTCGTCTGCGGATTCCAGACGATGTTCATCGGCGCCCATTTGCCGGCCTATCTGACCGACCTGCAACAGCCCGCCTGGCTCGGGGCGACGGCGCTCGCGCTGATCGGCGGGTTCAACATCGTAGGCTGCATCTTCTGGGCCAATCTCGGCGCGCGGAGGTCGATGAAGTACCTGCTCTCGATCATCTACGGCGCGCGCGCCGTCGTCATGGCGGTGTTCATCATGCTGCCCATCTCGGCCGTCAGCGTGATCGTTTTCGCCTGCGTGATGGGGCTGATGTGGCTTGCCACGGTGCCGCTCACCACCGGCGTGGTGGCACAGATCTTCGGCACCCGCTTCATAGGGACGCTGGTCGGGATCACCTTCTTCAGCCATCAGATCGGGAGCTTTCTCGGGATCTGGCTCGGGGGTATCGTCTACGACGCGATGGGCAACTACGACCTGATCTTCTGGGGCGGGGTGGTGCTCGGGCTTGCCGCCACGGCGCTCCACATCCCGATCGACGACCGCCCGCTGCGCCGCCCGGCGGTGGCGACGGCCTGATCCCATGAGCGGCGTTCCCGTCATCGACATATCCCGCCGCCGCGCCGAAGTCGCCCGAGCGGTCGCCCGGGCGGTCGAGGAGATCGGCTTTCTCGTCGTCGCCGGGCACGCCGTTCCTGCGGCGACCATCGAGGCCATACGCGCCGCGGCCCGGAAGATGTTCTCCTGGCCGGAGCCCGAAAAAACCGCGTTCTCGGACAGCGCCGGTACGCTCAATCGGGGCTATACGCCCTTGCGGTCGGAGTTCAACGGCTCGACCCGCACCGACAGGGCCCCGGCGGATCTCCGCGAAGGTTTCATCTTCGGTCCCTTCGACCTGCCGGACGATCCCTATTACACTGCGGCCGAGGCCGGTTTCGCCTACCAGGACAATATCTGGCCGCGGGGTGCGGACGACACGGTCGCCGCGTTCAAGGCCTACTACCGCGCGCTCGAAGCGCTCAACGTCGAACTGCTCGGAATCTTCGCGGACTCCCTGGGTCTTCGGGAAGGCTTCTTCCTCGACAAGTTCGACCGCCATGCGAGCACCGTCCGCGTGCTGCATTATCCGGAGCAATCCGAACCGCCGGAGGAAGGACAGCTTCGCTGCGGCGCTCATACCGATTTCGGAAGCCACACCATCCTGCTCGCGGACGACAGCCCCGGCGGGCTCCAGGTGCGCGGCCGGGATGGCGAGTGGATCGACGTGATCCCGCCCCCCGACAGCTTCATCGTCAATATCGGCGATCTGATGATGACCTGGACCAACGACCGGTGGCTCTCGAACCTCCACCGCGTCGCCAACCCGCCTGCCGGCGCCGGGACCGGGCGGCTGTCGATCGCCTTCTTCGCCCACCCCAACCACGACGCGACAATCGAGTGCATCGAGACCTGCAAGCGTCCCGGGGAGGCCGCGCTGCATCCACCCGTCCGCGCCGGCGATTACCGCCGCCGCCAGGTGACGACGATTACCGCCGGCGTCGTCTAAAGGCCGCTTACCCGGTCTGGCCTCCGCGCGGCGAGACGTCGGCGATCCTGGCATAGAACGCAAGACCCACGCCAAGACTCAGGGCGAGGAATGCGAAGGCGGCACGATAGGCGATCTCGGGCGCTTCCGCCCCTTCTGGCGCGAAGGAGCCCACGATCACCCCCGTCACCGCCTGGATTACGAAGACGCCCAGCATTACGGAGAGGTTCTGGAGGGTGAGGCCGCGGCCGATCAGACGGTCGGGCAGGATCGCCCGAGCATGCGCGTGGATCAGCATGAAGAACGCGCTGGCCACGGTAAACAGCGCCAGCAGCGCGAGCGCGGACCAGAGACCCACGCCCGAAACCAGCGCCAGGGCGAGAAGAAGAACGACCGCGGCGCAACCGCCCCCCAGGACCGCGGTCTTGCGCGAATCGAGCCAGCGTTCGACCTGGGAGAACAGGATCACCGCGCCGAACAGCACGACGTTGAGGCCGAGCAGCGCGTTGCCCCGGTCCACCCCCCGGAGCCCGTGTACGTCGTTCAGATAGGGGCCGGCCCACAGCCCCACGATGGTGAGCATCGTTCCGTAGCTGACGAACTGGACCGCGCATATCCACCACATTTCGCGAAGAGCGAGGACTTCGCGCAGGCCGCGCCACATCTCGCCCATGGTTTCCCGCCGGGTGTCTGTGTGGGACGAGCCCGGCGGCGCGTCGCGGACGATCAGAAAGATCAGAACCGCGATGACGCCCGTCAGCGCCGCCATCAGAAAAAATGCGCCGCGCCAGCCGATCGCTTCCGAAACCGCGGCGAGCGGGGTCGAGGCCATCAGGGAGCCAAGCCCGCCGACAGTGAACAGGAGCGAGATCAGCCGCGCGTAGCGTTGCGGCTCGAACCAGCGGGCGATCACGACCATCGGTCCCATCAGGCCCAGCGCGCAGCCGATACCGATCAGGGCACGGCCGGCGATCAGCTCCGGCCCGCTTTGCGCCGCCGCGTAGAGGACCGAACCGGCGACGGCGAGAAGGAACAGGCCGGGGATCATCCGCCGCGCGCCGTAGCGGTCGAGCAACATGCCGGCCGGGATCTGCATTGCCGCGAAAGCGAGGAAATAGGTTCCGTTGACCACCCCCATGGTCTCGGTGCCGATGGCGAGCTCGGCCATCAACTCCGGGGCGATGACGGCGTTCGAGACGCGGAAGAACTGGCTCGCCACCAGCCCGGAGCAAAGCACGGCGTAGACGATGTAGCCCTGGCGCATCAGGTCGCGGTCGGACTGGGTCATGGGACGAATCCGGGATGCATGCGGGTCAGGTGCGCGCCGCGGCGCCCGCCGCCTGGGCGACCAGATCGTCCGGAATGTCGTCGAAGGAGGCGTAGTTGAATGCGTGCAGCCGGGCGTAGAGTCCCTGCGCCGCGACCAGCGAATCGTGGGTGCCGCTTTCCACGATCCGGCCTTCGTTCAGGACGAGGATCCGGTCGGCGCCGCGCACCGTTGCCAGGCGGTGCGCTATGACGATGCCGGTGCGCCCTTCCAGCAGGCGTTCGAGCGCGACCTGGATGCGGCGCTCGGTGTAGGAGTCGATATTCGCCGTCGCTTCGTCGAGAATCAGGATCGGCGTGTCGGCGACCAGCGCGCGGGCGAAGCTCAGCAATTGCCGCTGGCCGAGCGACAGGTTGCGCCCCTGCTGGTCGAGCACGGTGTCGTAGCCGTCTGCGAGCTGGACGATGAAGTCGTGGGCCCCGACGACGCGGGCCGCGCTCTCGATATCCTCCCGGGTCGCGGTCTCGGTGGAGAAGCGGATGTTGTCGAGAACCGTGCCGGTGAACAGGTACGGGTCCTGAAGCACCATCGCGATATGCCGGCCGAGCGCCGCGCGGGCGTATTCCCGCACGTCGCGCCCGTCGATGCACACCCGGCCTTCCCATACGTCGTAGAACCGGTGGAGGAGGGCGGTGATGCTGGTCTTGCCCGAACCGGTCGGCCCGACCAGCGCCACCGTCTCGCCCGGCGAAATCGTGAAGCTCACCCCGTGCAGCACCGGTTGGCTTGGGTTGTAGCCGAAGGTCACGTCGTCCAGAGCGATCGCCCCCCGCATGCGCTTGGGAGACAGCGCGCCCGGCTTGTCGACGATGGCGAGCGGAACGTCGAGCACCTCGAAGATCCGCTGCCCCGAGGCCATGGCGCGCTGCATGATGCTGTACTGGATGGTGAGCGAGCGGATCGGGTCGAAGAAGCGCTGGACGTAGAACACGAAGGCGACCATCACCCCGATCTCCAGCGCATCGTCGAGCACCAGAGACCCTCCCAGCACGACGACGATGGCGAGCGCCACGCCGGTCAGGGTATCGACGATCGGCACCATCGCCTGGGCGTATCGGGCCGCGCTCAAATGGGCGTTCAGATTCTCGGCCGCCTTGTCGCCATAGAGGATGAAGTTCACGTCCTCGCGGCCCATGCCCTGCACGGTGCGGACCGCATGGATCGCCTCGGCCAGCGCCCCGTTGGCGATGGAGTTGGTCTCGCGGGCGCGGCGGAAGGCGATCCGCGCGCGCGGCAGCCAGACCAGCCGGACCACGGCCAGCGTCGGAACCAGCACCAGCGTCAGCAGTCCGAGCTCCAGATGGAGCGTCAGCATGATGACCACAATGCCGACCAGGAGGAGGAGGTCGCCGAACGCCGTGACCGAGTTCTCCAGGAATTCCTGGAGCGAGTTCACGTCACCCTGCAGGCGGGACATCATCCGCCCGACCTCGGTCTTGTCCATGAATGAGAGCGAGACGTCCTGGAGATGGGCGAACATGGCGCGTCGAAGATCGAAGATCACCCGCTCGCCGATATGCCCGACCAGCCGGTCCTGCATGTAGTTGGCGCCGTAGCTGACCAGGATTACGACGCCGAACACGGCGGCGGTAAGCTGCAGCTGCACGACGTCGCCCCCGTCGGCGAGGATCGCGTGGTCGATCGCATGGCGGATGACCAGCGGGATCAGCAGCTGGGCGCCCGTGAAGACCGTCACGGCGCCGATGGCGAACAGGAGCCAGCGCCGATAGGGCCCGACAAAGCCGGCGAAACGGCTTGCGACGCGGCGATCGTAGGCCGCGCCGAATATCTCCTCGTCGCGGCTGATCTGGGAGCCGACGACGGCGCGCGGCGGGCGTTGCGATTCGGCGGCGGCGCTCATTCGGCCGCTCCCTGCAATCCGCCCGCGATGCCTTCCCGGCTTTGCAGCGCGAAAAGTCTGGCGTAATGGCCGCCCCGGGCGATCAGCGTCTCATGCGTGCCGTGCTCGATCGCCCGTCCGGCCTCCAGGACCAGGATATCGTCCGCGTCGCGGATCGCGGCGAGCCGATGGGAGACGACGATCCTCGCGGTGTTCTCCGAGCGGTCGGCGAGCGCCTCGCGGATCTGGCTCTCGGTCGCCGCGTCGATCGCCGCGGTCGAATCGTCGAACACCAGCACCGCCGGGGCCAATAGCGCGGTCCGCGCGATCGCGACACGCTGCTTCTGCCCGCCGGACAGCGACACGCCGCGCTCGCCCACCAGGGTTTCGTAACCGTCCGCGAGCTGGCCGATGAAGCCGTCGATCTGAGCGACGCCCGCGGCGTCCCGGATCGGGCGCTCCTCCGTCCACGGATCGCCATAGGCGATGTTGTTGTCGATCGAGGCGGTGAAGAGGAACGGATCCTGCTGCACGACCCGAACGGCCCGGCGCAGGCTGTCGAGGGTGACCTCGCGGATGTCCTGCCCGTCGATGGTAATGCGCCCTCTCGTGACGTCGTAGTAGCGCGGCAGGAGGTGCGCGACGGTCGACTTGCCGCTTCCCGGCGGACCGACGATTCCCAGCGTCCGCCCGCGTCGGACCTCGAACGAGATACCGTCCAGCGCGAGCGGTCCTGCTTCGTCATAGGCGAAGCTCACGTTCTCGAAGCGAACCGTGCCGTCGCTCACTTCGAGCTCCCGCGCGTCTTCCGGGTCGCGGATGGAGGGCTCCAGGTCGATCACCGCGAACAGCCGCGCCCCGCAGGACGACCCGCGCGCGAAGGAATTCACCACCAGCCCGAGCGACCGCACCGGGAGTTGCAGGATGGTGATGAAGGTCAGGAATTCCGTCAGGGTTCCCACCGTCATGGTCCCCGCGATCACGCGCTCGCCGCCCACCCAGAGCACCAGCCCCATCGCGACGAAATAGGCGAAGGTCATTTCGGTCGTCGAGGCGACGCGCACGTTGATGCGTCTCGAGGAAAGTTGCAGCGCCTCGGCCGCGGACCGGTCGTACTTGCGGAGCTCGAATCGCTCTGCGCCGAATGCCCGGACCACCCGGATGCCGGTCAGGTTCTCGTCCATGATCCGGCCGAGGACCGCCATGCGGTCCTGGAACAGGTTCCACAGGTAACGCAGCCTTAGCCGCGTCGTCGTCGACCGCCACGCGATATAGGGGACGAAGCTCAGGCTCAGCAGACCCAGTACGAGGTCGGTGGAAACAAGCAGAAAAGCGCCGGCAACAATGAGCACGATCATCTGCACCGCCCGCAGCAGCCCATGGTTGATCAGCATCCGGACCCCTTCGAGGTCGAGCATGCCGCGGGTGATCAGTTCGCCCGTGTGGATCCGGTCGTGGAAGGAGAAGCCGAGGCGCTGGAGCTTCTGATAGAAGGTCAGTCTGAGGTCGTGCGCGAGGCGATGGCCGATCGCCTCGCCGCTGTAGTTGTGGGCAAGCGTGAAGAGCCCGCGCAGTATCGACGCCCCCAGCAGCAGGAACGCCGCGTGGTAGAGCGCCGACCGGGCGGCGTCCCGGGTCGCCGCTCCGCCGTCGAGCAGGCTGTGCGCGCCGTCGACCGAAGCGCCGACCAGGCCCGGGATCGCGAGGTGGAAGGCGGACGCCGCGAGCGTGGCCAGCAGGGCGACCGCGACGCCCGCGCGGTAGCGAAGGGCGATCCTGACGATTCGCCAGACGATCTCCGCATCGTCCGGTCCGGTTCCGCCCCCCTCCATACCCGCATAGGCGCGGGCATAGGCGCGGGGCCGGGTGCCGTTGTCCGATTCGATGCTGTGCGCAGGGCTGCTGTCTGGACTCATTTCCGACCGGAACGCTCGCGCCGGGCGCCCGGCGGCTCCGGGATTATATAGGTCGATGGCCGGAAAATAGCCAAACGGGCGTGCGTGTTTTTCGATTGCCGCCGCGATGGAGCCCCGCGCCGGTCATGCGGACCGTTACGACGCCCCGAAGCGCCCGGACCCATTGTCGCCGAGAGCGGGCGCTATTTCGGCCATGAATCGTTCCATCTGTTCGCGGACCATCGCGTCCGGCTTCCGGGCGTAGTTGAAATAGAGGATCACCTCCTCTATTCCCGTCGCCGCGACCTCGCCGAGCCTGTCGACGATCGCCCGCGGCGGGCCCAACAGGATGGAGTTGGGTCCGAGATCCTCGGTGCCGAGGTCGGCGAGCGCCTTGCCGATGCGGCGATAGTATTCCATCGTCGGCGGCAGTTTCGCGCCCATGATTCCCTTGTGCCTGGTCCCCGACATCGTGAAGTAGTCGAGCAGCCTTTCCTTCTCGGCGGACTCCTCGGCCGGCGTATCGGCGATGTGGACGAAGTAGCTGCATTTCACCCGCCCGGGCGCGGTCCCCGCCGTGTCGCAGACCTCCCGGTAGGCGGCGACCGCCTCGTCCAGCCCACCGAACACCAGCGCGGCGGCGAACGGGGCGAGCATCAGGTTCCATCGGTATCGGGCGGCCACCTCCATGCTGTATCGGGAGAACGAGCCCATATAAGGGACGAAAGGCTTCTGCGCCGGTTTCGGACAGACCTCGATGTCTTGCACCGCGTAGTGCTTGCCCTCGAAGGTCGTCGGGCCGTCGTCGTTCCAGCAGCGGTACAGCAGTTCCACGCCCTCGGCGAAGACCTCGGCCGAGGCCTGGAAATCGGCGCCGAACGGCCCGTATTCGTGGCTGTCGTAGCCGCGGCCGAGCGCGAAGTCGACGCGTCCGCCGGACAGCACGTCGAGGCTCGCCCATTCCTCCGCGACCTGGACCGGGTGGTGGATCGGCAGTACCACCACCGCGGGGCCGAGCCGGATTCGGGTTGTCGCCGCGGCGATCGACGCCAGCACCAGCGAAGGCATGGGCACGCAGCCCCTCCGGTTGAAGTGATGCTCGCCGATCCAGGCCGAGTGCATGCCGAGCGATTCCGCGAAGACCGCCTGGTCGCGGATCTCCATCATGAAGGTTTCCGGGCTCCGCGGGTTGTCGGGATAGCGGTTGTCGCTCAGCGTGAAATAGCCGAATTCCATTCCTCGACCTCCGCGTTTCCGGTTCCCGACCGGGTGACTGCAACGCCATGGTATCGGCAGGACGGCCGTTGCAAAATGGCCCGAGGGAACTCCGGACAGGGAACCCCGCACGAAACCACGGGAGATGGCGGTATGACGCAGTCGGACGATGTCAGGCCCCCGGTCGCGGTCGGCCATGTGAGGATGGACGTGAACGACCTCCACGCGGCCTGCGACCTGCTGGAGCGGCTGGGCCTTCGGCCGGTGAACAGGGGCGATTCCTTCGCGGTGCTGGAGCTGCGCGGCGGCACGCACCTGATCGTCCGCGCCGGGGACCACGAGATCGAGCCCGGCCGGATGGCGCCGATCGATCTTATGGTCGACAATGTCAGGGAAACCCATGACCGCTACCGCGAGATGGGGCTCGACCCGTCGGAGATTTCATCGGGGTCGATCCACAACTCGTTCACCATCCCGTTCACCGACGGCTACCGTCTCAAGATTACGTCCTCGCATACCTCCGGCCGGCCGGTCTGAAACCGCGCGCGCCGCGAAAGGGAGTTGAAGCCATGACCAGAATACCCGCGCTTGCGCCGGACGAGATGGACGAAGAACAGAAGCGGGTCCATGACGCCACCGTGGCGCAAACCGGGCGTGTCGGCCGGGGACCGGCCGTTGGCTACGCCTATGCGCCCGGGATGTGGGAGACCAACAACAGCGCGACCGACTATTTCGAGAACCGCTGCTCGCTGACCCTGCCGCAGCTTCGTCTGGCGGCGCTCCTTGTCGCGCGCCGCTGGAACGCCCCCTATCCCTGGGCGGCGCAGGCCCGCTTGGCGCTGGAGGCCGGCCTCGATCGTGCGATTGTCGATGCGGTGAACGCGCGCGAGCAACCCGGCTTCGCCAGCCGCGAGGACGAGGTCGTCCATGACGCCGCGCGGGAACTGCTCGAGACCGGTACGCTCGGCGAAGCCGGATTCTCGGCCGCCAGCGAGACGCTGGGCTATCGCCGTCTCGCCGACTTGGTCGGTGTCATCGGCCATTTCTGCAAGACCGCGATGATGGCCAACGTGGTCGGCGCCGAGGCGCCCGCCGAATGGCCTTCGCACCTGGAGGGGTAGACTTCCGCCGGGTTGGCGCGTTCATCGGCTTTCCGGCGATCGCGCGGACGAATGGAGTGTTTCGGTGTCCGGCAACTGGAGGATCACTTTCGAGGAAGCGGAAGGCGGCATCGACCGGCTTAACCTGGAGGATTACCACTGATGTCAGGAGGCGGGATCAAGGTGGCGATGACCCCCTCGCATCCGGGCGAGTTCGTACGCGCTGAAATTTTTGAGTCGATGGGACTCACCGTGACCGAAGGCGCCCGGATTCTGAGAGTCCGCCGGGCGACACTCTCGGCCCTCTTGAACGGCAGTTCGGCTTTGTCGCCGGAAATGGCGTTACGCATCGAAAAGGCATTCGATGTGAGCATGGACCTGCTGCTGCGGATGCAAGCATGGTACGACGCCTCGCGAATGCGGGCTCGCGCGGACGAAATCGCGGTCGAGCGCTACCGGCCGGGCTGAACCGGGCGAAATGACGAAGGGCCGGCCGACAGCGCGCGAAGCAGCCCGGTCGACCGGGCCCGACGGACAGAGCGGAGGTTACGCGTACTTGCCCGAGACCTGCGCGGTGTGCGGGCCTTCGAGGCCCTTCTCCGCGTGTTCCAGCCTCGTCACCCGGTCCCAGCCGCGCTTGAGATCGTCGCGGATGTCGATGGCGAGCCGTCCGACGCTTTCGATCTCAAGCTCCACCCGGTCGCCGTCCTGGAACGGGTGAAGACCGCGGTGGTTGGTCCCGGTGGCGACGATGTCGCCCGGCACCAGCGGGTGGATCGACGACAGCCAGGCGATGCAGCGCGGGATCTTGTGCGCCATGTCGTCGGTGTTGAAGTTCTGCATCAGGTCGCCGTTGTTCCAGAGCTTCACCTGGAGGTTTTGCGGGTCGGCGATTTCGTCCCTGGTGACGATCCACGGCCCCATCGGCGCGAAGGTCTTGCGAGACTTGACCTGGAAGAAGGTGTTGCCGGGCGGCGGCAGGGCGCGCGCCGAGCCGTCGATGAAGCAGGTCCAGCCGAAGATGTGGTCCATCGCCTCGGCCTCGCCGATGTTGTCGGCTGGTTTGCCGATGATCGCGGCGAGCTCGGCCTCGCCCTCGAACACCGCGGCCGGGACGTCGGGGAGGATCATGGTGTCGTTATGGCCGACGATGGCGCCGGGCGATTTGTGGAACGCATTGATTTGCGCGGGCGCGTCCCGGGTGCCGTCCTCCATGTAGTTGACCGCCATGCAGTCGACGGTGGTCGGCTTCGGGACCGGCGGGCGGATACGGACGTTCGCCAGCGGCACCCCGCCGCCGTTCGCGGCCGCCGCTTCGAGCTTGCCGCGGTAGTCGTCGAACCGCTCGATCAGCCCATTGATGAGGTCACCCCGGTCGATATGCGGGATGTCGGAGACGATATCGGTGACATCGATCACCGAATCCCCCGCAAGAACGCCGAGGCGGAAATCGTCGAAGTTGAGAAGTCTCATTCCTGTTTTCCTTCACGGGTGGGGAGCCGGGCTTCCTGGTCCGGCCGGAGCTGGATGTCGAACGTCGCGAGCAGCGCGGCGGTGGCCGCGTACATCCCCATCAGGGAGACGAGGTCCACGAGATCCCGAGTTCCGAACACCGCGTGCGCCCGGGCATAGGTGTCGGCGTCCACGCGGCGGTCCTGGAACAAGGCGCGGCCGAGCGCGACGACCGCTGCCTCGGTCGGGTCGAGCCCGTCGAGAGGCGCGCCCGTCCGGATAACCTCCACGGTGTCCTGGGACACCCCTTCGGCGAGGGCGGCGGGTTCGTGCTGCGCCCATTCGAACTGGCTGTCATGGGCGCGCGCGGTCGTCAGGATGGCGATCTCGCGGATCGCGCCCGAGAGGTTCGTTTCCCAGCGCAGATAGCTGTTGAGCGGCTGGGTGACGGTGGCGAGGTCCGGGCTGTTGAGCCGCAAGCCGCCCGGGCCGTAGAGCCCGACCAGAGACCGGCTGGATGGGCCGGCGAGCTGATCGAAAATCTCCTGTGCCGCCTCGGGCAGGTCTTCCCGGCGCGGCAGAGGGAGCCGGCTCCCGGGCTCGGGATCGATGTCGGGGGGCAGTTCGGGCATACGGTTTGGTTGTCGTGCGATTCAGGCATGTCATAAACGACCGGCGCCCGGCCCGCAAATCGGCCCTGAATCCCTCTCGTCGGCTTCTGTCGAAATGACGAAAGAGGGGCTACCCCGCCTCGATCAGCCGGCGGATTTCGGGCGGGGAGAGCGGGAGCGCGGTGGGCGACACGCCGAGCGCGTCGGCGACCGCGTTGGCGATCAGCCCGCCGACGGGGATGACACCGCCTTCTCCCGCGCCCTTCACGCCGAGCGGGTTGACGGGGGAAGGGTGGTCCTCGGTCACGATGGCGGCGATCCGGGGCGACTCGCAGGCACCCGGCAGCAGGTAGTCGGCGAGCGTGGCCGACAGCGGCTGGCCGGAAGCGTCGTAGGGCATGTCTTCGAGCAGCGCGCCGCCGATCCCCTGCACGACCGCGCCCACCGCTTGCCCGGCGACGGTGACGGGGTTGACGATGCGCCCCACGTCCTCGACCGCGACGTATTCGAGGATTTCGACCGCGCCCGTTTCCGGGTCCACGGCGACCTCGGCCGCGTGCGCGCCGTAGGCGTAGGTGTGGCGGTGGTTGTCGAACCCTTCTTCCGCCTCGATCCCTGCATCGGCAATCGCGGAGAGAGGCAGCGACTCGCCATCCGGACCCGCCATCCGGTCGCCATCCACGATCCGGATTTCCGCCGTATCGCAATGCATGCGACGTGCCGCTTCGTTTCGGATCTTCCCGCGAAGGCTCTCGGCGGCCAGCAGGATCGCCGAGCCCGCCATCACGGTCGAGCGCGAGTGGTAGGACCCGAACCCTTCGCTGACATCCGCGGTCGAGCCGTGACGAACGCCCGAGATCGCTTCCAGGGGGCGTTCCAGCGCGTCCGCCGCGATCTGCGCGAAAACGGTCTCGATCCCCTGGCCGATCGACGACGAGCCGACATGAACCGCGACCCTGCCGTCGGATTCGAGTACCAGACGCGCGTTTTCGCGCGGTCCCGCCGCGCCGCCCTCGATGAAGGGACCGACGGCGATGCCCCTGTGCCGCCCGTCGACGACGCTGCCGGAAAGCGTCGCCTTTTCCCGCCAGCCGAAGGCTTCCAGGCAGCGGTCGAGCGCCTCGACGTGATCGCCGCTGTCGAGCGAGTCCCGGCGGGGGAATGGCGCGATGCTGGCGAGCTCGTAAGGCATTTCTTTCGCGCGCGGCAGGTTGCGGCGGCGGAACTCGGCGCGGTCGATGCCGAGGTCGGCAGCGGCGAGGTCGAGCAGGCGCTCGCGGAAGAAATCGGCCTCGAACCGGCCCGGGCCGCGATAGGTGCCGATGGGCGACTTCGACGTGAGCGCCAGCGTCACCGTCGCGTCGATATGCGCGATCCGGTAGGGGCCGCTCAGGAACTGGGCGACGTTGCGGGGGCCGATGGTGCCGTTGGTCCGCACATACGCGCCGATATCGGCCACCGCCTCGCCGCGCAGACCCAGAATCGTTCCGTTCTCCGAGCACGCTATCCCGATGTCGCAGCGCGCCTCGCGGGCGTGGGCGGAGGCGATCAGGTGCTCGCGCCGGTCCTCGACCCACTTGACCGGCCGTCCGAGATGCCAGGCGGCGAAGGGGATCAGGAAGTCCTCGGGAAAACCCTCGCCGCGCAGCCCGAACCCGCCGCCGACATCGTTCTCGACCATCGCGATGGCGTCCTCGGCGATGCCGAGCTGGCCGGCGAGCGCGCGCCGCACCGCGAATGACGCCTTGGCGGCGCCCGAGACGGTGAGCCGCGCGCCATCCCACTCGGCAAGCAGTCCTCGCGGCTCCATCGGCACCGCCGAGTGGCGCTGCACGGAAAGGCTCTCGCGCCTCGTATAGGGGGCGTCGGCAAACGCCGCCGCCGGGTCGCCTTTGGTGGCGCGGTAGGCGATCGCCACATCGTCCGGCGCGGCGTCGAAGAGCGGTCCGTCCACAACCGGCTCGATGTGGAGCTCAACGGCGGCGGCGGCGTCTTCCGCGACGGCGCGGCTTTCGGCAAGCACCACGGCGACCGGTTCGCCGACGAAGCGCACGACATCGGCGGCGATCGTCGGCTGGGCGAAGGGTTCGAGCTCCGGAAGCGGGCAGAGCCGGATCGGAGTGACCGGCACCCGGCCGAGCCGGCCTGCGATGTCTTGGCCAGTCAGGACCGAGGCGACGCCAGCGATTTCAAGCGCCGCTTCGACCTCGATGCGTCGAATCCGCCCGTACGCCACCTGGCTCCGCAGGATCGCGGCGTGCAGCATCCCCGGACGGCGGAGGTCGTCGACATAGGTTCCGGTCCCGGTGAGGAAGCGAAAATCCTCCCGCCGCGCGACCGGCGCGCCGATCAGGGCATTGCGCACGGACCTAGGCGAGCCAGGACGGAACAGGAAGGTCCTTCGAGCGCAGGAAGTCCGGATTGAAGAGCTTCGACTGGTAGCGCTGCCCGCCGTCGCAGAGCACGGTGACGACGGTCTTGCCGGGGCCCAGCTCGCGTGCAAGCCGGATCGCGCCCGCGACGTTGATGCCGCTGGATCCGCCGAGGCACAGCCCTTCCTCGGAAAGCAGGTCGAAGATCACCGGCAGCGCCTCCGAGTCCAGGATGCGGAACGGGATATCGATCTCGGCAGCGGCGACGTTCTCCGTGATCCGGCCCTGGCCGATCCCTTCGGTGATCGAGCTCCCTTCGGACGCCAGCTCGCCGGTCTTGAAGTAGCTGTACATCGCCGCGCCCTCGGGGTCGGCGAGCCCGATCCTGATGTCCTTGTTGTACGACTTCAGCGACTGGCTCACCCCGGCCAGCGTGCCGCCGGTGCCGATGGCGCAGATGAAGCCGTCCACCTTGCCGCCGGTCTGGCGCCAGATCTCCGGCCCGGTCGACTCGATATGGCCGCGATAGTTGGCGGGATTGTCCCACTGGTTGGCCCAGATGATGCCGTTCGGCTCGGTCTCGGCGAGCTCTTCGGCCACCCGTTCCGAGACCCGGACGTAGTTGCCGGGATCGCGGTAGGGCTTGGCCGGGACCAGCCGGACCTCTGCGCCGCAGAGCCTCAGCATGTCGATCTTTTCCTGGCTCTGGGTTTCGGGCATCACGATCACGGTGCGGTAGCCGCGCGCGTTGCCGACCAGCGCGAGCCCGATGCCCGTGTTCCCGGCGGTTCCCTCGACCACCACTCCCCCGGGCTTGAGCACGCCGCGCTCCTCGGCGTCGCGGATCATGAAATAGGCGGCACGGTCCTTCACCGACCCGCCGGGGTTGAGGAACTCCGCCTTGCCGAGGATCTCGCAGCCGGTGATCTCGGAGGCCTTGTCGAGCCGGATCAGCGGCGTGTTTCCCACCGTGCCCGCGAACCCCGCGCGGCGGTCGTCGTCGATGATGCGGAAATCGAAATTCGCCATACCCGACTCTCTGCTATCGACTGGACCGCGTGTCGGCCGACGGCGCGTCCGACCGGCCCTCCGTGGGATCCATGTCGACCCCGTCTTCGCCATTCTCCAGCGTCTCCAGCCGCGTGCGGAGCGCCGTGATCTCGCCCGACAGCGCGTCGAGCGCCTTGGCGGTCGGATCGGGAATGTCGGTCCGCGGCGTTCCGTAAGCGTGGAACGCGGTAGCCGGCTCGCCGACCTGACGGGGCAGGACCTGCTTCGCCGGGATGCCGACCATTGTCACGCCCGCGGGCACGTCCTTCAAAACTACCGCGTTGGCGCCGATGCGCGCGTTCTCGCCGACCGTGACCGGACCGAGCACCTGGGCGCCCGAGCCCACGATAACCCCGTTCTCCAGCGTCGGATGGCGCTTCTTCCGGACCGACGAGACGCCCCCCAGCGTCACACCGTGATAGAGCGTCACGTCGTCGCCGACCTCCGTGGTCTCCCCGATCACGCACCCCATCCCGTGGTCGATGAAGACCCGCCGCCCGAGCTTCGCGCCGGGGTGAATCTCGATGCCGGTGAGCACGCGTCCGACATGGGAGATCATCCGCCCGATCAGGAGGAGCCGTGCCCGCCATGCCGCATTCGCGAGCCGGTGGCACAGGACAGCGTGCAATCCCGGATAGCAGAGCACGATCTCGATCCACGACCGCGATGCCGGATCGCGCTCCGCGATCGCGTCGATGTCTTCCTTCAGCCGGTCCAGTCCGAACATTCCGGGCTCCCGCATGTCGGGCAGGGGTGAAGCAAAACTGGTAATCGTGCCGCGCGCGGTCAAGGCGCCGCCCTCGACAGCGGTTCTCCGGCGTCCGCATACTGCGGGCCGGATGCCGACTTCCAACCGCTCCTTGCCCGACGATCTCGATGCCTTGCTCGGCGAAGTGCGAAGCTGCCGTGTCTGCGCGGCCGAGTTGCCGCTCGGGCCGCGCCCCGTGCTTCGCGCCGCAGCGTCCGCACGGCTTCTGCTGATCGGCCAGGCTCCCGGCACGAAGGTGCACGCGAGCGGCAGGCCGTGGACCGATGCCAGCGGAGACCGGCTGCGCGAATGGCTCGATCTGGATTCCCAGCGGTTCTACGACGAGACCCGGGTCGCCATCGTGCCCATGGGCTTCTGCTATCCCGGCGTGCTGCCGCGCGGTGGGGACAGGCCGCCGAGGCCCGAATGCGCGCCGCTCTGGCATCCCCGCGTCATGGCGGCGCTGCCCAGGGTCGCGCTCACCGTGCTGATCGGCCAATACGCGCATTCCTGGTATCTCGGCGACCGGAAACGTCGCACGCTTACCGAAACCGTCGCCGCCTGGCGCGATTATCTGCCGCGTTTCTTCGCGATCCCGCATCCGAGCTGGCGGACGCGCGGCTGGCAGGCGAGGAACCCGTGGTTCGACGCAGAGCTTCTGCCCGAACTGCGCCGCCGGGTCCACGCGCTGCTGGACGCCGGCTGAAGTCCGGTGGCCCCGCCGAAATATTCCGGCCTGATCGCCGGCGTGCTGTGGATGACCGGCGCATCGCTGTTCTTCGCGCTCACCTATGTCACGGTGCGCGAACTCGCCCACACGATCTCGGTCTTCACCCTGGTCTTCATCCGGTGCGTTTTCGGCATCCTGGTCCTCACCCCGTGGCTTCTCCGGAACGGGCGCGCCGCGCTCAAGACGACGCGTTGGAAGGTCTACGCGATCCGCGCGGTGGCGACCTATACCGGGATGGTGACCTTCTTCTACGGCCTGCGCGTGGTCGAGCTCGCGGACGCCAACGCGATCCAGTTCACCGGGCCTTTCTTCACGGTGATCCTGCTGCAGATTTTCATCGGCGAACGGGTCGGGCGGGACCGCTGGATCGCGATCTGCTTCGGGTTCGCCGGCGCGCTGCTGATCGTGCGTCCGGGGTTCGAGGTGGTCGTGCCGGCGATGCTCGGGATCGTCTACACCGCCTTCGCCTACGGCGCCTCGAACGCGGCCACCCGCGCGCTGTCGACCACCGAGGACAAGAACGCGGTCGTCTTCTACATGTTCGCGATGATGCTGCCGCTGTCGGTCGGACCGGCGATTTACGACTGGACGACGCCCGGCCTTTCGGACCTGCCGCTGCTCGGCCTCTTCCTGCTCATCGGCTACCTGTCGATCCACTGCGTGACCCGGGCCTATGTCCATGCCCCGGCGGCCGCCCTCACTCCCGCCTATTACGCCCAGCTCCCGATGGTCTCCGCGATGGCCTATGCGTTCTACGGCGAAGTCCCCGACACGTTCACCTGGGCGGGCGCGGCGGTGATCTGCGGCAGCGGCTACTGGATCGCGCGCAGCGCCCGCGCGTAGCGGCGAAGGGTTACGACCCGGCCTCGGCCTCGATCCGCTCCATGTCCTCGTCCGAGAGGCCGAAATGGTGGCCGATCTCGTGGATCAGCACATGCCGGATCACGTGGACGAGATCTTCGCCGGTCTCGCACCAGTAGTCGAGCATCGGCCGGCGGTAGAGGAAGATCATGTCGACCTCCTGGCGCGTACCGGCCGCGCCGCGCTCGCCGATCGGGACGCCGCTATAGAGCCCCATCAGCTCGAACGGCGATTCGAGCTCCATGTCGCGCTCGGTCTCGGCGTCGGGGAACTCCGCCACCTGGATCACCACGTCGCCCGCAAGGCGGCGGAACGTGTCGGGCAGGGACTCGAAGGCGTCGCGCCCGATGGCCGCGATGTCGTCGAGCGTCGGCGCGCGGGTGCCCGGTGACGTCATGACCCGGTGATAGCGCGGCTTGCCCACGCCGCCAAGCCGTTGCACCCTGAACCTTCAAAAGAGGAGGACGCCATGGTAGAGAAACTGGGCGGGGCGGAACGCGAGGCGGCGCTCGCCGCGCTCGATGGTTGGGAGGATGTCGACGGGCGCGACGCGATCCGGAAGTCCTTCGCCTTCGCCGACTTCAACGAGGCTTTCGGCTTCATGGGCCGAATCGCGCTCGCCGCCGAGAAGGCGGACCACCATCCGGAATGGTTCAACGTCTACAACCGGGTCGAGATCGTGCTGTCCACCCACGACGCCGGCGGCCTCAGCCAGCGCGACATCGACCTGGCGAAATTCATCGACTCCGTGGCTGGGTAGGGCAAGTCCGGCTTACTCCGCCGCCTCGTTGTCCCTGATCGCCCGGCCGCGGTCATAGGCGCCGAAGGTCGGCTTGTAGCTCTTGTCGTCGAGGAACTGCTTGATGCCGTTGGCGTAGGCGTTCTCGCGGTCGCGCTGCTTGATCTCCGCGCCCTTGGCGGCGAGATAGTCGAACGCCTGGTCGTCGTTCATCGTGCGCACCGCGCGGATCGCGTGCTTGGTGGCGCGCAGCACTTCCTGATTCTTTTCCATCAGCTCGCGGGCGAGCGCCACGGTCTCGTCCCTGAGACGGTCGTGGGGGCAGGACTCGTTGACCAGCCCGATCTCCGCCGCCCGCTTGCCGTCGAGCGTGCGCCCGGTGCATGCGTAGTACATCGCGTGCCGGAAGAGCAGCGTGTCGGTGAGCTTCTTCGAGACCAGCCCGCCCGGCAGGATGCCCCAGTTGACCTCTGACAGGCCGAATGTCGCCTCGTCGGCGGCGATGGCGAAGTCGCAGCACAGCATCTGAGTGAAGCCACCGCCGATGCAGTAGCCGTTGACCATCGCGACGGTCGGCTTGTTGAAGCTCATCAGGCGGCGGTTGCGCCAGCGTTCGCTCGCCTCGCCGGCGCGCCTCCGGCCGACGGGATCGCCGTCGAGACCGCGGAAATATTCGCGCAGGTCCTGGCCCGCGCAGAAAGCCTCGCCCGCGCCGGTGAGGATGACGACCCTGATTTCCGGATCCGCTTCGATCTCCGGCAGCACCGCATCCATGTCGAAATGCATCTGCGGGTTCATCGCGTTCCGTTTCTCCGGCCGGTTCATGTAGAGCCAGCCGATTCCGTCGTCCTTCTCCACCTTGACCGTGCTGTAGCTGCCGATGGTCATGCGTCCTCTTCCCTGGTTGCGGCCGGTTGTTCGGCCGGTTCGAATTTACACCTTGCCGGGGTCGTCGGGTCGGGCTCCCCGTCTGTCGCGCAAGGATAAATGTCGCGGCGCAGGGCTTCCGCGATCGAGGCCACCGCGGGACCGAACGCCCTGCGCTCCGCCAGATCGGGCAGCGCCTCCCGGACCATGGCCTCGAGATCCGCCAGAGGCGGCGGGACCGGACGGTGGGTGACGTCGAGCGCGCGCAGGGCGATCGGCGCGAGACTGGCAAGCGCCATGTCGAGACATTTTCCGGCGCGATCCTGCTTGGACCACGCCAGGAACACCGGGCTCGCCACGTCGTTCTGGCCGAACCCTCCCGATTCGCTGCCCGGAAGCAACGTGGCCTGGGCGTAGAGGCGGGCCTCTTCCTCATAGCCGGTCTGGGCCATCGGCAAGCCTCCCATATAGGAACGGCGGATGTCGCCGCCGGCTTCGGGATCGACCAGCTGATCGGGAAGCAGCGAGACGGCGCCGTCCAGAAGCTTCGCGCCCTGGCGTTCGGCGAGCACGCAGAGATTGGCGCAGGCGGCGGTCAGGGCGTCCATGGCGAGCACCGCGTGGGGGTTGTGATAGCCGCCGGTCGATTCGAACCGTCCGTAGGGACGATCCTCGTCGACGTCGTCGATCCAGACCGGGTTGTCGGTCACGGCCTGGAGCGACTCGGCCGCGATTTCCGCGGCCATGGTCGCCGCGCGCCGCGCCTGGCCCAGCATCCGCGGAACGATGCGGTAGCTGACGGGCGCCTGATAGGGGCGCCGTTTCCCGCCGTGACCGCCGCCGACCAGTTCGCGAAGCCGTCCGAGCGCCCAGCTGTCATGCGGGTTGTTCCAGTAACCGTCGAGCGCGGGGTCGAGATGGCCGAGCGGGGCGTTGAAGGCCTCGAAGGACAGCGCAAAGATGCGCGCCGCCGCATCGAACCGGTTGCCGGCGGCAAGCGCGGCATCGGTGACGAGACCGGTGGCCGCGGGCGACCCGTTGATCAGGCACAACACGTCCTTGACCGCGGGCTCCGCATTTTCCACCAGGTCCGTGAACAGGTGGCTCAGCGAAAGGACCTCGCCTGGTCCGCCCTGACCCTGGGTAGGGACCGTGGGCATGCTGTCCTCGTCCAGCATCGCGGCGACCTTGCGGGCGATCTCCGGCGATACCGCTGCGTGGCCCTCCACGAAGTTGGTCAGCCGCGCCAGGACGATCGCACGCACCGCGCGTTCGGGCAGCGGGTCGCCCCAGCTTGCCGCGGCGCCCGCCGGCGACATGCCCGCCCACCGCTCGCGTTGCCCGGGCGTGAGATTCTGCCGGGCAAGCTGCCCCGGACCCGTGGTCACGCCGTAGATCGTGACTTCCGGATCGTGTTCGAGAATGCGTTCCAGCCGGTCCCGGCCGCGCGCCATGGCCGCGAGCGCCGTGGCGCCGAGTTCGACGCCCTCGCCCTCCCAGGCGACCCGCCTTGCGGTCTCCAGCGTGAGATCGGCTCGGGTATCGACGAGCACCGTCACGATTCGGTGCCCTGGCGGTCGAAGTGCATGACATCTGTCGGCGCGGTCGGCGTTTCCGGAACATCGCCGATACCCGCGCCGGCCGGCCCCGCGCAGCGGGGCCGCGTCGCGCGCCCGACCCCGGACATTTCGTATATCGGCAAGCGTGCAATTGGCATCGATGGGGTCTTTCCGGCAATGGCTAAGCCGACGCGCCGCCGGCCACTTCGGCGCGCAGCCGGCGCAGATAGCCGCCAGCCTCGGCGGAATTGACCACGGCGGCGCGGACCAGATCGTCGAAATGACGGGTCAGGACGCGGATATGCTCATGGGTGTTGAACACCAGGTACATCTGCCCGGCGTAAAGAGCGACCCGCTTGGGGCCGAAGATGGTGTACGGCACCGAGTAGTGGGTGAGCCCGTCGAACAGGTAAAGCCTGAGAGTCGGGTAGAGTTCCTCGACCAGGCCGGTCAGGCGATCCAACTGGGCGAGCCGGACAGGACGCGCCAATCCAGACCACATACCGTGGCCGTGGGCGAATCCGGTGATCGCCTGCAGCGGCGTGCAGATCTCCATATCGGTTTCCGGAATCCGGGCGAAAGCCAGCTTCCGCTGGCTCAGGGCGATGGCCCGATCGGCCGACTTGACCGCGAAATCGCGGTATTCGTGCTGCAGCACGCTGTCGGTCTTGGCGAGATCGGGGATGGTGGTCGGGACATAACGGATCTTGTAACCGACCGCCTTTTCCAACCAGCGGTTCAACTGCTCGTCGAGGGGCGTTTGCGAACTCGGCGCGATTTCCAGCGTTTCCGGGTGAATGTCGGCGCCCAAATCGACTTTGTTGCTGAGCCCGAGCAGCCAGTCGAGGCTGACTTGGAGCGCGTTGGCGATCGCCGCCGCGGTGTCGGCCCTCGGCAACCGGTCCGTTTCGTCCGACAGCAGCAACGACAGGGTTGAGCGGTCGATCGCTACCGAGCGCGCGAGAGCCGCACGACTCATTCCGGCCCGGTCCAGCGCCTCCACCAGCCGGTCGCGGAATGCGCGCGCGACATCCCGGCGATCCAGGTTGACCGTCATTCCCATTCCTCGAGCCCTTTTTGGACTTATATCACTGGAGTTTATTAATATCAACTAATTTTGAAAATCTTGACAAGATGACTGTTGTATCACCGATTGGTATGCCTCACCTCTTTCGCGACGGTGTTTCACGGTGCACGGCGCGGTCGACATCCGCGTCGCGGCCGGGCGATAGGGGTGTTTCTTGTCTCGACCTGGTCCAACCGGTGTCGCGAGCACAATCCGCGAAGCGGGCATGTCGGGCGCAAGGATGCACCGCGGCGAGCTACCCACGTGGCTGGTCGCGGCGGCGATCTATGGCGCCTGGCTGCTGCTGATCCTCCACGCGGAGATGCTGCCGTGGTGGATCGCCGCGCCTGCTCTCGGGTGCATCGTCGGATGGCACAATTCGCTCCAGCACGAGGTCATCCACGGCCATCCGACCCGTTGCCACGTGATCGACCACGCGCTCGGCATGCCCCCGCTCGGCCTGTGGATGCCGTTCCATGCCTATCGGCGGCTGCACCTCCTCCATCACCGGGTGTCCGCGCTCACGGACCCGGATACGGACCCGGAATCGTTTTACTTCACCGACGAGCAGTGGCGGCGCATGCCGCCCGTCTTGCGCCGGCTGATGATCTTCAACAACACGCTTCTCGGCCGCGTCGCCGTGGGGCCAGCGATCACTGTCGCACGCTACTGGTGCGGGGAGATCCTCGCGTTGATGGCAGGGAACGGACGGCGCGTGGCGAGCGAATGGTGGCACCATCTCGCGCTCGTAACGCTTCTCTTGTGGTGGGTAACGGCCGCGAACGGCATGCCGTTGTGGCTATATCTCCTCGCCGCCTATATCGGCCTGTCCCTGACACTGCACCGCTCCTTCACAGAGCATCGACCGGCACGGGGACGGGAGGCGCGCTCGGCGACGGTCGAAGCCTCGCTGTTCTGGCGCCTGCTCTATCTCGGCAACAACTTTCACGCGCTGCACCACCGCCGGCCGGACATACCGTGGTTTCGTCTGCTTGAAACGCATCGGGAGGAGTCCGGCGAACGCTCCGGTTCGGCGAACGGGTTCGTATTCCGGGGCTATACGGACATCCTCGGCCAGTACCTGCTCCGCCCCAAGGACACGCCCGTTCATCCGTTCGCCCGCCACGCCGAAGAAGAGGCAAGGACGGGACCGGTTTCGACAGAAACGTAACCGTTCTAGCCGCGGCGATGGGTGGACGGCCGGTGCGCCGTGCGCAGCGCTTCAAGCTCCGCTCGTTCGCGTGCAGCGAGGCGGAACGCCTGCTCCTTCGCGGTAAGCCAGGGGTCGGGCCAGCGCTGCTCCTCGACGCCATAGCGAGCCGCGGCGTCGAGGGTGAAGTGCGGGTTCGTGAGATGCGGCCGCGCCAGCGCGACGAGATCGGCTCGGCCGGCGGCGAGGATCGTGTTGACCTGGTCGGCGGTGGTGATGTTGCCGACCGCGACGGTGGGTATCCCGGCCTCGTTGCGGACCTGCTCGGACAGCCATGCCTGGAACATCCGGCCGTAGACCGGCCGCGCCTCGGGGGTGGTCTGGCCGGCCGAGACGTCGATCAGGTCGCACCCATGGTCCTTGAACATCCTTGCGATGCCGACCGCGTCGGCGCCCTCGATCCCGTCCGCGCCGACCCAGTCGGTCGCCGAGATCCTGACCGAGACCGGCCTGTCTTCCGGCCACACCGCCCGCACCGCGTCGAACACCTCCAGCGGGAAGCGCATCCGGTTGGCGAGCGAGCCGCCGTATTCGTCGGTCCGTCGGTTGCTCACCGGGGTGACGAAGCTCGACAGCAGGTAGCCATGCGCCATGTGGAGCTCGATCATGTCGGCGCCGGTTTTCAGCGCCCGCCCGGCGGCACTTACGAAGTCCGCCAGGACACGATCCATGTCGTCGCGGGTCATTTCGCGCGGAACCTGGTTGAAGGGGTGGTAAGGAATCGGCGAGGGGGCGATCAGAGGCCAGTTGCCGTCCTCCAGCGGCATGTCCATCCCTTCCCAGCCGATCCGGGTCGATCCCTTGCGTCCGCTGTGGCCGAGCTGGATCGCCACCCGGGCATCCGATCCGGCGTGGATGAAATCGACGATCCGCCGCCATGCCGCGACATGGGAATCGTCGTAGAGCCCGGCGCATCCCGGGGTGATCCGGCCTTCCGCGCCGACGCAGAGCATCTCCGAGAAGACCAGCCCGGCCCCACCCAGCGCGAGGCCTCCCAGATGGACGAAATGGAAGTCGCCGATCCCGCCATCCGTCGCCGAATACATCTCCATGGGCGACACCACGACCCGGTTGGGAACCGTCATCCCGCGCAGCCGGAACGGCGTGAACATCGGCGGCCGGTCGGTCTCGACCGCGAGCCCGGTCTCCCGCACACGGCCGCAGAACCACCCATCGACCCGGTCGACGAAACCCCCATCGCGGAGACGGAGATTGTCGTAGGTCACCTGCTTGGAGCGGGACAGCATGGAGAACGCCGCCTGGACCGGCTCCATGTTCCAGTAGCGCGCGGGGTTCTCGGTCCAGACGACGCTGGTATCCGACGCATGCTGGGTCCGCTCCACCTCGGGCCGGCGGTCCTCCTCGAACCGCGCCAGCACCTCCGGCAGGGGGCCGCCGCCGAGAAACGCCTCGTAGAGCGCGATCGCGTCCTCCATGGCGAGCTTGGTGCCGGAGCCGATGGAGTAGTGCGCGCTGTGCAACGCGTCGCCCAGCAGCACCACGTTGTCGTGCCACCAGCGCTCGTTCCGGACCATCGGGAAGGTGCGCCAGATGCTGCGGTTGGCGATCAGCCGGTGGCCGTCGAGCCGGTCGGCCCAGAGACGCTCCATATAGGCGAGCAGCCCGGACTCGGAGAGGTCGGCGACTTCTCCCTCGGCGCTCTCCCAGGTCGGAGGAGGGGCCTCGACGATCCAGGTGCTCTCGCCCGCGCCGTGGCTGTACGCGCCGAGCACCCAGATCCCGTGCTCGTTCTCGGTGAAGTCGAAGGTGAATGCGTCATGCGGCCTTGTCGTGCCGAGCCACAGGAACCGGTTGCGGCGGTGCTCGATCCGCGGCCGGAACCGGTCGCGGTACCGCTCCCGGACGGTGGAGTTGATGCCGTCCGCGCCGACGATCAGATCGTAATCGAGGAGCGAGGCGGGATCGCCGATCTCGGCCTCGAAGTGCAGAGCCACGCCAAGTTCGGCGCAGCGCCCTTGCAGAACATTGAGCAGTTCTCGCCGGCTGCAGCCGCAGAAGCCGTGCCCGCCGCTGCGGACCGTCTCGCCATGGAAGACGAAATCGATCTCGTCCCAGTAGACGAAGACGTCGCGGATCGCGTCGTAGCTTTCCGGGTCGTGGTCGCGGAAATTGTCGAGCGTCTCGTCGGAGAACACCACGCCGAAGCCGAACGTATCGTCGCTCCGGTTGCGCTCGAAGACCTCGATGTCCCAGCCGGGCCACGCCTTCTTCGCGAGCAGCGCGAAATAGAGCCCGGCCGCGCCGCCGCCGACCACCGCGACCCGCATGAGGCGACCGCCTCCCGGCCGAGGCGGGCGGGCGTCAGGCCATCGCCGCCTTGAGGCGCTCGTCGAGCTTGTCGAGGAACCGGTTGGTGGTGAGGAACTCCTGGTCGGGGCCGATCAGGATCGCGAGGTCCTTGGTCATGAACCCGTCCTCGACGGTCTCGCGGCACACCCGTTCCAGCCCTTCGGCGAAGCGCACCACGTCCGGCGTGTCGTCGAACGTGCCGCGATAGAACAGGCCGCGGGTCCAGGCGAAGATCGAGGCGATCGGGTTGGTCGAGGTCTCGAGTCCCTGCTGGTGCTGACGGTAATGCCGGGTCACGGTGCCGTGCGCCGCTTCGGCCTCGACGGTCTTGCCGTCCGGCGTCATCAGCACCGAGGTCATCAGACCGAGCGAGCCGAAACCCTGTGCGGCGGTATCGGACTGCACGTCCCCGTCGTAGTTCTTGCAGGCCCAGACGAAACCTCCCGACCACTTGAGCGCCTGGGCGACCATGTCGTCGATCAGCCGGTGCTCGTAGGCGATGCCCTTGTCGGCGAACTTGTCGGCGAACTCGGTGTCGAACACCTCCTGGAACAGGTCCTTGAAGCGCCCGTCATAGGCCTTGAGGATGGTGTTCTTGGTCGACAGATAGACCGGCCAGCTGCGCGTCAGTCCGTAGTTGAAGCTCGACCGGGCGAAGCCCCTGATGCTCTCGTCCAGGTTGTACATGCCGAGCGCGACACCGGAGTCCTCGAACGCCATCACCTCGCGGGTGACCGCCTCGCCGCCGTCGGCCGGCTCGAAGGTCATGGTGAGCCGGCCCGGCCCGGGCACCAGAAAATCGGTCGCGCGGTACTGGTCTCCGTATGCGTGGCGGCCGATCACGAAGGGCTGGGTCCAGCCCGGCACCAGGCGTGGGACGTTGCTCATCACGATGGGCTCGCGGAAGATCGTGCCCCCGACGATGTTGCGGATCGTGCCGTTGGGCGAGCGGTACATCCGCTTCAGCCCGAACTCTTCCACCCGCTGCTCGTCCGGGGTGATGGTCGCGCATTTGACCGCGACCCCGTACTCTTTGGTCGCGTTCGCCGAATCGACGGTGATTTGGTCGTCGGTCGCGTCCCGCGCCTCGATCCCCAGGTCGTAATAGACCAGCTCGACATCGAGATAAGGCAGGATCAGCTTGTCCTTGATGAACTGCCAGATGATGCGGGTCATCTCGTCGCCGTCCATCTCGACGATGGGGTTGGCGACCTTGATCTTGCTCATGAATTCAGCCCCTCGGATCGTCCGGCGCCCTCCGCGCCGCCGCGGATCGCATCGCTCAGGTGTACCGGATGGCGCGCAACATAACACCGCGCGCCGTCCGCGCAAGACAGGGGCGGGCGTCGCGGTACGAGAACCCTTAAAGCCTCGCGCCGTCCTCGCGACGGGCCGGGACCTTGGCGCGGGCGAGCGCGGCGACGGCCTCCTCCGGCGTTGTCGTGTACTCGAAGAAGCCGTGCACGTCGGGTCCGGCGAAGCCCCGGTCGACGGTCCGCGCGGTGAGCGCCCGGAGCCCGTCCCAGTACCCGTCCGTGTCGAGGACCACCATCGTCCGGTCGTGCAGGCCCAACTGGCGCCAGGTGACGAACTCGATCGTCTCGTCCAGCGTGCCCATTCCGCCCGGCAGCGCGCAGGCCGTGTCCGAGAGGTCGAACATCAGCTGCTTGCGCTCGTGCATGCTGGAAACCACGCGAAGGTCGGTCAGCCCGTCATGCGCGACCTCGCGGCCGTGCAGGAATGACGGGATGATGCCCACCACCTCGCCGCCGGCGCCGAGCGCCGCATCGGCGAGGACCCCCATCAGCCCGCCCTTTCCGCCGCCATAGATCGTCCTGATTCCGGCGCGGGCCAGACGCTCCCCAAACTCGCGCACCGCCGCTTCATAAAGCGGCGAGGCGCCAGAAGAAGAGCCGCAGAAAACGGTGACGGACTCGATCGCGGGCATGCTGGACTCTGCTGTGAAACTATCGAACCGACGCGCTGGATACCCGCAATCGAAACTCCTGTCGTTACCTGGCGATCACGCCGCAGGCGATCCGCCCGCCGGCCGCGCCCGCCGGGTCCGATTTGTAGTCGTCGGGCCCCGCGTGCAGCACGATCGCGGCGCCGTCGGCGTCGAACAGACTCGAATCGAGCTTGAGCCTCGTGTTCAGCACCTCGATTTCCAGGCTGCCCGATGCCGGCACGTGGATGTTCGGCATGTCGCCGACATGGAGTCCGGCGCCGGCCAGAATACCGTGCTTCTTGCCGCCCGGGTTGAAGTGGCCCCCGGCGGACTTGAACGGCGGCTCGCACTTGCCGACGGCGTGGACGTGAAAGGCGTGCGCCCCGGCCGGCAGATTGGAGAACTTCGCGTGCAAGAGCGTACCGTGCGGGGTTTGTTTCAGCACGACCTCGCCAACGCTCTTCCCTTGCGGGTTCATCAGCTTCGCCATTGCCTGTTCCGCCGCGCCCGCCGTCTGGAGGGTCGCGGCGGCAAACGCGATGCCGGTCAACAGGACGGTAACGCTGTTCGATTTCATCGACGTTTCCTCCTCAAGTTGACAGTTCGAACCGTGAAAGACGCGGCTCATCTTGGAGACCGCGGTCGCGGCCGGCAAGCCGCTCTCAGAGCGGCTTGACCTTGCATGCCTTGCTCGCCGCCTTGTAGGCCTTTGTGAACCCGCTCAGCGAGTAGGTATCGGTGGTCAGCGTATTCCGGGTGGACCGTCCCTTGACGGTCATCTTGCGGCCCTTGATCAACGCCTTGACGATCGCGCGGTCGGTCTTGCCGTCCTCGGCCCAGGCGGTGTCGCCGTGGGTGAACAGGCTGTATTTGCGCTTGTCGATGACGACGTCGACCCGGCTGCCCTTCCTGTAGATATAGCCGGCGGTGATGCTCGCCACGTTGCGCACCTTTTCGGCGGGGCGGTGCGTCACCTGAAGAAAGGTCTTGCCGCGCCGCTTGTACTTGCCCTGGCTCTGTTTCGGCGCGCCGTGCACGAAGCAGACGCGTTTCTTGCCGTCCGCCGCCCGGTATGCGCCCCAGGCATCCGACCCGCCGATTCGCTTGGGCTCGGCGGCCGCGGCGGCTGCCGCGGAGAGCACCAGGACGGCCGCGCTCAAGACGGCCACGGGGCCGACGCCGCGTCCGATCGTCATGCCGACACCTCCTTCCGGCGGGCCTGTTTCTTTTTCCATACCGGTTCCCCGAACACATGCGGCGGCAGGGCTTCGACCGGACCGCCCGGCACCACCGGCCGGGCGCCGAACCGGCCGAGCGAGATCAGCCTGTCGTACATCACGACCGCCCCCGCCGCCGCGAGGTTGAGCGAGAACCGGGTCGGGATCCGCACCGCGAAATCGCAGCAGGACATCATCTCCTCCGACAGGCTGCCGCGCTCCATGCCCAGCACATAGGCCGCCCGGCGCGGGTGGCGGAAGCTCGGCAGGTCGACCGCGCGGTCGTCGAGCTCCACGCCGACCAGCGCGCAGCCCTTCGGCAGCATAAGGGTTTCGACCGAATCGAAGCTGTAGAAAGGAACCTCGTTCGGCGCGTTCGAGGTATCGGCCTGGCCGCCCTCGGCGGTCGAATAGGCGGCGGCCACGGTGAACGCGAAGCTCGCCGAGAAGGCGTGGGCGGAGCGCAACAGATTGCCCACGTTCATCGCCTTGCTGACGCCCTCGACGCCGATGCCGAAATAACCGCGCATAAAAAATATCTATGGAACGGGGCGGCCGATGCCAAGCCCTTGTTTGCGGGAATCTGCGTCCGCGCTCCGATCCGCCGGGCGCTGACGGAAGCCCGGGCGCAATCCCGCCCGACACGCGTCGGCCTTCTTCCCCGCATAACCGTTTCCAATGGACATCATCGGAAAATCCGTCTGGTGGCCGCGTGACCCCTGCCCACGTGAGTCGTTAGCGCACCCGTTTCGGATGCGCGCCCCGGAGCACGAAGCAGGGGAATCGGGCAATGACCGCGCAAGAGCATTTTCCGGCCGTATCGGTTGGCGAAGGCCGGTCCGCCCTCCCCCGGCCCCTCCCGCAAACGGGAGGGGAGAAGGTAACGAGGAGCCCGACCGGAAGCTCCGGGCAGCGACTCCCGACCCCGACTCCGCGCCGTGCATGGCTTCCCGTGCACGGCGTTTTCCATTCGAAGGACATGGATTCATGAACGAGCCCAAATTCTTCGCGACCGCATTCGAGCCGGCGGCACAGGAAACGCATGGCGGCCGCCGCCCCGCACGCAGGTCGCTCATCGCCATTCTGCGCTACGCCGCCCCGGCCCTGCTTGCGGCTGCGATGCTTCTCGGCGCCGGCGCGCCGGTCCGCGCGTTCCCCGGACTCGACCGACCGAGTGTGAGCATCTCCGCGGAGCGCGGTTCTTACGGCTTCGGGATCGACGATGTCGTCTTCAGGCTAAGACGCGCGGGTCCGGCGGACGACGCGATCTCGGTTCGGGTGTCGCTCGCCCAGGCCCACTCCTACTTGCCGGCCGACCGGCTCAACGCGGTCGTTCGGTTCCGGGCGGGCAGGAGGGATGCGGAGCTTCGCATCCGGGCGCGGGAGTTCAACGGTCCGGCGACGCAATCGGGCGTGTTGAGCGCAACGCTGGTCGCCGCGTTCAGCTACACGGTGGGGCACCCGGACAGCGCACGGACCCGCATGGTGGCGACGGACCCGGCGATCACGGTCCGCCCGGAGCAGGCCTCCTACACCGTCGATCTCGACGACGGGGCGGCGCACGTGACTTTCGTCGCCAGCACCGCGGCCGAGCTGCCCCGGCCCGGCAAGGGGTTTTCCATCGACGTCTCCACGAAGGCGGCGTCGGACGATGCGGTGGCGCGCGCCCGAACCGGGTCCGTTTCGCGAACCATCGACTTCGAGCCGCGCGACTTCGATGCCGCCGGCGGGGAGTGGGAGGCACGCAAGACGGTTTCGATTGCGATGGTGAAAGGCGCCGGGGGCCTGGAGGTGAAGTACCGGCGCGCGACGTCGACGCCGGAGCGGATCCGGCCGCGCAATGCCGACGGCACCCCCTGCGCGGACGACATCTGCATGGTGCCGGTGTTCATGGCCCAAAGCGACGAACCGACGCTCACCATCGCGGCGGGAAGCAGCACTTACGGATACCAGATCGACAGTGTCGTCTTTACCGTCACACGCAACGGAACCGCCGAAGGGGAGATCGGCGGCCTGGTGACGCTCACGCAGGACGAGAATTTCGTGAGTAGCGTTTCCCGGACGAGCTTCACCATTGCAGCAAACGAGACGAGCACGGACGTCGAGCTATTCCGGTCGCTCTTCGACGGCGACGCAACGCAGTCCGGCGGTTTGACCGCGACCATCGAGGCAGGAGATGGATACGCGGTCGGCACGCCGGGCTCGGCAACGGTCCGGATGGTCGTGGCGGACCCGGCATTCACGGTGCGGGCGGAGCGGGCCGCCTACCGCTTCGTCGAAGGCGGTGCCGAGGCAACCATCGCGGTCGTCGCGCGCACCGCGCCCGGGGTGCCCCCGCCCGGCAGCACGTTCCCGATGCTGGTCTATTTGGACCCCACATCGGGCACGGCCACTGTTGGCGACGACTACGAAGAACTGCTGACCAATGTCGTCTTCGGCCCCGACGACTTCACCGCCAAGGGCGGCGTCTGGGAGGCGCGCAAAGAGGTCTCGCTAACGATCGTCGACGACGACGTGGCGGAAGCCGACGAGACCGTCGAGTTGCAGCTCCGGCCCGATCCTGATTTTACGCCGGAGCGGGCCCGGCCGCGCAACTCCGACGGCACCCCCTGCACGGACGATGTCTGCACGGTGCCGGTGACGATCGCCGCCAACGATGGTCCGGCGGTGGAGCGGATCGCAATCTCGCCCGTACCGCCGGAGGCGAGCGCCGACCACGGCCCCTACTACATCAAGGACGAGTTCCTCGCCCTGCCGGACGGCGCGGTGCACGGCCAGGGCGCCACGCTGACCTTCACCCTGAACCTCGACAACGAGGTGACAGTGACCGGCACGCCCGAACTGGTGCTCGATGTCTTCGACCGCGAGCGCCGGGCACGCTACATCGGCGGCTCGGGCTCGCGGCAGCTGACCTTCGCCTGGACGGTGGAGAAGGGCGACAACGATCCGGACGGGCTGGAATTCCGCTCGCTCGACCTCAAGGGCGGCACGATCCGGGACGGGCAAGGCTACGACCTGGCGCCGGAGACCGTCCCGGCGCAGCGCTTTGCCGAGCACCGGGTGCGCGGCGGGTTGCACGCCATGCGGCTCGATGCGTCCGGTTCGGCGCAGGAGGGCGAGCCGTTCGAGATCCGGGTGATCCGCGACGGCGGGTTCGACGAGGTGGCGGTGGCGGGGGTCGGCGTGGCCGACAGCGCCCTGCCGCTCATCGAGCCCTCGGACCACCATGCGCTGAACGGGCCGGGCCGCCGGCAGATGGATTTCGATCGCGGCGCGGCAAGCGAGCCCGGGGTACGGGTCTCGACGCGCACCGTGACGCCGCCAGGCGACGGCATCGCCGACGCGTCGCGCACGTTGACCGTGCGGCTGGCCGGGACCGACGCGGGCTTCCACTCGACCCCTCCGCTTGGCGACTATCGGGCCTGGTACCTGGCCGAAGAGCCGCTGGAGGTGACGGTGCCGGTGATCGACACCGGGCTCCCCCTGGCAATGGCGGGTCTCCGGGTCCACGGGGCCTCCGCACGCGAGGCGCCGGGCGCGAGGCTCGTCTTCCGGGTCACCCTGTCGCCCCACAGCGAAGCTCCCGTCACGGTGGAATACCGGACGGGAGACGACCCGTCCAACGGGCCCGGGGCGGTGGCCGGGTCGGACTATGTCGCGACCGGAGGCATGCTGACCTTCCAGCCCGGCGAGACCCTGAAGACCGTCGAGGTGGAGGTGCTGGCCGACGACCACGACGAGGGTTACGAGACCATGCGGCTCGTGCTCTCGAACGCGCAGGGCGCGCGTATCGACAAGGGCACGGGGATCGGCGTGATCCGCAACAGCGGACCGATCCCGAAGGCGTGGATCGCGCGGTTCGGGCGCACGGTTGCCGACCAGGTGCTGGGCGCGGTCGAGGGCCGGATGCGCGCGGCGCGGCAACCTGGCGTCGAGATAACCGTCGCCGGCCGGCGGATCGGCTCCAGGTCCGGGCCGGGCGGAGAGTCCGGCGCGGCGTCGACGCGCGACCTGCGTGGCGGCACCTTCTTCGCGGCCACCGCCGAGGCGGGGCGGCGCGGCTACGTCTCGGTGTGGGGGCGCGGCGCGGTCACCCGCTTCGACGGCCGAGAGGGCGACCTCACGCTCGACGGCGGGGTGACGAGCGGCATGATCGGCCTCGACTGGTCCTCCGGATCCGGATCCGGATCCGGGTCCGGCGCCTGGACGGCCGGGCTGATCGTCTCGCGCAGTGCGGGCGAGGGCGACTACGAAGGCAACGGCGAGGGTCGGGTCGAAGCCACGCTCACCGGCCTCTACCCCTGGGGACGGCTCGCACTCTCCGATCGCGTGGATGGTTGGGCCGCGGCCGGCTACGCCACGGGCGACCTCTCGGTGACTCCGAAGAAACCGGGGGCGGCCGGGGACGCCGCCACGATCCGCACCGGCCTCGACATGCGGATGGCGGCGGCAGGGCTGCGGGGTACTCTCATGGAAGGTGGCCGCGACGGCCTCGCTTTGACCGGCAAGACAGACGCGACGATCGTCGAGACGGAATCGGAGGCGGCGAGCGGGTCCGACGGCGGCAACCTGGAGGCCGCCCGGGCCATGGTGACCCGGTTACGCCTCGGCGTTGAGGGATCCCGGCCCTTCGGCCTTGGCAACGGGGCGGTCCTGACGCCGTCCGCCGAGATCGGTCTGCGCCATGACGGCGGCGACGCCGAGACCGGTTTCGGCCTCGATGTCGGCGGCGGCATCGCCTGGGCCTCCTCGATGCACGGCCTGCGGGCGGAGCTGCGCGGGCGCGGCCTCCTGACCCATGAATCGGCGGGCTTCCGCGAGCGCGGCTTCTCCGGCTCGCTCGACTGGGACCCCGAGCCGTCCTCGGCGCGCGGCCCGTCGCTCCGGCTCACCCGGACGGTGGGCGGCCCGTCCTCCGGCGGCGCCGATGCCCTGCTGGCGGGCGGCGCGCCGGCGAATCTCGCGGCGCGGTCCGGATCGGACAGTGACGACGACCTGCGGCATCGCCGGCTGGAGGTACGGTTCGGCTATGGCTTCGCGGCCCTCGGCGGTTGCTTCGCCTCGGTGCCGGAGATCGGCCTCGGCCTGTCCGGCACCGGCCGGGAATACATCCTGGGCTGGCGCCTTGCGAACGAAGGGCCCGGCGCGTTCCGGCTGTCGACCGAGGCGCGCCGCCGCGAGAGCGATGGAGACAGCGCTCCCGCCGAGCACCGCGTCGGCATCCGGCTCTCCGCGCGGTGGTAGAGGAGGCGCCTCGCCCTGGCCGACTCGACCGACAAGGTGTCTTCCGCCCTCGTCACGGTCGGCGGAAGCCGGTCGTCCACACCCGGTCAGGCGCCCGGCACGCCGTCCAGCGTGACCGCCGCCAGCAGCCCGGCGCCGCCCTCGTCGCCCCAGCGCTCGTCGATCAGGTAGTCGACTCCCGCGAAGACCGCGGCCCCACCCGTCATTTCGCCTGCCATTGACAGGAGCGGCTTCGGGCGCGGAGCGAGGAAATCCGCCGGCCTCGATGCCCGTGTGTCGCGCGTGTCCGATATCTCCGCTCCAGTCGACATGACGGAAGGGGAAGTCCCCCGCTTGTCATCTTCGGCGGGCTGTGCGGGAAGCGGGGCGGCTGATAGCCTGTCCGGACAGACGCGCGGCCGGGGCGTTGGCATGGTGGAGCTTCTCGACAGCGGCGCGACCCGGCGGCCCGCGCTCTCGCGGTCCGGATCGATCGGCAGCCATGCGGCGCGCAACCGCTTGGCGATGGGACCGCTCTGCACGATGTACGCAGCGCCGGACGGCAGCGCGACGCCGCAGCTGATCGAGTACTACCGTGCCAGGGCGCGGGGCGGCGCGGCCATCGTCATCGTCGAGCTTACTTTCATCGACGACGTCGCCAGCCGCTCCTTCCACGCCCAGCTCGGCGCGCAATCCGACATGATGATTCCCGGCCTCTCCGACCTCGCCGAGGCGATAAGGGGCGAAGGCGCGATCGCCGGGTTGCAGATCGCGCATTGCGGCAGCCAGCGCGTGATCGGCGCCGGCCGGGTGCTCGCCCCGTCGTCCATCGCATGGGCCGAGGGAAAGCCGGTTCCCGAGGAGATGGACGAAGACGACATCGAGCAGGTTCTCGATGCCTTCGCCCGGGCCGCCGGCCGGCTCGCCGTCGCGGGCTTCGATCTGGTCGAGCTCCAGGGCGCGCACGGCTATCTGATCAACACCTTCATCTCGCCGGCCACCAACAAGCGGGGCGACCGATATGGCGGTTCGCACGAGAACCGCATGCGGTTCCCGCTCGATGTTGTCTCCAGGGTTCGCGCGCGCATCGGCCCCGACCGTCTGATCGGCGTTCGAATGAACGGCCACGACCTGATGCCGGGCGGTTATGAGACGAAGGACTATTGCCGGGTCGCGGCCGATTTCGAAGAAGCGGGAGTGGACATCCTTCACATCTCAGCCGGTACCTATCGCGCGATGGAACGGCGGGTCACACCGATGTATCTGGGCGAAGCGCCGTTCGCCGGATACGCCGCCGAGATCGGGTGTGCGGTCGATATCCCGGTGATCACATCGGGCTCGATCCACTCCCCGGAGACGGCCGAGGCCATCGTCGCCCGGGGGGATGCGGATTTCGTCGCCATGTCCCGTCCGATCTTCGCCGACCCGGACCTCCCGCGGAAGGTGATCGAGGGGCGAGAGGACGAGATCGTTCCCTGCATCCGGTGCAACACCTGCGTCAGCCGCGAGCAGGCCGGCGCCAGATCGCTGTGCGCGATCGCCCCCGAGACCGGGTACGAGACGCGCCGGAGCGATGCGCCCGCCGCGCGCCGGAACGTCGTTGTCGCCGGCGGCGGACCCGCCGGGTTGCAGGCCGCGCTTGCCGCGGCGCGGCGTGGACACGAGGTGAGCCTCGTCGAACGCCGCGCGCAGCTCGGCGGCGCGCTTGCGGTGGCCGCGACGCTCCCGTTCAAGGACGGACTGCGCCGCTATCTCGACTCCCTGTGCCGGGCGGTCGAACGTGCCGGCGTTTCGGTTTCTCTCGAAAGCGATATCGCCGACCGTCAGGACCTCCTTGCCGGGGCGGACGATCTGATCCTCGCGCTCGGCACGCATTGGCCCGAACCCGGCTATCCGGGCATCCGTGCGATGGACCCGCTATCGGCGATCCGAAATGTCGATGCGGTGGGGCGCAACGTCGTCGTCGACGGCGCCGGCCTCATCGGCGCGGAAGTCGCATGGTACCTGGCTGCGGAAGGACGGCGCGTGGTGCTGATCGATCCCGGCGAGGGATTCGGTGATGACGTCAACCTGGTGAGCCGGCTCGTCGTTCCCGACAGGCTGACGGAGCTGGGTGTAGCGGTTCGATTCGGTTGCGAAGTCGTTGGCGCTCAGGACGGCGCCCTGATCGTCGGAGACGGAGGGAACCGCGAGAAGGTCGCCGCCGACACGCTCGTCGCCGCGCGCCGCGCCGGCCCAGCGGATACGCGCGCGGTCGAGGATCTCGCCCGCGGGGGACCGCGCGTCCACCGCATTGGCGAGGCCGCCGGGCTCAACGGCCTCCTCTGGGCAACGCGGAGCGGCAACGACCTCGCCCGCCGGCTGTAGAGCCCGTCCGTCCCGGTTGGAAACGCCACGCACGGCGTGACCGCCCCGGCGTTACCCGCCGCCGCAGAAATCAGGTCAACCGCCATCCCGTCATGCCGTTCTCCACATAGGCCATGACTTCCCGCCTGCCGTCGCCGGCACGGGCGGAGTCGAGAATTTTCTCAGCGGGCTCGCTCTCCTCCCGCGGCGTCCTGGAATTCCACAGGGCGGCGAACAGTCCCGCCTTGCCGCGGTAATGGTCGACGAGCGCCGCGAAAATCGCATCGGTTTCGCCTTCGACCAGCTCGACGGCGAGCTCGTAGAGCAGCTCTTCCTCGACGTCTTCGTCTTCCTCGCCGCTCTCCGCGCCCCTCTCCAGGTGGCGGGCCAGCTGGACGAATTCCCAAAGGTCGTCGACGCCCACATCCAGCGAATCGAGATACTCGGCGCAGGGTGCGTGCTCCGAAAAAAATCCCCCGAGATCGGAATCCTCGCCCGCGACCGGGTAAATCCCGAGATACATCGCGACCAGGCAAAGCGCCCGCAGCCTGGGCACCGTGCGGTCGAGCCCGAACTCGGCGAACTCGATGCCACCGGTGAGGTTGGCTTTTTCCAGCGCGCCCCAGGACTCGCGATACCACCCCAACTCGGGATTTCCGGCGACGACGCAGCCGTGCTCCCTGAAGAAAGGCTCGACCTGAGACCACCGGAGCCGCTTCTTGCCAAATAGCGTTCCCGTCCGATCCGTCATGCCGCGCCGTCCGGCAAGAGTTTCATTGCGGAGGCGGAGCGGGCTTTGGCGGCGAAATGGCCGATCATGTAAGGAATCCTCTCTTATTACGGGAAATTATATATATCAAAACAACTATATAGATATATCAATCATGCGAAAAGGCCCGGTGTCCGCCCGTGCCGACGGGGGCAGGCGCGGCAATCCGGGGTCCGGAAATTTCGTGTGTTCGTGGCGCCGGGCGTTCGGAGCGGCGGATCGACGGGTCTCCCTTCCGGCCTCAATTCACGTTCGCCGCTTCTCCTAGCGTGGGCCCGATCTCGCGGTTGATCACGAGGTCGGCCATGGAATCGAGGTCGGTCGCTTCGCGGTTCAAGATCACGAGGGTGGAGCCCGATTCCCTGGCGAGCACGGGGAAGCCGGCGGCGGGGTAGACGACCAGCGACGAGCCGATGGCGAGAAACAGGTCGCAGGCGAGCGTCTCGCGCCGGGCGCGCTTCATCTCCGCCTCCGGCATCGCCTGGCCGAAGGATATCGTCGCCGTCTTCACCGGCGCGCCGCACATCGTGCAGGCGGGCGGCACGCCGTCCTTCTCGAACGCCTCCTCGATCGGCGCGAGCTCGTGGCGGGTCCCGCAGCCGACGCATTTGGCATAGCTGCCGTTGCCGTGGAGTTCGATCACCTTACCCGCCGGCACGCCCGAGTCCTGGTGCAGGTTGTCGATGTTCTGGGTGATCACGCTGGCGACCTTGCCGGTCCTGACCAGCTTGGCGACCGCCCGGTGGCCGCGGTTGGGCGTCGCGTCGACGATGTCCCGGTCGATCAGGAACTTGCGCCGCCAGGACTCGATGCGCGCCTCCTCGGAGGCGAGGAATTCCTCGTAATAGATCGGCGTGGTCTGCGACCAGATTCCGGTCGGGCTGCGGAAGTCCGGGATGCCCGATTCGGTCGAAATCCCGGCGCCGGTGAAGACCACCGCCCGGCGCGCGTCCGCGATCAGCCCGGCGAGGCGCTCGATGTCGGCGCGGGCGTCCTCCATCTCAGCCGGCCTGGAACTGATCGAACGCGGCCAGCGCATCGGCGCCGTAAACCGCCGCCGGGCCGCCGCCCATCTCGATCGCGACGCCGACGGTCTCCGCCAGCTCCTCGCGCGAGGCGCCGTGCTTTATCGCCGAGCGCACGTGAAACACGATGCAGCCCTCGCAGCGGGTGGCCACGGCGATCGCGATCGCCATCAGCTCCTTGGTCTTCGCGTCCAGCGCGCCGTCCTTCGACGCCGCCCCCATCAGGTCGCGCAAGGCGCGCATCTGATCCGGCGCCGCGCGGAACAAGTTGCCCGCCCTGGCATCGACCTCGCCGGCCAGCGCCTTGTAGTCCTTGCTCATCTCGTTCTCCCTTAGCTGGCGAGCTCGTCCCGGGCGCGGAAATGATCGAGCGCTTCGGGGTTGGCGAGCGCCTCGACGTTCCTCACCGCCTCGCCGTGGACGATCGAGCGCACCGCGAGCTCGACGATCTTGCCGCTCTTGGTGCGCGGGATGTCGGGGACCGCGACGATGCGCGCGGGGACGTGGCGCGGCGAGGCGCCCCTGCGGACACGGTCCCTGATCCTTTGTTCGAGCGCGCCGTCGAGCGCGCACCCGGGGGCCAGCCTGACGAACAGCACGACGCGCACGTCGCCCCGCCAGTCCTGGCCGATGGCGAGCCCTTCCTCGATTTCGTCGAGCTGCTCGACCTGGCGGTAGATCTCGGCCGTGCCGATCCTGACCCCGCCCGGGTTGAGCACCGCGTCCGACCGGCCGTAGATGATCGTCCCGCCGTGCTCCGTGACCTCGGCGTAATCGCCGTGGCACCAGATTCCGGGGAAACGCTCGAAATAGGCCGCCCGGTAGCGCGCGCCGTCGGCGTCGTTCCAGAACCGGACCGGCATGGCGGGGAAGGGGCTCGCGCAGACGAGTTCGCCCTTCTCGCCCGCGACCGAGCGGCCTTCGTCGTCGAACACGGCCACGTCCATGCCGAGTCCGAAGGCCTGGATTTCGCCCCTTCTGATCGGCGCCGTCGGGTTGCCGAGGACGAAGCATGAGACGATGTCGGTCCCGCCCGAGATCGACGAGAGGCAAAGATCCCGTTTGATCGAGGAATAGACGAAATCGAAGCTTTCCGGCACCAGCGGCGAGCCGGTCGACATCATGGCGCGCAGCGGGCCAAGGCCGTGGCTCTCCCTGGGAACCAGACCCGATTTCTTGACCGCGTCGATGTATTTCGCCGAGGTCCCGAAATGCGTCATCCCGGTCTCGTCGGCGAAGTCGAACAGCGCGTCCATCCCCGGATGAGACACCGAGCCGTCGTAGAGCAGCGCCGTCGCGCCCGCCGCGAGCGTCGACGCCAGCCAGTTCCACATCATCCAGCCCAGCGTCGTGGCGTAGAAGACGCGGTCGTCCGGTTTCACGTCCGTGTGGAGGACGTGCTCCTTCAAGTGCTGGAGCAGCGTGCCGCCCGCGCCGTGGACGATGCATTTGGGGGTGCCCGTCGTCCCGGATGAGAACAGGATGTAAAGCGGATGCGCGAAAGGGAGCTGCCGGAATTCGATCCCGCCGGCGGGGCAGGGGGCGATCGTCTCCCGCAACGTCCTGGCGAGCGGGAGTGCGTCGAGGTCGGGGTCGTCGTCCAGATAGGGGACGACGATGACCGACTCGACCGAGGGCAGTCGGTCCAGCGCCTCGCGCACGCGGGCGAGCGAGTCGATCGGCTTGCCGTTATAGGTGTAGCCGTCGGCGGTTATCAGCACCTTCGGCTCGATCTGGCCGAACCGGTCGAGCATCCCGGCGACCCCGAAATCGGGCGAGCACGACGACCAGACGGCGCCCATGCTGGACGCGGCCAGCATGGCGGCAATGGCTTCCGGAATGTTCGGAAGGTAGCCCGCCACCCGGTCGCCCTCGGCCACGCCCGCCGCCTCGAACGCCTTGGCGAGTCGGGAGACGAGATCGTAGAGCTCCGCGCGGCTCACCGTCCGGCGCACCCGGTCCTCGCCGCGGAAGATTATCGCCGGCCCGTCGTCCCGATGGCGCAGCAGGTTTTCGGCGAAGTTGAGCCTCGCGTCCGGGAACCAGCGCGCGCCCGGCATCTTCCCGCCGTCTGCCAGCACGGTCTCGCCGCGCGTCTCCGCGATGACCCCGCAGAAATCCCAGATCGAGACCCAGAACGCCTCCCGGTTCTCCACCGACCAGCGATGCAGCGCGGCATAGTCGGGAAACGCGAACCCGTGCCGGTCCTCCAGCACCGCCAGGTAGCGGGTGAGGTTCGCGTCCCGGATACGGTCCGAGGAAGGCGTCCAGAGCGGCTCGGTCAACGGGTTCCCACTCCTTGTCGAGAGCGCGGCTATCTCGCGCGGCCGGACCCCGCACGTCAACCCCGTGGGCGCTTCCGGTGTCGAACGGCCGGCGGTCATGCCGTCCCGACGGCAGCGGTTCTGATCGTCCGTTCTCTTGCCGTCGACACATCGCAACCCAAATCGATCCCGGATCGCTCTCGACGCTCGCAATTCGCATTCCGCTGCCGCATACTCCCGTTTGGCGTCCCGCAAAAACCGAATTCGGTTCGATCGCTGACGAAGCGATGTTTGGATTGTCGCCCCGGGAAAGCATGATTTATCTGTAAATTTGGTGGCGTTACAAGATCGCAACGAGAACCGCTCCGGCTTCGTTCCCGGGCATGCTTCCGGATTGGCGAGAGGGTGCGGGGTTCTGAAGGTCGGTAGCGAAACGCATGGCGAGCCGGTTTCCGCGGTCTCGCGTTGCAATGAAGGAAGTTCCCAATGATCCGCAAATTCCGCGACAGGGCATCATTCTGGGCGCGTGCAATCTGTATGCTGCTGGGGGCGGTGGGCATGTCGCTGACGGGCGCAGCGGCGGAATCGACGACGGCGCGGACGAACGAAGCCAAAGCGCTCAAGATCGGATTGCTGATGGATTTCAGCAGAGGCTCGACCGAGGTCCTGAGGGACCGACGGCGGGCGTTCGATCTCGCCATCGAGCATGTCAACGAAGGCGGCGGCGTGTTCGGCTTGCCCGTGACGGGCGCGGTCGGCGACACCACGGCAGACCCGGAGAAGGCGGTCGCGGCGGCGCGGCATCTCGTCGGGGTCGAGGGCGTGCATGCCATCGTCGGCCCCAACGCCAGCGCCAACGCGCTGGCGTTGGCCGCGCGGGCGATCGGCCCGGCCGCCATCCCCACCGTCAGCTTCTCGGCCACCTCGCCGGCGTTGACCGCCGTCGCCGACAACGATTTCCTGTTTCGAACCGCACTTTCCGACGTTTCCCAGGGACCCGTCCTTGCCCGCGTTGCGCGCGAGCGGGGTTTCGGCAATGTCGGCCTGCTTTATATCGACGACGCTTGGGGGCGAGGCCTTGCCGGCGCTTTCGGATCAGGCTGGGACGGACCCATAAAGGCCGTCCCGGTGGACCGCGGCCAGACCGGTTTCCTGACCGCGCTGCGCGAGTCCGCGAGCGGGGGCGCACAGGCTCTGGTCGTGATCGCATCTGAGTCGGCGGCCCTGACCATGGTCCGCGAGGCGATCGACAACGGCCTATACGACAACTTCGTCTTCGGCGACGCCGCCAAGCGGGCGAGCCTGGTCCGGTCCCTGGGCGGCGCCCGCCTCGGCAACATGTACGGCACCGGGCCCGCGTCGGCGCCCGAGAGCGCCGCGTCCGCCGCATGGGAGGCTGCCTGGGTCGCCGAGTACGGCGCGCTGCCGGTGCTCGCCTACGTCAAGGAGGCCTATGACGCCACAATCGTCCTGGCGCTCGCGGCACAGGCCGCGGGCCGGTTGGACGGCGCCGCAATCCGCGACCGGCTGCGCGCGGTCGGCAGTTCGCCGGGCACCGTCGTGAACGCCGGCCCCAGCGGGATCGCCGATGCGCTCCGCATTCTCGCCAAGGGCGGGGAGATCGATTACGAAGGCGCCTCTGGCACCATCGACTGGGACGGGAACGGCGATCTGCGGCGCGGCCATATCGGCGTCTGGCGCTTCACCGAGGACGAACGGATCGAGGAGGTCCGGGCGGTGGCGTTCGGGAATTAGGGCCGGCCGTTTCGACGTCACCAGGGGGCCGAACGGTTTCACCCCCGCGGGCGCAGCCGGACGGCGCGCGAGGCAAGCTGCGGGAACCATGCCTTGCGCCACATCAGCCAGCGCTGGTGGAGCGGCGCGATGGTTACTTCCTCGCGTCCCGCGATCGTCGCCCCGACGATCCTCCGCGCGACCGCCGCCGGGTCCATGCCCTGCGCCATCGCCGGATCCATGCGGCCGTAGGGGCTGCCGTCGCCGCGCAGCGCGTTGATCGAGACCCTGGTCCTGACGCTGCCCAGCACGACGAGAAGCACGCCGATCCCGTCCCGGTGCGCTTCCGCCCTGAACGCGTCGAACAGCCCGTGCAGCGCCTTCTTGGACGCGTTGTATCCCGACCGGTAGGGCGAGGAGTAGTACGCCGCGATGCTGGAGATCGCGACGATCTTTCCGCCCCCCGCCATCGCCGGCATCGCCGCCTTGGTCAGCGCCAGCGGGCCGAAGAAGTTGACCTCGAAGAGGCGGCGGTAGATGTCGACATCCGCATCGGCGATCAGCGCCCGCTGGGTCTGCCCGGCGTTGTGCACCAGGATGTCGATGCGGCCCTCCACGCCCGCGACGTCCGCCGCCGCCGCGATGGAGTCCGCATCGGCGAGGTCCATCGGGACCGCCCGGGCCTCCGCTCCGGCATCGGCAATGGCTGCCGCGACCCGGTCGAGCTCGTCCTCGCGCCGGGCCGACAGCACCAGGCGCGCGCCTTCCGCCCCGAACGCATGGGCCAGCGCCTCGCCCAGCCCGCCCGAGGCGCCGGTGATCCAGACGGTCCTGCCCGCCAAGCCGGCGCCCGCCCCGTGCAACCCTGCCATGCCCCGCCTTCCCGCCGCCGCCCGCGCGCGCATGGTAGGGTTCGCCGCCACGACACGGAACGCCCATTTGACCGATCCCGGCCGCGCCGCCTTCGCCTCCTTTCACGGCCTTCCTAGTGCGGTGCGCGCGGCGTGCTGGTTCATCTGCGCCGGTACGCTGTTCCTGCTGATGATGGCGCTGTCGCGGCTGGTGACCGACGAGCTCCACGTGATGCTGGTGGTGTTCTGGCGCGCCGCCTTCGGGCTGTTGGCGATGGCGCCCTGGTTCGCGCGGCGCGGGCTGAAGGCGCTGGCGACGCGGAAGCTCCGCTTCCATGTGCTCAGGACCGCGCTCAGCTATGTCGGGCTGCTTTGCGTCTTCTATGCCGTCACGATGCTGCCGATCGCCGACATCACCGCGATCACCTTCATCCGGCCGGTGGTCGCGACCCTGCTCGCCATCATGATCCTCGGCGAGAAGTCGCAGGCGCGGCGCTGGATCGCCATCGCGGTCGGGATCGTCGGCGCGACGGTCATCGTCCGCCCCGGTTTTCAAGAGCTAAATCCCGGCGTGTTCCTGGTCTTCGGGCTGGTGCTGGTGGGGGCGACGCACGCGATCCTCGCGCGCTATATCGTGCGTTTCGATTCCCCGGACACTGTCGCGGCTTACATGGTGCTTTTCCTCCTGCTGTTTTCCGCCGGGCCGGCGGTCGCGGTCTGGCAATGGCCGAGCCTCGACCACTTCCCCTACCTGATCGCGATCGGCTTCTTCGGAACCTTCAGCCAGCGCTGCCTTGCCCGCGCGTTCCACGCGGCGGACGCCTCGGTGGTGGTCTCGTTCGACTATCTTCGCCTACCCATCGCGGCGCTGATCGGGTTCCTGTTCTTCGCCGAGATCCCCGACATCTGGGTGTGGGCCGGCGCCGGAGTGATCTGCGTCTCCTCGATCCTGCTCGCCCGCGGCGAATCGGCGGCCGAGCGGCGGGACGGTTCGACGCCGTGATCGGCCAAGCCTTCGACCGTCTTCCGGGCGCGCTCCGGGGCGCACTCTGGATGCTGCTCGCCGCCGCCTTCTTCTCCGCCATGACGGCCTGCATCCGCTATCTCGCGGAGATCGGATTCCACCCGCTGATGACCTCGTTCTACCGCAGCGTCATCGGGCTGGTTCTGCTGGCCCCGTTCTTCCTCAGACGCGGGACGGCGGGGCTGAGGACGAAGCGTCACGGCCTGTTTCTGTCCCGCGGGATGGCCTCGGCGGTGGCGCAGGCCGCCTTCTTCGTATCGGTCGCGATCCTGCCCTTGGCGGATGCGGTTTCGCTTACCTTCACCGCGCCGCTGTTCGGCGCGCTGCTGGCCGTCATGTTCCTGGGCGAGACGGTAAATCTGCGCCGTGCGGCGGTCCTGGTCGCGGGGTTCCTCGGCGTCCTGATCATCCTCAGGCCGGGCTTAAAGGACGTCGACTGGCAATTTGCCATGCCGCTCGCCGCGGCCTTCGGCATGGCCGTGATCTGGGTGCTGGTGAAGCAGCTCGCCGCGACCGAGACGACCGAGAAGATCGTTTTCTACATGATCCTCTACACCGTGCCGGTCAGTTTCGCGATGGCGCTGTTCGTCTGGCAGACGCCGACATGGGAGCATCTGGCGTGGCTGGTCGTCACCGCGCTGGTCGCCAATGCCGGCCAGTTCGCCATGACCAACAGCTACCGCGCAGCCGAGGCGACGGCGGTCTTCCCGTTCGACTTCGCGCGGCTTCCTCTCACCGCGCTGCTCGCCTGGGTCGTCTTCGCCGAGGCGCTCGACCTCTGGACCTGGCTCGGCGCGCTGGTGATCTTCGCCGCCTCGGCGCAACAGATGCGCTCCGAATCGCGGCGCGCTCCGGCGGAGGCCGGCAAGTGATCCCGGGCCGGCTCCGCGCGCTGCCGGCGAACGCGCAAGGCGCGCTCTGGATCCTGGTCGGATCGCTGTTCCTGTCGGCCAACGACGCCGTGGTGAAGACGCTCGGCACCGATTTCCACCCGATCCAGATGGCGCTCTTCCGCTACGCGATCGGGATGGTGCTGCTGCTGCCGTGGTTCGTGAAAGCGGGCCGGGAGACCTGGCGGTCGCGGCGCGTAGGCACCCATTTCGCGCGCGCGATGATCGCGGGCGTCGGGCAGGCGGCGGTCTATTACGGGGTGATTCACCTCTATCTCGCGGACGCGACCGCGGTCGCCTTCAGCCGCCCTCTGTTCCTGACAATGCTCGCCGTGCTGTTCCTGGGCGAGGTGGTGGGCTGGCAGAGATGGGCGGCGACCGCCTTCGGCTTCGCGGGCGTCCTCGTGATGGTCCGTCCCGGCGGGTCCGAGTTCGACGTCGCCTGGGCGGTGGCGCTGGTCGCCGCGGTGCTGTTCGCGCTCGGCATCGTCTTCATCCGGCGGCTGGCGACCACCGAGCCCTCGATCCGCATCCTGTTCTATTACCACGTCTTCGGGATCGCGCTTTTCGTGGGACCCAGCGCCGGGATCTGGCAGCCGCCCGAGCCGGACCAGCTCGCGCTGCTGATGCTGATCGGCGCGCTCACCTGCGCCGGCATGGTCTGCTTCGTCCAGGGCTTCAGCATCGGCGAGGCGAGCTTCGTCGGGCCGTTCGAGTATCTCAGGCTGATCTACGCCGCGCTGATCGGCTTCTACATGTTCGCCGAGATCCCCTCGATCTGGACCGGGGTCGGCGCGGTGATGATCATCGCAAGCGCGCTCTACATCGCGCGGCGGTAGGGGGCGGTCGGTTCGGGTGGGGCGCGGTCACTCGCCCGCCGCGTGGCGTTCGCGATCGATGAAGAAGCGCGTCAGAACTTCGACCGAGCCAAGCGATCCGAGAAGTCTTTCCGCGCACGCCCTGCCCAAACCGTCATGCCCGGAACAAGTCCGGGGTGAAGCGAGGGGAGCGGCGGAGAAACTCCCGGTTACGCCTTCCGCCCCTCGATCGCGTCCCGCACCTCCGCGCCGAAGCCGACCAGCGACCGGCCGCCGAGGTCGATGACGGGGCGCTTAACCAGCTTGGGGTTGGCCAGGACCAGCGCGGCGGCGGCTGTGGGGTCGGAGATGTCGCGTGCGGCCTCCGGTATCTCGCGCCAGGTCCGGCTGCGGCGGTTGATCAGCGTCTCGGCGCCGTGCTCGCCGAGCCAAGCCTCGACCGTCGCCCCGTCGATGCCTTCGTTCGCGACGTCGTGGAAGCGATAGGCGATGCCGCGGCCGTCGAGCCATTTCCGCGCCGCCCGGCAGGTGTCGCAGTTGTTGAGTCCGTAAACCACCGGGGACTCAGCCATGGCCGTGCAACGTCTCTTCGAGGAGGTCGAGCGCGGCCTTGGCGAAGGCCCACATATTGGCCTCCCGGTCGGCGTCGGCGGTCTCGATGGTGAGGCAGCGCTCGGCCGGGCCGGAGACCGCGAAGCAGCAATGCCCCGCCGCGTCGCCGTAGCTGTTGCCGGTGGGCCCGGCGGCGCCGCTCTCGGCGAGCGACCAGGTGGTGCCCAGCCTCTCGCGGATCGCCCGCGCGGCGGCCAGCGCGTACGGTTCGGTCGAGCCCGGCTGGAGCGCCTCCTCCTCCGAGAAGCGGAGGATCGCGCGCCGCGCGTCCCGGGTGTAGACCACCCCGCCGCCCATGAAATAGGCCGACGCGCCCGGGATCGAGAGCAGCGAGGCGGAGATCAGCCCGCCCGCCGCGGATTCGGAAACCGCGACCGTCTCCCCGCGTTCCACCAGGAGCGCGGCGATAGACCGCGACATCGAAGAAAGCTCAGCCATGTGCATTCCCTTCGCGGCCCGTCCCCCGATACGGCCCCTCGGGCCTGCTCGATATGAGAGGGGGTCGGTTGCCTGCCCCATTCTATCCTCGCCCCGGGCAGCGGCGAAGCCGCGTATCGAAGCGCGACCTCTACGCGCTTCCCACCCCGAACAGCCGCGCAGCGGTGCTGCCCAGGATGGCTTGCGTGTCGGCCTCGCCCAGCTTCGAGTCACGGACCACGCGGGACGGTTCGAGGTCGCCGATGGAGAACGGGTAGTCGGAGCCCAGCACCACCCGGTCGGCGCCCACCAGGTCGATCAGGTAGCGGAGCGCCGGCGGGTCGTAGACGATCGAGTCGAAATACATCCGCTTGAGCCCCTCGCGCGGGTCGAAGGTCAGCGACTCGTCCTCGGCGTGGTTCTTGCAGATGCGGCCGAGGATATAGGGCAGCGCCGCGCCGCCGAGCGAGAGCACGAGGTTCATGCCGGGGAAGCGGAACATGTGCCCGGCATAGAGCAACCGCGCGACGGCGATGGTCTCGTCGGTGACCCGGCCGACCGCGTTCATCATGCCGAAATCGTGCAGCCGGTCGTCGTCGCTGCCGAACATCGGGTGGATGTAGAGCGTCGAGCCCAGATCGGACGCCGTCTGCCAGAACGGGTCGAGATCGGGGTCGTCGAGCCTGCCCGCGCCGCCCTTGGGCTGGGTGCCGATCATCGCGCCCGGGAACCCCTCCGACATCGCCTCCTCGAGCGCCCGGGCGGCGGTCTCGCCGTCCTGCAGCGGCACGGTGGCGAGTGGCAGGAAGCCGTCATTGTCTCCCGCCGCGCGCTTCAGGCGGTCGTTGACGAAGCGGCTCCAGGCGAGCCCTTCCTCGGCCGGGATTCCGTAACCGAAGGAATCGAGCCAGCCCGCGCAGACCTGGTAGTCGACCGACTGCTCTTCCATCCAGGCGAGCCTCGGCTCCACCGTTCGCAGGCCGGGCATCACCGGGCGGGTCGGCGTCCCGCCGGCGAAGGCGAGGCGGTACTTCCCGTCCTCGGCCAGGAGCTCGACCGAGGGGAACGACTCGCGGCCGCTCACCAGGTCGTCCAGCATCGCTTCCGGGACGTGGTGCGAGTGGGTGTCGATGATCATCCGGTCTGCTCCGTTCGTTTCTCGTGAATCGCGGCCTCGATGTCGCAGAGCCGCATGGGAAGCTCGGCGAGGTTTATGTCGAGCGGCGCGAGCGCGTCGTTGACCGCGCTGGCGATCGCCGCCGGCGCGCCGAGATAGCCGCCCTCGCCGGAACCCTTCTGCCCGAGCGAGGTCTTCGGCGAGGGGGTGCAGTGCTCGACGTCCCGCACCATCGGGATCTCGTGCGAGGACGGCAGCAGATAGTCGACGAAGGAGCCGGTGAGGAACTGCCCGTCCCCGTCATAAGAGAATTTCTCGTAGAGCGCCGCGCCGATGCCGTGCGCGAGCCCGCCTACGATCATGCCGCGCACGATGTCGGGATTGATCACCGTGCCGCAGTCGTGGCCGATCGCGTAGTCGAGCACCTCGACCTTGCCGGTGCCGGGGTCGATCTCGACATAGGGGATGTGCGCCTGGAAGGAGAAACAGGGGTAGAGCTGGATCTCCTTCTTCTCGTTCGGCAGCTGGCCCGAGGCGCCCGGCACCTGGAGGACCGAGAACGCCTGCAGGCAGGGCTCGGTGTCGGGCGGCAGGCGGTGGAATTGGCGGTGGGCGATGCCCGCGATCTCGTCCCATTCCAGCTTGCGCCCGGGATCGCCCCGGACGAAGAAGGTGCCCGCCTGGTATTCCATCCGGTCCTCGCCGACCTCGAGATTGTGGGCGGCGATGCGGATCATCCTGGCCCTGATCTTGCGCGCGGCCTCCGACGTCGCGCTCCCCAGCACGATCGCCATCCGGCTCGCCACCGGGCTTCGCGTCGGCAGCGCCTCCAGCGAATCGGCGTGAGTGACGCGGATCGTGTCGGGGTCGCGCTCCAGCTCCTCGCCGGCGATCGTGGCGATCAGGGTCTCGTGCCCCTGGCCCGAGGTCGTCGTGGACATCACGGCGGTGACGTTGCCGTGCATGTCGACGCGCATCAGGCAGGATTCGACGAAGGTGGTGATTTCGAGCTTCTCGTTCAGCAGCTGTTCGAAGATGTTGTTGCCGCCGCCGGGCTCGAGACAGGTGGCGACGCCGATCCCGGCGAGCCTGCCGGCCGCCCGCGCCGCGTCGCGGCGCGCCACCAGCGCGTCGTAGTCCGCCAGCCGCAGTGCCTTCTCCAGCACCGTGTGGTAGTCGCCGCTGTCGTATTCGGTGCCGGTTGGGATGCGCCACGGGAACTGGTCGCTCTCGATCAGGTTGCGGCGTCGCAGCTCGATCCGGTCGATGCCCAGATGGCGCGCGACGCGGTCGATTCCGGTCTCGATCATGAAGTTCGTCGGCGACTGGCCGAAGCCGCGCACCGGAACCTGGCCGGTCTTGTTGGAGGTCACCGAGATGGCCTCGTAGGCGACGCTGGACAGCCGATAGGGGCCGACCAGCGCGGTGATCGGTTTGCCGAGCTGGAGAGGCCCCCGGCCGGGATAGGCGCCGACATCGTCGATCGCGCGCAGCTTCATCGAACGGATCGTGCCGTCGCCGTCGAAGGCCAGCGTCACGTCGAACAGCCGGTCCGGCCCGTGCGCGTCGCCGCCCGACATGTTGTCGAGCCGATCCTCGATCAGCCGCACCGGCATGCCCAGCTTGCGCGCGAGGTAGCCGGTTATCACGGTGTGCTTGATGCCCCGCTTGACGCCATAGCTGCCGCCCACGTCGACATCGTTGTGCACCCGGATCGAATTGGTCGGGATCTTCAGCGCACTGGCGATCTGCTCCTGGTAGTTGGGCATCTGGATCGACGCCCAGACGTCGAGGATCTCGCGGATCGGATCCCACCGGGAAACCACGCCGAAGGTCTCGATCGGCACCGTCGAGCTCCGCCCCCAGCGCGCGCGGTAGGACAGCGTTCGTTCGGACTGCGCGAAATCGTCCTCCACCGGCCCCCATACGAAGGTCTTGCGCACCAGCACGTTGCTGCCGTGCCCGGGATGGACGAGTGGCGAGTCCGGCTCCAGCAGGGACTCGATATCGACCGCGGCCGGCAGCGGCTTGTAGTCGACCTCGACCAGCTCGGCCGCGTCCTCGGCGAGGTACCGCGAATCGGCGACCACGGCGGCGACCCATTCGCCGGCATAGCGGGTCATGCCGACGGCGAGCGGAAACCACTTCACGTTCGGGATGTCGAGCCCATTGAACAGCGGCGCGGTCTCCGTCGAGAGCTCTTCGCCCGTCAGAACGGCATGCACGCCCGGGCTCTCCAGCGCGCGGCCCGCGTCGATCGAACGGATGTTGGCGCGCGGATGCGGGCTCGCCACCAGGGCGACGTGCTTCATGCCGGGTACCGCGACGTCCGCCGCGAAGCGGCCCTTGCCGGCGATGAACCGCTTGTCCTCCTTGGTGCGCCGCTTGCGCGAGACATAGCGGTAGTTGGAGCCGTGCCCGTGATCCGTCACCGGCCGGCCTCCCCGCGCCGCTTCGCCGCGCAGAGCGCGATCGCCTCGACGATCTGGGTGTAGCCGGTGCAGCGGCAGAGATTGCCGGAGATCGCCTCGCGGATCTCGTCGGTGCCGGGCGTCGGGTTTTCCTCCAGCAGCGCGTGCCCCGCGATCAGCATGCCGGGCGTGCAGTAGCCGCACTGCATCGCGTGGCACTCCCAGAACGCGTCCTGCAGGTCGCCGATTTCGCCGTCCCCTCCGGCGAGCCCTTCCACCGTGGTCACCGCGTGGCCGTCGGCCTGGACCGCGAAGATCAGGCAGGAGCGGACCGGCACGCCGTCGAGCAGGATCGAACACGCGCCGCAGACCCCGTGCTCGCAGCCGATATGGGTGCCGGTGAGCCCCAGCACGTCGCGCAAAAGGTCGACCAGCGTCATGCGCGGCATGACGTTCGCGCGGCGGGTCTCCCCGTTGACCGTGAGCGAGATGTCCTTTGCCGTCATTGCGCGGCCTCGTCCCGCGCTTCGCGGATCGCCCGACCGAGCAGGACCTCCGCGACGCGTCCCCGGTAGGCGGCGGTCGCGTGCAGGTCGTCGTCGGGCTCGATCGCGCCGCCCACGGCGGCGAGCGCCGCATCGATCTCGCCGTCCGCCAGCCGGGTTCCCGCCAGCGCGTCTTCCAGCGCCGCGATCCTGACCGGTTTCGGCGCGACGCCGCCGAGCGCGGCCGTAAGGCGGGTGCACGCGCCATCCCCGTCGAGCGCGATTTGCGCCGCCGCCGCGACGATGGCGAAATCGCCCCGGCGCGAGGCGACTTCCTGGAACCCGGTGCCGACCCGGCCCCCGTTCCATACCGGAAACCGGGCCTCGACCAGGCATTCGTCGGCGCCGACGGCGGTGACCATGGGCGCTTCGAAGAACCCGTCCACCGGGTAGACACGCCTCCCGCCCGTGCCTTCCGCCTCCAGCTCGGCATCCAGCGCGACCGCGACCAGCGGTATTTCGGCGGCGGGATCGCCATGCACCAGGCTGCCGCCCACGGTTCCCCGGTTCCGGGTCTGCGGATGACCCACGAAGCCGAGCGCCTTGGCGAGCAATGGAAGGTCGTTCCGTACCGGCTGGGACCGCTCCGCCGCCCGCTGGCGGGTCATCGCGCCGATGGCGACGATGCCGTCGCGGGCTTCGATACCGTCGAGCCCCGGTATCCCGTCGATGTCGACCAGCAGGTTCGGGCGCGCGAGGCGCATCGCCATCAGCGGCACCAGCGTCTGCCCGCCGGCGACGATCTTGTGCTCCTCGCCCGGCCCCGCCGCGGCCAGCGCCTCGCAGGCCGCCGCCACGTTGTCGGCCCGGATATAGTCGAACTCGGCCGCTTTCATCCCCGCCCCCGCATCCGGCGGCGCAACTTCGCCATCGCCGCGGGGCGGGTCAAGGGCGGCCCTGTTGCGCGCCGGGCCAAGGGCCTAATCTGCGACCGGTGGTGTCGCAGCAGGGGAGGGAGGCATGGCGCGCCGTTTCGTCGACATTTCTGTTCCGCTCGAATCGGGCATCCGGTCGGATCCGCCGGGTTTCGAGCCCGAGATCGAGTACGAGACCCACGCGGAGACCGCAGACAATCTCTGCGCGTTCTTCCCCGGGCTCGATCCCGAACAGCTGCCGGATCGCGAGGGCTGGGCGATCGAGTGGATCAAGCTCTCGACCCATAACGGCACCCATGTCGACGCGCCCTGGCACTACCACTCGACGATGGACGGCGGAAAGCGCGCCATCGCGATCGACGAGGTGCCGCTCGAATGGTGCTTCCAGCCCGGCGTGAAGCTCGACTTCCGCGACTTCGAGGACGGTTACGTGGCGATCCCGGACGACATCGAGGCCGAGCTCGACCGCATCGGCCACGAGCTGAGGCCGCTCGACATCGTGCTGGTCAACACCTCCGCGGGCCGCCGCTACGGCGAGGACGACTACGTCTCGCGCGGCTGCGGCATGGGGCGCGACGCCACGATGTACCTGACCGAGCGCGGCGTCAGGGTGTGCGGCACCGACGGGTGGAGCTGGGATGCGCCCTTCGTCCACACCAAGGCGCGCTGGGAGAAGACCGGCGACCCCGGCATCGTCTGGGAAGGCCACAAGGCCGGGCGCGAGATCGGCTATTGCCAGATCGAGAAGCTCGGCAATCTCGAGGAATTGCCGGCGACCGGGTTCACGGTTTCCTGCTTCCCGGTCAAGATCAAGGCTGCATCGGCGGGCTGGACCCGCGCGGTCGCCATTTTCGACGAATAGGAGCCCCCGACATGGCGAAGGACGACAAGGTCATCATCACCTGCGCGGTTACCGGCGCGATCCACACCCCCTCGATGTCGGATCACCTGCCGCTCACCCCGGACCAGGTGGCCGAACAGGCGATCGGCGCGGCGGAGGCGGGCGCCTCGATCCTGCACCTCCACGCCCGCGACCCCAACGACGGCAGGCCCACCCCCGACCCCGGCGTGTTCATGGAGTTCCTCCCCAGGATCAAGCAGAACAGCGACGCGGTCATCAACATCACCACCGGCGGCGGGCTCGGGATGACCGTCGAGGAACGCATGGCGGCGGCGCTGGTCGCCAAGCCGGAGGTCGCCTCGCTCAACATGGGCTCGATCAATTTCGGCATCTTCCAGGCCGCCGACCGCATCAAGGAGTGGAAATACGATTGGGAGGAGCCCTATCTGCGCGGCACGGACGATTTCATATTCCGTAACACGTTCAAGGATATAGAACGAATTCTTAAAGATCTCGGAGAGGCGCACGGCACCCGCTTCGAGTTCGAGTGCTACGATGTCGGCCATCTCTACAACCTCGCCTATTTCCTCGACCGCGGTCTGGTCCGTCCGCCGCTCTTCGTGCAGACCATCTTCGGCATCCTCGGCGGCATCGGCACCGACAAGGAGAATCTGGTCTTCATGAAGCAGACCGCCGACCGTCTGTTCGGCGACGACTACGAGTGGTCGATCCTGGGCGCCGGGCGCCACCAGATGAGCCTGTGCACGATGGGCGCGATGATGGGCGGCAACGTCCGCGTCGGTCTCGAGGACAGCCTCTATCTCGCGCGCGGCAAGCTCGCCGAGTCGAACGCCCAGCAGGTCGCCAAGATCCGCCGCATCGTGGAGGAGCTTTCGCTCGAGGTGGCGACGCCGGAGGAGGCGCGCGCCCGGCTCGATCTCAAGGGCGGCGACAGGGTCGGCTTCTGACCGCGGGCATGGCGAAGCTTCCGGTCACGATCGCGACGGGCGATTACGACCGCGTGCGCCCGATTATCGACGGCCGCGTCGCCGTCGAAGGCTGCGAGGTCTCGTACTTCCCGATCCCGATCGAGGAGACGTCGTACCGCACCTTCACCAACGCCGAGTTCGACGTGGCCGAGGTGTCGCTGTCCTCCTTCGTCCTCGCCCGCTCGCGCGGAGAGATCCCCTATATCGGACTTCCCGTGTTCACCTCGCGGATGTTTCGCCATTCGGCGATCTACGTCCGGGCCGATACCGGGATCGAGAGCCCCGTCGACCTGAAGGGGAGAGAGGTCGGCGTCCCCGTCTATGCGATGACAGCCGCGCTCTGGGTGCGCGGGATGCTGGCCGAGGAATACGGGGTGATGCCGTCGGACATCGTCTGGCGCACCGGCGGGTTGGAGCAGCCGGGGCGCTACGGCGCGTTTAGCCTGGATCTCCCGTCCGAAATCGAGGTCAGGCCGTTGCCGCCGGAGCGCAATCTCTCGGCGATGCTGGCGGCCGGCGAGATCGCCGCTCTGGTCAGCGCGCGGGCGCCGTCCTGCTTCGACGCCGGCGCGGTGCGGCGGCTCTTCCCCGACTACCGCACGGCCGAGGAGGCGTATTACCGGAAGACCGGGCTCTACCCGATCATGCACCTCGTCGCGATGCGCGAGAGCCTCGCCAAAGCGCATCCCTGGCTTCCCGCAAGCCTCTACAAGGCGTTCCTCGCGGCCAAGACGATGGCGGTCGCGGCGCTCGACGACGTGACCGCGCCGCACGTCTCGGCGCCCTGGATCGCCGCCGAGGTCGAGCGGACCCGGTCGCTGCTGGGCAACGATATCTGGCCCTACGGGTTCCGGGACAATCTGGGCGAGCTGCGGGCCGTCATGCGCTACTCCCACGCCCAGGGCCTCGCGGTCCGGGAGATGGACCCCGCCGAACTCTTCCACCCGTCGACGCTGGAGAGCGCGCGGGTTTGAAGCGATCCACTTGCTTGTCACCCCGGAACAAGTCCGGGTATCACGGTATTGGGGACGAGGGATGTGCCCCTTACGCCGTCGCGCGGATGCTTTCGCGCTCCGCCACCTCTCCGTACCAGCGCGCGAGGTGGGGGCGGTCGTCCGAAACGCCCATCTCGATAAATTTGGCGAAATCGACGGTGCAGTAGGCGGTGATGTCGGCGACGGTGAACCGGTCGCCGACGAGAAACCGCGCCTCGCCCAGCCGGGTATCCAGCTTGTCGAAATAGATCCCGGCGCGCTGCTTGCCGCGCTCGATCAGCTCTGGAATCTGCGCCAACTCCCCGGCAACGCCGGGCAGGGCGCGCCCGGCGAAGCTCCGCTTGGCGTTGCGGAACGATTCGGCGACGGCGAACAGGCCCTCGAACTCCGACATCCGCTCCCACATCTCGACCAGCGCCATCTCCAGCGGATCGGCGCCCATCAGCGGCGGGTCCGGGTGCCGCGCCTCGAAATAGCGGCAGATCGCCATCGCCTCCGAGATCAGCGTGCCGTCGTCGAGCTCCAGCACGGGAACCCGCCGATGCGGGACCTTTTCGAGAAAGGCCGGGTCGAGGATCGGCTTGCCGGGCACGCCGACCTCCTCCGTCGGCACCTCGATCCCTTTCTCGATCAGGTAGATGCAGACCCGGCGCGGGTTGGGCGCGATGTTCCAGATATAGAGTTTCATGAATTCCCGTTCTCGTTTGGCGATCTATCCAAGCTCCGGACCCGCCAGGGCATAGACCTGATCTGCGTTGTCGAGCGGCTGCGTGCGCCCGCGCAGCATACGGATATAGGGGCGCTGATACGCGAAGCCCGACGCTTTCATCCATTCGATCGCCGAAGCATGGCGGCTCGGGCAATCGATCACGGCCTGACCGTCGAGCCCGGCGAGCGCCCGCGCGGCGAGGGCAATCGCTATGTCAGGATCGTCGGCGACGATGGGGCCGATCTGCGTCGCCTGGCGCCCGTCGCGGGCAAGCGCGTAGCCGGCTATCGACCCGCCGATCCGGACGATGAATGCGCGGTCCGGCCGGCGCTCCATGAGCGAGGCGAGGAGCGCGCCCCGGTCGCCGCCGAAGGCGCGGGAATCGTAGCGCGCGATCTCGCCGATTCCGTCCATCCCGGCGGGGGCGATATCCGCCGCAGCCCGGGGCGCCGCGGCGGGCGCGACGGTGGCCGCCCAGTAGCGCTCGATCCGGTAGATGTCCTCGAACCCCAGATGCCTGTAGACCTCGCGACCGTCGGGCGTCGCGTCGAGCCCGGCGACGATGCCGGCGTTTCCCAGATCCGTCAGCACACGGTTCATGAGGTCCGTCGCGATGCCGCGCCGCCGCCGGTCGGGGCTCACCAGCACCATGCAGACCCAGGCGAAGTCGCCGTAGCCGAGCGCCATCGCCGAGCCCACCAGCTTGCCGTCGGGATCGGTTCTGCCGTAGCCGAACCCGTTGGCCAGCATGTAGCGCCAGTCGGCCGGGTTCTGGTTCCAGCCGATCTCTTCGGAGAGCGCCGCCCCTCGCGCCGCGTCGGCGACGCCGAGCGGTGCGAGGGCGAGCTCCTCAAAAGGATCCGTCGCGGCTGTCATAATCCGTCGGCTTGTCCAAACTCTCCATGCCGCGCCCCACCCAGTCGGCCACCCAGTCGATCATCCGATCGAGCGGCACTCGCGGATAGCCGAACGAGGTGTGACAGGCCGAGGTATTCACCAGCCAGCCCCGGTCGGCCTCCTCGCCAAAGATGTCGGGCGCCTTCCCCATCCGCTCGCCGAAGGCCACGGCCAGGGCGCGCACGCTCACCGTCTCCGGCCCGCTGACATTGAGCGGCGCGGTCGGCGTCGTGCAGTGCCGCAGACAGCGGAGCGCGACCGAATTGGCATCGCCCTGCCAGATGACGTTGACGTGGCCCGCGGTCACGTCGATGCCCGCGCCGTCCCGCACCTTGCGCGCGACGTCCCACAGCACCCCGTAGCGCATGTCGATCGCGTAGTTGAGGCGAATCAGGCGTCCGGGAGTCCCGTACTTCGCCGAGAAGTATTCGAAGGCGCGCTCGCGCGCGACGCAGGACTGCGCGTATTCGCCCATCGCGCCCGGCGGCGTGGCTTCGGTCGCTCCGCCATGAAGGATATCGACCCAGGGATAGACGTTGCCGGTGGAGAAGGCGACGATCCGGGAATCGCGGAAAGTCTCCGCCACCGTCGCCGGGACATGCGCGTTCATCGCCCAGGCGAGCGGCAGGTTTCCCGTCGTCCCGAACTTGCGCCCCGCCATGAAAATGACGTTGGGGACGCGCGGCAGCGCGTCCACCGCCTCGCGGTCGAGGAGATCGGCGCGCAGGGTCTCCACGCCGCGGTCTTCGAGCTTCGCCTGGACGCCGGGCGCGGAAAACCGGGCGACGCCGACAATTCGCTTCTCCGGCGCGGCCCGCTTTGCGAGCCTGGCGAGAGTCGGCCCCATCTTGCCGCCGACGCCGAGGATCAGAATGTCGCCCTCCACCGCGGCGAGATCGGCCACCAGCGCCGGATCGGGGCGAGTCATGAATTCCTCGAGCGCCTCGACATCGTCGAAACGCTCCGGCAGGGGATCGGTGAGTCCGGTCACGCGCGGAGCCTCAGAAATCGAACAGCGCCGCCGGATTTTCGACCAGCATCCGGTGCCGCGTCTCCGCGTCGGGGACCATGACCGGGACCAGGTCGACGAGGTCGCCGTCGTCGCACATCTCACCCGGAGCCCAGCGCTGGGTGTGCGGCCAGTCGGTGCCCCAGATCAGGCGTTCCGGCGCCGCCGCCACGGTCGCATGGACGTATGGCATCACGTCGTCATAGGGGTGGCCGATCCCGGTCAATCGTTCGGCGCAGCAGATCTTGGCCCAGACATGCGGCTCCCGGATCAGGTCGAGATATACCCTGAACCCAGGCTGATCGAGGCCTTGCGCCACGTCGATCCGGCCGAAATGGTCGATGACGACGGGGATCGGGATGTTCGCGATCCAGTCCGCCGCCTCGATGAGCTGTCGGGGCATGGCGTGCAGCGTCACCGACCAGCCATGCGCCGCGATCGCCGCGATCACGCGGTCGAACACAGCGACCTCCATCCCGCCGCCGGCCCCGGTGAACAGGGTCAGCCTGACGCCGCGCGCCCCCTGCTCGTGAAAGGATCTGTAGTCTGCCGCCGAGAACCGGTCGTCCGCCTTCAGCACCGCGCGGAACCGCCCGTCGGACCTCGCGACCGCATCGAGCGTCACGCCGTTGTCGAAGCCGTGACCCATCGGCTGGGTCACGACGCCACGGTCGATGTCGAGGAGTTCGGCGAGATTGACGTAGTGCTCAAACGGCGCAATCGCCGGCACGTAGGCCTTGGTTTCGGCGAAGGGGAACCGGTCGGGCGGGCCCATGACGTGGAAATGGCTGTCGCAGGTCCCCGGCGGCAGGCGGAACGCGGGACGGCGCGGGTTGGGAACCGGCGGATAGGCGATTCGAAGGAATTCGGTCATGTGCGGGCGCCCACGGTTCTGCGCCGAAAAGCCTAGCCCGTCGCGGGGGCGCCGTCCATTTGGGTTCCTCGCCACGCCGTCACTTCGAACGAGTGGAGGGACCGGCAGCCGATCTGGCTGCGCGCGCGTCCGGCTGCTACCTTGCGGGGCGAGCCCATCCGGCGCTCAGGTGCGATTCCAGAATCCGCGGTCCGCGCACGACCGATTCCACCAGGGAGATACAGAGTGAAACGATCGCTTTTCGTAGTCGCGACGCTTGCGGCGTGTGCCGCGGCTTCCTCGGGAGCGTTCGCGCAGAAGACCTTCACGATGAAAATCGGAATGCCGACGATCAACGACTCGAACCACTTTTCCGCCCTCTGGGTGAAGAAGGAGGTCGAGGCCAAGTCGAACGGGCGGATCCAGGTCAGGGTCTTCCCCGCCGGCCAGCTCGGCAAGATTCCGCGCCAGATCGAAGGCATTCAGCTCGGCACGCAGGAAGCGTTCAACATTCCTCCCGGCTTTTTCGTCGGTATCGAACGCGCCTTCATGGTGACCGACGCGCCGGGGATCTTCGACGACATCGGCCACGCGCACAGGGCGGTCAACCATCCGCCGTTCCGCGAGAAATTCGGAAACCTGGGCGCGAAGAAGGGATTCACCGCGAATTACCTGTGGGCCTGCGGCAACACGTCGATCGCGACGATCGCACCCTTCAAGACGCTCGAGGATATCAAGGGCCGGAAGATCCGCGTCCTGGCGACCCCGCTCGAACGCGCCTTCATCTCGAAGCTCGGCGCGACGGGCGTGCCGATGCCCTATACCGAGGTGCTTCCGGCGATGCAGCAGCGGGTGATCGACGGCGTGCGCAGCGGGATTATCGTGATGTACCCGTCGAAGTTCTACACGGTCGCCAAGCACGTCACGCTCACCGGCATGGGGCAGATCACCTGCGGGCAGTTCCTCAGCAATGCCTGGCTCCAGAAGCTGCCGGGCGACCTGCGTGACATCGTGTTCGCGGGCGGACGGGGGGTCACGCCGCATGCCGGTAAATGGGGCGTCGATCTGACCAGAAAAGCGGAAGAGGACTGGGCCCGCGACGCCAACGCGTATCGCTTGTCCGACGAAGACCAGGCCAAGCTTCGCCGTCTTTCCGCCCCGATCGCCGACGAGATCCTCGCCAACGATCCCAGGACGAAGGACATGTACGCGCTCCTCAAGGAAGCGATCGCGGCGACGCGCAAGAAGTAGGGAGTCTCAAGGATGAGCGGGCGAAGCGCCCGCTTCCCCCCTCATCCTGAGTAATCCCCGAAGGGAAGCGTATCGAGGGACGAAGGGGAGGCGGGAAGGCCGCGCTTGACCCCTTCCCGCGCCTCCGGCTTGATCGGCCGTCATGGGGCTGACGCGAGACGACATTCCGGCGGACGTGTTGGCGTTGCTACGGTGCGGCGCCGTCGTCCCGGCCCATCCGCTCGCGCTCGACGAGGACCGCGGGCTCGACGCCAGGCGCCAGCGCGCGCTCACCCGATACTACCTCGATGCTGGCGCGGGCGGGCTCGCCGTCGGCGTTCACGCCACCCAGTTCGCGATCCGCGAGGCGGGGCTCTACGAAACCGTACTTGAGCTCGCGGCCGAGACGTCGGACGAGTGGACGAACCGCCCGGTCGCCATGATCGCGGGGCTCGCCGGGCAGACCGGTCAGGCGGTAAGCGAGGCGGAGACCGCCGTGGGGCTCGGCTACCACGCGGGACTTCTCAGCCTTGGCGCAATGAAGGAGGCGTCGGAGGACGAGCTGGTCGGGCACTGCCGGCGGGTCGCCGACGAAATCCCGCTGGTCGGGTTCTACCTCCAGCCCGCGGTCGGAGGCCGGCCCCTTTCCGCCGGGTTCTGGCGGCGCTTCGCCGAAATCGACAATGCGGTTGCCGTCAAGGCCGCGCCCTTCAACCGCTACCGCACGATCGACGTAATACGCGGTATCGTCGAGGCGGAAGCCGAGGACCGTATCGCCGTCTATACCGGCAACGACGACCACATCGTGCTCGACCTCGCGGCGCCGTTCGCAATCCGGCGGCGCGGCGAGGAAATCCGGGTTCGTATCCGCGGCGGGCTGCTCGGACACTGGAGCGTCTGGACGAAGCGCGCCGTGGAGATGCTGGACCGCATCCACGAGGCGATCGGGAACGGTACGGTCGACGAAGACCTGCTCGCGCTCGATTCCCGCGTCACCGACTGCAACGGAGCGATCTTCGACGTTGCCAACGGGTTCCGGGGCTGCATCGCCGGCTGCCACGAGATCCTCAGGCGCCAGGGCCTGCTGGAAGGGATCTGGTGCCTCGATCCGGACGAGACGCTGAGCCCCGGCCAGGCCGGGGAAATCGACCGCGTCCGCGCCGCCCATCCCGACCTCGCCGACGACGACTTCGTCGCCGCGAACCTGGAGCGCTGGCTGGCCTAGGGCCGATATATCGCCATGCCACGCCGGAGAGCCCGCGCCGTCGCCAACGCCAAGGCTGTCACTCCGGCTTGGTTCCGGGCATCCACGTCTTGTGGCGTGGCGGCATGCGGGGGACCTGAATCTACCTCGAGGCCGAAGACAGGACGGCGAGCCGGCGGACTGGCGTCATACCCGGAAAAAATCCGGGTATGATGGAGGAAGAGAGCGAAGGGAGACGTGCGGCGCGTCGTCGTCGTGCCGCCCTATTCCGCCGCGACGTCTTCCAGCGCCTCTGTGGTGAAGTCGCGGGGCGAGGTGACCTCCAGCAGTTCGAGGTCGTCCGACCATTCGAGCACGTCGTGCTGGATACCCGGCGGCTGCAGGATGCAGGTGCCGGCGGGCGCCACGGTTTCGCCGCGGCCCTCGTACCAGAACCGCATCCAGCCCTTGAGGATGTAGACCAGCTGGAAGTCGATCCTGCCGTGGCGGTGCAGGCCGATCTTCGGTCCCTCCGCCGTCTTCGCCTTGATGATGTGGGCGTGGTAGCGCCCGTCGGTCGCATCCCCGATCCCGAGGTCGCGGTAGGCGAACTGGGCGCGCAGCCCGGCATCCTCGAACTCGCCGTCCTCCGGCAGGACCACGGAGAGATTTTGCTCGCTGTCGGTCATCTCTGCACCTCGTCTGTCGGCGTCACCGCCGAGCTTATCGCGCCCCGGCCCGCCCTCAAAGCTTCAGCCGGCCGCCGATCTCGGGCGAGTCCTCGGCGTAGCGGAAGGCGCGGAAGATCCAGTTGACGACGTTGCCGTCATAGGACCTGTTCTCGAACGGGGAGATGTACTCCCACACCAGTTCGCCCTCCGGCGTGACTTCGAACAGCCGTCCCCATAACCCCTCGCAGATCAGCGTGTTGCCCGACGCCAGCCGTTCCTGGCCGCTGATGTGGTGGGAATAGAAATCGCGGACCGGCGATTCCTTGTAGACCCATGCCTCCTCGCCGGTCTCCGGGTCGAACTCGACGATCCGGGAATAGGGGTGCGGTTGGTAGGTGGCGCACCCGTTGGCGAACAGAATGATGTTGCCGTTGGGAAGCATCTGGGGGTCGTGCTGCCCGCCCCAGGACGGATCGGTCCTCTCCCAGCGGAATTTTCCGGTCGTCCGGTCGACGATGGCGCAGGTGTCGATGTGGCGCAGACTGATGAGCACGTCGCCGTTGGGGAGCGGGAAGGTGGTGTTGCACCACCCGAAGACCCGCCGCGGGGTCAACGGGTTTAACGCGTATTTCTCGATCTCCATGTCGTAGGCGTGCCACTCGAAGACCAGGTTCCCCTCGGCATCCACCTCGCGCACGACATCGGAATACATGCCCTCCGGGTCGTCCGATCCGGGAGCGCCGCCCCGGACCAGCGCGGCGCGCTCCTCCGGCATGTCCTCCCAGGAGGTATAAAGCGTGTGACCGTTCGGAAGCCGCCGGCAGTCGTGGTGCTGGAAGTCGTCGACGAACTCGTTGACGATATTTCCGTCCCAGTCGACCTCCAGCATCCGTCCACCCTGCGCGCCGCCCGGGAAGCGCGGCCGATTCGGGGTGCTGACCGCGACGAACAGGTTCCCGTTCGGGAGCAGCCTGCCGTAGCCGCCGAGCCCGACCGGAAAATCCCAGCGATGAACCACCTCGCCCCGCATGTCGAGGATCAGGGTCTCGTGTCCCCAGAGCGGCGAGAACAGGGTGAAGCCGGGCGTGGCCCGGTCCGGGTCGAAATGCGTGACGCCGGTCTGCAAGATGCGCATGCGTAAAGCCTCCCTGCGGGGGTGGTGGGGCGACGGGATGCGCCATGTTAGACACTCGGACAGGCGCGGGAAATCGGGCCCTGCCGTTCGCAGGAAAGCCGGCTTGGCCTATGATCGCGCTGTGATCGGGGAGGGGAGGCGGATTTGGCGGAACAGGCCGAAACGGCGACGGCGAACGGGGGCAGCGCATTCGTGGCCGATGTACGCGGGCGCTGCGCGATCGTCACCGGTGCCGGGCAGGGAATCGGGCGGATCTACGCGCTCGAGTTCGCCCGCGCCGGAGCGTCCGTGCTGGTCAGCGACCTCGACGGCGGCAACGCCGAATCCGTGGTCTCGGAGATCGCCTCGGAAGGCGGTCGCGCCGTCGCGGCGACCGCCGATGTCGCCGATCCCGAGTCCACGCGGGCCATGGCCGCCGCGGCGCTCGACGCATTCGGACGGATCGACGTGCTGGTCAACAACGCGGCCATTTTCACCCCGCTCGGGCGCTGCGGGTTCGAGGACATCGTGCTCGACGAGTGGGAGGCGGTGATGCGGGTCAACGTCACCGGCTCGATGCTCTGCGCGCGCGCCGTATTGCCGGTGATGCGGGCGGCGAAATGGGGACGGATCGTCAACATCTCCTCGTCCACCGTGCCGCTCGGCATGCCCTACTTCCTGCACTACGTGACGTCCAAGGCGGCGGTCATCGGCATGACGCGCGCGATGGCCCGCGAACTCGGCGGCGACGGGATCACGGTAAATGCGATCCTTCCCGGGCTGATCGAGACCGAGGTCGAAAATCCGGGCCGGACCGACGCGCTGCGACAGAGGGTGCTCGACATGCAATGCATCAAGTTCCTCGGCGAGCCGGTGAATCTGGTCGGCATGATCCTGTTCCTCGCCTCGCCGGCGAGCGGCTATCTCACCGGCCAGTCGATCGCCGTCGACGGCGGCGCCGTGCATCTCTAGGAGCGGGAATGTGGACGGCGACAACGGAAAGCTGCTCAGGAACGCGTGGTATGTCTGCGCCTGGGACCGCGAGGTCGGTGCGGAGCCGCTGCAGCGCTGGATCTGCGGCGAGCCCATCGTCTTCTGGAGACGGCAAGACGGCCGTCCGGCCGCGCTCGCCGACCGCTGCCCGCACCGCGACGCGCCGCTGTCTCTCGGACGGGTGATCGGCGACGACATCCAGTGCGGCTATCACGGGCTCTGCTTCGGCCCGGACGGGCGCTGCGTGGCGGTGCCGGGCGAGGATCGGATCCCGGCCGAGGCGCGCACCCGGTCCTACCCGGTCGTCGAGCGCTGGGGCTGGGTGTTCGTGTGGACCGGCGATGCGGAACGCGCCGATCCCGCGTCGATCCCCGACTACCACTGGAAGGCCGATCCGGCCTGGGCGGGCAAGGGCGAGACGCTGCACGTCAAGGCGCATTACGGCCTGCTCCGCGACAACCTGCTGGACCTCAGCCACGCCCATTACGTGCACCGCCAGACCCTGGCGACCGACGGCGTGATCGAGTTCCCGATCGAGACCGATTTCGACGGCGAGCGGCTGCGGGTGCTGCGCGACATGCGCGATATCGCGCCGTCGCCCTTCTTCTCCCGCATGGGCGGCTTCACCGGGAAGGTCGATCACCGCCAGGAGATCGTCTACACCCCGCCCGGCAATATCGTCATCAAGCTCCGGGTGACCGGTGCGGCGCGCGAGGGCAACCGGGCGGTGAGGATGCGGGTGCTCAACGCGCTTACCCCCGAGACCGCCAGGACCACGCATTATTTCTGGTCGCTGGTACGCGATGTCGAGCTCGACGACGAAGACATTACCCAATGGACCTACCAGGCCAACAAGGACACGTTCGATGAGGACTTGGCGGTAATCGAGCCGCAGCAACGGATGATCGACACGGCGCCCGAGCCCGCGCGGCCGATTCGCTGGGGCGTCGACAAGGGCGTCACCCAGGCCCATCGCTGGATCGACCGGCTGCTCGGCGAGGAAGCGGCTTCCCGCGCAGGCCCGGAATAGCCTGGCCCGGCCGCGATTCTTGACCCTCTCCGGGCGCGCGGCTAGGTTGCCGGCGCCGCAGCCGCACCCCCTTTAGAGCCATGTCGAAGAGCGCACCGGGCATGTCGTTCCAGGATCTTATCCTGAGCCTTCACGCGTTTTGGGCGCGCCAGGGATGCGCGATCCTCCAACCCTACGACATGGAGGTGGGGGCGGGGACGTTCCATCCCGCGACGACGCTGCGCGCGCTCGGCCCCGACCCGTGGAAGGCCGCCTATGTCCAGCCCTCGCGCCGCCCTGCCGACGGGCGCTATGGCGAGAACCCCAACCGGCTGCAGCACTACTACCAGTATCAGGTGATCCTCAAGCCCTCGCCGGCGGAAAGCCAGGCGCTCTACCTGCGGAGCCTGGCCGAAGTCGGGATCGACGCGACGCGCCACGATATCCGCTTCGTCGAGGACGACTGGGAAAGCCCGACGCTCGGCGCCGCCGGGCTCGGCTGGGAAGTCTGGTGCGACGGTATGGAGGTCACCCAGTTCACCTATTTCCAGCAGGTCGGCGGGATCGAGTGCAACCCGGTCTCGGTCGAGCTCACTTACGGGCTCGAACGGCTGGCGATGTACATCCAGGGCGTGGAGAACGTCTACGATCTCGACTTCAACGGCGCGGGCGTCAGCTACGGCGACGTGTTCCACCGCGCCGAGAGGGAGTTCAGCGCCTACAATTTCGAACATGCGGACGCCGGGCGCCTGACCGCCCAGTTCGGTTTCGCGGAAGCCGAATGCAATGCGCTGCTCGACCGCTCGCTTGCGCTTCCCGCCTATGACCAGTGCATCAAGGCGAGCCATGTCTTCAACCTGCTGGATGCGCGCGGCGCGCTCGGCGTGACCGAGCGGGCCGCCTATATCGGCCGCGTCCGGGCGCTGGCCAAAGGGTGCTGCGAGGCCTGGTTGAGCGGGAACGCCTGACCGTGGCCGAGCTCCTTCTCGAACTCTTCTCCGAGGAGATCCCCGCGCGCATGCAGGCCCGCGCGGCGGAGGATTTGCGCCGTCTCGCCGCCGGCGCTCTGCAGGCGGACGGGCTCGAATTCGATACCGCCGTGAGCTACGTCACGCCTCGCCGCCTCGCCCTCGTCGTCGACGGATTGCCGCTCAGCCAGCCCGACCGCCGCGAGGAGAAACGCGGTCCGCGGGTAAGCGCGCCGGACAAGGCGATTCAAGGGTTCCTGCGCGCCAACGGCGTCACCCTCGACCGGTGCGAGCAACGCGAGTCCGGCAAGGACATTTACTGGTTCGCGGTGATCGAGACCGAGGGCGGCGCGGTTTCCGAACTGCTGCCCGGCATCGTGAGCGATTTGATTGGCGACCTTGCCTGGCCCAAATCCATGCGGTGGGGGAGCGGCGAGACCCGATGGGTGCGCACGCTGGAGCGCGTGCTTTGCGTATTCGACGGCGCGCCGGTCGAACTCGATCTTCCGGATGGCATCGTGTCCGGCGAGGTCACCGCGGGCCACCGTTTCCATGCGCCCGAAGCCTTTGCGGCGGCCTCATTCGCGGAATACCGCGACAAGCTGCGCGGCGCCCGGGTGATCCTCGACGCCGCCGAGCGGCGCCGGATCGTGGCCGACGGCGCGGCGGCGCTCGCCGCCTCCGAGGGTCTCTTCATACCTGACGATCCCGGGCTCCTCGACGAGGTCGCCGGGCTGGTCGAATGGCCGGTGCCGCTCGTCGGACGGATCGACGATGAGTTCATGGCGGTGCCGGACGAGGTGCTGATCACTGCGATGCGGAGCCATCAGAAATACCTCTCACTGCTGGACGCCGACGGCAAGCTCGCGCCGCGCTTCGTGGTAGTTGCCAATCTCGAAGCCGATGACGGCGGCGCGGAGATCGTGGCCGGCAACGAGCGCGTGCTGCGCGCGCGGCTGTCCGACGCGCGGTTCTTCTGGGACCAAGACCGCAGGACCCGGCTCGAGGACCGCCTCACCGCGCTCGAGACGATGGTGTTCCACGCGAAGCTCGGCAACCTCGCGCAGAAGGCGGCGCGGCTCGAAGCTCTGGCCGGACGGATTGCCGCTTCGGTTCTCGAAACCGATGCCGGGGCGGCGCGGCGCGCCGGTCGCCTCGCCAAGGCCGACCTCGCGACCGAGATGGTGTCCGAGTTTCCCGAGCTCCAGGGCACCATGGGTGGACACTACGCCCTGGAAGACGGGGAGAACGAAGACGTTGCCCAAGCGATCACCGAGCATTATCTGCCGATCGGACCGTCGGGGGCGTGCCCGTCCTCTGCGGTCAGCGTGGCCGTTGCACTCGCCGACAAGATCGACACTCTGACCGGCTTCTTCGTGGTCGGCGAGCGTCCCACCGGGTCGGGCGATCCCTACGCGTTGAGACGGGCCGCGCTCGGAATCATCCGCATGGTTCTTGAGAACGGGATCGATCTGAAGCTGCGCCAAGTCTTCGAATGGGCCTACCAGGGCTACGGGGACAAGACCGCGTCTGACGCGAAGGTGTATGCAGGCAAACGGCTACCCGAGGCGCTGGAACGCGACCTGCCAGCCTTTTTTACGGACCGGCTCAGGGTGTATCTCCGGTCGCAGGGCGTTCGTCACGACTTGATCGCTGCTGCCTACTTCAAAGGCGATGACGACGATTTGAACCGGATACACGCACGGGTGACGGCGCTGCGTGATTTCCTTTTTACCGAAGCCGGCGAAAGCCTGCTGATCGCCTATCGCCGTGCGGCCAACATTCTGCGCATCGAAGAAACCAAGGAAGGTCGTCGTTTCGAGGGCCCAGCCGACAAGGACCTGTTTCTGATGGACGAAGAGCGAAGTCTCAGCGGTGCCCTGGTCATGGCCAAAATGAAGATGCCGGCTACAGAGGATTTGGACCCGTTCCGGAATACCATGAAGGCTCTGGTCGATTTACGTGTTCCAGTGGACCGCTTCTTCGACGTGGTGAAGGTGAACGACGAGAATCCGGCTGTCCGCAAGAATCGTTTGGCCCTGCTGTCCGAAGTTCGCTCGATAATGGATGGGGTAGCCGATTTCTCACAAATCGAGGGGTAGGCGGGATTCTCTTACCGATGGATGCTGCAATGCTTTTGCGGTCGCGGACACCAAGGCTGTCACCCCGGACTTGTCCCGGGGTCCGGAGCAACCGCGCAAACGCCCGATCGGGTCCCCCTGGACCCCGGAACAAGTCCGGGGTGACATTCATCGCGAGCGGCAGGCGGTGAACGGAAAGCACGTCTATCGGTTCGGCGGCGGAACCGCCGACGGGAACACCCGGATGCGCGAACTGCTCGGCGGCAAGGGCGCCAATCTCGCCGAGATGTGCAGCCTCGGCCTGCCGGTGCCGCCCGGCTTCACAATTACCACCGAAGTCTGCGACGCCTATTCCCGGGCGGACAACAGCTACCCGGACGGGCTTGCCGCCGAAGTCGACCGCGCGCTCGCCGAAATCGAGGAGACGGTCGGCGCCAGGTTCGGCGACGCCGCGAACCCGCTCCTGGTCTCGGTGCGCTCGGGGGCGCCGGCCTCGATGCCGGGGATGATGGACACCGTGCTCAATCTCGGCCTCAACGACGAGACGGTCGAAGGACTTGCCGAGCGTTCCTCCGACCGCCGCTTCGCCTTCGACAGCTATCGCCGCTTCCTCCAGATGTACGGCTCGGTGGTGCTCGGGATCGACCACCACTATTTCGAGGAACTGATCGAGAACTACAAGCTGGGCTGTGGCGCGATCCTCGACACCGATATCGCGACCGAGGGCTGGGAAAACCTGGTGGGTCAGTACAAGGCGCTGGTCGAGGAACGACTCGGCGCGCCGTTTCCCCAGGATGAGAAGGAGCAGCTCTGGGGCGCCATCGGCGCGGTGTTCGCGAGCTGGATGAACCGGCGCGCGGTGACCTATCGCAAGCTGCACGACATCCCGTCTCACTGGGGAACGGCGGTCAACGTCCAGGCGATGGTATTCGGCAACATGGGAGAAGACTGCGCGACCGGCGTCGCCTTCACCCGCGATCCGTCGACCGGCGAGAACGTGTTCTACGGCGAATATCTGCCCAACGCGCAGGGCGAGGACGTGGTGGCCGGGATCCGGACGCCGCGCCATCTCACCCGAGGGGCGCGCGAAGCGGCGGGATCGGACACGCCATCGATGGAAGAATCGATGCCGGCGGCGTTTGGCGAGTTGTGCAAGGTCCGCCAGACGCTGGAAACCCACTACCGCGACATGCAGGACATCGAGTTCACCGTGCAGTCCGGCGCGCTCTGGATGCTGCAGACCCGCGCCGCCAAACGCACGGCGAAAGCCGCGCTCAGGGCCGCTTGCGAGATGGTCGGGGAGGGGCTGATCGGCAAGTCGGAAGCGGTCGCCCGGATCGATCCCCTGTCGATCGACCAGCTTCTCCACCCGACCCTCGATCCCGCGGCGCCGCGCAAGCCCTTCGCGCGAGGCATGCCCGCGTCCCCGGGCGCGGCGTCCGGCCGGGCGGTGTTCAACGCCGACGATGCCGAGACGCGGTCGAGATCGGGCGAGAAGGTCATCCTCGTTCGCACCGAGACCAGCCCCGAGGATATCCACGGCATGCATGCGGCGCTCGGCATCCTGACCAGCCGGGGCGGGTCCACGAGCCACGCCGCGGTCGTCGCCCGCGGCATGGGACGGCCCTGCGTGGTGGGCGCCGGCGAGCTCCGAATCGACTACAGGGCGCAGTCGATGAGCACCGGCGGGGTGACCGTCAAGGCGGGCGACACGATCACCATCGACGGCGGCACCGGCGAGGTCATGCTGGGCCCGGTGCCGACGATCGAACCGGAGCTTTCGGGCGATTTCGGCACGCTGATGGGTTGGGCCGACGAATTCCGGACAATCGGGGTCCGGGCGAACGCGGAGACCCCGGCGGACGCGGAGACGTCGATCCACTTCGGGGCGGAAGGGATCGGTCTCAGCCGCACCGAGCACATGTTCTTCGATGCCGATCGGATCGTCGCGGTGCGCCAGATGATCGTCGCCGCCACGGTCGAGGACCGCAGGTCGGCGCTCGGCAAGCTCCTGCCGATGCAGCGGGAGGATTTCGCCGCCCTGTTCCGGATCATGGACGGGCGCCCGGTCACGATCCGTCTGCTCGATCCGCCGCTGCACGAGTTCCTGCCGCATGGCGAGGACGAGATCGCCGAAGTCGCCAGGGCCGCCGGGGTCGGCGTCGAGGCGGTACGGCGGCGCGCGCACGAGTTGGAGGAGGTGAACCCGATGCTCGGCCATCGCGGCTGCCGGCTCGGAATCACCTATCCAGAGATCTACGAGATGCAGGCGCGCGCGATCTTCGAGGCGGCGGCCCTGGTGATCGGGGAGGACGGCAAGCAGGTCCTGCCCGAGGTGATGATCCCCCTCATCGCGACGAAGGCGGAGTTCGACATCCTCAAGGCGCTGGTCGACCGGGTCGCGGGCGAGGTCGGGGCCGCAAAGGGCGTAACGCTGGATTACATGACCGGCTGCATGATCGAGCTCCCGCGCGCGGCGCTCCGCGCCGACGAGATCGCGGAGACGGCGGAGTTCTTCAGCTACGGCACCAACGACCTCACCCAGACCGTGTTCGGCCTGTCGCGCGACGATTCGTCCGGCTTCATCCGCGCCTATGACGAGCTCGGGGTTCTCGACCGCGATCCGTTCGTGACTATCGACGTGGACGGGGTCGGAGAGCTGGTGCGGCTGGCCACCGAACGCGGGCGCGCGGTTCGGCCGGACATCAAGCTCGGCATCTGCGGCGAGCATGGCGGCGATCCGGACTCCGTCCGGTTCTGTCACGACGTCGGGCTCGACTACGTTTCGTGCTCGCCCTACAGGGTCCCCATCGCCCGCCTCGCCGCCGCCCAGGCGGCGATCGGCGAGGCGGAGCCTGGAACCGCCTAGAATTTCGCCCAGCCGGGCTTCTCCGGACGGACAGCGGCCGCGGCGGCGCGCAGCGCCTCTTCCCCGTCTATCGAATCGATCCGCAGGAGTGCGAGGGCCAGGCCAGCGGCGCTGCTCCTGATTTCCCCGACTTCGGCATTCCCCCGATAGACCGGGGTTCCGGGCTCCGGCGGGGCACCGTCGATGCGAACCGGCACCAGCCGCTTGCGGACCAGGTTGCGGTGCTTCATCCGTGCGGTGACTTCCTGGCCGACATAGCACCCCTTCTCGAAGTCGACTCCGTTCAGCTCGTCGAACCCGTTCTCCAGCAGGAAGGACTTCTCCGGTACGAGGTCGCGCCGCCCGTCCGGTATGCCGTGCGCGATGCGCAGCGCCTCGTATTCCGCGCCCGGCGCGTCTTCGATCCCCGCGCGCTTCAGTGTGTCTTCGCCGAATTCGCCCACGACGCGCCAGCCCAGGACGGGATGACGCGGGTCGGGGAAGATATCCGCGCCCTCGATCCGCCCCGCGGCTTCCCCCCCGTCGTCGCCGAAGACCGCATAGACCCTGTCGGGGATCGTCCCGTCGATCGCGACATCGGCGCGGAGCTTGTACATCGCGATCCGTTTCGCGAGCGCCGGGCGCGTTTCCGCCTCGCAGTCGAGACGGAATGCGTCGCCGCGCCGGTAGACGAGGAAGTCGAACAGGTACTTGCCCTGGGGGGTCAGCAGGGCGGCGTGGATGGCCGCGCGGTCGCGCAGTTTCTCCACGTCGTTGGTGATCAGGCCCTGGAGGAACCCGCTAGCGTCGCTTCCCGAAACCGAAAGAACGGCCCGGTCGTCGAGCCGGACAAATCGCGCCATCGCCGCCTACCCCCAACGCCCCGCGCCGGTGAAGTGGTACCCGCGGCCAAGGGAAGCAAGAGCCCGCGAACCGTGTTCGTGTCATCGCCCGCGGCCCCGTGTCGCCAATTGTGACAATCGCTTGACGGTATGGCGCGGAAACGCCTATTGGTCGCGCGCGGTATTCGAGAAAGTATTCGGGAATCGATTTATGGCTGACCGGTTCAGGGCTCTCGTCCTCGAAGAGGCGGACGATGGTGTTGCGGCCGCCATCAGGGAGTTGGGCGACGACGATCTCCCCGACGGCGATGTCACCGTCGCGGTCAGGTATTCGGACCTCAACTACAAGGACGGGATGATCCTGAAGGGGATCGGACGGCTGGTCCGAAACTACCCCCATGTCCCCGGAATCGATCTTGCGGGCACGGTGACGGCGTCGTCGGCGCCTGGCATCGAAATCGGCGACGAGGTCCTGGTCACCGGCTACCGCCTGGGCGAAGTCCACTGGGGCGGTTACGCGGAACGCGCCCGGGTGCGGGGAGACTGGGTGATCAAGATCCCGCAAGGCCTCGACGCCTATCGAGCGATGGCGCTGGGCACGGCGGGGTTCACTTCGATGATCGCGGTGATGGCGCTGGAAGACGCGGGGCTCGCGCCCGGTGCCGGAGAAGTTCTGGTGACCGGCGCCAATGGCGGGGTCGGCAGCGTTGCGGTCATCCTTCTCGCCGCGCTCGGCCACGAAGTCGTGGCCTCCACCGGCCGGATGGAGACGGCGGACGATCTGAAGGCTCTCGGCGCGGCGACGGTGATCGATCGGGCCGAGCTTGCCGCGGAGCCCCAACGCCCGCTGGCGGGCGAGCGTTGGGCGGGTGCCGTCGATGCGGTTGGCGGGACGACCCTGGCCTCCATCCTGACCGGCCTCAAATACGGCGGCTCGGTGGCCTCCTGCGGTCTGGCAGGGGGCAACGCGCTCAACACCACGGTTATTCCGTTTCTCCTGCGGGGCGTGAACCTCCTCGGAATCGATTCCGTGATGTATCCGCGCGACCGCCGCGAAGAGGCCTGGCGCCGGCTGGCAGCCGAACTGCCGATGGACCGGATCGATGCCGTCAGCCAGACCGTAACTCTGGATGGGCTTCCGGACCTCGCCGGCCGGATTCTGAAGGGCCAGACCCGGGGGCGGGTCGTGGTCGACGTCACCGCGTGAGTCGGGCCTTGGCGGCGATATTTGGCTGCTGGCAACAGAGATCGGGTTTCGCCTTGTTCCACTTCGCGCACCGATTGGCGGGCCGAACGGCGTCGACGGGTTTATCGGTGCTGACGGGTTCGGTCTGTCTCGGGCTGGTCCTGACCTTTGCGGCCTCGGCCCAGAAACGGGTCGCGACGCCGTCCACCTATGGCGACGCGATGCGCTGGTACGAGAAATCGGCGAAGTCGGGTTCCCCCCAGGCGCAGTTCCTGCTCGGCCTCAAATACGAGAGCGGGGTGGGCTCCGACGCCGACCCGCGCAAGGCCGCCGAATGGTTCCGCCGCGCCGCCGGGGGCGGGCACGCGCTCGCCCAATACCGGCTCGCGAGCGCGTTGCACGAAGGCCGCGGCGTGGAGCGAAATATCGGCGAGGCGGCCGTGTGGTACGAGCGCGCGGCGGAGGCAGGGATCCCCGAGGCCGCGTTCAATCTCGCTTTCATCCTGGAGAAAGGCCTCGCCGGCCCGGTCGATCCGGCTGGCGCCGCCAAGTGGTATCTGAAGGCGGCCGAGGCGGGGCTCGGCCAGGCGCAGTTCAACCTCGGCGTCCTTTACACGGAAGGGCGCGGCGTGGGACGCGATCCCGTCGGGGCGCGGATCTGGTTCGACTGCGCCGCGGCCTCCGGGGTGCCCAACGCCGAGAGCTACGGGAAGCGTGTGGACGGGAAATTGAGTGCGGTGCAGCGCTCCTCCGCGCGCGCCGCCGCCGAACGCCGCTGCGGCCCCGGGGACAAGCGCTAGGCCACGCGTGAAGGTGACGGAGGTTTCGAACAGGGACGGCTTGCGCGAAGAGCTGGTGGGTCGCGCGCATGATCTCGTGCCGGTGCTTCGCGAACGCGCCGCGATACCCGACCGGACCCGAACCATCCCGCAAGAGACCCACGAGGCGTTCGTCGACGCCGGGTTCTATCGGATACTCCAGCCCGCGCGTTACGGCGGTTACGAGGCCGATCTCGAAACGATGGTCGACATCGCCGCCGAGCTCGGCCGCGGCTGCGGGTCCAGCACCTGGGTGTTCACCAACCTGGTCATGCAGTCCTGGATCAACGGCCGCAAGGACCAGCGCGCGCAGGAGGAGGTCTGGGCCGACGACCGGAACGCGCAGACGGCTTCATCCTTTCCCGACCGCACCGCCGAGATTCGCGAAGTCGATGGGGGATTTGCGGTCAGCGGCGAATGGCGCTATTCGAGCGGCATCGACTTCGCCTCCTGGAACAACCTCCAGCTTTTCCTCAAGCCGGAGAAGGGACCGCCCTTCGTCGCGTTCGCGATGGTGCCGCAAAGCGATTACGAGGTCATCGACGACTGGGACATGACCGGGCTGCGCGGAACCGGCAGCCGGTCGCTCCGGGTCGACGGGGTCTTCATCCCCGAGTACCGCGTCCATCGGGTGGAAGACGACAAGGCGCTCAGGACGCCCGGCAGCCGGATCAATCCGGGGACGATCTACCGGTTGCCGTTCTGGGGCATCGGCGCGCGCGCATTTTCCGCGCCCTCCGTCGGACTTGCCCGCGGCATGATGGATCGCGTCGTCGACGACATCCGCGACCGCACCGGCGCCCGCGGGGGATCGAGGCTCGCGGAGCAGCCCACGGTGCAGGCTCGCGTCGCCGAATCCGGCGCCGAGATCGACGCCGCGTGGTCGATGCTGCTCAAGGATTGCGCGGACGCGACGGCGATGACCGAGGTCGGCAGGCTTGCCGACCTCGAGACCAGAACCCGCTGGCGGCGCAACAACTCCTTCGCGGTGCAGCTCTGCCTGCGCGCGGCCGACCGGCTCTACGCGCTCGCCGGGATGCGGGCGATGGAGCCCGACAGCCCGATCGCGAGAATCTGGCGCGACATCCGGGCGGCCTCGTCCCAGGTCGGCACCGCGTGGGACCCCCAGGCGACCAATTACGGCAAGGCGCTTTTCGGCCTGCCGCTTTCGGATCCCCGTGCGAGAAGCTGAACGCCGTCACCCGGCACTTGCCGCCGACCGGCCGGTTTGGTCATCATCGGCGCGCGCCCGGCGGGGAGGAGTCATGGCGGAAGGTGGACTGGAAGCGGCGGCGCCCGGCCGCGAAGAGTTGATCCGCCGCGCGACCGGTCTGGTCGATCCCATCTCGGCGCGGGCGGACGAGACCGAGCGTCTGCGGAAGCTTCATCCCGAAACGGTCGAGAACTTGCGGACATCCGGGCTCTGGGCCGTCCACAAGCCGTTCCGCTATGGCGGGTCGGAAGGCGATTTCGGCCTGTTCGTCGATATCGGCGAACAGCTCGGCCGCGCCTGCACCTCGACCGCCTGGGTCTGGGCGAACCTGGTCTCGCACAACTGGATGCTCGGAATGTGGCCCGAGCGGGCGCAGGACGAGGTGTGGGGGCCGAACCCCGATGCGCGGATCGGCTCCGCGACGGTCTATCCGCCGGGCAAGGCCGAGCCGGTGGATGGCGGTTATCTGCTGAGCGGGCGGTGGCCGTTCTCCAGCGGTATCGACGTGTCCCACTGGGTCATGCTGGGCGGCATGGTCCCGCCGGAAGACGGGGAGGGGGACCCGACGCCTCATATCTTCGTCGTCGATTGCGGCGACATCGAGGTGATCGATACGTGGGACGTGGTCGGGCTGCTCGGCACCGGCTCGCACGACGTGACCTGCGAGAAGGTCTTCGTGCCCGACTACATGGCGCTCAGCCCGCATCACATGCGCGGCGGGCCTACCCCGGGCTCGGCGGTCAACCCGGCCTCGCTATACCGGCTGCCCCTGCTCGGGCTGTTCTCGCATATTCTTGCCGGCTCGATGCTGGGCGCCGCGCGCGGCGCGTTCGATTGCTACACCGAGTCCATGCGGTCCCGCGTCGCGACCTTCAACCGGCAGCGCATCGGGGATCACGCGGCGGTGCAGATCAAGATCGCCGAAGCCGCCTGCACGATCCGCGCGACCCGGCTGCAGCTCAAAGACGGTCCGCGCGAGGCCCATGCGATCGCCGAGGAAGGCCGGATCCCGACCGATTTGGAGAAGACCCGATGGCGCAGCGACGCCGCCTATGCCTGCCGGAAATGCGCCGATGTGGTGGAACTCCTCTACCGTGCCTCGGGAGGAGCCGGGAACTACCGCGGGAATCCGATACAACGCTTTTTCCGCGACGTCCACGCGGGCGTCGGTCATATCGGCGTTTCATGGGACGCCAACGGCGCCGAGCACGGGCGCGCACTCCTCGGCCTGCCGCACGGCAACTTCCTGATCTAGGGGTCGGTTCATGACGGGATCCGGATCGGGAATGATCGGCCGGCCGCTTCCGCGGGTCGAGGATCTGCGCCTGGTGACCGGGCATGGCCGTTTCAGCGACGATGTCGACCGGCCGGGACAGACCTACGCGGCGATGGTCCGCGCGCCGCACGCCAACGCGCGGATCGAGGAAATCGAGGCGGAGGACGCTCTCGCGCTCCCCGGCGTGGTCGCCGTGCTGACCGGAAAGGACGCGGCGGCCGACGGGATCGGCCTCATCCCGCATGTCACCGTCCCTTCGAGCCCGCCCGATATCGAGATTCCCAACACCGACGGGACCGAACATTTCGTTCCGCCGCATGAGGTGATCCCGTGCGAGCGCGTGCGCCATGTCGGCGAGGCGGTCGCGGTGGCGATCGGCGAAACGCCGGAGGCCGCGCGCGACGGGGCCGAGCGCGTCGCCGTCCGCTACACCGAGCTGCCTCCCATCGCGGCAACCCGGAAGGCGGCGGAGGGCGGGCCCGCGGCCTGGGAGGAGCACGGCTCCAATATCTGCATCGACGGCGAGGTCGGCGATGCGGAAGAGACCGACCGCGCATTCGCCCGCGCCCATGCGGTGGTCACGCTGAGGACCGCGCTCTCGCGCTGCACCGGCGTTCCGATGGAGCCCCGGACGGCGGTGGGGGCGTACGACTCCGCGACGGGCCGCTACACGCTCCATGCCGGCGGCGGCGGGGTGGTCCGCTACAAGATCGACCTCGCCGCGGTGCTCGGCGTGGAGACCGAGGCGGTCCGGGTCACCGCCAACGACGTGGGCGGCAGCTACGGCACGCGAAACGCGCTCTATCCCGAATTCGCCATCGTGCTGTGGGCGGCGCGGCGGGTCGGCCGGCCGGTGAAATGGACCGGCGACCGGACCGAGATGTTCCTGACCGATTTCCAGGCCCGCGACCTCGCGGTCGACGCCGCGCTGGCGCTCGACGGGGAGGGCCGGTTCCTCGGACTCCGGATTTCGAATATCAGCAATATCGGCGCGCACGCGGTCTCCTTCATCCCGATGATCAAGGGGGTGGAGATCTTCCCGCTCACCTATCGCATCGGCGCCTGCCACGCGCGGGCCCGCGCCGTCGCCAGCAATACCGCTCCGACCTACCCCTATCGCAGCGCCGGCCGGCCCGAGGTCACCTACGCGATGGAACGGCTGATCGACATCGCCGCCGACCGCCTCGGCCTCGACCGGCTGGAAATACGCAGGCGCAACATGGTACCGCCCGAAGCGATCCCCTATTTCAACGGGCTGGGCCTCACCTTCGACAGCGGCGACTTTCCCGCCGCGATGGAACGGGCGGTCTCGCTCTCGGACTGGCGGGGCAGGGCGGGCCGCCGCGCCGCGAACGGAAAGCTGCGCGGCATCGGGATCGCCAACTATATCGACCTCGCGACCGGCGCGCCGCACGAGCGCACCGAGATCGAGATCCTCCCCGAGGGGCGCGTCGAGGTGATCATCGGCACCCAGGATTCGGGGCAGGGCCACGAGACCGCGTTCGGCCAGATGGTGTCCGATCTGCTGTCGGTCGAATTCGAGACCGTCCGCTTCACCCTCGGCGATACCGATGCCGTCAAGGTTGGCGGCGGTTCGAATTCCGGACGCTCGATGCGGCTCGGCGCGGTCATCCTGAGCCAGGCCTCGGAGGAGATCGTCGCGCGGGGCCGCGAGATCGCCTCCCATGTGCTGGAAGCCGCCGCGGACGACATCGAGTATGTCGACGGGCGCTATACCGTCGTCGGCACCGACCGGTCGATCGACCTGTTCGATGCCGCGCGCGCGGCGCGCGGGCGTGAAGACCTTCCCGAGGCGCTGAAGGGCAAGCTGGCCGCCGATGCCGAGGTGGAAAGCCGCAAGCCCGCCTTCGGCAGCGGCTGCCATGTCTGCGAGGTCGAGGTCGATCCGGAGACCGGCGCGGTCGAGATCGTCCGCTACACCGCCGTGGACGATGTCGGGCGCGCGATCAATCCGCTGCTGATCGACGGCCAGACCCACGGCGCCGTGGTCCAGGGGCTGGGCCAGGCGCTGAGCGAACGCTGCGTCTACGACGAGACGACGGGGCAGCTGCTGAGCGCGAGCTTCATGGATTACGCGATGCCGCGCGCCGACATGGTGCCCGACTTCACGACCGCGCTGCAGGAAGTGCCCGCCCCGACCAATCCGCTCGGCGTCAAGCCGGGGAGCGAGGGCGGGACCGCGGTATCGCCCGGAGCCATCGCGAACGCCGTCGTCGATGCGCTCAAGCCCCTCGGCGTCCGCCACATCGAGCTCCCGGCGTCGCCCGAGCGCGTGTGGCAGGCAATCCGGGAAGCCGCCTCCGCCAACCAGGCCGCCCTTCGATAGGGGCCTATCCGGATAGATTGACAGGGGTGTGGGCAGGCGCCCGGTTCGCAGGGGAGGGCGGACGCCGTCAAGCTATCCGGACAAGCCCCCGTCGATCACATGAACAGGCGTTCGTCCTTGCGGCCGGTGTAAAGCCCGGCCACGAACTCGCCGTAACCGTTGTAGATCCGGGTGGGCACCCGCTTGCCGGTGCCGAGAAGCCGCTCGGTGGCCTGGCTCCAGCGCGGATGGGGAACCTTCGGGTTGACGTTCGCCCAGAACCCGTATTCCCGGCCCTGGAGTTCTTCCCAGAAGCTCACCGGGCGCTTCTCCGCGAAGTGGAACCGGACCAGCGACTTGACCGATTTGAAGCCGTATTTCCACGGCACCGCGAGGCGGAGCGGCGCGCCGTTCTGTTTCGGCATCGGCTTGCCGTAGAGCCCGGTCGCGATGAAGGCGAGCTCGTTGGTCGCCTCGTCGATCGCCAGCCCCTCCCGGTACGGCCAGGGATACCATCGCTGGTTCTGGCCCGGCGCGACCTCCGGGTTCTCGAAGGTCTCCATCGCGAGATATTTCGCCGATCCCAGCGGCCGCGCGAGGTCGACCAGCGCCTTGAGCGGGAATCCGCTCCACGGCACCGTCATCGCCCACGCCTCGACGCAGCGGTGGCGATACACCCGTTCCTCCAGCGGCATCTTCTTCAGCAGGTCGTCGAAGGCGATGGTGAAGGGTTTTTCCACCATCCCGTCGATGCGGACGTCCCAGGGCCGCAGCGGCAGCTTCCGGGCGGCCCGGTGGATATTCTTGTGCGAGCCGAACTCGTAGAAATTGTTGTAGGTGGCGGCCTCCGTCTCGGGCGTCAGCGCGCGTTCGACCGTATAGGCCGGGTTGCGCTGCACCGGGTAGAGGCCGGCCGAGGGATCGGTCTCGGCCGGCGCCGCGACCTCCGGCTCGCCGTCGTCTCCCATGCGCATCACCACCGCCGGCGCCGCGAGGATGGCGCCGCCGATGCCCAGCCCGGCCAGGATCCGCCGGCGGTCGATGTATGTCTTTTCGTCGGTAGCGGCCGATTCCGGCAGCTCCCAGTCGCGCTTGCGCTTGAACGGCATTATCTTGCCCTCCTGGAGCCGAAGATCGTCAGCAAGGCGATGCCGGGGCCGCCGAAGCTCGCCCATAGCGGCCATTGCAGGAAGCCCGAGATCACCGGGTCCCACAGGAACGGATGCAGGTAACGCTGGACGATCGCCTGGACGAGGTTGAGGCTCGCGGTGTGGAGCGTGAACCAGATTTCACCGGCGGGAACGATGCGCCATTCGCCGGCCTGAAGGGCGGCGGTCAACTCGTAGACGAGGGCGAGAACGGCCGCGGCGGTGAGAGCCCCGCCAAGCCACGCCAGTATCCGGGATGAACGACTTCGGGTCCGCACTGCCATGACGGGCCTCGCTCCTGCTTGCGCCCAACAGATGGGCTCTTGCGCTTTCCTTTACCACCGTGCTCGCGAATACGTTACCGCGGCGGCGGGAATATTTCCGAAAAGGCGCCGCGAAAGGATATTCTGGACCGGTCAGTCAGAGTATCGGGAAGGACGATCGGCATCCCATGGACGATCGACATTTTGTCGGGGCGCGGACCGAAATGGTGGCGGAAATCGCTCACCACGTTCGCGAGACGGCGGCGCATATCGGCCGGGAGGCGCTGGACGAGAGGGTCATGGATGCGGTCGGCCGCGTGCCGCGCCACGAATTCGTGCCTGTCGAATTGCGCGGCTTCGCCTATGTGAATTCCCCTCTCCCGATCGGCTGTGGAAAGACGATTTCCCAGCCCTACATCAACGCGCTGATGACCGACCTTCTGGATGTCGGGCCCGACCACACGGTGCTGGAGGTCGGAACCGGGCTGGGCTACCAGGCGGCGCTGCTGGCCCAGCTGGCCGCCAGGGTCTATTCCGTCGAGATCATCGAGGAACTCGCCTCGGGCGCGCGCGGCCGGCTGGATGCCCTCGGTTACGACAATATCGAGCTTCGCCACGGCGACGGCTCGCGGGGATGGGCCGAGCATGGGCCGTTCGACCGGATCCTGGTCTCGGCGGCGCCCGACCTGGTTCCGCCGTTGCTGCTGGCCCAGCTCAAGTCCGGCGGCCGGATGGTCGTGCCGGCCGGCATCGAGGACGCCCAGGAGCTCATGGTGGTGGACAAGAACGCCGAGGGCCGGGTGACGATGAAGCCCGTGATTGCCGTCCGCTTCTCGACGCTGCATGTGGACGAGGATCCGGCGGCGCTTTGACCGCCGGCCCTCCCCCGGCCCCTCCCGCAAGCGGGAGGGGGGAAGGCAGGGAGCGCTTGGAGCAAGTCTCCCTCTCCCCCGCGGGGGAGAGGGTCGGGGTGAGGGGGCTGAAACCGTCCCGTGCCAACCGCCCGCCGCTCAAGCCATCGATTCGCCGCCGTCGATGGTCACCACCTGCCCGGTGATGTAGCTCGCCGCGGGGCCCAGCAGGTAGACGATCGTCTGCGCGACCTCCGCCGGTTCGCCGAGCCGGCCGATCGGGATGATCTCGGACCGCTTCGCCATGACGGCGTCGATCTCGTCCGGCGGAACGGCGCCGCGCCAGAGCGGGGTGTCGATAGGCCCCGGCGCGACGGCGTTGGCGCGGATGCCGAGCGGTCCCTTCTCCCGCGCGATGGACTTGGTGAATCCGATGATCGCGCCCTTGGCGGCGGCGTAATGGGCGGCGTTCGCCTGGCCGCGAACGGCATGCAGCGAGGACATGTTGACGATCGCCCCCGCCCGGGCGGCCATCATGCCGGGCAGAACCGCGCGGCAGGTGTGGAAGGTGCCGTTGACGTGGACGGCAAACATGCGCGCCCAGTCCTCGTCGGTAATGTTCTCCAGTTCCGCGACCTGGTAGATGCCGGCGATATTGACCAGCGCGTCGATCGGCCCCAGCGCGCCGGCCGCTTCCGCGACCGCCCGGTCGACCGCCGCCGAGTCCGAGACGTCGACCGTGCCCGTCCAGACTCCTCCGTCTCCCAGCATATCCGCCGTATCGCGGGCGGCCTCGCCGTCGCGGTCGCAAATCGCCACACGCGCGCCGGCCCCGGCGAGCAGACGCGCGGTCTCGCGCCCCATGCCGCTGCCGCCTCCGGTCACGAAGGCGACGCGACCCTCCATCGCGCCCGCCACTATTCGGCGGCCTCCCGCGCGCCCTGGTTGAAGTCGAGCTTGTAGAACGACCGCGCGTTCTTCCAGAGGATCTTTTCCTTCCGCGCGTCGGTCAGGTCGGTGCGCGCGCCGAGACCCTCGCCCGAGCCCTCGCGCGCTTCGAGATGGGGCATGTCCTCCGACATCATGATGTTGTCCTCGCCGAGGAAGTCGAGAACGAAGGGAAGCAGGGTCTCGTCCGCTTCCGAGGTGAGGTAGATCCGGTCCTTGAAGTTCTCGGGCGAGACGCTGGTGATCGGGTCGTGCCCGAAGGACGAGCGGAAGAACTCGGCCACAGGGTAGTAGTGGTCCATGCGTTCCAGATACCAGGGCAGCCAGCTGCAGCCGCCTTCGAGGAAGATCGCGCGCAGCTTCGGGAAGCGGTCCAGGATGCCGCCGCCGGCGAAGCTGTAGAACCCGATCAGGAGCGGGAGCGTGAAGGAGACGTTGAGCGAGCTCGAATGCTCGTTGCACATCTGCCGCAGCGAGCCGGTGGGCCAGCCGACATGGACCGCGACCGGCAAATCGACCTCCTCTGCCGCCGCCCAGACCGGGTCGAATTCGGGGAAGTGCAGCATCCGCTCGCCGACCGTGCCGAAGCACATCAGCGATACTGCCCCCGCGTCCTTCACGCGGTAGATTTCCTTGACGGCTTCCCCGGGCTCGCGCAGCGGCAGCACCGCCGACCATTTCAGCCGGTCCGGCGCCTCGGCGCAGCGCTCCTCGATCCACTTGTTGTAGCTCACCGTGAGCGCGGTCTCGAACGCGTCGTCGTCGGTGAGCGGCGCGAACAGGAGCGTCGAGTAGATCACCTGGAGATCGACCCCGGCGCGGTCGAGGTCGGCCAGCCGCGCCGGCACGTCCATCAGCGACTGGTTGCCGATCGAGAATTCCTTGATGCCCGCGTGGTGGGAGGTCAGCGGGCAGCCGATCTGGATCGTTCCCGGTCCCCAGGTCCACTGCATCGCCTTGCCGTCGACCAGCCAGAACGAGTTGTCGACGCCCATGTAAGGCGCGTCCTCGCGGGGCACGGTGATAGGGATCGGACGCCGGTGACGGTACTTCTCCGGCAGGTAGTCCCAAGTCTCCTCGACCTCGTAGACATGCGAGTCGGCGTCGATATAGGGCATCGCGGGATTCCTTAAATCTGGACGGAGGGAATTTCGTCCGCCGCCGGGCCCCCGTCAATCCCGCGCCCCTTGCCCGGACGTGTTCCACTGCTGTCCGGTTCAGGCGTTGGAGGCTCTGCGCCGAAGGGCGGGACAGGGTCGGGCGGCGTGGGCGTTCTCCGGACCGCCCCTTTTGTCGTCATGCCCGGACTTGTTCCGGGTATCCACGTCCCTCCGCCGCCTCGTCCGTTCCCGGCTCGCACCGCGATGCCGCAAGACGTGGATACCCGGATCAAGCTCGGAGTGTTTCGCGTTCGTATTCCTTAACTATCTGTGATAATTGGATATTTATCCAAATCTCCGTTCGAGCAGAGGTGGAATCCTCAGATCCGTCATCAAAACGAATGCAGATTTTTTCAATATGCGGGCGGGCCGCGGCAGCCTGTGGCGATGGATGGCCGATTTTCGAGGTAAACGTTCGGGTCTAGGGGGACGGAACACGCGCGGTCGCCACCGGAATGATGCAGTTCCGAGGGAGGCTGCGACCTTCCGACCGTTCAGCCCGGCTTGGCACCGCGCGCATCCCCCGAGCGTCGAACGGTTACTTTTCGAGCGCGAGGCAAATGCCAAATGTAGGCAGATTCAAAGCAATCATCGGCAATGTTGCATTCGCCGCCTACTGGCTGTTGTTCGCCCTGCGAGACGCGGTGCCGCGCAGGATGTCGCTTGCATAATCCGGAGTTCGCCACTCTCCGCCAGAGCCCGCTCACGATCGGTGCCCGCATCCGTATCCGCATCGCCCTGCCCCAACGCCGCCCTCTTCCCCATGCCGGGCGGGCGGCTCGCGGCCTCCGGACCCCGACCGACGGGGCGTCGTGTCGCGCGAAGCGGAGTTCCTTCAATCTCCAACCTCGATACCGACCAGCTCGAATCCCGACGCTGTGCCATACGCCAGCGCCGCCGGCTGGCAGCGAAGCGCTCCTCGTGGCAGTCCCCGCCACGGGAGGCGGTCTCCGGACGAGCATATTCTTCCGAGGACCGGCCGACAGGACGGCAGGCAGCCAAGAGAGCACGGTTTTGCAGGGACATTTGCATATTCTTCACGAATTCTGCTATAATTCCGTCAACCCATGGGTAAGAAGGGGCCAAGAGTTTGCTGCTGCGCTTCGCCGTCAAAAACCACCGCTCGATTTCCGAGAGACAAGAACTGTCGTTCGCGGCGTCAACCCTCAAGGACCGGGCCGATGGCCTGCTTCCCTGCGGTGCCGTGAAGAGTCAGGCCGTTGTCCCTGCTGCCGTGATTTACGGCGCCAACGCGTCTGGCAAGACGAACCTCGTCAATGCCGTAGAGACAATGACGGGGCTGGTCCTGTGGTCGCAAATCAAAGGGGAACCCGGGGGTAGAATTCCGCGCCACCAATTCGCGTTGGATCCGGATTGGTCTGAGAAGCCGTCATGCTTTGAAATCGACTTTACACTTGAAGGCGTCCGCTACCACTACGGATTTGAAGCAACAGACAGAACATTTACTTCGGAGTGGCTTTATGAAAGCCCACGTGCCCACAGCAAGAAGCTGTTTGAGCGGCAGGGGCAGAAATTCGAGTTCGGGCGTGGCTTGAAAGGGCAGAACCAGAGTATTTCGAGGTTTACGCGTCAAAATAGCCTGTTTCTGTCCGCTGCCGCACAGAACGATCACGAGCTTCTCACACGCATCTACGAGTACTTTCAAAATTTGATTTTCACTGGAACGAATTCAATCTCATATGGCAAGACACCAATGCTAATTGAAGACGACGAGCTTGATGGCGGAGCTATAGTTTTTGAAGATGGCGATCTCGATGACCGAGTTATAGATTTTTTGAATTTAATTGATACTGGAGTTTGTGGAATTCAAAGAAGGGTCTCTTTTTTTTCGCGGCGTACAGGGATTGCTCATGGGGCTATTATTCCGGCGGGAAATACACATTATGATGTGCCGCCGGAATTTGAAACGAATGATACGCATGTGACGAAAGAGCTTGCACTTGCACACCGTGGAAGGGGTGGGGAGAAAGTTTACTTCGATTTAGACCTTGAGAGTTCTGGGACGCGCAGGCTGCTGCTGATCTTGAGCAAGGTCTTCAAGGCTATTGACGAAGGAATGCCAATATTCGTCGATGAACTGGACCTCAGCCTGCATACTGTCGCAAGCGAGGCGGTATTGCGGTTATTTTGCTCTCGAGAAACGAACCCGAATGGTGCACAGATTTTCGCGACAACTCACGATACCAACTTGATGCAGTCCGATTTCCTTCGAAGAGATCAACTCTGGTTCGCGGAGAAGAGTAAAGAGGGTGGTACAGAGATATATCCGCTTACTGATTTTCAAACACGAAAGGACGACAATATCGAACTGGGTTACCGTCAGGGGCGGTACGGAGCGGTACCAGGTGACGATTCAGTAGCATCGCTTCTAGAGAAGTGATGGCATGAAGAAGCGTCGGAGGGAAAGAATCGGTCGAAGAAGACCGACGAGAAGACCCAAGGTACGGTTTACTCTCTTTTGCGAAGGCAAAAAGACGGAGCCGCAATACTTCAGGGCACTAAGAAGTCATTACAATGGGACTCTGGTTTCAATCGAATTCGGAGAACAGGGGCGGGCGCCCATTACGTTAGCGGAGAAGGCGCTGAAGTTCGTCAAGTCGGCAGGGTCGACGCGAGGGAAAGAAGGACGGCGGAATCTATTTGAAGAACATGACCAGGTTTGGGTTGTGTTCGATAGGGACGAACACGAGAGGTTCGATGAAGCCCTTTCCCTGTGCGTGGCGAACGACATAGGAGTTGCCAGATCCAACCCATGCTTCGAGGTCTGGTTGATCCTGCACATAGAGGATTATGATCGGCCAGACGATCGCCATTGTGTCAAGAATACGTTCGATCGCCTGCTTTCAGAGCATGGTCAAGAGTTGGCAAGGAGTGCAATGTTTGAGCAATTGATGACGGAGATTGAAGATGCGGAGGAGCGCGGCGAAAAGCTGAACCGGCGACGAGAGGAGGAGGGACAGCCATACGGACGACCGTCTACGACAGTTGGAGAGTTGACAAGGGCAATCAGGAAGGCCGGTAATCGGGCGGGTGGAGCATAGTGGCTCGTAAGGACGATCCGACTGGCAAGAATAGCGACCGGAATTCCAGAGCGCAGCAGGACCAACGGTTTTCATTCCCGAGGCGGGGGTAGATGCAGGGACCTTTCCGGACGGCGGAAAACCTGAAATCGGCTGTCGACCTCGCGCATGGCGCTGACGGCGATTATGGACACCCGCGATGCAAAAGGCCTGCGGGAACGGCTCCTGACGGTCCCTGGCGGAATCGACAGCGTGATCACGACAGGCGGCAGCCAGACCTGTCAGCCGCTCCAGTACCTGAGCCGGCAAGCACGAAAGATCGATGGACGATGACAGGGCAGACTGCGGCACGGGTGGCATCTCAGTCGGAACTTTTCCGATGAGCCCTCCACGCCGCGCGCTCACCAATGTGCTCGGCAAACTGCCACGATGGAGTGTCTCAATGTGCTGTGCTGGATGATAGGACTTTCAGACCCACAAGTAGCTCGCGTCCAACGGAGCGGTTTGGCAATCGGGGCGCTGGCAGCTTCGTTCGGGAACGGGATGCAAAGGCTTCGGATCGGCGTCGAATCCGGCATCGAGCGGGAGCCAATTTGCGGTTGGCATGCGGTGACGAGCGCTTCGCATTCCCGCTGCCATGCTCCAGGACCTTCTGACCCAGAATCCGAAGGTCTCAAGGCGCACTGCCGCGTCGGAATCGGGACGAACGGCTTTACGCAACGGCGTTTCCGGGAGCTTGTCGATTCCGGGGGCGAAACCGGTGGGAAGCGGAGGGGAAGCGCACCGTTTGCAACTCCGGGCGGTTCTTGGCGGCATCCGGCCATGGAACGGTTCGCAGTTGTGTTGTCGGCGGGCGAAGACCGTCATCGCCGGTCCCCCCGCGCGGCCGGCTGCGTTCCCACCAAGGCCCGCCGCGGCCCGTCAGCGCCGGCGCACCCGCAGCCACAGCCAGCGGACGCCGCCGACGCAGGCCGCCGCCAGCGTGGCGTAGCCGAACAGCGCCTTGACCAGGGTGAACGCCGCCGCCAGCCAGGCAAGCGGCGACGGCGCGCCGGCATAGTCCAGCGCCAGCACGGCAATAGTCGCGTTCTCCAGCACGTCCGCCGCCGCCGTGGCGAGCGGCAACAGGAAGAACGGCGCCCGGAACAGGCGGACCAGCAGGATCGCGAACAGCAGCCCGTAGGCCGCCGGGAACACCATGTCGATCGTGAGGCCGGTCGCCGCGTAGACCGCCCGCGCATTCGCGTCGAGCCGGTCGAGCGCCTCGAACAGCGCCGCCGCATCGGCCGGCGTGTACCAGGCGCGGCTGTCGAGCAGGGGCAGGCCGCCCAGCCGGTCCTGGCGCCAGAGAAGTCCCGCCACGCAGGCGGCGACGCCGGCCAGCGCCGCCAGCGCCACGCGCCGGGTCGCATATCGCTCCAGTACCGTGCGGATTGAATCTGCCATCGCCGCAGTTCCTCCTGCATTGCGCGGCCGCCCCAAGTCTCCGGCGCTGCAATTCGCACCGGGAACCCCGGGGGCGCAAGACACAGGACCGTGCGCATCGTGCCGGCCTTCGGCGGGATGCCGCCGGCCTGCCGGGTGTTGCCGTTGCCCGCGCGCGCAGTCTCCGCCCGAGACCCAATCCGCCACAGCGACGTCGCCGGGGCTGGGGCGTGCAATGCCGCGAACCGGACCGGGAAGGGCGGGCTTGCTCAGGCGGCGCACGTGGCGGTTCCTGCCCGCCGGCTCTCTCTCCGGGCGGCGCCCCCGGATCGACGAAGTGACGCGGCGCGTTGACTCCGGATCGGGGCCGATGCACCGTTCGGGTTCGTCCGGATACGCGGGGTAATTGAGCATGCGCCCCATGATCGGGTTGTTCGCGATACTCGTCGCCCTGGCCCTTTCCGGGTGCGGCGGGCACCGGGAGAACATGGCGGAGACGGCCGCCGGCTCCGATGCCAGCACGGAATCCGGCCCGCCGGACTGGCTGCTGGACGCCGGGACCGCGTCGGGGAACGTTGCCGGAAGCACGGCGCACGACATGACCCCGGACGAGCTTTCGGCGCTCGACGAGAGGATCGTCACGAGCGCCGACACCTGGATGCTCGGCGGTGTCTATCGCTCCCCCGGAGAGTTCCCCGGCTACATTTACGGGGCGGCGTGCACGGGAGGCGCCTGCAGGTACGGCACGAGCGGGGAAGGAGACCTGGACGGTTTCTTCTTCGATGCGGAATACCAGCCGGTCATGGAACGCGGGGGCATCCGGCTCGGCCAGGCCTTCTACGACGCGACATCCAATCCCGACGCGCCCCAGGAGCTCACCGGCTACGGGGCCTGGTTGCATTACAACACCTTCCTCGTGCAGATCAGCTTCCATCCCGACAAGGGCGCGCCCGACTCGGTCCAGGCCGCGCCCTATTCGGTCGGCCGGGCTTCCGGCACGAATCCGGTATCGGGATCGGCGTCGTGGACCGGCGTCGCGGTGGGCACGGACCTGAACCGGCTGTTCCCCGCTCCCGACATGCTGCAGGGGGATGCCGGGATCGTCTACGACTTCGGCGCTTCCTCGGTCGATGTCACGCTCGACAATTTCGTCAATCTGAGGACCGGCGCCGCCGCGGGCCACAGGATGGCGTGGACCGGCATCGCGGTGAAGGACGGGGCGTTCTCGAAGGGCACGCACTGGGACGGCGGGCATGTCGCGGGGACGTTCTACGGCGGCTACCACGAGGAGGCCGGCGGCGTGTTCAGGTCGGGGTCGATCGCCGGGTCGTTCGGCGCGTCCCGGTCGGACCGCCAGTGAGTTGAGCGTGCGCGCGCTCGCCACGCAGGCGACGACGCCACGCGCCGGGGTGCATGCCGTTCCACCACGGTTCGGATCGAAACCGCCATCGCCGTATTTCCTCATGCAGGGCGCGGCTGCCCATAGCCCGTGCCGCTGTTGCCGACAATGCGCGTGTCTTGCCGCGGGCCCCCGGTCGTGTCTTCGCGGCTCTCGCCTGGACCGGACCGCCGCACCGGCGACGATGACGGGGACCGCCATGCGACGCCTCGGGCCGACACGGGCGCACTCGACGGCTTCCCTTCCGCCCGCGGGATTGGTACAAGGCGGATCGAGGGATTCGTGCGAACATCGGCGCTCCCGCGTTGCGGCATGGTCGGGTTCGCCTTTGGAGAGGGTGATTTGCGATGATCGGAAGCATGCAGAAGATTGCGGCGGCTCTTGCGTCGGCTGCCGGGAAAATCCGCTTGACAAGCAGGTTTGCGGTTTCCGATACAATAAGCCGGATCGCCGGATCGCCGGATCGCCGGATCGCCGGATCGCCGGATCGCCGGATCGCCGGATCGCCGGATCGCCGGATCGCCGGATCGCCGGATCGCCGGATCGCCGGATCGCCGGATCGCCGGATCGCCGGATCGCCCAACCTGCGTCCGCGTGACGGCCATGGGCGCGTTCGCATGGCTGCGCCGCTCCCGGCGTCCGTCCTCACCGCCTGAGCTTTCTTCCTCCGCCGGACGGCATTCCGCTTCCCGCCGGCCCGCCTCTTCCTCCGACAGTTCCAGTCCCGCATCGGCGCAGCGCGTCCTTGCCGCGTGTGCGTCTGGCGCCACCCGCCGTCTGCGGCGCGGCCTTCGCCCGGTCCTTGCCTCCGCGCTGTTTGCTCTTCCCCTGCTCGCCGGCCTGCCGACCGGGGCGCAGGCGCAGGTCGCGTGCAGCACGGCCGAAACCGACGGCTCCTATAGCGTTCCCTTCGACTGGGCGCTGAAGCCCTCCGGCCTCGCCGCCGGCACCAGGTTCCGGCTGCTGTTCGTCACCTCCACGACGCGCGACGCCACGGCGACCGACATCGCGACCTACAACACGTTCGTGCAGACCCGCGCCAAGGCCGGCCACAGCGCGATCTCCGACAGCTGCGGCAACCTCTTCAAGGTGGTGGGCTCGACCTCCGCGATCGATGCCCGCGTCAACACCGACACCGAATCGACCGACACGGCGGCGCTGATCTACTGGCTGAACGGCGCCAAGGCCGCCGACAGCTACACCGATTTCTACGATGGAAGCTGGGACAGCCGGGCCGGCAGGAGCGAAACGGGAGGAACAGTCTCCAGTGGCGATTCGGTGTTCACGGGCACCAAGTCAGATGGTACGAAAGAAAGCGGCAACGAGCTTGGCGCCGCAAGTCCAATTTCAGCCAGCGTCGGCGCCGGCTCTCCCTTCGGAGCCGGTTCTGCTCCCCAAGCGCAGACCAAGAGCTTCTACGCCCTCTCCCCGATCTTCACGGTGGGCACGAAGCCGACCGTGACCATCTCCGCGGGCACTTCGCCGGTGACGGAGGGCACGGCGGCGAGCTTCACCCTGAACGTCAGCCCGGCCCCGTCGGCGCCCCTGGCCGTCACTGTGATCGTCACCGACACCGGCGACTTCGTCGATGCGGCCGACGAGGGTGTCAAGACGGTCACGATCCCGGCCGACGCCGGCACGCACACCTACGACGTCGCCACGGACAACGACACCACGGACGAGGCCAACGGTTTTGTGACTGTGTCTCTGATCTCCGACGCGGGCTACACGAAAGGCACTTCGGGAACCGCCACGGTCGCGGTATCGGACGACGACGCCACGCTTGTGAGCCTTGTGGCGACGTCGGACGTGACCTTCACGGAGGAGACTCCTTCGGACACGGCGGCGGTGACGGTGCGCCTGGCGCGGCGGCTCTACGCGGGCGAGAGCCTGGCGGTGCCGTTCGAGGTCACGGGAAGAGGGATTGCACTCCATGAGCAAGTGAATCCGAGCTACACCCTGTCCGTTTCTGGCACCGGAGCGACTGGAACGCTCCTGACAAGTGCCACCACCTATGTACGCTTCACCGGCCACGACACCGACATCGTGCAGGAGGCCACGGTCACCCTGACGCCGACGAGCAACGACGACGGCGACACGGAGGCCGGCTCCGCCACGATAGGCATTTTGGATCTCTTTAGCGGCGACTGGACCCAGAGCTTCACCACCGTCGGCGGCGGCGGCGCGCCCGGCCCGGACACCTCGGTGAGGCTGGTCTATGCCGACAACGACGGGACGTTCGAGGACCTGATCCTGCGCGACCTCCCCGGGCCGCGGATCCACCTGGACGTTCAGGCCTCGCCGGATGTGACCGGGAGCGGGCGCGACTGGACCCTTGAGGAGGGGACCGACATCACGCTGCGGATCAGCAACCTCGCGGAGACCCTGCACACCCAGGACCTCACGGTGAACTACAACGTGAAGGGCGCCTACGCCCATGTCCCCGACGGCCACGGGGGGACCCGGCCGGTGACGCTTCCGGCGAACACGCGCTCGGTGCAGGTGACCCTTCCGACCGAGGCCACCACCGACGACGAGACCGACGTGTCGCTGTCGGTGCGGCTCCTGGCCGCGGACGTGCCGGGGACCTACACGACCAACTTCCAGCCGCTGAACTTCACGGTCACGGACGGTTCGGACGGAGGCACGGACGTCATCACCCCGTTCGTCACGGTCGAGCGGTGGTGGCCCGGGTTTGCCGATCCGCGCGACGAAGGGGAGCATCTCCCGTTCGTGATTCGTTCCAATCCGGCGGCGCAGGTGCCGTTCCCGGTCTGGCTGAAGGTCGAGGAGACCGCGGGCGATTGCGTCGCGGCCGGGCAGGAGCGGGTGCACACGGTCCGGTTCACGCCCGGGACCGAGCTGCGGGTCCTGCGCGTGCCGACGGTGGACGACGACGTGGACGAGCCGGACTGCGAGGTGCGGGTGTCGCTGGTCAAGGACACCGCCGGCACGGTGCCCACGGTGATTGATATTGCGCTGACCGGGGGCCGCGGCGGCTACATCATCAATCCGGAGGCCGTGTCCACCCCCTATATCGATGAGACCACTCCGGAAAACTCGGTCCCCGTGGGCCGGGGAAGGGGGACCGCGACCGGGACGGTCTTCGACAACGACCCCGGCTCGTTCGATCGCGGCGGGCAGATCGGGCATAGCGAGTCCGATGCGGCGGTGGACCCGGCGCTGGTGGCGGAGGTCCGTGTCCGGGCGGCGGAGACCCATCACGGCCAGGCGCATGTGGACCGCTGGCGGCGCGTTCTGGTGGCGTTCGGAGTGGAGACTTACGAGGGTCTTTCGCCGACGACGGCGGCGGAGGCGGCGGCGAACGCGAAGAAGTACAGCAGCCCGCTCTGGCCCCGGATCGCCACGGCGCTGGCGGCGCTGGAGGCGGGACCCGTGGTCCCGGTCCGGCCGGTGGTGACGATCGCGGCGGATGCGGAGCGGGTCGGCGAGGGCGGCGCCGTGACCTTCACGCTGACGGCGGCGCCGGCGCCGGTGCGGGACCTCGCGGTGCACGTGGTGGCCGACGAGGAGATGGGCGCGGGGGACGACCTTGTGGGCAGCGGGCATATCGCCACGGTGACGATCCCGGCGGGGGAGAGTTCGGCGACGTGGACGGTGACGGCGATGTCGGACGAGGTGGAGCGGGCCGACGGCACGATGACGGGCCGGGTGGTGGCGGGCGACGGCTACGCGCCGGGCGATCCGTCCGAGGTGACGCTGGCGCTGCTCGACGACGACGAGGCGGCGCTCGAGGTCACGGTCTCGGGCGGCGACGCGGTGACCGAGGGCGGCGACGCGGTGTTCACCTTCACGGCGAGCCCGGCCCCTGCATCGGACCTTGCGGTGAGCGTGACCGTGGCGGTCGAGGGCGACTACGGGATCGAGGGCGGCAAGCGGACCGTCACCATCCCGGCGGCGGGCAGCGCCACGCTGACGCTGGCGACGGCCAATGACGACGTTGACGAGGCGGACGGCTCGATCACCCTGACGGTGGAGGACGGCGACGGCTACGCGGCGGGCGACCCGGCGTCGGGGACGGTCGCGGTGCGCGACGACGACGTGCCGGCGGTGAGCGTCGCGGCCGGGGATGCGGTGACCGAGGGCGGCGATGCGGCGTTCACGCTGACCGCGAGCCCGGCCCCGGCGGCGCCGCTGACCGTGACGGTGACCGTGGCGGCCGCCGGCGACTACGGCGTGACCGCGGGCACGCGGACGATGACCGTCCCGACAACGGGCAGCGCGGTGCTGACGCTGGCGACAGCGAACGACAAGGCGGACGAGGCGGACGGCTCGGTCACCCTGACGGTGGATGCCGGCAGCGGCTACACGGTGGGCGCGCCCGGCTCGGGCACGGTCGCGGTGCATGACGACGACGAGCCGGCGGTGAGCGTCGCGGCCGGCGATGCGGTGACCGAGGGCGGCGATGCGGTGTTCACCTTCACGGCGGATCCCGCCCCGGCATCGGACCTGACCGTGACGGTAACGGTGGCGGTCGAGGGCGAGTACGGCGTGACCGCGGGCGAGCGGACCGTCACCGTCCCGGTGTCGGGCAGCGCGGTGCTGACGCTGGCGACGGCAAACGACGAGGCGGACGAGCCGGACGGTTCGGTCACCCTGACGGTGGATGCGGGCGACGGCTACACGGTCGGCGATCCGGCGTCGGGGACGGTCGCGGTGCGCGACGACGACGAGCCGCTGCCGACGGTGATCTCGGTGGCCGACGCGACGGTGACGGAGGGCGACACCGCCTCGCTGATGTGGTTCACGGTGCGCCTGTCGGAGCCTTCGGCAGAGACGGTGACGGTGCGGGCGGACACGCGCCCCTCGACCCCGGTATCGGCGAAGCCGCGGGAGGATTACTGGCCGGTGCGGTCCTCGCGGGTGAGCTTCAGGGCGGGCGAGACCGAGCAGCGGGTGCCGGTCTACATCGCCGACGACAATCACGACGAGGATGCGGAGACGTTCGAGCTGGTGCTGTCGGCCGCCGACGGCGCGCGGATCGGGGACGGGGTCGCGGTGGGGACGATCGTGAACGACGACCCGATGCCGGCGGCGTGGCTGGCGCGGTTCGGGCGCACGGTTGCGGAGCAGGCGCTGGACGGGATCGCGGGCCGCATGGCGGCGGACCGCACGCCGGGCATGCAGGGCGCGATCGCCGGGCAGGCGCTCTCGTTCGGCGCACCCGCCAACGACAATGCGGCTCCGGGCAATGTTGCGGCCGGGTCCTCGACACTCGGAGGGACCGGGTCTCTCGCGCTGGCCGATGTCGCGCAGGCGTTCGGCGGGCACTCCAGCCGATTCGGCGCGGGCGATTCCGGTCATGACGCGGCGGGCTTCGGTCCCGGCCTGCAAGCCGGGGAGGCAAGCGCGGCAGGCTTCTCGCAATCGCAAACCATGACGGCGCGCGACGCGCTGCTCGGCAGCAGTTTCTCGCTGACCGGCGCGGCGGACGGCTCGGGCGGCAGCATGGCGTTCTGGGGTCGGGCGGCGCAAGCGCGCTTCGACGGCCGGGAGGGCACGTTCTCGCTCGACGGCACGGTCACCACCGGCATGCTTGGCGCGGACTATGCCCGGGGCAAGTGGCTGGTGGGGCTGGCGCTTGCGCAGAGCACGGGCGAGGGCGACTACCGCGACAGCGATGTCGATCCCCGTCCCGACAGCCAGACCTGTCCCGCGATTGACGGACAGGAGATGCCGGAGTGGTGCAACGGGGCCGTGCGCGCGGGCGACGGCAGTGTGGAGGCGTCGCTGACGGCGGCGATCCCCTATGCGGCGTTGCAGGCGTCGGAGCGCCTCAAGCTCTGGGGCGCGGCGGGTTACGGCACGGGCGAAGTGACGCTCAAGACCGCGCTCGGCGGCAGCTACAGGGCGGACACGACCTGGAGCATGGCGGCGGCGGGGCTCCGGGGCGACCTGCTGGCGCCCCCGGCGGAGGGCAGCGGTCCCGCCCTGGCGGTGACCTCGGACGCGCTGTGGACGCGGACCTCTTCGGAGAAGACCCGCGACCTCGCGGCGTCGGACTCCGACGCGACCCGGCTCAGGCTCGGCCTGGAGGGCAGTTACCGCATGGCCCTTGAAGGCGGCGGTCATCTGACCCCCAAGCTCGAAATCGGCGCGCGCCATGACGGCGGCGATGCCGAGACCGGCTTCGGGGTCGAGCTCGGTGGCGGGATCGTCTGGACCGACCCGGCGCTGGGCCTCTCGCTGGACGTTTCGGGCCGCACGCTGATCGCGCACGGCAACGACGACCTGAAGGACCGGGGCTATGCGGCGGCGCTCGCCTTCGATCCCGACCCGGCGACGCGGCGGGGTCCGTCGCTGAGCCTGCGCCAGGAGTTCGGCGGGCAGGCCAGCGGCGGGCTCGACGCGCTGTTCCAGCCGGCGACGCTGGAGGACCGCAATGGCAGCGAGGCGACGAGCCGCTGGGCGCTGGAGGCGGCATACGGCTTGCCGGCCTTCGCCGGGCGCTGGACCGGCAGCCCGCATGTGGGCCTGGGGCTCGCGACCGGCGCGCGCGACTACAGCGTCGGCTGGCGGCTGACGCCGGAAGCGGCGAGCGTGCCCGATATGTCCTTCGGCCTCAGGGCGACACGGCGGGAGAGCGATACGGCGCCGGCGGAGCACACCTTCGGGGTCGAGATCACCGCGCGCTGGTAAGCCATGGTGCGCGCGGACGATCGCGCCGCCGGACCGGAGACGGCCTGCCCCGGTCCGGCCGGGGCGCCCTGCGACAGCCTGTCCTCGCGGGACGGGCTGCCGGGATCCGGAAGCTTGCCTGTGACCCGATCCGGGAGCGGCTGACCGTGGCGCGGCGGGTCGGCGGATGGGACGCGGTGCGCGCCTGGCGCTTCATCCGCGCCAGCAAGGCGTACCGCAATGCGTGGAAGCGGCGCCGGCCGCAGCCCGGGCTGCCGGAGCGGGGACCGTTCCCGGTGCGGCTCCAGACGTCGGCCGACCTCGCCGCCATGGCCTGGGGCATGGCGGCCTGGGAGGATCCCCATGCGGCGCTGCCGCTCGCGCCGTTCTGGGCCCGGGCCGGGGCGATCGAGGGGCGGGTGACGCACGACACGCCGCCGCTGGTCCGGCTCGCGGCGGAGGGCGGGGCGACGCTCTCCGGTCTGCGTCTCGCCGACGGCGCGCTGCTGCTCAGGATCGAGCGGCCGGGCGTGTCGGTCGCGGTCCGCCTGCCGGCCGGAACGGTGTTTCCCGAGGACGGCGGGCTGCGTCTCGTGCTGGAGCGTGAGGTGGCGCGCATCGAGGACGTCTGGTCGGGGTTCCCGGCCCCTCGACCGGGGCGGGCACGGGGGGGGACGGTGAGCTTCTGCTGGCGCTGGAGATGGAAGCGGAGGGGTTTACGCAGCGCGACTACGCGCTGCGCTTCTGGGAGCCGGAGAGGGTCGAGGAAGACTACTACACCGGCAGCTGGATGCATGAGCGCGTCAAGCGCCGGTTCGCCTCGGCAAGGCGCATCCTGAAGCAATACCGCGGCATGGCCACCGGGGCGTAGCCCGCGGGCGACGGCGCGCCGACTGCCGGAAGTGTCGGGTCTTCGTCTGCCCTTGAGACGGAATCGCCGGTCGGCGCCCGCGATCGCAAGTGACAGTGGGGCGGATCACGCCCGCACTGTCCGTCTTCCCCGCCGCATGGCTGCACTCCCGGATCGCCGCGATCGCCGCTGACGGTCGTCACCGGATGCGTTCCGTCTTCCCTCGTGCGGGCGCATCGAACGTCACCGTCACGCATTACGGTCTCCGCCGGACGGTCCCCGCGGACGTCGCTCCGGTTCCGGACGGCAGGATGACGGCGGCGCCATGAGCGTCTGCGCCCGCCGCCTGCACGGGCGGCAAGATTCGCCGCGGGATGCGCCGTCGAATTCGCTGGACCCTCCCGTCGCATCATGTCCGGCGCCGGGCATCGACTGCGATTCTCGATGTAGCCGGCGATCCCGGATCGACGACGACATCGGCAGTCGTGCAGTCGCCGGCCGGTTCGAATCGCCCCCGCCGGTATTCCCGCGCGCCGGACCGCCCGGCGCCTTCCCGAAGGGGCGTTTCCGTCCCGGACCTCCGGGGCGGCCCGATGGCCACCGGGGCGTAGCCCGCGGGCGACGGCGCGCCGACTGCCGGAAGTTTCTCCGTCATCGATACCACCGCCAAAGGCTTGGCGGCAAGGCGGTGAGGCATGGTGCGCGCGCGACGCGTGACCCCTCACGAGTCGGAGCGGCGCGCGCGCACCATGCTGTGGCACGACGTTTCGATTTGCACGGGCACCCCGGAGCGGAGCGACGCAGGCGCCGCGCTTCGCGCGGCGCTCCCTCACCGCGCTCATGCCTTCGTTCCGGCGCCGGCGTCGTCGGTGCGCAGACGGAATCGCCGGTCGGCGCCCGCGATCGCAAGTGACAGTGGGGCGGATCACGCCCGCACGTCGAGGATGAGGACCTCGATCCGGGCGAGGTCGCGGTAGAGCTTCGGCACCGTACCCTCGCCATGGGCGATGCGCAGCTCGGTAAGCAGGCGCGGGACGCGCTGGTATTGGGCCTGGTGGCCTTCGAGGCAGGCCTTGTGGGCGAGCGCGCAGGAGATCCAGCTCTTGCCCGTGCCGCACGGGCCGGTGATGAGGATGTTGGCGCCGTTGCGGACCCAGGCGCAGTCGGCGAGGCCGAGGACGACGCTGCGGTCGAGGCCGCGGGGCCGGCTCAGGTTGATGTCCTCGAAGCAGGCGTCCGCGTGGCGCAGCTGGGCCTTCTTGAGGCGCCGCTGCAGGGCGCGCGAGCGGCGCTCGGCGATCTCGCGGTCGATCAGCAGCGCGAGCCGGTCCTCGAACGTCATGTCGTCCGCGGCGCTCCATCTGTTCGAGGAAGGCGGCGTGCATGCCGGGCAGACGCAATGAGGCGATGCGCTGGGCCAGCGGGTGGGATAGTCCATTGCTGTCGGTCATCGATAGTACTCCGGTCCTCTGATGTTGGAATGATCGATGGGCGCAGTCTCGGGCTCCTGCGCGGCGGTGAGATCGGCGCCGGTGCGCAGGATGTTGTCGAGCCCGCGATAGGTCCCCGAGCCGAGCTCCATGGCGTAGCGGCAGGCACCGTCGAAGCGGTCCGGCTCGTGGCCGTTGGCGAGGCGGAGAACGCCGTAGCAGGAGCGGAAGCCGAACTCGGGATTGGGGTTGCGCTCCATGATCGCGACCACGAGGGCGAGGACATGGGGACCGATATTCCCCGCGTTCTGCTCCAGTCGGGCGCGGGTGTCCTCGACGCCGGCGCGCTGATGCGCCGGGGCTGATGTTCCTTGAGGGTGGTCGCGCGGCCCTTGTTGTTGCTCCGCAGGTGGCTGGCGATCTGCCGGCCGCGGTGGAAGACGTCGATCACCTGGCCGCGCAGACGGACGTCGACCTCCTTGCCGATGTACTGATAGGGCACCGAGTAGAAGTGCCGCTCGATCGCGATGTGATAGTCCGGGTGAACCGTGTTCTTGCGCCACACCGTGCGCTGCCAGCGCCGGTCCGGCAGGGGCCGCATGTGGGGCAGGTCGATGCTCTCGAAACGGCCGAAGCGGGTCTCGCCGGTGCCGTCGGCATAGGGCTTGGCGTTGAGCTTCCGAACCCGGGCCCTGATCTCCCGGTTCAGCGCCGCCAGATCGTGGAAGACATGCTTGCGCAGCGGCGCCAGGACCCGGCGCTCGATGTGAAGCACCCCTTGCTCCACGGCGCCCTTGTCGCGGGGGCGCCGGACCCGCGCCGGGAAGCCCTGGACCCCGTAATGGTCGAGCAGATCGGCGTAGGTCTCGTTGAGGACCGGCTCGTAGCGCGACGGGTCTTTCACCGCCGCCTTGATATTGTCGGGCACCACCGCCTGCGGCGCCCAGCCCATGTCCTCGAAGCAGCGCACGTGCGAGGCGCACCAGTCGTCGATCTTCTGGGTCAGCGTCGCCTCGGCATAGAGCCGGCCCGAGACACCCATCGAGGCCACGAACACCTGCGCCTCGTGCGCGACCCCGTCGACCAGAAGCGGCGCTGTCATCCCGGCGTAGTCGACGAACAGCCGCTCGCCGGGACGGCGGTTCTGGCGCATCGTCGCGTCACGCCGCGGGCGCCACTCCCGGAACCGGCGACACCAGGTCGGGTAGCTCATCCCGTCCGAATGCGTCTCGCGCCATTCCTCCCACAGCAGCAGCAGCGTCACGCCGCGGCCCGACAGTGCCTTCTCGACCGCCGCCCAGTCCACATCCGGCCACTCCGAGGCGTGGGACCTGCGATACAGCGCGGCCTCCAGGGCCGGCTCGTCCATGTCGCGGGCCTCGGGCCAGCTCAGCCCCGACTCTGCGAACCGCTCCAGCGTCTGCGACACCGAGCGGCGCGAGAGACCGCAGTGCACCGCGATCGCCCGCGCGCTGCGCTCCTCGTCGAAATGATACGCAAGGATCTTCTTCACCTTTCTCATCGGCAGCCTTCCCCGTGCCATCCCACGTCCCCCGGATCAGTCGCGAAAATCCGTGGGGTAGAACGGCTCCCTGAGTCGCTCCAGAATCCGCTGCGCTCAGGGGGTGGCTACCTTGCTGAGAAGGGGTGGCTACTTTCGTGAGAATCACCGGCTACTTTGACTGAGAATAGGTGGCTACTTTCGTGAGATTCGGCACGATCGCGCACGGACGCGAATTCGCATGCCCGGCGCCGGCCGGCGCCGCGTGGCGACGTCTGGCGGCCAAACTGAGGGGCGGTTTTCGGCGCCCGAAAATCGCCCCTGTCCCGAATCCCCCTTCCTTGTTCCGATGCCCGCACATGCGCCCCGGATCGACCCGGGGCCGGCCGTGAACTCGGGAGAAGGAGGAGAGACGGATGATGGACAAGGGAACGATCTATCTCACCACGCGCGAGGCGGCGCTCCATCTCGGGCTGTCGACGCGCACGCTCGACCGCTACCGGGTGTCGGGCGAGGGGCCGGTGTTCCTGCGCTTCGGCGGGCGGGTGCGCTATCTGCGCGAGGACCTGGACGAATGGGCCAGGACGCGCCGGCGGAAGTCGACCTCGGACGACGGCACGGGAGAGCGCCCGGCGCTGCCGGCCCCGGACGCTCCCGGCTCCCCCTCTCCCGGCCCGCAAGACGGGAAGGCGGGCCGTGCGCGGGGACGGGCGAAGGCCCCCGGATCGGGGGAGCCTGCCCCGGTCCGCGAGCGGGGCCGGGCCGGGACCGACGATCCGGGGGCGGGAGCGGCACGATGAGCGCGGCGCCGAAATCGCTTCCCGCCGGCGGCGGCATGAGCGGTTCGGACGCCGCGATGCGCGGGGTCGCGGTCATGGCGCTCGCCATGGCGGCCATGCTGGCCGGCCCGGAGATCGCGCTGGCGACGACGGACACGACCTTCGATGCCCCGCTCGACACGGTGCAGGACATCGTCGGCGGCAGCGGCGGGCAGCTCGCCGCGGCGCTGGCGGTGGGCGCGGCGCTGGTGGGCTCGGTGCTGCGCTTCAACGCCATGCAGCTGATGGGCGCGGTCGGGGTCGGCATCGCCGCGGGCGCCGGCACCGGCATCGTCACCGGGCTGGTCGGCTCGGCGATCGTCTGATGAGCGAGACCCAACGCCATGTCATCCCGCGCCGTCTCGACGATCCGGAGCGCTGGCTGTTCTGGACCGTCGACGAGGCCGCCGCGCTGATGGGCCCGGCCCTGCTCGGATTGGCCGCCAACCAGTTCGTGACCGGCCTCATCGCCGGTATCGGCGGCTGGCTGGTGCTGCGCCGGGTCAAGCGCGGCGGCGGGGCCAACATCGCGCGCTACGCCCTCTACTGGTTCCTGCCGGACTTCGTGCTGCGGCTGAGAGCAACGCCGCCGAGCCACCTCCGGCGCTTCGCGGGCTGAGGCGGGAACGATGCGCCGTGTCGATCTCGACCTTGCCACCCGCCGGATACGCGACATCCGCCTGGCGCTGGCCGCACTTCTGGTCCTGTCGATGACGGCCAACCTCGCACTCACGGTGGGCTTCGCCGGGCGCGAGACGGCGACGGTGCTGGTGCCGACGGCGGCGGGTCCATCCTGGGCGGTCGGCGGCGGGGGCGCCGGCGAGGGCCGCGCCGGGGCGCGGTATCTGGAGGACATGGCGCGCACGGCGGCGGTGACCCTGCTCACGCTCACGCCGGAGAACGCGGCCCATGTACGGCTGGCGGCGGCGCGCATGAGCCACCCCTCGGCCCGGGGCGCGATCGGCGCCTGGGTCGAGGCCGAGGCCGCCCGCATGGCCGGACGCGACCTCGCCAGCGCCTTCTACCCCGACCGCATCGAGGCGGACCCCGAACGGCTCACGGTCGAGATCGCGGGCGAGCTGGTGACCTGGATCGGGCGCGAGGAGGCCGCGCGCGAGGACCGGCGCTATCGGCTCGCCTTCCGCATCGAGGCCGGGCGCATCGGCCTGCTGCGCTTCGAGCAACTGGAGAACGGAAAATGACATTCCTTTTCTCGCGGCGGCGGTTCTCGCTGCTGCTCGCGACACGGCTTGTTCTCATGGGCGCGGTGCTGGCGCCCGCCCCGGCTCTGGCGATGCAGATCCTGGAGGCGGCCGATCATGCCGAGCTCGCCGCCGAGATCTCGGCGACCGGGGTCAACCGGATCGCGCTCCTGGGCGACCGGATCGCCAGGGTGGTGCGGTCTCCCGACGGCTACGCGGTCGAGCACGACGCCGCCTCGGGCGATCTCTGGCTCAGGCGTATTGACGAAGGCCCTGCGGACGGATCGCCGGTCACGCTGTTCATCGGCACGGAGAAGGGCTTCACCTACCGGCTGACGCTGACGCCCTCGGACCGCGGCGCGGCGCAGATCCTGATCCGCAATGCCGACGCGCTGCCGGACAGGACACAGGGCGTTCGCGAAAGGGCAACCGTGGGGGCGGCGGGCGGTCCGCACATCGCCGCGCTGGTGCGGCTGGTGCGCGCGGTGGCGCGGCGCGAGCCTCTGCCCGGATACGAAATTCTCGCCGACCTGGCCGGGACAAGCAGTCCGTTCGCTGCCGGCGTCCGGCTCATCGAGACCTGGCGGGGCCCGCGCTTCCGGGCGCTGGTGCTGGAAGCGGACCGCCTCCCCGCCGCTTCCGTCGGCGGCCCCGCGGGCCTCGCCGGGACCATCGGGGCGCTACCGGGCGCGGGCCGGGTGGCCGCGCTGTGGCTGGCGGCGCCCGGCACCGGGCCGAGCGGCGGGCGTCTCGCCGTGGCGGTCTTGGAAGCGCCCGCGGGTGAGCCGCGATGAGCGCCCAAGCGGATGCCGGCGATCCCGGCGCGGTGCGCCGTCGCCAGCTGCTGCTGTTCTCGGTCGTCGCGGCGGCGGCGCTGGTGGCGGTGGCGCTCTGGATGGGCGCCGGCGGCGGCAAGGCGCCGTCCGCGCCGGGCGGCATCGATGCCGGGATCGTCGAGCCCGACATGGCCGAGAAGGTCTGGACAAGGCGCTCGGAGGCCCGGCTCGGCGGGATCGAGACGCAACTGCGCGAGATGCGCCAGGAAGCGCGCCGGCTTGCCGCCGACAACGACCGCCTGCGCGCGAAGCTGGAGCGGGACACCGCCGACGCGCGCACGGTGATCGACCGGCAGGCGGCGGTGATGGACGAGCTCGAACGCCGGCTCCGGGCGCCGGGCGCACCGGGCGGCGCATCGTCCGTCCCGCGGTCCGGCTCCGCCAATGACGGGTATTTCCGGGTGCCGGGAGCAACGCCGCCGGCCGGCACTGGCGGGCGGACGCAACCGGCTCCGTCCGTCTCCATGATCGAGACCTTCGAGCTGGAGGGCGGCCCGCGCTCGTCGGCAGGCGATGACCGCACCGGGCCGGAACTGGTGGCGGACGCCGTGGCCAGGCCGGTCTCGGCCTGGCTGCCGGCGGGCGCGCATGCCGAGGCGATCGTGCTCGCGGGCGTCGACGCCTCGGCCGGCATCTCCTCGCAGGGCGATCCCCGCCCGGTCCTGCTGCGCATTACCGGCCCCGCGTGGACCGCCGCCGAGGACGGCATGGCCATGCAGGTCGATATCGACGGCTGCACCGTGACGGGCGCCGCCCATGGCGATCTCTCCTCGGAGAAGGTCTATGCGCGGTTGCAGACCATGACTTGCGCCGGGCCGCGTCCGGGTACGGTGGTCGAGACCCCGGTGGCGGGGTTCGTCGCGGGCTCCGGCAAGACCGGGGTGCGCGGCCCCGTGGTGAGCCGCGAGGGGGCGCTGGTCGAGAAGGCGTTCCTCGCCGGCGTGGTCTCGGGCGTCGGCCAGGGCGCGGCGCAGGCGTTCCAGCCCCAGGCGGTGGCGACGGGCGCCGGGGGCGCCGCGGTCGCCAACACCGGGCTCGGCGATATCGGCCGGGCCGGTCTCGGCGCCGGGGCGTCCTCGGCGGGCCAGAAGGTCGCCGACTACATGATCCGGCGCGCCGAGCAGTACCAGCCGGTGATCCAGCTCCAGGCCGGCACGAAGGTGACGCTGGTGTTCCTCGAAGGCGCCCGCATAGACGGCCGCGCCGTGCAACCGCAATCGAACGATGGAGGGAAATGACATGACCATGGGGAAGAACTGCGCGCCCCGCGTGATGGCAATACCGGCTGCGGCCGTCGTGGCCATCATGCTCGCGGGCTGCTCGTCGGGGCATATCGGCGAGGACTGGCAGTGCCCGCTGGCGAAGGGCGGGTCCTGCGCCAGCGTCGCTGCCGCCGATCCGGCGGTGCCGAAGACGGGTGTCGTGCGGACGATGGCGACCGGGCAGCCGATCCGGCTGCTGCCCCGCGACAGCGTTGCCGACGCGCTCCCGGCTCGGGAGCCTGTCCCGGACGCGATCCGGGAGCCGGGGCAGGCGTCGCCGGAAGCGCGATCCTGCGAGGCGGAGTGCGACTTCGATCCCTTCGCCTGGCTCGCCCGGCTGTTCGGCGGCAACGGCGATGTCAATGGCGAGCGCCTCTCTGCGAAGCCCTCCGCCTCCGATGTCGCCGCGAAACCCGCCCCGGATCGTTTCGACTCCGGGTCCGGCCCCCTTCCGGCCGGTCCCGCCTCCGGCCATGACGCCGCACAAGCGGACGGTCTGCGCACCGGCGAGGTCGTGGCGCGCATCTGGATCGCGCCCTTCGTCGATGCCGACGGCGTCTATCGCGAGGCATCCCATGTCCGGGTGGTGCTGGAGCCGGCCGTCTGGAGGCTCCGCTGATGGCGGCGGGAGCGCTCGGACGGCTGCTGGAGATGTTCGAGGGGCCGGAGGCGCCGGGGCCGTGGTCGCCGCCCGCCGTGCCGGCCGCGCTGCATGCGCTGCTGCCCTGGCGCGCCTTCGACGAGTCGAGCGAGCTCTATGTCAACGCCGGCTCCGTCGGCTTCGTGCTGGAGCTGCCGCCCTTCGCCGGCATCGATGCCGAGACCCTGGGCGCGCTGTCCGGCACGCTCGCCGACGCCGCGCCCGAGCGCTGCACCATACAGATCGTCCACTGGGCGAGCCCGCGCTTCGGCGCCGCCATGCACGCCTGGGCGAAGCCGCGGACCGGAACCGGCGGAGCGCTCGCCCAGATGGGCGCGCGGCGCCGGGACCTGCTTTCCCCCGGAGGCTGGCGGCGCCTGCACGGCGGCGGGCCGCCCTTCACTCTCTCGGACTACCGGGTGTTCGTCACCGCCTGCCTCGCCGGAGGTCCCGGCCCGGCGGCGGAGACCGCGCTCGGCACCTTCCGCCGGGCATTGGAGGGGACCCTCGCTTCCGCCGGGGCCTCGGCAAGGCGGCTGGAGCCCGACGCGCTGCTGTCGCTCGCCGCCGAGCTGACCGCGCCCGACATTGCCGGACGCCATGACGGCGGCACCGAACGCCCGGCGCGGCGCTGGTCGCCGAGGGATCCGATCCACGAGCAGTGCGCTGCTCCCGGGCGGGCGCTCACGGTCCATCCCACGGGACTGACCTTCCATCATCCCGACGGCCAGGACATCGCCGTCCGCGTCCTCTCTGCCGTGGCGTTCCCCGAGGTCTGGCCGGGCTGGCGCGGCAATGCGCTGATCGGCGACTTCCACCGCGACTTCCTCCAGCCCGGCTGCCCGGTGCTGACCTGCCTAACCGTCATGACGGGCGACGAGGCGGCAGGGGAGAAGGCGTTCCTCAAGGCGGCAAGGGCCACCCAGCAGGCCGGCACCGGGATTGCACGGTATCTCCCCGGACTGCCCGAGAAAGCCAGAGACTGGCAGACCGTCACCGAGCGGATCAAGGACGGCGAGAAGCTGGTCCGCGCCTGCTACATGGCCGCCGTCTATGCGCCGCTCGACGCGCTCGACGAGGCCGAGCAGGCGGTGCGCGCCATCTATCACGGCCAGGGCTGGCGGGTGAACGCCGAGCGCTACATGCAGCTCCCCTCCTGGCTCGCCTGCCTGCCCATGGCGTCCGCCGGCGGGCTCGACGCCGATCTCGAACGCATGGGCCGCATGAAGACCCTGCTGACCGCATCGGCGGTCAACCTCGCGCCGATCCACGGCGAGTGGCGGGGCCAGCCGATGAACCCGGATAACCCGCCGGCGCTGTTTCTCATAGGGCGGCGCGGCCAGCCGGCCTGCTGGTCGCCGTTCGCCAACGACGCCGGCAACTACAACACCGCCGTGACCGGGAAGTCGGGCTCGGGCAAGTCGGTGCTGATGCAGGAGCTGGTGACCGGGCTGATCGGCGCCGGCGGCGAGGCCGTGGTGATCGACGACGGACGGTCGTTCCAGCACACGGCCGAGGCGCTGGGTGGGGCGTTCATCGCCTTCGGCAAGGATCCGGCCTGCCTCAACCCCTTCGCCATGATCGACGCCGGAACGGCGGAGCATGACGGCGATTACAGGGAAGAGTGCTTCGCCATGCTGGCCGGCGTCATCGGGCGCATGGCAAGGCGCCGGGGGAGCATCGACGACATCGAGGCGGCGCTGATCGCCGAGGCCATCGCGGCGGCCTGGGACGAGGCCGGCAACGAGGCCGATCTCGGCACCGTGCGGGGCCATCTCGCAAAGCGGGACGACAGGCGCGCCGCCGACATGGCGACCTCGCTCGGCCCCTGGTGCCCGGGCGGGGCGATGGGGCGGCTCTTCGCCGGCTCGAACGTCCCCGACCTTGAGAACGCCATGACGGTGTTCGAGCTTGCCGAGCTCAAGGGAAGGGGCGACGTCCAGGCGGTGGTGCTGATGCTGGTGGTCTTCCTCGCCACCCAGCGCATGTATCACGGCCCCCGCACGCGCGCGAAGGCGATCGTCATCGACGAGGCCTGGGACCTGCTCTCGGGCGAGGACAGCCGGGCCTTCCTCGAAGGCGCGGCCAGACGGGCCCGCAAATACCGCGGCTCCCTCGTCACCGGCACGCAGTCGGTCAACGACTATTACGCCAACCCGGCCGCCCGCGCCGCCTGGGAGAACTCCGACTGGGTGATCTTCCTCGCCCAGAAGGACGAGTCGGTCGAGCTCCTGAAATCCGAGAAGCGCATCCACTGCGATCCCGGCATGGAGCGCGCGCTCAAGAGCCTGACCACGGCGGACGGCCGCTATGCCGAGCTGGTCTTGCACGGACCCGACGGCTGGCGGGTGGCGCGGCTCGTGCTCGACGCCTGGTCGGTGGCGCTGTTCTCCTCGCGCGGCCCCGCCTTCGCGGCGGTCGAGCAACTCAAGGCCGAGGGGCTCTCCACCGTCGAGGCCATCGACCGGCTCGCCGGAGGCCCCGCCTCCGCTGCCGGCCATGCCGAATCTACGGAACCGAAGGGAGGAAACGAATGACGGCAAGAACCGCAAATGCCGATACCCGGCGGCCGCTCAACTGGCCGGACGACCCGGAGACCGTGACGGCGGCCGATATCGACTTCGAGGCGCTGGCCCATGTGCTGGCGAACACCTGCCGCCGGGGCGGCTGCTGCCGGCAGTACCACTCGGTCGCGGCGCATGCGGCGATCGTGTCGGAGGAGATCGAGGCGCTCGACGGGCTGTCCGGGGGTGACCGCCGGACGCTGGCCCTCCATGCGCTCCTTGCGCCCGCGCCGTCGGCGTGGCTCCGGGGCCGCCTGCCCGACTCGCAGCGGGCGGCGGAGCGCGCCGGAAGGCTCGCCACGGGGATCGAGACCGCGGTGCGCGAGGCCGCCGGGCTCGACGCCGTGCTGGACGAGGAGCACGGCGAGCTGTTGCGTTTCGTGACCCGCATGGCGGCTTCGGCCGAGCGCCGCGATCTGCTCGACGGAAACGCGGCCGCGGGCGCCGGCGTGGCCTTCCCGCCGCTGAAGCGGCGCATCCGCGGCATGGCCCCCGACAGGGCGGCGGAGGCCTGGCTCGCCCGCTTCCGGGCGCTCGCCAGGCCGGAGGAGGAACGTCGGAAGCGCGTTGCCGCCCCCGGCTCGGCGCTCGGGGTGGGAGATGCCGGACCGGACAACGGCTCGTCAGAGGACAGGGCGGATGCGCCGGCGTCGTGAAGCCGAAGGGCGGTCCGACTCCGCCTGGCCGGTGATGGCGTCCGCCGTGCTGCTCTCGGGCGCGGTGGCGGCTGCGGTCGCTGCGGCGACTCTCCGCTACGGGATCGAATCGCCGCCGGGCATCGCCGGCGTCCGGCTTGCGGAGATGACCGCGGCCTGGACGACGCGGGCAGCCAGCGAGGGTGTATCGGCGGAAGGCGTACGCGCCTGGGGCGCGGCGCTGGAGACCGCCCTCGACCGGGTGGCGCACGATCATGGTGTTGTGCTGCTGCCGGCGCGCGCCGTCGCCGCCGGGGCGCCGGACCTGACGCGGCAGGTCGAGGACGCGCTGGCGGCAATCCTTGCCGACGGCGGAGAGACACCGTGACCGCGCCGCGCCCGATATTCGCCCGGCGCGCCGGCCATGCGCGCCGCCGCCATGCCGGCCTGGCGGTCATGATCGCGCTGGCGGCGCTGTGGCTCGGTCTCGCCTCGCGGGTGCATGTCAATGCCAGCTGGTCGGACGAAGCCTGGGGATATGCCGCCTTCCCGCTGTTCGGCGAGGACCCGAAGATCGGCGACCGCGTGCTGTTCGAGCCTCCCGAAGCGCTGGAATCCCGGGTGCCGTATCTGAAGGCCGTGCGCGGCGTGCCGGGCATGGCGGTGACCGTCGGGCAGGACGGGACGGTCTTTATCGACGGCGTTGCGGTCGGCCGCGCCAAGACCCATGCCCTCGACGGGCGGCCGCTCGCAGTGATCGCGCCGGGGAGGATCCCGCCCGGCCGTTACTTCCTTCACGCCGATCATCCGGACAGCCACGACAGCCGCTACGCGGAGATCGGCCTGGTGCCGCGCGCCCGCATCCTCGGCCGCGCCGTCGCGCTCCCGGACTTGCCCTGGATCGGCCTGAAGGGGCCGCTGGTCGGGCCGGAAGACGCCGGCGATGAGAAGAGCGCGGGGAAGCCACGATGACCCGCGCCGCTGCCTTGCTGTCTGCCGCCATGCTGGTGGGCCTGTCGTTCGTGGTGACCGCGCCCGAGGCATGGGCGAAGAATCTGGGCGTGCGCGGCGCGACCTGGCCGGTGGCCGAGCCCGACCTGCTGCTCGAAATCGAGACACGCCTGCTGGAATTGCAGCGTTCCGGCGAGCTGGCGCGGCTGGAAAACGAGGCCCGCGCCCGCGCCCGGCGCAGTCTGGAAGAGCCCGAGCCGGTGCCGGGCATCGCACCGGCACGGGAGGAGCGCAGCCGCCTGTTCGATCCCTCGATCACGGTGGCACAGGACATCCGTACCGCCGACGGCACTCTCATCGCGGCTGTCGGAACCAGGGTCAACCCACTCGAACGGCTACCGCTCACCCGCGACCTGATCTTCGTCGACGGCAGGCGCGAGGCCGAGACCGCCTGGGCGCTCATCCGGGAAAGCGAGAGCAGACGCCCCGCGAAGATCGTGCTGCTCGCCGGGCGGCCGCTCGACCTGATGCGCCGCCATCGGCGGCCCTTCTTCTTCGACATCGGCGGCAGGATCGCCGCGCGATTCGGCATCGCCGCGACGCCCACGCTGGTCGAACAGGATGGAAGCCTGCTGCGCATCACCGAAATCCCGGTCGAGGATCGGGACGGACAACTGCCTGAAGAGAAGGAATGAACCCATGCTGACCGTGAACCGCGCGACCCTGGTGGGCCATGCCGGGCGCGATCCCGAGATCCGCGAATTGAAGAACGGCGGCAAGGCGGCGACCTTCCCGCTCGCCACCGCCGAAAAATGGACCGACCGGGAAGGCAAGCCCGCGGAGGCCACGGACTGGCACCGGGTGGTTGTCTACGGCGCGGCCGTCGAGGCGGTGCAGAAGATGCTGCGCAAGGGCGATCCGGTCATGGTCGAGAGCCTGCCCCGGACTCGATCCGGGGGCCGCATCGCGACCCGGCAATACCGCGACCGGGACGACTACGACCGCACCGTCACCGAGATCGTCGTCGCCGGACCGCAGGGCATGGTCAACGTCCTCGCCGGGCGGCGCGGGACAGAGTCCGGGGCGGGCGACGACACATGATCCACCGCCGCTTCCTCGCCGTCTGCGCGGTCGCGCTGGCGTCCCTCCTGTGGGCCGGTCCGGCCTCGGCGCAGTCCTGCACCGGCCGGTTCGTCAACCCGATCTCGGACGTCTGCTGGGAGTGCCTGTTCCCGATCTCGATCGGCCCGCTCACCATCGGCAGCACCGGCGGCGTGACCGACACGCCCAACCCGTCCTCGCCGATCTGCTTCTGCGGCTCGCCCATCCCCCGCATCGGCCTGTCGCTCGGGGTCTGGGAACCGGCCAGGCTGGTCGATGTCACCAGGACCCCCTGGTGCTTCCCCAACCTCGGCGGTCTCACCATCGATCCCGGCCTGCCCGCCGCGCGGGGCCGCACCGGGTCTTCCGGCGGCGATGGCGCCACGGGCTCGGTCTGGCATGCGCACTATTACATGTATCCGCTCTTGTCCTGGATCGGCGTGCTGCTCGATCTCGGCTGCTTGGAGGGCGGAAGCCTCGACATCGCCTGGGTCTCGGAGCTCGACCCGGCCTGGCTCGACGACGAGCTGTCGTTCCTGCTCAACCCGGAGGCGGCGCTGTTCGCCAACCTGCCGGCGCAGGCGGCCTGCGCGGCCGACTGCGCGGCGGCCTCGGTCGGGCTGCCGCTCGATCCCTTGTTCTGGTGCGCGGGCTGCCAGGGCGGGATGTATCCGCTGACCGGCAACGTGGCGGCCCATGTGGGCGGCGTGCAGGCCTCGCTGCTGGCGGCCCAGCGTCTGGTCTACCGCCTCCACCGCGCCGGCCTCGCCTGGGGCACCTCGGGCTCGGCCGCGCTCTGCGGGCGCTACCCGATGCCGGTGATGAAGAAGAGCCAGTATCGCTGGCAGATGACCGAGCCGGTGCCGGCGACCACGCCCGCGACGGGCTGCAACCCGACGGGACGCTCCTCGGTGCTCTGGGAATCGCTCCGCGAGCTGCCGGTCTCCGGCGAGAACTTCGGCTACCTGCTGTTCAGAAAACGCTCGTGCTGCCTCCTCTGAACCCGATGAAACGCAACGACAAAAACGATTCTGACGATGCCATGACGACGCTCTCTCCAACACTCCGGACCGCTCTCCTGCTCACGGCCGTGCTGATGCTCGGCGCCTGCGCCTGCGCCTGTCCGGCCCGGGCCGGCGAAATGCCCGCCGCAAGCCCCGAAGCCGAGGCATCGCGCCTGGTCGAGGAGGTGCTGCGCAAGGCAGGAGACGACTCGCTCGGGGCCTGGACGCGTTCCATCATCGACCGCGCACTGAAACGCGCCGGGGAGTCCGCGCGGCGGACGGTTCCCGGATCGGGGGGAGCCGGCCCCGGCCTCCGAGCCGGGGGGACAGGCCCCGGACAGACCGCGCCGCTTCCGGCCGAACGTCATGCGGCGGGGATCGCCGGAGGCATGGCCGCTCGCAAGGGCGCGGCCGAGATACTGATCTTCACCAGCCTCTCGGTGCCGGCCGCAAGCTGGGCCCAGTGGGCGCATGACGCCGCCCGGACGGGCGCGCCGCTGGTCCTGCGCGGTGTCGGCGCGGGCGGATTGACCGCGACCGCCAGACAGATCGGCGCCCGGCTCGGCAGCCATGCGGCCGGGGTCGCGATCGATCCGCGCCTGTTCCGCCTGTTCGGCATCGAACGGGTGCCCGCCGTCGTCGTGGTGCCGGGCGGCGTGCCGCCCTGCGAGAGCGGGGGCTGCTCAGCCGACCCCGCCCCGCCGCACGATCTCGTCGCCGGCAACATCGGCCTCGTCGCCGCATTGGAGGCCGTCGCCGCCGAGGGCGAGGCCGGGCGCCAGATCGCGAAGGCGTATCTCGGTCGGCTGAGAAAGGGAAACCGGCCATGACCCGGAGGCCGATATTCCGGAGAGCGGGCGCTCCCCTGATGACGCGCGCGACGGGGTGGGCGCTCATGGCGGCGGTCCTGGGTTTCCTGCTCTGGATCGTGCTGGGCGGCGCTGCCCATGCGGGCGATGCGAAGTCGGAAGCCCGCGCCATCGGCAATGCGGGCACGGCCGCCGCGCGCGCGATCGCGCGGGACGCCTCGAACGCCGCGACCGTGCCGGGCTACGCCGGAACGAATGTCCCTGAGCGGAACATCGGCGCGAATGCGCTTGAGGACGAAGGCCGGGTTCGGCTCGCCGATCCGGACGATCCCGGCGGTGCGGCCGGGCGCAGCGTGATCGAGGGCGTGACGGTCCGCCCGGATGTGCCGGTGACGGTGAGCGATCCCGGCGTCGCGCGCGGCATGGCCGTTGTTGCCGATCCCCAGGCTCCGGCCCATGGCGCCGACAATCTCGCCTCGGGTGGCGTATCGGACTGCGGCGCGGGACTGCCGGACGCACAGGACGGCGGGGCTTGCGGCTCGGTCCGCTGGTGCGTCGGCGCCGGCTGCGAGACGGTGGAGCCGGAGGCCAATACCGGCTTCGTCGAGGCGACGACGCGGCTCAACATGGCGCTGGAGCTCGGCGGCGAGGAGTTCGACCGGGAGAACCTGCGCTTCTTCGCCGGCAAGCGGCGGCGCTGCCACATCCATTTCGGGGGGCTGGCGAACTGCTGCAAAAACTCGGGCCTGCTGGTTGGATTGGCCAACTGTTCGGCCTCGGAGCGCGAGCTCGCGAAGGAACGCAACGCGGGCAACACCCATTATCTCGGCAGATACTGCTCGAAGCGCGTCTTCGGCGTGTGCATCCGCCGGTCGCGGGCCTGGTGCGTGTTCGGCTCGAAGCTCGGGCGCATCCTGCACCAGCAGGCCCGGCCGCAGCTCGGCATCGGTTGGGGCAGTTGCCGGGGTTTCTCGGTGGCCGAGGTCGAGCGCATCGACTTCGCCGCCCTCGATCTCTCCGAGTTCACCCAGGACCTGATGGACGGCTCACGGGAGCCGGCGGTGACCCTGCCCGAGGCGGGCGGCACGCAATCCATCATGCGCGAGCGGGTGCGCGACTTCTACGGGCGGCAACCATGATGGTTTGCAACGCGAACCTTGTCCTCCGGCGTGCCCTGGGACGCATCCTTGCGGCGATCGGGATCTGGGCCGCACTGGGCGCATCGGCAGCGGGCGGGGAATGGCGTTCCTGGTGCGAGGATCGTGGATCGCCCTCATCGCTCGGCTGGCACTTCTACTGCGACCGGGAGGAGGAAGGGCAGGAAGCCGAACCGCCGCCGGCGCAGCCGATCCCGCAGTCCTCTGAAGCAACGACCTCCGCGACCGACCGCATTCTGGCGCTGCGCCGGGCGCTGGAGGAGGCCCGCGCCGAGGCGATCCTCGATCCGACGCCGGCGAAGGTGGCTGCGTATCTGGAGCTGCAACGGGCGGCGTTGCAGCGCGCCGCCGTCTTCTCCGACGCCTTCCGGCGCACGGTCTGGGCGAGCCCGGAGCTCGACTACACGCTGAAGCGCCCGGTCGGCGCGCTCGCCAAGCAGGTCTGGTCGGACGAACGGCGCGAGGCGCGCGATGCCGCGCTGGCCCGTCTCGGGGAGCGCTACGGCCTGATCTATCTCGGCCATGCCGGCTGCGCCGGCTGCAAGGTGTTCGGCCCGCTGCTGCGCGCCTTCGCGATGCGCCACGGTCTCGACGTGCTGGCCGTGTCGCTCACCGGCGCGACGCTGGAGGGCTGGCCCGAGGCGGTCGCCGACAACGGGCGCGCCGCCCGGCTCGGCCTCGGCAACGCCCCGGTGCCGGCGCTGGTGCTGTTCGACACCGCCACCAAACGCGTCCTGCCGGTCGGCTTCGGCGTCATGGCCGAGGACGAGATGGCCGAACGCATCTTCGCCCTCACCGCCCTGGAGCCCGGACATGACTATTGAGCGATACCGCCGCCCGGCGGCCTGCCTGGCGTTGATGTTCTGTCTGGCCGCGACCCTGTTCGCCACGGCGCCCGCGAAGGCCGACGTCCTCTCGGAGATGAACCGCTTCTGGCAGGGCGCGGCGGTGAACGCGACCGGGCCGACCGCGTTCAACGGCCAGGCCTCGGGGCACTGGACCCTCGGCAACCTCTACCTGCGCGCCCCCGTGCGCTCCGAGCAGGTCGCGACGGTGAGCCTGCCCTCGTTCCGCGCCGGCTGCGGCGGCATCGACGCGTTTGCGGGCGCGTTCTCCTTCATCGACTCCGACCAGCTGATCGCCTTCGGGCGCGCGGTGGCCCAGAACGCCGCCGGCTTCGCCTTCGAGCTGGCGCTGGAGACCATCTCGCCGGTGATCGCCGAGACCATGGCCAAGCTCAGGGCGCTGGCGCAGTGGGTGAACTCCCAGAACCTCAACTCCTGCGAGACCGCCCAGGCGCTGGTCGGCGCCGTGTGGTCGAAGAACGACCGGGCAAGCGCGTCGATCTGCGCCGCCATCGGCACGTCGCAGGGCATCTTCTCCGACTATGCCGCCGCGAAGCACGGCTGCGGCGCGGACGGGAAGCGGAACAGCACGCTCGCATCCGCCTCCGGGGCGATGGCCGACCAGGTGCCGGTCAACGTCAACTATGCCTGGAAGGCGATAAGGGCGTCCTCCTTCCTGTCGGGGGATGCCCAGCTCGCCGAGTTCGCCATGGCGGTGACCGGCACGCTGATCGTGACCGCGCCCACCTCCGACGGGGATACGTCGGGACCGCGGGTGCGCATCCTGGAGCCGCTGGCGCTGGATCGCCGGGTAACGGAAGTGCTGATGGAGGGCGGCGGCAGCCTGCCGGTCTATCGTTGCGATACCAATACCCTCTGCCTCAACCCCACGCTGGGCACGGTGTCGATCCCCGCCGACCGGGGCTTCCGCGCCAGGGTGGCGGAACTGCTGCGCGACCTGGTCGATGCGGTCAGGAACGACACCGCCCCGCCGGCCGCCGCGCTCGGGCTGGTCAATCTCACCACGCTGCCGGTCTACCGGGTCGCCAATGCGGCCGCCGCATACAGGGGCGCGGTGGTCGACCAGGAGATGGACGCGCTCGCCGAGGCGGTGGCGCTCGACGTCATGCAGGTCTGGCTCTCGGACCTGCACCGCACGGTCGAGGAACGCGCCGGCACCCTCGACATCGCCGACGGCGAGCAATTGCAGCGCTGGCGCGAGGGGCTCAGGTCCAACCGCACCGCGCTGGCCCGGCACCGCAACGAGGGCCTCGCCCGCTTCAACACCGCGCTCGCCGTGGTCGAGAAGCTGCGCCTGATCGAGACCGAGCTCGCCGGGGCGCTCTCCGCCGATCTCCGCGCCGCGCTCGCCTTCGCCAGAGGCGGTGCCGGCGCCGGGTCGCGCTGACCCGTGAACGGGTGACACCTTAACTATGTACGAGCTCTTCACCCTCGGTGGCGGCGCCTACCTGGTCGACCTGCTGAACGCGGTGGCGGCGATCACCGGCGGCGGGGCCTTCGTCAGTCTCGCCCAGCTCGCCGGCATGGCCGGTCTGGCCTGGGTCCTGTTCCGCACCGCCTTCGGCGGGTCGTGGAAGGACAATGTGAAGTGGATCGGGCTCTTCGTCGCCGTCTGGGGCGCGATGATCGTGCCGAAGGCGACGGTCAGGGTGGTCGACCGGCTCGATCCGGCACTGGCGCCGGCCGTGGTCGCCAACGTTCCCATCGGCCTTGCGCTGTTCGCGTCATTGACCAGTCAGGTGGGCGACGGCCTGACGCGCCTGACCGAGCAGGCCTTCGCGCTGCCCAACGATCTCGCCTACCGCCGCCACGGGCTGATCTTCGGCGCAAGGCTGGCCGGCAAGGCGACCCGGCTCGAAGTGACCGACGCGGTGTTCGCAAGGAACATCCGCAACTATGCAAGGCAGTGCGTCTTCCCGGCCCTGCTGCTGGGCCATGTCTCGGCGGACGATCTCAGGGAGAGCACCGACATCTGGCGGCTGGTGACGGCGACGGGCACGCCCTCGGCCGGGGCCTCGCCCGCGCGCATGGTCGAGTTCGCTACCCGGCAGGCCGCCTCCGGCACCGGCGCCACCACGGTCGAGCGGACCATCGTCACCTGCCGCGACGCGGCGGGCAGGCTGAATGCGCAGTGGAACGCCGAGATCGCGCGCGCCGGCACGATCTTCGGGCGGCGCATCTTCCCCGATGCAAGGACGGACGCGCTGGCCCGGGCCGAGCTGCTGGCGTCGCTGCCCGCCGCCCACGACTTCCTCATAGGGGCCTCGCGCTCGGCCGGCGAGATCATGCGCCAGCAGATGGTGCTGAACGCGGTCCACGACGCCGGCGAGCAATGGGCCGCCGAGGCCGGCAATGCGGCGGCCCTGCGCGCCTATACCGAGGCCCGGGCCGAGGCGCAGACGGTCTCGGCCTACCGGGCGATCGGCAGGCAGGCCGAGACCTGGGTGCCGCTGCTCAGGATCGTGTTCGAGTGCCTCTATGTCGGGGCCTTCCCGATGGCGGTGCTGCTGATGCTGACCCCGGCGGGAGCCACCATATTCCGGTCCTACGTGACGGGGCTGGTCTGGCTCCAGTCCTGGGGGCCGCTCTACGCCGTGCTGCACCGCATCTCCATGGGGGAAGCCGCGGAAAGGATGTCGGCCGCCGCGGCGATGCCGAACGGCGATGTCGGCATCTCGCTGGTCGCGCAGGCCGGCATCAGGGCGGTCGCGGCCGATGTCGCCGTGATGTCGGGCTACCTCTCCATGTCGGTGCCGTTCCTCGCCGCCGCTCTGGCCTACGGGCTCTCCAAGGCGACGGTGCTGGCGACCTCGGTGCTCGCCGTGGGCCAGGACGCGGCCAGCTCGGCGGCGCATGAGGGCACGACCGGCAACCTCTCGCTCTCCAACACCGGCTACGACACCCACCGCTTCGCGACCCTGGAGGGCCGCCAGATCCGCACCTCGGCCCATGTCGATACCGACCGCTATACCGGCTACGCCCCGGCAGGCGCCGCGATGACGGTGACCGGCGACGGGACGGCGGTGGCGGACGCCGGCGCGGCCACCAGCCGCATCCCCGCCGCCGGCGTGCGCCTGTCGGAGTCGCTCGCCACCAGCCATGAGCAGCGCGCGGCCCACGCCCGCGGCCTCTCGCGCCACTGGTCGGCCGAGGCCGGACAGGCGCGCAACGCCGCCGTCACCGACGCGACGGCGCTGATGGAGCGCTACAGCCACGACGTCTCGACCGGCGAGGCGCATGCCAGGGGCGTGACCGAATCGGAGAGCAGCCAGGCGCAGCAGCTCGACTCCCATGTCGAGAAGCTGTCCGGGATCGCGGGCATCTCGAAAAACCAGGCGGCGGTGCTCACCGGTCAGGCGAAGGTGGGCGCCGGCTGGAACAAGATCGTGAAGATCGGCGCCGACGGCTCGGTCATGTGGCGCGGCCAGACCATCGAACAGGACGCCTGGAACCGGGTGCAGGACTACGACCGCCAGCACGGCGTCACGGAGACCTGGTCGCAGGTCTCGGAAGCCTCGCGGCGGTATTCGACGCAGACCGGCGACAGCGAGATAGCGAGCCTCGACGAGAGCCTGTCGGCCAACTTCACCCGCATGCGCAGCTTCCAGGAGCGGGCCTCGCTGGCGCGCCAGGAATCGGAGAGCTGGTCGGAACAGGCGGCGCGGGTCAGGAGCGACGCGCAGGCGATCGAGCGCGATCTCGGCCAGCCCTTCTTCGCCTGGCTGTCGGAGCGGGAAGGCACGGACGGGCGCCCGATCGGCGCGGCCGGCGCCATGCGCATCGCTTCGCCGCAGACGCCGGAGGATGCCGAGCAGCTCCGGGAACATGCCGCCGCCTTCATTGCGGAGAAGTTTCCAGCTCCGGCGGGACCCGACCCGGCATCGGTCGGCGGGGCGGACGAATACGGCGCCGCCACCGGCCGGTTGCGCGAGGACTACGCCCGCGAGACCGCGGCGGCCCATGCCGGCTGGTCGGCCGGCGTGCGCGACCGGGCGGCGGCCGCTGGCGCGCCCCGGCCGGGCGATGTGCCGGCAGAGGCGCTGACGGAACGCGCGGAGACGAAGACCGGCCTGATCGTCAGGGGCGCCGCCCGAGAGGCGCGCGAGAGCGTGACGAAGGACGAGACGGCCGAAGGCCGCGCCGGCGTGGCGGCGGAGACGCGCAAGCCCTTCGAGGAACATGCCGCGGAGAACCTGCCCTTCATCGGCGGCTGGCTCGCCGGCAAGCTGTTCGGCACGGCGAAGAACGAGGCGCCGGACAGGCCGGGCAGCGGCAAGGCGGTCGAGGGGCGTGACTGGGGCGACCAGTCGCCATGAGGGCGGTGACGCCTTCAGTTCCCGAGCAGAAGCCGCTCGTTCTCCTCCGCGAGGGCCAGATCGTACCAACCTCCGGATTTGGTCGACCAGTCGATCGTGTCGGTGTTGTCGGGCAGATCGTAGTCGCGGAAGGCAGACCAGTTGCGATCGCGGAAACCCCGCCGCAGGGCGCAGGCCAGCGACGTCGGCACGGTCCAGAGAATGGCCGCCAGCCAGAGCGGGCCGACGGCCTCCATGCCGGTTCCGAGGATCGCCGCCACCGACGAATACAGCGCCGCGGCGGCGAACCCGCCGAGCACGAGGGCGCGCTCGCGCCGGGAATGCCGCTGCCGGGCCTTCGATGTTCGGGTCATGTCCATGGTCCTCCATCGTGCGGGCGAAGCCGGAACGTCACGCCCCCGGCGACACCCTCTACCCCCGCCGTCTTCGCCCCGCCCTCCGCCGGCCTCCGGCTCCTTGCGGCACGGCCCGCGGGGCGGCGATGATCCGGGGCGTCGGCGGCAGCACGCTCAGGGGCGGGCAGACCGTCTTCCACGGCATCCGCATGTGGGGCCAGCTGTTCCAGGCCGCCCTGCTGTTCGCCGCCTTCACCACCGTCGCCGTCCCGGCCTGGAACCTGTGGCATTCGACCTCGGGCGCGGAATGGTACGCCGCCGGCATGGTAACGCTCGCCGAGACCAAGCTCGCGCTCGGCTACGCACCGGACTCGGGCCAGGAGATCCGTTTCCCCGACGGCACGGTGCGCGCGCTCGCGATAAGCGACATCGCCGTCTCGGTTCCCGCCCTGGAGGCAAGGGAGAGGATCAAGGCGGAACTGTTCGCCAGCGCCTGGCTCGGCCTCAAGACCGGCGCCGGGCTGATCGCGCTCTTCCTCGCCGTCTTCTGGTATCGCGGGGTACAGCTCGGGCGGCAGAAGCGGATCCGGGGCGCCGAGCTGGTTACCGCTTCCGAACTGCATCGCCGGGTGCGGGCCTTCCCTCTGCGCCTGCTCGACCGCGCGCCGGGCGCTGCACGAACGCGGCCCTGGCGCATCGCCGGCATCCCGTATCCGGAGCGCACCGAGACCCAGCACACGATCGTCTCCGGCACCACGGGCTCGGGCAAGACCGTGCTGATCTCCGACCTGGTGGCCCAGATCCGGGATAGGGGCGAGCGCTGCGTGATCTACGACAAGATGGGCTCCTACACCGCGGCCTTCTTCGATCCGGCCCGCGACGTGCTGATGAACCCGCTGGATGCCCGGGCGCCCCGCTGGTCGCCCTTCCTCGAAGCCCGCAATCCCCGCGACTTCGACATGATGGCCGCGGCCCTGATCCCGCAGCAGAAGGACACCATCGATCCCTTCTGGGTCACCGCCGCCCGCCAGCTCTTCGCCAACGGCGCGGGCGTGCTGCGCGAGAAGGGCGTTACCGAGAACCGCGTCCTGGTCGATCACCTGCTCAAGACCGACCTGACGGCACTGGCCCAGGCGATGGAGGGCACGGTCGCGCAGTCGATCGTCGATCCCGAGAACCCCAAGACAGCGCTCAGCGTGCGCGCCATGCTGACCGCCAATCTCGCCGCCTTCGAGTTCCTGCCCGACGAGGGGAAGCCGTTCTCGATCCGGGAGTGGGTATCGGACGAGGACCGGCAGGGGTTCCTGTTCCTCACCTCCAGGGGCGACCAGCACGCGAGCCTGCGCGGCCTGATCTCGACCTGGCTGGAGATCGCGGTCAACGCCATGCTGTCGCTGGCCCAGAGCGACGGGCGGCGCATCTGGGTCATCCTCGACGAATTGCCGACGCTCCACCAGGTGCCCTCGCTCCAGCCCGGCCTCGCGGAGTCCCGCCAGTTCGGCGGCTGCTTCGTGCTCGGCGTCCAGGTCGCCTCGGCGCTCAGGGACCTCTACGGCCGGAACGGTGCGGAGACCATCTCCGGGCTCTGCGGCACCCGCGTGGTGCTGGCCGCGCCTGACCGGGATACCGCGCAGTGGTCGGCCGACAGCCTCGGCCGCAGCGAGGTCGAGGAGGTGGCCGAGGGCTATTCCTACGGCGCCAACACCATCCGCGACGGGGTGAGCCTCACGCCCCGGCGCGAGCTGCGGGCGCTGGCGCTGCCGTCCGAGATCATGCGGCTTGAGAACCTCTCGGGCTATCTCAAGTTCCCCGGCCCGTTCCCGGTCGCCTCCATACGGCTGCGCTATGTCGCGCGGCCCGCAGCCGCCGAGCGGTTCGTGCCGCGCAAGGAAGGCGCGGACCCGTCCACACGACCGGATGGCGCTGAAAATACCGGGGAAGCGTCCGCTGAAGCGTCTTCCGAAGAAGTTTCGGGGACTGCCGGGCCGGCGTTCCGGCAGGGCGAGCTGGACCCGATCCCGCTGCCGGGAGAGACGTTGGCGGCGATGGACCTCGCACCGTCATGCCGCGATGCCGGCGCGGATGCGGCCGCCGGCGACGGGAACAGCCATCGCAAGGGCGCGGGGCGCGGGGCGGAGGATATGCCGCCGGAGCCCGCGTCCCTCCGGAACGACCCGGATGAACCGGCGATGGCAACCGACGCTCAGGCGAAGACAGACGACGATATCGAGGATCGCCGCGCCGAAGATCATGACGCCGAAGCGGCCGCCCCACCTTCGGAAACAGCGTCGAAGCCGGATGAGGTCGCCGATGCTGGTCCGGAGTCGGACAACGCCGGCGGAGATGCGCTGCCGCCGAAGGAATGCGCGGCAACGACCGATTGGTTCTGACCCATGCTGTCGATCGGCGCATTGTCGTCTGCCGCCCAGGGCGCGTCCTATTACGAGCGCGACGGCTACTATGCGAAGGACGATCCCGAGCACCGCACCGCCAGCGCCTGGCTCGGCAGGGGCGCCGACGACCTCGGGCTGAAGGGGCCGGTCGATCCCGAGACCTTCCGCGCGGTGCTCGAAGGCAGGGTGCCGGACGGCTCGGGAAAGCAACTGGGCCGGCGCGGCAAGGACGGCGAGATCCTGCACCGGCCCGGCCGCGACCTCACCTTCAGCGCGCCCAAGTCCGTCTCCATCGCCGTCCTGGCCGGCGGTGACGACCGCATCGTGGACGCGCATGACCGGGCCGTCGCGGCCACGCTCGCCTGGGTCGAGAAGAACGCCGCAGAAACCCGCATGAAGGACCCCGGATCGGGTCCCATAAGCGCTAACTTGTTTGTGGCGGTCATTTTGTCTAGGGTTTCCGGGTGTTTGGGCTCGGAGGCGTGGGATGGACGAGGACTGGGCGGTTCTGCGGTCTTTTCTTCCGGCCGGCTGGGAGGAGCTGGGGCGTTCGACCGGTGCGCTGAAGGGTCTGCGCAAGGACAAGTCTGCGGAGGCGGCGCTGCGGGTTCTTCTGCTGCATCTGGGCTGCGGTCACTCGCTGCGCGAGACGGCGCTGCGGGCGCGCAAGGCGGGTCTGGCGGAGTTGTCGGACGTTGCGCTTTTGAAGCGGCTCCGCAAGTCCTCGGGCTGGCTGCACGGTCTGTGCGTGGCGCTGTTCCGCGAACGCGGCCTGGCGCGGGCGGCGGCGCCGGGCTTGCGGGTGCGCGCGTTCGACGCCACCACGGTGCGCGAGCCCGGGCGGACGGGTTCGGTGTGGCGGGTGCATTACAGCCTGTGCCTGTCCTCTCTGAGCTGCGATTTCTTCGAGGTGACACCGACGCGCGGCGCAGGCAGCGCGGAAGTTCTGGCGCGGTTTCCGGTCTGCGCGGGCGACCATATCCTGGCCGACCGGGGCTACGCGACGGCGGCGGGGCTCCGCCACGCGTCGGCGGCGGGCGGGCGCATCGCGGTGCGGGTGAACACCGGCGCGTTGCCGCTGCGGACCCCCGAGGGGGCGCCGTTCGATCTTCTCGCGGCGGTGTCCGGGCTGACCCGCGCCGGGGCTGTCGGGTGGTGGCCGGTGGCGACCGCCGGGGAGAATGCGGTGCACGGCCGCATCTGCGCGGTGCGCAAGTCGACGCAGGCCGCCGCACGGGCGCGCAAGAGGGCGCGCCGCGAGGCGAGGCGGCAGGGCAGCAAGGTCCGCCCCGCGACGCTGGCCTTCGCCGATTATGTCATCGTCTTCACCACGTTTCGCGAAGAGTCCTTCAGCGCCCGCGAGGTTCTCGAATGGTACCGCCTGCGCTGGCAGGTCGAGCTGGTCTTCAAACGCCTCAAGTCGCTGGCCCGCCTGGGCCACCTGCCCAAGCGCGACGACGACAGCGCCCGCGCCTGGCTCTACGGAAAGCTCCTGGTGGCGCTGCTCGCCGACAAGCTGGTCGACCACGCCCGCGCCGTTTCCCCCTGGGGATACGACCTGGCGCCGCCGCAGACCCCATAGCCCGTGGCGCGAGTTCCGCTTCGTCCTCAACCAGATCCGCCGGGCCGTCGAGCCGGAGTTCGGCCTCGCCCGCACGATCGACGAGTGGAACGACATCGCAAAAGCCCTCGCCGAACCGCCCAGACGCCGCAGACCTCAACGCGCCACCCACTTCAATCCATAACAAGTTAGCGCTTATGGGATCGGGTCCGGGGCAGGCTCCGGATACCGGCCAATTGGCGCGGGTCGGCAACCAGAAGATCGTCGCCGCCGCGTTCAGGCACGACACCTCGCGCAATCTCGATCCGCAGCTGCATACCCATGCGGTGCTCGCCAACATGGTCCGGGGCGCGGACGGCAAGTGGCGCTCGATGGCCAATGAGGGCCTGTACGCGAAGCAGAAGCTCATCGGCATGCTCTACCGCAACGAGCTCGCCGCCGGTCTGGCGAAGCTCGGCTACGGCATCGAGAAGACCCATGCCGACGGGCGCTTCGAGATCGCGGGCGTGCCGCGCGAGGCGATCGCGGCCTTCTCGACCCGGCGCGCCGAGATCGAGGCGGCGATGAGCGAACGCGGGCTCGGCGGTTCCGCCGACAATCCGCGTCTTGCCGAGCGGGCGGCGCTGATGACCCGCGCCGCGAAGCGGGATATCGACCGCGGGGAGCTGCGCGGCGTGTGGGCGAAGCAGGCCGCCGATCTCGGCCTCGATACGAAGGCGCTGGTCGCGGAGGCCGTCGAAAAGTCCCCGGTGCCCGTCCGGGAAGCATCGGTGGAACCGGCACTCCCGCCAGGACCGGAAGCACGACAGGCGCCGCATACGCTTCCGGAACCGGGTGCCGCGCCGCATGGGTCCAGCGGTTCGGCCAAGACAGCCGATGCCATGCGGCAGGCCGAACTGCCGCCCGGCGGGCCGGCACGAGCGCCCGACCGCGAATTGCCGCCCGAAGCCGCGTCGCCGTCGCCCGCGTCGGAGGCCGTCGCCTGGGCGCTGGCGCATCTCTCGGAGCGCCAGGCGGTGTTCTCCCGCGCGGATCTCTTCGCCGCAGCCCTCGCCCATGCGCCCGGCACCGTCACGATCTCCGAGGCCGAACGGGAAGTCACGGCGCTGGAGAAAGCCGGAAGCCTCCACGCGGTGGACCTGCCCGGCGCGGAGGACTCGTTCAGCCTCGACCGCACTGCGGCCGAGGAGCGCGAGACGGTGGCCTCGATGCAGGCCGGCCGGGGCCGCGGCCGCGCGGTCATGCGCGGCTGGCAGGTGCAGGGCCGCCTCAGCCGGGGACCGCTCACGGCCGGGCAGAAAGACGCGGTGAAGACGATCCTGTCGGCGAAGGACCGCACCGTCGGCGTCCAGGGCTATGCCGGCACGGGGAAGACCACCATGCTCAACCGTGCGCGAACGCTGGCGGAGAAGAAGGGCTGGCGCATGACGGGCCTCGCGCCCTCGGCCTCGGCGGCCCAGACGCTGGCCACCGAGGCCGGCATCGCCACCGAGACCCTGCAGCGCTTCCTCGCCCGCAATGCCGGCGTGGCCGAAGGCAGGCTGACGAAGAAGGGCGCGCGGGAGATGCGGGCGGCGTTCGCGAAGACGATCCTGGTGGTCGACGAGGGCTCGCTCGCCTCCACCGTGCAGGCCCGCGACCTGCTCCGGATCGCCAACGCGCTGCGCATTCCCCGCGTGGTGCTGGTGGGCGATGCCAAACAGCTCGACGCCGTCGACGCCGGCAAGCCCTTCGCCCAGCTCCAGGGCGCCGGCATGAAGACCGCCACCATGGACGAGATCATGCGCCAGCGCGATCCGGCCCTGAAGGAGGCCGTCGAGGCGAGCCTCAGGGGCGAGGTCGCGCGCGCCTTCGACAGGCTCGGGTCCAATGTCGCCGAGGTGAAGCCCGGCAATATCGCCGGCGCGGTCGCCGCAAGATGGCTGCGGCTCTCGCAGGAGGAGCGCGAGAACACCGGTGTGATGGCGCCCTCCCACGAACTCCGCCAGCAGATCAACGGCCATATCCGCGAGCGGCTGGCGCGCGAGGGCCGCATCCACGGACCGACGATGGAGTCCGAACGGCTGGTCTCGAAGGGCTATACCAACGCCGAGAAGGCGCTCGCGGACAACTATGCGCCGGGCGATGTGGTCGCCTTCCACCGTCCCTACAAGCGGATCGGTGTCGAGAAGGGCGACGAGCGGCAGGTGATCGGCGTCGATTACAGATCCCGCGCGGTGCTGCTCGACGATGGCAGGGGCGGGACGGTCCCCTGGAAGCCGCAACAGATCGGCGGACGCCGGGGCGGCAGCGAGGTCTACAAGGTCGAGGAGATCCAGCTCAGGGCGGGCGACCGCATCCGCTGGACCCGCAACGATGCCAGCCTCGGGCTGGTCAACTCCCGCACGGCCGAGGTCGTGACGGTCGCGAACGGGCGCGTGACGTTCCGCCTGGAGGACGGAAAGGCGCTCGAACTGGGGCGGGGCGACCCGCAGCTGCGCCATCTCGACCATGCCTGGGCGTCGACCGTGCATGCCTTCCAGGGCCGCACGGTGGACAGGGTGATCGCGGCGATGGAAGCCCGGCACCCCCATCTCACCACGCAGAAGAGCTTCTATGTCGAGATCAGCCGGGCGCGCGACCGGGCCGAGCTGGTCACCGACGACGCGAAAGATCTCCGGGCGCAGCTGGAGACGGTCACCGGCGAGCGCATCGCCGCGCTGGAAGCCATCGGCGAGATGCCCCGCGAGGAGCCGGCCAAGGCACCCGGGACCGCCCCGGCGGACGGTCCGCAGCACCAACGGCAGCCGGAAAAGAGCGGCGGCAAGGCGCAAGACAGGGCCGCGACGGCCGCGAAGGACCGGGAACTGCCCGCGCTGGAGGGTCTGTCGCGGCCGCAACTCGGCGCCGGCGACGGCCTCGGCAAGGCCCGACAGGCAGAAAAATCCCCCGCCAAGGCGCCGGAACCGCCGTCGCGCGGGCAAGGCAAAGGCGACATGGACCTCGGCTTGTGACGAATTTGACGCCGTTGCGGGCGTCGGAGACGACGAAACGGATGAAGGAGAACGGGCACGATGGACGGCGGAAACGATGAAACCGAGCCGGCAGAAGCCGGGAAAGTCGAGAGGCGCAACCCGCATTCGATCCGGTTCCTCGACGGGGAATGGGACCGGATCGAGGCCCATGCCGACGAGCGCGGCCTCACCGGCCCCGAGTTCGTGCGCTTCGCTACCCTTGAAGCGATGGCCGACGGGGGAACGGCGGGCCATCGCCTGGCCCCGCTGATCGAGACGACCTTCCGCGCGGCGCATATCATGGTGACGAAAATGCGCGCCGGGATGCTCGACGAGGATCGCGAGGACGAGCTCGACGAGCTGATCGAGGGCGCCCGGGAGTATCAGGACAGGCTGCTGGGACGCGAACCCGGCGAGCGAAGCGGCGAAGGCTGACCCCGCGCCCGGAGACGATCCGGCTTCGTTCATGAAGACGACGGCGGAACGCGGCGGCGGTCTCGCGCGAAACGGCGGCGTCCATGGGTCTCCCGATCCGGGGCCTGCGCCCGCTCAGTAGATGCTGAACGGGAAGTACCTTGCGTTGATCGTCTCGTAGGTGCCGTCGGCGAGGATCGCCCGAAGCGCCCGGTTGAGCCGGAGGCGTAGCGCATCGTCCTCCTTCCGCACGGCAATGCCGATGCCTTCGTCGAGGCGATGGCCGTCGCCCACATAGGCAAATCCGGCGCCCTCGGGACTCCGCAGCCAGTTCCAGAAGCCGAGACCGTCGCCGAACACTGCGTCGAGGCGCCCCTCCGCCAGCGCCCGGAGCGGCGCATCCAGTTCCGTGAACAGCCGAATGTCGGCAACCCCGGACATGTTGGCCGCCAGCCAGTCCGACGAGATCGTCGCCCGGGTCGCGCCGATGGTCCGACCCGCCGGCGCTGCCGGATCGAAGCCCGAGCCCTTCCGGGCCACGAAGCGGACGACGTTGCTGTAGTACCGATCCGTGAAGGCGACCAGGCGCCGGCGCTTCTCGGTGATCGACATGCTGGAGACGATGGCGTCGAACTCGCCGGCCCTGAGCGCCGGGATCAGCCCCTCCCAGTCCTGGCGGACGAATGCGCACTCGATTTTCATGCGCGCGCAGAGCGCCAGCGCGATGTCGATGTCGAAACCGATGAGCCGGCCGGCGTCGTCGATGTCGCTGAACGGCGGATAAGACGGGTCGAGCCCGATGCGGAGTTTATCCCGGGCCGCCTCGTCCCCGAACGCGGGCGCGCCGGTCAGCAGAACGAGGATCAGCGCCGCGAACCACCTTCTCATGGCAATCTCCGGGTCCAGGGTGTCCCTGCAGCGCAACCTTACGCCGCCGGCGCCGCCGACTGTCAACGGCAAACGAACATCCGGCACTCCGGGCGCGGGGGTGCGCTCCAGGCCCGGCGCCGGGGTACTGGACCCGGTGGCGTTGCGGCTTGCGGTCGAACCGGTGTCCCGGCGGCAGAGGACAGTGTCCGGTTCGGCGGCGGCAAGGGGCTGAAACGGGACGGTTCCCGAGAGAATTTTGGGGCGATCCGGACGGTTCTCCAGAGAATTTCTGGCCGGATTCCACGGTTCTCTCGAGAACCCTCGCGCGGCACGGGCGGTTCTCCAGAGAAGCGCGAAGAAAAAACATCAGCGATTCCAGCGGCCTGGCCACGGTTCCCCAGAGAACCCGCGCGGTTCTCCGGAGAAGCGTCTCCGTCAAACAAGAATCCGGCTTTAGAAGGCTCCCCAAGTCCTCCCAAGTCGTTGAAAAGGAAGGCTCTGCGCGCGCATGCGCTCTCTGCATCGAAGATGCGTGGGGTGTGAGACCCAAGGCCCGCCCGGCGGGTCAAACAGACGATTCATGCTGTACGGGAGATCGGGAAGATCGACGCCGGAGAGCCCGGCGGATCGGAGCCGCAGCGGCGATTGAGCGCCAGCCCCGGATCGTGGTCCGGGGCTGGCTCCGCGGCGCGAAGTGCGCGAGGCAGTGCCGGCCGAAGTGCAGGCGGGTTCCGCAGGGGCGCCTGCACCGGTGCCGCGAGCGATGCGGGCGGCACTGCGCTGTTGTCGGCGCAGTCTGCGATGCGCTCATGTGCAGCATGGTGCAGCGGCGCGTGTCTCGATGAGCGAACGGCGGGGCGCCGGAGGTGCCCGCACCGGTGCGAGCGGAGCGAGGCGGCGAGCGCGGCGCGAAGCGCGCGCGAGGGCGACGGTGCCGCCGCAGCACCGTCGGTCGGAAACGAAACGGACCGCGCCGCCGCCGGAGCGACGACGCGGCCCGCGAGGCGTTGCGGATCAGGCGGCGCAGCGGACCACGGGGATGCCGAGCTGCCGCGCCTTGTCGACGAGGTTCTCGGTGATGCCGGAGCCGGGGAACGCGATCACGCCCTTCGGCAGCAGGTTCAGCAGCTCGTCGTTGCGGCGGAACGGGGCGGCTCGTCCGTGGCGGTCCCAGTCCGGCTTGCAGACGATCTGGTGGACGCCGTTGCGCTCGGCCCAACTCGCCGCGATCTTCTCGACGCCGGGTCCGCCGCCATGCACGAGCACGATGTCGGCGTATTTCTCGCGGGCCTTGTCGAGCCGCTCGATGACGGCTGCCGGGTCGGCGATGTCCTTGCCGCCCGCGATGGCGACGAGGGTGCCCTGCGGCAGGTGCGCCATGGTCTTGCGGTCCTTCCTCGCGCGCTGGTAGTCGCGGGCGTCGATGGCGGCGGAGGTCAGCTTGCCGGTCTGGCTCGCATGCGATCCGCGCCGGGGCCGCCACATGCCGCCGGTCTCGTCGTGGTAGGCTTCGGCGGCCATGTCGCGCATCCGCTCGAAGGCGTCGCGCCGCGCGGTGAGGTTCTGCGCCCTGTCCGTCACCAGCTCCAGCTCGCGCGACTTGATCTCGGTGCCGTCCTGGGCGCGCTGGAGGTCGCGGAGGTCGGGCATCAGCTTGTCGGCAGCGCGGTCGAGGCGCTGGGTCTGGCTGTCGAGCATGTTCACGAAGCCCCAGAGCAGGCTCTCGCGCTCGTCGGCGAGTTGGAACCCGTCCGGGCCGACGCCTTCGCAGAGGATGCGGAAGGATTCGAGCACGGCATCGGTCGCGTCGTCGGCGTCCCAGACGTCGCGGGTGTCGAACTCGTCGCGCTCGGGCGCCGCGCCGTAGAGCGCCGCGTTCTCGCAGACTGCCGCCGTGACGGACTGGGCTTCGTGGGTTGCGATGTTGTCGATGGTGGTCATGTCGATCTCCTTGTCGATCGGTTGCACGTTCGGGGCCGATCCCCGATGTGATGTCCTGTTGGGTCACGCGCGCGGACCGCAGCCATGCGGGGTTGGTGTAGCTTGGCGCCGCGCCGGGGCGAGTGGTGCGGGCGCAAGGCCCTAGTGGAGCCTGGCGAGGAACGAGCCCTGGCGGAGCTTGGGCCTGAGCCACGGTCGCCCCGGCGGGGCGCCTAGCGGAGCCTCCCCGCGCCGGAGCGCAGCGGAGGACCCCGCAGGGGTTGGCGGAGGGAGCACGGTGTGCCGTGAAAGGCACCATCCTTCAGCGGGTGCAAATCCCGCCCGGCAAATGTCGTTCCAGCCGGTAGCAATCGGAGCGAGTTATGGAGGTAACGACATAGCTTGAAGCACTTCGATGTAACGGGCCGCCTTGGGCGGCTTAGCGACCATGCGGGCCGCAACGTGCAGTGAACGCCGAGCAGGCCTCGAAACCAGTGATGTGGGAGCCGACCCGCCCGTGCTCCGGGGAAGGCTGCCATCGGTCGGGAAGCGAACGACGCAAGCACCGGCCGGTCCCACCGGGGCAATGGCGGCGGCACGCATGGAAGAGGAGGATGGAGGCAACACGGGAAGCCCTGTCGGTGGTGTGCACACACCAACCGGAACCCCGCGAGGGGCAGGCTGGGCCGGCAGGGTGGCGGATGGGCTCGTAGTACCGCTGAAGCCGGGTAATGCCGGTGGAGGAAAGGAGCCCTGGTTCGAGAGCAGTACGGAAAGGAAGCAAGGCGTGACTACTGGTGAAAACCTAACAGGGTCAGACAGAGTTCGGAAACTCCAGACCGTGCTACATGCGAAAGCTAAGGAAGAACCCGGTCGGCGATTCCATGCGCTGATCGACAAGGTGTGGCGCGAGGACTTCCTCGCCGAAGCCTGGAAGCGGGTTCGCCGGAATGGCGGGGCTGCCGGGGTGGATGGCGAGACGTTCGCGGACATCGAGTCGGTTGGCGTGGGGCGCTGGCTTGGGGAACTGGCGCGGGAACTGAAGGATGGGGCGTACACACCGAAGCCGGTACGGCAGGTGCTCATCCCGAAGAAGCAGCCCGGCAAGTTCCGGCCATTGGGCATCCCCTGCATAAGGGACCGGGTAGCGCAGACGTCGGCTCTGCTTGTGCTTGAGCCGATATTCGAAGCGGACCTGCAACCGGAGCAGTACGCCTACAGGCCGGGACGGAGTGCCCACGGCGCGGTAAAACGCGTTCGCCGCCTCCTATATGGGCGGCACCAAGAGGTTGTTGATTGCGACCTGTCCAACTACTTCGGCGAGATACCGCACGCCGAGCTTCTCAAGAGTTTCGCCCGCCGCATCAGCGACGGGCGGATGCTCAAGCTCATCAAGGCGTGGCTGGAAATGCCGGTGGAAGAGGACGACGGCGAGGGCGGCAAGCGCCGCACGAACCGGGCGCGCAGGGAACGGAAAGGAACCCCGCAAGGGGCACCGATCTCGCCTTTGGCCAGCAACGTCTACATGCGGCGCTTCATCTTGGGCTGGAAGGCGCTGGGCTACGCCCGGCGCTTCCGTGCGGAAATCGTGAACTATGCCGACGACCTCTGTGTGCTCGGCAAGGCCCCGGCGGCGGAAATGCTGGCGGCGGTCGAGCGGCTCATGGCGGGTCTGAAGCTCACGGTCAACGCGCGGAAAACCCGGTGCTTGCGGTGCCCGGAAGAGCCTTTAGAGTTTCTGGGTTACCGCATCGGACACACCTACCGCCGGGATGGTCGGGGGTCGTACATCGGCACCCGGCCCAGCCAGGCGAGTGTCCAGAGCATATGCCGCAGGATCAGCGACATGACGGTGAGAGGGTACGGTGGGCAACCATCGGAGGTGATGGTAGGGCGTCTGAACCGGACTATGACCGGGTGGGCAAACTACTTTAGCCTCGGGCAGGTCAGCCCGGCCTTCAACGTCGTCAACCGACATGCGGTCCGGCGGTTTCGCCAGTGGCTCTGCCGAAAGCACAAGACGCGGCACGGGGCAACTGTGCAATACCCCGCCCAGAGGCTCCACGACGAATACGGCCTCACCCGTCTGACGCGGCAGGCACTGGGCCTTCCGAGCGCGAAGGCATGATCTCGTCCGAAAGCCGGATGCGGGAAATCCGCACGTCCGGTTTGATGAGCGGGGACTGGAAACGCGGTCATGGGAGCCGGACTGAGGCCCGGAGCGAAAGCGACGGACAAGCCACCGGACCCTACAACTGGCGCGCCAGTCCTCGACTCTACTGTGGCACAATGGGAGATCACGTCGGTTGGCCAATTCTCTCCACCTGCACCGACCCCATCGGCCGTTGCGCCCCGCACGATCGCCGAAACGACACACCGTCCTGACAGCCATCCTTGCAAGCGGAGCGCGCAGCGAGCCTGCGAGCGAAGGCGCGAGGGATAGGAGCGGTTATCGGAGGGAGCGCCAGCGACCGCAGATTTGAGCGGATAGCCCGGTCGCGAAGCGACGCGCCCAAAATCCTCCGCCGCATTCGACGCGTTGCCGATCGGACTCCTGCCATCGCCGCTCAACCCCATAGCGGATGAGAGAGAACCAGGCGCTCGGTCACCTCGCGAATGCGGTTGCGGTCATGGACGCGGCAGGGACCGCGCGGGTCTTCGTCGATATGCACCACGAAATACCGCGCGCCCTCGCGGAGAGGATCGTCGAGCGCGTAGACGTCGCCGACGTGATCGCCGTCCTGGTAAATGCGGGACTCGTCTGGAGCGATCCGCCGGAAGGCGATGCCGCTCATGACAGGCCCCCGTGCGCCTGCCGCGCGTCGCGCTCCGCCAGCCGGTCCGATGCCCAGGCCGCGGCGCGGGCCAGCACCTCGCCGTGACAGGGCTTGTCCCCACCAACGCACCAGCACGCCAGCCACATGCCGTCGAGCTCCGCGAGTTCTTCCAGCGACACCTCGCCCGCGCGGATCCGTTGCCAGAGGTGGACGCGGTAGCGCGCGACGGCCTGCTCGGCATTTTGCCCGGGGGAGATTCGGAACGGATTGCCCCACCTGGTGCGGCGGTCGACCAGCACGGTGTTGTTGACGACATGCGCATACTCGAATTCTTCGCGCAGCTTCGGCTCGTGCCTGAGATTGATGACGGGGACCATGACTCCCTCCCTCTTCCGGGTGACTTCACCCGTCACTCCGCTCTCCTCCCCTCCCTACGCGGCGGACGAGCGGCGCGAGCCCGGCGCGGAGCGCCGCTGAGCCGAGCGCGACCAGGTCGTCGTTGAAGTCGTTGCCGACAGGCACGACGACCGTCGCGGTAATGCCGAGCCGCGCGCAGCGCATGGCAAGGCGCTCGGCGGCGAGCGCGCCGTCCTCGTCGTTGTCGCGGGCGATGACGAGCCGCGCGACACCGGGCGGCGGCGCGAACGCGCCGAGGCTGCCGGCAGAGAGCGCGGCGGCCGCCGTGATCTCCGGCACGGCGGTGACGAGCGACAGCACCGTCTCGATGCCCTCGCCGACGACGAGCGGCGCATCGTCGGCGGGGATGCCGAAGCGGACCGCGAGGCCGTGGATGCGGCCGAGCGCCTTGCGCGGCACCACGACGCCCGCCTTGGCGGGCCGGCGCGGATCGAGCCAGGTGCGCTGCACGCCGAAGATCCGGCCGCCGTCGCCGGTGACGGCGGCGACCAGCGCCGGGAACCGGCGGACGGTCGAGCCTTCGCGATAGCGAAGCTCGGGATGGAAGCGCAGCGCCGCGAAGCGGCAACGCGACAGCCCCCGCGCGTGCAGGTAGCGCTCGGCATGAGTGCCGGCGACGGCGCGGCAGCGCCGCCACAGGCGCCGCGCGGCCTCGGTCGCGTCATACTGCTCGTCCGAGCCGGATGAAGGCGCGGCGGGCAGCGCAAGGAACGCGCGCGCCTCGTCGAGCGCGGCGCGGAGCGTCGGCGCGTTGGTGCGGTAGCGGATGAGATCGAGCAGGTCGCCGTGCTGCGCCGTTGCTGCATCGGTCCAGCCACCCGGCTTGCCGGACCCGGAGAGGCGGACGAAGAGCGAGCGGCCGCGGGCGCCGTCGAGGTCACCGCAGATCCAGTAACGGCCGAGCCTGCGCCCGTTGGGCAGATAGCGCCGGCAGACCTCCTCGGCGCGCGCGGCGAGCGCCGCGGCGATGCCGGCGGCGGGAGACGGTTCGTGCTGCATGCGGGACCTCCATCGAGCCATGCGGGACGCCCGATACCGGCCGGCCTCCGCCTCCGGACGGCGTCCGAAGGCCGGCGCGCCGCGCGTAGCGCGGGCGCGAAGCCCGAACGGGCCTGCTTCCGGATCGGCTGCAAAAGAAATGGGCCGACGCGCGAGGCGCCGGCCCGAGTTGGGAGGGAGGGAACGAAGAGCGGGCTTTTAGAACGGGATCGAATCGTCCATATCGGAGGAAGCCGGAGCCGAAGCGGCCCCGGTGTCGCCCGCCATGTCCGGGTCGGGCTGCATCTGCGAGCCGTTGCCGTTCGGCTTGTCGAGGAATTGCACCCGGCCGCCCGGGACCAGCAGGATCTCGGTCGAGAAGCGGTCGCCGTCCTCGCCGGGCTTCGACCAGCGCCGGGTCTGGAGCTTGCCGTCGACGTAGACGAGGCGGCCCTTCACCGCGTGCTTTTCGAACATGTCGATCAGCCCGTCCTGGAAGGTCACGACCCGGTGCCACTCGGTCTTGTCGACCTTCTCGCCGGTCTGCTTGTTGATGTACGACTCGTCGGTCGCGATGCTCAGATTGGCCACGCGGCCGCCCGAGGTGAGGTGGTTGACGGTGACGTCGGCGCCGAGGCGGCCGATGATCTGCACCTTGTTCAATCCGAAAGCCATGACGATCTCCTCATGGGTCCAAGTGTTGACGATGGGTTGCGAACGTCCGGGGCCGGGTCACTCTCCCGAACCCCCTTCCGATCACCCTCTTCAAGCCCTCCTCCACCTCTAGTCAGCCGGAGGGAGCGACGACGCCGGGTCCCAGGGTTCCGCCGGCGCCGCGTCCTGGAGGGCCATCCCGAACGCCGGTTCCGGGAAGAGGCTCGCGAAGCCGTATTCCGGATACACCGCGCCCCGGTCGGGACAGCGAATGGCGCGTTCGTCCTCGGCGATCTCGCGGACGGTGTGACGATCGACGCCGATCTCGGCGAGCAAATCGCTGCCGATCGGACGATCGAGGGATGTATCGGGACGGAACATGGCGGGGACTCCTTTGCCGTTGGCTTGCCCGGCATCGGCGCGGGAGTTCCTCTCCCTCCACCCTGCCGGACACTCGCCCGGCAGGCGCTCGCCTTTTCCTCTAGGACGGATGAACGGCGCGGCGGATTGCGGCCAGCCGTTCGCACACCGCCCGCGGCGACATCGATCCCAGATTGAGAACCGGGATGCCGCTTGCCTCGGCGATACGGATGGCCATGCCCGTGCCGCCCTCAACGCGCCCTTCCGACGTGAAGGCAACCACTGCATCGACGGCCCGATCCAGCGCCAATCCGAGCACCGCCGCGTTCCTGGCATGCAGCTTCCGGACGGCCGGCGAACAGCGGTCCCAAGCGGGATGCAACGGGGCGGCGATCTCGATGCAGGCCTCCAGCACCGCCGGAGACAGCACCCGGCAGTCCGGCCCGCGAAGACCGTTATAGCCCCGCCACGGCAGCCATATCGTCCGCTGCTCCGGCGACGTACCCTTCGCGAACGCGGTGTCGGCCCCGTCCGCTCCGCCGGAAGACAGAATCCAGCCGGTCCGAGCCAGCCACGCCGCAATCGTCTCCATGTCCGCCAGCACGGCCGCCGGCGTCGCCCGCGCCCCGATCCCCGCATATCGCAGTGTCGCCATGTCCCGATCTCCCGGATTTCGAGTAGCGCCGCTCCCTCTCCGTCAGCGGCCTCACTCCCCGCACGCTCTTCTCCGACTCTCCGGCGGTGGGCGCTTCGGATGCTGCTTGCATGACGGCCGCGGTCGGGGCCAGCGCTTCCCGATCGGAAGTCTGCTTCGGACGCAATCCGGGGGCCGGGGCGGGCAACGCCGTCGGCGAGCGAAACCGGATCGCGCGGATGGGCCCGATGCAGGCCGAACGTGGGGGACGCGAAGGCGCCGGTCGGAGCTGCCGCGAGGGCACGGCGGAGGGCGGACTGCGCCCGGTGCGACGGCCCGGCGGTTGGCGGTGCGCGTGGCCGCGTGGCAGTCTGCGTCGATGCGGCGGCGCCGAACATCCGCGGCCGGCAGGATGCCGGCGGCGGACCGGCAACGCGAACGGCTGCGGACAGCGGGCCGGCTGCGCAGCTGGGCAGGCGGCCATCGGGAGACGTTGCCGACGCATGCCCCGGGCGGAATAGCGAATGTGGGAGAGGGAGCCGGATGGCGAGCGAATACGAACAGCACTTGGCGGCGGTCGTGGCGAAGGGCATGGCGGTGATGTGCTTCCGCAACACGCCCATCGAGGATTTTCACGACCGGACGCCGCCGGTCAGCCATACCGGCGACTTCTCGGACGTCGTGGTGATCGACGCCAACGGGCGGCGGATTCCGTGGCGTGAGGTGTCGCATATCTCGCAGGACGAGATGCGCGACCTGATGCGCACGGTGGTCAACCGGCTGTACACCTGCCAGCTGCATGCGGGCGATCCGGACTTCTTCGGGATATTGAGCTGGGCGGTAGCGGAGGCGCGGGCGTGGGACGAGCCGGAACTCGACGAGGGAATGCTGAAGAGCCTCGAATCGAGACGGAAGCGGGAGCTGGAGAAAGAGGAGTGAGGCGGATAGAGGCCCGGCGAGGGAGCGACGGGTCGTTGCCCGCGTGCCGGTAAACTGGCAGCCGGCGCCGGGCCGGCTGCGCAGCAGGGGAACGGCGTCAATGCCGCGCGCCGCCCTCCGGGTCGTCCTCCTCGGCGCCCATGGACGCGGCAGCCATGGCGGTCCAGGCCTCCCGGTCGTATCCGAGCCTTCGATTCAGTTTGTCGCAAATGCTGAGAGCATCGTCGAGGTCAAGCGCGATCAGCGCGGTCGGAACGTGCCCCGATAGTCCTTCGATGACGATGCGGATTTGCTGCACGTCGGTTTCGAGGTCGTAGGCGGGAACGAAACAGAAATTGGGTTCGTCGGGGAGTGTCTGCGCGGTCATGGCGTGTCTCCTTCGGGCGGACGCCGTACGGCCGGCAATATGTATCCCGGCGGGTGGCGGCGCGAGCATGTCGTTGGGTGGTGCCTCGGGCGGCCCACGTCCCCCGCGCGCGACGGCGCGGGGGATGGCGGCGCACAGGCCGGCGGCGCCGGAGGACGGCGGGACGGCCATACGTATCACGCGGGCTGCTCAGGCGGCGAGCGGCCAGCGGTCGAGGATGCGCTCCATCGCGGCCGCATTGGGCGCAAATATCCGGGCGCGGAACGAGACGATCTCGACGGTGCATCCCATGCGTTTCAGCGCGTCCATATCGGTGTCCGCGGGCCCCTCCACCTCGATGCGGTGGGCGCCCATCAGGCGGCGGCGCGCGAGGCGCCAGCCGTTGGCCAGCGCCAGCGCGTTGCCGCGTCCCTTGACCGCCTCGAAGGCTTCCTTGCCGGTCATGGCGGGACCGCCGTCGAGGCCAAAGCCCGCGCGGACAGCGCGCACCTGCTCGGCGTCGAGCACGCGCCCGATGAGCGAGATACCGTCATCCGATGTGAGTCTTCGCACCCGCATGTTCTCCTCGGGCAGGCGGTCCCAGACCGGCAGCAAGAGCCCGGTGGCGAGCCAGAAGCGCGACTCGCGGTGCGAGGGCAGCCCGGCGATCTCGGCGTCCCACACGCGCCGCCACTGAGCCTCTTCGGCGCGGCGCCAGTTGGAGGCGTCGAGCTCGGCCCGCGCCATGGTCTCGCCGGTGGCGGGCCGGATGAGCCGCACCCGCTCCGTCACCCCGCCGTCGTCCAGCATGCGCGACGCGGCCGGCAGCACCACTGCGGCGCGCTTCGAGCGGGCGTTGACGGCGAGGCGCGGTTTGCCGTCCGGACCGGGATCGCGTTCGCCGATCTCCAGCGCCGATTCTGCCGTGAGCGGCACCTGCCTGTCGCGGCGGACGATCTCGACCAGCTCGGTGGCGGCTCCGGTGCCGGGATGCTCGTAGAGCGTCTCGCGTCCGGCGATCGCGAGCGAGTCCGCGGTCACGGTCTCGACGCCGACCTCGTAGCTGCCGGCCTCGATCGCCTGCTCGATGTTGGCGGCGATGCGTTTTTCCAGTTCCGCGAAGAGCTGGTTCTGCTCGGCGATGGGCAGCGCCAGCAGCCGGTTGAGGAACCTGGGCATGGGCGGCAGGTCTTCCTTGAGCGAGCCTTCCCAGGTGAGTTTGAGGCCAGTGGCCTTCTCGAAGCGCTCCAGATTCCAGCCCTCGATGCTGCCGCGCCAGAGCGCGCCGTAGAATTGGCGCAAGGCGGCCCGGGCATAGACGCTCTCCAGGTTGTCGCTCTCCCGAAATAAGGCAGCGTCGCTGCCGCCCATGGCGGTCTGCGAATCCCGCTGGCCCCGGGTGATGGCGCCGAGGCTGTCCAGCCTTCTGGCAATGGTGGCGATGAACCTGCGCTCGCCCTTCACGTTCGTGGTGACGGGCCGGAACATCGGCGCGGAGGCCTGGTGGGTCCGGTGGGTGCGGCCCAGCCCCTGGATCGCCTGGTCGGCGCGCCAGCCGGGCTCCAGCAGGTAGTGGATGCGCCGCTCGGTGTTCCCGCAGGAGAGGTCGGCGTGATAGCTGCGCCCGGTGCCGCCGGCCATGGAGAACACCAGGATGCGCTTCTCGCCGTCCATGAACGCGGCGGTCTCGGCGAGATTGGCGGAGGCCGGCCGGCTGCGCAGCGCCAGCCGCTCGCCCTTGGCATCGCAGATACGCAATACGCGCCGCGACCGGCCGGTGACCTCGGCGACGGCCTCGTGCCCGAAATGCTGCACGATCTGGTCGAGCGCCGTCGGCACTGGCGGCAATGCGGCGAGCTTCTCGATCAGCGCATCGCGCCGGTCCTCGGCTTCCTTGCATATGACGGGGTTGCCGTCCGTATCCCTGGCCGGCCGGCTCAGCAGATTGCCACCGTCGTCGGTGAACGGCTCCTGCAACTGCACCGGGAAGGCGTGCATGAGGTAGGAGAGGATGGCGTCCCGCGGGGTGAGGTCGATGTTGAGATCGTCCCATTCCGAGACCGGGACATCGGCGATTCTCCGTTCCATCAGCGCCTCGCCGGTGGATACGAGCTGGACCACGGCTGACCGCGCGGCCGCGAGATCGGCCTGGATCGCGCGGATGGTCGAGGGGCATTTCATGCCGGTCAGCAGATGGCCGAAGAACCTCTGTTTCGTGCCCTCGAAGGCGGATAGTGCGGCGGCTTTCGCATTCCTGTTCAGCGTGTCCTCGCCCTGGACGATGCCGGTGGCTTTCAGCGCCTCCTCGATGTTGGCGTGGATCACCTTGAAGGCATCGGCATAGGCGTCGTAGATGCGCCGCTGCTCGGGGCTGAGCGGGTGCTCCAGGATTTCAACCTCGATGCCGTCATAGGCGAGCGCCCTGGCCTGGTAGAGCCCGAGGGCCTTCAGATCCCGCGCCACCACCTCCATCGCGGCGACGCCGCCGGCCTCCATGGCGGAGACGAACTCGACGCGCTTCTCGAACGGCGTCTCGCCGGCGGCCCACAGTCCCAGGCGACCGGCATACGCCAGCCCCGGCAACGTGGTCGCGCCGGTCGCGGACACATAGGCGATGCGCGCGTCCGGCAATGCGTTCTGTAAACGCAGCCCGGCCCGCCCTTGCTGGGACGGCCTGGTCTCGCCGCGCTCGGACTTCGATCCGGCGGCGTTCGCCATGGCATGCGCCTCGTCGAAGACGATCGGGCCGTCGAAGGCGTGGCGGTCCTCCTCGTCCAATGAGCCGGCCAGCCATTCGACGATCTGCTCCAGCCGGGAGGGCTTCCCCTGCCGGGACGGCGAGCGCAGCGTGGCGTAGGTCGCGAACAGGATGCCCTCGTCGAGAGGGATCTCCATCCCCTGCCGGAAGTTGCCGAGCGGGATGACGTCGCTCTCCAACCCGCCCAGCGCCGTCCAGTCGCGGCGCGCGTCCTCCAGCAGCTTGTCGGAGTGGCTGAGCCACAGTGCCTTCTTCCGACCGCGCAGGCGGTTGTCGAGGATGATCGCCGCGACCTGCCTTCCCTTGCCGCAGCCGGTGCCGTCGCCCAGCATCCAGCCTCGGCGGAATCGTACCGGCTCCGACAGGGTCTCGCCTTCCGCGGTGACGAAGGACGTGTCGATCTCTTCACCTTCGTCACCGTCGTGGTTGCAGTGGTGGACAGTCTCCCATTGCGAGCCGATGCGGTACTCCGCCGCGAGATGGCGGGAGTGGGCTTCTCCCGCCAGCACGACGCTCTCCAGTTGCGCGTCGGACAGCAGGCCGTCCGTCACCACCCGCTCCGGCAGCATCGGCCGCCAGGCCGGAACGGGATGCGGCACGGCGGCCATGGCGGCGGATTGCACCAGCGGCGTCGGATGTTCGACCGCGCCGGGCACCCGCACGACGCCCGGCCGCCAGGGCGCGTAAGGGCCGGCGTTGTTGTCAGGGTAATCGGCATCCGGCTCGACCGCGCCGGTCTCGACGGCCAGTTCCGAAACCGGTCCCCAGTCATGCGTCTGCCGCGTCTCCGGGGTCGAAGCGTGTTTGGGCCCCCGCTTCGCCGGCTTCGGCGCGACCAGCTTGCCGAACAGGTCTCGCGCCGGGCCGGCCGGCACTGGCATCGGGGCAATCGGCTGCCGCTTCGGCACGCACCCGATGACGGCGTCGAGCAGCTCGGCGGCGTCGGTGGCGCGCGCCGCCCCATCCACGTCGACAGCGGGCCCGGCGCCGCGTTCCAGCACGGTGAGGCGGGTGTCGAACCCGGTGCCCCGGCGGGCATAGGCGCGGCCGTCGATGGCCATGGTGAACACGCAGCGCGCCGGCGGATCGAGCCGGCCGACGGTGTCGCCGGGCGTGCAATGGGCCGACGTGATCGTCACCAGCCGGCCGCCCGGCGGCAGCATCGAGGCGACCGAGCGGACGTGGCGGAGGTCGGCGTCGCGGGTGATGCGGTCGACACCGGGCGTTGCCGAAAACGGCGGGTTCATCAGCACCACGGTCGGCCGGACGTCCCGCAGCCGGTCGGCGATGGCCTCGGCGTTGAACGCGGTGACCACCGCCTCGGGAAACAGCTGCGTCAGCAACCGCGCCCTGACGCGAGCGTATTCGTTGAGGTGGAGATTGCCGGGGGCGGCGTTGCCCAGCGCGCACTGCGCCATCACCGCCAGCATCCCGGTGCCGGCCGACGGCTCCAGCACGACGTCGCCCGGCCGGATCGCGGCGGCCTGGAGGGCGGCGTAGGCGAGCGGCAGCGGCGTCGAGAACTGCTGGAGCCGCACCTGCTCCTCGGAGCGCCTGGTGTGCGAGGGCTCCAGCGCGGCGAGGGCTTCCAGCATCGCCAGCATGCGGCGCGGCCCGCCGGCGCCGGCGTTGCGGCGCATGCCCCGGCCGTAGCGCTGGAGGAACAGCACGCAGGCGGCTTCGGCAGCCTCATAGGCGTCCTTCCAGACCCAGCCGCCATTGGCGTCGGTCGCGCCGAAGGCTTCTGTCATGGTGTCCCGCAGGGTCGCGGCGTCGAGCGGCTTGCCGGCCTCCAGCACGGGCAGCAGGGTTCGGGCCGCGGCGAACAGGGCATCGCCCGCGGACGGGCGGGCAGGCGATTCGGACGGGTCGGTGGCGAGCGCGGGAAGGGGCGGACGCGCGAGGGCGTCCGGCGCCGGGCGGGCGTCGAGCATGGCAGGCTCCGTGCTGGAAGGGACCGGGCAGGCCGGCGGCGCGGAACGGGACCTCCCGCCCCGCCCCGCCGGACCGTCCACGGCCGGCTGGCCGGACTCCCGCCGGCGTGGGGCACGACGGCGGAGCCGGGCGTCAGGACGGCCGGATTGGCAGACTCAGGACAGAGAGGGAGAGATCGGGCGGGTCGCGGCGGTCAGGGTCAACACCTGGTGCAGATGGCCGGAGGCGTCAGCCGAACCGCTGGCCGTCCGCCGTAAAGGTCCACTCATTTATGCCGACGATCTCGTCGACGGCGTCGTCGGAGGTCTGGTGCTCGTACTCCGAGCGGAGCTGGCGGTAGAGCCAGCGCGCGAGGTCGCGCAGCGCCTCGATCACGGCGTCCTCGGCATCGTCCGTCATCGGCTGCCAGGTCGGGCTGTCGCGCTCGACCTCGATCGCCATGCTGTATTCGTGGCAGTAGCGGCCCTGCTGCCGGACCGAGGCGTGAACTTGCCAGAAATTGCGCCTTTGGATGTCTTGCAGAACGTCCGCGATCCGGTGCAGCTCGGTGTCTTTCGGTGCGTGGGCACGGATGCCCTTGGCGGCGCCGCTGGCATGGCTGTAGTGGCCATGGAAGCTGGCGCCATCTGCTTGGCTCCAAAAGCCAGTGAAATACACTTGCGGCTTGTCGCGCGTTCCGCCGCCATAAAGGCACACGGGAGTCGTTGCGAGCGTCACGCCGAGAATCCCACAGATCGTCCCGAAATCCTCGTAGACGAAGTCGTACCACTCGTCGTGCAGGCCAAGCTGGCGATACCAGATGCGGGCGTTCTCCTTCGCGGCGTCGGAGAGCTCGTCGATCGTGTAGACCGTGGTCTCGATGATCCTCGGCATGGCTCAGCACTCCAGTTGGATCGGGCCGCTATGGGCGGCCGCCGAGGAGACAGGCACGAACCGGACGGCCTCTCGGACACGCCGCAGGGCGACGCGGTCGTGATCGGGATTGGCGCGAAACCAGAAGACCGGTTTGCGGGAGAACATGGCTCCAGAATCCGCGACGAAGCCGTCGCTGTAGGCGATGAAGTGATTGCTCGCCGAAATCGCCCACGTTCCCGCGGGCGCCGGGTCGAGAAACGTGCCGAGCGTGACGGCGCGCACCTCGAACGGAACGTCCGCGAAGATGCGGTCCCAGACCTCCTCCCGGCGCGCATGGCGGCGCTCGCGGTACCTGGGATGGCGCAGCGCGTAGTCGGGAACGAAGCCGAACTCTTCGAGTGCGGCCGCGAGCTCGTCCGTATGGACGCCGTTGACCGAGGGCCGGTCGAACAGGCGGCGGATGACGGCGGCGGCCTCGTGGGTGGGCGCGCCGGCGATCGCGGAAATCGCGGAAGGGCCGCACTTGGTGGCGCGGCCGGTGATCCGGTGAAGCATGTCGGTCTCCGGGCTGGAGGGGCATAGGCGTCCGGCACGGCGGGACTCCCGCGCCGCCGACCCGCCCGGCGCCGGCTGGCCGGACTCCGGACGGCGCTGCGCACGGGCGCGCGGCTGGAGGGACGAAACGAAGAGGAGGCGCGGACTTCGGAGGCCGGGATCACCAGCGCTGCGCGTCGAGGTGGCGCAGCACGGCGGCGGTGAGATCGCGGATGTCGCGCCAGGAACGCTCGTCCGAGTCGTTCCATTCGATAAGACTGTTCAGATGCGGTTCGGAAACCGGTGCGTCCTGTTCCCGGGCACCGGTGTCGATGCCGGCGAGCCTGGTGTAGACCTCGCACATGGTCTCGGTGGCCTCCCCGGTATGGGACGGATCGTGGCAGAGGATCGAGCCGGTGTGGATCCGGATGGCGGCGCCGAGGCAGAAGCAGCGGGGGCTCTCGGGCGTGGCGAAGCGGAAGGCGGGCGGATGGCGGACCTCGTCGTTGTCGACGACGTGGAAGCCGCCGTCGAACTCGATGACGTCGCCGTCGTCGTCGCGCCCCCATCCTCCCTGGTGCCAGCGCTTCGGGCGGTCGAAGGTCTCGTGGACGCGGCGGGCGATCTCGAGCTTCTGCTCGGGGCTGAGGGTCGGCATGCTCAGTCGTCCTCGGGGAACATCACGGTGATCACCGGCTCTCCGGCATCGCCGGTGCCGATCGCCACGATGGGGAAGTGCTTGCGGGGTGGCCGGTGGCTGTCGCGGAGGTCCTTGCGGATGTCGCGCACCAGCACACACATTCTCACCCGGTTGCTGTCGGAGGCGCGGAGCGCGTAGTGGCGCGCCATCCAGAGCACGTCCCAAAGGCGTCCGCGCTCGTCCTGGAATCCGCGGTAGCCCTCGGGGAGGGCGACCAGCCGGTCCCAGACCGAGCGCGTGACCGCGACGGGAATCCTGAAACCCGCCTCGCGCGCGGTTTCGGAGACGTCGACGAGGATGCCGTCCTCGATCGCCTGGGCGCGGGTGTAGACGGAGATCACGGGATCGAATGCGGTGGCGTTGCCGGGTTGGGGCATGATCGGGTTCCTCGCGGGAAAGAGAGGGAGGGGATCGCTGCGGCCTGTCAGAGCAGGCCGCGCGCTTGAAAGCTCACCGATCCGCTCGGCGTGACGATCACATGGTCGAGCAGCGTCACCTCGATCGTCTTCAGCGCGTCGCGGATGCGGTTCGTCATGTCGATGTCCGCGCGGGACGGTTCGGGATCGCCGGAGGGGTGCGGATGGAGGGCGAGGATCGCGCTGGCCTGAAGCTCCAGGCAGCGGATGCAGATCTCCCGGGGATAGACCGGCGCGTGGCAGACGGAGCCTTTCTGGAGGCACTCGTCGGCGATGAGACGGTTCTTCCGGTTGAGATACAAAACCCGGAACTCTTCGACCTCGCGATGTCCCGCCAGCGTGCGGCAATACTCGATAACCTTGTCGTAGCTGCCGAAGGACGGGCGCACGGTGTCGGGCATGTCCGGCCGCGCCATGCGGATGCCGAGCGCCTCGGCCGCCTTGAGGGCGGCGATGGCGTCCTCCGACAGGCCGGGCAATGTGCGCAGCCGGTCCGGCCGGGCGGCGATCGCGCGCGGCGCAGTGCCGAACGTGTCGAGCAGGCTTGCGGCAAGTGCACCAGCATCGTCCACCGACCGGCGCCCGGAGAGCAGCAGCTCAAGCAGATCGGGGTCGTCGACGGCCTGGCGCCCGGCGCGCAGGAAGCGGCGCTGGAGCCGGTGGCGGCTCGCGGTCTCCCGGATCGAAGTTGGCGCCTCGGGCATGTCGTAAAGCGGCATTTCGTCGAAACCCGGTACGGATTCGGGCATGGCGACGTCCTCCTCGGGGTCGAACGAAAGCGCCCCATTCCCGGCGCTCGGGATGGGGCGCGATGGCGGAATGGCGACAAGGGAGCGGTGGACGGCACCGGGGGGTCAGTGGGCCGGGACCTCCGGCGCCGCGCCGGGCGGGCCGAGCTCGACCGCGACCCTGCCGTCGCGGACGGTGACCGTGACGGTGCGGCCGGTCGGCATCAGCCAGAGCAGGTCGGTCCAGACGGCGTCGGCGATGGCGCGTTTCTGCGCCTCGTCGCTGGGCCGTTCCGGCGGGGCCGCGACGGCGGCGCCATCGGGGACATGGGCGGCGGTGTGCTGCATGGGCTGGGCCTCCTGTTGCTGAACGCCGGACATGCGGAACCGGGACGCTCCCGCGCCCCTGTCCCGCCTCGTCCGAACGCATGCCGACCCCCGCTCCGGGCGGAGCGGGGACGGGTGTCGGTGTGGATGGATCGGCGGCGGCGACCGGGCGGCGGGCGGATCAGCCGTCGAGGATGCGGACGCGGGCGCTGCCGCCGGTGACCTCGACACGGGGCTTGCCGTCGGGTGCGACGAAGACCGTCACCAGCGGCTTGTTGGCGGGCGGATGCGGCGGGTCGCGCATTTCCGCCGCGATCGTGCCGGCATCCGTCTCGAAACGGACCGTCACCCTGCCGCCGGAGGCCTGGACGGCGCCCGGCGGGACGGGACCGGCCAAGGTCACGACCGGCGGCTCGCCATGCTCGGAGAAGCGGTTCGGCACCGGCAGCGAGCCCTCTCCCCATGGATCGGCGCCGGCGCCTTCGCAAACAGTATCGACGAAGGAATCGGAACAGTGATCCGTCGGGCGCCAGCCGGCGGCGTCCTCGTTGGCGTCCTCGATGGCCTTCTCCAGCGCCTCCTCGAGCGCGTCCGCCTCGACCGTGACGGTGTTGCAATGGTGCGCGTTGTAGCCGACCTGCACGGTCCAGGGCCGGCTCACGGCGCGGCCTCTGCGACGGCGCCGAGGGTCACGGTGACGTCGGGCCGGCGGATGCGGATGTCGACGGCGCGGTCGCGGGGGGCGAGCCAGACCAGCTCGCGCCGCACCGCCTCGGCGATCGAGGTCTTGCAAGCCTCGTCGTCGGACAGCAGCAGCCGCGTCGCGAGGTGCAGTGCATCGTCCTCGAAGCGGTTGCGCTGGGTTTCCCAGCTGTCCGAGTCGGCATCGTCGGACGCCGAGAAGAACCCCGCCATGAGCAGCGCGGCGAGCTGGTGGGGCTGGAGGGCGCTGTCTTCCGTGACCAGCGGCATGGCCTCGTCGATCCAGGACCAGGCCTCGCCGGCGAAGACCAGATCGGCCGGCACGTCGATGGTGCGCGCGGGACCCGACGGCGGGCGGACGGCGAGCCCGATGCGGATCGCGGCGGGCCGGGCGGGCAGCGGCGCGGCCGGGGAACGCGACCCCTCGGGCAGCGGGTAGGCGTCGAGTGCCATCAAATCGTCCCCGGCGGCGACCCGGACGGTTATCTCCGTCACCCGGTCGAGCGCGTCGTACCAGTCGTAACCCTCCAGCCTCCGGTCGGCCTCGAACAGGCGCGACGCGATGCCGTCCCGTTCGGCGGCGCGCCAGAGCGCCTGCGCCTCGGGCGGCTCCGGGTCGCAGTCCATGACCAGGGCGTCCCCCGATGAGTCGGGGCCGGCGTCCGCCAGCTTGCCCGGCTCGCGCCAGTCGTTGCAGTCGGCGACGCTGGGCCGCCAGGGCCGCAGCCGGGCCGGCGGCGGCGCGATGTCGATGCCGGCCTCGCGCGCCCGCGCCCGGTGTTCGAAGGCGGGCCGCGGCTCGGGATCGGTCGCCATGGCGCGGTAGATGGCCAGCCGGGCGGCCTCACGCACCTCGGTCAGGAAGGCGTTCTCGACCGCCTCCTTGCGGGCCGGCAGGACAAGCTCCAGATCGGGACAGTCGGCCACGTCGGCCAATACGCTCCAGGTTGGACCGTGGACGGTCTCGACGGTCGGCAGCCTCACCGGCAGGGTGAGGCCGAAGAAGTTGAGGTCGGGGTCGTTGTAGCCGCTACGGCGGTCCTTGAAGACGCCGAAGACGAGGCCGCGCCAAGGCTCGGCATGGACCGCGCCGCCGAGGAAGGCGCGGCGGGGCAGTTCCTCCCCGGCAGCGGCTCCGCCCTCCGAGCGTTGCTCGAACACGACCGGCAGCGGGTAATGGCGGGCGGCGTTCTCGGCCGCGTTGCGGATGGCCGCGATGGATTCGGTCGCCTCGAACGAAATCGCCGTCCCACAGGGATACGGCGCCCGATCGTCGGCATGCACCTCGGCCTCGGCTTCGCCCAAGAAATGCGCCGGTTCCAGCTTGACGCGCCAGCCGGGCACCATCGCCCGGTCCGGCGAACGCGGCCTGGACGAGACGGTGCAGTTGCGGCGCGCCAGGCTGGCGAAGCCGAAACCGGCGGCGTCCTCGCGCCGGACCGTTGCGTCGTCCCAGCCGTTCTCGCCGAAACTCAGCAGGACGGCGGGATCGGCGATCCCCGCGCCGTCGTCGGAAATGGTGACGGTGAGCGGCGCCTCGTCCGTCGTGGCGGCGATTTCGTCCAGCCGGGCTGTGGGAGCGGAAACCGAAATGCGCACCCGCGCGGCGTCGGCGCGGCGGCTGTTCTGGAGGGTTTCGGCGAAGATGTCGGCGAGGGTTGCGGCATAGATGCGGGTGACGCGTTTGACGGCGCTCTCGTGAATGCGGGCGCGGATCGTGCGGTTCATGGGCGGACCTCCATGACGGGTGTGGAAAGAGAAACGCCCCGCCGGCGTCGAGATGCCGGCGAGGCGCTTTCACGGGGCAGGACGGCTACTGGACGCGGCGGAGGAACTCGGGGATCTCCATCGGGTCCCCGTGGACGTCATGCCCGTTGACCGGAGCGGTTGCCGCGATGCCATCCGGCCCGCCAGCCACGGCCGGGTCGGGATCGGCCTCCCCGGCATCGCCGCGATCGGCGTCCGGACCGGGGTCGACCGTGTCGGAGGCGCCGTTGCCGGCATTCGCCGTCATGCCGTCCGACGGTTCCGCTTCGGGAGCGGCCTCCGTCTCATCGGTCCAGGAGTCGGCGTCCGGTTCCGCGGGCGCCGGCTCGCCGGCCGGTGCGGTCCCGGCGGCGTCCGTGGCCGCACCTCCGGCGTCGCCGACCGCCCGGCCCGTGTCGAACGCCGTGAAGCCGGGCGGCGTCCAGGCCAACGCGGCGGCGTGCATCGAGGCGCTCACGCCGACCGGCGGTTCGCCGGCGGCGAAGGCGGCCTCCATGGCCTCGGCGAGCGCCGGCTTCTTGTACTTCGACCGCGCGGACGCCCAGGCCAGGCCGAACACCGTGCGGGCGATGTCGAGGACGCGCGCCTTGGGAATCCGCGACCACAGCATCGCCGCCGTCGGGCGCACATGGGCCGCGAAGTGGATGTCGAGCCGGGCGATGGTGGCTTCGAGCTCGGGCCGGGCCTGGGGTTCGAAGGCAAGCTGGCCCTTCACCGTGCGCGCGATGCACGCGGCAAACAGCGACTCCTTGTCCGCCTGGGGCAGGGCCCGCAGGGCGGCGAAGGACTCGCCGTCGCCCTCGATCGTCAGCCAGTCGAGCGGCAGGTGCGATCGGTCCTCCAGCATGGCCTCGCCCGGCGACCAGTCCGCGAAGTCCGCGTCGTTCATCCGGGTGTTGGGCCGGTCCGGAGTTTCCTTGACCGCGATGTCGAGGGCGTGGTCATGGTAGCCCGGTGTGAACACGGCGCGGCCCATCTGGAACAGCGCGAGGTCGAAGGCGGACTCGAAGTCGCCGGCGAGCTTCGCCTTGACCAGCGCGGTGCGAACCGAGCGCAGATCGTCGGCGAGTCCGATGCCGACGCCTACCTCCTTGCGCGCTTCGGCCTCGCGGTCCCTCGGCCCCGCCATGGGCTGGGAGACGGACGGGCCGGCGGCATGGGCGCCATGGTCCGCGGCGTCCGGGTCGTGGCCATTGCCGGCGTTGGTGGCGGCCTCGCCGGTCCGGTCCGCCTCGGTCTGCTTCGGCATGTCCTCGGGTTTCACCAGCCCGGCGATGACCTGAAGCGAGCCGTCATTGCCGACGGTGACGATGCAGCCCGCCATTGCGAAGTCCTCGCGCCGCCACATGGCCCGCGCCTCGACGGCGCCCTCGATCTCGTCGAGGCGGGCCTCGATGCGCCCGGCCTCTTCGAGCAGAGCCTCGGTCCACTCGTCGTCGTCCATGCCGCGGAGCTCGTCGTAGCGGGTCTCCAGCTTCTCTATCTCCGCCCGCTCCTCGTCGGTGGGCACGCCGGACTGCGGCTCGATGCGGCCGTAGCGGGCGGTGTCGTCCCACGCGGCCTCGATCATGGGGACGGCCCACTTCCAGCGGGTCGCGAGCTCGTCGGCGGCCGCCTGAAGCTTGTCCGTGGCCAGCTTCTCCAGCAGCACCGGGTCCTCGAACCAGACGCCGTGCTCGTGCTCGTCGGCGAACAGGTCGCGCAGGACCGCGCCGCCGGCGGCCTCGTAGGCGTCCACGCCGACGAAGCGGGCGACCGCCGTGCGGCCCGGCACCCGCTCTTCGGTCAGCAGTCGCTTCACCTGCCCGGCGGACGGGCGGTAGCCTTGGGCGGAGACCTGCTCCCAGACCGCCATTTGGCGCTCGCGGTCGGTGGTGACGGCGAAGGCCTTCAGCACCTCGAGGTCGATCTCGTCGGCCCGGTAGGCGTCCAGCAGCTCGGGCGCGGCGTTGCCGAGGCGCAGGCGCTGCTCGACGATGCGCTCGGACGCGCCGAAGCGCGCCGCGATGGCGGAAACCGACTGGCCGGCCTCGACCAGCTTGGCGAAGGCCGTCACCTGGTCGGCCGGGTGCATGGCGATGCGGACGACGTTCTCGGCCAGCGAAACCTCGCCGGGCTCTGCGTCGCCGGACCTGACCTGGCAGGGCACCGGATGGTCGGCGTCGAACACCTTGTCCTCGACCAGCGCCTGCATGGCCTTGAGACGGCGGCCGCCGGCGACCACGGCGTAGCGTTCGGTGCCATCCTGGCCGGGCTCGTCGGGTCGGACGATCAGGTTCTCCAGCAGGTCGAGGGCGGCGATCGACGCCTTGAGCGCGGTGTCGGCCTGGGGGTCGGGCGGGGTCTTGCGGACGTTCTCCGGGGCGAGGCTGAGCCGGCTCAGCGGGATCTCCCGGATGAGCGGCTCGGCCCTGGGGGCGATGAAGTTCATGCGAACCTCCCTCAATGGTGTGTGGAAAAGGATGGAAGCGGGGTGCGGGAACGGCTCCCGCCGGCCCGTCCGCGCCGCCCGGACCCCGGCCCCGCTCCTCTCCGGGCGGTGTTGCCTGTGGGACGGGGTGTAGCGGCAGGACGTTGGTGCGGGCCGCGTCCGGGACGAATGCGATCAGCGCTGAAGCGACGGCAGGCTGACCGGACGGGGCTGCCGGACCAGCCGGTAGCCACCCGTGCAGGGCTCGACAGCGATGGTTTCCTGCGCCAGGAGATCGTGACACTTGAGGGCAGCCAGAGCGGCCACCTGGTCGGTGTGGATCGGGATCGCTGTATCGAGCCGGTCCGCGACCGCGCGCCACCAGGCGACGATTTCGCTCACCAGGACCGGGGCGAACGGCGGTTTGCCGAAGGCGACCGCCCCGTCGCCGGCGAACATCCGCTCGCCGTGGCGGTTGCCCCAGATCTCCGGATGCCGCTCCGCCCAGCCCTTCAGCGCGGGGGCGTTCATGAATCCGAGGTCGCGCGCCAGCATGTGCGCACCCTCGTAATACATGACATGGGTGAGTTGCCCGTCCGGCCTCAGCGCCATCATGGTCTCGCCGGGGTCGCTGTAGAAGGTCTCGTGGTGGCGCCAGCGGATTGCGGGATGGTCGATCAGGCGGCCGATTGCGTACCAGCCGGCATGGCAGGCGACGGTGCGGCAGTCGTGGCGGTGGACGATCCCCCAGTCCATGGGGGCTTCCCGGTCGCCGCTGTAGGTGGACATGGCGCGTTCGATCCGCGACATGGCGAGGCGGACGGCTTCGGGCGACGGGTGGACGGTCTGCATGTCTGGGACTCCTCGAACGGTGCGGCGGTGCTGACGGAACGTCATGCGGCGATGTCGATGCGCTCGCCCCAGGGCTCGCGGTTCCAGTCCGACGGCTGAGGCCCCCAATTGATCCAGGTAACAGGGAACCCGGGTTCTGCCTCGGGGTAGTCCGAGCACTCCATGTCGGTGAAGTAGAGGCAGACGGCGGGCTGTATCCCCTGCTCCTTGAGCCACTCGAAGCCCGGGCGGAAGTCGGTGCCGCCGCGGCCCTTGAGCGCGATCTCCTCGGGCAGGTCGTCGGGCGCGTACTCCGCCGCGTCCTGCACCGCGGCGTCGACCTGGAGCACGACGACGCGCTCGGGCCGGATATCCGCCGCGACCTCGCGCAGCTCGGCCCAGAACGCCGCCAGCGTCGCCGCAGGCAGCGAGCCCGAGGTATCGACGATGACGGCGATCGTCTCGATGCCTTCCGAGCGGATCGAGGGCAGGTAGAGCCCGGAGTCGATGAAGCGCCGGTTGGGCAGGCTCCAGCTGTAATCGCTCTTCGCCGCATCGGTCATGTAGCGCCGCAGCAGCGAGCGCCAGTCGAGCGTGCTCGCATGGGCGCCCTTCACGGTTTCCTCGACCTGGCCCGGCACCTTGCCTTCGGCGCGGGCGATATTGAGGGCCTGGTGCATCGCTTCGTCCCACGCCTGCTCCTCGGCGGCGACGTCAACCGGGGTCTCGCCGGAATCGCCGTCATCGCCGCCGCGCGCGCCGGCGTCCATGACCTCGCCGGTGCCGGAGGGATCGTGGCTCGGCGGCGCATCGGACGTGCCATCCTCGCCTTGGCCGTTGCCATCTTGGTCCTGGCTGCTCCCGTCCTGAGCATCCTGGCCGTCACCGTCACCGTTCTCGTCCTGGTGCTCTGCGTTGCCAGCGGAATCGGACGGGTCGCCGGTATCGTGGTCATCGCCGTCGGGTGAGGATTGAGCGGCGGCCGGCGCGCCGGCACCGGCGGGGCCGGAGGATGCATCCCCCTCGCCCTGGGAATCGCCGTCTTCGGGCGTCGGCAGGCGGTCGTAGGCCTGCTCGACGCTGAGGTCGTCCCAGGCGTCGGCGTCGGGCGGCAGGGTGAAGCCGGCGTCGCGGATGAGCGCATGGGTGACGAGCTGCGAGGCCATCTGCCAGCGCTCGGGGTCGCGCTCGCCCCGCCGCGTGTGGTGCTTCAGCGCGCATGCCATCACTACCCGCGCCATGGCGGCCTCGATCAGGTGGGCCTCGGTCTCGGCGACCCACCGCGGCGAGTAGCGGATCTCGTGGCCGTCGGTGGCCAGCGTCTCGCGGGTGAGATCGGGGCGGAGCGGCAGCCGCAGCACGAGGCTCCCGAAGAAGGGCTGCTTGCGCAGCAGCTCCGTCACGCAGTCGCTGACCCGGAGCGCGGATTCCCGGCGCACGCGGGCGGCCATCAGGCGGCCTCCCGCACGGGCTCGGCGGCGGGCTCCTCGATCCGCCCCCCGAAATACCCCGCGAACTTCTCCGCGAGCGCGTCCGCGTCGCGCTTTACCTGGGCGCGAGCCGCCGGGTCGAAGGTCTTGGACGGCCGCAGCGCGTCGGGCTCGACGCTCGCGATCTTCTCCTTCACCTGCTCGCAGAGTCTGGCGAGCTCGTCGTCGCCGAAGATGTTGAGCCGCGGCACCACGTCCACCAGGTCGCGGATGTTCGAGATCATCGTGTCGCGGAACACCAGCGGCTTGCCGTCGTCGTCCTCCCGCAGCCGTTCCGAGACCCGCTCGACGGCCTCCCCGATCCGGCGGTAGAGGTCGCCCACCGCGCCATGGAGCTGTTCCTCGACGTGGCGCTCGATGTCGCGCTTCACTCGCTCGGTGTCGTCGGACGCGAGCTGGGCGATGAAATGGTCGGCGTCCGGCACCGGCGTGATGCGGTAGCGGATGGCGAACTTGCCCTGGAGGTCCTCCTTGGAGGGATAGTCCTCGATGCGGAACAGCTTGCCGAGGTCGAGCCGGGACTGGTCGATATAGTCGTCGTAGTCCTCGATGAAGCGGGCGCGCTGGCGCACCACCCGCTCGCGCAGCCCGTCCATGAGCTCCGTGTAGTGCGCGTAGTTGGCGACGGTGAGCAGCCGCGCGCCCTTGTCGTCCCAGGGAAGCGAGTTGGCATAGTGCTTCGTTCTCGCTTCGCTCATGGTGGCGGTGAGGGTGGCGAAGGCGGCCTTGGGCAAGAGGCGCTTGTTGTAGCGCCCGGCGCCGGTCGAGGCTTCGTGGGCGACGGCGACATGGTCGCTCGCCTGGCGGTCGTAGAGCCGGCCGGACCAGGCGGCGATGTGCAGGCCGACCAGCATGGCGTCGCGGTTGAGGTCCATCGGTTCCTCCTCTCGGGTTAGCGGAGCTTCCACACTGGGACGTCGGGAGCGGCGTCCTCCATCACTGCGTTTTCGCCGCTGCCCAGCGGATGAAGGCGGGCGAGCGCTGGAGCGTGGGCTCCCGGCGCACGCAGGCGCCGACCAGCGATTCTCCGACCTCGCGGCGGAGCCGGGTGGCGTAGGTGACGATCGCGTCGAGCGTGACGTCGGAGGCCATCCGGTAGAGCGAGCCGCAGAGCGCCATCAGCGTGCTGGCGTTCTCCGGGATGTCGGCGTTCGCCGGGTCGTTGATGACCGCCCTTGGGTGGGGCAGCTCGCGCCAGACCTTCAGGAACGCGGTGAACTGCACCGCCGCGGCCTCGCCCACCGTGCCCCGGAACAGCGCCCGCTCGACCTCCGGATCGAGGCCGTTGCGGCGCTTGACGATGTTGCTGGCGAACTCCCAGCTCCGGGGGCTGGGGAAGGCGTGCTCCTTCGACTGGGCATCGAACTGGTTCAGCAGCTCGGGTTCGAGCTCGATGAAGAACAGCACTTCCGGGGCGATCCCATTCGCCGCGCCCCAGGCGCACCAGTCCCTGGCGTCGACGCGGATCTCCAGATGGACCAGGCGGTTGCTGAGCGGCGTCGGCATGCGGTGGACGACGGCGCGGTCGGCATCCCGGTTGCCGCAGGCGATCAGCGATGCGCCCTCGGGCAGCTCGTACTCGCCGCACTTGCGCTCCAGGAAAAGCTGGTAGAGCGCCGCCTGCACCATCGGCACCGCGGACGGCAGCTCTTCGAGGTTGATGAGCCACAAGCCGGGATCGTCCGACGGCGGCAGGAACACCGGCGGCGCCCACCGGGTGCGGTCGGCGCTGTCGCGCCACGGGATGCCGCGCAGGTCGACGGGGTCGAGCAGAAGCGCGCGGACGTCGACATAGTTGCGGTTGGCGGCCGTGGCGACCTGCCGGGCGATCATCGATTTCGCCGCCCCGGGCGGTCCCCAGACCATGGTCGGCTGGCGGGCCTCGACCAGGAGGGCGAGCACCTCGGCGAGCTCGCTCGGGCGCAGCGTGTAGTCGGCGGAGATGGTCTCGGGAAGGGTCATGGGCGTGCTCCGGAATGGCGGAAGGACGGCGCGGGCCGCCCCTCACCGGGCGCCCGGATTCACCCGGACCCCTGCGCCGCTCCACTCTCCGGGCAGGGAGGCTTGAGGCCGTTGCGCCGTGCGAGGGGCCGCCGCGCGGCCGCCGGCCGGGATCGGGCGCGGCCGAGAGCCATCGCGTCCTCGGCGTGGGTTTCCATGGTCGGAGAAATGCCCGTCAGTTGCGGCAGGGGAACGCGGGAAGGCGAGAGGGTGTGACCGATGCGCCGTTCAAGCTCCGCGTAGGTGCGGTAGAGGTCGGGGCGGAGCTCGGCCGCTCGGCGCAGATCGGCGCGAGACGCCAGGATGCAGAAGCTGCAACTCAGCCTCGACATGCCGGCGGCGTAGGCCCAATGCGGCGACTGGCCGGCGTCGCGGATCACGCCGAATACGTCCTCGGTCGAGAGGTTGAAAATCGGCAGCCAGTCGAACCAGATGCGGCCCGCGCGGGAGTTGCGCTCGTTCAGCCGCCAGGGCGACTTGCGCGCCCGGGCCGCGCTTTCTTCGGCGCGCATGCCCATGGCGCTGATGAGCCGCCCGCCGAAGCGGGGATGGGCCTTCAGATAGCGGCGCAGCTCGCGCTGGACCGGCCCGGCCTTGTAATCGCTGGTACACCAGCGAGCTGAATTCGAGGGCCAGAGACCCCGTTCCTCGACCCGTTCGAGCAGGGTCTTGCCGGAGGCGACGGGGGCGAATATCAGCGGCACACCAGCGGGAAGGGTCGCCTCGGTATGCTCGATCGTGCCGGGCCATTCCACCTCGCCGAGCGGGGCGTGAACCGCCACGATCTGGTCGTGTGGAGCGATCCGGGACAGCAGGATGGTCATGGCCTGTGAATCCTTGCCACCGCTGTGCGACACCGCCACGAGCGCGCCGGCACGGATCATCTCCAGACATTTCGGTGGAACGCGAATGTGGGCGTGGTTGACGTCCATGGACGGGTCTCCCGGTTGGCGGTGCGGAGACCGCTCTCCGGCCCCTGACCACGCTCGGAAAGGGGCCGGCCACCGGCTCCTGGGGCCGCACCGCGCTTCGGCGGTGGAAGAACGAACGGGCGTGCAATGCGGACTGTGGCCGGCGGGAAAGCGAGGTCTCCGGCCAGGCCGCGCAGGGGATGGTCAAGGCGTCGGAGGTATCTGCCCGCCAGCCGGTCGATCGGAAAAACGGAGGTCGCGACGGCGGACGGCGCGGTCCGCGCTTGGCCCCGCCGGAATCATTGCGCACGGCGACGCGGGCGGGCTAGACAGGCAGGGAGAGCCGGGCGTTCGGAAGGGAACGCCCCGGTGTCACGAAATCCGGGAGATCGAAATGGTCAGCGAAACAATGGCGCTCCGGGGGACGGGCAGCACGGCAAGAATGATGGGACTGTTGTGCGTCGCGGACTCGAAGCTGGGAGAATTCGGGGAGGGGTTATGTCCGGTCACCAGGACGGGCGACTATTCCGATGTCGTGGTCGTGGACGCTGACGGCCGGATCATCCCGTGGCAGCGCGTGGCCCGTCTGGATCGTGCCGAGATGGACCGCACGATGCGCGAAATCGTCGACAGGCTGTACACCTTTCTTCGGAACATCGAAGCGGCGGAGCTGGCAACGCTGCGGAAACACCGGGAGGACGAAACCTCGCAATGGAACAGGCCCAGGGAGAATCCTGGTCTGAAGAAGCAGCTCGAGGTGGTCGCAAGCGGCATTGTCGGGAAAGGAGGGAGTCCGGAGGCGACCGACAGGGCGGCAGAATCTTGACTGTCGCCGATCCGGCAATGCGCTCGGGCCGGGGGTAGGATGGAGGCGACAAAGCCGGTGTCGGTGAACCCCGCGTCGGCAGCATTCACACAGTAAGTTCTCCTTTCATGGTGCATGCCGTCGCTGGTGTGCATTTCGACCGCTGCAAGATGGAGCGATGGATCCTCGATTGTCACCTTGCCGTAAATTCGCCTGCCGCTTGACGATCGATCAAGGGTGGGCGACCGGCAGATCGCTTGAGACCGGGAGGAAGGGCGGCAATGAACGCCGTGTTCGACAGGAAGCCAGTCAGGCGTGGTCCAGCGACCAGGTACGAGAACATCCACGAATTCCTTGAGCGTGAAGGCCGTCCGGAAGCCGCTCCGATTCGGGACTGGATTGAGCATTGGTTCGGCCAACTCCCGGCAGCTAAGCAACCGGACATCCGGGGACGGCTGCGTTCCGGAGACATCCGCCAGTTCACATCGGCCTACTTCGAGCTCCAGATGTTCGCGATGCTGCGAAACGCGGGGTACGAAGTAACGGTGGAGCCGACACTGGCGGACGGACAGTACAACCCTGACTTCCTGGCACAATTGGGGGACGAACGGTTCTACCTGGAAGCGACCGTATGCGGGCAAGGTGCGGGAGAACTTCAAGGCACAAGGAATGAGGAGGACGCGGTGGAGAAAATCCGAGCGGCGTTCGAAGACGCGAGCGTCGACGTCCACTCGGATCTCTGGCTACAGGCCGAAGGCGACCTGATCCGGTCGCTCTCGAAGACAAAGCTCGCTAGGCCGTTTATCGATCTCCTCAAGCGCACTAACGCGGCGGAAGTTCAGGAGTCCTTTAGGTGGAAACCGTACAGCCACCAGTACCGAAGAGCGTACGGAGCGGAGTTCAAATGCGACGGCTGGACACTTCAAGGCATCCTGGAGCCCAAGCTCCGCAACGACGCTGCTGGGCAGGTATGGGGAGCGGCACGGTCAGCCATGGGTGACGCTTCAAAGGCGATCAGATGGAGCCTTGCCGAAAAGGCGGGGCCGTGGAGAAGGATGGGTCCCTCCGATGGAATCCTCATCGTCGCTATTTCCATCTGCCACAGCCAGTTCTTCTGGAACGACGGTGACGAATCGCGCGCGATCACTCAAAGCTCGGCATACGGCAAACCGACGGCGTCTTGGCGAGACGAACTCAAGGCCATCGACGGCATTTTGTTCGTGGAGAACGTTTCCTTGGGCAACGAGAAAACGACGAGAGCAAGGCTGGTTCCCAACCCCGAGCGATGCCTGCCAGAGTCACTCGCGCCACTGATGACGGAGAGCAGATTGGCAGTGCTTACCGGTTACGGCGATGGCGCCAAGCAGAGAGCACATCCCTGAGCGTGAGTCGGCTTAGCCGGCTGGGTGAAGACGGTGGTGCGTCTCGAAGCCCCGGCATCGTGGACTGGTGCGGGTGGACTTGCAGTTCGCACTGGCGTTGAGGGCCTACGACTTGATCCGACTGCCGGAGCTGCCGAGGGCCGCGGCATAGGCCCCGGGATCCGGCGTAGAACCATCGTCGATCGCTCCGTCGTGCGGGAGCCGCAGCCGGCAAGATTTCCCGAGCGCAATTCACCAACAAGAGCTGACGAACCCCTTCGCTGGGCGGCACAGACATCGTAACGCACCCTCACGCGGGCTCATGCCTGACACAGCCGGTGTCGTGGAGGACGATGGGTGAGCCCGTGCTCTTTTCGATAACGGCGAGACCCGTTCGGCAGAGGTCTCTGCTGACGCAGTTTTCGGCCGTGAGCGCGGCCAATAGTTCTGCAGACGGGGAGAAGCTCTCAACGAAGACGAGCTCGAACTCAAGCGTCGGCCCTGCGTCAAACCCTTGCTCCCGGAGGTTCCGCGCCACCGCCTCGTGGATCTCGTTACTCTTAAGGAGCTCCTCGTGATAGCGCAGATCCCGCAACAGCTTGCTCGCAAAGATCGTGCACAACACACTCGACCCGTCGCCCGCCATGCCGCCGCCCAGAGGAGCGATGGCCTTGCCGTCGATCTCGATGGCGTAGTTCACGTTTTTCCGCCTTAACTCGTGTATCTCATCGTCCGCCAGTTGGGTGCCGTGGACACCGTGTAGGACGTTGGCTTCGATCAGCTCGGGCCAGTGCGTGTGGACAATTCGGAGTAATTCCTGACTCGACCATTCGATGCCGCCTTTAGGCGGATGCGGCCTGACATCGACGAAATACGCATCGTCGGAAGCGACGATTGCGAATAGCAAGTAGTCCGAACGTTTCACGAAACCGTCCGCATCCATCTCGCTGCCGAGGTGGAAGTGGTGCATGCCATAGTGCCACAGAAGGCCGTCCCGGACGGTCGCGCGGCGGATGCGCGTGGTGAGAAACCCGTTGACGTTGGCGCCCTCGACCAGCAGTTGGCGCAGCCGGAAAACCGCTCCCCAGGCGTCTTGGGCCGAAGGGTCCTCCTCACCCCGACGTGAGAGTTCGCCCAGAGAGGCGTGGGTCTGATCCGAGAAATGAACCCGACGAGGAACGGGATGGATTTGTCGCACATTCATCTCGAAGTAGCGTGCGACGAGGCGATGGAGCGGCATCGACCGGTCGTACGAAATGCTGTTCTTGTCAAACTGGCCTTCGATCAGACGCGATAGATCAGACAGCAGGGTCATGTCGGGGCACGGCATCCGGCATATTCACCATATTGGGAGGCGCGGCGAACAAGGAGGTCGTCACGGACAGTTGGGACAGTGAGAATCGGAAGGTCATCATGTGCCTGCTGCTAAATTCGATCTCAGCAGAGATTCGAGCGCATCGTCTTCGGATATCCCCTCGTCCCATCCGTAGGCGGCCGCGACTGCGGCATCGAGAGTCGCGTGAGCATCGGTGAGCCATTGCGGTCGGGCATTGTAGAGGTTGGTCAGCGTCCGGGTCTTGAGTGCCTTCGCCACCTCGTCGTCGCGGGCGACCGGGCGCTTCGGATAGCCCGGCACCGGCTCTTCTGTCCACTCCACCCATTCGGGCGGGTTGAGCCAACGGTCGCGCAACGCCACGAGCTGGCGTGCGGCTTCGGCGATGGCGATAGCGCGCGGGTCTTCGTCGTAGTTGGCCGCAGCGATGTTGGGCGAGAGACCGTCCGGGAAGGGAAACGTCTCGAAGGTTGTCGATGGGGTGTAGCGCGGGCGGTCTTCCAGGCTGGTGCCGAGCCGTAGCGACCATGCCTCGTGGAACCGGCTGTGCAGGACGCCGAACGTAGTGTCGTCGTCGCGCGCGATGACGATCAGCTGATGGTCGGGGCAGACGGACGTGTCGAGCCAAACGAACACCCGGTGCTTTGCAAGCGTCGGGGTGGCAATGCAGCGCGCCATGCCCCCCAGCGCATTCCACATTGCCGGCCTAGGTCGCCAATGCCGCCACCACGCATCCCTAAGCGCCTTGACGCGATTTCTGGCCCGAACTGGCCCCACGTGCTCGGCGACATGCGCGAACGGCGCTTCAAATAGCGCGGCCTCCGACTCGGTCATGGACGATCCGAAGTCGATAATCCACTGATCCGACGAACGCTGCACCACGTCCATACCCACGATTCGGGGCTTAAGGACATCGGCGTTCGGACGTCCGTTCGGGTTGGCTGGAAGACGTAGCCATTCGCGCGCAAGTTGCCCCGGAATATCGAAGGCGCCGTTCTTGTTGACGCCAAGGAACGCCGTGGCGCGGTTCGCTTTCAATCGCCCTGCCTGGGTGAGATCGGGGCCGCCCTCACTTAGATCGGCGTGGACGCGAGCCGTTTCCCTGCCGTTCAAGCGAACCGGCAGGTCCGCGCCTCCAGCGGCGAAGCACACCAGCGAAACCCTGACCGCCGCACCGTCGATCACCCAAGGCTCGTCCGACCATGCGTCGAAGATCGCGCCGCGATCGACGATTCGGTCGAGCACCGCTCGGTTGTTCCCGCCGCGGATCGAGTTGGTCGCGACCAGACCGGCACGGGCGATCTTGCCCTCGGTTACCAATTGGCCTGCCATGTGGAACCAGTAGCAGACGAGATCCGCGGAAGCCGGGACGGAACCGCGATAGGCACCGCGCAGGCGCTCCGTGTAATCGTGGCCGAGCCCGTCCCGCATCACCCGGTCGCCCAGAAACGGCGGATTGCCGATCACGGCATCGGCTTCCGGCCAGTTAGGCTCGCTGCCGTCCGGGGCGAGGATTGCGTCCCGACACTCGATGGTATCGAGGGGATCGAGAATCGGGCTGGTCGAGTTGCTGAACCCGTTGCGCCGCATCCACTGGATTTCGCCGATCCAAACGGACACGCGGGCAAGCTCGGCAGCGTAGGCGTTTATCTCGATGCCCTTCACGTTCGCCGGGCCGACCGCCGGGAACCCACGCGCGAGGCCCACCGTCTCCGCTTCGAGCTGTACCCGGTGCTCGATGTCCTTGAGCGCGTGCAGCGCGAGATAGAGGAAGTTGCCCGAACCGCAGGCCGGATCGAGCACAGTGAACCTCCGCAGCCGTTCGAGAAAGGCGCGCAACGCCTGGTCTGCCTGCCGCCGTATCCGCGTCTGCGCCGCCGGCGAGCGAGCCGCGTCCGCGCGCTCGACGGTAGCCGCGATCCCGGCCTTCGCTGTCTCCCACTCGGCAAGCAGCGGACGGACGATCACCGGATCGACAATCCGCATGATCTTGTCCCGATCGGTGTAGTGCGCTCCGAGCTGCGAACGCTTGTCGGGGTCGAGACCGCGCTCGAACAGCGTCCCCAGGATCGACGGGTCGATCTCCGACCAGTCGAGCGCTGCCGCCCTGAGTGCCGTCTCGATTCCTTCCCGATCGAGCGGCAAGGCCGCATCGTCATCGAACAGGCCGCCGTTGAACCATGCCACCGGCTCGAATCCCACATCGCCGCCCGTGGCCATCGCGCCGAACAGCCGCGAGGCGTAGTCCGCGAATTTTTCGGGGTCGCCCCGTGTACGTTCCAGCATCCGGGTGAACATGTTGCCGGGCAGGAGGCCCACGTCCTCCGCGAACATGCAGAACACCAGCCGGTTCACGAAGTGCGCCACCGTTTGCGGATCGTGGCCTCGATCCCGCAAGCCTTGGGCAAGCTCCGCGAAGGTCGCCGCCGCGCGCTCTGTCACCATCTGCCGCGTCTCGCCCGGCCGCAGCCGCTCGGGCTCCGACATCGCCCACTTGAGCTTGTCGCGGGTCGCGCCGTCGGCGAGATCGTCGAGCGTGAACTCGTGCGTCACGCTCACGCTGTTCGTCCAGTTGGTGCGAATGCGGAACCGCGCCATGTCCGAGACGATCAGCAGCGGCGGGTTCTCCAGAGCGAGCGCGTATTGCCGCAACTGATCGAATGCCGCGTCGAGGTCGGCGCGGCGGCCCTTGTACTCCCACGCGAAGCAACCGCGCTTCCATACGTCGGCCCAGCCATCACCGCCGGTGTCCTTCCGCGCGCCGCGCTCGAAGCAATACCACTCGCCTGCCGGGTCGGCTTCCGCCGGTGTCGGCTCGGCGAGCAGACGGCAGAGGTCGATGAAGTGCTCGTGCGACGCCGAGCTTTCCTTCAACTCCGATGCTCGCCACTTGGCGATGAATGCGCCCGGCGTCATCGTGTCCGATGGACCCGTGAGCGGTGTGGGCGATGTGGTTCGTCTTTTCCTACTGAACGGCGCACGCGCGCTTGCTCCGATCCCGTGTTGCCTTACCTCTGCCCTGCAAGATGCAGTTCCGCACCGCAGGCTGCAAGACACGCCATGTGACCGTGGATCACCGGCTATGTCGGTCTTGCGCGGCAGCGGTGTCGTGTCTGGAAGGGTTTCCCGCGCCGTGATGTTCCACAAACGCGCCGCCGACATCGCCATCGAAGGGTCACGGGTCGGCGTCGAGGCTGTCGGAAACCTCGCCAGCAATGGCCCAGGGATTGCCGTCCTCGCGGGGAAGGCCCGCCAGCACGGCAGCGCTCTCGGGCCCGAGCTGCACGGACCGTAACGTGCAACCCCAGCGGACCGCCACACCGAGCGCCTCAGACTGCCTGCATGTAGACCTCAGTCGATTACTATGCGATGACGGGTCTTCTGCGAGCTGCCGGGGCGGCACCGGGAAAAGCTAGGACAACCGGGGAGTTGACGGATGGACAGCTACCGGACTGGATGTTGCATCGTATATCAGGCAAAGAGGTCGTGGACCCGTCGCCGTTTGGTCCGCATCCCCACAGGCCTAGCAGCAGCAAGAACGAGATAGATTCCAGGGAATTGTCGCGGCGGGTGCATCAACCGAAATACATCTTTAGCCAGTCATCAGGTTGTCAGAACTACCGAGGCCACTTCAGTCGTGCAAGTTGAAAACTGGATATTGGTAGTGGCATAGGAGGGGCTCGATCATAATGGTCCAAGCCAAATTCAAGGTGCGGTCCCTCGAAGGGATTGGCACGCTCGATCAAGACATTGATGTTGGGGTGATCAGGGTCTCTGGATTCCTTCTCCGTAAACTGGGCTCGCGAAATTCGTTAGTACGGGTTTCGAAACTTGAGAGCGGTCGACGGAAAAAAACACTCATCCGAATTGTACGGGCAGCGACGGGCACCCATGCTCTGCGCAAGGACGAGATCGCCCTTCAATATGATGATCGACGGGAACTTGGGATTAGTCAAGCTGGTTCGACCCATGCTTTCTCGATTGAACCGGTCTGCGAATGGCTAGCCCTTCCGTGTTTCCTTCTGTCTCACACATCGCCACTGGTGAGAAGGGAGGCCGGTTTTGCGCTGGTCTTAATGGTGGCTGGCGCTCTCTTTGGCTTCTTGATAGGGGTCGCCCTTCCCATGTCGTTTAGCTGAACTATGGTTCACCGACCGGAACCCCAGCCGAAAGAAGTCAGCCGGAGCAGGTCGGCCCGTACCGGACGCAACCCGAGGGCCGGAGAGACGGTTTCGATATCGGCGTCGGCATCGCCGACATTCAAGGCAGCGAAGACGCTGAAGGATGCAGTCAATGCAGGTCCCGGTTCACGACGCTCCGACACCAGCCGAACACGACTGGCGACGAATCACACCGCCTGCATGTAGAATTCAGCCGATTACTTTGCGACGACGGATAGTCTGCGAGCTGCCGGAACGGCGCCGGGAAAACCCAGGATAGCCGCGGCGGACCTTGTGCGGACGGTGTCTTCGATGATGGCCTGCTCGGAGTGTTCACGAAGCAGATCATAACCTTGGGCCGTACCAACAGCGCAACCGAGCTGCAGGACCCTACTGGCCGAGACCTTGAGATTGCAATGACACAGGTACATCCCATATCAGCGACGCGTCGATCCGACGCGCGGGAGATAAGGACACCAACCACATCCGAGCAGCCTGAGTGCCGACTCTCGTTTCCAAAGCCTCCGACGACCGGTCGCGCTAAGGCTGAATTAACAGGGTGACGGAGAGAATCATGAAAATAAAATGGGGTTGGGTCGGAACCGGGATAGCCGTAATCGGCGGACTAGCAGCACTCACGACCGACCTGAGAAACTTCACCAAAACCGCAAAAGAATTATGGACAACCCTAAGCGCCATGAACGAGGCCAAGGTAAGTGAACCGTTAGACGAGATAACGATCATACTAACCAATGTCGAGGATGATCCAGGTGGTGTAACGACAAGCATAAAACGAGTAATAAGTGACGCCGGGTGGGACTATCGAAGACTCAGAAAGAACGTAACCGTAAACAACGAACTCGAACGGAGTCGTACAGCAGAAGAACGACGAAAAAAGATTCACGATCTTCGAGAGAGGCAACAAGGGGACATAATCATATGGGGAGAAATGGACGGCATCAGCCAAGAGGCAGTGATACATATAGCGAGCCGTGGAAAAGAAACATCAACGGTGGTAGTCTCGAAAGATCGTGAGAATTGGAAAAATGAATTAACGCAGCTAATCGAAGAACACGGCTTGGACGCTGCAATCAGGGGATGGCCAAAAACCCACATGGGCCATCCGGGTTGATCCGCCCCGTTGAATGAAACGCCGGTCCGTTTCGGGGTCCGGTTTCGGTCGCGTTGGGTTCGGTTTTGGTGTCAATTTGCCGGGGTCGGAGGCGAGGGTCCGAGAGCGTAGTTTTACCGGTGATCCGTTCCCGTTCAAAAACTGCTTCCGGCGGTCGGCGTCGCACCCCGTATTGTGCCCGGCCTGTGGCCGTGGACGCGCGGCAAAACGAACCGCAGCCGCGTGGCGGCAGCGTGTCTTTGCGACCGTCCCCCGCCTCCGCACCAACGATAGCATGCGTCGGTCCGATTGTGCTGGCGCGGCGGCAAGACGGAGGACAGGGATGAAGACGGAAGGCATGCACATTGTCTGCCCGCGCGCGGCAGGTCTCGACGTGCACAAGATGGAAATCACCGCGACGGTTCGTCTGTGCGAGGCGTCCGGGGCGCCCATGGTGGAGACGCGCTGCTTCGCCACCGTGCCGAGTGCGCTGGAGGAGATGGCCGCCTGGTTGAGCGGACACGGCGTCGAGGCGGCGGTCATGGAAGGGACCGGGGTGTATTGGCTGGCGCCGTTCGAGGCGCTGGAGAGAGCCGGGATCGAGCCGATCCTGGTCCATGCCCGTCAGGTCAAGCAGTTGAAGGGGCGCAAGACCGATGTGGCGGACAGCCTGTGGCTGGCCTGCGTATGCCAGTTCGGGCTTTGCACGCCGAGCCATGTGCCGCCGGCGCCGTTCCGGGAGCTTCGTTCCCTGAGCCGCCAGCGCCGCACCCTGGTCGGGCAGCGCGCCACCGTGCGCAACCGCACACAGAAGATCATCGACCGTGCCGGCGTGCGCATCGGCGGCATCCTGAGCAATATTTTCGGCGTCAACGGCCGTACGATCCTCGACGGTCTGGCGGCGGGGGAGGAGCGTGAGGCGATCCTCGCTTCGCTCACCCGTCATGTCGCCCACAAGCTGGAGGGGCTCGGCGAGGCGCTCTGCCTCAGCCTGAGCGACAACGACCGCTTCATGCTGAAAGACCTGCTGGACGAATATGACGCCATCGGGCGGCGCATCGATGCCTTCACGAAGAGGATCGACGAGCAGATGGCTCCCTGGGAGGACCAGCTGCGTCTTCTCACCACCATTCCCGGCATCGACCGCGAGTCGGCCTGTACGATCCTGAGCGAGATCGGACCCGATATCGGGGCCTTCGGCTCGAAAGAACGCCTCGCAGCCTGGGCCGGTCTATGCCCCGGCAACAACGAGAGCGCCGGCAAACGCCGCTCGGCGCGAACACGCAAAGGCTCCAGCACCCTGCGCGCCACTCTTGTCGAATGTGCAAACGGCGCCGCCCGAACCAAAGGATGCCAGTTCCAGGCACAGCACCGCGCCATTGCCGCAAGGCGCGGCTACAAGCGCGCCATCGTCGCCATCGCCCACAAGATGCTGCGCATCATCTATGTCCTGCTCAGGACCGGAAAACCCTATCACGACGGCACCGCCGACTACGAAGCGCTCATGGTCACCCGCAACGCCCCGCGATGGATCCGCATGCTGCGCCGATATGGCTACATCGCTCCTGCCAAGGCTCAGCCCATGACCGCCTGAGCACCACATCTCAACGACCGCCAAGATCCCGGGACGGCACCGGACCACATCGGGGAAGTTCGAAAAAACCGTCTCGCAATCCGGTCCTGAAAGCTTCAAGGCAACCTCACCATACGGGAGGCGAACCAACCCGCCCGGCCAAATCCCAGAACTGTTTCACGGCAAAAACCAGAAGACGGAGAGAAAGTACTCGCACAAAGCATGGGAAAATTGGAATATGTGCTCGGAGTCAGCAAGAACAGGACCGTGCAGCGTCACGCTACTATCGCACTATGGTCGGTAAAACTGGCCTCGACACGACTGAGCAGCAAGATCAAATATGCGGAAGAGGTACGAGTCGAGATAAGGGATTATTTGCGAACAACGCCGAACGACGCCCAACAGAACAGGGAGGAAAATCTCCGATTGTTAGGGGAGGCAGAGATGTTAAAAGGAATGATCTACGGAGACAGCGCATTGATCAACTCCGGGCTAACACTCGCTCTAGAAGCTGGGGCACCGAAAGGTGCAAGGACATCGGAATCATGGTGGCAAGACGGCAAGAGGAACTGGACGGCGCTAACGCGCGTGACGAATCTCGTGCTCGCATGCCAAGACAAAGAACTAGTGTATCGAACGTTGCATATGCACCTAGAGATTCCAGGGTGCACAGACAGTATGGGAGGCCAAGGATGCCCATTCGAAACAGTACGAGCAGTATGGGCTCTGCGAGACATGCGACACGTATGGTCTGAGTACGGAGCAATCCAAGTCCTGAACGTAACACTCAACGAAGCAAGGCCGCCGTACTGGTACCCGCGCGACCACTGGGAGGACCCGTTCACGCATGCAGGCCGCTTAGTAGCAGATGAAGTAGCAAGGAGGGAAAAACTAGGCGGGGCATACATCGAGCGAGCACCAACACGCTGCCCAGCTCTCGCCAAATACGGGACGGAGTACGGATGGATTCCCACCTCGGACCAGCTCACAGCATATGACGAGGATGATGCAATAGACACATGGGAAAGCTGGCGGAAACAATTGGTAACACGCGGACATAATGAAACGACGTCAACGAAATCAACGGACGCCATGCAACGCAAACTGAAACACTGATTATACGGATAGGGTACGGGACCTGCCGGCGGCGCAGGGAAATACGGTGTATAGCCTGGCCAAACGTTTGAACTCGAATAGATGGGGTGTGGCGTCGGCGGGCGCTTGCCGCAGTTGTTGCAAAGCCCCTTGGGCGCGACGCGCTTCGGTCCGGCGGTAGTAGCGCTCAAGGTCGCGCTTGCGCCGGGCCTCGATGTCCTGGTCGGTCATCGCGGTGTCCTCGCTGTCGGGATCAGTATCCGAGCAGGGGACGCCCACCCCGGACAGCCGCCGGCCTACTACCGGCCACGCTCTCGCTCTTGGTGGAGCGGCGCGCGCTCATGGAGGAAGACGCGTGTGTGATTGACCCGAGGGACGGGTAGGATTAGGGATCGGGCATCGGCTCGGTCGGTGGTTCCGCCAATCCTGTCACGGCGGAACAGAGTGGCGGTGGCTCGCGGGGCACGCCCGGCGTCGTCCGTAAGAACAGGGGAACGAGTGGGTGAAGGAGACGGAAATCGTCGAGCGCGTGGCGGGCGAGGCGGGTTTCGGGAAACAGGCGGCTGTGGGTGCCGTGTTCGCCAGCGTCGCGGAGGTTCTCGCGCGGGGCGAGGACGTTTCTATCGTGGGGTTCGGCAGGTTCTTCAGGAGCGACCGGACTGCGCGGGAGGGCAGGAACCCGCGTACCGGCGAACGCATAGCCATAGGCCCGTCGGCCGGCGTTTCGTTCAAGGCTGGGAAGGCGCTGAAGGATACGCTGAATTGACGGAGGCCGAACGGCGGGCTCGATGACGGCGGATGATGCCGGAATGCGACGGGACCGCCGGCCCTTGATGAAGCGTGGAACCAGATGAACGATGAAACGCCTGAAACAGTCGCTGGCGGCGAGGTCGCGGTGTACGAGGACGCCGGTGGCGAGGTGCGGGTGGACGTGCGCCTCGACCGGGAGACGGTCTGGCTGACCCAGCGGCAGATGGCGGAGGTGTTCGATAGCACGCCCGAGAACGTGCTGATGCACCTGCGCAACATATTCGCCAGCGGAGAGCTGGAGGCGGAGGCAACTACTAAGGAATTCTTAGCAGTTCGAAGCGAGGGCAGGCGCAGGGTCCGGCGCAGGCTGAAGCACTACAACCTCGACGCCATCATCTCGGTGGGTTACCGCGTCAATACCAGGCGCGGCGTGCGTTTCCGTCAATGGGCCACCCACACCCTGCACGGCCACCTGGTGCAGGGATTCACGGTGAACGAGCGCCGGCTGGCCGAGCGCGGCCTGCGGGAAGCGAGGGAGACGCTCGACCTGCTGGCGCGGACGCTTCGCAACCAGGCCCTGGTGGACGATACCGGGCAGGCGGTGCTGGACCTCATCGCGGGTTACGCCGATACATGGCGGCTGCTGCTGGAATACGACGAGGACCGGCTGGCGGCGGCGCCCGGCACGGGGCCGTCGTCGGGCGTGCTCGATCACGACCGGGCCATCGCCGCAATCGCGGAGTTCCGGCGCGATCTGATGGCGCGCAAACAGGCATCGTCGTTGTTCGGCAGTCCCCGCGGCGATGCCCTCGCCGCTATCCTGGGCAACATCGAGCAGACCATGTTCGGCGAACCCCTCTACCGCAGCCGCGAAGAGAAGGCGGCGCATCTGCTGTATTTCGTGGTCAAGGACCACCCCTTCACCGACGGCAACAAGCGCATCGGGTCGTTGCTGTTCCTAATCTACCTGAAGCAGGAGGGAATCGAACACGGGCTAAATCCCCAGGCTCTGACGGCGCTGACTCTGCTGGTCGCCGAAAGCGCGCCCGCCGGCAAGGACCTCATGATCCGGCTGATCGTCAACCTGCTGGTGGAGACATCAGGATGATGCGCGTGACTGGCGCTCGCTTCCGGTAAGTCGCCCGGAGAGGGAAGGAAGCGATGCCCCGGATTTCATCTCCGCACGGATCGTTTGGCGATCTCGTCCTTTACCGCGTCGAGCCGAGCGCCGATCTCGTCATAGATCGGCTGCCAGTCCGCCCAGGGGATTTCCATTATCAATCCTTGGATTCGTGTCAGGGCGACGGTCAGTGTCTCCTTCTCGTCCACAAGCTCTCTGGGTGAGATCCCGGAAACGTTGCGCGGTTTGGCAGCTGCGGCTTTTCCGGGCATGAGTTTGTCGAGTTCCCCCTGTTCAGCTGCGAGGAGAACCATGGCGACGAGAATGTCGAAGGGCAGTTCAGGCGATCCACGAGAAATCTTTCCGCTGCTGTCGGGGTAAGCATACTTGATGGATCGTGCTGTAAGACTACCGTCGTCCCATGACGCCCAGCCAATGCGAAGCTCTCCATCGCCATGGGGAATCTTGTGGGTCGTGATCATCGGAGTTCTCCATACTGTTTCAGCACTAATGCCATAGTATAGAGGTAGTATCAAGGGTCATGAGTTTGGGCGCGGCAGGTGCGGCATGCGACGCCTAGAACATGATCGAATCCGGTGACTATCTGATTACGGAATTTGTATCCGAACAATAATATCAACAAAACCAGTGAGTTAAGTGGCTGCGCCGCACAAGAATGCCGGAGGTCATGGGGCCGGAGACCTGTCTGTGCAGGTCGTCGAGCACAGTCCCTACAAAATATCGCTCGCAATGCTTTCTGCGATCCGCTCCGCCGCCTCGTGGACCGAATCCTGCGCCAAATGCGCGTATCTCGCGGTGGTCTCGATATCGCTGTGCCCCAGCAGCTTGCCGATCACCGGCAGCGTTTCCCCGAGCGCCAGCGCCCTGGAAGCGAAGGAATGGCGAAGGTCATGAATCCGGACATTCTCCAGCTTCGCCGCGTCGCGCACGGCCCGCCAGGCGTTGTCGAGGGCGCCCGCGCTAAAGCATCCGTCCGCAGCCCTGCCCGGAAACACCCACGGGTTGCCCGCCCGGCGCGGCAGACCCTCCAGCAGCCGCACCGCCGGCGGCGGCAACTGCACCGCGCGGGGGCCGGACTTCGCTTCGGGAAGGCGCAGCTCGCCGGCGTCGAGATCGACGTCCGTCCAGCGCAGCGCGAGGACCTCGCCCTTGCGGCAGCCGGTCAGCATCAGCAGGCGGATCGCCGCCGCCGCCACGGGCGAGGCGGTTCCGGCGTCCACGGCCTCGTCCAGCACGCGCCCGAGCCGGGCGAACTCGGCGTCGGTCAGGAAGCGCTCGCGGCCGCGCTCGGGATGTTTCCCGATCGAACGGCACGGGTTGCAGCCGGCCGGCACAAGACCCCAGCCCTCGCCCAGACGGTACATGTGCGCGAGCGTCTTGACCGCCCGGTTGGCCGCCACCGGGCGGTTGCTCAGCCCGCGGTGCAGCTCGACGACCTGCCGGCGCTCCACCGCCTCGACCGGCAGCCTGCCGAGCGCGGGCAGGATATGGCGGCGCAGCACGCCGCGGAGCTTCGCCTGCGTCCTCGGCTTGAGCCGGACCTCGACATGATCTTCCAGATAGCGCGATGCCAGGTCGGCCACGGTCGGACCGCCCCTGGCCCGGGCCGCGAGCGGCAGCGCCACCGGGTCCTCGCCCGCCTTGATGCGCGTCACGATCAGCGCCGCCCGCCGGCGCGCCTCGTCGGCGTTGAGCACGCCGTGCCGGCCCACCGTCACCCGCTTCGGCCCCTCCGGCCCCCGCGCCTGGGCGATATAGACCTTGCCGCCGGTCGGATAGACCCGGACCCCGAAGCCGGTCACGGTCCGGTCCCAGAACACCGTGTCGCGCTCGACCGTCATCGCGGCCACGGCGCGGTTGGAGATCGTCCTCTGCCGCATCGCCGTTCCCCTCACGCCGCCTCGGCGTCGCCGGGCATGATCCAGGCGGCGATGCTGCCGCCGGTCCTGGCGGCCGCCGCCTTCTCGGCGTCGCGCACCAGGTGGGCGTATTTGGCGGTGGTGCCGACCCGGGCATGGCCCAGCAGCCGCCCGATCACCGGCAGGCCCTCGCCGAGCGCCAGCGCCCTGCTGGCGTAGCTGTGGCGGCAGTCGTGGAGCCGCACGTCATGGAGCCCGGTCGCCTTCCTGACCCGCCGCCAGTGCCAGGACAGGCAGGCCAGGCGGCTCCGCGGCTTGGCACCCCTGAGCACCCAGGGGACGCCGTCTTCCCGCTCGATGCCGTCCAGCACCGTCAGCACCGGCCCGGTCAGCGGCACCATGCGCGGACCCGTTTTCGAATCGCGGAGCCGCAAGACCAGCGCCGTGCGGTCGATGTCGTCCCATTGCAGGGTCAGGATCTCGTCCGACCGGCAGCCGGTCAGCATCAGCAGGCGGATCGCCGCGATGGCGGAGGGCTGCATCGAACGCTCGGTCTCGAAGGTCTTCAGCACATCGCCGATGCGCCGGAACTCGTCCGGCGTCAGGAAGCGCTCGCGGGGCGTGTCGCGGTACTGGCGGACATGCCGGCACGGGTTGCATCCGGGCGGGACCATCTCCCAGCTCTCGGCCAGCGTGAACATCTTCGAGAGCACCCAGATCGCCTGGTTGGCCGCGGCCGGCGTGTCGCGCAGCCCGTGGTGGAGCCCGGCCGCGTCTTCCGGCACGACATCCTTCAGCGCCTTGCTCCCCAGCGCCGGCAGGATGTGGCGCTCGATGGACATGCGGTAGTTCTTCGCCGTCTTCGGCTTGCAGCGCGCGGCGACATGGTCCTTCAGACAGAGTTCCGCCAGGTCGGCGACGGTGGGCTCGGGCGCCGGTGCCGGCGGCATCGGGTCCTCGCCCCGCTTGATGCGGTCGATGGCCGCCGCCGCCTCGCGGCGGCGCTCCTCGACGGTCCTGTCGCCGGCCGGCCCGAGCGTCGCCCGCTTCAGGCCCGCCGGTCCCCGCGACTGGACGATGTAGAGCTTGCGCCCGGTGGCATGGACCCTGACCCCGAAGCCGGCGAGGTCGCGGTCCCAGAAGATGGCGTCCTTGCCGCCGGGCTTCAGCCCGTCCACAATCCGCTTGGTCAGCCTGAGGGTGCTCCGTTTCGGCATCGAAAGCGTTCGGTCACGCGGTGATGGAGGGGACGATGGCGCAGAGCGATGGCGGGCGAAGCCCAGCAAAATGCGGAGTTGGCATCGTCGTCTTCATTCCCGTCACTCCTTGAACGAACGCTTTCTCGGCATCGTTGCGCTCCGTCCCGAAATGCCCGAATGTCAGTCATCAAACCGCATACGGGCGGCATCAAATCGGGGGCGATTGAAGGCGATGCTTGGCGGGAAGTCAAGTGGTCAGAGGCCGGTGAAGAATGGAAAAAACCAAATATTACAGCGCTCTATCATGCTCCCGGCACCGGACGGCGGGCGATGGCGGGGATTGGCAACAGCTCAATGCGACCCCGGAACAAGTCCGGGGTGACAACGGGGGTCAAACGGCTTGCCACGCGCGGCTCGCGGGGCCTAGGCTGACGCACCGGGCTTTCCCGCCGGGGAGGACGCGTTGGCCAGGACCCTCATTCTCTGCGATTGCCTGGGGAGCCAGGCGGTCGACCGCGATGCCATCGGGGCCGATGCCGATGTGGTCTGCTCGCGGATCCACAACGCGCTCTGCACGACCCAGATCGACGACGCGGCGAAGGCGATCGCGGACGGCCAGGCGGTGATCGCCTGCCAGCAGGAACGCCCCCGTTTCGAGGAGCTTGCCGAGGAAATCGGCGCGCCGATCCCCGAATTCGTCGACATCCGCGACCGCGCCGGATGGTCGGACGAGGCGGACAGGGCCGGGCCCAAGCAGGCCGCGCTGGTCGCGGAGGCGCTGCTGCCGCCGCCCTCGGCGCGCACCGTCGACGTCGAGTCGGAGGGCCGTTGCCTGGTCGTCGGCAAGTCCGCGGTCGCGCTCCCCGCGGCCGAGAGGCTGTCCGGCCCGCTCGCGGTCACCGCGCTGCTGACCGACGCGGACGACGACCTGCCGCTCGACCGCGGCTTCGAGCCGATCGCCGGGCAGCTCGTTGAGGCCTCGGGCGCGTTCGGCGGGTTTCGCCTGCGCATCGACGGGCTCCGCCAGGTCGAGCCCGGCGGGCGCGGCGAATTTACCCTGACCGAGCCGCGCGACGGCGCCCAATCGGAATGCGACCTGATCCTCGACCTCTCCGGCAACCGGCCGCTGTTCCCGGCGCATGAAAAGCGGGAGGGGTATCTCCGGGCCGATCCGGGCGATCCCAACGCGGTCGCGAACGCCGTGTTCGAGGCCGGCCAGTCGGTCGGTACCTTCGAGAAGCCGCTCTACGTGCGCCTCGACGAGACGCTGTGCGCGCATTCGAGGGCCGGGCAGGCGGGTTGTTCCAGGTGCCTCGACGCGTGCCCCACCTCGGCCATCGCGCCGGCCGGCGACCACGTGGCGCTCGATCCGATGGTCTGCGCCGGCTGCGGGGCGTGCGCCGCGCTCTGCCCGTCGGGCGCGATCTCCTACGATGCGCCGCCCACGTCGCAGCTGTTCCGCCGCATCGAGACGCTGGCGACCACCTTCCGCAAGGCGGGCGGGACGGCGCCCCGGCTGTTGGTGGCGGACAGCGAATTCGGCGCCGGGATGATCGCGCTGTTCGCCCGCTTCGGGCGCGGCCTGCCGGCCGACGTGATCCCGCTGGAGCTGGAGAGCCTCGGCCATTTCGGCCATGCCGAGATGCTGGCGGCGCTCGCTTTGGGCTTCGCCCATGTCGACATCCTGCTCGCGCCCAGATCCGAGCGCGAGGTGCTGGAGGGCGAGCTGGCGCTTGCCGCCGCGATGGCGGGCGAGGGGCGTCTGCGGCTGCTCGACCTCGGCGATCCGGACGGTCTCGACGAGGCGCTCTACGGCGCCGAGGTCGCGCCTCCGCAAGCCGAGCCGGTGCTGCCTATGGGCTCGCGGCGCCAGGTCGCGCGGCTCGCGGCGAAGGCGCTCAACCCGGACAGCGCCGAAATCCTCGAACTGCCGAAGGGCGCGCCCTACGGCGCCATCGAGGTCGACAGCGACGCCTGCACGCTCTGCCTCGCCTGCGTCTCGCTCTGCCCGTCGGGCGCGCTCGCCGACAACCCGGACAAGCCGCAGCTCCGCTTCCAGGAGGACGCCTGCCTGCAATGCGGGATCTGCAGGCAGGTCTGTCCGGAGAACGCGGTGACGCTCACGCCGCAGCTCGACCTCTCCGACGCCGCGTTCGACCAGAAGGTGATGAACGAGGAAGAGCCCTATGAGTGCATCGAATGCGGCAAGCCGTTCGGGGTGAAGTCGACGGTCGAGCGGATCGTCGACCAGCTCGCCGGCAAGCACTCGATGTTCGCCAGCGAGGACGCGTCCCGCATGATCCGGATGTGCGACGACTGCCGCATCGACGCCCAGTACCACTCGCAAAACAACCCCTTCGCCGCCGGCGACCGCCCCCGCGTCAGGGTCAGCGACGACTACTTCTCCAAGCGCCGGGATCATTGAGGAGGGGGCGGGCGTCCCCGCTTGCGGAAAGCGTTTCGGCGCGCGTATAACCCCCGCCGACCGCACGAACGCCTATCGAGAGTTCTCCTCTCCATGACCTCCGTTTCCGACGCTCTCCCGGCAGGCGACGTTCCGGCGGCGCGCGAAGGCGCCGGGATCCCCCGTCTCCGGCGGCGCCACCTCTTCAACGGCTGGATCGACTTCCTGTGCCTGGGAGGCGGCAGCCTGATCGTTCTGGCCGCGATAGCGGCGCTCTATCCCAAGGACGACGTCGCCAGGGCCATACTCGCCGCCACGGCGCTGTTTCTGGCGCACTTCGTGAACCATCCCCATTTCGCCCACTCCTATCAGCTGTTCTACAAGGGCTTCGCGCGCAAGGCCTTCTCGCCGACGTCGGCTCTGCGCCACCGGTACCGGTTCGCCGGGATCATGGTCCCCGCGGTGCTGGCTGCCTTCTTCGCTTCCGCCGTCGTCCAGGGCAACGCCGCCCTGCTGGGTCTGGCCGCCAACGTGATGTTCTTCACGGTCGCCTGGCACTATGCGAAGCAGGGCTACGGCATTCTCATGCTGGACGCGGTCCTGAAAGGGGTTCCGTTCGGCGCGCGCGAGAAGCGGCATCTGCTGTGGAGCACCCACCTCGCCTGGCCCACCGTCTGGCTCATGACCAACAAGCAGCTGGCGGGCCGCGACTACTGGGGGCTGACCTACTACACGTTCGACTGCCCCGACGCGCTCCTCTACGCGATGTGCGCGCTCACCGCGATTTCGGCGGTCGCGGTCCTCCGCGACCTCCTCCTCGGGTGGCGGGCCGGGCGCGCGTTGCCGGTGAACGGGCTCGTTGCCTATGTCACGTCGATCTACATCTGGATGATGGTCGTGCGCCTCGATCCGGTCGCCCTGCTCGTCGTCCCCCTCTTCCATTCGCTTCAGTATCTGTGCGTCGTCTGGCGTTACCGGATCAACGTGGAGGCGGACGCGACGAGCCGGCGCGAGGCCCAGGGCGGCGGGCAGGACGGACCGGCCTGGCTTCGCACCGCCGCGGCGGGCGTGGTCCGGTTCGTGCTCATCGGCGGGTTGCTCGGCGCTGCGGGTTTCTGGGTGGCGCCCCTCTTCCTCGACGCGGTCGCCGGCTACGACCGGGCGGTCTTCGGGGCAACGATGTTCCTCTTCATCGGATGGACGTTCATCAACATCCACCACTATTTCATCGACTCGGTCATCTGGCGCCGCGAGAACGCCGAGACGCAGCGCTTCATGTTCGCCTCGTAAACGCCACCGCGCGCGCCCGCTCCGCCGCCGTGCGAACCGGCGAGCGCTCTACGAGGACCCGGCAGGGATGCCGGTATCGGCGCGGGCCGGTTTCGGTCAGCGGACCGGGGCCGCGCCAGCCGTCCGGCGCGGCGACGACGTCGAAGCGCGGCGCGACGGGCGAATCGTCGATCCGCCACAGCCCCATCTCCACCCCGAAATAGCCTTCCGTCCCCCGGCCGCGCCGGTTGAGGGAGTCGAGAACGGCGCGGTGCTCCGGGCCGAACCGCTCCGCCAGCCAGACGGCGACCGGCGCCCCGGCCTCCGCCGCGCGGCTCAGCAGCGCGCCGAGCCCGGCATGGTCGGTCTCCCCGAGCCGGCCCTCGATCGCGACGGCCGCCCCGGTGCCGGCGTCCCGGCACAGGAGCCCGATACTCTCCGGTCCCGCCGCCAGCGAACCCGTTACCGGCGAGAGCCGAAGCCGGAGCGCGCGGCCCAGCATCGCCAGCCGGTCCGGGTCCGCGAACCACGGGGCAAAGCCCGGCGGTTCGTCCTTCCAGAGGGTTGCGAGGTCGACGCGTTCCAGGTAGCCGAGGTTGGGACGGTGCATGCCGCGATACTCCTTCTTGCCGACGGTCCAAATCGCGGCCACCAAAAAGGGCGCCGGGGTTTCCCCCTGGCGCCCTTCGCCGCGATTATGACAAATTTACCTCAATTCGCGTCCCCGGTCAACATAATTTATCGAAAAAGGTTATTTTTCTCCGGTTTTCTCCCGTCGTCGCATCCCCATCCGCCGATTTCCCCGAAATGGACCGGCGCGGACCGCCCCCTATCGCTTGCGCACCGCGCCCCTGAGCCTGGCCGGCTCGATGGTGGCGACGTAGGCCATGATCGCGTCGAGGTCCTCCAGCGTGAGGAGGAGGGGCACGATGGGGGACGGGCGGGTCTCGTCGAACGGCTCGGTGGTGCCGGGGATCTGGGTGAAGGACGGGTGCGGGTTGAGCAGATAGAAGCCGCGGAACCGGAGCTCCCAGTCGTTCAGCGTCTTCAGCACCCCGAAGGAGGGCGTCGAGCCGAGCCCGCCCATCCGGTTCCTGGGTCCGATCACGTGGCAGCGCCCGCAATGGAGGAAGGAGAGCTTCTCGCCCCTGGCGAGGTCCCCGGTCGGCCTGGCGCGGGCCTTCTTCGCCTTGGCCGCCGCCGCCGCGAGATAGACCTGGCGCCCGTTCGCGCGGAACGATTCGACGGTCCTCTGGCCGATCTTCGAGAGCAGCCAGTCGGCGAAACGCTTCGCGTGCCCGGGCTTCCCCGCGCCGCCTTCCGCGACGCGCACCGCGTAGACCGTCTTGCCGCCCCTGAGCGCCGCCCGCCCGTCCTTGACGATTTCGGCCGGGCCGAGCTTGACGTCGACCTGGATGCCGTCCTCCAGCACCACCGGCGTCACCCGTATGCCGGTCTTGAGCGAGAACCGCGGCAACAGGTAATCGAGGAAGCCGCTCTCGGACAGCCCGGCGCTCGCCGCCAGCACGATGCGGCGCTCCTCCGCGGCAAGGCCTTGCGCGAACGAAAGGATGCAGAGCGCGGCCGCTCCTCCCATCCACCGGACCGGCATGGCAACCCTCCTTCGCGAACGCCCCCTCGAAGCCCCCGGACTTGCCGGGGAAACTCGGCTAGTATTCGTTCATCGCATGCTAGTGTCTTGTTTCAGAAATTACTAGTCAAGTTGTTGGGATTGTGATTCTGTGCGCCCCGGTTCACCGGGTTGGAGGCGCGGATGGCGCGGGGCAAGGCAGTAGCGATTGAACTGAGCGACGAGGAGCGGGTTGAGCTGGAGCGTCGGGTTCGGCGGCGCAAGTCGTCGCACGGGGCGGCGCGTCGGGCACGGATCGTGCTGTTGGCGGCGGACGGGCTGAGCAACCTGGCGATTGCGGAGAAGCTGGGGGTGTCGCGGCTGACCGTGGGCACGTGGCGTCGGCGCTTCGCCGGCAAGCGGCTCGACGGGCTCGCCGACGAGCCGCGCCCCGGCGCGCCCCGCAAGATCGGCGACGACAAGATCGCCGAGGTGGTGACGCGGACGCTGGAGACGGCGCCCGACGATGCGACCCACTGGAGCCGCCGCTCGATGGCCCGGGCCACCGGCATCTCGGCGACGACGGTTCACCGCATCTGGGGCGCCTTCGGCCTGCAGCCGCACCGGGTCGAGACCTTCAAGCTGTCGAGCGATCCGCTCTTCATCGACAAGGTACGCGATATCGTCGGGCTCTATCTCGACCCTCCGGACCGCGCGCTGGTGCTCTGCGTCGACGAGAAGAGCCAGATCCAGGCGCTCGACCGCACCCAGCCGCTGCTGCCCATGCGCCCCGGACAGGCGGAGCGGCGCTCACACGATTACAGGCGGCACGGCACGACCACGCTCTTCGCCGCGCTGGACGTGGCGGCGGGCACGGTCATCGGGAGCTGCATGAGACGGCATCGGGCGCGCGAGTTCCGCGCCTTCCTCGACGAGGTGGAGCGCAACCTGCCCGCCGACCTCGATATCCATGTCGTCATGGACAACGCTTCCAGCCACAAGACCAAGCTGATCCAGGACTGGTTCGCCAAGCGGCCGCGCTGGCATCGCCACTTCACCCCGACATCCTCGTCATGGATCAATCAGGTCGAGCGCTTCTTCGCGCTCCTCACCGAACGGCAGATCAAGCGCGGCGCCCACCGCTCGACCGCCGAACTCGAAGCCGCCATCGAACGCTACATCGAGACCTACAACCGAGACCCCCGACCGTTCCGCTGGACCAGATCGGCCGACGACATCCTCGCTTCCGTCGAACGCTTTTGCCAAAGAACACTCAGCGTCCACGAAAAAGTTGAATAAAAACTTCTGAATCAGGACACTAGCGCGACCGCGACAACCGGGGAAACCGGGCGGTGGCGGTCCCGGCGGCACGGCGGCGAAGTCCATCCCGCGTACCCCGCACGCCGTCATGCCCGGACTTGTTCCGGGCATCCACGGGGTGCAGCATGGCGGTCCGGCTGGGGGGGCGGATGGACGTGGATGCCCGGAACAAGTCCGGGCATGACGAGGTGCGGCTGGATCGGCACCGGCGCATGCGACGGAAGGGAAGGCGATGAGCGAAGGTTTCGACGATTTCAACATGACGATGCGCAAGTTCCTCAAGCAGGTGGGGGTGACCTCGCAGCAGGCGATCGAGGACGCGATGCGGGACGCCGGCGCGGAGAAGACCGGCGGCAGGACGTTCACCGCGCGCATGGTGCTGACGATCGACGAGCTCGACGTCTCCCACACCGTCGAGGGCCGGATCGCCGGAAGGGGCGAATGACCGCGCGCGACGACGTGCTGGCGGCGCTGAAAGGCGTCGCCGATCCGGTCAGCGGCCAGGACCTGGTTTCGGCCGGGCTGATCCGGGCCTTGACCGTCGACGGCGGCGCGGTGCGCTTCGTCCTCGAGATCGATCCGGCGCGGTCCGGGGCCATGGAGGCGGCGCGCGCGGAGGCCGAGGCCGCGGTGAAGGCGCTCGACGGCGTGAGCTCGGTCTCCGCGGTGATGACGGCGCACAAGGCGACCGCGCCGCCGGAGCTCGATATCGGCCGGCGGGGCGAGCCCCAGGGGCCGCAGAAGATCCCCGGTATCGAGCGCATCGTCGCGATCGCCTCGGGCAAGGGCGGGGTGGGGAAATCCACCGTCGCCGCCAACCTCGCCGCCGCCTTCGCCGCCGAGGGGCGGCGCGCCGGGCTTCTGGACGCCGATGTCTACGGCCCGTCCCAGCCCCGCATGCTGGGGGTTTCGGGCCGGCCGGCCTCGCCCGACGGCAAGACCATCCTGCCGATGCGCAACCACGGCGTCACCATGATGTCGATCGGGCTGATGACCCGCGAGGACGAGGCGGTGGTGTGGCGCGGGCCGATGCTGATGGGCGCGCTGCAGCAGATGATGAGCCAGGTGCAGTGGGGCGCGCTCGACGTGCTGGTGGTCGATTTGCCGCCCGGCACCGGCGACGTGCAGATGACGCTCACCCAGAACGCCGAGGTGACCGGCGCCATCGTGGTCTCGACCCCGCAGGACGTGGCGCTGATCGACGCGCGCAAGGGCGTCGACATGTTCCGCAAGATGGAGACGCCGATCCTCGGCATGATCGAGAACATGTCGCGCTACGTGTGCTCGAATTGCGGGCACGAGGAGCACATGTTCGGCCATGGCGGGGTGCGCGACGAGGCGGAACGGCTGGGGCTTCCGCTGCTGGCCGAGATCCCGCTCGACATCGACATCCGCGCGGCGTCCGACGGCGGCGCGCCGATCGTCGTCTCCAAGCCGTCCTCGCCCCCGGCCGAGGCGTTCCGCGGCCTCGCCCGCGCGCTGATCGAAGACGGCCACGCGTGAACGGCGGCGGCGACAGGCCGAGCTTCCCGCCGCTCTTCGAGGGGCTGGAGGTCGAGCGGGGCATCGACCCCTTCGCCAAGGCCTGCGCCGAGGCCGCGCTCGGCTGCGACGCGGGCACGATCGTCTACAACGTGAGCGCCGACCGGCTGGCGGCGGCGATCGTCTTCGCGCCCGAGGTGCCGCTGGAGGACGCGATGGCGATGCTGCCGGCCTGCGGCATCGGGTTCCAGAACGCGCTCGGCGCGCTGGCCCCGCCCGAGGTCGCGGTCCATCTCACCTGGGAGGGCGGCATCCTGGTCAACGGCGCGTCCTGCGGCGGGATGCGGGTCGCGGCGTCGACCGGCGATCCGGAGGCCGGGCCGGAGTGGCTGGCGGTCGGGCTGGAGGTGCCGCTGATCCCGGAAGACCCCGACGCGCCGGGCGCCGACCCGGACCGGACGTCGCTTTACGAGGAGGGCTGCGTCGAGGTCGCGCCCGTGCGCCTGCTGGAGAGCTGGTCGCGCCACACGCTGGTCTGGATCAACCGCTGGTCGGAGGAGGGGGCGGGCCCGCTGCACGCCGAATGGCGCGGGCTCGCCCACGGCATGGGCGAGGAGATCGCGCTGGACCGGCCCGACGGGCCCATGCATGGTACCTTCGTCGGCATCGACGAACGTTTCGGCATGCTGCTGCGCCAGGGCCGGGAGACGCGGCTGGTGCCGCTGACCGGCCTCCTTGGGGAATGACGATGAACCTCGCCCGCGCGATCCATTTCGACGAGAGCGACATGCGGGTCTTCTACGCGCCCGCGCGGACCGGCGAATGGTGCGTCTCCGGCGGGTTCGAGTTCTCCAACTGGAGCGAGGCCGACCTCGCCGGCAAGGCGCGCCAGGCCTTCGCCAACGGATGGCTCGGGGTCGAGACGTTCGGGCGCGTCACCTTCGTCGCGGTGACCCGGATCGAGGCCGACGAGCTGGAGGCGCTGGCCCGGCGGCTCGCCGAACACTTCGTCGAAATCTACGGCGCGCCCTCGGTCGAGGCGGCGCTCGACGTCGCCCGGGAAGAGCTCGCCCAGATGGCCGAGCTCTGCGAGGACCACGCCCCCAACACGCTGCTCACCGTCGCCCGCGAGCTCACCGAGGCCGGGGTCAGGGAAAGCTACCGCGCCATCGAGGCCGACGACGCCGGGCTGGAGCAGTTCGCCATTCACCCGGACAACGATCTGATGGGGTAGGGGGGCGGGGCCGCCGCAAGCGCATCCCGTCCATCCCCGAACCCCATCCGGTTCCCGTCTCCGTCATACCCGGACTTGTTCCATTGCTGTCCGGTTTAGGTTTTTGCGGGCTGGGCGAAAGGCATGGATACCAGCGGGGTTCCAAGGGATCGCGCGACCCGAGACCCGGATTTCGGCGCGGCGGCGTCTCCCGTCGTTTCCCCCCGTGTCACCCCGGCCTTGTGCCGGGGTCCAGGGCAACGGCACCGTTCTCGCCCGGCTTCCCCCGGATCGGCGTCCGGGGCAGGCCTGGACCCCAGCACAAGGCCGGGGTGACAACGAGGGGAAGCAAGGACGGCAGGTGCGGGCGCGCCGCATTCCGTGTCCCTGTCCCCGGTGTCGCACCGGTTTCCCCCACACGTCATGCCCGGACTTGTTCCGGGTATCCACGTCTTGCGGCATCGCGGTGCGAGCCGGGAACGGACGAGGCGGCGGAGGGACGTGGATACCCGGAACGAGTCCGGGTATGACGCAAAGAGGGGCGGTCCGGAGAACGCCCACACCGCCCGACCCTGTCCCGCCCATCGGCGCGGAGCCCGCGTCGAAATTCCAAACCGGCCGGCAGTGGATTCGTTCCCCTCATGACGATGGGGAAGGGCTTCGTCAACGAGACCGCGGCCACTATTCGCTTGATGGCGCGCCGCGGGTCCGGCAGAGTCTTCCGCGCGGGCGGCATCGTGCCGCCGGGGAGGGTATCGGGTGACCCCGGAACTGATCGCAATCCTGGCAGTCGGCGTGGCGCTGGCTGGCCTGATTCTGCAAGGCCAGCGAGGTCTCGGAGCGCGCATGGACGGTCTGGAAGCCCGCATGGACCGGTTCGAGGCGCGCGTCGAGGCCCGCTTCGACGCCCTCGCGGAGGAGATGAGGGAAGTCCGCGACCGGCTGAGCCGCCTCGAAGGCAAGATGGATTTCCTCGAAGGCTATATCGTCCGCCGCAACGAACCCGAACCGGCGGCGGAGTAGCCGGCCGGGACGACCGGCGCGCCGGTCCCCCACCCGTCATTTCGACCGAGCGCGGCGAGCGGGGAAATCCGTCCGCCCCGATGTGGATCGCCTCATTCGTCGCGGTCGGGGAAAGACCACCGCTGTCCGGTTCAGGCTTCGGGGGCGGGCTCCACGCCCATGAGCGAGACCGTCGCCGCCCCCCTGTTGTCACCCCGGCCTTGAGGCCAACCACGCCGTCGAGGAGAACGGTCCGAGCGGTCGCTGAGGCACGGCAACGATGTCCCGTCCCGCGTCCCCCTTTATCGTCATGCCCGGACTTGTTCCGGGCATCCACGTCTTGCGGCATCGCGGTGTAAGTCGGGAGCGGACGAACCGGCGGAGGGACGCGGCACCAAGGTCGGGACAACTGCCCACGTGTTCGCCCGCTGCCTGCGGACACCGAAGGCGCTGGAAGAACAAATGATATCCAAATCCGCCTAACCAAGCCCTGCTGGGAGCGGCAACTGTCAGGCGATTGCCTTATCTGTACGCCCTATCTGCTCACATTTGCCATATACTAATTGATATCGTCGTGAAGATCGAGAATATGCGTTAATGGGAATAGTATCGACCTGGCCTCCTGAAGCATCTTCTCGGCTGTCTCACTCGTCGGCCGATAGCCTGATTTATGCACAACCTTATTTCTCAAGTTATTGACTTTGGTATTTTTCACCGTTTGGAGGTGCATTCCAAGTGCCCCCTGAAAGGACGAAGTTATTTCCTTATCCTTCACCAGTGTCGGTCTATCGATCGATTTTATCACCTCGCGGGCGTCATCGAGCGATTTGGGAGCAGCGGACGTTATCATATGCCTTAAAAATATTGCTTTCCAGCAATTGAAGGTAAATTTCTCAGTTCTTTTTTCAAGTAAAATACTCAACTGACTGAGTATAGCGATGGAATTCCGAATCTCACGGTATTGGAGCGCAAATGGCTTGTAAAGCAAATTCACTCTTAGATATAGACTGAAGAACATCTCATACGCTTGGCAGATGTTAATGACGCAATGCATATATCGTTTTCGTCCCAAAAGATCGTGACAGTCGAAAAGGAGAGTTTCGTGTCTTTCACTAATGTGGTCGCCGTTGAGCCAGAATTGCCGATTGCATTGTTCGCACGATACAGCTTTTCCGGATATCGGTTTGAGAGTGCCAAGATCGGACGCGCGATTGAATACAAGCTCGTGCTGACACCCTGGGCAGTCGACGATAACATTTTCGTACCCGGAATCCTTTATTCTTGCCGTTAACATGACTTCCTCCATTATTTTCTGTTCTTACATCGTTGTTATTTTCTTGTCGACCGGAGTTTATCGGAGTAACAACAGAATCCCCCCGATCTGCCGCGCCGTATCGGTGAAATACTGCACCTCCTCCGCTCGTAGCGCCCGCCCGAGGATGTCGCGCTCCCGGTAGGACAGCCATTTCTTGAGCACCTGGTAGCCGCCGAGGCGGTAATTCCATACGGCGGCGGGGACGTTGCGCCAGAAGGCCTCGCCGTTGAGGTAGGTGTCGAAGGTGGTATCGCCGAGCGCGGCGAGCGCGCCGCCCATCGCCGCGCGCTCGTCGGGCGAGAAGGCGCGTTCGGCGGCGCGGCCCTGGCCCGGCATCACCGCGTCGCCCTGGCCGCGATGGCCCCAGCTGGCGGTCAGCGCGAAATCCTCGCCCGCCATGTTGCGCCCGCCCACCGTGGCGGGGACGGCGACGGCGGCGATCTCCGGTCTGAGCGGCGCTTGCGTCACGCCGGGAACCGGGGTGTCGGGATCGAGCAGCGCGGCAAGCTCGCGCCCGCGCGCCGCCGAGCGGGCGAGTTCCTGCGCCGCGTCCTCGCCCCCGCCGTCCGGCCAGCCCGGCAGCGGAATGCGCGGCCACTCCATCCTGAGCGCCCCGGCATTGGCCTCCCGGTAGGCGGGATCGTGCAGGGTGGCGAGGACGTGGTGGAACAGGTCTTCCACGCCGAGGCCGAGGCGGTCTAGGTAGCGTTGCGCGGTGGCGGTCAGGTTGGGGCGGCGACCATCTTCTTCCATGGTGTCGTCGAGAAGCCAGGCGGGGAACAAGTTGGAACCGCGCTCGATTAGATGGTGGGAACCGAGATTATCTGTGAAGACTGTCTGCGGTTCCGTTGCTCCTTGTCGCAGATGCTGGGCTGCGGAAAGCCACGCATTTCCGACGAACACATGGGGCTTGTATTCCGCACGCTTCTCGTCGAGCAGTTTTGTATCTGACTCCCAATAGAGCCAGCGAATATCGAAGGGTCGATAGGTGAAGCGGACGAAACCGGACTGGCTGGGACCACCGCGCTTCAACAGCGCGTCGCGTGTCGCATGCGCGTCGAACCGCCCTGTGTCCTTCATCGCACGAGGATAACGCCGGGACACGTATTCATGGCTGATTCCGGGATTGAAATAGTCCGAGATCCGGGCCTTTAGACGGTCGAGGTCGACGTCGACAAGAAAACCGTCTCGATTAGTCAGAACGCCGTGAAACTTGTCCGGAAACAAGTCAGGCAGCGCCGGCCAGTCGAACCAGTCCGCGCTTATCTCAGTGTGCACGAAGGGCAGGCCAAGCGCTAAAACGGGTTCGACGTTCCCATATAGTGATTTCGGTTCCGCCTCGGCAGTCTCGATCAGGTCGGCGGGTTTCGATTGGCCCCACAGGTGCCGGAATTCAACCTCAGCGGCCCGCTTGTGCTCCGCTTTGCGCACCAGCGTCGCGATGGCGGTGCCGACCTGGATGCCGACCGGGTCGCCCTCGGTCGAGAAGATGCTGGGATCGGGCGTGCCGTCCGGGGTGATCTTGCCGGTCTTGTACTTATCGCCGTTCAAGCAGTCGATCCGCACCGCGTCGAACGCCTCCAGGTAGCGTTCCCGCATTCCGGTGAAGGAGAGGCCGTCGAGCCAGGAATAGTTGGAGATGAAGCAGACCACGCCCTGCCCGGTCTTCTCCGCGATGCGCCGTTCGGCCATGCGGAAGAAGCGCACGTAGAGGTCGTTCAGCCCCTGCCCCTCGGGCCGGCGCACCCGCCTGGTCGCGCGGTAGGCTTCGGAGAACTCGCGTTCCTCGTCCACCGCCATGCCCGCATATCCGTTGTACGGCGGATTGCCGAGCACCACGAGGATCGGGGTGTCCCGCTTCACCCGCTCCGCCCGGTCGCGTTCTTCCTCCAGCTCGGGGAAGGGCAGCGGCTTGGACGTATGCGGCTCCCATCCGGTGAGCGCGTTGGTGAGGAACACCCCGGCGCGCTCGGTATCGTCGTCGGCGAGCGGGGCGTCGAGCTCCTGCATGGTGAGCCCGACCTGGAGATGGGCCACGACGAAGGGCGCCGGCATGATCTCGAAGCCGAACACGCGCCCGGTCGCCGCCCGCTTGACCCGCGCGCCCGCCAGCGCCCCGAGGCCCTGGCCTTCGAGATTGGCGGCGATGCGGCGCAGCACCTCCGCCAGATAGGCGCCGGTGCCGCAGCACGGGTCGAGCACATAGACGTTGTCCGCCGCCAGCCCGTCGGGGATATCGAGGTCGTCCTTCAACGCCCTGTCCACCCGCGCGACCATGTAGCGCACGACCTCGCGCGGCGTGTACCAGACGCCGAGCTGCTTCCTGAGCGCCGGGTCGAACGCCTGCAGGAACGGCTCGTAGAAATAGGGCACCGCCTCGCCCTCGGCGAAGCGGGCGAAGAAGGCGGTACGGTCCACCCGGTCGAGCGCGGCCGCGGTCCAGTCCAGCACCTCGACGAGGCCGAGCGGCCGCAATTGGCCGGGGTCCGAGAGCTGCTGGAACAGCGCCCGCAGCACCGGCGCGCGCAGGTGCCAGACCGCCTCGCGCCAATGGAAGCGCCCGGCCGGCGGCGGGGTCTGGCGCGCCCACAGCACCCAGGCCGAGAACACGCCGTAGAACAGCGTCTGCACCAGCGTCGAACGGAAGAATCGCTCGCCGCGATCGCCCTCGAAGCGGACGCCGAGCGCTTCCTCCAGCGCCCCGCGCACCGCCCCGAGAGCGGGCGCGTCGCCCGCCGCCTCGACCCGCGCGAGGCCGTCCCGGGCGTAGGAGGCGAGCAGCCAGGCGAGGTCCTTCGGCTCGGCCAGCGCGGCGCGGTGCGAGAGCGCGCGGGCGAGGTATTCGCCGAGCCCCGCGCCGGCCTCGCGGGCGAAGGCGCGCGGTGTCTCCACCTTGCGCCAGAATTCCTCCTCGCTCCCCGCCAGGCGGAAGGTCTCCAGCGTCGCCGGGCGGCCCGCCGCGTCCTCGCCGAGGAGGACGAAATCGCGCAAATTGGTGACCAGGACCAGCCGGTGCTCCCTCCAGTACCGGCCGGCCTGATCGCTCTCCGCCGTCAGCCACGCATCGTCGGCGGCCGGCTTGACCTCGACGACGCCGCGCTCGGGCTTCTGCCCCTCGCGCGGGCGGCCCTTCTGCATCTGCCTCGCCGTGTAGAGGCCGAAATCGGGGTGCCCCGAACCCAAATCCGCGAGGTTGCTCACCGGGAGCACCTTGGGCTTCAGCGAAGCGCCGACCGCGCGGAACAGGTTCGCCAGCGCGGGGTAGCAGGACAGTTCCCCGGTTCCCCCGCCCGAGGCCCGTACATCCCGGAGGTCGGCGAAATACGCCTCCGCCGCCCGCATCGGTTTCGCGTTCGTTCCCGCCATCGGCCCGTTGTGGCGCAGCGCGGCGCGACTCGCAAGCGGGACCCGCCGGTTTTGCCCTTATATGACTAACAATGTTGACACGGGATGTGAATGGGGCCATATTTGATATATTCGCGGAATAGAGGGCTCCGGCACCCCCGGCGCCCTTTTCCGTGCCCTCTCTCATGGAGACACGCCCATGCGCCGGTTCGGAACCGGGCCCGGTCCGGGATCGGGGTCCTGCCCGTTTCGCGGTGTATTTTACGATGTTACGATGTATAAAATCCTTCAGGGAGATTTTGCGGGAAATGGACGGATTCTGGCAGGCGCTGGCGCGGGCGGGCGGGCTGATCCTCGGCTGGGACGCGGATCTGATCGAGATCGTCGGGCTGTCGCTCCGGGTGACGCTGAGCGCGGTGGCGATCGCCTGCCTGATCGGGCTGCCGCTGGGGGCCGCGGTGGGGGCGTTCCGGTTTCCCGGGCGGACCGCGGCCGCGGTGGCGCTGAACGCGCTGATGGGGCTGCCGCCGGTGGTGGTGGGGCTGGTCGTCTACCTGATGCTGTCGGCGGCGGGGCCGCTCGGCGTGCTCGGCCTCCTCTACACGCCGGCCGCGATGATAATCGCCCAGACCGTCCTGGTCGCCCCGATCGTCGCCGCGCTGACCCGCCAGGCCGTCGAGGACCTCGACCGGGAATACGCCGAGCAGTTCGCCTCGCTCGGGGTCGGCCCGCTCGCCCGCCTGGCGGCGCTGCTGTGGGACGCGCGCTATGGCCTGCTGACGGTGGCGCTGGCCGGGTTCGGCCGCGCGACGGCCGAGGTCGGGGCGGTGATGATCGTCGGCGGCAACATCGACCACGCCACCCGGACGATGACCACCGCCATCGCGCTCGAGACCTCGAAGGGGAATCTCGAGCTCGCCCTGGCGCTCGGCGCGGTGCTGGTCGCGATCGCGACGGTCGTGACCGGGGCGGCGATGACGCTCAGGGCCTCCGCGGCGCGGCTGGCCTATGCCTGAGGAAATGCTGTTGAGCGCCCGCGGGCTTGCCTTCGAGGCCGGCGGCGGCCGGCTGATCGACGGCATCGACATCGACATCCGCGCCGGCGCCAGGACCGCGATCATGGGCGCCAACGGGGCCGGCAAGAGCCTGCTGCTCCGCCTGCTGCACGGGCTGATCGAGCCCGGCGCGGGCGAGATCCGGTGGCGCGGACGGCCGCTCGACCGCGCGGCCCGCCGCGCCCAGGCGATGGTGTTCCAGCGCCCGGTGATGCTGCGCCGCTCGGTGCGCGCCAATCTCCGCTTCGCGCTGGCCGCGCGCGGAGTCAGGGGCGCCGACCGCGCCTCCCGGCAGGCAGAGGCGGTCGAACGCGCACGCCTCGCCGGCCTCGCCCACCGCCCGGCCCGCGTCCTCTCGGCGGGCGAGCAGCAGCGCCTCGCGGTCGCCCGCGCGCTGGCCTGTTCCCCCGACCTGCTGTTCCTCGACGAGCCGACGGCGAGCCTCGACCCGTCCTCGACCCAGGCGGTGGAGGAGCTGATCCGCGAGGCGCAGGAGGACGGCGTGGCGATCGCGATGGTGACCCACGATTCGGGCCAGGCGCGCAGGCTGGCCGACGAGGCGGTGTTCCTCCACGCCGGCCGGGTCGTCGAGATGGGCAAGGTCGCCGAGGTCCTCGACGCGCCGCGCTCGGAGGCCGCCCGCGCCTGGCTCGAAGGCCGGCTCTGGCTCGGCCCGGCCCGATGATCCGGCGCGCCCTCGCCTTCCTCCTCGCGCTCGGCCTCGCGGAAAGCGCGGCGGCGGCGGACCGGTTCATCGTCGTCCAGTCGACCACCTCGACCCGTAACTCGGGCCTGTTCGACCGCATCCTGCCGATGTTCCGCGAGAAGACCGGGATCGCGGTGCGCGTCGTCGCGGTCGGCACCGGCCAGGCGATTCGCAACGCCGCCAGGGGCGACGGCGACGTGCTGCTGGTCCACGACACCGGGGCCGAGGAGGCGTTCGTCGCCGCGGGCCACGGCGCCGCCCGCCACGACGCGATGTACAACGACTTCGTCATCGTCGGCCCGCCCGCCGACCCCGCCGGCGTGAGGGGCAAGAGGGACGCGGCCGCGGCGCTGGCGGCGATCGCCCGGGCGAAGGCGGTCTTCGCCTCGCGCGGCGACGACAGCGGCACCCACAAGGCGGAGCTGCGCCTGTGGCGGGCGGCCGGGATCGACGCCGCCGCGCATTCCGGAACCTGGTACCGCGAGACCGGCTCCGGCATGGGGGCGACGCTCAACACGGGCATCGGCATGGGCGCCTATGTGCTGACCGACCGGGCGAGCTGGATCGCCTTCGGCAACAAGCGCGGCCACCGGATCGCGGTCGAGGGCGACGCCAGGCTGTTCAACCAGTACGGCATCGTGGCCGTGAACCCGGCGCGCCACCCGAACGTGAAGGCGGCGCTTGCCCGGCAATTCGTCGACTGGATCCTGTCCCCGGAGGGCCAGGCCGCCATCGCGTCCCACCGGGTGGACGGGCGGCAGCTGTTCTTCCCCAACGCGGCGCGGCGAGGGGGCGCGCGGTGAGCCTCCGGGAGGCCGTCATCGCCGCGCTCGCCGAAGCCGCCGACCCGGCGCGGGCGCCCCAGCAGCAGGCCTACATGAAGTCCGAAATGCCCTATTTCGGCGTCGGCGTGCCGCACTGCCGGCGGATCGCCCGCGCCGCGTTCCGGGCGCATCCGTTGCCCGACGCCGGCGCCTGGGAGGCGGAGGTGCTCGGGCTGTGGCGCAAGGCGGCAAGGCGCGAGGAACGCTACGCGGCGGTCGAGCTGCTGGTCTTCCCGCGCCATGCGAAATGGCTGGAGCCGGCGCGGCTTCCCATGGTCGAGGAGATGGTCGTCACCGGCGCCTGGTGGGACTACGTGGACGCGATCGCCGGCCGGGGGGTGGGAACCATGCTCGCCGCCCACCCCGGCCCGACCGCGGCCGCGCTGCGCGACTGGGCGCGGGACGACGACATCTGGAAGCGGCGGACCGCGATCCTCGCCCAGCTGCGCGCCAAAGGAGAGACCGACACGACGCTGCTCGCCGACGCGATCCGCCCGTCCGTCGGCCATCCGGAGTTCTTCCTGCGCAAGGGCATCGGCTGGGCGCTGCGCGAATACGCCAAGACCGACCCGGCCTGGGTGACGGCGTTCGTCGAAGCCCATCCCGGCCTCTCCGCGCTCAGCCGGCGCGAGGCGCTCAGGAATTTGGAGCGGTAGGGCGGGGGGCGAACGCATAAGGATCGTCTCGGTGCGCCGCGCCCGGCGAGAGGAGATCGAGCGCCAAGAAAGCCCATGAGTTCGACCGGGCCTTCGAGTCCGGAAAGGATGTGAGCGCGCAGGTGGACTGGTCGCGGGCGCGGCGGGCCAACGTGGAGACCCGGCGGGTCAACGTCGACTTCCCGGCACTGCCTTCGGATGGTCGTTCAACCTTGAAGCGGAGACGAGCGAGATGGCCCGTCTGCCGGATTCTCATTCCCCGAAGCTGGTGCTCACGTTCGAGTCCTTTGCGTTCGAGTTCGCAAGGCGGAGCCAGGAGGACACCCCTCCGCCTCTCGTATCGTACACCTCTCGCCGCCGCTTTAGTTCCGCCCTCCTCTTGAGTAGGCCAGCGCGGCTCTGACAAGAGGCAGGCTAAGATTCCGGACCGACGCACCCTGCATGAGCAATATTTCACATGGATAATGTAACAATTGGTGCTACTTTGTCGGCGTCATGTATGCACATACCGCACCGCGCGCCCGCGACCTCATCGGCGATTTGGCCGCCCGCGGCCGTTATCACTTTACTTCGTCCGAGGTTCGTTCGGCCCTCGGGGTCTCCGAAGCGGCGGCGCGCCAGGCACTGAGCCGTCTCGCGGCCAAGGGGGAGATCGCAAGCCCCGCGCGCGGGTTCTACGTCATCGTGGCGCCCGAATACAGGCGGCTCGGCTGCCTGCCGGCGGATCAGTTTATCCCGGCGCTGATGGAGCATCGGAGCACTCGCTACTACGTGGGCCTCCTCTCGGCCGCGCAGTATCACGGCGCCGCTCATCATCGCCCGCAGGAGTTTCAGGTGGTGGTTGAAAGGAACCGCCCGGCGATCGTCTGCGGCGGCGTCCGGGTCGCTTTCGTGGCGCGCCGGAACCTCGCTGCCGTGCCGGTCGAGAGGTTCAACACTCCCCGCGGCACGGTCGTGGTCTCGACCGTGGAAGCGACAGCGATCGACCTGGTGGGGTACATGCATCGTGCCGGCGGACTGGACCGGGTGGCGGGCGTGCTTTCCGAGCTCGGCGAGGACATGGACCCGGAGCGTCTCGTCAAGGCGTCGAAGTCCTCATCGATTCTCTGGGCGCAGCGTCTGGGCCATCTCCTGGAGCATGTCGGGGCCGGAGACAGGGTGGTGCCGCTCAAGGAGCATGTGCGACAGCACGCGCGCAATTACACGAAACTCTTGCCCGGCGCGGATGCCTGGAGTGCGCAGCGGTCGAGGGAATGGCGGCTGTTGGTGAACGCAAGCATCGAGGCGGACGCGTGATCCCGCGGGACTACATCACGCAGTGGCGGGAGCGGGCGCCGTGGAGCGAGGATTTCCAGGTCGAGCAGGATCTGGTCATCAGTCGGGCCCTGGTCGAGGTATTCTCCGATCCTGTCCTCGCCGGCGCGCTCGCCTTCCGGGGCGGCACGGCCCTCTACAAGCTCTACCTGACGCCGCCCGCGCGCTACTCCGAGGACATCGATCTGGTCCAGGTAGAGCCTGGGCCGGCCGGCCCGATGATGGACGCCGTGCGAAACGCGCTCGATCCCTGGCTTGGTGAAGCGCGGTGGAAGCAGTCGGAGGGCCGGGTGACGTTCGGCTACCGGTTCCAGTCCGAGGACGTGCCGGCGATTCGGCTGCGCCTCAAGGTCGAGATCAACACCCGAGAGCATTTCGCGGTGCTGGGCTTCACCCGAAGCCCATTCTCGGTCGGGTCGCGGTGGTACTCCGGGCGGGCCGATATCACGATCTTCGAGCTCGACGAGCTGCTGGCAACCAAGATGCGAGCGCTCTATCAGCGCCGCAAGGGCCGGGATCTGTTCGATCTGGCGATGGGGCTCGCTGACGGGCGGAGTGATGCCGGACGGATCGTTGCGGCGTTCCGGGAATACATGGAGCGCGAGGGCACACCGGTGACCCGCGCGATGTTCGAGCGGAACCTCGCGGGGAAGATCGGCGATGCGCAGTTCAACGCCGACATGAGTGCCTTGCTGCGTAACTATCCGGCGAAGGCCGCCTGACAGCCTAGAACCGGGAAGTCACACGGATGGCGGCGGCGTGCTCCGGCCGAGCCTTGTCGTTGGCGGCGCGCTCGCCCCGCCGGGCTTCGATGGCGAGTTCCAGCGTGTTCCCGTCCGGGGCGCTGCCGCCATGCACAAGCCGCCAGCCGAGGCTGTACTCCCGGTTCCCGTTGGAGAGCCCGAGACCGAACTCCGGCGTCGAGGTGAACCGGTCGCCGAGGGCGGAGAAGCCGTAGCCCATCCGCAGCTCAAGGCGGCGGTTCTCGAGGTCGTCCTCATTGTCGTTCGCGGCGAGACCGCCGAGATGGCGCTGCCCGAACAGCGCGTCCGCGCCGCCCGTGGCCGAGGCGCCCACGGTCTGGGTCAGCGTCAATGACGGACCCCGGCCGGAGCGCTCTCCCGGCGCCCAGGCGAACGAGCCCGAGACGCCCCGGTCGCGGAAGCCCTGCGACTCATGCGTCAGCAAACCACGTCCCCGGAACTCCGCCGAGAGGCCGTTCTCCGGGTCCCACCAGGCGAGGCCGCCGCCAAGATCGACACCGAACCCGGTCTCCGCGTCGCCGCCGTCATGGCGCAGCGCGATCTCGGCCGTCGGCGCCAGCGTGCCGGTGCCCAGCGTCAGCCCGCGATACGTTCCCTCCAGACCCAGGCGCAGCCGGGTCACGTCGGCCTCCGCCGACTCCATGCCCGCCACCTTCTCCGAGGTCGTGCGCACCGCCATCGCATCGTTCTTCACCGCCAGTTCGAACCCGCCTTCCGCTGGAGCCTCCACCGCCACCCCGCGCAGGCCCACCGCGCCCATCGCGAGGTCCATGTCGGTCCGCATCGCCGGCTGGCCCTCCGGCGTCAGCACGAGTTCGCCCGTGCCGTAGCCCGCCACGCCCCACAGCGTCACACGCTCGCTCGCCGCGTAGCGCCCGTAGGGGAAGAAGCCGGTCAGCGTGCTCTCCACCGTGCCCGCCGACACGCCCCGGTAGCCGCCCTCGCCCACCGAGCGCGACACCAGAAGACCCGTCGTCCAGCGATCCCGCGCCCAGTCCGCGCCCAGCATCATGCTCGCCACCTCGCCGTCCAGCGTGAGCGCGCCCTCGCGGCCGTCGAAGCGCGACACCGCGCCCCGGCCCCACAGCGAGACCGTGCCGCCAGCCTTCGCCTCGCCGGTCAGCGCAAACGAAGACCCGGTCAGCAGATCGCGCGGCGTCACCGCGCGCGAGCCGTAGCCCGCCCGGCCGCCATCGGCATCCTCCGCGCCGCGCAGCCAGGCCACCATCGCCGCCAGCCTCGAGCGCGCCTCCGCTTCGTCCGGCTCCGCCCGCGCATCGCCGCCTCCCGGCCCGGGGTCCTCCGGCCCGGCGCCGCTCAGGCCGATCCGCTCGCCGGCAAGCGTCATCTCAGCACCCGCCGCGCGCGGCGCCGAGAACCGGCCCTCGACCGCCTCGATCACCTGCTCCGCCACCGTGCGCCCGAAGCGCGCCAGCCACGCCCGCGGCATCGCATCGGCGTTCTCGATCGTCCCCGTCGCCACTGCGTCGGCCAGATACGCCCCGTTGCCGCCCTGCGGGTTCGACAGCGTCAGCGTGAACGTCTCCTCTCCTTCGTCGATGGAATCGTCGAGCACCGGCACCGACACCGTCTTCTCCGTCTCCCCCACAGCGAAGGCCAGCGTGCCCGAGGTCGCGGTGTAGTCCGAGCCCGCCGTCGCCGTCCCGTCCGAGGTCGCGTAGTCCACCATGACCTGGGAGGTCGATGCACGCGAGAGCGTGACTGCGAAGTCGAGCGTTGCGTCTGCGGCCTCTTGTCCCGTGGCGTCGGCAACGGAGAGTCCCGCAGGGTCCTGGACGGTGGCGCTCAAGCTGTTCGCGAGTGCCCGGTCGTCCTCGGTGCACACGGCGTACGCGTGGGTGCACGGATGGTCGGAGCCGACCGCTATGGTGATGTCGCCCTTGCCGGTCGGTGTCACCCGCACGTTCCAGCGCCGGTTCTTGCCCCATTCAAGACGGTTCACCGATGGCGTGAGCCGCGTGTCCCCCTGCTCGATGCGGAGCGTGTCGTCGCGCAGCGTCCTGTAGCTGTAAGAATCGGGCGCTTCGCTGAACGCGATCTGGAAGTTGAACTCGTTCTCGCCGTCGTGCTCCGCCGGCGGCGCCGTCGTGTAGGCGACGGTGAGTGCCGGGCTCTGCGTCTCGTCGCCGTTGCGGATCGTGCCGGTCCCCTCGGGGTCGGCGATCCGCGCCCTGCGCGGGTTCGAGAGCCTCAGCACCACCGTCTCGGCCGGCTCGTCGTGCCCGTCGTCCAGCACCGGGACCGTGACCGCCTTTGCCAGGTCGTGGCGCCTGAAGGTCAGCGTTCCGCTCGCCGCCGAATAGTCCGATCCCTCCGAGGCCGTGCCGTTCGCGGTGGCGTAGTCCACCTCCACCGTGGCGTCGGCGATCCCGAACAGCGTGACCATGAATACGAGCGAAGCGCCCGGACCCTCCCCTGTCTCCGCGTCCGACACCGAGAGCACCCCCTGGCCGTCCCAGCTCTGCGGGCAGGGCCCGAGCGTCAATATGCCGTCGCAGTTGAAGAGGTCGCCCACCTCGTCGAATGGCAAGGTGATGCCGGAGTGCCGTGAGAGTATGTCGACCGGGTTCGTGCGCTGGCACTCCGCCATGACGACGCAGTTTTCGGTCTCGCCCGCGATGGACGTGTCGGCCGTCACGTTCCAGCAGGAGTGCCTGGCCATGCCCCTGCGATGGAACCTCGTGCGGCATCGCTCGGCGGTGACGGCTCTCGCGCCGCGGGCGAGCCCGCTGACGCCCGGGTCGGGGCTCTTCCTCAGCACGCCCCGGTTGTTCCAGTTGGCGCTCAGGCATTCGGCGTCCCGGTGGTTCACCCGGCTGCCCTTGCCGCAGGAGGCCTCCGCCGCGGCGTCCACGGAAAGAAGAAGCGCGAGGGCGGCGGCGAGGAGCGCGATCGCGGATCCTGCCGCTCGTTTGGCATCGGGCTCGGCCATTGCCGTGCTCCTCTTCGATCCGGAGGCCGCTCACCGAAGGGATGCGTTACCGAGTCACGTGGGGCACGTCTGCCGCCGCTACCAGACGGCTTTTCCAATGGGGACGATAGGAATTCGTTATCCGAATTCTCCGCCGGTCGGATCGGTCCGGCCGCAGGCATCCGACGAAGGCGGCAGGCTATGCGGCCAGGGCCTGTTGCCGTTCAGCCTTCCAGTGCCAGGGCAGGAGTTCGTGCCGGCGGGTCTGCGGCAGCTCGGCGATGCGGGCGAGGACGTCGGCGAGCCAGGCCTGGGGATCGACGTCGTTGAGCTTGGCGGTCCCGATGAGGGTGTACTTCACCGCCGCCCGCTCGCCGCCACGATCGGAGCCGGCGAAGAGCCAGGACTTGCGTCCGAGCGCGATGCCGCGAAGCGCCCGCTCCGCGGCGTTGTTCGTGAGGCAGATGCGGCCGTCGTCGAGGAAGCGGGCGAAGCCGTCCCAGCGCTTCAGCATGTAATCCATCGCCTTGGCCACGGCGGCGTGACGCGAGAGCCCGGCGCGCTCGGTGTGCATCCAGTCTCCGAGCTCCGCGACGAGCGGCGTGCTGCGTTCCCGGCGCACGGCCAGGCGCCGCTCGGCAGTCTCGCCGTTGATCTCGCGTTCGATGACGAACAGCGCGCCGATGCGCTTCACGGCCTCCAGTGCCCGCGGCGAGATCGGCGGCGCGCGCTTGCCCCGTCTCTTGCCGGCCGCAATGTCCGCGAGTTCGTAGAACTTCCGCCGGCCATGCGCCCAGCACAGCGCTTCTGTGACGGGCCCCGGCGAACGGCCAGGCTCGTAGAGCCGTCTGTAACCGGTATAGGCGTCGGCCTGAAGGATACCAGTGAAGGTCCGGAGGTGTTCGGCCGGATGATCGCCCGAGCGGTCCCTGGAGTAGCGGAACAAAGCCGCCGGCGGGTCCGCGCCGGCGAACGGCGCATCGTCGCGCACGTAGACCCAGGCGCGGCCCGTGGCTGTCTTGCCCTTGGCCAGCACCGGAACAGGCGCGTCGTCGCCGTGCAGACGCTCCGCCGCCTCGTCCGGCATCCGCGATCGTGTCCACTTAATCGCCTGATGGACACCAAGCCGGCGGCCATCCACGATCCATTACTCTCGCCGAATCCGCCAAACCAGACAGGCGGCCCTCAGCGGAGGGTTACTCTGGACAAGGCGCTCGACCTTCTGGAACGGGACGAGCGGCTGGGAACCCGGGCCGTGCGTCGGACCGTCATCGAACGGCTATCGGCGCCGCCCAGCGGTGAACTAAACGTCCATAAGGCGAAGCCGCCAGCTTGTGGTCCGCTTACGGCTGGTCGCCAAGCGTTGGTCCCGACCTCCTGAGAGCGTTCAAAGAACCGTTTCTGGAAATCTTGCGAAGCGAAGGACCGGAGTATCGAAAGCTCGGCAACCTCAGGAGCCTGTTCATGACGGTTTGCCTGGAAGCGCGGGAAGAACTGAGCGAGCAAGAAATCCGCGGTGTTGTCGATGCGTTGCCGGAAAAAGGTCTCAAGACGGTGCTTGGAACCCTGAAGCGGCGGCTCACCGGCGAGGCTACGGAACGGGAGCGCATTTGGCGCGAGATGGTACATCCCTGGCTTCGCAAGTACTGGCCGCAGGCAGCGGCTCGAAATACAGCGGGAACATCGGAGGCAATTCTCGAATTGCTGGCTGAGTGCGGGGAGGCATTTGCACAAGCGACCGAGTGGTCACTTGATTATTTGCGGCCGCTAGAGGGTCGTGGCCTCTACCGTCTCAATGAGAACGGTCATGCCGAGCAGTATCCGGAGTCGATGCTTCGCGTGCTTGACCGGGTGGTGGATGCGGAAGTCCTGCAGGTCTACGAGAGGTATCACCTTCGCGAAATTCTCGATGCCTTGGTTGAAGCGAATGCCGGGATGGCCGGCGATCCTCGATTTCAAGGGCTGTACAGGATTGCCGCGCAGTGATCGGAGCGCGGATCGGACATACCCTTCCCCCGCCCGCCAAGCTGATGCACAAAGGGGACGCCACCACGGAGCCGCAATGATCCCCCGCACCCTCCTCGCCACCCTCGCCCTGCTCGCCGCCCCGGCGGAGGCGCGCACCGTCACCGACTCCGCCGGCCGCGCGGTCGAGATCCCCGACACCGTCACCCGCGTCTTCGCCTCCGGCCCGCCGGCGGCGATCATGCTTTATGCCGTCCGGCCCGAGGTGCTGCTGGGCTGGCCGCGCGCGCTCAGGGATGACGAGAAGCCCTATATCGCGGCGCGCTTCCGCGACCTGCCCGAGACCGGGCGGCTCACCGGGCGGGGCGGGGAGGCGAACCTGGAGCGCGTGCTGGCCTTGCGGCCCGACCTGATCGTCGATTTCGGCTCGGTGCGCGGCACCTATATCGACCTCGCCGACCGGGTGCAGGAACAGACCGGCATCCCCTACATCCTGGTCAACGGACGGTTTTCCGAGACCGCGAGATCGCTCCGCCTGGTCGGCCGCGCGCTTGGCGTGCCGGAGCGCGGCGAGGCTCTGGCGCGCGACGTCGAGGCGACCTTCGCCGCGCTGGACGAGGCGCTCGGCGCGGTGCCGGCCGGGGAGCGCCCGCGGGTCTATCTGGCGCGCGGACCGGACGGGCTGGAGACCGGGCTCAAGGGCTCGATCAACACCGAGATCGTCGAGCGCGCCGGCGGGCGCAACGTGGCCGAGGTTCCGGGCCGGTACGGGCTGGTCCAGGCCTCGCCCGAACAGGTCATCGTCGCCGACCCCGACACCGTGGTGACCTGGGACCGCGTCTTCTACGCCCGCGTCTGGCGCGATCCGCTGTGGCGGGGGATTGCCGCGGTCCGGCGGGGGAGGGTGTATCTCTCGCCCACAGCGCCGTTCGGCTGGATCGACCGGCCGCCCTCGGTCAACCGGCTGATGGGGCTCAAATGGCTCGCCGGCGTGTTCTACCCGGAGCGCTGGAAGGGCGATTTGCGGGCGGATACCGCCGCGTTCTACCGGCTCTGGTACCATGTCGATCCCGGCGAGGCCGAGCTCGACCGGCTGCTCGAATGGGCGAGGGGACGCGCGCCCTGAGGGAGCGCGGGCAGTACCCGGAAGCCGCCGCCCTCACCCTTCCTTCCATCCGGTTGCTCAACGGCGTCCGCCCTCCCCCGGCCCCTCCCGCAAGCGGGAGGGGGGAAGGCAGGGAGCGCCCGGCGGGCGAGCCTCCCTCTCCCCCGCGGGGAGAGGGTCGGGGTGAGGGGGAGGTGGACGCCGCCAGCGCGCGCCGGCGCCTGCCCACACCCCTGTCAAGCTATCTATATAAGCCCCCTCTTTTCCGTCGGTCCCGGACTTGTTCCGGGCATGATGGCGTTGGGAGTAATGTCCGATGCGCGGCGGCGATGGCGGGGATGCGATGACGGGGAGGATGCGGCGGTGACTCCGGGGTCGGCCCGAACCTCGCTCTGGCTCACGGCCGCCTTGGTCGCGGGCTCGTTCGGCGCGCTGCTGATCGGGCCTTACCCGCTCGGGCTCGGCGAGGCGCTCGGGATCCTCGCCGGCGGCGGGGGCGGGGGGCAGGCGGAAACCGTGCTGCTCTCGATCCGCCTGCCCCGGGTGACCGCCTCGCTGCTGGTCGGCGCCGCGCTCGCCGCCGCCGGCGCGTGCTACCAGACGCTGTTCCGCAACCCGCTGGTCTCGCCCGACATCCTCGGCGTCTCGGCGGGTGCCGGGCTGGGCGCGGTGCTCGGCATCTTCCTGTCGCTCCCGGTGATCGCGATCCAGCTGATGGGCTTCGCGGGCGGGCTCGCCGCGGTGGCGCTGGTCGGCTTCGTCGCGGCTTCGGTCAGCGTCGGAGACCGCACGCTGATCCTGGTGCTGGCCGGCGTGGTGGTGGGCGCGCTGACCGGGGCGGCGACCTCGCTCCTCAAGGTGCTGGCCGATCCCTACGACCAGCTGCCGGCGATCACCTTCTGGCTGCTCGGCAGCCTCGCCGGGGTGAAGACCGAGGACATCCTGCCCGCCGCGCCCGTCGTGCTGGGCGGGCTGGTGCCGCTGGTCCTGCTGCGCTGGCGGATCAACGTGCTCGCGTTGGGCGACGAGGAGGCGCGCGCGCTCGGGGTCGAGGCGGGCAGGCTCCGGCTCGTCGTCATCGTCTGCGCCACGCTGATCACGGCGAGCGTGGTGGCGGTCGCCGGCGTCGTCGGCTGGGTCGGGCTGGTGATCCCGCATATCGCGCGGATGCTCGTCGGCCCCGGGTTCGGGCGGCTCCTGCCCGCCGCGGCGCTGCTCGGCGCGGGTTACATGCTCGCCGTCGATACGCTGGCGCGCACCGTCTCGGCCGTCGAGGTGCCGCTCGGCATCCTCACGGCGGTGGTCGGCGCGCCGTTCTTCCTCTGGCTTCTCGGGCGGGGGCGGCGGACATGGGCGTGACGATCGAGACCCGCGATCTCGCCATCGGCTATCCCGGCCACGAGGTCGGGAGCGGGATCGATCTCGGCGCCGGTCCGGGCGATGTGCTGTGCCTGCTGGGCCCCAACGGGTCGGGCAAGACGACGCTGTTCAAGACGCTGCTCGGGCTGATCCCGGCGCGCGGCGGCGCGGTGCTGCTCGCCGGCAGGACGCTGGAGGCGCTGGCGCGGGCCGAGATCGCGACCCATGCGGCCTACGTCCCGCAGGCGCACGCCGCGCCGTTCGCCTATCCGGTGCAGGAGGTCGTGCTGATGGGACGGACGGCGCGGCTCGGCCTGTTCTCCCAGCCCGGCGAGGCCGACCGCGCGGCGGCGATGAAGGCGCTCGCGCGGCTCCGCATCGAGGACCTCGCCGGGGACGACTACACGCGGCTCTCGGGCGGGCAGCGCCAGCTCGTGCTGATCGCCCGCGCGCTCGCCCAGGAAACGCCCGTCCTGATCATGGACGAGCCCACCGCCAGCCTCGATTTCGGCAACCAGACCCTGGTGCTGCGCGAGATCGCGGGGCTCGCCGCCGACGGGCTCACGGTGATCCTGTCGACCCACGACCCCGACCACGCCTTCGCCGTCGGCACCGGCGTCGCGCTGCTGCACGAGGGACGGGTGCGGGCGACCGGCGCGCCGCGCGACGCGCTCACCGAGGACGCGCTGTCGGCGGTCTACGGCGTCGACGTGAAGGTCGAGGCCCTGGCCGACGGACGGACCGTCTGCGTCCCCTCGCTCGCGCGCGATGACGGGTAGATCATGCCCGAACGGTTTGCAACCATAGCGTGTTCGATATAGGATGCGCTCATGGCCGAAGCCCATTCCGTCCTGCTGTTCGACACACAGCGCGCCGTCGAGGAGCTGGTGGCCGCCGGGATGCCGCCGGAGCAGGCCGGCGTTGTCGTGCGGCAGCAGGCGCACTGGGTCGATCGCGATTTCGCGACCGGCGAGGACATCGACCGGCTGCGAGCGGAGACCGGAGAGTTTCGCGCGGAGCTCAGAGAGGAGATCGGCCGGGTACGCGAGGAGTTCGGAGGAGAGTTCGGCCAGTTGCGCGAGGAGTTCGGAGGGCAGTTCAGACAGCTTCGCGCGGAATTCGACCGGAAGCTCGAGGCCCAGGGCGCGGCCATCGCGAAGGACATGGACCACCTGCGCGAGGGGCTGGAGACGAGGTTCGAAACCGTCGATGTGAAGTTCGAAGCCATCGAACAGAAAATCGATGCCCGGTGCGCCGCTCTCGAAACGAAAATCACGCAGTCGTCGGCCGACACGATCAGGTGGGTCGCCGGGTCGCAGATCGGCACCGCGGCGGTCTACCTGGCGGCGCTCCTGGCGGCCATCAAGCTCTGATCTCAGGGCGAGAGCCAGCGCACCTTGCCGGTGTCCGACATCGCGTAGCCGCCCATCGCCATCGCCTTCTCCCTCATCGCCTTGCCGCGGGCGAAGTCGAGCAGGGCGCGCACCGGCCCGGTGAAGTAGGCGCGGCGGTCGACCACCAGGTCGAAGCGCTCCAGGACCAGCAGCCGGAAGGGCAGGTCGAACTGCCGCGCCATGGCCTCGATCCCGAGCGCCGCGTCGGCCTCGCCCGCCGCGACCGCCGCCGCTGCGTCGGTCTCGGTCCAGGCCGGGGTGGCGGGGCGCACGATGTCGGTCTCCTCCATGCCCGCCTGCGACAGGAGCTCCTCGAACAGCGCCGCCGCGGCCGCGCCCGGCTGGCGCATCGCGACCCGCATCCCCTTGAGGTCGGCGACGCTTTCCACGCGGTCCCGGGCCTCTTCCGAGAGGATCAGCCCGCGCGAGCGCACCGCCCATTCGAGCAGCACGCAGCCCACCAGCCGCCACTCCCCGACGGTGCCGACGTTCCACTCGCCGCCCTCCTCGTGGAAGTGTATGCCGGCGAGCGACGCCTCGCGGTCGACGAAGCGCCGCAGCCCGTCGGCGCTGCCGTTGAGGATGGTCGCCAGCCCCGAGCCGGATTCGCGCACCGCCCATTCGAGCAGCGGGTCGTGCGAGCCGGCCAGCACCATGGGCCGTTCCGACAGCGCGCCCTCGGCTCCAAGCCCGGCCCAGTCCATCAGCTCGGCGCGGGGGAAGAGCAGCTTGCCGGTGATCCGGCGGTGCGGGATCTCGCCCGCCGCCGCGAGGTCGTAGATCTTGCGCTCCTTCACCCGCAACAGCGCCGCCACCTCCCTGGTGGTGAGGTAGAGCGGCGCCTCGTCTGTCGTCTCGCGCGCCATGCCGGGCATCCTGCCAAAGCGGGGCGAGCTGCGCGAGTGTTCCGGAGACGGCGCTTTTAGACAGGGGCTTATATCGATTGTTTGACGCGCGGGAGGCGACAGTCGGTCCGTGAAGCGCCGGGGCATACCCCTTTCACACCGGACGGCGGCCCGGTCACCGTCAAGCTATCTTTATAAGCCCCCTTCGATAGGGGCTTACAAAGAAAGGTTGACGGGTGGGAGACCCACGACATTTCTTCCGTCATGCCCGGACTTGTTCCGGGTATCCACGTCGCTCCGCCGCTTCGCCCGCCCCGGCCCTTATCGTTACGCTGCGGCACGTGGATGCCCGGAACAAGTCCGGGCATGACGACAGGGGACGGACGCCGGGTCGACCGAGACGGGCGGCGGGACGGGGCGGCGTTCCCATCGCCGAACGCACCAGCTCACCGCCTGTCAACCTTTCGGGGTAAGCCCCCTTCGATACGCGGCTTCGCCGCTACTCAGGGTGAGGGACAGTTTCCACTTTCCTCATTCCGAGTAGCCGCGCACTGCCTTGGACCCCGTCCCGATCCGTGCCATGTTTAGCGCGCCATGAACCGAAGGCAGTTTCTCGCGACCTCCGCGGCCTGCGCGCTCCTGCCGTCGACCGGGCGGGCGGGGCCGATGCGACTGAGGGCGGAGCCCGTCGCCGCCCGCCTGCTGCCCGACGAAGAGGGGCACGGGCCGACGGAGATGCTGGGGTTCAACGGGTCGATGCCGGGACCCGAGGTCCGCGCGGTCGAGGGCGGGCGGGTCTCGGTCGCGTTCGAGAACGGGACCGGACAGCCGAGCGCGATCCACTGGCACGGCATCCATATCGACAACGCGATGGACGGGGTGCCGGGTCTGACCCAGGACGCGGTCGAACCCGGCAAGAGCTTCCGATACGACTTCGCCGCGACCCATCCTGGCACCTACTGGTACCACGCCCATCACCGCTCCTGGGAGCAGGTGGCGAAGGGGCTCTACGGTCCGCTGATCGTGGAGGAGCGCGACCCGCCGAAGGTCGACCGCGACATCGCGGTCGTGCTCGACGACTGGCGGCTGACGCGCGAGGGCAAGCTGCATCCGAGCTTCGGCGACCGGCACGATTTCTCCCACGCCGGGCGGCTCGGCAATTACGGGCGCGCGTTCTTCTCCCGCGACCGGGTGCGCAAGGGCGACCGGGTCCGGCTGCGGCTGATCAACGCGGCGACGGCGAGGACGTTCAAGGTGAGGATCGGCGGCGGCAGCGGGGCGATCGTCGCGCATGACGGGATGCCGCTCGCCGTTCCCGAACCGGTCGGCGAGCCCGTCCTCGCGCCGGCGCAGCGGACCGACATCGTGCTCGACGTTGCCGGGCCGGTGACCTTCCACCTGCTTCCCCGGGGCGAGCCCTACGCGCTCGGCACCATCGCCGTCGAGGGGAGCAACCCCGCGCCGGCGCGGGGCCCGGTCGAGCCTCTGCCGCCGACCGTCATCCCCGCGCCCGATCAGAAAGGGGCGCGGCGGCTCACGCTCGCCATGCAGGGCGGCGCGATGGGCGGGCGGCACGGCGGCGACGACTTCTGGGCCTTCAACGACCGTTCCGGCATGCCCGACGCGCCCTGGCAGCTCTTCGCGCGCGGCGAGACGGTCCGGATCGCGATGCGGAACGACACCGCCTTCCCGCACGGCATCCACATCCACGGCCACCACTTCCACGAGCTGCGCGAGGACGGCTCGCCCGGCCATTACCGCGACACCACGCTGGTCGGTGCGCGCAAGAGCCGGGACGTGCTCTGCGTCTTCGACAACCCGGGCAAGTGGCTGATCCACTGTCACACGCTGGCGCACCAGGCGTCGGGGATGAAGACCTGGGTGGAGGTCGCGTGAAGCGGCTCCTGCCGGTCCTCGCGCTCCTGCTGCCCGCCGCCGCCGAGGCCGGTCACGAGTTGGAGAACCGCGACCTCCGCAACGGGCAAGTTCTCTACAAGGAGCACTGCGCCTCCTGCCACGGCGCCGAGCTCGAAGGCCAGCCGAACTGGCGGCGGATCGGCGAGGACGGGCTGCTCCCGGCGCCGCCGCACGACAGGACGGGCCATACCTGGCATCACGACAACCGGCTGCTCTTCGACTACACGAAGCTGGGCGGCAAGGCGCTGATGGAGGCGCGGGGGATCGCCGGGTTCAAGAGCGGCATGGAGGGTTTTGGGGACGCGCTCACCGACGACGAAATCTGGGACATCCTCGCCTTCATCCGCTCGACCTGGCCCGAGCGCATCAAGCGGATACAGGCATCGAGAAACCCTCCCCACGACCGCTGACCGGGCACGAATTCTGCTAAGGTCGCGGGGCAACAACCGGGAGGGCGGCCATGACCCCCACCAGACGCGAGGTCGATGCGCTCGGCCTCCACCATTCCGCCTATCGCTGCCGCGACGCCGAGGAGACCCGCGCCTTCTGGGAGGACCGGATCGGCTTTCCCCTCGTCATGGCGCTGCAGATCGACGAACACCCGACCACCGGCGAAGCGGTCAGCTACATGCACATCTTCTTCGACATCGGCAGCCACGCGGACGAGCCCGGACAGTCGAACTACGTCGCCTATTTCGACGTGCCGTTCCGCGAAGAGGACGATCCGGACGAGCTCTACAAGACCCGCTGGGGCATGGACCTCCACTTCGCCATGCGGGTCGCCGACCACGACGCGCTCGCCCGATGGGCCGACCGCCTGACCGGCGCCGGAGTCTCCTACGACGGCCCGATACGGCACGGAATCTGCAGCTCGATCTATTTCCACGACCCCAACGGCTACCGCTTCGAGTTCACCGCCGAGGACGATGCCGAGTCGCGCGAATTCGCGGAACACGGGGATTCGGCGCACGAGAACCTCCGGGCGTGGAACGCATGGAAGGCGGGCCGGGAAGGCGCGGAGCGCCATAGCGCGGGCTAGGGGCGGCGCATGAAATTCCGGTCCGTCGGAGGAGCGGAAGGGCTGACCGCGTCCGTCGTCGGGCTCGGGTGCAACAATTTCGGCCGCCGGCTTCGCGAGCGTGAGTCCCGCGCGGTGATCCACGCCGCGCTGGACGCCGGAATCACGCTGTTCGACACCGCCGAGTCCTACGGCAACGGGAAGTCGGAAAAATTCCTCGGCAACGCGCTCGGTGCCCGCCGCGAGGACATCGCGATCGCCACCAAGTTCGGCTGGAACGGCCGCGCTTCGCGGCGCAAGGTGACCAAGGCGGTCGAGGGCAGCCTGCGGCGCCTGCGCACCGACAGGATCGACCTCTACCAGCTCCACCGCCCGGACCCGTCGACGCCGATCGAGGAGACGCTGGAGGCGCTGGATCTTCTGGTGCGCCAGGGCAAGGTGCGCTTCGTCGGCTGCTCCAATTTCTCCGGCGAACAGATCGAGCGGGCGAAGGCGGTCTCGGAGGAGCGCGGCTGGTGCGCCTTCGTCACCGCGCAGAACCCCTGGAGCCTGCTGGAGCGCGGGATCGAGGACGACGTGGCGCCGGCATGCGCGGAAGGCGGGATGGGGATCCTGCCCTACTACCCGCTGGCCAACGGGCTGCTGAGCGGCAAGTACCGGCGCGGCGAGGAATGGCCCAGGGGAACCCGGCTCTCCGCCGGCTTTGTGCCGGACGCCCGGTGGGAGGCGGTCGAGAGGCTCGCGCACTTCGCGGAAGCGCGCGGCCGAAGCCTGCTGGAGCTGGCCGTCTCCTGGCTGGCCTGCCAGCCGGCCACCCTCAGCGTGATCGCCGGCGCTACCTCGCCCGAGCAGATCGCGGGCAATGCGAAGGCCGCGGGGTGGGCGCTGTCCGAGGCGGAATTGGCGGAGATCGACCGCCTTACCTGAGCGCCGCGGCTCCCTTCGATCCTGCTAGAGCCGAATCCGGCAATCGACTAACCTCCCGCCGGGAAAACTGGACCCCGAAAGGGAGAGGCATGCCGGTCGAGAAACCGCAAACGACGCTTACCTCAATTCTCAAGGCGGCATCCGTGGTCGCGTTGTTCGTGGGTGCGCAGGCCAACGCCGCCGGGACCCATCCGGCGACCGGCGAGGCGCTGTCCGACAACCAGACCTTCACCTACCGCCTGCTCGATCAGTTTCCGACGCTCGATCCTCAGTTGAACGAGGATGTTTCGGGCTTCCACGTGATCCGCGACCTGTTCGAGGGGCTGCTGAGCCAGGACGCCGACGGCAGGCTCGTGCCCGGCGTCGCCACCTCCTACGCCGCGTCTGACGGCAACCGGACCTACACCTTCACGCTGCGCAAGAACGCCAGATGGTCGAACGGCGATCCGGTGACCGCGCACGACTTCGTCTATGCCTGGCGGCGCGCGGCCGACCCCAAGACCGCCTCGCCCTACGGGTGGTATCTCGAACTGACCCAGATAACGAACGCAAAGGAGATATTGGCCGGCAAGAAACCGCCCTCCGCCCTGGGGGTAAAGGCGGTCGACGACCATACGCTGGAAGTCAGGCTCGACCGGCCGTTGCCCTATTTCCCGGCGATGACCACCTACGCCACCCTGTTTCCCGCGCACCGGGCGACCATCGAGACGCATGGCGCGAAATGGACCGCGCCCGGCAACATCGTCTCGAATGGCGCCTATGTGCTCAAGGAAGTGGTGCTCAACGAATTCCATACGCGGGTGAAGAACCCGATGTACTGGGATGCCGACAAGACGATCCTGGAAAAGGTCACCGGTCTCGTCATCAACGACGTCAACCAGGCGCTCACGCGCTACCGCGCCGGCGAGCTCGACCACCTGGAGCCGCTGCCGCCCGGGCAGTACCCGAGATTGAAGAAGGAGCTGCCCGACCAGGCCCGGAGCGTCCCGCGCCTCTGCTCCTATTACTACGCGATCAACCATACCGACAGCGGCAACCCCGCGCTCCGCGACGTGCGGGTGCGCAGGGCGCTCGGCATGGCGATCGACCGCGACGTCATCGTGAAGCAGCTTCTCAAGGGCGGGCAGTGGGCGGCCTACAACTTCACCCATTTCAAGACCGCCGGGTTCCGGATGCCCGACATCGCCTATGCGAAATTGAGCCAGCGCGAGCGCGACGCCGAGGCGAAGCGGCTCATCGAGGAGTCGGGCGTCCGCGACCTCACCCTCAAGCTGATCTACAACACCTCCGAGAGCCACAAGCAGATCGCCACCGTGATCGGCCAGATGTGGAAGCAGAAGCTCGGGGTCCGCACGACGCTCGCGAATTTCGAGTGGAAGACCTATCTCAACATCCGCAAGAACCGGGAATTCGACGTGGCCCGGTCTGCCTGGTGCGGCGACTACAACGAGGCCTCGACCTTTCTCGACCTGCTCACCACGACCCATGGCGCCAATGACGGCGGGTATTCCAACGCCAAGGTCGACGCACTGATGCGGGAGTCGAAAACCGCGAAGGACCCCACCGGGATCTATGCCGAGGTCGAGCGGATCCTCGCCAGGGACATGGCGATCGTTCCGATCTACCACTACGCCAACACGTTCCTGCTCAAGAGCGACATCAGGGGCTGGCCCTACAACAACGTCGAAAACAACTGGTACGCGAAGAATCTCTACCGCGTCGCGAAGTGAGCGGAAGAAGGAATTGCTTCGCCATATACGGATATATGGGTAGTATGGGATCGTGAAGACGACGCTCGACATCCACGACGAGCTGCTGCTGCGCGCCAAGCGCCACGCCCGGGAAACCGGGCGACCGTTGCGCGCCCTGGTGGAGGACGGGCTGCGCCGGGTGCTCGCCGCCTCTCCGCCGTGCACGCAATACCGGCTGGCCGATCTGAGGGCGGGAGAGCCCGACGCGCCGGACCCCCTGGAAGGCTATTCCTGGCCCGAGCTGCGCGAGACGATCTACGGCGACCGCGGCGCGAGGTGATCGCGGTAGACACCAATCTGCTGGTCTACGCGCATCGCCGCGAGGCACGCCTCGGCGACGCCGCTCACGCGGTGATGACCGAACTCGCCGAGGGCGACCGGGGATGGGCGATCCCTTGGCCGTGCTGCTACGAGTTCCTCAGCGTGGCGACCAACCGGCGCATCTGGCGGGATCGGGCGACCCCGCCGGACCATGCCTGGCGCCAGTTCCGCGCCTGGGCCGACTCGCCATCCAACCGCATGATCGGCGAGACTGGCGACTTCATCGACATTCTGAAGGCGTTCGTCGGCCGGCCGCGTGTCGTCGGAGGCGTGGTTCACGACGCCCGCATTGCGGCGATATGCGTCGCGCACGGTGTTGAGGAACTGCTCACCAGGGACCGGGATTTTTCGCTCTTTCCCGAACTGCGCACGCGCGACCCGTTCCAGCCGGCCCGATGATCTCCTACTTCCTCAAGCGGGTCGCGGTCGCGGTTCCGACGCTGCTGATCCTGATCGTCGTTTCCTATGTGCTGATGTACGCCGCGCCGGGCGGGCCGTTCGACACCGAGCGCGCGCTGCCGCCCGAGGTGATGGCCAACCTCCAGCGTAAATACGGCCTCGACGAGCCGCTCGCGATGCAGATCTGGCGCTACCTCGTCTCGATCGTCACTGAGTTCGATTTCGGCCCGTCCTTCCAGTACAAGGACCAGACCGTCAACGAGATAATCGCGCAGGGCTTCCCGGTCACGCTGACCTACGGCGCCTGGTCGTTCGCGGTGGCGGTCCTGGTCGGCGTGTCGCTCGGCATCGCGGCGGCGGTCCGGCACAACTCCGTCCTCGACTATCTCGCGGTCGGCGTCTCGGTCGGCGCGCAGGTGCTGCCCAATTTCGTCATGGCGCCGATCCTCACCCTGGTCTTCACCCTCTGGCTGGGCTGGTTGCCGGGCGGCGGATGGCAGGGCGGGCAGTGGCCCTATGTGGTGATGCCGGTGATCGCGCTCTCGACCTCGTTCATGGCGTCGATCGCCCGCATCACGCGTTCGTCCATGCTGGAGGTGCTGAACGCCAACTTCATCCGCACCGCCCGCGCCAAGGGCCTGCCCGGAAGGCGCATCGTGTTCCGCCATGCGCTCAAGCCCGCCATGCTGCCGGTGATTTCCTATCTCGGCCCCGCCTTCGTCGGGATGATCACCGGCTCGGTGGTGATCGACGTTTTCTTCGCCACCGGGGGAATCGGCCAGTTCTTCGTCAACTCGGCGCTCAACCGCGATTACCCGGTCATCATGGGGGTGACGATTCTGACCGGCGCGCTGATCGTCTCGTTCAACCTGCTGGTCGATCTGCTTTACGCCTGGATCGATCCCAGGATCCGGTACTGAGGCGATGGATCCGCTCCTCGGACGGCGCGGCCCGCCCGCGCCCGCCGACCCCGCACCCGGCGGGCGTTCGCTCTGGCGGGACGCCCGGGCGCGCTTCTTCCGCAACCGCGCTGCCGTGGCGAGCCTCGCCGTGCTCGGACTCGTCGCCGCCTTCGCGGTCCTCGGCGACCTCGCCTCGCCCTGGACCAACGAACGGATCGACTGGTCGATGCTCGGCAACGTCGCGGAGGCGGGCGGACCGGCGCTGGCGAACGGGCATTATTTCGGCGTCGACGAGCTCGGACGCGACCTGTTCGCGCGCACCGTTCAGGGAACCCGGATCTCTCTGGCCGTGGGGGTCGTCGGCGCGCTGATCTCGGTGGTGGTCGGCACGCTTTACGGGGCAACAGCGGGCTATTTCGGCGGCCGGAGCGACGGCGCGATGATGCGGGTCGTCGACGTGCTGATGGCGATCCCCTACATGTTCGTGCTGATTCTGCTGATGGTCGTGTTCAGCCGGTCGATCCTGATGCTGTTCATCGGCATCGGGCTGATCAGCTGGCTCGACATGGCGCGGATCGCCCGCGGCCAGACCCTCAGCCTGAAGAACCGGGAATTCGTCGAGGCCGCCGTGGCGATCGGCGTCCGGCCGCGCCGGATCATCCTCCGCCACATCGTCCCCAACCTGCTCGGCGTGGTCATCGTCTACGCGACCCTGCTGGTGCCCTCGATGATCGTCTACGAGAGCTTCATCAGCTTCCTCGGCCTCGGGGTGCAGGAGCCCAATACGAGTTGGGGGGCCCTGATCGCCTCGGGCGCGGGCCAGATGCAGTACGGCACGCTGTGGCAGCTTCTCTTCCCGCTTTTCTTTTTCGTCGTCACGCTGTTCTCGCTCTTCTTCCTCGGCGACGGGTTGCGCGACGCGCTCGACCCGAAGGACCGCTGAGCGATGGCGCTGCTCGAAGTCCGCGATCTCCGGGTGTCGTTCGAGACGCCCGACGGCGCGGTGAACGCGGTCAACGGGGTCGATCTCTCGGTCGAGGCGGGCCGGTCGCTCGCGGTGGTGGGGGAGAGCGGCTCGGGCAAGAGCCAGATCATGCTCGCCGCGATGGGCCTGCTCGCGCGCAACGGGACCGCCACCGGCTCGGTGATGTTCGACGGCACCGAACTGCTCGGCCTCGACGAAGCCGCCTTCAACCGGATCCGCGCGAGCGAGATCGCCATGGTCTTCCAGGACCCGATGACGGCGCTCAACCCCTATATGCGGATCTCGGACCAGATGACCGAGGTGCTGACCCTGCACCGGGGTATGGGCGGGCGCGAGGCGCTGGACGAGGCCGTCCGCCTGCTCGACGCGATGGAGGTGCCGGAAGCGCGTGCGCGGATCCGCATGTACCCGCACGAATTCTCCGGCGGAATGCGCCAGCGGGTGCTGATCGCGATGGCGCTCCTCTGCCGCCCGCGCCTGCTGATCGCCGACGAGCCCACCACCGCGCTCGACGTCACCGTCCAGTCGCAGATCGTGCGGCTGCTCGCCGATCTGCGTTCGGAGTTGGACACCGCCATCGTGCTGGTGACCCACGACGTCGGCGTCGTGGCGGGAAGCTGCGACGAGATGGTGGTCCTCTATGGCGGCCGGGTGATGGAGTCGGGCCCGGTCGAGAGCGTCTTCGCGGCGCCGCTTCACCCCTATACGCGGGGTCTGCTCGATGCGGTGCCGCGGATCGACCGCGACGACGAGCGCCTGCCCGCGATTCCGGGCGATCCGCTCAGCGCGAACCGACTGCCCGCCGGCTGTCCCTTCGCCCCGCGCTGCTCGCGCGCGGTCGCGCGTTGCCACGACGAACGGCCCGAGATCGCGCCGCTCGCGCAGAACCGGCTGGCGGCCTGCCATCTGCCGCTGGAGGGTGCGCCGTGAACGCGCCGCTGCTGTCCGTCCGCGAGCTTTCGGTCACCTTCCGGGTCCGGACGGAAGGGAGCGCTCTCCGGGCGCGCATGCAGGCGTTGCGCGCCGTCCAGGGCGTGAGCTTCGATCTCGACCCGGGCGAGACCCTCGGCATCGTGGGCGAAAGCGGATCGGGCAAATCCACACTCGCGCGCGCCCTGATCGGGACCGTCGCCGCCTCCGGCGGGGAGGCGCTGTGGGAGGGCAGGGATCTGCTGTCCATGGCGGCGGAGGAGCGCCACCGCCGCCGCCGCGACATCCAGATGATTTTCCAGGATCCGCTCGCCGCTCTCGATCCCCGGATGACGGCCGGCGAGATCGTCGCCGAACCGCTCTCCGTCCACGAACCGGGCATGGCGAGAGGCGAGGTCAGGGCGCGGGTGGCGGAGACGATGGAACGGGTGAGGCTGCTGCCCGAGCATATCGACCGCTACCCGCACGAATTCTCCGGCGGTCAGTGCCAGCGCATCGCCATCGGCCGGGCTCTGATCGCCCGGCCCCGGCTGGTGATCTGCGACGAGCCGGTCTCGGCGCTCGACGTCAGCGTGCAGGCCCAGATCGTCAACCTGCTGGGCGACCTCAAGCGCGATCTCGGCCTGTCGCTGATCTTCATCTCGCACGATCTCGGCGTGGTGAAGCATATTTCCGACCGGATCATGGTGTTCTATCTCGGCCGCGCGATGGAATACGGCCCGGCGGGCGACCTCGTCCGCGGCCCCCGCCACCCCTACACGCGCGCGCTGATCTCCGCGGCGCCGGTGCCCGACCCCGCGGTGGAGCGGGGCCGCCGCGCCGCTTTGCCGGGGGGCGACCTGCCGTCGCCGCTCGCGCCGCCTTCGGGCTGCGTGTTCCGCACCCGCTGCCCCATCGCCCGCGGGTCCTGCGCGGACCAGGGTCCCGCCATGACCGGATACGGAGACCGCCATTTCGCCGCCTGCCCGCATGCGGGCGAAGGCGGGCGTCAGGATCCCATATAGTTCGCCCGGTACCAGTCGTTGATCTCGCCGCCTCTCGTCACCCACACTTCCTTGCGCCGCGTGATGTAGTCGAGCGCCTTGTCGAGATATTTGGCCCGGAAGGCATGGCCGATCAGGAACGGGTGCAGGCAGATCGCCATGACCCGTCCGGAGGCGGCGCCGTCCTCGTAGAGAACGTCGAACTGGTCGACGATCATCCGGTAGAACTCCTCCGCGCCCAGCCCCCGGTCCAGGAAGGCCGGGATGTCGTTGATCTCGATCGAATAGGGGACGGAGATCAGCGAACCCGTCCTGACGTTCATCGCGTAGGGCTGCTCGTCATTGACCCAGTTGCAGACATACTCGATGCCGTTCTCGGCGAGAATGTCGGGCGTGTTGAAGCTCTCGCTCAACGCCGGGCTAAGCCAGCCTTTGGGCGCGGTTCCGGTGCTGTCGGAGATGGTGGAGACGATGTCGCGGATTATCCCGCGCTCTTCCTCCTCCGACTGGTCGTTGAACAGCACCGAGTTGGTGCTGCCATGCGCCATCCATTCCCAGCCGAGATCGTTGCCGGCTTCGACAATACGCGGGTATTGCCCGCAGACCTCGGAGTTGAGCGCGACCGTGCCCTTCACCCCGTGGCGCTCCATAACCTCCATCATCCGCCAGATGCCGACGCGCACGCCGAAATCGCGCCACGAGTAGTTCAGCACGTCGGGCTTGAGATGAGCGGTCACCGCGGTGACCGAGGTCGATGGCTTGTCCCAGTGGAAATGCTCGATGTTCGGGATCACCCACACCGCGACGCGCGCGCCGTCCGGGAAGCGCAGCGGTTCCCGGTCCGCGATGGGCGAATAGTCGAACCGTCCGTGTTCCATGGCCGGTCCCCTACGCCGACGCCGGCCGGTTGTGGCCCACGGTCGAGAGGTATTGCAGCGCCTCGTCGAGCGAGACCACGTCGGCGTATTTCGCGTTGAGATCGAACAGGCTCTGGTCGTGCGCCGATTGCGAGCGGTCGCCCACCGCCTCGCGCACCACCATCGGGCGGAACCCCACCTGGCAGGCATCGACGGCCGTCGCGCGCACGCAGCCCGAGGTCGTGCAGCCGGTGATGATCAGCGTGTCCACCCCATGCGCCATCAGCCGCGAGACGATGTCGGTGCCGTAGAAGCACGAAGCGTATTTCTTCACCAGCAGGGTATCGCCCTGCCGGAAATCGAGCCGCGAATCGACCTCGACCCCGTCGTCGCCGGCTTTCAGCGTCATCACGCCCTTCTGCTTGAGCGCCCAGATTCCGGCGTCCTGGAGATCGTCGTGCTCGTAGATCACGGTGGAGAAGATCACCGGGATGTCGCGTTCGTGCGCGGCGTCCAGCAGCGGTTCGATCGCCTCGATCTCGGCATCCAGGTCGGCGCCCAGCATCCGGTCGGGATCGGTAAACGCCTTCAGCATGTCGATCACGATCAGCGCCGGGCGTTCGCCGAAACCGATCTTGAGCCCGAACCCGCGTTCGGCGAAGAATTCCTCGTCGCTTTTCCCGGTCTGTGCCGCCATGTCTTCCTCCCCGATACATCGGCGCACAGTAGAGCGCGGCGGTACTCCCTGCGGCAAGGAAAGACTATGGTCGGCCGATTACAGGGTCTGACGGACATAGGCGAGGAACCATGCCCCACTTCACCACCGGCGACGGCGTCCGCCTCTACTATGAGGAAACCGGGTCCGGCACGCCCATCGTCTTCGTCCACGAGTTCTCCGGCGACTACCGCGCCTGGGAGCAGCAGATGCGGTATTTCGGCCGCCGCTATCGCTGCGTCGCGTTCAACGCCCGCGGTTATCCCCCGTCCGACGTACCCGAGGACCTGGAGATGTACAGCCAGGCTCGCGCGGTCGCCGACATCGCCGAGACGCTCGATCACCTGGGCATCGACAGGGCGCATTGCGTGGGTCTCTCGATGGGCGGTTTCGCGGCGATGCATTTCGGACTGGACTATGCCGACCGCGCCCTTTCCGTGGTCATCGGCGGGGTGGGTTTCGGCGCCGAGCCCGACACGGCGGATCGGTTCCGGGCGGAGGTGGAGGCGGTGGCCGAGCGTTGGGAGAACGAAGGGCCAGAATCCTTCGCGCCGATCTACGGGTCCGGGCCGGGGCGCGAGCAGCTCGAGAACAAGGACCCGCGCGGCTTCGCCGAGTTCATCGAGCAGCTTGCCGAGCATTCGGGGCTCGGCGCCGCGCTCACGCTGCGCGGCGTGCAGATGCGCCGCCCGTCGCCGTGGGATTTGCGCGGGCGTCTGGCGGAGATGACCGTGCCTGCCCTGATCCTGCACGGGGACGAGGATCGCCCGGCACTCTCAACCGGCGCGTTCCTCAAGCAGACCATCCCCACCTCGGGGCTGGCGGTGTTGCCGAGAACCGGACACACGGCGAATCTCGAGGAGCCCGCCGCCTTCAACGCCGCGGTGCAGGACTTCATCGCCACGGTCGATGCCGGGCGGTGGACGCGCAGGGACAAGCGAACCGAAAGCGCGGCGATCCTCCTGGAGCCCGGGAAGGACTGACGGGCCTCAGTCCACGGTTATCGTCTTCTCCGCCTTCAGCGGGCGCCCCGCCACCGCGAGGCTGCTGTGGTCGTTCGCGTTGAGGGTGACGCCGAGCCTGACCTTGCCCCGCGGCAGCGCGCCGAGATGGAACCAGGGTCCGTAGATCCGGGCGACCTTCCTGCCGTCCACATAGACATGGGCATGTCCTTCTCCGGCACGGTGCGGCCGGTTCACGCGTTCCGGGGCGAACCGGAAACCGGTCGTGACGATGTGCAGGTTCCAGCCGGATGCGGCATCCCTGACCGCGCGGAAGTCGAGCGTCGGCGCGTCGGGGCCGTCGGGGAGGTCGATCGTTCCTTCATGGCCGGCATGGGCCGCGGCAGGATGATGATGCCCGTCCAGGGCGACGTTGTTCGCGGCGGCGAGGAAGAACCCGATTCCGCCGCCCAGCAAAAGGCCGATCGGGAGGAGCGCGAGTGAGCGCGGCATCGTCGATCAGGCGGTGCGCGGAGAGTCCTCCGCCCGTTTGCCCTCGCGGATCCAGAACCAGGCGGCGAACAGCCCGAGCAGGACCCAGGCGACAAGACCGACGCCGAGCGCCCGGCCCGCGAACAGACCGGCAAGCTCCGGCGGTACGGGGCCGGCGAATGTCTCCGGATGCGGCGCGCCGATGACATGCGGGGCGAGGATGAGCACGGCGGCGATGCCCCGGGCCGTCCATCCCTTTCCGAAGGCGATCAGGGCGATACCGGCCGCGGTGGCGCCGACGGTGCCGAACCACCACGCCTGGCGCAGGCCGGTGTCGGCGGCGGCCGAGCCCGGGAGTTCGGGCGGCAGGCCCACGGCGGGCGCGAACTGCACCGCCACGAAACCGGCGAGGCCCCAAAGAAGGCCCTGTCGGACGTCGATCCGGAACCCGCGATCCTCGGCCAGCGCCATCGCCGCGACGAGGATCAGGGCGTAGCCGGTGTAAAGCAGCGTGGTGAACAGGACGCTCAACCCGTCCCGCACGAGGTCGATCCCGCCGGCGGCGACCGCCGCGCCGGTCTTCTCCGCGCCGAAATGGGTGAGCTGGCCGCTCTCGTACAATTCAGCGTGGAGCAGGATCGGCTGGACGAAAACGAGCTGCAGCAAAGCCGCGATAAGCCCGGCCGCGAAGCCAGCGAACAGCCCGCTGACCAGAATGCGGGAAAACATGCCTAGTGGCAGGGAAAGCCCGCTGCGTGGCGCGTGTCGTGCGCGGCGTCATGCAGCGCGGAAGTCTGCGCATGACCGGCGATTCCGACGATCGCCAGCCCGATAAAGGCGCAGAAGGCGATGGCGACGAGATTCGTCGGGATCGACACCCGGCTTTGCGTTTGAGCAGTCATGCGTTTCTCCCTCGTGTCGCCCGGTAACCTTCGTTATCCACTCCCATGGGAGGCTTTCCGGCTCGCGCGCCAAGCCACGAAACACTAGCCTCGCCCATTGGAGCCCGTCAAGCGCTGCTCGGGCGATCTTGACCGGCCGTGGTCGTTCCGCGCCGGTTCGCCAGACGGCGATTTGCCTTCACACCCAAAACTTGGCCGGATAGTTTGACTAGGGAACCGACCGTCAGGCGTTCCGGCGCCGCCCCGGTTTCATTCTCAACGGGAGGGTTGCGGACATGACAGCACAAAGACCGACACACGCTCAGCTCAAGGAGGTTGTCGAGGAGTTGGGCATGAGCATGCCGGACGACCGTGTCCAGGACTTCCTCGACGTGATGCAGGGCACGCTGGACGCCTACGACGCGGTCGATGCGATGCCGGACAATTTGCCGCCGGTTTCCTATCCGCGCGGCGACTTCAGCCATCCCTCCGCCGAAGACAATCCGTACAACGCCTGGTATGTGAGGACGGAAATTCGCGGCGCACCCGATGGGCCTCTGTCGTCTCGGACGGTCGCTCTCAAGGACAATGTCTGTCTCGCCTCGGTACCCATGATGAACGGCGCATCCACGCTGGAGGGCTACACGCCCGATGTGGACGCAACCATCGTTACCCGTTTGCTGGACGCCGGCGCGACCATCGTCGGCAAGGCGCGTTGCGAATATTTCTGTTTGTCCGGCGGCAGCCATACCAGCGCTCCCGGCCCGGTGGAAAACCCGCACAAGCCCGGCTATTCGGCCGGCGGCTCCTCGTCGGGCTCGGCGGCGCTGGTCGCGGGCGGCGAGGTCGACATGGCCATTGGCGGCGATCAGGGCGGCTCGATCAGGATTCCGTCCGCCTATAGCGGCTGTTACGGCCTGAAGCCGACCCACGGCCTGGTCCCCTATACCGGCGTGATGCCGATCGAGACCACCATCGATCACACCGGACCGATGACCGGGAACGTGCTCGACAATGCCGTCATGCTGCAGGCGACCGCCGGCGCCGACGGCCTCGACCCGCGGCAGTACGACCCGCAGGTCGATGACTATGTCGCCGCCGTTGGGCAGGGCGCGGACGGTTTGCGGATCGGCGTGGTGAAGGAGGGTTTCGGACATGCGTCCTCCGAGCCCGACGTGGACGCCAAGGTGAGGGCCGCTTCCGAGATTTTCCGGGGCCTCGGTGCGTCGGTCGAGGAGGTTTCCATCCCGGCTCATCTCGACGGCCCCGCCATCTGGACGCCTATCGCCGTCGAAGGGCTCACCAATCAGATGATGCTCGGCAACGGCATGGGTACCGGCTGGAAGGGGATGTACACGACGTCGCTACTCGATTTCCACGCGGGCTGGCGGCGCGGCGCGGATGATCTCTCCGACACGCTCAAGATATGCATGCTGATCGGGCAGTACTACCTCAAGCATTCCGGGGGGCATTACTATGCCAAGGCGCAAAATCTCGCCCGAAAGCTCCAGGCCGACTACGACGCGGCGTTCGAGGGCTGCGATCTCCTGCTCATGCCGACCCTGCCGATGAAGGCGACGCCGCTGCCGCCCGACGATGCGCCGCTCGACCTCTATTGCCAGCGCGCCTTCGAGATGCTGCCCAATACGTCGCCGTTCGACGTGACCGGGCATCCCGCCATGTCGATTCCCTGTGGTATGAGCGGCGGGCTGCCGGTCGGGATTATGCTGGTCGCCGGGAAGTGGCGCGAGGCGACGATCTACCGTGCTGCCGCCGCATTCGAAGGGTCGGGCGACTGGCGGAAAAGGTAGGCGGTCAGTCGGCGGGCGTACGCTTTTTCAGCTCGATCGGCTGGCCGTGCGGCGTGTGGATGGTTGCATCGGTCCAGTCCCGCTTGAGCGCGGCAAGCTCGGTCTCCGAACCCAGCCCCTTATCGATCACCAGTTTTTCGAGGGCAGCCAGCCAGTGTTCGTAATAGCGATCCCCGAGGTCGGGATCGCCCCGCTGCTTCGCTGCGGCGATCTCGGTCGACAGATATTCGACCCACTCGGTCCAGGCGAACTTTCCGGCTTCCGACAGCCGGACCGCCATGGCGAACGCCGTCGCTTCCCAAGGCGCCTTGAAGACCGGCCCGTCTTCGGCGTCCCAGGGAAGCTCCGGCAGATCGTCAGGCGAGCCTGCGTCGCTCATGCAAGGTCGAGATAGTCGTCGAACAGATCGATATACAGGCTCGAATTCGCGTTCGCGTGCTCGCCCCAGAGATGGCTCGCCTCGAAGCGCACGCTATAGACGTGCTGCGGGTCGCTGTGGACTCCGCATACCGAGGTGTCCGGCAACGCGAAAACGCCGTGGTCACGCGTGACGACCCCGGTCTTGCCCCGGATATAGCGCGGCAGCCGGGTATGCGATATCGGGTTCACGTTGCGCGCCGTGACCCTGTCACCCAGCTTGAACCTGGGGGCGACGTCCGCATCCATCCGGCAGGACGCGCCGCCGGCGACGAGACCCGGTACGATGTCCGGTGTCAGGGCTGGCATCGTCAACCTCCCGCTTCGCGAAGACTCGCGATCTTCTCTTCGATCTCGTTCTCGGACAGCACGCCGCGTTCTACCAGCAGCGTCTCGAACGAGTGCAGCCAGTGCTCGTAATACGAGGTCTCCAGATACTCCGCCGGGCCCATCCGCTCGATGCCGTGGCGGAACATGTCGACGTTGAAATGGCCTTCGGCGAAGTTGGTGAAGAACATGCCGAACACCCGGCCTTCCCAGGTCTCGTGGAACGCCGGCTCGTTCTCCTCGCGCTCGATCGGGCCCATGCACTGCATGCCGCCCATGTCATGTATGCCGTTCATCGCTTTGCTCCCCTGCGGATCGGCTAGCCGGCGGGCGCGTCGGCCAGCGCTGTGCCGATCATCGAGTCGCGGCTCACCAGCGCCGCCAGCTCGTCCTCGCTCATCCCCTCCGTGCCCGCCGGGCGCTGCGGCAGCACCAGGTAACGGAGCTCCGCGTTGCTGTCCCAGACCCGTACCTCGATGTCCTCGGACAGCTCGACGCCGAACTCCTCGAGAACGCCGCGCGGATCGATGACCGTGCGAGCCCGGTAGGGCGCACTCTTGAACCAGATGGGCGGCAGCCCGAGCGTCGGCCACGGATAGCAGGAGCAAAGCGTACACACGACGATGTTGTGCACGTCCTCGGTGTTCTCGACGACCACCATGTCCTCGCCCTGCACGCCGCTGAAGCCGAACTCCGCGATGGCGTCCGTTCCATTCTCCATCAGACGTTTCTTGTACTCCGGGTCCGTCCACGCCCGGGCCACGACCTTGGCGCCGTTGCGCGGACCGATCCGGTTCTCATAGGTGTCCACCAAGGCGTCGATGGCGGCCGGATCGAGCAGACCTTTTTCGGTGAGCAGCGTCTCCAGAGCCTTCACACGCATCGCCGTGTCGGATGGAGGAGCGTTATGGGCGTGATCTTGTGCCATCGTCGAAGATCCCTCATTCACCGTCCCGGGTCGATGTTATCCCCTGACAGGAGCCCCTTCAACGGGTTTCCGACGGATCGCTCGGCTCGAGACTCGGAGTTCGGCCCGCCAGCGTCCTTCCCACCGTCATGCCCGGACTTGTTCCGGGCATGACGTGATGGTTAGCGCCTCGTCAATGCACGCGAACTTCTCGTTCGGGACACTAGTGGCAGGGAAAGCCCGCTGCGTGGCGCGTGTCGTGCGCGGCGTCGTGCAGCGCGGAAGTCTGCGCATGACCGGCGATCGCGACGATCGCCAGCCCGATAAAGGCGCAGAAGGCGATGGCGACAGGATTCGTCGGGATCGACACCCGGCTTTGCGTTTGAGCAGTCATGCGTTTCTCCGTCATCTCGCCCGGCAAGCCTTACCCTTGTCGAGCCCGTTAGCAATAGCCTTTCGCTCCGAACGCGGTCAAGCGGAGACGGTGCCCCGGACTTCCCGCGCGATGGCGTGGAAGAACGTTCCCGTCACGTTGCCGCGCCGCCCGCCGCCGATGGAGAGTTCCATGCCTTCGCCGTCGAAGACCGTCAGGAACGTATCGTCGGCCCGGTCGTCCGACACCGTCGCATAGTGAAACTCATGGCCGCGCACCGCCGTACCCGCGCGGCCCAGCACGCAATCCTTGCCGATTACCGCGCGCCTGTAGCCCAGATGGAGCTTCCGGTTCCGGAAGCTCGTGCGGTGCCCCATGAGATCGGCCATTTCATGGACGTTGCCCTCGGCATCTTCCAGCGCCCTGCCGAGCACCATGTAGCCGCCGCATTCCCCATGCACCGGACGCGCTTCCGCGAAAGCCGCCAGCCCGTCCAGGAACCCGCGGGCGGCCGCGATCCTGCCGGCATGGAGCTCGGGATAGCCGCCCGGCAGCCAGCAACAGTCGCAATCCCTCGGCGGAGGCTCGTCGTTCAGCGGGGAGAAGCGGACGATCTCGGCGCCCCGGTTGCGCCATTCCGCCGCCATATGGGCATAAAAGAACGAGAACGCGTCGTCCTCGGCGAGCGCGATGCGCTGCCCCGGCGGGTCGAGCGCGCATGTGGCGAAACGGTCGACCTCGTCGACGCCGCTCGCCTCCAGCGGAGGACGGGCCAGCGCTTCCACCCGGTCGAGATCGACGGTGTCGGCGACCCGATCGGCGAGAGTTTCGATCTCACGCGCCAGATCGTGCCGTTCGCGCGCCTGGACGAGGCCCAGATGCCGATGCTGGAGCGCGAACCGCTCCTCCCTCCGTAGCCAGCCCAGCCGGGGGATACCGGCCGCGGCCAGGCCTTCCGAAGCCGTCCGAAGGTGCCGCTCGCTGGCGACTCCGTTCAGGATCGCGCCGCCGATCTCAAGGCCGGGATCGAACGCGGCGAATCCCTTCGCGACTGCGCCCGCCGACTGCGCCTGCCCGGCGATGTCGATCACGAGAATGACGGGAATGCCGAATCGGATCGCAATGTCCGCCGCCGCGCCGGAACGCCCGCGATTGCCGGCAACGCCATCGTAGAGGCCCATGGCCGATTCGACGATCAAAATGCCGTCTTCGTCGGCGGCCGAACGCAGGATCGCCGCCATGTGGCCGGGCGACATCGCCCAACTGTCTATATTTGCGCACTCCACCCCGCTGGCGGCGTCGTGAAATGCCGAATCGATGTAGTCCGGCCCGCATTTGAGGGCGCTCACCTGCCGCCCGCGCCGCGAAAGCGCCGCGATCAGACCGATCGCCAGGGTCGTCTTGCCGGCGCCCGAGCGGGGCGCCGCGATGAGCAGGGCCGGCGCCGTCAAGCAAGCGTCCCCGCGAACGCCGGCGCGATGCGCAGCAGACGCTCGCGCATGCCCACGATCTCCCCGATGACGACGACCGCCGGCGGTTCGATCGGATGGCGTTTCCTGTCTTCCGAAATCGCACCCAGGGTGGAAACGAGTATGTCTTCGTCCGACCTCGTGGCCGAAGAGATCACGGCAACCGGCGTCGCCTGGGCCATGCCGCCGGCGATCAAGGCCGCGGCGATCCCGTCGAGCCGCCGCAGAGCCATGTAGAGCACCAGCGGCTGCCCCAGCCGGGCGAGCGCCGCCCAGTCCGTCTCGTCGGCATCGGTTGCGGCGTGCCCGGTGGCCAGCACCACCGCGCGGTTGACGTCGCGCTGGGTGGCCGGGATCGTCGCCACCGCCATCGCCGCCAGACCCGCCGTGACGCCCGGAACGATCCGGAACGAAATCCCGGCTTCGGCGAGCGCCAGCATCTCTTCCCCGCCGCGGCCGAAAATCATCGGATCGCCGCCCTTCAGCCGCAGCACCCTTTGGCCTAACCGAGCGAGGTCGACCATCCGGGCGCAGAGGGACGCCCGGTCGATCGAATGTTCTCCGGCCCGCTTGCCGGAATAGATCCTGGCCGCCTCCGGACGCGCGAGTCGGAGGATACGGTCGTCGATCAGCGCATCGTGCAGGACCGTGTCCGCCTGATGCAGGGCGCGCAGGGCGTTGACGGTGAGGTAGCCCGGATCGCCCGGCCCTGCGCCGACGAGCCAGACCGTGCCCGGTTCGAAGACCGGACTTCCGTCCAGCATGCTTTCCAGCTTTTCACCGATCATCGCGATGGCTTAGCCGGATGACAGCCGCGCGGCAAATGTCTATCTCCAATGCATGGTGCGCGATCGATCCCTGCGGCGCGGCTGGACCACGGGCGCCTGCGCCACGGCGGCCGCCAAATCGGCATTCGGCGCCCTGCTGACCGGCACGTTCGAAGATCCGGTGACGATTACCCTGCCGCGGGGCGACCGGGCCGATTTCGTGCTGGCGCGCCACGATCTGGCGCCAGGCGCGGCGACGGCGGCCGTGGTCAAGGACGCGGGCGACGACCCCGACGTGACCCACGGCGCGCTGATCGAGGCCACGGTCCGGAAATCCGATGGCGGTGTCCGTTTCCGGGCGGGACCGGGCGTCGGCACGGTGACCAAGCCGGGATTGCCGGTCGAACCGGGCGAGCCGGCCATCAATCCGGTGCCGCGCCAGATGATCGCGGCCGCCATCGGCGAGGTCGCGGAGGCGCACGGCGTGCCGGGCGACGCGGAGGTCGAAATCGCCATCCCCGGCGGCGAGGAGCTGGCCGGGAAAACGATGAACCCGCGGCTCGGGATCGCTGGCGGCCTCTCCATCCTGGGCACGACCGGAATCGTCGTCCCCTATTCCTGCGCTGCCTGGATCCACTCGATTTACAGCGGGATCAACGTTGCCCGGGCGACCGGCCTCGACCATATCGCAGGCGCTACCGGGTCGACCTCCGAAGCGGCGGTGCGGCGGTATTACGACCTTCCTGAATCGGCGCTGATCGACATGGGCGATTTTGTCGGCGGAATGCTCAAATTCCTGCGAAAGAACCCGGTGCCCAGGGTCACCGTCGCCGGAGGCGTGGCGAAGATGACGAAGCTCGCCCAGGGGCGGCTCGACCTCCATTCCCGCAAGGGTGCCGTCGATTTGCCCGCTTTGGCCGCCGTGGCGAGGGAAGTCGGGGCGAACGCCGCGGCCATCGACGCCATCGCGGCAGCGAATACGACGGCGTTGGCTTTCCAGATAGCGGAGGGGGAGGGGCTGGCGATGGGCGATGCGATCGCCGGCGGCGCCCGCCGCACGGCAGAGGCGGTGGTTGCCGGGGTCGGCATCGAAATCGACGTCCTGCTCTTCGACCGGAACGGCAGGCTCGTCGGGAAGGCGCCGGGCTAGCTGCATTCCGTCGAACCCTCCCGGAACCGGCGGCGATAGTCCGGGTCGTAGAGCGCGCTTTCGCCGAAATCCTCGGCCGTCAGTACGGGACCGACCAGTATCGTCGCGGTCCGCTCCATCGGCGTCGCGGCGGCGACCTTCTCGATGGTTGAGAGCGTGCCCCGCACCACCTGCTCCTCCGGCCAGCTGGCGCGGCAGACGATCGCGACCGGGCATTCCGGGCCGTAATGGGGGAGGAGAGCCGCCACCACCCGGTCCAGCGCATGAACCGAGAGATGGAGCGCGAGCGTGGTGCCCGACGCGGCGAAGGTTTCCAGCGTCTCTCGTTCCGGCATCTTCGAGGCGCGGCCGGGGGTTCGGGTGAGCACCAGGGATTGCGCGACCCCGGGCAGGGTCAGCTCGCGCCGAATGGCCGCCGCCGAGGCGGCGAACGCCGGAACGCCCGGCGTCATCGTGTAGGGAATGCCAAGCCGGTCGAGCCGGCGGAACTGCTCGCCGACCGCGCTCCAGACCGAGAGGTCGCCGGAGTGCAGCCGGGCGACATCCTTCCCTGCGTCGTGCGCGGCGTGGATCTCTTCGACGATCTCGTCGAGACTCATCGGCGCGGTATCGACGATTTTCGCGCCCGCCGGACAGTGAGCAAGGATGTCGCGATGCACCAGCGATCCCGCATAGAGGCAGACCGGGCAGCGTCCGAGCAATTCGCGGCCGCGCAGCGTAATCAGGTCCGGTGCGCCCGGCCCCGCGCCGATGAAATGGACGGTCACGCGTCCTCTCCTCGCGCCACCGCGCAGGTTACGCCGTCGCGCGCGATCCGGGGAAGAATCAGGTACGCATTGTTCCCCGCGGCGGCGAGGGCGGCGGCTTCCGAGACCGCGCCCAGCCCTGTCGCATCCTCGGCCGCCGTCGATCGGGTGGAACAGAGGGGCTGAACGGCGTCGAGACGCGACCGGCCGACCAGCCGCAGCGGCAGGCCGAAATCCGCCGCCGCCTCCACGATCCCGGCCTCGTTCGCCTTGAATTCGGGAGTCGCGAAGGCATCGACGCGGTCGACCGGCAGGCCCGCCTTCGCCAGCGCATCGCCGACCGCCCGGGCGATCCGGGCCGCGGGGCTGTCGCGGCGGCATCCTATCCCGACCACGATCACGACTTCGTCGCCCGCAGCTGGGTGACGGTCATCGCCGGGCGGAACCCCCGCATCTCCCCGATCCGGTCGAGCCGTTCCACCGAGAGCCGGGTGAGCGTGCCCCCTGCCGTTCCGACGAACGCGCCGAGGACCAGATCGCTCTCCAGCGTGACGCTGTTCGCTACCAGACGACCGCCGGTCGATAGCGCGTTCCACGCGGTCTCCAGCACGCCCTCGCACGCGATTCCTCCGCCCACGAAGACCGCATCCGGTATCGGCAGGGAGCCGAGCGCGCGGGGCGCTTCTCCCTCGACGACCTCAAGGCGCGGCACGCCGAGCGCGGCAGCGTTCTTTCTCGCCCGGGCGGCCCGGTCCGCGAGTCGTTCCACGCCGATGGCCCGGTTGGCCGGATGGGACAGCAGCCACTCGATCGCGACGGATCCCGAGCCGGTGCCGATATCCCAAAGCAGCTCGCCGGCGCGCGGAGCGAGGCTGGAAAGCGTCACCGCGCGGATTTCCCTCTTGGTCAGCATGCCGTCCGACTCGAACAGCCCGTCGTCCAGACCGGCGCCGACCGGAATCACACTTGCCTCGCCTGCTGTCTCCAGGTCGATTGCCATCGTGTTCAACCGCGCGATGCCAGCGAGATCGAAAGCGTCGGCGCGGCATGTGCGAATGCGTTCTTCCGGACCGCCCAAAGCCTCCAGGACGGCGATCCGGCTGGGACCGAATCCGCGCTCGCTCAGCAAACGCGCGACCGCGTGCGGCGTCGTCTCGTCCCCCGAGAGCACAAGCAGGCGCCGCGAGGGCTGCAGGTGGGGGAGCATCGTTTCGACCGGGTGGCCGCAGAGCGATACCAGCGCGGTATCCTGAACCGCCCAGCCGAGGCGGCCCGCCGCGAGGCTGAAGGACGACGGAGCCGCGAATACGGCGGCTTCCTCCGCCAAGACGGCTTCCGTCAGGACCGAACCGATCCCGTGATGGAACGGGTCTCCCGATGCCAGTACCGCGACCGGCGTACCGCGCAGCGCTTCGATCTTCGGGATGGCGGACCGGATAGGGCTCGGCCACGGGACCGTTTGCCCCCGGATCAGGCTCGTCAGCAACCGCAGATGGCGCCGCCCGCCGAAGACCACCTCGGCGTCCGCGACGGCCTGTCTGGCGGCGGCGGACAGTCCCTCGACGCCGTCCTCGCCGACCCCGATAATCGACAGCCAGCGCCGGGCGGTACCGGCGGTTTCCGTCGGCGCGAGGGAGCCGGACGGTGTCACGACTGAAAGTCCTTTTGCTCGGCGGGACGACCGAAGCGTCCGCGCTGGCCCGGCTGATCGCCGCCCACGATGGGCTCGAAGGAACGCTGTCGCTCGCCGGCGCGACGCGCTCTCCCATGGCTTCGCCGCTGGATACCCGGGTCGGCGGATTCGGCGGAGCGGATGGGCTGGCGGATTACCTCCGTCGGAACGGAACCGATGTCGTGGTGGACGCCACCCACCCCTTTGCTGCCGCCATCTCCGCGAATGCCGTTGCAGCCACGACCGCCGCGAAGATTCCGTGCCTTGCCGTATTGCGGCCGGCCTGGGAAGAAGTTTCCGGCGACCGTTGGATCCGCGTGCCGGACGTGAAATCCGCGGCGGCTGCGCTGGGAGAGGCGCCGCGTCGCGTGTTTCTCACCATCGGCCGCAAGGACCTTGCCCCGTTCCGCGATGCGGCGCCGCACGGCTACCTCGTCCGCAGCGTCGATCCTCCGCCGCCCGACCTCCTGCCGCGCAACGCGACGGTCATCGCGGCGCGCGGCCCCTTTGCGCTGGAAGACGAGGAGCGCCTGCTGCGGCAGCACCGGATCGACACGATCGTCACCAAGAACTCGGGGGGCTCGGCGACCGCCGCCAAGCTTGCCGCGGCCCGAAAGAAGGGGATCCCGGTCGTCATGGTGGACCGCCCGCCACCGGCTGGACCCGCGGTGCCGACGGTCGAGGAAGCCTGGCGCTGGCTGATCGCGCATCATGCCGGAACCGGTGCCTTGCGCGGCGTGTAGACCCATACGTCGCCGCCGCCGCGCGGAATGCAGCGGGTCTCGCTGGAGCCCACGATCACCAGGGTCCGCATGTCGGCCATCTCCGGCCGGGCCTGGGACAGCGGCGTCACCGCGATTTCCTCATCCGGCCGGCTTACCGCCGCCGCGAAGATAACCGGCGTGTCCGGGGCGCGAAGGCCGCGCAACAATTCCAGCACCTTTCCGAACTGCCAGGGCCGGGCTTTCGAAATCGGGTTGTAGAGGGCGATTACGAAATCGGCATCGGCCGCGGCGCGCACCCGTCCAAGCACGGTATCCCAGGGCTTCAGATTGTCCGAGAGCGAGATGGCGCAGAAGTCGTGGCCCAGCGGCGCTCCGGTTCTCGCGGCCGCCGCGATCATCGCGGTCACCCCCGGGACCACCGCGATCTCGACATCGGGATCGCCCCCCGCCTCAAGCGCCTCGAACAGGGTTGCGGCCATCGCGAAAACGCCGGCATCGCCAGAGGACACGATGGCGACGGTCTCACCCTCCGCCGCCAATTGAAGGGCGCGATGCGCCCGGTCGAGCTCTTCCCGGTTGTCCGAAGCGTGGGCGGTCTGGCCGTCGCGCACCGCTATCCGCGCCAGGTAGGGGCCGTAGCCGACGAGATGGCGCGCCTGTCGCAGCGCCTCTTCCGCCGCCGGCGTACGGTGGCGTTCGTCGCCCGGTCCCAGGCCGACGACATGGATACGGCCGCTCACGACGCGGTTCTCGCCGTCGGCACGAGAACCAGCGAGAAATAGGGCGCCTCGCCGTCCTGGCAGTCCGAGAGCGGGACGATGCGTTCCTCGGGCATCGTGCCGCGCTCCACCAGCATCGCCCGGTCCAGCAGCCCGGCCCGGTCGAGCGCCCGCCGGATCTTGGGCAAATGCCGACCGACCTTCATGATGACGCTCGCGTCCGCCGCCCGGAGACGCTGAAGCAATGCGTCTTCCCCCAGGGTGCCCGCCAAAACCGTGAGGCAGTCGTTCCCGCGCGCCATCGGCGCGCCCACCCGGCTCCAGCAAGCGGCCATTGCCGGCACGCCGGGCACCACCTCGATGTCGAACCGGGATGCCAGCCGGTCGTTCACGTATATGAACGACCCGTAGAGGAGCGGATCGCCCTCGCAGAGCAGCGCCACGTCGCGCCCGTCGTTGAGAACCTCCTCGATGTCCCGCGCGGCCCGGTCGTAGAAGCTCGCCATGGCATCGCGGTACGGAGCGGAGCCTTTCGGGATTTCAGTGGTGTAGGGATAATCGAACCGGAGTTCCTCCGTGTCCGGCCCCAGGTAGGCGTCGGCGATGTGTCGCGCATGGCCGGTTTCGCCCGACTTGGCGAAATAAGCCACGACCGGCGCTTCTCGCAGCAAACGCGCCGCCTTTACGGTCAGCAGCTCGGGATCGCCCGGCCCGACGCCGACGCCGAACAGTTTTCCCGGCTCGTTCATTCGCGGTCGCTCGCCAGCGCGTTGACCGCCGCCGTTGCCATGGCGCTCCCTCCACGCCGGCCGCGTACCGTGAGATGCGAAAAGTCGTTCCTTGCCGCCAGCGCGTCTTTCGACTCCGCCGCTCCGACGAACCCCACCGGCACGCCGATCACCGCCGCGGGAAAGGGTGCGCCTTCATCCAGCAGTTCCAGCAGCCGGAACAGGGCGGTCGGCGCGTTGCCGATGGCGACCACCGCGCCTTCCAGCCGCTCCCGCCACAGCTCCAGCGCCGCCGCGGATCGGGTCGTCCCGAGGCGGCGGGCGAGATCGGGGACCGTGTCATGACCGAGCGTGCAGATCACCTCGTTGTCCGCCGGCAGGCGCGACCGGGTGATCCCGCTCGCGACCATTTTCGCATCGCAAAGGATCGGCGCTCCTGCTTGCAGAGCCCTCCGCGCGGCATCTCCGAAGCCTTGCGAGAACACGATGTCCGCCGTCAGGTCCACCATGCCGCAGGCATGGATCATCCGGACGGCCACACGGGACTCGATGTCGGACAAGCCCGAGAGATCGGCTTCCGAACGTATGGTCGCGAAGGATTTCTCATAGATTGCCGCGCCATCGCGCATGTAGTCGTAGCGGCCGGTCATCGCCTGGACACGGAACCGGACGTTTCGCGAATGGGAGCCAGCGCGAGCGCCGCTTCCTCCGGTGTCAGTCCCGAACGCTCCGGCGCGTCGTCCGGCCGTCCGTTCCGGACGAGATCGTAACCCCTTGCTGTCGCGACAAGGGTAACCGGCGCGGGCGAGGGGTGCGCGCAGCCTTTCGCGCAACCGGAAATGTGCAGGACACCTTCCGGCACCGTACCGGCCGAAGCGATAAACGCCGCGTCGGTGCGGGTATCGGCCTCGGCCGAGGAACAACGCGGGCGGCCCGCACAGGTGACGATCCGACCCCGGGGATCGTCCGGTTCCGCGAGCAAGCCTGCTGCCGACGCCCGGTCGCGAAGGGCAGGGGCGTGCGAGCGGGAGACGCCCCAAAACACCACGGCCTTCCATGGTGCGATCCGAATCGTCCCGTCCGCGAACGTCCGCGCCAAATCCGCGAGATCGGCAAGTGTTTTCGCTTCGAGACCGCCGAAAGGCGCACCGATCAGGAAGCAGCCGTGCGTGCCATCCGCCGTCGGCATGAAACCGGGTGCCGGGCGTATCGCCGCTTCCCCGGCGTCTGTCGCCCGTTGCGTCTGGCCGCGGAGCCCCGCCGCACGGAAAACGCCCGCGGCGCCGCGCGCGGCAACCATTGTCTTCATGCGGGGAGTCCGGGATGCGCTTTGCCCCGCTTGCCCCCGCGGCCATGACAGGAATTCCGAAAGCAGGCGGCGCACCGTGGCTTCCACATCCCGAACCGCGACAACCAACGACCGATCGCCGCCGTCCAGGGCGATGACGGCTGCATCGCCTTGCGGCCTGACCATTATGTCCGCAATGCAACCGGCAAGCGGCAGTGCGACACCGGCATCGACGAGGAGTCCGAACTTGTCGGGCAGATCGTGCAGCGCGGATTCGTTTTCCAGAACGTCGCTCAGGCGGCGCGCCAGGCGATGCGAATCGAAACGCGCGCCCGGATCGTCCGGTCCGAGCGGGTCGGCGAGAACGTTCCGCACCGATTCCGCCCGGGACGAACCGGCGGCCAGCCCAACTTGCGCCATCGATCGCGCCAGACCGTCGACACCGTCCTCCGACAGCCCGCGAACCTGCAGGTGCCCCCGGTTGGTCAATTCGACGATGCCATTGCCGTATCGAGCGGATGCCTCCGCCACGGCGCGAGCCTGTTCGACGGTCAGGGTCGCCGCCCGCGGCTTGACGCGCGCCAGCAAACCGTCGCCGGCTTCCATCGGGGTCATCAGCGACGGGCACCACCCCTTGGCCAGCGGGGCGTTCATATCGTTTCCCGGCGGAGGAAAGCCGCCGTGGAGTTCCGGCGCGGCTGCCACAAACCGCGGTCGAGCGCTTCGTTGAACCGGTCGATCATCGCGCCCCGTGCGGCCGGATTGATTTCCTTCAGGAACGCATCGACCTCGCCGTTTCCCAGCGTCGCATCGAAGATCCCGTCGAACTGGCGGTCCAGCCGGTCCGGCAGCGTCGCCGCGAAGGCGAACACCCCCTCCACGGAGCGCGCGATCTCGGCGCCGCCACGATAGCCGTGGCGCATCATGCCCGCGATCCAGGCCGGGTTGGATGCCCGGCCGCGGACGATCCGGCTGATTTCCTCGGTCAGCGTTCGCGCGCGCGGTTCCCCCGGCTGGGCGGTATCGACGTGATAGACCTCCGGTTCGTTGCCAAGGCTGTTCGCGGCGGCCACGAATCCCCCCTCATGGGCCGCGAAATCGGTCGAATCGAGCAAGTCCACTTCCCGATGATCCTGCGCGTGGATGAGCCCATCCGCACTCCTCACGCGATCGGAGAACCCTTGGGGATCGGGCCGGCCGTCGAGTCCCTGCCCGTAGGCGCTGGCCGACGATACCAGGTAGCTGTTGCCCAGATCGTCCCGTGCTGACCAGGCGCGGGTTTCGATCAGCGCGGACACGCCCGCGCCATAGGCGCCGGGCGCGGCGCCGTAAATCCGGGTTGTCGCCTGGCGGAAAGCCTCGTCCTCGAGATTCCCCGCGAACCCCGCGAGGGGGTTGAGGTCGCCGGACTCCTGCCGCCGTCCGATTGCCCGGACCACCGCGTCGAACATCGCGATCTGTGCCTCGAACGCGTCGCGAAAGAGGCCGGAAATTCGCAAGGTCACATCGACCCTGGGACGGCCCAGCCGGTCCACCGGAACGATCTCGAAGCCGGTGACGCGGCTGGAACCCTCGTTCCATACCGGCTCGGTGCCGACCAGAACCAGCGCCAGGGCAAGGTCCTCGCCTCCCGTTCGCATCGTGGCGCTACCCCACAGGTCGATCATCAGCGACCTCGGCCAGTCGCCCTTTTCCTGGAGATGGCGGCGTATGAGTTCGTCCCCCGTTCGCTTGGCCAGGACCATGGCGGAATGGGTCGGCACCGAGCGCGTATCGATGGTGAACATGTTGCGGCCGGTGGGCAGCACGTCGCCTCGGCCGCGGGTCGGCGCTCCCGCGGGCCCCGGCTCGACGAACCTGCCGTCGAGCGTGTCGAGCAGCGCTCGGCGCTCCGATGCGGCGCAGGCGTCGAGCCGCACTTCCAGGTCGGCGGCGAGCGTTTCCGGGGCGTTCCTTTGCAACGCCTCCAGCAGCGCCGCGCGCCGTCCGGCCGAGGGGATGCGACCGAACACATGGAGCCCGTCCCGGATCTGGAGATCCTTGACGTCGCACAGATAGGCATCGAGCCGGGCGAGCCGGTCGTCTTCCGACATCTCCCGCCCCGCTCCGCATTCCTCCAGGAGGCCTAGCGCGTCGGCGCGTTCCAGAATGTCGTCGCGCAGCAGCGCGGTGCGCCGCTTGTCGAGACCGTCGGCGCTGGCGTATTCGTCGATCAGCCGCTCCAGTTCCAGCGCGGCGCCGTGCGACCCCGCGGCCTTAAGCGGCGGGGTCAGGTGGCCGATGGTGACCGCGCCCAGCCGCCGCTTCGCGGCCGCCGCCTCGCCGGGGTTGTTGACGATGAAGGGATAGGCGACCGGGATGCCGCCCAGCAGCGCCGCGGGGAAGCACGCTTCCGACACCGCGACCGCCTTGCCCGGAAGCCACTCCAGCGTCCCGTGCGCGCCGAGATGGATCATCGCGTCGATGTCCTCGACGCAGCGCAGCCACAGGTAGAAGGCGACATAGGCATGTCGCGGCGGCGCGTCCGGGTCGTGATAGAGAGTCTTGCGCTCGATAACCCGGCCGCGGTCCGGCTGTATCGCGGCCACCATGCGCCCGAAGCGTCCGTATCGAAGGAAAAACGTTCCGTCCTCGACCGCGGGATCGTCTTCGGGCGGCCCCCAGACCTCGACAATCCGTGCCCGGGCCGCTTCCGGCAGCGTCCGGAACAGCCGGCGATAGACCGCGATGTCGAGAACCGGACGCGGCGGCGCTTCGCATAGCGCGGCGACAAGGTCCAGCGACGAAACGTCCGGCGCCACCTCGTATCCGGCTTCCCGCAGCAGGGAAACGATTTCGACCCCGCTCTCGATGGTGTCGAGCCCGATGGCGTGGGCGAGTTGGCCCGCGGCCGGGTAATCGGACAACACCATGCCGATCCGCCGTTCGCCGCGCGGACTTCGCGCGAGCCGAATCCACCGCGCCGCCTGTTCCGCCGCGAGTGCGACACCCCCCGGATCGGGTGCGTGGCTCGTCCGCGCGTATTCGAGACGGTCTTCACGAGCGTCCTCGGACTTGAAGGAAATCGCCGTCGAGGAGAGCCGGCCGTCGAGTTCCGGCAGGACGATCTGCATGGCGAGATCGGATTGCGAGAGCCCGCGGGCAGACTCGGCCCAGGCGTCCCGGGACGATCCCGCCAGCATCAGTTGGAGCACCGGCACGCCAGCTGCGTCGAGCGGCGATCCGCTGTCGTCGCGCCGCGCCGAGAACGCCGTCGCGTTCAATACGAGGTCCGGTCGGATCTCCCGCAGCCGGCCGGCAATGTATGCGGCGGTTTCGGGTTCTTTCAGACTGTCCACGTAGAGGCCGACGGGCCGGATGCCGCGCTCGAACAGGCGCGCGGCAAGCTCTTCGAGCGGCGCGATATCGCCGGCCAGCAGATAGGCGCGGTAGAAGACGATGATCGCGGTCGCCGCGCCCGGCTCGGGCTCCGGCGCGAGCGAATGCTCACCGAACCGGGGGACCGGCCGAAGTTGAGCCGTCGGCGCCGGTCCGAGACCGGCGAGAGTCGCCATGTGCTCAAGCGCCAGCCCGACATTGTGCGGACCGCCTTCGCCGAAGCAGCGGTCCAGGCGGTCCAGCGCCTCGGGCGGGACAGTGGACAGCTCGGCAAGCCGCGGATCCGGCCGTCCGTCCCCCGGTACGAGCGCGAGCGGGATGTCCGACTCCGCGCAAACGCGAGCGATCTCCTCGATGCCGTAGCGCCAGTACTCGAACCCGCCCAGCAGGCGCGCGACGACGATACGGGATCTGGCGATCACCTCGTCGACATAGACATCCACGGAAAGGGGATGGCGGAGCCTGCCGATATTGGCCAGCCGCAGCGTCGGGAGCTCTTCGCCCCGCTCCTGGCACGCCACGGTGGCGGCGGCAAGATCGGTATCCGCGAAGGACAGGAACACCATGTCCGCCGGGCTCTGACCCAGATCGATGGCGGCGTCGATTTCGTCCAGGCTGTGCGCTTCGCGGAACAGGAGGTGCATGGTTCAGGACGCGAGCGCCTCCGCGATGGCGGCGCTGTCGAGGCCCGTCTGTCCGATCACCACCAGGCGGGTCTCGCGCCGTTCGTCCGCTCTCCAAAGGCGGTCGAAATGATGATTCACCCGGCGGCCCACGCCGTGGATCGCAAGGCGCATCGGCTTACCGGCGATCGAGGCGAACCCCTTGATACGGAGGATGTCGTGCTCCTCCGCGACGCGGGCCAGCCGCTCCGCGAAGGCCGCGGGTGACGCGATCTCCCCGAGCGCGATATCGAAGGACTCGAAATCGTCGTGTTCGTGGTCCTCCTCGCCGTCGTGGTGCGACGGCCGGGCCGCGAGATCGTCTTCCGCCGCGGCGCCCAATCCCAGCAGAACCGCCGGATCGACCGCCCCGCCCTCGGTCGCGATCATGCGCAGCGACCGCCCGGCGGAAACGGCGATTTCCTCGCGCAACCCCGGCAGGTCTTCGCTCTCCAGGAGGTCGGTCTTGTTGAGCACCACGATGTCCGCCGCCATCAACTGGTCTTCGTACAATTCCTGCAGCGGGTTGTCGTGGTCGATCGAAGGATCCTCTTCCCGCATCGCGTTCACCGCGTCCAGGTCGTCGGCGAAGCGGCCCTCGGCCACCGCCGGTCCGTCGATCACGGCAATCACACCGTCGACCGTCATGCGGGACCGGATTTCCGGCCATTCGAAGGCCTTGATCAAGGGCTTCGGGAGCGCGAGGCCGGAGGTCTCGATCACGATGTGGTCGGGCGGCTCGTCGCGGTCGATCAGCGTTCGCATGGTGGGCACGAAATCGTCCGCCACGGTGCAGCACAGACACCCGTTGGCGAGCTCGACGATGTTCTCTTCGGGGCAGTCCTCGATGCCGCAGCTTCTGAGCGTGTCTCCGTCGACGCCTTCCGAACCGAATTCGTTGACGATGACGGCGAGGCGCCTTCCGTTCGCGTTGCTCAGCAGATGGCGCACCATCGTGGTTTTTCCGGCGCCGAGAAAGCCGGTGATGATGGTGGCCGGTATCTTTTCGGCGGAAAAGCTCATGCGCTGTCTCGCTGTTCTGGAACGTCGTCCGGGTGGGCGGGCACTCGGGCCACAACCACGTCGCGTAGGGAGGGGGCGCGCTTCGAAGGCATGACCACGCCTGTCCGGGAGGCGGCGTAGACCATTGCGTAGTCGATCACGTCGTCGGCCAGGTCGGCGCCGAGGAATCCCGCGATATAGGACCACTTGCCGGGCGCCGACAGCGCGGCGCTGCATCCCTGCTCGCAATTGGCCATGCAGTCGATCGGATTAACCCGGATCGACTCTTCCAGATCCCGGTCACGAAGACGGCTGACGACCGCATCATGCAATCGCGATCCGGCCGCCGGTTCGTTCGGTGCGTCGGGGTCCGGACCGGCGGGGCGGCAGGTCAGGCATATATGCAGCACCGGCCGACGGTCGCGCGGCTCGGACTTTCCGTTTGTGCGGTTTTCTGGGTCGACCAAGATCTTTCCGGCGGCGGCGAGGACAGTCGCGGCTCGGGGCCGAAAGCCCTGCATTCTCCTCGGCGGCATGTTACAAGGCGCCGCTGCGGCGGTCTACGCATCCGCAGGGAATCATATGCCGGTCGACAAGCTCTATCTGGTCCTGGGGGGCGCCCGGTCGGGCAAGAGTCGCCACGCCGAATCCCTTGTCGAAGCCTGTCCGCCACCCTGGCGGTACATCGCCACCGCCGAATCTCTGGACGAGGAAATGCGCCAGCGTATCGCCGCGCACAAGGCCCGCCGGGGCAGCGACTGGCAAACCGTCGAGGCACCGCTGGAACTGGCGTCCGCGCTCGACGACTGTCCGGACGGAGCCCCCGTGCTGGTCGATTGCCTGACATTGTGGCTGAGCAATCTGACGCTGAACGAACGCCCGGTGGAGACCGCCGTAGACGGCCTCCTGGCGGCGCTCGAAAGGCGGCGCGGGCCGACCGTGCTCGTGTCCAACGAAGTCGGTCTGGGGATCGTCCCGGACAACCGGCTGGCGCGCGACTTCCGGGATGCAGTTGGCGTCCTGCATGCCAAGGTTGCCGCGCGCGCCGAACATGTGCACTTCATGCTGGCCGGGATCCCCACGATCGTCAAAGGAACAGGATGACCGAGCGGAACGACGACAGCGCGCGCTACAAGGCGAAAATGGCCCACCGGAAGGCAGTCCAGGACGCCGAGGTCGCTTCGAAGACCATCGAGAAGGGCCTCCTCATGGTCCACACCGGCACCGGCAAGGGCAAATCCACGGCGGCTTTCGGGCTTGCCCTTCGGATGATCGGCCGTGGCCGGAAGGTCGGCGTGGTGCAGTTCATCAAGGGCGCCTGGTCGACCGGCGAGAAGATCGCGCTCGAGGCTATGGCGCCGGACATGGTCGATTGGCATGCGCTGGGCGAAGGATTTACCTGGGAAACCCAGGACAAGGAACGCGATATCGCCGCCTGCGGGAAGGCTTGGGAAACCGCCCTTACAATGATGACGAATCCGGATTTCGGGCTCGTCGTCCTCGACGAGCTCAATATCGCGCTGCGCTACGACTACCTCTCGCTGGACGAGGTTCTTGCCGGGCTGGCTGCCAGGCCGGAGGAGCTCCACGTCGTGGTTACGGGCCGGAACGCCAAGGCCCCACTGGTGGAGGCCGCCGATCTGGTCACGGAAATGACCCTCGTCAAGCATCACTTCAAAGCCGGCGTGAAGAGCCAGGAGGGCATCGAATACTGATGCCCGGAAGGGCAATCATGCTGCAGGGGACGGGGTCGAATGTCGGTAAATCCACCCTGGCCGCCGGACTGCTGAGAGCCTTGTCCAACCGCGGACACACGGTCCGCCCCTTCAAACCCCAGAACATGTCGAACAACGCGGCCGTCGCGGCCGATGGCGGCGAGATCGGTCGTGCCCAGGCGCTCCAGGCGCGCGCGGCACGGGTCGCGCCCAGCGTTCACATGAACCCCGTCCTGCTGAAACCGAGCTCCGATATCGGGGCGCAGATCGTCGTCCAGGGGCAGGTGGAAGGCGTTGCCCGCGCGCGAGAGTTCCAGAACGCGAAGCGCGGGCTGCTTCCGCGGGTGCAGGACAGTTTCCGGAAAATGCGCGAGGCGGCCGATTTCGTCATCGTCGAGGGTGCGGGCAGCGCATCGGAGACGAACCTTCGTGACGCCGACATCGCCAATATGGGCTTCGCCGCCGCCGCCGATATTCCGGTGGTGCTGATCGGGGATATCGATCGGGGCGGCGTCATCGCCGCGCTGGTCGGCACGAAAGCGGTGGTCGCCCCTTCGGACGCCGCGCTGATCGCGGGCTTCATCGTCAACAAGATGCGGGGCGACCCGACCCTGTTCGACAGCGGCATGGCGGATATCGCCGCGCGGACCGGATGGCTGGGGCTCGGGCTGGTGCCCTTCTTCGACCGCGCGAGATTGCTCCCCGCCGAGGACGCCTACGATCTTTCGGAGAGAAGCCACGGCGATCTCGACAGAAACGAGAGGGGTGGCCGGGTGCGAATCGCGGTACCCCATCTTCCGAGGATCGCAAATTTCGACGACCTCGACCCGCTGGCCGCGGAACCGGCGGTCGAACTGACGATGGTGGGGCGCGGCACCCCTCTGCCGGCCCATGCGGATATCGTCATCCTTCCGGGCAGCAAGGCGACAGTGGCGGATCTGAGCGCGCTGCGGGAGGAAGGATGGGATATCGACATTCTTGCACATCATCGTCGCGGGGGCCGCGTTCTCGGCCTGTGCGGCGGCTTCCAGATGCTGGGGCGGACGATTTCGGACCCGCACGGGCTGGAAGGACCGCCCGAAACGGTCGAAGGGTTGGGGCTCCTGGAGGTCGACACCGTACTGGCCGATCCCAAGACGGTCAGGGACGTCACGGGAGTGACCGCACGCGGCGGCATCGGGTTCTCCGGCTACGAGATTCGCATGGGGAGAACCGAGGGCTCCGATACGGGGAGACCGCTCCATCGTCTCTCGGACGGGCGGGCGGACGGCGCCAGGTCCGTCGATGGTCGGGTCGCCGGTACCTATGTGCACGGGGTTTTTGCGAGCGACCGGTATCGGGCCGAATGGTTGCGGGCGTTCGGGGCGCAACCCGGCATCGAGGGTCACGACGCGCTGATCGATCGGACGCTCGACGCGTTGGCCGACCATCTGGAGAGGCATCTCGATGTCGGCCGTCTGATCAGCCTGGCGCGATAGAGGCAAACAGAAGCGCGGCAGCGGCGATCTGGATCGCGCAGGCGATGCGATAGAGGCGGAGAGCGGTTCCGATGTCTTCCGGCGTGGCCTCGGCGCGCCCGTCGCCCATCCATGCGTCGTCGACGAGTCGATCGGGATATTGCCGGGGACCTCCCAAGCGCAGCCCGAGCGCCCCCGCCATGGCGGCTTCCGGCCAGCCGGCGTTGGGAGAGCGGTGGCGGGAGGCGTCCCGCCCCACGGCTCTCAACGCGCCCAGGGGGGATGCCCGGCGCATGAAGATGGCCGCGAAGACGATCCAGAACGCGCTGAGCCGCGATGCCGGCAGGTTGACGAAATCGTCCAGGCGCGCCGCGAACCGACCGAAATGCCGAAATCGTTCGTTGTCGTAACCGATCATACTGTCCGCAGTGTTGATCGTCTTGTAGGCCGCCGCGCCCGGCAAACCGAGGACGGCGCACCAGACGGCGGGCGCGACCACGGCATCGGAAAAATTCTCCGCGAGACTCTCGATGGCGGCGCGGGCGACACCGGCTTCGTCCAGCACCCCGGTATCGCGTCCGACGATGTGGCCCAGTTGGGTCCTTCCTTCGTCGAGACCGCCAGCCGCCAGACCGTCCCGGACCGCTCGGACGTGCGTATGAAGGCTGCGCTGCGCCAGCAGGGACGATGCGACGACGGCGACCGACAACCCCGCGACCCACCAGGGCGCTAGCAGCAGGGCGGCGCCTTGAATGACCCAGGCGGCGCCTACCGAAACGATCAGCACCAGGACAACGCAACAGGCGCCGTTGAGGCGGCGTCTCCGTTCGGGCAAGGTCGACCGGTTCCAGCGGCGTTCCATCCGGTCCAGAAGGGCGCCGACCCAGACTACGGGGTGAGTCGGCCGGGCGGACAGCGGCTTGGGATATCCGAAGGCCGCCTCGATCGTCAGGGCGGCGAGAAGGATGAGCAGGTTGGTCTCGAACCACACCGCGGCAGTTACGATCGGTGCCGTCGCATGATCCACCACGGCGGCCAGCTATCGCTGCTGCGGCGGAAATATCCGGATGCACCCGAGCCGCCGGTCGATTTGTCGACGGGCATCAACCCCTTCCCCTATCCCGTACCGTCGATTCCGGACACAGCCTATACGCGCCTGCCCGAACCCGTACACATCCGGGAGCTCAAGGAAGCCGCGGCAGCGGCCTACGGAGCGCGCGATGCGGAGATGATCGCGGTAGCACCCGGCACGCAAATCCTGATTTCGTCCCTGCCCCGTGTCCTCCCGGCGGAGGAGGTGGCGATCCGTTCGCCGACCTACGGGGAGTTTGCCGCCGCCTGGCGTGCCGCCGGTGCCGAGGTGGTCGAAGATACAGATACGGAAGTGCTGGAAAAGGGCGATGTCGCGGTCCTTTGCAATCCCAACAACCCCGACGGTCGAAGGTTGGGCCCTGGAATGCTCCAGGAACTACAGGCCCGTAGGGCGCGGGCGGGGGGGCGCCTGATCGTCGACGAGGCATTCGCCGAGTTTTCCGAGGCCGAACTCAGCGTCGTCCCCGCGATGCCGCGGCCGGGTCTGATTGTCCTGCGGTCGTTCGGCAAAGCCTATGGACTGGCGGGGTTGCGGCTCGGCTTCCTGATCGCGGAACCCGACATCGCCAGACAGGTGGAAGAATCGCTCGGGCCCTGGCCTGTCTCCGGAATTGCGATCCACGTCGCGGGAACGGCTTTCAGGGATGTGGGTTGGCGGGAAGAGATGAAGGAACGACTGGCGAGGACGGGCGAGAGGCTGGACACGCTTTTGTCGTCGCACGGGCTCGAAGCGGTGGGGGGAACCTCGCTGTTCCGTCTGGTCGTGCACGACGATGCTCCCGCCATCGCCGCGGCGCTGGGCCGAGCGGGGATCTTGGTGCGCGATTTTCCCGAGCGACGGGACTGGCTGAGATTTGGGATGCCGCCGGACGGATCTGCATGGAAACGGCTGGAAGCTGCTCTGGCGACGGCGCTCCCGGGCTAGAGGCAGGCCAGAAGGCCCAGATAGGCCCCGAGCTCGCTCACCTGCTGCGTCGCCCCGAGGCAATCGCCCGTATAGCCCTTCAGCTTTGGCTGGAAAGCGGCGCGGATCGCGGCGTGGCCGCAGGCGAGTCCGACGAGGAGGCCCGCCGCCGCCTGGGGCGATGCGGCGTATCCCGCCAGTATGAGACAGGCGGCGGCCGTCGTTCCCGCGACCAGATGCGAGGGAGGAGAAACCTTGCCGGCGACCGGACTCGCCGTGCCGGCCGGCCGGACATATTGCGCGGTCGCGACGATGAGAACGACGCTCCACCGGCTGAGCCCGTGCACGGCGACGAGGACCGCAAGTCCAATCCATGGCGAAAGGCTCGCCAAAACGAAAATCTTGGCGGCGACGACAAGGATGAGAGCGAGCACGCCGTATACGCCGATTCGGCTGTCGCGCATGATTTCGAGCGCACGCGCCGCCGATTGCCCGCCTCCGATGCCGTCCGCGGTGTCCGCGAGACCGTCCTCGTGCAGTGCCCCGGTCAGGAGGACGGTGGCGGCGATCGCCAGAACGGCCGCTGGCAACGGACCGAACGGCGCATGGGCGACGGCGAATACTGTTCCGCCGGCCAGTCCCACGAGGATCCCGACCGCCGGGTAGTAGCGTATGGCGGCGGCGTCCAGCGCGGCGGCGTAATCGATCCCCCTGGCCGCCGGTAACCGCGTCAGCATCTGGCATGCCAGCCGAAACAACACCCATTCGCGAACCATCGAGGACCTCATCCCGCAGCCCGCCGTCAGGCCGGCCCGCTGACGCCGGCACTCTCGAAACTCGCCATATCCGTCAGCATGGCGGACGCCGCCCGCACCACCGGCCAGGCCAGCAGCGCGCCGGTGCCTTCGCCGAGGCGCATCGCCAGATCGAGGATCGGGCGCGCGTTCAGGGCCTCCAGCATTTCCGAATGTCCGGGCTCCGCCGAACGGTGCGCGAAAATCAGGTTTCGCTCGACCGCCGGTTCCATCCGGATCGCTACCAGGGCCGCCGAGGTGGAAATGAACCCGTCTACAAGGATCGGATGGTTGGAGAGCGCCGCGCCGAGCATGGCGCCCGTCATCATTGCGATTTCGAACCCGCCGTACTCGCAAAGCGCGGCCTCGGCGCCCAGGACGGGAGCGGTCCGTTCCGATGCGGCCTTGAGGACGGCGCTCTTGCGCGCCAGGCCAGCATCGTCGAGACCGGTGCCGCGCCCGATCAGACCGGCGAGCGGCAGGCCGAGAACCTTGTGCCCGATGAGCGTCGCCGCGGACGTGTTGCCGATCCCCATTTCGCCGAAACACAGGACGTCCGCCGGGCAATCCTCCGCCAAATTGCGACCCGCCCCAATGGCGTTGTCCCGTTGCGTTTCCGTCATCGCGGGTTCGATGAGGCAATTTCGCGTTCCCGCCGAGATGCGTCGCGGCAGGAGATCCGGATGCCCGATGAGGTCTCCCGCCACGCCCGCGTCGACGACCCGGACCGACGCGCCGACGGCGTCCGCGAAGACATTGGCCGCGGCGCCTCCATGCAGGAAATTCAGGACCATTTGCCGGGTGACGGCCTGCGGATAGGCGGAAACCCCCGCCGCGGCGATGCCGTGGTCGGCGGCGAAAATGGTCAGCTCGCAGGATTCGAGGCGCGGCGCCGGCGTTGCCGTCGCCCGCGCCAGCTGCAATGCCACGGATTCCACCTGCCCCAGCGCGCCCAGCGGCTTGGTCTTGCCGTCGATCAGCTCCCGGACGGTACTGTCAAGATCGGTCGGGGGATCCGTCATGGCGCTCAGCGGGGCACGTCGCCCTTGAGCCAGCGCATCAGGGCCTTGCCGGTATCGGCGATCTCCTCGACCGAGTTGTACCACCAGGCTTCCCACCCGATTTCGGGCAGGCCGGTAAACAGCATCAGGTTGAGGGGATAGGTCTCGCTGTCGGTGCATCGGCGGAAATCGTCGCGGAACAGGAACACCGGCTTCTCCCACGCGATCGCCATGCCGAGCTCCACCATGACGCCTTCGTCGGGCGGGCAACCGTTGACCACCGCGAACAGCCCGTCCGCGTCCCGCACGTCACGCAAATCGGCCTGGCCGATCCGGTAGGCCCAGCCGGCGCTCGCCCGGTCGATCTGGTTGTTGCGCTCGAACGGCTCCCAGATCTCCGCGCCCAGAGCTTCCAGGGCCGCTCTGAGTTCCCGTAACGGTCCCCGGTTCTGCTGCGCCGAGAAGCCGTACGGGTTCGCGAGATAGAGGGTCTTGTTCGATGCCATGCGTGCCTGTCTCTCTGCCGGGTCGAGCACAGCGTCGGGCGGTGCCCGGCGCAAGTCAACTTAGCCGCCATGCAGAGCGAGGCGGCTACGACCCCGGCACTGGTACCGCGAATGCGAGCGCTCAGTGTTCGCCTTACTCGGGCTTCTGCCCCGGAACCGGCGTCGCGCCTGGTGTGCCCATCGTGAACGCCGCCTCCGGTCCGCCATAGCAGTCGGTCAGCGCGTTCTGGTCGTCCTTGGCCATGCGGTCGACGCGCTCGGGGTCGCAAATCGTGCGGAGGATTGCCTCGTACTCCGCGACCGACGAAGGGTCCGAAACAGCCAGGTCGACGGTCTCTTCGGGATCGGCGGAGAGATCGAAGAGCTCCGGCTCATAGCCGACATAGTAGATGAGCTTCCTGTTCCCTCGTCGCACCATGAAGGCGGCGCTCGGCGAGGCGGCGGCGTGGTATTCGCCGAATACGACACGCTCCCGATCGTAGGGCGCGCCGGCGATGTCGAGCCACGACCGCCCGGACAGCGTCGCTTCCTCTTCGGTCGGCGCGAGCCCGGCCGCGGCGAGAACGGTGGGGTAGGCGTCGAGCAGAGAGACCGGCGTGTCGCACACCGCGCCGGCCGCGACATCGGGACCGGCGAAGATCAGCGGGATTCCCGCCGATTCCTCGTACATGTTGGATTTCCCCCAGAGGCCCCGCGCGCCCACGTTGTCGCCGTGATCGCTGGTATAGACCACGCGGGTGGTGTCGCCGAGACCGACCGTCTCCAGCGTTTCCAGAACCTCGCCGATCAGCGAGTCGACATAGGTGCAGAGCCCGAAATAGGCGGCGACCGCCTTCAGTCGCTCGTCGGCGGTGAGGTTGCGATCGACCTGCTGGAAGTCGTCCATGCGTTGCAGCCAGGGATGGCGGACACAGCCCTTCGCCGGGTCCAGCTTGCGTTCCGGCAGGCGGTCCAGCGGGTAGAGGTCGTAATATTCCCGCGGGACGACCAACGGGAAATGCGGTGCGACGAACCCGACATAGAGGACCCAGGGTTTTTCGTCCCGGTTCGCCGCGTCGGCGAGCCACGCCTTGGCCCGGTCGGCGATCGAGCGGTCGTAGCGGTTGTAGTGGGATTCGCCCGGCCCGATCCGGTTCAGCATCTTCGCCGGGCGCGCAGCCGGCAGCGGATCGCGGACCGAGCCCCACACCTGGCCGATACCGTCCATCACATGCATCGGATCGATCCGGCGGTCGAAGCCGGAATCGATGTCGTCGTCGCGATAGTGCAGCTTGCCGATGGCCTCGACGCGGCGCCCTTCGCGCTGCAGGCGATGCCCCCAGCTCTCGACGGCGCCGTCATAAGGATGGGCGTTGTCCCAATAACGCGTCTTGTGGACATAGCGTCCCGTGGCGAAGGCGGCGCGCGCCGGGATGCAGATCGGCGAATTGGTGTAGGCGGCGGTGAACCGGGTGCCGCGTTCGGCCAGCCGGTCGAGACTGGGCGTCCGCACCATGCCGTGGCCGTAGCAGCCGAGCATCTTCGGGTTGTGCTCGTCGGACATGATGAACAGCAGGTTGCGTGCGTCATTCATTGCGCTGGATCCCTTTTCTTTTCTGCCCACCGCGGCCGCGCGCGAAGAACACGACGACGAGCACCGCGAGCGCCATGAAGGCGATGGAAATCGGGCTTGAGAGCAGGAACCACGGATCGGCGCCGGTCGCGGAGAACGCCTGGCGCATCGCTTCTTCCAGGTTGTTGGCGAGGATGAAGGCAATCACGAAGGGCAGCACCGAGAAGCGGAGCTTGCGCATGAGATAGCCGACCAAGCCGAAAAACAGCGTAACATAGATCGACAGCATTTCCGGGCGCTGTGCATAGATCGCGGTCAAGGTCAGCAGCAGCACGATCGGCAACAGGCGCTGCTTGGGGATCCGCACCATGATTCCCATCGAGCGCATGAAAACCCCGCCCACCGTCCAGTTGAGCAGGTTGGCCAGGACCATGGCGGTGAACAGGCCGAAGGCGATGACCATCTCGCTGTTGATCTGGTCCGGAGTCAGGCGAAAGACCGAGGGTCCGGGGTTGAAGCCGCTGATGGTCTCCGTCGCCAGGATGATGAAGACGGCGGCGACATTGCCCGGGATACCGAGCGAAAGGACCGGGATCAGGTTGGCGCCCGAGACCGCGCTATTCGCCGCCTCGGTTGCCGCGACTCCCTGGGGGGCACCTTCCCCGAACGGCACGCCGCCCTTGTGCAGCCTGCGCCCGGTGGCATAGCCGAGAGTCGCCGCCAGGGTCGAACCGATGCCCGGCAAGGCGCCGACCATCGTGCCGATGCATGCAGACATCCCGACAAACGGGATGATGCGCCGGATGTCGCCGAGGCGGAGCCGGTTGTCGCCGGCGGCGGGAGGGGCGGCGATCGTGTCGCTCGCGCGCTTCTCGCGCCACATGTCATCGAGCGCCGCGAACACCTCGCCGACGATCAGCACGCCGAGGACGACGCCGATGAGCGGCAGACCGCTGGCCAGCGCATCGGTGCCGAGCGAGAGGCGCGGGTGGTGATCCTCGCCGGTGCCGATGAAGGCGACGAACATGCCGAACAGAGCGGCAAGGACGCCCTTCCAGACCGAATCGCCCACCACCGCGGAGACAAACGCGAGCGACAGGATGATCAGCGCCGCCTTTTCAGGGAAATCGAGATAGGCCTCGACGGTGATCGCGAGGAAGGGGGCGCAGGTGAACAGGACGAGATCCGAGAACGTGTCGCCGGAGGCCGACGAGAAATGGGCGATCCTCAGCGCCTTGCCGGCCTCGCCCTTTCGGGTCATGGGAAACCCGTCAAGCGTGGTCATCAGCGAATCCGGCGTTCCCGGGGTGTTGAACAGGATCGCCGGCACCGCGCCGCCCACCGTCGAGCCCTTCATGATCCCGATCAGGAAACCCAGCACCGGCAACAGGGCGTCGGGGTTGAAGCCGAAGATCGTAATCAGGATCGGCAGCGAGATCGCCATGGCGAACGGCCCGCCAAGCCCCGGCGTGGCGCCGACCACGATGCCGCCGAGGAAGCCGAGCACCACCATGACCACGGTGATCGATATCGGCAGCCCGAAAACGCTCGCAATCGGCGCCTCTGCAAATACCGCGACCACCCCGAGCCAGACATGGTCGAGGACGCCCATCACTGATCGCCGTTGGGCGGCAACAGGAGGCCGTCGAACGGCAGGTCGTAAAGGACGATAAGCGCCAGCGTCGCCAGCCCGGCCGCAACCGCCGCGCTCCGTGTCAATCGCTGCTCCACGACCGCGATCGCGCCCCCGGCCATGACCGTGCCGCCGAGGAAATAGCCCAAATATTTATAGGGAACCGTGTCGCGCAGCTCGCGATAGCTGCCGATGCCGCCGCCAAGCGCGTTGATCGCATCGACGGCGAGCGGCCCCGTATGGCTCATCAGGACGAGCCCGAAGGCGATCGCGGCCGCCATGCGGACGACGAAGACGAGGCTGTGCCCGTCGAGCGGCGGCTTCGCCCGGCGCGGGCGCAGGATCTCCGACGCGGCGAGCAACCCCGCCGCCGCGACCATGCCGATCGCGACGACGGTCGGGGCGAGGGCATCGCCGATCACGGTGCGGCGCCGGAACGTCTCGACCGCGCCGCTCTCTATGTCGGCCGGGATCCAGATCCCGAGCGTGGCGAGGGCGAACGCGGCGATGACCGCCGCGACGCCGAGCGACCAGGGATCGATGCGCATGGACGCCCGGAGCCGGAGGCCGGCCCCGGGGGTCCGCCTACTGGGTCGCCGCCATCAGCGTTTTCGAATCCGCGATTCCGTCGGCGATCAGTTTTTCGAGCGCCGCCCCGGAGATGAGCTGCGGCCCGCCGAAGGCGCGCTGCACGAACTTCGCCGCCTTGGTGGACTTGTCGTTGAGCACCGACGCGATCGCAGCGGCGACCCCCTCGCGGGCGGCGACGGGAATCCCCTTCGGGGCGACGATCAGGAACTTGGCGCCCGCGGTGTAGGGAATGCCGAGCTCGCCCAGCGTCGGAGCGTCCGGGGAAATCTTCAGCCGGGCGGCCTCGCCCGACAGCAAATTGACCAGGTCGCCCGACCGGACGCCCTTGTTCTGGATGCCCGCGCCCCAGCCGACATCGACATCGCCCGCGGTGATGGCGTTGACGACCGCACGGCCGCCCCGAAACATCACCGTGTTGAACGTGACGCCGAATTTCTGCTGGATGGCGTAGGCCATGTCCGCGAGTTTCTGACTCATCGCGCCGACCTTGATCGCGGTGCCCGCCTTCGCCGCGGCGATCACGTCCTCGATCGATTTCCAGCCGCGGCTCGACTTGGCGACGAGCCCCATCTGCGACCCGGCGGTGGTGGTGACGAAGGTGAAATCGTCCGTCGAATAGCCGGCCTTTTTCACCGCGAGCATGTTGTAGCCGAAGGTCTCGGTGACGGCGATGCCGATGGTGAGCCCGTCATTCGGCTGCGCCTTCAGCTTCCGCGCCATCACCGCCCCGCCCTTGCCGGTGACGTTCTGCGGGATGATCTTCCAGCCCTTGGTCTTCTCCAGCTCGGTCGCGATCAGCCGCGCCTGGGTGTCGGCGCCGCCGCCCGCGGTGAAGGCGATCATCAGGTTGATGGGACCGGCGGGTTGCCACGCGGCGGCCGCCGGACCGGCGGCCAGGACCAGCGCGCCGGCCATTCCGGCCGCGGCCACGGACGCGCCGAACGATTTGGACGTCATTTTCTGCCTCCTGCTCGAGCGAACGCTCGATTTAGTTGTAGTAACAACCGTAACACCGGCGGACAGTGCCCGGCAACGCGCGATGGCTAACCGGTGTGGCGCTCGGCTTGCGGATCGCCGAGGGGAATTTTCATCAGGTCCTCGCCCCAAATGATGTTGCCGTCGTAGATCCCGGCCATTTCCGCGATCAGGCGTTCGCGCACGCCCGGCACGTCGATTTGGTTGGAGACGTGGCTCACGACGAGGTTCCGCACTTTCGCGTCGGCCGCAATCCGCGCGGCTTCCAGATGGCCCGCCGCGCCCCGGGTCCATTCCGGGCCGGGCGCGGTGCCCGAGATCTGGTAGGTCATGTGGACCAGCACGTCCGATCCCTCGATCAGCCGCGCGAACGGGCGGGACGGACCCGCGTCGCCCGAATAGGCGAAGGAGCCGCCCGGCGCATCGAGCCGGAAGCCGAGGCATTCGAGCGCCGGCTGGGCGTGGGGCACGCTCACCGTCCTCAGGGACCAGCCGTCGCCCTCCACCGCATCGCCGCTCGCGATCTCGCGAACCGCAGGTTCGGGACCCTGTCGCGGGCGGGTGCCGCCGCGCGACTCGAAGACCTGCACGCTGGGCTCAAGCGTCGTCCGCGCCTCGATATCCGGCCCGAACACGCCGTCGGCGGCGAACAGCAGCCGGGTCATGCGCGCGGTATGCGCCGGCCCGTAGACGTTGAGTTCCGCGATTTGCCCCGCGCCCTGGTCCCAGCGCGTCATCACCAGCCGCGCGTAGTCGAGGCAGTGATCGTAGTGCAGATGGGAAAACACCAAATCCGTGATGTCGGTCGCCCGGTATCCCGCCTCCATCATCCGGTTGTAGGCGCCGGGGCCGAAGTCGAACAGGATGACGCTGCCGCCGAAATCGACCAGATAGCTGGAGCTTGCCCGCTTGAGCGACGGCGCGGGGGTCCCCGTGCCCAGCAGGACGATCTTCATGGCGCGCTAATTCTCCGTCGATTCGAGCAGTAGCCGGGCGCGCTCGTCCAGCCTGGTGAGAAACGCCGCGAAGCTCTCTCGCTCGGCTTCCGTGAAGTCCCGAAACAAGTTCTCTTCGCGCTGGCGGGAGTGGGCGGAGATTTTGCCGTGCAACGTTCTGCCTTCTTCGGTCAGGGTCAGGATTCTGCTTCGTCCGTCGAAGGGGTGACCGCTTTGCTCGATAAACCCGCGCCCGGTCAGGCGGTGAACGGCCCGGCTGACATTGCTCTTGTCGAGGACCGAGAACTCGGCGACGTCGCGCGCAGTGACGGGGCCGAGCGCCGCGAGGCTCGCGATAACCCGCCATTCGAGCGAGCTCACGCCGAACTCGCGTCGATAGACCCGCGCGGACCAAAGCGTCAGGCGATTGGACAACGCCGACAGCCTGTACCCCGTTATCCGGTTCAGGTCGAAGCCGGATGAGCCGGGCGCGCCTTTCGGGTTCGTCATGCCGGACTATTCCCGATGTTCGGGAAATTCGGAGAGGATGGTACCCGGCCGGGCCCGAATCATGTCCGTTAACTCGCGACGAAGGCTTTGACGGTCCGCGTCATCGAACAGGTTCTCCATCTCGTTCGGGTCGTTCGCGAGGTCGTACATCTCGCCCGCCCCCGACAGGAGGTCCATCGTCAGTTTCGCATTGGCCGTACGCACCGTCCGAAGCTGTAGTTCGACCCCGGCGCGGCTAGGGTGCAGATTCCATTCGCTGTAAGCGACGTCCCGGCTTCCCTTACCCGCGATGAGCGGTTTGAGCGAACGGCTCTGGATGTCTTCCGGACAACCGATTGCGGCGTAGTCGTAGAACGTCGCGGCGAGATCGACGGTCGAAACCGGATCCGCAACCACTTGCCCGGCCTCCACGCCGGGGCCGTTCACGATCAGCCCGACCTTCAGCAGACCCTCGTAAGGCGTCGGCCCCTTCAGATAGAGGCCGTGATCGCCCAGCAAGTCACCGTGATCGGCGGTGAAGACCGCGAGTGTGTTTTCGGCGAGGCCAAGCGCGTCCAGCCTTCCCAAAACGCGGCCCACTCCATGGTCGATGAACGCGATCTCGCCATAGTAGTTGGCCGTCATTTCGGCGAGCTGGCGGTCGGTCTGCGGCTCGATCCGGCTGTATTCGCGGCGCAGAATACGGGCGCGCTCGGTTCGTCCCCGCGGGTCGTTTTCCAGCGCGGCGCGGTGCCACCACGGCCGGTGATCGAGATCCCGCTCATGGGTCCGGGATATGTCCACATCGTCGGAGTGGTGGAGCCGGCTCCAGGGCTCCGGGCAGTCGAACGGGTGATGCGGGTCCGGGTAGGACACCCAGAGGCAGAACGGCTTCTCCCCGTCGTACTCCTCAAGAAAGGCGAGTGCGCGGTCGGTCACCCAGGTCGTCGAATGCCAGAGGTCGGGGAGCTCCGAAAACCAGGTCTGCGCCGCCTCGGGCGCGGGCCCCAGATCCCGCGGCCAAAGCGACCACGCCTCGCCGCCGCCGCCATGGCTCCAGAACCAGCGCTCGAAATGGTGGCCCCGCGGCGGCGTCTCGCAGGGGAGGAGTTCGTGCCAGTGGCCCAGGATCATCAACTCGACATCGTCGAAGCCCATATAAGGCCCGGACCAGTCCTCGGGAAAGCCGGCCGATTGCTCGCGGCTCTCGGGCGCGCCGTAGGGAGTTGCCGCCGGATCCTCGCCGAAATGGCCTTTGCCGATGAACTTGCTGGTATAGCCTGCGTCGGACAGGCGTCTTGCCCAGCCGTGCTCGGCGGTCCGCGCATCCAGGTCCACGAAATTGTCATATGCGCCGTGGGTCAGCGGCAGCATGCCTGTCAGGATCGACGCACGGGCTGGCTGGCAGACCAGGTTGGGTGTGATCGCCGCGGAAAACCGGGTTCCGGCCGCAGCCATCCGATCGAGCCATGGCGTCTTGATGCGCCGCCCCTCGAACCCGAAGCAATCCCAGCGATGCTGGTCCGAGGTGATGAGCAGGATGTTGGCCGGTCGCGGCACGGCAAGGCTCCCCGATGAACGCGCACAAGCTGTCGCATTTTAGTTGCCAAAGCAACCAATAGTCTGAGCGCGCCGCGGTCCCGCGCTGCTTGTCGGTCTGCCGCCTTTCCCTCAAGATCGAGCGACACGGCTCGAATGGGGAGACCGGTCTTGAGCGAACGCGAGATTCACCTCTGCGGCAGTATTCCCCTGGCGGATGCCGAGGAGGTCTTCGTCACCGTCTCCGACAGGCTCCGCGATGCGGTGAAGCGCATCCCCGACGGCGAAACCGGCGAACGGCTGACCTGGATTCGCTGGCAGGACCATGTGTTCAGGGACCATCCCCAGCTCGAGGCCATCGAGTCCGAAGGCGACTACAGGAACCCCACCGCCGTCCTCGGCGGCAAGAGCATCGCGCACACCACCTGGTGGCGAATCAGGGAAGGGGTGTCTCCGGACGCGCTGGAAATGCGCCCCCTCGGCTATGCCGGCTGTGCCATCGAGAGCTTCGCCGCCTTCGAAGCGTTGCAAGAATCTGGGAGAATAGCGAAGGACGCGCGGTTCCTGATCGCGGTACCGAGCCCGTTCAATGTTCTGAACTCGGCGATCGCGCCGCGCGATCGGATACGCGTCGAGCCCTCATACGTCTCTCGCATGGTGCGGGAGATCGAGGCGGTCGCCGCGGCGCTCCCGCACGACCGGATCGCCTGGCAGTGGGACAACGCGCACGACATGCAGGCCTTCGACGGCGCCCGCCAAAGCTATTTTCCATTCCATTGGGACGGAATCGCGCAACGTCTGATCGAATGCGGCGACGCGATCCCGGCCGGGATCGAGATGGGTTACCACTTCTGCTACGGCTCGTTCGGGGGCAGGCATTTCGTCGAGCCGCGCGACATGCGGCCCATGGTCGATCTTGCCAACAGGCTCACCGCCGGTGTCGAGCGGTCGATCGACTGGATCCACATGCCGGTTCCCGTCGAACGGAACGACGACGCCTATTTCGAGCCGTTGCAAGACCTCGCATTGAACGCGGAGACCACGCTCTTTCTCGGCCTCGTCCACGATACGGACGGCGTCGAGGGTACCCGCCGACGAATGGCGACGGCCGACAAGTACCTCCGCGGCTACGGCATCGCGACCGAATGCGGCTTCGGTAGGCGGCCCGCGGAAACGGTCGGACCGTTGCTCGACATTCACGCGGCGGTGGCGGGCATCCGAGAGCCGTGAGGCGCTGCGTTCCGATCGTTCTGGCGGCGGCGCTGGCCGCGATCCCCGTGCTGGCCGAACCGCTCGTACTGGGCCGTTTCTCGTCCGGCGACATCGACGGCTGGCAGGTGCGCGCGTTCGAAGGCGAGACCCGGTACCGTATCGTCGAACTCGACGGTCGAAAGGTGCTTGAGGCCGACAGCGTTTCCTCGGCGTCGAGCCTTTATCTGGAGCGGGAGATCGACCTTACCGCGACGCCTGTTCTCGAATGGAGCTGGCGGATCGAGAAGACTCCCGGGGTGACCGATGAACGGACAAAGGACGGCGATGACTTCGCCGCCCGCGTCTATGTGGTCGCTCCCGGAGAAGGAATATTCGGACTGCCGTCAAGCATCAGCTACGTCTGGGCGGGGCAGGCCAGGGTCGGAGAATTCTGGCCCAACCCTTTTACCTCTCGGGTCATGATGTTCGCGCTCGATTCCGGGAACGAAGCCGCCGGCACCTGGCGGACCCACAAGAGGGACGTGCACGCCGATTTTCTCCGTCTGTTCGGGCGCAAGGTCGATCGGCTCGAAGGCATCGCGGTCATGACGGATTCCGACAACAGCGGGCTCAAGGCACGGGCCTGGTACGGTGAAATGGCGCTGCGCCCAGAGTAGCGGGAATCGGTTCAGCCTTCGCTGGTATCGGATAGACTGTCGGCGCGCCCGGCGGGTGGACGATAGTCTGGAGCGCGAGGTATTGGAAAGATGCGGATAACGCTATGGCCGACATCACTTTAGGCATTGAAGAAGAGCTGATGATCGTCGATCCGGGATCGCGAGATGTGGTTGCGGACCCCGACGAGCGGATCCTGGCCCAGGCGAGCGAACGGGCGGGCGAGCACCGGGTGCTCAGCGAATTCATGCGATCCCAAATGGAGACCAATTCCAGAATCTGCTCCTCGATCGCCGAGATCGAGCAAAGCCTGGGAGAGACACGGCGCTGCGCGATCGAGGCCGCCCGGGCGCACGGCGCACGGGTGATCGCATCCTCCACCCACCCCTGGGCGCGGTGGCAGGACCAGAAGGTGACGGAGAAGGAGCGCTACCAGCGAGCCGAGATCGACATGCAGGACAGCGTTCGCCAGTTTTTTATCGGCGGAATGCACATCCATGCGGGGTTCGGCGACGACAATCGCCGGATCGAAGTGATGCACGCGCTGCGCGGCTATCTGGCGGTGTTTCTGGTGCTCTCCTGTTCCTCGCCCTTCCATGGAGGGCGGCTGACCGGGCTCAAATCGTACCGGCAGATGACGATCGCCGCGCTGCCGCGCACCGGAACCCCTCCGGCGATGCGCACGCGCGGCGAATACGACGCCGTGGTGGAGCGCTTCCGTGCGATCGAGGCGATCGAGGACGGCAGTGAGCTTCGGTGGGACATCCGGCCGTCCGCCAGCTACGCCACCATAGAATTGCGGATCTGCGACATTTGTCCTCTGATCGAGGACGCGGTAGCGATCGCGGCCCTTTACGCCTGCCTGATCCGCCACCTGAATGCGCGGCTCGATTCCGGAGACCGCCTGGAGGAGACGCCACCGGAATCTATCGAGGAGGGGCGCTGGTTGGCGCAGCGTTACGGCACTTTCGCTTTCCTGCCGCACCCTAACGGAAGCAGCGGTCGAACCGACGTGGCCGATCTGGTGGATGAACTCGTAGCGGCGCTCCGCGACGATGCGCGCGCGCTCGGCTGCGAGCGGGCGCTCGACCGGGTCCGGCGGATTGTCGCCGAAGGCAATAGCGCCGATCGGCAGGAGGACGTTTACCGGCAGGCCATGCTCGACGGAGCGGACAGCCGGGAAGCCTTGCGGGCGGTGGTCGATTCCGTCATCGCCGAGACCGAGCGCGAAGAGACACCGGCTTCGGCGGCGCCAAGCGAATAGCAGTCCCATGACGGCGGAAATGCACGGCAAGACCTGTCTGATCACGGGGGCCAACGCGGGTATCGGCAAGGCGGCGGCGATCGCGCTTGCGCGGCAGGGCGCGGGGGTCGTGCTGCTCTGCCGCAGCGAAGCGCGCGGCCGTGCGGCGATGGCCGAGATCGAACGGCGCAGCGGCAACGGGTCGCTCGACCTGCTCGTTGCCGACCTCGCCTCCCAGAGGCAGATCCGCGAAGCGGCCGGAGAGTACCTGCAACGCTTCGAGCGTCTCGACGTTCTGATGAACAACGCGGCCGTGCTCGCGTGGCGGGAACGCCAATTGAACGAGGACGGGCTGGAGATGACGTTCGCCGTCAACCATCTGGCGCCGTTCCTGCTCACCGGTCTGCTGCTGGACCGGCTCAGGGAATGCGCGCCCGCGCGCATCGTCACCGTTGCGTCGGGGGCGCACAGGAGGGCCGAACTCGATTTCGACGATTTGCAGAACGAGCGCAACTATTCGCCTGTCGAGGCCTACAGCCGGTCGAAACTGGCGAACGTGTACTTCACCTATGAGCTGGCCCGGCGCCTCGAAGGGACCGGGGTGACCGTAAATTGCCTGCATCCGGGCGTGGTCTCGACCGCGCTCTTCCGCGACATGACGCCCTTGCTGCGGGTGCTCGTATGGCTGGGACGTCCGTTCCTGCTGAAACCGGAGCGCGGCGCCGATACGGCGGTCTATCTCGCCGGCGCCCCCGAGGTGGACGGCGTGACGGGGCAGTATTTCGAGAAACGGGAGCAGGTCCGTTCGTCGCCCGTTTCGTACGATGCCGATGTGGCGCGCCGCCTCTGGGATGTAAGCGAAGCGTTGACGGCGTCCTCTGTAAGCTAGCCGAGGCGCCGGTCCCTTCCGACGATCACGTCCTCCGGGCCGGCCGGAAGCCGGCGATCCAAACCGGCAGACTTAGCGCCAACGCACACACCGCGATCGCGAGCGGCCCGAGGAGTCCGGCGAAGAGCCCCACCGCCACTGTCGCGGCGCCCAGCCCGATCCCGGCCGCCCAGGCGGCCCTCCGGTGGCCCCGCCGCCACAGCCGCCGGCATCCCAGCGCGAGCGGAAGCCCGAGAGGTGCGGCGACCGCCAGCGACTGTGCGGCCATCGGCAGCCACATCGCGGGCTCAGCCCACGGACCGCCCTCGGGCCCGAACCTTATCGCCGCCTGGACCGCGAAGCCTGCCGGAAGCCAGAGCAACGCCAGCAGCCAGAAACCGTGCCGCCGCATCTCCGTTCAGAATTCCGATTGCACGTGGGCCTCGACCAGCCAGAGATTCTTGTCGATATCGCGCGAAACGCCGACGAACAGGTCCTCGGTGTCCGCGTCGCCGACCTCTTCCGCCTTGGCGATGGCCGCGCGGACGCCCTTGCCGAAAGCCGCCAGGGCGGCGCTCACCGCGTTAACGTGCTCGCTGCCCGGGCGGATCTCCAGCGGGTACTCAGGAAGGGTCGAAGCCGAAGCGGCGACCGCCGCCGTTCCCCGCGCCGTGCCGCCGAGAGCGGTAATCCGCTCCGCGATGTCGTCGATGTGAACCTGGACGGCGTTGTGGACGGTGTCGAACAGCTCGTGCAGTGCGATGAACGAGGGACCCTTGACGTTCCAGTGAGCCTGCTTCATTTGGCTCGACAGGTCGATGGCGTCGGCGAGCCGGGCGTTGAGGAGCTCGACCATCGCCGAACGCATGTTGTCCGGAATGTCGATCCTGGTGGGGTGCAATGTCCGTGACATGACGATCCCGCCTTTCTTTTAGAATTGTTCTAAATATGGATCGGATGCCGGCGATTTCAAGAGGAAGGCGACTTCCTGCAGCCCGCGATCGAGCCGATAATCGGACAAAGGCGGAGGCTTGCCCATGATTCCCGGTCGGCACACGCACGGTCACGCACATGCCGCCGTCGGGCACGGCGGCAACGCCCGGCGCATATTCTGGGCGCTGCTGCTGATCGGCGGTTTCATGATCGTCGAGGTGATCGGCGGCGTGATCTCCGGATCGCTGGCGCTGCTGGCCGATGCCGCCCATATGCTCATCGACACGGTGGCTCTGATGGTCGCCTGGATCGCCATCGGGCTGAGCCGTCGTCCCGCGGACAAGACCCGAACATACGGCTATCACCGGTTTCCGGTTCTCGCAGCCTTCGCCAACGGGATCAGCCTGTTTTTCCTCGTCGGCTGGATCTTCGTCGAGGCCGCCGGCCGTCTGGCGGAACCCACCCCGGTGCTCGCCGGACCGATGCTGGCCGTGGCGGTTATCGGACTCGCGGTCAATGTCGCCGCGTTCGCGGTGCTTCATCGAGCCGACCGCAGCGACCTCAATATTCGCGGTGCCCTCCTGCATGTTCTGGGCGACATGCTCGGCTCCGCCGCGGCGGTCGGTGCGGCGCTGGTGATCATGACGACCGGCTGGATGCCCATCGATCCGATGCTTTCCATTCTGGTCGGCATCCTGGTGCTGCGCAGTGCGTGGTTTCTGGTGAGAGATGCGGCGCATGCGCTGCTTGAAGGTGTGCCCAGTCAGCTCGACGTTCGCGAGATCGGTTCGGACCTGATCTCCAACGTCGCCATCGTGGAAGATGTGCATCACGTGCACGCCTGGTCCCTGTCCCAGGACCGGTCGTTGCTGACCCTGCACGCGCGGATAGCGGAGGACACCAACCCGGATTCCGCCGTCGCCGCGATCCGGAACCGGTTGGCGACGCGTTTCGACGTCGACCATGTAACCGTGCAGATAGAACTGGAAGGCTGCGCCGACGATCCGATGGCGGCGTCCGGCTGACCGTCCCGGTTCGCCGCATGGTGCGGCCGGCGGAGAATGGAATTCAGCGCCCGGTCCGGGGCGGTCGGTGGCGCCCGACACGGGTCGCGACGAACAGCGCCAGCGCTGCGACCACGATCGAAGCGCCGGATGGTGTATCCAGGCTCGCCGAGGCAAACAGGCCTCCCCCCACGGCGAGGATGCCCATCGCCGCCGAGCCCACCGCCATCTTCTCCGGGCTGGAAGAAAACCGGCGAACCGTCGCCGCGGGAATGATCAGCAATGCGACGATCAGCAGGACTCCCACGATCTTGATCGCGGTCGCGATCACCGCCGCCACGAGAATGCCGAATATCAGGCGCGCGCGATCCGGCCTTAGTCCGGCAATCGCGGCGAGGTCGGTATTGACGGTCGCCGCCAGCAGCGGCCTCCAGATTCGAGACAGGACAGCCAGAACGAGCCCGCCTCCGATCCAGATCACGGCGAGATCGAAATGCGAGACCGCGAGAATGTCACCGAACAGCAGCGCGTGCAGATCGAGGCGAATGTTCGGAAAAAACGACAGGACGACGAGACCGAGAGCGAGTCCGCCATGGGAGAGCAGGCCCAGCAAGGTGTCGGTGGGAAGCGTGTCTCCCCGTTCCAGGTAGAACATCGCCAGGACGACCGCGGATGCGACAAGAAATATCCCGATCGCCAGATGGAGTTCCGTAAGGATGGCTATCGCGACGCCGAGCAAGGCCGAGTGGGCGATCGTCTCGCCGAAATAGGCGAGCCGCCGCCATACAACGAAACATCCCGTCGGGCCGGTGACCAGCGCCAGCCCGACGCCGGCGAGTAACGCGCGGGTGAAGAAATCGTCCAGCATCGTTCAACCCGGCCGAAAGCTTCCCGGCTCCCCGCTCAAGAACATGGTTCGCTTGTGGCGGAGACGGGCTCGTCGTGCTCGTGCGGAAGCAATACGACGACGTCGTCTCCTGTTTCCATGGCCCTTTCGAGGTCATGAGAGATAAGCAGCACACCGCAGCCGAGGTCTCGGCGGATCCGCTCGATCAGGTCGTGGACCACGTCCGCTCCCGCAATGTCGACACCCTGGGCCGGCTCGTCGAGCACCAGGAGGTCGGGCCGGTGAATCAGCGCCCGGGCAAGCAGCAAGCGCTGGAATTCTCCGCCGGATAGCGTCGTGACCGGCGGATTGCCCAACCGCTCAAGCCCCACCGCCGCGAGAGCGGTGTCGATGTCGGAAGCATCGAAACGCCCGGTCAGCGTCATCAGGCGGCGCAGGGTGAGGGGCAGGTTGGGGCCGATAGCCAGGCGCTGCGGTACGTAACCGATTTCGGCGGACGGCGTTCGCTCCACCGTTCCCTCGTCCGTTTCGATCAAGCCCAGCACCGCTTTCGCACAGGTCGACTTTCCCGCGCCGTTGGCGCCGATCAGATAGACCAGTTCGCCGCGAACCACCTTCAGGTCCACGTGCCGGATGATCCAGCGGTCACCGCGGCGGACGCCGATGTCGCGGGCCGCCACGAGTTCTTGCCCACCGCCGGTCCCGGCTGTTGCCATGCTCATATCTTCCATCGCAACAATTGCAGGGTTCCATGGACGTTCTCGCCACGAGGCGAGGGATGAAGGAAGTAATCCGCTGGACGCTCCCACAATGACGACTGTACAAGTGAAGGACTCGAACGCAAGGCCGTCCGGCAATTGTTACGGATAATTGGAGGTGCCGATATGTCGCCTTATTTGACGATCGGTCGAAACATCCGATTTACTCTCGTTGCCGTCGCATTTGTAAGCGGCGCGATTTCCGGTCCGGCTCTGGCAGACGCCAACCTTCGCGTCGTCGCTTCGATCAAGCCGGTGCATTCTCTGGTAAGCGCCGTGATGGCCGGCGTGGGCGAGCCTCACCTGCTCATACGCGGAAAGACTTCGCCGCACACCTTCACCATGCGCCCGTCGGATGCCGCGGCCATCGCGGACGCGAATATCGTTTTCCTGATCGACGAGGCGATGGAGACCGCCCTCGCGGGAGCGATCGAATCGCTCGCTACCAAGGCCGACGTGATTGCGCTGGCCGACGTGGAGGGGCTAGTCCGGAAGCCCCTGCGAAAAGGGGGAGCATTCGAGGCGGACCCCCATCGCGATCACGATAAAGAAGATGCGAAGAAGGAAGCGGTCGGGCAGCGCCACGATCATGACCACGACCATGATCATGGGCACGGTGCGTTCGACATGCATCTGTGGCTCGATCCCGTGAATGCCTGGACCATGGCACGCGCGATCGCCGACACGCTGTCAGGGGCCGATCCCGCGAATGCCGCAAAGTATAAATCCAACGCCCGAACGCTCCTTCCAAGGTTGGACGAACTCAGCGAGCATATCTCGGCCCAAGTAGCGCCGGCCCGTGGCAAGCCGTTCATTGTCTTCCATGACGGCTATCGGTACTTCGAGGACCGTTTCGGCCTCAAGGCGGTCGGTTCCGCGGTGGTCAGCGCGGAGCGGTCCCCGGGCGTCAAGCGCATTCGGCAACTTCGCGCGAAGGTGCGCAAACTCGGGGTCGTCTGCGTGTTCGACGAGCCCCAGTTCGACAAGCGCATGGTCAACGTCATCCTGGAAGGCACGCAGGCGCGATCGGGTACCGTCGATCCCCTTGGCGCCGCCATCGAAGACGGACCCGGGCTGTACTTTACGCTTCTCCGCAACATGGCCGCGTCGTTCAAGAGCTGCCTCGCACCGGCGGGGTAGGGTCGAATGTAAACGAAAGCACATTTCCTACGCTTGTCGCCCGGTCACGATAACGTTATAGCATTACAAATCGTGCCGGGATGCGTTGCGATTTTCCCGGGCCTTGCCGCCGGGAGGCGTCCATGAAGTTCTTGCTCAAGTTGTCGGTGTTCATCGGATTTTGCGTGTCGGCCGCCGCCCAGTCACCCGCCGCGAGAGCCGTCGAAGTCGTGGTCAGCATCAAGCCGATCCATTCCCTCGTCGCCGGCGTTATGGGTGAAACGGGGAAACCCCGGCTGTTACTGAGGGGTTCTGCGTCGCCCCACATCTACCAGCTGCGCCCGTCCGAGGCACAAGCGTTGAGCGGGGCCGCGCTAATAGTCTGGATCGGCGAGGCCATGGAAACTTTCCTCGCACGGCCTGTCGGGAACCTCGGATCCGGCGCGACCGTCGTCACTCTGCACGAGGCGCCCGGGTTGAGGCTGCTACGAAATCGGGAGGCCGGACTCTGGGAAGAGGATCACGGCGAACCGCATGTCGACGAGCACGAGGGCCATGGTCACGACCACGGCGAATTCGACATGCATCTCTGGCTCGACCCGGGAAACGCCCTTCGCATCGTCGAGGTGATCGCCGAATCGCTCGCCCGCGTGGACCCGGGCCGCGCCGGAACATATCGGAACAACGCCGAGGCGATGAAAAAGCGGATCGCCGCGCTCGAATCCGGGCTTCAGGAGCGGCTGGCGCCGGTGCGCGACCGCAGATTCATCGTTTTCCACGACGCATACCAGTATTTCACCCGTGCTTTCCTGCTCGACGGAAAGGGTGCCGTAGCCGTCGATCCTGGCCGCCCGCCCGGCGCCAAGCGCCTTGCCGGGCTGCGTGCCGCCCTTGCCGAGCATCGTATCCGCTGCGTGTTCACCGAGCCGCAATTCGAGCCCGATCTCGTCCGGGTTCTGATCGCGGGAACGAATGTCCGGACCGCCGCACTGGACCCGCTCGGCGCCGGGATCGAGCCCGGTCCGGACGCGTGGTTCGGCATCATGAACGGTCTGGGCAGCGCGATGGCGGGATGTCTGCGGGGAGATTGAGCGGATAGAGGTCCGCTCCCACGCGGGCTCTGCGCAACCGGTTCGGGATCTCTCGAAACACCGTTCCCGTCACATGTTCCGACCTTGGGAGCCCCGCACGGGTACCAGCAGGCTCGCGGCGAATATCGCGCTCGCCACCAGAACGATGGCGGGCCCGGCCGGCAGGTCCCATTCGAGCGACGCGAACAGGCCGGCGGCGACCGACACCGTTCCGATCGCGGTCGAAGCCACCGCCATCTGCTCCGGCGTCGACACGAGGCGACGCGCGGCGGCCGGCGGGACGATGACCAGCGCCACGACAAGCAGCATGCCGACGATCTTCATTCCGACCGCGATCACCGCGGCGACCAGAAACAGGAGCAGAAGGCGGACCCGCTCCACCGGTACGCCTTCGACCGCGGCAAGATCCTTGTCCACGGCAAGGGAAAGGAAGTTGCGCCATTGCCAGGCAAGAGCGGCGGCGACGATGGCGGCGGTTCCGAAGATCAGCCAGAGGTCGACCGCGCCCACGGCGAGGATGTCGCCGAAGAGGTAGCCGATGAGATCGACCCGGAGCCGCTCCATGAAGGCGACCGTGACGAGGCCCGCCGCGAACACCGCGTGGGCGAGGACGCCGAGAAGGGCGTCGACGGAGAGGAAGCGCTGGCGTTCCAGAAGGACGAGGCACCCCGCCAGCAGGAGACATACCGCGAAGACCGTGACGATCGGCTCCACATCGAGCAGGAAACCGAGAGCGATCCCGAGCAGTACCGCGTGCGCGAGCGCCGTGCCGAAATACGCCATGCGCCGCCAAACCACGAAGCACCCGACCGGCCCGGCCGCGAGCGCGGCGCCGATCCCGCCGGCGAGCGCGCGGAGAAAGAAATCCTCCATCACGGGTGAGGGCCGGGATCCTGCGAAGCGCCAGGCGTGGCGGGGTCGATGGAGAGCGGTTCTCCCAGCGCGTCGTGGCGGTGGTCGTGCGAATGCTGGTACACGGCGAGCGTGCCGGAGAGATGCGGCCCGAAGAGCGAGATGAACTCGGGATCGCGCAGCACCGTCTGCGGCCGGCCCGTGCAACACACATGCCGGTTGAGGCAGACGACGGTATCCGTCGCGGCCATGACGAGGTGCAGGTCGTGGGAAACCAGGAGCACGCCGCAGCCGTGACGGTCGCGGATCGCCGCGATCAGCCGGTAGAGCTCGCTCTGGCTGGTCACGTCGACGCCCGCCAGCGGTTCGTCGAGGACGAGGAGGCCGGGTTCGCGCAGCAACGCCCGCGCCAGCAGCACGCGCTGCATCTCACCGCCCGAGATCTCGGCCAGCGGATAGTCGAGGATCGGGTCCGCGCCGACCTCGTCCAGCACCGCTTCCAGTTTCTCGCGCCTCGCCGAAGCGCCGAGTGTCAGGAACCGACGCACCGTCATGGGCATGATCGGATCGCGCTGCACATGCTGCGGCGAGTAGCCGACGCGCAGCCCGGGCGCGCGCGAGACCTCCCCTCTATCCGGCCGCACGATACCGAGTATGACGCGGATCAGCGTCGATTTTCCCGCGCCGTTGAGCCCGATGAGGGTGACGATCTCTCCGGCGCGGACCGTCAGGTCGACAGCATCGAGCACGTTGCGGCGACCGAAGCGCACGCTCACGCCCCGGGCCTCGACGAGCGTTCGGGTTTGCAAGCGGTCGCCGGGCGGTGCGTTGTCCATGCCGGACCCTATCAGCGCGCCACCCGTACCGCCACGCGAAGCGTCACGCCGCGATGGACGCCTCCACCGCGCTTCCGTTGAACGACAGCCCGTTCTCCCCCCGGCCGATCCGCACCGTTTCCCCGTCCTTCACCTTGCCTTCGAGGATCAGGGTCGCGAGCGGGTTCTGCAGGCTGCGCTGGATCGCCCGCTTGAGCGGGCGGGCGCCGTAGGCGGGATCGTAGCCCTCCTCGGCGAGCCACGTCCTGGCGTCCTCGGACACGTCGAGCGCGACCTTGCGGTCCTCCAGGAGGCGTTCCAGCCGGGCGAGCTGGATATCGACGATCGCCGCCATGTGACCGCGCTCGAGCCGACGGAAGAGCAGAATCTCGTCGAGCCGGTTGAGGAACTCGGGCCGGAAGGTGGCGCGCACGAACTCCATCACCCCTTCGCGCCGCGCCGATGAATCCTCATCCTCCGGCTGCGCGGCGAGCAACTCGCTGCCCAGATTGGACGTGAGCACGATCAGTGTGTTACGGAAATCCACCTGCCTCCCATGCCCGTCGGTCAGCCGTCCCTCGTCCAGTACCTGGAGGAGGACGTTGAACACGTCCGAATGGGCCTTTTCGACCTCGTCGAACAGCACTACCTGGTAGGGCCGCCGCCGCACCGCCTCGGTCAGCGATCCGCCCTCCTCGTAGCCGACATAGCCGGGGGGCGCGCCGATCAGCCGGGCGACGGAGTGCTTTTCCATGAATTCCGACATGTCGATGCGGACCATCGCCGCCTCGTCGTCGAACAGGAATTCGGCAAGCGCCTTGGTGAGCTCGGTCTTGCCTACACCCGTCGGACCCAGGAACATGAACGAGCCCAGCGGGCGGTTGGGATCCTGGAGCCCGGCGCGGGCCCGCCGCACGGCGTTGGCGATCGCCGAGACGGCGTCTTCCTGTCCGATCACCCGGCGGCCCAGGGTCTCCTCCATCCCGAGCAGGCGGTCGCGCTCCCCCTCCAGCATCTTGTCGACCGGAATGCCGGTCCAGCGAGACACCACGGATGCGATGTCGCCGTCCGTGACCTCTTCCTTGAGCATCCGCCTGCCGCCGCCTTCCGGCTGCTCCTCCGAATCCGCGAGGCTCAGTTCCAGCTCCGGGATGAGCCCGTAGGCGAGTTCGCCAGCGCGTGCGAGGTCGCCGTTTCGCTGCGCCGATTCCAGCTCCGAGCGCGCCTGGTCGAGCTGTTCCTTGACCTTCTGGCTCCCGGCGATCTTGTCCTTCTCGCGGATCCAGAGCGCCGTCAGCTCGGTCGCCTGCTGTTCGAGATCCGCAAGCTCGCGTTCCAGCACATCGAGCCGTTCGCGGGCCGCATCGTCGTTTTCCTTGCCCAGCGCTTCGCGCTCGATCTTGAGCTGGATAATGCGGCGGTCGAGCTCATCGATTTCCTCCGGCTTGGAATCGACCGTCATTCGAAGGCGCGAGGAGGCCTCATCGACAAGATCGATCGCCTTGTCCGGCAGGAACCGCTCGGTGATATAGCGGTTGGCGAGCGTCGTCGCGGCGACGATGGCGCCGTCGGTGATCCGGATGCCGTGGTGAAGCTCGTACTTTTCCTTGAGCCCGCGCAGGATCGAAATCGTGTCGGCGACGGTGGGCTCGGTGACGAAGACCGACTGGAAACGCCTCGCCAGCGCAGCGTCCTTTTCTATGTGCTTGCGGTGCTCGTCGAGCGTGGTTGCGCCGATACAATGAAGCTCGCCCCGCGCAAGCATGGGCTTGAGCATGTTCGAGGCGTCCATCGCGCCCTCCGCGGCGCCGGCCCCGACGAGGGTGTGCAGCTCGTCGATGAAGACCACGATGTCGCCTTCCGCGGCCTTTATCTCCTCCAGCACCGCTTTCAGGCGTTCCTCGAACTCGCCGCGATACTTGGCGCCCGCCACCATCGCGGCGAGGTCGAGCGCCATCAGCCGCTTGTCGCGGAGCGGTTCGGGGACGTCGCCGTTGACGATCCGCTGGGCGAGTCCCTCGACGATCGCCGTCTTGCCGACGCCGGGCTCGCCGATCAGCACCGGATTGTTCTTGGTGCGCCTGGCCAGCACCTGGATGGTGCGGCGGATTTCCTCGTCGCGACCGATGACGGGATCGAGCTTGCCGGACTCGGCCTGTTCCGTCAGGTCGGAGGCGTAGCGTTTGAGCGCATCGTAGGCCTGTTCCGCGCTCGTGGTGTCCGCGGTCCGGCCCTTGCGCAGCGCCTCGATCGCGTCATTGAGCGACCGCGGCGTTACTCCGCTTGCCTTCAGGACATCGGCCGCTTCCGATCCTTTCGCCAGGGCCGCGCCCAGCAGCAGCCGTTCGACGGTGACATAGCTGTCGCCGGCCTTGTCGGCCGCCCCCTGCGCCGCCGTGAGCAGCCGCGAGGCCTCGTTGGTCATGTAGAGCTGACCGTTGCCGCCTTCGACCCTGGGAAGCTTGTCGAGGGCCGATTCGGTACGCGCCAGCGCCGCCGCGGGCTCGCCCCCGGCGGCCTGGATCAGTCCCGCGCAGAGTCCTTCGCGGTCTTCCAGCAGGACCTTGAGAATATGTTCGGACGTGAGACGCTGGTGATCGCGAGCGACGGCCTGGGCCTGGGCCGCTTGCACGACGCCGCGCGCCCGTTCCGTGTAACGGTCGAAATCCATTGGCTGCAACTCCGATTACAGACATTGCACCGGGTACCCCCTGTGACAGGCGGGCAAACGAGCGGACCCCTCAAGCATCCGCTCCACAGCCTCTATATGGAAATCCCGCGAGGGGCCTGCAAGGCCCCCGACCCCGCGGGCGGGGGGAAAACCGCGTCCTTAACGTACGTGCGGGCGAGGTCCTCTATTCCTGGGTTTGCGGCTCCGGGGCCGGGCTCTCCTGGGGAGGTTTCGGCGACAACCCGTTCTGCGCCGGCTGCTCGGGAGCCGCCGCGCTGCCGTTGGAGACGACTTCGATCTGTTGCTGCGGGGCGCCGCCGTTGCCTTCCGCCTTCTGCTCGTGCTGCGCGTTCTGGCGTTGCGCCTGGGCGTTGCGGTCCTCGCCGCCGCCATTGGCTGTCATCACCCGGTAATAGTGCTCCGCGTGCTGGAAGTAGTTCTCCGCGGTGACGCGGTCGCCCACGGACGAGGCATCGCGGGCGAGCGCCAGATATTTTTCGACCACCTGCTGGGCGTTACCCCGAACCTTCACTTCGGGACCGTTGCTCTCGAAGGTCTGTGACCGTTGATGAGGATTCTTGCGTCCTGTGCGGCCGCGCAAACGCTTCGGATTGGATCCTTGTCTCATGGGTCCCACTTCTCTGTTCAGGTCAGGTTATGTCTTTCCCTCAGCATGGCACCCGGCCGCGTCGGGCGGCGGCGGCGTCTCTCGACCCAGGCGGCGTGCTGTAGGGGTGCGCCTTGCTACGGCTTGCAGTCCTTAGCCCATGGCTTACTGCTTTGCCCGTTCGTCAGGCTAGACCGCGAGCCCCTCCATTCCAACCATTATCTTGCTGTTCGCGTGAGGATCAACCCCGACGTGAGAAACCGAGACAGCGAACGATACCGCCCAGATCGGTCTTGCCGAGGAATCGGGCGAGTCCCACGGCAGCCATGATCGCTTCCACCGAATTCTCCTGGCCCGCGCCGATTTCAAGGAACGCGGCGCCGCCCGGCGCGAGTCGACCGGCGATCGCCGGAGCGAGCCGCCGATAGGCGTTCAGACCGTCGGCGCCGCCGTCGAGTGCCGATCTGGGTTCCCATAGTGCGACCTCCGGCTCGAGCGTCCCGATCTCGGCGGCCGCGATATAGGGCGGATTGCTCAGGATCAAGTCAAACGCCCCGGCGATGCCGGCATCCCAGTCGGCGCACCGGAAGGACGCGCGTTCCGCAAGACCGAGCCGGGCGGCGTTTCGCGATGCGGCGGCGACCGCGCCCGTTGCGATGTCGGTTCCGATTCCGGTGGCGTCCGGCCGTTCTTTCAGGATCGCGAGAAGCAAGCATCCCGTTCCCGTCCCGAGGTCCAGGACCCGGAGAGGCTCCGGACGGCGGCCGCACCAGCCGAGCGCCGCGGCAACGACCGTTTCGCTGTCGGGGCGGGGATCGAGCGTTTCCGGGACAACCGCGAAATCGAGGCTCCAGAATTCTCGTTTTCCCAAAATGCGCGACACCGGTTCGCGCCCGCGGCGGCGAGCGATCCAGGAAAGGAACCGGTCGGCGCCATCGCGGTCGACCGGCGCTCGGGGATCGCGGATCAGCGCTTCGGCCGATCTGTCGAGGGCCGCCTGAAGCAGGAGCCGCGCATCCCCGCGCGGCGAGGGGATGCCTGCCGCCTCCAGCCTTTCTCCCGCATCACGGAGCAGGGCTTCGACGGTGAGGTTCAAGAGATTTCGGCGAGGCGCTCGGCCTGGTCGTGGGTCGTGAGGGCGTCGATGACTTCGTCGAGTCCTTCCCCGGCGAGGATGCGGTCGAGCTTGTGGAGGGTGAGGTTGATGCGATGGTCGGTGACCCGGCCCTGGGGGAAGTTGTAGGTGCGAATACGCTCCGAGCGGTCGCCCGAGCCGACCTGCGACTTGCGGTTGGCGGCGCGCTCGGCATCGCGTGCCGCGCGTTCCGCCTGGTAAAGCCGCGCGCGCAGTACCTTCATCGCCTTGGCGCGGTTCTTATGCTGCGATTTCTCGTCTTGCTGCGAGACCACGATGCCGGTCGGGACATGGGTGATGCGCACCGCGCTGTCGGTGGTGTTGACAGACTGACCGCCCGGGCCTGAGGCCCGGAAGACGTCGATCCGGAGATCGCGCTCGTCGATCGAAACATCGACCTCCTCCGCCTCCGGCAGAACCGCTACCGTGGCCGCCGAGGTGTGGATGCGGCCGCTCGATTCGGTCTCCGGCACGCGCTGAACCCGGTGGACGCCGGATTCGAATTTGAGCCGGGCGAAAACGCCGGTCCCGGAAATTTCCGCGATCGCTTCCTTGAATCCGCCGATCCCGGTCTCGGTTGTCTGCATCAGCGCCATCCGCCATCCGTGCAGTTCCGAATAGCGTTGGTACATGCGGAAGAGATCCGAGGCGAACAGGGCCGCCTCGTCCCCTCCTGTGCCGGCGCGAATCTCCAGGATGGCGTTCTTCTCGTCCGCGGCATCCTTGGGCAGGAGGAGAACTTTCAACCGGTGCTCATGCCGGGCGATGGCCTCCTGCACAGTGGGCAACTCCTCCTGCGCGAGCGCGCGCATTTCGGCGTCTCCGTCCTCGTCTTCCAGCAATTCCTGGAGACCTTCGGCCTCGCGCTCCGCCGCACGCAGCGCCTGGATCGCCTCGACGACCGGAGTCAGGTCGGCATATTCCTTGGAGGCTCGGACGAATGCCTGCGTGTCTCCGAAATCCTGACCGCTCATCTGCGCCGCGAGTTCCTCATGGCGTTGCAGCAGCTTGTCGAGCTTTTCGTCGATGTTCACCGGCCGTCCCGCGCCTCAGGAAAACAATGCCAGCCGGTCGGCCAGGGCGGCGAGGGCAACCTCTTCCTGATCGCCGCTGTCGAGATCCCTTACGGTCGCCGTGTCCCGGGCGAGCTCGTCTTCGCCCAGAATGACCGCCGCGCGCGCGTTGAGCCGATCCGCCCGACTCAACCGGCGCTTCAGATTGCCCCGGTAGCCGACCTCCACGACAAGCCCGGCGCGGCGCAGCCGGTCGGCAAGAGCGAGGATTCCCGCCTCCGCCTCGGGGCCGACGGGGACCAGAGCGATCGGACGGGGCGGCGGCGGAGGCTCGCCGACCAGCATCGACAGTCGTTCTATGCCGCCGGCCCAGCCGATACCCGGCGTCTCGGGTCCGCCCATCTGGCCCACCAGCCCGTCATAGCGTCCTCCCGCGATGACCGCTCCTTGGGCGCCAAGCGCTTCAGTGGTGAACTCGAACGCAGTGTGGCAGTAGTAGTCCAGCCCCCGGACCAGGCGAGGGTTGAGATCATAGGCGATTCCCAGTCGGTCGAGCCCAGCCCGCACGGAAGCGGAAAAATCCGCCGACAGGGCGTCCAGACTGTCGCTGAGCAGCGGTGCTTCCGCGACGACGGCACGATCGCCCGGGTCTTTCGAATCGAGGATGCGAAGCGGGTTGCGCGTCAGTCTCGAAAGACTGTCCTCCGATAACTCCTCCCGCCGGGCTTCGAAATAGTCCACCAAAACGCCGCGATAGGCCTCCCGGCTTTCGGAGTTACCGAGTGTGTTGAGTTCCAGCGTCGTCCGCTCCGCGACGCCGAGCTCGTCCAGGATCGCCGCGCCGAGCGCGATGACCTCGACATCGCCGATCGGCTCGGCGACGCCGAGCAGCTCCACGCCGATCTGATGGAACTGGCGCAGCCGCCCCTTCTGCGGCCGCTCGTAGCGGAACATCGGACCGGCATAGAAGTATTTGAGCGGCATGTGCTGGGCGAGACCGCCCGAGATGACGGCGCGCGCCACGCCCGCCGTTCCCTCGGGGCGCAGGGTCACTTCCGCACCGCTCCGGTCAGTGAAGGTGTACATCTCCTTCGTGACTATGTCGGAGGTGTCGCCGAGCGTACGCTTGAAAACCTCGGAAAACTCGAAGATCGGGGTCGCCATCTCACGATAGCCATAGCGGCCGGCGACCATGCGCGCGGCATCCACGACGCGGCGAAAGGCGCGCGCCTGGTCGGGTAGAAGATCGTGCGTGCCGCGGACCGGCTGGAGCTTGACCATGTCGATCGGCCGCTGCTAAAGCCCGACCGCACGCGGTCGGGACAATTCGTTGGTGAGCGCTGTCATCCGCAGCGTCCCGCTTTCTTGAAAGCGCGGGTTATAGCGCATATGTGCGACCCGAAAAACGCGCAGTCGATCCACGCTGGCGCGAAACCGGTCAAGGACCGGCCTGACCGCGCAGGTTGTCCGGGTCCAGACTTATGTTGCGCTTGACCGCGCCGGGCGGGCCGAGCCGGGGGATCGCCTCGCCGTCGACCAGAACGTCCAGGCCGCCTGCGTTTCCCGTGACCATTGTGAGTCCCCGCCGTTCGGGGACAGCATAGCTTTCGCCCTCGCGCAGCAAACCCGAATAGACCAGCGACGTGTCGTCCGAACGGATCTCGATCCAGCTGTCGTTTACCGCACGCAGGAGAACGCGAGGAATAGGATCCGGTTCCTCCGCCTCGGCGGGCGGATTTTCCTGCGTCGGACCGCGGTCATCGGAGACCGGTCGAGAACGCGCGGGAAGGGCGGTTGTCTCTATCTCCCCGGGCGGATCGACCTGGTTCCCCTCCGAGGCCGGCGGGCTCTCCGAAGGACTGTCTTCCGCAGGGGGCGGGGTCGCGTTGGAGGGTCCGCCAGCGGAGGTATCGTCGATGGGTTGCGTGGGAGGTCGTTCGTCGCGCGGTTCCGCGGGAAGCGCCGCCCGTCCCGGTGCGTCGGTAGCCGTTTCTCCGGTCTTCTCGGCTGTTTCGTCTTTCTTGTCGAGGGTCTTCGGCGCGGGAGGCGGCGGTTCGGGGCGTGGGGCAGTGTCCGGCGGCGGCGCATCTCCGGCGGCACCGGTCGAATCCGTCTCGGCGTCCGCAACCGGCTCTCGATCGAGCAGGCTGGCGAGGCGATCGGGAAGCGCCGCGACTCTTTCCACCGGGTCTCCTTCGGTGTTCGCGACGAAGTACCAGACGCCGTAGACCGCGACGGCAAGAAGCGCCGCCAGCATAAGGATGGACCGCGTGGGAAGATGCCCTTCGTCGATCGGGGCGAATACCTGAAGCCGATCCTGCTCTCCCGCAGCGTCGCGCGCCGCCTTTAGATCTTCCGCCAGCCCGGCTCCATCGAGACCCAGGTAATTGCCGTAGGCGCGAAGGAATCCGGTCTGGTAGGCGAGACCGGGCAAGTCTTCCAGCCGCCCTTCCTCGATGGCCAGGAGGTAGACATGGCGGATGCGCAAATCGCGCGCGACGTCGGGCAGGCTCCGTCGCAGCAGGATCCGAGCCTCGCGCAGGCTTGCCCCCACCTCTACGGCATCGAACCTCTCCGTGGAGGCGTTATTGTCAGTAGCGCGCCTGACACTCGCGATCGGCCTTACCCCTCTTGATGCCGCCAGTGCCGCCAGCCGCACCGTCCTTCTTACCGGACGCTGAACAAAGCCTGAATATAGGGTTCACGCCCTATCATGGAATAAAGGCTTTCTTATAGCGGGAAGCCCCGGATCATAGTTCGCTTAGCTCGATCCGATGGTCGATCGCGTAGTCCCGCAGCCGCTCCCGGATGCTGTGATCCGGCAGGCCCAACAGTGTCTTCATGAACCCGGCCAGGGCGCCCGTATCGAGGCCGCCGATCATCGTCTTCACCGCTCCCACGGTGCCGGCGGGTGCTGAAAGGTTGCGGAAGCCGATCCCGATCAACGCCATCGCCTCGATCGGCCGGCCGGCCATTTCGCCGCATAGAGACAGTTCGACGGCCTTTTCCGCGCAACGTCGGACAAGGCTCTCCAGCACCGAGAGAAGTCCGGGGGAGAGCACGTCGTACCGGTCCGCGACGCGGGGATTTCCGCGGTCCACCGCAAACAGGAACTGGAACAGGTCGTTGCTTCCGACCGACAGGAAATCGACCTGGGGCAGCAGCGAGCCGAGCTGCCACATCAGGCTCGGCACTTCCAGCATGGCGCCGACTTCGAGCGTTTCCGGCATGGGTTGGCCGCGGCGCTTCGCCCGATCCACCTCCAGTTTCAGGATCGAGCGCGCGGATTCGAATTCCGCGACCTCCGCGATCATTGGAAACATCACGCTGAGCGGCCGTCCGTCGCAGGCGACGATGAGGGCGCGGAGCTGCTGGCGCAGCATGCTGGGCCGGTCGAGCGCGACCCGGATCGACCGCCAGCCCATCGCCGGGTTCTGGTCGACGGATTCGCGGAAATAGGGAAGTTGCTTGTCGCCGCCGATATCGAGAGTGCGGAACTTGACCGGCCTTCCAGCGGCGCCTTCGAGCACGCGCCGGTAGAGATCGGTCTGCGCCTCGACGCTCGGAAACTCGGAATGGACCATGAATGGGATCTCGGTCCGGTAGAGGCCGATCCCGTCCGCACCGCTCGCATCGAGCGACTGGAGGTCCATCAGGAGTCCGGCGTTGATATTAAGGCTGATCTCCACCCTGTCCCGGGTGACGGCGGGCTTGTCACGCTGCGCGCTGTAGGCGGCGAGCCGGCGCTGGCGCTCCGAAAAATGCTCGGACACCATTTGCTGGATGTCCTCGCCCGGCCGCACATACACTTGGGAATGGTCGCCGTCGACGATTACCGGGTCCATCGGGTCGACCTGCGACAAGGCATCCTTGACCCGGCCCACGACCGGGATGTCGAGCGCGCGGGCGACGATCGCGACATGCGAATTGGACGAACCCTCCTCGAGGATGAGGGCCTTCAGCCGCTTCCCCGTGTAGTCGAGAAGCTCCGCCGGACCGATCGAATGGGCGACCAGCACCATCGCCTCAGGCCGCTCTTCGAGGTCGGCGGGGCGAACTTCGCCCGAAAGGTGGTGCAGCAACCTGTAGGCAAGATCCTCCAGGTCCGCCATCCGCTCTCCGAGATAGGGGTCGGTGATCTGGCGCATCCTCGCCCGGGTATCGTCGAGGACCTTCTGGACCGCGGCTTCGGCGGTGAGGCCGCCGTCCATGGCCTCGCCGATCCGGCGTAGCCAGCCCCGGTCTTCCGCGAACTTGCGATAGGATTCCAGCACGTCGCGATGCTCGCCAGGCCGTCCGAGCGCGTCGAGCGTCAGCATGTCGTCGAGCTCGCTGTGCATCGACGACAGCGCCTCGGCGAGCCGCCGGTGCTCGGTGTCCGGATCGTCGGCGAAGAGCTGGGGAACGGCGACCCGGGGCGTGTGATGCACCGCCTCTCCCATGGCGAGCCCCTCGTTGATCCTGACCCCCTCCAGGCGTATCGCCAGAATCGCGTTGCCCTGCGCCGGAGCGGTCTCGATCGGGCTGACCAGCCCGCCGGAGGCGATCAGCTCGGCGATGACGACCGCGATCACTTCCAGCGTCTCGACTTCTTCTTCCGTATAAAGCCGCCTCGCCCGGTTTTGCACCACCAGAACGCCCCGCACCCGTCCGCCCCGCAGAACAGGCACACCCAGGAGGGAGTGATAGACCTCCTCTCCCGTCTCGGGCCGGTAGCTGAAAAGCGGATGACTCTGGGCGTCCGGGAGGTTGAGCGCCTGGGCTCTCGCCGCCACCTCGCCCACCAGGCCCTCGCCGACCCGGAGCCGGGTTTGGTGCACCGCCGACGGGTTGAGGCCCTCGGTTGCGAACAACTCCAGCAGCTCGCCCGCGCGCATCACGTAGACCGAGCACACTTCGGCGACCATCTCGGCTGCGATCAGCTTGACGATCTCGTCGAGGCGGTCCAGCGCCGAGCCGTCTCCGGCCATGATCGTCCGCAGGCTGCGAAGCGCCTGCCGATGACCGCCGATGCCGGTCTGCACCATCGTGGTCAATCCCGGTGTCCGGCCCTTGCCTCGATGGCGGCGAGCGCTTGGTCGACCAGTTGCCGGATGATTTCCGCCGTCGGCTGTTCGTCCGCCACCATGCCCACGCTTTGCCCCGCCATCAGAGACCCGGACTCGATGTCGCCGTCGATAACCGCGCGCCGAAGCGCGCCGGCCCAGAAATGCTCGATCTCGAGCTGCGCCTCGTTCTGCGCTATTTCTCCCGCGCGGACCTTGGCGATCACCCGCCTCTGGGTCTCGATGAATTCCTGCGTGCCCTTGTTCTGGAGCGCCCGCACCGGCGTCACCGGGAATTCGGGATCGATCTGCACCGAGGTCACCGCGTCGCGCGCGGACGCGCGTATGAAGGCACGCTTGAAGTCGGGATGGGCGATCGATTCGGTGGCACAGACGAAACGTGTGCCGAGCTGACAGCCGGAAGCGCCCAGCTCCAGGTAACCCAGGATCGCATCGCCGCGCCCGATTCCACCGGCGATGAATACCGGGACCTGGTCTATGTTCGGCAGGATTTCCTGCGCGAGTACGCTGGTCGCGACAGGGCCGACGTGACCGCCCGCTTCCGCGCCCTCGATGACGATCGCATCCGCACCCAGCCGCACCAGGCGGCGCGCGACCGCCAATGTCGGCGCGAAGCACAGGACCTTCGCGCCGCCGGCCTTGATCCGCTTGATCGCCGGGGCAGGGGGCAGGCCCCCGGCGAGAATCACATGCGAGACCCGGTGATCGCCGCATACGTCGATCAGCGTTTCCAGATCGGGATGGAGGGTGATCAGGTTGACGCCGAAGGGTTGCGTGGTACGGCCGTCCGTGGCCGCGATCTCGCCGCTGAGCAAGTCGGGTGTCATCGCACCGCACGCGATCACGCCGAACCCGCCTGCGTTCGACAGCGCCGATACCAGGTTGCGCTCCGACACCCAGGTCATCGCGCCCCCCAGAATCGCGTATTCGGCGCCGAGGAACTCGCGGCCTCGGCGCCACAGGGAATCGAGCCGCGACCTGGCGGAGGCCCCGTTCATTCCGGGTCTTCCGGTTGTCGGGTGACCGACACGCTCATGCGGCTTCGCCGTCGTCCAACCCGTAGGCGGTGTGCAGCGACCGCAGGGCGAGCTCGGTGTACTCCTCGGCCAGAAGGACGCTGACCTTGATCTCGGAGGTCGATATCACCTGGATGTTGATGCCCTTCGCCGCGAGTGCGTTGAACATCTTCTGCGCGACGCCCGCGTGAGAACGCATCCCGACCCCGATCACCGAGATCTTGACCACTTCCGGGTCGCCCTCGACCCGGCTGAACCCGATCCGTTCGCGCGCCGCCTCGATGATGGCGAGCGCCCGGTCGTAGTCCGCCTGGCCCACGGTGAAGGTGATGTCGGTCTGCTGCCCGTCCGCCGAGACGTTCTGGACAATCAGGTCGACGTTGATGCTGGTCTCGGCGAGAGGGCCGAAGATGCTGGCCGCGATCCCGGGGCGGTCGGGCACGCCGACGATGGTGACCTTGGCCTCGTCCCTGGTATAGGCGATGCCGCTGACGACTTGCTGTTCCACGTCCACGTCCTCGTTGACGACAAAGGTACCGGGCTCGTCCACGAAACTCGACAAGACCTGCAGCTCGATACCGTGGTTCATGGCCATCTCGACCGACCGGGTCTGCAGCACCCTGGCGCCCTGGGATGCCATCTCCAGCATCTCCTCGAAGGTCACCTTGTCGAGCTTGCGCGCCTTGGCGACGATACGCGGGTCGGTGGTATAGATCCCGTCCACGTCGGTAAAGATGTCGCAGCGGTCGGCGCCCAGCGCGGCGGCGAGCGCGACCGCCGAGGTGTCGGACCCGCCGCGCCCCAGCGTGGTGATGCGCTTCAAGGAGCTCAGCCCCTGGAATCCCGCGACGACCGGCACCTGGCCCTGGGCCATCCTGTTCAGGAGTTCGCCGGGGTCGATGTCGGCGATGCGGGCGCGCCCGTGAACGTCGTCGGTCAGGATCGGGACCTGCCACCCCAGCCAGGACCGTGCATCGACCCCCGCCGCCTGGAGCGCGAGCGCCATCAGCCCGACCGTCGCCTGCTCCCCGGAAGACACCACGACATCGTATTCCCGCGCGTCGTGGAAGGGTGCGATCTCGCGGGTCCATTCGACGAGCCGGTCGGTGGTGCCGGCCATCGCCGAGACGACCACGGCGACCTCGTTGCCGGCCTCCACCGCGGTTGCGACGCGCCCGGCGGCCGCGCGAATGCGGTCGATGTCGGCGACCGAGGTTCCACCGAATTTCTGGACGAGACGCACCCTTCAGCGCTCCTCTGCCCGGACGGCGCGAAGCCGGATACGCTGGAATTTCGGCCGTCGCGGAGCCAATAGATCCGATGCCGCCGCGAGGCCCGGCACGACATCCGGCTGGCCCTTCCGCGAGGGCGCGCATACATATACGGAAGATGGAACGCAAGCAACCGAACCCGGCGCCGGTGGACGAAGCGGAAGTGGCGAGGTTCTCCGCGCTGGCCGACGCGTGGTGGGACCCGGAAGGCAGTTTCCGACCGCTGCACCGGCTGAACCCGGTCCGGGTCGGCTATGTCCGGGACGCCCTGTGCCGCGCCAACGGGCGCATGCCCGAGCAACCGGCGCCGCTCGCCGGTCTGGATATCCTCGATGTCGGCTGCGGCGGCGGGCTCCTGTGCGAGCCCCTGGCGCGGCTCGGCGCCCGGGTGACCGGCATCGATCCGAGCGCGCGCAATATCGCTATTGCCGAAGACCACGCCCACCGGATGGGGCTCGACATCGCCTACCGCGTCGGCACCGTCGAGGATCTCGTCGCGGAAGACCGGGACTTCGACGCGGCGATCGCGCTCGAAGTGGTCGAGCACGTGCCCGACCTCAAGGCTTTCGTCGCGGCCTGCGTCGCCGCGGCCAGGCCAGGTGCGAGCCTGTTCTTCGCGACCTTGAACCGGACGCCGCGATCCTTCGCGCTGGGGATCGTCGCTGCCGAGTACGTGCTCCGCTGGCTGCCGCGCGGCACCCATGACTGGCGGCGTTTCGTCCGCCCGTCGGAACTCTCGCGGGCGCTGGAAGCCGGCGGAGCGAAACTCGGCGCGCTCGACGGGATCGGCTACGACGTGCTGACCGACGAGTGGAAGCTCACCCGCAACGTCTCGGTGAACTACATGGCGGTTGCCGAGCGCATAGCTGCGTGAGGGTGACGGCCCGGAAACCGGTAAGGATTCCTTACTTCCTTACCGTTCGACCGGAGTCGAATCCGCGTGTAGGAGCGGCGGACGCTATGCGTCTTCGCGGGGGAGCCAGGGGACGCGGCCGAACGGAACCTCTTCCTCGATCAGCGTCTTGGTCTCGTCTTCGGTCGCTTCGCCGTAGATGCTGCGCTCGTCGGTCTCGCCCTTGTGGATTTTCAGCGCTTCGGCGGCGAATTCCGCGCCGACATAGTCGCAGTTCTCCTCGACCTGGCGGCGCACATCGCGCAACGCCTGAACATAGCGACTGCGGACTTCGGCCGGGTTCGGCGTTTCGCCGGCGCCCTTCTTCGCCGTCCGCGACAGGCGCGGCGCCATGATCGCCTTGCCGACGCGAACATCCCCGCAGACCGGGCAGGCGACCTCGCCATCCCCGATCTGCCGGTCGTAAGTTTCGCTGTCCTTGAACCACCCTTCGAACTCGTGGTCGTCGGCGCAGCGCAGGTTGTACAAGATCATCCAAGACCTGCAGATTGTTCCTGATGACAGAACGGTTACGCCTAATGTGGTCGATGTCGCGGGGCGGGGCAAGCCGTCCGTGACCCTGCACGGACGCCTGGAAACGCCGTCGGACTGGGTGGTCCGATGGGCCGCCGCGGTCCCCGCCGGCGGCGCGGTGCTCGACCTCGCCTGCGGAACCGGTAGGCATTCGCGCTTCTTTCTCGAACGCGGCCACCCGGCGACCGGTGTCGACCGGTACACCGCCGGCGTTGCCGACCTTCTGGGACGCGCCGATTTCACGATGATCGAGGCCGATCTTGAGGGCGGCGGCGACTGGCCCGTCGGCACGCAGGAATTCGCCGCGGTCGTAGTGACGAACTACCTGTTCCGACCGATCCTGCCGGACATCGTTCGCGCGGTGGCCGAGGGCGGCGTCCTGATCTACGAAACCTTCGCCGAGGGCAACGCCAGGTTCGGGCGGCCGCGCAATCCGGATTTCCTGCTGCGGTCCGGTGAGCTCCTGCGCGCGGTAGACGGTGCGCTCACGACGATCGCCTACGAGCATGGCGAGGTAGCCCGCCCGGCGCCCGCGCTTGTGCAGCGGATCTTTGCCCGCCGGGGGTCCGGCTATTCCGCCGCGCTGAGGCTCGACGGCGGGTCGTAACGGCGCGCGTTCTTGAGGGCCGGCAGCGCTTGGCGAGCCTTGCGGACCCTGGAAGGATCGATCTCCGCCAGCACGACGCCCACCTCTTCACCGCCGTCGGCGACGATCTCTCCCCACGGCTCGACCACAAGCGAGTGTCCGTAACTCTCCCGCCCGTTTCCGTGGTCGCCGCATTGGGCGGGCGCGATGACGTAGCACCCGGTCTCGATCGCGCGCGCTCTCAGCAGCGTATGCCAGTGGACCCGTCCCGTGGTTCGCGTGAACGCCGAGGGCACCGAGAGAAAATCCGCGCCCGCCTGAGCGAGTTTCCAGTAGAGCACCGGGAAGCGGAGGTCGTAGCAGACCGTCATGCCGAGCCCGCCCCAGGGCAACGACGCCAATACCGCGGTCTCCCCCGCCTCGTAGCGCTCCGACTCGCGCGAACTCCGCCCGTCCGGGAGATCCACGTCGAACAGGTGGATCTTGTCGTAGCGCGCCGCGGTCCCGCCTTGCGGGTCGATGAGAAAGGATCGGTTGGCGAGCCGCTCGCCACCGAGCCCCACGGTGAGCGAACCCACCAGCAACCATGTCCCGGAGGAAGACGCGAACGCCGAGAAGGCGGCAAGCGCCTCGTGGCCTTCCTCGTCCTTCGCCTGCGCGACCAGGGCCCGGTGATCCGGTTCGATCAAAGACACGACCTCCGGAAAGGCGATCAGGTCGGCGCCGGCGGCCCGCGCTTCGCGGGCGAGCGCGAGCGCGGCGGAAAGGTTCGCGGCGAGATCGTTGCCGGAGTTGGTCTGGATGCAGGCGACCGTGAACGGTCCCGCCACTATCCGATACCGAGCAGGGCGTCGAGTTCGCCGGCGCGTTCGAGAGCGGCGAGGTCGTCCGATCCGCCCACATGACGGCCGTCGACGAAGATCTGCGGCACGGTGCGGCGCCCGCCCGCCCTCTGCATCATCTGCTGGCGCAGATTGGGGTCGCGGTCGACGTCGATCTCGCGGTACTCGACGCCCTTCCGCTCGAGCAGGGCCTTTGCCCGGCTGCAGAACGGGCACCAGAGACTCGAATAGACTTCAATCCTGCTCACTGTTCAGACCCCGTGTTCTTCCGCTTCCAATATGCCCTTTCGCGCGGAATTTTCTACCCGTTACCGGCTCCATCGAGCGTCGCGACGCGCGCGAGCGTCAACACGTCGACTCTCTCCGCCCCGCCCCGGCGCAGCGCACCCGCGCAGGCTTCGACCGTGGCTCCCGTGGTCAGCACGTCGTCGATCAGCACGACGCGCCGTCCCGACAAGGTTGCCTTTCCCGCCTCGGTTACCCTGAACGCGCCGCCCACGTTGCGCTTGCGTTCCGCGGGGCTCAACCGACCCTGCGACCGCGTCCGCCGGCGTCTCGCGAGGCTGTCGGCCGACCAGCCTACACCGGCGATCCGGGAGAGATTCGCGCATAACAGGGCCGACTGGTTGTAACGGCGCGCGAACAGGCGCGAGGGATGAAGCGGCACCGGCACCAGCAGCGGGGCGCCGTCCAGCAAGTCTCCCGCCGCGTTCGCCAGCCAACGGGCGAAAAGCGGCGCCGAATCCGTGCGGTCGCCGTGCTTGAACGCCAGCACCAGACCGCGCGACCCGTCGTCGTAACGCAGCACCGACCGCGCCCGGTCGTAGCGCGGCGGGCGGCGAAGGCAATCGGCGCAAACTGTCTCTCCCGGTACCTCGTAGACGAAGGGGAGGCCGCAGACCGCGCAGAAGGGCGCCCCGATGAAGGTGAGCGCGGGCCAGCAGGTTCCGCACAAGGTTCCCGGATCGCTCACCGGTATGCCGCAGGAGAGGCAGCGAGGCGGCAGGATCAGGTCGATCAACGCCCGTCCGGTGGCGTGGACCGCGGCCAGGGCGGCCGCGTTCACCCGTTGAAGCGGCGAAACCGCGCGGTGCCGTCCGCCTCCACTTGCTGGACGAGCTGAAGCTCCCATTCGAGATAGGCGTTCATCGCCTGCGTGACGTCGCCGCCGCGGTCGTAGGGTCTGAGCCATACGTCGTCGGTGCTGTCGAGCATCGACTCCTCGCCTTCGGCAAGCGGCATCCCGGCCGCGATCCAGGCCTCGGTGCCGCCTTCCAGATACGCGAAATTGCCGCCGCGTTCGGCGGCCGCGAGCCGTCCGAGCCGTCCGTCCGCCGAGATCAGCACCACGGTGTCCGCCGCGGACAGCCTGTCGAGCGCGCTGTCGAGGCGGGATCTCAGCGCGAAACCGGCGCCCGGCACGTGGCCGGCCAGGTATGCGCGGCTGCCGCCGAGGTCGACCGCGGCCATCGTGCCCTCGCGCAGACCCGCGGCGAGCGCATCCACCGCGACCGGCCGGGCGGCGGCGTCCTCCAGCCCGAGCACGACGGGTTCCCACGCGCCCGTCTCGATCTCGTCGACGGCGGGATCGAGACGGTAGACCGCGACCTCCGGCCAGCCCATCTCGACCAGCCAGGCCGCCGTCATCGTGGCGCGAACGCCGGTATCGTCGATCAGGACCGCGCGCGCGTTGCGGGTACCGATCACCGCGTCCGTGCTCTGCACAAGCTGGCCCCCGGGGATCGGACGCGACCCGGCGAGATGCCCGGCCTCGTATTCGTCGATACCGCGGACGTCGAGCAGGAACAGCGACCTCCGGTCGGCTTCGGAGCGCCAGGACTCGAGCCGGTCCCTGTCGATGGTCTCGATGCCGCGACTCGCCGCGACCTTCGCCGCGGATGCCTGCGCGCGGGCGAGCCCTTCGGGGCTGACCTCGGGCGGCGGGCGCTCGTTGCCGCGTTCGAGCTCGAACCCCGCGAGTTCCCAACCCATCGTCCCGTTGCGGAGCGCCATGACCCGGTTGGGGATGCCCGCCTTGATCAGGGACTGCGCGCCGATAATGCTGCGCGTCCGCCCGGCGCAGTTGACGACGACCGTGGTATCGGGGGAGGGCGCGATGTCATGGACCCGGTAGGCGAGCTCGGCCCCCGGCACGTCGATCGCGCTCGGGATGTTCATCCGCCGGAACTCGTCCATCGGCCGGCTGTCGAGCACCACGATATCGTCTCCCGAATCGAGCCGCGCCTTCAGCTCCCGGGCGGTGATGTTGGGGGTATGGCAGGTCTCCTCGACATATTCGCCGAACGCCTTGCTCGGTACGTAGATACCGCTGAACAGGACATGGCCGGCGCGTTCCCACGCGCCGGTGCCGCCATCCAGAACGGCGATATCGGTGTAGCAGAAACCCGCCAGCCTTTCGGCGGCCCGCTCCGCCAGCCCGCTGCCGTCATCGCAGAGAACGATTCTCGTGCCGCGCCGGGGCACCAGCGCGTCGATGCCGAATTCGAGCCGGCTGTGGGGGAGGGAGCTCGCGAACAGGAGGTGCGACTCCGAGAACTCTCCCTCCTCGCGGACGTCCAAGAGCGCCAGCTCCCCGCCGTCCAGCAGCATCGCCCGCAACTCTTCCGCCGAAACCGTCCTCGTCATCGCCTGCCACTCCCGTTTGCCGGATCGGATTTTAGCCGTTCGCCCGAGGTCGTGCATCGCGGACCATGATGAAAACCGCGCGATTGAGCCGGGCCCCAACCGGTGCGATAACCACGCGATGGCCGGACCGACCAATGTCTTCGACCGGCAGGCGGTCCGCCGGCAGCGGAACCGCAGCGCCCGCCTCGGAGAGCGGGCGACCTTCCTGCACGACGAAATCGTCGAGCGCCTGGCCGAACGGCTCGACGACCTTCGACGCGAGTTCCGCCGGGTGCTGGTGCTCGGTGCGCTCAGCGACCGGTTGTGCGCATCGGTCGCCGCGCGGGCCGGGACGGAACGCGTCGTCGTCTGCGACACCTCCCAGATGCTGGTGCGGAACCGGACTGGAATCGCCGTCGTCGCCGACGAGGAAGCCGTCCCCTTCGCTTCGGCGAGCTTCGATCTCGTGCTCGGCGCGCTCACGCTCCACGCGGTCAACGACCTGCCGGGCGCGCTGGTTCAGGTTCGCCGGGTGCTGGGCGAGGACGGGCTCTTCCTTGCCGCGTGTTTCGGGGGCGAGACCCTGCATGAGCTCCGCCGCGTCATGCTCGAAGCCGAGAGCGAGACGGTCGGCGGCGCGAGTCCCCGGGTCGCGCCCTTCGCCGATATCCGCGACGGCGGGGCGCTGCTTCAGCGCGCTGGCTTCGCTCTGCCCGTCGCGGACAGCGACACCGTCTCCGTCACCTGGCCCGACGCGCTCGCCGCGATGCGGGACCTGCGGGCCATGGGCGAAGCCAACACGCTTGCCGAACGTCGGCGGACGCCCACGCCCCGCACGGTCTTCGCAGCAGCGGCGGCGAAGTACCGAGCGCTGTTCGGTGACGCGGACGGACGCATTCCCGCAACCTTTCAGGTGCTCTATCTCACCGGCTGGGCGCCGGCGGAGAACCAGCAAGAGCCGCTCCGACCCGGCAGCGCCGCCGGCCGGTTGGCCGATGCGTTGGGAACGGAAGAACGATCCGCCGGCGAACGTGCCGGTCCTGAGGGACAAGGGAAGAAGCCGTCCTGAACCGTATCCGGGGTCGACGAACCTGCTCTAGGCGGGGACGGGGGCGGGAAGGGGAACGCCCATTCGAGGCCGGTTCTCGTCAGGCTCTTCCCGAACCAGAATTGCGAACACGGCCGCGACCAGCGCCAGGCCGAGGGCGATCAGCCACACTCCTTCGTATCGCGCGGTGAGGTCGTAGAAATAGCCCCCGAACATCGCGCCCGCGGCCGCGCCCATCGAATGCGCGCCGAAGATCAGCCCCATCGAGAGCCCCATGATGCGGATCCCGACATGCGAGGCGATCAGGCTCGCGATGGGAGCGAGCGTCGCGAAGTTGAGAATGCCGAAGGCCACGGTGAAGACGAACAGGAGCGTCAGGCTTCCCGTTGTGTTGAGCAGGAGGACGAACAGCAACGCGCGGGCGGCATACATCGCCGCCAGCAGACGTGCCCGATGCATCCGGTCGGAAAGCCAGCCGAAGAGGATCAGACCCACCATGTTGCCCACGCCGTGGGCGCCGTGCGCCGCGGTCGAATCGACAAGCGGGAAGCCGCAGCTCACCGCATAGGGCACGAAATGGACGTCGAACACGCCCGCGGTGGTGAAGCCGCAGAGCACGAACGAGCAGGCCAGCAGGACGAAGGTCCTGTTGCGTGCGAGAAGTCTGAGCCGCGCCCCCAGCGTGGCCGTGTCCGAATGCCCTGCGGCGTGCGCCCGCGGCTCGCTTCCGACGCCCTTCAGCATCAGCCAGGCCAGCGGGACCAGGGCGAGCAGACCGAACCCGAAGCTCAGATAGGCGCCGCGCCAGCCGAGCGTGGTGACCAGGAGGGCGAGTAGGGTGAGCACCGGAAGTTGCCCCGCCGTCGAGCCCGACAGCGCGAAGCCGGTGCCGAGCCCGCTATGACGCTTCAGCAATTGCGCCATCATCGTGGTCACCAGCGGCAGCGAGATCGCGCCGTGGCCGATGCCGCCGATCACGCCGAACAGGATCAGGAATTCCCATTCCCGTGAGATCTGCGAGCTCGCGACGATCGCCCCGCCCATGAAGACGAGCCCGCCGGCGAAGACGTGGCGCGGCCCGACGCGGTCGATGATGTCGCCCGCGATCGGCGAGATCAGCGCCATCATCACGAGCACCAGGGAACTTCCGGTCGAGCTCAGCCCACGCGACCAACCGAGATCGACCTCCCAAATGGGCATCAGCACGCCCACCGACGAGCGCGCGGAGAAGGTGAGTCCGAGCGCGCAGAAGCAGAGAGCGACGATCGCCCAGACCCGGAGCGGCGACGGGCCGCTCACAACAGGTCACGCAGCATCGCGACCAGGGGCCGGTCGGCCGGCGGCATCGGATAGTCGCCGAGACGCATCGGGCGTACCCATTTGAGGCTCTGGCCCTCCAGCGGGCGCACCGACCCGTTCCACACCCGGCACACATAGAGCGGCATCAGGAGGTGGAAGTCGTCATAGCCGTGCGACGCGAAGGTGAACGGCGCCAGGCAATTCTCCGTCACGTCGATGCCGAGCTCTTCGGCAAGCTCCCGGATCAACGCCTCCTCCGGGGTTTCGCCCGCGCCAACCTTGCCGCCGGGAAACTCCCAGAGACCGGCCATCGTCTTGCCCTCTGGGCGCTGCGCGATCAGAACCCGACCGTCCGCATCGACCAGCGCCACCGCCGCGACCAGAAGAACCGGCCGCTCAGCTTCGGTAGTCGGCATTAATCTCGATATATCCGTGCGTAAGATCGCATGTCCACACGGTCGCGCGGCCGCGTCCGACACCGACATCGATGCCGATCTCGACCTCGGAACCCGAAAGATGCGCCGCGACCGGCGTTTCGTCGTAGCCGTCGACCAGCGATTCGCCGTCGGTTATCCGGATCCCGCCCATGGAGATCGTCAACGCCTGAACGTCGATGCGTTCGCTGGTCTTGCCCAGCGCGGCGACGATCCGACCCCAGTTCGCGTCGCTTCCGGCAATCGCGGTCTTGACCAAAGGCGAGTTGGCGATGGTGAGGCCGATCCGCCTCGCCGCGGCCTCCGAGGCCGCGCCGGAGACCTCGATTTCCACGAACTTGGTCGCCCCCTCGCCATCGCGGACGATCTGCTGGGCGAGATCGCGGCAGACCGCGCCAAGTGCCTCGCGGAAGGCAGCAAGGCGGCGGTCGCGCCAGTCCTCGATGGCGCCGTTGCCGGCTTTTCCGGTCGCGAACAGGAGCGCCATGTCGCTGGTCGAGGTGTCTCCGTCCACGGTGATCGAATTGAACGAGCGGTTCACCGCCTGGCGCAGCAGCCGGTCGAGAACCGGCGCCGGAAGCCGGGCGTCGGTAAAGACGAAAGCGAGCATCGTCGCCATGTCGGGGGCGATCATGCCGGAGCCCTTGGCGATTCCGCTTATCGCGACCGGGGTTTCGCCGATCCGCGTCGTCGCGCTGGCGCCCTTCGCGAAGGTGTCGGTGGTGCGGATCGCATCCGCCGCGGCTTCCCATGCATCGTCGGTCACTGCCGCGGCGAGGGCTGGAATCGTTTCCGTGATCCGTTCGATGTTCGGGCGTACGCCGATCACCCCCGTCGAGGCGATCGCGACATCGCGCGCCCGCCGGCGTAGCTCCGCCGCCGCCGCCCTGGCGGTAGCGGCAACGCAGTCGTTTCCCGTGGATCCGGTAAAGGCATTGGCGTTGCCGGCGTTGACGACCAGCGCCGAAGCGCGGCCGTCCTCCAGCATCCTGCGGGTCCAGAGGATCGGCGGCGCGGCCGTCTTGGAACGGGTGGTGACGCCCGCCACGGTCGTGCCGCGGGCGAGGTCGACCAGCAGAAGGTCGTCGCGACCGACATAGCGTTCGCCGCTTGCGCCGGCGGCCAGCCGGACGCCGGCGACCGGGCGGAGCGTCGGAAAACGGTCCGGGGCCAGGGGAGAAATATTCGCCACGGCATGAAATTCCCGATGAAGGGGTCGGCGGACCGAAGGCTTATGCCCCGCCCGCGCGGCCCTGTCTATCGTGAAGCGGCCGCGGATTGACGGTCCTGGCGACTCCAAGGCTTCGTTGACAGCGCGCCGGGGTCTGCCTATCTGTGGAGAACTTCGGGAGCGTGACCGTCCCGATACACCCGACAGGTTGGTCCGAGGAATCCCGATGTTCGGCCGTATCGCGCAAAGTCTGATGGGCAGCGCCAACGAGCGCCTGATGAAGCGCTTGGCGCACGAGGCCGAGACCGTCAACGCGCTCGAACCGGAGGTCGAAGCTCTTTCCGACGAAGCGCTCAAGGCGCGCACGGGCTGGCTGCGCGAGCGCCTGGCGGGCGGCGAGTCGCTCGACGATCTGCTGTTCGACGCTTTTGCCACCGTCCGCGAGGCGGCGAAGCGCACACTGGGGCAGCGCCACTACGACGTCCAGCTCATGGGCGGCATGGTGCTCCATCGCGGCATGATCGCCGAGATGAAGACCGGTGAGGGCAAGACGCTGGTTGCGACCCTTCCGGTCTATCTCAACGCGCTCGCGGGCGAGGGCGTCCATGTGGTGACGGTGAACGACTACCTCGCCAGCCGCGATTCCGAATGGATGGGGCAGATCTACGAATTTCTCGGGCTGTCCGTCGGCTGCATCGTCCACGGCCTCACCGATACCGAACGTCATGCCGCTTATGCCGCGGATGTGACCTACGGCACCAACAACGAGTTCGGCTTCGACTATCTCCGCGACAACATGAAGTTCCAGATGGACGAGATGGTCCAGCGGCCCTTCAACTTCGCGATCGTCGACGAGGTCGACAATATCTTCATCGACGAGGCGCGGACCCCGCTGATCATCTCCGGCCCGACCGACGATACGACCGACATGTATCGCAGGATCGACAAGCTGATCCCGAAGCTCGGCCCGGATGACTACGAAAAGGACGAGAAACAGCGCACCGTCGCGCTCACCGAGTCGGGCTCGGAAAGGATGGAAGCCCTGCTGGAAGAGGGAGATTTCCTCGATGGCGCGGGATTCTACGACATTTCCAACATCTCGCTGGTCCACCACGTCAACCAGGCCCTGCGCGCCCATCTCCTTTTCGAGCGCGATACCGACTACATCGTCAAGGACGGGCGGATCGTCATCATCGACGAATTTACCGGCCGGATGATGGAGGGGCGGCGCTTTTCCGAGGGCCTGCACCAGGCCCTGGAAGCGAAGGAAGACGTCGAGGTCCAGGCCGAGAACCAGACGCTCGCCTCGATCACCTTCCAGAACTATTTCCGCCTCTACCCCAAGCTTGCCGGAATGACCGGCACAGCGATGACCGAGGCGGCCGAGCTCGCCGAGATCTACGGTCTCGAAGTCGCCGAGATGCCGACCAACGAGCTCTGCATCCGGGCCGACGAGGACGACGAGGTCTATCGCACGCTCGAGGAAAAGAACAAGGCGATCCTCGCCATGATCGAGGAATGCCAGGCGCGCCGGCAGCCGGTGCTGGTCGGTACGGTGTCGATCGAAAAGTCGGAGCACCTCTCCGGCCTGCTCAAGGAACGCAAGATCGAGCACAGCGTTCTCAACGCCCGCTATCACGAGCAGGAGGCCTATATCATCGCCCAGGCGGGACAGCCGGGCGCGATCACGATCGCCACCAACATGGCCGGGCGGGGCACCGACATTCAGCTTGGCGGCAATGCCGACATGCGCATCGTTCGGGAGCTCGCGGCGCTCAAGTCCGACGCCGCGCGCGAGAAGAAGGAACCCGAAGTCCGCGCCCGGATCCAGGCCGAGGTCGAGGCCAACCGGAAGGTCGTGCTCGATGCCGGCGGGCTCTGCGTGATCGGAACCGAGCGCCACGAGGCGCGGCGGATCGACAACCAGCTTCGCGGCCGCTCCGGCCGCCAGGGCGATCCGGGCCAGTCGCGCTTCTTCCTGTCGCTCGAAGACGATCTGATGCGGATCTTCGGTTCGGAGCGGATCGACGGCATGCTGCGCCGCCTCGGTCTCGAAGAGGGCGAGGCCATCGTCCATCCGTGGATCAACAAGGCGCTTGAGAAGGCCCAGAAGAAGGTCGAGGAGCGCAACTTCGAAATCCGCAAGAACCTGCTCCGTTTCGATGACGTGATGAACGACCAGCGCAAGGTGATCTACGACCAGCGCAAGGACCTGATGACCGCCACGGACGTGTCTTCCACGATCGCCGACATGCGCCACGAGGCGATCCGGACGGCCGTGGGGCGCTGCATCCCCGAGCGCGCCTATGCCGAGCAATGGGAAGTCGAGGCGTTGCACGAGGAAGGTTTGCGCCTTCTCGGCCGCGACCTGCCGGTCGCCGACTGGGCCAAGGAAGAGGGGATTGCCGACGAGGAGATCGCCGACCGCATGATCGCCGAAGGCGACCGGCTGATGGCGGAAAAGGCGGCCAACTACACGCCGGCGATCATGCGGCTCGCGGAAAAAAGCATCCTTCTCCAACTCCTCGACCAGACATGGAAGGAGCATCTGCTGGCGCTGGACCATCTGCGCCAGGGCATTGGGCTGCGCGCCTACGGGCAGAAGGATCCGCTGAACGAGTACAAGCGCGAGGCGTTCGACCTGTTCAACGCGATGCTCGAACAGCTGCGCGAGACGACGACATCGGTGATGTGCCATCTCGATCTTGAGATCCGGGATCCCGACGAGTTGACGCCGCGAGGCGAGCAGGGGGAAATCGTCGAACGCCGCGACGATCCGGCTATGGCGGGTGCGCTCGCGGGCGCGGAACCGGACGGCCTCCACCCGGCCGCGGCGCTGGCCCAGGGCCCGACGCCGGGGAGCGCCGTGCTTGCCGGCGCGGTCGATGAGGTGCCCGCCGGCTGGACCTACTACGAGCCGCTCGGCCGGCATCTGGACCCGGAGATCCCGGAGACCTGGGGCAAGGTGCCGCGCAACGCCGCCTGCCCCTGCGGATCGGGGAAAAAGTACAAGCACTGCCACGGCCGGGTCGCCTGACCCAGGCTCCGACTCGCCTTAAGAAAGCGAGGCCGCCCCCATTTCAAGGAACTTCCGGCGCCGGTGATCGACGAGCGCGTCGGCGTCCATCCCGGCCAGAGCGTCGAGCGCGTTCGCAATGCCGTCGCCGACGCGGGCAACGGTGTCCGCCGGTGCGCGATGCGCGCCCCCGAGCGGCTCCTCGATGACGGTATCGACGACGCCGAGCTCCCGCAGATCGTCGGCGGTCAGCTTGAGCGCTTCAGCGGCCTCCCGCGCGTGGTCGCCGTCACGCCATAGAATCGACGCGCAGCCCTCCGGAGAGATGACCGAATATATCGAGTGCCGCAGCATAAGGACCGTGTTGGCCGCGGCGATCGCGATCGCCCCGCCCGAGCCGCCCTCGCCGATGACGACGCTGACCAGCGGCACCCGCAGCGACAGGCAGGTCTCGATCGAGCGGGCGATCGCCTCGGCTTGCCCGCGCTCCTCCGCGCCGATCCCGGGATAGGCACCCGGCGTGTCGACGAGCGTCACCACGGGCAGCCCGAAACGGTCCGCCAGGCGCATCAGCCGCTGCGCCTTGCGATAGCCCTCCGGCCGGGCCATGCCGAAATTATGCTTCATCCGGGACTCGATCTCGGCGCCTTTCTCCTGGCCGATCACGACGACCGACCGGCCCCTGAACCGGCCGATCCCGCCGATGATCGCGGCGTCCTCGGCGTAGAGACGATCCCCGGCGAGCGTCCGGAAGCCATCGAACAGTTCGCGCAAGTAGTCCACGCAGTGCGGCCGCGTCGGATGCCGCGCCACCTGGACGATCTGCCACGGCGTAAGTTTGCCGTAAGTCTGGCGCAGCAGACGCTCGATCCGTTGTTGCAGCCTCTGGACCTCGTCCGCGATCTCGAAATCGTTGACGTCGCCCAGATGGCGGAGCTCCTCGATCTTGCCTTCGAGCTCGGCGATCGGACGTTCGAAGTCGAGGAAGCTCGGTATGCTTCGGTCGGTCACCGCCTAGCCGCCCTTCGCCAGGGGGTGGTGGGCCTCCACCAGCCGCTTGAGCCGCTCGTCCACGAGATGGGTATAGATCTCCGTGGTGGCGAGATCCGCATGACCCAGCATTCGCTGAACGCTTCTGAGGTCGGCGTCGTTGGCGAGCAGATGGGTCGCGAATGCATGACGAAGTACATGCGGCGAGATCCGAGTCGCGTCAAGGCCGCATTCCCCTGCCAACACCTTGAGTTCGCGTGCGAAATGGGACCGCGAGAGGTGCCCCTCGCGGGACCGCGAGGGGAACAGGAATTTCGATCCCGCGCCGCCCGGCGCGAATTTGTGGCGATGGGGCAGATAGTCCGCGACCGCCGCCCGGGCCGGTTCGCCGATCGGAACCAGCCGTTCCTTGGCTCCCTTGCCGCGGACCGAGATCAGGTTGTGGTCGCCCGCCAGCGCGCCGACAGGCAGGGAAACCAGTTCCGTGACCCTCAGCCCGCTCGCATACAACAGTTCCAGCAGGGCGTGCAGCCGGAGCCCGCGGATACCCGGTCGGGCCCTCGCGGCGGCGAGGAGGCGCCCGACCTCGTCCTCGCTCAGCAGGGACGGAAGTGGGCGGCCGCGGCGCGGCGGATCGATCCGTGAAAACGGGTCGTCGGTACGCACCCCTTCCGCGATCAGGAACCCGAGTAGCTGGCGGAGCGCCGCGAGACGTCGGGAAGTGGTTCGCGCCGAGAGCCCTCTCGCGGCAAGCGAGGAGAGGTAAAGACGCAGATGCCTGTCCTCGACGTTCTCAAGCATCGGCGAGTCGGGAAGCGTGGAGAGGAATTGCAGCAAATCCTCCGCGTCTCGGCGATAGGCGGCGATGGTATTGCCGGCCGCGCCCCGCTCGGCCGCCATCATTTCGAGGAACGAATCGAGGTGTCTGGTCTCGCCTGCCATGCGGGTCACAGCCCGTGGGCGACCGCGGTCTCTAGCGCGAGGGCTCTCGCCTCCGATTCAAGGCCGATCCTGCGCAGGCTCTCGACCGCCTTTCCGACCGCCGCGGGGCCGGGCGGGTCGGAGTTGGAGCCCGCCAGGCCCAGCAGCGCAATCAGGATCGTCTCGCCGACCCGCCGGTCGGCGGAGGCCTCGTCGAGGGCGCGCGCCCAAGCCACATTCGGGGACGGCACGCGGGGGGACAGCCCTTCCGCGAGCAATTCTCCCCACCGCCCGGGACCGGGTTCGACACCCATCGCCTCCAGGAGCGCGAGGGCGAGAACGGTCGCCCTGCGCCCTCGCTCCGTATCGTCCGCATAGGTTGCTTGCCGCCATTCGTTCAACGCCCGTTCATCCACCGCCGCCGCGTCGATCTCGGGCGCTGTGAGCAGGGCTAGCGCCCACAATCGGGGCGGTAATTCAGGCGGTTGCGCGACGGTACCGGGACCGATGTCGGTGTTACGCAGCCAGACTCGCGCATCTTCGATATGGCCCGCCGCCAGCAGGGCGGACACCGCCACCGGAGCGAACCACGCGAACTGGGGACCGGGTGCAATCGATCTCAGGATCGGTGTGCTTGCACCGGCGACGATGTTGTGTCCGCCTCTTTTCCGGGCCAGGCCGAATGCGTGGCTGAGGATCAGGGTCTTCATGGAGGGGCTCTTCGCGGCCGCCGCCTCGCGCAACAACAGCGCGCGGCCGCGGGGTCCCCAGCTGTTTTCCGCGGACGACACCGGGTCCGCGAGTTCGGCATCCTGCCACTGTACCGCGGCGTAGATCTCGTTGAGCCCGTCCGCGTCTATCGCGCCATAGAGAAAAGCCCGTTCGCCCGCCTCGAGGCGCAGGTCGAGGTCCGCGTTGGGGCTCGTGACGACGGTGCGCAGGACGGCCGGGCGGTCGGAGCTCAGAACGTCGGCGGGCAGACTGATATTGGCGGCCCGCATCATCGCCAGATCGAGACCGGCGGGGTCGGGCAGGCTTTCCACTTTCGCCGGTTCGCCGCCGTTGAGGGTCTCGATCAGTTCGGAAAACAGCTCGGTGTCTTCATCGCCGCGTTCCGCAAGGACGTCGACGATCATGTCGGCCCGCGCGTCGTCGCCCGACAGCAACAGGCAAAACGCGAATGCGCGCTGCCAATATGGGTCCACGGAACGGCGGGCGAAATCGCGCACCCGCTGGCAGGCCCCGGCATTGTCGTTCTGCAGGAAAAGCGCCTCCACCGCGCTTCGGGCCAGTGCTTCGCCGGTCCGGTCTACCGAGATCTGGTTCGCGAGCCGGCTCGCCGCATCCACTTCCCCGAGTTCCACCATTCGCGAGACTCGCGAGGTCAGGAGATCCGGTCCGTTCGACGCGCCTTGCGGCGCTTCCGCGCGGGTGGCGAGCAGCCTTATCGCCAACTTGCGGGCGGCGACAGAGCGCGTCCTCGCCGGCAACCTCGAGATCAGCTTCTCGATAAGGGCGCGCTTCGACCCCTGCCAGATCGAGATTCCCAGCCCCCCTTCCGCCGAATCGATCAGCCCCACGGCTGCCGTATCGAGATCGCTGAGCGCGGTTGCGGTCACCCCGTCTGCATCCGCCGGGCGAGCGCTTTCCACGGCGGGTGACGCCGGTTTGGATTGCTTCGTCTCTTCCGGCCGGACGGGAGTCGGCGGTGCGCCGCCGGGAGGCACCAGGCGAACCGGCGAGTTCCGCGAATCGGTCTGCCCCGCCTGGGCGAGCAGCATGTGGCCGTCATCCTGGGCCGAACGGTCACTCGCGGCTCCGGCCATCGTGCCGAACGCGATGCACGCCGCCGCGGCAACGCCGGCTACCGGGAGGCGCGCCCGCGGGCTAGCGAGGAAGGCGATCATCGGGGATGACTTTCTCGACCTTGGCCAAAGGGGGGGGAATGTCGGAAACGGCGAAAAATACCGCGCCCGCGGCAATCGCCAGCACGACGCAGACAAGCAGAACGCGGGACAGCCTGTGCATTGAGCTACTCGAACCCCGAAAAGAGCCGGACGGAAACCGATTCGTCCCGCATGCCGGCGACAATGATTGCGATCCATACTATAGTTTCGTGAGTAATGTATGACTGTGGCAAATTTGCGGCGGGCCGCCTTGAGGTGGAGGAAATTCGCCGACTCGCCGCATCCGTCCAGGGACGGTCGCCTTGACCGAACGCGATATCCCGGAGATTGCACGCTCGATCGTCCTTGTCGGATTGATGGGCGCCGGCAAGACCTGCATCGGCCGCGAGCTTGCCGGCCGTTATGGGCTGCCGTTCACCGACGCGGACGATGAGATCGAGTCTGCGGCCGGGTGTTCCATCGAGGATATTTTCGCTCTCTACGGGGAGCAGGAATTCCGTAGCGGCGAGCGCCGGGTGATCGCGCGGCTTCTCGACCGCCCCAGGCAGGTGCTGGCGACCGGCGGAGGCGCGTTCATGGACCCCGACACCCGCGCCGCGATTTGCGACAAGGCGATTTCGGTCTGGCTGCGGGCCGACCTCGACCTCCTCCTGCGCCGGGTGTCCCGGCGCGACGACCGCCCGCTCCTGAAGGCGGACGATCCCCGGAAGGTTCTTACGCGGCTGATGGATGAGAGATATCCCGTCTACGCGGAAGCGGATCTGGTGGTCGATACGACGGAGGAAAAGCCGCGCGCAACAGCCGCGCGCGTAGCCGAGGCGATAGAGGAATTCCTTTCAGAGGAACGGACGGCGCAACCGGCGATATGAGCCAGACCCTTCGAGTCGATCTCGGCGATCGCTCGTACGACATCATCATCGACGACGGGCTGATCGGCACGGCGGGCCAGCATCTGGCGCCGCTCGCCGGCGCGGCGCCGCTCCTCGTCGTCACCGACGAAACTGTGGCCGGGCTCCATCTGGGGCGACTCGAATCGTCGTTCGACGATTCCAACCTCGCCCATCGAAGCTTCGTCCTCCCCGACGGAGAGGCGACCAAGAGCTTCGCCGAGCTACAGCGCCTGATTGAGGCGATTCTCGAAACCGGTCCGGAGCGGTCGTCGATTCTGGTCGCTCTTGGGGGCGGCGTGGTGGGCGATATCGCCGGCGTCGCTGCGAGTCTCATCCTCCGCGGCATCGGATTCGTCCAGATTCCCACCACGCTGCTTGCCCAGGTGGACAGCGCGGTCGGCGGCAAGACGGCGATCAATGCCCCGTACGGCAAGAACCTGATCGGTGCCTTCTACCAGCCGCGTCTCGTGCTGTCCGACACCGGCGTGCTCGACACGCTCCCCCGCCGCGAACGCCTCGCCGGCTATGCCGAGATCGTCAAGTACGGGTTGATCGACGACCCCGCCTTCTTCGAGTGGCTGGAAGAGAACGGTCGCGCGGTGATCGACGGCGAGGGAGGCGCCCGGAAATACGCGGTGCGCAAGAGCTGCGCCGCGAAGGCTGCCATCGTCTCGGGCGACGAGACCGAGCAGGGCGCCCGTGCTTTGCTCAACCTCGGCCACACCTTCGCCCATGCGCTCGAAGCGCGGGCGCAATACGACGGTGCGCTGCTTCACGGCGAGGCGGTTGCCGTCGGTCTCGTCCTCGCCTTCGCGTTGTCGGTCGAGCTCGGCCTGTGCCCGGCCGAGGACGCGGCCCGCGTCCGGCGCCATCTGCGGGCGGTCGGTCTGCCCGTCGACGTCGGCGATCTCGGCATCGATCCAGGCGGCGCCGACGACCTCGTCGCGGCGATGAAGCGCGACAAGAAGGTTCGCGGCGGCAGGCTCACATTTATCCTCGCGCGCGGCATCGGCGAGGCGTTCATCACTTCCGATGTCCAGGTATCGGTCCTCGACCGGCTGCTTGCCGGAGCGCTTGCCGAATGACCATCGCACTGGTCGCGACGCTCGCGGGCATTGCCATCCTGATCCTGCTCTCGGCCTTCTTCTCCGGCTCCGAGACGGCGCTCACCGCCGCGTCTCATCCCCGCATGCATCAGCTGGAGCGCAAGGGCGACCGGCGTGCGGGAATCGTGAACCGGCTGCGCCAGCGCAAGGACCGGATGATCGGCGCCATCCTGCTTGGCAACAACCTGGTCAACATTCTCGCTTCAGCGCTCGCCACCAGCGTCCTGATCTCCGCCTTCGGAGAGGCTGGGGTGGTCTATGCCACCATCGCGATGACCCTGCTCGTGCTCATTTTCGGCGAGATACTTCCCAAGACCTATGCCTTCCACAATCCCGACCGGGTGGCGCTCCTGTTCGCGCCGGTCTTCCGTGTGATCGTGGCCACGCTCGGACCGATCACCGACGGATTCCAGATCGTGATTCGCGGCATACTCGGCGCCTTCAAGGTCTATTCGCGCGAGGGCGAAGATCGCGCCCGCGCGCTGGAGGAGCTCCGCGGCGCGATCGAGCTCCACCCCGGAAGCGGCAATTCCGCCGACCAGGAACGCGCGATGCTGCGCAGCATCCTCGATCTCAACGATGTCGAAGTCGAGATGGTCATGCGGCACCGCAAGGACGTGGTCGCGCTCGATGCCGACCTACGCGCGTCGGAGATCGTCGATCAGGCGCTCGGCAGTCCGCACACCCGGATCCCCTTATGGCGCGGCAATCCCGACAACGTCGTCGGCGTGCTCCATGCCCGGGAACTCGCGCGCGCCGTCCGCGCGCATGTCGGCGATCTCGATTCGCTCGAAATCGACCGCATCACCGCGCGGCCCTGGTTCGTGCCCGAGACGACGACTTTGCTCGATCAGCTCCAGGCCTTCCGTCGCCGGCACGAACACTTCGCGCTGGTCGTCGACGAGTACGGCTCGCTGATGGGCATCATCACGCTCGAAGACATCATCGAGGAGATCGTCGGCGACATTTCCGACGAGCACGACATCGTTCCGATCGGGGTCCGGCGCCAGCGCGACGGATCCTACGTGATCGATGGCGACGTGACGATCAGGGACCTTAACCGGCGTTTTTCCTGGTCGTTGCCGGACCAGGAGGCGGCGACGATCGCCGGCCTCGTTATCCACGAGGCGAGAATCATCCCCGAGATCGGCCAGATCTTCGTTTTCCACGGTTTCCGCTTCGAAGTGGTACGGCGCGAGCGAAACCAGCTGACCCGGATCCGCCTTTCACCCGCCGAAGCGGTGGCGCAGGAGGTCCCGGCACGAAGCGCCGATCAGGAGTGACGATCCGCAATGCGGCTGTGGAGCATCCACCCCGAACACCTCGATTCGCGCGGTTCGGTCGCGTCGTAGCGCGAGGCTCTACTCGCGCAGGCCGTGCTGCTCGGCCGGGTCGGCTCAGGGCCCGGGAAGACCCTCCGGCATCGCGGCCCGGGAAAGGCCGTGACCGGGACAGGCCGTCAGCCCGGTTCGAAGCCGTCCGGCAGGCGCCACTCGGAGTAGGAGATCGCGTCGATATCGATCGCGATACCGTGGCCGCGCGCGGGACCTCTCGGCAGGTTGGGCGCGTCCTCGTAACCCTCGTGGCAGAACAGCTCGATCACGTTCCCCGAGGGGTCGCGGAAGAACAGCAGCGTTTCCACCCCGCGGCGCGTCCACGGGTTCGTCGTCGGAATGCCGCACGCGGCGAGCCAATTCTGCATCGCGACGAGGGCGTCCGCGCTGCAGGCGAAGCCCATATGCGGGTATTCGTTGCCCGGCTCGATAAAGGTGCAGCCGGTCGAGCCGATCCCGACCCGTACGCCGCAAATGTCGAACAATGCGAAGGCGTCCTCCTTGACCATCATCTTCCCGCCGAGCACGTCGCGGTAAAACCGGATAGCCTCTTCGAGGTCGCGGCAGGGAAAGCTGACGTGGTCGATGCCGTCGAAGCGGGGCGGGCCGGCGATGTCGGCGCTCCGTTCGGTGACCGAGGTTTCGGGCATGCGAACCTCCCTTCGATTTCGCGGGCCGGAATGGTAGGACAATTCCCGCCGTCCAACAAAGCAGTCAGGACGATAATCCCATGTCGGAACCCGATCCCCGCCGGACTCCGCCGCTCCGATGACCTCGCCCGTCGTCTCGATGCGGGGCGTGACCAAGCGCTATGGCGGGCGCCCGGCGGTCGACGATCTCGACCTCGATGTGCCGGAAGGGCAGTGCTTCGGCCTGCTCGGCCCCAACGGCGCGGGAAAGACCACCACCCTCAGGATGATCTACGGCGCCGCACAGCCCAGCGCCGGGACCGTCTCGGTGTTCGGACTGGAGGTCGTGCGACATGCCCGGGAGGTTCGCGCGCGACTCGGCGTGACCCTCCAGGACAACGTGCTGATCGAGACCGCGACGACGCGCGAAAACATGCAGATCTTCGGGCGCCATTACCTGCTCGATGCCGACACCATCGCGCGCCGCGTGGACACGCTGGTCGAATTCCTGCAACTCGGCTCGCACGCCGACATGGTTGTCCGGCGGCTTTCGGGCGGGTTCAAGCGCCGTCTCGCGATCGCGCTTTCGTTGATGAACATGCCGGAGCTGCTCATTCTCGACGAGCCGACGACCGGACTCGATCCGAACGTGCGGCAAGGGCTGTGGTCCCGGCTCCGGGCACTCAGGGCCTCCGGCACCACGGTCCTGATCACCACGCATTACATGGACGAGGCCGAGCGCCTCTGCGACCGCGTGGTCATCATGGCGAAGGGCCGCGCGATCGCCGACGATTCGCCAGTCGCGCTGATCTCCACGCATCTCGCGCGCCAGGCGATCGAGTTCGACTGCGACGAGGCGGAGGAGCGCCGGTTTCTCGCGAGTCTCGGAAACGGCGTACCGCATCTCAGGACCGGAGCCCGGACGATGGCCTTCGCCGAAGACGCCGGTCGACTTCAGGAGGCGCTGCGCGAGCTCGACGGCGGCGACCGCAGGCCGGTCGTCCTGCGCCCGGCCAACCTGGAGGACGTGTTCCTGTCGCTCAGCGGAACGCGACTCGACGAGGACGGGTGATTTGAGCCTGTCGTTCCGTCACGCATGGTCGGTCTGGCGACGCAACGCGACGCTCTACCGGCGCACCTGGAAATTCACGATCCTTCCGAATTTCTTCGAGCCGGTCTTCTACCTTACGGCCATCGGCATCGGAGTCGGCGCATATATCTCCGAGATCGGCGGGATGCGCTATATCGAGTTCCTGACGCCCGGGATGCTGGCGGTCGCCGCGATGCACGGCGCGAGCTTCGAGGTGACCTACAACGTCTATGTCCGCATCCATTTCGAGAAGGCCTATGACGGCATCCTGACCACGCCGGTCGGGCCCGACGATATCCTGGTCGGCGAGGTGCTGTGGTCGATGACCCGTTCCCTTTTTTATGGCGGCGGGTTCTTCATCGTCGCGATGCTGTTCGGGCTGGTGCCGTTTCCGGGCGGACTTGCCGCGCTGGCGGTGATCCCGCTGGCGGGACTTCTGTTCGCGTCGATCGGCTTCGCCTTCACCATCCGCATCCCCACGATCGACGTGTTCAGCTTCTACTTCACCCTGTTCCTCACGCCGCTCTTCCTGTTCTCCGACGTGTTCTTCCCGATCCGGGAACGCCTGCCGGGCGCCTGGCTGATCGTGGCCGAGGCGCTGCCGCTCCTGCATCCCGTGCGCCTTGCCCGATCCGCCTTCCAGGGCGAATGGGGCTGGGTCGCGCTATGGGACGTGGGCTACATCCTGGTCGTATCGGCGGTGCTGCTCGAATTCGCCCGTCGCGGTGTGCGGAAGCGCCTGATGAGCTGACTTGCCGCTGCGGTCCCCGGATTGTCCGTGTTAAGGCCGGCGTGTAGCATCCGCGCGTCCCAACGCGGAGGGAGAGACCGACATGGACGGCACCACCAGCGGGATCGGCGAGAAGGTCGTCGCCCTGCGCGAGACCTGGCACACCAAGAAGCATCCGTTCTTCCAGGCGATGACGGACGGATCCCTGCCGCTCAGGGCGCTCGGGTTCTACATGGCGAACCACTACAAATTCGTCGAACAGGCGCTGCCCTCCTTCGGCCTGCTGTTCTATCGCGCGCCGAAGGACGTCGCCCAGTCCCTGATCGAGAACCTGGCCGAGGAGGAAGGGCTGATGGCCTCGCCCGGCGAGGGCAAGGAGCCGCACGATCACATGGAGATGATCTTCGACTTCTGCAACGCGGCCGGGCTGACCACCGAAGAGGTCAAGTCGCTGGAGATGGGTCCGGCCTGGTGGGCGCGTACGCTCCACTACGTCCATTGCCTGCGGGACGAGCCGATCGGCGTCGCGCTCGCCATGCAGTCGACCCAGGAAGGCCAGCAGGTCGCGCTCAACGTGGAGATCACCATCCCGTCCTTCGCCAGGCATTACGGCTACGGCGCCGACGCGAAGGAGATCGCCTTCTTCGTCGAGCACGCCGAGGCCGATCTCGAGCATTCCAACCGCCAGATGGCGCTCTGCGAGAAATACATCACGCCCGACCTGGAGGAGCGCACCCTTCAGATCTGCGAGGAGGCGGTCCGGCTACGCTGGGCGTCGATTACCGAGATCTACCGCGAGCATGTGCTGAAAGAGGCCGAGATCCTTCCGCCCGGCGTCGCCGCCTGAGGCCGGATTAGAGCGCTCCGGGGAAAGAACCGCCCGCCCCATCGTCATGGTCGGCGAAGGCCGACCATCCACGAGTCGTTTCACCGCTTATCCCCGAGACACCGATTTCGGCACTCCGGCATCTCCCGTCGTTTCCCCGGCTGTCACCCCGGCCTTGTGCCGGGGTCCAGAGAGGCCGGGCGAGAACGGCGCCGTTGCCCTGGACCCCGGCACAAGGCCGGGGTGACACGAGGGGGGCAGAGACGTTGCCGACCATCGGCGCAGAGCCCCCGAACGACTGAACCGGACAGCAGTGGACTTGTTCCGGGCATCCATCTCGGTTTGCCGGTTCGCCTGCCTCCCCCCGCTCGTGCCGCATCCGTGGATGCCCGGAACAAGTCCCATAAGCGCTAACTTGTTTGTGGCGGTCATTTTGTCTAGGGTTTCCGGGTGTTTGGGCTCGGAGGCGTGGGATGGACGAGGACTGGGCGGTTCTGCGGTCTTTTCTTCCGGCCGGCTGGGAGGAGCTGGGGCGTTCGACCGGTGCGCTGAAGGGTCTGCGCAAGGACAAGTCTGCGGAGGCGGCGCTGCGGGTTCTTCTGCTGCATCTGGGCTGCGGTCACTCGCTGCGCGAGACGGCGCTGCGGGCGCGCAAGGCGGGTCTGGCGGAGTTGTCGGACGTTGCGCTTTTGAAGCGGCTCCGCAAGTCCTCGGGCTGGCTGCACGGTCTGTGCGTGGCGCTGTTCCGCGAACGCGGCCTGGCGCGGGCGGCGGCGCCGGGCTTGCGGGTGCGCGCGTTCGACGCCACCACGGTGCGCGAGCCCGGGCGGACGGGTTCGGTGTGGCGGGTGCATTACAGCCTGTGCCTGTCTTCGCTGGGCTGCGACTTCTTCGAGGTCACGCCGACCCGCGGCGCGGGCAGCGCGGAAGTTCTGTCGCGGTTTCCGATCCGCGAGGGCGACCATATCCTGGCCGACCGGGGCTACGCGACGGCGGCGGGGCTCCGCCACGCGTCGGCGGCGGGCGGGCGCATCGCGGTGCGGGTGAACACCGGCGCGTTGCCGCTGCGGACCCCCGAGGGGGCGCCGTTCGATCTTCTCGCGGCGGTGTCCGGGCTGACCCGCGCCGGGGCTGTCGGGTGGTGGCCGGTCGCCACCGCCGGGGAGGATGCGGTGCACGGCCGCGTCTGCGCGGTCCGCAAATCGACGCAGGCCGCCGCACGGGCGCGCAAGAGGGCGCGCCGCGAGGCGAGGCGGCAGGGCAGCAAGGTCCGCCCCGCGACGCTGGCCTTCGCCGATTATGTCATCGTCTTCACCACGTTTCGCGAAGAGTCCTTCAGCGCCCGCGAGGTTCTCGAATGGTACCGCCTGCGCTGGCAGGTCGAGCTGGTCTTCAAACGCCTCAAGTCGCTGGCCCGCCTGGGCCACCTGCCCAAGCGCGACGACGACAGCGCCCGCGCCTGGCTCTACGGGAAACTCCTGGTGGCGCTGCTCGCCGACAAGCTGGTCGACCACGCCCGCGCCGTTTCCCCCTGGGGATACGACCTGGCGCCGCCGCAGACCCCATAGCCCGTGGCGCGAGTTCCGCTTCGTCCTCAACCAGATCCGCCGGGCCGTCGAGCCGGAGTTCGGCCTCGCCCGCACGATCGACGAGTGGAACGACATCGCAAAAGCCCTCGCCGAACCGCCCAGACGCCGCAGACCTCAACGCGCCACCCACTTCAATCCATAACAAGTTAGCGCTTATGGGAACAAGTCCGGGCATGACGGAGAAGAAAACCGGATGAGGTTCACGGACAGGCGTGTTTGTTTTGTGCCCGGCCTATAAAAACTCGTGGATGGTCGGCCCCCGCCGACCATGACGGTGGGACGAGCGACGGTGCGGGACAACGGCGTGGCCAGCTCCGTCCGGATCGGCCGTGCCCGCTCAGGGAAGGAAGTCGTCCAGGTTCACGCTCTCGAAATTCTTCGGGATCGCGCGCTCGAAGCGGGCGCGCGCATCGGTCTGGGTCGGCGCGGGCATGGTGGCGTCGACCATCCATTTGGTGCCGATCCGGTGCAGGCTGTCCATCCCCTCGACGATGGGCGAGATGTTGTCGAGCGGGAACACGCGGGTGTTGGGGATCAGCACGACGTCCTTCTCCGCGTGCACCCGGGTGGTCATCGACCACATCACCTGGCGCAGGTCCGCCGCGTCGATGTCCTCGTCGACCGCGATCGCCACCTTGGGGTGCAGATAGGGGCCGGATAGGGCCGCCATCAGCGCGGTCTTGGCCTGGCCTTCCACGCGCGGGCGGAGCTTCAGCACCAGCATCATCAGCCCCGCGGCGGTGACGCAGCGAATGTCGCGCAGGTCGAGCCCGCCCTCGACGTTGCGCAGATGCTCGCGGGTCGCGATCTCGATACCGAGCGCGGTGGTCTGCTGCGTGTCGGTGACCGGGAAGCCGCAATGGATGGCGTAGAAGATCGGGTCCTTGCGCCGCGTGATCGCCTTGACCTTGAAGATCTCGGATTGGCCCTGCATGGCGTAGGTGCCGGGTACTTCGCCGAACGGGCCCTCGGGCTCCTGGTGGTTGGGAAGCACCTCGCCCTCGATCACCAGCTCGGCCTCGGCCGGGACTTCGACGTCGATGGTCTCGCACTTGACCATCCGCACGGCCTCGCCGAGCAGCCCGCCGGAGAGTTCGAGCTCGTCGACGCCGAAGCGCGTCGTGTAGGCAGACCCGAAGAAGATCGCCGGGTGCACGCCGAACACCATCGCGACCGGCGTCGGTTCGTTGCGCTCGCAGTACATGTCGTAGATCCGCCGCGCCTGGCGATGCAGCATCAGGAATCCGGTCTTGTCGCGGTCCATGATCTGCTGGCGGTGAATCGACATATTGCGGATCCCGGTCTCCGGGTCCTTGATGATCGCCATGCCGGAGGCGAGGAAGCGGCCGCCGTCTTTCTCCGAGGTGATCATCGCCGGAATGTCGTTGAGGTCGACATCGTCGCCCTTGAGGATGACTTCCCTGACCGGCGCGCGGTCGGGGTCGACATCCGCCGTCGGAATCGGCTCGCGCAGCCGGAGCGACATCGTCTCCAGCATCTCGTCCTCCGGGATGCCGAGTCCGATCGACCACTTCCCGCGATCGGCGAGGATTTGGCTACACGCCTGCCAGCCGTCGTGGCCCTTGATGTTGGTGAACAGGCTCGACTTGCCGAGGTCGTTATAGGTCTTCCACTCCACCGCCGACATGTTGGAGAGAGGGTCTACCTCCTTGGTGAAGTGGATCATCTCGCCCTGCTGCTGCAGGTTGGCGAGGAAGGTGCGATAGGATTGATCGGGCATCGGCGGGACTCCGGGAAACGCGCGCCCGGCCGCCTTTCGGTCCGGGCTTCGGCGTGGTTTTAGAGAGCGGGCTGGGCGGGCGCTACTGCCCCTTGAACTTGGCCGGACGGCGCTCGGCGAACGCCTTCAGCCCCTCGGCCCGGTCCTCGGACCAGGCCAGCATGTAGGCGAGGTCCGCCTCCTGCATGAAGCCGTGCATCAGCGGCAGATCCATGCCGCGATCGATCGCCTGCTTGGTCATCATGATGGCGAGCGGGCCGTTCTTCGCCATCGCCGCGGCGATCTCGCGCGCCTTGGCGAGCGCTTCGCCCTTGGGCGTGACGTGGTTGACGATGCGGTAGGACCTGGCCTCCTCGGCGCGGATCCGGCGCGCGGTCCAGATCAGCTCCTTGGCGAGCGCCGCGCCGATCATCCGGGGCAGGTTCTGGGTGCCGCCCGCCCCCGGTATCAGGCTGTGGCGGGCTTCCGGCAGGCCGAACTGCGCGTCCTCGCCGGCGACGATCATGTCGCCGAACATGGCGAGCTCGAACCCGCCGCCGAGGCAATAGCCCTCGACCGCCGAGATCACCGGCTTGGTGTAAGCCTGCATGAACTTGTAGAGGACACGGTTGCGGCGGACGTTGTAGCGGGCGCGATAGTTGTCGTAGCGCTCGTGGATCTCGTCCTTGAAGCCGCCGAGGTCGGCGCCCGCGCAGAACGCGCGCTCGTTCCCCTGCAGGATCACGACGAGGATTTCGCGGTCGAGCTCGACCGCCGCCAGAGCGTCCATGATCTCGTCGGCCATGGGCTCGTTGATCGCGTTCATCACTTCCGGCCGGTCGAGCGTGACTTCGAGCACGCCGTCGCGCCTCTCGGTCCTGATGGTCTCGTAACCTCCGGTATCGGTCGTCTCGTCCGCCACGCCAGCCTCCGGCCTGTGCCACAAAGGGCGGCATTATAGCCGTGCGGCCCGGGGGTGCTATGGACCGGCCGGGCGGCGCTCGGTATATCTCCGCGCGGCCGGCCGGGGCCGCATCGCGGAGGAGATCGGGGACGATGGAAACCTACCAGCTCTATATCGACGGAGCTTTCGTCGACGCCGAAGGCGGCAGAACGAAGCCCAGCATCAACCCGTTCGACGGCGAGGCCATCGCCGACATCCCGGTGGCCAGCCCTGCCGACGCCGAGAAGGCGATTCTGGCGGCGCGCAAGGCGTTCGACGAGGGACCCTGGCCCCATATGAGCGGCGAGGAGCGCTCGGCCCTGATCGGCAAGCTCGCCGCCGCCATGAAAGAACGGCAAAAGGAGCTCGCGGCCAACGAATCCCGCGATTCTGGCGGCACCATCGTGAAATGCGGTGCGGATGCCTATCTCGCCCAGCGCCAGATGGCGTATTTCGGCGAAATGGCCAAGCGCTACAATGCCGAGGCCAGGGAAATCGAGGGCATGTCCCGGCCGGGACGGTCCTTCAACTACACGATCCGGGAACCGATCGGCGTCTGCGCCTCGATCATCCCGTGGAACTTCCCCCTCCTGATGGCGGTCTGGAAGCTCGGCCCCGCGCTGGCCACCGGCAACACCATTGTCCTGAAGCCCGCCAGCGACACGCCGCTCAACGCCCTGGAGCTCGCGCGGATCGTCGACGAAGTCGGCTTTCCGCCGGGCGCGGTCAACATCATCGCCGGCCCCGGGGGCAGCATCGGCGAAGTCATGACGACCAGCCCGCTGGTCGACAAGGTCGCCTTCACCGGTTCCACGGAGGTCGGACGCGACATCATGGCCAAGGCGTCGGGTACGCTGAAAAAGGTCACCCTCGAATGCGGCGGAAAGTCGGCCAATATCGTGCTGCACGACGCCAACTGGGACATCGCCGTCGACGGCTCGATCTTCGCCTCGTTCTACCATCAGGGCCAGGTCTGCGAGTCCGGCACCAGGCTGCTGCTGCCCAAGGACCAGCACGACGACTTCGTGGGGCAGATGGTCGCCAAGCTGGAGGCGCTTCCGATGGGCGATCCGCTCGACCCCGCCACCAGGCTCGGGCCGGTGGTGTCGGAACGACACATGGAGACCGTCCTCGACTATATCGAGGTCGGCAAGAAGGAGGGGGCGACACTCGCCTGCGGCGGCGCGCGCGCGACCGACGGGCCGCTCGGCAAAGGCTATTTCATCGAGCCCACCGTCTTTGTCGACGTCACCAACGACATGAGGATCGCTCAGGAGGAAATCTTCGGGCCGGTGCTCTGCGTCCTCAAATACGACAGGGAGGACGACGCGGTCGCGATGGCCAACGATTCGATCTTCGGTCTTGGCGGTGGCGTCTGGAGCGAGGATCTCGATCACGCGCGGGAGATCGCCGCGCGGATGCGGACCGGGACCGTGTGGATCAACGACTGGCACCTGTTGAGCGAGCGGATGCCGTTCGGCGGCTACAAGCAGTCCGGCATCGGGCGCGAGTTCGGCGAGGAAGGGCTGAACGAGTACACCGAGGTCAAGGCGCTCCATGTCGACGACACCAGGACGCGCGACAACAAGCCCTGGTACGACATGCTGGTTCCGCGCGAAAAATCGGACGCCTGACCGTGATCGATGCGGCCATTGTCGGCCTCGGCCGCTGGGGCCAGACTCTGGTCGATTCGCTCGGCGGGGGGTCCGATGCGATCCGGTTCACCCACGCCGTCACGCGCACGCCATCGAAGGTCGAGGATTACGCCGCGGCCAAGGGAATGGCTCTCGGTTCCGATTACGATGCCGTGCTGTCGGACCCTGGCGTCGATGCCGTCGTGCTCGCGACACCGCATTCGCTGCACCGTTCCCAGATCGTCGCGGCGGCGGAGGCGGGAAAACATGTCTTCTGCGAGAAGCCTCTGACCCTGGCCGCGGCCGATGCAGCGGCTTCGATTGAGGCTGTCGACAAGGCGGGCGTCACGCTGGCGATCGGCCACAACCGGAGATTCGCACCGAATTTCCTCGCGCTGCGAGCGATCCTGGACGAAGGCCGGTTGGGCGAAATCCTCCATCTGGAGGGGAATTTCTCGGCCGATCTCACCCGGGCCGCCGAGACCTGGCGGGCCGATGCCGCGGAGAGTCCGGCGGGCGGGATGACCTCTCTCGGTATCCATGTCGTCGATGCCTTCATCGCGCTCGCGGGGCGGATGGCATCGGTGCGGACCAACAGCAAGCGTCTCGCGCTGCCTTTCGGGGTCGACGACGCGACCTCGGTCCTGATCGACTTCGAGAGCGGTTGTACGGGTTATCTCGGCACCGTCGCGGCGACCGCCCATCTCTACCAGGTCCGCGTGTTGGGGACGGAGGGCTGGGCCCAGATCCACGCCCTCGACCGGCTCGAAGCCGACTTCCGCGACGGCGACCGGGAAGAAAAGCGCTGGGACGGTTACGATTATCCCGGCTACCGCACGGTGCGGGAGTGCCTTGAGGCCTTCGCGAATGCCGCCGGAGGCGGGCCGCCGTTCCCCATACCGCCCGGCCAGATCGGACATGCCGTCGGGGTGCTGGAAGCGGTTATCCGATCGGCCGAGACCGGCGAGACTCAGCCGGTCTGACCGGCTTTCGGCGTGCCGCGCTCCGCGCGCGACGTCGCCGCATAGATTCCGACAAAGACCAACACGATCCCGGCCGCGTGGTACCAGCGCGGCTCCTCGCCGAGTAAACCGATCGCCATGAGCGACCCGAACGCCGGCACGGTGTAGACGAAGTAGCCGGCCGTGTTCGCACCCACCCGGGCCACGCCCGCGACCCACAGGATCTGCGCGATCAGCGACGGGAACAGCGCGATAAACCCGACCGCGGCCATCGCCCCCGGGGTCCAGTCGGCGACCCGGCCCAGCACCGCGGCCTCCAGGAGGAAGAGCGGGAGACAGGTGATCGCGCCGACCGCGCAAAGCACCGTCATCAGCTCCGTCGGGGTCAGCTCGGAAGGCGCCCGTTTCAGGCCGGTCGAATAGAAGGCGTAGAAGAGCGTGCCGACCCACAGCAGCGGGTCGCCGATTCCGACCGAGAGCGTCAGAAGGACCGAGGGTTCGCCCCGCACGACGATCGTCAGGATCCCCAGGAAGCCGATGGCGACGCCGCACATCTGAAACCGGGAGATCCGGACGCCGAAGAACAGCCAGGAGACGAGCACGATGTTGATCGTCATCGTGGCCAGCAGGATCGAGCCGTTGATTGCCTGGGTCCGCTCCAGCCCGAGGAAGAACAGTCCGCCGAAGGCGGTCATGTTCAGGAATCCGAGCAGCAACAGGTCGCGCCAATGCGCCATGACGATTCCGCGCTTGGCGATCAGCGCGCGTGCGGTGAACGGGAGGACGGCGAGGAGCCCGAGCGTCCAGCGCCAGAAGTTGATCGTGAGCGGAGGAACCTCCGGCGTCGCAAGCCGCGCCGCGATGATCGTCGCCGCCCAGCAGAACGCGACGAAGAGCAGGATCGCGAATGCGGCGGCGCGCCCCGGGAGGGCATTTTCGATACGCGTGAAGAGAGACCGGCTGGACACGGCCGCGATCTTATCCACCGCGGCCGACCGCGCCGATAGGCTATGCTCACCCGATTGTGAGGATAAGTGTCCTTGCTGTAGCCGCCGCCGACCCAAGGTTAGGGGCTACACGCCGTTCCGGAGGAACAAGACCATGGTGCACATGTCCAGGACCCTCGCCCGCGGGCTCGCGATCGGGAGCGCGGCGGCGTTCCTCCTGCTGTCGGGGCCGGCAATGGCCAATCCCGGGTCCTGGAAGCCGGCCTGGCCCAAGACGGATTTCTCGAAACATTCGGTCGCGTTCGAAGAGATCATGTCGGGCGGCCCGCCCAAGGACGGCATACCGTCGATCGACGACCCGAAATTCGTCCCACTCTCCGAGGCCACCGACGTCGCCGCAACCGAACCGGTGGTGAGCTTCGGGATCGGCGACGACGCGAGGGCCTACCCGCTGCGGATCCTGATCTGGCACGAGATCGTAAACGACACGGTGGGCGGCGTTCCGGTCTCGGTCACCTATTGTCCCCTCTGCAACTCGGCGATCGTGTTCGACCGCAGGGTCGACGGCCGGGTGCTCGATTTCGGCACCACCGGTAAGCTGCGCAACAGCGACCTCGTCATGTACGACCGCCAGACCGAGAGCTGGTGGCAGCAATTCACCGGCACCGGGATCGTGGGCGAGTTCAACGGCAAGGTCCTCGAATTCCTGCCGTCCCGCGTCGAGTCTTTCGCCCTGTTCAAGGAGCGGCATTCGAACGGGCGCGTCCTCGTGCCCACCCACGCCTCCATGCGCCCCTACGGGATGAATCCCTATCAGGGCTATGACAGCGCGGCCCGGCCGTTCCTCTATCGTGGGGACTTGCCGGAGGGCATCGCGCCGATGGCCTATGTCGTTAAGGTGGGAAAGGAAGCCTGGCCGCTCGACCTGATCCGGAAGAACGGCGAATTGATTGCCGGAGATATTCGCCTTCGCTGGGTGGCCGGACAGAATTCAGCCCTCGACAGCGGTGTGATCGCGGAGGGCCGCGACATAGGAAACGTGATCGTGGAGCGCCGCGACGGCGACAAGTGGAAGGACGAAGTCCACGATCTCACCTTCGCTTTCGTGTTCCATGCCTTCATCCCGGACGGGACGCTCCACAAAGGCTGAAGGCGGGACGATCCGGCCTCGCCGCGGCGCGGTTTCTCCCCCGTCATGCGTCGGACTCGGTTGCCGCCAGGCGATTCCGTGTAGCATGATGCGCTCGACATGCAACCTTGAAGGGGAGAAAGCGCATGGGTAGCCGAAGGCAAGGGACCGTTTCCGCCGTTCTTCTCGGAACGCTGCTATGCGCGGTGCCGGTGTCGGCGGGGGCGGCGAAATTCGACGTCTCCGTGTGGCATTCGGAGCGGTTCGCCTGGACTCACGCCCTCAAGTTCTGGATGGACGAAACCAAGAAGAAGACCGAGGGCAGGGTCGAATTCCGCCCGTTCTATTCCGGCGCGCTCGGGCGCATCACCGAGACATTCAAGGCGGTCCGCGGCGGCGCCGTCCATTTCGGCACCACCGCCGCCGGCGTCGAGTCCAGCCGGATCCCGGCCCTGTCCTATGTCGAAGGCGAGGCGGGGATGCCCAACGACGCCGCGGCGTGGCTGAAGGTCGCAGCGCAACTCCGGCCGATCCTCGACAGGCTGTTCGATGCCCAGGGCGTCAAGTATCTGTGGATGCAGCCGTCCTTCGGCGGGACCGTGAATTGCCGCGAACGCCTGCTCAAGAAACCGGCCGACTGGAAAAACCTGCGGGTGCGCACCGCCGGGCGCTGGCAGGTGGAACAGATCAAGGCGCTCGGCGCCAACCCGGTGGCGACCGACCCCGCCGAGCAATACGTGGCATTGCAGAACGGCACGCTCGACTGCGTGCTGAGCAACCACGAGATCAGCTACGCCTTCAAGCTCTACGAGGTCGCGCCCAAGATCGTCAATCTGGGCGTGCCGGTGAACGTGCTTATCTACATCGCGAACAAGCGGGTGTGGGGCAGCATCTCGGCCGCCGACCGGACGACGGTCGAGAAACTGGCGGCCGAGGCCGAGGGCGTGGCGGCGCGCTATCTCGAGCCGCTGCAACCGGAACTGCGCGGCAAGATCAAGGAGGCCAGCGGCTCCGCCGTCTATTCGCTCAGCGCCGCCGAGAAGGCCGCCTTCGTGAACGCGATCAGGCCGGTCTTCGACAAGATGGACGGCGTGTCGGGAGCCGACGGCAAGCTGGTCCGGAAGATACTCGAGCCGCATTGGTAGGGCGGGCATGACCCAGCCCGGCCGGCCAGGCGCGATTCCCGCCTGGCTGGCCGCGGCCGCGGGGTTCACGCGCCGCGTCAATGCCGTCTTCCTGGCGGTCAGCGGCGGGCTCGCCGCCGCGATCATGCTGGTGATCCTGCAGGACGTGGTCAGGCGCTACGCGTTCAACGACCCGAGCGCCTGGGTGCTCGATATCTGCTCGTTCATGCTGGTCTACCTGTTCTTCCTCGCTTTGGCGCCGGCGCTGGAATCGGGCAGCCACGTTTCCGTCGACCTGTTCAGGGAGCTCGTCCCGCCGCGCTACCGGCACGCCGTCCTGATGCTGGGCGGCACGCTCACCGTCGCGTTCGGTGCGATCCTGTGGACAATGCTGCTCAACGACACGATCGAGGCCTTCGCCGACGACAACCCGTTCCCGGCTTCGACCATCCCGATGAAGATGAAATACATCTGGGTTATCGGCCCGATCGGCGTCGCGCAGTTCGTCCTCACCGCGCTGGTGCTTCTCGCGACGGGCGTCCGCAAGACGGACGGGTGACCGGTGGAAGCCTTCGGCAGCTTCCTGGTCTTTGCGCTCGCGCTGCTCGCGTTCCTTGCCACCGGCATACCCGTGGCCGTGGCGACCGGGCTGATCGGCCTGATCGGGACCTATCTGTTCGTATCCCCCTTCGCGGTGGCGCATATCGCGACCGTCGCCTTCTCGACCTCCAGCTACTTCATCCTCACCGTGGTGCCCCTGTTCATCATGATGGGCGAGGCGCTGGCGGTAACAGGCATCGGCCGGGACCTGTTCCGCGCGGCCCAGCTCTGGCTCCACCGGATCCCCGGATCGCTTGCCGTCGGGACGATCTTCGCATGCACCGGGTTCTCGTCGGTATGCGGGTCGAGCCCGGTGACCTCGGCCACGATCGGCGCGATGGCGGTTCCCGAGATGGTCCGCCACGGCTACGACCGGCGCCTCGCGCTCGGCGTGACCGCGGCCGGCGGCACGCTTGGCATTCTGATACCGCCCTCGATCGCGATGATCCTCTACGGGGTCATTACCGAAACCTCGATCGGCGATCTGTTCATCGCGGGATTGTTGCCAGGCATCCTGATCGCGGGATTGCTTTCCCTGACCGTGGTGGCCCTGGTTCTCGCCCGTCCCGGGCTGGCGCCGAGGGTCACCGTGAGGGCACCGCTCGCCGAGCGGCTGCAGTCTCTCAGGGTGGTTTTCCCCGTCCTCGCGCTCTCCTTCATGGTCCTGGGCTCGATCTATTTCGGCGTCGCCACACCCACCGAGGCCGGCGCGGTGGGCGCGGCCGGGGCGTTCGGCATCGCGGCGTTCTGGGGAAAGCTCGACCGCGAGGTCGTGGGCCGGATCCTCGGCAATACGGTACGGACCACGGCGATGTTCATGCTGCTGCTGATCGGCGGGCTGTTCAGCGCTTTCATGCTGACCCGTCTCGGCGTGCCCCAGGGAATGGCGAATGCCCTGATCGCTCTCGACCTGCCGCCGTGGCTGATCGTCATCCTGATCAACCTGCTGCTGATGGCGCTCGGGATGTTCATGGATCCGATGAGCGTGCTCGTCATCATCGTGCCGGTGTTCTTCCCGGCGATCCTCGCGATGGGCTACGACCCGGTGTGGTTCGGAGTGCTGGTGACCATCAATATCGAGATCGCCGCGATATCGCCGCCGATCGGCTTCAACCTGTTCGTCCTTAAATCGGTCGTTCCCGACGCCGAGCTTTCCGAGGTCATCAATGGCTCGCTGATCTTCATTGTGCCGCTGGCGACCGGCATCCTGCTGCTGATCCTGTTTCCCGAAATCGCCGTATATCTGCCGGCGCTGGCAAAATGAACCGGCTGGCCGCCAGACTCGCTTTGCCGCCGGTCCGGCCCGTTGTCGCCTGACCGGACGGCGCCTATATTCGAACAGGCCGCAACCGGCCTGTCTTGCGAAGGTCCGGTCCCCAAATGTCCCTGGACGAAGCATGTCCGGACACCGCCAATACGGTTTGCCCGCATGGCCGGCCGAGCGCCTTTCGCCAGACCGGATCGGTGCGCTGCGCGGGGCCGGGGAAAACCGCCACACTGCCGCCTGAATCGCGCCTGCCGAATGAGTGGAGTCTGGATACGGGGGAGGGCGTACACTATCTCTGTCGGTGAGAGCGAGTGGGACCGATGTCGAAGAATGTGACCCGCAGAACGGGCAGCGAGGCCGTCAGGTCGACGAGCGGCGACGTGTCGAACTTCCTGAACCGGCTCGCGCAAACCCCGAACCTCAAGGCCGCGGGCGGGAAAGGACGGCTCGTCTTCGCGATGGACGCGACGGCCAGCCGCGAGCCCAGCTGGGATCGGGCGTGCCACATCCAGGCCGAGATGTTCCGGGAGACCGAGGTGCTCGGCGGACTTGAGGTTCAGCTCGTCTTCTACCGCGGCTTCGGGGAGTGCAAGTCGAGCCCGTGGGTCGATTCGTCCGGCGATCTGGTGCGGCGGATGACCGCCGTCCGCTGCCTCGGCGGGCAGACCCAGATCGGCAGAGTTCTCAGGCACACCCTCAAGGAAACCGAAAAGAAGAAGGTCAACGCGCTGGTTTTCGTCGGCGATTGCATGGAAGAGGATGTGGACAGACTGTGTCACCACGCCGGCCGCCTCGGCGTGCTCGGGACGCCGGCCTTCATGTTCCAGGAAGGCGGCGAGCCGATCGCGATGCGTGCCTTCCGGCAGATCGCCAAGCTCACCGGCGGCGCCTTTTGCAGTTTCGATTCCTCCTCCGCCCGCCAACTCAGGGAGCTGCTTGGCGCGGTCGCGGTCTTCGCCGCCGGAGGCCGGCTCGCGCTCAGCGATTACGGCAAGCGCACCGGCGGCGCGGCGCTGCAGATCACCAAGCAGATCGGCTGAACGCTCTCGACGCCCGGCCATGTCCTATCTGATCCTTGTCGTCGCGGTTGCCATCGGCCTCTATCTCCTGATCCGCGGGATCCAGGGTATCGACCCGAGGGTGCTGATTCGCATCCTGAAATGGACTTTCGCGATCCTCGGCATCGGCATCGCGACCTATCTGACGGTAACCGGCCGCATCGCCTATGCAGCGATGATCGCCGCCGGTCTGCTGCCCATGCTGTTCCGCGCTCGCCGCATCGCTCAGGCGGCGAAGAGCTTCCGCGGCCCGTCTCCGGGCCAGTCTTCGGACGTCGAGACGGCCTATCTGCGCATGTCGCTCGACCACGACACCGGGGAACTCATGGGCACGGTTCTCGAGGGGCCGTTTCGCGGCCGGCTGGTCGAGGAACTCAGTTTCGAGGAGCTTCTCGCGTTGCTGCGTGACTGCCGCGTCAACGATACCCAGTCCGCGGACCTGCTCGAATCGTATCTCGACCGGGTCCATGGCGCGGAGTGGCGGGGAGGCGACGCCGGTTCGCACGCCGGCGCCCATTCCGGCGGAGGGGATACGTCCGACGGGCGGCCGATGACGGTCGCCGAAGCCTACGAGATTCTCGGGGTCCGGCGCGGCGCGGACGCGGACGAGATCCGCGACGCCCATCGCAAGCTGATGCTGAAGATCCACCCCGACCAGGGCGGCTCCACCTATCTTGCCGCCAAGATCAACCAGGCGAAGGAAATCCTGCTCGGCAGTTGAACCGCCAGGGCCGCGGTTCGATTGCGCGGGCCCGTGACGCGTGGCACAAAGCGCGATCCTCGGCGTCGGCGCGCTCCGCATTGCCGTCCGTTCGCCCGGAAATCCAGGAGTAGAGGTCAAGCGATGCGCATCGGAATGATCGGTGCGGGTTATGTCGGTCTGGTGTCCGGCGCCTGCCTTTCGGAGTTCGGCATCGAGGTAGTCTGCGTCGACAAGGATCCGTCGAAGATCGAAATGCTGCGGGCCGGCGAGGTCCCGATCTACGAGCCCGGACTCGAGGCCCTGGTCCAATCGAATGTCGGCGCCGGCCGGCTTTCCTTCACCACCGGAACCGAAGAAGCCGTTGCCGGTTCGGATGCCGTCTTCATCGCGGTCGGAACCCCCGGTCGCCACGGCGACGGCCGGGCCGATCTCGACAATGTCCGCCACGCCGCCGAAGAGGTCGCCCGGTGCATGGACGACGGCTACAGGGTCATCGTCATGAAGTCGACTGTCCCCGTGGGTACCGGCCGCGAGATCCGGAAGCTCGTGTCCAGGCACCGCGCGCCGGAGACGTTCGACATCGCGTCCAACCCCGAATTTCTGCGCGAGGGCTCGGCGATCGGGGACTTCATGCGCCCCGACCGTGTGGTGATCGGGGTCGAGAACGAACGCGCGGCCCGGATTCTTCAAGCCATCTATCGTCCTCTCTACCTGCTGGAGACCCCCGTCGTGATCACCGCGCTTGAGACCGCGGAGATGATCAAGTACGCCGCCAACGCTTTCCTCGCGACCAAGATCACCTTCATCAACGAGATTGCCGATCTCTGCGAGAAGGTGGGCGCCGACGTGCAGGACGTTGCACGCGGGATCGGGCTCGACGGGCGTATCGGACCCAAATTCCTTCATGCGGGGCCGGGCTATGGCGGCTCCTGCCTGCCCAAGGATACGCGCGCGCTGGTTTCCACCGCCCGGCAGGCGGGCGCGCCGATACGGATCGTGGAAGCCGTCATCGAGGCCAACGAATCCCGGGCGCAGCGCATGATCGAAAAAGTGGAGGCGGCTTGCGGCGGGTCGGTCTCGGGAAAGCGCATCGCGGTCCTCGGACTCACGTTCAAACCGAATACCGACGATATCAGGGAGAGCCCGAGCCTCGGGATCCTGGCCGGACTGCTGGAGCGGGGCGCGAAGCCCCGGGCCTTCGATCCGAAGGGCATGGAGTCCGCCCGGAGCCTGTTCGACGGGGTGGAATGGTACGGAGACGCGTACGCGGCGATGGCTGACGCGGACTGCCTCGCCATCGTCACCGAGTGGAACGAGTTCCGCGCCCTCGACATCGCGCGCGTGCGCGGGTTGATGAAGACGCCGGCAATTGTCGACATGCGCAACATCTACGAACTCGACGAGATGGAAAACGCCGCTTTCGACTACCGGAGCGTCGGGCGCAGGGCGGTCGAAGGCTCCGCATGAGCGCCGGGAACGTCGGCGCTGGCCGGCCGCTCGACCCGACGATCCTGCGCGCCTACGACATTCGCGGGATCGTGGGAAAGACGCTGTCGGCGGGCGACGCGGAGGCGATCGGACGCGCCTTCGGAACGATCGTTCGCCAGGCCGGGGGTCGGTCGGTCTGCGTCGGCTACGACGGACGGCTGCATTCGCCTGGCCTTGAAGCGTCCCTCGTCGACGGATTGACGGCCGCCGGCGCGGAGGTGCTCCGGGTCGGTCTCGGACCGACCCCCATGCTCTATTTCGCGGTGAAACGGTTCGGCGCGGATGCCGGCGTCATGGTCTCCGGCTCTCACAACCCTCCGGACCATAACGGCTTCAAGTTCCTGACATCGTCCGGCCCGTTCCACGGCGAGGATATCCAAAGCCTCGGCCGGATCGTCGACCGGGGTGCCTTCGCCAGCGGCAAAGGGACGCGGGAGGACAGGTCGGTACTGGACGCCTATGTCGACAGGATTGTCGAGGATTTCGACGGCGACCGCCCGCTCAAGGCGGCTTGGGATGCCGGCAACGGCTCGGCCGGCGAAGCGATGCGGATGGTTTGTGCGCGTCTGCCTGGCACCCATGTACTGCTCAACGAGGAGATCGACGGAAGGTTCCCGGCGCACCATCCCGATCCCACCGTGTCGGAAAATCTGGCGCAACTCATCGCAACGGTGACCGCCGAGCGGTGCGAGGTCGGCATTGCCTTCGACGGTGACGGGGACCGCATCGGAATCGTCGACGGCATGGGCCGCATTCTGTGGGGCGACCAGATCCTGATGCTGCTGGCGCGCGATGTCCTGGCCCGCCATCCCGGCGCGACCGTGATCGCGGACGTAAAGGCGAGCCAGTTCCTGTTCGACGAGATCGCCCGGCTGGGCGGAGTTCCTCTGATGTGGCGGACCGGGCATTCGCTGATCAAGGCGAAGATGGCGGAGACCGGTGCTCTCCTTGCCGGCGAGATGAGCGGTCATGTCTTCATCGGCGACCGCTATTTCGGTTACGACGACGCAATCTATGCCGCGGTCAGGCTCCTCGGCTTCCTCTCGCGCTCCCCCGGGGCTCTCGCGGAGATCCGCGACCGGCTGCCCGCCGCGATCGCCACGCCCGAGCTTCGTCTGCGATGCCAGGACGCCCGCAAGTTCACCGTGGTCGAAGAGATCCGCCGCCGCCTGCGCGACGAGGGGGCCGATATGAGCGAGATCGACGGCGTCCGGGTCCGCACCGGGGACGGGTGGTGGCTGCTCAGGGCGTCGAACACCGAGGACGCTCTGGTCGCGCGCTGCGAAGCGGCGGACGAGGACGGGCTCGCCCGGCTCAAGGCGTCGCTCCGCCAACAGCTCGACGAATCTGGTGTCGATGCCCCGGACATGTAGACTTCCCGGGCTGCTCGCGGATCGCGGAGGTCGGGGATGAGCGCGGACATCGACACCCTCTTGCAGGGGCTTCAGACGCATATGCCGATCGCGTCGGCGCCGTTCGACGCGGCGGCGCAGCGCACCGGGCTCGTGATCGTGGACGAGGTGAACGGCTTCGCGACAGTCGGCGCCGGGCCTCTCGCCCCGCCCGTTCCCAACCCGCAGGTCAGCCGGATGGTCGGGGAGACCGATCGCCTCGCGCGCCGCTTCGCCTCCGAGGGCTGGCCGATCGCGGCTTTTCTCGACACCCACACGCCCGGCAAGCCCGAGCCCCCCTATCCGGCTCATTGCGAGCGCGGCACGGGGCAGGAGGAGCTGGTGCCCGAACTCGCCTGGCTGCATGACTGCGAGCAAGCGACGCTGATCGAGAAGGACTGCATCAACGGTTTCGTCGGCGCGATCGACGCGGAAGGAGGCACCAACCGTATCGTCGATTGGGCGCGCGCGGGCCATATCGAGACCGCGCTCGTGGTCGGGATCTGCACCGATATCTGCGTGATGGACTTCGTTCTGACGATGCTTTCGGCGCGCAACCACGGCCTGATGCCGGATCTCGTCGAAATCGTGGTCTACGAGGCCGGCTGCGCTACCTACGGGCTGGACCTGGAGACCGCGGGGGAGCTGGGTTTGCCGGAGACCGCGTCCCACCCGCAGGCGCTTGCCCACCATCTCGGGCTCTACTTCATGGCCTCGCGGGGGGCCCGGCTGGCAGCCGAAATCCTCTGAACCCGGATCGCCGTTGCGGTATTTTTTCTACGGCACGCTGCTCGACCCGGACGTCAGGGCCCACATCCTCGGGTCCTGGATAAACCGGCGCGAACCGACGCGGGCCCGGCTTCCGGGCTATCGGCGGGTCTACATCCGGGGCCGCCACTATCCGGTCGTGGTGCCGGCCCATGGGGAATCCGTCGACGGGCTTCTTGCCGAGGGGCTGGACCGACACGCGATGCGCCGCCTTGCGGAGTTCGAGAGCGACGAATATGTAGACGCCGAACGCACTGTCCTGGTCGATGACGGCCGGGCGGTGAGGGCGCGCGTGTTCGTCGCGAGCGCGCTCGCCCGTCCAACCCGAACGCCGTGGACCGTCGAGGTCTGGCAGCGTTGCCACAAAGCCGCTTTCGCGCGCCGCTACCGCGCCCCGTTTCGTTGACTCTAGGAAGGAGAAAGAGATGGCCGGACCCAAGGTGATGAAGGAAGACGTGATGAATGCCTGCGAGGGCATGCTGCAGAAGCAGCTCTATGTCGTCTTCACGACACCCACCAACGGGCTGGGCCCGGTGATGGAGAACATCGAGCCGCATCTCAAGTTCCAGGTCTCGCTGGAGGAACGCGGTATCATGTTCGGCGCCGGACCGTTCTGGACCGACGACGAGACCGAATGGCTGGGCGAGGGGATGGTCATCATCCGCGCCGGCAGTCTCGCCGAGGCGGAGGAGATCGCCGCCTCCGATCCGATGCATTCTTCCGGCGCGCGGTCTTTTTCCGTCCGCCCGTGGCTGATGAACGAGGGCACGGTGACGGTGAAGATCCGCTATTCCGACGGCTCGCGGGAGGTGATCTGAAGACCCGGCGCCGATTGTTGAAGACAGGTGGCGCCTGACCTAAGTTGGGGCGACGGCGGCAGTGTCGAGAGGAGCGTTCGTATGGCCAATGCAGCGATGGAGAGCCCGGTCACTCTCGAAGAGTACCGCGCGATGGACATGGCGCGGCGCCGCGACGTGTGGCTCGAAATCTCGGACATCACAGAGGCCGAGTTCGACGCCCACATGGAGGCCCAGAAGGCGCGCGAGGCGGCCGTTCCGGCGGTGGGCTCGATGGCGCCCGACTTCATTGCCGACCGCCTCGACCGCAACCGAAAGCGAACGGGCGAACGGGTGCGCCTGTCCGATTACCGGGGGAGGCCGGTCGCGATCGCGTTCGGCTCGTTCACCTGACCCCCCTTCCGCGATAAGGCCGTGCGCCTTAACGACCTCTACAACACCTACAGGGACCGGGTCGAATTCTTCCTGATCTACATCCGGGAAGCGCACCCGGCCAATGGCTGGCAGGTACCCAACAACCTGATCGAGAACGTCATCTACGAGGAGCCGACCAGCGACGAGGAGCGCACCGACGTTGCCTCGGCGTGCCAGATCGCCCTCGATATCGAGATGCCGATGCTGGTCGACCGCATCGACAACGATGTGGAACGGAAATATGTCGGCCTGCCGATGCGACAGTTCCTGATCGACGGCGGGGGCAGGGTCGTCTATGCGGGAGCGAAGGGGCCGTTCGGCTGGGACGACGAGGCTTTCGAGGAGGCGTTGAAGGCGCTCCTGTAGCGCCGTTGCCGGGGAGGTTCGGGTGCCCACGATCACCCTATCGGAAGAGGTGCTGAAGAAGCTCCGCGCGCTTCGCCGGCCCGGCGAGGTCACCGACGACCAGGTCCTCGAACGGATCGTGGCCGCCGCAACCGGGGAGCAGGAAAAGCGCCTGCGCGCCTATGAGGCGGCGGAGCAGGACACACAGTCGACCAACTGACCTTCCGGCGTCAGATGCCGGCGGAAGCGGCGACCAGGGTGTCGGTCTCCATGTCGTCGTCCCGCACCGCGCCGATCAGGTCGGTGATCCGTTCGATGCCGCGCGCGTCGCACCATTCCTCCAGATCGTCGATGATGGCGGTGAGCGCGGTCGGGTTGCGGAACCCGGCATAGCCGATGCCGACGCCGTGCGCGCCGGCCAGCATGTATTCGACCACGTCCTCCGCCTTGGTCACGCCGCCGATGCCGATGACCGGCACGGTGACCTCCTTGGCGACCTGGTAGACCATTCTGAGCACGATCGGCTTGAGGGCGGGCGAGACCAGCCCGCCGAACTTGTTGCCCAGCGCCGGACGGAAATTGTCGGTCCGGATCTTGAGCGACAGGAAGGTGTTGGCTATCACCAGCGCGTCCGCGCCCGCCTCCTCGGCGGCGACCGCGATCGATACGAGGTCGCCCGCGTTCGGCGACAGCTTGGCCCAGACCGGGTGACCGGTGGCGGCGCGGATGTCGCGCATCACCTTCGCCGTGTGCTCCTCGTGCAGGGAGAAATTGCCGCCTGTCGCGTTCCGGGTCGGACAGGAGATGTTGACCTCCAGCACGTCGATCTCGGGGACGCTGAGGATCGAGCACATCTCGGCGAACTCGTCGGCGGTCTCGGCCGAGATGCTGGCGATGAAGGGCGGGGTGAACTTCTTGTATTCGGGCACGATGTGGTCGAGGAAGTAGTAGACGCCCTTTCCCGGCAGGCCTATCGACTGGATGATCCCGGCCTCGGTCTCGGCCATGCGCGGCGTCGGATTGCCGTTGCGCGGCTCCTTGCAGATGGTCTTCGCGACAAGCCCGCCGAGCCGGTTGAGGTCGATCACGTCGGCGTATTCCCAGGAGAACGCGCCCGAGGCCGGCATGACCGGGTTGGCAAGGGCGACGTCGCCGATCCGGATCGAAAGGTCTACCATCCCACAGCCTCCTGGATATCGAAGACGGGTCCTTCCCGGCAGACCCGCTTGAGGACGCGCTTCCCGTCCACCTCGAAGGTCCGCACGCAGATGTAACAGGCGCCGAGCGCGCAGCACATCAGCTGTTCCATCGCCACCTGGCCCGGGACGCCGTGCGCGGCGCCGAGCCGTTTCATCAGCATCAGCAGCCGGTTCGAGCCGCAGGTGAAGAACGCGTCCGCTTTACCGTCGGCGACGAGCCCTTCGACGATCGCCTCGACGTTCTCGACGGCGCTCGACCCGTCGCTGTCGACAACCGTGATCACGTCCGCTCCGAGATCGGCGAAGAAGTCGCGCGACATCAGGAGCTCGGGCGTACGGGCGCTCAGGATCGCGGTGATCCTGACATCGTGCTCGGCGGCGAGTTGCGACAAGGGCGCCAGCGTCGCGAGGCCGACGCCCCTTCCAAGGACGACGATGTTCTTCCAGCCGGGCTCCAGGCTGAAGCCGATGCCGAGCGGGCCCGCGATGTTGAACTCGCCCTCGGGCTCCAGCAGCGACATGCCCTGCGTGCCGCGCCCCTCGCATTTGTAGAGGAACTCCAGCCGCCCGCCGTCCCGGTCGATCCGGTAGATACTCATGGGCCGGCGCATCCACACCTCCGCGCCGTCCGGGGTGGGGCAGAGGAGATGGAAGAACTGGCCGGCCCGGGCGCGGAGCGCGCGCTCCGGCGCATCGAGCACCAGAAGCCGGTTGGCTTCGTTCACCATGTCGTTCGAGACCACGCGGCAGACGAACTCGCCCGCGACGCGATCAGGGTAGGGGTCCGGCTCGCCCAGGCGCACCGGGGCCGCCGTGTACTTGTCGGATGCGGTCAGGTTCTGCATCGCCCGGATTCCGTATTCGAGAGGCAGGCAGTCTATCGCGGGTTTGTATCAAAATAAATAAAAATCCCAAAATTGTTACAATTGGCTGTGGCCGTCAGCGCCTTTCGCCGAACAGCAGCGTCATGTTGATCCGGTGGTTGGCGTAGCCGGGCCGGAACCGCACCCGGCCGGATTCGTGGAACAGGTCCGAGCGGAACAGCGCCGCCCGGTTCCGGGCGTAGGGGACGGTAACGGACCCGGCGTCGTTGCCGTCGAGGAAGGCGCGGATCCTGTCCTTGTCCCGGTCGTAGTCGGCGATCGTCCACCCCTCCGGCGGCAGGCCCCGATGGACAACGAGGCCGCCCGCGCCCGGTTCCAGATTGGCTTCGTCCGGCGTGAGCCAGAAATTGAGACTGACGGCCCCCGAATCGGCGTGGACGTCGATTCCCCGGGATCCGGTCAGGCACTTGAAGGCCCAGGCCTGCGCCAGCGGATGGGCACCCAGAATGTCCGGCAGCGCCGCGCGGAGCTCGTCCACGATCTGGAGCAGAACGGGCGAGGCGAGCCCGTCTTCCAGATAGGCCGCGAGAAATCCCGGGATGTGCTCGCAGTCGTGCCAGATCGTGCTTTCGAGCAGATGCCGGTAAAGAGCGGCGAGCGCCTCCTGCCTCATCAGGTCCTCGACCACGGCGATGCCCGGTGCTGTCGCCCGGTAGCGGGTCTGCACGTCCGTCCCGTCGAAAGAGGCGTGAAGCGCGCCCGGCGCGACCTCGTCCGCCTCGGCGGTGTGGACCGCGCGGTTGTAGGTCGCCTTCAATTCGGCGCGGAGGTCGTCCGGCAGCGGCGTGGGGTCGGTCCGGTCGGGCATCCGCGCCGCCGCCCGTTCGTAGAGCGCTGCGAGGGCGGAGAACCGCTCGACCTCCCGCCCTTTCTCGACGAGATGACGGAGTTGGGCCGCGTCGTGGGCGAGCTTCGGGCGCGAGGACCGGGCGAAGGAAGGATGGTCAGCGCCCATCGCGACCGGGTTGCGCCGGATCGCGCGGGTCTTGCGGAAGGCGTCCAGCGCGCCCGCCCGATCTCCCGCCGCGAGCAGCATCAGCCCCGCGCGCAGGCGAACCTCGTAGAGCGCGGGATCGAGCTTCAGCGCCTCGCCGTAGGCGGCCGCCGCATCGGCGTGTTGCCCGAGCGACTGCAGCGCGCCACCCCGGTTGACGTGGGCGTGCACGTAGTCCGGCCGCAGTTCTAACGCGCGGTCGAAGGCATCGAGCGCCCCGCCTGGATCGTCGGTTTCCGCGAGCGCCACGCCCATGTTGTGCCAGATGCCGGCATTTCCCGGATCGTCCGCGAGCAATGCCCGATAAGCGGCGATCGCTTCCGCGACGTGCCCGTCGCGGTGCAGCGCCGCCGCGCGGGCGGGATCGGTCTCCTCAGCCACCCATCGCCTCGGCGAGCCGGGCCGAAACCTCGCGGCAATGGCGGTTGTAGGCGTCCGAGGTCCGGAAGCGGGTTTCGCTGCGGGGGTAGGGCGCATCGACCGCGATGTCGGCGGCGATCCGGCCCGGGCGGGGCGTCATCACCAGGATCCGGTTCGAGAGATAGACCGACTCGAACACGCTGTGGGTGACGAAGACGACCGTCCAGCCTTCGCTCTTCCACAGGGCGAGCAGGTCGTCGTTGAGCCTGAAGCGGGTGATCTCGTCGAGCGCGGCGAAAGGTTCGTCCATCAGGAGAAGACGCGGTCGGGTTACCAGCGCGCGCGCGATCGAGGCGCGCATCCGCATCCCGCCCGAGAGTTCGCGGGGAAAGGCGTCGGCGAACCCGGTCAGACCGACGAGATCGAGAGCGCGGTCGATGTCGTTTCGCGCCTCCGGTCTGGACCGGCCCGCGAGACGCAGCGGAAGAAATACGTTGTCGAATACCGTGGCCCAGGGCATCAGCGTCGGCTCCTGGAAGACGAATCCGATGTCGCGCCGGGCGGTTTCGGAGGCGAGGCGGACGGTCCCCGATGTGGCGTCGCCGAGGCCGGCGATCAGCCGAAGCGCGGTGGATTTCCCGCAGCCGGACGGGCCGAGAATGCTGGTGAACGATCCCGCCCCGATCGCGAGAGTCAGGCCGTCCAGCGCGACGGTGCCGTTGGCGAACGTCTTGGCGACGCCTTCCATCCGGACCAGGACAGGTCCGTCCGACACTCCGGTGTCCATCGCACCCCCGTCAGGGTTTCGCCGCTGGGGATCAGCCGGCCCCGGCCGAAAGCGCGCGTTCGATGATCTCCAGCGCCTTCTCGGCCGCGGCCGCGTCGGGACCGCCGGCCTGGGCCATGTCCGGCCTTCCGCCGCCGCCCTTGCCGCCGAGCGCGGCGGCGCCTTCCCGCACCAGCGCGACCGCGTCGAAGCGTTCGGTGAGATCGTCGGTCACGCCGACGACGAGCGAGGCCTTGCCGTCGCCGACCGCGACCAGGGCAACGATGCCGGACCCGATCTGCTTCTTGAGGTCGTCCGCCATGCCACGCAGCTCCTTCGCGGGAACCCCGTCGACGCGTCGGCCGGCAAAGGCGACGCCGTCGATCCGTTTCGCGGGCTGGGACGCGCTCGCCTCTCCTCCGGTCGCGAGCCGGCGGCGGGTGTCGGAGAGTTCGCGCTCCAGCCTGCGGCGGTCTTCGATCAGCGCCTCGATCCGTTCCGGCAGCTCGGCCGGGCTTGTCTTGAGCACGGTCGCGGCGCGCACCAGCAGGTCTTCCTGCGACGCGAGATGCGCGATGGCGGCTTCGCCGGCCACCGCTTCGATCCGGCGCACCCCGGCCGCGACCGCGCTCTCGCCCACGATCTTGAAGGCGCCGATATCGCCGGTGCGCGCGACATGGGTGCCGCCGCAGAGTTCGACCGACCAGGGCTCGCTGCCGTCCTCGCCCATCGTGACGACCCGGACCTCGTCGCCGTATTTCTCGCCGAACAGCGCCATGGCGCCCGAGCCGATCGCCTCGTCGGGCGTCATCAGGCGGGTGGCGACCTCGGTGTTGACGCGAATCTGCCGGTTGACCGCGGTTTCGATCTCGGCCAGAGAGCCGCGCTCGACCAGCGCGTGATGGCTGATGTCGAAGCGCAGGCGGTCGGGCGCGACCAACGAGCCCTTCTGGGTGACGTGCGCGCCGAGCTGCCGCCTGAGCGCCGAATGCAGGAGGTGGGTCGCCGAGTGATGGGCCCGGAGCCCCGCCCGCTGCGCCGGGTCGACCCGCATTTCCAGCACGTCGCCGAGGGCGACCGCGCCGCCCGTCACCGTGCCGATATGAACGATCAGGTCTTCGGCGTATTGCCGTGTGTCCGCGATCTCCACCGCCGTGCCGTCTTCGCCTTCCAGCACCCCGCGGTCGCCGATCTGGCCGCCCGCCTCGGCGTAGAACGGAGTCTGATTGACGATGACCGAGACCTCGCTTCCCGCCTCGACACGGTCGACTTCCTCTCCGTCCGAGACCAGGCCGACCACGTTGGCATCGGCGGAAAGCGTGGTGTAGCCGAGGAATTCGGTTGCGCCCGCGCGTTCGCGAAGGTCGAACCAGAGCTCGTCCTCCGCGGTCTGGCCCGAACCGGCCCAGCTCTTGCGCGCTTCGGCGCGCTGGCGGTCCATCGCCGCCTCGAACCCGGCCGAATCGACGCCGCGGCCTTCGCCCCGCAGCACGTCCTCGGTCAGGTCGAGCGGAAAACCGTATGTGTCGTAGAGGCGGAAGGCGACCGCGCCGGGCAGCTTCTCGCCCTCGCCGAGCCGGCCGGTCTCGTCGGCGAGCAGCCGGAGGCCGCGTTCGAGCATCTCCTTGAACCGGGTTTCCTCGTGGCGCAGCGTCTCGGTGACGAGCGGTTCCGCGCGCTTGAGTTCGGGGAAGGCCGCACCCATCCCGGAGACCAGCGTCGCCACCAGCTTCCACAGCAACGGCTCGTCCGCGCCCATGATGTGAGCGTGGCGCATCGCCCGGCGCATGATCCGCCGCAGCACATAGCCGCGGCCCTCGTTGGACGGCAACACGCCGTCGGCGATCAGGAAGCTGGTCGCCCGGACGTGATCCGCGATCACCCGATGCGCCACCGCGTGCTCGCCGTCGGGGTCCGTGCCCGACCGGTCGGCGGAGGCCTCGATCAGCGTCCGCAGCGCATCCACTGCGTAGTTGTCGTTGGTCCCCTGCAGGAGGGCCGCGATCCGTTCGAGTCCCATGCCGGTGTCGATGCTCGGCCTCGGCAGCGATACGCGCTCGCCCGGGCTGGGCTGGTCGAACTGCATGAAGACGAGGTTCCAGATCTCGACGAAGCGGTCGCCGTCCTCGTCCGGGCTGCCCGGCGGACCGCCGGGGATGCGGTCGCCATGGTCGTAGAAGATCTCCGAACACGGTCCGCACGGTCCGGTCTCGCCCATCGACCAGAAATTGTCACTGGTGGCGATCCTGAGAATGCGCTCCTCGCCGAGACCGGCGATCCTGCGCCACAAATCGAAGGCCTCGTCGTCGTCGGCATAGATCGTGACGAGCAGCTTGTCCTCGGGCACTCCGAAATCGCGCGTAATCAGCGACCAGGAGAGCTCGATCGCCGTCTCCTTGAAGTAGTCTCCGAAGGAGAAATTGCCCAGCATCTCGAAGAACGTGTGGTGGCGCGCGGTATAGCCGACGTTCTCCAGGTCGTTGTGCTTGCCGCCGGCGCGGACGCATTTCTGCGACGTCACCGCGCGGGAGTAGTCCCGCGTCTCGATGCCGGTGAAGACGTTCTTGAACTGCACCATGCCGGCATTGGTGAAGAGCAGTGTGGGATCGTTCTCCGGCACCAGGGGGGAGGAGGGAACGATCGCGTGCCCGTTGGCGGCGAAATAGTCGAGAAACGCGGTCCGCAAGTCGTTGGTGCCGAGCATGATCCCCGCTTCCGCCCGCCTGTGCTACGTCTGCCGCGCGGCCGAAAGGGCCGGTCGACGACGGAATTGAGTATAGCGCCGGAGTGCATCTGTCCAGCACGGCGGGTCAGGCCGCCACAGTTCCGTTTTGCGGCGTCATGGTCGGCGGAGGCCGACCATCCACGTCTTGGTTTTGTTGTCAGCGCCGTTAAAACTCGTGGATGGTGGGCCTTCGCCCGTCATGTCCACGGGAGCCGCGCCATCCAGGGGACGCGGTTCCGACCTGGACGGATGCGCCCTAGACCGCGCGCTTGTCGTCCTCGTCGTTGTCGTCCTCGCGGTCGATGACGATGGCCTCGGCGAGCAGGCCGGCGTTCTCGCGCACCGCACGCTCGATGGAGTCGGCGATTTCCGGGTTTTCGCGCAGGAACTGCTTGGTGTTCTCCCGCCCCTGGCCGATGCGCTGGTCGCCATACGAGAACCAGGAGCCCGACTTCTCGACGATATTGGCCTTGACGCCGAGGTCGATCAGCTCACCGGTCTTGGAGATTCCCTCGCCGTACATGATGTCGAATTCGACCGCTTTGAACGGCGGCGCGAGCTTGTTCTTGACCACCTTGACCCGGGTCTGGTTGCCGACCACCTCGTCGCGGTCCTTGATCGCGCCGATCCGCCGGATGTCGAGCCGGACCGAGGCGTAGAATTTCAGCGCGTTGCCGCCGGTCGTGGTCTCGGGGCTGCCGAACATGACGCCGATCTTCATCCGGATCTGGTTGATGAAGACAATCATGCAGCGCGATCGCGCGATCGAGCCGGTCAGCTTGCGCAGCGCCTGGCTCATCAGCCGCGCCTGCAGCCCGACATGGGTGTCGCCCATCTCGCCCTCGAGCTCGGCGCGCGGCACCAGGGCGGCGACGCTGTCGATGACGATGACGTCGATCGCGCCCGACCGCACCAGCGTATCGGCGATCTCGAGCGCCTGTTCGCCGGTGTCCGGCTGGCTGATCAGGAGCTCGCCCACGTCGACGCCGAGTTTGCCGGCATAGATCGGGTCGAGCGCGTGCTCGGCGTCGATGAAGGCGCAGGTGCCGCCGGTGCGCTGCGCTTCGGCGACGGCATGCAGCGCGAGCGTCGTCTTGCCCGAGCTCTCGGGACCGTAGATCTCGACAACGCGCCCGCGCGGCAGCCCGCCGACGCCGAGCGCGATGTCGAGGCCGAGGGAGCCGGTGGAGATCGCCTCGGCGTCGGTCGTCCGGTTGTGCTCGCCGAGCTTCATGATCGAGCCCTTGCCGTAGGCCCGTTCGATCTGGCCCAGCGCGGCGTCCAGTGCCTTGTTGCGATCCATGGCGTCCTTCTCGACCAGTCTCAGGCTACCGCTGTTCATCGAACCCTCCGCTTCTTATTCCACAGCCGCTCTCACGGTGCAATGGAGGCTCAATGTACATGATTTGTTCATGCCCGCAAGCGAAAAGAACAAACTATGTACAAAATAATTTTCGGCTGGCGGAAGAACGGGTTAGTCGCGCCGCAGGTAGAATGTCGCGATCCCGGCGGCAATCTCCCTCCCGCCGGGTTCGGAGACGTCGACCCGCACCGTGCCGAGGCTGCGTCCCGCGCGTACGATCCGGGCGCGGGCGAGGAGGTCGGCTCCGGTGGAAGCGCGCAGATAATCCACCCGGAGGTCGATCGTCGGCGTCGGCCCCCGGGTCTTGAGCGTGATCGCGGCATGGGCGGCGATGTCGACGGCGCCGGCGACGATGGCGCCGTGAAAGCCGGGTTCGCCCGGGATGCGGGCGAATTCGGGCCGCGCCGGGATCCGCACCGTGAGCGCATCCGATTCGGCCTCGACCGACTCGATCGCCGGTCCGAGCCAGCGGTGGTATGGCGGCGCGGCGAGCTCCGCTTCCAGATACGTTGTGAGTTCGTCGGCCACGGCGGAGTCCCCACCGCTTCCCGTGACCCGCCTATTCGTTGGCCTTTGCGAACTCCATGACCTTCTGGAACGTCGCGTTCACCGCCGGCCTCTTGGCCATCACCTGGGCCACGATCGGCTTGACGGTGGCGAGCAGCTTCGCCTGGTCGGCCGCCGGCAGGGTCCGGGCCGTGCCGCCGACTTTTTTCCAGCTCTCCATGACGCGCCGGTTCGCCTCGGTGTTCCAGGCGACCAGCTCGGTCTCGACCTCCCTAGATTCCTCGCTCATCAGCTTTCGCAAATCGGCCGGGAGCTTGTCCCACCAGACCTTGGAGACGTAGACCGGGACGTTCGCCTTGAAGAGGCCGGTCAGGGTGATGTGCTTGGCCGCGTTATGCATTTTCATGTTGTAGAACAGGATCGGGATCGAGCTCAGCCCGTCGATCACGTTGCGCTGCAGCGCCGGCAGGACCTCGCTGAACGCCATCGGGGTCGGGTGCATGCCCACCGCCTGCAGCGGCTTGATCTCCAGCTCGCTCGCGAGCACCCGGATCTTGAGGTTCTTGAAATCGTCCAGCGTGCGAATGTCTTTCTTGGTGAGAAATGCCTGATCGGCCGAACACATGATGCTGATGGCGGTGATTCCCTTGTGGTCCATCAGGTGGAACCAGTAGTCCCGGAATCCGTCGTCGCGCACCGTCCGCCAGCAATGTTCGGTCGACTTGAAGATGCCCGACGCCCACGGCACCTGATTCCTCGGATCGACGCCGACCAGGAAGGCGGACGGGGTGACGAAGGATTCGATGGTGCCGAGCTGCATGCCCTCGATCATGCGCGGGATCTTGCCGAGCTGGCTGGAGGGATAGAGCTGGACCTTGATGCGATCCCCCGCCCTGGCGTGCACACGCGACTGAAAGCGCTTCATCCACTCGTGCTGGATGTCGTTGAGCGTCGCGGTGCCGATCTTCATCGTGAACTGCTGGGCGGACGAGGGGCCGGGCGGCATGGCGAGCACGATCGCCGCCAGGGTAAGTGCCGCCATTGCCGGTACGCGGGATTGCCGGAATCCGGTCGTCATGGTCTTCCTCCTCGATATGGCTCGGACAGCTATGGATCGTCGCCGTCGAATCGAAGGCGGGGGTCTCCGACGCTGCCCGTACGAACAGAATGGCCCGGAAGGAACCCTCTGTACAGGTTCGCGAGCTGCCCGGTCGTCTACCCCCGGCATCCGCGGTTCGGTCGCTTCATCCGGGGCCGGTCCGCGGGCCTACTCAGCGGCCTGCGCACGCGCCCGCGGCTTGCGCGCGCCGGTCTCCACCAGCTCGCGCCAGGAGGCGATCGAGATATCGGGGCGGAACGAGTCCGCCGGGTCCGAGTCGGGCATCATGCCGATTGCCGCGAAGTCCTGCTTGAGGAAACCGTAGCGGTGGAAGACGGTGATATAAGTCCGGTAGCGCAGCCACCACGCCAGCCGGCGCCAACCGCTCACCCAGGCAACCGCGACCGCCACGTCGCGGTAAGTGTCGCGCTGGACCGGCATGTACCAGTTGTAGTGGGTCCAGCGCGACCGGCCCGGCTGCCGGACCCGCAGCAGGCAGGGCAGCCGGATCGCGATGGCATGGTCGTTGCTCGCCATCACGGTCCTCGACCGTCGCTGCCAGAAGTTGAACCTGGGCCATTTCCCGAGCCCGGGATAGTCGTCGGACATGTTGACCGCGCTCTGCCGGCGCCCGATCCACTGACCGTCGTCGGAGCGGACGATCTCGGTGACGTTCCACGCCGGGATACGCCGGAACAGCACCCACGGCGAGCCGCGGTGCAGCATCTTGTTGTGCGCCTCGTCGAAGCCGTTCTCCGAGGCGTAGCGCCAGTTGCCCGGACAGTCGCGCATCAGGACGAAGACCCGCGCGTCCTCGCGCAGCAGGTCTTCCGGCAGGTCGTCCTCGACCGGCACGGGCTTGCCTTCGCCCATCCAGACGAACACCATCCCGGCGCGTTCCTCGACCGGGTAGCTCCGCACCCTGACCTTGCCGACGACCGGCGAATCGGGGCCGTCGGTCAGCGCGGCCTTGAGCGCGCCGTCCCGCACGTCGAAGGTCCAGCCGTGATAGATGCAGGTCAGGTGGCCGGGGAATTCGCAGCGTCCCTTCGACAGCGGGATCTGGCGGTGGGGGCAGCGGTCCTCGAGCGCCCAGGCCCGGCCCTCGTGGCGGACCAGCACGATGTCCTGGCCCAGCAGGCGTCGATGCACCGGCCGGCGCCGCAGCCCGGCCGACGGCATGATCGGGTACCAGTATTCGGCCAGGCCGTCCACGGCTTCGGCGTATCGCCGCCAGCGTCCGGCCTCGTTCGCGTCGGCCTGTGCCGTCATTCGGGTAGCCCTCCCGCGCGAGGCCCGGATGATAGGCGATGCGAACGCCGTCCGATACACTCCGCCCAGGCAACCGGGGGAGGGCACGGTGATCGATCTCTATTTCTGGACGACCGACAACGGCTACAAGGCGCGGCAGGCGGTCGAGGAGACCGGGCTCGACTACACGATCGTGCCGGTCAATTTGCGCGAGCAGGCGCAGTTTGATCCGGACTTCATGAAGATCAGCCCGGGCCACAAGATCCCGGCCATCGTCGATCCCGACGGGCCCGGCGGGCGCAGGGTCACGCTCTGCGAATCCGGTGCGATCCTGAAATACCTCGCCGAGAAGGCGGGCGGGGCGCTCTACCCGGACGACCCGGCGCTGCGCCCGGCGGTCGATCAGTGGTTCTTCTTCGGCACCTCTACCTTCACCCCGCTCGCCCAGCAGTTCGGCCTGTTCTTCCACCGCTTCGGCTCGGAGGTTCCGCCCGCCAAGGAGCATTACGACAACGTGCTGCGCGACCTGCTCGGGGTCTTCGACCGGCACCTGGCGGACAACGAGTACTTCGCCGGCGACTACTCCATCGCCGACATCTCGTCCTATCCCGACGTTCACATCCACGGGGCGGGCGGCATCGGGCTCGACGACTATCCCAACGTCAAACGGTGGCACGACGCGATCGAGGCGCGCCCGGCGGTCCAGCGCGCATGGGGGGACTTCTGACCGGTTGGGCTCCTGTCCGGGGCGCAAGACCCGGACCGATATCGCAACGAACGGGGGCGCGCGCCGGACCCGACGACACAGGGAGAAGAGCGATGGAGAAGGTGAAGCTGATCCAGCCCGAATTCGCCCACGACGAGGTCGCGGCGATCTTCGACGACATCCGGACGACCAAGGGAGCGAATTTCCTGACGCCGACCTGGGGGTTTTTCGCGCTCGATGTCGAGCTCCTCAAGGGATGGTGGACGCTGACCAAGCGCTTGCAGACGACCCCTGGATCCCTTCCGAAGCCGCTTCTGAACGCGATATCCCTGGTATGCGCGGCGGAAGTCGACTGTCCCCGCTGTATCAACAACCACCAGACCCATCTCATCGAACATTTCGGGATGAGCATGGACCGGGTGATGGCGTGCATCGACTTCGAAAATTCGACGACGCTCGATCCCATGTGGAAAGACGTGCTCCGCTTCGCCCGCAAGGTCGCGTTCGACGAGGGGACGGAAGACGCGGATTTCCAGGCCCTGAGGGACCATGGCATCGACGATGTCGGAATTGCCGAAATCGTCTCCATGGCGATGCTCGAATCCGGCATGGCCCGCCATGCCGTGGGCGTCGCGCCGTTCGAAAACGGCGACCGGTGGCCGAAGGAAAACCTGCCGTCGGCGTCTTACGCGGAGAACGTCAACCGCTAGGCCGCGGCGGTCTGGAGCGCGTCACCCGCCCAGGAACTCCCGCGCGTCGGTTATCATGCCCGTGACCGCGCTGGCCGCGGCCGTGGCCGGGCTGCAGAGCGCGATCTCGGCATTCCTGTTGCCCATGCGGCCGGGGCCGTTGCGGTTGCTGGTCGAAAGGCACAGCTCGCCGTCGGCGAGCACGCCCTGGTGGGTGCCCGCGCAGACCGCGCAGCCGCTCGGCATGAAGGTCGCACCGGCCTCCAGCAGGGTCTCCAGATCGCCTGACCGGGCCGCGTCGGCCATCGCCGCGCGGGACGCCGGGACGACAAGCAGTCGCACGCCGTCATGGACGCGGCGTCCTCGCAGGATATTCGCGGCGATGGCGAGGTCGTCGGCCCGTGCGTTGGTGCACGAGCCGATGAACACCTGGTGCACCGTCCTGCCCGCCGCCTCGGTCACCGGGACGCCGCGATCCTCCCGCCCCGGCATGGCGACCATCGGCCGCAGGCTTCCGAGGTCGATCGTGAGCTGCCGCGAATAGACGGCATCGGGATCCGAGCGGACCGGCTCGTAGTCGAACGCCGCCCGTGCGCGCAGGAAATCTTCCGTTGTTGCGTCGCAGGGGAAGACACCCGTCTTGGCGCCGAGCTCGGCGCTCATGTTGCAGAGCGTGAAGCGTTCCGAAGGCGAAAGAGCGCGGGCCGCGGGCCCGGCATATTCCAGCACCTCGTACACCGCGCCCAGGACGCCAAGCTCGGCTACCGTATGCAGCATCATGTCCTTGGCGTGCACGCCCGGTCGCAACCGCCCTTCGAGTCGGACAAGGATCGTATCCGGAACCTTGACCCACAGGCGCCCAGTCGCCCAGGCGAATCCGAGCTCGGTCTCCCCCACGCCGAGCGCGAGCGCGCCCAGGGCGCCGCCAGAAGGCGTGTGGGAATCGCTCGCGATCACCAGGCTGCCCGGAGTCACCAGGCCCCGCTCGAACATCACTTGGTGGGAAATGCCGGTACCGCCGTCGAAGAAATGCCGCAGCCGCTGCGCTTCGGCGAAGCGGCGGATGCGCGCATGGTTGTTGGCGTCGCGCCGGTTGTCGGCGGGAATGATGTGGTCGAGGCATATCGCCACCCGGTCGGGACGAACCACCCGGCTGGCGCCCATGCGCTCGAACGCGTCGATGACGTAGACCGCGAAATCGTGCGAATACGAGAAATCCGGTTGCGCCTCGACGATCTCGCCGGGGCACGGGTTCGGCACCCCCGATGTGCGGGCGAGAATCTTCTGCGCGAGCGTGAGGCCGGCGTCAGACATCCGCGCTCTCCTCCGTCGCGGCGAGCAGCCGGCGTCGGCCGTACTCGACGAGATCGCCCGCCGCGACGATCTGCCCGATCAGGTCGGGCACCGGCGGCACGGCATAACGTTTTCCGGCGTACTTCACCTCTCCCCTGTCGGTATCGACCTCGATCTCGCGGCCGTCTTCGACGCCGTCCCGCACCAGGGCCGGGCAGTCCAGCACAAGCAGCCCGTTGTTGATGGCGTTGCGATAAAACATCCGCGCGAAGGGGCCCCCGATCACCACCTTTACGCCCGCCGCGCGAAGCGCGCGGGCCGAAGATTCCCGTCCGGTGCCGTATCCGAAGGCGGTTCCGGCGACGAGGATCGTCGACCTCCGCACGCGGGCGTTGGCCGTCTCGTCGAGTTCTTCCAGCACGTGCTCCGCCATGTCTTCGGGATCGAGAAAGGCGAACCGGGCGGGAAGGATCGCATCGCCCGAAACATAGTCGCCGAGAACCGCGGCGCTTCCCCGTATCTGCATCTTGTCCCGCCCGTACAAGTCCCCGGTCGCAGACTCGTAGACCATATCCGTCATGGAATGAAGCGGGCATCGCTCCTTCCGTTTCCCCGACCGTGTGGCACCAGGGCGACGGACTCTGTCCCCGAATCCCTTCGAGGAACCTGTCGATCAGCCGGTCCGTTCCTGCAGGAGCACGATTCGGCCGCGTGCGGTGCGATCGCGAATGGCCGCGAGGGCGTCGGCGAATTTCCCGATGGGCAACACGCTCGTGGGAAGAGCCGAGATCTCGCCCGCCTCGTAGAGCGCGTGGATTTCCGCGAAGCACCTTGCGGTCAAATCCGGCCGGCGCTTGCGGTAGTCGCCGATCTGCAAACCGCCCACGTCGATGTTGCGGACCAGCAGGTAGTTGGCCCGGATCGTCGGAATGCGTCCGGCGGCGAACCCGACCACGACCAGGCGCCCGCACCAGGCCAGCGCGCGGATCGCCGCATCGAAGATCGCGTCACCCAGGGGATCGATGACGATGTCGGCGCCGCGCCCCCCGGTTTCCGCGTAGACCTGTTCCCGCAAGCTGTCGTGGATGTCCCGGCGCGCGAGATCGACGATCGCGTCGGCTCCCGCCTCGCGCACCATGTCGGCCTTCGCGGCGGTGGCGACGCCCGCCAGAACTTTCGCTCCGAGCGCCTTGGCGAGCTGCACCGCCGCGAGACCGACTCCGCCCGATGCGCCCAGCACCAGCACGGTCTCCCCATCCGCATAGCGGCCCCGTTCCCTGAGCGCGAACCACGCCGTGTCGTAGACCAGCGCCATGGAGGCCGCGTCGGCGAAGGACATGGAGGACGGGATCCGGTGGCACTGCGTCGCCGGCACGCCGATCAGCTCGGCAAAGCCCCCGCCCGGCTCGCACATCGCCACAACCCGGTCGCCGACGGCGAATCCGCCGGCCTCCGCGCCGACCTCGCGGACGATGCCCGCCGGCCCCTTGCCGGGAATGAAGGGCAGCCCGGGCTTCGACTGGTGCCTGCCGCCCATCAGCAATATGTCGACATAGTTGGCGGCGGTGGCATGTATTTCGACCAGCAGGTCGGCCGGACCCGGCACCGGGTCCGGCGCCTCCCGGATCGCCGCATTTTCGAAAGGTCCGAACGCGTCCACGACGACGGCACGCATGTTCCCGCCCCTCTCTTTCAGCCCGATGCCCGCGCGCGCACGGGGACCGGAGTCGCCCGGCCGCCGCGGATGCGTTCGACGATATCGCGCTTCTCGATCTTTCCGTTGCTCATCAGGGGAATTTCCGGAAGCTCGAGCCAGAATTCCGGCATGTCGTAGCGCGACAGCCCCGCCGCGGCCAGGTGATCCAGAACATCGTCCGCCGGCACCGCCTTGCCACCCTTGAACGTCACGGCGAGGCAGACGCGTTCGCCCAACCGGTCGTCGGCCACCGCTATCGCGGCGGCGCGCTCGATGCCGGCATGACGCATGGCGAGCGCTTCGATCCTCGCCGGGTTGATGTTGTGGCCGCCACGGATAATGACTTCCTTCTTGCGTCCGGTGAGGCGGAGGTATCCGTTCTCGTCGATCCAGCCCATGTCGCCGGTCATGAACCAGCCGTCTTCGTTGAAGCTGGATTCGGTGGCGAGCTGGTCGTCGAAATAGCCCAGCATCAGGCTTGCGCCGCGCCCGGCAAGCAGCCCCGCCTCGCCCGGCGGCAATCGGACCGCCGGGTCGTCTTCGCTGAAGATCGCGATCTCGTAGCCGGGGCACGCCTTGCCCGAGGACTCCACGATCAGTTTCGGCTCGTCGCCGGGCAGGGTGTACTGGTGGCCGTTGGTTTCGGTCATGCCGTAGCCGCTCTGCGGCACGATGCCGTGGGACATCAGGCCGGACAGCACATGGCCGGGGACGGCGGCACCCGATACCCGGAAACTCCCGAGCCTCCCCAATTCGGCAAGGCTGCGGCGGCGCAGCTCGGCCAGGAGGTCGATGGCGTGGGTCGGCACGCCCACCAGGTAGGTGGCGCCGGTCTCGATCAGCCGGTCGGCCAGGCTCCCGCCCCGCGGCAGGTCGTGGATGACGTATTCCGCTCCGCCGACGATGGCGGTCAGCAGCGCGCCGATGCCGAGATTGTGGCTGAACGGGCTGAGCGAATAGACCACCGATTCCGCGTCGATGCGCCAGTCGGCGGAGATGGCGCGCGCGGTGACCAGGAGCGTGTTGTCGCTGTGCATGACTCCCTTCGGTGCCCCGGTCGAGCCGGAGGTGAAGGCGATGTAGCTCACGCGGTCGGGGTCGTTCGCGGGGGGCGGAACGGCGGTTCCGGCGGGTATGTCCAGCAAGGTCGAATCCGCGGCGTCGCCGAGCCGCCACAAATGCCGCGGCGAGCCGAGGCTTTCGACCGCCTCCACGATGTCGACGCTCGCCGCGTCCGCGCCGAATCCCGCCTGGTAGATCAGCCCCGCCGCCCGCATACGCTCCAGCAGGCTCGCGACATCGGCCACCGTGTGGTTGCGGTGCGGCGACGGACACAAGACCAGCCCGTTGCGCGAGCAGGCGAGAAGCGCGATCGCGGAATCGATACGGTCCGGCATCCACAGCGCGACCCGTTGCCCCGGCACGATGCCGCGCGCGGCGAGATCGGCGGCGAAGCGGTCCGCCGCGTCGATCGCTTCGCGCCAGGTCAGCCGCCGGTGCCGGTCGCGCAAGGCGGGACGGTCGGGGGAACGCTCCGCGTGCGCGCGTGCCACCGCGTAGACGGTCTCGTCGCGCCACCAGCCTTGCCGGTAATAGGTCTCGAGCGAAGCCCTGCTCAGCAGCGACAGGATGCGGGACGTCATGGGAGGGGTCTTATAGGCGGTGGACGCCGGCACTGCCAAACTGACATGGCTGCCCGGGTGTGGGATCGTATCCCCCGACGTTTCCCTCCGACCGTCGTTCCGCATACACGAGGTGAAAAATCGTGACCGCCCTGTCGAACGCACGCTATGCGCCGGACCTGCACGGCTTCATCGAGTTCCTGGAGGCCGAGCACCCAGAGGAGGTCGTCCGCGTCGCAAGGGAGGTGGACCCCAAATTCGAGGTCTCCGGCATCCTGCACCGGCTGGAAGAGGACGGGCGCTTCCCGTTGGTGATCTTCGAGAACGTCAAGGGGTCGAAGATACCGCTGGTCGCCAACATGCATGCCGGCTTCGAACGGCTGCGGCTCGCGGTGGGCGCGACCGAAGGCGGGGTCAGGGAATTCGTCGCCGAATGCGCGGCGCGCCAGCGGGATCCGATCGCACCCCGGATCGTCGACACCGGACCGGTGCACGAAACGGTCGCCGTCGGCGCGGATGTCGACGTGGAAGAGCTGCCGATCTGCACCTATCACGAGCTCGACGCCGGAAAATACATCACGGCCGGGCTATCGGTGATGCGCGATCCCGACACCGGTATCGCCAATGTCGGCATCTACCGCCACATGGTGCACGAGAAGAATCTGCTCGGAATACAGGTGTCCGAGACCGCCGACGGCAACATCGTCTGGAAGAAATACGAACGTCTCGGCAAGCCCTGTCCCATCGCCATCGTCATCGGGCACCATCCGGCGGTGTTTATCGGTTCGCTCGCGTTCTCGAGCCTCGATTCCGACGAGCTGCATATCGCCGGCGGCATGCTGCAGCGGCCCCTGCGGCTGGTGAAATGCAAGACCGTTCCGCTGGAGGTGCCGGCGGACGCGGAAATCGTGCTCGAATGCGAGACAAGACCGGGGGAGCGTCGGCCCGAGGCCCCGTTCGGCGAGTATCCGGGCACGTACGGGCCGCGGCGGGACAATCCCGTGCTCGAGATCAAGGCGATCACGCGGCGCAACGCGCCGTTCTATGAGAACGCCTTCGTCGGCCACGCCGACAATCTGCTGCTGTCGGGGCTGATGCGCACCGCCTTCATCGAGGACACGGTGAGGATCGCCTGTCCGACGGTGAAGGGGGTCGCCGTTCCGCGCTCCGGGCGCTACCGGTTCGTTTGCTACATCGCCATCGAGAACATGATCGAGGGCGAGGCCAAGCAGGCCGCGATGGCCGCCTTCGTCGCCGATCCGTTCCTCAAGTTCGCGGTGGTGGTCGACCACGACGTCGATATCGCCAGCGACACCGACGTGATGCACGCAATCGCCACCCGGGTGCGCGGCGACCGCGATATCTTCATGGTGCCCCATGCCAAGGGATCGCCGCTCGACCCCGCTTCCTACGATCCCGGGGGCGGCTCGCACATCGTCACCAAGGTCGGGATCGACGCGACGCGCAAACCGGACTATCCGCGGGAAATTTCCGTCCCCGGCGCCGACACGCTCGATCTGGCCGACTACATCCCCGGCTACGTGCCGCCGAAGGCCCCGGTTTAGCCCCGGTCGGATGCGCCCTGGCGGCTTCACCAGGACCGGCGGGAGGGGTTGGCGATGCGTTCCTTCGCGATCCGGTCGGCGACGGCGCCGGGCGCCGTGCCTTCGCGGTCGGCGCGCTCGAATATCTCCGCCAGCGTCCAGCCGATCGCCGCAATCCGTTCCCCGGCGCGCTCCGGCGAGAACCCGTCCGGATGGAACTGGAGCGTGAGCGCGATCATCCCGCCGGCGTTGATCACGTAGTCGGGGGCGTAGAGCACGTTCCGCGCGCGGAGCGCCTCGCCGTGGCGCGCCTCGTGCAGCTGGTTGTTGGCCGAGCCCGCGACCGCGGCGCAGCGCAGGCGGCCGACCGTGTCGTCGTCGATCGACGCGCCGAGCGCGCAGGGCGCGAACACGTCCGCCTCGACGTCGTAGATCTCGTCCGGCGCGACCACGGTCGCGTCGAACGCGGCGCCGGCGCGGTGCGCCGCCTCGGGCGAGACATCGGTGACGAACAGCTTCGCGCCCTGGAAGGCCAGCCGGTCGCACAGCTTGTAACCCACGCTGCCCACACCCTGCACGGCGATCGACGTCCCCGCGAGAGACTCGCGGCCCAGCCGGTGCCTGACCGCAGCCTCGATGCCGACGGAGACGCCGTAGGCGGTCCACGGCGACGGGTCGCCGCCCCGGTCGCCGGTGCCGAGGATATGGCGGGTTTCCTCCGCCGCCCGGTTCATGTCCTCGACGGCGACGCCGACGTCCTCGCCCGAGATGTAGCGCCCGCCGAGGGCTTCCACGGCGCGGCCGAAGGCGCGGAACAGCGCCGTCGACTTCGCGGTCCGGGGATCGCCCAGGATCACCGCCTTGCCGCCGCCGAAGGGGACGCCCGCCATGGCGCTCTTGTAGGTCATGCCGCGCGACAGCCTCAGCGCGTCGGTCAGCGCCGCGTCCTCGTCTTCATAGGCCCACATGCGGCAGCCGCCGATGGCCGGGCCCAGCGTCCGGTCGTGGATCGCGATAATCGCGTGGAGGCCGACCGTTCTGTCTACCGCCCGGACGACCCGCTCGTGGCCGTCGAAAGCGGCGCTGGCGCGCGCCTCCCCGGCGATGTCTTGGATGTCTACCCCGCCGGCGGCAGCGGAGGCCTCACGAACGGCAAGCCCTTCCATCGCATTGTCTTTCCTGTGTGGAGAGGACTCAGAGATGGGAGGCCGGGCACCGGGCGCAAGACCGCAACCGAAAATAGCAGCATCGTGTCGCTCGGGGCCGCGCGGGCGACATGTTGTTGCGCGCGCCCGGGGCGCCCTTCGATAGGGGATTATCCGGTTGCTCAACGGCGTCCGCCCTCCCCCGGCCCCTCCCGCAAGCGGGAGGGGGGAAGGCAGGGAGCGCCCGGCGGGCGAGCCTCCCTCTCCCCCGCGGGGAGAGGGTCGGGGTGAGGGGTACTGCGAAACGGAACTCTCATCCCGAGCAGGCCCCGCAGGGGGCCGTATCGAGGGACGCCGGTCAGTTCAGATGCGGCTCCAGCCGATCCATCGCCTGCGACAGGGTGTCGGCGCCCGCGGCGAAGCACAGCCTGAGCCGGCCTTCTCCGGCTTCGCCGAAGGCGCGGCCGGGGGCAAGGCCGACGCCGGCGGTCTCGATCAGCTCGTGCGCCAGCGCGAGGCTGTCGGATACGCCGTCGACCGCGAAGAACACGTAGAACGCGCCGTCCGGGCGCGGCAGCCGGACGCGCCGCATCGCGCCGAGGCGCTGCACCACGAGATCGCGGTTGCGGCGGTAGCGTTCGAGGATCGATTCGACGAACGGCTCGCCCTCCTCGACCGCCGTGATGCCGGCGTGCTGGACGAAGGTGACGGGCGAGGCGAGGTTGTACTCGTTGAGCTTGGCGAAGGCGCCGCCGAGTTCGGGCGCGTGGGTGAGCCAGCCGAGCCGCCAGCCGGTCATCGACCATGATTTGGAGAAGCTGTTGACCACCAGCACCCGGTCGTCCGGCTCGGCGATGTCGAGAAAGGACGGCGCGCGGGGGGCGTTGTAGGCGAGCCGGATATAGACCTCGTCGGCGACCACGTAGATGCCGCGTTCCCGGCACCGTTCGAGCAGCGCAAGCTGGTCGCCGGCGGTCATCACCCAGCCCGTGGGATTCGCGGGCGAGTTGACCAGAACGCCCACCGTCCGGTCGTCGCAGGCATCGAACAGGCGGTCGAGATCGAGACGCCAGCCGCCGTCCGCGCTCAAATCCAGCGGGACGATCCGCGTCTCGCCGCCCATCACGTGGGCCGTCTCGACGCAGTTGGGCCAGATCGGGCCGACCGCGACCATGTTGTCGCCGGGAGCGACGATCGCCTGCGAGCAGAGCATCAGCGCGCTCATGCCCGACGCGGTGACGGTGATTCGCTCGGTCCCGATCTCCCGGCGGTGGAGGTTGCCCGCATAGCCCGCGATGGCCTCCCGCAGCGGCGGGATCCCGCGGTTCTGGGTGTAGAAGACGCGGTCGGCCTCGAGCGCGCGGACCGCCGCCTGCTTGATGAAATCGGGCGTCGCCGTGTCGGGCTCGCCGAACCAGAGCGGGATCACGTCGTCGCGGCCGATATTCGCCTCGGCGACATGGCGGATCAGCGACTCGCCGAGGCGCTCGATTTCGGGCCGCACGAGACGCGGCGGCGTGGCGTCCGGCATCGTCGCCCGCCGCGCCTCCGGCGCTTGCGCGGAACTCAAAACTCGCCTGGGACGAACAGGTTGTCGGTGCCCGGGCCCCGGTTCCCCTCGGGCTCGTCGGCGACGGTGAAGTTGAGCTCGATGATCACCCCGTTCGGGTCGCGCACGAAGAGCTGCCACAGCCCGAAGGTGGGGATGGCGAATTCGCGATGCGGCATGCCGCGGTCGATCACGTTCCGCTTCATGCCGTCGAAGTCGTGCGCCTTGACCGCGATGTGATCGACCGAGGCGCTGCCCTGGGTCGGGTTGCCGTCGTTGCCGAGCCCGGCGTCGCCGGCCATGATGTGGAACATCGTGCTGCCGAGATCGAACCACGTGCCCGGGAAGTCGAAATCGGGGCGGTCGATCTTTTCCAGGCCAAGCACCTCTTCGTAGAACCGGTCGGTGGCTTCGAGGTCCTGCGTCTTGATCGCGACGTGATGGATATCGAGAAGGGGCATCGGTATCTTCGCTCCCGGCGATGAGGACATCGTTCGGAGCGTAATTTAGGGCGAAAGCGCGGCGAGGTGTAGGGGTCAAGGTCAGCGTCGTAATGCCCTCCCCCGGCCCCTCCCGCAGGCGGGAGGGGAGGTTGGCCGCGGCGGAACTCCTCCCCCGCTTGCGGGGGAGGCGGGGAGGGGGCCGGCACCCGAAGGCCCGCACGGCGCTCCCGCCCCTTACGGACGGAAACAGGAGGAACGGCACCATGCGCGACGCTCACATCCCCTACGGCGTTTACTGGAGCACGCCGTTCGCGCGCTGGCAGGGCAGCCTGTCGCATCTCCACAGCATGGAATACCTCGCTCACGTGGCGCGCGGCGAGCTCGCGCGGCGCGACATTGCGCTCGACGGGATCGATTACGGCGTGCTCGGCCTGACGGTGGTGCAGCGGCAGTGCTTCTTCGGCCTGCCCTGGGTGACCGCGATGATGGGCGCCGACCGCATTCCCGGACCGACGATCAACCAGGCCTGCGCGACGGGCGCGCGCTGCCTGCAGGCGGCGAGCCAGGAGGTCGAGACCGGCGGCGCCGAAGTCGTGCTCGCGATGTCCGGCGACCGCACCTCCAACGGCCCGCATATCTACTACCCCGCGCCGCACGCCCCGGGCGGAACCGGGGCCCATGAGGACTGGGTGCTCGGCAATTTCTCGGACGACCCCTACGCCAAATGCGGGATGATCGACACCGCCGAGACGGTGGCCAGGAAATGGCAGATCACCACCGAGGAACAGCACGAAGTGGTGCTCCGGCGCTACGAGCAGTACGAGGACGCCGTGGCCGACGACCGGGCGTTCCAGAAGCGCTACATGACCCTGCCGCTCGACGTGCCCGATGCGCGTTACCGCAAGACCGCCGGGGTGCTCGACGGCGACGAGGGCATTCACGCGACCACCCGCGAGGGGCTCGACCGGCTGCGCCCGGTCAAGGAGGACGGCACGGTGACCTATGCCGGCCAGACCCACCCGGCGGACGGCAATTCGGGCTTTATCGTGACCGGCCGCGAGCGCGCGCGCGAACTCTCGCGGGACAAGGGCATCTCCGTCCGCCTCGCCGGCTTCGGCACCGCGCGGGCGGAGGTGCGCCACATGCCGGAAGCCCCCATCGGCGCCGCCCGCCGCGCGCTCGACGACGCCGGGATCGCGCTCGACGATTTGGCGGCGATCAAGACCCACAACCCGTTCGCGGTGAACGACGTGGTGTTCTGCCGCGAGACCGGCGCCGACCCGGACAAGATGAACAATTTCGGCTGCTCCCTGGTCTGGGGCCACCCGCAGGGGCCGACCGGAATGCGCGCGGTGATCGAGCTGATCGAGGAGCTCGCGATGCGCGGCGGCGGCTACGGCCTGTTCACCGGCTGCGCCGCCGGCGACAGCGCGATGGCCGTGGTGGTCGAGGTGGGGGACGGGTGAGGCGGGGACGTCCCTCGATACGGCGCTGGCGGGCCTACTCGGGATGAGGAAATTTTCCGGGCCGCGCCCACCCAAGCCTCACCCTGAGTAGCGGCGAAGCCGCGTATCGAAGGGCGCGCAACCGGCTTGTCGAAGGCCTGGACTGGCGCCTACCCACTGCATCTGGGCCTCGACCGTAGTCCCCGCCACGCTCTTCCGCCCGCACCTGGCGAATCGAACGCTTGGTCACGATACGATATCCGAATAATGATCAAATAGAATCCGATGATCGAAAGAACATTTCAGAATATCCCCAAGGGCCATCTCAGCGAAGCAGATCAGCAGTCGTTCTTGGTCAGCTTGGGGTGGTCCAGTGGGACGACATGGCAAGATCTGCTGCGCTCGAAGCGTGTGCTCATTATTTCCGAGGCGGGCGCAGGCAAGACGTATGAATGCTGCGGACAGGCGCAGCGGCTGAGGGAGGCCGGGGACCCCGCGTTCTTCGTTGAATTGACGGGCTTGGCGACGAGGGACCTGCGAAGCCTGCTGGACGACGAGGAGGAAGCTCGGCTGGATACTTGGCTTTCGTCGCAATCCGACATCGCGACCTTTTTCCTGGACTCCATCGACGAGCTCAAGCTGACCGTCGGTTCGTTCGAGCAGGCTCTCAAAGGCTTGAAGAAGGGGATTGGCAGTCAGCTTGGACGAGCCTGCATCATTATCACCACGCGGCCGATTCTATTCGACGAACAGCTTGTGCGCCGCCTGCTGCCACTTCCTCCGGTGGCTACGGAAGAATCGCGTGAAGAAGCGTTTGCAAGAATCGCGATGGGCGATCGCCCGACTGGAGAAATCGAAGACGACAACAACGATGACGGCGATGACGATTGGCGAACGGTAGGGCTCATGCCGCTATCGAATGAAGAGATTGTCGAATTCGCCGGGGACCAGGGTGTCGAGGATCCCGAGGCGCTGCTGCACGACCTGGTGAAGAGAAATGCGGAGGAATTCGCGCGGCGTCCGCAGGACCTGATCGAGTTGTGCGCCGATTGGCGCGAACATAAGCGTATACGAACTCATCGCGATCAGGTCGCGACAAATGTGCGCATGAAGTTGCAGCCGCGGGACGATCGGGCGGAGCCGGCCGAACTATCGGTCGACAAGGCAATCGAAGGGGCCAGTCGATTGGCGCTGGCGATGACGGTCACGCGCCGCATGACGATTCGGCACAGCGCGGCATCGGACGACATCGAAGATGAGGCTCCGCTCGACCCGTCGATCATCCTGTCGGACTGGAAGCCGAATGAACGAAGAGCATTGCTCGAACGGGCACTGTTCGGCTTTGCCTCCTATGGCCGTGTGCGTTTCCACCATCGTTCCGTTACTCAGTATCTTGCGGCGGAACGTCTTCGGGCGCTTCGGGGGCGGGGTATGACCTTTCGTGCGCTCAAGCGGCTCCTCTTCGCGGAGGCCAGGGGCAAGACCATTGTCCGCCCGTCAAGACGCCCGATTGCCGGTTGGCTGTCCCTCGATGAGGACGGAATATTCGAGATGCTGCGGAACAACGAGCCTGCGGTGCTCGTTGACGAGGGGGACCCGGAGTCTCTTTCCCAATCGCAGCGCAACCAAGCGCTGCGTGCTTATGTGGAACGGTACCGTCGGGGCGGATGGCGCGGACTGAGCGTCCCCCGCATTCAGGTTCATCGGTTCGCGTCGCCCGAACTGGCGGACACAATCAAGGACCTTTGGGCAAGTGGTATCGAAAATCATGAAGTTCGGGAGATTCTTCTGAACTTGATCGAGGCGGGGTGCATGCGCGATTGCGCCGACATCGCGCACGACGTTGCCCGCGATCCGCAAGCGTCCGTGGTCGAACGAATGTTTGCTGTCGATGCGTTGTTGGCGATCAGGGATCCCCGACTTGAGGACATCGCGTCCGATGTGGCGAGTGCCGATCCTGCGTGGCCGGACAAGGTTGTCCGGGGCGCTGCGCTACGGCTGTTTCCACGACATTTGTCAGTCGAGCAGCTTTGTCGGACGCTGAGCAGGCTTAAGGTAGGGAAGGCTGGCTCGAGCGACCTGAGTTGGCAGCTGCCCCGTCTGATCTCCGATGCTGAACTTGATCGCCCAGCTCTCGAGGCGCTTCGCGACGGTCTGGTTGCGCTGCTTTCTGAGGGTCTGCGCTGGCAGAAGGGGTCGCCAGACATCGTCTGTGACCGGCCCCATCTCAGCGGTGCGTTGGCCGCGACTTGTGTGCGTGGACTCGAGGACAGGCGAACCGATGACTGGTTGAAAGCGAGCGTTCTCTCGCTTCGCCTTCAGCTGGATGAACCCAGCAATAGCCAAATGCACAAGGTGCTTCAAGAACGACTCAGGAACGTCACTGCCGATGAGAATTCCCGCCTTTTCTGGGCTGAGGATTCTCTGCTTCAATCACTGCACACAATCTCCGACCCTTGGAGACGCTTCGCGGAAATCACCTCGTTTGACGGACCCGTTGGGCTTCTCGCGGAGCGGGATATGGACTGGATCAAGGAAGCCCTCGGCGATACGGCTCGCTCTACGGCAGACCGGGCCATGCTGTTGGAGGCGGCGATACGCTTGCCGCCAGATCTCGTACGGTGGCGGGAACATGTGACGGGGCTGAAGCCGCTGATTTCCGATCGACCAAGCCTGCTGGCAACCATCGATAAGCGCCTGAAACCATCGAAGGAAGACAAGAAACACGAGCGCTGGGAGAAAAAGCAGGCCAAGCGGAAGAGGCAAGGAGAACGGCGGCGTGCGAAGGACAGGGCCAAATGGATCGAGTTCTGCCGTGAAGTCGCCGAACGCCCTGAAACCGCCTTCTCCTCGGAACGCAGATGGAACACAGCTTGGAATCTTACACGGACAACGCCACGCGACGGGGAATATAGCCCGGCACCGGAGTGGAATCGTCGCTTCATCGAGGAACATTTCGGAAAGGAGACGGCGGATCGATTGCGGCGCACTCTGATGAATGTTTGGCGGGAAGACCATCCTACCCTTCCAAGCGAGAGACCTGAAAACGAGCGTCGCATGTCTCTGGTCCGTTGGCAGCTCGGACTCACCGCGCTGTACGCGGAGGCCGAAGATCCTCTATGGGCCACCAAACTGACCCAGGAAGAAGCGAGGTTGGCGGTACGATACGCCCCCATCCAACTGAATGGGCTACCTCTATGGATGGAAGACCTCGTCGCTGCCCATCCTAAGTCGGTGGATGCGGTTCTCGGTAACGAATTGAGTTGGGAACTGAAGGGAGAACCAGGCGCGGACGGCCATTCGATGCCTTTACAAAACGTCAAGTACGCACCGGAACCGGTCGCCAGGCTGTTTCTTCCTCGACTCCGCGAGTGGCTAAATGAGGCCGGAAATATTTCTGATATGTCCAGCGACCTCTTTGGAGCCGCCGAGCGGCTTCGGCAGGTCATCGAAGCAATGCTGAAGCATGGCGACGAGGATACCCTTGCGTGTGCGCGGGCCGTCGCGCAACGGCGGCTTCGCGAAGACTTGCCGAAAGAACTCGCAACGGTTTGGTTGGCGACGCTCATGCGGGTCGATCCCGGGTTCGGCGTAACTATGCTGGAAGAGCGGTTTCAAGCCGTCGAGCCGGGAAAGCTTAGCGAAGCCGTCAGATGTTTCGCCGGTCTGTTGGGCGATCGCCACGACGAAATTGATCTGCGGACTCCGGCGTTCACGCCACCGCTGCTGTTGCGCTTGCTTCGCCTTGCCTATCGCCATGTTCGGCCCGAAGACGATGCTCGCCGGGAAGGTGTCTATTCGCCGGATATGCGAGATCACGCGGAAGGCACGCGAAACGCGATTGTGAGTGCCCTACTTGAGGCGAAGGGCGAAGATGGATGGACCGCAAAACTGGAAATGGCCAACGATCCATGCTGCGCGTATTTCAAGGATCGGATTGTCGCAGTTGCCGAGGAGTATCGGGCGCAGGAACTCGATGGAGACGCGTTCGATCACGCTCAGGCCGTCGTCCTAGACAAAACGGGCGAGGCGCCTGCTTCAACCAACGAAGCGATGTTTGCGATCATGAGTGATCGTCTGGCGGATCTTGATGAGCTCCTCCTACGCGACACCTCGCCAAGAGATGTCTGGGCCGGAATAACCGACGAAAAGCTCATGCGCCGCGAGATCGCACGGGAGCTGACCCGTGAGGCCAAAGGCCTCTACACGGTTGACCAAGAGGCAGTCACCGCGGACGAGAAGGAAACGGATATTCGTTTGCGTTCGGTCGTGTCCGAGCACGAAGCGGTCATTGAACTCAAGCTGGCCGAAAGCTGGTCTGCCCGCGCGTTACGTGCCACGATCCAAGAGCAACTGGTCACGAAATACATGGCAGCGGAGACCAGCAGATCAGGGTGCCTGTTGGTAACACGGGCGAGGAAACAGAAGTGGAAGCACCCGGACAAAGGATCCTTCATCGGTCCAACGGAGTTGGTGTCGCTCCTCCGCGAGGAAGCCAGTCGCGTGGAGGAGACGACGGGTGGAATGGTGAAGCTGAGCGTTCACTTTCTGGATCTACGCCCCCGATTGCCTATCGAGAAACCAAAAAAGAAGTAATGGAGCCGGGACCGGCTCGGCGACCTCTCCGTCGTGCGGACCGCCTTCCGGCGGATGCAGGCGAGCCTCTACGCGACCTGATGGAACCGGTCCCGGAAGCGTTATGTCGCTCTATTCGTGTCATCGCTTGACACGAATAGCGGCCGTGTTTCGCGGCGCGGCGCGCTGACGGGCCGGGCCGGAGGCCGAAAAACGGCGATTCGCGTCCCCTCGGGACGGGAAGCCCTACGATGCGCGAAACAATGTTTCGCACGCCCTCGTTTTTGTCCAGTTAGAGCATTTTCTTCATGCGATGGATAAGTCAGCACTACTGACCTTTGTTTCACGTGAAACATTAGAGCAATTTCCTACTCGCGGCCCCACCCTCCCCCGACCCCTCCCGCAAGCGGGAGGGGAGAAGGTAAGGAGGAGTGGGCGAGCGATTCCCCTCTACCCCCGGGAGAGGGTCAGGGTGAGGGGAGAAACCGAACCCCGCCTACCCCACGATCCGCCCTGGCCGCATTCCGCTGGCCGCGACCAGGGCGTCGAACTGGCGCGCTATCGAATCGTCGAACGGCGAGGAGCCGTCCTCGGGCAGGCGGAGCGACAGCCGGTCCTTGTCGACGACCAGCGCGGAGCGGTCGAGCACGCTGCGAGCCCCGCCCGAGACCCGGAAGGCGAGCCGCATCGCCTCGCCGATCGCCTCGGCCTGTTGGCGGTGGCGCCGCGGCATCAGCCGGTAGGCGGGCTGCGCCTCGGGCGCGCTCGCGTCGCCTCCGTAGCGCACGAAGGCGGTGTAGCCGAGGAAGGCCCGCTCGTCGTGCCCCAGCCCCATGAAGGGGAATCGCTGGATCCGGTTCAACGTCTGGACCGCCCGGTAGTCGGGATGATCGCGCCAGCCGATATCGGCAAGGTGGCAGGCGATCAGGCGCAGGCGTTTGCGGCCCTTGCGCCGCCCCCGGAACAGCGGATCGATCCAGTCGAAGAGCGCCTCTCCGATCGGGCCGAACCGGGCCTCGCGCGCGGCGAGCGCCCTGGCGGCGGCGAGCACGGGATCGTCGCGCCTCTGCCTGACGCCGAGGCCGGAATAGAGATAGCCCTCGCGCAGCCCCTGCGCGGAAAAGACGATCGTCTTCGCCTCCGTTTCGCGCAGCACCGCGCCCATCAGGTCGCAGGCGGTCGGGAGGCTGTCGCGGCGCCGGCGCGATACCCCGGAAATCTGTTCCAGGGAACGCGGGCTCAACCCGCCCACCACGTCGACGAGATCCCGCATGTCCCGGACCGGCACCCGGTATCCGTCGATGATGTGGAGCGGATGGTCGGCGCGCGCCATGTGGAGCCGGGCGATTGCGCGCCATGCCCCGCCGACGGGATAGAACGCGCGGCCGCCGCCACCGCGGAGCCATCGGATCGAGGAAAGCGCGGAGCGGATCTCCGCCAGCATCGCCTCGCGCCTCGACGGGCGGCGCTCCGCGTAGCGCAATATCCCGACCGGGAGGGTCGCCTGCCGGGCGATCTTGCCGCGCCTGATGTCGACCAGTTCGAGGCTGCCGCCGCCGAGGTCTCCCATGATGCCGTCGGCCCGCGGCATGCCGGACACCACGCCGAGCGCCGAGAGCTCCGCCTCGTCCTCGCCGCTCAGCACCCGCACGACTTCGCCGCAGCTTCGCGCGACCTCGCGCACGAAGTCCTTTCCGTTGGCCGCTTCGCGCACCGCGGCGGTCGCGATGAAGGACGGCTCCGCGACGCCCATGCCGCGCGCGAGCCGGCCGAACCGGGCGATCGCGCGCACCGCCCGCTCGGCCGCTTCCCCGCCGATCTCGCCGGTCGTCGCGAGCTCGGCGCCGAGCCCGCAGGCCGCGCTCTCGTTGAACATCGGCACCGGCGCCCGGCGATAGCCGTCATAGACGACGAGCCGCACCGTGTTGGACCCGATATCGACGACCGCCACCGGGGGCTCGGCCGGCGGGTCAGCCGCCTCAATGAGGCTCGTTGCGGGCATGGGAGGGAAGGAATAGATCGTGCACTGGCGACGGAAACCCGCGTGAGCCGATCCGAGCGTAAAAAACCCCGGGCGCATACCGGTTGGCAGAGGCGGGTCCGGGGTGTACGAAGCGAATATGGCGAGCCGGGCTTCAGGCGTCAAGTACTTCTCCTACTCGGACGAAGTTCTAAACGCGCTCCAGGCATCGCTCTCGCGCGAGCGCCTGGCCACCTATCTCGACGCCGCTGGGGGTGACCGGGAAAGGGCAATCCGGCTCCATGTCTGGAATACCGCGGTCAGCGCGGCCTTCTACGGCCTTTTGCAGGGGTTGGAGGTGGCCCTGCGCAACGCCCTGCACCGCAAGCTCGCCGAACGCTATGGAGAAGCATGGTACGACAATCTCCGCACGGGGCTCGACAGGGGTGCCCTGGAGAGGATCGGCGGTGCCAGAACGGAACTGGAGCGCGACGGGCATGGGGACGGTCCGCCCCGGATCGTGGCGGCTCTGTCGTTCGGGTTCTGGGTATCGCTTCTCGGTCCGGGAGGTCGCGCGGCGGCCGGGCGAAAGGCGAATTATGAAATGACGCTTTGGCGGCCGGCGTTGCGCGGGGCCTTCGCGCATCGCGCTACGCTGACCCGCAAGGAAGTCCACCGCCCGTTAAACGCTCTCCGGACGCTGCGGAACCGTATCGCCCATCATGAGCCGATTTTCTCGCGGGACCTTATTCGGGACCATGAGCGTATTCTATGGGTCGCTGGGTGGATTTCGCCGGCAACCCGGACCTGGATCGAACGTCATAGCCGGGTCCGTGCGGTTCTCGACACCGACCGGGAGGCCGGGGAAATTCGGTTTTAGGCGGATACCGCATATCGAATACGCTCTCGCCCGACGATCCCCCGATGCGGCTCAGGCGGGGGCGCTGGAGTCTCCATCCCTGAGCGCGCTTCCCCGCCCGGACAGGCTGGGGTTGGTCATGAAATATTCGTGGGCGCTGAAGGCGCGGTCCGCCGCCTCGACGCGGCTGTAGGCGCCGTCCCCGTCGAGCGTCCAGCTCTGCGCCTCGTCCATCAGGTTCGCGCCCATGATCCGGTCGAGCACCTGCCGGTGGACGGTCCGGTTGAGGATCGGCACCAGGGTTTCCACCCGCCGGTCGAGGTTGCGCGGCATCCAGTCGGCCGACGAGATATAGACCTTCGCCTTCGATGAGCCGCGCGGATGCGCGGCGCCGAAGCAGACGATCCGGCTGTGCTCCAGGAAGCGGCCGACGATGCTCTTGACCCTGATGTTGTCCGAGAGGCCGGGCACGCCTGGCCTCAGGCAGCAGATGCCGCGCACGATCAGGTCGATTCCGACCCCGGCCCGCGAGGCGCGATAGAGGCAGTCGATGATCTCCGGGTCGACCAGCGAGTTCATCTTGGCGAGGATCCAGGCGGGCCTGCCGGCGCGCGCGTTCTCGATCTCGCCGTCGATCAGGCGGACCAGCGTGCCGCGCATGTCGGTCGGCGAAACCGAGATCCGTTCCATCCCCTCCGGCACGCCGGTCCCGGTCATGTAGTTGAACAGCTTCACCGCGTCCCGGCAGAACGTCGCGTCGCAGGTGAAGTGCGAGAGATCCGTGTAGATGCGCGCGTTGACCGGGTGATAGTTGCCGGTGCCGAAATGGGCGTAGGTCTGGAGCCCGTTCTGCTCCCGCCGGACCACCAGCGAGACCTTGGCGTGGGTCTTGAGCTGGACGAAGCCGAACACGACCTGGGCGCCGGCGCGTTCGAGATCGCGCGCCCAGCGGATGTTGCGCTCCTCGTCGAACCGCGCCTTGAGCTCGATCAGCGCGGTGACCGACTTGCCGCGCTCGGCGGCGTCGCGCAGCGCGTCGACGATGGGCGAATTCTCGCCGGTGCGGTACAGCGTCTGCTTGATCGCGACCACGTTGGGGTCTTCCGCCGCCTGGCGCAGGAAGCTCACCACCACGTCGAAGCTCTCATAGGGGTGGTGGACGATGATGTCCTTCTGGCGGATCGCGGCGAAGCAGTCGCCGTCGTAGTCCTGGATGCGTTCCGGGAAGCGCGGCGTGTAGGGCTTGAAGACCAGGTCCGGCCGGTCGCGCAGGATGAGCTGCGAGGTCTCGGCGAGGCCGAGCAGCCCGTCGACGTCGAACACGTCCTCCTCGCCCACGCCCAGGCTCTCGACCGCGAAGGCGCGCAGCGCCGAGGGCACGTCGGCGTTGATCTTGAGGCGGATCACCGAGCCCCGGCGGCGCCGGCGCAGCAGCTCCTCGGATTCGCGCACCAGGTCCTCGGCCTCTTCCTCGATCTCGATGTCGCTGTCGCGGATGACACGGAACAGGCCCACGTCCACCAGGTCGAAGCCCGGGAACAGGAGGTCGAGATGAACCCGCACCACCTGTTCGAGCGGGACGAAGGCGGATTCCCGGCTTTCGAGGCGGACGAAACGGTCGATCGTGGCGGGCAGAGCGACCAGCCCGGCGGACGGTTCCTCGCCCTTCCGCTTCATCGACAGCACCAGCGAGAAGCCGAGATTGGGGATGAAGGGGAACGGGTGGGCCGGGTCGATCGCCACCGGGGTGAGGGCCGGGAAGATCTCCCTGACGAACCAGGCGGTGAGCCAGACGCGCTCGTCGTCCGTCAGCGCCTCCGGCTCCAGCACCTCGATTCCCTTGTCGCGCATCGCCTCGCGGAGTTCGCGCCAGCAGCGCTGCTGTTCGCGCATCAGGGTGCGGGCCCAGTCGTTGACCGCGCGCAGCTGTTCGCCGGGCGTGAGGCCGTCCGCGCTGCGGGCGGTCACGCCGGCCTGGATCTGGCTTTTCAGACCGGCGACGCGCACCATGTAGAACTCGTCGAGGTTGGCCGCCGAGATCGAGACGAAGCGCAGCCGCTCCAGCAGGGGGTGCGCGGTATTCGACGCCTCCTCGAGCACGCGCTCGTTGAAGGCGAGCCACGAGAGCTCCCGGTTGATGAACCGCTCCGGGCTGTCGGCGAGCGGCGGGGCCGGCGCGCCCGCCGGCCCGGGGCGCGGTTTTTCTTCCACCGTCGTCTGCGGTCGCGCGTCGTCCATCGCTCGTCCCTGGCTCCCGCAGGAGCGTTCACGCTTTCGCGCCGACCGTCAAGGAAAAGGGGCTGGCGCCGCTCCGGTCGAAATGACGGACAGGGCGTCGACGGAAAGCGGAGGCCTGACACCCGGCGTCCCGCCGGCCTATCCTGTTCCGGGATGCGCACGCTCTACCTCTTGCGGCACGCCAAGTCCGACTGGGGCGATCCCGGGCTGGACGATTTCGACCGGCCGCTCGCGCCGCGCGGCCGCCGCGCCGCGCCGGCGGTGGCCCGGTGGATGAACGGCAACGGATGCGCTCCCGGGTACGTCCTCTGCTCGACCGCGCGCCGGGCGGCCGAGACCTGGTCGCTGGTCGCGGAAGTGCTGGAGACCGCCCCGGAGGTCGAGACAGCCGAAGATCTCTACCACGCCACGCCGGCCCGCCTGTTCGCGCTCGCGCAGGCGATCCCGGACCGGCACGAGTCCGCGATGATGGTCGGGCACAACCCCGGCTTCCACGTCCTCGCCAGCGCGCTGGCGGGCGAGGGGCCGGACGACCTCCTGAGCCTGCTCGCCGCCGGCTATCCCACGGCCGCGCTGGCCGGGATCGAATTCGACTCGGCAAGCTGGTCCGAAATCGCGCCCGGCGCCGGCCGGCTCACCTGTTTCGTCCGCCCCCGGACGCTCGAATAGCGTTCGCCCGTCCGGTTCGCAGGGGCGGTTCGGCCCCCTCACCCCGACCCTCTCCCCGCGGGGGAGAGGGAGTTCCCTTGCCCGCTCCTCCTTACTTTCCCCCCTCCCGCTTGCGGGAGGGGCCGGGGGAGGGCGGACGCCGTATCGAGGGACGTTCCCCCGCTTGCGGCGGGCGGGGCGACGGGCGAAACTTTCGCTGCCCGATCCCGAAGGAGTCCGCCGATGCATCCGGTGCAGCTGTTCCACTGGCACTTCATGGCATACCCGTATCTGCCGCCCGATTTCGACGAGCGTTTCGATACCGGCTGGGTGACGGTGCCCAACAGCCTGTGGGACCGCGAGAGGACCGACGGGCTCTACCAGGAATATATCGACCAGTCGGTCGAGGCGGCGGAGCTCGGCTTCGACGGGCTGGTGCTGAACGAGCATCACCAGAACATCTACGGGCTGATGCCCTCGCCCAACATCATCGCGGCCGCGCTGACCCAGCGGACCGAGCGCGCGAAGCTGGTGGTGCTCGGCAACCTTCTGCCGCTCCATCTCAACCCGCTCCGCGTCGCCGAGGAATACGCGATGATCGATTCGATCTCGGGCGGGCGGCTGATCGCGGGGTTCGCGGTCGGCGGCGGGCCAGAGGCCTACAACTACAACATCCCCTCGCCGCAGGCCCGCCAGCGCTTCTGGGAGGCGATCGACCTGATCCTGCGGACCTGGACCGAGGACGGGCCGTTCGAGCACGAGGGGCCGTCCTACCCCCTGCGCTACGTCAATATCTGGCCCAAGCCGCGCCAGACGCCGCATCCGACGGTCTGGATCCCGGGCGCGCTGAGCGCCGAGACGATGGACCACGTGGCGAAGCGCGGGTTCGACTATTTCCTGTCGTCGCGCACCCACGGGGCGGCGACGCGGCAGGCGCGCGAGCGCTTTGCGGAGATCCTCGGGCGGAACGGCGATACCTATCACCCGTTCCGCATGGGCGTGCTGCTGTCGGTTTATGTCGCCGAGACCGACGAGCAGGCCCGGGAAGAGGCTGAGGAGGGGGTCTGGTACTTCCTCAAATACTGCCTCAAAGGCCATCTCAGGCGGACCGGGCGGACGCTCACCTTCGGCGCCGGCGTGCCGTCGCAATCGGTGCGCTCGTGGCGGGCCTTTCTTGAGAACTCCGAGGCCGGCGCGCCGATGCTGGGCGACGCCGAGGACTGGGACGAGCTCGAATCCAAGGCTTCGATCGTCGTCGGCAGCCCCGCCACGGTGCGCGAGAAGCTGTGGGACCTGATCGAGCAGGCCGAGGTCGGGAACCTGCTGATCCAGTTCCATTTCGGCAATATGAAGGACGAACTCGCCAGGAAGAGCGCGAAACTGTTCGCCGAGGAGGTGGCGCCGGCGCTCCGCGAACGCTCGGCCGATCTGTTCGCCCGCAAGTACCCGATGCTGGCCGACCGCCCGGCCGCGAGCGCCGCGGAATGACGGCGCGCGAAATCGCCCTGCCGAGGGGCCGCACGGTCGGGATCGCCGAGGCCGGGGACGGCCCCGCGGTCGTCTACCTGCACGGGATCGCCGACATCCACGGCGCGTCGTTCGGATGGCTGCCGTTCCACGAGGCGCTGGCCGAACGCTTTTCCCTGATCGCGCCGGCTCATCCCGGCTGCGCGGAGAGCTCGGAGGACGAGGAGCTGGAGACCGTCGACGACCTGGTCTTCCACTATCTCGAGCTGTTCGATGCGCTCGGGATCGGGACGCTCAGGCTCGCGGGGTCCTGCATCGGCGGCTGGATCGCGGCCGAGATCGCGGTCCGCCATCCGGAACGGGTCGAACGCCTCGCATTGGTCGGCCCGACCGGGCTGTTCGTCCCCGGCGCGCCGATCGCCGACGTGTTCTGGGAGACCCACCCCGCCGACGGGGTCTCCTTCGCCGCGCTCCGCGCGCTGCTGTTCGGCGACGCGGAGTCGGAGGTGGCCCGCGAGATGTTCCCCGATCTGCGCGGCGCGATCGACCAGGAGGTGCTGCGCTACAAGCTGTTCCGCTTCGCCTCCCGCGTGGGGTTCAGCCCGCCCTATCTGCACGACCGGCGGCTCGCCGGGCGGCTTGCGCGCTACCGGGGCCCGGCGCTGGCGATCCAGGGCGAGGACGACCGGCTGGTGCCGCGGCGCCACGGCGAGGTCTATGCGGAAGGCTTCGGCGACGCGCGGCTGGAGATCGTGGAAGGGGCCGGGCACAGCGCCTTCGCCGAGCGCCCGGAGGCGGTCGCGCGGCTCGTCGCGGACTTCCTCGTCGCGCCGTGATCCGCGCGCTTACCGACGCCGACCGGCCGGACATCTTCGCGATCGTCAACGCGGCGGCCGAAGCCTATCGCGGCATCATCCCGCCCGACCGCTGGAAGGAGCCCTACATGCCGGAAGCCGAGCTCGCCGCCGAGATCGCGGCCGGCATCGCCTTCAGCGGCTGGGAGGACGAAAGCGGGCTCCACGGCGTGATGGGTATCCAGCCGGTCCAGGACGTGATCCTGATCCGCCACGCCTATGTCCGCCCCGAACGCCAGGGAGAGGGCATCGGCACCGCGCTGTTGGAGGCGCTTTGCCGCGACGTCGACCGCCCCATCCTGATCGGCACCTGGGCGGCGGCGACCTGGGCGGTCCGGTTCTACGAGGCGCGGGGATTCAAGCTGGTGGGAGAGGACGAGAAGGCGGGGCTGCTGCGGCGGTATTGGACGGTGCCGGAGAGGCAGATCGAGACGTCGGTGGTGTTGGGGGATGGGCGGTGGTTTGGGGGGAGGGAAACGTGACAGGGTTTTTTGTCTAAGGAATAATTTGGGCAATTACATACCTAAGTACACAGCATTTCGAAAGCCACCGCAATCTTCCCCTTCTCCATTGTCGCTAAACGCTACTCAGGCAGAGGATCGAACATACCCTCACCAGACTTGGAAATCCTGATGCCATCAGAATACACGGTTGTGTGTCTATATTTCTCTGGCACTGCTGAAACGCCAGTCCTGTATACGCCATATTTAAAGTATATTCCTTTATAACACCACAACGTTTTTCCCTTATAGTCGGAGATCAACTTGCCGTTGACCCAAAATTTGAACCTGCCCTCATTTGAATGGGACCATTTTGCATGAACAACAATATCAAGCCATTTACCCCTGAAATTCCGTGTAATATGGGTTTGTAGCCCTGCTCCATCTACTGCTCTTGCATATCTGCCCGTCATGTGCTGGAAGAAAGAAGCTTCTGAATATGTGGCATATTCACCAATATTAAAGGAAAATACAGGATGACAACCAATTTGTTTAAATTGACCAAACGTCATCCAGATTGGATGCATAACTTCATAATTCTTAGGGAAGAATATTGACCATCTGTACCAATTTTCATCTCCGTTGTACAATATATGATTTTTGTGAGATGACATTTCGGTACGTTCTCTGTCGTTCTCACAATCATTCCAGCCGCCATTTTCCGTAGTACCACAGTCGCCCGGCCTAACTTCAAATCTTTCTGACTTTTCCCCAAAACGAACTGGATGACCGTCTTGTTTGTATACCACTTGATAGTTATGCTCCTTGTGACCGAACGGTGTCGAAATTTCAAATCTCCAACCGTCGTGACTAACGGTATCCCATGCCATTGCAGGATGAAAGATTGCTGCCATAATTGCGAAAGTGGCCGATGCCGACAGAATTTTCCTTATTATGATTTCCTCGATTGTCCGCTTCATCATCCGCTCCCATACGCCAGTTCACCACCGGCCCTCCGGTGTCGGGCCGGTGCAAATACACAAGACTTGTGACGTTGCATGAGGAAGCTAGGCTACAACCAAGAGGAGGGTCAAGCGACCAATTCGCTGTAGGGTAAAGATTTCCCGACCATACCCTGGAAAATGGCGGTCATCTGTGCGGCGGTATCCTTTTCCCGGATATTGTGGCGTCCGGTGAATTCGGTTACGTAGCGATCCAGATGTTGCGGGCTCATACGATGGAAGGTGCCATGGAATGGCCGCTTGAAGATCGACCAGAAATTCTCGATCCCGTTTGTGTGAGCTTGCCCGTTTACCCATTGCGCGACCGAATGATTGACTGCCTGATGGTTGGGCATTCCTTTGTAGGAGCGGCTTTCGTCCATGTAGACCATCGCGCCGTCCTTGGTGTTGCCAAAGACAAATCCTTGCAGCGTCCGATCACCGGCCCGCTACAGCATTTTCCGACCTGACCGTGAGCAAGCGGGGGGGGGGAGATTAGGAGAGGTCGGCGAGCGATTCTCCCTGTACCTCTCACGACGCTTCTTCTGCGGTGAGGTTGGGTTGTGATTGTGGGTGGGTTCGTGCCCGGTCGAAAAATGCCTCAGCTGCCCCAGACCGCTTGCCACCTGGCGAACTCGGAAGGCCGGACGCGGTAGCGCGCGAAGTTGCCGTCGTGAAGGCTCAGCAGTTCCCGCTCGACTACCTCGCGAAAGCGTTCGCGGTCCGGTTCCTCGACATGCTCTTCCGCCCATGCGCCGATATGCGCGGCTGCGGTTTTCTTGTCCATGCCTTCGCGGACGACATCGCTGACGACACGGCGTATCGCATTACGGTGATTCAGTCGGAACGGGTCGGGCTCGCCGAGCGACATGCGGACCGCGGCGTAGCGCGACGCGGACCGCCGGTAGGCCCAGATGAAAAGGTCGCGCAGCAGCTCGGTGCGGTTGAGCTCGTACACGCCGAGGATCGCTTCCTTGTATAGCTCCCGCGACACCTCCTCGAAGGACAGGGGCGCCAGGTTCGCCCTGATGAGCGGAATGTTCGCCGCAAGCCTCGACACCCGCTTGTTCACGTCATCGAAGGGTTGCAGATAGGGCAGCTGCGCCAGCGCGAAGAACGCCTGCTCGAACGGATCCTCGATCCGCGAGGCCTTGGCGAGAATCCGGTCGAAGCCCTCTTCGATGAGTTGCGGCACCTCCAGCGGGTGAAAGACCGAGCCGCCTATGCCCACGCCGCCCTGCCGGAGTCGTCCGGGCGCCCCGGGGTCGGGAAGAAGGTTGTCCGCCAGCGCTGCGTGCAGGTTGAGGATCGTGTGGCGGTTGAAGCCGATGTCCTCCGCGCCGTCGACCAGGATCTCGATGGCCTCCTTGTGGTTCAGGATCATCTGCGCTTCGGGCCGGTCCTTGCCCTCCGCCTCCTCGCCGAGCTCGATCAGGCGTTCGGTATCGAGCAGGGAATAGGTGTTGCCTTCCAGACGGCTCGAATTCCAGGACAGATCGATCAGGAGCCGGTTCAGCACCTGCTTCGCGAAGGTGCCGGCCGGTTGTTCCACGATTTCGGTCGTGCCGAACTCCCGAAATTCCGCCCGCTCCGATTCCGAGAGATAGAAGTCGAGATTGGGGCGATAGCGGTCGAGGAAGCTCCGGTCGTAGCCCACCGGTTCGCGCGCCGACGTCGGCCGCCGGACGTAATCCCGGATTTCTTCGCCTGCCACGGAAAGCGGAATCCCTATGGAGAGTCGTCCGGTGAGACTGGGGATTCCGGCGCTCAACCGCTCCGACAACGAGACATCCGTGGGCAAGCGGTACCGCGCCCAGCGGCCGGACCCGTCCCGTATCAGGCGCTTGTCATCGACCAGGGCCTTCAGGCGGTATTGCAGGGTCCGGAGCGGCGGCGGCGCCTCCAGCGCGTCCGCGATCTGCGGCGCGGTCATGCCCGCGGGTCGCTGTCCGACCGCTTCTTCGATCGCCCGAAGGCTCTCTTCGCGAATGCGCCTTGCCAAGTCGGCACCCTGGATGGCTTGTGCGACTCTAGGCGCAATATAGAAGATTTAGGCGTGAATATCAATCATACGCGCAGTTATGTTTGCGCATAGATCTTCATCTTTGCGTCTATTCAACCGCAGCGGCTTCTGGAACCGAACCTTTTCCCCGGCACCTGCCCGCGCCTCACGTTCCCGCCGCGCGACGCGGCCGCCCGCCCTTGCGCCCGTTTTCACGCGCGGCCGCGGCCTTGGCGGCCGACCGGGATTTGCCGCCCGCCGCGCCCATTTGCGCGGCCATCCAGCTCCGGGAGCCGAGGACGCCCCGCAACAGCGCCGGAACGTAGAGATCGGCATCGAGGCGCGGCCAGTGCAGGCCAAGCCCGGTCGGGCTGACCTCGATCTCGGCCAGGTCTTCGGGCGAGGCGCCGGCCAGCCCTTCCGCCAGGGCCACCGGAAACGCGACCTCGATACCCGTGTTCAACCGGACGACCACCCGCCGCCTTCGCCGGTCGTACCGGGCGGAGAGCGCATGGCCGGCATCGCGCTCCTCCTGCGTCCGCGCTGACGCCCGTTCCAACTCCATTTCAGTAATGGCCATGGATCTTTCTCCACTCCTCGCACAGCACGGGCAGGGCTCGCGCCAACGTTGCGCGGATGCGGTTTGCCTCCCGGAGCGCGAAACCGAAATTGCCGCGAAGCTCCGGCGGACCGCGCGGACATTGCAGACTGAAAATCGCCTCCCTGCCGGCGCCGATCACGTGTACATGCGCGGGCGGATGATCGCTGGGATAGATGACCGCGCGCAGGCCATCGAAACGGAGCACGGTAGGCACATTTCAATATAGCATAACCGAACCGTTTGGGAAATGACTGGATGCCATGTAGCGCACGGATTTACGCCCCGTCTCCCCGCATTGGATTGAACGTCTCCACGCCGCCGAAATCCTTTTCGTTGTCCGTAACGACGATACAGGCGTTGGCTTCCGCCGTTGCGGCTATGATGGTGTCCAGCCCGCTGCGAGGCCGTCCCGCCGCCTTGCCTTCCGCCATGAGCCGTGCCCAGGCGTGAGCGGCTTTCTCGTCCAGGGGGAGCACCCGTCCCGCGAAGAGCGCCGGCGGCCCGTCCGGGCCTGCAAACCACGTCTCCAGCGCGTCCCGCTTCCGGCCGGCCGGCTTCTCAAGTATCCCGCGCCGAATCTCCGCGACGGTGAAGGAGGCGATGAACAGGTCCTCGTCGACTTGCTTGGCCATCCAGGCCAGGAGCGATTCCGAAGGGACCGGCTTCGTGGCGTTGCTGATGATGTTGGTGTCGAGCAGATAGCGGCTCACAGATCGACCTTACGGCCGGCCTCGAAGGGGCGGGGGGGAACGATGTCCTCGCCGACGAGCGGAGAGCGCCGCAGGGCTTCGAGGATTCCGCCCTTGCGCGGCGTCCCCCCGGCGACACCCTCGCTGACGACGGTTCGCAGTCGCTCGGCCTCCGGTCCCTGTTCGGCCAGTCGTCTGGCCAGCGAACGGATGAGCGCTCGATCCGTGTCGCGCCCCAGAACCTCGAAGCGGGCCATGCCCTGTTCGGCCAGACGGTGGCGGTATCTTTCGGTGGCGCGTTGCTGCGATGAATTGCCCATGGTTGGCCTCCTGCTTATGTCTGGATATATATCCTGCAATCATCGCAAACGCAAGATGACCCGAACCTGATCTTGCCCCCCCTACAACCCCGTCCTCACCGCCCACAGCTCCGGAAAAAGCCGGATCGCCGTCGCCCGGGTCAGGTATCCCACGCCGCTGGTGCCGCCGGTGCCGATCTTGTGGCCGATCACCCGCTCCACGGCGTTGCGGTGGCGGAACCGCCAGGTCTGGAACAGGTCGTCGATGTCGATCAGGTGTTCGGCCAGCTCGTAGAGCCCCCACTGCTCGCCGCTCGCGCGGTAGATTTCGCGCCAGGCGGCGATGACGGACTCGTCGGGCTCCCGCCTCTGCGACCAGTCGCGGTCCAGCACCGCTTCGTCGATCGGATAGCCGCGCCGGGCGAGCAGCATGACGATTTCGTCGTAGAGGCTCGGCCGTTCGAGGAGTTCCGTGAGGCGCCGGACGATGTCGGGCCGGTGTTCGAACGGGGCCATCGTCGCGCGCTGCTTGTTGCCGAAGATGAACTCGATCGAGCGGTACTGGAACGACTGGAATCCCGAGGACCGGCCGAGCCCGTCGCGGAACTTCAGGTAATCGGCCGGGGTCATCGTGGTCAGGATGTGCCAGGCCTGGATCAAATTCTCCTGGATGCGCTTCACCCGGGCGAAGATCTTGAAGGCCGGGCGGAGGTCGTCGCCCCGGATGTGCGGAAAGGCGGCCTCGAGCTCGTGCAGCATCAGCTTCATCCACAGCTCCTTGACCTGGTGCAGGATGAAGAACAGCGCCTCGTCGTGCTCGCCGGTGATGGTGGGTTGCGCGTCGAGGATCCTGTCGAGCTCCAGGAAGTCGTGATAGCTGCGCTGGCCCGTCAGGTCGGCGTGGACGGTCTCGCCGCCGAACTCGTCCCCGAGCCCGAATTCGCCGCGCGTCTGGCCGCCGCCGTCCTCGCCCTGCGCCATGATGCTTCCCCCGCCGCCCTCGTGCCGAGGCGGAAACTGCGCCATCGGGCGCCCGCCGTCAGCCGTTTTTTTGCGGATCGCCGCAGGATCCACGTGCGGCCGCCCTTCGATACGGCGCCGGCGCGCCTACTCAGGGTGAGGGATTTCTTGTTTCACCCTCATCCCGAGTAGGCGCGCCGGCGCCGTATCGAGGGACCGCCCGCGGGCTTTGCCGCCTTGCGCCGCGAGCGTCACAATATCCGCTTGCCGGGTGCGCCGCGGGGAGGCAAAGGCGATGACGGACAATGGCGGAAACGCGCAGCGGCTCGCGCTGAAACGGCGCTATCCCACCGCGCAGGATCTGCGCCGGCGGGCGCGCCGGGTGCTGCCGCGATTCGCGTTCGAGTACATGGACGGCGGGGCCGGCGCGGATACCGGCATCGCGCGGAACTGGGCGGCGCTCGACGACGTTCAGCTGGTGCCCCGCTATGCGCGGGTGATCGCGCCGCCGGAAGCCGACACGACGCTGTTCGGCCGCGACTATGCGGCGCCCTTCGGCATCGCGCCGATCGGCGGGCCCGGCACCGTTTTCCCCGGCGCGGAGACCTACATGGCGGCCGCGGCCCAGGCGGCACGCATCCCCTATACGCTCGGCGTGATGTCGGGCATCGATGTCGAGCGGGCGGCCGAGCTCGCCCCCGACGTGCTGTGGTTCCAGCTCTACCGGTTCTCGCGCAACGACCACGAGATCGGCTTCGATCTCGTGCGCCGCGCCGCCGACGCCGGCGCGCATGTGCTGGTGATGACGGTCGACACGCCAATCCGCACCACCAGGCCGCGCGAGGTCAAGAGCGGCATATCGAACCCCTTCCGCATGACGAACCGGCTGCGTTTCGAGGCCCTGTCGTCGCCGCGCTGGTTCCGGTCGCTGCTGCGCAACGGCATCCCCCGCTTCGTTTCCTTCGCGCCCTATATCGGCGCCAACCCCACATTCGCGGAAACCGCCGCGTTCGTTCAGCGGGAATTCGGCGGCGCGTTCACCTGGGACGAGATCGCGCGCTACCGCGACAAGTGGAAGAAGCCGATGGTGCTGAAGGCCGTCCTCCACCCCGATGACGCCGAGCGCGCGGTCGCGCTCGGGCTCGACGGGATCTTCGTCTCCAATCACGGCGGGCGGCAGATCGACGCGCTGCCGCCCTCCATCGACCTGCTGCCCGCGATCGCGGACCGCGTGGGGGGGCGGACGACGATAATCCTCGACAGCGGCGTGCGGTCCGGCGTCGACGTCGCGCGCGCGATCGCGCTTGGCGCGGACGCGGCCGTCGCGGGCAAGGCGTTCCTGTGGAGCCTGGGCGCGCTCGGCCCGCCGGGCCCCGGGCACCTGATCGATCTCTTCGTCGAGGACATCCGCTCGACGCTCGGCCAGCTCGGCTGCGCGGACCTGGACGAGCTGCGCTCCGTCGCGGTCCGCCACGACCGCGCCTTCCGGATCGGCAATTCGTGATCCGGACGCGGCCAATATAGAGGTAGCCCTATCGCAGACGGAGCACCCTGAGCGGTTCGAATCGGTCGAAGTCGCGGTCGTTCGTGAGGACAGTGTCGATGCCGTGCTCCCGGCACACAGCGGCAATCTGCGCATCGAACATCAGGTTGCCGCGCGCATCGGCTCGATGGGCGGCGTCGGCGAGATGTTCCAGGAAGTCGGGTCCGGGCCGGATCAACTCGCAACCCGGAGCGGAGGCAATTCGCTCAACGAATGCAATGGCCTGGGCAATGGTGGAAGGTGGGTTGAAAACGCGCGGGTGCGTCGCGACGCGCAGGAACTCGGTGACGCAGAATACCGGTAGAGCCCATCTCTCCGTCCCTTCCGCCAGCGCGATGAGCGTCGGCGCGGCCTTGTCGTGCAGTTCGGTCTCGCCGCGATGTGCGTAGATCAGGATATTCGTATCGATTAGATACATCAAAATATGAGGCCGATTCTGACCCGTTTCACCCGTCGTCGCATGCCGCTCCTGAGGTGCGATGTCGCCCTATAAGTGATTGTGTTGACTGACCTATTCCTCATCGCTACACTGTCCCCCGCCTTGCCAACTCAGCGATGAGGCCGTCAGAGCCCACGTCCACTGTCGCCGTCACCATGCTACCTCTGCGCTTACGGAAAAATTGGCCTGAATTCCGGCGGCGCAGAATTCGCCCCGAAGGACCGCCGCGCCATGGCCGAACGCCAGTACCGCACCCTCACCAAGCGCACCGTGGACCGCCTCTCGGTCAACGGCAAGGACGCCGTCTTCTGGGATAACGACCTTCCAGGCTTCGGCGTCCGGGTCTACCCCTCGGGCAAGAAGGTCTTCGTTGTCCAGACGCGCGCCTTCGGCCGCTCCAAGCGCGTCAGCCTCGGGACCCATGGCGACCCCGACTTCTCCGTCGACCACGCCCGGAAGAAGGCCACCGACATCATCGCGCGCATCAAGACCGGACAGCCGCCGGTTGCGCAGGAGCCCGCGTCCGACCCGACGGTCGCCGATCTCGCCGGGCGCTACGAGCGCGAATACGTCGCGATGCACTGCAAGCCCCTGACCATCAACCATTACCGGCTCATGCTGCGCAAGCATATCGTGCCGGCCCTCGGCGAGCGCCTCGTCGCGGACGTCGAATACAAGGACATCCTCGCCTTCCACAACAGCCTGCACCACATGCCGACCGTCGCCAACCGGGCGGCCGACATCTTGGTGAAAATGTTCAACTTGGCGGACGCATGGGGCTGGCGTCCCTCGGGTAGCAATCCCGCCCGGAGCGTACCCCGCTTCAGGGTCGAGAAGCATGAGCGGTTCCTCACCCGCGAGGAGCTCTTCCGGCTTGGCGAGGCGCTCCGGGCGGCTCCCGCCGAGCGGCTCGCCTCGACCCATGCGGCGGCCGCCATCCGCCTCCTCGTGCTCACCGGATGCCGCCGCAACGAAATCCTCTGCTTGCGCTGGGACGACCTCAACTTCGACACCGGCGAGATGCGCTTGCGCGATTCGAAGACTGGTACGCGCATGGTGCCACTGACCCCCGCCGTCGCGAGAGTGTTCGACGGCATCCCCCGCACGCCCGGCAATCCGTGGGTGTTCCCGGGCCGCAAGAAGGGGACCCGGCTGGTCAACCTCAACGACTCCTGGGACCGGGTGCGCAAGCGCGCCGGGCTCGAAGACGTCCGCCTGCACGATTTGCGTCACACGTTCGCCTCCCGCGCGCTGGCGCTCGGCGAGGGGCTGCCGATGATCGGCGACCTGCTCGGTCACCGGATGGTGACCACGACCGCGCGGTATGCGCATCTCGCCCGCGACTCGGTGCGCCATGCCACGGCCAACGTCGGCGACGATCTCGGGCCCAGGCTCGCGCCGCCCGATAGTCCGCAGCACGCTCGCGCCAACTGAAGGTTTCACGGGAGCCCGCCATGCGAAGCCCGAACAAGATCGTCCTTTCCCGGCGCGCGGTCGACGCCCTGCCGGTCGCCGAGCGCGAAGCCGTCTTCTGGGATCGCGACCTTCCCGGCTTCGGGGTGCGCGTCCATCCCACGGGCTCGAAGGTCTACATGGTGCACACCCGCGCCCAGGGGAAATCCCGGCGCGTCACCATCGGCCGCCACGGGGTGTGGACGCCCGAGCGGGCGCGCCGCGAGGCGGGAAGGCTGATTGCCAGCCTCAAGGCCGGCGAGACGCCGCGCCGGCCGGGCGCGGACTCGCCCTCGGCCAACGGGCCGACGATCGCCGGGATGGCCGAGCGCTACATGACCGAGCACGGTGTGCCGTGAAAGGCACCATCCTTCAGCGGGTGCAAATCCCGCCCGGCAAATGTCGTTCCAGCCGGTAGCAATCGGAGCGAGTTATGGAGGTAACGACATAGCTTGAAGCACTTCGATGTAACGGGCCGCCTTGGGCGGCTTAGCGACCATGCGGGCCGCAACGTGCAGTGAACGCCGAGCAGGCCTCGAAACCAGTGATGTGGGAGCCGACCCGCCCGTGCTCCGGGGAAGGCTGCCATCGGTCGGGAAGCGAACGACGCAAGCACCGGCCGGTCCCACCGGGGCAATGGCGGCGGCACGCATGGAAGAGGAGGATGGAGGCAACACGGGAAGCCCTGTCGGTGGTGTGCACACACCAACCGGAACCCCGCGAGGGGCAGGCTGGGCCGGCAGGGTGGCGGATGGGCTCGTAGTACCGCTGAAGCCGGGTAATGCCGGTGGAGGAAAGGAGCCCTGGTTCGAGAGCAGTACGGAAAGGAAGCAAGGCGTGACTACTGGTGAAAACCTAACAGGGTCAGACAGAGTTCGGAAACTCCAGACCGTGCTACATGCGAAAGCTAAGGAAGAACCCGGTCGGCGATTCCATGCGCTGATCGACAAGGTGTGGCGCGAGGACTTCCTCGCCGAAGCCTGGAAGCGGGTTCGCCGGAATGGCGGGGCTGCCGGGGTGGATGGCGAGACGTTCGCGGACATCGAGTCGGTTGGCGTGGGGCGCTGGCTTGGGGAACTGGCGCGGGAACTGAAGGATGGGGCGTACACACCGAAGCCGGTACGGCAGGTGCTCATCCCGAAGAAGCAGCCCGGCAAGTTCCGGCCATTGGGCATCCCCTGCATAAGGGACCGGGTAGCGCAGACGTCGGCTCTGCTTGTGCTTGAGCCGATATTCGAAGCGGACCTGCAACCGGAGCAGTACGCCTACAGGCCGGGACGGAGTGCCCACGGCGCGGTAAAACGCGTTCGCCGCCTCCTATATGGGCGGCACCAAGAGGTTGTTGATTGCGACCTGTCCAACTACTTCGGCGAGATACCGCACGCCGAGCTTCTCAAGAGTTTCGCCCGCCGCATCAGCGACGGGCGGATGCTCAAGCTCATCAAGGCGTGGCTGGAAATGCCGGTGGAAGAGGACGACGGCGAGGGCGGCAAGCGCCGCACGAACCGGGCGCGCAGGGAACGGAAAGGAACCCCGCAAGGGGCACCGATCTCGCCTTTGGCCAGCAACGTCTACATGCGGCGCTTCATCTTGGGCTGGAAGGCGCTGGGCTACGCCCGGCGCTTCCGTGCGGAAATCGTGAACTATGCCGACGACCTCTGTGTGCTCGGCAAGGCCCCGGCGGCGGAAATGCTGGCGGCGGTCGAGCGGCTCATGGCGGGTCTGAAGCTCACGGTCAACGCGCGGAAAACCCGGTGCTTGCGGTGCCCGGAAGAGCCTTTAGAGTTTCTGGGTTACCGCATCGGACACACCTACCGCCGGGATGGTCGGGGGTCGTACATCGGCACCCGGCCCAGCCAGGCGAGTGTCCAGAGCATATGCCGCAGGATCAGCGACATGACGGTGAGAGGGTACGGTGGGCAACCATCGGAGGTGATGGTAGGGCGTCTGAACCGGACTATGACCGGGTGGGCAAACTACTTTAGCCTCGGGCAGGTCAGCCCGGCCTTCAACGTCGTCAACCGACATGCGGTCCGGCGGTTTCGCCAGTGGCTCTGCCGAAAGCACAAGACGCGGCACGGGGCAACTGTGCAATACCCCGCCCAGAGGCTCCACGACGAATACGGCCTCACCCGTCTGACGCGGCAGGCACTGGGCCTTCCGAGCGCGAAGGCATGATCTCGTCCGAAAGCCGGATGCGGGAAATCCGCACGTCCGGTTTGATGAGCGGGGACTGGAAACGCGGTCATGGGAGCCGGACTGAGGCCCGGAGCGAAAGCGACGGACAAGCCACCGGACCCTACAACTGGCGCGCCAGTCCTCGACTCTACTCGCCGTGCGCTGCAAGCCGACGACCCAGCGCGGGTGCCGCCATATCCTGGACAAGTTCCTGTTGCCGCGCTTCGGGGCCCTGCGCCTGAGCGAGGTCACGCCCGACCACGTTGCGGCGCTGCACTACCGGATGCGCGACACGCCGGTCATGGCGAACCAGACGGTCTCGCTGCTCTCCCGGCTGTTCTACACGGCCGCGAAGACGGGCGAGGCGCCGGCCGGGGGCAATCCCTGCCGGTTCATCCAGAAATATCCGACGCGCGGGCGCGAGCGCTTCCTGTCGGAGAAGGAGTTCGACCGGCTGGGCCGGGTGCTCGCCGAGCTCGAAACCGCGGGCACGGTCTCGACGAGCGCGGCCGGGGCGCTGCGCCTGCTGATGCTGACCGGCTGCCGACGCAACGAGATCGTGACGCTGAAGTGGGAGCATGTCGACCTCGAACACGATGAGTTGCGCTTGCGCGATGCGAAGACTGGAGCCCGGGCGGTGCCGCTCTCGCCGGCGGCGAAACAGGTCCTCACCGCGTTGTCGCGCCGGCCCGACAACCCCTGGGTGTTTCCCGGCCGCGTGCGCGGCACCCGCCTGCGCACGCTGAACGCGTCGTGGCAGGTCGTCCGCAGGGAGGCCGGGCTCGAAGACGTCCGCCTGCATGACTTGCGTCACAGCTTTGCTTCGCGGGCACTCGCCCTCGGGGAAAGCCTGCCGATGATCGGGAAGCTCCTCGGTCACACGCAGGTGCAGACGACCGCGCGCTACGCACACCTTGGCCGGAACTCGGTCAAGGTCGCCGCCGTTCGGATATCCGACAGCCTCGACGCCGACATGGACATGGCGCCGGACGTTTCCGCCGCGCCGTGATGTACATCACTTCTTCGCTTATCGGGTGCTCTCGCTCGGCGATCTTCTACCGATCATCGACTGGCTCCGCGGTCATCGCCGCGTGGAGGCGCTGACCGACAGCTGCGCTGCCGTCAGTGCACCGTCCGCTCCCAGTCCGCGACCCCGCCGGCGACCGCCCGGAACAGCGGGTGCGGCAGGACCCTGTCCGCCGTCAATGCCGCATCGCGCCGGTCCGGCGCCCGGGCGTCGAGCTTGCTTCGCAGGCGTTCCCACTCGAACTCGATCTGGCCCCGGGTCACGGCGATCCGTCCGACGGCGCGATCGTGCGCGATCCTGCCGGCGTCGAACCGGTAGCCCCGTTCGATCGATTCCGCATGCACCGCGCGAAGATATTCGGCGATGAAGCCCGTGGGCGAGGCTTGCGCCCGGAACCGTTCGAGCTGCGGGTGCCGCCGGTAGCCCCGGGTCGCGCCGCGCAGCGCCGCCTGGGCGAGCAGCGCCTCGCGCCACAGCGCAACCAGGCCCTTCGGGTCGAGATATCCCGGATGCAGGCTCCACAGCCTCATCGGCAAGTCCCCTCGCCGCCAGGTTCCGCCGCCGGACTTCAGCAAATAAGTGCAGTTTGTGGCCGTCACCTACAGCCCCGCGACCGTATACCAACGAGCGGTGCCGCATGTTGCGGGGACGCTTCCCGGCAGCGCAGCGCCGGCGCCCGCGCAGTCGTTCCCGGTGTCCCACGACTCCCCGCGATTGTCCCCCTCCGCGGGGACGCTCCGGCGAGAGGAAGAGGCTGGCCGTGAGCGGGGCGGCGGTTGGATGTCCGCGAGGATGTCCCCGCCGCTCCCGACCACCGGCACGAAGGAGACGGCACGATGCAACCGGTCCAGGCATTTTCCCCCAACGCGACCACGTTCCTCACCCACCTCGTCGGCGGCGGCCTCGCCGACAAGCGCTACGTCGTCCAGCGCTTCAAGTCGATGCTCGACGGCGACATCCGGCCCGTCGAGGCCGAGGCGCCGAAGGACAGCCGCCGGCGCACGGCGAAGCGCGTCCTCGCCACCCTGAAGGAGGTGAAGGAGATGCGGCCCGGGCGCAACGAGATCATCGTCTGCACGGGCCTCAACCTCCGCAACTGCGGCGTTCAATACTGGGATTGCCTCGCCACGGGGCTTTTCCACGACCGCCGCCAGAAGGGCTGACGCGCGCCCGATGGACGTCCGGCCGGCACATCGTCGGCCGGGCGCCTTTCGACCGGTTTCCACCCCTCGGCAAGGAGAATGTCCCATGTGCGAGCAGGACATCGCCGCGAGGCGTGCCCGCGACCTGGAGCGGTATCACCGCCGGGTCGCGGAACGCAAGGCTCAGGGTCTATGTGTGAAATGCGGGAAGCGCCCGCCCGCGCCGCATCGCAGCCAGTGCGAGGTCTGCGCCGAGAAGCGCCGGCCCGCCGACCGCGAACGATTCCACCGGCGCAGCGAGCAGCGAGTCGCGCAGGGCCTGTGCCCGAAGTGCGGGAAACGGCCGCCCGCGCCCGAGCGCCAATTGTGCGAGCCGTGCAACGAGAAGACCAACCGCGCCAGCCGCGCCCGTGACGCCCGGCTCCGGGCGGCCGGGATGCCGCGCAGGGACCTTGGGCGCGCCCGTCAGTACGAGCGCAAGCGGTCGCGCCGCGAAGTCGAATCGCGCCGTGCCGCGGGACTCTGCGACAGGTGCGGCCAGGCGCCGGCCGTGGAGGGCCGCACATCGTGCGAGCCGTGCCTGGAGAAGAGGCGCCAGGCCGACCGCGCACGCTACGCCGCCGGCAAGGCGGCCGGGCTGCCCTATGGCGGTGCGAATGCTGAAGCCAAGAGACGTGCCGGCCGGGCCAAGAGCAAGAGGCGCCAGAAGGAGCGCCTCGAAGCCGGGCTCTGCATCCGCTGCGGCAAGCACCCTCCCGCAGACGGCGGAACCACTTGCCAGCCGTGCCGCGACAAGCGCCAGGCGGCGGAGCGCCGGCAGTATCTCGAGCGGCGCGCCGCCGGGCTCTGCACCCGCTGCGGCGGGCCGGTTCTCGACGGGCTGTCGCGCTGCGGACCCTGCGCCGTCATCGAGGAGGCCAGCAAGTGCCCGGAGCGCAAGAACGCGCGCTCCCGGAAGCTCTACGCCGAGCGGCGCGCCTGCGGGTGGTGTACATCGTGCGGAGCGCCGTCCCAGGGCGCCTCGCGCTGCCCGCCTTGCGCCGAGCGGAGCTACCACGGCTCGCAGCATTTCAAGGGCATCCCGGTGTGGGACCCGAGCTTCACCGTGGTCGAGCTCGACACCGGCGTCGAGCACGGGCCGTTCGACAGCGAGGCCGACGTGTCGCTCTGCCTCGCCTTCGCGAAGCTCGCCCGGGACCAGGTGGAGGTACTGTCCGACGCCTCGCCCATGAGTTCGTACGCGGCATGGGATTGACCGGCGGGCGGCGCGGCGGGGTTGTCCGTGCTGCGCCGCCCGCCCATCGTTCCCCGCGCGGGGCGGCAGACGTCTTGCCGTCCCGCCGTCCGCCCGGTCGCGGGCACGTGCCGCCGGCCCGCCGCCCGCCGGTCTTCGCCAACGCAGCGCCGCCCGCTGTCGACGGCCGGGCGGCGCCGGAGACAATGCGCCGCGCCGGCCCGGTTGCGGCGCACCCAACCCTACCGACCCGAGGAGCCCGCCCCATGAGCGCACAGACGCTGCCCGACGAGGTGGATTTCGTATTCTGTCCCGAGGCCCTTCCCGAGGACGGCATGCATCGCATCGTCATCGTGGTCGACGGCATGAGCGGCTCCATCCCCACCGCGCTGTTCACCCTGGACGGCGAGGAAGCCCGCAGCCTGTGCGACCGGCTGAACCGCCGCCTCGGCCACCTCGCCAGGGCGTCGTGGACCGCGTTCGCCGAGCGCTGCCTGCGCGGCGGCGCACCGCATACCCCGACCCGCGGCTGAGCCGCCCGCTTCGCGCCGGCTCGGGCGTCGCGCACGGCGCCAGGCTGCACTGAGTCCGCCCGGCATCGCGGGAGCGTCTCCCGTCCGTCGCACCCATCTGCATTCGGCCATCCCTTCCGGCAGGGCTCGCCCCGGTCCCGCAGGGGAGCGGCCGGCCGGGAGGCCGAGCAGTGCCTGCGCCGGGCGAGCGCCCGGTAGGGAAGAGGGAGGCGGGCTCCCTCGCTGCCGGGCGCGTCATGGGGAGATACGACCATGTTCGCCTTTGAAACCGACTACGACGTTCTGACCCCGTCCGGCGGGGAGCTGCTGGCCGAATTGGGCCTGGATACCGCCTCGGTCCGCGACGCGCTGGCCGACGACCGGACCCGGCGCTGTCCCGACCGAGAGGCTCCGGCGGACCGGAGGTAGAGGGTAGCGAGAGAAGGGTGAGCGGGAAGGGGTCGGGGGAGTGAACCCGGCCTCGACCGCTCGCCAACCCACCGTCATCAACGAGACCTGAAGGAGTATCGCCATGAGCTTCGGAATGAACCGCGTGGAACTGATTGGCCGCCTCGGCGCCGACGTCACCGTGAACCACCTCACCTCGGGCGGGCGCGTCGCCAATATGAGCATTGCGACCGACGAGAGCTACATCGACCGCAACGGCACCGGTGAGCGGGTGGACAAGACCGAGTGGCACCGGGTCGTGACCTTCCAGCCCGGCCTCATCGACATGCTGGAGCGCAACGCGAAGAAGGGCCGCCTGGTCCACGCCGAGGGCAAGCTCCAGACCCGGCGCTGGTCGAAGCCGGGCGAGGACGGCGACCGCTTCTCGACCGAGATTCTGGTCGTGCCGGGTCACAAGGTCCAGTTCTTGGACAAGCCGAACGGGGCCAACGGCGCGGCCGCGGCGCAGCCGGTGACGGCGCCCACGAACGGCGGGGCCATGCCGGCCGGCGGCGCCCCGGCGCAGGTCGACGACCCGAACGGGGAAGACATCATTCCCTTCTAGAGAGCCCTTCCATCCTCCCTCCGCTTCGGGGAGTCGGCGTCGCCAGGCGTCGGCTCCCCTTTTTTGCAGCCGGCTTCGAGTCCACCGCCGGTCCGGACTCGCGCCCGCGCTTCGCGCGGCGCCGGCCAGAGGCCGGGGGCCGGCCGGTATCGGGCGTCGATTTCCGAACCGGAGGAGTCTCCCATGCCGACACCGCGCCATCGCGCCGGGGCCGCATCGTGAACGCGGCCGCCATCGCCGCCGTGACCGGCGACGACGGCGCCGTCACCGGCGTGCAGCGCACCTGGCTCGACCAGCGACTGCCCGCCAGGGCGGGCGTCGCGTCCCCGCGCAAGGCGCTCGGTCGCGTCTATGGGCGCGCCGTGCGGTTCGGCCGCCCCGCCGACGGCGCTTCGCTCCTCGTCGGCGAGGGCAGCGAGACGGTGCTGTCGGTCGTCACCGCCGTGCCCGACATCACCGCCGCCGCCGCGCTCTCCGCCGGGTCGCTCGGCGCGTTCGCGCCTCCGCCCGGCGTCGCGCCGCTCGTCATTGCCCGTGACAACGACGCCAAAGGGGAGCGCGCGGCGATACGCCTTGCCCGGCGCTGCGCGCAGGCGGGCGTCGCCGTCACCGTCGTCACGTCCGAGGGTGGAGATTTCAACGACGACATCGTTGCACTCGGTCCGCACGCGCAGGAGAGGATGGTCCGCATCGTCAATCTGAAGCACGAGCCCGACGCCGTCGCGCGCGGCGCGGTGCGTGTCGACCGCCGAACCAGGTTCGGCAATCCGTTCGTCATTGGAAGGCACGGCACCCGCGAGCAAGTGGTCGCGCGCTACCGCGCCGGCGAGCTCTCGCTCGCCGAGCTCGCGGCACTGGCCCACAAGCCCCTGGCGTGCTGGTGCTGGCCGACGCGCCCCTGCCACGCCGAGGTGCTCGCCCGCGCCGCCGCCTGGGCCGCCGCCGAGCTCGCCCGCAGCCGATGATGGAGGAGTACCGAGATGGGACGTTATCGAACCGAGCTCACTTTCAAGCGCATCGCATCCGACGAGGCCCGCATCGCCGGTGCGGCCCGCGCCCCGTTTTTCGGTCGCAGCGTTGCGCCACCAACGCGGCGGCTCCGCCGCCCTTCCTCCGCAACGCGTCGCGCACTTCGCCGTTCATCATCCGCACCACGTTCGACATCACCGTATCGCCCGGCATGACCATCAAGTGCAGCTTTCGCCGCCGACGATGCCGCCACTGATCCTGACGCCGGTGCCGATCGAGATGCCGACGGTGGTGATGATGACCTTGCATCCGTTGATGACGCTGACGATGACGGTGATGCAGACGCTGCTGCCGATGATGGATACGGGCTCGGGGATGCATACGTCGAGGCTGGGCGCGTCGCTTCGCGACCGGGCTACCCTGCCGAGCCCGCTGAAGCGGTCTCGACCCTGCGGGCGGGTATCCCTCGCGCCTCCGGTCGCTGCGCTCCCTGCGCGCTCCGCTTGCCAAAAAGGCAGGTTCGTCAATGGGGGTAGGGGTACTCCTCCCGACGTATGCCCATTGTCCCACAGTAGAGTCGAGGACTGGCGCGCCAGTTGTAGGGTCCGGTGGCTTGTCCGTCGCTTTCGCTCCGGGCCTCAGTCCGGCTCCCATGACCGCGTTTCCAGTCCCCGCTCATCAAACCGGACGTGCGGATTTCCCGCATCCGGCTTTCGGACGAGATCATGCCTTCGCGCTCGGAAGGCCCAGTGCCTGCCGCGTCAGACGGGTGAGGCCGTATTCGTCGTGGAGCCTCTGGGCGGGGTATTGCACAGTTGCCCCGTGCCGCGTCTTGTGCTTTCGGCAGAGCCACTGGCGAAACCGCCGGACCGCATGTCGGTTGACGACGTTGAAGGCCGGGCTGACCTGCCCGAGGCTAAAGTAGTTTGCCCACCCGGTCATAGTCCGGTTCAGACGCCCTACCATCACCTCCGATGGTTGCCCACCGTACCCTCTCACCGTCATGTCGCTGATCCTGCGGCATATGCTCTGGACACTCGCCTGGCTGGGCCGGGTGCCGATGTACGACCCCCGACCATCCCGGCGGTAGGTGTGTCCGATGCGGTAACCCAGAAACTCTAAAGGCTCTTCCGGGCACCGCAAGCACCGGGTTTTCCGCGCGTTGACCGTGAGCTTCAGACCCGCCATGAGCCGCTCGACCGCCGCCAGCATTTCCGCCGCCGGGGCCTTGCCGAGCACACAGAGGTCGTCGGCATAGTTCACGATTTCCGCACGGAAGCGCCGGGCGTAGCCCAGCGCCTTCCAGCCCAAGATGAAGCGCCGCATGTAGACGTTGCTGGCCAAAGGCGAGATCGGTGCCCCTTGCGGGGTTCCTTTCCGTTCCCTGCGCGCCCGGTTCGTGCGGCGCTTGCCGCCCTCGCCGTCGTCCTCTTCCACCGGCATTTCCAGCCACGCCTTGATGAGCTTGAGCATCCGCCCGTCGCTGATGCGGCGGGCGAAACTCTTGAGAAGCTCGGCGTGCGGTATCTCGCCGAAGTAGTTGGACAGGTCGCAATCAACAACCTCTTGGTGCCGCCCATATAGGAGGCGGCGAACGCGTTTTACCGCGCCGTGGGCACTCCGTCCCGGCCTGTAGGCGTACTGCTCCGGTTGCAGGTCCGCTTCGAATATCGGCTCAAGCACAAGCAGAGCCGACGTCTGCGCTACCCGGTCCCTTATGCAGGGGATGCCCAATGGCCGGAACTTGCCGGGCTGCTTCTTCGGGATGAGCACCTGCCGTACCGGCTTCGGTGTGTACGCCCCATCCTTCAGTTCCCGCGCCAGTTCCCCAAGCCAGCGCCCCACGCCAACCGACTCGATGTCCGCGAACGTCTCGCCATCCACCCCGGCAGCCCCGCCATTCCGGCGAACCCGCTTCCAGGCTTCGGCGAGGAAGTCCTCGCGCCACACCTTGTCGATCAGCGCATGGAATCGCCGACCGGGTTCTTCCTTAGCTTTCGCATGTAGCACGGTCTGGAGTTTCCGAACTCTGTCTGACCCTGTTAGGTTTTCACCAGTAGTCACGCCTTGCTTCCTTTCCGTACTGCTCTCGAACCAGGGCTCCTTTCCTCCACCGGCATTACCCGGCTTCAGCGGTACTACGAGCCCATCCGCCACCCTGCCGGCCCAGCCTGCCCCTCGCGGGGTTCCGGTTGGTGTGTGCACACCACCGACAGGGCTTCCCGTGTTGCCTCCATCCTCCTCTTCCATGCGTGCCGCCGCCATTGCCCCGGTGGGACCGGCCGGTGCTTGCGTCGTTCGCTTCCCGACCGATGGCAGCCTTCCCCGGAGCACGGGCGGGTCGGCTCCCACATCACTGGTTTCGAGGCCTGCTCGGCGTTCACTGCACGTTGCGGCCCGCATGGTCGCTAAGCCGCCCAAGGCGGCCCGTTACATCGAAGTGCTTCAAGCTATGTCGTTACCTCCATAACTCGCTCCGATTGCTACCGGCTGGAACGACATTTGCCGGGCGGGATTTGCACCCGCTGAAGGATGGTGCCTTTCACGGCACACCGTGCTCAGTGCGCCAACCCTGCCTCCGGCAGGGTCCTCCACTCCGCTGCGCTCCGTTGCGGCCGGGACTCGCAGGGCAACGGCGCTGGCGCGCCTAGGACGCATGGCGCGCGCGACCGTGGCTCGCTCGCTTCGCTCCCTGCGCCCGCACCACTCGCGCACACCATCCGTCCATGCCCTGCGGCCCCGGTGGCTCCCCTGCGCGCGCGTGAACCAATAGGCACACGTCGGAAGGGTCCGGCGCACAGGGCCACAAGGCTCTTCTCTCTCACATCAGGAGAACGTCATGTTCGATATCGACAACACTCAGTCCCAGTCAGTCACCGCCACCGTCTGCGAGAACGCGCAGCTCTTCGGCGCAACGCCCGAGCGCGGCGAGTTCGACCCCCGCGAGGTCTGGGACGCAGACGACGCGCTCAGCGCGGTGGGCGAAGCGTTCCGCATCGTCGCAGAAGGCGTCGCACCCGACGGCTTCCAGCTCGCAGACGAACGCGAGAGCGTGCTGTGGGGCTTCGTCAACACCTTCGACGCACAGGTCCGGCGCCTCGACCGCGGCGTCGACCGACTGAGCCCCGAGCTGCGCGACCTCCAGCGCGAGCAGGACGGCACCGAAATCAAGTCCCGCGAGCTGGAACTCACGACGCACCGCGCGCAGAACCTCGGCGACCGGCGCGACGCCTTCGAGCAGATGCGCGACGCGGCGGCGCAAGCCTACCGCGCAGAGACCGGCGACACCTGGCGTCCGCGGCGCGGCTCCAACGTCTCGCAGACCGGCAAGCTCACCTCGGCCGCCATCGACGCGCGGGACTTCATGCGCGCGAGGAAGGACCGCGAGACCCGGGCGCACCTGCCCCAGGGAACGCTGGTCGCCATCGCGGGCGGCAAGGACGTCCGCGACGCCGACGCCATCTTCGCCCAGCTCGACCGCACGAAGGCGAAGTACGGCGACATGGTGCTGGTGCACGGCGGCAGCCCCGGCGTCGAGCGGCTCGCTGCCCAGTGGGCCGAGCGGAACGGGGTGCACCAGGTGGTGTGCAAGCCCGACTGGAACGCACACGGACGAGCCGCACCGTTCCGGCGCAACGACGAACTGCTGAACCTCCTGCCGAAGGGCGTCATCGCCTTCCCGGGCTCGGGCATCACCGACAACCTGGTCGACAAGGCCGTGAAGCTCGGTATCCCGGTCATGCGCGCCGCCTGAGCCGCATCGCCACCGCGGGTCGCGTCGGTTCGGCGCGGCCCGCCCTCTCTTTTTGGTCGGATACCGCGACCGCCGCACCGCTCGCCTTCGCGTCGCCCGGCGCCTGCGGCGCCGCGCTCCGCGGCGGCTCCGCCGCCCTTCCTCAGCACCGGGTCGCGCACTTGGCCGTTCACCGTGTGCAGCACATCCGCACTCCCCGTGTCGCCCGGCAAGAGCACACCGTGCTGACAACGCCGCCGACAGTGTCGATGATGCCGACGCTGACTCCGCCGCCGGTGTTGATCGTGATGCCGGCGGTGGTGATGATGATGACCTTGCGTCTGTTGCCGACGACGGCGGTGCCGGTGGTGATGCAGCCGATGGTGCCGATGGTGGTTACGGGCTCGCGGATGCATACGACGAGGCTGGGCGCGTCGCTTCGCGACCGGGCTACCCTGCCGAGCCCGCTGCGCGGTCTCGACCCTTCGGGCGGGTATCCCTCGCGCCTCCATTCGCTTCGCTCATTCCGCGCTTCGCTTGGCCGGCGGCTCGCTGCGCTCGTCGCGTTGCTCGCCTCGCTCGCCCTCGCCGGCTGTCGCCGCACTCCGTCGTGCACTACTGCCCCGAGAAGTGCGCGACACTCCGTGCACCGCGCCATGCACTCGTGCCCGCACAAGTGCGGACCCTCGTGCCGGCGCTGCCGACGATGCCTCCGGCACCGTGCTGCGCACGACACGGTGCAGCTCCCGCTGCACTTCCCGCCGCTCAAGCGCCGCGGCGGCTTCGACGAGCCGCTGTCGCCGGCGACGATTTCCCGAACGTCAATGCTGCACGATTGGCCGTCCCGGACCGCCGGGGCGGCCTTGGGTTTCACACCCGACGCATCGTTGATGCAGAGGTTGCCGTGGCTGTCCATGACCGCGATTGGCTGGTTATGCCCCCGTCATTGGCGCGCGTGTCGGCTCCTGGCGCGCCGGAAATACTTGCCACCGATCGGTGCTCGCAAACGGCCCCTGGCTGCGCGATCCCGGCGGCTCCATCGCGCCCATGCCGCGCCGAGCACCTTTCGGGATTCCACCGTGTTGCGGCAGATTCTCTTGAGTTTTCCTGCGAGCACCTATAGGTGCTAACTGCTGGGAGGCATGGAATGACGGTGTCGCTTGCGACCCGCGCCGCCCGGGCCGCGACAGCGGCTGAGCGGGGTGCGCGGTCGCCGTTCCCGCGCCTCGACATTGGGCTCGGGTCGCTCGGATTCCGGCGGGAATCCTTCCCCGGCGCGACAGCAATTCCGTCCGGAGGCAGCACGAAACGATGACGAAAACACCCGACGGCTCCCTGCACAAGCACATCCGGGTCTCCCGCGTGCAGTGGGAACGGATCGAACGCGCGGCGCAGGGCACCCCCAATTCCCCCAACCAGGTCCTCGTCGAACTCGCGATGGAGGCGCTCGACCGCCGCGAGTGGCCCGGCACCGATACTGAAATGCGCGTCGCGCGGGCCTCGCTGTTCGCCGCACAGGCCATCGCGCGCCAGCTCATCGCCGACGGCCGCGAGAACGAAGTCCAGCAAATGCGCGACTTCATCTCCACCATCGTGCCCGATCCGGACAAGACATAGCCTCGCACGACCGTCCTCCACTATCGAGGACGGGAGACCGGGACCGCTCGACTTGAAGCCGAAAGCGCGGGCGCTGAACGGCCCGGAATGTCGTGTCGCTCCCGCGCCTGCCGGCATCGATGCGTGACGGATTTCCGCTGGCATTCCGGTCGCGGCGCACCTATATTTCTTCCTCGATGGAGGAAAGATTAATGACTGCCAGCACCCTATCCCGGACCCTGTCGGCCAACGAGGCGGCCTGCGTCACCGGCGTGCCGCTGAGGCAGGTCCACCGCATCATCGACGCGGGCCTTCTCGGCAATGCCGCGGCCCGGCGCGAGGGCTCCCGCGCCGTCCATTGCGACGGCTTGGTGAGCCTGAAGCTCGCCCACGAGACGACGGCCATCTTCACCGTCGACGGGCGCCGCCGGCTGGTGCGCTACCTGCTCGGTCATCCCGAGGCGGAATCCGCCCGCGTTCGCGACGTGTCGGTCGACGTGCGCTCGATCAGGGACGACGTGCGCGAAGGACTGTCCCGCCTGGCGCGGGCGCGCGAGGCGATCACGGTCGACGACGCCGTACTGTCCGGCGCTCCCTGCGTCGGCGGAACCCGCATTCCGGCCCACGACATCGCCGAGATGCTCGCCAACGGCGACGATACCGGCGCGATCCGCGCCGCCTGGCCGGTGCTCACGGAGGAACAGATCGAAGCCGCCGCCCTCTACGCCCGGGCCTATCCGCGCCGGGGCCGTCCCCGCAACGCGCCCTTCTGGCGCTCGCGCGAGCCCATCGTTTCGAGCGAGACGGCCTTCGATGCGCTGCCTCCGGCGCGGTGAAGTTCCTGATCGACGAGTGTCTGAGCCCCACCCTGGCGGCGCTTGCCCGAGAGCGGGGCTATCCGGAGTCGACGCACGTGACCTGGCTCGGGCTGCGGGCGCGGCAGGACTGGGCGTTGGTGAGGCGCGCGGTCGCGGACGAATACGTGCTGGTGACGAATGACCGGGGGGATTTCGCCCCGCTGATCGAGCGTGAGCAGCGCCACCCCGGCCTGGTCTGCATCACGGTGGCGCACGGGCTGATGAGCCTCGACGTTCAGACGAGACTGTTCGCGCACGCCCTCACTCTCCTGGCCGGGCAGGATATCGAGGGCCGGGTCCTGGAAATCGCCCTTGACGCCGAGCGGACCGTCCGGACCCGCCTCTATCCCCGGCGAGACGCGTGACCGGAAGACCGCCGGTTGCGGCGCCGAGGCAGCGGCAACGACGAATGTCAGGTGACGGTCAGGAAGCGCGCGTATTCGATGGAGCCGTGCGTTCTCCCGGATCCCCGGCATTTGCGCGATACGGCGACGGACCGGCAGGCGATGCGGCCCACACGATCACAGTCCCAGGTCGCGGTCCATGCCCTTCGGCGCGCGCGCCTGTTCCGATTGCGGCGCCGATGTCCGTTCCCGCTCCCGCGACGGGGATGCATTTTCCGCTCGGCCGGCGCTCCGCCCGCTGTCCAGTCCCGCCTCGCGCCCCTTCGCCTTGTCCGGTCCGACCGCTTCGAGCGCCGCAATTCGTTCACCGGTAGCGGCTTCGAGCTGCTCCTTGAGCGCCGCCCGGTCGTCGGTGACGAGCTCGGCGCGGTCGCGCGCGCGGGAGATCTCGACGTAGAAGCTCTTCTGCGTGGTGAGGTGGGGATGGTTGGCCTCCATGGCGGCGATCACGGTGTCGACCGTGCGGCCCTGGAATGCGTGCACGGTGGAGGCCCAGGCGCGGTCGACATGGCGGAGCTGCGGGTCGCCGGGGGCGAGGTCGAGCGTGCGCCCGTCCTCGAGACGAAACGCGACGTGTCCGCCGCGCACCGCCGCGACCTCGGCCGTACCGCTGTTGACGAGGCCGAGGCCGGCGTCGTTGCGGGTCCAGCGGATGCGGTCCCCGGCGCGCAGCTCCATCTCCTCGCTGCGGTAGACCTCGACGCCGCCCGCCCGGGCCGCGATCCGGTTGGGCTCCCAGGCGACGGACCGCCCGTCCGCGCCCTCCAGCTTCACCGTTCTCGCGCCGTGATCGACGCGGGCGACCCGCAGCTCGTCGCCTTTCTCCACCCCGAGACGCTTGTAGGGGCGATGGAACGCGACCGTGTCGCCGGGCCTGTAGTTGGCGGCGAGGGTCTTCTCGGCGCTGGTATAGCCGCGCGAGACGAGCCGTTCGACGGTCATGGCGGGGCCGTGGACCACGCCGTCGCGCACCAGGCGCTCGCGGACGATCCCGTTGATCGCCTCGCGCAGCCCGTGGCTCGGGGCCATCAGCCCGGCGTTGGCGCGTTCCTCCGGCGAGAGCGCGAGCCAGCGCGCGGCGGCGGCGCCCGCGAGGTTGTCGGGCTTCACTTCGGCGACGTTCTCCCCGAGCTTCCCGAAGGCGCGCGCGACATCGCCCGCGAGGCTCGCCTCGACCGCTTCCTTCAGCGCCGGGTCGCGCTGGCGCATGATCTCGTCCATGACCGCGGTCTTCATGCCCGCCTTCTGGAGCTGGGCGAAGGCCTTGCCGGCGTCGACGGCGTCGAGCTGCCTGGCGTCGCCGACCAGCACCACGCGGGGGATGCGGAGCGCGTCGGCGATCCGGAGCAGGTTCCGGGCCTGGACGGTGGAGGCGAGCGAGCCCTCGTCGACCACGAGCGCGGTCTTCCTGAATGTCGCGCGCATCTCCCTTTCGCCCTTCTTCGTCATGCGCCCTTCGGCGACGCCGGCGTAGCGGGCGAGGAAGCGCTGGAGGGTCTCGCTGCCGATGCCGGCCTCGCCTTCGAGCGTGCGCGCGGCCGAGGCCGAGGGCGCGAGGCCCCGGACCGCGTAGCCCTTCTTCTCCAGGAGACCGCGGGCGCGCCTCAGCATGGTGGTCTTGCCCGAGCCGGCATAGCCCTGGACGCCCAGGGTGCGGTCTTCGGACGACAGGATCAGCTTGACGGCCTCCTTCTGCCCGGCGGTAAGGGGACCGCCCCGAAGCGCCTTGTCGACCGCGCGGGCGCGCATCGGCGCGGCGCCGCGGCGCTCGCCCGCCCGCATCAGCGCGATCGTCTCGCGCTCGTCGCCGACCGCGCGGTCCGTGGTGAGCAGCCCTTCGGCGCCCGGCAGGCGTGCGGCGTGCAGCGTGCCGGCCGTCTCGCGGGCCGCCACCTCGCGCTCGACCGACTCGATGCCCACCTTGCCGGGATCGAACGCGAGCGCCGCGGCGAGCAGATCGGTGCGGGCGAACACCGCCTCGCGCTCCGAGAGATGGGCGACGGCCCATGCCACCGCCTCCGCCGCCAGCGTCGGCGGCCCCGGCGTGGCGCCCGCCTCGCCCGCCGCCCCGGCGGACATGCCGCCGTCTCTCCCGCCCGGACCCGCGCCGAGGGCGGCGTCCCGCTTCGCCTCCGGGGACACGTCCCGGCCGGCTTCGTTCGACATCGCCTCCGCCGCGAGGCCCCTGGCGTCGAACCCGAGCGCCGCGGCCTGCTTCTCCCAGCTCTCCCGCAGCTCGTCCCGGTCGACGTCGCGTTTCGCCGCGCGGGTCATCAGCGCCGCGCGCTGGGCGAGGCGCTGGTTGTCGGCGGTGTCGCCGCCGCCGCGCTCGGCGACCGCCGCCTCGATCTCCTGGCGCCTCGTCGAGAAGGCCTCCACGACCTCGCGCGAGACGCCCGCGATCTCGAAGCGGCCGTCGGCATGGGTCTTCTCGATGCCATATCCGATCCGCGCGAGGCCGGCCGCGAGCTCGCTCCGGTAGAGCGCACCCAGCAGCATCTTCGACTCGTAGAGCCGCTCGTTCGCCATCGAGCGCCACTTGCCGTCCCCGCCCTTGACCATGTTGGCGATCACCGCATGGGTGTGGAGCGCCGGGTCGAGGTTGCGCGAGGTGTCGTGGCGGAAGGTGGCGATCACGGTCTTCTGGCCGCCGGTGCGGACCATGCGACCCGTGTCCGGGTCCTTCATGCGGGTCTCGGCGACGTTCTTCTCGAACCAGGCGAGGGTGCGCGCCACGGCCAGGTCGTGGGCGTCGACCACGCGCGCGTCGCCGCCGACCAGGGCGGCGAGCGAGACGGATTTCGGGGCCGAGAGGGTGAGGTCGCGGCCGGGGCGGTGGAGGACCTCCCCGGCCTTGCCGCGCCGGCCGAGCTCGGCGCCCGAGCCGTCCGGCACCTTGCCTTCGAGGACGGCGCGGAAGGTGGCCGGGTCGACCGGCCCCGTCAGCCCGAGCTCTTCCGCCCCCTTGCCGGCCCAGGCGCTGGCGTCCCTGTGCTCGGGATCGTCCTTCGCGTAGTAGCCGTCCCTCTCGTGTGCGCCGTGCAAAGGCGCCATTCCCTAGCGGGTGCAAACCCCGCCCGGCAACTGTCGCTCCAGCCGGTAGCAATCGGAGCGGGTCACGGAGGCAACGACATGGCCTGAAGCACTTCGATGTAGTGGGCCGCCTTGGGCGGCTTAGCGACCATGCGGGCCGCAACGCGAGTGAACGCTGAGCAGGCCTCGAAATTGGTGATGCGGAAGCCGACCCGCCATGAATACGGGGAAGGCTGCCATCGGCCGGGAAGCGAGCGACAAACGCACCGGCCGGCTCCGCCGGGGTATTGGCGGCGGCACGCATGGAAGATGGGAATGGACGCAACACGGGAAGCCCCGGCGGTGGCGTGGCACGCGCCAACCGACAACCCGCGAGGGATGGGTCGGGTCGTTCGGGGTGGCGGAGAGGCCCGTACTACCGCTGAAGCCGGGTAATGCCGGTGGAGGGAAGGGGCCTTGGTTCGAGAGCAGCGTGTGGAAGGAGAAAGGGACATGGGGACTGGCGAGAGCCTATCCGACCCTGAAAAGGTCCGGAGACTCCAGACGGCGCTACATGCGAAAGCGAAGGAAGCTCCGGGCTTCCGGTTCTACTCGCTCAGCGACAAGGTGTGGCGCGCCGATGTAATGGCCGTCGCCTGGCAGGACGTCCGCCGCAATGGCGGCGCTGCCGGGGCGGACGGTCAGACGGTAGCGGACATCGAAGCGTATGGCGTGGACCGGTGGCTTGGGGAACTGGCGCGGGACCTGAAAGCGGGAACCTACCGGCCTGACGCGGTTCGGCAGGTGCTCATTCCAAAGAAGCAGCGTGGGAAGTTCCGGCCCTTGGGCATCCCTTGTGTACGGGACCGGGTGGCGCAGACGGCGGCGATGCTTGTGTTATCGCCGATCTTCGAGGCCGACCTGCAACCGGAGCAATACGCCTACAGGCCGGGCCGGAGCGCGAACGACGCCGTCAGGCGTGCGCATCGGCTGCTGACCACGGGTCACCGCGAGGTGGTTGACGCAGATCTGGCCGACTACTACGGCCAGATCCCCCACGCCGAACTGCTCAAGTCCGTCGCCCGCCGCGTGAGCGACGGGCGGATGCTGGGGTGGATCAAGGCGTGGCTGGAAATGGCGGTGGAAGAGGACGACGGCAAGGGCGGCAAACGCCGCACGAACCGGGCGCGGAAAGAGCGCAAGGGAACCCCTCAAGGGTCTCCGATCTCCCCGTTACTTTCCAATATCTACATGCGTCGCTTCATATTGGGCTGGAAGGTGCTGGGCTATGCCCGGCGCTTCGAAGCGGAAATCGTCAACTACGCCGACGACTTTGTGGTGCTCGGCAAAGCGCCGCCAGCCGACATGCTGGCGGCTGTCGAAAGCCTGATAAAACGGCTGAAACTGGCGGTCAATGCCGAGAAGACCCGATGCTGCCGGGTGCCGGAGGAGCCGTTCGACTTCCTCGGCTACCGAATAGGACGCAACTACCGCCCGGAAGGAAAGGGGAGCTACATCGGCACCCGGCCCAGCAAGGCGAGCGTCCGCAGCATCTGCCGCAAGATTAGCGCGCTGACGGAGCCCCGCTACGGGCTTCTGGAACAGGAGGTCGTGGTCAAACGGCTCAATCGACTGATGCTCGGGTGGTCGAACTACTTCACCCTGGGACAGGTCGGGCCGGCCTACGCCGCGGTCGACAGGCACGCACTCAAGCGGCTGCTTCAGTGGCGGCGTCGCAAGCACAAGGTGAGAGCCCGGAATCACGTGCACTACGGGTACGAGCGGCTATGGACAAAACATGGCCTTATCCGCCTTGGCGTGCGAACGACCCGCTTTCCGTGGGCGAAGGCATGATCTCGTCCGAAAGCCGGATGCGGGAAATCCGCATGTCCGGTTTGATGAGCGGGGACTGGAAACGCGGCCATGGGAGCCGGACTGAGGCCCGAAGCGAAAGCGACGGACCAGCCACCGGACCCTAAAGCTGGCGCGCCAGTCCTCGACTCTACAGTAGGAGGCGCCCTGGGCCGGGGCGGCGACGGCCCCGATCGAGGCGACCATCTCAGATCGCGACGCCCGGCCCGCTGCCGGGCGCCCGGCCTTCCTTCGGCCCGCCGTCCTCGGCATCGCCTGCGCCCTCCGGCGCGTCCCCCGCCTCTCCCGGCAGCGGCACGGGCTCCGGCCCGTCCGGGTGCGGCACCGGGTCCGGCGCGTCGTCCTTCGCCGTCGACGGCTCCGCCGGCTCCGCACCGGCCTCTTCCGGCAGCGCCGGGATCGCAATGCCGGCGTCGCCGCCGGCCGCGGTTGCCGACTCCGCAAGCCCCGCGCCGCCACGCGCGCCCGAAGAGCCGGCCGGGCCATCCTCGCGCGGCACGAACCGCTCGGCGGCTTTCGACCGGGAGACGTATTTGAGCCGGATGGATGCGACCGGGAAGGGGCCGGGGAACTTGAGATAGCCTTCCAGGTTGGGCAGTCTCATGATCTCGGAAGGGAGCGCCAGCGCGCGCAGCTCGCGCCGGGGCGTCAGGCTCACGCCGTCGCGGATGGTGTTGGCGCCGTAGGAGTAGCCCTCGGCCACCTCCTCGACCTCGCTGCGGCCCAGGCTGTCGGCCGACCATTGGGCGGTGTCGCGGTCGGGCGCGGCCAGCACCACGCGCGTGCCGCAGAGCCCGGAGATGGTCTCGGCGCCGTTCCTGCCGTAGAGGTCGCGGAGCGCCGAGGCGACCTGGACGCCGAGCACGAAGCAGCCGCCGAACTGGCGCGACTCGGCAAGGCCCGGCTGGAGCGAGGGCACCTGGTGCAGCGTGGGCAGCTCGTCGAGGATGACCCAGATGCGCCTTCCGTCGCTCTGGGTGAGCGACAGCATGGCGTTGACCGCGATCTCCAGCCAAGTCGAGATCAGGCCGCGCAGGGACGCGTGCTGGTCGCCGCGCGAGGTGAGGAACAGGAACCCGCCCCCGTTTCGGTCTCTGGCCTCGTCCGATATCCACTCGCGGATCGAGAAGGGCTTGCCCTCGTCCGGCAGGAACTCCAGCGCGGAGAGGTTGGCGGTCAGCATCGCGCGCACCGAAAGCGCGGTCTTGGGATTCTCGGGATCGACGATCGACTGCGCCACCGTGCCTTCCATGGCCTCCGCGAGCGCCGTCAGGTCGGTCTTCAGGAGATGGTCGACCAGGACGCGGTTCTCGGTGATCCCCTTCTGGCGCAGCACCCCGGCGCCGTTGGAGAAGAGCTGGCGCGCGGCCGTCACCCAGAACGGATCGACGGTGTCCTTCTGCTGGGGGATGAGCGCCGCGGCCATCATGTCGAAATCGCGGGGATTCCTTGCCTCCAGGAAGGGCGACCAGCACGGCGCCCGGGCATCGAGCGGGTTCATCAGCACGTCGCGGGCCGGATCGAAGAAGGTGGCGGTGTAGCTGCCCATCTTGTCGTAGATCACGCAGCGCTCGCCGCGGCTACGCATCTGCGCCACCAGGTCGGAGATCAGCACCGTCTTGCCCGAGCCGGTGGTGCCGGAGACGATGGTGTGCTGGGTCTCGGTGCGCTCCGGATACGGGATGCCGGCGATGGAGTAGGGGCGGAGCCGCCCGCCGCCCGGAAGGCGCGCCAGGAGCCGTTCATGGGGCGATTGCAGCCGCCGCCGGAGCTCTCCGGCGCTCACCATCTCCGCGCCCCTTATGCGGCGCTGGCGCCCGAGCTGGGCGCCGCGATACCAGAACACGACCAGGAACAGCCCGATCAGCCCGGCCCCGGCCGCGGCCCCGAGCCCGGCGCTCGCGAAGATCTCGTCCCTGATCCGCTCGCGCGCCTGTAGCGCCGGCACGGAGGCAGCGATGTCGCGGATGCGCAGCACACGCCGCGTGCCGTCCTCGAAGCGGATTTCCTGGCCGGAATCGGGGTCGTAGCCGAGGACGAGCTTCACCTCCGCAAGCGAGACCATGCCGGCGGCGTACCATTCCGCGCCCGTGGTGCGCTCCCACAGCGTCCAGGCCGGCACCGCCACGGTGGTGAAGGCGGCGAAGAACACGGCCGCCCGGAACAGCTGGCCCCACATGCGCAGCCCGTGGAAGACGGTCTGGCCGCCCCGGAGCGTGCTGCCGCCGATGCCGTGCATGTCAATCTCCTCGATCGGGGGTGAATCGCCGTCCGGAGGCGAAGGGAAGCGGGGGGCGGGGCGAAGCGCGCCGGAGCGGAGCCCGGAGCGGGAGCCTGCCCCGGACTGGTTCCGGGGTCCGGGCCACGGGCCGCCGCCCGCGCTTGCCGCCGGCGCCCCGCAACCCATGATGGAGGCCATGAACATGAAGGGAACATTCAACGATCCCCCGCTGCCGCGGGACGCGTCCCGGCCGACGCCCGCCGAGCGCGCCGTCGTGCTGGGCGGCTTCGCCCTCGCGACGCTCGCCACTGCATGGTCCGCCGCCACCGGCGCCGGCATCGAGACGGTGGCCGCCGCGTGGCTCGCCGCCGGCGCCTGGGCTTTCGTGTCTTCGCTGGCGCTCGCGCTCCGGCGCGGCCTCCGCGACCGCGACTGGAGCGCCTTCCGCCGAGGCGAACTTCCCGACAACACCGAGCTCATCGATTGGTCGACCAAGAGCGGGAGCTGGCTGGAACTGGCCGTCGCCGAGGACAACGAGCGGCTGATGCGCGGCGACTGAACCCGGGGTTTCCGCCCCACCGGTCACGGCGAGGAGTCCCCCCAGCCCCGCTCGTCCGGCCGCGGACGGTCCGCCGGGCCGCCGGGGGCGCCGTCGGGCACGGCGTTCTTCGCCGTTCCGAACAGCTTGCCGGCGAGCCAGTCGCCGACCACCGGCAGGTTCTCGGTCGCCTGTTGCTCGAAGGGCTTGTTTCTCTCGGCGGCGATACCGGCGCGGCCCTCCACCACCTCGTCCCTCGTGACCGTCTGCCGCGCCTCGCGGGCCGTCTCCTTCATGGTCATTTCGGTCTTCGTCTCGGCCCGCTCCCCCAGCGCCGCGGCCTCGACCTCGCCGGGAATGGGCGCGCCCGCGACATACGCCCGGTCGCGCACGCCCTCCGACCAGCCGCCGTAGGCCGCCGCGGTCTCGCGGGTGTAGGCGCCGCGCAGCTCGCCGGCCGCGCCCTCGTATTCCGCCGCGCCGCCGACCGATGCCGGATCGGGTCCGGCGGGGGCGGGATACTTCTCGGCGATGAACGCGGCGGCGTATTCGCGGAGCTGCTCGGAGTCCTCCGCCGTCTGCGGCGATGCGATGCGCATCGCGCCCGCCGCGCCGATCGCGCGCCCGTCCGTGCCCGGTTGTTCCGACAGCCAGGCGAAGAAGGGCTGGCCGAGCTCGCGTTCGATTCCTTGCGCATCGGAGCGCACCTGCGCGGCCTGCTCGGACCAGCTCTCGGATTCCTGGCGCGCCAATGATGCCCGCTCCTGGAAGCTGCGCATGCGGGTGAGGTTGGCCGACAGGCTCTCGTCGAGGCTCGCCATCTCGCTGTCGCCCGTGCTGGTCGAGTAGCGCCGCGAGGCGTCGGCGACACGGCCCCAGGTCTCGGTCACGCCGTGCTGGCGGTCGTATTCCTTCACCCGGTTCCAGGCGTCCTGCTCGATGGTCTGGCCGCGCCACATCACCGAACCGTCCGCCTTCGCCTTGACGAGGAAGTCCCAGCCGCCGCCGACGCTGGCCTGGCCGGTCAGCACCGCGGCCTGGTTCCGGGACAGCCCCGCGATCTCCGACAGCTTCTCGACATGGGAGTCAAGCTGCTGGGCCTGGCTTGCTTCACTCTCGGTGACCCCGCGGGCATAAGCCTCTCCCGTGGAGACGTCGTGGGAGTAGCGCTCGATCAGCCCCGTCGCGTCGGTGACGGCGGCGTTGCGCGCCTGGCCCGCCTCCGCCGACCAGTGGCGAGAGAGGCCGCGGGCCTGCGCTGCGCGCTGTTCATGGCTGGTGGCGAGCGACTCCGATAGCCGCACCCCGGCGGCCGGGATGCGGCTCGTGGCGGCCCCGGCATCGGCCACCACCGTCCCGTCGCCGGTCACCGTCATCCCCGCGCCGGCCGGCGCGTAGCCGGTGTAGCGGTCGGTATCGACATGGGCCGAGGTGCGGATCTGGCGGCCCTCCAGGGTCGCGAAGCGGTGGGTGTCGTAGCCTGTGTTGGCGAGCGACAGGTTGCCGGTCGTGCCTTCATGCGCCGCCGAACTCGCCGCGTCCTGGCCGACCGCGAGAACGGACGTCGCCAGCACCGTCGCCTTGGAGAGCCCGTAGGCGAGCGCGGCGGCGAGGAACGGCACCGACATCGAGAGATAGCCCGACATCACCGCCACATCGGAGGCAACGGCCCTTATCCCCGCCTGCGCGACCAGCGAGATGCCGATGTCGCCGCCCGGCATAAGCGCGGCCGCCTGCATCCTTTCCGCGGCTTCCCCCATGCTGATGCGGTGCAGCACCGCGTAGAGCGGCCCCCAACTTTGTAGCCAGATCAGCCCCGTCACGTAGGAGCGGAAGATCGGCAGCCCCGCCGGCGTCAGCATGAGCAAGACCGCCATCGGGAAGGCCCCGACATAGAGGCACTCGAAGACGATCCTGAGCAGCGGCACCCAGGTCTCCGCCTGCCTGCCGATCGCCCGGTAGGCGGAGACGGTCTGGGCTTCCGCGCGGGCTTCCGTATAGGCCCGGAGCGCCGCCGCGTTGCCGGCCTCGGCCGCCCATTGCTCCCCCGCGTCGTGGACGGCGTTGAGCACCATCTGCTGGCGCATGATCTCGCCCGCCGTGCGCGACGCGCCGATCAGGAAGTCGTGGGCGGCCGGCAGCGCGGCCAGCAGCTCGGCCCGCGCGAGCGCGTCCGTTTGCGCATCGGGGAATATGCGCCTGCCGAACACGGTGCCGGCGCGGGCCATTTCGGCGGTCCACTGCCCGTTCAGCCGCCCGGCCGCATCCCGGCAGGTGACGATCTGGCGGTCGACCGGCGTGGCCCCGGTGCCGGTCGCGGCCTGGCGGGTGGCGAACTCGACCATGCGCGCGGGCGAGGCTCCGGCCGAGGGCGAGCCCGAGGCAGTCACCAGAGACCAGATATCCGTCGATTCCCGCAGGTCGTCGGCGGAGATGTGGCCGAGCAGCAGGGCGTGGAACACGCATTGCCGGGCGTAGTTACGGACGTTGCGCGCGAACACCGTGTCGGTGATTTCCAGGCGCGTCGCCTTCGCCGCGAGCCGCGCCCCGAATATGAGCCCGTGGCGCTGGTACTGGAGGTCGTTCGGCAGCGTGAACGCCTGCTCGGTGAGCCGCGTGAGCCCGTCGCCGACCTGGCTGGTCAGCGAGGCGAACAGTGCGAGGCCGATGGGGACGTTGGCGACTACGGCGGGCGCCAGCGTCGGATCGAGCCGGTCCACCACCCGCACCGTGGCCTTGGGCACGATCATCGCGCCCCAGACGGTGACGAACAGCAGGATCCACTTCGCGTTGTCCTTCCACGAACCGCCGAAGGCGGTGCGGAACAGGACCCAGGCGAGGCCCGCGACGCCGGCGAGCTGGGCGAGCGTGACGTAGGCGCCGCCGGAGGTGATCGCCGCGACCGCGTTCAGCAGGTCGACGAGGTAGGTCCCGCCGCCGAGGGTGAAGAGCTCGTACATTATCTATGGGCTACCGCGACCCGGCCCCGGCGCCGCCGCGCGAGAAGGCCAATGCCGCGCGCAGGTCCGCCGACAAGGCGCCCGCCAGCTCGGTCTCGATCACGCGCAGCTTCTCGACCACCGCCAGCGCCGTGTTGAGCCTCTGGAGGCCCTGGTGTCGGTGCCGCGCCAGCGCGATGCGATTGCTGCGCAACCCCTCGCGCCAGCGCTGGAGCTGCTCGCCGTCGGCGATGTCGAGGGTGCCGGCGCGCTCCTCGACGGTGCGGTGGAGGTCCGAGAGCCAGACCTGCATCACGTCGAGCGCCACGGCCTCGGCGAGCGCGTCCATTTCCTGGTCGATCACCGCGCCCCGGTAGGCCGCCGCCGCGTTGGCGACCCGGTAGACCGGAAGCGTGGTGAGGTTCACCAGCCCCAATGCCGGGGCGGGCGGGGCGGTGTCGGTGCGCACCGCATCGACCAGGTCGCGCAGCAGCTCCGCGACACGGACGCGGAAGCCCCGGTCGGGCGGGATCGTGACCGTCCCCAGGCTCGGGTTGAGGCAGAGGTTCGCGGTGTCGCAGCTGTAGACCGGAAGCTGGCCGCCGCCCTCCATCAGCACCTCGGTCACGCGGCGGTCGAGCGCCAGCGGCTCCAGGATGCGCACCCGCGGGCCGCTCGTGTCGGAATCGGAGGTCGGCGACGTCACGATCAGCGTCCCCGTCACCGCCATCGCGAACTCGGCGAGCTGCGTGTCGCCGGACAGGAACGACGACGCCCGGATCGCCTTCCAGGCATAGTTGACGTTGACCGGCACCTGGTCGGCCATGGCGCCGGAGGCGCTGGCCAGCGTCGAGTTGCGCTGGCCGTCGGCGCCGCAGCCGTGCCTGGCCGCCGCATAGTCCGAGAATATCCCCTGGCTGGTGCCGATCGCGGCGCAGATCGCGGACGAGGCCCGATCGTTCTTCGACCAGACCGCGCCGACCAGCGCCTGGGCGGTCTCGCAGGAGTTCATGTTCTGGTTGTTGATCCATTGCGCCAGCGCCCGGAGCTTCGCCATGGTCTCGGCGATCACCGGCGAGATGGTCTCCAGCGCCAGCTCGAAGGCGAAGCCGGCGGCGTTCTGCGCCACGGCGCGTCCGAAGGCGATCAATTGATCGCTGTTGATGAACGAGAAGGCGCCCGCGAAGGCGTCGATGCCGCCGCAGCCGGCCCGGAAGGAGGGCAGGCTGACCGACGCGATCTGCTCGGAGCGCACCGGCGAGCGCAGATAGAGGTTGCCGAGCGTCCAGTGGCCGGAGGCCTGGCCCTGGAAGGCGGTGGGGCCGGTGGTGTTGACCGCCGCGCCCTGCCAGAAGCGGCCCATTTCGGAGAGCACGTCCGCACTGGCCGGGGACGCCGAAAGCACGAGGGCGGCGGCCGCGGCGGCCGCAAACTTCTTCCACTCAGTAATCATGGCCGGGCTCCAGGGCGGTGAGGGCGAAGATGCGCTCGGCCATCTCGTCCTCGGCCATCACGCCGAAGCCGACGGGGACGACCCGTTTCGTCTGCACGTCGAACAGCACGAGCGCCGGGACCGGGGCGTTGCCGAGGCCGAGCCGGGCAGCGCGACCGTTGTCCGCCACCGCCTCGGGCCAGCCCTCCAGCGCTTCGCCGGTGAGCGAGACGGCCAGCACGTCGAGGCCGTGGCGCTGGGCGAAGGCGCGGAGCAGTGGGCCGAACACCTTGCAGCCCGCGCAGCCGGCGTGGCCGAGATAGATGAGGCCATAGCGCTCGCCGAGCCGGGCGAGCGCGGCATCCCGGTCCTCGCGGCGTTGGTCCGACCAGACCTGCTTGGCGAGCGCGCCGACCGGGCGCCTCAGCGTGTAGTCGAGCTCCGGCGTCGCCCAGACCGTGCGCCGGAAGGCGTCGGAGAAGGCGGCGGCCCGCTGCAATGTTTCCTGCTGGAGCCGCAGATAGGCGGTGACGTTCTCCCGGGTCGGATCGAGGATCGCTTCCGCGCGGGCTGCTTCCAGCGCCTTGCGCATCGCCTCGATCCGTTCCATCGCCGGTTGCCCGGCTTCGGCAGGAGGGGGTGCGGGCGCCGGGGCGGGTTCGACCTGGTCCGGCTCTTCCGCCCGGTCGCAGTAGAAGTGCCAGCCGAGTCCTTGTCCCGCATTCGAGCCGGGCTCCCCGCACCAGGACCGCCATTCCGCGCCCACTGCGCCGGCGCCCATAACCGTCCAGACGACCGTAGCGGCAATGATGCGCTTCACGACACGGAGGATGGCGCGCGTCATTACCCGCCCCGCCGGTAGAACTCACGGATGCGCGTGCGCATCGCTTCGCCGGTGTCCCCGGAGTCGGGCAGCGAGACCGACGGCTCCCGGGAGCCGTCCATCAGGTCATCGGTGAACTCCGAGAGATCGAGGCTCGCAAAATCGATCGACTCAACCTCGGCCACGCTGAAGCCCCGGCAGCTGCCCCATCCTATGCCGAGCTGCGGCCGGGCCTGCTGGTGCAGGATGCGCCCGAGCTTCGAGCCGAACACGCACCAGGCCCGCGAGCGGCGGATGCAGACGCCGAAGACGCGCTTCGAGCAGTACCGCCCGAGATAGTGGGTGTTGCCGGCATTGCGCTCCTTCGCCAGTTCCTTCTCCGACGCCGAGCAGTTGGCGAGCCCGACCAGCAGACCGCTGTTCCTGCAACAATTGGCGAGGCCGCCGAAATGGATGTGGCAGCGCCGTTTCTTGCCGGTGAAGATGCGGAGATTCTCGCGGTCGAACTCTTCTCCGCCCATCTCCAGCGCCATGTTGAGCCGCGTGGTCGCCTCCACAAAGCCGGTATTGGCTTGCGGCTCGGTGCTGTCGCAGCCGGCTCCGACGCACCAGCGCACCGAGCCGCAGGCGCCGCCGCGCTCGGCGTCCGGCAGGCCCGCCCCGCAATCGGCAACGCTGCCCGAGGCGAGACTGCCGGCGCCATGGGCCGGGTTCTGCGGATCGGCACTCACGGCCTTGCCGCGCGCCACGCCGGGATCGCCCGCCGTCACCGGAACGGCGGGCCGGACGGTCACGCCCTCGACGACGCTTCGCCCGGCGGCCCCACCGGTGTCGTCCGGATCGGCGAGCCGCGCCCGGCCTTCGTCCTGGAGCCGGCTTGCGCCGATGCTGCGTTCCGGCAGGTTCGTCCCGGCATAGCCCGGAACGTCCGCCGCGGTGGAGGAGTCCCGCGCGATCGCGCGCGCCGCCGCATTGCCTGCATTGCCGATGGCGCGCGCCGCCGCCTTGGGGTCCTCCGCCCGTGCCGCCATGCCGGAGACGACCCACAGCATCAGGCAAACGAGAGCGAACATCGCGGTCCAGGTCAGAAGCCGGAAGACGCGCGTCCCCCGGTCCAGCGCGATCTCGATGCGGTCGCGGACAGGATCGGATTCTTCCGTCATGGCCGCTCCTCCCCTCTCAGGCGTTCGAGATGACGGCGGGCGACGTCGCGGGCGACGGCTCCCTCGTCCGCTACGGCTTCCAGCGCAGCCACGAGCCCGATGTTCCCGGCCACCAGGTCGTGGGGCGGTGCGCGAAAGCCTGCCCCCCCGGCTCGGGGGCCGGGGCCGGCTCCCCCCGATCCGGGGTCGGCGCAACCCCGGCTCCGGCAGGGCGGCACGCCGCCCGGCACGACGACCACGGCAGGCACCCGCTCGACGCCGAACAGGCGGAACAGGCGGGGGTCGATGGCGACCCCGGCTTCCGCGCCGCCGAGGCGGTCGCCTATCCGCTTCGCGGTTTCGGTCAGCCCGCCGGCGCCGACGCCGCGCAGCACCAGCGGCGCGCCCGTCCAGGCCGCCTCGTGCGCCCATTGCCGCCAGCTTGCGGCAGGCACCGAGAGGCTCGTGAAGATGAGGATTTCCGCCGTGCCGCCGCGTCCGGCCGCATTCCCGGCAAGGCTCCCCGCATGGCGTTCGGCCGGAAGCGGCGCGGTCGATCCGGGGATCGTCTGCCGCGCGGTCTCGCCGGCGCGTTCGAGCGCGCGGTCCAGGATCGACCGGGACCATGATCCGAGAGAGTCCTCGCCGCTTCCTCCTGCCTTGCGCAGCACCTCCTCGACCAGCCGCGCGGCGTTCCTGTCGGCATCCGCGACGCGCGGCATTTCCTCCGCCTGCGGCGTTGCGGACCAGTCCGCCGCCAGCAGCAGGGCGGTCAGGAACAGGACTGTCGGCGCTTGTCGGAAACGGTGCATCGGGCTATCCTCGACGTGGAAATTATCGTTGTGTTTCAATGGGTTCAGAGCAAGCAGCAATTTCGTTTTCTCCACAGCAGGAACCCGAAATTCTCGCCCGCGACCGGCAGTTCGCGCAGCGTTTCCCAGAGCACCGAGGAGCGCCCGGTCGGGTTGCAGCCGGTGAACGGGTCGACCGCCGGGACCGGCTGGGTCATCTGCCAGCGGTACTGGCTCTTCTTCATCACCGGCATCGGGTAGCGCCCGCAGAGCGCCCCCGAGCCGAACGTGCCCCAGGCAAGCCCGGCGCGGTGGAGCCGGTAGAGCAGGCGCTGGGATGCGAGCAGCGACGCCTGCACGCCGCCGACATGGGCCGCCACGTTGCCGGTCAGCGGATACATCCCGCCCTGGCAGCCGGCGCACCAGAACAGCGGATCGAGCGGCAGGCCGACGGAGGAGGCCGCGCAGTCGGCGGCGCAGGCGGCCTGGGCCGGCAGGTTGGCGAACAGCGCCGCCTCGGGGTTGAGCAGGAACGTCAGCTCGTCGTCGAGCCAGGCGGGGTCGAGCTCCGAGGCCCAGGCGATGTCGAGCCCGCCGCCCTCCAGGCAGCCCAGATCGAGCAGCACGCCGATCCAGGACAGCAGGGGATACATGTAGTAGTGCGCGTGCCAGACCGAACCCTTGGCGCCGTCGCCGCCCGCGGCCCCGGTGCGCCCGCGACCGGCCGGCAGGCCGGGGTTTATGGTGAGGCCGCCGAGGTTGGGGAAGCACCAGGGCGCCCGGGTCGCGTCGACCAGCCGTGCCGGCTCCCAGACCCCGAGCGAGAGGCCGATGCGGGGAATGGGCGAGCCGCAGAAGCAGATCGGCGAGGACGGGTTGGGCGTGTCCAGCACGCCCGAGACGCTGCCGATGGAGATCGGCCCGATCGAGATCGGGAACAGGCATTCCCAGCAGACGTCCGAGATCGGGTTGACGAAGCGCCCGGTGCAGGACTGCGCCGAGGCCGGCGCGGACCACGCCACGGCCGCGAGGACCAGCGCCGCCAGCGGGAGCAGGCGGCGGATCATTCCACTTCTGCCCGTGCAGGGCCGTCACCGGCACCCGGCGTTTCTTCCGGCGCGCGGCGCTCGGACAGGATGTTGACCATGCCCTGCCGGCCGGCGACCACGATCTCGGTGACCGTCCGGGCCGCGTCTTCCCTGTCGCGGTAATCGCGCGTCGCGATCCGGCCCTCGACCATCGCCCGGTCGCCCTTGCGCAGCATCTTCCCGACCGTCGCGACCGTGGGGCCGTACACCACGATCCGGTGCCATTCGGTCGCCTCGGCCGGGCGGCCGTCCCCGCCGGTCCATTTCTCTGTCGTGGCGAGCGTGAATGTGGCCGCCTTGCCGCCTTTCTTCAGATCGCGGAGCTCGGGATCGCGTCCCGCGTGGCCCACGAGGGTCGCCCGGTTCATGTTCAGCATGGCTCACTCCTTCTCTTCGATTTCAGCGGGATCCAGGTCCCCGGATCCGGTCCGGGGCAGGCTCTCGACCGGGAATTCGGTGATCCGCAGTTGCGCGCCGTCCTGGGCGACCAGCACCGGCGTGAGGCTGAGCCCGAAGCGCGCGGCGAGGCGCCCGCCCTGGTCGAAGAAGAAGGGCCGGCGGTGCCTCCGCATCAGCTCCAACGGCCGCCCGGCCAGCAGCACGACCTTCGCGGGGCGCCCGCTCTCTTCTTCCCGCGCCAGCGCCCAGGCGATCTCCGCCTCGCGCCTGCCGTCGACCAACAGCAGGTCGCGGGCGAGCGTCATGCGCTCCAGCGGGTTGACCCGCGTACCGGCGGCGGCGACCGACACGCCGTCGGCCGTGCGGATGTCGCGCGCGACCGTGATGGCGGGATCGAACAGGCGCGAGCGTTCCTCCCTGGCCGGCGCGATGCCGGGCGCCGGGTCCGGTTCCTCCAGCATCCGCCGAGCATTGGCGCGGGCCTCGTCCTCCAGCCGCGCCAGCGCGCCCGAGCGTTCCATCTCGACGAGGCGCGCCTCGATCTGCGCCAGCAGGTCCGGCTCTGCCACCGGCCAGGTCGCGCCGCGCACGCCGAGGTCCTTCGCGGACACGGCGCCCGGCAGGGCGGCCGCGAACAGCAGGACGGCGGCAAGCAACGCCGGGCATGCGCGCCTCATCGCGCCGCCTCCACGGGCGCCGGCCCGCCATGGGCATGCGGCAGGCCCGTGGCGGACTCCGATGCCGGAGCGGCGTCCTCCGGCCCGGCCAGCGGTCCGTTCAGCCCCAGCCACGGGATATCCGGCATGGCCACGGCGCGCCCGAGGATGCGCTCAGCAGCCACGAGGCCGATCTCGGCATAGCGGCTGTCGTGACTGTCGACGTGACCGGCGTGCAGGTAGAAATGCCCCTGCGGGACGATCCCGGGTGCGATGGCCACGAGCGGGCGCCCGTCGAGCGCATGCGCCTTGGCGCGGGCGACAGGCTCGCCGTCCAGGAAGACCGTTCCGCCCGGCCCGACCGTGACCGCCATGCCCGGCACGCCGCGCACCGTCTTGAGATACGGCACCTTGCTGCCGACATCCTCGGGCGGCTCGAACAGCACCCGGTCGCCGACCTCCGGCGCCTCGCCGAAGAGCGGGAAGGCGGCATAGCCCCAGGCGCCGTCCGACCAGCTCGCATTGACGTGGAGGTGCGAGACCGCGGCCAGCCAGAGCGCCGCCAGCGCGATCATCGCCGCAAGGCCGATACGGCGGCGTCGTGGACCCGCCCCGCGCAGGGCAAGGGCGGGGCGCCCGGCGCTCACCTTCCGTCTCCCGGCGCCGCCCGGGCGGGCGCGTCCTTCCTTCGCGCAAGAAGCTCCGCGAGGACCGCCTCGACCTCGGGCGTCATGTCCGGCGCCCCGGCCGCGACCGCGCGCGCCGGCAGCAGCACCGCGCCATGACGCCGGGATACCCGGTCGAGTGCGGCTTCGAGGGCTTCGCCCCACGCGCGCACGTCCCCGGCCGTCCCGCCTTGCGCGGCGGCGCGGGTCGTGTAGGCGGCGGCCATCTCGCCGAGCCGCACGCTCGCGATGGACGCGGCCTCCGGCGCGCCAAGGCGCAGCACGGCCGCGGCGACCGCCGCCGCCACGCCGCCCGCGAGCAGCGCGGCGCAAAGCACGACGCGAAGCTCGCTCACGGCCGGTATCCCGCCGCGCGCCGGCGCGCGGTCATCGAGACCCGGGCGCGGGTATCGCGGTGCTTGAACCACGCCGTGCCGTCCTCGTCATGGAACATGTAGAGGTAGTGCCCGGCCCAGTGCCGGTCCGAGCGTCCGGCGGACAGCACCCCGGCCAGGATCGCGGCCCGGAACACCTCCTCGGCGTCCCGCACCACCTGGATCGCCGGCACGCGGGCCGCCGTGGCCGCGCCGCCGCGTTCGCGCCGCTTTCCGTCCCCGGTCACGATCCCCTTCCTTCCCCGCCGCTTCGGGCTTCGCCTTCCCGTTCGCGCCATCTCCGGCCTCCCCGTCACCGTTCGCTCTCCGCCTTCCCGCCCGCGTCCCCGCCCGGCGCCATGCCGAGCGCCCGCAAGCGGGCGAGCCACGCTTGCGCCGCCTTGTCCGGCGGGACGCTGCGGATGCGCCGTTTCAGCGGCGGGAAGGCGACCCCGGCGCCCACCGGCGCGTTTCCGTCGAGCAGGTCGCGGCTCTCGGTCGCCGCCGCCATCCGGGTCACGAAGCGCAGCAGTTCGGCCAGTTCCTCTTCCAGCACGGCATCGAGCCCCGCCGCCTCGCGCACCGCGCTCTCGATCCCCGAGGCGAGCTTTCCGGCGCGGCCTGGCCCGGACCGCGATCCGGGCTCCGCCGCGCGCTGCGAGTCCCGCAGGCGCCCCCGCAGCCAGGCGGACGGCGCGTCCGCGACCAGCGCGTGCAGCGCCAGCTTCCGGCGTTGTGCGTCTTCCAGCCCGTCCAGCGCCTCGATTTCCTCGCTGACCGCGACGGCGTGGGCCGCGACCGAGTGGTAGCCGCGCATGCAGCCGCCCCGGCGGCAGGTGTTGGCCAGCACATGGGCGAGCGCCTCGAAGTCGATATCGGCCGCCGTCACGGTCTCGGGATCGTCCGGCCAGTTGAGCGAGCGCTGGGCAGTTGCTTTCCGCGTCATGCGGCTTCCTCCGTTTCGGATGGTTCGGAATGTCCGGCAGCGGCGGGGGCGTCGCCCGCGAGCCGGTCGATGGCCTCGACGGTGCTGAGCCCCTCGGCCTTGAGGGTCTCGACCGCCGCGAAGGCGGGGCCGCGCGAGGAGAACAGCGCCACCGACCAGGCGTCGAGCACGAGGCGCGCCACACGCCAGCCGTCCGGGCCGTGCAGCACCAGCTCGGCATAGCGCCCGTCGGCGGTGGTCAGGCTCTTCAGCGCCCGCTCCATGCCGGGATCGCAATGGATGCGCTTCTCGGACTTGAGCAGCTCGACCGACTCGTCCTTCTGGGCGAGGAAGATCACCCAGTCCGAGTTCTCCCACGCGGCGCGGGCGGCGGGGTTGGCGTAGTAGTCGTTGACCGACTGGGTGCCGGTGATGAGCGAGCCGCGGTATTTGCGGGCCCGTCTGGCCGCGCCTTCGAGGAAGGCCCGGCTGTCCTCGCCGGAGAGCAGGTCCCAGGCCTCGTCGATGACGATCGCCTTCGCCCGCGTGCGCGGGCCGTGATACATGCGCTGGGTGGCGAGGAAGACCACCAGCATCAGCACGACGGCCTGGACGTCGCCGCGGCCCTTGAGCTCGGCGAGCTCGAACACCGTCATGGCGTTGTCCAGGTCGGGCACGTTCGAGCCGGCGAACAGCCGCCCCATGGCGCCGCCGGGGCACCAGGGGCCGAGCGAGGTCGCCATGTCGGCCGCGCGGCGGTCGTCGCGCTTCGCCAGATGGCCCCGCACCGTGCCGAGATCGGCATCGTTGCCGGCCTCGTCCCAGGCCGCCGCGATGGCCTCGGCGATCAGCGCCGCCTCGATGTCGTCGATCCCGCCGCGGCGCCTCGCCATGCGCCCGATGACGCCCGCCAGCATGGCGAAGCATTCCTCGCGGTAATCGCCGTCGCGATTGGCCGTCCCGGCGTCGATCATGGCGAAGGGGTTGAGGCAGGCCGGGTCCTTGCCGAAGGCGATGAACGCTCCGTCCAGGGCCTCGGCCGTGTGCTGGAACGAGCGCCCGTCGTCGATCACCACGGCCTCGCCGCCGGCGCCGATCAGGCCGGTGACCAGCTCCTGCATCAGCACCGACTTGCCGGAGCCCGACTTCCCCGTGACGGCCACGTTGTAGTTGCCCGCCTCGTTGGCGAAGGGCGACCAGCAGGCCGGCTGGCCCCGGCGGCCTATGAGAAAGAGCGCCGGCGGATTATCCGGGTTCATCGGCTGGCCGCGCCACTCGCCGTGCCACGGTGCGAGATTGACCGCGGAAGATGTCAAGAGCGTCTTCATCCGGCCCATGCGTTCGAGGTCGGCGTCGAGACCGCCGGCGGACGCCATGGGCAGGCAGGCGAGCCAGGAAGGCAGCTGCATGTAGCGCTCGGCGTTCACCCGCCAGCCCTGGCCGTGATAGATCGCGCGCACCGCCTGCTCGGCCTCGTCGAGGCTGTCCAGCGGCGCGTAGACCGCCGCCATGTAGCAGGCGCGCACCAGCCGCTCGCCGTCCTTGAGCCGCTCGGTGACGGTCTGCCAGTCGCGCGCCTTCTCGGGCAGGCCGGGGAGATACCTGGCAATGCCGGTGCCGGCCTGCTGGGTCGCGCGGGCGGACTTGAGGAAGGCCTTCTCGCCGGCCGCCTCGTCGCCGGTCGTGAGGGTGAGGCAGGTCAGCACCGGGCAGCCGGGCTGGAGGAAGTCGCGGTGGAAGTCGCCGATCAGCGCATTGCCGCGCCAGCCCGGCCAGACCTCCGGGAAGGCGATGGCGCTGAGCACCCGCACGGCGATGTCGCCGGAGCCGTCGTCGCGGCCCCCGTCGGCGGACCGGGGCGTTCCCCCGTGATGGAAGGTGAGGCCGGTGGGCGCGACGGTGAGCGCACGGCCCGGCGCGATGCACTGTTCGTGCAGCGGATCGCGCGGCGCCCAGCGCCGGGGCGGGCGTTCGGCCCCGCCGTCGCGGTACCCGCCGATGTCGGGGCTCGTGAGTTCCGCCGCGAGCGAGAGCAGCGCGTCCGGCTCCAGCCGGCGGGTCTGCGCCCCGGCGGACGCCAGCGTGCCCTCCAATGCCCGGCGGAAGGCGCCGAGCGCGGTCTCGGACGCCGGACCGGGACCGCCCGCGAGACAGGCGGTGACGAACACCCGGTAGTCGGACAGCGTGAAGGGCGGCCCGCCGCCGTGCAGCCGCCGCCAGCCCCCGGCGCCGAGCATGTCCCGGCGCCGCGCGCCCATCCGCGCCAACGCGCCGCCGGCATCGCTGCGCGGCCCGCCCCAGGCGCGCGCCGCCGCCCCGAAGCGCGGGCTCGCCCAGTGGACGATCTGGACGGTGCAGCGCTCGGGCGCCGCGTCGGCCAGCGTTCCGGCCAGCGCCCCCAGGGTCTCGGCGTCGATGCCGGCGAAGGGCGGCAGCTCGACGATGAACCCCGTGGAGCCCGCATTGACGTAGAGCTCGCTCGATTCGTCGAAGGCGCGCCAGGGCAGCAGGGCATGGAGCGCGGCCGGCACGGGCGGCGGCGTCCACGCCCCCGGCGCCTCCGGCCCCTCGAACAGCTCCAGCAAGCGGGACAGCGCGCCAGAAGACATCAGGGGAGCCTCCAGCCGGCGGGCTCCAGCACCACCCGCACATGCGACGCCTCGCGGTAGACGCCGTTCGCGTCGACGAAGGGGGCGATCCAGATCCGCGCCACCACTTCGCCGGTGCGCAGGTCCTCCTCGTGCGGATCGCCGGCGCCCATGTGCACCTGCGCCGCTTCCGGTTCGGCCGGGAGGGAGGAGGTCTCCGGTTCCGCGGTCCGCGCGGCGGCGGGCAAGGCGGCTTCCTCGCCCGGCAACGGGTCCGAAGGCGGCATCGCCGGCGCGGAGGATGCCCGCGCCGATCCCGCGTCCGGCCGCGCCTCGCCTTCATGCGCCTCCGCCTGGAACAGCCGCGCCAGCCAGGCGAAGGGATCGAAGCCGTTATCGCAGGCCGCCGGGCAGGGCGGCTCCGCCGCCTGTCCCGGTCCCGGGGACGTCCCGGGCTCCGCGGTCCGCACCCGCCAGAGCGGCTCGCGCAGCGCGCCGGCGCCGGCCGCCTTGCGCTCCGGCACCGCCGGATCGGCCGCCGCGACGCTGTCGCATGCGCCCCCCTCGGCCAGCGGGCATTGCCAGCTCTCGCCGATATGGCCGGTCGAGCAACCGGCGAGCAGGAGCGCGGCGAGCGTTGCCGCCGGGAGCGCCGTTCGGCGCAAGACGGGTTTCGTTGCATGCGTCATGGTCATTGTCCTTGCTGAGCGGTTCGGGTCGGCTTCGGCGCGCGGCCGTCGGAACGAGGCGTTCCCCCGATGCGGGCGCCCTCGAGGAACACCAGCGTCACCTTCGTGCCGGCCTGGAGCTGGACCACCGGCTGGTACTGCTCGGCGCGCCGGATCATGTAGTCGGCCACCTTCTGCCCGGCCGAACCGGCGCCGGCGCCGAGGCCGGCGCGGCCGATGTCGCCCAGGCCCGTGCCGGCCACTGCCGCGCCGGTCCCCGTGGCCACCGCCTGCGGCTGGAACGCCTGGGCGACGCCCTGGCCGATGCCGGAGACCATGCCGGCGAGAAACGCCTTCTCGACCAGCGCGCCCTCGCGGCTCACCACGGGCCCGCGCACCCCGGTCTTGCCCGAGCCCGCGACGAACCCCGCGACGTCGGTCTCGATCACGGTTCCGGGCTCGGGTCCCGCACAGGTCATCGTCCTGAAGCGCACATAGACCTTCTCCGAGGAGAGATCGCCGTGGGCCGCGCCGGTCACGGTGCAGCCGTCGACGTCGACCGCCAGGGCCGCGCCGTCCCCCGAACCCGATGGCGCCGCGGTCCAGGCGCGTCCGGTAATCCTGAGCAGCACCGGGCGGGGATCGCCCTGGGACGACACCCCGGCCGAGGCGTCGACGCCGGCCAGCACGACCGCCTCGGCATGGGCGCCTGCCGGCAGCCAGGCCGAGACCGGCTTCGCCACGGCGTCGGCCACCAGTTCGGGCCCGCTGCGCGAACGGGTTGCGGAAGCTTGCGGCGCGCCGTCGAGCTCGAAGGTCTCGATCATGCGCCCGGGCGCCCGGATCGCCGGCTGTGCCTGCCCGCCCGGCCGCGCGCGCGCCGGCGCCTGTCCCCGGAACCACGGATCGCCGGCGGGCGCGGCGCCCGGCCCGGCGCCGTCCTGCGCCGGAAGGCCGCGCCGCAGCTCGTCGATCAGCGCCGCCTGGCGGTCGATGACCTCGCGCGCGTCCGCCGCGTCGGCCTCCAGCTTTGCGCGCAGCCGGTCGTTGTCGGCCCGGAGCGTCCGCGCTTCCTGCCGCATCTCGCGGATCTGCGTCTCGATCCCGCCGAGCCGCGCCTCCGAGCGCCGCGTCCAGACCTTCTCGGCCGCGTCCGGCCCGGCGATCTCCGCCTCGATGCCGCCCGGCGCCGCCGTGTCCTTGCCGCCGCCCATGCCGAGCCACGCGGCCACCGCCACCAGCAGCACCGCCGCGATCGCGGAGAACAGCAGAAGCTGGCGCCGCCGCACGGCATCGGCGTCCACCGGGTCGCGGTCGCGGGGCCGGTCCTTGCGGGCGCTCATCGCGGCGCTCCCGCGGGGGCGGTTTCGGTCACCGCCACGCCGAGACGCCCGCCCGAGGGGCCGGTGCCGGGCGCCGCCAGCCAGAGCGCCGACACACGGCCGGCGCCCGCAAGCGCCCCGATGGTCCCGGCGAGGCCCGCAAACCCGTCCGCACCGCCCGATGCCGGACGCGCGGCCTCGAAGACGAGCGCCGTGAAGCGCGGACCCCGCCAGGTCTCGATGAACGTCAGCCCGGCGGCCGGACCGCCGGCGGATGCCAGGATTTCGTAGCCGGGCAGCACCTCCCGCCGGGCGGCGGCGCGCACCAGGCCCACCAGCGCCGCCACGTGCGCGCTGTCCCCGGGGGCCGCGGCGCGCACCTCCGCCACGGCCCCGCCGTTGCGGATCAGGATCTGCGCCGAACCCCGCACCGAGGGCGTCAGCGTCAGCCGGTAGGTGAACCCCTTCTCCGTGCCGACGAACAGCGTGACGGGACCGCCCGGCGCCGCTCCGGGCGCGGCCGGGACCGAGGGGCGCAGATAGAGGTCGCCGGAGGCGCCGCCGTGCTCGACCGCATATCCGTCCGGCGCGCGCACCACCCTGGCGATCCGGTCGCCCATGAGCGCGATGCGGTTGACCCCGGTGGCGGAAATCTCCGCCGCGAGCTCGGCATGGTCCACCGCATCGAGGATCTGCATCGCCGCCGCGGGCGCCGCCGCCGCCGCCGCGACCGCGGCCATGAAGAAGACGTGGGCCGCAATCAGCGCGGCCATGCCGGTCCGTCGTGTCATTTTCCACTCTCCATCTGTTCGAAGCGCAGGAGGCCGATGCGCCCGGCGTCGATGCGGAAGGCGAGCCGGTAGCGCCGGTCCTCGCGCGAGGACTCCTCGCGCCCGATCCAGGTCACCAGCTCGCCCGCGATCTCCACGCCGAGCCGCGCCGGGTCGGCCTCGATCTCCGCCGGGTAGAAGGCGCTGGCGAGGTCGCGTCCGGCCATGCGCGCCGCCTCGGCCTCGACCCAGGCGCCGATCGCGCCGCGCGCCGAGGCGTGGGAAAGCCGCGCCGCCGCGCGGCGGACATGGGCCGCGTTCTCCGGCGTCAGCGTCAGCAGCGTCACCGCGACGGTGCGCGCCATGTCTTCCAGATACCGGGCGCCGGCCCGGCCTTCCCCCGCGCCGCCGCTGCCGAGTTCCCATGCCGGACCCGCCGTCGCCGGCATCAGCACGGTCACCGTCTCGCGCCCGGCGAAGCCCACGGTGAGCGCAAGGTTGGCCGTCATCGACAGCACCAGCAGCCCGACCAGCGCGAGGCGGACGTCCCGCACCCGGCGGACGGCAAGATCGAGGTCCAGACGCCGCATCCTTCCGCCTCAGCCCGCGAAGCGCCGGAGGTGGCTCGGCGGCGTCGCCTTCAGACGCAGCACGAAGTCCGGCAGGAACCAGTAGAGCGCGTAGCGCGCGATGTTGGCCCCGCCGCCGCGCTTCACCCGCCTCAGCAGCAGCCAGCCGCCCACTCCGGCGACCAGCCCCGGCACGAACTGGTTCGCCGCAAGGCCGAGCAGGGCGGGGCCCATCAGGGCCGCCGCCTCGTCGACGGTCCAGAACAGCCAGCGCTCCGGATCGTCGAGCCGGCGGGGAATGGTGTGGCGCGCGGTGTCGTTCATCAGACGATCGCCGTCCCGACCAGGCCGGTGACGATGCCGGTGCCCGCGCCCGCGGCGATGCCGACGCCGACCGCGCCCATCAGCTGCATCGCGTTGAAGCGCAGCACCGAGCCGACCAACGCGGCGCCGACGGCGAGCGCCGCGGCGAGTTGACCGCCGGTGCCGCCGACGATCCCTTCCACCGTGTCCAGCGGGGTGCCGAAGGTGGTGTCCGTGGTCGCGAGCGCCATCTCCGGCGCGGCGAGCACCGCCGCCACGGCGAGACCCGCCGCGGCGGCGATGCGCAGCGCCTCGCCCGCGCGGTCCGTGTCCATGGCCGCGGTCATCGTTCCTGCCCGCGCCCTCATCGGTCCTCTCCCCGCGGTGCGCCCGACCCGTCGCCGTCATCGTCCGGCGGGGTCTCGTCCGCCGCCGGCACGCGCCGCTTCGCCGCCCAGTCGTCGAGGTCGCCCTGGCGGTAGACGATGCGCTGGCCGAAGCGGTGATAGGCCGGCCCCTTGCCGGTCTCGCGGTAGCGGTCGAGCGTGCGGGGCGAGAGCCCCAGCGCGGCCGCCGCCTTGCGCGTGCTCAGATATTCGCCGTTGGCGTGGTTCATGTCGCAATCTCCCTGTGGTGCGCCGTGGTCCGCCTCGCCGAGCAGCGGCGCCCCCGCCACCGCCGCGCGCATCGCCGCGCGCGCCGCCGCGCAGGCCTGGCCCGCCATCCACGCCCGCGCCCGCGCGACCGTCGTGAGCCGGAACGAGGCGCCCCGGCGCAGACGGTCGACGAAGCTGGGGTCGCCCAGCGCGAGCTCGCCGAACACGTAGGCCTTGGTGCCGGTCGCCCCCAGGAACGCCTCCACCTCGCGCCGGAACGCAGGCGCGACCGGCGCAAGGCCCATGAAGGCGAGGAGGCGGTCGACGGTCCTGAGCCCGAGACCGCGGCCGCGGTCCAGCGAGGCCATGAAGCCCGGGTCGCCCAGCGCCTCGACGCCGAAGCGCCGGGCGCTGGTGTCCGTCTGTTCCAGGAACGCGCCGAGAAGGGCGCGGAGCTGTCGGTCGAGGTTCGTCATGGGCGCGAACGTAAAACGAACGCGCCTCGTTGACAACGGTGTTAGTTAGGAGTTATCCTGCGATTGCGCAGCATGGACGAGGAACCCCACGATGGAACGCGACCCGGTACGCGAAGCCCTGCAACAACGCCTCTGGAAAGCCGGCGTCTCGCTCGCCGAAGCCTCGCTCGCCATCGGCAGGAACAAGGCCTACCTCCAGCAGTACCTCGCCAGAGGCATGCCCCGCGTGCTCTCCTTCCAGGACACCGAGACGCTCGCCGAGCTCCTCGGCTGCGACGCCGCGGCGCTGCGCCACGACGCGCTGCCGGCTCCGAAGCCCTGGACCGGACCGAAGCGACGGCGCACCGCCAGCGCCTCGGTCGCCGAAGTCGAGGTCGAGGCCGCCGCCGGGCCCGGTGCCTGGAACGACGACTTCGTCCACGAGAAGGCCCGATGGCGCCTGCCCGAATCGATGGTCCGCCACGAGGGCGACGCCGACCCTTCCTGCTTGCGCATCCTCAAGGTGCGCGGCATCTCCATGGAGCCCGAGCTCCGCGAGGGAGACCGCCTCGTCGTCGACACCGCGCGCCGCGTGCCCGCCGCCGGCGAGCTCTTCGTGCTCTGGGACGGCACCGGGCTCGTCGTCAAGCGCGTCGAGGCGCTCACCGCGAAGGGCATGCTCCGCCTCGCCTCCGCACATCCCGACTACCCGCCCTACGAGTGCCGGGCCGACGAGGTCCACATCGTCGGAAAGGTGCTCTGGAAGGTCACCCGCGCCTGACGCCCGCCGCGGGCCATGCCCCCCGGCGGCGCGCCGGGAGGCGATGGCAATGACCCCGCCGCGCCTCACCGGCCCGTCGCCGCGCGGCGTGCGCGCTCGATCTTCACCACCGGCGCACCGCCCGCGAGCCGCAGCCCCTCGATCCGCACCCCGGTCTCCCCGGCCGTCGCCGCCAGCGGACGACCGCCCGCGCTCATGCCGCGGCGCGCGCCGTCACCAGCGCGCGACCGCCTCGAACCCAATGGCGTGCTCCGGTGCGGCGCTGTCGCTTTCCCTGCGCGTGGCCTTGAGGCCAAAGGAGATGTCGGGCGCGTTCGCGTTGGCCGCGGGCGTCAGCCGCCAGCCGACGCTGTAGTCGCGCGCAGCCGTAGCGAGCCCCAGGCCGACATGCGGGCTGCCGGTCCAGCGCCCGCCGAAAGCCGGGAAGCCGTAGGCCGCCTCCATTGCCCAGCGGGACGCGGCTTCGCTGCCGCCAGTGCGGTCCTCCAGCGTCGCCGGCTGGAACAGCGCGTCGAGCCCGCCCTGCGCCTGTCCGCCGAACTCCTGGCGCAGGCTGAGCGACGGACCCCGCTGCGTCGCCGGGTCCGGGTCGAAGGCGAGCGACGCCGCATAGCCCCGGTCCCTCAGGTCGTCGTTGCCGTGCGCGATCAACGTGCGGCCCGAAACGTCGAGCGAGAGGCCCAGCGCCGGGTCGGTCCAGACGATCCCGCCACCGAGCTCGACCCCGAAGCCGGTCTCGGCGTCGCCGCCGTCATGGCGCGCGCCGATTTCGAGCTTGGGGGTCAGATGACCGCCGCCTTCAAGGGCCATGCGGTAGCTGCCCTCCAGGCCGAGCCTGAGCCGGGTCGCGTCGGAGTCCGACGCCGCGAGGTCGCGGGTCTTCTCCGAAGAGGTCCGCGTCCAGAGCGCGTCCGAGGTCACCGCCAGGGCGGGACCGCTGCCCTCCGCCGGGGGCGCCAGCAGGTCGCCCCGGAGCCCCGCCGCCGCCATGCTCCAGGTCGTGTCCGCCCTGTAGCTGCCGCCGAGCGCGGTCTTGAGCGTCACTTCGCCCGTGCCGTAACCCGCCGCGCCCCAGAGCTTGAGGCGCTCCGACGCCTGCAACGCCGCATAGGGGATCGCCGCCGTCAGCGACGCCTCCACACTGCCGTCGCCCGCGCGCACGGCCCCGTTGCACCACTCCGGCATCTCCTGTCCGTCAATCGCGGGACAGGTCTGGCTGTCGGAACGAGGATCGGCCCCGGTGTCGCGATAGTCCCCCTCGCCCTCGCTTTGCGCGAGCGCCAGGCCGACCAGCCACTTGCCGCGGGCATAGTCCGCGCCGAGCATGCCGGTGGTGACCGCTCCGTCGAGCGAGAACGTCCCCTCGCGGCCGTCGAAGCGCGCTTGCGCCGCACGGCCCCAGAACGCCATGCTGCCGCCCGAGCCGTCCGCCGCGCCGGTCAGCGAGAAGCTGCTGCCGAGCAGCGCGTCGCGCGCCGTCATGGTTTGCGATTGCGAGAAGCCCGCCCCGGACAACGAGCCGGGGCCGGGACCGAAGCCGGCCGCGTCATGACCGGAATCGCCCGCGCCGAATCGGTCGGAGTGCCCGCCGAACGCCTGCGCGACATCGGCCAGCGCCGGAGACCCGGTCACGCCGAGTGTCGAGGACCCGGCCGCAACATGGCCCGCAGCCGCATTGTCGTTGGCGGGTGCGCCGAACGAGAGCGCCTGACCGGCGATCGCGCCCTGCATGCCCGGCGTGCGCGGCGCCGCCATCCGGCCCGCGATCCCGTCGAGCGCCTGCTCCGCAACCGTGCGCCCGAACCGCGCCAGCCACGCCGCCGGCATCGGGTCGTCGTTCACGATCGTCCCCACCGCAACCCCGTCGCCGATCCGCGCGCCGTCGGCGGCCGACAGCACCAGCTCGAACGTCTCCGCGTCCTCGTCGTGATTGTCGTCGGCGATGTAGACCGGCACCCGCTGCTCGGTCTCGCCCGCCCTGAACCGAACCAGCCCGGACCGCACCGGCCAGTAGTCCTCCCGCGGCTTCGCCGATACCGGGGTCGAGGGGCGCGTGTCCGCCCGCGCCGTCACCGTCTCCGCCGAAGGCTCCGACAGGCGCACCGTGAACCACATCAGCGAGGCGGTGTCGCCCTCCGTCACCGTCGCGTCGGCCACCGAGATCACCAGCGGCAGCGGCTCGTCGTCGTCGCGCACCGCGACCGTCCCCGACGCCGGATCGCCGACCGTGTAGCCCTCGCCCGCATCCACCGTCAGGGTGACCGAGCCGTCCGGCTCGTCCGCCTCGTCGTTTGTCGTCGCCAGCGTCAGCACCGCGCTGCCCGACACCGGGACGGTGACGGTCCGCTTGCCCGCGGTCACGCCGTACTCGCCCTCGACCGCCACCGTTACCGTCACGGTCAGGTCCGATGCCGGGGCGGGATCCGCCGTGAGGGTGAACGCCGCGTCGCCGCCCTCGGTCACCGCATCCCCGGCCGCGACGCTCACCGCCGGATCGTCGTCGTCATGCACCGCGACCGTGCCCGAGCCGGGCGCGCCCACCGTGTAGCCGCTGCCCGCATCCACCGTCAGGGTGACCGAGCCGTCGGCCTCGTCCGCCTTGTCGTTCGCCGTCGTCAGCGTCAGCGTGGCGCTGCCCGTGGTCGGGACGGTCACCGTCCGCGTGCCCGCGGTCACGCCGTAGTCGCCGGCGGCCGCCACGGTCACCGTCACGGTCAGCGCTGCCGCCGGCGCCGGGCTCGCGGTCAGCGTGAAGACCGCATCGCCGCCCTCGGTCACCGCATCCCCGGCCGCGACGCGCACCGCCGGCACGTCGTCGTCGCGCACCGCGACCGTCCCCGACGCGGGGTCGCCCGCCGTGTAGCCGTCGCCGTCCTCCACCGTCAGGGTGATCGATCCGTCCGCCTCGTCAACGTCGTCATTGGCCGTCGCCAGCGTCAGCGTGGCGCTGCCCGCCGCCGGGACGGTGACGGTCCGCGTGCCCGCGGTCACGCCGTACGCGCCCTCGACCGCAACGGTCACCGTCACCGCAAGGTCCGATGCAGGGGCCGGGCTCGCCGTGAAGGTGAACACCGCGTCGCCGCCCTCGGTCACCGCGTCGCCGCCCGAGACCGTGACCTCGAGCGCCGCCTCGTCGTCGTCGAGCAGCGCCAGCGTCACCTCGGACGGATCGCCCGGCGCGTAGCCGTCGCCCGCCACCACCCGGCCCGTCATCGTGCCGTCGGCCCGCTCCACCTCGTCCGACATCGCCGTCACCGTCCACGTCGCCGAACTCTCCCCCGCCGGGATCGTCACCGTGGCGATATGCCCGCTGCCCACAAGGTCGTCCCCCGCGCCCATCTCCTCGTCGGCCACCACGTGCACCGCGAGGTCCCGCGCCGGCGCCGGGGCCGCCGTCAGCGTGAAGGTCACGGCGCCGCCCTCGCCGACCTGCTCCGCATCCGCCGCGATCGTCACCACCGGCCGGACCGGGACCACGGGTCCCGCCTCCAGCGCCGCCAGCGCCGTGGCGATCCGGGGCCAGAGCGGGCTGCTGTACTTCTTCGCGTTCGCCGCCGCCTCCGCCGCCGTCGTCGGCGAAAGACCCTCGTAAGTCTCCACCCCGAACGCCACCAGCACGCGCCGCCAGCGGTCCACGTGGGCCTGGCCGTGATGGGTCTCCGCCGCCCGGACACGGACCTCCGCCACCAGCGCCGGGTCCACCGCCGCATCGGACTCGCTATGCCCGATCTGCCCGCCGCGATCGAACGAGCCGGGGTCGTTGTCGAAGACCGTCCCGGTCGCGGTCCCCCTTCCCCGGCCCGCGGGGACCGAGTTTTCCGGAGAGGTCTCATCGATATAGGGGCCGCGCTCGCCCGGGTTGATGATGTAGGCGCCGCGGCCCCCGGTCAGCACAACCTCAGTCACCGTGGGCACCGTGCCGACGGTGTCCTTGACCAGCGACACCCGCACCTCGCAGTCCGGCTCGTCCACGCCGTCGTCCACCGTCGGCACGCGCAGGACCCGCAGCTCGGTCCCGGGCGTGAACCGGACCGTGTGCACCCGCTCCAGCCCGGCCGCGACGCAATCGCCCGCGGTCTCCTCGACCTTCAGCCAGACCGGGAACGGCACCTGCGCCGCCGGATTGGAACGAATCACGAACGGGAGATGCTCCCCTTCGTTGCGCGGATCGGCAAACCCGGGCCACCACCGCTCGACCGTGACGAACGGGGCGATGGCGCCCGTGCCTCCGTCCGAACCGTCCGTGACCGTGAAGTTCAGCGGCTGGAAGTTGGTCGTGTAGGTCCCCGGCACGGTCGCGGCCAGGAGCCGCACCGACAGCGACACGTCGGTCTCGTCGTCGGTGGTGGCCTCGGTGTTCAGGGTCACCTGCACCGAGCGCGTGTTCGCCGGAAGCGTCACCTCCCGGGTCCCCCGCTGCGTCTCCAGGTTCGCCTCGGAGACATGCTTGTAGGCGCCCTTCACGTTGTAGTTCACCGTGAGGTCCTGGGTGTGCAGGGTCTCCGCGCGGTTGCTGATCCGCAGCGTGATGTCGGTCCCCTCCTCAAGGGTCCAGTCGCGCCCGCTCCCGGTCACATCCGGCGAGGCCTGAACGTCCAGGTGGATCCGCGGCCCGGGGAGGTCGCGCAGGATCAGGTCCTCGAACGTCCCGTCGTTGTCGGCATAGACCAGCCTCACCGAGGTGTCCGGGCCGGGCGCGCCGCCGCCGCCGACGGTGGTGAAGCTGTTGGCCCAGTCGCCGCTAAAGAGATCCAAAATGCCTATCGTGGCGGAGCCGGCCTCCGTGTCGCCGTCGTCGTTGCTCGTCGGCGTCAGGGTGACCGTGGCCTCCTGCACGATGTCGGTGTCGTGGCCGGTGAAGCGTACATAGGTGGTGGCACTTGTCAGTAGCGTTCCAGTCGCTCCGTTGCCCGAAACGGACAGGGTGTAGCTCGGATTCACTTGCTCATGGAGTGCAATCCCTCTTCCCGTGACCTCGAACGGCACCGCCAGCTTCTCGCCCGCGTAGAGCCGCCGCGCCAGGCGCACCGTCACCGCCGCCGTGTCCGAAGGAGTCTCCTCCGTGAAGGTCACGTCCGAAGTCGCCACAAGGCTCACAAGTGTGGCGTCGTTGTCGGTGACGTCGACAATGGCGATTCCCGGATTGCCGACCGTGTAGCCCGTTCCGCTGGTCACAGCCACAGGCACACTACCCTCGTCCTCGTCCGTGGTGTCGTTGACCGTGGGGACGGTGAAGGCGTGCGTGGCGGCGCCGGCCGGGATGGTGACCGTCTTGTTGCCTAAGTTGGCCGCAAGGACGAAGTCGCCCCCCGAGCCAATCGCCACACCGACGGGCAGGGGCGCCGACGGCGCCGGGGTGACGCTCAGGGTGAAGCTCGCCGCCGTGCCCTCCGTCACCGGCGAAGTGCCCGCCGAAATGCTCACCACCGGCTTCGTGCCTACCGTGAAGATCGGGGAGAGGGCGAGGAAGCGGTGGGTAGCGGTGTTAATAGTAGAACCGGAGCCAGCAAGTGGACCGCCGCTGTTCAGATTGGCTGTGCTAACCGCCGCTGCACCAAATGCAATGGAGGAGCTCTTGGTGCCGTCCTGATTGCTGCCTGTAAATACGAACGTATAACTGCTGGTCCCTCCCGATTCGGTCCTGTGCGCACGGCTGTCCCAGCTTCCGTCGTAGAAGTCGGCGTAGCTGTCGGCGACCTTGGCGCCGTTCAGCCAGTAGATCAGCGCCGCCGTGTCGGTCGATTCGGTGTCGGTGTTGACGCGGGCGTCGATCGCGGAGGTCGAGCCCACCACCTTGAAGAGGTTGCCGCAGCTGTCGGAGATCGCGCTGTGGCCCGCCTTGGCGCGGGTCTGCACGAAGGTGTTGTAGGTCGCGATGTCGGTCGCTGAGGCGTTGCGCCTCGTCGAGGTGGCGAACAGCAGGCGGAACTTGGTGCCGGCGGCGAGGCCGGAGGGCTTCAGCGCCCAGTCGAAGGGAACGTCATAGGAGCCGTCGGCATTGGCCGTGCTGCACGCGACCTGCGCCTGCGCCCCGGTCGGCAGGCCGGCGAGCAGGGGAAGGGCAAGCAGCGCGGAGGCAAGGACGGGGCGCAGGCCGCGCCGCAACCGGAGGCCGGCACCGGACGCACACGCGGCAAGGACGCGCTGCGCGGATGCAGGATTGGAACTGCCGGAAGAGGAAGCGGGACGGCGGGCAGCGGAATGCCGCCCGGCGGAGGAGGAAAGCTCAGGCGGTGAGGAGGGACGCCGGGAGCGGCGCAGCCATGCGGGAACGCTCATGGCCGTCACGCGGACGCAGCATGGGCGATCCGGCGATCCGGCGATCCGGCGATCCGGCGATCCGGCGATCCGGCGATCCGGCGATCCGGCGATCCGGCGATCCGGCGATCCGGCGATCCGGCGATCCGGCGATCCGGCGATCCGGCGATCCGGCGATCCGGCGATCCGGCGATCCGGCGATCCGGCGATCCGGCGATCCGGCGATCCGGCGATCATAATGTCACGGGCATCGGGCGTGATTGTCAATGGTGATTCCAAGGTGCTGTCCTCGCCTCGCTCGCGCGCATCGGCCGTGCCTGCGAACACCCACCCCAACCGGCGGACCATCTCCATGCTCTCGCTCATCATGTGCATCGCTACGCCTCCGTATCGCTCACCGGTGACTCCGCCCGGCACCCAAGCCGAGCCTCGCCTGTCCCACTGCCGGGCAAGGTAATTCAAGCGCGCCCGGAAGGAAAGCAACATCGGGGCAGCAGCCCGGCTCATCAGGGGACCGACGACGATGGAACGAACCGCAACGCCGTTGAGCGAGCGCGCGTTGTCCCCGGCACACCGGATGGCGTAGAGTCCGCCGCGCCCGCGCGCCAGGTGAGCGGCCTGTCCCCAAGCGGGGCATCCCGCAAGACGGTGCGCCCGGTTCAGCCGCCGCCACGGAGGTTCGACACGATGACCCGGCCGGTTCGCAGCGATGGACCCCCGGCGCCGATGCTCCGGGAAGGTCCCGTGCGATGAGCGATGCCCCGAAACCCGTCCCGCCCATCGAGAAGGTGCGGCTGCGCAAGCTCACGACCGCCGACGGGGCGGTGCACGTCGGCATCGAACTCGAATACCGCGTCGCCCCGGACGAACCCGTGCGCCTCGCCCTCGGGCTCGCCCCCGAGGACGCCGTCGAGCTCGGAGAACACCTGACCCAACTCGGTGAGAAGTTGAATTCGACCGAGCACTAAGCGCCGCTGAAAGCCTGCGCCCACTCACCGCCCGGCTTCGGAACTCGCGCTTGGGTTTCACACCCCAGCGCCCGACCGAACAGTCACTCGCAAGTGAGCGTGTGCCCGCCCTTATCGCGCGCCCAGCCTGTCCGCCTCCGCCGTCGTCGTCGCCCGTCGCTTCGCCGCCCATGCGTCCAGATCCGATCTGCGATAGCGCACCCGGTTGCCGAAGCGGTGGAAGGCGGGCCCGTCCCCGCTCACGCGGTAGCCGTCCAGCGTGCGGTGCGAAAGACCAAGATAGTCCGCCGCATGCCGGGTGTTGAAATAGCCGCTCTTGTCATCGCCCATGCTGTCTGCCCCGTTCGATTGCTGGGTGTGCCGGACTTTCCGCGCCGGCGGCACGGTCCCGCTGACGCGAGACCATGTCGGGAGGCGTACGCGGGAGGGCCAAGCGAGCGTAGACGCAGCCGCCCGGGCTTTCAAAACCAACGATTAGGGGAAATCCTGCATTGGCCTGCCGTTCGGCTCCATGCATGCGTTCCCGCGCGACAGCGCCGTCACCGGCCTGCACTACATGTCCAGGTGTTGCGCGTCCGGTCGCAAGCCCGCCGAGGCGATCCTCGCCGTCGTCGCGATACCGCCGGACACGGCATCCTCGATGCCCTCCATCCGCGTCCTGGCGCCCGGCCGATTGCCTGCCGGCAGCATGGAGTCATGCGGACGCATGCGCCGATTCCGCAACGCGCGGTTTCGGATCCGGATCGCTCTCTGGATGCTTACGGCGTTGAAATCGGTCCAGAGGGAAAGTTCAATAAATCTCTATATATCAGCTAATTACAAAGTTTCAGAGCGCTTCCTACGACGTGCGTATCGACCGCGATCACGCTCGGTCGATCACGTCATAGAGCGCGTTCCGGTCGTCGATGTCGACATTGGGCGGCGCGTCGCCGGTGACGGTTTCCAGCCGCAGCCGGAAAGCCCGCGCCCTGCCGCGCGCCTCTTCCAGCCGGGCGCGCAGCGCGTCCTCGACGAACCTGGTGAGCGTGATGCCGTCCCGCGCGGCGCGTCGTTTCGCCAGTTGCAGGACCCGGTCGTTAAGATTGAGCGTTGTCTTCATTGCGAGTCCACCGGTCCCGGTCCGTATGGCTGAACCATATCACCGGCCAGGAAACATGGACAGGGTTTCGGGGTGGCGTGTCGAACGGCCATCCCGGCGCCCTTTTTCGCGGCCGGAGCGCGGCGCTATGATGCCGCGCCGGGACCGGAGCAGGGGAGGATCGCGCGTGGCGAACAAGGATCTGAGGGATTGGGTCGACGAGCTCGACGCGGCGGGCCAGCTGGAAACCGTCACCGGCGCCGACCGGGAGGAAGAGATCGGCGGCATCGTCGACATCGCGATGCGCAAGATGACCAACCCGGCGGTGATGTTCGACGATGTGCCCGGCTATCCCAAGGGCCACCGCGTGCTCGCCAACATCCTGACCTCGGTGCCCCGCATCAATATCGCGCTCGGGCTCCCGATCGACACGCCCGAGGTCGCGCTGGTCAATCACTGGCGGGACTACATGCGCGACCGGCCGGTGCATGCCCCCGTCGAGGTCAATGGCGGCCCGCTCAACGAGAACGTGTTCGAGGGGGACGACATCGACATCACCACCATCCCGTCCCCCCGCTGGCACGAGCGCGACGGCGGCTATTACATCGGCACCGCCTGCATGGTGGTGATGAAGGACCCGGATTCGGGCTGGATCAATTACGGCGCCTACCGGGTGCAGGCCCATGACGCCAGGACCGCCTCGGTCATGGTGTCCAGGGGCAAGCACGGCAACATGATCATGAACAAGTATTTCGAGCGCGGAGAGCGCTGCCCGATCGCCGTGGTCGCCGGCATGCACCCGGCGCTGTTCATGGTCGCGGGGCTCGAGATGCCGCACGGCGCGAACGAGTACGACTGCGCCGGCGGGTTGCTGGGCGAGGGGGTGCAGGTAATCAACATGCCGAGGACCGGGCTGCCCGTCCCCGCCAACGCCGAGATCGCCTTCGAGGGGTTCGTCGGCCAGGACGACCTGGTCGACGAGGGGCCGTTCGGCGAGTGGGCGGGCTATTACGCGGGCGACATGCACGAGGAGCCCGCGATCCGGATCGAGACCTTCATGCACCGCGACGATCCGATCCTGCTCGGCGCCATCCCCGGCGTGCCGCCCAACGACGACACGTTCTACCGCGGCACCTATCGCTGCGGCGCGGTGTGGAACCAGCTGGAGGCCGCCGGCGTGCCGGAGGTCAAGGGCGTCTGGGCGCACGAGGCCGGCGGCAGCCGGATGTGGCTCACCGTTTCCATCAAGCAGATGTACGGCGGCCATTCCAAGCAGGCCGGCATGATCGCCTCGCAGTGCCACGCCGGGGCCTACGCCAACCGCTGGGTGGTGGTGGTCGACGACGACATCGACCCCTCCAACATGAACGACGTGCTGTGGGCGATGTGCACCCGCTGCGACCCGCGCGAGGGGATCGAGACGATCCGGGGCGGCTGGAGCACCCATCTCGATCCGATGTGCTACAGCCACGAAGACCGCCGCAACGCGCGCGTCGTGGTCGACGCCTGCAAGCCCTTCGCACGCGGCGACGACTTCCCCGCCGTGGTGCGCAACAGCGCCGAGCTGGAAGCGCGGGTGACGGCGAAGTTCGGGAATTTGTTCGGGGGGTGACAGCGGGGGATTGTTGACAGCGTGTAGAGAAGCGGCAGGCGAGGGTTGCGTCTCCCGCCTGTGTCACTCTCCTCCGTCGCCGAAGATGCGGGGGCCCGGGTCGCGGATCAGCTGCATCGTGTTGCAGCGAATCCCGCCGCCGTATTTGTGTACCTCGTCATAGTCGACGGGGATCGTCTCGATTCCGTGGCGTTCCAGCATGGCGCGGGTCTTCACGGCGGAACCGTTCATGATCAGCTTGCGCGGCTCGACCGTGATCGCATTGGTCGGGTATTTGTCGATCTCGTCCGCCGGGCACTCGATAAGCTCGTAACCGATCTCGTGCAGGCGCCGGACGGTGCCGTAATCGCACCAGGGCGGGTAGATCATGGCGAGATGGCTGTCCAGCGGCGTTATCCACATATCGGAGTGCATCCAGCCGGGCACGTCCTCGTGATAGTCGTGCAGCGGACCCGGGCTATGCGCGATATGGACCTCCCGGTAGCCGGCGTTGTGCAGGATCGGCACGACCTGGTCGATGCCTTCCCGGTTGGCGTCGGTCGAGGCCATGAGAACGATGAAGTCGTCGCTCATCCGGGTCGCCGCTCCGATCTCGCAGACGCCCTTGCCGTGGACGGTGAAGAGGATCGGGCAATCGATGCTCATCAGAAACTTGGAGACGTAGCGAGAACGGCCGCGCCAGTAGGGCGTCGCCTCGCGCGGGATAATCGCGCCGCCGTTGACGACGAAACCGGCCGCCGCCGAGATGCTGCGCTTCAACGGACCGTATGCCGAACGGGGCGGATCCTCGGCCCAGGTCGCGTAGTGCACCTCGATGCCGAGGCCGCGATAGGTCTCGGCGAGCGCGTAATGCTGTTCCTGCATCAGGCCGAGGTCGGGCGCGATTCCGTTGAAGACGAAGAAGGACGACGCCTGCTCGTAAAGCTTCCTTACCTCGGTCTCGGTCGGTTTGATCATGGCGACTTCGCGCAGCCGGCCGATGCCCTGGGCGCCCCATTTCTTGCCCCAGATCAGCTCCAGCTCGTCGAGATAGGACACCTCGGCGTGGTACTTGTGATACTGGGGGACCTTGCCTTCCTCGTAATACGGAAACCGGGCAAGCGTATCGGCGGCGGGCTCCTGCGGTTCGTCGTCGGTTCGTCCGGGTGCGGCGTCGTCGGGCATCATGTCATGGGGTCCCTGGCTGATGGCGCTTCGGCGCGCCGGCGAAAGAGATGCGGACCTACGGGGCGCCTCCGCCCCCGGGCCGGTAGCAGATCGCGTCGAGCTCCACTTTCATGCCGTGCAGGGCAAGTCGGTTGGCGCCGAACAGGGTGCTCGCCGGCCTGTGGGGCCCGAAATATTTCCTGCGCACCGCATCCAGCTCCTGGCGTTCGTCGCAATCGTCGAGATACGCCGTGACCTTCGCGACGTCTTCGAACCCGAATCCGGCCTCGGCCATGATGCGTTGCAGGTTGTCGTGCATTTGCGTGGCTTGCGCCGTCATCGTATCGCCGGGCAGTCCGAAGGCGTCGTCGAACGGACCCTGGCCCGAAACGAAGAGAAAACCGCCGGCCCGCACGGCATCGGTGTAGTGGCTGATGGGCTCGTGGATGCCGGGCACGCGAATTTCCCTTCGCGGCGGGGCTCCGTCGCTGGGCCTGTAGGCGATCGCCTCGATCTCGTGGTTCATCCCCGGGATCGCGAGGCGCCGGACCCCGAACAGGGTGCTGCAGGGCCGGCTGTCGCCGAAGAAGTGCTTGCGCGCGATGTTGATTTGCGGCCGATCCCGCACGTTCTCCAGGTAGCAGACGACCTTGCAGACGTCGTGGAAGCCCATGCCCGCGGCATCCAGCATGACCTCCATGTTCTCCATCGTCTTGAAGGCCTGTTTGCCGGGATCGCCGAACAGCACCGCGCGGCCGTCCGGCCCGACCGGCCCGGTGCCGGAAATGAAGGCATAGTCGCCGCATTTCACGACATCGATGTAGTGGCTGGGCGGTTCGAAAAGGTTTTCGCAGCGGATTTCCTCTTTCGGCGGCCCGCCGTTCGCCGGCTTGTAGGCGATGCACTCGATTTCCAGCAACATGCCGGGAAGCGCGAGATGTCCGACTCCGACGCGGGTGCTGCCGGGATAGGAGTCGCCGTGAAAGTCGACGCGGACCGGATTGATCCTGGGGCCGTCATACACCTCTTCCATCAGCACCTTGAAATAGACCACGTCCTTGGGCGACATGTCGGCCGCGGAGAGCATCCGGTCGATATTGGCGCAGGTCGCTTCGCACTGCTTGACCACGTCGCCTTCGCCGATCAGGGCTCCGTCCCCATCGAACGGTCCGGCCCCCGACATATAGAGAAAGTCGCCGCAGAGCACCGCATCGGTGTAGTGGCTTATCGGTTCCATCAGACCGTCGAGACGGATTTCCTTGCGCGGCGTCGCCATGGCGTCCTCCCTTGCGCGAAGCCCGAATGGGGACCTTCCCGTCGGCCCCCACCAAGCCGGACGAGAGTTGCGAAAAATACGGAAGTCCGCAAGCCGCAGGCTTGCCCGCCGGCCGGTTCCGGGCCACGCTCGACCGTGTGCCCGAGGGGGTCCGAATGATCGTCGACGCGAACGGTATCCGATTCAACTGCGAAATTGCCGGGCGGGAAGGGGCGCCGTGGCTTACCTTCAGTAACGCGCTCGCGACCGACCTGACGATGTGGGACGAACAGGCGCGCGGGTTCGCCGGCGAGTATCGAATTCTGAGATACGACACGCGCGGACACGGCCGCAGCACGGCGGCGAACGGGCCATACAGCCTCGACATGCTCGCCGACGATGTCGTCGCGATCTGGGACGCGATCGGGGTCGGACGGAGCCACGTCGTCGGCCTGTCGATCGGCGCGATGACCGCCGTCGGTCTCGCGCTCCGGCACGCCGAACGCCTAGATCGCGTCGTCGTCGCCAACGCCCGGCCGGACAATCCTCCCGAACTGCGCGACGCGCGCGAGCGGCGTATCGTCGCGATCCGGCGGGAGGGGATATCGGGACTGGCGGAACCGACCGTCGAGCGCTGGTGCAGCGACCCGTTCCTGGCGTCGGAACCGGACGCGGCGAAGGCGCTTGTGTCGATGGTCGCCGGGACCTCGGCCGCGGGATATGCCGGCTGCGTGCACGCCCTGCTGGGCCTCGACTATCGGGAGCGGCTCGGGGAGATCCGCGCTCCGACCCTGTTCGTCGCGGGCGGCCGGGACGCGGGGGTTCCCCCGGAGGCGATGCGCGAGATGCACCGGGCGGTGCGCGGCTCGCAATTCGTCAAACTCGCCCATGCCGGGCATATTTCGAACATCGAGTGCCCGGTGGAGTTCAACCGGGCCGTCGGAGAATTCCTGTCCGCGCGTTCGGGCTGAATTTCCGGCCCCGGCGGCCGGCGGCCGCATTTGGCCGAGGAACCGTCCATGCACTAACATCCCCGCCGCATCGGTCGCCAGGGGCAATCCAGCCAAAGGGTCGCGAATGCCAGAGCCTCGGGGAGACGCGGCGGAACCGGCCGGCATGGCCCCCGGGCGCTGGATCGCCGGGCTCGATATCGGCGGGACCTTCACCGACGTCTTCCTGATCGAGCCCGCGACGGCGCGGGTTCATCGCTTCAAGTCGCTGACCACGCCGGACGATCCGGCGCGCGGCGCCATCGAGGCCGTGCAAGAGGCCTGCCGGGAGGCCGGCGCGGCGACCGACGGCCTGGCGATCGTCATGCACGCGACGACGCTGGTCTCGAACGCGCTGATCGAGCGCAAGGGCGCCAGGACGGCGCTGGTGGCGACCCGGGGCTTCGCCGATCTCCTGGAGATCGCGCGCGAGAAGAAATACGACATCTACGATCTCGGCCTCGAAATGGCCGCGCCGCTGGTCGCGCGGGGCGCATGTTACGAGCTCTCGGAGCGGATCGCGGCCGACGGCTCGGTCGTCGAACCGCTCGACGAAGCGGCTGCGGGCGCCCTGATCGAAGAGATCGCCCGAAGCGGCGCGCAGGCGGTCGCGGTCTGCCTGCTCCATTCCTACGCCAACCCCCGGCACGAGCGGCGTTTCGGAGAGCTCTTCGCCGAGCGCCTGCCCGGCGTGGCGTGCTCGCTCTCGTCCGATCTCCTGCCCGAGATGCGGGAATACGAGCGCGCGACCACCACATCGGCGAACGCCTATGTCCTGCCCCTGGTGGGGAAGTATCTCGCGCGGCTGGAGGAGGGGCTCGCGGCCCGACTCTTCGTGATGCTGTCCAGCGGCGGGATCACGACCCCCGATATCGCCCGGAAGTATCCCGTCAGGCTGTGCGAATCGGGTCCCGCGGCGGGCGCCGTCATGGCGGGCGAAACGGGCCGCGCGCTCGCGGCGCCTCGCGTGCTGTCCTTCGACATGGGCGGGACCACGGCGAAGACCTGCCTCATCGAGAACGGCTCACCCGTCGTGACCGCCGAGTTCGAGGTCGCCCGCCACCGCCGCTTCAAGAAGGGCAGCGGGCTGCCGCTGCGCCTGCCGGTGGTCGACATGATCGAGATCGGCGCCGGCGGCGGTTCCATCGCGCGGGTCGACGATCTCGGCCTGCTCAAGGTCGGACCCGAGAGCGCCGGGGCCGACCCCGGCCCGGCCTGCTACGGGCGCGGCGGAACCCGGCCCACCGTCACCGATGCCGACCTCTTGCTGGGTTATCTCTCCCCGGACGCGTTTCTCGGCGGCGCCATGGCGCTCGACGAGGAGAAGGCGCGCGCGGCGATCCGCGATCGCGTCGCCGGGCCGCTGGGTCTCCCGGTCGAGGAGGCCGCGCTCGGGATCCACGCCGTGGTGGACGAGATGATGGCGAACGCGGCGCGGATCCATATCGGCGAGCGCGGGCTCGACCCGTCGAGCCATGTGCTCGTCGCCTTCGGCGGCGCCGGTCCGGTCCATGCGGGGGGCGTCGCCCGCCGGCTGGGCATCGGCCGCTTCGTGGTGCCCGGTTCCGCCGGGGTCGGCTCGGCGCTCGGCCTGCTGCTGGCGCCCCGCGCCTATCGCCTGTCGCGCACGTCGATCGGGACCGTCGACACAATCGACTGGACCCAGGTGGAACGGGCCTTCGAGGAGATGGCCGGGGAGGCGGCGTCCGTGCTGGAGCGCGCCGGCGTGACGGCCCGGGACATCGCCTTCACCCGGATCGCCGAGATGCGCTATCTCGGACAGCGGAAGGAGCTGGCCGTCCCGCTCCCCGAGGGCAAGCTCGACGCAAGCCGGGCGGACGCGATCCGGCGCGCCTTCGAGGAGGAGTACGAGCGCGTTTATAGGCGCATCCATGCCGGGCACCCGGTCGAAACCCGGACGTTGCGACTCCTCGCCGAGGGGGCGTCCATCGTCGGGTCCGTCCCGGTTCCGCCGGCGGCCGAGATCGAGGTTCCGCCGCGGCGGCGAACGGTCTGGCTGGAGGGATCGGACACTCCCGTCGCCGCGCCGGTCTACCGGTGCGACGAGGTTCCCGCCGGCCGCCAAATCCGCGGCCCGGCGATATTCGAAGACACCCATACCACGGTGGTGGTCGGCCGCGATTCGGTCGGACGGTTCGATACCGGCCGCAATCTCGTCGTCGACCTCACGGGAGGCGCCGATGACGGGGCATGACGAAAAGCTCGACGCGGTAGCGATCGAACTGTGCTGGAACCGCCTGGTCTCGATCGCGAACGAACAGGCCGCGACCATGGTCAACAGCGCCTTCTCCACCATCCTGGGCGAGATGGAAGACCTGTCGGCGGCGGTATTCGATGACCGGGGCGTCATGCTGTCCCAGTCCGTGCAGGGCGCGCCGGGGCATCTCGGGACGCTCAGCATCGGCATGGACCACATCATCGATGCGGTCGGATCGGCGGGTTTCGGGGCTGGCGACGTCTTCATCACCAACGACCCGTGGCTGGTCTCGGGACACAAGCACGACATCACCGTCGTCACCCCGGTCCACCGCGGCGGCGAGCTCGTCGGGTTTACGGCAAGCAATTGCCACACCGTGGATATCGGCGGACGAATCTTCTCGGCGGCGGCGGAAGCGGTCTACGAGGAGGGGTTGCAGATCCCGATCGTGAAACTGTTCGACGCCGGCGTACCGAACGACACGCTGTTTCGTATCATCGAGGACAACGTGCGGTCTCCCGAACTGGTGCTTGGCGATCTCGCCGCGCAGGTTTCGGCGAACCACGTCGCCGGCGACCGGTTGCGCGACTTCATGGATGCGCAGGGGCTTGCCGATCTCCGCGGGATCGCCGACGAAATCACGGCCCGGACGGAACGGAAGATGCGGCAGGCGATCGCGGCGCTTCCCGACGGAAGCTATCGCGGCGGCGTCATGCTCGACGGGTTCGGCGAACCCCTGACGATCGCGGTCGCCATCGCGGTCTCGGGCGATACGCTCGAGGTCGATTTCGAGGGAACCTCGCCGCAGATCGCAAAGGGCGTCAATTGCGTCCTGAACTACACCAAGGCCTTCGTGTTCTACGCGCTCAAATGCGCGCTGAGCCCCGACATCCCGAATAACGACGGGACGCTGCGGCCGATCCGCGTGCGCGCGCCGGAGGGTTCCATACTCAACGCGCGGCATCCGGCTCCGGTCGGCGGGCGCCATCTGGTCGGGCTGTTCGTTCCCTTCGCGATCTTCGACGCGCTTGCGCCGGCGATTCCGGACCGGATCATCGCCGAGAGCTCGGTCCTCGGCGCGGTCACGCTCGCCGGCGAGAGGAATGACGATACGCCATACGTCTTTACCTTCTTCTGCTCGGGCGGGATGGGCGCGCGGGCCGACAAGGACGGGCTCGATGCGACCGCTTTCCCGAGCAACGTCGCCAACGCACCGGTCGAAGTGATCGAGCAGGTCGCTCCGATACTCTTTACCGGGCGGGCGCTCATCCCGGACTCTCCCGGCACCGGCAGGTTCCGCGGCGGGGCCGGACAGCGGATCGGGCTCAGGTTGCAGACCGGGAATGCGGCCGCGGTCTCGACGATGTTCGAGCGCGCGTTGTTCCCGCCTCGCGGTCTGCGCGGAGGCGGCGACGGCGGGCCGACGCGGCTCAGCCTGGACGGCAAACCGATCGATCCCAAGCAGAGATTTCGCCTGGAGCCCGGATCGGAGTTCGTGATCGAGACCCCGGGCGGCGGCGGCTACGGGTGAGCCGGTCGGGCAGGGCGCGGTCATCTTTGCGTCGCCGAGGGCGAGGTTGGCGGCGACGACGATCGAGGTTCGTCGTATCGGCGCGGTTCGGCAGGCGATAGGGGCGGTGGGGTGCCGGACTCAGACCAGCCGTCCTTCCTCGATTGCATGGCAGGCGACGCTTGTGCCGTCGACGGTCTTCAGTTCCGGCCTCTCGCTCCGGCAGCGCGCGTTGGCGTGGGGGCAGCGGGGGTGGAAGGCGCAGCCGGGCGGCGGGTCGATCGGGCTCGGCACCTCGCCCGCCACCGGTTCCCGGTCGCGGCCGCCCATCTCCAGGTCGGGGATGGTGTCGAGCAGCAGCCGCGTATAGGGGTGGCGAGGGCGTTCGAAAAGGGCTGCCGTCCCGGCCAGCTCGCAGATGCGCCCGAGATACATCACCGCGACCCGCGACGAGATGTGGTAGACGACCGCGAGGTCGTGCGAGATGAACAGGTAGGTCAGCCCCAGATCCCGCTGGAGCGCCTTCATCAGGTTGAGGATCTGCGCCTGGACCGAGACGTCGAGCGCCGAGGTGGGCTCGTCGCAGACGATGAACTCGGGCTCGCCCGCGAGCGCGCGCGCAATCGAGATCCGCTGGCGCTGTCCGCCCGAGAACTCGTGCGGGTACTTGTCGCCGTCCACCGGGGACAGACCGACCCGGGTAAGCAGCCCGGCCACCCGTTCCTCCACCGCCGCGCGGTCGGGCAGAAGCCGGTTGTGCCGGATCGGCTCGCCCACCACGTCCCGCACCCGCCAGCGCGGGTTGAGCGAGGCGTATGGGTCCTGGAAGATCATCTGCATCCGGCGGCGGAGCGTGGCGACTTCCGCGCGCGCGTCCCGCCCGGCGATCTCGGTGCCGTCGTAACGGATGGTACCTGCGCTCGGCGCGTGGAGCCCGACGATCGTCCGCGCGACCGTCGACTTGCCGCAGCCCGATTCGCCCACCAGCGCGAATGTCTCGCCCCGCGCGATAGTGAAACCGACGCCGTCGACCGCCCGCACGATCCGGCGCCCGGTACCCTTGATGGCGCGGTTGAGGAGTGGCGGCGAGACGTCGAAATAGCGGACGAGGCCCGCCACCTCGACGAGGGGGGCGGCGGTCTCAGCCACGCGCCGCGCCCTCCGGCGCCCGGTCGTAGAGCCAGCACGCGACCTCGGAAACGCCGTTCGGCGCCAGATCGGGCCGCAGCCTGTCGCATTCCGCGACCGCCCTGCGGCAGCGCGGATGGAACGCGCAGCCGGCCGGGATCTCGTGCAGCCGCGGCATCGCGCCGTCGATCTGGGCGAGGCTGTCGACGTCGCGCCCGACCGCCGGGATCGCGTCCATCAACCCCCGCGTATAGGGGTGGAGCGGAGACTTGAGCACGTCCCTCACCGGTCCGACCTCGGCGATCCGCCCGGCATACATCACCGCGACCCGGTCCGCGGTCTCGGCGATTACCCCCATGTCGTGGGTGATCAGCAGCACCGATACGCCGCGCTCGGCGCCGAGGCGCTTCAGCAGTCGGACGATCTGCGCCTGGATCGACACGTCGAGCGCGGTGGTCGGTTCGTCCGCGATGATCAGCTCCGGCTCGGCGCAGAGCGCGAGCGCGATCACCACGCGCTGGCGCATTCCGCCCGAGAACTGGTGCGGGTAATGGTCGATGCGCTCCCCTGCGGCCGGGATGCCGACCTCGCCCAGCAGCTCCAGCGCCCGCGCCCGCGCCGCGCGGGCGCCGATGTCGAGATGGGTGAGGATCGTCTCCACGATCTGCTCGCCCACGGTATATAGCGGGTTCAGGCTGGTGAGCGGGTCCTGGAAGATCGCCCCGATGCGGCGTCCGCGGATCCTGCGAATCTCTTCGTGGGACAGGCGGTCGATCCGCTCGCCGGCAAGATGGACGGAGCCCGAGGCGATACGTCCCGGCGGTTCGAGGAGGCCGATGACCGCGTTGCCGGTAAGCGATTTGCCGGCGCCCGATTCGCCGACCATGCCGAGCACCTCGCCCTTCGCGATGGCGAACGACACGTCGTCGACCGCGACCAGGGTTCCGCGTCTTGTGGGAAACTCGACCCGCAGGCGCTCGACTTCGAGCAGCGGCGCGGTCACAGCGCGACCCCCTTGCGGAGCTTCGGGTTGAAGGCGTCGCGCAGCCAGTCTCCAAGCAGGTTCACGGCGAGGATCAGCGCCGCCAGCAGCACGCCCGGGAAGACCACGATCCACCACTCGCCGGAGAACAGGAAGTCCTGGCCGATGTCGATCAGCGTGCCGAGCGAGGGCTGGGTCGGCGGCACGCCGACGCCGAGGAAGGAGAGCGTCGCCTCGGTCAGGATCGCGACCGCGAGGCTGATGGTCGCGATCACCAGCACCGGGCCCATCGCGTTGGGCAGCACATGGCGCAGCATGATCGCGGCCGGGCGGACTCCGATCACCCGCGCCGCCTGCACGTATTCCTTGTTCTTCTCCACCAGGGTGGAGCCGCGCACGGTGCGCGCGAACTGGACCCAGCCGGAGGCGCCGATGGCGAACACCAGCACGTAAAGAGCGAGCTCGTCGTGGCGATCGCGGGGCAGGACGCCCCGCGCCACGCCGTCGATCAGGAGCGCGATGAGGATAGCCGGGAAGCTGATCTGGATATCGGCGACGCGCATGATCGTCGCATCGACCGCGCCGCCGACATAGCCTGCGACGAGGCCGAGGGTCACGCCGATGAGCGCCGCCAGAAGGACCGAGGCGAAGCCAACCAGCAACGAGATACGGGCGCCGTAGAGCATCGCCGAATAAAGGTCGCGGCCCTGGTCGTCGGTGCCGAGGACGAACCGCCAGTCGCCGCCCTCCGCCCAGACCGGCGGAGTAAAGGCGTCGAGCAGCTCGAGCTCGGCCGGATCGAACGGGTTCTGCGGCGTGATCCAGGGCGCGAACAGGGCGGCGAGCACGATCGCGAACGTGACGACCGCCGCCGCGACCGTGATTTTCGAGGCGGTGAAGTCGAGCCAGAGATCGTGATCGCGGATCCGCGCCACCGTTCGCCGGAGCTGTGCGATCGCGGTCACGGGCGGCATCCCGCGCGTCCCTCGATACGGCGCTTCGCGTCTACTCGGGATGAGGAGGCGTCGGGGCCGCTCATGACCCATCCCTCACCCTGAGTAGCGGCGAAGCCGCGTATCGAAGGGCGAACACGGGCCTACCCTGCCTCGGTTCCGCGGTCGATGCGGAGTCTTGGATCGACGACGTGATAGAGGATGTCGACCGCGAGGTTGATGACGACGAAGAAGAGCGCGATCAGGACCAGGTAGCTCGCCATGACGGGTATGTCGGCGAACTGGATCGCCTGGAGGAACAGGAGCCCCATGCCCGGCCATTGGAATACGGTCTCGGTGATGATCGCGAACGCGATGATCGAGCCGAGCTGAAGTCCCGTGATGGTGATGACCGGGACCAGGGTGTTCTTGAGCGCGTGGCCGAAATTGACCGCCCGGTCGGTCAGGCCGCGGGCGCGCGCGAACTTGATGTAGTCGGTCCGCAGCACTTCGAGCATTTCCGAGCGCACCAGCCGCATGATCAGCGTGAGCTGGAACATGCCCAGCGTGAAGGCGGGCATCAGGATCGACTTCCAGCCGCTCGCCGTCAGGAGGCCGGTGGTCCACCATCCGAGATCGACCGTCGCGCCCCGGCCGAATGTCGGCAACAGTCCGAGCCATACCCCGAAGACCAGGATGAGGAGGATGCCGATGAAGAAGGTCGGCAGCGAGATGCCGATCAGCGAGACCGTCAGGAACGCCTTGGAGAGCAGCCGGGTCGGATGCAGCGCCGTGTACACACCCATCGGAATACCGGCGAGGAGCGCGAACAGCGCGGCGACGAGGCTCAGCTCCAGCGTGGCCGGCAGGCGCTCCGCGATCAGTTCGGCCACCGGGCGGTCGATGGCGTAGGAGATCCCGAACCGGCCCCGCGCCAGATCGCCGACATAGCGGCCGAACTGGACGACGACCGGGTCGTTCAGCCCGAGCTCCTCCCGCAGTTCGGCGCGTTCCTGCAGCGAGGTCTCCTGCCCGACCATCTGCGCCACGGGATCGCCGACATAGCGGAACAGCGTGAAGCCGATCAGCGCGACCGCCAGCATGACGACGATCGACTGCAGCAGCCGGCGGAGGACGAGCGCGATCATGGGGCGGCGTCCCTCGATACGGCGCTGGCGCGCCTACTCGGGATGAGGAGGAGGCGGTCCACCTTTTCCTTCACCCTGAGTAGCCGCGGAGCGGCGTATCGAAGGGCCCGGCCGCCCTACCTGATCCGAACGTGCCGCCATGCGAACTGGTTGTCGGGGCGCTGCGCCACGGTGACGCCGTCCCGCACGCCCCAGGCCAGCGCCTGCTGGTGCAGCGGGACATGGGCGATATCGGCGATGGTCATCGACCACGCCTCCTCGATCAGCCCGGCCCGCTTGGCCTTGTCGGTCTCGGACAGGATCCGGGCGGCCAGCGCGTCGACCTTCGGATTGCAGTAGCCGCCGAGGTTGAACTTGCCGTTGGAGATCCTGTCGCGGTCCGCCTCCGCCCAGATCGCGCCCGATCCGCCGACGCGCGGGCAACCGTGCAGGTTGTAGAGCGGGTTCCACGAATCGAAGCTGCCCGGCGTCCAGCCCAGCAGATAGAAGCTCGTCTCCAGCCTGGGCGCGAGGATCTTGGGGAAGTACTTGGCCTTGGGCTGGGCGTTGAGTTTCACCCTGATGCCGATCTTGGCGAGCATCGAAACGACGGCCTGGCAGATCGCCTCGTCGTTGACGTAGCGGTCGTTGGGGCAGTCCATGCCTACCTCGAACCCCTTGCCGTAACCGGCCGCGGCGAGCAGTTCCCTGGCGCGCTCGGGATCGTGCGAAAGGCGCTTGAAATCGGCGGTGAAACCGTCGATGCCGGGTCCGATCATCATCGCCGAGGGGTTCGACAGCGTACGCATGACCTTGCGGCGGATCGCCTCGATGTCGATCGCGCGGTAGACCGCCTCGCGCACGCGCCTGTCCTTGAAGGGGTTCTTGCCCTTCACGTCGGAATAGAGGAGTTCGTCGCGGAACTGGTCCATGCCGAGGAAGACGGTGCGAAGTTCGGGCCCCACCAGCATCCTGGTGCCGGGGCTCTTGTCGATCCGCCTGATGTCCTGGACCGGGATCGGGTAGGCCATGTCGACCTGGCCCGACAACAGCGCCGCCACCCGGGTCGCGTCGGACGCGATCGGGGTGAAGGTCACCTTGGTGAGGTTGTGTTCCTTGTTGGCGTTGTCCCACCAGTTCGGGTTGGGCACCGCCACCGCCCTGATCCCGGCCTGGCGGCTGACCAGCCGGAAAGGGCCGGTGCCGTTGGCGTGGCGGGTGGTGTGTTTCTCCTGATCGTCCGCTATCGCCTCGGGCGTGGCTGCGTTGTGCTTCTCCGACCAGCTCTTCGACATGATGCCCCAGCTTCCCCACTCGACATGGAGAATTGGGTTCGGCGCCTCGGTCACGAACTCGACCGTGTAGTCGTCGACCTTGACGATTTCCTTCACGCCCGCGAGCCGGGTGGTGAGGTCCGAGCCCTTGGCGCGCACCCGGTCGGCGGAGAACAGCACGTCGTCGGCGGTGAAGTCCTCGCCCTCGTGGAACTTTACGCCCCGGCGCAGATGGAAGCGCCAGCGGTCGGGCGCGACGATCTCCCAGCGCACGGCGAGCGCCGGTTCGATCGTAAGGTCGGGCCCGCGCCGGATCAGCCCCTCGTAGATGTTGCCGAGGAAGCCCAGTGTGAAGGTCTCGTTCAACGTATAGGGGTCCATCGAGTCCGCGTCGCCCTGAAAGGCGAAGCGCAGCTCCTTGGCGTTGGCCGAGGAGGCGGCCAGCGCTAGGGCGAGGGCGGCGACGAACGGCTTGGTTCGCATGGTCGTGTCCTTCGGTCGAGTCGGCGGAGTGTCGTAATGGTTTTTCGGGAAGTCAACGCGCGTCCCTCGATACGCCGCCTGCGGCGGCTACTCGGGATGAGGAGATTTTTCCGGCCGAATTCTACAGTACCCTCACCCTGAGTACCGGCGAAGCCGCGTATCGAAGGACGTCCGTGATGACGAAGAGGGGAGGATTCCGTTCCGGCATGACCGGCTCTAGGCTAACGGTCGGTTGCGGCTGACCCGCGAACCGCGTTTCCCGAACGAATCCGGATTGAACTATGCGAAAAACCGATTGCCCGAAGAAATTCCCCGTCGCCGCGGCGATAACCCTTGTCTTGAGCCTTCTCGCATCTCCCATCGCGGCCGAACCCCTCTCCCTCACCATCGTCCACGTCAACGACTGGGACAGGATGGCGAGCCGCAAGGGCGCGGGCGGGGCCGCTCGGATCGCCGCCGTCGTGGCGGAGGAGCGCGCCCAGGCCAAGGCCGCGGGAGGCCACGCGATCGTCACCTTCGGCGGCGACATGATCTCGCCGTCGCTGATGTCCGGGATCGACAAGGGCGCGCACATGATCGCGCTGGCCGACGCCATCGGGTTCGACATCGGGACGGTCGGCAACCACGAGTTCGATTTCGGCGCCGAAGTCCTGCGGCGGAGGCTGTCCGAGTCGCGCATGACATGGCTCGCGGGCAATGTCGGCTACATGGGGCGGGCGGAGTTCCCCGGAGCGCCCGCCACCACGATCCTGGAGAAGGGCGGCTACAAGATCGGGTTTTTCGGACTGGTCACGGCGGACACGCCCGAAATTTCCAAGCCGGGCAAGAACGTGACGTTCGCGCCCTTCGTCGAAACGGGCGCGGCGCTCGCCAGGGAGCTGAAGAAGGCGGGCGCGGACCTGATCGTCGCGCTCACCCATGAAGAACTCGCCCGCGATCTGGAGTTGCTGGGCACCGCGAAGGAGATCGACATCCTGCTCGGCGGGCACGACCACTTGCTGATTGCCCGCCACGACGGCCGGCAGGCGGTCATGAAGGCGGGCTCGCAGGGGAACCATGTCGGCGTGCTCGATCTCAGGATCGAGCGGCGGAAGAACCGCGTGGTCTGGGCCCCGAGTTACCGTCTTCGCTCCACGGCCGGGTTTGCGGGCGACGAAGCGGTCGCGGCCAGGGTCGCGCGCTATCGGGCTCGCCTCGACCGGGATCTCGGGGCGGCGATCGGCGAGACCCGGACGGCGCTCGACACGCGACGGGTGTCGGTGCGCTCGGGCGAAACCGCGTTCGGCAATCTGATCGCCGATGCCATGCGGGCGGCGACCGGGAGCGACATCGCGCTGACAAACGGCGGCGGCATAAGGGGCGATACGACCTATCCCGCCGGCACCAAGATCACCCGCAAGCTGGTGCTGACCGAGCTGCCCTTCGGCAACCGGACGGTGAAACTCCGCCTCACCGGGGCGCGGATCAGAGAAGCGCTGGAGAACGGAGTCAGCCAGGTCGAGCGCGCGTCGGGCCGGTTTCCGCAAGTCTCCGGGCTCGCCTTCGCGTTCGACCCCCGGAAGCCCGCCGGTTCGCGGGTAACGCGGGTCGCGGTGGGCGGGAAGGCGCTGGACCCCGGCGGAACCTACACGCTCGCCACGGTCGACTTCCTCGCGAACGGCGGGGACGGCTACACGGTCCTCCGGTCCGGCGAAATGCTGATCGACTTCCGATCCGGCGGCCTGACGGCGGGCCAGCTGATCGACCGCATCCTCGCGGCCGGAGCGGTCTCGCCCAAAGTCGAGGGGCGGGTCGTGCGGGCGAAATAAGGACTCCTTACCGTCCGACGGTCTCCGGAATTACGCCGCGTGGGCTGAAGCGCATCACGAGCAGCAGGATCGTTCCCATCAGGATGGGTCTCACATGGGCCGCCGCCTCGACGAGATGGACGCGGAGCGGATCGTTCTCGGCCATTGCAGCGGTCAGGGCCCCGACGGCCCAGAGCGCGAGCGGCTCGGCTTCGATCCAACTCAGCCAGACGATGAACCCGCCGAGCACCGCGCCGAGATTGTTGCCCGAGCCGCCCACGATCACCATCACCCAGATCAGGAAGGTGAACCGCATCGGGTGGTAGCTGTTGGGGGTGAACTGCCCGTCGAGCGTCACCAGCATCGCGCCCGCCACGCCCACCACCGCGGAGCCGAGGACGAAGACCTGCATGTGGCGGCGGTAGACATCCTTGCCAAGCGCCTCGGCGGCGGTCTCGTTGTCGCGGATCGCCCGCATCATCCGCCCCCAGGGCGAGCGCAGCGCCCGCTCGCTGAACACGAGGATGACAAGAAGGACGGCGATGAAGAGGCCCGCGTAGCAGAGCTTCACGAAGATGCCGGAGGCCTCGATCGTGAGTTCGCGCAGCATCGCCGCGTATTCGGCCTCGGTCAGGCCGGCGAGCGCGTTGCCGTTCAGCGAACGCACCAGGTCCTGGAACCAGCCCGCCTGCTGCAGGTCGACCTCATAGGGCACCGGACGGTCGAGCCCGGTGACGTTCTTCACCCCCCGGGCGAGCCAGTCCTCGTTCTTCAGCACCGCGATCACGATCTCGGAGATGCCGAGCGTGGCGATGGCGAAGTAGTCCGCGCGCAGGCCGAGCGCGATGCGGCCGATCGCCCAGGCCGCGCCGGCGGCGAACAGACCGCCGACCGCCCAGGACAGGACGATGGGAAGACCGAGCCCTCCGAGATAGCCGCTGGTCGAGGGATCGACCGCCTCGATGGCCTCCACCGCCGGATCGAAGAAGGCGCGGATCATGAAAAACCCCACCGTCGCCGCCAGCGCCACCGCGAACGCACGGGACCTGCCGCGCGGCAATCGCCGATAGGGGTACCAGACGAGCGCCGCGGCCAGGCACGTTGCGGCCAGTGCGAGCAGCAAACCCGAGCCGCCCGCCGCGACGGCCGCATGCACCGGAGGCTGCGAGACCAGCACCGCCGCCAGGCCCCCCAGCGCGGCGAAGGCCATGGTCCCCACGTTGAACAGCCCGGCGTAGCCCCACTGGATATTGACGCCGAGCGCCATCACCGCCGAGATCAGGCAGAGGTTGAGCACCGCGAGGCTGACTGACCAGGACTGGCCCAAACCCACCGCCAGCAGCGCCGCCGCGACGATGGCGAAACCGATGGCGGCGCGCGCGTTCCCGCTCACAGGACGCGCCCCCGAAACAGCCCGGTCGGCCGCCAGAGAAGGACGACCACCAGGATCGCGAACGAGACCGAGAGCTTGTAGTCGGTCGACAGAAGCTGCACGAGGCCCTCCGGCTGCAGGTCCTCGGGCAGCAGGTAGCGCAGGAATTTCCTGTAGGGGTAGGTGAGCGCGATCTCGGAAAACGCGACCAGGAAGCCTCCCGCGATCGCGCCGTGCGGCTGGCCGATCCCGCCCACGATCGCGGCGGCGAACATCGGAAGCAGGAGCTGGAGGTAGGTGAACGGCTGGAAGCTCTTGTCGAGCCCGTAGAGCGTGCCCGCGATCGCCGCGAGCGAGGCGGCGATGGCCCAGGTGAGCAGCACCACCCGGTTCGGCTCGACGCCCGAGAGCAGGGCCAGGTCCTCGTTGTCCGAGTAGGCGCGCATCGCCTTGCCGGCGCGCGTATGGCGCAGGAACCAGAACAGGGCCGCGACCGCGAGGATCGCGAGCGCCAGGGTCAGGACCTGGGAGGTGCGGATCGACAGGCCCTCCGACAGGCCCGTCAGGGTCTTGAATTCCCGCGCGTTTATCAGATAGCGGGCGCCGTCCGAGAAGGACCGGTCATCGGGGCCGATGATCACCCGGACGACGCCGTTCAGCACGAACATCACGCCGACCGAGGCGATCGAGAGAACCATCGGCGCGCTGCGCCGAAGCCGGTAGAACCGGAATACCGTCCGGTCCGCGGCGAGGGCGGCGATAACCGCCGCCGCGATGCCGAGGGGAATGGCCAGCAGGGCCGTCGGCAACAGACCCAGCCCGATACCCCATGCCTGAAACTGCCAGGTCCCGAGGATGGCGACCATCGTGCCGAACGCCATCAGGTCGCCGTGGGAAAAGTTGGCGAATCGCAATATGCCGTAGACCAGCGTGATTCCGAGCGCGCCGAGCGCGAGTTGCGATCCGTAGGCGATGGCCGGCACGACGACGAAATTCGCCAGCAGCACCAGCGCGTTGACGATGTCGACATCCATCGCCGGTTATCCGCCGAGGAACGAGCGCCGCACTTCGGGATTGGCCAGCAGGGCCTGCCCGCTGGCCGTATAGCGATTCTCGCCGGTCACCAGCACGAACCCGCGATCCGCGATGGCAAGAGCCTGACGGGCGTTCTGCTCGACCATCAGCACGGCGATGCCCGCATGGCGGATTTCAAGGATCCGGTCGAACAGCTCGTCCATGACGATCGGCGACACGCCCGCGGTCGGCTCGTCGAGCATCAGCACCTCCGGCTGCGTCATCAGCGCGCGGCCGATCGCGACCTGCTGACGCTGGCCGCCCGACAATTCCCCCGCCGTCTGGCGGCGCTTTTCGTCGAGGACCGGAAACAGCCCGAATACGCGCTCCATGCTGTCCGATATGTCGTCGCGGCGCAGGAAGGCGCCCATCTCGAGATTTTCCTGGACCGTCATGGTCGTGAAGATATTGCCGCTCTGCGGGACGAAGGCCATTCCCAGCTTCACGCGGTTCTGCGGCGTCAGCGGGGTGATGGTCTCGCCGCCCAGGCGCACTTCTCCCTCGCGCAGGCGCACCATGCCGAACAGGGCCTTCATGGCGGTCGACTTGCCGGCGCCGTTCGGGCCCACGATCACCGCGATCTCGCCCTTGTCGACCGAGACGGTGCAGCCGCGCAGGATGTCGGCGCCGCCATACCCGCCATGCATGTCGTCGCCGGTGAGGTAGCTCATGCGGAGCCGGCCGTGCGGCTGGCGCGGTTCCTCGACCTGGAACCCAGATAGGCCTCGATGACCCGCTCGTCGGCCTGGACGTCCGGGGCGGGCCCCTCGGCGAGCACCTTCCCCTCCGCCATCACGATCACCGGATCGCAGAGCAGCGAGACCAGCTCCATGTCGTGCTCGATCAGGCAGAACGTGTAACCGTGCTCGATATTGAGGCGGAGGATAGCACCCGAAATCGACCGCAGAAGGGTACGGTTGACGCCCGCCCCGATCTCGTCGAGCAGGACCACCTTCGCGCCCGTCATCATCACGCGGGCGAGCTCCACCAGCTTCTTCTGGCCGCCCGATAGCTCGCCGGCAGGCTCGTTGGTGACCTCGCCGAGGTTCAGGAACTCGATCACCTCGTCCGCCCGGTCCCGGATCTCCGCTTCCTCGATCCGAATCCGGTCGCGATGCAGCCAGGCTCCGACGAGGCTTTCGCCGGTCTGGTTGCCGACCGAGGCCATCAGGTTCTCCATGACCGTCAGCGTGCTGAATTCATGGGCGATCTGGAACGTCCGCACCATGCCCCTGCGGTAGAGCTGGTGGGGCCGCAGCCCGGTGACATCCTCGTCGGCCAGGAAGACGCGGCCGGAGGTAGGGGGGTAGACCCCGGCGATGACGTTGAAGAGCGTGGTCTTGCCCGCGCCGTTCGGTCCGATCAGGCCGGTGATCGCGCCTTCCCCGATTTTGAGGTTGGCGCCGTCGACGGCTCGCACCCCGCCGAAATGCTTGTGCAGGTCCACCACCCGGATCATGCGAAGCGTTATACCGCGACCTGCCTGCGCTGGGGAGCGGCCCGGCGAAACGCGCCGGACCGTCCCACGTACCGCTACGGAGTCAATGGATCCCGACAGCGGTGAACTTGCCGTCCTTGACCTCGTACTCCTTGTAGGGACTCGATGCGTCGCCCTCGGCGGTCAACTCGACATCGGTCGCGCCCTGGTAGTCGATCGCCTTGCCGTCAGCGAGCAGCTTCAGCCCCTTGGCCAGCTCGGCCGGTCCGATTTTCTCGCCCGGCGTGTTGCTGACGTCCAGGACCTTCGACTGGATCGCCGCCCGATCCATCGAGCCCGCGGCCTGCGCGGCGAGGATGATCAGCGCCGCCGCGTCATATCCCTCCGCGGCAAAGGGTTGCGCTCCCTTGACACCGGCCTTTTTCGCGGCCTCCTGGAACTTCATGGCGTTCGGGGAATCCGAGCCGGGCGCGGTGGCGACGGATCCGTTCAGCGCCTTGCCGATCGCCTTGATCAGGGACTCGCCCACCATGCCGTCCGCCAGGACGAACTTGTCGAACGCGCCGGCGTCGAGCGACGCCTGGATGATCCCCTTGCCGCCCTTGTCGACATAGCCGAACACGGCGAGATGCTCGGCTCCCGAAGCGGCGAGCGCGCCGACCTCGGCCGAATAGTCGGCTTTGCCGTCCTCATGCGCCACGGACAGGGCGACCTTGCCGCCGGCCGCCTTGAACGCGTTCGAGAACGAGTTCACCAGGCCCTTGCCGTAGTCGTTGTTGGTGTAGGTCACGGCGATGGTCCCGATGCCGCGCGCCTTGGCGACCTTGGCCAACACCTGGCCCTGCCTGGCATCCGACGGGGCGGTGCGGAAGAACAAGCCCTTGTCCTTCAGGGTGGTGATCGCGGGCGAGGTCGCCGATGGAGAAACCATGACGACGCCGTTCGGCACGGCCACGTTGTTCGCCACGGCGATGCTCACCCCGGAACAGTCCGCGCCCATTATGGCCGCGACCTTGTCCGAGGTGACCAGACGTTCCGCCGCGGCCGCCGCGGCCGCGGAATCGACGCATGTGGAGTCTCCGCGCACGGGGATTACCTTCTTGCCGCCCAGAAACGCGCCCGACTCGGTCGCTTCCTTCATGGCGAGCTCGGCCGCGGCCGCGATGTTGGGGGTAAGCGATTCGATCGGTCCCGTGAAGCCCATCAGGACGCCGATTTTCATATCCGCCTGCGCCGCCGATGCCGCCATCGCCAGGGCGGCGGTCGCCAGTAGAAACCGTCTCATCTGCTGTCTCCTTCAGTTAATCCATTCCCAATACTGGCAAGTATTCGCCACGAACAGGCTATGTGCTCGTTGTAGGGACAATACTGCCACATCCTGGAAATTTATGAAGGAGAACAATCCCTCCGCGGCCTGCGTCATGCCGCCGCAAACGTGCCGTGAAGCCCGAGCGGTACGGGGTAGGGGAGAATGCCCTGCCACAGCGGACCGTCCGAGAGACGGGCCGCCTCGAACACGTTCAGCCCCGTGGCCTGGCGCCGGATGTCGAGGAACGGACCGATAAGCCAGCCGTCGCCCTCGGCGTCGCCGCGCGGCACGAACAGATGCTCTTCCGGGACCTGGTAACGCGGGTACGCCCAGGCATCCACCTCGCCGCGCTCGGGAGCGAGTCGGGCGACCCGCCGGAGCGGCCATCCGTCTCCGTCATCGTCGCCCGCGAGCGCGAACACCGTCCGGTGCCGCTGTCCGGTGTAGCGCGGGTCGATACGCGGGAATTCCGCCACGCCCGAGGCGGCGTCTTCTATCGCGGCGGTTCCGTCCGGACGAAGCACCGCCCGGCGGTAGCGCGGATGGGCGGATTCGAAACTCATCGCGCCGTCCATGACGTTGCGCAGGTCCTCGGTGACGAAGCGCGGGTCGGGCGACTGGCACAGGTCCAGCCGGATCGTCCCGTCGGTCTCTTCCCAGCCGTTGCCGTGGTGGAAATGGAACCCGGGCGGCAATTCATGGCGGCGCACCGGCTCGAGAGTGTTCTTGTCCACCGTGAGCGCGCGCGTGCCGAGTCCGGGCCGCCAGGCATGGGCGTCGAGGAAGGAACCGTCCCGCGCCTCCATTCGGTCCGGCTCCAGGACGAACGGCGACAACAGGAGGACCAGATGGCGCGCCGTCACCACGAAGTCGTGCACGAGTCCCAGCGGACCGGCATCGACGAGGTTCGCCTTGACGAGCCGTCCGCGCCGATCGATGCGGTAGAACAGCAATGACGGCCGGGGTCTGGTGAGGAAGCCGATATTCCACAACGTGCCGTCCGGCTCCACCTTCGGATGCGCCGAGAAGGGCAGGCCGGCGACATCCGGATGCCAGACCGCGAACTTACCCGCCGCGAGGGTTTCGGGGTCGATCTCCAGCGCCGAACCCCCTTCCCAAAGGGCCATCAGGCGGCCGGCGTGCCGTAGGACCGACGTGTTCGCGGAGTTCATGTCGTCGGGCCCCAGAAGCGGCTCGGAGCCCGGCGTCCCGAAGGCGGGCATGACGCGTTTGCCCGCCCTGGTTTCCCGGCGACGCTTGGGCGTGTCCAGAACGCGCGCGCGGTGGGCTACGCGACCGTCCGAGAAGGCGAAAGCCTGGACCATCCCGTCGCCGTCGAACCAGTGGCGGTAGCGCTGGCCGAAGCGCTCGTGCTCCGCCGGACCGTTCCGCCACAGGACACCGGCGAGGCCGGGCGGGATGCGCCCGCCCAGCGTCGCCAGCGTCGCGGCGAGGTTCTCCGCCTTCGCGGTCGCGAAACCGATCAGCCGCGGATCGCGCGCGAGCGCCCTGGCGAAGTCCTCGCGGGTTCCGGCGAAGGCGCCCGCCGCCATGAGGACCGGCAGGCCGCCGAGGATGCGCAGCGCCGCGCGGCGCGAGAGTTCCCCGGCCATCGTCAGGACCCCGGATAGGCGATCGGCACCGCCACCGAAACGCGGGCGTCCTTCGCGCCTACCGTCACCGCGGCCTTGTCGAAGCTTGGCGGCCCCATGAACCCGGTGGCGCCGTTGGAAAAGCCGAAGCCTTCGGTGGGCATACCCACGATGTTCTGGCCCAGCTTGCCGTCGCCGTCGGCATCGTGGAATGCGGCCACGGCGTAGTCGCCGGGAGCGAGGTCGGCGAAGACGATGCGGATTTTTCCCCTGGAGGCGGGGCGGATCGTCGCCGCGACGACACCCCCGTCGGGGAAGGCGACACCCGAGACCCGTTTGTGAACGGCGATGCGCGCATCGCCCTCCGCCGAGTTGAGGCCGCTGACCACAACTTCCAGGTCGGCGGCCATCGCGGCGGACCCGGTCAGCGCCAGGGCGGCGGCAAGGCCGGCGGTCCGAAGAGTTCTCCCGGTGGAATTCATCGTGTCTCATCCCATTGTTGTTCAACACTCGGCCGGCAGTGTTGATCGCGCCGGGCGGGCAGGTCATTGTCGGTTACGGGAACGGACCGGATTAATTCGTCGGTTGCAGGAATTGTCGTTCACGCATCGTGAATTGCTCGGCGCCCGGTCGTTCGCCCGCCAGGGCGCGGTGCTGGTCTGCCTCGTCGGGCTGTTTGCCTTCATCGGCCCCTTCGGCACCTACGATTCGATCGGGCTCGCCGGCCGCTTCGGCTACTGGACGCTGGCGCTCGGCGCCAACTGGCTGGTCTGCGGCAGCGTCGTGATGCTGACGCTGCGCCTGACCGACGCGGCGCCGGGACCGGCGCGCCTTCTGGCGGTCGCCGGCGCGGCGCTGGTGGCCGCGATTCCCGGCACCGGCGTCGTTCATACCGCCGAGATCCTGTTCCGGCCGGATTACGAGGGCGACAACGCGCTGGGGACCATCTATCTCGGCGTGGCGGTCCTGATGCTGGCGATCAGCTTGCTGGTGGTTGCGATCATGCCGCGGAATCGGCCGGCGCCGGCGGCCGACGAGGCGCTACAGGCCGGCGAGCCGCCCGCCCGTCCGCCGGCGTCCCGTTTCCTCGACCGCCTGCCGCCGCCGCTTGGCCGCGATCTGGTCTATCTCAGGATGGCGGACCACTACGTCGAGGCGTTCACCACCTCTGGCTCGACGCTGGTCCTGATGCGTTTCGCCGATGCGGTGGCCGAGCTCGATAGTGCCGCCGGGCTGCGCGTCCACCGTTCCTACTGGGTCGCGAAGGAGCATGTGACCGGGGCGACGCGCCGCAACGGCCGCACGATCCTGACCCTCACCGGCGGCCACGAGGCGCCGGTCAGCCGCGGTTACCTGGCCGCCGTTCGCGAGGCCGGTCTGGTGTGATGGAAAACCGGGGGCCCGCCTCCCCGCCGTGCGATTCCGGGCCGGGCCTATCCGCTGCCCGCGCCGAAATGCTATTCTGAAGTCCACCCTTCACCAGCCCATCCGGTCATGAGCGGAATTGAGCACGCAAACGGGCACAAGCCCCTGTCGCTGTCGCATCTGGTCGACCCCAATATCGGCCGCGCGGCGCGGCCCGACCCGGCGGATTACCGCTTCGAGCTTCCCGATGTGCTGCGCGCGGTCGTGCAGCTCCGCTCGCAGGCGCCGGAAGACGCGTTCAGCTCGTCCTATCTCGGCACCGAGCGCGAGGGGAACGCGATCCTGGTCGGCGAGGACAACCTGTTCCTCACCGTCGGTTACCTGATCGCCGAGACCGAGCACATCATCCTCGGCTCCGACGGGGGCGAGATGACCCGCGCGCAGGTGCTCGCCTATGACTACGAGACCGGGTTCGGGCTGCTGCGCGGCGGCTCCTCGCTCGGCGCGCGGCCCATCGCGCTCGGCGAGACCGCCGGGCTGCGCGAGAAAGACTGGGCGGTTGCCGCCGCCAGGGGCGGGCTGGAAAACTCGATCAAGGCGGAAATCGTCTCCAAGCGCGAATTCGCCGGCTACTGGGAATACCTGCTCGACGAGGCGATCTTCACGGCCCCTCCGCACCCCCATTGGAGCGGCGCGGCGCTGATCGGCAACGATGGAAGGCTGGTGGGGCTGGGCTCGCTCTTCGTGCAGGACGCCTCGCCCGGCGGCGGGCCGAGCGCGGGCAACATGTTCATCCCGATCGATCTCTACAGGGAGACGGTCGACGATTTGCTGCGCTTCGGGCGGCGGCCCGGCCCGAGCCGGCCCTGGCTCGGCATCTACAGCATCGAGGCGCTGGGCCGGGTTCTGATCACCTCGATTTCGGAGCGCGGTCCCTGCGCCGACTCGGGTGTCGAAGCCGGCGATGTCGTCCTTTCGGTCAACGGCGCCGATGTCGGATCGATCGCCCAGATGTATCGCAGGATCTGGGATATCGGACCCGCCGGATCCACCGTCGCGCTCAGACTGCTGCGCGACGGCGAGACGCATGACGTCGAGATCGTCTCCGCCGACCGCGAACAATTGATGAAGGGCCCCCGCGCGCATTGAGGCGCCAGGCCGCGGCGAGGCACGACGCCATGAACCGCACGCTTCAGAGCCTGATCGTCGACCTGCACCGCTTCGGCGACGTCCCCGCGGTTATCGCCTTCGCCGACGCGGGAACGCAGACCCGGAGCTACCGCGATCTGCACCGCGACGTGCTCGCCCTGGCCGGCGGGTTGCTCGCGCATGGGCTGGGCCACGGCGTGCCGGTCGGAGTCATCGGGGTCAACGGCGACGCGCAGGTCGTCCTCCGCCTCGCGCTCGCGGCCGTCGGCGCGGTCGCGGTGCCGCTCGACGACATGGGCTCGGCGGAGGATTTCCGGCGCTCTCTCGAAAACAGCGGCGCGCGCGCACTGTTCGCCGACGCCGGGATTCTGCGGGAGCTTCCGGAAGCCGTCACCGAGGGCCTGACCGGCGCCTGGCGTCTCGACGGGGACGATATGGCAGGAGCCGCGCACTGGTCGGTGCTGATCGGCGAAGCGCCGGACGGGTTGCCGACGGTCGTTCCCGAAGACCTCGCCGCGATCATCTACACCTCCGGCACCACCGGGGTGGCCAAGGGCGTGCCGCTCACCCACGCCAATTTCATGTTCAATATCGAGGCGCTGGCAAGAGGCGGGTTCGTCGATACGGGCGACCGGGCGGCGCTGCCTCTGCCGCTTCACCACGCCTATCCCTTCATGGCCGGGCTGATGGTGCCGTTTGCCTGCGGCTCGACCGTGATCCTGCCCAAGGCGCCCACCGGACCCGATGTCGCGACCGCGCTGCGCGAGGCCGGGGCGACCGTCATGGTGGGTGTGCCGAGACTCTACGAAGCCCTGGTCGAGGGGATACGGGGGAGGCTCGCGAGCGGCCTCTCCGGCAAGTTGTTCGGAGCCCTCTGGCGGGCCTCCACGGCGGTCCCGCGCAATGGCGGCCCCCGTATCGGCAGGTGGCTCATGTGGCCGGTGCGCCGCCGCTTCGCCCCCCGTCTGCGCATGGTGGTCTCCGGCGGTGCCAGGCTCGGCGAGGATGCCGCGTGGCGGCTCGAAGGCCTCGGCTTCCAGGTGCTGACCGGGTACGGGCTGGTCGAGACCTCGTCGGTCACCACCTACAACCGGTATGGCGAGGGTCGGATCGGCACCGAGGGCAAGCCGGTCGAGGGGAGCGGTCTCCGCATCGCCGATCTCGATGACGAGGGGATCGGCGAGGTGCAGCTGAGCGGCCCGCACGTCTTCGCCGGCTATTTCGGGGACAGCGCGACGACCGAGACGGTGTTCACCCCGGACGGCTGGTTCCGTTCGGGCGACCTCGGGCGCGTCGAAGCCGACGGCTCGCTGGTCATCGCCGGCCGCAGCAAGGACGTGATCGTGCTGTCGGGCGGCAAGAACGTGGGTCCGGAGGAGGTCGAGACCGCGCTTGCCGCAAGCCCGCTGATCGCCGAGGCTGGCGTGTTCGAGCTCGCCGGCAATCTCGCCGCGTTGGTGGTTCCCGACGAGGACGCGCTGCGCGAGGCGGAAACCCAGCGGCTGGAAGACGCCATCCGGGTTGCCGTCACCGAGGCCGGCGCCGGGCTCGCGCCCTACAAGCGGGTTACCGCCTATCGCATCCACCGAGAGCCGTTGCCGAGAACCCGGCTGGCCAAGTTGCGTCGGTTCCGCCTGCCGGAGCTGTTCGAGGCCGCCGGAGGACGTGGCGGCGGCGAGGCGGACCCGACTCCCGACACAGTGCTCACCGAGGACCCGAGGTCGGAACGGATTCTCGTCCTGATGCGCGCCCGCTTCGGCGACGAGACGATCGGGCTTACGACCAGCCCCCAGCTCGACCTCGGTGTCGACTCGCTCGCCTGGCTGGAAATCGCCCAGGAAATCGAGAGCGATCTCGGCGTGAGGCTCGCGCCGGACGCGCTCGCCGGGGTGGTGACCCTGGCGGATCTCGTCCGCGTGGCCATCGATGCGCCCGAGGCGGCCCCCGCCGGCCCGGCGGAGGTCGTCCTTCCTCCACGCCCGCGCGGCCTCGGCCGAATTGTCTGCTGGTTCGCCTACTGGCTCAACCGCCTGGTCATGAAGGCTGCCTTCGGCGTGCGCCGCCACGGCCCGGTTCCCGATATCGACAAGCCTCTGATCCTGATCGCCAACCATGCGAGCGACCTCGATCCGCTGGTTCTTGCGGCGGCACTTCCCTGGCGGACCTTTGGCGCACTCTGGTGGAGCGCCGACCGGGCGCGCGTCTTCGACTCGCCGAGCCTGCGCTGGCTCGCTCGCGTCGCGCAGCTCTTCCCCATCGACGACCGCAACCCCGCGGAGGGTCTGGCGGTCGCCGGCGGGCTGATCGAACGGGGCGAGAGCCTCGTGTGGTTCCCCGAATCCTGGCGGTCTCCCGACGGGAACCTGCAGCCTTTCATGCGCGGTATCGGCATCCTCGTCACCGAACGGCCGGTCGCTCTGGCGCCTGCCTATATCTCGGGAACGTTCGAGGTCTTGCCGCGGCACAAGCGCTGGCCGAGGCCGCGTCGCGTCGACATCTATTTCGGTGATACGGCCGATCCTCCCCACGGTGCGGAGACGGTCGAAAGCTCGGTTTCCGCCGCCCGCGCCCTCGTCGCCGATATGGAACTGCGCTATGGTGCGGACCGCAGTTGAACGGGGAGACGCCATGCCGCGCGAAGAACAGATCGGTTTCCGGTCCGAAGGGCTCACGCTACGCGGCGTCTTGCATATCCCGGACGAGATGGAGCGGGACGAGCGCCGTCCGGCCTTCCTGGTGCTGCATGGCTTCGGCGGCAACAAGACGTCCGACAACTGCGTGCGGCCGTGCCGGATGCTGACCGATCTGGGCTATGTCACGCTGCGCTTCGACATGCGCGGCTGCGGCGAGAGCGACGGCGAATTCGGTCGCATCATCTGTCTCGAACAGGTCGAGGACACCAAGGCGGCGCATGCCTGGCTGGCCGCCCGGCCGGAGGTGGATCCGGAGCGGATCGGAGCTATCGGTTCGAGTTTCGGGGCGGCGGTCGCGGTCTACACCGCCGGCGTCCATGACGGGATCGCGGCGGTCATCTCGTCAGGCGGATGGGGCGACGGAGCGCGCAAGTTCCGCGGTCAGCACCCGACGCCCGAGGCGTGGAAGAAATTCACCGACATGCTGGAGGCCGGCAAGCGTCACCGAGAGGAGACCGGTGAGTCGCTGATGGTGCCGCGCTACGACATCGTGCCGATCCCGCAGCATCTGCGGAACAATCTCGCGCAGAACTCGGTCAGCGAGTTTCCCGCCGAGACCGCGCAGTCGATGTACGACTTCGTCGCCGACGACGTGGTCGGCAATATCGCGCCGCGCCCGCTGCTCCTGCTGCACAGCTCGGAGGACTCGGTCACCCCGACCGAGCAGTCGATAGAGATGTTCAAGCGAGCCGGCCAGCCGACCGACCTTCATCTCACCGCCGACACGGACCATTTCATGTTTGCGGAAAGCAATGTCCGCGTGCACCGCGTGATCGCCGACTGGCTGGAGACATACTTTCCCGTGCGCGCGCGGGTTGCCGCGTGAACGGGTAGGGCGCCGGGGGCGCCCGTCGAGGAGAAACGCCATGATGCCATCGATCAAGAGCCTTCATCACTGGGCCTATCGCTGCCGCGACGCCGAAGAGACCCGGCGCTTCTACGAAGACGTGCTCGGCCTGCCGCTGGCGCACGTGGTCTCGGCCGACATCGTGCCGAGCACCGGCGAGTACTCGCCCTATGTCCACATCTTCTTCGAGATGGCGGACGGATCGTATGTCGCCTTCTTCGATCTCGGCGACGGGGAGATCACCCAGCGCGATCCCGACACGCCGCGCTGGGTCAATCATCTCGCGCTGGAGGTCGAGAACGAGCAGGCGCTGGAGACCGCCAAGGCGCGGCTTGAGGAAGAAGGCGTCGACGTGCTCGGGATAACCGACCACGAATTCGTCAAGTCGATCTACTTCTTCGATCCCAACGACATCCGGCTTGAGCTCACCTGCCGGATCTCGGGCAAGAAGGAGTTGGAGAAGAAGGCGGCGGAGGCGCACGGGCTCCTGGCCGAGTGGACCAATCGTCCGGGCCGAATCGCCGCCGAGTAGGCGCGAAGAGTCGTACGAAGGACAGGCCCGCTTCAGCCTTCGGCCGGCAACACCTCCGTCATCGCGTCGATCCAGGCCGAATCGACGTCCAGCGTTTCGAGCTCGGCGGCGGCTTCGGCCCTGGTCTGACTGACCTTCCCGATCACGCCCTGGCTCTCGCCCTCTTCGGGGTGGCAGCACGCCTCCAGCCGGATACCGTTCGGGTCCCTGAAATAGATCGAGACCATGCCCGGCAGGATGTCGATGGGTCCGTCGAAGGGGATCCCGTGGCGGGTCAGCCGTTGCTGAATTTCCTCGAACCGCCCGGCGGTGACCGAGAAGGCGCAGTGCTGCATGCCGCCGATGGCGTCCCTGTCGGATTGCGGCTTCTCGCCCTTCGGGATCTCGAAGAACGCGAGCAGGCTGTCGTTCCCCATGTCGAAGAAGTAGTGGCGAATGCACTCCCAGGGCGGGTTGCCCCGGTTTCCCGGCCCGGTGCCCACGCCCTCCGGGACCTTCATCGCATGCACCAGCGGCATGCCCACCACGTTCACGAAGAACTCGGTGGTCGCCTTCATGTCCTCGGTGGTCAGCGCGAGATGGTGCACGCCGCGGGTGACGACGTGGTAGCCAGCCGCCTGGGCGGTCGCGGGCACTCCGGAATCGGCCATGGTCGATACCTCTGAGGGTTCAAATGCCGCCAGGAACTCTAGTGCATTTCGGTGCGAAGGCGAACCGCTACTCCCGCAGCGTTCGCAGCACGCGTTCGGGTGTCATCGGAAGGCGCCTGAGACGGATGCCGGCCGCATGGGCGACGGCGTTCGAAATCGCCGGCGCGATGCCGACGATGGGCGGCTCGCCGATGCCCTTGGCGCCGAACGGGCCGTCCTCGTCCGGATCCTCGACCAGCATGGTCTCGATCTCGGGCGGGACGTCCATGATGCCGGGGATCTTGTAGTCCATGAAGGACGGGTTCGCGAGGCGGCCGGAATCCCACACCATCTCCTCGCACAGCGCGTAGCCGAGTCCCTGGACGATGCCGCCCTGGATCTGACCCTCGACCGCCGTGGGGTTGATCGCCTTGCCGATATCGTGCGCCGACCAGATCCGGAGCGGCGTTATCCGTCCGGTGGCTTCGTCCAGCTCCACCTCGACCGCCTGGGCGGCGAAGATCCAGGTGCCGATCTTGCCGAACGGGAATCCCTTGAGGTAGCCGCGCTTGGGGTCGAAGTCGGGACCGTCATAGGCCAGCGAATTGGTGCCGATGACCGGCCCCCCGGCGACCCAGTGCGAGAAGCCCGAGATGTCGCGGAATCCGACCTCGGCCTCCGGCACGCCCTTGATGCCGATGCGCCCGCCGTCGCGAAGCTCCAGGTCCTCCTCGGCGCACTCCATCATGATCGCCGCGCGCTGCTTGAGCTGGACGACCGCGTCCTCGGCGGCGGCGACCACGGCGCGCCCGGCCATGTAGGTGACGCGGCTCGCGGTGGTCCCCCAGTTGTATGGCGAGCCGTCGGTATCGGGCGTGGCGACGCTCACCCGGTCGACGTCGAGGCCGAGCGAAGCCGCGCAGATCTGGACTAGGACGGTATCGGAGCCCTGGCCGTTATCGACCGCGCCGGTATTCAGAACGGCCGTGCCGTCCTCGAGGATCCGGACGATCGCGCCCGAGGTCAGCACGCCCGAGATATGCGGAATGCAGGCGAGCCCGATGCCGCGTTTCCTGCCCGATCCGTTCGATGCCGCCTTGCGCTTCTCGTCCCAACCGCAGGCCGCGCGGACCCGGTTCAGGCACTCCGCGAGCCCCGCCTTGTTCATCGCGACGCCGATCATCCATTCCTCGCCGGGCCGGACCGCGTTCTTGAGGCGGACGTCTATCGGGTCCATGCCGAGAGCATCGGCGATCTCGTCGATCTGGGTCTCGCCGGCGATCGCGACCTGCGGGCCGCCGAAGCCCCGGAACGCGCCCGAGCGCAGCTTGTTGGTGTAGACCGGGCGCGATTCGATCGAGACGTTCTCGATGCGGTAGGGCCCGCGGCAGAACAACGCCGCGATCCCGGCGACGCCCGGGCTGTCATCGGCATAGGCGCCGGCGTCGAGCACGATCCTGACCTCGCGCGCCAGCAGCGTGCCGTCCGCCGCCGCGCCGGTCTTCATCCACACCTTGCCCGGATGGCGCGAGCGGATCATTTCGAAATCCTGCTCGCGGCTCAGCGTCACCTTGACCGGCCGTCCCGTGGCGCGGGCGAGCGCGGCGGCGGCGGGCTGCACGGTCTGCTCCATCTTGCCGCCGAACGCTCCGCCGACCTGCGGGGTGACGCACCGCACCTTGGACATCGGCATGCCGAGCGAATCGGCGACGAAGGACTGGACGTGGAACACCGACTGGTTGGACGACCAGATGGTTATCTTGCCGTTGGAATCGATCTCGGCGAGCGCCGAACACGGCTCCATGTAGGAGTGGCACTGGGCCTGAGTTTCGTAACTCCCCTCCACGACGACCGCGCAGCGGTCCCAGGCCAAGGCCACGTCGCCCTCCACGATCTCGATGATCGCCATCGCGTTGCGGTCGTTCTCGGCCTCGAAGACCTTGACGTAGCCCCCGAGATCCTCGTGCAGGACCGGCGCGTCATCCGCCGTCGCGGCGTCCGTGTCGAACACCGCGGGCAGTTCCTCATAGGAGATGTCGACCAGCCGCGCCGCCTTCTTGGCGGTCTCCAGATCGACCGCCGCGACGGCGGCCACCGGCTCGCCCATATAGCGGACCTTGCCGACGGCGAGCGCGGTCTCGTCCTTGATGAAGGGGCCGATCCTGCGGTCGCCGATATCCTCCCCCGTGACTACCGCCGCGACTCCGTCGAGCGCAAGCGCGGTGGAGACGTCGTAGCCGGCGATTCTGGCGTGCGCGTAAGGACTCGGCACGATCACCCCGATCAGCATGTCGGGACGCGACAGGTCGTCGGCGTAGACCGCCTTGCCGGTGATCTTGTCGCGGGTCTCCAGCCGCGGGATGCCCTGTCCGACGGGGCTCACATAATCGTTCATGACGCGCCTCCCGCGCTCGCCGACCTCACCGCCTCGATCACCTTCACATAGCCCGAGCAGCGGCAGAGATTGCCGGAAAGCCCGTCGCGGATTTCGTCGTCGGTCGGTTCGGGGTTGTCCGCCAGCAGGGCCGTCGCGGCCACCGCCATTCCCGGCATGCAGAACCCGCACTGCACCGCGCCGAGATCGAGCAAAGCCTGCTGGACGGGGGACAGGTCGTTACCCTCGGCGAGACCCTCCACGGTCGTGATTTCCCGACCTGTCGCGTTCACCGCAAGCGTCAGGCAGCCGCGCACCACGGCGCCGTCGATCATCACCGAGCACGCGCCGCATACCCCCTGGTTGCAGCCGCGCTTGGAACCGGTGAGGGAAATTTGCTCGCGCAGCGCCTGCAACAGCGTGTGCCAGGGCTGGACGAACAATTGGTGCGTCCGGCCGTTGACCTTCAGCGAGATCGGGATTGCCTCGCTCATTACCCTTCTCCCTTTGCCGCCGCCGCGCGTAGCGCGCGCCCGAGCAGCGGTTCGACCAGCATCATCCGGTATTCTCCCGATCCCCTGACGTCGTCCACCGGATCGCATCCCTCGCGCAGGATCGCGGCGGCCTCGGCGATGTCGGAATCGGCGAGCGCGCTTCCGGTCAGGCGCTCGTCCGCCGCTTCGGCCCGGACCGGGGCAGGGCCGCAACTTCCAAGCGCGACGCGGGCGTAGGTGCACCGGCCGCCTTCCATCGCGATCACGGCGGCGACCGAGACCGTCGCGTAGTCGCCTTCCACCCGGGCGAATTTCTCGTAGGCTCCGAACGCGCCGGCGGGCGGAGGCGGCAGCGTAACGGCGGTGATCAACTCTCCCGGAAGGAGTGCGGTCTCCAGGTAGTCGACGAAGAATTTCTCTGCCGCCACGCTTCGTGTCCCGTCCGGCCCCCGCAGTTCTACCGCGGCGTCGAGCGCCACCAGCGCGCCGGGATAGTCGGCCTGCGGATCGCCGTGCCCGATCGACCCGCCGATGGTCCCCATGTTGCGGATCGCCGGATGGCCGATCGTCCGGGCGGTCGCTTGAAGCAGCGTGTGCGCGCCGTCGAGACCGGCCGCGTCGGCCACTTCGCGGTGGGTCGTCATGGCGCCGACGCGGAGCCCGCCATCGGAATCCGTGGAGATTCCCCCGAGCGCTTCGATATGGCGCAGGCTGACCAGCGCCGACGGCATCACAAGGTCCGCGTTCATCATCGCAACCAGCGTCGCGCCGCCGGCCAGACAACGCGCGTCCTCGTCGCCGGCCAGCAGCGCAACCGCCTCGTCGACCGTGGACGGGCCGTGAAACTCCATTCCCCGCACCTCCGCAACCGTTGGTTCGGGGCGAGTATGTCGGATGGCGGAAATCCCGGCAAATCCTACAGCCCAAGGCGCCGGACCGGTATTCTGCGCCGTCCTGAAACCGGTTGCGGAGAGTAGACATGCCAATGGCGGCGGTGATTCACGAGAAGGGCACGCCCGACGTTTTCCGTTGGGAAGAGGTCGAGGTCGGTGTGCCCGGCAGGGGCGAAATTCGCATCCGCAACGAGGCGGTGGGCGTCAACTATGTCGACACCTATCACCGGCGCGGCATGCCGCACCCCTGGCCGGTGCCCGCTCTCCCGCTGGTCCTCGGTTTCGAGGGCGCGGGCGTCGTCACGGAAATCGGCGAGGGGGTCGACGGGCTCTCTCCCGGCGACCGCGTGGGCTACGCGATGCCGCCGCACGGCGCCTACAGCCAGGAACGTATCTACCCGGCGGAAAAGGCGGTCCGCGTCCCCGACGGGATCGACGCGCGCGCCGTCGCCGCGGTGATGCTCAAGGGGCTCACGGCACAGTACCTGCTCAGGCGGACCTACCGGGTCCAGCCGGGCGACGTGATTCTGGTGCATGCGGCCGCCGGCGGAATGGGCCTGATTCTGTGCCAGTGGGGAAAGCATCTCGGCGCGACCGTCATCGGAACCGTCAGCACCGGGGAAAAGGCGGAGCAGGCGCGGGCGGCCGGCTGCGACCACGCGATTGTCCACGGCGAGGGCGATTTCGTCGCGACCGTGAAGGACGTCACGGACGGCGAGGGCTGCGCGGTGGTCTACGAGTCCATCGGTAAGGACACCTTCCGCCGTTCGATGGATTGCCTGCGCCCGCTCGGCATGATGGCGAGCTACGGCCACGCGTCGGGCGCGCCCGATCCGGTCGACGTGATCGAACTCGGCGCGCGCGGGTCGCTGTTCCTGACCCGCCCGGCGATCATGCATTACATGGCGAAGCGGGCCGATCTCGTTGCCGGGGCCGAGGAGTTGTTCGAGGCGGTCCTGAACGGCGCGGTTCAGCCCGCCGTCAACCACCTCTACCCGCTCAGCGAGGCGGCCGAGGCGCACCGCATGATCGAAGCGCGGAAGACGACGGGAGCGACGGTCCTCCTGCCGTTCGAATAGGCCCGCTCACACCGCGTTGGGGACCGGCTCCGCGTCGATCAGGATGAAGGCGATGCGGCAGGTTTCGGTGCCGCGGTTGACCCAGGCGTGGTTGGTGCCCTTCTGGACGATCACGTCGCCCGCTTTGACGTGCACCTCCGTATCGTCCAGCAGCATGTCGATCTCGCCCGACAGCACGATCGCATAATCGACCGAGTTCGTGCGGTGCATGAAGGGGTGCTTGTTGACGATGTCGCCGGCCGGGATCGCGCCGAGCGCCGCGGCCACCGCGCTGTGCTCCAGAGCCGCCACCTCGGGCGTTACCGGCGGAAACTCGGTGATGCGGAACACCGTGCCGGCTGGCGGAGGAGGCGTCCTGATCTCTCCGGTCGCCGGGTCTTCATGGCCGCTGTTGTCGGCCGGGGTCTCGAAGGTCCGCCACAGCTGGGTCGCGACCAGATCGCCCACCGCCCGGGTGCGGACGTTGGGTGCGGCGCCGTCCATGACGACCACCGCCTTGCCGTTCTCGTCGTGGCCCGTGACCACGCGCCGGATGTCGTGCATCGCTTCCCCCCGATCCGGATGACGATGGAAGACTATTGCCTCTCCCCGTCCCACTGGCAAATCCCGGCGACGCGTCCGGCGTCGTCGACCGATTCGAGATCCGCGACGATTTCGATCAGCGCCTCGGCGGAGTCCGCCGGGAAGCCGGCGAACGCCGTGCACTGGCGGAACTTGCCGCACGCCTCCTCGAAGCTCATCGGCGATTGGGTAGACCCCTGCGCCCAGTCGCAGCGCCTGCCGAGACGGGTCCCGTCCGTGAGCTGCACGTCCAGCAGCGTGGTCATGTTGGTGTAGTCGGGTTCCGGTTCGTCGTATGCGCTGAACCGGACACGTTCCATCGCCGCCCGGATATCGGTGCGAGCGAGCGTTTCTTCGGTGAACTCCGCGAGACCTGCCCGGCCTTCCACGGCGATCAGAGCGAGCGCGAACTCCATCGAGAACCGGGCTTCTCCGACGGTTTTCGGGTCGTGATGGATCAGGGTCGCGAGGACCCGGCGGTTGGTGCTGACCGATAGGGACGAGATGTCTCCGGCGCCGAACCCGTGCTCGTCCTTCATCGAGAGCAAACCGGTCATCGCCGGGTGCGTCAGCGCACCGTTGGGGAAGGGCTTGATCCACATCCCGGGGTCGACAATGGCCCAAGGATCGCCCAGGCGCCCCAGCACCTCCGGATCGAAGCCTCCGGCTGCCGCCTCGAAATACCCCACACTGCCGCCCAGCGCATCGGCGGCGCCGACCAGCCCGCGCGCGGCCATGTCGGCGGCCACCACTCCCGCCTCCGCGGCGAGGCCTGGGTGAAGGATCTCCACCATCGAGCCGAAATTCTGCCGCACGCCGCCCGTTGCACTCGCGGCGAAGGCTAACGTGTGGCCGACCTTCTCCCGGTCCAGACCGCGCAGCATTGCAGCCGCCGCGGCTGCGCCGAAAGTGGACAGGGTTCCCGTCGCGTGAAACCCGCTCCGGTAGTGGCGTGCGTCGATCGCGTGGTTGATCCGACATGCGATCTCTACGCCGGCATGAAGCGCGGTCGCTAGCTCCCGCCCGCTTGCTCTCCGTTCTTCGGCGACCGCCAGCGCGGCGGCCAGCACTGGCGCGGTTGCGTGAATGCCACCGTTCCGTTCTGCCAGCGCCTGCGGGTTGGTGTCGTCGAAATTGTCCGCGTGCATCGCGGTGGCATTGAGGAGGGCGGCGAAGCGCGGCGCGGTGCGGCGCGGCGTTCCCAGCACCGTGGCGCCGCCCACGGCGATGCCCAGCCCTTCCACATGGCCGCCAACGATCCGGGCCGCGTTCGTGCGGGCGCCCGCGATGGCGAGACCGAGGCAATCGAGAACATGGACCCGTCCCCGTTCCAGGACGGACTCAGGCAAGTCCTCGAATGTCAGGTTGCCGGCGAAGTCCGCGATCGACCGGGTTGCGTCCGGGCTCAGCCGATCGCCTCCGCGAAGTTGAGCACCGCCTCCTCGACGTCCCGCGCGCCGTTCCAGCGGGCCGCGACGGCGGTGTGCGGCGTTATCACGACATTGGGAAAGCGGGTGAGGGGATCGTTCGCGGCCGCCGGTTCCTCCCAGAACACGTCGAGCCCGGCGCCTCCCAGATGGCCGCTCTCCAGCGCGTCGATCAGGGCGCCGCGGTCGATGATTTCCGCCCGTGAGACGTTGAGCAGCACGGCGCCCGGCTTCATCCGGCGGAACGCGGCCGCGTCGATCGTGTTTCGCGTTTCCTTGTTCGAAGGGAGCTGCACCGAGACGTAGTCGGAGCGCTCCAGAAGTTCCTCGAAACCGCAATAGCGCGCGCCGTGCGCGCGTTCCACGTCCTCGGGAAGCTGCCGCCGCTGGAAGTAGAGGACGTCCATCCCGAATGCCGAAGCGCGTTTGGCGAGTTCCCGGCCGATCTCGCCCAGCCCGACGGCGCCGAGCGTTGCGCCTTCGAGTGTCCCGAGCCCGCCGATCCGGCCCCAGTTGGACCGCCCGCAATGGCGGCTGTCATAGAGCCTCGGCGAGTAGCCCATGGCTTCGAGGCTGGCCGGATCGATCCGTCCGCCGATTTCGCAGATCTTCTTGGCGAGCGCGAGCATCAGGGCGAAGACGTGTTCGGCGACGGCGCCGTTGACGCGCCGCCTCAGCGGTTGGACCGGGACCCCGCGGGCGGCGCAGGCCTCCAGGTCGATGTTGCGGAGGTCGGCCCCGAATTTCTGCACGATCTTGAGGTTGGGCGCACAGTCGAGCTCGGCCGCGCCGAATTTCATGCCTTCGACGATCGCCCCGACGGCGTCGGGCAGCGCCGCCCGCAAAGCCTCCACGTCGTCGGCCATGCGGAACTCCGCCGGGAAGACCGACGGCACGCGACCGCGCAACTCGTCCCGCCAGGCAGGGAAATCCGGCAGGTCGACCGAGAAATAGTCGGCGATCGCGTCCTGCCGGTCGGCAGGCGTGTCCGGGTCGAGGACGACCTGAATATTGCGAATGATCGGATCGTTCTCGGCGACGATGACCGGCACGGCGGGTTCCTCGATTTCGGTCAGGCCGGCGCGGCCGAAGCGCCGGCGATGCGGCCGAACACCGAGCCCGAAGTCAGCCCGCTGCCGCCGGGGTAGTTGAAGTAGAAGATGCCCCCGACCAGCTCGCCCGCCGCGTAGAGGCCCGGAATGGGTACCGACTCGGTATCCAGCACCTGCCCCTCGGTGTCGATACGCAGTCCCCCGAAGGTGAAGGTGATTCCGCAGGTCACCGCATAGGCCTCGAAGGGCGGCTCGTTGATCGTATTGGCCCAGTTCGACTTGGGGACTTCCAACCCTTCCGTGCAGCGGCCGTCCTTGACGTTGGTGTCGAAAGGAATGTCGGTGCGCACGGCCGCGTTGTAGGCCGCGATCTCGTCGAGGAAAGCGTCCGGATCGACCCCGTCGAGCTGCGGGGCGAGCTCCTCCAGCGTGTTCGCGGTCGCCTTGGTGATCTGTCGGATGTTGTATTCGTCGCGCTTCAGATGAAGAACCTTGGCGTCGAATATCTGCCAGGCGAACTGCCCCGGCTGTTCGAGGATCACCCTGCCGTACTTGGCGTAGGTGTAGTTGCGGAAATCGGCGCCCTCGTCGACGAAGCGGCGTCCCGTCGCGTTGACCATGACGGCGAACGGGTAGCTGTGCTTCTGGAACTGATCGCCCACCGCGAGGTCGCCGAATTCGGGCGCGTTGCGTTCCCAGCCGACCGCGTGGCAGCCCGACCAGTTGCCGTAGGGCATCGCGCCGATGTCGAGCGCCATGCGGATTCCGTCACCCGTGTTGAACCGGGTTCCGCGCACCTTGGCGAGTTCCCATCCGGGGCCGAGATAGCGCGTGCGCCATTCGTAATTCCCCTGGAAGCCACCGGCGGCGAGCACGACGGATTTCGCCGGGATCTCCTCGATCCGGCCCTTGCTCTTCACCTTGACGCCGCTCACAGTCACGCCGTCGAAGATCAGGTCCGTGACGCGGTGGTCGTAGCGGATCTCGATGCCGCGACCGGTAGCGATTTCGTGCAGCGAATCGACCAGCCCGGGTCCGCCGCCCCATGCCTCGACCGTGAGCCCGCCCCAGAACTTGAACCTGCCGTCTACCTTGAAGGCCTGCCGGCCCCAGATCGGCGCGAAGCGCACCCCCTTCTCGCGCATCCAGAGGAGCGTGTCGCGCGACCGGGTGACCAGGAGCTCGACCATGTCGGGATCCGCGCGGTACTGGGTGACCCGCGCCATGTCGTCGTAGAACTGGTCCTGGGTGTAGGTGCCGAAATCGGTGTTGGCGATCTCCTCGTTGGTGAGGTCCGGCATCAGCGCCTTCAGGTCGTCGACCCCGTCATAGACCACCCGCATGGCGCCCGCTGTGAACCGCGAATTGCCGCCCGATTCGTCTTCGTTGGCGCGTTCCAGCACCAGCACCTTGGCGCCGTTCTCCTCCGCCGCCAGCGCCGCGCAGATCGCCGCGTTGCCGGCGCCCACGACGACGACATCGAACTCGGGATCGCTCATTCAACCGTCTCCAATGGGGCGAGCGCCAGCCGGGCCGGGCCCGCCGGCCGTCCGCACAGGGAATGCCGAAAGGGAGGCGCCCGGCGTTATTCGGCCGCCTGGGCGATAACCGCCTGCTCGCCCTCGATCATCCCGTCGATCGCGATGCGGGCCAGCGCCAGCGCGCCGTCGGCGTGGATCGGCACCAGGTTCCGGTCGGGATCGAGGTCGAGGCGCTCCTGCTGCGCCTCCATGATCGTCTTGTCCTCGATGAAAGTCGGGTAAATTTCGTCGTACATTTCCTGGGTCGCCTGCGGCTCGTCCTGGCGGTAGCCGTTGGAGGTGGACCAGAAATAGTGGAAGGTGTTGTCGGTCTCGGGCGTCGCGCCGTGCAGCAGGCGCAGGTGGAAGCCCTTCTGGTCGCGGTTTTCCCTCGCCCCGCGTCCGACTTCGAGAGCGCCGGACCATTGCAGCACGATCCCCGGCGCGACGTATTCGAACTCCTGCCACCGGTCGACCCTGCCGGTGAACTGCCCGCCCTTCACATAGGTCGGCGGCGGCTGGCAATCCGGCAGCCAGCGGATGAAATAGGCGCCGTTCTCGGTTGGCCTGGTCTGCATGTCGGCGTCTACATGGGCGTTGGGATCGCCGCCGATCGTCCGGTTGTGGACATAGCCCAGATGCGTCAGATCCATCAGGTTGTCGATCATCAGCATGTAATTGGCCTTGATCTGGAACATCGCCTTGCGATGCGGCCATTTCTCGGGCTGGTCGTGATAGGGGTAGTCGACGATCTGGCTCTCGTCGGCCCGCGCCGGATCGCCCATCCAGATCCAGACAATCTGGTTGCGCTCGACCACCGGATAGCTGACGACCCCGGCGTTGGGCGGGATCTTGTCCTGCCCGGGAACGGTCACGCAGGCGCCGGCGGTATCGTAGACCAGCCCGTGATAACCGCACTGAAGGCCGGTCTCGATGACTGTGCCGTGGGTCAGCGGCGCGCCCCGGTGGCAGCAGCGGTCTTCGAGCGCACCGACCTTGCCGCCCGCGTCCCTGAAGAAGACCAGCGGCTGGTTCATGATCGTCCGCCCGAGCATCCCGCTCTCGAGCTCTTCCGACCATGCACCGATGTACCAGGCGTTTCTCACGAAGGGCAGGTTGGTGGTGTCCGCGGCCATTCCAAGCGCTCCAGGTTGTCGTTTCTCCCGTCGGGTCGGTCGCGACCCTTGCGGCGGAGACTAGCCCCGGGCCATGCTGATGGCAACCGCGGCACGGCCCCACGGCCGGCCGGAAACCGGGTGGGAACGGGATGGGCAGGGCCGAGGCGAACGAGCTTGCATTCACCCGCCTTTGCGAGGCCGAGCCCGTGCTGGTCGATGTCAGGCCGGCGGTCGACGCGCTGCCGGGGATGACGGCCAACAGGGTTCTCACCTCGGGTCCGCCGATGCCCTGGGATGGCTATGCCGGCGGGCAGCGCGACGCCTTGATCGGCGGCGCCCTGTTCGAAGGCCTCGCCACGGATCCGGAGGACGCGGCGCGGAAATTCGAGACCGGAGAGATCGTCGTAGACGGCTGCCACGATTACGGGGCGGTCGGCTCCCTCGCGGGCATCTACACCGCATCCATGCCGGTCTTCGTCGTGGAGAACCGGGCGCGGGGCAATACCGGCTTCTGCAACATGTACGAGGGGACCGATCCTCGCCGCCTCAACTACGGCGTCTACGACGCGGGGGTGCGGGAGCGGCTGCTGTTCGTCCAGGACACGATCGCCCCTGTCCTCGCCGAGGCCGTCCGCGCCGCGGGCGGGATCCCGTTGAAGCCCCTCATGCGGCGCGCGCTCCACATGGGAGACGAGTTGCACAGCCGCAACACCGCAGCGTCGCTCCTCTTCACCCGGGAATTGTTTCCTCATCTCTTGCGGCTCGACAGCACGATGCGGGGAGCGGTGGAGCGGACCCTCGCGGCCCTCACCGAGGACCACTACTTCTTCCTCAGGCTCTCGATGGCGGCGGCCAAGTGCACCGCCGATGCCGCCGCGGGGATCGAGGGCTCCAGCGTGGTCGCCGCGATGGCGTTCAACTGCAACAACTTCGCGATCCGCGTGAGCGGGCTGGGCAAGCGCTGGTTCATCGGCCCCCACGCCTCGATAGACGCCAAGCTGTTCGAGGGACATACCGAGGACGAGATCGCCTGGATGGGCGGCGAGAGCATCATCGCCGAAACCATCGGCCTTGGCGGTTTCGCGCAAGCTGCCGCGTTTCCGTTGCAGCAATATCAGGGCGGCTCGGCCTCCGCGATGGTCGAGCGCAACCTCCAGCTCTACGCGATTACCGTCGGCGAGAACCTCGACTACAAGATCCCCTATCTCGGCTATCGCGGTACGCCCACGGGCATCGACATCCATCGCGTCGTCGAGACCGGCGTGTTGCCGGTGATGGATATCGGTATCGCCGGGCGCGACGGCGGGCAGATCGGCGCCGGAATCGTGCGGGCGCCCATCGAATGCTTCGAGGCCGCGGTCGCGGCCTACGGAGAGCGCTACAGCGCGCCGTGAGGGGTGGCGGAAAAGAGTGGGAGTCGAACCCACCAGAGACGTCTCACGCCCCTCACCGGTTTTGAAGACCGGGCGCGCCACCGGGCCGCGATTCTTTTCCGTAGCCGGGAGAGTGCGGCCTCGGCGGCGACTGCGTCAACCATGGATCGTGACCCGGGGGGTCGGGAGATCGAGATGACGACGAGTGTGCTTTACGAGCGCGATGGGCGGATCGCACGCATCACGCTCAACCGCCCCGAGGTGCTCAACGCCATAGACAACGAATTGCCGGGCGCGCTCTCCGCCGCCGTCGCCCGGGCCGATGCCGATCCGGATGTCCATGTGATGCTGCTTTCGGGCGCCGGACGGGCCTTCTGCGCTGGCTACGATCTAAAGCGTTACGCGAGCGGACCGGCGGGTGGCGGCGAGGGCGAATATGTGGGTCAGGAGATGCCCTGGGACCCGATCCAGGACTATGCCTTCATGTGGGCGAATACCCAGCATTTCATGGCGCTGTGGCGGGCCCTGAAGCCGGTGGTTTGCAAGGTCCACGGCCTGGCGCTCGCCGGCGGCTCCGACATCGCGCTTTGCGCCGATCTGACGCTCATCGCCGAGGACGCCGAGATCGGCTATATGCCCGCGCGGGTCTGGGGGTGCCCGACGACCGCCATGTGGGTCTACCGTCTGGGACCGGAAAAGGCGAAGAGGCTGCTCTTCACCGGCGACAAGATCGCCGGCAGAGAGGCCGCGGAGATGGGTCTGGTGCTGAAGGCGGTGCCCGCGGAGGCGCTGGACGACGAGGTGGAGGCGCTCGTCCGGCGCATGGCCGGCGTTCCGGTCAACCAGCTGGCCATGCAGAAGATGGTCATCAACCAGGCGATCGAGGCGACCGGTCTCATGAACACCCAGCGGCTCGCCACGATCTTCGACGGCATTACGCGCCATTCGCCGGAAGGCCTGAATTTCAGGAAACGGGCCGAAGAGGTCGGCTGGAAGCAGGCCGTGCGGGAGCGCGACAGCGGGACCTACGACTGGACCCTGGACAGGCCGATCGACGGTCCGGATTGATGCGGACACCGCCCGGAACTCCTGCAATCTGCCGACGGCTGCAATCTCCCGACCCGGTCGACCCGGCCACCTGCTTGGGGATGGCAGGCCGGCCATGAGGCAAATGAACCGGGATTTTCCCCGGAAGCGGCGGTCCGACATCGGAAGCAGGTACTTGAGGACCGGTGCCCGCGAATCGTGAACGGCGGTTCCACGCCCGTATTGCGGTCGAATTTCTGCTGTGGCACCGTTTTTGGAAACGCCCCCCTGGGGCGCCGCACCTGAAGCGGGAGATCTCGCGGCGATGGCGGAAACACGGTTAACTCGGGCGGAAGACGGAGAAGTCGCGCCCGACATCCCCGCCGGGCTGGAGCTCGGTCTACGCAACTACTGGTATCCGATCCTCCAGACCGAGGAATTGCCCTTGGAGCGCCCGATCCAGCTCACCGCGCTGGGCGAGGATATCGCGGTGTGGCGCGACGCGGCGGGCCGGCCGCAGGTCGTGCGAGACCGATGTCCGCATCGCGGCGTCAGACTGTCGCGCGGCCGTGTCCTCGAAGGGCATCTGCAATGCGCCTTTCACGGACTGCGGTTCGACGGGACGGGTCGTTGCACCCTCATACCCTGGGAGCCGGAAACCAGCCGCCTCAGGGACGAGGTCCGCGTCGACGCCTATCCGGCGGAAGAGCTCGGTGGCTATGTCTGGGCCTATATCGGCGATGCCGCGCGCTTCCCGGCGCCGCCGCTTGCCGCGGAGGTGCCCGAGGAGCTTTCCAACCCCGAGAATTTCATCTGGTTTCGGCTGCCGAACGAGACATGGGAAGCCAATTGGCTGTTGACCGTCGACGGCGGCGACGCATTCCATGCGGTGACCCTGCACGCCGATTCCCAGAGTACGCCGTCCGAAGAGGAATGGGCGGGCGGGATCGTCGCCCCGTCCGCGGTCCCCCTGGCCGACCGCCGTGTGAAGATTGTCGAGACCCCGCACGGAATGCGCGGCATTTCCGTGGACCGCGACGGCAAGCCGATCCACCACGGCCACTTGACCCGCGACATCCGGGGCGAGCGCGTGGCGCTTCCGGGGATCCACACCAACCCGATCTCCGCGGCTCCGGGCGCGGAACCGTATGCCGCGCGGCTTTGGCAGTTTCCGCTCGACGGGAACCGAACCTGGGTCGTGCGCTTCCTGACGTGGCGCGCCCGCACGGAAGAGGAACGGGAGCGCGCAAGGAGGATATTCGAGGATGTCGCCCTGCCGCGGCTGCAACGTGTCTCGGAAGAGGACGCCAGGATCGCCTCGGGACTGGACCTCATAGCGGCACGCTCGAACGAGTTCCTGTTCGAGCCCGATATGGACCTGGTACGAATTCGTCGGCGCCTGCGCGATGCCTTCCTCGCTCAACGCCAAGGCGTTCGCGTCCCTATCGCCGGCGACGCGATGGCTTTTCCCGTGTAACGATAGGGGCTTACAAAGAAAGGTTGACAGGCGGTGGGCTGGTGCGTGCGGCGACGGGAATGCCGCCCCGTCCCGCCGCCCGTCCCGGTCGACCCGGCGTCCATCCCCTGTCGTCATGCCCGGACTTGTTCCGGGCATCCACGTCGCTCCGCCGCCTCGGCCGTCCCCGCCCGTATCGTCATGCCGCGGCACGTGGATGCCCGGAACAAGTCCGGGCATGACGGAAGAAATGTCGTGGGTCTCCCACCCGTCAACCTTTCGGGGTAATCCCCTAACCCAAGTTTAACGTTTTGGTGGCCGATTTTGTCGAGATTGGCCGGCGCGGTGTCATCAAGCCGTTGATATTGCTGGATTGAGGTTTCCGGGGGCGCAATGTAGTGCCATAATATTTTCGCTTGGGGATTTCGAGACCTTGCGCCCGCTCCTATGCTGTGCGCCATGTTCATTCGCCGCACCAGGACCGGAACCGGCGAGCGCGGCGAGGTCTATTATTCCCATCGCCTTGTTCGCTCGGAGCGCGACGGCGGGAAGATCCGCCAGCGCACCCTGCTCAACCTGGGGAGCGACTTCCCTGTCGAGCGGCGGCACTGGGCGGTGCTGTGCAGCCGGATCCAGCAGCAGCTCGACCGCCAGGCCGAGCTGGTTCCGCTGTCCTGTCCGGAGGAGGTCGAGCGGCACGCCCAGCGCATCGCCGCGCAATTGCTCAACAGCGCGCCGTCCGGCGGGACCGGGCGCCCTGACCTGCAGACGGTGGATGTCGGCTCCCTGGAGCTGATCCGCCCGCGTTCGGTCGGCGTCGAGCATGTCGGGCTGTGGGCCATGGAGCGGCTCGGCCTGGAGGCTTTGCTGGAGCGCCTGGGCTTCAACGGCACGCAGCGCGCGCTCGCCATGGCCACCGTGATCGCCCGCATGGCGGCGCCGGGCTCGGAGCGCGCCTCCTGGCGCTGGCTGTGCGAGCGTTCGGCGCTCGGCGAGTTGCTGGGGGTGGACTTCGAGCGCATGAGCATGATGCGCCTGTACCGCGCCTCCGACGCCCTGATGGCGCAGCGCGCGGCGATCGAGGCGCATCTGTTCGATCGGGCGACGGATCTGTTCGGCCTGCGCCGCACGGTGACGCTGTACGACCTGACCAACACCTTCTTCGAGGGCGCGGCGGCGGCCCAGGCCAAGGCCGAACGCGGCCATTCCAAGGAGAAGCGCTCGGATTGCCCGCTCTTGACCCTGGGGCTGGTGCTCGACGGCTCGGGCTTCGTGCGCCGCTCCGAGGTGTTCTCGGGCGCGGTCAACGAAGACAGGACCCTGGCGTCGATGCTCGGCGCCCTGGGCGCGCCGGCGGACGCGCTGGTGGTGATGGACGCGGGGATCGCCACCGAGGCCAACATCGCCTGGCTGCGCGCGAACGGCTACCGCTATCTGGCGGTCAGCCGGGAACGCACCCGCCGCTTCGATCCCGAGCTGGCGCTGGCCATCGAGACCCGGTCGCGCCAGACGGTCCATGTCCACAAGGCGGTCGACGCCGAAGCTGGAGAGGCGCGGCTCTACTGCTACTCCGAGGCGCGGGCGAAGAAGGAACAGGGCATCGCAAACCGCTTCGCCGCGCGCTTCGAGGGCGAGATGCAGAAGCTCCACGACGGCCTCAAGCGGCCGCGCACCCGCAAGCGGCTCGACCGTGTCTGGCAGCGGATCGGCCGGATCAGGGAGAAGAGCCGCGGCGCCGCGGCCCACTACGACATCGACGTCATCGCCGACGAAAGCGGCGAGAAGGCCCGGGCCGTCACATGGGAGCGCCGCCCGCTCGCCGGCACCATGGCCACCCATCCCGGCGTCTACTGCCTGCGCACCAACGTCGAGGACTGGGACGAGGAGGCGCTGTGGCGGACCTATACCTCGCTCACCGATGTGGAGGCGGTGTTCCGATCGCTCAAGTCGGAACTCGGCCTGCGCCCCATCTTCCACCAGACCCAGAGGCGCTCCGACGGCCACCTGTTCATCACCGTGATCGCCTACCAGATGGTGCAGACCATCCGCCGGCGCCTCGCCCAGCAGGGCGAATACGCCAGCTGGGCCAGCCTGCGAGCCAGCCTCGAAGGCCAGCAGCGGGTCACCGCGACCTTCAGGCGCAAGGACGGACGCACCTTGCATGTCCGCAAGGCCACACGGGCCGAGCCCGAACAGCAAGAAATCTATCGCGCGCTCGGCATCGACCCCGCCCCTGGAGGCATCAGGAAAATGATCGTCTGATCCCGAACCGGGCGAAATAACCGAAATGTAGTGCCAGACGCGAAATTATTGCTCCGTAAGGCATTGATAATCAATGATCTTCAAAATGCTCTGTTAAACTTGGGCTAACGATCGACGATCCGCGCCGCGGCTGCGCGCCCATTCGGCTCCAGCCGAGCCCGATGCGCTTCAGACCGCCGGACCCATGCCTCCGCCGAACACTTCTTCCGCCGGGCGGAGGATCTTGCGCTCATTGCCTGCCCGGCGGGTGAACCGAACCTTGTCGAAATATTCCAGAACCTCGATGGCGAGGTTGCGCCCGATCCCCGCCTTGTCGCGAAACGCCGCCGCGCTGACGGTGCCATCGGCCGACTCGGCGGCGGCTTGTGCCAGGCTGTCGGCGAGGCCGCGTAGCGAAGCGGGCAGGTAATAACGGTTCTTCGTCGCCCCGACGACCAGGCCCAGCTTCGCGGCGCGCCCCAGGAAGGCCGCGATCCGCCGGGAATCGAACCCGGTCTCCTCGGCGATCTCGCCGATCGGCGGCGGCCGCGTGCCGCCCTCCTCCAGCAGGGCTTCCAGCCTGCGCCACAGCGCTTCGTCGTCGGCGGTCATCCGCGGGCGATGGTCGGGCAGCCGGACGCGCGCGCCTTCGCGTACCAGCACGCCCTCGCGTTCCAATTCCGGGACGGCGAGGCGCAGCAGATCGACCGCGATGCGGGGCTCCATCGCCGAACGCAGATTGGCCTCGGTCGGCCCGACCGCGTCCTCGTGATCTTCGTGCCAGCGGGAAAGCGCCGCCGAGACGCTTGCTATCAACGCCTCCCAGCGCGGTTTCGAGAATGCCATGTCCCGCTCGCCGTCCCCGAGTCGGACCATTTCCGCCGCCGAGAAAACCGCCTCGCGCGCCGCTACCGGCAGGTTTCGGGCGCGGGCGAACTTGACCAGGTCGACCGCGTCCCCGGCGGTGTCCACGGCTGCCTGCAGCGCGTCGGCGGCGTCCGGCTCCCGCACCGCCGTGAGATAGGCGAGCCGTGCCGGCCTGGCCCGGCCCCGCGCCGGCGGGAGCACGTCGACCACCGTCCCACCGCCGATGGTGCGCGTCGCCGACTGGTCGCGCAGCACGAAGCGGTCGCCGTGCATCGCGCCGATCGGCCGGTCGAGGACGAGTTGGGCGAGGCCGGATTCGCCGGGCGCCAGCGACCGGGCTTCGAGCAGCGCGAGTCGCCCCGTGACATCGGCGGCGGCGAGATGGACATGCACCGGCGTCCAATGCGCGACCGGCCGGGACTCGTCGGCCAGGATGCGCACGGTCGCGTCGATCCGCTGCACGGGCAGGTGCGCGGCTTCTTCCACTATCCAGTCGCCGCGAGCGACGTCGTCCCTGCCCAGCGACTGGCCGACGATGTTGAGCGCCAGCCGCTCACCCGCCCTTCCGCTCTCCGCCTTGCGGTCCTGGGCGTGGATACCCCGCACGCGCACCGGTATCCGCGCCGGAGAGAGCAGGAGCCGGTCGTCCACCGACACGTTCCCCGAGAACGCCGTTCCGGTGACGACGAGCCCGGCGCCGACGACGGTGAACGACCGGTCGACGGCGAGGCGGAAATGACCGTCGGCCGGGCGGCGGCCGATCGTTTCCGCCACCGTGGCGAGATGCGCTTTGAGAGCGTCCACGCCGCTCCCGTCCGCCGAGGAGACCGGGAACACCGGCGCTCCGGCGAGCCGGGTCTCGTCGAGATAGAGCTCGACCTCCTCGGCCACCTCGGCGACCCGGTCGGGATCGACCCGATCGGTCTTGGTGATCGCGACCGCACCCGCTCCGACGGCGAGCAGATCGAGGATCGCCATATGCTCCTCGGTCTGGGGCATCACCCCGTCGTCCGCGGCTACGACGAGCAGCGCATAGTCGATTGCCGCCACGCCGCACAGCATGTTGCGGATGAAGCGCTCGTGGCCCGGCACGTCGACGAAGCCGAGCACCCCGCCGCCGTCCAGCGGCCGGTAGGCGAATCCGAGATCGATCGTCAGGTTGCGCCGCTTCTCCTCGGGCAGGCGATCGGTGTCGATCCCGGTCAACGCACGCACCAGCGACGTCTTGCCGTGATCCACATGGCCCGCCGTCGCGACGATCATCTTGTCGGCGCGTCCCCGATGGAGAGTCGGGCGATCTGTGCGCGGAACCCGTCGGCGTCGTCCAGGCAGCGAAGGTCCAGCATCAGCGCGCCGTTCCCGATGCGCCCGATGACCGGTACCGGAAGCGCGGCGAGCGCGGCGGCCAATCGTTTTAGCGCTCCTCCTCCGCCACGCGCGACTTTCGGCCGGATCGCGATGGCGTGGCTCGGAATGCTCGCCACCGGAAGCGCGCCGCTGCCGATCTGGCCGAGACACGGCACCGTCTCGACTTCGAAGCCCGCTCCTACGCTTTCCCGGACGGTCGGGGCAACGTCCGCGCACAACGCCGCGATCTCGTCCGCCGGGCGGGTCAGATCGCGCAGCGTGGGCAGGCGCTCGGCGATCCGGTCGGGATCGAGATAGAGCGCAAGGGTGGCCGCCAGCGCCGCGAGGGTCATCTTGTCGAGCCGGAGCGCGCGCTTGAGCGGATTGCGCTTGATCTGCGCGATCAGGTCGCTTCGGCCGACGATCAGTCCCGCCTGCGGGCCGCCCAGCAGCTTGTCGCCGCTGAAGGTGACCAGGTCGGCGCCCGCCGCGAGGGTCTCTTCCACCGTCGTTTCGTGGGCGATCCCGAATCGCTCCAGCCCCAGCAGCGCGCCGCTGCCGAGGTCGACCGCGAAGGGTACGCCGCGCTCCCGGCAGAGCGCCGCGAGCTCCGCTTCCGGCACCTCGGCCGTGAACCCCTGAATGGCGTAGTTGCTGGTATGGACCTTCATCGCCAGCGCGGTTTCCTCACCGAACGCGGCCGCGAAGTCCCTCGGATGCGTGCGGTTGGTGGTCCCTACCTCGCGGAGGATGCAACCCGCCTCCGCCATCACATCCGGCATTCGGAAAGAGCCGCCGATCTCCACGAGCTCGCCGCGAGAGACCGGTACTTCACGCCCCTTGGCCAGCGTCGAGAGAACAAGGAGTACGGCGGCGGCGTTGTTGTTCACGACCGTCGCCGCCTCGGCGCCGGTCAGGCGGCGCAGAAGTCCCTCGACGTGGCTGTCGCGGTCGCCACGCCCCGCCCGGTCGACATCGTATTCCAGTGTGGAGGGACGCACGGCCGCCTCGACGACCGCCTCGACCGCCTCCGCGGCGAGGCTCGCGCGGCCGAGATTGGTGTGGAGCACGGTGCCCGTCAGGTTGAAGACAGGCCTGAGCGTGGCTGCCGCCGCCGCCTCCGCGCGCGCGGCGATCCGGGCGGCGAGGGCCGAGGGCTCGACCGCTTCCGGATCGGTCTCCGCGCCAGCCCCGATCGCCCGCCGGACCTCGTCCACCTCCTCGCGCGCCGCTTCCACGACCAGAATCCGACCGTTGCGTTCGACCGCTTCCCGCAGGGAGGGAGTATCGAGCAGCCGGTCGACCGAGGGGATCGAGGACCGCGACAATGACCTGTCCTTCGGCATGGTCCGGGACATTAAAGCATTTTTCGACCGACCACGATCACAGCCGGCTGTCTGGGGCGGCCCCCTCACCCCGACCCTCTCCCCCGCGGGGGAGAGGGAGTTCCCTTGCCCACTCCTCCTTACTTTCCCCCCTCCCGCTTGCGGGAGGGGCCGGGGGAGGGCGGGACGGCGCGGGCTATGTTAACCATGGTTGACGGTTCGGCAACCCGGTCCCGCCGTCGAGGCGGCCGCGCCGGTTTTCCGAACCGGTCTGTCAGCAATCCCCGCCAACGCGCTGGCGCGACGGGGAGACTCGCCGCCGCATCCGCGCCGCGCGCCGCCCGGACGGCGCGGACGGGGGGCGGCTGCGTCCCCCGGGGACGCGAAAAATAGTCCCATATCGGGACAATGTTTCACGTGAAACATAGGTCAACGATGCTGTCCTTTGTTTCATGTGAAACATCAGCGTAGCCGGATCAGCCTCTCGATGCCGATGTCGCGCGCATGGGCGTCCAGCAGCATGTCGCGGAAGGGCGCGTGGTGCCGGGCGATGAAATCCTCGCGCCCGCCGAGGCGTTCGGCGTAGCGTGCGGCGATCTCGGTCGCTTCCGCGAGGATCGTGTCTTCGTCGATCGTCAGTACTTCTCCGTCGCGGACCACCTGTCGGCCGTCGACCCAGACATGCTCGGTGCCGGCGCCCTGCTCGTAGAACAGCACGTGTCGCCAGGGATCGCCCATCGGCATGTGCCAGTGGCTGCGCGTGTCGATGACCAGAATATCCGCCCTGGCGCCCGGGGCGAGGGTGCCGATGCGGCCCGGCTCGCCCATCGCGCGAGCCCCGCCCTGCATGGAAAGCGCCAGCATGCCGGGGGCGTCGATCCATTTGTCGGGGTCCGGTTCGGTGAGGCGCGACAGATAAGCCGCGACCCTGATCGTTTCGAGCAGACCGGCCGGGCTGCAATTCGTGCCGTCGGAGCCGAACGCGACCGGGATGCCGGTCTCGACGAGTCGCAGCATCGGGCAGACGCCGGAGCCCAGCATCATGTTCGACGGCGCGGGGTGAATGACGGTCAGACCGGCCTCGCGCGCGGCGGCGATGTCGTCGTCGGCCGACCAGACGAAATGCGCGAAAGAACTCTTTTCGTCGACGATGCCAAGCCTGGCCAGCTTTCCCACGAAGCCTTCGCCGGCCTGGCGCATCGCCGCCTGGGTCTTCGCCTCCAGCATGTGGGTGTGGAGTCCGAGCCCCGTGCGCTTCTTGGCGTCGGCCGTCATCTCGATCAGCGCGTCGCTGCAACGTTGCGGCCCGTCGACCCCGAGCAGCAGCCCGATCCGCCCCGACCCTGTGTCCAGCGTGCTCAGCGCCGCATCTATCGTGGCGAAATAGGCCCCGGCATCGGGCGGGCTCATCCCCTCGTAGAACGCCCTGAGGTCGTCGGGCAGCACGCCCGCGTCGATCGGCACCGTGTCGAGATAGGGAAGATCGGCGAACATCGGGGCGATGCGGGCGCGCAGCCCGGCCTCGCGGTACCCCGCCGCGACCGCTTCCAGGCCTTCCGCCGTGGTTTGCGGGCGTTCGGAATAGTGGTCGATTACCGAGGTCACGCCCGACTTCAGGAGGGTGATGCAATCGACCTGGGCGGAGACGAAGACCTCCCGCGGGGTCCGGTCGCTGCCGCCGACGATCGCTCGGATCATGTAGAGATCGAGCGGCACCGCATCCACGGTGCCCTTGAGCAGCGCGGTGTAGGAATGCGAATGGGCGTTGATCAGCCCCGGCATGACGATGCGGCCGGCGGCATCCACGGTCGTGACGTTCGCGCCTGGCGGTGCGTCGAAACCGCCCACATCGCAGACCGCGCGAATTTCACCGTCCTGGAACCAGACCTCGCCATTCTCGATGACGCGGTCGCTCCCGTCGAAGGGGAGCACCGTTGCGCCGCGGATCGCGGTGAGGACTCCGCTGTTGCCGTTGGGTGTCGCTTCGGGCATGTAGGACCTTTCCTGATCTCCTCCCATTTCAATCGGTCGGACCATGCAGCGCAAACAGATAACCGATGCCGTGAAGGCGATCCTGAGCGAGCTGATCGCCATACCTTCCACCGACCCGCCCGGCGACACGACGGCGATCTGCGCCTACGCGGCCGAGCGGCTGGCCGCCGCCGGCTACGCGACCGAAACGCTGTCGCGTGTGGACGGTGTGGCCAACGCGGTCGGTCGGATGGGGAAAGGCAAGCCGTCTTTGGTGTTCAACGCCCACGTCGATACCGTCGACGTCGGAGAGCGGTCGAACTGGCGTACCGACCCGTTCGTCGCCACCGAGATCGACGGCAAGCTGCACGGCATCGGGGCTGGCAACTGCAAGGCATCGATGGCGGTCCAGCTCTGGCTCGCCGAGCGCATCGCCGAGGCCGGCGGGCCGCGCAACGGCGAGGTCGTGTTCACCTTCGTCGGCGACGAGGAGCGGTTGGGCCCGAACGGGCTCTCGTTCCTGCGCGAGGAGGGGGTGGTTCGGCCCGACTACCTCGTCCTTGGCGCGCAGACCGAACTCCAGACGATCGCCGAGGAGCGGGGCGTGTTCTGGACCCGGCTGACCGCGCGCGGCCGTGCCGCCCATGCCGGGGATCCCGAGGCCGGGGATAGCGCCATTCTCCGCATGATCCGGCTGATCGAGACCCTGCGGCGCGAGTTGGACCCGCGGCTTGAGGTCCGCCGGCGCGGCGGTCGCAAATCGACCATGAGCATCGGCACCATCCACGGCGGCCACAACACCAACGCGGTGCCGAGCGAATGCGTCATCGAGATCGACCGGCGCACGCTGGCGGATGAGAAGGTGGACGCGGCCTTCGCCGAGATGGAGGCGGCGCTCGCCACCTCCGGCGAGCCGGACGAGAGCTATGCCTTCGAATTCCTGACCGGCACCAATGGCTTCGCCTCGGCAGGGGACACGCCCTGCATAGCCGCGTTCCAACGCGCGATCGAACAGGTCACGGGCAAGGCGCCGCGCCAACTCATCGCGATGGGGGCGAGCGACGGGCGCTATTTCGCGGATGACGGAATCGAAATCCTGACCTTCGGTCCGGGCGGGGCGCATGAAGGCCATGCGGCGAACGAATCGGTTCCGCTCGCCGAGCTCGGCCCGGCGGCGGAGATCCAGCTCGCGGTGGTCGAAACCCTGCTGGGGCTCGGTCAGTCGGGCCGGTAGGCGGTGATCGCCTCGGTCGTCTTGTCGACATTCCGCGGCGCCGGCTCCGGCATGTCCTGAACCACCGGACGGCCCCAGCCCGGCGTGCCGACCAGGATGCCGTCGCGGACGACGATTTTGCCGCGAACCAGTGTGTGGACCACCCGCCCTTTCGTCTCGAAGCCGTGCCACGGCGTCATGTGGCTTCGGGAATGGAGGCGGTCGCGCGAGATACGCCCCTCCGCCCCGAGATCGACGATGGCGAGGTCGGCATCCGAACCGGGCGCGATCAGGCCCTTTCTCGGGTAGCAGCCCCATGCCCGTGCCGGTGCCGCCGCCGACCAGTCGACATACTGGTTGAGAGTGAGCCGACCTTCGGCCGCCTGAGTCAGCATGATCGGCATCTGGGTTTCGACACCGGGGAAACCGCATTCGCACTCCCAGATGCTGTTGGACGCTTTCTCTTCAGGCAGATGCGGCGCGTGATCGGTGGCGATCATGTCGATCGTGCCGTCATGCAGCGCGGCCCACAGTGCTTCGGCATGGCCTTTCTCGCGGATCGGCGGGTTGACCCGGAGCTGGCCCCCGAGCGCGTCCATGTCATCGACCGAGAAGATCAGGTATTGCGGACAGGTCTCGACGGTAACGTCCACGCCGCGCGCCTTGGCGCGGCGCACCAGGTCGAGCCCGTCGGCGGAGCTCTTGTGCGCGATATGAAGCCGCGCCCCGGTCCACTCGGCGAAGGCTGTCGCGCGTCCGACCGCCTCGACGGCACAAATTTCCGGCCGCGCCGCAAGATGGGCGCGAGCGTCGTTGCGCCCGGCCTCCTTCATCTTCGCCTCGCGCCGGGCCATGATCGAGGGGTTCTCCGCATGGACGGTGCACCGCATGCCGAGTTTGGCGAGGATTTCGAACCCTTCCAGCATCGCGCCGTCGGACGGCGCCGGCAGGTTGCCGAAGGTGTTTCCCATGAAGCACTTGAAGCCGCTGACCCCGGCCCGGGTCAGATCCTCCAGCCGGTCGATATTGTCCTCGTCGAGTAGACCGTAGATGCCGTAATCGACATGCGCCTGCCGCTTGGCGCGCGCCTGCTTGTCGCGCAGCGCCTCCAGTGTCCCCGTCGGTGGGTGGGTATTCGGCATCTCGAATACGCTGGTGGTGCCGCCGCAGGCCGCAGCCGCGGTGCCGGTTTCCCAGTTCTCCTTGTGGTCGTAGCCGGGCTCGCGGAAATGGACGTGGCTGTCCACCGCGCCGGGGAGAATGTGGAAGCCGCCGGCATCGACCGTCTCGCGCGCCGGTGGCGACATCTCGCCGGCCGCGATGCCGACGATTCTCTCTCCGTCGATCGCGATGTCGGCCTCGATGGTTGCGGACGGCGAGACCACCGAACCGCCCTTGATCAGTAAATCGACCGTCTTCATCCAAGTGTCCCCTATATCACCCAGCCGCCGTCGACGGCGAGATCCTGTCCGGTGATGTTACGGGCACGGTCGCTCGCGAAAAAGAGCACCGCCTCGGCGACGTCCGAATCGGTCGAGATACGCTTGAGGGCGTATTCGTCCTCGTGCTGCCGGCGCGCTTCCTCAACAGAAATGCCGAGACGCTCGGCGCGTTCGGCGCAGACCTTGCGGAAGCGCGGCCCGTCGACCATGCCGGGGCAGACGCAGTTGACGTTGACGTTGTGCGGTCCGACCTCGAGCGCGGTCGACTTGGTGATCCCCCGCAGGCCCCACTTGGAGGCGGAATAGGCCATCCTGCCCTGGCGGCCGCGCAGCCCGAAGGTGCCGCCCACGTTGACGATCTTGCCGTAACGGCGCGCGATCATGTGCGGGATCGCCGCCCGCATGGTGAGCCACGCCCCCTTCATGTTGAGCTCGACGATCCGGTCGAAGTCGTCGGGCTCGATCTCCCATGACGGGCGGCCGAGAGGGCCGGTTCCGCCGGCGACATTGACCAGCACGTCGATCTTTCCGTAGGCCTCGATCCCTGCCTGGACCGCCGCCTCCACCGCCTTCGCGTCGGTCACGTCGCAGGGCGCGACGATGGCCCCGCGCCCCATCGCCTTCGCCTCCTCGGCGACCGGCGCGATCGCACCGGTGTCGCGCCCGGCGAGCACGAGGTTCGCGCCTTCCTCGGCGAAACGCCGCGTGATCCGCGCGCCCATGCCCTTGGCCGGGCCGGTAATAAGCACCGCATGGTCCTCGAAATCGCCCACTGTCCCGTTCTCCCCTGCCGGTCGATTCCATTTCCGGCGAAAATGCTCTAGTCAATTGCGGGGCGAGTCGCAATGATCGGGCCGCCCACGGGAGAAGAAAGCATGACTTGGTCAGAAAGCGAAATCGCCGCCCTGGTCGAACCGGACCGGGTGCACCGAAAGGCCTATGTCGATCCGGAAATCTTCGATCTCGAGATGGAGCGGATCTTCGAGCGGCTGTGGATCTATATCGGCCACGAGAGCCAGGTGAAGAACCCGGGCGATTACTACCTCGCCCGCGTCGGCCGCCAGCCGATGATGATGACCCGTGACTGGAACGGCGAAATCAACGTCCTGTACAACCGCTGCCCGCATCGCGGCGCGCAGATCTGCTCGGCGCGCAAGGGCAACGCCGGCAAGCTGTTCCGCTGCTCCTACCACGCCTGGATGTTCGAGCTCGACGGAAAGCTGGAAAGCGTGCCCGGCGCCAAGGGCTACGAGGGGACGCGGTTCGACATGTCGAGCCCGGATTTCCACATCCGGAAAGCGCCCCGGGCGGACAACTATCGCGGCTTCTGGTTCGCCTCGCTGGCGGAGGACGGGCCCGATCTGAAGACCCATCTGGGGCGCGCCGGGTTGGCGCTGGACCAGCTTGTCGACCGCTCGCCAGACGGCGAGATCGAGGTGGTGGGCGACTGCTTCCACATGATCCAGCAGTCCAACTGGAAGCTCTTTCTGGAGAACCAGATCGACGCCTCGCATCCCGGCGCGACCCACGAGTCGACCGGCGCGGCGGCCCGCAGCGTCGAGAACGAGATGAAGCGGGACGGCGAGGATCCGCCGATGTCTTACGGCTTCCTGTCGGACTTCGTGCGCCACGGGATCGACGGCTGGGACAAGTTCGGCACCACCGGCCTCCCGCAGGGTCACTGCACGCTGGAAGGCTATATGGGGCTCCGCCCCGACGATCCCGACACCAACGAATACGTCAAACGCATGTACGCGTCCTACGGCGAGGAGAAGGCCGAGGAGATCCTCGGCGTCGACCTCCATCACGTGCTGCTCTACCCGTGCAACTCGGTCCAGCCGCCGCTGCAGCAGCTCCGGACCATCCGCCCGATCGGCCCAAACCGGACGCTGAGCGAAATCTGGCATTTCCGGCTCAAGGGCGCGCCGGAGGCGATCTACCAGCGCTCGCTCGGCTATTACTATCTGGTGAACTCGCCCTCGACGATGGTCAACGCCGACGACCTGTTCAACTGGTGGAAATGCCAGCACGGGCTGGAGAGCAACGCCATCGAATGGGTGAGCTTCCACCGCAACGCGGGCCAGGACACCGAGGAAGGCGGGATCATGTATTCGGCCCCGTCCTCGATGAGCGAGCTTCCCATGCGCTCGATGATGCAGGCCTGGCGCGACTACATGACCACGAACGGCGCGGGGGCTTGAGGCCATGGGCGCGGCAGCGGAAAAGCTCGCGGCGGGCGACAACTCTTCGTCCGCCCCGGTGAGCGTCGAAACCCAGCTCGCGGTGGAACGGTTCCTCTACCGCCAAGCGGAAGTCCTCGACGAGAAGCGGTGGGAGGAATGGCTCGCGCTTTTTAGCGAGGACGGCCATTACTGGATGCCCGTCAGCGACGATCAGGAGGACGGCGAGGGTGTTCCCAACATCTTCTGGGAAAACACCAACATGATGAAGATGCGTATCCGGCGGAACAACCATCCGCAGGCGCACAGCCAGGCGCCGGAGAACCGGCTTTGCCACGTGGTCTCCAACGTCATCGTCGAATCGGAGGAACCCAACGGCGACGTGGTTGTGCGCTCGCGCTTTCACTGCGCCGAATACCTGCGCTACGGCATCCGCAGCTTTACGGGCAAGTACCGCCACTATCTGAAGAAGACGGCGGACGGCTACCGGATCGCCCTCCAGCGGGTGGACTTGGTCAACCGCGAGGGGCCTTACGAGTACGTCATCCAGTGGTGGCTGTAACTCCGCCGCACCGGAGCGCCGGATGACCGGCGCCGAGGCGGAACACGACGAAGCGCCGAGCGATTTCGTCCGGAGCATAATCAGGGACGACATCGCCGCCGGGCGAACGGCGAAGGCGGTCACCCGATTCCCGCCGGAGCCCAACGGCTACCTCCATATCGGCCATGCGAAGTCGATCGTGCTCAATTTCGGCGTGGCCGGGGAGTTCGGCGGGCGCTGCCATCTCCGCTTCGACGACACCAATCCGGTCAAGGAAGAGACCGAGTTCATCGACTCGATCCAGGCCGACGTCCGCTGGCTCGGCTATGACTGGGACGCCCATCTCCACTTCGCGTCCGACCATTTCGAGCGACTTTACGAGTGGGCCGAGCACCTGGTGCGCGAAGGCAAGGCCTATGTCGACGATTCCGCCGCCGAACAAATCCGTGCGATGCGCGGCACGCTCACCGAGCCCGGTAGGGAGAGCCCCTATCGCGACCGTACGGCCGAAGAAAACCTCGATCTCCTGCGGCGTATGCGGGCGGGCGAGTTCGAGGAGGGCGCGCGCGTGCTGCGCGCCAGGATCGACATGGCGTCGGGAAACATCAACCTGCGCGACCCGGTGCTCTACCGGATTCTCAAGGCGAGCCATCCGCGCACCGGCGCCGCCTGGTGCATCTACCCGACCTACGATTTCGCGCACGGCCAGTCCGATGCGATCGAGGGGGTGACGCATTCGCTCTGCACGCTCGAATTCGCCGATCACCGACAGCTCTATGACTGGCTGATCGACAACCTGCCGGTTCCGACCCGGCCCCGTCAGTACGAGTTCGCGCGGCTCAACCTCGCCCATACCGTCCTTTCCAAACGCCGCCTGATCCGACTGGTCGAGGATGGGCATGTCTCGGGCTGGGACGACCCCAGGATGCCGACACTGGCGGGGCTTCGCCGACGCGGCGTGCCGCCCGCCGCGATCCGCGATTTCGTCCGCCGGGTCGGCGTGGCGCGCGCCGACAACCTTGTCGATCCGGCGCTCCTCGACCACTGCATCCGCGACGGGCTCAACGCCACGACGGAACGCCGGCTTGCCGTGTTGCGGCCGCTCAAGATAGCGATCGAGAACTGGCCGGACGGGCAGGTCGAAATGCTACCGGCGCCCAACCATCCGAACGATTCCGGCGCCGGAGGCCGCGAGATCCCGTTCTCGCGCGAAATCTGGGTGGAGCGCGACGACTTCATGGAAGATCCGCCGCGGAAATTCCACCGGCTGGCTCCGGGCCGGGAGGTGCGCCTGCGCTACGCCTATTTCGTGACCTGTACCGGGGTCGAAAAGGGCGAGGACGGGGAGCCGGTTCTGCTCCGCTGCACCTACGATCCGGAAACCCGGGGCGGCGACGCGCCCGACGGGCGCAAGGTGCGGGGCACCATCCACTGGGTCTCCGCCGCCCACGCGGTGCCGGCGGAAGTCCGTCTCTACGACCACCTGTTCTCGGTTCCGGAGCCGGGCGCCGACGGCGATTTTATTGACGATCTGAACCCCGACTCGCTGGACGTTCTGGACGGCTGCGAGCTTGAACCCTCGCTCGCCGAGGCGGGCGATGCGCCGGTCCAGTTCGAGCGCCATGGCTATTTCCGACCCGACCCCGACTCACGCCCCGACCGCCTGGTCTTCAACCGGGTGGCGGCGTTGCGCGATTCGTGGGCGAAGATCCGGGCAAAGGGGGGGTGATGGCGAAGACGCCCGACTATTTCCACGGCAAGACGGTCCTGATCACTGGGGCGGCGAGCGGCATCGGCCGGGCGACGGCGGAGATATTCGCCCGCGAGGGCGCGAATGTCGTCGCCTCCGACATCGATCTTTCCGGCGCGGAAGCGACGGCGGCGGGCAAGACCGCCATCGCGGTGGCGGCCGACGTGACCGACCGTAGCGCCGTCGACGCGGCGGTGGCCGAGGGGATCGAGGCCTTCGGCGGCATCGACTTCCTGTTCAACAGCGCCGGCGCGGCGGGGCGCCGCTCGCCCTTCCTCGACATCGACCCGGCGCTCTGGCGAGAGACCTACGCGCTCAATGTCGACGGCACGTTCCATGCCATGCAAGCCGTCATCCCCCACATGCTGGAGCGCGGGTCGGGCGTGATCGTCAACATGGCCAGCATGGCGCACCGCCGTGGCGGGCCGGGTCATTCGGTCCATTACGCTTCGGCCAAGGGCGCGGTGGTGACGATGACCATGGGCGTCGCACGCGAGTTCGCCGACCGGGGCATCCGGGCGCTCTCGATTTCGCCCGGTCCCATCGACACGCCCTTCCAGGCCGCCGCCGCGACCTCGACCGAGCTTGCCGCGCGGATGCTGGAGGACGTGCCGATGAAGCGCTTCGGCACACCGGCGGAGATCGGTGAGCTCGTCCTGTTTCTCTGTTCCGATGCCTGCCGATTCATGACCGCCGACACGGTCTACGCCAGCGGCGGCGGCGGGTGGCGATGAACGCTTCGTCACGGGTGGAGCCGATACCGGCCATCCTCTAACATCCTGGCGGAGCGTCCCGTCCGGGGTCCGCCAGCCGACCGAAGCAACCAACCGGAGGATACGGTGAGCGAGAAAACACGAAGCGCGCTTTCGCGCAGAAAGTTTGTCAAGACGACCGCCGCGGCGACCGTCGCAGCCGGCGGCGCCATCGCCGGATTCCCGGCGATCGCCCAGGGAAAGCGCAAGCTGCGCTATATCGCCTTCATCAACCGCCAGTCGGTGTGGGGAAAGGTCTACGACTTCCTGGCCGCCGAGGTCGACCGGATGTCGGGCGGCGAGCTGGAGATCCAGTATGCCGGCGGTTCGGAGGTCATCAGCGGTTTCGATGCACCCGAGGCGGTCGCCAAGGGCGTGTTCGACATGAGCCATTCGGCGAATTCCTATTTCGCCGGCGCCATGCCGTCGTCGATCTCGCTGGCGAGCGGCACCGCCTCGATCGAACGGCTGCGCGAGGTGGGCGTGCTTGACGCCTATGCCGACGTTCTGATGAAGAAGCGGGGCGTCATGCTGCTCGGCATCCCCATGAGCGGCGTGGGCTACGTGTTCCAGGTCCGTTTCAAGCCGACCGATCTGTCGACCTTCAAGGGCAGGAAGATCCGTTCCATTCCGCTCTACGACCCGATCCTGGAGGCGCTCGGCGCGGTGCCGGTCACGACCTCTCCGGCCGAGGCCTATACCTCGATGGAACGGGGCGTGGTCGACGGGCTCGGCTGGCCCGATATCGGTCTTCTCGACTTCAAGTTCTACGAGCACGCCAAGTACATCGTCTCGCCGACGTACTATCGCCTGCGCACCTGCACCCTGCTGAACCCGAACAGCTTCAAGAAGCTGCCCAAGGAGCTGCAGGATATCCTGGTCAAGGCGTCGCGTTCGGCCGACGAGATCGGCGAGAAATGGTGCATCGAGACCCGCGACGCCGAGCACGCGCAGATGAAGAAGCACGGGCTCGAAATCGTCGAGCTACCGCCGGCCGATGCCAAGAAGTTCGTAAGCCTGACCGAAGAGAAGCTGTGGGCCAAGATCCTGAAGCAGTCGCCGGAGCACGGCGCCCGGCTCAAGGCCCTGTTCGACAAGGCGGCGGGTTAGGAACGCCGTCCTTCGATAGGGGATTATATAGACAGCTTGACAGGGGTGTGGGCAGGCGCTCGGTTCGCACGTTTCAGCCCCCTCACCCCGACCCTCTCCCCGCGGGGGAGAGGGAGGCTGGCGGCTCCCGCTCGCCTTCCCCCCTCCCGCTTGCGGGAGGGGCCGGGGGAGGGCGGACGCCGTCTCGTGACGGAGCGACGTGGATGCCCGGAACAAGTCCACTGCTGTCCGGTTCAGTCGTTCGGGGGCTCTGCGCCAATGGTCGGCAACGTCTCTGCCCCCTCATGTCACCCCGGCCTTGTGCCGGGGTCCAGGGCAACGGCACCGTTCTCGCCCGGCTTCCCCCGGATCGGCGTCCGGGGCAGGCCTGGACCCCGGCACAAGGCCGGGGTGACATGAGGGGAAACGACGGGAGACGCCGGAGTGCCGAAATCCGTGTCTCGCGTCGAACGATCCTTTGGAACCCCGCTCGTACCCATGCCTTTCGCCCGGCCCGCAAAATCCAAACCGGACAGAAGTGGAACAAGTCCGGGCATGACGACAAGGCGGGACGGATGTGCGCCCGCCGGCGCCGGGCGGCGGTCCGGCCGCCGATCCGCGCCACGCGAACCGACCGCCGTCGAGCTATCCGGATAAGCCCCCTTCGATACGCGGTTTCGCCGCTGCCCGGGGTGAGGGGAACGCCTAATGGAACCCTCATCCCGAGCAGGCGCGTCGGCGCCGCATCGAGGGAGGGATCGAGAGTGTAGACGGTGAGAGGTTTCGCAAGGCTGATCGAGCGACCGGCCCGCTGGCTCGCCTGGCTGTCCGCGCTGCTCATCCTCTCGATGAGCTTCTGGATCACCTATGACGTGGTCACGCGGAACCTGTTCGACTGGGCCTCGCCCTGGGCGTTCGATCTGTCCGAATACTCGTTGGTCTGGATGACCTTCCTCGCCGCGCCGTGGATATTGCTGCGCGACGGTCATGTGCGGGTCGAGATTCTGATCGATGCCCTTGGCTCCCGGCCGCAACGGGCGATCGGGATCGTCGTCTCCGTCGTCGGGCTTTTCGTCTGCGCGATACTGGCCTGGCGCACCGGAATCGCGGCGGTCGAATACGCCCAGAACGACGTGAGGATGGGCCGGATCTGGAACGTCCCGCGCATCTTCCCCTATGTCGCGGTGCCCTTCGGCAGCGCGGCGCTGACTCTCGCCTTCCTGGCGCGGCTCCTGACTTATCTCGGCGAGCGGGATCCCGAGGCCGTGCTGAAGGCGAGCGGCGGCCGGGGCGTCAACCCGCTCGGCGGAACCTGAGGGGCGCCGGGTGGAGCTCGACTGGTCGCTCCTGCTGCTAATCTTCTTCGTTCTGCTCGCCGTGGTGCTGGCGAGCGGCATGCCGGTCGCGTTCGGCTTCCTGACGCTCAATATCCTCGGCCTCTACTTCTTCATGGGCGGCGAGGTCGCGCTGTCCCTGTTGGCCACCAGCGCGTTCTCGTCGGTCGGCCAGTTCGCGCTCATCCCCATCCCGCTCTTCATCCTGATGGGCGAATTGTTGATGCGCACCGGGCTCGCCAACATGACCGTCGACGCCGCGGATCACTGGATCGGACGCCTGCCCGGCCGCCTCGCGGTGTCGGCGGTCGGCGGCGGCACGCTGTTCGGCGCGTTGAGCGGCGCCAGCATGGCCTCGGTCGCCATGCTGGGATCCACTCTGGTGCCCGAGATGACCAAGCGCGACTACCGCTCGGAATTCTCGGTCGGCGCCATCCTGGCCGGCGGCGGGCTCGCGGTGTTGATCCCGCCCAGCGCGCTCGGCGTGCTGCTCGGGGCGCTCGCCAAGGTGTCGATCGCCAAGCTGCTGCTCGCCGGGCTCCTGCCGGGGCTGGTGCTGGCGGCGCTCTACTTCGCCTACTTCACCCTGCGGGCGCGGCTCCAGCCGCATCTCGCCCCGCCCTACCTCGCGCCGCCCATGACGACGGCGGAAAAGCTGTGGAGCCTGCTGCGGGTCGCGCCGCTGTTCAGCCTGATAATCGTCGTAACCGGCTTTATCTTCATGGGTATCGCGACGCCGTCCGAGGCCGCCGCCATGGGGGTGGTGGCGACGCTCGCGATCGCCGCCTGCTATCGCCGCCTCACCTGGAATGCGGTGAAGGCCGCCCTGATGTCGACCACCACGACGACATCCATGATGCTGCTGGTGATCGTGGGATCGGCGGGATTTTCGCAGATCCTCGCCGCGACCGGCTCGACGTCCTCGCTGGTCGATGCGGTGGCCGATCTTGACCTGTCGCCCCTGGCGATGGTGATCATCATGCAGCTCATGGTGTTGGTGCTGGGCTGCTTTATCGACACGATCTCCATCATGATGGTCTCGATCCCGGTCTTCATGCCGCTGGTGCTGGCGCTCGGGCTCGATCCGATCTGGTTCTCGATCCTGATTTTGGTGCAGCTCGAACTCGCCGGGATCACGCCGCCCTTCGGAGTTCTCCTGTTCGTGATGAAGGGCGTTCAGTCCAGGTTGAGCATCGCCGAGATCTATCGCGCGGCGGTTCCGATCGTCGGAATCCAGCTCGTCCTGATCGCCCTCTTGATGATCTTTCCCGGGATCGTCACCATCCTCCCGGAAGCCATGCGCTGAACCGGGGCGCCGGGAAACCGCCAGCGGAGAAATCCAATGACACAGGTTCGAATCATCGACGCCGACGGACACGTCTTCGAGGACACCGCGGCGATGGGCAAGCGGATGCCGAAGGTCTACCGCGACTGGAAATACGCGCACGGGATCTTCGCCGGCCAGCCCTGGTTCCCGCCCTTGGGCCACCTGCATACGCCGACAGGCACCAACCCGCCCGGCGCGTTCGGCGACGGCAAGCATGTCGGCGTCGACGAGTGGCTGCAATTCATGGACGCGACGGAAATCGAGAGCGCGGTGCTGTTCCCGACCAACGGGCTGACGATCGGCCATATCGCCAACTCCGACTATGCGATAGCGGTTGCCAAAGCCTATAACGACTGGCTTGCCGAAACCTATGTCGAGCGCTCGTCCGCCTTCAGGGGGATGGGGTTGCTTCCGATGCAGGAGCCGGGCGCCGCGGTCGAGGAACTCGCGCGTTGCGTAACCGGGCTCGGGATGACGGGCGCCATGCTCGCGGGAACCGGCATCAAGGGCAATCTCGGCTCCAAGGAATACTGGCCGATCTATGCCGAGGCCGAGCGCCTGGGCTGTCCGCTCGCGGTGCATGCCGGCAACCACATCAATTTCGGCATGGACCAGATGAACGTCTTCGCCCCGGCGCATGCCATCGGGCATCCGCTGGCGATGATGATCGGGCTCGGCGGGCTGGTCTTCAACGGCGTGTTCGACCGCTTCCCCGGCCTCAGGATCGGGTTCCTCGAAGGAGGAGTCGCCTGGCTGCTGTTCTGCATCGAGCGCTTCGAGTCCTCGCATGACAACTTCCTGCCGCTCGACTGGCGGGGCGAGCTTCTCAAGCTTCCCGAGGGGAAGTCGGTCGGCGGCTACCTGCTCGATCTGATCCAGCGCGACCGGATATTCGTCGGCGCGGAGGGGGATGAATACATGCTCGCCGAAGCCATCCGGAAGGTGGGCAATTCGCCGTTCATGTTTTCCTCCGACTTCCCGCACGAGGTGAACACCGAGAAATGCCTCCACCATCTTGAGGAGATCTTCGAGCATAAGGAGTTGAGCGCGGAGGACCGCGACGCGATCCTGTTCCGCAATGCGGAGCGATTCTACTCCGTGCATGCAGGCGGCGCGGCGCGCGAAGCCGCGGAATAGGGGGAACCATGGCCGACAACCGTTTCGACGTAAGCGGCAAGGTCGTCATCGTCACCGGCGCGGGCCAGGGTCTGGGCCGCGAATATGCGCTGGCCTTCGCCGAGGCGGGCGCGATCCCGGTTCTCGCCGAGCTGAACCGGGACAACCTCGCGAATGTGGAGGCGGAGATAAGCGAAAGGGGCGGCAAGTGCCTGGCCGTCGAAACCGATATCGGATCGCCCGGGTCGGTCGAGGCGATGGTCGGCGCGACGCTCGACGCCCACGGCCGGATCGACGTGCTGATCAACAACGCGGCGATCTTCGCGACCATCCCTCGCTGCAAATTCTACGAGATTCCCTACGAGGAATGGAACCGGGTGATGCACGTCAACGTCACCGGCTCGTACCTTTGCGCCGTCGCGGTCACGCCGGCGATGCGCGCGGCCGGGGAAGGGCGGATCGTCAACATCTCGTCCGGCACGGTTCCCCAAGGCTCGCCCGGTTTGATGCACTACGTCACGTCGAAGGCCGCCGTCGTCGGGATGACGCGGACGATGGCGCGCGAGCTCGGCGACGACAACATCAACGTCAACGCCGTGATGCCGGGCTACACCGAGACCGAAATGGAACATGCGAGCATGGACGACGCGCTTCATGGCTTCATCCAGGGAAAACGGATCCTGAAGCGGCCCGAGACGCCGGATGACCTGATCGGGCTGGTGCTGTTCCTCGCTTCGCCCGGCAGCGCCTTCATCACCGGCCAGTGCATCGCCTGCTGCGGCGGCGAGGTGATGCTGTAGGACGGGTCGCCCGAATGGTCAGGCTGGACAGGATCTATACCGGCGGCGGGGACCGGGGCGAGACCTCGCTCTCCGACGGCACCCGCATCCCCAAACACGCCGCCCGGACCGCCGCCATAGGCGATATCGACGAGGCCAACGCGGCGATCGGGCTTGCGCGGCTCCACGCGGGGGAGGGCGAGGCTGCGGAGATCCTGACCCGCATACAGAACGACATGTTCGACCTTGGCGCCGACGTCTCGACCCCGGGCGACGGAACGGATGACGAAGGCCGCGCCGTGCTCCGCATCGGCGAGTCCCAGGTCGCGCGGCTTGAAAGCGAGATCGACGCCATCTCCGCCGATCTGGAGCCCCTGAAGTCGTTCGTGCTGCGCGGCGGCACCGGCGCGGCGGCCCATCTCCACCACGCCTGTACGGTCGCGCGCCGGGCCGAACGTTCGTTATGGGCGGTGGCCGCCGAGGAACCGGTGAACCCGAACGTGCTCACTTACCTCAACCGGCTTTCCGACCTCCTCTTCGTCCTGGCCCGCGAGGCCAACGCGGGGGGAACCTCGGATATCCTCTGGCAGCCCGGCCTCACCCGGGGCTGATTCAGACCGCGAGCCAGCCGCCGTCTATTGCCAGCGTGTGGCCGGTGACCATCGAGGACGCCTTGCTGCAGAGATAGAGGATGCCGCCCGCGAGCTCCTCCGGCTCGCCGAAGCGGCCGAGCGGCGTGCGGGCCTCGATCTCCGCGACCACCTCGGGGCGGCGCTGGCGCATGTCCGCGCCGAAATTGGTGTAGAAGAAGGTCGGCGCGATTGCGTTGACCCGGATGCCGCGATCCGCCCATTCGACGGCGAGCGAGCGCGTCATGTTGACGATCGCGCCCTTGGTCGCCTGGTAGGGGATGTGGGGGAAGAAGGCGTTGGCCCGGAACCCCATGATCGAGGCGATGGAGACGATCCGCCCCTCGCCCTGTGCCAGCATGTATTTCGCCGCCCGGCGCGCGCAGACGAAGGGGGCGGTCATGTTGACCTCGACCACCGCGTCCCAGTCGTCGTCGGGGAAGGATTCGGCAGGCCCGCGCCGCCCGATGCCGGCATTGTTGATCAGGATCTGAAGCCCGCCGAACTGTTCCGCCGCTTCGTCGATCACCGCATCGATACGCTTTCGGTCGGCGACGTCCAGCTGCCAGGGCTGGGCGATGCCGCCCGCCTCGCGGATTTCATCCGTAACCCGCCGCGCCGCGGCCCCGTCGATGTCGGTCACCGCCACATGCGCGCCGGCGCCGGCAAGCGCGAGTGCCGCCATCCGGCCGAGCCCGCCGCCCGCGCCGGTGACCAGCGCGCTATCCCCGTCGATGCGAAACAGCGTCTCGATCGACACCTTGTCGAAACCCGCCATGCCTGCCTCCTCGAATTCTGCACGGGGCCATTGTCCGCAAGTCGCCGTGCCATGTCGAAGCCTTGCGGGCCGTGTCGATCCGGACCGGACGAGGTTTGATCGGGTTGGACGCGCCCGTTACGTTGGCGCCGGGCCGGGAGCTTCCCTCCTCGCCCCCGGCCCATCGGAAAGGAAACTGTAATGCGGAAGTCTGTCGGTCTGTCTGTGATCGCGGCCGTCGGCGCGGCCATGCTCTGGTCCTCGCCGCCCTCGGCGAAGGTGTACAAGCTCACCGCCGGGTCGAGCCATCCGCCCATCGTGCCGTGGGTGGCGACCATCAAGAACCTGGTGGTTCCGGAGGCGGCGAAACGGGTCGCCGCCGCGGGCAAGGGCGATTCGATCCAGTGGACCGAGGCCTATGCCGGGGCGCTCTACAACTTCAAGAACACCCTCGAGGGGGTCGAGACGGGGCTCGCCGATATCGGTTGGGTCGGCACGCTCTGGGAACCGGTCAAGATGCCCTTGATGAACGTGACCTTCTACACGCCCTTCGCGACCGGCGACGTGAAGGCGCTGATCGAGATCGGCGAGGACCTGCACGAAAAGGTCCCGGCGATGAACGCGTCCTGGGACAAGTACAACCAAGTGTTTCTCGGCATTCAGGTTGCCGACACCTACAACGTGTTTACCACCTTTCCGATCAAGTCGCTGGCCGACCTGAAAGGCCGCAAGCTCTACGCGCCCGGCGCGGCGGCCGGCTGGCTCAAGGGGACCGGCGCGGTCGGGATCGACGGCGGCCTCACCGTCTACTACAACGGCGTCAAGACCGGCCTCACCGATGGCGGCATCACCATCACCACCGGGATGTTCCCGTTCAAGCTGCATGAGGTCGGCAAGCACGTAACGGTGGTCGACATGGGCGGTCCGATTTCCGGCGGTCTGACCATGAACAAGGACACGTGGAAGTCCCTGCCGGCCTATATCCGCGATATCTTCAAGGACCTCGGCAGGGAATACGCCCGCGTGCAGGGCGGCATCGTGGCCCAGAATGCCCAGAAATTCCTCGGCCTGATGGCCAAGCAGGGCGCGATCGTCAGTACCCTGCCAGAAGCCGAGCGCAAGAAATGGGCACAGTCGCTTCCCGATCTCGCCGGCGAATGGGTCAAGTCGAACGAGGCCAAGGGGATTCCCGCGGCGCAGGTCGTCAAGGCTTTCATGAAGGCTGTGCGCGATCGTGGCGGCAAGCCGCTCCGCGACTGGGACAAGGGCCTCTAGCCGCCTCTCTTTTCGAAGCCTCGTCCCGTGGGTTCCCCGGGATTGCGCGATAGCGGGGCGTCCGTACTCGGACGCCTCGTTCGCGCTTTCACGCTGTTCTGTGGCCTGATGAACCGGGCCGGAACGCTGTGGATCTTCGGGGTGATGTTCCTGATCTGCGCCGACATTGTCGCGCGCAGCCTGTTCGCCGCGCCGATTCGCGGTGTCGCCGAAATCGTCGCCTATTCCATCGTCGGGATCGTCTATCTGCAACTCGCCAACACCCTGCATGCCGGGCGGTTTACCCGCGCCGAGATGTTGCCGGACTGGCTTGGACTGCGGCGCCCGTTCGCGGGAAGGGCGTTTCGCGCGGCGTTCGATCTGAGCGGGGCGGCGGTCTTCGCGGTGGTCGCATCCGGGGTGTGGCCGGCATTCGCCAACGCCTGGGCCGAGAACGAGGTGGCTGGCGTCCCGGGCGATTTCACCTTCATCGTCTGGCCGTTCAAGCTGCTGGTCGTGGTCGGCGTCGCCGCCACCGCCATCGAGTTCGCCGTCCAGTTCCTGCGCAACGCAGTGGCAGGCGCCGAGGCCTGGCGCGAGGCCGCGCAACCCGGGTCGACGGCCCGCCGCGGCTGGGGCTGGCTCGCCGCGCTCTTCGCCTTCGTCCTGTTTGTCTACCTGATGGCGGGGGCGGAACTGAGCAATGTGCAAATCGGGACGCTCTCGATCCTTTGCATGCTCATCCTGATCTATGCCGGGATGCCGATCGGGCTCGCGCTCATGCTGCTTGGCTTCGTCGGCATCTGGATGATGAAGGGCAACACCATCATCGCCGAACGCACTCTCGGGCTCGCGGCATCGGAGTTTCTCAGGAACTACTTCTTCGGCGTGGTCCCGCTGTTCGTCCTCATGGGCCTGCTGGTGAGTGAGTCCGACATCGGCAAGGAAACCTTCGACGTGGCCCGCCGGATGCTGCGGAAGCTGCGCGGCGGTCTCGGCATCGCCACCGTGGCGGCCAACGCGATCTTCGCCGCGATAACCGGATCGTCGATCGCGTCCGCCGCCGTATTTACCCGGGTGGCCACGCCCCAAATGCTGTCGCACGGCTACACGCCGCGCTTCTCGGTCGGCGTCGTAGCGGGATCGTCGGTGCTTGGAATGCTGATTCCCCCCAGCCTCCTGCTCATCGTCTACGGGTTTATCGCCGAACAATCCGTCGGAATCCTGTTCATCGCGGCCATCATCCCGGGCCTGATCCTTGCCGCCGCGTTTTCGCTGCTGATCCTCGCCATGGCCCGCTGGCGGCCGCAATGGATCGGCGATCTGGCCGACGAGACCGAGGAGGAATTCACCGAACCTGTCTTGACCGACGCCCTGAAGCTGCTGCCGATCTTCCTTCTGGTCGCGCTGGTGATCGGCGGTATCTACGGCGGGATTTTCACCCCGACGGAAGCAGGAGCGGCCGGCGCAGCGGGCGCCCTGATCATCGGATTGGTGCGGCGGCGGCTCGGCTGGAGAAAGCTATGGGGCGTTCTGATCGAGAGCGGCCATATCACCGTCTCGATCCTGTTTCTGATCCTCGCCGCCAACGTCTATGCGAGGATGCTGGCATTGTCCGGGCTGCCGCAGCAGACCGGGGACTTCATCGGCTCCACAGGCCTCGGATTCGCCGGGTTCATCGCGCTCTATATCGTGCTGCTGATCCTGCTCGGCATGATCCTCGATTCGATCTCCATCATGCTCATCGTCCTGCCGCTTGCCCTTCCGGTACTGTCCCAGTTCGGCGGCGATCCGGTCTGGTTCGGGATCGTGACGGTCATCGCCGTCGAGATCGGATTGCTGACCCCGCCGCTCGGCATCACGTGCTATGTCGTCAAGTCCACGCTGGGCGATGAACGGATCACGCTGAACCAGATCTTTCTCGGCGCGGCGCCGTTCGCGGCGGTAATGCTGGCGGTGACCGTGCTGCTGATCCTGGTTCCCGAGATCAGCCTCATCTTCGCCTGATCGGGTCGCCGGCGGCGTCAACCGTCGAGCGTCGGCCTCCGGTCGAGCAGTCCGGCGGCGCGCTCGAAGGCGTGCGCCGCCCGCAGCACCGTGGCCTCGTCCCAGTGCCGGCCGGCGATCTGGGCGCCGATGGGCGTCCCGTCCTCGAAAAAGCCTGCCCGTACCGCGAGGCAGGGATGGGCGGTGAGGTTGAACGGAATTCCGATGGTCGGCACGTCGATGAAAGGGAAGGGCTCGGTGTCGTCGAGCGGCGGCGCGGGCGTCATCATGCCGGTGGTGACCACGATGTCGCAGCGCGCGAGCACCGCTTCGAGCTCGGCCAGCAGCTCCGTCCGCCGGCGCTGCGCCTGGATGTAATCGACGGCGCGGAACAGGCTGCCCAGCATCAGCCGGTTGCGCGCGAGCCGACCGTACTCGTCCCACCGGGTCTGCAACCGCTCCTCGTGGATCGCGAAAGCCTCGGCCGGCACCAGAACCCGTCCCACGGCATGCCAGTCGATCAGGGACGAGACCGAGACTTCCTCGATCTCCGCGCCAAGCCCGGCCAGGGTCTCCGCGACTCCGTCGATGGCCGCGGCGATCTCGGGCGGCGAGGCGAAATCGTCGGTGTAGAACTGCCGGATCAGCCCGACCCGGAGACCCTTTACCCCGTCATCCAGACCGGAAACATAGTCCGGTATCGGAACGTCCGCGCTCATCGGATCGCGCGGATCGTGCCCGGCGAGCACCTGAAGCATGATCGCGGCGTCCTCGCTGGTCCACGCCATCGGCCCGACGCAGTCGAAGGAATAGGTAAGCGGCATGTCGCCATAGGCGCCGACCCGGCCGATGGTGGGCTTCAGCCCCGCGATACCGCAAAACGCCGCCGGCAGCCGGATCGAGCCCCCGGCGTCGGTCCCGAGCGCGCCGAGACAGAGCCCCGCGGCGACCGCCGCGCCCGACCCGCTCGACGACCCGCCGGTGATCCGACCGGTATTCCACGGGTTGAGAGCGGGCGGGAAGGGCGGCTCTGTCGACGGCCGGCCACCGAAAGTGAACTCGTAGGTGTTGAGCTGGCCGAGAAGGATCGCGCCGCCTTCCTTGAGCCGGGTAAGGACGCCCGCGTCCTCGTCCGCCTCGAAATCGAGCATCACGCGCGAGTTCGAGGTGGTCTTCCTGCCCTTCCAGTAGAAGACGTCCTTGAGAGCCACCGGGATACCGTGCAGCGGCCCGAGATCTTCTCCGCGTCCGAGAGCGGCCTCCGCGGTCCGTGCCGCCGCCATGGCCTCGTCGGCGAAGACCCGGTGGTAAGTGCAAAGTTTGCGGTCATAGCGTTCGATCCGCTCCAGGCAGAGCGCGGTGACCTCCACCGGCGACAGCGTGCCGTCCCGGTAGCCGCGCGCGGCTACCGCGATTGTCGGGAGCTCAGCCGTCATCGGCGGGCGCCCGCGGCGTGAAATGGGGGAGCGTCCGGACCTCCCAGCTTCGGCCCGGCCGGCGGGTGCGCTCGGCCAGATCCATCAGCGTGAAGTAGGTCTTGCGGAGGTCCGTCTTCTCGTCCTCCGAGACCGGCACACCGGAGGCCTCAATCAGCGCGTCGAACATCGCGTCCCGGTTGCCCATCGCTTCCTCCTCAGCCGCGCGGGTCGATCGGCGTCGCGATGGCGGCACGCGCCTCGATCACCTCGCCTGCCGCCAGCAGGCGTTCCTCCCCGAAACGGGCGGAGACGATCTGCACGCCGACCGGTACCCCGTCGGCGAGGCTGACGGGGACGGAGAGCCCCGGCAGGCCGAGCAACGAGATCGCCAGCATCGGCCGGTGCGCATCGAGCATCTCGCGCACCGCCTCGTCGCCCTTCTGGTCGTGGTCGATGGGGTAGGGGCGCTGCCAGGAGACCGGCATGACGAGGATCGGGTAGCGTTCGAAGAAGGCGTACCACTCGCGCAGCATGGTGGTCCGGCCGGCGAGTGCCCGGACATAGGTCTCGTAGTCGAGATCGCCGGCATAGGCGCGGACCGAGGCGCGAGCGCGTTTGACCGCCTCGTCGCCGTACCGTTCGATGCCGCTCGACGAGGCGGCGCGTTCGGCCGCGGTCGCCGCGCGCTCCTCGGCCATCAGGATCGGCCAGAACAGGCCGGAAGCCTCGTCGAGCCGGGGCGGGACCGCTTCCTCGACGTCGTAGCCTGCATCTTCCAGCCACGCGCCCGCCTGTCGTATCGCTTGGGTCACCGCCGGGTCGGCATCGATTCCCGGCATGGACGGCAGGATCGCCGCGCGGTTCCGGTCGTTTTCGCGCTCGCCGAGTGGCATCGGGACCGACCAGGGATCGCGCGGATCGGGCGCGGCCAGCGCTTCCAGGCCCAGGCGAATATCTCCGACGGTGCGCGCAAGCGGGCCCTGGACGTTCGCCATCTGGGAAGAGATGCCGCGTTCCTCGGCGGCCGACGGGTTGAAGTCCGGTACGCGGCCGAGGCTCGGGCGCAGGCCGGCCACGCCGCAGGCATAGGCCGGGTAGCGCACAGATCCGGCGCGGTCGTTGCCGTGCCCGATCGGGCCGATGCCGGCGGCGACCGCGGCCGCCGCGCCGCCGCTCGATCCGCCCGGCGTGCGGCCCGGATCCCACGGGTTGAACGTCCGCCCGTGCAGGTCGTTGTCGGTGAAATACCGGGTGGAAAACCCGGGGACGTTGGTGCGGCCGAGGATCACCGCGCCCGCCTTGCGCAGATTGGCGACCGAGATGCTGTCTTCCTCCGCCGCCATGTTGGCGAAGGCGGTTACGCCGTTGGTGGTTGCCCGTCCCGCATAGTCGACATTGATCTTGACCGTGACCGGCACTCCGTGGAGGACGCCCGGCGCGTCGCCCCGGCGGATGGCATCGTCCGCCCGGTCGGCGGTTGCCAGCGCCTCGTCGGCGAGCGGATCGACGACGGCGTTGATCCGCGGATTCACCTCGTCGAGCCGTGCTAGACAGCTCTCCGTCGCCTCGCGGCTCGAAATCGCGCGCGTCCGGATACCCCGGACCAGCTCTTCCGCCGACCAGCGCCAGATTTCGTCATCCATCCCAGCCCTCCCGCTCTGGCGCCGCGGACGGGTTTTTCCGGGCGCTTCCGCCGTCTAGTTTAGGGCGATGGACTCGCTGCCGGAAGAACACCTGCCCTGGGCGCTCGGTTTGCTGGCCGATGCGCCGGTGACCGCCCTGCTGGACGCGGAGCCGATATCCTTCGACCCGGCGAGCGGAGTGCTCAAGATGGGGTTCGAGGGCAAGGTCGATTTCTGCAATATGCTGGGTGTGATCCAGGGCGGCATGCTGACGGCGATGCTCGATACCGTGTTGTCGTTTGCCGCGATCGCCCGGATCGGCCCGGAATTCCGCGTGCCGACGCTGGAGATGAAGACCACCTTTCTCGCGCCCGCGAGCCCCGGCCGTCTGATCGGCGAGGGCTGGCCGGTGCGGGCGGGGAAGACGATCTGCTTCATGGAAGGCCGGTTGCTCGACCCCGATGGGGTCCTCATCGCCACAGCAAGCGGTACCGCCCGCGTGTGGCGGGCGAGGGGCTGAGCCGCCTCATCGATACACGGCTTCGGCCAACTCAAGGTGTGGGAATCAGGTGAAGAAGATGCCTCTTCCCGAACGGGCGTGCGAGTGCGGTACCGGGGGATAGCCGCGGCGTGATCGCTCCGCGCACATTGCGACGGCCTTCCGCGTTGATCGCCGTGGTGTGCTTGACCGAAGTGCTGACGATGGCCGGCTTCGCGGCCTATTGGTCGCTGCTGCCGGTGCTGCAGCCCGCCTGGCATATGAGCAACGCCATGGCCGGGTGGCTTTCGGGTGCGTTCTTCGGCGGCTATGTCCTCGCGGTCCCGCTCCTTTCCGCGGTGACGGACCGGGTCGACGCGCTTCGAATCGTCATTCTGGGCGCGGCGCTCTCCGCCTTCGGCCTGGTGGGTCTGGCGCTCTTCGCGGACGGGTTCTGGTCCGCCTTGCCGTGGCGCGTGATCGCCGGCGCCGGTCTCGCCGGCAGTTACATGCCGGGCCTCAAGATGCTCACCGACCGGCTGCCACAGGTGCGGCACGCGCGGGCGGTTGCGTTCTATACCGCGAGCTTCAGCGTCGGCACCGCGCTTTCCTATTCGCTCGCGGGGGTCGCCCTGGAGTGGTTCGGATGGCGGGGCGCGTTTCTGTTCACCGCGGCCGGGCCGTTGCTGTCCGCCATTGTCCTGGCGGCGGCGATCGCACCGCGGGCGCCCGAGCCGGCCGCCGAAGAACGCAGCCACGTGCTGGACTTCCGCCCGGTTCTGCGCTCGCGCGAGACGATGGGCTACATCGTCGCATATGCCGGCCACGGGGCCGAGCTGTTCGCCATGCGCTCGTGGATCGTTCCTTTCCTCGTATTCTGCCTCGGCAGCGGCGCCCAATTCGAACTCGACGCAACCCTCTTCGCCACCGTGTTCGCCCTGATCTCGGTGGTTTCGAGCATCGCCGGCGCGGAGCTGGCATTACGCGTCGGGCGCGCGCGCCTGATCGCCTGGGTGATGCTCGGGACCTTCGGGATTTGCGTCGCGACCGGGTTTTCCTCTCCGCTCCCCTTCGCCGTCGTGGCTTTGCTGTGTCTGCTCTATTCCGCCGCGATCCAGGCGGACTCGGCGGCGCTCACCGCTGGCGCCGTCGCGACCTCTCCGGTGGGCCATCGCGGCGCGACGCTTGCGGTGCATTCGATATTCGGGTTCAGCGGATCCCTGTTCGCGCCGGCCCTGGTGGGATTGGTGCTGGATCTGGCCGCGCCGCTGGGCGGCGCCAACGCCTGGGGGCTCGCCTTCCTGGCGATGGGTTCCATGGCGTTGCTGAGCTTTTTCTGCGCGCTTCCCTTCATGATGCCGCGCCGGAGTCCGGCCGGTCGTTGACGCACCGCTTCATTCCATCGAGCGCAGCAGTTCCGCGATGGCCGGGCCGTGGGTCAACGTCATCATGTGGCCGGCGCCCGGCAGGTCGATAAACGCGGCGCCGGGGATCGCGCCGGCGACCAGTTCGGACAGCCTTGCGTGCAGGGCATCGGTCGCGCCGCCCCGGATCACGGTGACCGGCTGGAGGATGCCGGCAAGGTCCGCGCGGCTTATCTCCAGACGCTCAACGGCGTCGAGACCGACGGCGAGACGCTCCGAGAGAGTCAGCATCCTCGTTCGGGTTTCCCGGTCCAGGCTGCGCCAGTACCCCGGCCGGTTGTTGAAGTAGTCGAGATAGCGTTCCATCGCCTCCTCATCGAGGCCGCCCCCGCGCACGGTGGCGATGAAATCCCGGTTGCGCACCCCGATTTCCTCGGCGAACGCGATTTCGCCGGCGTCGCGCAGCAACGGGTAGGGCGCAGGCTCCAGCAAGGAAAGTCGGTCCACGAGTTCCGGCCATTCGAGGGCAAGCACCAGCCCGATCGTGCCGCCATAGGAATGGCCGACGAAATGGACGCGCTCCGCCGCAGTGTTGTGTATTTCGGCGCGGATCACGGCGGCCGTCGCCTCGGCTTCGTCGCGAATCGTCATCGGCTCCGGCCCGGCGAAGACCTCCGTATCGCCATAGGCCGACGGGTTCACCGCGACGGTTCGGAAGCGGTCTTGCAGCAGCGCGGCGATGGGCCGCCAGATCGATGCGCCGCTCGCGCCCGGCGGATGGAGAACCAGCAGCGGCGCGGAACTCTCCGTCGGCCCGCCGGCTTCGTAGCTCACCGCACGGCGGCCACAGTCGACGAGGGGCATGCGCGATGCGCGGCGAGAGCCCGACTAGTCCTTCGCGTAGGGGCTCGCGACCAGCTCTTTGTCCTCTTCGGCGTCGCCGAGGGTCGGGGTCGGGATGTAGTGGTCCGGTGTGCCCGCGCCGTTGGCGGCCCGCGCCCGCGCCTCCTCCGGTGTCTCGATCGCGTCCTTCGCCGCCAGCGCCTGCTTGCGGTCGACCATGACCGGCTCGGGCGAATCCGGCGGAGGCATCATGCTGGCGTGGTAATAGGCCATTTTCTGCTTCGCGGGGTCGAGCTTCTTGGAGGGGTCGATGTCCCGTTGGTTGGTGGCCTTGGGCGCGGTGGTGACCCCTTTTACGACCTCGTGGTCGAACCACCATTTCTTGACCGGGTTGCGCTTGCCGTTGCCGAGAGCGTCGTCGAGCCACGCGGCGATCGGGACCATGATCGGCTTCAGGAACATCGCATTGATGCCGAGCCAGCTGGCTGCGCGGGTCACCAGCGGGCCGTCCGCGTCGACGACCTTGTTGAGCGGGCAGGTTTTCATGCAGCGCCCGCAGGCCGAGCCCTTGACGTTGGTCAGCCGGTAGCGGGTGCACCGCTCGACGTCCGGCTTCCAGATCTCGTAGCCGTTGAACATCACCTTGTCGCCCCAGGGGATGGCGTCGCAGGGGCATTCGCGGGCGCATTTGAAACAGTGGTTGCAGAAATACTGGAGTCCGAAATCGATCGGCTTGTCGGGCACCAGCGGCATGTCGGTGGTCATCACGACGGTCTTGAGACGGGGCCCCAGGAACGGGTTGAGGATCAGTTCGCCGATCCGGGAGAGCTCGCCCAGCCCGGCCCACAGCACCAGCGGAATGTGCAGCACGTCGCTGTCCGCGTTGGTCTGCGAACGCGCCGGGAATCCGTTGGCGCGCAGAAGATCGGCCATGACGGAAGCGATTTCCGCGCCCCTGAGATAGGCGCGCATCGACTGGGCGCCGGATAGCCAGTCGTCGCCGCTCGCCCCTTCCATGGTGTCGAAGCCCTGGTCGATCAGCATCACCACGGCGTATTTGTGATAGGGCTCGATCGGCTCCCCGTTCTCCTTGTGCGAATACCAGGCATAGCGGGGCACCTCGCAAATCCCGGCCACATCGACACCGAGAAAATAGGCAAGCGACTTGATTGCGCGGGTATTGGCTTCCGCGTCTCCGAAGCGGGACGTGTCGACCTCGGCGACCGGCCCGTCCTGATACGGCACCATGCTGCGGATCACCTTGAGCTGGCTCCACGACAGCGGGTGCTTGAAGGAGAACACCCGGCGCGCCATCTGCGCCTTGACCCCGAGATCGCCCTGCAACGCGCGTTCGAAAAAACTCGCCCTCTTGGGCACGCGCGGCACCTCTTCGTCGAGGATCAGCGTCGTCGGGCGCTCGACGCGCTTGACGGTCTCCATCGCGAACGGTCCGAGATCGCTGCGCCGCTTTGCCCGCCGGTTGCGCTCCCGCCCCGACCGCGCGCCGTTGCGCCCGAGCCAGTAGCCGAACCCCCGCGACGCGCCGACCGCTTGTGCGGAGACCGGCTTGTCGACCGCCAGCGGATAGTCTGTCGAGACCACGCAAAGCGAGAACGCCTCGCCCACGAACGGATTGACGATGCCGTCTCCCCGCCGCACCGCGAGCCCGGCGAGCACCGCGAGGCGTTCGGCATCGAGGCGTTCGGCATCGACCCCGTGCATGTGCGCGCCATAGCCCATGACGCGGATATGGCCCGCGATCAGGGCGCCGATCTCGGCCGCGCGCATCTCCGCGTTGGCCGCGACCGCCGGGAGCATCCACTCACGGGCAAGGTTGCCTTCTTCGGCAACGCGCGAATGCTCTATCAGGACAACGATCGCGCGATCGTGTTCGAGAGGCTGCGAACCGGCGAGCCAGGCATTGTCCGGGATCCGGCATATGCCGACCTGGCTCGCATCCATGAAATAGCCGACGCCCTTGATGTCGACCGAGCGCCGCTCGAGATCGTCCGAGACCGGCGCCTTCTCCTTCGCCGCTTCGGCCTCGGCGAACTCCGCATAGAGCCGGGTGAATTTGTCTATCGAATCGACCAACTGGCCCTCGGGCGGCGCTCGATCCGGCGCGGCGACCCGGGATCGCGCGGCTTCCGTCTCGATTACGGATTCGTCGCGCGGAAGCGTTTCGAGCGGGAAGAGGCCGAAATGAAACGGCCGGCTGGCCGAACGCGATTTCAGAAACACGGGATCGTCCTCTCAACCTCGCCTACTGCATCGGCAAACCGTTACACGGGCGGCCGCGCGATGCCAAACGAATTAATCGCCGCGGGCGGCGCGGATCGCGCTCCACACCCGGAATGGACTCGCCGGCATCGTGAGATCGACGACGCCGAGTGGCCGGAGCGCGTCCACGATCGCGTTTACGATTACCGCGAGCGCGGGGGTGGTTCCGCCTTCGCCGCCCGCCTTGACGCCGAGCGGGTTGGTCGGTGAAGGCACCTCGTTGAGCGCGGTCGCGAAGAGCGGGAACCGGTCCGCGCGCGGCAGGGCGTAGTCCATGAACGAACCGGCCAGCGGCTGATGGCTGTCCGGATCGTTGACGCAGGCCTCCCACATCGCCTGGCCGACCCCCTGGACGATGCCGCCATGCGTTTGCCCGTCCACGATGAGAGGGTTGATCGCGCGGCCGACATCGTCGACCGCGGCATAGCGAACGATTTCGACCTCGCCGGTCTCCGGATCGACCTCGACCTCGCAGACATGGCACCCGTTGGGAAAGACCGGCGTATGCATCTCGTTGTCGGCGACGACGCCAAGCTCGCCGCCGTCCGCTGCCGCGGCAACCTCGTAAAGCGTGACCGCGCGGTCGGTGCCGGCAACGGCGAAGCGGCCGTCCGCGAACCCGACATCGATTTCCGCGGCTTCCAGCAGGCCCGCCGCGAGCGGCTTTGCCTTTTCGATCAGCGCGTCGATGCCCTTGACGATCGCCGTTCCCGCCATCCGCATCGACCGGCCGGAATGCGACCCGCCGCCGACCCTGACGATATCGGTGTCTCCCATGACGATGCGGATCTCGTCGACGCGAACGCCCAGGCATTCGGCGGCGACCTGGGCGAAGCTGGTCTCGTGGCCCTGCCCGCTCGGCTGGGTGCCGATGACCACGTCGACACGCTCTTCGGCGCCGAACATGCGGATGCGGGTTTGCTCGATCGGGGTGCCGATGGAGGATTCGACGTAATGAGCGACGCCGCGCCCCAACAGCCGGCCGCGAGCCTCGGCCTCTTCCCTGCGCGCCTGGAACCCATCCGGTTCGGAGAGGCCGAGCGCCATGTCGAGGCTCTCCTCGTACTCGCCGCTGTCATAGGTCATGCCGACCGCGTTGCGGTAGGGCATCTCGTCGGACGCGACCAGGTTCCGGCGCCGCAGCTCCACGGCGTCGATCCCGATCCGCTCCGCGGCGATCTCGATCAGCCGCTCGATCGCGAAGATGCATTCGGGCCGGCCCGAGCTGCGATAGGCGTTGGTCGGCGGGGTGTTGGAAAACACCGCGCGGGAGCGGAGCCACGCGACCGGCACGCGGTAGGAGCCGGTGACGATGCCGGATCCCTTCGAAAGCGGCGACAGGGAGACGCAGCGCGCGCCGACATTGCTCAGGTTTTCGGCCCGCAGGCCGAGGATCGCGCCGTCCCGGTCGAACGCGAGAGCCACCTCCGTCACCAGGTCGCGGCCCTGGTAATCGCTGACCAGCGCCTCGCTCCGCTCGACGGTGCATTTGACCGGCCGCCCCACTTTCCTCGACGCCCACGCAGCCAGCGGGAACTCGACATAGCACCGGTTGCGCGTCCCGAAATTGCCACCGACATCGTAGGCGTGGATGCGCACCCGGTCGGGCTCGACGCCCAGCACCGCGGCGATCTCGCGCTTCTGGCGGACCGCGCCGCCGCTCCCCGCGTAAACGGTGTAGCGCCCGGTCTCGGGAGCGTAATGCGCCAGTGCCGCGCGCGGCTCCAACGGGCAGCCGGTCACGCGCGGGATGACGAACCGGCGGGTGACGACTTGGGCGGCGGCGGCGAAGGCGGCTTCGGTGCCCGCCTCGTCGCCGAAGAAGGTCTCGACGAGGATGTTGTCTTGGCAGTCGTCCCAGACAAGCGGTGCGTCCGGCTCCGCCGCCCTCGCGGTGTCGGTGACCGCCGGCAGCGGCTCGTAGTCGACGAAGACCGCCTCCGCGGCGTCCTGTGCCTGGGCCCTGGTCTCGGCCACCGCCATGGCGACGGCCTCGCCGACATAGCGTGTCCTGTCGGCTGGCAGCAGCGAGTGGTCGCCGACGAAGACTTCCGACCCGCCGGGCCCGTGCAGCTTGAGGTCGAACCGGGTCTTGGGCAGCGGGCTGTGGTCGAGCTCTCCGAGCCCGGCGGCCGCGCAGTCCGTCCCGGTGAGGACGGCGAGCGCGCCCGGTAGCGCCAGCGCCGCGCTGGTGTCCACCGAGAGGATGCGCGCATGGGGGTGCGGCGAGCGCACCATCGCCGCGTAGACCTGGCCGGGCAGGGAGAAATCGTCGGTAAAGCGGCCCCCGCCGGTCAGAAGGCGCGCGTCCTCCTTGCGCCGGACCGGCCGGCCGATCGTCCTGAAGTGTTCGATGCTACGCCCGCGACCTAATGCAGTTCGGCGATCCGCTCTCGCGTATAGATGTCGTTCCACTGCCGGTAGGAGTACTCCCACTGGTAGCCGGCGGCGCGCGGCTCGGGCGCGAGGTCCACCGGCTCGCCGCCGCGGTAGACCGCTCTGATGGCCTCTCGGTTCTGCAGCACAGCGATGTCGTCGAGCGGGTTGCCGGCAACGACCGTGATATCGGCATAGGCACCCTCGGCGAGGCGGCCGACGTCGTCCTGTTCGCGCAGCAGTCCCGAATTGACGCTTGTCGTGGCCTTGAGCGCTTCGCCGGAGGTGAACCCCAGATCGTCCACCATGAGTTCGAGCTCCTTCGCGTGCCACTCCCCGTAGGGGGTGATCGCGAAGCCCGAATCGGTCCCCACCATGAAGGGGACGCCCTGCTCGCGCGCCTTGATCAGCATCTCGCAGGCATCGTCTATGACGCGCCGGTTCTGGGTTGGCCGCCACTTGAAGCACGGATCCGACGGCCGTGTGAACTCGACCGTATTGGCGACGAATGTGAGCGCCGGCGACAGCACCGAGCCGCTCTCCAGCACCGCGTCGAGCCCTTCCTCATCCATCTCGAAGCCGTGGAAGATGACGTCGACGCCGGCCCGGGCCGAAGTCAGCACGGCTTCCCGCCCCCGGGCATGGGTGATCACCTTGCGTCCCAGGCGGTGGCTCTCCTCCACCATCGCGTCCATCTCGCGCTGGTTGAAGCAGGCCATCAACTGGCCGTCCGAATCCTTCCGGTGCAGCCCGTCGAGCGCGATCTTGACGAAATCGACCCGGTCCTTGACCTGCATCCGGATCTCTTCGACGGCTTCGTCGGTGTTGCGCACCAGCACGCCGACGGAGCTCTCAGGGACACCGACCCAGGTCGGGTACCAGTCGGCGAGTCCCTGGCGCGCGGTGATCTGGCGGCCCGAGGTGGTGATGCGCGGCCCGTCGAACATGCCGGCGTTGATCGCGTCGCGGACACCCACCGTCGTGCGCCCGGTCGAGGCCGGGTCGGCGATCGAGGTGTAGCCGGCCTTCATCACCGTCTGTGCCGCCCTGAGGGCGCGCAGCGCCCGGTATTCCGGCGGCGAGAAAATGTCGATGTCCTCGTTCGCCTGGGCGTCGCCGTAGCTGAGATGGACATGGATGTCGATCAGCCCCGGCATCACGAATTCCGCGCTGTGGTCGATGACCTCTTCGCCCGGCCTCTGGTCCGGCGCTTCCGCGGACGGTCCGACATAGGCGATCCGGTCGTCGTCGATGACCACCGTCCGGTCGGTCTTCGCGGTCTCGTCGAGCCCGTCGAACAGCGTTCCGCAGATCAGGTGCTTGCGCATGTCTTCCTCCGTAGCCGCCGCCCGGCGTTCAGATCGGAATGGCGATCAGGTTGTTGATCATGCCGTGATCGCAGACGACGACGCGTTCCCTGAACAGCGCGTCCCCGTCTCCCACCAAGATAACGTCCCGATAGGCGCCGGTCGAGAACACAGCCATCGTTCCGTCGCGCATCGTCCGGGTCACCAGATAGTTCGAATGCACCCGGTATTCCGCCCCTTTTGTCCCGAGCACGCGGACGGCGCTCACCATATGGCGGTAGCGGTGCGGCTCGAACACGTTGGCGTGGCGGACGGAGACCACGCGGTCGAGCAGCATCGCGCGGGAATCGCAATAGACCAGCGAGGCCGGCAGCCCGCGCTCCTCGTTGTCGCGCGTGGCGATGCGGTAGATGCAGGGATCGGTGAAGAAACCGGGCCAGTCCTCCAGCCGGTCGTCGTCGATCGCGTGCACGTACTCGGTCATCAGCGCGGCAATCGCCGGCGGCACATGCGCCGAATTCTCCAGGATCGTGGCCATCAGACGCCCATCAGCGCGCGGTAAGCGGTCCAGAAGCCGCGCACGCCGCATTCGGACGCGCGGCTGTTGACGATCGTCTCGATCGATCGGCCGGCCATCTCCATCACCGAGGACTTGTCCTTGTCGCCTTCGATCCCCTTCTGAACCAGCCCGCCGACCATCCCGTCTTCGAGCGAGATATACCCCGACGGGCCGATCAGGTTGCCCTGCTTGAGCCGGATTTGAGTCTGCCGGTCGTCGTCGTCCGCATAGCCGAGAATGGTCCAGACGAGCTCGGAACCGGCCGGGCCGCGCGGCACGAGGTAGCGGGTGGCGATGGTGTTGTGGATCTGTTGTAGAACGAAATTGGGAAATGCGGTCTGGATCGCCGTGGTGATTCCGTCGCCGAACTCGTCCCATTGCTCGATCACCGAGGCGTCGTGGAGGCCGAATTCGTCGAAATTGTCGCCGCCGCTCCGGAACGCCTCGGTCTCGTAGACCTCCCCGTGCCGATCGGTCGCCATCTTGGACCAGCTCAGATGGTGCCACCCCCGTTCGCTCATCTCGATCGCGCCTTCCATGGTGAAGCGGTTGAGCTTCAGCCGCGTCGCCCAGGCGTGCAGGATCGTCGCGTGGTAGGGATCGCTGGAGTTTTCGAAATAGAGCTTCCAGTTGGAATCGAGATACTGGCTGTAATAACCGAGTACCTTGAACGGCCGCGAGGTCATCCGGCGATAGTTCGCCATCAGCCGTTCGCCGATATAGGCCTCAAGCGGCGGCGTCTCGTCGGAGAACGTGCCGAACACGATGCCGCCCAGGCTTTCGACGCGGAGCAGGTCGAGACCGTTTTGCGCCATGTCGAACGAGTCGGGCATCCCCCCCTTGCCGTCGATCCCCCTGGCGAAAGGGATGCTCTTCAGGCACCCGTCAAGGTCGTAGGCCCAGTTGTGATAGATGCACATCAGCCGGTCGACGCGGCCGAAGGGCTCGAACAGCAGCATCGTCCCCTTGTGGGCGCAGCGGTTGACCAGGGCATTGATTCCGCCGTCCGGGGTCCTGAGCACGATCACCGGCGTGTCGCCGACATCGATCAGCCGGTAACAACCGGGCTCCGGCAGCTCCGCCTCCAGCCCGAGATAGTGCCAGACCGGTCCCCGGAAGATTCGCCGCATCTCGGCCGCGTAGATATCGGGATCGGAGAACACCGCATAGGGCGCCCGCGCGACGCCTTCCTCCGGCCAGTCGATCAGGGTCTCGGTATCGGCCATCTCGGTGCTCGTTCCGGGTAACAGCCCTATCTTTTCACAGCTTCGGACGCGCCGTCGACACTGACGGGCTATGAACCGATTAGCGCGTCTATGTCGCGACCTCCGTAAAGGATCCTCAGGAACGTCACCGTTTCCGGGTCGGCATGGAACGCGATCGTCACCCTTCTCTCGAAGCCTACAACCCGGAGGCCAGGGAACAGGTCGTCCCGACGAATGCCGCGTTCGGGAAAGTCCGCGAACCCTCGGCAGTAGGTCTCGATGCGGTCCACATATGCCATGGCGCGCTCCGTATCGGAGCGCTCGGAGATGACCAGGTAGAGTTGCTTGAGATCGTCCTGGGCTTCGGGAGCGAAGACGATCTCACGCATCTGTCCTCGACTTCTTCGTCCGTCGCGCGTGGAGGTCCCGGATTTCTGCGAAGACACGATCGGCCGGGATCGCGCGCCCCGGATCGTCCCGCATCGCCGCTGCTACCGGAACCACCTCTTCGCGCAACCAGCGCTTGACTGCAGCGTCGCGCTCCTGCAACGCGCGCAATCCCGCCCGAATTACTTCACTTCCCGAGGCATACGCGCCCGAGGACACGAGGTTGTCGATATACCTTGCTTGTTCGCCCGGCAGGCTGAAGGTCCGTTTGTGGGAAGCAGCCATCGCAGCGCCCTTGCATGAAGTCTTCGGTTGATACGGTATGATACATTCATACCCTCCCTCAATTAAACAACCGTCGCGCTGCGGTTCGCCGCCGGCGCAGGGTCGTGCTAGGATTCCCACCCATGCCCGACGGTTTCGACAACTCGCAGGATTTCTTCGCCGCGCTGGATATACGGCGCGCCGGCATTCTCGACGCCTGCACAAAGTGCGGCGAGTGCGTGCGCGTGTGCCCCATGCCGGGGCCGGCCGGGCTCGACGTTTCCGATCCCGAAGCTGTCGCCGCCGGCGTCATCGAGCTGATCCGGACGGGGGAGGGGCCGGACGCGGCGCGCCGCTGGGCGGACGTCTGCACCGGCAGCGGGCATTGCATCCAGGCTTGCGAATACGGCGTCAACCCGCGCTTCATGCTGGCGCTCGCGCGCATCGCGGACCTGCGAAGCACCCGCCCCGCCAAGGACCTGAGGACCGGCGCCGGCAAGCAGTTCGGCGCGATGAGCCAGGGCGTGCAGACGCTTTCCCGTCTCCAGCTTCCGCCCGACCTCCTGGCGCGGCTGGGGCAGATCGGCGCGCTCGCGCCCGAGCCGGAGAACCCGGAGACGATCTTCTACACCGGTTGCAACGTCCTGAAGACGCCGCATATCGCGCTCTTGTGCCTCGACGTGATGGACGCGCTCGGGGTCGAGTACGTGGTGCGGGGAGGGCCGAGCTATTGCTGCGGCGTCTACCAGTTCCGCTCGGGCGATCTGGAGAAGTTCGCCGACCTGTCGGGGCGGACCATCGATCGCTTCGCGGAGGCCGGCGTCGACGAGGTGCTGTCCTGGTGCCCGAGTTGCCAGGTGCATCTCGGGGAAGCCGCGCTGGAGACGCATGAAACCGCCGGCGATTCGCCCTTCGACCTCACCCCCTTCGTGATCTGGCTGGAGAGCCGGCTCGACGATCTGCGCCCCCTGATGACCCGGCGTGTGGAGAAACGGGTCGGGCTCCACGAGCACCCCGGGGTCGCCGGCATCGCCGAGGCCGCCGAGACGATCCTCCGGGCGGTGCCCGGACTCGAATTCGTCGATCTCGCGCAGCCGCGCGTCGGCTACATGTGCAACACGCTTTCGGTGCTGCCCGACTACAAGCGGGACGTGCACGCCGAGCAGCTCGCGGCGGCGGAGGCCGCGGGCGTCGACGCGCTGGCCGGGATCTACCACGCCTGCCACCGCGAGCTCTGCAGCCACGAGCGCGACTGGCCGTTCGAGGTGGTCAATTTCATGGAGCTTGTCGGCGAGAGCATGGGGCTTTCCCGCCCCGATCTCTTCAAGCGCCTCAAAATCATGCAGGACGCTGACACGATCCTCGCCGACTCGGCCGACACGATCGCCGAGTACGGCCTCGACCCGGACCGGGTCCGCAAGATCGTGGTCGGCGCGATGCTGGCCGAACAGCCGCTGCCGCTGGGGCGCTCCTAGCTCCCGGAACCGAGCGCCTTCTCGAGGTCCGCGTTCAGATATTCCATCGAGTCGTCGCTCAACCCGCGCAGGCATTGCCTGAACGTGGCGACAATCCGGTTCGCGGTCTTGAACTTGCAGAGGTCGTAGTTGAACCGCGCGAAGCCGATGGCGGCGTCCGACACGCCGGCGCGCTTCGCCTCGGCCACCATCGATGCCCACCGCGCATCGGCGTTCCCGGCCGGCAAAGCGTTCGACATCCGGGTCATCAGCCGCACCGCCGGCATCCGGTCCGGATCGCGGTCGACGATCGCGGCCGCGAGCCGCCGGGCTTCCCCCGTCGCCCACGCGACCTCGCCCGCCGTCTGCGGTCGCAGATCGTCCGCGGCGGCGATCGGGACGGCGGCGACGGTCTCGCCGATGTCGATTTTCGCCTCTTTCAGGCCGTATTTGTCGATCAGCGCGCGCGGAATCGACACTTCGACCGACACATGGGTACGCGCGGCGGTTATCGCGACCTCGCGGCCCAAGGAAATCGACATTTCCGTGCCGTCCGGGCCGCGCCCGGTCAGGGTGAGCGCCTGTCCGTCGGCGAGACGATAGTCCCGGCCCGGCCGCGGCACGCGCCGGCCCGGCTGTAGACATAGGGTCGGCATTTCGGCGCGGCATACTCCGCCCTCGCAGGCGAGCGCGACCGGGCGGTCGGTCGAGAACAGGGCGAGGACCTGCGGCGCGGCGTCGGCGCCGGATACCGCGAAGGCGGCGGGCGAGGCGAGCAGTGCGGCCGCCACGGTTCGGCGGAGCGCATGACGGTTCATCGGTTTCCTCCCACGGCTGCGGGCGATCGTGTCGTCCGTATCCTAGAGCCGACCGTTCTCGCCGGTCCATGGCATTGCGCGCCGCCGCGATCAATAAATCGCGCGCGAAGGAGCGCCCGCCTCACCCCCCGGCGGGCTTTTCCTTCTCCTGCTCGCGCAGGCGGAAGCGCTGCATCTTGCCTGTCTCGGTCTTGGGCAGGTCGGAGACGAACTCGATCTCGCGCGGGTATTTGTATGGGGCGATCTCCGCCTTCACGAAGTCCTGCAGTCGCTGGACGGTTTCCGGGCCCGACCCCGTGCCTTCGCGCAGGACGACGAACGCCTTGACGATGTTGGTGCGCGCCGTATCGGGCTTGCCGATCACCGCGCACTCGGCGACGGCGGGGTGATCGAGCAGCGCCGCCTCGACCTCCGGCCCCGAGATGTTGTAGCCGGACGAGATGATCATGTCATCGGCGCGCGCGACGTAGCGGAAATACCCGTCCTCCTCCATCGCGTACACGTCGCCCGGGTAGTTCCAGCCGTCCCGGACATAGACCTGCTGACGGTCGACATCGTCGAGATAGCGGCAGCCGGTCGGGCCGCGCACCGCCATCAGCCCGGGCTCGCCGTGGGGCAGGTCGTTGCCCGTCTCGTCCACGACACGCGCCCGGTATCCCGGAATGGCGCGCCCGGTGTAGCCCGCGCGCATCTCGCCGCGCGCGGCCGCGACGAATATGTGCAGCATCTCGGTCGAGCCGAGGCCGTCGACGATCGGGGTGCCCGTGGCGGCATGGAACGCTTCCCACGTTGCCTTCGGCAGGGTCTCCCCGGCGGAAACGCATTTCACCAGGCTCGACAGGTCGTGCCGGTCCGCGATGTCCGCCATGATCCGATAGGCCGTCGGCGCTGTGTAAAGGCTCGTGATCCGGTATCGCTCCACCGCTTCGATCATCTCTTCCGGCGCCATGGGGCCGGGGAAGAAGCGGGTCGAGGCGCCGAACCGCATCGGAAAGGCGGTCAGCCCGCCGAGTCCGAAGGTGAATGCGAGGGGCGGTGTGCCCGCGAACACGTCGTCCGGCGCCGACATGTCGAAATAGCGCGGGAAGCAGTCGCACATCGCGATCGCGTCGCGGTGGAAATGCATCGTCGCCTTGGGGTTGCCGGTGGTCCCGGAGGTGAATGCGATCAGCGCCACGTCGTTGGCGGCGGTGTCGCAGTTGCCGAACCCGGCGGGCTTCCTGCCGGCCGCATTGTCGAGCGAGGCGCTGTCGGGCCGGTTGCCGAGCGGCGTGAAGGTCAGCAGGTGCTTCAGCAGGCCGGCGGTGCGGTCGCGCGCCTCCTCCATCTCCTCCATCAGGGAGAGGTCGCAGAGCGCGTGGCTTATTTGGGCCTTCTCCACGATGTGGACCAGCTCGCGCGCCCGCAGGAGCTGCATCGTGGTCACGCAGATTCCGCCCGCCTTGAGAACTCCGAACCAGCACGCGACCAGCATCGGCGTGTTGGCCGAGCGCAGCAGCACGCGGTTCCCCGGCACCAGCCGGCAATCCTCGACCAGCACACGGGCGATCCGTTCGGACAGGTCCTGGAGCGCCCCGTAGGTCCACGCGGTGTCGCCGAGATGGAGGACAGGGCGGTCGCGGTGCCCGGCCGCGGCCGTCTCGTCGAGCAGGATGGCGCCGCAATTCATGCGCGACGGGTAGGCGCGAAGTTCCGGCAGGCTCTCGTAATCGAACGCCGGCCATAGCTCCCGCGGCGGCAGGTTCTCCGCCGCGAACCGGTCACGATGGGCGCTCGGTCCGCCGGGCTCAGCCATGGGTTGCCTCCAATCCAGTCGTTCGCATACGCCCTTTATCCTGTCGGTACAACATGGCGGCGGAAGAGAAAAGCCGACCCGGGGCCTTGGCCGGCGTGACGTGGAACCGGCGTTGTATCTTTACAAATTGCCTATCGGTAAAGATGGTGTTAACTTCCATCCGAGTGGGCCACGCCGGGAAGGACATCCTCATGCCGCGGGTAAGCGCCAAGCGCCAGATTACGCTCCCGGTCGATCAGTGCAGGGAAGTCGGGATTGGGCCCGGGGACGAGTTCCGCAGCTATGTCGCCGATGGCCGGATCACCATCGTGCGGAAAACTCCCGGCGCGGCCAAAGGATTATTGCGGCATTCAGCCGGCGATCCCGCCGTTAGCGACGACGAGTCGCTGGAGGACGCGCTGGACGGGTCGGCGCCTTGATCGCAGTCGACACCAACGTCTTGCTTCGGTACCTGCTGCACGACGACTTGGCCCAGGCGGCGCGTGCCGACGCCGTTTTCGATGCCGGGGAAACTGTCCTGATCACGGACGTGGTGCTTGTGGAAACCGTGTGGACGCTCGCCGGGCGCAGGTACCGACTGTCTAGGCTCGCGCTGGTGGCCGTCCTAGAACGGCTGTTCGGCGAGCCGAATATCCGTTTCGAGGACGACCAAGTCGTGTGGCGCGCGTTGCAGGCATACAAAAGCGTCGAATCGGCGAAAGGGGCAGGTTTTGCCGATGCGCTGATCGTGTTCAAGGCGCAACGGATCGGAACGGACGCAAGCGAGACGTTGAACGGCGTCTACACCTTCGACGAGGCCATGCGACGGTTTCCGCACACCGTATCGCTCTGAAGGCGACCCCGCGAAGGGCGGCATTCCTCGCCCGTCTCAATTCCCCGCCAAGGTCTGCCCGGCAATGATCAGCTTCTGGATTTCGCTGGTGCCCTCGTAGATACGGAGCGCGCGGATCTCGCGGTAGAGCCGTTCGACCGGGTTGCCGACGATCACCCCCTGTCCGCCGAACACCTGGACCGCCTGGTCGATCACCTCCTGCGCGGCCTCTGTCGCGTACAATTTCGCGATCGCGGCTTCGCGGGTCACCCGGCCCCGGAAACGGTCCTTGGTCCAGGCCGAGCGGTAGACCAGCAGCGCCGCCGCGTCGATCTTCACCGCCATGTCGGCGATCTTTTCCTGGATGAGCTGGGTTTCCGAGATCGGCTTGCCGAAGGCGATCCGGGACCGGCTGCGCTCCAGCGTCTCGTCGAGCGCACGCCGGGCGAAACCGAGCGCGGCGGCTCCCACCGTCGATCGGAACACGTCGAGCGAGGCCATCGCCACCTTGAAGCCGTCGCCTGGCCCGGCCAGCATCTGCGTCGCCGGCACGCGGCAGTTCGAGAACCGGACCGTGCCGAGCGGGTGCGGCGCGATGACGGGGAAGCGTTCCGGCACGCTGAGCCCCGGCGTGTCGGCATCGACCGCGAAGGCGGAAATGCCCCTGGCGCCCTCGGCCTCGCCTGTGCGGGCGAAGACGACATATTGCGTGGCGATGCCCGCGTTCGAGATCAGGGTTTTCTCGCCCTCGATCACGTAGTCCACGCCGTCCGCCGTCGCCGTCGTGGTCATGGCCGCGACATCCGAACCGCTCGACGGCTCGCTGAGCGCAAACGCCGCGATCCGCTTGCCCGCCGCGACGTCGGGCAGGTATCGCGTCTTGAGTTCGTCGGTGCCGAACAGCGAGATCGCCCCGGTGCCGAGTCCCTGCATCACGAAACAGAAATCGGCGAGCCCCGAGCGGCGCGCCAGCGTCTCGCGGATCACGCAAAGGCTCCGGACGTCGAGCTCGTCCGTCATCCCGCCATGCGATCCCGGCACGCAGTAGCGCAGCCATCCGCCCTCGGCGAGCAGACCGACGAGGCGGCGGCAGAGTGCGTCCAGCGCCGGGTCGTCATGCGGCTCCTCGTCCTCCAGAGGTGCGATCGCCTTGTCCGTCCATTCTTCCACCTCCGCCGCGAGTGCGCGGTGGGCATCGTCGAGGAACGGCCAGTCGAGGAAGCTGCGGTCCGGCATCAATCGCCCTCGAAGACCGGGCGTTCCTTGTTCGAGAAAGCCTCGAAGGCGCGCCGGAAATCCTTGGTCTGCATACAGATCGCCTGGGCGTCGGCCTCCGCGTCGATCGCGTCGTCGAGTGCCATGGGCCATTCCCTGTGTAGCATCTGCTTGGTCATGGCATGCGCGAAGGTCGGGCCGTCGGCGAGGCGTTTCGCCTCTGTCCGCGCTGTCTGCAGCACCTCTTCGGGCGCGCAGATCCGGTTGAAGAAACCCCACTCCAGCGCCTCCTTGCCGCTCATGCTGCGACCCGAATAGAGGAGCTCGGCGGCCCGGCCCTGGCCGATGATGCGGGGCAGCACGCTGCACGCGCCCATGTCGCAACCGGCGAGTCCGACGCGGACGAAGAGGAAGGCGATACGCGCGTCCTCGGTGCCGAAGCGCATGTCGGACTGCATGGCGATCGCCGCGCCCGCTCCCGCGCAGATCCCGTCGATCGCCGCGACGATCGGTTGCGGGCAGGCGCGCATCGCCTTCACCAGGTCGCCCGTCATGCGGGTGAAGTCGAGCAGCTCCGGCATGTCCATCCGGACCAGCGGGCCGATGATGTCATGGACGTCTCCGCCCGAGCAGAAATTGCCGCCGGCGCCGGTCACCACCACCGCCTTGACGTCGTCGGCGTATTTCAGCGCGCGGAAGGTGTCGCGGATCTCGGCGTAGGACTGGAAGGTGAGGGGGTTTTTCCGGTCCGGGCGGTCGATCGTGAGCGTTCCGACCTTGCCCTCGACCTTCCAGTCGAAATGCTCCGGCGCGAGGTCAGCGCCGCTGATCTTCTTCATCCGTGTTCTCCGTCGTCTGACCGGCGTCGAGAACTGCCGATTTGAGCCCCCCGAGGAGGGCGAAAAGCGCCTCCTTTTCGTCGCGCGAGAGTCCCGACATCATCCCGGTCACCCAGCGCCGATTGTCTTCCGCCATGCGCTCGAACAGCTCCGCGCCGGCGGGCGTGAGCGAGACGATGTGGACCCGCCTGTCTCCGTCCGACCTGCGCCGGTCGACCAGCCCTTCGCCGTTCAGCCGGTCGACCAGCCCGGTGATGTTGCCGTTGGTCACCATGAGCCGGCGCGAGAGATCGCCCATCGAGAGAGGCTTTCCCGCGCGCTGGAGCTGGGCGAGCACGTCGAAGCGGGGAAGCGTGGTGTCGAAAGTCCGGTGCAGTCCGTGGCGCACCCCGTGCTCGATCAATGTCGAGCAGGTCAGCAGGCGGAGCCAGACGCGGAGCTCGAGCCCGTCGTCCGCGCCCAGGCCGGTCTCGAAATCGTCGCTCCGGGACGCATCCGCGCGGCGCGAAGCGCGATCCATCACTGCACCTCGCCCCCGGCGACCGCGATTGCCTGGCCGGTGATCGCCGACGAGGAGGGGAGACAGAGCCAGGCGACGGTCTCGGCGACCTCGTCGGGGCGCACCAGCCTTGCCAGCGGGTTGATGCCGGCGAGTTCCTTCAGGGTTTCTTCTTCGCCGCGCCCGGTCTTGGCGACGATGTTGGCGACCGCCCTTGTGGCCATATCCGTATCGGTGAAGCCCGGGCAGACCGCGTTCACCGTGACCCCGGTCCGCGCCGCCTCCATGGCGAGCGCGCGGGTGAGCCCCACCACGCCGTGCTTCGATGCGCAATAGGCCACGGTGTAGGCGTACCCCTTGAGGCCCGCGGTCGACGCGACGTTGACGATCCGCCCCCAGCCGGCCTTGGCCATCGCCGGATAGGCGATGCGCATGCAGCGGAAGGTGCCCGTCAGGTTGGTCGCGATGGTCCGTTCCCAGTGGCCGTCGTCGATGCGTGCGAACGGCGCGCTCTCGGCGATACCGGCATTGTTGATCAGGATCGAGACCGGGCCCGCCCGGTCGAACGCGGCCTCCATCGAAGCCTCGTCGTTCACATCCGCGACAACGCGGGAGACCGCGCCCGGAGCGGTCTCGCGGATGCTCGCGGCCCTGGCTTCCAGTACCGCCTCGTCGCGTCCGACCAGGGTCAGGTCGGCCCCGAGCCTGGCGAGCGCATCGGCGACCGCCGCGCCGATTCCCCGGCCGCCGCCGGTGATCAACGCATGACGGCCGGCAAGCGGCCGGTCGTTCGACAAGGTCTCGGACATTGCGGGGCTCGACTGTTGGACTTCGGCTATTTTATACGATCCTGACAATCGTCGAGGGGGAATCGATGGAAATCCTGCAACCGCCGGGCTGGAAGCGGCCCAAGGGGTATTCCAACGGCGTCGCGGCGTCGGGCCGGATGGTGTTCGTCGCCGGCCAGGTCGGCTGGAGCGCCGACGAGGTCTTCGAGAGCGACGTCTTCGCCGACCAGTTCCGCCAGGCGCTGATCAACGTGGTCGCGGTGCTGCACGAGGCAGGGGCCGGGCCGGAGCACATCGTCCGGATGACGATGTATTTCACCGACAAGCGGGAATATCTCGACCAGATCGCGGAGGTGGGCGCGGCGTACCGCGCGACGATCGGGCGCAACTACCCGGCGATGGCGGCGGTCGAAGTCTCGGCGCTGATGGAGGACCGCGCCAAGGTGGAGATCGAGGCGACCGCGGTGGTTCCCGAGGGCTGAGCCGTCGTGTACCGTCGCCCGCGCATCGCCTGACGGGGAGGGGAAATGGAAATCCGCACGCACGGCCGCTACGACTACTCGGCGATTCCCGAGCGCCCGCAATACGACTGGCCGGACGGCAAGCGGCTCGCGTTTTATATCGGGCTCAATATCGAGCATTTCAGCTACGGCGAGGGGATGGGCCACACCCCCACGGCGCCCGGCCCGCAGCCCGACATCCGCAACTACGCGTGGCGCGACTACGGCCTCCGGGTCGGCATCTGGCGGATGTTCGACCTGTTCGACGAGCTCGATCTGCCGGCCTGCCACCTGATCAACACGGCGATCTATGACTACGCGCCGCAGATCATGGACCGGGTCCGCGCGCGCGGCGACGAAGTCGTCGGGCACGGCCGCACCAACTCGGAGCGCCAGGGCGACCTCACCGAGGAGGAGGAGCGGGTCCTGATCCAGGAGGCCACGCGGATCATGGTGGAGAAGGAGGGCGTGCAGCCGGGCGGCTGGCTCGGCCCCTGGATCTCTGAGACAGGGGCGACCCTCGACCACCTCAGGGAAGCCGGCTACCGCTACGTGCTCGACTGGCCGATGGACGATCAGCCGGTGTGGATGAAGACGGATTTCGGACCGATCCTCTCGATCCCCTATCCGGTCGAGATCAACGATTCGCCGGCGCTTCTGAACCGCCACCACACCGCGCGCGAGTTCACCGAGATGGTCACCGATCAGATCGACGAGATGCTGCGTCTTTGCGAGGAACAGCCGCTGGTCTACGCGCTGTCGCTCCACACCTTCATCTTCGGCCAACCCTTCCGGTTCGCGGAGCTCCGCCGGATCCTCAAATACATCGTCCAACATCCGCGCGCCGACCGCATCTGGTTCACCCGGGCGGGCGCCATCGCCGACCATATCGACTCGCTCCCCGAAGGGACGTTGCCGACGCCCGGCGGGTAGTGGCCGGGCGCGAAGAACCGCCATGTCCGCCCTGACCGGCCGGTAATTCCGCCCTATCTCCCGCCCAACCGCCCGAGCGCGAAGCTGACGGCCAGTGCCCCGAGCGTGAGGGGCAGGACGACGAGGATCATCGGGTTCGCAGTGCCGTCGGCGAACAGCCCGGTGAGCTGGGACGCGGCGGCGCCGAAGAACATCTGCATGAACACCCCGACGCCGGAGGCGGTTCCGGCGAGGTTCTTGTCGACGGCGATGGCGCCCGATTGCGCGCTCGGCAGCGCAAGGCCCTGGCTTAGCGTGACGATGAAGCCGGGGATGAAGATGCCGAGCGGCGTCGGCGTCGCCAGCCAAAGCGCGGCGGCCAGCGCTACGGCGCCGCCGAGATTGAGAACCGAGCCGGCCATCAGCATCGTGTCGATCGGCACCCTCAACCCTATCCTCGCCGCGATGAAATTGCCCAGCAGGTAGCCTGCCGGGAAGAACAGGAAATAACGCCCGTACTCCGCCGCGGGACGGCCCAGCATTTCGGTCATCAGGAAGGACGACGAGGCCGCGATGGCGAAGAACGCGCCGGTAACGAAGCCGGAATGGAGGACGTAGAGCGAGAACCGGGGTATCCGGAACAGCCGGCGATAGGCGCCCAGCATCGCGCGAGTGCTTTGGACGCCGGCGCCCGATGGACGGGTCTCCGGGATGAAGAGGACGGAGAACGCCACGAGCAGCACTCCCGCCGCGACCGCGAACCAGAAAATCGACCGCCAGCCCAGCCCGTCCACGAGCGCGCCGCCCAACGGCGGCGCGAGCATCGGCCCCATCGTATAGGCCATGGTGAGAAGCGCGATGATCTGGGTCAGCCGGTCGAGGCCGTAGACGTCGCGCGCGATGGTGCGGGCCAGCACCAGCCCGCTCGCCGCGCCCGCGGCCTGGAGCAGGCGTCCGAGGATCAGCACCCCGATCGTCTCCGCGGCGGCGCAGATCAGAGAGCCCACGACGAACAACGCGATCCCGCCCAGCAGCACCGGCTTGCGCCCGAGCCCGTCCGACAGAGACCCGATCGCCAGCGTCACCGCGGCGAGGGTGAACATGGTGACGCTGAAGGTGAGCTGCGCCGTCGCAGCGGACACCGCGAAGCCGGCCTTGATGGCGGGGAGCGCGGGCAGATAGAAATGGATCGACAGCGGGTTGATCAGCGTGATCGCGGCGAGCAGCCCGATAAAGCCGTAGTCCCGAGGCCCAAGCGGCTTCACGGCCGGCCCGCCGTCGCCCGGGCGCGGTAGACGGGCGGGGCGGGCGCGGGTATCAGTGGCGGCAATGGATCGACCCTTCATCATCGACGAGCCGGAAGAGGAACGTTTCCGGCTCAATCGCCGGGTTCTCGTCGATCCAGAAATCCTGGAGGCGGAGCACCGGCAAATCTTCAACCGGTGCTGGATCTATCTCGGCCACGATTCGGAGATCCCCGAGACCGGCGATTTCCGTACGCGGCTGGTGGCCGGGCGGCCCGTCCTGTTCGTGCGCGACGCGGAGGGCGGGGTGTGCGCGTTCCTCAACACATGCCGGCATCGCGGCACCATGGTCTGCCGGGAGCGCGAAGGCAACCGAACCAGGTTTACCTGCCTTTATCATGGCTGGACCTACGACAACGGCGGATCGCTCACCCACGTTCCCGACGAGGAATCCTATGGCGCGTCCTTCGACAAGGCCGAATTTGCGCTGACCGGCGTACCCGCTCTCGAAGACTATCGCGGTTTCTGGTTCGCCCATTTCGGCGACGATCCCGAGCCGCTCGCCGATTATCTCGCGGGCGCGAAGGAGTATCTGGACCTGGTCGTCGACCAGTCTCCGTCCGGCCGCATCGAAATCGTCTCCGGCACCCAGGAATACGATATCCGCGCCAACTGGAAGTTGCTGGTGGAGAACAGCTTCGACGACTACCACCTGCATGCCACCCACTCGACCTATCTGGAGTATATGAAAGATTCGGGCGTCTCCGTGCGGCTGCCCAAAGGGCTGATGATGCCGGCGCCCGGCGTCGGCAAGTCGCTCGGCAACGGACATGCGGTGGTCGACAACGTCAATTTCCGGGGTCGGCCGATCGCCGCCTGGATCCCGCTCTACGGCGAGGAAGCCAGGCCCGAGATTGAATCCATCCGGGCCGAGCTCGTCGGCCGGCTGGGCGAGGACCGCGCGCGCCGCGTCGCCGAGACCAACCGCAACCTGGTGGTGTTCCCGAACCTGGTGATCAACGACGGCTCGGCGGTGACCGTCCGCACCTTCTGGCCGACTGCCGTCGATCGCATGCGGGTGACCGCCTGGGCGCTCGGCCCCGTCGAGGAGTCGGAGACCTCGCGGGCACGCCGCCTCGACAGCTTCCTCACTTTCTACGGGCCGGGCGGGCTGGCGACGCCCGACGATGTCGAGGCGCTGGAGCTGGTCCAGGGCGGGCTCGCCACCTGGCGCGAAATCGAGTGGTCGGAAATTTCGCGGGGGATGAATAAGACAGGCGACCAGCTCAACACCGACGAGCTCCATTTGCGTACCTTCTGGCGCCGCTGGAACGCGCTGATGACCGGGGGCGCGCCGGCATGACCGCGGCCCCCGTCGACGCCGTCCGGCGCGAGGATGTCGAGGCCCTGTTTTTCGAGGAGGCGGCGCTGCTGGATGCCTGGCGGCTCGACGACTGGCTCGAACTCCTGACCGACGACGCGCGCTATCTGGTCCCGCCCAACGACGTGCCCGACGGCGATCCCCGCAACACGCTGTTCACCATCGCCGACGACATCCGGCGCATCCATGGCCGCATCAAGCGGCTGAAGAGCGCGGATGCCCACGCCGAAAGCCCGCGCTCGCGCACGAGGCGCATGATCTCCAACGTCCGCGTCGTCGAGAGCGGCGGGGACGAACTCGTTGCTGAAGCCAATTTCATCGTCTACCGGTTCCGCCGCAACGAACGGGTCGGAGAATATGTCGGGCGTTATCGCTACCGGCTGCGGGCGACCGGGGACGGCCTGCGAATCGCCGAACGCCGCGCCATCCTCGACTGCGAGGAGCTCGGCGCCCTCGGCTCGGTGAGCTTCATTCTCTGAGCGAAATCCGGCTGGCCGCAGTATTCCCCCTCACCCCGACCCTCTCCCCGCGGGGAGAGGGACTCCTCGCCGAGCGCTCCCTGCCTTCTCCCCTCCCGCTTGCGGGAGGGGCCGGGGGAGGGTTGCAGACCGCCGCGATCCGGTCAGGTCGGAAAATGCCGTATCGAAGGGGGATTACCCCGAAAGGTTGACAGGCGGTGGGCTGGTGCGTTCGGCGACGGGGACGCCGCCCCGTCCCGCCGTCCGTCACGGTCGATCCGGCGTCGATCCCCCGTCGTCATGCCCGGGCTTGTTCCGGGCATCCACGTGCCGCGGCATGACGATGCGGGCGGGGACGGCCGAGGCGGCGGAGCGACGTGGATGCCCGGATCAAGGCTGGAGTGTTTTGAGTGAAAATCTTGTAACATACTGTATTTTCGTAGTAAATTAGTCCATGATAGACAACGCACAGTCGGAAAAGCTGGATCAGTCATCAAATCGAATGCAAATTTTTTCAAAATCGGGACGATCGTTGGCGGCGCTAGGCAACGGATTACCAATTTCGGAGGAACCCTTGGTATCCGTTCTGTTTGGCCGTGGAGCCGAGCCGCCTGCCGTCCGTTCTGTGCGTCGAGGCGACCGAATTTTGCGAGCTTCCGCACGATCAGTCCCTACACCTGCGAGCCATCGGGCCCGCACGGCCAAACGGAACGGATACGTGGGGAAGGGTAAACGTTTCCTTGGCCGTGGAGAAATTCATCCGCTTCGTTGCATGCTCGTACCGACCTGATCGCGCCCGGGTGCGATTCTAGCCTTTGAGCGTTCGTTACCACTCCCTTCTGAGCGGACGGAGCCGGATGATGTCCTTGCGGGGCTTGTAGAACTGCCTGTCCCGGTGGTAGCACCCTTCCTTAGGTGGTCCCTACATGGGTCCAACCTGATGTCCAGTAGACGGTCCCGGTCTAGCGCGGGGTCTCGACGAAGGTCTCAATCAGCACCGGCGTGATGTTGTAGCGCTCGGTCCAGTCGGTGGGCTAGCGGCGGTGGAGATGCCGAGCATGGCGAGCCCCCAGCCGTTTCGGTCACCGTCCAGGATGCCAAGCAATGAGAAATCAACTTGATCGGGTATTGCGCGATTTCCAGAACATTCCGGGTCTTGTCGAAGCTGAGGAATGGACCAACGTCACGGTCCAATGTTGCGCAAATCATCATCGACGGCCCGAGCCACTGCGCAATGACGACCGAGCGGTATATGCGTTTTTTCAAGGAACGATTTGGCTTCGTATAGGAAAGACCAGCTACTCGCAACGGTTTACAAGTCAGCACTATGGTACAAAGCGTTCTGGAAGCACATTCGCCAAGGACATTTGGAGTAACAGAGAAGAATTTGGTTTCTGTGGTCGAGAGGAAGACATCGGCGAGTGGATTGTTGCTAATGTAGGTCGTGCGAACATCATATTGCCTGCACGTTGGCCCGACACGGTAGTTTCACTTCTCGAAGCATACCTCCATTATCGACTTAATCCTCGGTTTGAAGGAAGCAGGGCGTCGTCATGGTGAGACAATTGCTGTGGCGCGGGCAGAGATTGCACTAGTCAAAGTCCTATCGGAGCACCTGATCGAGTCTTTGTGGAAACGAGCTGACGAATAGGAGAGCAGTATGGATTTCTTGAACTCACTAAAGGACCTGCTTCAGTTTGCAAGTCTGGCCGAGTTTTCTCGTGCATGCGAAAAGCGGCAATCCAATATGTCCAATTACCTCACTGGGGTTACAAAACCCGGGGACAGCGTGCTTGAGGACTGTATATTGAATGCAACAGTATCTCGGGTTTTTGACGAACCACTCGACGGAGATACAAGGTTGGGGAATAAGGCCCGCAGGCTTCGGAGCCGAGTTCTGGATTCTGCCATATCGAATCTCTTCGGACAGGACATTAAACCCCTTGAGGAAATAGCCCCCATACCCGATAAGCAGAACGAATTACCAAAGTCTGGAGGAGTATACGTGCTTTACGATTCTGCCGGGAATGTCCTCTATATCGGTCAAGCAAAGAGTTTCCGAGCTGAAGTCTGGCAGACTCTCAAGCAGAGAAAGATCCCGGTAGGCATGCGATTTGGCCCGAGCATGAAGAAGGTCAATCCCACCATTTGGAAGTTGGCATGGTACATGTCTCTATACGAAATCGACAACTCGCGGCTCCGTCACAATGTAGAAGCGCTACTAATCCGGGTGTTCATCAATCAGACCCATAACAGCAATATCGGGCAGTTTAAGATCAGTTATACCAGCGGCTGAGGGTTGAGACTCATGGGGGGATTCCCAAGGCTGGCGGCTTCTGACTCAATAGCGGCCCCGCTATTGGAGTATCGGTGTGGGGTCAGCGGTCCCTTTGAGGGAAGATTTCGATGCCGCGCAGTTGCGCGGTCTGGCGCAGCGGAGCCGGGACGGCGCGCAGAACCGTCGTCTTCTCGCGCTTGCGGTGATTTACGACGGTCATCGTCGTTCGGACGCGGCGCGCTTTGCAGGGGTTGGCTTGCAGATCGTCCGGGACTGGGTTCTTCGCTTCAATGCGGCAGGCCCGGAGGGCTTGAAGGACCGCAAGGCATCGGGTCCGCCGCGCAAGCTGAGCGAAGAACAGCGGGCGGGCCCTGGCGGCGATGGTAGAGAGTGGCGGACCCTGCGGTCCACGGCGTGGTGCGCTGGCGGCGCTGCGACTTGGCGGCATGGCTCAAGGAGCGGTTCGGTGTGTCGTTGGCGGAGACGACGGTCGGGCGCGAGCGGCGCCGTTGGGCTACACCAAGCTCTCCGCGCGCCCGCGCCATTATGCCCAGGACGAAGCCGCGCTGGCGGCGTTCAAAAAAAGGTCCCCGAACGCCTGAGGGGGATCCGCGCCACGCTCGGTGACGGTGTCGAGGTCGAAGTCTGGTGGCAGGACGAAGCCCGCGTCGGACAGAAGAACAAGATCACCCGGCGATGGGCGAAACGCGGCACCCGCCCGGCGGCGCCCAAGGACCAGAGACCGACCTCGGCCTATATCTTCGGCGCCATCTGCCCGAACAAGGCCGAGGCGGCCGTGCTCGTCATGCCCCACGCCAACACGAACGCACTCAACGCTCATCTCGCCGAAATCAGCCTCGCCGTCGAACCCGGTGCCCATGCCGTCCTCATGCTCGACCGGGCCGGATGGCATACCTCCTCAACCCTCGAAGTTCCCGGCAATATCACCCTCATGGCGCTCCCGCCCCGGTCGCCCGAACTCAATCCCGTCGAGAATGTCTGGCAGTTCATCCGCGAAAACTGGCTCTCGAACCGTGTCTTCAAGAGTTACGACGATATCCTCGATCACTGCTGCCATGCCTGGAACAACCTCGCCTCACAGCCAGCGCGTATCGCATCCATCGGAACCCGAAAATGGGCTCATGGGTTCTAAACCGTGATCGCTGGTATTAGTAGCCGCGAGGACTGCGGTGGAGAGACGGCGGACACGGTAGCGCCGCCAATATGACGGCTCTGGCACGTCACTCGGCGCGCAGCTCCGATGTCCGCGTTTCGGACTGCATTGCCATCGATATACTCAAAGGATATGGACGCGGGCATTCTACAGAATCGAGGGCAGGCGATATACCTCTGGCATAGGGCAAACTGTATCCTATCCCCTATTGCGCTTAGGTTCGGTCGTGCAGAAGTGCACGCGCTCAAGCTACAGTCCTGCGGTGACTTTCTTGACCAGCTTTATGACGACCCCGCTTACGTTGGCAATTTTGTCGATCAGTTCTTTCTGTTTCTCCTTGTCTTGTTTGTCCGAGTTGACAATCTCAATTAATTGGATCAACTCATGACGATCACTCTTGTTTGGGAAGAGTCGTTCAGCTTCTTCGGCAGTAAAATTGGTGTATCTGGACAGCTCATTAGAGAATGTCTGTGTTGTGCGCTTTGAGGCAAGCCGACCAATATCGCTTTTCTTTGCCATAATTGCTACCTTTACTCGGTGTTTTGTGGTAAGGTTACGTCTATTTCTATTTCATGAATCGTGCTCTCGATCACGTCAAGTGACAATTTCGGCCGTATTGAATCAAGAATGGAATTAACTATATTCCGCTGTGTTTCATTCAAATCCTCTAATGCTACCAACCACTGATTTACTGCGCTGTGTGCCCTCAGTGCATTTTGGTATTCTATATCGATGCTCTGGCGTAGCTTGGAATGCAGGCGGGCAATGCGCTTCGATTTGTCTTGATATTCTGCAACCAAGTCGTTGTAGAAGTGCGGAAAATCGCCTTCGGAATTGTATGGCCTCCCTTTTTTCTGAAGAAATTTCTTCTCCCACTCGTCACGAAAATGAGGACCGTACTTACTAAAGAAAAATTTCTCGAATTGTTCAAATTTTGTTTCCATGTATACATCGGCTAATGCCAGGTGCGATGTACGCAAAGATTCGATAATCGCTTTCTCTTGTAATTGGACTTGTATGACCTGAGGTGGCACGGACGTGCAGCCTGAAAGAACTAGAATTGCGGCCAGTATGGAAATTCGGCGTTGGCGCAGTGTTGACATTACTTACCCCTGCATATGTCTATAGGCGAGGAGCCCGGTCAGGAAGGCGTCGGCCGGCAAGCTGCCGCGCACCTGGCGCCAGTCCCGAAACGCCTGATCCGCCAGGTCGGCAAGATCGAGCGCTTCCCGCCGGGTGAAGCGGAGAGCGCGGTTGTAGTCCGCGTCGTGGCGGGCTTCCTGGAGCTGGACGAAGGCGGTGGCGACGTCGATCAGCGGCTGTTGAACCTCCTGGCGATCCAGGCCGGATGCGAGCCTCGGGGGTATCGACCTCCTGGTGAATGCAACGGCGGTCTGCTTCATTGCGGAGTGGTGAAAGGCGCGGGCGAGACTGTCACGCAGAGGGCCGCGGATATTGCCGGCCAGCATGAGCTTGGTCGCTTCATCGACCAGAAGGTGAAAGAGCGCGTAATAGGAAGCCGATACCGAGCGGCGGAGGCTGGCCTGGGTCGGTTTCTTGGGCTCCTTGCGGGCGAGGAAATGGGCCTGTTTCAACAACTCCGCATGAAGGCTCATGCCGAATGCTCGACCTCGGATGCGCCGCGGAAACGGACGTAGACGAGCATGGAGGAATCGGTCTTCTCCTCGACGAGATCGCGAATGATCGAGCGCAGTCGCGACCGCTTGGCGAATTCGACGTCATCGTCCTTCAGCATCGCCCACACCCATACGGCGGGATCGTCGGTCGAGTCGGAGCCGGTTTCGACATGCCAGCTGCTGACCGGGGTAGGCAGTTCGGGAAGCTGGCGAAGCGCGGCTTCCAGGGTGCTTGCGGCGATGTCCATGTCGGTCACCCTCTTGGTCCGTCGGCGGCACGTCCGTCTACATATGGTGTCCTGAGGGCGAGTATGGTAGCGGCGACGGACGCCTGCAACCTGAACGATGGCTGGGAATCACGTCGCGCTGCGGAACGAGGTTGACGGCTGAGGCGCATGGCAGCTTCGTTCGGGACCGGGACGCAAGTGCCCCGGATCGGCGTCGAATCGGGCATCGATTGGGAGGGCAGTTCACCGCTGGCAAGGAGCCTCTGGCTGCTCCGGATTTCCGCTGCCGTTCGCCAGGACCTTCAGATGCCGTAATGGGGCTTGGCGCTGACCGGCGACGTTTCGGCTTTTGGCGATGTCGGAGATTCGGGTGTCGTTGCCCTTGCACGCGTAGCGTGTTCACGGGGTCTTGCCGCAAGGCGCGCCCCAATTCCTCGAAAGGAAAGGGCAACGACAATGGATGTCTATATCGGTCTCGACGTATCGCTGGCAAGCACGGCGATCTGCGTTCTCGGCGAGAAGGGGAAGATCGTGACGGAGGCGCAGGTTGCCAGCGCGCCCGATTCGCTGGTCGCGTTCATGAGCGAGTTGCCGTACGGAATCGCGGCGATCGGGCTGGAAGCCGGTCCGCTGTCGCAGTGGCTGCACAAGGGGCTGACCGATGCCGGGTTCGAGGCCGTGTTGATGGAGACCCGGCAGGTAAAGGCGGCGCTGAAGGCGATGCCGATCAAGACGGACCGCCGCGACGCGGAGGGCATCGCCCGGCTTCTGCAGTTGGGCTGGTTCCGGCCGGTGCATTGCAAGACGGTGTCGTCGCAGGAGATGCGCGCGCTATTGACCTCGCGCAAGTCGGTATTGGACGCGCTCCTAAAGATGGAGTGCTCGCTGCGCGGCGTGCTGCGCAACTTCGGTCTGAAGCTGGGTCGCGTCACGAAAGTCCGCTACGAGGCTCGGGTCCGGGAGCTGATCGCCGGCAATGCGATGTTGGAGGCTGCGGCCGAACCGATTCTGCGCGCGCGGGCGGGTTTGCGCCGCGAGCTGGCCGGCCTGGAGAAGCTGCTCGGCAATCTGGTACGGCAGAATCCGGTGTGCCGGGTTCTGATGACCATGCCCGGTGTCGGCCCGATCGTGGCGCTGACGTTCGTGTCGGCGATCGACGATCCCGAGCGGTTCCGAAGATCGAAGGATGTGGGCCCCTGGGTGGGGCTGACGCCGGGACGGAACCAGTCGGGCGAACGGGATGTCGTCGGCGCGATCACCAAGGCCGGTGACGCCGGTCTGCGCACGGCGCTCTATCAAGCGGCCACGGTCATGTTGAACCGTGGGGCCTCGAACTGGCTGAAGGCTTGGGCGTTGCGTCTGGCGGTGCTCCGCGGCAAGAAACGGGCGACCATCGCCTTGGCCCGACGGATCGGCGTGGTGCTTCACCGCATGTGGCGGGACGGCACCGAGTTCCGGTACACGCGCGAGGAAGCGATGGCGCTTTGCACGGCATAGACTTGGTTGCGTCTCACCGGCAGTCAGCAAGGAGAACAGGATAGGGCCGCGCCTGAAGGTAGCGATCCACCGGTGTCCCCTCGCCGGGACGCGGTTCCCGATGATGCACGTTCTGGGCCTTGTTCGCCGAACCGCCCTGTTGCGGTCGAGCACGCCCCTCAGATAGGCACTCGGGGATCGTTCTGGACCAAGCATGACGTTGGCGGCCGCTGCGCCGACCACGGACGGAAGCGGGGGCCTGGCGACGGACACATCCGGGATCACGATTCCTTCTCAAGGCCAGAAGCAGTTCAGATCGAGTAATCCTGAACCGGAAGCCAACATTGCTTCCGGGTGAGCACGAACCCCGCTCGGGAACATGCAACCCGCAGCAGGCATTGACCGTTGAGAACAAGGAGCCATGTCGGGACGTTCGACTGTTGAAAATCGTGCTTGACGGGGGATGCCCCATTGACCGTTGAGAACAAGGAGCCATGTCGGGAAGTTCGACTGTTGAAAATCGTGCTTGACGGGGGATGCCCCATTACGGAAGGCCCAGAATCCGAAGGTCCTAAGGCGCAGTACCGTCCCGAGATTGGGACACGAACGCCTGCGAACAGCGGTGTTTTCAGAACGGGACCGATATCGGCGACGGGCCCGGAAGGCCCAGAATCCGAAGGTCCTAAGGCGCAGTACCGTCCCGAGATTGGGACGAACGCCTGCGAACAGCGGTGTTTTCAGCGGCTTGCCGATATCGGCGACGGGCCCGGTGGGAACCGCACGGGAATCCCGTCGCTTCAAATGCCGGGCGTTTCCTGGCGGCATCCGGCCATGGAACGGTCCGCAACCGTGTTGTCGGGGGTGGCCGAAGACAGTCGCGCCGCCCCGGGCGTCGTCCGCCGCTCAGCGCTGAAAGCGTGCGCCCTCTCAGCGGACGCCGCTGACGCCGCCCGCGGCCATCCCGGCGTAGCCGAACAGCGCCTTGACCAGGGTGAAGGCTGCCACCAGCGCGGCCGTCTCAAGTCTCCGGCGCTGCAATTCGCACCGGGAGCCCCCGGGCCGCAAGATACAAGATCGTGCGCATCCTGCCGGCCTGCCGGGCGGCGTTCGTGGCGCACTCCTGCCCGCCAGCCGTCTCTCCGGGCCGCGCCTGCGGATTGAGGGATGCGACGCGGCCGCGCATTGACCCCGGACCGGGGGCGGAGCACCATTCGAGTTCGTCGGGATAGGCGGAGGAATGGGCAATGCGCCCCATGATCGGGTTGTTCGCGATCCTCGTCGCCCTGGCCCTCTCCGGGTGCGGCGGACACCGGGAGGACATGGCGGCGGTGGACGCCGGATCCGGCGCAGGCGCGGAATCCGGCCCGCCGGACTGGCTGCTGGACGCCGGGACCGCATCGGGGAACGTTGCCGGAAGCACAGCGTACGCCATGACCTCGGACGAACTTTCGGCGCTCGACGAGAAGATCGTCACGAGCGCCGACACCTGGATGCTCGGCGGCGTCTACCGCTCCGCCGGAGAGTTCCCCGGCTACGCCTGGGGGGCGGCCTGCACGGGCGGCGCCTGCAGGTACGGCGCGAGCGGGGAAGGGGACCTGGACGGTTTCTTTTTCGATGCGGAATACCAGCCGGTCATGGAACGCGGGGGCATCCGGCTCGGCCAGGCCTTCTACGATGCGACATCCAATCCCGACGCGCCCCAGGAGTTAACCGGCTACGGCGCCTGGATGCATTACAGCACCTTCCTGGTGCAGATCAGCTTTCATCCCGACAAGGGCGCGCCCGACTCGGTCCAGGCCGCGCCCTATTCGGTCGGCCGGGCTTCCGGCACGAATCCGGTATCGGGATCGGCATCGTGGACCGGCGTCGCGGTGGGCACGGACCTGAACCGGCTGTTCCCGGCTCCCGACATGCTGCAGGGGGATGCCGGGATCGTCTACGACTTCGGCGACTCCTCGGTCGATGTCACGCTCGACAATTTCGTCAATCTGAGGACCGGCGCCGCCGCGGGCCACAGGATGGCGTGGACCGGCGTCGCGGTGAATGACGGGGCGTTCTCGAAGGGCACGCACTGGGACGGCGAGCATGTCGCGGGGACGTTCTACGGCGGTTACCACGAGGAGGCCGGCGGCGTGTTCAGGTCGGGGTCGATCGTCGGGTCGTTCGGCGCGTCCCGGTCGGACCGCCAGTGAGTTGAGCGTGCGCGCGTTCGCCACGCAGGCGACGACGCCACGCGCCGGGTCGCCCATCGCTCCACCGCCGATCAACCCAAAATCGCCGCTGAAAGCCTGCGCGCTCTCATCGAACCCCTAGGGAGGCAGGGGTAGAGTCGAGGACTGGCGCGCCAGCTTTAGGGTCCGGTGCCTATTCCGTCGCTTTCGCTCCGGGCCTCAGTCCGGCTCCCATGACCGCGTTTCCAGTCCCCGCTCATCAAACCGTGCGTGCGATTTTCTCGCACACGGCTTTCGGACGAGATCATGCCTTCGCGCTCGGAAGGCCCATAGCCGTCCGCGTAAGGCGCATGAGGCTGTATTCGTCGTGTAGCCTCTCGTCCGGGAAGCGCACGAACGTCCCGAACTTCACCTTGTGCTTTCGACAGAGCCACCGGCGCAGCCGTTGAACAGCGTGTCGGTTGACCGCGCTATAGGCTGGGCTGACGTGCCCGAGGCTGAAGTAGTTCGCCCATCCGGTCATTGTCCGGTTCAGACGTTCCACAACCACCTCCGGCGATTGCCAGCAGTGCCGTCGCGCCGTCATTTCGCTGATCCTGCGGCAGATGCCTTGGACGCTCGCCTTGGTGGGTCGGGTTCCGGTGTAGGAGCCTTTGCCGGTCGGGCGATGGTGCGTCCGATACGGTATCCCAGAAACTCAAACGCGTCCTCCGGACACCGCAGGCACCGGGTTTTCCGTTCGTTGATCGGGAGCTTCAAACCAGCCATGAGCCGCTCGACCGCCGCCAGCATGTCCGCCGCCGGGGCTTTGCCGACCACACAGAGATCGTCAGCGTAGTTCACGATTTCCGAACGGAAGCGCCGGGCAAAGCCCAGCGCCTTCCAGCCCAGCACGAAGCGCCGCATGTAGAGGTTGCTGGCCAGTGGGCTTATGACGCCCCGAACGCAAAAGGTAACTTTCATCACCGGAGCCGCCGTTGTCGGGTTTCGATGGGTCTGGACCACTGCCTGGCGAGCCCGAGATCGGGATGGAATGGCGGATGGTGATTTTGTCCTCGGTGACCAGAACCTCCTTCACGAGGAGTCGGACGATACGCTGCCGTTCGGCGATGTCCAGGGTTTCGGCGGACGAGCGCAACCGCGCCAGAAAGCCGGTCAGGGTCTCGGCGAGCCGGAGATAGGTCTCCCGATCCTGGGCGCGATCGACGGCGGATTGCAGCTCGCGATGCAGCGCCTGTTCCTGCCGGCGGAGCTCGGGCGTTCTGTCGCGCAGCTCGTCGATGGTGATCAACTCTTCCTGATAGGCCGTGACCAGGCGGTCGATACCCTTGCGGACCCTGATCAGCCGATGCCGAAGGTCGGCCTCGCGCTGCTGGTTGGGATCGGAGACACGGGCCGCCTCCAGTCGCCGGTCGATCTCCGCGCTCACCAGTGCCGGATCTTCGAGCAAGCGGACCAGCTCGGTCCACACGATGTCGTCGAGCAGATCCTGGCGCACCGGACGGCTGTCGCACAGCGGGCCGTTGAGATAGCGCCAGGCGTCGGAACCCAGGCAGCGGTAGTAGGAGATCTTGCGGGCACTGGTTTGGGCCGACGTGCGATACAGCCCGTAGCCGCATTTGCCGCACGCCACGAGCCCCTGCGAGACGCTGGGCGTTCTGGTCCTGCGCCTGGAGAAGACCTTGTTCTGCTGCAACCGCTCTTCGGCAAGGGCGAAGGTCTCTTCGCTGACGATCGCCGGCACCGGGATTTCGATCCAGTCTTCTCGCGGCCGCTCGTGACCGACGCTGTGGCGTCCGGCGAACCCGTCGCTGCCGCGCAGAGGCCGCACGCGCTGGCGCGGCGCGGCGCGGGTCTTGCCGAAGCACGCTCTTCCCTTGTACGCCGGATTGCGCAGCATCGCCCACACCACCGAGCGTTCCCAGCGCGAACGCCCGGAGGATGTGGGGACCTCGCGTTCGTTGAGCTTGCGAGCGATCGCGCCGATGGTCATGTGATCTTCGGTGTAATGGCGGTAGATGTCGCGAACCACGGACGCCTGCGGCTCGACGATCTCGTAGAACGCGCCGCTGTCCTGGGTTTTCTTGTGGTAGCGGTAGCCATAGGGCGCGCCGCTCAGGACAGCAACGTCGCCGCGTCGAGCCCGATGGCGCTTGCCGCGCCGGGAACGCTCCAGAATCTGCGCGCGCTCGTATTCCGCGATCATCCCCTGGAACTGGACGAGGAGATGGTCTTCGGGGGTTTCCATCGACGGCGCCTTCAAGAACACGGTTTCGACGCCCTGGCGGGCGAGTTCCTCGATGATCAGAACCTGATAGGCATAGCGGCGGCTCAAGCGATCCGGGGCATGGACCAGGACGGCCTCGATGCGCCCCTCCGCGGCGAGGTCCCTGACCCGCTCGAGCCCGGGGCGTTCGAGAACGGCGCCGGTGAAGCCGTCATCCTCGATGACCATGTCGGGTGCCACGCGGTAGCCGTGGCGCTCGGCATAGGCGACCAGGGCCTCGGTCTGGCTGGCGATCGTGTTGCTATCTCTCTGCTGCTCGCCCGAGACCCGCGCGTACAGGGCTGCAATCTTCATGATCGTCTCCTACGTCGTGCGTTCGCGGCGGGATCTTGTGCGCCCGATCGGGCACCAGGATCGCGTAGGCGTTCTGGAGCTTGGCGGCGAGCAGGCGGTCGAAGGCGTAATCGAGGTGAACGGCGGGCCGAGAGCGTGAGCGGCGTTCAGCCATGACGACCCGCGTCCGAGAAGAGGCGCCTCAAGGCCCGCGCGACGATCTCCCCGATCGAATCGCCGCTGCTCCTGGAATGCGCCCGCAACGCCTCCGCCAGCGTGCCCGGAATCTTGATGGTGATCGGGATCGGCGCCTCGGCCGGCTCGACCGGCTGGCCCATGGCGCGCGCATCCTGGAGGTAGCGATACGCCTGACGCTGCGACAACCCGAAGCGCTGCGACAGGCGAAGCACCGCTTCGCTCGCCGTCACGTCTTGGGCGAGCAGGGCGTACGCGGCGTTGAGCCGCTCGACCTTCTGGGATCGCGATGATCGCGCCATTTGTCATAAGAATATTATCGTTTGCGTCGCAAATCAATCAGGGGACGGTCGCGCCATTGCACAATCTCGCGCTCAAACCGGAAGTTACCTTTTGCGTTCGGGGCGTCATCGGCGCCCCTTGCGGGGTTCCTTTCCGCTCCTTGCGCGCTCGGTTCGTGCGGCGCTTGCCGCCCTTGCCGTCGTCCTCCTCCACCGGCATTTCCAGCCATGCCTTGATGAGCTTGAGCATCCGCCCGTCGCTGATGCGTCGGGCGAAGCTCTTCAGAAGCTCGGCATGCGGGATTTCGCCGAAGTAGTTGGACAGGTCGCAGTCGACCACCTCGTTGTGCCCTCCGTATAGGAGGCGAACGACGCGCTTCACCGCGTCGTGGGCGCTCCGCTCCGGCCTGTAGGCGTACTGCTCCGGTTGCAGATCCGCTTCGAATATCGGCTCAAGAACAAGCAGAGCCGATGTCTGCGCCACCCGGTCCCGTATGCAGGGGATGCCCAAGGGCCGGAACTTGCCGGGCTGTTTCTTCGGGATGAGCACCTGACGCACCGGCTTCGGTGTGTACGTCCCATCCCTCAGTTCCCGCGCCAGTTCCCCAAGCCAGCGCCCCAAGCCATACGACTCGATGTCCGCGAAGGTCTCTCCGTCCACCCCGGCGGCCCCGCCATTTCGGCGAACTCGCTTCCAGGCTTCCGCGAGAAAGTCCTCGCGCCACACCTTGTCGATCAGCGCGTGGAAACGCCGGTCGGGTTCTTCCTTAGCTTTCGCATGTAACACGGTCTGGAGTCGCCGGACCATTTCTGACCCTGGTAGGCTTTCGCCAGTGGTCATGCCTTTCTCCCTTTTCCGCATCGCTCTCGAACCAGGGCTCCTTCCCTCCACCGGCATTACCCGGCATCCACGGTAATACGAGCCCATCCGCCACCCTGCCGGCCCGGCCTGCCCCTCGCGGGGTTCCGGTTGGTGCGTGCTACACCACCGAAAGGGCTTCCCGTGTTGCTCCCATCCCCCTCTTCCATGCGTGCCGCCGCCACTACCCCGGCGGAACTGTCCGGTGCGCATGTCGCTCGCTTCCCGGACGGTGGCAGCCTTCCCCAACCGTTAGACGGGTCGGCTTCCGCATCACCCTTTTCGAGGCCTGCTCGGCGTTCACTCGCGTTGCGGCCCGCATGGTCGCCTGAACCGCCCAAGGCGGTCCTTTGTCGGAGTGCTTCAGACGATGTCGTTACCTCCATCATCCGCTCCGATTGCTACCGGCTGGAGCGACAGTTGCCGGGCGGGATTCGCACCCGCTGAGGGATGGTGCCTTTCCACGGCACACTAACGGTAACGGGTAACACGCCCGTCTCAATCCGCGTCAAGCTCTCGGCCCGTGGCCGGAAGCTTGCTTACAGCCATGGATGCACTTCGTCCGACACTCCCGCCCGGCTTTGCCGTGACCGGCAGCCGATCCCCATCAGATAACGCGAAACCCGCACCACCAAATACCGTGCCCACGCTCATCCCACGCCCCCGTCCGTGTCATCTGCGCCCTCTCACCCGGACCGGTCGTGCGTCGAGCGGCGACAGTTGAGCGGGCGCAGGCTCAACAGTGACGGGGATCGCCATGCGGCGCCGGGGACGGACAGCGGCGCACTCGATGGCTTCCCTTCCGCCCGCGAGGTTGGTACAAGGCCAATGAAGGATATCGTGCGAGTTCCGTCGGCGCCGCGTTGCGGCGGTTTCGGGTTCGCCTTTGAAGAGGGTGATTTGGCGATGATCGGAAGCATGCAGAAGATAGCGGCGGCGCTTGCGTCGGCTGCCGGGAAAATCCGCTTGACAAGTTCGTTTGCCGTTCCCGGTATAATAAGCCGGATCGCCGGATCGCCGGATCGCCGGATCGCCGGATCGCCGGATCGCCGGATCGCCGGATCGCCGGATCGCCGGATCGCCGGATCGCCGGATCGCCGGATCGCCGGATCGCCGGATCGCCGGATCGCCGGATCGCCGGATCGCCGGATCGCCGGATCGCCGGATCGCCGGATCGCCGGATCGCCGGATCGCCGGATCGCCGGATCGCCGGATCGCCGGATCGCCGGATCGCCCTTGCTGCGTCCGCGTGACGGCCATGAGCGCGTTCGCATGGCTGCGCCGTACCCGGCGTCCCTCCTCACCGCCTGAGCTTCCTTCCTCCGCCGGACGGCATTCCGCTTCCCGCCGGCCCGCCTCTCTTTCCGACAGTTCCAATCCCGCATCGGCGCAGCGCGTCCTTGCCGCGTGTGCGTCCGGCGTCGCCCGCCGCCTGCGGCGCGGCCTGCGCCCCGTCCTTGCCTCCGCGCTGCTTGCCCTGCCCCTGCTCGCCGGCCTGCCGACCGGGGCGCAGGCCCAGGTCGCGTGCAGCACGGCCAACGCCGACGGCTCCTACAACGTTCCCTTCGACTGGGCTCTGAAGCCCTCCGGCCTCACCACCGCCGGCACCAAGTTCCGGCTGCTGTTCATCACCTCGACGGTGCGCGACGCCACGGCGACCGACATCGCGACCTACAACACGTACGTGCAGACCCGCGCCAAGGCCGGCCACAGCGCGATCTCCGACAGCTGCGGCAATCTCTTCAAGGTGGTCGGCTCGACCTCCGCGGTCGACGCCCGCGTCAACACCGACACCGAATCGACCGACACGGCGGCGCTGATCTACTGGCTGAACGGCGCCAAGGCCGCCGACAGCTATACCGACTTCTACGACGGAAGCTGGGACAGCCGGGCCACAAGGGCGGAATCCGGGGGGACGGTTGGGGCAGTGACCGTATATACCGGCAGCAACCAGAACGGCACCAAGCACGCGACTCAATTCCTGGGCGGATCCGGCGGTTCCGCCCGAGCAGGCTTGCCAGGACATAGCAGCGGCAACCCACTCGATGGCGTCCCCAGTTCTCGGACAATTGCTCGCGCCTTCTACGCCCTCTCCCCGATCTTCACGGTAGGCACGAAGCCGGTTGTGAGCATTTCGGCGGGCACTTCGCCGGTGACGGAGGGCACGGCGGCGAGCTTCACCCTGAGCGTCAGCCCGACGCCGTCGGCGCCCCTGGATGTCGATGTGCATGTCACCGATAGAGGAGACTTCGTCCTTGCGGCCAACGAGGGCATCAAGACGGTCACGGTCCCGGCCGGCGCCGCCACGCACGCCATCGACGTCGCCACGGACAACGACACCGCAGACGAGGAATCCGATAGCGTGTTTGTGGCTGTGCTGTCCGGAACGAACTACACAGTAGACGTTCTTTTTACCTCCTTGGTCAGAGTCACCGACAACGACCCCACGGTGGTGAGCCTTGTGGCGACGTCGGACGTGACCTTCACGGAGGAGACCCCCACGGACACGGCGGCGGTGACGGTGCGCCTGCCGCGGCGGCTCTACGCGGGCGAGAACCTGGCGGTGCCGATCGAATTCACGGGAACGGGACTTGTACTCCAGGACTTGGCGAATCGGAGCTACACCCTGTCCGTTTCGGGCACCGGAGCGACTGGAGCGCAACTGACCGGCGACGTCATCCTTGTGCGCTTCACCGGCCACGACACCAACATCGTGCGGGAGGCCACGGTCACCCTGACGCCGACGAGCAACGACGACGGCAACACGGCGGCCGGTTCCCTCACGATGGAATTTTCGACTCTCTCGTCCGGCGACTGGACCCGCAGCTTCACCACCGTCGGCGGCGGGGGCGCGCCCCACGGCACGAACGACGAGGTGAGGCTGGTCTATGCCGACAACGACGTAATGTTCGACACCCTGACCCTGCTCGACCTCGGCGGGCCGCGGATCCACCTGGACATCGGGACCTCGCCGGGGCTGACCGGGAGCGGACGCGACTGGACCCTCGAGGAGGGGACCGACATCGTGCTGCGCTTCAGCAACCTCACGAGGGACCTGCACAGCCAGGACCTCGTGGTGAACTACGCCGTGGCGGGCGCCAAATTCCATGTCCCCGACGGCCACCGGGGGACCCGGACGGTGACGATTCCGGCGAACACGCGCTCGGTCCAGGTGACCCTTCCGACCGAGGCCACCACCGACGACGAGACCGACGCGGAGCTGTCGGTGATGCTCCTGGCCGCGACCCCCCCGATGGGGGAGACCAACACCCTGGGGACCTACACGACCAACTTCGAGCCGCTGAACTTCACGGTCACGGACGGATCGGACGGGCACACGAACAGAATCCGTCCGCTCGTCACGGTCGAGACGTGGTACGCGAACCCCTCCAACGACCCGGACGAGCCGGACAAGGAGGACCCGCGGATCGAGGGGGACGATCTCCAGTTCGACGTCCGGTTGTCCCCGGCGGCGCAGGTGCCGTTCACGGTCTGGCTGAAGGTCGAGGAGACCGTCGCGGCCGATCGCGGCGACTGCGTCGCGGCGGGACAGGAGCGGGTGCGCACGGTCCGGTTCGCGCCCGGGGTGAGCTGGCGGACTCTCCGCGTGCCGACGGTGGACGACGACGTGGACGAGTATGACTGCGAGGTGACGGTGTCGCTGGCGTCGGATGCCTCGGGCACGGTGCCCGAGCCGGCGCAGGTATTTGTCAACGTGGATAGCGGGCCGGGCCGCGGCGGCTACGGTATCGCCGTGGGCTCCGGTTTCGACTTGAGCGGGAAGGCCGTGGCGACGCGGCTGGTCCGCGACAACGAGACCGGCCCGAAGGGGAGCGGTTCGGATGACGGGATCGGTCCCGTGACCCCGGGCGCGGGTCCGGCGGTGACGATCTCGGCGGACCGAACATCGGTGACGGAGGGCGGCGACGTGACCTTCACGGTCACGGCGGACCCGGCGCCGGCGCGCGACCTGGAAGTGACCGTGTCGGCCGACGAGGAGATGGGCTCGGGCGACGACCGCACCGGCGGCGGGCATTTCGGGACGGTGACGGTCCGGGCGGGCCAGACGACGGCGATGTGGACGCTGACGACGATATCGGACCAGGTCGCCCTGGCCGACGGCACGGTGACGGGGCGCATCGAGGCGGGCGACGGCTATACGGTCGGCAAGCCGTTCGAGGTGACGGTGGCGCTGCTGGACGACGACGGGGTCGTGACGCAGAGCGTGACCGATCCCGTGACCCCGGGCGTGGACCCCGCGCTGGTGGCGCTGGTTCGGGGCTATGCGGCGGAGACGCATCAGGGCCAGGAGCACGTGGACCGCTGGATGCGGGTGCTGGCCGCGTTCGGCGACGACAACGGCTACACGGCGATGACGGCGGCGGAGGCGCAGACCCATGCCGACAAGGGCTGGCAACGGTGGGTTCCGGTGGTCGCCGCCCTGGAGGCGCTGGAAGCGCCGCCCCTGACCCTGCCGGCGGTGAGCGTCTCGGCGGGTGCGGACGTCACGGAAGGCGGGGATGCGGTGTTCACGGTGACGGCGAGCCCGGCGCCCGCGGCGGCGCTGTCGGTGACGGTGACCGTGGCGACTGCCGGCGAGTTCGGCGTGACCGCGGGCACGCGGACCGTCAGCATCCCGACCGCGGGCAGCGCCACGCTGACGCTGGCGACGTCCGATGACGAGGCCGACGAGCCCGACGGTTCGGTCACGGCGACGGTGGCGGCGGGCAACGGCTACACGGTCGGCGACCCGGCGTCGGGGACCGTGGCCATTGCCGACGACGACCCGGCGCCGGCAACGGTTGCGACCGTGGACCCCGCGCTGGTGGCGCAGGTTCGGGGCTATGCGGCGGAGACGCATCAGGGCCAGGCGCATGTGGACCGCTGGAAGCGGGTGCTGGCCGCATTCGGCGACGACAACGGCTACACGCCGATGACGGCGGCGGAGGCGCAGACCCACGCCGACAAGGGCTGGCAACGGTGGGTTCCGGTGGTCGCCGCCCTGGAGGCGCTGGAGGCGGCGCCCGAGACTCTGCCGGCGGTGACGGTCTCGGCCGGTGCGGACGTCACGGAAGGCGGGGATGCGACCTTCACGGTGACGGCGAACCCGGCGCCCGCGGCGGAGTTGTCGGTGACGGTGACCGTGGCGGCTTCCGGCGAGTTCGGCGTGACCGCGGGCACGCAGACCGTCCCCATCCCGACGACGGGCAGCGCGACGCTGACGCTGGCGACGTCCAATGACGAGGCCGATGAGCCCGACGGCTCGGTGAGCCTGACGGTGGCGGCGGGCGACGGCTACACGGTCGGCGACCCGGCGTCGGGAACCGTGGCCATTGCCGACGACGACCTGCCGCTGCCGGCGATCACGGTCTCGGTGGGCGGCGCGGTGACGGAAGGCGGCGACGTGACCTTCACGGTCACGGCGAGCCCGGCCCCGGCCTCGCCGCTGGCGGTGAGCGTGACCGTGACGGCCGAGGGCGATTACGGCATCGCCTCGGGCACGCAGACCGTCAGCATCCCGACCGCGGGCAGCGCCACGCTGACGCTGGGGACGACGAACGACGACGCCGACGAACCCGACGGCTCGGTGAGCGTGACGGTGGCGGCCGGCAACGGCTACACGGTGGGTTCCCCCGCGTCGGGCAGCGTGTCCATATCGGACGACGACCTGCCGCCGCCGGCGGTGTCGATCGCGGCGAAGGCGGCCTCGGTGACGGAAGGCGGGGACGCGGCCTTCACGCTGACGGCCGACCGCGCGCCGGACGCCGACCTGACGGTGACGCTTTCGGTCGCGGAGACCGGAGACGGCGACCATGTGGCGGCGGCGGACGAGGGTCCGGCCACGGCGACGATCGCGAAGGGCGCAACGGAGGCGGTCTTCTCCGTCGCCACGGTGGACGACGACGTGGACGAGCCGGACGGCTCGGTCACGGTGACGCTGAAGGACGGCGGGGGCTACACGGTCTCGCCGTCGCAGGGCGCGGCCGCGGTGACGGTCTCCGACAACGACGCGGCGGCGCTCCCGTCGCTGTCGGTGGCCGACGTGACGATCGAGGAGGACGCGTGGATGGAGTTCACGGTGCGCCTTTCGGCGCCTTCGGCGGGGGGCGTTTCGGTGAAGGTGTCGACGCGCGATTCGACCCCGGTCTCGGCGACGGCGCGGAAGGACTACTGGCCGCTCTCCGGACGGACGGTGAGCTTCCGCGCGGGCGAGACCGAGCGGTCCGTCGGGGTCATCGTCTTCGACGACAACCACGACGAGGAGGCGGAGACGTTCGAGGTTGTGCTGTCGGATGCCAGGGGCGCGGCGATCGCCGACGGGGTCGCGGTCGGGACGATCGTGAACGACGACCCGATGCCGGCGGCGTGGCTGGCGCGGTTCGGCCGCACGGTTGCGGAGCAGGCTCTGGACGGGATCGCGGGCCGCATGTCGGCGGACCGCACGGCCGGCATGCAGGGCTCGATCGCCGGGCAGGCGCTCTCCTTCGATCCGGCCGCCAACGACAACCCCGGATCGCGGGGAGCCGGCCCCGGCCATGCGCCGGACGGCACTGCGGGCGGGACCGGCGCGCTGGCGCTGGCCGATGTCGCGCAGGCGTTCGGCGGCCAGTCCGGCCACTCCGGCCCGGTCGGTATCGGTCATGACGCGGCCGGGTTCGCCAATGGAACGCAATCGCGGACCATGACGGCGCGCGACGCCCTGCTGGGATCGAGCTTCTCGCTGACCGGGGAGAAGGACGGCGCGGGCGGCAGCATGGCGTTCTGGGGCCGTGCGGCGCAGGGCGGCTTCGACGGCCGCGAGGGCACCTTCTCGCTCGACGGCACGGTCACCACGGGCATGCTCGGCGCGGACTATGCGCGCGGCAAGTGGCTGGTGGGGCTTGCGCTCGCGCAGAGCGAGGGCGAGGGCGATTACCGCGACAGCGATGTCAGCCCCCGTCCCGACGGCCAGAGCTGCCCCGACGGCGTGGACAGCGGTCTTTGCAGCGGAGCCGTGCGGGCGGGCGACGGCAAGGTGGAGGCGTCGCTGACGGCGGCGATCCCCTATGCGGCGTTGCAGGCTTCGGAGCGTCTGAAGCTCTGGGGCGCGGCGGGCTACGGTTCGGGCGAGGTAACGCTGAAGACGGCGCTCGGCGGCAGCTACAAGGCGGACACGTCATGGAGCATGGCGGCGGCTGGGCTGCGGGGCGACCTTCTGGCGCCCCCGGCGGAGGGCAGCGGTCCCGCCCTGGCGGTGACCTCGGACGCGCTGTGGACGCGGAGCTCGTCGGAGAAGACCCGCGACCTCGCGGCGTCGGAGTCCGACGCGACCCGGCTCCGGCTCGGCCTTGAGGGCAGCTACCGCATGGCCCTTGAGGGCGGCGGTCATCTGACGCCGAAGCTGGAGATCGGCGCGCGCCATGACGGCGGCGACGCGGAGACCGGCTTCGGGGTCGAACTCGGCGGCGGTGTCGCGTGGAGCGCCCCGGCGCTGGGCCTGTCGCTCGACGTCTCGGGCCGCACGCTGATCGCGCACGGCAACGACGACCTGAAGGACCGGGGCTATGCGGCGTCGCTCGCCTTCGATCCGGACCCGGCGACCGGGCGGGGTCCGTCGCTGAGCCTGCGCCAGGAGTTCGGCGGACAGGCACAGGGCGGCCTCGACGCGCTGTTCCAGCCAGCGACGCTGGAGGACCGCTCGGGCAGCGAGGCGAGCTCCCGCTGGAGCATGGAGGCGGCATACGGCTTCCCGGCCTTCGGCGGGCGCTGGACCGGCAGCCCGCATATGGGTCTGGGGCTCGCCACGGCTGCGCGCGACTACAGCCTCGGCTGGCGGCTGACGCCGGAGGCCGCGAACGCGCCCGACATGTCCTTCGGCCTCAGGGCGACCCGCCGGGAGAGCGACACGGCGGAAGCCGAGCATACGGTCGGGTTCGAGATTACCGCGCGCTGGTGAGCCATGGTGCGCGCGGACGATCGCGCCGCCGGACCGGAGACGGCCTGCCCCGGTCCGGCGGGTTCGCCCTGCGGCAGCCTGTCCTCGCGGGACGGGCTGCCGGGATCCGGAAGCTTGCCTGTGACCCGATCCGGGGGCGGCTGACGATGGCGCGGCAGGTACGCGGATGGGATCCGGTGCGGGCCTGGCGCTTCATCCGGGCCAGCAAGGCCTATCGCAATGCGTGGAGGAAGCGCCGGCCGCAGCCCGGCCTGCCGGAACGCCCGGAGGACGGGGCATGCTTTCCGGTGCGGCTCCAGACCTCGGTCGACCTCGCCGCCATGGCCTGGGGCATGGCGGCCTGGGAGGACCCCCATGCGGCGCTGCCGCTGGCGCCGTTCTGGGCGCGGGCCGGGGTGATCGAGGGGCGGGTGACGTACGACACGCCGCCGCTGGCCCGGCTCGCGGCGGAGGGCGAGGCGACGCTCTCCGGTCTGCGTCTCGCCGACGGCGCGCTGCTGGTGAGGATCGAGCGGCCGGGCCTGTCGGTCCCGGTCCGTCTGCCGGCCGGGACGGCGTTTCCCGCCGATGGCGGTCTGCGCCTCGTCGTGGAGCGGGACGTGTCGGTCATCGAGGACGTGTGGTCCGGCCTGCCGGTCCCTTGGCCGGGGCGGGCACGGGGGACGACGACGGCGACGGCGAGCTTCTGCTGGCGCTGGAGAGCGAGGCGGAGGGGCTCACCTGGGAGGAATACGCGGCGCGCATCTTCGAACCGGAGACGGTCGAATCGGACTACTACACCGGCAGCTGGGTGCATGAGCGCGTCAAGCGCCGGTTCGCCTCGGCAAGGCGCATCCTGAAGCGGTACCGCGGCATGGCGACCGGGGCGTAGCCCGCGGGCGACGGCGCGCCGACTGCCGGAACCGTCGGGTCTTCGTCTGCCTTTGAGACGGAAATGCCGGGCGGCATCCGCGGCCGCAAGTGACGGTGAAGCGGATCCACGCCCGCACTGTCCGTCTTCCCTGCCGCATGCCTGCGCTCCCGGATTGCCGTGACCGCCGCTGGCGGTCGTCACCGGATGCATTCCGTCTTTCCTCGTGCGGGCGCATCGAACGTCACCGCCACGCATTACGGTCCCCGTCGGACGGTCACCGCGGACATCGCTCCGGTTCCGGGTCGGCAGGCAGGCGGGCGCGATGCGCGGCCCGGTGAACGGGGACGGCAGGATGACGGCTGCGCCATGAACGTCCGCGCCCGTCGCCGGCACGGGCGGCGGGGTTCGTCGCCGCGGGATGCGCCGTCGAATTCGCCGGACCCTTCCGTCGCGTCATGTCCGGCGCCGGGCATCGACTGCCGGTTCTCGATGTAGCCGGCGATCCCGGATCGACATCGCTGCCGGCAGTCGCCGTCCGGTCCGAATCGCCCCCGCCGATATTCCCCGCGCCGGACCGCCCGGCGCCTCCGTGGAGGGGCGTTTCGGTCCCGGACCTCCGGGACGGCCCGATCGCGCACGAGCGCGAATTCTCACGCCCGGCGCCGACCGGCGGCGCGTGGCGACGTCTGGCGGCCAAACTGAGGGGCGGTTTTTGACGCGCAAAAATCGCCCCTATCCGAAATTCCCCTTCCTTGTTCCGATGCCCGCGCATGCGCCCGGATCGACCGGGGCCGGCTGTGAATTCGGGAGAAGGAGGAGAAGCGAATGACGCAGAGGGGGACGATCTATCTGACGACGCGCGAGGCGGCGGCCCATCTGGGTCTGTCGACGCGCACGCTGGACCGCTACCGGGTGTCGGGCGAGGGGCCGGTGTTCCTGCGCTTCGGCGGGCGGGTGCGCTATCTGCGCGAGGACCTCGACGCCTGGGCCAGGACGCGGCGGCGCAAGTCGACCTCGGACGACGGCACCGGCGAACGCCCGGCGCTGCCGACGCCGGGGGCGGCCCGATGAGGGCGGCGACCAGGAGAATGCCGGTCGTCGGCATGGCCCGTGCGGGCGCCGTGATGGCGATTGCTGCGGCGACCGTGCTGGTCGCCCCGGAGATCGCGCTGGCGACCACGGACACAACCTTCGATGCCCCGCTCGACACGGTGCAGGACATCGTCGGCGGCAGCGGCGGGCAGCTCGCGGCGGCGCTTGCCGTCGGCGCGGCCCTGGTCGGCTCGGTGCTGCGCTTCAACGCCATGCAGCTGATGGGCGCGGTGGGCGTCGGCATCGCCGCGGGCGCCGGCACCGGCATCGTCACCGGGCTGGTCGGCACCGCGATCGTGTGATGAGCGAGACCCAACGCCATGTCATCCCGCGCCGTCTCGACGATCCGGAGCGCTGGCTGTTCTGGACCGTCGACGAGGCGGCCGCGCTGATGGGCCCCGCCCTGCTCGGTCTGGCCGCCAACCAGTTCGTGCCGGGGCTCGTCGCTGGCGTCGGCGGCTGGTTGCTGCTGAGGCGGGTGAAGCGCGGCGGCGGGGCCAACATCGCGCGCTACGCCCTCTACTGGTTCCTGCCGGACTTCGTGCTGCGGCTCAAGGCGACGCCGCCGAGCCATCTCCGGCGCTTCGCGGGCTGAGGCGGGAACGATGCGGCGTCCGGACCTCGATCTTGCCGTCCGCCGGGTGCGGGACATCCGGCTCGCGCTGGCCGGGCTGCTGGTGCTGTCGATGACGGCCAATCTGACGCTGACCCTGGGCTTCGCCGGAAGGGAGACCGTGACCGTGCTGCTGCCGGCAACGGCGGGTCCGGCATGGGAGCTCGGCAGCGGCGGCGCGGGGGAAGGCCGGGCCGGCGCCCGGTATCTGGAGGACATGGCGCGCACTGTCGCGGTGACCTTGCTCACGCTGACGCCGGAGAACGCGGCCCATGTGCGGCAGGCGGCGGCGCGGATGAGCCACGCGTCCGCGCGCGGCGCGATCGGCGCCTGGGTCGAGGCCGAGGCCGCCCGCATGGCCGGGCGCGATCTCGCCAGCGCGTTCTACCCCGACGGCATCGAGGCCGATCCCGACCGTCTCACGGTGGAGCTGTCGGGCGAGCTGGTGACCTGGATCGGGCGCGAGGAGGCCGCGCGCGAGGACCGGCGCTACCGCCTCGCCTTCCGCATCGAGGCCGGGCGCATCGGCCTGCTGCGCTTCGAACAGATGGAGGACTGACCGATGAGACGGAACATTCGACGGGCGCTGGCGGCTGCCTGCCTCATGCTGGTGAGCGCGCCGGCCCTGCCCGCGCCGGCGGCCGCGATGCAGCTGCTGGAGGCGGTCGACCATGCCGAGCTCGCGGCGGAGGTCTCGGCGAGGGAGGTCAACCGCATCGCGCTCATCGGCGACCGGATCGCGCGGGCGGTGCGCGCGCCGGACGGCTTCGCGGTCGAGCACGATGCCGCCTCGGGCGACCTCTGGCTGCGGCGCGTTGACGAAGGACCTGCCGACGGAACCCCGGTCACGCTGTTCATCGGCACGGAGAAGGGCTTCACCTACCGGCTGACGCTGACGCCGTCGGCGCGCGACGCGGCGCAGATCCTGATCCGCAATGCCGACGCGCTGCCGAGCGATGCGGCGGCTGCCGCTTCCCCGCTCGCGGGCACGCCCCATGTGGCGGCGCTGGTCAGGCTGGTGCGCGCGGTGGCGCGGCGCCAGCCGCTGGCGGGCTACGACATCCTCGCCGGCGGCGGTCCGTTCGCCGCCGGCCTCACCCCGATCGAGACCTGGCGGGGCCCGCGCTTCCGGGCTCTGGTGCTGGAAGCGGACCGCCTCCCCTCCGCTTCCCCTGACGGCCCCGCGGGCCTCGCCGGGACCATCGGGGACGGCCTGGCCGCGGGCCGCCTTGCCGCGCTCTGGCTGGCCGCGCCCGGAACGGGACCGAGGGGCGGGCGTCTCGCCGTGGCGGTCGTGGATACCGCCCGCATGGAGAGCCCGCGATGAGCGCGCGGCAGGATACTTCGGATGCCGGCGCGGTGCGCCGTCGCCAGCTGCTGCTGTTCTCGGTCGTCGCGGCGGCAGCGCTGGCGGCGGTGGCGCTCTGGATGGGCGCCGGCGGCGGCAAGGCGCCGTCCGCGCCGGGCGGCATCGATGCCGGGATCGTCGAGCCCGACATGGCCGAGAAGGTCTGGACAAGGCGCTCCGAGGCGAGGCTCGGCGGTCTCGAGACGCAGCTGCGCGAGATGCGCCAGGAAGCGCGCCGGCTTGCCGCCGACAACGACCGCCTGCGGGCAAAGCTGGAGCGGGACACCGCCGATGCACGCACGGTGATCGACCGGCAGGCGGCGGTGATGGACGAGCTCGAACGCCGGCTCCAGGCGCCCGTGCAGCCGGGCGGCGCAGCGTCCGTCCCGCGGCCCGGCCAGGGCAATGACGGGTATTTCCGGGTGCCTGTGGGACCGGCCGCGAACGGCGGCAGCACTCAGACGCAAGCGACTCCGCCCGTCTCCATGATCGAGACCTTCGAGCTGGAGGGCGCCCCGCGCTCGTCCGCGGACGGTGCCCGCACCGGGCCGGAACTCGTGGCCGACGCCGTGGCCAAGCCGGTCTCGGCCTGGCTGCCGGCGGGCGCCCATGCCGAGGCCGTGGTGCTGGCCGGCGTCGACGCCTCGGCCGGCATCTCGTCGCAGGGCGATCCCCGCCCGGTGCTGCTGCGCATCACCGGCCCCGCCTGGACCGCCGCCGAGGACGGGACTGCCCTTCAGGTCGACATCGACGGCTGCACCGTCACCGGCGCGGCCCATGGCGACCTCTCCTCGGAGAAGGTCTACGCGCGGTTGCAGACCATGACCTGCGCCGGGCCGCGTCCGGGCACGGTGGTCGAGACCCCGGTGGCGGGCTTCGTCGCGGGCTCGGGCAAGACCGGGGTGCGCGGACCGGTGGTGAGCCGCGAGGGGGCGCTGGTCGAGAAGGCGTTCCTCGCCGGCGTGGTCTCCGGCGTCGGCCAAGGCGCGGCGCAGGCCTTCCAGCCCCAGGCGGTGGCCACGGGCGGAGGCGCGGCGGTCGCCAACACCGGGCTCGGCGACATCGGCCGCACCGGTCTCGGCGCCGGGGCGTCCTCGGCGGGCCAGAAGGTGGCCGACTACATGATCCGCCGCGCCGAGCAGTACCAGCCGGTGATCCAGCTCCAGGCCGGCACGAAGGTGACGCTGGTCTTCCTCGAAGGCGCCCGGATCGACGGCCGCGCCGTGCAACCGCAATCGAACAACGGAGGGAAATGACATGACCATGGGGAAGAACCGCGCGCCCCGCGTGATGGCAATACCGGCTGCGGCCGTCGTGGCCATCATGCTCGCGGGCTGCTCGTCGGGGCATGTCGGCGAGGACTGGCAGTGTCCGCTGGCGGCGGGCGGGTCCTGCGCCAGCGTCGCCGCCGCCGATCCGGCGGTGCCGAAGGCGGGTTCCGTGCAGGCAAAGGCGACCGGGCAGCCGATCCGGCTGCTGCCCCGCGACAGCGTTGCCGACGCACTCCCGGCTCGGGAGCCTGTTCCGGACGCGATCCGGGAGCCGGGGCAGGCGTCGCCGGAAGCGCGATCCTGCGAGACGGCATGCGGCTTCGATCCCTTCGCCTGGCTCGCCCGGCTGCTCGACGGCAGCGATGACGACGACCGCCCCGGCGACGGTAGTGCCGAACCGGCAACGGTCGATTCCGCCGCCCCCGCTCTTCCGGCCGGTCCCGCCTCCGGCCATGACGCCGGTCAAGCCGACGATCTGCGCACCGGCGAGGTCGTGGCGCGCATCTGGATCGCGCCCTTCGTCGATGCCGACGGCGTCTACCGCGAGGCGTCCCATGTCCGGGTGGTTCTGGAGCCCGCCGGCTGGAGGCTCCGCTGATGGCGGCGGGAGCGCTCGGCCGGCTGCTGGAGATGTTCGAGGGGCCGGAGGCGCCGGGGCCGTGGTCGCCGCCGGCGATGCCGGCCGCGCTGCACGCGCTGCTGCCCTGGCGCGCCTTCGACGAGGCGAGCGAGCTCTACGTCAACGCGGGCTCCGTCGGCTTCGTGCTGGAACTGCCGCCCTTTGCCGGCATCGACGCCGAGACCCTGGGGGCGCTCTCCGGCACGCTGGCCGACGCCGCGCCCGAACGCTGCACCATCCAGGTCGTCCACTGGGCGAGCCCGCGCTTCGGCGCCGCCGTCCGCGCCTGGGCGAAGCCGCGGACCGGGACCGGCGGGGCGCTGAACCGCATGGGCGAACGCCGCCGGAAACTGCTTGCCCCCGGCGGCTGGCGCAGGCTGCATGACGGTGGGCCGCCCTTCACGCTCACGGACTACCGGGTGTTCGTCACCGCCTGTCTCGCGGGCGGTCCCGGCCCGGCGGCGGAGACCGCGCTCGGCGCGTTTCGCCGCGCGCTGGAGGGGACGCTCGCCTCGGCCGGGGCCTCGGCAAGGCGGCTGGAGCCGGACGGGCTGCTGTCGCTCGCGGCCGAGCTGACCGCGCCCGACATTACCGGGCTGCATGACGGCGGAACCGAACGCCCGGCGCGGCGTTGGTCGCCGAGGGATCCGATCCACGAACAGTGCATCGCGCCCGGACGCGCGCTCACGGTCCATCCCACGGGGCTCACATTCCATCACCCCGACGGCGGCCCCGGGAACATCGCCGTCCGGGTGCTGAGCGCCATCGCCTTCCCCGAGGTCTGGCCGGGCTGGCGCGGCAACGCGCTGATCGGCGACTTCCACCGCGACTTCCTCCAGCCCGGCTGCCCGGTGCTGACCTGTCTCACCGTCATGACCGGCGACGAGGCGGCGGGCGAGAAGGCGTTCCTCAAATCCGCCCGCGCCACCCAGCAGGCCGGCACCGGCATCGCCCGCTACCTGCCCGGCCTGCCCGAGAAGGCGCGCGACTGGCAGGCGGTCACCGAACGGCTCAAGGACGGCGAGCGGCTGGTCCGCGCCTGCTACATGGCCGCCGTCTATGCGCCCCTGGACAGTCTCGACGAGGCCGAGCAGGCGGTGCGCGCGATCTATCACGGCCAGGGCTGGCGGGTGAACGCCGAGCGCTACATGCAGCTGCCCTCCTGGCTGGCGTGCCTGCCCATGGCGTCCGCCGGCGGGCTCGACGCCGATCTCGAACGCATGGGCCGGATGAAGACGCTGCTCACCGCCTCGGCGGTCAATCTCGCGCCGCTGCACGGCGAATGGCGCGGACAGCCGATGAACCCCGACAACCCACCCGCGCTCTTTCTCATAGGCCGCCGCGGCCAGCCGGCCTGCTGGTCGCCCTTCGCCAACGAGGCCGGCAACTACAACGTGGCGGTCACCGGCAAGTCGGGCTCGGGCAAGTCGGTGCTGATGCAGGAGCTGGTCACCGGCCTGATCGGCGCCGGCGGCGAGGCCGTGGTGATCGACGACGGGCGCTCCTTCCAGCACACCGCCGAGGCATTGGGCGGCGCCTTCATCGCCTTCGGCAAGGACCCGGCCTGCCTCAACCCCTTCGCCATGATCGACGCCGGGACCGCCGACCATGACGGCGACTACCGCGAGGAATGCTTCGCCATGCTGGCCGGCGTGATCGGGCGGATGGCCAGGCGAAGGGGCGGCATCGACGATATCGAGGCGGCGCTGATCGCCGAAGCCATCGCGGCTGCCTGGGACGAGGCCGGCAACGGTGCCGATCTGGGCACGGTGCGGGGCCATCTCGCCAAGCGGGACGACCGCCGCGCCGCGGACATGGCGACCGCGCTCGGCCCCTGGTGTCCCGGCGGCGCCATGGGGCGGCTGTTCGCGGGCTCGAACGTCCCCGACCTCGAGAACGCCATGACGGTGTTCGAGCTCGCCGAGTTGAAGGGCCGGGGCGACGTGCAGGCGGTGGTTCTGATGCTGGTGGTCTTCCTCGCCACCCAGCGCATGTATCACGGCCCCCGCACGCGGGCGAAGGCGATCGTCATCGACGAGGCCTGGGACCTGCTCTCGGGCGAGGACAGCAAGGCCTTCCTCGAAGGCGCCGCGCGGCGCGCCCGCAAGTACCGGGGTTCCCTCATCACCGGCACCCAGTCGGTCAACGACTACTACGCCAACCCCGCCGCGCGGGCCGCCTGGGAGAACTCGGACTGGGTGATCTTCCTCGCCCAGAAGGACGAATCCGTCGAACTGCTGAAATCCGAGAAGCGCATCCACTGCGATCCGGGCATGGAGCGCGCGCTGAAGAGCCTGACCACCGCCGACGGGAGATATGCCGAGCTGGTGCTGCACGGTCCCGACGGCTGGCGGGTGGCGCGGCTGGTGCTCGATGCCTGGTCGGTGGCGCTGTTCTCCTCGCGCGGCCCCGCCTTCGCGGCGGTCGAGACGCTCAAGGCCGAGGGGCTCAGCACCGTCGAGGCCATCGACAGGCTCGCGGGCGACACCCCCGCTGCTACCGGACATTCCGATCCACCTGAAACGGAGGCAAACGCATGAGCTCCACGCGAAGCCCGGCAGGTACACAACCCCCGCTCACCTGGCCGGACGATCCGGAGACCGTGAGCGCAGCCGATATCGACTTCGAGGCGCTGGCCCATGTGCTGGCCAACACCTGCCGCCGGGGCGGCTGCTGCCGGCAGTACCACTCGGTCGCGGCGCACGCGGTAATCGTCTCGGAGGAGATCGAGGCGCTCGACGGGCTGTCCGAGGGCGACCGCCGGACGCTGGCCCTCCATGCGCTCCTTGCGCCCGCGCCGTCGGCATGGCTCCGGGGCCGCCTGCCCGACTCGCAGCGGGCGGCGGAGCGCGCCGGAAGGCTGGCCACGGGGATCGAGACCGCGGTGCGCGAGGCCGCCGGGCTGGACGCCGTGCTGGACGAGGAGCACGGCGAGCTGTTGCGCTTCGTGACCCGCATGGCGGCTTCGGCCGAGCGTCGCGACATCATGGACGGGAACGCCGCCGCGAGCGCCGGCGTGGCGTTCCCGCCGCTGAAACGGCGCATCCGTTCGATCATGCCCGACAAGGCGGCGGAGGCCTGGCTCGCCCGGTTCCGGGCGCTGGCGGGAGACAGGGCTCCGGGCGTTGGCGATGCTCCGGCGGAGGACAGGGCGGATGCGCCGGCGTCGTGAGGCCGAAGGGCGGTCCGATCCGGCCTGGCCGGTGATGGTGTCGGCCGTGCTGCTCTCGGGCGCGGTGGCGGCGGTCGTCGCGGCGGCGGTGCTGCGCTATGGGGTTGGACCGCCGCCAGGCATCGCCGGCGTCCGGCTTGCGAAGATGACCGCGGCCTGGACGACGCGGGCGGCAGCCGAAGGCCGGTCGGCGTCGGAGGTGCACGCCTGGGGCACGGCGCTGGAGACCGCCCTCGACCGGGTGGCGCACGACCACGGCGTGGTGCTGCTGCCCGCGCGCGCCGTCGCCGCCGGGGCGCCGGACATGACGCGGCAGGTCGAGGATGTGCTGGCGGCGATCCTTGCCGACGGCGGAGAGACACCGTGACCGCGCCGCGCCCGATCTTCGCCCGGCGCGACGGCCATGCGCGCCGCCGCCAAGTCGGTCTGGCGGTCATGATCGCGCTGGCGGCGCTGTGGCTTGGCCTCGCCTCGCGCGTGCACGTCAATGCGAGCTGGTCGGACGAGGCCTGGGGCTATGCCGCCTTCCCGCTGTTCGGCGAGGACCCGAAAATCGGCGACCGGGTGCTGTTCGAGCCGGGGACCGCTCTGAACGCGCCGGTCCCTTATCTCAAGACGGTGCGCGGCGTGCCCGGAACGCGCATCGAAATCGAACCCGACAGAACGGTCTTTCTCGACGGGGTTTCGGTCGGTCGCGCCAAGACCCACGCACTGGATGGCCGGCCGCTCGAAGCCATCGCACCGGGGGTCATCCCGCCCGGCCGTTACTTCCTGCACGCCGATCATCCCGACAGCCACGACAGCCGCTACGCCGAAATCGGCCTCGTGCCGCGCGCCCGCATCCTCGGCCGCGCGATTGCCCTGCCGGACCTGCCCTGGATCGGCCTCAAGGGACCGCTGGTGGGGCCGGAAGATGTCCGGCCGGACGTGAAACCGGAGGCGCGGCGATGAGACGGTCGGCAACCCTGCTGCTTGCTGCCCTGCTCGCAGCGACGGCGACCGGCGCCTCGGCGAAGGATCTGGGCGTGCGCGGCGCGACCTGGCCTGTGGCGGAACCGGACCTGCTGGCCGAAATCGAGACACGTCTCCTGGAGTTGCAGCGCTCGGGCGCGCTGGCGCGGCTGGAGGACGAGGCCCGAGCCAGTGCCCGGCGGACGCTGGAGGAACCGGACCCGGCGCCGGGCATCGCGCCCGCCACGAGGGAACGCAGCCGCCTGTTCGATCCCGCCATTACGGTGGAACGGGACATTCGCACGCCCGACGGCGTCCTCATTGCCGCCGCGGGCACAAGGGTCAATCCACTGGAGCGGATCGTGCTCGCCCGCGACCTGCTGTTCGTCGACGGGCGGCGCGAGGCCGAAATCGCCTGGGCGCTGGCCCATGGCCGGCCCGCGAAGATCGTGCTGCTCGCCGGGCGGCCGCTCGACCTGATGCGCCGCCATCGCCGGCCCTTCTTCTTCGACACCGGCGGCCGCCTCGCCGCGCGATTCGGCATCGCGGCGACGCCCACGCTGATCGAACAGGACGGCGTTCGACTGCGCCTCACCGAAATCCCGGTCGAAGAGCGGGACAGGCCGCAGTCCGTCCAATGCGATGGCGATACGCAACCCACCGAATCATTGAAACCGACAGCGAGGGGAGAAAAGCCATGCTGACCGTCAACCGCGCGACCCTGGTGGGCCATGCAGGCCGCGACCCCGAGATCCGCGAATTGAAGAACGGCGGCAAGGCGGCGGCCTTCCCGCTCGCCACCGCCGAAAAGTGGACCGACCGCGAGGGCAAGCCCGTCGAATCCACCGACTGGCATCGCATCGTGGTCTACGGCGCGGCCGTCGACGCGGTGCAGAAGATGCTGCGCAAGGGCGGTCCGGTCATGGTCGAAGGCCGCATCGCGACCCGGCAATACCGCGACCGGGACGACAACGAACGCACCGTCACCGAAATCGTCGTCGCCGGGCCGCAAGGCATGGTGAACATCCTTGCCCCGCGGCGGACGGAGGACGACAGCGCCGCGGCAACCGGGTCCACGGCATGACCCGCCGCTCCCTCGCGGTCTGCGCGGTCGCGCTGGCATCCGTCCTGTGGGCCGCGCCAGCCTCGGCGCAGGCCTGCACCGGGCGCTTCGTCAACCCGATCTCCGACGTCTGCTGGGAGTGCCTGTTCCCGATCTCGATCGGCCCGCTCACCATCGGCAGCACCGGCGGTGTCGTGGACACCCCCAACCCGTCCTCGCCGATCTGCTTCTGCGGTTCCCCCATCCCCCGCATCGGGCTCTCGCTCGGGGTCTGGGAGCCGGCGCGGCTGGTCGATGTCACCAGGACCCCCTGGTGCTTCCCCAATCTGGGCGGCCTCACCATCGATCCCGGCCTGCCCGCCGCGCGGGGCCGCACCGGGTCGTCCGGCGGCGACGGCGCCAAGGGCTCGGTCTGGCATGCGCACTATTACATGTATCCGCTGCTCTCCTGGATCGGGGTGCTGCTCGATCTCGGCTGCCTCGAAGGAGGTTCGCTCGATATCGCCTGGGTCTCGGAGCTCGACCCGGCCTGGCTCGACGACGAGCTGAGCTTCCTCCTGAACCCGGAGGCCGCTCTCTTTGCCAACCTGCCGGCCCAGGCGGCCTGCGCGGCCGATTGCGCGGCGGCCTCGGTCGGCCTGCCGCAGGACGGGCTGTTCTGGTGCGCGGGCTGCCAGGGCGGGATGTATCCGCTGACCGGCAATGTGGCGGCCCATGTCGGGGGCGTGCAGGCCTCGCTGCTGGCGGCCCAGCGGCTGGTCTACCGCCTCCACCGCGCCGGTCTCGCCTGGGGCACCTCGGGCCCGGCCGCGCTCTGCGGGCGCTACCCGATGCCGGTGATGAGGAAGAGCCAGTACCGCTGGCAGATGACCGAACCGGTGCCGGCGACGACGCCCCGCACGGGCTGCAACCCGACGGGGCGCTCCTCGGTGCTCTGGGAAACCCTGCGCGAACTGCCGGTCTCCGGCGAGAGCTTCGGCTACCTGCTGTGGAGAAAAAGGTCATGTTGTTTGCTCTGAACCGGCTCGGGATCGCCGGCTTCCTGCTGCTTTCCGTCTGTCCGGCCCGTGCCGACGAAATGCCCACCGCAAATCCCGAGGCCGAGGCAACGCGTCTGGCCGAGGAGGTGCTGCGCAAGGCGGGCGACGGTGGTCTCGGCGAGTGGACGCGCTCCATCATGGACCGTGCCCTGAAACGCGCAGGCGAGACCGCACGTCGGACGGTCCCCGGATCGGAGTCCGGAGCAGGCTCTGGACCCTCCGCCGCGCCTCTCCCGGCCGAACGCCATGCGGCGGGGATCGCCGGAGGCATGGCCACTCGCAAGGGCACGGCGCAAATCCTCATCTTCACGAGCCTCTCGGTGCCGGCGGCGAGCTGGCGGCAATGGGCCCATGACGCCGCCCGGACGGGGGCGCCGCTGGTGCTGCGCGGTGTCGCCGCGGGCGGTCTGCGGCAGATGGCCGGGGAGATCCGCGTCCGTCTTGGTGAGCACAAGGCGGGTCCCGGATCGAAGTCCGGGACAAGCATTGCCATCGATCCGCGCCTGTTCCGGCTGTTCGGCATCGAACGGGTGCCTGCGGTGGTCGTGGTGCCGGGCGGCGTGCCGCCCTGCGAGAGCCGCGGCTGCTCGGGCGATCCCGCACCGCCGCACGATCTGATCGCCGGCAATATCGGCCTTGTCGCTGCGCTGGAGGCCGTCGCCGCGGAAGGCGATGCCGGTCGTGCGGCCGCGAAAAGGCATCTGGAGCGGCTGAGAGAGGGAAACGGGCCATGACCCGGAGGCCGATATTCCGGAGAGCGCGCGCTCCCCTGGCGATGCGCGCGATGACTTGGGTGCTCATGGCGGCGGTCCTGGGCTTTCTGCTCTGGATCGTGTTCGGTGGTGCCGCACGGGCGGAGGACCCCGGATCGCTGTCCGGGGCAAGCCCGAAGGCCGCGGCCCGCGCCATCGGCAATGCGGGCACGGCCGCCGCGCGCGCGATCGCGCGAGACGCCTCGAACGCCGCCACCGTGCCGGGCTACACGGGCGCGAATGTCCCGGAACGCAATATCGGCGCCAATCAACTGGAGAACGAAGGCCGGGCCCGGCTCGCCGACCCGGACGATCCCGGCGGGCAGGCCGGGCGCAGCGTCATCGAGGGCGTGACGGTCCGCCCGGCCGTGCCCGTGACGGTGAGCGATCCCGGCATCGCGCGCGGCAAGGCCGTCGCCGCCGATCCCGGCAATGCCGCCCATGGCGCCGACAATCTCGCCTCGGGCAGCGTCGCGGACTGCGGCGCGGGACTGCCGGACGCGCAGGACGGTGGGAGCTGCGGTTCCGTGCGCTGGTGCGTCGGCGCCGGCTGCGAGACGGTGGAGCCGGAGGCCAGCACCGGCTTCGTCGAGGCGACGACCCGGCTCAACATGGCGCTGGAGCTGGGCGGCGAGGAGTTCGACCGGGAGAACCTGCGCTTCTTCGCCGGCAAGCGGCGGCGCTGCCACATCCATTTCGGCGGGCTGGCGAACTGCTGCAAAAACTCGGGCCTGCTGGTTGGATTGGCCAACTGCTCGGCATCGGAACGCGAGCTCGCGAAGGAGCGCAACGCCGGCAACACGCACTATCTCGGCAGATACTGCTCGAAGCGCGTCTTCGGCGTCTGCATCCGCCGGTCGCGGGCCTGGTGCGTGTTCGGGTCCAAGCTCGGGCGCATCCTGCACCAGCAGGCGAGACCGCAGCTCGGGATCGGCTGGGGCAGCTGCCGGGGCTTCAGCGTGGCCGAGGTCGAACGCATCGACTTTGCGCGCCTCGATCTCTCCGAGTTCACCGAGGACCTGATGGACGGATCGCGGGAGCCGGCGGTGACCCTGCCCGAGGCGGGCCAGACGCAATCCATCATGCGCGACCGGGTGCGCGACTTCTACGGGAGAAGCCCGTGATGGCGGTCGCGGCGAAGCCCACCCTCTTGCGCGCCCTGAAACGGATCCTCGCGGCGATCGGCATCTGGGCGGCGCTCGGCGCCCCGGCGGCGGGCGGGGACACTCGTGCCGGAGAATGGCGGTCCTGGTGTCCCGGGTCAGGCCCGGGACAGGCTCTGGATACGGGATCGTCGCTCGGCTGGCACTTCTACTGCGACCGGGAGGAAGAGCGGCGGGAGGTCGAGCCGCCGCCGGCGCAGCCCGAGCCGCCTGCGACTGTGGATGGACAATCGGCCACGGACCGAATCCTCGCACTGCGCCGCGCTCTCGAAGAGGCCCGCGCCGAGGCGATCCTCGATCCGACGCCGGCGAAGGTGGCCGCCTATCTGCGCCTCCAGCAGGAAACATTGCAACGGGCCGCCGTCTTCTCCGACGCCTTCCGGCGCACGGTCTGGGCGACGCCGGCGCTCGACTACACGCTGAAGCGCCCGGTCGGCGCGCTCGCCAAGCGGGTCTGGTCGGACGAACGGCGGCAGACCCGCGATGCCGCGCTGGCCCGTCTCGGGGACCGCTACGGCCTGATCTATCTGGGCCATGCCGGCTGCGCCGGTTGCAAGGTGTTCGGCCCGCTGCTGCGCGCCTTCGCCATGCGCCACGGCCTCGACGTGCTGGCCGTGTCGCTCACCGGCGCGGCGCTGGAGGGCTGGCCGGAGGCGGTCGCGGACAACGGGCGCGCCGCCCGGCTCGGCCTCGGCAATGCCCCGGTGCCGGCGCTGGTGCTGTTCGACACGAGGACGAAACGCGTCCTGCCGGTCGGCTTCGGCGTCATGGCCGAGGACGAGATGGCCGAGCGCATCTTTGCGCTGACCGCCCGGGAGCCCGGACATGACTATTGAGCGCAGGAATATCGCGGCTGCCGTCGCCATGGGCATGGTGCTGACGGCTACCTTCCCCGCGAAGGCCGACGTTCTCTCCGAGATGAACCGCTTCTGGCAGGGCGCGGCGGTCAATGTCACCGGCCCGACCGCGTTCAACGGCCAGGCCTCGGGCCACTGGACGCTCGGCAATCTCTATCTGCGCGCGCCGGTGCGCTCCGAGCAGGTCGCCACCGTGAGCCTGCCCTCCTTCCGCGCCGGCTGCGGCGGCATCGACGCGTTTGCCGGCGCGTTCTCGTTCATCAATAGCGACCAGCTGATCGCCTTCGGGCGCGCGGTGGCCCAGAACGCCGCCGGCTTCGCCTTCGAGCTTGCGCTGGAGACCATCTCGCCGGTGATCGCCGAGACCATGGCCAAGCTCCGGGCGCTGGCGCAATGGGTCAACGGGCAGAACCTCAACTCCTGCGAGACCGCCCAGGCGCTGGTCGGCGCGCTCTGGTCCAAGAACGACCGGGCGAGCGCGTCGATCTGCGCCGCCATCGGCACGTCGCAGGGCATCTTCTCCGACTACGCCGCCGCGAAGCATGGCTGCGGCGCCGACGGGAAGAGGAACTCCACCCTGGCGTCGGCCTCCGGGGCGATGGCCGACCAGGTGCCGGTCAACGTCAACTATGCCTGGAAGGCGATAAGGGCGTCGTCCTTCCTCTCCGGCGATGCGCAGCTCGCCGAGTTCGCCATGGCGGTGACCGGCACGCTGATCGTGACCGCGCCGACCTCGGACGGCGACACGTCGGGACCGCGGGTGCGCATCCTGGAGCCGCTGGCGCTCGACCGGCGGGTGACGGAGGTGCTGATGGAGGGCGGCGGCAGCCTGCCCGTCTATCGCTGCGACACCAATACCCTCTGCCTCAACCCGACATTGGCCAGCGTCAGCATACCCGCCGACCGGGGCTTCCGGGCGCGGGTGGCCGAGCTGCTGCGCGATCTGGTCGATGCGGTAAGGAACGACACCGCGCCGCCCGCGCCGGCATTGGGGCTGGTCAATCTCACCACGCTGCCGGTCTACCGGGTCGCCAATGCGGCCGCCGCCTATCGCGGCGCGGTGGTCGATCAGGAGATGGATGTGCTCGCCGAGGCCGTCGCGCTCGACGTGATGCAGGTCTGGCTCTCGGACCTGCACCGCACGGTCGAGGAGCGCGCCGGCACCCTCGACATCGCCGACGGCGAGCAGTTGCAAAGGTGGCGCGAAGGACTGCGCCGGAACCGCACCGCGCTGGCGCGGCACCGCAATGAGGGCCTCGCCCGCTTCAACACTGCGCTCGCCGTGGTCGAGAAGCTGCGCCTGATCGAGACCGAGCTCGCCGGGGCGCTCTCCGCCGATCTCCGCGCCGCGCTCGCCTTCGCAAGGGGCGGCGCCGGGGCCGGGTCGCGGTAGGGCCTATATATAATGTACGAGATCTTCACCCTCGGCGGCGGCGCCTACCTGGTCGACCTGCTGAACGCGGTGGCGGCGATCACCGGCGGCGGGGCCTTCGTCAACCTCGCCCAGCTCGCCGGCATGGCCGGCCTCGCCTGGGTCCTGTTCCGCACCGCCTTCGGCGGCTCGTGGAAGGACAACGCGAAGTGGATGCTGCTGTTCGCCGCCGTCTGGGGCGCGATGATCGTGCCGAAGGCGACGGTCAGGGTGGTGGACCGGCTCGATCCGGCGCTGGCGCCGGCGGTGGTCGCCAACGTTCCCATCGGCCTCGCGCTGTTCGCGTCGCTCACCAGCCAGGTGGGCGACGGGCTGACGCGCCTGACCGAACAGGCCTTCGCGCTGCCGAACGATCTCGCCTACCGCCGCCACGGGCTGATCTTCGGGGCGCGGCTCGCGGACAAGGCGACCCGGCTCGAAGTCACCGACGCGGTGTTTGCGCGCAACATCCGCAACTATGCAAGGCAGTGCGTCTTCCCCGCCCTGCTGCTGGGCCATGTCTCGGCGGACGATCTGCGGGAGTCGACCGACATCTGGCGGCTGGTGACGGCGACGGGCACGCCGTCGGCCGGGGCCTCGCCGGCGCGCATGATGGAGTTCGCCACAAGGCAGGCCGCCTCGGGCACCGGCGCCACCACGGTAGACCGGCAGATCGTCACCTGCCGCGACGCGGCCGGAAGGCTGAACGCGCAGTGGAACGCCGAGATCGCCCGCGCCGGCACCATCTTCGGGCGGCGCATATTCCCCGACGCCCGGACCGATGCGCTGGCCCGGGCCGAGCTTCTGGCCTCGCTCCCCGCCGCGCACGACTTCCTGATCGGCGCCTCGCGCTCCGCCGGCGAGATCATTCGCCAGCAGATGGTGCTGAACGCGGTCCACGACGCCGGCGAGCAATGGGCGGCGGAGGCGGGGAATGCCGCTGCGCTCAGGGCCTATACCGAGGCCCGCGCGGAGGCCCAGACGGTCTCGGCCTATCGCGCCATCGGGCGCCAGGCGGAGACCTGGGTGCCCTTGCTGCGGATCGTGTTCGAGTGCCTCTATGTCGGGGCCTTCCCGATGGCGGTGCTGCTGATGCTGACCCCGGCGGGCGCGACGATCTTCCGGTCCTACGTCACCGGGCTGGTCTGGCTCCAGAGCTGGGGGCCGCTCTATGCGGTGCTGCACCGGATCAGCATGGGGGAGGCCGCGGAAAGGATGTCGGCCGCCGCCGCGATGCCGAACGGCGAGATCGGCATTTCGCTGGTGGCGCAGGCCGGGATACGCGCCGTGGCCGCCGACGTGGCGGTGATGTCGGGCTACCTCTCCATGTCGGTGCCGTTCCTCGCCGCAGCACTCGCCTACGGGCTCTCCAAGGCGACGGTGCTCGCGACCTCCGTGCTGGCGGTCGGCCAGGACGCAGCCTCGTCGGCGGCGCATGAAGGCACGACCGGCAATCTCTCGCTCGCCAACACCGGCTACGACAGCCACCGCTTCGCGACCCTGGAGGGCCGCCAGATCCGCACCTCCGCCCATGTCGATACCGACCGCTATACCGGCTATGCGCCGGCCGGGGCGGCGATGACGGTGACCGGCGACGGGACGGCGGTGGCCGATGCCGGCGCGGCCACCAGCCGCATCCCCGCCGCCGGCGTGCGCCTGTCGGAGTCGCTGGCCACCAGCCACGAGCAGCGCGCGGCCCATGCCCGCGGCCTCTCGCGCCACTGGTCCGCCGAGGCCGGACAGGCGCGCAACGCCGCCGTCACCGACGCGACGGCGCTGATGGAGCGCTACAGCCATGACGTCAGCACGGGCGAGGCCCATGCCAGGGGCGTCACCGAATCCGACAGCAGCCAGGCGCAGCAGCTCGACTCCCATGTCGAGAAGCTGGCAGAGATCGCGGGCATCACCAAGAACCAGGCGGCGGTGCTGACCGGCCAGGCCCGCATCGGCGGCAGCTGGGACTTCGTGGTCAAGGTCGGCGCCGACGGCTCGGTCATGTGGCGCGGCCAGACCATCGAATCCGACGCCTGGAACCGTGTGAAGGAATACGACCGCCAGCACGGCGTCACCGAGACCTGGTCGAGGGTGTCGGAGGCTTCGCGGCGGTATTCGACGCAGACCGGCGACAGCGAACTCTCCAGCCTCGACGAGAGCGTGTCGGCCAACCTCACCCGGATGCGGAGCTTCCAGGAGCGGGCATCTCTGGCCCGGCAGGAGTCGGAAAGCTGGTCCGAGCAGGCCGCGCAGGTCCGCTCCGACGCCCAGGCGGTCGAGCGCGAGCTCGGCCAGCCCTTCTTCGCCTGGCTGTCGGAGCGGGAGGGCACGGACGGGCGCCCGATCGGCGCGGCCGGCGCCATGCGCATCGCCTCGCCGCAGACGCCGGAGGATGCCGAGCAGCTCCGCGAACATGCCGCCGCCTTCATTGCGGAGGAGTTCCCGGCGCCGGCGGGACCCGATCCCTCCACCGTCGGCGGCGCGACGGAATACGGCGCGGCGACGGGCCAATTGCGCGAGGACTACGCCCGCGAGACCGCGGCGGCCCACGCCGGCTGGTCGGCCGGTGTCAGGGATCGGGCGCGCAACGCCGGCGCTCCGCGGCCGGGCGAGGCGCCGGCGAAGGCGATGGACGAGCGGGTCGAGACCAAGACCGAGCTCGTCATGAAGGGCGCCGCCCGCGAGGCGCGCGAGAGCGTGACGAAGGAGGAAGCGGCGGCGGGCCGGGCCGGCGTCGCGGCGGAGACGGAGAAGCCCTTCGAGCGCCACGCGACCGAGAACCTGCCGGTCGTCGGCGACTGGCTCGCCGGCCAGCTCTTCGGCAGCGCGAAGAACGCGGTGCCCGACGGCGCGCCCGGAGGCGGGAGCAGGACCGGGCGGACACGGGACGAAAGGGACTGGGGAGCCTCCTCGCCGTGATGCCGGTTCCGGCTTCAGTTGCTGCGCATCAGGCGTTCGTGCTCCTCGGCGACGGCCATCCAGGCGTACTCGCCGGTCTGCGTGGTCCAGTCGATCAGCTCGCTGTCGTCCGGAAACTCGCGGTTCCGGAAGGCGGACCAGTCGCCGCGAACGAAGCCGCGCCGGAGCGCCAGCGCCAGCGAGGCCGGCACGGTCCAGACGACGGCCGCCAGCCAGAGCGGGCCGATGGACTCCATGCCGGTTCCGAGGATTACGGCGACCGATGTGCAGAGCGCAGCGGTGGCGAACCCGCCAAGCACGATGAGGCGCTCGATCCAGGTGGTCCGGGGCGCATCGGCGCCGCTGCTCCGCCGATTGTGCGTTTGTGTCATGTCCATGGTCTCCGATCACACGGCCGGGACGGGCAAGGGGAATCCCCGAAACCTCCCTTCGGCCCCGCCGCCTTCGCCCCGCCCTCCGCCGGCCTTTACCTCCGGGCGGCGCGGCCCGCGGGGCGCCGATGATCCGCGGCATCGGCGGCTCGACGCTCCGGGGCGGCCAGACCGTCTTCCACGGCATCCGCATGTGGGGCCAGCTGTTCCAGGCCGCGCTGCTGTTCGCCGCCTTCACCACCGTCGCCGTTCCGGCCTGGAACCTCTGGCGGTCGACCTCGGGCGCGGAATGGTATGCCGCCGGCATGGTAACGCTCGCCGAGACCAAGCTCGCGCTCGGCTATGAGCCGGACTCGGGCCAGGAAATCCGCTTCCCCGACGGCACCGTGCGCGCGCTGGCGATAAGCGACATCGCCGTTTCCGTTCCCGCCCTGGAGGCGCGCGAGCGGATCAGGGCGGAACTGTTCGCGAGCGCCTGGCTCGGCCTGAAGACCGGCGGCGGGCTGATCGCGCTCTTCCTCGCCGTCTTCTGGTATCGCGGCGTGCAGCTCGGGCGGCAGAAGCGGATCAGGGGCGCGGAACTGGTCACGGCTGCGGAATTGCATCGCCGGGTGCGGCCGCCCCATCTGCGCCTGCTCGACCGCGCGCCGGGCGGGAAGAGGCTCCGGCCCTGGCGCATTGCCGGCATCCCGTATCCCGAGAGGACCGAGACCCAGCACACGATCGTCTCCGGCACCACGGGCTCGGGCAAGACGGTGCTGATCTCCGACCTGGTGGCCCAGATCCGTGGTCGGGGCGAGCGCTGCGTGATCTACGACAAGATGGGCTCCTACACCGCGACCTTCTTCGATCCCGCCTGCGACGTGCTGATGAACCCGCTCGATGCACGGGCGCCCCGCTGGTCGCCCTTCCTCGAAGCGCGCAATCCGCGCGACTTCGACATGATGGCCGCGGCGCTGATCCCGCAGCAGAAGGACACCGTCGATCCCTTCTGGGTGACGGCGGCGCGGCAGCTCTTCGCCAACGGCGCGGGCGTGCTGCGCGAGAAGGGCGTCACCGAAAACCGCGTCCTGGTCGACCACCTGCTCAAGACCGACCTCACCGCGCTCGCCCAGGCGATGGAGGGCACGGTCGCGCAGTCGATCGTCGATCCCGAGAACCCCAAGACCGCGCTCAGCGTGCGCGCCATGCTGACCGCCAATCTCGCCGCCTTCGAGTTCCTGCCCGACGAGGGCGCGCCCTTCTCGATCCGGGAGTGGATCTCCCGGGAGCGGCAGGACGGGTTCCTGTTCCTGACCTCGCGCGGCGACCAGCATGCCTCCCTGCGGGGCCTGATCTCGACCTGGCTGGAGATCGCGGTCAACGCCATGCTCTCGCTGGCCCAGGACGACGGGCGGCGCATCTGGGTGATCCTCGACGAGCTGCCGACGCTGCACCAGGTGCCCTCGCTCCAGCCGGGTCTTGCCGAGTCGCGCCAGTTCGGCGGCTGTTTCGTGCTCGGCGTGCAGGTCGCCTCGGCGCTGCGCGACCTCTACGGCCGGAACGGCGCCGAGACGATATCGGGCTTGTGCGGCACGCGGGTGGTGCTGGCCGCGCCCGACCGGGATACGGCGCAGTGGTCGGCCGACAGCCTCGGGCGCAGCGAGGTCGAGGAAATCGCCGAGGGCTTCTCCTACGGCGCCAACACCATCCGCGACGGGGTGAGCCTCACGCCCCGGCGCGAGCTCAGGGCGCTCACGCTGCCGTCCGAGATCATGCGGCTTGAGAACCTCTCGGGCTATCTCAAATTCCCCGGCCCGTTCCCGGTCGCCTCCATCAAGCTGGATTACGTCGTCCGGCCCGCCGCTGCCGAGCGGTTCGTGCCGCGCAGGGACGGCGCGGACCCGCCGTCGGCATCTCGCGACACGGATAAACCCGGCGATCCCGCCACGGTGTCCGGGTCCGGCGGCGCGGAAACCGGCCGGCCGGGCCAGCCGGAGCTGTTCCCGGAGCTGGACGGCCTCTGCGCCGGCGGCGGGTCGAAGACTGGCGGAAAGGCCGGACGGAATCCGGCGCCCCCTCCGGACGAACCGAGCCTTCTTCCCCCTCCCGGCGCCGAACCGGAGACGGCAGCCGGCGGCGCTGCGGAGGAAGACGGCGATATCGACAGCCTCCGCGTCGAGGAGCCCGACGCCGGACAGACCGTCCACGCCTCGCAAGCGGCGTCGAAGCCGAACGAAACCGCCGGACATGGCGAAGCGCCGGCAGCCGATGCCGGCACCGGATCGGAACCGAAAGGCGGCGAAGCGGCAGACCCCGCGGCGAAGACCGGGGCCGGCTCGCCGGACAAGGCCGGTGAAGACCCATCGCCGCCGGAGGAAGGCCCCGCAAGGCCCGGGTGGTACTGACCCATGCTGTCGATCGGCGCATTGGCCTCGGCGTCGCAGGGCGCGTCCTATTACGAGCGCGACGGCTACTATGCGAAGGACGACCCCGAGCACCGCGAGGCGAGCGCCTGGGCCGGCAAGGGCGCGGAAGAGCTCGGGCTGAAGGGGCCGGTCGATCCCGACACCTTCCGGGCGGTGCTTGAAGGCCGGGTGCCGGACGGCTCGGGGCGGCAGCTCGGCCGGCGCGGCAGGGACGGCGAGATCCTGCACCGGCCCGGCCGCGACCTCACCTTCAGCGCGCCCAAGTCCGTCTCCATCGCGGCACTGGTGGGCGGCGACGACCGCATCGTCGAGGCGCATGACCGCGCCGTGGCGGCGACTCTGGCCTGGGTCGAGGGGAACGCCGCCCAAACGAGGATGAAGGATCCGGACTCGGGGAAGATGGCGAGGGTCGGCGGGCAGAATATCGTGGCGGCACTGTTCAGGCACGATACCAGCCGTAATCTCGACCCGCAGCTGCACACCCATGCGGTGCTCGCCAACATGGTCCGGGGCGAGGACGGCAAGTGGCGCTCGATGGCAAACGAGGGCCTCTACGAAAAGCAGAAGCTGATCGGCATGCTTTACCGCAACGAGCTCGCGGCGGGGCTGGCGAGGCTCGGCTACGGCATCCAGAAGACCCATGCCGACGGCCGCTTCGAGATCGCGGGCGTGCCGCGCGAGGCCGTCGCGGCCTTCTCGACCCGGCGCGCGGAGATCGAGGCGGCGATGGAAGCGCGCGGTCTCGGCGCGACGGCGGACAATCCGCGCCTCGCCGAGCGCGCGGCGCTGATGACCCGCGCCGCGAAGCGCGACATCGACCGCGGGGAGCTGCGCGAGGTCTGGCGGAACCAGGCCGCCGATCTCGGCCTCGACGCCCGCGCACTGGTTGCGGAGGCCGTAGAGAAATCCGCCTCGCCGGTTCGGGAAATGGCGGGTCGGGTGGCACAACACGATATCGACAGCGAGCCGCAGCCGGCCGCCTCGGGCAAGACGGCCGGTCCAATGAAGCAGGTGGATCTGCCGCTCGACGGACCGGCGCAAGCACCCGGGCGCGAATTACCGTCCGAAGCCGAGCCGCCCTCGCCCGCGGCGGAGGCCGTCGCCTGGGCGCTGGCGCATCTGTCGGAGCGCGAAGCGGTGTTCCCGCGCAGCGATCTCTTCGCCGCCGCGCTCGCCCATGCGCCGGGCGCCGTCACGATCTCCGGGGCCGGGCGCGAGGTCGCCGCCCTGGAGAAGGCCGGCGCGCTGCATGCCGTCGACCTTCCGGGCGCGGAGGACTCGCTCGCCACCGAGCGCAGCGTGGCCGAGGAGCGCGAGACGGTGGCGTCGATGCAGGCCGGCCAGGGCCGCGGCCGGGCGGTCATGCGCGGCTGGCAGGTGCAGGGGCATCTGAGCCGGGGACCCCTCACGGCCGGCCAGAAGGACGCGGTGAAGACGATCCTGTCGGCGAAGGACCGCACGGTCGGCGTGCAGGGCTATGCCGGCACCGGCAAGACCACCATGCTCAACCGGGCGCGCACGCTTGCCGAGAAGAAGGGCTGGCGCATGACGGGGCTCGCGCCCTCGGCTTCCGCGGCCGAGACGCTGGCCTCGGAAGCCGGGATCGAGACCGAGACCCTGCAGCGCTTCCTCGCCCGCAATGCCGGCGTCGCCGAGGGCAGGCTCACGAAGAAGGGCGCCAGGGAAATGCGCGCCGCCTTCGCGAAGACCGTCCTGGTGGTCGACGAGGGCTCGCTGGCTTCCACCGTGCAGGCCCGCGACCTGCTCCGGATCGCCAACGCGCTGCGCATTCCCCGCGTGGTGCTCGTGGGCGATGCCAGGCAGCTCGACGCCGTCGATGCCGGCAAACCGTTCGCCCAGCTCCAGGCCGCCGGCATGAAGACGGCGGTGATGGACGAGATCATGCGCCAGCGCGATCCCGCCCTGAAGGAAGCGGTCGAGGCGAGCCTGAAAGGCGATGTCGGACGCGCGTTCGAGAGGCTCGGAAGCAATGTCGCCGAGGTGAAGCCGGACAATATCGCCGGCGCGGTCGCCGCAAGATGGCTCCGGCTTTCGCATGAAGAGCGCGACAACACCGGCGTGATGGCGCCCTCGCATGAGCTGCGTCAGCAGATCAACGGCCATATCCGGGAACGTCTCGCGCGCGAGGGCCGCATCCACGGGCCCGCCATGGAGAGCGAGCGGCTGGTCTCGAAGGGCTATACCGGTGCCGAGAAGGCGCTTGCGGACAACTACGGCCCCGGAGACGTGGTCGCGTTCCACCGGTCCTACAGGCGGATCGGCGTCGAAAAGGGCGACGAGCGCACGGTAATCGGCGTCGATTACAAGACCCGCGCGGTGCTGCTCGACGATGGCAGGGGCGGGTCCGTCGCCTGGAAGCCGCAACAGATCGGCGGGCGCCGGGGCGGCAGCGAGGTCTATCACGTCGAGGAGATCGAGCTCCGCGCCGGCGACCGCATCCGCTGGACCCGCAACGATGCCGGGCTCGGGCTGGTCAACAGCCGCACGGCGGAGGTCCTGAAGGTCGCGCACGGGCGGGTGACCTTCCGCCTGGAGGACGGCAAGACCCTCGAACTGGGCGCGGGCGACCCGCAGCTGCGCCATCTCGACCATGCCTGGGCGTCCACCGTACACGCCTTTCAGGGCCGCACGGTGGACAGGGTCATCGCCGCCATGGAGGCCCGGCACAAGCATCTCACCACGCAGAAGAGCTTCTATGTCGAGATCAGCCGCGCGCGCGACCGCGCCGAGCTGGTCACCGACGACGCGAAGGATCTCCGGGCCCAGCTCGAATCCGTCACCGGCGAGCGCATCGCGGCGCTCGAAGCCATCGGCGAAACGGCGCGCGAGGAGCCGGCCAGGGCGCCCGGGACCGCCCCGGCGGACGGTCCGCGGCGCGAACGGCAACCGGAAAGCAGCGCCGGCAGGGAGAAAGACCGGTCCGCGACGGCCGCGAAGGACCGGGAAAGGGCCGCGCCGGACGTCCTCTCGCGGCCGCAACGCGGCGCCGGGGACGGCATCGGAAAGAGCCGGCAGGCGGAAAAATCGCCCGCGAAGACGCCGGAACCTCCCTCGCGCGGGCGCGGCAAGGGCGGCATGGACCTCGGCTTGTAGCCCAACTGGCGCTGCTGCCGGCGCGTGCGAAGACGAAATGGATGAAGGAGAACGGACAAGATGGACGGCCAACACCGTGAAACGAAACCGGCCGAGGCCGGGAAAGCCGAGAGGCGCAGTCCGCATTCGATCCGGTTCCTCGACGGGGAATGGGACCGGATCGAGGCCCATGCCGATGCGCGCGGCCTCACCGGCCCCGAGTTCGTGCGCTTCGCTACCCTTGAAGCGATGGCCGGCGGGGGAACGGCGGGCCATCGCCTGGCCCCGCTGATCGAGACGACCTTCCGCGCGGCGCATATCATGGTGACGAAATTGCGCAGCGAGATGATCGACGAAGGCCGGGAGGAGGAGCTCGACGAGCTGGTCGCGGGCGCCCGGGAGTATCAGGACAGGCTGCTGGAACGGCAACCCGGCGAGCGAAACGGCGGCGTCCATGGGTCTACCGACCCGGGGCGTGCGGGCGCTAATGGATGCTGAACGGGAAGTATCTTGCGTTGATCTTCTCGTAGGTGCCGTCGGCGAGGATCGCCCGAAGCGCCCGGTTGAGCCGGAGGCGCAGCGCCTCGTCCTCCTTGCGCACGGCGATGCCGATGCCCTCGTCGAGGCGGTAGCCGTCGCCCACATAGGCAAATCCGGCGCCCTCGGGACTCCGCAGCCAGTTCCAGAAGCCGAGACCGTCGCCGAACACCGCGTCGAGGCGCCCCTCCGCCAGCGCCCGGAGCGGCGCATCCAGTTCCGTGAACAGCCGAATGTCGGCAACCCCGGACATGTTGGCCTCCAGCCAGTCCGACGAGATCGTCGCCCGGGTCGCGCCGATGGCCCGGCCCGCCGGCGCCGCCGGATCGAAACCGGAGCCCTTCCGGGCCACGAAGCGGACGAGGTTGCTGTAGTAGCGCTCCGTGAAGGCGACCAGGCGCCGGCGTTTCTCGGTGATCGACATGCTGGAGACGATGGCGTCGAACTCGCCGGCCCTGAGCGCCGGGATCAGCCCCTCCCAGTCCTGGCGGACGAAGGCGCACCCGGTCTTCATCTGCACACAGAGCGCGAGCGCGATGTCGATGTCGAAGCCGATGAGCCGGCCGTCTTCGTCGATCTCGCTGAACGGCGGATAGGAGGGATCGACGCCGATGCGGAGTTTATCCCGGGCCGCCTCGTCCCCGAACGCGGGCGCGCCGGTCAGCAGAACGAGAATAAGCGCCGCGAACCACCTTCTCATGGCAATCTCCGGGGCCAGGGTGTCCCTACAGTGCAACCTTACGCCGCCGCCGCCGCCAACTGTCAACGGCAAACGAGCATCCGGCACTTCGGGCGCCGGGGTACTGGACCCGGCGGCGTTGCGGCTTGCGGTCGAACCGGCGCCCCGGCGGGATAGGAACAGCGTCAGGCACGGCTGCGGCAAAGGGCTGAAACAGGACGCTTCTCCAGAGAATTCTGGGGCCTCGGGCACGGTTCTCTGGAGAATTTCCGGCCGAATTCGGCGCTTCTCTGGAGAACCGCCCCGGTCGGACGAGGGTTCTCCAGAGAACCGCCGGTGAAAAGTACCTGCGATTCCAGCGGCTTGGTCACGGTTCTCCAGAGAACCCGCGCGGTTCTCCGGAGAAGCGTCTCCGTCAAACAAGAATCCGGCTTTGAAAGGCGCCCCAAATCCCCCCAAGTCGTTGAAAAGGAAGGCTCTGCGCGCGCATGCGCCCTCTGCATCGGGGATGCGTGGGGTGTGAAACCCAAGGCCCGCCCGGCGGGTCAGACAGACGATTCATGCTGTACGGGAGATCGGGAAGATCGACGCCGGAGGACCCGGCGGATCGGAGCCGCAGCGGCGCTTGAGCGGCTGGCAGTGCCGAACGAAGTGCAGACGGGCGCCGCAGGAGCGCCTGCACAAGTGCCGCGAGCGATGCGGCCGGCACTGCGCCGTTGTCGGCGCAGTAAGCGAAGCACTCATGCGCAGATATGGTGCAGCGGCGCGTGTCGCGAGGAGCGAACGGCGTGGCGGCGGAGGCGCCCGCACCGGTGCGAGCCACGGCGAGCACGCGGGCGAGCGGAGCGAGGCGGCGAGCGCGGCGCGAAGCGCCCGCGAGAACGACGGTGCCGCCTCAAACACCGTCGGTCGGAAACGAAACGGGCCGCACCACCGCCGGAGCAACGGTGCGGCCCGCGAGATGTTGCGGTCAGGCTGCGATGCGCTGGACCGGGATGCCGAGCTGCCGCGCCTTGTCGACGAGGTTCTCGGTGATGCCGGAGCCGGGGAACGCGATGACGCCCTTCGGCAGGAGGTTGAGAAGCTCGTCGTTGCGGCGGAACGGGGCGGCGCGTCCGTGGCGGTCCCAGTCCGGCTTGCAGACGATCTGGTGGACGCCGTTGCGCTCTGCCCAGCTGGCCGCGATCTTCTCGACGCCGGGTCCGCCGCCATGCACGAGCACCATGTCGGCATACTTGGCGCGGGTCTTGTCGAGGCGCTCGATGACCGCTGCCGGGTTGGCGATGTCCTTGCCGCCCGCGATGGCGACGAGGGTGCCCTGCGGCAGGTGGGCCATGGTCTTGCGGTCTTTCCTGGCGCGCTGGTAGTCGCGGGCGTCGATGGCGGCGGAGGTCAGCTTGCCGGTCTGGCTCGCATGCGATCCGCGCCGGGGCCGCCACATGCCGCCGGTCTCGCTGCGGTATGCCTCGGCGGCGGCATCGCGCATCTGCTCGAACGCGTCGCGCCGGTCGGTGAGGTTCTGCGCCCGGTCGGTCGTCAGCTCCAGCTCGCGCGACTTGATCTCGGTGCCGTCCTGCTCGCGCTGGAGGTCGCGGAGGTCGGGCATCAGCTTGTCGGCGGCGCGGTCGAGACGCTGGGTCTGGCTGTCGAGCATGTTGACGAAGCCCCAGAGCAGGCTCTCGCGCTCGTCGGCCAGCTGGAACCCGTCGGGCGCGACGCCTTCGCAGAGGATGCGGAAGGACTCGAGCACCGCGTCATTGGCGTCGTCGGCGTCCCAGATCTCGCGGGTATCGAACTCGTCGCGCTCGGGGGTCGCGCCGAACAGGGCCGCATTCTCGCAGACGGTCGCGGTAACGGAGTGCGCGGCGGTCTCGATGGTGTCGATATCGAAAGTCATGTCGATCTCCTTGTCGATCGGTTTCACGTCCGGGGCCGATCCCCGATGTGATGGCTCTTTGGGACACGCGCGCGGACCGCAGCCACGCGGGGTTGGTGGAGCTTGGCGTCGCGTCGGGGCGAGTGGTGCGGGCGCAAGGCCCTATCGGAGCTTAGGTTCGCGCTTGCGCGGGCCTTAGCGGAGGTTGGGCCTGAGCCACGGTCGCCCCGGCGCGGCGCCTAGCGGAGCCTCCCCGCGCCGGAGCGCAGCGGAGGACCCGCAGGGTTGGCGGAGGGAGCACGGTGTGCCGTGAAAGGCACCATCCTTCAGCGGGTGCAAATCCCGCCCGGCAAATGTCGTTCCAGCCGGTAGCAATCGGAGCGAGTTATGGAGGTAACGACATAGCTTGAAGCACTTCGATGTAACGGGCCGCCTTGGGCGGCTTAGCGACCATGCGGGCCGCAACGTGCAGTGAACGCCGAGCAGGCCTCGAAACCAGTGATGTGGGAGCCGACCCGCCCGTGCTCCGGGGAAGGCTGCCATCGGTCGGGAAGCGAACGACGCAAGCACCGGCCGGTCCCACCGGGGCAATGGCGGCGGCACGCATGGAAGAGGAGGATGGAGGCAACACGGGAAGCCCTGTCGGTGGTGTGCACACACCAACCGGAACCCCGCGAGGGGCAGGCTGGGCCGGCAGGGTGGCGGATGGGCTCGTAGTACCGCTGAAGCCGGGTAATGCCGGTGGAGGAAAGGAGCCCTGGTTCGAGAGCAGTACGGAAAGGAAGCAAGGCGTGACTACTGGTGAAAACCTAACAGGGTCAGACAGAGTTCGGAAACTCCAGACCGTGCTACATGCGAAAGCTAAGGAAGAACCCGGTCGGCGATTCCATGCGCTGATCGACAAGGTGTGGCGCGAGGACTTCCTCGCCGAAGCCTGGAAGCGGGTTCGCCGGAATGGCGGGGCTGCCGGGGTGGATGGCGAGACGTTCGCGGACATCGAGTCGGTTGGCGTGGGGCGCTGGCTTGGGGAACTGGCGCGGGAACTGAAGGATGGGGCGTACACACCGAAGCCGGTACGGCAGGTGCTCATCCCGAAGAAGCAGCCCGGCAAGTTCCGGCCATTGGGCATCCCCTGCATAAGGGACCGGGTAGCGCAGACGTCGGCTCTGCTTGTGCTTGAGCCGATATTCGAAGCGGACCTGCAACCGGAGCAGTACGCCTACAGGCCGGGACGGAGTGCCCACGGCGCGGTAAAACGCGTTCGCCGCCTCCTATATGGGCGGCACCAAGAGGTTGTTGATTGCGACCTGTCCAACTACTTCGGCGAGATACCGCACGCCGAGCTTCTCAAGAGTTTCGCCCGCCGCATCAGCGACGGGCGGATGCTCAAGCTCATCAAGGCGTGGCTGGAAATGCCGGTGGAAGAGGACGACGGCGAGGGCGGCAAGCGCCGCACGAACCGGGCGCGCAGGGAACGGAAAGGAACCCCGCAAGGGGCACCGATCTCGCCTTTGGCCAGCAACGTCTACATGCGGCGCTTCATCTTGGGCTGGAAGGCGCTGGGCTACGCCCGGCGCTTCCGTGCGGAAATCGTGAACTATGCCGACGACCTCTGTGTGCTCGGCAAGGCCCCGGCGGCGGAAATGCTGGCGGCGGTCGAGCGGCTCATGGCGGGTCTGAAGCTCACGGTCAACGCGCGGAAAACCCGGTGCTTGCGGTGCCCGGAAGAGCCTTTAGAGTTTCTGGGTTACCGCATCGGACACACCTACCGCCGGGATGGTCGGGGGTCGTACATCGGCACCCGGCCCAGCCAGGCGAGTGTCCAGAGCATATGCCGCAGGATCAGCGACATGACGGTGAGAGGGTACGGTGGGCAACCATCGGAGGTGATGGTAGGGCGTCTGAACCGGACTATGACCGGGTGGGCAAACTACTTTAGCCTCGGGCAGGTCAGCCCGGCCTTCAACGTCGTCAACCGACATGCGGTCCGGCGGTTTCGCCAGTGGCTCTGCCGAAAGCACAAGACGCGGCACGGGGCAACTGTGCAATACCCCGCCCAGAGGCTCCACGACGAATACGGCCTCACCCGTCTGACGCGGCAGGCACTGGGCCTTCCGAGCGCGAAGGCATGATCTCGTCCGAAAGCCGGATGCGGGAAATCCGCACGTCCGGTTTGATGAGCGGGGACTGGAAACGCGGTCATGGGAGCCGGACTGAGGCCCGGAGCGAAAGCGACGGACAAGCCACCGGACCCTACAACTGGCGCGCCAGTCCTCGACTCTACTGTGGCACAATGAGCGATCACGTCGGTTGGCCAATTCTCTCCACCTGCACGGCCCCCTTGCGGCGGTGCGGCTCGGCACGGCCTCCGAAACGACACACCGGCCTGACAGCAATCCTTGCAAGCGGAGCGCGCAGGGAGCGCCAGCGACCGAAGGCGATAGGGATCGCAGCGGTATCGGAGCGAGCGCCAGCGAGTGGAGATATGAGCGGAGAGCCCGGGCCGAAGGCATCGCCCAACTCCTCCGCCACATTCAATGCGTTGCCGATCGGAACTCCGGGCATGGACGGTCAGCCCCATAGCGGATGCGAGAGAACCAGACGCTCGGTCACCTCGCGAATGCGATTGCGGTCATGGACGCGGCGGGGTCCTCGCGGATCCTCGTCGAGATGCACCACGAAATACCGCGCGCCCTGGCAGAGCGGATCGTCGAGCGCGTAGACCTCGCCGACATGGTCGCCATCGAGGACGATGCGCGACTCGTCCGGAGCGATGCGGTGGAAGGCGATGGCGCTCATGACGCGCCGCCCTGCGCCTGCCGTGTGTCGCGCTCCGCCAGACGGTCCGCTGCCCAGGCCGCCGCGCGGGCGATCACCTCGGCATGGCAGGCGTGGCTCCCGACGCACCAGCAGGCCAGCCAGCAGGGCGCGAGCTCCGCGAGTTCTTCCAGCGACACCTCGCCCGCGCGGATGCGCTGCCAGAGGTCGACGCGGTAGCGCGCGACCGCCTGCCCGGCATCCTGGCCGGGGCCGATCCGGAACGGATTGCCCCATTTCGTGCGGCGGTCGACCAGCACGGTGTTGTTCACGACATGGGTGTATTCGAAGGCCTCGCGCAGCTTCGGCTCGTGCCGGAGATTGATGACGGCGCTCATCGGCTCCCTCCTCCCTTCGGGTCGGCTCGCCCGACCCGCCGCTCCCCTCTTCCTCCCGCGCAGCGGAACAGCGGTGCGAAGCGGGCGCGAAGCGCCGCTGCGCCGAGATCGACCAGGTCGTCGTTGAAGTCGTTGCCGACAGGCACGATCACCGTGGCGGCGACGCCCGCCCGCGCGCAGCGCCGGGCGAGGCGTTCGGCAGCGAGCGCGCCGTCCTCGTCGTTGTCCCGCGCGATCACCAGCCGCGCGACGCCGGGCGGAGGCGCGAATGCGCCGAGGCTCCCGGCCGACAGCGCGGCCGCCGCCGTGATCGCCGGCACGGCGGTGACGAGCGAGAGCACCGTCTCGACGCCCTCGCCGACGACGAGCGCAGCATCGTCGGCGGGCGCGCCGAAGCGCACCGCGAGGCCGTGGATGCGTCCGAGCGCCTTGCGCGGCGCCGCGACGTCCGCCTTGGCGGGCGCGCGCGGATCGAGCCAGGTCCTCTGCACGCCGAAGATCCGGCCGCCGTCGCCGGTGACGGCGGCGACCAGTGCCGGGAACCGGCGCACGGTCGAGCCTTCGCGGTAGCGAAGCTCGGGGTGGAAGCGCAGCGCCGCGAAGCGGCATTGCAGAAGACCTCGCGCGTGCAGGTAGCGCTCGGCATGAGTGCCGGCGATGGCGCGGCAGCGCCGCCAAAGGCGGCGGGCCGCCTCGGTCGCGTCGTAGGGCGCGTCCGAGGCCCCCGGAACGCGGTCCGGGGCAGGCTCCAGGGCGAGGAAGGCGCGGGCCTCGTCGAGCGCCGCGCGCAGCGTCGGCGCGTTGGTGCGGTAGCGGATGAGATCGAGCAGGTCGCCATGCTCGCCCGTTGCTGCATCCGTCCAGCCACCCGGCTTGCCGGAGCCGGAGAGGCGGACAAAGAGCGAGCGGCCGCGGGCGCCGTCGAGGTCACCGCATATCCAGTAGCGGCCGAGCCTGCGGCCATTGGGGAGATAGCGGCGGCATACCTCCTCGGCGCGCTCGGCCAGTGTGGCCGCGATGGCGGCGGCGGGAGACGGTTCGTGCTGCATGAGCGACTTCCTTCGGGAACCTGCGGGACGCCCGATACCGGCCGGCCTCCGCCTCCTGGCGGAGCCGGAGCGCGCGCGGCCCGAGCGAAGCACGGGCGCGAAGCGCCGGAGCCGAGACGGCAGGCTGCCCGGCGCTACCGGCGGATGGGTTCGTGGACGACGACGGAGACGCGCCCGCAGGGCGCGAGGCGGTCGACCAGCAGGGACCGGACCCGGGGCCAGGGCAGTCCGCCCAGGCCGCATCCGAGCGGCGGGATCGCGGCGGAGGAGATGGCGCCGCGATGGAGGATGCGGGCGAGGTCGTCGAGGCCGGCGGCGATGTCCTCGATGCGGCTGCGGTCGCGCCAGTGGCGCTTGGTCGGGAAGTTGACGACGAAGCGCGTCGGATCGCTGCCGGCGTCGAAGAGGAGGCAGCGCCCGGGCCGGACCGCGCGCCGGGCGCAGGCGTCGCGGTACGCCTCGAAATTCGCCGGGAAGCGGTGCTTGAACTGGAGGGCGAGGCCCTTGCCCATCACGCCGACGCAGTTGACGGGATTGACGAGGGCCTGGCAGCCGGAATCGAAGATGTTGCCCTGAACGAAACGGATCATGGCGCAGCTCCTGTCGGGAAAAAAGATCGAAGAAGGGCCGGCGTCGCCCGGCTCAGGGCCGGGCGGCGGCGGAAGCAAGCGTGCGGAAGGTGGCGGAGACGCGCGTCGCGGCCTCGCCGGCGGTGTCGGCGCGGTCGATGCCGTGCATCCACGCCGAGCGCGCCGTGCCCGCGAGGACGAGGACCGAGCGGCGGGGTAGCACCGCCACCTCGTCGCCGGGCTGCCCGTCGCGGGCGTAGGGGCGCACCGAGCGCGGGCGGAAGCGCATCGGCCAGTCGTCGGCGAGCGACAGCGAGGCGACAACCGGCCCGAAATCGCGATGGTCGGCGTGCATGCCGATGCCCTGGCCGGGGCGGTATTCGTTGACGATGCACTGCGCGGGCAGCGCCCCGCCGAAGTGCTCCCGGAGCCGGTCGGCCATGACCGCGGCCCAGCGCGGGAACGGCGCGGCCGGGACCGGGCGGCTGGCGCCGCTGTAGCTGTAGCGGTAGCCGTAGTGCTGCACGCGGCGGCTCAACTCGGTCATCCACGGCGCCTGGGCGATGCGCAGGAGGATGCGTTCCTCCTCCGCCGGGGTGACGAAGTCGGGGACGATGAGCGCCCCCTGGGCGAAGATGCTGTCGCGCGCCATGCTCTCTCTCCTCATATAAGCGAACGCTCCTGCGCACGCTCTCCCCGGACTCCGGCAGCGGGTGCGGTCACCGGGCGCCGGCAAGGCGGCCGATGCGGATCCGGCCGGTCCAGGCGTCGGGGCGCGCGGCGGGATCGCCGTCGCGCAGCTGCTGGCGCAGCTCCATCCAGAGTCGCCCCAGCACGTTGTGGCCGCGCAAGGTGCCGCCCGCCGGCTTCGCGCCCCACCAGGCGTCGCGGGTCGAGACCTCGACGATGGCGCGCTCGCCGGTCGCGTCGAGCGCGGCGTCGATCTGGGCCGCGTTCGCTTCGCGCTTCATGCGCAGCACCCAGCGCATCACGTTCACGCGCTGCGCGTTCCAGTCCGGGTCGAGGCCGGCGGTCGTGCCGCGCCCGATGGCGGCCGCCTCGCGCGCCGTGGGCGCGCGGGCGATCCGGCGCTGCACCGCCGGGGCGGCGCCGAACTTCGCCGCCTGGTACAAGTGCTCGGACGTCGGAAACGTCCACGGGCCGGCGGTGATCGGCACGGCCAGCGGCGCGAAGTTGCTGAACTCGCCCCAAATCTCGCGGGTGAACCGGAACCCGCAGGCCTCGTCGCGCCTGTATATCCGCATGCCGTCATCCTCCGTTGCCGGCGGCGGGCTCCCTTCGTCCCTGCCGCGCATCGCCCGACCGCAAGCTCGCCTCCCCTCCGGCGGGGACGGCGGCGCGGGCCGCGCGCAGCGGGGTCGCGCAGGTCGGAAGGTGCGCCTCCGGCTCGGCAGCAAAAGGAAAGGGCCGACGCACGAGACGCCGGCCCAGTTGGGGAGGGAGGAGCGATGACGGATCGGCTAGAAGGGAATGTCACTCCCATCCATCGGATCGCCGGAGGCCGGCACGCCGCCGGTGTCGCCCGCCATGTCGGGGTCGGGCTGCATCCGCTCGCCGTTGCCGTTCGGCTTGTCGAGGAACTGCACCCGGCCGCCCGGGACCAGCAGGACCTCGGTCGAGAAGCGGTCGCCTTCCTCGCCCGGCTTCGACCAGCGGCGGGTCTGGAGCTTACCGTCGACGTAGACCAGGCGGCCCTTGGTGGCGTGCTTCTCGAACATGTCGATCAGGCCGTCCTGGAAGGTCACGACCCGGTGCCACTCGGTCTTGTCGACCTTCTCGCCGGTCTGCTTGTTGATGTACGACTCGTCGGTCGCGATGCTCAGGTTGGCCACGCGGCCGCCCGAGGTGAGGTGGTTGACGGTGACGTCCGCGCCGAGGCGGCCGATCAGTTCCACGCGATTGAGTCCAAACGCCATGACGATTCCCCTTCATGGTCTGGATGATGACGATGGGTTCCGAACGACCGGGGCCGGGTCACTCCCCCGAACCCCCGACCGTTCAATCTCTTCAAGCCCTCCTCCACCTCTAATCGGCCGGAGGGAGCGACGGCGCCGGGTCCCAGGGTTCCGCCGGCGCCGCGTCCTGGAGGGCCATGCCGAACGCCGGTTCCGGGGCGAGGCTCGCGAAGCCGTATTCCGGATAGACCGGGCCGCGCTCGGCACAGCGGATTGCGCGCTCTTCCTCGGCGATCTCGCGGACGGTGTGACGGTCGACGCCGAGTTCCCGCAGCAGATCGCTGCCGATCGGAAGGTCGAGGGATGTATCGCGACGAAACATGGCGAACTCCTTTGCCGGTGCCCTGCCCGGAATCGGCGCGGGAGTTCCCTCCTCCGCCCTGCCGGACAATCGCCCGGCAGGCGCTTCACTCTTCCTCTACGACGGATGGACGGCGCGGCGGATCGCGGCCAGGCGCTCACAGACGGCACGCGGCGTCATCGATCCCAGGTTCAGCACCGGGATGCCGCGGGCCTCGGCGATACGGATGGCCATGCCCGTGCCGCCGGTAACCGCTCCGCGTTCGCTCCAGCACACGACTGCATCGACCGGGCGATCCAGGTTTCCGCCTGAGAGCACCGCCGCGTTCCTGGCATGCAGCTTGCGGACGGCCGGCGAACACCGCTCCCACGCCGGATGCAGGGGCGCCGCGATGTCGATGCACGCCGCAATCGCCGCCGCCGACAGCACCCGGCAGTCCGGCCCGCGGTGCCCGTCATAGCCCCGCCATGGCAGCCAGATCGTCCGCTGCCCGGCCGGCGCTCCCGTTGCGAACGCGCTGTCCGCTCCACTCGCGCCGCCGCTGGACAGATGCCAGCCGGTCCGCGCCAGCCATCCCGCCATCACGGTCATGTCCGCCAACACGGATGCCGGTGTCGCCCGCGCCCCGATCCCCGCATAGGTCAATATCGCCATGTTCGATCTCTCCGGTTGCGACTGCCGCTGCTCCCTCTCCGTCAGCGGCCTCACTCCCCGCACGCTCTTCTCCGCCTCCCCGGCGACACGCGGTCCGGCTGGCTTGAATGCCGCCCCCGTACGATGCATCCCTACGGCATGGACGAGCGGGGATGGATCGCGCGGCACGGGTTCTGGCCGCTGGCGCTGCTCTGGCTTCCGGCCGGGATCGTAGCGCAGGCGGCGGCGCGGTTCGGACCGGCGACAGACGGGCCGCCGGACGCCGCGATGTGGGCGGCGACGGTCCTGATGGCGGTGTCGTCGCTGGTCGTGGCGGCCCCCTGCGGCCTGCCGCTGGCACTGGGTTGCCGCCGACTCTGGCGGCTGGGCTACCGACGCGGCGCCTGGTGGGCCGGCGTCGCGCTGGGCGCGCTTACGGTGGCGGCGTCGGTGTTTGCGGGGTTGCTCGGTCCGGTGGCGATCGCCGTCTGTGCGGCGATATTCAGCCTTCCGGCCTGGGCCGGCTGGTGGTGGCTGGCGCATAACGGGTGAACATCAGCGGACGGCGGGCCGGCTGCGCAGCAGGGGGCCGGCCTCAATGCCGGGGGTCGCTCTCCGGATCGTCGTCCTCGGCGCGCATGGAGGCGGCCGCCATGGCGGTCCAGGCGTCGCGGTCGTAACCGAGCCTTCGATTGAGCTTGTCGCAAATGCTGAGAGCATCGTCCAGATCGAGCGCGATCAACGCGGTCGGGACATGGCCGGCAAGTCCTTCGATGACAATGCGGATCTGCTGCACATCGGTTTCGACGTCGTAGGCGGGCGCGAAACAGAAATTGGGTTCGTCGGGCAGGGTCTGCGCGGTCATGGCGTCTCTCCTTCGGGCGGCCGCCGCCCGGTCGGCAATATGTATGCGGGCAGGCGGCGGCGCGAGCCTGTCGTGGTGTTGATTCGCAGTCGGCACGCCCCCGCGCTCGGTTGCGCGGAGGACGGCGGGCCGGCAATACGTATGTCGCGAGGCTGGATCAGGCGGCGAGCGGCCAGCGGTCGAGGATGCGTTCCAGTGTGCCCGGATTGGGCGCGAATATCCGCGCGCGGAACGAGACGATTTCGACGGTGCAGCCCATGCGCTTCAGCGCGTCCATGTCGGTGTCCACCGGCCCCTCGATCTCGATCCGGTCGGCGCCCATCAGGCGGCGGCGCGCGAGCCGCCAGCCGTTGGCGAGCCCGAGCGCGTTGCCCCGTCCCATGACCGCCTCGAAGGCTTCCTTGCCGGTCATGGCGGGACCGCCGTCGAGCCCGAAGCTCGCGCGCACCGCCCTCACCTGCGCGGCATCGAGTACGCGTCCGATGAGGCTGTGACCATCGTCGGAGGTGAGCCGGCGCACGCGCATGTTCTCCTCGGGCAGGCGGTCCCAGACCGGCAGCAAGAGGCCGGTGGCGAGCCAGAAGCGCGACTCCCGGTGGGACGGCAGGCCGGCGATCTCCGCGTCCCATACGCGCCGCCACCCGGCTTCGTCGGCGCGACGCCAGTTCGAGGCGTCGAGCTCGGCCCTCGCCATGGTCTCGCCGGTAGCGGGCCGGATGAGCCGCACCCGCTCCTGCACCCCGCCATCGTCGATCATGCGCGACGATGCCGGCAGCACCACGGCGGCGCGCTTCGAGCGGGCGTTGACCGCGAGGCGGGGCTTGCCGTCCGCACCCGGATCCCGTTCGCCGATCTCCAGCGCCGATTCCGCCGTGAGCGGCACCAGCCTGTCGCGGCGGACGATCTCGACCAGCTCGGTGGCCGCCCCGGTGCCGGGGTGCTCGTAGAGCGTCTCCCGGCCGGCGATCGCGAGCGAGTCGGCGGTCACGGTCTCGACGCCGACCTCGTAGCTGCCGGCCTCGATCGCCTGCTCGATGTTGGCGGCGATGCGCTTTTCCAGTTCCGCGAAGAGCTGGTTCTGCTCGGCGATGGGCAGCGCCAATAGGCGGTTGAGGAACCGGGGCATGGGCGGCAGGTCGTCCTTGAGGGATCCCTCCCAGGTGAGCTTCAGCCCGGTGGCCTTCTCGAAGCGCTCGAGGGTCCAGCCCTCGATGCTGCCGCGCCATAGCGCGCCGTAGAACTGCCTGAGCGCCGCCTTGGCATAGGCGCTCTCGAGGTTGTCGCTCTCGCGGAACAGCGCGGCATCGCTGCCGCCCATCGCGGTCTGGCTGTCCCGCTGGCCGCGCGTGATGGCGCCCAGGCTGTCCAACCTTCTGGCGATGGTGGCGATGAACCTGCGCTCGCCCTTGACGTCGGTGGTCACGGGCCGGAACAGCGGGGCGGAGGCCTGGTGCGTGCGGTGGGTGCGTCCGAGCCCCTGGATCGCCTGGTCGGCGCGCCAGCCGGGCTCCAGCAGGTAGTGGATGCGCCGCTCGGTGTTCCCGCAGGAGAGGTCAGCGTGATAGCTCCTGCCGGTGCCGCCGGCCATGGAGAACACGAGGATGCGCTTCTCGCCGTCCATGAACGCGGCGGTCTCGGCGAGATTGGCGGAGGCCGGCCGGCTGCGCAGCGAGAGCCGTTCGCCCTTCGCGTCGGTGATCCGCAATACCCGCCGCGACCGTCCCGTGACCTCCGCCACAGCCTCGTGCCCGAAATGCTGTACCACCTGGTCGAGCGCAGTGGGCACCGGCGGCAATGCCGCGAGCTTCTCGATCAGGGCGTCGCGCCGTTCCGTGGCTTCCCGGCAGATGACGGGGTTGCCGTCCGGGTCTCTGGCGGGCCGGCTGAGGAGATTGCCGCCGTCGTCGGTGAAGGGCTCCTGCAACTGCACCGGGAAGGCATGCATCAGGTAGGAGAGGATCGCGTCCCGGGGCGTGAGGTCGATGTTGAGGTCGTCCCACTCCGAGGCCGGAACATCGGCGATGCGGCGCTCCATCAGCGCCTCGCCGGTGGATACGAGCTGGACCACGGCCGACCGCCCGGCGGCGAGATCGGCCTCGATGGCGCGGATGGTGGAGGGGCACTTCATGCCGGTCAGAAGGTGGCCGAAGAAGCGCTGCTTGGTGCCCTCGAAGGCCGACAGCGCGGCAGCCTTGGCGTTCCTGTTCAGCGTATCCTCGCCCTGGACGATGCCGGTGGCCTTGAGCGCCTCCTCGATGTTGGCGTGGATAACCTTGAACGCATCGGCATAGGCGTCGTAGATGCGCCGCTGCTCCGGGGTGAGCGGGTGCTCCAGGATGTCGACCTCGATCCCGTCATAGGCGAGCGCGCGGGCCTGGTAGAGGCCGAGCGCCTTCAGATCGCGGGCGACCACCTCCATCGCAGCGACGCCGCCGGCCTCCATCGCGGAGACGAACTCGGTGCGCTTCTCGAACGGCGTTTCGCCGGCGGCCCAGAGCCCGAGGCGTCCCGCATAGGCGAGGCCCGGCACCGTGGTGGCCCCGGTGGCCGAGACATAGGCGATACGCGCGTCCGGCAGCGCGTTCTGGAGACGCAATCCCGCGCGTCCCTGCTGGGACGGCTTCGTCTCGCCGCGCTCGCTCTTCGAACCCGCCGCGTTGGCCATCGCATGCGCCTCGTCGAACACCACGACCCCGTCGAAGGCGTGGCGATCCTCCTCGTCCAATGAGCCCGCGAGCCATTCCACGATCTGCTCCAGCCGCGAGGGACGCCCCTGGCGGGACGGCGAGCGCAGCGTGGCGTAGGTCGCAAACAGGATGCCGGCGTCGAGCGGGATCTCCATCCCCTGCCGGAAATTGCCCAGCGGGATGACGTCGCTCTCCAGCCCGCCCAATGCGGTCCAGTCCCGGCGCGCGTCCTCCAGCAGCTTGTCGGACTGCGACAGCCAGAGCGCCCTCTTCCGTCCACGCAGGCGGTGGTCGAGGATGATCGCGGCGACCTGCCTGCCCTTGCCGCAGCCGGTGCCGTCTCCCAGCATCCAGCCCCGGCGGAAGCGCACCGGCTCCGACAGCGTCTCGCCGTCCTGGGTGACCAAGGACGTATCGATCTCATCGCCTTCGTCATCGTCGTCGTTGCAGCGGTGGACGGTCTCCCACTGGGAGCCGATGCGGTACTGCGCCGCCAGGTGGCGCGAATGGGCCTCGCCGGCCAGCACGATGCTCTCCAGCTGGGCGTCGGACAGCAGGCCGTCCGTAATCACGCGTTCCGGCAGCATCGGCCGCCAGGCCGGGATCGGATGGGGCACGGCGGCCATGGCGGCGGACTGCACCAGCGGCGTCGGATGCTCGACCGCGCCCGGCACCCGCACAACGCCCGGCCGCCACGGGGCGTAGGGGCCGGTGTCATTGGCAGGGGCATCGGCATCGGCGGCAACGGGCGCGACCGGGCCGGTCTCGACCGTGAGCTCCGCCACCGGCCCCCAGTCATGGGCCTGCCGGGTCTCGGGGGTCGATGCGAGCTTGGGGCCCCACTTCGCCGGCTTCGGCGCGACCGGCTTGCCGAACAGGTCTCGGGCCGGGCTGGATGAAACCGGCGTGGGCGTGATCGGTTGCCGCGGCGGCATCCGCGCGATGACGGCATCGAGCAGTTCGGCGGCGTTCGTGGCGCTTGCCGTTCCGTCCAGTTCAACCTCAGGCCCGGCGCCGCGTTCCAGCACGGTGAGGCGGGTGTCGAACCCGGTGCCCCGGCGGGCATAGGCACGGCCGTCGATCGCCATGGTGAAGATGCAGCGGGCGGGGGGATCGAGACGGCCGACGGCATCGCCCAGGACGCAATGGGCCGACGTGATCGTCACCAGCCGGCCGCCGGGTGGCAGCATCGAGGCGGCAGAGCGGACATGGCGGAGGTCGGCGTCGTGGGTGATGCGGTCCACACCGGGCGTTGCCGAGAACGGCGGGTTCATCAGCACGACGGTCGGGCGGACGTCGTGCAGCCGGTCCGCGATGGACTCGGCGTTGAACGCGGTGACGACGGCCTGAGGGAACAGCCGGGTCAGAAGCCGGGCGCGGGTCTGCGCGTATTCGTTGAGATGGAGCGCCCCGACCGCCCGGTCGCCCAGCGCGCATTCCGCCATCACCGCCAGCATGCCGGTGCCGGCACTGGGCTCCAGCGCGATATCGCCCGGCCGGATCGCGGCAGCCTGGAGGGCGGCATAGGCGAGCGGCAGCGGGGTCGAGAACTGCTGGAGCCGGACCTGCTCTTCCGACCGCCTGGTGTGGGACGGCTCCAGTGCCGCGATGGCCTCCAGCATTGCCAGCATGCGGCGCGGCCCGTCGGAACCGGCGCCGCAAGTGCGGCGCATGCCCCGGCCGTAGCGCTGCATGAAGAGCACCGCTACTGCCTCGGCGGCCTCGTATGCGTCCTTCCAGACCCAGGCGCCGGAGGCATCGGAACTGCCGAATGCCTCCGTCATGGCGTCCCGCAGGGTCGCGGCATCGAGCGGACGGCCGGCCTCCAGGACCGGGAGCAGGGCATGGGCCGCGGCGAACAGGGCGTCGCCCGCGGACGGACGGGCCGGAGATGCGGGCGGATCGATGGCGGTGGCGAGAAGGGGCGGACGCGCGAGGGCGTCCGGCGCCGGGTTGGCGTCGAGCATGGCAGGCTCCGTCAGGGAAGGGACCGGGCAGGCCCCCGGATCGTGGTCCGGGGCAGGCGGCAGGCGCGGAACGGGAACTCCCGCCCCGCCCCGCCGGACCGCCTCAGACCGGCTGACTGCCTCCTGTCGGGGCCGGGCGAAGCCGCGGAGCCGGACGCGCATGCGGCCGCGCGGACGGGTTCAGCAAGGAAGAGGCGGTTCCTTCAGACCGCCAGGGTCGGCACCTGGAGCGGGCGGCGGGAGACATCAGCCGAAGCGTGTGCCATCCGCCTGAAAGGTCCAGGCATTGATCGAGACGATCTCGTCGACGGCTTCGTCGGAGGTCTGGTGCTCGTATTCCGAGCGGAGCTGGCGGCAGAGCCAGCGCGCGAGGTCGCGCATGGCCTCGATCACGGTGTCTTCGGCGCCGTCCGTCATCGGCTGCCAGGTCGGGCTGTCGCGCTCGACCTCGATCGCCATGCTGTATTCGTGGCAGTAGCGGCCCTGCTGCCGGATCGAGGCGTGAAGCTGGTGGAAGTTGCGCCTCTGGACCGCCTGAAGCTCGTCCGCGATCCGGTGCAGCTCCTTGTCCTGCGGCGCGTGGGCGCGGATGGCCTTGCCCGCGCCTCGGGCGTAGCTGTAGTGGCCAGCGAAGCTCGCGCCGTCACCTTGATTCCAAAAGCCGCTCCAGTAGATCTGCGGCTTGTCGCGGGTTCCGCCGCCGTAGAGGCGTACGGGGGTCGTCGCGAGCGTCACGCCGATGATCCCGCAGATCGTCTTGAAATCCTCATAGACGAAGTCGTACCACTCGTCGTGCAGCCCATGCTGGCGATACCAGATGCGGGCGTTCTCCTTCGCGGTATCGGAGAGCTCGTCGATCGTGTAGACCGTGGTCTCGATGATCCTCGGCATGGCTCAGCACTCCTGTTGGATCGGGCCGCTATGGGAGGCCGCCGAGGAGACAGGCACGAACCGGACGGCCTCGCGGACGCGCCGCAGGGCGACGCGGTCGTGATCGGGAATGGCGCGGAACCAGAAGACTGGCACTCGCGAAAACCAAGCAGCCGAATCCGCGACGAAGCCGTCCGCGTAGGCGATGAAGTGATTGCTCGCCGATATCGCCCACGTCCCGGCCGGCGCGGGGTCCAGGAACGTGCCGAGCGTCATGGCGCGGACGTCGAACGGGACGTCCGCGAAGATGCGGTCCCAGACTTCTTCCCGGCGCGCATGTCGGCGCTCGCGGTATTTGGGGTGGCGGATGGCGTAGTCGGGCGTCCAGCCGAACTCGGCCAGCGCGGCGGCGAGTTCGTCCGTATGGACGCCGTTGACGGAGGGCCGGTCGAACAGGCGGCGGATGACGGCGGCGGCCTCGTGGGTCGGCACGCCGGCGATCGCGGAAATCGCGGAAGGGCCGCACTTGGTGGCGCGGCCGGTAATCCTGTGAAGCATGTCGGTCTCCGGGCTGGAGGGGCATGGGCGTCCGGCACGGCGGGACTCCCGCGCCGCGCGGCGGGCCCGCCCGGCGCCGGCTGGCCGGACTCCGGACGGGGCGGCGCAGGGGGCCCGGTACGGAGGGACGAAATGGAGAGGGAACGCGGCCTTCCGAGGCCGGGATCACCAGCGCTGCGCGTCGAGGTGGCGCAGCACGGCGGCGGTGAGCTCGCGGATATCGTCGTAGGAGCGCTCGTCCGAGTCGTTCCATTCGATGAGGCCGTTCAGATGCGGCTCGGAAACCGGCGCGTCCTGTTCCCCGGCGCCGGTGTCGATGCCCGCGATCCCGGTGTAGACGGCGCACATGGTCTCGGTGGCCTCCCCGGTATGGGACGGGACGCGCCAGAGGACCGAACCGGTGTGGATCCGGATGGCTGCGCCGAGGCAGAAGCAGCGCGGGCTCTCGGGGGTGGCGAGGCGGAAGGCGGGCGGGTGGCGAACGTCGTCGTTGTCGACGACGTGGAAGCCGCCGTCGAACTCGATGACGTCGCCGTCGTCGTCCCGCCCCCATCCCCCCTGGCGCCAGCGCTTCGGGCGGTCGAAGGTCTCGTGGACGCGGCGGGCGATCTCGAGCTTCTGCTCGGGGCTGAGGGTCTGCATGGTCAGTCGTCCTCTGGGAACATCACGGTCACGACCGGCTCTCCCGCATCGCCGGCGCCGATCGCGACGATGGGGAAGTGCCTGCGGGGCGGCCGGTTGCTGTCGCGGAGGTCCTTGCGGATGTCGCGCACCAGCACGCACATTCTCACGCGGTCGCTGTCCGAGGCGCGGAGCGCGTAGTGGCGCGCCATCCAGAGCACGTCCCACAGGCGTCCGCGCTCGTCCTGGAAGCCGAGATAGCCTTCGGGAAGGGCGATAATGCGATCCCAGACGGTGCGAGTGACCGCGACGGGAATCCTGAATCCCGCCTCGCGCGCGGTTTCGGAGACGTCGACGAGGATGCCGTCCGCGATCGCCTGGGCGCGGGTATAGGCGAAAATCACGGGACCGAATGCGGTGGCGTTGCCGGGATTGGGCATGGTCGGATTCCTCTTGGTGGAAAGGACGGAGGCGGTCGCTCCGCCCCGGGGAGTTTGTTGCCGGGAGAAGTGCGGCCGGCCGAGCCGGCCTGTCAGAGCAGGCCGCGCGCCTGGAAGCTGACCGAGCCGGTCGGCGTTACGATGACGTGGTCGAGCAGTGTCACCTCGATCGTCTTCAGCGCGTCGCGGATGCGGTTCGTCATGTCGATGTCGGCGCGGGACGGTTCGGGCGAACCGCTCGGATGATCGTGGACCGCCACGATCGCGCTGGCCTGAAGCTCCAGTGCGCGCACGCAGATCTCCCGGGGATAGACCGGCGCGTCGCAGACGGAGCCTTTTTGGAGGCACTCGTCCGTGATGAGCACATTCTTCCGGTTGAGATACAAAATGTGGAATTCCTCGACCTCGCGATGCCCGGCGAGCGTGCGGCAGTACTCGATCACCTTGTCGTAGCTGCCGAGGGAGGGGCGCACGGTCTGAGGGACTTCGGCCCGCGCCATGCGGATGCCGAGCGCCTCGGCGGCCTTGAGGGCGGCGACGGCGTCTTCCGACAGGCCGGGCACGCTGCGCAGCCGATCCGGCCGGGCGGCGAGCGCGCGCGGCGCCGTGCCGAACGTGTCGCGCAGGATTGCGGCAAGCGCGCCGGCATCGTCCACCGACGGGCGCCCGGAGAGCAGCAGTTCGAGCAGATCGCGGTCGTCGACCGCCTCGCGACCGGCGCGCAGGATGCGGGCCCGGAGCCGGCGGCGGCTCGCGGCCTGCCGGATGGACGCGGGCGCCGCGGGCATGTCGTAAAACGGCATCTCGTCGAAACCCGGTGCGGTTTCGGGCATGGCGAGGTCCTCCATGGGATCGAACGGAAGTGCCCCGCCCCCGGATCGAGGGAGCCTGCCCCGGACGCCGATCCGGGGAGGCAGGCCCCAGCGAACGGGACGGGGCGCGCTGGCAAAATGGAGACGGGACCGGCGGGCGCCGAACCCGTCCGGGTCAGTGGGCCGGGACCTCCGACGGCGGCTCCGGTGGGCCGAGCTCGACCGCGACCCTGCCGTCGCGGACGGTGACGGTTACGGTGCGGCCGGTCGGCATCAGCCAGAGCAGGTCGGTCCAGACGGCGTCGGCGATGGCGCGTTTCTGCGCCTCGTCGCCGGGCCGGTCCGGCGGGGCCGCGACGGCGGCGGTATCGGGGACATGGGCGGCGGATTGCTGCATGGGCTGTGCCTCCTGTTGCTGAACGCCGGACCTGCGGAACCGGGACGCTCCCGCGCCCCTGACCGCCTCGTCCGGACGCATGCCGACCCCCGCTCCGGGCGGAGCGGAGGGCGCCATCTGTGAGAAAGGATCGGTGGCGGCGACCGGCCGGCGGCCGGATCAGGCGTCGAGGATGCGGACCCGGGCGCTGCCGCCGGTGACGTCGACACGGGGCTTGCCGTCGGGACCGACGGAGACCGTCACCAGGGGCTTGTTTCGGGGCGGATGCGGCGGGTCGCGCATGTCCGCCGCGATCGTGCCGGCGTCCGTCTCGAAGCGGAGCGTCACCCGGCCGCCGGAGACCTGCACGGCGCCCGGCGGTACGGGTCCGGACAGGGTCACGACCGGCGGCTCGCCATGCTCGGAGAAGCGGGCGGGCACGGGCAGCGAGCCTTCGCCCCACGGGTCGACGCCCGCGCCTTCGCTCGCGGCCTGGACGAAGGTGTCTCCGCAATGATCGAGGACCTTCCAGCCCGCGGAGTCCTGGTTGGCGGCCTCGATGGCCTTATCGAGAGCGTCATCGAACGTGTCCGCCTCGACGATGACGGTGTTCGCGTACCAAGCCGCATAGCCGGCCTGCACGGTCCATGGCCGGCTCACGAGGCGGCCTCCGCGGCGGCGCTGAGGGTGACGGTCACGTCGGGCCGGCGGATGCGGATGTCAACGGCGCGGTCGCCTGGCACGAACCACATCAACTCGCGCCGCACCGCCTCGGCAATGGACTGCCGGCAGGCCTCGTCGTCGCTGAGCAGGAGCCGGGTTGCCAGGTGCAGCGCGTCCTCGTCGAAGCGGTCGCGCTGGGTCTCCCAGCTGTCCGCCTCGACGTCGTCCGACGGCGAGAAGAACCCGGCCCGGAGCAGTGCGGCCAGCTCGTGCGGCTGGAGCGCGCTGTCCTCGGTGACCAGCGGCAGGGCGTCGTCGAGCCCGCACCAGGCCTCGCCTGCGAACGCGACATCGGCCGGCAAGAGGTGTGTCCGGTGCGGTCCCACCGCCGGGCGGACGGTGAGCTCGATGCGGATCGCGGCAGGCCGGGACGGCAGCCGCGCCGCGCCCGGGCGCGCCCGCTCCGGCTGCGGCCAGTCGTCGATCCAGATCCATTCGCCGTCCCCTGAGGCGAGGACGGAGATTGCCGCCGTCCGGTCGAGCCCGTCGTACCAGCTGTAGCCTTCAAGCCGGCGGTCGACCTCGAACAGGCGTGGCGCGAAACCGTAGCGTTCGGCGGCGCGCCAGAGCGCCTGGGCTTCCGGCGGCTCGGGGTCGCAATCCATGACCAGGGCACCGCCCGATGGGTCAGGGCCGGCCTCGGCCAGCTTGGCCGATTCGCGCCAGTAGTCGGCCTCCGCCATGGAGGGCCGCCAGGGCCGCAGCACGGCCGGCGGCGGCGCGATGTCGATGCCGGCATCGCGCGCCCGCGTCCAGTCCGAGAAGGCCGGGCGTGGCGAGGGATCGGCGGCCATGGCGCGATAGATCGCCAGCCGCGCGGCCTCGCGCATGTCCTCGAGAAAGGCGTTCTCGACCGCCTCCTTGCGGGCCGGCAGGACCAGTTCGAGGTCAGGGCAGTCGTCCACGTCGGCGAGGACGGTCCAGGCGGCGCCGTGGACGGTCTCGACCGTGGGCAGGCCGACGGTGAGGGTCAGGCCGAAGAAACTGAGGTCGGGGTCCCTGTAGCCGGCGCGGCGGTTGCGGAAGACGCCGAACACGAGTCCCCGCCAAGGCTCTGCATGGACCGCGCCGTCTAGGAAGGCGCGGCGCGGTAGCTCCTCGACAGTGGCTTCAGCGTCCGTGCCGTCCTCGAACATCACCGGCAGCGGGTAGTGCCGGGCGGCATTCTCGGCCGCGTTGCGGATCGCGGCGGCGGCTTCGGTGGCCTCGAACGAAATCGCCGTCCCACAGGGATACGGCGCTTCGTCGTGAGCATGCACCTCAGCCTCGGCCTCACCGAGAAAGTGCCCGGGCACCAGCTGCACCTTCCAGCCCGGCGGGGTCTCGCGGTCCGGCGAACGCGGCCTGGACGAGACGGTGCAGTTGCGGCGCGCCAGGCTGGCGAAGCCGAAACCGGCGGCATCCTCGCGCCGGACCAGCTCGTCGTCCCAGCCGTTCTCGCCGAAGCTGAGCAGCACGGCCGGATCGGCGATCCCCGCGCCGTCATCGGAAATGGTGACGGTGAGCGGGGTCTCGTCGGTGTCCGGGGTGTCGTACGCGGGACCGCGGGCGGGCGCGGAAACCGCAATGCACACCCGCGCGGCGCCTGCGCGGCGGCTGTTCTGCAGGGTCTCGGCGAAGATGTCGGCAAGCGTTGCGGCATAGATGCGGGTGACCCGCTTCACGGCGCTCTCGTGAACGCGGGCGCGGATTGTGCGGTTCATGGGCGGACCTCCATGACGGATGCGGAAGCGAAAGCGCCCCGCCGGCGTCGAGATGCCGGCGGGGCGCTTGCATGGGGCAGGACGGCTACTGGACGCGGCGGAGGAACTCCGGGATCTCCATCGGGTCCGGGTGGGCGTCATGTCCGTTGACCGGACCGGTCGCCGCGATGCCGTCCGGCCCGCCAGCCACGGCCGGGTCGGGATCGGCCTCCCCGGTATCGGCGCGATCGGCGTCCGGACCGGTGTCGACCGTGTCGGCGGCGGCGTTGCCGGCCTTCGCCGTCGCGCCATCCGACGGTTCCGGTTCGGGAGCGGCCTCCGTCGCATGACGGTTGCCGACCGGCGCCGCCGCGGCCGGATCGGTCCCGGCGTCGGCTGCGGGTTCCGCAGGCTCCGGCTCGCCGACCGGCGCGGTCCCGGCGGCGTCCGTCGCCACATCCCCGGCGTCGCCGACCGTCCGGCGCGTGTCGAACGCCGTGAAGCCGGGCGGCGTCCAGGCGAGCGCGGCGGCGTGCATCGCGGCGCTCACCCCGACCGGCGGGTCGCCGGCGGCGAAGGTGGCCTCCATCGCTTCGGCGAGCGCGGGCTTCTTGTACTTCGACCGCGCCGACGCCCAGGCCAGGCCGAACACCGTGCGGGCGATGTCGAGGACGCGCGCCTTGGCGATCCGCGACCACAGCATGTCGGCGGTCGGGCGGACATGGGCCGCGAAGTCGATGTCGAGCCGGGCCACCGTGGCTTCGAGCTCGGGCCGCGCCTGGGGCTCGAACGCGAGCTGGCCCTTCACGGTGCGCGCGACGCAGGCCGCGAACAGCGCCTCCTTCTCGGCCCGGGACAAGGCCCTGAGTGCCGCGAAGGATTCGCCGTCGTCCTCGATCTCCAGCCAGTCCATCGACAGGTGCGAGCGGTCCTCCAGCATCGCCTCGCCCGGCGACCAGTCGGCGAAGTCGGCGTCGTTCATCCGGGTGTTGGGGCGGTCAGGGGTCTCCTTGACCGCGATGTCGAGGGCGTGGTCGTGGTAGCCCGGCGCGAACACGGCGCGGCCCATCTGGAACAGCGCGAGATCGAAGGCGGCCTCGAAGTCGCCGGCGAGCTTCGCCTTGACGAGCGCGGTGCGGATCGAGCGCAGGTCGTCGGCAAGCCCGATGCCGACCCCGGCTTCCTTGCGCGCCTCGGCCTCGCGGTCGGGCGGCGGCGCCATGGGCGTGGAAACGGAGGGCCCGGGAACATTGACGCGGTGGGTGACGGTCTCGGGATCGTGGCCGTTGCCGGCGACCGCACCGGTATCGTCCGATTCTGCCGACTTCGGCATGTCCTCGGGCTTCACCAGGCCCTGGATGAGCTGCATCGCGCCGTCATGGCCGACGGTGACGATGCAGCCCGCCATGGCGAGGTCCTCTCGGCGGAACACCGCGCGGGCCTCGACGGCGCCCTCGATCTCGTCGAGACGGGCTTCGATGGCCTCGGCTTCGGCGACCAGCTCCGCGGTCCACTGGTCGTTGTCGAGCTCGGCGAGTTCGGCCTGGCGGGCTTCCAGCTTCGCGATCTCGGCCTGCTCCTCGTCGGTCGGCGTGCCGGGCTGGGGTTCGATGCGGCCGTAGCGGGCGGTGTCGCTCCACTCCACCTCGACCATGGCCGTGGCCCACTTCCAGCGGGTCGCCAATTCGTCGGCGGCCGCCTGGAGCTTGTCGGTGGCGAGCTTCGCCAGCAGCACCGGGTCCTCGAACCAGACGCCGCTCTCGTCGTCGTGGGCGAACAGGTCGCGCATGACCGGGCCGCCCGCGGCCTCGTAGGCCTCGACCCCGACGAAGCGGGCGATCGCCGTGGCGCCCGGCACCCGCTCCTCGGTCAGGAGGCGCTTCACCTGCCAGGCCGACGGGCGGTAGCCCTGTCCCGAGATCTGTTCCCAGACCGCCATCTGGCGCTCGCGGTCGGTGGTGACGGCGAAGGCCTTCAGCACTTCGAGGTCGATCTCGTCGGCCCGGTAGGCGTCGAGCAGCTCCGGCGCGGCGTTGCCGAGGCGCATCCGCTGTTCGACGATGCGCTCGGACGCGCCGAACCGCGCCGCGATGGCGGAAACCGACTGGCCGGCGTCCGCCAGCCCGGTGAACGCGACCACCTGGTCGGCGGGGTGCATGGCGATGCGCACGACATTCTCTGCGAGCGAGAGCTCGGCGGGCTCGGCTTCCCCGGACCTGACTTGGCAGGGCACCGGATGGTTGGCATCGAACACCTTGTCCTCGACCAGATCCTGCATGGCCTTGAGGCGGCGGCCGCCGGCGACCACGGCGAAACGCTCGGCGCCATCCTCGTCGGGTTCGTCGGGGCGGACGACCAGGTTCTCCAGCAGCCCGAGGGTGGCGATCGAAGCCTTGAGCGCGGTGTCGGCCTGCGCATCGGGCGGGGTCCTGCGGACATTCTCGGGCGCGAGCGCGAGCCGGCTCAGCGGGATCTCCCGGATGAGCGATTCGGCCCTGGGGGCGATGAAGTTCATGCGAATCTCCAAGGAAGGTTGCGAACATGCGGCGCGGGCCGGCCCTCTCCGGCCACCCCCGCACCTGCCCGAACGGCGGCCCCGCTCCGGCTCCCGGCGGCGCAGCCAGAGGGTCGGGGGTGCCGGAAACAGGCGGGCGGTGCGGTACGGCGGTGTCGGAAGCGGCGGAGGAAGGCGCGCGGTCGGAAGTGTGTCGGCCGGTGGTGCTGGGGGCGGGCAGCATCGGCCCGCCCCGCCTTACGGGGTCTCGATCTTCAGATAGCCCTCGGCCAGCATCGGCGGGTAGGGAGACTGGCGGTAGACAGCGACGCGGAAGCCGTGGCGGTCCATGTCCTGCACGCGGTAAACGAAGGTATTGCGGACCGTCCACATGACGTCGGCGAGCGCCCTGGCGGTCGACTTGACCCCGAAATGCGTGGCGCGCTCGGGGTTCGGCACAGTGACGATCCGGACGCAGGGATGGAGCCTGTCGGCATCGAGCATGGCGGACGCGCCGCACTCGGGGCACTCGCCCGCGGGCATGGTGTCGCCCGCGGCGACGCGCTCCGGCAGATGGCGTGGCGCGATCGGCTCGCAGTGGCCGACAGCCCCCTTCCAGCCGCAGTCCTGGCAGGTCACGGGCCGGGTGTCCGTCATGGCATTCCTCCTTTCGTGGCATGGCGCGGGGACGGGGGCAGGAAGCTGCCCCATTGGCGGAGGTCAGGCGGCGATGTCGATGCGCTCGCCCCAGGGCTGACGGTTCCAGTCCTCCGGCGGCTCCGACCAATTGCAGAAGACGACCGGAAACTGGGGCTCCGTCTCGGGGTAGCGGGAGCACTCCATGTCCGTGAAATACAGGCACACCCCCGGGCGGATGCCCTGCTCGTCGAGCCATTCGAAGCCCGGCCGGAAGTCGGTGCCGCCCCGCCCGCGGACGGCGATCTGTTCGGGAAGCTCTTCGGGCGTGTACTCGGCCGCGTCCTGCACCGCCGCGTCGACCTGGAGCACGACGACGCGCCCGGGCCGGATCTCGGCGGCGACCTCGCGCAGCTCCGCCCAGAACGCGGCCAGGGTCTCTGCCGGCAGCGAACCCGAGGTGTCGACGATGACGCAGATCGTCTCGATACCCTCGGACCGGATCGAGGGGAGATAGAGCCCGGAGTCGATGAAGCGGCTGTTGGGGGCGCTCCAGCTGTAGTCGCTCTTCACCGCGTCGGTCATGTAGCGGCGGAGCAGCGAGCGCCAGTCCAGCGTGCCGGCATGGGCGCCGCGGACGGTTTCCTCGATTCCGCCCGGCGCCTTGCCCTCGGCCTTCGCGAGACTGAGCGCCTGGTGCATGGCCTCGTCCCAGGCCTGTTCTTCCCGGGTCATGTCGCCCGGCGACGGCGCGGAATTGCCGCCGTCACCGGCGCCACCCGCCGGCGCGTCCATGACCTCGCCGGTGCCCGACGGATCGTTGCTCGCCGGGGTGCCCTCGCTGTTGTTGCCGGCGCCGCCGTCATCGCTCGACGCCTCGGGCGAACCGCCGGCTGCTCCGCCATCGCCGTTATCGCCCTGGTCGGCCTGGTCGCCCTCGTCGGACACCGGAGCGCCGGCCGCATCGGGGCCGGAGCCTCCCCCGCCGTCCGGCGGATCGCCGTCGCCGGATTTTTCTTCGTCCGGTTGCGGCAGGCGGTTGTAGGCTTCCTCGACGCTGATCCCGTCCCAGGCCTCGGCGTCGGGCGGCAGGGTGAAGCCGGCGTCCCGCAGCAGCCCGTGGGTGACGAGCTGGGAGGCGCGCTGCCAGCGTTCCGGGTCGCGTTCGCCCCGCCGCGTGTGGTGCTTGAGGGCGCAGGCCAGCACCACACGCGCGATCGCGGTCTCGATGAGGTGGGCGTCGGTCTCCGCGATCCATTGCGGCGAATACCGGATCTCCCGCCCGTCGCTCGCCAGCGTCTCGCGGCCGGCGTCGGCGCGGACCGGCAGGCGGAGCGCCAGGCTGCCGAAGAAGGGCTGCTCCCTCAGCAGCGCGGTCACGCAGCCGCTGACCCGCTGGGCGGATTCCGAGCGCGTGCGGGCGGCCATCAGGCGGCCTCCCGCGCGGGCTCTGCGGACACCTTCGCCGCCGGCACGAAATACCCCGCGAACCGCTCCGCCAGCGAATCGGCGTCGCGCTTGACGCGGGCCCGGGCGGCCGGATCGAAACTCTTCGACGGCCTGAGCGCGTCCGGCTCGACGCCGGCGATCTTCTCCTTCACCTGCTCGCAGAGCTGCGCGAGCTCGTCGTCGCCGAAGATGTTGAGCCGCGGCACGATGTCGACCAGGTCGCGGATGTTGCCGATCATCGAGTCCCGGAACACCAGCGGCTTGCCCTCGTCGTCTTCCTGCAACCGTTCCGAGACCCGCTCCACGGCTTCGCCGAGGCGCCGGTAGAGGTCGCCCACGGCGTCGTGCAGGCGTTCCTCGATCTGGCTCTCGATGTCGCGCTTGACGCGGTCGGTGTCGTCGGAGGCGAGCTTCGCCATGAAATGGTCGGCGTCGGGCACCGGGATAATCCGGTAGCGCAGGCCGAACTTGCCCTGGAGCGCTTCCTTCGAGGGATAGTCCTCGATGCGGAACAGCTTGCCGAGGTCGAGCCGGGCCTTGTCGATATTGTCGTCGTAGTCCTCGATGAAGCGGGCGCGCTCGCGGACCATGCGCTCGCGCAGCCCGTCCATCAGCTCGGTGTAGCCCTCGTAGTTGGCGACGGTGAGCAGCCGCGAGCCCTGGTCGTCCCAGGGCAGGGTCTGGGCATAGTGAGCACTGCGGGCTGCGCTCATGGTGGCGGTGAGCGCGGCGAAGGCGGCCTTGGGCAGCAGACACTTGTTGTAGCGCCCTGCGCTGACGCTCGCCTCGTGGTGGACGGCGACGTGGGTGCTGGCCTTGCGGTCGTACTGGCGGCCCGACCAGGCGGCGATGCGCAAGCTGACCAGCATGGCGTCGTGGGTGAGATTCATGGGGCGATTCTCCCGATAGGGTTGCTACTGCGTGCGGGCGGCGGCCCAGCGGATGAAGGCGGGCGAGCGCTGCAGGTCGGGGTCGCGCCTTATGCAGGAGCCGACCAGGAACTCGCCGACCTCGCGGCGCAGGCGCTGGGCGTAGGTGACGATCGAGGCCAGCGTGATGTCGTCGGCCATGCGGTAGAGCGAGCCGCAGAGCGCGATCAGCGCGCTCGCATTGTCCGGCACGACCGCGTTCTCGGGATCGTCGAGCACAGCCCGGGGATGGGGCAGCTCGCGCCACACCTTGAGGAATGCCGAGAACTCGACCGCGGCGGCCTCGCCCACGGTGCCCCGGAAGAGGGCGCGCTCCACCGTCGAATCGAGATTGCCGCGCCGGTTGACGACGTTGGAGACGATTTCCCAGGTCCTGGGACAGCAGAACGCCTTCTCCTTCGCCTGGGGATCGAAGCTGTGCAGCAGGTCCGGGCGCATCTGGATGTAGAACAGCACCTCAGGCGCGATGCCGTTTGCCGCCCCCCATGCGAGCCAGTCCCCCGCGTCCACCCTGATCTCCAGATGAACGAAGCGGGACGCCAGCGGCGTCGGCATCCGGTGCACCACGCCCCGGTCGCTCTCCCGGTTGCCGCAGGCGATCAGCGAGGCGCCTTCCGGCAGCTCGTATTCGCCGACCTTGCGGTCGAGCACGAGCTGGTAGAGCGCGGCCTGCACCATCGGCACGGCCGAGGGCAGTTCCTCCAGGTTGATGAGCCAGCGGCCGGGATCGCCGGCGGGCGGCAGAAAGGCCGGCGGCGCCCAGCGTGTGCGGCCGTCCGGGTCGCGCCAGGGGATGCCGCGCAGGTCGACGGGGTCGAGCAGCAGCGCGCGCACGTCGACATAGCGGCGCGCGGCCCCGGTCGCGGTCTGCTGGGCGAGCGCGCTCTTGGCGCAGCCCGGAGCTCCCCAAAGAATAGTCGGCTGGCGGGCTTCGACCAGCAGCGCCAGGGTTGCGGCGAGCTCGCTCGGGCGCAGCGTGTAGTCGGCGGAAACGGTGTCGGGATCGGTCATCGGCGGCCTCCGGATCGGCGTGACGGCGGCGCGGCCACCCCCTCCGGGAGCTCCGTGCCTTCGTCCGGCCGGCAGCGCCGCTCCGCTCGTCGTGTCGGGAGGCATAAGGGAGGCGCCGGCAGCCGGCTGGAGGAGCAGTGCGGGACGTCGGGATCAGGCGCGGTTCAAGCCAGTCGGGTCGTCATGGCCGGCGGTCGCTGGGGAGATGCCGGTCAGTTCCGGCAAGGGGACGCCAGACGGCGACAGCGTGTGGCCGATGCGGCGTTCGAGGTCGGCGTAATGCGCATAGAGCGCCGGCTGAAGCCGTGCGGCGGTGCGGAGATCGGCGCGCGAGGCCATGATGCAGAAGACGCAGGAGAGCCTGGACATGCCCATGGCGTAGGCCGGATGCGGCGACTGCCCGGCGTCGTGGATGACCCGGAAAACCTCGCGTTCGGTAAGGTCGAAGATCGGCAGCCAGTCGAACCAGGTCCGGCCCGCGCGGGAGTTGCGCTCGCTCAGGCGCCAGGGCGGCTTCCGCGCACGGGCCGGGCTTTCTTCGGCGCGCATGCCCATGGCGCTGACGACCCTGCCGCCGAAGCGCGGGTTGGCCTTGAGGTAGCGGCGCAGTTCCCGCTCGATGGGTCCTCGTTTAAGCGAGCTGGTACACCACCGGACATTCGGGGAAGGAAAACGGCCCCGTTCCTCGATGCTGTCGAGCAGGGTCTTGCCGGAAGCGACCGGCGCGAGGATCAGGAGCATGCCGGGCGGGAGCGTCGCCCGGATATGCTCGATCGTGCCGGGCCATTCGACTTCGCCCAGCGGCGCATGGACGGCGACCAGCCGGTCGCGAGGGACGATGCGGGACAGCAGGACGGTCATGGCCTGGCTGTCCTTGCCACCGCTGGTCGAGATCGACACGAGCGCTCCGGCCCGAATCATCTCCCGGCACTCGGGCGGCACGGGAAAATCGTCGGCATTTTCGATGGACATGGATCGGCCTCCCCGGCGGTGGCGCGGGAAACCGCTCCCCGGCCCCCACGAACCGCCCGGAGGACGCCGACCTCGAACGCCTGAAGCCGCGCCGCAAGGTCTGGCAGTGCGAAACGCCGGTGGCGCCGCTCGGGCAGGGAACGGTCGCTGCCGGGATCGAAAGGGCGGACGCTTCGTGCTAACCGTGGGGGCCGGCCTCGGCTATGGTCTGTCGGGCGAGCCGGGCGTTCGGAAAACGCGACAACGCAAGGAGAGAACGGGTGAACAAGTCGGATATCGCCGGTCGTGTGGCTGGCCGGGCCGGAGTGGGGAAGTCGGCGGCCGGCGACGCCGTGGATACCGTGTTCGAGGCGATCGCGGAGGCCATGGCCAGGGGCGAGGATGTGCGGATCGCCGGCTTCGGCACCTTCGGCACCAGAAGCCGGCCCGCCCGCACGGGCCGCAATCCGAGGACCGGCGAGAGCCTGAAGATATCCGCCTCGACCGCACCGACGTTCAAGGCCGGCAAGCCGTTGAGGGATGCCGTGAACGCGGGTAGCGCGTCGTAGGTCCGGCGCGTCCGGAGTCCGACCGCCGTTCCCGATCCAGGTCGCGTGTCGCGAAACGAGAGAAAGCCGACCGATGCCGAAGGAAGCGCCCGAATGGCAGGCCCATCTCGCAAGTGGCTACGACGGCGCGATGACCGCGCGTTGCGACCGGCTTCTGGCCGAGATCGCCGCGGATCCCGACCGCCGCCAGGCCATTCTGGCCGATCCGCGGGATCTGCACCGGGAACTGTTCGCCAGCTTCACGCCAGCGGGTTATCCCGAATGTGCCGGCACTTACCGGGGTACGCCGGATACGTCGCTCGCCGATATACGAATGTCCGCCCCGAGTCAGATCGATCCCGATGTCGTATACGAATTCTGCCCGCCCCGCGAAGTGCCCTGGCTTATGACGGAACTGCGGCTGAACACCCGGTCACTGCTCTATGAGCCCGATCAGGAGGATTACGACAAGCTGACCACGCTGGCCTACACATTCTGCCGGTTCGGCAGGATTCATCCCTTCCTCGACGGCAACGGCCATGTTCAACGCGCGGTTTTCGCGGTCATGGCGACGGAGTTCGGGTTTCCGCTGTCGCCGCGCTTCGTCATTCATCCGCGGCCTTTCGACCGCCTGCTTGCGGCTGCCCTGGAAATGTTCGGTCGGGCGACGGCAGACGAGGAACAGGAAGAGCTCGGCCTTGTCGCCGAATATCTCGCCTTCTTCCTAGATGGGCCGTTCAATGCCCCGCGCAAGCATGTCGGGATGGCGTCGCTCTACACGCCGTGAAGGCACCCGTGCGGACTCGTCAAGTCTCGGAAGGGGGAGGCGAGGAGAAAGAAACCCGGTCAGGGACGCCGTCATTGCCGGCTGGACGGCCGGACGCTGGAGACGATCCCCATCATGGAGTATGTCTGGAACAGGACGAACAGGGTTCCGGTAAACGAGGAACCGCTGAGAGGGCTTGAGTGAGCGAACGGACGGCACATCGGGAAAGAGAAAAACGGGGCGTGCGGCGGTCTCGGGACATCGCGCCATGGAGCCCGGACGGCCAGGAATATCGTCCGAGGGCGCCGTGTGCCGCCTGAATATGGAAGTCGACCGGTTGCTCTGCGATGACGGCCTTATGCTGCCGTGGTGGCCAACCGCCGGGAAAGACCAGCGCGACCGCCGGGTCACGGGCTGGGCCGTTACCGGTCAGGATGCCGGGTCGCGTATCAGGCAAGAAGGTCGTGCAACGGGTTCGAGTTGATTTTGGACAGACACAGCCGCCGAAGGCCAGGATATAGAAATCAGGCCGTTGCAATGCGATGACGAGTGCAAGCCGGAGCTTCCCGGGATGAAGCGGGGAATCGAAGGAACGCAAAGGGTTGGGCCGACCAGGAGCGAGCGGGTGCCTCGCACAATACGAAGACCGCAGAAACGTCACATCTTCCAGGTAAGGTGTTGATATCGAACTTGGTGTACAGGGACCTTGGTGCCGGGAATCCATAGACGTGTCGATTCTGAAGAAACGGACAAGCGGTGAACATAGTCCGACACTGCGCGGAAGGACGAGCGGTCCGAGAGACAGCTACTATCTGGTCCACGTAACATCGGTGGGGGCGACCCGGGACATCATCAGAGCAGGGCAGATTGAAACGCGCTACTGCAAGATGTTCGACACTGATCTTGTCTACTTTTTCGCATTACGACCGGCTTACAAGCTGAAGAAAGACGAAAGGAAGCAGTCGGTTATCGACTTCTTCCCGTCCGTTCTGCTCGTCAATACGGAACACATGGGTTCGCCCTTTCATGTTTATCCGTTTGATACTGGAGGCGCGCTAGAAGGGGTGTTTGACGATGGTGCGAGCGAACATGTCTATCTCGGGGATTACGAACTGGAGACGAGCCTCCAAGCTGCAAATGACCACATTGTTTGGGCATTTCAGACCAGAGAAAACTACTATGACGGGAAGCTGAAGCCGGGATTTTCCGATCAGTTTGCGTCGTGGGATGTGGGACCTCTGACGTTTGCGAAGATTGCCGGTCTTGCGTCGGTCGGCAGCAATCGTCCGGACCGCCGCGCATCGGCCATTGAGCTCGCGTTCAACGCACATGTTCCACTCGAGCAGATCAGGCTGATAATCCTGCCGAAGCAATTCTTGGAACACCCCGTCGGCGACAACACCGAGATGATCGACAGCCTTGCGGCAGCGGGTGTGGAGTGGAAGACCTACGAGTGGCAAGCGAACCGGGCGCCGGCCGACTTTCATCGCGAGATCAACGAGATTGTACGCAGGAATCTTGACGAATGGGGCGGTCTGTGACTGACGAACAATCCAGCCTGCGGCTGATCGGGTGGTACGGGATTGTAGCCCATGGTTTTTCCGTACCGCTCTTCGGACAGAGCGAAGGGGCCAATACGCTCTATACCGCGCGGTGTTCGATCTCCGGCGACCATCGAGGCACCATCGCGGAGTTCGAGCCGGTGGATGTCGGCGACTACGAACGATTTCCGGACAGCGGGTCGATTTCGCTGGCGGTTGGCGATTCGTGGCATGACGTGTTCGTCTGGAAGAGCGTCGGCTATGTCGGAACACCGGACAAACTATGGGAGGAGCTGGAACCGTATCATGGAGCTCTTGCAGAAGAAGCGCCTCTCAGTTTGCTCGATCTGGCGCTGTATGCGGACCGGGCCGAGGTGCAGGAGCTCGCGCCGCTGGTATTTGCCTATATCGATGAACGTTTCGACCGTGTCATGGCACAGGAATGGCGAAGACAGCTGCTCCGGCAATGGCTGGAAGCGGAAATCAGGCGGAAACTGGTAGGCCGTCGTTTAGACGATGACGGGTTCCGATCCGTAAAGATGGAGGAAAGAGCGCCGAATTGGTTGGGCGCGACCGTTCCGGCTCCGCTGTTGAGGATATTGATCAATACGGGCACCTACGGCCAAGTGTCCGAACGGCTGGTGGACTTGGCCGGCGCGCTTGGAGCGGAGATTAGCCTGCCTGATGAGTCCGACGTTGACGCGACAACGCATGAAATCGCCACAGTGGTAGATTCGCCGACGGCTTCTCTTCATGCGGAGCCGGCCGGGGTCTTGATCGATGTAGCCGTCGTCGCAGTGGGAAAACGCTCGCGGGACATCGTCAGACACGTAAGGCGTTCCTTGAAGGCGCCGACAGCAGCGGTGGAGTCGGTGCAGGACGATGACTGGCTGGTCGTTTCAGGCCCCCGGGGGCAGGATCGAATCCTGGATCGGTCCAGGCCGTCAACATCGACGATTATGCTTCTGCTCGACGAGGACGATCCAGAGTGGGCTGGATCTGGGAGGCTTGATCGGCATCTGCGTGAACAGGCGGATGCGGGGGCTCTCGTGATCCTCGTACCCGCGCTGCCGGTCAGACATCCTTCGCGAATTCTTGACGGCGGGGTGTCGGAATTGGCGGGGCACTGTCACGCGATACTGGACTCCGCCGTCGCTCGCTCGCCGTTCTGGTGGGGACGGTCGAAACGATCTTTCGACCGTCGAATCGCAGATGTAATCACGGTTGCTGGGGCTGCATGTCGTTCCAGCAGGCTCAGGGAGGAGCTGCGCGCCCGTCGCGCGGGCAGGTCGCCGCCGATCCTATCGGTCGGGCTGGTGACCGGGGACGATGGAGTTCGTGGATATGACGGCCAGTCCGAAGCAATATGGCTGGGATCCGAGGCAACCTGGGTGTCGGGCGATCCCGAGCGTGGCGATCCCGCTATCCTGTTTTCGTTGCAGATCAATCCAGGCGATGTCGGGCTCGGCGGTGTAGAGGGCCTAGTCATGGCGGAGGGCCGTCGTAATGTGCCGCAATTCGCGGATTTTGCCGGTGCGGTAGTGGCGCACGTGCTCGGGAGACGCCATCGCGGGTCAGAGACGTCGTCGGTTCGGGTGACTGAAGAACCGTCAATTCCGGATATGATCGCTAGAAGGCTCGCGTTTCCCCGGCACTCGCGAGCTTTCCGTGTCAAAGGTGATGTTGTCGATGTCATCAACATGGCTATTGTTGGTGAGACGCCGACTGTCGATGCGGTCGGTGCCGCTGATCGTGTCGGATGGCATATCGCTAGGTACACGGATGCGACAACGATCAAGCGTATTGCCGAGGAGCCCGGCGGAGACGGTGTTCTTCCGGACGAAATCGACATGGGAACGGTTCGTTCAAGCGCGATCAACCGCCAGCTTGCGACCCGGGGCGTCGACCAGCGCGACGTATTCCGAATCAGCCACAACCTGCTTCGGGAATGGTTGAGCGGGCTGACTGTCGAGAGGCGGCACCGGGCGCATGAAGCGGCGCGCCCGATGCGGTCGGCGACCCAACACTACAGCGAGCAAGACAGCGATTACTTGGTCAGGCGCGAGTATCTGCTGAGAAAGGACGATCCTGCGGCCCGGAAGCTCGCGGGACTGCTGCAGCGTGAGAGAGGAGCCTCGCTGGACGCGAGGCCCCTGAAGCGCGGGGCCGATCTGAGGCGTTGCTGGACGAGGCCTTCCGACGGGTTTCGACGATACGCGCTGGTGGACGGTGCGATCCCCGTCATCGTCGTGGAACTGGGATCGAACGAGGTGCCGGTCGAGGACCTTTTCGTGGTCGACGGAGACGAGGCGGTGCCCGCACTGTTCCGGTCGAGAGTGTTCAGTATCTGGGCAGGGGCGATGCTGCCGAGCGCCAGCAGCTGGATGGCCCGCTTCTCGGTCACCGGCACGTTCGGCGGATTCCCGATCGTCGAACCGTTCCGGATCGTCGGTCAGGAGGGCAGCCTCGCCGCGCTGGTCGCGGACAGCGCGGCGGACCGTCTTCACGCACTTTCCAATGAAATTGGCAAGCAGATTGAACGCCAGCTGGCGCGCCTCCCCTCGGCGGGCTGGAGAGCCGCGCATGAGTTGGGCGCGAAGGGGCGGGCCATGGACCAGCTGAACCAGTTGATCCTGGAATGGTACGGCCTTTCGAAGGATGCGGGTGCCATCGCCGTCCTGAAGCGGCTGCAAGAATTGAACGCAACGCTCGACTGAGCGCCCGCTCAGCTATCGGACGGTTCGCTCGAACCGGGGTCAAATCCGTTCTCGGCCGCAATCTCCAGTATGCGCATGCCGTGCATGGCCTGTTTTTGCGACGGCGCTTTTTCCCAGTCGTTGCCGGCATAGCTGCTGAGCGTGTGGGCGATACCCGCCTGCCATCTTGCGAGATGGCCTGTGCGGGCGCCCCACAGGTGAACTGCAAACCACTGTTCGGCGGAGAGCTGCATGCAAGCGGCAACCGATGCATGATCGTCCTGAGAGTCGGAAGTGTCTTCACCCGACGCCGCACTGTCGAGACCGCTCCATTCGTCGGGCAGAGGCTCTTCGACGGGCAGGTCGAGCTGTCGGATCGCCAACCAGCAGTCCTCCTTTTTGCACCATTCGGTGATGTTTCTGCCCGCCGCACTCGTCTGAATCCGTCGATCGATGTCATGGGACCATGTCCTGAGCAACGCCTCCAAGGCGGAGCCGATCGACTGCCGTTCCCAGACTAGATCCAGGCGGAGGCGTCCGCCCGTTCGATGCGAGAGATAGGAAACGAGGTAGGTCGCGATGTTGATGCGGTAGGCCGGGAAACCCTCGCTTCGTACGATGCGCTGGACCGCGCGAAACAGTATCGCCTGCCCGACCGCGTCGCGGTAGAAGGCATGGTCGGGCTCCCACCGCGCGCCGCGCGTCTCTCGGAGCCGTCGCATGTAGGCGATGAAGTTTTTCTGAAGGCCCCCGCTGACGACGTGCGGCAACCGGTTCCAGCTGTTTTGGAACCTGGCGAGATCGGTCTTCGAGAACTTTTGTGTGGGCGGGGTGTTGTCTTCCTGTTTAGCTCGATAGGAGCCCAGGGTTTTTTCGCACATTGTCCGGTTGTTGGATTTCCTGGGATGGTGGGCGAATGAGGGATGGTTGGGCGCGGCGGTTTGGCGCCGCCGGGTCGGGGTCGTAGTGTCGGCGTATCGATGAACAGGAAAGCGGCCCGGCGGGCTGACCCCCGCCGGGCCATGGCCGGCATGCAGCTTCGTTATGAGACGGGGCTTACCGGCGAGGAATACGTTAGGGCCGAGGCGTGGCGCGATGCAAGGCTTGAGCGCTGCCCGAACCATCCGCAGGGCGGCTGTTCCCTGTCGGGCCACGGCACTTACGCGCGGAAGACGCCGCGCGGGGCGAAGATTGCTCGCTGGTATTGCCCGCAGAGCCATACGACGTTCAGCCTTCTTCCAGACTGTCTGGCGGCGCGTCTTCCGGGGACGCTGGCCGATCTGGAAGCGGTTGTCGTCGCGGCCGAAGAGGCGCGGAGCCTGGAGGCGGCGGCGAACGCGTTGCGCCGGGACGCGGTGGCGCTTCCCGGTGCGCTGCGCTGGGTGCGCCGCCGGGTTCGTCTCGTCCACAACGTTCTTGTCCGCGTCATCGGCCTGATCCCCGACCGTCTGGCGGGTTGCGCCGCCCTCATGGGCGCGGTGCGCGAGCGCCTGGCGAGCGGCGGAGCGCTGATGGAACTTCGCGGCCTGGTTGCCGGTCAACTTCGGACACTGCCCGCCCCGTTGGGCTTCCAGGCCCATGGGCTGGGGGTGGGCGGTCGCAAACCGGTCTTCCAACACTCGATGGGGCCTGATCCGCCCCCGGTGGGTGCGTAGCGTCATGGTCCCGGGGCTGGAGAGAGCCCCACGAGCGAGGACCGTGACATGAAGGAACCGGACGACGAGCTTCGCCAGGCGATCGCGCTGTTCCGCTACGGTGTCATCGCCGATCTGGCGCACTTGCCGGTGGGCACGCCGGGCACCGGCGCGATGATGCGCGCCAAGGCGGAGCGGAGTTACGCCATCCCCGGCACCACCCGGACCCGCATCGCCGCCGAGACGATGCGCGGCTGGATCACCGACTACCGGCGTGGCGGCTTCGAGGCGCTCTACCCGAAGCCGCGCACCGACCGGGGCAAACCCCGGCGCCTGCCGCCCGAGGTCGCCGAGCGCCTGATCGCGCTGAAGACCGCGAGCCCGAACCGGTCGGTGCGCGCCATCATCGCCAGGGCGCGGGCCGAAGGCATCGATGCGCCGCTCGCCCCGTCCACCGTGCATCGGCTGTTCAGCCGCGAAGGGCTGTTCGACAGGAGCGCCTCTGACGGCGCCGACCGGCGCCGCTTCGCCTTCAGGGAGGCTGGCGAGCTGTGGATGAGCGACGTCATGCACGGGCCGAAGGTCCGGCACGGTCGGGGCCGGCGCAAGAGCTACCTGATCGCCTTCATCGACGACGCCACGCGTGTCGTCCCCTTCGCGGCCTTCGCCCTGGCGGAGAACGTCCCGGCCTTCCTGCCGGTGTTCAGGAACGCCCTGATCCGACGCGGCCTGCCGCAGCGCCTCTATGTCGACAACGGCGCCGCCTACCGCTCCCACCATCTCGCCCTGGTCTGTGCGAAGCTCGGCGTGGCCCTGATACACGCACGACCGTGGCAGCCGGCGGGGAAGGGCAAGATCGAACGGTTCTTCAGGACGCTTCGAGCCGGCTGGCTGGGCGGCATCGAAGCCGCCGAGCGGGAGACCCTGGAGACCCTGAACCGCAGCCTGTGGGCCTGGATCGAGGGCGAGTATCACCACACCCCGCATCGCGGCCTGGACGGGCGCACGCCGCTCGAGCAGTGGGCGCTGGCCTCGGGCGCGATCCGCTACCCCGACGCCACGCTGGACCTCGACGACCTGTTCCTCTTCGAGGCCCGGCGGCGCGTCTACAAGGACCGCACCGTCAGCCTGAACGGCCGCGTCTACGAGGTCGATGCTCTGTTGGTCGGCCAGAAGGTCACCCTGCGCTACGACCCCGAAGCGCCGCCGTCGCGGCCGCTCGACGTGGTCCATGACGGCAAGCCGGCCGGCAAGGCAAGGCGCCTCGACGCCTATGCCAACACTGCCGTCAGGCGCACCTACCCGGCGAAGGAGATCGAGGCCCAGGAGCCGGCGCCGGAGCCGCCGCCCTCGCCGCTCAGCCTGCGCAAGCTCAAGGAGAACGACTGATGTATCTGCGCCACTTCGCCTTCACCCGCCTGCCCTTCGAGACCCTGGCCGAGACCGACGAGCTGTTCGAGTCCTCGGCCCGGCGCGAGGCCGAGGCCCGGCTCGGCCATCTCGTCGACCTGCGCGGCATCGGCCTGCTCACCGGCGAAGTCGGCTCGGGCAAGACCACCGTGTGCCGCCATCTCGCCGCAGGCCTTCACCCCGGGCTCTACCGCGTCCACTACGTCTCGCTCACCACCGGCAACGTGCTCGACATGTACAAGGCCATCGCATGGGAACTCGGCCTGCCCATAGAGCGGTCCCGCGCCACCGCCCGCCAGGCAATCCGCAACGAGATCTCCCGGCTCGTCACCGAAGCCAAACAGATGCCGGTGCTGATCGTCGACGAGGCCCATCATCTGCGCAACGACGTGCTCGAAGACCTCCGCCTGCTCACCAACTTCGCCATGGATGCCGAGCAGCGCCTGTGCCTCGTCCTGGTCGGCCTCACCGAGCTCAGGCGCCGCCTCGCCATGGCCATGCACGAATCGCTCGCCCAGCGCCTCGTCGTCCGACACCACCTCGCCGGGCTCGACCGCGACGAGGTCGATGCCTATGTCGGGCACCGCCTCCGCCTCGCCGGATGCGAGTTGCCGCTGTTCGAGGCGCCGGCCGTCGAAGCCCTGTTCCAGAGCGCCCGCGGCCTGCCGCGCCAGATCAACCGCATCGCCCACTACGCGCTCTCCGCCGCCGCGCTGGACAACGCCAGGACCGTCAACGCGGAGCACCTCCAGAACGCCCTCGACGAACTCCTGCCATGACCGGCTTCCCGACCCGGGCGCCGGTCGAGCTGGAGGACCGACCGCGCCGGCAGCAGTGGCTCATCGACGGGCTCTGGGGGCGCCAGGCCGTCGGCATCGTCGGCGGCGAGCCCAAATGCGGCAAGTCCTTCCTCGCCCTCGACATCGCCGTGGCGGTCGCCGCCGGCGTCCCGTGCCTGCGCCGCTTCGCCGCCGACCAGACGGGCCCGGTCCTGATGTTCCCGGCCGAGGACGCCGGCCACATCGTGCGCGCCCGGCTCCAGAGCATCGCCAGCGCCGCCGGCGCCCGCTTCGAGGCCCTCGACATCGCCGTCATCGACGTGCCCGCACTGCGCCTCGATCATCGCGCCGACCGCCAGCGCCTGGTCGAGACGGTGGAGCGCATCCGCCCCCGCCTCCTGGTGCTCGATCCCCTCGTCCGCCTGCACGGCATCGACGAAAATACCGTCGCCGAGGTCGCCCCCATCCTCGGCTTCCTGCGCGACATACAACGACGCTTCCAGACCGCCGTGCTGCTCGTCCACCATGCCCGCAAGAGCGGCGCCACCAGACCGGGGCAGGCCCTGCGCGGAAGCAGCGAACTGCACGCCTGGGGCGACTCCAATCTCTACCTGCGCCGCCGCGACAGGCAGATCCTCATGACCGTCGAGCATCGCGCCGCCCCTGGCCTCAATGACATCGAGGTCGAGCTCGCCGACCACGGCAAGGGGCCCGCCCTGCGCCTGCGCCAGGTCGATACCGCCGAGGCCGGCACCTCGCCCGAAACCCCCGAGCGGCGCATCCTCCACGCCCTCGCCGAAGCCGAAATGCCGCTCTCGCAACGCCAAATCCGCGAACGCGCCGCGACACGGCACAAGACCGTCGCCGACATCCTGCAAAAGCTCGTTCGCGAGGGACGCATCCGCCAAGACGACGAAGGGCGCTACAACATCATCGCACGTCAGTCCGAAAAGACCGCGCCGGCCGCCAACGGCACCCGCCGTCCGGGCACCGCGCGGTTCCCGGTTCCCGGTTCCGCCCACCCCTAGGAGTTCGAGGGGGAACCGCTCGCGGGAACCACTCCCCAACCGGCTGTTACCCCCCACGAGAATGCGTCGAGCGATCGGCCAAGGCCGAAAGCTCCGCTTACGGCCTTGGATGCACCCCGTTGGAGGGACGGCGGCGGGTCACCCGAAGGGCCGTAGCGAAGCGCAGGAGCCGCAAAGCGGCTTGACGCGACGACGACCCTCCGACACCCCGGCGCCATCTACACCTTCCGGCAATGACCCATCAGTCCGGGAAATCAAGCCGAACGGCGTGCGAAATAATCCGGGAAATCGGCGGTCAAATAATCCGAGAACCAACACGGGGTGCGCTCACGGAAGGCGCCGAGTCTGGTCGGTGTCGAACCCTCGATGTTCATTGCGGTCTGATACTGACCGCGCGACCGTTCATAGAACCAGCGTGTCCGTTCCCCGGGAGCCCAGGTCTGCTGGGAAAGCCGTTCGATAGCGATGTGGAACGGTTCGTTCGAGGAGAAGTCCGCTTCCTGGATCACGTTCTGGGTGTTGGCGAACCGCGAGATCCGGGGAACCATCGTCTCGACGCTCTCTGGGGGCAGCCTTGTGACCTTCGCGGGAACGTGGACGCGCGAAAGGTCGAATCTGTCGCGTTTTCGGGCACGATGAATCGAGGCTGTCGTCTGGCCTCCGTTGACGATCTGAAGACCCTTGAAACCGGTGATAGTGGTGCCGCCGTTTGACGTCGAGACCCGGACTTCGTCGGCGGTGACCGAGATGCCGTTGTTGTAGGCCATGAAATGGCCCGGGTGGTCGCGGATGGTTTCGCGGATGCCGCGGTTGACCTTTCCTCTGGTCTGAAGGAACGCCCGCACGTTGTATTCGAGAATGCGTGGTCCGTACGCTTCATAGAGTTCGTACAGCGTGTCGCCGGAGAATACAGCGAGATAGGTGTCGTAGGGTTCACTGTCGTTCGGCATTGCGACGCAAGGTATGGGAGCAAGCTTCATCGCGGCCAGGTCGATGTCGATAGCCTCGCGCGTCTGGCCGGTGCGCATTGTTCGCATGAGCCGGCGGATGTCGTAAATCTGAAACGTCACCGCCACGTCGTCGACTGTCGTAGTTGGGAGATCGCGCACGGCCGAAATGCCGTCGGTCACCAGGATGACCTGTGCCTGACGGGTGCCGGCGGAGAGCAGTTCCGAGAGACGTTGCATCATGGCGAAACGGTCGTCCGCCACTTCCAGTTGCAGGTGATGGTTGCGGCTCGCGGCGAGAAGCGACCGCGCTCCCTGTCCGGCGACCCGGGTCATCTCCGCCGACGAGATGGAGGCGGGGACGTGCGACCCTTTGAGTATTGCGACAAGAATGTCGATGCGCTCGCCGTCGTCGGGAACGCCGTAGCCGCTGACCTTGATGATGCCCTTGCCGATCCGGCCCGGGAAATGACACGTCACGGGATTCTCGATGACGCCGATTTCGGCAAGGTGTTCCGATACGACGTCGACGAACGCGTTCTCCGTAAACTCGCCGGCGTCCATGTCGCCCAGCGCGCGGTCGGAAACCTCGGATCGCAGTTCGGCGGCGAACTGCTCGAGTTGCCGATCATCCGCCATCAGGAACCAGCCATCATGAGTGAGGAAAGGGCATCGTCAGACGCCGCCCAGGGTGCACAGGCATCCAGGCCGATCCGATAGGTACAGTCAAGAACGCCCGGGCGAAGGTCAGCCCTGCCGATGCAGGGGAATCCGGACTTGACCTCGTAGAATTTGACCGCGTCGAGCGTCAGTCGTGCGGTGTAGTTCTCGGCGTGAACGTCGACATAGCCTGCGGACAGGAGATGCGCCGTAAACACGGACAGGCTGGATGGCGCTTCCTCGGCCAGCCGCGTTCGAACTGTCTCGACCAGTTCTGGGAGCGTCGTGCCGTCGGGAGAGACGCGGAAGCGAAGGTGGGCGAGAAGGATTGGCCCACGTGAATTGTCAAGCTGATCGGCGCCGGTGACCATGATCGCCCGCGGTGCCTGCTGCGCGGTCGCCTTTACCTCTAAGAAACCTCCGGGAAGGGCAAAGTCGTTCGGCTCTCCTTCGGGCCCCGACCAGGCAGCCACAGCGTGCTCCGATCCCACGGCCGGCACGACATAATGCTTGAGGATGTACAGTTCGCCCATAAGCCCGATCGCCGCGCTTTCGGACAACCCGTCGGGGCCGTGTCGGGCCATGAAGTTCTGCCAGACATGTAGACGGCGGACGAAGCAGGAAAGCGCCGGGCGTTCGTCGGGTTCGGCCGCGGCGCAGGCGGCGGCATCGTCTGCAAGAACAGCGAAGACGGCGGCATAGGCGGACTGTGCCAGAGACAGCGTGACGCGCACCCGACCGTGATGGGCGTGACCGCGCAGGATTGTTTCCAGGCGGAACCCGGCGGATTTCGGCAAGCGAAGGTCGGGGGTGACGGAGTCTGCGCCGACCTCGATGATCAGTCCAGGTGTGGAGTCGGGTTGATGGATGCCGGCGAAGATCTCGCACGGCGCGTCCGGGTGGATCCGGCGCAGATGCCAGCCCGTCTCGGGTCGGTTCTCGGCGCGAAGCGCATCCCAGGCCTTGTCAATCCCGCTCATGCATCTCCGTCGTCGTCGGTGTCGCTGTAGATGCTGTTGACGACATAGCTGACGGACTCCGCGTTGTCGGTGCCTGGGAAACTAATGCCGAGACCGATAGGAGGGGGTTCGACCGGCAGGAACACATGATCGATCGCCCGATCCTCGTGTGGGATGCTTTGTCTGCGGGCGAGTGGATAAAGAAGTAGAAGACCGTGGCCCTCGGGCCGCTGCTTTCGCAGATACACGCCGGAAGGTGATCGTGGCGGCTGGTCAGATATGCGTCTTTCCTTGGGTGGATTGGCCAGGGTTGCGGCCATTGCGGCGTCATAGGCCTCGGGACCGAGATCGACGGCTTCATCGCGCGGGTTGAGGAGGCGTCGTATGACGAACCGTTCGCCGGCCTGGATAACGCGCGGGTTCGCAGGGTCGCCGTAACCTCCTTTGGGCTGACGAACGACAGAGTTCACGGACAACGATCCGAACGTCGCGCGATCCGTACCCTCGCCGCCGACCAGCAGGACGGTCCAGTCGGTTAGCTCCCCGTGCTGGACCTGCTGGCGGATGTATTTCGCGAGGACGGAAGCGTTGGCTCGTGCTGCATCTTCATGTGTTGAGAACAGGCCGAGGAAGGAGAGGATGTGCTCAGGCGGAACGCCGGCCCACTTGTGTGAACCGTGCCAGCGATGCGGCCGTCCGCCCGTCCTGTCCTGGCATGGTTCGGGAACGTGCTTGATGCCTTCAGCGGCAAGCTGGCCGAGGAAGTCCTCTACGGCGAAGCGGTTCTGCTCCAGGATACGCTTGTCTGTAGAAAAGACGGTCGTCTCCGAGACGTCTCCGGCGAATGACACCCGCAATTCGGTGCCATGCCGCATCTTCGCGCGCGACGTGACGGTAAGGCTCGGATGGCTGCGTACGCGCAATCCGAACTGAATGGGGTCTGCGCCGATGGCCTCCATACGGTCGAACTCGCGGCGCAGCTCGTCGCTCGCCTGGGCGATGTGGCCGTACCAGTCGACATGGTCCTGTGTAGTGAAAAGACGGCAGAGGTCGAGATAACCGCGGCGGTAGCCGAACCAGCGCCCCATCTGCATGAGCGTGTCGTACATGGTCGATCCGCGCAGAAAGTATGTGATCGACAGTCCTTCGAGCGTAAGTCCTCGCGCCAGCTTGTCGCCACCCACGGCGATGACGTTGAGTCCCTGATCCTTGTTGAGGTCGTAGTCGAGCACGTCGGCGGAACTGCCGTTGATCTGGCGGACGGCTATGGAACTGATCGTGGCGCGCAGGGCGCCTTGCAGATCGGCCCAGGCGACGGGCGGGCAATCCGGCAGATCGAAGGCCTTGGTCACCGGCTCGAATTCATGCTCCCAGAGAGTCCTGAAAGGGGCCAGGTCGTCCGTCTCGCCATAGCGAACGGCGTTGGCGAGAGTATCCATCGCCTCCTGGATCTGCGCTACGACTTGGCGCTGGACGGCCTGAAAGCGGGTGACGTGGACCAGCATGCTGTTGTGCTTGTTGCCCAGACCTCGCTCCCGCCGTGAAGCGACGACCAGGGCAAAGCAGCGAATTGCCGTGAGCAGCGAATCGGGGATGACGCCGGTCCCGTCCACCAGGGGAATGTGAGACACCCTGTGCACCGGCGGCATCCAGCCGCGGGTTTCGCGTCGCGACAGACTCTCCGCGTGGTCTTCGACGGAGATGATCAGGTTGAGAAGGCCGTGGTCCGCTTCCTGCGTGCCGTCTTCGTCATCTCGCAGATATCCGAAAATCCGGGACGCACCGACATAGTTGTCGGGTGTCGGCATGTTGACGATGAAGTCGCGCGGAAAGAGGTCCTGAAAGTCGCTCCCGGTCTCTGCGTTGGGATGGATGAATATGTTGGCGAACGGCGTGGCGGTATATCCGACATAGGCAACCTGATCGAAGCTGCCGAGGATGCGCCGGATCCTGGAATTGATCGCGGTCGGCTGGTGGTCAGCATCTGCCACACCGTCGATGATTGTCTGCCGGCGCGTGTCGACGGAAGCGTTGTCGGCCTCGTCGTCGATGACGAGCAAGGGCATGCGGGCAAAGTGGGGGCGGCCGTCCTTGCGCGTGTTGGCGGTGAGGCGGATCCACTCGAGCACGCCGTTCAGAATGCTGACATTCTTCTTGACGACGAGGAGCAGCGGACGCCCGCCGGGATGGACGCCAAATTGCGACATCGTCTTCCAGTTGAAGTCGCCCTTCTCGGTCCGGTTGGTCGCCCAGTCGACGACGGCCGACGGGTCGATCCGCCCGGTACCGACGAGGCGCGATCCTTCCTCTCCGATCGGTACGCTGATCTTGCCGATGAACCCTTCGTCCAGACGGATCTGGGTCTGGCTTCGCAGATTGTTGTTGAGCCCGGTAAGGACGATAACGACCTTGTAGCCGGCGTCGGTCGCCTTGCAGATCAAACCGGTGTAGTTGCCGGTCTTGCCGGCCTGGACGTCGCCAACCACCATTCCGCGGCGGTCGAACGGACGGTCCGTCTCCGGATCGCCGAGGAGGTCGAGAGTCCGGTCAGTTATGCGGTCGAGCGAATTGATCGCCTGTTGCGGAAGCTCGTCGCGGATCAGGAAGCTGCGATAGCGTTCCCAGAATTTCCACTGGATTTCATCGCGTCGCCGATTGATCCACGGAACATGATCGTCCGCGGCGCGCAGGATGGACTCGTCGCCCACAAACGTGCTGAATATGGTTCCCAGCTGCGTGATCGCATCATCGCGTGATGTGGTGCTCCGCCATTCGGGGAAGGCATCGAGCAGACGGTCGAGCGTGTCGCCGATATCGTCGCGAAGAAGAGGTGCATCCGCCGGGCGCTGTGACAGCCTGAGCTGGGCCATCTGGACCAGTTCGCGCTGGAAGTCGGGATTGACCGCCATGTCAGGGCGAGACCGTCTCGGGAAGCTGCTGAATGGCTTCTGGGTATGAAGAGAAGGGCTCCAGCGCCATCAGGCGCGCGCGTGCCTGATCGGCACCCAGTTCCAGGTCGATGCGCATGTGGCGATAGAGCGACGACAGCGCGGCGGATTCGTCGGTCGAGAGTGTCGGTTCTGCCCCGGGGGCCGTGGAGTCGGCCGATTCGCTGACATCGATCCAGATACGCTGGACCGGCACGGTGGCTTCGACTACGGCAAGCATGTTCTCGACGATATGACGTTTGTCGCCAACCGAATCGAGGGCTTGCACGATCGCGGGGTGCGAACGGTCGATCTTGTAGGAAACGCCGCGGCTCGTATGCACTGGAACCCAGGCGCGGACAAGCCGTTTCTGCTGCCTTCGGGTTCCGGCGCCGGCACGCTGCGCAAATATCTCGCGGGCGTCGCGCCTGACGCCGTCTGCGAGGGATTGCAGGCGGCCGCGCAGAGACGGCGGCGGAGCTGCCGACGACTTGCGTATGTCAACCTTCCAATCCAGGTCTCCACTTATCGGAAGATCCAGACGGATGCGGGCGAGTCGGTGTATGCCGCTCTGGGCCCAGCCGCGACCGGGGCCAAGCCCGAGCCAGTCACCCGGGACGAGCAGCCGGCGGCCGCGATAGACGAAAAACCCCTCATGCGCCTGCCAGCCCAACGGCCCCTCGGCGTCATGGAACTCGGCGCTGGTCATGCGGTCGCGGTGAGGCAGCACGAAACCCTGGACCTCGATGGCGCCGCCGCTGTGCGGGATGGCCTCGACCGGAGTCGGTGCGGTGGCGGAGTGCTCGGTCATGAAGGGATCCCAGGGCGCTATGCGCGAGGCGTCGTCATCGCCGTTGACGGTGATGGTCAGACGCGGCTCGGGACCTTCGAGATACCGATGAAAGGTCATCGAGAGGTGCCGTTCGACGGTCCGGGCGAGAGCGTAGAATCGCGAAGGGTCGGTCGCATGGTCGGCGGCTTCGTCCCCGAGCATTCGATCGAGTCGCGCGACTATGACGATCGTGCCGCTCGTCATGCCTTCGAGCAGGTCCGCGTCCGTCGCGATCGTCTCCGGCATACCGCGCAGCAGCTGCCATTCGTTGCTTTTCGCCACATGCGCCAGATCCCAGCGCCGGACTTCCACTTCGCCGCCGTGAACGCGGGACGCGACAACCAACAGGCTTCCCTGGGACAGGGATGCGGTCTTCAGGCCCAGGCCGAAACGACCAAGATCCTCGGGCCCCCGCGGTTCGAGCATGTGGCGGCCGGCAGGACGCATCGCCGCCACCAGCGCTTCGCGGCCCATCCCGTGCCCGTTGTCGGAGATCCGGATGATCGAATCGGGACCGCGCCAGAGGAAGTCGACACGGACGCGGGTCGCTCTGGCGGCGATGCTGTTGTCAATGAGATCGGCGATCGCCGCGGCGGGCGAATACCCGATGCCGCGCAGGGACTCGAGCATGGCGCTCGCCCCTGGTGGGGCGAAATCGAATTCCGGTTCAGCCTCCTGATCGTGTCCTGCGGTCAAGCGGCCTCCAGGTCGGTCTTGACGCCGGGTGTCGCGAGGCCAACGTCGATTTGCCGTTTGAGCGCTTCGGCAACGGCGCGGCCGAGCAGTGGTGGCACAGCATTGCCGATCTGCCGGAAGGCCGAGTTCATGGCACCGGAGAACCGGAATCCGTCAGGGAAGGACTGTAGGCGCGCCGCCTCTCGAACAGAAATCGAGCGGCTTTGACCGCTGTCATAATGGATGTGGGAGTAGGTGTCCTTGCCGATGTGAGCAGTCAGCGTCCTGGAGGGCTTGAGAGGATCGAGCTTCCACCATTTGTTCGGAAATTTGCCCGGATCGTAAGGGGGTACGACGGAGCGACGGAGCGCGTTCCATTCGCACGAGTTCCGGTCGTCCGTGTCAAGGCCGCGTGCGCGTACGGTCTCCAGCAGCATGCGCTCGGCCAGCTTCCGGGCCTGGGGATAGTCGGCGCCGTGGGGGAGGCGCTCGAATATCGGGAAGTCGCGTGGCGTGATTCTGACAAGATGACCGTCCGACGCCGCGCCCGTCTCGAAGCTTGGCCATTCGCGCATGGCGCGCGCATATCCCGAGAGACTTCGTGGGGGCCTGCGGTAGGGAATCATCTGGTCGATCTTCCGACGCCGCATGGAGCGGGGATCGGTACGGTGTTCGGTGATCTGAGGCAGGTCGTCGAGTGCTTCGCGGACGGTAACGGCCGTCGGCAGCGTATCCGCCGGATCGCCGATTTCGCGGAAATATCTGCTGTCGGTGCCGACATGCTTGAGAGCGACGCGGCGCGAGGCCTGATAGCCGCGGGGCAGTTCGAGGAAGTGCGTGGGATCGGGAAATGTCGGGCTGGTATCGAGCGTCTTGGTGATCGCAACGATGAACAGCCGCTCGCGGACCTGTGGTACCCCGAAGAAGGCCGCGTTCAGGATCGTATAGGCAGGCCGGTAGCCGGCCTCTTCAAGCATGACGCAAATCTCTTCAGGGATATTGTGGCCGCCGAAATTGAGAATGTCGGGCACGTTCTCGATAATGATCGCCAGCGGTTCGGTGTCCCTGACGAAGTCGAGGAATCGGAGGTAGAGGGCGGCGCGCGGGTCGGTCCGGAAAGCGTCGTCCTTGCCTGCGACCGCACGGAGCTTGGAACGGCCGATGCGGGCGAAAGCCTGACACGGCAAGCCGGCGGCAAGCACGTCGAACGCCGATGTTGCCGGTTCGTGCAGTCCCAGATCGGTCACTAGGTCGGCCGCCGAACAGTGTTCCATGTCTCGCGGGAGTGCCCATGGGTCGTCGGCTGACCGGTTTCCGCCGAAGTTGAGAGCATAGCTTGCCGTCGTATCCGGGTCGCTCTCAACGTGGGCTGAAAGCTCAAAGCCGGCCGAGGCCAATCCGAGGGAAAGACCGCCGCATCCTGAACAGATTTCGAGTACTCGAGGGGGCGCTCCGGTTCGAAGTCGCGCGGCCTTCCGACGCCGCGCCGCAAAGCGGTCAGCGGGAGGCATCACGGATCCGCCCGTTCAGAATGCCGACAAGCCGATCGTCGTCTTTCGTCTCGCATTCCCAGATAACGATTACGTCCCATCCAAGGGCTTTCAGTTCCCGCGCTGTGCGGACGTCCCGGTCAAGGTTCTTCTGAAGCTTGTCCTTCCAGAACGCAACATTGGACTTCGGCTTGTAAGCATACCTGCAGCCGGCGTGACTATGCCAGAAGCATCCATGAACGAAGACCGCCTTGCGCCTTGCCGGGAATACAAGATCCGGGGTGCCCGGAAGATCCCTGCGATGGAGACGAAACCGCAGCCCCAGGCGGTGCGCGGTTTTCCTCACCCGGAGTTCAGGCCGGGTGTTGCGCCCGCGAATCTTCGACATCATCGCTGAGCGACGTTCAGGCGTTACGACGTCCACGTCCAGAGCCTCCAGAACCTAGCTCTAACGTGTTGGGAAGCCTGTCTCAAGGGCTTTGCGCCGTTGCCGAATCGGCTGCCGCCTGACACGCGGAGGCTCAGTAGTAGCGAAATGCATACCGATGCTGTCCCCGACCCGAGAACCAGACGCCTTTACCGATTCGTTCACAAGGTGCGCATAGAGCGCGATGGTCTGAGGCTGGGTGTAACCGAAGAGCCTGCCGATCTATCGGCAGGCTCTCGCCAAGGGCCACGGCCCTGGTCGCGAAGCGATGGCAAAGGTCGTTCAGCCCCAGTTTGGTTGGCGGGCGGAGCCGCACAGTGTCCTCATAAAATATCGACTGCGATGCTCCCGGCGATTCGTTCCGCCGCCTCGTGGATGGAATCCTGCGCCAGATGCGCGTATCTAGCCGTCGTCTCGATATCGTTGTGCCCGAGCAGCTTGCCGATCACCGGCAGGGTCTCGCCGAGCGCCAGCGCCCTGGAAGCGAAGCTGTGCCGAAGGTCATGAATCCGCACATCCTCCAGCTTCGCCGCCTCGCGCACGGTCCGCCAGGCGTTGTCGAGCGCACTCTCGCTACAGCGGCCGTCCGGAGCCCTGCCCGGAAACACCCACGGGTTACCCGCCCGGCGCGGCAGCACCTCCAGCAGCCGCACCGCCGGCGGCGGCAGCTGCACCGCGCGGGGACCGGACTTCGCTTGCGCGAGGCGGAGCTCGCCGGCGTCGAGATCGACGTCCGTCCAGCGCAGCGCGAGGACCTCGCCCTTGCGGCAGCCGGTCAGCATCAGCAGGCGAATCGCCGCCGCCGCCACGGGCGATACGGTGCCGGCGTCCACGGCCTCGTCCAGCACGCGCCCGAGGCGGGCGAACTCGGCGTCGGTCAGGAAGCGTTCGCGGCCGCGCTCGGGATGTTTGTCGATCGACCGGCACGGGTTGCAGCCCGCCGGCACGAGGCCCCAGCCCTCGCCAAGCCGGTACATGTGCGCGAGCGTCTTGACCGCCCGGTTCGCCGCCACCGGGCGGTCGCTCAGCCCGCGGTGCAGTTCGACGACCTGCCGGCGCTCCACCGCCTCGACCGGCAGCCGGCCGAGGACGGGCAGGATGTGGCGGCGCAGCACGCCGCGGAGCTTCGCCTGCGTCCCCGGCTTGAGCCGGACCTCGACATGGTCCTCCAGATAACGGGCCGCGAGGTCGGCCACGGTCGGGCCGCCACGGGCCCGGGCCGCGAGCGGCAGCGCCACCGGGTCCTCGCCCGCCTTGATGCGCGTGACGATCAGCGCCGCCCGCCGGCGGGCCTCGTCGGCGTTGAGCACGCCGTGCCGGCCCACCGTCACCCGCTTCGGCCCCTCCGGCCCCCGCGCCTGGGCGATATAGACCTTGCCGCCGGTCGGATAGACCCGGACCCCGAAGCCGGTCACGGTCCGGTCCCAGAACACCGTGTCGCGCTCGACCGTCATGGCGGCCACGGCGCGGTTGGAGATCGTCCTCTGCTGCATCGCCGTTCCCCTCACGCCGCCTCGGCGTCGCCGGGCATGATCCAGGCGGCGATGCTGCCGCCGGTCCGGGCGGCCGCCGCCTTTTCGGCGTCGCGCACCAGGTGGGCGTATTTTGCGGTGGTGCCGACCCGGGCATGGCCGAGCAGGCGCCCGATGACCGGCAGGCCCTCGCCCAGCGCCAGCGCCCTGCTGGCGTAGGAGTGGCGGCAGTCGTGGAGCCGCACGTCATGGAGCCCGGTCGCCTTCCTGACCCGCCGCCAGTGCCAGGACAGGCAGGCCAGACGAGAGTTCGGTTTCGCGCCCCTGAGCACCCAGGGGACGCCGTCCTCCCGCTCGATGCCGTCCAGCACCGTCAGCACCGGCCCGGTCAGCGGCACCATGCGGGGGCCCGTTTTCGAATCGCGGAGCCGCAGGACCCGCGCCGCGCGGTCGATGTCGTCCCATTGCAGGGTCAGGATCTCGTCCGAGCGGCAGCCGGTCAGCATCAGGAGGCGGATCGCCGCGATCGCCGAGGGCTGCATCGAGCCCTCGGCCTCGAACGTCTTCAGCACATCGCCGATGCGCCGGAACTCGTCGGGCGTCAGGAAGCGCTCGCGGGGCGTGTCGCGGTACTGGCGGACATGCCGGCACGGATTGCGCCCGGGCGGGACCATCTCCCAGCTCTCGGCCAGCGAGAACATCTTCGAGAGCACCCAGATCGCCTGGTTGGCCGCCGCCGGCGTGTCGCGCAGCCCGTGGTGGAGCCCGGCCGCGTCTTCCGGCGCGACATCCTTCAGCGCCTTGGTCCCCAGCGCCGGCAGGATGTGACAGTCGATGGACATGCGGTAGTTCTTCGCCGTCGCCGGCTTGCAGCGCGCGGCGACATGGTTCTTCAGACAGAGTTCCGCCAGGTCGGCGACGGTGGGCTCGGGCGCCGGTTCCGGCGGCCTGGGGTCCTCACCCCGCTTGATGCGGTCGATGGCCGCCGCCGCCTCGCGGCGGCGCTCCTCGACGGTCCTGTCGCCGGCCGGCCCGAGCGTCGCCCGCTTCAGGCCCGCCGGCCCCCTCGACTGGACGATGTAGAGCTTGCGCCCGGTGGCGTGGACCCTGACCCCGAAGCCGGCGAGGTCGCGGTCCCAGAAGATGGCGTCCTTGCCGCCGGGCTTCAGCCCGTCCACAATCCGCTTGGTGAGCCTGAGGGTGCTCCGTTTCGGCATCGGAAACCGTTCGGTCAAGGGGTGACGATGATGAGGACGACGATGCCAACTCCGCATTCTGCCGGGCTTCGGCCGGCTTTGCTCTGTGCCATCGTCCCCTCCATCACCGCGTGACCGAACGCTTTCCGGCATCGTCGCGCTCCGCCTCGAAATGCCCGAATGCCAGTCATCAAACCGCATACGGGCGGCATCAAATCGGGGGCGATTGAAGGCGATGTCTGACGGGAAGTCAAGGGGCCGGAGGCCAGGAAGGACATGAAATCGTCAACGATTACAACTTACTATCATCCTCTCGGCACCGGACGGCGGATAGTGGCGGGGATTGGCAACAGTTCAATGCGACCCCGGAACAAGTCCGGGCATGACGGAAGAAATGTCGTGGGTCTTCCACCCGTCAACCTTTCTTTGTAAGCCCCATTCGAAGGCTCCCGCGCCGGCACAAGCGGTGCCGTGCGTCGCTTCGACCCGGTTTTCGGCGCCTGCCATTGCGTGATAGGCTCGCGGCCGTCAAAGGGGAGACGACCATGTTGAAACGAATTGCACTTTTGCCGCTCGCCGGTCTCGCGGCGACGCTGGCGGCGGCGCCCGCGGGCGCCGAGACGGTCCTGAGGATTTCGAGCTGGGCGCCGCCCACCCATTTCCTCAACGCGACCATCTGGCCGACCTGGGGCAAATGGGTCGGCGAGGCCACCCAGGGGCGCGTGAAGACCAAGATCGAATACAAGCTCGCCTCGCCGCTCAAGCAGTTCGGCGTGGTGCGCGACGGCATCGCCGACGCCGGCTGGATCTTCCACGGCTACAACACCCGCTACGTCGCGACCCAGGTCGTCGAGATGCCCAATCTCGGCACCAGCGCGGAAGCGGCGGGCGTCGCCTACTGGAAGGTGCACGAGAAGTACCTGCACAAGGCGAAAGAGCACCGCGGCACCGTTCTGCTCGGGCTGATGTCGCACGGGCCGGCGGTCATCCAGACCAAGAAGCCGCTGAAGGCGCTCTCCGACATCAAGGGCTTGAAGATCCGCGTTCCCGGCGGTGTCGGCAGCCTGGTCGGCAAGGCGCTCGGCGTCACCGCGGTGAAGCTGCCCGCGCCCAAGGTTTACGAGGCGCTGTCGTCCGGCGTCGCCGACGGCATCTTCATGCCGATGGAGACCCAGAAGACCTTCCGTCTCAAGGAAGTGGTCCCGCATGTGATGATCATGCCGGGCGGGCTCTACTACGGAAGCTTCGCGCTGCTGATCAACCCGGGCATGCTCAAGAAGCTCTCCGACGCCGACCGCAAGGCGGTGATGAGCGTTTCCGGCGCCAGGCTCTCGCAGTTCGCCGGCACGGTGTGGGATGCCGGCGACAAGGCGGGCCTCGCCGCGGCGAAGGAGGCGGGAACGACGATCCAGACCGCCACGCCGGCGATGAAGAAGGCGTATCTCGGCCTGATGAAGCCGGTCGAGGAGGCGTGGATCGAGCGGGCGAGCAAGGGCGGCTACGACGCCCGGGCCGCGCTCGCCGAGCTTCGCCAGACCGCCCGTGCGTATGACAAGGCCAAGTGAACGAAACCGATCCCGTTGACGGGACGTCCCCTTCCGGACGGCGATTCGGCGGCTGGCTGACCGCCGTTCCGGAAGGGGCGTCCTCCCTGGTGCTGTTCGCCCTGATGGCGATGACGTGCGTCGACGTCATCGGGCGCGAGGTTCTGGGAGCCCCTCTCGACGGCGCGACCGAGCTGACCCAGCTCATGCTCGGCATCCTCGTCTTCGCCATCCTGCCGTCGGTGTGCCTCCGCGAGGAGCACGTCTCGGTCGACCTCCTCGACATCTGGTTCCCGGATCGGCTGGTGCCGCTGCGCCAGGCGACCCTGAACGCGATCATGGCCGCCGCGCTGGCCTTCGTCGCGTGGCGCGTCTGGATCATCGGGACGCGTGAGGCGGAATACGGCGACGCGACCGAATTCCTCGAAATCCAGCTTGCGCCGATTACCTATTTCATCGCCGTGTTGAGCGCCTGCGGCGCCGTGGCGTTCGCCGTCAACGTCGCCCGCTATTCGCGCGGGTCGGGATCGATGCCGGCCGGCGGCGACGATCAGAGCAGCGTCTGACGGGACGACGACCGGGGTCTCATGGATATCGTCCTGATCGGCTTTGTCGTGCTTCTCGTGCTGGTGTTCCTGCGGTTGCCGATCGCGTTCGCGATGGGGATCGTGGGGTTCGTCGGGTTCGGCTACCTCTCCGGATGGCAGCCGTCGCTTTCCATGGTGGGCACGCTGGTTTCCGAGACCGCGCTGTCCTACGGCCTGTCGGTGGTTCCGCTGTTCATCCTGATGGGCAACCTGGTCTCCCGGGCGGGGCTATCGGGAGAGCTCTACGGCGCCAGCCACGCCTTTCTCGGCCACCGCCGCGGCGGGCTCTCGATGGCGACCATCGTCGCCTGCGGCGGGTTCTCCGCGATTTGCGGCTCCAGCCTCGCCACCGCCGCGACGATGTCCAAGGTCGCCATGCCGCCGATGCGCCGCTACGGCTATTCCGACAGCCTCGCCTCGGCCTCGATCGCGGCCGGCGGCACGCTCGGCATCCTGATCCCGCCGAGCGTCATCCTGGTGATCTACGGGCTGATGACGGAGACCAGCATCCGCGAGCTGTTCGCCGCCGGTTTCATCCCCGGGCTGTTCGGGATCGCCCTTTACCTCGCCGCCGTGCAGTGGGTGGTGTGGCGGCGCCCGGAGGACGGGCCGCGGGCGGAGCGCTACTCCTGGCCGGAACGGTTCGCCGCGCTCAGGGGTGTCTGGGGGACGCTCATCCTGTTCATCCTGGTGATGGGCGGGATCTACGGAGGGCTGTTCACACCGACCGAGGCGGCCGGGATCGGGGCGGGCGGGGCCTTCCTGATCGCGCTCGCGCGCGGCGCGCTCACCTGGCGCTCGCTGCTGGAGGTGTTGACCGACTCCGCGCGCACGACGGCGATGCTGTTCATCGTGCTGATCGGGGCGCTGATCTTCTCGAACTTCGTCAACCGGGGCGGCCTGCCGGCGGGCCTCCTCTCGCTGGTCACCGGTTACGAGCTGTCGCCGCTGATGGTGATCGTCATCATCCTCGCGATCTACCTCGTGCTCGGCTGCGTGTTCGAGAGCCTGTCGATGCTGCTCTTGACTATCCCGATCTTCTTCCCCGTGGTGCAGGGGCTCGGCTATGCCGGGCTGGGCGAGGAGGCGATCCTGGTCTGGTTCGGGATCATCGCGGTGGTGGTGACCGAGATCAGCCTGATCACCCCGCCGGTCGGGCTCAACGTCTTCGTGCTCTCGGGCGTGCTCAAGGACGTCAAGACGAGCACCGTGTTCAAGGGCGTCACGCCGTTCTGGTGCGCCGACATCGTGCGCCTCGCGCTGCTCGTCGGGATTCCTTCGCTGTCGCTCGCCCTGCCGCGGCTGTTCTACCACTGAGCGGCGGCTTGGCGTCCCTCGATACGGCGCTTCGCGCCTACTCGGGATGAGGGCATTTTCTTGCATCCCATGTATCTCGTCGAATCGGCATCGGGATTATGATTTCGGTGGCGGAAGCGGACGGGAGACCCACGACATTTCTTCCGTCATGCCCGGACTTGTTCCCATAAGCGCTAACTTGTTATGGATTGAAGTGGGTGGCGCGTTGAGGTCTGCGGCGTCTGGGCGGTTCGGCGAGGGCTTTTGCGATGTCGTTCCACTCGTCGATCGTGCGGGCGAGGCCGAACTCCGGCTCGACGGCCCGGCGGATCTGGTTGAGGACGAAGCGGAACTCGCGCCACGGGCTATGGGGTCTGCGGCGGCGCCAGGTCGTATCCCCAGGGGGAAACGGCGCGGGCGTGGTCGACCAGCTTGTCGGCGAGCAGCGCCACCAGGAGCTTTCCGTAGAGCCAGGCGCGGGCGCTGTCGTCGTCGCGCTTGGGCAGGTGGCCCAGGCGGGCCAGCGACTTGAGGCGTTTGAAGACCAGCTCGACCTGCCAGCGCAGGCGGTACCATTCGAGAACCTCGCGGGCGCTGAAGGACTCTTCGCGAAACGTGGTGAAGACGATGACATAATCGGCGAAGGCCAGCGTCGCGGGGCGGACCTTGCTGCCCTGCCGCCTCGCCTCGCGGCGCGCCCTCTTGCGCGCCCGTGCGGCGGCCTGCGTCGACTTGCGCACCGCGCAGATGCGGCCGTGCACCGCATTCTCCCCGGCGGTCGCCACCGGCCACCACCCGACAGCCCCGGCGCGGGTCAGCCCGGACACCGCCGCGAGAAGATCGAACGGCGCCCCCTCGGGGGTCCGCAGCGGCAACGCGCCGGTGTTCACCCGCACCGCGATGCGCCCGCCCGCCGCCGACGCGTGGCGGAGCCCCGCCGCCGTCGCGTAGCCCCGGTCGGCCAGGATATGGTCGCCCGCGCAGACCGGAAACCGCGCCAGAACTTCCGCGCTGCCTGCGCCGCGCGTCGGTGTCACCTCGAAGAAATCGCAGCTCAGAGAGGACAGGCACAGGCTGTAATGCACCCGCCACACCGAACCCGTCCGCCCGGGCTCGCGCACCGTGGTGGCGTCGAACGCGCGCACCCGCAAGCCCGGCGCCGCCGCCCGCGCCAGGCCGCGTTCGCGGAACAGCGCCACGCACAGACCGTGCAGCCAGCCCGAGGACTTGCGGAGCCGCTTCAAAAGCGCAACGTCCGACAACTCCGCCAGACCCGCCTTGCGCGCCCGCAGCGCCGTCTCGCGCAGCGAGTGACCGCAGCCCAGATGCAGCAGAAGAACCCGCAGCGCCGCCTCCGCAGACTTGTCCTTGCGCAGACCCTTCAGCGCACCGGTCGAACGCCCCAGCTCCTCCCAGCCGGCCGGAAGAAAAGACCGCAGAACCGCCCAGTCCTCGTCCATCCCACGCCTCCGAGCCCAAACACCCGGAAACCCTAGACAAAATGACCGCCACAAACAAGTTAGCGCTTATGGGACTTGTTCCGGGCATCCACGTGCCGCGGCATGACGATACGGGCGGGGACGGGCGAGGCGGCGGAGCGACGTGGATGCCCGGAACAAGTCCGGGCATGACGACAGGGGATGGTCGGCCTACGCCGACCGTGACGGGGAAGGAACGGTCCTGTGCGAACCGGATGCGTCCCGACGCTTCGCGGAACGACTGTCACCTCCCGCGCGTCAGGTAATCGATATAAGCCGCTATCGATAGGGCGCGCCCTCACCGTCCCGACCAGTGGACGTAGCGCCGCTCGATCAGGAGGAACATGAGGTTGAAGCCGTAGCCGAGCGCGCCCGCCACGAAGATGGCGGCATACATCCGCGGCATCTCGAAGAGCATCTGGTTGTCGAGAACGTTGTGGCCGAGGCCGTCGACGGAGCCGATGAACATCTCGGCGACGATGACGATGATCAGCGCGAGCGAGACGCCGTTTCTCAGGCCGACGAAGGTCTGCGGCAGGGACTCGAACAGCATCACGTCGGTGAGAACGCGCAATCTGGACGCCCCCATCACTTGGGCGGCCTGGAGGCGGGTCTTGCGCGCGTTCATCACGCCGTAGGCGACGTTGAACAGGATCACCAGCGACGCGCCGAAGGTCGCGACCTGGATTTTGGTCGCGTCGCCCGGGCCGGAGATCGCCAGAAACAATGGAAAGACGGCGCTGGCGGGTGTCGAGCGGAAGAAATCCACCACGAACTCGACCGACCGGTAGAGCGGAATCGACGATCCGAGCATGATGCCCAACGGAATTCCGACGATCCCTGCGTAGAGGATCGAGAGCGCCGTCCGCTCGATCGTCCGGAAAAAGTCGACCAGCAGCTGCCCGCCCGTCATGCCATGCCAGACGGCGGCGAACATGGCGCCGGGCGAGGGCAGGAGCACGCGGTCGACGACCTCCACCCAATAGGCGCACTGCCAGACGATGAGCAGCCCCACCACGCCGATCAGCGGGGTGAACGGCCCCAACCTGTCCGTCAGGTATTTCAAGCGCCGCGCACCGTCTTCTGGAAAACGTCGAGGCAGTGGGCCTTGATCCGCACGAACTCGCCCTCGGAAATGGTGGCGGCCGTGCGCGGCCGCGCGATGCCGACCGTCACGTAGTCCGCGACCTCGGCGGGTCCGCGCGACAGCAGCATCACGTCGTCGGCGAGATAGACCGCTTCCTCGAGGTCGTGGGAGACGAACACCATCGTCGTTTGCGTGTCCATGAACAGCGCCTGGAGCTGATCGCGCATGAACAGCGTCATCTCGTAGTCGAGCGCCGAAAACGGTTCGTCGAGGAACAGCACCTCCGGCTCGATCACCAGCGAGCGCATGATCGAAACCAGTTGCTGCTGGCCCCCCGACAGCTGGTACGGGTACTTGGCGAGGTCGAGGCTCACGCCGAGGCGGTCGACCAGCCGCTCCACGCGGGCATTGCGTTCGGCGCGAGGAATGTCCCTGAATTTCAGGGGATAGCGGATATTGTCGATCGACCGCATCCAGGGAAACAGGGCTTCCCGGTAGTTCTGGAACACATAGCCGAAATTGGTGTCCCGCAGGCGCTTGCCGCCGAACCGGATCGTGCCCGCGTCGGGTTCGAGCAGCCCCGCGACCAGATTGATCAGGGTCGATTTCCCGCACCCGTTCGGGCCGAACACCGACACGAAACGGCCGCGCGGGATATCGAGGTCGAAGCCGTCATAGATGACCGCCTCGCCGAAGGCTTTCGACAGGCCCCGGATCGTGATGTGCGCCTCGCCGGCCCTGGCCGGCGGCAAAGGCGCGCCCGTGGCAACGGGATTCGCGGGCGCGCCTTCGTCCATCCGTTCCGCCTCGCCGACAGCCGTGCCCGGTACGTTCGACTCACGCGGGTGGCTAGAAGACCTTCATATACTTGGTTACGTCGATCCTGCGGGAAAGCACCCCGTTGTCGGCGACGAAGTCGATGAACTGCTGGAACTCCGCCTTGTCCTGGGCCGACATATCCTTGACCATCGTGAAGTTCACCAGAGGCACCGTGGGCGCGATGGCCGGGGGCGTGAAGGTGTTCTTCACCAGATGCTTGCGCACCGAGGGGTCCTTTCCGATGTCGGCCAGCGCGCGCGCCCAGGCCTGGGTGAACCGCTTCGCCACGTCGGGGCGCTTCTTGAGAAACTCCCCGGTGAGCGCGGTGCCCGCCACCCAGGCCTCCGCGTCGTCGCTCCCCAGGATGTAGGTCGCGATCACGCCCGCCTCGAGGGCCCTGGCGGAACCCTGGTTCTCCATGATCGTCACCGCCGGCTCGAGCGTGTAGCCCGCGTCGTAGGTGCCCGCCTTCATCGCCGTGACATGCTGCTGCATCGCAAGCTGGTCGAGCTGGTACTCGCCCTTCTTGAGGCCGTTGGCCGCAAGCACGGCCCGGGCCATCACCATGTTCGCCGGACCCGGCGCGGACATGATCCTGGCACCTTTGAGGTCCGAGATCTTGTCGGCTTTGTAACCCTTGCGGACGACGATGGTCTCCATCTTGTGCTTCTTGTTCTGGCTGTTGATGGAGACGTAGTTGACGAGGCCTTCCTTCTTCAGGTTCGCGTTCATGCCCTCGATCGTCACGAGGTTGGCGGCGACATCGATGTCCTTGGTAATCATCGCCGCGACGAGTGCCGGGCCGCCGATGAGGCGCACCATTTCGGCGTCGATGTCGGCGTCCTTGAAGTAGCCTCGTTCGAGGGCGACGAAATACGGCAATCCCGACGTGACCGGGAAGACCCCGACCTTCACCTTGTCGTCCGCTTGCGGTCCGGTGAACGCCGAGAGAGACACCACGGCGACCGCCGCGTATGCCAACGCAGACCGCAGCGTCAATTCGGTAATCCTCTTCATGATTCCGATCTCCTCTGTCGGGTAGGTGTTCGTTCGATTCCGCGCCACGCACCCTGCCGGTGTCCGATTCTTCGGTGCATCTCGCCCGCCGAAGGTTCCGGCAGCCCCTTTCGATCCGGCCAATGTTAGAGCATTTTCCGATCCTAGAGCCTGTCCGTTTTAGTTGGAAGCGCTTCCACCGTTCTCTCCCGTCATGGTCGGCGAAGGCCGACCATCCACGTTTCGTTTTTGTGCGCCAGTCGCCTCGGAAAAAACTCGTGGATGGTCGGCCTTCGCCGACCATGACGCAGGGGGCCAAAGGCAGCAGCGCTGCTATCCAAACCGGATACGCTCTAGTGTCCCGGTCGAGAAGTTCGCGTGCATTGACGAGGTACCAACCATCACGTCATGCCCGGAACAAGTCCGGGCGTGACGAGAGAAGTGGCCGGGCCGGGGAGACCGCACGGCCAACCCCAAATCGTGCGAACTTCTCAATCCGGACACTAGCGATGTCGGATGCGCCCTAAACCCCGCCCCAGATCTCCTCCGCCAGCGTCACCACCAGGTCGAGCTTCCGCCGCTGGTCGTCGTAATCGATCTTGTTGCCGTGCTCGGTCGAGGCGAAGCCGCATTGCGGGGCGATGCCGAGCTGGTCCAGATCGGCGTATTTCGAGGCTTCGTCGAACTTACGCTTGAGGTCGTCGACGCTCTCGAGCTCGGGCGTCTTGGTGGTCACGAAGCCCGGCAGCACGCGCTGGCCGCCCTTGGCGAGCAGGCCGAGCGGCTCCAGCCCGCCGGCGCGCTCGGTGTCGTATTCCATGAAGAAAATATCGACTCCGGTCTTGTTGAACACCGCATCCGCCGCCGGGTCGTAGGCGCCTTCCGCGGCATATGTCGACTGGAAGTTGCCGCGGCAGAGATGCATCGCGACCGTCATGTCGTCCGGGCGGTTCCCGATCGCCTCGTTCATCATCCAGGCATAGCGGTCGATCAGCCAATCCGGGTCGAGGCCTTCCTCCTTCTTGGCGGCGCGGTGCTTCGGATCGCAGAGATAGGCAAAGAAAATGTCGTCGAGCTGGATGTAGCGGCATCCCGCGTCGTAGAACGCGCGCAAGGCTTTCCGATATGTCGACGCGATGTCGGCGAACAGCACGTCGACGTCGTCATATTCCGGCACGTGAATGTCGTCCGTCGCCGTCCGGAAGTGGCAGCAGCTCGGACCCGGGATGGAGATCTTGGGCATGACCGAGGTGCGTTCGGCGACATACCGGAAATGATCGAGCATCGGGTGGTCGTCGGGGAAGTCCAGCTTGCCGGTGATGGTCGGGAAGAGCGGCGGGATTCGCGCGCCGGCGAACTGCACTCCCTGTTCGCGGCGCTCGAACTCGAAACCTGTCAGCATTCCCATGAAGTCGTAGTGCCAGAACAGGCGGCGGAACTCGCCGTCGGTGACCGCCCTGAAACCGGCGTCTTCCTGCATGCGGATGGCGTCCGCGATGGCCTCGTCCTCGATGACGCGCAGTTCCTCTGCCGGCATCGTCTTCTCGTCGAGGCATTTGCGGCGCGCCTCGGCGACGCTCGCCGGGCGCAGCAGGCTGCCGACGTGGTCGGCGCGGAAGGGCGGTCGTGGGCTGGTCATGGTGTCTCTCCGCTCGGGGTCAGGCGATTGCGTTGGCTTCCTCGACCATGGCGATCAGCGAGGACCGCCGAAGATAGGCGCGCGCCGAGTCCGGATCGTCGGCCGTGCGGCGCAGCTCGTCGAAGCGCCGCCCGCGGACCTCCGGGTCGCTCTCGCTCAGCATCTCCTTGTTCCGGATCGACTGCGCCTGGACGTATTTCTCCGCCATCGGGCGACGCTGGCGATCGTACAGGTCGAGCAGATCCTCGTTTCCTTCGCCGCGCCAGATCGCGGCCAGCTTCGCCGCCAGGTTCAGCCCGTCATGGATGCCGCTGTTCATCCCCATGCCGCCGACCGGGTTGTTCACATGCGCGGCATCGCCGGCGAGCATCGCCCGTCCGCGCCGGAACGACGCCGCGACCCGCTGGTGGATCGCATAGAGGTTGCGATGCTCGATCTCATAGGGCGGATCGTAGGGCAGGCATTCCGCGAAGCGCGCCTGGATCCACTCGTCGGCCAGGACCTCCTCGTCGGGCTGGTCGGTAAAGGCGGGGAACAGCGCGCGCCACACGCCCAGGCCGTCGTCTCCCGGCACCTTGATGATCGCGCTCCACTGTTCGGGATGGGCGATGTAATTGCGGTAGCGGAACCCGTCGGCCGCACCGAAGTCGAAGCGGGTCGAGACGATGATGAACCGCTCTTCCCAGGTGAAGCCGGGGAAGTCGATGCCGGCCGCCTTGCGCACCACGCTGCGGCCGCCGTCGCAGCCGATCAGGTAGCGTCCCGCCAGCCTGTCGAGCGTGCCGTCGGGCATTCGGACCTCGACTTCGACCCGGTCGGCGGTCTGGCGCATGTCGACGACCTCGTGCCCGCGGCGGAGGTCGAAGCAGTCGAAACGGCGGGCCCTCGTTTCCGCGATTTCTATCGTCTTGTGCTGCTCAAGCTGCAGGGCGAACGGGAACGGCGTCTCGTCCGCCAGAAGCGCGTAGTCGAACTCGGCGACGATCTCGGCCGACGCGCGGTCGCGGAACTGGAAATGCGGCGAACGCAGCCCGCGCCGCAGCGCCTCCGCCGTCATGTCGAGCGGCTCCAGCATGGCCAGCGTCGAAGGGTGGAGCGTCGATGCCCGATGATCCGTCGGGATATCCGCCAACCGGTCGAGCACGGTGACCGGCACCCCCTCCTTGGCGAGGGCGAGCCCGGCGACCGTGCCGACCGGCCCGGCGCCGACGACGATGACGCGGTTGGAGTCCGTCATGGCGAGACTGATAGACGTTTGGCCGCCGGGCGGCAACGGGCCGGGCTTGACGCGCCCCCGGTCTCCGTACACCGTAGGGCCGGCTGGGGTGTCCGGCGCGCTGCGTCCGGGCTGAGAGCACACCCACGGAACCTGATCTGGATCATGCCAGCGAAGGGAGCAATCGCCACGAGACTCGATCTGGACGCCGCGCTCGCCGGGCTGCGGCGCGTGGACGGCTTCGCCGATACCGCGCGGGACGCGCTCCAGCCGATGTCCGTCAAGGGTCTGTTTCACGACCACGTGCGCGTCGCCGGCACGCCGTGGCTGCTGCGCCTGCCGCGCGCCAGCCAGTTCGAGCTCGGCCCCGCCGCCAATCTCGACTACCAGGAGGCGTGCTTCGCCCACGCCGCGCCGAGCGGCTGCACGCCCGCTCTCCAGGGCCGGATAGAGCCGCGTCCGGGCCTTCCCTGGGGCGGTCTGGTGGTGGCGACGGTGGACGGCGGGCCGGCGCGCCTGCCGGGCGATCTCGCCGCCATGGCCGCGTGCCTCGCCGGGATTCACGCCCTCCCGCTCCCGCTCGAAGAGGAAAGAGGGCCGCTCGCCGTGCACGCCGATCCGATCGCCGGCATCCTCGGCTTCATCGAACCCCAGGCGCTCTATTTCGACCGCGCGGGGATGACGCCGGCGGCGCGGGGCCGGATCGCCGAGGAGCTTGTCTGGGCGCGGGGCTACGCGGCGCGCCGCGCCGGCGCGCGGCAGCCCCTCACGCTTTGCGCTACCGACACCCACCCCGGCAATTTCCTGATCGAGAGACAGGGCGGCCGGCCCCGCGCGGTTTTCGTCGACCTCGAAAAGGCCCTTTACGGCTCGCCCGCCATCGATGTCGCGCATGCCAGCCTCTACACCTCGACGATGTGGGACGCCGATTGCGCCGCCGCGCTCTCGCACGACGATGTGCGCGGCTACTACGCCGCCTATCTCGACGCAATTCCCCCGGATCTCGGCGAATCGCTGCGGCCGTGGCTGATGCCCATGCGGCGCCTGACCTGGCTCCGCACCATGACCTGGTTCGCGAAGTGGCGGGTCGAGGCGGAAGCCCGCCATGCCGGCGGGGCGGGCGAGCCCGAGAGCGTGTGGTGGCGGGCCGCGGCGGCGGCGCCGGGCCTTGTCGCCGACATCGCGCAACGGATCGACGGCTTTTTCGAGGCCGATACCATCGCCCGGGTGCGGGAGGAATGGCTGGGCTCCCGCGCGATCGACTTCGCGGCCTAAAGCGTATCCGGTCTGGACGGAATCGCGGCGGCGAGACCCGCGGCGCCGCCGGGGCCCGCCCGGTTCGCACGGGACGGTTCGGCCCCCTCACCCCGACCCTCTTCCCGCGGGGGAGAGGGAGGCTCGCCCGCCGCGCGCTCCCTGCCGTCCCCCCTCCCGCTTGCGGGAGGGGCCGGGGGAGGGCGGACTCACGTATCGCGGTGTGGGCGTTCTCCGGACCGCCCCTTTTGTCGTCATGCCCGGACTTGTTCCGGGCATCCACGTCCCTCCGCCGCTTGGCCCGCGCCCGGCTCGCACCGCGATGCCGCAAGACGTGGATACCCGGAACAAGTCCGGGCATGACGTGTGGGGGAAACCGGTGCGACACCGGGGAGCGCACCTCGCGGTGCTAACTGTCTGACACAGGGTCGTTTTTTCTCCCTCAACCTGTTGCAGCGGAACGGATTCCGAGACCGTCCGTTCCCCGGCTGCAACCGCAACCGGGAGAACCGACATGCCGGGAACCGCCTTCACCGACGCCCGCGTCCGGGCGCTCAAGCCCCGCAGGATCGCCTACGATATACGTGACCGGAAACTCCGGGGCTTCGGCGTCCGGGTCCTGCCCTCGGGGCGCAAGCGCTTCTTCATCCATTGTCAGCATCGCGGCGAGCGGGTCTGGAGGATCGTCGGCGATGCCGGGTCGATGGAGATCGCCGAGGCGCGGTCCCGCGCCGCCGGGATGCTCGCCTCTATCCGCCGCGGCGAGGATGCGCGCTTGCCGGACGGCACCCTCTTCGAGACCGTCGCCGAGGCCGCGTTCGCGCGTCACGAGCGGGTCTGGAAGCCGGGAACGCTGTATGTGAACCGGCGCTATCTCCGCAGCCGGATCCTGCCCCGCTTCGCCGGCCGCCCGATCGCGGAGATCGACCGGAGGGAGGTACGGCGCTGGTTCGCCTCGCTGCACGCGACCCCGGTCACCGCCGACCGTGCGATGCCCGTGCTTTCGGTCGTCATGCGGGAGGCCGAACGGATGGGGCTCCGGCCGGAGGGCTCCAACCCCTGCCGGGGCATCCGCAGGAACCGCCGCAAGGGGCGCGAGCGGTTCCTGTCCGACGAGGAGATCCGCCGGCTGTCGGCAAGCCTGACGGAACGCGCGGCGCGGTTCCCGCATCAGGTCGCGGTCATCCGTCTTCTTCTGCTGACCGGATGCCGCAAGGGGGAGATCCTGACCCTGCGCCGGTCGGACTACCGCGAGGGCCACCTGTTCCTCCGCGACTCGAAGACGGGTCCCCGGACGGTCTGGCTGTCGGGGCCGGCCCGGGACGTTCTCGACTCCCTGGACCGGACCGGCGTCTGGATGTTCCCCTCGCCCCACAACGGCGGACATTGCAGCGAGAGCTGGCTCGACCGGTTCTGGTCCAGGGTCCGGGAGGAGGCGGGTCTTGGGGACGTCCGCCTGCACGACCTGCGCCATACCCATGCGAGCCTCGCGCTACGCCAGGGCGAGAGCGTGCTCGCCATCGGCCGTCTTCTGGGGCACCGCAGCGCGGAGACGACGCTCAAATACACCCATCCCGCCGACGCGATGGCGAGGGACGCCGCCGAGATTGTCGGCGCGGTTCTGGAGGGCTGAGCGATGGCGGGGAGGGAACGCATGCGGCTCACCGACGCCGCGATCGCCCGGCTGCGGCCCCGCGCGCGAGAATACACCGTCTGGGACAGGAGCGTGCCCGGGCTCGGCGTCCGGGTTCGCCCGACCGGCGGGCGGAGCTACGTGCTGCTGGTGGACCATCGCGGCCGCACGAGGCGCGTCTCGCTCGGACCGGTGTTCCTGAAGGGCATCGCGGAAGTGCACCGGGAATGCCACGGGCGAAAGGCGCGCGCGGAGCGGGAAGGGGAAGCGCGGGAGCCCGGGGCACCCGGACGAACGGCTCCGCTGTTCCGCGACTTCGTCGCGGGCGCGTGGAAGGAGGCCCATTTCGACCGGTACAAGCCGTCGACGCAACGAGGCGCGACGTATGTGCTCGCCGGTCAGCTCCTGCCGGCCTTCGGATCGCAGCGTCTCGACCGCATTGCCCCGGCGCAGGTCAGGCGCTGGTTCGACGGGTTCAGCCGGACCGCGCCGGGCAACGCCAACCACGCTCTCGGTCTGCTGCGCCAGATCCTCAACTTCGCGGTGGCCAGCGGCTGCATCGAGACCGACCCCACCCGGGGCATCCGGAGAAACCGGCGGCCGGCGCGCACCCGGTTCCTGTCGCGCGAGGAGATCGCCCGCCTCCATGAAGTCCTGGATCGGGAGGCGGGACGGGGAGAGCGGTTCCGGCAGCAGGCCGACATCGTCCGGCTGTTGCTGCTGACCGGGTGCCGCAGGGGCGAGATCGTGCAGCTACGCTGGTCCGAGGTCCGGGACGACGTGCTCGTGTTGGCCGACAGCAAGACGGGACCGAGAAAGCTTCCCCTCAACACGCAGGCCAGGCGCATCCTGGACCGGCAACCGCGGGGCGGGAGCCCGTTCGTGTTCCCGTCGCCGCTCGATCCGTCCCGGCCGCGCGGCGGCAATCTCTCCCTCTGGTACCGGGTACGCCGGGAGGCCGGTATCGAGGACGTCCGTCTGCACGACCTGCGGCATACCCACGCCAGCCACGCGGTGATGAACGGCGTGCCGGTGCCGGTGGTGTCGCGGCTGCTCGGCCACGCCGATGTCAGCATGACGCTGCGCTACGCCCATCTCGGCGACCGCGACATCGAGAAGGCCGCCGAGAGGGTCGGGCAGGCCGTCGCCGCGGTCATGGGCTTGTGACGTGCCTGCGGATCGCAGTGCATCCTGGTTGCGGGGGCTCGCAACCACCGAGACCGACATTTGATCGAAGTCCTAGTCTGAATAGCATCAAATATCTGATATACAGGGACAAATTTGCATGAACAGCGGTCTGGCCCGTTGTCCATGATTATTTCACCGCGCTGAGACGGCATGCGGCGTCCTGCGGGGCCAAATGTGTGAAACGGAGAGATTGCCATACCGAAAGCGGTTTGTGGGCCCTCCCTCTGGCCCTATCTATTCATGGATGAGCGTATCGATAACAGATCCAGTCGGCGCCCTCGATGCCCGGTTTCTGCGGACGATAATAATCTGGTGCGTCAGGAACGGGATGAGCGCCGGGACGTTGGGTGCGGCGTCGTCGTGAACCGCGCGACCGTGGCTCTATCGCCTCGCTACGCCACGGCTGCTGTCCGCGCATCAGGACCGCTGCCAGCGCCGCGCCGTCCACCTCCAGGTCGACGATCACTCGCGGGCTGTCCGCCAGCGCGCTCTCCATCCGCCCGACCGCCGACGCGACCACACCGGCATCGGGCGGCGGCGGCAGCATGCGCTCGCCCGGCAGCGCCGACACGAGCTTGCCGGGCCACAATATTTTCAAAGCCGTAGAATACAATGCTCCGTATGCGGTGCGGGATGGGCACCCGGATTTCAGCTTGACGGAGGCTTGGAGTTCCAGGGCAGGAGCTCTTCGATGCGGCTGTTTGGATGGCCGGCGGCGATGGCTTTGAGGGTGGTCTTGAGCCAGGCATAGGGTTCGACGCCGTTCAGCTTGGCGGTCTCGATGAGCGAGGCGATACGTCCCCACGCGGCGGCGCCTTCGTCGTGGCCGGCGAACAACGCATTCTTTCTGGTAAGGGCAATCGGCCGGACGAGATTCTCGACACTGTTGCTGTCCATCTCGACGCAGCCGTCGGCGAGGAAGAGCTGGAGACCGTCCCAGTGGCGGGCGATATAGGTGAGCTTCTCACCGAGGCGGGACTTGGGCGAGACGCGGGCACGCTGCTGCCGGAGCCAGTCGCCGAAGGCCTGGACCAGGGGCGCGGACCGCGCCTGTCGTTCGGCGAGACGGCGCTCGGGCGTGCTGGCGCGGATCTCGGCCTCGATGGCATAGAGCTCGGCGATCCGGCGCAGGCCCTCGGCGGCGATCTCGGAGCCGCTGCTGTCGTAGATTTCGCGGAGCCGGCGCCTCGCATGGGACCAACAGTATGCAAGCCGCAGCGGCGCACCGCCCTTGCGGCCCGGCAGGGTCAGCCGGTTGTAACCGGCATATCCATCGACTTGCAGGATGCCGTCGAAGCCGTCCAGGAACTTTTCGACATGCTCGCCGCCGCGCCCGGGCGCATAGAAGTACATCACGCCCGGCGGATCGGGCCCGCCCCAGGCGCGGTCGTCGCGGGCGAGCGTCCACAGCCAGCCGGTCCTGGTCCTGCCGCGGCCCGGATCGAGCACCGGCACCCGGGTCTCGTCCATGAACAGCTTGGAAGAGCGTTTGAGATGCGCCGCCAGCCGGTCGGTCACCGGCCTCAGGTGGAACGCCGCCTTGCCGACCCAGCCGGCCAGCGTCGAGCGGTCCAGATCGAGCCCCGAGCGCGCGTAGATCTGTGACTGACGGTGCAACGGACAATGATCGGCATATTTCGAGATCAGGACATGAGCGATGGCGCCCTCGGTCGGCAGGCCGCCTTCGATCAGCCAAGCCGGCGCCGGCGCCTGGGTGACGCCCTGCTCACAGGCCCGGCAGGCATATTTCGGGCGCACCGTGACCAGCACCCGGAGCTGCGCCGGCACGATGTCCAGGCGCTCCGTGCGGTCCTCGCCGATCTTCACCATCTCCCCGCAGCCGCAGGGACAGAGCGTGCTCTCCGGCTCGATCACCTGCTCGATCCGATCCAGATGCTCCGGCAGATGGCCGATATTGCGTTCGGCACGAGGCCGCTTTGGCGCGCGCGGCGGCGACGGATCGCCGGCCGCGGCCTCCGCCTCCACTTCCGCAGCCGCACCCTCCAGCTCCTCGAACGCCAGCTGGCGCTCGTCCGCCGTCAACCTCTCCGACCTCTTGCCATACAGCAGGCGGATCAGCTCCAGGTTCAGATGTTCGAGACGGCGGATGCGCGCAGCTTGCGTCTCGTTGCGGCCCGCCAGCACGTCCTTCTCGGCGGCAAGACTGGCCTTGTCCGCCGCCAGCGTCTCGTTCTCGGTGCGAAGCGTCTCCAGCGCCGCAAGCGCCTGCACAGCGGCATCGCGCTGTTCGAGCGTCAGCGCTCCAAGGTCGATCTGTGCGAGGGCCGGCATAGCCCGCTCGATAGCACAGTGTCGGGGAGCCGGACGTCCCGATCCGCCGGCTGAGTCATTCCGCCTCAGCCGGGCGCCGCGCCGACAGCGCCCGCACGCGCCGCCAGTCCAGGCCGGCAAACAGCGCCTCGAACTGCGCATGGCTCAGCGACATCACCCCGTCGCGGATCGCCGGCCACACGAAGCCCTGCTCCTCCAGACGCTTGTAGACCATCACCAGACCGGTCCCGTCCCAGTAAACCAGCTTCAATCTGTCAGCTCGTTTCGACCTGAACGCAAAGACCGTTCCCGTGAACGGATCCTTGCGCAACACGCTCTTCACATGGGCGACAAGCCCGTCATGTTGGCGGCGAAAGTCGACAGGCTTCGTCGCGACAACGATCCGCACCCGGTTCGAAGGGAAGATCATGCCGAGGCGTTCAGCGCAGAAACGATCTCCGCAAGCCGACAAGCCGACGTCCCGGCGTCCAGACGGACCGTAACCTTGTCCAGAACCACCTCCACGCGCTCGCCACCCGCCTCAGCGACAAAACTGCCCTCCGCCTGGACCACCAGCGGCGCAAACTCCACGTCCGCCGCAGGTAGAACCAGGCCGCCTTCCCGCGCCAGGCGCCGCCAGCACGACAATTGGGTCTCATGTATGCCGTAGCTCCGCGCGACCCCGCGCACCGTGGCCCCGGCCTCCAGCGTCTCGGCAACGATCCGCGCCTTGAGCTCATCCGGCCAGCGGCGGCGACCGCCCAATACCGGCAGAACTTCAACGCTCCTCAGAGTCGAAATTGAGGTCTGCATTCAGACTCTCACCTCCTGCTTGCATCGCAGGCAGGAATCTCAAATCAGGGCCTCAGCTGGAAGGTGGGGTGTACGCACCGCATACAATGCTCCGGCATTCGCCGGATATCTGAATCACGGAGTTTAGTTCCTAAGACTTCAGAGTACTCGTCGTTTCGCGACAAAAAGGTACCGCCAAAATATCCAATCAACCGCACGCGGGCGTGTCATACGTAATTTTCCAGAGCTTGGAAAGCACTTCCGGCCCTATAGGAAGGCATGGACAGTCAGGCCGCCAACGACATCAGCGCCTACCCAGCTATCGGTAGCAGACACCTTCAGGGCCTCAGCATGCTCTTTGTGGTGCACTACGAAAATTGCTTGTAGTGGAAGGTCAGTGTTCGTAATTATCTTGTCGAACATCAGTTCTTTCATGCTACTATCCAAGCCCATAAAGAAATTGGAATCGAAAGCAACCAGCCACGGCGGTTTTCTTGGATCCACGCGCAAGATCTTCAGCAGAATCTCCACGATAGCGAAGGCTTGCTCGGCACTACTCAAGTTGACAAAGGGCAAATGAAAGTCTCGACCATCTGGCACCAAAAACTCAACACTGCGGATGCCAGTACGCTTCAATCGGTAGCCGAACATCGAGTTCACAAAGAACTCTTCATGAAGCATATCCCAGATCATCCGCTCATCGACATCCAGTTGCTCGGACAATGCCGATATCGCGTGCGGCAAAGTCCTCTGGGAGTTCAAATGATTGTCGAAGATATGTTCATTCAAATGCACCACGTTGAACAGTGAGTGCGGCCAAGAGGGCGCGATGTTGCCATTGATTTCGATGCGCATCCTCTGAGATGGTGGCAGATGTTTCGCATGCCGTACATCAAGCTTCTGTTGACTCAAGGTTACGGTCGTTGACACGTTGTCCCGAGATACTTCGGCTTCTATCATCGGATCACTATTTGAGCCGGTACAAAAATCGAAACGATCAGCGAAGTGATAGTAATTTGCCCGACCGGAGAAGGCCGCTATTGCTTCGCAAAGTGTAGACTGTCCAGCAGAATTCGCTCCGTAGACAACACTGTATCTCCCTAGTCTGACGTCAACACGCCTGTCGAAGACCCCAACATCCTTTAGGCTTATTCGCCCGATTCCATTCTTGAAGTGATTTCTTGCATTGGCAAGGCGTGCGAATACCCAGTCCTCGTGCTGCTTTTTCCATCGAGTGATTTCGTCGACACTGTATTCTCCCGGATTGTCGTCGATCATCTTTGCGTGAGTCTGACAAACCCAGACCCCATTGTGCTCGCTAGCCCGCTCTTCGAGGGTCAACGCGGGATCGTAACGCGGACCGCCGACCGAGGCAGCCGTGATATGAGCGGCGACACCGACCATGGTCACGCCCGATACGCGATCATCGGACGGGCCTACGGTTAGTCGTCGGCAACCGGGAAAAGCGCACAGATAGCCCGCGCGCTTCCCAATCAATTCCTTCGTCGCTGGCGTAAACCCATCGCGGTTGTTGCCGCCAGGACTTTGAAGGGAATTTGTCGACGCCATACGGGAGTTCCTGCTCCTTGTTCGGTGATTGACAAGTCGAGTTACGCCTGGAGCGCCTCGAAGGACGCCGGGAAGACTCGTATGTGCCCAGTCTTGCAGTTCTCTGCGTGGATCATGGAAGTCGGTTGATGGTGTCATTGGTATCAGAAGGCCATATCGCGTTCGACCCCTTTTCGGCGCGAGCCTGCTTCCGGTCCAGTTTCGCCCGTCGTTCTCTACCGGGCCCCGCAGGTCTCACGCATCCTTTGGACCGAGCCCCCGGGCTGTGGGCTGTGGGCTCTGGCCTGCGGACAGCGTCTGCTTCGTAAGCATCCGCCAAGGACCGCGGGGTATCCCGGGCTGAGATTGGCGGCGCGGTGATGCCGGCGATGAAGTTCCGGGTGGGATCCGGCGCCCTCCTTCGCGGGGCAGGCTCTATGCAGCGCGATCGAGCTTCTGCTCGGGGACCCAGTTCCAGGGGAGGAGTTCGTGGAGCCGGGTCTGCGGCGTGTCCGCGATGCGGCCGAGGACATCGGCGAGCCAGGCCTGCGGATCGACGTCGTTGAGCTTGGCGGTGCCGATCAGGGTGTACATCGCCGCTGCGCGCACGCCGCCGCGGTCCGAGCCGGCGAAGAGCCATGACTTGCGGCCCAGGGCAATACCCCTGAGGGCTCTCTCGGCGGCGTTGTTGGTCAGGCAGATGCGGCCGTCGTCGAGGAAGCGGGCGAACAGCTCCCAGCGCCTGAGCATGTAGTCCATCGCCTTGGCCAGCGGGGCATGTTTCGACAGCTTCACGCGCTCGGCTTGCATCCACTCCTTGAGTTCGGCCAGCACCGGCGCGCTGAGTTCCTTGCGCATGGCGAGGCGTTCCTCGGCGGACTTGCCGACGATCCCGCGCTCGATGTCGAACAGCACGTCGATCCGCTTCACCGCCTCCAGCGCGAGCGGCGAGACCGGCGGCGGGTCCTTGCCGCGCCTCTTCCTGGCCGAGATGTCGGCGAGCTCGAAGAACTTTCTTCGCGCGTGCGCCCAACACGCAGCTTCGGTGACCGGCCCGGGCGATCTCCCGGCCACATAGAGGGCGTTGTAGCCGGCGTATATGTCGGCCTGGAAGATGCCGGCGAACGTGTTCAGGTGTGCGACCGGGTGATCGCCGGAGCGGTCCCGCGAGTAGCGGAACAGCGCAGCCGGCGGATCCGCGCCGCCGAACGGCCTGTCGTCGCGCACATAGACCCAGGCCCGCCCGGTGGCGCACCTGCCCCTGGCCAGCACCGGCACCGGGGTGTCGTCGCCGTGCAGGCGCTCGGCGGCCAGCACATGGTCTTCGATCAGGTCGTGCAGGGGCCTCAACGCCACCGTGCACGCGCCCACCTGGTCGGCCAGGGTCGACAGGCCGAGATCGATCCCCTCGCGGGCGTAGCGGTCGCGCTGGCGGTTCAACGGCTGATGCTGCCCGTACTTCTCGAACAGGATCATCGCCAGCAGGTTGGGACCCGCCCAGCCCCGCGGCGTCGCATGGAACGGCGCCGGCGGCTGCGAGATCTTCTCGCAAGCCCGGCAGGTGAACTTCTCGCGCACCGTCTGGATCACCTTCCACTGGCGCGGGACCGCCTCCAGCGTCTCGGTCACGTCCTCGCCGATCTTCGACAGCCTCTCCGAGCCGCAGCACGCGCAGGCGGTCGGCGGGGGCACCACCACCCGCTCGCGCGGCAGATGCGCGGGGAACGGCTTGCGGGCCGGCTTGCGGCGGGTGAACCCTTTGACCTCGGTGGTCTCCGCCGCCGCCTGCTCGGCCGCCAGTTCGTCCTCCGTCGCGCTCGCCTCGAGCTCGTCGAGCTGGAGTTCCAACTGGTCGAGAAGACGCTGCTTGCGCTCCGAGCGCTGGCCGTGGATCTCGCGCTGGAGCTTCTTGATCGTCAGCTTCAGGAAAGCGATCTCCGCCGCGGCGTCCGACACCTTCGCCTCGGCGTTCGCGGCCCGCGCCTCGGCCTCGGTCGCCTTCGCCTCGGCCCTGGACGCCTCGGCTTCGGCCTTCGACGCCTTGGCCTCCGCCGCCGCGAGCGCCGTCTTCAGGGCTGCGATGTTGGTCCCGTCGGGCATCGACGGAATCGAATCACAGCGCCCGATTCGGCGCCACAACAATCCTCGCGATCGCGCCGCTCGGCCGCCGATCAGCCCGCGCGCACCGGTCGCCAGCTGCGAACCGGGTTGCGCCAATCGATCCCTTCAAGCAAATAGCCGAGCTGTGCCGCGCTGATCGACACCGCCCCGCCCGACGTCACCGGCCATTGGAACCGGCCCCGCTCAAGACGCTTGGCATAGAGCGAGATGCCAACCCCGTCGTGCCATAAAATCTTGACGAGGTCGCCTCGGCGTCCCCGGAACACATAGAGATCGCCCGCATGGGGGTCGCGCCCGAGACCTTCCTGGACCTGCAGCGCCAGTGTGTTCATGCCGCGCCGCATGTCGGTCACGCCGCTCGCCAACCAGACGCGAACCCCGCCCGGAACAGGGATCATCGCCGCGCCAGGGCCGAAAGAACCCGCCCCAGCGCCGCGCCGTCCACCTCACGGTCGACGATCACCCGCGAGCCGTCCGAAAGCGCGATCTCCATCCGGCCCGTCGTCGGCACGGCGCCGGTGTCGGCGTCGGGCGGTGGCGGCAGCATGCGATCGGGCTCGACAACCACCGGTACGAAACCGCCCTGCTCGCGAAACCGGCGCCGCCAGTTGAAGACCAGGTTCGCGTTCACGTCGTTGCGCCGCGCCACCACCGAAACCGATACCCCGGGCTGGTAGCTCTCGGCGACGATCCGCCGCTTCTCAGCCTCGCTCCAGCGTCGGCGAGGCGTGACCGGGCGCGTGTGCCCGGACCCCAACTTCTCCAATCCATCCGACATGTGTGATCGTGTCCACTTGGCCCCTGGCGGACACCTCCATGGTGTCCACTTCCCAATCGGACAGCTTCACGCGATCACACTACCCCGGGAAGACGGCCCACCCCGGAGGCTTACTCTGCTTCGGCACGACATGCGTTATCGCCATGCCGTCGCCGCGCCCTTACCTAAGGATGACAGGATTGACGAAGGGTTTGATCGTTTTCGTGACGCACGGCACCGTGGTCCAAGTATCATAGATGTCGCGCCGAGAATCAGGCGATCGAGACAACGATCATGCTTCGCCACCGATGTCGTTGGCGACGATGTGCGCGCATCCGGTGCGTGGGACGCCGGATGGACAGGGTGGGCGCTTTATATGGAGGACCGTCCTTCCGAAGCGCTGCACGCCGGTTCCAGAACCGATTTTCGGGCCTTGAACCACAAGCTATATCATGTGCTCCAGGTCATATTCCCGCAGCGTCGGCGCGAGGACCTCGTAGGCTTCCGCCCGGTTCCGCGAAAGTGAAGAGAACTCCGCCACGCGTTGCAACTCGGACTTGATGAGCCGCTTTGCGTAACCGGACTCATCCTCCTGTCCCTCCGGCAGGATGACGATAAAATCGTGGATCGTGGCCATGTCCTTTCCGGGCGACCGTCTCAATATCCTCCCGCGCCGCTGTACGAACTGCCGGGGGTCGCGCGAGCTGGCCAGAATGTAGGCGATGCCACAGGCCGGCACGTCGATACCTTCGTCGAGGCACCTGATGGCCACCATTGCATCGATGATACCGAGCCTGAAGTTTTCAAGGATACTTTCGCGGTCCTTTCTGGATTCACGTGACGTGAACCGCGATACGTCCCATCCCTTGCGGTGCAAAAAAGAGCTGACCGCTTCCACCTGGCGCTGCCCCATTCCTGTGCTCTGGTCGCAACTCTCCATGTCTTCCTCATCCGTCTCGACCATCCCGTCGCCGCAATAGAACAAGGTGTGCGGAGTTGCCGTAACGCCCTCGAGCACTCGCTCGAGTACAGGCAGCTTGTTCGCGGCGGAACCTACGATCCGCGCACGGCGCATTAGAAGCGCGGTAAGCTGCGCGTTGCTGCCGATCGCGCTCGCATCCTTCTGTCGCGCCAGAATGCGGCCGATCTGCTCGGAAAGAGAAACGAACTCTTCCGCTTCCGGTTCCGTAAGCACCACGAGGTGCGGGTAATACATGTAGGGGGTGAGAACCTTGTCTTCGATCGCTTGCCGCAGCGTGTGCCGGAAGACGGTCTCGCCATAGAATTCGGCCAGCCGTTCGTTTCGCTCCTCGTCCAGATAATGCTCCGGCGTCGCCGACAGGCCGATGCGGTATCGCGCATGATCAGGCAAGAACCCCTCGTAAGCGCGAGATGTGTGGTGATGGCATTCGTCGCCGATCCAAAGCAGGCGCTTCCCATTGATCTGTTTGAGGCACTCCTGGAACTCGGAACTTTTTAGTGTACGGTTGACCACGACGATCGCCGCGAACTTGCGGCTGCCCATGACCAACTCGTGAACGACGTTGCGCAGCTTGTCGTGCCACTGTTCGCGTGAGACGTAGCACCGGACGGGATAAATGTTGAACGCGGACAGGATATCGACCCATTGATCCGCCAGATTCTGATACGGCACGGCTATCACGCATGTGAGACCGTCAATCTTCTCGGACAGCTTCACGATCGCATGAATGGCGGTGATCGTTTTCCCCGCGCCGGTGGCCAGATCGAAGACTCCCTGAAAGTCGCCCTTGGCCCGCCAGGCTTCCAGCGCCTCGATCTGATGCGGCCGCATGCTGAAGGGCAGCCCGTTGATGGTCTTGGGCCCCCGCGGCTTCGACGAGGCCGTGCTCGTCCCGCCTCTGACCTTCTCGCGCACGCGCGCCGCGATCGCGGCTTCGATCTCTGGATCGGGCGTGTAGCTGAGGCCGCGGGCGACGGAGATCAGCTTCTCCTTGACCGCGGTGGGGATATCGATAACGGCCGTTGCCGGGCTTTCATTGCGCCACAGCCGGCCGAAGCTCTCGATATGCGGCGCCGTATAGTCTTCGAGCTCGCGACGCCAACCGGGGAAGACATTGATGGATTCGTAGTTGAATGTCGGCAACAGCGCGTGCGTGCTCTCGTTGGCCGAGCCCGAGAACACTACCTCGTCGCCTGCCTCATCGCCTATGATGCCGATCTTGTCATGATACATCCCGCTTTCGCGCAGGGCGATCTTCACATCCAGCCGACCATGGGCAACCAGCCAAGCGAGCGTATCGAAGCGGTTCTGAAACAGCTCGTCGCTCACGTCAGAGATAAGACCAAGAAGCTCTGCGCCGATCTTTTCCGAGATCTCGCGCTCGCGATACCCTTGCGAGATCGCCTCGACATCCTCCTTGTCGGAGAACGCACCCAGGATCAACCGGACCTGTCCGCCATTCTTCACGAACACCGAGAGCGCCTGCGCGGCGTAGCTGATGGCCGACGCGGAGAAGAACCCGACAGCCCGGTCGTAGCGGTTTGCGACCGACAGCGCAGGGAAGTAAAAGTCCTCCAGAATGTTATCGAGGTCGGACTTGTAAACACCCTTTAGCTGCAAGCCGCGCAACATCTAAAATGAAATCCCCGAGACATCCGGCTCGGTCTCCTCGACGTCCAGGTATCCGCTTTTCAGGAGCAGCTCCAGAATGTCCCGGTCGGGATATTCGCCGCCGCTCTGAAGCATCGCGTCGCGCAGGATTTGGAGGCCGCCATTCACATACTCTTCAAAGATCTCGGCGCAGCAGCTCTCCTCGCCGTCCCTGAGAACGTCGGGATCCTTGGTTTCGGCGAGGGCAATGAGATAGATCAGGTCCTCCGCGTCCCCGCGTTCGAATTGCTGATAGGACACGTCCTCTAAGCCGGCGGTCCGGTCGAGGGGGATACGCCTTCCTTCCGAGTAACCCAGTAGTGCGGCGAAGCAGAGTAGTTCGCGGATGGTGGGGAACAGCGTCCGGTCAGCGCCGGGCAGCTTCAGCATGGCGAGGCGCTGAACCATATCTTCGTGGACACGGCTTCGGTTGATGTTGGGTGCGCGGCCGTTCATTGCACTGTGATCTCCAGAACTTCCGTGCCGTCAAAGGCGGAGTCGAATATGGCGGTCTTGAACTCTTCGCCTTTCAAGTACCGGCTCTCTCGCCTCCGCTCCCCAATCGGCTCCCTGTTGTGGCGTACCAGCAGGAACTCGGCTCCGACGCGATCCTGGAGCGCCTCGAGAACTTCCTGGGAGCCCTGTGACTGCGACAGCAGCAACACCACCTGCCGGGCCATCTTGGGGATGAACTGAGCTGTCGTAGTCCGATAGGCTTCGTCCAACTGCCCGAACGGCGAGTCCAGAACGAGCGGCGCGATGGTCCCGGGCAGCAGCTTGTAGTCCTGAGCGTTCTCCCGGACCTTGGCGAATTCGACGAGAGCCGCCGTGAAGGCAAGCCCCAATAGCTGATTCTCGCCGCTCGATTTGGGGAGGGCCATCCCATCAGAATTGACCAGGCTGATGACGTATTCGTCGCTCATGCGAAGGGTGAGCGCCTTATGAGAGGTCGCTTCGAGGATCCTGCGAATCCCGGCACGTAGAACTTTTCGTGCCCGTTCCTCTTCCTCGATCAATCGAAGCTCCAGCGTCCCCTTGATCGATTCGCAGAGAGTCCTGCGCTTGCCGTATACGGCCGTCTGCTGATCCTGCTGCGCAAGATCGTTGATCTCCTGGTCGATCTCGCTCTTCCGCTTTTCGGCATCCTGGATGCCGGTCTTCAGGGAACCGATCTGCCGGTCGATCCGAGACAGTTCGCCGCGGAGTTCCGCGCGCCGCTCTTCCCGCTTCGCGATGTCGTCGAAATTGATGCCCTTCAGCTTGTCGTGGATCTCGCCGAGCTGCGCTTCAATGGACGCGATTTCCTCGTTGGCCTCGGCGAGACGCTCTTTCGCCTTGGTGAGCCGGCTCGGCGCCTTCGCCCGCTCGGACTTCAGACTGCTCAACCGGGCTCGCACCTTCGCAATCCGGTCGCGGACCACCTGATTGGCCGCCTTGTTCAGAAGGGTGGCGACCTTTTGGGCAACCTGGCTGCCAGGTTCCAGATGAGCCCCGCAGATGCAGGTTTCCTCGGCCAGGATGTCCTTCACAAACTCTTCATTGTAAGGGGAGGGAATGCGGCCTCGGTGCTTCTTGTCATCCAGAAACCCGAAGGTTTCCTCGGTGATCTTCTTCGAGACGATAAAGCGTCCGTTTTCGCCGACCCACCGATACACTTCATCAATAGCTTCCCTATGGCGCTTCTCGGCTCGTCTGCGTTGCTCATCCAACCCGTCGCTCCGGCCCTGGAGTTCCTTCGCGGCGCTCGTGTTGCGGAGCTTTTCCTCAATGTCGTCGATCTGTCCCTTGGTCAGCTCATGCTGCTTTTCAAGGCGTTTAACCTCTTCTTCCGCCTGCTCGATCTGCGTCGTGAGCGTATCGATGCTGGAGTTGAGCTCAGCGATCTGCGTTGTTGCGGGCGTCGAAGGGATCTGCTTTCGGAACTGATTGGATACGGCCTGAAGGTCGTCGATTGCCGTCTCGATGAGGGAGCACCCCAGGATATCGCGCACGGCGCTTCGTATCGAGCCGCGGTTACTCTCTCCGAGGAAGACTTCCGCGTGCTCGCCGTCGAACAGGAAATGAGACGCCATGTCTCGGGGGATGACGGTGTTTATGAATGTGTCGGGAGTGGGGATCTCGATCTGGCTGCCCTCATCGACGCGGGCGACCAGAAAGGTGCGGCTCGTGTTCGCCCGCGGCCCCGTAACGAAGAACCGCTTTGCGATGTAGTCGCTGCCGTTGTGTTCGAACAGAACTTCAACAAAAGCGGTCGTCCGCCCTTCCTTCTTTGCGTCGTAATTGAGTATGTCTTCCTTCTTCTCGAACCTCTCCGTGGTTTCGCCGTAGAAGCACCACAGCAGCGCATTCAAAAGCGTTGTCTTGCCGACACCGTTCTCAGCATAGATGAGCGTGACGTTCCTGTCGGGGTCGGCAGAGAATTTGATGACGCTTTGGCCGTAGAAGCAGCGAAAATCGGTAAGGCGGATTTCCTCAAGAATCATCTTTGGCGCCTCCCGCCTTGGTATGGCGCTCGATTATCTCGCGCAACTTCCTTTGGCGTTCCGTTTTGACGTTCCGTTTTTCAAAGAAGTATTGGCGTTCGAGACCGATGATCTCCTTTATGATCGGCTCATGTTTCGCGTTCGTTGTATCTTTCGAATCCGCCATTCAATACCTCTCCGAGCTTGCTGATCATGAGCAGTCAGCCCGCCCGCAAGCAACCTATGCACTCCCTGCCGTCGATCATCGGCTTCAACGTGAGCTTACTTTGCCCCCTCGATGCCGTGTTCTCAGCGACTGTCGCATCACCGCGGTCGATACCCCCCAATGGCTACTTGCGCGTTTTGCGGTACCTTTAAGGATACCTCAACTACCTCTCACCTATGCGCACCCGCGTTCCTGAGGCAACCAAGATCCGCTATTTGTGGCAGATCACGCAGGATGCCGCAACTTCCGCCGTCCCATACGCTTCGTCGATTTCGACGTCCTCCAGCCCTTCGTGTAGCGGGTTCTTTGGCCGCCGGGCCTTCTCGCGGGCGAGACGGCGCTCGTAGTCGGCTTCAATCTCCGCGACGCGCTCAGGCCGTTCCAGCTCGGCCAGTGATTCCCGGTCACTCCAGGTGAAGGGCGATCCATGCTCCAGAGCCGTCTTCTCGTAGCGCTTGGCCTCCTCGAACGCCTCGGGATGCTCGCGTTTCAGGCGGACCCATTCAATCTTTTGCTGATAGAAGCAGAAGGTGCAGCCGCTGCGCGAGCGCCATCCATAGTAGGATGGCAGCCCAAGGCCCGATGACACGAGCAGGTCGATGACGGCCACCTTGTCGAGCCCATGGTCTCGAAACGGAAACCGCACCTCGAGATTGGGATGTGTCGCGTGCATTCCGATCCGCTCAGGCTCGTCAGCCCGGATAGCCACATGGCTCACGACATGCACTCCGGACTTCAGATCGTCGCGGATCCACTTCTCGAATGGTCGGAGCTTAAGCTGCCGCGTACACCACCGTGTCCGGGGCGAGGGCAGGAAGTTGCCGTATTCCCGAAGCCAGAAATCAAAATCCCGATCCGGATTGAGGTATTTGATCGGCTTGCCCAAGAAGCCTTCCAGCCGCCCGAGGAACTCGTAGACCTCCGGCAACTCTTTGCCCGTGTCGGTAAAGAAGTAACGAATATCGAGGTCGGGATAGGTCTGGCGCATGAACACCGCCAGGGCGGCGCTGTCGCGCCCGCCAGATAGCCCCAAGACATGCTTTTCGGTCACGATGCCAACGCCTCCGGTTCGGGCATGGCGCTTGCCTCTTCTTCCTCCGCGGCCCGCATTCCGGCCTCGGCCACGGCGGCTAGCAACACTTCACGGTCCAATCCCGAACCCTTCACCAGATCGACAATCTGCCCGGCCAACGCGTCGATCTCGGCCAGATCGGACGTCGCGACCTCGAAGCTTTTCATAACGGCGCGGCCGGCTTCGCCCGTGCCGAACACGACGGCGACCGCGTGCTGCGTCGGTGAGCGGTCCCGAACCCTCGCCAGAACTTCCGCTTGCCGAAACCGAAGCGCGTGTTCGGCAAGCTCGAAAGCCGCCTGGCTCGGCTCCATGTCCGACCAGTCCCTGGCCGGCTTGTGGATGACCAGCCCCGCGATGGCTTCCGTGTCCTTGCGCCGGCCGTCGAACTCGACCAGGCGGGTCACGAAGGCGTCCAGCCGCAGATCGCCGCTCACGCCCGCAACCGTCTTGGCCCGCTCCCTCAACACGCCGAACTCGGTGCCCTTATGGCCCAAGGCCTTCAGCATCCGGCGGCAGAGATCGTCTAGCATCGCAGGGTACGCGCCCTTGAGCTCGCTCAGCGCCTCCGCCAGCTTCGCCCGCGTCTGCTTCGACGACTTGCTTCCCACGGCGTGAGGTAGATCGATAAAGAGCGCGCGATACGGGTCGCTCGCATTCAACAGAACGCGACGCACATTCTGAGCTTCTTGAGTGAGCGACAGTGTCCGCCGCGTCCAGTTGGGAAGCCGGTAGACGAACTCCACGAGGCCCCGGGCGACGGCAAGAGGCTCCGGCGCCGGCGCCTCGCCAACGATCTCTTCCACGGTTTCCGCCAATTCCCCCATGAAGCGCCGGTCATGCGCCTTGCGGTCCACGAAGCGCAGGGAGATCAGCCGTTCGTCTTGCAGCAGGCGGTCCGCCACGAAGTCGTTCAAGTCGGGCTGGAACGTCTCTTCGGCGTAAACCGCCACCGAGGTTTCGTGGGCGAGGATGAAGGCCATCCCCAGGATCGGCAGGAGTCCGCGGCGAATCCCGAAAGGAGGCGCGACCCAAACCTCATAGAGCGAGGCAAGCGAAACCGGCTCATCCGCCGCCTTCAGAATCTCCTCGGCCTTCTGCCACATGCGAACGAAGGATTTGCCGGCCGGGCTGCGTCCATCCGGCGCCTTGAAGCCGAGGCTTCCGCGAACCCGACCATGGAGGCCGGCCACTTCCAGCACCGTGCTGTAAAGCCCCCGTTCCGCCGGATAGCCTTCGATCCCCAGGTTTTCCTCTTCAGCAGCACTGACCATCGCATGAAGCAACACCCGGACGGCGGCCTGGCTGTTGCTGGACGGACGCTCCCGGTTGACTAGTTCGCTATGAATGACCGGCGCATCCGGGAAAGTGTCGTCGGCGAGTTTCGATACGAGCGTCGCCAACGCACGGGCGTGCCGCTCATCGCGGACCTCCCCTCGGACATACCAGACGGCCTCGTCGAACGCGGCGCGTAGCGCTTCCTCCAATTGCGCGCTCACGGACGCGATCCGCGCCGTGATCTCGCGCCGCGCCACCTGGTCGCCTTCCAGCTCCGGCCGGTTCGCGCGTACGGCTTCCAGTGCGATCAGCTCTTTTCCGAGTTCGCGGACGAGCCAGGCGTTCCGGGGCATTCCGATCGCCACGGGATAGTCGCCGGCAAGCTCGGAGCCGTGCCGACAAATTTCCCGCGCCTTGTGCTGGGTCTCGTCACCGCCGGGGATCGCGAGCAGGAACTTGCCGGACGAGCCATCTCGCGGCTCGAATGACCGGACGGCATTCTTCACGCCATCCAGCGCCACCAGACCCGTCTCGAACCAGCGGAGCGTCCCGGTCCGGTGATAATGTTCCTTGGCTAGGAAGGGCTGCAACTCGGCCAGACGCGCCAGACGATCGAGGTCGAGGCCCGCGGACGCCGCCATCGCCTCTTCCACCGCGTCTCCGATATCGAAATCGCTCCCCGCATAGATGGCCCAGGCATTCAAATGCTTGCGGAACACCGCCACCGACCAGCTTTGGAGGTCATTGAGCGCCTCGTCGATCTCCTTGCCGGATATGTCATAGAGGCTCCCATGCAGGACCGCCGGCTCCGGCACGAGTCCCGACCCGTTGCGGAACAGGTCGATAATGACGATCGTCTTCGCCAGCCGGATATGCAGCGGCGATCCTCGCCCCTCGCACCGCTCGACCGCCTCGGCGCCTTGCGCCCAACGATGACCGTCGGGCGAGGCGAGGATCGCCGGCTCGAGATTGATCCTGAGATAATCCCACAGCCGCGCCGGATCGTAGAGCGCGCTATCCGCCAGAGGCGTGCTCCGAAGAAACTCCTGGAACCCTTCAGGCTCGCTCGACGCCAAAAAGCCGAAGGTGCTCCTCTCGTTCTGGCCGAACCGCCGCCGCGATACCGGTCCCAACAGCGCCGCCGTCACGGGATGTAACGGCCAACAGGCATCGAGCCTTGTCGCGAGGTCCTCCGGGGTGCCCGGCCGCCGTTGGCGGATGGCCTCGGCGACCTTTTCGGCGACGGCCATGCTGGCCGAATGCTCGCTCTCCATGACGATCGCACGGCCGATCAAGTCGATCACTTCATCGATCGCCGTCACGATCGGAATATCGACATAGCGCCCTTGGACCTTCGCCCACTCGTCCCGAACCTCTCGCCCCAGGCGCGACGCATATTGCTCGAAGGCCTGGTGGAGGATTCCCAGGACCACCATCCGCCCTTCGCATCGTGAAGCCGCCTCCGCCAGCTCCTGGAAGAAATGAATGTCGGTCCCATCGGTCTCCGCGCCCTCGAGGAACTTTCCCATCTCGTCGAGAACGACGAGTACGCCCCCCTTGGGCCGCGCGGCCGCTTCCCCCTGGAGCCGTTCGATCACGTCTCGGCCGGACGGGTCGGCCTTGCGACGCCGCGTTCTGGCGGGGCCGCCTTCCGCGGCAACCGCGGCGGCTATCGCTTCCCGGATGTCCGACACGGGATCGCCGCGCCGGCCGACGACGGGGACCACCAACCAGTTGTCCTTTCCGGCGGGAAAGGCCCCGCAGAGATCGGTCAGGTCGCCGAGCAAGGACCGCGCGAGCTTTTTCAGCTTGGGATCGCCGCCGACCGAGGCGCACAAAGCGAGCGCCAGGCTCGATTTGCCGCCGCCATAGGGACCGGTCCAGGTAAAAGCCCGCTGCTCCGATTCGACCATGAGCTTCGCCATGGTCTCCAAACCCACCTTGCTGGAGCCATGACAGACGAAGCCGTGCAGAGCACCGGCGGCGCCCAGATCCGTATCCACGCGGACCGACCGCTGAAACCGGCGCGCGACGCTGACAACATCGGAGAGCGTCATCTCAAGCCGCCTTTCTTTGCGTATCGGCCCCGTATGCCAGATCGAGCAAAGCCAACGGGTCTACCTCCTTGGCCCGGCGGGCCACGTTGCGGACGCCGGCCGTATCCGACCACGCGAAACGCCCTTGGGAGCTGTCTTCGATCCGGGCCAGCCGCTCGATCAGCGAATGCTCGTCGAGCTTGAACACGCGGCCCGGCGAGCCCGGCTCGAAAGCGAGGGTCTCCACCGCCATCGTGTTCTGGTCCGGCGCATACCGGCCCCAGAAGTCATGAAGAGCGAACAGAAAGACGCCGTCCGGCAGGCCCGGCTTCGGACCGCGCCGGAACTCGAAAGACTTGCTGCCCATGGCGCGGATCAGGCCCAGTTCCCCGAGCACCGGCTCCATGCTGTCGTCCGAGAACTTCGAATCCGCCCGGGGCACATAGCTTCGGATGAAGCACTCCACGTCCCGCTTGATGGTCGCCGCCGAGGTCCGTTGCCATCTTCTTTCCTTGCACAACTCGCGGATCGGAGTGGCGACCGCCTCGCGGTCGAAATTCTGCGCCGAGAAGTGGTTGAAGACATAAAACCATGTCGTCGTGCGCTCCGGCCGCCCGGCGATCACCCACTGAATGAGCCAAGCCGTCGCCGGCGACTCCATGAACGGGTCGCGTCCCGTCTTCCCGCCAAACAAAAACGCACCTAGTTCCGTAGGACGATAGCGGTCTCCATCTTCGCAAATGATATCGCAGGCTAAAGCCCAGTGGCGGATCGACGAAACCATGTTCTTCCCGACACCGAAGGTGATAATCGCCGCCGCGTCCGAGAACAGACTTCGCGGCGCCCCGTTCTTTTTCTTGCAAACCGCGTCATAGGCTTTCCGCAGCCACAGATGACGGAGCGGGAAAGTTTCATGTCCCGAGAATTGCCCTTTGAAGTTTGGATCGGCGAGGCGGCCACGCAGCATCGGTCTCTCCTACTGGACGAGTCGTCCAGGTTCAAAGTCGGGCCGCAGCATGTCATCCTCGGTCGCATTCGCCATCGTTCGTGACCTCAGCTAGCGGCTAGGGTTCGGTGGAAGTGTTCCGCCTTGTCGGCGATCAGATCGGCCGCTCGCACCGCCTCCCCCATGGAGGTGAAGCGGCCAAAGCCAAATCGAATGGAGCTGTTCGCCTCATCGAGCGTCAGGCCGAGCGCCAGAAGCACGTAGGACGGCTCGATCAAACCCGCGTTGCAGGCCGATCCCGTCGAGGCCGCGATTTGGCCGTGCAGCGAAGAGAGAAGGGAGTCCGCGTCGCTTCCCGGAAGCAGCACATTCAGATTGCCCGGCAGCCGCCGTTCGGGATCGCCATTGATGACGGCATCGGGAACGCGCGAAGACAGCACCGACCAGAATCCATCCCGCAATGCCTCGCAGTGGCCGCGATCCTGCTCGAACTCTTCCCCGGCGATCCGGCAAGCCTCGCCAAAGCCAACGCACAGGAAGGTTGGCACGGTCCCCGCCCGGAGACCGTGCTGCTGCGCGCCGCCGATGATGAGAGGCTCCAAACCCGCCGGACATTGCCGCGACACGTAAAGCGCGCCCACCCCCTTCGGTCCATAAAGTTTGTGCCCGGAGATGCTCAACAGATCGACATTCAGCTCACCGACATCGACCGGAAGCTTCCCAACGGCTTGCGCCGCGTCGGTATGAAAGACGATTCCGCGTTCCCGGCACAGAGCGCCGATCTCCGCGATCGGCTGCACCGTGCCGACCTCGTTGTTCGCCATCATCACGGACACCAGCGCCGTGTCGTCGCGAAGCGCCGCCCGCAGTGCCGCCGGATCGACACGACCCCGTCGGTCCACCGGAACCACCTCGACGGTGAAGCCCCATTTATGAAGGGACAGCGCCGTATTGAGCACGCATTTATGCTCGATCGCCGTCGTCACCACGTGGTTGCCGCGGCGATCATCGCTTCGGGCAATTCCCTGAACCGCCAGATTGTTGGCTTCGGTCGCTCCAGAGGTGAAGACGATCTCGCCGCCGGCGGCTCCAATCAGCCCGGCGACATTCCGTGCCGCGTCGTCGACCGCCGCGGCCGCTTCCCAGCCGAAGACATGCTCCGAATGCGGATTGCCGAACCGTCCCGCAAGATACGGCACCATGACGTCGCCGACCCGTGGATCGAGCGGGGTCGTCGCCTGATAGTCGAGGTAGATGCGGTTCGTCATTCGGAACCCGTGCGCCCCTCTTCTCCGCTCCGTCTGAGCGGCAGTTCGGCCTGATCCTCCTCCTCCTGCCGCTCGATAAATTCAGCAAGAGCTTTGCGAATCATCCAGGCCAACGACACGTCCTGCCTGTCCGCAAGCCGCAAGAGCTTCGCGTGAACCGCCGCGTCCATGCTGACTGACAATCGGACAGGCACCCTTTTTCCCTTCGGACGCGGCATCCGGCTCTCCGTGATAGTTTGCACCAGATTGCACCACAAAAACACCACCGAATTCAACAGTTCATTGTTTTCGGTGGCGGCCCTGTGACTTTTGCGCTGCCTTTACGGATGGACTCGGGCGGGCCGCCCATCGCCCGAGCGTAGCCGTCGTCCCCGGCTTGGCGTCGCGGGCGGCTTTCCGCTCTTCTCCGGCGGCCCCTTGGGCGCCCCCGCTCGGTTCCCTGGCCGGCTTTGCCGCATTCGTCCTCTGTCTCTGGTCCCCCGCCATCGTGGATCGAGATCCCGACGAGTTGGCCCGGCGCGCCTTCGCCTCCACGGCCGTCCGCTCCATTCGCCCGTCGGGCGGGAGACAAATCCATGACCGAGAACGACAAGATCCGGCGCGCGACCATCGCACGGCTGAACGACCAGGTCCGGGCCGTCCGTGGCCGCTTCACCATCGGAGGCCAACTAGGCACTACCCGGTCCGCATTTCGCGTATGAGCCGGAACAGTTCGGCCTGGTACAGCGCGTCTTGCAGAGCCCTGTGATCCGATGTCCGGTGGGGCTTCAGCGATGCCGCGATGCGGCTCGACCGCGTGTCCGCCCAGTCGGACCCTGTCGCACCCATGTAGTACGCTTTGATATCGAGCGCGGCAAAACCGAAGGGGTTCCGGCCGATGAATCGATGGAAGTAGTAGTTCACGAAAGACCAGTCGAAGGGAGCGTTGAAGCCCACGAAGACGAGCGACGCGCCGTCCCGCGCGAAACCTGTCGCCCACTCGTCGAACCTTTCCATTGCCTCTTTCGGCGCCAGCCCCGTCCGCTCCATAACATCGAGGGACATCCCCGTCACCTTCAAGGCTGCCGGGTCGGCATTGCGGTTGATGGGCTTCAGCTCGCATGAGAACGTGCGGCCTTCGTTGTCCACGTCGCAGGCGCCGATCGACAGCAGGCTGTATTCACCTGGGATCGGCCCCGCCGTTTCGACATCGACCGAGACGAAGATTTCACGCTGCGCGGTCATGAAACCAGGGACTCCGCTGGCACCAGGGGAGGGCGGTTCTTCACGGCCTCCCAATGCTCGCGAAAGGTTCGACGACGATCCTCTACCGTCCCGCCCGTCTCCCACAGCAGGCCGGCAAGGGTCTGTACATCGAAGGGCAAGGCACTGTCCTTCCTGGCCATAAGCATCGTCGGCAACTCGCGTCCCAGCGCATAGCCCAACTCCAGAAAGCAGTTCGGCCGCATGCCCGTGATATCGGCCAGAACAACGCTGCTCCGATGAAGCTTCGCGAAGATTTCCTGGTCGATCCGGGCGTGTTCATAGGGCTGGCGCCCATCGACCACGGTCAGCTTGTAACCCAGCTCATCCTCGATTACGGGCCGCACGATCGTATCGAAGAAGGACTGAACATCCGCATAGTCTTCATGCTCGGGGTTCAGGAGCCGCACGGCGAAGGCTCTCGGCCTTTCGAGCGCCTCGAGCACTTCGATGATGGCCGCCGCGCGTTCGCTGACCGGCTTGCGTGCCGTGAAGTTGATGCGATTGATCCAGGCATGCGCACTCCGGTCCGCCGCCCGGAAGAGGCGCGCGGCGTGCGTACTTGACAGCCCGATGTCGGAGAACAGGCGGCGGGCACCGGTATCGGCCGGCGAGACAGCGGCATTGAGCGGCACCACCGGCTTGCCGGCGTCGTGATAGAGGTTCGCGAGGTACAGAACCCCGTCCGCACCGCCGACCCCGATCAGAGCATTGCCCCACTTGGCCTGAGCCTCCATCCGCTTGCTGTTCATGTTCCAGTGGGAAACATTCTCGATCTGGACATGATCCGAAGCGCGCAGATCGTCCCAGAGCTCTTCGAATTCCGCCGGGATCTGCTCTTCTGTCTTGTGATGCTGAACGGCAATTGCAAGCGGAGTTGGAGCGTTCGCGGGGCGGCGTCCAAGGTTGGCATGAAGTGTTCGCCAGACCAGCCAGTCGAAGCAGATCGGCATGCCGTCGCCCGGTCGGAGCTTGTCGGCGTCCACGGGCACCACGAAGGTCGCGCCGCGTCGGACAAGCTCGCCGACCAGCTCCGCCACCAGCGCGCGCGCCTGCTCGACCTCGGCGGTTGGCGCCACCGCGAGGTCACCCGAGATGCTGCCCGAGATGTGAATGCGGCGTCCGAACACCCGGGACCGCGCCATCAGCGATCCTCCACCACCGGCGATGGCTTCATGGCGGCAGCGATGGTTCGAAGGTGGTCGAACCGGAGCGGCCCGTCAGGGAACGCCAGCGCGAGCGCGGCCGGGTAGAGGCGGGTGCGGATGTCCGAATACGTCCATACCGGCTGACCTTCCCGCGCCCCCGTGCTCTCGACTAGAATACCCAATTCCGGCTCCGTTAACGCCAGCGCTCCCACGTCCATGGCGAAAAGCTGCCGTCGCTCCTCCGCCGACGGCCGCTTGAATTCCTCGATGATCGCGGCCCGCCGCTGAAGCGCGGGATCGACCACGGATGCCCGATTGGTGCAAAGGATCACCACGATCCGGCCGCCGTACCGGCGCAGGTCGTCTATCCCTTGGATCAGCGTGTTCACCGCCACCTTGTCTTCGTGGTGGCTGTGATCCTGCGATCGCGCCGCCGCCAGGGAATCAGCTTCGTCGATCACCAGGATGGCGCGGCGGCCCCGTCCGGCCGCCTGCGCCACCTTCTGGAACGCCTCGGCCAGAAGCGTTCCCATTTCGCCCACTTTCCCCGATCCGCGAACCCGGTTGCTCAGCTTGAAGAGAACCGAGTCCTCCGTCCGCGATTCGAGGACCAGCCGGTTCGCGATGCATTCGGCCATCGCCGTCTTGCCCGTGCCGACATCGCCGTGGAAGATGGCCAGTGGATATTGTTCGGCGACCAGCGCGCACAGGGCGAGCTTCCCGCCGTGATGCTTCCGGTTCCAGGCGCCCAGCTCATCCATGCTCAGCAGCAACCGCAACTGGTCGCGTATGCGCCCGTAGCGCGTCTCAAACCCCAGCAGCGTCCGCTCCTTGGCGGAAAGTTCGTCGTCGGGAAGCACGGTCTCGCTGTCGAATATCCTCATCTCGCTCATGCGGCATAGTCCCTACGCTGCATGCCCCAGCCGTTGCTTGCATAGCTACGGCCGCTCTTTTGGATGAGTCTCGCGTGGCTGGTGTCGGCGTCGGTGGGCGTCCAGTTCACCTTGAGCCTTCTCTTCATCGCTTCCCGGGCGTCGGCGTCATAGGCGTTCGTATAGCTGAGGACGATCCTGAGGTGGGGATCGGCAACACGCGGCCACATGACGCCGCCCGGCCGGCTCATGGAGAGATCCCCCGCCGAGGTGTTCACCACATATTGGGTGGCGCAAATCTCGACCCCTCCGCTGAAGAGGGTCAGGTCGATCTTCTCGAGGTAGCCCTCCTTGGCCAGCTCTTCGACGTCGTACGCATAGTCGCGGGCCGTGGCCTCGGTGATCGCTCCCGAACTTTGGGCGATCATCACCAAGTCGGCCGTGAAACGCCGCATGACGGTCTCGATGTCGGTGAACGTGTAGGAGTAGCTCCGGGTCTCGCTGGTGTAGCTCATTTCCTCAATCCTCAACCTTGAACCGAGGCCCGAAGATCTCCTTCCAGACCTCGTTGTCGTTCTCCGCGGAAGCGAAGTTCGCCGTCTCCCACGCCTCCCGCGCAGCTCCGGCGATTTGTTGGCGCTCCGTCTCCGTGATGCGCGCCGCGACGTTGTTGAGACTGCAAACCGGATCGAGGATGACGACCGCGTCCGAGAAGACGCCGAACGGCCCGGTGTTTTCCGGGAACTGGATGCGCTCCTTCAACTCCGACTGGGCGGTATAGAGCAGAAAGCGCCGGAACCGCTGCTCGGTCGAGCCGTCGGCCCCTTCCTGGTCCAGCAAATAGGCCATGATCAGTTCGATGGTGAAGGACTTCAGCGGCTTCAGTTCGGCTTGGTTGCGCCACTTCTTCGCCAGCCGCACAAGGGTCCGGAAATCCTGGTCCCGGTCTTTCCGATCGCGAACGAACTTGATCTGGCAAGGAGCGCAGGTCTGCATGCTCGACCCGTCCCGCAAATCGAATTGCCAGCCATAGCCGTCCCGGCTTTCGTCCTCGATGACCGGTACGATGTCGACGCTGAGGCCGCTGCCGACGAACGACACGGTCGCGGCCTTCCGCTGAATCTCGAAATCCTCCACAGCCTTGCTCGGATAGATTTTGAGCAAGAGGTCGTAGATCAGGTCATTGAGACTCTCCAGGGTCTCGCGGTCGATGCTGCGGCCCGAGATATAGAAGACGACATCGATATCGATGGGGTCCACCGACGTCTTGCGGAGAATGGTGAACTTGGCGAACGAGCCCGCCTTCACCACTCGGGTGATCTTGATCTCCGTCTTGTCGCGAACGCCTCGGCTGAGCTCGGCGATGAGGCGATCGACCTGCCCGTGGTATTCCTTCCGCTTGTCGGCCGGAAGGCGGAGCACGTTGCTGTCATAATAGCGGAGCTGGGTATTCGTCAGTGGCACGCCGCACCCCCGTGTATCGTTGCTTCAATCATCAAACCGCTGCCTCATGCCGCCATGCCGAACTGCCGTCGGACTTCGCCGGTGCCGACGAATTGAGACAGCAGGCGGTAGTTCTGCTGTTCGTATCGGACCCTGCCCGCGACAATCGCCGGGTGAATTTCGAGCGCATTGGCCAGATTCATGACGGCCATGGGCGTCGGATGGTCCTTCACGGCGCTCGCTTCCCAGGCCGCTTTTGGGATGAGGGCCTCTTCCGCCCAGTCGTCCGCCTGCGTCTCTCTCGGATCTTCCCGTCCGCCTTCCACTTTGCGGAGCGTGTGATCGTCGACAAAGGCATTGCCCTTGTCGTTGTCCAGGTGCCGGCCGACATGGGCCAACTCATGTAGGAGGCAGAACCAGAAATTGTCGATGCGGTCGTAACGCAGGGTCAGCGCGACCACCGGCCGCCCATCGCCGAGCCGTAGCGCTGCCCCGTCGAGATATGTCTTCGGCAAATGCTTCACGATCACGAGCGGAATCCCGTGCTTGGCCAGAAATTCCCTGGCCAGCCGCGGGCCGTCCTCGGACCAGCTCAGTTGCGCCACCTTCTTGAGGAAATCCAAAGTGACGATGCCGCGCTTGTACTTCGCCTTTGGCCGTTCCTCATTCGCCTCTGCCAGGACCTGCCAGCACCACGCCTTCAGCGCATAGGGATCCATCTTGGCGTTCGCGCGCACGTGATCGTTCTTGCGGTAGAGCGCGGCGCCGGCGACGTCCGGCCCGCCTGCACGATCGATCAGGTCGTGGATGATCTCCTCGGCGCGCTCCACGAGGTCTGGTCCGTCCGGAATCCAGCCCAGCTTCGCCATCGCCTTGACGGGAAACCGGCTCCATTCCATGTCGGCTAGCGGATCGTCGAGCGCGACTCCCGGCTCGCGCAGCAGCGCGTCCGCGGGAATCCCGAGATGCTCGTGGAGCGCGCGCGCCATCGGCATTGTGATCGCGCGCTTGCCGGAGAGAACTTCCGAGACCTTGGCGCGGCTCCCGATGAACGGGATCAGATCGCGCGGGCTCAGCTTACCCTGCTCCATGCGGAACTCGATCGCGGCCACCGGGCTGGGATAGCCCATCGGCTCGTGCTTGCTCTCATAGAGCTCGACGAGGTCGGCCAGAACGTCGAGCTCGTCGAACTCGGCGCTGTCGAGCTCCGCGTCCATCAGCGCGTCGATCCGCGCAAGCGCGGCTTCGTAATCCTTCTCGGTCCGGATCGGTTTGATCATGCTATCGGCCATCTCACACCTCCTCGACGTCTATGGCGTCATACTCGGCGTGGGTGCCGACGAAACGCACGTAGACGATACGCGCCGGGTAGTTGATCCTCACCACGAGCCGGTAGTCGTTGCCCTTGATGTTGAAGACCACCCGGTTGCCGCCAACGATGCTGGCGCTGCGGTACTTCTCCTTCACCTTCGCCGGCGTATCCCAGTCCTCCTTCAGAACCTCGCGATACCAGGCGAGCAGCGGCTCCTCGGCATTCGCATGCCGCTCCCAGAACTCCCGGAGCGTCCTCTTGGCGATGATCCGCATGGCTAGATATAAACCATTCCCAAAAGGATTGTAAGTACAACGCTCCCAAAAAGCACAGACCTGATTACACCCCCAGCCAGCGTCAGTCAACCAGAGTCTCACCGCCCGCCAGGGAATGGCCGTCGACCGTTGCGGCCCGCGAGAGCCGGAAAAGCCCTTGGTGCGCTTCCTCCAGCTAACGGGCGCCGCCTCGACCCCACGCGCACGAGCACAAAGTCGAGGAAGAACGGCATCACGGGCGGGAGAGCTATCTGGAGTTCACACGATGCGCGCCATCCGGTTGGCCAGCGCCACGGCGACCAGCATGCGCGGCTTGCGCATCAGCATCCCGGCAAGCCATGGGTCATTCGTCCTGCCGCGCCGAGCCGCCCAGCGAACGACCGCCATGGCGCCCGTGATCAAGAGCCGCCTCAGATCGCGCTGGCCCATCTTCGATATCTTGCCCAGCCGCGGCTTGCCGCCAGTCGTATGCTGGCGCGGCACCAAGCCGAGCCAGGCGGCGAAGTCCCGGCCGCGCCGGAAGCCCTCCATCGGCGGCGCGAAAGCCAGGATCGCCATCGCCGTGATCGGGCCGATGCCCGGCACGCTCATCAGTCGCCGCGCCTCCGGATCCTCGAGTGCCGACGCCAGGCGGTCGACAGCTAAGGGAAGTCATCGAAAAAATATCACCGCCCTGAGGCGGCATGCGGCGCCCTGCGGGGCCTGGCGTATGAAACGCTGGATTTGCCATACCGAAAGCGGTTTTCCGATTCTCCCGCCGCCCCTATCTATGCCGGATGGGCATACCGAACACAGATCCCGGCGGCGTTCTCGATGCCCGGTTTCTGCGGGCGATCGAGACCTGGTGCGCCCGGAACGGGATGAGTGAAGGGGCGTTCGGCGCCGCCGTGTACCGCGACCGCGGCTTCGTCGCCTCGCTACGCGACGGCCGCTGCCCGCGCCTCGGGACAGTGGACCGGGCGCTCGCCGTCATGGGTGAGCCGCCCGCCGGCCCCGCCTTCCTCGGGGAGGTGGAGGCGTTTCTCGCGGTAACGGGGGTCAAGCGCTCGCTGCTCGGACGGGAAGCGACGGGCAACCCCTCCTTCGTCACGCAACTGCTCGGGGGCGTGTCGCCGAAGCTGGCGACGGTGGAAGCGGTGCGCGCATGGATGAAATCGCATGCCAGCGCAGCGGAGTGGCGGGAGATCCGTGCCCGTTCCGGCGCGGTGCCGGCGCTCCTGACCGGCGCTCCGCTGCCCTCTCCGAGGCCGCCTGCCCGGCCCGCAAATCGCGACCCCGAACCGGAGGGGCCGGCCGGCGGTGAGATGGACCAGTGCTATCTGGACACCCGCGAGGCCGCGGAGCGGCTCGGGCTGGCCCCGAGCACGCTGGCCCGCTACCGGATCACCGGAGAAGGGCCCGGGTATTACCAACTCGGCCGCTGCGTGCGCTACCGGGGGGACGCTCTGGAGGCATGGGCCGCGGGCCGCAGGGGACGCCGGAACGGAGGCGCCCGCGCCGGGGACGAGGCCGCGCGGCGGGCATCGCCGTGAGCTTCGCCGTCTACGGGTTCCGGGACGGCTGACATGTCGGGCGCGCGCTGGCCGCGCCGCATGGTCCGGCTGGGTCTGCTCGGCGTCGCCGCGATGACGCTGGCGGTGCCAGTCATCCTGCTGGCGCGCGGGACCACCGGCCATGACTGGTACGCGGCCCGGAAGCTGACCGTTGCGGAGGTCATGATCGCTGTCGGCTTCAGCGAAACCACGACCGTTGCATTCCGTTTAGCGGACGGCGACACCTGGAACATCATTCGAGCGGCAGTTGCCGTATTCCCGTCGGCGGTGCGGGCGCGGCAGCGCATCCTGGGGACCATCGGTGACGGCGTCATGCTGGGCGCCGGCGTCGGCGGAACGGTGTTCTGCCTGATGCTGCTCGGAGCCGCGGGCCATGGGCGGCGCGGCCGGACCGGGACGGCCCTGGAGCCGGTGGAATATCCCCATCGGCATCCGCCGACAGCGGGTCCGGCGGGGCGCATCGCGGACTGGGTTCGGCCCGGCTTGCGGGCGCGGATTGCGCTGCTCGTGGTGTCTCCGGCGGAGCTCGAGCGCCTGATGGCGCTGCTTGGCCCTACGAGACGTCCGGGATTCATCGATCTCCCTGGGCCGGACGGCGTGGAGCCGGTGGAGGCCGACGGCGAGCTCTTGAAACGGACGGAAACGCCATTTCTGCCGCCAGCGGCGAAAGGCGAGCCGGGCACCGATGTTGCGGTCCCGGCCAAACCCGCCGCCGCCAATCCGGAAGGCCGCCCGGATACGACGAAAACGGACAAGCCAGCCGGAGACAGGGCAGTTGGGCGCGGGCGCGAGCCGGGCGAGCAGTTCTTCTGATGGTCGCCTCGATCGGCGCCGTCGCCGCGCCGTCCCAGGGTGTCAGCTATTACGAGAGGGACGGCTATTACGCGAAAGACGATCCCGATCATCGTGACGCCAGCGCGTGGGCCGGCAAGGGCGCGGAAGCGCTGGGGCTTTCCGGCCCGGTCGATCCGGACGTCTTCACCGCGCTCCTGGAGGGCCGGGTACCGGACGGGCCGCAACTGGGCCGACCCGGCAAGGACGGTGAAATCGTCCACCGTCCCGGCCGCGACCTCACCCTCTCCGCGCCGAAATCGGTGTCGCTGACCGCGCTGGTCGGCGGCGATGCCCGTGTCGCAGAAGCCCACGGCCGGGCGGTGGAGCGAACGCTCGCCTGGGTCGAGGAGCGCGCCGCCGAGACCCGGATGAAGGATCCGGACGGCGCCGGGATGATCCGCGCGGGCGATCAGAAAGCGGTGATCGCCACCTTCACCCACGAGACCTCGCGCAATCTCGACCCCCAGCTCCATACCCACGCGGTGATCGCCAACATGGTGCAGGGCGAAGACGGCAAGTGGCGCACCATGGCCAACGAGAAGCTGTACTCCTCCAAGATGCTGATCGGCGCGCTCTACCGGGGTGAGCTCGCGCGGGAGCTGGGGACGCTCGGATACGGCATCGAGAAGACCCATGCCGACGGGCGGTTCGAGATTGCGGGCGTGTCGCGCGAGACGATCGATGCCTTCTCGACCCGCCGGGCCGAGATCGAGGCTGCAATGGACGGGCGCGGCCTGGGAACGCCGGCGGAGAACCAGCGCGCGGCCCAGCGCGCGGCGCTGATGACCCGGGCGGCGAAGCGCGACGTCGACCGTGCCGAACTGCGGGAGATGTGGCAGCGCCAGGCGGACGGACTGGGCTTCGACGCCAGGGCGCTGACAGCCGACGCGATGGAGAAGAGCCGGGACGCCCCGGGCAAGGATCGCGGGGTTGGCAGAGGCGCCGCATCGAACGGGGCGGCGGTTCGCCAGGCGGATCTGTTCGATCCACCGCCGCAGTCTCCGGCGGAGGCGGCCATGGCCTGGGCGGTGGAGCACCTGTCGGAGCGTGAGGCGGTGTTCGCGAAGACCGACCTGCTCGCCGCCGCGCTGGCCTGGAAACCGGGCGCGGTGACCATCGGCGAGGCGGAAGCCGCCGTTGCGCGGCTGGAGAAGGACGGCACGCTGCACGCCTGCGGCCTGCCGGCCTGGGGCGAGTCGCTCACCACCGACAAGGCCGTCGCCGACGAGAAGGAGACCATCGCGCTGATGGAACGCGGCCAGGGCGCATCGCGCTCGGTGATGCGGAGCTGGATCGCGGGGCCGCTCTTGCACAACGGCCGCCTCACCGTGGGCCAGAAGGAGGCGGTGAAGACCATCCTGTCCTCGAAGGACTGGGTGGTCGGCGTGCAGGGCTATGCCGGCACCGGCAAGACCACCATGCTCGACCGAGCCCGGCAGCTCGCGGCAAAGAGCGGCTACCGCACCATCGGTGTCGCGCCGTCCGCCTCGGCGGCCCGTACATTGGCAACCGAGGCCGGCATCGAAACGGAAACCCTGCAACGGTTCCTCGCGCGCAATGCGGGGATCGCTGAGGGGCGGCTGACCCAGAAGGGCGCGCGCGAGATGCGCGCCGCGTTCCGGAAGACGGTGCTGGTGGTCGACGAAGGTTCCCTCGCCTCGACCGTCCAGGCCCGGGACCTGCTCCGGATCGCCGCCGCCATCCGTATCCCCCGGGTGGTCCTGGTCGGCGACCGGAAGCAGCTCGACGCGGTCGATGCAGGAAAACCGTTCGCCCAGCTCCAGGCCGCCGGGATGAAGACGGCGGTGATGGACGAGATCCTGCGCCAGAAGGACGCCGAGCTGAAAGACGCGGTGCGCGCGAGCCTCGCCGGCGAAATCGGCAGGGCCTTCGGGAAGCTCGGCGACCGCATCGCCGAGGTCAATCCCGACAACCTCGCCGGCGCGGCCGCCGCGCGCTGGCTGAAGCTCTCGCCCCATGAACGGGAGAACACCGGGCTGATGGCGCCGAGCCATGCGCTGCGTACCGAGATCAACGGCCACATCCGCGAGCGCCTCGCACGAGACGGCGTCATCTGCGGCCCCGCCTTCGAGGCCGAACGGCTGGTCTCCCGTGGCTATACCAGTGCCGAGAAGATGGTTGCGGGGAACTATTCGCCCGGCGATGTCGTCGCTTTCCACCGCGACTACAAGAGCTTGGGGGTGGCGAAAGGCGACGAACGGCGTGTCGCCGGGGTCGATCATCGCATGGGCACGGTGACGCTGGAGGGGCCGGAGGGAAAATCCGTCGCCTGGCGGCCGCGCCAGGTGGGCGCGAAGCGCGGCGCGGTCGAGGTCTACAGGACGGAATCGATGGAGCTGCGCGCGGGCGACCGCATCCGCTGGACCCGCAACGACACCGGCCTCGGGCTGGTCAACAGCGACACGGCGGAGGTCGCTTCGGTCCGGGGAAACCGCGTCGCTTTCCGGCTTGGCGACGGACGGACGCTGGAACTCGGCAAGAACGACCCGCAGATACGCCATCTCGACCATGCCTGGGCCTCGACCGTGCATGCGTTCCAGGGGCGCACCGTCGACAATGTCATCGCGGTGATGGAAGCGAAACACCCGAAACTGTCGACCCAGAAGAGCTTCTACGTCGAGATCAGCCGCGCCCGGCACAATGCGGAACTGGTCACGGACGATGCGAAGGAACTGCGCGAGACCCTGGAGGCCGCCACCGGCGAGCGGATCTCCGCGCTCGAAGGGATCGGCGCGGCGGAGAAGGCGCATGCCGAAGAAAAAGCACGCGGCGGCGGGAAGGATCGCGGGCGCGAGTTGGAGGCAACGCTGGAGCGGCCCACCGGAACCCGGGATGAGGCGGCGGACAAGGGCCGCGAGCCCGAGAGGGAAGAGGCACCGGAACAAGAACGCGCCGCGGAGCTGGACAAATCCCGGGGATCGCGCGGGATCGAGATGGAGATGTGACGCAACGCAAGGATAGGCTAATGGTGGCCGTTATTCCCCGTGCTTCATTGGGGTAGGGACCTGACGAATTTGTCGAGGTCTTTCAACTCGGCCGAAATATCGGAGGCTATTTCGCCGGGCCCATCCTTGAGACTCCGTGTCAGGAACCGCTCGCCGCTCCAGTCTCGCAATTCTCCATCAAGGTACTTGTAGACGCCCGGCTCATCCTCCGAAGCCTCCACGATATACCCGCTCTCGGTCAAGGGTGCCAAAGTTTGCTCAACGGGCTGGACTTTCCGTGAGGATCCTCCAGTGAAATAGAGGCCGATCCACACTCTCTTCCAGCTCGGTTGATCCGAGCCCAGCCAGATTGCGGCTTCGTCTTGATACGTTGTCCACGTCTCGCTTGTGAACCAGAGTTTGGCGCGCTTTGCCATCACGTCCCGCAATGCCGACCGGTCAATGCTCCATTCCGATCGGGGAAAGCACTTTTCCAGAGCTTCCAGTGCGGCCCGGATGAAATGCTCCCTCACTTGGGGCATCGCCCTTTCGACTTGCAGGGCGAGCTTCAGGTTCGTCTCGCTGCTTCGAACGAAGTCCGCTGTCACGTCGAGGATGACGTCATCTGCCACGATCGATCTCCCGTCCCGGTGGGCTCGGCGGGCTCGAACCACTTCCGTATGTACTCGTGCAAATCCGTCAGGAACCACCGAACCCGTTCCGCTTCGCACTCCGCGCGGCATTTCTCCACCCAGTTCTCCAGCGATGGAGAACTGCGTTCGGCGCCTCTGTAGGGCAGGGTCGGGCAGCGCATCCGATCCTCTGGGGCGTCCGGCACGGTCTCGGGCCGTTTGCCGTCACCGCTCAGGTAGACAAGCCACGCGTCCGAATCCGTCTCCGGGCCGGCTTTGGTCCGCAGGTATTTCAGGTAGTCGCTGATCTGATCGGGCTGTTCTCCAGCCCACGGCTTGTTCTCGATCCCGATCCAGGTGTCGCCGCGCAGCCTGACGACGATGTCGATGCTTCGACGCGTATTCGTGCGATGTTCGAGATAAACTCGGCTGTCACGCAGATTCCCGGCCGGAAAACGCCCATGCACTTCGCGGTCGACAACCTCCCGAACCTCGTCGAGGAACAGGCGAAGAAACGTATCGCCCTGACCGTGTGTCCCGTCCGGATCGAGAAGACCTCCGAATATGCGCGACAGGTCGGTTTCTCGTTCGTAAAAGAAGTCGAACAGGGAAAATCGGGTCGCGGCCCGCCGGTCAAGTTCGGCCTGCGCTCGCTGGGCTATACGCACAGCCGGGCCGAGACCGGTGAAGAAAGCCTGCAAATCGGCTTTGTGGGACCCCGCGGCGAGGTTCGTCTCGATCGCAAGGCCGTCGAAAAAAGCCGACAACCCGATCGAGTGGCCCGCCACATCCCGTTTCGCGACGATCATCATGCCAACAGACAATGCGATGAAATTCTGGGTGGGAACTATACGCGAAATTAGCAGTCGGCCGGGCATCGACCTCACAAAAGCCTGACGATCCCGGAGAAGGTGCTCACGGAGGACAGTGCGCGCGAGTGCTGTCTGAAGGCGGGGCCGTCCCCGGACGAGGAGCGCGACACGGCCGTCAATGACCGTGATGGGGGGGCAGGACTGACACCGGAGCCGAAAAGGTCGAACTCGACCTCCTTCTTTGACCGGCACCCCATGTTGATAACGTATCGTATAGCGTTGCTTGACGCCAAATACAGGATAAGGCTTGGGAAATCGCGGAATGAGCGAAGCAGGTATCGACCACGACGCCTTTCGCGGCGTCTTCGACCGGTTCAGCGAACTGGTCAAAGCCAAATCCGGTCATCCGTTCCGGAGCTTCGACGAAGGTCTTGCCGCCGTCTGGGAAAGCTACAAGCCACGTCTGCGCGACCACGCACTCGGCATGTTGAGGCCCGGGGATTGGGTTGAGGACGAGATCGGCTCCGGCGCGATCGTGGGCCGGACGGTCGAAGCGATCGAGATTCAGGACGGCCGCCTCACCAACAACCTGGTCTTCTGGCAGAACCGTTTCGGTCATGCCAACCGAGATCACCGCGCATTGCTGGAGGCAGAATCCGACCCGGCCCGGCGGGGTGTGCTCGAAGCCTTGCTGTACGGCCTCTATCGCGGCGGCGCGGACGAGGGTGTCGCCTTCGATGAACTGAGGGATGCGACAGCCACCAAGTACCCGCTTCTGGCCTATCTGTTTTTTCTCAAGGACGTGGACCGGTTTATGCCGATCCAGCCGACCGGTTTCGACCGTGCGTTCCATGCCCTCGGCATCGGGTTCACTACCCTGCGGCAATGCAGTTGGGCGAACTATGCGGAGTTCAACGCGACGCTGGATGGGTTGCGCCCGCTGATCGCGGACGCGGCCGGCCTCGACAACGTCCGGCTTGTCGATGCGCATTCCTTCTGCTGGATGTTCTCTGAGCTGTTGAAGCAGGAGGTCAAGGGTACGCTTGAGCGTGCGCCGGGCCGCCGGGACGAGGGACGCGTCCTGGGCGGGCGCGAAAAATCTGTCGTGGCGATGCGTTACGCGGTTGAGGACACGGTGCGAAATGCTAGGGGACAGACCGTCGAGCGCAAGGTGAAGAACAAGGAACTACGCATGAATGCGGCGGCGCTGGAGAGACTCCTCGCCTCCTTGCTCGACCTTCAGTGCAACTGCTGTGCGTTGACCGGTATCCCCTTTCACTTCCACGGACCTGGAGCGGACAGCAACCTGCTGCCGTCCGTGGATCGAATCGACAGCGAGGGCCATTACGAGACAGGCAATATTCAGATCGTCTGCCGCTTCGTGAACTTCTGGAAGAGCGACACCGACGACGAAGAATTCAGACGGCTGCTGATGCTCGTGCGCGGCGAGGAAGCACCGGAATGACATGTGCGGCAAGGGGCCGGACGCCGGCGGCGGGTCGAAGCCGACGTCATTGAGCCTCCCTTGCTGTCGGCACGAACGGCCGTGGAGAGAATTTCCAGCTCGCTACGAAGCCCCGCGGTCTCATTGTCACCGCAGTCAATACGCGTGGCGGACCAATTTCGGCTCGCTTGGTTGGCTCAAACCGTCGCCGCCGGGTTGGCCGACGGTGCCCGCATACCGGCGGTAGACGGTCGGGTTTCCCCTATCCGAGCCCGGCCCGCGCCTGGCCGAATGTTTCCGATCATACGCTTTTCGATGCCGATGACCCGCCCAATGAGCTTCGGGAGAAGACATGGCTCGGATCGGTGTCGTCCTGTGCGGGGTGGCGGGCGCTACGACTCTTCGTCCGAGCGGTCGGCGCCAAGTGTCTTGTTGTAGGCAATGCGAGCCTCTTCGGCAGCCCTGTCGAAGAGCGTTTTCCTGTCGGATCCGTCGAGCTCCTCCTGCTTCAGGTACGTGAGCAGGTAGACGCCGCGGAAAGTCCGCTCGATCAGTTCGGCCAGTTCCGGCGTCAATCCCCCGCCGTAGAGATAGAGATCGTCGGCCGCGGCGCGCGCGGCGGCCTTGCGCACGAACGAGCCGGGGGTGATTCCAGCCTTCTCGGCAGCCTCGACCACGGCATTCCAATCGTTCTTCGTGAACCGGATCGAGCGCTGAAAGCTCCTGATCGCCATCGTAACCTCCCCTGTTCGAGCCTTGCACCGGCCGCTCCGTGAGCGGAATGTCGGCCGGTTTCGAACGGCCATGGAGCTATTTCCCGGTCCATTGGCCTACTCATGCGCAGGCAGCAACCCCGTGTTTTTTCCGTCTCTGGGCGCATAGCGCACGCATAGCGCGAGGTGCTCTGGAGCATATATCGCGAACACGGAACAAACACTAGCAATGATTCCAGGGACTTGCCCGTAACACAATCCGCACTACGGGTTCCCATCATCCGGCAGGCCCCGTCTGGCGCCGTGAGGCACCGGGAGGCCCCTCCAGGGCACGAATGCGCCCCTTTCACCTTCAGGTGAGTTAGGTGTGACGAAACAGCGGCTCCGCCGTAGAGACGGAGCCTATTCGTGCAGCATTCGCGATGGGGAAATTGTCGCCGTCGAGCGCGGCTCATCGGAGCCGCCACGGCGTTTGAGTGGCAGGCGGTGCGGACACTACCGATCGACGGAGTGTCGGGCACGGCGACGGCGGGATCGTCAGGCGCGCCGACGGCCGAGCCGGGCTCGATGCGCCCGACGGTGTGCGGCGGCCACGACGGAACAGTCACGCGGCCGACGATCGTCGGCGCGTTCCCGATCGGACCTGCGATGCGCGAGCCTGCTCGCGCGAGCCCGAGCGCGGCGCGCAGCGCCGGCGAGGATGACGGTGCCGCCACGACATCGATGAGGAAGGAAGAACGGGCCGTGCCGCCGCGGCGACGGCACGGCCCGATGACGCTTGGCCTAGGCGGCCGCCTTCAGGACAGGGATGCCCATCTGGCGAGCGCGGTCCACGAGGTTCTCGGTGATGCCCGAACCAGGGAACGCGATGACGCCCTTGGGCAGGAGGTTGAGCAGCTCGTCATTGCGCCTGAACGGGGCGGCTCGTCCGTGGCGCTGCCAGTCGGGCTTGCAGACGATCTGGTGGACGCCGTTGCGCTCGGCCCACTGCGCGGCGATCTTCTCGACGCCGGGGCCGCCGCCGTGGACCAGCACGAGGTCGTCGTACTTGGCGCGGGCCTGTTCGAGCCGGGCTATGACGGCGGCGGGGTCGGCGATGTCCTTGCCGCCCGCGATGGCGACCAGCGTTCCGGGCGGCAGATGCGCCATGGTCTTGCGGTCCTTGCGCGCGCGGACGAAGTCGCGGGCGTCGATCGCCGCCGAGGTGAGCCTGCCGGTCTCGGAGACGTGCGATCCGCGCCGAGGCCGCCAGACGCAGCCGGTCGCGGCGCGGTAGGACTCGGCGGCGGCATCGCGCATGGTCTCGAACGCGTCGCGTCGGTCGGTGAGGCACTGCGCCCGGTGGGTGGTCATCTCCAGTTCGAGCGACTTGATCTCGGTCCCGTCCTGGGCGCGCTGGAGGTCGCGCAGTTCGGGCATCAGCTTGTCGGCGGCGCGGTCGAGGCGCCGGGTCTGGCTGTCGAGCATGTTGACGAAGCCCCACAGCAGGCTCTCGCGCTCGTCGGCGAGCTGGGTACCGTCCGGCCCGATGCCCTGGCTCAGGATGCGGAAGGACTCGGCGACGGCGGCGATGGCGTCGTCGTGGTCCCAGACGTCGCGGGTATCGAACTCGCCGCGTTCGGGCGCTGCGCCGAACAGCGCGGCGTTGTCGCAGACGGTGGCGGTCACCGACTGCGCGGCGGACTCGATGGTGCCGATGTTCTCGATGATGTTCATGATGATCTCCTGTTGCGTCCACCGGAGCGTTGTGCGCCGATGTGATGTTCCGTTTTTTCGCGCGCGCGCAGTGGAAGCACCCGGCCTTAGAAGGTCTTGGGGCGGATGGTGCGGAAAGTCGCCGAGTGGTGCGGAAGATCGCTCCGCGATCTTCACGGTCGGCGACTTTCACGGTCCGCCCCTAGACCTTCTTGGGCCGGGCCGCAGGGAGCGCAGCGACCGGAGGACCCTTCAGGGTTGCTGGAGCGAGCACGGTGTGCCGTGAAAGGCACCATCCTTCAGCGGGTGCAAATCCCGCCCGGCAAATGTCGTTCCAGCCGGTAGCAATCGGAGCGAGTTATGGAGGTAACGACATAGCTTGAAGCACTTCGATGTAACGGGCCGCCTTGGGCGGCTTAGCGACCATGCGGGCCGCAACGTGCAGTGAACGCCGAGCAGGCCTCGAAACCAGTGATGTGGGAGCCGACCCGCCCGTGCTCCGGGGAAGGCTGCCATCGGTCGGGAAGCGAACGACGCAAGCACCGGCCGGTCCCACCGGGGCAATGGCGGCGGCACGCATGGAAGAGGAGGATGGAGGCAACACGGGAAGCCCTGTCGGTGGTGTGCACACACCAACCGGAACCCCGCGAGGGGCAGGCTGGGCCGGCAGGGTGGCGGATGGGCTCGTAGTACCGCTGAAGCCGGGTAATGCCGGTGGAGGAAAGGAGCCCTGGTTCGAGAGCAGTACGGAAAGGAAGCAAGGCGTGACTACTGGTGAAAACCTAACAGGGTCAGACAGAGTTCGGAAACTCCAGACCGTGCTACATGCGAAAGCTAAGGAAGAACCCGGTCGGCGATTCCATGCGCTGATCGACAAGGTGTGGCGCGAGGACTTCCTCGCCGAAGCCTGGAAGCGGGTTCGCCGGAATGGCGGGGCTGCCGGGGTGGATGGCGAGACGTTCGCGGACATCGAGTCGGTTGGCGTGGGGCGCTGGCTTGGGGAACTGGCGCGGGAACTGAAGGATGGGGCGTACACACCGAAGCCGGTACGGCAGGTGCTCATCCCGAAGAAGCAGCCCGGCAAGTTCCGGCCATTGGGCATCCCCTGCATAAGGGACCGGGTAGCGCAGACGTCGGCTCTGCTTGTGCTTGAGCCGATATTCGAAGCGGACCTGCAACCGGAGCAGTACGCCTACAGGCCGGGACGGAGTGCCCACGGCGCGGTAAAACGCGTTCGCCGCCTCCTATATGGGCGGCACCAAGAGGTTGTTGATTGCGACCTGTCCAACTACTTCGGCGAGATACCGCACGCCGAGCTTCTCAAGAGTTTCGCCCGCCGCATCAGCGACGGGCGGATGCTCAAGCTCATCAAGGCGTGGCTGGAAATGCCGGTGGAAGAGGACGACGGCGAGGGCGGCAAGCGCCGCACGAACCGGGCGCGCAGGGAACGGAAAGGAACCCCGCAAGGGGCACCGATCTCGCCTTTGGCCAGCAACGTCTACATGCGGCGCTTCATCTTGGGCTGGAAGGCGCTGGGCTACGCCCGGCGCTTCCGTGCGGAAATCGTGAACTATGCCGACGACCTCTGTGTGCTCGGCAAGGCCCCGGCGGCGGAAATGCTGGCGGCGGTCGAGCGGCTCATGGCGGGTCTGAAGCTCACGGTCAACGCGCGGAAAACCCGGTGCTTGCGGTGCCCGGAAGAGCCTTTAGAGTTTCTGGGTTACCGCATCGGACACACCTACCGCCGGGATGGTCGGGGGTCGTACATCGGCACCCGGCTCAGCCAGGCGAGTGTCCAGAGCATATGCCGCAGGATCAGCGACATGACGGTGAGAGGGTACGGTGGGCAACCATCGGAGGTGATGGTAGGGCGTCTGAACCGGACTATGACCGGGTGGGCAAACTACTTTAGCCTCGGGCAGGTCAGCCCGGCCTTCAACGTCGTCAACCGACATGCGGTCCGGCGGTTTCGCCAGTGGCTCTGCCGAAAGCACAAGACGCGGCACGGGGCAACTGTGCAATACCCCGCCCAGAGGCTCCACGACGAATACGGCCTCACCCGTCTGACGCGGCAGGCACTGGGCCTTCCGAGCGCGAAGGCATGATCTCGTCCGAAAGCCGGATGCGGGAAATCCGCACGTCCGGTTTGATGAGCGGGGACTGGAAACGCGGTCATGGGAGCCGGACTGAGGCCCGGAGCGAAAGCGACGGACAAGCCACCGGACCCTACAACTGGCGCGCCAGTCCTCGACTCTACTGCGGGAAAATGGGACATCATGTCGGCCTACACTCCCTCCCCCCGCACGGCGCCCATCGGCGGTGCCGCCTGCACGGCGGCGGGGAGGAAGCGCGAGGCCGTGCCGGCGCGACCGGTCGGCCCCGGATCGTCCCCGAAAGTCCGCGCCCGCTCATCATCGGGTTTCCCGTTCCGCCAGCACCTGCGCGGCCCAGGCTGCCGCGCGGGCGAGCACATGGCCGTGGCACGTCTCGGGATCGCACCAGCAGGCGAGCCAGCACCCGTCGAGCCCGGCGAGTTCCTCCATCGCGATCTCGCCCGCACGGATGCGCCGCCACAGATCGGCGCGGTAGCGAGCGACCGCCTGCGCGCGGTCCTGGCCATCGCCCACCCGGAACGGGTTTCCCCATTTCGTGCGGCGGTCGATCAGCACGGTGTTGTTGACGACCTGCGCATATTCGAACGCCTCGCGCAGCTTCGGCTCGTGCCTCAGGTTGATGACGGCGCCCATCGACTCCCTCCCTTTTGCTGAACGGCTTGCCCGAACCCCGCGCTCTCCTCTTTCTTTCCCGGATCGGGTCCGGGGCGAGCGGCGAAACGGAACCGCAGCGCCGGAGCCCGGGTCATCGGCGGAAGTCTCCGGCCCGACTGCAAATGAAACGGGGCCGGCGCGAAGCGCCGACCCCGAGACAGGCAGGGAAGTGGAAGCGAGGGGCTCCTCAGAACGGGATGATGTCGTCCGGGTTGTCGGCCCCGCCAGCCGGCATGGCCGCGCCGTTGGCGGAGGCCGCAGCGTCCCCGGCCGGCGGCGCGGCCTGGGCGGCGACGTTCCCGTTCGCCTTCTCCAGGAACTGCACGCGCGAACCGGGCACCAGCAGGATCTCGGTCGAGAACCGGTCGGAGTCTTCGCCGTCCTTGCGCCACCGCCGGCTCTGCATCTTGCCCGAGACGTAGACCAGCCGGCCCTTCTTCGCATGCTTCATCAGCATGTCGATCAGCCCGTCCTGGAAGGTGACGACCCGGTGCCACTCGGTCTTGTCGATCCGCTCGCCGCCGGCGTTCCGGTTGAAATACGACTCGTCGGTGGCGATGCTCAGGTTGGCCACGCGGCCCCCCGACGCGAGATGGTTGACGGTGACGTCCGCGCCCAGGCGGCCGATGAGTTCCGCGCGATTGAGACCGAAGCTCATGATCTGCTCCTTCATGCTCTCGATAGTGACGATGGGTTGACGACCGGACGGGACCGGCACTCTCTCCAGCCCCCGCCCGCTCGCCTTCTTCCCGCTCTCCTCCTACTCCGCCTCGCCGTCCGGGCCTGCGAGGACCTCGCGGATGGCGCGGGGATCGAGCCCCGCCTCGGTCAGCAGGTCGGACGGGGTCGGGGTCTCGATGTCGGGCTCGTGGAATTCGGACATGCTCGTCTCCGCTGGCTGCGCCGCGGGCATCCGGCCGAAGGACCTTCCTCCAACCCTCCCGGGCGCTCGCCCGGCGCAAGCTCTCCTCCAACTCCGGAACGGCGGCCCGTTGGTGTGGAGGTCGGCGTGGACGGGGTCAGGGCCGGATCGCCCGCGACGGCGCGACCGGCGTCAACGCGGCACGGCCGGGTAGGCGGACAGCGCGGCGACCGCTGGCCGCGCCGCGCTCACTCATCGGGCGGCGGGACTGGCGGCCAATCCGGAGCGCCTCCCTCAGCGCCCAGCCGTTCGGCGGCGAACGCGGTCCAGCTCGCGCGCGTCCAGTCGAGCGGCCGGTTCAGCCGGTCGGCGACGACCATGGCCCGTCGATCTCCAGCACGACCGGCGACGTGCCGATGGCGATGTCCATGCCGTCGATCGAGACACGGACTTGCCAGAACCCGGTATCGGGATCCGCGACGGGCGCGAAGGCGTAGACCGGATTGTCGGGAAACTCGGTGGCGCTCATTTCCGAATCTCCTCCTGTGATGGCGACCGGCCGCCCGCCTCCCGGCTCGCGGGTCCGGGCATGCGGACGCCGGGACGGCGGCACGTGCCGTTGCGGACGGCGGGCCGGCTGCACAGCAGGGATGGCGTTCAGGTCCAGCCGGTGAGCGAGGCGGTCACGGGCGCGTCGCACAGCACCTCGACGCGGTTGCGGTCGAGCTTCTCGAAGGCGAGGCAGAGCGCCACGTCGGCCGGGTCGTCGAACGGCCCGTGCTCGCGGCCGGTCTCCAGCTCGATCACCGTCCAGGTCGGGTCCCACACCGGGATGCCCTTGAAATGCTGCGAGCCGTGGTAGGATTTCTCGGCGCAAGGTGCGCACCGGCTGGCACCCTGGGCGGGAGCTCCGCAAGACGTACATTCGCCCCTGGCGCGCCTCTGTGCATACAACCGTCGGCTGCGCCGGTTTTTCCGTTCCGGATTCCGGTCGGCCTGCTCGATCGCGTTGCAGGGTGCGCAGCGCGTCAGGCCGTCGAACGCCGGCCCGCCGCATCGGGTGCAACACCGGGCGGCCTTCCGTTCGGCGTATTTCCGTTTTTCCGCCGCTTGGCGTTTGTCGCGGCAAGGCCGGCAGGTGGTTCCCCCGTCGACGGGAGCATGATTGCCGCAACGGATGCAGGTCCCGGCCTCGACGCGCTCCTGCTGGCGCCTCTTGCTCTTCGCACGGCCGGCGCGTCTCTTGGCTTCAGCATTCGCGCCGCCATAGGGCAGCCCGGCCGCCTTGCCGGCGGCGTAGCGGGCGCGGTCGGCGGCGCGACGCCTCTCGAGACACGGCTCGCAAGACTTCCGCCCCGGCACCGCCGGATGCTTGCCGCACCGGGTGCAGCTCCCCCGGGTGGCGCGCCTCGCCGTCTCGCGGCGGGCGCGCTCGCGTTCGTATTCCCGTTCCCGAGCGGGATCGCGTCGCGGCTTACCAGCGGCGCGCAGCCGGGCGTCGCGGGCGCGGGACGCGCGGTTGCATTTCTCGGCGCACGGCCGGCAGACCGACCGACCGGGCGCCGGGGGGCGGTCTCCGCATCTCGGGCAAAGCCCGGCTGCCCTGCGCTTCTCCACACGGCGCCGAAAGCGCTCGCGGCCCTTCGCCCTGCCGACTTCAGGGTCCCTGTATGCCACGGTTTCCTCCTTCGCGGGTACGGAGATCGGAGGAACGCCCCGCCGACGGATTGCCGGCGGGACGTCCTCGAAGGGTGCCCCGGATCGGGGTCCGGGGCAGGCCACTCAGCCGCGCTGCTTGCGGTCGCAGAAAAGGCCCAGGGCTACCGCCCCCCACGCCTGCCGCCCGCCGCGGGTGCTGAGCCCGGTGCAGACGATGATCTCGGTGCGGTCCGGACGCATCGCCTCGGCCTGCTTGCGCGAAACGACCGTGTGCCTCGTCTTGCGGCAGCCGTTCGCCTCGGGGCGGACCGGGCGAATGTCTCCGTCCGCCATCGCCTTGAACCGCTCGACGACGTATTTCTCGTCGGCCAGGCCGGTTCCGAAGAAATGCACCAGGAAGGTGTCGGCCGTGTTGCCGGGCATCGCCATCGCTGCCGTCATGGTGTCGCCTCCGTCTCGTGGTTGACGATCGGCGGGTGCGATGCCCTCCCCCGGACACGCCACCGCCGCCCGGCTTCCGGCCGAACCTCCGCCTCCTGGTGGCGCGGGGAACGGCCATGCACGGCGGCAGACGGCAGTTATCGTCGGACGCCCGGGGTCGGCAGCGGCGTGTCGGCGGCTTGGGAGGGGCGCCGCCGATATCGGGTCGGCAGCAGCGCGAGGCCGGGAGGACGCCCTACCGTGCGGGGGTGGTGCGTTCGCGTCCCACTTCCACCCGGCGGTCAGCCGGCCGGGGAAGGCGGTTTTTTACGACGCGGCCCGGATTGCCCTCGTCGAAGGTAGCAGGTGGCAGGCGGTGCGGATCGCGGAGGATGGACGGCGACGGTAATCGGAAGAAGGCCGACCCGCACAGACCGCGAGGACGGTTGGGGGCTGTCGGCCGGGATGAGCCTGGCGCGTCGCACGCGCCCGCGGTGACCCCCTCGCGCGCTCCTGCATGTTTGGCTATGTTATGCTGCCCCAACGTCCCGGGCATTGAGGTGAGCACATGGTTCAGGTCGGCGGCATTGCCGGCGAGCGTCTTCGTTCGCTGATCGAGAGGATCGAGCGTCTCATGGAAGAGCGAGCCGCGCTCAACAACGACATCAAAGAGGTCTACGCGGAGGGCAAGGTGGCGGGCTTCGATGTGAAGATCATGCGCCAGCTGATCCGGTTGAGGCAGATGGAAGCGACCGACCGCGACGAGCAGGAGACCCTGCTCGACCTCTATCGGCGTGCTATCGGCATGGAACCGGATCCAGGGCAGTCGAACCAGGTTTCGAATATGCTGGCGAACCGAAGTAAAGAAGGACAATGAAGAAGATCGTCGTCGTAGCAGCCATCATGCCCGCGATCGTTGCCATGCTTGGCCTCACGACTGCGGCGCACGGGCATGAATACCTGAGCTGCCGTCAGGAACTCCTGGCGCTCAACCAAATCCAGTTGCAAGTCCTGAAATTCCACGAAACGCGCCCGTTGGCGACCTGAAAAACAGGAAAGAGCTGCGTGATTGGATCAAATCGCTGGCCGGGCTGGCCGGCGATACCGCTCGATTGGCTTCTGACTACACCCGTTGCGCCGAGAATATTCCAATGCCGTCGGGGCGGAAGCGAGGCAAGTGAGCGCGGCCATCGGGCGCCGGCTGCACCGACGAGTTTCGCCAGCCTTGATTTCCAACATGTTCGATTCCGGCAAATCTTCCGCCTCCCGTGACAGCGCGGTGCCGAATCCGCGGGACAGCCGGCACGGCGTGTTCGTCGCGTTTTGGAAATTGCGTCGACGGCGACTCCTGAGATGTCTGTTCCGTCTTTGCGTCCTGAGCGCCGTGTTCGCCACGGTACTTGTTGCGATCTGGCGGCAAACGGAAATCAGAAGGGAATTACATCGAAAAGTGCCGAAGTAGAACCATATGACCAGAGCCCTCCCATACCGTTTTGACTTGGATAGCATATATATAGTTGACATAGAAGCCATAGCGAATATATATTGGACAGCGCTTCGGCGTGTCTATTCGGTGAACGCCTGATCGGGGAGGACGCCATGGATAGGGAACGGAAGGGGATCGTAGACCCTGCCGCCCATCAGCCCAGCAAGGCCGAACTTGAAAAAGACGTGAGCATCGACGCCGCGCCCGAAGCCTTGGGCTGGGCCATCACCCGAGGCGGTGCCGAACGGCGGAAGAGCGAATCAAATCAGCAGCCTCCACTTAGAACGCAGTGGAAGTACTGAAGAGTTGCCCGGTCCCCACTGGGGATGCGGTGTCAATCGCAGCACAACTTGGTCGCCTCGATCTCGTCTCTATATTACTCGCGACTGTTGGCCTCGTTCTAGTGCTCGGCGGAGTATTCGCCTTCGGTTATTTCCGTGCTCAGACGGCCACTACAGCTAAATTGACAGCAGAGCAGATAGCGGAAGAAAGGTTGACCGCGCTTACTAGAGAAATTCGTGAAATGCTGGAAGAGAACGCTTCGAGGTCTAGGTTGGGAGATCCCGACGACGCTCCGCCCGGGCCGACTGGTACGGAGGACGCCGCTGGGGCTGAATCGGAATTTGAGGATGGGGGCGATGAGGATAGAGGATAAGCTCAAAACTATACGAGAATATCAGTCGTCCGCTCCAGTAAATGTTATTCCATTGGCGGAAGCACTCGGCCTCAAGGTGTTCTATGCTGATTGGCCCCGCGAAATATCTGGTAAGATCGAACGTAGGGACGACGCCGGGAGCGAATCTGGTTATGCTATCTTTGTTAACCGGAACCACCCTCCACAAAGACGACGGTTCACTATTGCTCACGAAATATCTCATTTCGTTCTGCATCGTGACCAAATCGGAAACGGTATATCCGATGATGGGCTGTACCGAAGCGGCCTTCCACGCCGTGTTGAGGTAGAGGCCAACCAGATGGCCGCTGACATATTAATGCCGTGGGGGCTGATAAACAAGGCGGTCGAAGGCGGCGACAATACGGTGGAGGCTCTAGCCTACAGATTCAAGGTTTCCAATAGCGCGATGTCAATTCGCCTTGGTGTTCCATACGAGGGCAGTTCACCGGTCGATTAGCACGCTGTACTTCAACCTCTTGCCCGGCATAGCGGAGACCATTCCGACCGTCCCCCGGCCCGTCTGCTCTGACCGCTTCGACTTGGACATGTTCTTGCGCTTGCCGCCGATGTACGTCTCATCGACCTCGACAGGGTCGGCAAACTGTGGGCCGTGGTCCTTCCATGCTTCCCGAAGACGGTGTGCGAGGAACCAAGCCGAGCGCTGGGTGATCCCCAAATCCCGATGCAGCTTCATGCTCGACACGCCTTTCAGGTTCGTCGTGACCTGATACAGAGCGATCGCCCAAACCTGGAAGCCCAGCTTTGAGGATTCCATGGGCGTCTTGGTGCGGACGCTGAACCGCTTGGCGCATTCCTTCTCCCGGCAGCGGTAGGGCATCGTCTTGTGTTTTGCGCCCGACTGGACGTTGATGGAGCCGCAGTAGGGGCAATGCGGCCCTTCCGGCCAACGCTGTTCGGCGAACCACCGTTCAGCCGTGGCATCGTCGGGGAACACGCGGAACAGTTCCGCCAGCGTCATGCCCTTGCGATGGGATTTTCCGGGTGCCTTGTGCGCCATGGGGTCCGCCTTCGTTACTCTTACTATATAGTGCCGAAAGTGGATGCTTCAAGGGGCTTTCGGCACTTTTCGATGTAATTCCCAATCAGAAGGCTGATGTTCGACGCTACGCTGGAGTTTGGAATCGGAAGATGCGAGCTGTACCTGGACAGGGAACGCGATCTCGTGGATTGGAAATGCTTTCGCAGATAGGCTCTTCCCGCCTGCGTCGCGCACCCCGGGGGCGCCGTGCCCGGGACTTGTTCGTTTCTCTGCAACGTCGGCGGGAACGGTCGGGCGAGTTGAGTCGCCCAGGAATTCGGGAGCGCTCCATTTCGCCCGCCCGGGCGGCGGATTGGAGGACGAAGGGAAGATTGTCGACATGAAAGGGATCCTGCTGGCGATGGGGACGTTCGTCGGCGCACTGGCGTTGGCCGCCACCGCGGCTGCGCCCGCCACGGCTCTGTCGGGCCGGGCACGGGTGATCGACGGCGACACGATCGACGTGGGCAAGACGCGGGTGCGGCTGCACGGCGTCGATGCGCCGGAGAGCGGCCAGAGTTGCGTCGCCTCTGGCGCACGCTGGCCGTGCGGGCGCCGGGCAACCCGGGCGCTCGCCGGGCGGCTCGGCGGCCGGGCGGTGATCTGCGAAGAGCGCGACCGGGACCGCTATGGCCGCATCGTCGCGGTGTGCCGGCAGGACGGCCGGGACATCAATGCCTGGCTGGTCGCGGAGGGCTGGGCGCTGGCGTATCGGCGGTACTCGCGCGCCTATGTGGACGAGGAGCGGACAGCGCGGTCGGCGCGCAAGGGGATGTGGCGCGGAGCGTTCGTCGCGCCCTGGGACTGGCGGCGGGGGAAACGGCTGCGGGGTTCGGCGCGGACGAGCCGGCCCCCGGCGAACGCGACGTCGGAGCGCTGCAACATCAAGGGAAACATCGGCCGCGGCGGCAAGCGGATCTACCACATGCCCGGCGGGCGCTATTACGCGAACACCCGGATCGACCCGCCGCGGGGCGAGCGCTGGTTCTGCTCGGAACGCGAAGCCCGGGCGGCGGGCTGGCGAAGGGCGGGCCGGTAACCGGCAGACGGTTCAGGGAAAACCGCATTGAAGTTCAGGATTTGCCTGCTCGCCGCGGCGGGATTGGCATGCAGCCTGCTCGCCGCCTCCGCGACGGCGGGCGAGCCGATCGTCGGCCTGATCGTCAAGACCGAGTCCAACCCGTTCTTCGTGACGATGAACGAGGCGGCACGGGAGAAAGCCGGCGAGCTCGGCGTCGAACTGCGCAGCGTTGCCGGCAAGTACGACGGCGACACGGCGACCCAGGTCGAGGCGGTCGAGAGCCTCGTCGCCGCGGGTGCGGCAGTCATTCTCATCGCGCCTTCCGATCCGGCGGCCCTTGCCGGCGCGGTCGGCAAGGCGCGCGCGGCCGGGGTGCTGGTGATCGCGCTCGATACCCCGTTCGACCCGGCAGATACCGTCGACATCACCTTCGCCACCGACAACTTCCGCGCCGGCGAGCTGATCGGGAAATGGGCCAGGGCGACGATGGGCGATGCCACGGACACAGCGAAGATCGCGACGCTCGACGGGTCCGGGACACAGGTTACCGTGGAGGTCATGCGCAACCAGGGCTTCCTCAAGGGCTTCGGCGTCGATCTCGCGGATCGCGCGACGATGTACGACGAGAGGGACGCGCGCATCGCCGGCCATGGCGCGACGTTCGGCTCGGAGCAAGGCGGGCGGGCCGCCATGAGGAAGCTGCTCGGGGAGAAGCCGGAGATCGATCTGGTCTACGCGATCAACGAGCCGGCAGCGGCTGGCGCCCACGCCGCGCTCGAAGCGCTGGGCATGGAGAACGACATCGTGATCGTCTCGGTCGACGGGGGTTGCCAGGGTGTCGCAATGGTCGCCACCGGCGCGCTCGGCGCCACCGCCATGCAGTATCCCGTCAGGATGGCCGCCCTCGGCGTCGAGGCGGCGGTCGAGTTCACGAGGACGGGCAGGATGCCCGGGAACACGCCGGGGCTCGACTTCCACGCCACCGGTGTGACCCTGGTCACCGACAAGCCGGTACCCGGAATTCCTTCCATCTCCTCCGAACGGGCGCTGATGGAATGCCGGGGATGAACGCCTCGGTGCGGGCGAACTCTCCAGCCGCAGGCGCCGTCGGCACGGACGCGAGAGGCGAGTTCGGTCCCTGGACGGAAACAGTCCAACGCAGAACGCGCGGCGCGGCGATTTGCATCGACCGGGAACCGCCGCCGTCCGACCGCACAGCCGGCGTCCTGGTCGGGTCATCGCCAGCGTCGCGTCACTTACGCTCGCAGATGACAAATAACGGAAGGTCGAAATGCCGATTTACGACAAACCCACCAGGGAGCTGATGCACGAGTTTGCGGCCCAGGAGCTGAAGCCCGGTCAGGTGTTCTCTCGAAGAGATGCAGTTCGCTGGTTCGCCGATCGCTATCCGGACATCAAACGCAACACCGTAGAGGCGCACGTGGACGGCATGTCGGTGCGCGCTCCCCGTCGTCGGCATCACCCCAACATCAAGCCAGACGCGGGCTGGGACCTGTTCTTCAAGTTGAGCCCGCGCGAATTCCGTTTGTGGGATCCCGAGAACGACCCGACCCCCTGGTACAAAGCCGATTTCGATGCAGCTATCGAAAATGGCGGCGACGGCACCGAGGATGAGATCACCGAGGAAGGCGACCTCGGGTCGCGCAAGTTCGCGTTCGAGCGGGACCTTCAGAACTATCTCGTCCAGAACCTCGGACTCCTGGAGCCCGGTCTGAAGCTCTACGAAGACGAAGATGGCGAATTCACCGGCGTCGAGTTTCCCGCGGGCCAGCGCTACATCGATATTCTCGCGGTTGGCGCGGACGGCGCCCATGTGGTGATCGAGACCAAGGTTTCCCGCGCCTACGATCGGGTCGTGGGTCAGATTCTTCGCTACATGGGCTGGATCAAGAAAAGCTTCGCTGGTGACGTCCCGGTCAGAGGCATCGTCGTCGCCAGCGAGGTTTCCGAGGACCTCATTCTGGCAACTTCCTCCATCGAGAACATCCGGCTGGTCGAATACGAGATTTCTTTCTCGCTCAAGTCCGTCCAGGCAAGTATGCAGCGGCCATTGACGGCGGCGGCCGGCGCGGTCGCATCTTCGGCCCCGGCGGCGGCGATGCGGTATCCCCCTCGGGAACGCGCTCGACGCGTCCCTCGCGGATGAGCTTGTGCAGCGTCCCGGCGACGGTGGCGGGCTGGCGCGCGCATTGCGGGCGACAGCGGCACGGGGTATGCACGGGGCCGGGCGGATGCGAGGAAGGCGCTGCTCGATCTCCTCACTGCCGGGAGCGGCCGTGGCGTCCGCACAGGCCCGGCATCGGGCGGACGGGCCGGGAAGGCGGCCTCGCCCGCGCGGCGGGCGCCGCGCGGCTCGGTTCGCCGTTTCATCGAACGGGTGCTGAACGAGCATCCCGGCGCGACCGCGTCGGAGATCGTGGGACACGCCGCCACCGACATCCAGCGCTCGATCAAGCCGGCGTCGATCCGCGTCGAATTGGGCAACGGCGGCAAGCCGGGCCGGTACGTGTCGGACAAGGGGCGCGGGTCGCTGGCGGTTTCCGATCGGGCTGGCGGAGAACCCCAACAGGCGGCCCTGGCCGATCTCTCCCCGGGTACCGCTCCGTGTGGAGAAGTCGCGTCCGATGCCGCTTCCGAGAAGGGCGGCGAAAGAGACGGGAAGCCCCTCGGCCTCGACCTCTGAAGCCCCGCCGCGGCCGCCTCCGATTCGCCCACCACACTGGGGGCGGTGCCCGATGCCTGAAAGGGCTTCGAATTTTCCAAACCGCGGAACCGCGTTGAATCAGCGCCATATCGGTTCCAGGCCAGCCGGTCGTCGCCGGCCGGACAGAGTCGGCACGAGATCACCGGGAGATTCCCCGGTGCCTGCCCTGCCCCTGCCGGCGTTCCTCCATTTCGATGCGTCGCGCGCGATTCCGTCCCATTCAGCGCGTTCGTCGCCCAGCGGCCGGTCGAGCCTGTCGATCAGGGTCCCGAGGATACCCCACGGACCGGGCTTGTCAGCGAAATGGGCGTCACATGTGCCGCCTTTACCGATGATGCCCGTCAGCCGCCACGACTGTCCAGGATCGCGTGAAGGCGGGCGATTTCCTCCGTCGACAGGCGAACGGGCTCGGCCGGAATTGGTAAGCCGCCGCTCGGCCGAGACGACGGCCGAGCGGTTCGAAGCACATCGATCATGCCGCCAATACGCAAGCTGCGCCTTACAGGAAGGTCACGCCGTTCTCGGTCATCGGCAGTTCGGTGACCCTGGGTCCCCCCACCGCAATGGCGTTGGCGAGCGCGGGCCCGGCGGGCGGTACGCCGGGCTCGCCGACGCCTGTCGGCGGCTCCGCCGACGCCACGATATGGACATCGATCGCGCCGATGTCGGAAATCCGCAAGGGCTCGTAGTCCGGGAAGTTCGATTGCACCGCCTCGCCGTCCTCGAACGTGACGCGATTGCGCATGACGTGGCCAAGGCCGTAGCCGATGCCACCTTCCATCTGGGCCTTTACGATATCGGGGTTGACCGCCACGCCGCAGTCGACGGCGCAGGTAACCCGTTCGATCCGTACCGCGCCGTCCGTGTCGCGCGAGATCTCCGCCACCTGCGCGACGTAGGTGCCGAAGGACTTGTGCACGGCAACGCCGCGCGCCCGGCCGGGCGCCGCGGGACGGTTCCAGCCCGCTTCCCTCGCGGCCAGTCGAAGAACTTCAGCCTGGCGCCGGCGGTCCTTGGTGCCGCCCGTGAGACGATCGAGCCGGTAGGCGACCGGATCGCGACCGGCGGCGCTCGCCGCCATGTCCATCATGGACTCCATGACGAAGGCGGTGTGGCTGTGACCCACCGAACGCCACCAGTTGACCGTAACCGGTGTCCTGAAGTCGGTGAGGCCGACGAACTGTCCGGGAATCTCGTAGAGCGTGTCCGCCACCCCCTCCACGGAGGTTTGGTCGACACCGTTCCTTACCACCCACTGCTCGAGCGGCGTTCCCTTGAAGACGGGTTTGCCGGCGATGCGGTGGTCCCAGGCGACGATGCGCCCGGCGCCATCGAGGCCCACGCGCACCCTGTGCGCGAACGCCGGCCGGTAGGCGCCGCCGGCAAGGTCGTCCTCCCGCGACCAGATCAGCTTGACGGGCCGTGTGCGGTCGGTCATCGCGAACGCCAGCGCCGCCTCGACGATGTAGTCGGCGGTCGTGGTGGAACGGCGGCCGAACGAACCGCCGGCATAGAGGGTGTTAATCCTGATCTTCTCGGGCGGCAGCTTGAGTATCGCCGCCAGCGCCTGGTGGGCAGCGGACGGCGACTGACAGCCGTCATGAAGCGTAATTCCGTTCGACGTCGGCTCGATCGTGCAGGTGAGCGGTTCCATCGGCGCGTGGCAGAGCCAGGGCAGGTAGAACTCGGCCTCGACGGTCCGCTCCGCGGCCTCGAGAAGCTTCGCGGTCGCGGCCGGTCCCGGACCTCCCTTCGCGACGAACTCGGGTGGAGAACCTACCGCCGCCAGCAATGCCGACTTCATCTCCTCGGAGCTACGGTTTTCGGCATCGACAAGATCCCACTCGACCGCGACCGCCTCGCGGGCCCGAAGCGCGGCCCAGCTGTCCCTGGCGTACACCGCGACGCCCGCCCGGTTGGGAAGCACAGCGGCATGGATAAATCCCGGCACTTCGTTTGCGGCGGAAACATCCATCTTTGCCACTTTCCCGCCGAAGCGCGCACTGCGCTTGATCACGGCCACGATCTGACCGTCCAGCTGGACGTCCATCGCAAATCGGGCGGATCCGTCGATCTTGGGCCCATTGTCGCGGCGAGAGGTGTTGGGATTGCCGATCAACGTGAATGCGTCGGGGCTCTTCAGCGTGGGCTCTGCGGGAACCGGCCTGGTAGCCGCCGCGGCGACGAATTGGGCAAGCGGTGCGCGCCGTCCGGCGCCGGATACGATGCCCTCGGACAAGGCGAGCGCGGAGGGCGCGGCGCTCCATGCCTCGGCCGCGGCGCCCAGCAGCATCTCGCGCGCCGCCGCGCCGGCGCGGCGGTATTGCAGGTAGGAGTTCGCCATCGAGGTGGAGCCGCCGGTTGCCTGCGCGCGGAAGATCAGGTTGGCATATCGTTTCGCATCCGAGGGCGCGAATTCCACCTCCACGCCGTCAAGCCCGACGCCGAGCTCTTCCGCGATCAGCGTGGCAAGACCGGTGGTGGTGCCCTGGCCCATCTCGAAATGCTTGACGATCGCGGTCACCCGTCCGTCCGGCGCGATCCTCACGAACGGCGTGAAGTTGCCGCCGTCCATGGGCGCGGCCGCAAGCGCGCCGCGCGGCGAGAATCCGACCACAAGCGCGACGGCCGATGCGGTCTTCAGGAAGCTGCGACGGTCCATGGATACGCTCATTGCACGTCTCCCGCCAGGATACCGGCGGCGCGCGCGACGGCCGCCCGGATCCGCTGATAGGTGGCGCAACGGCACACATTGCCCTGCATGTATTCGTCGATCTGTTCCGCGCTCGGCATCGGATTCTCGGTTAGCAGCGCCGCCGCCGACATGATCTGTCCGGACTGGCAGTAGCCGCACTGAACGACGTTGAGTTCCGCCCAGGCCCGCCGCACCGCCTTTCCCGCATCCGAGGTCAGACCTTCGATGGTGGCGATCTCGGCGCCCGCGGTATCCTCGATATAGGTCTGGCATGACCGCACCGGCGCTCCGTCCACGAACACCGTGCAGGCGCCGCAGGCGGCAACGCCGCAGCCGTACTTGGTGCCGGTCAGCTTCAGCCCGTCGCGCAGAACCCACAGCAACGGGGTTCCCTCCTCCGCCGCCACTTCGACCGTTCGGCCGTTGACGTTGAGTGTCGTCCGCATCGCGAACTCCTCCGTTCGAGCCGCGCGCCAGTTCCCGCACATTCGGGACATTCGGGGCACGGCGCTATACACGTTGGACATTTAGACAGACAGGATATTATTGTCAACGGCGTTTCTGGATCCATCCCGCAAACGATCGGACCATGTCAGAGCGGAGAGAGACGATCGTCAGGGCCGCGGTCGCGGTGTTCTCGCGCTACGGCGTCAAGCGGGCGACGATGAACGATATCGCCGGTGAGGCCGGGGTCGCGCGCCAGACCCTCTACAACCTGTTCGCCGATAAGGACGATCTCCTGCGCGCCGCCATCCGGCTCTACGCCGACAACGCGATTGCGGCCATCGAAGCCGAATGCGCCGGGGTCTCCGATCTCGGCGACAGGCTCGATGTCGTGTTCCATCACCTCGTTGTCGTTCCCTGGAAGCGGATCCATGCCACGCCGCACGGCGACGAGATCCTGACGGGAATCCGTGCCGCCGCCAGGCAGGAGGTAGCGCTCGCGGAGGTCCGCTATGGCACGATGCTGGAAGCGATGCTTACCTCCTATGAAGGGCAGCTATCGGAAGTCGGGCTAGGCGCCGGCCGGGTCTCCGGTCTCTTGCAGGCATCGTGGTACGGCATCCGGCACAGGGCGAGGGACAGGGAGCACTTGCTCGAATTGCTTGCCACCCTCAAGGCCGTCGTCCTCAACGCCGCAAAGCCGCTATGAACCGCGAACACGCCTGTTCGTCGACGGCCGGCGTCGACGTGGTCATTTTGAGGACCAAGTCGGATCACGGCGATCAGCTCCGCGATAATGCGGGTCTGGAGCGAGCAAGGCTCGTCATCTCCCACGGGTGAGCGGGCGCGGTCGATGGGAGCGCGCGGATCGTTCCCATCGATGAGCACGTCCGCCTGGCGGAAGAACGCGGCCACGCGCCGCGCGACTTCGATCAGGGCGGCATCGTCCACCGGGTCGTGGAACATCACATATTCGTCCGGCTCCCCCTCCCGGTGCACGGCGATGATCGCCATGCCCCTGACCGGGTGCGGTCGAGCTTCTCGAAGGCGAGGCAGAGCGCCACGTCGGCCGGATCGTCGAACGGCCCGTGCTCGCGGTCGGTCTCCTGCTCGATCACCGTCCAGGTCGGGTCCCAGACCGGGATGCCCCTGAAGTGGGCCGAGCCGTGATAGGACTTCTCGGCACAGGGCGGGCAGCGGGAAGCGCCTTGGGAGTACGCGCTCAAGTCCGGCAAGCGGCGCCGCGAGATCGCCTACGGCATCACCAGCCTGACCTCGGAGGCCGCCTCCTCGAAACGCCTGCTCGCCCTCAATCGCGGGCACTGGACCATCGAGGCGACTCACCACATCCTCGACTGGAGCTTCGACGAGGACCGAAGCCGCATCCGCTCGGGCCACGGGCCGGAGAACATGACCCTGCTGCGGCGCTTCGCCATCGGCCTCATCAAGGGGCGCGGGCTCGCCGTCGCCGGGACCATGCGCAATCTCGCCAGGAACCCGAGGCGGGTGCTCGATTTCCTCAAAATGGCCGACAACGTCGCCCCGCGGCCAGCGCCCGGCTGACCGCCCTCAGGGGCCACTTCCATCGCCTCCCCACCAACCCTCGGCACGCGTCGGGGCGAGCGGTCATGCCCGAATTACGGCATTGTTGCGCTCGCGTCCAGGGGCATCGCCAAAAGCAGCACGACGATGGTCAAATACCGCGCCGAGCGGCTGCAAGGGCGCCAACGAATGCTGGAGGTCCCTGATCCAGTGCCCCAATCCGTGGACGAAAATCAGAACGAATTTACCGTGGCCGGTGCTCCGCCTGCTTCGCGCGAGGATCCGCCGCATCCTCGTCCGGATCCGGGCAATAGCGGCCCTCGGGCCGGAGATAATCCTACGACGCTGACGAGAACGTCAGATTGCGGACGGCGGTGATCATCGATTACCCGTCATGGACCTGTTCGAAACGGCACGAGGGGTGTCGGCACCTCCCGGAAAACGGCCGACGGTCGAAACGCGGCCGCTGTGTTTGACGGGCTGGAAGACCGATAGGTCGAGAAGCTCTGTCGGCTCGGCTCGTGACCGAATCTCCGACCTCCTTCAGCGGTCGATCGATCAACAATCCGATGGGTAACCTTCTTGAGTGTGCTAGGCTGACCCGGTCCCGCCGACCATCGCCATGGAGAGCGCCTTGAAAGACTGCGGCCGGAGTATGGCCGTTGCGCGGTTCGTCGTCCTGAGCTTCGCGCTCGCGACGTGTTTCGCCCCGGCCGCGGCCGGCGCCGATCGGATCGAGCGCCTGATCGAGCGGCTGGACAGGCTGGAGGCGGAGAACCGGCTTCTCCGCCAGGAACTCGAGGCGCTCAAGGCCGAACGCGTGGTCCGCTTGCCCACCCCCGCGGCAACCGCGCCGGCTGGACACCCTTCGGGGTTCGCGCGAACGAACCCGCGCCATGCCTACGAGATGCTCGACCCCACCACAGACATCAACCGCAAGCAGCACCTGATACTCGAACGCAGGAGGGACGGAACCCTCGCGCCGGACAGTTTGCACGTCCAGGGAGCCGTCACCGCGGTGGCCAACCTGCAGAAGAGCAACCGGGACGACAGGTTCGGCTACCTGATGCGCCACCCGACCGCGCGCAACCAGGTCGGCGGCACGGTCTCCGAAGCCGCGATCCACTCGGTGCAGCTGGGCATGACGGGAACGCTGGGCAACTGGTTCGCCGGCCACGCGGAGATGCTGTTCGATCCCGAGCAGAGTTTCGGGGCGGGCACCAACACCGATATCGCGCGCAACCAGGTTCAGGTGCGGCGCGCCTGGGCGCTGGTGGGCGATCTCGACCGGCTTCCGGTCTACGCCAGCCTGGGGAAGATGGCGGTCCCGTTCGGGCTGACCGATACGGTCAATCCGTTCACCGCCTCGACCGTCTGGCATGCCTTCGGCGCGCTGGCAAACGGCGTCGCGGTGGGCTACGCCGGCGAGCGGCTGAACCTGACCGCCATGGGCGTGCAGGGCGGCGCCCAGTTCCGCGCCGCGAACGCCCCGGTGGAGGACACGGCGGTGCCGGGCAGGCTCAACAACTTCGCCGTGGATGCGAACTACTCGCTCGGGGCGGGTTCCCTCGGCACTTTCCTCCTCGGGGCGTCGTACCTGCACGGGACAGCCTTCTGCCAGGATTATCCGGTGGTGCATTTCGAGGCGTGCCGGGACAGCAACCCCGCCGTCGACGTCTATGGCAGGCTGACCGCCGGAGACGTCACGCTCAAGGGCGAGTTCGCCCGCACCCTGGACGCGTGGCCGGGGACGCGGAACCCCGCGCTGCCGGAATTCCCGGCGAGCCGGGTGACCGCCTTCGACGTCGGCGCGCGGTACCGCCACGACACCGGAGGGCACGGCCCGGTCGACCTGTCGGCCGAGTTCAGCCGGTTCGTCGCGGGCGCCGACGGCGCGCCGTGGGAACGCCAGGATCAGTTCGTCCTCGGCGCGGCATGGTTCGCCCGGCCGAGCGTGAAGCTGTTCGCCGAATACATCCGGACCGAGGGCTATGCGCCGCTCAACTTCATCAGCGGCGGCAGCATCCGCGACGAAAGCGGCGACATCGTCCACGACCGCACCCACAGCGACCGGTCGGCCCACTCGGATGTGTTCCTGTTCGGCGCGAACCTCGCGTTCTGAGATGCCGATGGGGCTGGTCAGGCCGTGGCGACGAGGGACACTCACGCCCTGCCTGATACCCGCGATCGCGCCCGCGGTCTTGCGGCCGGTCACTTCCATCCGGCACGACAACTCGATTTGCGCCCGACCGTCGGACGCGGTGTGGCATCGTTCCGCACCTACCGCCCCGCGCCCCAGCCCGTGTAGGAGGTCGCCAGGCCGATCCGTCGGAACACGCCCACCTGAGCGACATCGGCGCGGGCGACGAGCGGTACCTCGACGGTCCTGAAGCCGAGGGACGTGACCACGAGATTCGCAATCTTGCTCCTTCAGCGATCGGTGCCGGAATATCCCTCGCCGGTATCCCGTGAGCGGCAGAGGATAGCGAAATGGTCCGGAACCCTTGGGACGGCCCGGGACGGGTGAGGGCCGCAAACCTCGCGCGGGTTCGCCATGGTGTCGATCGTCAATTCCGCCGCCATTGCGGGATGCCGCAGCGTTCTCGCCGTCCCGTTTTCCGCCCGGAGACCTTCCAGCGCAGGTCCCGGTCCACCGATCTTCTCCCAAGGACGCATTGGACAAGCCACTTCGCCGGGCCGGCATCCCAGCGGGTCAGCCTCCGTTCTCGGGAAGCGGCCGAGACACTCCGGTCTCCCCCAAGGTCTCGCTCAGACCCAGGAACGACCCTCCGAACTGACCCTCGCTGCCGTCGCTCTCATTGAAGGATACAACGTTGAAGCCCGCCACCAGGAGAAAGGAGGACCGCCCCTCACGCCAAGACCGATGTAACTCCATTCCCCCGGATGATCGGCGGGAGCGAGGAAGCCGTACCCCTTCGCCGGATCGCACCGTTTTACCGTCGCGGAAAAGCGCGTGCCGTCACCGGAGCCCGAGAGCTGATTTGTCATGCCGGACGGCTCTCCCATGGTGACGGAAATAGTCGGCGAACGCCCCTTCTGCCGTCCGCCCCCCGGAGCGGTGAAGGTCTTCGGTACGGCCGGCGGGAAACACGATGCCCCCGGTATTCGTTCACGATCCCGGATGCCGGGTGGAACCGAGGTCCCATACGGTCTTTTCCATCCTCGCCGCATCCCGTGTAGGAGACGGCGTCTCCACCCTGCCCACACTCGGCGCGCAGCAGCAGCCAGAACGTCCTGAGACCGAACGCCGTCACCGGTTCCCCGTTCCAGTCGTGCCGCGACTCGAGCGAACGGTCCCATCTGTCGGCGATCACCAGCGCGGCGCGAACCGGAAGAGAGGTGTCGAGATGGCGGCGGACCAGGCGCGCGTTCTGCGCGGCCTGTCGCAACGCCAGAGGAAACCGCCGCTTGCGCTGCCAGCGCGATTTGGTTTCCACCACCCAAATCCCCGCCGGCGTCATCACGATGTGATCGACATTGCCCGATCCGCCGAGTGCTTCCTTGACGTCATGCGCGAACGCGCAGCCCGGCCGCGCAAGGGCGTGTTCGATGACGTCCCCGACACGGCGCTCGGCCAGAAATCCGCGAGTCCAGCGTGCATCGATCCGCCGGAGCAACGCCCGGAACATGCCGAACGACAGAAAAAGCGCGATGGCGCCGCCTCGAAAGACACCGCCCGCGGCAACCATGAGCACTCGGCAGCCGTCGAGGCCGATCTCGACGACGCCCTCGACAATGAGCCGCTCGCACGACCCGATCCGGCCGCTGTACGAGATGCTGCGCGGGATCGTCAGCGTCCTGCCCTCGCTGTCCGCTCCCGGGACAAGCGGGACGGGAGTCTGGGCCGGCCGCGCGGTTGCCGGGCGCGCCGGCCGGGACCGGACCTCGCCCCCGGAATCCGGCGCCGCTTCCGGGGGCAACGTGTCAGCCGGCATCGGGCACGCCCGGTTCCGGCCGCGCCGGCGTCGGCATGCGGTTCCCGGCCTGACGAGGCTCGCGAGCGATCCGGGGCGCGAGGTCCTGGAGATCGATGAACGTGTCGGCCTGACGGCGCAATTCGTCCGCCACCATCGGCGGCGAGGTGCGCAGCGTCGAGGCCACGCTGACCCGAACACCCTCGCGCTGGACCGCCTCGACCAGACGGCGGAAATCGCCGTCGCCGGAGAACAGGACCACATGGTCGATCCTGCTCGCGATCGCCATCATGTCGACGGCGATCTCCACGTCCATATTGCCTTTGATCGTTCGCAGACCCATGGCGTCGGTGAATTTCTTGGTGGGCTTGGTCACCGGCGTGTAGCCGTTGTAGTCGAGCCAGTCGACCAGCGGACGGATCGGGGAGTATTCCTCTTCCTCCATCAGCGCGGTGTAGTAGAGAGAGCGCACCAGCCGCCCCTGGGACCGGAAGAGCTCCAGCAGCTTCCGGTAGTCGATGTCGAAGCCGAGCGCGCGCGCCGAGTAATGGAGGTTCGCGCCGTCGATGAAGACCGCGATGCTCTCGTCGGGATGAAAATTCATGGGTTCGAATCTGCCTTCGATCGATTGCGTCGGCCGGTTGCGGCTGAAAGATCGAGCGGGTATTGCTCCAGACCATGTCGCCCGGGCACGGTATTGCAGTCAATCTTTAGGGTTTACCGGCTCGGCAGGGGAGAGACAGTGTCGCCGGTCGCGGAACGGAACGTCAGGATATCCCTGCCCGGGGCAGGGCACCTCGGGCCCGGGGCAGAAGGCGGCTTACCGCTGTTGAGGCCGAGACGGCGCTCCAACTCCTCTATGCGCTCGACGAGACGCGCGACTTGCTCTTTCAGCCACGCGTTCTGCTGCCGAAGCCAGGCGTTTTCCTCTTCCTGGTGGGCGATCTTCTGCGCGGGCGTTTCGGGCGCTGCTCCCGTCGAAGGGTCGCGCGGCGACTCGGGCTTGCTCATGTCGCTGTTGAGTCATTTCCCGAAATTCCCGTCAAGCCCCTTGCGCCAATGCCGAACGCGACACGCCTCAACCCACTGGCCCAAAATGACAAATCAGACGACCTGGGCAGTTACAAAGAGTGAGCGCGGTCGCAAACGATCGTCGACAACGCGACCGGTACGTAGGACACTCCGTACATCCACAAACGAATGAGGAACCAAGGATGAGATTAGTCCTCGCGGCGCTCGCCGCGCTCGCCATACTCACGGCGGGTCAGGTTCGCGCCGGCGCGCTGGCGCCGGCCCCGCAGATCGTCGCCGAGTACGACCGTGGCTTCATCGAAAGGTCTGGCGCCCAGACTTTCGGCGAGATGCTCGACACGGGCATCATCCGCTACTTCTTCACGGGCGGGCGCGACCTGCTCGTCATGGTGAACGGGCGGCCCTACGCGACGACCGCGCACAATCTGGACTCGCTCCCGCTCTCGGCTGTCGAGCGCATCGAGGTGCTGAGGGGCGAGAGCCTGGGGACGCTGGGCGGCCACGCCGCGGTGCGCGGCGCGTTCAACCTCGTGCTGCGGCAGGATCTGGACGGGTTCGACGTGCGCGCCGTCGCCCGGATGCCGACCCGCGACGGCGGCGACGCGCGCCAGGGCGGCGTGGTATGGGGCGAGGCGGTCGGTGCCGGCGGCCGCCTGACCGTCGGCGTCGACTTCCTCGACCGCGAGGAGATCGCCGGCAACACCCGCGAGCACAGCCGCTCGGAGTGGGTCGACGGCGGGAGCTTCGCCGAGGCGAGGAACGTGAGCGTCGGCGGCAACACCGTCTACGTCTTCGACAGGAGCGAGGACGAGTTGAGATCGCTGGCGCTCGGCGAGTGCGCCCGGGCACGCGGCTACACCGGCCCGCTCGGCAATCCGCCGGGGATCGAATCGGGCGACAAGGGATGCGGGTTCGCTTATGGCGATTTCTGGTGGGACAGCGCGCGCTACGATCAAAAGAACGCAATCCTGAGCTTCGACCACCCGCTCGGAGAGCACGCCGAGCTCCATATGGACGCAAATGTCACGCAAGGGCGTTCGGCGTTCCGCTACGCCCCGTCGGTCGATGTCTTCTCCGTCGCCCCGGGCGAGAGCCTGCTCGACGCGATCGACGCATCGGCGCGCAAGGCCGACCCGGCGTTCGAGGCGACGGGAGAGGACATGTTCTCGGTCGGGCACCGCTTCATCGGCCACGGCAACCGGGACTGGAGGACGAGCACCGAGGAGTACGATGTCTCGGTGAGCGTCGAGGGCCGGCTCGCCGAGGGCCTCGGCTACGACGCCCGCATCGGCGCCTGGCGGCTCGACGGCTCGGTCACGGGCGATACCTTCGTGGACTCGGAGATCATCGGGGAGGAGATCGCGGCCGGACGGTACGACCTGACCGATCCGCTGTCGAAGGAACCGGACCACCAGAAAGCGATCGACAGGAGCAGCCTGCGCGAGGAGGAAGACTTCGGTGGGCGGCATCTGGGCGCGCGTCTCGCGCTGGAGGGCGCCGGTCCGGGCCTCGGCGGGCGCGCCTCGGCGTGGACCGCGGGGGTCGAACTCGCCGACACGGTGGCGCACAGCCTGCTGGCGTTCCGGGCGAGAGACGGCCGGACCCGCGACGTGAGCGGGGTGCTCGGGTCGGGCGGCACCAGCTACGCCGGCGAGCGCAATGCGGCGGGCGTCTTCGCCGAGGTGGCCGTGCCCATCGCCGACAGCGTGGACGTAAGGGCCGCGGCGCGGGCCGACGAGACCGACGACGTCGGCGGTCTCCACGCGTGGCGCCTCGGGGCCGAGTACCGCCCGACCGGCATCGTGACGCTGCGCGGCTCGTGGAGCGCGGGCGACGAGGCCCCCTCGATGCACGACCTGCACGGCACCGCGGCGCAGGACCATCCCTTTGTCCGCTGCGTGCCGGAGAGCGGGCCGCCGCCGCGCACATGCGACATGTCGAACTACCGGCAGGTGACGCGCCGCACCAGCGGCAACCCCGACCTCGAGCCGTCGCGGTCGCAAAGGCGCTCGATCGGCGCGGAGGCCCGCAGGGGGCCGTTCTACCTGGTCGCCGACTGGTATTGGCTCACGACCTCCGGTCTGCCGGGGCAGCACGATGCCACCTGGGCGATCCTGAACCGTCCCGAGTGCCCGCCCGGCGGCGGCGCCGGCTGCATCGAACGCGCGGCCGGAGACATTACCATCCACGAACGCTTCGCGAACATCGTCGGGATCGACATCTCGGGGCTCAACACCCGGTTCGGCGCGCGCGCGGAGACCGGCTGGGGCTTCGTCGCGATGCGCGGGTTCTGGCGCCATGTCGCCAGGAGCGAGGAGCGCATCGCGGGCGAGGGGCGGCCGTACCCGCTGCCGCGCAACGCGGTGCGCATCGTGAGCTCGACCGGGCGCGGCAATCTCACCGCCTTCTGGGCGGTGAACTACCGCGACGAGATCGAGAACCGGCAGGGCGACGGACGCTTCAAGTCCTGGACCGGCCACGACGTGACGCTCGACTGGAGGGCGCCGCTCGGGCTCGAAGGCGCACGGGTGACCGCGGGCGTCTACAACGTCACCGACGCGAAGCTCTCCACGAACACCGCGAACCCCTCGGTGACCGACGGCCCGCGCGCGGCGGGCTGGGGACGCACCCTCTTCCTGACCCTCAACATGCGGTTCTGAGATGCCGACCGAAGGGGGCCGGTGAGGGCGACGTTGCAGTTGCCATCCGATGCCTTGAGGTAGCCCACCGGTCGCGGTCCACAGGAAGGGCGTCCTTCCTGGTGACCGCTCGCCGACCCGGGATCGGCACTCGGGCGGTCGGTTCACCCGATACGCCGAAGGTGCTTGCATCTCGCACGGTCTTGCCGTACACATGCGCGGCATGATTGTCCGTTCCATCCGCCATCGGGGACTGCGCCAGCTATTCGAAAACGACTCGTCCCGGCTGCTGAAACAGGACCTCGCGGAGCGGGTGCGCGGCATCCTCACCGCGCTGGCGATGGCGGAGAGCATGGAGGGCTTCGCCAGGGAGGCGGCGCCCGGATGGCGGGTCCACCGGCTGTCCGGCGAACGTCGCAACGAGTGGAGCGTTTCGGTGTCGGCCAACTGGCGGATCACATTCGAGGAACGGGATGACGCGATCGAGCGTCTGAACCTGGAGGATTACCACCGATGACCAACGGTGGCCTGAAGATGGGTATGACCCCCTCGCACCCCGGAGCCTTCATCCGGATCGAAGTGATCGAGGAATTCGGGTTGAACGTCGCGGCGGCGGCGCGGATTCTTGGTGTGCGCCGCGCGACGCTCTCGGACCTGGTGAACGGCAACGCCTCGCTGTCGCCCGAAATGGCGCTGCGGGTGGAGAAGGCGTTCGGTCTCAGCATGGACCTGCTGCTCGGGATGCAGGCATGGCACGACGCAGCCCGGATGCGGGCGCGCGCCGATGAGATCGATATCCAGCGATATCAGCCGGCGTGACCGCGCATCACGAAATTTTTCGAATCATACGGTTGTCTACGCACGCCGACCATGGAGACCCATTTGCGACGCAAGAGTATGATTCCATGCTGGAAATTCCATATATGCCGAGTTTGACAGGGCCGGTTTTGGGGTCCAAGTGCTCTCCCGGGAGCGTATTGTTGCGGGAGACGTCGGACCATGCGGGAGAGAGAGGATCGCGGGATTGTCGCCGTGCGCGGCGTGGTTGCGAACGACAACCCCGGCTCGGGGGCGCCCGGATCAGTTCTGGGGCAGGCTGGGGCAGGTGGCGATGCGGAGGCGCGGATCGATGCCGCCGTCATGACGCTTGCCCGGCTGCTCGGCCGGCGCATCGCGCGCGAGGAATTCGACTGGCTCGACGCGGCGAACGGCAATGCGCCGGCCGACGAGGCCGGCGAAGGATAGGAGACCGGAAGCCATGACCCTGCGCTGCGCGCTCTATGCCCGCTATTCCTCCGACCAGCAGCGGGCGGCCTCCATCGAGGACCAGTTCCGGGTCTGCCGGGATCTCGCCGGGCGCGAGAGCTGGAAGATCGTCGGCGCGTACAAGGACTCCGCCATCTCGGGCGACAGCATGATCCTGCGTCCGGGCATCCAGGCGCTGCTGGAGGACGCACGGCGCGGCATGTTCGAGGTGGTGATCGCCGAGGCGCTGGACCGGGTGAGCCGCGACCAGGCGGACGTGGCGACGCTCTACAAGCACCTGAAGTTCGCGGGCGTCATGATCGTTACCCTTTCGGAAGGCGAGATCGACGAGCTTCATGTCGGCCTCAAGGGCACGATGAACGCGCTGTTCCTGAAGGACCTCGCGGCGAAGACGCACCGGGGGCTCAGGGGCCGTGTCGAGGCCGGCAAGTCGGGCGGCGGGCTCTGCTATGGCTACGATGTGGTGAAGTCCTTCGACGGCTCGGGCGATCCGGTGCGCGGCGGGCGGACCATCAACGAAACGGAGGCCGAAGTCGTGCGCCGGGTGTTCCGGGAGTTCGCCTCGGGCACCAGCCCGCGGGCGATCGCCCGGCGGCTGAACGGAGAGAGGGTTCCCGGTCCCTCGGGCAAGCTCTGGACCGATTCCACGATCCGGGGCCACGCGAAACGGGGCACGGGCCTGATCAACAACGAGCTCTATATCGGCCGGCTGGTGTGGAACCGGCTGCGCTACGTCAAGAACCCGGAGACCGGCAAGCGGGTGTCGCGGATCAACCCGCCGGAGGAATGGATCGTCGCGGAAGTCCCCGATCTCCGCATCGTCGACGACAATCTCTGGCAGGCGGTCAAGGACCGTCAGGGCGAGATCACGGAGAAGTACGCCACCGTCATCGCCGCCACGCAATCCGCACGCGCCAACCGGCTGAACGACGCCCACCGGCCCCGCCACCTGCTCTCGGGCCTGCTCGAATGCGGCGTCTGCGGCGGTCCCTATTCCATGCGCGGCCAGGACCGCTACGGCTGCTCGAACCACGTCATGACCGGCTCCTGCTCGAACGGCAGGGGCATCCGCCGCCCGGTCATCGAAGAACGTGTCCTGGCCGGACTGAAGGACCGGCTGATGGCGCCGGAAGCCGCCGCCGAGGCGATGCGGGCCTATGCCGAGGAGACCAACCGGATCAACCGTGAGCGCCGCGCCTCGGGCGCGAGCGAGAGGAAGGAGCTCGCCGAGGTCGAGAAGAAGATCGCCGCCATGATCGCCGTCATCGAGGACGGCGGCTACGTGCGCGGCATGGTGGACCGGCTGCGCGAACTGGAAGCCCGCCAGGACGAACTGAACGAGCGCCTGTCGGCGGCGCCCGCCGACCTCCCGGACATCCACCCCAACATCGCGGACATCTACCGGCGCAGGGTGGCGCGGCTTGCCGAGGCGCTGGACCATCCGGATGACCGGGACGCGGCGGCGTCCGCCATAAGGGGCCTGATCGAGCGCATCGTGCTCACCCCCGGCGAGAAATGGGCCGAGATGGACGCCGTATTGCACGGCGATCTCGGAACCATTCTCGAATGGGCCGGAAACGGGCGCGAAAAGACGAAGACCGACATCCCCATGCCGGAGATGTCGGTCTCGGTGGTTGCGGGGGTGGGATTTGAACCTACGACCTTCAGGTTATGAGTTTGATAATGCTACGGGGACTTGAGAGCCAAGCAGGATGCATGAGGGTGATTTCTCTAGGGTTTTCCTTGGGTTTCTATTCCGTCGAGGGTTGTTGAGGGTCCTTGAGAGCCGTTCGGATTGATGCAGATTGTTTGCCAATCGTTTGCCAGTGTGCTACACGGTCCCGGCAACGTCAAGGACCTTCGCCATGGCTTCCAACCGCATCCCCCGGCTGACCAAGCGCACCGTCGACGCGATCAGGGCCAACGGCGGCGATGCCGTCTACTGGGACGGCGAGCTCACCGGCTTCGGGCTCCGGGTGCGCAAGTCGGGCCGCAAGAACTACGTCGTCCAGACCCGGGTGGACGGCAAGCTGCGCTGGTTCACCATCGGCCCCCACGGGCCGCTCACGCCGGACCAGGCGCGGAACAAGGCGCTGGAAGTTCTCGCCGATGCGAAGAAGGGGATCGATCCCCGCAATGCGGAGGCGGCGAGAAGGGCCGAGCCGAGCATGGCGGATCTGGGGAAGCGGTTTCTCGAAGAGTATGTGCCCGACCACTGCAAGGCGAGCACGCGACTGGAATACGCGCGCTCGGTGACGCTGTTCGTCGATCCGGTTATCGGGGAGATGCGGGTCGCCGCGGTGCAGCGCAAGGACATCGCGGCGCTGCATCACGGTCTCAGGGACAAGCCCTACCAGGCCAACCGGACGCTCGGGGTGCTGTCCAAGATGTTCTCGCTCGCGGAAATCTGGGGCTGGCGGCCGGACGGCACCAACCCGTGCCGTCACGTCAAGCGCTACAAGGAGCACAGGCGGGAGCGATTCCTGTCGGAGGAGGAGACCGAGCGGCTGGGCGAGGTGCTGCGCGAGGTCGAGCCGGAGATGCCCTCGGCGGTTGCGGCGTTCCGGCTGCTGTTGCTGACGGGCTGCCGGATGTCGGAGATCCGCGACCTGAAGTGGGAGCATGTGAAGGAGGACTGCATCGAGCTTCCCGACGCGAAGACTGGAGGCCGCGCCGTTCCGCTCGGTCCCGAGGCGCGGGCGGTGCTGGCGGCGATCCCGCGCGAGGACGACAATCCCTGGGTGATCGCGGGGCGTCTGCCGGGGACGCATCTCACCGATCTTCAGCGTCCATGGCGGCGTATCCGCGAGCGCGCCGGCCTGGAGGACGTGCGCATTCATGACTTGCGTCATTCATTTGCGAGCAGGGCTCTGGCTCTCGGCGAGAGCCTGACGATGATCGGAAAGCTGCTCGGGCACACCCAGGTGCAGACGACCGCGCGTTATGCGCATCTCGCGCGGGATTCGATCCAGAGCGCGGCCTCGCGGATCACCGGCAGCATCGGCGGCAACCTCATGGGCGGCGCCAGGCCGGAGCAGGCGGACATTGCGAACAACGAGGTGTCGCGGTGACCGGCTCCCGACGAGCGCCGGGCGGGCGAGGCAAGATTGACCTTGCAGGGGGCGGATGATACGGATTCTCCGATGAAGATGACGGTGGAATTCGATGACGGTGTCGCGCGCGCCGCCGAGGCGCGCGCCGCCGAGGAAGGCGAGACGCTGGCGGCGCTGATCGAGCGGATCGTGGCCGATTACGTTCGGGACGGCGGTCGATCGAACCGGTCCCTCGGGTTGCTAACCAAGGCCGGGCGGCCGGTGCCCGGGGTGGATGTCGACAGCCGGGCCGCGCTCTACGAGTTGATGGATGCCCGCGATTGATCGCGGTCGACACGAATGTTCTCGTCCACGCACATCGTGAGGAATCTCCGAAACACCGGGCGGCGCTGAAGCGCCTTGAATTGCTTTCGGGAAGCCCCGGCCCATGGGGCGTTCCGGTGTTTTGCATCGGTGAGTTTCTCCGGGTGGTCACACATCCCAGGCTGTTCGATCCTCCGCACACGGCCGTCGAAGCGTGCGGTGCCCTGGCGCAACTGCTGTCGCTCGAAAATGTCGTGGTACTCAGGCCCGGCCCGGATTATCCGGCGCGGCTGATGGACGCCATCCGCGAGGTCGGCGCCGTCGGCAACCTCGTCTTCGACGCACAGATCGTGGCGTTGTGCCGGGACTGCGGCGTGACCGCCCTGTTGACCGAAGACCGGGATTTCGACCGGTTCGAGGAGTTCGACGTCGAGCGACTGGCGCTCTGAAGGGTGAGGCAACGGCCCAGGGCGACGGGTCGCGCATCCGGGGGCGCCTGTTGCATCTCACGGCCCATGTCGGCGATCGGTGAGTCGATGACGGTTCGCCGGATCCGGCGCGGATCGCTGGCGGCGTCGGCGGCAACCGGATGTGTGGCGACAGGCCGGAACGGGCATTCCGGAGAGAGACGTGCCGGGATGACCGTATCCCGATGATCGCCGGGCGAGGCAACGCGACCCCGGCGAGACGGCCTTGTCGTTACACTTATTTCTGTTATTCTTGTTATTGCATGTGATGGCGGTTGCACAAGCCGTTGTCGAGACCGTCGAAATCCGGCGGAGAGGAGGCTCGGAATGGACAGCGCTGCCGAGGCAATCGACCTGACACGCCGTCTTCCGACGCAGGACGAGATTGCGTGCGCGGCGGAAGCGGCGACGGCGCTTGCCCAGGCACGGGCGGCGGACGGGGTCCTGGCCATCCACGGCGAGGACGGCAAGTCGGTGCTGCTGGCGCCGGCCATCGCCGACCTCGTGATCGATCTGCTGGGCGGTGTCGCATCCGGCAACGCGGTCACGCTGGTTCCGGCCGGGGGCATGCTGACCACCCGACAGGCGGCCGACATCCTGAACGTCTCGCGCCCGCACTTGAGCAAGCTGCTCAAGGAGGGGGAAATCCCCTTCATTCCGGTCGGCGCGCACCGGCGCGTCATGCATGCCGACCTGATGGCCTACAAGGACCGCCGCGACGCAGCGCGCAATGCGGCGCTCGACGAGATCGCCCGCCTCGGGCAGGAGTTCGATGCGTCTTGAACCCTGTCGGGGACCGTCCCGCGGTCGTGCTGGACGCGAACGTCCTGTTTCCGTTCCGCAAGCGCGACATTCTCCTGCGCATGCATCACGCCGGACTGTTCCGGGCGCGATGGACCGAACGGATTCTCGACGAGTGGACGCGGAGCCTCCTGGAACGAAAGCCGCATCTCGAACCGAGCGTCCGTTCGCAGCGGCGCGCCATGCGCGAGCATTTCGGGGAAGCGCTGGTACGCGGATATGAGCCGCTGATCGGGACGCTCGATCTCCCCGACGCCGACGACCGCCATGTCCTGGCGGCGGCGATCCGGTGCGGTGCGCGGCATATCGTGACCGACAACCTCGCCGACTTTCCGGCGGGGGCGCTTGCGGGGTTCGATATCGAGGCGATCGACGCGGATACGTTTTTGTCGCGCACGTTCGATCGCTGTCCCTCCGAGGCGGGCGCGGTACTGCGTATCCTGCGGCAGGCGTACAGGAAGCCGCCCTTCTCGCCGCACGGGTTCGTTCTCGACCTGGCGGCGAAGGGTCTTCCGCGGCTTGCCGCGCTGGCGGAAAGACACCGGGATTCCCTGTAGCGGGACGAAGCTGCGGCGTCCTGCGGGCAATTGCTTCGTCTCCGTTCTGTCGCATCCCTTCCGAGTGCGGGGAGCAGAGGCGGATCTCGCTCATACCGGCTGAAGGCGCCCGTATCGGCCCGCTTCCTACCTGCATATCCCCGCAAGAGGCAGCAGGGGCCGCTTCGAAGAGCGGTCCCTGAGCCGACAGCACGCTGCCGGCGGGTAGCTCAGCGCACTCTGGCTCCGCCCGAGCGGTAGTTCAAGCCCGGACTCTCGCGACCCCGGTCGGCGATCGGGGAACGTCGAATACCCGGTGGGGTCACACGCTCCCGGTGGAAGTGACCGCGGCCACGATCCCGGATGCGGCGACAGGTGGGAAAGCCCGCGCATTTCTTCGTGAGGCGTGACGGGATCCGAGCGTCCGGGCAGTCGGTGACCTCTGTCTGGATCGCCGAGAACCGCGTTCACGCGCGCCGCCGGATTCGCCGCAAGCGGCGCTCGCGGAGTCGATTTCGGGACCGGACGGGGTGAATTCGGGACCGCATCCGCCGGGCCATTCGCAACTGCGATCATCCTCACGGGCTCTCAAGGGCTCTCCAGCACCCTCCAGGGGGTGGTCGTTTTCAAAAAGCAAAACGACCATCCCCGCGATCCGTTTTCTGCGCTTCCATTGCCTCCGGTGCGCCCGGAGCGGTCCGGGCGCCGGCGAGGCGCCCCGGACCGCCGGGGCAGGCAGGGAGACGGAGACGATGGACGGAGACGGGTATCTGACCACGGAGCAGGCGGCGGCGCATCTCAACATGCGGCCGAAGACGCTGGCGCGCTACCGGGTGACGGGAGGGGGACCGGTGTACCACCTGCTGGGCCGGCTGGTGCGCTATCTGCGCGAGGACCTTGACGAGTGGGCGAAGGGTCGGCGGCGGGCCTCGACCTCGGACGACGGCAGCGCGGTGCCTGCCCCCGACACCTCCGGCGCGCGGGCCGGATCGAGCGATCCGGGAGCAACGCCATGAAGGGCACGGCGGCGACGCCGGTGCCCGGCACGGGTCCCTCCGGCGCCGCATGGCGCGGGGCGGCCGTCCTCGCGTTGACGGCCGCGGCCGTGCTGGCGGGACCGGAGATCGCGCTTGCGACCACGGACACGACCTTCGACGCCCCGCTCGACACGGTGCAGGACATCGTCGGCGGCAGCGGCGGGCAGCTCGCCGCGGCGCTGGCGGTGGGCGCGGCGCTGGTGGGCTCGGTGCTGCGCTTCAACGCCATGCAGCTGATGGGCGCGGTCGGGGTCGGCATCGCCGCGGGCGCGGGCACCGGCATCGTCACCGGGCTGGTCGGCACGGCGATCGTCTGAGGGATCGTCTGATGAGCGAGACCCAACGCCATGTCATCCCGCGCCGTCTCGACGATCCGGAGCGCTGGCTGTTCTGGACCGTCGACGAGGCCGCCGCGCTGATGGGCCCGGCCCTGCTCGGGCTTGCGGCCAACCAGTTCGTGACCGGCCTGGTCGCCGGCATCGGCGGCTGGCTGCTGCTGCGCCGGGTCAAGCGCGGCGGCGGGGCCAACATCGCGCGCTACGCCCTCTACTGGTTCCTGCCGGACTTCGTGCTGCGTCTGAAGGCGACGCCGCCGAGCCATCTCCGGCGCTTCGCCGGCTGAGGCGGGAACGATGCGGCGTCCGGACCTCGACCTTGCCGTCCGCCGGGTGCGCGACATCCGCCTGGCGCTGGCCGGGCTGCTGGTGCTGTCGATGACGGCCAACCTCGCGCTCACCGTGGGCTTCGCCGGGCGCGAGACCGTGACCGTGCTGCTGCCGGCGACGGCGGGTCCGGCATGGGAGCTCGGCAGCGGCGGCGCGGGGGAAGGCCGGGCCGGCGCCCGCTATCTGGAAGACATGGCGCGCACCGTGGCGGTGACGCTGCTGACGCTGACGCCGGAGAACGCGGCCCATGTGCGGCTGGCGGCGGCGCGCATGAGCCACCCCTCGGCCCGGGGCGCGATCGGCGCCTGGGTCGAGGCCGAGGCCGCCCGCATGGCCGGGCGCGACCTCGCCAGCGCCTTCTATCCCGACGGCATCGAGGCCGATCCCGACCGTCTCACGGTGGAGATATCGGGCGAGCTGGTGACCTGGATCGGCCGCGAGGAGTCCTCGCGCGAGGACCGGCGCTACCGGCTCGCCTTCCGCGTCGAGGCCGGGCGCATCGGCCTGCTGCGCTTCGAGCAACTGGAGGACGGAAAATGACACTCCTTTTCTCGCGGCGGCGGTTCGCGCTGCTGCTCGCGACACTCCTCGTCCATATGGTCGCGGTGCTGGCGCCTATCCCGGCGCTGGCGATGCAGATCCTGGAGGCGGCCGACCATGCCGAGCTCGCGGGGGAGATCTCCGCGACCGGGGTCAACCGGATCGCGCTCGCGGGCGACCGGATCGCGCGGGTGGTGCGGTCTCCCGACGGCTACGCGGTCGAGCACGACGCGGCGTCGGGCGACCTCTATCTGAGGTCGGCCGTCGCGGGGTCTCCGGAGACGGGGACCGGACAGGCGGTCCGGTACGACCCGGTCACGCTGTTCGTAGGCACCGAGCGGGGCTTCACCTACCGCCTGACGCTGACGCCGGCGGCGCGGGGCTCGGCGCAGATCCTGATCCGCAACGCGGCGGTCCCGCCGGACGCGGCGACCGCCGTCCCGGCCGGCCGGGACAGCCCCCGCGTGGCGGCGCTGGTGCGGCTGGTGCGCGCGGTGGCCCGGCGCGAGCTCCTGGCCGGCTACGAAATCCAGGCCGGCGGACCTTCCCATTCCGGCCTCATCCCGATCGAGACCTGGAGGGGCCCGCGCTTTCGGGCGCTCGTGTTCGAGGCCGGCCGTTCCGCGCCCGCCGGCGGGGACGGCCCCGCGGGCCTCGCCGGGACCATCGGCGGTCTGCCGGGCGCGGGCCGGGTGGCCGCGCTGTGGCTGGCGGCGCCCGGCACCGGGCCCTCGGGCGGGCGGCTGGCGGTGGCGGTCGTGGAGACCGTCCATGCGGAGAGCGTGCGATGAGCGCCGGGCGGAATGCCGATCCCGCCGCATCCGATGCCGGCGCGGTGCGGCGGCGCCAGCTGCTGCTGTTCTCCGCGATCGCGGCGGTCCTGCTGGTCGTGCTGGCGGCATGGCTCGGCATGGGCGGCGGCGGCAAACCGGCGCCGCGGGGCGGCATCGATGCCGGGATCGTGGCGCCGGACGCGGCCGAGCAGGTCTGGACGCGGCGCTCGGAGGCCCGGCTCGGCGGGATCGAGACGCAGCTGCGCGAGATGCGCCAGGAGGCGCGCCGGCTCGCCGCCGACAACGACCGCCTGCGGGCGAAGCTGGAGCGGGACACCGCCGACGCGCGCACCGTGATCGACCGGCAGGCGGCGGTGATGGACGAGCTCGAACGCCGGCTCCGGGCGCCCGTGCAGCCGGGAACGGCGCCCGCCGGCGGCACCGCGGCGGACCCGTATTTCCGGGTTCCGTCCTCGACGCCCGCGACTGGCGGGGAGGTGCCGACGCGGCAGGCCGCGCCGGCGCGCTTGATCGAGACCTTCGAGCTGGAGGGCGGCCCGCGCTCGTCGTCAGGCGATGCCCGCACCGGGCCCGAGCTCGTGGCGGACGCCGTGGCCAAGCCGGTCTCGGCCTGGCTGCCGGCGGGCGCGCACGCCTCGGCGATCGTGCTCGCGGGCGTCGACGCCTCGGCCGGCATCTCGTCGCAAGGCGATCCCCGCCCGGTGCTGATGCGCATCACCGGCCCCGCCTGGACCGCCGCCGAGGACGGCATGGCCATGCAGGTCGATATCGACGGCTGCACCGTGACGGGGGCGGCTCATGGCGACCTCTCCTCGGAGAAGGTCTACGTCCGCTTCCGCACGATGACTTGTGCCGGGCCGGAGCCGGGCACGGTGATCGAGACCGATGTGGCGGGCTTCGTCGCGGGCTCGGGCAAGACCGGGGTGCGCGGGCCGGTGGTGAGCCGCGAGGGGGCGCTGGTCGAGAAGGCGTTCCTTGCCGGCGTGGTGTCGGGCGTCGGCCAGGGCGCGGCGCAGGCCTTCCAGCCCCAGGCGGTGGCGACGGGCGGAGGCGCGGCGGTCGCCAACACCGGGCTCGGCGACATCGGCCGCGCCGGTCTCGGTGCCGGGGCGTCGAGTGCGGGGCAGAAGGTCGCCGACTACATGATCCGCCGCGCCGAGCAGTACCAGCCGGTGATCCAGCTCCAGGCCGGCACGAAGGTGACGCTGGTGTTCCTCGAGGGCGCCCGCATCGACGGCCGCGCCGTGCAACCGCAATCGAACGACGGAGAGAATTGAAATGACGCATTGCAGAACGCATGCGCCTCGCCGGGGCTCGGCCGCCGGCATCGCACCCGTGGCGATCGTTCTGGGCGGCCTTCTGCTCGCGGGCTGCTCGTCGGGGCATATCGGCGAGGACTGGCAGTGTCCGCTGGCGAAGGGCGGGTCCTGCGCCAGCGTCGCCGCCGCCGACCCGGCGGTGCCGAAGACGGGTGTCGTGCGGACAATGGCGACCGGGCAGCCGATCCGGCTGCTGCCTCGCGACATGGAAGCCGAACGCGCGGATCTACCGGCGATGGAGTCTCCTTCCTGCGAGGCGGAGTGCAGCTTCGATCCCTTCGCCTGGCTCGTCCGGCTGTTCGGCGCGGAGACCGACGGCGACCGCCCGGACGCGCAAGAAACCAAACCGACAATGACGGCTTCCGCCCCCGACATGGCGGCCGCCGCCGATGTCGCGGTCGAGGCGGTCCCGGCTGCGGAAGAAGATACCGGCGCCGACGGTCTGCGCACCGGGGAGGTCGTGGCGCGCATCTGGATCGCGCCCTTCGTCGATGCCGACGGCGTCTATCGCGAGGCGTCCCACGTCCGCGTCGTGCTGGAGCCGGCCGGCTGGAGGCTCCGCTGATGGCGGCGGGAGCGCTCGGACGGGTGCTGGAGCTGTTCGAGGGGCCGGAGGCGCCGGGGCCGTGGTCGCCGCCGGCGATGCCGGCCGCGCTGCACGCGCTGCTGCCCTGGCGCGCCTTCGACGAGTCGAGCGAGCTCTATGTCAACGCGGGCTCCGTCGGCTTCGTGCTGGAGCTGCCGCCCTTCGCCGGCATCGACGCCGAAACCCTGGGCGCGCTCTCCGGCACGCTGGCCGACGCCGCGCCCGAGCGCTGCACCATCCAGATCGTCCACTGGGCGAGCCCGCGCTTCGGCGCCGCCATGCGCGCCTGGGCGGAGCCGCGTGTCGGGACCGGCGGGGCGCTGAACCGCATGGGCGAACGCCGCCGGAACCTGCTTGCCCCCGGCGGCTGGCGCAGACTGCATGACGGGGGACCGCCCTTCACGCTCACGGACTACCGGGTGTTCGTCACCGCCTGTCTCGCGGGCGGTCCCGGCCCGGCGGCGGAGACCGCGCTGGGCGCCTTCCGGCGGGCGCTGGAGGGAACCCTCGCCTCGGCCGGCGCGACCGCCCGGCGGCTGGAGCCGGACGCGCTGCTGTCGCTGGCCGCCGAGCTGACCGCGCCCGACATTGCCGGACGCCATGACGGCGGCACCGAACGCCCGGCCCGACGCTGGGCGCCGCGGGATCCCCTGCACGAGCAGTGCACCGCGCCGGGACGCGCGCTCACGGTCCATCCCACCGGGTTGACCCTCCACCATCCCGAGGGCGGCCGCGACGGCGGCTCCGGCGACATCGCCGTGCGGGTACTCTCGGCGATCGCCTTCCCGGAGGTCTGGCCGGGCTGGCGCGGCAATGCGCTGATCGGCGACTTCCACCGCGACTTCCTCCAGCCCGGCTGCCCGGTGCTGACCTGCCTCACCGTCATGACCGGCGACGAGGCGGCGGGCGAGAAGGCGTTCCTGAAGTCCGCCCGCGCGACCCAGCAGGCCGGCACCGGCATCGCCAGATACCTGCCCGGACTCCCAGAGAAGGCGCGCGACTGGCAGACCGTCACCGAGCGGCTCAAGGACGGCGAACGGCTGGTCCGCGCCTGCTACATGGCCGCCGTCTACGCGCCGCTGGATGCGCTCGACGAGGCCGAGCAGGCGGTGCGCGCGATCTACCACGGCCAGGGCTGGCGGGTGAACGCCGAGCGCTACATGCAGCTCCCGTCCTGGCTCGCCTGCCTGCCCATGGCGTCGGCCGGCGGTCTCGACGCCGATCTCGAGCGCATGGGCCGCATGAAGACGCTGCTGACCGCCAGCGCCGTCAATCTCGCGCCGATCCATGGCGAGTGGCGGGGACAGCCGATGAACCCCGACAACCCGCCCGCGCTCTTTCTCATAGGCCGCCGGGGCCAGCCGGCCTGCTGGTCGCCCTTCGCCAACGAGGCCGGCAACTACAACGTGGCCGTCACGGGCAAGTCGGGCTCGGGCAAGTCGGTGCTGATGCAGGAGCTGGTGACCGGCCTGATCGGCGCCGGCGGCGAGGCGGTGGTGATCGACGACGGGCGCTCGTTCCAGCACACGGCGGAAGCGCTCGGCGGCGCGTTCATCGCCTTCGGCAAGGACCCGGCCTGCCTCAACCCGTTCGCCATGATCGACGCCGGGACCGCCAATCGTGACGGCGACTACCGCGAGGAGTGCTTTGCCATGCTGGCGGGCGTGATCGGCCGCATGGCAAGGCGAAGGGGCGGCATCGACGACATCGAGGCCGCATTGATCGCCGAAGCCATCGCGGCGGCCTGGGACGAGGCCGGCAACGACGCCGATCTCGGCAGCGTCAGGAAGAATCTGGAAGCCCGCTCCGACCGCCGCGCCGCCGACATGGCGACCTCGCTCGGCCCCTGGTGTCCGGGCGGGGCCATGGGGCGGCTCTTCGCGGGCTCGAACGTGCCGGACCTGGAGAACGCGCTGACCGTGTTCGAGCTCGCCGAGCTCAAGGGCCGGGGCGACGTGCAGGCGGTGGTGCTGATGCTGGTGGTCTTCCTGGCGACCCAGCGCATGTATCACGGCCCCCGCACGCGCGCGAAGGCGATCGTCATCGACGAGGCCTGGGACCTGCTCTCCGGCGAGGACAGCCGGGCCTTCCTCGAAGGGGCGGCAAGACGCGCCCGCAAATACCGCGGCTCCCTCATCACCGGCACGCAGTCGGTCAACGACTACTACGCCAACCCGGCGGCGCGGGCGGCTTGGGAGAACTCGGACTGGGTGATCTTCCTCGCCCAGAAGGACGAGTCGGTCGAACTGCTCAAGTCCGAGAAGCGCATCCACTGCGACCCGGGCATGGAGCGGGCGCTGAAATCTCTCACCACCGCCGACGGCCGCTATGCCGAGCTGGTGCTGCACGGCCCCGACGGCTGGCGGGTCGCCCGTCTCGTGCTCGATGCCTGGTCGGTGGCGCTGTTCTCCTCGCGCGGCCCCGCCTTCGCGGCGGTCGAGACGCTCAAGGCCGAGGGGCTCTCCACCGTCGAGGCCATCGACCGGCTCGCGGGCGGCGCCCCCGCTGCTACCGGACATTCCGAACCATCCGAAACGGAGGACGTGGCATGACGCAAAAGGCAACCGGCGGCGAAAGGCCGCTCACCTGGCCGGACGACCCCGAGACCGTGACGGCCGCCGATATCGACTTCGAGGCGCTGGCCCATGTGCTGGCCAATACTTGCCGCCGGGGCGGCTGCTGCCGGCAATACCACTCGGTCGCGGCGCATGCGGCGATCGTGTCGGAGGAGATCGAGGCGCTCGACGGGCTCGGGGACGAGGACCGGCGGCAGCTCGCGCTGCATGCCCTTCTGGCGCCCGCGCCGTCGGCGTGGCTCCGGGGCCGCCTGCCCGACTCGCAGCGGGCGGCGGAGCGCGCCGGAAGGCTGGCCACGGGGATCGAGACCGCGGTGCGCGAGGCCGCCGGGCTGGACGCCGTGCTGGACGAGGAGCACGGCGAGCTGTTGCGTTTCGTGACCCGCATGGCGGCTTCGGCCGAGCGCCGCGACATCATGGACGGGAACGCCGCCGCGAGCGCCGGCGTCGCCTTCCCGCCGCTGAAACGACGCATCCGTTCGATCATGCCCGACAGGGCGGCGGAGGCCTGGCTCGCCCGCTTCCGGGCGCTCGCCGGGCCGGCCGGCGGCTCGTCGGAAGGGCCGCGAGGCTGACATGAATCGCTCCGACTCCGCATGGCCGGCGATGGTGTCCGCCGTGCTGCTTTCCGGCGCGGTGGCGGCTGCGGTCGCTGCGGCGACTCTCCGCTACGGGATCGAATCGCCGCCGGGCATCGCCGGCGTCCGGCTTGCGGAGATGACCGCGGCCTGGACGACGCGGGCGGCAAGCGAAGGCCGGTCGGCGGCGGAGGTACGAGCCTGGGGCGCGGCGCTGGAAGCGGCGCTCGATGACGTGGCCGCACGCCACGGCGTCGTGCTGCTGCCGGCCCGTGCCGTCGCCGCCGGGGCGTCCGATCTCACAGCCGAGGTCAAGGAGACGCTTGCGGCGATCCTGGAGCGCAATCGCGCGTTTCTGTCCCGGAGCGCAAACGGAGAGAAGCCGTGACCGCGCCGCGCCCGATATTCGCCCGGCGGGCGGACAGGCCGCGCCGCCGCCAGGTCGGCCTGGCGGTCATGATCGCGCTGGCGGCGCTCTGGCTCGGTCTCGCCTCGCGGGTGCATGTCAATGCCAGCTGGTCGGACCAGGCCTGGGGCTATGCCGCCTTCCCGCTGTTCGGCGAGGACCCGAAGGTCGGCGACCGCGTGCTGTTCGAGCCTCCCGAAGCGCTTGAATCCCGGGTTCCGTATCTGAAGACCGTGCGCGGCCTGCCGGGAATGCGCATCGAAATCGAACCCGACAGAACGGTCTTTCTCGACGGGGTTTCGGTCGGTCGCGCCAAGACCCACGCACTGGATGGCCGGCCGCTCGAAGCCATCGCACCGGGGGTCATCCCGCCCGGCCGTTACTTCCTGCATGCCGATCATCCCGACAGCCACGACAGCCGCTATGCCGAAATCGGCTTCGTGCCGCGTTCGCGCATTCTCGGCCGCGCCGTTGCGCTCCCGGATCTGCCATGGCTCGGCCTGAAGGGGCCGCTGGTGGGGCCGGAAGACGCCGGCGAAGACGAGAGCGCGGGGAAGCCGCGATGACACGCGCGGCCGCCATGATGCTTGCCGCGGTCATTGCCGCCCTGCCGGCAGTGGCGATGGCGCCGGAAGCGTCCGCGAAGGACCTGGGCGTGCGCGGCGCGACCTGGCCGGTGGCCGAGCCCGACCTGCTGCTCGAAATCGAGGCGCGCCTCATCGAATTGCAGCGTTCCGGCGAGCTGGCGCGGCTGGAGGAAGAGGCCCGCACCCGCGCCCGACAGAGCCTGGAAGAGCCCGAGCCGGTGCCGGGCATCGCGCCGGCCAGGGAGAAACGCAGCCGCCCGTTCGATCCCTCGATCACGGTGGCACAGGATATCCGCGCGCCCGACGGCACTCTCATCGCCGCCGCCGGGACCAGGATCAACCCGCTGAAGCGTCTGCCGCTCACCCGCACCCTGATCTTCGTCGACGGCAGGCGCGAAGCTGAGATCGCCTGGGCGCTGGCGCGGGATCGCGAAATGGGGCGGCCCGCAAAGATCGTGCTGCTGGCCGGGCGTCCGCTCGATCTCATGCGCCGCCATCGGCGGCCCTTCTTCTTCGACACCGGCGGCAGGCTCGCCGCGCGCTTCGGCATCGCCGCGACGCCCACGCTGGTCGAACAGGACGGCGTTCGACTGCGCCTCACCGAAATCCCGGTCGAAGTGCGGAACCCCGTTCGAACCGAAGAGGAGAACTGACCCATGCTGACCGTCAACCGCGCGACCCTGGTGGGCCATGCCGGGCGCGATCCCGAGATCCGCGAATTGAAGAACGGCGGCAGGGCGGCGACCTTCCCGCTCGCCACCGCCGAAAAGTGGACCAACCGCGAGGGCAAGCCCGCGGAGGCCACCGACTGGCACCGGGTGGTCGTCTACGGCGCCGCCGTCGGGATCGTCGGGACCATGCTTCGCAAGGGCGATCCCGTCATGGTCGAGGGAAGGATCGCCACCCGGCAATACCGCGACCGGGACGACAACGAACGCACCGTCACCGAAATCGTCGTCGCCGGGCCGCAGGGCATGGTGAATGTCCTCGCCGGGCGTCGTCTGGCGGATGCCGATGCAAGCGGGGCGGCGGAAGGCGGTCTATCGGAGCCGCCGGAATGAAGAGCCGCTTCCTCGCGGTCTGCGCGGTCGCGCTGGCATCCGTCCTGTGGGCCGCGCCCGCCTCGGCGCAGTCCTGCACCGGGCGGTTCGTCAACCCGATCTCGGACGTCTGCTGGGAGTGCCTGTTCCCGATCTCGATCGGCCCGCTCACCATCGGCGGCACCGGCGGCGTGACCGACACCCCCAACCCGTCCTCGCCGATCTGCTTCTGCGGCTCCCCGATCCCCCGCATCGGACTGTCGCTCGGGGTCTGGGAGCCGGCGCGGCTGGTCGATGTCACCAGGACCCCCTGGTGCTTCCCCAATCTCGGCGGCCTCACCATCGATCCCGGCCTGCCCGCCGCAAGGGGCCGCACCGGGTCGTCCGGCGGCGACGGCGCCAAGGGCTCGGTCTGGCATGCGCATTATTACATGTATCCGCTCTTGTCCTGGATCGGCGTGCTGCTCGATCTCGGCTGCCTTGAAGGCGGAAGCCTCGACATCGCCTGGGTCTCGGAGCTCGACCCGGCCTGGCTCGACGACGAGCTGTCGTTCCTGCTCAACCCGGAAGCCGCCCTGTTCGCCAACCTGCCGGCGCAGGCGGCCTGCGCGGCCGACTGCGCGGCGGCTTCGGCAGGCCTGCCGCTCGACCCGATGTTCTGGTGCGCGGGCTGCCAGGGCGGGATGTATCCGCTGACCGGCAACGTGGCGGCGCATGTCGGGGGCGTGCAGGCCTCGCTCTTGGCGGCCCAGCGCCTGGTCTACCGCCTGCACCGCGCCGGTCTCGCCTGGGGCACCTCGGGCTCGGCCGCGCTCTGCGGTCGCTACCCGATGCCGGTGATGAAGAAGTCGCAATACCGCTGGCAGATGACCGAGCCGGTGCCGGCGACCACGCCCGCGACGGGCTGCAACCCGACGGGCCGGTCTTCGGTGCTCTGGGAAAGCCTGCGCGAGCTGCCGGTCGCGGGCGAGAGCTTCGGCTACCTGCTTTGGCGCAAGGCGAATTGCTGCCTCCTCTGAACCCGTGGAAACGAAACGACAGACGCGACCCTGACAAGACCATGACGACGCTCTCTTCACCCTTCCGGACCGCCCTCCTGCTCACGGCCATGCTGCTGCTCGGCGCCTGCGCCTGTCCGGCCCGGGCCGGCGAAATGCCCACTGCCGGCCCCGAAGCCGAGGCATCGCGCCTGGTCGAGAAGGTACTGCGCAAGGCAGGCGACGGCGATTTCGGGGAGTGGACGCGCTCCATCATGGACCGCGCACTCGAACGCGCCGGAGAGACCGCGCGGCGGACGGTTCTCGGACAGACCGGACAGACTGCGCCCCTTCCGGCCGAACGCCATGCGGGAGCTCTCGCAGCTCCGCGTCCCTCCTCGACGGAGGTGCTCATCTTCACCAGCCTCTCGGTGCCTGCCGCAAGCTGGCGGCAATGGGCGCGCGAGGCGGCCCGCACGGGCGCGCCGCTAGTGCTGCGCGGAGTCGCGACGGGCGGTCTGAGACAGACGGCCGGGGCGATCCGCATCCGGCTCGGCGATCATGAGGCGGGCCCCGGATCGAAGTCCGGGACAAGCATTGCCATCGATCCGCGCCTGTTCCGCCTGTTCGGCATCGAACGGGTGCCTGCTGTCGTCGTCGTGCCGGGCGGCGTGCCGGCCTGCGAGAGCCGCGGCTGCTCGGGCGATCCCGCCCCGCCGCACGATCTGATCGCCGGGAATATCGGCCTCGTCGCTGCGCTGGAGGCCGTCGCGGCCGAGGGCGACGCCGGACGCGCGATCGCCCGCCGCCATCTCGAACGTCTGATGGGAGGAAACGGGCAATGATCCTTCAGGCACCCGGTCGCGGCGCCCGTGGGCAGCGGTTTGCCCGGTTGCCGGGCTATGTCGTTACGGCGGCGGTGTTCGCCTTCCTGTTCTGGATTGTGCTGGGCGGCGCTGCCCATGCGGGCGATCCGAAGGCCGCAGCGCGTTCGATCGGCAATGCGGGCGCGGCCGCCGCGCGCGCGATCGCGCGGGATTCGTCGAACGCCGCCGCCGTGCCGGGCTATGCCGGCACGAACGTCCCGGAGCGCAATATCGGCGCCAATGCGCTGGAGAACGAAGGTCGGGCACGGCTGGCCGATCCCGACGATCCGGGCGGGCAGGCCGGACGCAGCGTGATCGAGGGCGTGACGGTCCGCCCGGACGTGCCCGTGACGGTGAGCGATCCCGGCGTCGCGCGCGGCAAGGCCGTCGCCGCCGATCCCGGCAATGCCACCCATGGCGCGGGCAATCTCGCCTCGGGCAGCGTGACGGACTGCGGCGCAGGACTGCCGGACGCGCGGGACGGCGGGAGTTGCGGCTCGGTGCGCTGGTGCGTCGGCGCCGGCTGCGAGACGGTGGAAGGGCAAGCCAATACCGGCTTCGTCGAGGCGACGACCCGGCTCAACATGGCGCTGGAGCTGGGCGGCGAGGAGTTCGACCGCGAGAACCTGCGCTTCTTCGCCGGCAAGCGCCGGCGCTGCCACATCCATTTCGGCGGGCTGGCGAACTGCTGCAAGAACTCGGGCCTGCTGGTTGGATTGGCCAACTGCTCGGTGTCGGAGAAGGAACTGGCGAAGGAACGCAACGCCGGCAACACCCACTATCTCGGCCGGTACTGCTCGAAGCGCATCTTCGGCGTCTGCATCCGCCGGTCGCGGGCCTGGTGCGTGTTCGGCTCCAAGCTCGGACGCATTCTGCACCAGCAGGCGCGGCCGCAGCTCGGCATCGGCTGGGGCAGCTGCCGGGGGTTCTCGGTGGCCGAGATCGAGCGCATCGATTTCGCCGCGCTCGATCTCTCCGAGTTCACGCAGGACCTGATGGACGGCTCGCGGGAGCCGGCCGTCACGCTGCCCGAGGCGGGCGCGACGCAGTCGGTGATGCGCGACCGGGTGCGCGACTTCTACGGGCGGCAACCGTGATGGCGCGCGCCGCGAAACCGGCCCTCCGGCGCGCCCTGGGACGCCTCCTCGCGGCGATCGGCGTGTGGGCCGCGTTCGGCGCCCCGGCGGCGGGCGGGGACACTCGTGCCGGAGAATGGCGATCCTGGTGCGGGGATCGTGGATCGGGCGCATCGCTCGGCTGGCACTTCTACTGCGACCGGAAGGAGGAACGTCAGGAAGCCGAGCCGCCGCCAGCGCAGCCGGTCCCGCAGTCCTCTGAGCCAACGACCTCCGCGACGGAGCGCATTCTGGAATTGCGCCGGGCGCTGGAGGAGGCCCGCGCCGAGGCGATCCTCGATCCGACGCCGGCCAAGGTGACCGCCTATCTGCGGCTTCAGCAGGAAACGCTGCAACGGGCCGCCGTCTTCTCCGACGCCTTCCGGCGCACGGTCTGGTCGACGCCGGCGCTCGACTACACGCTGAAACGCCCGGTCGGCGCGCTCGCCAAGCGGGTCTGGTCCGACGAACGAAGACAGGCGCGCGACGCCGCGCTGGCCCGTCTCGGGGACCGCTACGGCCTGATCTATCTCGGCCATGCCGGCTGTTCTGGATGCAAGGTGTTCGGCCCGCTGCTGCGCGCCTTCGCCACCCGCCATGGCCTCGACGTGCTGGCCGTATCGCTCACCGGCGCGGCGCTGGAGGGCTGGCCCGAGGCGGTCGCCGACCAGGGGCGCGCCGCCCGGCTCGGCCTCGGCAATGCCCCGGTGCCGGCGCTGGCGCTGTTCGACACCGTCACCAAACGCGTCCTGCCGGTCGGCTTCGGCGTGATGGCCGAGGACGAAATGGCAGAGCGCATCTTCGCGCTCACCGCCCTGGAGCCCGGACATGATTACTGAGAACGCCCGCCCGCATATCGACTGTATCCGGCTTCGGCTGCGCCGCAGCGCGCTCGGAATGCTGCCGCCCGCCATGCTCGCGGTGACCCTGCTGGCCGCAACCTTTCCCGCGAAGGCCGACGTCCTCTCCGAGATGAACCGTTTCTGGCAAGGCGCGGCGGTGAACGCGACCGGCCCGACCGCGTTCAACGGCCAGGCCTCCGGGCACTGGACGCTCGGCAATCTCTACCTGAGGGCGCCGGTGCGCTCCGAGCAGGTCGCCACGGTGAGCCTGCCCTCCTTCCGCGCCGGCTGCGGCGGCATCGACGCGTTTGCCGGCGCGTTCTCGTTCATCAACTCCGACCAGCTGATCGCGTTCGGCCGCGCCGTCGCCCAGAACGCCGCGGGTTTCGCCTTCGAGCTGGCCCTGGAGACCATCTCGCCGGTGATCGCCGAGACCATGGCCAAGCTGCGCGCGCTGGCGCAGTGGGTGAACTCCCAGAACCTCAACTCCTGCGAGACCGCCCAGGCGCTGGTGGGCGCGCTGTGGTCGAAGAACGACCGGGCGAGCGCGTCGATCTGCGCCGCCATCGGCACCTCGCAGGGCATCTTCTCCGACTATGCCGCCGCCAAGCACGGCTGCGGCGCCGACGGGAAGAGGAACTCCACCCTGGCGTCGGCCTCCGGGGCGATGGCCGACCAGGTGCCGGTCAACGTCAACTATGCGTGGAAGGCGATAAGGGCGTCGTCCTTCCTCTCGGGCGATGCGCAGCTCGCCGAGTTCGCCATGGCGGTCACGGGCACGCTGATCGTCACCGCGCCCACCTCGGACGGCGATACCTCGGGACCGCGAGTACGCATCCTGGAGCCGCTGGCGCTGGATCGCCGTGTGACGGAAGTGCTGATGGAGGGCGGCGGCAGCCTCCCGGTCTATCGCTGCGACACCAATACCCTCTGCCTCAACCCCACGCTGGGCACGGTATCGATCCCGGCCGACCGGGGCTTCCGGGCGCGGGTGGCGGAACTGCTGCGCGACCTGGTCGATGCGGTCCGGAACGACACCGCCCCGCCCCCGCCGGCGCTGGGCCTGGTCAATCTCACCACGCTCCCGGTCTACCGGGTCGCCAATGCCGCGGCTGCATACAGGGGCGCGGTGGTCGACCAGGAGATGGACGCGCTCGCCGAGGCCGTGGCGCTCGACGTCATGCAGGTCTGGCTCTCGGACCTGCACCGGACGGTCGAGGAGCGCGCCGGCACGCTCGACATCGCCGACGGCGAGCAGCTCCAGCGCTGGCGCGAGGGACTGCGCAGCAACCGCATTGCGCTGGCGCGGCACCGCAACGAGGGGCTCGCCCGCTTCAACACCGCGCTCGCCGTGGTCGAGAAGCTGCGCATCATCGAGACCGAGCTTGCCGGCGTGCTGTCCGCCGATCTCCGCGCCGCATTGGCCTTCGCCAGGGGCGGCGCCGGGGCCGGGTCCCGCTGACCCGTGAACGGGTGACACCTTATATATGTACGAGCTTTTCACCCTCGGCGGCGGCGCCTACCTGGTCGACCTGCTGAACGCGGTGGCCGCGATTACCGCTGGCGGGGCCTTCGTCAACCTCGCGCAACTCGCCGGCATGGCCGGTCTCGCCTGGGTCCTGTTCCGCACCGCCTTCGGCGGCTCGTGGAAGGACAACGCGAAGTGGATGCTGCTCTTCGCCGCCGTCTGGGGCGCGATGATCGTGCCGAAGGCGACGGTCAGGGTGGTCGACCGGCTCGATCCGGCGCTGGCGCCAGCGGTGGTGGCCAACGTCCCCATCGGGCTCGCCCTGTTCGCGTCCCTGACCAGCCAGGTCGGCGACGGGCTCACGCGCCTGACCGAACAGGCCTTCGCGCTGCCGAACGACCTCGCCTACCGCCGCCACGGGCTGATCTTCGGCGCAAGGCTGGCCGACAAGGCGACCCGGCTGGAAGTCACCGACGCGGTGTTTGCGCGCAACATCCGCAACTATGCAAGGCAGTGCGTCTTCCCCGCCCTGCTGCTGGGCCATGTCTCGGCGGACGATCTGCGGGAGTCGACCGACATCTGGCGGCTGGTGACGGCGACGGGCACGCCGTCGGCCGGGGCCTCGCCGGCGCGCATGATGGAGTTCGCCACAAGGCAGGCCGCCTCGGGCACCGGCGCCACCACGGTAGACCGGCAGATCGTCACCTGCCGCGACGCGGCCGGAAGGCTGAACGCGCAGTGGAACGCCGAGATCGCCCGCGCCGGCACCATCTTCGGGCGGCGCATATTCCCCGACGCAAGGACGGACGCGCTCGCCCGGGCCGAGCTTCTGGCCTCGCTCCCCGCCGCGCACGACTTCCTGATCGGCGCCTCGCGCTCCGCCGGCGAGATCATGCGCCAGCAGATGGTGCTGAACGCGGTCCACGACGCCGGCGAGCAATGGGCGGCGGAGGCGGGGAATGCCGCTGCGCTCAGGGCCTATACCGAGGCCCGCGCGGAGGCCCAGACGGTCTCGGCCTACCGGGCGATCGGCAGGCAGGCCGAGACCTGGGTGCCGCTGCTCAGGATCGTCTTCGAGTGCCTTTATGTCGGGGCGTTCCCGATGGCGGTGCTGCTGATGCTGACCCCGGCGGGCGCGACGATATTCCGCTCCTACGTCACCGGGCTCGTCTGGCTCCAGTCCTGGGGGCCGCTCTATGCGGTGCTGCACCGGATCAGCATGGGCGAGGCGGCAGAACGCATGTCGGCCGCCGCGGCGATGCCGAACGGCGAGATCGGCATCTCGCTGGTCGCCCAGGCCGGCATCCGCGCCGTCGCCGCCGATGTCGCGGTGATGTCGGGATACCTGTCGATGTCGGTGCCGTTCCTGGCGGCGGCGCTGGCCTATGGACTGTCGAAAGCCACCGTTCTGGCCACGTCGGTGCTCGCCGTCGGCCAGGACGCGGCTTCCTCGGCGGCGCACGAGGGCACGACGGGCAATCTGTCGCTCGCCAATACCGGATACGACACCCACCGCTTCGCGACGCTCGAAGGCCGCCAGATCCGCACCTCGGCCCACGTCGATACCGACCGCCATACGGGCTATGCGCCGGCCGGGGCCGGGTTTACCGTCACCTCCGACGGCACGGTGGTGGCGGACGCGGGCGCCGCCACCAGCCGCATTCCCGGTGCCGCCGTCCACCTCTCGGAGTCGCTCGCGACCAACTATCAGAAACGCGCCGACCACTCGCGGTCGCTCTCGCGCCACTGGTCGGCGGAGGTGGGCATGGCGAGGAACGCCGCCGTCACCGACGCCACCGCGATGATGCAGCGATACAGCCACGACGTGAGCACGGGCGAGGCGTTTGCGCGCGGGATCACGGAGAGCGAGAGCACGCAGGCGCAGGAACTCTCCTCCCATGTCGAGAAGATGGCGGAGACGGCGGGGATCACCAAGGACCAGATGGCGATGCTGACGGGCGAGGCGAAGATCGGCGGCAGCTGGGACCTCGTGGTCACGCTCGGCGCCGAGGGCTCGGCGACGTGGCGCGGCCAGACCATCGAGTCCGACGCCTGGAACCGGATCAAGGAATACGACCGCCAGCACGGCGTCACCGAGACCTGGTCGCAGGTCGCCGAGGCATCGAGGCGCTACTCGACCCAGACCGGGGATTCGGAACTCGCCAGTCTCGACGAGAGCCTGTCGGCCAACCTGACCCGCATGCGCAGCTACCAGGAGCGGGCCTCGCTGTCGCGCCAGGAGGCGGAGAGCTGGTCGGAGATGTCGTCGCAGGCGGGCTCGAACGTCCGGGCGGTCGCGCGCGATCTGAGCCAGCCCTTCTTCGCCTGGCTGTCGGAACGGCCTGGCACGGACGGGCGGCCCATCGGCGAGGCCGGCGCGCTGCGGATCGTCCAGCCGCAAACCGCGGAGGATGCCGAGCAGCTCCGGGAATATGCCGCCGCCTTCGTCGCCGAGAAGTTTCCCGCCCCGGCGGGACCCGATCCTTCCGCCGTCGGCGGCGAGGCGGAATACGGCACGGCGCGCGGCACGCTCGCCGAAGCCTATGCCGGCGAGACAGCGGCGGCCCATGCCGGCTGGTCGGAAGGGGTGCGCGACCGCGCCGGTGCGGCGGGCGCCCCCCGGCCGGGCGGGACGGAGCTGCGGGCGATGGAGGAACGGGTCGAGACGAAGACCGACCTCGTGATGAAGGGCGCGGCGCGCGAGGCGCGGCAGACGGTGACGCGGGACGAGGGGGCGTCCGTCGGGGCCGGCATCGCGGTGGAGGCCGGCAAGCCGTTCGAGCGGCATGTGACGGAGAGCCTGCCCGTGGCGGGCGACTGGCTCGCGGGCAAGCTCTTCGGCAGCGCGAAGAACGCGGTGCCGGACGCCGCACCCGGGGGCGGCGGGACCGCGAAGCCGCGGCAGGGGGAGAAGGGCTGGGAGGACTCCTCGCCGTGACCGCGTGCCCCGCTTCAGTCTCCGGACATCAGACGGCGGTGCTCCTCGGCGATACGCAGATACGCGTAACGGCCCGTCCTCGCAGACCAGTCGATACGGTCGTCGCGCCCGTCGGAGAGCGTGTGGCGGCGGAACGCAGACCAGTCGCCATGCACGAAGCCGCGCCGGAGCGCCAGGGTCAACGACGATATCGCCGCCCAGACGAGCGCCGCCAGCCAGGCCGCGGCGACGGTCTCCAGGTCGAGGCCCAACGCAGGCGCGGCGGCGGTCCAGAGCAGGGCAAGGGCGATCCCGCCGAGCACGATGGCGCGCTCGGCCCATGTGGATTGCGGCCTCGCCGGCAGGCCGGCATTGCCGGCTTGTGTTCGTGTCATGTTCATGTCCTCCGATCATACCGGCCCCACCGGAAACCGGAAGCGCCCGGCGCCGCCTCCGGTCCGCCCCGCCTCGCCCGGCATCCGCCGGGCTCCGCCTCCTGGCGGCAACGAACGCAACTTCATGGAGAAACGACATGCGCGGCATCGGCGGCTCGACGCTCAGGGGCGGCCAGACCGTCTTCCACGGCATCCGCATGTGGGGCCAGCTGTTCCAGGCCGCCCTGCTGTTCGCCGCCTTCACCACCGTCGCCGTCCCGGCCTGGAACCTCTGGCATTCGACCTCGGGCGCGGAGTGGTATGCCGCCGGCATGGCGACGCTCGCCGAGACCAAGCTCGCGCTCGGCTACGAACCGGACTCGGGCCAGGAAATCCGCTTCGCCGACGGCACGCGGCGCGTGCTCGCCATCCGCGACATCGCGTCGTCGATGCCGGCGCTCGAGGCGCGCGAGAAGATCCTCGACGAATTGCTGGCGAGCGCCTGGCTCGGACTCCAGGCCGGCGGTGGGCTGATCGCACTCTTCCTCGCGGTCTTCTGGTATCGCGGCGTCCAGCTCGGGCGGCAGAAGCGGATCAGGGGTGCGGAACTGGTCACCGGGGCCGAACTGCATCGCCGGGTGCGGCCGCCCCATCTGCGCCTGCTCGACCGCGCGCCGGGCGGGAAGAGGCTCCGGCCCTGGCGCATCGCCGGCATCCCGTATCCCGAGAGGACCGAGACCCAGCACACGATCGTCTCGGGCACCACGGGCTCGGGCAAGACGGTGCTGATCTCCGACCTGGTGGCCCAGATCCGCGCCCGCGGCGAGCGCTGCGTGATCTACGACAAGATGGGCTCCTACACCGCGGCCTTCCTCGATCCCGCCCGCGACGTGCTGATGAACCCGCTCGATGCCCGGGCGCCCTGCTGGTCGCCCTTCCTCGAAGCCAGGAACCCCCGCGACTTCGACATGATGGCCGCGGCGCTCATTCCGCAGCAGAAGGACACCGTGGACCCGTTCTGGGTGACCGCCGCCCGCCAGCTCTTCGCCAACGGCGCGGGCGTGCTGCGCGAGAAGGGGGTCACGCAAAACTGCGTCCTGGTCGACCACCTGCTCAAGACCGACCTCACCGCGCTCGCCCAGGCGATGGAGGGCACGGTCGCGCAGTCGATCGTCGATCCCGAGAACCCCAAGACCGCGCTCAGCGTGCGCGCCATGCTGACCGCCAATCTCGCCGCCTTCGAGTTCCTGCCCGACGTGGGCGCGCCCTTCTCGATCCGGGAGTGGATCTCTCAGGAAGACCGGGACGGGTTCCTGTTCCTGACCTCGCGCGGCGACCAGCATGCCTCCTTGCGGGGGCTGATCTCGACCTGGCTGGAGATCGCGGTCAACGCCATGCTGTCGCTGGCCCAGGATGACGGCCGGCGCATCTGGGTGATCCTTGACGAGCTGCCGACCCTGCACCAGGTGCCGTCGCTCCAGCCCGGCCTCGCGGAATCCCGCCAGTTCGGCGGCTGCTTCGTGCTCGGCGTGCAGGTTGCCTCGGCGCTCCGCGACCTCTACGGCAGGAACGGCGCGGAGACCATCTCGGGGCTCTGCGGCACCCGCGTGGTGCTGGCCGCGCCCGACCGGGACACCGCGCAGTGGTCGGCCGACAGCCTGGGCCGCAGCGAGGTCGAGGAAATCGCCGAGGGCTATTCCTACGGCGCCAACACGATCCGGGACGGGGTGAGCCTCACGCCGCGCCGCGAGCTCAGGGCGCTCACGCTGCCGTCCGAGATCATGCGGCTCGAGAACCTCTCGGGCTATCTCAAGTTCCCCGGCCCCTTCCCGGTCGCCTCGATCCGCCTGAACTACGTCGCCCGGCCCGCCGTTGCCGAACGCTTCGCGGCGCGCGCGGACGGCGGCGCCGCAAAGTCCGGCCGCACTCCGGAGGCGGACGCGGGAGATGGCGAGGCGGCGGCGCGGGATGAGATCCCGGCGGGCGATGACGGGCTTGCGATCCCGGATCCGGCGGAGATGGCGGATGGCGCCCGGAACCCCGCGCCTCCGCCCGGCGGGCGCGCGGCCGAATCCCGTCATGTGCAGGGCGAACTGCCGCTCCTGGCGGCGCCTTCCGGCGAAGCGGCGGCCGGCGAAGCGGCGGTCGCGGAAGTCGGGGAGGAGGAACCGGCTCACGGGGCGGCCGCGGAGAAAACTCCCGCAAGCACGGACGGAAATCCGGAGCAGCCCCGAACGACGGAGCCGCGCGACGAGGACGGCGACGGATCGACGATACCGGCCTTGCCGGAACGGAAAGCCGTGCCGCCGCCGCCCGCGCCGCCGGAGGCGGGTGAGGAATCGAAGCCGCGGCCCGATGCCGGCGCCGGCCCGCCCGGCGCCGACCGGCCGGACTGGGGCTGAGATGCTCTCGATCGGCGCGCTCGCCTCGGCCGCCCAGGGCGCGTCCTACTACGAACGCGACGGATACTACGCGAAGGACGATCCCGAGCACCGCGACGCCAGCGCCTGGGCCGGCAAGGGGGCGGAAGACCTCGGCCTGAAGGGGCCGGTCGATCCCGACACCTTCCGCGCGGTGCTCGAGGGCAGGGTTCCGGACGGCTCGGGGCGGCAGCTCGGCCGGCGCGGCAGGGACGGCGAGATCCTGCACCGCCCCGGCCGCGATCTCACCTTCAGCGCGCCCAAGTCCGTCTCCATCGCGGCCCTGGTCGGCGGCGACGACCGCATCGTCGACGCGCATGACCGCGCCGTCGCGGCCACGCTGGCCTGGGTCGAGGGGAACGCCGCCGAAACGAGGATGAAGGATGCCGAGACCGGAAGAATGGCGCGGGTCGGCAACCAGAAGATCGTCGCGGCGACGTTCCGCCACGATACCAGCCGCAATCTCGACCCCCAGCTCCACACCCATGCGGTGCTGGCCAACATGGTCCGGGGCGGGGACGGCAAGTGGCGGACGATGGCCAACGAGGGCCTCTACGAGAAGCAGAAGCTGATCGGCATGCTCTACCGTGGCGAGCTTGCCGCGGGTCTGGCGCGGCTCGGCTACGGTATCGAGAAGAGCCATGCCGACGGCCGCTTCGAGATCGCGGGTATCCCGCGCGAAGCCATTGAGACCTTCTCGACGCGCCGCGCCGAGATCGAGGCGGCGATGGAAGCGCGCGGTCTCGGCGCGTCCGCCGACCGTCCGCGCCTCGCCGAGCGCGCGGCGCTGATGACCCGCGCGGCCAAGCGCGACGTGGACCGCGCGGAGCTGCGCGGCGTCTGGGCGAAGCAGGCCGCCGATCTGGGCTTCGACGCACGGGCGCCGGTCAGGGAAGCCGAAGCAAGATCGGCGGTTCCCCTTCGGGAGGCATCGGCGGAACCGTCGGCCGTGCCGGACCGGGAGACGGCACGGACGCCCGGCGATCTCGGCGACCCGCCGTTGCCGGGCTCCGCCGGGGTCGCGGATGGCCGTTCCGGTCGGGGCCCGCACGGCAAGGACGCGGGAGCAGCGCCCGGGCTGGCGGCCGGTACGGAGAGCGCGCCGGCGGCGGCGGCGGCCGAGGCCGTGGCGTGGGCGATGGCGCATCTCTCGGAGCGCGAGGCGGTGTTCTCGCGCGCGGATCTCTACGCCGCCGTACTCGCCCACGCCCCGGGCGCGGTCGCGATCGGGGATGCCGAGCGCGAAGTCGCGGCGCTCGTGAAGGCCGGAACCCTGCATGCCGTCAGCATGCCGGGCGCGGAGGATTCGCTCAGCCTCGAGCGCACCGCCGGCGAGGAGCGCGAGACGGTGGCGTCGATGCAGGTTGGCCAGGGCCGCGGAAAGGTGCCGATGCGGGGCTGGCAGGTGCAGGGCCACCTCAGCGGCGGGCCGCTCACCGCCGGGCAGAAGGACGCGGTGAAGACGATCCTGTCGGCGAAGGACCGCACGGTCGGCGTCCAGGGCTATGCCGGCACGGGCAAGACCACGATGCTGAGGCGGGCGCGCGCGCTCGCGGAAAAGAAGGGCTGGCGCATGACGGGGCTCGCGCCCTCGGCTTCGGCGGCCGAGACGCTGGCGACCGAGGCCGGCATCCGCACCGAGACCCTGCAGCGCTTCCTCGCGCGCAATGCCGGCGTCGCCGAGGGCAGGCTGACGAGGAAGGGCGCCAGGGAGATGCGCGCCGCCTTCGCGAAAACGATCCTGGTGGTCGACGAGGGCTCGCTCGCCTCGACCGTGCAGGCCCGCGACCTGCTCAGGATCGCCAACGCGCTGCGCATCCCCCGCGTGGTGCTGGTGGGCGATGCGAAGCAGCTCGACGCCGTCGATGCCGGCAAGCCCTTCGCCCAGCTCCAGGCCGCCGGCATGCAGACGGCCACGATGGACGAGATCATGCGCCAGCGCGATCCCGCCCTGAAGGAGGCCGTCGAGGCGAGCCTCAAGGGCGACATCGCGAAGGCCTTCGAGAAGCTCGGCCCCAACGTGGCGGAGGCGAAGGCGGACAATCTGGCGGGCGCCGTCGCCGCGCGCTGGCTCAAGCTCTCCCGGGACGAGCGCGAGGCCACCGCGGTGATGGCGCCCTCCCATGCGCTCAGGCAGCAGATCAACGGCCACATCCGCGAGCGGCTCGCGCGCGAGGGCCGCATCCACGGCCCGGCCATGCAGTCCGAGCGCCTGGTGTCCAGAGGCTATACCGGGCCCGAGAAGGCGCTCGCGGACAGCTACGCGCCGGGCGACGTGGTGGCGTTCCACCGCCCCTACAGGCGGATCGGGGTGGAGAAGGGCGACGAGCGGCGCGTCGCGGGCGTGGATCACCGCAACCGCGAGGTGCTGCTCGAAGACAAGGGCGGGACCGTGCGCTGGCGCCCCTCGGAGATCGCCGGCAGGCGGGGCGGCAGCGAGGTCTACCGCGTCGAGGAGATCGAGCTCAGGGCGGGCGACCGCATCCGCTGGACCCGCAACGACGCCGGCCTCGGGCTGGTCAACAGCCGCACCGCCGAGGTCCTGAAGGTCGCGAACGGGCGGGTGACCTTCCGCCTGGAGGGCGGGAAGACCCTCGAACTCGGGTCGAACGACCCGCAGCTGCGCCATCTCGACCATGCCTGGGCGTCGACCGTGCACGCCTTCCAGGGCCGCACGGTGGACAACGTCATCGCCGCGATGGAATCCCGGCACAGGCATCTCAGCACGCAGAAGAGCTTCTATGTCGAGATCTCCCGCGCCCGCGACCGGGCCGAGCTGGTCACCGACGACGCGGCCGAGCTGAAGGCGCAGCTGGAGGCGGTCACCGGCGAGCGCATCGCCGCGCTGGAAGCCGTCGGCGGGATGCCGCGCGCGGAGGACGGCCGGACCCCGGAGGCCGGACGTGCCGGCGGGCGTCAGCCGGAACGCGAGGCCGGGCTCCGCACCGGCACGGCGCGGCAGCGGGACCGCGATGCCGCCGGGGCTTCGCGCGAGGCGGCCCCGCAACCGGAACGAGGGAGGGGCGGGCCGCCGGCAAGGGAACGAGAGGGCGCCCGGCCCGCGAAGCCGCGCGAGGCGCCGGCGCGGGAGCGCGGCGGGGGCAAGGGTTTCGATCTCGGGTTGTGACGGCACGGCCTTCCCGTCACTCGTCGGGCGGCTCGCGGGGCACGAGGTCGCGCCAGCCGCCGGCCGCCAGCGCCCTGGCCTTCGGGATCCAGCGCCGCATCTGCGAGCGCATCCCCTCGCGGGCGACCCATTCCTCGGCGACCCTGTCCGCGCCCCAGACGTCCATTGCGATGCCGCGCGGCTTGCTGCCCCGCCGCAACCCGTCCATCACGATCGCGAGGTTGCGCTCCTCCTGCTCCTGCCTTTCCGAGGAGGGGGCGGGCGGCCCGCCACCTGCCAGAAGTCGAGCAGGCGGCGCATGCTGTGCGGCATGCGCAGCCCGAAGGGGTGGCAGAGCTCGATCCCGCCGGCGGCGGGGAACGGCCCGGCGTCGCGCAGCAGGATCTGGAGCGCCGCCTCCTCGTGCTCGATCTTGAGCACCAGATTGCCGTCGAGCAGCCGCAGGCCCTCCAGCGAACCGCCGCCGGCCGCCACCACCCCGGCGAGCGGCTCGGCATCCGGAGAGACCGCCGCCTCCGGCATGTCGTCCTGCACCCAGAAGGGCGAGGCGGGGCCGTCCTCGGCCCTCGGGTCCGCCCAGGCCAGCAGGTCGAAGCGCGCCGCGTCGAGGTCGGCCCGCGTCTGGACGTGCATCGGAAAAGCCCGTTCCCGGCCCGATCGGGGGGCCGGAACGGGCTCCCCGGGAACCCGGCCCGGGTCCCCGCCGGACGGGGACGGAACACCGGCCCCTGCCCGCCACGCCGCCTCGTATTCCGGGACGTGCCGGAGGAACCGCCACGCCCGGACGCCGTCACCCGCGGCCACGGTGCGATTACCGCCGCCTCACCACCGCGCGGTAATACTGACCCCGACCGTGTGCTCCGCCTGCGCCGTGTCGCTCTCCCGGCGGGTCGCACGGAGGCCGAACGACAGGTCCGGCGCGTTGGCGTTGGCCGCAGGCGTCAGCCGCCAGCCGAGGCTGTAGTCGCGCGTAGCCGTGGCGAGCCCGAGCCCGACATGCGGGCTGCCGGTCCAGCGCCCGCCGAAGGCCGGGAAGCCGTATGCCGCCTCCATGTTCCAGCGGCTCGTCGCCTCGCTGCCCGTGCGGTCCTCCAGCGTCGCCGGCTGGAACAGCGCGTCGAGCCCGCCCTGCGCCTGTCCGCCGAACTCCTGGCGCAGGCTCAGCGACGGACCCCGCCCGGTCGCCGGGTCGGGATCGAAGGCGAGCGAGGCCGCATAGCCCCGGTCCTTCAGGTCGTCGTTGCCGTGCGCGATCAGCGTGCGGCCCGAGACGTCGAGCGACAGACCCAGCGCCGGGTCGCTCCACGCGATCCCGCCGCCGATCTCCACCCCGAAGCCCGTCTCCGCGTCGCCGCCGTCATGGCGCGCGCCGACCTCCAGCTTCGGCGTCAGGTGGCCGCCGCCCTCAAGGGCCATGCGGTAGCTGCCCTCCAGGCCGAGCCGGAGCCGGGTCGCGTCGGAGTCCGACGCCGCCAGGTCGCGGGTCTTCTCCGAAGAGCTCCGCGTCCACAGCGCGTCCGAGGTCACCGCCAGCGCCGGGCCGGAACCCTCCGCCGGGGGAGCCAAGAGGTCGCCCCTGAGCCCGGCCGCCGCCATGCTCCATGACGTGTCCGCCTTGTAGCTGCCGCCGAGCGCCGTCTTCAGCGTCACGCGGCCTGAGCCGTAGCCCGCCGCGCCCCAGAGCTTCAGACGCTCCGAGGCCTGCAACGCCGCATAGGGGATCGCCGCCGTCAGCGACGCCTCCACACTGCCGTCGCCCGCGCGCACGGCTCCGCTGCAAAGACCGCTGTCCACGCCGTCGGGGCAGGTCTGGCCGTCGGGACGGGGGCTGACATCGCTGTCGCGGTAATCGCCCTCGCCCGCGCTCTGCGCGAGCGCCAGGCCGACCAGCCACTTGCCCCGCGCATAGTCCGCGCCCAGCATGCCGGTGGTGACCGTGCCGTCGAGCGAGAAGGTGCCCTCGCGGCCGTCGAAGCCGCCCTGCGCCGCACGGCCCCAGAACGCCATGCTGCCGCCCGAGCCGTCCGCCGCGCCGGTCAGCGAGAAACTCGAGCCCAGAAGGGCGTCGCGCGCCGTCATGGTTTGCGATTGCGGCTCCATTGTCGCGAACCCGGCCGCGTCATGACCGAAGCCGCCCGGACCGGAGTGGCCGGACTGGCCGCCGAACGCCTGCGCGACATCGGCCAGCGCCAGCGCGCCGGTCCCGCCCGGAACAGCGGCGCCGTCCGGCGCATGGCCGGGGCCGGCTCCCCGCGATCCGGGGTTGTCGTTGGCGGCCGGATCGAAGGAGAGCGCCTGCCCGGCGATCGAGCCCTGCATGCCGGCCGTGCGGTCCGCCGACATCCGGCCCGCGATCCCGTCCAGAGCCTGCTCCGCAACCGTGCGCCCGAACCGCGCCAGCCACGCCGCCGGCATCGGGTCGTCGTTCACGATCGTCCCGACCGCGACCCCGTCGCCGATCGCAGCGCCCCTGGCATCCGACAGCACAACCTCGAACGTCTCCGCCTCCTCGTCGTGGCTGTCGTCGTAGACGATGACCCCGACGGACCGCTCGGTCTCGCCCGCGCGGAAGCTCACCGTCCGTCCGGAGATCGGCCAGTAGTCCCGCCTCGTCGCCGAGACCGGGGTCGAATCGCGCGTCGACACCTTCACCGAAACGCCCCCCGCCGAAGGCGCCGACAGGCGCACCGTGAACTCCATCCACGCGCCCTCCGTCACCGTCACGTCGGCCACCGAGAGCGACGGGAGCGCCGCCGCGTCGTTGTCGGAGACCGTCACCGCGGCCGCATCGCCCGGCGACGGCGAGACCGTGTAGCCCCCGCCGTCCTTCAGCGTCACCGTGACCGAGCCGTCCGGCTCGTCCACATCGTCGTCGACCGTGGCGACGGAGAAGACCGCCTCCGTTGCGCCCTTCGCGATGACCGCCGTGGCCGGACCCTCGTCCGCCGCCGCCACATGGTCGCCGCCCCCGGTCTCCGCGACCGAAAGCGTCACCGTCAGGTCGGCGTCCGGCGCGCGGTCGGCGGTCAGCGTGAAGGCGGCCGCGCCGCCTTCCGTCACCGAGGCCGCCTTCGCCGCGATCGACACCGCCGGCGGCGGCAGGTCGTCGTCCGCTATGGACACGCTGCCCGACGCGGGGGAACCCACCGTGTAGCCGTCGCCGGCCGCCACCGTCACGCTCACCGAGCCGTCCGGCTCGTCGGCGGCGTCATCGGACGTCGCCAGCGTCAGCGTGGCGCTGCCCGCCGTCGGGATGCTGACGGTCCGCGTGCCCGAGGCGATGCCGTAATCGCCCTCGGTCGCCACGGTCACGCTCACCGCCAGCGGCGAGGCCGGGGCCGGGCTCGCCGTGACCGTGAAGGTCGCGTCGCCGCCTTCCGTCACCGCGTCCCCCGCCGAGACCGCGATCGCCGGCAGCGGCGCGTCGTCGTCGGCAATGGCCACGGTCCCCGACGCCGGGTCGCCGACCGTGTAGCCGTCGCCCGCCGCCACCGTCACGCTCACCGAGCCGTCCGGCTCGTCAACCTCGTCGTTCGCCGTCGCCAGCGTCAGCGTGGCGCTGCCCGTCGTCGGGATGGGAACGGTCCGGCTGCCCGCGGTCACGCCGAACTCGCCGGAAGCCGCCACGGTCACCGTCACCGACAGCGCCGATGCAGGCGCCGGGTCCGCCGTCACCGTGAACACCGCGTCCCCGCCTTCCGTCACGTCCGCACCCGCCGAGACGCTCACCGCCGGCAGGGTTATGACCTGCTGCTGTTGCTGCTGCTCCGGTTCGGGCGGCGTGTGCGCCTCGCGGCGCGCAATCTCGTCGCACCAGGGCTTCCACGTGGACAGCACGCCGTGCCGGGTCGCGGTATCCCGGCACTCTTGCGCCGTGTAGCCGCCGTCCTCCCCGGTCATGCCCTTGACGATACGCCGCAGCCGCGCCGCTGCTTCCGGGTTGGAATGTCCGTCCGCCAGCGCCGTCACCTCGGCCACCAGCGCAGCGTCCACCGTCGCGACCGGCGGCGCCGGGTCGTCGTCGGCAATGGCCACGCTGCCCGACGCCGGATCGCCGACCGTGTAGCCGTCGCCCGCCGCCACCGTCACGCTCACCGAGCCGTCGGGCTCGTCGGCCTCGTCATCGGACGTCGCCAGCGTCAGCGTGGCGCTGCCCGTGGTCGGGATGGGAACGGTCCGGCTGCCCGCGGTCACGCCGAACTCGCCGGCAGTCGCCACGGTCACCGTCACCGACAGCTCCGCCGCAGGGGCCGGGCTCGCCGTCACCGTGAACACCGCATCCCCGCCTTCCGTGACGCCCGCACCCGCCGAGACGCTCACCGCCGGCAGGGTCATGACCTGCTGCTGTTGCGGCACGGGCGGCGTGTGCGCCTCGCGGCGCGCAATCTCGTCGCACCAGGGCTTCCATGTGGACAGCACGCCGTGCCGGGTAGCGGCCTCCCGGCACTCCTCCGCCGTGTAGCCGCCGTCCTCCCCGGTCATGCCCTTGACGACGCGCCGCAGCCGCGCCGCCGCAGCCGGGTTGGAATGTCCGTCCGCCAGCGCCGTCACCTCGGCCACCAGCGCGGCGTCCACGCCCGGGGTCGCGGGATCGGTCACGACCGAATCCTTCTCGCCCTGCGTCACGACCCCGTCGTCGTCGAGCAGCGCCACCGTCACCTCGAACGGCTTGCCGACCGTATAGCCGTCGCCCGCCTCGATGCGCCCCGTCACCGTGCCGTCGGCCAGGGCGACCTGGTCCGATATCGTCGTCAGCGTCCACGTCGCCGTCGTCTGGCCCGCCCGGACCGTCACCGTCCCGAAATGCCCGCCGCCGGTGCGGTCGTCGCCCGAGCCCATCTCCTCGTCGGCCGACACGGTCACTTCCAGGTCGCGCGCCGGCGCCGGGTCCGCGGTGACCGTGAAGGTCACGTCGCCGCCCTCGTCGACCTCCGTCGCATCCGCCGAGATCGTCACCGCCGGACCCGCGCCCGGGGTCACGGGACCGATCCCGTCATCCGAACTGCTCCCCTTGGGGCCGGCCTCGTTGTCGCGGACCAGCCGCGTCGCCACGAACTTGTTCCGGACCATGGGACCCGAGCCGGGGTCCCTGTTGATAAGGTAGCCGCCGCGGCCCCCGGTCGACACTTGGGTATACGGCGCCACGGGCACCGTGCCCGCGGCATCCGACGCCAGCGACACCGTCACCTCGCAGTCATGTTCGTCCACGTCGTCGTCCACCGTCGGCACGCGGAGAGTCCGCCGGCTCGCCCCGGGCGCGAACCGCACCGTGCGCACCCGCTCCTGCCCCGCCGCGACGCAGTCGCCGTAACCGGCCCCGACGGTCTCCTCGACCTTCAGCCAGACCGTGAACGGCACCTGCGCCGCCGGGTGCGACCGGACCGTGAACTGGAGGTCCTCCCCCTCGATCCGCGGGTCCGCCGCGTCCGGCTTGTCCGGGTCGTTGGAGGGGTTCGCGTACCACGTCTCGACCGTGGCGATCGGGGTGATGGTGCCCGTCCCTCCGTCCGATCCGTCCGTGACCGTGAAGTTCAGCGGCTTGAAGTTGGTCGTGTAGATCCCCAGGGTGTTGGTCTCCCCCATCGGGGGGGTCGCGGCCAGGAGCATCACCGACAGCTTCGCGTCGGTCTCGTCCGCGGTGGTGGCCTCGGTCGGAAGGGTCATCTGGACCGAGCGCGTGTTCGCCGGAATCGTAACCGTCCGGGTCCCCCGGTGGCCGTCGGGGACATGGAATTTGGCGCCCGCCACGGCGTAGTTCACCACGAGGTCCTGGCCGTGCAGGGTCCTCGTGAGGTTGCTGAAGCGCAGCACGATGTCGGCTCCCTCCTCGAGGGTCCAGTCGCGCCCGCTCCCGGTCACTCCCGGCGAGGTCCCGATGTCCAGGTGGATCCGCGGCCCGCCGAGGTCGAGCAGGGTCAGGGTGTCGAACATTACGTCGTTGTCGGCATAGACCAGCCTCACCCGGTCGTCCGTGCCGTGGGGCGCGCCGCCGCCGCCGACCGTGGTGAAGCTGCTGGTCCATTCGCCGGACAAGAGAGTTGAAAGTTCCATCGTGAGGGAACCGGCCGCCGTGTCGCCGTCGTCGTTGCTCGTCGGCGTCACGGTGACCGTGGCCTCCCGCACGATGTCGGTGTCATGGCCGGTGAAGCGCACATAGACGGTGGTGCTTGTCAGGCTCGAACCAGTCACTCCGGTGCCCGAAACGGACAGGGTGTAGCTCCGATTCGCCAAGTCCTGGAGTACAAGTCCCGTTCCCGTGAACTCGATCGGCACCGCCAGGTTCTCGCCCGCGTAGAGCCGCCGCGGCAGGCGCACCGTCACCGCCGCCGTGTCCGTCGGGGTCTCCTCCGTGAAGGTCACGTCCGACGTCGCCACAAGGCTCACAAGCGTGGCGTCGTTGTCGGTGACGACGACGGTGGCGATTCCAATACCGCCTATTGTGTAGTCCGTTGCGGGCGTCATAGCCGCACGCACCTGACCGGGGCGCTCGTCCGCGGTATCGTTGTCCGTGGGGACGTTGACGGCGTGCGTGGCGGCGCCGGCCGGGATCGTGACCGTCCTGAAGCCCTCGTTGGCCGTATCGATGACGTCGGCTGCCCCCTCGCTGATGTGCACACTGACATCCAGGGGCGCCGACGGGGCCGGGGTGACGGTCAGGGTGAAGCTCGCCGCCGTGCCCTCCGTCACCGGCGAAGTGCCCGCGGAAAGGGTCACGACCGGCTTCGTGCCTACCGTGAAGATCGGGGAGAGGGCGAGGAAGCGGTGGGTAGCGGTGTTAATAGTAGAACCGGAGCCAGCAAGTGGACCGCCGCTGTTCAGATTGGCTGTGCTAACCGCCGCTGCACCAAATGCAATGGAGGAGCTCTTGGTGCCGTCCTGATTGCTGCCTGTAAATACGAACGTATAACTGCTGGTCCCTCCCGATTCGGTCCTGTGCGCACGGCTGTCCCAGCTTCCGTCGTAGAAGTCGGCGTAGCTGTCGGCGACCTTGGCGCCGTTCAGCCAGTAGATCAGCGCCGCCGTGTCGGTCGATTCGGTGTCGGTGTTGACGCGGGCGTCGATCGCGGAGGTCGAGCCCACCACCTTGAAGAGGTTGCCGCAGCTGTCGGAGATCGCGCTGTGGCCCGCCTTGGCGCGGGTCTGCACGAAGGTGTTGTAGGTCGCGATGTCGGTCGCTGAGGCGTTGCGCCTCGTCGAGGTGGCGAACAGCAGGCGGAACTTGGTGCCGGCGGCGAGGCCGGAGGGCTTCAGCGCCCAGTCGAAGGGAACGTTGTAGGAGCCGTCGGCATTGGCCGTGCTGCACGCGACCTGGGCCTGCGCCCCGGTCGGCAGGCCGGCGAGCAGGGGCAGGGCAAGCAGCGCGGAGGCAAGGACGGGGCGCAGGCCGCGCCGCAGGTGGCGGGCGACGCCGGACGCACACGCGGCAAGGACGCGCTGCGCGGATGCAGGATTGGAACTGCCGGAGGAAGGAGCGGGCCGGCGGGAAGCGGAATGCCGTCCGGCGGAAGAGGAAGTCTCAGGCGGTGAGGACTGACGCCGGGAACGGCGCAGCCATGCGAACGCGCTCATGGCCGTCACGCGGACGCAGCATGGGCGATCCGGCGATCCGGCGATCCGGCGATCCGGCGATCCGGCGATCCGGCGATCCGGCGATCCGGCGATCCGGCGATCCGGCGATTATACCGGGAACGGCAAACGAACTTGTCAAGCGGATTTTCCCGGCTGCCGATGCAAGCGCCGCCGCGATCTTCTGCATGCTTCCGATCATCGCCAAATCACCCTCTTCAAAGGCGAACCCGACAATGCCGCAACGCGGCGGCGCCGGAGTTCGCACGATATCCTTCATCGGCCTTGTACCAACCTCGCGGGCGGAAGGGAAGCCGTCGAGTGTGCCCATGCCGGCCCGCGGCGCCGCATGGCGGTCGTGGCCGGACGCCGCCAGGAAGCGCCCGGAACTGTAAACGGTGCGACCCGCGGTATCGGCAAGCCGCCGAAACCCGACAGCCTAACCGTCGTCGCCAGCCTCTCCCGGACCGGATGCGGCACCGCCGGGCCTGCGGTCCTGCACCTGTCGCTGCAAATCCTTCGCGCCCTCGACCAGCCGTTCCATCTCCTCGCCGCGCCCGGCCGCGGCCATTTCGTCCCGCCTGAGCGTCGCCAGCACCCAGGCGTAGCGGAAGGTCCGCTCGATCAGCGGCGCCAGCGCGGCAAGGCTCGGGGCGCCGTCGCGCCCGCGGGCGGCGTCCAGAACCGCCGCGCGGACGAACTCGGCGGCGGGAACGCCGTGCCGTTCGGCCGCCTCGCGGACCTCGCGCCACTCGGTTTCGGAGAAGCGGATGCCCCGCGTCCTGCGCGCCGCGCCCCGGCCGCCGGCCGATGCCGCATCGGTTTCGGGTGGCAGGGGATCGGAATTCGTCATGGTCATCTCCCGCCCGGTTGCGGCGACGGGGCCGTCGCGGCGCCTGTTGGCGACCGATTCCGATGTGAAATCATGTCCGCCCGCCGCCGAATTGCACAGGTCGAGACGATGCCGGGCATGGCCGCCGCGTGAATTTGCAGGCCGGGTGGAGCCGAAAACGCCGCGCCGGCGCTTCGGTGACCGCGGCGGCAGGGCCTGCATGAACCGCCGCCGGAGGGCAGCCGGCCGGCAACCCGGCGCATGGCGGTCGTGTATCGGTGTCCGGGTTTCCGCATGGCGGCCGTGTCGCGGTTGCGGATTCGGCGCATGTCGCCCGCATGCCGGTCGGGGACGGGAGGGATCGGGAGAGCCCTGGAGGATGACGATTGGCGCATGTCGCACCGATACACGCTCGGTCCAGCATTCTCAAGGGGGCTCAAGGGGTCTCAAGTCCCCGCAAGTCCCCGAAAGGGATGTTCAATGGGCCTCCCGAGACGACCGCAGCAAGCTGCGTGGGGTGTGAGACCCAAGGCCGCCCCGGGCGGTCGGAAGCCTGATTTGCGCTGTACGGGAGATCGGGAAATCGACGCCGGGGAACCCGGCGGATCGGAGCCACCGCGGCGTGTGAGCGGACGGCGATGCGGAGCGCACTGCGCGAGGCAGTGCCGAACGAAGTGCGGGCGGGCTCCGCAGGAGCGCCTGCACGAGTGCCGCGAGCGGCGGCCCCGGAACGCGGTCCGGGGCAAGTGCGCCGGGATCGGCGCAGTTGCCGATGCACTCATGCGCAGCATGGTGCAGCGGCGGGTGACGCGGCAGCGGAACGCAACCGCGATCGGCGGGCGCAGCGAGCCGGAGCACGAGCGCGGCGCGAAGCGTCCGCGAGGACGGCGTTGCCGCGCCACCGATGTGCGCACGTGAAAACGGGCCGCGCCGCCACCGCCCGTTGCCGGGGATGACGGCGCGGCCCGCGATGCGCTGCGGTCAGGCCGCGATGCGCTGGACCGGGATGCCGAGCTGCCGCGCCTTGTCGACGAGGTTCTCGGTGATGCCGGAGCCGGGGAACGCGATGACGCCCTTCGGCAGGAGGTTGAGAAGCTCGTCGTTGCGGCGGAACGGGGCGGCGCGTCCGTGGCGGTCCCAGTCCGGCTTGCAGACGATCTGGTGGACGCCGTTGCGCTCGGCCCAGCTTGCCGCGATCTTCTCGACGCCGGGGCCGCCGCCATGCACCAGCACCATGTCGGCATACTTGGCGCGGGTCTTGTCGAGCCGCTCGATCACGGCTGCCGGGTTGGCGATGTCCTTGCCGCCCGCGATGGCGACGAGGGTGCCCTGCGGCAGATGGGCTTGCGTCTTGCGGTCCTTGCGGGCGCGCTGGTAGTCGCGGGCGTCGATGGCGGCGGAGGTCAGCTTGCCGGTCTGGCTCGCATGCGATCCGCGCCGGGGCCGCCACATGCCGCCGGTCTCGTCGCGGTAGGCTTCGGCGGCCATGTCGCGCATCTGCTCGAAGGCGTCGCGGCGCGCGGTGAGGTTCTGCGCCCTGTCCGTCACCAGTTCCAGCTCGCGCGACTTGATCTCGGTGCCGTCCTGGGCGCGCTGGAGGTCGCGGAGGTCGGGCATCAGCTTGTCGGCGGCGCGGTCGAGGCGCTGGGTCTGGCTGTCGAGCATGTTGACGAAGCCCCAGAGCAGGCTCTCGCGCTCGTCGGCGATCTGGAACCCGTCCGGCGCGACGCCCTGGGCCATGATGCGGAACGCCTCGCTCACGGCGTCGGTGGCGTCGTCCCGGTCCCAGACCTCGCGGGTGTCGAACTCGTCCCGCTCGGGGGTGGCACCGAACAGCGCCGCGTTCTCGCAGACGGTCGCGGTGACGGACTGTCCGCCGGTCTCGATGGTGTCGATATCGAAGGTCATGTCGATTTCCTTTCGGATCGTTTCACGTTCGGGGCCGATCCCCGATGTGATGTCCTGTTGGGGCACGCGCGCGCAGCAGAAGCACCTGGCCTTAGAAGCTCTTGGGCGGGGTTGGTGCGGAAAGTCGCCGAGTGGTGCGGAAGATCGCCCTGCGATCTTCACGGTCGGCGGCTTTCACGGCCCGCCCTAGAGCTTCTTGGGCCAGGCCGGAGCGGAGCGGAGGACCCGGAGGGTTGCTGGCGCGAGCACGGTGTGCCGTGAAAGGCACCATCCTTCAGCGGGTGCAAATCCCGCCCGGCAAATGTCGTTCCAGCCGGTAGCAATCGGAGCGAGTTATGGAGGTAACGACATAGCTTGAAGCACTTCGATGTAACGGGCCGCCTTGGGCGGCTTAGCGACCATGCGGGCCGCAACGTGCAGTGAACGCCGAGCAGGCCTCGAAACCAGTGATGTGGGAGCCGACCCGCCCGTGCTCCGGGGAAGGCTGCCATCGGTCGGGAAGCGAACGACGCAAGCACCGGCCGGTCCCACCGGGGCAATGGCGGCGGCACGCATGGAAGAGGAGGATGGAGGCAACACGGGAAGCCCTGTCGGTGGTGTGCACACACCAACCGGAACCCCGCGAGGGGCAGGCTGGGCCGGCAGGGTGGCGGATGGGCTCGTAGTACCGCTGAAGCCGGGTAATGCCGGTGGAGGAAAGGAGCCCTGGTTCGAGAGCAGTACGGAAAGGAAGCAAGGCGTGACTACTGGTGAAAACCTAACAGGGTCAGACAGAGTTCGGAAACTCCAGACCGTGCTACATGCGAAAGCTAAGGAAGAACCCGGTCGGCGATTCCATGCGCTGATCGACAAGGTGTGGCGCGAGGACTTCCTCGCCGAAGCCTGGAAGCGGGTTCGCCGGAATGGCGGGGCTGCCGGGGTGGATGGCGAGACGTTCGCGGACATCGAGTCGGTTGGCGTGGGGCGCTGGCTTGGGGAACTGGCGCGGGAACTGAAGGATGGGGCGTACACACCGAAGCCGGTACGGCAGGTGCTCATCCCGAAGAAGCAGCCCGGCAAGTTCCGGCCATTGGGCATCCCCTGCATAAGGGACCGGGTAGCGCAGACGTCGGCTCTGCTTGTGCTTGAGCCGATATTCGAAGCGGACCTGCAACCGGAGCAGTACGCCTACAGGCCGGGACGGAGTGCCCACGGCGCGGTAAAACGCGTTCGCCGCCTCCTATATGGGCGGCACCAAGAGGTTGTTGATTGCGACCTGTCCAACTACTTCGGCGAGATACCGCACGCCGAGCTTCTCAAGAGTTTCGCCCGCCGCATCAGCGACGGGCGGATGCTCAAGCTCATCAAGGCGTGGCTGGAAATGCCGGTGGAAGAGGACGACGGCGAGGGCGGCAAGCGCCGCACGAACCGGGCGCGCAGGGAACGGAAAGGAACCCCGCAAGGGGCACCGATCTCGCCTTTGGCCAGCAACGTCTACATGCGGCGCTTCATCTTGGGCTGGAAGGCGCTGGGCTACGCCCGGCGCTTCCGTGCGGAAATCGTGAACTATGCCGACGACCTCTGTGTGCTCGGCAAGGCCCCGGCGGCGGAAATGCTGGCGGCGGTCGAGCGGCTCATGGCGGGTCTGAAGCTCACGGTCAACGCGCGGAAAACCCGGTGCTTGCGGTGCCCGGAAGAGCCTTTAGAGTTTCTGGGTTACCGCATCGGACACACCTACCGCCGGGATGGTCGGGGGTCGTACATCGGCACCCGGCCCAGCCAGGCGAGTGTCCAGAGCATATGCCGCAGGATCAGCGACATGACGGTGAGAGGGTACGGTGGGCAACCATCGGAGGTGATGGTAGGGCGTCTGAACCGGACTATGACCGGGTGGGCAAACTACTTTAGCCTCGGGCAGGTCAGCCCGGCCTTCAACGTCGTCAACCGACATGCGGTCCGGCGGTTTCGCCAGTGGCTCTGCCGAAAGCACAAGACGCGGCACGGGGCAACTGTGCAATACCCCGCCCAGAGGCTCCACGACGAATACGGCCTCACCCGTCTGACGCGGCAGGCACTGGGCCTTCCGAGCGCGAAGGCATGATCTCGTCCGAAAGCCGGATGCGGGAAATCCGCACGTCCGGTTTGATGAGCGGGGACTGGAAACGCGGTCATGGGAGCCGGACTGAGGCCCGGAGCGAAAGCGACGGACAAGCCACCGGACCCTACAACTGGCGCGCCAGTCCTCGACTCTACTGTGACACAATTGGACATCACGTCGTGGTGCGCTTCTCTCCCCCCCAAGCGGCGCCAGCCGCTTCGCGGCCGAGGACGGGAGCGCAGACCGCGAGCGCGCCGGAGCGGAGGGTCGGGAAGTGGTGCGGCCCGCAGGGAGCGCAGCGAGCGAGGACACGGTTCCCGGCCCGCAGCGGACAGCGCGTTGCCGAAGGCCGAGCGGTCGAGCACCCGCCCGCAAGGCCGCGACCGCCGAAGGCGGTGGCAAGCGTAGCGCGGAGCGAGCGGAGCTCGCGGAGGCGATAGGGATAGGAGCGGTATCGGAGGGAGCGCCAGCGACCGCAGATATGAGCGGATAGCCCGGGCCCGAAGGGCATCGCCCAGGACTTTCCCAGCCATCCGCATCGCCGGATCCGCATCACGCACCGGCCCGCGCGAGAATGACAGGGTCGTCGTCGTCCGAGCTGGCGACGATTGTGCGGTCGGACCGGAGGTCGAAGAGGAAGACGATGGTGTCGACGGCGGCTTGGGCGTTCGCGGCGTGGAACGCTGTCCAGGCGTCGTCCGTCGCCTCGTGCTCGGACAGCACGTCCAGCGGGAAGTCGGTGTCGTCGATGGCGTAGACCCAGGTCCGGTCGGCGGCGGCGAGTTGATAGCGCGGCGTGTGGGCGGTCATGACATTTCTCCCGATTCATCCTGTTCGCCCTCGCGAAGCTCTTCTCCAACTCCTTCGCGCGGGCGGATCGGATCAACCCCAGAGCGGATGCGAGCCGACCAGACGTTCGGTCACCTCGCGGATGCGGTTGCGGTCATGGACGCGCCGGGGCCCTCGGGGGTCCTCGTCGAGGTGGACGATGAACTGGCGTTTGCCGGGGCGCAGCGGATCGTCGAGCGCATGGACGTCGCCGACGTGATCGCCGTCGAGAAGGATCCGGGACTCGTCGGGAGCGATGCGCCGGAAGGCGAGGCCGCTCATGACGCGCCTCCCGCCACGGCGTTCGCGGCCCAGGCCGCGGCGCGCGCCAGAACGTGGCCGTGGCACGGCAGCGGGTCGCACCAGCATGCGAGCCAGCGGCCGTCGAGTTCGGCGAGCTCCTCAAGCGCGATCTCGCCGGCGCGGATCCGCTGCCAGAGATCGGCGCGGTAGCGCGCGACCGCCTGTTCCCGCGAACAATCCGGAGCGATCCGGAACGGGTTGCCCCATTTGGAGCGGCGGTCGATCAGCACGGTGTTGTCGTGTACCGGGTTGCAGTCGAGCATCGCGCGGAGCGCGGGCTCGTTTCTGAGATTGACGACGGCGCTCATACACTCTCTCCACTCTCCAGGACGGCTTGCCCGACCCTCCGCTCCTCTCTTCCTCCCGCGCAGCGGAACAGCGGCGCGAGGCGGGCGCGCAGCGCCGCCGCGCCGAGATCGACCAGGTCGTCGTTGAAGTCGTTGCCCACGGGCACGATCACGGTGGCGGCGATGCCCGCCCGCGCGCAGCGCCGGGCGAGGCGTTCGGCCGCGAGCGCGCCGTCCTCGTCGTTGTCCCTTGCGATCACCAGCCGGGCTGTGCCGGGCGGAGGCGCGAAGGCGCCGAGGCTCCCGGCCGAGAGCGCGGCGGCCGCCGCGATCTCCGGCACGGCGGTGACCAGCGAGAGCACCGTCTCGATGCCCTCGCCGACGACGAGCGCAGCGTCGTCGGAAGGCGCGCCGAAGCGCACCGCGAGGCCGTGGATGCGGCCGAGCGCCTTGCGCGGGGTGGCGATATCCGCCTTGGCGGGCGAGCGCGGGTCGAGCCAGGTGCGCTGCACGCCGAAGATCCGGCCGCCGTCGCCGGTAACGGCGGCGACCAGCGCCGGGAACCGGCGCACCGTCGCGCCTTCGCGATAGCGAAGCTCGGGGTGGAAGCGCAGCGCCGCGAAGCGGCAGCGCGACAGGCCCCGCGCATGCAGGTAGCGTTCCGCGTGGCTGCCGGCGACAGGCCGGCAGCGCCGCCACAGGCGGCGTGCCGCCGCGGTCGGGTCGTAGGGCTCGTCTGAGGGCGCTGCCGGCGCGGCAGGCAGCGCAAGAAACGCCCGCGCCTCGTCGAGCGCCGCGCGCAGCGTCGGCGCTCCTGAGCGGTAGCGGATCAGGTCGAGCAGGTCGCCGTGCTGCCCCGTTGCTGCATCCGTCCAACCGCCCGGCTTCCCGGAGCCGGAGAGGCGGACGAAGAGCGAGCGGCCGCGGGCGCCGTCGAGGTCGCCGCAGATCCAGTAGCGGCCGAGCCGACGGCCGTTGGGGAGATAGCGCCGGCACACCTCCTCGGCGCGCGCGGCGAGGGCAGCCGCGATGGCGGCGGCGGGAGACGGATCGTGGTGCATGGGCGAGCTCCTCCGGGAAACTGCGGGACGCCCGATACCGGCCGGCCTCCGCCTCCTGGCGGAGCCGGCGCGCGAGCGGCCCGAGCGAAGCGCGGGCGCGGAGCCCGGACGGCGGCAGGCCGTCCGAGCGCTACCGCGCGAGGGTGCGGAAGGTGGCGGAGAGGCGGGTGTCGGCCTGGTGCGCGGTGTCGGCGCGGTCGATGCCGTGCATCCAGTCCCGCCGCGCGGCGCCCGCGAGCAGCAGGACCGAGCGGCGGGGCAGCACCGCCACCTCGTCGCCGGGCAGCCCGTCGCGCGCGTAGGGGCGCACGGAGCGCGGTCGGAAGCGCATCGGCCAGTCGTCGGCGAGCGACAGCGAAACGACGACGCAGCCGAAGTCGCGGTGGTCGGCGTGCATCCCGATCCCCTGGCCGGGGCGGTACTCGTTGACGATGCACTGCGCCGGCAGCGCGCCGCCGAAGCGTTCCCGAAGCCGGTCCGCCATGACCTCGGCCCAGCGCGGGAACGGCGCCGCCGGGACCGGACGGCTAGCGCCGGTGTAGCTGTAGCGGTAGCCGTAGTGCTGGACGCGCCGGCTCAGCTCGGTCATCCAGGGCGCCTGGGAAATCCGCAGCAGGAGGCGCTCCTCCTCGGCGGGGGTGACGAAGTCGGGGACGATCACCGCTCCCTGGGCGAAGATGCTGTCGCGGGACATTCTCTCTCTCCTCATGCAACGAACGCCCTTATCCGCGCTCTTCCCGGACTCCGGCGGCGAGGCGGCCGACGCGGATACGGCCGGCCCAGGCCGCGGAGCGCGCGGCGGGATCGCCGTCGCGCAGCTGCCGGCGCAGCTCCATCCAGAGCCGCCCCAGCACGTTGTGGCCGCGCAACGTGTCGCCAGCGGGCTTCGCGCCCCACCAGGCGTCGCGGGTCGAGACCTCGACAATCGCGCGGTCGCCGGACGCGGCGAGCGCGGCGTCGATTTCGGCGGCATTGGCCTCGCGCTTCATGCGCAGCACCCAGCGCATGACGTTCACGCGCTGCTCGTTCCAGCGCGGGTCGAGGCCGGTCCGCTCGCCGCGCCCGATGGCGGCCGCGTCGCGCGCCGTGGGCGCGCCGGCGATGCGCTGCTGCACGTCCGGCGCGGCGCCGAACTTCGCCGCCTGGTACAGGTGCTCGGACGTCGGAAACGTCCACGGGCCGGCGGCGATCGGCGCCGCCAGCGGCGCGAAGTTGCTGAACTCGCCCCAAGCCGCCCGGGTAAACCGGAAACTGCAAACCTCGTCGCGGTTGTAGATACGCATGCCGTCATCCTCCGTTGCCGGCGGCGGGCTCCCTCCGGCCCTCCGCGCTTCGCCCAAGTGCGAGCCAGCCTCCGCTCGCGCGGGCCGGCGGAGCGGCCCGCGCGGAGCCGTGACGGTCCGCCTCCGGCTCGACTGCAAAAGAGAAGGGCCGACGCGCGAGGCGCCGGCCCAGTTGGGGAGGGAGGAACGATGAGCCGGAGGCTTTCTAGAAGGGCACCTCGTCGTCCAGGTCGGCGGGCGCCGAAGCCGGGGCGGCGGCGGTGTCGCCCGCCATGTCCGGGTCGGGCTGCATCCCCGCGCCGTTGCCGTTCGGCTTGTCCAGGAATTGGACACGTCCGCCGGGGACGAGCAGGATCTCGGTCGAGAAGCGGTCGCCGTCCTCGCCCGGCTTCGACCAGCGCCGGGTCTGCAGCTTGCCGTCGACGTAGACCAGCCGGCCCTTGGTGGCGTGCTTCTCGAACATGTCGATCAGCCCGTCCTGGAAGGTGACGACCCGGTGCCACTCGGTCTTGTCGACCTTCTCGCCGGTCTGCTTTTCTACCGTTCCCAAATGCAGGCCGTTGCGCCGAAGAGGGTGATCATCAGGATGTTGTGATCACCCACCCGTTCCATCCGCTCAGGGGCCAAACGGTCCAAATTTACGACCGTGTGGGCGGATCCAAGAGAGCGATTGTCCGCTATTTCGCGGACGGCTCGGGCGGCGCAACCCTTGTCAGCGTGCCGGTTTCCTGGACGTCCCTGGGGCAGGTCGACGACTTCGAGCGCGTTGCGTCGGGTCGCTGCCTGTTCCGGGGAGACGACCTGATTGTGCTTCGCGAGCTTGTCGACGCGCTTCTTGCACCGGCGGTCGAGCGTGATCAGAAATAATGGCGCTATATGATCAGAAACTAGGGCGCTTGAGCGCGGCGGTGCCTGGCATGAAATTCCGGATAATAGCTGATACACTGCCATATAGAGCGAGAGTATCGCGGTCGGGTGTTGACACGGCGCTGAAAGAAAGCGTATTATTTATTGAAACTACTTCGGAGGACCTCATCGCCATGGCAGACCGTCGCGACGACACCGAGAAGCAGGACCGGCTCAGGGAGGCCGGCACCCTCAACCGAACGCCGGAAAAGGTCAGCGACCCGATGTTCGCCGCCGGCGACTTCTTCGATTCCCGCGACCTGCTCCAGGTCCGCTACGAGATGGTCCGGCTGGTCCGTGTAGACGAAGCGAGCCTCGCGCAGGCGGCGGCGCGGTTCGGGGTCTCGCGGCCGACCTGCTTCCGCATGGTCAAGGCGTTCGACGGGGGCGGGCTGCAGGAGCTCATCCCGGCGCGGCGCGGGCCGCGAGGACCGCACAAGATCAGCCCGGAGATCCTGCGCTTCGTCGAGAACTACAGGGCCCGGCACGGCCGGGTGGGCGCGCGCCGGCTGGCGCCGCTGATCGAGGCCGAGTTCGGCGTCAGGGTTCATCCGCGCGGTCTCGAGAAGGCCCTGGAGCGGCTTCAAAAAAAACCGTCGGAACCTGGGCCATGATGCGCGACGACGCCTGGAAGACCTACGAGAGCTGGCGGCGGCTCTGGCTATCGGGCGGCGACAGCAACGCCATCGCCGCGCTGCGCTTCCACGGTCTGCGCGGCGCCCTGGCCATGGCCGGGGCGGCGTGCGGGCGCAGCCGCCCGCTGCCGCCGTCGGCTTCGTCCGTCAACGTGGACCTGCCCATCGTCGATGCGGCGATCGCCGAGGCCGCCAGCCAGGTCCGGCGCCTGCTGGGCGCGCCGACGCTTCCCGCGATCGCCAACACCGCGCGGGAATACGAGGAGAATCGTCATGTCTGAAGCGCAAACGCGCAAGATCGCGCCGCATCATCTGGAGCGCGAGGCCTGCCTCTACGTGCGACAGTCCTCGCTTCGCCAGGTCATGCGAAACACCGAGAGCACGCGGCGCCAGTACGGGCTGAGCCAGAGGGCGACGGCGCTCGGCTGGCCGATGGACCGCATCCGGGTGATCGACGAGGACCAGGGCAAGTCGGGCGCCTACAGCGGAAACCGCGGCGGCTTCCGCGACCTGATGGGGAGCATTGCCGCCGGCGAAGTGGGGATCGTTCTCGGCCTGGAAGTCTCGCGTCTGGCGCGAGACAACGCCGACTGGCACCAGCTGCTGCGGATCGCCGGCATCACCAATACCCTGATCCTTGACGAGACCGGCATCTACGATCCCAACGACGGCAACGACAAGCTCTTGTTGGGCGTCAAAGGGACCCTGAGCGAGTTCGAGCTTCAGGGGATCAAGGCGCGGCTGGTCGGCGGCCAGCGCAACGCCGCCGCGCGCGGCGCGCTGAAGATGCGGCTGCCGGTCGGCCTGGCCTACAACGACAAGGACGAGGTGGTGTTCGACCCCGACCGGTCCGTCGTCGACGCCATCCGTCTCGTGTTCGACAGCTTCCGCCGGATGGGGTCGGCGATGGCGGTGGCGAAATGGATGCACCGCGAGAACATCGAGCTGCCGTCACGGCCGCGAAGCGGGCCGGTCTACGGCGAGCTGCGCTGGGCGCCTCCGCGCGTGCCGCAAATCGGCCGCATCCTGAAGAATCCGCGCTACGCCGGCGCGTACGTCTATGGCCAGACGCACGTCCTGCGGCGGGCTGACGGGACCGGAAGGTTGCGTACCGTGCCGATGGAGGAGTGGAAGGTGTGCATTGAGGATGCCCATGTGGGCTTCATCGATTGGGAGGAGTACCTTCGCAATCGAGCCACCCTGAGAGGCAATGCCGCCTCCTTCCTGGAATCGCCCGCGCGCACCGCGGCGCCCCGCGAGGGAGCGGCGCTGTTGCAGTCGCGGGTGATCTGCGGCCACTGCGGCCGGCGCATGGGCATGCAGTACAATAACGCTCTGCCGCATCGCAACCGGCCGGCGCGCTACGTCTACGTCTGCAACGAAGAGCTGTCGCGCTACGGACGGAAGACCTGCCAGACCATACGCGGCGATCTCGTCGACGCCGAGATATCCCGCTTCGTGATCGACGCGATGAACCGCGAGAACATCGATCTTGCCCTGGCGATCCAGCGGCAGGTCGAGGTCGAGTTCGCCGAGGCCGATGCCCAGCGCGCCAGGCGCATCGAGGCCATCCGCTACGAGGCCGACCTGGCGCGGCGGAGGTTCTACGAGGTCGACCCGGCCAATCGGCTGGTGGCGGCATCGCTGGAGGCCGACTGGAACGAGCGCCTGCGCGATCTGGAAGAGGCGTGCCGGGAACGCGAGGACCGCGCCGCGGCGCGCGATACCGAGCTCTCCGCGCGGCAGGTCGAACGCATCCGGGAACTGGCGCGCGACTTCGAGCAGGTATGGAACGCCGCCGAGACGGGCAACGCGGATCGCAAGCGGCTGCTCGGGCTTCTGATCGAGGATGCGACGCTGACCCGGAACGGCTCCGAGGTGGCGATCGGCGTGCGCATGCGCGGGGGTCGCTCCCTGACGCTCGAGCCGCTTCAGTTGCCGAGACCGATGGCGGAGATCCGCAAGACGCCCGCGGAAACGGTCGCCGCGGTCGACCGGCTGCTCGAAACCCACGGTGACGAAGGCACCGCACGGGAACTGAACGCCATGGGGCGCCGAAACTGGACGGGCCAACTCTACACGGCCGCGCACGTAGGCAGGATACGGCGGGCTTACGGGTTGCCCAACTACCTCGAACGCGCGACGAAACGGCTTCGGGACCAGGGCTTCTCGACGGCTGCGGAAGTAGCCGCGCAAATCGGCTTCAACGAGAGGGTCGTCCGGCGGCTGGGGAGAACCGCAACGGACGCGCGGGTGGAGCGGGTCATCGTCCCGACCGAAGGCCGGCGACGATACTGCATGTACAGAGCCAACTGCGCCGGGGAATCGGTGCAGTTGGCGGAACCCGCATCGTGAGGGTGAAAATGCTGCCAGGGAAAGACATCACCGCGGCAGCCGGTCGGCCCGGGCGCCGGTGGAGGCTCGAAGCCCGCACCAAAAAAAGGGCCAGCGCCGAAGCGCCGGCCCCGAGTTGGGAGGGAGGAACGAAGGGAAACAACCCCTCAGAAGGGGATCGAATCGTCCGGATCCGAGGACATGGCCGAACCGTTCGCAGGCTCGTCCGCGGGCTGCGCCGAGGCCGTCCCGCCGTTGCCGTTGGCAGGCTTGTCCAAGAACTGGACGCGCCCGCCGGGGACCAGCAGGATCTCGGTGGAGAACCGGTCCGAGCCCTCGCCGTCCTTGCGGAAGCGCCGGGTCTGCATCTTGCCCGCGACGTAGACGAGGCGGCCCTTCTTCGCGTGCTTCTCGAGCATGTCGATCAGGCCGTCCTGGAACGTCACGCAGCGGTGCCACTCGGTCTTGTCGATGCGCTCGCCGCCGCCGTTGCGGTCGATGTAGCTCTCGTCGGTCGCGATGCTCATGTTGGCCACGCGGCCCCCCGAGGCGAGGTGGTTGACGGTGACGTCGGCGCCGAGGCGGCCGATCAGTTCCGCGCGATTGAGTCCGAAGCTCATGGTCTTCTCCTTCAGGTCTGGATGATGACGATGGAATGCGAACGGCGGGGACGACTCTCTCCGCCCCCTTCTCCGTTCACCCTTCCCGCGCTTCACTCCAACTCCGGTCAGGCGTCTGGCCCGGTATCGGAGGAACGGGAACGATGTGGCTGGAGTTCGGCTGCACCACATGGAGTGCAACGGGACGGAGGGATCACTAGATCTGGCGGATCGACCTCACAGTCCCAACAAGGTGCATCATGAAACACGAGACTTGTTGATATACGACTCGTCGGTCGCGATGCTCAGGTTGGCCACGCGCCCGCCCGAGGTGAGGTGGTTGACGGTGACGTCGGCGCCGAGGCGGCCGATGATCTGCACCTTGTTCAATCCGAAGGCCATGACGATCTCCTCATGGGTCCAAGTGTTGACGATGGGTTGCGAACGACCGGGGCCGGGTCACTCCCCCGAACCCCCGACCGTTCAATCTCCAAAAGCCCTCCTCCCCTCCAATCCGGCTGAGGAAGCGACGACGCCGGGTCCCAGGGTTCCGCCGGCGCTGCGTCCTGGAGGGCCATGCCGAACGCCGGTTCCGGGGCGAGGCTCGCGAAGCTGTATTCCGGGTAGGCCGCGCCCCGCTCGGGACAGCGGATGGCGCGCTCGTCCTCGGCGATCTCACGGACGGTGTGACGATTGACGCCGAGTTCGGCGAGCAAGTCGCAGCCGGTCGGATGATCGAGGGATGTATCGCGACGAAACATGGCGGAAACTCCTTTGCCGTTGCCCTGCCCGGCATCGGCGCGGGAGCCCCTCTCCCTCCGCCCTGCCGGACACTCGCCCGGCAGGCGCTTCTCTCTTCCTCTACGACGGATGGACGGCGCGGCGGATCGCAGCCAGGCGCTCACAGACGGCTCGCGGCGACATGGACCCGAGATTCAGCACCGGGATGCCGCGGGCCTTGGCAATACGGATGGCCATGCCCGTGCCGCCCTCGACGCGACCTTCGGCCGTGAATGCCACCACTGCATCGACCGGCCGGTCCAGCGTATCGCCCAACAGCACCGCCGCGTTCCTGGCATGCAGCTTCCGGACGGCGGGTGGACACCGGTCCCACGCCGGATGCAGGCCGGCAGCGACCTCCATGCACGCCGCCATCGCCGCCGCCGACAGCACACGGCAGTCCGGCCCGCGCAGTCCGTTGTAACCCCGCCACGGCAGCCATATCGTCCGCTGTCCGGCTGGCGCTCCCTTCGCGAACGCGCTGTCCGCTCCACTCGCACCGCCGCTCGACAGATGCCAGCCGGTCCGCGCCAGCCACCCTGCCATTACGGTCATATCGGACAGCACTCCAGCAGGTGTCGTCCGGGCCCCGACTCCCGCGTATATCAGCGTCGTCATGTCCTGATCTCCCCGGTTGCGAATGCCGCCGCTCCCTCTACGTCAGCGGCTTCGCTCCCGGCCGGCTCTTCTCCACCTCTGCGCCGGCCCGGTTTCCGACATGGTTGATTTACTGCGGTGCCCGATGCATCGCTATGTCATGGAAGAGCGGGGGTGGATCGCGCGGCACGGGTTCTGGCCACTGGCGCTTCTGTGGCTGCCGGCCGGGGTGTTCGCGCAAGCCGCGCTGCGGTATGGGCCGGGAAGTGTGGTGGCGGTGATGGCGACGGAGGCGGGATCGCTGGCCCCGGTCGTTCCCTGCGGCCTGCCGCTCGCGCTTGGCTGCCGGCGCCTCTGGCGGCTGGGCTACCGGCGCGGCGCGTGGTTGACGGGCATCGGGCTGGGCGCCGTCATGATCGCGGCGTCGGTGGTCGCGGGAATGCTGGGACCGGTCGCCATTGCCGTCTGTGCGGTCGTGGTCAGCCTGCCGGTTTGGGGCGCCTGGTGGTGGCTGGTTCGGCGCGGCTGATGCCGGACGGCGGCGGGCCGGCTGCGCAGCAGGGAGCGATTGTGGTCAGGGCGGTCTCTAGGAGCGGGCGATGGGTGTTGCGACCGGGAATTCAGTCCGGCGCCTGATCGTCGAGCATGCCGAAATGGCGAAATGCAGAAATGATGCCTTCCCTCTTGTCAGGTGGACATTGAACGGCGCGGCCATCGTCAGCGCGATTCCAGGCTCTGCGGGGAGAAAGAGACTCACCAGCTCCTTGCAGTGGGCAATCCAGCAGTCGTGCTGAACAGTCCAACCGCGGTTCTTCGTTACCCATTCCTTGATCTGAACATAGGTGGCCATTTCGACCTCAGGGGCGGCTAGTGCCAGAATGGCTCATGGTACCGAAACCGGCGGCAGGCCGGCAGCGCAGCAGGGCGGCCTGCGGGTTTGGCGGCGAAGGTAAGCAGTCGGGGAGTGTCGGACAGGGGAGCCACAGCAGGCCATAGATGTGCAACCTTGTTGGATGGATGCAGATACTTGGTTGCAGCGTGATTGATAGGCGGTGTTCTCGGACCGCGCCCTACCTGCGGAAACGCGGAGTCCAGCGGTCTTCCACTTCCTCATCTTCGTCGTCAGGCTCATCGTCGGCGAATACGTCCGAGGAGAGCACGGTTAGCGTCTTGCCGTATCGTCCGAGGCCAATCGTCTCCTCGGTGCCCGGCATCGAACGAGGTCCGCCGAACCAGTCGCGCAGATCGGTGTCTGCATGGCTGCGTCGCGCGCGCGAAATGTTGTCGGGATCGCGATTGAAGACGGAGGTCTCGACGCCGTCTGGCAATGGCTGTCCCTTGCGGAGCCATTCAAGGCCGTCGAAGTCCTGAACGCTCTTGGACATGAAGCAGTAGTCGACCGTACTGCCGGCACTCATCACGACGGCGACCGGCACCGAGGCTGTTTCGGCATATCGGATCGCCGTAGCGGTCAGCGAGGTGCAGCACTCGCGCGCCATGCCTTCGATCGCTTCGAGCCCGTCGCCGAAGCGGCGGACTTTTCGGGAAAAGTGGGGGTCGGGCATCAGCAAGCCGGCGGCAAAATGATCGGCTTCCAGTTCGAAGCGATCGCCGGAAACGAAGCCGGCTTCGGATGCATGAACGCCATCGCCGGATGGGAAGATGTGATCGACATGGCCGTCCAGCACGTAGTGCCCGATCTCGTGGGCAATACTGAACCTCTGGAAGCCTTCATTGTCGATGTGGGTGGCGTACATGATGCCGAACATGTCCTGATGGCGGACCAGCATGCCGGAAACACCACCCGCCGTGTCCGGCTTGGGTTCCACGACGATGTCGAGGCTCTCGGCGATCGTGATCGGATCGACGGGGAGGCTGGCGATGCCCCGGTCGGCGAGGAACTTCTCCGCCTTACGCTTTGCCATTTGGTATCGCATAGGCCTGACCGTTCACGCACCCTCTCCGCCGCGCTTCTTGCGGCCGGAGAGCATCTTCATGAAGGATTGGGCGAGCTCGCGATCGTCCGAAGAAAGGTTCTTGAAGTCCCGGTAGAGCGGGTCGGCGTCAGCATAGGCTTCCGGATCGTCAACACGGCCCAGCAAGTAATCGGTCGTCACCTCCAGGGCGTTGGCGAGTCGGCGCAGGTTCTCGAAGGACGGCTTACGGGAGCCGGCTTCGAAATGTGAGATCGAGGACGGGGGCAGGCCCGACTTCTCGGCTAGGGCGGACTGGTCCAATCCCCGCATCTCACGCACGATCCTCAGCCTCTGCGGAAAGACATCGGAGGGGACTGGATCCTCGGAAGTGTCGATTTCGCGATCTGGCACTTGACGTTCTCGCCATTCATGGGCATATATATTCTGTCACAATATGCATGGCGAAGTCGCCATACGCAACCCCATGCTGTTGCCCGGGGCCGGGAGCCTGATTGGACCGGGCGCAGAGAAGGATGGTGAAATGACCGGAAGGAGTCACTCATTGCGACAGCCGCTGACCGAGCCGGTGGATATCTTGCTGGCCGACGTGGCGATTAGAGTGCAGCTGTCTCGGACCGACTACGGCAAGGCCGTCGAACGGTATGAAACAATCAACGCCTGGATCGAGCGGGAAGACAGCCGGCTGAAAGACCGGGTTCAACTGTTCTACGCGCAAGGTTCGATGGCGATTGGGGCGACGATCGCCTCAAGGTTGCGGACCGACGAGTTCGATATCGATGTAGTGGCCCAGCTCGACCTGCCGCATAACGTCTCGCCGAAAGACGCTCTCGATCTGCTGTTCGAGGCGATTCGGGGGAAGCCGGGGTCGCGGTATTACCGGATGGCGAAACGTCGGACGCGTTGCGTCACTGTGAATTACGCCGACAACATGCACCTCGATGTGACGCCGGTGGTGCGTATGGGCGGGACGCCGGAGCGGCAGAGCTTCATCTTCCATCACAGAGCGGAAGCGCCGCAGGAGCCAAGCTACTCCCTGATCGCCAATCCGTATGGATTTGCGGAGTGGTTCAAGCGGAACACGCCGAACGACCAGGCCTTCGCCGACATCTTCGAACAGCGCGCGTGGGAGCACGAGGAAGCGCTGCGCATTCTCGCGGAGAAGGCCGAGAGCGAGCCCGTACCGTCGCAGGAACCGGCTTTCCGGAAATCCAAGGCGGTCATCGTGCTGCAGCTTCTGAAGCGCTGGCGTAACGTTCAGTATGACGCGCGGTCGGGGCGCAAGCCTCCGTCGATCATGTTCGCCAAGTTGATCGCGGAAGCGGCGAACCATACGGACCGGCTCTCGGAAGAACTGCTCCACCAGGCTCGGCACATGCTGGAGGTGTTCCGCCGGTACCAGGGACTGGGCCGCCTCGTCCACGTCGCCAACCCCGTTTGCGCCGAAGATGTTCTGACCGACCGGTGGCCGGGCACGCTGCGCGATCAGGCAATCTTCATGGGCGACCTCGAGCACTTGGTCCGGCAGATCGAGCGCCTGATCGAGGGGCGCGGTCTGGACGAAATGCAGAAGATCATGGCCGGGCTGTTCGGCGAGGTGCCGACGGGAGAAGCCTTCCGGGACTTCAACGAAAAGGTCGGCGGCATGGTGCGGGACGGCCGGAGTCGGCACCGCACCGGTACAGGCGGGCTGGTCTTACCTGGGGTCGTCTCCGGAGTCGCAGCGTCTACTGCGGCCCGCGCGACGCCGGGGCACACCTTTTACGGTGCGGACGACGACGACTGATGACCCTGTCGATACGGGCACAGATCGAACGGATGCGTCGGGCCTGGCCGGATTTCAGGGTTCTTGGCGCGACGGACTGGTTGGTGACCTGGGAAGGGCCGCTCAGGCCGTTGGCCATGCGCTATACCGTCCGTGTATCGATGTGCTTCGACAAGGCGTTGAGCAATGCAGTGATCGTCGGCTATACGCCCCGGGTCACGGTGATCGACCCGCTGCTGCGGCGGCGACCGGAACAGCCGGAGGAGCCGATCCCGCACATCTACCCGAACAGATCTTTTCCCGACCGCCCGATCCTGTGCGTTTACCTTCCGGGTTCGGGGGAATGGAGTTGGCACGATGCGGTCGCCGACACGACGATCCCCTGGGCTATCGACTGGCTGGCCTGTTATGAAGGCTGGCTCGCGACCGGAGAGTGGGCGGGCGGAGGCGTTCATCCGGCAAAGGAGCGGGCGGCGTGACGCTGGAGCCGGTGGGCGAAGGGCCGCCGAGACGGTCGTCGGGGGCGCTTGATCGTCGCCGCGTTCCGCTCGCTTGGTCTGAGGATCGGACGTTTCGCATCCTTTCGATCGATGGAGGCGGTATTCGGGGTGTCTATCCCGCCGCTTTCCTGGCGGGGCTCGAACGGCGCTACCTTGGCGGGAAATCCGTGACGCGGTGTTTCGATTTGATCGCAGGGACGTCGACCGGCGGGATACTGGCCGTGGGTCTGGGCGCGGGCATCACGGCCACGGAGTTGCGTGACCTCTATGTCCATCGTGGATGCGAAATCTTCCCGCCAATCAGACCGAGAGCGCTGGAGGGGGTCCTCCGACGGTTCCGGAGCGTATGCCAGGTGTTCAAGTACCGATGCGACGGAGGAGCGTTGAAGGGCATCCTGCAGGAGACCCTGGGCGATCGGAAGTTCGGCGAGGCACAGACGCGCCTCTGCATTCCGTCATTCGATGGTCGATATGGGGAAGTCTACATTTTCAAGACGCCTCATCACCCCGATTTCCGGAGAGATGCGCGCGAGTCCATGACGAAGGTAGCTGAAGCAACATCAGCGGCTCCGACGTTTTTTCGGCCGCTCGAAGACGGCGGCTACACCTTCGTAGACGGTGGGGTATGGGCTAACAATCCGATCATGATTGGGCTGGTCGATGCGTTGAGCTGCTTTACGGTCAGGGCGGAGCAAGTTCGCATTCTGAGCCTTGGATGTGGCGACGACCCCTACGTTGTGGACCGACGCAAGATTGTCGGAGGCGGCATATGGGCGTGGAGGGATGTGATCTTCGCCGCGATGCGGCTTCAGTCGCAGAATGCCGTCGGGCAGGCGGGCCTCCTTATCGGCGCCGACAGAGTCGTCCGGATCGATGCGCCGGCGACGAAAGCGAAGATCGAAATGGACGACTGGAGACGGGCAGTGGAGGAATTGCCCGGCGCGGCGGAGGCGGCGATTGACGAAATGGGTCCAGAGGTGGCTGCGAGGTTTCTTCACGAACCTGCGGTGCCATACGAGCCGATCAGGGTGACAGACAGTTGACGCGCCGCGACTGGAGGTAGATGTCGCCTCTTGGTGGGTAGTTCCGATCGAGTCAGGGCGTTGGAGGCATGGCGCCCGGCGGAGGATCTTCGCTCAGTGCCAGGGGTCGCTCTCCGGATCGTCGTCCTCGGCGCGCATGGAGGCCGCCGCCATGGCGGTCCAGGCCTCGCGGTCGTAGCCGAGCCTTCTGTTGAGTTTGTCGCAAATTGAGAGAGCGTCGTCGAGGTCGAGCGCGATGAGCGCGGTCGGGACATGCCCGGACAGGCCCTCGATCACGATGCGGATCTGCTGAACGTCGACCTCGACGTCGTAGGCCGGCACGAAGCAGAAGTTGGGCTCGTCGGGGAGCGTCTGCGCGGTCATGGTGCGGTTCCTTCTCGGGAGTGGGGCGCCGGCGCGTCGGGCAGGTGTAACCGTTGCGCCGCGATGACGGAAGCGGTCGGCCGGGCGAGGATGCCGGGCCGGCGACACGGGTGGAGACCGACGCCCACCGCGGCGGCGGCCGGGCCGGCGATACGGATGCGGCGGGTCGCAGCGGGTGGTCACGCGGCGAGCGGCCAGCGGTCGAGGATGCGCTCCATCGTCTTCGCGTTGGGTGCGAACACGCGGGTGCGCCAGGAGACGATCTCGGTCTGGCACCCCATGCGTTTCAGCGCGTCCATGTCGGTGTCAGCCGGCCCCTCGATCTCGACCCGGTCGGCGCCCATCAGGCGGCGGCGCGCGAACCGCCACCCGTTGGCGAGTGCGAGCGCGTTGCCCCGTCCCATGACCGCCTCGAAGGCTTCGTTGCCGGTCATGGCGGGGCCGCCTTCGAGGCCGAAGCCCGCGCGGACGGCGCGCACCTGTTCGGCATCCAGCACGCGCCCGATGAGGCTGTGACCGTCGTCGGAGGTCAGCCGCCGGACCCGCATGTTCTCGGCCGGGAGGCGGTCCCAGACCGGCAGCAGCAGGCCGGTGGCAAGCCAGAAGCGGGCCTCCCGGTGGGACGGCAGTCCGGCGATCTCGGCGTCCCAGACGCGCCGCCACTGCGCCTCGTCGGCGCGGCGCCAGTTGGAGGCGTCGAGCTCGGCCCTCGCCATGGTCTCGCCGGTCGCGGGCCGGATCAGCCGCACCCGTTCCTGCACCCCGCCGTCGTCGATCATGCGCGACGATGCCGGCAGGATAACGGCGGCGCGCTTCGAGCGGGCATTGATGGCCAGCCTCGGTTTGTTGTCCGGACCGGGATCGCGCTCGCCGATCTGCAGCGCGGCCTCGGCGGTCAGCGGCACCAGCTTGTCTCGGCGGACGATCTCGACCAGCTCGGTGGCGGCCCCGGTGCCGGGATGCTCGTAGAGCGTCTCCCGTCCGGCGATTGCGAGCGAGTCGGCGGTCACGGTCTCCACGCCGACCTCGTAGCTGCCGGCCTCGATCGCCTGCTCGATATTGGCGGCGATGCGGCTCTCAAGCTCGGCGAAGAGCTGGTTCTGCTCGGCGATGGGCAGCGCCAGCAGCCGGTTGAGGAACCTCGGCATCGGCGGAAGGTCCTCCTTGAGCGATCCCTCCCAGGCGAGCTTCAGCCCGGTGGCCTTCTCGAAGCGCTCCAGGTTCCAGCCCTCGATGCTGCCGCGCCAGAGCGCGCCGTAGAACTGCCGCAATGCCGCCCTGGCGTAGACGCTCTCCAGATTGTCGCTCTCGCGGAACAGCGCCGCGTCGCTGCCGCCCATGGCGGTCTGGCTGTCCCGCTGGCCCCGCGTGATGGCGCCGAGGCTGTCCAGCCGCCGCGCAATCGTGGCGATAAACCTCCGCTCCCCCTTCACGTCCGTAGTGACGGGCCGGAACAGCGGCGCGCTGGCCTGGTGCGTCCGGTGGGTCCTGCCCAGCCCCTGGATCGCCTGGTCGGCGCGCCAGCCGGGCTCCAGCAAGTAGTGGATGCGGCGTTCGGTATTCCCGCAGGAGAGATCGGCGTGGTAGCTGCGCCCGGTGCCGCCGGCCATCGAGAACACCAGGATGCGCTTGGTCCCGTCCATGAACGCGGCGGTCTCGGCGAGATTGGCCGAGGCGGGCCGGCTGCGCAGCGCGAGGCGTTCCCCCTTGGCGTCCGTGATGCGCAATACACGCCGCGACCGCCCCGTGACCTCGGCAACGGCCTCGTGCCCGAAGTGCTGCACGATCTGGTCGAGCGCCGTCGGAACCGGAGGGAGCGCCGCCAGCTTCTCGATCAGCGCGTCGCGCCGGTCCTCGGCTTCCTTGCAGATGACGGGGTTGCCGTCCGGGTCCCTGGCGGGCCGGCTGAGGAGATTGCCGCCGTCGTCGGTGAAGGGTTCCTGCAACTGCACCGGGAAGGCGTGCATCAGGTAGGACAGGATGGCGTCCCGCGGGGTGAGGTCGATGTTGAGGTCGTCCCACTCCGAGGCCGGAACGTCGGCGATGCGCCGCTCCATGAGCGCCTCGCCGGTGGATACGAGCTGGACCACGGCGGACCGGCCGGCGGCGAGATCGGCTTCGATGGCGCGGATGGTGGACGGGCACTTCATCCCGGTCAGAAGATGGCCGAAGAAGCGCTGCTTGGTGCCCTCGAAGGCGGACAGAGCGGCGGCCTTGGCGTTCCTGTTGAGCGTGTCCTCGCCCTGGACGATGCCGGTAGCCTTCAGAGCTTCCTCGATGTTGGCGTGGATCACCTTGAACGCGCCGGCATAGGCATCGTAAATACGCCGCTGCTCGGGCGTCAGCGGGTGTTCGAGGATGTCGACCTCGATGCCGTCATAGGCGAGCGCGCGCGCCTGGTAGAGGCCGAGCGCCTTCAGGTCCCGGGCGACCACCTCCATCGCGGCAACGCCCCCGGCTTCCATGGCGGAGACGAACTCGGTGCGCTTCTCGAACGGCGTCTCGCCGGCGGCCCACAATCCCAGCCTGCCGGCATAGGCAAGGCCGGGGACCGTCGTCGCCCCTGTCGCGGACACATAGGCGATACGGGCGTCCGGCAGGGCGTTCTGCAACCGCAGCCCAGCGCGGCCCTGCTGGGATGGTTTTACCTCGCCGCGCTCGGACTTCGACCCCGCCGCGTTCGCCATGGCGTGGGCCTCGTCGAACACCACGACCCCGTCGAAGGCGTGGCGATCCTCCTCGTCCAGCGAGCCGGCCAGCCATTCGACGATCTGGTCCAGCCGCGAGGGCCTGCCCTGGCGGGACGGCGAGCGCAGCGTGGCGTAGGTGGCGAACAGGATGCCCTCCTCCAGCGGTATCTCCATGCCCTGGCGGAAGTTGCCGAGCGGGATGACGTCGCTCTCGATCCCGCCCAGCGCGGTCCAGTCGCGCCGTGCGTCCTCAAGCAGCTTGTCCGACTGCGACAGCCAGAGGGCGCGCTTCCTGCCGCGCAGGCGGTTGTCGAGGATGATCGCCGCGACCTGCCTGCCCTTGCCGCATCCGGTGCCGTCGCCCAGCATCCAGCCCCGGCGGAAGCGGACCGGCTCCGACAGGGCCTCCCCGTCCTGGGTGACGAACGAGGTGTCGATTTCTTCGCCCTCGCCTTCGTCATCGTCGTCGTTGCAGCGGTGGACGGTCTCCCACTGCGACCCGATGCGGTACTGCGCCGCGAGATGGCGGGAATGGGCTTCCCCCGCCAATACGACGCTCTCGAGCTGGGCGTCGGACAGCAGGCCGTCGGAGACGATGCGCTCGGGCAGCATGGGCCGATATGCCGGCACGGGATGCGGGACGGCGGCCATGGCGGCGGACTGCACCAGCGGCGTCGGATGCTCGACCGCGCCCGGCACCCGCACGACGCCCGGCCGCCACGGCGCGTAGGGGCCGGTGCTGTTGGCGCAGCCTGGGTCGGTAACGGAGGGTTCGACTGGCCCGGTCTCGACGGCCAGTTCCGAAATCGGCCCCCAGTCATGCGCCTGTCGCGTCTCCGGGGCCGAAGCGTGTTTGGGTCCCCGCTTCGCCGGCTTCGGCGCGACCGGCTTGCCGAACAGATCGTGGGCGGGTCTGGTGGAAACCGGGGCGGGCGCGATCGGCTGCCGCTTCGGCACCCGCGCGATAACGGCGTCGAGCAACTCGGCGGCGTTCTCGGCGCGCGCCGACCCGTCCAGTTCGACAGCGGGTCCGGCGCCGCGTTCCAGCACGGTGAGGCGGGTGTCGAATCCGGTGCCCCGCCTTGCATAGGCGCGCCCGTCGATCGCCATGGTGAAGACGCAGCGGGCGGGCGGATCGAGACGGCCGACGGTATCGCCCGGTGCGCAATGGGCCGAGGTGATGGTCACCAGCCGGCCGCCCGGAGGCAGCATCGAGGCGGCGGAGCGGACATGGCGGAGGTCGGCGTCGCGGGTGATGCGGTCTACGCCGGGCGTCGCCGAAAACGGCGGGTTCATCAGCACCACGGTCGGCCGGACGTCCCGCAACCGGTCGGCGATGGATTCGGCGTTGAACGCGGTGACGACCGACTCGGGAAACAGCTTCGTCAGCAACCGGGCGCGGGTCTGCGCGTATTCGTTGAGGTGGAGTGCGCCCGCCGCCCGGTTGCCCAGCGCGCATTCGGCCATCACGGCCAGCATGCCGGTGCCGCCGGAAGGCTCCAGCACGACGTCGCCCGGCCGGATCGCGGCGGCCTGGAGGGCGGCGTAGGCGAGCGGCAGCGGGGTCGAGAACTGCTGGAGCCGAACCTGCTCCTCGGAACGCCTGGTGTGGGAGGGCTCCAGCGCCGCGACCGCCTCCAGCATCCGCAGCATGCGACGGGGACCGTCGGGGCCGGCACCGGCGTTCCGGCGCATGCCCCGGCCGTAGCGCTGGACGAGCAGCACGACCGCCGCCTCGGCGGCCTCGTAGGCGTCCTTCCAGACCCAGGCGCCGACGGCGTCCGACGCCCCGAAGGACTCCGTCATGGCCTCCCGGAGGGTCGCGGCATCGAGCGGACGGCCGTCCTGCAGGACGGGCAGCAGGGCTTGGGCCGCGGCGAACAGGGCGTCGCCCGCGACCGGGTGGAGCGGCTCGGCGGGCGGGGCGATGGGGACGGCGGGACGAAGAGGACGCGCGAGGGCGTCCGGCACCTGGGGGGCGTCGAGCATGGGCGGTCTCCGTGCTGAAGGGCGGCGGCGGGCGGACGGCGCGAGTGCTCCCGCGCCGGCCCCGCCGGACTGCCCCCGGATGGCTGACCGGACTCCCGCCGGCGCAGGGCGCGCCGGGGGGACCCAGCGCGAGCGCGGCCGGTGGATGCGATCAGGAAGGTGTGGGGGTGCCTGCGGAGTCCGCGCCGCTCAGGGCCGGCGCGGGACGTGCGGCGGTATCAGACGAAATATTCGCCCGCGGCCGTAAACGACCACTCATTCGCGGCGAGAGTTTCGTCGATCGCTTCGTCCGAGGTCAGATGCTCGTACTCGGCTCGGAGCTGGCGGTAGAGCCAGCGCGCGAGATCGCGCATGGCCTCGGTCACGGCGTCCTCGGCATCGTCCGTCGGCGGCTGCCAGGTCGGGCTGTCGCGCTCGACCTCGATGGCCATGCTGTATTCGTGGCAGTAGCGGCCCTGTTGCCGGATCGAAGCGTGAAGCTGGTGGAAATTGCGCCGCTGGACCGCCTGCAACTCGTCCGCGATCCGGTGCAGATCCGCGTCTTTCGGTGCGTGGGCGCGGATGCCCTTGGCGGCGCCTCGGGCGTAGCTGTACCGGCCAGCGAAGCTCGCGCCATCCCCCTGGCTCCACGAGAGCCTGAAAAAGACCTGCGGCTTGTCGCGGGTTCCGCCGCCATAGAGGCGCACGGGGCTGGTGGCGAGCGTCACGCCGAGGATTCCGCAGATGGTCTGGAAATCCTCGTAGACGAAGTCGTACCAGTCGTCGTGCAGCCCCTGCTGGCGATACCAGATGCGGGCGTTCTCCTTCGCGGCATTGGAGAGCTCGTCGATCGTGTAGACCGTGGTCTCAATGATCCTCGGCATGGCTCAGCACTCCCGGGAGGATGGGTTGCGCCAGATGGCGATTCCGGGCGCGCGCACGAACCGGACCGCCTCCCGGACGCGCCGCAGGGCGACGCGGTCGTGGTCGGGAATGGCGCGGAACCAGAAAACGGGTTTGCGGGAAAACCAGGCTCCAGAATCCGCGACGAAGCCGTCGCTGTAGGCGATGAAGTGATGGCTCGCGGAAATCGCCCACGTGCCGGCGGGCGCGGGGTCGAGGAACGTCCCGAGCGTGATGGCGCGGACGTCGAAGGGGACGTCCGCGAAGATGCGGTCCCAGACTTCTTCGCGGCGCGCATGGCGGCGCTCGCGGTACTTCGGATGGCGGAGCGCGTAGTCGGGTACCCAGCCGAACTCTTCGAGGGCGGCGGCGAGTTCGTCCGTGTGGACGCCGTTGACCGAGGGCCGGTCGAAGAGGCGGCGGATGACGGTGGCGGCCTCGTGAGTCGGCACGCCGGCGATCGCGGAAATCGCGGAGGGGCCGCACTTGGTGGCGCGGCCGGTGATCCGGTGGAGCATGGCGGTCTCCGGGCTGGAGGGGATGGGCGTCCGGCACGGCGGGACTCCCGCGCCGCGCCGCCGGCCTGCCCGGCGCCGGCTGGCCGGACTCCGGGCGGGGCTGCGCACGGGCAATGGCATTTTGTTAGCTGGCGGATTCTTCCGCAGGATTATTCGGGACTTCCAACCTGCTGATTCCGGGGCGTTTCCATTGTTCTGGCAGGCGCAAACGAATCCGGGTTGACAAGCTTCCCCGCCCGCGGCATCTTTCGCTCGGGAAGAACCGTCAGCGGGGGGTGAGGCCGATGGATCCGCGGATCGAGAGACTCGAATCCACGACATTTTGCGGGCGCCGCCTGACCCGGCGCCAGATCGCCGACATTCAGGAGACGGTGGCGTTGAGCCCGGCCCTGAGCCGCAACGAGCTTTCCAAGACGATCTGCGAGCACCTGAACTGGACCACCCCGAAGGGTGCTTACCGGGTCGCGGCCTGCCTGCGCATGCTGGAGAGTCTGGAGGAATGCGGGGTCCTGACCCTGCCGGCGAAGCGGAACACGATCCCCGGGGCCCGGACGCCAATCGCCCACACCGGGCGCTCCGACCCCGGGCCCGGGATCGAATGCACGCTGGCCCAGTTGGAGCCGCTGTCGCTCCAGCTGGCGACGGAGGAGCGGGACGTCGCCGACTGGAACGAGCAGGTCGACCGGCACCACGGCCTCGGCTGCCCGCGCCCGTTCGGCCCGCACCTGCGCTGGTTCGTTCTCGACAGGGACGGCCGACGTCTCGGCTGCCTGCTGTTCGAGGCGGCGGCGAAGTCGCTGCCCGCCCGCGACGCGTGGGTCGGATGGAACGAGAAGGACCGCGACCGCCGATTGCATCTGGCGGTGTCGAACAGCCGGTTCCTGATCTTCCCCTGGGTCCGGGTAGACAATCTTGCCTCGAAGGCCCTTTCCATGGCGGCGCGTCACCTTCCCGGCGAGTGGCAGGAGCGCCACGGATGCCGGCCGGTGCTGTGCGAGACCTTCGTGGATCCGACCCGTTTCGACGGGGCCTGCTACCGGGCCGCCAACTGGACCGTGATCGGCATGACGGCCGGGCGCAGAAGCGGAAGCCGGGCCAAGCCGGCGAAGCAGATACTCATCCTTCCGCTCGACCCCGGCTTCCGCGCGGCGCTGAAGGGCGAGAGCAAGACGCCGCCGCGCCGCAAGCCCCCGGCGCCGGCGCGCGATGACCCCTACGTCGCGATGTGGATGAAGATCATCGACGCGGCCGGGGAGCTCGCCGCCGCGCACGACCGCCGGTGGATGAAGCGCAAGCGGATCCTGGACAGCCTGATCGTCGTGCTGTTCGTGTTCCGGCTCGTCCTGTCGCGCGGCGACAAGGGCTATGCGACCGTCCTCGCCGAGTTGTGGGACCAGTGCCGCAAGCTCGGCATCGCCCTGCCGCAGCGCGAGCCCGTCGCCGCCTCGTCGATCTGCAAGGCCCGGGCAAAGGTCCACGAGGACCTGTTCCTCGACCTGCACCGCGAGATTCTTCGGAACGACCGCACCGACCGGCGGTGGAAGGGCCATCGCACCTTCGCCGTCGACGGAACCAAGATGAACCTGCCCCGCCCGCTGGTCGAGGCCGGCTACCCGCGCCCCAATGCAGCGGCCCACTACCCGCAGGGCCTGGTGTCCTGCCTCTACCGGCTGGACACGGGAACGCCGGTCGACTTCAGCCTGTCGGCCGACGCCGACGAGCGCGCCGCCGCGCTCGCCCATCTCGACGCCGTGGGGCCGGGCGATGTCGTGGTCTTCGACCGGGGATACTTCTCGTTGGTGCTCCTTTACGCCCTGGTCTGGCGCGGCGCGCACCCGGTGTTCCGGATGCGCCGCAGCTCCGGCTTCGACGGCTTCATCGACGGCGATGCCGACGACACCACGGTGTCCGCCGTGCCGAAGGACCACCATTCGCGGGCCCGGCTCCGTGCCGCTTTTCCCGGGAGACGGTTCGACCCGGTCGACCTGCGGCTGGTCCGCTACACGTACGGAGACGGCGAATACGTGCTCGCCACCACCCTCGCAGACGCCGGCAAATACACGCTCGACGATCTCTCCAACCTCTACCACGGACGCTGGGGCATCGAAGAGCTGTTCCGGATCTCCAAAACGGTCATCGCAGTGGACGAGTTCCACAGCCGCACCGAGCGCGGCATCCGCCAGGAGCTGTACGCCCACTTCAACCTGATCGCCATGACGCGCCTGCTCTCGAACCGCGGCAACGGCCTGCTGGAGGACAGGCGCGAGACCGGCGCGGAGAAAATGACGGTCAACTTCAAGAACGCACTGGCAATCATGGCGGCGAACCTGGAGGAGCTGGTGCTGATGCGCGCCGCGGCGCTGGCCGAAACCGTGACATGGATGGCGCAGCGGGTCCTCGCGGTACGCAGCCGCTTGCGACCGGGACGGCTGTATCCGAGGAGATCGAGGAAGCCGATCAGCAAGTGGCACCGAGGGACGAACGTCGCGGCCTAACCGAGCGGGATCCGGCCCGCAGGCACCGCTTGCCGCCGCCCAGGGCGCCACACGTTAAGGAAACACCGTCGAATCGTTAAGGAAATGCCATTGTGCGCACGGGGGCGCGGCACTCAAGGACGAAGCGGACGGGGCGCGGCCCCCGGAGTCGCGATCACCAGCGCTGCGCGTCGAGGTGGCGCAGCACGGCGGCGGTGAGTTCGCGGATGTCCAGCCAGGAACGCTCGTCGGAGTCGTTCCATTCGATGAGGCTGTTGAGATGCGGCTCGGAAACCGGTGCGTCCCGTTCCCGGGCGCCGGTGTCGATGCCGGCGATCCCGGTGTAGACCTCGCACATGGTCTCGGTGGCCTCCTCGGTATGGGACGGGTCGCGCCAGAGGATCGAGCCGGTGCGGATCCGGATGGCGGCGCCGAGGCAGAAGCAGCGCGGGCTCTCGGGCGTGGCGAGGCGGAACGTGGGCGGGTGGCGGACCTCGTCGTTGTCGACGACGTGGAAGCCGCCGTCGAACTCGATGACGTCGCCGTCGTCGTCGCGGCCCCACCCTCCCTGATGCCAGCGTTTGGGGCGGTCGAAGGTCTCGTGGACGCGGCGGGCGATTTCGAGCTTCTGTTCGGGGCTGAGACTCTGCATGGGCGTTGCTCCCTTGAACGGGTGCGGCGGGCGGAGCGGCGCGGAGGCGCGCTCAGTCGTCCTCGGGGAACATCACCGTCACGACCGGCTCACCTGCGTCGCCGCCGCCGATCGCCACGATGGGGAAGTGCTTGCGGGGCGGCCGGTTGCTGTCGCGGAGATCCTTGCGGATGTCGCGCACCAGCACGCACATTCTCACGCGGTCGCTGTCGGAGGCGCGGAGCGCGTAGTGGCGCGCCATCCAGAGCACGTCCCACAAACGCCCGCGCTCGTCCTGGAACCCTTGGTAGCCGTCGGGCAAGGCGACCAGACGTTCCCAGACCGAGCGCGTGACCGCGACGGGGATCTTGAATCCTGCTTCCCGCGCGGTTTCGGAGACGTCGACGAGGATGCCGTCCTCGATCGCCTGGGCGCGGGTATAGGCGAAAATCACGGGACCGAATGCGGCGGCGTTGCCGGGTGCGGACATGATCGGATTCCTCTTGGTGGACGGCGCGGGGGCGATCGCTCCGCCCCGGGAGTTTCTTGCCGGGAGAAGTGCGGCCGACCGAACCGGCTGTCAGAGCAGACCGCGCGCCTGGAAGCTCACGGAGCCGGTCGGCGTGACGATCACATGGTCGAGCAGCGTGACGTCGATGGTCTTCAGCGCGTCCCGGAGGCGCCCGGTCATCTCGATGTCGGCCCTGGAGGCCTCCGGGCAGCCTGAGGGATGGTCATGAAGGGCAATGATCGCGCTGGCCTGAAGCTCCAGGCAGCGCAGGCAGATCTCGCGGGGATAGACCGGGGTGTGGCAGACCGTGCCGCGTTGGAGCAGTTCGTCGGCTATCAACCGATTTTTCCGGTTCAAGTAGAGCACCCGGAACTCCTCGACCTCGCGGTGCCCGGCGAGCGTGCGGCAATACTCGATAACCTTGTCGTAGCTGCCGAAGGACGGGCGCACGGCGTCCGGAACCTCCTCCCGGGCCATGCGGATGCCGAGGGCCTCGGCGGCCTTGAGGACGGCGATGGCGTCTTCCGACAGGTCGGGCACGCTGCGCAGCCGGTCCGGCCGGGCGGCGAGCGCGCGCGGCGCCGAGCCGAACGTGTCGAGCAGGCTTGCGGCAAGTGCGCCGGCGTCGTCCACCGACGGGCGCCCGGAGAGCAGCAGTTCGAGCAGCTCGCGGTCGTCGACGGCCTCGCGCCCGGCGCGCAGGAAGCGGGTCCGGAGCCGGCGGCGGCGCGCGGCCTGCCGGATCGACGCCTGTCCCGGACTCCTATCCGGGGCCGGCGCCGCGGGCACGTCGTAAAGCGGCATCTCGTCGAAACCCGGTACGGAATCGTGCATGGCGGTGTCCTCCAATGGGTCGAACGGATGCGCCCCGCTCCCGGGGGAGCGGGACGGTGGCGTTCGGCGGGCGCCGAACCCGTCCGGGTCAGTGGGCCGGCGGTTCGGGCAGGCCGAGTTCGACCGCGACCTTGCCGTCGCGCACGGTCACGGTGACGGTTCGGTCGGGCGGCATGAGCCACAGCAGGTCGGTCCAGACGGCGTCGGCGATGGCGCGTTTCTGCGCCTCGTCGCCGGGCGGATCCGGCGGTGCCGCGACGGTGGCGCCATCGGGGACATGGGCGGCGGATTGCTGCATGGGCTGGGCCTCCTGTTGCTGAACGCCGGACATGCGGAACGGGGACGCTCCCGCGCCCCGGCCCCGCCTCGTCCGGATGCATACCGCCCCCCCCCGCTCCGGGCGGAGTGGAGGGGGCCATCTGTGTGAAATGATCGGCGGCGGCGACCGGCCGGCAGCCGGATCAGCCGTCGAGGATGCGGACCCGGGCGCTGCCGCCGGTGACTTCGACCCGGGGCTTGCCGTCGGGTCCGACGGACACCGTCACCAGCGGCTTGTTTCGGGGCGGATGCGGCGGGTCGCGCATTTCGGCCGCGATCATGCCGGCGCCCGTCTCGAAGCGGACCGTTACCCGACCGCCGGAGACCTGCACGGCGCCCGGCGGGACGGGTCCGGACAAGGTCACGACCGGCGGCTCGCCATGCTCGGAGAAGCGGGCGGGTACGGGAAGCGCGCCTTCTCCCCATGGATCGCAAACGGCGCCTTCGCAGACTGCATCGACGTATGAGTCGCTGACATGGCCGGTGGACTTCCAGCCGGCGGCGTCCTCGTTGGCGGCCGCGACGGCTTTCTCGAGCGCCTCCTCGATCGTCCCGGCCTCGACCGTGACGGTGTTGCAATGGTGCGCGTTGTAGCCGACCTGCACGGTCCAGGGCCGGCTCACGACGCCGCCTCCCCGGCGGCGGCCAGGGTCACGGTGACGTCGGGCCGTCGGATGCGGATATCGACGGCGCGGTCGCCGGGCACGAACCACATCAGCTCTCGACGGACGGCCTCGGCGATCGAGTTCCGGCAGGCCTCGTCGTCCGATAGCAGCAGCCGCGTTGCCAGATGAAGCGCTTCCTCGTCGAAGCGGTCGCGCTGGGTCTCGTGACTGTCCGCCCCGGCGTCGTCGGACGGCGAGAAGAAGCCGTTCCGAAGCAGCGTGGCGAGCTCGTGCGGCTGGAGCGCGCTGTCCGCGGTCACCAGCGGCAAGGCGTCGTCGAGCCAGGACCACGCTTCCCCCGCGAAGGCGAGATCGGCCGGCAGACGGAGGGTGTCCGCCGTTCCGTCCGCCGCCCGGACGGCGAGTTCGATGCCGACCGCTTCCGGTCTGGGCGGCAGCTCCGCCGCGGTGGGTCCCGCCCGCTCCGGCAGCGGGGCGTCGTCGAGCGCATGGCGCTTGCCGTCCAGCGTGACCTCGACGGCGATGCCGGTGGCCCGGTCCAGCCGGTCGTACCAGCCATAGCCGTCGAGCCGGCGGTCGGCCTCGAACAGGCGCGGCGCGATACCTTCCCGCTCGGCGGCGCGCCACAGCGCCTGGGCCTCCGGCGGCTCCGGATCGCAGTCCATGACCAGAGCGTCCTGACCCACGTCGGCGAGCTTCGGAGAATCGCGCCAATCGTCGACGTTGGCGATTGAGGGCCGCCAGGGGCGGAGCACGGCCGGCGGCGGCGCGATGTCGATGCCGGCGTCGTTTGCCTGCGTCCAGTCCTCGAAGGCCGGGCGCGGGTTCGGATCGGCCGCCATGGCGCGGTAGATCGCCAGCCTCGCGGCCTCGCGCATGCCCTTGAGAAAGGCGTTCTCGACCGCCTCCTTGCGGGCCGGCAGGACCAGTTCGAGGTCGGGGCAGTCGTCGACGTCGGCGAGGACGGTCCAGGTGGCGCCGTGGACGGTCTCGACCGTGGGCAGGCCGACCGTGAGGGTAAGGCCGAAGAAATTGAGGTCGGGGTCCCTGTAGCCGTCATGGCGGTTGCGGAAGACGCCGAAGACGAGCCCCCGCCATGGCTCGGCATGGACCGCGCCGTCGAGGAAGGCGCGGCGCGGCAGCTCTTCCGGGCCGGCGGTGTCGTCTTCGGTGCGATCCTGGAATACGACCGGCAGCGGGTAGTGGCGGGCGGCATTTTCCGCCGCGTTGCGGATGGCCGCGATGGCTTCGGTCGCCTGGAACGAAATCGCTGTCCCGCGCGGAAACGGCGCTTCCTCGTCGGCGAGGACCTCGGCGTCCGCCTCCCCCAGGAAGTGCTCGGGCGAAAGTGCGACCCGCCAGCCGGGCAGAATCTCGCCGTTGGGAGAATGCGGACGCGAGGAGACGGCGCAGTTGCGGCGCGCCAGGCTGGCGAAGCCGAACCCGGCGGCGTCCTCGCGCCGCACTAGCGCGTCGTCCCAGCCGTTCTGGCCGAAGCTCAGCAGCACGGCGGGATCGGCGATGCCGGCGCCGTCGTCGGAGACCGTGACGGTGTACTGTGTTTCGCTGGTTTCCGTGGCGGCCTCGTCCGGCCGGGCGGCGGGGGCGGCGACCGCAATGTGGACGCGGGTGGCGCCGGCGCGGCGGGAGTTTTGCAGCGCCTCGACCAGAATCTCGGCGAGCGTGGCGGCATAGATGCGGGTCACCCGCTTCACGGCGCTCTCGTGAATGCGGGCGCGGATCGTGCGGTTCATGGACGGACCTCCATGGAATTGCGGAAACGAAAACGCCCCGCCAGCGGAAGCGCGCTGGCAGGGCGTTCTGGTGGGACCTGGGGCCGGCTACTGGACGCGGCGGAGGAACTCCGGGATCTCCATCGGGTCCGGTGGCGCGTCATGCCCGTTGACCGGACCGGTCCCCGTAATGCCGTCCGGCCCGCCCGCAACGGCCGGGCCGGGATCGGCGTCCCCGGTATCGCCGCGCTCGGCGTCCGGACCGGGGTCGACCGTTTCGGCGGCGCCGTTTCCGGCATTCGCCGCCGAGCCGTCCGACGAGTCCGGTTCGGGAGCGGCCTCCGTCGCATGGCCGTTGGCGATCGGCGCCGCCTCCGCCGGATCGGTGCCGGCGGCGGTGGCCGCATCCCCGTCGTCGCCGACCGTCCGGCCGGTGTCGAACGCCGCGAACCCCGGCGGGACCCAGGCGAGCGCGGCGGCGTGCATCGCGGCGCTCACCCCGACCGGCGGGTCGCCGGCGGCGAAGGCGGCCTCCATGGCCTCGGCGAGCGCGGGCTTCTTGTACTTGGACCGCGCCGACGCCCAGTTCAGGCCGAATACCGTGCGGGCGATGTCGAGGACGCGCGCCTTGGCGATCCGCGACCACAGCATGTCGGCGGTGAGGCGGACATGCCTGGCGAAGTCGATGTCGAGCCGGGCGACCGTGGCTTCGAGCTCGGGCCGGGCCTGGGGCTCGAAGGAGAGTTGCCCCTTCACCGTGCGCGCCACGCAGGCCGCGAACAGCGCCTCCTTCTCGGCTCGCGGCAGGGTCCGCAGGGCCGCGAAGGACTCGCCGTCGTCGTCGATCTCCAGCCAGTCCATCGACAGGTGCGAGCGGTCCTCCAGCATGGCCTCGCCCGGCGACCAGTCGACGAAGTCCGCGTCGTTCATGCGGGTGTTGGGCCGGTCCGGGGTTTCCTTGACCGCGATGTCGAGGGCGTGGTCGTGGTAGCCCGGCGCGAACACCGCGCGGCCCATCTGGAACAGCGAGAGGTCGAAGGCGGCCTCGAAGTCGCCGGCGAGCTTCGCCTTGACCAGCGCGGTGCGGATCGAGCGCAGGTCGTCGGCAAGCCCGATGCCGACGCCGGCCTCCTTGCGCGCCTCGGCCTCGCGGTCGGGCGGCGGGGCCATGGGCGTGGAAACGGAGGGCCCGGGGACGTTGACGCGGTGGGCGACGGCCTCGGGATCGTGGCCGTTGGCGACGGCCGCACCGGTGTCCTCCGATTCGGTCTGCTTCGGCATGTCCTCCGGCTTCACCAGCCCCTGGATGAGCTGCATCGCACCGTCATGGCCGACGGTGACGATGCAGCCGGCCATGGCGAGATCCTCGCGCCGGAACACCGCGCGGGCCTCGACGGCCCCCTCGATCTCGTCGAGGCGGGTTTCGATGCGTTCGCCCTCGGCGACCAGCTCTTCCGTCCAGTCCTCGTCGTCGAGATTGACCAACTCGTCGTGGCGGGTTTGCAGCTTGTCGATCTCCGCACGCTCCTCGTCGGTCGGCGTGCCGAGCTGGGGCTCGATGCGGCCGTAGCGGGCGGTGTCGCTCCACTCCACCTCGATCATCGCCGTCGCCCACTTCCAGCGGGTCGCCAGCTCGTCGGCGGCCGCCTGGAGCTTGTCGGTCGCCAGCTTCGCCAGCAGCACCGGGTCCTCGAACCAGACGCCGCTCTCGTCGTCGTGGGCGAACAGGTCGCGCAGCACGGCGCCGCCGGCGGCCTCGTAGGCCTCGACCCCGACGAAACGGGCGATCGCCGTGGCGCCGGGCACCCGCTCCTCGGTCAGCAGGCGCTTCACCTGCCAGGCCGACGGGCGGTAGCCCTGGGCCGCGACCTGTTCCCAGGCCGCCATCTGGCGCTCGCGGTCGGTGGTGACGGCGAAGGCCTTCAGCACTTCGAGGTCGATCTCGTCGGTCCGGTAGGCGTCCAGCAGCTCCGGCGCGGCGTTGCCGAGGCGCAGCCGCTGCTCGACGATGCGCTCGGACGCGCCGAACCGCGCCGCGATGGCGGAAACCGACTGCCCGGCGTCGGCCAGCTTCGTGAACGCGACCACCTGGTCCGCCGGGTGCATCGGCACGCGGATGACGTTCTCGGCAAGCGAGACCTCGCCGGGGTCGGCATCCCCGGACCTGACCTGGCAGGGCACCGGATGGTCGGCGTCGAGCACCTTGTCCTCGACCAGCGTCTGCATGGCCCTCAGGCGACGGCCGCCGGCGACCACGGCGTAGCGGTCCGTTCCGTCCTCTCCCGGCTCATCGGCGCGGACGACCAGGTTCTCCAGCAGTCCGAGGGCGGCGATGGAGGCCTTGAGCTCGGCGTCGGCCCGGGGATCGGGCGGGGTCCTGCGGACGTTCTCGGGGGCGAGCGCGAGCCGGGAGAGCGGGATCTCCCGGATGAGCGGCTCGGCCCTGGGGGCGATGTAGTTCATGCGAATCTCCCTCGAAGGTGTGTGGAAAAGACGGAGGCGGGGTCGGAAACGGCTCCCGCCGGCCCCGTCCGCGCCGCCCGGACCCCGGCCCGGCTCCGCCTCCTGGCGGCGTCGTGGGCAGGCGCAGGGTGCGGCGGCGGTACGGTGGTGTGGGCCGCGTCCGGGACGACCGCGATCAGGGCTGAAGCGACGGCAGGTTCACCGGGCGGGGCTGGCGGACGAGCCGGTAGCCGCCCGTGCAGGGCTCGACCGCGATGGTCTGCTGCGCCTCGGGATCGTGCGACTGGAGGGCAGTCAGCGCGGCCGGCCGGTGGGCGTGGAGGGGGATCGCCGCATCGAGCCGGTCCGCCACCGCGCGCCACCACGCGACGATTCCGCTCACCGTGACGGGCGTAAACGGCGGCTTGCCGAAGGCGACCGCCCCGTCGCCGGCGAACATGCGCTCGCCGTGGCGGTTGCCCCAGATCTGCGGATGCCGGTTCGCCCAGCCCTTCAGCGCGGGGGCGTTCATGAACCCGAGATCGCGCGCGAGCATGTGCGCCCCCTCGTAATACATGACACGGGTGAGCTGCCCGTCCGGCCTCAGCGCCATCATGGTCTCGCCGGGGTCGCTGTAGAACGTCTCGTCATGGCGCCAGCGGACCGCGGGATGGTCGATCAGGCGGCCGAGCGCGTACCAGCCGCCATGGCAGGCGACGGTGCGGCAGTCGTGGCGGTGGACGATCCCCCAATCCATGGGGGCTTCCCGGTCGCCGCCGCTGTCGGCCATGGCGCGCTCGATCCGCGACATGGCGAGGCGGACGGCTTCGGGCGACGGGTGCACGGTCTGCATGGCTGGCACTCCTCGAACGGCGCGGCGGTGTCGGCGCGACGTCATGCGGCGATGTCGATGCGCTCGCCCCAGGGCTCGCGGTTCCAGTCCTCCGGCTGAGGCCCCCAATTGACCCAGGCAACAGGAAACCCGGGCTCAGCCTCGGGGTAGCGGGAGCACTCCATGTCCGTGAAGTAGAGGCAGACGGCGGGCTGGATTCCCTGCTCGTCGAGCCATTCGAAGCCCGGCCGGAAGTCGGTGCCGCCGCGGCCCTTGAGCGCGATCTCGTCGGGCAGGTCGTCGGGCGCGTATTCCGCCGCGTCCTGCAGCACGGAATCGACCTGAAGCACGAGGACGCTCTCGGGCCTGACCTCGGCCGCGATCTCGCGTAGCTCGGCCCAGAACGCCGCCAGGGTCGCTACCGGCAGCGAGCCCGAGGTGTCGATGATGACGGCGATGGTCTCGATGCTCTCGGAACGGATCGAGGGGAGGTAGAGCCCGGAGTCGATGAAGCGCCGGTTGGGGAAGCTCCAGCTGTAATCGCTCTTCGCAGCGTCCGTCATGTAGCGGCGCAGCAGCGCGCGCCAGTCGAGCGTGCTGGCATGGGCGCCCTTCACCGTCTCCTCGACTTGGCCGGGAACCTTGCCTTCGGCGCGGGCGATGTTGAGCGCCTGGTGCATCGCCTCGTCCCAGGCCTGCTCCTCGGCGGCGACGTCCACGGGCGTCTGGCCAGCTTCATCATCGCCGTCGCCGGCGCGGGCGCTGACGTCCATGACCTCGCCAGTGCCGAAGGGATCGTGGCTCGGCGGCGCATCGGACGCGCCATCCTCGCCTCCGCCGTTGCTTTCCCGGTCCTGGTTGTCCCCGTCCCCATCGTCCGGATCACCACCGCTGCCGTCCTGGTGCTGGGGGTCCCCGTCGCTGGCGGAATCGGACGGGCCGCCGGTGTCATCGTCATCGCTGTCGGGAGAGGACTGGTCGGTGGCCGACGCGCCGGCAGCGGAGGATGGGTCGCCGTCGTCCCCGGTATCGCCGTCCTCGGGCGTCGGCAGGCGGTCGTAGGCCTGCTCGACGCTGAGGTCGTCCCAGGCTTCGGCGTCGGGCGGCAGCGTGAACCCGGCGTCGCGAATGAGCGCATGGGTGACGAGCTGCGAGGCCATCTGCCAGCGCTCGGGATCGCGCTCGCCCCGCCGCGTGTGGTGCTTCAACGCGCACGCCATCACCACCCGCGCCATCGCGGTCTCGATCAGGTGCGCCTCGGTCTCGGCAACCCAGCGGGGCGAGTAGCGGATCTCGTGCCCGTCCGTCGCCAGCGTCTCGCGGGTGGAATCGGGCCGGAGCGGCAGCCTCAGCACCAGGCTCCCGAAGAAGGGTTGCTTGCGCAGCAGCTCCGTCACGCAGTCGCTGACCCGGAGCGCGGACTCGCTCAGCACGCGGGCGGCCATCAGGCGGCCTCCCGCACCGGCTCGGCGGCAGGCTCTTCGGCGCGCGTCCCGAAATACCCCGCGAACTTCTCCGCGAGCTCGTCGGCGTCGCGCTTGACCTGGGCCCGGGCCGCCGGGTCGAAGGCTGTGGACGGCCGGAGCGCGTCCGGCTCGACGCTCGCGATCTTCTCCTTCACCTGCTCGCAGAGTTGCGCCAGGGTCTCGTCGCCGAAGATGTTGAGACGCGGCACAACGTCGACCAGGTCCCGGATGTTCGAGATCATGGTGTCGCGGAACACCAGCGGCTTGCCGTCGTCGTCCTCGCGCAGCCGCTCCGAGACCCGCTCGACGGCCTCCCCGATCCGGCGGTAGAGGTCGCCCACCGCACCGTGGAGCTGTTCCTCGACATGGCGCTCGATGTCGCGTTTCACCCGCTCGGTGTCGTCGGAGGCGAGTTGCGCGATGAAGTGATCCGCGTCCGGCACCGGCGTGATGCGGTAGCGGATGGCGAACTTGCCCTGGAGAGCTTCCTTGGAGGGATAGTCCTCGATGCGGAACAGCTTGCCGAGGTCGAGGCGAGACTGGTCGATGTAGTCGTCGTAGTCCTCGATGAAGCGGGCGCGCTGGCGCACCACCCGCTCGCGGAGTGCGTCCATCAGCTCGGTGTAGTGCTCGTAGTTGGCGACGGTGAGCAGCCGCGCGCCCTTGTCGTCCCAGGGGAGCGAATTGGCATAGTGCTTCGTTCTCGCTTCGCTCATGGTGGCGGTGAGCGCGGCGAAGGCGGCCTTGGGCAGCAGGCGCTTGTTGTAGCGCCCGGCGCCGGTCGAGGCTTCGTGGGCGACGGCGACATGGTCGCTCGCCTGGCGGTCGTAGAGCCTGCCGGACCAGGCGGCAATGTGCAGGCCGACCAGCATGGCGTCGCGGTTGAGGTCCATCGGTTCCTCCTCTCGGGTTAGCGGAGCGTCCACACGGGGACGTCGAGAAAGGCGGCGAGCTTCCGCCTGGCCGCGTCGAGGCACGGCGCCCGCACGGCGTACCTGCGCGACGGGGCATCCCCCGCCGGGCGGTGTGTGACCCACCAGTACATGGCGTTCTCCTTCACTGCGTCTTGGCCGCGGCCCAGCGGATGAAGGCGGGCGAGCGCTGGAGCGCGGGCTCGCGCCGCACGCAGGCGCCGACCAGCGACTCTCCGACCTCGCGCCGGAGCCGGGTGGCGTAGGTCACGATCGCGTCCATGTTGACGTCGGAGGCCATCCGGTACAGCGAGCCGCAGAGCGCCATCAGCGTGCTGGCGTTCTCCGGAATGTCGGCGTTCGCGGGGTCGTTGATAACGGCCCTCGGGTGGGGCAGCTCGCGCCACACCTTCAGGAACGCGGTGAACTGCACCGCCGCGGCTTCGCCCACCGTGCCCCGGAACAGCGCCCGCTCGACCTCCGGGTCGAGGCCGTTGCGGTGCTTGACGATGTTGCTGGCGAACTCCCAGCTCCGGGGACTGGGGAAGGCGTGCTCCTTCGACTGGGGCTCGAACGCGTGAAGAAGGTCCGGCTCCAGCTCGATGAAGAAGAGCACCTCCGGGGCGATCCCGTTCGATGCGCCCCAGCTGCACCAGTCCCTGGCGTCGACCCGGATTTCCAGATGGACCAGGCGGTTGCTGAGCGGCGTCGGCATGCGATGCACCACGGCGCGGTCGGCATCCCGGTTGCCGCAGGCGATCAGCGATGCGCCCTCGGGCAGCGCGTATTCCCCGCACTTGCGCTCCAGGAAGAGCTGGTAGAGCGCCGCCTGCACCATCGGCACGGCGGACGGCAGCTCTTCCAGATTGATGAGCCACAGGCCGGGATCGTCCGAGGGCGGCAGGAACACCGGCGGCGCCCATCGGGTGCGGTCGGCGCTGTCGCGCCACGGGATGCCCCTTAGGTCCACCGGGTCGAGCAGGAGCGCGCGGACGTCGACATAGTTGCGGTTGGCGGCGGCCGCAACCTGCCGGGCGATCATCGATTTCGCCGCCCCGGGCGGTCCCCACACCATCGTGGGCTGTCGGGCCTCGACCAGGAGGGCGAGCACCTCGGCGAGCTCGCTCGGGCGCAGCGTGTAGTCGGCGGCGATGGTCTCTGGAAGGGTCATCGGCGGCCTCCGTAATTGCAGGGAAGCGGCGCGGCCCGGACACCCTCCGGGCCTCGTTCGCCACGCCCCGCCGCCGGCCAACCCGCCTCTCCTCGGCGTTGCGGCAGGCGGGGGAAGCGCGTTGCGTGGGTGGAAGGTCAACCAGGCGGAGTCTCCGGCAGGGGTTCGCGGAGAGAGGGGGACTCGCCCGACACCCGCAAGACTCGTTGCCGGTCTCCCTGGCGGTGGCGCGGAGGTCCGCCTCTTGGCCCTCCGGATCGGCCGGGAAAAGCCGTCCGCCACCTCCGGCTGCTGCACGATTCGCTGGCGGCAAAAAAGCGTGTTGGCGTCCCGAAACGGGCCGTGATCGCCCGTCGGAACAAGGTCGCCTGCCTGGCCGCGCACGGAACGGTCAGGTCGTTGGAAACATCTACCGATCTGCCGGCCGATCAGGGAAGCTGGAGTTCACGACGGCGGACGGTGCGGTCCGTGCCCGGCCGGAGCGGAGGCGTTGCGCACCGCGGCGCGGGCGGGCTAGACAGGCAGGGAGATCCGGGAGTTCGGAAGGGAACGCCCGGCATCGCGAAATCCGGGAGATCGAGATGGTCAGCGAAACAATGGCGCGGCGGGGCGCCGCCGGCATGGCGAAAATGATGGGGCTGATGTGCGTCGCGGACTCGAAGCTGGCGACACTGACGGAAGGCCAATCGCCGGTCACCAGGACGGGCGACTATTCGGATGTCGTGGTGGTGGACGCTGAGGGAAGGATCATTCCGTGGCAGCGCGCGGCCCGTCTGGATGCCAGCGAGATGGACCGCACAATGCGCGAAATCGTCGACAAGCTGTACACGTTTCTCTGGAACTTCGAGGAACCAGAGCTGGCTGCGCTACGGGATCATCGGCGGGAGGAAACCTCGGAATGGCACAGGCCCAGAGAAGATTCCGGGCTGAAGAAGCAGATGGAGGTGCTCGCAAGCGGCATTGTCGAGACCGGTGGGAGGCCGGGCATGCCCGACGGCGCGCCGAAGGGCTGATCGAGACGTCGTGCGGGCCCGTCAAGCGTCAAGATCCGAGAACAAGTGGCAAGGCGGCGGGCAGAGGGATTGAATGCGGATGGCGTGGGTGCGATGAGGGAGAGGCTTGTCGGAGCGCATCCTTGCCTGGGCACTCAAGCGGGGCGCGCAGGATTGACGGCCGGGAGCGGGGGAGTTCTGGCAAGATGGCCAATAAGGCAGAATCTACATTGGCCCTGTCGGGGCAAGGATCGTAAACGGCAAGACAGCGATGCAGGACTATTCCCGAGGAACCCAGACAGGACGAACGGTTATTCTCGATTTACTTGTGGTTAGCAGATTGCGGTCGCGTCCGAGTGATGCGGACTGATGATCGTACCGATCTTTCCGCCCCTGGATGGAGAATCCGCTGAGCGGTTCCTTGCGTTCGCTACGAGACTGGCCTGCGCCCAGCGTATGCGCAACGCCAAGGATGTGAGTAGCGCATTGGAAGAAGAAATTGCTTGGTGCGGATCGGCGAGGTGCAGCGGACAGTATGTGTTGGCCTATGGAGCGAGTGTCCGGGTTCTAGCCGACCTCGCCCGGCTCGGTTGGCGCATCGTCGAACAAGGCTACGGGTTCGCGCTGGAGAAGGGCAGGGAACGGACGGGCAGACGGTCGACAGAAGAGATCGTAGCCAGCAAGGAGATGCTGCGCGGTGAGCTGCAGCCTGTCGTGGATGAACAGAAGCGGCAACCCGCCGTAGTGGACTTCATCGCCCGGATGGAAGGAGAAGACCGTTACGGACGGCGCAGCGTGCGGCTGCTCATGGCGGACGGAGCGGAGCTGGCGGCGAGACTTGCGCCGGCATGCGCGCTGGAGGGCGATGAACAGGTGGCGGCGCTGGACGGTGCCGTCAAACCCTATCTTCAGGAAGCGGACAAGAGCGTGGATCCGACGACGGGACGTCGGTTGAGGGAAATCTGGCGGTATTTCCGGTACAGCTGGTCGATCCCCCAGGTGCCCACGCCGGGACGGCAGCTTCTCTATCTCGTGAGGGACGCCGCGCACCCGGCACACCCTGTCATCGGCATCGCCGCGCTCAACAATTGTCCTCTCGAAATGGGCGAGCCGCGTGAGCGATACATCGGCTGGCACTTCGCGGCGATCGTCGAACGCTTCACCGGCGCGGCAGGGAGGGGCAAGGCGGCGCTGGAAGAGGAAGTTGCATGGCTCGAACGTCAGGTCGAGACGTCGCTCGAGGAAATCGACTGGACCAACCTCGTGACGGCGGGAGAAGTCGCCGCTCCCGACGATGCGGTGATTCGCCGGCTCGCACGGCGCGGGCAGGAATTCTCGAAATTGAGGGAGACCCTGCTGAGGGAAGTTGCAGGATCCTCCCAGGATCAATTCGAGGCCGATCTCTGGGACGATGAAATGGCGCCCCCGGTGGACGACGACATCCTGCGGCTGGAGGCGAAGGCGTCCGTCGATGCGCGTATGCACACCGCCCGCAAGCAACTCGTCGCCAGGAAGCGGGCCTCCGCATTGTCGCGTTTGCTGTCGGCTCGACTCGCCATCGCCGAGCACCGGGATGAGCTCACCGATCCAGACCGCGCGTCTGCGGCGCTTGGCAAGGACAAGGTAAGAGGCGCGGTGAACATCGTGGTGGAGGCGCTCAAGGGGCGACGGGCCGGCGCCAACCTGCTTGAAATCACAACCTGCGGTGCGGTCGCACCCTACAATCGAATTCTCGGCGGCAAGCTGGTCGCGCTGCTGATGCTGAGCCCGCAGATCGGTGTCGACTATCGACGCCGCTATTCGGGTCCGTCGATCATCTCGTCGCAAATGAAAAACCGAGCGGTAATCCGCGACAACGCGCTGGTCTACCTCGGGACGACCAGCCTCTACGTCCACGGGTCCAGCCAATACAACCGGCTGCGTCTGCCGGCCGGTACCATCGCGCCGGACCAGGACACGATAAGTTACGACGCAATCGGCCAGACCTCGGGCTTCGGGACGATACAGTTTTCGCCCGAAACGAGCCGCGCGATCGACGCCTTTCTTGCCCACGAACGCGATTTCAAGGAAGTCAATAGCGTCTTCGGGGAAGGAACGAGTCCGAAGCTCCGCAAGGTGAAGATGGGGCTGCGCAGGCTCGGGTTCGATCCCGATAGGCTGATCCAGCATCGTCATCACCGCCTGATCTACGGCGCCCCGCTGTTTCCGACGGCGCGGGAGTGGCTGCAGGAACGCGTTAACGAGCTGCCAGGCTATATCGAGGCGCCGCAGCGTTATGGGGACGCTACCGAACGCATTGCCGCCTTTTGGCGGCGGCGCTGGCTCGCGAGCCGTCTTCGTCACCATCCCAGCATGGCTGCTTTAGCGCAGGAGCGTTTCGCGCCCTTGGGGGAGGCTGGAGAACAGGTGGGGGGAGAGTCGAGCGTATGAGCGACGTGGGAAGCGGCGCGGATGCTGCGGCGGTCGCAAGCGACGGTGCCAGGTTGTGGCGCACCCTTGCCGCGGCAGGCAGGGAAGCGACCGCGGAAGCGCTGACGGAAGAGGATTTCGAGCGGCTTCACGTTGCCGGCGGGATCGAGCGTTTCCTCGTCGACCGGGTGCGGGCGGGCGGGAGCGTCGTCGTCACCGGAAATGCCGGTGACGGCAAAACCCACCTGTTGCGGCGCGTGAAACGCGATCTCGAAAGCGCGGGAGCAGTCGTGGTCGAGGATGCGACCGCAGAGATGGTGGGCGACGATCCGCGTCCGGTCCTCGACAAATGGCGCAAGGCAGCGGAAGCCGGGCAGCCGTTCTGCCTGGCCGCGAACGAATACCCGCTCTACCAGTTGAGAATGTCGGACCAATTGGCTCCGCATTTGGCGGAGGTCGGGCAGCAATGCCGGCACCGTCTGACTTACGGGGACGGCGAGCGGTCAGGGTGCGCCGGCGACGTGGTGGTGATCGATCTCAGCCTCCGTAACCCGCTGAGCGCGGAATTCTTCGAAACCATGCTGGAGCGGTTGCTGGCGGACGATGGGCTGAAGGCGGCGCTGGCGAGACCGGAAGAATCGGCCGCCCGCCGGAATGTCGAGCTTCTTTCTCATTTGCGAGTTCGCACGCGGCTGCGGGCATTGGCCGACCGGCTGGTGGCGCTCGGCCATCGCGCCACGGTGCGCGAACTGTGGATCATGTTCGCTCGGATGGTGTTCGGAAGGGGAGAGCACGGCGAATATCAGCGCGCGGACTGGTACTCGGAGGCGTTGTTCGCTCGAGACGACCGCTTTGAGTTGACGGAGGTACTGCAGGCGGTGGATCCGGCGAATTGCAGCCATCCGATATGGGATGCAGCGCTCGACGCCCGTGCGCCTGCGGTACGCGAAGGGTGGGCGCTGCGCGCGCCGGTGCCGGCGCCGCATCCGACGCTCGAGTGGGAGGATTTCGCTGCGCTCAAGCGCCGGTTCTATTTCGAGCACGAGAAGGGCGAGGAGGCGTTCGAGCTGGCCGACACGGATACGGGTGAATTCGAGCGGCTCCTGGACGGGAACGGGGGCTCGGGCCAGACGCTGGTCGCAAGCCTGGTCGAGGCCATCAACGCGGCCTACTGCCCGGTCCGCTTCGAGTCGCGCGATCAGCACCTGTATCTGTGGAACGGTCACCGCTTTCACGAGCAGCCGTCCCGATCCTTCGTCGCCGCCGAACGTGTCGCAACGGAGCAATTCGTCACGGAAGTGCCGCGCCTGCCGAAGCGGCTGGAGGCGTGCTTCGAATATCGGCCGGACCATATCGCGCTGACTGCGCACGAGCGTCCGGGAACGCCGCGACTGAGGGTCGACTTCCCGCTCTGGCGGACGCTCTGCCGGCTGGGGCGCGGTCTGCCGCGAAAGCTGATTCCGGAACGCGACATTCACCGCCTGGACGCTTTCCTGCAGGAACTCGGCGCGGGCCCGATTGGGGCGCGCGACAGCATCTGGTCGGTTCACCTTGAGAATCTGGAGTTGATCCAGGTGAACCTCAGTGCGGACAGGAGCCGCTTCGAGCGGGTGCGCCGCTATGGCTAAGGCAAAGCGAACGGCGGCACAGAGGAAGGCGGACACGGCTGCTGAGCGCCGGGTGCATGGCGCCATCCTCGGCTACCAGCCCTACCGCATGAAGCCGGTTCATTTCGCCACGAGTTTTCTTCTTGCGTTGACCGGACGCTACTACCGGCTCGAATACCTGAACAAGGCTTCGGTTCCGAAGACGGCGCCGAGAGACAAGCGGAACGTTGAGGACGAGTATCCGTCCGATCGGCTTCATTCCCGGTTAGTCGATCTTGAGAAGCTGGACCCGTCGGTCGACCTGGAGTCGTTCCGCACGCTTCGCGCGCACCTGAATGCGGCATACAACAACGACGGTTCGGCTCTCGCGGCCGTCTTCCCGCCCTATTCGACGTTCGGCGCGGATTACAGCGCGCCTTCGACGCGCTACATCTCGGACCGGTCGAAGAACCACGGGTACTCGGGAAGCTTCGTCGTTGCGGTCCTGGAAGCGACCGCCGAAGGCAGAGAGACGCTTGAACGCGTTAGGAATCTGCTGGAACTTCCGCCGCCGCCCCTGGCGGCGTTCGGCGAACCGCTGCTCGATGACGTGGAAGAGGAATGGTGCGATCTGCACGACGAGCTCTACGGTGCGATCGAGCCCGGAAGGCTGGCACGGATCGGGTCGGAAATGGAGGACTGCACGGTTGCGGTAGGCAGGCTCGCCACCAATCTCGAACGGCTGCGATCCAGCTATTCGATGCGCTACATGGTGCTGGGGCTTTGCTGCTGGCTGTTTGCCTACATGATGCGCCGGGGAAGCGATTCGCCGCTGCTGCTGGTCGACGCGCTTCAGGGACGCAATCCCAGGATCCGCGCACAGAGTCGGGCCACCTATGCGCGGGTGCTGGACCTCTTTTCGTCAAGCTATGACCGGGCCTTTGCGGCGCCCGGCGGATCGGGGATCGAGGAAGACGACTGGAACGTGTTCGCCGGCTCGGCGGAGGCCCGCCAGGTCCTGGATGAGCACTTTCGGGACCTGGGCGTGCGGATCGGGATCGTGCAACCACGCTCGGCGGTCGCCAAACACAAGCATGTCGAGCTGCAAGCGGACACGCTTCGGGTGCTCGCGTACAGCCTGCTCGAGGAGGGCCAGGTGCTGACCCTGCCGACATTTGCGGCCCAGCTCAGAAGCGTGTGGTCAGTCCTGGTCGGCGCCCAGGCTTCGGACGGCGACATTCTGCGCGCGAACCGCTTCGGGCCCCTCGATCACGACGAGGATCTGCGGCCGAACGCGGCTGCGTTCCAGGCGCTGCTGGTGAGGCTGGGGCTGGCGGTAGAGCCGTCCGACGGGCTGACGCTGGTCGCGGTCGACGCGGAAGAGGCGATCTGAGATGGCACGCACGGCAGCGTCGCTGGTGAGCGAGGCTCTGGCGGCCTGGATCCTCTCGCGGCTGGACCATGAGAACGATTTCGCGCGAGAGGGACTTCCGGAGTTCGACATTCCGTGCCTGCTTCAGGCTCTTTCGGAGGGTGGCCTGCCGGCCGGGCAGTTCTCGTTGGCGCTGGTCGGATTCGAGACGACGGAAAAGGAGGTGCGGGCGCTTGCGGATGCGAACGGTCTCGGCGCGCTGGTTGGGGTGACTCTCGATCTCCATGTCGCCACGGAGTGGCGCAACGATCGCGACCGGCATCCGAGGATCGTCGCGCTGGCGCGCGGTTACAATCCGAGCGTGCACGGCTTGCGCTTCTTCTCCCGCGCCTCTTCGGGGGAGCTCGCGGCCTTTCTGCTGGGCTGGGCGGAAAACGGAACCGAGTTCACGGCCACGCCACAGCACCGAGCGCTGCTGGAGAAGCTGCGCCAGTCGCGAGGGCTGAAGTCGGTTCGGTCCCTGGAGGGCGTCGCGGCCTTTCTCGCGGAATGGAGCGAGGGAGGCGACGGGGCGATCGGCAGACCGCGCGACGTTCTTCCCGCTCTCGGACTGCTCCGCGATCCGCACTTGTTCGAGGCGGACGATCTGGGCAAGCGGCTGGAATACAATCTGGGTGTCGGGGAGCGCGTCACCGTCATGTCGCCGGGGGACATTCGGCAGCGCCGCGAGCGTGCGACGCGCTACCGCGACGCGGAGACGGCTGAGTTGGTGACCCGGGCGCTGGACCGGCTGGAAGCCCATCGGCGCGGCGAGCCTGACGCGGGGCTGACGCTGGCGGATGCGGAACGCCTTGTAAATCTTCCCGCCGACCCGCCACCGACCCCCGATTCGGAGACGGACGAGCCAGACGTTCCCGACGAAAACGACGACGAGGGCGACGACGACGCTGAAGAGGAAGAGCCCGGACTGCACGAGATGGCGGTGGATGCGCTGCTGGAGGGACGCGACGAAGACCTCGCGGCCATCGGCGAGGCTCTCGAAGCGGCGTGGGACGAATTCGGGCAAAACGGCGACCGATTGGCGTCCAGCCAGGAGACCAGCGAGGGGGTGGCCCGGCTCGAAGAACAGGTCGACCCCAAAATCATTGACTGGGTCACCGCCTTCTGCGCCAAGGACCGCTTCGGCGGGCTCATTGAGACCGACATCGGCGACCTGCCGCAGGCGCTCGCCCGCCATGCCGAGTTCGATCCCGTATTTCTGGACCCGGACGCGATCTGGAAACACAACGGAGTCTCCTACTCGATCGAGGCACTGCTCGAAGGGTGGGATGACGTGGACGCCGTCGCGGAAGCTCGGCCCCGCCCGATCATTGCGATGTGGCGCGATTTCGTCGCCGCGCGCGCCTTGCTTGCGGAGAGGGTGGGCCCGCTTCTTATTCATCCTCGCGAATGGCTCGACACCCATCCCGCGACGCGGGATGTCTGCGCGCGCTACCTGGCGGTGGCGACCGAGCTCTACAAGACGATCCAGCAGAATTATCGGGCAGTCTGGGACCAGTCGCCCGAGTGGGCGCAGGCGACGCTGGACGCGATTCTGTCGCTCGACCTGGTGCAAGTCCGAATTTCGGGTCTGGACGGCGGATTCAGCGCCAAGGCGGTGATGCTGCCGCTGCATCCGCTGCATCTGTGGCGCTACCAGCGTTTCGGGGAAATTCTTCGTGATCTCGCGCGCGCGGGGCCGATGTCGGACAGCGACAGGAAAGTCGTCATTGAAGAGTTGCGCCGGCCGGAACGCTTTGTCGGTGTGATCAGGACCGGGGCCACGCCGGAAGGGCGGGGGCTCAACCAGTTGCTTCCGGTCGCCAACAGAATTTGCGGCCTCGCGACGTTCGAGAACCTGCACAACGCGATCAGCAGTGCGGACGGCATGGAGACACTGGTCCTCGCGCTCGATCACTTCGTGATGCTCTATCCCAACCATCCGCGGCCGCTTCGGTTGACGCTGGTCAATCCGCCCGAACCGGCGCGGCTGCTGGAGCGACTGACGAAGTTCCTGAACGAGCGGCGGAACACTGGCGGACGTCTTCCAGCACTTGAAGTGACGGTCGTCGCCACGGCCGGGCACCGGGACCGGCTGACGACGACGTCAACCCTCGAAGGCAGGGCGCAAGACCTGGTCTACGAGCAGGTCGCCGCCGGGCGGCTGGACCTGCGAGTGGCGCGCGATACCCATGAGAGCCTTGACCGGCTTGTGCGGGAGGTGCTGTCGAGCCGTCCGCAGCACCTGGTGGCAATCTTCGACGAGTCCGCGATCTCGGTCATGCGTCGTCGGGTCGAGCGCCTGCTGCCGATGAGTCCCTTCTGTGTCCGCAACGAGATCGTGGTCGATCGGATGCTGGGCGATATCGGCCTGAGCCCACACCCGGGCGAACCGCCGTTCTCGGATTTCGTGATGATGATTCACGAGTTCGAGCAGGAGCAGCGGGATAGCACGATGGTCGCCTCGGCGGACGCCGACCGGCTGCGCTCGACGATTGACGGCCTGCTGCTCGGAGACCGAGCGCCGGCGCATTGGGTCCTGCTCGCGGATCGCGCCCTGCCGCCGGAAAGCGGTATGACGTCTATCCGCCTCTTGCAGCGCAGGGAGGGACATCGCCAAGTGCTGCTGAGTGCGGCGGACTACGGTCGGTTGTCGACATTGATGTATGCCGCGTTCAGGAGCTGCAATCTCACGATCACGGATGAGGGGTTGGGCCACGTTCTGCGACAGGGCGTGAACCTGGTTGGTGCCGGGCTGCTCGACATGATCAAGAAGCAGTCCGGATTGCCGGACAATGCGTCGGTGCTCGGGTTCGTGGGCATGCTGCTCGCCGCGCGCCATGTGCGAAGCGAGGACCGGGATGCGTTGGTTGCCTCGGTCGACGGGCCGATCGCACGCCTCTGGCTGAAGCTCGGGCCGGCAGGCGACCGCAGACGCTGCGATCTGATCGCGGTTCGTCGGGGGACGGACGGGGCGTTCCGGATCACCTGTATCGAAGTCAAGACGACCGGGGAATCGGTCTTGTCCGACGAGACGGCGCTGATCGACCGCGCGGCCGATCAGATCGAGCGGACGGCTGCGGTACTGTCGAGCGCGGTCGGCGGGTCGGGGCCGTTCGCGGCGCCGCGCTCGGAGATGCTGAAGGAGGTCTTGGTGAGGGCGGCATCGAGCCGTTGGGGCGCGGAGCAGGACGACGTCGCCCAGCGCAGGGTCTGGGGGCCGCTGCTCAAGGACCTGTTTGGAGACGGTCCCGAACCGCCGGTCGTCCGGGTAGACGGTGAGATCATCATCGTGAAGCTGCGCTCGACGGAGCCGGCCCGGGTGACGCCGCTCGGAGGGAGGGAGATCCCGATCTCGATCAGGTCGATAACCGAGAAGGCGGCGGAGGAGCTGTTCGGCAAGGATTTTGTAACCGAAGCTCAGCCGGAAGACGCGGATTCGGACGGCGATGCTTCGGATAGAGAAGACCGGGGCGGACAGCGGTCGGCCGGTGAAAAGGCGGCATCGACGACCGACCATGCTTCCGGACCAGAGTCGGGACCGCGGGATGCTGGCGAGAACAGGGAAACGGCGACCGAAAGGGGCAAGGATGAGCCGTCGTCGACCGGTGCGGATGCGGCGGTCAAGAGGGAGCGTCTGGGCGGGACGGAGGCGCCGGTGGTCTCGGCGGGGGGCGACCGCACGAACGAAGCGGTTGTCGAAAGAGGTTTGAGCGCTGGATCGGTCTGGCCGCCGCGAGTGAACGCGCTGGGGATGGTCGGACAGTACGAAATTGCCCAAGAGCTCGAGAATCAAGCGCGCAAGGCGCGGGGCTGGAGCGAGAGGTTTCTGGACAAGCTGTTCGTCGGGCCCGCCGGCGTTGGCAAGACGACGCTCGCCCGTCGGATCGCCGAACGACTGCTTCAGCTGGAACCGATTGTGTTCAACGGTGCCGATCTTCGCCGGCCGGACATGATCGTCGAGCGGCTGGTGGAGGCCGGCAAGGCGCCGGCGGACGCGGCGGGCGAGGTCACGGTCGACCCCTGCCTGATCTTCATCGATGAGGTGCATGCGGTCGCAAGCCCGGTTTCCACCGTGCTGCTCAGCGCGTTAGACGAGCGGCGTAGCACCACGATCGGCAACGTGGTCTACAGTTTCGAGGATGTCGTGTTCCTTCTGGCGACCACAGATCCAGGCAGGCTCTCGGAGGCGTTCCAGAGCCGGCCGGACAAGACGATCCTGCGGTCCTACACGCTCGAGGAAATGGCGGGGATCGTCTGGCTCCGCTCTGTGGAAACGCTCGGGCAAACGGGTCTCAGTTGCGAGACCTGTATCGAGATTGCGGCGCGTATGCAGTGTAGCCCGCGACCGAGCGTCAACATCCTTGAGCCACTGGTTGCGAGTTTCTACGGCACGGCTGAGCAGTCGCTGGGACGGGTACCGACCAGGGAGGAAGTGGCGGATCTGATGAACGCGGCTACCGTAGCGCGGTGGTTCGAAGATACACAGGGCATCGACCGCAACGGCCTTACCTCGGAACATGTGGAATATCTCAAGCTGCTGCGGACCCGCGGCGCCTCGGCGGAGGAGGAGATTCGCAGGGCGCTCGGAATCTCGAACCGGGCGGATTTCGTGATTGTGTCGGAATACCTGACCCGTCTCGACCTGATCCGCGTCGGACCCGGCGGGCGGAGCCTCACCTCCGATGGCAGGCGTTATCTCACCGCGTCGTCCCCGCCTGACCTCCGCGACCGGATCTCGCGTCGGATCAACTGAAGTTGGGCGCGGCGCAGATGTCGATAGACAGAGCGATATGCATCGTGGCTGGAGTGACAAACGAGTTCCCACGCATATTTTTTTGGGCGTCTGCGTATTCTGCTTTAAGGGCGGGAGCCCCCGCTCGGTCGGGTCAGTCCATGGCCGACGACGTGGGCCGGATGCAGCGGCATTCCGCAACACGGGAGTGCTGTAGAGTGCCGGAAGTATCTACCGGAAAGCCTTCGCGAAGACGGCCATCGCGGGCGGCGGTGCGGACGTCCGATTGGCGAAGCGCGACCGGTGATGGTTAAGTTCTCGCCGAGCGCGGGTGCACGCGACGTGTACGTGTGACAGATGGGGGCTCGAAGAGGCCCTCTGGAAGACGATCGGCGAAAACATCCGTCCTGGGCGCGAGGACGAAGATTGCTTCCGAGTATCGCGGCGTACTCATGGTGGAAGACGTGTAACGCGAACGCGCGGCTCGTACTGGTGCAATCGGCAGGCAAGCCAGGAAAAGCAAGCTATTTGAGCTGGAGCAAGTCCTTGAGGGTAGCGATTGCGCCAAGGCCCAGCGCAACCACCGCAACAATGAGATACTGCGCCCACCCCGCAGCTGGGGTTGAATTCCACAGGATCATGAGGTGGGGAAACGCAAACAGTACGGCGATGGCGAGAATGTAGAGCGCGATTTTCCCTTTGCTGCTTGCAACACGGTAATGGAGATAAAGGTCGTCCAGAGGAGTATCTGACGCGCCGTCCGCGAATATCCGAGAAACCAGGATGTTTCCGCTTGCTCCGCTCAGGGCACTGGTCGTGGAAAGCGTGAATCTCTTCACGTCGTACCGAGTGTTGAACGCATGCGATTGATTTCCGACAATCTTTGCGCCGTCATGCGTGGTGCTGAGGCTGAGCTGCACTTTGGGAAAGTCCCTCGAAGGGTGGTATTGGTAAAATGACAATTCGTAGGTGCTGTCAGGAGCAAGCTTGAAGGCGGACCTGTTGTCTTCGATTTCGGATTTGACAGGTTTACCATCCGGTACGGATTTGAGACCGTGGAAGATGTAAAACGGCGACTGATCCTTGAATTTTTCCTCGGCGGAAGTCAGAAAGTCCTTGTCGTAAAACTCGGTGGCAAATTTCTCCGGAGAGCTCATAACGTCGAGATAATCGCGGACAATCTGCTCCCACTCCAAGGCCCGGTTGTCGTCGGTTGACGAAGCATTCAACTCGGAATCCAGTTGATCCTTCGCATCGATCCAAAGATAGCCTTTGGGCTCGCGGTTGCCCTGTGCGTCATCAATGTGGTGCAGTTCCGGGAGCGCCGTGCGGGCGGCTTCGGAAAACTGGCACATATTGCGAGGACGGCGAAATCGACCGAGCCTGAAGACAAGCGTATTAGGTCGATCCGACCGGAATCACCTGCGTGAGAGTCGCTTCCCGCAACGGCAGGACAAAGGGGTCTTTGGGGTCCCCCCTCAGATCGACAAAGCATAGGAGGCACTTGGCATTGGCGGGCAGCTTGCCCTGATCGGCAAGCAGGCGAACGTCCGGATCGACCCATTTCTGGTCGTAACGGAACTGGTGCTCTCCGCACACGGGAGCCGCCAAGGTGTCAACGACATCCTTGCCGTAGCCGTCACGGGATGCGGAAGACAGGCACAGATACATGGTCAGTGGCCTTTCCGGGTCGATTCCAGCCAAATTATGGTGCGAGCAAGAGAACGAAGCAAGAACTATTTGCGGCGCCGGTATTTCCTGCCGACAGTCCCTCTCCTCCGTGAGCCATAGCACATGTTGCTATAACAGGCTGCCGAAAAAGTCGTCAATCGGAGCCGTTTCGGCCGCCTTGCGCGGATTGTCGATGGCGTGATCGGGGTCCTTGCCCCGGTTCAAGCCAGGACTGGGCGTCAGTTTGGGGACTCGTGTGTGTCTGCCGGGCACCAAGCTGGCGTATCAAAATATTCGAGCGTCGAGCGGGTGGGAGGAGCCAATCGCCGAGATACCGGTTGGCCGCGTAGCGGTAGAGCTCGTTGGTCCTCTTCGAGCGGTTGGAGTTCGACGGAGCGCTGGTTCTGCGGGTGTCGCGCGACCGTCAGACCGTGGGCAGATCAGGGTGATCGATGGTGGCGAGTTCGACTCGGCGTCGAGCGACCTCGAAGCTGCGACGGGGACTGGCAGGGGAGCAGGAGCGGGCTGGCGGCGCATCGAATGTCACGATGCGCACGTATTCGGCTGCCGCCCGAACCGGAAAGGCCCGCCCGATATCCTGCGTTGACCTGGAGCACCGGCATGAAGCGCGCAGCCTGGATTCCCGATAGGCGGAATCCGTGCTATCCCTGCGCTCCGCCGGCGCCCCTTTTGGCCAAAGCGTAACGACAGGGGACGGCAACCATGGACGTGGGGGTGAAGCAGGTCGAATACGATGCGATGACCACCACAGAAAGGATCGAATGCGGAGATTGCGGAAAGGTCAACGAATGACCGGGGTTGGGATCTCGCATCCTGTCTGCCGGCTTCCGAGATCGCGTATGAGGCAATAACATCGTGGAAGAGGTTTGTAGGGATCGCGGAGCAAAGGAGAGACCGATGCTTACGGCGTCGAACTCACGCTGTGACGATAAGATGATCTGTTCACTCGATAGGTACTGTGCATGAAACGGCTATTGGAATGAAAATGATCGGTTAGCATGTCCGACCGAGACGCAGACCATCCGGCTTAAGAAGAAGAGCAGGAACGAGGTAAACAGGGGAATATGGGAACAGGTGGGAAAATAGGATATTGATGATGACAAAGATGAAAACCATCAAACTATATTGCGGCCAATGCAAACGAGAAACTAACCACAATATACTTTTCAGAAAATCATTTGAATCCAATAGCAATGACGAATTCATTTGGTCAGAAGATCACTACCTTTGTCAATGTGCAGGGTGCGAGAGTGTTTGTTATGCCATCGCCGATTGGAATCAAGACTATGGCATTAACGATAATGAAGAAGCGAATTATAAATGGAAGACTTACCCCTCAGGAAGGGATAATCGGTATGCTATTGACAACTATTTTGTATTGCCACGCAAGGTGAGAAAAATCTATACCGAAGTCATTGGAGCGATGAATGCGGACTTGCCGATCCTCGCCGCAATAGGACTGAGGGCGCTAATCGAGTCAGTGGGTAAAGATCGGAGAATAAAGGGGAGAAACCTACAAAACCTTATTGATGGATTGTCGGACAACGGAATCCTTTCCCTAGAGCAAGCAACGATTCTCCACGGGCACCGTTTCATGGGGAACGTTGCTGCACATGAAATTCAGCAGGCAGATCGGCGGGAGTTGGTTGCAGCTCTGGAAATTGCCGAAAACATGGTCACCACCATTTATATTGTGCCTAAACTATCTGAGGAAATTGTCACTGGGAAACCAAAAGATTAGAATCTCGAAGAAGCGCGCAAGGTCTGGAAGGCGAGGCTGGAGGTGGAATCGGCAACGCATGAATTGCCGCGACTGAGTTAAGTCCATCTGCTTATGTCAGCCACAAATGCCAGAGTGAAATCGACCCGGGTGTATTCGGTGGGCTCTGGTTCCCATAAACGAAATTGCGGCCATGGAGTGTATACGCCAAGTCGGGAAGGCCGGTCCCGATAGATGCTGGGAGAGCATGTACTTGGTAGACGTCAGAGTCCGACGTTGCAGCGTTCGACAGGAAGGCCTTGAGTGTCGTATCGATCGACGACCCATCCCGAACGTAACCGATCATGAATGCTTCGCGGTTGCCCCATGCATACTCGCCCTGCACAAAGCGGCGAATCCCATTTTCGCAGTACAGTCTTATTGTTTTCGAAGCCACTGCGTCGAGAATTTTTGCTTCTGCAATCAGGGGAAAGCGCCGGTCTGCACCTGAAAGTACAATAGAGAGGTCTGGGCGTTTCTCTAGGTGAGAACCGTCGAAGCTGATGCTCTCTGATCCCCGAGCGACGCAAAGAACGAGCTGCCGCCAGAGGGGGTGTTCGTCGATCAGCCTGTTAAGCCGCGCCTGCATCAGCGCAGTCACCTCCGGCTCCTGGCCGGCGGCCACTGTATCCGGCGAATCGGCCCGAACGTCGTTGAAGGCTTTACGCAAGCCTTCGGCCAGAATTTCGAGATGGTCGCCGGCGATCGGTGCGAGCGGTAACCGAACGCCACGAGTTAGCTCCGCGACCTGGTCATATCGTGGCCGAACTGACGGACCTCTCATGCGTTGGCATGCCGCTTCAGCACCTCAACATGCGACCAGGCGATCCTTCCTGCCAGCAGTCTCGCTTGGGTCTCGCTCCAATAGCGCCTTTGCGCTAGCCGGCCGATCAGAAGCCTGTCCCGTCCATTCTCGAACAGTATCTCGGTTGCCGCGGTCTCGTCGGCGATCTTCAGCAGGCCTGCCCAATCCTCCTGGGAAACCGTCTCCGTTATATCGCCCGGCCCTGTCCGTACAGCGATGGCATGCCACGGCGACATGGTCAACGGAGGAATCTGATAGACAGTCAGCCGGGATCCAAACCGATCGCACCAAGGCGCCAGCTCATCCCGAAGGACCTGGCAGAACTGTTTCCTCTCGTCGGAACTCGGCAACGCTTGCGCGTTCCGCTTGTTTTCGGCGAATGGCAGGTTGAACTCCAATGTATCGAAAATGACCTGCAAATCTCGTTGACCGAGGCCGTACAAGCGCATTACCCACTCGTCCACCTGCTCCCACGACACGTTTCCCGAGGCCAAACCCTCGATCAGACGTCCGATCTCGTCGCGCTGTACCAGCGTAAGTTGGTCGAAGCGAGGCAGGGGAAGGCGATCGAGAGTGATCTTTTCGACGACATCTCTTTCGACGCCGAACCGCCCGCTGGTAACAAGCGCGAACCAGAGCGCCAGCTTGCTTCCAAGAACCAGTGCGAAATAACGAACGAGCAGCGCCGCATCCGGATGCGCCCCGGGACAATAACCGTGAAAACTGGTGTTGTAGACGACGCCTTCATCTGAAACTGCAACGTTTATGCGCGCCGTCGACTCAAGCGGGGACTCATGAAAAATGGCTTGTGGTCCGGTGAACAAGTCGATGGATCGTGGATCATGGATTCGCTCATGAGAAAAAAGGTCAAGCAGCGAACCGTCAACCAAGATGCCTGTGAACGGTGCCGTTGTAATCTGTAGTCGGCCATGCAGATAACTCGCGTCTACACCAGGCAGGTTGTCCCCGTGTTTGCGGACACGACTAGTTGGTCTGAGCTTCTGGTAGCCGTTCCCGCTCCCCCGCAAGCGGCCGCGTTCTCCAAGCCCAAAATTCTCCTTCCAGTAGTCGTATAGTGTTGGGTGCCCCTCAGCGCGAAGCCGTTCGAGGACTCCGAGATCGGCTTTTGACCCTCTGAACAAGATCTTGAGTATCTCAGGCGTCTCGACAAGTTGCCGAGGAGCCACGACTTCTGCATTGGCTGTATCGATGCGCATGCCGCCGGCCCCATTTAGTGAGGCCTCGACCCGCGGACTGATGACTCGAAAACCGGCTTCGGCACCGGGCACTCTGTTCCTAGCGAACAGAATGCAGAAGGGCGCCAAGATTTGTGGCCATACCTTTGTCTGCCTCAGCTCAGCGCCGTTAACCACTGACGTAACGTCTAGTGCCTCGAACAATGCCTGGCGAGCGGCCGGCATCCCGTCGCCTTGGGCAAAAAGCAGACGGGCGTGCAGCGCGAAGGAAATTTGGGCGTCCGGCTTTGCCCACTCCATCGCTCGCCAGACGAAGGGCAAATCGAGCACTTTGTTCGGTAGAGGTGGCGCCTTGTTCGTGATTCCTCTGATGACCGCGATGCCCGCAATCAGTTTGCAGACCTCTTTCCATTCTGGCAGCTTGGTCCCACTCGCCCAGGGAGGGTTGCCGATCACGAGGTCGTATCGGGACTTATGCTCGTCTCCAACACAGGGATCTAGACTGCCGAGTGTCTTGCGTTCGTCTTTTTCTACCCCTTTGACCAGATGTAGCACCGTCCCGCCGAGATCATCGAACCGTAGTTTGTCGACGGGTCGCGGGTTCGGGTCTAGCTCGATCGACAGGAGATACAGCCCCAGTGCCGAGAACCGTAGCGCAGCCTCGTTGATGTCGAATCCGACTACTTGGTTGTAGAGGATCTGCCGGAGCGCGTCCGTGTCCGGACGCTTGCCATCAGCCCGCCAGCGCTCGGCGACCAGCTCCCGAAATGCCGTCAGCAGGAAAATGCCGCCACCGACTGCCGGATCGAGAACCTTGGCCGACTTGCTAGCGTCGCGTAGTTTCAGGGCGCGGAAGGACGCTCGAACCATCAACTCGGCAATCGGTCTAGGCGTGAAGTAGCCGCCTTCGCGCCTTTGTTTAGATCGCGCATGCGTCCTCAAGTAGTGCTCGTAAGCCTGACTGAGGACACCGACGGGGATGTGGGCAAAGTCCAAATTGCCCCACTTCTCTTCCCAGCCGAGAAAGAGTTGGCCGCCTGGAGCACGTCGGAGGATGTCACCCAACACTCCGTAGCCTTGCTCCGGCAGCATTTCAAAAATGCCATCCGACAAGGGCAATAGGTCACCGTTGAACTTGTCGTCGAGCCATTTCGATGTGATTTGCGCCAGGTCGCGTGTGTCGAAAAGGGTCCCCGCGATGTCAGGCTTCGACATGGTTTCGGGGAGCAGATCTCGATCCCCCAGGAAACGGGTGAATAGCGCACGGCCGACAAGCGAAATCGCATCCTCGTGCGAGACTTTGAGCTGGATAAGGCTAGTCATCGACCCGCTCAACAGCCTCAGTACGACACTGGAAATCCAGCCGGAATTGGTGATCGCAGCATGCGGACGCTCGTTGCTCAGCCGGGCAAACAGAGCATTCTTTGCGTCTTCTCCGTACTCCCAAGCAACCCGAGCCTGCCGCAAAGGCTTCTTGTCGAGGGCTATGCGATAGACGTGGAGGCTGCCCGGCGCGGTAACGCCAAGATAAGGCGCGTCCCCGCGCATCGCGAGTAAGCGCCGTATCCGTTGCAAGTGATTGTCGCCTTCCAACGAATCCGCGTCGATCAAGAAGACTAGCGGCGCGTCCTGCCACTCATACACGGCCTCCACCGCACTGAGATCGCCGCGGCCACTACGGCGCGCCGTCATCAATGTCGCGTAGGGCAAGAGCTCCGGGCATTCATCGTCGAGCAGGCGCAATGCCGACGGATCGGCCCCGAATTCAATGAGCGAAGCGCGGATGTCAGTCACTGACTTCGTTCCCTACGCCGCCCACTACCCGAGTTTCCTCCACCCGCTTCGCTTGACTGTGTCACGTTGTCTCTGTGCGCCCGTTCGCGGCACTCCACGGATCATCGGCTCCTGCCTGGATGAACATGCTCAATCTCCTTGTTTGTTCAGTCGGTCGTGTCGTCGAAGCGCCCGATGAGCGCTCCCACCGCAACACCGTCGATGTGCAGAACGTGCTTGGCCAGGTCAATCTTGATCGCCTTGTGCTCGCGATTGTGGCTGTCGGGGCGGAGTTCCACGTGCCGTTCGTCGCGTCGAAAAAACCGCTTCAGCGTTACCTCGTCGCCGAATCGTGCGACGACCACGTCGCGGTGCCTGGCCTCTGGTGTCGCGCGGATCGCGACCACGTCGCCGTCGCGAAGCCCCGTGCGGTTCATGCTGTCACCCCGAACGGTCAGGAAGTAGTCCGGCGTCGGCGAGAACCGCTCTGCAACTGCCGAGGGGATCTGGTCCACGATACGGCTCTCTGCGACGATGGGATCGCCCGCCGCAATCTCTCCGATTGGCGTGGCGAGATCGACGAGCGGCACGCCAGGGTCGGTGTCGCCGACAAGTCGAATCCCGCGCTTCGTGTCGCGCTTGAGTTCGATCCACCCCTTCGCCTGGAGTGCGCTGAGGTGCACGTCCACCGACGAGGGGTGGGCCAGCCCCAAGCTTGCGGCGAGTTCCTTGCGCGATGGCGGGAATCCGTGGCGTCGAAGGTGACCCCTGATGAGATCCAGCGTCTGACGCTGTCGATTGGTGAGATTTTTCATCTCGTCTCGGCGCGGTTGACGTCGTTCTTTCAACGTGCAGCAGTTTGTTCATTATGCCCGAAGTTTAGCGGGTAGTGAACTCCCATAGGTGACATTCAACGCTGTATCTACTGCGGCTATGTCTAGGGTAGTTGGCAGCGCCCGAAGAGGCGATGGTGGTGTGGGCGGCGGCTCCATGGGGAGAGGGCCGCAGTCGGCTCGGATCTGCGCTGATGGAAAGTGGCGGACCATACATAGTTCGGTCAGGGGGTGGGGGCGGTTCTACATCGCGATTCATTGGCTTGGTCCCAGCGCCTACGGGCTTAAGGAAGGCCAAACGTGCTCTGGAGTTTGATTCAATCCGCTTTCGGCACGATGACAGGCGCGCCACGCGTTTTGGCAGACAATTTGAAGAATCAAGGAATTCCTACAGGTCACGCGCGCCGTCGCAGGCCCGAATCGGCGATTCTGACGAAACAAGGGCATAGAGGTAGCGGCGGCGACCCGGACATGGAGTGTCCGGCCTTTGTTGACGGGGCCCGGCGCTGCCCGCCGGCACATTCTCGCTCCGCCGTTGACAGGTTCTGGCGCTGACCGCAACGTCCCGCCGCGTCATCGATGCGTGGCGCAGGTTCGCCACGAACCGCCCGGAGGCATCGCGATGAACCTGGTGAACCGTCTGTTTGCCGCGCTGGCGCTGGGCTGCGCGCTGTCCGCCTCTCCCGTCCTGGCCGCCGATCCGGTCGTCGGCCTGATCGTCAAGACCGACGCCAACCCGTTCTTCGCGACCATGAAGCGGGCCGCGATCGAGAAGGCCCGCGCGCTCGGCGTCGAACTGCGCACCTGGTCGGGCGCCTACGACGGGGACAGCGGGACCCAGATCGGGGCGATAGAGGCTCTCGTGGATGCGGGCGCGAAGGGCATCCTCATCGCGCCCTCGGACCCCGCGGCGCTTGCGGAGGCGGTCGCCAGGGCGCGGGAGGCGGGCCTGATGGTGGTCGCGCTCGATACCCCGTTCGACACGCCGGGGTCGGTGGACGCCACCTTCGCGACCGACAATTTCAGGGCCGGCGAGCTGATCGGCATGTGGGCGAGGGCAAGACGGGGCGACCCGGCGATGCGCGCGCGGATCGTCACACTCGACGGGTTCGAAGCGCCGATCACGGTGGACGTGCTGCGCAACCAGGGGTTCCTCAGCGGCTTCGGCGTCGACATCCGCGACCCGGGGATCAGGTACGACGAGGACGACCCGCGGATCGTGGGCAGCGGCCAGACGGGGGGCACGGAGGAAGGCGGACGGGCCGCGATGGACGCCCTGCTGCGCGAGCATCCGGGGATCGGCGTGGTCTACGCGATCAACGAGCCGGCGGCGGCCGGCGCCCATGCGGCGCTCAGGGCGCTGGGCATGGAGAAGGACGTCACGATCGTCACCGTCGACGGCGGCTGCCGCGGGGTCCGCGACGTCGCCGCCGGGGCGATCGGCGCCACCGCGATGCAATACCCGGTCAGGATGGCGGCGCTCGGTTTGGAGGCCGTGGTCGCGTTCTTGAGGACGGGCAGGAAGCCGGAGAACACGCCGGGCCTCGACTTCCATGACACCGGCGTGACGCTGGTCACCGACGCGCCGGTTCCGGGCATCCCGTCGATCTCCAGCGCGCAGGCCCTGAAAGCGTGCTGGGGATAGGTCTGCCGGCGGGCGCGACCGCCCCGCAACCCTGGCCGGCGGCGGGCTTGACCCTGTCTCCGGATCGTCCATAGGGTGATCCGGCGGCATCCCGCGCGATCATACCCGAGCAAGGGAGGCGCGCCAGCGCGGGTAGATCGTCCGCGACCCGTTCCCGGATCGCGCGTCTGCACGGGCGTCCGCGGTTCCATGGCGCCGGAGGAGACAGGCCGGCTTGGCGACCTTCGCGACCTACGACATCGAGCACGCGGTCGGGGAAGCCGCGTATCTCCGGGGTCTGGACTGTTTCCGGCGCGGGATGGTGCGTTCGGCGAGGTTTGGAGGACCCGGCCGGATCCACGGCGAGGTCTCGGGAAGCCGGCCCGAGCCTTATGCGGTCACGGTCAGGTACGATTCCAGCAGCACCGGCAGGTTCGTTCCCGTCGACGGCCGTTGCTCGTGCCCGGTCGGCCGAAACTGCAAGCACATGGCGGCCGTGCTGCTCGCCGCCCGGTATCTCTCGCCGGAGGCGGCAGACGGCGGCGCGGGGAACGGCGATGAGGATGCGTCCGCGGACGTCCGCCAGTGGCTGGCCGATTGGCCGGCGTCGGCCCCCGCGAGACCGGAAGTCGGCCCGCCCGGTCCGCCCGAGCCCGGTCGGGACCATCTGTTCTATGTCATCCACCGCCACGCGGCCGAGGGCATGCGCATCGATCCCTGGCGCGCCCGGCTGAACCTGGACGGCGCGATCGGCCGCAGGTTCCGGGAATACCGCGAGGGAACGGCGTCGGCGGAGGGCGGGTTCGTAACCGCGGACGACGCCGCGCTGCTGGGCCGGCTCGGCCATTACGAGAGGGGCGGCTGGCCCCGGGGCTACGACTGGCCCGACGGCGAGGAGCTGGTCGGGCTGGTGCGCGGGGTCGTCGAGACCGGCCGCGCGCGGCTCGACGACATCCGGGGCACGGCGCTGTGGTGGGCGGAACCGCGGCGCTGCGCGTTCGTCTGGGAGGTCGACGAGGCCGGCCGGCAGCGGGTCGCGGCGCGCGACGATGCGGGCTCGCCCTTGGCGCTGCTGCCCTTCCCGACCCCGCTGTTCGTCGACGCCGAGACCGGCGCGGTCGGCGTGGCCGAGACCGGCATGCCGGCGCGACTGGCGTCCTGGTTCGCGGCCGCGCCGCCGGTCGAGCATGGATCGGCCCCCGCCGTGGCGGCGAAACTGTCCCGCATCGGCCAGCACGCGCCGGTGCCGAAGCTTCACCGGGTCGACGAACGGAGCGACGTCCGGCCGGAGCCGGTGCTCAGGCTCTTCGGCCGCGAGCACCGGCGGCCGCAATACGCCCACGACAGAAGGCGGCTCGTCGGCGTCGGCCCCGGCGATGCCGTCTTCTATCCCTGCGCTCGGCTGGAAATCGTCTATCCGGGCGCCGACCGCCGGATGCGCGTCGGACGGGGAGACGACATCGCGGTAAGGGACGCCGGGGGCTTCACCGTGATCCGGCGCGACCGGACGCGCGAGGCGGAGTTCCTGGAAACCCTCAGGGAGGCCGCCGAGCCTCATGCCTGGGCCGACGGCGAGCGGCTGCGTGACGGCCTGGGCGGGCAGGACGAATTGCCGGACGCCGATTTCGTGTTCCCGCCGGCCGGCGATGGGGAGGACAATGCGAGCGGGGCCGGGGCGGGCTTCGCGGCCGGGGCGGTGCCGCGTCTGCGGGGCGCGGGCTGGCGTATCGAGATCGACGGGTCATGGCCGTTCCGGCTGCACGAGGGGCCGGTCGCATTCTCGACCTCTCTGGAAGAGACCAACGATGACTGGTTCTCGCTCCGCCTCTCGCTGGAGGCCGACGGAAGGAAGTTCGACGTGGCGGCGATCGTGCTCCAGCTGGTCGCGCGGCTTTCGGTCGACGAATGGGGCCGGCTGGAGGAAGGGTTCGACGTCGGGCGCCATCTGGCGGGCAGGAGCTTCCAGGTCCGGCTGGACGACGGCAGCTGGGTCGTGCTGGACGCGACGCGGTTCGCGCCGTTTGCCGAGGCCTTCCTGGAAGCCCAGGGGCTGCTGGAGTTCCACCGCGCCGATGCGGGCCGGCTGTCCGCGCTGGCCGAGGCGCTGGAGGGAAGCGGCGCGCCCTGGACCGGCGGGCGGGGGCTCCTCGATCTGGGCGCCCGGCTGCGGGCGCTGACCGAAGCGCCGGAGGAGGAGCCACCGGCGTCGCTCAAGGGCGAACTCCGCCCCTACCAGCGCACCGGCTACGGCTGGCTGAAGGCGCTCTCGGAGACCGGCTTTGGCGGCGTGCTGGCCGACGACATGGGGCTCGGCAAGACCGTGCAGACGCTGGCCCTGCTGGCGCACCGGCATCTGGAGGAGAAGGCGGACCGGCCGAGCCTGCTGGTCGTGCCGACCAGCCTGGTCGGCAATTGGGTGCGCGAGGCGGAGCGCTTCGTGCCCGGTCTCCGGGTGCTGGTGCTGCACGGCCCCGACCGGCGGGAACGGTTCGCGGACATTCCCGACTGTCACCTGGCGATCACGACCTACCCGCTGCTCGACCGGGACGGCGACGTGCTGTTCGGCCATGACTACGAGATCGCGGTGCTGGACGAGGCGCAGGCGGTGAAGAATCCGGCGGCGGCGGTCTCGAAACGCATCCGGGAAATCCGCGCCCGCCAGCGCCTGGCGCTGACCGGGACGCCGCTGGAGAACAATCTCCAGGAGCTGTGGGCGCTGTACGACTGGCTGGTCCCGGGGCTGCTCGGCAACCGCAAGAGCTTCACCGCCGGGTTCCGCACGCCGATCGAGAAGCACGGCGACCGCCCCCGGCAGCGGCTGCTGTCGGCGCGGCTCAAGCCCTTCCTGATGCGGCGCACCAAGGAGGAGGTCGCGCCCGAGCTGCCGGAGAAGACGGTGATCGACGAGATCGTCCCGCTCGAAGGCGCCCAGGCCGCGCTCTACGAGAGCATCCGGGCGGCGATGGACAGGCGGATCCGCGAGGCCATCGCCGCGCGTGGGCTGGCGGCATCGCGCATCGCCATCCTCGACGCGCTGCTCAAGCTGCGCCAGGTGTGCTGCGATCCGGGGCTGGTGAAGCTCGACGCCGCCCGCAAGGTCGCCGCGAGCGCGAAGCGGGCGCGGCTGATCGCGCTGCTGGAGGAGCTGGTGGCCGGGGGGCGCAGGGTTCTGGTGTTCTCCCAGTTCGTGGAGATGCTGAAGCTGATCGAAGGGGACATCGCCGCCCGCGGCTGGGGCTACGCCATGCTGCACGGCTCGACGAAGGACCGCGATGCGCAGGTGGAAGCCTTTCAGTCGGGAGAGGTGCCGCTGTTCCTGGTAAGCCTCAAGGCCGGCGGAACCGGCCTCAACCTCACCGCCGCCGACACCGTGATCCTTTACGATCCGTGGTGGAACCCGGCGACGGAGCGCCAGGCGATGGACCGGGCGCACCGCATCGGGCAGGACAAGCCGGTGTTCGTGCACCGGCTGATCGCCGAGAGCACCGTCGAGGCGGCGATCCAGCGCATGCAGGCGCGCAAGCAGGCCCTGGCGGACGCTCTGTTCGAGGGTGCGGGACGGGGGCCGCTCGGGTTGACGAACGCGGATATCGATGCGCTGTTCGGGCCGGGATGACGAAACGTCCAGCAGCCGGCGCAGTTACGATCCAGCCGCGCCTATGAAGTTGAGGAAGTCATTCTCGGAGAAAATCTCGATTTCCGCGCCCTTCGCGATGAGCGCCTCCGTCTTCCGATGTTTAGTGCTCTTGTCGTAACCCTTGAGCTTGGTTTTGTCCTGTGTTCCGATTACGAGCATGGTCACCTTCTTGCTGACGTTATCGACTACGTTGCACCCGACCGCCGCGGCCATATCTGCCGCCTCCTGCCGAGCAACGGTGAGTGCGCCGGTGAAGACTATGGTTTCGCCAAACAGAACCCCGTTTACGTTTCCCTCTCGCTTTGTCGATGGCGTGGTTCCGGGGAAGATCGGGCGATCAACGCGGCGCAACCAACCTTCGATATCGGTTGCCGTCTCGGCGCAGGCCCGAAGCACGATTTCTGCGGCAGCTCTGGCGTCTTCCACTGCATCATGATGATTGAAGCGGATGCCGAGAGCGTCGGCGACCTTGTTGAGACCATAACCCTTGCGTCCAAACCGCTCCGGCCACGCGCGGCGAACGATCTTTGCGCTGTCAAGCCACGTAACCTGAAGCTGTTCAAGACCGTACCGTGTCATGGCGCGCTCGAACGCCACGCGGTCAAATGCAGAATGGCTGACCACCACTGAGCCGCGTAAGCGTTTGCGCAACTCGCCACGAACTTCCGGCAAGGTGGGGCTGTTCCTCACTTTCCTTTCATCGATACCATGGATGGAGACATTCAACTCATCGAATCAGTCCTCCGGATTTATCAGGCTTTGCCAACGATCGCGAATTTCTCCTTCACGCACATGAACGATTCCTATCTGGCAGATGCTTGCGCGGTCAGCGTTCGCCGTTTCTACATCTATCGCGTTGAACGTTAGCATTTTGTTGTTACCCTTCCGTGCTCAGCCAAAAGTCACGCCGCCAATTGGCTACGGGTGACCGGCTATAGGTCCAAAGATCGGCGTAGTGTCGCAATCAATCAGGAACAAAATCCTTCTGCATTCTCAGTGGCCCACGCAATAGTTGTGCAGTGGTTGAAATGAGTGCCCATGTTGTCGAATTTCTCCATATTGCAGATGTACACCACCGGCTTTCCCTGAGCGCGAAACCTCCCCGATCACCGAAAAAAAACGACAGGCGGCCTACGCCGGAGCCTTACGACGAGTCGGACGATGTAATCTTCCTTTGGTTTCGTGTGAAGGCCCAAATGCGTGTCCTTTCCATGTTGCCTACGTACTCCGAACCGCTCGGTCAGCATTGGTAAGTTGGAGGGGCATGCAATAGATCGCGGGGAGCGGAATTTGGCAATGACCCGAGCCCTTTGCGGCCGGTGATCACCGTAGTTCTTCGAGGACGTGATCCAACTCGTCAGACGCCGTGAGAAACGCCCGGAATCCCTTGTCCCAGATCGCACAAGTGCGCCGTTTGTCGAGACACCAACCGGTACCGTAGTCGACAAGACCATGATCCGTGAACGGCATCCGTAGTTCGTGGACCATCTCAATCTCCTTTCGGTCCAAACCGAAGGCCGTCGCGCTGCGAAACGAGTCGGACCAGTAGTCGACGAACACGAGAGGCGGTGGCGGATCACGGCGACGCGCTTGCCCCAACCAGGTGTTGAGATGCAGGTCGCCGAGGCCGCTGCCGATTACGAAAATGATGTCAGCTTCCATCGCATCGCGGGCCATGCTCGCGTAGTAGTGGGAGAACGGTTGCCGTTGCAACGACGAGAGCTTGTCCAGGCCCGTGATGATGACTGTACGCACGGTGCCACCACCGTCCATGCGCCGTTCGTCCGAACCGGTATGGTTCGAATTTTGTAGAGCCACGGCAGGATCATCGTACCAGTAGAGAGAGCCTAAGTCCGCGTCCGGTGCATGTGGAAAACCGAATGAAAGATGCACGGATCCATGCAGGTGGAAGGCGCTGTCGCGTTGAAATGTGGACCAGAACGCTTTTCCATCGAAGGGCTTTGCGCCGGGATGGCGTCGAGAGTCGAAGCCGGTATGGAGATCAGGCGCCGCCCGCAGCAAGAAATTGTCGTAGCTGGTTGTATAGATGCGAACGGTATGGTCCCGTCGCAATGTCTCAAGAAATGTCGTCAACAGGGAGAGGTCACTCCCGTGCTCGCAGACCGCGGAGATTTCAGCGAAGATAAACGCGGCGATTCGAGTGACAAGCTGTCGCAGAGCTTCGGCATCCAAAGCGGTTCGGCGTTCGATAAATGGGACAAGAACAGGCAGGAACTCCCTGGCGGCGCCCTTGCTCGGCTCAAATGTGGAAAGCAATTCGTGAGCACAATGGTAGATGTGTTCGAAATTGACGGCATTCGGGGAAAGGAGGCCGTCGGCTCCGTCGCTGAAGTAACGTGAGAGCGTTTCCCTGATCTCCGACCAGGCTTGGTCCCCGCCACATCGTTGCATCCACCCATCCGCAAGAATCTTCCGCTCGACGGAATTTGTCAGACAGGTGGTGGATGGCGCACCGAAATCGATCGAGGCGCCGGCGCCGGTCAGGATCAGTGCACGTTTCTTCAAGCGACTCGGCACGGCTGATGCTCCCTGTGACCGGGGCTCGACCTTAGCGGACCGGCGCTCAGGCGGGCTTCATCGGCCCCTTGGTTTCGACCAGTTTGCGCAGGTCCTGCAGCGTCTCGATGCCCTCTGCGATGTCCGTGGCTAGTGTGGCGTCGTCAGCACCTGAGAGGTTGTCGAGGAAGCCCCGGAGCTGCGTCACGGCGACGGTCAGGCCATCCGCCACCTCGCGCACGCGTTCGAGCCGGAGCGCCCGCGCCTCGGCCTTGCCCTTCGCGGCTAACGTCTCGAACTGCTTCCCCAGACCCGCCGACTGCGCGTTGCGCTCCGTGATCGCTTGCACGCGCTCCTCGACGGTTTGTTTCAGCAGGTCCACCGCGGCATTCCCGGCGATCTTGTCAAGAATTAGGATCGCGTCGTCGTTGGGCACCGATTTCCTTACGAATTCGACCAAGCGGTCGGCCATCGCCTCGCGCGCGGCGTCGTCCTGCTTCGCCGCCTCGCGCGCCTCCGTCAGAAGCGCTTCGAGCTTGGCATGCCAGTCGACAGGTCCCTCGATGCCGTCGAATTCGCTCATAGCTCGCGCACCTTCCTGATCAGTTCGCGGATCTCGGCGATCGATTCAGCCAGCGCCTTTGGATCGACCCGCCTGCCTTTCTCGATCGCGAGGGCGAGCTGGCTGTGCGCAGACGCCCAGTCAAGAACTGCCTGCCTAGTGGCGGCAAGCAGCTTGCGGCCGGCGGTCTCGCGGTCCCGGATCGCCTTCCGTTCGGCCGCAAGGGGCAGATACCAAGCGTCCATGTCCTTGAGCGCGGTGTGCCGTGAAAGGCACCATCCTTCAGCGGGTGCAAATCCCGCCCGGCAAATGTCGTTCCAGCCGGTAGCAATCGGAGCGAGTTATGGAGGTAACGACATAGCTTGAAGCACTTCGATGTAACGGGCCGCCTTGGGCGGCTTAGCGACCATGCGGGCCGCAACGTGCAGTGAACGCCGAGCAGGCCTCGAAACCAGTGATGTGGGAGCCGACCCGCCCGTGCTCCGGGGAAGGCTGCCATCGGTCGGGAAGCGAACGACGCAAGCACCGGCCGGTCCCACCGGGGCAATGGCGGCGGCACGCATGGAAGAGGAGGATGGAGGCAACACGGGAAGCCCTGTCGGTGGTGTGCACACACCAACCGGAACCCCGCGAGGGGCAGGCTGGGCCGGCAGGGTGGCGGATGGGCTCGTAGTACCGCTGAAGCCGGGTAATGCCGGTGGAGGAAAGGAGCCCTGGTTCGAGAGCAGTACGGAAAGGAAGCAAGGCGTGACTACTGGTGAAAACCTAACAGGGTCAGACAGAGTTCGGAAACTCCAGACCGTGCTACATGCGAAAGCTAAGGAAGAACCCGGTCGGCGATTCCATGCGCTGATCGACAAGGTGTGGCGCGAGGACTTCCTCGCCGAAGCCTGGAAGCGGGTTCGCCGGAATGGCGGGGCTGCCGGGGTGGATGGCGAGACGTTCGCGGACATCGAGTCGGTTGGCGTGGGGCGCTGGCTTGGGGAACTGGCGCGGGAACTGAAGGATGGGGCGTACACACCGAAGCCGGTACGGCAGGTGCTCATCCCGAAGAAGCAGCCCGGCAAGTTCCGGCCATTGGGCATCCCCTGCATAAGGGACCGGGTAGCGCAGACGTCGGCTCTGCTTGTGCTTGAGCCGATATTCGAAGCGGACCTGCAACCGGAGCAGTACGCCTACAGGCCGGGACGGAGTGCCCACGGCGCGGTAAAACGCGTTCGCCGCCTCCTATATGGGCGGCACCAAGAGGTTGTTGATTGCGACCTGTCCAACTACTTCGGCGAGATACCGCACGCCGAGCTTCTCAAGAGTTTCGCCCGCCGCATCAGCGACGGGCGGATGCTCAAGCTCATCAAGGCGTGGCTGGAAATGCCGGTGGAAGAGGACGACGGCGAGGGCGGCAAGCGCCGCACGAACCGGGCGCGCAGGGAACGGAAAGGAACCCCGCAAGGGGCACCGATCTCGCCTTTGGCCAGCAACGTCTACATGCGGCGCTTCATCTTGGGCTGGAAGGCGCTGGGCTACGCCCGGCGCTTCCGTGCGGAAATCGTGAACTATGCCGACGACCTCTGTGTGCTCGGCAAGGCCCCGGCGGCGGAAATGCTGGCGGCGGTCGAGCGGCTCATGGCGGGTCTGAAGCTCACGGTCAACGCGCGGAAAACCCGGTGCTTGCGGTGCCCGGAAGAGCCTTTAGAGTTTCTGGGTTACCGCATCGGACACACCTACCGCCGGGATGGTCGGGGGTCGTACATCGGCACCCGGCCCAGCCAGGCGAGTGTCCAGAGCATATGCCGCAGGATCAGCGACATGACGGTGAGAGGGTACGGTGGGCAACCATCGGAGGTGATGGTAGGGCGTCTGAACCGGACTATGACCGGGTGGGCAAACTACTTTAGCCTCGGGCAGGTCAGCCCGGCCTTCAACGTCGTCAACCGACATGCGGTCCGGCGGTTTCGCCAGTGGCTCTGCCGAAAGCACAAGACGCGGCACGGGGCAACTGTGCAATACCCCGCCCAGAGGCTCCACGACGAATACGGCCTCACCCGTCTGACGCGGCAGGCACTGGGCCTTCCGAGCGCGAAGGCATGATCTCGTCCGAAAGCCGGATGCGGGAAATCCGCACGTCCGGTTTGATGAGCGGGGACTGGAAACGCGGTCATGGGAGCCGGACTGAGGCCCGGAGCGAAAGCGACGGACAAGCCACCGGACCCTACAACTGGCGCGCCAGTCCTCGACTCTACTGGTCCAAGACTTCGAGCTTAGCGAGATGGCCTCTCGCCGTCTCCCCGTTGCTGGACTTGCTGTAGATCTTCTTTCGCTCCGCCAACACCTGGTCGCGCTCGCCGAGCTTGGTCTGATGCTTGATCGTGAGTTGGGTGTCAGAGAGTTTGGTCGCCGCGCGAAGGATGGGGATCATGTCGCCGACGTCCTTGGCCACAAGGTCTGCCACCGCCGCAACCGCGGGCTGCGCCTGCCGCATCGCCTCGGCCAGAGAATCGCGCGCTCGGATGTTGGCGATATGTAGTGCGATCAGCTCGGCGGCGTTGGTGGCGACGGCAACGGGCGCCTGCGGCAGCGCGACGCCCGCCGCCGCGGCCAGAGACTTCACCGAGTTCGCCACCGCCGCCACCGTCTCGTCGCCCTTGTTGCCGGCGTCGGTCAGCGCCACGATCGATTCCGCGTAACCTATCATGCCGTCGGCTGCTGCAAGCCGCAGTTTCCAGGCCGCGTTGAGCTTGTCGGCCTCGGCGTCGAGCACCTTCGTGGCACGGAGTTCGCCATCGACGGCGACCTGCCCGGCGGCCATGGCCGAGCGGAGCTGCAGCGTCGATTCACGGAACGGCGTGGCGTCCGGGAGTGGCGCACAGGCACCGAGCGTCACTAGGAGCCCGAGGACGGCGAGCAGCCAACCTAGCCGCGAATTGAGCCTGGCCATGCCCGGACCCTCCCCGACCTGACCATGGGAATATTAGTCATAGACCGACATTTCCTGGATGATCTCCTGTTCCGGCTGTGATGGTAGGCCTGCGGCCGCTCGGTGACGAATTTTCCGTTGGTGGGCCGGACGGAACGCTCCGTCCGCCTGTTGCGGGACCCTCGCGGCGGCGTTCCCGCGCCGGGAGCATGGGGATTCACGCGTGGGTCCATTCAGCCGCGCCCAAGTTGGTTGTTCGCCACCGGCATAAACACCGGCGATCCTGTCCCCATGCTGCTACGCCAGTTTACACCATGTCGCCGCAAACTCCTTATAGGTCAGATCTTCGCTTTGCGGATCAATATTGCCCTCTGATCGTGCCCTTGTCCCCCCGTCGGGCTCTTCCCCACCAAGAGGAGAGCCTTGTCCGTGAGCGGGGCGCGCCGGAGAATGCAGGCGCGATTGACCCGCTCACCCGGTAGGATTAGGGATCGGCCGCCGGTTCAAGCAGCGGCGAGGTTCGGATGGCGGCGGGGCAGCCCGGAGTGCGGGCCGCGGTCGGTTCCATGATCGGGAAGGGAAAGCCATGAACAAGAGGGACATCGTGGAGCGCGTCGCGGGCGAGGCCGGGATCGCCAGACAGGCGGCGGAGGCGGCCGTCGGCGCCGTGTTCGCCGCCATGGTGGAGGCGCTCGCGCGCGGGGAGGATATCGCGGTCGCGGGCTTCGGCAGGTTCGCGAGGAAGAACCGGCCCGCCCGCGAGGGCAGGAACCCGCGCACTGGCGAACGCATCGCCGTCGGCCCTTCGTCAGGAGTGTCGTTCAAGGCCGGCAAGGCGCTGAAGGACGCGCTGAACCGATAGCGGACGGGTGGCGGGAAGCGGCATGAACGGCGTAATCGCCCCCGGCGGCGAGGTCGCCGTCTACGAGTGTGTTGGGGCGAGGTGCGGGTCGACCGGGACACGCTCGATGCGTCTCGTCGGCGAGGGTGATTCCGTCCTGGTCGTGAATGACCGCCTCCGCCTTTCGGGCATTCCGGCCGACGCCCATCGCTACGAGGTCAACGGGCGGACCCCGCTCGACTGGTTCATCGACCGCTACCGCATCTCCACCGACAAGGATAGCGGCATCACGAACGACCCCAACGCCTGGTTTCCGGACGAGGCTGCCTTCATCGCGGCAGTGCGTCGTATCGTCTATCTCTCGGTCGAATACGTGCGGATCGTCGATGGCCTTCCCAGTGCGTGTCCGGAATCGGAACGCCCATCGGGCGGAGAACGCGGGTGAGCGCCGAGCGGATCGCCAGAATCGTCGCCACGGGCGAGTCCGAGACGCTGGAATTCAAGAGCACCACGGGTACGCGCCGCGAGGCGGCCCAAACCGTCTGCGCCATGCTGAACCAGCAGGGCGGACAAATTCTCTTCGGAGTCACGCCGGACGGGCAGGCAGCCGGCCAGCAGGTCGGCGAACGCACCATCGAGGAAATCGGCGACGAACTCGGAAAGATCGATCCGCCCGCCTTCCCGACCGTTGAGCGAATATCGGTAGCCGACGACCGCGAGGTCGTCGCCGTTAGCGTGAACCGCGGGCAGGCCAGACCCTACATGTACCGCGGCGTCGCGTATCGCCGGGTGGGCAATACCACGGTCGAGATGCGCGCCGACGAATATCAGCGGATGCTGTTCGAGCGCATGCACAGCGAACGACGCTGGGAGAACCGGCCGGCGGACGGATGGTCTGTCGACGATCTCGACGCGAACGAAATCCGCACCACCGTCGAAGAAGCGATCCGGCGGGGCCGGCTCGAGAATCCGGGAACACGCGAGCCCCGCGACTTGCTTCGTGGTCTCGGGCTCTTCAGGGACGGGATCCTGTGGCGGGCGGCGGTCGTCCTGTTCGGGAACGAAGAACGGATCAAGTTCGATTTTCCGCAGTGTCTGCTTCGCGTAGCCCGCTTCAAGGGTGCCGATCGGACTGAGTTTCTCGACAACCGGCAGTTTCACGGCAACGCATTCACCCTCCTCAGGTCCGCCGAACGCTTCCTGCGCGACAGCCTGCCCATCGCTGGACGTATCGAGGAGGATCATTTCGAACGCATCGACGAGCCGCTCTTTCCTCCCTTGGCTACGCGCGAGGCCCTAGCAAACGCGTTCTGCCATCGCGATTACTCGATCGGCGGCGGCTCCGTCGGCGTGGCGATTTACGAAGACCGTCTGGAGATCACGTCATCAGGGTCGCTGCATTTCGGGCTAACGCCGGAGAAGCTGTTCGCGCCGCACGAGTCCCTGCCCTGGAACCCGTTGATCGCCGATGCCTTCTATCGGCGCGGCATCATCGAGCGCTGGGGACGGGGGACTCTAAAGATGGCTGAACTGACGGCAGAGGCCGGTCTGCCGCCGCCAGAAATCGATGATGCAGGCGGGTGCGTGACCGTGCGGTTCCGGCACGAACTGAGGCCGGTGCGAATTGCCGGCATTGGTGAGACCAAAGTCGGTGGCTCGGCAACACTTTCGGTGGATCATCGCGGTGATGATGATATTGACGATCGGCAGAAGGCCATTCTTGCCATGTTGGACCGTGCGGACGGGCCGCTGGCGCTTCGGGAAATCCTCGCCGGACTAGACTCATCCGCTGACAAGCGGCGAGTCCGAGAGGATCTGGCCATCCTGAAATCAAAGGGGCTGGCAATTTCGAGTGGCCATGGCCGAGGAGCACGCTGGAGGCGGACATAGGCGTAGAGCCGGCCCATTACGGCCATTTCCGGCTTATTCCGGCTTATTTCACGGGAATAAGCGCACGATGACCCTGGTTGGTGACGGCCATATCGTGCTCTACGGTGGGACGAGCAAGCTCACATATGTGTCGGCCTGCCGGTCGGGTGGCTGCTGCGATGCGTCCGTCAGCGGCTGCACGGGTGTCGAGCGGGACATCGCGTGACCGCGATGTGCGGAGTCACAGAACGATTGCTTCATGGGCCTTGTCGGTGCCCAGCGTGATGCCCCGCTGCTTGCCCTTGCCGCGCCAGCATAGCCAGCGCCGCCGCGAGATATGTGGCCCCTTGAGATTGATTCCCGGTGTTTGCCAATCGTTTGCCAGATCGACAAGGCACCTGTATTCTACAAAAGAAAAGCGACACTAAATCATTGATTTAGCGTCGCTTTCGGTGGTTGCGGGGGTAGGATTTGAACCTACGACCTTCAGGTTATGAGGATCAAGGTCGCTGCGACATGCAGCGCCTCAGATAAGCTGACGGCGCCTACAGTATGATAATGAGACGAATCAACAGTATTTTGTAATCATCAACAAGGCGTCTGTAGGCGGCGCATGCGCCGCCTCACTGTTGATCGCCACGCAGCTTCGTCGCCGATCCACACAGCGGCCTGTTGATTTGCTTCCGCTCCGAGAGGTCATGCGACGAGGCCGAACAACAGGCGGTGCGCGCTACCGCCGGTCCGCTGGTTCGCTGCCGTCGGCCATCAGGTCCATCGCGGAGAGGTTGAACCTGTGTCACGGATCCTTCCGACCGGAACTCCAATCAGCCACCCTGGGAGGAGCCCCTGCTTGACGTTTCAGGCTCCCGGTGCCATGTGCTGTTCGTCAGAGCATTGTGCTCCGGGGTCGGCCGTGCCGGCCGCCATGGGGTCCGGGTAGCCGGGCCCCAACTTTTTTGATCCAGGTTCGTTCTATAAAGGCAGCCAATCTGATGCCGAGCATTTTTGGCACTCGTGACGGCAGTCTCAGAGCCGAACGTGTGCTCGGACACCAGTCGCGAGTCGCGAGGCCGAGTACAAGGGCTCGGCTTGACAACGACCCTGCCTACGCGGCTGTTCCGCCGCTCGCTCGCGGGCTTTCGCCCGCGGTCACAGCCTGACGATGATTGGCAAGCTCCTCGGTCACTGTCACCCCCAGACGATCGCCTGCTACGCCCGCCTTGCGCGCCACTCGGTGAAATCCACCGCCGAACAGATTGCGGACAGCCTTCTCGCCGAGATGGGCACGCTTCCGAGCACTTCCTCCTCCATGTGACCAATGGCGGTCCATCCGACGGGAACCCATGTCCTAGCAGTCTGTCGGACTTTGCGGTGAGTTTTGATTAGGATCGGAGGATGAGCAACTTCGTTGACTGTGATCGGGGGCAAGCGTTTCTGCTTCCTCCCGATCTTCGCGACTGGATACCCGAGGACGATCTGGCGCATTTCGTGATCGAGGCGGTCGAGCGCGTCGATCTGGGCGCCTTCAAGGTGAACCATCGCGGCACGGGGTCGGCGCAGTATCACCCGCGGATGATGCTGGCTCTGCTGATCTACTGCTACGCCAACGGGATCTTTTCCAGCCGTCGGATCGAGCGGGCGACGCACCGCGATATCGGGGTTCGCTTCGTTGCGGCGAACCGGCATCCGGACCACGATACGATCGCGCGCTTCCGGCGGGAGAACTTCGCCGCGGTGTCGGAGAGTTTCCTGCAGGTTCTGCTTCTGGCCAGGGAGTTGCAGCTGTTGCGGGTTGGCCTGGTGAGCGTCGACGGCTCCAAGTTCAAGGCCAACGCGAGCAAGCATCGTTCGGTGACGTATGAGCGCGCGGGCGAATTGATCGCCCAGCTGGAAGGCGAGATCGCGGCGTTGCTGAGCCGGGCGGAGGCGGCGGACGCGGCCGGCGAGGAGGATCCCCAGGCCTTGCCGAAGGAGATTGCCCGCCGTGCGGCCTTGCGCGGCAAGCTCGATGCGGCCTGTCGCCATCTGGAGGCGCAGGCCGGGGCGCGGGCGGCGGTGGAGCGCGAGGCCTTCGAGGCCAAGGTGGCGGCGCGGGAGAAGCGCCGGGGTCGCGCCAAGGGCAAGCATCCGAAGCCTCCGGACGAGACGCCGGCCGCGGATGCGCAGAGCAATCTGAGCGACCCGGACAGCCGTCTGATGCGCAAGAGCAAGAACCACGAGTACCGCCAGGCCTACAACGCACAGGCGGCGGTGGATGCAGACGGCAGTCAGCTGATCCTGAGCGCCCGGATCGGCCAATGTGCCAGCGACCGCAACGAACTGGTGGCGAACATCGAGGCGATCCCGGCAGCGCTGGGCCGGCCGGAGACGGTGCTGGCGGATAACGGCTATGCCAACGGCGAAGCGGTCGCGGCGCTGGCCGATGCGGAGATCGAGGTTTTGGTGTCGACCTCGGCGGAAGGCCGCCGCCGAACCCACGACTTCCGCCCGGTGAAGGCTCCGCCGGCGGTAAAGCAGCCCAAGGCCGACTGGTTGAAGGCTATGGCCGAGAAGCTCGCGAGCGAAGAGGGCCGTGCCCTCTACAAGCTGCGCCGGCAGACCGTCGAGCCGGTCTTCGGCATCATCAAGGCGGCGCTCGGCTTCACCGGGTTCTCGCTGCGCGGTCTCGACAAGGTGTCCGGCGAGTGGGACCTGGTGGCGCTCGCATACAACTGCAAGCGGCTGCACAAGCTGAGCCTGACCGCGTGAGGCGCCTCCGGGGCGCATGCCGTGACAGGAGAACGCCGTCGATGCCACAAACCGCCCCCGAACTCGGCAACAAGCTCCAACAGCCGGACAACATCGCCAAGTCCACCGAACGGCAAAACCGGGCGCGACAGACAATCGAAAATCGATCGACGACCCTAAGTCCGACAGACTGCTAGGCCTGCGTTACGCCACAGTCCGCCGCTGGGCGAACGGCCATGAGAGCCCTTACAAGCTCGCGGGATCTCAGTTGGACGCACTCTGTAACCGAAGCGCGCAGGACGGCTGCTTGCACTTGACCGAGTTGAAACAAAGAATTGAACCTCATGGACAAGCCAGCGGCCCATAAGGCAACTGGAAGACCTAATGCGAAAGGAGTATCTGGTTCGCCTCAAGGAGGCGGCGGAGGACTTCGAGATTCTCGGGACGAAAGGCGAGGAGTTCGCGGGGCCTTGCGCGTTGCGCGCGGAGCGACGAGGGGGAGAGCATGAAACCCGGATCGATCGTCCGGTGCCGAAATCGCGAGTGGGTGCTGTTACCCAGCGACTCGGACGAGACCCATCTGCTGCGGCCGCTGACCGGCGCCCTCGACGATGTCGTGGCGATCCACAGGCGCCTCTCCGATTTGATCGGTTACACCTTGGTCGAAGAGCGGATCAGGCCCGCCGCCTTCCCGCTACCCTCTGTCGACGACCTGTCGGACGCCGCTGGCGCGCACCTGCTTTGGCAGGCCGCTCGACTGACGCTGCGCGACGGCTCGACTCCTTTCCGCTCGCTCGGCCGCGTCTCGATTCGGCCGAGAATCTACCAGCTCGTTCCGCTGTTGATGGCGCTACGGCTCGACCCGGTCCGCCTGCTCATCGCCGACGATGTAGGAGTTGGTAAGACCATCGAGGCCCTGCTCGTCGCGCGCGAGCTTCTCGACCGCGGAGAAATCCGCCGCATCTGCGTGCTCTGCCCACCCTATCTCTGCGATCAGTGGCACCAGGAGCTGGAGCAAAAGGCTAACCTGGAAGCCGTCGTCATCCGGTCGAGCACGATCGGTCAGCTCGAGCGACGCAAGCCCAACACCGAGAGCATCTACCGGTACTATCCCATCCAAGTCGCCAGCATCGACTTCGTAAAGAGCGACCGCAACAGGCACCTCTTCCTGCTCGACTGTCCGGACTTGGTCATCGTCGATGAGGCGCACGGCGCAGCAGCTGCGCCCGAGCGGAATCAGAGTCAGCAGCAGCGTAACCGGTTGTTGCGTGAGCTCGCGGAAAAGCAGGACCGCCATCTCATCATGCTTACGGCCACGCCGCACAGCGGCGTCGCGGCGGCGTTCCACTCGCTCTTGGCGCTGCTGCGGCCCCAGTTTGGCGACTGGGACATCGCCGCACTAAGAGAGGAGCAACGCATCGGGCTGGCGCGGCACTTCGTCCAGCGGACGCGCGCCGATATCAAGCGGGACTGGGAAGGAGCCGAATGCTTTCCGGAGCGCCAGTCTGCCGATGAACCCTACCGCCTGTCGCCAGCCTACCGGGATCTGTTCGACAAGACGTACGCTTTCTGCTCGGAGATCGTGCGTTCTGGCGAGGAGCTTGAACAGAGGCAACGGCGCGTTCGCTATTGGGGTGCGCTCGCACTCCTGCGTTGCGTAATGTCCAGCCCGGCCGCGGCCGTTGCGGCATTGGAAAAGCGGCGTGATGCTCTACCCACCTTGGAAGAGGACACGGACTTCCGCCCGTTCATCTACGAGTCGGCGGAGGATCAGACCGACGACGAACAACCGACACCGCCGCTCGAGGCGGCGGAGAGCACGCTCCCCGACAGCGAGCGCCGTCGGCTGCGCGAGTTCGCCAAGCTCGCGGACAAAATCGAGGGTTCGCCGGACGATCTGAAGCTTGCCGGATGCGCGGAACTGGTGAGCGATCTCCTGCGGCAGGGCTTTCACCCGATAATCTGGTGCCGCTACATCGCGACGGCGACGTCCGTCGCGGAAGGCCTCCAGAGGGTCCTGCAAAGCGCCCATCCCGAAGCGCGGGTCCTTTGTGTCACCGGCCTGGACCCCGACGACGTTCGGAGGGCCAAGATTGAGGACTTTGCCAAGGAATCCGTCCGCATCCTGGTGGCTACCGACTGTCTCAGCGAGGGCATCAACCTCCAGGAAGCCTTCAACGCTGTGTTGCATTACGACCTGCCCTGGAATCCTAACCGTCTTGAGCAGCGTGAAGGGCGGGTGGATCGTTACGGGCAGACCTCGCCGGTAGTGAGGGTGGTTCGTTTCTTCAGCCCGGACAATCCGGTGGACGGGGTGGTGATCGACGTTCTGCTCGACAAGGCGCGGGAAATTCACAAGGCCCTCGGCACCCATGTGCCCGTGCCGGAGGAAAGCGAGTCGGTAACCCAAGCCGTGCTTCAGGCTCTGTTTTTGCGCGGCGGCAGGCCTGGCAGAGACGTACGCCAGCTCGATCTCGGGCTCGATATCCCTCACCAGGTAACCGCCCTTCATGCACGCTGGGAAGGGGACGCTGAACGTGAACGTTTCAACCGGACCCGATTCGCGCAGCGCGCGCTCAAGCCCGGTGACGTCCGTCAGGAGCTGAAGGCCACGGACGCCGTGCTCGGCGACCCCCACGCCGTGCGTGCCTTCGCGCTCGAAGCGGCGCAGAGACTGGGCATTTCCGTCACTGCCGACAAGCGCCCTGAGGTGTTCCGCGTCGCGACCAGCGAGGCGGCGACTGCCGCGCTGCCCGAAGCGATCCGTTTCGCACTGCCCCCGCCCAAGAACGCGCAATGGCTCGTCAGCTTCGACTCGCCGACGCCGCAAGGAGCAGAGTATCTCGGCCGCAATCACCGCTTCGTTGGCGCGCTGGCGCGCTATTTGATGGAGGAGGCATTGACCCGGAGCGGCGCCGCGACGGCGGCGCGCTGCGGCGTGATCCGCACGCGTTCAGTCGGACGGCTCACGAGCCTCCTGCTGTTGCGCGCGCGCTATCTCCTTGAGCAGCCCGGGCAGGCGCCGCTACTGTCGGAGGAGGTCATGGTCAGCGCTCTTGAGCGGGCCAAGGACGGCACTCCCGAGTGGTTGCCCGACGGTAAGGCGCTGAGCCTGCTCGCCGACGCACAGCCGGACGTGAACGTTCCAATGTCCGACAAGCGGCAGCTCGTTGAAGCGATGCTGGCGGACTGGCCGGCGCTGGAGGCGGCGCTGCGCGGTCGGATCGAGGCCCGAGCCGCCGACCTGGAGAGAAGCCACAAGCGAGTCCGTCAGGCGGTGGCGCTGAAGGTCCGCGGCCTGACCGTCGCGCCTCAGCACCCGCCGGATTTGCTCGGCCTTCTCGTCTTGCAGCCGGTGGCCTGAACATGGCCTCCTTCCCGTCGGTGCGCGTCGAAGGCGGCCTGCTCGGACCCGACCTGCTCGACGAGCTCGTCGCCGGAGATCTGCCCGGCCAGAGGCCTGCCGACTTCGGCCTCGACGGCCGGCGCAATCTCACCGCCGAGCTCGCCGCCGCCTTTGCCGACGCGCGCGCCTATTGGCGCGCCTTCGGGCACCGGCTGGAACGGCTGCAGGTGGACGATCTCGCCACCACCCCGACTCGTGACGCTTGGGTCGTCCCCTTGCTTGGCCTACTGGGCTACGAGTTGCAACTCAACCGGCGCGCGCACGAGGTGGACGGGCTGACGTTCGCGATCTCGCACCGGGCGGGCGAGGCTGATGAGTCACCGCCCGTGCACATCGTCGGCGCGCGGCAAGAACTGGGCCGTTTGCCTCCCTCTGGTCGGCCCCGTCTCGCCCCGCACTCGCTCGTTCAGGAATATCTGAACCGTACGGAGCAGGTCTGGGGCCTCGTCACCAACGGGTTGGTGTTGCGCCTCTTACGCAACAGCAGCTTCGTACGCCGGCAGGCCTACGTGGAGTTCGACCTCCGGCAAATGCTGGAGGAGCAGCGCTTCGCCGATTTCGCCGTCCTCTACCGCGTGCTGCACCGGACGCGGCTTTGGCGTGGGGCGGACGGAGCGGACGAGTGTCTCCTTGATCGGTACTACGCGCATTCGCGTGAACAGGGCGACCGCGTGCGCGAACATCTGCGCGAGGGCGTGGAGGAATGCATTCAGCGACTTGCCAACGGCTTTCTTTGCCACCCCGCAAACAACGAGCTGCGTCGCCGCGTTGCTGCTGATGCCCCGGAGAACGAGCGCATTACCACGGATGACCTCTATCGCCAGCTTCTGCGTTTGGTCTACCGGCTGCTATTCCTGCTCGTCTCCGAAGACCGTGGGCTTCTGAGCCCCGATAACATCTATCGAGAGCATTACGGCGTCGCCCGATTGCGCCGTCTACTCGACCAGCGCACCGCGTTCACCGGCCACGACGATATCTGGCAGTCGCTCCGCGTTCTTTGGCGCGTGCTGAGCGACGAAAAGCTCGCTGAAATGCTTCGGCTTGCGCCGCTCAACGGCGAGCTTTTCTTGCCTCAGGAACTGGACAGATTCACGCTCTCCAATCGCGCTCTGCTGGAGGCCTTCTGGTTTCTCGCCTGGTATCGGCAAAAGGCAGCACCGCCGCGGCGCGTCAACTACGCCGCGCTCGACGTCGAAGAGCTGGGCTCGGTCTACGAGAGTCTGCTTGATTTCCATCCTGCCATCGATGCGGACGGCGTCGGGAGGCTGGATTTCGCTCTTGTCGAGGGCTCTGAGCGCAGGACCACTGGCTCCTATTACACGCCCCCGCAGCTCGTCGCGGAGCTGATTAGGTCAGCCTTGGAGCCCGTCATGGCCGATCGCCTTGCAACTGCGCTGGATGGCGGCCGGGAACGAGCGCTACTCTCCATCCGCATCTGCGACCCGGCCTGCGGCTCTGGCCATTTCCTGCTCGCCGCCGCCCGACACATCGGCAAGGCGCTGGCGCGCGAGCGCACGGGCGAGCAGGAACCGGCACCCGAGCGCATGCGCGAGGCGATACGCGACGTAATCGCCCACTGCATCTACGGCGTCGACAAGAACCCGCTCGCCGTAGACCTTTGCCGCGTCGCGCTGTGGCTGGAGAGCCACACCGGCGGCAAGCCGCTCACCTTCCTCGATCACCGCATCCGCTGCGGTAATTCGCTGATCGGCGTGTTCGATCTGAATTCGCTGGAGACCGGTATTCCCGACGAGGCGTTTAAGCCGCTTGAGGGTGACGACAAAGCGGCCTCGCGGGAACTGATGCGCCGAAACCGCGACGAGCGCGCGGGCCAGCACGACCTTCTCGCCTGGGAACAGAACGCGGTGATCGAGAGCGTCACTCGCACGAGCCGCGCACTCGACGACATCGCCGACGACACGCCGGAGGCGATCCGCCAGAAGAAGGAACTCTTCGAGCAGAGCCACGCCGATCCCGCTTGGCGGCGCCAGCGTGAGGCCTGCGATCTGTGGACAGCGGCTTTCTTCCAACGGCTCAGCCATGATGCGCCGGCCATCACGACTGCCACGCTCGCCGACTGCCTCGCCCGCCGCCCAAATTCACGCCTTGTGGCCGTGTCTTGGGACCTCTCCCTGACCCATCGGTTCTTCCACTGGCCGCTGGAGTTCCCGGAGGTCTTCACGGAAGGTGGATTCGACTGCGTGCTTGGAAACCCGCCGTGGGAGCGGGTGAAAATCCAGGAGAAGGAATGGTTCGCCGTTCCCAGCCCGGTGATTGCCAACGCGAAGAACGCGGCGGCCCGAAAGAAGCTGATTGCCGACCTAACGCGGACTGACCCGGATTTGGCGGCTGAGTGGGCCCAGGCCGTTCGGGTAGCCGGCGCAGAGAGCAATTTCTATAGACGATCGGGCCGGTTCCCTCTTGGTGGCGTCGGCGATGTGAATACCTATGCGGTCTTTGCGGACCAGTTTCGTCAGTTGGTCAACCCCAGGGGCATGGCCGGTCTCTTGCTTCCAAATGGGCTGGTCACTGGTTTCACCTATCGGGCCTTCCTCCGACACCTGCTCGAAACCCGAACCCTCGCGTCGTTCTACGGCTTCGAGAACGAGGACAAGGTCTTCCGCGACGTACATAACGAGGTCAAATTCGGGCTGCTGACGATGACCGGAACGGAGCGACCTGTCGATCAGCCGTGGTTCACCGGACATATAAGGCAAGCGGACCAAATTCGGAATCCCGCCCGCCGGTACTCGTTGACGGCCGCCCAGATCAAGGCGATCAACCCGAACACACTAAACCTCCCGGCGTTTCGTTGGGCGAAAGATGCCGAAGTGTCGGCCGCCATTCATGCAGCGGCGCCGGTCCTCATTCGCAAGCTGGACGGCGGCATAGCCGAGAATCCATGGCAGGCGAGCTTTCGAACGTTGTTCCATATGGCCAATGACTCGGCATCGTTCATGGACTACGAGGCTGTCGCATCGCGCATTGTCGAGCGTCGCGGCGCCTTGGCGGTGCTCAATGACGGGAGCGAAGTCTATCCTCTCTACGAAGGAAAGATGCTTTGGCACTTCGACCATCGCTATGGCACTTACGAGGGGCAGACGGAGAGGCAGGCCAATAAGGGCGTGCTGCCTCACGTCGATGACGTCACGCACGACGACCCGGCCTACCGCATACAGCCCCGCTACTGGGTGGCGGCGGATCAGGCCCGAGCGGCGCTGAGAAATAGTGCCGATCGCGAGTGGTTATTTGCATGGCGCGATGTCGGGCCCACGGAGCGCACCTTTGTTGGATGTGTCATTCCAAAGTCCGCAGCAGGGGACACTACACTGCTGCTCACAACACCGCATAGAGCAGCATCAGTTGCCGCCCTCGTGGCCGTGCTGTCGAGCTTTGTCATTGACTATGATGCGCGGCAGAAATCGAGTCGAATGAAATTCTTCGTCGTCGAACAGCTTGCAATTCTGCCGCCGGCGGCTTTGGAAGTGAAGCGAGCATGGCTGGGCAGCACGGCCCGCGATTGGTTAGCGCAGCGGTTTCTCGAACTCTCGTACACAAGTTTCGAGCTCGCGCCCTTCGCGCGAGACTTGGGGCTCGACCTAACACCCTTTCGGTGGAACGTGGAACGAAGGGTCTTGCTCCAGGCGGAAATCGACGCAGCCGTGCTTCACCTGTATGACCTCACTCGTTCTCAGGCGGAGTGGCTTCTCGATTCCTTCAGCGTCTTGCGCAAGTACGAGGAGCGTGACCACGGAGAATTCCGAACCAAGCGCCATGTGCTGGAAATTTACGACGACCTAGCCCAAGTTTAACGTTTTGGTGGCCGATTTTGTCGAGATTGGCCGGCGCGGTGTCATCAAGCCGTTGATATTGCTGGATTGAGGTTTCCGGGGGCGCAATGTAGTGCCATAATATTTTCGCTTGGGGATTTCGAGACCTTGCGCCCGCTCCTATGCTGTGCGCCATGTTCATTCGCCGCACCAGGACCGGAACCGGCGAGCGCGGCGAGGTCTATTATTCCCATCGCCTTGTTCGCTCGGAGCGCGACGGCGGGAAGATCCGCCAGCGCACCCTGCTCAACCTGGGGAGCGACTTCCCTGTCGAGCGGCGGCACTGGGCGGTGCTGTGCAGCCGGATCCAGCAGCAGCTCGACCGCCAGGCCGAGCTGGTTCCGCTGTCCTGTCCGGAGGAGGTCGAGCGGCACGCCCAGCGCATCGCCGCGCAATTGCTCAACAGCGCGCCGTCCGGCGGGACCGGGCGCCCTGACCTGCAGACGGTGGATGTCGGCTCCCTGGAGCTGATCCGCCCGCGTTCGGTCGGCGTCGAGCATGTCGGGCTGTGGGCCATGGAGCGGCTCGGCCTGGAGGCTTTGCTGGAGCGCCTGGGCTTCAACGGCACGCAGCGCGCGCTCGCCATGGCCACCGTGATCGCCCGCATGGCGGCGCCGGGCTCGGAGCGCGCCTCCTGGCGCTGGCTGTGCGAGCGTTCGGCGCTCGGCGAGTTGCTGGGGGTGGACTTCGAGCGCATGAGCATGATGCGCCTGTACCGCGCCTCCGACGCCCTGATGGCGCAGCGCGCGGCGATCGAGGCGCATCTGTTCGATCGGGCGACGGATCTGTTCGGCCTGCGCCGCACGGTGACGCTGTACGACCTGACCAACACCTTCTTCGAGGGCGCGGCGGCGGCCCAGGCCAAGGCCGAACGCGGCCATTCCAAGGAGAAGCGCTCGGATTGCCCGCTCTTGACCCTGGGGCTGGTGCTCGACGGCTCGGGCTTCGTGCGCCGCTCCGAGGTGTTCTCGGGCGCGGTCAACGAAGACAGGACCCTGGCGTCGATGCTCGGCGCCCTGGGCGCGCCGGCGGACGCGCTGGTGGTGATGGACGCGGGGATCGCCACCGAGGCCAACATCGCCTGGCTGCGCGCGAACGGCTACCGCTATCTGGCGGTCAGCCGGGAACGCACCCGCCGCTTCGATCCCGAGCTGGCGCTGGCCATCGAGACCCGGTCGCGCCAGACGGTCCATGTCCACAAGGCGGTCGACGCCGAAGCTGGAGAGGCGCGGCTCTACTGCTACTCCGAGGCGCGGGCGAAGAAGGAACAGGGCATCGCAAACCGCTTCGCCGCGCGCTTCGAGGGCGAGATGCAGAAGCTCCACGACGGCCTCAAGCGGCCGCGCACCCGCAAGCGGCTCGACCGTGTCTGGCAGCGGATCGGCCGGATCAGGGAGAAGAGCCGCGGCGCCGCGGCCCACTACGACATCGACGTCATCGCCGACGAAAGCGGCGAGAAGGCCCGGGCCGTCACATGGGAGCGCCGCCCGCTCGCCGGCACCATGGCCACCCATCCCGGCGTCTACTGCCTGCGCACCAACGTCGAGGACTGGGACGAGGAGGCGCTGTGGCGGACCTATACCTCGCTCACCGATGTGGAGGCGGTGTTCCGATCGCTCAAGTCGGAACTCGGCCTGCGCCCCATCTTCCACCAGACCCAGAGGCGCTCCGACGGCCACCTGTTCATCACCGTGATCGCCTACCAGATGGTGCAGACCATCCGCCGGCGCCTCGCCCAGCAGGGCGAATACGCCAGCTGGGCCAGCCTGCGAGCCAGCCTCGAAGGCCAGCAGCGGGTCACCGCGACCTTCAGGCGCAAGGACGGACGCACCTTGCATGTCCGCAAGGCCACACGGGCCGAGCCCGAACAGCAAGAAATCTATCGCGCGCTCGGCATCGACCCCGCCCCTGGAGGCATCAGGAAAATGATCGTCTGATCCCGAACCGGGCGAAATAACCGAAATGTAGTGCCAGACGCGAAATTATTGCTCCGTAAGGCATTGATAATCAATGATCTTCAAAATGCTCTGTTAAACTTGGGCTAGCTGAATGCACGCGCGAGAAGCGGCCCTATCAGACACCTCTCGACCCGCCACCGGCTGATCCACGCTGCTGCCACCCGAGCTAGATCTGAAGCCATGCCTTCCAGCGCACAGCGACAGTTCGCGGATTTGGTGGAATTCGTAAATCAGCTCATCGACATACACAGTAGGCTTCAACAAGGCCAAGGACGGCGACACCGACAAGAGGCCATTCACCACGCTGGTGTGGTTATGATGGTCGCCGCCTGGGAAAGCTACATAGAAAAAGTTCTGATGGAGGCCCTCGATGCCATCGAAAATGAGGTAGGCATCGCTCCAGGAGCTGCGGCAGGAGGCGCTGCTGCAGCCGCGCCGCCAATCCCCGTGCCGGCATGGGCAAAGCTCGCTTTCGTTCTACGCCGCACAGACATCAGAAATTACGTGAAGCGATTCCATACGCCCGACGCGGTCAACGTTCGCGACTTGCTAACTCGCTCCTTGGATTTTCATCCTTGGTCGCATTGGGAGTGGCGCAATGGTCGACGGCAATGGGACCAGAACGAGATGCGCAACAGGCTGAATTCTTGGGTCCTAGTACGCCACTCGGTGGCCCACGGCTTCCCGCTCCCTGGCAATATTCCATGGCTGAACGATCCACAGGGTCGGCCGCGCCTCACGCTGACATTGCTTCGGGAATGCAAGAAGTTTTTCGAACACTTGGTAGGCTGCACTGACGAAGCAATGGCGGTACACCTGCACAACCATCACGGCATTCCTCGGCCCTGGTAATGCGTAGCTTCTTTGGAAGCCAAAGTGAGCGCGGCAACTATCCTTGGATTTCGTGAGAACGATTCGGGACAGATGAGGACTTCATGACCATCTTCGACCTCCACGCGGCCGTTCTGCGTGACTATCGTGACTTCGTCCGGTCGTTTTTCACGGTCGCCGATGAGCGGGCGCGCGAGTTCGTCGAGCGCACGTTGGTCGAAGAAGCTCATCTCTGGCCGGATTTCTTGCTTCAGGTCAGCCCCTCGTACGAGCGCACGGAGACAGTGGACGAGCTGGCGCAACGGGGCGTGCTTGATGTCGAGACCGCGCGCATCTTCAGTCGTCCGGACGGCGCGCCGTTCCGACTCTATCGCCATCAGGTCGAGGCGCTGGAGAAGGCGCGGCAAGGGCTGAGCTACGTCGTCACCAGCGGCACCGGGTCGGGCAAGAGCCTTACCTATTTCCTGCCGATCGTCGACGATCTCGTCCGCCGGCCGGTCACTGGCGAACGCGCCGCCGCGCTTGTCGTTTACCCGATGAATGCGCTGGTGAACTCCCAGCTTCTGGCGCTCAATAATTTGAAGCAAGACTACGAGCGGCGCACCGGCCGACCCTTCCCGGTGACCTTTGGCCGCTACACCGGGGACACGCCGGAAGCCGAGCGCGAGGAGATGCGCCGGCGGCCGCCTCAGATGATGCTCACCAACTACGTCATGGCGGAGCTGTTGCTGGTGCGGCCCGAGGACCAGCGCTTCTTCGATCGCGCGGGGGGGGGGCCTGCGCTTCCTGGTGTTCGACGAGCTCCACACCTACCGCGGTCGGCAGGGGGCGGACGTGGCCATGCTAATCCGCCGCCTGAAGGAGCGCTGCGCCGCACCCGGCATGGTGCACGTTGGCACCAGCGCCACCATGGTCGCCGACCGCCGCGCCCCACCTGAGACGCGCCGGGCGACGGTCGCGGACTTCGCCACGCGGCTGTTCGGTCACGCGCTGGGCGCCAGCGACGTGGTCGAGGAAACCCTGGTTCCCTTCACCGAGGGGGGTACGCCGTCATCCGCCGAACTGGCGACGGCGATGACGGGGCCGCTGCCCGAAACCATCGATGATTTCCGGCGGCACCCCCTGGCACGCTGGGCAGAAACGGCGTTCGGAATCGAGTTTCCGGCCGACGGACCGCCGAGACGGCACGAGCCTCGCACGCTGGCGGCAGCGGCCGAATTATTGGCCGAGGCGACGGGCGTGGACCAGTCGGTCTGCGAAGCGAGTCTGCGCGGGCTGTTGAATCGTGCGGGCATGCTCGAGCGCGACGACGGAGGGCGCGCCTTCGCCTTCAAGCTGCACCAGTTCATTGGCCAGGGCCGCGCGCTCTTCGCGACCGTGGAGCCTCCCGACCAACGCGAGTTTTCGTTTGAAGGTCAGGTGCAGGCCTCCGGCGGGCGGCGACTGATACCGATCAAGTTCTGCCGACACTGCGGGCAGGAGTACTACCACGTACAACGGGCTGATGCTGACTTCCGGCCGCATCCCGTGGGTTTCGAGCTGGACGAGGAGGAGGGCCGTCCCGGCTATCTGATGCTGGCTCCCGCACAGAACGACTGGAGCGAAGACCGCATTCCCGAGGAGTGGCGCGACGCTCGTGGTCGGCTCCGGCGGACTTGGCGCAACCGGGTGCCCCAGGCAATTTGGGTGGCGGAAGACGGCAGCTATAGCGCCCAACCGCGGGACGGAGCAGTGAAGATGTGGTGGCAGGCCGCGCCGTTTTCGCTCTGCCTCAACTGCGGGGAATTCTACACGGCTCGCGAACGGGATTTCGCTAAGCTCGCGTCGTTGTCGAGCGAGGCGCGCAGCAGTGCCACGACCGTGCTCGCCACGTCGCTGTTGCGCCACTCGGGCCGGAGCGGCGCGACACATGACAAACTCTTGTCCTTCACCGATAACCGTCAGGATGCCTCACTTCAGTCCGGCCACTTCAATGACTTCGTGCACGTATCGCTGCTCCGCGCAGCACTTCATGCCGCCCTGCAGCGCGAGCCGGAGCTTCCATTCGATCGAATTGCTGCCGCCGTCGTCGACGTCTGCGGGTTAACGATCCGCGATATCGCCAGAACCGCTGAACTCGATCCTTCCTCATCAGCCGCGCGGGAGGCGTGGCGCATCTTCACCGAAGTTACGGAATACCGGCTCTACGAAGACCTCCGCCGCGGCTGGCGAGTCGTGCAGCCCAATCTAGAGCAACTCGGTTTGTTGCGTGTGGGCTACAGAGGACTGGAACACCTGTGTGCGGAGGACGCGCATTGGCGTTTCAGTCAGGCGTTGACGGGTAGCTCGCCTTCTGAGCGAGAAGAGCTGGTCCGCACCGTCCTCGACCAATTCCGCCGAAAGTTAGCGATCAGTTGCCGTGTATTGCAGGAAACGGCGCAGCAGCAGTTGCGCCGTCGCGCCGAGCAGCACCTCAACGAGTTTTGGGGCCTCGACCCCGATATCAACGAGCTGCGCACCGCGAACCACTTCGTACGCCGCGGGCAGTCTACCCGCGAGGCCCACGGCTTCAGCCTCAGCGATCGGAGCGCGCTTGGGTCCTTTCTGCGTCGGCGCGTGGGTCTATCGACGCACGACTACCCTGCCTTCCTGGACGCTCTATTGGCGCTCTTGGTCGGCCACGGTCTCCTCGACCGCCTCGAGCCGGTGGACGACCATGAGTTCTATCAGCTTCAGGCGGGCTGCCTCCTTTGGCGCGTTGGGGATGGTACGCCGCCCCCTCCGGATCCGCTCTATAGCCGGCGCGCAGGTCACAGCGGTTATGTCGACGCAGCACTGCCCGCGAACGCCTTCTTCCAGCGTTTTTACCAGGAGGCGGCGACCACCTTGGCCGCGTTCGAAGCGCGCGAGCACACCGCGCAAGTGGTGGCGTCCGGTACCCGCGAGCAACGCGAGCGGCGGTTCCGCTGGGATGAAGCCGACTTCCGAAAGGAGGCGGATCTCGGGCGCCGCCTACCTTACCTTGTCTGCTCGCCGACCATGGAGCTGGGCATCGATATCGCCGACCTCGACTTGGTGCACCTGCGCAACGTGCCTCCGACGCCCGCCAACTACGTTCAGCGTAGCGGGCGCGCCGGGCGGCAAGGACAACCAGGTCTCGTGTTCACCTATTGCGGCGCCATCAACAGTCACGATCAGTATTTTTTCCACCGGAAAGAGGAGATGGTCGCCGGCACCGTCCGGCCACCCCGGCTGGAGTTGGCCAACGAAGCATTGCTCCGCGCCCATCTGCACGCGGTCTGGCTCGCACAGGTGCGTCTACCGCTTGGTCAGTCGATCGAGCAAGTGATCGATACGGACAACGATGACCTACCTCTGCGTGAGAACGCCGCCGGCCAGATCCGGCTGAGCGCCGCGTCACTCAGTGAGGCTCAGGAGCGCGCGCGCCGCATCCTGTTGGCCGACGAAGGACATCTGGCCAATTCCGCTTGGTTCAGCGACGAGTGGATCGACCGCGTCATCAACGAGGCACCGGCACAATTCGACCGGGCCTTCGACCGCTGGCGTGAACTCTATCGCGCCGCCATCCGGCAGCTGCTCGAGGCGCAAACCGCGCTCATGCGCGCCCGGCGTCCGGATGATCAGAGGCAGGCTTCCGGGCGCCAGCAGGAGGCGTTGCGTCAGCGCAACCTTCTGCTCCAGATCGACGTTAGCCGTGAAGAGGGTGATTTCTATCCCTACCGCTATCTGGCTAGCGAAGGGTTCTTGCCCGGTTACAATTTCCCGGCCTTGCCTATTCGTGCCTGGGTACCGCGTCAGCAGGGGGAATTCGTTTCGCGCCCGCGTTTCCTCGGCCTGCGCGAGTTCGCGCCTGGCAACATCGTGTATCACGAAGGTACGAAATGGGAGGTATCGAGCTTTCAGGCGCCGCCGGGCGGCTTGGACGAACGCCGGGTCCAGCGGCGCCTTTGCCGGACCTGCGGCGCCTATTGCGATGCTACGTTAGACCGGTGCCCGGTCTGCGACACGATGTTTAACGCGGAGAACAGTCTTGTCGCCGGCACCCTGGACATGCCCAACGTGCGCGTCAGGCGCCGCGAGCGCATCACCTCGGAGGAGGAGGAGCGGCTGCGACGCGGGTACGATCTGGAAACCTGCTACCAGTTCTCGCCCGATGACGGTGCGTCGCGGACGGTCGAGGCAGACGTCTCATGCGATGGCGCTCCTGTTCTGCGTCTCGTATACGCTCCTTCGGCGAACCTGTTGCGCGTAAACCACGGCTGGCGCGCTTCCGATCGCCCGGGCTTTCTGGTGGATTTCGAGAGCGGCGAGGTGTTCGGCGCCGCGCCTCCGGCCGGCGCGGCGCCCCCTCGGCCACGGCGCCTCGATAACGTGCGGCTCGCCGTGCGGAGCACGCACAATGCCCTCTTGGTTCGATTCGCCCGTTCCGAGCTGCGCGACGATCCGGCCCTGCAGGCGACGCTGCAATACGCCCTGCAGCGCGGCTGCGAGCAAGCGTTTCAACTCGAGGAGGCGGAGCTAGGTGCGGAGCGCATCGGCGTGGGCGCGCACCGCGCGATCCTGTTCTTCGAAGCTGCGGAAGGCGGCGCTGGCGTGTTGCGGCGCCTGGTCGAGGAGACGGACGCCTTGGCGCGCGTAGCGCGCGAGGCGCTCGATCGTTGCCACTTCGACGAGCACGGCAATGACCAACGGGAAAGCTGCCAGGCGGCGTGCTACCAGTGCTTGATGAGCTTCGGGAACCAGTATGAGGCCCTGCTCCTTGACCGGCTCCGTATCCGCCAGACCTTGCTCGACTTGGCCGCCAGCCAATCCCTCCCCCGGTTTGACGGCCGCGACTGGGAAACGCATCTCGCGTGGCTGCGCTCGCTTGCAGACTCCCGCTCGGAGATCGAGCGTCGCTTCTTGGATGCTCTCGCCAACAGCCATTACCGCCTGCCAGACGAGGCACAGCGCGCGATCAGAGAGCCGGCTTGCATTCCAGACTTCTTCTATCGGCCGAATGTCTGCATCTTCTGCGACGGTTCGGTACATGACCAGCCGGCTCAGGCGACAACGGACGCCACCCTCAGACGCGAGCTCGTCGATCGTGGCTACCGCGTGATCGCAATCCGCTATGATCGGGACCTTACCTCACAGCTCGCGGACCATCCGGACGTGTTCGGCATTCAAAGGTGAGAGCTTGGCACTCGTAGGGCCTACGTGCTGGAGACCGGGTAGCCCAGACGCGCCTCGAAGCGCCGCCGGTCAAGCGCATCCCCGCTGTCGTTCGCCGCCTCCAGTGCCCGCGCCGTGTCCGGCCGCAGCAGCGCGTCCACGCCCCCCGTCGCCGACGACCCCATCCGAGGTATCGTCGCAGGAATCATCCCAGCCTTACACCTCGACCGAAACTGTCGAGGGTGTTCACCTACCATGAGGAGGCTCGACCGTGACCAAGGGGATAAGGGTCATCTGGCCCGATGAGAACGGTGACATCGACGAAATCGAGTACTTCTGTGGAATCGATGTCGATAACCTCGACTCCATTCCCGCCTTCTCATCGGTCCGGGCTGACTGGCCCCGATACGAAGGCGGAACGAGGGTCGACTACACCATAGACGTCGGAATTGAACGCCCGCGCGGTGGGGAGGTAAAACTCGTCGTCGACTACCACGAGGCTAAGAATCCCAAACTGGCTGAGCGATACGACATCCATTGGGGCACGAACACTATCGTCCTCAAACAGGGATATCGCACGGGTCACTGTAAATGGTTGCGGTTGGGCACCAAACGGCCCGAGAAAGTCCGCTGGGAATCAAGCGGTCTCGGACAGAGCCAAGACAGGCCTCTTGATCGATACTTGAGATCGCGTCGGTATGCGCAGTTTAGAAAGATCATCCTGGCTGCAGACAGCCTTAGCTGCGTCATCACGGGAGAACAGACGCTGGAGGCGCTGGAGGCTGCGCATCTCGTTCCGGCCAAGAACGGAGAGAATGACATATCTTGCAACGGTATCGCGCTCAGAGCCGACCTCCATCGGCTGTTCGATGCCGGACTGTTCACGTTCGGCAAAAGCGGCAAAGTGAAGATGGGCGCCGCGACATCGTCATCGTTTGATGCATATCGCCAGTTGCTTCGAAACAGGCGGCTACCGAAGGCGACATTGGCAAGGGTGAAGGCGACACTCGCTCTTCCGCAGTTTCAAGAAAGATTGTGCGCGAAGCCTGACCCCACAACAAGCCCACGGGCGCCCAGTTGAACCGAACCAAACTTGGCAGGTTCTGCGGGCCACAGTGAGTCCAGTTTCTTCCACTGCCCGTCTGTCGCCTTCACCGCCGCAACGTAATACGGTCCCAAATAACGTTCTTCAACTCTGACTGCCCGGCTCTTCGCACGCTGGCGGCTTCGTTCCTGTGCTTGCGCCTTGTTGTGGCCACTGGGCATTCGAGAATTGTCTATCCGGAAAGGGGTCGGACCTCGGAAACTCGGTGGCCAGCAATTCCATCGAGTCCAGAAAGGTGTTCAAACTACAGAATTCGCTCGCTTCGTCAGCCAGTTGCCAAAAGATTGCGTCAGGTTCCTCGTACCAACCAAGAATGTCTATGAGCAGACGTCGCGTTTGGATCGCGCGCGCGGCGATAACGTAATGTTCACCCGCTTTCTGGGGCTCCGACTTAAACTCGTGGTAGAGGACATTTACCTTCCTGATATCTGACGTGTGCATGATGCGTCGGGCTACCCACAAGCCGTTCGCTGCATTTGTCCGATTCCACAACCAGGCAGCTTTAGTGATGTTCAACAATATGCTCGAAATTGCTGAAAACGTCGGCACAATCGATGCCTCCTCAAGATGCTCGAAGACGGCGCTCTCGTTCCTGCTGGGCACCACTACCATGTTGTGCCTGGAGAGGGATGCCGAAGAAGTCGTTGGACAATTGTTCCCTGGCGACGGGTGGTAGGCCAGTTCTCCAATCTATCATGAGGCAATCCTCAGGAACAGCGCCAGCGCTAAGTTGACGGGGGTCAGGTCCAAAGGGCCAAACGCGACGTACCCAAGCGCCGATAAGATGAACGACAGCGCGATGACCTTCCAGACCAGTCCGGGCGCGGCGCCGTCGGGTGTGCTCCCGGTATGCTCCATGGCCTTCGCCGCAGAGGAATGACGCGCCAGCTTGGCCCACTCGGCCTGCCTCCAGTTGTTGAGATCGGCCAGCACCGGCGTACTCAACTCCTGGCGCATGTCGAGGCGTTCCCCGGCCGACTTGCCGTTAATCCCGCCCTCGATGTCGAACAGCACGTCGATCCGCTTCACCGCCTCCAGCGCGAGCGGCGAGATCGGCGGTGCGGTCTTGTCCTTCGGCTTGGTGGCCGCGATTTTGGCGAGTTCGAAGAACTTCCTCCGAGAATGTGCCCAACACGCCCCGCCGATGACGGGCCCCGGCGATCTGCCGGCCACATACAGCCGGTTGAACTCGGCGTAGATTTCGGCCTGAAGGATGCCGGCGAAGCTCTTCAGATGCTCCACCGGGTGATCGCCGGACCGGTCACGCAAGTATCCGGCTCCTCTTCCAGCCATCAATGTCTTGTCTTGCCCCGGCACGCAAAGCCCGCGCTCCTGAAGCACATCAAGTGCGATGCGGCGACCGCTTGATGGCCGCGCGGCATCATTACGCTCTTGCCGCGTCCGAAGCCCATGCACCCGATCAACATGCTTCAATGTGCATTCTTCCAGTCGTCCCTACAATTTCGTGTTGTCAAGACTGGATGCCAACTCGCTCAATCCTTCCGCTCACGAGCATCGCAATAGCTTGTTGTCCACTACAGCAAGAACGTGACCCCACTCGAAGTCTCCCTCGTTAGGAAATTTCTCCGTGTCAGCAGGTACGTTTATAAGTGCCAGATATTTTCCTAAAATTCCAACCGACACCAGTAGACGTTCCTTTCCAGGTATGAGAACGACTACAGATCCCCTTATCCCATCACAAAACTTCCGGATGTATCGAAGTCGCCAATTGTTTTGAGAGGGAGTCTCGTTCAAATAGTCGTCCGCTAGAGCCGTGTATCGGTATTCGTCTAGTCTCCTTTCAACATCTTCCCGGCAAATATTGGCGAGATTCATCTGCATTATTTTGCGTAGTTGATGGTGGTCCACGTGATGTCGGAATTGGTCACCGTAGACAAAATAGCCCGCGGTTAGAGCTGCCTTGGCTGTAAAGCGAATTGGCAGATAGATGTCTAGGTGGGTAACGAACTGGATTTTCCCGGAACCCCGTGTCAATTCGGACTCTTTGGCGTCCCACAACTTGAGGCCATGCCTACGGTGAAGATGTACTTGCGCTGGACGGCCCTCGTTGCCGTGACTCGCGTTCCTTGAAATTGCCCAAGGTTCTTTACCGCTGTGACCGCGTGCACCATATTCTGATCGACGCAACGCCACCAGGAAGTCATTGGCTAGTGCGCCATCAAGCTCGCGTCCCAGCTGAGAATTGGATTCTCTGTCAACATCTATCGTCAATTCATTTGTTCCGCCGAGAGATAGCGGTATGATGTGTTCGGGGTTGGATCGAACCTTAGGAATATCACGATCTGTATATGGACAGTAAATCAAGTTGCTTCACTCCAGATTTACAGGTACTTTCTGTATTTTTCAATGCGCGAACTACACAATATCGGCAGGATGTCCTAGACGGTTGAGCAGGCACTATTGTATCCCACTGGTGGTTTTGCACTCGTATCTTCGGGAACGTTTAAATCACGCTATCCATTGATTGAAGAAGCGTCCTAGCCATGTTCAGGTATTGCCCAAGTTGCTGTGCTTTCTCGCCAATCGTCATCTGATTCCGCTCCGAGCTAACCACGATCCCAACCCACAGGAGACCACTTGGCGCCTATCGGGCCACTCATTTCGAGTTTTCGTCATGCTCATAGTGGCCCCGCTGAACCTTCCATCGCGCGAGGCGGAAGCAGAGCTCGGGGGGCGTGAGGGACGGCTTCCGCGCCTCATTCACCAAAAGGAACAGTTTGCGCGCTTCTGATTCAAACTCGGGGTAGGGTTTCAGCGACCAAACCTGCGCCGCCCGCCTGAACTCGCCCTGCAAATTCTTGAACGCTGCCGCCGCAACGGCGTAGTCGCGGATCGCAGCGTCGATGCGCACAGCGCGCCCGATGCCGGGGAGGATTACCGCCGCCAGCGCCGCTGCCGCCATGAGAATTCGATACGAGGGATCGCCCCGCAGAATGTGCGAAGCCGCGACCGCGCTCCCGGCGACTGCGCCGATCCAGAGCGCGCCTCGCACATAGCGTAGACAGCGCACCCAAATGAAGAAGCACGTCGAGGTGTAGAGGCAGTTTTCCTCTTCCCGCTTGCACTCACGCACGAGCGCGGCGGACGCCTCGCTCAACCGATCTTCGTCGGGATCATCGTGCCGAAGATCTTCTGCCACTCGTCACCTGCCAGAGTTTCCCAGTTCCCGTCTTCAAATACGCAGGCCCTGAGCGCGCGCCCATGGGCGCTCGAAGCCTTGCTGAGCCACGCATCTCCGAGTTGGATCACTTCGCCAGTGACCGGCATCGTGAACCAACCGTTGGCACGGCTGATCATGTGACCCAAGACATCCCGCACCAGCCAGTCGAACCAGAATTCATCATGGCCGCCGTAGATCAAGCGCGGCAACACTTCTATAATGAGCGCTTCGATCTGGAACGACTTGATGGGCACGTTGCAGTGGCGCTGCCACTGTTTGAGCATCCGGGTGAGTTTCCGCACGTTACCGTTCAGCGCTGTATCGGCGCCATCGAGCGCGGCAATCTCGGCTTCCGGATGGACCCGCTTGTAGCGGCCGCCCTCGTGGGTGTCGCTTACGAGGTAACCGCCTCCCTCGCACGGAAAGGCCGGCGCAACCTCCACCTTGCACGAATTGAAGGGCACCAGGACTACCTGCCCGTCTCCTCGAACGTCGGTCTGCGGATAGGTGGTCTGAAGGCAGCTCTTCACTTCCTGCAGGAGCTGCGACTGCCGATTGCCCGAGCGTTGCTCGAATCGCCAGTACACCTCTACCGGCAGAACAAAGAGGATGTCGACATCACGCGGCGGGCGAACCTGAGTGAACTTCCCCCAGGAGCCGATCAGAATCCGGTGCAAGGCATCGTCACTGCTGTTCCAGTAGCCGCGGTTCAGGCAGGAGACGACACCCCGATGCTTGGTCTCGCCATCGTTGGCCTGATCCTCGGTGATCTTCAGGTTTTCGAGAAACGCTCGAAAACGCGGCCGGACGTAGTACCACCGAATTGCTCCGCCTAGCGGTAGCGAGGACAGTCCAGCTCCCAGTCCGCTATGGAAGTTCATCGGCCCGTTACCTCACGATACCATGCCGAACTGTCGCCGGACCTCTCCGGTCCCAACGAATTGCGATAACAACCGATAGTTCTTCCTTTCGTATCGAACCCTCCCTGCGACGATCGCCGGATGCACTTGCAGGGCGTTGGCGAGATTCATCACGGCCATGGTCGTCGGGCGATCCCGCACTGCGCTTGCTTCCCAATCGATGCGCGGAATGAGCGCTTCTTCCGCCCACTCGTCTGCCTGCGCCTCCCTGGGGTCTTCCCGTCTCCCTTCGAGTTTCCGAAGCGTGAAGTCGTCGACGAAGGCTTCGCCCCTGTCGTTGTCCATGTGTCGACCCACATGGGCCAGTTCGTGCAGCAAGCAGAACCAGAAATTATCGATTCTGTCGTAGCGCAGAGTGAGCCCGATCACCGGCCTGCCATCACCGAGCCGGAGTGCCACCCCATCCAGATACGTCTTCGGCAGATGCTTTTCGATCACCAGCGCAATGCCGTGCTTGGCCAGCAACTCCTTCGCCAGCCTCGGGCCGTCTTCCGACCAGCTCAGCCGCGCGACCTTCCTAAGGAAGTCCAAAGTTACGGTTCCGCGCTCATAGTCCGCCTTGGGACGGTCCTCGGTGGCTCTTGCAAGGATCTGCCAGCACCACGCCCCGAGCGCATAGGGGTTCATTTTGGCATTCGCACGCACGTGATCGTTCTTTCGGTAGAGCGCGGCGCCCGCGACGTCCAGTCCCCCTGCCCGATTGATCAGGTCCCGCATGACGTGCTCGGCGCGTCCCGCTAGATCGGGCCTGTCTGGAATCCAGCCCAACTTTGCCATCGACTTGACGGGAAACCGGCTCCACTCCATGTCGGCCCACGGATCGTCCAGGTCGACATCCGGCTCCTGCAGTAGCACGTCCGCCGGAATCCCGAGATGCTCATGTAGCGCTCGCGCCATCGACATGGTGATTGCGCGCTTACCGGAGAGAACTTCGGAGACCTTAGCGCGGCTTCCGATGAACGAGGCAAGGTCTGCGGGGCGCAGACCTGCCTGTTCCATACGAAACTCGATCGCGGCGACCGGACTCGGATAGCCCATCGGCACTTGTTTGCTTTCGTACAGTTCAACGAGATCGACCAGGACATCGAGCTCTTCGCCCTCCGGGCTGTCGGCTTCCATGTCCATGAGTTCAGAGATCCGATCCAAAGCCGCCTCGTAGTCCCTTTCGGACCGGATTGGCTTGATATTGGCCATCTCACACCTCCTCCACGTCCACGGCGTCGTACTCGGCATGCGTACCCACAAAGCGGATGTAGACGACGCGATACCGGTAATTGATCTTCACCACGAGGCGATAGTCGTTGCCCTTGATGTTGAAGATCACCCGGTTGTCGCCAACGATGCTCGCGTGGCCGTACATCTCCTTCAGGGCGGCCGGCGTATCCCAATCCGCTTGCTTCACTTCCCGGTACCAAGCGAGAAGCGGTTCTTCGGCATCTGAGTGACGCTGCCAGAACTCCCGGAGCGTCTTCTTGGCGATGATCCGCATGACCTATATGAACCGTTCCCGCTTGCATGTCAAGTACACTGCTCCCAACATGGGAACTATTCTTTACAGAGGCACAGTCTCCAATGTCAAGCGATCTGGCGTTGACAGTAAGGCGGAGGATCCGCCGTCAGATGCCGCAGGAACTCCCGTCGGCTGAGGCAGGCGTCGTCGTCAGGAACGCAGAATTCTGCACGCACCCGACATCCTCTTGCTATGGCTAGGTTTCGTCTCGTGCTTCGGACAAACGGTCGAGTGGAACGATCCAGCTGCCCACACCATCGCTTCGGTAGGGCTCCGGCCCGGCCAACTTGTCGAGTATCAAGGCATGCCTGATATTCTCCAGATCGCCCTCGATGGCCGCGCTTAGCACATCTTTGTGAATTCCGACGAATACCGGGCGCAAATCGAGTGCCTCGAGTTCCGACGGATCCAGACGCGAGGCAGCGGCGGCGGTCATTGGTCCCGCCCGAGTAACGATTCCGCCAATTGATCCGCGGAAAGGCTGATAATCTTCACGCGATTCCGCCAATTCATCGGGACTCTCTTCCAGCAGCCTTCGAGCATGATCGCTCGCGTTGCTTTCCCCCGAGCGACTGTCGGCGTCTGTAAGGTTTCGTATAGCGCTGGCAAGATCTGAATGGCCAAGGCGGGAAATCATGCTTGCAGTGTGATGACGGAAGAGACCCACAAAAATGACCTCTTTCCGTTCACGGTCGATTGGATCGCCTTCATCTTCCGGATCGTGGACAGAAATTCGAGGTACGCTTGGTCCGCCGGTGGCCATCCCCCAACGTGTGGCAATCGCTATTCGCTTCACTGGTACCGTGCTACCGCGCTCGACGACATCGACGCGCTGAACCTGATTGCGGGCTCTTGAAAGGGCCCGCCCTGGCCCCGACTGATCATGCGTCCCTTTTGCCTCGGCTAAGGTCAAGTCGCAGAAGGCCCCAGTACAGGCAAGCCAGTCCGGCCAATCTCCGTCCTCCTTCGCGACAATAGATACTTGTCGAGCAGCATTAAGGTTTATGAGTTCATGTCCGAGATTGAGGAATACGGACAAGTTCCAATACCGTTCAAGATAGGCACGAGCGACAAACCGGCCGAAAAGTCCCGATAATGCAACCTTCACCTCGCGCGCTTGACCTAGAGGTTCGTGGAAGACAAACGGATCACCGGGTTCAAGCAAGTCACCCAAGAATGACCAGGAACTGATCGGTGCGCCGGGTGTTTGCAGCACCTCCCGCAGACCGGCATCCTCGATTTCCTGGACTGTGAGCTCCACTTGAGGGCCGGGTACAGGATCCGCGTCCGGAGGCGCAAACTCGTATTTGAATGTGCGTGTCATGAACCTATAGCCCTGCCATAACCTCGATCCAGCGGCCAATGGCCTGAAATGCGCCTGCGAGCGTCTCATGATGCGCGGTCAACTTGGCGGGCAACACTGCTGCGATCCCAGTCCGGGTCGCTCGCCTCTCCTCGGTGAAAGTCCCCAATCCAGTACGAACCAGCCATTCACAAGCTTTCTGGTCCGCGATAGATCTCGGTTGGACTCGACGACTAGAGAACCTTGTTCCAGCTTCCTAGTCGTCCACCAAAATAGCCATTCCTTTCGTTACAAGGACAACCAAACCGCGCTCAGCACCAGTCACTTCAAGATAGGTGCGGACTTGGGCGCGGTAGTGGTCCAGGGTCTCCGGCGCGGGGTCGATATCGCTCTTCCAGTCGATCACCACCTGCGGCGCGCCATCTTCGTCAAGAGCAATGGCGTCGACGATGCCATGTGTCGCCTCCTCCTGCATGTCGGTCTCGATAGACCCGTAAACCGAGAATTCCGGGACGAGCCTGGACCTCAGAGCGCCAATTTCGGGGAGCGAGAGCGCACGTAAGACACAGTTGGCGAGCTCGGCTGGCGACAGCCCCTCTGCGGGATCGTCCGTCACGGGCCGGTCCAGGGCGCGGATCACGACCTCGGCGCGGGCGCGCAGATCCTGCTGAGTCTCCGCCGTCTCGCCCGTGAGCACCTCTTCGATCAGCTTGTGCAGGATGAGGCCGCGCTCGCGCCCGCCCTGGACCGCGGCTGCGGCAGCACCATCGGCCGGCGCGCCGTCGCCGTCCGTGACGAGGATCGTGGGCGTTTCCTCCCTCGGCACCGGTTGGGCCGCACCCTCGTCCCGGTTCGGCGTCCTCCAGACGATGCTGCGCGTGCGCTCCGCGATCGCTGCCGCCTCGCTGGCAAATACCTCGCGGGTCTGCTCGTTCTCCGTCACGGGCTCGCCTGCACCCACTCCCGCCGGCAGACGGTCGAGATCGAGCGCGGGCAGCCCGGGCAAATCCAGATCGACCACGGAAAGCCAGGCCGAGGCGGCGGCATCGACATCGAGCCGGGGCAGAACCAGGAGTTCCCGCGGCCGGGTGGTGGCGACGTACCAAAGGCGCACGCGCTCGCGGTCGAACTCGGCCTTCTCGTCGTCACGCGCAGTTTCGTGACCCGTCGGCGCCACGCCGAACACAGGGCAGTAGAAGCGGCCGCTCTCCCGATCCGTGACAGCGCTGTCCGGTGCAATCACCCGTGTCATCGTGTTGATCGGCACGACGATGGGCCACTCCAGCCCCTTGGCCGCGTGCATGGTGTAGAGTGCCACCGCTTCCTCCTGGGCGTCGGGTCGGCCCTCCACGGCGCGGGCCTCGTCGCTCCACGCGGCCGTCATCGTCTCGGCGAAGGCGCGTAGCCCCCGCACAGCGTAGGCCCGGCTGAAGCCGAGATAGAGATCGACATTGGCTAGTGCGCGCTCCGCCTGCCCGCGATGGCGCCGCAGAAGGATGGGGCGAACCCGGAGCACGTCGATGGCCTGGGAGAGAAGCGCATGCGGTGTTGTCACATTCGCCCGGCGTTGCAGCGCCTGAAGTTTCTCGACGATATCCCGCGCGAGAGGGTTCGCGATCTCCTCCGGAGCGACACCCAGATCGAGCTGCGGCAGATCGTCGGGTGCGCCCTCGGTGCGCGGCAGCGACCAGACGATGTCGAGCAGCTCCTCCTCCGTCAGCCCCACCAGCGGCCCGCGCAGCAGCGCGCCGAGCGCGAGCGTATCGCGCCGGTCGGCCAAGACGCGGGTGACCGCGATGAGGTCCTGAATCTCCTGGCGCCTGTAGAGGCCCTTGCCCGCCTGAGTGGCGACGGGGATGCCGCGCCCTTCCAGCGCTTCCTCGTACCGCCAGAGGTCGCTCCCGGTCGGCGCCAGCAGGGCGATGTCTCCGGCCCGGCACGGGCGCAGCCCGCCGTTCGTGGGGTCGGGGACCGGCTCGCTGCCGATCAGGCGCGCGCACAGTTCGGCGACGGCCTCGGCCTCCCCGTCGCGCTGTTGCTGCGCATTGGCCTTGCCGTCCTCGTCGGCCACTTCGACATCCAGCGCGGCGACCGAGGGTCCCCCGTCCCGCGGTGGCCGGAAGGGGTCGAGGGCCTGAAAACCGGGCTGGCCGTTCCCCTCGGAAAGCGCGGTCTCGAAGCGCGCGTTCACGTATTCCATGATGGGCGCGCGGGAGCGGAAGTTGGTGGCGATCGGGAGCACGGCGTCCGCGGCCCCGGCGCGGAACGCCTCGCGCGCCCGGACATAGGCGGCGATATCGGCGCCGCGGAAGCGGTATATCGCCTGCTTGGGATCGCCGACCAGGAACAGCGCGCCCGGCCGAAGCGCGAACGCCGTCCAGTCGGTTCCATCGCCGCCTCCCGGCGGCTCGCCGCAGAGGCGCCAGAATATCTCAGTCTGAAGCGGGTCGGTGTCCTGGAACTCGTCAACGAGGACGTTGCGGAACCCCGCGGAGAGCGCGCGGCGCACGTCGTCATGGTCGCGCAGGAGATCGCGCGCCGAGAATATCAGGTCGTCGAAGTCCAGCAGCGCGGCGGCGCGCTTGTGCTCGCGAAACAGGTCCATGACGGGCGCGACCGAGGGCACGAGACCGGCGAGCACATGGGTGGCGACGGCCTGCTTGAAGGTTGTCCAAGTCCCGCAGCAAAGGGCGTATTGAGCACTGGCCGTGTCGTCCAGCCGCTCCGCCTCGGCCTTGGCCAGGCCCGCGCGCTTTGCGGCCGCTACCCACTTCCCCTTCTTGCGATACGCCCGAAATGCGCCCGATCCGATGCATAGATCGGGGTGGGGCGCCATCACCAGCAGCGAGACGAGCGCGGTGGGCGTGTCGGCGGGGAGCGCCCTACCGATCTCTTCGGCGAGTTCTCCAAACCGACCGGCGATGGCGACAGTTTCAGGTTCCTCCGCCTCCGCCTCGTCCAGGAATACACCGAAACCGTCCACCGCTTCCCGGAACTCGGGAGCGAGCCGATCGAGATCCTGTAGCTCGTAGGGAGCGAACTTCCGATGCCGGCGGAGATGCTCGAGGACGGTGCGGATCAGCGCGATGGTCGCGTCGGGATCGTGCAGGACCAGCTCGGCGAGCAGGCCGCCTTCCTCGCTGCCGAGTTCTTCCCGCAGCCAGTTGTCGACGATCTCGCCGAAGGCGAGCTCCGCCTGATCGCGGTCCATCACGGAGGCGCCGGGGTCGATGTCAGCCTCCACCGGATATGGCGTAATGAGCCGCTGGCAGAAGCCGTGGATGGTCGAGCAGGTCATCTCGTCGAGCACCGCGTCGGCCCGGGCGAGGTTGCTACGCTGATCTTCCGACAGGCCGTCGGGCAAGGCGGACCGAATTTCGACCGGAATGTCGCCGGCCGCAAGCGCGCTCACGAAGGCCCGCACCCGAATGAGCAGCTCGCTCGCGGCGAACTCGGTAAAGGTCACGGCGGCAATGGACTTGGGGGCGACGCCAGCCGCCAGCAGCATCGCGATCCGGCCCGCCAGAACCGCTGTCTTGCCCGATCCCGCGCCGGCCTCGACCAGGAGCGAGCGGTCGCGGACCGCGACGGCCTCGCGCCGCGCGGCATCGTCGGAGAGTGCAAGTTGCCCGTTCGCCATCACGGCGCGTCCCACACATGGGTCGCATCGCCGAGGAGTGCGTTCGCGGCCGACTCCTTCCGAACGCGGTAGACGGCGCCGGCGTTGGCCGGAAGGGCGAAGGCGAGGTCGTCATGCTTCTCGCCTGTGTCCGCGCCCATGACCGCACCGCCGGAGGCGAGACTGGCGCGCGCTGCCCGCAGGTGGCCGGCGAGCGTGCCTAGCACGCCGTCGGGGTCGTCGAGCCGCAAATCCAACTCTTCGTGCGGATAGAGGAGCGACGCCGCGATGGACACCTCGGCGCCCAGAAGCGCCCTCACCGCGAAGGCGTAGAGGCAGCGCTGCAGTTCCTTTCCGCCGTCGAGGACGATGCCGTCCTTGGGAACGCGCCCGGTCTTGTAGTCGCGCACCAGCGCGCGTCCGCCGTCGGCGGAGATGTCCAGGCGGTCGATGTACCCCGCGATGCCGAACCCGGTGCCGGCAATCTCGACGGCGGCTCCGGCATCCCACGGGACCGCACCGTCGGACTTGGGTTCCGACCCGCCGAACGGGACCTCGCCATAGGCGCGCGCGTCCGCGAGTTCCACGTCGCGGAAGCCGAGTGCCCGGCCGCCCAGCTCGCGCACCCCGTCGAGCGTTCGGCGCCAGATGACGGGCGGGGGCACGGCCTGCGCGGCTTCCCAGGATGCCGCGATCTCGGTGGCGGCGGTATCCATGGCCGTGCCGATCCGCTTCTCCGAGGCGCCTGCGAGACCGCCGTCCTCCTCTAGCGTGCGAAGCGCCCGGTCGAGGGTCTGGTGAATGAGATCGCCCATGGCGAGGGGATCGAGGACCAGCGGATCCTCTCCGCTCTCGGGCGAGCGCCAGCGAAGTCCGTAGCGCCAGACGAACCCGAGCGGATTGCGCAGGAGCATCCGAAGCGAGCTCGCCGACTGGATACGATCCAGGACGGCCTTGATCACCGGGTGGTCGGGTCGGACGGCACCGTCGTGCGGCGTGATCTCCGCGCGCAGCCAGTCGAACCAGCAGTCAGACGCGGCCACCGCCTGGGGCAGGCGCCGGAACTCGTCGGGCCGTGCCGTCAGCCGGTCGGACTCGCTGAAGGCGTGTGCGGGCACGCGATTACGCGGAACATAGGCCTCGTCGGCATCGACCTGGAGAAGGAGGGTGCTGCGGCCGAGCAGCCGGCCGTCCTCACCGCGCCGGGCGCGGGACAGCACGATCCCGCGCTCCGTCGTCTCCAGAATGGTTGTGAAGTCGCGGCGGTCGGCGGCGGCGACGGGCAGCGGATCGAGCTCTGCCGTGGGGACGATGTGATCGGAGAGAAGGCGATCCTCCACCATCGCGCGGGGCCAGCGCGCGGAGTTGAGGCCGAGCAGCCGGACGAAGCGCCGGGGCGACGCCGCGAGCGCGTTCGCCGGCATCCAGCAGGCCGAAACGCAGGGATCGATGCCGTCGTCCTGCCTGAGCGTCTCCAGGGTGAGGTCGAGCGAAGCGGCAGGACCCTCCGCGAGCGCCCTGCGCCAGATATCGCGCGCATGCCCGCGCAGCAGCGTCTCGCCCGCGTCATCGGCCGCCTCGATGCCCCGGGACAGCAGGTCGACGATGGCGGCGAGCGCCGGGCCACGATCAGCTTCGTCCGGCCAGTCGGTGGCGCTCAATCCGTCGATCAGGCGCGTCCAGGCCTCGCGAGACGAAAGCGGCGCGCCGGCCGGCAGGATGCGCGTCCAGCCCTCCGGCAGGTCCGCGAACGGGCCGGCGTGCGCCCTCAGCAGCGTGTTCAGCCGTCGCATCCGCGTCTGGGAGAGGCCGCGCAGCAGGATGTCGGCGAGCGCCGCCGCCACCTGCCCCTCCCCGCTGGCCGTGACCGTGACGCCGTGCACGAAATGCAGGTCGAGATTGGCGTCGGCGCGGAGAGCGAGCAGGTGGTCGTCATACTCGGCGGGAATGGCCGAGGCGATGGCGATGTCGGCGGGCTCCGCCCTGTTGGACGCTAGCAGCTCGCGCGCCCAGCGCATAGCCTCGACCGCCTCGTGGTAGGCCGTGGCGGCGCTCACAGCGGAGATGTCCGGTGATTTCGCCTTGTCGCGCACGATCTCGACCGCCTCGCCATCGAGCCAGCCGGGCACCGGGCGCGGGCCCGCGTTCCAGCGCACCAGCACGCGGCGGGCGATGGCGTGGAGAAGGGGTCGCCAAACCGGCGACAGTTCGGTGATACCGACGATTTCGATCGGCCCGCACAGCGCCGCCGCGTGATCCAGCCGCGCAAGCCCCGCAGCGACCAGATCGGCGGGCCTCATCATCGACGGCGGCAACGCTGCCACGACCGCGCGCTCCAGGCCGGCGATGGACCCGAAGCGCGGATGCTCGCCGGCCCGGACCTGAAGGTCGAGGCCGGCCCGCCACGCCTTGCGCAGCGTGTCGGCCGCAGCGCCCACCATTCCGGGTAGCGCCTTGATTCCGTCCAGCTCGCCCAGATCGGTCTCCGGCAGGACGGCCGTAATGGCTTCCCTGAGGGCATCGTCGTCGACGGGCTGTGTCAGTCCCCCCGCGAGCCGCGCCGCAAGCTGCTCGAAGGTTACGATACGGAACCCGTGCCACCGGTTCCGGGCCGCCTCCAGCCGCAACTCCCGCATCCTGAGCCGGCTGTGGGCGACGACCGTTCGGCGCGGCGATTCCTCGAAATTCACGTCACACGTCCCGGTGCCGGCAGCATCACGGCGAGAACGCCTCCTGTTGCCAGACGAACGCTCGATGAACAAGTTCGCGACGGCAGGGTCATGCCTCGCGGAATACGATCAGCTCGCCGGGGTTGAGCACGAATTCCTTCTTCCTGCCTCCCCGGACATGGAGATCATCCAAACTGATGCGGCGCATTTCACCGTAGCCGGAGGGGGCCCAGTCGAGGACGATCAGCGCCTTCCTCGACTTGACGAAGGAGAACCAGTGGGCAGCGGGCTTCTCCATCCCGACGATTCCGCAGATCACGTCGTCGCGAGAAAATACTTCGCGAAGCCGCTTCCGGAATTTCTTGTCGGTCCGCGGCGGGTTCTTGCGGAGGGGATACGCGATTTCGATCGGATACTCGCAGTCCGCTTTCCTGTAAGCTTTCTTCAGCGCCTTCTGACAGGCCTTGAGCATCGTTCTCATCTGCTCGAACGTGGTACCCTCCCACAGCGCCTCCGGCCAGTCGTCGATTGCCAGACACGCGATATTGAAGATGTCCTGGCCCAGCCAGTCCTCCTCGTTACCGCAGAGATCATAGGCGTTGACGATTGCGTAGGGGCCGCAAAGGCCGTCCAGGGATCCTTGCCAGGCCATCGTGATTCCCTCCTTTCACGTCCAGTCCTTACGGCGTTGGTGCATCCGCATGGAAGCAAGAGCGAAACTTGTAAGCGCGGCCGACGCATCCCACGAGCCTCGATCCGGCGTCAATTGCTGTATCCGTGCAGCGTTTCACATTTGCTTCCCGGACGGCTTCATCGCGTCCAACAGGCGCTCAATCGCTTCGGCATCGCCGTCCAACACCGCCGTGGCGACGTCTGCCCGGTTTTCGTCGCTACGCCACTCCAGGGACGGCGCGATGTCGGCGGCGATGGCAGGCAACCTCTCGATCGCGTAGGCCATCAACTTGTCGCGGCGCGTAAGCCGTGCGGCGTTCACGCTTTCGAGCGTGATGTCCTCGGCGGCCCCGGTCTCCGAATCGAAGGTTTCCGCGTAGCGGAGAAGACCGAGGTCGCGGATTGGCTCCCGAAGACCGGCCCATTGAGTTCGAATCTCTTCGAGAACTTCGCGACCCGACCGGAAGACCGGCGGAACCATGGAGGCGCACAACCGGTCGATGGCGCCCGGTTCCTCGTGCAAGATAGCGTCGGCAATTTGTTCCTTGTCCGCGGCAGAACTCCATTCGCAGACCGGGGCTTCCTCAGGCCGGGATCGAAAGAACCCGATGTGCCTGACCACTTCGGGCAAGCGTTCGATCGCCTCGGAGATCAGGTCCTCGCGCCTCCCATGCATACTCGCGACCCGGTGCCGCATGACTGGCTTGTGAAGCTCGTCGCACCGTGCCCGCAGGCTGTTCAGAACCTCGGGTCCACGGGGAGTCCGCGCTACCGAGTCCCTCAGTCGCTCCATCGCGTCGGGTCTGTCATTCAGTACAGCCACGGCAACGTCTTCCGGATCCGCGCGCGGGGCCCACTTGTTGGTCCAGCGCCAGGCGGTACGTGGAGTCACCCGCCTCACCGGAACACACTCGGGCAACCGCCTCATGGCCTCCGCGACCACTTCGGCGCGAGCAGCTGCTTGCTCTTCCTCCGTCCCTGCGTGGCGGGTGAGATCCCAGTCGCGTCGCAGTTCCGTGATGATTTCGGGTATTTCATCGTTCGTGTTTGTCATGCTCGTGCCTTCCGTCTCGACCTACCGATAGCAGCGAAGGCGGCCCATCGCCAGCCGACACTCGATTGGCACGACCGGAACTGACGCATGGGTGAGGTAAGTATCCGGTGGTGCCCATCGCCCGAGATTGCCGATGCTTCGCCCTTACCAGCGCCGCCTACTGTTGTGCTACCTCGCGAACGCCGCGAGGCGCCTCGACAGGCGCGCTCCCGCCGCCGCCGATCTGGCGTCCTGGGTCGCCGACAACGCCCCCGTTCTCGACGACGAGAAACCGGGCGAGGTCGTCCGCCGGCGCAGGGGGCGGCGGGAGCGAATGGCCGATCCGGGCGATCCCCATCTTTCCGAGGACGGTTGGATCGGGTTTCAGGAGACGCTCGCCGACAAGATGCGGAAGGCGGGAAGGCCGCGACCCGACCTGATGTCGCGGCGCCTGCGGCGCCTCGCCGAAATCACCGAGATTTCTGCGACGGACATCCGAATCCTGGAGGTCCTGCTGCTCTATCAGACCAACCCGGTCGTCGAATCGGTGGTCGAAGACGTGTTCATCGGCAGGGGCCACAGAGCAGGGTTCAACATGCGGGACTCGGCGCTGCCGTATTTTCTCGACATGTCGCATCGCGCGGTCGCCATGCGCTTCACGCCCGATGCGCCGCTCGTGCGATCGGGCCTGGTATCGGTCGACGATGACGGCGATCTCGAGCTTGCCGACCGGCTGATGCGGCTCGCCAACCTTCCCGGCAGAGACCTAGACATCAGGGACATCCTCCTGGGCAAACCGGACCGGGCAGCGCTCGAATGGGAGGACTTCGAGCATGTCGCAGAGGGCCGGGATCACGTGGAACAGCTCCTCCGGGGGGCGCAGCGGACCGGGGAGACCGGCGTCAACATTCTTCTCCACGGGCCGCCCGGCACCGGCAAGACCGAGTTCTGCCGGACCATGGCCGCGAGGCTCGGCGCTCCCCTGTTCGGCGTCGGCGAGCGCGACGCGAGGGGCGGAGAGCCGACCCGCATGGAGCGGCTGGGCGATCTCTCGCTGGCACAGTGCCTTCTGGCCCGCGACGAAAATGCCTTGCTCCTGTTCGACGAGATGGCCGACCTGCTGCCCGATCCCGGCTGGACGCTCTTCTTTGGCGCCGGCGGCCGCCGCGCCGCGCGGGAGGGATCGAAGCTGTTCATGAACCGGCTGCTGGAGGAGGCGCCGGTGCCCACCCTGTGGACCGCGAACGGCGGCGACGGCATCCCCGAAGTCCTGCTCCGCCGCATGAAGTTCGCGCTCGAGTTGCGCCTCCCCCCGCCGCGCATCAGGGCGCGGATCTGGTCGTGCCAGCTTGCCCGCAACGGCATCGAGGCCCGGCCCGGCGACGCGCTCGCGCTCGCCACCGAGTTCGAGGCGCCGCCCGGCGTGGCGGCGGAGGTGACCGCCGCCGCGCGCCTCTCGGGCGGGGATATCGACTCCGTGCGCCGCGGCCTTCGGGGGCTTGCCCGCGCGCTCGGTTGCGAGAGGCCCGTCCAGAGTGTGGCGGACCGTTTCGATCTCGCGCTCATGCGCTCGGACACCGATCTCGTCGGGCTCGCCGACCGGTTGGCCGGCGGTGGCGAACGGCGCTTCTCGCTCTGTCTGCAGGGGCCTCCGGGCACGGGAAAGAGCGCCTGCGTCCGCTATTTCGCCGACCGTCTCGGTCTGGAAGTCGTGCAGAAGCGGGCATCCGATCTGCTGTCTCCGTGGGTCGGAGGAACGGAGCGGAGCATCGCCGACGCCTTCCAGGAGGCGAGGGATAGTGGGGCATTCCTGGTCTTCGACGAGGCCGACTCCCTGCTGGCCGACCGGCGCTATGCCGTGCGGAACTGGGAGGTCAGCCAGACCAACGAGATGCTGACCTGGATGGAAAGCCATCCCCTGCCGTTCGCCTGCACCACCAACTTCGCGGATCGCCTCGACGCCGCCACGCTGCGCCGCTTCGTCTTCAAGGTCGCGCTCGACTACCTCGCTCCCGGCCAGGCGGTATCGGCGTTTCGAGCATTTTTCGGGCTCGACGTTCCGCCGGAGGTCTCGGAATTGGCCACCTTGACCCCGGGGGACTTCGCGGTGGTCCGCAAGAAGGCGGAAATCCTGCGATGCCTGGACGACCCGGCGGCGCTTGCCGGCATGCTGCGCGAGGAATGCGACGCGAAGGAGGAGCGGCGGAAGCCGATCGGGTTCCGAGCGTAATGGGCGCGCTCGCCACCGGCGCCGCTTTCGCCGCCTCTTCGGCACCGCCTATGGTTAACGTCCGATCGTGTAGAGGAGCGGAGACAATGCGATACGAGCGGCTTGTCGACATCCTCCGCCTGGCGATGCGCCTCCAGGGCGCGGGCGGGCTGACGCTCGACGAGATCGCGGCGGGATTCGGGGTCAGCCGGCGCACCGCGGAGCGCATGCGCGACGCGGTGGAGCAAGCCTTCGGGCCGCTGGAATACGAGGAGGCGGACGACGGGAGGCGGCGCTGGAAGCTGCGCTCGAACACGCTGCGCGACCTGATCCGCGTTTCCGCCGACGAGCTGGTGGAACTGGAGACCGCGGCCGCGGAGGTCGAACGGGCAGGCCTCCAGGACCGCGCCGCCCTGCTCCGGGACCTCGCCGGGAAGCTGGGCGCGCTCGCGGGGGAGGCGGAAAGGCGCCGCATCGAGCCGGACCTGGAAGCGCTCACGATGGCCGAGGGGCTGGCGATGCGGCCCGGACCGCGACCCCGGATCGAGTCCGGCCTGCTGATGACCCTGCGCGAGGCCATCAAGGCGGGCGCACGGTCTCCTTCCGGTATCTCAGCCGCATGACGGGGCGGCGAAGCCGCCAGCGCGTCCAGCCCCACGGCATCCTCTACGGAAGCCGGGCCTATCTCGTCGGCCGGTCCGACTGGACCGAGCACATGCGCTACTGGGTGCTCGCCAACATGAGCGAGGCAGCGCTTTCCGATGAAAGCTTCGAATTCGACGAGGGTTTCGATCTCAAGGAGTTCGCCGCCCAGTCGTTCGGCGTGTTCCAGGAGGAGCCGGTCGACGTCGTGTTGCGCTTCGCGCCGAAGGCCGCGGCGGACGCGGCCACCTTCCTGTTCCACCCGGGACAGGAAATGGCGAGCCATGACGACGGCTCGCTCGCGGTCCGCTTCACGGCCGGGGGCACCCGCGAAATGTGCTGGCACCTGTTCACCTGGGGAGACGCGGTGACTGTAGTGGAACCCGAGAGCCTTCGCGCGCAGATGGCCGAAATGTGCTCCCGGCTCGCGGCGCATCACCAAGACCGCCGCCGTTGACACCCCCTCTTCCATGCGTGCCGCCGCCACTACCCCGGTGGAGCCGGCCGGTGCGCACGTCGCGCGCTTCCCGGCCGGTGGCAGCCTTCCCCTGCGATGCGTCTTCCTTCGCCGAACCGGTCGAGACCCGGTCGTGGATCTCCGCGATGCGGTCCCGCATCTCGCGCTGCTCGGCCTCGCTCCACACCAGCCGGGGCGGCGGGCCGGACCCACCCTTCGCATCGCGCCGCAGCTCCACCGTCAGCGCGCGCTCGACCAGGTAGCGCGATATCGACAGCCCCGCCGCGTCCGCCCGCTCCCGCACCCGCTCCCATTCCAGATCCGTGGCCGAGACCGAATGCACCATCTGGCCCGGGGCCCGGGGCCGCCTCATCGCCGCCCCTCCGGCGTCCCTATACGGCCCGCACCGGCCCGGGCCTCCGCGGCGCGGATCAGGAAGGCCAGGGCATCGAACGTCGAGACGCCGATGCCGGGCAGGCGCTCGCACATCGCCCGGCTCCAGCGCTCGAAGGATTCGATCCGGGCGTATTGCGTCCTCTGCTCCTCCTCCGTCAGCGCCAGCAGGGTGTCGGGCGTATCGTCCCCGTCGTCGGCCAGCGCGCAGGCGATCAGGAACCCCGAGATGCTCATGCCGGCCTCGTGCGCGCGCTCGGCGATCTCCGCCCGCTCGGCCGGGGTGCAGTACATGCTGCGCCGCCGCGAGCGGCTCATCGCACGCCTCCCGTCCCGTCGCCCGCGACCGGCCGTTCCCCGCGCAGCCTGAGCTCGACCCTCCTGGCCGCCGCCTCCCAGCCGTCGCTCTCGCCGCGTTCCGCGAGGCGCTGGCGCTCGACCTCGGCGAGCACCAGCACCGCCGTCTCGATGCGCTCCAGCCGGGACAGCACCGCTACCGACGAGACGCCCGCCGGGGGCTGCCTGTCCGGCCCCGCCGCGCGCTCGCAGACGAAGCGCGAGACCGGCGTGCCGGCGGCCTTCGCGCGCTCCTTGATGCGCCGCCATTCGGTGTCGGTGGCGGTCACGGTTCTGGGGTATCGTATGGTGTCGGTCGGGACTTCCATGGCCGGTCTCCGCACTATGCAAATGGTGAAAAAGATACAAGTATCTTCAGGAAAAACGACTGATCATATATTGCATAGGAATCCGGACACTACATAGCCGTTCCGCGGCCAGCCGCATGAACCCTTCGACAAATGCTTGATCGTTCCACCTTCCCGGGCCATGCCTTGCACAGGCGGCGCACGGTTTACTTCCCGGACCTGCAACAATGGAAACCGGAAAGTGGCGGCATTGGCTATACAACGAGGGCCGTAACGGTCCTTGCGGCGCCCGCCAAGTGATTGTAATTTAACAGGGTAATCGGGAGAGTGGCGGGCCTAGGCAGAAAGCTATGCAGCCGTGTGTGAATCGTAATCGTTCTTACACCGGGGACAGGGGCAGGAGACGCAGGCGTGCCGCAATTCGTGTCCGGGGTTGACCGTGCCGCCGGAAATCCGCTCGTACTCTAGCCTCGCACCCAGCCCGTGAAAGTTAAACCGGACAGCAGTGGACAAGTCCGGGCATGACGGCGAACGACGGGCCTCAGGCGAGGATGACCGCGCCGGTTTCCGCCATCGCCGCGATCTCGTCCTCGCCGTAGCCGTATTCCCGCAGGATCTCCGCGCTGTGCTCGCCAAGGACCGGCGCGCCCCGGCGGATATTCGCGGGGGTGGAGCCCAGCTTGACCGGCGGGCCCAGCGTGCGGACCGGCCCGAGCCGGCTGTGGTCCACCTCCATGATCATGTCGCGCGCGACGGTCTGCGGATCCTCGGTCATCTGTCCGATGTCGAGCACCGGGCCCGCCGGGACGCCGAGCTCCTCCAGCGTCGCCAGCAAACTCTCCGTGCCGTGCGCCTTGAACAGCGGCGCCAGTTCCTCGTTGAGTTCCGCCAGGTTGTTCATCCGGTCGTCGTTGGTGAGGAAGCGCGGATCCTCGGTGAGTTCCGACGCGCCCAGCGCCCTGGCGAGCCTCGGCCAGTTGGCATTGTTGCCCGCGCCTACGGTGATCCACCCGTCGGCGGTTTCGTAAGCCTGGTAGGGCGCGGCCAGCGGATGCGCCGAGCCGAGCGGAGGCGGCGGCTCGCCGGTGGCGAGGAACATCGCCGTCTGGTGAAACGTCGCCGAGATCGCCGCCTCGAACAGCGAGGTTTCGAGATACTGGCCCTCGCCGGTCTTGAGGCGGTGGGTATAGGCCGAGACGATGCCGAGCGCGGCCAGGATCCCCGCCGAGAAGTCGGCGACCGGCGAGCCGACCTTGACCGGCGGCCGGCCCGGCCCCTCGCCGGTAATGCTCATCAGCCCCGACATCGCTTGGGCGACGAGGTCGTAACCTCCGCGCCCGGCATAGGGACCGGTCCGCCCGAAGCCGGAGATGGTGGCGTAGACCAGCGCCGGGTTCTCCGCCTTGAGGTCGTCATAGCCGAGCCCCATGCGCTCCATGGCGCCGGGGCGGTAGTTCTCGATCAGCACGTCGGCGGTCCGCACCAGCCGGAGAAACGCTTCCCTCGCCGAATCCTGTTTCAGGTCGAGCGCGATCGCTCGCTTGTTCCGGTTGAGCATCATGAAGGCGGCCGATTCGCCTTCGATCGAAGGCGGCGTCATGCGGCGCACGTCGTCGCCCATCGGCGCCCGCTCGACCTTGATCACGTCCGCGCCGAGATCGGCCAGCATGTAGCCGCAGGTCGGTCCGGCGACCACCTGCGCGCATTCGATCACCCTGACGCCGGCGAGGGGGCCGGTCGCGCCGTCCCGCTTTTCGTTCATCGGTTAGCGGCCCTTGAAGGCGGGTTTTTCCTTGGCTAGGAACGCCCGGTAACCCTCGTGGTAGTCCTCGGTGTCGGCGTAGGAGAAGGACTCCGCGATTTCCTCCTCGGTCAAGGGCGCAGGGTCGGCGAGCCGGTGGACCGCCTTGCGATGCCACCGCGCCGCCAGCGGCGCGCCCTCGGCGATACGGCGCGCCGACGCGTAGGCCTCCTGTTCCAGGGCGCCGTCGTCCACGACCCGGTTGATCATGCCCTTCGCAAAGGCTTCCCCGGCGGTATAGACCCGGCCTTCGAGCGCGATTTCCAGCGCATTGGCGCGTCCGACCGCGGCGATCATGGTGTCCAGCAGCCCGTAACCGAGATAGAGCCCGACCAGGCGCGCCGGCACCCCCATCCGGCTCGACCGCGCGGCGATCCGGATATCGCAGGCCGTCGCGATCTCGAACCCGCCTCCCAGGCAGAAGCCGTGGATCATCGCGACCACGGGGTGGCGGCCCCTGGCGATGGCTTCGCAGGCGCGGTGGGTCTTCCCCATATAGCTTCTGGCGAGCCCGGCGTTCGAATGCTCGTCCATGAAGCCGGACATGTCGGCCCCGGCGGCGAACGCGTCCGGACCCGCCCCGCGCAGCACGATGCAGCGCAGATCGTCCTCTTGCGACAGGGTCTCGAACGCGTCCGAAAGCGCGTCCCAGCCCGCCGCGTTCAGCGCGTTGCGCTTCTCGGGCCGGTTGATCGTGACCGTCGCGATTTCGCCCTCGCGGTCGACCAATACCGCCGCCATCGCCTGCTCCCGCTTGCCGATTGCCGCTCGCCGCCCGCCGCCGGCGGGCGCGGCATTTTGCCCGAGCGTCCCGGCCGGTGCCAGAGCCGCCGGGATGTTGCCGCCAGGCTTCCCGATATGGCCTTATGCGGCGCGTGGTCGATGCATTGGAGGATCGCGTGAACGAATTGTCGGAAAGGCGCGGGGCGCTGCTTTCGGAACCGGAAGGGCTGCGCTGGGAGATCGATGCGGAAGCGGGGCAGGGGACGCTGATCTTCGACCGGCCGCCCCTCAACGTGGTGAGCTTTGCGGCCCGCGCGCAGTTCGCGGCGATCCTCGAAGAGCTGGACGCGCATCCCGATGTCCGGGTCATCGTGATCCGTGGCGCGAACGGGGTGTTCAGCTCGGGCGGCGACATCGCCGGGTTCCAGAGAGTCCCGGCGGACGGCATGGCCGACCTCGCCAGGGCGGTGGCCGCCCCGGAACGCTGCCGCAAGCCGGTGATCGCCGCGATCGAGAGATTCGCGATGGGCGTCGCCTTCGAGATCGCTCTCGCCTGCGACTTCCGGATCGCCGTGGAGGGCGCGGAATTCGCCCTGCCGGAAATCAATCTCGGCGCCATTCCCGGATCCGGCGGAACGCAGCGGCTCGCGCGCATCGCCGGGCTCGGGCGCGCCAAGGAAACGATCATGCGCGGCCGGCGGATCGGCTCCGCTGAGGCCGAGGCCTGGGGTCTGGTCAGCGAAATCGTCCCGGCCGGCGGTCTGGACGAGGCCGTCGCGCGCTGGGTCGCCGACCTCGCCGCCCGTCCGAGCATTCCGCTTGCAACGCTGAAGCAGGTCCTCAACGAGACCTACGAGACGCCGCTTTCCGCGGGTCTCAGGACCGAAGGCCAGGCGTTCGAGAAAATCCGCTTCGGAGAAGCGTTCTCGCGCGGAATCCGAGCCTTCCTGAACAAGAAAAAGCCCGATTTTTCAGATATTTAGAGAAGGATCCGAACCGTCCGCCCGATGCATCCGCTGGCGCCAAAACTTAATGTAAAATATCACCTTGGAAAAAGTTGATAATCTATTGATATAAAATACTTTATGTCCCTTTCCGGGGCTTACGAAGAAAGGTTGACGGGTGGGAGACCCACGACATTTCCTCCGTCATGCCCGGACTTGTTCTGGGCATCCACGTCTTGCGGCATCGCGGTGCGAGCCGGGCGCGGGCGAAGCGGCGGAGGGCGTGGATGCCCGGAACAAGTCCGGGCATGAGGACAAGGAGGGGAGTGCCGCAGGACGCCGACACCGCCCGACCCTGTCCCGACCATCGGCGCGGAGCCCCTGAACGACTGGACCGGACAACGATGGAACCAGTCCGGGTATGACGACAGGGGGCGGGCGGCGGGACGGGGCGGCGTTCCCGTCGCCGAACGCACCGGCCCACCGCCTGTCAACCTTTCTTTGTAAGCCCCCTTTTTTCTCTAAGCGCCTTTCCCCTCCGCTTCCGGGCCGGTTTCCCGCACCGACTCGCCGGCCCAGGAGTCCGTTGTCTCCTTGACCAGGTTGTCGGCGACCGCGTCCTGAAGGGCCGCGATATCGATCTGGTGCAACGAACCGCTGTCGTTGAGCGAGGTGGCCGCCGCCGCGGCGCGGCCCATGGCGAAACAGGGGCCCATGACCCGAAGGCTGGCAAGCGCGGCCGGTTCGGCATCGATGCAGCGCCCGGCGACCGCGACATTGTGGAGGCCTTGCGGCAACATCGCGCCGAACGGGACGTAATGGACGTGATCCTCGTCGAAGATCGTCCAGTGCGCTCCGGCCATGTCGCCGTGCAGCTCGATCGGCCAGGCGGTGCGGGCGATGGCGTCCGGCGGCCTGGCCCCGGTCGCGATATCCTCCACCGTGACATGGCTCCGCCCGACGACGGTTCGGGTCTGGCGAATGCCCGCGTTGCCGTATACCGCGACCTTCGCCTCGTGGAACGCTTCGGGAAGCTCCCGCTTGAACAGTTTGAGCAAAGCGTCCACCTGCCGCCGCCCCTCGATTCCAGCCAGCGCCAGACCCGCGGTCTCCATCGGCGTTTCGACATGGGTCAGGTTGAGCAGCAGCTTGCGCGTTCCCGGCAGGACGAAAACGGGCCCTTCGGCGCGGATCAATCCGAACTCGTCCCGGTGCCTGCGGATCAGGTCGTGATAGAGGGAGCGGGGATAGCCGGCGCAGATCCCGGTATCCACGTCTTCCAGGATCGCCATGACCGTGCCCAGCACCTGCTTTTCCGACTCGCGCAGCTCCAGCCCCGCCTGCCAGGGCAGGACGGCATCGCCCGAGGCGTCGATGAAACGACCGGCTTCCACCCGCGCGTCGCCGAAGCGCGTGCCGAGCGAGAGCGCCTCTACATAGCCGTCCCGGTGTTCGACCCGGCGGACGATGGCCCCGGGTAGGGGGACGATGCCGCATTCCGCGATCCGGCGTTCCGCCCAGCGCATCCAGGCGTTCGGCACATAATCGAGAATGAAGGTTCCCCGCACCCGCCGCAGGGCGGCGTCGCCTTGCGCGAACAGGGCCTCGAACATGTCGTCCATCGCGCCGTGGGTCAGGCGCCTGGGCACCGGCCCGTTGCGGAACAGGCCGCAGATCGTGCCGAGCGCGGCGCCGACCGCCTGGCCGCCGAGTTGGGGCGCGGCATCGACCAGCACGACCGTCTTGCCCAGCCGGACCGCCTCCAGCGCCGCCGACAGGCCCGCCGCACCGGATCCGACGACGCAGAGATCGCCGCGATAGACCCGCCCGGGACGGTCCCGCATCCGCACGGTCTTCATGCCGGGAAACTCAGCCATCGCAACCGCTCGCTCGACGCCCTGAACGTATCGGCGTCCCGTCTGTCATGAACAAAGGGCCGGCCCCCAGGGGACCGGCCCGGTGTTGCCCTTTGCGGACGACGGAGTCAGTTCGTCTTGACGAAGCTGGTATCGACGATCTGCTCCAGCGTGACTGTCTTCGCCACGAACCCCTGCGACTGGTGCCATTCGAGCTGGTGCTCGATGCTCGCGAGATCGAGCGACGCGCCGGGGTTGAGGTACATCGCGCCGGCCTTGATGGACGGCGCGGCCTTCGCATAGGGACGCGAGGTGTAGACGTATTTGTGGATGAGCTTGACCATCGCCTCGGTCGCCGCCGGGTCCTTGGACTGGTTCAGCATCACCCGGTTGAAGTCCGCGATGCCCATCGAATAGGCGCGCAGGAACTTCCGCACCAGCTCCGGCTTCTCCTTGATGTTCTTGGTCGAACTCAGCAGCACGGTGATCTGGTAGTCCGGCAGATAGTCGCGCAGCCAGCCGATGATCTTGCCGGCGCCGCCCCGTTCCAGCGGCTTGGCGATGTGGGGCACCATGAGCATGGCGTCGACCTGTCCGGACTTGAACGCGCCGATCATCGCGCCCACCTTGTGCAGCGGCCGCACGGTGATGTCCTTGATCGAATAGCCGAACTTCTGCGCCAGAACGGCGCCCATGTAGTGGAAGGTGGAGCCGCCCTGCGTCATCGCCAGCGACTTGCCCTTCAACTGCTCCGGCTTGGTGAAACCGGCCTTGTAGGCCTTCATCGACGCCATGATGGCCATTCCGTCGACGCCCTTGCGCTCGTGCAGGACCCCGCCGACCGCCTTGATCGCGCCCTTGGCGGCGAGGTTCATGTAACCGCCCGTCACGCCCGCGATCGCGAAGTCGATATCGCCCCCGGCGAGCGCCACCGCGGTGGGCGCGGCTGCCTGGAAGAAGCGAAACTCGACATCCAGGCCTTCCTTTTTGAAATGCCCGTTCTCGTGGGCGATGAAGCCGCCGCTGTGAGAGGTGAAGCGCAGCGCGCCCACCGAGAGCTTGTCGGCGGCTGCCGCGGCTTCCGCGATTCCCATCGCGGCGAGCAGCGCCGCCGTGGTCAGCGTGTGGCGGTGAATGCGTTTGTGAATTTCCATCGGATTCGTTCTCCCAGTAGTAGCTGTCTGCCGCAGTTCAGGGGGTGAACTGCTCGTTGAGGATCCGGTCTTCCAAGTTGTGCTCCGGATCGAACAGCAGGGTCAAGGTCGACGAGCGGTCCTCCCGGACGACGACCGACCGGACGTCGCGCACCTCGGTGTAGTCGGCGACCGCGCTGACCGGACGCTTCTTCGGCTCCAGCACATCGATTCTCAGCTTTGCCGACGACGGAAGGAGCGCGCCGCGCCATCGCCGCGGACGGAAGGCGCTGATCGGCGTCAGCGCCAGCAATTGCGCGCCCAGCGGGATGATCGGTCCGTGCGCGGACAGGTTATAGGCGGTGCTGCCGGCCGGCGTCGCGATGATCGCCCCATCGCAAACCAGTTCGGGCATTCGCACCGTGCCGTCGACGCGGATACGCACCCTCGCCGCCTGACGGGTTTCCCGCAGCAACGCCACCTCGTTTATGGCCATCGCCGCCACCCTGGACCCGTCTATCGAGGTCGCCCTCATGGAGAGCGGGCGGAGCTCGACTTCCTGGGCGGCGTCGAGCCGTTCCCGCAGGCTGCGGCTGTCATAGGCGTTGAGGAGAAACCCCACCGTGCCGCGGTTCATCCCGTAAATCGGCACCTTCCGGCCGATGAACCGGTGCAGCGTTTCGAGCATCAGCCCGTCGCCGCCCAGCGCGACGATAACTTCGGCGTCGTCCGGTTCGACCGAGCCGTACCGCTTCTTCAGCGCCCTGAGAGCGCTTTGAGCGTGGCGGGTAGACCCGCCGACGAAGGCGATTCGGTCGCGACTCATACGATCAACGGGGCAATGCGGTGTTCCGGAGTATCCGCGCGCCGCGGCGTCAGACCGGGACTAATCTTCGGCCGGCGCTTCCGCGACGGGCGCTTCTTCGGCGGTTTCGGCGACTTCTGCGGCGACGGTCTCGGCCGCATCGTCTTCGTCGTCGTCCGCTCCGATGGTCTCGCCGCGGGCCTGGGCCGCCGCCTCTTCCGGCGTGCGGGCGACATTCGCGGTGACGATGACGGCGACCTCGGGGTGCAGCTGGATGCGGATCGGGTGAAGGCCGACCGTCTTGATCGGACGGTCGAGCGCCACCTGATTGCGCGTGATGGTGAAGCCCGCCTCGACTACCGCGTCCGCGATGTCGCGCTTCGTCACCGAGCCGTATAGCTGGTCGCTCTCCGAGGCCTGTCGGGTCAGAACCACCGTGACATCGTCGAAATCGGCCGAAACCTTCTCGGCTTCCCCGCGCCGCGCGAGGTTGTCCGCCTCGAGCTGAACGCGACGGGATTCGAAGGTCTGGATGTTTTGCTCGGTTGCCCGCAGGGCCTTGTTCTGCGGCAGAAGAAAGTTCCGCGCATAGCCCGGCTTGACGTCGACCACCTCGCCCATCTGGCCGAGCTTCTCGACGCGTTCCAACAAGATCACCTGCATCGCTACTCCTCCTCGTCTTGGCGGCGACCGCCCGAAAATCGCTGCCGCAGGGAAAGCCAGGTTTCGAGAAAACCGATCGCCGCGACGATCAGCGCCGGCCAGCCGGCGACGAACAGGGCGACATATACGCAAACCAGGACAAATGTCCGCGCGGGCCAGCGCACGGACAGCGCATGTATAACCGAGAGGCCGAGAAAGACAAAGGGCAGCGCGGCCACGATCGCCGCGTTCCCGCCCAGGTCTCCGATCTGTCCGGGCATGAACGATAGGACCAGCGCGGCGGCGAGCGCGATGGAGAGCCATTGGGGCAGCCAAAGCTCGCGAATCGGCGCGCCGGGGCGGATATTGAGCGAGAACCGGGAGAGCACGCCCTGGGCCAATACCCCGTTGACCATCGCCATGATCTGCCAGGAGCAGAGAACCAGCGCCGGCAGAAGCCACGCGATCCGGTCCTGCGCCGCCGAGACCGATTGTCCGCTCATCTCGCCGACAACCGACCCGCGCATCATCGCGGCGAGCAGTTCCCTGGCCGCCCCGATCAATCCGCCCTCATGGCCCCAGAACGCGAGCGCGGCCGCGAACAGCGCCGCGAGCGCCATCCCGTTCAGGATCGCAAGCAGGTGTCCCGGCGGATACCATTCGACACTGCCGTCGGGATCGGTCCGGCTGAGCAGCGCGCGGTTGGTGAGAACGAGCACGGGGAGCGCCGCGGTGGCCAGGAAAAGCCCGGCCGCGCTCAGCGGCAGAGCGGCGGCGATCAGAATCGCTCCTACGCCGGATGCGAGCAAGGCGTGGTGGAACCCGGCGCCGAGCCCGATCGCGAACAGGGGAAGCTGCGCGAGGTAAGCCAGAATCAGCGAGCCGAACGAACCGAGCCCCACGGCCACGTAGAAGAGTGCGGCCACCGCGCCGGCCCCGACGGCGAGAAGGAACTGGCGGGACATGGCGCGCCGCCGCCCCGACCGGCCGTCAGCGAATGATGAAGGGCAAGAGCGCGATATTGCGGGCGCGCTTGATCGCCTGGGCGAGTTCGCGCTGCTTCTTGGTGGACACCGCCGTGATGCGGCTCGGCACGATCTTGCCGCGTTCCGAGACGAATCGCTGGAGGAGTCTCACGTCCTTGTAGTCGATCTTCGGCGAGTTGGGTCCCGAGAAAGGACAGCTCTTCTGCCGCCGGAAGAAAGGCCGCCGGCTCATTCCGTCTTCTCCTTGGGTTCATCCGCCGGCTTTTCTTCGGCCTTGGCGGCGCTTGCCTCCGCCGGTGGCGCGCTTTGCGGCCTGGGACCGTCCCTGGGACCGTCCCGGCCGCCGAAGCCGCGGCCCCGGCCGCGGCCGCGATCGTCGCGGGAACCGCGGGTCATCATGATCGAGGGGTTCTCGTCGAGCTCGTCGACGCGGACGGTGAGATAGCGCAGCACGTCCTCGCTGAGCCGCATGTTGCGCTCGTATTCGCCCACCGTCTCGCTCGGCCCGTCGATATTGAGCAGCGAGTAGTGCCCCTTGCGATTCTTCTTGATCCGGTAAGCGAGGTTCTTGAGGCCCCAATACTCGTTCTTGGTGACGCGGCCGCCGCCCGCCTCGATGATCTCGGTCAGGCGTTGCGTCAGCGCCTCCACCTGGGCGGCCGAGATATCCGGGCGCGCGATATAGACGCTCTCGTAAAATGCCACTTCGCGACGCTCCTCGCTGCCTTGCCCGAACGAGCCGCATACGCACCGATATGTCGCGGCTGTATGCCCCGGACGGACCGCAAAATAGGCAAACCGCCATAGACAAGCGAAGCCGGTCCGCTCGACGGCGCGCGGACTATACACATTTCCCTATACCGCGCAAGCAAGCCCCCGGCGCTCTTCGCGGGGCGGCTGCGCGGGTTGACAGGACTCGGCGGCCCGTGTCTGTTTCCGGGGCCGATCCGTGTCGGCTTTTCCTTGTCCGTCCCCGTCGGGATTGTAATGACGATTGCCTTTGCGTTTCCGGGGCAGGGCTCCCAGGCCGTCGGTATGGGAGAGGCGCTGCTGGCTGCGTTTCCGATCGCGCGCGAGACGCTGGAAGAGGTCGACGATGCGCTCGGCATGAACCTGTCGCGCATCGTGCGCGAAGGGCCGGCGGAAGACCTGACGTTGACCGAGAATACACAGCCCGCGCTGATGGCGGTCAGCATGGCGGTCCTCCGGGTTCTCGTCCGCGAGGCGGGCTTCGATTTCGCCGGCCGGGTGTCCCATGTCGCGGGCCATTCGCTGGGCGAGTATTCCGCCCTTGCCGCCGCCGGCGCATTTTCCCTCCCGGATACGGCGCGTCTTCTCCGGACCAGGGGCCGGGCGATGCAGGAGGCGGTGCCGGTGGGTGAGGGCGCGATGGCCGCCCTGCTCGGCGCGACGCTCGACCAGGCGCGCGGGATCGCCTCCGATGCGGCGGAGGATCGGGTCTGCGACATCGCCAACGACAACGCGCCCGGACAGGTCGTTCTCTCCGGCAATAGCGAGGCCGTCGAGCGTGCGGTGGCCCTGGCGAAGGAGCGCGGCATCCGGCGGGCGATCATGCTGCCGGTGTCGGCGCCGTTCCACTGCCGGCTGTTGCGGCCCGCGGCCGAGGCGATGGAGGAGGCGCTCGGCCAAATCGACATGAACCCGCCCGAACCCGCCCTGGTCGCCAATGTCTCGGCGGAGCCGGTGTCGGATCCCGGGGAGATTCGCGAATTGCTCGTCGCCCAGGTGACTGGGCTCGTCAGGTGGCGCGAATGCGTGATCGCGATGCGTGACGCGGGCGTCGGAACGGTGGTCGAAATCGGCGCCGGAAAGGTCCTGACCGGACTTGCCCGGCGCATCGATCCGGAACTCGTTGCAATTTCCGTCGAGAACCCCGACGACGTCGATGCGCTGCTGAAGCTCTAAACGACCCGGGTGATTGGGGACCGTTCATGTTCGATCTCGGAAACAGGCGCGCTCTGGTTACCGGCGCCTCCGGCGGCATCGGCGGCGCGGTCGCGTCGGCGCTCCATGGCCAGGGGGCGACGGTCGCTCTGGCGGGCCGAAACCGCGAGGCGCTGGAGCAGCGCGCGGCCGCGCTCGGCGACCGCGCCCATGCGCTGATCGCCGACCTCGCCGACCCCGGGGCCGCCGATGCTCTGGCGAAAGCCGCGGCGGAGGCCATGGGCGGGGTCGACATACTGGTCAACAACGCCGGGCTCGCGCGCGACGGCCTGTTCGTGCGGGTGAAGGACGAGGACTGGCAGACCGTGCTCGACGTCAACCTCACCGCCGGCTTCCGGCTCGCCCGCGCCGCTTTGCGCGGCATGATGCGCGCGCGATGGGGCCGGATCGTCGCCATCACCTCGATCGTCGGACAGACCGGAAATCCGGGACAGGCCAACTACGCCGCCTCCAAGGCGGGGATGACGGGAATGACGAAGGCCCTCGCGGCCGAGGTCGCCGCGCGCAACATCACCGTGAACTGCGTGGCTCCGGGGTTTATCGACACCGCCATGACCCGGGAACTCGGCGACGAGCAGACCGCAAGGCTCACCGAGCGAATCCCCGCGGGACGTCTCGGCACGCCCGAAGATGTCGCGTCCTGTGTGGTCTTCCTGGCGAGCGACGAAGCCGCCTACGTCACCGGGCAAACGCTGAGCGTCAATGGCGGGATGGCCATGCTGTAGCGGGCCGGCGGATTCGGGGGTGCGCTGGAAAGGCGATGGCGACTGTGCTAGTTATCGAGCCTCACCGCGCGGCCGAGTATCCCGTTGGACTCTGGTCCCTCAGTGCCCGGTCCATCGCTTACCACACCGAGGAACCCTGACATGAGCGACACCTCCAACCGTGTGAAGAAGATCGTGGTCGAGCATCTTGGCGTCGACGAAGCCAAGGTCACCGACAATGCGAGCTTCATCGACGACCTCGGCGCCGATAGCCTCGATACAGTCGAGCTGGTGATGGCGTTTGAGGAGGAGTTCGGATGCGAGATTCCGGACGACGCGGCGGAGAAGATTCTGACTGTCAAGGATGCGATCAACTTCATCGAAGAGAACGCAGACGCTTGAGCCCGTCCGTGGACCGGGGTCGGCGAGACTCGTCGAGCGGCCTCCGATGAATTTCCAACGATCGGTACGGTTATGAGACGTGTCGCCGTTACCGGCCTCGGCCTTGTCACCCCCCTGGGTGCCGGGGTCGGCCATGTGTGGGGCCGCCTCATCAACGGCGAATCGGGCATCGAAGCGATCCAGACCTTCGATGTCTCGGACCTCCCGTGCAAGATTGCCGGGACCGTTCCCATTGGTGCGAGCGGGAACGGACGGTTCGATCCGGATTCGGTCACCACCGCCAAGGACCGGCGCAAGATGGACGATTTCATCGTCTACACGCTCGGCGCCGCCGCGGAGGCGGTCGAGGATGCGGGCTGGACGCCGGAGGCCGAAGAAGACCGCGAGCGGACGGGCGTGCTGATCGGCTCCGGGATCGGCGGTCTCAAGATCATCTTCGACGGATCGTTGACCATGGACCAGCGCGGCCCGCGCCGCGTGACGCCGTTCTTCATACCGGCCACCCTGATCAACCTCGCCTCGGGCCAGGTCTCGATTCGGTACGGCTTCAAGGGGCCGAACCACTCGGTGGTGACGGCCTGTGCGACCGGGGCGCACGCGATCGGGGACGCGGCACGGATGATCATGCTCGACGACGCCGATGTCATGGTCGCGGGCGGCGCCGAGGCGGCCGTCTGCCGGATCGGAATCGCGGGCTTCGCGTCGGCGCGGGCGCTTTCCACCGGGTTCAACGACACGCCCGAGCGGGCCTCGCGCCCGTGGGACCGCGACCGGGACGGGTTCGTGATGGGCGAAGGCGCGGGGATCGTCGTGCTCGAGGAGCTGGAGCACGCGAAAAAGCGCGGCGCGAAGATCTATGGCGAGGTCGTCGGTTACGGCATGTCCGGCGATGCGCACCACATCACGTCGCCGCCGGAAGACGGCAATGGCGGTTTCCGCTCGATGCAGGCGGCTTTGAAGCGTGCGAAGCTGAACACCGACGAAATCGACTATATCAACGCGCACGGGACATCGACCCCGCTCGGCGACGAGATCGAACTCGGGGCCGTCAAGCGCATGTTCGGCGAGGACGCCTACAAGCTCTCCATGTCGTCCACCAAGTCGGCCATAGGCCATCTTCTCGGGGCCGCCGGCAGCGTCGAGGCGATCTTTTCCATCAAGGCGGTCAATGACGGCGTGGTCCCGCCGACGCTCAACCTCGACAATCCCTCGGAAGGCTGCGACCTCGACCTTGCGCCGAACGAGGCCAGAGAACGTCCGATCCGGAACGCCTTGTCCAACTCGTTCGGCTTCGGCGGCACCAACGCGTCCCTGATTTTCGCGCCTCCCCCCTGATCGCGCGGAAGCGCCGATGCCCCGGCTGGCCCTGTACGCGGCTGTATTCGGCTCGCTCGGGGCGTTCGCGTTCGTGCTCGGGTTCTCCCACGTCGCGTATCTTCAATTCGTCCGTCCCGGACCGCTGGCGGACGCCAATACGGTCATCGTCCACAAAGGTTCGGGCGTCGAACGCATCGCAACGGAGCTGCTCGCCCATGGCGTGATCGACGACCGTTTCCTGTTCAAGGCGGGCGCATGGTTCACCGGGCGGAGCAGGGTGATGCGCGCGGGCGAGTATCGCTTCCGGGCGGGCATTTCGATGGATCGGGCCATCGCGCTGCTGGCGAGCGGTGAGACCGTCAAGCGACGGATGACGATCGCCGAAGGGCTGACGACCGGCGAAGTGCTCGGCGTCATCGGCGCCGTCAAGGGACTAACCGGCGACCTGCCCGCCGATATCGGGGAGGGATCGCTGCTGCCGGAAACATATTATTTCTCGTATGGCGACACGCGCGGCGCGCTCGTTCGTCGGATGCGGGAATCGATGAAGACGACGCTTGCGTCGCTGTGGGACGGACGCGCTCCCGGCATCGTGCTGGCGACGCCGGAAGAGGCGCTGGTGCTTGCCTCGATCGTCGAACGGGAAACGGCGGTGCCGTCGGAACGGGCGCGTATTTCGGCCGTCTTTCACAACCGTCTCCGCCAGGGGATGCGGCTGCAATCCGATCCGACGGTGGTCTATGCGCTTACCCTGGGGCGCGTCGCGCTCGACCGGCCTCTCGCCAAGAGCGATCTTCGGGTCGATTCGCCCTACAACACCTACCGGGTACACGGCCTGCCGCCGACGCCGATCGCCAACCCGGGCCGCGCCTCCATCGAAGCCGCGCTGCGTCCGGCGCTGACCGACGAGCTCTACTTCGTGGCCGACGGCACCGGCGGTCATGCATTCGCCCGCACCTTTTCCGAGCATCTCCGCAACGTCGCGCGATGGCGGCGGATCGAGCGCGAAAGAAGGGAAGGCGAACCGCCGCGCTAGACCGCTCTATTCGGCGGCCGGCTCGACCCTCGGCCGCGGTTCGGCGCCGGGGTCCGACGCCGGCCCGACCACGAGATCCCGGTCGTCGCGCGGCAATCGGATATCGGTGTCGATAGGCCGGGTCTCCTGCAGTGGCTGAGACGTTCCTTCGACCTTGAGTTCCGCGAACCGCCGTGCCTGCGGCATCACCCGCGATTCCAGGCTGCCCACGAATTCGTTGTAGCTGCCCACCGACCTCGCGATGTCCTTTCCGAGCTCGACGACGTGGCCGCCCATCGTGGTGATCCTCCGGTAGAGGTCCTGACCGAGCCGGGCAACCTCTCTGGCGTTATCCGCCACCTTCTCCTGGCGCCAGCCGAACGCAACGGTCTTGGCGAGGCCGAGCATCACCGTGGGGGTAACGATGAGGACGTTGGATTTCAGCGCCTCTTCGTAGAGTTCCGGATATCGTTCGATCGCGGCGGCGTAAAAGTTATCGCCCGGGACGAACATCACCACGAAGTCGGGCGTGATCTTGTGCGCGCGTCGACACGCCTCCCAATATCCTTTCTCGCCAAGCCGCCGCATATGCGTACGAAGCTGCCGTGCGTGCCGCTCCATATGCGCCTCGCGAGAGTCCTCGTCCTCTGCTTCCATCGCGTCCAGATAGGCGGCGAGCGAGGTCTTGGCATCGACGATCATGAAGCGCTCGCCCGGGAGGCGGATGATCACATCCGGGCGCAGAACCGCCGATTCTTCGTGGAGCGATTGTTCGCGGACGAAGTCGCAATGCTCGGTCATGCCCGACAGTTCGAGCACGTTCCTCAGGGTTTCTTCGCCCCATCGCCCGCGTGTCTTGGGAGCGGCGCGAAGCGCATTGACCAGCCTCGCGGCCTCGCCCCTGACTTTTTCCTGGCCGTCGACGACGTTCTTCAGCTCGTTGGTGAGGCTCCCGTAGTGTTCCTTGCGGGTCTGTTCGATCTGTTCCAGGTTCTTGCGCCACTCGGAAAGCGCCGTCTCCATCGGCCCGATCATGGTCTTGATCGCCTTCTGGCGCTCTTCGAGGTCGCCGTCCGCGAGTTTCCGGTGCTTGTCGAAGACCTCGTTGGCGAGGCCGAGAAACGAGCTCTGGTTCTCCTTCAGCGCCTGCAGGGCCAGCGCCTTGAGCTCCTTTTCGATATCGCCCCGCACGCGTTCCAGAGAATCGATCTTTTCCCGGTGCGCCCGCTCGACCTCCTCGAGCCGCGTGCGGCTGGCGGCGAGCGCTATGCGTTCGGCTTCGAGGTCGCGCGACGTCGAGTCCGCGCGTTGCCGTTCCGCGTCGCGCGCGGCGGAAATTCTCCCGACTTCGCTCCTCTTCGCGAGCCAGACAACGGCCGCACCGACCGCCAGCCCCACCAAGGCTGCAATCACCGGTTCCATCGGGAAATCCCCATCGATCGCGGGCTCCGAACCTACGCCTCGTCGGAGAGGGATGCGAGCCGAAAACGCGCCGGACGCCGCGCGCGATTGGTTTGAGGCACTGGCGATCTGTACTATAGAGGTTCCCCCGCCGCGCAATGTCACGGACCCCCCTGAAACGCCATGACCGAGGCCCTCAAGACCGCAATTGCCGAGGACAATGCGAAGGACCCGGCTTCCGCTCTCCAGAGCATGACCGGGTTCGCGCGCGCCGAGGGCGGCGGCGACGATGTCCGCTGGAGTTGGGAAGTCAGGAGCGTAAACGGCCGCAACCTCGATCTGAGGATCCGAACGCCCCATGGCCATGACGCGCTGGAATCGCAAACCCGCGCCCTGGCGGCGGAACGGTTCAGCCGGGGTTCCCTGTCGCTCCACCTGACGATCGCGCAGGCGAATCGCGCGCCGGAAATCCGTGTCAACGAGGACGTCCTGGACCGTCTGCTGGCGATTCATCGCTCGCTGCGGGACAGGCACGGCGCGCCGCCCGTGCGGCTCGAAGCGCTGATGGCGCTGCCGGGAGTCCTGGAAAAGGTCGAGGCGGAGGAAACCGAGATCGAGCGCGAACGGCGCCGCGTCGCGATGATGGACACGCTCGCAACCGCTCTCGACGGCCTCGCCGCGGCCCGGCGCGAGGAAGGCGGGCGGCTGGAAACTGTCGTCAATCGACAGCTGGAAGAGATCGATGGACTCGCGGAAGCCGCCGCGACCGCGGCCGCCGTCCAGCCCGAGCGGACCCGGGATCGGGTCCGCGACCAGATCGCGGCGCTGCTCGATTCGAACCCCGCGATCGCCGAGGACCGTCTCGCGCAGGAGGTGGCCTATCTCGCGGCGCGGACGGATATTCGGGAGGAAATCGACCGGGTGATCGGCCACGTCGCGTCCGCGCGGGAGCTCTTGAACGGCGGCGGGCCCGTGGGCCGGCGGCTCGACTTCCTGTGCCAGGAATTCAATCGCGAAGCCAATACGCTGTGTTCGAAATCGGCCGATATGGAGCTGACGCGGATAGGGCTAGACCTGAAGGCGGCGGTCGAAGGTCTCCGAGAGCAAATCCAGAACCTCGAATAGGCATGGAAGGCTCCGGAATCTCTCGCCGCGGGCTGATGCTGGTCCTGTCCTCTCCGTCGGGGGCCGGCAAGACCACCATTTCCCGACGGTTGCTGGAGGCCGATCCCCATCTAACGCTGTCCATTTCTGTGACCACCCGGCCCAAGCGTCCGGACGAGGCTCACGGGCGCGACTACCGGTTTGTTGGCCCCAACGAGTTCGACAGGATGCGGGTAGCCGGCGAGTTGCTAGAGTACGCCCGGGTGTTCGGGCGCGACTACGGCACCCCGCGGGAGCCGGTCGAGAGGGCGCTAGAGGCGGGCCGGGACGTACTGTTCGACATCGACTGGCAGGGCGCGCGTCAACTCAAGGCTAAGGCGCGGGACGACCTTGTCGGCATCTTTATCTTGCCACCGTCAAGCCATGAACTGCACGCGCGACTCAGGCGGCGCGCCCAAGACCCGGATGACGTGGTTGCCGAGCGTATGCGACGGGCGCCCGGCGAGATGAGCCATTGGGCCGAATTCAACTATGTGGTCGTCAACCGCGATCTCCAGGAGAGCGTGGAAAGCGTGCGCTCGATCCTCAACGCGGAGCGTCTGCGCCGTCAGCGCCAGGTCGGACTTCCGGATTTCGTCAAACGGCTGATCGAGGGGCTCTGAGCCTCTCAAGACCGCGCGCGAGCGCGCAAAACGCCTCCGGCGGAAGAGTCTCGGCGCGTGCCGTCGCCGCGATTCCTTCCCGCGCCAGGAACGCTTCCGGATCCTCGACCAGCCCGCCGAGAGCGGAGCGCAGCATTTTGCGCCGGCGGCCGAACGCGGCGGCGGTAACCGCTTCCAACGCCGCCATGTCGGCCGGGGCCAGCGGTGCGTCGCGCGGGACCAGATTGACGACGGTGGAGGTGACCCGAGGCGGGGGCACGAAGGCGGTCGGCGCGACATCGAACGCCCGCACTGCCTCGCAAAGCCATTGCGTAATGATCGAGAGGCGGCCATATGCGCCGTTGCCGGGTGCGGCCGTGATGCGCTCGGCGACCTCCTTTTGGAACATGAGCGTCATTCCGGAGATCGAATCGACGGTCCGCAGCCAGCCGATCAGCAACGGCGTGGCGATGTTGTAGGGCAGGTTGGCGACGATCGCGATCCGTCCGTCCGCGGCGAGCGAGGACATATCGACGTCCAAGGCATCGCCGGCAAGCACGTGGAGCCGGTCTCCGTACCGATCCGAAAGCTCCGAGAGTGCGTCGATGCATCGCGGGTCGCGTTCGATCGCGATCACGCGCGCCACCTCCGTTTCGAGCAGGGAGCGGGTCAAACCGCCCGGTCCGGGTCCGATCTCGACCACGGTCCGCCCGCCGATGTCGCCGGCTGCCCGGACGATGCGGCGGCAGAGATTGAGGTCGAGGAGGAAGTGCTGGCCAAGCCGCCGCTTTGCGCGGATTCCGTGTCGGGCGATGACCTCGCGCAGCGGCGGCAGGGATTCAGACAAGGGCGTCCGAAATGTGGGCCCGGGCGCTCGCCATCGCCGCCGCGAGGCGCAGCGCGGCGATGAGGCTGTCGGGCCGGGCAATTCCCTTTCCCGCGATGTCGTAAGCGGTGCCATGGTCGGGCGAGGTCCGGACGATGGGCAGGCCGAGCGTCACATTGACTCCGCCGTCGAAGTCGAGCGTCTTGACGGGGATCAGCGCCTGATCGTGGTACATACAGAGCGCGGCATCGTAGCCCTGACGCGCCCGGTCGTGAAACAGGGTATCCGCCGGCGAGGGTCCGTCGACAAGGATCCCGTCCCCGCGCAGGATTTCGATGGCGGGTCCGACGATCTCGATCTCTTCCCGCCCCAGATGTCCGCTCTCGCCGGCATGGGGGTTGAGTCCCGCGACCGCGAGCCTTGGCGCGCGGATCCCGAAATCGCGCGCGAGCCCCGCGGCGGCGATGCGACCGCAATGAACGATCGAATCGACGGTAAGCGCCCTCGCGGCCTCCGCCAGCGGCAGGTGAACGGTTACCGGGACCGCGCGGAGCTTGTCGCATACCAGCATCATCACGGGCGCCGCCGCGCTTCCGCAGCGTTCCGCGAGATATTCGGTGTGGCCCGGATGGTCGAACCCGCACTGGTAAAGTACCGCCTTGCCGATGGGGTTGGTGACGACCGCGGCGGCTTCGCCGGAACGCGCGAGCCCGACCGCCAGATCGATCGCCTCGATCGTGGCCGGCCCGTTCGCGGCGTCGGGCTTCCCGGAGACCGCCGGCGTTGGAAGCGAGATCGGCAGTACCGGAAAGACGTCAGCGAAAGCGTCGACCGCCTCCGCCGGACGGGTCACCGCTACCGTTCGAACATCGAGGCCCAGCGCGGTGGCGAGGGCCTCCAACTGGTCCTGCCCCCCCAAATAGACGAAAGGCGGGATGTCGGTCTCGCGTCGGCGAACCCAAGACCGCAGCGCGATCTCGGGGCCTATCCCCGCGCAGTCTCCCATGGTCAGCGCGAGGGGGCGCATCGGCCCTGCCCTGGCCTATAAGCGAACATCGACGATCGCGGCGCTGCGAAGATCGCGGAGATAACGCTGCGCCGACTGGTCGAGACGCTGCAGCCGAAGCTGCTCCGTTACCGTCTCGGGGCTCGGCAGGTTCGATTCCGGGAGGGTCCGGCCGCAAACGACCATCAGCGCGATCCCTCCGACAACTCCGATCGGTCGGCTGGCCTTTCCGACCGCCACATCCGCGACGTTTCTTCGAACTTCCGCCGACAGTTCGGCAAGCCTGACCCTGCCCAGATCCTGCAGCGCTTCCGCGCCCAGCCGTTCGGCTGCGTCGGACAGGTTCGTGCAGCCGTCGATGGCGTTGCCTTCCGACCTGACGAGGTCCACGCGGGCTTCCGTGTCGGTCGGGTCCTCGCCGTCCGGGACGGGAACGAATATCTGCTTCAGGTCGAGCACTGCCTGGTTTGGATCGGCGGCCGCGATCCTGCGCTTGCCGATCAGCGTCACGATGCGGAAACCGGATATCGTACGAATCGGGTCCAGCACCTCGCCGGGCGACAGGCCGACGACCGCCGCCGCGATCGCGGGATCTATTTGCGAGCGCGGCGTCCATCCAAGATCGCCTCCGACCGCTGCCGTCGCGGTCTGCGAGAACTGGCGGGCGAGCGCGCCGAATCGGGCGCCGCCCCGAATCTGTTCGACCATGCGCTCGGCGGTCTGGCGGATTGAGGTTTCTTCTTCCCGGCTGTTAACCGACAGGAATATTTCCGCGAGACGGTAGGTGGCCTCGCCCCGGGACGCTTTGAGTCGGGCGAGGATCTCCTCGACCTCCTCGTTGCCGATATCGATCCTCGGCGAGAGCCGGCGGCGTACCAGCTTCGACCAGGCGACGCGGGTCCGGATCTGCGCACGGAGCGAATCGAAGCTCACGCCGTTGCGCCGGAAAATGGAAGGGAGGCTCCCCGGCTGCATTCCGTTGCGCTTTTCGATGTCCTCGACACTCCGGGCGATGTCGTCCTCGGAGACCGAAACACTCCTCTTTTTCGCCTCCTGAAGTTGGAGGCGCTCGTCGATCAGCGTTCGAAGCACCTGACGAGCGACCCGCTGCCGCGCCTCCGCGGTGTCATCGATCCCGCTGGAAAACAGAACCAGACGCAAGCGCTGCCGCAGATCGCGGGCCGAGATGACCTCGTCATTGACGACCGCGGCGATCCTCTGCGCCGACTGAGAGAGCGCAGCTGTGGGCGCCGTGACGGCGACCGCGACAAGGATGGCAAGAAACAGGCGCATCAAAGTGTTCAAGGCGACTCGCTCCGGCCGTTGGACTTGCCGGCTTAACTCCCTCGTTTATAGCGCCTAGGCCAAAACCCTGTCCATTTGGCAGAAACAGGCGGCCATTGTCGGGAACGGGTCGAAGGTTCCCGTTGAACCGCGGAGATCGCCGGCAGGTCGTGCTGGCCCCTTCTCCGCGGTCTGGCGCGCCCGTTCGCGTCCGGCGGCGGTTGTGGCGGAACGGCGGCTTTCTTAAGTTTGTCCCGCCTACCGTGTCGATCCGCGCACGGACATCAGGAGACCGCCCATGAAGATCAGCTTTGCAGCCCCGAAACTTCCTCGAAGCGGCGCGCTTGCAGTCGGAGTCCACGAAGGGGGCAAGCTTGCGGCGACCGCGGCGGAGGCGGACAAGGCGACCGAGGGCGCGCTGTCGCGGGCAATCGGATCCAGCCGCTTCGGCGGCAAGAGCAATCAGACGCTGATCCTCAACGCACCCGCCGGCGTGGCCGCGAGCCGGGTCGTTCTCGTCGGCCTCGGAAAGGCTGGCGACTTCGATGCCCGCACCGCGCAAAGCGTCGGCGGAACGATCGTTTCGGCAATCGAAAAAAGCGGCGACAGCGCGGTCACGATAGCGGTCGACGCGGCGGATGGCTGGCCGAATTCGCCTGCCGCCATCGCGGCCAATATCGGCTTCGGGGCATTGCTGCGGGGCTATCGGTTCGACAAATACCGCACGAAGGAAAAGCAGGACGACAAGCCCAGCCTCAACCGCATAACGGTCGCCACATCGGCGCATACACGGGCGCGCACCGAATTCCGGCCGCTCGCGGAAATCGCGGAGGGCGTCTTCCTCACCCGCGACCTTGTTTCCGAGCCCGCCAACGTGATCTTCCCGGAAAGCCTCGCGGAACGGGCCAAGTCCCTGACCGAGCTCGGAGTGACGGTCGAGGTTCTCGACGAAAAGCGGATGGCGAAGCTCGGAATGGGGGCGCTGCTTGGCGTCGCCCAGGGAAGCGCCAACGCGCCCAGGCTGGTGACCATGCGCTGGGACGGGGCGCCGAAAGCGAAGGACAAGAGGCCTGTCGCCTTCGTCGGCAAGGGTGTGACCTTCGATACCGGCGGCATCTCCATCAAGCCGTCCGGCGGCATGGAGGACATGAAGTGGGACATGGGGGGCGCCGGCGTCGTGATAGGGCTCATGCGCGCTCTCGCCGGGCGCAAGGCCAGGGTCAACGCGGTGGGCATGATCGGGCTGGTCGAGAACATGCCGTCGGCCACCGCGCAGCGGCCCGGCGACGTCGTCACGTCGATGTCCGGCCAGACCGTCGAGGTCATCAACACCGATGCCGAGGGACGCCTCGTTCTGTGCGATGCGTTCTGGTACTGCCAGGAGAAATACAGGCCCCAGGCGATCGTCGATCTCGCGACGCTGACCGGTGCCATCATCGTCTCTCTCGGTCACGAGAACGCGGGGCTTTTCTCCAACGACGACACGCTGGCCGAGCGGCTGACCGGGGCAGGGCGCGCGGTCGGCGAGTCCGTGTGGCGGATGCCGCTTGGCGACGCCTATGACCGGCAAATCGATTCGGACATCGCCGACATGAAGAACGTGGGCGGACGCGACGCGGGATCGATCACCGCGGCCCAGTTCCTCCAGCGTTTCATCAAAGAGGGAACGCCGTGGGCCCATCTCGATATCGCCGGCGTCACCTGGTCGAAGAAGAACGCCGCGACCGTGCCCAAGGGCGGCACCGGATTCGGCGTGCGGCTGCTCGACCAGCTGGTGCGGGAGCATTACGAGGGTTGAGCCCGCCGTGACCGATATCGGCTTCTACCACCTGACCAGGAGCACGCTGGAACAGGCCTTGCCCAGGCTTCTGCAAAAGGCCCATGCGAGCGGCGCGCGCACCGTCGTCATGACCGGTTCGGAAGAAAGGACGAAGGCGCTCGACGCGATCCTCTGGACCTACGACCAGAACGCGTTCCTTCCGCATGGCACGGCGCGCGACGGCAATCCGGAGGAACAGCCCATCTGGATCACCCATGAGGACGAAAATCCCAACGGCGCCAGCATTCTCGTCCTCACCGACGGAGCGGTCTCCGACCGGGTATCCGGCTTCGGTCGATGCCTGGAGATGTTCGACGGCAATGACGAGGACGCCGTGTCGAAGGCGCGCGAGCGCTGGAAAGGCTATTCGGCGGCGGGTCACAATCTGACCTACTGGCAGCAATCGCCGGCCGGCAGCTGGGAAGAGAAAGCCGGCTAGAGCATTTTTCGACCGGGCACGATCGCAGCCGGCTGTCGCCCGAAAGGTCCTCCTCACCCCGGCCCTCTCCCCCGCGGGGGAGAGGGAGGACTCGCTCGCCGCCTCCTCCTTACCTTCCCCCCTCCCGCTTGCGGGAGGGGCCGGGGGAGGGTACGGACCGCTGCGACCCGGTCAGGTCGGAAAATGCTGTAGCCGGTTGCCGCGCTCCCGGGATACCGATATACAGCCGCGCCACCTCCCCCCCGCAGGGACATTCCGACATGGCCGTTGAACGGACGCTATCGATCATCAAGCCCGACGCCACCCGGCGCAATCTGACGGGACAAATCAACGCCCGTCTGGAAGAGGCCGGACTCAGGATCGTCGCGCAGCGCCGCGTCCGGCTGACGTTGGAGCAGGCGCGGCAGTTCTACGCCGTCCATGCCAGTCGCGCTTTCTTCGACGACCTGTGCAAGTTCATGGTTTCCGGTCCGGTCGTCGCGCAGGTTCTCGAAGGGGAGAGCGCGATCGCGATGAACCGGGACGTCATGGGCGCGACCAATCCCGCGAACGCCGCTGAAGGCACCATCCGTAAGGCATTCGGCGAATCGATCGAGGCGAACTCGGTGCACGGCTCGGATTCGGCCGAGAACGCGGCTACGGAGATTGCCTTCTTCTTCTCCGAACGCGATATCGTCGGATAAGGCCGCGCGCGGCGCTCAGAGCAGGAACAGCGCCATCAGCGCGAGCGCGGCGATCACGGCGGCTGTCGACACGCACGTGAACAGCACAAAACCCTTCCAACCCGCGGTATGGCGCGCGTTTTCCTGTTCGATGTCGAAAGCCATTCCGATCCTCTCCACGGTGAGCTGAGCGGGCGAAGCTATAACCCACTCGGGGCGTGAGCGGAAGATGTCATGCGCGGCTCGGCGGCGACGGCGAGAAAAGAGCGGCGCCCCGATTCCCGGCGCCCTCAATGACGCATCTTTCCCCCGAAACGCGTACCCTGCCTTCCCCGATCAGCCGTACCGCCAGGGGAAGGCAGCGATGTTCCGCATCGAGCACTCGCGCGGCGAGGCGCGCCTCGTCGTCGCCCTGGAGAACCGGAACCGCGGCCTGGGCGACGATCGGGCCGGAGTCCATTTCGGTACGGACGAAATGGACCGTACAGCCGCTGATCCGCACACCGGACGCGAGCGCGCGGGCGTGGGTGTCCAGCCCCGGGAAAGCGGGCAGCAGGGAAGGGTGGATGTTGATCAGCCGGTTGTGCCAGCGTTCGACGAACCAGGGGGTGAGCAGGCGCATGAACCCGGCGAGGCAGACCAGCCCCACGCCCGCCTCTCCGAGTGCCGAATCCAGCGCGCGCTCGAAAGCCTCGCGATCCGGAAAGGCCCGGTGATCGATCGCGCGGGCGGGGATACCGGCGCGCGCCGCGCGTTCGAGGCCCGGAGCGACCGGATCGTTCGATATCGCGAGGCCTATTTCGGCCGGGTAATCGGTTTCCGCACAGGCATCGATCAGGGATTGCAGGTTGGTCCCGCGCCCCGAAATCAGAACGGCGAGTCTCAGCCGCGCCATGCGGTTTCGTGGCCCACGATGTGGACGGCCGGCAAGTCCGGTGTGCGCTGCACGATCGCGCCGATCTCGTAGACCCGTTCGCCGTGGGCTTCGAATGCCCGGCGGCAGGGCTCCGCGTCCTCGGCGGCGACAATCGCGACGAGACCGATCCCGCAATTGAATGTCTCGGCCATGTGCGGGGCCGCAAGGTTCCCGGCTTCCGCAAGCCAGACGAAGACCTCCGGCAGCGGCCAGAGACGGGCGTCGATCTCGGCGCCGAGCCCGGCGGGCAGGATCCGGCCTATATTCTCGATCAGCCCGCCGCCGGTGATGTGGGCGAATCCGTCCACCAACCGTTCCCGATGCGCCGCGAGCGCGGCGGATACGTAGAGGCGGGTCGGCGTCAGCAGCGCGGCCCCGAGCCGTTCGTCCGCGAACGGAGCGTCGTCGTCCCACGAAAGGCCCGCGTCCGCGACGATCCGCCTGACCAGCGAGTAGCCGTTCGAGTGGATCCCCGAAGAACCGAGACCGAGAATCCGGTGGCCCTCCCGAATGCGTTCGCCGGTGAGCAGGCGCCCGCGCTCCGCCGCGCCGACCGCGAAGCCGGCGAGGTCGTACTCCCCATCCGCATAATGGCCCGGCATCTCCGCGGTCTCGCCGCCGATCAGGGTGCAGCCGGCTTCGAGGCAGCCTCGCGCGATACCCTCGATCACCGTCGCGGCAATCTCGGGTTCCAGCCGTCCGGTCGCGAAATAATCGAGAAAGAACAGCGGTTCGGCTCCCTGAACCACGATGTCGTTGACGCACATGGCCACGAGATCGACGCCGATTCCCGCGTGCATCCCGCAGTCGATCGCGATCCTCAGCTTGGTGCCCACACCGTCGGTCGCGGCAACCAGAACCGGGTCCGAAAAGCCGGCGGCGCGCGGATCGAAAAGCCCTCCGAACCCGCCTATTTCTCCCATCGCGCCGGGCCGCGCGGTAGACTTGGCGAGTGGGCGAATGGTTTCCACGAGGCGCGCCGCCGCGTGTGTGTCTACGCCCGCATCGCTATAGGGAGATCGGTTGATGACTGCCCCGCAAGTACTGGAGTGGTAGACTGCGGCCGACAAGCCGTCCTGGGCCGGGCTCACCGCAATATGAGGATAGATAAACGGCGGCCGTTTTCAATGGCGTGCCCAGCGCGACGGACGATCGGGCCGCGGACGCCCGTGACGACGATCGCGGCCGGACTCATGTCGTTGTGGGTTGCGCTCGCCGCGGCTTGGCCGGCCTTCGCGGACAGCGCCCCGGTCTTTCTGGTCCGCGATGTGGTGGTCGACGCTTCGGCGGAGAACGCCACCCAGGCGCGCGATATGGCGCTGGCGGAGGGCCATTCCGCCGGCTTCCGCCGACTGATCGGCCGAATCGTACCCGCGGCCTCCGTCACGACCGTGCCGCGCCTCGATTCGAGCGCCATAGCACCCCTGGTCCAGAGCTTCGAAGTCGACGATGAGAAAACCTCGCGGGTGCGGTACCTCGCGCGGCTGACGTTTCAGTTCGACCGTGCCGCCGTCCGCCGTTTCCTGCGTGCGCGTGGCGTCCCGTTCGCCGTGACCAGGGCGAAACCGCGCCTGGTGCTGCCCGTGCTGCGCAAGGCGGGGGTGCACCTGCTCTGGGACCGGCCCAATCCTTGGCGCGAGGCCTGGGCGCAACTGTCCGAAACCGGGGGGTTGGTCCCGCTGCTCACGCCCACCGGCGACTTGCAGGACCTCCGCGACATCAGCGCACGGCAGGCGGTATCCGGCGATCCCGCGCGTCTCCGCGCGATCGCGGAGCGCTACGGCGCGAGTTCGGTCGCCGTCATGGTGGCGACTCGCGGGCCGACGGACGGCTCCCCGAACGCGGTGACCGTTTCGACCGTCACCCACGGCGCCGGCGACGGCGCCCGACGCGTCGTCGAGAGCTATCCCGTCGATCCCTTCGAAACGGCCGGCCTGCAATTCCGTTCCGCGGCTTCCCATGCCGTCCGGGATATCCAGGAGGCCTGGAAGTCGAGCAATCTGTTGATCTTCGACCGCGAGGGACAGATCGACGCCACGGTTCCGGTCTCGGGGCTGGACGAGTGGGTCGCAATATCGCGAGCGTTGTCCGACACCCCTTCGAGCGACGAGACCGTCGTGCTCTCCGTATCCCGAGACGCCCTCCATGTCCGCCTGCGTTATTTCGGCGACGCCGAGGGATTCAGGGCCGCATTGCGCCGCAACGATCTGTCTCTGCGGCGCGGCGACAAAGGCTGGGTGCTCAAGCGGTCCCGAGGCGAAGGACTTGGCGACCCGGGGTCGGGATCGTGAACGTCCCGAATCTGATCAGTCTTGCCAGGCTGCTTTCGGTGCCGCTGATCGTCTACCTGATCATGAATGAGTCCTACGGCTGGGCGTTCGCGCTTTTCCTGGTGGCGGGCGCTTCGGATGCGGTCGACGGCTATATTGCCAAGGTGCTGGACCAGACCTCGACCCTCGGAACCTATCTCGATCCTCTGGCGGACAAGGCATTGATCGTCAGCGTCTATGTGACGCTCGGCCTGAGAGGGCTGATTGACGATTTTGTCGTGATCCTGGTGGTCTTCCGGGATCTCCTGATCGTCGGCGGGCTGCTTCTGCTGCTGCTCTTGCGCAAACATTGGGAGGTGAAGCCGGTACTGGTCAGCAAGGTCAACACAGGGGTGCAAATCTTTCTGGCGGGAGCGGTGCTCGCTCAGTCGGGGCTGTCGATCGCAATGGCGGAGGTTGTCGATGTCGCCGCCTATGGAGTCGTTCTGACGACCGTTGCATCGGGCGGCTGGTACCTCGTGGTCTGGGCGCGTCAGATGACAGGCGGCGAAGTCCGGTGATGACCGGGCAGCGGCAAACCCTCTACTGGCTGCTCGCATTCGGCGTCTTCGTCGTGGCGGTCTACCTCCTCCGCGGCATCCTGCTTCCCTTCGTTCTCGGCATCGCGGTCGCCTATTTCCTCGACCCCGTGGCGGACTGGCTGGAACGGCGCCGTCTCTCCCGCACCCTGGCCGCGACCTTGCTCACCATCGCTTTCCTGGTCGGCGTAGGGCTGTTCTTCGCGCTCCTCGTGCCGCTGCTCCAGTCTCAACTGGTCGGGTTCGCGGGCCGCATCCCCGCCTACGCCGAGATGTTCCGGGCGGTGGCGGGGGACGTGCTCTCGATAATTCAGGCGAACCTGTCGGAAGACGCGATCGCCCGCCTCCGACAGGCCGCGGGCGGGCTCACGTCGGCCACGGTGACCTGGCTCGGGAACGTGGTCTCGGGCCTCTGGAGCGGCGGCCTCGCCCTGGTGAATCTGCTGTCCCTGGTCGTGATCACGCCGATCGTGGCGTTCTACCTTCTTCGCGATTGGGACAGGATCGTATCGACGGTCGATGGCTGGCTGCCGCGCGACCACGCCGACACGATCCGCGAGCAGGCCAGGCTGGTCGACGAGACTCTGGCCGGTTTCATCCGCGGGCAGGGGATGGTCTGCCTCGGGTTGGGGACGTTTTACGCCGTCGCGCTTTCCATCGTCGGGCTGGAATTCGCCGTCATAGTGGGCCTCGGGACGGGGCTGATTTCGTTCGTTCCGTATTTCGGGATGCTGGTCGGGCTGTGCGCTTCGGTCGGGCTGGCCTTCGCACAGTTCGACACGTGGCAACCGATCGCCATCGTCGCCGCCATTTTCGCCGTCGGGCAGATCGTCGAGGGCAATTTCGTGACGCCCAAGCTGGTGGGCGACCGCGTCGGCCTGCACCCGGTCTGGATGATATTCGCCCTGTTGGCCGGCGGTGCGTCGTTCGGTTTTCTGGGCGTTCTGCTTGCCGTTCCGACCGCGGCGATAATCGGCGTCTTCGTGCGATTCCTGGTGGCGCGCTACACCGACAGTCGGCTCTATCTGGGCGCGGGCGAGGAACGCGATGGCGAGTGACCGCCTGCAACGCGCGCAACTCGCTCTTCCGCTCGAACAGAAACCGGCCTACGGGCGGGAAGACTTCCTGACCGCCGATTGCAACCGGGAGGCGCTGGCCTGGATCGAGGCGTGGCCCCGCTGGCCGGCGCCGCTGGCCGTGCTGGCCGGTCCCGAGGGAAGCGGCAAGACCCATCTCGCCCATATCTGGGGCGGCCTTTCGGGTGCCGACATCGTCGACGTCGAGAGCATCGATCTCGACTCGATCGACGGCGCGCCGCTGGCGGTCGAGGATGTCGACCGGGCGCCGGACGACGCGCGGCTGCTGCACGCCCTCAACCGTGCCGCCGAGTCCGGGGGGCGGGTGCTGGCGACGGCGCGGATCGCGCCCGGATACTGGCGCGGCCGGCTGCCCGATCTCGTATCGCGGTTGCGGGCGGCGCCGACGATGGAAATCGGCCGACCCGATGACGACCTGATCACCGCGGTTCTGCTCAAGCTCTTCCGCGACCGCCAGATCGACGCACCCGGAGAGGCGATCGCATACCTGCTGCGTCACATGGAGCGCAGCCTTGAGGAGGCGCGGCGGATCGTCCATGACGCCGACCGGCTGGCGCTCGCCGAACGCCGGTCGGTAACGATCCCGCTACTGCGTCGGGTGCTTAAAGGCTGAGACCGTCGAGCCAGGTTGCGAAGCAAGCTTCGCCGGCGGCGTTGCACGCGCCGCCAAGCCGTGCGCTGTCCTCCCGCAGCTTCGCCAGAGAGAGACCGGCTCCCGCAATCTCCACCGCGTGGCCGACGAACCACGATTCCAGCGCCTCCGCGGTGGTTTCCAGGTGGAATTGAAGCGCGAGCGCGTTGGGGCCGAACAGGAACGCCTGGTTCTCGCAGAGATCCGACGAGGCGAGATGCACCGCGCCGCCGGGGAGGTCGAACGTGTCTCCATGCCAGTGAAGTACCGGGAGACCTGGTTCCACCGACGGGGCAAGGCATGAATCCCGGCCCGCTTCGCTCAGCGTGACCGGCTTCCAACCGATCTCCTTGATACCCGACGGGTAGACCCGCGCGCCGAGCGCCGCCGCCATGAGCTGGGCGCCGAGGCAGATGCCGAGGGTCGGCAGGCCGCGCGCGAGCCGCTCGCCGACCATCGCGATCTCATGCGAGAGAAACGGGTAGTCGCCGGTCTCGTAGACGCCGATCGGGCCGCCGAGAACGATCAGGAGGTCCGGCGCGGCAGCGTCGATGTCTTCCAGCGAAGCGCGTGGCGCATCGACGTGGCTGATCGCGACTTCGCGCGCCGCGAGCAGCGGCCCGAGTATGCCCAGGTCCTCGAATCCGACATGCGACACCACCGTCGCGGTCCGCAAACGCCGTCGTTCAGGACTGCCCGGCATTTCCGATCACCCGGATGTTGCCGTCCTCGATACCGAGCGCGATCTCGCCGTGTTTGAGAGCGAGCGCATCCTTGCCGAAGATCTCGCGGCGCCAGCCCCGGAGCGCGCGCACCTCGGCCCTGTCGTCCCGGGCGATAGCCTCGATGTCGTCGGCGCTGGCAACCAGCTTTTGCGCGACGTCGTTTTCCTCGCAGCGCAGCTTGAGGAGCACCTTCAGGAGATCGGTCGACGGCCCGGTATGGTTGGCGGCGCGCGGAGGCTTTCGTTCCTTCGGATAGGTCGAGGGCGACGCGGCGCGGACCGCCGAGACGACGGCGAGAAGAGCGTCCGCGGCCTCCTTGCCGATATGGCCGCGGCTGAGACTGCGCAGCTTCCGCAGCTCTTCCCGGGTACCGGGTTCCTGCGCCGCGACCTCGTTCAACGCCTCGTCCCGGAGCACACGGTTTCGCGGAACGTCGCGGCGTTGCGCCTCGGTTTCGCGCCAGGCCGCGACCTCGCGCAGCACGGCCAGTTGACGAGGCTTCCGGAGGCGGGTCTTGACCCGGAGCCAGGCGTCCACCGGGTCGAGGCGGTAGGTGCCGGGATCGGTGAGCGTACCCATCTCTTCGGCGAGCCAGCTCTCGCGCCCGTCCCGCTCGAGCCGGGCAGCGATCTTCTCGTAGACGACGCAGAGATGGGTGACGTCGGAAATGGCGTACTCGTACATCTTGCGGGTCAGGGGGCGGCGCGCCCAATCGGTGAATCGCTGGGTCTTGTCGATCGAGGCGCGCGCCAGCCTGGCGACCAGCTTCTCGTAGCCCACCTGATCGCCGAATCCGCAAACCATCCCCGCGACCTGGGTATCGAAGACGGGCGAGGGGACATGCCCGTCGAGGTGGCAGAAGATCTCGATGTCCTGGCGCGCGGCGTGGAACACCTTCAGCACCCCGGTATCCCGCATCAACGCGAACAGCGGCGCCAGATCGATCCCCGGCGCCAGCGCGTCGATCGCCGCCGCCTCGTCCACCGAGGCGAGTTGCACCAGACACAGCCGCGGCCAGAAGGTGCTGTCCCGCATGAACTCGGTGTCGACGGCGACATAGCGGGAACCCGAGAGCCGATCGCAAAGGGCGCGAAGCGACCCGGTGTCGGCGATGAGATGCATGACCGGGTCTATACACGGTTTCGCATGGGCGGAAAAGCGGCGCTCCAGGCGCCTTGCCTCGCTTGACAAACCCCTTCGCCCGTGCGCTTTTGCGCCCGCTTCAAGCCCGGACCAGGCCGTCGGCGCCCCGTATCATTCCCGCAGAAATCGAAGGTGAGACCGATGCACGCCTATCGTACGCACACATGCGGTGAGCTGAGGCGCGAGAACGAGGGCGACCGGGCCCGGCTGTCCGGCTGGGTCCATCGCAAGCGCGACCACGGGAACCTGTTGTTCGTCGATTTGCGGGACCATTACGGGCTGACCCAGTGCGTGATCGATTCGACCAGCCCGGTATTCGCCGAGGTCGAAGCGATCCGGCTGGAAGCGGTGATCACGGCGACCGGCAAGGTGGTGCGGCGCGGCGCCGATACCGTCAATCCGGATCTGCCGACCGGCGATGTCGAGCTGGTCATCGAGAGTTTCGAGGTGCAATCGCATGCCGATCCGCTGCCCCTGGAGGTCAACAGCGACCGCGACTACGGCGAGGAGATCCGGCTCAGGTACCGGTTTCTCGACCTCCGGCGCGACAAGATGCACCGCAACATCATGCTCAGATCGGCCGTCATCCAGAGTATCCGGAGACGCATGGTCGAGGCCGGGTTCACCGAGTTCCAGACCCCGATCCTGAGCGCGGCGAGCCCCGAGGGAGCGCGCGATTTCCTGGTGCCGAGCCGGCTTCACCCGGGCGGCTTCTACGCTCTCCCGCAGGCGCCCCAGCAATTCAAGCAGCTCATTATGGCCGCCGGCTTCGACCGGTATTTCCAGATCGCGCCGTGCTTTCGCGACGAGGACGCGCGCGCCGACCGATCGCCGGGCGAGTTCTACCAGCTCGATTTCGAGATGTCCTTCGTCACCCAGGAGGACGTGTTCGCGGCGCTGGAACCGGTCCTGTTCGGTGTGTTCGACGAGTTTTCGGACGGCCGCCAGGTATCGCCGGCGCCGTTTCCGCGTATCCCCTACGCGGAGGCGATGCTGGCCTTCGGCAGCGACAAACCGGATCTGCGCAACCCCCTGCGGATCGCAGAGGCGACCGAAATCTGGCGCGGGACCGACTTCAAGATCTTCGCGCGGCAGATCGAATCGGGCGCCGTCGTGCGGGCGATCCCCGCCCCCGGGGCGGCCGCGCGACCGCGCAGCTTCTTCGACAGGCTCAACGACTGGGCGCGGGACGAGGGCGCCGGCGGCCTCGGCTATATCGTCTTCGACGGCGGCGAGGCCAAGGGGCCTATCGCCAGGTTTCTGGACGCCGAACGCCTGGACCGGCTTCGCGAAGCGACGGGCACGGGGGATGGCGACGCCGTCTTCTTCAGTTGCGGAGACGAAGACGCGGCGGCTGGCTTCGCCGGGCGGGCCCGCACCCGGATCGGAGAGGAGCTGGACCTGATCGAGCGGGACCGGTTCCGGTTCTGCTGGATCGTCGACTTTCCCATGTACGAGCGCGACGAACGGACGGGCGCGGTCGAGTTCTCCCACAACCCGTTCTCGATGCCGCAGGGCGGCCTTGAAGCGCTGGAGACGAGAGACCCGCTCTCGATCCTCGCCTATCAGTACGACATCGTGTGCAACGGCGTGGAGCTGTCGAGCGGCGCGATCAGGAACCACCGGCCCGACATCATGTACAAGGCGTTCGAGATCGCCGGCTATGGCCGGGACGAGGTCGAGGCGCGCTTCGGCGGAATGCTGAACGGGCTGCGGTTCGGCGCGCCGCCGCACGGCGGCTCGGCGCCCGGCATCGACCGTATCGTGATGCTGCTCGCCGACGAGCCCAATATCCGCGAGATCACGCTGTTTCCGATGAACCAGCAGGCCCAGGACCTGATGATGGGTTCCCCGGCTCCGGTTACGGAAGACCGGCTGCGCGAACTTTCGATCCGCGTCGTCGCACCGCCCGCGAGCGGCCCGGCGTCTACTTGATCTTCGTTTCCTTGAACAGGACGTGCTTGCGCGCGACCGGATCGTATTTCCGGAACTCGAGCTTGCCGGTGGTCGTCCGCGTGTTCTTCTTGGCGACGTAGTAGTAGCCGGTATCCGCGGTGCTCTCGAGCTTGATCAGGGTCGTGGTCGGTTTGGCCATCGCGCCGGTCTCCGGAACCCGTTCAGTCCGCGGCGGAAGATAAGGGACGGGTTGGTGGTGTCAAGGCCGGGCGGGTTCGATGCATCGTCCAACCGGATCCGATAGAATGAGTTCACCCCTCCCGGAACGGGCACATAGCGCAGATCGCGCGTCCTGCAGCGCTCGGTTTCCGCGATGCGGACTTCACTGTCTCGGCGTGTGAGAATGCTCGCTCTGGCACACTTTTCCGCGGTGAACGTTGCCTCAACCGCGGCGGAACTTCACAGTGCCGACCCCGTCGCGGGGTTTGCGTGGACCGAGGTAATTGGCCGATTGTGACCGCGTCTTCAGGCACGACGATTGACCAACGCGCTCTCTCCTTGGCGGAGCTGGAGCCATTCGCGCGGGGAGGGTGGCGTCACTGTTACGTCCACCCCGACGATCCCAACCTGTGTATCAAGGTGCCCGCCGCCGCCGATGAGCGGTGTCATGCGGCGCAGAGAATGGACATCGAAGACTATGCATGGGTGAAGAAGCAAGGTCGCATACAGTTGTTCGAGCGGATACCCCGGATCGAAGCCGTGATCGAGACCGACCTTGGGTTGGGTATCGTCATGCGGTTGTTCCGCGATGCGGACGGCTCGATCTCCCGATCTCTCAGCAGTCTCATCGGAGAACGCGGACTGCCGCGTTTCTTGCCGGTGATCGACGACTGGAAGCGTTGGGTGAGGCAGCAGCGGTTGCTGACCCGGGACACAGGCCCCCACAATCTCCTCGCCCTACACCTTGGCTCGGACGAATGGAAGTTGGTCATCGTCGAAGGATGGATGAACCGAAGGCATCGTTGGCTTGCGGCGCTCCATCCCGTCTTCCTGGATTTGCTGATCGACCGCGAGCTTCGCAAATTCGATCGTCGCGCCTCTGAGGCGGATGAGCGTCATCGTGTCGCGCGTCGCCGTGACGTGCAGCCATGAAGACGCCGAGGTAACGGTGCAAGTACCGATCTTCGTGATCAATCTCGACCGTCGCCCCGACCGGCTGCATTCGATCGCCGGCGAACTCGGCCGGCTTGGCCTGGAGGCGACCCGCGTTCCGGCGATCGATGCCCTGACCGTCGCCGATGACGAACTGAACATGCGGGTGAATTTTTGCGGCGGCCTCCGTTTGCGGTCGCTCCAGCGCGCCGAGGCGGCGTGCACCCTCAGCCACCTCCGGGCGATGGAGACGTTCCTGTCCAATTCGGATGCGCCCGCGGCGCTCATCCTTGAAGACGATACCGAACTGGCGCACGATTTGCCGCTCTTCGTAGAGAATGTGGAATGGTGGCCGAAGCATGTGGGGTTGGTGAAGCTGGAGACACAGGACTGGAAGGAATTCCGGGAGTTCGGACCGGAATGCGGACCGCGGCATCATGGCCGCCAATTGCGGCGCATATTGCTTTGGACGCCGGCCGCCGGCGGATACATGCTGGGTCGCCAGGCGGCCAGCTTCATTTTGTCGTCTTGCCGTGTCGTAGCCGACGCGGCGGACCGTATCCTGTTCGATCTGAGGACTTCGAAGAGCGCTCGCGAGCTTCGCCCGGTTCAGGTCCTCCCCGGGCTGGTCCGCCAGCGGCTGACCGAGTTCGAATCCGATCTTGAGCATATCCGAAAAGAAAGCTTGCGAATCAAAGGGATGAGGCGGTTCAGAAGGCATCTGACGGTCATGCCGCGCGAGGCGATGGTAAGGGGCCAGCTTCTCTTCGGCTATGCCAGGAGGATGCCGATGGACTTTGCCGACCGATGCCGCGCGGTCTGAGATGACTACCGATTCGTGTCCTTCGCCCGTCAATATTCTTACGCTCAAATGGGGTTCCCGGTATGGCCCCCATTTCGTCAACCGACTCTACGAGGGCGTGCAGGCGAATCTGGGGCGACCCTTCCGGTTCCACTGTCTTACGGACGATGAAGCCGGTCTGCTTTCGGAAATCGAAACCCGCCCGCTCCCGAGGCTGGATATACCCGATCGCTTTGCGAGAACGGCATGGTTGAAGTTGGGTCTGTTCGCCGACGGGGATGCGGGGTTGTCGGGGGATTGTCTGTTCCTGGATCTCGACATTCTGATCACAGGAAACATGGACGGCTTCTTCGAATACAAGGAAGGGAAACGCTGCATCATTCAGAACTGGGTCCAGGCACACCAGGTCTTCAAAAGGCGACCCGATATCGGCAATTCGTCGGTTTTTCGCTGGCGTGCGAATTCAATGGGGTTCGTGCTCGACAAGTTCTATTCCGAACGCGATTGGGCGCTGGCCAATTTCCATCCGCCCCAGACCTATCTGACCTACGCCTTGGGCGAAAAGTATTGGTGGCCCGATAGCTGGGTAAGAAGCTTCAAGCGTCATGCGGTGCCCCTGTTTCCAATCAACCTGGCTATGACGCCTCGGCTTCCCGAGGGTACCCGAATACTGGTGTTCCATGGCCGGCCCGATCCCGATCAGGCGAAAAATGGCTATCGCGCGAAACGGTTGCATCGTTCCACGCGCCCCGCGCCGTGGATCGCCGACTACTGAGTGTACGGATAGGGTGAGCGCCCGACGGTCCGGTCGGCGCCCGCGTGGCGACTCACACAATCGAGCAAACCAGCGAACCCGTTCGCGTATGGACGTCGTCCAGCCTCACCCGGACCGCATCGCCCAGCTTCGCGACAGACCTGCCCCGGCGGTCGGTCAGCCGGCCGCCCCTTCCATCGACGCGCAGCGGTCCGAATGACAGGCTCGATAGTGGCACCAGGGCGCTGGCGCCGGTTTCGTCCAGCCTGACGAAGAGGCCCGCGCGCGTGATCCCGGCGATCGTCGCCGCGAATTCTCCGCCCACCCTGTCGGCCAGGAATATCGCGCAGAGACGGTCGATCGCATCGCGCTCGGCGGTGGCGGCGCGTCGCTCGGTGCTCGAAACATGCGCCGCCGCGGCATCCGCCCGATCGATGCCGCCGCCGTCGGACCCGCCTTCGCCGAGACCGCACGCCGCGATGAGGGAGCGGTGGACCATGAGGTCGGCATAGCGCCGGATCGGCGAGGTGAAATGGGCGTATCGCGCGAGCGCCAGACCGAAATGGCCGGTATTCGCGGTGCCGTAGACCGCCTGCGCCTGCGTCCTGAGTATCGCCTCCGCCACCAGGCCGGCTTCGGGGGTGCCGGCGACCCGGTCCAGCACCCGGGAGAAATGGCTGGCCCGCAGCGCGCCGCCGCGCGGGAGGCTGAGCCCGAGGGTGCCGAGCAACTCGCGCAGCGCTTCGACCTTTTTCGGATCCGGGCTGTCGTGAACCCGGTAGACGCAGAGCGCGCGCTTCGCTTCCAGCGTCTCCGCCGCCGCGACGTTGGCGGCGATCATGAACTGCTCGATCAGCCGGTGGGCGTCGAGCATCCCGTGGCGTTCGATGGCCGCTATCGAGCCGTCCCCGGCCAGCCGGACCCGGCGTTCCGGAATTTCAAGGTCGAGCGTCCCGCGGGCGTGCCGCGCGCGGTTCAGAGCCGAGAACGTACGATGAAGAGCCTCGATCGGGGCCGCGCCGGTGCTTGAGAGGCGCTTCCCGTCAATCGCCGCCTGGACCTCCGTGTAGGTCAGCCGCGCGGCCGAACGCATCGTCCCCCGGACGAAACGGTGCTCGCGCTTGCGGCCCTCCGAATCGAACCGCAGGTGCACGGCGAGGCAGGGACGGTCTTCCCCGGGTCGGAGCGAACACCAGCCGTTCGACAGGGCTTCCGGCAGCATCGGAACGACGCGGTCGGGAAAGTAGACCGAGTTTCCGCGCTCGCGCGCGGCCGCGTCGAGAGCCGTGCCGGGACGGACGTACCAGGCCACATCGGCGATCGCGACGATCGCATTAAAGCCGCCGTCGGGGCCGGCCTCGGCCCACACCGCATCGTCGAAATCCCGCGCGCTTTCGCCGTCGATGGTCGTCAGCGGGATATCGCGGAGATCCTCGCGTTGCCCGGGCGATGCCGCTTCCGCCGCCTCCGCTTCGGCGATCGCCTCTTCGGTGAATCGGTCGGGAATGTCGTTCTCGGCGATTGCGATCAGGCTCGCCGTCGAGACCGGGGATCCTCGGCCGAGCCTTTCGGTTACGCGCGCCTGCGGCAGGCCGGGCCGCCGGCCGGGGCGGGGTTCGGCGCGCACCAGTTCGCCGGGCTTCGCGCCCATCGAGTCGCGGTTGGCGATGGCGTACGCGGTCTTGACCCGCCGGTCGGTCGGCTCCAGCCGGCCGACCGCGCCCGTCCGGCGATAGATGCCGACGACGGTTCTGTTGGTTTCCTGCGGCAGGCGGCGCATCGTGCGCGCCCGGTAGGAGTCGGGGCCGAGCCTTTCGATCCGCGCCAGAATCCGGTCGCCGGGTGCGATCGCCGCGCCGGCGCGGTTATCGGGCAGCACCTGAATGCGCGGTTGAGGCCGTTCCCCCGCCGCGGGGAAGGGTCTCGCCTGGGCGACGCCGTCCTCGTCGACATCGAGGATTTCGAGAACGCCGACCGGGGGCAAGCCTTCGGCGCGTCGCTTCGGCCTCCAGTTGGCGGATTTCCTGCGTCTCAACGGCGCGGCCGATCGCTCACGCCCGGGTTGCCTCGGCGTCGGTCTTCTTCCTGCCGCGCGCTTTGTCCGCGCGGGACTTGCCGCCTCCCTTGGCCGCGCGCGCGGCCAGAAGCGCGACCGCGCTTTCCATGGTCAGCGTATCCACGTCCGCGCCTTTCGGAAGCGAGGCGTTGGTCCGCCCGTGCTTCACGTATGGGCCGTAGCGGCCGGAGAGGACTTCCACCGGCTTGCCGTCTTCGGGGTGGTCGCCGAGGGCGCGCAGCGCCTTGGCCCGGCCGCGCCTGGGCGCCTCGTCGATCAGCGTCACCGCCCGGTTGAGACCGATCGTCAGCAGGTCTTCGTCCGGGCCGAGCGAGGTATAGCGACCGTCGTGGCGCAAATACGGCCCGTACCGGCCGAGACCCGCGGCAATCGTCTTTCCGGTCCCGGGATGGGCGCCGACATCGCGCGGCAACGACAGCAGCGCCAATGCCTGGTCGAGAGTGACCTCCTCCGGATCCATCGACTTGAGCAGCGAGACGCGTTTGGGTTTCTCCTTGCCCTTGCCCTTGGCCTCGCCCGCCTGCACGTAGAAGCCGTAGGGCCCCTTGCGCAGGGTGATCGGTTCCCCGGTTTCCGGATCCTCGCCCATCTCCCTGGGTCCGGCCGGGACTTCGGCGTCCTGCGGGTCGACCGTGAGCGGCCGCGTGAAGGCGCATTCCGGATAGTTCGAGCAACCGATGAACGCGCCGTGGCGGCCGAGCTTGAGCCCGAGGCGGCCGTCGGGGCAGGCCGGGCAGGTTCTCGGGTCGCGGCCGTTCCCGTCGTCGGCCGGGAAGAAATGGGGGCCCAGATCCCGGTCCAGCGCGTCGATGACGTCGCTGATCGTGAGTTCCGTCGTCCCGCCCACCGCCGCGGAAAACCCGTGCCAGAATTCCTCCAACACCGTCTTCCACTCGCGTTCGCCCCGGGCGATCCCGTCGAGCTCGTTTTCGAGGTCCGCCGTGAAGTTGTACTGGACATAGCGGTTGAAGAACCCGGACAGGAACGCGGTGACGATGCGTCCCCGGTCTTCCGGCAGGAACCGCCTGCTCTCCAGCCGCACATAGTCCCGCTCCTGGAGGACGCTCAGGATCTTGGCGTAGGTCGACGGGCGGCCGATGCCGAGCTCTTCCAGCCGGCGCACCAGGCTCGCCTCGGTGTAGCGCGGCGGCGGCTTGGTGAAGTGCTGTTCCGGGCCGGTCTTTCCGCGGTCGAGGCTCTCCCCCTCCGACATCGGCGGGAGGATGCGTTCGTTCCCGCTCTCCGCGGCGTCGTCGCGCCCTTCCTCGTAGAGCCGGAGGAAGCCGTCGAACAGCACCACCGAGCCGGTGGCGCGGAAGACGACCGACCGGTCGGACGAGGCGATGTCCACGGCGACCTGCTCGAGCCGGGCGCTGTCCATCTGGCTCGCCACCGCCCGCGTCCAGATCAGCTCGTAGAGCCGCCGTTCGTCGCTTTCCAGCGCGTGGCCGACCGAGGCCGGCCGGCGTGCCACGTCGGTCGGGCGGATCGCCTCATGCGCCTCCTGCGCGTTCTTGGCGCGCGACCGGAACCGGTGGGGGCGGGCGGGAACGTAGGCCGGCCCGTACTCGGTCTCGATCAGCCGGCGCATCGCCTGTCGCGCCTCGTTGGCGAGGTTGATGCTGTCCGTGCGCATATAGGTGATCAGCCCCACGGTCTCGCCGCCGAGGTCGATCCCCTCGTAGAGCCGCTGCGCGCTGCGCATGGTCCGGGACGCGCCGAATCCGAGCTTGCGCGAGGCTTCCTGCTGCAGCGTCGACGTGGTGAATGGCGGCTGCGGGTTGCGCCGGACCTGTTTCTTCTCGATCGCCGAGACGCCGTATGCGTGACGCTCGATCTCGCTCAGGGCCGCCGCCGCGGTCTGCTCGTCGGGAATGTCGTAGCGGCCCAGCTTGGCGCCGTTCCGATGGGTAAGCCGGGCCGTCACGGCCGCCTTTCGCGCGGTCAGGAACTCGGCCTCGATCGACCAGTATTCGCGCGGCCTGAAGACCTCGATCTCGGCTTCCCGCTCGCAGATCAGGCGGAGCGCGACCGATTGAACCCGCCCCGCCGAGCGGGCGCCCGGCAGCTTGCGCCACAGCACCGGCGAGAGCGTGAAGCCGACGAGGTAGTCGAGCGCGCGCCGCGCGAGATAGGCGTCGATCAGTCCCTGATCGAGATCGCGCGGGTTGCGCAGCGCTTCGTTGACCGCGGTCTCGGTGACCTCGTGAAACACCACCCGCTTGACGTCGACATCCTTGAGAACGGCCTTTTCGGCGAGCGCCGCGCAGACATGCCAGGAGATCGCCTCGCCTTCGCGGTCCGGGTCCGTCGCGAGGTAGAGATTCTTCGCGTTCCTGACCGCGCTGACGATCGAGGAGAGGTTCTTCTGCGATCTGGCCATGACCTGCCAGCGCATGGCGAAACCGTCATCCGGAAGAACCGAGCCGTCCTTCTCCGGCAGGTCCCGGACATGGCCGTTACTCGCCAGAACGGCGTATCGGCCGCCGACATACTTGGTGATTGTCTTGGCCTTGGTCGGCGACTCGACGACGACGACATCCATTGGACGGGACGCTCACTCATCTGATTGCCGGGACGATGCAAATCCTCCCGGGGCTGAAAAAGTCCGCGTTTTCTTTACGTTACCAAGGATACGCGGTTCCCCGGCTGGCGCGAAACGCGGCCCGCCAACTCCAGTTCCAGCAGGACGGTTTGCACCGAAGCGGCTGACAATTGGCATTCGCGAACCAGTTCGTCAACCGTTACCGGGGTGTGACCGAGACAGCCGACCACGATTCCCCGGGTGCTGTCGTCAACCTTCCCGGGCGGCGGAACATCGGGTTCGCCGGCGGTTCCGGGCGGCGGGCGGACCGGACGCGCCATGCCTTCGATGGCCGCGGCGACATCGTCCGCCCGCTCCACCAGCACCGCCCCCTGGCGCAGCAGATCGTTGGGTCCGGCGGCGCGCGGGTCGAGCGGCGAGCCGGGAACGGCGAAGACGACCCGCCCCTGTTCGTTGGCGAGGCGGGCGGTGATCAGCGAGCCCGAGCGCAGATTGGCTTCGACCACGACCACGCCCAGCGAGAGTCCCGAAACGATCCGGTTGCGCGGAGGGAAATGACGCGCCGTCGGCACCGTGCCGAGGGGTCGATCGGAGACGACCGCGCCCTCATCGGCCAGGCGGCGGTAGAGCCCCTCGTTCTCGCGCGGGTAAGGCACGTCGACGCCCCCGGCGAGCACCGCGACGGAGCCGGTCGCGAGCGATCCTTCATGGGCCGCGGCGTCGATCCCCCGCGCCATGCCGGAGACGACGAGGAGTCCCGCCGCGCCGAGATCGGCGGCGAGGTTGCGCGCGAACTTGCGCCCCGCGGCCGAGCCGTTCCGCATCCCCACCATGCCGACCGCCGGCCCCGCCAGCCGGGCGCCGTCCCCCAGCACGGAGAGCGCCGCCGGCGGATCGGGGATCGCGGCAAGCGCCTCCGGATAGTCCGGGTCTCCGAGGAGGACCATCCTTCCGCCGAGGGCTTCCAGCGCCGCGAGCTCGGCCTCCGCCTCCTGCGCGGGGCGGGGCCTGAGCGGCCGCCGCCGGCCGCCGCGCGCCGACATCCCGGGCAATCCGGCGAGCGCTTCCGCCGCGGTCCCGAAATGCGCCATCAGCTGCAGGTAGGTGCGGGGACCGACGCCCTCGCTTCGCGCGAGCCTCAGCCGCGCCAGCCGTTCGGCCTGTCCCGTCATTCCCGGCCGCCGCCGATACGGGGCTCCTTGCCGGTCAGCAGCCGGCGGATGTTTCCGGCATGACGCAGCCAGACCAGCACTGCCACCAGGATGGAGAACTCCATCTTCTGCGGATCGGCGAACTGCCAGAGCCAGACCGGGGCGAGGGCGAAGGCGACGAGCGCGGACAGCGAGGAGTAGCGGGCGATCCCGGCGACTGCCAGCCAGGTGACGCAAGCCAGCAGGCCGGCCGGCCAGGACAGGCCGATCAGGATCCCGAGCCCCGTCGCCACGCCCTTTCCGCCCCTGAAGCGGAGCCAGACCGGACACAGATGTCCGATGAGGACTCCCAGCGCCGCGACGATGGCGATGTCCGGTCCCCAGTACATCGCGATCAGGACGGCGGCCGCGCCCTTGCCCCCGTCGAGCAGCAGGGTCAGCGCGGCGAGCGGCTTCGATCCGGTCCGGAGCACATTGGTCGCGCCGATATTGCCCGAGCCGATCTCGCGGATATCGCCGAGCCCGGCGAGCCGGGTCAGGATCAGCCCGAACGGGATCGATCCCAGCAGATAGGCGAGGGCGAACGCCGCCCCGAGATAGGGAGCCGCATGCGCCCAGCTGATCGGATAGATCAACCCGAATATCTCCCTAGCTACCTAACGCGCGGCGGGGGAGACCCCCGCTAACGGACAAGCCTAAGCGGCCCTGTTCTCCCTGCGGTAAGAAATTCCAGCCCACCGCGAAGCGGCGGATGCTTTGCGCCCAATGCTTCCGGTACGCCAGCGGCAGGGACGGGCTTGATGAACCCGACGAATAGGGCCGGGGCGGGTCAACCGGCATCCATGCCAGCGGTAGCATCTATGTCTATTTCGACGGCTTCCTGATCGAGGTTCCGTCGCTCGGTAGCCGCGCTGAGCCCCTTCATTCCCGCCGCGAGGAACAGCATCACCGCCAGAACCGGGATCGTGTAGACCATCCTTTCCCAGATGATGGATACGCCAAGAGTGACGGCCAAGATGAAGACCGCAACCACTGCTCGATAGATGAATGAACGGGCCGAAAATTCCTGGCCCAATAGAGAAAGCATTTGCCGCACCCTTCCTTGTGCTCAATAAGAGAACGAGGACGAAATCTCCCCCCGAAGCGTATCCGTTTTGTTTGAACCGCAGCGGTCCCCGCGTCGGCCTCTCCTTTACCTCGTCATGCCCGGACTTGTTCCACTGCTGTCCGGTTTGGATTTTGCGGGCCGGGCGAAAGGCATGGGTACGAACGGGTTTCCGACGGATCTGCGACCCGAGACCCGGATTTCGGCGCGCCGGCATCCCTCCCATCGTCATGCCCGGACTTGTTCCGGGCATCCACGTCTTGCGGCATCGCGGTGCGAGCCGGGCGCTGGCGAACCGGCGGAGGGACGTGGATACCCGGAACAAGTCCGGGCATGACGACAAAGAGGGAGAGTGCCGGAGGACGCAGACAACGCCCGACCTTGTCCCCACCATCGGCGCTGAGCCCCCGAACGACTGAACCGGACAGCGGTGGAACGAGTCCGGCGTGACGACGCGAGGGATGACGGCGTCCCGGCTATTCGGCGGCCTGCACGATTTGCTCTTCGGGCGTCGCCTTTTCCATCGAGAACACCTTCTCGACGCTCACGTAATCCATGTAGCCGAGCCGCCCGATCGGGCGAATCCGCTCCACGTCCAGCAGCCCGTCGGCGGTCAGCGCGGCCTCGTCGATATGGACGCCGACGACCTCTCCCAGGACCACCCTGTGCGCCGCGCGGGGCGTCCTTCCCGGGAGATCGAGGGTCTGGTGGTGGCGGCATTCGAAATGCACCGGCGCGCCCTTGACCCGGGGCGGACGCACGAGGCTCGACGGCAGCGGTTCGAGCCCCGCGGCCGCCAGCTCGTCCACGCCCCGCTCGACGATCAGGGCGGATACGTTCATCGCCTCGCGCTGATCCCAGGTGGCCATGTTGTAGACGAACTCGCCGGTCTGCTCGATGTTGAGCACCGTGTCCTTGTTCGCCGAATCGGGATGCATCCCGGAGGAAAACAGCACGTAGGGCGGGTTGTAGCTCAGCATGTTGAAGAAGCTGAACGGCGCGAGATTGACCGCGCCTTCGGCATCCACGGTGGAGATCCAGCCGATGGGCCGCGGGACGACGCACGACTTCAGCGGGTTGAAGGGAAGCCCGTGATCGTTGTTTCGCGGTTCGTAGAACATACTGCCTCGCCGATTGGTGCGCCGGCCGCGATTATCGGCCCTCGCGGCCGGATTGAAAAGCGCCGGCGCCGCGCCTTGATCGCGCGGGCCTTGTGCCTATGGTCCGAACCGGGTGACGGAGTTCAGGGGAAGGGGCGCATTCATGGCACTTGGAAACGAGATCGTCGTCGGCACGTCGATCAACAACACGATGGGGATCACCGGCAGGTCCTACGACCTGCTTCAACTGCTGCATGCCGCGCGCGAGGCGGAAGCGATGGGGTTCGATGCCGTTTGGGTGCATGACGCGCTCGGCGGGCGCCGCACCACGGCGGCCTATTGCCCGATCGGCGCGCTGACCGCGGCGGCGGCGCAGACCGACCGGATCAAGCTCTGCACCGGCATCCTGATTCCCCAGATCCGCAACCCCGTCCACGTCGCCCAGCAATGGGCGACGCTGTGGGAAGTGTCGGAGGGCCGCGCGATCCTCGGCGCGGGTACCGGGGCGGGAAAGTCGACGATCTTCAAGCGCCAGTTCGACGCCCTCGTGGCGGTGCGCGGCCCCAACAAGGAGGCGCTCCAGCCGGGGCAGTTCTTCGCCCGGCGCACCGCGCTGTTCGCCGAATGCCTCGACGTGATGAACCGGCTGTGGACCGAGGACAAGTTCGCCTATGACGGCGAGTTCTTCTCCTTCGGCGAGATGACGCTGGGGATCGCGCGGCCCGCCGGGAAGCCGCCGATCTTGGTCGGCGGCGGCATCTACATCCCGATCGACGGCGTGGGCGCCCATCACTACACCTGGAACGAGAAGGTCGCGGGCACGCTGATGATGGGCCCGAAAATCCGCCGCGTGGTCGCTGAACAGGGCGAGGGCTGGCTTGCCGTCCACCCGGTGCCCGAGGAATACCGCGACATCTGGGCCGACATCGAACGAATCGCGGTCGACGCGGGCAGGGCGCCGGGCTCGGGCGCGGCCTACGGAGGCCCGACCGTGAAGGGCATGAACTGGTTCGCCAATTGCGACGACGACCCGCGGAAGGCGTGGGAAGGCGTGCAGAACCAGCTCACCGACTTCCACGGCCCGCCGCCCGGCAAGGACAAGGCCTCGCCGGACCTCGTCGACCGCTGGGCGCTTTCCGGCACCGGCAAGGAGATGGCCGAGAAGATCAACCGCTACATCGATCTCGGCGTCACCGTCTTCCAGCTCGTGATCGCCTCTCCCGATCAGGTCGGCATGATGCGCAAGATCGCCGAGGAGGTGCTGCCGCACGTAAAACGCGACGTGGCCGTGCACTGACCGGCGGCTCCCCCTCACCCCGACCCTCTCCCCGTGGGGAGAGGGAGTTCCGCTCCTCCTTACTTCCCCCTCCCGCTTGCGGGAGGGGCCGGGGGAGGGCGGACGCCGTCAAGCTACCCGGGTAAGCCCCTTCGATACGCGGCTTCGCCGCTACTCAGGGTGAGGGATAGAAGAAAAACCCCTCATCCCGAGCAGGCGCGCCAGCGCCGTATCGAGGGGCCGCGGCCGCTCTGGGATATCCACCCTAAGCCTCGAACGTCCCGTCGATCAGCACGAAGCACATGAAGCAGGGCGCGTTCGAGCGGTTCGACCAGGCGTGGTTGGTGCCGCGCTGGACGCAGACATCGCCCGCCTTCATCAGGACCTCGGAATCGTCGAGCACGAGCCAGATCTCGCCTTCGAGGCAGATCGCGTAGTCGATCGTCTCGGTCCGGTGCATCAGCGGATGGGGCGGGTTCTCCGACGCGTCGGCGGCATGCGCGGCGCCGAACTGGGTGAAGCTGGCGTGGGCCGCGTCGCGGTCGATGTTGTCGATCCAGTCCTTCTCGGGCGGAAACTCGATCACCCGGCAGACCGACCCGTTGGGCGGCGGCTCCAGCGCGATACGGCCTTCGACGGTCTCTTCCTGGCTCATCAGGTGGGCCGGCGATTCGTTCATCCGCCAGATGTTGTTGATCTGGACTCCCGGGCGGTGCTCCGGCGTGAACACGTTGGGCGTCGTCCCGTCGGCGATCACGATCGCCTTCCCGCTCGCGTCGTGGCCGGTGACGATGCGCCTGATGTCTCGCGTCATTTCGATCTCCTTTCAGTCGTTTCCCGATAGGTTGCGAAGGCGCTCAAGCGCGCCCTGGAGGATGTAGGCCGCGGCGAGCCGGTCGACCGCCGCCGCGCGCTTGCGGCGCGAAAGATCGGCCTCGATCATCGTCCGGGTCACCGCGGCGGTCGACAGGCGCTCGTCCCAGAACGCCACGTCGATGTCGCGCAGGGCGAGCAAATTGTCCGCGAACTGGCGCACCGACTGGCAGCGCCGGCCTTCGGTCCCGTCCATGTTGATCGGCAGGCCGATCACCAGGCCTTCCGCCTCGTTTTCTTCCATCAGCGCGAACACGCGCCCGGCGTCGGCGGTGAACCTGGTCCGCCGGATCGTCTCCAGCGGGGAGGCGACGGCGAGCGCGGTCGTGCCGACGGCGAGCCCGACGGTCTTTTCGCCCACATCGAGCGCCATCAGCCGTGATTTCGCCGCGAGCGCCGCAATATCGACGACCGACACAAATCCTCCCCTTCGACTCCGTGGCGCCGCTGTCATATACGGGTCCGGGTCCGGGTGCCAGCTTGCCGGGCCGACCGGTCGGATGTAGGTTCCCGCGACCTCATCCCGCCCGCCGTCCGGAGAGCGAAACATGGCCGTCGATAGCGACACCGTGCGCCGCATCGCGATGCTCGCGCGGCTGAACGTGCCCGAGGACGAGCTCGACGATCTTGCCGGCGAGCTGAACAAGATTCTCGACTGGATGGACCTGCTGAACGAGGCCGACACCGACGGGGCCGCCCCGATGACGTCGGTCAAGCCGATGCCGCTTCGCCAGCGTTCCGACGAGGTGACGGAGGGCGGGATCGCCGGGGAACTCGTCGCCAGCGCACCGGAGGCGGCGGGCGCGTTCTTCACCGTTCCCAAGGTCATCGAGTGATGGCCGACCGGGCGCTCACCGAGCTCACCATCGCGGAGGCCCGCGACCGGCTCGAAAGCGGCGAGTTTTCCGCCCGCGAGCTTGCCGAAGCGCATATCGAGACGATCGCCGAGGCGCGGGCGCTGAACGCCTACATCACCGAGACGCCCGAGCGCGCCCTTTCCGACGCGGAGGCTTCCGACGCCCGGCTGAAGCGCGGAGATGCGCGCGCCCTTGAGGGCATTCCGCTCGGGATCAAGGACCTGTTCTGCACCAGGGGCGTGATGTCCACCGCGGCCTCGGGGATTCTCGACGGGTTCGTGCCGCCCTACGAATCGACGGTCAGCGCGAAGCTCTTCGAGGCCGGCGCCGTCATGCTCGGCAAGCTCAATCTCGACGAGTTCGCCATGGGCTCGTCCAACGAGACCAGCCATTTCGGTCCGGTGGAGAACCCCTGGAGGCGGCGAGGGGACAACCGGCCGCTGGTGCCCGGCGGATCCTCCGGCGGGTCGGGCGCGGCGGTCGCCGCCAGGCTGTGCCTCGGGGCGACCGGGACCGACACCGGCGGATCGATCCGCCAGCCGGCGGCGTTCTGCGGCGTGGTCGGCGCAAAACCGACTTACGGGCGCTGTTCGCGCTGGGGGGTCGTGGCTTTCGCGTCATCGCTCGACCAGGCCGGGCCGATGGCGCGCAGCGTTCGGGACACCGCGCTGATGCTGGGCACGATGGCCGGATTCGATCCGAAGGATTCGACCTCCGTCGATCTCGAAGTGCCCGATTTCGAGGCCACGCTCGAAGACGGGGTCGCCGGTCTGAAGGTCGGGATTCCGGCCGAGTACTCGCTCGACGAGACTCCCGATGACATCCGCGCCTTGTGGGACGAGGGGATCGCGTGGCTCAGGGACGCCGGCGCCGAACCGGTCGAGGTCAGCCTGCCGCACACCGCTTACGCCCTGCCGGCCTATCATCTGATCGCGCCCGCCGAGGCTTCGTCCAACCTCGCGCGCTATGACGGGGTGCGCTACGGCCGGAGGGTCGAAGGCGAAGACCTCATCGACACCTATGCCAGGACGCGCGGCGCGGGGTTCGGCGCCGAGGTGCGCCGCCGCATTCTTATCGGGACCTACGCGCTGTCGGCCGGCTACTACGATGCCTATTACCTCAAGGCCCAGAAAGTGCGGACGCTGGTGGCGCGGGACTTCGAGCGCGCGTTCGAAGCCTGCGACTTCCTGCTGACGCCGACCTGCCCGTCGGACGCCTTCGCGATCGGGGAGAAGTCCGACGACCCGATCGCGATGTATCTCAACGACGTGCTGACGGTGCCCGCGAGCCTCGCCGGGCTCCCCGCCATGTCGCTGCCCGCGGGGCTGTCCGCCGGCGGCCTCCCGCTCGGTCTCCAGATCGTCGCGCGGGCCTTCGACGAGGAAACCATGTTCCGGGCGGCCCGCGCGATCGAGAAGGCGGCGGCGTTCGAGGCCAGGCCGGAGCCGCGCGGCTGATCCGCCGGGTTGGGACGCCGTGACGATCGTCTGGTACGTGCTGATCCATGTCAGCCTCGGCCTGATCGGCAGCGATGTCTTTCGCTTCACCAATGTCGGGGCGCTCTACTGCGTCGCCGCGAGCGCGGTCGTGCAGGGATATGCGATGTGGGAGATCCACCGCCGGAGCTGGCCGATGTTCCTCGCGAGCCTCGATCCGGATACGACGCCCGCCGCCATCGCGAAGGAACGGCGCGGATACTGGAACCGGCTGGGGCGCGTGTTTATCTTCCGCGTCTCGGCGTTCAGCATCCTCACCCTGCTGATCGCCTTCCTCATCCGTGGAGCCGGGTCGTGAGCGCGGGGGCAGTCGCATGAGCCTGATCGAAGGGCGGACCGGGTCCTGGGAAACGGTGATCGGCATGGAGGCCCATGCCCAGGTGGTGTCGGAGTCCAAGCTGTTCTCCGGCGCGTCCACGGCCTTCGGGGCGGAGCCCAACGCGCAGGTTTCCCTGGTCGACGCGGCGATGCCCGGGATGCTGCCGGTCATCAACGAGCGCTGCGTCGAGCAGGCGGTGCGGACCGGGCTCGGCCTCGGTGCCGAGATCAACCTGGTTTCGGTGTTCGACCGCAAGAACTACTTCTACCCCGACCTGCCGCAGGGCTATCAGATCTCGCAGTTCAGCCAGCCCGTCGTCGGCCGCGGCGCAGTCGAGGTGACGCTGGAGGACGGCACCCGGCGGACGGTCCGCATCCTCCGCCTCCATCTCGAACAGGACGCCGGGAAAAGCCTGCACGACCGCGATCCGCGCAAGACGTGGGTCGACCTGAACCGGGCCGGGGTCGCGCTGATGGAGATCGTGACCGAGCCCGACCTGCGCTCGCCCGAGGAGGCGGCGGCCTTCATGGCGAAGCTGCGGTCGATCCTCCGCTATCTCGGCACCTGCGACGGCAACATGCAGGAGGGATCGCTGCGCGCCGACGTCAACGTGTCGGTGCGCCGGCCCGGCGGGGATCTGGGGACACGATGCGAGATCAAGAACCTGAACTCGATCCGCTTCATCCGCCAGGCCGCCGCGCACGAGGCGAGGCGCCAGGTCGAGGTCATCGAGGACGGCGGCAGCATCGAGCAGGAAACCCGGCTGTTCGACACCGACCGCGGCGTTACCCGGTCGATGCGCTCGAAGGAGGAGGAGCACGATTACCGCTACTTCCCCGATCCGGACCTGATGCCGCTGGTGCTCACCCAGGATTACGTCGACGGCATCGCGGCGACCCTGCCGGAGCTTCCCGACGCGAAGAAGGCGCGGTTCGTCCAGGATCTGGGCCTTTCCGATGACGACGCCGACATCCTCGTCGCCGACCGCGACAACGCGGACTATTTCGAAGCCGTTTCCGAAGGCCGCGATGCGACGGTTGCCGCCAACTGGGTGATCCACGACCTGTTCGGAGCGCTCAACAAGTCGGGGCTTGCGATAGGGGAGGCGCCGGTATCGGCGTCCGATCTCGGCGGGCTGATCGACCTGATCGGGGCGGGGACAATATCGGGCCGGATCGCGAAGGACGTCTTCGAGGTCATGTTCGAGACCGGCCGCGATGCGCGATCGATCGTCGAGGAGCGCGGGCTGGAGCAGGTCAGCGACAGCGGCGAGATCGAGGCGATCGTCGACGGCATTCTCGCCGAACGCGTCGACATGGTGGCCGAGTACCGCGGCGGCAAGACCAGGCTGCTGGGGTTCTTCGTCGGCCAGGCGATGAAGGCGAGCCAGGGCAAGGCCAACCCGAAGACGGTCAACGAAATCCTGCGCGCAAGGCTCGATCGGGAGCAGAGGAGAGAAGAATGATCGACTGCTACACATGGCCGACGCCGAACGGCCACAAGGTGCACATCATGCTGGAAGAGTGCGGCCTCGAATGGGCCGTGCACCCCATCAATATCCAGGAAGGCGACCAGTTCGAGCCCGGGTTCCTCGAGATCAGCCCGAACAACAAGATGCCGGCGATCGTCGACCGCGACGGCCCCGGCGGACAGGAAATCGCGGTCTTCGAGACCGGCGCGATCCTGATCTATCTCGCCGACAAGACCGGCAGGTTCATGCCCCAGGAACCGCATGCGCGCTATGACGTGCTGCAATGGCTGATGTGGCAGATGGGCGGGGTCGGGCCGATGCTGGGCCAGGCGCACCATTTCCATTCCTACGCGCCGGAACGCTTCGAGCGCGAGAAGCTGCAATACGGCATCGACCGCTATGTGAACGAAGCCAACCGGCTATACGGCGTGCTGGAGAAACGACTCGAAGACCGCGAATGGGTGGCGGCGGACGAATACACCGTCGCCGACATGGCGATCTTCCCGTGGCTCCGGTACCCCGAGCGGCAGGGCGTCGACATCGAGGCGTTCCCGAAGGTGAAGCGCTGGCGCGACGGGATCTGGGCGCGGCCGGCGGTCGAGCGCGCGCTGGAAACGCTCGCCGACGACGCGCGCCGGGGCCCCGGCTATTCCGACAAGGCCTGGGAGCTGCTCTACGGCAAGACCCAAGCCGCGCAGGGTGGGTCGTAGGGCCTGCTCAATAGACGCCGGGGAATATGCGGTACTTCACCCGCGCCCGGTATTCCGCCCACTTCTCCGGACCGTATTTCTCGGCGCACAGCCTGTCGTCCTCGATCTGGCGACAGAGGAACAGCGAGACGATGAACGCGAAATAGGTCCAGGCCCAGGGATTGCCCGGGTAGCCGAACGCTAGGGCGATCGACAGCGCCAGGAACCCCTCGCCCATATAGTTGAAGTGCCGCGCGGCGCCCCACAGCCCGCTGCACAGGATCCTGCGCTCGCCCGCCTCGATGTACCGGGGCTCGACGAGGCCGAGGAACCTGCGGTCGGGCCATCGCTTGAAGGTGTATTTCTGCAGATTGGCGCCGCGCGAAATACCCCACCCGAACAGGAACAGCGCGGTCGTTCCGATCAGCCAGCCATTCGTCCAGGCAGCCGAAAACCCGGGGTCGGGATATGCCGCCATGCCCCACAACGGGAGGACGAACAGCCAGCCGTAGACGATAAGCCCGCCCCAAAAGAGCTTGAAGCCGAGACCTTCGTGGATCAGGTCGTAGGTATAGAGCTGGACGCGCTCGAAGACGAAGTAATCGAGGATGTAAAAGGTGACAAACGCCGCATAGAGGAACACGCCCGGGTTGGAGTCGGCGCCGAAGCGTTGGTGGTGGTAGACCGCGCCGGAGAGCGCGTTGAGCGAGAACATCGTTCCGCCGACGACATAGAAATACATCTTGATGTCGAAGCGGTCGCCGAAGAACGACAGCTCCCGGACGCGTCCTTCCCACAGCTCCAGGACGAAGTTCGTCTTCTTCCGTCGCGGCTGGCTGTAGACCGCGATGACAGTGAAGATCGTGGCGAACGCGGTTCCGCCGGCCACGGCATAGACCGAAGACCGGTAGAACCAGTCGCGCGGCATCCCGGTGAGCTCGAACGCCCACACGATCAGCGCGAGCGCGAACACCAGGATGCCGTTCAGCCGATACTTGCGCGGCTCGCCGGTCGCGGCATCGACGACGTAGCCCGGAACCCATCTCCCGGGAAGGATCGTCTGCGCCACGAAAAATGCCGCGAAGACGATCAGCGGCGTGAAGAATCCCGCGATCGCTTCCGTCCGGGAGAGCTCGAAGAGGTGGCCGATCCCGAGCCCGTCGATCACGACCCGGCACTCACGGATTCGCCGCGATCAGGGTTTCGATCTCCTCCCCGCCCATCTGGAAGCGGAACTGCTCGTTTCGCATCATGACGCGCTGGATCGAGACTTCGCGGATCGCGGTCCTCATCCGTTCGAGGTCGCCGTCCGTCCCGACCGCCCGGGCGGCGTCGGCGGCCGCGTCCTCGTAGTGGTCCTTCTCGTCGTCGTGGATGATCTTCATCGCGGCGGCGAGCTTCTCCTCCAGCGGACCGCCGGAGAGCTTCGATGCCTCGCGGAAGGTGCTCGCGCCGCCGCCCTCGGTGAGCCCCATCGCGGCGACCAAGCAGGGATCGCCCGATTCGACATAACCCCGGCGCATCGCGTTGAGCTTCACGTCTTCCGGGAGCTGCCGCGCGTCCTCCGGCGCGAGCTTGCGGCCCAGCACGAATTCGAGCACTTCCGCCAGCACCACGTAATGCTCGAACTCCTCCGTCATCATCTTGAGCGCGCCCAGCATGTCGCGCCGCTCGACCTCGCCGTCCAGCCCCCGGAAGCGCTCGACGATCTCGCAGAACTCCATGTGGAGCCCGTTCGCGAACCCGTCCGTCGGGCCGTAACCGATGACCGGGTTGAGTTCCTTGTAGACCGCCGACCGCAGGTAATGGATGTAGTCGTCCCGGCTCGGCGGGCCCGCGAAGAAACGCCTCGTGATCTCGGCCTCGGCGTCCCAGAACGGTTTCGCGGCCGCGATCAGCGCGGCGGCACGGTCGGTCATGGCGCCTTCTCCACCCCTTGCTGCCCGGGTTCCGATTAAGCCACGCGGCCCTTCGAAGTCAAAGCGGGGTATAGTGCCGGGCATGGCGACCCTCGAACCCGAACCGGCGCCCGGAGCCGCGCCGCGCCGCGACCTCGTCGGGATGTCGCGCGAGGAGATGGGCGCGGCGCTTGCCGAGCTCGGCCTTCCCGCGTTTCGCGCCAAGCAGGTCTGGCACTGGATCTATTGCCGGGGCGCGACCGGGTTCGACGCGATGACGACGCTCGCCAGGCCGCTGCGCCGCCTTCTCGCCGAACGCTTCGCGATCTCCCGGCCCGGCGTGTCGCAGGCGCGGGTCTCGGCCGACCGCACGCGCAAATGGTTGGTCGGTTTCGAGGACGGCAGCGAGGCCGAGACGGTCTTCATCCCCGAGGAGGACCGGGGCGCGCTCTGCGTGTCCTCGCAGGTCGGCTGCACCCTCAACTGCTCGTTCTGCCATACCGGAACCCAGCCTTGGGTGCGCAACCTGACCGCCGGCGAGATCGTCGGACAGGTCATGCTGGCGCGCGACGCGCTGGGCGAATGGCCGACGGCGGAGAACGGCCAGCGCCTCCTGTCGAACATCGTCCTGATGGGGATGGGGGAGCCGCTCTACAACTACGACAACGTCGTCAAGGCGATGAACGTGGTGATGGACATGGAGGGGATCGCGATCGGCCGGCGGCGCATCACGCTGTCGACCGCCGGGGTGGTGCCGCGCATTCCGGATGTCGGCCGCGATCTCGGGGTGCGGCTCGCGATTTCGCTGCACGCGGTGACGGACGAGCTTCGCGACGTTCTGGTCCCGCTCAACCGGCGCTACCCGATCGCCGATCTGCTTGCGGCGTGCCGGGACTACCCGGGCGGTCGCAACGCGCGCCGCATCACCTTTGAATACGCGATGCTCAGGGGCGTCAACGACTCCGAGGCCGACGCCCGCGCGCTGGTCAAGCTGGTGCGCGGAATCCCGGCCAAGATGAACCTGATCCCGTTCAACCCGTGGCCCGGCGCGCCCTACGAATGCTCGACCCCGAGGGTGATCGAACGGTTCGCGGCGATCGTCAACCGCGCCGGCTACGCCTCACCGGTGCGCACCCCGCGCGGCCGCGACATCCTCGCCGCCTGCGGACAACTCAAGTCGGAAAGCGTGCGCGTGCGGGCGAGCGCGCGGGCCGGCTGAACCTGTCCGCACCTGCCACCCCCACCGTCATGGTCGGCGCAGGCCGACCATCCACGAGTTTTTCTGGTGGGCCGGGGACAAGCGGAAAGAAGCAAGAAAACAAAGCGTGGATGGTCGGCCTGCGCCGACCATGACGGGGAAAGACGAGAGCGGGGACAGCTTCCATCCAGACCGGTGACACCATACACTCCGGCGCCTTTGGCGAGGGGAGGGGAGATGGCCGGAGACGTGAAGAAGGTGGTGCTGGCCTATTCGGGCGGGCTCGACACCTCGGTCATCCTCAGATGGCTCCAGGAGACCTATCGCTGCGAGGTGGTGACCTTCACCGCCGATCTCGGCCAGGGCGAGGAGCTCGAACCCGCCCGCCGGAAGGCCGAGCAGGCGGGCGTCCGCGAGATCTATATCGACGATCTGCGCGAGGAGTTCGTGCGCGACTTCGTCTTTCCGATGTTCCGCGCCAACGCGCTCTACGAGGGCTGCTACCTGCTCGGCACCTCGATCGCGCGGCCGCTGATCGCCAAGCGCCAGATCGAGATCGCGCGCGAGACCGGGGCCGACGCGGTGAGCCACGGCGCCACGGGCAAGGGTAACGACCAGGTCCGGTTCGAGCTCGGCTACTACGCCTTCGAGCCCGGAATCACGGTGATCGCGCCGTGGCGCGAATGGGACCTCGACTCGCGCAACAGGCTGCTCGACTACGCGGAAAAGCACCAGATCCCGATCGAGCGCGACAAGCGGGGGGAGCCTCCGTACTCCGTCGACGCCAACCTGCTGCACACCTCCTTCGAGGGCCGCGCGCTGGAGGATCCGTGGGTCGAGCCGGACGAATCGATGTTCGTCCGCAGCGTCTCGCCCGAGGCCGCGCCCGACGAGGCGCAGACCGTCGAAATCGATTTCGAGCGCGGCGATCCGGTTGCCATAGACGGGGAGGGGCTCTCGCCTGCCTCGCTGCTGCAACGGCTCAACGAGCTCGGCGGCGCGCACGGGATCGGGCGGGTCGATCTGGTCGAGAACCGCTATGTCGGGATGAAGTCGCGCGGCGTCTACGAGACCCCCGGCGGCACCATCCTCCAGGCCGCGCACCGGGCGATCGAGAGCCTCACCCTCGACCGCGAGGCGGCGCATCTCAAGGACGAGGCGATGCCGCGCTATGCCTCGCTGGTCTATAACGGGTACTGGTTCGCGCCCGAGCGCGAGATGCTCCAGGCGATGGTCGATGCGAGCCAGGAGCGGGTCGCCGGCACGGTCCGCCTCAAGCTCTACAAGGGAGGCGTCCGCGTCACCGGCAGGCGGTCGCCCTACAGCCTCTACTCCGAGGCCCATGTGACCTTCGAGGAAGACAGCGTCTACGACCAGCGCGACGCGGAAGGGTTCATCCGGCTCAACGCGCTGAGGCTCAAGCTGCTCAACCGACGCGGCTGAAGACCGGCCGATGGCTGCGATCTGGCGCGGCGCGTTCTGGATGGTGCTCGCCGCGCTCTCCTTCGCCGTGCTGCTGGCGAGCGTTCGGCTTCTGTCCGATACGTTTCCGACCATCGAGATCGTGTTCGTGCGCGCGCTGGTCGGCATCTTCCTGATCGTGCCGATGGTCGCCCGGAACGGGCTCGCGCGTCTCAGGACGCGGCGCCTGCCGATGCATTTCGCGCGCACCGCCTTCGCCTTCGGGGCGATGCTGACCATGTATTACGGGCTGATCCACATCCCGGTCGGCGACGTGACGGCGCTCTCCTTCCTGATCCCTGTGTTCTGCACGCTTGCCGCCGGGCTGGTGCTGCGCGAGCGGGTCGACGCCGCGCGATGGATGGCGACCGTCGCGGGATTTCTCGGCGCGCTGGCGATCGTGCGCCCCGGCATGGAATCGGTCAGCCTGCCGATGCTGGCGGTGATCCTCTCCTGCGCGTTCTATGCCGGCGCCTGGACCTCGGTGAAGTTCCTGACGACCACCGAACCCGCCTCCGTCATCGTCTTCTACATGAACCTGATGATGCTGCCGCTCACCCTGATCCCGTCCTTGTTCGTCTGGGTCGCGCCGGGCTGGGAGGATCTGCCGGTGCTGCTGGTGATGGGGGTTTCCGGCTGGACCGCCCATTTCTGCCAGGCCCGGGCCTTCGCCGCCGCCGACGCCAGCGCCGTGATGCCGTTCGATTTCCTGCGTCTGCCGTTCACCGCCGGGCTCGGCTGGCTGCTGTTCGCCGAGGTCATGGATGTCTGGACCTGGGTCGGAGCCGGCGTGATCTTCGCCAGCACCTACTTCATCACCGTGCGCGAGGCGCGGGGCGGGCAGGGGTAAAGCCTGTCCGAGGATCCCCTCACCCCGACCCTCTCCCCGCGGGGAAGAGGGCGACCCGCCCGCCGACACTTCCTTGCCTTCCCCCCTCCCGCTCACGGGAGGGGCCGGGGGAGGGCGGGCCGTTTCGTCGTGTACCGACAAGGTCGAAAGGCGCCGCCCGCATCCGTCCCCCGCGCCGGGCGGCACGTCCAGCGCCCTTTCGATGGCGGCCCGCGTCTTCGGCGTGCCCCGGCTCTTGCCGGTCTCGATTTGCGCCACGCAGGCGGTGCTGAGCCCGGCGGCGTCCGCCAGCTGCCTCAACGACATGCCCCGGCGCTTGCGGCGGATCCTGATCGGGCTGTTGCCCGACGCCGCGCCCGCCGGAGCGACGGCCGCCTCGGCCGGGCGGTGGCCGGGGGTGCCGGCGGCGGGGCCGGACCAGTCGCGCGGCGCGGCGAGCACGGTGAATTGCGGCGCCGTGCGGGAGGCGTCGATCTTCCACAGATCCACCGCCACGGCGAAGCAGCGGAAATCGCTCGACCGGTTCAGCCGGCCGAGCACGGCGCGGTGCTCGTCGTGGAACCGGGTGCCGAGCCAGATGACGACATCGGCCTCGAGCCCCTCCGCGTAGGTCAGGATCTGGCCGAGATGGCGGTGGTCGGAAAGCCCGAGCTGCGCCTCGATCACCACCGCGCCGCCGGTGCCGCGGTCGCGGCACACGAGGTCGGCGCGGAACCGCCCCACCGGGGCCTCCCGCGTCAGCGGTTCGAGATCGAGCCCGAGCGCGTCGCCGAGACGGCCGAGGTTGTCCGGCGCCACGAGCCAGGGGACGAAGTCGGCCCGCTCGTTCCGCCAGACGGTGGCGGGGTCGACGGGATCGAGATACCCGAGAGACCGATTTTCCATCGGGGCGGTACTCCATGTTGCGATAAGGGGGATGCGGGAACGAAAAAGGGGCCCCGGAATCTCCGGCGCCCCCACTTCTCGACTATGCGAAATATACCCAAAACCGTGTCCCGAGTCAAGAAGATTTTATCTTTTAAGGAATATTTTTCGATAACTCACGGATTTTACGGGACTTTTTCTTTCTTCCCGATTTCCCCCGAACCCGCCGCCGGACACCCGAAAACGCCCCACGCGGCCTATCGGGCGGAGGACCCGGCCCTGTCGTCATGCCCGGACTCGTTCCGGGTATCCACGTCCCTCGGCCGGTTCGTCCGTTCCCGGCTCACACCGCGATGCCGCAAGACGTGGATACCCGGAACGAGTCCGGGCATGACGGTGTGGGAGCGGTTGTGCGTCGGCGGGGTCGGGGGAGGGCGAACCGAAAAGGTCGGATCCGGTACTAGAAGACCCGGACGGCCTCCGGCGGGTCCATCCCGCGGCGCCGGCATGCGGCGATCGCGGTGTTGCGCAGCAGGCAGGCGATGGTCATCGGGCCCACCCCGCCGGGCACCGGGGTGATCGCGCCCGCGACCTCCTTCGCCGTCTCGAATTCGACGTCGCCGACCAGCTTTCCCCGTCCGTCCGGACCCTCGATCCGGTTGATGCCGACATCGATGACGGTCGCGCCCCGGCCGATCCAGCTGCCCTTGATCATTTGCGGCCGGCCGACCGCGGCGATCACGATGTCGGCTTCGCGGCAGCGTTCGTCGAGGTCGACGGTGCGGGAATGGGCGATCGTCACGGTGCAGTTCGCGGCGAGCAGGAGCTGGGCGACCGGCTTGCCGACGATGTTGGACCGCCCGACGACGATGGCGCGCTTCCCCGTAGGGTCGGGACAGACGCTCCCGAGCAGGATCATGCAGCCCGAAGGGGTGCAGGGCACCATGGCGTCCAGCCCGGCGGACAGTCTGCCCGCGTTGGTCGTATGGAAGCCGTCCACGTCCTTGAGCGGGTCGATGGCCTCGGTCACCCGGGACGCGTCGATCCCCGCCGGCAAAGGCAGCTGCACCAGAATGCCGTCGACCTCCGGGTCGACGTTGAGCCGGCCCACGAGGTCGAGCAGGCCGTCTTCCGAAATACCGGCGTCCGGCGCGTGCTCGATCGAACGGATTCCCACTTCCGCGCACATGCGTATCTTGTTGCGCACATAGACCCGGCTCGCCGGATCGTCGCCCACCAGCACGGTGGCGAGGCCCGGCGAAATGCCGCGGTCCGCCAGCGCGGCGACGGCCTCCGCGAGGCGCGCGCGCAAGTCCGCGGCAACCGCCTTGCCGTCTATCAGGCGGGTCATCCGCCGAGCTCGAACAGGAGATTCTGGATGACGCGCCGGAGAAAGAAGACGGCGAGCAGAAGCACCAGGGGCGAGACGTCGATCGTGCCGAAATTGGGGAGGAAACGGCGGATCGGGGCGAGGGCGGGCTCCGTCAGCCGATGGGTGAAGTAGCCGATCGCGTAGACGAACCGGTTGCCGGTATTGACCACGTTGAAGGCGTAGAGCCAGCTCATGACCACCGACAGGATGATCACCCACATGTAAAGCCCGAGAATCGTGTCGACGATTTCGAGGATCGGGCCGAGGATGACATTCATGGCGGGGCCGTCTCGCTCCAGCAGCGGGGCCGGGCGACACTAGCCGCGACGGTTCGGGGGCGCAAGTTCGCTGCCTGAGTGGGCGCTTGACATCGGCGCGGGCGGCTCCACATTATCCGCGCCTTCAGTGGACGGGGCCGTAGCTCAGTTGGGAGAGCGCGACGTTCGCAATGTCGAGGTCAGGGGTTCGACTCCCCTCGGCTCCACCACTGGCCTTCCGAACGGATAGTTTCCAGGGTTTCCCACGACCCCCCGTTTTCGAGGGGTCTCGACCCCCGAGTCCTGAAATAGGGGCCGAAGACCGGGCTCGATCTTCAATCGGGCGTCTCGATGCCGCGAACCGCGTGCACCAGCCAATGCGCGTTCGCCACGATCCGATGGTCCTCGCGAAAGAAGCCCATGAGCTGGACCCCCAGCGGCATCCCGTCCACGGAGAGCAGCGGCAGGTTGAGCGCCGGGCAGCCCAGCAGCGACGACGGCTCTCCGTAGACCACGTCGCCTACCGGCATTCCGACCGGGGCGGGATCGACCTGGTTGAGGGTGATGAATCCGTCGGCCCTGCCGGCGAACGCCGCGTGGCGCGCGCGGAAGTCGACGCACCATTCCAGCGCCTTCGCGTACGCCTCCGGCGTCAGCTCCCGGCCGGCGACAACGCGCTCCTGCACGCGCTCGCTCAACAGATCCCAATGCCGGTCGGCATACATCTCCAGCGGCCAGCGCGCCTCGTAGGTCAACATCAGGGTCATGACGTCGCGCAGAACGACGAGTCCCTGCTCGTAGGCTTCGATCTCGGGATCGTCGCCGCGGCCCACGATCTCGATTCCCGCGGCGGCGAGCGTGCCCAGATAGTCTTCGAATTCGGCCCTGGTCTCGTCCGTGACGGTTGCCCAGCCGGCGGTGTCGAGACGGATCAGGCGAGTCGGTTTCACCGGCCGGGGCAGCGTCGGCGGGCCGGCGAGGCCGGGATGCCCCGGGTCGCCGCCGGCAATGCGCGAAACGCAATGAGATGCGATCCACAAATCGGCCAGCGTCCCGGCGATGAAACCGACATGGATCAGGCTGGGCGCCGACGGGAAGCCGCCGAGGGAGTTTATCGCCCCGTATGAGGCCTTCAGCGTATAGGCCCCGCAATAGGCCGCGGGCCTGAGGATGGAGCCGCGCACCTGCGAGCCGGTCGCGGCCGGCACCATGCCGGCGCCCACCGCCGCGCCGCTGCCGCTCGACGAGCCGCCCGGGGTGCGCGAGGTGTCCCAGGGGTTGCGTGCCGGGCCGGGCGTGGCGAAGGCGAACTCCGTCGTCACCGTTTTGCCGACCACCGCGGCGCCCGCCTTGCGCAGCGCGTACACGCAGGCCGCGTCCCAGCCCGACGACCAGCCCTCGAAGATCGGGCTGCCGACCTGCATCGGCATGTCCTCGGTCTCGAAGACGTCCTTGATGGCGACCGGCATGCCGTCGAGTTCGGAGAGCGGCCGTCCGTCCCGGTAGCGGGCGGTCGAGGCGTCGGCGGCCTTGCGGGCGCCGTCCGGATTGAGGGTCACGAACGCCTTGACCCCGGGCTCGCGCGCCTCGACGGTCTCGATGCAGCGCTCCAGATATGCGCGCGGAGTGTCGCTCCCGTCGGCGAACGCCGGGACGGCGTTGCTGAACGAGAGCAGCGTGACGGTCTTCGGATCGTAGGTTTCGGTCGTCATGCCGTTGCCCCTTCCAAACATCTCCATTGTACGGCAAGGCTGCGTCCCGAGCGCGATGTACGAGCTCACGCCTCCCGGGAGCCGAACGCAACCGGCTTGCCTTCGATACCGTCCGTCCCGAGGGCATCGCTTCGGATCCGGATGCGATCGGTCGCCGAAGCTACTGGAAGAGCCCCTCCGCAAATCCCATATCGATCCTGTAGAGCATGCCGCCGGCCGGCCCGAACGACGGGAGCGCCGAGATGTTCGAAGAGCGTAGCCGTCCCATGCGGAAAATGGGCGGGGTCTTGCCGGGTACGGCCCCGGCGCCTGAGCGCTTCACCGCGGCAAATCCCGACAAGTGCATCGACGGAGACCGGCGTCGGACGCCCGGCGTCTACTTCGCCGCCCATGGAGGTATGCCCGCCCAGACGGATCTCATGACCGGTCGTGCGGTGTTTGCCGAGGCCTATGCGGTCATCCCCCGCGGCGTCTTTACCGATATCGTCGCGAGCAGGCTGCCCGGCTGGCGGGAGACGCGGAGCTGGATCGTCGCGCGCCCCCTGTCGGGTTTCGCGGAGACCTTCGCGCAGCTGGTCATGGAAGTTTCCCCGGGCGGGGGCAGCGATCGACCCGAGCCGGATTGTGAGGCCGAGGGCGCGATCTTCGTGACCGACGGCGCGCTGACCGTCGCCCTCGACCGGGAGATACATCGCCTCGATCCTGGCGGATATGCCTACCTGCCGCCCGGCGCGCCATGGACGGTCGAGAACGCCGGCGCCCGGCCCGCGCGGTTCCACTGGATCCGAAAGCGGTACGAGCCGGTCGACGGGATCGCCGCGCCGACTCCGATCTTCGCCAACGAGCAGGACATAGAGCCGATCCCGATGCCCGACACCCGGGGCCGTTGGGTCACGACCGTTTTCGTCGATCCCGGCGATCTGCGCCACGACATGCATGTGAGCATCGTCGCTTTCGAGCCGGGCACGACGATACCGTTCGAAGAGACCCATGTGATGGAGCACGGGCTGTATGTGCTGGAGGGCAAGGCGGTCTACAAGCTGAACCGCGACTGGGTGGAGGTGGAGGCGGGCGACTTCCTGTGGCTGCGCGCCTTCTGTCCGCAGGCCTGCTATGCCGGCGGTCCCGGACGGTTCCGCTATCTGCTCTACAAGGATGTGAACCGGCATCCGCGGCTGGCGCGGTTCGGAGCGGGTCCGTGACGCGGGACATCGTCGTCCGACCGCTGACGGCGGAAGACTTCGCTTCCTTTGGCGAAGTGATCGAGGCGGGAGGCGCACCCGACACGGTCGTCAACCGGGGCAAGTGCGTGCGCCACCACGACCGGGCACGATCGCGGCCGGCTGTCGCCCGAGCGGTCCCCCTCACCCCGACCCTCTCCCCGCGGGGGAGAGGGAGGACTCGCTCGCCGCCGCCCCCTTACTTTCCCCCCTCCCGCTCGCGGGAGGGGCCGGGGGAGGGCGGGTCGGAAAATGCTGTAGCGACGATGGAGCGCCACGGTGCCGGTCGGGGGGTGGCATCGACATCCGACCGGTTCGTCGTCACGACGGATAGATTTCGCGGCGCAGGGCTTCCGCGATCGAGGCCACCGCGGGACCGAACGCCCTGCGCTCCGCCAGATCGGGCAGCGCCTCCCGGACCATGGCCTCGAGATCCGCCAGAGGCGGCGGGACCGGACGGTGGGTGACGTCGAGCGCGCGCAGGGCGATCGGCATCAGACTGGCAAGCGCCATGTCGAGACATTTTCCGGCGCGATCCTGCTTGGACCACGCCAGGAACACCGGGCTCGCCACGTCGTTCTGGCCGAACCCTCCCGATTCGCTGCCCGGAAGCAACGTGGCCTGGGCGTAGAGGCGGGCCTCTTCCTCATAGCCGGTCTGGGCCATCGGCAAGCCTCCCATATAGGAACGGCGGATGTCGCCGCCGGCTTCGGGATCGACCAGCTGATCGGGAAGCAGCGAGACGGCGCCGTCCAGAAGCTTCGCGCCCTGGCGTTCGGCGAGCACGCAGAGATTGGCGCAGGCGGCGGTCAGGGCGTCCATGGCGAGCACCGCGTGGGGGTTGTGATAGCCGCCGGTCGATTCGAACCGTCCGTAGGGACGATCCTCGTCGACGTCGTCGATCCAGACCGGGTTGTCGGTCACGGCCTGGAGCGACTCGGCCGCGATTTCCGCGGCCATGGTCGCCGCGCGCCGCGCCTGGCCCAGCATCCGCGGAACGATGCGGTAGCTGACGGGCGCCTGATAGGGGCGCCGTTTCCCGCCGTGACCGCCGCCGACCAGTTCGCGAAGCCGTCCGAGCGCCCAGCTGTCATGCGGGTTGTTCCAGTAACCGTCGAGCGCGGGGTCGAGATGGCCGAGCGGGGCGTTGAAGGCCTCGAAGGACAGCGCAAAGATGCGCGCCGCCGCATCGAACCGGTTGCCGGCGGCAAGCGCGGCATCGGTGACGAGACCGGTGGCCGCGGGCGACCCGTTGATCAGGCACAACACGTCCTTGACCGCGGGCTCCGCATTTTCCACCAGGTCCGTGAACAGGTGGCTCAGCGAAAGGACCTCGCCTGGTCCGCCCTGACCCTGGGTAGGGACCGTGGGCATGCTGTCCTCGTCCAGCATCGCGGCGACCTTGCGGGCGATCTCCGGCGATACCGCTGCGTGGCCCTCCACGAAGTTGGTCAGCCGCGCCAAGACGATCGCACGCACCGCACGTTCGGGCAGCGGGTCGCCCCAGCTTGCCGCGGCGCCCGCCGGCGACATGCCCGCCCACCGCTCGCGTTGCCCGGGCGTGAGATTCTGCCGGGCAAGCTGCCCCGGACCCGTCGTCACGCCGTAGATCGTGACTTCCGGATCGCGTTCGAGAATGCGTTCCAGCCGGTCCCGGCCGCGCGCCATGGCCGCGAGCGCCGTGGCGCCGAGCTCGACGCCCTCGCCCTCCCACGCCACCCGCCTGGCCGTTTCGAGCGTGAGATCGGCTCGGGTATCGACGATTACCGTCATGACTCAATACCTTACGGGCCCGCGGTGCGCGCCGGGCCGGGCTGCGGGGCAAGGCGTCGCCCACCCCATGCACCGAACGGGGCGAAATGGCGTGCTTCGGCGTCGGGTGTCAACGACAAGGGCGGATAGCGGCATGGCGGCGGACGGTCGCCCGCAAATCGACAGAGCGGCGGCGGGCGCGCTATAAGCGGGATCGAGAGGCAGCAGGGGAGGGCGGCATGTCCGTCTCCGGATATTCGGTCCAGGAAACTTCCGCCGGCATAGCGCGAACCCGGGATACCCTGCACAAGGCGCGCCACCTGCCGGGGCACGTCTACACCTCGCCCGAAATCTACCGGCTCGAGAAAGAAAAGATCTTCATGCGGGACTGGCTCTGCGTCGGCCGCATGGAGGAGGTCGAGAACCCCGGCGACTACATGGCACTGAGGATCATGGACGAGCCGATTATCGTCGCCCGCGACGACGACGGCCGGGTCAACGCCTTCGCCAATGTCTGCAAGCACCGCGGCGTCGAGGTCGTCAGCGGGTCGGGCAATACGAGGGAATTCAGCTGCCCTTATCACGCCTGGCTGTACGACCTCCAGGGGAGGCTCATCGGCGCCCCCTACATGAAGGAAGCGGAAGGGTTCGTTCCCGAAAACTGCCGGCTCACGCCGCTGCGCTTCGACGAATGGCGCGGCTGGATGTTCGTCAATTTCGATCCCGATGCGGCGCCGCTCTCCGAATTCGCGGCGGAATACGAAAGGGAGTTCGCCTTCCTTCGTCACGAGAGAATGAAGCTGGCGACCAAGCACGTCGTCGGCCTCGACTGCAACTGGAAGCTCTTCGTGGAGAATCTGCAGGACTTCTATCACGTCCAGGTCCTGCATCGGGATACCTTCGGGGGCCACATCGACATCGACGAGTTCGTTTTCAACGTGAAGGAGAAGGGCGGTTTCAGCTCGTTCTACGACGCCGCGCCCGACACCCCCGATTCCGTTTCGCTGGTGGGAAAGATGCCGTGGCTCGCCGACAAGCCGATGAGCTTCGCCTATACCGGTTATCTCGCCCCCAACTTCCACATGTTCGGCCGCATCGACGAATCGCACCCGATGGTCATCTGGCCGCTGGCGCCGGACAGGACGCAGGTCATCGTCTACCACGTCTTCCCCGCCGAGCATTTCGAACGACCGGACTTCATGGAGAAGGCGCGCGTCTATCACGACTTTCTGGCGCGGGTGGTCGAGGAGGACCGCGAGATGGTCAATTCCCTGCAGCGCGGCATGAATTCGCGGCTGTTCGAACCGGGGCCGCTGTCGCGCATGGAGGTCAATCTGCACAGCCTGCTCAACTACTATCTCGACCGCGTGGATCTCGGGGCATGAGTGGCGCCGGCGGGCAAGTTACCGTCGAGACCGTCGCCGCGATCGTCGATGCCTTCAACCGCCACGACGTCGACGCCATCATGGGTTACTGCGCCGACGACGTCGTATGGGTGATGGCGCGGGGACCCCACCCTTGGGGCCGCAAATACGAGGGCGCGGAGGCGGTCCGCGAGGCTTTGGTGGCGCGCTTCGAATCTATCCCTGACGCCCGATGGACCGATGGCGGCAACTGGGTCGCGGGCGATGTCGGCGTGTCAGAATGGACGCTTACCGGGACCACCGCGAAGGGCGAGAAGCTCGAACTGCTCGGTTGCGACCTGTGGAAGTTCCGCGGCGGCAAGGTGGTCCGGAAAGACACATACTGGAAGCAGATCGACAGGGAGTTCACCTGACCGGGGGAATCCGAAGATGGCACCCAGCGAGGAAGGTCCCTTAACCGGCTCCGCGGCGTCCGGGTGGGGCGGGGAGGGCGTCGGGAAGATCCGCCGCCCGATTGCCGAGGCACGCCATGTGCCGGGCGCGTTCTACTGCTCGCCGGAAGTCTACGAGCTTGAGAAGCGCAACATCTTCATGAAGGACTGGCTTTGCGTCGCCCGCGTCGAGGAATTGGAGAACCCCGGCGATTACATTGCGGTCCGCATCATGGGCGAACCGGCCCTCGTGGTCCGCGACGACGGGGGAGAACTCAGGGCCTTCTCCAATACCTGCGCCCATCGCGGGGTCGAGGTGATCCGGGGAGAGGGCAATACCAGCCATTTCAGCTGCCCCTATCATGGCTGGACCTACGATCTCAAAGGCGCGCTCACCGGCGCCGCGTTCATGGAGGAGTCCGAGGAGTTCGATCCCTCGCGGTGCGGGCTGCCGCCCCTCAGGCTCGGCACATGGGCGGGTTGGGTCTTCATCGCCTTCGATGACGACGCGCCGCCGCTGACCGATTTCGTCGCTCATTTCGAACGGGAATTCGGCTTCCTGCGCCAGGAGGATTGCCGTCTCGCCGTCAAGGTCGAGGCCGAGTTCGACTGCAACTGGAAGCTGTTCGTCGAGAACCTGCTCGACGTCTACCACGCCGCCACGCTGCACGCGAAGACCATCGGCGCGAAGCGCGGACGCGCCGACAGGTACCCGTTCAACCTGTTCGAGCGCGGCGGCACCAGCATGTTCTACCACTCCGCTCCGATGGTGCCCGGCGGCCAGAGCCTGTTCGGCAGGATGCCCTGGCTGGACGACAAGCCGGACAATTTCGCCTGTTCGGGCCATCTCTCGCCGAACATGCAGCTGATCGCCCGGTCCGACAACGTGCACCCTTTCGTCATGTGGCCGCTGGGGCCGGACCGCTGCCGCGTCGTCAACTACACGCTGTTTCCCGCGCAGCACTTCGATCTGCCCGGCTTCGAGGAGAAAATCGAGGTCTACCGGGACTACCTGATCGATGTCGTCGAGGAAGACCGCGCCATGGTCGCGTCGTTGCAGCAGAACATGAAGTCCCGCCGGTTGCGGCCCGGCCCGATGTCGAAGCTGGAGCTCGGCATCCATCACGTCATCAACGACGTTCTCGATCGGATCTCCGAGGATGACGGTCCGGGCTAGAGCATTTTCGACCGGGCACGATCGCAGCCGGCGGTCGCCGGAGAGGCCCCTCACCCCGACCCTCTCCCCCGCGGGGGAGAGGGAGCTCGCCCGCCGAGCGCTACCTGCCTTCCCCCCTCCCGCTTGCGGGAGGGGCCGGGGGAGGGCGTTTCGGCGGTTGGTTTTCCCGCGGAAAGATCGGGTCCGCGGGCGCCATTGGCGCGCCGGGCGGGCGGCCTGCTAGTATTCGTTCAAGAAGACCGCAAGAGCGCCGGAAGGCGCCGCGCGTGGCGTCGGGGGAGGATGGCAGATCGTCGATGATCCGGGGATCGCGGCGCGCGAAGCGCCGGGGCGCGCCCGATGATCGAGTGGTGGATCCCGCTTCTGGTCATCTTCGGGGGCGCGATGTTCCTGCTCCTCCAGGGCATCCCCGTCGCCTTCGCCTTCGTCATCGTGAACATGCTGGGGGTCCTGATCCTCCAGGGCGGCGGCGCGGCCTTCAACACCTTCACCGCGAGCATGTACGCCTCGGTGACCAGCTTCACGCTGCTGCCGATCACGCTCTTCATCCTGATGGGCGAAATCCTGTGGCACTCTAAGGTCGCGTTCCGCGCGGTCGACGTGCTCGACAAGCTGATGGGCCGGCTGCCAGGCCGGCTCAGCCTGCTGACGGTCGCCTCGGGGACCATGTTCTCCAGCCTGAGCGGTTCGACGATGGCGAACACGGCTCTGCTCGGGACCATGCTGCTGCCCGACATGCAGCGCCGCGGCTACAAGGCGCCGATGTCGATAGGGCCGATCATCGCGAGCGGCGGGCTGGCCATGATCGTGCCGCCAAGCTCGCTCGCGGTCATCCTGGCGGCGATCGGCAAGCTTTCCATCGGTCGGCTGCTGATCGCCGCGCTGATCCCCGGCCTGATCATGGCGGTGCTCTACATCGCCTACATCGTGATCCGCTGCAAGCTCCAGCCCGAGCTCACCCCGGCCTACGAGGTCGAGCGCACACCCTGGCGGGAGCGCATCGTCGGGATCGTGAAGTATCTGCTGCCGCTGGGTGTGATCGTCTTCCTGGTCACCGGCGTGATCGTGATCGGGGTCGCCACGCCGACCGAGGCGGCGGCCATGGGCTGCATGGGCTCGTTCATCGTCGCCTTCGCCTATGGCGGGCTGACCCGCGAGGTGATCGTCAAGTCGGTCACCGGCACGGTGAAGATTTCGGTGATGATGTTCGCCATCCTGATCGGCGCAATCGGCTTCAGCCAGATCATGGCGTTCTCGGGCGCTACCCGCGGCCTGCTCACCGCGGTCGGCAATCTCGACATCCACCCGCTGCTGCTCATCGTCTGCATGCAGATCGTCGTCCTGATCCTCGGCACGTTCATGGAGCAGGTGGCGATCATGCTGATCACGCTGCCGCTCTACATCCCGATCGTGAAGTTCCTCGGCTACGACCCGATCTGGTTCGGCGTCCTGATGCTGATCAACCTGGAGATGGCGCTGACCACGCCGCCGTTCGGGATGCTGCTGTTCGTGATGAAGGGCGTGGCGCCGCCGGGCACCAAGATCAAGGCGATCTACATGGCCGGGCTACCATTCCTGGTCTGCGATCTGATCGCTCTCTCCGTGGTCCTGCTGGTGCCCGAGACCACGACCCTGCTGCAAGACCTCTTTTACAGGTGACGATGCTACGAGAAGACGGGGCTGCGCCCGAATTGCGCAGGCGAAATGCGTGGTGCTACGTTTTTGACCAAGACCGTCGCTCGGACGGTCTCAACCGGGGGGAACAAATGAAGTTTGCCAAACTATCCAAAGTCTCGCTCGCGCTGGCCGTTGCCGGCGCGATCGGCCTGTTCGGCCACACCGCCACCGTCAGGGCGGCGGATCCGATCGTTCTCAAGGGCCTGCTTCCATGGCCCGCCGACTTCATCGGCAGCCACGGCTTCCTGACATTCCAGAAGGAGGTCAACAAGGCGCTCAAGGGCAAGGTGATCGTCAGCCTGATCGGCGGCTCCGAGGTGGTGCCGCCCTTCGAGCAGTTCGAGGCGGTGCGCGACGGCGTTGTCGACGTGCTGATGACCGCGGGCGCCTATTATCGGGCGACCGTGCCGGAAGCGGCGGCCAGCCTCGGGGTCAAGAAGTTCGCCAGCGAGCTGCGGCCGCTCGGCTATACGGCGTTGATGCGGAAAATTCACGCCGAGCACGGGGTCTACTACCACTCGCATGTCGGCGGCACCAAGGGCAACGGCTATCGGTGCTATGGCAACAAGAAGATCGCGAGCTCCGACCTGACCGGGTTGAAGATGCGGGTCTCGCCGACCTACGTGCCGCTGGTCAAGGGCCTCAACGGCACGCCGATCCTGATGAAGGCCGGCGAGGTCTATACGGCGATGGAACGCGGCGTGGTGGACGGCTTCTGCTGGACCTTCCTCGGCATCCGCGATTTCGGCTTCCACGAGGTCACGAAGTACGTCTACGACATCCCGTTCTATTCCAACGACACGGCGGTGCTGATCAACATGAAGACCTGGAACGGCCTGCCGGCGGATATCCGCAAGACGATCGACGACCTCGCGCCGGCGATTGAAAAGGCGGAGGAAAAGTTTCTGACCGAGAGGAATAACCAGGAGGATGCCGCTCTCAAGAAGGAGGGGCTGGAGTTCATCCGCCTGAGCGACGCGGAAACCAAGAAGTGGCTTGCCGCGGCCTATGACGCGCATTGGGCCGAGATCGAGAAGAAGAGCCCGAAATACGGCAAGGAACTCATGAAATTCGCCGACTGACCGGCGCATCGGGGAGGCGGCGGTCGATCGGCCGCCGCCTCACCCAATTCCCCGAACGAGTGTGAGAACGCGGACCCCATGAACCCCGTCGCCGCTTACGATCGTTTCCTGGGCCTGCTCGCCGCGGTCGTCGGGCTCATGGTGCTGGCCTCGATGGTGTTCGTCGTGGTCGATGTGCTGCTGCGATATTTCTTCGGCGCGCCGATCGGCTGGGTGATCGAGGTCTGCGAGTATTTCCTTCTGTTCACGCCGTTCCTGGGCATGGCCTGGCTGGTGCGCCAGGCGGAGGGCCATATCCGCATCGATGTACTGGTTCAGACGCTCGGCGCCCGGACCCAGGCGGTCTTCAATTGCTGGGGCTCGTTGCTGATCGTCTGCGCGCTGGTGCCGGGGGTCTATTACTCGGCGCTCTCCGCCTGGAGCCATGTCGAGCGCAACGTCATGACGCCCGGCGTCTACCCCGTTCCCAAGGGCTATCTGATGTTCGTCATCACCCTGGGGTTCGCGCTTACGGCGATAGAATTCACGCGCAAGGCCTGGGGCCACTACCGCGAGATACGCTCGCCGTAGCGGCCGGCGACGACGGATCTGCCGGCTTTTTTCGTCATATCGACCGGAGCCGTGCGGAGCGCGGCGGAGCGGAGATATCTTCCCGTCCCGATGCCGCGACGCCTGCGCTGACAGATTTCTCCGCTCCGCGCCTCCGGCGCCGCGGTCGAAATGACGGACGAAAGGTTCGCGATCAGCGCCCCGGCGCGCGCTGGTCCTCGGGCACGATTTCGCCCTTCAGCAGCATCGGCTCGTCGTCGAGCCAGACCGAGCAGTTGCGCATCGGGATATCCAGGTGGCACAGCGTGTCGCGCGGCCCGCCGGCATCGTCGTTGGGTCCGGTCGAGAACATGAAGTTGCCGTAATAGGCGCGGCCGTCGTTGCCGTTGGTCTGCGCCTTGTCCATCATCCCGAGCGCGGTCCAGCTCGCGCGGGGCTGCAATCCCCAGCCGACATGCGACATCGCGAAGCCGTCGCGGTCGTCGTAGCTCTCGATGAACTCCCGCATGTAGTCGGCGTCGAAATCACCCGAAATGCCGGTCACGAAACCGTCCTCGATGTCGACCCGGATCGGCGTCTGCACGTATGACTTGAACGGAAAGACGATGTCGCCCCGGTCGACGACAATGGTCCCGCGCGCCGACGACTCGTTGGGCCAGGTGGCGACGAACCCCGCCGGCCAGTGGTCCCAGTGGCCGGGATCGTCGGAATAGCCGTACTCGTACAGAACAGGATACTCGCCGAGGTCGCATTCGAAATTCGTGCCGGCGTCCGATTCGACCCGCATGGTGCTCGCGGCCTCGATCCGCCTGCCCGCGGCGTAGACCCGGCGCTTGTCGTCCTCGCGCGGCATCATCCGCGCGAGCGCTTCGGGCGGTTCGGTGACGTAGAGGATGCGGGTGTCCGCCGCCCGGACATGCGGCAGTTCGCCGCCGCGCAGCAGGTGCAGCCCGACAAGGTCGATCACCATGTCGGCGGCGCGCATCGCATCCATCGCGACCGCGTTTTCGCGCAGGCGCGAGCCGCCGATATGCGGTTCCATGTGGACGGTCGTGGCGCCGATCTGGATACAGGCGTTGCGCGCCGCCCTGACGTTTTCCGGCCGCGCCTCGGGCTTGGTCAGCACGACGACGGTTTCCCCGTCATGGACCCTGCAGAGGCGCAGAACCTCTTCCCACATTCCTATCTGCTGCGATTCGCTGAGAGCCATCGCACTGTCCCCTTTCTAGTTCCGGTAACCCGGCCTGCGGTCGACCAGGCGTTTCGGCTTGCCTTCTCGGCCGCCCACATTGGCGATCTCGTCGAGGCTTCCCTGCGGGACCAGCTCGACCGTGACGCCGAGCCCGAGATCGCCCCTCAGCAGGTCTTCGATCCCCTCCTTGAGCCCTTCGGCCGAACCGGCATCGCTGCGTATCTCGACTTGCACGGTCATCTCGTCGCGCCGGACGCCGCGGCTCTCGACGGTCTCGGCGATGCATACCCATTCGCCGGTGGTGCGCTCGTCGCTCGTGACCGCGTTGAGGCAGGCCATCGGGTTGAGGTTTACGCCGCGGATCTTGACCATGTCGTCGGACCGGCCGAGGAAATGGTCCATGCGGCGGAAGTTGCTGCCGCAGTCGCAGGTGTCCGTGTGGACGATGCGCCCGAGGTCGCGCAGGTTGAAACGGACGATCGGCGGCAGCGCCCGGTAAAACACCGTCACCACCAGATTGCCGCTTTCGCCGTCGGGAACCGGTGCCCCGGTCTCGGTATCGACGATCTCGAAATACATGCAGTCCTCGGAGAAGTGGAGGCCGTTCTTGTGGCGGCATTCGAACGCGCCGCCGCCCATCTCGTTGGTGCCGTAGTTGTCGTAGACGTCGCAGCCCAGCACCTCCTCCATCTCGGCGCGGAGCGCGCCCCTGGTGTCGGGTCCGAGGAAGGTCAGCACGGACTTGGTGCCGAGTTCGCGGAAATCGCGGCCGAGCTCGTCCCGGCTCGCCTGGGCCAGCCGCAGCATGTATTCCGGGAACGAGCACCAGAGATTGGTGCCGTAGTCGAAGGCGATCTCCATCTGTCGCCGGCTCGGCGTCACCACGCCTGTGCCGGTGGTCAGCGGAAGGATGCCGAGATAGTCGTGTACCGCCTTGTAGACGCACCAGCCGAGATTGCCGAGCGCGAGCGTCACCGGGATTTGCATGACGTCGCCGGGCCGGGCGCCTTGCATGTATAGCGTGCGCGCCGCGGTGAGCCCGTTGAGCTCCCATTCCTGCGGCCGGTAGAGCGTCACCCGCGGCTTGCCCGTGGTGCCGCCTGAGGTCTGCATCTTGAGCGGCGCCGTCGCACGCTCCGCCGGGCCGACATTGTGGAATTCGCCGAAGGGCGGGTTCTCGAGCTGGTCCCGCTTCACGTCGTCGGAGTTGTAGGTCGGGATCTTGTGGCTGTCGTCGATGCTCGCGACGTCGCCCGGCTCCAGCCCGGCCGCCCGCCAGCGCTTGCGGTAGAAAGGATTGTTCCAAGCCTGTTCGACGCACCGCAGGAAGCGTTCGTTCTGCAATTCGCGGACCCGCCCGGCCGGCCACTTGTAAACCGTCTCCTCGAACACGTCCGGAACCGGGTAGTCGCGATGGAGTTGCGCCCAGTCGATGGAGCCGTGATAGATCGGCAATCTGCTCGCCGGAAGCCCGTTCATGTCCGATTGTCCTCCCCCTGATATGCTACTCCGCGCGACGCCACGAGGGGAGAGTCATGAGGGTTTTCGACTGCCATTCGCACTGGAGCACCGAGCGCGGTTACATCTTCCAGGATCCGGTCGAGCGCGCCAGCCAGGAACGGATCTGGCGCACCGCCGCCGAATTCCAGACCGAGCAGGAAATGGCGGATACCTTCCGCGGGAACAACGTGCGCACGATCCTCGACCTCGCTTTGACCGCCTGGATGGACGACCTCGACGAGATCCGGGAGATCCACGATTACTGCTTCGACGTCGCGCGGCGGCACCGCGACGTGATCTTCGGCCACTGGCTGTCCTTCAACCCCGAGATCGGCAAGGACGGCATCCGGGAATTCGAACGCGCGGTGGCCGCGGATGCCGGCTTCATCGGCTTCGGCATCGTCGGCCAGATGGCGGACGGTTATCCGGCCAGCGATCCCATTTGGGATCCCTTCTACAAGGTTTCGATAGACGCCGGCATCCCGGTGCTGATCCATTGCGGGCTCACCGGCATCGGCCAGGGACAGCCGGGCGGCAAGGGCATCCTGCTCGACAACGGCCATCCCCGGCATATCGATGCCGTTGCCGCGCGGTTTCCCGAGTTGAAGATCCTCGCGGCCCGGCCGGCCTTTCCCTGGCAGGACGATATGATCGCCATCCTGCTGCACAAGGGAAACGTCCACTACGAGCTGCATGGCTGGTCGCCGAAGACCCTGCCGCCCCAGCTCGTCCGGCAGATCGGCGGGCGTTTGCAGGACCGCATCATGTTCGGCTGCGACTACCCCGTGCTGAAGTTCGAGATGATGATCGACCGCTGGCAGGGGCTGGGTCTTGGCGACGAGGTGCTCGAAAAGGTGTTCTACCGAAATGCCGAGGCTTATTTCCCGGGCGCGGCGATGGACTCGTAACCGGAGGCGGCCGCGATGACGTCGTTCGTTTTGCGCAATGCGAGAGTGCCGCTCCCCCTGCTGGCCGATCCGCCGGGCGGGCTGGCGGTGGATGCGGAAAGGCTCGCCAGCGTCGACATCGAGATCGACGCGGGACGCATAGCTGCCATCCGGCGGCCCGCCGGGAATGTCGAGCCCGGCGACCGCGATCTCGACGGCGGACAGGTCTGGCCCTGTTTTGCCGACATCCACACCCATCTCGACATCGGCCATATCTGGACACGCGCCCCGAATGCCGACGGTTCTTTCTGGACCGCCGCGAAAGCCGTTGCGAACGACCGCGACGCGAACTGGTCGGCGGACGATCTGCGCGCCCGTATGGAGTTCGGGCTTCGGTGCGCCTACGCGCACGGGACGCGCGCCATCCGAACGCATCTGCAGTCCCCTCCCGGGCAGGCCGCGACGACCTGGGGCGTGTTCCGCGAATTGCGGGAGGAGTGGCGGGGCAGGATCGACCTCCAGGGGGTCAATTTGCTGATGGTCGAGGAATTCCGGGACGGCAAAAGCGACGCGATTGTCGACCTGGTAGCCAAATCGGGCGGGATCGTCGGCGCGGTGATCTTCATGGTCCCCGGCATGGACGACATTCTGGACGACATTTTCCGCCTGGCGTCGGAGCGTTCGCTCGATCTCGACCTGCATGTCGACGAAAGCCTCGACCTGCGCGACAGGACTTTCCGGCACGTCGCCCAGGCGGCACGGCGCAACCGGTTCGCCGGGCGCATACAGTGCGGCCATTGCTGCAGCCTCGCCGTGCAGCCCGACGAAGATGCCGACCGCACCCTCGACCTGGTCGCGGAAGCCGGCATCGCGGTCGTCAGCCTGCCGATGTGCAACGTCTTCCTGATGGACCGCGAAGCGGGCCGCACCCCGCGCCGGCGGGGCGTCACTTTGGTGCGCGAAATGGCGGCGCGCGGCATCGAGGTCTCGTTCGCGAGCGACAACTGCCGCGATCCGTTCTACGGCTATGGCGACCACGACATGCTGGAAGTGTTTACCCAGGCCGCCCGTATCGCCCATATCGACCTTCCGATGGACGAATGGCCGCGCAGCGTCACCGCGACGCCCATCCAGGTCATGGGGCTCGACGGCCCCGGTCTCATCGACGTCGGAGAGCCCGCCGATCTGGTACTGTTCAACGGGCGCGGCTACAGCGAACTGCTCTCCAGGCCGCAGAACGACCGGACCGTGCTGCGGGGCGGGGAAGCGATCGACACGACGCTGCCGGACTACAGGGAGCTGGACAACCTGCTGCAAGGATCGGGGTAGCGAGGCCGAACATGGGCAAGCTCGAAGGCAGGGTCGCGCTGATCACCGGGGCGAGCCGCGGTCTGGGCAAGGCGATGGCGATCGCCTTTGCCGGGGAAGGGGCGGCGGTCGCGGTGGGCTACAACACCAGCGCCGAAGGAGCGGCGGACACGGTCGATGCGATCCGCGAGGCCGGCGGCGACGCCGAAGCCTTCCAGGGCGACATCACCGAGCCCGAGATCGTCGACAAGATCGTCGCCGGGGCCGTCGATCGCTTCGGCGGGATCGACATTCTGGTCAACAATGCGGGCGTGGTCAGTGCGTCCCCGCTGGTCGACATGCCGATCGAAGCCTGGGATACGCTGTTCGCCGTCCACGTGCGGGCAATGTTCCTGTGCTGCCGCGCGGTGCTGCCGCATATGCTGGAGAAGGGCTCGGGAAAGATCGTCAACATGGGCGGCACGTTCGGCATGACCGGGATGGAGAATTTCACCCACCTGTCGGCCGCCAAGGCGGCGATGATCGGCTTTACCCGCGCGCTGGCGAAGGAGGTCGGCCCGCAAGGCGTTCGCGTAAACTGCCTGACGCCCGCGATGATCCGCGGCGAGACCACGGCCAGCCTGCCGCATGACTATCTCGAGTCGCTGCGCCAGCGCTACCCGCTCAGGCGGCTCGGCGAGGTCGAGGACGTCAATGCCTGCGCGCTGTTCCTCGCCTCGGACGACTCCGATTTCGTCACCGGCCAGAACCTCGCGCCCGCCGGCGGCGAAGTGATGCCCTGAGCGCAGGGCGCACCGTCCCGCAACCCGAACCGGAGCAGGCGATGAAGACAAGCGTGGCGTTGCTGCAGATGGATTGCTCGGGAGAACGACCCCGCAATCTTGCCTGCGCCGAGGACATGATCCGCGAAGCGGCGGGGAAGGGGGGACAGGTCATCCTGCTGCCGGAGATCTTCCACGAGCTGTTCTTCATCATGGCGCTCGACATGTCCGTGTTCGACAAGGCGGAGCCAATCCCGGGTCCGATCACCGAGCGGATGCAGGAACTGGCCGCGGAGCTTGGCACGGCGATCGTCGCGCCGGTCTACGAGAGCGTCGGCAAGAGCGTCTACTACAACTCGGCCGCGGTGATCGACGCCGACGGAAGCCTGCTGGGGGTCTATCGCAAGAACCACATCCCGCTCAGCACCAAGTTCTACGAAAAGCTCTATTTCAAGCCCGGCAATCTCGGATATCCGGTGTTCGAGACCCGGTTCGGGCGCATCGGCATCCTGATCTGTCACGACCGGCATTACCCTGAGGGCGCCCGCGCGCTCGGTCTCAACGGCGCCGAAATCCTGCTGGTGCCGAGCGCGACGCCGACCGCAAGCCTGTCGGTGCGGGTCTGGGAGAAGGAGCTGGCCGCGCACGCGATTTTCAACGAGTACTTCGTCGCCGGGCTCAACCGCGTCGGCACGGAGGGCGAATACACCTATTACGGGCGCAGCGTGGTCCTCGATCCCACCGGCGAGATCATGGTCCAGGCCGGCGAAGGAGAGGAAGTGCTCATCGCCGAGTGCGACCTCGACGTCATCGTGGAACGACGCCGCGCCTGGCAGTTCTACCGCGACCGCCGGCCCGACACTTACGGCGTCCTGACCGATTTCGTCCCCTGACCGGCCGGGCCCGGGATTGCCGCCATGTCGGACGCGCTGTCGATCGAATGCAGGGACGGGATTGCCTGGGCGATCGTCAATCGCCCGGAGGTCCGCAACGCCCTCGACTCGGCACTATGCGCGGAACTGGCCGGAGCGTTCGCCGACCTCGGCGCCGATCCGGATGTCCGCGTCGTCGTGCTGCGCGGCGCCGGCGACCGCGCGTTCATATCGGGGGCGGACATCAACGAGTTCCGTAAACGGCTGGCCACGCCGGAGGACGCCCTCGCTTATGACGAGGAGGCCGAAGCGCTCATGTCCGCGATCGCGGCGGTGCCCAAGCCGGTAATCGCGATGATCCACGGATTCGCCATCGGCAGCGGCCTGCTGGTCGCGATGGCCTGCGATCTGCGGATTGCCTCGGACGCGGTGCGCGTCGGTATCCCGGTCGCCCGTATCGGGTTGGTTCCGCCGGTGCCGGACGTCGCCCGGCTGGTGCGCCTGGTCGGTCCGGGCCGCGCCAAGGACCTGCTGATGACCGGCCGGTCGATCGCGGCCGGGGAGGCGCTCTCTCTGGGGCTCTTGAACCGGATCGTGCCCGCCGAGGAGCTGGAGACCGTCACCGGAGAGGTTGCGGGGCTGCTGGCGCGCAACGCGCCGCTATCGCTCAAGGCGGTCAAGCAGATCGTCGACCGGATCGGCGCCGCGGGAAAAGCCGTGGCCGAAGGAGCGCCGTGGTACGAAGAAATCTACCGGAGCGACGACTTCCGCGAAGGGGTCGAAGCCTTCCTCGAGAAGCGCCGGCCCGCGTTTCGCGGTCGATAGACCGGACGCGTCCCAATCCCGACCGGCATCCATGATCGCCTGGGCGAGGCGGTCGGGCGCCGTGAAGCAGACCTCGTGTCCGCCGGGGATCTGGATCAGCCGGAACAGGCCGAGCTTTTCCGACAGCCGCGGATGCCACGTCATGCTGTGCGGCAGGGACGTGTCCTCGGTGCAGTTGATGTAGGACTTGGCCAACTCCATCTCCGCCGGGTTGGTCGCGAGGGAAATCTTGTCGGTGAAAGTGGCGTAGGGGTGGGGGTTCAGCTTGTCGTAGGCGGACTGCGACAGGCCGGCGTCCGCATCGTTCATGAAGGCTTCGCGCCAGATCGGGTAAGGCATCGTGACGGAACCGTCGCCGATCTCGGCCGCCATCGCGTCGAACATATGGACATAGTGGGGCGGCACCATGTCGTTCAGGGATTCGCCGTCATTGGGCACGAAGGCGTTCCAGTAGATCAGCCGCCGGATCCGCCCGGCCGCCTTGTCGGCGACGCCGGTGATGACCATGCCGCCATAGCTGTGACCCATCAGGAGCACATCGCTCAGGTCGTGCTCTTCGAGATAGTCCACGATCGACTGGATCGCCTCGGCGAGGCCCACCGTCTTGGCGTCGCCCGGCCGGTTTCCCGCCAGTGTGGGGCAGTGAACCTCGTGGCCGGCGGCACGGATCGGCGCGGCGGTGGCTTCCAGCAGATCGCCCGAATGCCAGGCGCCGTGGACGAGGACGTAGGTCGACATGGTCGGTTCCTTTCGAGGAAGAAACGGTTGCCCGCACGCTATGGGCGGCCGGCGAGATTGGCAAGCGACGACGGAAGCTGCTTTATTTCGGCGCATTCGGGTCGCGAGCCCGATTTCCGATCCCTCTGGTGGAGTTTCCGCGATGATCGACGCCCATTACTGGCCCACGCCGAACGGCTGGAAAATCTCCATCGCGCTGGAGGAGATGGAGCTCGACTACCGTGTGGTTCCGGTCAATATCGGCCGCGGCGGGCAGTTCGAGCCGGAATTCCTGGCGATCAGCCCCAATAACAGGATGCCGGCGATCGTCGACCGCGACCCGCCCGGCGGCGGCGAGCCTGTCTCGGTGTTCGAGAGCGGCGCGATCCTGCTCTATCTGGCGGAGAAGACCGGGAAGTTTCTGCCCGCCGATCTGCGCGGCCGCATGGAGGTGACCGAATGGCTGATGTGGCAGATGGGCGGGCTCGGTCCGATGCTGGGCCAGTCGGGCCATTTCCGCTTCTACGCGCCGGAAAAGATCCCTTACGCCGTCGAGCGCTACACGAACGAGATGCTCAGGCTCTACGGCGTCCTCGACCGGCGGCTGGAGGAACGGGAGTTCATCGCGGGCGATTACTCCATCGCCGACATGGCCTGCTGGCCGTGGGTCATCACCTACAAGCAGCAGGAGGTGGATCTCGACAGCTTTCCCAACGTGAAACGCTGGTACAAGGCGCTGCAGCAGCGCCCCGCGCTGAGAAGGGGCTACGACGTCGGGAAGGATTTCGGCCGGCCCACCGGCGAATGGGACGAGGAAGCGCGCAAGCACTTGATGGCGCACGCGAATCCCGGAGAGACCCGATGATCGAAGTCAACGGAATGGCGCATGTCATCCTGACGGCCGGCCGTTTCGAGGAATCGCGGGACTTTTATTGCGACCTGCTGCCCTTCCTCGGGATGCACAAGGTCTATGACGGGAACAACTTCGTCTATCACGTCGGCGGGCGCACAGCGCTCGGCATCCAGCGTCCGGCGCCCGACCACGAGAACGAGCGCTTCGTGCAGAACCGGGTGGGGCTGCACCATCTCTGCCTGCGCGCGCGGTCCCGCGAGGACGTGGACGCGGCGGCGGCGAAATTGCGCGAGATGGGCGCGAAAATCGATCGCGGGCCGACAGAGGGCGGCTGGGCGCCCGGCTACTACTACATCGTGTTCGAGGACCCGGACGGCATAAGGCTCGAAATCAACCACGTCCCGGGCAAGGGCCTGCTCGCCGGCGAAACCCCGCTATCCCCCAGCGACGACCCGGACTGGGACCAGAATCCCTGAACCGTTGCCGGCTCCGTCGTTTCTTACCCACCGTCATGGTGGGCGAAGGCACGGGTACCAGCGGGTTTCCGACGGATCGCTCGGCGCGAGACACCGATTTCGGCGTGCCGGCATCCTTCCCACCGTCATGCCCGGACTTGTTCCGGGCATCCACGTCTTGCGGCATCGCGCTGCGAGCCGGGCGCGGGGGAAGCGGCGGAGGGACGTGGATGCCCGGAACAAGTCCGGGCATGACGACACAAAAGGGGCGGTCCGGAGAACGCCCACACCGCCCGACCCTGTCCCGCCCTTCGGCGCGGAGCCTCCAACGCCTGAACCGGACAGCAGTGGCTCAAGTCCGGGCATGACGACACGGGGGCGGACGCTGATTCGTCCGTGATGAGAGGAGAGTCGCGGGCCGGAGGCGAGACCGCGTCAGTTCCCGGCGCCCAGCCCGATATTGCGGCCGCCGTAGCGGCGCAGCCTGAGGTCGGCCTGCTCCTTGTGGCCCCAGAACTTCTCGATCGCGCAGAGGCGCGAGCAGTAATCGCCGATTGCGACGCTCGCCTCCTCGGTGCAGCTCTGATAGGTGACGGTCTTGAGGAACTTGCCGACCCAGAGACCGCCCGTGTAGCGCGCCGCCCCCTTGGTCGGCAGGGTGTGGTTGGTGCCGATCACCTTGTCGCCGTAGGACACGTTGGTTTCCGGGCCGAGGAACATCGAGCCGTAATTGCGCATCCGCTCGAGGAACCAGCGCGGCTCGCGGGTCAGGATCTCGACATGTTCGCAGGCGACCTTGTCGGCCTCGACCACCGCCTCCTCGTCCGAATCCACCACGATAATCCGGCCGTAGTCGCGCCAGGCGGCGCCCGCGACCTCGGCCGTGGGCAGCACCGCCAGCTGGCGTTCGATCTCCGCCGGGACCGCTTCGGCGAGCGCCGCCGACGTGGCGATCAGCGTGGCCGGCGAGGTCGGCCCGTGTTCGGCCTGGCCGAGCAGGTCGGTCGCGACCATTTCCGCGTCCGCCGTCTCGTCCGCGACGACCAGGATCTCGGTCGGTCCGGCGAAGAGGTCGATTCCGACCCGGCCGTAGAGCTGCCGCTTGGCTTCCGCGACATAGGCGTTGCCGGGTCCCACCAGCATGTCGACCGGCGCGATGCTCTCCGTGCCGAGACCCATGGCGCCGACCGCCTGGACCCCGCCCAGGATGTAGATCTCGTCCGCGCCGGCGAGCGCCATGGCGGCCACGGTTTCGGGGTGCGGCGCGCCGTCGGTGGGCGGCGTGCAGGCGGCGATGCGCTCCACCCCCGCGACCTTGGCCGTAACCACGCTCATATGGGCCGAAGCCACCATCGGATAGCGGCCGCCCGGCACGTAGCAGCCGACGCTGCCGACCGGGATGTTGCGATGCCCGAGGACGACGCCCGGGATCGTCTCGACCTCCACATCCGCCATCGAGTCGCGCTGGACCCGGGCGAAATTGCGGATCTGGGTCTGGGCGAACTCGATGTCTTCCCTGACATCGGCGGGCACCGCCGCCACCAGCGCCTCGATCTCGCCGGGCGTCAGGCGAAAGCTCTTCGGCGACCAGTCGTCGAATTTCTCCGAAAGGGCGCGGACCGCCTCGTCGCCGCGGCTCTCGATGTCGGCGAGGATGTCCTCGACCGTCCGTCGGACCGCGTCGTCCTCGGCGCGCTTGTCGTCGGCGCTCCTGGCGTCTTTCAGGATCCTGGCCATCGGGACTACTTGATCGCCATCGGGTTGAGGGGGGAGCCCACCGCCTTGGTGATCGGCAGCGGAGGCGCGCAGAAGAAGAATTCGTAGACCCCGTCCCCGGCGCAGTCGTCCGCAAGGTCCTTGAGGAAGAAGATCTCGCCCATGGTGATGCCGATCATCGGGATCACCACCCAGTGCCAGGGCTGTTGCGCTTCCGTGGTCTCGTTCGGCCGGACCTCGCAGCCCCAGGTATCGGTGCAGATCGCGGCGATTTCTTTCCGGTGGATCCACTCCGCGGTCTCGAAGGCGAGTCCCGGTGCATCGCCGCCCGCGTAGCCGCCCCACTCGCCGATGGCGAGGCGCTGCTCCATCTGCCCGGTGCGCACGATCACGAAATCGCCGCGCCGGATCTCGACTCCCTGGGCTTCGGCGGTTTCGTCCAAATCCGAGTTGGTGATCGCGGTGCCGTCCTCCAGGAAGCCGACCCCGCAATGACGGGCGACGTCGAGCAGCACGCCGCGCCCGGCCATCTTGTCCTTCACCTTCTCGATGCCGTTCTTCTGGGCGCCGTCGGAATCGACCAGCCGGGCGTCGTATCCGTTCCACATCTTGTCGTCGTAGAAGATATGGCCGAGCGCGTCCCACTGGGTCCCGCATTGGAGCGGCAGCGAGACCATGTCGTCGGCGTAGCGGATTCCGCCCTCGTCCTGGGTGCCGGAGATCGCGTCCGTGCCGGTCGCCAGCATCGTGTGGATCGGGTTGAAGCGGTTCCCCCACAACCCCTTTTGCGGTCCGTTGCGGTCGAAGTTGAGCGCGAGCGAGAAGGTGCGGCCCTTGCGGATCAGCCCGGCCGCGGCGACCACGGTTTCCGGCGTGATGTAGTTGAGGGTGCCGATCTCGTCGTCCGGCCCCCACTTGCCCCAGTTCTTGCAACGCTCCGCGGTCTCGCGGAGGAGCGACATGTCGAGCTTGCCCTCTGTGTAGCGTCGCGGCATCGGACCCCCCTTGGTGATGGCGGCACGATTAGGTTTGATGGCAATTGTCGAGTCAACAGTCGCGAAGGGGGAGGAGATGACCGAAGGGCTGAGAACGCCGTCGATGAGGCTCGACGGGCTGGCGGCCGCGGTGACCGGGGCCGGTCGCGGAATCGGGCAGGCGGCCGCGCTGGCGCTCGCCCAGGCCGGCGCTCACGTCGTGCTCATCAGCCGCACCCGCTCCGATCTCGAAGAGGTCGCCGAGTCGATTCGCGCGGACGGCGGGACCGCCGAACCGGTGGTTTGCGATGTCACCGATACGGCCGCCGTCTCATCCGCCATCGCCGGTCTCGATCGCCTCGACATCCTGGTCAACAACGCGGGCTGCAACATCCCCGAGCCCTTCCTCGACGTGACCGAGGAGCATTACGACACCGTCATGAACCTCAATCTGAAGGCGGTTTTCATGGTGGGACAGGCCGCCGCGCGGAAGATGGTCCAGCGCGGGGAGGGCGGTGCGATCGTCAACATCTCGTCCCAGCTCGGCCATGTCGGCGCCCCCAACCGCACGGTTTACGTGTCCTCCAAGCACGCGGTCGAGGGGCTGACCAGGTCGATGGCGCTCGACCTCGCGCAATACCGGATCCGGGTCAATTCGATCGGGCCGACATTCATCCTGACGCCGATGACAAAGCCCTTCTTCGAGAACAAGGCGTTTTACGACGACACCGTCTCGCGCATCCCGCTCGGCAGGCTCGGAAACCTGGAGGACGTGATGGGGGCGGTGGTGTTCCTCGCCTCGCCGGCGGCCGCGCTCATTACCGGCAGCGCGCTGGTGGTGGACGGCGGCTGGAACGCGTGGTGAAACCGATTGCGCCTGCACAAGGGGGCCATGCATGAACAGGCGAATGACGGCAATTCTCCGACGCGAGGGCGCCGGGTATGTCGCGTTGTGCCCGCAGGTGGATGTCGCTAGCCAAGGGGACACCGTAGCCGAGGCGCGAGACAGCTTGGCCGAAGCGCTGACCCTATTTTTCGAGACCGCGAGCGCCGCGGAAGTCGGCAGGCGCCTTAGCGGAGAAGTCTACGTAACTCACGTCGAAGTTCCTGTTGGCTAGTTCCCCATTCGAGAAGCTTCCATCCGTTTATCGGGTACCTCAACACGCCAAGTCTGACTTGTTTCATCCATCCACGCGTTTGCCCATCGTCCGCCGGGTTTCGCATCCATTTCGGTCCGCGATACTTGCCGCCGCCGGCTCTCTGGTGTATGCGCGACCGGGGTCGCGTTTCGCGTCCGCTACAGGGAGAAGAAGAGCATGTCACTGGGTAATAGTGTGAAACCGCTCGCGTTCGGCCTCGCCGCGCTTGGGCTTGCCGCGGCGCTGCCGGCTTCGGTCGACGCCAAGAACTTTACGCTGCGCATCGGCGCCGGCCAGGCGATGAAGCCGCTCGAGCCGATTTTCATGGCCAACAAGTACTTCGTGCCGACGGTCAAGGCGCGGGTCGAGAAAGAGACCGAACACAAGATCCGGTTCATCGAAGCCTATGGCGGAACCGTCGCGGGGCCGTTCGACGTGCTCGAATCGGTCGAGAAGGGGTTGTTCGATATCGGCCTCTGGTGCGCCTGTTTCGAGCCCACCAAGGGCGTGCATCTCGCGTTCCACTACTTCGTGCCGTTCGTCACCGACGATCCGATACTGCAGCACAAGATCACGCGCGCGACCTACAAGCAGTTCCCGGAATGGACCGGGTCGATGAAGAAATATAACCAGAAATGGCTCGGCGCCGGCACGTTCTCGTCTTACGGGCTCGGCACCAAGTTCAAGTGGTCCAAAATGTCCGACCTCAAGGGCCACAAGATCGCGGGCGCCGGTCCCAACCTGCCGTGGCTCAAGCTGTCCGGCGCGACCGCGGTCCAGACCAGCCTGAACGAGGCATACAACTCACTCCAGTCGGGCGTGTATGAAGGCCTGGTGATCTTCCCGACGGCGTGGCTCGGCTTCAAGCTCAACGAGCCCGCGCCGGTCTTCACCGTGGTCGGCTGGGGCTCGACGTCGCTCTACCAGATGACGATGAACCTCAAGAGCTACGACAAGCTGCCACCCGAGATCCAGAAGATCATCGACGAGGAATCGGAAATCTGGATGGTCAAGTCGGCGGAGGAGTCTTCCAGGCGCTTCGACGCATCGCTCAAGAAGCTCGCGGCGACCGGCAGCACCATCCAGCATCTGCCCTTCGAGGAGCGCGCCAAGATGGCCGCGGCGCTCGGCGGCTGGCCGCGCGAGAACGCAAAGAAGTTCGATAGCCAGGGCCTACCCGGGACCGCGCTCATGAAGGCGTATCTCAAGAACGCCGAGGCCGCGGGCATCAAGCTGCCGCACAAATACGATCTCGACTAGGGCGGGTTTTCAACCGGTCCGGCCGTCCCCGCGCGCGAGGCGGGGACGGTCGCGACAAGGCGTCAAGAAACCGGGGAGCGAAGCATGATCAGGACGGCTGTCGTCGGTCTCGGCTGGTGGGGTCAGCGGATCTGGACCTCGCTCCAGGGAAGCGAGCGGATCGAGGTGGTGCGCGGGGTCGATGTGACTTTCGACCACCTGGGCGAATTCGCAAAGCGGTCTGGGCTATCGCTTACGCGGAGCTACGAGGATGTGCTCGGGGATGCGTCCGTCGACGCGGTGATCCTCACCACCCCCCACGGGCTGCACGAGGAGCAGGTCGTGGCCGCGGCCGAGGCGGGCAAGCAGATCTTCTGCGAGAAGCCGCTGGCGCTCAACGGCGCGTCGGCGGCGCGCATGCTGGACGCCTGCACCGCGCGGGGAGTCCTGCTCGGCATCGGTCACGAACGCCGCTACGAGCCGGCGATGATCGAGGTCAAGCGGATGGTCGATGACGGCGAGATCGGAGTGCTCCGCCATCTGGAGGTGAACTGGTCCTACGCCCTCATGGCCTCGGCGCAGATTCCCGCCTGGCGCCAGGATCCGGCCCAGGCGCCGGCCGGGCTGATGACCGCGGTAGGCGTCCACATCACCGACTACCTGCAGAGCATCGCGGGGCCGGTGGCGGCGCTGAACGCGACGCTCACGCGGCACCGCGAGGACCGGCCGTCGGACGCGACGCTCTCGGTCCAGTTCGAATTCGCCTCGGGCGCGACGGGCTATATGTGCAATATCGGGCCCACGCCCTACTACCAGCGGATAACCCTGTTCGGCGACGAGGGCTGGGTCGAGCACCGCGAGACCGCCCACATACAGGATCCCGACCCCGCGCTCGTCACCTGGCGGGGAGTGGACGAGGAGATCTGGTCCCGGACTTTCGACCCGATCGACCAGGTGCGCGCCAATCTCGAAGCCTGGGCCGCCGCGGTCGAGGACGGCGCGGATTACAAGTTCACCGATGCGCAGAAGGTCCACAACGTCGAGATTCTCGAGGCGATCGTGAAATCCACGGAGTCCGGGCGCACCGAGAAGATCGGCTGAAGCGTACTGCCCGCCGCGCGGTTATCGGGTCAGGAAGGTCGCGGTCACCGGCCAGATCCAGATCACCACCATCACGATGAGCATCAGGATCCAGTACGGGATCGAGCCGCCGAAGATCTCCTTCAGCGTGACCGACGGATCCGGCACCGCGCCCTTGACGGTGTAGACCAGCAGCCCGAAGGGCGGGGTCAGGAGTCCGGCCTCGATCGCGAGAATGCCGAAGATGGCGAACGCGTAGGTGTTCCAGCCGCTGGCTTCGGCGAGCGGCCAGAAGATCGGTACCGTCAGGAGGATGATCGAGATCGAATCGATCAGCGTTCCCATCGCGAGCCAGATCAGGATCATCAGGATGGTGATGCCGAACGGGCCGAGCCCGAACCCGTCGATGGTGTCCTGGATAATGCCGATGATGCCGCCGAGGGCGAGGAACTTCGCGTACATCGATGCGGTCATCAGGAGGAACAGGATGGGCGCGATGGTCTTTCCGGAATCGATGATCGCTTCGCGATATTCGCGCCACCGCAGCTTCTTCATCGACGAGAAGAGCAGCGCCCCGCCGCAGCCGACGGCGGCGGATTCGGACGGTGTGAAGAAACCTGCGAACAGCCCGCCGAGGACGAGGAGGATCAGGGCCACGACTCCCATGCCGCTCGCCACCTCGGCCAGGGTGGGCGGTTCCTCGTCCATCGCCGCCATGCTGGGCGCGGCGTCGGGCCGGAGCTTCGCATAGCCGGAGCAATATATGCCCATCAGGGCGGCCAGGATCAGCCCGGGGATGAAGCCCGCCAGGAACAGCTTGCCGATCGATTCCTCGATCACGATGCCCCATACGATCAGCAGAACGCTGGGCGGGATCAGCATCCCGAGGCTGGACGAGCCGGCGATCGCGCCGAGCGCGTAGGACCGGTTGTAGCCGAAGCGCCGCATTTCCGGGTACGAGATGCGCGAGAACGCCATCGCCGAGGCGATGCTGACGCCGGTGACGGCGGCGAACACGGCGTTGCCGAATACGGTCGCCACCGCGAGCCGCCCGGGCAGCGCCCGCAGGAAGTAATTGCAGATCTTGTAGAGGTCCCGCGCCATGCCGGACTTGGACATGAACTCGCCCATCAGCACGAATAGCGGGATCGCCGCGAAGACCGAGTTGCGGAGCACCGCGTACGCCGCCTGGTTGGCGAGCTCCATGGTGATACTGAGGTCGTCGAAAAGCAGGAAGGTCCCGCCGAGCGAGACCATGCCGAGGACGATGCCGATATGGAGGCCGGCGACAACCAGGCCGATCAGCGCGACCAGGATGATTACGAGGACGACATCCGGCTCCAAGAAGCTCTCCCCAACGCGGCGTTCGCGTCCGTTACTTTCCCGTCATGCGGGTTCGGCTTCCGCCTTTCCCGTGACGGTGACGTAGAACAGTTGCAGGTAGATCAGCGCGCAGATCGCGCTGAACAGGATGATCAGCGTGCGGACCGGGTAGATCGGCACCTCGAAAGCGCCCGCGCCCTCGATTTCCTGGAGCTCCCAGCTCACGATCATCGCATCCCACCCGCCGAAGACGATCGCGAGGAACAGCGCCACGCCCAGCAGATAGGACGCGCAATCGATCGCGCGCCGTGGAATCCTGGAGACCGTGTAGTAGACGATGGTTGTGCGCAGCATCGCGCCGCGCTTGATGGTCGACGGAAGTTCCAGGAAGAGGATGCCCACGATCGAGTTGCCGACGATCTCATGCGTGCCGAGGAACGGTGAGTCGAAGAGCTCGCGGCCGACGATGTCGTAGAGGAAAATGGCGGCGAGCAACAGGATCCAGAACGCGGAAACCGTACTCAGCGTTTCCGTCGCGCGGGTAACGAAATCCTGTCTGTCCGCGGGCGGGGCCGCGTCCGGTTCGCTCGCCATCCCAGAAGCCCGGTTGTTCTTTTCGTAGAGAGGGACACACTAGAGGGATGCATTGACCGGCACAAATTTCTTCCCCCACCGGCCGCCATCGCGCCATGATAGGGGAAACCGAAGACAACGAATGGAGGAGGGGGATGGCGAATTCGATCTACACTCCCAGCAAGGAGGAGTTCGAGAGCCGCATCGGCAGGTTCGAGGACCTGAAGCCGATGTCGACGGCGGGCGAGATCGGCTGGGTCGGGCAGGATGCGATGGACATCATCTTCGCCCGCAAGCTGATGCCGGTGATCCTCGACGACGACACCAAGAATCCGTTCGGCAACGACGCGCCGATCTTCGGCGCCGCCGGATCGACCATGTTCGTCTCGATCATGCCGCCGGGCCAGGGACCGTGCCTGCACTCGCACAACACCACCTTCGAGACCTTCATGGTCCTCCAGGGCGAGATCGAATACTACGTCGGCGAACCGATCGAGCACCGGGCGAGGCTCGGCAAGTGGGACACCTTCTCGTGTCCGCCCGGCGTCTATCGCGGATTCCACAATGTCGGCGACATCGACGCGGTGCAATTGACCGTGATCACCGGCCTCGGCGCCGACCGGGACGACGTTTCGATGCCCGATTCCATCGCCCGACAAATCGAGGGCGCCCACGGCGACAGGGTGCTCGAGGCGATCCAGGGTGTGTTCCAGTTCGATTCTCCGGCGGCCCGGCCATGACCGAAGACCGCTGGATTCTCGACCGCCCCAACTCCTATATCGGCCGGAGTGTGCCTCGGCCCGATGCGAGGCGCCTGACTCACGGGCGGGGGACCTTCGTCGACGACATCGTGCTGCCGCGGATGGTCCATGCCGCCTTCGTGCGCAGCCCCCACGCCCATGCCCGGATCGTCTCCATCGACACGGCGGCGGCCGAGGCCGCGCCGGGGGTGGTGGCGGTGGTGACGGGCGAGAACCTCGCCCGCATCCACGATCCCTGGGTCGGTGTGCTCACCCATCTGGAGGGGCTCAAATCCGCGCCCCAGCACGCGCTTCCCGTGGATACCGCGCGCTGGCAGGGCGAGGCGGTGGTCGCCGTCGTCGCCGAACGGCGCGAGCAGGCCGAGGACGCGGCCGAGCTGGTCGAGATCGAATGGGAGGAGCTGCCGGCGGCGACCGACATGGAGACCGCGCTCGACTCCGACACGCCGGTCATCCATGCCGATCTCGGCGACAACCTGGCCTGGCAGCGCCAATACGCCGCCGGCGACGTCGATGCCGCGTATGCGGAAGCCCACGCGGTGGTCGAGGAGACCTACCATTTCGGCCGCCATACCGGCGTGACGCTGGAACCCCGCGGCATCGTGGCGGATTTCGATCCGTCGACCCGGAACCTGACGGTTCACCACTCGACCCAGTCGCCGCACATGATGCAGGGCATCTTCGCGCTGCATTTCGGGATCGAGGAGCATCGCGTCCGGGTAGTCGCGAAGGATGTCGGCGGCTCGTTCGGGATCAAGGTCCACACCTATGCCGACGAGATGGCGACGGTCGGGCTTTCGATCGCGCTCAGGCGACCGGTGAAGTTCATCGCCGATCGGCTGGAATCGTTCCTGTCCGACATCCATGCCCGCGACCACAGGATCGACGCGAAGATCGCGATGGCGAAGGACGGCCGGATCCTGGCGATGGAGATCGACGACCTCACCGGCGTCGGGCCATATTCGATGTATCCCCGGACCAGCGCGATCGAGGCCAACCAGATCGTCAACATGATCGGCGGGCCCTACGCGTTCGACAACTACCGGGCGCGGGCCCGCGTGGTGTTCCTGAACAAGAACATGATGTGCCAGTACCGCGCGGTCGGCCATCCCATCATGTGCGCGGTGACCGAGGGCCTGGTCGATTCGGGTGCCCGCGCGGTCGGCATGGACCCGGCCGAGGTGCGCCGCATCAACGTTCATCGCGACGGCGAGTATCCGAAGAAATCGGCCCAGGGGATGAACTTCGAGAGCCTCTCCCACCAGGAGAGCCTCAAGAAGATCCTCGAGATGATGGACTACGATTCGCTTCGTGCCGAGCGTGACAAGCTGAGGGAGAACGGCGTCTGGCGCGGTATCGGGCTGGCGAGCTTCATCGAGGTTACCAACCCGTCGGCGATGTTCTACGGCATCGGCGGCGCCCGCATCTCGGCCCAGGACGGGGCGACGATGCGCCTCGATGCCCGCGGCAATGTCTTCGTCTCGACCGGGGCGACCGAGCAGGGCCAGGGCATGGAGACCGTCGCGGCCCAGGTCGCGGCGACCGCGATGGGGGTTCCCATCGAACGGGTCAAGGTGATCTCCGGCGATACCGAGCACACGCCTTACGGCGGAGGCACCTGGGCCTCGCGCGCGGCCGGCATCGGCGGCGAGGCGATCGCCCAGTCGGGGAAGGCGTTGCGCGCGCAGATCCTCGACGTCGCCGCCGTGATGCTCCAGGCCGAGGCGGGAAGCCTCGACATCCGGAACGGCGTCGTGGTCGACCGCGAGACCGGGGCGGAACGGATCGGCCTCGATGAGATCGGCCGCATCTGCTATTTCCGCCCGGACACCCTGCCGCAGGACTTCCAGGCCGAGTTGGTCGCGACCCGCCACTACGTGCCCAAGGACTACCCGTTCGCCTTCACCAACGGCGTGCAGGGGGCCTATGTGGAGGTCGATGCCGAGACCGGGTTCCTCACGCTGCTGAACCACTGGTGCGTCGAGGATTGCGGCACGGTCATCAATCCGCAGATGGTCGACGAGCAGATCCGGGGCGGCATCGTCCAGGGCCTCGGCGGCGCGCTCTGGGAGCACTGCATCTACGACGACGCGGGCCAGCTTCAGAACGGCACGATGGCGGACTACCTGGTGCCCCTGTCGAACGAGCTCTGCGACATCGAATGCGGCCATGTGGTCTCGATGACGGGTTCGTCCGAGCTCGGCGCCAAGGGGGCGGGCGAGGCCGGCACCTGCGGCGCCCCCGCGGTGGTGATGAACGCGATCAACGACGCGCTCGCGCCGTTCGGCACCAAGGTCACCGCGATGCCGTTCACCCCGGGCCGGATCCTGGACGCGATCGCCGCCGGGCGAGGGTGAGGCGGGCCGGCGCTTTCCGAATTCGGCAGGAACCGCTTCGGAGGTCGCTCAGAAATTGTCCTTGCGGGTGCGGACCTCGGCGAAGACCTCCACCGGGGTCTTTCCTTCCATGCCGAGCGCCGCGGCGAAATCGGGCACATCGGCGCGGAGGAACGGGTTGGTCCGCCTCTCCAGGCCCAGCTCGGAGGGCACGGTGCGCTGGCCGGCCGCCCGCTTGCGGTCGATTTCGGCGGCATAGGCGGCAAGGTCGGCGTTCTCCGGCTCGACCGTCACGGCGAAGCGCGCGTTGGACTGGGTGTATTCGTGCGCGCAATAGACCATCGTCTCGTCCGGCAGCGGCTTGAACTTGGAGATCGAATTCCACATCTGCTCGTGGGTGCCCTCGAACACCCGCCCGCAGCCGAGCGCGAACAGGGTGTCGCCGCAGAACAGCGCCCTGGACTCGGGAAACCAGTAGGCGATGTGCCCCCGCGTGTGCCCGGGCACGTCGAACACCGCCGCTTCCGCCTCGTAGAGCATGTAGGTGTCGCCGTCGCCCACCTCGATGTCGATGCCGGGGATCCGGTCGCGATCCGCGCGCGGTCCGACGACGGTGCAGCCGGTGCGTTCCTTGATCTCCGGCACGCCGCCGATGTGGTCGTTGTGATGGTGGGTCGCCAGCACATGCGTCAGGTTCCACCCCAGCGCGTCCAGCGCCTCGAACACCGGCGGCGCGTCCGACGGGTCGACGACAGCGGTCTGGCCGCTCGAGGATTCGCGCACGAGGTAGACATAGTTGTCCACCCGCGTCGGGATCTGATGGATTTCGAGCGTCGACATTGGCGCGTTTTCTCCCGCGATCGTGACCGTCCGGCGGGCGCAAACTAGCAAGAAGGAGAGCTTGGTTCCATCCGTGTCGGGGCGTATCCGCTCTTGTTTGAAGCGTTCCCCCGGTTCTCCTCCACGTCATGGTCGGCGGAGGCCGACCATGACGCGAGGGAACAGATGGAAGCGCTTCAATCTGAACCGGACAGGCTCTAGGCTCGCGCGATGTGGTCCGACGTGGTCGAGTTAAGGAACTTCTACCGATCCCGCATGGGCGGCACGGCCCACCGCATGATCCGCGACCACGTCCGCGCGTATTGGAAAGACGTGACCGGCATGAACGTGCTGGGCATCGGATACCCCACACCCTATCTCGGCCAGTTCCGGAGCGAGGCGGAACGGGTCCTCGCCGTGATGCCGGCGCGCCAGGGGGTGATCCGGTGGCCGGGCGAGGGCGCCAATCTGGCGGCGCTTGCCGACGAGGCGGAATTGCCGCTGCCCGACCTCTCCATGGACCGGGTGCTTCTGGTCCATGCGCTGGAATCGGCGGAGCAGCTGAGGCCCATGCTGCGTGAGGTCTGGCGAGTGATGGCGGACGGCGCGAGGCTGATCGTAGTGGCTCCCAACCGAACCGGGATATGGGCTCGGCTCGACCGCACCCCGTTCGGACACGGGCACCCCTACTCTCAGTCTCAGCTGTCCATGTTGCTCAGGGACGCGATGTTCAATCCCGTCGCCGCGCGCTATGGCCTGTTCGTTCCGCCCAGCCGCCGGCGGGTTCTCCACGCGGCGGCGCCGGCATGGGAGCGCATCGGGGGGCGCTGGTTCCCCCGGCTTGGCGGTGTGCTGATCGTGGAGGCGACCAAGCTGATCTACGCCGCGACGCCGGTCACGGCGTCAGGGCGCAGGCGCGTTCTCGCGCCGCAGCAGAAAAATTCCCTCCCGGCTCCTTAGATTGGCGAACGGGCCGATCTTGCCGATCGCGCTGACCCGCCCGCCGCGGTCGAGCGAGACCGCGCGTTCCACCAGGACGTCGAGATCCTGGCACAGCTCCTGAAAATCCCGGATGGTGCAAAGGTGGATATTCTCGGTGTCGTACCATTGCTCCGCGGCGCCGCCGACCACCGGCATCCGTCCCTCCCACACCAGCCGCCAGCGAGTGCCGAGCTGGCCGAAATTGGTGAAGGAAACGACGACCCGGGTCGCGATACGCAGGAGCTGGCCGAGAAGATCGCGGGGCGCCCGGGTGGCCTGGAGGGTCTGGCTCAGCACCGCGTAGTCGAACGCTCCGGGCGGATAGTCGGCGAGATCGGTGTCGGCATCGCCCTGGATCACCGACAGGCCTCTGCTCACGCAGGCATTCACCCCGTCCTGGCTCAGTTCGATACCGCGCGCGTCCACGTTCTTGAAATTGACCAGATGGTAGAGCAGCGCACCGTCACCGCAGCCGATGTCGAGCACACGCGAGCCGGGTTCGATCATGTCCGCGATGATTTGAAGGTCGCGGCGGATGGCCGGCGCGGGTGCGCCAGTGGGCGCCAACTCTTCGTTCATGGTCCCGCGAGGCCGCGGTGCTTCCCCGCGCCGTCGAGAAAACCCCGGAGCGTCGTTGCGAATTCCGGCTCGTCCAGCAGGAAAGCGTCGTGCCCCTTGTCGGTCTCCACCTCGACAAAGCTGACATTGGCGGCGACGGCGTTGAGCGCCCTGACCACCTCGCGGCTCTCGTTCGTCGGGAACAGCCAGTCGCTGGTAAAGGAAAACAGGCAAAACCTCACGGAGGTGTTTGCAAAAGCCCTGCCGAGCACGCCGTCATACTCCGAAGCGACATCGAAATAGTCCATCGCGCGGGTGATGTAGAGATAGGAATTGGCGTCGAAACGTTCGACGAAGGTGCTGCCCTGGTGACGCAGATAGCTCTCCACCTGGAAGTCGGCGTCGAATCCGAAGCTCAGCGCATCCCGGCCCTGCAGCCGGCGGCCGAACTTTCGATGCAGCGCCGAATCGGAGAGGTAGGTGATATGCGCCGCCATGCGCGCAACGGCGAGCCCGCCCGTCGGCATCTTCCCCTGGCGCAGGTAGTCGCCCTGGCACCAGTCGGGATCGGCCATGATCGCCTGGCGGCCGACCTCGTTGAATGCGATGTTCTGCGACGAGTGGCGTGCCGCGGCGGCGATCGGGACCGCCGCGAACACCCGTTCGGGATAGCGCACCGCCCATTCGAGCACCTGCATCCCGCCCATCGAGCCGCCGATCACGCAGAACAGCTGCCCGATCCCGAGACGGTCCAACAACAGCGCCTGGAGGTTCACCATGTCGGTGATGGTGATCACCGGGAAATCGAGGCCATATGGCTCGCCGGTTTCCGGATTTAGATCCATCGGGCCGGTGGTGCCCATGCACCCCCCCAGCACGTTGGAACAGACGATGAAATAGCGATCGGTATCCAGGACCTTGCCGGGTCCGACGAGCAGATCCCACCAGCCCGGCTTGCCGGTTACCGGATGGGTCTCGGCGACGAACTGGTCTCCGGTAAGGGCATGGCAAACCAGGATCGCGTTGGAGCGCTCTTCATTCAGCGTGCCATAGGTGCGATAGGCGACGGTGACCGGCCCGAGATCCACACCGCAATCGAGGCGCAGCGGCTCATCCGTCGCGAGGCGGACATGGTTGCCCGGAATATCCGCCTGCATAAGCGACGTCCGGCGATTGAGCGGTACCGTCTGCATGACCTTCGGCCGACAACGAATTCCCTGAAATTCCGGCTATCGCCGCGAAGCGGTCTCCGCGCATCGTCGCTTCACGGCGGCGCCGATTGTAACCAATGCGGGCGGTGTTTATAAGTCGCAACCGTCGCGAGGCAAGAGCCTTCGGCGAATTCCGGGTGCCGACACGGGTGCGTCGGGTAGCAACGGGGCCGCAATGGATCGTTCCGGGAAGGCGCTTGCGGAAGTCCGAAAGCGCATCGATGCGATCGACGACCGTCTGCACGACCTGCTGATGGAGCGCGCGGCGCTGACGCGGTCCGTGGACGACGCGAAAGCCGGATCCGGCGCGCCGGTCTACCGGCCCGGGCGCGAGGCGGACATCCTGCGCCGGCTGGTCGATCGACACCGGGGAGAGTTCCCGCTCGTTCCACTCATTCTGATCTGGCGGCAGATCATTTCCGCAAGCCTCGGGCTGCAGGAAAGGTTCGTGGTCGCTGTCTATGCCGCCGAGGACTCGGACGCGCTCCAGGAAGCGGTAGAGATCCATTTCGGCGCCGCCGCGCCGGTTTCGATGCACCGCACGCTGGCCGGCGTGTTCAACGAGGTGACCCAGGGCAATGCCTCGGTGGGTGTGCTGCCGTTTCCGTCGGAGGGCGAGGATGCGCCCTGGTGGCCGCGCATGTTGCGGTACGGCAAAGGACCGGACGGCGGGGAAGGTCCATCGATCGTGGCCCGCTTGCCGTTCGCGCCGACTCCACGGCATTCCGGCTCGTCCCACGATTCTCTGCTCATCGCGATGCACCCGCCGCAGCCCTCCGAGCGCGACCGGAGCGTCGTCGTTGTCTTGGCCAATACCGGGACCAGCCGCGCCCGCATCCTTGGCGCATTCCAGTCGCACGGGCTGGAGCCCCGGACGACACTGACTCATCAGGACGATATGAGCCGCGATTCCACGCTTTTCCTGATCGAGGTCGACGGTTTCTTCGAACCCGGCAATGACAGGATTTCCGCCATCGCGGAAGATATCGGCGGGGAGGAACCGGCTGCCGTCGAGGTGCTGGGGGCCTATGCGGAACCCTTTGTCTCCAGGGGTTTGGATCTCCTTCAAGGCGTGAACGAGCCGTGAGCGGGCCTACCCCCCGGCCCGGCATCCTCAACGTCGCCCCCTACGTTCCCGGAGAGTCCTCGATCCGGGGGATGGAGCGCGTGATCAAGCTGTCGTCCAACGAGGGCGCCCTGGGTCCCAGCCCGGCGGCAATGAGGGCGCTTGCCGCGACCGCGGCGGATATCCATCGCTACCCCGAGGGCGGCGGGACGGCGCTGCGCGAGGCGATCGGCAAGGCCCACGGGCTCGACCCGGCACGGATCGTCTGCGGCGCCGGATCCGACGAACTGATCTGTCTTCTCGCGCGCGGCTATGCCGGGCCGGGCGATCAGATACTGACCCACCTCCACGCATTCGTGATGTACCGGCTCATCGGATTCAGCGTCGGCGCCGAGGTGGTCGAGGCGCCGGAACGCGAGCTGACCGCCGATGTCGACTCGCTGCTCGCGGCGGTGACGCCGAAGACGCGGGTCGTCTTCATCGCCAACCCCAACAACCCGACGGGCACCTACATACCGGAGGCCGGGTTGCAGCGCCTGCGTGCCGGATTGCCCGACGACGTGCTGCTGGTGATCGACGCGGCCTATGCGGAATACGTGACACGGAACGACTATGCCGCCGGAGGGTCGATGGTCGATCGCGGAGATAACACCGTAATGACGCGGACATTCTCCAAGATTTACGGCCTCGGCGGTGTCCGCCTCGGCTGGGCTTACTGCCCGGAGCCTGTCGCCGATGTGCTCAACCGGATCCGTGGCCCGTTCAACGTCTCCACCCCGGCGCAGGCGGCGGGTATCGCAGCGGTCGAAGACACGGAATTTCTCGCCCGTTCCCGGGACCACAACGCCGTCTGGCTTCCCTGGATCGCAGAGCGGATCGCGGCGACAGGGCTCGGGGTCACGCCGAGCGCGGCCAATTTCGTACTCGTCGAGTTTCCCGACGAGGAGGGCCGGAACGCCGAGGCCGCGCTGGCTCATCTCGCGCGCTGCGGGCTGATCCCGCGCGCCGTCGGCGGCAACCGCCTTCCCAACCATCTTCGGATCACCGTCGGGCTGGAAGACGAGATGCACTCTCTGGTCGAAGCGATCGAGGCGTTCGTGAGCTGATCGATGTCCAACGAAGTTCTGTTCGAACGGATCGCCCTGATCGGAATCGGGTTGATCGGCTCCTCGCTGGCCCGGGTGGTGAAGCGCGACGGCCTCGCGAATCATGTCGTCGCCTGCGCGCGCCGCGCGGAGACGCTTGAGACGGCCGCCCGGCTCGGGATCGTCGATTCCACTACACACGATCCGGGCGAAGCGGCTTTGGCGGCCGATCTGGTGATTATCTGCACGCCGATCGGCAGCTACGGCGAAGTCGCGCGAGCCATTGCACCCAGCCTTTCGCCGGGCGCTATCGTTTCGGATGTCGGCTCGGTCAAGGGCGCGGTGCTCGAAGCTGTGAAGCCGCATTTGCCCGACGGAGTCCACTTCGTCCCCGGCCATCCGATTGCCGGGACCGAAAACACCGGCCCGGAGGCCGGGTTCGACAGCCTTTTCGAGGGGCGCTGGTTTCTGATCACGCCGCCGCCGGGGACCGACGAGACCGCCATCGAACGGGTCGCCGAGTTGTGGCGCCGGGCGGGCAGCATGGTCGCGAGAATGGATGCCGCGCACCACGATCATGTGCTGGCGATCACCTCGCACATACCGCATTTGATCGCCTATACGATCGTGGGCACGGCGATCGATCTGGAAGACCACCTTAAATCCGAGGTGGTCAAGTATTCCGCCGCGGGTTTCCGCGATTTCACCCGCATCGCCGGTTCGGACCCGGTGATGTGGCGCGACGTCTTCCTCAACAATCGCGAGGCCGTGCTGGAGATGCTGGGCCGCTTTACGGAGGACCTGTCCGCGCTTCAGCGCGCGGTACGGGTTGGGGACGGCAAGGCTCTGGAGTCGCTCTTCACGCGCACCCGCGATATCCGCCGCGGCGTCGTCGCGGCGCAACAGCATATCCCGCCGCGACCGGGCGGCGAGGGTTAAGTCTCAACCGTCCCAATCGATCCGCGGCAGGCGCATCACCGAGATCGGACCGAGAAAGAGGCGACGATTCTGCACCGTGAGGGGAACGGCGATCTTACCCGGTTGCCCCGTGCTGGCGCGCGCCAGGAGATCGAGGCCGAGCCGGATCGTTCCGGCATCGCGCTTCTCCACCCATCCCAGGGCGACCAGCATGCGGAGCAGGTCGGCGTGCCCTTCGATGCGGATCGAAAGCGCCGCGAGCGGCTGAAGATCGCGATCGAGCGCAACGGTGCCCGACCCTTTCCCGTTTGCCTCTTGCCACACTATGGAGACGTCCTCGATCTCCACCGTGCCGCCGCCGTCGCGCCACACCGCGAGCGATCTCGCCCTTGCATCGCGTGGAAGCCGCCCGATCATCTTGGCCGTCAGGGACGCTTCTTCTATCGCCCCGCCGTGCGCGGCCGATTCGGTTCCTCCGAATTCGATTTCTCTGAGACTCACCGCAATCGTCGGACCCGGCGGTTCCGGACCCCGCCCCTCATCCGCGCGGCCCGGCCGTTCGGGCACGAGGATCGTTGCGTCGACCTCCTGGAGCTTCCGCGGCAAGGCGTGGCCGGGCGCATCGATAGCGACGTTTTCGAGACTCAAGGCGACCTTCGTGGCCCGGGCTTCGGTCAAGCGCAGAATCAAGCCGAAAGCCGAGCCCGCCGTGACCCGGATGGGCTCCCGGCCCGCACCGGCTGTCCGGATCCGATGGACACCCGCGCCTTGGAGTTCGATCCGGTCGGTGTTCCATGGCCGGACCTTCGCGGCCATTTGCGGACCTTGCCAGCTCCAACCGCCCGATGTTTCGGGTGCCGCGATAGACGGTGCGTCGACGATCGCGGTAAGCGAAGCCGGGAAGCCTTCGATGCGCATGCGCTCGTATGAGACCGTCCAGCCCCGGCCCCGCATATCCGCGGCCCAGCCATCCAGCTCCCCGCGCAGCCTTTCGGCGGAGATCCACCAGATCGCGCAATAAACGATGGCGGCGAGGCCGATAAGCGCCGCCGCACCGAACGCCGCCTTCTTCGCCATCCGCCGCCCTCCGACCCTCGACTTATATTCGGCGCGGCGGCGGCGGTCGAGCGAAGGCGGTGCGGTCGCTATTGTGACCCCATGGGAAATTCAGCCGACCGCCCCGGTCGATGACCGGCACGGAAAAGGCCACCCCGCTATGGGTCACGTTCGTGCCCGGCGTATTCGTGCTGAGTTGGGCGTCCGGGTTCCCGGTAACCCGACTCGGGATCGAATTCACCGAACCTCTGACGCTGCTCGCGATACGGTCCGCTCTCAACGTGATCGTGGTCGGCGCGGCCCTTCCATTCCTCGCGGCCGCCTGGCCGGCCACCTGGCGCGAGGCGGGACACATCGCCACTGCCGGATTCCTGCTTCACTCCGCTTATCTTTCATGCATTTTTCTCGCTTTGGGCGAAGGTGTGGCCCAGGGAACTCTCGCCCTGATGGCCGGGATGCAGCCGCTGCTCACCGCCGTGCTCGTGGGCCGGGCGTTGGGTGAGCGGATAACCGTCATTCAGTGGATTGGCTTCATTCTCGGATTCGCCGGGCTCGCTTGCGTCCTTGGCGACCGGATCGGCGTTTCCTCAGGCTCTGCGTTGGGCTACGCGCTCGCCGCGCTGACACCTGCCCTGATCACGGCTGCCTCGCTTTACCAGAAGCGCTACTGCGCCGCGATGGATCTCAGGACCGGGATGATCATCCAGCACGGCACCGCATTCGTGACCACCGGGATGCTCGCGCTTCTGCTCGAAAGCAACCGGGTAACGCCCAGCGTCGAACTCGGCTTTGTCCTGATTTGGCTCGTTTTTGTCCTGTCGGTCGCCGCCTCCAACCTCTACTACTTCCTGCTCAGGCGCGGCGAGGCCGCCCGGGTGTCGAGCCTGTTTTATCTGACGCCGCCAACGACGGTCCTCCTCGGCTATCTCAGCTTCGGCGAGACATTCGGTCCGGCCGCGCTCGCCGGGTTCGCGATCTCCGGCTTCGGGGTATTTCTGGTGACCCGTCGCAGCGGAGCCCGCGCATGACCGACGGGCGCTCCGCGCACGCGCTGTTTCTTGCCGCCGCGCCGCTGATCTTCGCGGTGACCTGGAGCACCGGGAACATCTTCACCAAGTACGGCATGCCCTATGTCGAGCCGCTTACCTTCCTTGCCCTCCGTTTCGCCTTCGGGACGCTGTTTCTGGTCGCGGTCGCCGCGGCCGTTCGCGCGCCGTGGCCCGCGAGTCCGGCGGAGGCGGGACATGTGATCGTCGCCGGGTTGCTGGTCCATGGCGGCTATCTCTGGTCGGTGTTCGTCGCCGTCGATGAAGGTGTGGCGATCGGCACTCTCGCGCTGATCGTCGGTCTGCAACCGCTCCTGACCGCGATGATCGTGGGTCGCGCGCTGGGAGAAACCGTGCGCGCGCGCCAGTGGATCGGGCTGGTGCTCGGATTCCTCGGCGTGGTCATGGTCGTCTGGCGCAAGATCGACCTCGCCGAGGGCACGTTGTTCGGCATGGCGCTCGGCGTGACGAGCGTACTCGCCCTCACCATCGGGACGGTCTACCAGAAGCGCTTCTGCGCCGATATGGACCTGCGGTCGGGCACCGCGTTGCAACAGGGGGTGAACGCGATCCTGACCGTCGGGCTGGTGCTGATGCTGGAGACGAGGGTCGTCGACTGGACGGGCGAGTTCGTCTTTTCGCTCTTCTGGCTCGTGTTCGTCCTCACCATCGGCGCCTACAACCTCCTTTTCTACCTGCTCCGGCTTGGCGAGGCTTCCCGGGTGGCGAGCATGTTCTACCTGACCCCGGCGATTACCGCCGCGATGGGCTACCTCATGTTCGATGAGATCCTGGGTCCGGTTTCGCTGATCGGCATGGCGGTCGCGGTGACCGGGTTCGCGCTGGCTTCCAGATGACGGCGAAGATCGTGTTCGAGCGGCCGGGCGATGTCTGGTTCTTCGCCTACGGTTCGCTGATGTGGGATCCGGGCTTCGCCTTCGTCGAGACGCGGAGCGCGCTGCTTCGGGGATACCACCGGAAATTCTGCGTCGACTCGACGGTTTACCGGGGGACGCCCGAGCGGCCGGGCCTGGTGCTCGGGCTCGACAGGGGAGGGGCCTGCCGCGGCGTCGTCTACCGGATCGCCGCGGGCGAGCGGGACGCCGCCGCGCGCTATCTCGACCGGCGCGAGCTCGCCGAGGACATCTATCTGCCGCGGGGCGTCGGGCTGGAAATTTCCGGAGGACGGTTGCGGGGCTATACCCTGGTGGTCGACCGCGCCACCGCCTACTACGCGCGCGGCGTCTCCGCGGATGAGGAAGCTCGGCGGATCGCGATCTGCGCCGGGGAGCGCGGCGCGAACGCGGACTATCTGGAGGAAACGATAGCCCGGCTGGAGTCGTTCGGGATTCACGACCGGGGTCTCGCGGCGCTGCGCCGCCGGGTCCGCGCGGTGTCCGACCGGTACCGCGGCGGGAGTTGAGAGAAAGGCAATGGCTTACGATTTCATCATCGTGGGCGGCGGGTCGGCCGGATGCGTGCTTGCCAGCCGGCTCGGCGAGCGCTCCGCCAACCGGGTTCTGCTCGTCGAGGCGGGGGAGGACTTCGCGCCGGGCGAGGAGCCGGAAGACATCCGGGACACGTTCGCGGGCTCCGCCCATTCGAGCGCGCGCTTCACCTGGTCCGGCCTTCAGGCGGCCTTCTCGCCGCGGCCCGGCAATGCGCCCGACCGCCGCGCGCGCAGGCGCTACATCCAGGGCCGGGTGATGGGGGGCGGTTCGTCGGTCAACGGTATGGTGTCGAACCGGGGATTGCCCAGCGACTACGCCGACTGGGTCGCACGCGGCGCGGCCGGCTGGGACTGGGAGGACGTCCTTCCGTACTTCATCAGGCTCGAAACCGATCTGGACCGCGACGGGCCGCTCCACGGAACGGACGGGCCGATCCGCATCAGCCGGATAGCGGAAGAGACATGGCCCGGCTTCACCAAAGGATTCGCGGCGTCCGCCGAGGCGCACGGGTTCGAGAACCTGCGCGACCAGAACGCCCGGTTCGAGGACGGGTATTTCCCCATCGGCATCTGCAACAACGACGAGCGCAGGATCTCGACCGCGACGGCCTATCTCACGAGAGAGGTTCGCGCGCGCGAAAACTTCGAAATTCTCGACCGTGCCGTGGCGGAGCGGCTGCTGTTCGACGGCCGGCGCGTGACCGGCGTGCGGGTCCGCCGTCAGGGAGACGTTCGCGACCTTCGCGCCAACGAGGTCATCGTGTGCATGGGCGCGCTCCATTCGCCGCCCTTGCTGATGCGGTCCGGTATCGGGCCGGCGGCGGCGCTGTCGGCGCTCGGCATCGAGGTGGTTCTCGACAAGCCCGGAGTCGGGCAGCACCTGATGGAACACCCCGGCGTCAATTTCGGCGGCTACATGAAGCGGGGTGCGAGGCTCGCGGGCGGACTTCGCCGGCCGTTCTATGCCGGACTCCGCTATTCCTCCGGCCTCAAGGGCTGCCCGCCCGGCGACATGTATCTGATTCCGATGAACAAATCGGCCTGGCACGCGATCGGCGACCGGCTCGGCCTGACCATGCTCTGGGTGAACAAGTCCTATTCGACCGGGGAGGTGAAGCTGGTTTCGGCCGACTGGCGGGACGAGCCCGAGGTCGACTTCAACATGGTCTCCGACGAACGCGACCTCGTCCGGCTGATGGAAGGCACGAGGCTGATGGCGAGGATCCAGACGCACCCGGCGGTCCGAAGCCAGACACACGAGGTCTTCCCGGTGAGCTACGGCGACCGTGCGCGGCGGGTCGCGGTCTACAGCCGTTTCAACCGGTTCCAGACCTGGCTCGGCGGACATTTGATGGACGGCTGGGGACCGCTTCGCCGCTGGATGATCGACACGCTGATCGCGGACTGCCCGACGATAGAGGACCTTCTCGCCGACGAAACGGTGCTGAAGGAGTGGATCGGGGATACGGTACTCGGTCACTGGCACCCCTCATGCACCAACCGGATGGGCGCGCACGACGATCCGGGCGCGGTAACCGATCCGGAAGGGCGAGTGTGGGGTATCGGCGGATTGCGAATCTGCGACGCCTCGATCATGCCGGCCGTGCCCTGCGCCAACACCAATATCCCGACGATCATGATCGGCGAGAAGGTGGCGGCGCATATCCTCGCTGGCGCGTAGCGCGGGCGGGCGCAAGGGTTGAAATCGTAACCGAACAACACCGAATCGCGGCGCAAATCGGGCGCCAAAAAAAGCGCTTGCGTCGACCGCCTTTCATCCCCATATCGCTGCCCGCCGCAGTTCCCGCGCGAACATCCGAAGAGGCCGCATACCGTGGCTCAGATAACCGCATTTCTTGCCGAACCCAGGTCGATGTTCGCGCCGGTTGCCGCCCTGTTGACCGGGGTGGCGCTGCTAATGCTGGGCAACGGCCTGTTCCTCACCCTGGTGCCGTTGCGCGCCGAGCTGGAAGGGTTCGGCGCCGCCTGGATCGGAGCCATCGGCGCGGCCTATTTCACCGGCTTCGTACTCGGCTGCTATCTGGTGCCGCCGCTGGTCAGCCGGGTGGGCCATATCCGTGTCTACGCGGCGGTCGCGGCTCTAGGCGCCATCGTTCCGCTGCTGCACGCGCTGGCGCTGACGCCGGTGGCCTGGATCGCCTTTCGGATCGTCCTCGGGCTGTGCTTGTCGGGGCTCTACATGGTGATCGAGAGCTGGCTGAACGGCGCCTCGACCCGGCGCACGCGCGGCACGGTGTTCTCGGCCTATATCGCGATCCATCTGGCGTCCGTTACCGCGGGCCAATACCTCATCCTGATCGATTCTCCGGAAGGCTCGGTGCTGTTTTCCGTGGCGACGATCCTGTTCGCGCTCGCCGTCGTTCCGGTCTGCTTGAGCCGCGCCCCCTCGCCGCCGCTACCGGTCAGGGCGCGCCCGGACTTGCGCAAGCTGTGGCGGAACTCGCAAGTCGCGGTGGTCGGCTGCCTGACCAACGGCATGGCCAATGGCGCGGTCTGGAGCCTGGCGCCGCTCTATGCCAAGAGCCTGGATCTTTCGCTCACCGGCATCGCCGCCTTCGTCAGCATCGCCATCGTGGGCGGGGCGTTCGTTCAGTATCCGCTCGGCCGCCTCTCGGACCGTCTGCCCGACAGGCGCTGGCTGATTGCCGTCCTGTGCGCGGTCGCCACCTGCGCGGGTCTGGTGCTGCTGCTCGGAACCGCCTTGCCCCTTCAGGCGGTGTACGCGGCCTATTTCCTGTTCGGGGCCGCGGCTTTTTCGGTCTACGGGTTTTCCGTCGCACATGCCAACGACCATGCCGAGCCCGGGGATTTCGTGGAGATCAGCGCGGGTTTGCTGGTGATTTTCGGGGTCGGCGCCATCGTCGGGCCCCTGCTCGCCTCGGGGCTGATGGAAACGCTGGGATCCCGATACCTGTTCCTGTTCACCTGCGTGGTGCATGGCGCGGTGGCGTTGTGGACCTTATGGCGAATGAAGCAGCGCAAGGCGGTCGCCCCGGAAGACCGCGAGAACTATGTGCCGATGGTCCGGACATCGCCGAACGCCTTTGCCTTCGATCCGCGCGCGGAGGACGAAACGCCTCGATAGAGGAATTCGCCAGTCGGCCGCGAAGGCGTCGACAATGGTATCTTCGGCGGAAGAGGGAGGCCGGAGATGAAGCTGATCAGCTACCGTCGCGAGGGCAGGGAAGGTTATGGCGTCGGCGGGGACGGCGGCATCGTCGATCTCGGTGCGCGCATCGGCGGAGAATTTCCGACGCTGCAAAGCGCCATCGCCGGCCTCGCTTTGTCGCGGATCGAGGCCGAGGCGGGTGCGGAACCGGATTTCGGTCTCGACGAGATCGAGTTCATGTTCCCCATCACCGCGCCCGAAAAAATCCTCTGTATCGGGCGGAACTACCGCGGCTATCACGAGGTGCTGGCGGACGGAGGTCCCGAATGGCCGAGCGTCTTCCCGCGCTTCCCCTCCAGCTTCGCCCCGCACGAAGAACCGATCCTGAAGCCCCGCGCCTCCGACGAGCTCGATTTCGAAGGTGAGCTCTGCGTCGTCATCGGCAAGGCCGGCCGGCACATCCCCGAGGAACGGGCGATGGACTACGTCGCCGGCTACACCGTCATGAACGAAGGCTCGGTGCGCGATTGGCAGCATCGCGGAACCCAGAATTGCCCCGGCAAGAATTTCTACCGCTCGGGATCCATCGGGCCGTGGATGGTCACCACTGACGAGGTGGAGGATATCGGCGACCTCAGGATCGGGACCCGGGTCGACGGCGAACTCCGCCAGGACGCCTCGACCGCATTGATGATCTTCAAGGTGCCGTTCCTGATCGCCCATATCTCACGCTTCACCTGGTTCGAGCCGGGCGACATGATCGCGACCGGAAGCCCGGGCGGTTCGGCCGTTTCGGAAGACGAGCCGCGCTGGCTCCGCGCCGGTCAGGAGGTCGAGGTGGAGGTCGAAGGGGTGGGCGTGCTGAGGAATACGGTGGAGGCGGAATAGGTCCGTTTCCGTCGCCGCTATCGCGCCGAACGCGCGATCTCGTCCGCGAGACGCCTGATTTCCTCGATGCGGTCCCGGGACGCCGGATGGGTCGACAGCCATGACGGCCCCTCCGACTTCCCGCCCCCGCTCAATTTTTCGAAGAAGAGCGCAAGCGCCGCCGGGTCGTAGCCGGCTTTCGCCGCGAGGGTCATGCCGATGCGATCCGCCTCCCGCTCGTGTTCGCGGGAATAGGACAACGACAACAGCAAACCGCCCTCCAGCAGCAGGTCGTCGAGGACCGGGCCGACGTCGCCCGCGATCATCGAGACCAGCAGATACGTGCCGAGACTGCGGTAGACCTGATTCAGCCCGTGAGCCTCGGTCACATGGGCGATCTCGTGCCCCAGCACGCCGGCGATCGCATCGAAGTCGGGGAAAGCCCTGACCAGCTGGTCGGTCACCACGACCGTTCCGCCCGGCATGGCGAATGCGTTCGGACCCACCTTCGGCATGCTGCGGAAGAGGAGGGTGTATTCGCCGAAGCGCGGCGCGGGCGCGACGGCCTTCAGTCGGTCGAAGACCCGCCGCACCTGCTCCTTTTCCGCCGCGCTCAAGGCGGACGGGTCGGCCAATGTGCGGTCGACGACCGCGATCTGTCCGTCGTCGATCGCGGAAGGCAGCGCGTCGGGGGTGACCGCTACCGCGACGGCGACCAGAGCGCCCAGCCCCCAGCGCCACACCGCCAAGGCGGCGACAAGAGCCAGCCCGACCACCAGGATCAGGCGCGGTCGATAGGCTTCCCAACGGTGGAGCCGGTCCGTCCCCGCCGGTCCCGCGAGGGCATCGAGCCCGCCGTGGTCGTGGCTCTGGAAACGCCACCCCGACGGAAAGACGACCGTGGACGGCAGGCGGCCGAGCTTCGGCTCGCGCCGGATCGCCGATCGCGGCGCGCTCGCCAGCACCTTGCCGTCGTCCGAGTCGACGAGGTGCACGACACCGCCGGCGGCGGCCTCGACGAGGTGGGCTGTCAGGCGTCGCGAAGACCCGGCGGGGAAGGCGGCGCCGGCGGGACGATTGCCCGGCGCCTCAGACCGCCGCGCCGACATCGACGCCCTCGATGTCCATGAATGCGTCCCCGATGGCCGACTGCCGGCTCTCCGCTTCGCCGATGAATTCGTCGAGTGAACTGGCCGGTTCGACCCAAGTATGTGAGCACAGATAGCGGGCCACGCGGACGCGAGCCCAGGGAAGCAACATCCCGAAGGAAACGACGATAACCGCCGCGTTGCTGATCGCGATCCAGATCAATCTCGGCGGCGAGATCGTCGACTCGAACCGGTGACCGCCTTCCAACGCGATCCCGGCATAGACCGCGTTGCGTACAAAAGCCCGGTAGATCGTCATAAGCGGCAGGAATGCCACGGCGCCAGCCAAATATCCGGCCACTATGGCGACGCCGATGACACCGTCCGCGTCGTTGCCCAGCCGAATCGCGCGCCCCACGCCGTCCAATAGCCCCGCCGTCAGGGCCAGCCCTGCCGACACCGCGAGAACGGCAATCACCCAGGCAGCCGCCCACAGGAAAGCCCGGTAAAAAGGACCGATACCGCTCTCGAACGCAAAGCGGTACCCGCCCAGGCTGTGGCGTCCGATCGTGTACCGGCTGGAAGCCCGGGCGACGAACGGAAACGCCAGATAGAGGCTGAAGATCGCAAGAAACGGATAGAGCAGGAACACCGCGAACGCACGCCAATAGCTTCCCTCGAAACGGAACCGCACGTTGGACCAGCTCGTCATCGCCGCGTTGAAACGAAGGCCGCGATTGATCAGCCAGGGCAGGGCGGCAGCGAGCAGAACGAACACGACGCCATTGAGAATCGGAGAAATGGACGACGAAACCGACAGGATGACGAGTGCGCCCACGACGATGGCACGGCCGAAGAGAATTTGCAGATCCCTCGCGTGGTATTCGAACGGCCGACCGTCGATGGTCGTGTTCCCGAGAAAGTACTTCCTGTTCCTGACCTTCGCCCACGCGGAGTAGATGCCGAAGGTGACGATCGACAACAGGAAATTGACGATCCATATGCCGAAATACTCGCCGGCGGTGCCGGAAAACCGGGCCCTGATCGCGCCCGACGAAGAATTCTCCTCCATCCTTTTTCCTGCCTGGCCCCGCCGTCAGTGGAACAGCAGCGAGGGATACCACAGGACCGCGACGATGCGGTCGAACATGACGTAGAGGAACGCCCATCCCGCGGCGGCGTATATCAGGGCGATCCACCATGCATAGCCGCCCCAGACGAGGAGGTAGAGGGCGACGAAAACCGGCAGGGCGACGAGTTGGCCCGCCACGACGGTTAGGGCGAAGACGCCGAGCCACCATAGATAGAGGTGAGCGACCGGGACGATCTCGGCGCGGACGGCGAAGACGTCGCCGCCATTGGCGCGGATACGACGGATTTCACGCGCGCCTTGCCAAAGCGCCACCGCGGAGAGGCAGATGGCCGGGATCATCGTGATCATCGGAGTCCGGCCGACATCGGCGGGCCAGGAGAACGTGGGTGCCAGCCCGTAGACCGCGACCGCGAGCAGCAGGCCCAACGCGACCATCGACATCGTCGGATCGGTGCGCCCGAGATCGGCGACGATGCTGATGTTGCCAGCCTTCCTCTTTTTCTGCCGGCGGACGGCGAAGACGATGGAGAGAACGATCAGCGCGCCGATGATCAGGCAGATCGGACGTCCCAGCCACGACAGGCCGTCATGCGCCGAGGTGGTTATGAACAGCGCGTTCTCCATGATCGGGCCGATCACGAAGCCGAGCACCATCGGCGGCCGCGGCACGCCGCCTTGCTTCATCACATAGCCGACAGCCCCGAAGACCAGGAGCGCGATCCAGTCGCCAAGATTCGAGTTGGCGAGCCACGCGCCCATGAACACGAACAGCGTTATCGCCGGCACCACGAGGTGGCCGCGCACGAAAGTCACCCGGGCGATCTGGCGGGCCAGCAGCATCAGGAGGAGCGCGCCCGCGACGTTGGCGATCGCCAGCGTCCACATCAGGGAGAAGGTGATGTCGAGCTTGGTCGTCAGCATCTCGGGACCGGGCGTCATGTTCTGGATCATGAGCGCGCCCAGCAGGATCGCCATCGAGGCGCTGCCCGGGATGCCGAAGGCCACCGTGGGGATCAGCGCGCCGCCCTTCATCGCGTTGTTGGCGGTCTCGGGCGCGATCACGCCGCGCACGTCGCCCTTGCCGAACCCTTCCTTGTCCTTGCTGCTCTGCACGACATGGCCGTAGGCGACCCAGTCGACGATGGAGCCTCCGAGCCCAGGCAGCATCCCGACATAGGCGCCGATCGCGGTCGAGCGCAGCACCAGCCACCAGTTGCGCCACGCGTCGCGGATGCCGGTCATCATCCCGCCCGCCACCCGGTCCTGCGGCACGCGCGAGATCGAGCTGTTCCTTACCGCGAGGTCGATTACCTCGGGCAGCGCGAACAGGCCGAGCACGACCGGGATCAGCGGCAGCCCCTCCAGCAGGTAGGTCGTACCCAACCAGTAGCGCGGTACCGCCCCGTTCTCCGCGTACCCCACATAGGACAGCCCCAGCCCGATGAGCGCGGCGGTGAGACCCCGCAGCATCGAATCGCCCGAAAGCGAGCCCACCATGGCAAGCCCGAGCAGCCCGAGCATGAAGAATTCCGCCTGGGTGAAGGAAAGGATCAGCGGCTTGACGATCGGGATCGACAGGCCGAGCACGACCGCTCCCAGCAGGCCGCCCACGGCAGACACCGTGAACGCCGCCCCGAAGGCGCGCGAGGCCTCGCCCTTCATCGCCATCGGATAGCCGTCGAGAATCGTCGCCTGCGAGGCCGCCGTCCCCGGTATGCCGAGCAGAACCGAGGCGATGGTGTCGCTCGTGGTGGTCACCGCGAACATGCCGAGCAGGAAGGCGAGCGCCGGGACGGGTTCCATGGCGAAGGTGAAGGGCAGCAGAATCGCCATCCCCACCAGCCCGGAGAGTCCCGGTACCGCGCCGAAATAGAGCCCGATAACGACGCCGAGAAAGAGATATCCGATGGCCGGCCAGGCGACCACCGATACCAGTCCGCTCAGCGCCGCATCGAACATGAAGGCTTCCAGACAAAACACCCGGACGGCAGGGCGCCGCCCGGGTGCTTCAATGGCTCAGGAGCGCATCGGCTACTTCTTGCCGACGAACTCCTTGATGAAGGCGACCACCTTGGGCGACACCTTGCCCGCCGCATTCACATGCGACTGTGCCGCCGCAGCCTGAATGATGGTCGGCGGCGCCTTGATGATTTTGGTGTAGTCCGCCGCGAAGTCCTTGTCCTTGGCGAGCGCCTCCCAAGCCGCGCGCAGCGCCTTGACCGCCTCGTCCGGCGTGCCCGCGGGCACGAAGGATCCGCGCAGCATGCTGACCGACAGGTTGTTGATCAGCTGGAACGCGTCGTAGAGGACTCCCGAGGGCTTCTTGCCCTTGAGCTTTTCAAAGACGTCGATATAGGTCGGGATGTTCTTGAGGTGCGGGTTGCGCACCTGCTTGCCGTCGGGATCGACCGCGGAATAGTACCACAGCGCGATCGCGTGGCCGGGCTGGATAAGATTGGGCTCGACGTTCTTGCGGAATCCGGGCACCGAGCCGCAGGAGAACTGGGTCTCGTTCTGCATCACGCCGGCGACCACCTTGGCGAGCCCCTTGTATCCGGTGACGTATTTGTAATCCGCTCCGAGCATATCGAGCGCCATGCGCAGCCGGATGTCGTGCGAGGACGTGGTCCGCATGCCGGCGGCCTTGAACCCCTTGATCTTCAGCAGGTCGTCGACCATGCCGACGCCCGCGTCCTTGCGGATGTAGCAGACCTGCGGGTGGCCGATACCGGCGAGCCAGACGAATTTCGAAAAGTCGACGCGCAGCCCGGGATCCTGCAGCAGCTGCGAGATCAGCGGCGGGGTGAAGATCGCGAGCGACAGGCCATCCGGTTTCGCGACATCGCCCATGTAGTTGGAGCCGGTGATGCCGCCCGCGCCCGGGACGTTCTTCACGATGATGCGCGGGTTGCCCGGGATGTGCTTGCTCAGATGCTTGGCGACGAGCCGTCCCTCGATGTCGGTCGGCCCGCCCGCCGAGTAGTTGATCAGGATGGTGATGCGCTTGCCCTTGTAGAACTGCGCCTCGGCCGCGCCGGCGAAACCCATCAGGGCTACCGCGGTGCCCGCCAGGGCCATGCTCAGCAGTCGTTTCATCGTCGTCTCTCCCCTCGTTGTGTGCCGTCTAGTCCCGTTGGTCGGACAGAAGCGTGCCCAACTTGAATGGCTCGAATGTCGGCTTGTAGCTCTTCTCGTCGAGGAACTGGCGAAGCCCCGTGTTGTAGGAGTCCTCGGCGTCGCCGACCTTGATCGACTGACCCTTTGCGGCCAGGTAGTCGTAGGCTTGGTCGAAATCCATCGTACGGACCTGGCGGACCGCCTGCTTGGTCGCGCGCAGCACCGCCGGGCTCTTCTGCATCAGTTTCCCGGCGAGCTTGACGGTCTCCGCCTCAAGCTCTTCGTCCGGCACCGCGTAGTTCACCATGCCGATACGCGCCGCCTCGTCGCCGTCGAACGGGTCGCCGAGACAGGCGTAGTAGAGCGCGTGGCGCGGCAGCACCGTATCGGAGACAACCTTGGCGACCAGCGCGCCCGGCAGGATGCCCCAGTTGACCTCCGACAGCGAGAAGGTCGCGCTCTTGGCCGCGATCGCGAAGTCGGCGGCAAGCAGCTGCATGAAGGCGCCGCCGACGCAGTAGCCGTGAATCATCGCGATCGTCGGCTTGTCGTAATTGTATAGCCGCTGCCAGCGCCAGCTATTGGCGTAGCGCTGCGCCTTCTTGCGCTCGAACGGGTCGTTTTCGAGCTCGCGGAAGAACTTCTTGAGATCCTGTCCGGCGCTGAAATTGCCGCCCGCGCCGGTGACCACGACCACGCGTGCGTCCGGGTCGGTCTCCAGCCGTCCCAGCGCATCGTCCATGTCGTAGTGGAGCTGGGGGCTCATGGCGTTGCGCTTCTCGGGCCGGTTCATGATCGCCCAGCCGACACCGTCCCGGACCTCGACCTTGACGCATTCGTAGCTGTAATCGGCCATGACCTCTCCTTCTGACTTCCTGCGTTCCGTCGTTAAGACCGGGAAAAGCTTATTCGAGCGGGGCGGACAGTCAAAGCGGCGCCCGCATCATCCGCCGTATTCGCGCAGCACGCGGCGGGCCAGCGCCATCTTGAGGATCTCCGTCGGGCCCTCGGTAATCACGAAGCTCCGCTGGTCGCGCCACATCCGTTCGATCGGGAGGTCGGTGGTGAGGCCGATTCCGCCATGGATCTGCAGACACCGGTCGGCGGCCTCGAACGACTTGGTGTCGCCGAGATACTTGCACATGTAAGCCTCGTAGCGGACATCCTCGCCGCGGTCGGCCTTCCAGGCGGCGTGGTGGACCATCAGCCGGAGCTGGTGGAGGTCGGCGTAGGTGTCGACCAGCATCCATTGAACGGCCTGGCGCTCGGCGAGCGGCTTGCCGAAGGTCACCCGTTCCTTCGCATAGCCGGAGCCGAGTTCGAGGCAGCGCTCCATCACACCCATGCCCCGCGCGCCGTGGCGGATACGCCCGGCGCTGATCCAATTCTGGGCGAACCTGAAGCCTTCGCCTTCCTCGCCAATGCGGTTTTCCACCGGGACGCGCACGTCCTCGAAGGCGATCTCCCAGGGCCGGTCGTCCATCATCGTTTCCTGCGGCCTGAGCAGCGTCACGCCGGGCGCGTCCATGTCCACGAGGAATCCGGATATGCCGCCGCGCGATCCCTTCTCCCGATCCGTCGCGGCGAAGACCTGGGCGAAATCCGCTTCGTCCGCGCCGGTGATGAATCGCTTCATGCCGTTGATGACGTAATCGTCGCCGTCGCGGACCGCGGTGGACCGCATGGCGCCGGGATCGCCCCCGGCATCGGGCTCGGTCTGGGCGAAGCACGCCTTCTTCTCGCCCGCGATGACCGGCAGCAGATAGCGTTCCTTCTGCTCCTCGTTAAGGAAATAGAGGATGGGGCTGACGGAAGGCCCGAAGATGCTGGCGTTGCGGGAGGGGAGGGCGATCGTGCGGCCCAACTCCGACCACACAACGGTGCGGGCGAGCAGCCCGAGCCCCAGCCCGCCATGCTCCTCCGGCACGTCGTAGAGCCAGAGTCCCAGCGCTTTCGCTTTCTCTTCCAGCACCGCGCGCACATCGGGCTTGATCTTTCCCCCCTCGCAGGTCTCGCGCTCGATCGGGATCAGTTCGCGGTCGACGAAGCGCCGGACCGTTTCCCTGAGCATCGCGAGCTCTTCGGGAAGATCGAAATTCATCGAATCGTCCTGCACTCCGTCCCTCATCTCCGGGGCGTCTCCCTGATGTCGACCGCCCGCACGCCTTTTCCTTCGGCGAGTACGGTCAGCGGGTTGATTTCGATATCGGCAAAGCGGTCGCGCACGCCGAGATAGACGTCTCCGGCCGCCAGCATCGCGCGGACCAGGGAATCCGTATCGCGCGCCGGGCGGCCGCGGAACGGACCGAGCAGCGCGCGGCCGCGCAGCGAGTCCAGCATTTCGCGCGCCTCGGTCTCATCGATTGGAAGAAGCCGGAAAGCGAGGTCCCCGAGCGCCTCGACATGGACGCCGCCGAGCCCGGCGACGATGAACGGTCCGAACTGCGGGTCGTCGCGCAGGCCGACGAACATTTCGAGCCCGTCCACCATCTCCTGGACCAGGAACCCGTCGAGTCGAGCGTCCGGCTCGGCGTCCCTCAGCCGCGTTTCCATTTCGCCCGCGGCCCGGACGATCGAGGCCGCATCGCCAAGGCCGAGCGCGACGCCGCCGATCTCGGTCTTGTGGACGGCCTGGGGCGAGACGATCTTGAGCGCCACCGGATAGCCGATCCCGTCCGCAAGCCCGGTCGCCTCGGCACCGGTTGCGGCGAGCCCTCCCATCGGTCCCGGGACTCCCGCGTCGGCGAGCAAATCCGCGACCGGTCCGGAGAGCGGAGACGCCGGCCGCCGATCCGTGGGCGCGCCGCGGCGTCTGCGTTCGGCATAACACCCGAGAGCCTTCAGCGCGCGCACCGTCTCCGGCAAACCCTGCAAGAAAGGAACGCCGGCCGCGTTCTGGAAGGTGCGCCCGGCATCGGTCACGTTCTGGCCCATGCGTCCGTGCGCGACCACGGAGGCCGCGCCCCGGCTCGCGGCGGCGAACACCTCCGGGTCGGCCCGGTCTCCTTCATACGCCGGGAGCTGGCCCTGCATCGAAAGGATGTCGACGCCGGGATCGTCCGCGATCGCCGTGCAGATTTTCCTGAAGTCTTCCTGCCGTCCCGCGAGTCCGGCGCCGCCATCGAGAGGGTTCGACGGTTCGAGTCCCCGGTCCAGAAGCGGCGCGATCGCGGTCCTCGTCCCTTCGCTCAATTCGGCGACGGGCAGGCCGACCTCGCTCGCGTAGTCGAGGAACAGCCCGGTCGCCCCGCCCGAGTAGCCGGCGAACGCCACGCGCGGTCCCTCGGGAAGACGCACGGTCGAGAACATCAGGGTCGTTTCGATCAGGTCGTCGAGGCCGTGGCACCGGACGATGCCATACCGCTCGCAGACCGCATTGAAGATGTCGTCGTCGCCCGCGACCGCCCCGGTATGGCTCTCGGTCGCCGAACGGCCGCGCTCGCTCGCCCCCGTCTTGACCGCGACGATGGGCTTTCCCGCCGCGAGCGCCCTTGCGGCAGCCTCCATGAAAGCTTCCGGGCGGCGAATCCCCTCCAGCATGCAGGCGATCACCCGGGTGTCCGGGTCGTCGACGAGGAAGGCGATGTAGTCGGCGACATCGAGGTCGAGCTCGTTGCCGCTGGACACCGCGTAGCTGAAGCCGAGGCCGCGGACAGCGCCCTGGGAGAGCCAGTACTGGAAGGTTCCGCCCGACTGGAAGATCACGCCGACGCCACCCCGGGGAAGCGCGCGCACCCGTTCCGCGGGGTAGAACAGGTGGGATTCCGGCAAGGCGAGCGCGCCCATGCAGTTGGGCCCGCAGACCCGGAGCCCCTTCTCGCAGAGCCCGGCGAGCTCTCGGGCGCGCACGCCGCCTGCCTCGTCGCCGCCCTCGCCGAATCTCGCGGCGAAAACCAGCGCGGCCTTGAGCCCGTTGGCGAGGCCGTCGGCGAGCGTGTCGACCACGCTCTCGGCCGGGATGACGGTCAGCGCGAGGTCGACCGGCTCGGGAAGGCTCGCGAAGGACGGGTAGACCTCGCGGTCCCAGAGACGGTCCCGGTGGGGATTGATCAAATAGACCGGGACCGGGAAACCGGCGTGCTCCAGATTGCCGAAAATCGCGCGCGGCCAACCGCCCGCGCCGCTCTCCGAAGCGCCGACGATGGCGATCGACCGCGGTCTGAACAACTGCTCGACTGACCTGAACACTTCGACTCCGCCGGGACCGCGACCGGGCGCAAGTATCGGCACCGCGCGGACGGGGCGTCAACCTGTGCGGGGCGCCGGGCGCGGCTACCCGACGGGCGTGGTTTGCGAAAACGGAAATTCGCTTATGATCGGAAACGGAGGCTCCGATGAAAGCCCCGGCGCTTGCGTTCCTTACGGCAACGGTCTTGGCGGCCGCCTGGGTGGCCGCGGTACCCGATGCGCGCGCCGATGCCATCGACGGAATGTGGTGCATGGGGAGCCGATCGATGCAGATCGACGGCCCGACGATTGTGACGCCGGGCGGGACTTCGATGACCGGCGACTACACCCGGCACGGTTTCCGGTACGTCGTTCCCGCTGGAGAGGACGGAGCCGGGAAGGCGGTTAACATGGTCTTGCTCGGCGAATACGACCTCGACGTCACCGTGGGGGAGGGACCCACCGAACGCTGGCGGCGCTGCAAGCTGACCAGTTGATCGGAGTGCGGGCGGCGAATGGAAAACGGTTGGGCGGGCCCGCCGGAATCCGTCTCGCATTTCGCCGATCCGGAGCTATATTGAAAACAGTACGGCGCGACGTTACCGTTCTTTCGGTAGAGAGGTGCGATGACGACCCGGTCCATTCTCGCCCTGCTGATCGAGCCGGAGACCGATGCTTCCGTGCTCCACACCGCCGGCACGATCGCCCGGGATTTCTCCGCTCATGTCGCGGTTACCCATGTCCGCGAACGGCCGCGCGCGATCGCCGCGATGGGCTATGAGGGCATCCACGCCTATGTCAGCCACGACCTTGAGGCCGAGCATATCGAGCGTGCCAACGAGATCGAGGCCGCCTCGCGCGCCCGGTTCGACTCCTTCGTGGAAGAGACCGGCTTCGAGATCCGTAGCGAGGCCGGGCATTCCGACCATCCGTCGGTGAGTTGGGAGGCGATCGACGAGTTCGGCCCGGACGTGGTCGCCCGGCGCGGCGGTTCCTATGACATGATCGTCGTAGGCCGGCCGCTCGGCGGCGCCTCCAACCTCGATCTTCTGAGCGTCGAATCGGCAATCTTCTCTACCGGCCGGCCGGTGCTGGTTACCCCACCCACGCCGCCGGAACATATCGGGGAGACCGTGCTGGTGGGCTGGAACCGGAGCGGCCCGGCGGCGCGGGCGTTTCACGCCGCAAAGGCGTTGCTGCTGGAGAGATCGAAGAAGGTGCGGCTGCTATCGGTTTCCACCGGCGCGAAGCAAGGCCCGCCCGCCGAGGCGATCAGCGAAAATCTCGCCTGGCATGGCATCGAGGCCGAGATCCGGGAACTGTCGCCCGACTACCGATCCATCGGCGAAGTGCTTCTGGCGGAGGCGAGCGCGATCGGCGCCGACCTGCTGGTCATGGGCGCTTTCTCGCGCAGCCGGCTGCGGCAACTCATCCTGGGCGGGGTGACCCAGCATGTGCTGACCCGGGCCGAGATGCCCGTCTTCATGGCGCATTGACAGGGGCCGGGCGTGCCCGGCCGAGTATCCTCTCGAAACTCCGCGCGACCGAAAGGGCCAGCCGGTCGGCGCCCCATTTCGCGACGATCTGGAGGCCGACGGGCAGCCGGCCTTCATCGAATCCGCACGGGATCGACACGGCCGGCTGGCCGGACAGGTTGAACGGATAGGTGTAGGGGGTCCAGGTCACCCAGGGGAGGGGCGCGCCGACCTCGCCGCCGGGCGGGACCTCGTCCTCCGCGGCGAAGGCCGTCAGCGGCATTGTCGGCATGACCAGGACGTCCCAGGCTTCGAGCATCGAAGCGAGTCCCGCGTTCAGCTTCCGCCGGTCGTCCATCGCGCTGAGGAAATCGCTCAGCGCGTAGTCTCGCGCCAGCGTTCCGCAGCGCACCAGCCCGGGATCCATTTCCCCGCCGCGCGCGGCGATAACGTCGGCGAACCCGAAACCGCGACCGGTCACCCACAACGTCTCGAAGACCCCGCGCGGCAGCGCCATATCGAGGTCGGTCTCCTCCCAGGCGGCCGGAAACCTTTCCCGCAGGCGGGCTATCGCGTCGGCGAAGACCGCCGCTACCCCGTCCTCGGGCGCAACGCCGAAGGGTTCGTCGACGATCGCAACCCTGAGCGTTCCGGCCCGAAGCCGGCCAAGCGCGTCGCGCGGGGCCGTGTCCGAAGCGCCGTAGGAGAGCGGATCGCGGGGTTCGGGTCCTGCCGTCGCCGCAACCACCAGCGTCGCGTCCTCGACGGAGCGGGCGAGGGGGCCGACATGGGAGAGAGACTCGGTAACGGTTCCCGGCCAGACGGGGATCCGCCCCAGCGTCGGCTTGATCCCCACGACGCCGCAGAAGGCGGCCGGAATACGGATCGACCCCCCGGCATCGGAACCGAGGGCGATGGGCACCGCGCCGGAAGCGACGGTCGCCGCCGAGCCCGAGCTCGAACCGCCGGGATTCCGGGACGGATCCCATGGATTGCGGGTGATGCCGGTCAGCGGCGAGCTTCCGGTACCCTTCCAGCCGAATTCCGGCATGGTCGTCTTGCCGACGATCACCGCTCCCGCGGCGAGAACCCGCTCGATCATCGGCGCGTTTTCCGTCGCCGGAGCGTCCGATGCGGTCCGCGAGCCGCGCGAGACGGGGTGCCCGGCCAGGTAGAAATTGTCCTTCACGGCAATCGGTACGCCGTGAAGCGGCCCTCTCGTCCGGCCCGCGCGGGCTTCCGCTTCCCGCTCGCCCGCGGCGCGGAGCGCGTCGTCCTCCAGCAACCGCACATAGGCGTTGATCCGGGCCTCGGCCTCCCTGGCCATGGCGAGGGCATGCTCGACGAGATGAACCGGGGAAACGCGTCCGTCCGCGACCAGCCGCGCCGCCCGCTTCCCGGTCAGGCCCCGATAGCGGCGGGGCGAGAGATCGACGAAAGTCATTCCGCATCCCGCGCGGCGCCGAGCAGGTTTAGGGCCGCGAGAGCGTTGATCTTCGTGGCGGTCTCGATATCGGCGAGGGAGAGCGATTCGTCGGGTTGATAGACCGGCTCTCCGCCGGGGCCGAAGATCACCGTTTCGCAGAGACCGCCGAAGCTCGCCGTGTCGCCGAGCCAGGAACCGCCGACGAAGACCGGCGCCCGGCCCATCACCGTCTCCCACGCCGAGGCGACGCATTGCACCACCGGCGCATCGGTCGGGACCATGAAGGAGTTCTTCCGGTCCGCGACTTCCAGCTCCACCCGGATCTCCGGATCGCGTTGCTTCGCGTGCTCGATGGCGCCTTCGATGAGCGCCCTGACCTGCTCCATCGGGACGCCCGGCTGCGGCCTCGTGTCGACCCGGATCGTGCAGCGATCCGGGATCATCGAGGGGCCGCCCGGGAACAGGCCGCCGAAGATCCGCCCGACGGCGATGTAGAGCTCGGGCCCGACGAGCGCCTTCATCTCCTCCCCGATCTCCGGAAAGTGCCGGAGCTTCGCGATTTCCTCCGCCACCGGCAGCATCTTCTCGATGGCGTTGACCGCGAGATCCTTGTGGCAGGTATGGGCGGAAAGGCCCACCGTGGAAACGTCGAAATAGTACCGCCCGCGATGGGCGACGTAGATCTCCATGCCGGTCAGCTCGCCGAGAATGCAGTGGTCGAAGCTGTGGCGGCGGAACAGGTCGATGCTGCCGGTCTGGTCCCCCATGTGGTCGCAGACGGCGGCGAAAGTGATCTTGCCGGAGAAGTCGATTCCGGAATCCACGATCGTCTTGATCGCCCCCACCTGGCAGCCGAGTCCGGCCTTCATATCCATTACCCCGTGGCCGAACATGCGGCCGTCCTCGATGGCGCCGTCGAACGGGTCGCGGGTCCAGCCTTCGCAAACCGGCTTGGTGTCGAGATGGCCCGTGAACAGCAGGTGAGGCCCGGGCCTGCCGCTGTCGATTTCCCAAAGCGTGTTGGATCGGCCGTCGAAGACCTCCTCGCGCCACACCTTGCCGACGCCGATCGCCCGGATGCGCTCCTCCAGCTCGGCGGCGAGCACGGCCTCCCTGCCGCAGGTGCTGTCGGTTCGCACCAGCTCCCGGGTGACATCGACGGAAAGCGTGTCGTCCAGCGCGCCCGTCACGCGTTCCAGCAATACCGTCTGCATCGTCGGCTCCCCTCTACACCTCGACCGAGATTATGCGGAGCCGGGGGCCGCGTTGCATCCGCAATTCCGCGCCGCTAGCGTTGGCGCCGCGGCGGGGGAGGGGTGCCATGCGTTTCGGAATGACGACGATGGCGGTCGAGCCGCCGGACCGGTTCCGCCGGCTGGTCGAAATCGCGGATGACGGCGGCTGCGACTACCTGTGGGTCTGCGATTCCTCGCTCCACGCGCGCGATGTCTACAGCTATTTGACTGTCGCCGCCGTGGCGTCCGAGAGGCTCAGGATCGGACCCAACTGCACTCACCCCTACACGCGTCATCCCGCGATAAACCTGAACGCCATGGCGACGATCCACGAGCTGTCGGCCGGACGCGGCATGATCGCCGTCGCGACCGGCGACCGCCCGGTGATGGAGCTCGGCTATCCGATGGCCAGGGTCGCCGTGGTGCGCGAGATGATCGAGGTGATCCGCGCGCTCGAATCGGGGGAAGCCGTGACGCGGGAAGGCGACACGTTCACGCTCGACTCCGCGCGGCTCTGCTTCGACCTTCCGGCGCCGCTTCCCCTCTACCTCGCGGCCTCGGGACCCCGGATGCTGCGCATGGGCGGCGAACTCGCAGACGGCGTGCTCTTCCTCGCCGGAGTGAACGGGGACTGCGTGCGCTACGCGATGGACCGGATCCTCGAAGGGGCGGAGGCGGCCGGGCGAGATCCGGGCGAAATCGACGTCGGCTGCACCGTCTACGGCTCTCTCCAGGACGACGCGGATGCGGCGCGCGATCTCTGCCGCCCGATGGCCGCGTGGTTCCCCCAGACCTCGCGCCAGTATGCGGAGATCGCGGGCGTGCCCGAGGAGCGGATCGAGAACATCCGGGCGGCCTATGCCGGCGGACATTTCGACCAGGCCAAGGCGGCGATGGATTTCGTCACCGACGACATGATCGACACCTTTACCGTCGGCGGGCCGCCGGAGGTCTGGATCGACCGGCTGAACCGGATCGCCGCGCTTGGCGTCGAGCACATCAACGTCTTCCTGCTGGGGCCCGACCGCGCGGAGATGGGAAGGCGGCTGGTGGAGGACGTGTTTCCGCAGGTGGGGAGAGGCTGACATGCCGAGGGCCGTCGTCAACCGGGTGTCGCTAAACTACGACGAATGGGGCGCCGGCCACCCTTTGCTCCTGCTGATGGGATTCGGCGACAGCCTGGACGCCTGGGCGAACCAGATCCCCGCGTTCTCGAAGCATTTCCGCACCATCGCGGTCGACCACCGTGGCTCGGGCGAGTCGGAGGCGCCCCTGGACGGCTATTCGATCCCGCAATTCGCCGACGACGCGATCGGGCTTCTCGACCGGCTGGGGGTCGAGCGGGCGCACGTGCTTGGCTATTCGATGGGCGGGCGCGTCGGCCTGGACATGGCCGCGCGATATCCCGAGCGAGTGTCGGCACTGATCCTCGCTGCCTCCGCCGCCAAGGCCAACCCGCTCAACCTCTATAGTCTGCGGGCATCGGCCTGGCTCTACGAGACCTACGGACCCGAGGCCGCGGCGGCGTTCGGCCCGTTGATCTCCTTTACCCATGCCTATTTCGAGGACCGTCTGGATGCGCTCACCGAACGGCTCGGCGAGCCTGTCCACGAACCGATGCCGATCCACGCCTACCGGGGGCATGTCCATGCCATCGAGAACCACGATTCAATCCCCATGCTCGAACGGATCGCCGCGCCGACGCTGGTCCTGATGGGCGACAAGGAGTGGCTCAACCCGATGGAAGACGCCCGGGCGATGCTCGACGGCATCCCGGATGCCAGGCTCCGCGTCCTGGAAAACGGCGGCCACGGCTTCCTGTGGGAAATCCCGGATGCATTCAACGACGCGGTGATCGAATTCCTCGCCCCGCTGACGCCGTGAACGGTTGCCGCCCGACTCGCATCCCCTTATGTCGTCATGCCCGGACTTGTTCCGGGTATCCACGTCGCTCCGCCACCTCGCCAACGCCCCGCTTGTCGCGCTATGCCGCAAGACGTGGATACCCGGAACAAGTCCGGGCATGACGGGGGGAGGCACGGAGATGCCTACAGCGTCGAGATCGTGGACTACCACCGAGGATGAGGACAATGGCCGAGTCGAGTACGCGTCAACGCGAGAAACTGCCCCCCATTCATCCCGGGGAGATTCTGAACGACGATTTTCTCGTCCCGATGAAGGTTACCCAGTACCGCTTGGCCAAGGCGATCGGCGTCGATCCCCGGCGGGTGCACGCGATCGTCCATGGCGAGCGGCCGATCACGGCGGAGACCGCTCTGCTGTTTTCACGGTTCTTCGGAAATTCGGCCGAGTTCTGGATGGGCCTCCAAAGCCAGTACGATCTGGAACGGGAACAGGAACGTTTGGCGGATCGGCTTGAAAATGTATCTGCCTACAGCACTCAAGCCACTGCCTGATTCATCGCCTGTCGAGTCGATGGAGTCACCGTTCCGCGCTTGCCTCCGCCGCCGCGGAATGCCACGCTTTTCGCTCCGATCCCAACCGGCCCCGCGGGGGGCAGCAGAAGGAACGATACGGCATGGCTAAACATCCTTTTCCGGTCTTCGACGGCGACGGGCACGTGCTCGAGGACGACAACGAGCTGCTCGACCATTACGAAGGCCGCTTCGAGAACATGCGGATGCAGCGGACCTACGGAATCTTTCCCAGCCTCGACGGCTGGTCGCGCGGCGTGATCAACAGTACCGAGGACGGGAGCCGCAAATACATCCATACCGACGCCGACGTCTGGCGCGAGATGGTAGACACGATCGGGGTCGAGGGGACGGTGCTCTACCCGACGGCCGGCCTCGCTTGCGGGCTGATCTCCGACGTTGAATGGGCGGCCGCGACCGCAACCGCCTACAACAACTGGCTCGAGGCCCGCTATACCAGTCAGGACGAGCGGCTCTACGGCGCCGGCATGCTGGCGGTCCAGGAGCCGGAGGCCGCGGCGGCCGAGATCGCGCGCTGCAAGAACGACCGGGTACGCTTCCCGGCCTGCGTGCTGCCGTCGATGACCATTCTCGGCAAGACCTACGGGGACAATTTCTTCTCCCCGATCTTCGAGGCGGCCGAAAAGCACAATATGCCGCTGGCCATCCATGGGGCGCCGAGCCGGGGCCTGGGCTTCGACCACTTCACCGAGTTCGTCAAGGTGCACACGCTGGAACACCCTTTCCCGCTGATGATCCAGCTCACCGACATCGTCTTTTCCGGCGTCTTCGACCGCTACCCGGGGGTCCGCATCGCTTTCCTCGAAGGCGGCTGCACCTGGGTGCCCTTCATGATGGACCGGCTCGACTACGAATACGATTCGATCTTCGGCGCCACGGCCCGCAACCGGCTGAAAAAGCGCCCGTCGGACTATATCCGCGAGGGCAAGAATTTCTGGGTCGCGATGGAACTCGGCGAACGCGGGCTCAAATACGCCATCGACGCGATGGGCTCGGAACGGATCCTCTATGCGTCCGACTATCCGCACGAACCGACCGAAGAGGACCTGACCACCGAGCTGCCCGAGTTCATCGCCTCCAACGACTACAGCGAGGCGGTCAAGCGGAACGTGCTCTACAACAACATGATCGACTTCTACCAGCTCGCCTGAGCCGTCCCTTCGCGCACTTCGCTCGGTCGAAAAAACGAGGTGGGGCCGGTCAGAGCGGCACGGCGAGCAGGTTGTCGATCGCGAAGGTGTCGGCGATGACGATCTTCCTGCGGAAGCGGGGGCGGTCGGCCTCGAACACGATCTCGTCCTCGTACTTGCCGGTCGAGTAGATCCGGGTCTCTCCCTCCTCGGTCGAGTGCAGGACGAGATAGCTCGCCGAGGTCTCGAACGCGCCATCCCCGGAGTTGTGCACCCGGACATTCGCGATCAGGTGGCGGATGTGGAGGAATGGATAGGTGAGGGTGTCCCTCAGCACCGTCACGCGGTCCTCCACGGCGCCCCGAGAATCGCAGAAGATCAGCGCGCCCGGAAGGCCGAGGTCCCGGTTCTCCCGCGACTGGACCTCGTAATGGCAGGACTCGGAGAAAAACCCCGGCCAGTCCTCGAAGCGACGCTCGTCGAGGCAGAGGGCGTAGTCGCTGTAGAGGTCGAGGATGGCGAAGACCGTGCCGTCATCCGCCATTCGGAGCCGCCCCGTTGAAGCCCATTATTCTCCGGTAGTACTGCCAGAACGCGCGGAGCGCGACCTCCTGGGCCAGCGTGTCCTGGTCCTCGACCGGGCCGCGCCCACCCATCTCGATGAAGGAGTGCTCGCCGGTCTGGGTGCGCGTCCCCTGCTGGACCAAGCGTGCGGCCTCGCCGTCCTCCATCGAGATATAGCCCGCCGGGCCGATCATATTGGAAAGCCTCAGCTTGTCCTCGTACTCGCTCTCCGTGCCGCCCTCGTAGCCGAAATAGGTCCAGTAGATCTCGAACTTCTCGGGTCCCTTGGGGCGCACGTGGCGGATCTGGAATGCGTTGTCGACCTGGGCGACCACCAGCGAGGGGAAGATGCTGAGGATCACCGTCGTCGTGTTGTCGCCGAGCGATCTCTCGGTGCCGATGATCCGAGGGTCCTTGAGCGCGTAGTCCGGGCGGTATTTCGTGTTGGTCTTGTATTGCTCGACCAGCAGGGCGTGGTCCTTGGCATCGTCCGCGTCGGTCTGGACATGGATGCAGTTGTTCTTGCCGTCTGCGTCGAGATAGGTCCCGCCCGTCATCGCCGGGGTCTGGATGCCGAAGCTGACATGGAACAAATGCAGCAGCGGCGCGTGATAGGGATCGCGCGTGTTCTCCGCGTAGAGCTTCCAGTTCGCCTCCACGATCTGGCGGTAGTAACCGAGGATGCGGATCGGCCGGCTGGTGATGCGCTCGATGTGCTGTATCGCGACGGGGCCGAGATAGTCTTCGAGCGGAAGGGCGTCCTCGTCGAAGGTGCCGAAGACCAGCCCCCGGAAGGACGCGACCCTGAGCTTTCGCATGCCGCGGCCGGCGACCTCGAAGTCGTCCGGCATGCCGCCCTTGCCCTTCACCCCCTTCTGCTGCGGCACCGCGAGGAGGTTTCCGGCTTGGTCGTAGCACCACATGTGGTAGGGGCAGTTGAACTGGGTCGCGTTGCCGCGCAGCCGGGTGACCACCTGCGCCCCGCGATGCGCGCAGCGGTTCTCGAAGGCGTGGACCGCCCCCTCTTTGCCGCGCACGACGACCACGCGGCGCTCGCCGAAATAGGTCGTCGCGTAATCTCCCTCGTTCGGGATCTCCTGTTCCAGGGCGAGATACTGCCAATGCGCGCCGCCGAACACCCGGTCGAGCTCGATGTCGTAGAGCGCACGGTCGTTGAACACTTCGAACGGGACCCGGGTGCTGTCCTCGGAAGTCCACTGGATATCGAGCCCGGTGCGGCGGGGCGCCGTCATTTTCGATCCTCCGCTGGAGGGACGTTGGCCGGATGGTGGCCCGATTCCGCGTGACACGCAATGCGCGGGCGACGCATCATCGAGAGGTGTCGACGACGGGAGGCGCGCGATGAGACCGGCGGGATTGGAACTCTTCCTATCGACGATGGCCGCGTGCTTCCTCTGCGCAGCGGTCGCCTTGGCGGCGCCCAGCAGCGACCCTCCGCAGAGCGCGCCCGGCAACCCGGACTATGCGAAGGCCGCCGAGCTGATCGAGGCGGAAAAATTCGCCGAGGCGCTGCCCTTGCTGCGGAAGGCCGAAACGGCGGAGCCCGACAACGCGGATGTCCATAACTATCTTGGCTACGCGCATCGCAAGCTCAAGCAGTACGACGCGGCGCTGAAGCACTACAAGATTGCGCTCCGGCTGGCGCCGAAGCATCGTGGCGCCAACGAGTATCTCGGCGAGCTCTACCTCGTGCTCGGCGACCTCGCCAAGGCGGAAGAACGTCTCGCCGTGCTCGACAAGGCGTGCCTGTTCGGCTGCGAGGAATACACCGAGCTCAAGGACGAAATCGCCGCCTACAAGGCGCGGAAGGGCGCGGACAAGTGACCATGGGAACGCCACCGTTCCGGGCGGATCATATTGGCAGCCTGCTAAGGCCCGAGAAACTGAAGGCCGCGCGGGACCGCCGGGAAGGCGACCACCATACGCGCGTAAGCGAGAGCCGGCGCTTCGACGAACTCCGGGAGATCGAGGACGAGGCGATCGTGGAGGCGATCGCGTTGCAGGAGAGCGTCGGGCTTCGGACCGTCACCGACGGCGAGTTCCGGCGGCGGTCCTGGTGGCAGGACTTCGTGCTGGAGCTGGACGGAACCTATATCGATTTCGCCGAATTCGCGATCGAATTCACCGACCCCCAGGGCAACCGGCTTCCCGCCCCGGTGGCCCATGTCGACGGAAAGATCCGGCGCTCCCGGCCGATAAACCGGGACTCGTTCCTGTTCATGAAGAACCGTTCCAGGGGGGTCGTCAAGGTGACGATGCCTTCGCCGCCGATCGTTCATTTCTTTGGGGGCAGGCTGGCCGTCGACGAGTCCGCCTATCCCGATCTCGACGAATTCTGGTCCGATCTTGCCCGGGCCTACCGGGAGGAGATCGCCGATCTGGCCGAAGCCGGATGCAGTTACGTCCAGCTCGACGAATGCATTCTGGCCCTGATGTGCGACCCGAAGTTCCGGGCTAAGCTGCAGGCTCGCGGCGACGATCCCGACTTCCTGCTCAAGTCCTATGTGCGGGTGATCAACGATGCGCTGTCGCCCCGGCCCGACGGGATGTTCGTGTCAATGCACTTGTGCCGGGGGAACAACAGGGGCCATTGGCTGGGCGAAGGCGGCTACGATTACATCTCCGACGTACTGTTCAACGAAATCGACGTCGACGCGTACTTCATGGAATACGATTCGCCGAGAGCCGGGGATTTCGGCCCGCTCGCGGGCCTTCCTCAAGGCAAGACCGTCGTGTTGGGCCTCGTGACCACCAAATCGCCCGAGCTGGAAGACGTCGACGCGCTCAAGCGGCGCATCGACGCCGCCGCCCGGCTGGCGCCGCTGGAACGACTCGCGCTCAGCCCGCAATGCGGCTTTGCGAGCCATTTCCTCGGCAACCCGCTGACCGGGGACGATCAGCGGCGCAAGCTGGACCTCGTGGTCCGCGTGGCGGAGGATGTCTGGAGCTAGAATCTCCGCCCGGAAAGCGGGCGAACACGGAGGAGAAACCGAATGATACGCATGGGTGCATTGATGCCGCTTGCCCTGGGTGCCGCCGCCCTGGCCGTGAGTGTCCCCGCCTCGGCCGAGACGGTTCTCAAGTTTTCATGGTTCGGCCCGCCGGTCGCCGATTTCAACAAGAACGGCGTGTTCAAGTGGGGAGAAGAGGTCGGCAAGGTTACGGAGGGGCGGGTGCGTATCGAGTTTCTGGCCAAGTCCGCGGGCGCGCCGCCCGCGCATTTCGACCTGATCCGCGACGGGGTGGTGGATGCCGCTTATTATCTGCCAGGCATCACGCGGGGGCGGTTCGTTCTGCACCAGGCTGCGGAGTTTCCCTTCGGTGGCTCCAGCGCGGCGACGAACTCGGTGGTCTACTGGCGGACCTACAAGAAACATTTCGAGAAAGCGGGCGAGCACAAGGACGTGCAGGTGCTCACCGCGCTCACCCACGGACCGGGGCTGATCCATAATTCCAAGCGGCCCATCGCATCGGCGAAGGATATGAAGGGGCTCAAATTCCGTGTGCCCGGCGAGACCATCGGCACGCTGGCGAAGACCCTCGGAGCAGTCCCCATGTTCGCCAGCATAGGTCAGGTGCCCCAGCTCGTGACTCGCGGCGTCGCCGACGGCGTATTTCTGCCATGGAACGCGGTCGGCGACTTCAAGCTCGCCAAGACACTGAAATACACGACCCTCGTTCCCGGCGGAATCTACAACGTCACTTTCCATGTCGCCGCAAATCCCAGGAAATGGGCGACGTTATCCGCCGCCGACCGGACGGCGATCATGGGGATTTCCGGCGAAGCCGGCGCCCGGGCCATCGGCGGCTCGTGGGACGTCGGCGACCGCCGGGGCGCGGCCTATTCCAGGTCGAGCAAGGCGCAATGGACGGAGATGGGCGCCGCCTTCCGGGCGGAGGTCGAAAAGGCCTTCCGGCCCATGCGCGACGCCTGGATCGAGGCGGCGACAGAGAAGGGCGTGGATGGCGAGGCGGCGCTGACCTATATGCGAGAACAGCGCGCCGCGCTGGGCGGAAAGTAACGCGGCTCCAGTCCCTTCGGAATTCCGCGGACGCCGGGATGAGCAGAGCCGTATCGGCCATTTCCGGCGCCCGAGCCCACGCCTTCGTTTGCGGCACGACGCTGTTTGTCCTGCTGGGGCTCACGGTTGTCGATGTGGGCGGCCGGGAAATCCTGAACCGCCCTCTCCCCGGCGGCTATGAGATCGGCGAGCTGGTCCTGCTGGTGCTGTTCTTTCTCGCGCTGCCGGCGACGACGCTGCGCGACGAGCACATCGCCGTAACACTGATCGATCGTTGGCTGCCGGGCCGGGGGCGGCAGGTTCTCCGCGGATTCGCCGACTTCCTCACCCTGGCCGTGCTCGCCGCCTTGACCCCGTTCCTGTGGCGTCATGCGCAAGGAATGGCCCAGTACGGCGACGTGACGCTGTATCTGCAGATCCGGACGGCGCCGTTCGTCTATCTCGCCGCTCTCCTGACCGGCCTGACGGCCCTTCTTTCGGTGGCCCGCCTGGTTTCCCGTGCATTCTCCGGGACGGCCCAATCCGAGCCCGGGCGGTAGTCCCGCATGGGATTGGCCGGCGCGGGTTTCCTGTTTCTTTTTCTTCTCGTTTTCCTTCGGGTGCCGGTCGCTATCGCGATGATCGCCATCGGAGTCGTCGGGTTTGCGACGGTCAACGGATGGGAGCCCGCCCTCATTTCATCGGCGCATGCACTGGTCGATGCGTCGAAGCAGTATTCCCTGACCGTCATCCCCCTCTTCCTCCTGATGGGCAACGTCATCGCCCGGGCGCGGTTCGCGGAAGACCTCTATACGGCATGCGCGGCCTGGATCGGCCACCGCCCCGGCGGCCTGGCCCGAGCGACGATCCTTTCATGCGGCGCATTCAGCGCCGTTTGCGGCAGCTCGCTCGCGACCACGGCGACGATGAGCCGGGTCGCGCTTCCTCCCATGCGTAGACTCGGCTATGCGCCCTCGCTGGCGGCCGGGTCGATAGCCGCCGGCGGGACGCTCGGCATCCTCATCCCGCCGAGCGTCATCATGGTCCTCTACGGGATCATGACCAACACCGACATTTCCAAACTTTTCATTGCCGGGATCCTTCCCGGGCTGCTCGGCATCCTGCTTTACGTCGTGACTATCGCAATCCTGACTCGGCTGAGGCCCGGGATCGGCCCGCCGAGCGATCGCGCGAACTGGGCGCTGCGCTGGCGGTCGGTCGCCGCGGTTTGGGAGGTGGTCCTCCTGTTCGTCCTGGTCATCGGAGGCATCTACGCCGGGGCTTTCACGCCGACCGAGGCCGCGGGCGTCGGCGCCGGCGGCGCGTTGCTGGCGGCCGTCCTCCGGCGTCGGATCACCGCTTCGGCCATCGGCGAGGCGCTCTACGAGACGGCGCGCATGACCGCCGGGATCTTCCTGATCCTGGTGGGCGCTCTGGTCTTCTCGAATTTCCTCAACATGACGCCGCTTCCCAGGGCGCTGGGCAAGCTGGCCGTCGATTTCGGCACCGAGCCGCTTCTTATCATTGTCTGCATCTCGATGATCTACGTGCTGCTCGGCTGCATCCTCGACAGCATTTCGATGATCCTGCTGACGATCCCGCTGTTCTTTCCGGTGGTCAGGGAGGCGGGTGTCGATCCGATCTGGTTCGGCGTTCTGGTCGTCGTGGTCACGGAGATCAGCCTGATCACCCCGCCCATCGGGATGAACATTTTCGTCCTCAACGCCACCGCCACCGACGTCCCGATCTCGACGATCTACCGGGGCGTGACGCCCTTCGTGCTTGCCGATGTCTGCCGTCTTGGCCTGATGATCGCCTTCCCGGCGATCGCCACGGTGCTTCCGTCGCTGATGTGAGGCTTGGACCGGGCTCGCCCTACACCACCGGCCAGCGGGAGATCGGCTTGACGTTGGCGCGCTCGATCAGCCGGGGGGCGAGTTCGCGGCAGCGAGAGTGGACCTCGGCAAGGTCCATGGTGGTGAGCTCGCGGTTTTCCATCAGGATCTTGCCGTCGACCATCACCGTATCCACGCTGTCTCCGCTCGCCGAATAGACCAGGCTGTAAACCAGGTTGTAGCTTGGCACCCATTCCGGACGGTCGATGTCGATCAGGATCAGGTCGGCTTTCCGGCCGGGCTCGATGGCGCCGAGATCGTCCTCCCAGCCGGTCGCCTTGGCGCCTTCGAGCGTCGCCATCTCGATCACCTCCTCGGCCGTGATGACCTCCGGGTCGAGGCGGGCGTCCTTCGGCAGGGTGGCGGCGAGGAACATCGCCTGGAACATGTCCTTGTGGTCGGCCGAGTTCACCCCGTCGCAGCCGAGCGCTACCGTCACGCCCTTCTCGCGCATCTCCAGGAACTTGCCCATCCGGGTAGTCCCCTTGGCCAGCTTGAGCGCCGCCGGCGGGTTCTGGCAGACCTTGGCGTCGGTCTCGGCCAGCATGTCGACTTCGAAGGATTCCACCGCCGTCATGTGGTTGAGATAGACGTTGGGGCCGAGCGCGCCGATCTCGTACATGTGCTCCACGGGGCGGTGTCCGGTCGCTTTCAGCTCGCTCGCCACCTCTTCCTGCGAGCTCGCCTTGTGCATCAGCGCGAAGGTGCCGTATCGCTCGGCGATGTCTTTCGCTCCCCTGGTGAGCTCGTCCGAGCACGTGCCGACCCCCTCGATGGTCGCGAACACCCGGATGCGCCCGTCGGCGGAGCGGTCCCAGGACTTGATGTTGGATTCGGTGATCTCCAGCGCCTCGTCGAGAGTCATCGGCAGGAAGTAATCGGGGCATTTCTGGCCGTCGGGGCCGTTATGGTCCCAGACCCAGCTTCCCGTGGTCGCCCGCATCCCGGTCTCCTCGATCGCCTTCAGCGTCGTTCTTAGGAACTTGCAACCGGGTTCGACGAAGCAGGTGGTGCCGCTCCGGATCATCTCCGCCATCAGGCACTTGGCGTACCAGTACTCGTCCTCCTCCGAGACCGCGTCGAGATAGGGGTAGCACCAGTCCTTGAGCCAGTCGCTGGTCCTCAGATTGTCCGGGATAAGCCCGCGCGCGAGCTCGATCAGATGGGCATGCCCGTCGATCAGCCCCGGCATGACCAGCTTGAGCGAGGCGTCGATGGTTTTCTCGGCCGTGTAGGCGGCGTCGAGGTCCACCGTCTTTCCCACCGCCGCGATGCGGTCGCCGCGGATCGCGACCGCGCCGTCGGTCAGGATGCGCCGCCCAGCGTCAACGGTGAGGATCGTGCCGTTCCTGATCAGGATATCGACCGCTTCGGGCACCATGGCGTCCTCCGTGTTTGCGGGAAGCCTAGCCGCCGTCGTTGGGTGCGGCAATGCGCGGTCTGGGACGGCGATTATCCCTGGGGCGTGCAAGTTCGACGAAGACCGGTACGGTCGTGCAATTCGTCGCGCTTCGGCGGGCGTCCGTCGACCCAGTTCAGCTTGCGCGGTTTCCCGGACAAATAGCGCTCCATGGCGAGGTCGTACTCGTCCTTCCCGCGCGGCGCCCCCACGCCTTCCCTGACGTTGATCTTCTTCATTGCACCGATTTCGTGGCGTCCGCTTCCGTGAAGGCAGAGCCTCCGTCCGGCAATCACTCCGCCGCCGGCTGCGCGGCGAAGCGTCCGCGCAACTCCCCGCGCAGCCCCGAGACCTCGCAGACCAGGCCGTCGACCTTGCCTTCGAGCCGATCCACCCTGCTTTCCAGCCTCAAAAACAGACGGAACATGAACATGGCAGATGTCCCACAGGATGCGAGCAGCGTCGCGAAGCCACCCAGCATGGTGATGATCTCGGCACTCACGCGGCGAATTTAGCGGACACTTCCTTTTTGTCCAGATGGTTGCAATCGTGGAAACACGAATCTTTCTAGGGTTGCGGTTGGGGCCGGGGATGCATGCTATTCTCGGGTCGTGAAGGATCCCTACGATATCCTCGGCGTCGAGCCTGCTGCCACGCTGAACGAAATCAAGCGGGCCTACCGTGCGCTCGCCAAGGAACTGCACCCCGACGCCAGCCCGGACGACAGCGTGGCGGCCAACCGGTTCCGCGAGGTCACCGAGGCTTACGACCTTCTGAGCGATCCCGAACGCCGGGCGGATTACGACTCCGGCGGCTGGCGGCGCGGCTATGCCGACGGATTCGGGCCGCAAGGCGCGCCGTGGAGTGGCGACGGCGACGTGTTCGACTTCAACGACGGGATCGGCGAACGGCCCATCGACCTGTTCGGCGACATCGCCGGAAACCGGCGCGGCCGGGTGTTCGGAGCCGCCAGCACCTCGCTCGCGCTGCCCGGCGAGGACCTGGCCGAGACCGTGGGCATCACCATCAAGGAGGCGGAGGAGGGGACCCGCAAGGTCGTCGAGCTGGTCACCGGCGCGCGGGTCGAGGTGATCGTGGCGCCCGGCACCGAGAACGGCCGCACTCTTACCTTCGAGGGTCTGGGCCTGCCCGGAGTCGGCGGAGCGCCGCCCGGAAATCTCAACGTGATCGTCGAGATCCTGCCCGCCCCCATGCTGGACGGCGACGGCTCAGGCTGAACCGCCGCGCGCGATTTTCGTGTCGCGCCACGTGCAGTAATAGGTGCAGCCGAACAGCAGCGCCGCCCCGACCCAGGTCCAGACGCTGGGCAGTTCGCCGAAAAACACGAATCCCAGGAGCGCGACCAGCGGCAGCCGGAGGTAGAGCACCGGCGAGACCAGGCTCGCCTCCGCGGCGGCGAGCGAGTTCGTGATGCAGATTTGCGCGCTCAGCGCCCCCATGGCGAAGGCGAGGATCCACGGGATGTCGGCGAGAGGCGGCGTGACCCATGTGGCCGCCGCCGGGATCGCGGCGATCGGAACCTGCAGGATGAAGCCGTAGAACAGGATCGTCCGGATGCCGTCGTCGCGCGCGAGAAACCGGGTCGAGACGTCCACCACCCCGAACAGGAGTGCCGCGCCGAGAGCGATGGCGACGCCGATATTCACCTCCGCGAAGCCCGGGCGGACAATGATCAGCACGCCGACGAAGCCCAGCACCGTGGCGATCCAGCGATGCGCGTAGGCGCGCTCCTTGAGCAGGACTACCGCGAAGATCAAGGTGAAGATCGGCAGGGTGAACTGGAGCGCCACCGAATCCGCGATGGTGATGAGCCGCACCGAGTAATAGCCGCAGAACATCGCCGAATAGGCGAACGCGGCCCGTACCGCATAAAGCCAGAGATTGTCCGTCCTGAGCCCCGACCGGCCGACCCGGAACAGCCAGGGCAGCAACACCGCGATCCCGAAGACCAGCCGGAAGATGACGATCTCGAATGTCGAATAGGACGCCGAGAGGTGGCGGACCAGCGCGAGGGTCACCGAGAACGCGACCGCCGCGCCGAACATCCAGAGGACGCCGAGGACCGGATTGTGCCGGCCGGTCGCGCTCACCCGCCGCCGCCGTTTATCACCCGCCAGACGCGTTCCGGGGTCGCCGGCAGCGGGATGTCCTCGACGCCGCATAAGGCGAGCGCGTCGGCGATGGCGTTTATCGTCGCGGGCAGCGCGCCGGTGGGTCCGGACTCGCCTACCCCCTTGGCGCCGATCGGGTTGGACCCGGTCGGGATGCCCGCGCTCGCGACCGAGAATGCGCTCAGGTCGTCGGCGCGGGGGAGGCAGTAGTCCATGAACGAGCCGGACAGGAGCTGGCCGCTCTCCGGGTCCGTCCGGATCTCCTCCAGCAGCGCCTGGCCGATGCCCTGGGCAATCCCGCCATGCAGCTGTCCGGCATAGAGCATCGGATTGATCACCCGACCCGCATCGGAGATCCCTGCATAGGCAACGATCTCCACCGCGCCGGTTTCCGGGTCGATTTCCACCTCGCAGACCTGGGCCGAGCTCGGCCAGTTCCAGTATTCCGGCGCGTACCACGCCTGGGCGCCGAAACCGGGCTCAAGGCCCGGTGGCAGGCAGGCTGGCTCTACCGCGGCGGCCGCGACCTTGCGAAGCGATACCGAGCGATCGGTCCCTGCAACCGCGAAATGCGCGTCGGCAAAGACGATGTCCGCTTCCGCCGATTCGAGCAGGTGGGCGGCGATCCGCTTGCCCTTGTCGATCGCCTTGTCGGCGGCGAGGCGGATGGCCGACCCGGCGATTGCCGTCGAGCGCGAATTGAACGTTCCCCGCCCGTAGACCACGAGATCGGTATCGCCCTGGACGAAGCGGATATCGCCGGGAGCGACGCCCAGGCTCTCGCAAAGGATCTGGCGGAAGATCGTGGAATGGCCCTGGCCGTGGTCGATCGTTCCGGTCATCAGCGTGAGCCCGCCAGAGGGATCGACGCGAATCTCGGCGGTCTCGACGATCGGGGTCGAGGTCTTCTTTACGGTATTGGCGAAGCCGAAACCGCGCAGCAATCCGCGCGCTTCCGACTCGCGCCGGCGGGCCGGAAATCCCGCATGGTTCGCTTCTTTCAGGGCCCGCTCGAGATTGGCCGGGAAATCGCCGCAGTCGTAGGTGTAGCCGAGCGCGTTGGTCCACGGCATCCGGCTCGGGGCGACGGTGTTGATACGGCGAATCTCCGCCGGATCGATGCCGAGCCCGCGGGCGGCGATATCGACCGTCCGTTCCAGCGCGAAGGCGGCTTCCGGCGCGCCCGATCCTCGATAGGGCGAGGTCGAGGTCGTGTGAGTGTGCACCCCGCGCACCGCGACATGGGCGGCCGGCGTCCGGTAGACGCCGGCCAGGGTGCCGAGATTGCCCACCGGCGGCCGCGGTCCCCGGGTCGACAGGTAGGCGCCGAGATTGGCGGTCGTGGAGACGTCCAGCGCGAGGAACCGCCCTTCGTCGTCGAGCGCGAGCGCAACCTCGATGACGCACTCCCGCGCGTGGTCGTCGGTCGCAAGCCCTTCTCCCCGGCTCGAAATCCATTTCACCGGACGACCGACCCTGCGCGCCGCCCAGAGGACGAGGATCAGCTCCGGATAGTTCGCTCCGCGTGTCCCGAAGCTGCCGCCGATATCGTCGCACACCACCCGTACCCGGTTCTCCGCCACGCCGAACACCGTCTGCGCGAGGTGACGGCGCAGGGTATGCGCGTTCTGGACTCCCGAATGGAGGGTGTAACGGCCGTCGCGCGGGTCGTAGAGACCGACGCAGCCGCGCGGCTCCATCATCGCTCCCGTGATCCGGTTGATCGCGAAGCGCCGGCGAACGATATGCGCGGCTCCTTCGAAGGCCTCTGCGACGGCCTCGGCATCGCCCTCACCGTGCGCAAAGGCGACGTTGTCGGAACAGTGGGGCCAGACCGCCGGCGCGCTTTCCGAGAGCGCCCCGTCGAGGGTGATGACCGCGGGCAGGGCCTCGTAATCGACCGCGATGCGTTCGGCCGCGTCCATGGCGAGCGCCCTGGTCTCCGCGACGACGAAGGCCACCGGGTCGCCGACGAACCGGACGAGGTCCCGCACCAGCGCGGGCCTCGGCGGGTCGATCATCGGGGTGCCGTCAGGCCGCGTGGCCTTGTCCTCGCAGGGGAAGGAGCCATGGCGGTCGGCGTCCCAGTCGCGACCGTCGAGCACGGCGAGCACGCCAGGCATTCGCGCCGCCTCCGCCGTGTCGATGGCTGCAATCGCGGCATGTGCATGGGGCGAACGCAGGACGACGCCGTGCGCCGGGCCTTCGAACGAAATGTCGTCGAGATACCGTCCGCCGCCGGTCAGCAGGCGCCGGTCGTCTTCCCGGGGAACCGGGGCGCCGATCCCGTTTGCCGTCATCGCGGACCGGTGCCGCCCGGAAGTACGCTATTCGGCCGCGACGAGCTCCGGCTGCTCGATATGGGAGGCCTGCAGCGCCGGCATGACCTCGGCGGAGAACATCTCCATGTTCTTCCGGGTGAGGTCCGCGGGCAGGGTGCCGAACTGGCAGAGGGCGAGCACGTTGCCGAGCGCCACCCGGCGCTGGCAGTCGAGCAGCTTCTCGCGCACCGTGTCGGGGCTGCCGATCACCACGACCTCGTCCTCGATCAGCGATTCCACGGTCTGGCTCTTGCTCAGGCTCGATTTGTGCTTGCGCACGTTCTTGAGCGAGGAGATCGAGGTATAGCCCGGCGGCAGCAGCATCTCCGGCGGGTTGCGCAGGAACTTGTTGGCGAACGCCTCGATATGGGGCCTGGCCTCGTCGCGCGCCTGCTCGTCGGTGTCGGCGACGTAGATCGGCACCAGCCAGCCGAGCTGGTCGGGCTTGGCCTCATAGCCGTATTCCCGCGCCTTGTCGCGGTAGGCGTCCATGAACCGCTTCACCGCGCGGAACGGGCTGTAGGTCTGGAGATAGGTGTATTTGCGGTCCGGATGCGCGGTCCACTCGATGGTCTCGGTCGAGCCCTGGGACGGGCACCAGATCGGCGGGTGCGGATCCTGGTAGGGGCGGGGCCACAGATTGACGTATTCGAAATGGTAGTGCTCGCCCTCGAAGGCGAACGGTCCTTCCTCGGTCCAGGCGCGGATCACCAGATCGTGGGCCTCGTGGAAACGGTCGTGCGAGAAGGCCGGGTTGGCGCCCATCGAGTAGTACTCGCAGCCGATGCCGCGGACCATGCCACTGATCAGACGTCCGCCCGAGATGCAGTCGATCATCGCATGCTCTTCGGCGAGCGTCAGCGGATGCTCGCGGATGCCGAAGGCCGATCCGACGATGGCGAGCTTGACCCGCTCGGTCCGCCTGGCCAGCGCAGACGCGGTGACGATGGGCGACGGCATGATGCCGTAGGCGTTCTGGTGGTGCTCGTTCACGCAGAGCCCGTCGAAGCCGAGCTCCTCGCCATATTCGAGCTCGTCGAGATAACGGTTGTAGAGCTCGTGCCCCTTTTTCGGGTCGAAATAGCTGTTGGGCAGAACCACCCATGCCGACCGGTACTTCTTGTCGTAGTCGAGGTCGAGATAGGCGTAAGGCATCAAATGAAAGAGAAAGACCTTCATCGCGCGCATCCTGTCCTGTGAGACGAACGATTTTAGGGGATCGGGTCGGGGGGAACAACAAAGGCCCGGGCGCGGCTGCGGCGAACGCGCCCATCCGACTCAAATCGCCAGCGTACATGCGCTAGTCTCCGCCGCTGGGCATTGGGGCGGGGAACATGACAGAAAGGGATCCCATCATCGTCGCGGGCGGCGGGCCGGTCGCCATGGTGCTGGCGCTCGCGCTCCACCGCGAGGGCGTGCCGTTCGTCGCTCTGGAGACGCTGGCCGAGCCCTTCGTCGACCAGCGCGCGGCGTCCTACCACCCGCCGACCGTCGAGATGCTCGATTCGCTCGGGCTCGCGGCCGAAATCATGCCGGAAGGGCTCAAGGCGCCGGTCTACCGGTTTCACGACCGGCTCTCGCGCGAGCCGGTGGCCGAGTTCGACCTCGGCGATCTGGCGGACGAGCTCCCGTTTCCCTACGTCCTGCAATATGAGCAGTACAAGCTGGTGCGCAAGATCCTTGCGCTTCACGGCGGCAAGCCCGAGTTCGACGTACGCTTTTCCCACACCGTGACCGGGCTCGCGCAACACGACGATGGAGTGACCGTCGACGTGGAGCTGCCCGATGGCACCGCGGAGACAATTCGCGGTTCCTGGGCGGTGGGTTGCGACGGCGGGCGGTCGACCGTGCGCAAGGAAGCGGGCATCGACTTCGTCGGTTTCACCTATCCGGAGAAGTTCATCAAGATCGGCACCTATTTCGACTACATGGAGCAGGACGGACGCATCGCCTACCGCAACTATTTCTCGGCGCCGGACGAGTGGGGAAACCTGTTCAAGGTCGCAGGCGAACCGCCGTTGCCCGCTATCTGGCGCTGCGTGATCCCCATGCGGGTCGACGAGACCGAGGAGGAGGCGAAGGGCGAGGATGCCATTCAGGACCGGCTCCAGCGCTTCTTCCCGAAGGAGGGCGACTACCCGGTCGCCTACGCGAACGTCTATACGGTCAGCCAGTGCGTCGCCGGGACGTTCCGCAAGGGCCGGGTGCTCCTCGCCGGCGATTCGGCCCATGTCAACAACCCGATCGGCGGCATGGGCCTCAACGGCGGAATCCACGATGCGATGAACCTCGCGCCGAAGCTCGCCGCCGTGTGGAGAGGCGAGGCGGAACCCGAACTCCTCGACCTCTACAGCCGCCAGCGCCACAAGGCCGCGGCCGATTTCACCCAGGCCCAGACGATCGCCAACAAGAAGCAGCTCGAGGAGCGCGACCCCGAAATCCGCAAGACCCGCCTCGACGAGCTCCGCCGGACCGGAGAAGACAGGGAGGCGGCGCGCGCCTATATGCGCCGCGCGCAGCTGATCGACAGTCTCCGGGCCGCCGCCGAGGTGACCTGAGACTGCCCGTCCCGCCGGGAAGGTTGGTACGGGTGGCCGGACTCGAACCGGCAAGTCCTTGCGGACAGCGGCTTTTGAGGCCGCCGCGTCTACCAATTCCGCCACACCCGCGAATTCGCGCCGCAATGTGCCGCAATTTCCGTCCTGTCACAACGAATCCGTGGCGCCGCGGGCGCGGTCTATAGTCGCGCGGCGGAGGGGAACGGGTGCTCAGACGCCTCTACGACCGGACGATGGATCTCGCCGCGCGCAAGGACGCGGTCTGGGCGCTCGCCGCCATCGCTTTCGTCGAGGGCTTCTTCTTCCCGATTCCGCCCGATGTCCTGCTGATCCCGATGGTGCTGGCCGCGCGCGACCGGGCGTGGCTGTATGCCGCCGTCTGCACGGCCGCGTCGGTGGCGGGCGGGATTTTCGGCTACGCCATCGGCTGGTTCCTGTTCGAAACCGTCGGCGAGCCGATCCTTGCCTTCTACGGCTACGGAGAAGCCTTCGCCGCGTTCGGCGCACGCTACAACGAATGGGGCGCGTGGATCGTCTTCACCGCCGGATTCACCCCATTCCCCTACAAGGCGATCGCGATCGCGAGCGGCGCGACCCGGCTCGATCCCGTGACTTTCGTTGCCGCTTCGGTCGTCGCGCGCGGCCTCCGCTTCCTGATCGTGGCCGCGCTGCTCTACTGGATCGGTCCGCCGATTCGCGCGTTCATCGAACGGCGGCTGGGGCTGGTGACGCTGGTCTTCGTCGCGCTCTTGCTCGGCGGCTTCGTCGTTGCCAAATACGTCCTGTGAAGATCGACGAGAAATCCGCGCCCGGCGCGATCCTGATCGCCAGCGCCCTGATTCTGGGGACCGCGCTCGCCTCGCAATATCTGGGCGGGCTCGCGCCCTGCGATCTCTGCATCGTGCAGCGCTGGCCCTACGCGGCGGCGATCGGGCTCTCGCTCGCGGCACTGACCGCGGTCCGGCGCCCGGCGGCGCGGTCGATCGTCATCGGGCTCTGCGGCGCCGCCTTCGCGGTCGGCGGGGCCGTCGCGTTCTACCATCTCGGGGTGGAGGAGGGCTGGTTCGAGGGTCCCGCCGGTTGCTCGGCCTCGGCCATCGACGCGACGACCGTCGAAGACTTGAAGCGCCAGCTCCTGGCCACGCCCGTCATCCGGTGCGACGAGGTACAATGGTCGCTGATGGGAATTTCGCTTGCCGGGTTCAATCTGATCGCGTCCGCCGCTCTGACGGCCGGGTGTCTGTTCGTCGCGGCGCGATCCTGGAGGCGCGCGGCATGACCCGCTTCACGGCCGAAGACAGGCTGCCGGGCGATCCCGACCGCGAGGAAACGGTTGCCCGGATGATCCGCGTCGACCAGGCGGGCGAATACGGCGCGGTCAGGATCTACGCCGGCCAGCGGGCATTTCTCCGCCGAGGAGCGGCGGCGGACGCGGTGGACGAGATGGCAGCGAAGGAAGCCGAGCACCTGGAGGCCTTCAACAGTATCGTCGCGGAACGCGGCATCCGCCCCACCGCGCTGATGCCGGTCTGGCATCTCGCGGGCTACGCCCTCGGCGCGGCGACCGCGCTGATGGGCGAGCGCGCCGTTATGGCCTGCACCGAGGCGGTCGAGGACGTGATCGACGTCCACTACGCCGAACATTCCGCCGCGCTCGGCGACGACGAGGCCGAGCTGCGCGCCACCATCGACGAGTTCCGCGCCGACGAGATCGAGCACCGCGACCTCGCGGTCGAGCACGACGCCCGCGACGCGCCCGGCTACGAGATGCTGACCCGAGCGGTGAAGGCAGGCTCGCGAGTCGCGATCTGGCTCTCGACGAGGGTTTGAGCGCCCGGGAGGGCCGGGTACCCCGATTGTTTTGTCATGGTCGGCGAAGGCCGACCATCCACGAGTTTTTCCGGCGAGGCGGAACGACAAAAAAACGTGGATGGTCGGCCTTCGCCGACCATGACGGAGGGGCGGAACAGGTGGCTGCTCCGGAGCGGCGCTCGAACGCCGCAACTGCATTCACGCGAGTGCGTATTCGCGTACCAGGACATCGGCGGGAAGTCCCCATTCCGCCGACAGCGCGCGGATCATCGGCAGGGTCAGCGGACGACGCCGGTTCAGCACCTCCGAGGCGTGCGGTTGCGATCCGATCACCGCGGCAAGGTCTTTCTGGCGCAGCCCGCGCGCTTCCATGACGTGCTCGATCGCCGAGATCGGGTCCGGGGGCTCTATCGGCCAATGTATTGCCTCGTAGGCTTCCACCAGGGTCACGAGAACCTCGAACTCGTCGGCCTCCGGCGTGTCCGGGTCGGCGTCCATCAGGGCATCGATCCTGGCCAAGGCGGCGTCGTAGTCTGCTTCGCTCTTGATCGGTTTGACGGTCATTCCGACCCCCTAGACGCTGAGCGCGTCAATTGCATCGTACTCGGCATGTGTCCCCAGGAAACGGACGTATCCGGTGCGACGGGCGTAGTTGAAACGCACGATGAGCCTGTATCTGTTCCCGCCAATGTTGAACACGACCCGGTCGTTGCCCACGATACTCGCGTTGCCGTACGCCGATTTCACGTCCGCCGGCGAGGCCCAGTCGGCTTTCCTTGCTATCGCATACCATGCCTTCAGCGGCTGTTCCGCCCTCGGTTCCCGAGACCAGTAGTCGCGCAAGGTCCGCTTCGCGATGATCCGCACGAGATCAACGTAGTTATCCCCATACGGGATGTAAAGGCGTCAACGCTGTTGTCGAAATGGTCGGGCACCTCAAAACCCCGCCATCTCGCGGTCGACGCGGGCCAGGAACCGCTCGATCCGGGCGGGCGAGGGTTTGTGCAGGTTGTAGAGCGGGAGGTACCGGACCCGCGCCCGTTTCGCGAGGAACCAGGGCATGTAGCGCGTGAACATCTTGCGCGGAGGATCGCCGAACCACCAGAGGATCGGACGGTCGCGCCCATAGGTCACGATCGCCGCGAGCGAACGTATGTGTCGCAAATTGGGGTGGAGCCGGCCCCGATCGTCCAGACGGAACGATACTCCCGGCACCATGACCCGGTCGAAAAAGCCCTTGAGGATCGCGGGCGGGCCCAGCGTCCAGGTCGGGAACACGAAAACGAGACCTTCCGCCGCGAAGAGGCGCTCGACATAGGCCGCGTTCCGCGCGCGGTTCGCGGCGACGTCGAAATAGGCCGCGCGCTCGTCGGCGGTCAGCACCGGATCGAACCCCTCGGCGTAAAGGTCGCAGAGATCGACGCCGTGACCGGCCCGCTCCAGCGCCTCCATGGCGCGGTCGCGGATGGCGGCGTTCAGGCTGTCCGCGCCGGGATGTGCGTAGACGACGAGGACGTTCACGCTTCGACGAAGGCCGGCGGCGCGAACGCGGTGATCTCGGGGGGCTCCTCGTCGTAGCGTTCGACCTCTACCAGCGCGGTCTGGGCGGCGCAGCACTGGGTAAGCGTCGAGGTCGGCTTGTCGACGGTCAGCACGTTGGGATTTCCGTGCTTCTCGAGGCTGCCCGGGGTCGCCGGGTCCACCGGATCGAACCAGGCGCCGGTCGCGAGCTCGACCACGCCCGGACGGATCGCGTCGCTCACGATGACGCCCGCGAGGCAGGCGCCCCGGTCGTTGAATACGCGCGCGATATCGCCGTCCGCGATACCCCGCGCCTCGGCGTCGTCGGGATTCATCCGCATCGCTTCGCGTCCGGCAACCTTCGCGCCCCGGCTCACCGAGCCGCAATCGAGCTGGCTGTGCAGCCGTGCGCGCGGTTGGTTGGAGACCATGTGGAGCGGGAACCGTTCCGCCTTCTCGCCGCCCAGCCATTCGACCGGCTCCATCCAGGTCGGGTGACCCGGAACGTCGTCGTAGCCGAACCCCGCTATGGTCCCGGAATAGATCTCGATCTTTCCCGACGGGGTCTTGAGCGCCGCCTTGTGCGGGTCCTCGCGGAAATCCGCGAACGGGATCGGCGGCGTTTCCGGTCGCGGCAGCTCGAAATGGCCTTCCTCCCAGAACGCGTCGAATCCCGGCATCTCGACCCCGTCCCTGGCGACGCGCTGGCGGTAGACGTCGTAGAGGTGGCGCAGCCACTCCATCTCGCCGCGGCCCTCGGTGAACGCCTCGGCGAACCCCAGCCGGTCCGCGAGACCGGTATAGATGTCGTACTCGCTGCGCGCCTCGCCGACCGGGTCGATGGCCTGCTGGTTGGCGAAGACGAAACGGTCGAAATTGGACGCCGCGATGTCGTTGCGCTCCAGCGTCGTGGTGCAGGGCAGGACGATGTCCGCGCGCTTGGCCGCCGGCGTCCACCACGGTTCGTGAATGACGATCGTCTCCGGTTTCGCCCAGCCCTTGAGCAGGTTGTTGAGATCCTGCTGCTTGTGGAACGGGTTGCCGCCGCACCAGTAGATCAGCCTGATGTCCGGATAGCGCCGGTCCTCGCCGTTGAAGCTGTAGGGCGCGCCGGGGTTGTGCAGCATGTCCGCCAGCCGCGCCACCGGAATCCAGCAGTCGACGTCGTTCTTGCCCATCGGGATCTTGGGCGGAGCGACCTGCCGGGTGGCCGCGCCGATGCCGTGCATGGCGCCGTAGCCGAACCCGAACCCGCCGCCGGGCAGACCGATCTGGCCCAGCATGGCGGCCAGCGCGATCGTCATCCAATAGGGCTGCTCGCCGCGGTCGGCGCGCTGCACCGACCAACTGACGGCGATCAGCGTGCGCGACGATGCCATCCGGCGGGCGAGGGCGCGGATCGTCTCCGCCGGCATTTCCGAGATGGCGGAGGCCCATTCGGCGTCCTTGGCGATCCCGTCGGTCTCGCCGAGGAGATAGGCGGCGAGCCGGTCGAACCCGGTGCAGCAGCGCGCGAGGAAGTCCGCGTCGTGCAACCCCTCCGCCAGCAGGGTGTGCGCGAGCCCCAGCATCACGGCGAGATCGGTGTTGGGCCGGATCGAATGCCAGTCGGCCGCGATCTCCTCGCCGGCATCGTCGCGGATCGGTCCGATGCAGACGAACCCGGTCCCCGATTCGACGGCGCGGCGGTGCCAGTCCGCCCCCTCGTGCATGCCGACGCCGCCCTGATTGACGTTCTGGTTTTTTGGCGGCATGCCGCCGAAGGCGACCATCAGGTCGGTATGCTCGACAATGACCGGCCAGGTGTTGACCGGGCCGACCACCGGGCTCATCGACCCCACGATGCGCGGCACGATCACGCTCGCCGCGCCGAAGCTGTAATTGGTGACTTGGTTGACGAAGCCGCCGTATAGGTTGAGGAAGCGGCTCAGCTGCCCGCGCGCGTCGTGGAATCCGCCCGCGCTGCCCCAGCCGGAGCTGCCGTAGACGGCCTCGTTCCCGTATTCCGTCTTTACCCGCCGGAGTTCAGCCGCGACGATGTCGAGCGCGCGGCTCCAGTCGATTTCGACGAAGGGCTCCGCCCCCCGCAGCTCCGTATTCGTCCCAGGCCCCCCCTCCAGCCACGACCTGCGGACCGAAGGGCGGGCGACGCGGCATTCGGCGTGGACCGCATCGGGCAGCGCCTGGATGAAGGGCGCCGGATGGGGATCCTTGGCAAACGGCGCCACCCCGACCAGCTTCCCGTCCACCGCCTCGGCGGTGAAAGCGCCCCAATGGCTCGCCCCGAATGCGGTCCGCGTCCCGTCAGGCATGGTCGTACCTCCGTTAGGTCCGGTTCTATCGTAGCGAAAGCGGCAAGCTATTCACCCATTCCTTCCGCTCGGGCATTCCCGGTTCCGGCAGCCAACGACTACAGTTAGACTGACCGCATAATCAAGGTCGGATTGCCGAGTCGATGCGCACTTATACCGCAGTCGTGGAACGTTGCCCGGATACGGGCCTCTATGTCGGGTACGTTCCCGGTTTTCCGGGCGCCCACAGCCAGGGCGATACCCTTGGCGAACTCAACGCCAATCTCCGGGAAGTCTTCGCAATGTTGCTCGAAGACGACCCGCCGGGGTCCGGTATCGCCTGAGTTCCCACAGCGCCGCCCCTACCGCAACGTAATCGGCAGGGCGTTGAACCCGCGGAAGCGGGCGCGGCCGCCGCGCTCGGGCGTGCCGGCGAGTTCGATATGGGGGAACCGGGCGAGCAGCTTGCCGATCGCCACCCTTCCCTCCATGCGGGCGAGCGACATGCCGGCGCAGGCGTGGATCCCGGCGCCGAAGGCGAGATGCCGGTTGGGATTGCGGCCGACGTGGAGCCGGTCGGGGTCGGGGAATTCAGCCGGATCCCGGTTGGCCGCCCCGATCGACATGTGGATATAGGTCCCGGCCGTGAGCTTCGTTCCGCCCAGCGTCGCGTCGACCCTGAGCCGCCGGTTGCCGATCTGGTTCGAGCTCTCGTAGCGCAGGAACTCCTCGACCGCGGTGGCGATCAGCCCGGGGTCTTCGCGCAGCCTCCGCATCTGGTCGGGAAAGCGGATCAGCGCCTCGACCCCGTTGCCGATCAGGTTGGTGGTGGTCTCGTGGCCCGCGTTGAGCAGGAAGATGCAGTTGTGCAGCAATTCGAGCTCGCTCAGCGCCTCGTCGTCCTCGTCGGGGCCGATCAGCTTCGACAGCACCTCGGCGTCGTCATCGCCCGGATCGCGCATGCGGCGTGCGACCAGCGTCCGGAGATAGTCCTTGAATTCCTCGACAGCCTCCGAGCCGTTCGCGACCTGATCGGCGGTTGGCCGGGGTTCGAGCCCGCTCAGGATCGCAAGCGACCAGCCGCGCAGGGGCGCGCGTTCGGCGCGCGGGATACCCAGCATGTCGCCGATCAGCTCCACCGGCAGCGCCGAGGCGAGGTCGCGGATCAGGTCGCAGGATCCGCGCTCGGCGATGCCGTCCAGCATCTCGTCGACCACCCTCTCGACCCGCGGCTGCAACGCCCTGAGCGCGCGCGGCGTGAAGGCCGGCATCAGGCGCTTCCTCACCCTGGTGTGGTAGGGCGCGTCGTTGAAGACGAGGCTCGTCGTGTGGTGCTCGTAGAGCGGCGTGTTCCCCATCGCGGGGCGGAAGTCGACCGTCTTGTCCGACGAATAGCGCCCAGCGTCGTGATAGACCTCGGTGACGTCGGCATAGCGGGTGAGGAAGACAGAGCCGTCCGCCATCCGCTTCACCGGCTCATGCCGCCTCAGCGCGTGGTAGGTGGGGAACGGGTCGTCGAGGAAGTCCCGCGTCAGGCGGGAGATCTCGAAGCCGACCGCGAGGTGCCTGTCGTCCACGGCGGGAGGCTCGGCGGGCTATTCCCCGATGCGGAACACGCGCTTGGCCGTCAGCCCCAGGATGTTGCGCTTCGCCTCCTCGTCGAGGAAGGGCAGGTCGAAGATCACGCTCGGGGCGTCGAAGTCCCAGTGCGGCCAGTCCGACGAATACATCATCTGGGTCGATGCGTTGAACGCGTCGCAGGTCGCCTCCAGCAGCTTGAGGTTGGTCCGTTCCAGCGGCTGCGAGGTGTAGTACATCTCGCCGATGTATTCGCTGGGCATGCGCTTCAGCGCCGGTGCCTCGGACGACCGCATCAGGTATTCGTTGTCGAGCCGGGGCATCATAAAGGAGAGCCAGGCGATGCCGCTCTCGATCCAGACCACGGGCAGGTTCGGGAAGCGCTCCGGCAGGCCGTTCATCACCCAGTTGGCGAGATGCACCATGTTGCACAGCGAGAACGAGATCGCGTGCATGGTGAGAAAGCGATTAAGCTGGCGGACATAGCCGTCGCCGCCCCAGTTCGGCCCGGCGTGGAAGCCGAGCGTGAGCCCGCGCTCCTCGATCATCCGGTAGAGCCGCATATAGGCGTTGTGGTGCACCGGCTTGTAGCGCACCGAGGTGACCATGAAGCCGACCACCCCGCTGGTGTCGCCGTAGCGTTCGACGATCTCCTCGCAGGCCGGCGGGTCGTTGAAGGGGAGGTAGAGCAGCGACTTGATCCGGTCGTCGGCCGACAGAAGCCGGTCCGTCACCCAGTGGTTGTAGCCGCGCGACAGCGCGATCTCGACATCGAGCTCGGGATGCAGGCCGAGCGCCAGCATCGGCGTCGGGAAGATCACCTGGTAGTCGATGCCGAAGCTCTCGATCGAACGGCGGACCAGGCTCACGTCGCGCTGGACCCCGGGCTCGCTGGGCTCCAGCATGCCCGGCTCGTGCGGGATCCGCCCGCCGACGCTCTGGTGCAGCGGCCAGCCGCTCGCCTGCATGATTCCGGTGTTGACTTCTCCACGACCGTCGCCGCCGCGGAAATTGGAAGCGATGTCCCGGATCACCGGGTCGGGGATGTACTCGACGATCTCGGACCAGGACTGGTTCTCGAAATGGTGCGCATCGACGTCGACGATCAGATAGTCGTCGAAATTGCGCTCCTTCGCCTGGCGGGCCGCGTGGGCGAGTATGTCGCGCGTGGCGGCGGTTCGCTTGAGCTCGGCTAGCTCGGTCCGGTCGACGCCGTGTTCGATCGTGTCCATCTTTGGCCTCGCTTTCGGTTCAGCGCCGGTCGGGGATGCCGACGACGCACTCCATCTCGACGCGGAACTCGGGGAGGACGAGAGCGGCGACCTGGACCGGCGGGCCCGCCGGCCCGGTTTCCGGCAGATCGATTTCCTCGCGCATCGCTTTCCTTCCCGCCGCGCGCCGCAAGTCTAGGAGAACCGCGCGCGGGGCGGCAAGCTGCGCGGTTGCCGCCCGTTCGCGCCGCTGCTAGGTTCCGCCCGCCGCCGACTTCCCGAATGCGCGCGTTGCCCAATGCGGACACCCCGTTCGCGGCGCCTTCCCGTACTGGCGGCCCCCGGACTTCGGAGCAGAGCAAAATGTCGAGCGAGCCGCGTTACCCCCACGAAGACCTCGAATACGGCGAGACCCTGGAAGTCGCGCCCGGCATTTTCTGGCTCAAGATGCCACTCCCCTTCGCGCTCGACCATATCAACCTCTATCTGATCGAGGACGGCGACGGCTGGACCGTCATCGACACCGGGTGGAACGGCGACGACGTCAAGGCCCATTGGGTCGACGTGCTCAAGCGGTTCGGCGGACGCCCGATCAAGCGCGCCATCGTCACCCATTTCCACCCCGACCATCTCGGACTGGCCGGCTGGCTGGAGGAGGAGTACGGCACGTCGCTCTGGATGACCTATGGCGAGTGGCTCCAGGCCCATCTCGCCTGGACCCAGGACGTCACCCACGACGTGGAAGGCTGGATGCAGTTCTTCCGGATGAACGGGCTCGACGACGACAGCGTCGATGCCTACCGCGCGGGAGTCGGCAATTTCGGGCGTTGGACCGCGCCCGTGCCGCCGCGCGTGCGCCGCATCTGGCACAACGGCGAGTTCGAGATCGGCGGGCGCAAATGGCAGGTGATCGTCGGCGGCGGGCACTCGCCGGAGCATGCCTCGCTCTACTGTCCGGAGCTCGAGGTGCTGATCGCGGGCGACCAGGTGTTGCCCCGCATCACCACCAATATCAGTGTCTGGTTCGCCGAGCCGGAGGGCGATCCGCTGCGCCATTTCGTCGAGAGCTTCGACCGGTTCCGCCATCTGCCCGGGGAATGCTTCGTGCTCCCCTCGCACAACCGGCCGTTCTACGGACTGCTCGAACGGCTCGACTACCTCCAGGATCATCACCGCGAGCGGCTCGACATCGCGCGCGACTTCTGCGCCGCGCCCAAGACCGCGCTCGAGCTCATCCCGGTGCTGTTCAAGCGCGAGCTCGACAGCCACCAGATCGGCTTCGCGATGGGCGAGGCGCTGTCCCACCTGCACTATCTGGTCAGCGAGGGAACGCTGGTCCGCATGGAGGGCGAGCCCGACGGCCTGATCCGCTATCGGCAGGCCGGCTGATGCCCAGGCCCGGCGCGGAGGGCACCTACGAAGTCGTCGTCGAGGACCGCCATACCGCGCACGCGCTGGGCAATGACGGGGTCCGCGTGCTCGCCACGCCGATGCTCGCCCATTTCTGTGCGCTGGCCGCGCGGCGCGCCGTCGCCCCGGGCCTTTCGGCGGGCGAAGTCGCGGTGTTGCTGCGCTCGACGCTCGCCCATCTCAAGGCCTCGCCGCCCGGCGCGCGGATCGAGGCGACCGCGCGGGTGACGGAGGTGGACGGAAGGGAAATCGCCCTCGCCGTCGAGGCGCGCGACGGCGGATCGACGGTTATGGCGGGCACCCAGTCGTGGACGGTCGAGGACCGTGCAAGCTTTCTCGCCGGGGCGGAGCGCTGACCCGGTGGGCGCCTTCTCGGTCGGCATGACCGGACGCTACGAGCCGGTCGTCGAGCCGCGCCATTCCGGGCCGGAAAACGGCTATCCGGAAATCCCGTTTCTCTCCGACCCCTGGCTCACGCTGTTCTGCGAGATCGCCTGCGACGAGGCGATGAAGCCGGGTTACGGGCCCGGCGAGGCAAGCGTCGGCGTGCATCTCGACCTCGAACGGCTGGCGCCCGTGCCGGTCGGGCGCAAAGTGAGGCTCGAAGCCCGCATCGCCGCGGTCGACGGCCGCCGCTGCCGGTTCGAGGTGACGGGCGAGGATACCGGCCGCGTCTTCGTGCGCGGCGCCCACGACCGGGTTGCCGTCGACCTCCAACGATTCCTCGCGCGGCTGCCCGGCTCCTGATGTTTCACGTGAAACAACGGCCAAGGGCGCGGTCCCGCCTATCCCGGCGATCTTGAAGCTTTACATGAAGAATAGGGGTCTAAACCCTGCAAAACGTTTCACGTGAAACATTGTCCCGAAACGGGACTATTTTTGTGTCCCCGGGGGACGCGACCTGCGCCCTCGACATTGCTCCGGGACGCCGAGAGGGGTAGGGTAGACGAGGATGCTCAATGTCTACCCATGGAGGCCAGTCATGAGCCTCAACATCAAGAACGAGGAAACCTGCCGGCTGGCGGCCGAACTCGCGGAGCTGACCGGCGAGACCAAGACCGGCGCGATCACCGTCGCGCTGCGCGAACGGCTGGACCGCGAGAAGCGCGAGCGGGACAAGGAGACGCTGCTGCGGGATATTCGCGAGATCGCGGAACGCTGCGCCAAGCACCTCGGACCCGGACCGTCTTCCGTCGAGATCGGCGATTTTCTGTACGACGAGCGCGGGCTGCCCAAGTGATCGTCGATAGCTCGGCGATCGTCGCCATCCTGAACCGGGAGCCGGAAGCGGAGCGTTTCGAGAACGCCATCGCGGCTACGCCGGATTGCCGGATATCGGTCGCGAACGCGCTGGAAGCGTGTTTCGTCCTGGAGAGCCGGGGCGGAGAGGCGGCGGGTCTCGGGCTGGACCGGCTTCTGGAACGGGCGGGAATCGAGCTTGAGCCCGTCACCGCCCAACAACTCACCGCCGCCCGGCGCGCGTGGCGGCGATTCGGCAAGGGCAACCACCCGGCCGGGCTCAATTTCGGGGACTGCTTCGCCTACGCGCTCGCCGAGACGACGGGCGAGCCGCTGCTGTTCAAGGGCGGGGATTTCGCGAAGACCGATGTGAAGGCGGCGTAAGCGGCCCAACCCCCTACTTCTTCTCGATCCCGCGCTGCGCGTTCTCGCCCCAGACCTCTTGCAGGCGCTTGTCGCGGCCGCAGCCGTAGCGGTAGAAGCGGTAGCGCAGCGGGTTCTTCATGTAATAGTCCTGGTGGTATTCCTCCGCCAGGTAGAAGGTCTTGGCCATCAGGATCGGGGTGACGATGGAGCCCTTGAACTCGCCCGACTTGCCGACCGCCTTCTTCGATGCGATGGCCGCGCTCTCCTGTTCGGGGGAATGGTGGAACACGGCGGTCTTGTAGCTCTCGCCCCGGTCGCAGAACTGCCCGCCGTCGTCGGTCGGATCGACGCTGTGCCAGAACACGTCGAGCAGCTTGTCGTACGTCACCTTGGCCGGGTCGTAGGTGATGCGCACCGCCTCGTAATGGCCGGTCCCGCCCTGGGTCACGGTTTCGTAGGTCGGGTCCTCCAGCGTGCCGCCGGTATAGCCCGATTCGGTCTTGAGCACGCCCGGCACCCGGTCGAAGTCGGATTCGACGCACCAGAAACAGCCGCCGGCGAAGGTGGCGACCGCCGTGGCGGCCGAAGCCGCGGCGCCGGCGCCGATCAGCAGCGAAGCGGAGAGCAGCGCGCCGGCCGCTCCGTTGGCGATTCGTGAGAGCCGCATCCCGTCGTCCTCCGTCCGTGGCGTTCTTCGTCCCCGACGAAATGGGCGCAAGGCGGGGGAGTTGCAACCCCCGACAGGCCCGTCCTTGCCCGCGCACGGGGATTTGAACACCATCGGACCCTTGGGACGGGGTGCAATCGGGAGAATGCGGCGATGGGCGAATTCGCGATCGGGCAGCCGGTGTCCCGGCTGGAGGACCCGCGGCTGCTCAAGGGCCTCGGCCGCTATATCGACGACCTGAACCTGCCCGGCCAGGCCCACGCCTTCATCCTGCGCTCTCCCCATGCGCACGCCCGCATCCGTTCCATCGACACCGGCGCGGCGGCGGCGATGCCGGGCGTGCTCGGCGTGCTGACCGGGGCCGATTGCGAGGCCGACGGGCTCGGCCATCTGCCCTGCGACCAGAAACGGTTCAGCCGCGACGGGAGCGACATGTACCGCCCCGCGCGCCCGATCCTGGCGAGCGACCGTGTCCGCGTGGTCGGCGACTACGTGGCGATGGTTGTGGCCGAGACGGCGGAGAGGGCGCGCGACGCCGCCGAGGCGATCGCGGTCGGCTACGACCCGCTTCCAGCGGTGATCTCCCCGGCGGACGCGGCGGAGGAGGGGGCTCCGCGATTGTGGGACGATTGCCCGGGAAACGAGTCCTTCTTCCACGAGGACGGCGACGCCGCGGCGGTCGAGGCCGCGTTCGCTTCCGCCCGCCTCGTCGTCGAGCGCCGCTTCACGATCAGCCGGGTGACCGCCGCGCCGATCGGGCCGCGCGGCTGCATCGGCGAATACGACCCCTCGCTGGAACGCTACACGCTGCGCACCGGGGTGCAGCAGGCCCACATGCTCCGGATGCATATCGCGCGGACGGTGTTCGGAATTCCGGAGACCCGCGTGCGCGTCGTCGCCCCCGATATCGGCGGCAGCTTCGGGCTCTACAGCAACGTCTATCCGGAGAACGCGCTGGTCCTCTGGGCGGCGAGAAAATTCGGGCGGCCGGTCAAATGGGCCGCCGACCGCAGCGAATGCATGGTGAGCGACGATTCGGCGCGCGACTGCGTTTCCGACGCGGCGCTCGCGCTCGACGGGGACGGCCGGTTCCTCGCACTGCGCTGCCGGACCTTCGCCAATCTCGGCGCCTATCTCTCGCTGCGCGGCCCGCTCCCGCCGGTGGTCAATCTCGGCACGCTCGCCGGCACCTACACCACGCCGGCGATCCACGTCCGGGTTTCGGGCATGTTCACCAACACGTTCTGCACCTCGCCCTATCGCGGCGCGGGACGGCCCGAGGCCTCGACGGTGCTGGAGCAGTTGATCGACGAGGCCGCGCGGCGCTTGCGCCTGGACCCCGCGGAGATAAGGCGCCGCAACACGATCCCGGCCGGCGCCATGCCGTACAGGACGGCGCTCACCTTCACCTATGACAGCGGCGATTTCGGGAAAAACCTCGACGATGCGCTGGCGCTCGCCGGTTACGACGGGTTCGAGGCGCGGCGGGCGGAAGCCGCGTCGCGGGGCAGGCTGCGCGGGATCGGCATTTCCAACACCGTCCACCGCGCCTCCGGGCTGGAGCTCGAAGCGGCCCAGATCCGTTTCGACGCGACCGGCACGGCGACCCTGATGGTGGGCTCGGTCCATCACGGCCAGGGTCACGCGACGACCTTCACGCAAATCGCCTGCGACCGGCTTGGGCTCGATCCGGACTCGGTGCGATACGTTTCCGGCGATACCGATATCGTGACCTTCGGGCGCGGCTCCTTCGCCTCGCGCTCGGCCGCGCTCGGCGGCTCGGCGGTGGCGCTCGCGGCCGACAGGATCGTGGACAAGGGGAGGGTCATCGCAGCCGCCCTCCTGGAGGCGGCCGAGGACGATATCGCGTTCTCGGACGGCACATTCACGGTTTCCGGCACCGACCGTTCGGTCGACATCGCGGAGGTTGCGCGGGCGGCCTACGCGCCGCGCGACCTCCCGCTCGACATCGAGCCCGGGCTCGACGAGATGGCGATGTTCCGCCCCGGCGCGCTCACCTTCCCCAACGGCTGCCATGTCGCGGAGATCGAGATCGACCCGGAAACCGGCTCTATCGAGATTGTCCGCTACGCCGTTGTCGACGACTTCGGCACCATCCTCAACCCGCTGTTGCTCGAAGGACAGATCCACGGCGGGCTCGCCCAGGGGATCGGCCAGGCGCTGATGGAGGATGTGGCCTTCGACCCGGAGACCGGCCAGCTTCTCGCCGGCTCGTTCATGGATTACTGCATGCCGCGCGCCGACGATCTTCCGTCCTACATCGCGGCTTTCAACGAGGTGCCGACCGCGGTCAACCCGGTCGGCGTCAAGGGCGCGGGCGAGGCCGGCGCGGTGGGCGCCCTGCCCGCCACGATGAACGCCGTGGTCGACGCGCTTTCCCCGCTCGGTGTGGAGCATGTCCGGATGCCAGCGACGCCCGAGCGGATCTGGCGGGCGATCCGGGAAGCGGGAGCGGAGAACCGCTGACGGCCTTCTTTCTTACTCCGATATTTTTCCACGAACACAATTCGGCTAGAATGCGCGGCGATGAGCGGCGGGCAGCGCCGCGCGGAGAGGAGGAATGAATGCCCAAGGTCCTGACCGAAGAGCAGATCGAGTTCTTCAAGCGTGAAGGATATCTGTTTCCGATCGACGGAATCGACAAGGAAAAGTGCGACGATCTTCTCGGCGCAATGAACAAGTTCGAAGAAGACCACAGCATCAACCCGGGCGTCTTCAAGCTGAAGGGCCATCTCTGTTTGCCCGAAACCTGGGACCTGATCCGCGAGCCGCGCATCCTGGATGCGGCCGAGGACATCATCGGGCCCAACATCCTCGCCTTCGGCTCGCGCTTCTGGGTCAAGCCGGCGGGCGACGGCTCGTTCGTCTCCTGGCACCAGGACTCGGCCTATTTCGGCTGCGAGCCGCATGACATGGTGACCTGCTGGCTGGCGCTTACCCCGGCCAACAAGGGGAACGGCTGCCTGCGGGCGATGCCGCACTCTCACGAGGTCGGCTACGACCATACTGAGAGCCACGAGAACGCCCCCGGCGAGGCGCCCGGCGAGAAGAAGAACATGCTGGGCCGCGGCCAGACCATTCAGGGGCTGGACGAGTCGAAGGCGGTCCACATGGAGTTGGAGCAGGGCCAGTTCTCGATGCATACCGAGCGGACGGCGCATGCGTCGTACCCCAACGACTCCACCGAGACCCGGGTCGGCTATTCGTTCTTCCTGATTCCGCCGCACGTCAAATCGACGCTGGAGCGGCGGCCGGCGACGCTGGTGCGCGGGGTCGACGAGTACAACCACTGGGACACCGACCCGGTGCCGACCGAGGACCGCCTGCCCGACCTGATCAAGATGATGCTCGCGCACAACGCGCAATACACCGACCCGCAGTTCAGGCAGCGCGCCTGACCGGGTCGCATCGACAGGCGGGACTCATGGGAAAGAGCGAATACCTACTGATCGGCGGGCTGCTCTTTCTCGGCGCGATTTCGCTGCCGCTGGTCAAGGACGTCTACATGGTCCAGGACATCGTGCTCGCGATCTGCAGCGGCCTCGGATTCCAGTAGGCGTCGGGGGCGCTCAGCGCCCCTCCCGGCGCCAGGCGAGCATCAGCGCGCCGATGCCCAGCAACAGCACCGCGAGCGGGGGCAGGACCGGTATTTCCGCGATGCTGGTCACCCGGTAATCGCGGTTCGCGACCAGCCCCATCCAGCCGGGCCCCGAAGCGATGCGATCCGGCCGCACCCGCCGGAACGAGGGCAGGCCGTCCGACAGCCACGCGATCCCGCCGCCGGTCCTCTCGGCGATCCCGGAAAGCTTGTCGGCGGTGGTGCGCATGTCGGCGAACTCCACCGGGTTCGGGCTCCTGACCGCCGTCAGCGCGGTCCGTTCGCCGTCGCTGACGCGATAGAGACCGACCTCCTCGGGAACCACCGCGGCCCGGGCCCTTCCGCCGCCTTCTTCCATGAGCGCGACCGAGGTCGTCTTGCCCGAAGGCGCGGTGATCTCGACCTCGGGGTGGCGGCGGTCGAGGCTGCGGCGGGTGATCGTAAGGCCTCGCCCGTCGGCGGCGACGCGAAGATCGTTCTCCTCCAGATCCGGCTCCTTCATCAGCCAGTGCGAGAGTCTGCGCAGGATCTCGGAGTGTGGGCCGCCGGTCTCGAAACCGCGCGCCCACAGCCAGATGTGGTCGCTCAGGAACTGCGCCACGCGGCCTTCTCCGATCCGGTCCACGATGAGGAGCGGTCTTTCGTCGGCGCCGTGCATCAGGACGGTCCCGCGCGGCTCGCCGACCTCGACATGGCGGAACCAGCGGCCCCAGCGCGACCTCTCGCCCGCCTCGCCTAAGAGATCCGCGGTCACCGGGTGGCGTCCGCCGATATCGGTGACGACGGGCTTGAATCCGCGTTCCATGACCCGCCCGGTCGGCGCGCCTGGGAGAATCGCGCCGAGCGGTGTCCGATAGAGGCTGAGGGCGGACGCGAAGCCGGGACCCGCCACCTCCAGCACCGCGCCGCCGCCCTCCACGAAGCGCGCGATATTGTCGAGATAGATCGCCGGCAGCACGCCGCGGCGGCGATAGCGGTCGAAGATGATCAGGTCGAAATCCTCGAGCTTCACCTCGAAGAGCTCGCGGATGGGGAAGGCGATCAGCGACAACTCGCGGACCGGCGTCGCGTCCAGTTTCTCGGGCGGCCGCAAGATGGTGAAATGGACCAGATCGACCGAGGGGTCGGCCTTGAGGAAGTTGCGCCAGACCCGGCCGCCGGGATGCGGCTCGCCCGAGACCAGCAGGACGCGAAGCCGTTCGCGCACGCCGGAAATCTCCACCACGTTCCGGTTATTGACGGTCGTGAGCTCGCCCGGCCTGCTCTCGACCTTGAGCTCGAAGATATTGAACCCCGCGTGATCGATTTCGACCTCGATTTTCTGCGCGGCGCCGATCGTGACGTCGAGCCGGCGGATCGCCTTGCCGTCGCGGGCGATGGAAAGCCTGGCGCGGTCCCCGGAAGCGGCCGCGTCCTCTATTCGGATCTCGATCTGGGCCTTGGTGCCGACCAGCCCGAAGCTCGGCGCCTTGTCGACGAAGAGGATCCGGTCGCGCTCGCCGCGATTGCCGTTGAGCAGCACGTGCAGCGGCCCCGGGGAGGGCAACGTCGCGTCGTCCGGGGGAATGTCGTGAACCTGGCCGTCGGTCAGGAGGACGGTACCGGCAATCCGCCTCCGGGACGTGCCGGACAGGCTCCGGCCCAGCGCCTCGAACAGCCGGGTTCCTTCCCGACCGCCGGCAATACCGCCATCTTTTGTGCCCGTCCGAACGATATTGAGGTCTAAATTATCGAACGATGACAATGATTTATTAATTTTTTCCAGGATTTCCTCCGATCTCCTGGGGCGTCCTTCGATTCGTTGACTTTCCGATTCGTCGACGACGACCGTAACCAGATCGGGGATCGGTTCGCGCTCCTCGTCCACCAGGGACGGATTGGCGAGAGCGAGCCACAGCGCGGCGATGGCGAGCAGCCGCCAGCCGAGTCCGCGCGCCCGCGCCGCCGCGCCCGCGGCGAGTACCGCGAGCCCGAGCGCGCCGACGACGGCGAGCACGATCCAGTCGAACATCGGCGCGAATGCGACGGATGTCACTGGCCGAGCCGTTCGATGATTGCCGGCACGTGGACCTGGTCGGTCTTGTAGTTGCCGGTCAGGGCGTACATCACCCAGTTGACCCCGAAACGATAGGCCATTTCACGCTGGAGTTCGCCATTCGGGACCGCCGGAAACATCGCGGCGCCGAACCGGTCCACCGCCCAGGCGCCCGCCCAATCGTTGGACCCGATGATCACCGACGAGACCCCGTCATTGTGTCGGCCGCCGCGCCGCTCTACCCATACCCGGCCGCCCGACCAGCGGCCCGGGAAGTCGTTCATCAGGTAGAACGCCTTGGTCAGCACATGGTCGCGCGGCACCGGGATCAGCGTCGAAATGTCGAGGCCGCGCAGCAGGCGGCGCAGGTGCCGGCCCGAGGGTCCTTCGCCGCCGAGCGTGCCGACGGCGAAGTCGCCCCGTTCGCGGGTGTCGAACAGGATCGTTCCGCCGCTTCTCATGTACCGGTTGAGCTTCTCCAGCCCCCGGTCGGATGGCGGGGCCTGCTGGATCGAGACCGCCCAGTAGAGCAGCGGAAAGAAAACGAGCTCGTCTCGCTCGAGATCGACGCCGAGCGGTTCCGCCGGCTCCACCGAGGTCCGCTGACGGAGCACCCGGGTGAGGCCGGCAAGCCCCGCGCGGGAGATCCGGTCGGCGGAGCGGTCTCCGGTTATCACGTAGGCGAGGCTGGTCTCCAGCGTGGCGCGCAACGCCCTGGCATCCGGGCCGATTCGCGCCGTGCCGCCGCTCGACTGGGCGTCCGCCGGGCCGCCCGTCGCGAGGAGGGCGAGCGCCAGGGCCGAGGCCATCCCCGCCGCCGCTTTCCCCGGGCGCGGGCGCAACAGCCCGCGCATGACGAGGCCGATCGCGGTATCCGCGATCGCGAGGATCAGGGCGGCGAGCAGCAGCCACGGCATCAGAGACAGCGCGGAGTCGCCTTTTTCGTACCCGCTCCGGCTGACGCCCTCCGGCAACGGGCCGAGCGCCTTCAACGTCTTCACCCCGTCCGCAAGATTGAGCGCCCGTCGCGCGGTGTCGTTTCCGTAATATCCGGGCGGCGAGCTCGGACCCGGAGCCGGCTCGGTGACGGCGCGCGGCGAGATGGCGGCGGCCAAGGGCGGGGGGTCGCCCAGCACCCCGAACCCGTTCAGCGTCTGGAGGGGCGGCAGGCTTGCCCTGGAATCCTCCTCGATGACGCCCTGCGACAGGTCGACGATGCGGCGCAGGAGATCCACGAACAGGCCGGAGATCGGCAGGTTCGACCACTCGGTATTGGCGGTGACGTGGACGAGAACGAGCCAGCCGAGACCGTTCCGTTCCGCGGTGATCAGCGGGGTTCCGTCGCTGAGGCGCGCCCAGGTTTTCTCGTTGAGTTCGAGAGTAGGCTCGGCCAGGACCTGGCGCCGGACCCGGACGTCGTGCGGGATCGGGAGGCCGAAGAACGGACTCGCCTCCTCGAAGGCGGCCAGCCGGGCGGGCGCGGTCCAGGACAGCGCGCCGCCGAGAACGCGTCCGCCGCTGCGCAACTCGACCGGCAGCAACGTATCGGCGTTACGGGCGAGTTTCGGGCCGGAGAATCGGACAACCACGCCGCCGCGCTCGATCCAGCGCGCAAGGCCATCGGTTTCCTCGCCGCTCAGCTTGCCGATATCGGCGAGCACGATGACGGAATACGGTTTCGAGACGAGTTCGCCGACCGAGCCGCGGGTCACCTCGCTGAACGGCCGCAACGCGCGCTGGAGATAGTAGAGCGCGCTCAACAAGGGCTGGTCCGTTTCCGCGGTGCCGCCGGATACCAGGCCGACCGGCCGCCGCCGCCATCGCTCGTCGAGCAGGAACCTGCCCGCCGCCGTGTTCTCGTCCTCGATCTCCAGCCGGGCGATGGTATTCCGGAGCCTGGGCGGCAGCGCGAACCGCACCCCGCCTTGCCGTTCCCCCGGCTCGAACGAAACCTGCTGGCGCGCCAGAACCCGGCCGTCCTCGGCGACGGCCCGAACCCAGCGAGTGAGCCGGGCGCGGTCGTCGGCGCGTTCCACGACCGCCTCGATCCCGTCGGGATCGCTCCCCGATACCCGCAGGAGCAGCGCGGTCGAGGACGGGTCGGCGGCGACCACGTCGAGGCTGCCGAAGCGCTGCATGCGCTTCGCCAGATCCCGTGTCTTCGCGGTCTCGATGCCGTCGCTGAGCCATACCGAATGCGCCGAGCCGTCTACCGAGAGGGACTCGGTCGCGGCGAGGACGGCGCCATGATCGGAGGGCCATGGCACGGGCTCGATCGCCCGCAGGATCTCGCGCGCCTCGTCCGCCCGCAGCGGGTCCGAAAAGGCGATCCGCCCTCCGGCCGTGCCGCGCGCCGTGGTCAGAAAACGGACCGGGCGGTTCTCGCTCTCCGCTTGATCCAGGCGTTCGTTCCAGGCGGCAACGCGGTCCTGCCAGTTCCGCGCCGAGGACCATCCGTTGTCGACGATCAGGATCAGAGGACCGGAGCCACGCAACCCTTCGGTCGGGTTGATGACCGGGCCGGCGATTGCCAGCACGATGAGCGCCGCGATGAGGCTGCGCAGCACGATCAGCCAGAGCGGCGTGCGGGCCGGCGATTCTTCGGGAGAACGCAGCCCGAGCACGAATCGGATCGGCGGAAACGCCACCAGCCTCGGCGCCGGAGGAGTGACGCGGAGCAGCCACCAGATCAACGGCAGGACGAGCCCGGCGAGCAGGAACCAGGGGGCGGCAAAGCCGAGCGCGCCGAGACCGAACACCGGGTCAGACCTCGGGCGGCGCGAGCGCTCCGTGGAGCGCGAGCAGCGCGGTTTGCGGCGGTTGCTCCGTCACGTGCGAAGCGCACGTCCAGCCGACCGAACGCGCGAGCGCGCCGAGACCGTCCCTGTGGCTTCGCATGGCGTCCACGTAATCATCGCGGATGCTGCCGACGCGCCCGATCACGATGCCGCCCTCGCTCTCCAGTCCCTCGAAGCGGACTCGTCCGTCGAAAGGAAGCGACAGCTCAGCCGGATCGATCACCTGAAGGAGATGGCCCGCTACCCCCATGGCCGCGAACTCGCGCACCCGTTTCTCGATTTCGGCCAGCGGGGAAAGCATATCGCCGAGGATCGCCAGCCGGGCGTGGCGGGGCAGGGGTTCGACGGGCGGCAGGCTGCGGTCTTCTTCCAACGCGCGCACCAGTTGTGCGGTGAAACGCTCCAGGGCGCCGCGGCCATTGTCGGGGGCAAGTCCCGATCCCAGCAAGGAAATTTGTTCCCCGCCGCGGACCAGCAGGATGGCCAGCGCCAGCGCGAGGACCGCCGCCCGGTGCCGCTTGTCAGGCCATTGCGGGTCGGAACGGAAGCGCATCGACGGCGAGGTGTCGCACCAGATCCAGACGCTCTGCGCCGCCTCCCACTCGGTCTCGCGGACATAGGCGAAGCGCGATTTCGCCGTCTGGCGCCAGTCGATCGACTGCGCGCTGTCGCCCGGCTGATACTGGCGAAACTGCCAGAACGTGTCGCCGCTGCCGACTCGCCGGCGGCCGTGGATGCCCGGGATGACCGAGGACGCGATCCGGTCGGCCTCGACCATAAGGTCGGGAATCCGCTCGGCCGCTTCTTCCGCGCCGCGGCGGAGAGCCGGGCCGGCGCGGTTCGACGAAACGCCGAATCGGTCTAGCCGAGGGGTGCGCACAGTCTTTCGACGATGTCGTCTACCGTGACTCCGTCGGCCCGCGCGGCGAACGTGACCGCCATGCGGTGACGCAGCACCGGGCCGGCCAGCGCCAGCACGTCGTCGAGGGAAGGCGCGAGCCGGCCGTCCAGCAGGGCGCGGGCGCGGCTCGCCAGCATCAGGGCCTGGCTCGCGCGCGGTCCCGGCCCCCAGGCCACCTGACCCGGCAGGTCCGGCAGTTCCGATGTATCGGGCCGGCCGCGCCGCACCAGATCGAGTATTCCCCCGACCACCGCCTCGCCGACCGGAATCGCGCGCACCAGCTGCTGGGCGGCGCGGAGTTCCTCGCCGTTCATCACCTGCTCCGCCGGCGGCTGCGCGGCGCCCGTCGTCGCGACCAGCATCTGGCGTTCGGCATCGAGGTCCGGATAGGCGACGTCGATCTGCAGCAGGAAACGATCCAGCTGCGCTTCCGGCAGGGGGTAGGTACCCTCCTGTTCGAGGGGGTTCTGCGTTGCCAGCACATGGAAAGGCCGCGGCAGAGGGTGGTAGCGCCCGGCGACCGAGACCCGGTGTTCCTGCATCGCCTGGAGCAGCGCCGACTGGGTCCTCGGACTGGCGCGGTTTATTTCGTCGGCCATCAGGAGCTGTGCGAAGACGGGACCCTGAATGAAGCGGAATCCCCGCCGCCCCGATTCGCTTTCCTCCATCACTTCGGAGCCCAGAATGTCCGCCGGCATGAGGTCGGGCGTGAACTGGACCCGCTTGTCGTCCAGCCCGAGCACCGTACCCAGCGTTTCCACGAGCCGCGTCTTGCCGAGCCCGGGGAATCCGATGAGCAGGGCGTGACCGCCCGCCAGAAGGGTGATAAGGGTTTGCTCGACGACCTGCTCCTGGCCGAAGATCACCCGGCCGATCCGGTCGCGGACCATCGCCATGCGGTGGCCCAAAGCCTCGATCTCGGATGCCCGCGGCGGCGTGTCGATGGCGGTCGGGCGGTCGGTTGGCATGTCCGGCACGGGCACCTCGCGAAGGGCAAACGTAAACGATGTCCGAGACCGATCTCCGCCGCCTGTCGCAAGCGCTTCGACCGCATCCGGAGGCCGGTGTCGGCACTGTCTCCGCCCAGCAATTCTGCGGCGATATCGACATGCGAATTGCGCGCGACGGAACGTGGTTCTACCACGGCTCCCCGATAGGCCGCAAACCTCTGGTCAAGCTCTTCGCGAGCGTCCTAAACCGCGACTCCGCGGGAGATTACTGGCTCGAGACGCCGTTCGAGAAATGCCGAATCTCCGTGGAGGACGCCCCGTTCACCGCGGTGGAGATGTTCGTCGACGGAGAAGGAGACAACCGGCTGATCCGCTTCCGCACCAATCTCGACGACATGGTGAACGCGGATGCCGATCATCCCATACGGGTCGACACCGACGGGGAAAGCGGCGAGCCCGCGCCCTATGTGCGCGTGCGGCAAGGGCTCGACGCCCTTATCCTGCGCTCCGTGTTCTACGACCTTGTCGAACTGGGCGAAGAAGCCGCCGGTCCCGGGGGCGCGACGATCGGGGTCAGGAGCGGCGGCGCCTTCTTCACGCTCGGCCCGGCCGGGGAAGGGTGACGGACCCGGTGTGACCCAGTCCCGTCCGGAAACCATCAGAGCCGTGTTCGGCGGTCCCGGCATCGCGGTCGACGCATCGGGCGACGGACCCGATTGGCTCGGCGCGAACGACTTCGCCAACGGGACCGAGGCGCTCACGCCCGCGGCGGTGCTCGTGCCGATCGTCGACCGGGGCGACCAGCCGACCGTCCTGTTCACCCGCCGGACCGATCATCTCAAGTCCCATTCCGGCCAGATCTCCTTTCCAGGCGGCCGCATGGAAGAACGGGACGCGACGCCGGAAGCGACGGCGCTGCGCGAGACCCACGAGGAGATCGGCCTGCCTGAAATCGATGTCGAGGTGCTGGGCCGCCTCAACATTCGCGAGACCGGCACCGGCTATCGCGTGGTGCCCGTGGTCGGCATGCTTGCCCCGCCTCTCGCCCTGGTTCCCGACGAGAACGAGGTGGCGGAGATCTTCGAAGTGCCGCTCGACTTCCTGATCGATCCGGCGAATCACCGCTTCGAGACCCGCGTGCGCGGCAATGTCGAACGCCAGTTCTATGCGATACCGTATGACGGGTATTTTATCTGGGGGCTGACCGCGCGCATCCTGGTCAATCTCGGGGATGTCCTGGCGAAGCGATGACACGCATCCTGATCACCTATGTGCTGCCCTTGGTCCTGCCGGCGCTGGTCTGGTACCTCTGGCATCGGTTCCGGCCGCATCGTCCCGGAGAGCTGGAAGTCAAGAAGGGCTGGGCCGCGGCGCCCTGGCCGCAGTTGAGCGTGGCCGGACTCATTCTGCTCACCCTCACGCTCGGCTCCATCGCGCTGCTCGTCGGGGGCGACCCGGGCGAGGTCTACGAGCCCGCCCGGGTGATCGACGGCGAGGTCGTGCCCGGGCGTCACACGGGGTCGCCGGAAGGCAACTGAGCGGCGGGTCCCTTGGAACCGGCGGATCGTATCGAACCGAGACCGTGGATGACCGCGCAGGCCGCGCGGACGCTGCTCTCGCGCCTTGCCGCGGATGGCGACACGGCCCGCTTCGTCGGCGGATGCGTGCGCGACACGGTGGCGGGCCGGGACGTCCGCGACATCGACGTGGCGACCGAGGCTTCGCCGCACCGGGTGATGGGGCTGCTCGACGGGCGGGGGATCAGGACGATCCCGACCGGTCTCGCCCACGGTACCGTGACTGCGGTGGTCGACGGCAGGGTGTACGAAATCACCACGCTGCGCCGCGACGTCGAGACCGACGGGCGCCGCGCGAAGGTCGCCTTCACCGGCGACTGGCAAGCCGACGCGGCGCGGCGCGACTTCACCATCAACGCGCTTTATCTGGACGCGGACGGCACCCTCTACGATCCGGCGGACGGTCTCGGCGACCTTCGGACCGGACGCGTGCGCTTCATCGGTTCGCCCGCCGAGCGCCTGGAAGAGGATGTCTTGCGCCTTCTCCGCTTCTTCCGTTTCCACGCGTGGTACGGGGAAGGAGCGCCCGACGCGGCGGCGATGGCGGCCTGCCGGGCATTCGCGGCGCGCCTCTCCGGCCTCTCCGGCGAGAGGGTCTGGTCCGAGTTCCGGCGGATCCTGGCCGCTCCCGATCCGGGCGGCGCGCTTCGCCTGATGGAAGAGACCGATTCCCTCGGCCGGGTCGTCGCCGGGGCGGCTGCGCTCGACCAGCTCGACCGGCTCGTCGGGATCGAATCGGAACTCGACCTCGATGCCTCGGCCATTCGCCGCCTCGCCGCCGTTCTGGTTCCGGCGACGTGCGATGTCGGCGGCCTGACCCGAAGCCTCCGCCTTTCGCGCGCCGAATCGGCGCGGCTGGAGAAGGCCGTCGAGACATCGGCGAGGCTCATGGCCGATCCCGACGGCGGCTCGACCGGTTGCCGGCTCTATCGCTGGGGCGAGCGGGTATTCGTCGACGCGCTGGCGATAGCGTGGGCCGACCGACGGTCGAAGGGCGGAGGGGAGGCGGCGTTCGAACGCCACGCGCGCGGGCTCGCGAACTGGACGCGTCCCGTCTTTCCCGTCGGCGGCAAGGACGCTCTCGCTCTCGGCGCATCGCCGGGGCCCAGGATCGGCCGCGCGTTGGAAGAGGTGGAAGCGTGGTGGATCGGCGAGGGATTCGCACCCGGCCGCGAGGTCTGCCTCGATCGTCTCGCCGTCGCACTGAAACGAACCGCGAAGCGATGAAGCCCCGGTGAGCTCTCGAGGAACCTGAACCATGCAGACCGCATTCGACCTCGTCTGGTTGTCGGCGGAGCGGACCCCCGACCAGATGGCTCTTGTCGACGATGCGTCGACGCGGTCGCTCACCTACCGCGCGCTGATCGACGAGATCGAGACGGTCGCGGCGGGGCTCGCGGAGCGCGGAATTGGTCCTCTCAGCCGGGTTGCGACGGCGCTGCCGGGCAGTTTCGACCACTGTATCGTGCTGCTTGCGTTGCAGCGGCTCGCCGCCGTTCCGATGTTGCTGAACCATCGACTCAAGCCGGAGGAGGTCGCCGCCCTGCTCGCCGACGGGGATGCCGAGGCGGCGGCGGTCGGGGGCGAAGAAGCGCTTGTGCACGCCGCGGCGGGCTGCCTGCCCGACGGGGCGCCGATTTTCGCGGTCGGCGGCGGAACGGGGGCGGCGGAGGATTACCGCCGGTGCCGCGGCGATTCGTCGCGCCTCGACCCGCCACCGCGCCCGGATCCCGAGGATCCCGCCTTCGTCTTCTACACCTCGGGCACCACCGGTCTTCCCAAGGGCGTGGTGCTGGCCCAAAGGACCACCGAGCACCGGATCGTCTGGCTGTCGACCCAGGGAGGCCTGCGGCACGGAACCCACAATCGGACCCTGGGTTTCATGCCGCTCAGCCACGCCATCGGATTTTACGGCGTCTTCCTCGTGACGCTGGCGTTCGGCGGAACCTACTACGTGATGTCCGGCTTCGATCCCGCGGCGGCCGTGGACATCGCCGACCGGCACGCGATCACCTACATGTTCGCGGTGCCGACGCTCTACCATGCGATGACGCGAGCCCCCAACTACGACCCGGAGAAGATGCGGTCGCTGGAGCTGGTGCTCTATGGCGGCGGCGCGATCGACCCCGATCTGATCCGCCATATGGACGAGACCTGGCCAGCGGCGATTCGCCATATCTACGGTACCACCGAGACCATGTGCTCGCTCTACAACCCCGATCCGCTCGACCGGCCGGCTTCCCTGCGTCCCGGCTTCTACTCGCGAACGAGGGCGATCCGGATCGGCGGCGGTCCGGGCGACGCGATCGGTCCCGGGGAAGAGGGCGAGCTGATCATCGACACGAGTGCCGACGCGACGTTCTCGGGGTATCTCAACCGCCCCGACGCCACCGCGGAGAAGGTTCGCGACGGCTGGTACTACTCCGGCGATGTCGTCGAGGTCGAAGCGAACGGGGATCTCACGCTTCGCGGCCGGGTCGACGACGTCATCCGCTCGGGCGGAGAAAACATCCATCCCGAGGAGGTCGAAGCGGTGGTGGCGGCCCATCCCGGCGTCGCCGAGTGCTGCGTGATCGCCTTGCCCGACCCCCATTGGGGCCAGGCGGCGGTCGCGTGCGTCGTCGCCGCCGGGGAAGCACCGGCGGGCCGCGACCTCGACGCGCATTGCCTAGCCAGCGCTCTCGCCGGTTTCAAGCGGCCCAAGGGGTACCTCTTCGTCGACGGCCTGCCCCGGAACGCCGCCAACAAGGTCCTGCGCCGGGAGTTGCGCCGGACCGCCGAGGACGCCGCCTCCCGCGGCGCCATAGCGTTCTCCGGTTAACAAATCATCCGGTTCGGCCTATCATCCGGACCAGTGCGGTAGGGCGTTCTCGACGCGCTTGAAGAAGGGTGACGACGATGGCGGCGCCAAGGAGACCGAATCCCGACAGGGTGGTCGACGCCGCGCTGGGGCTGGCGGCGGACCGGCCGTGGCGCGAGATTTCGCTTGCGGACATTGCCGGCGAGGCGGGGATCCGGCTCGACCAGCTTCACGCCCTGTTTCGCAGCAAGGACGCCATCCTCGACGCGTTCACGGCCCGAATCGACGCCCAGGTCATCCGCGGAACCGACGAGGAAGCGGCGGCCGAACCCGTCCGCGACCGGCTGTTCGACGTTCTTGCCCGGCGTTTTGAGGCTCTCCAGCCGCATCGCACCGCGCTCGCCTCCATCCTTTGCGAAGCGCTTGCCGTGCCAAGGTCGGGGTTGGCTGGAGGACGGCGCCTGCTGCGCTCGATGACCTGGTCGCTCGAAACCGCGGGGGTGAGCGGGACGGGGCCGCTCGGCGCGATCCGGGTCAGGGGTCTGGCCGCGGTCTTCATGTCGAGCTTGGTGGTCTTCCTGCGCGACGATTCGGACGACCTCGCCAGGACCATGGCGCATCTCGACCGCGGTCTCAGCCGCGCCGACCGCCTGGTGGCGCGGCTCAACGCAAGACGGGCGTAGCCTAGACCGGCACCCGCAGCCGCGCCCGCACGCCTCCCGCGGGCGCGGTTTCGATACGGATATCGCCGCCGTGCCCGCGAATCACATCGCGCGCGATGGTGAGGCCGAGCCCGGTGCCCCCGGTGGCCGGGTTGCGCGAGCCGTCGACCCGGTAGAACGGCTTGAACACGTCCTCGCGCGCGCTCTCGGGGATTCCCGGCCCGTCGTCGTCGACGACGATCTCGATCGTGTCCCGCGTCCGGCTGGCGCGGATCGAGACATGGTCCGCGTGGCGCACGGCGTTGGAGACCACGTTGGTGAGACAACGGCGGAACGCGTTGGGGCGGATCGGGATGACGAGGCCGGACTGCGCCCGGAAATCGACATCGACGCCGTCCCGCCGGGCGCCCGAGACCACCTCGTCGAGGATCGGCGCCACGTCCGCGTCGACCACCGTCTCGGTCCCTTCGCCGGCGGCGAAGGCCAGGTATTCCTCCACCAGGGACTCCATTTCGCCGACATCCGATTTGAGGTCGGCGACCTGTTTACCCTCGCCAAGCAGCGCGAGGTGCAGCTTGAGCCGGGTCAGCGGCGTGCGCAGGTCGTGCGAGACGCCGGCCAGCATTTCCGTCCGCTGCGCGATCATCCGCCGAATCCGCGCGCGCATGAGGTTGAACTCGGTCGTCAGGGTTCGGATTTCGGCCGCCCCCGAAGGACTGACATCCGGCACGTCGCGGCCCTTTCCGAATTCGTCCACCGCCACCGCGAGCCGTCTTATCGGCCTCACCTGGTTGCGCATGAAGATGACCGCGATGCCGACCATCCCGACCGATGTGAGGATCAGCCAGGCCAGGAACAGATAGGTCGTTTCGTTGAACAGCCGCCGTTTCTTGACGAACACATCGAGGAGACCGTCGGTGAGCTGCACCTTGATCCGAATCCAGTCGCCGTAGCCTTCGGTTTCCATGTGATAAGGCCTGCCCAGCTTGCTGGTGAGCGCCCTGGAGAGCCGGCGGTCGAGAATGCCGCCGCCGATCGTGGGGGCCCGACCCGGCAGGGATGCGCCGGCGGCGAAGCTCGACCGCAATCCCGCGGTCTCCGAGACACGGAGCGCCGCGCCGCGATTTTCCCGGCCGGGAAACGCCTCCATCCCGTCGATCACCATCGCGATGTCCCCCGCGACGGTGGAGACGAGACGCTTGGTGACGATGTCCCAGTGCCGGTCGTAAAACGCCCATGTGGCCACTACCTGCACGACGATCATCGGCGTGACGAGGATCATCACCGACCGTCCGATGAGCGTTCTCGGCGCGAGGCGCTTGAGCAGGGCGAACATGGCGGTCAGTCCGGCCGCAGGACGTAACCCTCGCCGCGGACCGTCTGCAGATAGCGCGGAAAGCGCGGATCGGGTTCGATCTTGCGGCGGAGTCGCGTGATCTGGACGTCGACCGTGCGGGCGCTGCCGTCGATCCGGCTTTCGGAGATCAGCACGTCGCGGGAGAGCGTCACTCCCGGTCGCAGGGCGAGCGTGCGGAGCAGCCGGCCTTCGGCCGGCGTCAGGTGAACGGCGAGGTCGTTTCGGGTGAGTTCGGCGCGTTCGACGTCGAAGCTGCGATCGCCGAATCGCAGCACCGCCGCAGGCATCGTTCGGGGTGCTCGCCGCAGCAGGTTGGAAATCCGCAGCACGAGTTCGCGCGGCTCGAACGGCTTGACGAGGTAGTCGTCCGCGCCCCGTTCGAGGCCGTCGATCCGGTCCTCCGGCTCGGCGCGCGCGGTCAACAGCAGGATCGGTGTGTCGGAGACCGCCTTGAGCGATCCGGTGAGCGACAATCCGTCCTCGCCCGGCATCATCACGTCGAGCACGATCAGGTCGAACGCCATGCTGCGGAGCCTTGCCCGGGCTTCCGCCGAATCGCCCGCCCCGGTCACGCGGTAACCGTTGCCGCTCAGATATTGCTTGAGAAGGTCGCGCAACCTGTCGTCGTCGTCGACGACCAGGACATGCGGGGCGTGGTCGTTCATCGCGTTCCCCCGCCGGGAGCGGCCGTCCCGCTCAGGGCCCGAGCGCCGGGGCGTTCGCCGCCATACCGCCGAACAGTCCGAGCATGCGTTCGCGCCATTCGTGGATCGGGTCGTCGAGCTCGATGACCCGGTAGGGGCTGACGATCCTGATCCATTGGCAGGTGCCCATCAGGATGTAATCGGCGTAGCCGGGCTCATCGCCCGCGATATAGGGCTGGTCGGCGAGGACCGCGCGGACCGGGGCGAGGGCGGCGCGTGCCGCCGGCAGGCGCTCGTCCCGCGTTTCGTGAAGCGCGTCTAGCGTCGTGCCGAACCGTTTCTCGCGCGACTCAAGGAAATACTCCCGGTCGCGTTCGTCGATATTGTCGTAGACGTCCCGGACAACCAGCACGATGAACCGGGGGTTCACCTGAAGGTCGGACCAGGAATTGACGAACCGCGCCATGGCGCGCTCCTGGGCGCTCGCGAAGAGCGGCGGCAGGTCGGGATAGGCCTCGTCGAGATAGCACGCGATCGCCCAGGAATCGTTGACCGCCCTGTCGCCGTCGCGAAGCACCGGCACCCGCTCCTGGCCGCTGAAGGCGATCGGCTGTTTGTCGCCGAAGCGGACGGGCACGGTGTCGAAATCGAGGCCCTTGTGGGCGAGCGCGAACCGGGTGCGCCAGCAATACGGGCTGAACCGCAGATCGTCCCTGCCCACGAGTTCGTAGAGCGTGATTGCCATGCATCCTTCCATGCGTCCGGCGCGGGGCGGCTACCATGCCATATCGGGGTGCGATGGCAAGTCCCGCATATCGAGGCCTTCCCGGGAATGCGGCATCCGGACCGATTGACGACCGGCCCCGCCCTTTCTAACTTCCCGTGCCGATTCGCGCCCCATGCGGTCCGGTCGCCCGGGACGGGCTGGAACGGCCGCCGGCGCACAAGAGGATGGAACAGACCCATGACACCGCCGGCTGCGCCGCGCGTTCGGCCGACCCGCCCGTTCTTTTCTTCCGGCCCCTGCGCCAAGCGGCCCGGCTGGACCGTCGAGGCGCTTTCCGGCGCCCTGGTCGGTCGCTCGCACCGTTCGGGCGCCGGCAAGGCGCGGCTCGCCGAGGTGATCGGGAAGTCCCGCCGCATCCTTGGCCTGCCGGAAGACTACCGCCTCGGGATCGTGCCGGCGTCGGATACAGGCGCGGTCGAGATGGCGCTCTGGTCCCTGCTCGGATCGCGCGGTGTCGACCTCCTGAAATGGGAAAATTTCGGCGCGGGCTGGGTATCGGACGTGGTCGACCACCTGAAGATCGACGATGCGCGAGTCCTTTCCGCGGAATACGGCGATCTGCCCGACCTTTCGGCGGTCGATTTCTCCCGCGACGTGGTCTTCACCTGGAACGGCACCACCTCCGGCGTGTGCGTCCCGGATGGCGACTGGATCGATCCGGCGCGCGGCGGGCTTACGATTTGCGACGCCACATCGGCCGTTTTCGCGATGGACATACCGTGGGAGAGGCTCGACGTCGTCACCTGGTCCTGGCAGAAGGTCATGGGCGGCGAGGCGGCGCACGGCATGATCGCGTTGGGGCCGCGCGCCGTCGAGCGGCTGGAAACCTGGACGCCGCCCTGGCCGGTGCCCAAGATCTTCAGGATGACGGCGCGCGGAGCGCTCATCGAGGGACTTTTCCGCGGCGAGACCGTCAACACGCCTTCGATGCTGTGCGTCGAGGACGCGCTGGACGGTCTCGCATGGGCCGAGGAAATCGGCGGTCTCGAGGCGCTGCGGGCGAGGACGGCGGCCAATATGGCGGCGATCGAAGCCTGGGTGGCGTCGACGCCCTGGATCGACTTTCTCGCGTCTTCGCCGGAAACCCGTTCGCCCACATCCGTATGTCTCAGGATCGTCGATCCATGGTTCGACCGTCTGCCCGACGAGGAAAAGCGTACCGTTCCGAAGCGGATCGAAGCCGTGCTCGAAGCGGAGGGTATCGCCCACGACATCAACGGTTACCGTACGGCGCCGCCGGGGCTTCGCGTATGGGCGGGAGCGACCGTCGAACGGACCGATCTGGAGGCGCTGTGCGCGTGGCTGGACTGGGCCTGGTCCCGGATCCGGCTGGGCGAGACGGTCGCCGCCTGAAGAGAGAGCTTCGATGAATCGCGTGCTCATCTCGGACCGGCTCAGCGAACAGGCGGTCGGCATCTTCGGCGGCCGCGGCATCGAGGTCGATTTCGATCCCGGCCTGGCATCCGACGCTCTGATGGAGCGGATCGCCGACTATGACGGACTCGCTGTCCGCTCGGCGACCAAGGTGACTTCCTCGGTGATCGAGGCGGGAGACAAGCTGAAAGTGATCGGCCGCGCCGGTATCGGCGTCGACAATATCGACGTGGACGCCGCCAGCGCGCGCGGCGTCGTGGTGATGAACACGCCCTTCGGCAACGCGGTCACCACCGCCGAGCACGCGATCGCCCTGATGTTCGCGCTCGCCCGCAAGATCCCGGCGGCCGACAGGGAAACCCAGGGCGGCGCCTGGAACCGGTCGAAGTTCGTCGGCACCGAGCTCACCGGCAAGACGCTCGGCATCGTCGGCTGCGGCAATGTGGGCTCGGCGGTCGCCGAACGGGCGCTCGGCCTCAAGATGAAGGTTCTGGTCTACGATCCCTATCTTCCCGCCGAGCGCGCCGAGCGGCTGCGGATCGCCAAGGTCGAGCTGGAGGATCTGCTCGCCGGCGCCGATGTAATCAGCCTGCACACGCCGCTGACCGATAGGACGCGGGCCATCGTCGACGCCGCCGCGATCGCCAGGACGAAGCCGGGGGTGCGTTTCGTCAACTGTGCCCGGGGCGAGTTGGTGGACGCCGACGCACTCGCCGACGCGGTGTCTTCCGGCCATGTCGCAGGCGTGGCGATCGACGTCTATCCCGACGAGCCGCCGGGCGATTATCCGCTGTTCGGCATGGAGGGGGTGATCGCGACGCCGCATCTCGGCGCCTCCACGGCGGAAGCGCAGGAAAACGTCGCGGTCCAGATCGCCGAGCAGATGTCGGACTATCTGCTCGACGGCGCGGTGCTGCACGCGGTCAACATGCCCTCGCTCAGCAGCGAGGAATCCGCCCGTCTCGCGCCCTTCATGGAGCTCGGCCGGCAGATCGGCAGCCTCGCGGGTCAGGTCGCCGAGACGGGCTTCCGAGCGGTGGTCGTGGAGTACGAAGGGGAGGCGGCGGAGCTCAACCACCGCCCGATGACCGCGGCGTTGCTCGAAGGGCTGCTCGCCCCGATCGTCGATTCGATCAACATCGTCAACGCCCCGATCGTCGCCCGCGAACGCGGCATCCAGGTGACCGAGACCAAGCACGAGAGAATGACCGACTACCCCTCGCTGATCCGCCTCACGGTGACCACCGAGCGGGCGACCCGCACCACGGCGGGCACGCTGTTCTCCAACCGGATGCCGCGCATCGTCGAGCTCGACGGCATTCCGCTCGAAGCCTCGCTCGGCAAGAACATGCTCTACATGGTGAACCGGGACGAGCCGGGGTTCATCGGCCGCCTCGGCTCATGCCTCGGCGATGCCGGGGTCAACATCGCCACTTTCCACCTCGGCCGGGCGGGCCCGCGGGAGAACGCGGTCAGCCTGATCTCGGTAGACGGGGCGATACCGCCCGGGGTTCTCGACTGCGTCCGGGCGGTGCCCGGCGTGGTGAGGGCGCGGGCGCTCACCTTCTAGAAGGCGTGGGGGAATGAACGACCGGGACCGCCCGGCGCTGTTGCCGTCCGGACTTCGCGACGTGCTGCCGCCCGTGGCCGCGCAGGAGTCCGGCGCGGTGGAGAGCCTGATGGGTCTGTTCGAGCTCAACGGCTACGAGCGCGTCAAGGCGCCCCTCGTCGAGTTCGAGGAGGGGCTGTTGAGCGGCGCGGGCGCGGCGACCGCCTCCGAGACCTTCCGGCTGATGGACCCGGTCTCCCAGCGCATGATGGGGGTGCGCGCCGACATCACGCCACAGATCGCGCGCATCGCGGCGAGCCGGCTGCGGGAGGCGCCCCGGCCGCTCCGCCTGTGCTACGCGGGGGAGGTGCTCAGGATCAATGGCACCCATCTCCGCCCCGAACGCCAGTTCACACAGGCCGGGATGGAGTTGATCGGCTCCGATTCCCCGCGCGCCGACGCGGAAATCGTCGTGCTCGCCGCGGAGGCTCTGACGCTGGCGGGCGTCGCCGAGATCACGGTCGATCTCACCATGCCGCCGCTCGCGCCCGCGGTCTGCGCGGCGCACGGGCGCCGGCTGGAGGACGATGCCGGCCTGCGCGAGGCGATCGACCACAAGGACGCCGCCGCCCTCGCGGCGGTCGGCGGCGACCTCGCGGATACGCTGAACGCGTTGCTGGCGGCGGCCGGCCCGGTAGGGGACTGCTTCGCCGCGCTCGCCGCGCTCGACCTGCCGCCCGGTCCGGCGGCGGCGCGCGAGCAGCTTGGCGAGGCGATCTCGGAAATCCGCGCCAGCGCGCCCGGGCTGAGGCTGACCGCCGATCCGCTGGAGAATCGGGGTTTCGAGTACCATACCGGGACCTGCTTCACGATCTTTCCGGCCGGGGTCCGCGGCGAGCTCGCGAGCGGCGGGCGGTACGTCACCGGCGCAAACGGCAACGGCGAGGGCGGCGAGCTCGCCACCGGCATCACGCTCTATGTCGACACCATCCTGCGGTCGCTGCCGGCGCCCGGGGTGCTGCGGCGGGTGTTCCTGCCGGTCGGCACCGCGCCGGAGACCGGGCGCGCGCTCAGGGCCGAGGGCTGGATCACCCTGGCCGGGCTGAGGTCGTCCGAACCGGCCGAGGATGAGGCAAGGCGGCTCGGCTGTACCCATCGTTGCGAAGCCGGCAAGGTCGTACCGGTCGGCTAGGCGGGGTCGGAGGCATGGCAAACGTCGCGGTCGTGGGGTCCCAGTGGGGCGACGAGGGAAAGGGCAAGATCGTCGACTGGCTGTCCGAGCGCGCCGACGTGGTGGTGCGTTTCCAGGGCGGGCACAACGCCGGGCACACGCTGGTCATCGACGGCAAGACCTACAAGCTCAGCTTGCTCCCCTCGGGCGTGGTGCGCGGCAAGCTGTCGCTGGTGGGCAGCGGCGTCGTCGTCGATCCCTGGGCGCTGCTCGACGAGATCGACGAAGTCCGTCGCATGGGCGTCGAGGTGACGCCCGAGACCTTCCGCGTCGCCGAGAACGCGTGTCTGATCCTGCCGCTGCACCCGCTCCTCGATCTCGCCCGCGAGGCGGCGCGGGGGAGCGCGCGCATCGGCACGACCGGGCGGGGGATCGGCCCGGCCTATGAGGACAAGGTGGGGCGCCGGGCGATCAGGCTCTGCGACCTCGCCGACACGGACGGGATCGCGCCCCGCGTCGACCACCTGCTCGATCACCACAACGCGCTGCTGCGCGGCCTCGGCGCCGAGACCTTCGACCGGGACGAGCTGATCGGGAAGCTGCGCGAGGTCGCGCCGCGGATCCTGCCCTTCGCCGCGCCGGTCTGGCATCTCCTCGACCGGGTGCGCAGGGACGGCAAGCGGATCCTGTTCGAAGGCGCGCAGGGCGCGATGCTGGACGTCGACCACGGCACCTACCCCTATGTCACCTCGTCCAACACGCTGGCCGGGCAGGCGGCGGCGGGTAGCGGGCTCGGGCCGCGCTCGATCGACTACGTGCTCGGCATCACCAAGGCCTACACCACCCGGGTCGGAAGCGGGCCGTTCCCGACCGAGCAGGACAACGAGGTCGGGCAGGCCCTCGGCGAGCGCGGGCACGAGTTCGGCACCGTGACCGGGCGCAAGCGGCGCTGCGGCTGGTTCGATGCCGTGATGGTGCGCCAGGCGATCCGGATCGCCGGCATCGACGGAATCGCGCTCACCAAGCTCGACGTGCTCGACGGGATGGCGGAGCTCAGGGTCTGCACCGGCTACGAGACGGCCGCGGGAAGGATCGACCGGTTTCCGGCTTCCGCGCGCGACCAGGCCGCGGTGCGCCCGGTCTACGAGACGGTGCCCGGCTGGTCGGAAAGCACCCGCGGCGCGCGCAGCTGGGCCGAGCTCCCGGCGAGCGCCGTCAAGTACATCCGCCGCATCGAGGAGCTGATCGAGGCCCCGGTCGCCCTGCTCTCGACCAGCCCGGAGCGCGAGGACACCGTGATGGTTCGAGACCCCTTCGCGGTGTAGGGCCCGGCGGCCGCTTTCCACCTTTCTCCCGTCGTCCCATCGACTGAAAATTACCGTTTTGGATAATTTTTCTTGACTCGGGACGCGTTTTGTCGTATATTTCTCATAGTCGAGAAGTGGGCGCCGCATCCGCAGGCGCCTTTTTTCTTGGCCGGATTCCACCGCATCGCAAGCATGGAGAACCGCCGGGATGGGCGAGTGCCGGACCGGGCGCCTGGAGCCTGTCGTGTCACGCGACGTCTGGAAGCATGAGCGCGAGGACTTCGCGCCGTGGCTCGCCAGGCCGGGCAACCTCGAGCTGCTCGGCAACGCGTTGGGGCTCCGTCTCGAGGGCGCGCGGCTGGAAGAGCCGGCCGACGGGTTCCGCGCCGACATCCTGTGCCGGGAGGCGGGCACCGGCGCCAGGGTGGTGATCGAAACCCAGCTCGGCCGGTCCGACCACCGCCATCTCGGCCAGATCGTGGCCTATTCGGCGGGGTTCCGGGCGTCCGCTGTGATCTGGCTGGCGGAACGGTTCCACGACATCCACCGCGCCGCGCTCGACCGGCTGAACGGGGTCGACGACGTCCGCTATTTCGGGGTGGAGATCGACATGTGGAAGATCGGCGAATCGGACCCGGCGCCGAGTTTCACCGTCGTCGCGGAGCCCGGCGACAAGCCGCCCGCGGAAAAGCCGCAGAGGCGCCTGCGACCGGTGCGCGGCGCGTTTCAGCGGGCGGCGCGCGGGTGAGGGGAGTCCGGTGGCGGCGCTACCGCGCCTCCGCCATCGCGCGCTCTTCCTCGGTGACCGCCATGCGCATCGCCTTCTGGATCTTCTCGAAGGCGCGGACCTCGATCTGGCGCACCCGCTCGCGGGAGACGCCGAACTCCTGGCTCAGCTCCTCCAGCGTCAGCGGGGTCTCCGACAGGCGGCGCATGGTGAGGATGCGCTTCTCGCGCGGGTTCAGATGCTCCATCGCGTTCCTGAGCATCGCCCGGCGCCGGTCGAGCTCCTCGGCCTCGGCGAGCAGCGTCTCCTGGGACTCGGCGTCGTCGACCAGCCAGTCCATCCACTCGCCCTCGCTGTCGGCGCGGATCGGCGCGTTGAGCGAGTTGTCGGGCGCCGCCATCCGGCGGTTCATTTGCACCACCTCGTCCTCGGAGACGTTGAGCCGGGTGGCGATCTCGGCGACGTTCTCTGGATGGAGGTCGCCTTCCTCGATCGCCTTGATCTCGCCCTTGATGCGGCGCAGGTTGAAGAACAGCTTCTTCTGGGCGGCGGTGGTGCCGATCTTCACCAGCGACCAGGAATGCAGGATGTATTCCTGGATCGACGCGCGGATCCACCACATCGCGTAGGTCGCGAGCCGGAAGCCGCGGTCCGGGTCGAACCGCTTGACCGCCTGCATCATCCCCACATTGCCCTCGGAGATCAGCTCGCCCATCGGCAGCCCGTAGCCGCGATAGCCCGACGCGATCTTGGCCACCAGCCGGAGATGGCTGGTCACCAGCCTGTGCGCCGCTTCCGAGTCCTCGTGCTCGCGCCAGCGCTTGGCCAGCATGAACTCCTCGTCCGGCTCCAGGAGCGGAAATTTCCGGATGTCCCGGAGATAGCGCGACAGGTTGCTCCCTGGATCGAGCTGGGGTACCGCCGGAACCGCCGCCGCCCTCGCTGCCATGGGCTTCTCCTTCCCCTCCGTGCGGCCGGTCATGCCGGACCCGCCGCGCGGACATTAGATAGGCGCCAATCGGGCAATTTACCAGTTCTCCTTCAGAGCGTTTTCCAATAGCTTGAGTTCATTCGGCAAATCGGATTCGAAGACGAGCTCCTCGCCGCTCCCCGGGTGGCGGAAGCCGAGCCGGTGGGCGTGCAGCGCCTGGCGCCCCAGCGCGGCCACCGTAGCGGCGCCGCGCGGGTCCATCGTCCGGCGCCGCGCCGGGGTCAGACCGCCGCCATAGGCCGCGTCGCCGATCACCGGCAGGCCCCGGCTCGCGAGGTGCACCCGGATCTGGTGGGTCCGCCCGGTGGCCAGCCGGCATTCGAGCCGGCACGCCCCGTCGCCGTAGCTGCGGACCGTCCGGTAGCGGGTGAGCGCCGGCCGCCCGCCGGTCGCCAGCACCGCCATCTTCTTCCGGTTGCGCGCGCTGCGGCCGATATTGCCCTCGATCTCGCCCGCCGGCCGCGCCGGGGCGCCCCAGGCGAAGGCGGTATAGGCGCGCATGATCGAGCGCGCCTTGAACTGGGCGGCGAGCGAGGCGTGGCTGCGGTCGTTCTTGGCGACCGCCATCAGCCCGCTGGTGAGCTTGTCGAGCCGGTGCACGATGCCCGGCCGGCGCACCCCGCCGATGCCGGAAAGGCTCGCGCCGCAATGCGCGATCAGCGCGTTGACCAGCGTTCCGTCCGGGTTGCCGGGGGCGGGGTGAACCACGAGCCCCGCGTTCTTGTCCACCACGATCAGGTCGTCGTCCTCGTAAACGATGTCCAGCGGGATGCGCTCTCCCGCGGGCAGGGGATCGGCACTCTCGGGCACGATTACGGCGAAACTTTGGCCCGGTTTGACCCTGTATGAGGGCTCTTCTATCGTCCCGCCCGCGTCCCCGAGCGAGACCGACCCGGCCTCGATCAGCCGCTTGATCCTGGTCCGCGAGAGTTCCGGCAGGGCCTCCGCGAGGACGCGGTCGAGCCGTCCGCCGGCGGCGTCGGGCGGCGGGGCGACGATGCGGCGGTCTTCCCGGGGCGTCATGGCGGGAGAGTGAGCACAATCGATGCGGGCGCTCAAGGCTCTCGTGATCGGGATGGGGGTGCTGATCGTGGCGGGCCTCGTCACGGTCGTCGTCACCGTCGCCAACCGGACCCTCGACGGCGGGAAACCGCCGAGCGAAGCCGCCTTCGCGCTCCCCGCCGGCGCCGAGGTGCTCGAAACCGCGCTCGACGGCGACCGCGTAGCGCTCCGCCTCCGCCTCGCCGACGGCACGAGGACGATCCACGTCTTCGACCTCGCCACCGGCCGGCGGGTGGGCGTCGCGCGGATCGAGGAGGGAGGATAGAGGCGGCGCGTGTTTGCCTCCCCGGCTTGATCCTTCCCCGCGAACGCCGTATCTATACCCGTCACGGCGTCCCCTTCGTCTAGTGGCCTAGGACATCGGCCTCTCACGCCGAAAACAGGGGTTCGAGTCCCCTAGGGGACGCCAGTTTCCGTCCAGCGAACGATCGGATGGCCGCACCCCGCGACGGTTGCGCATCCGATCCGGCATTGCCGCGGGTGGGCCATTGGCCTATATGCCCGTCATGGAGTTCGAATGGGACGATGCCAAGAGCGAGGCCTGCCTTGCGCATCGCGGTTTCGACTTCGAATACGCGGTCCGGGTGTTTCTCGATCCGGATCGGATCGTCGGCCGGGACCGGCGCTGGGATTACGGTGAAGATCGCTATCGACTGCCGGGCAGCATAGAGGGCCGGGTGTTCGTCTCGATCTATACGGTGCGAGACTCGGCCATTCGCCTCATCTCCGCCCGCAAGGCCAACAGGAAAGAGGTTCGGGACTATGAGCAAGACGCGCATCGGGATCGACCCTGACCGTCCGGAGAGCCTCCCCGCGGGGCGGGTCGATTACCAAGTTCTCGACCGGACGACCGAACGCGACCTTGCCGCGCAGCGGCGGCACGACGACGCCGAAGCGATGAAGGACATGGCGCGATACACCAGGCGGGTGCGAAAGCGCCTCGGGCTGACGCAGACGGAGTTCGCGCGGCGCATCGACGTGCCGCCCGAAACGATCCGCAACTGGGAGCAGGGGAAGCGCCGCCCCACCGGGGCCGCCAGGGCGTTGCTGAGGGTCCTCGACAAGGCACCGGAGACCGCGCTGCGGGTGTTGACCTGAGGCAGGGTGTGGCGCCGGCATCCGAGACTAACACTCCCGCAAGAGCCGGCCGTAGCCTTCGATGCGGTCCTCGACGCCCGAGCGGCGGAGCGCTTCCCAGACGATCGCCTGGATGGCGGTCACCACGGGGATGCCGAGCGACCGTTCCAGCCGATCGATGAGCCCGATGACCGCCCAGTGCGGCGCGGGGATGTAGAGCGCGTCGGCGCCGGGGCAGCGGCGGCAGAGCGTCTCGGCCATCGCCCCGATCCCGGCCTCCGGCATGGTGGCGAGATCGGAAACGGTCTTGCCCGCCCCGCTTACCCCCGCCAGCTCGAACCCGTAATGCGCGACGTATGACGTGTCGAACCCGCCCGGCTCGGCGAAGGGGTGGAGGAGGGCCGGCCGCTCCGCGCCGACCGCCCGCAACGCGTTCACCTGCGCGGTGACGCTGGAGCTGACCGGAACGCCGATCTCGTCCTCGGTCCGGCGCATGGTCTCGGCCAGCCCTTCGTAGCCGAGCGACAGATTGAGCGGCACCCCGCCGAACACCACGATGTCGACCCCGGCGCGGCCCATCTCGCGCGCCGCCTCCAGCGTCATCTCGACGCTCCGCGCGGTCTCCTCCGCCGTCAGCCGCTTGATCGCGAGCGTGGCGAGGACCAGCGTCACCCCGTCCGGCACCATCCGGTAGAACTCGTAGGGAAAGGTCTCGGTCAAATAAGGCGGCGAGGTGTAACCGATCCGGGCGCGATAGCCGTACATGGCTGGGTCTCCTGGAGGGGGGGACGAGGGGGAAGTTGACCGCGCGCCGGGGCGTTTCCGCAAGGGCGGCCCGGCGCCGATTGCAGGCAGAGTCTCTTCGAAGTAATCTGATGCAATGCAATTCCAAGCGATGTGGACATCCCATGCCCCAGCAAGTGACCGCGCGATTGCCGGACCCGGTGGTGGATGCCCTCGATACGGCCGCCCGACAGCTCCGGCGCAGCCGGGCGGATGTCATCCGCCTTGCCGTCGAGCATTACCTTGAAGACTTCGACGATCTTTCCGTCGCCATAGACCGGCTCCGCGACCCAAGCGATCCGGTGCTGGACTGGGACGAGGTCCGGCGTGAGCTTCTCGATACGGATTAAGGAGAGCGCGGCCAGGGAGCTGAGGCGTATCGCTAGGCCCGACCGGACGCGCCTCGCCGCGGCCATCGACCGGCTGGCCGAGACTCCTTATCTCGGCGCCGCGCTGAAGGGCGACCTGCGCGGGCTGCGGCGGCTCCGCGCCGGCGACTGGCGCGTGCTGTACGAGGTCCGGGAGGACGAGCTCGTCGTGCTGGTCGTTCGGGTCGCTCAGCGGCGGGAAGCGTACCGCCGGGCGCGGAGCTGAGCCCGGGCCGTCCCACGATGCCGTCGACCGCCACCGGCTGTTATGCTCCCCCGGCACGCCTGAGCCGGAGACCGGACATGCTGTCGAGGGAAGACAACGAGCTCGTCACCCGGGTGGGGCCGGAGGCGCCGCTCGGCCGGCTGATGCGGCGCTACTGGCTGCCCGCGCTGCTGTCCGAAGAGATCGCCGAGCCGGACGGCCCGCCGGTGCGCGTGAGGCTGCTGGGCGAGTCGCTGGTGGCGTTCCGCGACACCGAGGGGCGGGTCGGGCTCATCGAGGAATTCTGCGCCCACCGCCGGGTCTCGCTGTTCCTCGGCCGCAACGAGGAACGCGGGCTGCGCTGCGTCTATCACGGCTGGAAGTACGATGTCGAAGGGCGCTGCGTCGACATGCCGACCGAGCCGCCGGAGACCGATTTCAGCGCCCGCATCCGGCTCGCCGCCTACCCGACGGTCGAGCTCGGCGGCGTGGTCTGGGCCTGTCTCGGGGACGGCGAACCGCCGCCGGAGCCCCGCTTCGAATGGACCGGGCTGCGTAGCGACCAGCGCGTCGTCACCCGCACCTGGCAGGAGTGCAACTGGCTGCAGGCGCTCGAAGGCGGGATCGACAGCGCGCACGCCTCGGCGCTCCACACCACGCTGACGCCGGAGACGAAGCGCGCCGGGCTGGGCGGGATGTGGACCGTGCCGGTGCCGCTCAGGGACGAGGTCGAGGTCACCGATTACGGCCACGCCTATGCCTCGATCCGGCCGATGCCGGGCGGGCGCAAGTGGGTCAAGGTCTACCACTGGGTCATGCCGTGCCACACCTTCTTCCCCTTCGAGCTCGGCGGCGACGGCGAGACCCTGCAGCCGATCGTCAACGGCCACATGTTCGTGCCGATGGATGACGAAAACACATGGTCTACAACTGGATCGGCAAGTACGGCGCCGCGCCGCTGGGCGACGGCGAGCGCGAGATCCTCGAATGGAGCCGCGGCCGCGCGCCGGGCGAAATCGACGGGGAGCACCGCAAAATCCGCAACCGCGACGTCGACTGGCTGATCGACCGCCAGGTGCAGAAGACCGAGACCTATAGCGGCATCGACGGCATCAACAACCAGGACCACGCCGTCCAGGAAAGCATGGGGCCGGTCGTCGACCGCACGAAGGAGAACCTCGGCACCACCGACGCCGCCGTGATCGCCACGCGCCGGATCCTGCTCGGGCGCCTCAGGAACGCGCCCGGGGCCGGAGATCCCCCCGGCGTCGCGCCGACCTATTACGGGGTGCGGGCGATCGAGCGCGTGGTCGGCGAGGACGTTGACTGGCGGACGGGGTTGAGGGACCTGTATCTGCGCGCGGCGGAGGGGTAGGGACCGGAGGCGATATCGGCTGACGCCCGCCCTTGTCCGAGCCTGCACCCGGATGATATCAATTCGATAGCAAACGGTCGCGGGAGCCGGTCATGGCGACGATAAACGTGCGGCAGCTCGACGACGACACGGTGCGGCGCCTCAAGCGGCGCGCCGCAGGCAACAACCGTTCGCTGGAGGGCGAGGTGCGCCATATCCTCGAAAGCGCGGTCGACGACGACATGGCGGACAGGCGCGCGTCCTTCCTCGACCTGGCGGCGCGGCTGCGGCGCAGGACCGGGGGGCGCGCATCGACCCCGTCCGAGGTGCTGATCCGGCAAGACCGCGAGCGCGGCCACCGCGAGTCCTGATGCGCCTCGTGGTCGATGCCAGCGTGGCGGTCAAGTGGCTGGTCGCGGAAGACGACTCCGACGCGGCGCACGATCTGGCGGCGGGCGGCGGCGACATGCACGCGCCGCGCCTGATGGCCTCGGAGGTCGCGAACGCGCTGTGGCGCAAGGCGCGGCTCGGCGAAATCGAACGCGGCGACGCGGGATCCGCGATCGCCGCGATAGCGGAAATGCCGGTTCGCTGGAGTGCCGACGAAACGGTCGCGGCCGACGCGCTCCGCCTCGCGCTGGCGCTCGACCGTCCGGTTTACGACTGCGTCTACCTGGCGCTCGCGCATCGCATCGGCGCGCCGGTGGTCACGGCGGACATCCGCTTCGCCGAGGCGCTCGCGGCCACCGAACACGCCGCCGCCGTGATGACCCTGGCGGACTACGCGAGGGCAGGGGGGTAGGGGGTAGGGGGTCGGGCCGGCGTGGCGCCGGAGCCCGCAACCCCTGGCCCGTCATGCCCGGCGGAGAATCGCGCGTGGGCGGGGAACACTTGACAACAAATCTGTTGCCAACGGATTTGTTGGGAAACGGCGACGGGCGCGCGCCGTCCCGTCAGGACGACGACAACGCCCGCCTGACGGCCTCGGGTTCCTTCTCGATCACGCGCAGGAGTGTCGTCGCCGGGCCGCTGACCCGGCGCGTTCCCTGCTCCCATTTCCGGTAGCCCGACAGGCTCATCCCCATCAGGGGCGCCATCTGTGCCTGGGTGAGCTTCGCCTGCAGCCGGACCTCGCGCGGCGTGACCGGAGGGTGAAGTATCGCCGGACCCGCGCCCTTCGCATGGCTCAGGGCTTCCTCGAGGGACCGGATCAGGTCTTCTCCGAACGTGCTCATCGCCTTTCCTTCGCGGCGTTCCGGAGGGCGGACGCGAGGGCCGAGACCGCCCGGCGCTCCCCCGGGGTCAGGTCGGTCTTCGCGGACTTCGCGTAGGCGAGAAGCGCGTAGACCGGCATGTTCTCGCCGCCATAGAAGTAGATCGCCCGCGCGCCTCCCCGCTTGCCGCGGCCCATGGCTCCGAACCGCAACTTTCGGACGCCGCCCGATCCCGGTATCTCGTCTCCCGCCAACGGATTTGCCGCGAGAAAGTCAATCGGTTCGCGTCTCTCGTCTTCGCTGAACAATCTGTCCGCCTGACGGGAGAAGGTCGGAGTCTCGGCCACCGTCAGCATATGACAGTATATAACCCAATGGGGTATTCAGGGCAATGGCGGCGGGGTGGGCGGCAACAGCCATCGCGACCGGAGCGCGACGGATCATGCAACGGTGGGACGGTCGGGAATGGACCGCGCCGGGAGCGGCGCCGCAAGCCGAGTGTCCTTGTCACCCTCCGCTGCGCTCCGCGCGACTCCGACCGATATGCCGGGCGAGGGAGCCTCGGGGAGGGGCCGAATCGGGCACCGCCCTCCACCCCCTTTCTATTTTGCGTTTGTGCCCGCGCACGGTCTCGCCCCATAAACCCCGCATGACCGTCCCGCCGATATCCGTGCGCCGAAAGGACGGGGGAAGCCGGGCTTCAGGGGCTCGGGATCAGCTTGACGGCGGCGACGATGACCGCGGCCAGCCCGACCATGCGCCATGTGAGCGTGACCATATCGGCTTTCAGCTCCGCCTTCAGCTCGGCCAGGTCCGCCTTGGTCGCCACGTTGTCGCTCCCGGCATCGGCCGCGTCGCGGGCGATCGCCGCTATCGCCTCCGAATGGTCTTTCCCCATGCCGGCGGCTTCCAGGGCCTTTGCGGCGGCGAGCGTATCGAAGGCGGCGACCATGAGGGCAGGGTAGGGCGAAACGCGGCGGTCTGCAACCGTGGCGCGAGTCGGTCCGCGGCGAAGCGCCCGCCCCCCATGCTGACCGCCCTCCCGTTCCTGCGCCCCGGCCCGCCCACGAACCGCGTCTGCTTGCGTTTCCGGCCCGGAGCGAACCGGTCGGGGCTTTCCCGGTCGTCCGCATTTGCTAGTTTCCTGCCATGTCTGAAGCGGACACCCAATCGGCATCGCCTGGGGACGGCACCGATCCAGAAGCGATCGACGCGTTCGTCGCCCGGTGGGAGAAGTCCGGCGGCTCGGAGTTGGCGAACTTCCAGACGTTCGCCGGCGAGCTCTGCGGTTTGCTCGGCGTGGAGCGGCCGGAACCGTCGCAGGCGAAGAACGAGTTAAACGACTACGTCTTCGAGCGCCGCGTCGACTTCAAGTTCGACGACGGCAGCACCAGCGTCGGCCGGGTCGATCTCTACAAGCGCGATTGCTTTGTCATGGAGGCCAAGCAATCCGCCAAGCGGGTGGCGGCGAGGAAAGCCGACCCTCGCCAACGGGAACTGCTTCCCGAGGACGCCACGCAGGTCAAGCCGGGTGCCGCGACCCGCGGCACCTACGGCTGGGACAGGGTGATGCGCGCCGCCAAGCGGCAGGCGGAGGACTACGCCCGCGCCCTGCCGAAGGAGCACGGATGGCCGCCCTTCGTCCTCGTCGTCGATGTCGGCCACGTCATCGAGGTTTATGCCGACTTCTCCGGCCAGGGGAAGAACTACGCCCAGTTCCCCGACCGCGCGGGCTATTCCATCCCGTTGGAAGGCCTGCGCGACGCTGAAATCCGCGCCCGGCTGCGCGCGATCTGGACCGATCCGCGTTCTCTCGACCCGGCCACGCGCAGCGCGGAAGTCACCCGCGACATCGCCGAACGGCTCGCCCGCATCGCCCGCAATCTGGAAGGCAGATACGACTCCAAGGCCGTCGCCGAATTCCTCATGCGCTGCCTGTTCACAATGTTTGCCGAGGATGTCGGGCTGTTGCCGAAGAAGGGTTTCGAGAAGCTGCTTGGAGAAATGATCGCGACGCCCCGGCATTTCGCGCCTGCGCTGGAAAGCCTTTGGAGGGTGATGGACGAGGGGGGCTACGCGCCATATCTGAACGAGACGTTAAAGCGCTTCAACGGCACTCTCTTCAGGAATCGCAAGGCGCTCGCGCTCGATGAAGACGATATCCGCGAACTCTGGATCGCCTCCCAGCGCGACTGGCGCGATGTCGAGCCCGCTATCTTCGGTACGCTGCTGGAGCGCGCGCTGGACGAGCGCGAACGCGCAAAACTCGGTGCCCATTACACGCCCCGCGCCTATGTCGAGCGGCTGGTAATTCCGACGATTGTCGAGCCGCTGCGCGCCGATTGGGAGGAAGCGCTGGCCCGCGCGCACGCGCTGGAGGAGGCGGATGACCGTGAGGGTGCGCTCCGCACGATCAAGGATTTCCACCACAAGCTCTGCACGACGCGCGTGCTGGATCCGGCCTGCGGGACCGGGAATTTCCTCTATGTCTCGCTTGAGTTGATGAAGCGACTGGAAGGCGAGGTTCTGGAAGCCCTGGACGACCTCGGCGAAGACGCACCGCGCTTCGTGATGGAAGGGGAAACTGTCGGCCCGCGCCAGTTCCACGGCCTCGAAATCAACCCACGCGCGGTTGCCATCGCCGACCTCGTGCTGTGGATCGGCTATCTGAAGTGGCAGCTCCGCATCGTTCCCGCCCATCGCATTCCCGAACCCGTGTTGCAGGCCTATGGCACGATCCGGGAACAGGACGCGATCCTGGCATACGACAAAAAGGAAATTGTGCGCGACGAGAAAGGCAAGCCGCTAACGCGCTGGGATGGCTTCACCACCAAGTTGCATCCGATCACCGGGGCGGAAATTCCCGATCCCGACGCCAGGGCGGAACAATATCGCTACGAGAACCCGCGCCGAGCGAAATGGCCGGAAGCGGAGTTCGTCGTTGGTAATCCACCATTCGTTGGTGGCGGAACAATAAGGCGGCAATTGGGTGACGGTTACGCCAGAGCGCTTTGGAATGCCCGACCAAGACTTCCGCGAAAAGCCGACATAGTAATGCATTTCTGGGATCAGGCTGCTGAGATGGTTCAACAAGATGGGTCTGTTCTTAGGAGGTTTGGATTCATCACTACCAACACCATCAATCAGTCATTCTCCCGCCGTGTTGTTGAAGAGAGCTTAGGCGCTAAGCGTCCAATTTCTTTAGTGTACGCCATTGCGGATCATCCTTGGACCAACGCCCCTGGCACTGCGAGCGTTCGAATTGCAATGACGGTTGGTGAAGCAGGATGCAGTGATGGTATTCTTGGCATCGTTATCACCGAACGTGATTTGCAGTCCGATTCTCCTTTTGTGGAGCTAATTCAAAATCGTGGAGATATAGGTCCAGGACTTGTACTCGGGACAGACCCAAGCGAGGCAGCTAGACTTCTTTCTAACTCGTACATCTCCAGCAATGGTATGATGCTTGCGGGAGCACCGTTCATCGTCAGCGCGCTCACAATGAAGCGTTTAAGTGAGAATATGGCCGATTCCAGCAGAATTCGGAGATACTTAAACGGCAAAGACCTTACTAGCAGGATTGAAGAAAAATTTGTAATTGATATGTTTGGTCAAGAGATCAAACAAGTGAAAAAAAATTATCCTCAAATATACAATTATCTTTTGCAACACATTAAACCAATGCGCGATCACAACAATAGAGAAGCGTTTCGGAAAAGGTGGTGGATCTTTGGTGAGCCACGAAAATTATTGAGAGAATTTTCGACGAAATTACAACGATTTATAGTTACTACGGAAACGACGAAACATAGATTCTTTCAATTCCTGGATGCTCGCTGTATTCCTGATCACATGATTGTAACTATTGGCCTTAGTGATGGACGATTTCTGTCAACATTGTCTAGCCGCATTCACTGGGAATGGGTCAAGACAACTGCGGCGTCTCTGGGTGTCTACAAGGGTCCTGCTCGTTATTCGAAATCACGCACGTTGGATCCTTTTCCCTTTCCCAATTTTATGGCGAACAATGCCGAACAAATTGCTGTTCTAGATAGACTCGGCGATCACCTCGACTCGTTTCGTAAAGTACGCCTTGCTGAGCACGGTTTCCTAACCATGACCTCTTTATACAACGTACTAGAGCGAGTGCGGGAATTGGAGAACGGGTGTGATGTTTCTCCTTTATCGGCGACGGAGCGGGATATCCACGAAACCGGCCTGATTTCCGTGATTAAGGAAATCCACGACGATATCGACCGAGCCGTGTTCGAAGCCTACGGCTGGGCCGACCTGATACCGGCGCTGGTGGGCAAACCGGGAGCGACGGTGCCCTCGCCGCACAAGACGCGGGAACAGGAAGAGGCGGAGGAAGAATTACTGTCCCGCCTCGTCGGGCTGAACCGGGAGCGGGCGGAGGAGGAAGAGCGCGGCATCGTCCACTGGCTCCGGCCCGACTATCAGATCCCCAAGCTGGGCCACAAGGTGAAGACGCCGGAAGACGCCGAGCAGATCGAGGCCGACCTTGCCGTGCCGGAGCCCGCCGACGGCAGGCCGGACTGGCCGAGGGACGAACTCGACCGCATCCGCATCCTCCGGGACATGCTGGGCCGTGCCGCCGCGCCGCTGGCGGCGGAAAGCCTGAGCGCGGTCTTTAAGGGCCGCAATTCGCCTGCGCGCCGGAAGGGCGTGGAAAGGGTCTTGCAGACGCTCGTCGCGGCGGGAGTCGCGCGGCAGCGGAGCGACGGACCCGAGGGCGGTAGCCGATATTTCATTCCGCGCTAAACCGATCCGCCTGTCGGCGGGCGAAAACCTAAAATTGTCCGCGCTTTAGCATGACCGGAAGCGGTTCCGCGCCCAATTCGAGGCTACGGTTCCGGTTTCCTGAACCACTCCGGAACCTTGCCCGCAACGAAGACCGCCGCCAATGCCACCAGGGTTCCGGTCCCGAGCGAGATCGCGAACGTCTCTTTATCGAGGCGAAGGGCGTACAGGCACGAACCCGGGACGGCAAAGACGACGAGAGCGCCGAGCCACTGTCCCCGCCGTCGCGTGGCGCCCTCCAGCTGCATCGCCATCGCTTCGAGTTCTCGTGTGTGCTCGGCATAGCTCTCGGCCATCCGAACGATGCGTTCTGCCGCGCCGGGAACCGCATTGTCGTATGCCTGAAGTTCCGCCGCGGGCGGCAGCGGGCCCGAATACGATGCGGTCCGAGTGACGGTCGCCGAAGAACGGACCGCTGGCGTTTCGGGATCCTGGCTAGCCGGCGGCGCGTTACGGGGTTGCCGCGCCATCCCGAGACGTTTCCTCGTTCCAGGTATCGATGCCGTGGCGCAGGGATTCTCCTACGCGTTGAAAGTCGGCCCGGAGTCGCTCGTTGAAGGACGTTCGCGGCACCAGAGTCCTGAAACTTGGGGACGGCCCGAGATCGAGAATCGAGCCCACTCCGCGAGAGTAGGCGATGAACGCCTTCGTCTTCCGCTGCATAACCTGCCCTGCCTCCAGCCGGGATGTGGTCACGATACTTACATATCGACTCCAGCCGTGCAAAGGCCAGAGGTGGGGTGACAATCGGGACGATCCGCCACCGCTCAACCCCCCACTTTCCATTTGCCGCCTCTCCCCCTTTCCCCCCATAAACCCGTCATGACCCGCCGCCCGCCCCCGCCATGCTGACCGCGCTCCCGTTCCTGCGCCGCGGCCCGCCCGCGGATCCGGTCTCCGGCTGGTCGGTCGCCACCCTCGTCCTCGGCCTGATCCTCCTCGGCCCGTTCGTGGCGCTGCTCTACGCGATGACCGGGGATTCGGGCGGGTTGTGGCTCCATCTGATGGAGACCGTGTTTCCGCGCTATGTCGCCAACACGGTCCTGCTGACGATCGGGGTCGGGCTGGTCAGCCTGTTATTCGGGCTGACGACGGCGTGGCTGGTCACCCGCTACGAGTTCCGGGGCTCGCGCCTGCTCGACTGGACGCTGCTGCTGCCGGCGACGGTGCCGGCCTACATCATCGCCTACACCTATACCGATCTGCTGGAATACGCCGGCCCGGTCCAGGCGTTCCTGCGCGCGCTGTTCGGCTGGTCGTCGGCGCGGGACTACTGGTTCCCCGAGATCCGCTCGCTCGGCGGCGCGGTCCTGGTGATGGGATCGGTGCTCTACCCCTATGTCTACCTGATGGCGCGGACCGCGTTCCGGCTGACGCCCGCGTCCTATTACGAGGTCGCGCTGCTGCACGACCGCAACATCGCGTTCTCGGTCGGCATCCCGCTCGCGCGCCCCGCCATCGTCGCCGGGCTCGCGCTGGTGTCGATGGAGGTGGTGTCGGATTTCGGGACCGTCGAATATTTCGCGGTCGAGACGCTGACGCTCGGCATCTTCAACGTCTGGCTCGGCATGAACAACCTGACGGCGGCGGCGCAGATCGCCGGCGTCGCCTTCGTGTTCATCCTCGGCCTCCTCTATGTCGAGCAGCGCGCGCGCGGCCAGCAACGCTTCTTCGACCCCGGCAAGCCGAGCGCGGGGTTGCGCCCGGTGCGGCTCGCGGGCTGGAAGGCGGCGGCCTGCGCGGCGGTCTGCCTGGTGCCCCTGGCGGTGGGCTTCGTCGTGCCGGTGGGCGTGCTGGCCTGGTTCGTCCTCGCCGGGCTGTCGTCGACCGATTACGGCGCGCTGCTGGCGACCACCGTCAATTCGCTCACGGTGTCGTTCGCGGCGGCGGCGATCGTCATGGGGATCGCGCTGGTCACCGTGCTGTCGGTCTCCTGGAAGCGCCACCCGGCGTTGAGCGTGCTCACGGCGGTCTCGGCGATGGGCTACGCGTTCCCCGGCACCGTGCTCGCCATCGGGGTGGTGGTGTTCGCGGGGACGGTCGATTCGGGGGTCGAGGCGTTCGTCGAGCGGGTGCTCGGTTACGACTTCGGCGGGCTGCTGATCGGCGGGGCGGCGCTGCTGGTGGCGGGCTACGTGGTGCGTTTCCAGGCGATCGGCTACGGCGCGACGGTCTCGGGGGTGAAGCGGCTCTCGCCCAACATCATGAACGCGAGCTACGTGCTCGGCCGCGGCTTCTCGCGCAGCCTGGCGACCCTCGCGCCGCCCCTGTTGCGGAAATCGATCCTGGCGGGCGGGCTGCTGGTCTTCGTCGACGTGATGAAGGAGCTGCCGATGACGCTGCTGCTGCGCCCGTTCAACTTCGAGACGCTGTCGACCTATGTCTACCAGTTCGCCACCGACGAGCTGCTGGAGCACTCCGCGCTCGCCGCGCTCGCCATCGTCGCCGCCGGGCTCGGCCCGGTGATCTGGATGAACGCCTCGCAGCGGCGCTAGGGCTTCCCGCCGAACACGAAGGCCTGGCCGCGGTCGATGCGGACGTGCACCGCGTCGCCGACGGCGTGGCGGAACAGCCCGGGCAGGCGGGCGTGGAAATGGTCGGGGTGCGGCGCGACATGCTCGGGGCCGAGCCGGACCAGGCTGGACGCACCGGCGAAGTGGACGCTGCAGACCCGCATCGTCGCGCCCGGCCCGTCCGCCGCGAGGGTGAGCCCGTCCGGGCGGATCAGCACCTCGACCGGGTCGCCGTCGCCGAAGCCCGGGTTGGCGAGGGCGCCGAGCTCGGTCCGGATCGAATCGCCCTCCACCGTGCCGGGCAGCCGGTTGACCGCGCCGAAGAACGCGGCCGTGAACGCATCGACCGGCCGCGAGTAGAGCTCGTCCGGCGTGCCGGTCTGGACCGCCGCGCCGTCGCGCATCAGCACGATCCGGTCGGCCGAGACCAGCGCCTCGTCGGGGTCGTGGGTGACCATCAGCACCGTGACGCCGGCGTCCTTGAGGATGCGGATCGTCTCGTCCCGGAGCCCGCCGCGGAGCGAGGCGTCGAGGCTCGAGAACGGCTCGTCGAGCAGCACCACGCGGGGGCGGGGGGCGAGCGCGCGGACCAGCGCCACCCGCTGCTGCTCGCCGCCCGACAGCATGTGGGGGTATGAGTCCGCGAGGTGGCCGAGGCGGATCCGGTCCAGCAGCGCCCCGACGCGGCCCGTGTCGGTCGCCCGCTGCTGGCGGGTCATCCCGTAGGCGATGTTCTGCGCCACCGTGAGGTGGGGGAACAGCGCGAAGTCCTGGAACAGGAATCCGATGCCGCGCCCGGGCGGCGGGACGATCTCGCCGGCATCCGACAGCACCCGGCCGGCGACGGCGATCCGCCCCCGCTCCGGCCGCTCCAGCCCGGCGATGGCGCGCAGCGTCGTCGTCTTGCCGCAGCCCGACGGGCCCAGCAGGCACACCAGCTCGCCCTCCGCGACCCCGAACGAAAGCCCGCGCACCGCCCGCTTCGCCCCGAAAGCGACACCAAGATCGTCCAGCCTCAACACCGTCCGCAACCCGTCCCCATGGTGTTAGTGATAATGAATATCACTGTGGGGACGGGTGGGGAAGGGGTAAGGGGTGGAAATCGGGCGTGGACGCGTGCGGGGTGTTGCGGCGGGGGAGGGGTCAGGCGGTGCCCCAGACCTCGGAGGCGATCCGGAGGACGAGGTCGAGCTTGCGGCGGGTGGCGTCGGAATCGACGGGCTGGCCGGAGCCGCCGGCCGAGGAGAAGCCGCATTGCGGGCCGATGGCGAGGCGCTCCAGCGGCGCGTGGCGGGCGGCCTCGTCGATGCGGCGCCTGACCGCGTCCCTGTCTTCCAGGACGGGGGTCTTGGTGCTGATCAGGCCGAGCACGGCGGTCTTGCCGGGCGGCAGGAAGCGGAGCGGCGCGAAGTCGCCGGCGCGCGGGGTGTCGTATTCGAGCTGCAGGATGTCGACGTCGAGGCCGTGGAAGACGCGCTCGGCGATCGGCTCGTAGCCCCCCTCGGCCATCCAGGCGCCCTTGAAATTGCCGCGGCACATGTGGAGCCCGACCGTCATCCCCTCCGGCCGTTCCGCCACCGCCGCGTTGATCAGCTCGACATAGGCCGAGGTGAGCTCGTCCGGATCCTCGCCGCGCGCCCTGACGCCGCGCCGCGCCCCGGCATCGCAGTTGCAGGGCAGCGCGGTCTCGTCGAGCTGGACATAGGCGCAGCCCGCCGCGGCGAGGTCGGCAATTTCGTCGCGGTAGATGCGGACCAAATCGGCGAAGTAGGCATCTCGGTCGGCATACGCATCGGCATCGAAGGCGCGCGGGCCGAGGAAGAAATGCAGCACCGGCGGCGAGGCGATCGTCACCTTGGGCAGCCCCTTCGGCGAGAGCGAGGCGAGGAAGCGGTAGTCGTCGGCGACGATCGGGCGCGCGCGTTCGAGCCGCCGCGCGGCGTAGGGCGAGGAGGCGACGCCTCCGCTCTCCGATTCCGATTTGAAGCCGAGCACCCCCTCCTCGCGCAGCCCGAAGCCCGAGAGCGCGTCGATCACGCCGGCCGACCACGAGCGCCGGCGGAACTCCCCGTCGGTCACCGCGGGCAGGCCGATGTCGTCCTGGAAGGCGACGATGCCGCGGATCGCCTCGTCCTGCGCCTCCCGCAACCCGTCCGCGTCCAGTTTCCCGGCCCGGTGCGCCCGCACCGCTTCGAGCAGCGTATCGGGCCGGACGAAGCTGCCGACATGCTCGGCGCGGAAGGGCAAGGCGGTCATCGGCGGTCTCCGGTCGCGGCGGGAGTCACGCTATAGTCCGACCCGGAGGCGCGGGCAACGGCGCGGGAGGAGATCATGTCGCTCGGCGGCAGCGTGGGCGGGATCGAATGGCACCGGATAATCGAATCGGAGGAGCCCGATTTCGACATCCGTTTCCTGCTGCCGGACGCCAACGACGACAGCCTCGCCCCGCATTGCGCCTGGCTGGAGCCGCGCTTCCTCGATCCCGCCACCGGCAAGGTCGTGATGGCGATGCAGTCCTACGTGCTGAGGACCCGCCACCGCACGATCCTGGTCGATGCCTGCGTCGGCAACCGCAAGGAGCGCCGGTTCCACAAGCCCTGGGCGCACCGCACGTCGACCCGTTACCTCGACAACCTCGCCGCCATCGGCCTCGCGCCGGAGGATATCGACTTCGTGATGTGCACCCATTTGCACGCCGACCACGTGGGCTGGAACACCCGGCTCGTCGGCGGGCGCTGGGTGCCGACCTTCCCCAACGCGCGCTACCTCTTCGCGCGCACCGAGTACGAGCACTGGATCGCGGTCAACAAGGGCGGCAAGAAATATTCCGACGGCTGCATCGACGACAGCGTGCTCCCCGTGGTCGAGGCCGGGCTGGCCGAGACGGTGGCCGACGACTACCGGTTCGACGACGAGATAAGCTTCGCCCTCGCCCCCGGCCACACGCCGGGCCACGTGGCGATCGAGCTCGCCTCGCGGGGAGCGCGCGCGGTGCTGTCGGGCGACATCTGCCACACGCCGCTGCAATGCCGCGAGCCCGGCTGGAGCGCGGTGGGCTGCTCCGACCGCACGCAATCGGCCGCGACCCGAAGGGCGTTCCTGGAGCGCCACTGCGACACCGCCACGCTGGTGATGACCGCGCATTTCCCGTCCCCCTCGGTGGGGTTCGTGCGGCCGCGAGGGGAGGCGTTCGACTGGGTGTATGACGAGTAGGGGCCTCTCGAAGCGCCGGTGGCTACGCCCACTATTCGGTTGATGGGAGCCCGGAGGTCCGGCAGAGTGTCGCGCGCGGGCGGCGCCGTGCCGCCGGGGAGGCCAGCGGGTGAGCCCGGAACTGATCGCGATTCTGGCAGTCGGCGTGGCGCTGGCCGGCCTGATGCTGCGGGGCCACCAAGGGCTCGGCGCGCGCATGGACCGGCTGGAGGCGCGCATGGACCGGCTGGAGACGGAGATGAGGGAAGTCCGCGACCGCCTGAGTCGTCTCGAAGGCAAGATGGACTTCCTCGAGGGCTATATCGTCCGCCGCAACGAGGCCGGTGCGCCGGCGGAATAACCGGTCGAGGCGGGCGCCGGCCCGGACCTGTTCCACTGCTGTCCGGCTCGGATTTTGCGGACCGGGCGAAAGGCCTGGGGACGAGCGGGTTTCCAAAGGACCGCGCGACCCGAGACCCGGATTTCGGCACGCCGGCATCCCTCCTACCGTCATGCCCGGACTTGTTCCGGGTATCCACGTCTTGCGGCATCGCGGTACGAGCCGGGAGCGGGCGAACCGGCCGAGGGACGTGGATGCCCGGAACAAGTCCGGGCATGACGACGAAGAGGGCGTGCCGGAGAACGTCCACGCCGCCCCACCCTGTCCCGCCCCTCGGTGCGGAGCCCCCCAACGCCTGCACCGGACAGCAGTGGACTTGTTCCGGGGTCCAGAGCAGCGGTTGCGCCGGAGCCAGCCCCGTGCCGGGGTGACAGCGCGCGCCTGCCCTTACATATTGCGCCGCGCGGCAACGGCATGGGGCATCCCGGCGGAACGATGAGCGGCGCCACCGAGGCCTTCGCGCGCGTCAAGATCGACGCGCTGCTCAAGGATACCGGCTGGGATCTGACCGACGGCGGCGCTCGAAGGCGTGGACCACAACGCGATGCCGGACGCTCTCGCCATAACGAAAGCGTCCGAAAGGGCCTTTTGGTCAGGCAAGAAATATATGCTTGAGTCAGGAGCCACGGGAAACGTACGTTCGGCCGCTTGTCGGCCGATCCTTTCCGTCCGCGGTCCGGCGAGGAGATACGCGATGTCAACGTCGCAGGCAGACATTCCGCCCCTGGAGCCAATTTACAGGAAGGTGGAAGCGGACTCCCGTTTTTCCCTTCATTACCTGAAGACCGTCGACGCGGTGATCGCGGTAACGGTCAATTTGCGCAATGACGCCGAGACGGCGGAAAAAGTAATCGAACGGATCGTCGCCCGTATCGCCGACTCCGGCGGTTTTTCGAAGCCGATCGATCCGGAAAACACGTTGTCGCCGCTTGCCGCTTCCGCGGAGGGCGTTGTGAAGGAAGCGATCTCGGCGGTTCGCGATCTTGCCGGCGCTCTGGACCGGCCGATGTTTCCCGGAGAAGACGCCGGGGAAATGTCCAAGACAAGCGAAGAGGCCATTGGCGCTCTCCGGTCGCTGCACGACCGCATGGTGGATCTGCGGTGGGTCGTTCTCGAACACGACGCGGATCTCGAAACGCCGGACAACAAGGTGTACGACGACGTGGAGGAGCTCGTAGCCGACCTGAAACGCCCGTCCTGAAGTGGTCCTCGGGATCACGAGGCTGACGCCGCTGGGCCGCTTCAGGAGAGCGTACCGCAGACTCGACAGGCCCCTTCAGGAAGAGGTGAACAGAGCGCTCCGGGAGCTACCGAATACCGCGACCCTTCCCGCCGGCCGCAACCTCAAGAAAGTAAAATCCCGCAAGAACACCTGGGAGATACGGGTCAACAAGGGCGTTCGATTGACGTTCGAGGTGGAGAACGGAACCTGCGTTCTTCGCAACGTCGGGGATCACGATAAGGTCCTCGACGATCCGTAGTTCGGAAGTCTGCCGCCGCCGCGCGGGGGAAGGGCGGACAGAGATCGGTTCCCGTCCTTTACCCCGTCATGGTCGGCGTAGGCCGACCATCCACGTATTGTTTTGCTTGTCCTCTCGCCGTCCCGACCGACCGATAAAACTCATGGATGGTCGACCTCCGCCTCGCCTCGCTCCGCGCGCCCGATCTCCGGCGCTGGCGCATTGGGCGGGACGCCCTCATCGCCGCGCCGCCCCCGCTCTACCCGGAGACCGCGAGATGGGCGGCCGCCATCCACGACCGGTTCCCGGACATCGAGGGCCTGGTCTGGACCTCCAACCGCTGCGACCCGGACAGCGCCTGGCTGTTCTTCGGCGACCGGGTGGGACCGGAGGACTTCCGCGTGGCGGCGACGCGCGACGGGCGCGCGGACGCGGGTTTCCTTGGCGACGTGCGCGAAGCAGGGACACGGTGCGGGGTGGCTAGTGTCGTGTGAGGGGGGCAGTTCGAGAAAACCGGTGTGGACGTGACGACCGCAGACATAAAGAACAAAACACGAACTTTTGATTGGCACGGCGGGAATACGTGTGATAGGAGGTGCCGACATGGCCGACAATTCCTCGATCGAATGGACCGACGCGACGTGGAACCCGGTGACGGGGTGCACCAAGATCACGCGCGGCTGCGACAACTGTTACGCGGAACGCTTCGCCGAACGGTGGCGGGGCGTTCCGGGTCATCCCTACGAGCAGGGCTTCGACCTCCGCCTCTGGCCGTCGCGGCTGGATCAACCGGAGCGGTGGCGCAAGCCGCGGATGATCTTCGTCAACTCGATGAGCGACCTGTTCCACAAACACGTGCCGCGCGCGTTCATCGACGATGTTTTCGACCGGCTGGAAACGACGGACCGCCACATCTATCAGATCCTGACCAAGCGGAGTTCGCGCATGCGGGATTATCTCCGCCGCAGGTACTCCGGCGGCGGGGCGCCAGCGCATATCTGGTGCGGCGTGTCGGTCGAGGATCGCCTGGGCCGGGCCAGGATCCGGCATCTGCAAGACGCGCCGGCCACGGTGCGCTTTCTCTCGATAGAGCCGCTCATCGGTCCCGTGGGCGACATCGACCTGGACGGCATATCGTGGGTCATCGTTGGCGGGGAGAGCGGGCCGAATGCGCGTCCGATGAAGTACGACTGGGTTTGCGAAGTCCGCGACCAGTGCGAACGCGCGGATGTACCGTTCTTTTTCAAGCAGTGGGGCGGACCGACGCCCAAAGCGGGAGGCCGGGAACTCGAAGGCGTGGAGCATAACGCAATGCCCAGCTACGCGAAGGAGGAAACCGGTCTTGGACTTCAAGTGGCATCCTGACGATCCCCCGCCGCAGATCGAACCGCATAGCAAGGCCAAGTTGCGCGTCTTGCGTAGCTACCTTTCCGCCTATTTCGACAGGCTCAACGTCAATCCGAACCGCGAGGAATTCAAACTCGATCTGGTCGACGGGTTCGCGGGTGGAGGCACTTTCCTCGACAACGGCGACCTTCTGTCCGGAACGCCGCTGATCATGCTGGAAGAAGCATCATCGGCAACCGAGAGGCTGAACCGAAAACGTAACAAGCCATTGCATGTCGACTGCAAATTCTATTTCGTCGACAAGGAAGCGGCGCATACCGACCACCTCCGAAAGGCTCTCGCGGAGCGCGAACACGAGATCGACGAAGACAGAGTCGTCGTCCGAACCGGCCTGTTCGAGAACGAAATCGACGGTATTCTTCAATCGATTCATCGCAGACAACCTCGCGCGGGAAGAGCGATCTTCCTTCTCGACCAAACCGGATTTTCTAAAATAGAGCTGGCGATGGTCTCTCGTATTTTCGCCGAACTGCCGGCCGCGGAAGTCATTTTGACCTTCGCTGCCGACGCACTCGTCAATCACCTGTCGGAGACACCGCAGATCGCGAAGGCGGTCGCGCCTCTGCAATTGTCCGAATCTCAGATAGAAGATCTTATCCACCTCCGGGACGGCAAAGGCGGGCGAGCGCTCGTACAAAGGCTGCTGCGGGATCACGCGCGCGCGGCAACCGGGGCAACATACGATACGCCTTTCTTCATTCGACCGGGACAGTCACGACGCGCGCTTTGGTTTCTTCATCTTTCCCGCCATCCCACGGCCCGAGATGTCATGATCCAGCAGCATTGGGATATCCAAGACACTTTCGAACATTACGGTCCTGGCGACTTCGGCATGTTGGGGTGGGACGCGTTGAAAGATTCGAAAACACTTCCGTTGTTCAATTTCGATCAAATCGACCTCCAACAAATGGATGCCCAACTCTTGGAATCGCTTCCGAGAGAATTGTACGGTCTTGCATCCGAGCAACCGGTCACTCTTGATGCGATGCGGCACGCTATCGCAAATCGGACAGCCGCCCGTTTTTCCGATCTTGATCGAATCGTCCTCCAGCTCATGGAAGAACGCGAGTTCGATATCCTGAACCCGGACGGCAAGGTGCGGTCCCGTTCTTTGAAGCGGCTAAGTCCTACGGATAGAATCGCTCTGCCATCGACATTGCTGCTACCGGGTATTTCTCGCCTTTAGAGGGCTCCACCAAGAGACGAATCACGACGCCGTTTCATGCCTTCATCGCGTTTGCCTGCCCGTGGTTCGCCGCCGCCGCCTCTTCCCCCGCATCCCCGCTTCAAGCGGCGCGCGCATCTTTTCGTAGAGCATGAACAGATGCTCGACGCGCTCGCGTTCGGAGGCGAAGGAGGTGCGGCGGTAGAGGCGGTCGACGGCGCGGTCCAGCGCCCGGTGCGCCCGGCGGAGGTCGGGCGGCATCAGGTTGGGATCGTAGAGGTCGGCCAGCGTCGCGTCCGGATGCGCGGCGCGGGCGTCGAGCACGGGCTGTGCCAGCGGTTCAAGCCCGGACCTGTCCGCGTCCTCGGGCGGTGTCGGGAAGGTGAGCCCGGAACTGTTCCGGGCATCCACGTCCAACCGGCGGCTCAACGCCCCGTCACGCCCCCGCCCAGGGATCGATCGTGTCCGCGCCGGTCGTCTCGAAGTCGGCCGCGTTTCCGGTCACCACCGTCATCCCGTGCACGATGGCGGTGGCGGCGATCAGCGCGTCCCGCTCGGCCCTCGGGTCGGGCACGTGCAGCCGCGCGCATTTCAGGGCCACGGCGGCATCGACCGGCAGCGTGCGCTCCAGAAACTCGGGCAGGACGCGCCGGTCCATCCAGGCGCGCAGCCGCTCCCCCTGTGCGGCGTCGCGCCGTTCGATGCGCAGGATGCCGATCTCCAGCTCCATCAGGGTCAGCGCGGAGATAAAGAAGCTCGCCGCGTCCCGTCCCGAAATCCACGCCGAAACGCGGGCATCGGCCCGGCCGTCGCCGAGCTTGCGCAACTCGGAGATCACGTTCGTGTCGATTAGATATATCAAATTCGGAGGCCGATTCTGCCTCGGTCCACCTGTCGTCGCATGCCGCTCCAGCGGCGCGATAGTATGCGATAAGCGATTGTATTGACAGAACTATTCCACATCTCTACACTGTCCTGCACCTTGACAAGCCAGCGATGAGGCCGTCACAGCCCACGTCCACTGTTGCCGTCACCATGCTACCTCTGCGCTTACGGGCCGGTTACCGGAAATCGCCGCCCAGAAACCACCTCGAAGGACCGCCGCGCCATGGCCGAACGCCAGTACCGCACCCTCACCAAGCGCACCGTGGACCGCCTCGCGGTCAACGGCAAGGACGCCATCTTCTGGGATAACGACCTTCCCGGCTTCGGCGTTCGAGTATATCCCTCGGGCAAGAAGGTCTTCGTCGTCCAGACGCGCGCCTTCGGCCGCTCCAAGCGCGTCAGCCTCGGTGGGCATGGCGACCCCGGCTTCTCCGTCGACCACGCCCGCAAGAAGGCCACCGACATCATCGCGCGCATCAAGACCGGGCAGCCGCCGGTTCCGCCCGAACCCGCGCCCGACCCGACCGTCGCCGCCCTCGCCGAGCGCTACGAGCGCGAGTATGTCGCGATGCACTGCAAGCCCCTGACCGTCTCCCATTACCGGCTGATGCTGCGCAAGCATATCGTGCCGGCCCTCGGCGAGCGCCTCGTCGCGGACGTCGAGTACAAGGACATCCTCGCCTTTCACAACAGCCTGCACCACATGCCGACCGTCGCCAACCGCGCGGCCGACATCCTGGTCAAGATGTTCAACCTGGCGGATGCGTGGGGCTGGCGTCCCTCCGGCAGCAACCCGTGCCGGGGCGTGCCCCGTTTCAGGGTCGAGAAGCACGAGCGGTTCCTCACCCGCGAGGAGCTCTTCCGGCTCGGCGAGGCGCTCCGGGCGGCTCCCGCCGAGCGCCTCGCCTCGACCCATGCGGCGGCGGCCATCCGCCTCCTCGTGCTGACCGGATGCCGGCGCAACGAAATCCTCGGCCTTCGGTGGGACGACCTGAACTTCGACACCGGCGAGATGCGCCTCCCCGACACGAAGACCGGTACGCGCATGGTGCCGCTCACCCCCGCCGTCGCGAGAGTATTCGACGACCTCTCCCACACGCCCGACAATCCGTGGGTGTTCCCGGGCCGGAAGAAGGGCACCCGGCTGGTCAACCTCAACGACTCCTGGGACCGAGTGCGCAAGCGCGCCGGGCTCGAAGATGTCCGCCTGCATGACCTGAGACACACGTTCGCCTCCCGCGCGCTGGCGCTCGGCGAAGGCCTGCCGATGATCGGCGACCTGCTCGGTCACCGGATGGTGACCACGACCGCGCGTTACGCGCATCTCGCCCGCGACTCGGTGCGCCATGCCACGGCCAACGTCGGCGACGACCTCGGGCCCAGGCTCGCGCCGCCCGATAGTCCGCAGCGCGTTCGCGCCAACTGAACGTCTCACGGGAGCCCGCCATGCGAAGCCCGAACAAGATCGTCCTTTCCCGGCGCACGGTCGACGCCCTGCCGGTTGGCGAGCGCGAGGCCGTCTTCTGGGACCGCGACCTCACCGGCTTCGGGGTGCGCGTCCATCCCACGGGCTCGAAGGTCTACATGGTGCACACCCGCGCCCAGGGGAGATCCCGGCGCGTCACCATCGGGCGCCACGGGGTGTGGACGCCCGAGCGCGCGCGACGCGAGGCGGGAAGGCTGATTGCCAGCCTCAAGGCGGGCGAGACGCCGCGCCGGCCGGGCGGGGACTCGCCCTCGGCCAACGGGCCGACGATCGCCGGGATGGCGGAGCGCTACATGACCGAGCACGTCGCCGTGCGCTGCAAGCCGACAACCCAGCGGGGATGCCGCTATATCCTGGACAAGTTTCTGCTGCCGCTGTTCGGAGCTCTCCGCCTGAGCGAGGTCACGCCGGACCACGTCGCGGCGCTGCACTACCGGCTGCGCGACACGCCGGTCATGGCGAACCAGGCGGTCTCGCTGCTCTCCCGGCTGTTCTCCACGGCCGCGAAATCGGGCGAGGCGCCGGCCGGGGGCAACCCCTGCCGGTTCATCCAGAAATATCCCACGCGTGGGCGCGAGCGCTTTCTGTCGGAGCAGGAGTTCGACCGGCTGGGCCGGGTGCTCGCCGAGCTCGAAGTCAAGGGCACGGTCTCGACGAGCGCGGCCGGGGCGCTGCGCCTGCTGATGCTGACCGGCTGCCGGCGCAACGAAATCGTGACCCTGAAATGGGAGCACGTCGACCTTGAACACGACGAGCTGCGGCTGCGCGACGCGAAGACTGGAGCCCGGGCGGTGCCGCTCTCGCCGGCGGCGAAACAGGTCCTCACCGCGCTGCCGCGCCGGCCCGACAACCCCTGGGTATTTCCCGGCCGCGTGCGCGGCACCCGCCTGCGCACGCTGAACGCATCGTGGCTAATCGTTCGCAAGGAGGCCGGCCTCGAAGACGTCCGCCTGCACGACTTGCGCCACAGCTTCGCCTCGCGGGCGCTCGCACTCGGAGAAAGCCTGCCGATGATCGGCAAGCTCTTGGGTCACACGCAGGTGCAGACGACCGCGCGCTACGCCCACCTTGGGCGGCACTCGGTCAAGGTCGCTGCCATTCGGATTTCCAACAGCCTCGAAGCCGACATGGACACGTCGCCGGACGTTCCCACCGCCGCGTGATCTACGGCACTCTTGTGCAGCATAATGACCTAATGCCCTATAATCCTTGTATTTTCTTCGCCCTAGTCTCAATCGGGAATCAAATAGTCACCGGATTCTATCTATATCCTGACGCGACATGTCGCGTCAGGCGTCAACATCGCCCGATTCCCTCGAAGCGCACCCAAAACATCCACGCTGAACAAAAAGCGTAGGCTGCTACGCCTTCGCGAAGCGAATTCATCCTCATTTCAATCAACCTGCACTGTCGGCCACCGCGCGCAAGGTGCCCCACCAGGGGAACCCGACCCAGGGCCGACTTCGACGAGGCGGTGGTGGAACTGCGGGGGCAGCGGGAGGAGGTCGCCTTCTTCGGCCTGAACCTGCCCCATTCCAATGTCTGGTTCGTCAAGGCCTATCCCCGGGACACAGCCGAGGCCTTCTTGGACGGTCATGTCAGCGCCTTCGCCTTCCTCGACGGGGTTCCGCGATCGTTTTTGTACGACAACACGACCCTTCCCGCCGTCGCGGTCAGCGCCTGCCGCAATTAGCGACGAGCGCAGCCTCGTCAAGGCCGCCAAGCTCGTGGATGACGGTGATGCGGATCAGCGCGAGGCACATCCGCATGGCCTCGACCACGCCCCAGAGACAGCCGGTTGCCTCATGCATTCCGTTGACCTGCCAAGCAGGATAAGCCACTATCACGGCGGCGAGTGTTTAGCCTGATAGGTCTGGTCGGTTGGGGTTCGATTCCCCTTCACGGTTTCTGTCTCGGTGGCCTTCTAACCTTCATTGCTCTCTGGGCAATGGCTTACGTCGTTGAGCTATCGACAACGAAAGGAAAGGAGAACCGCATGGAAACAGAACACGCAAATACTGAAAAACCCAGTGTAACCAAGAGTCTTGTGAAGACAATCTGGGCTATCGGGACAGGCACGTGGTCTGGTCTGGCCCTATCAGGCTAAGCATTCATCCACTAAATAAAGCATACTCGACCCGTTGTTGGTACGAGTTGCAACAGTAACGCTGCTCCTCAGTTTAGCCATGCATTGTAGATGCAACTCGGCAGCACAATGAGTAAGGATAGTTATGCAATTGCGCCTAGCGCCCCGAGTACTTAGTGGCCCGGATTGAGAGTACATCAATCTCAGTGGCGAAAAACGGTGGCAGAGACATAAGGCTGTCATGTAAGAGCGTAACATTTTCAGAGGATCTACAGATTGCGGCACGTTTGTCATTATCGAGAACCCATCCGAGACCCGGCCGAACCAATCACGGAATTGGATATCGATCTTGTCAAGTTGAGTCATGCCGCGGCGAAAGAAACGCTTTTGACCCGCGTGCATATGCCTGGGTGGGTCGCTCTTTTCGAGGACTTGCTTGTATCCGGAACAAGGGAGTTGCGTTGGAGATCAGACGGTCTCGGCATCGGCCGAGAGCTCAGGCGGTCTTTTTCAAACATCTTCGGTAGGTTTCTGGCACGATACTACCTTCAAGAAAAGGAAACGGTCCTGGAGCTGCTGCCCATCGAGGGAGACAAATTTAGGTTTTCGCCAAATATGCGTGTCGAAAAAAAAGCGGGGGAGAATGGAGACATGCCCGATTGGATCGGCTGGACCTCAACGGGATTGGTCATCGCCGAAGCGAAGGGATCCCACGACGGCAGTTCTTGGCACAAGCAGCATGGTTCTAACAAACGCGAGCCCGCTCCAGTAAAAAAAGCCCGCGAACAAGTGGAGCGGGCGAAAATTCTTCATACCGGAAAATCGGGCAGCGAGCGGGAAATTCAATTCAAGGGATGGGCTGTCGCCTCAAGATGGGCGACCGAAAACAACGAGTGCGATCCATGGCTCGTTGCGATCGACCCGGAATTTCCTGGTGCAGAGTTCCAAGGCGACGAGTTCATAGAAGTCACCGGGTCCTTACAAGCATCTTTGAACCGTAATCTTGCCGAAGCTATGGGATTCCCCCCAGGCGATCTCGATAGGTCAATCTTTCCAGTCAACATTGAAGGCGCCGAGGTTCATGTGGACGCCGGCATCCATGCTCTAGTTGGCCCGATGGGATTCATCCCGATCCAACAACCAGGTGAGTTGCTAACCTTATACGACTTTCTGTATCATCGAATGCCCCTAGCTCTCGTTTCTCTTTCGAAACCGGCATTGTTTGGTGACACGAAAGTCTACACCGCTGAACCTCAACGAGTTCCATCAGGGTTTTCGCGGGCCGGGTTCTCGGTTCATTTTTTGACAGAAAGGGCAAGCCCGAGAGCTTCGGATTGAAAATATCTTGTTAGAATCTGTTAAGACATAATCTGTTGTTCGGCTGCGACGTTCGATCCTTTGATATCAGTCTAAGTTAAACGAAGTATATTTCTAAATTTGCGACCCCCTCCTCTCCCATGCTGCCGAGGTAGGCCTACGGAATACGACCAAGAGGTGTAATTAGGAAAATGGCCGTGAAAGAAGTCAGTATCAAAGTAGACGACTACGTGGACGATACGGCCACACAACAGAATGGTTAAGGGAACACGCACCTGACTGCGTTTGGAACCCAGATCATCTAGCCGACCTATTCGGTGTGCCATGGAGAGGCTCTCTCTCAACGGGTTTCCAGACCCGCCCGGCAACTGTCGCTCCACATCCGATGAAGCACCACGCCGATCCTCCGGGCCAGCGCAACGGTCGCACGCTTCCTGCCGCGGAGCACCGCCAGACGGAGCGCCCAGGCCTACAGCCAGTTCGGCGCCCCGCAGTTCAGCGTCACCGTGGCCGCCTGATAGAGCGCGGTGCGCAGATCCGCGTCGCCGGCCTTCGTGATCGTACCCACGATATCGCGTTCACCCAAGTTCAGACGTCCACTCGCAATGCGCACCTGGCCAACGACTTTGTGAAGGCGTCCCGCTCTCGAGTCGGAGACAGCATTGATTCACACATCACGCCTGTTGAGCCTTAACGTGTGATCTCCGCCGCAGCTTTGGCTCCCGTGCCCAGGGCCTCGGCGAGTGCCTGACGATGATCGAAAAACTCCTCGGCCACAGCTAGCTTCGGACCACGGCGCAGTATGCAAGCCTTGCGAACGACTCTGGTCCGTCCAACTCCCGACCAGCCTCCCCATCGGGGCCACCTCCGCCGTTGCCCGCTACGCCGTCGAGGGTTGCGCGCCCCTGACTAACCCCCAAACCGTCGTCCGCCCGGCCGCATGCCGTCCAGCCGCCCGGATACGAGGCCAGCCCGGGGGGGCGAAGGCGGGGCCCCCGGGGAGGACCTCCGCGCCCTCTCTCCACCATTTGGAGCACGCCGATGACTAAAGCGATACACTCGAACCCCGGCCCATCCGTCGAGCATCACCCTTAAAACCCCGAGCACAGTCACATTCTTATACGTAAGGAACAACTCGCCAAGCCGGGTTAGTGCCTTGTCCCGGACCCTTTCTGAATTCTAAAAGCGTGTGACGACAGGCGCCCAACGTACAGTCCGCTCCTGCCTCCGCTTCGGGCTACTTGAGCAGCCCGCTGAAGGTCGGCTTCCCGCGTGTTTGCCCCGCCGTGGATCTCCACGATGGCCGCCGGGGGCGGATCTATGACCTTTATGGGCCAACCATTGCCGTCACTCTTTCCCGTATCACGTGCCTGCTTTAAGTCGACCAGCAGACGCACCTCCTTCTCGTAGCCCCAGGACATCCCCTTGACAAACAGCAACCTCGACAACGACTTCCAATCCGATCCCAGCTCCGCGAGCTTTGCTCTTGTCAGCACCCGAAGGCCATCCATCTTCTGCCCTGATCTCTCAACTCCTTCCATGTACTCGCGATCCACGAAGTCCAGCTCGATATTGTCGCCAGACAGAGGACGATAGATTGGCGCAATCTCCGAGTAAATTACCGGTTGCAACTCGAAACCCATCGTTCTCAACGTTTCTGTCTCGTAACCCACAACCACGCCGGTGTTTCGAGAGTAATGGGCCCACATCGTTGGGACGAAAATGTCTGTCGAAAAGGAGACCACGCCAACCAACGGATTCAAATGCTTCTGAATGTAGGGAGACAATCTCGGACTACCGTACCGAATCGCCTCTTGCAGCAACTCATCCCAAGCAATGTCAATACCCAAGTGATCCATCATTTTTTCTTTCATTATTCGCAACAAATCGCGCATGGATTCATTGGCGTCTTTCATGGTTATGACATTGCATTCCATATCGTCATTTAAGGCGAGCAGCTGGGTAGCCCGCAGGGTGTTCGGAGCCCCGTTTCCAATAAGCTCCAGAGGCACGTACTTGTAGAGGACCTCGGGTACCTCCACTTGACCCCATACGCTTCGCTCTGCACACTCCTCCGATTGATAAACGCGGAGGTAGTGCTCCGCCGCACTGGCGATATGAGACATCGGGCTCCGTCGGTTCTCGTCATCCAGAGCCGAAATCTTCGCATAAGCAGCGTTCAGGCTTGCCACGGTTCTCCGTATGGGCTGCTTTCCGTAAGGATGGTGCCTCTTTTCTATGCAGCAGTAATATCCCGCAGAAACCATTTGCCCGATCCTATCCATCGCGGCCGACGGAACACCCGCGTGCTCCCTGTCTGCACCATGCCCGACCGGTACCTTTGGATAGACGAATGACGCGGTCCTGCCCAATACCGCTGGTCTCGACGCAGCCGACGATCGCTTCCCGCGTTGCGCCTTGTCCTGCTGCTCAATCCGTTTCTCCATTTCCGCTATGTAGTTTTCGTGGAACTCATTGCGGGTCCTATTCTGTTTTCTTTCCCCCTCCTCCTGACTGCCGTAGTCGGCGCACACAACAACACCGAGTCGGCCCTTGTTCGCATGACAGTTGCAGCCCTCTGAAAGCGTGTCACACCACGAATACGGATACCGTTCGATCCTGTATTCACCGTCATCCCACTCTTCCGGCAGTCGATGCACGATCGACCTCCAGTTGGATATTTCGCTTGAGCATTCCGAGAGCCGAAAGGGTGTCACCGGCCGGTGACCGTCTCCGGTGATGTAGCGCGTGCCGTTAAAGCGTGCCTCCATGAAAGCCGCCGCCTGTCTCGATGACCAGCACGGAGCCTGGAGCTTAAACCACAAGCGGTCGCTGCTGATGACCATCTCATAGAGGTGGTGGGGCCGATAGCGTCGGGGACGTCTACTTGTCCACCGTTCTCCGACTAGCCTCCAACATTTTGAACGATACCATCGTCTCTCGACCTCCCGACCCAGACGAGACCGGTACCACCACCCACCCAATGCATCGACAAGCCGACCCACTATCATCGGCATGGCTCCATAGATCTTCTGCCAACGCTCGACCGTACCGCGCGAGCAACTCCGCGGCATGCATTAGCCTCGGGCCCCTTTGCCTCGTAACTCGATAAGGCCATCACGAGCAATCCACCCTGATAGTCACATCGCCTATTGAAAATGTCGGCATTTAGCCCGCTCTATTCGGCACCCGGGGATGAAGTAGCGGCGAACGTGGCCTAAGTCGTTGGATTCGGATAGAAGTTCGTTGTCCAGCGCACTTCCACCGAGACAACGAAAGCGCCACGCCCGCCATGACCGAAGATAGCCTTCTGCCGTTCGATCTTCCAGCCGTACAACGCAAGAAGGTGACCGCCGATTTCGCGGGCGGGTCGATCTCGTCGGACGGCGGGCTGGTTCTGCTGCGCGCGGCGGAGCGCCGGCTCGGGCTGGCCGAGACGCTGGCGGGCTGCATCCGGGACTAGCGCGACCCAGCGCGGACGGTCCACTCGCTTTCGGCGATGCTCCGGTTCCGCATGTTCGCGATCGCCTGCGGATACGAGGATGCCGACGACTGCGACGACCTACGCTCGGATCCGCTGTTCAAGCTGGTGGTCGGCCGGGCGCCGGAGAGCGGGCGCGATCTCTGTTCTCAGCCGACCATGAGCCGGCTGGAGAACGCGCCCTCGCGCGTCGAGGTGGGGCGCATGACGGCCGCCCTGGTCGACATCTTCTGCCGCTCTTTCGCGGCCCCGCCGGCGGCGATCACGCTCGACATCGACGACACCTGCGACGCGGTGCACGGCCACCAGCAGCTGTCGCTGTTCAACGCGCATTACGATACCCGCTGCTTCCTGCCGGTCCACGTCTACCATGTCGAGAGCGGCAGGCCGGTGGCGGTCCTCCTGCGTCCCGGCAAGACGCCGTCCGGTGTCGAGGTCCGCACCCTGCTGAAGCACCTGACGCGGCGCATCCGCCGGCACTGTCCGCGTAGGGGACTTCCCCGACCGCGCGTTCGATGTCCTCCGTTGCGAAAGTCGCCAACGCGGTCCTCTCGCCTTCCCCGTCCCAAAACCGGCACCGGGATCTCATCGTCCCGCGTCGGATTGCACATCGCCAACGCCGTATCGGCGACACCGTCCGACCCTGCGCCGCCGGCTCGCGGTGCGCAAGCCCTGTCCCGTGCCCGCGACACGGGCACCCCCACGACCGGCTGATGCGTCGCCTCGCCAAGGCCGATCTGCTGGTCCTCGACGATTGGGGACTCCAGGGCTTCTCCACCGAGGGAAGGCGCGACCTGCTGGAGATCGCCGAGGCGCTCCACGGACGCAAGTCCATCCTGATCGCCAGTCAGATCCCCGTGAAGCGCTGGCCAGAGGTGATCGGAGAACCCACGATCGCGGACGCGGTACTCGATCGAATCGTCCACAACATCTACCGCATCGACCTCAAGGGCGAATCCCAACGCAAGCGCAGCAGGCCGCCGCCGCTCGACGGCGGCAACGACAAGTAAGGGGGCCCGGCCTAGCGGCCGGGTCCAGGGGCGCCCGCGGCGCCGTCGCACGCGGCACCGCCGGGGCGCGCGGCGGCGTGCTGAATGAAGGAGCTCGCCGCCGCGCCGGACAGGTCTTTGCATGACGGCGAGGGCTCGCTTACGCTCGCACCGGGCGGCTTCCGGCCAGCCCTCAACGTCACGGAGGAAAGGAAAACAAGCCCCGCACCAGTCCCGGGAGAGACAGCGCAGCGGCGTCAAACCACCGTCAAATCACGCCAGAAGCTCCGTCAAGTACGCCAGATTCCGCACCCTGGCGACTGCCTTGCTAAGGCTGGTTCGAGCCTCCAGCTGACGGGTCATCTCCGCCTTGTTCATCCGTTCTCCTCCCGCCCACCTGTATTGCTCTCCGACAACCCGTGCGGGATAGCGCCGGTCAACGGCGACCCCCGAACACACCGCGGATCACTGGTGATTTCGACTTCCCTACCGGCTATCGCACCGGTCAGACATTCGACCAGCTTTGACCAGCGTCGGCATAGCTTTCCAGCTCCAGCGTAAGGGTTCGTCGATCCGGATCCGTGCCGTCTCACCGACACGACCGCGTGCGTCCCCTGACCCGCATAGTCAGTGTGGGCCAACGCCAAGACGATGAGATCGGACGAATAAAACTGGTCGGTCTAAGCGTCGTTAGTCAAGCTCGATCCAGTCTTCGTCATCGGGATCCTCGGCCGAGCCGGTGTCAGGTTTGTCTTCCACGATGACATGCTTGTATGCGAACGCGACGGTCCTTCCAGACGAAACGATTTCGCGGATCAAATTGCAAAGAACTTCCGATTGTTCGATCGAAGTGCCCACCCAAGAACCACCAACCAATCCGACAAACTCCGTATTGTTGATCCTGCGTCCGACGTTGCCAAAGGTGAGCACGTTACCACCTCTATCGCCTTGCAGTTGGCCCGCTCCTTCAAGACGTCTCCACAGGTCAAGGGGCAAATAGATGCCTTGGAACAGACCACTATCGTCTGGATTGAATTGAGTACGTGAGCAAAATTTCAAAAAGAAGGGATTTTCAGAAAACCGAAAACCATCCGGGCTATTTCCGGATGATATTCTTGAAAGTTTGGTCAGGAAGTCTTCCATGCGCTGCATTTCTTGCTTAAACTGATCGCCATCCTGCCATCGAAACTCTGGTCCGTTCGCGCCTTGTTCCATCGCTTTGTATTGCACCATTACGAAGCAACGATATGCTTCATTGAAATAAATGAGATCTGCACCCGTTTGCTGTTCCAAAGGCAATCGATTTGCCATGATCACGGTCAGGCGAATGGAAGGGTCATCTGGATCTTGAAATACTATCGATCCATAGCGCGTGGTTTCATCGACTGCATCGAAACCGGGTAAAGTCGAAAAATCCTTTAATAGCATCGCATCTTCCCGGACACGAACGTTGCCAAGGCCGTCAAGAAAGGATCGAGGTTCTTCGTCTCCGGGTTGCCACGTGAGGAGCTCTTCTTTCGATAATCCGGCAATGTCGAGAGCTAGTCCTACAGCTTCCTTTTGAAACGCCAGGTTGGTCCTCGCACGTGTACCAAGTCGGGCCAATGCCTCGCGACGTCCTGCAGAGAACCGCGCCAATCGATCTGAAAGGGTTTCGTCGAGGTTGACGACGCGATCGATGAACGCCTGCAGCGTCTTCGGTGGGAGGATTCCCCCGTCAGCCAAGATCCTCTCGAGATGGCGGAGAATCCGAGTTTCGATGTCAACCAAGAGCTTGTCGAACCGGATTGGACGAGAGAGAGGTGTTAGTTCGAACAAATTTAGGCGAACTAAGCCTGTTCCCGCCCTGCGACCCCGCTTCCCCTCGGCAACGTGGGTGATGTGATTGGTTTCGAAGGATGCAAATACTACGAGTGGCGCACGATTGCTGTGCCTGAAGGATGGTACGGGCTCCGCAACGAATGGCCGGGAATGGTACAGCGAGTCACCGTGCTCTGCCTCTTCCAGCAGAACGGCTCGGCGATTTCGAGGTACCAGAAGAATGTAGCCCGATGCAGAAATGCTCATTTCGTCGGTACCAATTCTATTGAGGCGTTGGCACGTCTAGACACTGGATCACACACCTCGAAGTTTCTCCACCAGGGTGGGCGCCGCTCCTTTCAGATCGGTCTCCCAGATCTCCAGGACATCCCTCAGCAGAGAAGCGCATTCCCCCTGCGGGACTTTCCCCGAACTTAGCTCAAGAAGATCGATTTTGATGCCGTGCAAACTGCCGTACCAAGCGACAACATCACGACTCAGCTCGGGATCAAGCAGTCCAAGTCTATCGATGCTGACCGCTGCGATGTCAGGCAGCTTATCGTCCATTCCCCGAATCCCCGGCATCTCGGAAAAAGTTCCTGCTTCGAACCGTTCCAAGAATAAGCGAAAATGTCCTTCATAGTTACGCCGCTCGGCATGCCGAATCGTCGTTTCTATCTCTGCCGCAAGCATTCCTGCTACAGCTCTGGCATCAACCATCCGTCGCTTCCGATCCAGACGTGCAGTGCTCAAATGAACGACAAGCGCCCCGACTAGGACTCCAGCCAACGGCATCAACGCTCTAAGGAATTCTTGGCCCATACTGCCTCCATCTTATTTCGGCCACCACCCGACTGCCCACACCAAGAAAACCTTGGCTTCGTACCCCGTACCGCCCCGCCACCGGTTCGGCCCTACGGCGCATATCCAGATGTCGTCAACGCTCCCGCCGTCCGCGGCGCTCGCCGGGCTCCCGATCACCCCGAACATCCATGACCATGATCCGGCGAATGCCCACTCTTCGCAGACGGTCCCCATCGAACTGAGCCACCTCCGATCCGGCGCCTGAGCCCGGCTCCAGCCTTGCCAGGTCTTCGCCGGTGGTTCCCCGCACACCGGTCCCGTCGAACTCCCGTCCGGTGTCATCGTTCAGGTCCTGGATGGTGGGTGCGTTCCATCTCGAATCGTCCTCTGCGTCGCTCATCTCGTCGTCAGCGACCAAGGGCACACGCGGTTGCCTTTTCCAAATGGCATGCGCGAACTCCCCTGCGTTCACCGCAAACGCCCCCAACTCTTTCTGCACCACGACTTCAGGTGCGAACAGATGGTGCCAGGGCCAACACTTCTCCTCGATCGCTTTGAGCTTCGTGGTTGTGCCAGGCACGTCCTCGGCGGCGGCGAGCAGGCAGCCGGTCTCGAAACTCCCGAACCCGGGTACAGCCTGGACTTTCTTCCAGAGCGTCCGCTGCCGCTCGGTGCAGTAGATGCAGTAAACCGGTTTTATCCCTTCGGCCGCCGCCCCGGCGATTAGAAGATCGCGCTGTTGCTTGCCGGACGATCTCACCGTGTGCTTCACCTTCAGTACGCTATTGCGCTGAAGCCGTTTCGCCTGAACCCGCATCCTAAGCGTCCGCTTCAAGCCGACAATGTGCCATTCCCAGTCCGCGCCGTTCGTCGCTTCGACCTGCTTCGGGAAGGTGCGGACACGGACGTGCTCCGGATGCCGCCGCCTGATCTCCAGGAGATTGGTCTCGGTGATGGTCTCCTCCCCGTAGCTCACCCAGACGTCGTCGTAATGCGAGAACCCGAGATTGCACGACGTCGCGTCTCCCAGCTCCAGGAAGGTAAGAATGAGGTCGAGCTTCAACGCATCTTCTCCTCACTCCCGCCTTCTCCCGCGTTCCCCGACGTGTTCCAATCCTCCGGCGGTCCCTCACGCAGAAGCTTGAACACCGATCTCCGCGCGATGTCGAATCCGTTGCAAAACGCCGCGTGGACCCTCTCTGGAGTCAGCCTGTGCAGCCGGTTGTGAACGATGTCCGACCGCACGTTGTAGAACTCTTGCGCGCTCTCCCTGATGCTCTCCTGGCTCGACCCGTCGGTTGTGAGATACTTGGCAGCCCGGTTACGCAGTTTTCGGGAGATTTGCCCCTCGTCCAGCACGTACATCCGCTCCAGCGCGATCCCCACGTCCAGGACCCTGTCCGCCACGGCGAACGGTCCGTTCCGCGCGAGCGCCTCGGCAAGCCGCCCGACCACAGGCGCCATCCTTCGGTGCCGCTCGCTGGACCGATTTTCGAACGCCTCTTTGGCCTCGTCGAGCGCCTCCCGCCTCAGCACCGGACCCTCGTCGAAGCCATCGAAGCCCTTCACGGGCCAACTCTGGTAGAACCCAGGGCTTTGTTCCCCCCTGCCCAAGAGGCGGCAGGCGGACCGGTCGATGCGATGCGAAAGCTCCGCAAGAGGCAGCACGGGCACCGCATGCGCCACGCTGAGCAACTGCAGGAACGTCCGAGCGCGGCGGAAGAACGGACCCGCATCGTGCGAATCCAACTCCCTTTCGTAGCCCGCGCGGTAGAACACCGGCCGCCACCGGAAGGACCGCGCCGCCGCCCCGACCGACCGGAAGCCGTAGAACCCGGCGCCGGCCGGCGCGAGCTCGTGCACGAACTCCTCGTCTACGTATGCCCGCACCTCCTCGAAGGGCAGCAACGTCACGTCTTCGGCGACGTCGATCCGTTCCTCCACGACCGGGCCGTGGAACAGCGCTACGTCGCATCCGCGATCCAGCCCGTCCGGCAACCCCACTCCGTCATCCTCACCGGCGGCAACGAGAAACGCATGCAACTCCCCCGCCGCCTTCCGGAAGCGGTCACCCGAGTGCTCCGCGGCCCGCGCCATAAGTCCCGCAGCCAGGTCCGTCGGCGAGGTCGACCCTCCGGTGTTCAGGACCTGCATGTAGAAATTGTCCCTGCCGATGATGGGACCCACGACCCGGGCGATCGTCGGGTGCCGAAGCAGAATGTGCCGAACCGGGTCCAGCGTCGCGTTAAGCGCGGCGTAGTGCGCTTCTTCTCCGAACAGGTGGCTTTGCCGCGCCCTGACGTACAGGTCTCCCAGTTCCTCCACGCGGACGGCCGGGGAGCCACCGTCCTCCACAGCCGGTATCGCAGGCACAAACATCCGGATTTCACGGTGCCCCGAGAGGTAGGGCTCCTGCGCTTCCGTCAGATCCGGAAGCGCACCGGCTAGGCGGTCGATCCAGTCCCCGACCGAAAACTCCTCCGCCATCACCTGGACGCCGAAGCTCGCCCAGCCGCTTTGCGGCCCGTGGGCTTGCACCGGATGAACACAGGCCTGTGAGGCTCCTTCCGCTGCTCGAACCCACCGGACTCGGTCACCAGCGTGCTCACGCTGGAACAGCCATGAGTCCTCGGATCGGAAGCCGGTGCCGTCCCCAGGATCCACTTGTCCACAACGACGGGGTTCAACGGCTTGCCGGCCTTGAACGTCGGTGCGGTCGAGGCGGCGATCTTCAGGCTCTCGCCGGTCCTCTGATTGCGCCCCGTGCGCGCGGGACGGCTCCTGGTACCGAAGGTGACGAAGCCGGCGATCCGCACGTCGTCTCCCCTGGTCAGGGCCTCCGCGACCGCTTCGAACACGGCATCCACGGCTTCCAGGGCCGTCGACCTTCCGACTCCGGCCCGGCCCGCCACGCGACCAGCAATGTCCGACTTGTTCACCCGTTCTCTCCCTGCGCGGTCGCGTTCTCCGAACACCCGGCTCGCCCGGCAGACCATAGGCGAGGCCGGCGTCCGCGGTTAGCACGAAACCTCCGCCTTTTGGATCCGGGCGGCGGCAATTCCGCCCCCTTCCTGCCCGAGCGGCGCCACCGGCGTTTTGCACTGCCAGGCCTCGCGGCGCGGCTTCAGGCGTTCGAGGCCGGCGTCCTCCGGGCGATTCGCGGGGGCCGAGGAGTGGCCTCTCGCTCCATCGCCGGGGAGACAGATCCATGTCCAGCCGCATCGCCGAAATCCGCGTTCCCCCGGAGTGCAGGCAAATGATCCGGGCCGGCGCCCTCATTTCAGTGTCCCACTCGGGCGGCAAGGACTCACAAGCGATGACGATCCTGCTCTCCCGCATCGTTCCTCGCCACCAGCTCGTAGCGGTTCACGCCCCGCTCGGCGAAGTCGAATGGGTGGGCATCGTCCCCCATGTCGAGGCGACGCTTCCCGCCGGTGTGCCGCTTGTCATGGCGCCGGTTTCATCCGGCAAGACCCTGCTCGACCGCGTCGAGGAGCGCGGGAAGTTTCCGGGGATCAGGCAGCGATACTGTACCGGGGATTTCAAGAGAACACCCATCGAGCGCGAACTCCGGCGCCACCTCAAAGCCAACCCGCGCTTTGGCGGCCGGCTCGTGAATTGCCTCGGCATCCGCCGCGACGAAAGCGCCGCCCGTGCCAAGCGAGCCCCCTGGCGGCGCAATGAGCGCCTGAGCGTCGCCGGGCGCGAGGTCTTCGACTGGCTGCCAATCTTCGACCTCTCAGCCGAGGACGTGTTCCGCGTCATCCGTGGCGCCGGTCAGTCGCCGCACTGGATCTACCGATATCTGTCGCGATGCAGCTGCTCCTTCTGCATTTTCTCCTCGCCCGAGGACCTGCGCCGCGCGGCCGATCTCCGCCCCGAGCTCTACCGGCGCTACGTGGAGATCGAGCGCCGCATCGGCCACACCCTGTCGCCCTCCGGCATTCCCCTGCCGCAACTCACGGGCATTTCCCCGTCCGAGTCCGGCGGCGGCGAGGACGCGATGGGTCTCGGCATCCCCCGATCCCGGCCGGCGCCGCCGCGGCGGCCCCGCGCACGGCGCAGCGGCCCCAAGCCTCCGTGTCCAGGGAGTGGAGCGGCGCAGGGGTCCGGGTGAATCCGGGCGCCCGGTGAGGGCGGCCCGCGCCGTCCTTCCGCCATTCCGGAGCACGCCCATGACTTTGCCTGAGACCATCTCCGCCGACTACACGCTGCGCCCGAGCGAGCTTGCCGAGGTGCTCGCCCTCCTGGTCGAGGCCCACCAGCCGACCATGGTGTGGGGACCGCCCGGGGCGGCGAAATCGATGATCGCCCGGCAGGTCGCGGCCGCCGCCAACCGCAACTATGTCGACGTCCGGGCGCTCCTGCTCGACCCCGTCGATCTGCGCGGCATCCCGTGGCGCGACAGCGCCGACCGCACGCGGTGGGCGCCGCCGGTGTTCCTGCCGCCGTCGGACGACACCGGCTTGTGGCTCATCAACCTGGAAGAGTTGCCGTCCGCGGTCCCGATGGTGCAGGCCGCGCTCTACCAGCTCTTCCTGGAGCGCAAGTGCGGCGAATACGCGCTGCCCGAGGGCGCATCGCTGATCGCCTGCGGCAACCGGGATGCCGACCGCGCCGTCGTGCACCGCATGCCGACGCCGCTCAGCAACCGCCTCGTTCACCTCGAGATCCGGGTCGACGCCAGGGACTGGTGCGCCTGGGGCGCATCGAACGGCATCGCCCCGGAAGTGCTGTTCTTCATCGAGCTCGAACCGGACCTGCTTCACCGGTTCGAGCCGCAGTCCAAAGAGCACGCCTTCCCGAGCCCCCGGAGCTGGGAGTTTGCCAGCAATATCGTCAAGCGCCGCAACGGCCTCGATGCCGAGATCGAGCGGGCTCTTTTCCGGGGCACGGTGGGCGAGGCCGCGGCGGTGCAGTTCACTTCATTCCTCAAGGTCTGGCGCGAGCTGCCCCACCCGAGGGCGGTCATCAACGACCCCGGGAACGCAGACATCCCGGAGAACGCCAGCACCCTGATGGCGCTCTGCGGCTCGCTCTACCGCATGGCGAGCGACGTCACGCTCGACGCGATCGTGACCTACGCCACGCGGCTCCGGCGCGAGGTCGGGGAATCGCTGGTCGGCGCCTGCGTGCGCCGCGAGCCGGCGCTCCAGCGCTCGCCCGCCTTCATCCGCTGGGCGGCCGCCAAGACCCAGTGAAGGAGAACGCCATGTACTGGTGGGTCACGCACCGCCCGGCGGGGGATGCCCCGTCGCGCAAATACGCCGTGCGGGCGCCGAGCCTCGATGCCGCGAGGCGGAAGCTCGCCGCCTTCCTCGACGTCCCGGTGTGGACGCTCCGCTAACCCGAGAGGAGAACCCCATGGACCTCAACCGAGACGCCATGCTGGTCGGCCTGCACATCGCCGCCTGGTCCGGCCGGCTCTACGACCGCCAGGCGAGCGACCACGTCGCCGTCGCCCACGAAGCCTCGACCGGCGCCGGGCGCTACAACAAGCGCCTGCTGCCCAAGGCCGCCTTCGCCGCCCTCACTGCCACCATGAGCGAGGCGAGGACCAGGCACTATGCCAACTCGCTTCCCTGGGACGACAAGGGCGCGCGGCTGCTCACCGTCGCCAACTACGAACACTACACCGAGCTGATGGACGGGCTGCGCGAGCGCGTGGTGCGCCAGCGCGCCCGCTTCATCGAGGACTACGACGACTACATCGACCAGTCCCGGCTCGATCTCGGCAAGCTCTTCCGCATCGAGGACTATCCCTCCAAGGAAGACCTCCAGGGCAAGTTCGCCATCCGCTACCGCATTACGCCGGTGCCGGACGCGGACCATTTCATCGCCCAGCTCGCCTCCGACGACACCGAGCGGGTGAAGCGCGACATCGAGCGCCACGTCGAGGAACAGCTCCACGGTGCGGTGGGCGACCTCTACCGCCGGTTCGGGGAGGCGGTCGAGCGCGTCTCCGAGCGCCTGAGGGAGGACGGCGACAGCAAGCCACTGGTGTTCCGCGACACGATGATCTCGAACATCCGCGACCTGGTCGACGTGGTGCCGCGGCTCAACATCTTCGGCGACGACGAGCTCGCCCGGCTCTGCGAGCAGGTGAAGGAGAAGATCGCGAGCGTCGAGCCCGACGCGCTGCGCCCGTCCAGGACCTTCGACCCGGCGGCCCGGGCCCAGGTCAAGCGCGACGCGGACGAGCTCGCGGAGAAGTTCGCGGGGTATTTCCGGACGCGCGCCGAGCCCGTGCGGGAGGCCGCCTGATGGCCGCCCGCGTGCATCGGGAATCCGCGCTTCGGGTCAGCGACTGCGTGACGGAGCTTCTGCGCAAGCAGCCCTTCTTCGGGAGCCTGGTGCTGCGGCTCCCGCTCCGGCCCGATCCCACCCGCGAAACGCTGGCGACGGACGGGCACGAGATCCGCTACTCGCCATCTTGGGTGGCGGAGACCGAGGCGCATCTCATCGAGACCGCGATGGCGCGGGTGGTGATGGCGTGTGCGCTCAAGCATCACACGCGGCGGGGCGAGCGCGATCCCGAGCGCTGGCAGATGGCCTCGCAACTCGTCACCCATGCGCTCATTCGCGACGCCGGGTTCGCGCTGCCGCCGGACGCCGAAGCCTGGGACGACCTGAGCGTCGAGCAGGCGTACGACCGCCTGCCGACGCCCGAGGACGGCGATACCGGGGACGACGGTGACGAATCCTCCGGCGCCGCCGGTGCCGGCGCGTCGGCTGCCGCCCAATCCTCGCCAGACGGCGGTGACGATGGCACCGGCGACTCATCCGGTTCCACCGGCGGCGGGGACCCCCAGGACCAGGACGACGGCAGTAGCGACCCGGGCAAAGGGGACGGCGACGGCCAGAGCCGAGACACCGACGGCCAGGGCGACGACGGCGCGTCCGATGCCCCGCCGAGCCACGATCCCTCCGGCACCGGGGAGGTGATGGACGCGAACACCCGCACCGGTGACGACGGCGATGCCGCCAAGACCCCGGTGGACGTCGCCGCAGAAGAGCGGGCCTGGGACGAAGCCATGCACCAGGCGCTCAACATCGCCCGCGCCGAGGGCAAGGTACCCGGCCAGGTCGAGGAAACTGTGAAAGGCGCCCATGCGAGCACACTGGACTGGCGGACGCTGCTGCGCCGCTACATGACCGACGCGGCCAAGAGCGACTATTCCTGGAGCCTGCCCAACCGGCGCTTCATCGACTCCGGCCTCTACCTGCCCTCGATCCGTTCCGAAGGGATGGAGACGATCGCCGTCATCGTCGACACCTCGGGCTCGCTGCCGGCGGCGACCCTGGCCGAGCTCTGGGCGGAGCTGCGCGAGGTCACGGCGGAGATAAGACCCGAGAGCGTCGTCGTCCTTCAGGTCGACGCGGCGTTACAGGACGCGGCCGAGTACGCCCCCGACGAGCTTCCCGACGAGATCGCGCTCAAGGGGCGCGGCGGCACCGATTTCCGGCCCGGCTTCGAGTGGCTCGCAGAGCAGGGGATCCGACCGGCGGTCTGCCTCTACTTCACCGACATGGAGTGCTCCAGCTACCCCGAAGCGGAACCGCCGTTTCCCGTCGTTTTCGTCAACTGGGGACCGCCTCCGTCGGCGTGGAACCGCGAGCCCTGGGGGGAGCGCATCGACATCGCCTGATCCGCCACGCCGCGCATCCGTCGCGAGGGGCAAAGGCCGGCGCCTGGCGGCCGGATTCCGCACCAAGGTGGCCGCCGGCGCCCGGTCCCCAATCCCGCATTACGTCTCAACGCCAACGAGGGACCTGCCGATGCTTCGCAGATCGATAGAGGCCGCCCGCATCGCCTCGTCCCGGCGATTCCGGCCCGTCCTTTCCGAGATGGAAGGCGGCGCCGTCGTGGACGCCATGGACGAACTTCACGAAAGCGACATCGCCGCCTGGCGCGCCGCCTGCGGCTACTACCACCACACGCGCCCCGAACCGGTGTCGATCCACCGGCGCTGGCCCGACGCGCGCCGGCTCGGCTGGCTCGCCGCCTTTCGTCTCGCCTGGACCCGCCTGGCCGGCCAGTGACGGCGCGGAACGCACCGACTCCCGCCCCGCGGCCCAGTCCCGGATCCCGCGATCCGCAACCCTTCCCGCCGTTCGAGGAGTGCCGACCATGCAAACCGTCCACCCGTCGCCCGAAGCCGTCCGCCTCGCCATGTCGCGGATCGAACGCGCCGTGGCCGTGTGCGGCGGCGACCGGGAGGCCCCCATGGATTGGGGGATCGTCCACCGCCATAACTGCCGCACCATCGCTTGCCACGGCGGCTGGTACGCGCTCGGCCGCCTGATCGACCACCCGGCGGTCCGCTGGCGCCACGACGAGACGTTCTACAGCGACCCTGGCGAGACCATGATGGCGCTGAGGCCGGACGGGCAGTTCACCCATGTCATGTATTACGAGGGTGCGCACATGCTGGCGTGCGACCTCGGATTCATGAACGCCCCCGCGCTGAAGGGCTGGGCGGAGCGGCATCCGCGGATCTGGGGCAGCCGCCACGGCGAGCGGATGTTCGCCGGCGACGGGGCGATCGCGTTCGGCAAGCCACCGTTCGCGCCCATCACGGTGAGCGAAATCCTCGCCTGGTGGCGCGCGGTCGCGGAGCGGCTCGACGCGGCAATCCCGGTCCATGCCAACCGGCCCGCCGCCCTGGCGGCGCTCAAATGCAACGACTTGTCGATGCAGGCGACCATCGCGGTCGAGCCCTGCACCGGCGGCTACCGGCTCGTCCGCCAGCCCCGCCCGGTGAACCTGCCGTCGCTTCAGCCCTGATCGCATTCCTCCCGGACGCGGCCCACACCGCCGTCTCGCCGCCGCACCCCGCCGCAGCCGCTACGCCACCCGGAGAGGAGCGGGGCGCAGGTCCGGGCGGCGCGGACGAGGCCGGCGGGAGCCGTTCCCCGGACCCCGTCCGTCCATTTCCACACACCATCGAGGGAGGTTCGCATGAACTTCATCGCCCCCAGGGCCGAGCCGCTCATCCGGGAGATCCCGCTGTGCCGGCTCGCGCTCGCCCCCGAGAACGTCCGCAAGACCCCGCCCGATCCGCAGGCCGACGCTTCGCTCAAGGCCTCGATCGCCGCCCTCGGCCTGCTTGAGAACCTGGTCGTCCGGCCGGTCGAGCCGGATGAGGATCCCGGATCGGGTCCGGGACAGGCGGCTGCCGAGCGTTTCGCCGTCGTCGCCGGCGGCCGCCGCCTCAAGGCCATGCAGGACCTGGTCGAGGACAAGGTGTTCAATGCCGACCATCCGGTGCCCTGCCAGGTCAGGTCCGGCGATGCCGAGCCGGCCGAACTCTCGCTCGCCGAGAACGTCGTCCGCATCGCCATGCACCCCGCCGATCAGGTGACGGCTTTCGCGAAGCTCGTCGAGGCCGGCCAGTCGGTGTCCGCCATCGCGGCGCGCTTCGGCGCGTCCGAGCGCATCGTCGAGCAGCGCCTGCGCCTCGGCAACGCCGCGCCGGAGCTGCTGGACGCGTACCGGGCCGACGAGATCGATCTCGAAGTGCTGAAGGCGTTCGCCGTCACCACCGACCGGGAGCGCCAGATGGCGGTCTGGGAACAGGTCTCGGCCCAGGGCTACCGTCCGTCGGCCGGGCAGGTGAAGCGGCTGCTGACCGAGGAGCGGGTGCCGGGCGCCTCCGCCGTCGCCCGGTTCGTCGGGGTGGACGCCTACGAGGCCGCCGGCGGCGCGGTCCTGCGCGACCTGTTCGCCGACGAGCACGAGCACGGCGTCTGGTTCGAAGACCCGGTGCTGCTGGAGAAATTGGCTATGGACAAGCTCCAGGCGGCCGCCGACGAGCGGGCGACCCGCTGGAAGTGGGCCATCCCCATGATCGAGGCCGGGTGGGACGACACCGCCCGCTACGGCCGCATCGAGCCCCAGCCCGGCGTTCCCACCGACGAGGAGCGGGCCGAGGCTGAGAAGCTGGAGGCCCGCTACGACGAACTCCGCGGCCTGGACGACGATGCGTGGACGCAGGAGACCGTCGAGGAAGCCGGACGCATCGAGGTCCGGCTCGACGAGATCGAGGGCGCCGTCGAGGCACGGGCCATGTGGCGCCGCGAGGACTTCGCGATGGCCGGGTGCATCGTCACGATCGGCCGCGACGGCTCGATGCAGCTCATCCACGGCCTGGTGAAGCCCGAGGACATGCCCAAGCGGACGGAAACCGGCGATGCCGGCGCCCAGGCCGGCAATGGCCACGACGCGCACGCCGCCACGCAAAGCGTCCATATCGCCGGTCATGACGATCGCACCGCCGGCCCGTCCGTTTCGACGCCCATGGCGCCGCCGAAGGACCGCGAGGCCGAAGCGCGAAAGCAAGCCGGAGTCGGCATCGGGCTCGCCGACGACCTGCGCTCGGTCCGCACCGCGCTCGTCAAGGCGAAGCTCGCCGGCGACTTCGAGGCCGCCTTCGACCTCGCGCTGTTCCAGATGGGCCGCGCCGTGTTCGCGCCGGGCTACCGCGACCACGCCCTCGACATCGCCGTCAAGGAGACCCCGGACCGGCCCAACATCCGGATGAACGACGCCGACTTCGCGCACTGGTCGCCGGGCGAGGCCATGCTGGCGGACCGCTCGCACCTGCCGCTCGACTGGCTCACCATCGAGGACGACGGCGAATCCTTCGCCGCGCTCAGGGCCTTGCCCCGGGCCGACAAGGAGGCGCTGTTCGCGGCCTGCGTCGCGCGCACGGTGAAGGGGCAGCTCGCCTTCGAGCCCCAGGCGCGGCCCGAGCTCGAAGCCACGATCGCGCGGCTCGACATCGACTTCGCGAAGCTCGTGCGCCCCACCGCCGACATGCTGTGGTCCCGGATTCCCAAGGCGCGCGTCCTCGACATCGCCCGCACGGTGTTCGGCCTGAACTGGGCGTCGGCGCGGTCCAAGTACAAGAAGCCCGCGCTGGCCGAAGCGATGGAGGCCGCCTTCGCCGCCGGCGACCCGCCCGTTGGCGTAAGCGCTCAGATGCACGCTGCTGCGCTTGCCTGGACGCCGCCCGGCTTCACGGCGTTCGACACCGGCCGGACGGTGGGAGACGCCGGGGATGCGGCGACAGTCGAAGTCGGCAAGCCGGAGTCCCCGGAACCGGCCGCTGGCTCCGGGACCGATCCGGCGGAGGCGGCTCCGGCCGGCAACGGCGATGCGACGGAGGCCGCTCCCGAACCGGAACGCTCGGACGGCGTGACGGCGAATGCCGGCAACGCCGCCGACACGGTCGAGCCCGGTCCAGATGCCGGTCGCGGCGATACCGGGGAGGCCGATCCCGACCCGGCCGTCGCGGGCGAGCCCGACGGCATCGCGGCGACCGGTCCCGTCAACGGGCACGAGGCCCACCCGGACCCGATGGAGATCCCCGAGTTCCTCCGCCGCGTCCAGTAGCCGTCCTGCCCCGTGGAACGCCCCGCCGGCATCTCGACGCCGGCGGGCGTTTCCGTTTTCGCATCCGTCATGGAGGTCCGCCCATGAACCGCACGATTTGCGCCCGCATCCACGAAACCGCCGTGAAACGGGTCACCCGCATCTATGCCGCCACGCTGGCCGACATCTTCGCCGAGACCTTGCAGAACAGCCGCCGCGCCGACGCCGCGCGGGTGCGCATTTCCGTCGCAGCGCCCCCCGGACATTCCACTGCACCCGACCCCGCAGCCGGCGAGACCCCGCTCCTCGTCACCGTCGCCGATGACGGCCTCGGCATCGCCGATCCCGCCGTCCTGCTCAGCTTCGGCGAGAACGGCTGGGACGACGCGACGGTCCGGCGCGAGGACGCCGCCGGCTTCGGCTTCGCCAGCCTGGCGCGCCGCAACTGCGCCGTCTCCTCGCGGCCGCGTTCGCCGGACGGGGAGATGGTACTCGGCTGGCGCGTCGAGCTGGAACCGGCACATTTTCTCGGTGAAACGGTCGCCGAGGTACATGCCGACGATCAGACGCCGTATCCCTGTGGAACCGCGATTTCGTTCGGGGCGACCGAATCCATCGCGTCTATCCGCAACGCGGCCGAGAATGCCGCCCGGCACTATTCGCTGCCGGTCGTCTTCGAGGATTGCACCGAAGACGACACCGCCGGCCCGGAAGAGCTGCCGCGCCGCGGCTTCCTCGACGGCGCGGTCCATGCCGAGCCGTGGCGGGGACTCGTATTCGGGGTCTTCCGGAGCCGCCACACCGGCTACCGGGACCCCGACCTCAACTTCTTCGGCCTCACCCTGACGGTCGGGCTGCCCACGGTCGAGACCGTCCATGGCACGGCCTGGACCGTCCTCGCCGACGTGGACGACTGCCCGGACCTCGAACTGGTCCTGCCGGCCCGCAAGGAGGCGGTCGATAACGCGTTCCTCAAGGAGATGCGCGACGCCGCCCGGCTGGCGATCTACCGTGCGATGGCCGCCGATCCGAACCCTCGCCCCGCTTTCGAGGACTGGACGCGGGCGCGCGAGGCGGGGATCGAGATGGTGCCGTCGCCCGCCTTGCTCCGCCCCTGGCGGCCGGCAACGGCGGACGTCGACGACTGGCGCGATCCGCCGAAGCTCGCCGGGGTCGGCCGTGACGCCCTGGTCATGGACTGCGACCCGGAGCCTCCCGAGGCGCAGACGCTCTGGCGCGCCGCCGGGCGCGCGGAGGTCGCATCCCGCCTGTTCGAAGCCGACCGCAGGCTCGAAGGCTACGGCTGGTACGATGCGCTCGACCGGGCGACCGGCATCGCCATCCAGGTCACGCTGGACGGCAAGCGGTATGCGCTCGACGACGCCCCGCTCGGGCCCACCGCGGCGGAGCTGCCGCCGCGGCCCGAGGCGATCCGGTTCGCGGTCGCCGTCACGGTGGCGCGCTCGCCCGCCAGTTCGCTCGACCTACCGGCCGATCTGGCGTTCGCGGGGGAGGCCTGGTCCTGGCTCGACGACGCGGTGCCGCTGGTCACCGAGGACAGCGAGCTCCAGCCTCACCAGCTCGCCGCGCTGCTCATGGCGGGGTTTTTCTCGCCCTCCGACGACGCAGACTCGGACAGCCCGGAGACCCAGCGCAACCGCTTCGAGGAGGACGCGCTGCACCTCTCGACGCGGCTGCTGCTGTCGGACGACGAGGCCTGCCGGGCATCCATCGCCGAGGCGGTGCGGCGCGATCTGGTCTGGTTCGCGCCCCCGGACCGCACCGTCGATATCCGCATCCGCCGTCCCGACGTGACCGTGACCCTTGGCGCCGCCGCGGAGGCCGCGTCGTGAGCCGGCCCTGGACCGTCCAGGCCGGGTATGCAGCCTGGTACGCGAACACCGTCATCGTCGAGGCGGACACGCTCGATGAAGCCCTCGCGAAGGCCATCGAGGATGCCAACGAGGACGCCGTGGGCTGGAAGGTCCTCGATCATTGCGGGGACACATTCGTCCAGGCCGCGAGCGAAGGCGCGGGCGCCGACCCGTGGGGCGAAGGCTCGCTGCCCGTACCGGACCGCTTCTCCGAACATGGCGAGCCGCCGGTCGTGACCCTGGCCGGACCCGTCCCACCCGGCGCCGTCCGGGTCTCAAGCGGCAGGGTTACGGTCCGCTTCGAGACCGAAGCCGGCACCATCACGGCGGAGATGCGCGACCCGCCCCATCCGCCCGCCAACAAGCCGCTGGTGACGGTCTCCGTCGCACCCGACGGCAAGCCCCGGGTCGAGGTCGAGGGCGGCAGCGCCAGGGTGCGCATCCTCGACGGCTGATCCGGCCGCCGGCCGGTCGCCGCCGCCGATCCTTTCACACAGATGCCGCCCTCCGCTCCGCCCGGAGCGGAGGGCGGCATGCGTCCGGACGAGGCGGGGCAGGAGCGCGGGAGCGTCCCGGTTCCGCATGTCCGGCGTTCGGCAACAGGAGGTCCAGCTCATGAAGCATGCCGCAATCCCCAATACCGCCGGCGTCCCGGCCGCGCCGCCCCCGCCCGGCGACGAGGCGCAGAAGCGCGCCATCGCCAAAGCCGTCTGGGCCGACCTTCTCTGGCTGATGCCGCCAGACCGCACGGTCACGATCGCCGTCACCGGCGGCGACGTCGAGCTCGGCCCGCCCGGCACGGCGCCGGAGGTCCCGGCTCACTGAACCGGACGGGTTCGATGCCCGCCGATCCCGTGTCCATTTTGCCAGCGCGCCCCGTCCCTCTCGCCGGGACCTGCCCGGACTCGATCCGGGGGCGGGGCGTTTCAGTTCCACCCCCTTGGAGGACCTCGCCATGCCCGACCCCGCACCGGGTTTCGACGAGATGCCGCTCTACGACGTACCCGCGGCGCCCGCGTCGATCCGGGAGACCGCGAACCGCCGCCGGCTCCAGAGCCGCTTCCTGCGCGCCGGGCGCGAGGCCGTCGACGACCGCGATCTGCTTGAGCTCCTGCTCTCCGGGGCCCCGTCGGTGGACGATGCCGGCGCACTTGCCGTCAGCTTGCTCGACATGTTCGGCACCGCGCCGCGCGTCCTCGCGGCCCGGCCGGACCGGCTGCGCAGAGTGGCCGGCCTGTCCGAGGACGCCATCGCCGCCCTCAAGACCGCCGAGGCGCTCGGCATCCGCATGGCGCGGGCCGAAGTGCCGCACGCCGTGCGCCCGTCCTTCGGCAGCTACGACAAGGTGATCGAGTACTGCCGCACGCTCGCGGGCCACCGAGAGATCGAAGAACTCCGGATCTTGTATCTCAACCGGAAGAATGTGCTCATCGCCGACGAGTGCCTCCAGAAAGGCTCCGTCTGCCACACGCCGGTCTATCCCCGGGAGGTCTGCATCCGCTGCCTGGAGCTTCAGGCCAGCGCGATCGTCGCCCTGCATCCGCACCCGTCGGGCAACCCCGATCCATCCCGCGCCGATATCGACATGACGCAGCGCATCAAGGACGCGCTGAAGACGATCGAGGTGACGCTGCTCGACCATGTGATCGTAACGCCGAGCGGATCGGTGAGCTTCCAGGCGCGGGGCCTGCTCTGACAGGCCGCAGCAACCGCCTCCCACTCTTTCCCGCAGAGGAACCCGACCATGCCCGAACCCGCCAACGCCGCCGCATTCGATCCCGTCATCTCTGTCTACACGCGCGCCCAGGCGATCGAGGACGGCATCCTCGTCGACGTCTTGGAAACCGCGCGCGAAGCCGGCTTCAGGATTCCCGTCGCGGTCACCCGCACGGTCTGGACCCGCCTGGTCGCCCTACCCGAGGGCTATCGCGGCTTCCAGGACGAGCGCGGGCGCCTGTGGGACGTGCTCTGGATGGCGCGCCACTACGCGCTACGCGCCTCCGACAGCAACCGCGTGACCATGTGCGTGCTGGTGCGCGACGTTCGCAAGGACCTCCGCGACAGCAACCGGGCGCCCCGCAAGCACTTCCCCATCGTGGCGATCGGCGGCGGGGACGAAGGCCAGCCGGTCATCACCGTGATGTTTCCCGAGGACGACTGAACATGCGGATTCTCAGCCCCGAGCAGCAGCTCGAGATCGCCCGCCGAGTCCACGAGACCTTCGACCGCCCGAAGCGCTGGCACCAGGGCGGGTGGGGGCGCGACGACGACGGCGACGTCATCGAGTTCGACGGCGGCTTCCACGTCGTCGACAACGACGAGGTCCGCCACCCGCCCGCCTTCCGCCTCGCCACGCCCGAGAGCGCCCGCTGCTTCTGCCTCGGCGCGGCCATCCGGATCCACACCGGTTCGGTGCTCTGTCACGACCCGTCCCATACCGGGGATGCCACCGAGACCGTGTGCGCCGTCTACACCGGGATCGCCGGCATCGGCACCGGCGCCCGGGAACGGGACGCGGCGGAATTCGAGCCTCACCTCAACAGCCTCATCGAATGGAACGACTCCGACGAGCGTTCCTGGCAGGACATCCGCGAACTCACCGCCGCCGTGCTGCGCCACCTCGACGCGCAGCGCTGGTGATCCCGGCTCCGGGGGCCACGCCCCCGTGCGCCGCACCGCCCGGAGTCCGGCCAGCCGGCGCCGGGCGGGCCGGCGGTGTGGCGCGGGAGTTTCCGCCGCGCGCCGGAGCCCATGCCCCTCCAGCCCGGAGAAAGCCATGCTCCACAGGATCACCGGCCGCGCCGTCAAGTGCGGCCCCGCCGCGATTTCCGCGATCGCCGGCGTGCCGACCCACGAGGCCGCCGCCGTCATCCGCCGCCTGTTCGACCGGCCCTCGGTCAACGGCGTCTACACGGACGAGCTCGCCGCCGCCCTCGAAGAGTTCGGCTGGACGCCCGACTACGCGATCCGCCATCCGAAGTACCGCGAGCGCCGCCATGCGCGCCGCGAAGAGGTCTGGGACCGCATCTTCGCGGACGTGCCGTTCGAGGTGCGCGCCGTCACGCTGGGCACCTTCCTCGACCCCGCGCCTGCCGGCACATGGGCGATTTCGGCGAGCAATCACTTCATCGCCTACAGCGACGGCTTCGTCGCCGATTCCGGCGCCATGTTCTCGCGCAAGCCGGCCTTCTGGTTCCGCGCCATTCCCGAACATGACCGCGTGGCCCTCCGGCGCATCCGCGAGGCCGTCCAGTTCGTGCGGCTTTCCGGCGACGGCATCCCCCGTAGACCCCGCCCCGAGGAGTGCTGACTATGCCCCAGGTCATCGAGATCACGGTCTACACCATCGACGAGCTTTCGGACGAGGCCAAGGAGGCGGCCCGCGCCTGGTATCGCAAGTCCTGCCTCGACTACGAGTGGTACGACTTCGTCGACGAGGATTTCGGGACGATCTGCGGGATTCTCGGCGTCACGCTCGCCACCAGTCCCGTGCGCCTCTATGGCGGCGGAACCCGCGACAAGCCGCAGGTCTGGTTCACGGGCTTCCATAGCCAGGGGGACGGCGCCTCGTTCTCAGGCCACTACAGCCACGCCAGGGGCACCGCCAAGGCGATCCGGGCCCACGCTCCCAAGGATGGGGAGCTGCACCGCATCGCGGACGCGTTGCAGGCGGTTCAACGGCGGAATATCTGGCAATTGCACAGCACGATCAGGCAGCGCGGGCGCTACTGCCACGAGTACACGATGACCATCGAGGTCGAGCGCGACAGCCCGACCTGGCAGCCGCCGACGGACGATGCCGAGGACGCCGTGACCGAGGCCATGCGCGATCTCGCGCGCTGGCTCTACCGCCAGCTCCGGGCCGAGTACGAGCACCTGACCTCCGACGAGGCGATCGACGAGACCCTCGCAGCCAACGAATCGACCTTCACAGCCTCGGGCGAATACTTCGTCTGACCGTGCCCGACGCCTCGCGCCGGGCCTGAGCGGCGCGGACTCCGCAGGCACCCCCACTCCTTCCTGAAACCATCCACCGGCCGCACTCGCGCCGGGTTTCCCCGGCGCGCTTTGCGCCGGCGGGAGTCCGGTCAGCCGGCCGGGGGCAGTCCGGCGGGGCGGGGCGGGAGTCGTATTTCGCGCCCAGCCCACGCCGGCCCGATGCCCTTCAGCACGGAGACCGGCCCATGCTCGACGCCCGCCCGGCGCCGGACGCCCTCGCGCGTCCGCCCCTTCCCGCCACCGCCATCGACCCGCCCGCACCGCCGGCCCGTCCGTCGGCGGGCGATGTCCTGTTCGCCGCGGCACAGGCCCTGCTGCCGGTGCTGGAGGCGGGCCGGCCGCTCGACGCCGCGACCCTGCGGGACGCCATGACGGAGGCCTTCGGCGCCTCGGACGCCGGGGGCGCCTGGGTCTGGAAGGACGCCTACGAGGCCGCCGAAGCCGCCTGCGTGCTGTTCCTCCAGCGCTACGGCCGGGGCATGCGCCGGAACGCCGGCGCCGGTGGGCCGCGCCGCATGCTGGCGATGCTGGAAGCCATCGCCGCGCTGGAACCCTCGCACACCAGGCGCTCGGAAGAGCAGGTTCGGCTCCAGCAGTTCTCGACCCCGCTGCCGCTCGCCTATGCCGCCCTCCAGGCCGCCGCGATCCGGCCGGGCGACGTCGTGCTGGAGCCCAGTGCCGGCACCGGCATGCTCGCGGTGATGGCGGAATGCGCGCTGGGCGACCGGGCGGCGGGTGCGCTCCATCTCAACGAATACGCGCAGACCCGCGCCCGGCTACTGACCCGGCTGTTTCCTGAGGCGGTCGTGACGGCGTTCAACGCCGAGGCTATCGCCGACCGGCTGCACGACGTCCGGCCGACCGTGGTGCTGATGAACCCGCCGTTTTCGGCGACGCCCGGCGTCGACCGCATCACCCGCGACGCCGACCTCCGACATGTCCGCTCGGCCGCCTCGATGCTGCCGCCGGGCGGACGGCTGGTCACGATCACGTCGGCCCATTGCGCGCCGGGCGACGCCGTCGGCCGTCTCGACCCGCCCGCGCGCTGCATCTTCACCATGGCGATCGACGGCCGCGCCTATGCCCGCCGCGGCACCGGCTTCGACACCCGCCTCACCGTGCTGGAGCGCGGCGCCGGACCTGGCGCGGAAGTGGACGGTGCGGCGCGCGCCGCCGACGCCGCCGAGTTGCTCGACGCCGTCATCGCACAGGTGCCGAAGCGGCAACCTATCGCGCCCGCCACGGTTCCCGCCGGCCCCGCGCGCGACCTGTTCGGCAAGCCGGTCGCGCCGAAGCCGGCGAAGCGGGGACCCAAACACGCTTCGACCCCTGAGACGCGGCAGGCCCATGACTGGGGGCCTGTAACGGACCTGGTCGTCGAGACCGGGCGGGTCGATGCTTCGGCAGATGCCCCTGCCAACGACTCCGGCCCCTACGCCCCGTGGCGGCCGGGCGTCGTGCGGGTTCCGGGCGCCGTCGAGCATCCCACACCGCTGGTGCAGTCCGCCGCCATGGCCGCCGTGCCGCATCCCGTGCCGGCGTATCGTCCGATGCTCCCGGATCGCGTAGTGACGGAAGGCCTGCTGTCGGACGCGCAGCTGGAGAGCGTCGTGCTGGCGGGCGAAGCCTATTCCCGGCATCTCGCGGCGGAATACCGGATCGGCTCCCAGTGGGAGACTGTCCACCGCTGCCCGGAAGACGATGACGACGAGGAAATCGACACGTCCTTCGTCACCGCGGAAGGCGAAACCCTGTCGGAGCCGGTGCGCTTCCGCCGGGGCTGGATGCTGGGCGACGGCACCGGCTGCGGCAAGGGCAGGCAGGTCGCCGCCATCATCCTCGACAACCGGCTGCGCGGACGGAAGCGTGCTCTCTGGCTGTCGCAGTCCGACAAGCTGCTGGAAGACGCCCGCCGCGACTGGACCGCATTGGGCGGGCTGGAGAGCGATGTCATCCCGCTCGGCAACTTCCGGCAAGGGATGGAGATTCCCCTCGACGAAGGGATTCTCTTTGCCACCTACGCAACGCTGCGCTCGCCGTCCCGCCAGGGGAAGCCCTCGCGGCTGGAGCAGATCGTCGAATGGCTTGCGGGCTCATTAGACGAGGAGGACCGCCACGCCTTCGACGGGGTCGTGGTGTTCGACGAGGCGCATGCGATGGCGAACGCGGCGGGGTCGAAGAGCGAGCGCGGCGAGACCAAGCCATCGCAGCAGGGCCGCGCCGGTTTACGTTTGCAGAACGCGCTGCCGGACGCGCGCATCGCCTACGTCTCCGCAACCGGCGCCACCACCGTGCCGGGATTGGCGTATGCGGGGCGGTTGGGACTGTGGGCGGCCGGCGAGACGCCTTTCGAGAAGCGCACCGACTTCATCTCCGCCATGGAGGCGGGCGGCGTCGCTGCGATGGAGGTCGTTGCGCGGGATCTGAAGGCGCTCGGCCTCTACCAGGCCCGCGCGCTCGCCTATGACGGGATCGAGGTCGACATCCTCGAACACCCGCTCACCCCCGAGCAGCGGCGCATCTACGACGCCTATGCCGGCGCCTTCAAGGTAATCCATGCCAACATCGAGGAGGCGCTGAAGGCGACCGGCATCGTCCAGGGCGAGGACACGCTCAACAGGAACGCCAAGGCCGCCGCGCTCTCCGCCTTCGAGGGCACGAAACAGAGGTTCTTCGGCCATCTGCTGACCGGCATGAAGTGCCCCTCGACGCTCCGCGCGATCGAAGCCGATCTCGCCGCCGGCCGGTCGGCCGTGGTCCAGCTGGTTTCCACCGGCGAGGCGCTGATGGAACGGCGAATCGCCGACGTCCCGGCCTCGGAGTGGGACGACCTCAACATCGACCTGACGCCGAGGGACGCGATCCTCTCCTACCTGATGCACGCCTTCCCGGTGCAGTTGCAGGAGCCGTTCACCGACGACGGCGGCAATCTCCTCAGCCGGCCCGCCAGGGACGCCGACGGCAACCCCGTCATATGCAAGGAGGCCGAGGACCGCCGCGACGCGCTGATCGAGAGGCTCGCGGCGCTCCCGCCGGTGCCGACGGCGCTCGACCAGATCGTGCAGCATTTCGGGCACGAGGCCGTGGCCGAGGTGACGGGCCGGTCGCGGCGGGTATTGCGTATCTGCGACGCCAAGGGCGAGCGCCTCTCGCTGCGCAGCCGGCCCGCCTCGGCCAATCTCGCCGAGACCGCCGCGTTCATGGACGGCGAGAAGCGCATCCTGGTGTTCTCGATGGCGGGCGGCACCGGGCGCAGCTACCACGCGGATCTGTCCTGCGGGAACACCGAGCGGCGCATCCACTATCTGCTGGAGCCCGGCTGGCGCGCCGACCAGGCGATCCAGGGGCTGGGCAGGACCCACCGCACCCACCAGGCCTCCGCGCCGCTGTTCCGGCCCGTCACCACCGACGTGAAGGGCGAGCGCAGGTTCATCGCCACCATCGCCAGACGGCTGGACTCGCTCGGCGCCATCACGCGGGGCCAGCGGGACAGCCAGACCGCGATGGGCGGCAGCGACGCCGCGCTGTTCCGCGAGAGCGACAACCTCGAGAGCCTCTACGCCAGGGCGGCGCTCAGGCAGTTCTACGGCGCGCTCTGGCGCGGCAGCATCGAGGGCTGGAACCTGGAGCGCTTCGAGAAGGCCACCGGACTGAAGCTCACCTGGGAGGGCTCGCTCAAGGAGGACCTGCCGCCCATGCCCAGGTTCCTCAACCGGCTGCTGGCGCTTCCCATCGCCGAGCAGAACCAGCTCTTCGCCGAGCTGGAGAGCCGCATCGCCGCCAACATCGAGCAGGCGATCGAGGCCGGCAGCTACGAGGTCGGCGTCGAGACGGTCACCGCCGACTCGCTCGCGATCGCCGGCCGGGAGACGCTCTACGAGCATCCCGGCACCGGAGCCGCCACCGAGCTGATCGAGATCGTCCGACGCGACAGGCTGGTGCCGCTCACGGCGGAATCGGCGCTGGACATCGGCAAACGCGACCCCGGACCGGACGACAAGCCGCGCCTCGCGGTCAACGCCCGCTCGAAACGCGCCGCCGTCATCCTGCCGGCATCGTCGCGCATGATCGACGACGGCGGGGTGCAGGAGCGGGTACGGCTCATACGGCCCGCGACCGGCGAGACGATGGCGAGGGCCGAGCTCGACGCCTCCAACTGGCGCCGCGCCGACGAAGCGCAGTGGCGGCGCGTGTGGGACGCCGAGATCGCCGGCCTGCCGTCCCACCGGGAGTCCCGCTTCTGGCTCGCCACCGGCCTGCTGCGGCCGGTCTGGGACCGGCTACCGGAGGAGAACATGCGCGTGCGCAGGCTCACGTCGGACGATAGTCACAGCCTCATCGGCCGCGTGCTCGACGCCGAACAGGTGAGGGCGGTGCGCGTCGGCTTCGGCCTCGACGGCGGCCCCGCCATGACCGGCAAGGAAGCCTTCGAGGCCGTCATGGGACGCGGCAACGCGCTCTCCCTCGCCAACGGCTGGCGCCTCGCACGCCGCCGCCTGATGGGCGCCGACAGGATCGAAATCGAGGGGCCGGCGGACACCGACATGGACGCGCTGAAACGCATGGGATGCACGGTCGAGATCGTCTCGTTCCGCGCCCGTATATTCGCGCCCAATCCCGGCGCGATGGAACGCATCCTCGAACGCTGGCCGCTGGCCGCCTGAGCCGGCCTCGCGAGATACGTATTGCCGGCCCGCCGTCCTCCGCGCAACCGTGCGCGGAGGCGTGCCGCCCGCGAATCAACACCACGACAGGCTCGCGCCGCCGCCCGCCCGCATACATATTGCCGGCCGGGCGGCGGCCGCCCGAAGGAGAGACGCCATGACCGCGCATACCCTGCCCGACGAACCCAATTTCTGTTTCGTGCCCGCCTACGACGTCGAAACCGACGTGCAGCAGATCCGCATCGTCATCGAGGGCCTCGCCGGCCATGTCCCCACCGCGCTGATCGCGCTCGATCTGGAGGATGCTCTCAGCATTTGCGACAAGCTCAACCGAAGGCTCGGTTACGACCGCGAAGCCTGGACCGCCATGGCAGCGGCCTCCATGCAAGCCGAGGACGGCGATCCGGAGGGAGACCTATGGCATTGAGGCCGATCCCCTGCTGCGCAGCCGGCCGTCCGGCCGCCGGCACTCCGTCGCCGTCCTGCCTTGCTTCGCACCGGCATTGCGTCTATATGGCGGAACCCCTATAACCCGGAATGAACCACACCACGCTCAAGCCGGTCCGATGGACAGGATCCAGCAACGACGATCTGAGGCAGTTTCCGGAACCGGTGCGCCGCCGGATGGGCTTCGCCATCTACCAAGCCCAGGCCGGCCTGCGCCACCGCGACGCCAAACCGCTCCGGGGTTTCGGCGCCGGCGTCCTGGAGGTCGTCTCGCGCCACGACGGCGACTCCTTCAGGGCCGTCTACACGGTCCGCTTCGACACGGCCGTCTATGTCCTGCACGCCTTCCAGAAGAAGGCCCGGCGGGGCATCGCCACGCCGAAGAAGGAGCTCGACACGGTCCGCCGCCGGCTCTCGCTCGCCGAGGCGCACTACCACAACACCCATGGATAAGGCCCGACCCATGACCGTATCCGAAACCGCCGTGGAGACCGGCAGCGGCAACGTCTTCGCCGACCTCGGCCTCGCCGACGCCGACGCGCACATCGTGAAGGCCGAACTCGTCACCCGCATCGACGCCATCGTCCGCCAGCGCGGCATCACCCAGGCCGAGGCCGGGCGGCTGCTCGGCCTCTCCCAGCCCGACGTCTCCCGCCTGCTCCGGGGCGACTTCCAGGAGTATTCGCTGGAGCGCCTGCTGCGGCTTCTCACGGCGCTCGGCCGCGACATCGACATCGTCATCCGCCAGCCGCGCTCCGCTGGCGGCGGAAAGCTGCGCATCGCCGCCATGGAAACACTCTGACACCCCCGTTCCTGTCCTCGGGTTTCTCTCCGGAACTGGAGCGAGGCCCTGTACATGAACACGCTGTCTCGTTCGGCGACCCTGCCGTCGTCGAGCCAACATTCGCCGTCCACGCACCCTCTTCGTCGGAATCGGGACAGAGCGCGCATCAATGAACGATCCGCACGTCGAAGCCCTCGAATACAGCATCCAATACGGCCCGGACATCATCAACTGGTCCTGCGCTGCACCTATGCACGTTCAGGAAAAGAACTTCGATGTGCGTGCGGAGAACGGACGAGTGCGCTTCGAATTCAAGACGCACTACGCATCCGAACAGGATGCGCGATCCGCGGTCGAGGAAAGCTACATACCCGACTGGGAATTCGATGTCGGACTCACACGGGGGCCGAACGCATTTGCGCTCCGCTTCGAGCGCTCCGAGATCGTCGACCGGAGCCCGCCGCCCGGTCCGCTTCCACTGAGGGCAAGCTCGAGCTTCGGATATCTGACGAGCAGCGCCGACCTCGCGCCACCGAGTCCGCCTTCCTTCCAGGAGCCGCCGCGCGACGGGATCGAGCGCACGCCAAGCGTCAAGAGCATGTTTCAGCGCTACCTCAGATATCGTCGTGGTGCCGAGACGCTGCCGGCCATGGCGTATTTCTGCCTGACAATGCTCGATCACATGGCCGGCGGCAGCGACAACACGGCCGCGCATTTCGACATTTCGCGCAATGTGCTCGTCCGCATGCGCAAGCTAAGCACGGAACAGGGCGGAGACGTCGCAAGGAAGGCAAAGGGGCTCAATACTCCCTATTCGTCCGACGAAGAACAGTTTCTCCGCTCCGCAACGAAGGCACTGATACGCAGGGCGGCGCAGGTAGAATACGATCCCGACTCCACCCAAGAGAAAATCACCCTCGACGACTTATGACGGAGCCCCTCGCGGCCTGCACCGGCAATCCGCTCTCGCCGAGAACCGCGTCCCAAGCGCGGATTCCAAGCCGTCCAGCCTGACGTCGCGTTCAATTTCCCCTGCATCCAGCCTATCCGACGCGGTATCGCCGTTGTAGATGGAAACCTCCGCGTCGATTCCACCGCCTTCCTCCGTCGCCCACCACCACGGGCCGCTGGCGTCCCTGCGGCCGTCACCGCCGGCGACGACGGCGCCTTCGCCGCAGCGACCCCCCACGTCGGAATGAGGGCCGGCCCGCCGTCGTCCCTGCTGCGCAGCCAGCCCGGCGCAGTCTCCCGTCAGCCCCTCCGCACAAGCCACCACCAGGTGGCCCAAACCGGCAGGCTAAGCACCACCGCGTAGATCGCGATCGCCACCGGACCGAGCAGCCCGGCCGCTACCGACGCAGCGACGCTGACCGCGCCCAAGCCCATTCCAGCGAGCCACGCCGCGCGCCGGTACCGCAGCCGCCAGAGCCGCCGGCAGCCGAGCGCCAGCGGCAGGCCGCACGGCGCGACCACGGCCAGCGATCCGGCTGCGGCCAGTGCCGTCGCCCAGAAATGCGGATCGCCCTCTGACCCGGCGTTTGGCACGAACCGCACCGCCGCCTGCGTCGCGACGCCGGCCGGCAGCCAGAGCAGCGCCAGCGCCCAGAACCCGTGACGTCCCATCCATCCGCGCCCTTCCATGCTGTAGGGATGCACCGGACGGGGGAGACATTCAAGCAAGCCGGCCCGCTTGCGCCGTAGAGTTCGAGAAGAGCGTTCCGCGAGTGAAGCCGCTGTACCGGAGGGAGTCGCGGCAGTCGCAACCGGGGAGATCGACCATGGCGACATTGCGATATGCGGGGATCGGGGCGCGGGCGACACCGGCATCCGTGCTGGCGGATATGGAGACGATGGCGGGATGGCTGGCGCGGACCGGCTGGCATCTGTCGAGCGGCGGGGCGGACGGGGCCGACAGCGCGTTTGCCAAGGGCGCGCCGGCGGAGCAGCGGACGATCTGGCTGCCGTGGCGGGGCTATAACGGGCATCGCGGGCCGGACTGCCGGGTGCTGTCGGCGGCGGCGATGGCGGCGTGCATCGAGATCGCGGCGCCCCTGCATCCGGCGTGGGAGCGGTGTTCGCCGGCCGTCCGCAAGCTGCATGCCCGGAACGCGGCGGTGCTCGGATTGACGTCCGATCGGCCGGTCGATGCGGTGGTGGCGTGGACGTCGGAAGCGCGCGTCGAGGGCGGCACGGGCATGGCCATCCGTATCGCCGAGGCAAGCGCCATCCCGGTGCTGAACCTGGGGTCGATGGCGCCGCGGGCCGTCTGTGAGCGCCTGGCCGCGATCCGCCGCGCCGTCCATCCGTCGTAGAGGACGAGGCGAGCGCCTGCCGGGCAAGTGTCCGGCAGGGTGGAGGGAGAGGAACTCCCGCGCCGATGCCGGGCAGGGCAACGGCAAAGGAGTTTCCGCCATGTTTCGTCCCGACCATTCCCCCGACTTACCGATCGGCTGCGATCTGCTGCGCGAACTCGGCGTCGATCGTCACACCGTCCGCGAGATCGCCGAGGACGAGCGCGCCATCCGCTGTCCGGAGCGCGGCGCGGTCTATTCCGCATACAGCTTCGCGAGCCTCTACCCGGAACCGGCGTTCGGGATGGCCCTCCAGGACGCGGCGCCGGCGGAACCCTGGGACCCGGCGTCGTCGCTTCCCCGGCCGGAATAGAGGTGGAGGAGGGCTTGAAGAGATTGAACGGTCGGGGGTTCGGGGGAGTGACCCCGGCCCCGGTCGTTCGCAACCCATCGTCAACACTTGGACCCATGAGGAGATCGTCATGGCCTTCGGATTGAACAAGGTGCAGATCATCGGCCGCCTCGGCGCGGACGTCACTGTCAACCACCTCACCTCGGGCGGCCGCGTGGCCAACCTGAGCATCGCGACCGACGAGTCGTACATCAACAAGCAGACCGGCGAGAAGGTCGACAAGACCGAGTGGCACCGGGTCGTGACCTTCCAGGACGGGCTGATCGACATGTTCGAGAAGCACGCGGTGAAGGGCCGGCTGGTCTACGTCGACGGCAAGCTGCAGACCCGCCGCTGGTCGAAGCCCGGCGAGGACGGCGACCGCTTCTCGACCGAGATCCTGCTGGTCCCGGGCGGCCGGGTGCAGTTCCTCGACAAGCCGAACGGCAACGGCCAGATGCAGCCCGACCCGGACATGGCGGGCGACACCGGCTCCGCCCCGGCTCCGGCGCCCGCGGACCTGGACGACGAGATTCCGTTCTAGAATCCGTCCTCTCTCCTCCCTCCCGCCTCGGGGGCCGGCGTTTCGGCGTCGGTCCCCATTCTTTTTGCAGCCGATCTGGAGACCTCCCTCCGCGTACCGCACCCGCGCTTCGCGCGGGCCGCTCCGCCGCCCCCGCCGGAGGGGAGGTGCGCTTGCGGTTGGGCGAAGCGCGGCAGGGCTAAAGGGAGCCCGCCGCCCGCAACGGAGGATGACGGCATGCGCATTTACAACCGCGACGAGGTTTGCGGCTTCCGGTTCACCCGCGCGGCATGGGGCGAGTTCAGCAATTTCGCGCCGCTGGCGGCGCCGATCGCCGCGGGCCCGTGGACGTTTTCGACGTCCGAGCACCTGTACCAGGCGGCGAAGTTCGGCGCCGCCCCTGCGGTGCAGCACCGGATCGCCGGCGCGCCCACGGCGCGCGAGGCCGCCGCCATCGGGCGCGGCACGAGCGCCGGCCTCGACCCGGACTGGATGGCCCAGCGGGTGAACGCGATGCGCTGGGTGCTGCGCATGAAGCGCGAAGCCAACGCGGCCCAGATCGATGCCGCCCTCGCCGCGACCGGCGAGCGCGCCATCGTCGAGGTCTCGACCCGGGACCCCTGGTGGGGCGCGAAGCCGGCCGGCGACAGCTACCGCGGCGCGAACGCGCTGGGGCGGCTCTGGATGGAGCTGCGCCAGCAGCTCCGCGACGGCGATCCCGCCGCGCGCGCCGCCCCCTGGGCCGGCCGCATCCGCGTCGGCGGCCTCGCCAACGCCCGCTGACCGCACCCGCCGCCGGAGTCCGGGAGAGCGCGCGCAGGGGCGTTCGCTTATATGAGGAGAGAGAGCATGGCGCGCGACAGCATCTTCGCCCAGGGGGCGGTCATCGTCCCCGACTTCGTCACCCCGGCCGAGGAGGAGCGCCTGCTCCTGCGGATTTCCGAGGCGCCCTGGATGACCGAGCTCAGCCGCCGGGTGCAGCACTACGGCTACCGCTACAGCTACAGCGGCGCCAGCCGCCCGGCCCCGGCCGCCCCGTTCCCGCGCTGGGCCGAGGTCATGGCGGACCGGCTCCGGGAGCGTTTCGGCGGGGCGCTGCCGGCGCAGTGCATCGTCAACGAGTACCGCCCCGGCCAGGGCATCGGCATGCACGCCGACCACCGCGACTTCGGGCCGGTCGTGGCTTCCCTCTCGCTCGCCGACGACTGGCCGATGCGCTTCCGCCCGCGTTCGGTGCGCCCCTACGCGCGCGACGGGCAGCCCGGGGACGAGGTGGCGGTGCTGCCCCGCCGCTCGGTCCTGGTGCTCGCGGGCACCGCGCGCAGTGCGTGGATGCACGGCATCGACCGCTCGGACAGCGCGCACGCGCCCGCCACCCGCCTCTCCGCCACCTTCCGCACCCTCGCGCGGTAGCGCGCCTCCGGCCTGCCGCCGTCCGGGCTGCGCGCCCGCGCTTCGCTCGGGCCGCTCGCGCTTGCGCGCCGGCCGGAGGCGGAGGGCGGCCGGTATCGGGCGTCCCGCATGGCTCGAAGGAGGCCCCGCATGCAGCACGAACCGTCCCCCGCCGCCGGCATCGCCGCCGCGCTCGCCGCGCGCGCCGAGGAGGTGTGCCGGCGCTATCTGCCCAACGGGCGCAGGCTCGGACGCTACTGGATCTGCGGCGACCTCGACGGCGCCCGCGGCCGCTCGCTCTTCGTCCGGCTCTCCGGCGCCGGCAAGCCCGGTGGGTGGACGGATGCGGCAACGGGCCAGCACGGCGACCTGCTCGACCTCATCCGCTACCGCTCAGGAGCGCCGACGCTGCGCGCCGCGCTCGACGAGGCGCGGGTGTTCCTCGCCTTGCCGGTTTCACCGGCAGCGGCTCCGGACATGCCCTACGACGCGACCGAGGCGGCGCGGCGCCTGTGGCGGCGCTGCCGCGCGATCGACGGCAGCCATGCCGAGCGCTATCTGCATGCGCGGGGTCTGTCGCGCTGCCGCTTCGCGGCGCTGCGCTTCCATCCCGAGCTTCGCTATCGCGAAGGCGCGACGGTGCACCGCTTCCCGGCGCTGGTCGCCGCCGTCACCGGCGACGGTGGCCGGATTTTCGGCTTGCAGCGCACCTGGCTCGATCCGCGCTCGCCCGCCAAGGCGGGCGTCGCCGTCCCGCGCAAGGCGCTCGGCCGCATCCACGGCCTCGCGGTGCGCTTCGGCGCGCCCTCTGACGATGCTGCGCTCGTCGTCGGGGAGGGCATCGAGACGGTGCTCTCTCTCGTGACCGCCGTGCCGGAAATCCGCGCGGCGGCCGCGCTCTCGGCCGGGAGCCTCGGCGCCTTCGCGCCTCCGCCCGGCGTCGCGCGTCTCGTGATCGCCCGCGACAACGACGAGGACGGCGCGCTCGCGGCGGAGCGCCTCGCCCGGCGCTGCGCGCGGGCGGGCGTCGCCACGACGGTCGTCGTTCCCGCCGGCAACGACTTCAACGACGACCTGGTCGATCTCGGCGCGCCGGCGCTGCGCGCCCGCTTCGCGCCGCTGTTCCGCTGCGCGGGAGGAAGAGTGGAGCGGCGGGTCGAGCGAGCCGACCCGAAGGGAGGAGGGAGTCGATGAGCGCCGTCATCAATCTCCGGCACGAGCCGAAGCTGCGCGAGGCATTCCAATACGCCCATGTCGTGAACAACACCGTGCTGGTCGACCGCCGCACGAAATGGGGCAATCCGTTCCGGATCGGCCCCGGCCAGGATCCCGCGCAGGCCGTCGCGCGCTATCGCGTCCACCTCTGGCAGCGCATCCGCGCGGGCGAGATTTCGCTGGAAGAGCTCGCCGAGCTGGCGCCCTGCTGGCTGGCCTGCTGGTGCATCGGGCAACACGCTTGCCACGCCGAGGTGCTCGCCCGCGCGGCGACCTGGGCAGCGGACCGTCTGGCGGAGCGCGCTGCGCGGCAGGCGCACGGGGGCGCGTCATGAGCGCCATCGCCTTCCGACGCATCGCCCCGGACGAATCCCGCGTCTATCGCGACGGCGACCATGTCGGCGACGTCTACGCGCTCGACGATCCGCTGCGCGAGGGCGCGCGGTATTTCGTGGTGCATCTCGACGAAGGCCCGCGCGGTCCCTGCCGCGTCCATGACCGCAACCGCATTCGCGAGGTGACCGAGCGCCTGGTCTTCTCGCATCCGCTTTGGGGTTGATCGGCGATGGCAGGAGTCCGATCGGCAACGCTTCGAATGCTCCGGGGGATGTTGGGCGCGTCGCTTCGCGACCGGGCTATCCGCTCAAATCTCCGGTCGCTGGCGCTCCCTCCGATAACCGCTCCTATCCCTCGCGCCTTCGCTCGCAGGCTCGCTGCGCGCTCCGCTTGCAAGGATGGCTGTCAGGCCGGTGCGTCGTTTCGGAGAGCGTGCGGGGCGGAACCGCCGATGGGGTCCGTGCAGGTGGAGAGAATTACCCCACCCCGCTGTGCTGTCCAATTGTGTCACAGTAGAGTCGAGGACTGGCGCGCCAGTTGTAGGGTCCGGTGGCTTGTCCGTCGCTTTCGCTCCGGGCCTCAGTCCGGCTCCCATGACCGCGTTTCCAGTCCCCGCTCATCAAACCGGACGTGCGGATTTCCCGCATCCGGCTTTCGGACGAGATCATGCCTTCGCGCTCGGAAGGCCCAGTGCCTGCCGCGTCAGACGGGTGAGGCCGTATTCGTCGTGGAGCCTCTGGGCGGGGTATTGCACAGTTGCCCCGTGCCGCGTCTTGTGCTTTCGGCAGAGCCACTGGCGAAACCGCCGGACCGCATGTCGGTTGACGACGTTGAAGGCCGGGCTGACCTGCCCGAGGCTAAAGTAGTTTGCCCACCCGGTCATAGTCCGGTTCAGACGCCCTACCATCACCTCCGATGGTTGCCCACCGTACCCTCTCACCGTCATGTCGCTGATCCTGCGGCATATGCTCTGGACACTCGCCTGGCTGGGCCGGGTGCCGATGTACGACCCCCGACCATCCCGGCGGTAGGTGTGTCCGATGCGGTAACCCAGAAACTCTAAAGGCTCTTCCGGGCACCGCAAGCACCGGGTTTTCCGCGCGTTGACCGTGAGCTTCAGACCCGCCATGAGCCGCTCGACCGCCGCCAGCATTTCCGCCGCCGGGGCCTTGCCGAGCACACAGAGGTCGTCGGCATAGTTCACGATTTCCGCACGGAAGCGCCGGGCGTAGCCCAGCGCCTTCCAGCCCAAGATGAAGCGCCGCATGTAGACGTTGCTGGCCAAAGGCGAGATCGGTGCCCCTTGCGGGGTTCCTTTCCGTTCCCTGCGCGCCCGGTTCGTGCGGCGCTTGCCGCCCTCGCCGTCGTCCTCTTCCACCGGCATTTCCAGCCACGCCTTGATGAGCTTGAGCATCCGCCCGTCGCTGATGCGGCGGGCGAAACTCTTGAGAAGCTCGGCGTGCGGTATCTCGCCGAAGTAGTTGGACAGGTCGCAATCAACAACCTCTTGGTGCCGCCCATATAGGAGGCGGCGAACGCGTTTTACCGCGCCGTGGGCACTCCGTCCCGGCCTGTAGGCGTACTGCTCCGGTTGCAGGTCCGCTTCGAATATCGGCTCAAGCACAAGCAGAGCCGACGTCTGCGCTACCCGGTCCCTTATGCAGGGGATGCCCAATGGCCGGAACTTGCCGGGCTGCTTCTTCGGGATGAGCACCTGCCGTACCGGCTTCGGTGTGTACGCCCCATCCTTCAGTTCCCGCGCCAGTTCCCCAAGCCAGCGCCCCACGCCAACCGACTCGATGTCCGCGAACGTCTCGCCATCCACCCCGGCAGCCCCGCCATTCCGGCGAACCCGCTTCCAGGCTTCGGCGAGGAAGTCCTCGCGCCACACCTTGTCGATCAGCGCATGGAATCGCCGACCGGGTTCTTCCTTAGCTTTCGCATGTAGCACGGTCTGGAGTTTCCGAACTCTGTCTGACCCTGTTAGGTTTTCACCAGTAGTCACGCCTTGCTTCCTTTCCGTACTGCTCTCGAACCAGGGCTCCTTTCCTCCACCGGCATTACCCGGCTTCAGCGGTACTACGAGCCCATCCGCCACCCTGCCGGCCCAGCCTGCCCCTCGCGGGGTTCCGGTTGGTGTGTGCACACCACCGACAGGGCTTCCCGTGTTGCCTCCATCCTCCTCTTCCATGCGTGCCGCCGCCATTGCCCCGGTGGGACCGGCCGGTGCTTGCGTCGTTCGCTTCCCGACCGATGGCAGCCTTCCCCGGAGCACGGGCGGGTCGGCTCCCACATCACTGGTTTCGAGGCCTGCTCGGCGTTCACTGCACGTTGCGGCCCGCATGGTCGCTAAGCCGCCCAAGGCGGCCCGTTACATCGAAGTGCTTCAAGCTATGTCGTTACCTCCATAACTCGCTCCGATTGCTACCGGCTGGAACGACATTTGCCGGGCGGGATTTGCACCCGCTGAAGGATGGTGCCTTTCACGGCACACCGTGCTCGCGCCAGCAACCCTGCGGGTCCTCCGCTCCGCTCCGGCCTGGCCAAAGAAGCTCTAGGGCGGGCCGTGAAAGTCGCCGACCGTGAAGATCGCGGAGCGATCTTCCGCACCAAGATTCGGCGACTTTCCGCACCACCCCCGCCCAAGAGCTTCTAAGGCCAGGTGCTTGCCCTGCGCGCGCGTGCCCCAACAGGACATCACAACGGGGATCGGCCCCGAACGTGAAACGATCCGAAAGGAAATCGACATGACCTTCGATATCGACACCATCGAAACCGGCGAACAGTCCGTCACCGCGACCGTCTGCGAGAACGCGGCGCTGTTCGGCGCGACCCCCGAGCGGGACGAGTTCGACACCCGCGAGGTATGGGACGCCGACGACGCGCTCGGCGCCGTGGACGAAGCCTTCCGCATCCTCGTGCAGGGCGTCGCGCCGGACGGGTTCCAGATCGCCGACGAACGCGAGAGCCTGCTCTGGGGCTTCGTCAACATGCTCGACAGCCAGACCAACCGCCTCGACCGCGCCGCCGACAGGCTGATGCCCGACCTCCGCGACCTCCAGCGCGCCCAGGACGGCACCGAGATCAAGTCCCGCGAGCTGGAGCTGGTGACGGACAGGGCGCAGAACCTGACCGCCCGCCGCGACGCCTTCGAGCAGATGCGCGACGCAGCCGCCGAAGCCTACCGCGACGACACCGGCGGCATGTGGCGGCCCCGGCGCGGATCGCATGCGAGCCAGACCGGCAAGCTGACCTCGGCGGCCATCGACGCCCGCGACTACCAGCGCGCCCGCAAGGACCGCAAGACGATGGCGCACCTGCCGCAGGGAACGCTGGTCGCCATCGCGGGCGGCAAGGACATCGCCAACCCGGGAGCGGTGATCGAGCGGCTCGACAAGGCCCGCGAGAAATACGCCGACATGGTGCTCGTGCACGGCGGCGGGCCCGGCGTCGAGAAGATCGCGGCAAGTTGGGCCGAGCGCAACGGCGTCCACCAGATCGTCTGCAAGCCGGACTGGGACCGCCACGGACGCGCCGCCCCGTTCCGCCGCAACGACGAGCTGCTGAACCTCCTGCCGAAGGGCGTCATCGCGTTCCCCGGCAGCGGCATCACCGAGAACCTCGTCGACAAGGCGCGGCAGCTCGGCATCCCGGTGGTCAGGGCCGCAGCGTAGCCCCGACCGCCTCGACGGGCCGCGTCGTCGCTCCGGCGGCGGCGCGGCCCGTTTCGCGTTCGCACATCGGTGGCGCGGCGCCGTCCCCCTCGCGCGCGCTTCGCGCCGCGCTCGCCGCCTCGCTGCGCTCGGTCCGCTCCGGCTCCGCCGATCGCGGTTGCGTTCCGCTTCCGCGTCACGCGCCGCTCGCACCGCTCGCGGCACTCGTGCAGGCGCTCCTGCGGAGCCCGCCTGCACTTCGTTCGGCACTGCCTCGCGCAGTGCGCTCCGCATCGCCGTCCGCTCAAGCGCCGCGGCGGCTCCGATCCGCCGGGTCAGCCGGCGTCGATCTTCCCGATCTCCCGTACAGCATGAATCGTCTGTCTGACCCGCCGGGCGGGCCTTGGGTTTCACACCCGACGCATCCCTGATGCAGAGGGCGCCGTGGCTGCCCATGGCCGCGAGGGGCTGGTTATGCCGCGGTCCTGCGCATCCCTGTCCGCGCCTGGCGTGCCGGAAATACATGCCACCGATCGGTGCTCGCAACCGACCCCCGACCAAGCGGTCCCGGTGCCTCCATCGCCCCCATGCCGCGCCGAGCACCTTTCGGTATTGCACCGTGTTACAGCATGTTCTCTTGAGAATTCCTGCAAGCACCTATAGGTGCTCAATGCCGGTGCGGCATACAATGACAGCCTCGCTTGCAACCGGCGCCGTCCAGGCCCGCGAACAGCGCCGACCGGGCGCGCGGTCGCCCCTCCCGCGTCCGGACATCGCGCCGGGGCCGCTCAATTCCGGCGGGAAACCCTCCCCGCCGCGCCAACAATTCCATCCGGAGGCAGCACGAAACAATGACCGGACCCCCCGACAGAGCCCTGCACAAGCACATCCGCATCCTTCCCGAACAGTGGCGGCGCGTAGAGCGGGCCGCGGCGGGCACCGTGTATTCAGCCAACCAACTCCTCGTCGAGCTCGCGATGCAGGCGCTCGAACGCCGCGAATCCCTGGACCCGGAGGCCGAACTCCGTGTCGCACGCGCCTCGCTGTTCGCCGCCCAGGCCATCGCGCGCCGACTCATCGCCGACGGGCGCGAGGACGAAGTCCAGGAGATCCGCGACTTTATTTCGTCGATCGTCCCCGATCCGGATGCCCGCGAACGTGTGGGAACCGCCCCCGCCGCGCGGGCGCAGCCTTTCGACGGAACACCGGAGTGAACATTCGAACCGTTCGAATATTTTCAGCTCCCCCGTTGCATACAACGCGCGAGCCGTGCTGTTAGCCCAAGCCGCCCCGGAATTCCCGATCGGGCGCTCGAACGAAAACATCCGCGGGCAGCTACGCCTTGGCGGTATAGCGAGCCGAAAGTGGCAGCATGAAGACGCAATTCTCCAACGTGTAGCCCGTCAGACATATCTCCAGGTCCTCACCCTCCAGCTCTTTCGGATCCTTCGTTGCCGCGATCTCCCTGACTATCTCCTTGAGCGCATCGTCCACCTTCTCCCTCAGGTCGCGCTCGGGCTCGTAGCCGGCAATCGCAAACAGCGTCTTCCCCGGCCGAAGACTGAGAACTCCGAAAGGGGCGCTCGGTGGTGACCCCTCCTCCTTCCGCAACCGCGTTCCGTGATCCGCGATGACGAAGGAGACCACCGTGACCATCTCTGCGTGACCGGGGATCAGGACGTGGTTCCTGTCCCATCGCGCTTGCTTCCGTTTCCTTTGCTCGGGGGTCAATTGCAGCCCCCAGGTCGGAAACAATAGCCGGAACGTGGGGATCGCTTTTCCCTGGTATTGCGGCTCCCGCCATTGATTCATGAAGCGGTCGCCCTTGTAGTTTCTCATGCTGGGGTCGTCTTCGTTGAACGATATGTGCTGCTTTCCAGAGCAGTGCAGACTGACCTTTTGCCCGCGCAGGCCGCCCCGACAGTAGATGTAGGCCTCGCCGCTGTTCTTGACCCGTACGCCCCAAGCATCCGAGGTGAAGCCATTTCCTCTGTCCACCGCAAACCGGATGGGACTCGTCCTGATCGGCAGGACCAGGCCATCTTTCCTCCACAGCGTCATTTCATCGTTGCCCATTGCCTCACCTTCTTCGGTCGACGCGGACCGGCTGCCGTCCCTCCGCCAGCACCCAGGTCTCCACCGCGGCAATTCCGGGCGGCAGATGCGCGTTCGCGATTTCCAGCACCTGTCCATAGCGCCGCCTTGCCTTGTCGCTCCGGCCATCCTCGCCGAGCCCGACCGCCGCCCGAATGCCGCCGGTTATCGGCGGTGCGTGCGCCGGCGTCAGCCCAAGTTCCACGCGCGCATCGAGCAATTCCTGAAGCGAACGCCGCACTGAATTCACGGCAAAGCGCCACTCCCACGCATTCTGCAGAAGCTGAAACGGCGCGTAGTAGACATTCGAGGACCCTCGGGATGCGTCCTTGACCTCCAGAAGCACCAGATTGCCCGCCGTATCGACTGCGAGCTGATCGAGCTTGAGACTGTTCTTCGGCCCAGGCGGCATCGCCCAACCGTCGCGCTGGGCCAGTGCGGTCAACTCGCCGCGCGCGTCATCGACCGCTTCGCGAAACACTCCCGCCAGGTGGCGTCGGCGCTCCGGCAACGACGAATACTCCAGTGCCACCTCCTTGTCGAAAGCGATCCACGGCTCTCGGGTCTGCGACCATCGGGCCTGCACGGCGCCTTCCCTCGTCTGCCTCGCAGCGACCTGCACATCGGCCAGGAATCGATCGAGCGCCTGCGCAAATCCGACCGCGCCCAAGTCCCATACATCGCACAGGTATTTCTCCCGATTGATCGCCCGGGTCCGGCCCGGCCGGAACAGGTCGTTCGCACACGTCTGGCCAGCATAGGTCCTGGACGATTCGATCCTGACCGAATCTCCCCCGTCCCACCCGCTCTTCACCAGACACGTAAGCCCGCAGCAGAGGTCGACTTCATCACCCCGTCGCAGATGGAGATCAAGCTCGACACCCGCCACTTTGCGCTTCTTCCGCAACGGCGCCAGGAATCCGTCAGACCGCAGGAGCTCGCGAAATTCCGGTGACGGCGCCCGGTCGTAGCGCGCTGTACCTGCCTCGCTCATCCTGCTTCTCCGTTCCCAAGGCGCATCCGGGCCCACAGCGTCCACGCCGCGCCTACTTTTCCGCCTACCGCCGTTATTGCCGGGCCGGCCCGTAGACGCCTCCCACGCGCATGCGCAAGCGCCTCAATTGCGGATTCCGCTCCGTCGGCTGACCCGATGGAGCCGATGCTCGAAATACCGCTGGAACGACTCGTTCTCGGGCCACGCTCCCGGATCGGCCCAGATTGCCCCCAGCCGTCCCACCAGCCCACCGATCCAGTCGGCCGCCTGGATGGTCTGATAGCGGTGGCTCTCCAGATGGAAGGGCGGTTCGATGAGATGGCGCCGCCGCTGGCTTCGCCCATACATGCTCTTGGCCGCCTCGGTCAGGAGCGCCGCACGTTGCTCGTGCTCGTCGAGAATCAGGACGAACTCTTCCGGTGGGTCGCAGTCCTCCGCGCAGTGGCCGTCGATCCGCTTGATCGCCTCGAGGAACACCCGTGCCCGGCAGCGTCCCCGCACGCCTCACCCTTCCAGGCTTCCCACCGCCCGCCCCAACGAACCTCGGCTTCCTCCCGTATCCTTGAGCGGAAGCGCCGGTGCGCAGCCGCTAGCGAACACATCCTTCTGAATAACATGCGTTGCCGTGCTCACTCGATGTCCACATTCCGGAGGTTGAACAGGCTCAACCCGTCGGGTGAGGCAATGCCGTTCTCCGACAGCCAGGGCTCTTGTCCGGCCTTTGTCGCATCCGGCTTCCCTTTCGCAAGGCCGAAGATCATCGCGGGTTCGTCGCTACCGACCGCGCGTTCCCTCATGGCATGTACGGCCTGCAGATCGTCCTCATCGCGTATCGCTCGAACTCCCAGGGGCGTCACGACCGCTGCCAGATAGTTGCCCTCGTGACGTTCCCCGGATGGGCGTCCAATGTCGCTGCCTCGACTCCGCTCCAGATCTTCAGCGGGCTCGAAGTTCATGTCCTCATCCGTCGGCTCGATGGCAATCCGCACCACGCGTTCCGGGTTGCCGAGCCGCGGTGCAATCGTGGCATCGCGTTGCCGGCGCAGGGCCTGCGCATGGCCCTCCGCCTCTTCTCGTGTGAGCGTCGCGCCTTCACCCGGAGGGTCCCAAAGTAGCAATACCGGACTTCTCCTGACCCTATCGGTCGACCACAGGTTTGCAGCTATCCAGTCACTACTTGCAATCCGCCGGCCGCTGGAGTTCGTGACCTCGACCCTGTCGAACTGTGCCTTTCCGGCATCGATGCAGTCGGGTTTGCCGTTCAGAAATCGTCCCTTCCGCTCCGAGAGCCGGCCCTTGGCTTCGCAGAGAACAGGGCACCCCGCCCGCCTGTCCCAGGCGATCCAATCCGGAATATCGCCATCCCTGACGCGGGTCACCGTCACGCCGCCCGGTATGGACGTGGTGTTTGTGTTCAACGGGAAGAAATCCGTTACGCCGAGTTCCGCCGCCAGCACGGCGCGGGCAAAGTAGCGGCCATACAGTCCCGAATAGGCGCGGCGCATCTCGGAATTCTCCCCGAGATGACCGCGCCACCGCAGCAGGTCCGGTTCCGAAGAGCTCAAATGCGCCTCGAACAGCCGCAACCACGCGGGCGCCATCGGACCACCATGAACTGTCTCCTCAGCCGCGGCGAGCGCTGCCGACCACAGGTTCAGTCGCCGCATTTCGGCGACGTCCGAGCCCGCCCCAGGAACGACCTTGCGTAAATGTACCCACCTGTAGGTCATGTCCGATTCCGTCCGAGATTGCTACTCCGGCGTGACCCGAGCGGTGGGGACGGCGAGAGGTTTCGCCGCCTCTCGCCGATCCGGACGCGCTTAACGGAAAGCGGTTTGACGCCCGGCTTTCGTGCTGTCGCCAACTACTACTTCCCGCCGCCTTGCGCCACGCGAGCTGTCACCCTTGGCCCGATCGTCGACAGTGGTCAGCTTGTCGGAATGGCGATGGCTTCGACGCCGATCTCCGCCTCGATCATGGTCGAGATGGGCGTATGAAGATCGATTTCACTGTCCTGAGACCGCAGGGAGAGGACGAGCGAATAGCGCGCTTTCTGTGCTCGGACATCGGCCTTCGCGCGTTCCTTCCACCAGCCTCCGACCGGTTTGATGCAGATGATATTCCGTGACAGAAGGTTGACTGCGGGTCCCTTCCATTCATCGCTGTGCAGCGAGCCCGCCGACATCGATTGCGTGCCGAACAGCCACCTGTCGCCGTCGGGATCTGTAGAAGGACGATCCTTCGGCTGCTCCCACGCCTGCTTGTTCAGCCGCTTTGCGAAATTGATAACCGTCTCCGACCGCCGCTTCAGGTCGAATCGCAGTCCAAATGACTGATAGCGGTAGGGATCGAATGCAGCAGACGAACCGGGGTTGGGCTCGACGAAATACGAAAGCGTAATTTTCAGGGTGACATCCTGCTCGCCCAGGCTCTCCAGAGCCGCCCGGGGCCAGGGCAACGAGTAGAAGTGGCATTCGTTCATGCCATTTCCACTTCGACTGTAGGGTTGAATTTTTGCTTCGGAAATCATCGCCAGGTGATTTCTCGCCGACGCCGCGGCGCGCTCGAACGTCGGTACACCGTGGCCGTAGCGCCTCAGGAGGAGACAGGCCGCACTCTTGGTGCCCGCCGCCGTCAAGGCATCCTTCATCAGCGGTGTCCACTCCGCTCCGTGGATCATCAAGGCCCGTATGGTCTCGGGCCAATAGTGCGGAAACTCGGCCCTCAACCGCGCGGCAAGGCGTGCAGCCTGCGCCGTGGCCGCGCTCGTCGCCCGAAATGACACCAGTGGATGCTGATCGGTGTTCGGGCCGGTCGACAATAGCGCCAGCGAATCCGCGTCGTACGCATCCGTCCTCGCGGGCGAAACCACACGGTTGCCCGCTTCCATGACGATATCCGGCTTGAAGGGGGCCTTGCCCTGGAGCCACAGGGTCGATGTCCGCGTATAGGGGCTGATGTCGCCCGCCCTGGCGAAGGGCGAACAATGCTCGAATTCCGGTTCCTGGACATTGATCAGATCGGTGTACCCGCCGACCGTTATGGCATTCCAGGCTTGCGCGGGATCCTCGATTTCGAGCGCGTCCGGGTCCGCGATGCGATCCATCGTGATCTCATTCGGCGCATTGCCTGCCGACACGACAAACAGTCTCGGCGGCACCCGCTCGCCAGCCTCCGTCACACCGGCAGCCTCCTGATCGATCGCGGCACTCCAGGTCGTCGGCCGATTGCCGGTCCGGTCTTCATTGGTCACCGGCAGGCAAAACACCCTTCGACGGTCCGGACGCTCGGTTTCGGGCAATGCCACGGCCTGCTTCGTGTACGCGCCGTACAAACGCTCTTCGGTCGGATCGAATCCGTTCGGCGGCAGTATCTTCACCGACTCCAGACGGTGGGTCAGCGAAGGGACCTCCGCACCCGTCAGATGCGGAGTCAAGTCTCCGAACAGCGCAAGCCCCGCCATGCCCGTGCCGTGCCCCTGCGCGGAGTCGGCGACTCCCCATTCGGCCTTCACCGCGGCCATATCCGCTTCGGCGAGCGCCGGTTCGATCAGGATATGGGCGCGATTCACCCCTGTATCGAGAAGACAGACCGCCGGAACATCCATGCCCGGCCATTCGGTTCGTTCAGCCAGCTCCTCGCAGACGTCCCGTTGCTCGTCACGGTCGATATCGTCCAGAAAGAAGGCCGGGCTGTCGCTTGCCCTCCGGAGTTCGACAATGGAAAGCCGCGCGAACAGCATCAGCTCGATGGTTGCCCTGTCGGCCAGCACCGGCAGCACGACATGTTCGGGAAAATACAGCCATTGCTCGCGATCCGCCGCGCGCGCTCCGAGCCGGGCGACCAACTGCTCGAGCTCGTCCTCCAACGCGCGCACGCACCAGACTTCCCACCACATTTGTCGGCCTGGTGGCGGAAGTCTCGAAGCATCGTCGGTCCAGAACGTCTCAAGACGAGCTGCACGGATGGATTCGATGGGATCGACGAAGGCCTTGCGCTGCGGTTTGCCTCCCGGGGTCAGTTCGCCTTCCTGATATTCACGAAGAATCTCCGCGAATACCTCGCGCGACTCATCGGGGACATACAGCCCGACGATCCGTTTCTCGTTCGTATCGAGCCTGGCCGCCCCCGGCCTGATGCCATCGTCTCTTCGTTCGACGACATCGACCCGCGATCCCCGCTTCAGCTCGACTTCGAGAAAGGCGCCCTGGGGTGGATCCAGACGAGGATCCTCACGCCTTGCCGCATCGAACGCCCGATAGGATGCGGCCAGTTCGCCGCGCAGCTTCTCGCCATGCTCCTCGCGGCTGCGCGGTGTTCCCGCTCCGATCTGATTGGAGGCAGCCGATGTAAACGGCGCGGCCTGCAGCCGCCGCGACAAGTCAATGTGCGGAAGATCGTAAGGGGAGGCCACGACTCAGGTCGAACCTTGCGCGCCCGTGAAAGCCTCGCGCATCCCCCGGCGTTCATCGAGAGCGCCGACAACGTCCATTGTCGTCAGACGGTCCCGTTCATCGAGTATCGCGGTCTTTACAGCCTTCTCCGCCGCGCGCGAAAGCTCGGACTGGCTCAGGCCACGCCCCGCATCCACGATCCGTTTCCAAGCCAGATTCGGATACTTCATCGGTCGCAGACAAGCCTTGATGATCCGGCGGATCTCGTCGTCGGTCGGCATCTCGAAGGGCAGGACAAGATCGAACCGTCGCAGCAATGCGTGATCGAGTAGATCGGGGTGGTTGGTCGCACCGACGATCAAGCTGTCCGTCGCGTTCGGCTCTTCCATGAATTGCAGGAACGAGTTCAGGACCCTGCGCATCTCGGCAACGTCGTTGGACGCGCTGCGATGACCGCCGACGGCGTCGAATTCATCGAAGAGATAGACCCCACGGCGTTTCGCCGTTTCATCGAATGCGAGACGCAACTTGGCGGCCGTCTCCCCCATGAACCGTGTGATAAGCGCCTCCAGGCGGATCACGAACAAAGGCAGTCTCAGGGCACCGGCGAGCGCTTCGGCGGTCATGGTTTTCCCCGATCCCGGCGGCCCGACAAACAGGATTCGCCGGCTCGGCGTCTTCCCGTGCTCGCGAAGCCAATCCCTGCGCGCCTGTTCGCGGATCAGATCGTCGAGCTGACCACGCAGCGTGGTGTTCAGTACAACGTCATCAAGGCGGTGCGAGGGGTTGCGCAGCTCTATGAGGTCGGCGAGGTCACCGCGTGGCCTTGCGAACGGAACAGCGACGGTCTGCCCTCCACCGGAATGAGTGCGCGCTTTCTCCACGGCCTCCCGAAGCTCTTCCGCCACGGTACGATGTCCCTGGCGCGCCTCGGCCGCCGCGACCTGGAGCGCGATGGTGAAGAACTGCTCTTCATCGCCCGCGGCCCGGCTACGCAACATGGCAAGTATTTGCTTCGCACTGGACACGCTCGACCGCGAACCCCCTGTCTCTGAATCGTCCCTGGGAACAGGGTACCGGCTACCGCCTGGGGCGACAATGCGGGTTTCCGTACCGCGCGACACTACATCCCCAGCTCCCGATCCACGCTTTTCGGCGCCCGAGTCCCTTCCATTTCCGGCTCCGGTGAGCGGTCCCGCTCCCGCGATACCGACGCGCTGCTCTCGCGTCCGGCGCTCCGCCCATCCTCCAATCCGGCCTCTTGCCCCTTCGCGCGGTCTGGCTCAACCGCTTCCAACGCCGCGATCCGCTCCCCGGTGGCCGCTTCCAGCTGCTCCTTCAGCGCCGACCGGTCGTCGGTGACGAGCTCGGCCCGGTCCCGCGCGCGGGAGATCTCGACGTAGAAGCTCTTCTGCGTGGTGAGGTGGGGATGGTTCGCCTCCATCGCGGCGATCACGGTATCGACCGTGCGGCCCTGGAATGCATGCACCGTCGAGGCCCAGGCGCGGTCGAGGTGGCGGAGCTGCGGGTCGCCGGGGGCGAGATCGAGCGTGCGCCCGTCCTCGAGACGGAACGTGACCCTGCCGTCGCGCACGGCCGCGACCTCCGCCGTGCCGCTGTTGACGAGTCCGAGGCCGGCATCGTTGCGGGTCCAGCGGATGCGGTCGCCGGCGCGCAGCTCCATCTCCTCGCCGCGGTAGACCTCGACGCCGCCCGCGCGCGCCGCGATCCGGTTGGGCTCCCAGGCGACGGATCGCCCGTCAGAGCCCTCCAGCTTCACCGTCCGCGTCCGGTGGTCCACCCCCGCGACGCGCAGCTCATCGCCTTTCTCCACGCCGAGACGCTTGTAGGGACGGTGGAACGCGACCGTGTCGCCAGGCCTGTAGTTCGCGGCGAGGGTCTTTTCGGCGCTGGTGTAGCCGCGCGAGACGAGGCGGTCGACCGTCATGGCGGGGCCGTGCACCGCGCCGTCGCGCACCAGCCGCTCGCGGACGATTTCGTTGATCCGCTCGCGCAGCCCGTGGCTCGGGGCCATCAGCCCGGCGTTGGCGCGTTCCTCGGGCGACAGCGCCAGCCAGCGCGCGGCGGCGGCGCCCGCGAGGTTGTCGGGCTTCACCTCCGCTACGTTCTCCCCGAGCTTGTCGAAGGCCCGCGCGACGTCGCCGGCGAGGCTCGCCTCGACGGCCTCCTTCAGCGCGGGGACGCGCTGGCGCATGATCTCGTCCATGACGGCGGTCTTCATGCCCGCCTTCTGGAGCTGCGCGAAGGGCTTGCCGGCATCGACGGCATCGAGCTGCTTCGCATCACCCACCAGCACCACACGGGGGATGCGAAGCGCATCGGCGATTCTGAGCAGGTTCCGGGCCTGGACCGTGGAGGCGAGCGAACCCTCGTCGACCACGAGCGCGGTCTTCGCGAACTGCGCGCGCATGTCCTTCTCGCCCTTCCCCGTCATGCGTCCTTCGGCGACGCCGGCGTAGCGGGCGAGGAAGCGCTGGAGGGTCTCGCTCCCGATCCCGGCCTCGCCTTCGAGCGTGCGCGCGGCCGAGGCCGAGGGCGCGAGGCCCCGGACCTCGTAGCCCTTCTTCTCCATGAGCGCGCGGGCGCGCCTCAGCATGGTGGTCTTGCCCGAGCCGGCATAGCCCTGGACGCCGACGGTGCGGTCGTCCGACGACAGGATGAGCTTCACCGCCTCCTTCTGCCCGGCGGTGAGGGGGCCGCCGCTCAGCGCCTTGTCGACCGCGCGGGCGCGCATCGGCTGGGCGCCGCGGCGCTCGCCCGCCCGCATCAGCGCGATCGTCTCGCGCTCGTCGGCGACCGCGCGGTCGGTGGTGAGCAGCCCCTCGGCGCCCGGCACCCGGGCGGCGTGCAACGTGCCCGCCTTCTCGCGCGCCGCGACCTCGCGCTCGACATCGCCGATGGCCGCCGCGCCCGGGTTCCAGGCAAGCGCCGCGGCGAGCAGGCCGGTGCGCGCGAACACCGCCTCGCGCTCCGAGAGATGCGCCACCGCCCAGTCCACGGCGGCGCCCGCCGGCGATATCGGGGCGCTCTCCCGCGCCGCCGGCTCCGTTTCCGCAGCGATGCTCCTGCCGGGCATGGCGCCGTTCCCGCTGGCCGGGCCGGCGTCCTTGCCCGCGTCCCGGCCCGCGTCCCGCGCCCTCGCTTCGGCGCCGAGCCCCCTGGCGTCGAACCCGAGCCCCGCCGCCTGCCGCTGCCAGCTCTCGCGCAGCTCGTCCCGGTCGACGTCGCGCTTGGCCGCGCGGGTCATCAGCGCCGCACGCTGGGCGAGGCGCTGATCGTCGGCGGTGTCGCCGCCGCCGCGCTCGGCCATCGCCGCCTCGATCTCCTGGCGCCTCGTCGAGAAAGCTTCCACGACCTCGCGCGAGACGCCCGCGATCTCGAAACGCCCGTCGGCATGGGTCTTCTCGATGCCGTAGCCGAGGCGCGCGAGCCCCTGCGCGAGCTCGCTCCGATAGAGCGCGCCTAGCAGCATCTTCGATTCGTAGAGCCGCTCGTTCGCCATCGAGCGCCACTTGCCGTCCCCGTCCTTGACCATGTTCGCGATCACCGCATGGGTGTGCAGCGCGGGATCGAGGTTGCGCGAGGTGTCGTGGCGGAAGGTGGCGATGACGGTCTTCTGGCCCCCGGTGCGCATCATGCGCCCCGTCTCGGGGTCCTTCATGCGAGTCTCGGCGACATTCTTCTCGAACCAGGCGAGGGTGCGCGCGACGGCCCGGTCGTGGGCCTCGACCGCGCGCGCGTCGCCGCCGACGAGCGCGGCGAGGGAGACGGATTTCGGGGCCGAGAGGGTGAGGTCGCGGCCAGGGCGATGCTCGATGCTCCCGTCCCTGCCGCGCCGCCCGAGCCGGGTGTCGGAGCCGTCGGGCACCTTGCCTTCGAGGACGGCCCGGAAGGTGTCCGGATCGACCGGGCCCTTCAGGCCGAGCTCTTCGGCGCCCCTGCCGGCCCAGGCGCTCGCCGCGCTGTGCTCGGGATCGTCCTTCGCGTAGTAGCCGTCGCGCTCGTAGTAGCTCGCGCCCTGGGCCGGGGCGGCGACCGCCCCGATCGAGGCGACCATCTCAGATCGCGACGCCCGGCCCGTTGCCGGGGGCCCGGCCTTCCTCCGGCTCGCGGTCCGCGGCCTCTCCGGCACGCCGCGAGCCGTCCTCCGCTTCGCCCGGCAGCGGCACGGGCTCCGGCCCGTCCGGGAGCGGCGCAGGGTCCGGTGTGTCGTCCCTCGCCGGCGACGCCTCTCCGCCGTCCGCGACGGCCTCGCCCGGCAGCTCCGGGATCGCGATGCCGCCGCCAGCGGCATCGGCCATCGCCGCGTCCCCGGCGCCGCCGCGGCCTTCGCCAAGCTCTGCCCCGTTCTCTTCGCGCGGCTCGAACCGCTCCGCCGCCTTCGGCCGGGAGACGTATTTGAGGCGGATCGAGGCGACTGGGAAGGGGCCCGGAAACTTCAGATAGCCCTCCAGGTTGGCGAGCCGCATGATTTCCGAGGGCAGCGCCAGTGCGCGCAGCTCGCGGCGCGGCGTCAGCGAGACACCGTCGCGGATGGTGTTGGCGCCGTAGGAATAGCCCTCGGCGACCTCCTCAACCTCGCTGCGGCCCAGGCTGTCGGCCGACCATTGCGCGGTGTCGCGGTCGGGGGCGGCCAGCACCACCCGCGTGCCGCAGAGCCCCGAGATGGTCTCGGCGCCGTTGCGCCCGTAGAGGTCGCGCAGGGCCGAGGCGACCTGGACGCCGAGCACGAAGCAGCCGCCGAACTGGCGGGATTCCGCAAGACCTGGCTGGAGCGACGGCACCTGGTGCAGGGTGGGGAGCTCGTCGAGGATGACCCAGATGCGCCGGCCGTCGTCCTGAGCCAGCGACAGCATCGCGTTGACCGCGATCTCCAGCCAGGTGGATATGAGCCCGCGCAGGGACGCATGCTGGTCGCCGCGCGAGGTGAGGAACAGGAACCCGCCGCGCTCCTCGTCCGATATCCAGTCCCGGATCGAGAAGGGTTTGCCGGTATCCGGCAGGAGTTCCAGCGCCGAGAGGTTGGCGGTCAGCATGGCGCGCACCGAGAGCGCGGTCTTCGGGTTCTCCGGATCGACGATCGACTGCGCCACCGTGCCCGCCATCGCCTCGGCAAGCGCGGTCAGCTCGGTCTTTAGCAGGTGGTCGACCAGGACTTTGTTGTCCGTCAGCCCCTGCTTCCAGAACACCCCGGCGCCGTTGGAGAAGAGCTGGCGCGCCGCCGTCACCCAGAACGGATCGACCGTATCCTTCTGCTGCGGGATCAACGCCGCCGCCATCATGTCGAAGTCGCGCGGGTTGCGCGCTTCGAGGAAGGGCGACCATCTGGGTGCGCGGGCGTCGAGCGGGTTCATCAGCACGTCGCGCTCGGGGTCGAAGAACGACCGGGTGTAGCTCCCCATCTTGTCGTAGACGACGCAACGCTCGCCGCGCGCGCGGATCTGGGAGACCAGGTCGGAGATCAGCACCGTCTTGCCCGACCCCGTGGTGCCGGAGACGATCGTGTGCTGGGTCTCGGTGCGCTCCGGATACGGGATGCCGCCGATCGAGTAGGGGCGGAGCCGCCTGCCGCCGGGCAAGGCCGTCAGCAGCCGCGCATGGGGCGATTGCAGCCGGCGGCGCAGCTCCCCGGCCGTGACCATCTCGGCGCCCCTGATGCGCTTCTGCCGGCCGAGCTGCGCGCCGCGCCACCAGAACACGATGAGGAAGAGGGCGATCAGTCCCGCTCCGGCGGCGGCCCCGAGCCCGGCGCTCGCGAACATTTCGGCCTTTATCTTCTCCCGCGCCTCCAGCGCCGGGACGGAGGCGGCGATGTCGCGGATGCGCAGCACGCGGCGCGTGCCGTCGGCGAAGCGCACCTCCTGGCCCGAGTCCGGGTCGTAGCCGAGCACGAGCTTCACCTCCGCGAGCGTCGCCATCCCGGCGGCGTACCACTCCGCGCCCGTGGTGCGGTTCCAGAGGGTCCAGGCCGGTACGGCCACGGTCATGAAGGCCGCGAACAGCATGGCGGCCTGGAAGAGCTGGCCCCACATGCGGATGCCGTGGAAGACGGTCTGGCCGCCCCGGAGCGTGCTGCCGCCGATGCCGCGCATAACCGGTCTCCTCACCCTTGTCCGGTTCGCCGCGCGGAGGCGGAGCGAAGCGGAGGCCGGGCGAGGGTCTCCGGGCCGGGGAAGAGGCCCGGGCCCGTATCCGGGGCAAGCGGCCATCGAGCCGGAAGACCGGGCTCCGGGAATTCCCTTTTTCCGCGTCGCCGGTATGATCGGGAGACATGAACATGGCGAGAACATTGAATGACTCCAGGGGGCCCGCCGAACTCTGCGGAGACCTGTCCCGGCCATCGCCCGCCGAGCGCGCCATCGTGCTCGCCGGCTTCGCGCTCGCGGCGTTCTCTACCGCATGGTCCGCCGCCACCGGAGCCGGCATCGAGACCGTCGCCGCCGCGTGGCTGGCGGCTGGCGCCTGGGCATTCGTCGCGTCGCTGGTCCTCGCACTCCGGCGCGGTCTCCGCCGGCGCGACTGGTCCGCGTTCGGCCGGCACGAGATGACGGACGGCACCGAGCTCATCGACTGGTCCACGAAGAGCGGAGCGTGGCTGGACATGGCCCTCGCCGAGGAGAACGAACGACTGATGCGCGGCGACTGAGCCGGAGACTGCCGGCCCGCCGGTCACGGCGAGGAGTCCCCCCAGCCCTTCTCGTCCTGCCTGCCCCTTCCGTCCCCGCCGGGCGCGGCGTCGGGCACCGCGTTCTTCGCGCTGCCGAACAGCTTGCCCGCCAGCCAGTCGCCAACCACCGGCAGGTTCTCCGTGGCGTGTTGCTCGAAGGGCTTGTCCCGCTCGACCTCGACCCCGGCTCTTCCCTCGGCGGCTTCCCGTCCCGTTACGGTTTGCCGGGCCTCGCGCGCCGTGCCCTTCATGATCTGCTCGGTCTTCGTCTCGACCCGCTCCTCCATCGCCTTCGCCGGCGCCTCGCCCGGTTGCGGCGCACCGGCTTCGCGCGCCCGGTCGCGGACGCCCGCCGACCAGCCGGCATGGGCGGCCGCGGTCTCGCCGGCATAGGCCTCCCGCAACTTCCCCGTCGCCCCCTCGTATTCCGCCGCGCCGCCGACGGTCGACGGGTCCGGTCCGGCGGGCGCCGGATACTTTTCGGCGATGAAGGCGGCGGCATATTCCCGGAGCTGCTCGGAGTCCTCCGCCGTCTGCGGCGAGGCGATGCGCATCGCGCCGGCGGCGCCGATCGCGCGCCCGTCCGTTCCCCGCTGCTCGGAGAGCCAGGAGAAGAAGGGCTGGCCGAGCTCGCGCTCGATCGCCTGGGCGTCCGAGCGTACCTGCGCGGCCTGCTCCGACCAGCTCTCGGATTCCTGGCGCGCGAGCGAAGCGCGTTCCTGGAAGCTGCGCATGCGGGTGAGGTTGGCGCTCATGCTCTCGTCGAGGCTCGCCATCTCGCTGTCGCCGGTCTGCGTCGAGTAGCGCCGTGAGGCATCGGCGACCTGCGACCAGGTCTCGGTCACACCATGCTGGCGGTCGTACTCCTTGACCCGGTTCCAGGCGTCCTGCTCGATGGTCTGGCCGCGCCACATCACCGAGCCCTCCGCGCCGGCCTTGACGATGAAGTCCCAGCCGCCGCCCACCTTCGCCTGCCCGGTCAGCACCGCCGCCTGGTTCTTCGATATGCCCGCGATCTCGGAGATCTTCTCGACATGGGAGTCGAGCTGCTGCGCCTGGCTCGATTCGCTCTCGGTGACGCCGCGCGCGTAGGCCTCGCCGGTCGAGACGTCGTGGCTGTAGCGTTCGATCAGCCCCGTCGCGTCGGTGACGGCGGCGTTGCGCGCTTGGCCCGCCTCCGCCGACCAGTTCCGCGACAGCGACCGCGCTTCCGCCGCCCGCTGCTCCTGGCTGGTCGCCAGCGACTCCGAGAGCCTCACGCCGGCGGCCGGAATGCGGCTGGTGGCGGCCCCGGCATCGGCAACCACCGTGCCGTCCCCGGTCACCGTCATGCCCGCGCCGGCCGGCGCGTAGCCGGTATAGCGGTCGGTATCGACATGGGCCGAGGTGCGGATCTGGCGGCCTTCCAGGGTCGCGAACCGGTGAGTGTCGTAACCGGTGTTGGCGAGCGAGAGATTGCCGGTCGTGCCCTCATGCGCCGCCGATGAGGCGGCGTCCTGGCCGACCGCCAGCACCGAGGTCGCCAACACCGTCGCCTTGGAGAGCCCGTAGGCGAGCGCCGCCGCCAGGAACGGCACCGACATGGACAGATAGCCCGACATCACCGCCACGTCGGAGGCGACGGCGCGGATCCCGGCCTGGGCGACCAGCGAGATGCCGATATCGCCCCCCGGCATGAGCGCGGTCGCCTGCATGCGCTCGGCCGCCTCGCCCATGGAGATGCGGTGCAGCACCGCGTAGAGCGGGCCCCAGCTCTGGAGCCAGACCAGCCCGGTGACATAGGAGCGGAAGATCGTCAGCCCCGCCGGCGTCAGCATCAGCAGCACAGCCATCGGGAACGCCCCGACATAGAGGCACTCGAACACGATGCGCAGGAGAGGCACCCAGGTCTCGGCCTGCCTGCCGATCGCCCGGTAGGCGGAGACGGTCTGGGCCTCGGCGCGGGCCTCGGTATAGGCCCGGAGCGCGGCGGCGTTGCCGGCCTCGGCCGCCCACTGCTCGCCGGCGTCGTGGACGGCGTTCAGCACCATCTGCTGGCGCATGATCTCGCCGGCAGAACGCGAGGCCCCTATGAGAAAGTCATGCGCCGCCGGCAGCGCCGCGAGCAACTCGGCGCGGGCCAGCGCCTCGGTCCGCGCGTCGGGGAATATCCGCCGCCCGAACACGGTGCCGGCGCGCGCGATCTCGGCGTTCCACCGGGCGTTGAGCCGCCCCGCGCCCTGCTGGCAGGTGACGATCTCGCGCTCGATCCCGGTCGTGCCTGCCACGCCGCCCGCCTGCCGCGTCGCGAACTCGAACATGCGCGCCGGCGAGGCCCCGGCGGACGGCGTGCCCGTGGCGGTGACCAGCCGCCAGATATCGGTCGACTCACGGAGGTCGTCCGCCGAGATGTGGCCCAGCAAGAGGGCGTGGAACACGCATTGCCGGGCGTAGTTGCGGATGTTGCGCGCGAACACCGTGTCGGTGATCTCGAGCCGCGTGGTTTTGGCCGCGAGCCTGGCCCCGAAGATCATCCCGTGGCGCTGGTACTGGAGGTCGTCCGGTAGCGTGAAGGCCTGCTCGGTGAGGCGGGTCAGCCCGTCGCCGACCTGCGACGTCAGCGACGCGAAGAGCGCGAGCCCGATCGGCACGTTGGCGACCACCGCCGGCGCCAGCGTCGGATCGAGCCGGTCCACCACGCGCACGGTCGCCTTCGGCACGATCATCGCGCCCCACACGACCGCGAACAGCAGGATCCACTTCGCGTTGTCTTTCCACGAGCCGCCGAAGGCGGTGCGGAAGAGCACCCAAGCAAGCCCCGTCACCCCGGCGAGCTGACCGAGCGTGACGAAGGCGCCTCCCGAGGCGATCGCCGCGACCGCGTTCAGGAGATCGACCAGATAGGCGCCGCCGCCGAGGGTGAAGAGCTCGTACATATATAAGGTGTCGCCGCTACCTCACCGGGACCCCGCCCCGGCCCCGCCGCGGGCGAAGGCGAGCGCCGCGCGGAGATCGGCCGAGAGCGCGCCGGCGAGTTCGGTCTCGATCAGGCGCAGCTTCTCGACCACGGCCAGCGCGGTATTGAGGCGTTGCAGGCCCTGGTGGCGATGCCTTGCGAGCGCCACCCGATTGGACCTCAGCCCCTCGCGCCAGCGCCGGAGCTGCTCCCCGTCGGCAATATCCAATGTCCCCGCGCGCTCCTCGACCGTGCGGTGCAGGTCGGTGATCCAGACCTGCATCACGTCGAGCGCCACGGCCTCGGCGAGCGCGTCCATCTCCTGGTCGATCACCGCGCCCCGGTAGGCGGCCGCCGCGTTGGCGACCCGGTAGACCGGCAGGGTGGTGAGGTTGACCAGCCCGAGCGCGGCGGCCGGCGGCGCGTTGTCGGTGCGGACGGCATCCACGAGATCGCGCAGCAGCTCGGCGACCCGCGCGCGGAAGCCCCGGTTGGCAGGAATCGTCACCGTGCCCAGCGACGGGTTGAGGCAGAGGTTGGCGTTATCGCAGCGGTAGACCGGCAGCTGGCCGCCGCCCTCCATCAGCACCTCGGTGACGCGCCGGTCGAGCGCCAGCGGCTCCAGGATGCGCACGCGCGGGCCCGAGTTGTCCCCGTCCGAGGTCGGCGCAGTCACGATCAGCGTGCCGGTGACCGCCATCGCGAACTCGGCGAGCTGCGTGTCGCCCGCGAGGAAGGAGGAAGCCCGGATCGCCTTCCAGGCGTAGTTGACGTTGACCGGCACCTGGTCGCGCATCGCCCCGGAGGCAGCGGCCAGCGTCGAGTTGCGCCTTCCGTCCGCCCCGCAGCCATGCTTGGCGGCCGCGTAATCCGAGAATATCCCCTGGCCGGTGCCGATCGCGGCGCAGATGGCGGACGAGGCCCGGTCGTTCTTCGACCACAGCGCGCCCACCAGCGCCTGGGCGGTCTCGCAGCTGTTGAGGTTCTGGCTGTTGACCCATTGCGCGAGCGCCCGGAGCTTGGCCATGGTCTCGGCGATCACCGGCGAGATCGTCTCCAGCGCCAGCTCGAAGGCGAACCCGGCCGCGTTCTGAGCCACGGCGCGCCCGAAGGCGATCAGCTGGTCCGAGTTGATGAAGGAAAACGCCCCCGCGAACGCGTCGATTCCGCCGCAGCCGGCCCGGAAGGACGGCAGGCTCACCGTCGCGATCTGCTCGGAGCGCACCGGTGAGCGGAGATAGAGGTTGCCCAGCGTCCAGTGGCCGGAGGCTTGGCCCTGGAAGGCGGTGGGGCCGGTGGTGTTGACCGCCGCGCCCTGCCAGAAGCGGTTCATCTCCGAGAGCACGTCGGCGCGGGCGGGCGGAGCTACGACCAGCGCCAACGCGACCGCAATAGCCACCGCGGCGATCGGTCGATAAGGGTGTCCCCGCCGGAATCCCGAATCCTTGCAGGTTCTTCTAATAGTCATTGCCGGGCTCCAGGGCTGTGAGCGCATAGATCCGCTCGGCCATCTGGTCCTCGGCCATGACGCCGAAGCCGACCGGCATAACCCGCCTTGTTTGAGTGTCGAACAGCACGAGCGCCGGAACGGGGGCGTTGCCGAGGCCGAGCCGGGCGGCGCGCCCGTTGTCGGCCACCGCCTCGGGCCAGCCCTCCAGCGCCTCGCCGGTGAGCGACACCGCGAGCACGTCGAGGCCGTGGCGGGACGCGAAGGCGCGCAGCAGCGGGCCGAAGACCTTGCAGCCCGCACAGCCGGCATGGCCCAGATAGATCAGCCCGTAGCGCTCCCCGAGCCGGGCGAGCACCCGGTCCCGGTCAACGCGCCGCTGGTCCGACCAGACCTGCTTCGCCAGCGCGCCCACCGGGCGCCGCAGCGTGTAGTCGATCTCGGGCGTCGCCCAGACCGTGCGCCGGAAGACATCGGAGAAGGTGGAGGCCCTTTCGAGCGTCTCCTGCTGCAGGCGCAGATAGGCCGTCACGTTCTCCCTCGTCGGGTTCAGGATCGCCTCGGCGCGCGCCTCTTCCAGCGCGCGGCGCATCTCCCGGATGCGCTCGGTGGCTGGTTTCGCCGGTTCCGCGGCAGGAGGAGGCGCCTGCGGCAAGGCTTGTTCCTCGTTTCCGTCCTGTCTGTCGCAGTAGAAGTGCCAGCCCAGGGAGGATCCGGAGCCCGGCTCGGGACACCAGGAGCGCCATTCCCCGCCCGCCGCGGACGCGCCGAGGGCCGCCCAGATACCGATGGCCGCAACGGCGCGTGCCACGGCGCGCCGGACGGCAGGGTTCGCGGCAGCGGACATCTCACTGCCCCCGGCTGTAGAAGTCGCGGATCCGGGTGCGCATCGCTTCGCCCGTGTCGCCGGCGTCGGGCAGGGAGACCGACGGCTCCTTCGAGGCGTCCATCAGGTCCTCGGTGAACTCCGAGAGGTCGAGGCTGGCGAAGTCGATGCCCTCGATCTCCGCGACCGTCAGTCCCCGGCAATCGCTCCAGCCGATGCCGAGCTGCGCGCGGCCCTGCTGCTGCAGGATGCGCCCGAGCTTCGAGCCGAACACGCACCAGGCGCGCGAGTGGCGGATGCAGATGCCGAAGAAGGTCTTCTTCGAGCAGTATTTGCCGAGATAGTGGGTGTTGCCGGCGTTCCGCTCCTCGGCCAGCTCCCGCTCCGAGGCCGAGCAGTTGGCCAGCCCGACCAGCAGCCCGCTGTTCTTGCAGCAGTTCGCGAGACCCCCGAAATGAATGTGGCAGCGCTGGCGCGTGCCCTTGAAGAACTCCAGATTGTCCCGGTCGAACTCCTCGCCGCCGAGCTCCACCGCCATGTTGAGCCGGGTCGTCGACTCGACGAATCCCGTGTTGGCCTGCGGCGACACGGTTTCGCAGCCCGCACCGACGCAGTAGCGCACCGAGCCGCAGGAACCTCCGTCCTGGGCGTCTTCGAGTTCGGCCCCGCAGGCGGTCGCGCTGCCCGATGCCAGGCCGTCCGCGCCGTGCGCCGCCGATTGCGGCGACCCGGCGATGCCCTCCGAGCGCTGCACCAGCGGGTCGCTCGCCGGCACGCTCGCCGAGGGCCGGCTCGTCACGCCTTCGACCACGGCCCGCCCGGCCGCGCCGCCGGGGTCGTCCGGATCGGCGAGCCGCGCGCGGCCCTCGTCCTCCAGCGCATTGGCGCCGATGCTGCGCTCCGGCAGGTCCGTCCCGGCGTAGCCCGGCACGTTCGCCGCATTGGACGAGTCGCGCGCGATGGCGCGGGCCGCCGCCGTACCGGCATTACCGATAGCGCGGGCTTCCGCCCCCGGATCGCCTGCCTGCGCCCCGCCGCCGAGAACGATCCACAACAGAAACCCGAAGACCGCCGCCACGAGCGCCTGGCCGAGCAGCCGGGTCGCCCGCTCTCTCCGGCATATCGCCCGCGCCGTCATGGCTCCCGCCCCATGCGTCCGAGGCTTCGGCGGGCAGTTTCCCGTCCTGCCGATCCTTCGTCGGCAACCGCCTCCAGCGCTGCAATGAGCCCGATATTGCCGGTGACCAGGTCGTGGGGCGGCGCGGGATCGTCGGCGCAGCCCCGGCTCTCGCAGGGCGGTACGCCGCCCGGGACCACGATTACGGCGGGCACGCGGGTCACGCCGAACAGGCGAAACAGGCGCGGGTCGATGGCGACCCCGGCCTCGGCACCGCCGAGCCGTTCGCCGATCGCTTTCGCCGTCTCCGGCAGGCCGCCTTCCCCGACGCCGCGCAGCACCAGCGGCGCGCCGGCCCGCGCCGCCTCGTGCGCCCATTCCCGCCAGCTCGCCGCCGGCACCGAAAGGCTGGTGAAAATGAGGATCTCGGCCGCGCCGCCGCGAATGGCCGCATTCCCGGCAAGGCTCTCCGCATGGCGTTCGGCCGGGAGGGGCGCGGCGGTCCCTCCGACCGATCCGGGAACCGTCCGCCGCGCGGTCTCCCCGGCACGCTCCAGCGCGCGCTCGACGATCGAGCGGGTCCACGCGCCGAGCGATTCGGCGTCGTTGCCTCCCGCCTTGCGTAGTACTTCCTCGACCAGTCTTGCCGCGTCCGCATCCGGGGCCGGAGCGCGCGGCAGTTCCTCTCCCTGTAGGGTTCCGGCCCGGCCCGCTGCCAGCAGCAGCAAGGCGGTCAGGAACAGGACTGTCGGGGCTTGCGCAAATCGTGTCATCGGTTCATTCCGGTATTGATATTTGTCGCGGTTTTTCAACGGGTTCACAGGAGGCAGCAGTTGCGTTTCTTCCACAGCAGGAACCCGAAGTTCTCGCCCGCGACCGGCAGTTCGCGCAGCGTTTCCCACAAGACCGAGGAGCGCCCGGTCGGGTTGCAGCCGGTGAACGGATCGACGGCCGGCACCGGCTGGGTCATCTGCCAGCGGTATTGCGATTTCTTCATCACCGGCATCGGGTAGCGCCCGCAGAGCGCACCGGAGCCGAAGGTGCCCCAGGCCAACCCGGCGCGGTGCAGCCGGTAGACCAGGCGCTGGGCGGCCAGAAGCGAGGCCTGCACGCCGCCGACATGGGCGGCCACGTTGCCGGTGAGCGGATACATCCCGCCCTGGCAGCCGGCGCACCAGAACAGCGGATCGAGCGGCAGCCCGACGGAGGACGCGGCGCAGTCGGCGGCGCAGGCCGCCTGCGCCGGCAGATTGGCGAACAGCGCGGCCTCGGGGTTGAGCAGGAACGAGAGCTCGTCGTCGAGCCAGGCCGGATCCAGTTCCGAGGTCCAGGCGATGTCGAGCCCGCCGCCTTCGAGGCAGCCGAGGTCGAGCAGCACCCCGATCCACGACAGCAACGGATAGAAGTAATAGTGCGCGTGCCAGACCGAGCCCTTGGCGCCGTCGCCTCCAGAGGACCCGGTGCGCCCGCGCCCGGCCGGCAGGCCCGGATTGATGGTGAGGCCGCCGAGGTTGGGGAAACACCAGGGGGTGCGCGACACGTCGACCAGCCGCGCCGGTTCCCAGACGCCGAGCGAAAGGCCGATGCGGGGAATCGGCGAGCCGCAGAAGCAGATCGGCGAGGACGGGTTCGGCGTGTCCAGCACGCCCGAGACGCTGCCGATGGAGATCGGCCCGATCGAGATCGGGAACAGGCACTCCCAGCACACGTCCGAGATCGGGTTCACGAACCGCCCGGTGCAGGATTGCGCAGACGCCGCGCCCGACCAGAGGACGGCCGCCAGGGTCAGCGCCGCCAGGGGAAGGAAGCGGCGGTTCATGCCGCGGCCTCTTCCTTCCCGGCCTCTTTTCCGCGCTTTCCCGACAGGATGTTGACCGTCCCCTGCCATCCGGAGACCACGATCTCGGTGACGGCGCGGTCGTTGCCTTCCCGGTCCTGGAACCCGCGCGTCGCGATCCGGCCCTCGACCAGCACCGCGTCGCCCTTGCGCAGCATCTTCCCGACGGCCTCGACGACGGGGCCGTAGACCACGACGCGATGCCATTCGGTATTCTCGGCGGCGGCGCCCTCCCGGTCCTTCCACTTCTCCGTCGTGGCCAGCGTGAAGGTCGCCGCCTTGCCGCCGTTCTTCAGATCGCGGATCTCGGGGTCGCGCCCGGCATGGCCCAGAAGGGTCGCCCGGTTCATGTTCAGCATCGTTCAGTCCTCCTGTAGGGGGCTTATCCGGTCCCCGGAACCGGGGAGCCTGTCCCCCCGGCTCGGGGGCCGGGGCAGGCTCTCCCCGAGCCGGGGGGGCAGGCTCTTGACCGGGATCTCGGTGATCCGCAGTTGCGCGCCTTCCTGTTCGACCAGGCTCGGTGTGAAGCGCAGCCCGAAGCGCGCGGCGAGGCGCCCGCCCTGGTCGAAGAAGAAGGGCCGGCGGTGCCTTCGCATCAGCTCCAGCGGCCGGCCGGCGAGCAGCACGATCTTCACGGGGCTTCCGCTCTCTTCTTCCCGCGCCAGCGCCCAGGCGATCTCGACCTCGCGCCTTCCGTCGACGAACAGCAGGTCGCGGGCGAGCGTCATGCGCTCCAGCGGGTTGACCCGCGTGCCGGCGGCGGCGATCGGCGCGCCATCGGGCGTGCGGATGTCCCGCGCGACGGTGATGGCGGGATCGAACAGGCGAGAGCGTTCTTCCCGTGCCGGCGCGATGCCCGGCGCCGGGTCAGGTTCCTCCAGCTTCCGGCGGGCATTGGCACGGGCCTCGTCCTCCAGCCGCGCCAGCTCGCCGGAGCGTTCCATCGCAACGAGCCGCGCCTCGATCTGCGCCAGCAGGTCCGGCTCGGCGACCGGCCAGGTCGCGCCGCGCACGCCGAGGTCCTTCGCGGACACCGCGCCCGGCAGGGCGGCCGCGAGCAGCAGGGCGGCGGCAAGCATCGTCGGGAATGCGCGCCTCACCGTGCCGCCTCCACGGGCGCCTGTCCCGGTCGCCGGATCGCGTCCGGGGCGGGCTCCCGAGCCGGGGGCGGTCCGTCATGCGCATGCGGCAGGATCGTTGCGCACTCCGGTGCCGGAGCGGCGTCCTCCGGCCCGACCAGCGGTCCCTTCAGCCCCAGCCAGGGAATGTCCGGCATGGCGACGGCCCGTCCGAGGATACGCCCGCGCGGCACGAGGCCGATCTCCGCGTAGCGGCTGTCGTGGCTGTCGACGTGATCGGCGTGCAGGTAGAAATGCCCCGGCGGGATCGTGCCGGGCGCGATTGCCGCGAGGGGCCGACAGTCGAGTGCATGCACCTTGGCGCGGCCGACCGGCTCGTTGTCCAGAAGGACCGTTCCATCGTCCGCGACGGCGATGCGCATGCCGGGCACGCCGTGCACCGTCTTGAAATACGGCACCGGGGACCCCACCGAATCCGGCGGCTCGAACAGCACCCGGTCGCCGGGTCTCGGGTCCTCGCCGAACAACGGGAAGGCGGCGTAACCCCAGGCCCGGTCCGACCAGCTGGCGTTGACGTGGACGCGCGAGGCCGCGCCCAGCCAGAGAAGGGCGAGCGCGATCATGACCGCCAAGCCGATATGCCGGCGGCGCGGGCCGGCGGTCCGCAGATTGAATATCGGACGCTGCGCCGTCACCGCCCGTCTCCCGGCGGCGCGGCGCTTCCGCCCGGCGTGCGGGCGAGGAAGGCCGCGAGCGCCGCCTCGACCTGCCGCGTCATGTCGGGCGCGCCGGCCGCCACGGCCCGGGCCGGCAGCAGCACCGCTCCATGGCGCCCGGCCACATGGTCGAGGGCCGCTTCCAGCGCCGCGCCCCAGGCGCGAATCTCTTCGGACGTCCTGCCTTCGGTCGCCGCACGCGTCGTGTACGCGGCCGTGATTTCGGCGAGGCGGACCCCGGCGATTTGCGGCGCCGGCTCGACGCCGTAACGCAGCGTCGCCGCGGCCACCGCCGCCGCCACTCCGCCGGAGAGCAGAAGCGCGGACACCAGCAGGCGGACCTCGCTCATGCCGCGTTCCCCGCCCGCCGCGCGGTCATGGTCACATGCTTCCGGCTGTCCCGGTGCTTGAACCACGCCGCGCCGTCGCGGTCATGGAACATGTAGAAATAGTGGCCGGCCCAGTTGCGCTCGCCCGGCTCGCCCGACAGCACGCCCGCCGCGATCGCCGCGCGGAACACCGCCCCGGCGTCCTCCTCGACGGCAATCCCGGACAGCATTGGCCGGCGGCTGTCACGATGCGGCTGCATCGGCCGCTCCCTTGTCGCCTGCCCCGGGCCCCGAGCCGAAGGCGCTTTCCCTGCGCGGCGCTTCCCGGCCGCCGGCAAGCGCCCGGAAGCGGGCGAGCCAGGCCTCGGCGGCCTTGTCCGGCGGAATGCTGCGGATGCGCCGCTTCAGCGGCGGGAACGCGACCCCGGCGCCCGCGGGCGCATCCTCCATGATGTCCCGGCGCTCGGCCGCGGCCGCCATGCGGGTCACGAACCGCAGCAGCTCCGCCTGCTCTTCCTCCAGCACGGCATCCAGCCCGGCCGCTTCGCGCACCGCGGTCTCGATCCCGGTGGCGAGCTTTCCGGCACGATCCGCCGCGCGCTGCGAGTCCGGCACGCGTGCCCGAAGCCAGGCGGACGGCGCACTCGCGATGAGCGCGTGGAGCGCCAGCGTCCGCCGGTCCTCGTCCCCGAGCCCGTCGAGCGCCTCGATTTCCTCCGACACGACCACCGCATGCGCCGCGACCGAGTGGTACTGCCGGCAGCAGCCGCCCCGGCGGCAGGTGTTGGCCAGCACATGGGCGAGTGCGGTGAAGTCGATGTCGGCGGCCGTCACGGTCTCCGGATCGTCCGGCCAGTTGAGCGGCCTGTCGCCGCCCGGCGGTTTGCGTGTCACGCGCTTTCTCCCGTGTCTGTCGTTTCGGAATGGCCGGCAGAGGCGCCAGCCAGGGGAACGTCCCCCGCGAGCCTGTCGATCGCCTCGACCGTGCTGAGCCCCTCGGCCTTGAGGGTCTCGACCGCCGCGAAGGCGGGGCCGCGCGAGGAAAACAGCGCGACCGACCAGGCGTCGAGCACCAGCCGCGCCACGCGCCAGCCGTCGGGGCCGTGCAGCACCAGCTCGGCATAGCGCCCGTCGGCGGTGGTCAGGCTCTTCAAGGCCCGCTCCATGCCGGGGTCGCAATGGATGCGCTTCTCGGATTTGAGCAGCTCGACCGACTCGTCCTTCTGGGCGAGGAAGATCACCCAGTCGGAGTTCTCCCAGGCCGCCCGGGCGGCCGGGTTGGCGTAGTAGTCGTTGACGCTCTGGGTGCCGGTGACCAGCGCACCGCGGTATTTGCGGGCCCGTCTCGCGGCGCCCTCCAGGAAGGACTTGCTGTCCTCGCCGGAGAGCAGGTCCCAGGCCTCGTCGATGACGATCGCCTTCGCCCGCGTGCGGGGGCCGTGATACATGCGCTGGGTCGCGAGGAAGACCACCAGCATCAGCACCACCGCCTGGACGTCGCCCCGTCCCTTGAGTTCGGCGAGCTCGAACACGGTGAGCGCGTTCTCCAGGTCCGGCACGTTCGATCCGGCGAACAGCCGCCCCATGGCCCCGCCAGGGCACCAGGGGCCGAGGGATGTGGCCATGTCGGCGGCGCGGCGGTCGGATCGCGCTTCGAGGTTCTTCTGGACGGTGCCGAGATCGGCCGCATTGCCGGCCTCGTCCCAGGCCGCGGCGATTGCTTCGGTGATCAGCGCCGCCTCGATGTCGTCGATCCCGCCCCGGCGCCGCGCCATGCGCCCGATCACGCCCGCGAGCATGGCGAAGCACTCCTCGCGGTAGTCGCCGTCGTGATTGGCGGTTTCGGCGTCGATCATGGCGAAGGGGTTGAGGCAGGCCGGGTCCTTGCCGAAGGCGATGAACGCCCCGCCCAATGCCTCGGCCGTGTGCTGGAACGACCGTCCGTCGTCGATCACCACGGCCTCGCCGCCGGCGCCGATCAGCCCGGTCACCAGCTCCTGCATCAATACCGATTTGCCCGAGCCCGACTTGCCGGTGACGGCGACGTTGTAGTTGCCGGCCTCGTTGGCGAAGGGCGACCAGCAGGCCGGCTGGCCACGGCGGCCGATCAGGAAGAGGGCGGGTGGATTGTCGGGATTGGCCGGCTGGCCGCGCCATTCGCCGTGCAGCGGCGCGAGGTTGACCGCCGAGGAGGTGAGCAGGGTCTTCATCCGGCCCATGCGCTCGAGGTCGGCGTCGAGGCCCCCGGCCGAGACCATGGGAAGACACGCCAGCCAGGAGGGAAGCTGCATGTAGCGCTCGGCGTTCACCCGCCAGCCCTGGCCGTGATAGATCGCGCGCACGGCCTGCTCGGCCTCGTCGAGCGCATCGAGCGGGGCGTAGACCGCAACCGTGTAACAGGCGCGGACCAGCTTCTCGCCATCCTTGATGCGCTCGGTGACCGCCTGCCAGTCTCTGGCCTTCTCGGGCAGGCCGGGCAGGTAGCGGGCGATCCCGGTGCCGGCCTGCTGGGTGGCGCGGGCGCTCTTCAAGAACGCCTTCTCGCCCGCGGCCTCATCGCCGGTCGTCACGGTGAGACAGGTCAGCACCGGGCAGCCGGGCTGGAGGAAGTCGCGGTGGAAGTCGCCGACCAGCGCGTTGCCGCGCCAGCCCGGCCACACCTCGGGGAAGGCGATGGCGCTGAGCACCCGGACGGCGATGTCGCCGGCCTGCCCGCCACGCCGGGCCCCGTCGGGGTGATGGAAAGTCAGGCCGGTCGGCGCCACGGTGAGCGCGCGGCCGGGGGCGGTGCACTGCTCGTGCAGCGGATCGCGCGGCGACCAGCGGCGGGCGGGGCGCTCGGTCTCTCCGTCGCGGTAGCCGGCGACATCGGGCGCGATCAGCTCGGCCGCCAGCGACAGCAGCGCGTCCGGCTCCAGACGGCGCGCCGTCGCGCCGGCCGAGGCGAGCGTGCCCTCCAACGCCCGGCGGAACGCGCCCAGCGCGGTCTCGGCGGCCGGGCCGGGGCCGCCCGCGAGGCAGGCGGTGACGAACACCCGGTAGTCCGAGAGCGTGAAGGGCGGCCCGCCCGCATGCAGCCGGCGCCAGCCGCCGGAGGCGAGCAGGTCGCGGCGCCGCGAACCCATCCGCGCGAGCGCTCCGCCGGCGTCGCTGCGCGGCTCCGCCCAGGCCCGGCTCGCCGCCCCGAAGCGCGGGCTCGCCCAGTGGATGACCTGGACGGTGCAGCGCTCCGGCGCGGCGTCGGCCAGCGTGCCCGCCAGAGCGCCCAGGGTCTCGCCGTCGATGCCCGCGAAGGGCGGCAGCTCGAGCGCGAAGCCGGTGGAGCCCGCGTTGACGTAGAGCTCGCTCGCCTCGTCGAAGGCGCGCCAGGGCAGCAGGGCGTGCAGCGCGGCCGGCATCGCCGGCGGCGTCCAGGGACCCGGCGCCTCCGGGCCCTCGAAGAGCTCCAGCAGCCGCGAGAGCGCCCCCGCCGCCATCAGCGGAGCCTCCAGCCGGCGGGCTCCAGCACGACCCGGACGTGGGAGGCCTCGCGGTAGACCCCGTCCGCGTCGACGAAGGGCGCGATCCAGATCCGCGCCACGATCTCGCCGGTGCGAAGATCGCCGGCGTGCGGCTCGTCCCGCGCGGGCCCGTCCTGAGACGCGCCGGCTTCGCCCGGGAAGGGGGAGGGGTCCGGTTCCGCGGTCCGCGCGGCGGCTTCTTCGCTCGGCCCTGCGTCCGAAGGCTGCATCGCCGGCACCGGGGACGCCCGCGCCGACCCTTCGGCCGGCCGCGCCCCGCCTTCATCCGCCTCCGCCCGGAACAGCCGCGCCAGCCAGGCGAAGGGGTCGAAGCCGCCATCGCAACCCGCGGCGCAGGACGTCTGCGCCGGGATCGCCTGCCCCGGCCCCCGGATCGAATCCGGGGCCGGCTCCCGAGCCGGGAGGGCCGGCTCCCGAGCCGGGGGCATAGGCGGCTCCCCGGCCCGCACCCGCCACAGCGGCTCCGCGAGGACCGCCGCCCCCGCCGCCCTGCGCTCCGGCACCGCCGGATCGGCCGCCGCGACGCTGTCGCACAGGCCGCCCTCGGCGAGCGGGCACTGCCAGGACTCGCCGATATGCCCGGTCGAGCAGCCGGCGAGGAGGAGGGCCGCGAGCGCGCCGGCCGGGAGCGCCGCGCGGCGCGATGCGCGTGTCGTGTCATGCGTCATGTTCATTGTCCTTGCTGAGCGGTATGAGTGCGTGCCGGCGCCGGAGCGCGCCCGTCGATCCGGGCGCCTTCGAGGAACACCAGCGTCACCTTCGTGCCGGCCTGGAGCTGGACCACCGGCTGGTACTGCTCGGCGCGGCGGATCATGTAGTCGGCGACCTTCTGCCCCGCGCCCGACGCCCCGGCGCCGAGACCGGCGCGCCCGATGTCGCTCAGGGACGCGTTCGCAACCGCGGCCCCCGTGCCGGTCGCCACGGCCTGGGGCTGGAAGGCCTGGGCCACGCCCTGGCCGACGCCGGAAATCATGCCGGCGAGGAACGCCTTCTCGACCAGCGCGCCCTCGCGGCTCACCACGGGACCGCGCACCCCGGTCTTGCCGGAGCCCGCGACGAAGCCCGCGACCTGCGTTTCAACCACCGTGCCGGGCTCCGGCCCCGCGCAGGTCATGGTGCGGAAGCGCACATAGACCTTCTCCGAGGAGAGGTCGCCGTGCGCCGCTCCGGTCACGGTGCAGCCGTCGACGTCCACCCGCATGGCGGTCCCGTCCTCGGCCGCGGTCCAGGCCGGGCCGGTAATGCGCAGCAGCACCGGCCGCGGATCGCCCTGGGAGGAGACCCCGGCCGAGGCGTCGACGCCGGCCAGCACGATCGCCTCGGCATGCGCGCCCGCCGGCAGCCAGGCCGAGACCGGCTTCGCGACCGCATCGGCCACCAGCTCCGGTCCGCTCATGGCACGGTCGGCGGAAGACCGGGGCGCGCCGTCGAGCTCGAAGGTCTCGATCATGCGTCCCCGCATCGCCGGCTGCGCCTGCCCGCCCGGCTGCACCGCAGCCGGGGTCTCGCCCCGGAACCAGGGATCGGAGCCGCCGCCCGCCGTGCCGCCCGGCTGCGCGGGCGCGTGCATGCCGCGCCGCAGCTCGTCGATCAGCGCCGCCTGGCGGTCGATGACGGAGCGCGCGTTGGCCGCGTCGTCCTCCAGCTTCGCGCGCAGCCGGTCGTTGTCGGCGCGCAGCGTCCGCGCTTCCTGCTGCATCTCGCGGATCTGCGTCTCGATGCCGCCGAGCCGGGCCTCGGAGCGCCGGGTCCAGACCTGCTCGGCCGCGTCCGGCCCGGCGATCTCCGCCTCAATGCCGCCCCGGGGCGCCGGCGCCTTGCCGCCGCCCATGCCGAGCCACGCCGCCACCGCCACCAGCAGCACCGCCGCGACGACCGAGAACAGCAACAGCTGGCGCCGCCGCACCGCATCGGCGTCCGCCGCGTCGCGGACGCGGGGGCCGCCGCCGCGGGCGCTCATCGCATCCCTCCCGCCGCCTGTCCCGGCCCCCGAGCCGGGAGGGCGGTTTCGGTCACCGCGACGCCGAGACGCCCGCCCGAGGGACCGGTGCCGGGCGCCGCCAGCCAGAGCGCGGCGACCCGGCCGATCCCCGCAAGCGCCCCGATGGTCCCGGCGAGGCCCGCGTGCCCGGGTCGGGGGGAGCCTGTCCCGGACCCCAATCCGGGGGGCCAAGCGCCGTCCGCATCCTCCGATGCCGGACGCGCGGCCTCGAACACGAGCGCCGCGAAGCGCCGGCCCCGCCAGGTCTCGACGAGCGTCAGCCCGCCAGCCGGGCGGCCGGCGGACGCGAGGATCTCGTAGCCGGGCAGCGCCTCGCGGCGGGCGACCGCGCGCACCAGGCGCACCAGCGCCGCGACGTGCGCGCTGTCCCCGGGGGCCGCGGCGCGCACCTCCGCCAGGGCCGCGCCGTTGCGGATCAGGATCTGCGCCGAATCGCGCGCCGAAGGCGTCAGCGTCAGCCGGTAGGTGAAGCCCTTCTCGGTGCCGACGAAGAGCGTCACCGGCCCGCCCCCGGCGGGGCCCCCGCCGGCCGGGCGCAGATAGAGGTCGCCCGAAGCGGCGTCGTGCTCGACCGCATAGCCGTCCGGAGCCCGCACCACCCTGGCGATCCGGTCGCCGCTGAGCGCGATGCGGTTGACGCCCGTCGCGGAAATCTCCGCGGCGAGCTCGGCGTGATCCGCCGCCTCCAGGATCTGCATCGCGCGCGCCGGGGCGGGCGCCGCGAGCGCCGCCGCGAGCAGGACGTGGGCCGCAAGCAGCGCGGCCATGCCGGTCCGTCGTGTCATTGTCCACTCTCCATCTGTTCGAAGCGCAGCAGCCCGATCCGCCCGGCATCGATCCGGAAGGCGAGCCGGTAGCGCCGGTCCTCGCGCGAGGCCTCCTCGCGCCCGATCCAGGTCACCAGCTCGCCCGAGATCTCGACCGAGAGCCGCGCCGGGTCGGCCTCGATTTCGGTGGGGTAGAAGGCGCTCGCCATGTCGCGCCCGGCCATGCGCGCCGCCTCCGCCTCGACCCAGGCGCCGATCGCGCCGCGCGCCGAGGCATGCGCCAGACGGGCCGCCGCGGCGCGGACGTGGGTTGCGTTCTCGGGGGTGAGTGTCAGCAGCGTCACCGCCACGGTGCGCGCCATGTCCTCGAGATACCGCGCGCCGGCCCGAGTGGCGCCAACCCCGCCGCCGCCGACCTCCCAGGCGGGACCGGCGGTCGCCGGCACCAGCACGGTCACCGTCTCGCGCCCCGCGAAGCTCACGGTGAGCGCCAGGTTCGCCGTCATCGACAGGACCAGCAGTCCCGCCAGCGCGAGCCGGATGTCCCGCACCCTGCGGATGGCGGAGTCCATGTCTGCGCGCCGCATCGCCCCGAACCTTCCCGCCCTCAGCCGGCGAAGCGCCGCAGGTGGCTCGGCGGCGTGCGTTTGAGCCGCAGCACGAAGTCCGGCAGGAACCAGTAGAGCGCGTAGCGGGCGATGTTCGCCCCGCCGCCGCGCTTGACCCGGCGCAGCAGCAGCCAGCCGCCGACGCCGGCTATGAGCCCCGGCACGAACTGGTTCGCGGCGAGCCCGAGCAGGGCCGGGCCCATCAGCGCCGCCGCCTCGTCGACGGTCCAGAACAGCCAGCGCTCCGGGTCGTCGAGCCGGCGGGGAATCGTGTGGCGCGCGGTGTCGTTCACCGGACGATCCCTCAGACGATCGCCGTGCCGACCAGGCCGGTCACGATGCCGGTGCCGGCGCCGGCCGCGATGCCGACGCCGACCGCGCCCATCAGCTGCATGGCGTTGAACCTGAGCACCGAGCCGACAAGCGCCGCGCCAACGGCGAGCGCCGCGGCGAGCTGCCCGCCGGTGCCGCCCACGATGTCCTGCACCGTGTCGAGCGGGTTGCCGAAGGTGGTGTCGGTGGTCGCCAGCGCGATCTCCGGCCCCGCCAGTACGGCCGCGACCGCCAGCGACGCCAGCGCGGCCCTGCCAAGCGCTCCGGACGCGCTGCCGCCGCCGGAACCCGGCATCGTCCTTGCCGGCGCCCTCATCGGCCCGCTCCCGGGCGGTCGCCGCCGCCGCCGTCCTCCGGGCCCTCGGGCGGGGTCTCGCCCGCGCCCGGCACCCGCCGCGCCGCCGCCCAGGCGTCGAGGTCGGCGCGGCGGTAGACGATGCGCGCGCCGAAGCGGTGATAGGCCGGCCCGTCGCCGGTCTCGCGGTAGCGGTCGAGCGTGCGGGGCGAGAGCCCCAGCGCGGCCGCCGCCTTGCGCGTGCTCAGGAATTCGTTGTCTGCATGGGTCATGCCGGAGTCTCCGTGTTGTGCGCAATCGAGGTCCTCGCCGAGCAGCGGCGCGCCCGCGACCGCCCGGCGCATCGCCGCGCGCGCCGGCGCGCAGGCCTGGCCCGCCATCCACCCCCGCACCCGCTCGACCGTCGAGAGCCGGAACGAGGCGCCCCGGTTGAGACGGACGACGAAGGAGGGGTCGCCCACAGCCAGCTCGCCCAGCACGTAGCCCTTGGTGCCGGTAGCGGCGAGGAACGCCTCGACCTCGCGCCGGAACGCGGGGCCGACGGGCGCATGGCCCATGAAGGCGAGAAGGCGGTCGACGGTGCGAAGCCCGGGGCCCCGGCCCCGGGCGAGCGAGACCATGAAGCCCGGATCGCCCAGCGCCTCGACGCCGAAGCGCCGGGCGCTGGTGCCAGTGTCCGCGAGGAACGCGCCGAGAAGGGCGCGGAGCTGGTCGTCGAGGCTTGCCATGGACGCGAACGTAAGCCGAACGCGCGTCGTTGACAAGCGTGTTAGTTAGGAGTTATCCTGCGAATACCCAGCATGGATGGAGACTTCAACGATGGCAAGCGACCCCGTACGAGACGCCCTGCGCGAGGCGCTGTGGAAACACGGCACCTCGCTCGCCGAAGCCTCGCTCGCCATCGGCAGGAACAAGGCCTACCTCCAGCAGTACCTCGCAAGAGGCATGCCCCGCGTGCTCTCGTTCCAGGACACCGAGACCCTCGCCGAGCTCCTCGGCTGCGACCCCGCCGAGCTCCGCCACGATGCGCTCCCGGCCCCAAAGCCCTGGACCGGGCCGAAGCGAAGGCGCACCGCCGGCGCCGCCGTCACCGAGATGGAGGTTGAGGCCGGCGCCGGGCCCGGCGCCTGGCACGAGGACTTCGTCCACGAGAAGGCGCGCTGGCGCCTCCCCGAGGCCATGGTCCGCCACGAGGGCGACGCGGACCCGGCCGCGCTTCGCATCCTCAAGGTGCGCGGCAACTCGATGGAGCCCGAGCTTCGCGAGGGCGACCGCCTCGTCGTCGACACCGCGCGCACCGTGCCCGCGCTCGGCGAGCTCTTCGTGCTCTGGGACGGCGACGGCCTCGTCGTCAAGCGCGTCGAGCCGGTGCGCCCCGGCGCCGGCGACCCCGCGCGGGCGCGGCTGCGCCTGCTGTCGGCCAACCCCGACTACCCGCCCTACGAACGCCCTGCCGCCGACGTCCACATCGTCGGCCGGGTGCTGTGGAAGGTCACCCGCGCCTGAGCGCGCACGCCCGGCGCAAGGCCGCCCGGCGCCGCGCCGTCCGCCCGGGAAGGCGAGGGCGCGCTTCGCCCCGCCCGTCATCGCGCCCGGCCCGCGCCGGCTCGCCATCGCGGGGCCGGACCCGCGCTCACCAGCGCGCGCTCATCCGCAGCCCCACCGTGTGCTCCGGCGGGGTGTCGTCGTTGGCGCTCTCGCGCCGCCGCGCCTCCACGGCGAACTCCAGCGACCCGATGTCGCCGCTCCGCGTGTCGCGCACCAGCCGCCACACCAGGCCGTAGTCCCGGTGGCCCGTGTCCGACATCCCGAAGCCGACCTCCGGCGTCCAGGTGAATCGGTCGCCGAACGCGGCCAGCCCGTACCCCAGCTTCATCTCGAAGCGGCGCTGCGCCAGTGCGTCACTGATCTGGCCGTTGTCGTTGGCCGCGAGCCCGGCAAGCGTGTTGCGCTCGAACAGGGCGTCCACGCCACCCGAAGCCTGCGCACCCACCGTCTGGCTCATCGAGAGCTTCAGCCCACGTCCCGTCTCCGGCGTCGGATCCCAGGACAGCGAGCCCGAGAAGCCGCGCTCACGGAAGCCGTCCGCCGCATGGCTCAGAAGGCCGCGGCCCCGGACCTCCGCCGAGAGGCCGCGCTCCGGGTCCGACCAGGCGACCCCGCCGCCGATCTCCACACCGAACCCGGTCTCCGCGTCGCCGCCGTCATGCCGCGCGCCGATCTCGACGGAAGGCGTCAGGCTCGCCCCACCCTCGAAGCGAAACGGCCGCGAGCCCTCCAGACCGAGCCGCATACGCGTCACATCGGCCTGCTCCGCCTCGAGACCTTGCGCCTTGGCCGTACTCGTGCGCACGCCCATGGCATCGGTCTTGACCGCAAGCTCGAACCCGCCGGTCTCCGGCGCCTGCACCAGCACACCGCGCAGTCCGGCCGCCGCCATCGTCAGGTCCAGGTCGGTCCGGATCGGCGCCTCGCCTTCCGGGGTCACCGTCAACGTGCCTTCGCCGTAGCCCGCGAGGCCCCAGACCGACACCCGATCGCTCAGCGCGTAGCGGCCCCACGGATAGAGCCCGGTCAGCGACGATGTGATCCCGCCGTTGCCCGACTCCCCGCGGTAGCCGCCCTCGCCGAGGCTGTGCGAGACCACCAGACCCGCCATCAGCGCATCCCGGCTCCAGTCGGCTCCCAGCATGCCGCTGGTCACCTCGCCGTCGAGCGAGAGACTGCCCTCGCGCCCGTCGAACCGCGTCACCGCGCCCCGGCCCCACAGCGCGTAGGTGCCGGTCCGCGCCGTCCCACCCGTGAACGAGAAAGACGAGCCGAGCAGCAGCTCGCGCTGGGTCATCGTTTGCGGTCCCGAACCGTGGCGCCGCTCCGGGTCGTCTCCGTTGCCGAACCACTCGGCCAGGTTCCGCCCGTCCCCGGCCTGCGCGACATAGTCCGTCGGTACGGTTCCGTCCGGCGACACCGACCCGCCGACCCGCTGGCCCGCGAGGCTGAGCTCGACACCAGGCGACCGAGGCGCCCGCATGCGGGCCTCGACCGCATCGATCACCTGTTCCGCAACCGTGCGCCCGAAGCGCGCGATCCACGCCTTCGGGATCGGGTCGGTGTTGACGATCGTCCCCGTCGCCGTGCCGTCGGCTATCTGCGCCCCGAACGGACTGGACAGCGTCAACGTCAGTGTCTCCCTGCCCTCGTCATGCGCATCGTTGATCACGGGCACGGAGACCGTCTTCGACGTCTCTCCGGGCCCAAAGCGCAGCGCGCCCGACACCGACACATAGTCGGTGCCCGCCGTCGCCGTGCCGTCCGAGGTCGCGTAGCGCACCGAGACTGCGGAGGTCTGCGCCGCAGCCAGGGTCACCTGGAAGGCAAGCGCCGCCCCCTCGGCCTCCTGGACCTGCGCGTCCGCGACCGAGATGCCGGGGCCGGTGACGGCCGTCTCGCCTGCTGTCGTCCGCGTCAGCCGCACCCGGATCTGCTCGCCGACCGTCCAGCTCGGCTCAATGCCCCTGACGACGGCGATGTCGCCCCGAGCAAACCTGGCCATCGTGCTTGCCGACTCGACGGTCACCTGGCCCACCTGCAATGTCAGCTCTCCAGACCCCGGAATTCCGCCGGCGCGCATGTTTGGATCGGCCCGCACCCATAGCTCGCCGCTCGACGACCCATAAGCGATGTACCAGATACGGTAGACATCCCCGTCTTCGGACCAGCCCGGACTGGAGAAGTCCTCCTCATTGGCGTTGACCCACCCGGCGCCGTAGTCGCCCTGCCATTCGAGCGTCGATGTCCACAGCGTCTCGACCGGCTCTGAGGCCACCTCGTCGTTGTCGTACACGTCCACCCTGGCGGAGCCCGAACCGTTGCCCACCAGGTAGCCGGGGCCAGCCGTCACCGAGACACTCACCCGAGCATCGGCCTCGGCCACGCTGTCGTCCACCGTCGCGACGTTCAGGGTCGCCTCCGCACTCCCCGCTGCAAACGTCACCGAGGACGCGGGCGTCGCGGAAACCACCGCGCCCTCCACGGTTACGTTCACCGCAACCGTCAGGGCGGCCGCCGTGGCGCCCGTCCGGCTCAGCGTGAACGAGGCCGCCGTGCCCTCCGTCACAGGCGACGAGACCGCCCCAACCGAGACCGAAGGAAGCGCCGCGGTCACCGCCGCCGTGGCTTCGCTGACAAGTGTCTCCTCCGTCCCCCCGTCGTCGGTGAAGGTCACCCGCACCTTGATCGTCTTGCCCGCTTCGGCCGCCGTCACCGTGTACTCAGCCCCCGTCGCGCCCGAGACGTCGGTATCCGATGTCCCGTCGTTGGCGATCCACTGCCACGCGTAGGTCGCGTTGGTGAGACCGTCCGCATCCGTAATACCGGCCGACGATGCCGTGAGCGTCTCACCGACCTGCGCCGTACCGGAAATCACCGGCAGGCCCGTGGGCACCGTGTTCACCGCCGCCGTCGGCTCGCTGACCAGCGTCTCCTCCGTCCCCCCGTCGTCGGTGAAGGTTACCTGCACCTTGATCGTCTTGCCCGCCTCGGCCGCCGTCGGCGTGTACTCAGCGCCCGTCGCGCCCGCGATGTCGGCGTCCGACGTCCCGTCGTTCGCGATCCACTGCCACGCGTAGGTCGCGTTGGCGATGCCATTGCCGTCGGCGATGTCGCCGGGGCTCGCGGTCAGTGTCTGGCCGACCTGCGGCGTCCCCGCGATCGCCGGCGCGCCTGTCGGCGATTGGTTGATCGTCCCCGACAGCGCCAGCGACACCGTGGTCGCCGAGGACCAGTCGATGCCGGGGTTGGCCCACCAGTATCTCTTGTCCTTGTTACTGTGGTTGGCGTTAGCGCTCACGCTCGCCAGGTCGAACGTGTCGCCGCAGACATGCAGCCGCAGCATATCCCGCTCGGTGTCGGGCAGGGACTTGTCCAGCATCACGACCAGCCCCGGGATCCGGGAAGGCGCGATAGCCCGGACAACCGCGGTGATGACGTAGCTGGTTCCGCCAAAATCGAAGCTCGTGTCGGACAGCGCGCCATAGGTGCCCCCGCCGCTCGGCTCCCGATTGAAGCCGTGGCCTTTAACTGTCCCCCCTATCTCCGCGGTCCCGACCGTCAGCGTCCCGGTCCAGACCTCGGTCCGGCCGGCGAGGTTCGGGGCCGTGCAGGTGTATGCCGTCGTCACCGCCGCCGTCGCGTCGCTGAGGACGGTTTCCTCGGTGCCGCGGTCATCGGTGAAGGTCGCCCGCACCTTGATGGTCTTGCCTTCCTCTGCCGAGGTCAGCGTGTACTCGGCCCCCGTCGCGCCCGCGATGTCCGCGTCCGACGTCCCGTCGTTGGCGATCCACTGCCAGGCGAAGGTCGCATTCGCGAGGCCATCATCGTCCACAATGCCCGATTCCGATGCCGTCAGCGTCTCGCCCACGCGGGCAGTGCCGGTAACGGTCGGGTGCCCGGTCGCCGGCACATTGGCCCCTTCTTCACCGGAGATCGTGCCAATCGCTTCCGCATCATCAAGGGTAACGCCGGATGCATTGCCAAGCTGCACCGAAAGGGTTTCAGAGCCGTCCACGTCGGCGGTTTCAAGCAATGCCACACGGATTGTCTTGCTCGTCTCACCAGGTCCGAACGTGAGCGTGCCGCTCGCGGCCGCATAGTCCTCTCCCGCCGTTGCGGTCCCGTCAGCGGTCGTCCAATCCACTGTCACCGTCTTGCAGTCGTCCCGCGCGTTGAGCGTCACCTCGAAGTCGATTGTTCCGTCGGTGCCCTCCGTCGCGCTCGCGTCCGCGACCGATACCTTCCAGTTGTGTGCGAGGTACAGCGCGTTGGCGGACGCTGTATTGAAATTTGAGTTGCCGGACCTGTCTTGCCACCCGCCGGCAGGAACGGTGATCACGACGCCATTGACATCGGACACAACGGCGGAGTGCAACCCGTCCGGCCGCGGCACCCTGGGCGTCGTGAAAAAGCGATAGCTGGAGAAGCGAGGTCCATCGAGCCCTAGAGCGTCCGAGGTCCATGCCGCGAACCAGGTAAAGTCGGTGTCATCCTGGCCGGCCATCTCATAAGGCCGAGCACCACCGGTTTCCTGGAGCGCCCTGACCGGTGCGCTGAAGTGCATGTCCCACACAATCGACTCGACGCCTACCCTGTAGGCTGGGTCGACGCATTGCACCGACACGGAGATCGGTCCTGTGTGCACCGGAGGTTCGTCTGGTCCTCCGACTACGTCGGCGAGGCGCACGGTGAACGCGGCATCGACCGCGTTGGCTCCGTCGGTCACGCGCACGGTGACCTCGTATTTGCCGTCCGTGTCCGCGTCGTCCGGCGCCTCGAAGTCTTTTGCCGAAGCGAAGGCCAGATCGCCGCCCGCACTCACAGTGAACATTGCCGCGTCCGCGCCGCCGACAATCGACCAGGCGAGGTCCGCAACCGGCGTGTCATCGTCAGTCGCCGTCAACGTCGCAACTGCCGTCGTGTTCTCCGGTGCCGTGACGATCGCTGCGGTCTGCACCACGGGCGCCGCATCGTCGTCCTCGACCGTCACGCTGGCCGACGCTGCACCGCTATCCATCGCATAGCCGCTACCGGCAGCAAGCGCAGCCGTGACCACGCTCGCGGGCTCCGCCACCTCGTCGTCCCCCGTCTCGACCCTGAGTTCGGCCGTGGGCGAGTTGGCATTGAAGGTCACGGTCTCCGGTACCGTGCCGCTCAGCATCGTACCGGTCTCGGTGACGCTCACATTCACAGTGAGCGCATCGGCCAGCGGGCCGGTCCGCGTCAGCGTGAACTCCGCCGCGGTCCCTTCCGTCACCGTCTGCGTGTCGTCCGTCGCCGCGATCGACACTTCCCGTGTCTGCGACGCCGGACCCGGCACTGTCGCCGAGACCGGGCCCGAGAGCGCCGCACCGTCCGGGGTGCAAACCGCGCCGCTCGCACCGCAGTCGGTGGTCGCGGGCAGGACGATCGTCACGTCCTGCGCCGCCGAGTCCGGCCGCACCCGGACCAGCCATCTCCGGTTGGGTTTCAACCCATTGGGCTCGTGGTGCTTGTTGTCGATCCGACTGGCCCTCGTCACCCGGCCGTTCGTCACCCTGAAAGCGCGGTCGCGTAGCGTGCGGTAGCTCAGCTTGAACGCCTCGCTGAAGCTCACCTCGAATTCGAACCAGCTCTCCCCGTCGTGCTCGGCGGGCACGTTCTCAAAGCGCGCCGTCAAACCTGCTTCCACCGCCGCCGTCGCCGCACTCTCGAGCGTCTCCTCCGTCCCCCCGTCGTCGGTGAAGGTCGCCCGCACCTTGATCGTCTTGCCCACCTCGGCCGCCGTCAGCGTGTAAGTCGCCCCCGTCGCGCCCGAGATGTCGGCATCCGACGTCCCGTCGTTGGCGATCCAATGCCACGCGTAGCTCGCGTTGGTGAGACCGTCCGCATCCGAAATACCGGCCGACGATGCCGTGAGCGTCCCTCCGATTTGCGGAGTACCAGAAATTTTCGGAAGTCCCACCGGCGCGGCGTTGACAGATGCAACCTCCGCCGTCGCCTCGCTGACCAGCGCCTCCTCCGTGCCCCCGCCGTCCGTAAAGGTGACCCGTACCTTGATCGTTTTGCCCGCCTCGGCAGACGTCAGTGTGTAGGTGGACCCCGTCGCGCCCGAGATGACGGTATCCAACGTCCCATCGTTGGCGATCCACTGCCACGCGTAGCTCGCGTTGGTGAGACCGTCCGCATCCGAAATACCGGCCGACGATGCCGTGAGCGTCCCTCCGATTTGCGGAGTACCAGAAATTTTCGGAAGTCCCACCGGCGCGCTGTTGACAGATGCCACCTCCGCCGTCGCCTCGCTGACCAGCGCCTCCTCCGTCCCACCGTCGTCCGTAAAGGTGACCCGTACCTTGATCGTCTTGCCTGCCTCCGCAGATGTCAGCGTGTAGGTCGAACCCGTCTCCCCTGCGATGTCGGTATCCGACGTGCCGTCGTTGGCGATCCACTGCCAGGCGAAGGCTGCATTGGTCAGTCCGTCCGTGTCCTCGATGCCCGACGCCGAGGCCGTCAGCGTCTCCCCGATGCGCGCCACGCCCGAGATTGTCGGAAGACCCGTCGGCGCAGTGTTGGCTGATGCCTCCCCAACCGTCACGTGGACTTGTTCACTCAGTTCACTCCGCGTCGCACGTTTAGCCGTGCTACGGACGCTCCGACTATGGGCGCTCCCAGGCGCCATCCTCGTGCTGGTAACTATATTCGTCAGGTCCAGCCAACTCGCCGTAATCGTAACAGTGCCATCGCTAACCGCCGTGACGTCCGCCGTCGCGCCAGTCTCCTTGCCGTTAGAGACGCCACCTACCCCCTCAACCGTCGCAATGGCCGAATCGCTTGATTCCCAGTTGACAGTTAGTCCTCCTCGTACGCCGTCATACAATTGAATTTCATAGCCGTTGGCGTCCAACAGCGCCGCCTGCAACGTTACGGTCTGGCCCGCATCCAGGGTCAAAACATCCGGAGTGACCGTAAGCGTCTTCGGGACTTGTCTAACAGAAATCGGCACATTGACGCTTTCTCCGCTCCCACTGCTGATCGAAATGCTACCGCGTCCGGTGACACCCGCCGTGATTTCCAGGCCACCGGACACTATGCGAAAGTCATTGTCGCCAGGGTTCTCCCCGTTGGATGGGCCCTCAGCAAAACTGACGAAATAACCAAACGGCGCATCCTCGATCTCTAGTTCGTTTTCGTCATAAACCCGGACGGAAACGGTCTGCGATTCCCCCAGTGCACTAAATTCCAGTTTTGTTGGCGAGACCTCTATCCGGTCCGCGGCCGCTGGCGCGGCGATGCTCATGAATATCAACGTAATCGCAAACGCGTAAATTGTTGATACCAACGGAGTTAGAAGTCGTAACATGTCTTTTTCTCCCTCCTAGACTTGGCCGGGAAATTCGCTGTTGACGCATAGGTCAATTGGCAAAGAGAGAGGCGCACTTCCCGTCTCTAGGAAGCATTGCCTCGCTTTCTCGAGGGTGGCGTTCGACCGCGCATTGAATGTGTTGGGACTGCCGCCCACTATCGAACTTGGGCTTGTCGGCGCATAGAAACTGCTGCGCGGCTTATCGGGCATGTCCGTGCTGCAAATTCTCATGACCGTCTGCGCCTGATCGCAAGGGGACAGAGCTAGGGAGCGCGACGAACACCGCGAGGAGCCTTGTCGCCACCCGCTAACGGGGGCGCACAACGCCGGCCCGGCCAAGCTCGGTGACGCCGCCACTTCACGCGACACGCATGCTGGAGAGCGCTGGCCACAGGCCGCGTCCCGTTGCCTCGCCTGAGGCGAATAGGGCGGTGTCCCTGCGGGCGGAGAGATGCCCGCGAGGGCGGCGACGCGCCCGCCGGCCCCGCGCCTCATCGCTGAACCCGGGCGCCGGAAGACGCCCGGGACGCTCCGCCGGTGTCCGGGCAAGGCCATGCGGACGCAGACCGCGCGCCGGCCGCGGGCGGTACGATAACGCTTCGGAGGAGGGGCGCCCCTGAGGGCGCAGACTGTCTAAGCGGCGAGCCTCGCCACGGACACACGCTCGGCTCTCGGCTCTCGGCTCTCGGCTCTCGGCTCTCGGCTCTCGGCTCTCGGCTCTCGGCTCTCGGCTCTCGGCTCTCTTAGTTAAGCCGCCGACAACACCGCCCAGGACTATCGAACGCATAACCGAGCCTCCCGGCAAACTACTCGGGCGAACCGGAGCGCCGGCGTCCCAACCGTCCACCGAAGCGCCCGCCGCGTCGCGGTCCGGACCGCGTGTCGGCAAGTGTGGAAGAAAGGCGCGACCGTTCGCAACATAGAAATATCGAGGGTAGGATCAAGATAAGTGAGTCATGGCCCGCCCCGGGAGCCCGCCCGGAGCCCGCACCGCGCCCTTCAATCCACGCCCGGCACTCGTCCCGGCGCCCGCGGTCGCCGGGACGCCGCCCTCTGCCACACCCGCATTGTGCAGGCGCATGTCCTGAGTTCAGACCCCGCGCCGTCCTCTCCGGCGGAGCGCATTCCGGACCCGTCTCCCCACGCGATGCCGTTGCGGCCGGCGATTGACCGCGGCCTGCATTGCCATTAGTCTGGCTCAATATTCTTGACCCTCATGTCGGAACCTGGGACCCATGGACACCGATCGGCTGCCCCCTCTCAATTCGCTCAAGGCATTCGATGCGGCAGCCAGACATGAGAGCTTCCTGGAAGCGGCGACGGAACAGGGCGTCACGCCGGGCTCCATCAGCAGGCATGTGAGGCAGCTCGAGAACTATCTGGGAACCGAGCTGTTCGTGCGGCGAAGCAACGGGGTCGCGCTCACCTCGGCCGGAAAGGAATACGCCGCGAAGGTCAGCGGCATTCTCAGGGACCTGAGAGCCGCGACGGACCGTTTCCGCAATCCTTCGCGCGACCGCCCGATCGCGATCTCGACGCTGCCGATATTCTCGGAACGCTGGCTCTACCGGCGCATCCCGTCGTTCAGGAAGGCGTTCGGCCGGGCGGAGCTGCGCATCGAGGCCCACAACGGCGAGCACGACGCGGACCGGGAGGACGTGGATGCGTGGATCCTGTACTCGAAGGGACGGCATCCCGGCTACAGCGTCACGCGGCTGTTCGGAGAGGAGGTCTTTCCCGTCTGCAGCCCGCAATTCCGCGAGACGCTGTCGGCCCGGCCCGGTGCCGACGAGGTCATCGGCCAACCCCTGCTGCACGACATCTACTGGGACACCGACTGGCCGGACTGGGCCCGCGCCATCGGCGCGACGGCCGGCGAGCTTGCCGCCAACATGCGCTTTGCGCTCTACAAGGGCGTCATCCAGGCCGCGGTTGACGGCATGGGGATGGCTGTCGGCCACGGCGAGATGGTCGCCAAGGAGCTCGCGACCGGGAAGCTCGTCCCGCTGGCGCATCTCTCGGTTGCCTCCGGGAAGTCCTATCACTTGGTCATGAACGCGTCGTCGGCGAACGACCGGACCCTCGTGCGGTTGAAGGAATGGCTCCTGCGGGAATGCGCGGGAGGCAAGCCGTCGAACGGCTGAGCGCTCTCGGGCTCGCCCGCCCCGCGCCGGAAGCCGGTGTATCCCTCATGTTCGAGTGGATTCCACCGGAATCCCATCAGTTAATTTGCGCACACTCACCACGGGCCATCCAGGTGTCGGTCGCGGCGATCGGCGGCGACCGGTGCTGTCTGTTCAAGTCAGCTGTGAGCGTCCTCTCAGCCCGGCTTGCGGCTGTTTTACCGAGAATTCCCGGCAATCCGGACGGACATCGCCGCCGACCGCGATTGACCGTGACCCGCAATAAACTTAGTCTGCCTCAACTTCTCTAAGGCTTCGCCAGTCCCGGAAATCCATGTCCAACGAGCCGCTTCCGCCGCTGAACTCGCTCCAGGCGTTCGAGGCGGCGGGCCGGCATGAGAGTTTCCTCCACGCGGCCGCCGAGCTGCGGGTCTCGCCCGGCGCCGTCAGCCGGCATGTTCGCCAGCTCGAGCGGTTTCTGGGAACCGAGCTGTTCGTCAGGCAAAGCAACGCAGTGACGCTCACCCCGGCCGGCAACCGCTACGCCCGCAAGGTGAGCCGCATCGTCAGGGACCTGCGGAGAGCGACGGCCGAAGCGCGCAAACCGGAACCGCCCGTCGGACCCTGAGCCGCCCCCCCCCGGCATACCCGACCGACCGAGCGTGTTGCGACGATCGATGGTGCGCTTTGCACGGTATTCGATGGGCTCCGGGGCCGGCTCCGGGGACGAGACCGTCGCCATCGCCGGAATTGGGACCTTCTCCACCCGCAACCGCTCCGCGCGCCGGGGCCGCAATCCCGCCACCGGCGAGAGCATCGCGGTCGCCGCCTCCAGAACGCTCGCGTTCAAGGCCGGGAAGACGCTGCGCGATCGGGTGAACGCAAGGACCTGACACTCGCGCCGGCGATCGTCCGGGAGCGCCGCGGAATCGGGAGAGCGAGAAGCAATGCGCCGCGCTTCCCCTGAGCCGCCTGTACGTGCAGGCTGCGCCGAAGCAATGCCGCGCAGCCCGGAGGCCAGGGTGACAGCGACGACTGACGGCCTTGACAATCCAGTGCCGCCGAAGCCGACACGAAGACCGTCGCGCCAGGACCGCCTGGCTCTACGTGACGTGCGTCGTCAGGACGCGCAGTTGACCTGCCGTCCGTCCGTCACGCGCGCGAGGATGCGCGCCGAAGCAGCCCGGCAAGCGGAGTAGTCGACTCGATGAGCCTCTGCGACCACCACGTCTGGCCACACCGCTACCTTCAAGAACGCCAGATTGGAACAAGCCGAGTTCAAGTTCGCCCGGTTGAAGGGAGCCGATCTCCGGCAAGGGGCTGCGCCAACCTCAACTCCGTGGCGCCTGCGGAAATCAGGACACACAGCGGCCCCAAGGGTTGTTCCTCTTGGAATGCCGCGAGTAACTGGGCGCCGATCCGCGGGCCAGCCAGCCACCACACTTCTGCGTGCCGACCCGACACCCCGTCATCCCGTCACCCTCACCGCTTGAGACGTAACCCTCTCCGGAGAGTTACCTGATTCGTAACTTATCCAGATCAACAGATAACTCTATATTCATATTGAGGACTATCTTGAACCAATTGTTGCGCTGACTCGGCTCCATATCTATTTTCTGGATGTTTCAATCGAGATTCGAGTTCTTTAACCAAGTTTCTATCGGTGCGTTCTGTGTAATACAATCTTACCACTGCCTCATTGGGTATAGGCAATACATTAATCGAGTGCATAGTTCTGTCGAGCTTGTTGGTATTGATAGTACCTTCCAATTTCACAATTATGCGCCATTCGTTTTCATGTATCCAAATGTCTCCCTTTTTTAAATATAGTTGTTTGTAGAGACTCCATTCATCTTCAGCAATAATGTGTGTGTGTCCACCAGTTTGCATGTCCCAGTACTCAATCGGACCCAAGTGCCCGCGTCCATCAACATGCTCTTCTAATGTTGGAGCGAGATATCCGATAGCGATGCCTCGACCTTCATCTGCATAATATGTCCATAGGCGGGGATCCAGTGGAGAATTGCTGAGAGATATTATGCCTATGCACGATGATAATTGTTTCTTGGTTAAGCTAATCCACTCTTGACCCCGTCCAGGAAATATGGCTTCCTCACAAAGTGTAGCGCATTCAAATGGATCATTTAAAGCATTGGGCTGAGTCGCGCGCAGTGTCCCGTCAGATAACTCAGGCAATGCATCAAATGCCCGCTCTGCGGGCAAGAATTTGTAAAGTATTTCTGGTGTATGGATACCATGTTCATTGTCGTACATTGACGAAACCTCTCCAAATTACCTGTCAAACGCATCGAAGTTACGTAAAATTCGCAGCCACCGTGAGCACTCGGTGTGTCATCGGCGAATCGATGCGGGCGGCGCTCCGCGCACTTCAAAGCATACACCGCCCACAGGTTCTCGGAAGAGTTGCCCGGCGCTGAATTTCTTGTGGGGCCATCTCGAGATCGTCAGAAGGGTACCAAACAGCCATCGCGCCCAGACGAACCCCAATCCATTCCAGAGCTCCCGCATCATCAGACCGTGGAGGCCCTGTCGTTCGGCTCTACGTAACGTGTGTTGTCAGCAGGTGTACTCGCGAATGCCCCGGTTCGCCACGTGTGCGAATGCCTGCGCAGACGGACTGCGGACATCGGCTCCCTCGCGCGTGCGTGTCCCTAACACGGCGAGCCGCAGGATTGCTCCGACGACAGCGCTGCGGGCCAGTGCGCGCGGCTGATGCACCGCCTGTTACCTTGGCGCTTTCGGCGGCCGCCGCTCGAGCGTCTGGTCTGTGCCCTGCGATCATCTGGGGACTTCGACACATTGCGACCTGACACCGCGAACCACCCTGGACCTCCGTCCCCAACGCCAACTGGCCGCGCATCGGCGAGCCGCGACTCCGCACGTGAATTGCGCGGCGCGAACCGCGTCTTCAACAGCTTTCCGACGCGGTTGTCTCCGCTCGTATGCGCAGCGCTTGGCGAAGCCGCTCGACAACCTCCGACGCTTCGTTGAACATCGACACCGAACACCGGTTTGGAGAGCACCAATGACCCGATCTGAGTTGTGCGCCCGCGTTGCGGCCCGCTCGTCGCTGTCGAAGACCGACGCCGCCGCAGCACTCGGCGCTCTGACGTCCACCATTGCAGACGCGCTTGCCCAGGGCGAGATCGTCACCGTCGCCGGATTCGGGAAGTTCGAGGCAAGGAGCCGCGCAGCTCGCCAGGGGCGCAATCCTCGCACCGGCGAGCCCATCGCCGTCCCCGCCGCCCCGGTGCCGTCCTTCAAGGCGGCAAAGGCACTCCGCGAGGCACTCAACCCTTAGCGAGCCGAGTCCGGTGGACAGCTATCTCCGGTCCTCGTAGCGTGGCGCTCTCGTCGTCTGGGGATGGTGCACTTGGCAACGAATTTCTACCCGTTGTTCGCCCCCCCCCTCACACCGTGCTGAATGAATCAGGCCTACCGCTCTCACTCTCTCGGGACTTCTCAAGGATTCTGCCAAAGCCATCCTGCCACATTGGCCGGCCCAGCGGACTCCTAAGCCAACGGCAGGAAATCACTCCGCGTGCCGCGCCCGGAACAACACCCTGCAGTCGAGACCATGATGTGGCAGGGCAGCTGAGGCATATGCAACAATGAATGCAGAAAAAATGAAATTAAACGATGAAATCAAGCGCTCAAAGCGGTGCATCTTCTTCGATGCTAACGTCCTGATTCCATACCTTTCCAGAAAATCTGGGAACACATCTGAAAACAGACTGGATGCCTTGCACGTACTAGCCGTGACGGCAAATGCCTGTCTGTTGACTACAAAAATAACGAGAATTGAAGTAGCAAAAAAGTTAGCAGAAATGGATTGCGACCTTCTTCGTCCAACGCAAAAACCACAGTTTTTTGACCTTGCTCTAGAGGCATTACAGCTTGAATTTCCCAAACAGGACATGGGTGCGTTTTATCAGAAAATGTTACGGCTACACAAGAAACGTGTAAAAGATGCGACGAACCGGAACAAATGGCACTGCCTCAATACAAAGGACATACGTATATCTCAGATCTATTCTGAATACGGCAAGAAGAGAGGTTTGTTTTCCGATGAAGCAAAGCGCAATCAATTTTCGGACGCCATAATATTTGAGACACTAAAGCCCATAGCCGATTCGGGCACTCCTGTTTTCATCTTTTCCCGAGACCATGACTTCAAAACGGTAGTAAAAAACACACCGCACTTCGAACTCTCCAATTCATGGGCAGACTTGCTAAACCTACTTGATTTACATGAAGATGTCGAAGAAGTCAGAGGTTTAATTGGTGCACAGGAGACCGCCGTTTCTGAAATCATCGCGACCTCTATCTACACTATGCCGGACCCATCTGGCAATCCAGAGCAAATGGACCAGTCGGAGTACATCAGCAATATTACATCAAGGTCCATCGCCAGCATGCGGTCCGAAAATAAAATTATGGCAACTGGACAAATTATTGTTGAGTTTCAGTTCCCCTGGGATCTCCCCCTTCACTTTGCTTCCGATTGGGACCGCCATAGCATAGTGCGGTATCGCGATAGCGGTCGCGTAAGAGAAGTCCGTTTCATGGTAGACGCTGTTGCTCTCCTTTACGATCATCCTGGCGAGTCGGTCATCGATCATGAAGGTAGGAAAGTACTGAGCGGTGAGTTGAATTTGTCCATTTACGGCCCTCGTACCCAACACCAATACATGATTCAGAGACTGGATTGGCCAATAAGCGAAAAGTGAGCAGCGACACGGGACTTCGCCACAACGGCGCTCACAACAACATGGCGGCTTCGCGTGCAGCTTGTTGGAAAGTTGCACTTTCGTGAGTTCGAACGCCTTTCTACATTACTAGGAACGAGCTCGCCGTCGCGGACAAGCGGCCCACAGAGTGGTGTCTCCTGCGTCTATGGAACTTCGCCCGAGAACCTAGAGCTTTCGAACTACGCCCGCCGCTCGACGCACACATGACCCTCATTGCGACGAGCCTCGTGGCCCGACTACACTCTTGTCGGACCGCGGTATGAAATGGTGCCGTCGAGATTGCGATCTGCAAGAAACCCCTGATCGTAGGGAGAGAAAACACGATGACCAATCCGGAGCTTCCAAACAGCGAACCACCGAACGCAAACCAACCTAGGTTCTGGAAGAGGGCCCACAGCATCGTTGTCATTATCGAGCCCTGGGGGATCTTGCTGGCCGTCATCGCCCTAGTGCTCACGCTCGCCCAGTTCTGGACGGACTATCAGGACCGCGTAAGCGAACGGGTGGTACGCGCCTGGACGCTGGTCACCACCGCTGCACCCGGAAACAGTGGCAAGAGAGAGGCACTGGAATATCTGAATCGGGAGGATGGCTGGCTCTGCGTCGAATGGCTTTGGGAGGGATGTGCCATCGTATTGAAACCACGCACGGAACTCGTCGGAATCGACCTATCTGCTTCGCGCCACGGCGAGACGGGAGCATACCTCCCACGCATCAATCTCCGCCGGGCAAACCTCATCGAGGCTGATCTATCTGGAGCAAATCTTTTCGAAGCGAATCTATTCCATGCGTTCCTAGTGCGGGCAAATCTCTCAAACACAAACCTAGTTAAGGCTGACCTGACGTGGGCTCAACTCTTCGCCGCTCAGCTTTCTGAAGCTAATCTAAAGGAGGCGAAACTCACAAGGGCACAGGTTTCTGGTGCGGACCTCTCAAAGGCGAATCTATCGGGCGTAAATCTATCACGCGCCAACCTCGCCAGGTCAAATTTCTCCGGTGCAAACTTCTCCGGAGCGAGCCTCTCCGGCGCGAATCTTTCCTTAGCGAATCTCTCCGAGGCAAGGAAACTTTCGCAAGATATGCTCGACGAAGCTTGTGCGTTTCCAGATCACCCGCCACTCTTGCCGAAGCACCTTACATGGAACACCTCGCCCTGTCCCGCGAGTCGCCCATAGTGGACCCTCATCCGAGCCTCAGGGCCGACGTCACCGTCACCCACGGCTACGAGCCACGCCTGGGCCGACCTCGAGGCTTTGGTCGAGACCTCGCCGGTGGGAGTACTGGAGAGCGATGCGACGAGCGGCCGCCCGTTGTCGGTCAACCGCGAGGCGCGGCGGATCATCGCGCGGTCAGCCTGTCCGCCTCCGCCGTCGTGGTCGCCCGGCGCTTCGCCGCCCACGCATCCAGATCCGACCGGCAATACCGCACCCGGTTGCCGAAGCGGTGGAAGGCCGGCCCATCCCCGCTCACGCGGTAGCCGTCCAGCGTGCGGTGCGAGAGGCCGAGATAGTCCGCCGCCGCCCGGGTGTCGAAGAATCCGCTCTCGTCGCCGTTCATGCTGCCCGCCCTTTCGCTTGCCCGATGTGCCCGACCCTCTACGCCGCCGGCCCGGTCCTGCCGACCCGAGACCGCGCCGGGAGATGTACGCGAACGGGCCAGAGAAACGTAGGCGGAGCCGTCCGGGTTTTCAAAGCCGACGGTTAGGAAAATCCTGCATTGGCCTGCCGTTCGGCTCCATGCGCGCGCTCCCGCACGACGGCGCCGTCACCGGCCCGCACCACATACCCGTACCCAGGTGTGGCGCGTCCGGTCGCAGGCCTGCCGGGGCGATCCTCGTGGTCATCGCGATCCCGCCGGACACGGCATCCCCGATGCCCTCCCTCCGCGTTCTAGCACCCGGCCGATGGCCTGCCGGTAGAATGGAGTCATGCTGGACGGATGCGTCCGTTCCACAGCGCGCGGTTTCGGATCCGGATCGCTCTCTGGATGCTTACGGCACTGGATTCGGCCCAGCGGGGAAACTAAAACGTGGATATATATTAGTTAGTTAGAAACTTTCAGGGCGTTTCCTACGACGTGCGTATCCAGGAGGTGCAATCGCCAATCGAACGATTCGCCACGCGCGCGCATACCTGCGCAGACCGACGGCGGACATCGGCTCCCGCGCGCGCGGGCACCTTGTATATGGCGAGCCGCAGGATTGCTCCGACGACGGCGCTGCGGTCCACTGCGCGCGGCTGACGTACTACCTGCTACCGAGCCGCTTTCGGGAGCTGCCGGTCGAGCGTCTGGTCTGTGCCCCTCGATCACCTGCGGACTTCGATGCATCGCGACCTGACACCGCAATCCACCCTCGAGGTCGGTCGCCAGTTGGCCGCGCATCGGCGAGCCGCGACTCCGCACGTGAATTGCGCGGCGCGAACCGCGTGTTCAACAGCTTTCCGACACGGTTGTCTCCGCTCGTATGGGCAGCGCTTGGCGAAGCCGCTCGACAACCTCCGGCGCTTCGTTGAACATCGACGCCGAACACCGGTTTGGAGAGCACCCATGACCCGATCGGAACTGTGTGCCCGCGTTGCGGCCAGCTCGTCGCTGTCGAAGGCCGAAGCCGCCGCAGCACTCGGCGCTCTGACGTCCACCATTGCCGACGCGCTTGCCGAGGGCGAGACCGTCACCGTCGCCGGCTTCGGGAAGTTCGAGGCAAGGAGCCGCGCAGCTCGCCAGGGGCCCAATCCTCGCACCTGCGAGCCCGTCGACGTCCCCGCCGCCCGGGTGCCGTCCTTCAAGGCGGCAAAGGCCCTCCGCGAGGCACTCAACCCTTAGCGAGCTGAGTCCGGTGGACAGCTATCCAGATCTTGCCCCGGCAGCGCGGACGCGACACAGCAACCCCTTCGCCACGGCGCCGCGCCGACACGCGACCGCCGCAATGCGGGAATGTGCAACGCGGGACAGAGCCACATTCGGGGCAGGCAGGAGATGTTAGGAATTGACCGATTCGCCACAGGTGCGAACGCCTGCGCAGACCAGCCGCCGACATCGCATCCCTCGCGCGTGCGGGTGCTTTCCATGGCGAGCCGCAGGATTGCTCCGACGACTGCGCTGCGGGCCAGCGCGCGCGCCTGATGCGCCACCTGCTACCCGGCCGCTTTCAACGCCTGCCGGTCGAATACCGGAACCGCATTGTGCGCGTCCGCCCCGAGAAGTCTTCCCGGTAGGGACTCGTATCCAATCCCACCTGGGCGCATATTGAACCAAATCCATTCGAAAATGTGAGCGACCACATGAGCTACAAAACCGGACGCCCTGCACAGGATGAATTCAAGCTCCTTTGCTCCATGTCGGGCTTGACATGCAACCGCTCAGACGAGGACGATCACGGCTGGGACTTCATGATCGAGTTTCCACCTCCCCCAGACACCTACCAGCCACTCGACAAAACCGCAGGACCACGACAAGCATTGGTCCAAGTTAAGTCGACGCAGAGTGTTCTGCCGCGAATCAGAATGAAGGTTAGCAACGCCCTAAAGTTGTCAAAGTCGGACTTGCCTGCTTTTGTAGTGCTATTTCACTATGATACAACTGGGAACAGACGAATATACGTACGACACTTTTGGACCGACCTAATTCGCCGGGCGCTTCGGCGCGGCCGCCAAGCAACTGCCGACAACAGACAGGCTCATGACCTATGGATGGAGATAGGATTTTCCGACGCAGATGACCACACCGATGGAGTTATAGATTGGATTGTCACTACAATCGAAGATACCATTTTAGACTATAATGAAAAAAAGTGCCATCTAAATGAGACGTTGGGTTACGAGGGCCGAGCCTATCGGGCTAACGTCACATTTGGCCCCCTAAGTGGAATCGAGGAGCTTGTTGATCATCAACTGGGCCTTACCGACTATCTTCCGGTATCCAACATAACAGTGGTTGATAGCCGTTTTGGAATCGATGATCCCAATCCACTTATAGACAACTCCCATGGGCGGATACAAATTCGGCCAAACAATGCAAGAGATTGCAATTTAGTTATTCAGAACGCGGCCGGAAGTCTTGCTTCTTTCAAAGCTAAAATGAGAGTGCCCGCAATACCCCATTTACCAGACGACAAATTAAAAATTCTAATTCGAACGTGGTGCTTTGACCTTTCTATATTACCAAATGGAAACTTGACCATACAGATTAGGGACATATGGGATGAACCACTATCGCTTGATAGACTCGTCGAGCTGTCCCAATTTCTTTCGTGGGGAGAAGAAGCAATAACGATAAAAATTGTGGGCACTGAATTTCCACCCATCAACTGTCGAGGTCGGTTCAATTCTTCGATCCATGTAGATCTATTTTCCAATCTGTTCAATGTAGCTACTCTTGTTCGGGATATTGAAGAACGGTCAGGCGTATCTCCAGTCAGCCTTACGCTTAGAGATCTTCATAGGTCGCTACAGGAATTGTCAATTTTTCATACAATATTGATCGGAAAAGAAGTGCAATTGTGTGCCGATTGGGATCCTTTTTTTCGAAGTCACGTTGGTATATCTCACATCATAACGCATCTAGACTTTCAAGTGGCGAATCTAACCTTTTTCGCGGTTATTGATGCTCCCACAACCGACCGGTCTACGGAGCATGATGGAATACGATTGGATTGTGGCCCAAGATGCTTACGAGATTGCTTTGTTGGAACGGATGCAGCGAAGATAAAGGCTGACGGAACGAGGAGTTTCGATAGGGAAGGCGACCTTTATGGCGACGAATGCTTGGCCCTCGGTGATCTTCGCGTTCTGTTGCAAATGTAGTCGCCACTGGAGCGCCCGGGACTGTGTGTGGGTCCATTAACTCGCACATGGGTGACTCCATTAGGGCGGTCAACAACAATGACCAAAGGCCAGCGCGCGGCTCGGGTGGCCGACAAGTGGTCCATGGTCCCGGCGGGGGCCGACGTTACAGCCCATGCCGTGTTCTCAACCATCACCGACGCACTTGTCGTCGGGGTGCCTGTCAGAATTCCCTCTTGGGAACCTTCTCGACCAAATCCCGCACGGCGCGTAAGGGCCGCAATCCAAGCACAGGTGAGAACATCACCATCGCGGCGTCGACCCGGCCATCGTCGAAGGCCAGCAAGCCGCTGTGCGACGTCGTCATCTAGTGACTCACTTCGAATCGCGTTGCGTTACGCCGCCCGATACGGATCCCGGCGCGCGCTCGATCCAACCCTTGGGTCCAGACGCGAGTCTTGGCGGACTGCAAGAACGGGTTGAGACCTTTACGCGTTCGCCGTCATTCATGATCTGGTTCACTTCACGAGTTGGCCCGGTGCCGGTCCGCGCGTCCCCGTAGTCAGCGGTCTTGGACCGGGACGGTCAGTCGCCCGGGCGCAGTCGCCATCGGGAGGCGTGGTGCGGTTCGTTCGTGTGCGCCGGGGATTGCCGGCATGAGGTCCCAGGTCCCGAGAAATTACGCGAGGATCAACCGGGCTGCGTCCTGTCGCGGGTCCGGGTCGGGGAGTCCGCTATGCCGGTATGCCGAAAGAACGTTTCGCGCTCCGTCTCGGTGGCGCGCCGGAACGATATGATCCGCACTGTCTCATCGTCCCGCATGGTCGTTACGAACAGGACGACATGTCCACCGTCGTCGAGGCTCATGTGCATGTGCCGAGCCTCGCCGTTTTCGATGAAGGAATCACTGGTGATGAAAGGCTTGGTGTCGATCGGCAGCAATTGCTGTTCAAAGTAGTGGACCGCGCTTTCGAGCGAGTACCCGTGCTTCTTCCGATTGCTGAGTTCCTTGTTCTCGTCGTACTCGATTCGAGTTCGTCCGAGGATCAGTCTGAACTGGTGGGCCGGTATCCCCGGGAAATCCATGGTTACTCCGATGGTCCATGACGGAGGTTGAAATCCAATCGGGCCACTTGGATGAACACTCACCCGGAAAAGCTGCCCAGGCCGGAGGCCGCCATCATACCGCTTTGAGCCTGTCGGCCTCTGCCGTTGTGGTCGCCCGGCGTTTCCCCGCCCACGCGTCCAGATCCAGCCTGCGATACCGCACGCGGTTGCCGAAGCGGTGGAAGGCGGGCCCGTCGCCGCTCACGCGGTAGCCGTCCAGCGTGCGGTGCGAGAGGCCGAGATAGGCCGCCGCCCGCCTTGTGTCGAAATAGCCGCCCTCGTCGCCGCTCATGCCGCCCGCCCTTTCGATTGCAGGATGTGCCCGACCCTCCCCACCGCCGGCCCGGTCCCGCCAACCCGAGACCGTGCTGGGAGACGTACGAGGACGGGCCGAGCGAACGTAGGCGGAGCCGCCCACGTTTTCAAAGCCGACGGTTAGGGAAAATCCTGCATTGGCCGGCCGTTCGGACCCATGCGCGCCCTCCCGCGCGACGGCACCGTCACCGGCCCGTACTGCATGCCCGTACCCAGGTATTGCGCGTTCGGTCGCAAGCCCGACGGGGCGATTCTCGTGGTCATCGCGATACCGCCGGACACCGCATCCCCAATGCCCTCCCTCCGCGTCCTGGCACCCGGAGATCGCATGCGGCAGTATGGAGTCATGCGGACGCATGCATCCGTTCGGCAACGCGCGGTTTCGGGTCCGGATCGCTCTCTGGATGCTTACGGCACTGGAATCGGTCCAGCGGGGAAACTCAAAAAGCCTTTATATATTGGTTAGTTAGAAAGTTACAGGGTGTTTCCTACGACATCCGTGTCGAGCAGGAACATCAGCGAAGGTCGGGCGGCGGCGCCGCGACACGGACGCGCGGCGGATCGAAGTCGATATCGGCCAGATCCGGCATCGACAATGCGTCCGCCAGATCGCGGCGCTGTCCCGCGAGCCGCCGGTAGTCCTCGATGCTGAGCAGCACATGCGCGGGCTTGCCGCGATCGGTGATGAAGACGGGCCCCGACTTCGCCGCCCTCTTCGCGCGTCCGATGTCCTGGTTGAGTTCGCGGCTCGTTACGGTCGTGACCGTCATGGCGGGCCTCGCGGAAAATTATGTAGTTAAGTTGCTACATTCGGGTCCGGCATGCAAGAAGGGGGCGGCGCCGGTCGAAGTCGCGGCGCCCTCATTCGGCAAGCCCGGGGCAGGCCCTTCGATAGGGGCAGCTTGACGGGGGCGTGGGCAGGCGCTCGGGGAACGCCGAGGCGCGCCGGGTTTGCGGGGGGCAATTCGGCCCCCTCACCCCGACCCTCTCCCCCGCGGGGGAGAGGGAGTTCCCTTGCCGGCTCCTCCTTACTTTCCCCCCTCCCGCTTGCGGGAGGGGCCGGGGGAGGGCGGACGCCGTCAAGCTATCCATATAAGCCCCCTTCAATAGGCGCTTATACAGATCGCTCGACAGGCGGCCGGTTCGTCCGCACCCGCTCTACCCCGATCGCCCCGCGGGAAACGTGTTGCCCGCCTCGTCCGGGTCCACCCCGCCGGGCGGCGGGGGCTTCCTCGGGCCCCACATGCGGTACTCCGGGGGCGGCATCGACAGCCGGAAGGCGGGGCGTTGCTTCATTCGTCCGTACCACGCGGCGACCGCTGGCAGGCCGTCCCACGAGGAGTCCAGGCCCAGATCCTCCACCCGGTCGAGGATCGGCGCCACGCAGATATCGGCCAGCGAGTACCCGGCGCCGCAGATCCACGGACCGCCGCCCCGCCGCAGGGTGTCCTCGAGATGCGTCATGTGCCACGCGAACCGGGACGCGGCGGCATCCACCGCGTCCCGGTCGGGCGGGCCGGAGACCCGCCGCAGGTAGTGCTGCGCGCGGTCCTGGTCGGGGTGGCGCGACGACCACTCCCGCAACCGGTCCATGCCGAAACCCACGCTTCTGAGCTTCATCATCAGGTTGAAGCTGAGCGTCACGACGAGGGGAAACAGGTACTCGCCCTCTTCCGCGATCCATTCGCGCATGACGGCACGCGTGCCGGGGTCGCTTGGCTGCAAACCGGGTTCGGGAAACGCCTCGTCCAGATAGAGGCAGATGTCCGAGGACTGGACGACCGGCTTGCCGTCATGGACCAGGGTCGGGACCTTGTGGTGGCGGTTGAGCTCCCCGTATCCGGGCTGGAAATGATCGAAACGGTGCGTGGCGATGTAGCGCCCGGTCCAGTCCAGCCCTTTCTCCGCCAGCACGAGGCGCACCTTGAAGCTGCAGGGGGAATCCCAGAAATGATAGAGTTCGATCATCGGCTGCCTCCGGTTTCCAGGGTTTGCGGAGCCTAGCGTCCTCGCCGGGCGCCGCAAGCCACGCGGGCGATGACGGCGCCCCCGCAACCCGATATCGTGGGCCGTCTTTCGATACGGCCGTGCCCGGAGGAGGGTCATGCAGACCATGCGGAGCGAGACCGAACGCGCGCGCGGCGTCGCCCGGCCGGGCGAGCCGGTCTCCGACCCGGCCGAGTGGCGCGGCGGCGAACTGGCCGCGCGGGACGGGTGGTTCCTGCGCTTCGACGATCGCGAAATCCGTGACCTGATGGACATGTGCCGCTCGGCGCGGGCGGTCGTCGGCGAGGAACCGGACAGGCTCATCGGCATGCCCCCGGGCGCCTTCGATCTCGGCGGGTTCGCCGAAAGGCTCCCGCATATCCGGGCCCAGTTGAAAGACGGAACCGGCGTGGTCATGCTGCGCGGCCTGCCGGTCGACGACATGGAGCCGATCGACGCCGCGATCGCCTACTGGGCGATCGGACGGCAGCTCGGAAAGCCCATGTCGAACAATCCCCAGGGCGATCTGATCGGGCATGTGACGGATCTGGGCAAGGACTACCGGGATCCGGAGGTGCGGGGATACCAGACGCGCGCGGAGATGGACTACCACTGCGACCAGTGCACCGTCGTGGGGCTGTTATGCCGGCGCACCGCGAAGTCCGGCGGCACGTCCAAGATCGCGAGCTCGGTCGCGGTCTATAACGACCTGCTGGCGCGCCGGCCCGATCTCGTACCGGTGCTGACCGGGCCCCTGTGCTGGTCCAAGCACGGCGAGGTCGATGCCGGCGAGGCGGGCTACTACGAAAGCCCGGTGTTCAATTTCCTGGACGGCCGTCTCTGCACCTCGTTCGGCCCGATGCACATCCACAAGGGCCATGCCCTGCCCGAAGCGCCGGACCTGACGGACGCGCAGCGCGAGGCCATACGCCTGGCGGAAGACCTTGCCGAGGAACACCGCTACGAGATCGATTTCGAGGTGGGCGACATCCAGTTCCTCAACAACTTCGTCGCGCTGCACACCCGCGACGAGTACGAGGACTGGCCGGAGAAGGAACGCAAGCGGCTGTTGTGGCGGCTTTGGCTGCTCGACGACGGCTTGCGGCCGCCCACCGCCTACGCGCTGCAGTGGCGCCGCGGCGTCAGGCTCGCGAACACGGCGGAACGGATCCGCCTGTCCTGACGGCGCGGTGGGATAGCCGTGGCGGCGAAGACGAACCTTCGGTGACGGCGGTCGACGTCGCCATCGTCGGCGGCGGGTTCACCGGCGCCGTCTTCGCGATCCACCTGTCGCGCATGGCCGAACGGCCGCTCGACATCGCGATCGTCGAGCCGCGCGGCCGGCCCGGCTACGGTCTCGCCTACGACACCGACGATCCCGACCACCGGCTCAACGGGCCGCTGGCGGTGCATCTCGTCTATCCCGACGCACCGGGCCACCTGCCCGACTGGTATGCTGCGCAAGCCGGCCCGGCGGACGATCCCGAGGCGGTCGCCGCGGACGGCAACGTGTACATGCGGCGCGGGGATTTCGGGCGCTACGTCGGAGAGCAACTCCGCGCGCATATCGACGGCAACCCCTCGGGCTCGGCGATCCGGCATGTCCGTTCGCGCGCCCTTGACGCGCGGCGCACGCCTGGCGGTTACCGGCTGACCCTGGACGACGGGCGGGAATTGTCGGCCCGACTGACGGTCGTTGCCTGCGGCTACGACCGCCCGCATGCGCCGCCGCCCTTCGACGGCGCGACCTCCATGAGTCCCGGCTTCCTCGCCGACCCGTGGGACGCCGCGCGGCTTCGCGGGATACCGGCCGATGCCAGGGTCCTGATGCTGGGCATGTCGCAAACCGCCTCGGACGCGATCGCCGTCCTGCTCCGGTCCGGGCACGAAGGGCCCATCGCGGCGGTTTCGCGCCACGGTCTGCGTACCCGGCGACGGCCGGGGGCGGTTTCCGGTTTTCCCCCCGATCTCGTCGACCGCGTCGACCGGCCGGTTTCCCTGTTCGCCGCGGCGCACGGACGGCACGCGAGCGTGCGGAGCCTGTTGCGGACGCTGCGCGCCGAGGCGCGCCAGGCCGAAGCCGCCGGCGACACCTGGCTGGAGCCGTTCGGCGATCTGAGGGATTCGGTCTGGGATCTCTGGCCGGCCCTGCCGCTGGCGGAGAAGCGCCGCTTCCTGCGCCATTTGCGGGTCTGGTACGATATCCACCGCTTCCAGCTCCCGCCCCAGGTCGAGGCCCGTATCGCCGAGGCGGAGGAGGCCGGGCAGGTCTCGTTCGAGGCGGCTTCCTGCGTATCGGCGGCGGGCGAGGGCGGCGGGCTGTCGGTCACCCTGCAAAGCAGGGGCAGCGGCGAACGCCGTCGGCAAACCTTCGATGCCGTCGTGAACTGCACCGGCCCGGGCATGCGGCCCGACCGGTCGGCGAACCCCCTGGTGAGGACGCTCGCGGCGCGCGGATACGCGGCGCCCCATCCCCTCGGCGTCGGGTTCGACGTCGACGAAGAATGCCGCGCGATCGGCGCCGGCGGGCGCGCGGATCCGCATTTGAGGATCGTCGGACCGCTGACCTACGGCGCATTCGCCGACCAGCAGGGTGCGTCTTTCATCGCGCTGCGCCTCTATCGGATCATGCCGGACATCGCCGCCTCGCTGGGCCGCTAGCCCGCTTCATTCCAGGGCGCCGGGATGGCATGATCGCCGGCGCTCTGCCCCCCAGCGAAAGAGGCCTCGATGTTCGACAAGACGATCGGTGAAATCCCCGGCGACGCGGCGGCGCGGTTCGGCGACAAGACCGCGCTGATCTTCGGCGGGCGGCGCGTGTCGTTCGCGGAGATCGACCGGCTCTCGGCCCGGGTCGCCAGCGGGCTCCGCGCGCTCGGCGTCGAGCCGGGCGACCGGGTGACCCTCTACGCCCAGAACAGCGTCGAGTGGATCGTGAGCTACTACGCGATCGCCAGGGCGGGCGGGGTGCTCAACCCGATCAACGTCATGCTGACCCCGGACGAGGTCGCCTACGTGGTCAAGGATTGCGGCGCCAAGGTGCTGTTCACCACCGCCGACCGGGCGGCGCCGATCCTGTCGCTCAAGGAAGAGGGGCATCTGGCCGAGATCGTGGTCTACGGCGAGGCCGACGGCGTGGCCTCGTTCGACTCGCTTGCCGCTTCCGGCTCGGAGGATTTCGAGCCCGCGGCGGTCGACCCCGAATCGCTCTCCACCATCTGCTACACCTCGGGCACGACGGGCTTCCCCAAGGGCGCGATGCTGAGCCACCGCTCGGTGGTGTTGAACGCGGCGGTGACCGCGGCGATGAACGTGCGGACCGGGGACGACGTGCAGTTGACGGCGCTGCCCTGCGCGCATGTCTATGGCGGCACGCTGATGAACCTCAACTTCCTGTTCGGCTCCACGCTGGTGCTCTACGAGAAGTTCGACGCGGGCGAGGCGCTCCGGGGCATCCAGGATTACCGCGCCACGATCACCGACGGCGTGCCGACGATGTATCTCTACATGCTGGCCCATCCGGAGTTCGAGAAATTCGACCTCTCCTCGCTCCGGCGCTGCGTGACCGGCGGGCAGACCATGCCGGTCGCCAAGGCCGAGGAATGGCGCGAGCGGGCGGGCTGCGAGGTCTACGAGCTCTGGGGCATGACCGAGCTTGCCGGGCCGGGGCTGATGCAGCACTGCTACGGCGAGAACCGGCTCGGCTCGGTCGGGATCGAGATGTTCTACCACCGCGCCCGGATCGTCGATCCCGAGGACGCGTCCAGGGAGCTGCCGGCGGGCGAGGTCGGCGAGCTGATGTTCAGGGGCCCGTTCGTGATGATGGGCTATTACGGCAACGAAAAGGCCACGGAAGAGACCGTCGAGCCCGACGGCTGGCTCCACTCCGGCGATCTCGGGAAGGTCGACGAGGACGGCTATTTCTACATCGTCGACCGCAAGAAGGACATGATCCTGACCGCCGGGTTCAACATCTACCCGGCCGAGATCGAACGCGTGATCTCCGGCCATCCGGCGGTCGCGATGGTCGGCGTCGGCGCCAAGAAGGACGAGGCCAAGGGCGAGGTGGCCAAGGCCTACGTGGTGCTGAAGCCCGACCGGGCGGCCGAGCCGGAGGAAATCTCGAATTTCTGCCGCGACCGCCTCGCCGCCTACAAGGTGCCGCGCGAGATCCAGATCGTCCCCGACCTGCCGACCACCTCGACCGGCAAGATCCTGCGCCGCGAACTGCACACGCTGGAGGCGGGGTAGGGGCGGTGCCTTCCGTCCACCCGTCATTTCGACCGAGCGCAGCGAGCGGAGAAATCTCGTGCCCATGGGAGGGAGATTTCTCCACTCCGCCGACCTCCGGTCGGCTCCGGTCGAAATGACGACAAGGGCGGTGGACGGGTAGGCCCCGCGTGAAACTCTACGTAACCCCCACATCCCCCTACGCCCGCCTCGCGATGATCGTGCGGCTGGAGAAGGGGCTCGACGGCATCGAGCTCGTCTGGACGCGCACCCGGGTGCCGGACGATCCGATGCTCGCCTTCAACCCGTCCGGGCGGGTGCCGTTCCTCCGCCTCGACGATGGCGCGGGCTTCGAGGACACCGACGTCATCGTCGACTACATGGACGCGCTCGCCCCGCCGCTCCGCTTCGCCGCGCCGGAGGGCGACGGCCACTGGCCGTTCCGCGCGCGCCGGGCCGTGGCGCGCAGCATGCTCGACGGGGTGGCGCTCTGGGCCCGCGAGATCATGCGCCCGGAGAACGAACGCTCGCCCGCGATCGTCGACCACGAACGCCGCCGCGCGATGCGCCTCGCCGATCGATTCGAGGCGGAGATCGCTTCGCCCGCCTTCACGGGTCCGCTCGACATGCCCCAACTCTTCCTGTTCTGCGCGCTGGACCTGGAACGCCGCCTGCCCGAATTCGACTGGCGGGAGGGCAGGCCGGGGCTGGCCGCCTGGCACGCAAGGGTGGCGGCGCTGCCGCCGGTGGCGGGATCGCGGGCGCCCGCGGGGGTGTGAGGAGGAGCGCGGCACGGCGGCCGATGGGGATGCTCGCGGCGCTCGGCGGCGGCTTGCGTGTTACAATCACCGGGTATGCGCGGCGGTGTAAGAATTCCGCCGCTCGCCAAGGCACCGGCAACCGGGTGACCGAGAAATGAGTCCGGAACTTTCGATTCCAAGAGCGGAGCTCGCCGCATTCTGCCGGGCGAACGGAATCCGGCGGCTCTCGATCTTCGGCTCGGCGGTGCGGGACGATTTCGGTCCCCACAGCGATGTCGACGTCCTGGTCGAGTTCGCACCGGGCCGCACTCCCGGCCTGCTGGGCATCGCCGGGATGGAGATAGAGTTGTCGGCGCTGTTCGGCGGCCGCAAAGTGGATATGCGCACGCCCGAGGATCTGAGCCGCTATTTCCGCCAGGAAGTTGTCGACACGGCGGAAGTCCAGTATGCGCAGGGATGACGAGGTCCGGTTGAATCACATGCTGGACGCCGCGCGCGAGGCGGTATCCTTCGCGCGCGGTCGGACGCGCGACGATCTGGATGGCGACCGCCAACTGGTCCTTGCACTGATCAAGGATATGGAGATCGTCGGCGAGGCGGCGACCCATGTTTCGGAACCCCAGCGCCGCCGTTTACCGGAGTTGCCGTGGGAACGGATCGTCGGGATGCGCAATCGCCTCGTCCATGCTTATTTCGACATCAACCTGGACATCGTCTGGAAAACGGTAACGGAAGACTTGCCGGAACTGATTTCCCTGCTCGAATCTGCCGTCCGGCCCGAGTCCGGTCTACCGCCGGAGGCGGAATAGCCGCGCCGATACTTGGAATCGGAAATGCCCATGATGACGTCACGATCTTCTCCCAAGGCGCAGCCTTATCTGGACGCCATCGCGGCAGCCGTTTTCGCCAGCCAGCAAGTGCGCGACTGGCTGGTGGCCGGCACGTCGCTCGCCCAAGCATATGCCGGCGCCAAGTCCCTTCACGAAGAACAACAAAGACTGCGCCCAGGCACGAAGCAGCCTTTCTATTGCAATTACTGGTGTGGCAAGGACTCGGACTGTACGTGCAGGGTCGAAGGCAGCAGGAGCCTTGAAACCGACGCAATGTTTTTTCTTGAGGCGGTATCCGGACGAAGGCTGGGCGTGCATGTCGAGTTCAAGCATCCGGGAGAATCCCTGGGTTTCGGCCAGGCGGAGGGCTATCCGTTACGCGCGGCGTGTTGGGCAGATTCCGGTCGGTGCCCCAGGAGGGTTGTGCCGCATCACGATTGGTTGGCCGCTATCTCTTGCGGGGATGCTGAAGCACATAGCGGACCTGTTGCACCGTTCGATCGCCGCATCGGGCATGGCGAGGCGCGGCGGGTGATCCCCAACTATCCGGAAACGCCGCGATAAGCTGACTCTCGATGCTTGGGATGCAAGGATAACGGCGCGGGCGTCGGTTGCCCCTTTCCTGCCCCACACCGCCTACGACCGGCTTTGGAACGCGCCCATCCCCCACGCAACCCTTGCCCGCCCGAAGTTTGCGTGTATGGTCCTCGGCGCGTTGCCAGGTCGTTGTTGGTGACCCGATTGCCCGCGCGAGCGGGCGGCCAGGTTTCTTCCCCGACATTGTGAACGTTTTCTAGGAGCGCCGCATGAGGCGGCGCTTCGCCAAATTGTCGTGAAAGGAAGCAATCATGGCTGCAGGTACCGTCAAGTGGTTCAACCCCGCCAAGGGTTATGGATTCATCGAGCCGGAGGACGGCTCCAGGGACGTGTTCGTCCATATCAGCGCCGTCGAGCGGGCGGGGCTTGCCACGCTGAACGAAGGGCGCAAGGTTACCTTTGAGGTCGTGCCCGGCCGGAACGGCAAGATGTCGGCCGAGAATCTCGTCCTCGAAGGCTGACACCGTGGCGGGGCGGCCGCGGCCGCCCCGTCCCAACATCGCGGAGATCGTCCATGGCCCGAAAGCCGAACTACAGCTTCGAGCGGCGCCAGCGGGAGCTTGCGAAAGCCGAGAAGAAGGCGGCGCGGTTGGAAGCCAAGGCCAAGAAACGGGAACAGCGGGCGGCCGAAGGCCCGGATAGCGAAAGCGACGGTCCGGCCGACGAGAGTCCTCCGACCGGCGAAGAGGCCAAGTAGCGGCGACGAGCCCTCCGCTCGGGGCTTCGGTTCCGCGGGCGGGAAAGTCGGGCTAATCGCCCGGCCGAGCGTCCTTCGCCGGGCCGCCGCGGTCCTTTGTCTCCGCGTGCATCGCCCGGATCGCGTCGCTGGCCGTCGTTTCGAACAGCGCCGGGACGAGCGCGTGCACGATGGCGGCGCAGCCGGCGCCGAGCAGCCGCGCGCCGTAGCCGAGCGCGACGGCCATGTGCTCGGCATAGGTCTCGCCCACGCTCTCCGGGTGGTCGGTGAACGGGCCGAGCAACGGCTTGAGGGGGGTGGCCGCGCGCTGTCTGCCCATCTCGGTCGCTCCTGTTGCCGCCTCGTTTCCTCAAGCATATCGCGCCGGGCCCCAGGTTTTGTCCCAAACGGTTTGCAAATCGCCCCGTGTTTGGGACATCATCCCGTTATGAGCGAAAAACTGGACGAAACGGACCGCAGACTGCTGCGCTGCCTGCAGGAAGACGCCTCGATCAGCATGGACGAACTCGCCCGCAGGGCGAATTTGTCGCGCAACGCCTGCTGGCGGCGCGTCAAGCGCATGGAGGAGCGCAAGGTGATCCGGGGGCGGGTCGCCCTGGTCGATCCCGAAGCGGTGGATCTCGGGCTGTCGGTCTTCGTGATCATCCGCACCAACGCCCACGAAAGGGACTGGATCGGCAAGTTCGAGGAGGCCGTCCGCACGCTTCCCGAGATCCAGGGCGCCCACCGCATGAGCGGCGACATCGACTACGTGCTGCGGCTCAGGGTGCCGAACGTGCGCGGCTACGACCGGTTCTACCAGCGCCTCATCGAGAAGGTCCCGATCGCCGACATCTCGGCGAGCTTCGTGATGGACGACATCAAGGACACGACGGCGCTGCCGGTCTGACGCCGGGCACGCTAGGGAGAAAGACATGACCTACCGGGATTCCTCGAGACCGCCGTTCCGGGCCGACCATGTGGGGAGCCTGCTGCGCCCGCGGGAGCTTCACGAGGCGCGGGCGAAGGCGGCGGCGGGGGAGATTTCCGCCGATGAGCTTCGCGAAATCGAGAACCGCTGCATCGGGGACGCCATCCGCAAGCAGGAGGAGGCTGGCCTCAATTCGGTCACCGACGGGGAGTTCCGGCGCGAGGCCTGGCACTACGATTTCCTCTGCGGCCTCGACGGGATCGAGCAAACCGCGCCGCACCAGGGGCCGACCTTCAGGGGCGGGCAGGGCGTCGCCTCGCTGGAGGTCGTGGGCAGGATCCGCAACCCCGACGGCGTCATGCTGGATCATTTCCGCTTCCTCAAGGCGAATGCCCGGGTGACCCCCAAATTCTGCATTCCCTCGCCGAGCCTCGCCTATCACCGCAGCGGCCGCGCCCTGATCGACCGCGACGTCTATCCCGACATCGAGGCGTTCCGCGAAGATCTTTACGCCGCCTACCGGGACGAGGTGCGGATGCTCTATGACGCCGGCTGCCGCTATCTCCAGCTCGACGACACCACCTTCGCCATGCTCTGCGACCCCAAGGTGCGGAACCAGATGTCGGAGCGGGGCGACGACCCGGCCGACCTCATCAGGACCTACGCGCGCGGCATCGCCGCGGCGCTCAGGGAGCGCCCGGACGACATGACCGTCACGGTCCACATGTGCCGGGGCAACTTCAAGAGCTCGTGGATCGCCGAGGGCGGCTACGAGCCGGTGGCGGAGGACCTGTTCGGAGGCGTCCCGGTCGACGGGTTCTTCATGGAGTGGGACACCGACCGGGCCGGCGGGTTCGAGCCGCTCCGCTTCGCGCCGCGCGACAGGATGGTGGTGCTGGGGCTGGTGAGCTCGAAGTTCCCCGAGCTGGAGAGCAAGGACGACCTCAAGCGCCGGGTCGCCGAGGCGGCCCGCTACCTGCCCATGGAAAACCTCTGCCTCAGCCCGCAATGCGGCTTCGCCAGCATGGCCGTCGGCAACGAGGTGAGGGAGCGGGCCCAGTGGGACAAGCTCGCTTTGGTGGCCGAAACCGCCGGGGAAATATGGGGCAGCGCCTGAGGGGGCGTCAGGCGGCGGCCAGGGGGACGATATCCGAGAGGTCCACGGCTTCCCGGGCCTGTGCGATATCATGCGCTCGCTGCAGGTTCATCCAGAACTCCGGGGTGTTGCCGAAGAACCTGGCAAGCCGCATGGCCGTGTCGACCGATAGCGACGTTTCGCCCCTGACGAGTCGCTCGATTCGCGTCCGCGGCACGTTCAGGCGCTTGGCGAGGCCGATCGAACTCATGCCGAGCGGTTTCAGGTACAGCTCTTCAAGCACCTCACCCGGGTGAGAAGGGTTTTTCAGCGTCATCTCGGGCCCCTTCAGTGATAGTCCACGATCTCGACCTCCGCCGGTCCTTGATCGGTCCAAACGAAACAGATGCGCCATTGATCGTTGATCCGGATCGAATACTGGCCGGCCCTGTCGCCCTTGAGCTCTTCGAGGCGGTTTCCCGGCGGAAACCTGAGGTCTTCCGCGATCAGGGCGGCATCCATCGCCGAAAGCATGGCGCGCGTCCGTTTGACCAGATCGCCGGGGAAGCCCTTGCCGTAGCGGTCCCGCACCGCACCCGCGGCAAGCTTGCCCTTCGTGCTGACGATCATGACCGTAATGTATCATACGATGATACATTACTCGAGGGCCCGGAGTCCACTTCTGGTTCGTCCGTTTTCGGGCAGTCCGGCGCCAATCCAAAGCCGGCCCCCGAAACTCCCCACTGCCGCGCCCTCAGAACCGGCGCGAGGTGTCGAGCAGCACTTCCTCGCCGGACTCGGTGCGGCCGTGGCGGCTGTAGAAGTGGAGCGTCTTGAGCGCCGGCTCGTCGGAAGAGACGAAGAAGATCGCGTCGTCCCGCTCGCCCTCGTTGACGTGCTCGACCCATTCGCCGCCCGGCACGCAGAACGTGTCGAACGGTTCCCAGTCGAACCGCCGGCCGCCGACGACGGAATGGCCGCGCCCTTCGAACACGGTGTAGATCAGGCTCGCGTTCTGGCGCGAGGGCAGGGTCTTCTCGCCGGGCCGCAGCATCTGGGCGAAGAACGTCATGGTGGCGTAAGGCGCCCGGCCGGTGGTGGGATCGACGTATTCGACCGACACCGCGTCCCACGGGCTCCCCTCAAGCTCGCGCAGGTTCTCCAGCAGCTCGCGCGTCGCCTCCCAGCGATAGACGTACATCGGCGACGCGTTGCCGGTGCCGCGGTCGTGCGAGACGCTGCGCGGCAGCAGCCCGCCCTGGCCGTAGGTCCGCCTCGAATACTCGGGATGGAAGCGGTCGTCCTGGGTCTCCTTGCGGATCCTGCGGCCCTCGGCGTCCTCCTCGAAATAGTCGCTCTCGAAATAGGTGGCGTTGAGCACGTTCACCAGCGGCATGTCGAGCACGCTGAGATTGACCGCCCCGCCTTCGCCCTCGTTGCCGTGGTTGTGCCAGGTGTCGTGCGGCGTCAGCACCAGGTCGCCCGGGCCGAAGACGATGGGCTCGCCCTCTACCCCGGTGAAGTTGGTGCGCCCGGTCAGCCCGAAGCGGATGGCGTTGGGCGAATGGCGGTGGGCCGGCGCGATCTCGTGCGGGTTGTTGATGCGGTAGGCCGCGAACATGGTGGTGACGGTCGCGATCAGCCCCTTGAGCGCCGGGTTGCACATGATCAGCGAACGGCGTTCGCTCTCGTTCATGTCGATCAGCTCGCCGGCCTTCTCCAGGCAGGGCCAGATGTCGCGGTATTTCCAGATATGCGGCGCCGCCTTGTCGAAGCGGGCGAGGTCGCGCACCGCCTCGTGCTCGCCGGCCTTGCCGACCGACCAGAACTCGTAGAGGTCCAGCGCCTGCGTGCGCTCGTGCAGCGCCGCCATCTCCTCTTCCCAGTTGTATTCGTTGCTCTGGCGCTTGAAGTCGCCGCGAAGCGTGGTCGCCATGGTCCGTCTCCCCTCAGCCGAGGCTCTTGCCGAGCGCGGCGAGCTCCTCCATCTGGGCCGCGTCGTCTGAGCCGGTGACGCGGACGCAGAGATGGCTCGCCCCGGCCTCCACGAAGCCATTTAGCCAGCCCGCCACCGCCGCCTTGTCGCCGGCGAAAGCATATTGCTCGTGCCGGACATGTTCCGCCGGCCGGTTGTAGTAGCGCGAGAGATAGGAATCGAGTTCCGCTTCGGCCACCCCGGGGTCGTCGTTTATCGCCACCGTCACATAGGCCGCGCCGACGATTTCCGCCGGGTCGCGGCCGGCTTCCCCGGCATCGGCCTTGAGCGTTGCCCAGCTCGCGCCCCATTCCGCGCCGCCGCCCGGACCCGAGGGGAACCAGCCGTCGAAATTGCGCGCGCACCGCCTGAGCGCCGCCGGCACCCCGCCGCCGCCCCAGATCTTCGGCCCGCCCGGGGTGAAGGGCTCGGGGGCGAGCGTCGCGCCTTCCAGCTTCCAGCGCCCGTCCCAGTCGACCGGCTCGCCGGACCACAGCGCGCGGCACAGGCGCAGCCCCTCCAGCATCCGGCCGATGCGCTTTTCGAACGGGACGCCGGCGGCCTCGAACTCGGCGCGGATCGCCGGCGCGTCGCGCGCGGTGCCGACGCCGAGGATGAAGCGGCCGCGGGAGACTTGATCCAGCGTCGCGAGCTGGTGGGCAAGCAGGGTCGGGTTCCTCAGCATCGGGAGCAGCACCGCGGTGCCCAGCGCGATGCGTTCCGTACGCGCGGCGATGGCCGCCAGAAGGGTGATCGGGTCGTGACGCGGCTTGGCGATCAGCGAATCGCCGATCCAGACCGAATCGAGCCCGACCCTCTCGGCCACGTCGCCGAGTTCGAGGATGCGGTCGGTGTCGTGCACCCCCACCATCACGCGCTCGCGGGTGGGGAGGAGATATCCGAGCTTGAGGATCATGACGCGTCCTTGCCGGGGAAAGCCGCAACTTGCCGCAATGCGCCGCGACGGGGAAGCGCTGTCAGTCGAGCTCCCCGCGAAGCTCCGCGAGTTCGGCCATCCGGCGCGCGGCGTCGGAACCGATGACGCGGACGCAGAGATGGGTGCAGCCGGCCTCGACGAAGCCGGCGAGCCAGCCCGACACCGCCGCCCGGTTGCCGGCGAAGACGTATTCCTCGGTCCGGATGCGCGCGGCCGGAAGGTTGTAGTAGCGCGCGAGGTAGGAATCGAGGTCCGCCCGGGCGGCCTTCGGGTCTCGATCCATCGCCACGGTGACATAGGCGGCGCCGGCGATCTCCGCCGGATCCCGGCCGGCGTCCTCGGCATATGCGCGGAGGGAGTTCCAGTCCGCGCCCCATTCGGCGCCGCCGCTACCGCGGCCGGAGGGGAACCAGCCGTCAAAGTTGACCGCGCAGCGCCTGAGCGCCGCGGGAACTCCGCCGCCGCCCCAGATCTTCGGGCCGCCCGGGGTGTATGGCTCGGGCGCGAGCGTCGCGGCCTCCAGCTTCCACCGCCCATCCCAGTCGACCGGCTTGCCGGACCACAGCGCGCGGCACAGGCGGAGCCCTTCCAGCATGCGTCCGACGCGTTTCTCGAAGGGCACGCCGACCGCCTCGAATTCGGCGCGGATCGCGGGCACGTCGCGGGCCAGTCCGACGCCGAGGATGAAGCGGCCGCGCGAGATCCGGTCGAGGGTGGCGAGCTGATGGGCGAGCAGGGTCGGGTTCCTCAGCATCGGGACCAGGACCGCCGTGCCCAGCGCGATACGCGTCGTGCGCGCCGCGATGGCGGCCAGAAGCGTGATCGGATCGTGGCGCGGCTTGGCGGTGACCGAATCGCCGATCCACACCGAATCGAGCCCGACTTCCTCGGCCAGGTCGGCGAGTTCGAGAATACCGTCCGTGTCGTGCACCCCCTGCATGACCCGCTCGCGGGTGGGGAGGAGATATCCGAGCTTGAGGGTCATGGGAGCATCTTGCCGAATCGAAACCGAACCGACCTTGCCGCACCGCAGCGCCGTCGGCAATCGCCCCATCGTCATATCGACCGGAGCCGTCCGGAGGACGGCGGAGCGGAGATATCCGCCACGCACGAAGGCGCTAATTCGAGGCTGACAGATTTCTCCGCTTCGCTTCGCTCCGGTCGAAATGACGGGTGGGGCGAAGGACGCTACTCCGCCGCCTGGCGGGCGCGGCCGGGGACGTCGAGGTCGAAGAAGTCGACCGCGTTGGCGTGGAGCAGGCGGTATTTCTGCTCCTCGGTCAGCGCCTCGCTGCCCAGCAGCGCGTCGGGCCGGCCGTAGTCCTCGCAGTCGAAATGCGGCAGGTCGGAGGACCACGCCACCGCCCGGCCGCCGAAGAAGTCGATCGTGGTCGGCAGGATCGCCTCCTCCGCCTCCACGGTGACCAGGCAACGCTCGCCGAAGGTCTCAAGCGGGTCGGCCGGCATCTCCGGCATCATCCAGCCCATGTCCTCCCACTTCTCGTGCAGCTTCGAGATCCAGAACGGCGCCCAGCCGGCGCCCGCCTCGAAGAACCCGACCTTGAGGTGGGGGTGCCGGTCGAGGATGCCGTAGGACAGGATTCCGGCGGCCGAGATCATCGCCTCGCAGACATGGGTGGTCATGTGGTAGGGCGCGAAACGGCCGGGGAATCGCTCCGCCGCGAGCCCCCGGTCGGCGATCACCGCCGCGCCGGTATGGGTGCAGAACGGCACGCCGAGCGACGCCATGGCCTCGAAAAAGGGGTCGTAGAAGGGGTGGTAAAGCGGCTGCGGTCCGTGCACGCCGGACGGAGCGAAAATCGCCACCGCGCCCAGCGTCTCCACCGCATGGGCCGCCTCCGCCGCCGCCAGCGCCGGATCGGCGAGGGGGACGGTGGCGGTGTTCCAGAGCCGCGACGTGTCGGCCGCGCAGAACTCGGCGACGTATCGGTTGACGCCCCGGCACACCCCGGCGGCGGCGGCGCCCGGCTGGATCGAGCCCGAGAACAGGCCCTGGCTCGGGAAGATCACCGAGCCGTGGACGCCCTGCTCGTCCATCAGCGCGAGCCGCGCGTTCGGATCGAAGCCGACCGGATCGCCTTCCGCGAATTTTTTGGGGCTGCGGTCGGGATCCCGGTAGGCGCCGGGTACGATCGTCTCGCCCCACGACATCCCGGGCGCCTGCGGCATGTACCTGCCCCCGATATAGAACAACTCCGACGTCCCCTGGTCGAGCATGCGCGGCGCATAATGGCGCCACGGCGCGTCGATGAGCTCGGCGAGCCGGTCGAGGTTCTCGCTCAGATGGCTGTCGGCGTCGACGATCGGGTAGTCGGGGGTCGGCATGGCGTTCCTCTCGGTCGATCTTCCTTCACACCGGCGCGTCGCCGGCGATCCCTATGCGCCGCATCAGCCGGGTCCGGTCGGCCGGGAAGTCGCGCCGCGCGTGCTGGGAGCAGCGGTTGTCCCAGATGACGAGGTCGCCCTTGCGCCAGACATGCTCGTAAACGCAGTCCGGACGCTCGATGGCGGCGAACAGCGTATCCAGCACCGCCGCGCTGTCTTCGGGCGGCATGTCGAGGATTTCCTCGGTCATCAGCCGGTTGACGTAGAGCGCCTTGCGGCCGGTCTCCGGATGGGTGCGCAGCACCGGATGCACCGACTGCGGCAGCCCCTCCCGGTCGAGCGTCCCCGATTTCACCTGGGTGGCGTAGTCGTAAATGTTGAAGGCGCGCAGGCCCGCCAGCCGCTCCTTCGCCTGCGCGTCGAGGGTCTCATAGGCGCGGTACGCGTTGGCGAACAGCGTCTCGCCGCCGCTATCCGGGATCTCGACGGCGTAGAGCACGGTCGCCATCAGCGGGCGTTCGAGGAACGCCGAATCGGAATGGAACTGGAGCTCGCCGTCGGGCAGGAAGCCGATCGGCTTGCCGTCCTCGCGGATATTGGTGATCAGGAGGACGCGCGGGTCGGGGTTGTGCTTGAGGCTGCGCCGGTCGGGCGACTGGGTATCGCTGGTTTTTCCGAAATACTTGGCGAAGCGCGCCTGGGCGTCGACGTCGAGCTCCTGGCCGCGGAAAAGCAGCACCAGGTGTTCGAGCCACGCGGCGCGCAAGGCGCCGACCGTTTCGCGATCGAGCGGCCGCGAAAGGTCGAGCCCGCGAATCTCCGCGCCGAGCGCGGGGGAGAGCGGGACGGTTTGGAACGTCACCGTCGCCACACTCACCTACTAGCTCGTCATGGTCGGCGGAGGCCGACCATCCATGAGTTTTTTCTGCGCCTGGCACGGCCATGAACGGAACGACGAACAAAACGTGGATGGTCGGCCTCCGCCGACCATGACGGGAGGGGGCAGGATGGGGAACTTTCTCACCGCCCCGCCTCCTCGATCAGCTTGTGGATCCGCGCCGGCGTCAGCGGCAACTCCCGGACCTCGACGCCGAGCGGGGCGAGCGCGTCGGCAAGCGCGTTGGCGATGGCGCCGACCGCGCCGATGGTGCCGCCCTCGCCGAGACCGCGAAACCCGCCCAGCGTGCCCGGCGGCTCGGCCTCCACATGGGTGACGCCCATCCTCGGGATGTCGCAGGAGCCGGGGATTACGTAATCGGCGAGGGTTGCGGTGAGCAGTTGGCCGCCCTCGTCGTAGATCATTTCCTCCATCAAGGCGGCGCCGATCCCCTGGGCGATCCCGCCATGCGCCTGACCGTCGGCAATCATCGGGTTGATCACCCGGCCGCAATCCTCCGCCGCGATGTAGCGGGTCACCGTGACGCCGAATGTCTCGCGGTCGATCTCAATGGCCGCGATGTGGGTCGCCGAGGTCGCGGTGGCGGTGAAGGGGTCGTAGACCCCGGTGGCTTCCAGATTGCCGATTTCGTCGCGGATCGGCTTCGGCACGCGGCCCATGTCGGAATAGACCGCGCGGGCGAGTTCCTTGAGGCTCATCGACCGGTCGGTTCCCGCGACGCGGATTTCTCCGCCGGCGATCTCGATATCGCTTTCGGCGGCCTCCAGCAGATGCGAAGCGCAGCGGACGATCTTCTCCCTGGCGGCGCGCGCGGCCAGGATCGCCGCGCCGCCGCCGAGCACCGCGCCCCGGCTCGCATAGGTCCCGGTCATGTGGCCGAGGGTGGCGCTGTCGCCGATGACCGTCTCCACGTCGTCCATCCGCACCCCGAGCTCGTCGGCGACGATCTGGGTCAGCGTGGTTTCGGTTCCCTGGCCCTGAGAGGGGACGCCGAACGTCGCGGTCACCGCGCCCGTGGCGTCGACCGCGACCGAGGCGGTCTCGGTGCCCGTGTTGACCGGCATGCCGGGGGCCGCAGAGATCCGCGAGCCGAGCCCGGTGAGCTCGGCGTAGGACGCGATCCCGATGCCGACCAGGCGGCCTTCCGCGCGCGCTTCCGCCTGCCCGGCGCGCAGGGAGTGGTAACCGACCTCCCGGCAGGCGGTCTCCAGGCAGTCGAGGAAGCTGGAGCGGTCCCAGACGATGCCGGATGCCGTGCGGTAGGGGAACTCGTCCTCGGCGACCATATTGCGGCGGCGGATCTCGACCGGATCGAGCCCGAGTTGGCGCGCCGCCATGTCCATCATCCGCTCCATGACGAACGTCGAGATCGGCCGCCCGACGCCGCGATAGGGACCGCCGGCCGGCTTCGGCGTCGCCACCGCGCGCGCGCGCGCCCGGTAGTTGCCGACGCGGTAGGGGCCGGGGAGGAAGCTCACCACCTGCACGGGCTCGATGCAGGCGGTCCAGGGATAGACCGAATAGGAGCCCACGTCGCACATGGCGTCGGCGTCCAGCGCCACGATCCTTCCGTCCTCGTCGAAGCCGAGACCGGTCTCCAGAATCTCGTCGAAGGCCTGGGTCGTGGCGCGCAGGTCCTCCCGGCGGTCGCCGAACCACTTGACCGGCCGGCCGAGCTTGAGCGCGATGGCGGCGAGGCAGATATCCTCGGCATAGAGCGCGGTCTTGGCGCCGAATCCGCCGCCCACGTCGGGAGTGGACACCCTGATCCGGCTTCCCGGCAACGCCAGGATCTCCGCCAGCGCGTCGCGCACGATGCCGGGCACCTGGGTGGTGGCGCAAAGGTCGAGCATCCGGGTTCGCCGGTCGTAGCTCGCGACCGCGCCCCGGGGCTCCAGGGCCATCGGCGTCTTGCGGTGCACCCGAAATCGGCCGCCGACGCGGACCGCCGCGAGGGCCATGGCATCGTCCACCTCGCCGCGGGCGAACTGGCGGGCGGCGAGCACGTTGGAGCCGGCCTCGCCGTGGATCGTGGGGGCGCTCGGTTGCGCAGCCCGTCCCGGGTCGCCCTCGGCGGCGAGGGGGTCGATGTCGAGCGCGATGCGGTCTGCCGCGTCCTCCGCGACATAGCGGCTTTCCGCGACCACGGCGGCGACCGGCTCGCCCGCGTAGCGCACGATGTCGGGGACCAGGGGCCAGAGCGGCGTCGGGTGGTAGTCCGGCATCCGCGACGTAGCCCGGATGGGACGCACGATCGTGCCGAGATCCTCCGCGGTGAACACGGCGGTCACGCCCGGCATCGAGCGTGCGTCTTCCGCGTCGATCCCGTTCAGGCGCCCGTGCGCGATGTCGGAGCGGCGGAACGCGACGTGGCAAAGCCCGTGCAGACGGCGGTCGTCGATGAAGTCGCCGAGCCCGCGCAGCAGCCGGCGGTCCTCGCGGCGGGTGATCCGCGCGCCGACCAGGCGCGGGGCCGATGCCGACAGGTCGGGCGTCGGCGGCGCGGTCACGGAGCAGTTCCCCGCGGACCCTCGCTCGTCATGGTCGCCGACCATGACGGAGGAAGAGCGGGAACGGTTCCGTCCATGCCCGCGCTAACGAAGCAGCGCCCGGAACCGCGACGAGGCGGGGATTTCGCCGGCGCCGGTATAGGATTCGTGGTTTCCGGCGATGTAGTCGACCTCGTAGAGGTAGTTGATCATCAGCCCGCAGGACCGGGCGATTCCCCTGGGCGAGGTATCGGCGAGCCAGTTCACGCGCTCCATCCGGGCGCCGTTCGAAAGATGGAAATGGGCGACGGGATCGAGCGCGCGCCCGGATTTGCGTTTCTCGCGCGCGAGGTATTGCGCGCAGAGCCGGGTGAGGGGGGCGGCGAGCGCCTTGACCAGCGCCTCCTCCCGGTGCCACCCGGGGCGGGCGAGGAGGGCGGCGAGGCATTCGGCGTCGTCGCCGGCGCCGTCGAACGAGTCCAGGGTCCGCCGCTCGCCGCGCGTCAGAAGCTCGCCGGGAGCGGCGGCGAGATGCTTGTCGAGCCAGTCCCGGAAACCGGGAATCGGGGAAAGCGTGGCAAATTTTCGAACGCTCCTGATCTCGGCCGAGAGCTGGTCGACGACGCGCTTGATCAGGAAACCGCCGAAGCCGATCCCGTCGAGCCCGCGCTGGCAATTCGAGATCGAGTAGAAGATCGCCGTGTCCGCGTCGTCCGACTCCGGCTCGTCGCGCGGGGCGAGCAGGGCCTGGATGTTGTCGGCGATCCCCTCCGTCAGCGCCACCTGGACGAAGATCAGCGGCTCGTCCGGCATCCGGGGATGGAAATAGGCGTAGCAGCGGCGGTCGGCGCCGAGCCGCGACTTCATGTCCTCCCAATCGGAGATCTCGTGCACCGCCTCGTATTCGATCAGCTTCTCGATGATCGCCGCCGGGGTGTCCCAGGTGATCTGGCGGAGTTCCAGGAATCCCACGTCGAACCAGTTGGCGAGCAGCGACTTGAGGTCGGCTTCGAGGTCGGCGAACACCTCGTCGTCCGCGGCAAGGCCGAGCAGGCTCGCGCGCATGTCGACGAGGAACTTGACCCCGTCCGGCAGGGCGTTGAACTGGGTCAGGAGGCGCATGCGAGGGGGTTCGAGCGCGGCGCGGAGCTGGCGCTCGCGGCGCTTGCGCCCGCCCCAGTCGTCGAGCTCGTCGAGCCCCATCGCGGCGGCGGCGATCGCCTGGCGGTCGGTATCGAACTCGGTCGCGAGGATGCGCAGGAACCGCGCCCGCCCCTCGGAGGTGAGCGAGAGATAGGCCCGGCCGAGCCCGGCGGCGCGGGCGCGGGCGGAGACCTCGCCGCCGCGGCCTTCGAGGCAGGCGCGCATCTGCCTGCGCACCCTGTCGGCGTCGCGGTCCGGGAGATCGGCGGCGAGCGGCGCCCGGTCGTCGCCCGATGCGATGTCCCGCCACTGGCCGAGGACGCGCTGGAACGTCCGCTGCAACAGGTTCTCGCTCACTCCCGGACCACCCCTTCGTCGCGCAGCTTCGAAGCCGCGCGCAACAGATACCCGTCCTTGCCCGGCGCCGCCACAAGCTGGACGCCGAGCGGGAACGGCCCTTCCCCCGGCACCGGCACCGACAGCGCCGGACAGCCGATGAAGGAGAACGGCGCGGTGAACCGCCCGAGCGCGCCGCGGACCGGCAGCGTCTCGCCGCCGATCTCGATCTGGGACTGCCCGATCTTCGTCGGCGGGAACGGCGTCGTCGGCGCGATCAGTATGTCGACCTCCTCGAACGCGGTCCGCACGGTCTCCCGGTAGCGGCGGCGGAACTGCTGCGCCCGCGCTACCCAGGCGTGCGGGATCATCGTTGCCGCGACCCAGCGGGCGCGGGTGAAGCGGTCGAACTCGGCGTCGCGGGTCCTGATCTCGTCGAAATGGAGCGTCGCGGCTTCCGCCGAGGTGATCAGCAGCGCGGCCGGGCCCGCCCGGTCGCTGTCCGGGATCTCCACCTCCCGGTCGGCGTCGAGGCATTCGGCCGCGCGGCGGACGGCGGCGAAGACTTCCGGAAATCCGCCGGTCGCGAAGTGCCCGCCTGCAACGCCGATGCGCAGCCCGTCGACGCCGGCGCCGATGCCGGGCGCCAGCGGGTCCGGTGTTTCTTCGCTCGCCGCCGGATCGCGCGCGTCCGCCCCCTGGATGACGTCGAGCGCGGCGGCGGTGTCTTCCAGCGTCGCGGCGAGAACGCCGACATGGTCGAAACTCCAGGCGAGCGGGGCGACGCCGGCCCGCGAAACCCGCCCGTAGGTCGGCTTGAAACCGTGGATCCCGCAGAGCGCCGCCGGCACCCGCACCGAGCCGTTGGTGTCCGAACCGAGCGCGAACGGCACCAGACCGGAGGCGACGGCGGCCCCGGATCCGCTCGACGAGCCGCCGGCGATCCGATCGGGGTCGCGCGGGTTCCGCACCGCGCCGTAATGGGCGTTCTCGCCGGTGAAGCCGTAGGCGAACTCGTCCATATGGGTGAGGCCGACGAGGATCGCGCCGGCGTCCTTCAGCCGCGCGACCGCCGTCGCGTCCTCCGCCGCGGGCGGGGCGTCGGCGCGGATCGACGAGCCCGCGCGAGTCGGGCGCCCGGCGACATCGTACAAGTCCTTGGCCGCGAACGGCCGGCCGGCGAGGGGCCCCGCCGGTCCGCCGTCCCGGTCCAGCGATCGCGCATCCGCCATCGCCTCTTCGCCCAGGACGTCGGCGAAGGCGTTGATTCGCGGGTTTTCGCGCCCGATGCGGTCGAGCGCCTCCGCGATCGCGGTTTCGACGGTACCCGTCAAGGTCTGTAGACCGCCGGCGGGTCTGAGGAATCGGCTTCTTCGAAGCCCTCGATCCGTTCGAACAGCGAAATGAAATGGGCGAAGTTGGCGACCACCCCGGACCGCAGCGCGGGGTCGAGTTCGACCCCGAGCACGGGTGCCGCGCGATCGACGAACGCCTCCGCATCCCTGTCCATGGCCCGCCCTTCCGAAGATTGCCGGCAACCTACACGAGCGCGCTTCGGCATGACAACGGAGCGCGCCCCCCCGGTGTCACCCCGGACGGAGCGGAGCGGATATCCGGGGTCCAGGGCCGCAGACCGGGACGGTTGCCCTGGACCCCGGCTCTAGTCCACTGCTGTCCGGTTTCGCCTCTGCCGCCGTGGATCGCACCATTCGTCATGGTCGGCGAAGGCCGACCATCCACGTTTTGTTTTGTTGCCGTTCCGCCGATAAGGAAAAACTCGTGGATGGTCGGCCTTCGCCGACCATGACGTGGAGGGGGACGGGGGAAGCGAGCGCGCCACAATTCGTATCCCGGGTCGACCGATCCGTCGAAAACCCCTTTGTACCCAAGCCATTCCTCCGGTCGGCCAAATTCAAACCGGACAGCAGTGACTCAAGGCCGGGGTGACGGACGGGATAGGAGAAAGGATGCCGCGAACAGCGCGCGATTGTACCCCTCCGCAGTTTCTTGCAGACTCGGGCCGACCGCCGAGGAAGCAAGCTCCATGTCGGCACCGCAATCGGTCGATACCGTACCTCTTCCGCTCGATCGCGCGCGGCGCGATGCCGTCGAGCGCGGCGCCGCGTCGCTCGACGAGCGGTGGATGCGGGATCTGCTGGTGCGGCTGGTCGAAACGCCGAGCCCGTTCGGCGAGGAACGGGCCATCGCGGAGCTGCTCGCCGATACCATGGCCGGGCTCGGCCTCGACGCGGAGGTGCAGGCGCTGGACTCGCGCTCGGCGAACGCCATCGGACGGTTGGAGGGCGTGGGCGGCGGGCCGGAGTTGCTGCTGTTCGCGCCGCTCGACAGCCCGTTCACCGGCCGCGCCGAGGACGAGGTGCCGTGGGTCGGGGACAGCCTGCCCGACCACATGATCCCCCGCGCGATTGTCGGAGAAGGCACCGTGACGGGGCTCAGCGCCGACAATCCAAAGGCTCATATCGTCTGTATTATCAGTGCTTTACAATCCATTCTTTCGACTGGAATCGAGATTTCCGGCGGCCTCACCGTCGCCTTCGGCGCGGGCGGGGCCCCGGCCAACCCGCGTCCCGGCGACGACCGGCCCGAGGTCGGCCACGGGCGTGGTTGCCGCCACATGCTGGATCGCGGGCTGGCGCCCGACTTCGCGCTGATCGCCAAGCCCGGCTACGCCGTGGCCTGGGAAGAGGTCGGCCTCTGCTGGTTCCGCGTCCGGGTGCGCGGCGTCCAGACCTATGTCGGGCGCAAGCATTTCCTCGCCTACCGCAACCCGATCGCCGAGGCGGCCCACGTGGTCACCGGCCTCGAAGCCTGGTTCGACGAATACGCCAGGCGCCACACCGACGGGCTGGTCGCACCGCAGGGCGCGGTGGGCGCGATCCAGGGCGGCTGGACCTACAAGCCCTCGATGGTGCCGGCCGCCTGCGACCTCTATGTCGACATGCGCATCGGTCCGCGAACGACTCCGGAAGAAGCGAGGCGCGAACTCGAAGAGGCGTTGGCCGGGATCGCCGCCGCGCATGAGGGCCTCGAGGCGACGTGCGAGCCCATCCTCCAGATACCCGGCTACGGCACCGACCCGGAGAACTGGATAATCCAGTCCGCGATCCGGGGCTTCGAGGACACCGAAGCCAAGCCCCACGCGCCGTTCCTGGAGACCAGCGGGCAGACCGAGGCGGTGATCCTGCGCGCCGCCGGGATACCCACCGCGCGGTTCGGCCTGCCGGCGACCATGACGGCGTCGGCCGAGCGCCCGCCGCATACGATGGGGCTGGTCGAGACCGCCGGCATGAGGCGCTTCGCGCGCTGCCTGATCTACATCATCGTTGACACCTGCACCCGGTCGCGGGCAGAGGTGGGATTATGAGCGGTTCGACGCAGGGTGCCGAGCGCTGGGAGCGCTATTCGGCCGCGGCGGAAGGCCTGCCGGAATACTGGCATCCGGCAATGCCGTCCTCGAAGCTCGGGAAGAAGCCCAGGGCCTGGCGAATGCTGGGCCGCGATCTGGTTTTCGTCCGCCACGGGGGCAGAGCATATGCGCTGGAGGACCGCTGCCCGCACCGCCATATCCCGCTCTCCGCGGGGAAATGCGAGTTTCCCGGCACCATCACCTGCATCTATCACGGCTGGACCTTCGACCTCGCGGACGGACATCTCGTCGCCGCACTGACCGACGGGCCGGACTCGCCGGTCAGGGGCAAGGCCCGGGTGCGCAGCTATCCGGCCGAGGAGCGCTGCGGCATGGTCTGGGTGTGGATGGGGGAGGGGGCTCCGGTCCCGGTCGAGCACGACATCCCGGACGAGCTTCTGCGCGCGGATGCGCGGATCTACGCGCTTTACCGCGAAGCCGACGGCGACTGGCGCTACGCGGCCGAGAACGGCTTCGACGAATCGCACGGCAAGATGCTCCACCGCAGCTCCTGGTGGGTGTTCTTCCGCCGCATGGCGGGGTGGAACGAGACCGAGATCGTGCGCGGCGAGAACGACCGATGGCTCAGCCGCTACCAGCACTCGGTGCACGAGGACGACGACTATCCGGGGCTCGGCCGCTGGCCCCGGTTCAATTTCTGGCAACGCCGGCAGAAGAAGGTGGCGCAGGGCTCCAACGAACACGCGGTTTCGATCCGCCTGCCGGCCAACCTCCGGGTGCGCCAGCCGGGGCGGTCCAACTGGACGCATTACGAGTGGTACACCCCGATGGAGCGGGGCCGCTACCACTACCTGGTCTTCGCGGTCGCCTGGGCGAACGGCTGGCGCCGAACCCTCTGGTGGCTGCGCTACTGGACCTACATCCTCTGGGTCCACCACTACAACTTCAACAATCAGGACCTCTCGGTGGTGCCGCTGATGCGCGAAAGCCACCCTGTGCCGTCGTTCCGGCCCGACATCTCGATCGAGGCCTGGCGCCGCATGGTGGAGAACGAGGCGCGCGCCCCGGTTTCCGGGAGCGGGGCGGAATAGGCCGCCTATCGCGGGAAGGGAGCCCACCCGGGCCGTCCGCTTTCCGATAACGGGTTTGACAATTGCGCCCCGACGGTGGAACTTGCCGGTCCACCAAAAAGTCGTTGAAACAGACAGGGGGACGAAATGAAGTTTCGAACTGCGCTGATCGCGCCCGCGCTTGCGCTGGCGGCGACGCCGGCCCTGGCTCAGGACAAAGAGATCAGGATCGGCTACATCAATACGTTCTCGGGCGGCGCCGCGGTATACGGCAAACACCAGAAGGACGGTCTCGAACTCGCCCTCGACCATCTCGGCTGGAAGATGGGCGGGCTCGATGTGAAGATGCTCTACGGCGACGACCAGCGGAAGCCGGACGTGGGCCGGCAGCAGGCCGACAAGCTGCTCAAGAAGGACAAGGTGCATGTGGTCGCCGGCATCACTTGGTCCAACGTGCTGGCCGCGGTTCAGAAGCGGGTGATCCGGGCCAAGAAGATCCTGATCTCGACCAACGCCGGCTGGTCGGCGATGGCCGGGAAGAACTGCAGCCCGTATTTCTTCACCACTTCATGGAACAACGACCAGACGCCCGAGGCGATGGGCGAGCTGATGAACCAGGAAAAGCTCGACAACGTGTTCCTGATCTCGGCCAACTACCAGGCCGGCAAGGACATGCTGACCGGGTTCGAGCGGACCTACAAGGGCAAGGTCACCGGACGGATCCTCTATCGCCTCGGCCAGCGCGACTACCAGGCCGAGATCTCGCAGATCCGCGCGGTCAAGCCGAAGGCGCTGTTCGGTTTCGTGCCGGGGCCGATGGGGATCGCCTTCGTCAAGCAGTACCGGGCGGCCGGGCTGCACAAGACCATTCCGTTCTATTCGGTCTTCACCGTCGACTACCTGACCCTCGGCGGCCACGGCAAGGCCGCGATCGGCACCTATCACACGTCGTACTGGAACAACAATTCCGACGACCCGGTGAACAAGCGTTTCGTCGCCGACTTCAAGAAGAAGTACGGTTACCATCCGTCGATGTTCTCGGCCCAGGCGTATGACATGCCGATGCTGGTCGACAGCGGCGTCAAGGGCGCCAAGGGTAATCTCGCCGACGTAAAGGCGATGGTGGCGGCGATGGAAAAGGCGGACTTCCCGTCGGCGCGCGGCAAGTTCGCTTACAATACCAATCACGTCCCGATCCAGAACTTCTACCGTCGCGAGGTCCGCGCGGACGCCGACGGCAACCCGGAGATCGTGACCACGGGCGTGGTCAAGGAGAACCACAAGGATTCCTATTACAAAGAGTGCAAGTTCAAGTGGTAGACGCGAGAGAGCGGGGCGGGGCCTGACCCCGCCCCTTTCTCGGCGCGGCGTTCGTAACGGACTTATCCAGCAAATCGCATGACTTGGCTCCTGCTCATCGAGCAGTTGTTGAACGGCGTCCAGTTCGGCGTATTCCTGTTCCTGGTCTCCGCCGGTCTGACCCTGGTTCTCGGCATCATGAACGTGGTCAACCTGGCGCACGGCTCTCTGTTCATGCTCGGCGCCTATTACGCGGCCACCTTTTTCGCCTGGACCGGCAGCTTTCTGGTCGCGCTGGTCATCATGGTGCCGCTCGCCCTGATCAGCGGCATCGTCATCGAGGTGGTGGCGCTCAGGACGATGTACGACCGCGACCATATGGACCAGGTGCTGGCGACCTTCGGGCTGATCCTGTTCTTCAACGAAGCGGTGCGCCTCGTATGGGGGCCGGAGAGCCAGCCGATGCCGGTGCCGGATTTCCTCGACGGCAGCGTGGAAATTCTTCCCGAGGCGCCCTATCCGGTGATCCGCCTGGCCATCATTCTGGTCGGGCTGGCGATCGGCGCCGGGCTGTTTTTCCTGATCACGCGGACGAAAATCGGCATGCTGATCCGAGCCGGCGCCAGCAACCGGGCGATGGTGGCGGCGCTCGGCGTCAATATCCGCCTGCTCTACACCCTGGTCTTCGGCCTCGGCGCGATCCTCGCCGGTATCGCGGGCATGATGGCGGGGCCGATCCAGTCGGTCGAACCCGGCATGGGCGAGGACATGCTGATCCTCGCCTTCGTGGTGATCGTGATCGGCGGCATCGGCTCGATCAGGGGGGCCGTTATCGCCTCGGTGCTGATCGGCATCGTCGAGGTGGTCGGGCGCTCGATCCTGCCCTTCGCGCTGGCCAACTTCATGGGCGAGGACGCGGCGCAGACCGCTGGCCCCGCGGTTGCCTCGATGCTGATCTACGTGCTGATGGCCGCGGTCCTGTTCTTCAAACCCGCCGGTTTGTTCCCGGCCCAGGCAGGCTGACGCCATGATAGACCGCATCAAGCTGGTATTCCTGATCGGCGGGATCGCGATCTGCGCGCTGGTGCCGCCGGTCGCCGGCGCGGCGGGGGACGATTTCTACGTTTCGCTGTTCGCGCGCATCATGATCTTCGCCATCGCCGCGGTGAGCCTCGACCTGATCCTCGGGTTCGGCGGGATGATCAGCTTCGGACATGCCGCCTATCTCGGGCTCGGCGCCTATGCGGTCGGGATCTTCTCGTTCTACGGCATCAATAACGGCTTTCTGCAGTTCGCCGTCGCCATCGTCGGCTCCGCCCTGGTGGCGCTGGTCATCGGGGCGATCTGCCTGAGAACCCGGGGGATCTATTTCATCATGATCACCCTGGCGCTGACCCAGATGCTCTATTTCCTCGGCATCAGCCTGGACGAGTATGGCGGCGACGACGGGCTGAACACCGACCGCAGCGAGTTCTTCGCCGGGTTCGACCTCTACGAGGAGGTCAACCTCTACTACCTGATCCTGGGCTTCCTGATCCTGTGCGTGTTCATCATGCACCGGGTCATCAGCTCGCGTTTCGGCATGGTGGTGCGCGGCTGCCATGCAAACGAGGACCGGATGCAGGCGATCGGGTTTTCGACCTTCCGCTACAAGCTCACCGCCTTCGTCATCTCGGGAACGATGTGCGGCATCGCCGGCGCGCTGCTCGCCAACCTCACCGAGTTCGTCACGCCGGAATTCATGCACTGGTTCCGCTCCGGCGAGATCATGATCATGGTGCTGGTGGGCGGTATGGGCTCGCTGTTCGGCCCCGCCTTCGGGGCGGCCATCTACCTCCTGTTCGAGGAATGGGTGCCCGACCTGATGGAGGCCGTCGCGACCGGCACCGGCGAGAACTGGCACTTCATCTTCGGCCCGCTGCTGGTGATCCTGGTGCTGTTCGCCAAGCAGGGGCTGTGGGGGCTGATCCCCGACCGAAGCCGGCGCGATGGCTGAGCCCATCCTCAGGGTCGAGGGGCTCAACAAGAGCTTCGGCGGCGTCGTCGCCACGCACAATCTCGACTTCGAGGTCGAGCCGGGCGAGATCCATGCGGTGATCGGCCCCAACGGCGCCGGCAAGACGACCTTCGTCGCCCAGCTTTCCGGCATGCTCAAGCCGGACAGCGGGCGTATCGTCTTCGACGGCAACGACGTCACCCAGCTTTCCGCGCCGGCGCGCTCGCATGCCGGACTCGCCCGGTCCTTCCAGATCACCAGCGTGTTCCGCAACTTCACCGCGCTGCAGAACGTCGCGCTGTCGATCCAGGCGCATTCCGGGCACAGCTTCCGTATGTGGAAGCCCGCCGCCACCGATGCCGAGCTCAACGATCCCGCGCGGGATATCCTGGAGCAGGTCGGTCTCGGCGCCCGCGCCGATATCCTCGCCGCCAACCTCGCCCATGGCGAGCAGCGCCAGCTCGAAATCGCGATGGCGCTCGCCACCCGCCCCAGGATGTTGCTCCTCGACGAACCGACGGCCGGGATGGGGCCGGAGGATACCCAGCGCATCACCGAATTCCTCGCCGGGCTCAAGGGCACCTACTCGATGCTGCTCATCGAGCACGACATGGACACCGTCTTCGCGCTCGCCGACCGCATCACGGTGCTGGTCTACGGCCGCGCCATCGCCACCGGGACGCCCGAGGCGATACGCGCCAACGACGAGGTCAGGGCCGCCTATCTCGGCGAGGAGGAGGCGGACATTGCTTGAGGTCAGGGATCTCGAGACCGCCTACGGCGCGAGCCAGGTCCTGTTCGGGATGAGCTTCGACGTCGGCGCCGGCGAGGTGGTCAGCCTGATGGGCCGCAACGGCATGGGCAAGACCACGACGATCCGCTCGCTCATGGGGCTGGTGCCGACCAAGGCGGGCTCGATTGCCTTCGAGGGCGAGGAGGTGCGTGGCCACCCCTCCTACAAGATCGGTCAGCTCGGGCTCGGGCTGGTGCCCGAGGGGCGCCAGGTCTTCCCCAATCTCTCGGTGCGCGAGAACCTCGTGGCGACCGCCGCCAACCGTGCGGGGAACGCGGCGCCGTGGACGCTGGAGCGTGTGTTCGACCTGTTCCCCGGTCTCGCCCAGCGCGCCTCGAACATGGGATCCCAGCTTTCCGGCGGCGAACAGCAGATGCTGGCCATCGGCCGCGCGCTGATGACCAATCCGAAGCTCCTGATCCTCGACGAGGCGACCGAGGGACTCGCGCCGTTGATCCGGGTCGAGATCTGGAACTGCCTGTCCAACCTCAAATCCGAGGGGCAGTCGATCCTGGTGATCGACAAGAGCGTGGATGCGCTGACCCGGATCGGCGACCGCCACTACATCGTCGAGCGCGGCCAAGTCGTCTGGCAGGGCGATTCCGCCGACCTCCGCGCCAACGAGGACATCCAGCACACCTATCTCGGGGTGTGAGCCCGCCGACCTAGAAGCGTGTCCGTTTTATATGGAACCGCCTTCCCGTCATGCCCGGACTTGTTCCCATAAGCGCTAACTTGTTATGGGTTGAAGTGGGTGGCGCGTTGAGGTCTGCGGCGTCTGGGCGGTTCGGCGAGGGCTTTTGCGATGTCGTTCCACTCGTCGATCGTGCGGGCGAGGCCGAACTCCGGCTCGACGGCCCGGCGGATCTGGTTGAGGACGAAGCGGAACTCGCGCCACGGGCTATGGGGTCTGCGGCGGCGCCAGGTCGTATCCCCAGGGGGAAACGGCGCGGGCGTGGTCGACCAGCTTGTCGGCGAGCAGCGCCACCAGGAGCTTTCCGTAGAGCCAGGCGCGGGCGCTGTCGTCGTCGCGCTTGGGCAGGTGGCCCAGGCGGGCCAGCGACTTGAGGCGTTTGAAGACCAGCTCGACCTGCCAGCGCAGGCGGTACCATTCGAGAACCTCGCGGGCGCTGAAGGACTCTTCGCGAAACGTGGTGAAGACGATGACATAATCGGCGAAGGCCAGCGTCGCGGGGCGGACCTTGCTGCCCTGCCGCCTCGCCTCGCGGCGCGCCCTCTTGCGCGCCCGTGCGGCGGCCTGCGTCGACTTGCGCACCGCGCAGATGCGGCCGTGCACCGCATTCTCCCCGGCGGTCGCCACCGGCCACCACCCGACAGCCCCGGCGCGGGTCAGCCCGGACACCGCCGCGAGAAGATCGAACGGCGCCCCCTCGGGGGTCCGCAGCGGCAACGCGCCGGTGTTCACCCGCACCGCGATGCGCCCGCCCGCCGCCGACGCGTGGCGGAGCCCCGCCGCCGTCGCGTAGCCCCGGTCGGCCAGGATATGGTCGCCCGCGCAGACCGGAAACCGCGCCAGAACTTCCGCGCTGCCTGCGCCGCGCGTCGGTGTCACCTCGAAGAAATCGCAGCTCAGAGAGGACAGGCACAGGCTGTAATGCACCCGCCACACCGAACCCGTCCGCCCGGGCTCGCGCACCGTGGTGGCGTCGAACGCGCGCACCCGCAAGCCCGGCGCCGCCGCCCGCGCCAGGCCGCGTTCGCGGAACAGCGCCACGCACAGACCGTGCAGCCAGCTCGAGGACTTGCGGAGCCGCTTCAGAAGCGCAACGTCCGACAACTCCGCCAGACCCGCCTTGCGCGCCCGCAGCGCCGTCTTGCGCAGCGAGTGACCGCAGCCCAGATGCAGCAGAAGAACCCGCAGCGCCGCCTCCGCAGACTTGTCCTTGCGCAGACCCTTCAGCGCACCGGTCGAACGCCCCAGCTCTTCCCAGCCGGCCGGCAGAAAAGACCGCAGAACCGCCCAGTCCTCGTCCATCCCACGCCTCCGAGCCCAAACACCCGGAAACCCTAGACAAAATGACCGCCACAAACAAGTTAGCGCTTATGGGACTTGTTCCGGGCATCCACATGGGTTTGCCGGTTCACTTGTCCCCGGTTCGTACCACCGTGCCGCGAGACGTGGATGCCCGGAACAAGTCCGGGCATGACGAAGTAGAGGAGAGGCCGGGGCGAGGCGGGGCGCCAACGGTTCCAACCAAAACGGATAGGCTCTAGAAGCGGCGCTGCGTCACGATCTTCGAGCCGTCGCGCGCGGTGCGGGCGATCCGCAACAGGCCGCCCTTGTCGTCGTACCAGACGTCGCGCGTGGCCTTCCCGGTCACCCGATAGCGTATGGCGGGGATCGACCGGTTCCCCACTTCAAGCGAGATTTTCTCCGGCGGACCGACCGCAATCCGGTCCACCATGCCCGTGGTCGTGTTGATAACGGAGTCTTCGGACAGTACATCGAAATTCCAGAACTCCGAGACCAGGAGCGTGTGCGGCACGATTCGCGGCGGGTCCTTTCCCGCGATCTCGAGCCCTTCCTCGCGCGGCGTCACGGTGATCCGGGATTTCTCGCCGTTATTGTTGACGTTGGCTTCGTAACCCTGGACGAGGCCTTCCCGCCAGACCGAGCGCGAGTCGCGTTCGAATCGGTGGACCACGACGAACGCGATGCGCACGGCGATTCTGATTTTCGTATCGACGACCAGCCGTTCTCCGTCGCGCGCGAAAGTCACGACCTGACTGCCGATTTTCGAGCCGTCCCGGGTGATGGTGAATTCGAGCCGGTTGTCCGTCGGTATCCACGGTTCGGCGATACCCGGTCCGGCCGGAAGCGTCGCCGCGACCGCACATCCGAGAAAAATAGCCGTGCCGAGGGTCTTCACGATCATGTCCTGAAATGCTTGGAGAGCTGCAGCCGCTGACCCTGATATGCCGAGCCGATCCCGCTTCCGTAGAGCCGGTCCGAAATGTCCGTCAGCCGCAAATAGCGGAGTCCGCCGATGACCTGCTCGTGTTCCAGCAGGAACGGCACGTCGTGGCTGCGGACCTCCAGCACCGCGCGGCTGCCGCCGCCGCCGGCCTCCACCCAGCCGAAGCCGGGATCGAAGAACCCTGCATAGTGGACGCGGAACTCGCCGACCTCGGTGTCGTAGGCGATCATTTCGGCGGCATGGTCGGGCGGCACGGTAATCGCTTCCCGCGTCGACAGGACGTAAAAATCGTCCGGGTTCAGGATGATCCCGCGTCCCGGCCGGGCATGGATCGGCTCCCAGAAATCCGCCGCATCGTATTCCCCCACCCGGTCGATATCGACGATCCCCGTATGGTGCTTGGCGCGGTAACCGATCAGGCTGCCGGGACCGTCGCCTTCCAGGTCGAGGCGAAGCGGCAGCCCGCCGTCCCTTTGTGCCGCGCCGCTTTCCATCTCGGGATCGACCAGGCCGATCTCGTCCTGCAATTGCCGCAGGCGGGTCGCCGGGACGGCCGGGGTGCCGCGATGCAGGCGGAGCTGGCTCAGACGGCTTCCCGTGCGCACCAGGATGGAGAAGGTGCGTGGCGAAACCTCGGCGTAGAGCCGGCCCTGATAGCCGCGCAGGACGGCATCGAAGCGGCTCGAACGGTCGGTGATCAGACGGGTGAAGACGTCGAGCCGGCCGGTCGAGCTCCTCGGGTTCGCGAATGCCGCGATCCGGTTGTCGAGTGCGAGGTGTTCGAGGAGCGGCACGATATAGACGCAGCCGCGCTCCAGCACCGCGCCTCCTTCGATGTCGATCTCGTGCATGCCGAGCGTGTCGATTTTCTCCTCGACCGTAGCCACGGGTCCGGGAAGGAAGCTCGCCTGCACCCGGTAGGCGACTTGTCCGAGCCGCAGGTCGAGGCTCGCCGGCTGGATCATGTCGGCGGCGAATTCCCGGGTCGAGGAGATCGTCCGGTCGCGGATCAGCGCCGCGATGGTCTGCGACGGAAAAACGCCGGTACCGGACGGGGAAGACGGGCCGCCGGACGGGAACAGGGAGTCTGAATTCACCGTGGGCGGCCCCGGATTGCACATGCTCGAACGCCGCGAAGGACGTACTGCGCAGGGTAACGATTCCGCCCCGGCGATCAACGGCGCCCTGCGGTTGAGCGAGGCGTGTGCAGGATTATTTTAATCCTAAAATAAATTGTTCCCGACACAAAAATGATTTAGATATAAAGGAATTCGGCGAGACCGGACGGGAAGCGGCCATGAAAATCGAGGTGATCGGCGGGGGTCCGGCCGGGCTCTATTTCTCTCTCCTGATGAAGGCGAACGATCCCGGCCACGAAATCACGATCTACGAGCAGAACCGGCGCGACGACACGTTCGGTTTCGGGGTGGTGTTCTCGGCCGAGACGCTGGGCCATTTCCGCGACTACGACGCGGCGAGCTACGACGCGATCCGCGCCGGGTTCGCCTATTGGGATGACATCGACATTTTCTTCAAGGGCCACAGGATCACGTCCGGCGGGCACGGGTTCTGCGGCATGTCGCGCAAGGCGCTGCTGCTTCTCCTGCAGGACCGTTGCCGCGAACTCGGCGTGCGCATGGAGTTCCAGCGCGAGATCCGCTCGCTCGACGATCTCCCCGGCGCCGATCTCGTGATCGCCTGCAACGGGATCAACAGCTGGGTCCGGGAGGAATATGCCGACGATTTCCGTCCCACCTATGACTGGCGGCCCAACAAGTTCGTGTGGCTCGGTAGCACGCGGCCGCTGCCCGCCTTCACCTTCGACTTCCGCGAGAACGACGCCGGAATCTGGAACCTGCACGCCTACCAGTACGACGCTGGCATGAGCACCTGGATCGTCGAGACCACGGCGGAGACCTTCGCCCGCGCCGGGCTCGCGGACGAGGATGAGGAAGCCACCGTCGCCTATGTGAGCGCGCTTTACGAGGACCTGCTGGACGGCCACCCCCTCATCGTCAACCGGTCGTTCTGGCGCAACTTCCCGACCATCCGCTGCGAGACCTGGGTGCGCGACAACATGGTGATCATGGGCGATGCCGCCCACACCGCGCATTTCTCGATCGGCTCGGGCACCAAGCTCGCGATGGAGGACGCGATCGCGCTCTACGAGGAGTTCCGCCTGCACGACAACGTCGCCGATGCGCTCGCCGCCTACGACGTCAACCGGCGCGACGAGGTCGGTCGCCTGCAGCACGCGGCCGAGGTCTCGCTCGCCTGGTTCGAGCATGTCGGGCGTTACTGGGAGATGGAACCCAGCCAGTTCGCCTTCAGCCTGCTGTCGCGCTCGAAGGCGATCACCTACGACAACCTGCGTACCCGGGACGCGGAATTCGTCGCCGAAGTCGACCGGGAGTTCGCGGCCGGAGTGGCGGAGCGCGAGGCTCTGCCCGAAGTCGCGAGGACTCCGCCGCCGCCGATGTTCGCCCCGTTCACCGTGGGCGGCATGCGGCTCCAGAATCGGGTCGTCGTCGCCCCGATGTGCCAGTACTGCGCCGAGGAGGGCGTGCCGGGGGAATGGCACTACGTCCACCTCACCGGTCGCGCGCTGGGCGGGGCGGGGCTGGTCTACACCGAAATGGCCTGCATCGCCCCGGACGCGCGGATCACGCCCGGCTGCACCGGAATCTGGAACGACGCGCAGGAGGCGGCGTGGAAACGCATCGCTGATTTCGCGAACGAATACACGGCGGCGAAGCTCTGCATGCAGATCGGCCATGCCGGGCGCAAGGGCGCGACGAAGCTCGCCTGGGAAGGCATCGACCAGCCGCTGGAGGAGGGGGCGTGGGAGATCGTCGCCCCTTCGCCGCTCCCCTATCTGCCCCATTCGGCGGTTCCGCGCGCAATGGACCGCGCCGACATGGACCGGGTGAAGTGCGAGTTCGTGGCCGCCTTCGAACGCGCCGCGCGGGCCGGTTTCGACATGGCCGAGCTCCACTGCGCGCACGGCTACCTGCTGGGCGGGTTCCTCTCGCCCTTCACCAACAGGAGGACCGACGAATACGGCGGCAGCCTGGAGAACCGGCTGCGCTACCCGCTGGAGGTGTTCGACGCGGTGAGGGCGGCATGGCCGGCCGGCCGCCCGATATCGATCCGTATCTCGGCGCATGACTGGGTGCCCGGCGGCAACGAGGCGGACGACGCGGTCGCGATCTCGAAGGCGTTCGCGGCGCATGGCGTCGATCTGGTCAACGTCTCGACCGGCCAGACCGCATCCGAGGAAAAGCCGGTCTATGGCCGCATGTTCCAGACCCCGTTCTCCGAGCAGGTTCGGATCGAGGCCGGGGTGCCGACCCTGGTCGCCGGCAACATCTTCACCTGGGACCAGGTGAACACCATCGTCGCCGCCGGGCGCGCCGACCTCGTCGCGCTCGCCCGCACCCATCTCTACAACCCCAACTTCACCCAGCAGGCGGCGGCCTATTACGGCTGGGATCCGGTGCCCTGGCCCGACCAGTATCTGTCCGCGAAGTTCGCCGCCTTCCGGCAGTTCGCGCGTGATCGCCAGGCGATCGAGGAGCTGCGCGAGGCGGCGAGGCCCGCCGAGCACGCGGCGCGGCGCCAGTTCCGCCGTGACGCGGGCTCCGAGGAATGGGAGACCAAGGGCGCCGCCGTCGGCGCCGCCGCGGCGAGCGGGGCATGACGGACGGGATGGGTGGGGGAACCAGCCTCTGCCCGTCATTTCGACCGGAGCCCCGGATATCATCCGGGGCGGAGCGGAGAAAACTTCCGGCGCAGGCGTTGCCGTGTGTTGCGTGAAAGATATCTCCGCTGCGCCGCGCTCCGCGTGGCTTCGGTCGATATGACGAAGGATAGGGCGTCTCTCGCGGCACTTGGTGGCCACCCCGCGCCGTGTTATGCAAAATGGACGGCGAAAGTTCGGGAGAAACGGGGATGGCCGCGGTGGGGCACGAGGCTCTGGGCAAGAATCCGACGAGCGCCGCCGCGGAGCTGAGACAGCGCGCCGAAGCCGCCGCCGAGGATTTCAGGGCGCGCGTCCCCCAGGCCGAGAGCGACCGGCGTGTCCCGGCCGAGAACATGTCCCGAATCCGCGAGTCCGGCCTGCTCCGGGTCATCCAGGCGCGCAACTGCGGCGGGCACGAATTGTCGATGCGCGCCCATCTGGACGTGATCTCGGCGATCGCCGAAGGATGCTCCTCCACCGCCTGGGTGCTCGGAGTCATGCACGCCCATAGCTGGATGATGGCGCATTTCCCCGGCCAGGCGCGCGAGGACGTCTACGGCGCCGATCCCGACACCATGATCTCGGCGGTGATCGCACCGCGCGGCAAGGCGGTGCTGAACGGCGACGGGTCCTGCGAGATCACCGGGTTCTGGCCGTTCGGCTCGGGCTGCGAACACGCCTCCTGGCTGTTGCTCGGCGCCGAGGTGTTCGATTCCTCCGGCGAGATGATCGACCTCGCCGATTTCCTGGTTCCCGCGAGCGACGTGGCCATTCAGGACGACTGGTTCGTCGCCGGGCTGTCGGGCACCGGAAGCTGCTCGATCAAGGTGGACGGGCTCAACGTGCCGGCCCATCGGCGGCTGTCGATCCCGGCCCTGATCGAAGGCAACACGCCCGGCATGGCGGAGGGTTACGACGGCTGGTTGCACAAGGCCGAGGCGGTGCCGGTGCTGGCGCTGTGTCTCTGCGGCGGAGCGCTCGGCCTGGCCCGCGCGGCGCTCGCCGAGTTCTGCCGGACGGTCCAGGCCAAGCCCGTCGCCTATACGCCGCACATTCACTCCGAATGGTCGGCGACCCACATCAAGCTCGGCGAGGCGGCATCGCTGATCGACGCGGCCCATCTGATGCTCTACCGGGTGGCCGACGACATCGACTCCCACGCGCAATCCGGCACGCCGATGACGATGGAGATGCGCGCGCGCATCCGGATGGACTGCTCACAGGGCGTCAAATTCGCCCTGGAAGGCGCCGAGAAGCTGTTCCTGATGGCCGGCGGTTCCAGCCTCGCGCTGCGCAGCCCGCTGCAGCAAGCGTCGCGCGATCTCCATGCGATCAACATGCACGGGTTGTTGCTGCCGGAGGCGAGCGCCGAGCTCTACGGGAGGGTGCTGCTCGGGCTGAAGCCCAACACCGACATCATCTAGAGACTGGATCGGCTTTTAACGAAACCAACCACTTGTCCATCGAGGCTTATGCTTCGTGGCAAACCGGGGAGAGCCAGAATGACCAAGAGCGAAAAAGGAACCGCGTTGACGTCGACGATCGGCCGCAGGCGCGCCCTCAAATACGGTGGCGGCGTGCTCGCCGCGGCCGCGGCGTCGGGCTTTCCGGCGCCCGCCATCCATGCCGCGAGGACCGTGAAGATCGGCTTCGTCAGCCCGCAATCGGGGCCGCTCGCGGCCTTCGGCGAGGCCGACCGGTTCGTGCTCGCCGATGCCCGCGCGGCGATCGGCGACGGGATCACGATCGGCAAGAAGAAGTACCCGGTGGAGATCATCTCCCGGGATTCGCAGTCGAACCCCAACCGGGCGGCCGAGGTCGCCGCCGAGCTGATCCTCAAGCACGAGGTCAATCTGATGATCGGCTCGTCGAGCGGCACGACGGTCAATCCCGTGTCCGACCAGGCGGAGGCCAACGAGGTGCCCTGCGTCACCGCCGACACGCCGTGGCAGATCGTTTTTTTCGGCCGCGGCGCGACGCCCGACAAGCCCTTCAAGTGGACCTACCACTTCTTCTGGGGCTTCGAGGATATGTTCAGCATCTTCATGGACATGTGGGATGCGCTGGGCACCAACAAGAAGATCGGCAGCCTGATCGAGAACAGCGAGGACGGCGTGAACGGCGGCGACCCCAAGCGCGGCTTCCGGCCGCCTATGGAAGCCCGCGGATTCAAGTATTTGCAGCCGCCGCTGTTTTCGATGGGAAGCCCCGATTTCACCGCCCAGATCGCGGAGTTCAAGAAGGAAGGCGTGGAAATCCTCACCGGCATCGCGACGCCGCCGGACTTCACGACCTTCTGGACCCAGGCGGCGCAGCAGGGGCTGACCAAGCAGCTCAAGGCCGGGACCATGGCCAAGGCGCTCTTGTTCCCGCCGGCGGTCGAGGCGCTCGGCGAGCGCGGCCACGGGCTGACCACGGAGGTGTGGTGGTCGTCCTCGCACCCGTTCAAATCGAATCTGACCGGCCAGTCGTCGCGCCAGTTCGCCGACGCTTATACCGCCAAGACCGGGCGGCAATGGACCCAGCCTCTCGGCTTCAAGCACGCCAATATCGAGGTGGCGATCGACGTGCTGAAGCGCTGCGGGGACCCCGGCGATCCAAACGCCATATTGAACGCGATCGAAAATACCGATTACGAATCGATCGTCGGCCCGGTCTCGTGGAAATTCGGCGATGCCCGGAACCCGGTGAAGAACGCCTGCCGCACGCCGCTGGTCGGCGGCCAGTGGAAGCGCGGCAAGAAGTTCAAATACGAGCTCGACGTGGTGCACAACGAACGGGCGAAGAACATTCCGCTGACCGGCAAGCTCGAATCGCTGAGCTAGAGGGATAAATCCGGTTCGGACCGAAGCAATCGCGTCGGTGCCTCTCCGTCACGGTCGGGCTCGGCCCGACCGTGACGGTGCGGGGAGTGGGCCGTGCCCCGGTTCCGCCGGGTCCTGGGATCGCCCCGCCGGATGAGCGCCATCCTCTCGGTCGAGAACCTGTCCAAAAGCTTCGGCTCGCTCCTGGTGGTCGACTCGTTCGACATGTCGGTCGACGAGGGCGAGGCGCTCGGCATCATCGGCCCCAACGGGGCGGGGAAAAGCACGCTCTTCAACCTGATTACCGGCAGCCTTCCGCCGGATGACGGCAGGATCGTCTTCGCCGGCGAGGACATCACTCGCCTGCCGGCGCATCTTCGAAGCCGCGCCGGGATCGGGCGCTCCTACCAGATCCCGCACCCGTTCGGCGGGATGACCGTGTTCGAGAACCTGCTGGTCGGCGGCGCGTTCGGCGCGGGCCAATCGGAGGCGGCGTCCTACGACCATTGTGTCGAGGTGCTGGAGCGAACCGGGCTCGTCTCCAAGGCGAACGCTCTGGCCGGCTCCCTGACCCTGCTGGAGCGCAAGCGCCTCGAACTCGCCCGGGCGCTCGCCACCCGGCCGCGGGTGTTGCTTCTGGACGAGATCGCGGGCGGGCTTACCGAGCACGAGATCCGCGATCTCGTGGGCACCATCGGCGACATACGAAGCCAGGGCGTGTCCATCGTCTGGGTGGAACACATCGTTCACGCCCTGATGTCCGTGGTGGACCGGCTGGTGGTGATCGATTTCGGCAGGAAGCTGGACGAGGGCGACCCGCAAACGGTGATCGAAAATCCGGTGGTGCGCGAGGTTTATCTCGGGATCGCCGTCGAATGAGTCTGCTGGAGATCCACAACCTCGATGCGTTCTACGGCGACTTCCAGGCGCTCTTCGGGTTCGACTTCGAGCTCGAAGAGCATGAGACGGTGGCGGCCATCGGCGCCAACGGCGCCGGCAAGACGACGCTGCTCCGGGCGATCACCGGAATGGTGGAGGCGACCAGCGAAGTCTTGTCCTATCGGGGAGAGAGCATTCAGGCCCGCGAAGCCGCCGACATCGTCGCGCTCGGCGTCGCCATGGTGCCGGAAGGCCGCCGCCTGTTCCCGAGCCTGAGCGTCGAGGAGAACCTGATCATCGGCGGTCACAGCGGCCGGCCGGGGCGATGGTCGCTGGAGCGCGTATATGAGCTGTTTCCGGCGTTGCGCAACCGGCGCTCGGTTTCCGGCACCGCGCTCAGCGGCGGCGAGCAGCAGATGACGGCAATCGGCCGCGCTCTGATGTCGAATCCCGACCTGATCCTGTTCGACGAGCTGTCGCTCGGCCTCGCGCCCGTGGTGGTCAGGGAGATCTACGAGGTTCTGCCGGTCATCAAGGCGGAGGGGACCGCCATGGTGGTGGTCGAGCAGGACATCAACCGCGCTCTTGAGGTGGCCGACCGGGTCTATTGCCTCCAGGAGGGCCGCCTCGCGCTCACCGGCACGCCGGAAAGCCTCACCCGCGACCGCATCGCGGCCGCCTATTTCGGCACCTGACCATGATCGAATGGGTCAACAGCATCGTGCAGGGGGTTCTCACCGGCGGGCTCTACGCGCTGTTCGCCGCCGGCCTTGCCATCATCTTCGGCGTGATGCGGCTGGTGAACATCGCGCACGGCGATCTCATCGTGCTCGCCGCCTTCGTCGCCATGGTGGTGATCGAGACCACCGGGGTCGATCCGTTCGTCAGCATGATCGCCGTCCTGCCCTTCATGTTCTTCTTCGGCTACGTGCTGCAGCGTGGCATCCTCAACTACACCCTCGGCGACGATCTTCTGCCGCCTCTCCTGGTGACCTTCGGGATCTCGATCGTCATCCAGAACCTCCTTCTCGAGATCTTTTCGGCGGACTCGCAACGCCTGAAGGCCGGCGCGATCGAGACCGCGAGCATCAAGCTCACCGAGGGCATCGAGATCGGCACCTTGCCGCTGATCGTCTTCGTCATCGCGGTCGCGCTGATCGCGGCGCTTCAGATCGGCTTCAGCCACACCCGGCTCGGCCGGGCGTTCCGCGCCACCTCCGACGATCCGTCCACCGCCCGGCTGATGGGAATCAAGCAGAAGCACATCTTCGGGCTCGCCATGGCGGTCTCGCTGGTGCTGGTGGCGATCGCCGGCATCTTCATTGGCATCCGGACCAATTTCGATCCCGCGCTCGGGCCGACACGGCTCCTGTTCGCCTTCGAAGCCGTGATCATCGGCGGGCTCGGCTCGATGTGGGGCACGCTCGCCGGCGGCGTCATCCTGGGCGTGGCGCAGAACATCGGCGCCAAGATCGATCCCGGTTGGCAGTTCCTCGCCGGCCATATCGCCTTCCTCGTCATCCTGGTGCTGCGGCCGAACGGGCTGTTTCCGAGAACCCGCGATGACTAGCCGGGTGATCCACTCGACCCGGACGAGCCGCATCGGCATGGCGGTCGCGGCGGTGCTGATCCTGGTCCTGCTGACGGTGCCCTGGTGGGGCGACCGGGCATCGATGCGACTCCTCGTCGAGGTGTTCTACATCCTCGCCCTGGCGCAGCTCTGGAACCTGCTCGCCGGCTATGGCGGGCTGGTCTCGGTGGGCCAGCAGGCTTTTGTCGGGCTGGGCGGCTACCTCCTGTTCATCCTCGTCATCTACCTCGATATCGGCGCCGTCTGGACGGTGCCGATGGCCGGGATTCTCGGGGCGCTGATCTCGCTCCCGATCGCCTTTATCGTGTTCCGGCTTCGGGGACACTACTTCGCCATCGGCACCTGGGTGGTCGCCGAGGTGTTCCTGCTCGGCTTCGCGCAGGTGAAGGCACTCGGCGGCGGATCCGGGATGAGCCTGCCGATCGCCGCGATCAAGTCCATCGCCGCGTCCAGGGCGGACCGGGATGCCACGATCTACTGGCTCGCGCTGGCCATAGCGGTAGCGGTGATCGCCGGCATCTATCTCTTGCTGCGCTCGCGCTACGGCCTCGCGCTGACCGCGATCCGCGATTCGGAGGAGGCCTCGCGCAGCCTCGGCGTCGACAACCTCCGGGCCAAGCTGCTGGTCTTCATCCTGGCCGCGTTCGGCACCTCCGCCATCGGCGCCCTCATCTACATCACCAAGATACGGATCACGCCGAGCGCTGCCTTCGACATCAACTGGACCGTCACCATCATCTTCATCGTGGTGATCGGAGGGATCGGGTCGATCGAGGGGCCGATCGTCGGAACGCTGATCTTCTTCCTTCTGCGCGAGCCCCTGGCCCCCTACGGAACCTGGTACCTGATCCTGCTCGGGGTGACCGCCGTGGTGGTCATGCTGAAGGCGCCCAAGGGGCTCTGGGGCCTCTTCGCGGAGCGCTTCGATATCGCCCTGTTCCCGGTGCAGAGGCGTCTCCTGCTCGCGGCGGACGACAAACCGGACTGAGCGCCGCCTTGCGGATTTCCCGGGCGCGCGCCGCGATCTTCGCGGTCGGTTTCTTCGGCCTCGGCTTCGTTCCGATGATGACGGTCGCGGTACCGCTCTGGGCGCTCGACATCGGGGCGACGCCGTTCATGATCGGGCTCGTGCTGGGCGCCCGCGCCGCGCTCTCGGTGGTGCTGTCGATCCCGGGCGGCGCGCTGATGGACAGGCTCGGCATCAACCGGATCGCCGCCGCCGCGGCGATCGCGGCCGCGCTCCTGTTCCCGCTCTACCCGGCTCTTCCCTCGGTCGCGGCGCTCATCGTCCTGCAACTTCTCACCGGCTTCGCGCAGGCGCTGGTGTGGATGGCGGCGCAGGCCCATGTCGGGCGGATCAACCGGGACGACCCCGGGCTGATGGGGCGGTTCAGCTTCGTCTCCACCTCGGGGAATCTGGTCGCGCCGGTGCTCTGCGGAACCGCCTGGGATGCCTTCGGCCCGGTGGGCGCGTTCTCCCTGATCGGCGTCTGGGGGGTCGCCACCCTTGTCGCGATCGGGTTCCTGCCGAAGGATGTGCGGTCCGACGAGGGGCCAGGCGCGGAATCCGCGCGACGGTCCTGGCTCGGCGACTACCGCGATGCGCTGAGGATAATACGGGCGCCGGCGGTCGCTTTCGTGGTCGCGTGCTCGTTCCTGATGACCTGCGTCCACGCGCTGAGGCATTCGTTCTACCCGGTTTATCTGGAATCGCTCGATTTCAGCGGCACTACCATCGGGGTGCTGGTGGCCGTCGGTTCGGTGGTGGCGGGGCTTTCGGGGCTGACGGCCGGACCGGTTTCGCGGAAGGTACGTCCCAACGTCCTGCTGGTCGTCGCCATCGGCACCGCTGCGGCGCTGCTGTCCAGCGTCGTGCTCTTTCGAGAGTTCTGGCACCTGCTTGGCGTCGCCACGGGGTGGGGCGTGGCTTCCGGTATCGCATTTCCCCTGATGCTCTACGTGCTGGCGCGCTCGGTGAATGCCGAGCGGCAGGGGCTAAGCGTCGGGATCAGGTCGACGGTGAACCGGTTCGCGGGCTTCGTCGTTCCCGTTGCGATGGGTGCCGCGGTCGACGGATTCGGTCTTCAGGCCGCGTTTTTCGTCTTCGGTGCGGTTATCCTGTCGGCGCTCTGCCTCATCGCGCTCCATCTGTTGCCGCGGGCAAGGCAGGGGACCGGATAACAGATTCGCGGGCATGCCATGCAGATCACCGTCGGGACATCGGAATTCGAAAGCACTTTCTACACCCAGGCAGAGGCGATCGCGACGGTCGCGAAAGAGCAGGGCGCGTTCGACCGCGTCGAGGTTTTTCCGACGCCGACCGCGAGCGTCGGAAACGCCGAACGCCTTGAGGCGGGCCAGCTGGACTTCGGGTTCCTCGCCGCCAATTGGATCGGCCGGGCGGCGCGGGGCGAGCCGCCGTTCGAGCGCGCGCTCGACATCCGTATGGCGGCGCCGGCGAATTCGGGGCCGATGTTCTTCGTCGCGCTCCGCGATTCGGGGCTTGAGACGGTCGACGATTTGCGTGGCAGGCGGGTTTCCGTCGGCCCCGCCGGCAGCGGCATGGCGCAGCATGTCGCGACCATGTTCGGGGTGCTGGGCATCGGCTTCGAGACCTTCGAGCAGGTCCATCTCAACTTCCTCGACGGCGCCAACGCGCTGGCGGCGGGGGAGATCGATGCCCAGTTCCAGTGCCCGATTCCCAACAAGGTGATGACCGAACTCGCCGAACGGGCCGACACAAGGGTGCTGGACTACCGGGCCGGACAGCTCGAAACGCTGCTGGACCGGGTCGGGTTCTACCGCCCCGCGCGGGTCCGTGCGGGGGCTCTGCGCGGCCACGACCGGGACAGCGACCAGATCGGGGTATTGAACGTGATCGCGACCCATGCCCGTACCCCTGACGACACTGTAGGCCGTCTGGCACTGCTGATGGCGACCCGGCATGAAAGCCTGGCGGCGCTCAACCCGTTGTTCGACGGACTCGGAAGCCTGTTCGGCCCGTTGCGCAGCGAGGGCGAGGCGGGGCTCACCATTGACGGCGTGCCGCTCCATCCGGCCGCCGCCGCGGCCTATCGCGAGCTTGGGCTGATCGGATCCTGAGAAGCCGCGAATTCGCGCACAAGATCGAGCGCCAGCGCCTTGTTCTCGGCCGTGCCGCTGATCTGGAGGATGGGTTCCTCGATTCCGGCGTCGAGATAGCCCGCCAGCAGCCTGCGGCAGTCGTCGGGCGTGCCGCCGACGCAGAACGCCTCGATAGCCTCGTCCGGGATCGTCGCCGCGGCGCCGGGGAGGTCGCGGCGACCGACCGCGTCCATGATCGCCGCATGGTCGATGGGCAATCCCGCGGTGGCGATGTTGTCGGCGTGCCGTGCGCTGCGGAACAGATAGGCGAGCTTTGTCTTGAGGTCGTCGACCGCCGATCGGCCGTCGGCGGAAACCGAGAAATAGATCAGGCTTGCGCGGCGAAGCGCGCGCGGCTCCCGGCCCGCCGCCCGAATTCCTTCCTCCGCGAAGGCGAGGCAGCGCCGGGTCGATTCGAGAGTGAGGCCGCCCGACAGCAGGACGCCGTCCGCTATCCGGCCGGACAGGCTAAGTATCTGCGGTCCGGTCGATGCGACGTATATCGGCAGCGGCGCGGAGGGGGCGAAATTCATGTAGGCGCCGTCCAGACGGTATGCCGGGGCTTCGCGCAGCACCCGCTCGCCGGTCCAGAGCGCCCGCAGGTCCGAGACCATGTTTCCGATCGCGGCGACCGGGCGCACCGGTTCGTGTCCGGACTCCTTGAGATTGAGCAGGTTGCCCACCGAAACCGCCACGGCGACCCGGCCAGGCGCCAGCTCCTCCAGCGTCGCCAGCGCCATGGCCGTCGGGGTCGGGTGCCAGAGATAGGGGCTGATCGCGGTCGGCACCAAACGCACGGTCTTCGTCGCGACGGCGATCGCCGCGCAGGCGGTCACCGCCTCGCGGTAACCCATGTGCTCGGCGATCCAGACGCTCGCCGCGCCCGCCGCCTCCGCGCCTTCGGCGAGGCGGATCATTTCGCGTGCGTCGTCGAAGCCGTCGAAAACGACGCCGATTTCGACCGTCATGCATGTCCTCCCGCGCGGCCCGCGCCCGCCAACGCTTGATCCGGACCGCCCCGGCTGTGATCTTGACGGGGCGGCAACGGAAGTGCTGAACCATGCTCTACATCATCTACCAGGTAGACAAGCCCGGTTCGGAAGAGATCCGAGCAAGGACGCGGGAAGACCATTTCGCCTATCTCGACGCGCATGAAGACATCCTGGTGCTCGGCGGCGCGCTGCTCGGCGAGGATGGCAAGATGCGCACGGGGAGTGTGCTGATCGTAAATGTCCCGTCGCGCGAGGAGGCCGAGGCGTTCTCCAGCAACGAGCCGTTCCGCAAGGCCGGTCTGTTCGAGCGGGTCGAGATCAACCGCATGCGCCGGGGACAGTGGAACCCCGCCGCGGCGCCAACAACGGCCGAGGGCAACTGACCGCATCGGCGCCGGTCAGGCGGCGATCCCCGCCGGCAAGGGGTCGCGCTCGCCGAGCACCGCCGTCCGGTATATCTCGTTCATGCAGGCCCAGCGCGTCTTGACCGCGACCGTGGCGACCTCGACGGCGCGCGCGGCCATCTCCTCGGTCCGGATCAGCCGCTCGACGAGCTGTATCTGGCGGCTCGAATGATCGGCATCGGCGATGTAATGCTCGGCGAAGAACTCGATCGCCGGGGCGTCCATCTCCAGCCCGTGGAACCGATTGAAGGCGGGCAGGGTGCGTTCGCCGTTGATCGCCGGCTGCTGACCCTCCTGGGTCGACTGCATCGCGACGATCACCGGAAACGCCTCGTCGCGCACCGTGGCGAGGTAGAAATAGGATCGGGCCCGCCAGGCCGGCAGCTGCTCCGTCGCCTGCACCTCGTCGTCGGTCATGCCGGCGTACCGGCAATAGCGGAAGATGAGGTCCATGTGGTCGTGCGGTTCACGGTCCTCCCCGGGACCGGCGACGAGCCCTTCCTCTTCCGCGAGATTTTCCAGGATGAACCGCCTCCCATCCGGCGGCGCCTTGGCGTAGATCAGGCCGAAGCTGGGCAGTACGCGCAGGACATGCTGGTAATGCTGCGCCATCAGCCGCGCCATGGCTTCGAGCCCGACGGTGCCCTGGTGAAACCCGACATAGAACGGATGGTCCTTGGTGTGCCAGGTTTCGCGCAGGGCAACGATTTCGGCTGCCGCCCGCCTGCCGATAGGGTTGGCTTCGCCGCCCATTTCCTCCTCCAACGCCGTTTAACCGTCGACAAGGGTGATAGCCAACGGGGCAGGCGCGTTCAACCGTCCCCGGCTGGACAAAACCGCTCCGATATGGGTGTGTAGCGCGCGCGAGCGAGGAGGCGGACAAGCGATGAGCTATGACGGGTTGCGGCCCTATCTCCAGGTCCTGGAGCAGCGGGGCATGATGCGCTGGGTCGACAAGGAGGTCGACAAGGACTGGGAAATTTCGGCCGTGCTGCGCATGATCTTCCGCGCGATGTCGGAAGGGAATCGCTACGGCATCGGGTTCCGCAACATCAAGGGCTATCCCGGCGGCCGGGTCGTCGCCGGCGCGGTCGCGGCCTCGCGCGAGATGGTCGCCACCGCCATCGGCTGCGAAGCCAATTCCGCCGCCATCCACGCGAAAGTCATCGAGGGCATCGCCAACCCCATCGAGCCGGTAATCGTCGACGACGGACCCTGCAAGGAAGTGATCGTTTCCGGCGACGATGTCGACCTGAACGCGCTGCCGATTCCGGTCTGGACACCGGAAAAGGATGCCGGACCTTATCTCACGCCGCTCTGGGTGACCAAGGATCCCGATGACGGTCGGCGCAATATCGGCATCCGGCGCTGCCAGATCAAAGGACGCGACAAGACCGGTATCCTGTTCGGCGCGCCCGACCGCGGCGGCGCGATCCACTGGGAAAAGTGGAAAGCCCGCGGCAAGAACATGCCGGCCGCGATCTTCATCGGCGGCGACCCGGTGCAGTACGTGGTGGCGCCGGCGCGTTACGGCGCGGACGAGCTCGCGGTCGCCGGAGGGATCCGCGGCGAGGCGATTCCGATGGTCCGTTGCGAGACCGTCGACCTCGAAGTGCCGGCGCATTCCGAGATCGTCATCGAGGGAGAGATACTGACCGATTCCCTGGAGCCCGAGGGCCCGTTCGGCGAATTCACCGGCTACATGGCGGGAGGCCGCCACGCGCCGGTGTTCAAGGTCAACTGCATAACGCATCGCAAGGACCCGATCCTGCTCGGCATCATCAGCCAGCTCCCCCCGTCCGAGAGCAGCATGATCAAGCGTTCGCTCCTGGAGGCGGGTCTCAAGAAGCACCTGAGCGAGGATTTGCGCATCCCCGGCATCGTCGACGTGCACGCGCTGGAGGCCGGCGGCTGCACGGCAACGCTGTGGATTTCGCTGAAGAAGATGTATGCCGGCCATGTCGATCAGGCGGTGTTCGGCACGTTCGGCCATATGGGGATGAGCTATTTCAAATGGATCGTCGTCACCGACGACGACATCGACATCGAGGACCCGTTCATGCGCGACTGGATTCTCGCCTGGCGGGTCCGCCCGGAGCACGATCTGAGGGTGATCGAAACCCCGGCGGCGGTCGAGCTGGACCCGTCCTCCTTCGGCCCGGACGCGCCGGAAGGGGGGCAGTCGGCGGGGGCGAAGGTGATCATCGACGCGACCCGGAAATGGGATTATCCCGGGATTTCCCTGCCGCCGCTCGAAAAGCTGCGCGGGGTCGCGGCGGATTGGGAGAGCTACGGCCTGCCGCCGCTGGAGGACCTCAAGCTGCCGCGCGGGGAGTAGGGGGTCGGCCGGCCGATCCGTTCGCCGGGTCGATCTCGCACCAGACGGGGGTGTGATCCGACGCCTTCGCCTTGCCGCGCGGGCCTCGGTCGATGCCCGATGCAGACAAACGGTCCGCGGCCTGCGGCGACAGCAGCAAGTGGTCGATCAGGAGGCCGAAATCTTTCTGCCATGCGCCGCCCTGGTAGTCCCAGAAGCTGTAGCTGTGCGGAGCGCTGTTGAACGCCCGGTAGGCGTCCGTCAGTCCGAGATGGACCAGCGAGCGGTAGCGCGTCCGCGTTTCAGGCCGGCATAGCGCGTCGGTGGCCCAGCCCTCGGGGTCGTAACAGTCGTCATCGCTCGGAATGACGTTGTAGTCCCCGCCCAGGACCAGGGCTTCTTCCTGTCGCAGGAGCTGACGGGTGTACGAAACGAGCCGGTCCATCCAGAGAAGCTTGTAGTCGTACTTGTCCCCCGGCGCCGGATTGCCGTTGGGAAGATAGATCGAGGCCACCCTGAGGTCTCCGACGAAGGCCTCGATATAGCGCGCCTGGTCATCCTCCGGATCGCCCGGGAGCCCGGTCTGCACGTCCTCGATCGGCTGTTTGGCGAAGATGCCCACGCCGTTGAAGTTCTTCTGACCGCAGATGGCGACGTTGTAGCCCGCGTCCTCGATCGCCTCGCGCGGGAAGGTCTCGTCGGTCGCCTTGAGTTCCTGGGCGAGCACGATGTCGGGTGAAAATTCGGCCAGCCACTCAAGCACGCGCGGCAGGCGGGCACGGATCGAATTGACGTTCCAGGTCGCGATTCTGGTCATCCGACCGCGAACGAGACTCCGCAGCCGCAAGTCGACGCGGCGTTCGGGTTGCGAACCGTGAAGTAAGCGCCGACCAGTTCCTCGACATAGTCGATCTCGGAACCGCCGAGGAATTCGAGCGACATGTCGTCGACCACGACCCGAACGCCGTCGCGCGAAAACACTTTGTCGTCGCCGTTGCAGGTTTCGTCGAAGGTGAAGCTGTACTGGAAGCCGGAGCAGCCGCCGCCGCCCACCGCTACCCGAAGCATCATGCCGGCGGCGTCCTCCGCCTTTTCGAGTTCGCGGATCCGGCGCACCGCCGAGTCGCTGATCGTAACCGCCGCTGCGGCCGATTCGATGCCGCTGTCCGGGCTCTCCGACATGGCAGCTTATCTAGGCCCGGGGCACAATGCGGTCAAGCGGCGCCCGAGAATAAGCACTTGTAATCGTTTCCTTCGTCGCGCAAGAACGGACTGCCGGGCGCGTCGCACCATCACCGAAGGCGGAAATGAACGTATTCGAGTCCATTCGGGAGCTTATCGAGGAAACCCTCGCCGATGCGTTGGGGGAGGCGGAACGGAGCTTCGCCGCCACCGGCGCGGATTTTTCGGTCGAGCCGCCGCGCGACCCGCGCCATGGCGAGGTTTCGAGCAATGTCGCGCTGGTCCGGGCCAGGGCGGCCGGCATGAAGCCGCGCGATCTCGCCGAGCGTGTGGCCGCGGCGCTCGCCGCGCATGAAGACGTGGTCGACGCTTCGGTCGCCGGACCCGGCTTCATCAATCTCCGCCTGCGGGGCGAGGTCTGGCGTGCGCGGCTCCGCGACATCATCGCGGCGGGCACGTCATACGGCGATTCCGCCCTCGGCTCGGGAAAACGGGTCAACGTGGAATATGTATCGGCCAATCCCACCGGTCCGATGCATGTGGGACACGGCCGGGGAGCCGTTGTCGGCGATGCGCTTGCCTCGCTGCTTGCCAAGGTGGGTTATGCGGTCACCCGCGAGTACTACGTCAACGATGCGGGTGTGCAGGTCGACCTGCTCGCGCGGTCCCTCCACCACCGTTATCGCGAAGCGGCCGGAGACGAGGCGGGAGACCTACCGGAGGGTCATTATCCCGGCGAATATCTCGCCGAGGCGGGCACGGCGCTCCTGGCGCGGGACGGATCGAGATGGCTCGGCCTCGCGGAGGAAGACTGGCTGCCGCCGGTCCGGGATTTCGCGATCGACGCGATGATGGACCTGATCAGGGAAGACCTCGCGGCTCTCGGCATCTCGCACGACGTCTTCTCTTCCGAACGCGAGCTCGCCGCATCGGGCGCGGTTGAGGAGGCGCTCTCCGATCTCGAAACGCGGGGGCTGTTGCACGTCGGCGTTCTCGAACCGCCCAAGGGCAGGGCGGACGAGGACTGGGAGCCCCGGCCGCAAACCCTGTTCCGCTCCACCTCGTTCGGCGACGACACGGACCGGGCGATTCGCAAATCGGACGGCAGCTGGACCTATTTCGCTACTGACATGGCCTACCACCGGGACAAGTTCCGACGGGGCTTCCCCATCCTGATCGATGTCTGGGGCGCCGATCACAAGGGATACGTCAAACGCATGCAGGCCGCGGTCGCGGCGCTGAGCGAGGGCGGGGCGGATTTCGACGTGCTGATCTGCAGCTTGGTCAATCTTTCCGAGGCCGGCCAGCCGGTGAAGATGTCGAAACGCGCGGGGACGTTCGTCACGCTGCGCGAGATGGTCGACCGCGTCGGAAAGGACGTGGTGCGGTTCATCATGCTGACGCGCGGGAACGAGGCCTCGCTCGACTTCGACCTCGCCCAGGCGGTCGAACAATCGAAGGACAACCCCGTCTTCTACGTGCAGTACGCCCACGCGCGGGCCTGTTCGGCGCTCCGCAATGCGGCCGAGGCGTTTCCAGGGGAGGATTTCTCCGATCGCGCGCTCGCCGAAACGCCGCTCGACCGTCTCGACGAGGAAGAGGAACTGTCCCTGATCCGGACGCTGGCAGGCTGGCCCCGCACGGTCGAGGCGGCCGCCGAAGCAGCCGAACCCCACCGCATAGCCTACGCCCTGTCGGACATCGCGGCGGCATTCCATGGCCTTTGGAACCGCGGCAATGTGGACGACGACCGACGTTTCATCCTGGCGGACGACCTCGCGTTGAGCCGGGCCCGTCTCGCCCTGGTGCGTGCGACCGCGCTGGTCATTGCATCCGGGCTCGAAGTCATGGGCGTCACCCCCGTCGAGGAAATGCGCTGATGGCGAGGAGCCCCGGCGCCGTGCCAACCGACTCCGGCGGATCCGTCGGGAAAGGCGGCGCGCGCTGGCTCCGGAAACTGCTCTCCGGCATCGTTGGCGTCGCGGCTCTGGTCGCATTCGGTGGGCTGCTGGTCCACGCCTACAGCGAAGGGCGGTCGTCCGCGTCAGGCGGGGCCGCCGTGCTGATCAAGGCCGATCCCGGCCCGTTCAAGGTCAAGCCCGACTCGCCCGGAGGCCGCGCCGTTCCCGACCGGGACAAGGAAATCTATGACCGTATCGCGTCCGCGCCGGCCGGCGGATCCGTCGAACGATTGTTGCCGTCGCCGGAGGTACCGCTCCCGCCGCCGAAAGCGGAGCCGGCTGTCGTTCCCGAGCCTCCCGCGGCGCCTTCCGCGCCCCCGACATCGGAGCCCCCGACATCGGGACCCGCGCCGAAGTCCGCACCGGAGTCCGTTACAGAGGCGGCGAAGGCACAACCCGCGCCGGCAAGAGCCCGCCCCAAGCCCGCCGTCAAGGAAAAGTACCGGCTTCAACTCGCCGCGCTTCGCTCCAAGGCCGCGGTCGACAGGGCATGGAAGCGCCTGCAAGAGCGACATCGGGGTCTCCTGGCCGGCCTCAGGCTGACCGTCGAGAGGAAGGACCTCGGCCCGCCCAAGGGCGTCTATTACAGGCTTCTCGCGGGTCCGGTCAGCGACCGGAAGAAGGCCCGGCGCCTCTGCGCCGATCTCGAGAAGCGCAAGGTCGGTTGTCTTGTCGTCAGACGCTGAGCGGGCGAGTCCGGCCGCCGTTATCTTCGGTTGCGCGGGCGAGACGCTCGGCGCGGACGAACGGGCGTTCTTCGCCGATGTCGATCCGCTCGGCTTCATCCTTTTCCGGCGGAACTGCCGGGAGCCCCAACAGGTTCGCGACCTGGTCTCGGCTCTTCGCGACAGCGTGGGGCGGGACGACGCACCGGTCCTGATCGACCAGGAGGGAGGCCGGGTGCAGCGTCTCGGTCCGCCCCATTGGCGGCACCGGCCGGCCTGGCGCCGTTTCGGAGATATGGCCGCCGAACGGGGTCTCGATCGCGCGGTCGAAGCGGCGCGCGTCAACGCGCGGGAAATAGCGGGGGAACTCGCGGATGTCGGGATCGACGTGAACTGTCTCCCGCTGCTCGACGTGCCTGCTCCGGTCGGGCACGGCGTGATCGGAGACCGCGCGTTTTCGAACGACCCGCAAATCGTCGCCGCGCTCGGACGCGCGGTTTGCGAGGGGCTGCTTTCCGAAGGCGTGACCCCGGTGATCAAGCACATGCCGGGGCACGGTCGGGCAACGGTCGACAGCCATCTGTCTCTTCCCGCGGTCGACGCTCCGGCGGAAGCGTTGGAGGCCGATTTCGCCCCGTTTCGCGCGCTGCGCGACATGCCGTGGGCAATGACGGCGCATGTCGTATACAGCGCTTTCGACCCGGCTGCCCCGGCGACCGCTTCCAGGATCGTCGTAGAGCGGGTGATCCGCGGCTCGATCGGCTATCGGGGCCTGCTCGTCTCTGACGATCTCTGCATGAACGCCCTGACCGGCGGCCCCGCCGCCCGGGCGCGGGCGGCGCTCGATGCGGGCTGCGATGTCGTTCTGCACTGCAACGGCGATTTGGCGGAAATGCGTGAGACCGTGCACGGCACGAGCCCCATGAGCCGCTGTGCGATGGCTCGAATCGGGAAAGGCGTCGAGATGGCCCGACAAGCAGGGCTGCCGGCGATGGCGGACGACTGATGGACTTCGCTTACACGATCTCGACCTGGATCGCGCCCGTTCTGATCGCGATCACCCTGCACGAGGCGGCGCACGGCTATGTCGCCTGGAAGCTGGGAGACGACACCGCGAAGCGCCTGGGCAGAGTGACCTTCAACCCGCTGCGTCATGTCGATCCCTACGGCACCATCGTCATACCGGCGCTGTTGCTGTCTTTCAGCAATTTCGTCTTTGGCTGGGCGAAGCCGGTTCCCGTCGATTTCAGCCGCCTGGAACGCCCCCGACGGGACATGGTCTGGGTCGCCGCCGCCGGGCCGGCCGTGAACATAGCCCTCGCCACGGCCTCGGCCGCACTCATGCACCTGCTTCCGTTGCTGCCCGCCCCGGTGGATCTCTGGGTGTTGGAAAACCTGCGGAACTCGATCGTAATCAACCTCGTGCTCGCGGTGTTCAACCTGCTGCCGTTGCCGCCGCTCGACGGCGGGCGCATCGCGGTCGGGCTGTTGCCGCTGCCGCTCGCCCGTCCGCTGGCCCGGATGGAGCGATTCGGCCTGTTCGTGATAATAGGCGTACTGTTCATCCTGCCGTACGCGGGGCAGGAGTTCGGGGTGGACCTCAACGTCTTCCCCTGGCTGATCGGGGAGCCGGTGCGCTTCCTGATGGGTGTAATCGCGGGGCTGGCGGGGTTTGCGCCCTGACTGAAGACGACGGAGACCGGATCGAGGAAGAGGATTGGCCGGAAAGGTCCGGCGAAACCCTCGTGCTTGATCTCGACGGCTACGAAGGGCCCATCGACGTGCTCCTGGTGCTGGCGCGCCAGCAAAAGGTCGATCTCACCCGCATTTCCATTTTGGACCTCGCCGAACAGTACCTGGCGTTCATCATGGAAGCGCGCCGGCTCAATCTGGAAATCGCCGCCGATTACCTGGTGATGGCCGCGTGGCTGGTCTATCTCAAGTCACGGCTGCTGCTGCCCGAGGACGATGACGACGAGGAGCCGAGCGGCCCCGAGCTCGCCGAGGCGCTGGCTTTCCAGCTGCGCCGGCTGCAGGCGATGCAGGAAAGGGGTCGCCAGTTGATGGCGCGGCCGCTCCTGGACAGGGAAATCTTCGCGCGTGGGGAGCCCCAGGAAATCGAGGTCGTGCGGCATTCGGTTTACGAAGTGTCCCTCTTCGACCTCCTGTCCGGCTATGGCGACAGTCGGCGGAGGGCTGCCGACGCGGTGCTGGAGATCGAACCCGACACGCTCTATTCGATCGCCGAGGCGATCGAGCGGCTGAGCGGGCTGAGCGGCGGGACGGCCGATTGGCGGACCCTGTTCGAATTCCTGCCGCCGGAGGCGGGGGGCGGCATCCGGCTTCGCTCGGCGATCGCGTCCACGTTCGTCGCCGGCCTTGAACTCGCGCGCATGGGCCGGCTCCAGTTCAGGCAATTGAACCCGTTCGGCCCCATATACGTACGCGGCGGCAACGCCGCTCAACCCGTTCAGGAGGCCACGAATGAAGCATGATCTGCGCCTTATGGAAGCGATCCTGTTTGCCGCTTCCGAACCGGTCGACGAAGCGGCTCTCGCCGAGCGTTTCGCGGAACGGACCGACGTGGCGGCCTTGATCGACGAGCTCGCCGCGACCTATGCCGGGCGCGGCGTCAACCTGGTAAGAATCGCCGGCGGCTGGTGCTTCCGCACCGCCGAGGATCTTGCCGGCCACATGCGGGTGGAGCGCAAGGTGACCCGAAAGCCCTCGCGTGCCGCGGTCGAGACGCTTGCCGTCATCGCTTATCACCAGCCGGTGACCCGCAGCGAGGTCGAGGAAATCCGCGGCGTCGCGGCGAGCAGGGGTACATTCGACATCCTGCTGGAGGCCGGCTGGGTCCGGCCGGTCGGCCGGCGCCGGACGCCGGGACGGCCCGTGACCTGGGGAACGACGGACGAGTTTCTCTCCCATTTCGGACTGTCCGGCCTTGCCGATCTGCCCGGAGTCGACGAACTTAAGGCGACCGGTCTGCTCGATACCCGACCGGCGAGCACCATAATCGGTTCGTCGGAACTGTTGGCGGACAGACATGAGGAAGCGGCCGAAGAGGTGGAATGCGACGAGAGCATTTTGCCGTTTTCGATCGATCCGCGGGAGACCGCCGACCTGCCGCATGATCCGGAATTCGTCCCGGCGACCGCCGCCGAATAGGAGCAGGCGGGATCGCGGTCCCCGGCCGCGCCCGGTTTCCCCGGTGCGGCCCGCTGCAAACGCGAGTGCACGACCTCGCGGTTTCGGGTATATACGCTCTCTGGCATCGCGCCCACGGCGTCGATGGCAGGGTAGAAGGCAGGAGCACCCGCGATGGGATCGTTTAGCATCTGGCACTGGCTCGTCGTCCTCGTTGTGGTCCTTGTCCTGTTCGGGGGCGGAGGCAAGCTCTCGCGTCTCATGGGCGATGCGGCGCGTGGCATCAACGCGTTCAAGAAGGGCCTGAAGGAATCCGAGCCGGCGGGCACGGTGAAGGCGGAAGCCCAGGAGTCCGCGAAGGAAATCCCCGCGGAGGCCAGGGAACGGGACGAAGCCGCCAAGAGCTGAGTCCTCGACGAGAGCTGCGGCGGCGCGCGATGGACGCTGTCGTAAATCGGCCCCCCGCTAGAGCGGCAACCTCATGATGGATCGGCCCGCCGATGCTTGACATCGGCAGTTGGGAATTCCTGATCGTTATCGTGATCGCGCTGATCGTGGTCGGTCCCAAAGAGCTGCCCGGATTGGTGCGCACGGTGAGCCAGTGGATTCGCCGCGCCAGGGAGCTCGCGCGAGAGTTCCAGGGCGGGCTGGAGGACATGGCCCGGGAGGCCGAGCTGGATAAGGTCAAGGACTCTCTCCAGACCGAGCTCGATCCGGACGGCGTCGTAAACACCATCAAGCGCGACATCGAGGACGAGATCGAGGACGAGTGGCTCGGCGATGAGTCGGTGTTCGATATCGAAGACGCCGAACAGGCGATCGAGGCGGAGGCCGAGACCGGCGAAGCCGAGGGAGGCGCCGACGATCCGCCTGTCGAGGCCGATGAGGAAGAACCCGTGGCCGCGAAGTCGGGATCGGGTGAGTAGACGTGGCCGACGAAGACACCCCGCAAGACAAGGCGATGCCTCTGCTCGATCACCTGATCGAGCTTCGCAGCCGCCTGATCTATTGCGCCATCGGGTTCATCGTCGCGTTCTTCGCCTGCTTTTTCGTTGCCGAGGAAATATTCGCGTTCCTCGTCCGGCCGCTCGCGGCGGCGCTCGAAGAGCGCGAGGGCGGGCGGATGATCTTCACCGCCCTGCACGAAGCGTTCTTCACCTACGTCAAGGTCGCGTTCTGGACGGCCGCGCTGATCGCCTTTCCGATTATCTCGATGCAGGTCTGGCTGTTCGTTGCCCCCGGCCTCTACAAGAACGAGCGCAGGGCCTTCCTGCCTTTCCTGCTCGCGACCCCGATCCTGTTCAGCATGGGCGCCTCACTGGTCTATTACGGCGTGATGCCGGTGGCGTGGGAGTTCTTTCTCGACTTCCAGAAACCCGCGGACCCGGGCGATCTCGCGATCGAGGTCGAGCCCAAGGTCGACCAGTATCTGTCCCTCGTCATGCGGCTGATCTTCGCCTTCGGCATCGGCTTCGAGCTGCCGGTGTTCCTCATGCTGCTGGCCCGGGCGGGAATCGTCACCGCCGACGGGTTGGCCGCCAAGCGGCGCTACGCGATCGTCGCGGTGTTCATCGCCGCCGCGATCCTGACCCCGCCCGACGTCTTCAGCCAGATCGGGCTCGCATTGCCGATCATCCTGCTGTACGAAGTCTCGATTTTCGGGGCGCGGGTGATGGAGCGCAAACGCGCCGAGCGTGAAGCGGCCGAGGACGCGGCCGCCTAGGCGGAGCTTTCCATGCTCGATCTGCGCTGGATCAGGGAAAACCCCGATGGACTCGATCGCGGGCTGAAACGTCGCGGCCTGGAGCCGATGAGCGCAGCAATTCTCGCGCTCGACAGCGACCGCCGCGCCCGGCAGACCGAACTTCAAGGCCACCAGACCCGGCGCAACGAGGCCTCGCGCGAGATCGGCGCGGCAAAGAAGGAAGGCCGGGACGCCTCTGCCCTGATCGAGGAGGTGGGGGCCATCAAGACCCGGATGCAGGCCCTGGAAGACGATTGCGCCGGCCTCGAGGCCGAGATCGATGCGCGCTTGATGGACATTCCCAACCTTCCGGCGGACGACGTTCCGGAGGGCGCGGACGAAAGCGCGAATGTCGAGATCCGGCGGATCGGCGTGCCACCGTCCTTCGACTTCGAGCCGAGGGACCATGTCGAGATCGGCGAAGCGCTGGGGATGATGGATTTCGCCGCCGCCTCAAAGCTCTCCGGCGCGCGGTTCGTCGTGCTCAACGACGCGCTGGCCCGGCTCGAACGCGCGCTCGCAAGCTTCATGCTGGACCTGCACACGACCGAATTCGGCTATACCGAGGTGAGCACCCCGTTCCTCGTGCGCGATGAGGCGCTATACGGAACCGGTCAGCTTCCCAAATTCGGCGGGGATCTGTTCCGCACGACGAGCGACCACTGGCTGATCCCGACCGCCGAGGTGCCGCTGACCAACCTGGTTGCCGGTGAAATTCTCGGCGCCGACGACCTGCCGCTTCGCTATACCGCGCTGACTCCGTGCTTCCGTTCGGAGGCGGGGGCCGCGGGGCGTGACACCCGCGGCATGCTGCGCCAGCATCAGTTCCATAAGGTCGAGCTGGTCAGCATCGTTCCGCCGGACAACTCGGCGCAAGAACTCGAGCGGATGACAGGGGCGGCGGAAGAAGTGCTCAAGCGCCTCGAAATCCCTTACCGGGTCGTCGTCCTGTCGACCGGGGATATGGGATTTGCGGCGGAGAAAACCTACGACATCGAGGCTTGGCTGCCGGGTCAGCAGGCCTACCGGGAAATCTCGAGTTGCTCCAATTGCGGGGCGTTCCAGGCGCGCCGCATGCGCGCCCGCTACCGCCCGGAGGACCTGAAGGGCACGGCTTTCGTCCATACGCTCAACGGCTCCGGCGTCGCGGTCGGCCGGCTGCTGATCGCCCTGTTGGAGAACGGCCAGCAGGAGGACGGTTCCGTCGTCGTACCCGGGGCGCTTCGTCCCTATCTCGGCGGTCTCGACGCGATTCGCCGGACGCCGTAACGGAAAGCCAATTTTCCGACATGCGAAGCATCGCGAAGCCTGTTCCGTGATCGAGTACGAATCCAAGATCCGGCTGATCATGGAGCTTCGGAGTCAGGGTATCGCCGAGCCCAAGGTGCTTTCCGCGATCGAGCGCGTGCCGCGCGAGATGTTCGTGCCGGAGGCATTTCGCTCCCGGGCCAACGACAACGATGCACTGCCCATCGGTCACGGCCAGACCATTTCCCAGCCCGCGGTCGTCGGCTACATGACCCGGGAACTCGAGGTCGACAAGGGGATGAAGGTGCTGGAAATAGGCACCGGATCCGGCTACCAAGCGGCGGTGCTGTCCAGGCTGTGCCGCCGCGTCTACACGATCGAGCGTTACCGGGCCCTGCTGCGGCAGGCGGAGAAGCGGTTCCAGGAGCTGCGTTTCTCCAACATCACGACAAGGTGGGACGACGGTTCGAAGGGGTGGCCGGAGGTGGCGCCGTTCGAGCGCATCATCGTTACAGCGGCCGCGATCGACGTACCGCCGGTCCTGCTGGACCAGCTGGCGCCGGACGGGATCATGATCCTTCCCGTCGGCGGCGACGACGAGGATCAGCAACTCCTGAAGTGCCGCAAACAGGGAGAGGAGGTGGACTATGAAACGCTCTGGCCCGTGCGTTTCGTTCCTCTCCTGGCGAACACCGTGGACGATTCGAAACGTTGACTTGTCGATTCGCTTGCGGCGATTGCATTTGGAAATGGATGAGATTAGGCTCGGAATAGATTGATTCAACGGACTCTTTTGACCGTGCTTCGATCCCTTGTCTTGATGGCCGCTCTGTTCGCCGCAGCCGGTTGCGCGAGCAGCGGCTACGATTCGGACGCCGACTCCGGGCGATCCTGGAACCGGAATGCGACCGCGGACCGGAGTGGAGGCGGTGCCGTCGTTGTCCGCAGGGGCGATAGCCTCTACAAGATCGCCCGCCGGCACGGGGTGCCGCTCCGCGATCTGATCACCTTTAACCGACTGCGCCCGCCCTACGAGATCTTTCCAGGCCAGCGGCTTCGCTTGCCGGGAGCCAAGGCGCATGTGGTACGCCGCGGAGACACGGTGGGCGGCATCGCTCGGCGCTATGGCGTGTCCGTGAGCCGTCTCGCGTCCGCCAACCGGATCGAACCGCCATACCGGATTTATCCCGGTCAGACGCTCCGCCTTCCGGGGAAAGGCGCGGCCGCGGCACCGCGCGTTGCGAACCGGCCCGCGGCGCCCGGACGAGCGAAACCGAAACCGAAACCCCCCAGGGCGGTGGCGCTCGCCCCGCCGGCGCCGCGCACTGGCAAGCGGTTCCTGTGGCCGGTCAATGGCCCGGTCGCAGTCGGCTTCGGCAGTCGGGGAAAGGGCCTTCGCAACGACGGAATAAATATCCTGGCACGACGCGGGACCGGCGTTCGCGCCGCCGAGAACGGGGTGGTGGCCTATTCCGGCAACGCGGTCCGCGGCTTCGGCAATCTCGTGTTGATCAAGCACGCCGGCGGCTGGATGAGCGCTTACGCGCATAACGACGTGCTGCTGGTCCGGACCGGACAGCGGGTGCGCCGCGGGCAAACGATTTCGAAGGTCGGCTCGACCGGCAATGTCAGCCGGCCGCAGCTTCACTTCGAGCTAAGGCGCGGCAGGCGGGCGGTCGACCCGTTGCGTCATCTCGCCCCGCCGCGACGGTCGATCAGCTTCCTGATTCCAAGCGATCCAGGGTCACGCCCAGTTCGCCCGCCAGGTCCTGGATAAACTGCCAGGCGACCCGCCCGGACCTGGCGCCCCGGGTTACCGACCATTCGTTGGCCGCCGCCCGCAGCCGGTCGCGCGGAACCTTGAGGCCGAAGCGCTCCGCATAGCCCTCGACCATCCGGAAGTAGGTTTCCTGGTCGCAATTGTGGAACCCGAGCCAGAGGCCGAACCGGTCCGAAAGGGAGACCTTCTCTTCGACCGCTTCCGCCGGGACGATCGCGGTCGACTGCTCGTTCTCGATCATTTCGCGCGGCATCAGGTGACGACGGTTCGAAGTGGCGTAGAAGATCACGTTGGAGGGTCGACCCTCGATCCCGCCTTCGAGCAGCGCCTTCAGCGACTTGAAGGTCGTGTCTTCCGCCTCGAAGGAGAGGTCGTCGCAAAACAGGATGAAGCGGCGCTGGACGGAGCGCAGCATGGCGAGCAGCGCCGGCAGACTGCCGAGATCCTCGCGGTGCACTTCCACGAGCCCGAGCCCACCGCCGATCTCATCGTTAATCGCGCCGTGCACCGACTTGACGAGGGAGCTCTTGCCCATGCCGCGGGCGCCCCACAAGAGGGCGTTGTTCGCCGGAAGGCCGCGCGCGAAACGCCGCGTATTCTCCAGCAGTGTCGCCGCCGGCCGGTCGATGCCCACCAGCAAATCGAGGCCCAGACGGTTGATCTCGCGGACCGGAACCAGTCGGTTGTCTTCGGCATGCCAGATGAAGGCTTCGCCGTTCCGGAGATCCTCCGGCGCCGGCTCCGTCGGAATGGCGCGTTCCAGCGCGTCGGCAATACGCGCGAGCAGGGCAGGGATCTCGCCGCCGTTCGCTTTGCCGTCTCCGCCCCGCGTCATCGGTCCGCTCCCCATTGCGCGGCCTGCGCCGGTGCCGGCCGGCGCGCGACCCTAATACACCGCGCCTCCCAGTCAAGGGCAGGACCGGTCGTCCGGCATTCCGGTTGCATGCACGATAACGGGCGCTATAGTCCGTGCGGTCGCGATGCCCGGTGCCCGTGGCGCCCCCGGCGGCCTCCTCGCGGAAACCCAGCGATTTTGGAAAGAGGATCACCCCATGTTGATTTCGCCGGCGTTCGCGCAAGACGGGGGCGGATTGGGCGGTATCGAGCCGCTGATTCCGCTGGTTCTGATCTTCGTGGTCTTCTATTTCCTTCTGATCCGGCCGCAGCAAAAGAAGGCCAAGGCGCACCGCGAGATGATCGCCGGTTTGCGGCGCGGCGACCGCGTGGTCACGTCCGGCGGCATCGTCGGTCAGGTGCAGCGCGTGATCGGGGATACCGAGCTCAGTGTGGAGATCGCCGAAGGCGTCCGGGTGCGGGTCATGCGTTCGATGATCGCGGAGCTGGTTTCCAAGCCGGAGCCCAGCCGCGCCCGCGACGACGACTATGACGACGACGAAGATGACGAGGAGGAAGAGGAGCCCCGCGCGAGGAGGCGGCGCCGGAAACGCCGGGAAGACCGCAGCCGCGATGACGACGAAGACGCGGACGAGCCCGACGAGGACCGGCCCTAGCGGCCCGACCGCCGTGCGAACCGATCAGTGTAGACAGACCGCCAGCCCAGCCGCCCGATGATCTATTTCGCCAAGTGGAAGATTGTCCTGATCGCCGTCGTTTGCGCGCTCGGCATCTTCTATGCCGCGCCAAACGTGGTGGACCGCGGCGTTCTGGAAGGCGTCCCGGACGGGCTTCCCAACAAGCAGATCAGCCTCGGCCTCGATCTCCAGGGCGGCTCGCATCTCCTGCTCGAGGTGCAGGTCGACGCGGTGATCCGCGAACGGCTGGTGGCGCTGGTCGATGCCGCACGGACGGAGCTCAGGCGCAGCCGGATCGGCTATCAGGGGCTCGGCGTGCAAGGCCAGGGCATCGCGTTCACGGTGCGCGATCCCGGAAAGCTGGACGACGCCCGGCGCATTGCCCGGCGGCTTGAGACCGGCACCGAAATGACGGTAAGCGGCAACCGGTTCACGATTACCCTTACCGAACAGAGCGTCCGCGACGTCAAGACATCCGCGGTCAACCAATCCATTGAGATCGTCCGCCGCCGGATCGACGAGACAGGCGTGCGCGAGCCGGCGATCCAGCGCCAGGGGGCGGACCGGATCCTCGTTCAGCTTCCCGGCGTCAAGGATCCCGAGCGGATCAAGCGCCTGCTGGGCAAGACGGCCAAGATGAATTTCCGCCTCGTCGATCAGTCCATGTCGGCGGAGCAGGCCCGCCGCGGCCGGCCGCCGCCCGGCTCGGAGCTATTGCCCGCGGATAACGAGGTCGGCCCGGACGGCCAGCCCGTGCAATATCTGGTCCGCAAACGCGTGATGGTCGGTGGCGATACGCTGGTCGACGCGCAGCCTACCGTGCAGGACGCCCAGCCCGTCGTCAGCTTCCGCTTCGACGCCGTGGGAGCGCGGCGGTTCGGCGATACCACGCGGCGCAATGTCGGACGGCCGTTCGCGATCGTGCTCGACGGAAAGGTGATCAGCGCGCCGGTGATCCGCGAACCCATCCTCGGCGGATCCGGCATCATCTCCGGCAATTTCACCGTCCAGTCGGCGCGCGACCTGGCTCTTCTGTTGCGGGCGGGAGCGTTGCCCGCGCCCCTGACCGTACTCGAGGAACGAACCGTCGGGCCCGGAATGGGCGCCGATTCGATTCGCGCCGGCAAGATCGCGAGCGTGCTCGCCATCGTGCTCGTGATCGTTTTCATGGCGGCGGTCTACGGGACTTTCGGCCTGATGGCCGATATCGCGCTCATGTTGAACCTGATCCTGATCGGGGCCGCGCTGTCGCTGCTCCAGGCGACGCTCACACTTCCGGGAATCGCGGGAATCGTGCTGACCATCGGCATGGCGGTCGACGCGAACGTGCTGATCTTCGAACGCATTCGGGAGGAACAGAGAAACGGGCGAACGCCGATCTCGGCGGTCGATTCCGGCTACCAGCGCGCCTTGACGACGATCATCGACGCGAACCTGACAACGTTCATCGCGGCGGTGCTGCTGTTCCAGTTCGGCTCGGGACCGATCAAGGGTTTCGCGGTTACCCTCGCGATCGGGCTTCTGACGTCGATGTTCACCGCGATCATGGTAACCCGGCTGATGGTCGTCACCTGGCTCCGGCGGCGCCGGCCGCAAGTCCTGCCTCTCTGAACCGCGGAAGACCGGCATGCGTCTCGTCAGCCTGATCCCGACCGGAACCAAGATCGATTTCATGCAATGGCGCCGGTTTGCCGGCATGGCGTCGGTGGCGCTGGTGGCTCTGTCGGCGGTGCTGTTCCTGGGCCTCGGACTCAACTACGGCATCGACTTTCGCGGTGGCATCCTGGTCGAGATCAGGACCGAGGGCCCGGCGGATATCGGCCGGTTGAGATCCGATCTGTCCAGTCTGAATCTCGGCGAGGTCGAACTGCAGGAGTTCGGCGAGCCCACGGATGTGCTGATCCGGATCGAACGGCAGGCCGGCGACGAGCGCGAGCAACTCAAGGCGGTCGAGGTGGTGAAGGCGGCGCTCGGTGCCGGAGTCGATTACCGCCGGGTCGAGTTCGTCGGGCCCAAGGTGGGTGCGGAGTTGATCCAGGCGGGAATCACGGCGGTGCTGCTCGCCCTGGGGGCCATGCTGGTCTACATCTGGTTCCGCTTCGAGTGGCAGTTCGGCGTCGGCGCGGTCATCGCCCTGATGCACGACGTGATCCTGACCATCGGGGTGTTCTCGCTTCTCGGGCTGGAGTTCAATTTGTCGACCGTGGCCGCGGTCCTGACCATCGCCGGATACTCGATCAACGACACCGTCGTGATCTACGACCGGGTGCGCGAGAACCTTCGGAAATACAAGACCCTGCCTATCGACGACCTGTTGAACCTCAGCGTCAACGACACCCTGTCCCGGACGATCCTCACCAGCGTGACCACGCTTCTCGCGCTGTTTTGCCTGTTCTTTTTCGGCGGACAGGTGATCAAGGGCTTCAGCTTCGCGATGATCTGGGGGGTGATCGTGGGCACCTATTCCTCGATCTGGGTCGCGGTGCCGCTCCTGGTCTACATGAAGCTCAAGCGCGGCGGCCTTATCGTGGGCGAAGTCGACGACGACCAGCCCGCCGGCGGTGGCCGATAACCCGGTGACGGAGGTCGCGCCGGTCGATTCCCAGGGGCGCAGCGTCATCCAGTCTTACGGCCAGGGCCGGTTTCGAATCTCGGGGACGCGGTTCGCCGGTTCGGTTCTCGTTCTCATCGATGCCGTCATCCCATGGCCGGCAGGCGATAGCGGGGATGTCTCGATCGGGAGCCTTTCCGCGGCGGTAGAGGCGGAGCCGCCGGTCGAAATCCTGCTCCTCGGCACCGGATACTCCATGCGGCCCCTTGCCCCCGATTTGCGCGCCGCCCTCAAGGAACATGGCATCGTGGGCGATGCGATGGACACGGGCGCCGCGTGCCGTACCTTCAACGTGCTTGCCGGCGAAAACCGGCCGGTCGCCGCCGCGCTCATCGCATCCGACTGAGCGCGAATCGATAGGGGCTTAAATGGATAGCTTGACAGGGGTGTGGGCAGGCGCTCGGGGACGCCGGGGCGCGCTCCGTTGGCACGGGACGGTTTCAGCCCCCTCACCCCGACCCTCTCCCCGCGGGGGAGAGGGAGGCTCGCCTGCCGGGCGCTCCCCCTGCCTTCCCCCCTCCCGCTTGCGGGAGGGGCCGGGGGAGGGCGGACGCCGTCTCATGGCGGCGGTCGGTCGCCGTCAAGCTATCCGGATAAGCCCCAATCGAAACGGGGGCCGTGAAGGCCCCCGTTCCCGGATTCGGTTTCTTGTCGGCCTAGAAGATGTTCTGGGCCGAAGTCATCGCGTACAGCATCGGTATCGACAGCATCGTGTTGGTCCGCGAGAACAGCATGGCGCGCCGTCCCGCCGCGGCCTTCGCGGCGTCGCTCTCGGCTTCGACGATGCCAAGAGCGATCTTCTGCGCCGGCCATATGATGAACCAGACGTTGAACCACATGATCGTGCCGAGCCACATGCCGATGCCGATCTGGGTGTGCCTGGCGACGTCGTCGGTCAGCCCGATCAGAACCGCCTCGACGAAGTAGCCGTTCAGCAGCGCCAGGACGATGCCGGTGACGATCGTCCACATCGCACCCCAGCGGAACCAGAACAGCGCCGCCGGCGCGATCACGCCGGTGATCGCCGGCCGCTTGTCGGCATCGATCTTCGGCATGTTCGGGATCTGGACGAAATTGAAGTAGTAGAGGATGCCGATCCACATGATCCCGCCGAGCACATGCAGCCAGCGGAACAGGAACGACCACCAAGCCTGGTCGAACGCCACCCCTTCGCCGTGCCACCATCCCACGACAATGAGCAATACGATCGCCAGCACTACGCCGGCGATAATCGTATTGTTAAGATTTTCCAGGATCTTCGCCATGTCCTCCCCTCAAGTTTTCACCGCCGCGACGAACGCGGCCCGTGCCCAAGTTCGATGTTCTGAATGAGTTTCCGCGCCCAACCGAGTCGCGTCAAGCGGCGCGCGCCCTGTCGCAATCGTCCAGTACCACCTGAGCACAGCGGAAGCCGGATTTAATGCTACCTTCGATAGTGGCCGGGAGGCCAGTGTCGGTCCAGTCGCCCGCGAGGAGGAGATTCCCGATGGCGGTGCGGGTCGCCGGGCGCCGGGCGATCTCCGCGGGTGTCTGGGCGATGGTCGCCCGACGCTCCTTGATGATACGGCAGGGCGGTACAGGTTTTGGCCCGCGCCGGAGGACGGAAGCGATTTCCGCCCACAGAAAGTCCGCGAGATCGTCGCTGGACCGGTCGATCAGGCGGTTGGCGGCACTTACCGTAACCGATACGGAACGGTCCCGCGCGAAAAGCCATTGCGCTTCCGTGCCGGTCAATCCCACAAACGGCATGCCCCACGGGAGTTCCACGGGCTCTTCGAGGAGGTAATGCGCGTTCAGGATGGGGTTGGACCGGGTCGGCGCGCCGCACTCCGGCAACAGCAATCCGCAGATATCGGGCGGGACCGCGAGCACTACGGTTTCGTCGTCTCTTACGGGGATGCCGTGCTCGCCGAATGTCAGCGCCGATACCCGGCCGTCATCGCGGACGATGGCGCGGAGCCGCGTATGGAAACGGATTTCGACGCCCCTGTCCGCGAGAGTCGTCAGGACGGGATCGACCAAAGCCGCCGACAGCCCGTTTTCGAAAAAGAACGGGCGGCAGGCCTTCTCGCCCCGCAGGAAAGTTTCCCGGATCATGCGGTACAGGAGCCGGGCCGAACCTTCGCTTGCGTCGGTGTTGAGCACCGCTCGGGAAAGTGGCTGCCAGAACCGATCGTAGAGGCGCGCGGTCGTGTTCACGCGATCGCTCACGGTGTCGGCGGCCCGGGCACCGGCAAGGCGAAGGATCTCGAAATAGTCCGTGAGGCTGGAGCCCGCCACGCGCCGCCTGCGGTCGAGCAGCCAAAAGGGAATGGGGCCCGAGCCGGGTGCGACCCGCCATTTCTCGCCGCTCGGAACGTCGACGAAGGGGAACGCCGCGGGCGCGATTTCGGTCACCGCGTCTTCCGAGCCGGCATCCGCCAGATACCGGCGCGTCGCCTCGTTGGCGCCGAGCATCATGTGGCTGCCGTTGTCGATCACGCAGCCGAGGTTCTCGTCGAAGAAGGAACGGCAGCGCCCGCCCGCGTGACCGGCCGCCTCGTAAATCGTTACCTGAACTCCGGCCAGCGAGAGCCGCAACGCACATGCGAGTCCGGAAAGCCCGGCGCCGACAACATGGACTCCGGTCACGTCGCTCCCCGGAAGGGGAGACGGACCCGGAGCCAGACCATGGCCCGGTCCAACGCTGTCAGATCTACCGTGCCGGCCAGTGGATCCGAGCGCCGCAGCCGACGCACGAGCCTCCGCCGTTCCGCGATCTCGGTCATCGCCGCGCGCCGCATCCGGGAATCGGGGATCGACCCGGCGGCGGAGAATGCCTCGGCCAATATCGGGTCTACGCGGTCCAGCATCCGGTCGATTACCGCCCGGAGGCCGGGGCTGGTTTTCGGTGCGGCGAGATGCGCCGGGGCTACGTCCGTCGACCGCATCCAGTCGCCGGGAAGATATATCCGGTCGTGCGTATGGAACTCGTCTCGGCAGTGCATGAGGAGGTCGAGCAAATGCGCCGCCACGCAATAGGCTTCCAGCCGCTGGCGCGCTGCCGCACCGAGTCTGGACGCCTCGCCGAATCGCTTTGCGACCGGGACGACGGCGAAACCGGCATAGGAGACGAGATCGCTCCAATTCCGAAAACGTCGTGCGGAAACCGCTTTTCGATGCGCCTCGTAGGACCGTTTCAGAACCGGATCGTCCGAACCCTCCGCGCGTTGGCCCAGCAAGGCGCAGCGCTCGTCGATCGACCGAGTCGTGTCGTCGGCCAGCGCGCGCGCATCTTCGAGCGTGGAAGCACAGGCGAAAATCTCCGGCCAAGCCTCGAACCGTCTCGTATCCAATGGCGTTGTCGGGCGCATCGCCGCAATATACGCCGGTTCGGTGACACGCAAATGCTGTCCGATTCCCGCTCCTACTGCGCGGCGGAAGTACGCCGCCTCGACCGCGAGCGCTACCTCGCCGCGTTGTTCGCTCCCGGCAAGCGGCGTGACGCGCTGTTCGCCCTCTATGCCTTCAACCTGGAAACCGCCAAGACCGCCGAAGTCGTTTCGGAGTCGCTCCTGGGCGAGATCCGGCTGCAATGGTGGCGCGATGCGGTCGACGGACTCTATGACGGGTCGATGCGGGAGCACCCGGTGCTCGCGGCGCTCGCCGAGGCGATCGAGACCTGTGGCCTGGAGCGCTCCCGCTTTCACGCGATCCTGGACGGACGCGCCGTCGATCTCCGCGAACGGCCGTTCCACGATCTGAACGCGCTGGAGGAATACGTCGCCGGGACCGCCGTTCCCCTCGTCCAGCTCGCCTGCCAGGCGCTCGGAGTGGAAGGCGACGGGACGAAGGCGCCCACCCGGGAGGCGGGGCTGGGAATCGGTCTTGCGGGTGTCCTGCGGGCGATTCCGTTTCATACCCGCCAGAGGCGTCTTTACGTGCCTCTGTCGTTAATGACCGAGGCCGGAATCGCTCCGGCCACCCTGTTCGACCGCACGCCGCCGAAAGCCCTTGCCGGGGCCGTGGAGCCCATCGCTGCGCGCGCCCGGGCGCATATCGCCGCGCTGCGTAGCGGGCGCCACGATCTCCCCGTCGCGGCGCGGGCGGCTGTCCTTCCCCTCGCAATATCGGAAGCGTATCTGAGGCGTCTCGCGCGCAACGGCCACGACGCCTTCGATCCCCGCCTGTCATTGTCGCCGCTCGCGGTTCAGGCCCGTATCGCCTGGGCGGCGGTCACCCGGCGCTATTCGGCCGCGTCGTATACCGGGCCGGACCAGCGTTCGAGATCGATCAGCGCCCGCTTGCAATAGGCCTGCTTTCGATCGCGGCCGCGCTTGCGCTCCGCCAGCGGTGGCAGAAGCCCGAAATTGACGTTCATCGGTTGGAAGATTTCCGCCTCCGCGTCACCGGTGATGTGGCCCAGAAGGGCGCCGAGCGCGGTGGTCGGGGGAGGGGGTGCGAATGAACGGCCAAGACTGTCCGCCGCCGCGAACCGGCCGGCGAGCAGGCCGATGGCGGCGCTTTCCACATAACCCTCTACCCCGGTGATCTGGCCGGCGAAACGCAGGCGTGGCGCGGCCCGGAGTCGCAGCGTGCGATCCAGCAGCCGGGGGGAATTGATGAAGGTGTTGCGGTGGAGGCCGCCAAGCCGGGCGAATTCCGCGTTCTCAAGTCCCGGGATGGTACGGAACACTTGCCGCTGTTCGCCGTGACGCAGCTTGGTCTGGAAACCGACGAGGTTGTAGAGCGTGCCCAGAGCGTTGTCCTGGCGCAGCTGGACGACCGCATGGGCGCGCTTGCCGGTTCGCGGATCGGTCAGGCCCACGGGCTTCATCGGCCCGAATCGGAGCGTGTCGCGGCCGCGTTCGGCCATCACTTCGATCGGCAGGCAGCCTTCGAAATAGGGCGTGTCGCGTTCCCAGTCCTTGAACTCCGTCTTCTCCGCCGCGAGCAGCGCGTCGATGAAGGCTTCGTATTGCGCCTCGTCCATCGGGCAGTTGATGTAGTCCGAACCGGTTCCCGCGGGGCCGGTCTTGTCGTAGCGGCTCTGGAACCAGGCGATCTCGAAATCGATGGACTCACGGTAGACGATCGGGGCGATCGCGTCGAAGAATGCGAGAGAATCCTCGCCGGTGAGGGACCGGATCGCTTTCGCCAGCGGTGGCGAGGTCAACGGCCCGGTTGCGACGATCGCGTTGGTCCAGTCTTCCGGCGGCAGGCCTCCGACTTCGCCCCGTTCGATATCGATCAGGGGCTCGGCCTCGATCGCGTCTCCCACCGCCTCCGAAAATCCGTCCCGGTCGACCGCAAGGGCGCCGCCGGCCGGTACCTTGCTCGCATCCGCGGCGGCGAGAATGACCGAGGACAGGCGACGCATCTCCTCGTGAAGCAGGCCGATCGCCGAGGCTTCCGCGTCGTCCGAGCGGAACGAGTTGGAGCATACGAGCTCCGCGAGCCCATCGGTCCGATGAACCTCCGTGGCGCGCTCCGGCCGCATTTCGTGCAGGATCGCCGGCACCCCGGCGCGGGCGATCTGCCAGGCCGCTTCCGAGCCCGCCAGACCGCCGCCGATGACATGGACGGGCGTCATTCGCTTGCCGCCGCGCGCGCCCGCTCGCGTTTCACCAGCGTCAACAGCGTCCGCATCCCGGAGTCCCCGATGCCAAGCTCCTCCATGTGAGAGACCGTGTTGTAGAGGTATTCGCGGCTGGAACCCAGCTCGCCCTCGCCGAAAGCGATATGGCGCGCGGCTTCTTCCAGTGGCACCCGGCCGGCATAGAAGACATGCTCGGGATTGGCGACGAAGGCGATGGCCCGGACCGGGCCGTCGGCGGTCCGGACCGTCACCCAGCGCGCGTTGTAGGCGGTCGAGACCATCTCGCGCATGAAGACGCTTTGCAGTTCGGTTTCGGCCTCCTCGGCGGCGATGCGCAGCGCGAGCCCGGTGCACGAGCCGCCCCGCGCGAGCCCCAGCATCATGCCGGGCCGTTCCCGGCTGCCCCGGCCGATCGTCGACCAGAACACGAAGCGCCGGTGATAACCGTGAACCCGGCCCGCGCGCGTCTCGGTATGGTGAAAGGCCGGGTTCCACATCAGCGAGCCGTAGCCGAACACCCAGACGTCATCGCCGGCGGGCACCGCCGCCAGCATCTCGCGCATGATCGCGGTTCGTTCCTCGACCGGCTTGATACGCAGGTTGTAGCGGCGCGCATTCTCCCGGACGAACCTTTCGATCCGACCGGACAGGATCGCCTCCCGGCTCAGCACGAAGCCACCCGGCCCGGTTCCGCCGCCTCCCGGAATCCGGTTGTCCCGAGGCACCGATCAGGCCCGGACGCGCCGGGGCGCGGCGGATTGCCCGCCGATGCCGTTCAGAACCCGGGCCAGATACCGGCCGGTAAAGCTCGTGTCCACCCGGGCGACGTCTTCCGGCCTGCCCGCGGCCACGATGCGACCGCCCTTGTCGCCGCCCTCCGGGCCGAGATCGACGATCCAGTCCGCGGTCTTGATCACTTCCAGATTATGCTCGATCACGATCACCGTGTTGCCCTGGTCGACGAGGGCGTGCAGGACCGCGAGCAGGTTGCGGACATCCTCGAAATGAAGCCCGGTCGTGGGTTCGTCGAGGATGTAGACCGTCTTGCCCGTCGACCGGCGCGACAGCTCCTTGGAGAGCTTCACCCGCTGCGCTTCGCCGCCGGATAGCGTCGTCGCCTGTTGGCCGATCCTGATATATCCCAGCCCGACCTTCTGAAGCATGAGGAGCTTGTCGCGGATCGCGGGGACGGCGCTGAAGAAGGTGCAGCCCTCGTCCACCGTCATGTCCAGCACTTCCGCGATCGACTTGCCGCGGAATTCGATCTCCAGCGTCTCGCGGTTGTAGCGCTGGCCCTTGCAGACGTCGCACTGGACGTAAACGTCGGGCAGGAAGTGCATCTCGATCTTGATTTCGCCGTCGCCCTGGCAGGCCTCGCAACGGCCGCCCTTGACGTTGAACGAGAACCGGCCCGGCTTGTAGCCCCGCGCGCGCGACTCCGGCAGGTTGGCGAACCAGTCGCGGATCGGGGTGAAGACGCCGGTATAGGTCGCCGGATTGGAGCGTGGCGTCCGTCCGATCGGCGATTGGTCGATGTCGACGATCTTGTCGATCAGCTCCAGCCCCTCGATCCCGTCATGCGCGCCGGGATGGGCGCGGGCGCCGTGGAGTCCGCGCGCGATCGCCTTGTAGAGGGTCTCGATGATCAGGGTGGACTTGCCGCTGCCCGAGACGCCGGTCACGCAAACGAACGCGCCGAGCGGGATTTCCGCCGAGATCGAGTCGAGGTTGTTGGCGCTTGCCCCATCGATCCGGATACGGCGACCCGCTTCGATCGGGCGGCGCTCCACCGGCACCTCGATCGTTCGGTCGCCGCGGAGATATTTCGCGGTGAGGCTCTTCCTTGAGCGGATCACCGCCTGCGGCTTGCCGGCCGCGACGACTTCCCCCCCGTGGATGCCGGCGCCCGGGCCAAGGTCGATCAGGTGGTCGGCGCTTCTGATCGCCTCCTCGTCGTGCTCCACGACGATCACCGTGTTGCCGAGGTCCCGGAGCCGCTTGAGGGTCTTGAGCAGTCGCACGTTGTCGCGCTGGTGCAACCCGATGGAAGGCTCGTCGAGGACATAGAGCACGCCCGTCAGACCGGACCCGATCTGCGAGGCGAGGCGGATACGCTGGCTCTCGCCGCCCGACAGCGTGGCCGAGCCGCGCGACAGCGTCAGGTATTCGAGCCCGACATTGGCGAGGAAACCGAGACGCTCGTTGATCTCCTTCAGGATCGAACGCGCGATCTCCTGGCTCTTGGGCGGCAGGGCGGGGGAAAGCGCTTTGAACCAGCCGACGGCCTCGGCGATCGACATCTCCGCGACCTGGCTGACGTGGAGACCGGCAAGCTTGACCGCGAGTGCCTCCGGCTTGAGGCGCATTCCGGCGCAAGTGTCGCAGTCGTCGACGTTCTGGTAGCGGCCCAGCTCCTCGCGCACCCATGACGAATCGGTCTCGCGAAAGCGGCGCTCCATGTTGGGCAGCACGCCCTCGAACGGCCGGTCGATCGTGTAGCTGCGCTTGCCGTCGTTGTAGGACATCTCCACCGGCTCTTCGCCGGTTCCGTAAAGGATGCCGTCGCGGACAGTGTCCTTGAGATCCTCGAACGGCGTCGAGGCGGAGACGCCGAAGTGATGGGCCAGCGATTCCAGGGTCTGCTCGTAGTAGCTGGACGACGAGCCCGCCCATGGCGCGATCGCGCCTCCGCGCAGCGACTTGCCGGGATCCGGAACGACGAGGTCGGGGTCGAAGAACATCCGCGTCCCCAGCCCGTCGCAGGCCGGGCAGGCGCCGAACGGGTTGTTGAACGAGAACAGCCTGGGCTCGATCTCGTCGATGGTGAAGCCGGAGACCGGACAGGCGAACCTGGCCGAGAAGATCGTGCGTTCTCCGCCATCGGCGTTCTCCGCCACCGCGATGCCTTCCGTCAGGGCGAGGGCGGTCTCCAGCGAATCGGCGACCCGGTTGCCGAGATCGGGCCGGATCACCAGCCGGTCCACGACCACCTCGATATCGTGCTTGATATTCTTGTCGAGCGCGGGCACCGCGTCGATGTCGTGCAGCGTCCCGTCGACCTTGATCCGGGTAAAGCCCTGCTTCTGCAGATCCCGGAATTCCTTGCGGTACTCGCCCTTGCGCCCGCGGACGATCGGGGCGAGGAGATAGATCCGGGCGCCTTCCTCCATGGCCTGCATGCGGTCGACCATCTGCGAGACCGTCTGGCTCTCGATCGGAAGGCCCGTGGCGGGCGAGTAGGGGACGCCCACCCGCGCGAACAGAAGCCGCATGTAGTCGTAGATTTCCGTCACCGTGCCGACGGTGGAGCGCGGGTTCCGGGAGGTCGTCTTCTGCTCGATCGAGATCGCCGGCGACAGCCCGTCTATCGAATCGACATCCGGCTTCTGCATCAGTTCGAGGAACTGGCGGGCATAGGCCGACAGGCTCTCGACATAGCGCCGCTGCCCCTCAGCATAGATCGTGTCGAAAGCGAGGGTCGATTTTCCCGAGCCGGACAGCCCGGTCAGAACGACGAGCGCGTTGCGCGGAATCTCCACGTCGACGTTCTTGAGATTATGTTCCCGGGCGCCGCGAACGACGATCTTGGACTGCATGCTGCTACGTGTCAGGGGTTCGGCCGCAGGTTACTCCATCGGCCTTCCGGAGCAGAAGTACATTCGCCCGGACCGGCCCGCAATGGTCCAGTCTGCTAACCTGTGCGCGATTCGGGGGAGAGGGCGATGAAGCGCTGCGCGATCATCGACGACTATCAGGGCTGCGCGCTCGACATGGCGGACTGGGGCGGGCTCGCGCCCGATGTCGAGGTCGAGGCGTTCCGCGACCACATCGCCGACGAGGGTGAGCTCGCCCGACGCCTCGGCGCGTTCGAGATCGTCTGCGCGATGCGCGAACGGACGCCGTTTCCGAGATCCGTGTTCGAGAAGCTGCCGCGGCTGGAGCTCCTGCTGACCAGCGGGATGCGCAACCTCTCCATCGACGGCGCGGCGGCGAAGGACCATGGGGTGACGGTCGGCGGCACGCCCGCGGTGGGCACTCCGACGGCGGAGCTTGCCTGGGGGCTGATCCTCGCGCTGGCGCGCTCGATCCCGGCCGAGGACCGGACGATCCGTGCCGGGGGCTGGCAGGAAACGCTGGGCGTCTCGCTGGAGGGCAAGACGCTCGGCGTGATCGGGCTCGGGCGATTGGGGAGCCGGGTGGCCGGAATTGGAAAGGCGTTCGGGATGGAGGTCGTCGCCTGGAGCCGGAACCTGACCGGGGAACGCTGCCGCGAGGTGGGCGTCGCCCTCGCCGACAAGGAAACCCTGCTGCGGACTTCCGACGTGGTGACGATCCACCTGCTGCTGAGCGAGCGGACGTGCGGGCTGATCGGCGCATCCGACTTGGCGCTGCTCAAGAAGGAAGCGTTTCTTGTCAACACCTCGCGCGGTCCCATCGTCGACGAGGCGGCCCTGATCGACGCGCTCGAAAGGCGGGCGATAGCGGGTGCCGGGCTCGACGTGTTCGACGTCGAGCCGCTGCCGGCGGACCATCCGTTCCGGAGACTGGGCAACACCGTTGTCACGCCGCATCTGGGCTATGTCTCGCTCGAGAACTATCGATGCTACTACCCCGCCATGGTCGAAGACATCCGGGCCTGGCTGGACGGCGAGCCGATCCGGGTTCTCGAATTTTAGTGCGGTCGGGCTCGGGATGGGCGGAACGACGCCCGGGCCATTCCGCGGACGGATAAGCGCCCGACACAAACCCGGGGTTTCGCGTTCAGCACGCCCGCGCGAAACTCTTGTGGGAAATTCGCTTTAGGCCGTGCCGTCCCCGGTCCGATCCGCTAAGTTTCGTCGACCAACGGGGTAGGGGAGGCAGCGGTGGCCGGAAGCGTTAACAAAGTCATTCTCGTAGGCAATCTCGGGCGCGATCCCGAGGTCCGTCACACCAATGACGGCAACCCCATCGTCCAATTGTCAGTCGCCACCTCCGAGCAGTGGCGCGACAAGACGACAGGCGACCGGCGCGAGCGCACCGAGTGGCACCGCGTGGTGATCTTCAACGAACGCCTCGGGGAAATTGCCCAGAAATACATGCAGAAGGGCAGGAAGGTTTACGTCGAAGGCGAACTCCGGACCCGGAAATGGACCGACCAGCAGGGCCAGGAGCGCTACACCACCGAAGTCGTCCTGCAACGCTTCCGAGGCGAACTCACCATGCTCGACGGTCGCGGCGACGGCGGGGGCGGTGGCGGTGGCTACGACACATCGGGAGGCGGTTTCCAGAGCGGCGGGTCGAGTTCCGGCGGCGGCGATCTGGACGACGAAATCCCGTTCTGACGTCCACCGGAGAAGAGTCGGCGGTAACGTCTTCGATAAATAAGAAATTCCAACGGCTTATAAGCCGCTTCGGATAATTTGAATTAGAAGGCCGGCGCACTTTCGACGTGCGCGCGGAGCCTTGCCTGGCACCCGGTCGAATTTGAGCCTTCGGACCGATTCTGTTAATATTCGAAGGCTCGTTCGCGGCGTCCCCGCACCGGTCGAGACGGCGCGTTTGAAACGATCCCGAAGCCTCTGAACCGGACAGGCAAAACGCCTTGACTGACACGCTGGCCCCGCCGCCAACGCCGGAATTCGACATCACGCCGGTGAGCCTCGAGGAGGAGATGGAACGCTCCTACCTCGACTACGCGATGAGCGTGATCGTCTCCCGCGCGCTGCCCGATGCGCGCGACGGCCTCAAGCCGGTGCACCGCCGAATCCTCTATGCGATGCACGAGGAGGGCTACGAGTGGAACCGGCCCTACCGCAAGTCGGCGCGCGTCGTCGGCGACGTGATGGGCAAGTATCATCCGCATGGCGACCAGGCGATCTACGACGCCATGGTGCGCATGGCGCAGGACTTCTCGATGCGCCTGCCGCTGATCGACGGGCAGGGCAATTTCGGCTCGATGGACGGCGATCCGCCGGCGGCGATGCGCTATACCGAGGTGCGGCTGACCCGCGCGGCGCACGAGATGCTCGACGACATCGAGCGCGAGACGGTCGATTTCCGGCCCAACTACGACGAGAGCGTTCACGAGCCGGAAGTTCTGCCGGCGCGGATCCCCAATCTCCTGGTCAACGGCGCGGGCGGGATCGCGGTCGGAATGGCGACCAACGTGCCGCCGCACAATCTGGGCGAGATCGTCGATGCTTGCCTCGCGGTGCTCGACGACCCCGATATCGGCATCGACGACCTGATCGACATCGTGCCGGGCCCCGATTTCCCGACGGGGGGCATCGTTCTCGGACGCTCCGGAATCAGGGCCGCCTACCATCTCGGACGGGGTTCGGTGGTGATGCGCGGGCGCACCCATGTCGAGCAGATCGGCAAGAACCGGGAGGCGATCGTCGTCACCGAGATCCCGTACCAGGTGAACAAGGCGCGGATGATCGAGAAGATCGCCGATCTGGTGCGCGAAAAGCGGATCGAGGGGATTTCCGATCTGCGCGACGAGTCGGATCGCTCGGGTGTCCGGGTGGTGATCGAGCTGCGCCGCGACGCCATGGCCGAGATCGTGCTCAACCAGATCTTCCGCTTTTCTCCCCTGCAATCGACCTTCGGTGTGAACACGCTCGCGCTCGACCGCGGCAAGCCGCAGCTGATGGATTTGAAGGCCATGCTCGGCGTTTTCATCGAGTTCCGCGAGGAGGTGATTCGCCGGCGCACCGTCTACGAACTCAAGAAGGCGCGAGAACGCGCCCACGTTCTGGCCGGGCTGGCCGTGGCGGTGGCGAATATCGACGAGATGATCGCGCTGATCCGCGCCGCGCCCGATCCCGTCCAGGCGCGCGAAGCACTCATGGACCGGCAGTGGCCCGCGGAGGACATCGCCCCGATCATCGCTTTGCTGGACGAGCCCGGCGGCGGCGTGGTGGACGGCAAATACGGCCTCTCCGAAGCCCAGGCCCGCGCCATCCTGGAGCTCCGGCTGCAGCGCCTGACCGCGCTGGAGCGCGACAAGATCGGCGAGGAGCTGAAAGCGCTCTCCGACAAGATCGTGGAATACTTGGCATTATTGGATTCGCGAGACCGGGTGATCGCGGTTCTCCGCGACGAACTGAGCGAGATCAAGGATGCCTACGCCACACCCAGGCGCACGGTGATCGTCGATTCCGAGGTCGACCACGACATAGAGGACCTGATTCAGCGCGAAGCCATGGTCGTGACAGTGACACACGCGGGCTACATCAAGCGGGTCGCGCTTTCGACCTACCGCGCGCAGAGGCGGGGCGGCAAGGGCCGCGCCGGTATGACGACCAAGGAAGACGACTTCCTCGAAAAGCTGTTCATCTGCGACACCCACACCCCGGTTCTTTTCTTCTCCTCGCGCGGCATGGCCTACCGGCTCAAGGTCTATCGATTGCCGGAGGCGACTCCCCAGGCCCGCGGCAAGGCGCTGGTGAATCTCCTGCCGCTGGAAAAGGGCGAGACCATCACCACGATCATGCCGATGCCCGAGGACGAGGCGGAATGGCAGGCGCTCGACATCATGTTCGCGACCGCGAGCGGCGGCGTGCGGCGCAACCGGCTGAGCGACTTCGCGAGCGTAATGGCGAACGGCAAGATCGCGATGAAGCTCGACGCCGGAGACCGCCTCGTTGGCGTCGAGACCTGCGGCGCCGGCGACAATGTCCTGCTCGCGGCGCGAAGCGGGAAATGCATCCGCTTTCCGGTCGACGAGGTCCGGGTGTTCAGCGGCCGCACCTCGACCGGCGTTCGCGGGATGAGGCTGGGCAAGAAGGACCTCATCGTCTCGATGACGATCCTGCGCCACACCGAATTCGATACCGAGTCTCGCGACGCCTATCTTCGCTACGCCACCGCCAAGCGTCGGGGAGATCCCGTCGGCGACATTCCCCGAAACGGTCTCGGGCCGGACGATATCGCGCGATTCGAGGATGCCGAGGAGTTCATCCTGAGCGTCACGGAGAACGGCTACGGCAAGCGCACCTCATCCTACGAATACCGTACGACCCGCCGGGGCGGGCAGGGGATCGTCAACATCCAGACATCCGAACGGAACGGTCGCGTGGTCGCCGCCTTCCCTGTCGAGAATTCGGACGAAATCATGCTGGTGAGCGATGCCGGCACCCTGATCCGGTGCCCGGTAGAGGATATCCGCGTCGCCGGGCGAAACACGCAGGGCGTCACGCTGTTCGACACGGCCGACAGCGAGCGCGTGGTTTCCGTGGCGCGTTTCGCCAAGGAGTTCGACGAGGTCGGCAATGGCAACGGCGACGGAAACGAGGAAACGGCCGAATAACCGCCGGCCGGCGAAGGAAAAGTCATGGCGACCGAACGCATCGGGGTCTATCCGGGTACATTCGACCCCATCACCAACGGCCATATGGACATCATCCAGCGCGCCGCGACGGTGATGGACCGGCTCGTCGTGGCCGTCGCGGTCAACGCGGGCAAGGGTCCGCTGTTCGCGGTCGAGGAACGGGTTCAAATGGTTCGGGACGAGGTCGCCGCGCTCAATGACGGGGACGGCGAGCGCGTCGGCGTCATCGCCTTCGACAATCTCCTGATGGATTTCGCCATCGAACAGGGCGCCTGCATGATCGTCCGCGGGCTGCGCGCGGTCTCCGATTTCGACTACGAGTTCCAGATGGCGAGCATGAACGCCAAGCTCAACGCCGGGGTCGAAACCGTGTGCCTCATGGCGTCCGACAAGCACCAGTTCATCGCCTCCCGCCTGGTCAAGGAGATCGCGATGCTGGGCGGCGACGTCTCGGCCTTCGTCTCGCCGCGCGTGGCCGGACTGCTGACCGACCGCTGCGCCGGGCGGTAGCCGGGGCGGTCCACCTACCCGTCATTTCGACCGAAGCCGGCCCGCAGGGGCGGCGGAGTGGAGAAATGACAGGTAGGCGAAACCCGCGGATGCTTCGGTCCGGCCCGGCCATTTGCTTGACCCTGTAACGGATGCCCCATACCTTCGCGCCGCGTCCACGACGCCGCCGACCCGTGCGCGCATAGCTCAGGTGGTAGAGCAACTGACTTTTAATCAGTGGGTCCCAGGTTCGAGTCCTGGTGCGCGCACCAATCTTTTCAATGGGTTATGGGACTTTCGTCGGTTCAGCAGCGAGGCCGTGTCACACCAATGTCACACGGTGGCGACGCTCAAGCGCGCAAATCCGCTGTCGAGACACGCGCACCCATAAGGGAGAAAAACATTGGCGGAATCCAATGAGGCGACCATCGAAGAGTACGCAGACGAAAAGCTTCGAGAGGTAGCTACCCAAGTTGGCTTAGTCGCAATGGAGTGGAACAGCATACACAACAGACTCAGCCTGATTTTCGCCAAAGTTACCGGGCTAAACTATGAACTGGCCTCTGCCATTTGGAACTCCATCCCGAATGACGGAATGCAGAGAGATGTCTTGAGAGAAGCGACCAGAGAGGTCTACAAGGAAAGGGAACATCAGAAATTCAAGAAAAAGATCAATGGACTCTTGGAAAAATTGGACAAGAAGAAAAGTATTAGAGATAGTTTTATTCATACTCCTTTCGCTGTCCTACTGGAAGATGAAGACTTGAAGGTAATACCCAATGACATGGCCAACAACAGGTCCGCGAAGAGACTCACAGGGGAGCCTGATGTCCGATCTACGCTGAACCAAATGCACCGCGAGCTTATCGACCTTGACCGCTTGGCTTACGAGGTTCTCGTAGACCTACCCCGCGCCGGGATCAAATAGACGATATCCCTCGGCGCCTTCGGTCGCCGCAATCAAGAGATATCGATCATCGGCCCGCGTGAACTGCCGCGGACCGTGCTTACTCATCCGCCAGCAGCCCGCTTGTCGCCAGCGCCTCGTTCACGGCCACGCCGCCAGCAACCAATTTCTGAAACGCCTGCGCGCGTCCGGCCAAGTCGACGTTGTAGAGATCGAACCGGAGCCGCACCGGGACCTCGAATTTCTTGGAAAGCTCCCGCTCCAGCATCCGCGCGAGCGGCTGGACGGTGCCGAGGTGCCACTGGCGCAAGGCCTCGCGCTTCGACGTTCCGTCCGAGTCGTCGAACAGGGCCGGCGAGCATCCGCACGCGGCGAGCATCCGGCCGAACGCGGTGCTGGCGAGCTGCACCATGGAGTCGGTCGGGCTCGGATGCAACGCCCCGGGGATCCCAATCACGGGCAGGGGAGTTCGCGCGGCCTTCGCCGAATCCGGAGCTCGTCGTTTCGAGCAACAGCGCCCGGCCTCGGGCGGCGGCGATATCGCCGCGGAGCTCGGCCAGCGTATCGTCGCCCGCATCGGGATTCTGGTTGACTCCCTCCGGGATCGCCAAAAGCGCCGCAACCGGTCCGCCTGCTTCATCGGCCAGCGATCGCTCGGCATTGGCATTCAGCCGCCCCGCTTCCGCCGCCCAGGCGGTCGGCCCGAGTCCGTGGTACGGCCGCGCGGTCGGCGAGCCCCACGCGGCGAAGATCACGGACGACCACGGGACGCGCCATGTTGTCGAGCCGGACGGCCCATAGCCGGTTGCCGTGCAAAGCCACGACTCGGGGTCCGGGGAGCCTTCCCAATACCAAGTCGATGCCGGCACCAGGCGGAGCCCGCCACGCATCATCCTGATGACATGCAAGCTCTCACCGACACGCACCAGGTCGCGGCCGATCATCGCCAGACAGCGCGGCTCCACCGCTTCCGCGATATCGTCGGGCGCGTCGATTGTCGCGGATGCTAGTGATCTGGCGAGCAGTCCCGCGACCGATTCGATAGCGGCAGTCGCCGATGCTTGCTGAGTCGTCCCGGCCGCGTGCGCTTCGATCAGCCGCCCGATGATTTCGGCGTAACCGCCGACCGCCTCCCGGGTCTCTCGCCGCTGCCAAGGCCACCTCACCCGACCGCCCCCGCCCGGCGCACCCTCCACCGGGAAAGCAGCGCGGCCGCGCCGGAATTCCGAAAGGCGTTGGCGTGGTTCACCGTGTATTCGATATCGCGCGGGCCGATGGACTCCTTCGCGATATCGCCGAAATTGGATTGTGCGAGATAGCCGGCGAATCTGATTGTCGCTTCATCGCGTAGCGCCTGCGGCGCGGATGGCGCGTAGGATTCCACCAACGCGCTTGCCGTCGCGCCGAGATGCGCGGCGTCTTCGTCGGACAGCGCGGCGCGCCCGCCGATCACCGTCCGGAGCCTTCCCGTCGCATCGTCAAGCGCCATTGAAGCGCGGGTTGGCCAGGGTGAGAGCGCCACTACAGCCATATCCGCCGCCTTAGCACCGGGCGCGCATGGCGCTCGGCATCGCCACCGTCATAGTCGAGTCGCGCGTCCGGCCAGCCGTCCCGGGCGTCCGTCGCGCCTATCAGGATCGCCCGCAGGAACGGGCGAGAGACCGTCCGGCCGTCCGGCCCATCCTCGAATTCGGTCCGGTCGTAGTCGATCAGCGGCCGCGCGATCACGCCCGCCGTCTCCGATGCCGAGACCGCCATATCGCCCGCCTCGCCGGTCGGCAGGTCGACCTCGATATCGAGGCCGTCATCCCCGGAGCGCGCCCGGAGCGTGCCGCGCCGGGCGGAGCCCAAAGGCCGCGAATAGTCTTTGAACACCGCCAGGACCTCGCGCTCCGCGCGCTCGATAGCCTCCGCCATCAGGCGCCCGGAATACTCGGTGAAGCGTACCATCGGGATACACTCACCACCGGAGCCCGGACCGCGTTGCGCGATGCACTCACAGGCAAGCTGGCGGTCATAGGGGATCGACGCCCGGAGCGTCCGGCCGCTCTTCGCCCGCGCTTCGACGCACGAGCCGTGATAGGAAGGATTTCGGACGATCCCGACCCCGCGAAGCTCGGCACGCTCGATCACGCGGATTTCGCCGTCGCGGCGCTCCGCCAGGGCCCGGAACTCGACCGATAGGCCCGTCACGCCCGCGCGGACTTCCGCCAACGCCCTATCGGCGGCGGGGATCGGCGGGAGCTCCGCCCGCATGTTGAACGCTTGGCGCCCATTCTGGAGCGCGAGCCCGCCGCCTCTTCGCCACGCGCACATATGCGGGTTGCGCAGCCGGTCGCCGCCTCGATGCGGCGTGCCCGTGCAACCTTCCAGGTCTCGCGCGTGTCCGCGTGGTGGCAGGCGCCCGGCGCCAGCGCCTGAAACGATCGTCAGGCCAAGCTGGCCGCCCGACTCCGCTCCGTCCCGATTGGCCGAGAAACCGTCAATGCACTAACCTTCCAACTGGACCGGTCGTCGGAGCAGGTCAAGGAGACATCCCATGACCGCCATTCGCAGCCTCGTCATCGCGTTCGGCATCGTCCTGATGCTGGCGGCGACCGCGGTTCACTCCCGGGCGGAGATCACCGACCGCGCCGTCACCCGGGCGTTCCTGACCCTGCTCGCCGGGCAGGAGGGCGACAAAGCGCGCGCTTGGGAGCTGATCGAGGCGCAATGGGAGCCGTCATTCCTGCCGATGGCTCTCGAGACGATCCGCCTGACCCGCAGCGAGGAGGTCTCCGGCGTCCTGGTGGGCATCATGGACCGGAAGGTCGGTGCCGAGCTTGGCCACGACCTCCAAGCCTGGCAACGCAGGATGTGGAATGCGCCCGAGGCGCGGCACCCGCGCTATGCCGCGTTCAAGAGCGCGCTCTACAGCCTCGTCGATCCGCGGTTCTCGGCGTATTTCGACACGGTCGGCAAACCGCTCATCCGGCTCGACGAGATCGTCTGGGGCGGCGTGCGGCAGGACGGCATCCCGCCGCTTCGCAACCCGGCGATGCTGGCCGCGGAAGACGCCGGCTATCTGGAGGACGACCACATCGTGTTCGGCCTCTCCGTCAACGGCGACGCGCGCGCCTATCCGAAGCGCATCCTCGCCTGGCACGAGATGTTCGTCGACACCGTCGGCGGCGTGCCGGTCGCCGGGGTGTACTGCACCCTGTGCGGTACGGTGATCCTCTATCGCACCAGGCATGAAGGCGTGCTTCACCGGCTCGGCACGAGCGGTTTCCTCTACCGTTCGAACAAGCTCATGTACGACCGGGACACCCAGTCGCTGTGGAGCACGATGCAGGGCACGCCGGTCGTCGGGCCGCTCGCCGGGAAGGGCATCGTGCTGGAGAGCGGGCCCGTGGTGACGACCACCTGGGGCGAGTGGCGGCGGCGGCACCCCGGAACCCGGGTGCTCTCGCTCGATACCGGCCACCAGCGCGACTACGCCGAAGGGGCCGCCTACCGCGACTATTTCGCGACCGACGAGCTGATGTTCCCCGTCCCGGTCCTCGACACAAGGCTGAAGAACAAGGACGAGGTGTTCACGCTGCGGCTTGCCCGCCACCCCGAGTCGCCGCTGGCCATATCGGCCGCGTTCCTCGCCGCAAATCCCGTCCATCACGATGCGATCGAAGGCACGGCGCTCGTGGTGCTCACCGATCCGTCGGGCGCGAACCGCGCCTACACGAGCGAGGACGTGACGTTTACCCGGTACGACGGCGACCGGGGCGTCGAGGACGGATCCGGCATGATCTGGACGATGGACGAGCACGCCTTGACCGCCAAGGACGGGCGCGTGCTCCGCCGTGTCCCGGCGCAGCGGGCGTTCTGGTTCGGCTGGTACGCCGCATTCCCGAACACCCGGCTGGTGCGGTAGCGGACCGGCACCCCGTATGGCGTCACGAAGGGGTTGACGAGCCCGGTCGCCGCCTCGATGCGGTCCGCGATTTCCCCCAAGTGCCAGCCTACTCCGGCAGCACCGCGTTGACGATGTAGCTGCGCCCCGCCGCGGTTTCGCTCAGCCCCCGTTCGAGCGCCGCCGCGAGCTCGTCCGCGGTTTCCGCGCGGGCGCCCTCGATCCCGAACGGTGCCCCCATCTCCTCATAGGCCGGCGGGTCGATCTGGAACCCCAGCGTCAGCTCGGTCCGCCGGGCCATGCCGTCGGCGTAGTAGAGGCGCTGGCCGTTGAGCATCGCCTGGTAGCCCCGGTTGTTCATGATCAGCACGACGACCGGCAGGCCGTAATCCCGCGAGGCGCCCAACGCCTGGGGGATCGGGTTGTAGAGAAAGCTGCCGTCGCCCACGACCGCCACCACCGGGCGTTCGGGCGCGCCCAGCTTCATGCCGAGCGCGAGCCCGAGACCCTGGCCGAGGCCGCTCACGGTCAGCTTGTAGAGCGACTTCGCCCGGGTCAGCGGCAGATGGTGCCGCATGGTCAGGAAATGGCCGATGGTCTCGTCGACATAGACGGTATCGGCCGGCATCGCCCGTTCGAGAGCGCGGCAGACCGACAGCGTATCGAGCGCGCCGCCGGCGGACGCCTCGCGATCGGCCCGCAGCCTCGACATCAGCGCGGCGTGTTCGCCGGCCCACCTGTCCCGCCGCGCCCGCCTGACCTCTTCCGCCGGTCCTCGTTCGCGGAGCCGCGCGGCGAGGGCGGCGAGGGTCGCCGCGATATCCCCTTCCAGATAGGCGTCCGCGTGCATCACCTGGTAGACCAGCCATTCCTTGTGTGGGTGGTCGCCGAAGGAATACCGATCAGACTGCGCGGTCTCGCCGATCTGAACGGCGACGGTTCGTGGTCACGCATGCGTTCCATCCCTTGAAAGGACGGATGTACACGGTAACCGCCGTGATCTCCGGGGGCTCGGACGACGAGCGCGTGATGTTCCGCGACGAGTTGGATTACCTGCGTCATATGCCGGCGCGCTGGACGGATTTTGCGGAGCCGGACCCATTTCTGGCGATATCGGACGGACGCAGCGCGTTCAGGGTCGTCGACCTGCTGGCGTTGACCGATCTGCTGTCGGCTCTGGAGGCGGCTGGTGGAGCGTCGGATGTGTAAACGAGATTGTGTCTCTATCGTAAACAGGATTTTGCGCATGACTGTTCTTCCGGAGCATGATATGGCCTTGGGATTACAGATTATCTCCCGTATATTGGTAGTGTGGAGCGGGGCTTCTTCTCGACAACATCATATATGGGATATATATATCATTACGCATGGAGGAGCCGGCGGCATGAGCGAGGATGGAAAGACAGGAGCCTTGCGGCGTCATGGATGCCTGAACCGGAACCCCGAGCGCGTGCGCGACCGGCGCTTCGCCGAGGAAGAGTTCTTCGATCCGCGGGACATGCTGCAGGTCAAATACGAAATGGTGCGCGCCGTGCGCGCCGAGCAGCTGCCCATCACGCATGGCGCGGCCCGCTTCGGGCTCTCGCGTCCCGCCTGCTACAAGGCGATCAGGGCGTTCGACGAGGATGGCCTCCCGGGTCTGCTTCCCGAACGGCCGGGACCGCGCGGTCCGCACAAGCTCACCCCCGAAGTTGTCGCCTTCCTGAGCGACGCATCGGCACGGGATCCGTCTTTGGGCATGGACGAGCTCGCCCGAATGGCGCGCGAGCATCTCGGCGTGGAGCTTCACCGCCGCAGCGTCCAGCGTGCCCTGGCCTCCCAAAAAAACAGCCCGCGGCGCCGACCATGAAGGATCCGAACTTCCAGAAACTGTACGAAGAGCTTCGTCTCGGCGCGCCCCGCGGCTCACGCCATGCCTCGGCGGTCCTCATGCGAAGCGGCGTCGCGGCATGGATGACGTTGCTGAGTGCACGCGGGAGCGATACGGCCCATCGTGGCCGCGCTCCGATCGGTCGGTCGGCGCCGGCGGCGCGCCATGAGCTCGTTCAGGTTCTGACGGCGATGGTGATCGGATATCTGCAAGGAGCAAATCCATGACCGGCAAGGTGGCCAGGGATCATCTCCAGCGAACCGCCTATCTCTATGTCCGCCAGTCCACCCTGCGTCAGGTGATCGAGAACACCGAGAGCACGCGACGTCAGTATGCTCTGCGCGATCGGGCCCTGGAACTCGGATGGCGCGAGGATCAGATCGAGGTCATCGACTGCGATCTCGGCGAATCCGGCACCGCCGACCGGGAGGGGTTCCGCCATCTGATGGCCGAGGTCGGCCTCGGCCATGCCGGTATCGTGCTCGGCCTCGAGGTGTCGCGCCTGGCCCGCGACAACATCGACTGGCATCGGCTGCTGGAGGTCTGCGCGACCACCAATACGCTGATCCTCGATGAAGACGGTCTCTACTCTCCCCAAGATCACAACGATCGGCTCCTGCTCGGGCTCAAAGGAGCCATGTCGGCCGCCGAACTGCATGTTCTTCGGTCCCGCCTGCGAGGCGGCATCCTGAGCCAGGCGCAGCGCGGAGCTCTCAAGCTTCCTCTGCCCGCGGGCTTCGTCTACGGCCCCGATCGCAGCGTCGTGCTCGACCCCGACGCCGAAGTGCGCAACGTGATTCGGCTGGTGTTCTCGACGTTCGAGCGCGCCGGTTCCTCCTGGGCCGTCGTCCGACACTTCGAGGAGCGCGGCCTGACCTTCCCCTTGCGCGAGGGCCGCGGATACAGCCCCGGCCCGGTTCAATGGCGGCCGCTGACGGCGACACGCGTGCGTTCGATGCTTCGCAATCCGCGCTACGCCGGCGCCTTTGCATACGGTCGAACGCGCCAGGTCGGCTCGCCGAACGGTTCGCGCATAGAAAAGCTCGCTGTCGAAGACTGGACGGTACTCCTCCAGGACGTCCACCCGGGCTACATCCCATGGGAACAGTACCATCGGAACGTTCGAACCCTGGAGGGCAACGCCAGGACATCGTTGCAAGGGGCGGCTCGCGAGGGGGCCGCCCTGCTCCAGGGTATTGCCGTGTGCGGCGTCTGCGGCCGCAACCTGATCATGCAATATCACGGCGGAAAGCGCTGGTCCCATGCCCGATATGCATGCAATGGCGGAACCGGTCAGCATCGTACGCCGCGCTGCCAATCCATGTCCGCCCGGCACGTCGACCGAGCGGTCGGCCAACTTCTTCTCGGCCTTGTCGCGCCCGTGACGCTGGAGGTCGCGCTGAGCGTTCAGGCCGAAATGCAGGCGCGCGACGATGAAATCGCCGCCTTGCGCGAGCAGTCCGTACAGCGCAGCCGCGAGGCCGCCGAGCTGGCCAAGCGCCGCTTCATGGAAGTCGATCCCGGAAACCGGCTCGTCGCCGATGTGCTCGAGAGCGAATGGAACCGGAGCTTGCAGGCATTGCGAGACGCCGAAGCCGAACGAGACCGCCTCCGCGGCCAGGACCGGATATTGCTCGATGAGTCGGTTCGCCAACGCGTTCTGCAACTCGCGACGGACTTCCCCCGGCTGTGGAACGACCCCGCGACGCCGAACCGCGAGAAAAAGCGCATGATCCGCCTCCTGATCGAGGACGTCACCCTGACCCGACATGGCGATCGTGCCCATGCCGGGGTGCGCTTGCGTGGAGGCGCGACCCGTGAACTGGATGTCTCTCTGCAGGCCGCCGAGCATCCGGCCAAACTTCCCGCCGCGCTCGTCGCCGAAATCCGCGAGTTGCTGCACCATCACACGGATGCCCAGGTCGCCGACATCCTCAATCGACGCGGACGAACCGGAAGCAGGGGCCAGCCGTTCAACACCAGCATGGTCGCGCATGTGCGCTTCAGGCGACGCTTCGAATCCCAGCGCCAGATGCTGCGAAAGAAGGGAATGCTGACGACCGCGGAGATCGCCGAACAGTTGTCGATCAGCCATGATCGGGTGCGGGCTCTGGCGTCCAGGGGGATGATCCGGAGGTGCGGCGCAAGCCAATCGCGCTTCCTCTACGAACCGCCGGAGCAGGACGATCCGGTGTGGGAACTCGTCAACCAGGCGCGGCACAAAACCGAAATGGCGAGCTCGATCCAGAATGGTATGGTGGCTTAGTGTGATGCATTCTCCATGGAGACGATCCGGGCGCGGGTCGGTCGGTCGGTCGGCGGGTACCAGGGCGTCCGGGCGCCCACCAGGAGAACCAGGTCGGCGTCCTCCAGATGGGCGTAGGTCTCCACCCCCTGCCAAAGATCGTGGTCGGTCGGGAAGTTGCCGTAGAACGCGGTGCGGCCGCCGATCACGGGGATCGCACCGGCCTCGGCGAAATCGACCAGTGCCTCGAAGGCGCCGGGTTCGCGCCCGGCGAACTCGGTCACGATGACGGGGTTCCTGGCCGCCGCGATCTCCTGGACGAGGCCGTCCAGCTCCGCCGCCACCGGCAGGGTCGTCGAGGCGGGCGGCACGCGGCGGAGATCGTCCTCCGGGCTCCAGCCCTCCAGCATGTATTCGAGCGGCACGTCGAGAAACACCGGTCCGCGCGGGGCGCGCTGCGCCATCTCGCCGGCGCGCACCACGCTCCGGTAGAGGGTGGGAGCGCTCGGGACCAGCCCGGACCACTTGACCGAAGGGGCGATCAGCTTGTCGATCCCGCCCGGGCTCACCCCGCCATACCACTGCGCCTCCATCCTGAGGTCCGGGTCGGCGCCGAGCGTGACCGACTCGCCGGCGAGCACCAGCATCGGGATTTCCGACTGCCGGGCGGCGTTGATCGCCATCATCCCCTGCATCGGACCGACGCCGGCGTGCAGCAGCACCGCTTGGGGCAGGCCGGTCATGAAGGTGTAGCCGGTGGCGATATTGACCGCGAGGGTCTCGTGCCAGATCTGCATGTAGGCGGGGCCGGGGACGTTCTCCACCCGCTGGCGGGTGAGCGCCTCCCAGACCGGCGACCACTCCGAGCCCGGCGCCATGATGACGTGTTCGATGCCGAGATTGCGGATCGCCTCGACCAGCGCCTCGCCGCCGTCCAGGTTATTCTTCATCGCCCGGTCCCCGGCGTCCCGCCGTTCGTTCATGGTGGCCTCCTGCTCCGGATCCGAGAACGCTTACTCTACCCCGATATCCGCTCGCGGCGCCGCCCGAAGGAGAGCTGGTGCCAGGCGATCAGGGCGAGTGCGGCAAGCGTCGCGGGCCAGTGGATGGCGGGCAGGGCGCCATGACGGCGACGGCGAGCGAGAGCCTGAGCGCCGTCTCCCAGACCGGCAGGCGGCGCTGGTCGAAGGCGATCACCGCGCTCGAAACCAGGTAGATGAAGACCAGCAGCCGGAACAGGACGGAGAGGAAGCCCGTCAACGCGAAGCTCTCGCCCTCGGGAAAGACGATCGGCACCAGAAGAAGCACCGGGTAATAGGCGAAAATGAACGGGACCGCGAATTTCACCAGCCCGACGCGGAGCGCCATCATCGCTGTCCGGATCGGCGGCGCCTCGGCGATCGAGGCGGCGGCGTAGGCCGCGACGGCGACCGGAGGGGTGATCGACGAGGCCACCGCGTAGTAGAGCACGAAGAGATGGGCGGCCAGCACTGTCAGCCCGAGATTCTGCATCGCCGGGCCGAGGATCAGCACGATGGTGAGGTAAGCCGGCAAGGTGGGCATCCCCATGCCCAGCATCAGCGCCGCGATCCCGGTGACGATCAGGGTCACGAACAGGCTGCCGCCCGATACGTCGTCGATCAGGGTAACGAAATCCTGCGGCAGGCCGGTGGCGCCGAGCACGGCGACGACGATCCCCACCACGGCGATCGCCATCAGAAGCCGGCCGAAGGTGAGCCCGGCATGGGCCAGCGCCTCGACGATGATGAGGGGCCGCCTGCGGACCTCCGGGTTGAAGAAGCTGAGCGGCACGATGGAAAAGAACGCGGTCATCCCGGCGCCCGCCGCCGAAAGGCCCTGCAACAAGGCCGCCACCACCACGCCGATCGGAACCACCACCATGACCAGGTTGACGAAGTCCTGCCGTTCGACCCGGAGGTCCGATCGGTCCAGGTCCTCCCCGCCGACCTCGACGCCGAGGCGGCGCGCTTCGAAGACCACGCTGGTGAACAGGCTGATGTAGTAGGCGAGCGCCGGGATCAGCGCGGCGATGATGATCGTGAGATAGGGGATCCCCGTGAGGTCCGACATCACGATGGCGGCCGCGCCCATGATCGGCGGCATGATCTGACCGGCGCTCGACGCTGTCGCCTCGACGCCGCCCGCGAAGGACGGCGAAAACCCGCGCTGCTTGATCATCGGAATGGTGATCACGCCGGTCGCGACCACGTTGGTCACCGCGCCGCCCGACATGGTTCCGAACAGGCCGGAAGCGAGGATCGCCGCATGGGCCGGCCCGCCCCGAAACCTCTTGGTGACGTGCACCGCGAGCTTGATCAGCGACCGTCCGCCGCCGGTTCGCTCCAGCATCGTCCCAAGCATGATGAAGGGGAACACGGTGAAGATGATGATCCCCATGATCGTGCCGAGGATGCCGTCGCCCTGGTTGAACCAGAGGTCCTCGGAGGTATCCGCGAGGTCGACCCGGGCGGTCTCGAAGATCCACGGCCAGTGCTCGCCCGTGTAGAAATAGATCAACGCCACGACGCCGACGATCGAGAGCGGCGCGCCCCACACCTTCCAGCTCAGGACGATGAACACGCCGGCGGCGAGCAGGGAAATGCAGAAATGGAACATCCCGATCTCGCCGAAGCCCAGCGTCTGCGCCTCGATCTGGACGGTGTAGTAGACCCACAGCACATACCAGGCGAGGGCCAGCAGGCCGGTGTCGATCGCCAGTCCGAGCCATTTGAGGTCGGGCCGCCGCCGCGCGAACGCCTGCGTGAAGGAATGGCTCGCCACCACCAGGAAAACGGCGGCGCCGAGGAAGAGCGGGCGCAGGACGATCGCCGGGTAGGGGCCGAGCCGCGGGAAGATCCCGTAGGTCGGCATCGAATTGGTTACGCCGACGGCCGCCATCGTCGCGGCGACCGCGAAAACCGCGTAGCCGACGATCTGCCCGGCCCGAGCTGCTTCGCCGGGCCGATTCACCGGAACCGCACCGAAAGACCCGCGCGGGCCATTTCGCGCCGCAGCTCCCGACGCCGGTCAGGCAGGGCCTAACGGGGAGGCATCAACGCCGCCGGCACCTTCTTGCCGATCTCGTTGTAGTATTTCAGCGCCCCCGGATGCACCGGGACGTTGGCGAGCGAGAAGGTGTCGTCGAGCGAGATATCCTTGAGAGTGACCGCCGTCTTGTGCATTTGCGGCAGGCTCTCGAACAACGTCTTGGTGATCTTGTAGACCAGTTCGTCGCCCAGCCCGTTATGCACGACGAGCTGATGCCGGAAGCCGTCGGTCGCGACATCCCTGTCGTTGTTCTCCTGGTTCTTGTAGGTGCCGGCGGGCACCTTGCGGAGCACCCGGCCGCCGCCGCCGAGATATTTCTTGAAGGCGGGCTTGTCGACGTATTTCTCCACGCTCAGGAGGCGGAACTTGCGCTTGGAGCCGAGCTGGTCGATCGAGGCCGCACCGATCCCGGCCGGGCGGATGAACACGTCGATCTTGCCGTCCTGCATGGCCTGGATGCCGCCGTTCCAGGGCAGGCGGACCTGGGTGTAATCCTTGTCGGCCTTGAGGCCGGCGGTGATGCGGAGCACCGCCATCGCGACCACGGAAGCGCCGCCCACCGGCGGGCCGACGAATATCCGCTTGCCCTTCAGGTCGTCGAACGTCTCGATGCCCGAATCCGCCCAGACGAGATAGTGGCGGACGCCCGCGCCGTACGAGGCGATGAGCCGGATATTGGCGACCGCCTTCTTGGCGACGTCGGGCGCCTTCTTGTACATCCTTGTGCCGGCGCGCAGCCAGGGCGTGATCACGGGCGGCAGCGGCTGGATGTCGATCTTGCCCCGTCCCAGTTTGAGGGCCGACCGGGTGAGCGTCTGCCCTTCGTTGACCTGCATGTTTATTCCCGCCTTCTTCTGCAGGATATTGGCCAGCACCACGAACAGCGTGTGGTTGACGCCGCCCACGCCGGTCGTGTCGGCCTTCAGGATGCCCTGTGCCGATGCCGAGTGGGCGCCCGACGCAACGGCCGCCGCGACCGCCACCGCCGTGAGTTTGACGGCGATTGCTGTACGCATGGTGAACCTCCCGGTGTTCGAATGGCCCTGTTTTCGGTCCTGGAACCGGCCCGTCCGGCATGATGTACGGAGAGCGCCGGCACGGTCAACGCGCCGGGCGACAGCGAGACGCGGTGGCCCCCCGTGGAGCGGTCGCCGCACGCTCGGGACAGGCGCCCTACCGCTTGAAGAATACCCGGTCCAGGGAGATCTGCCCCGGGCCCAGCACCATCGCCGCGAACAGGAGGGACGCCCAGAACATGTGCTGGCCCAGCCACGCGTCGGGGAAGACGAAGAACTGAATCACCATGGTCATGATGAACATGCCGAGCGCGCTGAGACGGGTGAACAGGCCCAGCACCAGCAGGATCGGCAATATGTGTTCGGCGATCGCGGTGAGGTGCGCGGTCAGCTCCGGCAGCGGCATGCCGAACTCCTCGCGGAACAGGAAATACTGGCTGTCCCTGACGGAGAAGATGTTCCACCCATCGACCTTGGCGCGGCCGGAACGCCAGAACACGATGGCGACCGGCAGCCGCAGGACGAGTAGCGCCACCGGGCCCAGCCAGCGGTCGACGCGTTCGGCGACGCCGCGACCCAGATCGATCGCCTGTCGCGCCATGTTCGCCGCGCCGCCTGTCCTCGATTTGCCATCGCTCATGCCTGTTCTCCTTCGTACGATTCGCCCGCCAGGCCGGCGAACGCGCCGGCCGCGAGCAGAGTCCTGAACGCCGCCATGACGTCGAATTCGCCATCGAGCGCGGCCGCGGCCGCCTGCGCCGCCATCGGATCGCCGCCCGCCAGCAGCGTCCCGGCGAAAGCGCATTCGGCCGGGTCGAGCGGCTCGACGCGCACCGAGCGGCCCGGCCTCACCACCAGGGCGCCCGCGGCGCCGGCGGTAAGGACAAGGTCGCCGGGCGGCGGCGCTTCGCCGGTATTGGCTTGCCGGATCTCGGCGATCGGATAGTCCGAGCGCACGAGCCGGGTCGCGGGGTGTGGCGCGAGCCGCGCCGTCGCGAGCCCGGGGCCGAGCGCCGTCAACAGCGCGGGGTCGAGTGTCGGTGCATCGGCGGCGTGAAGCGATTCGAGCACCGCGCGCTCCAGCCGCGCGACATCGGCGAGATAGGGCAGGTCGCGCGCCGGCGCGAAACCGGCGACGAAGTCGGCGAATTCATCGCCGTAGAGGTTGAGGGTGCGCGCGACCGCCGGATGGTCCATGACGTAGCTGCCGGCCATGCGTTCGAAGAACGGCGTGCCGACAAGCCGCTGAACCGCGGGATAGGCCGCTGCCAGGGCCTCGACCAACGCGACGCGCACATTGTTGCGATAGACCCTGAACCGCCGACGGGCGAGTGGGGAAAGCCCGGTCGGCACGGCGTCCGGCGCGGGATCCAACAGAGCGGCGGCGAAATCGGCCTGCAGGGAAGCGAGCGTCATGGGTGCTTCACGCGGGCACGGGTTCGGCGAGGCGCGCCAGGAGGGTCTCGGCTTTCGTCGCCTCGGCGTAGAGCACCTCCCAGGCCGGAATGTCCTTGTCCCACTCCACCAGGGTGGGTCGTGCGCCGACCCGGGCGATCAGGCGGTCGTAGAGGCGCCAGACCGCGGCATCGACCGTCGCGCCGTGGCTGTCGATCAGAAGACGCTCCCCCGAGGCGTCGTCGACGGTGAACCCGGCGAGATGGATTTCACCGATCAGGTCGCCCGGGATGGCATCGATATAGGCATCGGCATCCACTCCGATATTCTCGGCGCTGACGTAAACGTTGTTCACGTCGACGAGAAGACCGCATCCGGTCCGTCCTGCCGCTTCGACGATAAACGCAACCTCATCCATGTCGCGGTCCGGCAAGACCAGATAGCTGGCCGGGTTCTCGATCAATACGGGCAGCCCGAGCGCGTCTTGCATCTCGTCGATATTGTCGCACAGGCGGTCGAGGCCGGCCTGGCCGAGACTCGGCGGCAGCAGGTCGGCGAACCACACCCCGCCATGCGCCGACCAGGCGATGTGTTCGGAAACGAGTCCCGGTTCGAAACGCTCGATCAGCCCGCGCAAGGCTCTCAAGTGGTCGGAGTCGAGTCGTTCCGCGCCGCCGAGCGACATGCCGACGCCATGCAGGGACAGCGGAAAATTGCCGCGCAACTCTTCGAGAACCGCCGGTCTCGGTCCGCCGGCAACCATGTAGTTCTCCGGATGGACCTCGAACCAGCCGATATCCGGCCGGTCCGCGCAGACCGTCCCGGCATGCTCGCCTTTGAACCCGACGCCGGCCCGCGCGGGTATCCGCGAGGACGACGCGGCGAAAGGGGATAGAGCCGACACGATGGGAATTTTCGAGGCAGTGTCCGGTCGCCGCCGGGCCGGAGACCCGGTCGGCGTCCCGGACGCGATCCGATCAGCTCGGAACGTCGCGCTTCAACTCCATCAGGCTGCCCTTCACCGAGCGGCCGTCCTTGGTCTTGAGTGTCATCGACTCGCAGGTGCCGGCCGGAACCAGCTTCCAGGCATTGCCCTGGTAGTTGACCGTCGAGCTGCCCTGGCAACTCGTCCCCGGGCCCGCCTTGCAGTCGTTCTTGCCGGCGAGCGCGACGCCGTAGCACTTCTCCTGCTTATCCGCCGCTTGCGCCACGTCGGAAGCGGCGAAATTGGCGGCGGCCAGCAGCGCGGCCGCGAGAAATACTGGGCTCTTGTTCATTCTATCGTCTCCTTGTTCATACGGAAGTTGAAGAAAAGAGGCGTGGCGTTATCCCGTCCAGTCGCGTCGCGACAACGCCACAACATCAGCCTATGTGATACCTTTCATCACTACAATTCACGGTCCCGTTAGGAAATTCGCGGTCGCACAACCGGCGCGCGAGTGCGCCGATCAGCGGTCGGCGCCCCAGACCATGTAGGCGATCGCCGCACCCAACCGGCCGAATACGCCCACCCGGGCGACATCGATGCCGGCGAGGAGCGGCACCTCCATCGTTTCGAAGTCGGGGGCGGTGACGATCAGGCGAGCGATCCTGGACCCCTTGACGATCGGTGCCGGAACCGGACCTTCGTAGACGACTTTCGCCTTGAGCCCGCGGCGCGAGGCGCGCGGCAGGGAGATCTTTATGTCGCGCTCCGTAACCAGGGGCACCGTCTCTTCCTTGCCGAGCCAGACATCCGCCTTCTCGACGACGGCGCCGCTTTCGAAGAGGTCGTAATTCCTGAATGACTGGTACGCCCAGTCGAGCAGGCGGCGCGCTTCGAAGGATCGCGTCCTGGCCTTGGGCAGGCCGGTAAGCACCATCACCACGCGCCGACCGTTGCGTATGGCCGACGCCACCAGGCCGTATCCGGCCGCCCTCGTATGGCCGGTCTTGAGCCCGTCCGCTCCGGTGTCCCGGTAGAGAAGGGGGTTGCGGTTTCCCTGCTTGATCTTGTTGTAGCGGAAGGATTTTTCGGCGAAATAGGGATAGTATTCCGGAAATTCCTCGATGATACGCTTTGAGAGCACGGCGAGGTCGCGCGGGCTCATGACGTGGTTGTCGTCCGGCCATCCCGTGGAGTTCACGAGATGGCTGTCCGTCAGACCGATTTCGCGCGCCTTGCGGTTCATCGCGTCGGCGAATGCGCTTTCCGAGCCGGACAATGCCTCGGCGACCACGATACAGGCGTCGTTGCCCGACTGGATGACGATCCCGCGCACCAGATCTTCCACGCGCACCTGCTTGTCGACCTCGACGAACATCTTGGAACCGCCCATTCGCCAAGCCTTGCGGCTGACGACGAACTTGTCATCGAGCGAGATTTGTCCCCGCTTGAGCTGCTCGAAAACCAGGTAGAGCGTCATGAGCTTGCTCAATGACGCCGGCGGGGCGGGGGTGGTGCTGTCCTTGTCCAGCAGCACCGCTCCGGTCTGCAAATCGAGGATGTAGGCCTGCTTGGCCGTCGTCTCCATCCCGCTCGCGGTCGTCACGGCGAAGCACATCGCCGCGGCCAGGATTGCGCCGGACGCGATCGACCGGATCGACGGGGCGGTTGAGATCATTTCCGGCCCTCTGAGGTGCGAGGAGAGCGGCCGAATCGGCCACCCAACAGATAGGGCATGGCGCGTCGACCGTCCAGACCCCAACGACCCGGAATCCGCGGCGCGCTTCACATCCCCCGGGTCAATCGGGACTTGAGCCACCGGTGAAACCGCTTCACTCTTGGCCTTCCCAAACCCGAACGGAGCGTCAGTCAATGAAACACGACATTCCCGTCTTCGACGGCGACGGCCACGTCCTCGAACCAGACCGCGAGCTCGAAGAGCATTACGAAGGCAGGTGGACGGGCAACCGCCGGCTCGAAGGGATGAGCATCTTCCCCAGCCTCGACGGCTGGTCGCGGAGCTCGATCGTCGAAGAAGGCGACGAGGGCCGCAGGTACTGGTCGACCGACTCCGATATCTGGGGAGATATCCTGGACAAGATCGGGCTCGAAGGCAGCGTCCTTTACCCCACATCCGGGCTCGCCTACGGGTTGATGCAGAGCGAGGAATTCCAGACCGCCACCGCGATCGCCTACAACAACTGGCTCGAAGAGCACTATACGAAGAAGGACGACCGGCTCTGGGGAGTGGGGCTGATCCCCTACAGCGACATCGAGGCGGCGAAGAAGGAGGTCGCCCGCTGCGCCACGGAGCGGACCAATTTCGGCGCGATGCTGTTGCCGACGGTTACGGTCAACGGGCGCTACTTTGGCGACGAGATCTACTGGCCGATCTATGAGGAGGCCGAGCGGCAGGGGATCACCATCGCGTTCCACGGCGCGGTGAGCCGCGGTTTCGGGCTCGACAACCTCAAGCCCTTCCTCAAGGTCCACACGCTCGAGCATCCGGTCCCGCTGATGATCCAGATGACCGACATGATGTTCAACGGCGTCTTCGAGACCTTCCCCAACCTCAAATTCGCATTCCTGGAGGGCGGCTGCGCCTGGATCACCTTCATGATGGATCGGCTCGACTACGAGCTCGATTCGGTGTTCGGCGTTCCGGTCCGCTCCAAGCTCTCCAAAAAGCCGTCCGAAATCATCCGGGATACCGAGAGCATCTGGCTGTCCTGCGAGATGGGCGAGAAGAGCCTGAAATACGTCATCGACGCGATGGGATCGGACCGGATCATCTATGCGTCCGATTTCCCGCACGAGCCGACGGAAGACGATCTGACGGCCGACGTGCCGGACTTCCTCGCCGACAACGAGTACTCGATGGAGGTCAAGGAAAAGATCCTCTATCACAACACCAAGGCGCTCTACGGCATTCAATAGCCGTAGCCGCTCCGTTCGTGCCCGCCCGGCCGGCCCTTGCGCCGGCCGGGCGCCGGCGTTCCCGCGGCATGGGCGGTAGTCTAGACTGCCGCCGCTAACGGAATCGTCCAGCGCGGGAGCGGCGGCGTGCGGATTTTTTCACGCAAGAAGCGGCCGATGCATCTCGGCCGCTACCCGATGGAGAAGATAAAGCGCGTCGACCGTCCGACGACGCTGATCACCGAAGACGTGAAGCAGGTGCCCAAACGCGCCGGCTTCTTCGTTCGCGCCTTCTACGGCGATCTCGGGCCCAAGCCGGCCAAGGAGATCCGCCGCTTCATCACCAAGAACCCGCTTAACGCGGCGATCGGACACCTGCACTGGAAGCACGTGCCCGTTCACAAGGGCGATACGGCGGACGAGAAAGCGCCGCTCCCGAACGACCCCGAAGAGCTGACAAGACACATCAAATCGCTCTGCTACTTCCTCGACGCCGACATGGTGGGGGTCTGCGAGGTGCCCGAATACGCCTGGTTCTCGCATGACAGCGACGGCACACCGATCGAGACCCGGCACAAATACGCTGTCGTAATCGTGATCGACCAGGGCTGGGACACGTTCGAGGCGTCGTCCGGCGACGATTGGGTCTCCGGCGCGCAGAGTTACCGCGCCTACCTCAACGGCTCGACCACGGCCACCATTGTCGCCGACTACATCCGCCGCCTCGGCCACCCGGCCCAGGCGCACTCCAACGCCCACGGCGACGTGATGCAGATTCCGCTGATGCTGCTTGCCGGGCTGGGCGAGATGAGCCGGATCGGCGAGCTCGTCCTCAACCCGTTCGTCGGGCCGCGCCACAAGACGGCTGTCGTCACCACCGATCTGCCGCTGGTTCCCGACAAGCCGATCGATTTCGGGCTCCAGGATTTCTGCAACAAGTGCCGCAAATGCGCCCGCGAATGCCCGGCCCAGGCGATCCCGTTCGGCGACAAGGTGCTCTACAACGGCTACGAAATCTGGAAACCCGACGTCGAGAAATGCACGAAATACCGCGTGACCAATCTCAAGGGCTCGGCGTGCGGGCGGTGCATGAAGATGTGCCCGTGGAACAAGGAAGGGCTGCTGGCCCACCGGCTGGCGATGTGGGCGGCCGTCAAGCTGCCGTTCTCCCGCCGCTTCCTGATCTGGCTCGACGATGCGCTCGGCTACGGCAAGCGCAATCCGATCAAGCGTTGGTGGCTCGATCTCGTGAAGGAAGATGGCCGGGTCGTCGCGGCGTCCGGGACCAACGAACGCGACCTGTCGCTCGAACGCGATGTCTCGGGCGGCAACGACCGGGTCGCGATGTACCCGGTCGACAAGCTGCCGACGGCCGAGGACAAGAAAACCGTGCCGACCGACCGCAGGGCCGGGCTCCACGACACGAGGATCGCCGCGGAGGAACTCGAAGCGCTGAAGGCGGGACGGAACTCCGTCTCCACAAGCTAGAACCGACCGACCGCAACGGCTCCGGATTCAGCGCGCCGTCGACGCCCCCAACACCCCCTCCGCCTCGATTTCGACATTCATCTCGGGCGCCGCCAGCGCGCTCACCTCGACCAGGGTGGAGACCGGGAAATCGCCCGAGAAGAACTCGCGCCGGGCGCGCCAGACCTCTTCGCGGTTGCGAATGTCGGTGACGAAGATGTTGACCCTGACGATATCCGCCATCGACCCGCCGGCGGCCTCGACAAGATGTTTTATCTTCGTCAGGCAGACCTTGGCCTGCTCGTATTCGTCCATGTCGGCGAGCGGCTTGAAATCGGCGCCCCGGGCGGTCATCCCGGCGATGTAAACGTGTTTGTCGGCGACCAGACAGTTGGACCATGTCTCGGGAGGCGGCTCGGACACCTTTTCCGATTGGATCCGTTCGATAGCCATTTCGCACCTCCCCCCACGATTTTTCTCCGGTATCCCGGCCCAGTTTCCGCCTGACTCCGGCCGGGTGCAAGCCGGGTGCGCGCTTGTCGCGGATGGGTCGGCCCCCTAGGTTGCCGGGGCGGCACGCACGCCGGACCCCGCGACACAAGGCATTCGGATGGCAGGGAACCCGCTTCGAAGCAGTTCCGACGTGCGCGGCGTCGCGATGCGCATCCTGACCTCGCCCTATCTCGCCGTGACCGTGGCGATGCTGTGCTGGGCCGGCAGCACCGTCGTCGTCCGCGGCTTGCGCGAAGAAGCCCCGCCTCTTGGGCTTTCGTTCTGGCGCACTCTGCTCGGCGCCATGATCGTCCTGCCCTTCGCCTGGCGTCCGATGATGCAGCAGTTCCACGTCATTCGGCAGCATTTCTGGATCATCCTGCTGCTGTCCTTTCTGCTGTTTGTCGGCGGCAATGCCGTCCTTTTCCTGTCGCTGCAATACACCATCGCCATCAATGTCGGGGTTCTGAACTCCTTCGAGCCGCTGATCATCATCATTGCCGCCTGGGCTATCTTCCGCGACCGCGTGACGTTCAACCAGGTTGCCGGCGTGCTGGTCTCCTTGCTCGGCGTCTTCGCGCTGATCGGGCGCGGCGATCCCCGGGCGATCCTCACACTCGACTTCAATCTCGGCGATATCCTGGTGCTCGGCGCCTACGTCAGCTGGGCGCTGTATGCGGTCTATCTCAGGCTCGCCCCGCGCGCGCTGGAGCAGCGGGTGATGCTCTTCCTGCTCCTGTTCCTGGGCGCGCTGCTGCTGCTGCCGTTCTATCTGATCGAGTGGGCTGTCGACCGGCCGATGACGTTTGGCCTGCCCTCGATCGCCGCCATCGTGGGGCTCGCGCTGTTCTCCTCGGTCATCGCCGTCTTCCTGTGGAATTACTCGATCCAGCAGCTCGGGCCGTCGCTGGCGGGAATTTTCATCCACATGATCGTCGCCTTCACCGTCGTGATGGCGATCGTGTTTCTTGGCGAGGTTTTCGTTTGGTTCCACGCGGTTGGCATTGCCCTGATCGGCGCCGGGATCTACCTGTCCACCTATCGCAGGCGCGGCAATAGCGGCTAACGGGCCCGCGCCATAGACTGTCCCCCAACCTATTCGCGAGGCCGCCGCCCATGCCGCATCGACCCGCTTCGGACGCGTTGAAGCAGGTTACCGTGCTCGATCTGACGCGGGTCCGATCCGGGCCCACCTGCGTTCGCCAGCTGGCCGACTGGGGAGCCGACGTCATCAAGATCGAAACCCCGGAGGCATTCGCGGACGACGGGGCGGTGGGCGCGGCGCGCGCAAGCGCGGACTACCAGAACCTCAACCGCAACAAGCGATCGCTGACGCTCAATCTCAAGGAGGAAGAGGGGCGCGCCCTGTTCCTCAGACTGGTCGAGCGGGCGGATGTCGTGGTCGAGAATTTTCGCCCGGCGGTCAAGGACCGGCTCGGCATCGGCTACGAGGCTCTGCGGGCGGTCAATCCCCGCATCGTCCTTGGCAGTATCTCGGGCTTCGGGCAGGACGGGCCGGATGCCGACCGTCCGGGTTTCGACCAGATCGCGCAAGGCATGGCCGGGCTGATGTCGATTACCGGAGAGCCGGGCAGGGGTCCCATGCGGGCCGGGATCCCGATCGCCGACCTGACCGCTGGCCTCTTCTGCGCGCTCGGCATCTTCGTTGCGCTTTACGAGCGCGAGCGGTCGGGCGAGGGGCAGTGGGTCACCACCTCGCTGATCGAGGCGCAGGCGTTCATGCTCGATTTCCAGGCCGCGCGATACCTGATCGACGGCGAGGTTCCGGGGCAGGCGGGGAACGACCACCCCACATCCATGCCGACCGGCGTCTACCCGACCGCCGACGGCCACATCAATATCGGCGTTTCGGGGCAGCGGATCTGGCGGCGCTTCTGCGCGGCGATAGACCGGGATGACTGGTTCGCGGACCCGCGTTTCGAGACCGGACGCAAACGTTCCGAAAACCGCAAGGCTCTCAACGCGCTGATCGCGGATGTCACGCGAACGGATACCGGCGACCGCTGGATCGCGCTGTTCAACGAGGCCGGCGTGCCGGCGGGACGGATCAACGATATCGGCGAGATGTTCGACGAACCCCAGTTCGCCCATCTTGAAATCACGCAGCCGGTCGAGACGCGCCCGTTCGGCGATACCCGGATGGTGCGCCAGCCGGTGCGGCTGAGCCGTACCCCCAGCCGCATCGCCTCGCCCGCGCCGGAGCCCGGCGAGCACGCCGGGGAGATCCTGGCCTCGATCGGGATCGGCGGCGATGAGATCGCGCGCCTCCGAGAGCGCGGCGTGATCTGAGCGCGGCTACCACCTCAGCGAAGGACGACACGCATGGCAACCGACAAGATGCTGTCCGAAACCGGCGACGGAATCGGGCGGATGATCTTCAACAATCCGGAGCGCCGGAACGCGGTTTCGCTCGAAATGTGGGAAGCGGCCGAGGAGATCCTGCGCGGGTTCGCCGAGGATCCGGACGTCCGCGTGGTGGTCCTGAGCGGAGCCGGAGGAAAGGCGTTCGTTTCCGGCGCCGACATCTCCAAATTCGAGTCCGAACGCTCGTCGGAGGAGGGGATCCGGAATTACAACGCGAAGGTCGCCTCGGCCAACGCGATGGTGGCGACGCTTCCGAAGCCGACCATCGCCGAGATCGACGGCTATTGTGTCGGGGGCGGTCTCGGGCTCGCGCTTTGCTGCGATCTCCGATTTTGTTCCGAGAAATCCCGGTTCGCGTTGCCGGCCGCCAGGCTCGGCCTCGGCTACGGGTTCGGCGGCCTCAAGCGCCTGGTCGATACCGTGGGCCCCGGGGCGGCGCGCGACATCGTCTTCTCCGCCCGCATGGTCCCTGCCGACGAGGCCTATGGGATCGGCCTCGTCCAGCGGGTCGTGCCCGACGGCACGCTCGCCGAGACCGTCACCGAATACGCAAGAACCGTTGCCGCCAACGCGCCGCTGACGGTCAAGGGCATGAAGCTGATCGTCAACGAAGTCCTGAAGCCCGACAGCGAACGCGACCTGGCGGCGTGCCAGGAGCTGGTCGACGCCTGCTTCGCCAGCGAGGACTACGTGGAAGGACGCACGGCGTTCATGGAAAAGCGCCCGCCGGCATTCAAGGGGCGGTGAGAGACGCGGCAATCCCTATAGCAGATGCCCGCTCTTCTCCGCCTTGGTCGACAGGTAGAAGGCGTTGTGGTCGTTCGAGGGGAAGCTGTGCGGCACCCGTTCGACGACCTCGATTCCAAAGCGGGCGAGCGCCTCGACCTTGTCGGGGTTGTTGGTCATCAGCCGCACCGACGAATAGCCCAGCCGGCGCAGCATTTCCGCGGCGGGCAGGAACACCCGTTCGTCCGCGTCGAATCCCAGCCGTTCGTTCGCCTCCACCGTATCGAAGCCGAGGTCCTGCAAGGCGTAGGCGCGGAGCTTGTTGATCAGCCCGATGCCGCGGCCTTCCTGGGCGAGGTAGAGGAGGATGCCGGCCCCGTCGGCCGAGATCTGTTCGATGGCGCCTCGCAGCTGCTGCCCGCAATCGCATTTGAGCGAGCCCAGCAAATCGCCGGTGAAGCATTCCGAATGGAGCCGGGCCAGCACCGGGCCGGGCGGGGGAGGGTCGTTTATCGCGATCGCGAAGTGCTCGGTCCCGCCGTCCCGCGGACGAAACGCGTGGATGCGCGCTCCCTCGGCGCCGTCGAGCGGCACCTTCGCCGCCGTTACCTGCTCCAGCCGATGGGATGCGGCGACATCGTAGGACATCGCCGCCGATGGTCCGACCCGGAGCAAATCCGCCTTCCCGGCGCCCAGCGCGGCCGCGATGTCTTGCACCTCGACGGTCACCGTTGCCGGCAGAAGACGCGCGATCTTGGCGAGGCGCAGCGATGCCACGACACCGGCCGGGACCGGATCGCGCCGCGCTTCGAAGGGGCCGCGCATTGGCTGGGCGAGGTCGGCCGCCGGATCCGCCAGGCTCGCCAGCGCCTCGATCGACAGCCATTCGGGGACCGGAATCCGGACCGCGTCCGGCGTGTAGAGCCGGATCTTCAGCGTGGCGGCGCGGTTATGGGTGATCGTCAGGTCGGGTTCCCGGCCCGCGAGCCGGCGTAGCGCGTCGAGCCGGGATGCCGAGATGAACTCGGCCGAGAATGCGACGATGCCGCCGGTCTCTCCGGGTTCGGCAAGGATCACTGGCAGGCCGCGCCGAAGCTCGCCGGCGGCGCGGTCCACCGCGGCGGTGCTGCCGGTCTCGAATCCCGGCATCGCCCTGGGCGGCACCGGTTCGGCGGGCTTCGAACTCATGGCCTCTAAATACGCCCCGCGCGGCGTCCCGGCAACGCGCCCCGCGCCTTGCCCGCGGCTGTCCCCTATGCCAGTTTGACGCCCGGTCACCGTCCCGCGGGGAGTAGATGGACGCAACCGAAGTAAAGGCCCTGGCGAAGGATCTGGGCGCCGACCTGGTGGGGATCGCGAGTGCCTCGGTCCTCAACGCGTTCCCGCCCGATCCGCTCTTTCCGCAGACGCCGGAGAGGATCTCGCCGCACGTCAAGAGCGTCGTCGTGATCGCCCAGCGGATTCCGGTCGGCGCCTTCCGCTGCAAGTCCAACGTGCCGGTCCAGTATATCGACATGCTGGTGCTCAGGCGGATGGACAGGATCGCCTACCGCCTTGTCGACGCCCTCGAAAAGGAGGGCCATCCGAGCTTCGTCACCGCGGCGCAGGAGACCGACTGGGGCTACAAGCGGGCGAGCTACGGTCGGTTGTCGACGCGCCATCTCGGAATTGAAGCGGGGCTCGGAACCTTCGGACTCGAAGTCAACATCCTGACGCCCGAGTTCGGGCCGAGGATCTACCTGACTGGCGTGCTGACCGAATGCGAGCTCGAGTCCGACAAGCCGATGACCGAGCAGGTGTGCATCGGCGAGAGCTGCAGCCGATGCCTCTATTCCTGCCCGTCGGACGCGGTCCGTCACTTCGGCATCGACAAGCGGGCCTGCGCGACCGAGGCGCAGGAGTTCGGGTTCACGACGATACTCAAGTTCTGGGAACACTTTCTGGTCTCCGACGGCGAGACCAGGCGGCGCCTGATCGCCGATCGGGAGATCTACGGATTCTGGCAGGGATTGCTCAGGGTCGTCGGGTCGTTCGGCGATTGTCCGCGCTGCCTCGCGGTGTGTCCGGTGGGCAACGATTACCACGCTCATCTCGCCCCGCTTCAGAAGGTCATCCCGGAGAAGACGCCGGAGAAGGTCGACAAGGCCAACGCGTTCAAGGAGGCGCGCAAGTCGGGCGCCGAGGTCGACGGGCTGAACGACTGGAACGTGCGCTGGGTGGGACCCGAAGGCTACAAGGGCATCGTCGCGCGCCAACTCCAGTCCTTCAAGGCGTTGCAGCGCGAGCGCGAATCCAGCGCGGCGGAGCAGTAGATGGTCAGCGTATTCCAGAGCCCGCTCGACGCCGCCGCCATCAAGGCGAAAGCAAGGGCGCTCGGCGCCGACCTCGTCGGCATCGCGGACGGTGCGGTGATGGACGCGCACCCGCCCGACCCGCGCGACCCGCGCCGCCCGAAGGACATCACCGAGCACGACGGCGGACGGGTGATCGTGCTCGCCAAGCGGTATTCCGCCGGCACCACCCGGATCGCGCGCTGGGACGAGCGGCACAAGTACTACAACGACGAACTCGTCCTCACGATGCTGGAGGAGACGTCGCTCGAGCTGGTCTTCTGGCTGGAGGACAACGGCTATCCCGCGATCATCATCCCGCCCACCCACGCCGATCCCTGGCTCTATCGCGGCGACCGCAACCAGCACATGACCACGGTGCTGTCGCTCACCCACGCGGCGGTCGAGGCGGGGCTGGGAACGCTGGGGCTGAATCTGCAGCTCATCACCCCCCAATACGGCCCGCGGGTGCTGGTGACCGCGGTGATGTGTTCGGTCGATTGCGAGACCGACGGCAGGCGGGAGGAGGCGCTTTGCCTCGGCCCGGAATGCGGCCGTTGCCTGACCGCCTGTCCGGGAGACGTGGTGGGACACTGGGAACGCGACTGGCCCGCCTGCGACAGCTACCGGTCGCCGCACGGATTCTCCCAGCTTGCCGATCATCTTGGCGACATCCTGGAGGCACCGGACGACGCGGCCAGGCTCGACATGATCCGGTCCGAGACCAGCTTCAACCTGTGGCAGAGCATTTTGCGCGGTGCCGGCGTCATCAGCGGGTGCCGGCGCTGCCAGGACGTGTGTCCGGTGGGCGAGGACTACGCGCGGATGATCGGCGACAGCCTCGACGAGATACCGGAAGCGACCCCGGAGAAGGCCCGGCGTCTCGCCGGGATGGCCGAAGCCGAGGCGTCGGAGAAGCTGCCGGCTTCCTACGCCGGCCAGGAGCGCTGGATCGGCGCGCTCGGCTATCTCGGGAGCGATGCCGCCGAATGAGTGCCCTGGAGACCCTGGCCCAGGGACGTCCGGACATATACGCCGCCCTGCCGCTCTGCATCCCGGAGAGCCCGGAAGAAATCGCGGGCATTCAAAGCAGACGCAAGCGTATCGCCGTGGAGCGCGCCCGGCGGTCGTCCTTCTGGCGCCCGCGCCTGGAAGGAATCGATATCGGCAAGCTCGACGACCCGGAGGAATGGTCGAAAATTCCGATCCTGACCAAGGACCTGCTTCGGGCGATGTCGGACGAGCAGTTCTACCGGGAGTTCTGCACGCTCGACGGCGAGGAGATCTGCGAGTACTGGCGCTCCGGCGGGAGCACCGGAAAGCCGCTCTTCTACCCGAAGACGTTCGAGGACATCCTGTTCAACATGGTCGGCTTCATCCGCACCTTCGCATCCGCCGGCATCGAGGACGGGGAGAACCAGAGGGCGCATATTTCGACGCCGCTCGGGGTCCATCCGGTCGGCCACATGTGGGCCCGCGCGGCGCAGATCATGGGGATGGGCGCCGTCTGGGCGGGATCCGGCGCATCGCTGCCGTCGGTCCAGCAACTCGCCTTGATCTCGTCGCTCAAGCCGACGGTCTGGATGGGAATGTCGAGCTACGGCCTGCACCTCGCGAACCTGGCCAATACCGAGGGTATCGATCTCGCGGAGAGCTCGGTTTCCAGGTTGCTGTGCTCCGCCGAGGCGCTATCGGCGGCGAAGCGGGAAAAACTGGAACGGGACTGGGGGGCGACGGTCTACGACTGTTTCGGGATGACCGAGATCAGCATGCTGGCCTCGGAGGGGCGGTCCCGCCAGGGGTTCAGGATCTGGACCGATCTGGCGATTTTCGAGGTGCTGGATCCAGATACCGGCAAGCCGGTCGCGGACGGCGAGCCCGGCCATCTGGTTTCCACCGCGCTGTTCGGCAATAACGGGGCGCCATTCCTGCGCTGGGATTCGGGCGACATCGTGATCATGAACCCGGCAGAGGGCGACGATGGAGCGTTCTCGGTGTTTCCGACGATGCGCCACGCCCACCGGACGGCGGGCTTCTTCAAGCTGCGCGGTGTCAACGTCAACCATCAGGAGTTCGAGGACATGATCTTCGGTCACCGTTCGGTGAACGATTTCAAGCTCGAACTGATCGGCGACGCCACGGGGCTGGAGCATTTGCGCATCTCCGTCGAGCCCCGACGCGGCGCCGACGCGGACGCGCTCCGCCAGGATCTCGCGACGCGCACCAAGGCGACGTTCGAGGTATCGCCGGATGTCGTGATCCTCGAACCAGGGGCATTGGCGCGGGAATTCGAAGCGAGTGTGAAAGCTCCCCGCTTCATCGACCGGCGTCAGTAACCGGACCGTCTCGGTTCGGTATGCCGAAATACCCGAAACGGTCGGGCGATTCGCTTTTGTCCTAAGCCCAAATTTGATAGTTTTTATCAAAAATATATTTTAATCTATTGATTTAATTTACTAATATAATTTTGTTCTCGGCTCAATTTCTGACTCTTGGCGCCGCCGCGCAGGTTCATATTCCGGTAACAATCTCAAGCGGTATGTGAAATATTTTTTTGGGTTTGCGGTCTCTCCCTTCCGTAAATCCCTTGGGGGGGGGGTCGGGTTGTCCTGCCAGATGCATTCCTGTGTTTCCCCCCTGCGACTTGCGGAGCTGAAGTCGCTGGCTTGACCTAGGCTCCGCACCTTTTTTGTCCAGTCCCGATTGTGGCGGATGGGGTGGGATTCGAACCCACGAGACGCTCGCGCGCCTGCCGGTTTTCAAGACCGGTGCCTTCAACCGCTCGGCCACCCATCCGCATCGCGAAACCGCCGCGGCCGGTCGCGCGAGGAAAAACTGAACCCCTCGGAGGCGGATTGCAACCCGTCGCGGGCTGTCGCTCCCGCGGGCGGTTTGGTCTAGGATACGGCGCGTGGGAGAAACGCCGATGCAGACGCTGGTGCTGGAAAACACGGCCCCCTTCCAAGGGCTTTGCGAGCTGGTCGCCGACAAAGAGGGCCTGTTCGAAAGGGAAGGCCTCAAAATCGAATGGGTCGACCGCGAAGCGGATGTCGAAAGGCAGACGCGCGTCGAAATCCTCGGCCCCGACGGCCTCGATCCCCATTCCAGCCACGGCAAGCTCTTCGAAGAGGGCAGGGCGGACATGTACAACGCCTGCGAGTGGGGAAATTACTGCCGGGTGCAGGATTCGGGTATCGAGGGCGGACGCCAGATCGGCCGGCGGTCCATCGTCACCTTTGCGGCGATCGCGGTGCGCCCGGAATCCGACGTCTTCACCGTCCAACAGCTTGCCGACCGCCTGGTGGGCGTGCCGTTCTATTTCGGCACCCACTACCTGGCTCTTCACATGCTCGAGGGTTTCCTGCCGCGCGACCGCATCAGGGTTTGCAGCGCCCCGATGGGCTCGCGCTTCCGTCTCGATTCGATGATGTCGGGCGAGATCGAGGCGACCACGTTGACCGAACCCTATATCGCGCTCGCCGAAAAGAAGGGTTGCCGCATCCTCACGGCCGCGTTCTACCACGGCACCGAAGTCGCTTCGGACAAGGTCGATGCCGAAACCTATGCGCGGTTCAACCGCGCCGTCTGCGAAGCGGTGCGCCGGATCGACGCCGACAAGACGAAATACCTGCACTATTTCATCGACTACCACGCCCGGCGCGATCCGGAGATCGCGGCGCTCCGCGTCGACGATCTCCGCGCGAGCCGGATCGTCGTCGTCGAACCCGCGCCGATCCCGGACGTCGAGCTTGAGCGCACCGCCGCGTGGATCCGGAGCTGGGGCATGTTGCGCGACACCGAAGACGCGGCGTCGCTGGTCGATTTCCAGGTGCAGTCAGCGGCCCACCACGCCGCGGAATAGGGCCCGGCGGCCCGATCCTTGCGCCGCTTCCACTTTGTTTGACGGTGGAACCGGACAACCGGGGAGAGGATCTTGGTCCAGAGAGCGACATACGACTACGTGATCGTGGGCGCCGGGTCGGCCGGTTGCGTGCTCGCGAGCCGGCTCAGCGAAGATCCCGAGGTCAGGGTCCTCGTCGTCGAGGCCGGCGGCTGGGACCGCGACCCGATGATCCATATCCCGCTCGGTTGGGGAAAGATCCTCGAGGAACGACGCCACGACTGGATGTACTTCACCGAGCCCGAGCCCAACCTGGACAACCGGTCCATCGAATGCGCGCGCGGCCGGGTGGTCGGCGGTTCGTCCTCGATCAACGCGATGGCGTATGTCCGCGGCCACCAGGGAGATTACGACCGGTGGCGCCAGAAGGGTTGCCCCGGCTGGTCCTTTGGCGATGTGCTGCCCTACTTCAAGCGCGCCGAATCCTGGGAGAGGGGGGGCGACGAGTTCCGCGGCGACGGCGGTCCGCTCACGGTGCGGGCGGGCATCTTCGACGACCCGCTGCTGCATGCCTTCATCGAGGCGGGGCGCGAGGTCGGCCACGAATTTACCGAGGATTACAACGGGGCCCAGCAGGAGGGCTTCACCTGGCTCCAGCAGACGATCCGGAACGGCCGCCGCTGCAGCGCAGCGGTGGCCTATCTGAAGCCGGCCCTCAAGCGTCCCAACGTGACGCTCGAGACGGGGGCGTTGGTCACCCGACTCCTGATCGAGAACGCTCGCGCGGTCGGGCTCGAATTCGCGCGCAACGGGCAGCTGACGGAAGTCGGCGCCGAACGCGAAATCCTGCTCGCCGGGGGCGTGATCAACTCGCCGCAGGTGCTGATGCTGTCGGGAGTCGGGCCGGCCGACGAGCTCGGCGAGCACGGAATCGAGGCCGTGCACGATCTGAAGGGTGTCGGCAAGAACCTGCAGGACCACCTCTCGGCGACGGTTTCCTACAGCCGCGAGGACCGCGGCGCCTTTCATCGGCAGATGCGGATGGACCGGCTCGCCGTGGACATGCCGCGGGCCTATGTGGCGGGTTCCGGGCCGGCGACCGACCTTCCGGGCGGGATCATGGCCTTCCTCAAGTCGCGGCCCGAGGTCGAATTGCCTGACATCCAGTTCCTGTTCCGGGCGCTGCCAGACGAAGCCGGGCCCTGGTTTCCCGTGGTCAAGCCCGCCTGGGCCGACGGGTTCGGCTGCCGCCCGGTCATGCTTCGCCCGCAGAGTCGGGGCGAACTCAGGCTCGCTTCGGCCGATCCCCGGGACAAGATCCGTATCTACCAGAACTTCCTCTCCGAGGAGGCGGATGTCCGTACGATCCGGGACGGGGTGAAGCTGGTGCGGGAGGTCGGCCGGCAGGAACCGTTGAAGAAATTCGGCGCGATCGAGGTCGATCCGGGCCCGGACGTGACCGGCGACGACGACATCGACGCCTTCGTCCGGCGCAACGCGGCAACCGCGCACCATCCTGCCGGAACCTGCCGGATGGGAAGCGACGACATGGCGGTGGTCGATCCTGAATTGCGTCTGCGGGGCATCGACGCGGTTCGGGTCGTCGACGCCTCGGTGATGCCGGATCTCGTCGGCGGCAACATCAACGCGCCGGTGATCATGATCGCCGAACGCGCCTCGGACCTGATCCGCGGCCGCGAACCGCTGGCCCCCGCGGAGGTGTGACCGTTATCCGTATCGAGGCGCATCCGATCTCCGCACGGTCCCGGGTGGTTTGAAGAGATTCGCGCGTGCGGATTTTCTGTCTCGATCTCGAAGGCGTGCTGATCCCCGAGATCTGGATCGGGCTTGCCGAACGCACGGGTATCGAAGCCCTCAGGGCCACCACGCGCGACATTCCCGACTATAACGCGCTGATGCGTCAGCGCCTGAGGCTGCTCGAGGAGCACCGCCTCGGGTTACCGGATGTCGAGGCGGTGGTTGCGACGATGGCGCCGCTCCCCGGAGCGCGCGAATTTCTCCGCTGGCTGCGCGAACAGGGGCCGGTAATCATCCTGTCGGACACCTATCGCGAGTTTGCCGGCCCGTTGATGGTGCAGCTCGATCTGCCGACGCTGCTCTGCCATTCCCTGGTTGTCGAGGAGGACGGGCGCATCGTCGATTACCGTTTGCGGCATCCCGATCACAAGCGTGCGAGCGTGGAGGCGTTTCGAGCGCTCAACTTCCACGTCACCGCGGCGGGGGACTCCTATAACGATATCGCCATGCTGCGGGCGGCCCACGCCGGAATCCTGTTTCGTGCACCCGTGGCGGTGCGGGAAGAATTTCCCGATTTCGCGGCGGTCGAGGAATTCGAGTCCCTCAGGGACGCGATCCTGAACTGCGCCCGAAGCTGAGATCCGCGCTTTATTTTTGCCCCGGTTGGCCGATAGGGTTGAGCGGTGTTGTCAACCGGAGATCTCCAATGACACGATTCAAAGGACTTTGCCTTGCTGTCGCGGGTGCGACCCTGATGGGCGCCGGCCCGGCGCTCGCGGACATAACCATCGCGACGGTGGGGCCGATAACCGGACAATACGCTTCCTTCGGCGAGCAGATGAAACGCGGAGCGGAGGCCGCGGTTCGCGATATCAATGCCAAGGGCGGCGTGATGGGCCAGAAGCTCAAGCTCGAGGTCGGCGACGACGCCTGCGACCCCAAGCAGGCGGTCGCGGTCGCCAACGACATGGCTTCGAAAGGCGTCCGCTTCGTGGCCGGGCATTTCTGCTCGGGTTCGTCGATCCCCGCATCCAACGTCTATGCGGACGAGGGGGTGATCCAGATTTCCCCGGCCTCGACCAATCCGAAGCTCACGGAGCGCGGCCTTGCGACGACGTTTCGGACCTGCGGACGCGACGACCAGCAGGGCATAGTCGCCGGCAAGTTCCTCTCCGACAGGTTCGGCTCCAGCAAGATCGCCATCCTTCACGACAAGACGGCGTACGGCAAAGGGCTTGCCGACGAGACCCGCAAGGCCTTGCGGGCCAACGGCAAGAAGGAGGCGCTTTACGAAGCCTACACCGCGGGCGAGAAGGACTACACGGCGCTGGTTTCCAAGCTGAAGCAGAACGGGGTCGACGTGGTCTATCTCGGGGGCTACCACACCGAAGCCGGGCTCATCGTCCGCCAGATGCGGGCGCAGGGCATGAAGACCCGGATGGTCTCGGGCGACGCCCTGGTGACCCAGGAGTATTGGGCGATTACCGGCGACGCGGGCGAGGGGACGCTGATGACGTTCAGCCCCGATCCCCGCAAGAACCCGGGCGCAAAACCCCTGGTCGAACGGTTCCGCAAGGACGGGTACGAGCCCGAAGGCTACACGCTTTACACCTACGGCGCGATCCAGGCCTGGGCGCAAGCCGTCGAGCGCGCGAAGTCGATCGACGCCAATCCCGTGATCGAGCAGCTTCGCGCGGGCAAATTCGATACGGTCCTCGGAAACATCGGGTTCGACGCCAAGGGCGATGTCACGGCGCCGGGCTACGTGTTCTACGAGTGGAAGAACGGGGAGTACGGCTACCTCAAGTAACCGGGGAAACCCGACGGCGGCGCCAGTGTCCGCTGGCGCCGCCCTCTCCCTGGGCGAAGAGGGTGGACGCGCCGCCGGTCAGGCGGCTCCCCGTTGCTCCTGCTGCGGCCCTTGGCCCTTCTTTCGGCCCAGCCCGATTTTCTTCGCGAATTCCGAGCGCTTGGCCGCGTAGTTGGGGGCGACCATCGGGTAATCCGCGGGGAGCCCCCACTTCACACGGTACTCTTCCGGCGTCATGTCATAGACCGCGCGGAGATGGCGCTTGAGCATCTTGAGCTTCTTGCCGTCTTCAAGACATACGATGTAGTCCGGCGTGATCGAATGACGGATGTTGATGGCTGGCTTCGGCGGTTCGGTACCGAATTGGGCCCCGTCACGGTCGAGGCTGCGAAGCGAACCGTAAACCGTATTGATTACTTCCGGGATTTCGTTGGCTGCAACTGAGTTCTTGCCGACATAGGCGGCGACGATTTGGACTGCCATGCGGAGTATTTCGGGACGGTCCGTGGCACCCTGTGCATTGTCCACCATTTGGCCTTAATGTCCTCAATTGAAAGTTGAACAAGTCGCTGATGGCACATACAACCCAGATTGTCAAATAAAATTGTATCGGAACGATACAGAAAAAAATCTTATGCCAAAGCGTCCTTGGCTAAGGAATCATGTATTCCTTCCAACGTATATCGATTTTCCTCAATATTTTCAAAAGGAAACAACTCGCGTCCGCTTGGGATAAAAGGTAGAGGAGGCCGCGAATTTTGTACCCTTCCAAATGAGGCGGTGCGTCACGTCTTTGGAGCTTCAGGTTACGCCCTCGGCCGAATCCACGATTCTTGGCAAAGACCCCGGCGGTATGGTATCAGGCGCGCATCCAAGCCCTTGAGTCCGACCGCAATGCCCCAAATGACGGTTGCCTTGGCTGCGGACCATGCTGGCTTCGCGCTAAAGTCGCATCTGGTTGACTGGCTTTCCGGCCGGGGCATCGCCGCAAGGGATCTTGGCACCGACAGCGCGGATTCGGTGGACTATCCCGACTTCGCCGGGCTGCTGGTCGATGTCCTGCGGTCGGACGGAGCCGGGTACGGCGTGCTGATTTGCGGGAGCGGCATCGGGATGTCGATTGCCGCCAACCGGCATCGCGGCATCCGCGCGGCCCTTGTATGCGACGCGGAGGCCGCGCGGCTCGCGCGCCAGCACAACGACGCGAATGTTCTGGTCCTGCCGGGACGTCGAATTTCGAAGGCCGAAGCCGAGTCTTGCATGGAGGCGTTCCTTACGGCGACCTTCGAAGGCGGGCGGCACCGACGCCGCCTGGGCAAGATCGCTCAAGGGGTCGCATAGCGGAGATGACATGTCAGTAGAACAGCTCGGTGCCGAGGCGGAACTCCGGAACGGTTTCTTCGAGCGCTCGATCCGGGATTCCGATCCCGAACTGGATGCCGCGCTTCGTTCGGAACTGGCCCGCCAGCAGGATCAGATCGAGCTCATCGCGTCCGAGAACATCGTTTCGCGCGCGGTGCTTGAGGCGGTGGGCTCGGTGCTCACCAACAAATACGCCGAGGGTTACCCGGGCCGGCGTTACTACGGCGGATGCGAATTCGTCGATGTCGCCGAAGCCCTGGCCATCGAACGGGCCAAGACGCTGTTCGGCTGCGGATTTGCGAACGTGCAGCCGCATTCGGGGGCCCAGGCGAACGCCGCGGTGTATTTCGCGCTTTGCAAGCCGGGGGACACGATCCTCGGGCTGTCGCTCGCCGCCGGCGGGCATCTGACCCATGGCGCCGCGCCCAACCTGTCCGGCAAGTGGTTCGACGCGGTGCAGTACGGCGTAACCGAGGCGGATGGCCGGATCGACATGGAGGAGGTGGGACGGCTCGCCCGCGAGCACCACCCCAGGGTCATCGTCGCCGGCGGGTCCGCCTATCCGCGAATCATCGATTTTGCCGCGTTCCGGAAAATAGCCGACGAAGTCGACGCCTGCCTGTTTGTCGACATGGCCCATTTCGCGGGACTCGTTGCCGGCGGCGTCCATCCGAGCCCGCTGCCGCACGCCCATGTCGTTTCGACCACGACCCACAAGACCCTGCGCGGGCCTCGCGGCGGCATGGTGTTGACCGATGACGAGACGATCGCGCGGAAGATCAATTCGTCGATTTTCCCGGGCACCCAGGGCGGGCCGCTGATGCACATCGTTGCCGCGAAGGCCGTCGCGCTGGGCGAGGCGCTGCAACCCTCGTTCCCGCCATATGCCGCCGCCGTTGTGGAGAACGCGAAGATCCTCGCGCGTACCCTGATCGATGGCGGTCTGGATATCGTGTCCGGCGGAACCGATACGCATTTGATGCTGGTCGACCTCAGACCCAAGGGGCTGACCGGCAAGATCGCCGAGCAGAGTCTCGAGCGCGCGGGCATCACCTGCAACAAGAACGCCGTCCCGTTCGATCCGGAGAAGCCGACCGTCACGTCCGGGATAAGGTTAGGATCGCCCGCCGCGACCACCCGCGGGTTCGGTCCGGCGGAGTTTGCGCGAATCGGTGCGCTGATCCTGGAGGTGCTGGACGGACTCTCCTCCGGCAGTAACGACAACAGCGCCATCGAGGCTTCCGTGCGCCGGCGCGTGCGCGCCCTGTGCGACCGATTTCCGATATACCCCCACCAATGACCGGGGTTAGGATGCGCTGATGCGTTGCCCCTTTTGCGGTCATGGCGACACTCAGGTCCGGGACTCGCGTCCGACGGAAGACAATTCCGCGATCCGACGGCGCAGATCCTGCCAATCCTGCGGGCAACGATTCACGACCTTCGAACGGGTCCAGCTCCGCGAGTTGACCGTGGTCAAGAAGGACGGCGCGCGCGAGCCGATCGACCGCCAGAAGCTGGAGCGCTCGATGCGGATCGCGCTGCGCAAGCGGCCGGTGGAGGCCGAGCGCATCGAGATGGTGATCAACAGCATCATCCGCCGGCTGGAGAGTTCGGGCGAGACGGAAGTGAATTCCGACGCCATCGGGGAGCTGGTGATGGACGCGCTCTCGACCCTGGACCAGGTCGCCTATGTCCGTTTCGCGTCGGTCTATCGCAACTTCCGCGAGGCGCGCGACTTCGGAGATTTCATCGGCAATCTCGGTGTCGTCGAAAGCGGAGAGTGACCGGCGCTTCATGCGCGTGGCGATTTCGATCGCCCGCCGCGCACTCGGTAACGCCTGGCCCAACCCCCCTGTCGGCTGTGTGATCGTTCGCGAAGGCGCCGCGGTCGGGCGCGGATGGACGGCGTCCGGCGGCCGCCCGCACGCGGAAACGGAGGCCCTTGCCCGGGCCGGAACCGCGGCCCGCGGCGCCACGGCCTACGTCACGCTGGAACCCTGCGCCCATGTCGGCCGGACCCCGCCCTGCGCGGATGCGCTGATCGAGGCCGGTATCGCCCGTGTGGTCTTCGCCTGCCGGGATCCCGACCCCCGGGTCGACGGCCGCGGGGTCGGGAAGTTGACTCGGGCGGGCGTCGCCGTCGCGGGAGGCCTTTGCGCAGAGGAGGCCGAAGACGTTCTGGCGGGCTTCTTGACGAGGGTGCGCCGGGGCCGCCCCGCGGTCACTCTCAAGCTCGCCACGACCCTCGACGGCAGGATCGCCACGCGGTCCGGCGAGAGCCGATGGATCACCGGCGATGCGGCCCGGCGGTCCGCCCATATGCTGCGCGCCCGGCACGACGCCATCCTGGTGGGGGCGGGCACCGCGCGGCACGACGATCCCAGCCTGACCTGCCGGCTCCCCGGGCTCGCGGCGCGGAGCCCGGTGCGCATCGTCGTCGACGGGAGCCGGCCGATTCCAGCGAGCCATTCGCTGATCGCGGATGCGGTCCGGTTGCCGACCTGGACGATGGTTGCGAAACCGTTCGCCGACGAACGCCGGGAGGCCTATCGCGGCACCGGCGTCGAAATCGAGGCGGTGGAGCCGGATGAGACCGGCAATGTCGACCTCTCCGCGGCGCTCGGAGCGCTCGCCGGGAAGGGCATTACGTCGGTGCTGGTCGAGGGCGGGGGCCGGATTGCCGCGTCCCTGTTCCGCGCCGGCCTCGTCGACCGTCTGGTCTGGTATCGGGCCGGGCTGGCTATTGGCGCGGACGGCCTCTCGGCAATCGGAGCTCTCGGGGTCGATGCGCTTGACGCCGCGCCGCACTTCGAGAAGATAGCGAGCCGGCCGGTCGGCGACGATGTCGAGGAAATTTACCGGCCGGCCCGAAAGCCGGACGATTGAGCGGACAGGCCGATGTTTACCGGAATCGTGACCGATCTGGGGCGCGTGCATGCGATCTCGAAGGACGGGGACACGCGGTTCGACTTCGAGACCGGCTACGACACGTCGGAGATCGAGATCGGTGCGTCCATCGCATGCTCCGGTCCGTGCCTCACGGTGGTCGACAAGGGACCGGGCCGGTTTGCCGTCCAGGCTTCCGCCGAGACCCTGGCGCGAACCACGCTTGGAGACTGGGCGGTCGGCACGCCGGTCAATTTCGAGCGTGCGCTCAGGATCGGCGACGAACTCGGCGGGCATATCGTGTCGGGTCACGTCGATGGCGTGGCCACCGTTGTCGAGACGCGAGCCGAGGGAGACAGTACGCGCTTCGTCTTCTCCGCACCGAAAGGATTCGCGCGCTATGTTGCGCCGAAGGGGTCGATTGCGCTCGACGGCGTGTCGCTTACCGTCAACGAGGTTGACGAAGCGGGTTTCGGGGTCAACATCATCCCCCATACGCGCCGCTGCACCACTTTCGGGCAACTGGCGGAGGGCCATCGGGTGAATTTCGAGGTCGACACCATCGCGCGCTATGTCGACCGGCTGATGGCGCGAAGCTGAAGAGAGGGTTTCCTTGAGCGACAGCCTCAAACGCGTCGCCCCGTCGAAAGTCGCGGAGGCGCTGGACGACACGGCCGGTTTCCTGTCGTCGATCGAGGATGTGATCGACGATATGCGCAACGGGCGCGTGGTGATCCTCGTCGACGACGAGGACCGGGAAAACGAGGGCGACCTGGTCGTCGCCGCCCAGATGGCGACGCCCGAGGTGGTCAACTTCATGGCGACCCACGGGCGGGGACTGATTTGTCTCGCGATGACGGGCGAACGGATCGAGAAGCTCGGCCTGCCGTTGATGTCGCAGAACAACCGGACCCGGCACCAGACGGCCTTTACGGTTTCCATCGAAGCGCGGGAGGGCGTCACCACCGGGATCTCGGCTCCCGACCGGGCGCGGACCATCGCGGTCGCGATCGATCCGACCTCCGACGAGGAGGACATCGTCACCCCCGGCCATATTTTCCCGCTGGTCGCGTGCGACGGCGGGGTGCTGGAGCGCGCCGGCCATACCGAAGCATCGGTCGATATCGCCCGCCTCGCGGGGCTGAACCCCTCCGGTGTGATCTGCGAGATCATGAAGGATGACGGCACCATGGCCCGTCTTCCCGATCTCATACCGTTCGCGCAGTTCCACGGGCTCAAGGTCGCCACCATCGCCGACCTGATCGCGTATCGGCTGCGCCACGACAGCCTGGTCGAGCGTGTGCTCGCGACGAGGCTCACGCGCAAGCACGGCGGCGAATTCCGGTTGATCGTCTATGTCAACAAGATCACCGGCGCCGAACATATGGCGCTGATCAAGGGCGACATTTCCGGACCGGATCCGGTGCCGGTCCGCATGCACGCCATCAACGTGCTCGACGACGTGATCCAGGACGAGACCTCCGGACGCGCGGGGGTGATCGAATCCTGCATCCGCACCATCGGCGAGGCGGGGAGGGGCGTCGTCGTCCTGATCCGCGATTCCTTCGCCCAGAGCTTCGTCAACCAGGTGCGCCAGCGGCACGAGATCCCCGGCGACCCCGGTTCCGCGTCGATGGAGGTGAGCGTGACCACGGGCGCCGAGACAGCATTCGCGCCTCCCGCGCTCCGCGATTACGGGGTGGGCGCGCAGATCCTCCGCGACCTGGGCGTCACCGAAATGATCCTGTTGACCAACCACAACAGGACGGTGGTCGGGCTCGAGGGCTACGGAATCAGGATCGTCGGGCACCGTCCGATCGAACCGGTCCTGTAGCAGGGGCACGAGAATGGCTTCGCATGTGATGATCGTCGAGGCGCGGTTCTACGACGAGATCGCGGACGCGCTGGTGGACGGCGCGACCGCGGTTCTCGACGCGGCGGGCGCGACCTACGACCGGTTCTCCGTGCCCGGCGCGTTCGAAATTCCGGCCTCGATCGGCCATGCGGCGCGCGCGATGGAAGGGCCGGACCCGGCCTACCGGTTCGACGGATTCATAGCGCTCGGCTGCGTCATTCGCGGACAGACGACACATTACGACTATGTCTGCACCGAGAGCGCGCGCGGCCTTCAGGACCTTGCGCTGCAGCGGGGGCTCGCCATCGGCTACGGTATCCTCACCTGCGAGAACCGCGACCAGGCGATGCACCGGGCGAAACGCGACGAAGCGGATCGCGGCGGCGCGGCGGCGCGGGCCTGCCTCGCCATGATCGAGCTCAAGGCGCGTCTCGGGCTGGACGGGTAATGCCCGCCCCCCGCGCCGGCTCCGACAAACCGCGGCCGAACAAGGCGGCCCGGTTGAGCGCGGCGCGTCTGGCCGCGGTGCAGGCGCTCTACCAGATGGAGATATCTGGCGCGGCAATCGAAGACGTGTTGGCGCAGTTTCTTCGATACCACCGGGACGGAATCCTCGATCGGGACGAGACCCCGATCCCGCCCAAGAGCGCGCTCTTCACGGAGATTCTTCGCGGAACCACGGTCAGGCGGGAGGAAATCGAAACCATCCTTCGCGCCGCCCTCAGCTCTTCGTGGCCGCTCGAACGGATCCAGGTCCTGCTGGCCTGTATTCTGCGCGCCGGTGCGTTCGAGCTTCTGGCGCGCCCCGCGACACCTGCCCGCGTGGCGATCGCCGAATATGTCGACCTCGCGGACGCTTTCTTCGCCACCGCCGAGAAGGGAATGGCGAACGCCGTGCTCGACAAGGTCGCCCAGCGGCTGCGAAGCGGAGAGTTCGCGGAATCCGGAGGTCCCGCGGGTGCCCGGACGGCCACGGCCGGGTGAGTTCGAGCTCATCCGGGAGCTCTTCGCGCCGCTTGCCGCCGACGAGCCCGGGGCGCTGGATCTTCTCGACGACGCCGCGCTGATCGCACCCGGGCCGGGTCTCGAATTCGTGACCGCCATCGACACGATCGTCGAAGGGGTCCATTTTTTCTCCGCGGATCCTCCTTTCGACGTCGCGCGCAAGCTGCTGCGCGTGAATTTGTCCGACCTCGCCGCGATGGGCGCGCGACCGCGGGCCTATCTGCTCGGCCTCGCCATACCCGACGCGGTCGATTTCCGCTGGCTGCGGGATTTTGCCGGTGGACTTGCGTCGGACCAGGCACAATTCGGAATTTCGCTGGTCGGAGGCGACACCACGGAGACGACCGGCCCGGTCTGCCTTTCCGTGACCGCGGTCGGCGAAGTCGAGCCGGGCCGGCCGCTGTTGCGCTCGACCGCCGCCGCCGGGGACCACATCTACGTTTCGGGGACGGTCGGCGACGCCGCCCTCGGCCTTCGTGCGCTGCGGGGCGAGGATCTCGGGCTCTCGGACCGTGAACGCGATATGGCGATCGCGCGTTACCGTGTGCCGGAGCCAAGGGTCCATCTCGGCATGGCGCTTCCGGCCTCCGCCGCCATCGACGTGTCGGACGGGTTGATCGCCGATATCGGGCACATCTGCGCGGCTTCCGGTCTGGGCGCCAGGATCGAAGCGGCGCGGGTACCCGTTTCCGGAGCGGCCCGGTCGGCGCTCGACCATGGAGCGGTCGGCATTGTCGACCTGCTGACCGGCGGCGACGATTACGAGCTGGCGTTTACCGCGCCGGCGGCCCGCGGCGACGCTATCGCCGCCGCCGCCGCGAGGGCCCGGGTTCCGGTCGCGCGAATCGGCGTAATGACGGAAGGCGAGGGGGTGTCGGCATTCGACTCCCGGGACGCTCCGATCCGGATCGACAACACCGGCTACCGCCATTTCTAGAACGGCGTCCCAAGGCGTCGGACCGCCCCTTCGGGCGCGGTTTCGGGTTGGCGTCCAATTGGTTTAGTTTGACGCGGTGCAGTTTTTCTCCGGCATCAATCGCAACGTAGCCCTGCTCGCGCTCTGCCAGGCGCTGCTGATGACCACCACCTCGGCGATCATCGCCGCCGGCGCGCTCGTGGGCTACGCGCTCGCCGAGGACAAGGCGCTTGCAACCGTCCCGATCGCCTTCCAGTTCGTCGCGACCATGCTCACCTCGATACCGGCATCGCTCTACATGCGCCGGGTCGGGCGGCGGTGGGGGTTCGTGACAGGTGCATTGATCGGTGTCGTCGGCGGGGCGGTCGCAACGCTGGCGATCGCGATTTCTTCGTTCTGGCTGTTCGCGCTCGGCGTCGCGCTGATCGGATCGCTCAACTCCTTCGGCCAGTTTTTCCGCTTCGCCGCCGCCGACGCGGCCGGCCCCGACATGCGGAGCCGCGCGATCTCGCTCGTCCTGCTCGGCGGCGTGGTGGCCGCTTTCACCGGCCCCAATTTCGCGCGATTCACCAAGGACCTCTTCGATCCGCTTCTATTTGCCGGCACCTTCGCCGGAATCGTGCTGATCTACCTAGCGATGGGGTTCGTGGCGTCGTTCCTCACCATTCCCCCGATGAGCGCGGCGGACAAGCGGGGACCGCAGCGCTCCCTGCTGGAAATTCTCGGCCAGTCAAAATGCATCGTCGCGATCCTGGGCGCCGTATCGGGCTATGTGGTCATGTCGTTCGTGATGACCGTGACGCCGCTGGCGATGGCCGATTGCGGCTTCGCGTTCGGCGATTCGGCGACCGTGATCCAGGCGCACATTCTCGGCATGTTCCTGCCGTCGTTCTTCACCGGGCATTTGGTCGCGCGTTTCGGGGCGACCAACATCATGATTACCGGCGCGCTGCTCCAGGGGGTGTGTGTCGCGATCAACCTTGCGGGCATCGATTTTCTCAACTTCATCACTGCGCTGATCCTGGTGGGCGTGGGGTGGAATTTCCTGTTCATCGGCGGGACGAGCCTTCTGACCGAGTGCTATCGACCGTCCGAAATGGCCAAGACGCAGGGCTTCAACGATTTCTGCATCTGGGGCAGCGTCGCCGTGGGCGGCATGCTGTCGGGAGCGTCGAACCATCTGTTCGGCTGGGCTTTCGTGAACGCGGTGACCGTTCCGCTGATCGCGATGGCCCTGATCGCCGCGGTCTGGCTCAAATTCGATCTGGCGCGACACAAGGCGGCCGCCTGACACCCGCGGAATGGGGGGCGCGGAGACCGCCCGCCATGTTGCCTTGGAAAACGAGTTCTGGCATGTTCCGCGCGCTCGTCTGAGCCTCACCAGCCACAGAGCAATCGGTTCTGCGCTCAAGCCGCGCTGACGAATGCGCGGCGCCATTCTCGACAAGACAAGGGATCCTGGAAGCATGATGGCAACCTATTGGATCGTCATCGCCTGCGGCGTGCTGGCAATCCTTTACGGACTCTATGCGGTTCGATCGATCCTCGCCGCGGATCCGGGCACCGAACGCATGGTGGAGATCGCCGAAGCGATCCAGGAAGGCGCACGTGCCTATCTCAACCGCCAGTATTTGACCATCGGCATTGTCGGTGTCGTCGTCGGCGTGATTCTCGGTCTGCTGCTCGACGTCTTTGTCGGGCTCGGTTTCTTCGTGGGAGCGATACTGTCCGGAGTTGCCGGCTATATCGGCATGAACGTTTCGGTGCGCGCCAATGTCAGGACGGCGAACGCGGCGCGGACCGGCGGCCTCAAGCCGGCGCTCGATATCGCTTTCAAATCGGGGGCGGTGACCGGGATGCTCGTCGTCGGGCTCGGGCTGCTCGGCGTCGTGATCTATTATGTGATCCTGCGCGGCGTCTACGACCCGTCCGATCCGGCCGGGCTTCGCCACATTCTCGAAGCGCTGGTGGCGCTGGGCTTCGGCGCTTCCCTGATCTCCATCTTCGCCCGTCTCGGCGGCGGCATCTTCACCAAGGGTGCCGACGTGGGCGCCGATCTCGTCGGCAAGATCGAGGCCGGCATTCCCGAGGACGATCCGCGCAACGCGGGCGTCATCGCCGACAACGTGGGCGACAATGTCGGCGACTGCGCCGGCATGGCCGCCGATCTGTTCGAAACCTATGCCGTGACCGTGGTGGCCACCATGCTGCTGGGGGCGATCTTCTTCACCGGCGCCCTGCAGGAAGCGATGATGGCCCTGCCCCTCGTCATCGGGGCGGTCTGCATCATCGGTTCCGTCATCGGCACGTTCTTCGTCCGGCTTGGCGCGAGCAACAACGTGATGGCCGCGCTCTACAAGGGTCTGGCGGTCGCCGCGGCGGTCTCCGCTGTGCTGATCGCGCTCGCGATCTACCTGATTTTCGGAAGCTTCAGCGTTGAAATCGCTCTCGCCGGCGACAAGATCCAGCCGCGGCACCTTCTCTATTGCGGGTTCGTCGGGCTCGCGGTCACCGGTCTGCTGGTGTGGATCACGGAGTATTACACCTCGACCGCGTACCGGCCCGTCCGCAGCGTCGCCAAGGCGTCCGAAACCGGGCACGCGACCAACGTGATCCAGGGGCTCGCGGTCTCGCTCGAAGCGACCGCGCTGCCGGTGCTGGTGATCTGCGCCGGTATCATCGTCTCCTACTTCGCGGCCGGGCTTTACGGCATCGCGATCGCCGCGACCACGATGCTCGCGCTCGCCGGCATGGTGGTCGCGCTCGACGCTTACGGACCGGTGACCGACAACGCCGGCGGCATCGCCGAGATGGCGGACCTGCCGGACGACGTCCGCAAGCACACCGACCTCCTGGATGCGGTCGGCAACACCACCAAGGCGGTCACCAAGGGCTACGCCATCGGCTCGGCCGGACTCGCGGCGCTGGTGCTGTTCGCCGCCTACACCCAGGATCTCAAGTACTACTTCCCCGATCTCGGCGAGAGCATTACCTTCCAGCTCGCCGATCCGTACGTCGTGATCGGGCTGTTCATCGGCGGGCTTCTGCCCTATTTGTTTGGGGCGCTGGGGATGATGGCCGTCGGCCGCGCGGGCGCCCAGGTGGTGGTCGAGGTCAGGCGGCAGTTCCGCGAGATCGACGGGATCATGGAAGGCACCAGCCGGCCGGAATACGGCCGCGCGGTCGACCTGCTCACCCGCGCCGCGATCCGCGAAATGATCGTGCCCTCGATGCTGCCGGTGCTTGCGCCCATCGTCGTCTACTTCGTCATGTCCTGGATCGGCGGACCGGCGGCCGGGTTCACGACGCTGGGCGCGATGCTGCTGGGCACCATCGTTACCGGCATTTTCGTCGCGATCTCGATGACCTCGGGCGGCGGTGCGTGGGACAACGCCAAGAAATACATCGAAGACGGGAATCACGGCGGCAAGGGGTCGGACGCGCACATGGCCGCGGTGACCGGCGATACCGTCGGCGACCCCTACAAGGATACCGCCGGGCCGGCCGTCAATCCGATGATCAAGATCATCAATATCGTGGCGCTTCTGCTGCTCGCGGTGCTCGCCGCCTGAAGCGCCCGCGCGGCGCGGCCTCTACTATTTGGTATTGGGCGTGAACCGGCCGATATTGCCGATCAGTTGTTCGAGGATGGTGAACTCGTTGCCCTCGGTGGGCGTTACGCGATCGACGGGGTCGGGTTTCGCGACCTGGGTGGCGTCGATCGCGTTGACCTGGCTGACCCGGCCGTCTCCGCCGAAACGGATTTCGACGACCTGATGCTCCAGCACCTCCGGTTTGAGAAAAGCCACGGTCCTGGTGCGCTTTCCGACATAGTACCAGACGTCGTTTTCTTCGAACGCTCCCCGGGCGGAGGGGCTGCCGAGGGTCTCCATGACCTGTTCGCGGGACTGCTTTCCGGGTTCGATCTTCTCCATGGCCTCGGCCAGCGGAATGTTGCCGTTGTTGTCCCGGATCGGCGTGCAGGCCGCAAGCAGCGCCACGACCGCGCCGAGCGTAAGGCAACGTATGGAATGTCGAGCGTGCATCGTCTTCAGGATCCGCCGTTCGCCGGCCCGTGGGGACTCCCCGCTGGACCTTCGCCAGAGAATGCATCAAGTTCCCGACCTGTCAATGCGAAGCCCGGGGTCGCCGCGGCATGCTGAAACGTTTGCGCGACAGGAAAGCGGCCCGGGAGCCGGCCGGGGCGCTCTACCGGGCGGTGGTCGAACAGGCCCGTTCTCCCCGGTTCTATGGCGACGCCGGCGTCCCGGATACGCTTGACGGGCGGTTCGAGCTCGTCGCATTGCACGCGTTCATGGTGTTGCGCCGGCTTCAGGCGGCTCCGGAGCGAACCGGCGTCCTCGCCCAGACGCTGTTCGATACGATGTTCGACGATATGGACCGCAGCCTGCGGGAGATGGGGGCGGGCGATCTCGGCGTGGGACGCCGGGTCAAGTTTATGGCGAGTTCCTTCCTCGGGCGGATCAAGGCCTATGAGGGCGGGCTAGGCGGCGGAGACGAGGCTCTCCGGTCGGCGCTGCTCCGCAATCTTTACGGCACGGTTGCGACACCGCCCGATGACGGGGCGATGGCGATGGCGCGATATATCCGGGACCAGCTCGCGGCGCTCGACGCGCAGCCGCTCGAGGACCTGCTTGGCGGCCGCGTGCGCTTCGACGCGGGCTTCGCCCGGCCCGTGCGGACGGGGTGAACGGATTGCCCGAAACGACGCCCGAATTCTCGCGTCCGGTCCGCGTCGATCGGGTTCCCGCGTCGGGCATCTCCCGCGAGATCGCGGCCGGGGAAGAGGAACGCCGCGCCTTGGCGGAACGGTTCGGGATCGTCGCGATCGAATCGCTTGCGGCCAGCGTCTTCCTGCGACGGACGAGCCAGGGCGAATTTGCCGTTTCGGCGGACTTTTCGGCACACGTCGTGCAGGAATGCGTGGTAACGCTGGATCCGGTCTCCAGCCGGATCGACGAAAAGGTTGCGCTGCTGTTCCGGCCGGTCGAGCCGGCCGCGCTTAACGAGAGGACGGTCGTCATCCCGGCCGACGAGGACTTCGAGCCGTTCGTCGGCGAGTCCCTCGATATCGGGGAGGCCGTGGCCGTCGAGCTTGCGCTTTGCCTCGACCCCTTTCCCCGCTCGCCGGACGCGGATAAGGCGATGGAGCCGGGAGAAGAAGACGATTCCTTGCCCGATGGGACCGATTCGCCGTTTCGTGTGCTGGAAGGGCGCTCCGAAACCGGCTAAACTCCGGTTTCGCTTGCCGGTCGGGGTCCGGTCGGCTAGGTATCCGCGAATTCCCTTCGACAATTTCAATCAGAGACGCTGGCGATGGCTGTACCGAAGAAGAAAGTGTCCAAGTCCCGCCGCAACATGCGGCGATCGCATCACGCGCTGAGCACGGCGGCTTACGGCGAGTGCCCGAACTGCGGCGAGTACAAACGCCCGCACCATGTCTGTTCGTCGTGCGGCCATTACGACGGCCGGGAAGTCACCGAGGCGAGCACGGCATAGCCCGCCGCACCCCATCGGAGGGCGGTTTCGGTTGAAGGCGCTGCTCACAATTGCGCTCGATGCGATGGGCGGCGATAACGCGCCGCGCATCGTGATCCGGGGCGCGAACATCGCGCGGAAGCGTTATCCCGACGTCCGTTTCCGGCTGTTCGGCGACGAACGCAAGATCGCGCCGCTCCTGAAGCGCCTGCCCAAGCTGCGCAAGACGATCGCCATCGACCACACCGAGGAGGCGGTCAGGGACGACGACAAGCCGTCCCACGCGCTGCGCCAGGGCAAGCAGTCCAGCATGCGGCTCGCGATCAACGCGGTGCGCGACGGCGAGGCGGAAGGGGTCGTCTCGGCCGGCAATACCGGCGCGCTGATGGCGATGGCGAAGTTCACGCTCAAGACCCTGCCCGGTATCGACCGCCCCGCCATCGCGGCGGTCTTTCCCAACTACCGGAGCGAGAGCGTGATGCTCGACCTCGGCGCCAATGTCGAATGCGACGCCGACAACCTGATCCAGTTCGCGGTCATGGGCTCCGAATTCGGGCGCACCGTCATGGGTCTGGAGGATCCCTCGGTGGGCCTCCTCAATGTCGGGACCGAGGAGGTCAAGGGGCACGAGGCCGTCCGCCAGGCCGCGGCCATACTGCGCGAAGACGGCTCCGGCCTTCGCTACCACGGATTCGTCGAGGGCGACGACATCGCGATGGGAACCGTGGACGTGATCGTCTCGGACGGGTTTTCCGGCAACATCGCGCTCAAGACGATCGAGGGCTCGGTCAAGCTGTATTCCGAATTCCTGCGCAAGGCGTTCAAGAGCTCGCTGAGTTCGCGGCTCGGCTATCTCCTTGCCCGGCGCAGCCTCAACAAGCTGCGCGCCCGCGTCGATCCCAGGCGCTACAACGGCGCGATGTTCCTCGGCCTCAACGGGACCGTGGTCAAGAGCCACGGCTCGACTGACGCGTTCGGTTTCGCCAACGCCATCGGCGTGGCGGTGGACATGGCCGCCCATCGTTTCAACGAAAAGATTACCGCACAGCTCGACGGCGGCTCGCTGTCGATGCCCGTTCGGACGCGCGCGGCCGCATCCTGATGGTCGCGAGGGCCGTCGTCGCCGGTTACGGCGGGTATCTGCCCGAGAAGGTGCTCGGCAACGAAGACCTCGCGCGGATGGTGGACACCTCCGACGAGTGGATCGTCCAGCGCACCGGCATTCTCGAACGCCACATCGCCGCCGAGGGGGAATTCACCTCCCACCTGGCGACCGCCGCCGCCCGCGCCGCTCTCGGCGGGGCCGGGATGGAACCCTCCGATCTCGACCTGATCGTCGTCGCGACGGCGACCCCGGACGAAACCTTCCCGGCAACCGCGACGCGGGTCCAGAACGCGCTCGGCATGACCCGGGGCGCCGCCTTCGACGTCCAGGCGGTCTGCTCCGGGTTCATCTATGCGCTGAACGTGGCGGACAACTTCATCCGCCTCGGCCAGGCGGAAACCGCGCTCGTCATCGGCGCCGAGACCTTTTCCCGCATCCTCGACTGGACCGACCGCGCGACCTGCGTGCTGTTCGGCGACGGGGCGGGGGCGGTGGTCCTGCGCGCGGAGGAGGGAACGGGCACCGTCCAGGACCGCGGCGTGCTGTCGAACCATATCCATTCGGACGGGCGTCATCACGATCTCCTGTTTGTCGACGGCGGGCCGTCGAGCACGCGCACGGTCGGACATCTTCGAATGGCGGGGCGCGACGTGTTCCGCCATGCGGTGTCCAATCTTGCCTCGGTGATGGAAGAGGCGCTTGCCGCCAACGGCATCAGCGCGGACGACGTCGACTGGGTGGTGCCCCACCAGGCCAATCTGAGGATCATCAAGAGCACTTCGGGCAAGCTGGGGATGCCGGAGGACAAGGTAATCGTAACCGTCCACCGTCACGCCAATACCTCCGCGGCGTCGATTCCCCTGGCGCTCGCCGAAGCGGCGGATGACGGGCGAATCAAGCCCGGCGATCTTTGCCTTCTCGAGGCTATGGGCGGCGGTTTCGCCTGGGGCGCCAGCCTGGTCCGCTGGTAGCTGGCCCCGGCCGGCGTCCCTCCGCCGGCGTCCCCCCGCCGGACGCCGACAAACGCGGAATTACATTAGGCACTCCGTCTATCCTATTGATAATTGACTGTATTCTCTGCGCGTCGTACCCTGATCCGAGAACAGGCGGAGGCTCGGGGAAATGGCGTCAGCGACGGTGACGCGTGCGCATCTGGCCGAAGCGGTGTACCGGGAAATCGGGCTGTCGCGTAACGAGTCGTCCGACCTGGTGGAGACCGTGCTGCGCGAGATGTCGGATTCGCTGGCCCGCGGCGAATCGGTGAAGATCTCCTCCTTCGGCAGCTTCTCGGTTCGACAGAAGGGCCCCAGGGTCGGACGCAATCCGAAGACCGGGGAGGAGGTCCCGATTCTTCCGCGGAGAGTGCTGGTGTTCCGCGCTTCCAACGTGCTCAAGTCGAGAATCAACGATTCGATGGCCGCCGCGGGGCCGGACGACTCGGACATGTCCGGTAGCTGAGCCATGGCCGAAGCGGCACATCCGGTCGAAGGGAGGCGCCGCGGGGCGGAAAAGTCGGCGTCCGCTTTCCGCACCATCAGCGAGGTGGCGGGCGAACTCGACGTGCCGCAGCACGTGCTGCGCTTCTGGGAAAGCAAGTTCATCCAGGTAAGGCCGATGAAGCGCGGCGGCGGGCGGCGCTACTACCGGCCCGAGGACATCGACCTGCTGAGGTCGATCCGTGAGTTGCTCTATACCGACGGCTACACCATCAAGGGCGTTCAGAAGCTGCTGCGCGAGGGCGGGGTAAAGGCCCTCGCCGACCGGCAGAATGCCCACGCCCCGCCCCGGGCGGCCGAAGATCCGGAGCCGCAAGTCCGGCCCGAACCTCCCGACGGTGTCCAGGCCGCGCCGGCACCTTCCGCTGCCTCCGATGCGTCGGAAGTCGAGGTCCTGAGGAAGGCGCTTGCCGAAATCCTCGAAGAGCTCGAGCAGATCAGGACACGCCTCCGCAAAGCGCTCGAATAGACCGGCGCCCGGTTTCCTCGGCCGTTGTAATCGGCTCCGGAGGTGCTATATGGTCGGGTGCGTTTTCGGCCGGCCCGAACGGGTGCCGATCTCGACGGAGCGTGGCGCAGTCTGGTAGCGCACTTGACTGGGGGTCAAGGGGTCGTAGGTTCAAATCCTATCGCTCCGACCAACGATATCGGGGGTTCGGCGCGCGCCGCCGGACCTCCGATTCGTTCAGGGCCCTGGATGGTGTTAAGGCGCGTAAGTAAATTCAATAAAACATGCATTTGGTTCGATAATCGAAGGAATAGGATGAACTTCGCGGGCCGATCCGTTGCGGCGATTTTCCGCCGGCCGGGAAGCCGGTTGGGGCATTGCGCCGTGCTGTCGACGGTCGCTCTCGCGCTGGCCGCGTGCGTGCCGGAAGCGGGAGCGCCGCCGCCAAGGGTCGAGGCCTCCTCGCCGCCGCCCGCGGCGGAACCTCCCGCGCCGGCACCGGCACCTGCCCCGCAAGTCTTCCGCAAGCCCGATACGCCCGTCCCGGCCGCCGGCGGAACCGGCGGTCCGGCGGGGACGGGCAAGGCGACGGTCATCGTCGGAATCCTGCTGCCGTTGTCGGGAGACGAACGCGAGCTGGGTCGGGCGATGCTGAACGGCGCGACGATGGCGGTGTTCGACCATGCCGCCCCCGGCCTCGCGCTCAAGCCCTACGACACCGCTGGCACGCCGGCGGGCGCGGTGGAGGCGGCCGAGGCGGCGCTGAAGGACGGGGCGAGGCTGCTGCTCGGTCCGTTGTTCTCGGACTCCGTGGCCGCGGTGGCGCCGGTCGCGGGGCGCGCGGGAGTGAACGTGGTCGCGTTCACCAACGATCGCGCCGCGGCGGGCCGGCGCGTCTTCATCCTCGGCCATCATCTGGAGCCGCAGATCCGGGCGGTCGTCGCATATGCCGCAACGCGCGGGATCCGCAGCCTTGCCGTCCTGATCCCGACCGGCAGATTCGGCGCCCAGGCCGCCGTCGCGGTCGATGCGGCCGCCCGGGAGGCCGGCATTCGTATGCACGAGATCGCCGCCTATGCCGACGACATTCCGTCGATCGACCGCGCGGTCCGGCGGCTCGCCCGCTACGACAGGCGCAAGGCCGCGCTGGACGACTACCGCGATGCCCTGAAACGGCGGGCAGATGCCGAGTCGGTCGACATTCTGAAGCGGCTGGAGAAGCGCGACACGATGGGGGATGTCGACTTCGACGCGATCCTGGTGCCGTCCGGCAGCAGCCCGGTCTACGCCATCGCGGCGCGTTTGCCGTATTACGACATTCCGAGCGACCGGGTGCGCGTACTCGGCATTTCCACCTGGGACCGGCTCGATCTGAGATACGAACCGGCGTTGAGGGGCGCCTGGTACGCGAGCCCCGCGACCGAGCTCAGGAGCCTGTTCAGGAAACGCTTCGCCGAGGCGTTCGGCAAGACGCCCGGCCCGCTCGCCGCGCTGGCCTACGACGCGGCCGCGGTCGCGGCGCTCCTCGGAAGACGGCCGGGCGCGGATTTCAGCGCCCGGGCGCTGATCGATTCGCGCGGCTTCGAGGGGGCCTCCGGGCTGTTCCGTTTCCGCGCCGACGGGTTGTCCGAGCGCAGCTACGCGATCGTCGAGGTCGGCGAGGACGGGGTGAGGCCGGTGAGCCCCGCGGGGCGGAGTTTCGATGCCCCGCGCGTGCAAGCGGGTCTCGACGCTCCGGCCCGGACGAACTGAGGCCCGGCGGTCAGCCGAACAGGGCGTCGACCTCCTCGTCGGTCGGGAAACGCCCGGTTTCCAGCTTGGAATAGGCGGTCCGGCCGTCGATGACGATCTCGAAGGCGCCGGTCGCGCCGGGCGCGATCTCGACATCCTCGGCGCCGAGCGCCTTGAGCCTGTCCCTCGCACGGAGGGCGCGCGGCTCGTAGTTTCACCTGACGCAGTATTCGATCCGTATCGCCATCCTCGGTCCTCCGGGCCTCGTGCGGTCCGACGCCTTTGTCTATAGTCCGCCGCTCGTCGGATCATAGGGCAAACCGGCCGCCCCGCAATGCGGAGGCGGCGACCTTGTGTATGCTCCCGAGTGCGACACGCGAAGTATCGGAACGGCGCCATGGCTGAGCGCGCGATGCGCGGATGAGGGACCGGTTTCGCCGCGGGGGCGCGCTGACGGCGCTCCTGATCACCGTATTCATGGACATGGTGGGGTTCGGGATCATCATCCCGCTGACCCCGTTCTGGGCCGAGCGGTTCGGCGCCGGGCCCGCCACGGTGACGCTCCTGTTCGCGACCTATTCGGCGTTCGGCTTCGCGTTCTCGTTCCTGTGGGGATGGGCGAGCGATAAATGGGGGCGCAAGCCCATCCTGCTGCTGAGCCTCGTGGGCTCGGTGCTCTCTTTCCTCTGGCTCGGTTTCGCCGAAGCGCTCTGGATGCTGTTCGCGGCGCGCGCTATGGGGGGCATCTTCGGCGCCAATATCGCGGTCGGCCAGGCCTATATCGCCGACGTGACGCCGGCGGAGGATCGGGCCAAGGGGCTCGGCCTGTTCGGCGCCGCGTTCGGGCTCGGCTTCGTGCTCGGCCCGGCGATCGGCGGCATCCTCGCCGGCCCGGACCCGGCGAACCCGGATTTCCGTACGCCCTTCCTGGCGGCGGCGGCGATGTCGTTCGTCGGCGTCGTCTTCGGTCTCCTGTTCCTGCCGGAGCCGGAACGCCGGAAGCGCTCCGGGCCGCGCCACAGCGTCCGGGCCCAGATCGCGGGCTTCGGGAGGGTCCTCGCCATGCCGGCGGTGGGCATCCCCATCCTCTGCTTCGCGATGATGGGTTTCGCGATGGGCGGGCTCGAATCCACCTTCGCCATATGGGCGGAGCGCGCGGTAGGCTGGGGGCCGCGCGAGACCGGGTTTTTCTTCGCCTATATCGGGGTGCTGCTGGTCGTCATCCAGGGCGGGTTGGTCGGGGTCGTGGTGAAGCTGCGCGGCGAAGAGCGGACCGCGGCCTACGCGATCTTCGCCATGGCGGTCGGCATCGGCACGCTCCCGCTCTCCGACACGGTCACCGCGATCGCGCTGTCGGGCGCGGCGATCACGCTCGGCTACGGCCTCGGGCAGCCGGCGCTCAACGCTCTGATCTCGCGCGCTTCGCCGGAAGACGCGCAGGGCGCAATTCTCGGCGTGTCGCAGTCGGTCCAGAGCCTGATGCGGATACTCGGACCCGTCACCGCCGGCGCGCTGTTCGCCGCCTGGGGAAGGGACGCGCCCTATATCGCCGGCGCCGCGATTCTGGTCGCCGCGTTCGCGGTCGCGCTCACGATGGTCCGCGGCCGCGGCCGGCGGGTTGTCTGAATGGGCGCGGGAAACCCGAGGAAAGCGGCTCAAATCTAATAAACATGTCATATTTTGAAAAAATATCTTGACTGGGGACCTATCTTGAGATAGATTTATCATAGTTGAGCAGTGGGGCACCGGAAATCCCGGCGCCCTTTTCCGTTGCCGAGCGCGGTGCCGTCCCGGTATCGCAAGGTGTTCCGGACGGCTTGCCGAATCGGGGCTGAATAGGCACCATCTGGCTTGTCCCGTCAGGCGGCGGGGCGAGCGGTTTTCTTGCGGCTGGGAGGCATTGCATGACGGAGTTGAACTACGCCGCGCCGGGCAGTCTCGACGCGGCGGTCGGGATGCTGGCCGACGCCGGCTCCGGGGCCAGGATCCTGGCCGGCGGCACCGACGTTCTGGTCCTGCTGCACGGGGACCTGATCGAACCCGAACTCATAGTCGACATCAAGAACATACCGGAACTAACAGAAATATCGGTCGAAGACGGCGCATGGCGTCTCGGCGCCGCGACCTCCGGGATGAAGGTGGTGGATCACGAGGGATTCGCCGCCGCATGGCCCGGGGTGATCGAGGGCGTGGCCCTGATCGGCTCCATCCAGGTCAAGGGCAGGGCAAGCGTCGGCGGCAATTTGTGCAACGCCTCGCCGGCGGCCGACAGCGTCCCGCCGCTGATCGCGGCCGGCGCGGTCGCCAACATCGTCGGTCCCGGCGGCGCGCGCGACCTCGCGGTCGAGGACGTCATAACCGGTCCCGGCCAGACCGCGCTGGAGGCGGGTGAGGTGGTGGTTTCGTTCACCTTTCCGAAACGGCCGCCGCGTTCAGGGGATTGCTATCTCAGGCTGACGCCGAGGACCGAGATGGACATCGCCATAGTCGGCGCGGCGGTCAACCTGACGCTCGATGCCGCAGGCGTCTGCACCGCCGCCCGGGTCTCGCTCGGCGCGGTCGCGCCCCGACCGCTGCTGGTCGAGGACGCCGCGGCGGCGCTGATCGGAACCCCGGTCGACGACGCGGCGCTGGACGCTCTTTCGAAGGCGGCGAGCGCGGCATGCAATCCGATCGACGACAAGCGCGGCACGATCGCGTACCGGATCAAGACCGCGGGCGTGATGACGCGGCGCGCGGCGGAAACCGCGCTCGACCGGGCGAGGAGAAACTGATGCCCAAGGCTCATGTAACCACGACCATCAACGGCGACGAGTACGAGGTCCTCTGCGAGCCGGGCCAGACCCTGGTCGACGTGCTGCGCAACGAGCTCGGACTGACCGGGACCAAGGAGGGATGCTCCACCGGCGATTGCGGCGCGTGTTCGGTCATGCTCGACGGCTCGCTCGTCTGCTCCTGCCTGGTGCTCGCGATCGAGGCCGACGGCAAGGACGTCGACACCATCGAGGGGATGGCCGAGGGCGAGGACGAGCTGCACCCGCTGCAGCGCAATTTCCTCGAACTCAACGGGCTGCAATGCGGGATCTGCACGCCGGGCATCCTGATCGCCGCGCGGGCGCTGCTCGAACGCAACCCCGACCCCACCGAAACCGAGATCCGTTTCTGGCTGGCCGGCAATCTCTGCCGGTGCACCGGCTATGACAAGGTCATCCGCTCCGTCCAGGCGGCGGCGGAAGAGATGAGGGAGGCCTGAAGATGGCGAGCATTCTGGAAGACAGCGGCTTCAACCCCGACAAGGAACTCAAGGTCGTCGGCACCAACCCCATCAAGCAGGACGGGCCGGACAAGGTCACGGGGCGCGCCAAATTCGGCGCGGACCTGATCCTGCCTGGCATGCTGTTCGGCAAGATCCTCAGGAGCCCGCATCCGCACGCGGTCCTGAAGTCGATCGACATTTCGAAGGCGGAGGCCCTGCCGGGCGTGAAGGCGGTCGTGACCAGGGACGATTTCCCGGAGCTCCCGCTCGGCTCGCCGGGCGGCGATCTGTCGCGCAACATCATGGCGCGCGAGAAGGTCTTCTATGACGGCCATCCGGTCGCCGCGGTCGCCGCGACCAGCGAGCCGGTCGCCAAGCGCGCGATCAGGCTGATCGAGGTCGAGTACGAGACCCTTCCGCATGTGATCGACCCGGTCGAGGCGATGCAGCCGGGTGCGCCGATCCTGCACGACCATCTCAGGACCAAGGGCGTCGAGGGCGCAGACGACACGCCCACCAACATCGTCGAGCGGCTCGACCTCGCGATGGGCGACGTGGAGGCGGGCTTCGCCGAGGCCGATGTGACGATCGAGCGCGAATACGATTCGAAGCCGATGCACCAGGGCTATATCGAGCCGCAGGGCTGCGTCGCCAATTGCAACGAGGACGACCAGATCGAAATCTGGTGCTGCACCCAGGGCACGCATGTCTTCCGCGACCGGCTGGCGGACATCCTCCGGCTCGATTCGTCGCGCATCAAGGTGATGCAGTCCGAGATGGGCGGCGGCTTCGGCGGCAAGACCGGCTTCTACGGCGAGCCGCTGGCGGTGGTGCTGTCGAAAAAGGCGCGCCGTCCGGTCAAGATCGTGCTGACCCGGAACGAGGTGTTCCGCTGCACCGGCCCGGTCTCGGGCACCCGCTCGCGGATCAAGATGGGCTGCACCGGGGACGGCAAGATCGTCGCCGCCGAGGCCGAGCTGATCTTCCAGACCGGCGCCTTCACCGGCTCGATGTTCTTCAACGCGCCGCACGCGATGTTCACCCGCTACGCGCTGGAGAACATCAAGACGACGGCCTGGGAGGTGGTCTCCAACCGGCCCAAGGTGAACGCGTTCCGCGCGCCCTGCGTGCCGCAGATCGTGTTCGGGGTGGAGGCGATCGTCACCGAGCTTGCCAACAAGATCGGCATGGACGAGCTCGACTTCCGGCTCAAGAACGCCGCCACCGAGGGCTATACGACGCTCTACGGCGCGACTTTCGGGCCGATCGGCTTCGTCGAAACGCTCGAAGCCGCCAAGAAGACCGACCATTACAATTCGCCGGTCAAGCCGGGCGAGGGGCGCGGCCTGTCCTCCGGGTTCTGGTTCAATCGGGGCGGCGACACGACGGGATCGCTCACCATTACGCCCGACGGGTCGGTCAACATCATGCTCGGGACCTCGGACGTCGCGGGCTCGCGCGTCTCCATCAGCATGATGGCGGCGGAAGAGCTCGGCGTTCCGCTCGAAAAGGTGCGCGCGAACTTCGCCGACACCAGCGCCATCGGCAACAACCGGGTGACCGCCGGGAGCCGGACCACGTTCTCGTCCGGCATGGTAATCGTCGACAGCGCCCGTCAGGCGATCGACAAGATGGTCGCGCGCGCGGCCGAGATCTGGGGCGTCTCGCCCGAGGAGGTCACGTTCGAGGACGGACACTGCCGTCCCGCGAGCGCCAATGTCGGCGATTTCGAACCGCTCTCGATCAAGGACATCGCGTCCAGGACCAGCGTCAGCCACGGCGCCATCGCCGGCCATTCGGAGATGAACGTGACCGGCGAGGGGCCCGGCTTCGGGGTGCATATCGTCGACCTCAAGGTCGATCGCGGCACCGGCCGGGTGGACGTGACCCGCTACACCGTGATCGAGGACGCCGGCAAGGCGATCCATCCGCTCCAGGTCGAGGGCCAGTACCAGGGCGGCGCGGTCCAGGGCGTGGGCTGGGCGCTCAACGAGGAGTACATCTACCGCGAGGACGGAACCCTCGATAACCCGAGCTTCCTCGACTACCGGATGCCGGTGGCCTCCGACGTGCCGATGATCGACACCGTGATCGTCGAGGTGCCCAACCCGAACCATCCCTACGGGCTGCGGGGCGTGGGCGAGGTTCCGGTGGTGCCGACTCTGGCCGCGATCGGCAACGCCATCGGCGATGCGATCGGCATCCGGCCGCAATCGCTGCCGATGTCGCCGCCCAAGCTCCTGGAGCTGATGGACGGCGGAGAGACCAGGGCGGCCGCCGAGTAGCACGGCGCCGCCTCCGCCGGGCGGCTGGAGGGATATCGCGGTTGAGCGAGTACCGTCTGGGCGTGGACGTGGGCGGTACGCATACCGACCTCGTCCTCGTCGACGGGTCGGGCGGCGTGCAGGTGGAGAAGGTGCCGAGCACGCCCGGCAATCCTTCCATTGCCGTCCTCGACGGCATCGGCAGGCTTTTCCGGTCCGGCATCGCGCCGGGTGAGATCGGCTTTTTCGGACACGGCACCACGGTGACCACCAACGCGCTCCTCGAGATGAAGGGCGCGCGCACCGGGCTGCTGATCAACGAGGGCTTCCGCGCGGTCCAGGAGGTGCAGACCGGAGCGCGCGAAACCAACCAGTTCGATCTCAGGTTCCGCCGGCCGGCGCCGCTGGTGCCGCAAAGCCGGACCGCTGAAATCCCCGGCCGCATCGACTATCGCGGCCGCGAGATCGAACCGCTCGACGAGGACGCGGTGGAGCGCGCCGCGCTTCGGCTGGGGGAAAAGGGCGTCGAGTCGTTCGCCGTCTGCTTCCTGTTCTCCTTCATGAACCCCGCGCATGAGCGCCGCGCGGGCGAAATCGTCCGGAGCGCGGTTCCCGATGCCCACGTCTCGCTGTCCTCGGAGGTCCTGCCGAGGATCCGCGAGTGGCCCCGGCTGTCGACCTGCCTGATCGATGCCTATCTGGAACCGGTTCTGGCCCGATACGTGGCGGATCTCGACGCCGGCCTCGATGCGCGCGGCATCGAGACGCCGAGCCGGTTCCTGATGCAATCCAATGGCGGCGTGATGCCGCTCGCGGCCGCCACCGGGAGCGGCCGCACGGTGCGCACGCTGCTCTCCGGACCCGCCGCGGGGGTGCGGGCCTGCGGCCATGTGCTCGGCGAAGGCCAGGGCCGGTCGCGCCTGATCGCGATGGACATGGGCGGCACCAGCTGCGACATCGCCTTCATCGAGGACGGCGTGCCGCTGGAGGTCACCGAAGGGACTGTCGCCGAGCGCAAGCTCGACGTGCCCGCGCTCGACATCGCGAGCATCTCGGCGGGTGGCGGAACCGTCGCCCGGGTCAACGCCGCCCATCACCTGACGGTCGGGCCGGACAGCGCCGGCGCCGAACCGGGGCCGGTCTGCTACGGGCTCGGCGGCGAGCAAACGACTGTGACGGACGCGGACCTGGTCTCGGGTTTCCTCAACCCCGATTACCTGCTCGGCGGCCGGACCGCGCTCCATCGGGACGCGGCGGAGAGGGCGATCGAGACCGCCATCGCCCAACCGATGGAGTTGTCGCCGCGCGAGGCCGCGGCCGGCATCGTCCGCCTCATCAACGCGCGAATGGCCGACGAGATCCGTGTCCAGGCGGCGAAGAAGGCGGTCGATCTCGCCGTCGCCAGCCTGGTCGCGTTCGGCGGCGCGGGCCCCGTCCACGCCGCGATGGTGGCGGAAGAGCTCGGCATCCGGAACGTGCTCGTGCCGCCGCGTCCCGGCGCGTTCTCGGCGTTCGGCCTGCTGTGCTCCGATGTCGTCCACGATTACATCCGTTCGGAGATCGTCGACGTGGGGGCGATGGGCGCGGACTACGCCGAAACCTGTTTCAAGGCGCTCGAAGAGCGGGCGGAGAGAGAGCTGGCGGAAGAGGGGCTGGGCGGGAGCGAGCGCCTGTTCGTGCGCGAGCTCGACCTGCGATATGCCGGGCAGGGCTACGAGATCCGCACGCCGCTCGACGGTCTCGATTGGCGGCCGGTCGCCGATACGGGGATCTCTCAGGTGCAGGAGCGTTTCCATGCCTTGCATCTCCGCCTGCACGGCCATTCGGCGCCGGACTCGACGATCGAGGCGGTGAGTTTCCGTCTCCGCGTCCGGGTGCCCGTTCCCAAGCCGGACCTGACGGACGACAGCGCGGACGCGGAACCTGCGGCCCGGGCCGGAAGCGTACGGAACGTCACCTTCGACGGGCGGACGCAATTGGAGGCGCAGGTCCTCGGTCGCGGGGATATCGGCGAAAAACCGGTGTCGGGTCCCCTGATCGTCGAGCAGATCGACGCCACCACCGTCGTCCCGCCCGGCTGGTCGGCGTATCGCGACCGGTTCGGCAACATCGTCCTGGAAGCGGCATGAGCGTCGATCCGATCACGGTCGAACTGCTGCGGAACCGCCTCGCAAGCGTGATGCAGCAGATGGACTACCACTTCTTCCGCTCGGGCTATTCGACCATCGTCCGGGAGTCGCGGGATTTCAGCTGCATAATCGTGGACGCCGAGGGGCGGCTGGTCGTGGCGCCCTGGATGTTCTTCCACGGCCCGGTCTATTTCCACCTGGTGCAGCGGATCCTCGCCCTCTACGGGGCCGAGAACTTGCGCGAGGGCGACGTCTTCGTCACCAACCACCCCTATGAGGGGAACATGCCGCACGCCTCCGACATGGGCTTCGCCGCGCCTATCGTCCATGAGGGGAGGCTGGTCGCGTTCGCCGCCACGATCGCGCACAAGGCGGATGTCGGGGGGACGGTGCCGGGCTCGACCTACGGCCAGGCGACCGAGCTGTTTCACGAGGGAATGCTGCTGCCGCCGGTCCGCATCCACGATTCGGGCGAGCCCGACGAGGACATGATGCGGCTGATCGCCGCCAACACCCGGGCGCCCTATGTCGTGCTGGGCGACATTTCCGGCCAGATCGGGGTGACGCGGATCGGTCGCGAGCACGTGCACGCGATGTGCGAGCGCTACGGCACCGCCACGGTGGTGGAGGCGATGGAAGCGATGATCGAGTCCTCGGCCGAGGAGTTCCGCGCCGCGCTGGCGACAATCCCCAACGGCGTCGGCGAGGCGGAAGGGTTCCTCGATCACGACGGCGTCGACGAGAGCAAGCCGGTTCGCATACGGGTTGGGGTCACGGTCTCGGGCGGGGAGATCGAATTCGACTTCACCGGATGCGACCCCCAGACAAGGGGCCCGGCCAATCTCCGCATCGCCATGGTCGAGGGGTGCGTATGGTACTGCCTGATCGGGCTGATCGACCCGACGCTGCGCTACAGCGACGGCGCGCGCCGACTGGTCTCGTTCAGGTTCGCCGAGCGAAGCGTCTTGAGTGCCGAGCCGCCGGCGCCCTGCTCCAGCTACATGAAGACCTGCCAGAAGCTGGTCGACGTGATCCTGGAGGCGCTCGACCCGCTGCTGCCAGGACGGTCGATCGCCCATTCCGGCGGCAGCGGCGGCAGCATCGTCGTTGCCCGTCCTGGCGGCAACCGCCCCGGCCGCGGCAACCAGTACGAGATCTTCGGCTCGGCCTATGGCGCGGGGGAGGGGGCGGACGGCGCGTCGGGGGTGACAGTCCACCTCGCCAATCTCTACGCCGCGCCGGTGGAAATCGTCGAGTCCGAGTTCCCCTGCCGGATCCGCTGCTTCGAGCTCAATCCCGACAGCGGCGGGGCGGGCGAGTTTCGCGGCGGGCTGAACTTCCGCCGGATTTACGAAATGCTGGAGCCGGCCGAGGTGGTCTACCGCTCCGACCGCGCCGCCATGCCCCCGGCCGGCCTGCGCGGCGGCCAGCCTGGCGGGCCGAGCCGCTTCGTCCTCCACCCCGGCAGCGACCGGGCGGAGGTCATGCCCTCCTCCTGCCGGCTGAGCCTGGAGGCCGGAACCGTGTTCAGCGTCCAGGGCGCCGGCGGGGGCGGCTACGGCGACCCGGCGAAACGGTCGCCCGGCAGCATCGCCCGCGACCTGGAGGAAGGGTACGTGACGGAAGAGGGAGTGCGCCGCGACTACGGCGTGGAGCTCGACGGGCCCGGCAGTTGAGTCGGAGGATGAATTGCCCAGCGGGCGCTGTCACTCGGCAGGCGTCTCTCCGGGTGCCGGGTCGTTGCGGCCGAGGATATAGCTTTCCACGAAGGTGAGCTTGCCCCGGACCTCGGCCAGGCCCTGTTCGACGGAGCGCAGGCGTCCGTCGACTCCGTCAAGGCGCCTGTCGATGCCGTCGAAACGCCTGTCGATGCCGTCGAAACGCTTGTCGAAACGCTCTTCGATGCCGTCGATGCGCTTGTCGATGCCGTCGAAACGCTTGTCGATGCCGTCGAAACGTTTGTCGACGCCATCGAAACGCTGGTCGATATCCCGGCGCAGCGATCCGTTCAACGTTACGATCAAAGCGGCCAGCGCGACGGCCACGCCGACGATCGTGATATGAACCGGGTCCATGCTCCGAACTCCGACGGTCTGTTGCCATCCGTTTCCCGCGCGGGCAAGGGAACGCTAACAGACCCGCGGGACGGCGTCCACGCCGCCGCGATCAGGTCCCGAGCCGCCGGCTCGCGATTTCCGCGCCCGCGACAAGTGCCTCTAGTTTCAGCCGGGCTATCGCGGGGTCGACTTTTCCGATGCCGGCGAAGGTCGCGAAGCCGCAATCCGTGCCGGCGATCACGCGTTCGACGCCGGCAAAGTCGACAAATCGGCCTATGCGTTCGGCGACGAGTTCCGGGTGCTCGACATAGTTTGTCGTCGAATCGACGACTCCGGGAATCAGGATCTTGTCGTCCCAGCCGCCCCGGTCGCGGAACACCGTCCATTCATGGGCGTGGCGCGGGTTGGCGGCCTCGAACAGGAGGCCCCGCGGTTTGGCGGACAGCAACACGTCGGCGATGGCTTCGAGCGGGATGTCCCGGTGATGCGGTCCTTCGTAGTTGCCCCAGCAGACATGGAGGCGGGCGCGTTCGGCGGGCACGTTTTCCAGCGCCGCGTTGAGGACCTCGACCTGCATTGCGGCGCGGCGCAGGAAGGTTGCATCGTCCTCGGCGCTGTAGATCACGTGGCGACCCATGGCGAGGTCCGGGCAGTCGATCTGGAGGATCAGCCCAGCGTCGGCGACGGCCTCGTATTCCGGCTTCATCGCCTCGGCGAGCGCGGCGAGATAGGCGTCCGTGTCGGGGTAGAAGTCGTTCGCCTGGAAGACCGCGATCACCCCGGGAGAGGCGGCGTTCATGAAACCCTCGGCGGCGCCGGCCTGGGTGAGCGCGGCGGTGAGCCGTTCGATCTCGCGCGCGAGCGGCCCGGTATCCCGGATCGCGACCGGGCCGGTGCAGCGCGGGCGGTGCAGCCGGCGGGTGCCCGCGGCCCGGCCCATCTGCCGGCGATATTCCGGGAAGTCGCTCAGATCGTCGAAGAAGAGGGACGGGCTCTCGCCCGAGAATCCGGACAGCCGGTCCTGGATATAGGTCGCGTAGCCGGTGCGCCCCACCTCGCCGTCATTGACGATGTCGAGCCCGAGGTCGCGCTGGTCCGAGACCGCATCCCGGACCGCCTCTTCCGTCAGGCGGTCGAGCGCGGCCTCGTCGTAGTCCTCGCCGTGCTCCTTCGAGAGCAACAGCGCGGCGAGCGCGTCCGGCCGCGGCAGGCTGCCGACATGGGTCGTGAGGATACGCCCGTTGCTGGTGCGCACGGGATCAGATGTAGTGGATGGTCTGGCCCATGAGATCGCGCCACGCCACGGGGGCGCCGGCCTTCTCGGCCGCTTCCTCGGGCGGCAGCTCGGGGTCGAAGAGCGCCGCGCGGAATCGCCTGCCGTTCACCTCGTCCGTGGCGCGCGAGGCGAGCCAGACGACCGGCGCCCGCATCACGTCGGGCTGGATCAGGTAGTTGCGGTCGGTGTATTTGCCGTCGGACGGGATCATCCGCGTGTTGGCCCGGCCGCCGGGAACCAGCACGTTGGCGGTGACGCCGGTCTCCTCGAGTTCGAAAGCGAGAATCGAGGTCAGCGCCTCGGTCGCCGCCTTGGCGGGGCCGTAGGGCCCGAGGCCGGGGTTCAGCATCGTATCCAGGCTGGTGGTCACGTTGACAATCCGCCCCCAGTCGCGCTCCAGCATGCCCGGGAGCGCCGCCCGCGTCATGATGAACGGGCCCGAGGAATTGACCGCCACGGTCGCGAGCCAGAGATCGAGATCGGCCTCCCAGATCGGCCGGCGCGGCGCAGTGTTGGTGGGCGAGTGCTCCTGCGGGCCGAGGGCGGCGTTGTTGACCAGCATGTCGAGCTTGCCGAAGGCGCCGTTCACTTCCGAGACCACCCGCGCGGCATCGTCGGCGCTGGTGACGTCGCCCTGCATCGCGAGAATACGTCCCGGATCGGTAGCCGCGCCGATTTGCGCCGCCGCCTCGTCGAGCTCGGGACGGTCGCGTTCCATCAGCGCGACGCTCGCCCCCGCTCCGGCCAGCGCGGTCGCCATTTCGCGGCCCAGGCCGCGGCCGGCGCCGGTCACGAGGATCGATGTTCCGCTCAGATCGGCACTCATTCGGTTGTCTCCGTTCGCGTTGGTATGAAAGCTAGCCCGCGACGTCGAGCGCGATATGGACGACCTCCTTGCCGTCGTCGACCTCGCGGCCAAGCGCGCGCACCGCAGTGTCGGTTTCCTCCAGCGGGAACATGTGCGAGCACAGGGGCTGCAGCTCGCCGCCCCGCCGCTTGAGGATGTCGAGCGACCGTTCGATCGACACCCAGCCGGCCGACAGCAGTCCGATCAGCTGAATCTCGTTGATCACGATCTTGTCGGTGACCAGGTTGCCGACCGGCTTGAAGCTCTTGAGTCCGGCGAGAACGATGCGCCCGCCGCGGCGCACCATGTCGACCGCGTCGACGATGGGCTGGGTCGCTCCGGCGGAAACCTCGACCACGACATCCGCCCCGCGGCCGCCGGTCGCCTCGCGGACCCGCTCGACCGGGTTCTCGGCATCCACGTCGATCGTAATTTCGGCGCCGAGCCGGCGGGCGAGTTCGAGGCGGTGGGCGTCGTTCGCGGTCCCGGTAACGATCACCGTGCCCGCGCCGGCCTCGCGCGCGGCGACCACGCAGAGGAGCCCCCTCTGGCCGGGACCCTCGATCACCACGGTCTCGCCGAGCTGGGTGTTGGGCGCCTCATAGGCCCAGCGCACCCCGTTCGACAGCGGGTTGAACAGCGACAGCACGTCGCGCGGGATGTCGTCGGGAACCTTGTGAACCAGCGTGTTTGGATGGAGGTACATGTGGCTCGCATAGCCGCCCCAGAGACCCGGCGCCTTCTCCGTCGAGGCGTAGAGCCCGTAACCCATGTTGCTCTCGCAGAGCGTCGTCTTGCCGATCGCGCACTGGAAACAGTGTCCGCAGGGGATGATCGATTCGACCACCACCCGGTCGCCTTCCCTGGCGCCCCAGCGCCTGGCGGCCTCCGGCCCGACCCGGTCGAGCCAGCCCATGATCTCGTGCCCCGGGACGATCGGCGTGATGTCCCACGGCGTGCCGGCGAGGTGGCCGGTGTATTGCTCGTAATCGGTGCCGCACAGCCCCGCCGCCTCGACCCGCAGCACGCCCTCGTCGGGCGCGATATCGGGGAGGTCGAATTCCCGGAACTCGAAATTGCGCGGTCCGGTGAGCACCGCCGCGTTGGCCATTTCCGCCATGGCGTTCTTTTCCTCCCGAAGACAGGGCCGCCGCCGATGGAAACGGCGACGGCCCTGCTTGGTCCGGCGTCAGCCGCCCGCGTGCGACTTGGCGACCGTCTTCATCAGCTCGAACATTTCCTTGGTGTCCTGACGCTTGCCAAGGACGTCGTCGCCGATGGGCTGGACCGTCTCCATGAACTTCTTCTGGTCCGCCGCTGACAGCCGAATCACCTCGGCCCCGCCGTCGCGCCATTTCTGCTCGGCGCGCGAGCCGTAGTCCTGGGCGGTCTTGAACATGAAGCTCTCGACGGCCTTACCGGCATCCTCGACCGCCTGCTGCAAATCCTTCGACAGCTTGTTGTAGAACGCCATCGAGACGTAGCCGACGCAGGGGATGTAGGTGTCGTTGACCACCGTGATGAACTTGGCTTCGGTGAAATGCTTGGTCGCCGCCATCACTGTGATGTTGGACCGGATCCCGTCGATCAGCTTGCGCTGCAGCGCCGGCAGGGTCTCCGAATAGGGCATCGGCACGCCGGTCGCCCCGAGGCGTGCCATCACCTCGGTCTCCACCTTGGTGGCGAGGACGCGGAATTTCATGCCCTTGAAATCGCCCAGCTTGCGAACCGGGGTGAGCGAGGCGTAGGAGGTCGGGCCGTACATCCAGATGCTGACGCCCTTGACGCCCTTGCCGACCGCTATGTTCAGGAACTTGTCGCGGAACCGGGGGTCGGTGATCGTCTTGTGCGCGTGCTCGGCGCTGTTGAAGACGCCCGGCACTTCGAGCACCTGGAAGCGGGGGTCGACGCCCTTGAGGAAGCCCGCCGGCGTCCCGAAGAATTCGACCGTCCCGAGTTGGAGCCCCTCGATCAGCCGCGGAATCTTGCCGAGCTGGGCGGAGGGGTAGAGCTCGGCGGTGATCTTGCCGCCGGACTTCATCTCGATCTGGCGCTTGTACTCCTTGATGAACTCGTGCAGCGGGTCGTTCGCGACCACGATCGAAAGCTTCATGACATGCTTGCCCTGCGCCGCCGCCGGCGCGCCGCCCGCGAGAAGGGCGAAGGCGGGGAGCGCGAGAGCGAGCGCGCAAACCCCGAAACGTCTAATCCCCATCGTGACTGTCTCCTCGATGTTCAGCGAATTGCCCCGGCACACGCGGCGCGGGGGCGGAATTGTCGCCTAACGGCCGGGGCGTGTAAACGCGGCCGTCCATCCAGGCGGGGCGCGGTTTGATAGCGTTAAAGATATTGTGTAAAATAATCACACATACCTAAGGAACATACATCTTATGGCAAGGGTCCAACTCGTGATTCCGGACGAGGATCGGGATCGTTTCGTCCATCAGGCCCGCCGGGAGGGACTGTCCTTGAGCGCCTGGCTGCGAGCCGCTGCCCGCGAGCGGCTCGAAAGGCGTCAACAAAGCCGCCCGTTCCGGTCATCGGCCGATGTGGATGAGTTTTTTCGGGAATGCGACGCGCTGGACGGGCCGCCGAAGGAGCCGGATTGGGACGAGCACCTGGCCGCGATCGGCGAGTCCCGACGGCACGGCGTAGCCGATACATGATCTTCGTCGACACGAATGTCTTTATTTACGCGGTCGGTCGTCCGCATCCGCTCCGCGAACCGGCCCGGACGTTCTTTGCGGCATGCACCCGCGATCGCATCCCCCTTGCCACCTCCGCGGAGGCGGTGCAGGAAATGGCGCATGCCTATCTGCGGGTCGGCCGAGCGGCGACATTCGATGCGGCGCTCGTGCTGGTCGAACGCTGCGGGGTCGACGTATGGCCGCTTATGCACGAAGACGTGACGCTGGCGCGTCAGCTTTATGATCGCTTTCCCGGCCTCTCCGCGCGGGATCTCAGCCACCTGGCGAGCTGCCGGCGGCGCGGCGTCGGAGACATAAAGACATTCGATCGGGCCTTGGCCGCGGTCTCCGGCACGCTCGACGTAAGCTGATCCGGCGCCTAAACCCCGGCGATGCCGGTCGCGGCGAATTCGGGGTAGGTCTCGGCGACCTGCCCGCGCACGATTTCGCGGATCAGGGTCAGTCTTGCCGGCTCGGGAGGAGGCGTTGGGGGGACATCAGGCGGTATCTCGAACCCGAACCCGGTCGCCTCGCGGACCTCCTCGATCTCCACCCCCGGGTGCAGGCTCTGTAGCCGGAATCCGCCGGCCTTGCGGTCGAACGCCATGACGCAGAGCCTCGTGACCAATGCGTAGGGGCCGCCGGTGCGGTGGACGGTTGGCGGGCTGGTTCCCGGCGCGCTGACGAAATCGACCTTCGGCACCAGCACGCGGCGGCTGTGCTCCTCGCGGAACAGGATTACGCGGGGGATGAGAAAATAAAGGAAGGCCGATCCGTAACCTCCTGGAAAACGGGTGTTTACGTCCGGATAGGAACCGGTCCCGACGAGGTTTATGTTGCCGCTTCCGTCGATCTGGCCGCCGCCCAGAAAAAACGCGTCGATCCGCCCCTGCGCGGCGCGGTCGTGGATCTCGCTGCCGCCGTCGTTGAACGGGTTGTAGCGCCGGCTGCCGAGGATGCTCGCCCGGGTCCGGCCTGCGCTTTCGGCCTGGACCAGGAGCGCCGCCGTTGCCGCGACCGGCGAGTTGGTTCCGACGGCGACGTTGCGGAGACCCTCGATCGTGCGCGCCAGCGCGCAGGCGAGGAATTCGTCGGTGGTGGGCGGGGCGGTCACGCGGCCCGGTCGGTCCCGAACACGTGCCGGTCGAGCCAGACGGCGAAACCCTCTTCGCTCCGCGCGGCGGAGGCATACTCGGCCAGCCCTTCCCGGTCGGCCGGATAGGCGCCGGGGAGGGCGAGGGGCCTGGCGCCCTTCGGCGCGTGCGCCGCGGCCTCGACGTAGATCGGCGCGATGGTGCCGGCGGTCATGCGCTCGTCGTCGAGCAGGTTGCCGTCGTAATGCTCTTCGAAGGTCGCGACCGTGCTTTGCGCGGCATGCGTGAGCACAACCGCCTCGCGCGCGTTCCCGACCCAGAGGTTGCCGATCGAATCGCGCAGCCGGGCATGGATCAGCGCGACGTCCGGCCGCACCGCGGGCAGGACGACCACCGGGTCCTCGTCGTCCGCGAACGGGTTCTGCATCGTCCGCCAGTCGTCGCGGTGGGTCAGGATGTCGGAGCCCAGGATGCCGCGCAGCCCGACGAAGGGCATGCCCTTCTCGCCCGCCTGCACGGCGGCGTACATGGCCTGGCAGGTGCTGTCGACGATACGGACGGTGCCGCTCTCCGCCGCCCGGCGGAAGCGTGGCGCGGCGCCGAACTCTCCGAGCGACACGCCGCTGCATTCGATCGAGGCCACGCAGCCCGCGCCGATCAGGAGGTCCGCCTGAAGCCCGGCCGCCGGCAGGCACCAGAGCCTGAGATCCTTCGCGCGGCGCCGGATCAGCGCCCGGATCGCGGCCATCGAGGCTCCGGCGTCGGGTTTCGGCAGCGCCAGGAGGCAGCCGTCGGCGATGCGCTCGGCCAAGTCTTCGACGGTCGGTTCGGAAGGCCCGGTCACCGGATGCCTCGCAGTTTCGACCGCGCCATAGTGCCGCCCGCCGGGTTGCCTGACAACGGCCCGGATCAGGCGGGCAGCGGCGTGCCGCCCTCCGGCAGCGCGGCTTCCTCGCCCGCCTCCTGCTGCCGGGCCCACATCTGCGCATAGGTGCCGTCCCGGACAAGCAGCGATGCGTGTGTGCCGCGCTCCACGATGCGCCCCTGCTCGAGTACCAGGATCTCGTCCGCGTCGACCACGGTGGACAGCCGGTGGGCGATCACCAGCGTCGTCCGGTCCCGGGAAATCTCTCTCAGCGCGACCTGTATCTCCCGTTCGGTGCGGGTGTCGAGAGCCGAGGTGGCCTCGTCGAACATCAGGATGCGGGGGCGCTTGAGGATTGTCCGGGCGATCGCCACCCGCTGCTTTTCGCCGCCCGAGAGCTTGAGCCCGCGTTCCCCCACCACGGTCTGGTAGCCGTCGGGCATCGCCATGATCTGGCCGTGGATCGCGGCCGTGCGCGCCGCTTCCTCGACCTCCGCCGGCGTCGCGTCGGGCCGCCCGTAGGCGATGTTGTAGTAGACGGTGTCGTTGAACAGCACCGTGTCCTGCGGGACGATCCCGATCGAGGCGCGGATGGATGCCTGGGTGACGCCCCTGATGTCCTGGCCGTCGATCGCGATCGCGCCTTCGGTCACGTCGTAGAAGCGGTAGAGCAGGCGGGACAGCGTCGATTTCCCGGCCCCGGTCGGCCCGACGATGGCGACCCGCCGCCCGGCCGGCACCGCGAAGCTCACGTCGTGCAGGATGCGGCGGCGGGGGTCGTAGCTGAACGACACGTCGTTGAACGCGATCTCGCCCGGCCCGTCGGCGAGCGCCGGCGCGAGCGGCGCGTCCTCGACTTCGGGTTCCACGCCGAGGAGGTAGAACATCGCCTCCATGTCGGTCAGCGACTGCTTGATCTCGCGATAGACGAAGCCGAGATAGCCGAGCGGCAGATAGAGCTGGATCAGGTAGGTGTTGACCATCACGAAGTCGCCCACGGTCATGGTGCCGTCGGCGACGCCGTGGCCCGCCATCAGCATCATCCCGGACAGGCCGCAGCCGACGATGAGCGCCTGTCCGATGTTGAGGAGCGAGAGCGAGGCGTTGCTGGTCACCGCGGCCCGCTCGTAGCGCCGAAGCGACGAGTCGAAGCGGTGCGCCTCGTAGGCCTCGTTGCCGAAATACTTGACGGTCTCGTAGTTGAGCAGGCTGTCGATCGCCCGCGTATTCGCTTCCTGGTCGGTCTCGTTCATGCGTCTGCGGTATTTCAGGCGCCATTCGGTGACGACCATCGTGTAGGCGACGAACCCGACGATGGTGCAGAGCGTCACCAGCGCGAACCAGAAATTGAACAGGGTCCACAGGATGGCGCAAACCATAGTCAGTTCGAGCAGCGTCGGCACGATGTGGAACAGCGCGAAGCGGAGCAGGAAATCGATCGCCTTGGTGCCGCGCTCGATCGCCCGCGACAGCCCGCCGGTCTGGCGGTCGAGATGGAAGCGGAGTGCGAGGCCGTGCAAATGGCGGAAAGTCGCGAGCGCGACCTGGCGGATCGTGCGCTGTCCCACCTTGGCGAAGACCGCGTCGCGGAGTTCCCCGAACGCGGTCGCCAGAAGCCGGGCGACGCCGTAGCCCAAAATCACGCCGATGGGCACCACCACCAGGGCCTCGCCGTCGGCGCCGAGGATGTCGACCGCCTCCTTGTAGAGAACCGGGATGTACACGGTCACGATCTTGGCGAACGCGAGGAAGGCCAGCGCCACGACGACCCGCAGCCTGATCTCGAACGCGCCACGGGGCCACAGATAGGGCAGCAGCGAAGCCAGCGCGTGCCACTCGAAGCTGTCGTCGAGCTTGCGGCCCGATCCGGTCCGTTCGGCCTCCGTCATGGCGGGTTCGGCGGGATGTCACGCATCGCCTGTCATATAGAGGCGAGCGGCGGCGCTGGCCAGCGGGCGCGGATCGGCGTTGCCGAGTCGTCCGAACCATGGCACTAACGCCGTGGCTTCCAGCCTCTTCAGGGGACCGGAAGGGGGTCGATGGCACTTCGGAACGCTTGGCGGGTACTCATCGTCGGCGGCATTCTGGCCGCGCTGGCCGTGCCCGCGTGGGCCGATCCCGGTTTCGACGCCTGGCTGGAGGGAGTTCGCAAGGAGGCCCGCGAACGCGGCCTCAAGGACTCGACGATCGAGTCCGCGCTCTCGGACATCAGCCCGATAAAGCGTGTCGTCGAGCTCGACCGCAGACAGCCGGAATTCAAGCTGACGCTCGACCGGTACCTCTCGCGCGTCGTGTCGAAGGCGCGGATCGAGAAGGGCAGGGCGCGGCTTGCCGAACACACGACTCTCCTCAAGGAGGTGTCGGCGAAATACAACGTCCAGCCCCGCTTCATCGTGGCGCTCTGGGGCATCGAGACCGATTTCGGGCGCTATCTGGGCGGTTTCCCGGTCATACCGGCGCTCGCCTCGCTCGCCTATGACGGGCGCCGGTCGGCCTATTTCCGCAAGGAGCTTTTCAACGCGCTCACCGTCATCGACCAGGGGCATATCGGCGCGAAGGACATGATGGGATCGTGGGCGGGCGCGATGGGCCAGAACCAGTTCATGCCGTCCTCCTTCCTTCGTTACGCGGTCGATTACGACGGGGATGGGCGGCGCGATATCTGGGGCACGCATGCCGACATCTTCGCCTCCAGCGCCAACTACCTGAGCAAGGTCGGCTGGCGCGGCGACCAGACCTGGGGCCGCAAGGTGCGGTTGCCGAGGGGGTTCGACCGGGCGCTGATCGGGCTCAAGGTTCGAAAGGGGCTGCGCGACTGGCAGCGCCTCGGCGTTCGCAGGCCCGACGGCCGGGACCTCCCGGCGCGCAATTTGCGGTCCTCGATCCTGCTGCCGGGCGGCGCCAACGGTTCGGCCTATGTCGTCTACGACAACTTCCGCGCGATCCTCCGGTGGAACCGGTCGAACCTGTTCGCGACCGCGGTGGGCAGCCTTGCCGACCGCATCGCCGGAAGATAGAAGCAGGAACCCATGGGCCCGCGCCGTCCGCACGTTCCGGCCATCGACAACCTCCGGCGATGGGGGACGGCCGCCTTCGGGGTCTGCGCGGCTCTGCTCGTGGTGGCGTGCGGCAGCGGCGAGCGCAAGACGGCCCATGTCGCGCCGCCGCCCGACGAGGGGACCTACAAGGTCGGCAAGCCATACGCCATCGACGGCATCGCCTACCGGCCGATGGTCGACGAGAGCTACGACGAGACCGGGATCGCGTCTTGGTACGGACCCAAGTTTCACGGCAAGCGCACCGCGAACGGCGAGTTCTTCGACATGAACGCCGTGTCCGCGGCGCACAAGACATTGCCGATGCCGACGATGGTACGCGTCACCAACCTCGACAACGGGCGTGCGGTCGCGGTTCGCGTCAACGACCGGGGACCCTTCGTGCGCGGGCGCATCATCGACATGTCGCGGCGGGGAGCCCAGCTCCTCGGATTCCGCTACAAGGGGACGGCCCGCGTCCGGGTCCAGGTCATGCCCGAGGAGAGTCGCCAGGTGGTGGCGCTGGCCAAGACGACTCCCCCGCCGACATCGATGCGAATGGCGGCGGACGGGGTCGTGTTCGAGCCGCTGCCCCAGAACACGGGACCGGTCGAGACCGCCTCCCTGCCGGCGCCCGGTGGGGAATCCGGGAAGGGCCGGGCGATCGAGCGGGTCTATATTCAGGCCGGCGCCTTCCTGAACAGGGAAAACGCGAACAAGCTGAAGGCCAGGCTTACCCCGCTCGGCCGCGCCGTGATCGCGACGCGCGGCCAGGGGCCGCTGCTCTACCGCGTCCTGCTCGGCCCCTATGCCGATGTCGCGCAGGCGAGGAGCCTGCTGGGCGCGGTGTCGGCGAGAAGCCGCGCCAACGCCAAGATCGTGTCGGACTGAATTGCCGGCACGCATGAAACGCGGCCGGTTCATCACCATCGAAGGCGGCGAGGGGGCGGGCAAGTCGACCCATGCCGCACGCCTCGCGCGAAGCCTCGAACGGCGCGGTATGCCGAGCCTTGTTACGCGCGAGCCCGGCGGCACGACGGAGGCAGAGCGAATTCGCGCGCTGCTGCTCGATCCCGGCGAAGCGGGCTGGGAGCCGGCGACCGAGGTGCTGCTGCATTTCGCCGGACGGGCGGAGAACGTCGCAAAAACGGTGAAGCCGGCCCTTGCCGCCGGGCGCATCGTGATCTGCGACCGTTTCGCGGATTCGACGCTCGCTTATCAGGGTTACGGGTCGGGCGTGCCCCTGGCGACGATCCGCTCCATCGGAGACGCCGCGCTCGACGGGTTCCGACCCGACCTCACGGTGATTCTCGACGTCGATCCGGCGTTGGGGCTCGAGCGCGCGAGGAAACGCTCGATTTCCCCGGACCGGTACGAGAGCGAGCCGCTCGACTTTCATCGGCGGGTGAGAGACGGTTTTCAGGAAATTGCGGCCGCGGAGCCCGATCGCTGTGCGGTGATCGACTCTGCGCAGGACGAAGACCGGGTCGCGGAGGAGATTCTCTCCGCGGTCTTGCGCCGGCTCGGAGAGTCGGTGGGCTAAACGGAGCGTGACGGCGAACATGCACCCGCGCGAAAATCCCGTCCTGCTCGGACACGAATCGGCTGAAGCGGTCTTCCTGTCCGCCTGGCGCGCGGGTCGTGTCCCGCATGCGTGGCTGATCTCCGGACCCCGGGGCATCGGCAAGGCTACGCTCGCTTTCAGGATCGCGCGTTTCGTCCTCGCCGGCGGGACCGGCGGGCAGGGGGAGTCCCTCGCGCTCCAGGAAGACCATCCGGTGTTTCGTCGGGTCGCATCGGGCGGCCATTCCGATCTGTTCACACTTTCCCGCGACCTCGAAGGAGACGGCCCAAAGACGGTGATTGGGGTCGACGCGGTGCGCGCCGCGGGCCATTTCGTTCACCTGACCGCGGCCGAGGGAGCATGGCGGGCGGTCGTCGTGGACAGCGCCGACGACCTCAATCTCAACGCCGCCAACGCGCTTCTCAAGATGCTTGAGGAACCTTCCGACAATACGTTGATATTGCTGGTTTCACACTCTCCCGGGCGACTGCTGCCGACGATCCGCTCGCGCTGCTGCCGGCTGCCGCTGGACCGGGTTCCGGACGATGCGATGGGCGAGATTCTGACGGGCGGCGGGGCAGGGGCGGAGCCCGGGGATCTCGCACGGTTGCTGGCGATCGCGGAGGGCAGCCCGGGCCGCGCGCTTGCGCTGCTGGAAGGCGGTGGGCTCGAGCTTCTCGACACCGTGGTCGGGTTCGCCGCCAAGCTGCCCGATCTCGATCTGCCGGCGCTGCACGAATTCTCCGACCGTCTCGCCCGGCGCGACGCGGAACCGGCCTATCGGACGACGATGCAGCTCTTCCTCTGGTGGATTGCGCGGGTCGCGCGCGCCGGCGCGGATGGCGGCCTTCCGGGCGGAGAGGTCTTCGAGGGGGAGGGCGAGACCGCCGCGGACATCGCAGCCCGCGCCGGTCTTGATCGCCTCGCCGTGCTATGGGAGAAGTGTGCCCGGCTGATCGACCAGGCGGAAAGCGCCAATCTCGACCGCAAGCAGGTCGTGCTGGGCGCGTTCCGGCAGCTGCAATCCGCGATGCGCGTCTGACGGCGCCCGAGCACCGGAGGGCGAGATGTCCGACGATAAGCGCTTCTACCTGACAACGCCGATCTACTACGTCAACGACTCGCCCCATATCGGCCACGCCTATACGACGCTTGCCTGCGATGCGCTGGCGCGTTTCATGCGGCTCGACGGCTATGACGTGTTCTTCCTGACCGGAACCGACGAGCACGGCCAGAAGGTCGAGAAATCGGCGCAGGCCGCCGGGGTCGATCCGCAGGTCTTCACCGACCGGGTGTCGGAGAATTTCCGCGAACTCGCCCAGGCGATGAATTTCTCCAACGACGCCTTCATACGCACCACCGAGGCGCGCCACGCCAAGGCATCGCAGGCGATCTGGCAGGCCCTGATGGATAACGGCCACATCTATCTCGGCAGCTATTCGGGATGGTACGCGGTGCGCGACGAGGCGTTCTACGACGAGAACGAGCTCACCGAGGGCGCGGACGGCGTCAAGCGCGCGCCGTCGGGCGCCGAGGTCGAGTGGGTCGAGGAGCCGAGCTATTTCTTCGACCTGTCGAAGTGGCAGGACCGGCTTCTCGCGTTCTACGACGCCAACCCCGACTTCATCGCCCCTCCGTCGCGCCGGAACGAGGTCGTGAGCTTCGTCAAGGGCGGGCTCAAGGATCTTTCGATCTCGCGCACCAGCTTCAAGTGGGGCGTGCCGGTGCCCGACGACGCCGGCCACATCATGTATGTGTGGCTCGACGCGCTCACCAACTACGCCACTGCGGTCGATTATCCGGATACCGATTCGCAGGCGTTTTCAACCTATTGGCCGTGCGATCTTCACATGGTGGGCAAGGATATCCTGCGCTTTCACGCGGTCTACTGGCCGGCCTTCCTGATGGGCGCGGGCGTGGCGCCGCCGAAGCGGGTCTTCGCGCATGGCTGGTGGACCAACGAGGGCCAGAAGATCTCCAAGTCGGTCGGCAACATCATCGACCCGTTCGAGGAGGTGGACCGTTACGGGCTCGACCAGCTGCGCTATTTTCTGCTGCGCGAGGTACCGTTCGGCAATGACGGCGATTTCTCCCACCGCGCCATAGTGAACCGCATCAACGGCGATCTCGCCAACGATCTCGGCAACCTCGTCCAGCGTGTCGCGTCGATGATCCAGCGCTATTTCGACGGCACGATGCCGGTTCACGAGGGCGGACACAGGGATGCCGACCGGGAGCTGCTGGATGCGGCCTCCGGGCTCCTCGAAACCTGTCGCGACCGCATGCGCGCGCAGGCCTTTCACGAGGCGCTGGACGCGATCTGGTCGGTGGTCCGTCAGGCCAACGCCTATGTGGACCGCCAGGCGCCCTGGGCATCGATCAAGGAAGACAGGATTCGCACCGGCGCGGTTCTCGCCACGCTGGTCCAGACGATCCGACGCATCGCGATCATGCTGCAACCCTTCATGCCGGATTCGTCGGGGCGCATTCTCGATCAGCTCGCCGTCGATCCCGGGCGGCGGACATTCGCAAATCTCGGTTCGGCTGACAACGTGCCGGTGGGAACGGCGCTTCCCAAGCCGAGCCCGGTGTTTCCCCGGCTTCAGGAGGAAACCGCCGAGGAGGCATCCGCCTGATGCTGGTCGACAGCCACTGCCATCTCGATTTCGACGCATTCGACGACGACCGGGCCGAAGCCATCGAGCGTGCGAAGGCCGCGGGCATCGGCCGCATGGTCACCATCTGCACCAGGCTTACCGAGTTCGAAAAGGTGAGGGCGCTCGCGCGAGACCACCGGGCGGTCGACTGCTCGGTCGGCGTCCATCCGCACAACGTGGCCGACGAGGGCATCGCGGATACCGCGCGTCTGGCCGCGCTCGCGGCGGAGCCGGAGGTCGTCGGCATCGGCGAGACGGGTCTCGACTTCTACTACGACCACAGCCCACGAAACGATCAGCGCGCGAGCTTTCGCAACCATATTGCCGCCGCGCGCGAGACCGGTTTGCCGCTGATCGTCCATACCCGGGATGCCGACGAAGACACCGCGGCCATCCTTGCGGAAGAGATGGAGGAGGGGGCTTTCTCCGGGGTCATACACTGTTTCAGCGCAGGCCCCGCGCTTGCCGAGACGGCGATCGGGCTCGGGCTCTACATATCCTTTTCCGGAATCGTGACGTTCAAGAAATCGGACGAGCTGCGTGAAATCGCCGCGCAGGTACCCCTGGGCCGCATACTGGTCGAGACCGACGCGCCCTATCTTGCGCCGGTGCCCAGGCGGGGCAAGCGCAACGAACCTGCCTTCGTCGCCCACACCGCGGCCGCGATCGCCGCGGTGAAGGCTGTCGACGTGGATGAAATTTCGCGGCAAACCACGGATAACTTCTTCAAATTGTTCAGGAAATCGGCTGCCCGCGCCAACCTATGAGGGTCACCGTACTCGGCTGCGGCAGCTCCCAGGGCGTGCCGATGATCGGCGGTCACTGGGGCGATTGCGACCCGCGCAACCCGCGCAACCGGCGCCGGCGCCCGTCGATCTTCGTCGAGTGGGACGGCGTCAATATCCTGGTCGACACGTCGCCCGACCTTCGCGCCCAAGCCCTCGACGCGGGAATCGATCGGCTCGACGCGGTCCTGTTCACCCACGCCCATGCCGACCATGTGCACGGAATCGACGATCTCCGCGGCATCGCGCGCGGCACCGGGACGGACATCGATGTCTATGCCGAGAGCGAGGTGCTGGACGAGATTGTCACTCGGTTTTCCTACCTGTTCCGCGGCGCGAGCGGTCCCGAACGCAACTACCCGCCGTTTCTGCGGCCCCATGCCATCGGCGGGCCGATCGAGACGCACGGCCTGACGATCCAGCCATTCGAGCAGGATCACGGGATCTGTCGATCGACGGGCTTCCGCTTCGGCGCCTTCGCTTACTCGACCGATGTGGTGCGGTTGCCCGAGGCGAGCCTCGACACGATCGCGGGCGTCGACACCTGGCTCGTCGATTGCCTGCGTCTGGACCGCGCGCATCCGACTCACGCGCACTGGCCGGTGACCAGCGTCTGGCTCGACCGCGTGAGGCCGCGGCGCGCGATCCTGACGCATATGAACCACCACGCGGATTACGACGCGATGCGGGCGGCCACGCCCGACGACGTCGAGCCAGCCTACGACGGAATGTCGATTGAAGTTCCATAAGATATATTATGCGACAAACATGAACAGGTCCGACCGGGGATGCGGCTGATGGAAGAGACCAAGGAATCGGGACGGCCCACCCCTATCGAAGCGCTACTGGCGTTGATGACGCGGCTGCGGGACCGCGAGAACGGCTGCCCGTGGGACGCGGTGCAGACCTACGCGACGATCGCGCCGTACACGATCGAGGAAGCCTACGAGGTCGCCGATGCGATCGCCCGGGGCGATCTGTCGGCGCTGGAGGAAGAGCTTGGCGACCTCCTGCTCCAGGTCGTGTTCCACGCGGAGATGGCGCGGGAGGCCGGCGCGTTCGATTTCGATTCGGTCGCGCGCGGAATCACGGAGAAAATGTACCGGCGGCATCCCCACGTCTTCGGCGATGCGGCGAAGGACGGCGATCTGCGGCCGGCCTGGGAGTCGATGAAGGAACGGGAACGGCGGGACAAGGCCGACGCGAAGGACGGACCTTCGAGCGCGCTCGACGGGGTGGCGCTCGCCCTGCCCGCCCTGATGCGCGCCCGGAAGCTCCAGGAACGCGCAGCCCGAGTCGGTTTCGACTGGCCCGACATGGATTCGACGCTTGCCAAGGTCGACGAGGAACTGGGCGAACTGAAGTGCGCCATCGGGGACGGCCGTAGCGAGGCCGAGGTCGCGGGAGAGCTCGGCGATCTTCTGTTTGCTTGCGTCAACGTGGCCCGGCGCCTCGGAATCGACCCCGAAGAAGCACTGCGGGGCTGCAACGGCAAATTCGTGCGTCGTTTCAGCCATGTGGAGGGTGGCCTTGCCGAGGCGGGCAAGGAACCCGCAGCCGCGACCCTGGAAGAAATGGATGCGCTTTGGGAGGACGCCAAGACGCGCGAACGCGCGTAGGGCTTCTTCCGGGTCAGTCGCCGGTCAGCAGAATCATCAGGCTCGACGTGTCGTAGCGGTTTCCGCCGCGCGCCTGGACGTGCTTGTAGAACTGGTCGACCAGCGCGGTCAGCGGAAGTCGGGAGCCGTTGCGATCCCCCTCCTCCAGCGCGATGCCCAGATCCTTGCGCATCCAGTCCACCGCGAAGCCGTAGTCGTATTTGCCGGCCAGCATCGTCGCCGCCCGGTTTTCCATCTGCCACGACTGCGCCGCGCCGCCCGAGATCACCTCGACCGCGCGTTCGGCGTCGAGCCCCGCGCGGACCGCGAAGTTTAGGCCTTCCGACAGACCCTGGACGATGCCGGCGATGCAGATCTGGTTGACCATCTTGGTGAGCTGGCCGTTGCCGGCCGCGCCCATGTGGACGATGGTCCGTCCATAGGCGCCCATCAGCGGTTCCGCGCGGGCGAACACCGCGTCGGCGCCGCCGACCATGACGGTCAGCACACCGTTTTCCGCCCCGGCCTGGCCGCCGGAGACCGGGGCGTCGAGGAAGCCGATGCCGGCCTTGCTCGCCGCCGTCTCGACTTCGCGGGCGACGATCGCCGATGTCGTGGTGTGATCTACCAGCACGGCCCCCTCGCCCATCCCGGCGAGCGCGCCGTCCGGACCGAGGACCACCGCGCGCAGGTCGTCGTCGTTGCCGACGCAAATGAACACGAAGTCGGCGCCGCTGGCCGCTTCCGCCGGCGTCGCGGCGCTCGTGCCACCGTGCTGTCCGACCCAGCTCTCCGCCTTCGTGCCGGTCCGGTTATATACGGTGACGTCGTGGCCCTTGGCCGCGAGGTGCCCCGCCATCGGAAAGCCCATCACGCCAAGCCCGAGGAATGCGACGGATGCGGTCATCGGATGCCCTGCCCCTGATTTGCGAGAATGCGCCGGATCATAGGGAGTGCCGGAAGGCCGGGCAATCCGGGGCTCACATGCGGAGCGAACCGCGGATACCAGGCGCGAGATCGTCCCAGATGCGTTTCGTCGGGGCGAGCAGCAGGCCTTCCTGTTCCTGGCGGCCCGGCCGATAGCCGGTGCCGTCGACGCAGGCGCTGTAGCCGCCGGCTTCCGCATGGAGGAGCTGGCCGGCCGCATGATCCCAGGGCTTGAGGCTGCGATAGAACGCGAAATGGGTACGCCCTTCGCCCAGCGCGAGATAGTCGAAGGCGCAGCACTTGTTATAGGTGCGTCCCCGGAAACGGGAGCTGAAACCCTTGTCCTTGTAGAGCCGCCATCCGAATGCGCCCGTCATCTCGGCCTCCGGCACCGGCTCCGCGACGCGGAGACGACTACCGTCCCGCCACGCGCCCGCTCCGCGTTCCACCACCGCGGCGGAACCCGCCACCGGGTCGTAGATCCAGCCGGCGACGGTCTCGCCGTCCACCGCCAGCGCGACCATCACCGCAAAGCAGGCCTTCCCCTCGGAGAAATTGGCGGTCCCGTCGATCGGATCGATCACCCAGACCGGTCCCGGCCGGTTGAGCGCGTCCAGCGTTTCGGGAGCGGTCTCTGAAGCCTCTTCCGCGACGATGCTGGAGCCCGGCAGGAGCGCGGCAAGCCCGTCGGACAGCGCCGCCTCCGCTCTTTCGTCGGCCACCGTGACCACGGCGCCCGATCGCTTCTCCCACGACTCCCGGTCGCCCAGGGCGCGGAAGCGCGGAAGGATCTCGGCTTCGGCGACAGCGCGCATCATCCGTGTGACGGCGTCTATATCGACCTGCATGGAGCACTCGGAACGATCGACGATAGCGCGAGGGTTAGTGCGATGGCCGTGCGATGGCAAACGAATAAAGAAAGGGCCGCCCGAAGGCGGCCCCTTCCCTACTCTACGCCCGACCGGTACGCGCGGCCGACTTGAAATGACAGCTACATCATGCCGCCCATGTCGCCCATGCCGCCCGGCGGCATTGCCGGAGCGGCCTTGTCGTCGGGCTTCTCCGCCACCATCGCCTCGGTGGTGATCAGCAGCCCGGCGACCGAAGCCGCGCCCTGGACCGTCGCCCGGACCACCTTCGTCGGGTCGATGATCCCGGCCTTGACCAGGTCGGTGTACTCGCACGCGGCGGCATCGAAGCCGAAATTGGCCTGCTTCGATTCGAGCAGCTTGCCGGCCACGACCGAGCCTTCGTAACCGGCGTTCTCGGCAATCTGCCGCAGCGGGGCCTGCAGGGCGCGGCGCACGATTTCGATGCCTGCCTGCTGGTCGGGGTTGTCGAGCTTGACCTTGGAGAGCGCCTGCGAGGCGTGCAGAAGGGCGGTGCCGCCGCCGGCGACGATGCCCTCCTCGACCGCGGCGCGAGTCGAGTTCATCGCGTCCTCGACGCGGTCGCGCTTCTCCTTAACCTCGACCTCGGAGGCGCCGCCAACACGGATCACCGCGACGCCGCCGGCCAACTTGGCCAGCCGCTCCTGCAGCTTCTCGCGGTCGTAATCGGACGAAGTCTCGTCGATCTGCGCCCGGATCTGGCCGCAACGCCCCGAGATGTCGCTCTTCTTGCCCGCGCCTTCGACGATCGTGGTCTCGTCCTTGGTGATCGCGATCTTCTTCGCGCTGCCGAGCATGTCGAGGGTGACATTCTCGAGCTTGATGCCGAGATCCTCGGAGACCACCTGGCCGCCAGTGAGGGTCGCGATGTCCTCGAGCATCGCCTTGCGGCGATCGCCGAATCCGGGAGCCTTGACCGCCGCCACCTTGAGGCCGCCGCGCAGGCGGTTGACGACCAGCGTCGCCAGCGCCTCGCCCTCGACATCCTCGGCGATGATCAGCAGCGGACGCCCCGACTGCACGATCGACTCGAGCAGCGGAAGCATCGACTGGAGACCCGAAAGCTTCTTCTCATGCAGGAGAATGAAGGGACTCTCGAGGTCCGCGAGCATCTTCTCGGCGTTGGTGATGAAATAGGGCGAGATATAGCCGCGATCGAATTGCATGCCCTCGACCACGTCGAGCTCGGTCGCGAGGCTCTTCGCCTCCTCGACCGTGATCACGCCTTCCTGGCCGACCTTCTGCATCGCATCCGCGATCATGTTGCCGATCTCGCGCTCGCCGTTGGCCGAAACGGTGCCGACCTGGGCGATCTCTTCCTCGGTCTTCACCTTCTTCGAGCGCTTCTGGACGCTACTCACGACCTCTTCCACCGCGACGTCGATGCCGCGCTTGAGGTCCATCGGGTTCATGCCCGCGGCCACGGACTTGAGGCCTTCCCTGACGATGGCCTGGGCGAGAATGGTCGCGGTGGTGGTGCCGTCGCCGGCGTCGTCATTGGTCTTCGACGCGACCTCGCGCACCATCTGCGCGCCCATGTTCTCGAACTTGTCCTCAAGCTCGATCTCCTTGGCGACGGTGACGCCGTCCTTGGAGATGCGAGGGGCGCCGAACGCCTTGTCGAGAACCACGTTGCGGCCCTTCGGACCCAGAGTGACCCTGACCGCATCGGCCAGGACATCGATGCCCCGGAGCATCCGCGTCCGCGCATCGGTATCGAATTTGACTTCCTTGACTGCCATGATCCGCTCCGCTTACTCGATGATGCCCATGATGTCGGACTCCTTCATGATGAGGAGATCCTGACCATCGATTTTCACTTCCGTGCCGGACCACTTGCCGTAAAGGATCCGGTCGCCCGACTTGACGTCGAGCGCGGTGATCTTGCCGTCTTCGGAGCGCGCTCCGTTTCCGGCGGCGACGATCTTCCCTTCCATCGGCTTTTCCTTGGCCGTGTCCGGAATGATGATGCCGCCGGCCGTCTTCTCTTCGGCCTCCAGCGGCTCAACCAGCACACGATCGTGCAGTGGCCTGAGTTTCATCCTGTATATCTCCTGACTGGTCGAAAATGCCGGCATGGCGGTTCCGCTCACCGCGCAACCGCCGATCCCGGATGAACGGCGAGGAGCGCCAACGATGTTAGCACTCCTCCCTGCCGAGTGCTAGATATCTAGGCATTCGACCGGGCGGTGTCAACGGTGCCGAAGAAAATCTCGGACCGGGTGCGAAATCAGCTGTCTTCGCGGAGTAGCCGCTCCAGACGCCCGAGGTCGGCCGGATCCAGCCCTACCCGGATATGCGCCAGAAGCCCGTCGTCCCTGCGGCTGAGCACCTCGCCGTAGCGGTAGAGCCAGGCGAGCCGCGCCCCGTCCGCGAGATCCACCTCCAGGTCGACGATCCGCCGCCGTGATCCGAACGCGGCATCGAGCCGGAGGACCAGCCCGTCGATCCCCTCGCCCGTCACCGCCGAAACCGGGATCGCATCGTTTCGTCCGCTGCCCGGGCCGACAAGGGATGCGCGCTCTTCCGGAACGAGCTTGTCGATCTTGTTGTGCACCTCGACGAGGATCCCGTTGCCGGTATCGACGCCGAGTTGGGAGAGCACATCGTCGACATCGCGGCATTGCGCATCGCTGTCGGGGTGGGCGATGTCCCGGACATGGATTATCAGGTCCGCGTCGAGCACCTCTTCCAGCGTAGCCCGGAAGGCGGCGATCAGCATCGTGGGCAGTTGCGACACGAAACCGACGGTATCGGAAAGGATTACCCGTCGCCCGGACGGTAGATCGACGCCCCGCATGGTCGGATCGAGCGTCGCGAACAGGAGATCTTCCGCGGCGACCTGCGAATCGGTCAGACGGTTGAACAGCGTCGACTTGCCAGCATTGGTATAGCCTACCAGCGCGGCTACCGGATACGGCACCCGGCGCCGGGCTGCCCGGTGAAGGCCCCGCGTACGCTGCACCGTACCGAGCTCGCGGCGGATTCGCGTGATTCGCTCGTCGATCTGCCGGCGGTCGGCCTCGATCTGGGTCTCTCCGGGACCGCCCATGAAACCGCGCCCGCCGCGCTGGCGCTCAAGGTGAGTCCAGCTTCTCACCAGGCGGCTTCGCTGATAGGTCAGGTGCGCGAGTTCCACCTGGAGAACGCCTTCCCGCGTGCTCGCCCGCGCGCCGAATATTTCGAGGATCAGCCCCGTCCGGTCGATGACCTTGCGGTGCCAGGCGCGCTCCAGATTGCGCTGCTGGACCGGCGTGAGCGCGGTATCCACGCAGACGAGGTCGACCTCCTCGGTCTCGACCGCTTCGGCAACCGCGTCCACGATCCCGGACCCGAAATAGGTCGACGGACGACGCCGGGACAGCGCGATCCTGTCGGCGTGCACGACATCCAGCCCGATCGCTCCGGCAAGACCCACGGCCTCGTCGAGCCTGGCATCAGGGCTTCGCGGGTCGCCGGTGGCGGACTTCGCGTGGGGATGGATGACCGCGGCGCGTCCGGTCGCCGTCGCGCCCGGCATCCCGTTCCCTTTAGTCGACAGCGGGTTCGGCCTCGCGCTTCTCGTCATAGAGCTGTACCGGCGCGACCGGCATCACCGTCGAGATGGCGTGCTTGTAGACAAGCTGCGAGTGACCGTCCCGCCGCAGCAGAACGCAGAAATTGTCGAACCAGGTGACTATGCCCTGCAGTTTGACGCCGTTGACCAGAAAGACGGTGACGGGCGTCTTGTTCTTCCTGATGTGGTTGAGGAATGTGTCCTGGAGGTTTTGAGGCTTTTCCGATGACATCTTGGGTCCCGCTCTCTTCGAGTCTTGACTTCGAACCGTTGACGGTGCGGCGCGACATGCGCGCCCCACCAACACACACAAGCGCGGGATGATTACCGCAAAACGCGCGGCGAGAAAATAACCGCGATCACAGGCTTTCGATATGCCGGTGGAGGTCGGTACAGCGAACGAAATGCGCCTGGGGGGGGAACTCCCCGAATTCCGGGCCCCGCGGCGGTTCCTCCCGGACGAGTATCCCCGTGCATCCCGCGTTGTGCGCGCATTCCAGATCGATGGCCGTATCCCCGACGAACCAGACATCGGCGCCGCGTGCGACGCCGCTTCCCGATAGCGCGAGATCGACGGGGTCGGTCGCGGGTTTGTCGCGCCTGGCGTCGGTAGCGCCCACCAGGCGGAAGAAGTGGCTCGCCCAGCCGAGATGGCCGGCCTCCCGCCTCAGATTTCGGCCCATCTTGTTGCTCACCACGCTGAGGCAGACGCCTCGCCCGGCAAGCAGGGCGATCAGCGCCTCGGCCCCGTCGCAGATCGCCAGCTGCCTGAGATGGATGGCGTCGAAACGCCGGTAGAAGATCTCGCGCGCCTCCTCCCAGCGCGCGCCGAACATCTCCGGAAAGGCCTCCCGCAACGATCGCCGCACCCGCTCGCGGGTCTCATCAAGCGACCACGGCTCATGCCCCATCGCCACGAGCGTCGTGTTGATCGAATCGTGGATTACCGGCCATGTGTCGACCAGCGTGTTGTCCCAGTCGAAGATCACCGCTTTGGGAAGACGGTCGAGCGCGCTCATCCCGCGTCCTCAGAAATAGTCCGGACGCACCGAGAACAATCGCTCGACATGCTTGATCGCGTTCCTGGCAACGAACATCACGATCCGGTCGTGGGTGCGCAGCACGCTGGAAGCGCGGGGAATCGCCACCTTGCCGTCGCGGACGATGGCGCCGATAAGCACACCCGAGGGCAAACCGGCGTCACGGATCGCATGGCCCGCGAGATCGGACGATTCGTGCAGCTCGGCTTCCATGATCTCGCCGATCCCCTGCGGCAGCGCATGCACGGCGCGAATGCGGCCGCGCCGGACATGCCGGAGGATGGTCGACACCGTGATCGCGTGTGGGTTCACCACCACATCGACTCCGAGCGTGCTGATCAGCGGGGCATAGTTCATGTTGTTGATCAGGGTGACGGCCCTCCCCGCGCCGTGCCACTTGGCGAGGAGCGAGGCGAGAACGTTGGTCTCGTCGTCGTTGGTTACGGCTACGATCGCCTCCGCGGTCGGAACATTCGCTTCGTTCAGGATCTCGGGATCGAGCGCGTCGCCGTTCAGGACCGTCACCCCGGCGAGCCCCACGGCGGCCCGTTCGGCCTGGGTCTTGCTTGCCTCGATGATCTTGGCGTTGACGGTCGGATGTTCCTCGCGGATCAACCCGGCGAGGAAGCGGCCGACATGCCCGGCGCCCGCGATCACCATGCGCCCGATCTCGGGTTCCTCGTGTCCGAACACCGCCATCGCCCGGGCGACGTGGTCGTTGTCGGCGACGAAATAGACCTCGTCCCCCGGCAGCATCTGGTCGTCGGCCGTCGGTACCAGCGTGGTGTCGCCGCGGCTAATTCCCACTACAACGATATTGAGGTCGGGAAAGATGCCGGTGAGTTGGCGCAGAGGCGTGTTGATCACGGGGCAGTCGTCGCCGCACCTCACCGCGATAGCCCGCACCATCCCGTCGGCGAGCGAGATGGAATCGATCGCGCCCGGAACGAACAGGCGGCGCAGGATCGCGCGGGCGACCTCCATCTCGGGAGAGATTATGACGTCGATCGGCATGTGGTCGCGGCTGAACAGCTCGGCCCATATCTGCTGCAGGTACGACTGTGCGCGTATGCGGGCGATCTTGGTCGGGACATTGAACAGCGAATGGGCTACCTGGCAGGCCACCATGTTGACCTCGTCGGCCTGCGTGACCGCGATGATCATGTCGGCGTCGCCCGCGGCCGCCCGCTCGAGCACGTCGGGATGAGAGGCGAAGCCGACCAGGGTTCGAACGTCGAGCGAGTTGCCGACCTGGCGCGAAAGCTCCTCCGACTGGTCGATCACCGTGACATCGTTGCCTTCGGAAGCGAGTTGGCGCGCGATGTGGTAGCCAACCTGACCGGCGCCGCAGACGATCACCTTCATCGGTTTCGGATCCGACCTTCCTGGCGGGAATTGGGCGCGGGAACGCTCAAGCGCCGGCCTACAGGGCCTTGTTTCCCGGCGCCACGCCCAGCGTCTTGAGTTTTCGATGCAGGGCGGAACGCTCCATGCCGACAAACTGGGCGGTGCGCGAGACGTTGCCTCCGAAACGGTCGACCTGGGCGATCAGGTACTCCCGCTCGAAGCGTTCTCGCGCCTCGCGCAGCGGCAGCCCCATCACTTCGGTTCCGTTCTCCCAGCGCAGCGGGTCGGGGGTCCTGGCCACGATATCGGGCGGCAGCATCTCGGACCGTACCGGGTCCGATGCGCTTCCCGGCGCCATGATCAAAATCCATTCGGCCACGTTCCGGAGCTGGCGCACGTTGCCCGGCCAGTCATAGGACTGCAGTACGGCCAGCGCGTCCTCCGCAAGCTCGCGGCACGGTATGCCGCTGGCAACCGCCGCGCGCTCCGCGAAATGGCGGACCAGAAGCGGAATGTCGTCCCGGCGGGAAGACAGGGAAGGAACTTCGATCGGCACCACGTTGAGCCGGTAATACAGGTCCTGGCGAAACCGTCCCGCCGCCATCTCGCCGATCAGATTTCCGCTCGCGGTGGCGATGACCCTGACATCGACGTTGATCCTGGTCCCGCCACCGATGCGATCGAACGATTGCTCCTGAAGGACGCGCACGATCTTGCCCTGGGTCTCGATCGGCATGTCGGCGACCCCGTCGAGCAACAGCGTTCCGCCGTGGGCTTGCTCGAAGGTGCCGAGATGGGGTGCGGCGCCGTTCCCGACTTCCGAGCCGAAGAGTTCGCTCTCCATGCGCTCGGGCGCCATCGTCGCGCAGTTGAGCACGATGAACGGTCCGTCGCGGCGGTGCGAGCACGCATGCAGAGCACGGGCCGCGACCTCTTTACCCGCGCCGGACGGGCCGGTGATCAGGACGCGGCTGCCGGTCGGGCCCACCCGGTCGATCACGCTTCGGAGTTGAGACATCGATTGCGAGGTGCCGATCATCGGCCAATCGGCGCCGGCACGCTCCCGCAACTCCGCGTTTTCACGCTCCAGCCGCGCGGTGTCCACCGCGCGTTTCGCGGTCAGCATCAAACGGTCCGCCTTGAAGGGTTTTTCCACGAACTCGTATGCGCCCAGCTTGATCGCCTTGACGGCGGTTTCGATCGTTCCGTGGCCGCTGATCATCACCACGGGTATTTCCGGATACTGGGCTTTCAGAATCTTGAGGAGCTCCAGCCCGTCCCGATCGTTATCGCGTAACCAGATGTCGAGAATCACGAGATGCGGACGCCGCGTCTCGATCAGCTCCAGCGCGGTTACGCTGTCGGCCGCTGATCGGCAACGATAACCCTCGTCTTCCAGGGTATCGGCGATCGTTCGACGGATATCCGCCTCGTCGTCGACGACGAGGATTTCAACCTGCACCGCTGGGTCCCCCAGGCAGTTCGTGGCTGGCCGAACGCATCAGACTGCCACCCTGCTCTTCCTTTGGGAAGACCAGACGGGCGCGCACTCCCCCGTCCGGTGCCGCTTCGAGGGCGATGTCGCCGTTGTGGTCTTCCATGATTTTCTTGACGATCGCCAGTCCGAGCCCGGTGCCTTTCTCTCGCGTGGTCACATAGGGTTCCGTCAGTCGCTCGCGAGCCGCGTCGGGAAGGCCGCGCCCGTTGTCCTCGACCGAGACGACAACGGTGTCCTCGTGCTCCTCGATCGCGACCCCGATCCGGCCCTTCCTCGCTGTCCGTCCGTGACCCTCGATCGCTTCGACGGCGTTCTTCAGCAGGTTCGAAAGCGCACGCGCCACAAGCCCGCCGTCACATTTCACGACCACCGGATCGTCGGGCAGGGTTGCCTCGAAGGCTATCTCCGGATGCGCCCCCCTGTAGAGCGCAAGTTCGACCCGGCAAAGATCGCCGAGGTCGTTGGCCACGAGAACGGCGGCCGGCATGCGTGCGAAGTCGGAGAACTCGTCGACCATCCTTCCGATATTTCCGACATGCCGGATGATGGTCTCGGTGTAGTCGTCGAAGGACTTGGGATCGCTTTCGATTTCGTCCAGGTATTTTCGGCGCAGCCGTTCCGCGGACAACTGGATCGGCGTCAGCGGGTTCTTGATCTCGTGAGCGATCCGGCGGGCCACATCGGACCAGGCGGCTTTACGCTGGGCGGCGAGAAGTTCGGTGATGTCGTTGAAAGTGACCACGAAGCCGACGATGGCGTCGTCCTTCAGATCGGCGGTAACCCGGACGAACAGAGTTCCGGTACCCTCGTCGCGCCTCAGCTCGATCTCGGTTTCCGCCATTCGGTCCGGTCGTACCCTCGCTTTGGCGAGCAGCGCGCTCATGCCCGGAACCAGCAATGCCAGAGATTGTCCCATTCGCCCATCGAGGTCCTGTGACAGCAGGTCGGAAGCGAGCCGATTGGCGACATTGACGCGGCCGGAACGGTCGAGCCCCACGACCCCGGCCGAGACGCCCGACAGCACCGCTTCGATGAAATGGCGCCTTGTGTCGAGCTGACGGTTCGCTTCCAGGAGTTCGCCACGCTGGGTCTCGAGTTGGTCGGTCATCCGGTTGAAGGCGTTGGTCAGGGAGCCGATTTCGTCGCGGTCTCCGCTTTCCTCGACCCTGGTGGACAGGTCGCCGCCGCGCACGCGTTCCGCCGCCGCCGCGAGAGCGGTCACGGGTCCCGCCAGCCGGGTCGCGAAGGTAATGCCGGCCCAGGTCGCCGCCATCAGCAGAAGCAGAGCCACCAGCACGAACATCATCGCGAAGGTGATTTCGAAGGTATGTCGTTGACCTTCCAGAGATTGGTACTCGGCGACCGCCTTCTTGGTACGGGCGATGTGGTCCAGGACCTTGGGCTCGACGAAGCGGCTGACATACAGAAACGCGTTGATCGTGCTGTCGAGCTTGACGATGGCGCGCATCCGGTTTTCCGATCCGCTCGCGAGAACCACGAGCTCGCCCCGCCGCACCTTGTCCATGGCCGAAGGCGGAATGGGAGCGTGGTCGAGCACGAAGCTCAGGCTCCAGCGGGCGATCACCCGGCCAGTGCCGTCGAAGACGTAGGCCTCGCTCAAATTGCGCAGAACGCCCTGCGCCGCCATCATCTGGTTGAATCTGGCGGGCTCGGCCCATAGCTGCGGCGCGGCGCGATTGAGGTCCCGGGCAATCGCCAGGATGTCGCCCCGGATCACCTTCTGGTGCTCGCTCAAGTAGGATTCGGCGACGATCGAGGCCTCGTCGAGCGCGGTCTGAACCCGGTCGCTGAACCATGCCTGGACGCCCAGGCTGAAGAATACTGCCGAGAATACGGAGACGATGATCGCCGGTATCAGGGCGATCAGGCTGAACCAGAGCACCAGCCGGCTGTGCAGCCTGGAGCCGAGAGAGCCCCGCCTGCGCGCGATCCATATACGCGCCACACGGCCGGCGACGATGGCGCCGAGCGCGAGGAAGAGCACCAGATCGATGTTGAGAAGAACGAGGAGCGCGCGGGGATCGGCACCGATGGGCAGCCAGCCCGATAGCGCCGCGTAGGTGACAAGCGCGGAACCCAGCGAAGCGACCGCGAGCGCCACGGCCGCCCTTCGCCCGAGCCGGTACCGTCCCGCCCATTCGACCAGCCGGGCGGCCCCGGGCGCATCCAGTGCCGCCGATTTATTCGCCATCGCGTGCCGAACCGGTTAACCGCTCCTGCCGGGAGTCGCGTTCCCGGCGGGCCGGGTCATCTTATGCCCCGCACGACATCGATGTCGAGATCGCGGATCTTCTTCCTCAGCGTGTTGCGGTTGAGCCCGAGAAGGGTTGCCGCCTTCACCTGATTGCCGTGCGTCGCACCGAGCGCGTGGCCGATCAGAGATCGTTCGACCTCGCGCAAGACCCGGCCGTGGAGGCCCGGACCGGGAAGCCCCGGGGCATGAGCTTCGAAATAGCGCGCCAAATGCGCCCCGACGGCACGCGACAGGCTGTCCTGCCCGACCAGCGGCTCCCCGGCTGGGCCGCCGAGGGCGCGTTCGATGGTGCCGAGCAGGCTGTCCCGGTGCTCGGGGTGCGGGGCATGGCGGGTTGAGATCGGAAGCTGTGCTGGCGCGGCCCCTCCCAGCGCGACGATCGGAATGTCGGACGGTCTTTCCGACATCGCGGCGACGATCCGGTCCGCGGCGCTCGACAACAACCGGGCATCCACAACCGCGACGTCGCCGAACCCCGATTTCAGCGCGTGAAGAAATGCATCCTCGGTCGTGGCGAACAGAAGCACATATCCCGCGTCCTCCAGAATGCGTCGGAGTCCCTCGTCCGGGCTGGCCAGCACGATCTCGCGGGCGGTCATGCCGCCAGGGCCTCGCTGCCTGCTTCTCCGAAGAACCGGGCGATGGCCGAGCGGACTTCGCCAACCTCGGCGATGGAATTGACGGCCGAACGAAAAGCTCCCCCGCCCCGGCTCGACTTGGCGTACCAGGCGAGATGCTTGCGCGCCATGCGGACGCCGGTCACCGGTCCGTAGTGCTCGATCATCGCATCGAAATGGTCGCGCACGATGTCGCCGCGCCGTGCCGCGGACGGTTCGTGCTCGCGGGTTCCGGAACGGAGATAGGCAATCGCCTGACGCGGGAACCACGGCTTTCCGCAGGCGCCGCGGCCGATCATCACCCCATCGGCGTTCGAGGCCGTCAGCGCGGAGCGCGCATCCTCGAGGGTGGCGATATCTCCGTTGACAATCACGGGGACCGACACTGCGGCCTTCACCCTGGACACGAACCGCCAGTCGGCATGCCCGGTATAGAGTTGAGCCCTCGTACGGCCGTGGACGGTTATCATCCGGACCCCGCAATCCTCGGCGATCGCCGCGAGTCGGGGCGCGTTGAGATTCCGGTCGTCCCATCCCATCCGCATCTTGAGGGTCACGGGAAGATCGACCGCTTCCACCACCGCACGGACGATCCGCGCCGCATGAGGCTCGTCGCGCATCAGGGCCGAGCCGCACATCTTCTTGACCACCTTCTTCACCGGGCAGCCCATGTTGATGTCGATGACCGCGGCTCCTCGGTCGGCGGCGATGCGCGCCGCCTCGGCCATGACTTCGGGGTCGTAACCGACCAACTGGACCGCCATCGGAAATTCCTCCGCGCAGTCGACGGCGATTTTCATCGACCCGCCGACCTGCCGGACCATTGCCTCGCTCGCGATCATTTCCGAGAACACCATCCCGGCACCCCAGCTCTTGACCAAGCGGCGGAACGGCAGGTCGCTGACCCCGGACATCGGCGCGAGGAACACCGGGTCGGCGATCTCGACCGGACCGATCCTGATCGGAACGAAGGCGGGCATCGGGCCTCGATTGACGAAGACAGAGCGACTATATCACTCCCGCTCCCGGTGGACATTACGGCGCTGGTTGGCATGCTTGGCAATCGATTCCGGGGCGATTAGGGTTTCCTCTCCAACCGCACGGGTACGATATGTCGGGCTGCGTCGTTCTTATCCTCGCCGGCGGGCGCGGCACGCGCCTCGGCGCGGAGCTTCCCAAGCAATACCTTCCGCTCGGCGACAGCGTCATTCTGCGTCAGGCCGTATGCAATTTCGTCGATCATCCCGGCGTCGACGATGTCGGCGTCGTCATCGGCGCGGAAGACCGCGGGAACTGCGATGCGGCGCTCGCGGGACTCGATCTTCTGGAGCCGGTGACAGGTGGCGGCAGCCGTCAGGAATCGGCGCGCCTCGGTCTGGAAAGTCTGGTTTCCATCGCACCCGATACGGTGCTCATCCACGATGCCGCGCGGCCCTTCGTCGACGCCGGCACGATTGCCCGCACCCTCGTGGCTCTGGAAGCCCATCCGGCAGCGTTGCCCGCGGTGCCGGTCAGCGACACCCTGAAGCGCGAACGGGCTGGCGAGGGAGAGATTCTGGTTGGCGAGACCGTCGAGCGGTCCGGGCTATGGCGCGCGCAGACGCCGCAGGGCTTTCGTTTTCCGGAAATTCTGGCGGCCCACCGCGACGCCGCCGGTTTGGCGTTGACGGACGACGCCGCCGTCGCGGAGCATGCCGGGCTGGATGTCGCGCTGGTTCCCGGCAACGAGGCGAACGTCAAGATCACCACCGAAGACGATCTCGACCGCGCGCGGCGCTGGCTTGGCGGTCGGCGGTTCGAGCTCAGAACCGGTACGGGGTTCGACGTCCACAGCTTCGGAGACGGAACCGCCGTCACGCTGTGCGGGGTAGAAATTCCTCACGACCGGGCCCTGGCGGGGCACTCGGACGCGGATGTCGGAATGCATGCCCTGACCGATGCCCTGCTCGGCGCCATCGCGGAGGGCGATATAGGCATCCATTTCCCGCCATCCGATCCGCGCTGGCGGGGGGAACCGTCCAGGATTTTCCTGTCTCATGCAGCCGATCTCGTACGCGGCCGGGGAGGCTCGATCGTCAATCTCGACCTCACCCTGATTTGCGAACGGCCGAAGATCGCACCCCATCGCGAGACGATGATCCGCCGGATCGCCGAGACGCTCGGGATCGAGCCCGGTCGCATCAGCATCAAGGCGACCACGACCGAGGGCCTGGGCTTCACGGGCCGCGGCGAAGGGATCGCCGCCCAGGCCGTCGCCACCGTCCGCCTCCCCGTTTGATCCGCCAATGCCGGGTTCCGCGGACAGGCGTGCGCCCTACTCTCCCCCGTGGCGCGATGCCCCCACCTTCCTCGCCACCGTCGGCGGAACGGGGTTGCTGCCATATGGGCCCGGAACCTGGGGATCGCTGGCCGCGCTGCCGGTTGCCTGGTTGATACTCGACAGTCTCGGACCGCTTGCCCTGGGTGCGGCCGCAATCCTCGTGTTTTTTCTCGGTTGGTGGGTCTCCGCGCTTGTAGTGCGGCGCACCGGAGACGACGATCCCGGCCCGATCGTCATCGACGAGGTCGCGGGCCAGTTCACGGCGCTTGTCCCGGCAGCAACGGAGTTGTGGCAGTTCGCACTTGCCTTCCTCCTGTTCCGCATCGCCGACATCGCCAAGCCCTGGCCGGTGTCGTGGGCGGACCGTGACATCAAGGGCGGGCTGGGCGTAATGACCGACGACATGCTGGCCGGGCTGTATGCGCTGGCGGGTTTGTGGGTTGTCAGGGAGGTGCTGATTTGAATGAGGAAATCCTCCGGGCGTCGGAAACGCTGCTCGAGCGCTGCCGGTCCGCGGGTCTGATGGTCGCGACCGTGGAATCCTGTACCGGCGGGCTGCTCGCCGGCGCGCTCACCGCTGTCGCCGGCTCCTCCGATGTCGTCGAACGCGGCCTCGTCACCTATACCAACGAAGCCAAGGCCGAGCTCGCCTCGGTCCCGGCGCGGTTGATCGAAACCCACGGCGCGGTAAGCGAGCCGGTCGCCCGGGCCATGGCGGAGGGCGGACTCGCCAACAGCCGCGCCGACATCGCCGTGGGAATCACCGGGGTCGCCGGGCCTGGCGGCGGAACCCCCGCCAAGCCGGTCGGCCGGGTACACATTGCCGCCGCGCGTCGGGGCGCAAGCATGGTTCACTGGCGCTATACCTTTTCGGGCGACCGGACGACGGTCCGCGAAGCTTCCGTGCTGGCCGCAATGGGTCTTGTCGGGCGTCTCCTGGGGTGATGCGCCGGCGCGTTATCGGCGTCGACTTCTCCGGTGCGCGGCAGGCGGGCGATCATATCTGGGTCGCGGTCGGGACGCAGACCGCGGGCCGTCTGTCGCTGGAGAGCTGCCGACCGGCGCGCGAACTGCCGGGCGGCGGGCGGGACCGGCAATCGGCGCTTGCGGCGCTGAGGGCGTTCCTGGCAAGCGAAGGGCGTGCGGCCGCCGGGCTGGATTTCCCGTTCAGCCTGCCCGCACCCCTGATCCAGGAGACGCGCTGGGAGGATTTCCTTCGTGCCTTTCCCGGGCGCTATCCCGATGCCGAATCGCTTCGGGCGGCGTGCCGCGTCGCCGCCGAAGGGCGCGAACTCAAGCGGCGCACCGACCGGACGGCGAAGGTGCCGTTTTCCGCCTACAATCTTCGGCTGTACCGCCAGACCCATGCCGGGATCGGGGAGCTGCTGCTGCCGCTCGTGGAGTCCGACGCCGCCAGGGTCGTCCCCATGCAGGCGCCGGCGCCCGGCAAGGCGCTGCTCGCCGAGATCTGCCCCGCATCCCTCCTCAAGCGACTCGATGTCTATACGTCATACAAGGGTCGTGGCGGCGCATTGCGCGACGTCCGGCGTGACCTGCTAAAGACCTTGAATGACAACGGGTTAGTGAATGAACCTGACAAATCTCTCGCGCAAAGGGCGATCGAGGATCCGGGCGGCGACGCGCTGGACGCGGTGCTGGCCGCGGTGGCCGCGGCCAACCTGCCCCGGCTGCGCCATGCCGCGCGCGACCCTGTCGAGCGAATCGAGGGCCGGGTCTATTTCTGAACCGAGGGCGAGAGGCTGGCGCGGGCGCCCTCTCTCGCGCGGTTCCCGTGTCCGTAAAGTGCGTCCGCCCGACCCACGAAGGCGCCTACGCTGCGGCGGACCGCTTCGTTGAAGATCGGTCCCATGATCTTGCGCAGCAGCAATGACCTGAACTCGAAGTCGATGGAGAAATCGATCAGGCAGCCCTCGTCTTTCGGGCTGAATTTCCAGCAGCTGTTCAGGTAGCGAAACGGCCCGTCCAGATAGACGATGTCGATGCGCTCGACAGGATCCAGCGTTACCCGGGACCTGAAGCTCTCGCTCACCATCTTGAAGCCGACCTTGAGGTCGGCATGGAGCACGGTCCCGTCCCGCTTGTAGATCCGGCAACCGGTGCACCAGGGGAGGAATGACGGGTAGCTCTCGATGTCGGCTACGAGGCCGAACATCTGGGCGGGTTCGTAGGCGGCGTAACGGACTTCGACGTGGCTCGGCATGGCGTCAGCCCGCCGCCTCCGCCTGCCGGGTCAGGCGCGCCGACCTCAGCGCCTCGAAATCGCGGTCGGCATGGTAGGAAGAGCGGGTCAGCGGCGTCGCGGAAACCATCAGGAACCCCCTGCCCTTGGCCATCGCCGCCAGCCCTTCGAACTCTTCAGGGGTCCAGAACCGGTCGATCGCATGATGCTTGGGCGTCGGCTGGAGATATTGGCCGATGGTGAGGAAATCCACGTCCGCCGAGCGCAGGTCGTCCATCGTCTGATGAACCTCTTCCCGGCTTTCGCCGAGTCCCACCATCAGCCCCGATTTGGTGAACATCGCGGGGTCGAGCTGCTTCACCCTGTCCAGCAGTTTCAGCGAGTGGAAATAGCGCGCCCCCGGCCGCACCGTCGGATAGAGCCTCGGCACGGTTTCGAGGTTGTGGTTGTAAACATCGGGCCGGGCCTCGACCACCCGTTCAATCGCCCCGTCCTTTCTCAGGAAATCCGGGGTCAGGACCTCGATCGTGGTTTCCGGATTAAGCCGGCGGATAGCGCCGATCACGCGCGCGAAATGGCCGGCGCCCCCGTCGTCGAGGTCGTCGCGGTCGACCGAAGTGATGACGACGTGCCGCAAGCCCAGCCGCGCCACCGCCTCGCCGACCCTCGCGGGTTCGTGCGGGTCCACACGGTTCGGAATTCCGGTGGCGACGTTGCAGAACGCGCAGGCCCGGGTGCAGACGCTCCCGAGGATCATCATCGTCGCGTGACGCTGCGCCCAGCATTCGCCGATATTCGGGCAAGCCGCTTCCTCGCAGACCGTTGCCAGCCCGAGCTCGCGGACGATCTTCCGGGTCTCCCCATAGGCCGGAGAAACCGGCGCTCTCACCCGAATCCAGGGAGGCTTGCGGGGGATCGGGTTGTCCTTCCGTCCGATCTTCTCCGGATGGCGGACTGTCGCGAATTGGCTGGTGCTGGTCATCGCAAGGGCAAGTGTTCCCGACCCGATGAACTAGAAATGAAGTGCCCGCCCGTAAGCGTCAAGCACCGACTCGTGCATCGTTTCGGACAGCGTCGGGTGCGGGAAAACCGTGTTCATGAGCTCCGCCTCGGTCGTTTCCAGCGTTCTGGCTATGGCAAAGCCCTGGATCAGTTCCGTCACCTCCGCCCCGATCATGTGCGCGCCCAGCAAAGCGCCGGTCGTGGCATCGAATACCGTCTTGACCATCCCCTCGTCGTCTCCGAGCGCGATTGCCTTGCCGTTGGCGAGGTAGGGAAATCGTCCGACCCTGACCTCGTGGCCGGCTTCCTTCGCCGCGACTTCGGTAAGGCCGATGCTCGCGATCTGGGGACGGCAATAGGTGCAGCCCGGAATGTTCGAGACATCGAGCGGGTGGGTCTCGATTCCCGCGATTCGCTCGACGCAGACCACCCCCTCGTGACTCGCCTTGTGCGCCAGCCACGGCGGTCCCGCCAGATCCCCGATCGCGTAGACACCGGTCTCTCCCGTCTCGTTCCAGGAGTTGACGACGACATGGCCGCGCTCGACTTCGACGGCCGTTTCTTCGAGCCCGATGTCTTCCACATTGCCTGCGATTCCGACCGCAAGAATGGCTTTTTCTGCCTCGATCTCGCGGGTTTCCTGTCCGGATTCGACGCTCGCCCTTATGCCCTCGCCCAGCGACTCGAGTGTCGTTACGGTCGCGCCGGTCAGAATTCCAATTCCCTGTTTTTCAAAGGCTTTTCTGGCAATTGAAGATATTTCCTCATCCTCTACAGGAAGAATTCGGTCGAGGACCTCCACGACGGTAACATCGGCCCCCATGTCGCGGTAGAAGCTCGCGAACTCGATTCCGATAGCGCCCGAGCCGATTACCAGAAGGGATGACGGCATGGAGGGCGGGACCATTGCTTCGCGATAGGTCCAGATGTGTTTTCCGTCCGGCTCGATCCCCGGCAGGGTACGGGCGCGGGCGCCGGTGGCGAGCACGATGTGGGGCGCGTCGATTTCCTCGGCCGGGACGCCGTTGCGTTCGACCGACACCTTTCCCGGTCCCCGCAGCCGGCCGTGTCCCTCGATGACGGCGACCTTGTTCCTCCGGAGCAGATGGCTGACGCCCGCGCTCAGCCGTCCGGCCACGTCGCGCGAGCGCTTGACGATCTTGTCGAGGTCGAAGGCGACCGTCTCCGCGGAGAAGCCGAAGCCATCGAGGTTGCCCAGCAGGTGATTGATTTCGGAGGTCCGAAGCAGGGCCTTGGTCGGAATGCAGCCCCAGTTGAGGCAGATCCCGCCGAGATGTTCGCGCTCCACCACGCAGGCCTTCATCCCGAGCTGGGCCGCGCGGATTGCCGCGACGTAGCCGCCCGGTCCGCCGCCGAGCACGGCGATGTCGAATGAATGCCGGGCCACGGATGCCTCCCCGTCTAGGCCAGCATCGCCGGCGGATATTCGACGTTCCGCTTGATCGCGCCCAGCAACTCGGCCCCGATGGCGCCATCCACCACGCGATGGTCGACCGACAGCGTGCAGGACATGACGGTCGCCGGAACGATCTCGCCGTCGCGCACCGCCGGGCGCGGTTCGGCCGCACCGACGGCGAGTATGCAGGCCTGCGGGGGGTTGATGACGGCGTCGAAGCTCTTGACGCCGTACATGCCAAGATTGGAAATCGAAAAGCTGCCGCCCTGATACTCCTCAGGCAGGAGCTTGCCTTCTTTCGCGCGCGCGGCGAGTTCCTTCATCTCGGCGGCGATCTGGACAAGGCCCTTGGTATCCGCGTTCCGGACGATCGGCGTGACCAGCCCACCCGGGATGGCCACGGCGACGGAAATGTCGACGGAGCCATGTTGCGTCATCGTCCCCTCGCCCGCCCAGGACACGTTTGCCGCCGGAACCTCCCGGAGCGCGAGCGCACAGGCGCGGATGACGATGTCGTTGACGGAAACCCTTGCCTGCTCGATCCGGTTGTTTATCTCGCGCCGGACCCTGAGCAGCTCGTCGACCTCGCAGTCCACGGTGAGATAGAAGTGGGGGACCGTCGCCTTGGACTCCGTCATCCGCTGCGCGATCACCCGCCGCATGGTCGACAGCCTGACCGTTCGGTCTTCGGCGGTGGGCGCTGCCGCGGGGGCGATCGGAGAGAGACCGACCGGGGCGGAAGACGGCGCTTCCGCATCGCCCGCCAGCACGGCCTCGATATCCGCCTTGACGATCCGCCCCTTAGGTCCGCTGCCGTCGATGGCCGAGAGGTCGAGTCCCGCCTGGGCGGCCATGCGCCGGGCGAGCGGGCTCGCCGCGATCCGTTCCCCGGATCGAGAGGGGGCCGGGGTCGCTTCGGCAACCTTCTCCGCGCTCGGCGGCGCTTCAGGCTCTGGTTCGGGCGCCGGCTGTGGCTCGGGATGGTCCACCGGTGCCGGTGCGTCCCCGATGGCGCCGGCGTCCTCACCCTCGGCGAGAAGAACGCCGATCACGGCATTGACGGCAACGCCCTCGGAGCCCTCCGGCACGACGATCCTGCCCAGCACGCCTTCGTCGACCGCCTCCACCTCCATCGTCGCCTTGTCGGTCTCGATCTCGGCGATCACATCCCCCGCCTCGACCGGGTCGCCCTCGCTTTTCAGCCATTTTGCGAGGTTTCCCTCGGTCATGGTCGGCGACAGTGCCGGCATCAGGATATTGATGGGCATCGAATGCTATTCCTCGGGGATAGTCGGCGTGCTCAGCTCTTGTACAGCACGTCCTTGGCGGCACGCACCACGTCTTCGACCTGGGGAAGCGCGAGACGTTCGAGATTTGCGGCGTAAGGCAGGGGCACGTCGGCCGCGGTCACCCGGGCCACCGGCGCGTCGAGCCAGTCGAAGGCCTGTTCCATCGTTACCGCGGCAAGCTCGGAGCCTATGCCGGCGAACGGCCAGCCCTCCTCCACCGAAACCAGGCGGCCGGTCTTCTTCACCGACTCCACCAGCGTATGGGTATCGAGAGGACGGATCGTTCTGAGGTCGATCACCTCGGCGTCTATCCCCTCCCCCGCCAGTGTTTCCGCCGCATCCAACGCATGGCCGACGGTGATCGAGAACGCCGCGATGGTCACGTCCGAGCCGGCGCGGCAGATCCGTGCTTCGCCGATAGGAACGGTGAACTCCCCGTCCGTCGGGACATCGAACGAGGCTCCATACAGAATCTCGTTCTCAAGAAAAATGACCGGGTTGGGATCGCGTATCGCCGATTTGAGGAGGCCCTTGGCGTCGGCCGCGCTGTAAGGCGCAATGACCTTCAACCCGGGCACGTGGGCGAACCAGCTCGTGTAGTCCTGGGAATGCTGCGCGGCGACGCGGGCGGCGGCACCGTTCGGTCCCCGGAACACCATCGGCGCGGAGATCTGGCCGCCCGACATGTAAAGACTCTTGGCGGCCGAGTTGATGAGCTGGTCCATCGCCTGCATGGCGAAGTTGAAGGTCATGAACTCGACGATCGGCCGCAACCCGGCGAATGCCGCACCCACGCCGAGGCCGGTAAAGCCGTGTTCCGTGATAGGGGTATCGACCACCCGTCGCGGGCCGAACTCCTCAAGCAACCCTTGGCTCACCTTGTAGGCGCCCTGGTATTCCGCCACCTCCTCGCCGATGAGGAACACGGTCTCGTCTCGGCGCATTTCTTCCGCCATGGCGTCGCGCAGCGCCTCGCGGACGGTCTGACGAATTGTCTCCCCGGCCGGCGTTTCCGCTTCCCGTACTGCGACGGCGGGAGCCGCCGGTGAAGGGCCGTGACCGTTCGAGGCGGCAGCCGTGGCGGCGCCAAGCGCGGACGAATCCTCTCCGTCGACCAGCAGCACGCCGATGATCGAGTTGACGGCGACCCGTTCGGCGCCTTCGGGCACGACAATCCGGCCGAGCACGCCCTCGTCGACGGCCTCGACTTCCATCGTCGCCTTGTCGGTCTCGATCTCCGCGATGACGTCGCCCGAGCTCACGGGATCGCCCTCGTTCTTGCGCCACTTGGCGAGATTGCCCTCCGTCATCGTGGGCGAGAGCGCCGGCATGAGAATGTTGATCGGCATGTGGGCTGTCTCGACCGCGCCGCCTTCAGGCCTCGATCAGCACGTCGGTGAACAGTTCGTCCGGATCGGGCTCCGGGCTGTTCTGCGCGAATTCGGCGGCGTCGGCGACGACTGTCCTGATCTCCCGGTCGATCTCCTTCAGCGCATCCTCGTCCGCCGCGCCGATGGCGGTGAGCCGGGTCCGCAGGTTCTGGATCGGGTCGTGCTCCGCCCGCATCTCGGCAACTTCCTCCTTGCTGCGATATTTGGCCGGATCCGACATCGAATGTCCCCGGTAACGATAGGTCAGCGCCTCCAGCACGTACGGCCCCTTGCCGGCGCGGCAATGCTCGATCGCCGTCCCGCCCGCATCCCTGACCGCAAGCACGTCCATCCCGTCGGTCTGGGCCGAGGGGATCCCGAAAGGTTCGGCGACGCGATGGAGGTCTTGCAAGGCCGAAGCACGTTCCACCGAGGTGCCCATGCCGTATCGGTTGTTCTCGATCACGAAAACGATCGGAAGTGACCACAGCGCCGCCAGGTTCAGCGCTTCATGGACCTGACCCTGGTTCAGCGCGCCGTCTCCCATATAGGCGGCGGTGACCCCGCCGTCGCCCCGGTATTTCTGTGCGAATGCGATTCCGGTCCCGATGGGAACCTGGGCGCCGACGATGCCGTGTCCGCCGAAAAAGTTCCGGTCCCGGCTGAACATGTGCATCGAGCCGCCCTTGCCCTTGGAATAGCCGCTGCGACGGCCGGTCAACTCGGCCATCACCCCTTTCGGATCCATGCCGCAGGCCAGCATGTGGCCGTGATCCCGGTAGCTCGTGATCAGCGCGTCCTTGGGGCCGGCAGAAGCCTGCATGCCGACGACCACGGCCTCCTGCCCGATATAGAGGTGACAGAACCCTCCGATCAGCCCCATGCCGTAGAGTTGGCCCGCCCGCTCCTCGAAGCGGCGGATCAGCAGCATTTCACGATAGTAGGCAAGCAGTTCGCCAGGATCCGCATGGGTCGGCAACGTACCGCCATTGGTGGCTCTACCGGGCATTTGCCCTGCCGCCGGCGTCCTGGTTTGGCTGGTTGCGGACTTCTTCGGCCTCGCGGCCATCAGCGATATTCCCTTGCGTTTCCGAGCGATCGCACAGCGATTCGGATTCAGCGGCTACCGCCGATCCAAGGATACTAATCGACCCCGACGCCGCGCAACAAACGGATGCGTAAGTTTGTGTCGTTTTGACCGGACTTTGCGCAACGAACATGCACGGCCCGCCGGCCGGGGCCGCCGCAAAATCGTCGCATGGAGAAAGATTAGCGGCCGATTGTGGGCGGGCCGCCGACGACCGAAAAACGCCGTCTCGTCCCGGTGTCGGAAATCACGATATCGTCGGGGCCGATGAGACCGGTGATCACGCGCGCGCGCTCGTCAAGGTAATCGGCATCCAGCCGATCGTCCCTGAGCGCTTCCACGTACCGGTCGAGATGCTCGCGTTCCGCCGTAACCTTGGCCAGCGTTTGTTCGGCGCGGGCGATTTCCTGATCGAGCTGGATGATTCGCAGTACACCGCGGTCGCCCTCGAAAGCGCTGAAGGCGAAATAGGCGGTCAGGGCCGCCCCCAGAACCGGGCCGGCCACGCTCCGCATCGCACGGCGCTTGTCCAATCTCACGGCCATGCCTTCACCCAATCACGATAAGATTCAACAAGTCAAGCCGCAAAATTCAAGTGGCGAGACAGGCGTGGGCCGCATCGGCCCGGGAGATTTCAGGCTTTGCGGCCGGCGGACAGCGAGGTCGCGCCGGCGTAGCGGGCCGCCGAACCCAGCCCTTCCTCGATGCGAATCAGCTGGTTGTACTTCGCCGTCCTGTCGGAACGAGAGAGCGACCCGGTCTTGATTTGCCCGCAATTCGTCGCCACCGCCAGATCCGCGATCGTCGTATCCTCGGTCTCGCCCGAGCGGTGCGACATCACCGCCGCGTAGGACGCCTTGTGAGCGATCTCGACCGCGCGCAGGGTCTCGGTCAGCGTTCCGATCTGATTGACCTTGACGAGTATCGCGTTGGCGACCCCCGTCTGGATGCCCCGTTCCAGAATTGCCGGATTGGTCACGAACAGGTCGTCGCCCACGAGCTGGACCCTGTCTCCAAGGGTCTCGGTGAGCCTCGCCCAGCCGTCCCAGTCGTCCTCCGCCAATCCGTCTTCCAGCGAGACGATCGGATAGCGGTCGCAAAGGTCTTCGTAGTAACCGGTCATCCGGTCGGACGTGAGCGACAGCCCTTCTCCGGAGAGCTCATAGCGGCCGTCGCGGTAGAATTCGCTGGCGGCGGCATCGAGCGCGATCGTTACCTGCCCGCCCGGCGTGTAACCCGCATCCGAAACCGACTTGAGAACGAAATCGAGGGCTTCCCCCGCGCTTGCCAAGTTGGGGGCGAAACCGCCTTCGTCGCCTACGTTCACGCTGAGGCCCGCGGCGGAAAGCCGACGCTGGAGGGCGCGGAAAATCTCCGCGCCGCAGCGCACCGCTTCCGAGATGGAGCCGGCGCCGACCGGCATCACCATGAATTCCTGGATATCGATCGGGTTGTCCGCGTGGGCGCCGCCATTGACGATGTTCATCATCGGCGTCGGCATCGTGCGCGCGGAAACGCCGCCAAGGTAGCGATAGAGCGGAAATCCCGACTCTTCCGCCGCGGCCCTCGCCACCGCCAGGCTTGCGCCGAGAATCGCGTTGGCCCCCAGGCGGCCCTTGTTCCCGGTGCCGTCCAGATCGATCATCGTGCCGTCTACGGTTGCCTGATCGTCGGCATCGAGCCCGGTGAGCGCGTCCGCGATCTCGCCATTGACCGCGCCGACTGCTTTCAACACGCCCTTGCCGTGGTAGCGGCCGTCATCGCCGTCGCGAAGCTCCACTGCCTCGCGGCTTCCCGTGGAGGCTCCGGACGGCACCGCCGCGCGGCCCTCGGCACCGGTTTCCAGCAGCACGTCCACCTCGACCGTGGGATTGCCCCGGGAATCGAGAATCTCCCGGGCGTGGAGGTCGACGATGGCGGACATGGGATACTCCTCGCGGTACGACGCGCTAGAACGCGAGCGGCGGCAGGCTCTTGGCGAGCCGGTCGATGGCGACCAGCTGTTCCAGCAAGGGCTCCAGCGCGTCGAGCGGGACCATCGCCGGGCCGTCGCTCGGCGCGTTGTCGGGATCGGGATGGGTTTCCATGAATACCCCCGCGACGCCCACCGCCACCGCCGCCCGCGCGA
>CBDDOM010000001.1:0-216746 GCA_965231875.1 Alphaproteobacteria bacterium | reverse complement strand
GTCGTTGGCGACTTCGACCGTCCCTATGCGGATCCTGTGCGGTGTGGCCATCCGCTACACCAGGCGGGAGCGTTCGATCGCGGCGCGAACGAAGGAGTCGAAGACCGGGTGCGGGTCGAACGGTTTGGACTTGAGCTCCGGATGGAACTGGACGCCAAGATACCAGGGGTGCGCGGGGATCTCGACAATCTCGGGCAGCATTCCGTCGGGCGACAGGCCCGAGAACACAAGCCCTGCCTCCTCCAGCCGGGGACGGTAGTTGATGTTGACTTCGTATCGGTGGCGGTGGCGCTCGCTGATGAAGTTCCCGCCGTAAATTCTGGCGGCGAGCGAGGGCGCCTCTATCGTGCAGTCATATGCGCCGAGCCGCATGGTGCCGCCGAGGTCGTCCCCGACGCCGCGCTGCTCGATCCGGTTGTCCTTGATCCATTCGTGCAGCAGCCCGACGACGGGCTCCCGCGCAGGCCCGAACTCGGTGGATCCCGCGCCGGGGATGCCCGCGAGATTGCGTGCCGCCTCGATCACTGCCATCTGCATGCCGAAGCAGATCCCCAGATAGGGAACGTTGTGCTCCCGCGCGAAGCGAGCCGCCGCGATCTTTCCTTCCGCCCCCCGTTCGCCGAATCCGCCGGGGACGAGGATTCCCTCGACCCCGGAGAGGTGGTGAACCGCGTCCTCGGATTCGAAGATTTCGGAATCGATCCATTCCAGACGGACCTTGACCCGGTTGGCGATACCGCCGTGCTCCAGTGCCTCGGCGAGCGACTTGTAGGAATCGAGCACGGTGGTGTACTTGCCGACCACCGCGATGGCGACCTCCCCCTCCGGGTTCCTGATCCGCTCCACGATCTCGACCCACCGCGAAAGATCCGGTCCGGGCGCGTCCGCGATTCCGAAGTGGCGGCAGACCTGAACGTCGAACCCGCGTTCGTGATAGGAGATCGGAACCTCGTAGATGGTCTCCATATCGGGAGCCGCGATCGCATTCTCCACCGGAACGTTGCAGAACAATGCGATCTTCTTGCGGTCTTCCAGCGGCACGTCCCGCTCGCAACGACACAGAATGAGATCGGGCTGGATGCCGACGCTTTGCAGCTCCTTGACCGAGTGCTGCGTCGGCTTGGTCTTCAGTTCCCTGGCGGACTGGAGATAGGGGACGAGAGTCAGATGAACGTTCATGGCGCGCTCTCGGCCGAGCTCGTTCGCCTTCTGGCGGATCGCCTCGAGGAACGGCAGGCTCTCGATGTCGCCGACCGTGCCGCCGATCTCGCAGAGGATAAAATCGACATCCCCGGCGTCGGCCGAGATGAACGCCTTGATGCCGTCGGTCACGTGCGGGATGACCTGGATCGTGGCACCCAGGTAGTCGCCCCGACGTTCGCGCTCGATCACGTCCTGGTAGATGCGCCCCGTGGTGACATTGTCGCTCTGGTTCGCGGGCACGCCGGTAAACCGCTCATAGTGACCGAGATCGAGGTCGGTCTCCGCCCCGTCGTCGGTCACGTAGACCTCGCCGTGCTGGGTCGGGCTCATCGTGCCGGGATCGACGTTGAGATAGGGGTCGAGCTTGCGGAGCCGTACCTTGTAGCCGCGCGCCTGAAGAAGCGCGCCGAGAGCGGCCGAGGCGAGCCCTTTGCCGAGGGAGGAGACAACGCCGCCGGTAATGAAGATGTAGCGAGTCATCGGCCCCCGTTTACTGTCACGGTCCGCGCCTCGTCGCACCGCGCGGCCGCGCCGGTCTGTCGGTCCGTGCGGCCGTCCCCCTATTTCGCCAGGGGAACGCTCGGCGTCCTGGGCTCGGCCGGTTGAGCCGGAGCCTGCTGCACGGGCTGGTCGAGAACCGAGCTCGGCTGCTGGGTCGCGCCCGAAAGGATCGCGAGCACGATGCTGGTCGCCATGAAGCAGGCGGCAAGAACCGCGGTCACCCGGGTCAGCAGACTGGCCGAACCGCGGGTCGTCATCAGCCCGCCCATCGTGCCGCCGCCGATACCGAGCCCGCCTCCCTCCGACCGCTGAACGAGGACCACGCCAACCAGGGAAATGGCGATGAACAGGTGAACAACGAGGATGATAGCGATCATTTCGCGCGTGCCTTCATGCGATCGGCGCTGGCAAAGATGTAGCGCCATTGGGTCCGAATTGCTACGGACATGATTGACATATGGACCAGAAAGCCGTGGCGTCGAGACTTGCCCCGCCGACCAGGGCGCCGTTTACGTCCGGCACCGCAAGTATGGCGGCGGCGTTTTCCGGCTTGACCGACCCGCCGTAAAGGATCCGGACATCGCCGCCATCGGCGAGTCTGGCGAGAAGCCGTCCGCGGAGAGAGGCATGGACTTCTCCGATCTCCGCATCGGTTGGCGTCCGGCCGGTACCGATCGCCCAGACCGGTTCATACGCGATCGCCGTGTTGACCGCATCGGCCCCGTCCGCGAGCGAGGCTTCCAGCTGTGCGCCGGCGACGTCGATCGCCCGTCCGGCATCGCGGTCCTCGCGGGTTTCCCCGATACAGACGATGGCGGTGAGGCCTGCCGCGATCGCCGCCGTTCCCTTGGCTCTGACCGTCTCGTCGTCTTCGCCGTGATCGGCGCGTCGTTCGGAATGTCCGACGATGACGCAGGCGCAGCCGACATCCGCGAGCATCGCCGCGGCGACATCGCCGGTATGGGCACCGGAAATGGCGGTGTGACAGTCCTGCGCGCCGAGCCCGATCCCGGAGACCGACTGAAGCTCGATCGCCGCATGGGAGAGATAAGGCGCTGGCGGGCAGACCACGATGTCGCATCGCGCCGGCCCCGATTCGCGAAGGAAGGCGCGCAGCCTTGCCAGCCGGTCGAGCGTCATCGCGCGCGAGCCGTGCATCTTCCAGTTACCCGCGACCAGCGGGCGGAGGGACTCGGTCATGGACCAGATTTTGCGGTGTTCCGGACGGGCGGAGATTCTACCACAGCCCGCCGGAGAGCGCCAGAAAGCCGCCTGACCCGAGGCTGGCGTTCCGCGCCGGCGGTTGCGATCCTTTCCGGCAGCCAATAGATATAGCCGCGTGCGCGGTTGCGCGCGTCGTCCTTCGGCAGAGCCCACCAGAGCAGGGATCCGCACCATGCTTCAGGCAATGAAGACCAAAGCCGCCACCTGGGTGGTGCGGGTTCTCGCCGTGCTCCTGATCATCAGCTTCGCCGCCTGGGGCATCGAGGACATGCTCAGGGCCACCGGCCTTCCCACCGACGTGGCGGAGGTCGGCGCGACCAAGATCACCGCCAACGAATTCGGCGCGGCCTTCCGGCGCCAGGTCGAAGGGCTGCGCAGGACGCTCGGACCGGACGTCGATTCGGAACAGGCGCGGGATCTGGGGGTGGCGGATAGCACGTTGGACGGGCTGATCTCGCGGCGTCTCCTCGACCTCTATGCCCAGGAGAACGGAATAATCGTGGGCGACGACCAGGTCGTTCGGCGCCTGCGCGCCGAGCCCGCTTTCCACGGTCCGGACGGCGGTTTCGACCGCATGATCTTCCATAGCGCGCTGTCCCGGATCGGGATCAGCGAGCAACGCTATGTCGAGGATTTGCGTCAGGAGATCAAGATGTCTCATCTGACGGGGATTCTGCGCTCGGCCAGCGTGGCGCCGGACCCGCTCGTCAGGTCGCTTTACCACTATCGCAACGACAAGCGCGTCGCGCGCTTCGTCGAGATCGGCCGGCCGCCGGAAAGCACGCTCACGCCGCCGAGCGACAGCGCGTTGACCGATTTTCACAAGAAGAACGCCGCGGCGTTCACCGCGCCCGAACGCCGGGATCTGACCGCGCTCTCCCTTGATCCGAAGGAGGTTGCGGCGGAGATCGAGCCGGCGGAAGAGGACTTGCGCGCCGAGTACGAGAACCGGCTGCAACAGCTCTCGATCCCCGAGCGGCGCAATATCGGCCAGATCGTGGTTGGCGACGAGGCCGCCGCGAGGCGTGCGCTCGAAGCGTTGAGAAGCGGCCGCGCAATCTCCGATGTAGCCAGGGCGGTCGCCGGAATGGACGAGGAGGCCGTCTCGCTCGGCCTTCTGGCCAGGGACGATCTGCCGCTGGAGATCGCCGACGCGGCATTCGCGCTGCAAACGAACATTCCAAGCGAGCCGGTGCGGTCTCCCGTCGGTTGGCACATTCTCCTGGTTGACAGGATCGAGCCCGGTCGAACCCCGGGTTTTGCCGAGACCAGGGCCAAGATCCGCGAGGACCTCGCCCGCGAGCAGGCGGTCGACGCCATCGTGAAGCTCGCCAACCAGGTCGAGGATACGCTGGCGGGAGGGGCCACGCTTGAGGAAGCGGCGGGTCAGGTCAACGCCAAGCTGTTGCGGTTTCGTAGCGTCGAGCGGAGCGGAAGGTCGGTCGACGGCGATCCGGAGGACGGGCTGCTCGTACTTCGGCGCTTCCTCGCGGCTGCTTTCGAGACCAACGCCGCGGAGGTAAGCGACCTCGTCGATACATCTTCGGGAGGCTACTTCATCGTCCGCGTCGACCGCGTCGTTCCGCCGGCGCTCGAGCCCTTCGACAAGGTCCGGAGAGAGGTCGCCGCCGCCTGGCGGTTCGACCGCTTGAACGCGGCAGCCAAACGCAGGGCGGAAAAGCTGCTGGGCGAGGTCAAGTCGGGCCGCGGCTTCGATACCGCGGCCCGGGAGTTCGGGTTGGCGGTGAAGACTTCTTCCCCGTTCACGCGGTTCGAGCAGGGCGGAGACACCGCCCTTCCCTCATCGCTCGCGGCCGAACTGTTCAGCGCCAAGCAGGGCGAAGTGGCGCTCGGGGCGACCGAAGCCGGCTATGCCGTTGCGGTTCTCGATCGTGTGGAACCGGCCAATCCGTCTTCCGACAAGGAGGAATTCGACGAGATACGAAACGAGGTCAAGGCTGCAATGGCGGGCGACCTGCTCTCTCATTACACGACGGCGCTGCGCGGGATTTATTCGGTATCGGTGAACTCGGGCGCGCTCGAACGCTTGTTCGACGAAGGCGCGATCCGCCCCTGAATTCATTCCACGCATCCGGTCCGGCTCCGAGAAGCGAGCCCGGCCCCGGCATCCAGACTGGCTATGATGGAGAACGCATCGCTGCTATAAGAAGGCGGTGACAGTTATGGTAACAAATCAAAAAAGATAATTAACTAATTGTTCTTTTTGTCTTTTTGAAAGCGAATTTTCGACTATGAGCGAAGATTTCGACGCCTTCAAGGGCGTCCTCGGCCGTGTCGCGGACGGTCATCGCTTGACCGAGCGGGAGGCCGAGAGCGCGTTCGACACGATCATGACCGGCAATGCCACGCCGGCCCAGATCGGTGCGTTCCTGATGGCGCTCCGGCTGCGCGGGGAGACGGTCGACGAGATCGCGGGAGCGGCACGAACCATGCGCGCCAAGGCGGCCCGAATCGAGGCCCCCGACAACGCCATGGACGTGGTCGGCACCGGCGGCGACGGCGCCGGCACCCTGAACATTTCGACCGCCGCGGCGCTTGTCGTGGCGGGTTGCGGCATACCGGTCGCGAAACACGGCAACAGGGCCCTTTCCTCCAAAGCCGGAGCGGCGGACGTGCTGACCGCGCTCGGGGTCAACATCGACGCTCCCTTTCCGCTGATCGAGAAGTCGATTCGCGAAGCCGGGATCGGTTTCATGATGGCCCCGCGGCATCACAGCGCGACCCGCCATGTCGCTGGTCCGCGGGTGGAGTTGGCGGTACGGACCGTCTTCAATCTACTCGGACCGCTGTCCAATCCGGCTTTCGTGCGCAGGCTGCTGGTCGGCGTGTTCGCCCCTGAATGGCTTGAGCCTCTGGCGGAAGTACTGGGCCGTCTGGGTTCCGAGCGCGCCTGGGTCGTGCATGGCGCGGGTGGGCTCGACGAGTTGACTTCTTCCGGCGAAACGAGGGTCGCCGAGTGGTCCGGCGGCGAATTGCGGAGCTTCACCGTGACGGTCGCCGACGCCGGTCTCAAGGAAGGCCGTCTGGAGGATCTCAAGGGCGGCACTGGAGCCTACAACGCGGAGCGGCTTCGCGCCCTGCTCGACGGCGAGCCCGGCACCTACAGGGACAGCGCCATCATGACCGCCGCCGGTTCGCTGGTGGTGGCGGGCGTCGCGGGGAACCTGGGGGAAGGCGCAGCGCTTGCCGCGCGCTCCATCGACGAGGGGAAGGCGCGTGCCGCCCTGGCGCGCATGGTCGAAATCTCGAACGAGGGAATCGAGGCGAAGGACGGAGCGGAGCCGGAGTCTCGCGACGGATGACGGATGTCCTGCAGGAGATCTGCGCGGTCAAACGGGACCACGTCGCCGAGTGCAAACGGCGCCGGCCGATCGACGCGATATTGGATGCGGCGAAGACGGCCGCCCCTCCGCGTGGATTTGCCGCGCGACTCAGGCAGGCGAGAGCGGCTGGACGTTACGGCCTGATCGCGGAAATCAAACGAGCATCGCCGAGCAAGGGATTGATCCGAAGGGATTTCGACCCTGAACGGCTTGCCCGGCAATATGAGGCGGGAGGTGCGACCTGCCTTTCGGTTCTGACGGATCCGCCCTATTTCGAGGGCGCCGACGAACACCTCTCGGCGGCGCGCGAAGCAGTCGATCTTCCCGTCCTGCGCAAGGACTTCATGCTCGATCCCTACCAGATCGCCGAGGCGCGCGCGATTGGCGCCGATTGCGTCCTGTTGATCGTGGCGGCGCTCGAAGACGACCGGGCCCGGGAACTTGCCGGGTTCGCGCGGGAATTGGACATGGACGTGCTCGTCGAAGTTCACGACGAGCATGAGCTTCGGCGCGCGCTCGCGATCGACGACGGGCTTGTCGGGATCAACAACCGCAATCTGAAGACGCTCGAGACCGACATCGGGACCACGCGCCGGCTCGCTCCCCTGGTCCCGGAGGACCGGCTGGCGGTCGGCGAGAGCGGGCTGTCCAGCCCGGCCGACCTCGCCTCGATGGAAGCCGCCGGCGTGACCACGTTTCTGATCGGCGAAGCGTTGATGAGCCAGAACGACGTCAAAGCGGCGACCGAGGCCCTGCTTCGTCGCGAGGCGGCCTGATCCGATGGCGGAATTCAGCCATCTCGATGCCGAGGGCAAGGCCGTGATGGTCGATGTCTCCGACAAGGACGTTACCGAACGCACCGCGACGGCTCGCGGCACGGTGTTCATGGCGCCCGAGACGGTCCGGTCGATCGTTGGAGGCGGGGTCGCCAAGGGCGATGTGCTGACCGTCGCGCGCCTCGCCGGGATCATGGCGGCCAAGCGGACCGCCGAGTTGATCCCGCTCTGCCATCCCCTGGCGCTCACGGCAATCGATGTGGACCTGCGCTGCGACGAGGAACGCAGCGTCGTCGATATCGAGGCGACATGCCGGCTCGCCGGACGGACCGGGGTCGAGATGGAGGCGTTGACGGCGGTCAGCGTCGCCGCGCTCACCGTCTACGACATGTGCAAGGCGGTCGATCGCGTGATGCGGATCGGCGAGGTCCGCCTCGTCCACAAGGCGGGCGGCCGGTCCGGTACCTTCGACGCCCGCTCATGATCTCCGTCGCCGAAGCGCGCGAACGCATCCTGGCCGCGCTGCGGCCGATGCCGGCCGAGCAGGTGGGGCTTACCGATGCGCTCGGGCGTGTACTCGCCGAGGATTGTTCCGCGCGCCGCACCCAGCCTCCCCTCGCCGTCTCGGCGATGGACGGCTACGCGGTGCGCGCCGAAGATGTCCGCACCCTCCCCGCCCGGCTCTCTGTCGTCGGTTACGCTCCGGCGGGGCGCGCGTTCGAGGGCACGGTCGGCACCGGGGAAGCGGTTCGTATCTTCACCGGTGCGCCCGTGCCAGAGGGCGCCGACACCATCGTCATCCAGGAAAATACCAGGGACGCGGGCGACAACAGCGTCGAAGTCGTCGACGGCAGCGCTCCCGGCGGGCGCTATGTCCGCCCCGCCGGACTGGACTTCTCCTCCGGCGACGTATTGCTCAAGGCCGGACGGGTGTTGACGGCGCGCGATGTCGGGCTGGCCGCCGGGATGAACCTTCCCTGGCTGAAGGTGCGCCGAAAACCCCGGGTGGCGATTCTCGCCACGGGCGATGAGATCGTCATGCCGGGAGAGCCGATCGGGCGCGACCAGATCGTGAGTTCCAATGCGCTCGCGCTCGCCGGGTTCGTCACCGCTCTCGGCGCCGTCCCCGTGGACCTCGGGATAGCGCCGGATTCGGCCGAATCGCTGAGAGCGATGGCGGCGGGCGCGCGCGGCACCGATCTCGTCCTGACCACCGGCGGAGCTTCCGTCGGCGACCACGATCTGGTCCGGAGCGTCCTTGGCGAGGTGGGACTCGAAACCGATTTCTGGCGTATCGCGATGCGTCCCGGCAAACCGTTGATCTTCGGCCGTCTGAACGACACCCCGCTGCTCGGGCTCCCCGGCAACCCGGTTTCCTCGATGGTCTGTGCGACGATCTTTCTGAGGCCCGCGCTGCGTGCCTTGCTGGCGGCGGATTCGGTGCCGGACAGCAGCGAGCCCGCGCGGCTCGGCGCCGGTCTCGGCGAGAATGACGAGCGCGAAGACTATCTGCGGGCCTCGCTTTCGACGGACGATGCGGGCGGCCTGACGGCGACCCCGTTCGACATCCAGGACAGTTCGATGTTCGCGAACATGGCCCGGGCGGACTGCCTGATCGTCCGCGAGCCTTTCGCTCCAGCCGCTTCCAGGGGCGCACCTGTCCGCGTCCTGCGTCTTCAGGGCGGTCTCGTCGGAATCTGAGGGGCGAATCGGAAACCGCATTGGGCGGTTGACCGAGGATAAGAACTTTACTAGAACATGTGGCCATGTTTACGTTTCGTTCCATATCTGGTAGCGATACAGCCGAACGGTGACCCATGCTGACGCCCAAACAATACGAGTTGCTGGCCTATATCGACACTTTCATCGGCCAGCACGGGGTATCGCCCTCCTTCGACGAGATGAAGGAGGCGCTTAACCTCAAATCCAAGTCGGGCATCCATCGCCTGATCATCGCCCTGGAAGAGCGTGGCTTCATCCGCCGCCTGCCCCACCGCGCGCGGGCGCTGGAAGTGCTGCGCCGCCCCGAGACGATGGCCGAATCGGCGCCCAAGCGGGGCGGCATGTTCGCGCCGCGGGTTATCGAGGGCGATTTCGCCAACGAGCTCGGCGGAGCCAGCGGCCGGGACGGTCAGGAGTCGGTCGAAATGCCGCTATACGGCCGAATCGCCGCGGGCGTTCCCATCGAAGCGCTGCGCGACAACACGCGCAGCTTCGCCATGCCGCAATCCCTGCTGGGTTCCGGAGAACACTACGCCCTCGAAGTGGAAGGCGACTCGATGATCGAAGCAGGGATCCATGACGGCGACGTCGCGGTGATCGAGCGCGGCGACACGGCGGAGAACGGCAATATCGTGGTTGCCTTGCTCGGCGAGGAAGAGGTTACGCTCAAGCGGTTCCGACGGCGTGGCGATTCGATCGCTCTCGAGCCCGCCAATCCGAGCCACGAAACCCGGATCTTCGGCCCCGATCAGGTGAAGGTTCAGGGTCGGCTTGTTTGCCTTTTCCGCCAATACTGAGCCACCCAGGGACGCTCGCCGCGGACTTCTCGCGCGCTCAGGACCCGCGGGCCGTTCGGTTCGAGCCAGATCGCCAGCGCACCTTCGCGCCGCCGCTGCCGCAGGTCGATCAGCGTCTCCGGCGCCCGGCATTTCTTGCGGTAAACCCGGATAGCGGCGATCAACACGGTCGCCTTGTGGCAATCCTCCAGGAGAGCGGCGCGGTCGAATGCGATCGCTACCGGGTATCGGCCTCGGTGGAGGATGCATCCGATCCCGTCGCAGGCAAGCGCGGAGGATGTCGCCGTGCGTCCGTCGGGCCATGACGCACGCTCCGCGAGCCCGGAGCTCCTGAGCCAATAGTCCCTGGTAAACCGGCGTGTCCCGGGAGCGATCGCGAGGCCGTCCTCCAGCCGCACCGCGATGGCGCCGGGATCGAGGCCGGTCAGGATATCCGGTGGCCTCTCGCGCGATCCCATCAGCACGGCGGCTACGATCGGGATCAGTCCCAGCGCCCGCAGCCGACCGCGCCACAGGCAGAGCCAGAGGCCGCCGCATGTCGCAAGGGCAAGGAAGAAACCGGGCATGGCGGGAACGAGGAGCACCGCGGAAGGCCACGAGGACACGGTTTCCGCGATGGCTACAACGGTGGCGATCCCCCACCCCATGGGTTGCAGGGCCAGCATCTCCAGCCCAAACGGCATCAACAGGAACGCAACGATGGCGCAGGGCATGATCCAGAGGCCGGTGATCGGGACGGCGAGGACATTCGCGACGATCCCGAATACGGCAAACCGGTTGAAGTGGTAGATCGCGTACGGACCCGTCGCGAGACCGGCGATCAATGTCGTCAGACCGACGCCGAGCGCGTAGAGACCGATGCGTCGTCCGAAACCGGCATCCGCACGCCAGCCGGCGAGACGGTCGCTGACCGCCTCGTAGAATGCGACCAGGGCGACCACGGCCGCGAACGACATCTGAAAGCTCGCGCCCAAGAGGCTTTCCGGCGCGATCAGGAGGACAACGGCGGCGGCAACGGCGACCAGCCTCATGGAAATCGCGGCGCGGTCGAGCATGACCGCGAGCAGGACCACCGTGAGCATGAGGAAAGCGCGCTGGGTGGGGATCGAGGCACCGGAAATCAGCAGATAGACCAGAGCGCCCGCCAGCGCGCCGGCCGCCGCCCATTTCTTGATCGGATAGCGCAGCGCAACGAAAGATACGGCCGCGAGGACCGCCCGCAGGCCGCCGAACAGAAGAGCCGCCACGAGGGAGAAGTGAAGCCCCGAGATCGCGAGCAAATGCGCGAGCCCGGCATCGCGCATCGCGACGAGGGCGGATTCCGGAATGGCGCCGCGTTCTCCTGTGGTCAATGCGGCGGCGATCGCGCCCTCCTCCCCGGGGAGAACGCTCGCGATCCTTTGGACGATCCGCTGCCGCAGCAGGTTGATACGGGCGCGCAGACCCGGCGGACCGCGGGCCGATGAGATTACCGGACGCGAGACGGCGAAACCGACCGCGCCCAGCTGCCGGTACCAGGCGCGTCGCGCGAAATCGAACCCGCCGGGGATGACCGGCGCGAGCGGCGGCTGGAGGATCGCGCGGACGCGAACGGTTCGGCCCGGCTCCAGCGCGGGATCGTCGGTGCGGATGCTGACCCGGATGCGTCGGGGCGTCTTGTTCGCCGGAAGACCGGAAATCCAGGGTTCGGAAATGGTCACGCGCCTTGTGCCGCGCCGGTTGAGCGAAGCGGCCTCGATCGTGCCCGATACGGTTACCGGTCCCATGCGGCGTTCCAGCACCGGCGCTTCCACCGCCAGCGTACGGATCTGGGCGAGAGAAAACCCCGCGGCCAGCGCGGCAAGCCCGATCATGGCGGGGCCGTAGGGTCGGCGCCTCAGAAGGAACGCCGCGGCGAGCGCAGCCAGTGAGGCGGCAATGAGCCAGAGCGTGGGCTCTCGCGGCAGCGAGAAATAGAAGGCGACGCCGAGCCCCAACCCGACGGGTAGCCACAGAATCCAGCGGTCCCGCTCGGCGGCTATGGCGGCCAGCGGCATCGACGCCGTGCCGCGCCAACCGCCCGCGTTGCCAAGCCCGCCGTTCATCGTGTAAGCGCTGACCTGCGCCGGGCCCCTCGCGCCGCGGCGCGCATGAGCTGGCTTCCCGAGGATCCGCCATGACCGTCGTCACCCGCTTCGCTCCCTCCCCGACCGGATTTCTCCATATCGGCGGCGCGCGGACGGCGCTGTTCAACTGGCTTTTTGCGCGGCGCCATGACGGCCGCTTCCTGCTGAGGATCGAGGATACCGACCGCCGCCGGTCGACCGACGAAGCGGTCGCGGCGATCTTCGACGGCCTTTCCTGGCTCGGGCTTGGCTGGGACGATGAGCCGGTGAGCCAGTTCTCGCGTCTCGCGCGCCACGTTGAGGCGGCGCACCGCCTGCTCGATGAAGGAAAAGCCTATCGCTGTTATGCCACACCGGAGGAGCTCGCCGAAATGCGCGAGCGGGCCAAGGCCGAAGGGCGCAGGATGCTTTATGACGGGCGCTGGCGCGACCGGGACCCCGGAGAGGCCCCTCCCGGTGTCGCGCCGGTCATCAGATTCAAGGCGCCGCGCGAAGGCGAAACCGTCATCGAGGATGCCGTGCAAGGGACCGTGCGGGTCGCTAACGCCCAGCTCGACGATATGGTGCTGCTGAGGAACGACGGAACACCGACCTATATGCTCGCCGTTGTCGTCGACGATCACGATATGGAGATCACCCACGCGATCCGGGGCGACGATCATCTCAACAACGCGTTTCGCCAGACCCAGCTGTTCCTTGCCCTGGGCTGGGAGCCGCCGGCTTACGCGCATGTTCCCCTGATCCATGGCGCGGACGGAGCCAAGCTGTCCAAACGGCACGGCGCTCTGGGCATCGATGCTTATCGCGATCTCGGCATTCTCCCCGATGCACTGTTGAATGGGCTGCTGCGCCTCGGCTGGAGCCATGGCGACGACGAGATCATCGGCCGGGAACAAGCGGTCGCCTGGTTCGATCTCGACCGCATCGGGCGCGGCGCGGCCCGGTTCGACCTCGACAGGTTGATGAACCTGAACGCCCATTACATCCAGAAGACGGCGGCCGACACGCTTGTGGAATCGATCCGTCCCAATCTCGAACAGGCAATCGGAACGGGTCTCGATCCCGACAAGACGGATCGGTTGAAACGCGCGATGCCCGGCCTCAAGACTCGTGCGAACAATCTCGTCGTGCTGGCGGAGAACGCCGCCTTTTACGTTGCCGAACGACCTATCGCGATCGACGCCAGGGCAAACAGGCTGCTCGGCGAAGATGCCAGGTCCGTGCTGGAGGATCTCGTGGATTTCCTCGGTGCGGCCGATCCCTGGGAGGAGCAGGAAATCGAGCGGATAGTTCGCGACTTCGCCCGGGACCAGGATATCAAGCTCGGCGCGGCGGCACAACCCTTGCGGGCATGTCTGACGGGCAAGACCGCCTCGCCGGGGATTTTCGAAGTCGCGGCAATTCTCGGGCGGGAAGAGACGATCGGCCGCATCCGGGACGCTCTCGGCCCCGGAGACCGAGACTTCCGCGGCCCGTGAATTTGATCTGAAGGCGCGACATCTTTAGAGTCCGGCGCCGGCGCGCCGCCGGCAATTCTCGTCAACGGGGGACTATGGAGATGGGCAACGACGCGACTCGTGGCGATACTCCGCCGGAGGACAGCATCACGATCGTCAACAACGCCTCCGGCAAGAAGGTCACGTTCCCCGTCCTGCAGGGCACCTGCGGCCCCAAGGTGATCGACCTCCGCAGGCTCTACGGCGCGACCGACATGTTCACCTACGACCCCGGGTTCACCGCCACGGGGAGCTGCGAGTCCAAGATCACCTTCATCGACGGCGAAGCCGGTGTCCTCCTCCATCGCGGCTATGCGATCGAGGAGTTGGCCGCGCACAGCGATTTCATGGAAATCTGCTATCTCCTGCTCTACGGCGAACTGCCGACGCGGGAGGAGAAGGACAGCTTCGTACACGACATCACTTACCACACGATGGTGCATGAGCAGCTGCACAAATTCATCGACGGGTTCCGCCGCGACGCGCATCCGATGGCGATCATGTGCGGCGTTGTGGGTGCGCTCTCGGCCTTTTATCACGACAGCACCGATATCGCGGATCCCCACCAGCGCATGGTCGCGTCCTACCGCATGATCGCGAAAATGCCGACCATCGCCGCATGGGCGTTCAAGTATTCCCTCGGCCAGCCCTTCGTCTACCCGCGCAACGACCTCAACTACGCCGAAAATTTCATCCACATGATGTTCGCGACGCCGTGCGAGGATTACGAGATCAGCCCGGTAATCGCCAAGGCGCTGGACCGCATCCTGATCCTGCACGCCGACCACGAACAGAACGCCTCGACGTCGACGGTGCGCCTGGCCGGTTCGAGCGGCGCCAACCCGTTCGCCTGCATCGCGGCCGGCATCGCGAGTCTCTGGGGCCCCGCGCATGGCGGGGCCAACGAGGCGGTGCTCAACATGCTCAACGAGATCGGCAGCCCCAACCGGATCGCCGAGTTCGTCGAAAAGGCCAAGAATCCCGACGATCCATTCCGCCTGATGGGCTTCGGGCACCGGGTGTACAAGAATTTCGATCCCCGGGCGTTGCTGATGCGGGAATCCTGCCACGAGGTTCTCGACGAGCTCGGGGTCGAAAACGAACCGCTGCTCGAACTGGCGATGGAGCTTGAGCGCATCGCGCTGGAGGACGACTATTTCGTCGAGCGTCGCCTCTACCCCAATGTCGACTTTTATTCGGGCATCATCTTCAAGGCGATCGGCATTCCGGTCAGCATGTTTACCGTCCTGTTCGCCGTGGCCCGCACCGTAGGCTGGGTCGCCCAGTGGAACGAGATGGTCGAGGATCCCAACCAGAGGATCGGGCGCCCACGCCAGCTCTATACGGGATACGAGCAGCGCGCCTATATGCCGATCGCGGAGCGCGCCTGACGGCAGCGGTCTCGCTAGGACCGCTGGATCAGCTCGATCCGGTAACCGTCCGGGTCTTCGATAAACGCCATATGGGTTTGGCTGCCGCCGAATTTCATCGGGCCGGGCGGTCGGGGGATGCCGACCCCCTCGTTCTCCAGCGCTTCGCAGGTCTTGTAGACATCCGGAACCGCGACCGCCAGATGACCGAAGGCCGAGCCCAGGTCGTAGGCGTCTTCCTGATCCCAGTTGTGGGTGAGCTCGATTACCGTGCTGTCGGTTTCCTCGCCATAGCCGACGAAGGCCAGGGTGAAGCGCCCGTCGGGAAATTCGCGGCGCCGGAGCACCGTCATGCCCAAATGGCGGGTGTAGAAGTCGAGCGACTTCTCCAGGTCCTTCACCCGGATCATGGTGTGAAGAAAACGATAGCTCGACTTGTCTGCCGCGTCGGTCATCCGAGAGCTCCCTGTTCGTCATGCGCGCCGGATCGCCCGCGCGCAATATCCAGTATTACCTCGGCCGCCCGGGCGCTCGGGCTCTTGCCGTCCGCCCGGAGCGCGGCGAGCGCGCTCGCGGTCTCTTTGCGTTGCGCTCGGCGGGCGTTCTCGTCCCGCAAGAGTCGCAAGGCCGCTTCCGCGAGTCGGCCGCCGGTACACTTCTCCTGAAGAAACTCCGGGATCGCGGGCCGGTCAAGGATCAGGTTGACGATCGTAACATAGGGGACCCGGAGCATACGGCGCACGATCGATACCGTGAGCGGGTTGAGGCGGTACGCGACGATCATCGGTACCCCGGCAAGCGCAAGTTCGAGCGTTACCGTGCCGGACGCGGCGATCGCCGTGTCGCACGCCGCCATTGCCGCGTGGCGTTCCCGCCGGTCGGAAACGACCGTGACCGGCGCGGACCATTGGGCCGCGGCCTTCCGGATCCGATCGGCATGGGCCGGGACTGCGGGAATCACTACGCGAATCCCGGGCTCGGCCGACGCGATCCGCTCCATAGCGTCGGCGAAGACCGGCATCAGCCGGGATATCTCGTTACGGCGGCTTCCCGGAAGGAGGCCGATCACCGGCCCGGACTCGATACCGCGGCGGGCACGGAATGCGGCGCCGGCGTCCGAAGCGATCTCCGCTTCCAGCCCCGGATGGCCGACAAAAGTACAGTCGAGGCCCTCCGCTTCGAAATAGGGCGGTTCGAAAGGAAGCAGGGCAAGCAGATGATCGATTTTCCGGGCCAGTTTGCGCGCCCGCCCGGCACGCCATGCCCAGACCGTCGGCGCGACATAGTGAATCAACGGGGCGTCGACGTTTTGCAAGCGCCGCCAGACGCCGTTCGCGAATGCCGGCGCATCGATCGTTACCACGGCATCGGGTGAGAGACGGCGGATTTCCTCGGCGGTTTCCGACATCCGTCGCATGATTGGCAGCGCCCGCGGCAGCACTTCCACCAGCCCCATGACGGACAGCTCTTCGATCGGAAACAGGCTTTCAAGGCCTTGTGCGGCCATGGCCTCGCCGCCGATACCGGCGATGTTCAACTCGTCCCCCGTAGCCTTCCGCAACGCCGCGATCAAACGGCCGCCGATCTCGTCTCCGGAAGGTTCGCCCGCGACAAGGAAGATGAGCGGCGAAGTCCTGGCCTGCATGAGTGCGGTCTGCCCGTCATTCCGACTCTTCGACGCCGACGACGAAGAGTCCGGCGGTGTCTGCGGCACGGGTTACGGCGTCGGCATCGAGGATCAGCGCACGTCCTGCCCCGACGGCGATGCCGGCGAGCCCCGCCTGGGCCGCGTTGGCCACGGTGCGGGGGCCGATCGTCGGCAGATCTATGCGGATGTCCTGCCCCGGTTTGCACGCCTTGACCAGCACCCCGCCCTCGCCTGTTGCCAGCAACGGCCCGCAACGCTCGATCAGCGCATCCGTTCCTTCCGCGGCTTCAACCCCGATCACCCGTCCCCGCTGGACGATAACCCCCTGACCGACATCCAGGGCGCCGAGAGCGCGGGCCACTTCGAAACCGCGCTCGATATCCGCGTTCTGCGCTGCGTTCGGCGCACGGTCTCCATAGACCCGCGCTTCCGCCGCCAGCGACGCGGCAAGGGTCTCGGGGGCTACGACACGGAGACCTTCCGCCTCCAGACCCTCCGCGATCGCGTCCAGAATCGAACCGTCGCGATAGTAGGACCGTCCGATCCGCAGCAGAAAGCGTGCCGTCTTCGCATCCGGGCGCAGGGAACGGATCGGCGGTCGGGTAATTCCCCCGACCAGCACCACCTCCTCCGCGCCGGCGGACTTGAGAAGCCTGACCCCCTTTCCCGCCTGTCCGAGACGGATCCAGGCATCGGGCGGGCAGGAAAACGAGGCCGGATCGGCCTGATCCTTCAACCCGATGACGTAGGGGTTTCGTCCGGAGTCCCGGCAGGCCGCGATCACGCGTTCCGGCATGTCGCCCGAACCGGCGACAACGCCGATCCTAGGGGGCATTGCCCGCTTTGGGTTGGCATATCGCGCGCGCGGACTCGGCGCGCATGAAAGTCACGATGTCCATGACCGCCACGTTGTCGGCGTACATCCGCGCAACGTCGTCGATACGCTCGGAGAGCGTGCCCTCTTCCGCGAACAACAACCGGTAGGCGGTCCGAAGCGCCTGGATATCGGTGCGTGAGAATTCCCGGCGCCGGAGGCCCACGATGTTGAGGCCGACGAGCCGGGCGCGGTCGCCCGAGGCCGAACCGTAGGGGATGACGTCCTGCACCACCGCCGAGACGCCGCCGATGATGGCGTGAGCGCCGATGCGGCAAAACTGATGGACCGCGGCGAGGCCGCCGATGATCGCGTAATCGTCCACCACGACGTGGCCGCCCAGCGTGGCGTTGTTGGCAAAAATGACGTGGTTGCCGACCGTGCAATCGTGAGCCACATGGGCGCCTACCATGAATAGCCCGTGGTCGCCGATCCGGGTCAGCATCCCGCCGCCCTCGGTCCCAAGGTTCATGGTTACGTGTTCGCGAATGGTGTTATCGGCGCCGACCTCGAGCCGCGAAGGCTCACCCTTGTATTTGAGGTCTTGCGGCGGCATTCCGATGGAAGCGAAAGGGTAGACGGTCGTGCGCGGCCCGATGGCGGTCCGACCGGCGACGACCACATGGGAGATCAGGTTGACCCCATCCTCCAGCACGACGTCCGGACCGACGGTGCAGAAAGGGCCGACGACGACATCTCGCCCCAACCGCGCGCCCGCTTCGACGATCGCCGTGGCGTGAACCTCGGCCATAAGGGCTAGGCGTCCCGGATCATCGCGGCGTATGTGGCTTCGGCGACCACCGTACCATCGACTACCGCCTTGCCGCTGAACTTCCAGACGTTACCGCGACGATGCACTTTCTCTACCTCCACCAGCACGGAATCGCCGGGCACAACCGGTTTGCGGAACCGGGCTCCGTCCACTGACATGAAGTAAACCAGCTTGCCCTCCGACTCCCGTCCCAGCGTATGAACGACCAGCACGGCTGCTGTTTGCGCCATGGATTCGATCAGCAATACGCCCGGCATCACCTTGTCGTGCTGAAAGTGGCCCTGAAAATGGGCTTCGTTGACCGAGACGTTCTTGAGCCCGGTCGCCCGAACGTTCGGGATAACCTCCAGAACGCGGTCGATCATCAGAAACGGATAGCGGTGAGGAATCATTTCCATCACCCGCTCGATCCGGATGTCGGTGGTCGCGGCTTCGGTCTCTATGGTGTCCATGCCCAACGGTTATTCCCGTTCCGACAGCCGTCTCAAGCTGGCGATGCCGCGAAAGAACTGCTTGATCGGCACCGCGGGTGCGCCCGCGACGGTTTCTCCATCCGCAACATCGCGCATGGCGCCCGACATCGCCGCAATCCTTGCGCCCGCGCCGACCTTGATATGTCCGGCAACGCCGCCCTGTCCGGCGACAACGGCGAAATCCCCGAGTGTGGCGCTTCCGGAAATACCGGCCTGGGCGACAATGATGCAGCCGCGTCCGAGCACGGCATTGTGCCCGATCTGGACCAGGTTATCAATTCGGGACCCTTCGCCGATGACCGTGTCGGGACCGGACCCCCGGTCGATGGTGGAATTGGCGCCGACCACCACGTCGTCTTCAACGATCACACGGCCGATCTGGGGTATGTCGACATGTGTACCGGAATCCTGCTCCGTTGCGAAGCCGAAGCCGTCCTCGCCGACCCGGACGCCGGCGAAAAGGCGCACACGCGAGCCGACGATACAGTGGCCGAGACTGCAGCCGGCCCCGATGCGGACATCGTCTCCAATCGTAACTCCCTTTCCGATCACGGTTTGAGGACCGATGTGGCAGCGCGCGCCGATGGAAACATCCGCCCCGATGACGGCGAAATGGTCGACACGGCAACCCGCTCCGAGTGTAGCTGTCGGGTCGATTGCCACCGTGTCGGCAATACCGGGATCGACGGTGGGAACGGGGTAGAATGCCCGGCTGACGCGGGCAAAGGCGAGATAAGGCGTGTCCGTGACGAGTAACGCCGTTTCGGGAGGCGCTTTTCCTGTATCGGACGGCCGGATCAGGCACGAACCGGCCGTACTGGCGCCGAGGGTGCCGGCGTAGCGGCGGTTGTCGAAAAAACTGATATCGAGCGGGCCCGCGGCGTGCAACGGCGCCACATCGGTCATTTCGCGTTCCGGATCGGCGTTTGCGCCGAGCGTCGCACCGGCGAGCTCCGCGACGACGCCGAGAGGGAACGGACCGGCACGATCGAAAAAGCGAGGATCCGCCATTCTCAGTTGGTCGACCTTGGCGCCTTGTTTTCCGTCGGCTCGGTCGGCGTCAGTTCGACCGATGGCAGGCTCTTGTCGATCCGGCGGAGGACTTCGCCGGTAATGTCGAGTTTCTGGTCTGCGAGCAAGACCAGAGACTTCGGCAGGACGACATCGAAGTTACGTTCCTCCGCGACCTTCGCGGCGGCCACCACCATGGATTTTTGAATGACCCGCATCGCCGCGCCATAGGCGCTGTCCAGCTGGCGCTTGCGTTGCTGAAAGTCGACCTGGGCTTTGCGCGCCTTCTCCTCATAGGCGCTTCGTCTCTTGGCGAAGGCCTGGGGAGACAGGATCGTACGCTGGCGCTGCAATTCCTGGCTTGCTTTCCGCAGCTCCGATTCGCGCTTCCGTACGGAGGTCTGATAATTTTTTCTCAGCTTATCGACCTGCGGGCGCAGATTCTTGGAAGCCTGCGATTCGCGAAGCACCTTCTGGACGTCGACGATACCGATCGAAGGCCCTTTATCCTGTGCCGTCGCGATCGACGACGCTCCGGTCGGGAAAACGACGGCTGCAATTCCCAAAAGGAAAACCAAGCGGCAGGGTGACGTCTTCGACCGCATGACGAAACTAAAACCTGGTTCCGAAGGTGAACCGGACAAGCTGCGTGTCGTCGTAACTTTCCTTCTGGATCGGCCATCCAAGATCGATGTTCATCGGTCCGATCAAGGATGCCCAGGTCAGACCCACCCCGGCAGAGGCCCGCAGGCTCGGGCGGTCCTGGATGCCGGGGGGGCTGTCATCGGTAATACCGGTGCTTCCATAATCGAGAAAGGTGCGAGCGCGCATTCCAGCCTCGTTCGGCAGTCCGAGCGGAAAGGACACCGCGAACGTCCCGGCATAATACCAGTTGCCGCCGACCGAATCGCCTGTCGCCCGGTCGCGCGGACTTGCACCGGCGGCGGCGAATCCTCTCAACTCTCCGGTGCCGAGGGAAAACCGGTCCAGAACGCGGACGTCATCGCCGAGTCCCTCCACATAGCCGCCGCCCAGACCCGCATTTCCGGTGATGTCATCCGTCAATGGCACGAAGATCGATCCCCTGGCTTCCGTCTTGAGGAACTTTACCGAGCCGCCCACCCCCGCGAATTCGTGCTCCATGCTGGCGATCAAGCCTTCGCGAGGCGAAAATCTGCTGTCCCTCGTGTCGTACTCGATCGTGTGACCGATGGACGAGAGCATGGAATCGCCTTCTTGCTGGGCGATTACCGTCGCGGCATCGGCCGGAACATCGGTGATATCGTCCCGGCGCAACGTATAGCGCCAGCGCTGACCCAGATGTTCGGCGAGCGGGTAACCGGCACGCAGGGAGAAACCGACGGTTTGTTGATCGAATGAACTCTCCCTTTGGTAGTCCCGTGCCGTGGTGAAGACATCGAACCCCGCGGCGAGTCTCCGGTCGAGGAAGTAGGGCTCGGTGAAGTTCAGTTCAAGCTGCTGTTCCCGTTGAGCGATTTGTCCGCGCACCCTAAGGTCCTGACCGGTGCCTATCAGGTTACGCTCGCGCAGCGTGATTTCCGCGAGCCCGCCGACCGCGGTCGAATAGCCGGCGCCGAACCCGATTTCTCCGGTCGCCCGCTCCTTGACGGTAGCCTCCACCACGGTTTGATCGGGCGCGGAGCCGGGGACGTTCTTGATCTCGATTTCCTCGAAGAAACCCAGGTTGCGGAGATTGCGTCTGGCGCGCCGGATATAGTCGGTGTTGAAGACATCGCCCTCCACGAGCCTGAACTCGCGGCGGATCACCTGATCCTCGGTACGGAGGTTGCCGCGGATGTCGATTCGCTCGACGAACACACGCGGCCCTTCGCGGATTTCGAAAGTAATATCCATAAGGCGGTTTGCCCGGTCGCGCTTTATCTTCGATTTCACATCGACGAATGCGTATCCGGCGCGTCCCACGGCATCGGTAAGGGCGCTTACCGTCTCCTCCACATCCTTCGCGCTGTACAGATCGCCCTCGGATATCCTAACTTCCTGCTCGACGGTCGCGACATCGAGGTCCCGCAAGCCCGAGGTGACTTCGATCTTGCCGAACCGGTACGTCTTCCCCTCTTCCAGGGTGAAGGTGATGAAGAAGGCGTCGCGGTCGGGCGTTAATTCCGCTACGGCCGAAACCACGCGAATATCCGCGTAGCCGGCGTTCAGGTATTTGCGCCGAAGCAATTCCCGATCGAATGCCAGACGATCCGGATCGTAGACATCGCCGCCGCTGAAGAACGCGAAGAACCCCGTTTCCTTGGTCTGGATGACATCTCTCAACTCGCCGTCGCTGAACCTCGCGTTGCCGATAAACGTAATCCGGCGGATGTCGGTGGGACTTCCTTCGTGGATCTCGAAGATCAGATTCACGCGATTCTGTGGCAACTGGACGACCTTGGGGACAACGCGGGCCGCGAAACGTCCGGTACTCCGATAGATTTCGATGATCCGCAGCATATCGCTCTGCACCCGCGATCGCGTGTACACCACGCGGGGACGCAGGGTGATTTCGTCGCGCAGGATGTCGTCTTCGATTCTGAGATTTCCCTCGAACGCGATCCGGTTGATGATCGGGTTCTCGACGATCTTCACCACGACCCGGTTTCCGTCGCGCCGCAATGCCACGTCCGCGAACAAACCGGTCTCGAACAAGCGTTTGAGGGATTCGTCGAGATCGGCATCCGTGGCCGGGTCGCCGACCTTGAACGTCAGATAGGACCGGACCGTATCGGGCTCGATCCGCTGGGCGCCTTCCACCTGGATCGCGGCGACCGGATCGCCAGGGCCCTGGGCATGCGCATCGTTCGCCGCCGCCAGGATCAGGACGATCGCGGCGAGCGCGCCGGCTGACGCAGGAATTCGTCGAAAGAAACGACGCACGACTTGCCTCAAACTTTCCTTAGGTTACGAGATCGACGATGAAGTCGACTATCCGAAGCTGCAGCAGGTCATTCCAGGTCACGAATACCATAAGCCCCAGCACCATGGCGATTCCCATGCGATAGCCATACTCCCGGGCACGTTCGCCGATCGGCCGCCCCGCGACCGCTTCGACCGCGTAGAACATCAGGTGTCCGCCATCCAGCATCGGGATCGGAAAAAGGTTGATCAGTCCCAGATTGATCGACAGCGCGGCCACGAAGACCAGCATGCTGACCGCGCCCGCCTGCCAGACGTCGCCTGAAATTTGGGCGATTCTCAGAGGACCGCCAAGTTCGCTCGTGTCCCGTGTGCCGGCGAACATCTGTCCCAGGGCCTGAAAGATGTCCCCGATCATTCGGAACATTTCGCCGAACCCGCGAAGCACCGCGCTCGCCGGATCGTGACGGACGATACGGACTCCGCCCCCGCTTCGCGATACGCCCAGGCGGCCGATCTTTTCGTTCCTGGCCGGGCCGTCGGTGAGCCGGACCGCGTCGGGCACGGCGTACAGGGTCACCTGCTTTCCGTCCCGTTCGACATCGATCCGGAGACGGACACCGGCCGACATGCGAACGATGCGGGCGACCTGCTCGAAACGTTCGATTTCGGTGTCGTCGATGCGGCGGATTACATCGCCGGGCTCGATCCCCGCGCGCGCCGCGGCGCTGCCATCCATTACCGCGGTGATGTTGGCCGGCGTCGAGGGCTCGCCCACGCTCGCGAAGATCGCGGCCAGAATGGCCACCGCGAACAGAAAATTGGCCAGGGGACCCGCGAATACGATCGCCGCGCGGCGCCAGAGCGCCTTGGTATGGAACGAAACCTTCTCGTCTTCGGGACTCAGCTTTCCTTCGCCTTCCGTCTCGTCACCTGACGAAGGAAACATTTCGCCGAACATTTTCACGTAGCCGCCGATGGGGATCCAGCTCAGCTTCCAACGCGTTCCGCGCGCATCGGTCCAGCCGTAGATCTCGGATCCGAAGCCGACCGAGAACACCTCCACCCTGACGCCGCACCAGCGGGCGACCAGGTAATGGCCCATTTCATGCACGAACACGAGAACGGTAATCGCGACCAGGAAGGGGACCACGTAATCCTGAAGAAGCGCCAGAAACGGAAGGACGATATCCACGACGCTGCTGAAAAAATCCATGCGTATCGCTGTCCGGTCGCGGGCGCTAGGCGCGCGCCGTCGCGGGCTCCATCAACGCTATCGCGCGGTCGCGCGCGAGCCGATCCGCTTCGCGGACATCGTCGAGGTTTGCAATCTTTTTCCCCGAAAATGCCTCGAGAACCGCTTCCACTATACGCGCTATGTCGAGAAATCCGATGCGGCCATCCAGGAATCGCTCTACGGCCTCTTCGTTGGCTGCGTTGAGCACGGTCGGAGCCGCGCCTCCGGCAATCAGCGACTCGCGCGCAAGACGAAGCGCCGGGAACCGGTCCGGATCGGGCTCCTCGAAGTCGAGCCTCCCGATTGTGCCGAGATCGAGCCGCTCGCTCGGGGTTTTCATCCGTTCCGGCCAGGCGAGCGCATATGAGATCGGAATGCGCATGTCCGGCGTGCCGAGCTGGGCAAGTACCGAACCGTCGATATAAGCCACCATCGAATGAATAATCGACTGCGGGTGCACGACGATCTCGATACGGTCGGCGGACAGGCCGAACAGGTGATGGGCCTCTATCAGCTCCAGCCCTTTGTTCATCATGGTCGCCGAGTCGACCGAAATCTTCGCTCCCATGTCCCAATTCGGATGTGCCACCGCCTCTTTCGGGGTGGCTCGCGCGATTTCCGCGATCGACCGGGTTCGGAACGGCCCGCCGGAAGCGGTCAGTATGATCTTCTCGATCGAATCCGGCGCTTCGGAGGCGAACACCTGATAGATCGCGTTGTGCTCCGAATCGACCGGAAGCAATGTCGCGCCGTTTGCCTCGACTTCGCGCATGAACAGGGAGCCCGCGCAGACCAGGCATTCCTTGTTGGCGAGGCCCACGATCGCGCCGCGGCTGACGGCGGCGAGGGTGGGCGCGAGCCCCGCGGCCCCGACGATGCCCGCCATCACGAAATCCGATTGCCGGTCGGCCGCTTCGACCAAGGCCTCGGCGCCGGCGGCGCACTCGATCCCCGTCCCACTCAAAGCGTCCGCGAGAGCGTTATAACGCGACGGATCCCCGATAACGGCAAGTTCGGCGCCGAGCCGCCTAGCCTGATCCGCCAGGAGTTCTGCATTTGTATTGGCGGTGAGCGCGGTGACCTCGAACCTGTCCGATGCTCTCTGGATCAGGTCGATCGTGTTGCAACCGATGGATCCGGTGGAGCCGAGGATCGTCACCCTGCGCGGTGCGCCGGACGTCACCATGCGAAGATCCCCGCCTCGCTGATCAGGACCGCCGCGACCAATGCGGGAGCGGCGATCAACATTCCGTCGAGCCGGTCCAGCACGCCGCCATGGCCCGGAATCAGGTTGCTTGCGTCCTTGACTCCGAAACGGCGTTTGACGCACGAAATTCCGAGATCTCCCGCCTGGGCCACCACGGCCGCGGAGGCGCCAAGGAGGCACAGCAGCCAGGGTGTTCGTGCCCCCGCCAACAAGGCGAACACGAGCCCCCAAAGCGCCGCGACGGCGATGGCGCCAACCAATCCGGACCAGGTCTTGTTGGGGCTGATCCGCGGAGCAAGCCGCGCCCCTCCCACCAATCGCCCGAAAGCGTACGCCGCAATGTCGGTAATCCAGATCGCGCCGATCAGCCACAGAGCCGTCTCGAAGCCGTCTATCGGAAGGTCGCGGAGCCACATCAGCGCCGCACAGGGCACGCCGATCACGATCGGGCCGGCCGAGACCCAGGCCGGATGATTTCGATGCGAGGCCGTCGCGGCGCCATAGGCGGCCAGGGTTCCCAGCGCCAATGCGATGCTTACCAGGTCGAAGCGCCGGCCGAAGGCCGCCACCCCGGCCACAGCCAGGCTCAGGACCGCCGCCCATCCGCTCGGCCCGAAGCGGCTGTTGCCGCACAGACGGTCCCATTCCCAGGCCATCGCCACCGCCGCGGCGGTCAGGACGATCTCCAGAAAAGGCGAGCCCAGATAGAGCGAGAGCAGCGCCACCGGCGCCAGAACCGCCGCCGAAAGAACGCGCTTGCCGAGGTCGGTATGGATTGCCCTAGCCGACACGAGTCATTCCGAACCGCCGATCGCGCCGATGGTATTCGCGAATCGCCACAACGAAGTCCTCGCGAGAAAAATCGGGCCAGAGCGTGTCCAGGAACACCATCTCGGCATAGGCGCACTGCCACAGGAGGAAGTTGCTGATCCGCTTTTCTCCGCTGGTGCGGATCACAAGGTCCGGGTCCGGGATGTTCGCCGTAAACAGCTCTCGGCCAAGCGCCGCTTCGTCGATTCCGTCCGGATCGATCTCACCGGCCGCCGCTCGCCGCGCCAGCCGGCGCGCCGCCTGGGTGATTTCCTGCCGTCCGCTGTAGCTGAGCGCGATCGTCAGCGTGAGCCGGGAGTTGCGGCGCGTACGTTGTTCGGCCATCTGGAGCAAGGCGACTATGTCGTTGGAAAGACGGCCGCGGTCGCCGATGAACAGGATTTTAACGCCCTGGCGGTCGAGTTCCTCCACTTCCCGGTGGAGATAGCGCCGCAGAAGACCCATGAGGTCCTCGATCTCCCGCGCCGGCCGGTTCCAGTTCTCGTGCGAAAATCCGTATAACGTCAAATAGGAGATGCCGAGGTCGACCGCGCTCGTGACCGCCTGCCTTGCCGCCTCTGCCCCCTGCTGGTGCCCGGCGGCGCGTTCCAGGCCGCGGACCTCCGCCCAGCGCCCGTTGCCGTCCATGATCACCGCGACATGAGCCGGCGGTGCCTCGTCGGAGTATGAAAGGGCGGGCTCCATCGCGATCAAACCTGCAGGATCTCCGACTCCTTGGTGGACAACGCATCGTCGATCGTTGCGATGGTCGTGTCTGTCATCTGCTGGATCTCCGACGACCATGCGCGCTGTTCGTCTTGGGAAATCTCGCCGCCTTTTTCCATTTTCCTGAACCGGTCGATGCCGTCGCGTCGAACGTTGCGGACCGCGACCCGAGCCTGTTCGGCATACTTGTTCGCCACCTTGGTGAGTTCGACGCGGCGTTCCTCGGTCAATTGCGGGATGGGAACCCTGATGACGTTTCCCTCGGTCTGGGGATTGAGTCCGAGGCCTGAATCGCGAATCGCCCTTTCCACCGCGCCGACCTGGCTCTGATCCCATACCTGGACGGTGAGCATCCGCGGGTCGGGAACCCCGATCGTTCCGACCTGGTTGATCGGCATCTTGTTGCCATAAGCTTCGACGGTCAGCGGTTCGAGCAGCGCGGCCGAGGCCCGGCCGGTCCTGAGTCCGGCGAATTCGCGCCGGAGCGCCTCGATGGCGCCGTTCATACGCCTTTCGATATCGGTTAATTCAGGGTCCGCCACGGTCTTGGTCCTTTTCGGCGATTAGGGTGTAGGTACCGTTGCCCGCCACGATGTCGGCCAGCGCTCCCGAAGTTTGTAGCGAAAACACCAGAATTGGTATCCTGTTTTCGCGTGCCAGCGATATCGCGGACGCGTCCATTACCTTCAGATCGCGCGACAGAACATCGAGATAGCTCAGCCTTTCATAGCGGACGGCGTCTCGATCGAGTTTGGGGTCGGCCGAATATACCCCGTCCACCTGGGTGCCCTTGAACAGCGCGTCGCAACCCATCTCGCTGGCCCTGAGCGCGGCCGCGGTATCGGTGGTGAAGAACGGGTTTCCGGTGCCGGCGGCGAAGATGACCACCCGGCCCTTCTCCATATGCCGGATCGCGCGTCTGCGAATATAGGGCTCGCATACCGATTCCATGCGTATTGCCGACAGCACCCTTGTGACGACGCCGTTCTGCTCGAGTACGCCCTGCAGGGCGAGCGCGTTCATTACCGTCGCCAGCATGCCGATATAGTCGGCGGTCGCCTGTTCCATGCCCTGCTGGGTGCCGGAGATGCCGCGGAATATGTTGCCGCCCCCGATTACGATGCACAGCTGGACCCCGAGCCCTACGACCGCGCGCATCTCCACCGCGATCCGCTGCACGGTGGAGGGATCCAGCCCATACTGCCCCGGACCCATCAAGGCCTCACCCGAAAGTTTGAGCAGTATGCGCTTGTAGGTCACGGTCCGGACGGCCTCTTCTCTTTTCCTGTCGGAATGTCGGTCGGTTCGACGCGTTACCCCCCGGCCGTCGCGGCGACCTCGGCCGCGAAGTCCTCTTCCTTCCTTTCGATCCCTTCGCCCAGCATGAAGCGCTGAAAGCCGGTTACCGAAACGGGAGTGCCGATTTCTCCGGCGAGGGCTTCTACCGCCTTGGAAACCTTGGACTCGCCGTCGATGACGAAGGTCTGCTCCAGCAGGACCGACTCCTCGTAGAATTTCCTGAGACGGCCTTCCACCATCTTCTCGATGATGTTCTCCGGTCGGCCGCTGGCACGCGCCTGCTCGGTCAATACCGACCGCTCGCGGTTAAGCGAGGCCGCGTCGATACCCTCGACGGAGGTCCATTGTGGGGTTGCCGCCGCGACGTGCATCGCGAGCTGGCGTGCAAACTGGTTAAGGCGTTCGGAACCGTCCGTCGATTCCAGCCCGACCAGTACCCCGATCCGCCCAAGCCCGGGCGCGACGCTGTTATGCACGTAGCTGCCGACCGTGCCGCTACCGACCGAAAGCCGCTCGACCCGCCTGAGAGACATGTTCTCGCCGATCCTGGCGATCAGGTCGGTCAGCCGCGATGCAACCGTCCCCTCCCCCATCGCGGCTTCGGACAGGGTTTCGATCGGGCCGTCCGTCTTCAGCGCGATGCCGGCCACGTCGCGAACGAAAGACTGGAACTCCTCATTACGGCCGACGAAATCCGTCTCCGCATTGACTTCGACCAGCGCGCCCCCGGTGCCTTCGGTCGCGACCGCGACCAATCCCTCGGCGGCGACGCGCCCGGCCTTCTTGGCCGCCGCCGCGAGCCCGTTCTTGCGCAGCCAGTCGACGGCGTCGTCGATTTCGCCGGCCGACTCGGTCAGCGCCTTCTTGCAGTCCATCATGCCGGCTCCGGTCTTGTCGCGAAGCGTCTTGACCAGAGCCGCGGTAATCTCCGCCATCGTGTCCTCTTCAGCTGTCGGATACCCCGGAGGGGTCCGCTGTCAAACCATGCGCCGCAAAGGCGCGGGCGTCCGCTCGTCAGGCGGAGGCCGCACCTTCTTGCGCTTCGACCGCGGGTTCGGCCGTGGCGCTCCCCGCTTCCGCCGCGGGTTCGGTCTCGGGTTCCGCCTGGGCCGCCGCAGCCTCCGACGGCTCGCCCTCGGCCTGGACTTCGACAGTCTCGGGAAGGTCCTCGACAGGCGCCTCCTCCGATTCGCCGATGTCGCTGCCGCTCTGGATCGCCTCCTGCTGCAGCCCGTCGAGGATCGCCCTCGATGCGAGGTCGCAGTAAAGCGCGATCGAGCGAATCGCGTCGTCGTTCCCCGGGATCGCGTAGGAGATGTCGTCCGGGTCGGAATTGCTGTCGATGACGCCCACGACCGGAATGTTGAGCTTCTTGGCCTCCTTGATCGCGATCGATTCCTTGTTGGTGTCGACAACGAAAAGGATGTCCGGGAGGCCGCCCATCTCCTTGATGCCGCCGAGTGCGCGCTGGAGTTTTTCCCGCTCGCGGGTAAGGCCCAGGAGTTCCTTCTTGGTCAGCCCGCTTTCCTCGGTATCCAGCGTCTCGTCGAGGTCGCGCAGGCGCTGGATGGAGGCGGTGATGGTTTTCCAGTTCGTCAGGGTCCCGCCGAGCCAGCGGTGATTGACGAAATACTGGCCGCAACGCCCCGCCGCATCCGCGATGAGGTCGCTCGCCTGCCGTTTCGTGCCGACGAACAATATACGGCCGCCGGCCGCGGTGATTTCGCGAATCGCGGACAACGCCGCATAGAGCATCGGCATCGTCTGCTGCAGATCGATGATGTGGATGCCGTTCCTGACGCCGAAGATGTAGGGCGCCATCTTGGGATTCCAGCGTTTTGTGTGGTGACCGAAATGGACGCCGGCCTCCAGGAGCTGGCGCATGGTGAACTCGGGCATTGCCATGATCGTTTGTCCTTGTCCGGTTTTCCCTCCGCAGGCTTGCGGCCGAGGAAACGTCGATGCCGTGTCCTCAGCCGACCGGATGGAAGGCGGTCGCACCTTCCGTTGCCCGCGTGCGTTCTACGAAGCGCGGTTGTGATAAACCCGCGGCGTTCCGTTCGCAAGCGAAATCGGGGTCGACCGGGGGCTGCCGGGGCTCAGATTTCGGTTACTTCGCTCACTCCGGCCAGCGCGCCCAGCGCGGGCAGGCTGTCCGCCGGAACGCTGTAGAGTTCGGGCAGCTTGACCTCGACCTCCCGTTCGCTTTCGACCCCGATCAGCAGGCTCACGCGGCCCCGGCCCGGCTTCCAGCCCGCGATCTCCGACTTGAGGGTTTCGAGGCAGGTCGGGTCGGCCACTCGTACCAGGAGGCCCGTCTCGATCCCGTCGATCGTCCGGTCCAGGGGTTCGATGCGTTGTGCGATCAGGCGGACTCCATCCCCATCGGCGCGCGACTCGGCGGTGACGAGCACCCTGCCGTTGGTTTCCAGAAGCTCGCGGGACTGGACGAGAAGGTCGCTGAACACAACGACCTCGAAAGACCCGGACGAATCGGTGAGTCCGACATAGGCGAAACGGCTCCCCTTCGACGACGTGCGTTCCTGTCGCGCCGCGACGATTCCGGCAAGCTTGCAGATCCCTCCCCGCCCGCTGCGGGCGATCTCGCCGTAGGGAGCGACGCCAAGACGTTTCAGCCGGTGTTCGTACGCATCCAGCGGATGGGCGGAAAGGTAGAACCCGACCGCATCGAACTCGTGATCGAGCCGGTCCATCGCGGTCCAGTCATCCACATCCGCGCGCTGCCGCTCCACCGGCGGCATGCCGTCTCCGGTTTCGCCGAAAAGGCTCGTCTGATTGCTCTCGCGGTCCTGCGCGGCCGTCTGACCGAGCCGGACGAGCAGGTCTATCGATTCGAAGATCTGGCGCCGATTGGGGTTCAGGGAGTCGAGCGCTCCGGCGCGAACGAGGCTCTCCAGCTGTTGGCGGTTCGCGAGAACCCCTCCCAGCCGTTGGGCGAAATCGAACTCGTCCTTGAAAGGACCTCCGGACCCGCGTTCGGCGGCAAGATCGGTCATTGCCTGTTCGCCGACTCTCCGAATTGCCGCGAGGGCGTAGCGGATCGCCTTCCTCTCGGTCCCGTTGTGGACGACCTCGACGGAGAACGTCCCCTCGGAGCGATTGACGTCCGGCGGCAGCAGCGGGATGTCGAGCCGTTGCAGCTCCTGGCGGATGACCCCGAGCTTGTCGGTGTTCCCGAGATCCATGGTCATCAGCGCGGCGAAGAATTCGACCGGGTGGTTCGCCTTGAGCCACGCCGTCTGATAGGCGATCAGCGCATAGGCCGCCGCGTGCGACTTGTTGAAGCCGTATCCCGCGAACTTGTCGACCTGGTCGAAGATTTGCCTGGCTTTCGTTTCGTCCACGCCCCGCGCAATGGCGCCATCGACGAAGGCGCCGCGCTGCGCGTCCATTTCGGCCTGGATCTTCTTACCCATCGCGCGCCGCAGAAGGTCCGCCCGGGCGAGGCTGAAGCCCGAGAGCTTCTGGGCGATCTGCATGACCTGTTCCTGGTAGATGATCACCCCGAAGGTCTCGTGCAGGATTTCTTCAAGATCGGGATGCAGGTAGTCCGGCTCCTCGCGCCCGTGCTTGCAATTGTTGTAGCGCGGGATGTTGTCCATCGGACCCGGGCGGTAGAGGGCGACAAGCGCGATGAGGTCCCCGAAGCAATCGGGTTTCATCTGGCGCAGCGCGTCGCGCATTCCGGCGCTTTCCATCTGGAACACGCCCGCCGTGTCGCCGCAGCCGAGCATGGCATAGGTCTTCTCGTCGTCCAGCGGCAGGGCGAGCAGATCCGGCCGCGCGTTCTCCGGCATCCGTTCGAGAGCGCGATGCAGGACGGTCAGCGTCTTGAGACCGAGAAAGTCGAACTTCACCAGCCCCGAAAGCTCGGTGTATTTCATCGAGAACTGGGTTGCCGGAAGATCGGAGCGCGGGTCCCGGTAGAGCGGCACCATATCGGTCAGCGGCCGGTCCGCGATCACCACGCCCGCGGCATGCGTGGAGGTGTGGCGGTAAAGGCCTTCCAGCGCCATTGCAAGATCGAGCAGCCTCGCAACCTGTTCGTCGCCGGCGCGGATCTCCCTGAGCTGGGGCTCCTTCTCGAGCGCTTCGGCGAGGGTCGGCGGGTGGGCCGGGTTGAACGGGACCAGCTTCGAAATCCGGTCGACCTGGCCGTACGGCATACCGAGCACACGCCCCACATCGCGGATCGCGGCGCGCGCCTGAAGCGTCCCGAAGGTGATGATCTGCGCCACCCGGTCGGCGCCGTATTTGTCCTGGACGTAGCGGATTACCTCGTCCCGCCGGTCCTGGCAGAAATCGATGTCGAAATCGGGCATGGACACCCGGGCCGGGTTCAGGAAGCGCTCGAAGAGCAGCCCGAAGCGCAGCGGATCGAGGTCGGTGATGGTAAGCGCCCAGGCGACCACGGACCCGGCGCCCGAGCCGCGCCCCGGACCCACCGGAATCCCCTGCTTCTTGGCCCACTGGATGAAGTCGGCGACGATCAGGAAATAGCCGGGAAAACCCATCTCCACGATGGTTCGAATCTCGAAGGCCAGACGTTCTCGGTAGGGTCTTGCCGCTTCCTCGCGCTGCCCCGCCGTCGCGTTCTCCGGATAGACGCCGGCTTCGAGGCGCGCTTCGAGTCCCGACTCCGCGGCGGCGATCAAGGCGTCCGCCTCGTCTTCTCCCCGCGCGGTCTCGAAGCGCGGCAGGATCGGCTCGCGAGGCTCCGGCATGAACGCGCAGCGTCTGGCGACGGCCAGCGTGTTGTCGAGCGCCTCCGGCAGGTCCGCGAACAGCGCGCCCATCTCCGCGGCGCCGCGAAAGCGATGGTCGGTCGTCAGCCGGCGCCGCTCGCGATCGGCGATATGAGTACCCTCCGCGATGCAGAGAAGCGCGTCATGCGCTTCGTGCATGGAGGCATCCGCGAAATAGGCCTCGTTGGTCGCCACCAGAGGGAGGTCGTGGGTCATCGCGAGGTCGATCAGGTCGTCCTCGATACGCCGCTCGATTTCCTCGCCATGGCGGCTGATCTCGACGTAAAGCCGTCCCGGAAACGTTTCACGGAGCTGTTGAAGCGCGCCGCTCGCCTTCTGCACCTGCCCTTCGGCAAGAAGCCGGCCCAGCGCGCCGGAAGCGCCGGCGGTAAGCGCGATCAGTCCCGATGCATGCGCGGCGACATCCTGGAACGAGACATGGGGGTCGCCGGCCTCGGCCTCCAGGAAGGCCTTCGACGCCAGCGCCATGAGGTTGCGGTATCCCTCCTCGTCCTGCACCAGCAGAACCAGGGAATCGCGTTTTCCCTTGCGTCCGGGACGAGTGCCGATGCGGCCGTTCGCTTGCGCGGCGGCATCGGTTTCCATCGGGGCGACCGCGAGCTGACAGCCGACGATCGGCTGCACCCCTTCCGCGGCGGCGGCCATTGCGAACTCCAACGCGCCGAAGAGATTGTTGGTGTCGGTTATCGCCACCGCCGGCATGGCTTCCGCCACGCAGAGCTTCACGAGATCCGCGATCTTGATCGCGCCCTCGGACAGCGAATAGGGCGTATGGACCCTGAGATGGACGAAATCGGCGTGGGGCATGAAGGCGCGGACAATCTGGACTCGGGACCGAAGGATTCCATGCGTGGCGCCGAATCGCCAATCGCGCGGAGCATCCGCTTGTGGATTATTTCGCCGGCAGGTCCGGATTCGCCCTGAGGTCGCCGCCGCCGGGTTGGACGGCGCCGTCCCGCAGCACCAGGCGGCGGTCCATGCGGGCGGCGAGGTCGGTATTGTGGGTCGCTATGAGGGCGGCCACGCCATGGTCTCGGACCGTCGCGAGGAGCATTTCGAAGACCGACAATGCGGTTTGCGGGTCGAGATTGCCCGTCGGTTCGTCCGCAATCAGCACTTTGGGACGGTTGGCGAGTGCGCGGGCGATCGCCGCCCTTTGCTGTTCCCCGCCCGACAACCGCCCCGGCCGGTGGCTCGCGCGCTGGGCGAGACCGATCTGGTCGAGCAAATCGCGCGCGCGCTCGGCCGCATCCCGTCTCGACCGCCCCGCGATCATCTGCGGCAGCACAATGTTCTCCAGGGCCGAAAATTCGGGCAAAAGGTGATGGAACTGGTAGACGAACCCGATACCGGCACGCCGGATCGCGGTGCGCTTGTCGTCGCCGACCGAGGTGCAGTCTTCGCCCTTGAAAAACACCGAACCGGCGCTCGGCCTGTCGAGCAGGCCGGCGATGTGGAGGAGCGTCGACTTGCCGGCTCCCGAGGGGCCGACGACGGCGACGATTTCACCCGGCATGACGGAGAGGCTGGCCGATTTCAGCACTTCGAGCCCGGCGCTTGCCTGACGGTATGTCCTGGAGACGCCGTGCAGCGCCACGGCGGGCGTCGCCTCATTCATAGCGAAGCGCCTCCACGGGATCGAGGCGCGCGGCCCGCCACGCCGGGTAAAGCGTCGCCAGCAGCGACAGGACGATCGACATGGCGACGACGAGAAGGACGTCCCCGGACTCGACCCGCGACGGCAGGCGGGACAGGAAATAGATCTCGGCGGCGAAAAGGTCGGTGCCGGAAAGCGCTTCCAGCCAGCGACGGATGGTCTCGATATTGCTCGCGAAAGCGAGGCCAAGCACGAAACCGACCGCGGTTCCGATAATGCCGATCGAAGCCCCGGCGAGCAGGAATATCCGCATCACGGCGCCCCGGCTCGCCCCCATGGTCCTCAGGATCGCGATGTCCGAGCCTTTGTCCTTCACCAGCATGATGAGGCTGGAAACGATATTGAACGCGGCGACGAGGATGATCAGCGTGAGGATGAGGAACATCACGTTCCGTTCCACCTCGACCGCGTTGAAGAAGGTGGCGTTGGTCTGCTGCCAGTCGATCAGGCGCAGCTTGCGTTCGGCGCGCTCCCGGATCAGGCCCTTGATATCGTTCAGGTTGTCCGGGTCTTCGACAAAGACCTCGAGCTGGCTGACGCCCGGTCCGGTCCGGAAATAGAGCTGGGCCGCTTCGAGCGGCATGAACACGAAACCGTTGTCGTACTGGAACATGCCGAGGTGGAAGATCGCCGCCACCTTGTATGTCTTGATGCGCGGCACGGTGCCGAAGGCGGTCGACTTCGACTGCGGGGAGATCAGACGCAGCGTGGAGCCCGGAGCGAGGCCGTAACGGCGCGCGAAATTTTCGCCGACCATCACCGCGCTTCGGCCTCGGAATTCGTCCAGGCTGCCGCCGCGGATGTTGTCGGCGACGATGCGCCGCGCCTTCAGGTCGTCCGGTCGCAGAGCCCGGACGAGCGCGCCGCCCGCCACGCCGTTGGCGGTCGCCATCACCTGCCCTTCGACGATCGGCGTGACGCCGACGACTCCGGGAACGGCCCTGAGCCGTTTCGCCAGCGGATCGAAGTCCCGGAGCGAGCCGCTTTCCGCGCGCACCCCGAGATGGCCGTTGAGCCCCAGGATCTTGGACATGAGCTCGGCCCGGAAGCCGTTCATCACCGACATGACGACGATCAGCGTGCCGACCCCAAGCGCGATGCCGGCGAGCGAGAAACCCGCGATCACCGAAATGAAGCCCTCTTCGCGCCGGGCGCGCAGGTAGCGCATCGCGATCATGCGCTCGAAGGGCGAGAAAATCACGAAGCGGTCGGGCCTCCGCCGGCCGCGGTCAGGCGGGCGAGCGCGGACTCGATCGACAGCTCCTCGCGCGCGCCGGTATCGCGGCGCTTCAGCTCGATGCGGCCGTTTTCGATCCCGCGCGGACCCACGATGACCTGCCAGGGCAGGCCGATCAGATCCATGTCCGCGAACTTCGCTCCGGCGCGCAGCGCACGATCGTCGACCAGAGCCTCGCGGCCGTTTCCCCGGAGCGCCCGGTAGATGTCCTCGCAGGCGCCGTCGCATTTGGGATCGCCCGCCTTGAGATTGACGACACCGACCTGGAAAGGCGCGACGGCGTCCGGCCATACGATCCCGTCGTCGTCATGCGAAGCCTCGATGATGGCTCCGACGAGACGCGAAACGCCGATGCCGTAGGAGCCCATCTCCAGGAAGATTTCCTCGTCGTTGGGGCCGCGCACCGCCGCGTTCATCGCCCTAGAATACTTGGTGCCGAAATAGAAGATGTGGCCGACCTCGATCCCGCGTGCGCGAACCAGGTCGCCGCCGAGCGCCGTGGCTTCCGCCTCGTCGAATTTTTCGTCGGTTACCGCGTAGTGTCCGGTCCAGCGCGCCACCTCGGGCGCGAGGTCTCCTTCGTAGTCCACGTCGGTCCCGAGAACGTCCTGTTCGACCAGGGCCCGGTGGCAATAGACCTCGCTCTCTCCCGTACCGGCAAGGATGATGAACTCGTGGCTGAGATCGCCGCCGATCGGGCCGGTGTCGGCTTCCATCGGGATCGCCCTCAAGCCGAGCCGGGCGAAGGTCCTCAGATACGCCACGAACATCTTGTTGTAGGACCGGCGGGCGCCTTCGTAGTCGAGATCGAAGGAGTAGCTGTCCTTCATCAGGAATTCGCGGCCCCGCATCACGCCGAAGCGGGGGCGAACCTCGTCACGAAACTTCCATTGAATATGATAAAGTAATTTAGGGAGTTCCCGGTAACTCTTGATGTAATGGCTGAAGATTTCGGTGATCTGTTCCTCGTTGGTCGGACCGTACAGCATGTCGCGCCCGTGACGGTCCTCGATCCGCAGCATCTCCTTGCCGTAGCCTTCGTAGCGCCCGCTCTCGCGCCACAGATCGGCCGACTGGATGGTCGGCATCAGCATTTCCTGGCAACCGGCTCGGTCCTGCTCCTCGCGGACGATCCGCTCGACATTGCGCAACACGCGATAGCCGAGCGGCAGCCAGGAGTAGATTCCGGCGCTGGCCTGCCGGATCATCCCGGCGCGCAGCATCAGCCGGTGCGACACGATCTGCGCCTCGGCCGGATCGTCCCTCGAAGTAGGCATGAAGAAGCTGGAAAGGCGCATCTCGTACCTGTGTCCGTGAAAGAAAGGCCCGGCGCGACGGGCGCGGCCGGGCCTTCCCCGCCTTCCGCGTCTACTTGCCGGGCAGCTTGCCCTGCACGCCCTCGACGTACCAGTTCATCGAGAGCAGCATCTTGTCGTCGGCCACCTTGCCCTTGGCAATGACGACCTTGCCGGCCTGGTTGCGCACGGGTCCCTGGAAGGGGTGGCGCTTGCCCGACTCGATGTCGGCCTCGGCCTGCTTGGCGAGCGCGACCACCTCCTTCGGAATCGCCGGGTTGTAGGGCGCCATCACGACCATCCCGGGCTTGAGTCCGTCCCAGACATCCTCGGACTTCCAGGTGCCGTCCAGCACTGCCTTCGTGCGGGCGACGTAGTAGTTGTCCCAGTCGTCGATGATCGCGGTCAGATGGGACTTGGACCCGAACTTGGTCATGTCGGAGGCTTGACCGACCGCCCATACGCCGCGCTTTTGCGCGATCTGCACGGGTGCGGGCGAATCGGTGTGTTGCAGGATGACGTCGGCGCCCTGATCGATCAGCGCCTTGGCTGCGTCTCCTTCCTTGCCCGGGTCGTACCAGGTGTTGACCCAGACCACCTTGACCTCGGCCTTCGGGTTCACCTCGCGCAGCGCCAGCGTGAAGGCGTTGATACCGCGCACCACCTCGGGAATCGGGAACGAGGCGATATAGCCGATGACGTTCGACTTGGTCATCTTGCCGGCGATCAGCCCGGCCACAGTGCGACCCTCGTAGAACCGGGCCGAATAGGTCGAGACGTTGGGCGCGCGCTTGTAGCCGGTGGCGTGCTCGAACTTCACCTTGGGGAACTTCTTGGCGACCTTGACGGTCGGATTCATGAAGCCGAACGAGGTCGTGAAGATCAGGCCATGGCCGGTGGTGGCGAGCTGGCGGATGACGCGCTCGGCGTCGGCGCCTTCGCTCACGCTCTCGACATAGGTCGTCTCCACCTTGTCGCCCAGCGCCTTCTCGACCGCGAGGCGGCCGACATCGTGGCGGTAGGTCCAGCCGTGATCGCCGATCGGACCGACATACACAAAGCCTACTTTGAGCTTGTCTGCGGCCTGAGCCCCGGCGGCGAGGCCGAGAGCGGCCGCGGCGGCAAGCAAGAGTCCTGCACGTTTCATGGATCGCCTCTCCTTGTCTTGCGGTACGTCGCAGGATAACCCAACACGGTCGCGGGTGGTAAGGCCATCCATCAGCTTGCGGGCCGGAAAACCTTCCCGATATCGGCGGGCGCGTTGAGCCGGATCAGGGCGCGGTCGCTGGAGATCAGCACCAGGACCAGGATCGTCGCCAGGTACGGCAGCATGGAGAGGATTTGCGATGCGACGCCGAGGCCGAATCCCTGGCCGTGGAGCTGGAGGATGGTGACGCCGCCGAACAAATAGGCGCCCAACAGCACCCGTCCCGGGCGCCACGTCGCGAAGACCACCAGGGCGAGGGCGATCCATCCCCTTCCCGCTGTCATGTTCTCGATCCACATCGGGGTGTAGGCGAGCGAGAGATAGGCGCCGCCGAGACCGGCCATCGCGCCGCCGAAGGCAACCGCGAGATAGCGGATGCCGATCACGGGGTAGCCGATCGCGTGCGCCGCGTCGTGCGATTCGCCGACCGCGCGCAGAACCAGCCCGGCGCGGGTCCGATAAAGAAACCAGGCGACGACACCGACCATGACGAAGGAGAAATAGATCAGGAAGTCGTGGCCGAAGAGCACCGGGCCGATGAAGACGATGTCGCTGATGCCGGGGATGTCGAGCTTGGGCAGCGCGTCCAGCGGCGTGCCGACATAGCCCTGCCCTATCAGGGCGCTGAGCCCGACTCCGAAGATGGTGAGCGCGAGCCCGGTCGCGACCTGGTTGGCGACGAGAGAAAGCGTCAACACGGCGAAAATCAGGGAAATCGCCATCGCCGCTCCGGCTCCGGCGACGACGCCGAGGGCGGAACTGCCGGTAAGCGTCGCCGTTGCGAAGGCGGTCACCGCGCCGGTGACCATCATTCCCTCGACCCCGAGATTGAGTACGCCGGATTTCTCGGTCACCAGCTCGCCGAGCGCCGCGTAGAGCAGCGGCGTGGCGGCTGCCATCATGGAAACGAGGATCGCGGCGGCGGTATCCAACTCAGCCCCCCTGGGGCAGCGCGATGCGCGCGCCGCGCCGGCGGAAGCGGATGCGGTAACGGATCAGCACATCCGTCCCCAGAAGAAAGAAGAGCAGCATCCCCTGGAACACCCCGGTAAGAGCGAGTGGGAGCTTGAGCTCGATCTGCGCGAGCTCTCCGCCCAGATAGCTGAGCGCTATCAGGAGAGACGCGAGCAGGACTCCGACAGGGTGCAGCCGGCCGAGGAAGGCGACGATGATCGCGGTGAAGCCGTAGCCCGGCGAGACGACGGGATGGAGCTGGCCGATCGGCCCCGACACCTCCAGCATGCCGGCGAGACCGGCCAGCGCGCCGGAAACGCAGAGCGTCGTCCAGATCAGCCTCTTCTCGGAAAACCCGGCATAGCTGGCGGCCGCCGGGGACTGCCCGACCACCTTGATCTGGAATCCGAGAAAGCCGCGGCTCAGGACGATCCAGCCCGCCAGAACGATCAGCAGCGCGATCGGAGCGGCGATGCTCAGCCGGGTCTCGTCGAGGATGACGGGCAGCAGCGACGAATCCTCGAACATGCGCGATTCCGGGAAGTTCAGCCCTTCCGGGTCTCGCCAGGGTCCATGCACGAGATAGCTCAGCAACAGCGTCGCCACATAGGTCAGCATCAGGCTCGTGAGGATTTCGTTGGCGTTGAACCGCACCCTCAGGAGGGCGGGTATCGCGCCCCAGGCCAGACCCCCGAAGATGCCCGCGATAGCCATCGCGGGCAGGACCAGCCAGCTCTCGACGCCGTGGAGTGCGAGCGCCACGCCGCCGCCGCAGATCGCGCCGAGCGTGAACTGTCCCTCGGCGCCGATGTTCCACACATTGGCACGAAAACCGAGCGCGAGCCCCATGGCGATGATCGCGAGCGGCGTTGCCTTGACCAGCAGCTCCGAAACGCCGTAGAGGCTGGACACCGGCTTGATGAAGAAGGTGTAGAGCGCGCGGCCGGGGTCGAAACCGAGCGCCGCGAACAGGATCGCGCCGGCGATCAGGGTCAGCCCCACGGCGATCGCCGGCGTGAACAGCGTCATTGCGACCGAGACGCCGCTGCGGGGTTCGAGCCTAGGCAGCATGGGTCTCGACGATCCGGCCGTCCTCGTCGAACATGCCGCCCATCAGGAGGCCGGCCTGTTCCACGGTCGTATCCCTGGTGGGCCGGCTTGCCGAAAGCCTGCCTTCGCAGATCACCGCGAGTCGGTCGCTGATCGCGAACAGCTCGTCGAGATCCTGCGACACCACGAGGACCGCCGCGCCGGCGTTGGCGAGATCGAGCAATGCCTGTTGGATCGCCGCCGCCGCCCCGGCATCGACCCCCCAGGTCGGGTGCGCGGCTATCAGGATCTCGGGGTTCTGGAGGATTTCACGCCCGATGATGAATTTCTGCAGATTCCCGCCCGAGAGACTGCCGGCCGCCGCCGACGGTCCGGGCGCCATCACGCTATAGGCTTCGATGATGTCCGACGCGAAACGGGACATGGCGCGCAGCTGGAGGAGCCAGTGCCGCAGCATACCGCTTCGAAGATAAGCGCTGAGGAAACCGTTTTCGGAAAGCGTCATCTCGGGCACCGTGCCCTGGCCCAGACGTTCTTCCGGCACGACGCAGACACCGCGCGCACGGCGGGCTCTCGGGCCCAGGCGACCGACCGGCCGGCCGTCGAGCAGGATCGCGTCGGCTTGCGGGCACAGCGTCTCCCCGCTCAGCGCGGCCAGAAGCTCCGGCTGGCCGTTTCCGGCGACGCCGGCGATACCCAGGATCTCGCCGGCGCGGACGTTGAGGCTCACGTCGCGGATCGGCGTGCCGAACGGGTGCTCGGACTCGAGAGACAGATTCCTGACCGTCAGCCGCTCACCCCTCCCTTCCTCCGACCCGCCCCGAACGGGTGTCGCGAGCTCTCCGCCGATCATCATCTGGGCAAGGCCGCGCGCGGTCTCCGTGCGGGGATCGCATGTCGCGACCACCTTCCCCCCTCGCAGAACGGTCGCCGCCTCGCACAGCACGCGGATCTCCTCCAGCTTGTGGGAGATGTAAAGCACCGTGACGCCTTCCGAGGCGAGCTGGCGCAGCGTTTCGAACAGGCGTTCCGCCTCCTGCGGAGTCAGCACCGAGGTGGGCTCGTCCATGATCAGGAGACGCGGGTTTTGCAGCAGGCAGCGGACGATCTCGACCCGCTGCCGCTCGCCGACCGAAAGCGTGTGGACATGCCTGCCCGGGTCGAGCGCGAGCCCGTAATGCGCCGATACCTCGCCGATCCGTTCGGTCAGGTCGCGCATCGGCACTTTCTCGTCGATCCCGAGCGCGATGTTCTCGGCCACCGTCAGCGAGTCGAACAGCGAGAAGTGCTGGAAGACCATGCCGATGCCGAGCCGGCGCGCCTGGGCCGGAGAAGCGACCTGGACAGGCTTTCCGTTCCACCGCATCTCGCCCGAATCGGCGCGCAGCACGCCATAGACGATTTTCACCAGGGTCGACTTGCCGGCCCCGTTCTCGCCCAGAAGGGCGTGGATTTCGCCGGGCCTCAGCGAGAGCGAGACCTTGTCGTTTGCGATCACGCCGGGAAATGTCTTGCGGATATCGGTAAGCGCGAGCCGCGCCGCCGCGTCATCGGGCGCCACAGCCAGCACTCTTCCATCTTTGAATCGAATTCCCGGGCGCGCTCGTCATCGTGCTCACATCGTGGCGCCCGCGATCATTGCATATCCATCTTCCGGCCGCACTCTTATCGCGCCTTTCCGGTCAGATCGTGCTCCAGGGCGGCCTCAGCGCAAGGATCTCGCGATGGACGGGGCAGCCCTCGTCGTGCGCGCCGGGAAGGTATCCCGTGCTCATGAGGAATTCGCCGGTGATTTCGCCGCCGGTAAACCGGAACGTCTTCCTGAACAGCTTCACCCAGTCGTCCCTGGTCAGCGGGTGCTGGCGGTCCAGCCACGCGGCGAAGGAATCGTGCCCGGCGATCAGCTCCTCGATGACCCCGGCATTGTGGATGACGGCGTCGATCTTCAGGCGGTTGCGGATAATCCCCGCATCGGCCAGGAGGCGGGTCCGTTCGGCTTCGCCGTAGCGGGCGACCCTGCCGACGTCGAAGCCGTCGAAGGCGTCGAAGAACGCCTCGCGTTTCCTGAGAATTGTGAGCCAGGACAGCCCGGCCTGATTGATCTCCAGCACGAGACGCTCGAGCAGAACAGCGTCGTCGCGGACGGGAAAACCGTATTCGGTGTCGTGATAGGGGCCGTGGAACGGATGGCCGGGGGCGATGTCGCAATAGGACATGCGGCTCAGCCGCGGAACGAAATCAGGTCGGAAGCGATCAACCAGTAGGCGACGCCCCAGAGTATCGCGGTGACGACGGTGGTCGCTCCGGCCTTGAGCCACAGGCGCGGCCTGACGGGCGCGCCGTCCGCATGGCCCTCCCCGACCGATTCGCCGGCTTCATGCGGGGAACGGACCCCGAAGGGAAGCGTGACGAAAAAGACCAGCCACCAGAGGACGAGAAAGACGACGATGCCGGAAAACCAGCTCATTCCTCCGGTTCCCGTCAGACCCGGACCACGTGAACCTGGATCGCGGGACGCTTGCCCGTAGCCCGCCGGAGCGTGCCGGAGACAGCGCTTCGCGCGGCCTTCTCGATACGTTCGTCGTCCCCGCGCGCTTTCTTCGGAAGCTCCTCGATGGCATCGATCAGCGCGTCGATCGCGTCTTCCTGGAGCTCCTCGGCATCGCCGGGCTCGGTGACGCCGTGCAAGGTGACCTTGGGGTCCGCGGCGAGCCGGCCGCGATGGTCGAGGACCACGGTCGCCGCCGCCGACCCGGCCGCGCCGATCCGGTGGCGCGCGCGAACCGTTTGTCCGTCCAGAGGCACCAGCTGCTTGCCGTCCAGGCCGACCCGACCGGTCTCCACCGTGCCCACCCGTTCCAGCGGGCCCGGGATCAGCCTGACCGCGGTGCCGTTCTCGGCCACCATCGCATCGGCGACGCCGGCCTCCCGCGCTAGCGCCACCTGCTCGAACAGATGTCGGGCCTCGCCGTGAATCGGCACCACCGCGTCGGGTTCGAGACAATCGTACAGGGCTTGCAACTCCTCGCGCGCGGGATGGCCGGAAACGTGGGTATGGCGCGCACCGTCGAGGATCACCTCGATTCCCTGCCGCGCAAGCTGGTTCTGAACCCGGCCGATCGCGACCTCATTGCCCGGGATCTGCCGCGAGGAATAGATCACCGTATCTCCGGCTTCGAGCGCGACGGCCGGATGGTCGTTGGCGGCGATTCGGGTCAGCGCCGCGCGCCGTTCTCCCTGGCTTCCCGTCACCGCCATCATCACCCTCTCCGGGGGAAGGTATCCCGCGTCGTGCTCCGTCAGAAACGGCGCCGTATCGGTGAGGTAGCCGGTTTCCCGGGCCGCCTCGACCATGCGCCACATCGAACGCCCCACCAGGCAAGTCTGCCGGTCATTGGCCGCGGCCGCGTGGGCGATGGTCTCGATCCGCGCGATATTGCTCGAAAAGCACGCGACCGCGACGCGCCCGGTGCATCCGCCGACGATTTCGGTAAGGCTCTCCCGGAGCGCACCCTCGGAACCGGCGCGCCCGTCTACCATGGCGTTGGTCGAATCGATCAGCAGCGCCCGCACGCCTTCCTCGCCCAGGGCTCGCAGGCCGTCCATGTCGGTTTCGGCGCCGACCAGCGGCGCGGGGTCGAGCTTCCAGTCGGTCGCATGGACCGCAAGCCCGGCTTCGGTGCGAATCGCCAGGACATGGCCCTCCGGGATCGAATGCGCGGCGGTGAAATATTCGATCCCGAACGGACCGGACTCGAAGCGCTCATTCGGCGCGACCACGCGGAGCGGTACGTCGTCGAGACCGGCCTCCGCAAGCTTCCGCTTGAGGACCGCGGCGGCGAAGGGAGAGGCGTAGACCGGGCATTGCAGCCTGGGCCAGAGAACGGCTACCGCGCCCAGGTGGTCCTCGTGCGCGTGCGTCAGCACGATGGCTTCGAGCGCGGCCCGGCGCTCCACGATGAACCCCGGGTCGGGAACGAGAACGTCCATTCCCGGCGTCGACTCATCCCCGAAGCCGATCCCCAAATCCACCATCAGCCAGCGCCCGTCGGCGCCGTAAAGATTGAGGTTCATCCCGATTTCGCCGGAACCGCCGAGAGCGACGAACAGGAGTTCGTCCCGGCCCGGCGTAAAACGGTCCTTCGCGCTCGTCATGCGATACGGTTCCGGTGCCAGATCGAGGCGAGGCCGCGCAGCGTCATTTCGGGATCGACCTCTCGGATGATGGGTGTGCCTTCGGCAAACAGCGGCGCGAGCCCGCCCGTTGCGATGACTTTCATATCGTTGCCGTATTCCTCGACGATTCGCGCGACAAGCCCTTCGATCAGGCCGACATAACCCCAATAGATGCCCGACAGCATGGCGGGCACGGTCCGCTTGCCGATCACGCTCGGCGGACGGCGGACGGCGACGCGCGGCAATTGCGCAGCCGCGGCGTGCAGCGCATCGAGGGAAAGGTTGATTCCGGGCGCGATCACGCCGCCAACATAGCTGCCTTCCTCGTCGACGACGTCGAAGGTCGTGGCCGTGCCGAAGTCGATGACGATAAGGGGCCCGCCGAAGCGCTCATGCGCGCCCACGGCATTGACCAACCGATCCGTTCCCACCTCCGAAGGGGTGTCCACCAATACGCCGATCCCGAGATCCACCCCCGTCTCTCCAACCACCAGGGGGTCGCAGTCGAAATAGCTTCTGCACAGGGTCCGCAGGCTGAACAGCGCCTGGGGGACCACCGTGGCGATGATCGCGGCATCGACATCGGATGCCATGAGTCCGCGAAGCGACATGAGCTGGCTGAGCCAGACCGCGTACTCGTCCGCGGTGCGCTTCGCATCGCTCGAACTGCGCCAGACGCCGCGTTGTTCGGCGCCCTCATAGAGCGCGAAGACGATATTCGTGTTCCCCGAATCGATGGTCAGCAGCACGCGTGCCTCCCGAAGAAAACCTCGCCCGCGGAGATTTCCGTTTCCAGCCCGGACGCGTCGACAAGAAGCAGCGCGCCGTCCTCCGTCAACCGGTCGAAACGGCCGCTGACCGTTCCGCACGCCGATCGGGCGGTGACTCGATCGCCCAGCCCGCTGGCGCGGGAAAGCCAGGCGTCGCGCACCGGTCCGAATCCCTCCTCCGCCCAGCGACGATACCAGCGGTCGAAAGTACCGCAGATCCTGGCGCAAAGCGTGGTTGCATCCTGCCGTCCGCCGAGGTCGGTCGCGGTATCGAAAACTCCTTCCGGCGTGCGGGCCGCGTTGACTCCGATACCGACCGCCGCGGCCCCGCCATCCGATTCGATCAGAATGCCGGCGATCTTGCGCCCCCCCACCAGGAGATCGTTGGGCCATTTGAAACGGTACTCCGTTTCGCGGTCCATCGCTTCGCCCAGCGCGACGGCGGCGACGAAGGACAGCTGGGCGACGGCGCTCCCCTCCTCCGGTCGGACGAGGACGGTCATGTAGAGGTTGCCGGGCGCCGGAAGCCAACTCTTGCCTCGCCGGCCTCGACCCGCGGTCTGCTCCGCCGCCAGCACCACCGTGCCGTGCGGCGCTCCGTCGGCGGCGCGGCGGAGCGCTTCGGCGTTGGTGCTGTCGATCCGCTGCAGGCTGACGAGCCGGTAGCCGTCCGGGAGGAACACCGGCCGGTCAGGAGAAAAAGAGGAGGGCGGCCGCCACCTCGGCGGCCCGCACGATCGGAGTCTGAAAGGCGATGAACGCGACGACCAGAACGCTGGAAACCGCGATGATCGCGGCGAGGCTGCGTCCCATGGGTTTGTCGAAAGCCTCCGCAGGCTCGTCGAAATACATGATCTTGACGATCCTGAGGTAGTAGAAGGCCGATATCACACTGGTCAGCACGCCGATCACCGCAAGGGTGTAAAGCCCGGCGTCGACCGCCGCCAGGAAGACATAGAGCTTGGAAAAGAACCCGGCGAGCGGCGGAATCCCGGCCATCGAGAACATGAAGATCGCGAGCGCGAGAGCCATTAGGGGCGCATTGCGGGAAAGCCCGGCCAGATCCGTCAGACCCTCGACCATGCGCCCGTTCTGGCGCATCGCCAGCACGCAACAGAACGTCCCCGCCGTCATCACCACGTAGACCGCCATGTAGATCACGATGCCGCGCACGCCGTCGGTGCTGCCGGCCGCGAGGCCCACCAGGGCGAAACCGACATGCCCGATCGAGCTGTAGGCGAGCAGTCTCTTGATGTTGGTTTGCCAAATTGCCGCCAACGCGCCCAGGATCATCGAGAGAATCGCGATAAACACCACGATCTGCTGCCATTGCTGGAACAGATCGAAGAACGGCCCGACCAGGACACGGACGAAGAGCGCCATCGCGGCCACCTTCGGCGCGATGGCGAAGAAGGCGGTGACCGGTGTCGGCGCGCCCTGGTAGACATCCGGCGTCCACATGTGGAACGGAACCGCGGAGATCTTGAACGCGAGACCGGCGATGATGAAGACGAGCCCGACGATCACGCCGATCCCGGGCGCCGCTTCGGCGCGCGAGAACAGCACGGCCAGCGCCTGGAATCCGGTCGAGCCGGCGAAGCCGTAGACCATCGAACAGCCGTAAAGCAGCATGCCCGAAGACAGCGCGCCGAGGACGAAATATTTGAGCCCGGCCTCCGAGGAACGGGCCGAATCGCGCCGGAAAGCGGCGATCACGTAGAGAGCGAGCGACTGGAGCTCCAGCCCGACATAGAGCGAGATCAGGTCGTTCGCCGAAATCATCATCGACATCCCGAGCGTCGCGAAGACGATCAGGATCGGGTATTCGGGCCGGCCGATCCGCTCGCGCCGGTTGTATCCGAAGGACATGACGATCGCGAGGGCGGAACCGATGAACACCAGCCACTTCATGAAGTGGCCGAAGGCATCCACGACGAACTGGTCGCCGAACAGGGTGGTCCGGAGTTCGGTCGTCGCGCTCGCGGACACTCCCGCGCCGAGGATGACGAGAACCGAAACCCAGCTCACGGTCTGGTAGGACCGGTCGCCCGTGAACACGCCGACCATCAGCAGCGCCATCCCGCCGCAGACGAGAACGAGCTCGGGCAGGATCAGGGTCAGGTCGGATAGAACGTCGGTCATTTCCAGCCCCTCACCTGCCGGCCACCGTGACGGCGTTGGCGGCCCTGAGCGCGACCTCGTAGTTCTCGATCAGGTTGGCGACGGACGCGTGCACCACGTCCAGGAAAGGTTCCGGCCAGATGCCCATCCACAGCGTGGCCGCCACGAGCGGCGCGAAGACCGCGATCTCGCGCCGGCTGAGATCGGTCATGGTCTTCAGATCTTCCTTGGTGAGCGCGCCGAAGATCACCCTGCGGTAGAGATAGAGCATGTAGGCCGCGCCGAGGACGATGCCCGTCGTCGCGAGCAGCGCCAGCCAGGTGCTGACCTGGAAAGCGCCGACGAGGACGAGGAATTCGCCCACGAAACCGCTCGTTCCGGGCAGCCCGACCGAGCCCAGCATGAACACCATGAACACCGCGGCATAGACGGGCATTCGGTGGACGAGACCGCCATAGCGCGCGATCTCGCGCGAATGCAGCCGGTCGTAAACCACGCCGACGCAGAGGAACAGGGCGGCGGATATCACCCCGTGGCTCAGCATCTGGACGATCGCCCCCTCCACGCCCTGCGTCCTGACGGTGAAGATGCCGATCGTGACGAAGCCCATATGGGCGACCGAGGAATAGGCGATCAGCTTCTTCATGTCCTCCTGCGCGAGCGCGACAAGGGAGGTGTAGACGATCGCGATGATGCTCAGCGTGAAGATCAGGGGAGCGAAGAAGTCGCTGGCGACCGGGAGCATCGGCAGAGAGAAGCGGAGGAAGCCGTAGGCGCCCATCTTCAGGAGCACGCCGGCAAGGATCACCGAGCCCGCCGTCGGCGCCTCGACATGGGCGTCCGGCAGCCATGTGTGGACCGGCCACATCGGCACCTTGACCGCGAAGCTCGCGAAAAATGCGAGCCAGAGCCAGATCTGCACGTCCGGATCGAAGCCGATCTTGACGATCTCGACGATATCCGTGGTCTCGGCGTCGAAGTAGATCACCATGATGGCGACCAGCAACAGCACCGAGCCCGTCAGGGTGTAGAGGAAGAACTTGAACGCCGCGTAGACCCGGTTCGCGCCGCCCCAGACGCCGATGATCAGGAACATGGGGATCAGCACGCCCTCGAAGAAAATGTAGAACAGGACGAAATCGAGCGCGCAGAACATCCCGACCATGAAGGTCTCGAGCAGCAGGAAGGCGATCATGTACTCCTTGACGCGGGTCTGGATCGCTTCCCAGCTCGCCAGCACGCAGAGCGGGGTGAGGAAGGTCGAGAGGATCACGAACAGCATCGAGATGCCGTCCACGCCGAGGTGGTAGCTCGCGCCGAGAATGGGGATCCAGTCGGTCCGTTCGACGAACTGGAACGCGGCCGTCGACGTGTCGAAATCGATCCAGATCCCGAGCGACAGGACGAAGGTGATCAACGAGGTCCAGAGCGCGGTCATCCGCGCGTTGCGCGCCACGATTCGCTCGTCGCCGCGGACCAGGAACACGAACAGCGCGCCCACCGTCGGCAGGAAGATCACCAGGCTGAGGATCGGCCAGTCGGTCACGCCCGTTGCCCCCTAACCCTGCGCGTAGAGGTACCAGGTCACGAACGCGGCGACGCCGATCAGCATCGCGAAGGCGTAGTGATAGACGTAGCCCGACTGCAACATGCTGACCCGGCGCGCGAGCACGCGGGCGACCGCCGACAGACCGTCGGGGCCGAGCCCGTCGATCAGCGCGCCGTCGCCCTCCTTCCAGAGGCCGCGCCCGATCCGGTGCGCCGGGCGGACGAACAGCCAGTCATAGAGTTCGTCGAAGTACCACTTGTTGAGCAGGAAGCGATAGATCGCGCCGAACCGGCCGGCGATTTCGCCCGGGATGCCGGGCCTGAACATGTAGAACCAGTAGGCGAGCGCGATCCCCGCGACCGCGACGACGATCGGCAGGGCGATGACCCAGAACGGCGAGTGGTGGGCGTTCTCCAGCGCGTCGTGGCCGGGCAGGACGAAGATCGAGTCTCCCCAGAACTCCTTCAGCCCGTCGCCCACGAAATAGTGGTAGCCGAGCATGCCCGAGAACACCGCGCCGATGGCGAGAACGATCAGCGGCACGGTCATCGACCTGGGCGACTCGTGGACATGTGCCATGGTGCGTTCGTCCGCCCTCGCCGTGCCGTGGAAGGTCATGATCAGCAGCCGCCACGAATAGAATGCGGTCATGAAGGCCGCCGCTATGCCGGCCCAGAAGGCGAAATCGCCGGCGAGGGTGTGCGCGCCGAAGGCCGACTCGATGATCACGTCCTTCGAGTAGAAGCCGGCGAAGATCGGGATGCCGGCCAGCGCCAGGCTGCCGACCCACATGAGCCCGTAGGTCAGCGGAATCAGGGCGTAGAGTCCGCCCATCCTGCGCATGTCCTGCTCCGACGACATCGCGTGGATCACCGAGCCCGCCCCGAGGAACAAGAGCGCCTTGAAGAAGGCGTGGGTCATCAGGTGGAAGATGCCCGCCGAGTAGGCCGAAACGCCGCAGGCGAAGAACATGTAGCCGAGCTGGCTGCAGGTCGAATAGGCGATCACCCGCTTGATGTCGTTCTGGCATAGCCCGATCGTGGCCGCGAAGAACGCCGTCGCCGCGCCGATCACGACGACCACCGTCAAGGCCACCGGAGAATGCTCGAACAGCGGAGACATGCGTGCGACGAGGAAAACGCCGGCGGTGACCATGGTCGCCGCGTGGATCAGCGCCGAGACCGGGGTGGGGCCTTCCATCGCGTCGGGCAGCCAGGTGTGAAGGCCGAGCTGGGCCGATTTCCCCATCGCGCCGATGAACAGGAGGATGCAAAGCACCGTAAGCGCGTCCGCCTCGTAGCCGAGGAAGGCGATCGTGGCGCCCGCTTTCTCCGGCGCGGCGGCGAAGATCGTCGAGAACTCGATCGAACCGAAAACCAGGAACACGCCCATGATGCCGAGCGCGAAACCGAAGTCGCCGATCCGGTTGACGATGAAGGCCTTGATCGCGGCGGCGTTCGCGGCCGGCCGGTCGTACCAGAATCCGATCAGGAAGTAGGAGCAGAGCCCGACACCCTCCCAGCCGAAAAAGAGCTGCAGCAGGTTGTCGGCGGTCACCAGCGCCAGCATGAAGAAGGTGAACAGGCTGAGATACGCCATGAACCGCGGGATCGACGGGTCGTGGTGCATGTAGCCGATCGAATAGACGTGCACGCATGCCGAAACCACCGAGACGACGAACACCATCACGGCCGTCAGCTGGTCGAAACGGAGAGACCAGACGACGTCGAAGGTGCCCGAGGTGATCCAGGAGAACAGCACGATGGTCCGCGGCTCGCCGCCGAGGGCCACCTCGTAGAGGATCAGGATCGAGATCGCGGCCGAGGCGATCAGCGCCCCGCAGGTCGCGTATTGCGAGGCCCGGTCGCCGATCACCCGTCCGAACAGGCCGGCGACGGCCGCTCCGATCAGCGGCAGGAAAATGGCGAGCGAATAGAGCACGCGCTAGCCTCGCATCAGGTTGATGTCCTCGACCGCGATCGAGCCGCGGTTGCGGAAATAGACGACGATGATCGCCAGCCCGATCGCGGCCTCCGCCGCGGCGATGGCGAGCACGAGCAGCGCGAAGACCTGTCCCACCAGGTCCTGGTGATGGACCGAAAACGCCACGAAATTGATGTTGACGGAGAGCAGGATCAACTCGATCGACATCAGGATGACGATGACGTTCTTCCGGTTGAGGAAGATGCCGAAGATTCCGAGCGTGAACAGGATCGCGGCGACCGTCAGGTAGTGCGCGAGACCGACCACGTCAGACGCCGCTCCCGGGCTGGACTTTCTTGATCTCGACCGCGTCCACGCGTCCGCGCCTGAGCTGGTCGCCGATCCGTTGCTTGCGGACCCCCTCGCGGGCGCGGAGCGTGAGCACGATGGCGCCGATCATGGCGATCAGCAGGATCACCCCCGCCGCCTGGAAGGCGTAGATATAGTCGGTATAGAGAATCTTCCCCAGCGCGTGGGTGTTGGTTGCTTCGGCCGCCGGCGGGGTCGGCGAGGCGAGAATCACCGTCTCCTCCGGCGCGAACGCCCAGCCGGCGAAGACCAGCACCAGCTCGGCCATCAGGACGATCCCGATCAGCGCTCCGATAGGCAGGTATTGCAGGAAGCCCTGGCGCAGCTCGACGAAGTTGATGTCGAGCATCATCACCACGAACAGGAAAAGAACCGCCACCGCGCCGACATAGACGATCACCAGCACCATCGCGATGAACTCGGCGCCCATCAGCACGAACAGCCCGGCCGCGTTGAAAAAGGCGAGGATCAGGAACAGCACCGAATGCACCGGGTTGCGCGCGGATATGACCATCACGCCCGCGGCCACGGTCACGGCCGCGAAGAGGTAAAAGGCGACGGTCTGGACGATCATCGGACGGCCTCAGCGATACGGCGCGTCCGCGCTGAGCCTGGCGGCGAGATCCGCCTCCCAGCGATCGCCGTTATCGAGGAGCTTATCCTTGTTGTACATCAGCTCCTCGCGGGTCTCGGTCGCGAACTCGAAATTGGGTCCCTCCACGATGGCATCGACCGGGCACGCCTCCTCGCAGAAGCCGCAATAGATGCACTTGGTCATGTCGATGTCGTAGCGCGTCGTCCGCCGGCTGCCGTCGGCGCGCGGCTCGGCCTCGATGGTGATCGCCTGGGCCGGGCAGATCGCCTCGCACAGCTTGCAGGCGATACAGCGCTCCTCGCCGTTGGGATAGCGGCGCAACGCGTGCTCGCCCCGGAAGCGCGGGCTGAGCGGTCCCTTTTCGTAAGGATAGTTGACGGTCACCTTGGGCTTGAAGAAATAGCGCAGCGTCAGCGCCATCCCCGAGAGAAGCTCGGTCAGGAAAAGCGCGCGGGCGGAGCGGTCGAGCAGAGCCATCACCGTACCCCTATCGGCGCCGTGCCGGTCGCCACCAGGTAGCCCGCGACAAGAACCAGCCAGAGGAGCGATCCCGGCAGGAACACCTTCCAGCCGAGCCGCATCAGCTGGTCGTAGCGGTAGCGCGGGAATGTCGCGCGGATCCAGAGGAAGACGAACAGGCAGAACGCCACCTTGGCGCCGAACCAGATCGCGCCGGGGATCCAGTTGAACGGCGCGACGTCGATCGGCGGCAGCCAGCCGCCGAGGAACAGCACCACCGTCATCGCGCTCATCAGGATCATGTTGGCGTATTCGCCGAGGAAGAAGAGCGCGAAGGTCATCGACGAGTATTCGACGTTGTAGCCCGCTACCAGCTCGGCCTCGGCCTCGGGCAGGTCGAAGGGCGCGCGGTTGGTCTCGGCGAGCGCGGAGACGAAGAACATCACGAACATCGGCAGGAGCGGAATGCAGAACCACAGCCCCTCCTGCGCCTTGACGATCTCGCTCAGGTTGAGCGAGCCGACGCAGAGCAGCACGCTGATGATCACGAAGCCGATCGCCACCTCGTAGGACACCATCTGGGCCGCCGAGCGTAGCGCGCCGAGGAAGGCGTATTTCGAGTTCGAAGCCCAGCCCGCCATGATGATCCCGTAGACGCCGAGCGAGGATATGGCGAACAGGTAGAGGATGCCGACATTGATGTCGGCGAGCACCCAGCCCTCGTCGAACGGGATCACCGCCCAGGCGATCAGGCTCAGGATGAAGGTCAGCATCGGCGCGAGCAGGAACACCACCCGGTTCGCGCCGACCGGGATGATGGTCTCCTTGAACAGGAGCTTGAGGCCGTCCGCGATGGGCTGAAGGAGTCCGAACGGACCGACCACGTTCGGGCCCTTGCGTAGCTGGATCGCCGCGATCACCTTGCGCTCGGCGTAGGTCATATAGGCGACGCCAGTGAGAACCGGCACCACGATGGCGACGATCGACAAGACGATCAGGACCGTCGGCCAGACATAGATGTCGAGGAAGCTATCCATCGGTGCCGGTCATCCGCTGCCCGGGCGAAAGAAAGGCTCGCGTGCACGCCGCCATGGTCTCCGACGACCGCGAGATGGGGTCGGTCATGTAGTAGTTGGCTACAACCGTCCCGAACGGTCCGGCATCGGGGCTCCCCTCCTCTCCGAAAGCCTCCCACGGCGCCGTCGCGACCGACCCGATGCCGGCGAACGCCGGGTTGATTTCGGCCATCCGCGCACGCACCCGGTCGACGGTGTCGCAGGGAAGCGGCTTGCCGAGGGCTTCCGACAGCGCGCGCAGAATGCGCCAGTCCTCGCGCGCCTCGCCGGGCGGGTGCACCGCCCGGGCGGTGCGCTGCGGCCGACCCTCCAGATTGACGTAGGTCGCTTCCTTCTCGGTATAGGCCGCGCCGGGCAGGATCGCGTCGGCCCGCATGGCTCCCGCATCTCCGTGGTGGCCCTGATAGACCACGAACGCGCCGCCCAGTCTTGAAGCGTCGATCTCGTCCGCGCCAAGCAGGTAGACGAGTTCGATCTCGCCGTTTCCCGCACCCGAAAGGATACCTTCCACATCCCGGCTGCCCTCGCCCGGCACCAGACCGAGGTCGAGGGCGCCAACCCGCGCGGCGGCGCGGTGCAGCACGTTGAACCCGTTCCAGCTCTCGCCGACCAGGCCGAAGCGTTCGGCGATGCCGCGGGCGGTTCCGAGGACACGCGCCCCGTCGGTGCGCGCGAACGCCCCCTCGCCCAGCACGATCATGGGCCTTTCGGCGGCATCGAGAACGGCGCAGAAGGCGTGTTTGCCCGCGGCGATGTCGGCCAATAGCGCCGCGTCGTTGCCGAGACGATCGTAGCGGAAGGCAAGATCGACCGGCTCGCCGATCAGGCCGATCGGAAACCCGCCCATCGCATGCCGTTTGCGCAGGCGGGCATTGACCAGCGGCGCTTCCCGGCGCGGGTCGGCGCCCACGAGGAGGCAGGCATCGGCCTCCTCGATCCCGGCGATGGTGGTGTTGAACAGATAGCCCGCGCGCGCTCCGCTCGAAAGCTTCGCACCCTCCTGACGGGCATCGACATTGGGCGAGCCGAGGACGCCGAACAGGTCCTTGAGCATCGCCATCGCCTCGCAGTCGGCGAGGTCCCCGGCAATCGCCGCGATGCGGTCCGGAGCGGCCTCGTTCATCCTCTCGGCGACCGTCGCGAGCGCTTCGGCCCAGCTCGCCGGCACCAGCCTGCCGTCCGTCCGCACATAGGGCGTGTCGAGCCGCTGGCGCCGCAGCCCGTCGCAGGCGAACCGTGCCTTGTCGGAGATCCACTCCTCGTTGATGTCCTCGTTCAGTAGCGGGATTACCCGCTGCACCTCGCCGTCCCTGGAATCGACACGGATATTGCTGCCCACCGCGTCCATCACGTCGATGGATTCGGTCTTGGTGAGCTCCCAGGGCCGCGCGTTGAAGGCATAGGGCTTCGAGGTCAGCGCGCCGACCGGGCACAGATCGATGATGTTGCCCGAGAGTTCCGAGGTGAGCGCCTTCTCTACATAGGTGCCGACCTCCAAGTGCTCGCCGCGCCCGGTGGCGCCGAGCTCCTCGACACCGGCGACCTCGGTCACGAAACGGATGCAGCGCGTGCAATGGATGCAGCGTGTCATGTGGGTCTCGACCAGCGGGCCGAAATCCTTGTCCGCCACCGCGCGCTTGTTCTCGGCGAAGCGCGAGCGGTCGAAACCGTAGGCCATCGCCTGGTCCTGCAGATCGCACTCGCCGCCCTGGTCGCAGATCGGGCAATCCAGCGGATGGTTGATCAGCAGGAATTCCATCACGCCTTGGCGGGCCTTTTGCACCATCGGCGTGTTGGTCTTGATGACCATACCGTTGCCGACTGGCATCGCGCAGGACGCGATGGGCTTCGGCGAGCGCTCCATCTCGACCAGGCACATCCGGCAATTGCCGGCGATCGACAGGCGCTCGTGGTAGCAGAAGCGCGGGATCTCGATGCCGGCCTCCTCGCAGGCCTGGAGGACGGTGATCCCGTCCTCGACCTCGATCTCAACGCCGTCGATGGTCAGTGTCGCCATTGCATTAGATCGTGCTTTAACTGCCGTATCTGACTGGTTCAACTTGCTTTAGCTGTTCTACTCCGACTTTCCTTCCGATTTTCCTGAAGACGACGATGAACCATTCCCCTGGTTCGACGATGAAGAACTCGAACCTTGGCTTGTCGGCGGGTCTGAAGGCGCTGCAGTTCGAGGTCGATATCCAGATTTTTCTACCAGGAGACGGGAACCCGAAACTCGAGATTCCGCCTTAGATTTTTCAGCCATCTCTATCTCCATATATCAGCACGTACTCGTAGTCGTCGGGCCTGAGAATTATTCCAGGGCGGCCCGGGAAGGGCCGATGAAAGGTGCCTTCATCATCCAATTCCCACAGTTCTTCGATATATAAGTGGCCCGTATCCGGGTACGCGGTTGCGTACGAATCGACATCGAATCGTCCGCCGATCCGATGCCCGTCCTTCATGACGACTTGCATCCAACATCCGACTTCTTTCTCGAAAACGAAATCCCATGAGGTTTTTGCACGCGGGGCGATCCAGCCCAAATTCTCCAAGCATCGTAACAATCGAATCAAGGCATAGGGCCAGATTGCAGGAACGACAACAAAAGATAAGATAAGCAGTATGTAGCTCTTTATAAAATATTGGTTTGAAAAACCAAGGTCAAATGCAAGTTTTATTGGTATAATCATAATAATGAAATTTAGAATACTAAAGCAAATCGATTCCGCTATCTTGTCTTTCAGTTTCTCGTCCCTCTGAGGAACCTTTAGCGAATACACGTACATCGATATCGCGCCGGGTAGTACAAACCCGGCGAATAGAATGAGATACTCGATCTTGAGGTCGGGCATCTTACCTACGCCGCTGCTTCCCGGCCCGATTTGCGCGCGACGATGCGGCTCTCGACCTCGTCGCGGAAGTGCCGCATCAGCCCCTGGATCGGCCACGCGGATGCGTCGCCGTGCGCGCAGATCGTGTGGCCCTCGATCTCGTAGCTGACGGCCAGCAGCATGTCGATCTCCTCGACTTCCGCATCGCCGCGCACCAGCCGTTCCATCACCCGCCACATCCAGCCGGTGCCCTCACGGCACGGCGTGCACTGGCCGCAGGATTCGTGCATGTAGAACCTGGAGAGCCGCGCGATGGCCGCGACCACGTCGGTGGTGCTGTCCATGACGATCACCGCCGCCGTGCCGAGCCCCGACTTCAAATCGCGCAGACCGTCGAAATCCATGATCGCGGTGTCGCAAAGCGCCTTCGGGATGAGCGGCACCGACGAGCCGCCGGGAATGACCGCCTTGAGGTTGTCCCACCCGCCGCGCACGCCGCCCGCGTGTTTTTCGATCAGCTCGCGGAGCGGGATACCCATCTCTTCCTCGACATTGCACGGGTTGTCCACGTGCCCGGAGATGCAGAAAACCTTGGTGCCGGTATTGTTCTCCCGTCCGAAGCCGGCGAACCAGGACGCGCCGCGTCGGAGGATGGTCGGCACGACCGCGATGGTCTCGACGTTGTTGATCGTCGTCGGACAGCCATAGAGTCCGGTATTGGCCGGGAACGGCGGCTTGATCCGCGGCATCCCCTTCTTGCCTTCGAGGCTTTCCAGCAGCCCGGTTTCCTCACCGCAGATATAGGCGCCGGCGCCGCGATGGACGACGACGTCGAATTCCCACCCCGAGCCGCAGGCGTTCGGACCGATAAGCCCGGCCTCGCGCGCTTCCCCGACCGCCGCCTCCAGCCGCTCCGCCTCGCGGAAGAATTCGCCCCGGATATAGATGAAGGCGGCGTGCGCTCCCATGGCGAAGCCGGACAAAAGCGCGCCTTCAACCAGTTTATGAGGATCGTTTCGTATGATATCGCGATCCTTGCAGGTTCCGGGCTCGCTCTCGTCCGCGTTGATGACGAGATATGAGGGTCGCCCGTCCGATTCCCTGGGCATGAAAGACCATTTCAGCCCGGTCGGGAAACCCGCGCCGCCGCGCCCGCGGAGGCCGGAATCCTTGATCTCCTGGACGAGTGCGTCGCGGCCCCTGGCGAGCAACGCCTTGGTCCCATCCCAGTCGCCGCGCCGCCTGGCGCCCGCGAGTCGCCAGTCGCCCTGACCGTAGAGGTTGGTAAAGATACGGTCCTTGTCGACGAGCCCCATCAGGCGCCCTCCCCCGCCCCGCCGGGCGCCTCGACCTCGGTGAGCGAGGTCCATTCGCCGAGCGGCTCGGATCCGCGGCGTCCGATCTGCGAGCCGGGCTCCGGCCGCTCGCCGGCGCGGAATGCCTTCAGGATCGAGACCGTTTTCTCCGGGTCGAGGTCTTCGAAATAGTCGTCGTCGATCCACACGATCGGCGCGTTCACGCAGGCCCCCAGGCATTCGAACTCGGTCAGAGTGAACTTGCCGTCCCCGGTGGTGCCGCCGACCTCGACGCCGAGTTCGCCCTTGCAGGCTTCGAGGATGTCGGTGCTGCCGCGCAGCATGCAGGGCGTCGTCGTGCAGACCCGAACCATGTGCTCGCCCACCGGCTGGGCGTGCAGCATTTCGTAGAACGAGACGATCTCGTAGATCCTGATCTGCGCCATGTCGAGCATGTCCGCGACATGCTCCACTGCCGCGGGCGACAGCCAGCCGCCGTTCTGACGCTGGGCGATGTCGAGCACCGCGAGCACCGCCGAGGCCTGCCGGCCGACCGGATAGCGGGCGATATAGGCATCGGCCTTCGCCTTGTTCTCCGGCGTCAGCGTGAAGTCGTCGCTCACCGGTCGACCTCCCCGAATACGATGTCCATGGAGCCCACGATGGCGACGAGATCGGCCAACATGTGGCCTTTGCTCATGAACTCGGTCGCCTGCAGAAACGCGAAACCGGGCGCGCGAATCTTGCAGCGATAGGGCTTGTTGGAACCGTCGGAGACCAGGTAGACGCCGAATTCGCCCTTGGGCGCCTCGACCGCCGTGTAGGTCTCCCCCACCGGCACCTTGTAGCCCTCGGTATAGAGCTTGAAGTGATGGATCAGGGCCTCCATCGACCCCTTCATCTCGGCCCGGCCGGGCGGCGTGATCTTGTGGTCTTCGGTCCTGACCGGACCGTCCGGCAGCTCGTCCAGGCACTGCTCGACGATCCTGAGCGATTGCCGCATTTCCTCGATACGGACGAGGTAGCGGTCGTAGCAATCGCCGTTCTTACCGACCGGAATATCGAAATCCATCCGGTCGTAAACGTCGTAGGGCTGGGATTTCCGCAGATCCCACGGCAGGCCGCAACCGCGCAGCATCGGCCCGGACAGCCCCCAGTCGAGCGCATCCTCCTGCGAGATAACGCCGATATCGACGGTACGCTGCTTGAATATGCGGTTCTCGGTCAGCAGCGACTCGGTGTCGTCGATGAACCTGGGAAAGGTCTCGCAGAATGCCGCGATCTCGCCCACCAGCCCCGCCGGAAGGTCGCGGTGGACGCCCCCGGGACGGAAATAGGCGGCGTGGAGCCTCGCGCCCGAAACCTTGTCGTAGAACCCCATCATCTTCTCGCGTTCCTCGAAGCCCCAGAGGAACGGCGTCATCGCGCCCACGTCGAGCGCGAAGGCGCAGACATTCATGATGTGGTTGAGGAGCCGCGTGATCTCGCTGAACAGCACGCGCACGTACTGGCCGCGTTCGGGGACCTCTATGCCGAGGAGCTTTTCGGTGGCGAGCGCGAAGGCGTGCTCCTGGCACATCGGCGAGACGTAATCGAGCCGGTCGAAATAGGGCACCGCCTGGATATAGGTCTTGTGCTCGATCAGCTTTTCGGTGCCGCGGTGCAGCAGGCCGATATGCGGATCGGCGCGCTCGATCACCTCGCCGTCCATCTCCACCACGAGCCTCAGCACGCCATGCGCGGCAGGGTGCTGCGGGCCGAAATTCATCGTCAGGTTCTTGATTTCGTTTTCGGCCAAGCCGCTAGCCTCCGGCGCCGTCTTCCCCGGCCTTCTCGTCGCCGGGAAGAATGTATTCCGCGCCTTCCCAGGGGCTCATGAAGTCGAAGTCCCGCAAGTCCTGGGTGAGCTGCACCGGTTCGTAGGCACAGCGCTTCTGCTCGTCGTCGTAGCGCAGCTCGACGAATCCGGTAAGCGGGAAGTCCTTCCTCAGCGGATGCCCCTCGAAACCGTAATCCGTCATGATGCGCCGGAGATCGGGGTTTCCGGCGAAGTAGACGCCGTAGAGGTCCCAGGCTTCGCGTTCGTACCAACCCGCGGCCGAGAAGACGTCGACCGCCGAGGGCACCGGGGTGTCGGCATCGACCGCGACCTTGATGCGGATGCGCTGGTTGTGCCGCAGGCTGAGCAGGTTGTAAACGACCTCGAAGCGCTTCTCGCGCTCCGGATAGTCGACACCGCAAATGTCGATCAGCACCTTGAACAGGCATTGCGCGTCGTCGCGCAGCCAGGTCAGCGTCCGCTCGACCTCCCCGGCGGGCACGGTCAGGACAAGCTCGTCGCTGACGTCCGCGATATCGGCGCCCTCGACCGCCAAGGCCGTACCGATATATTCGCCGAGTTCGGTGAGCGCCTGGTCCATCCTGTACCTTGAGCGGGTTCGCTGACTTGTTGTTACCGGTCAGCGGGCGAAGGTGCTCGTCCGCTTGATCTTCTTCTGCAGCTGAAGGATTCCGTACAGCAGCGCCTCGGCGGTCGGAGGACAGCCGGGAACGTAGATGTCGACCGGGACGATGCGGTCGCAGCCCCGCACCACCGAATAGGAGTAGTGATAATACCCGCCCCCGTTGGCGCAGCTCCCCATCGAGATCACCCAGCGCGGCTCGGCCATCTGGTCGTAGACCTTGCGGAGCGCCGGGGCCATCTTGTTGGTCAGCGTTCCGGCGACGATCATCACGTCCGACTGGCGCGGGCTGGGGCGGAAGATCACCCCGAACCGGTCGAGATCGTAGCGGCTGGCGGCGGAGTGCATCATCTCGACCGCGCAGCAGGCGAGTCCGAACGTCATCGGCCAGAGCGAACCGCTCTGCGCCCAGCTCATCACCTTGTCGACCTGGGTGACGATGAAGCCCTTGTCGGACAACTCGGAACCGATCGCCCGCATCGCGCCGTCGGTGTCGGCCGGGTTGACGCTCACTCCCATTCGAGTGCGCCCTTCTTCCATTCGTATACGAAGCCGATGGTCAGAACCGCGAGGAAGACGACCATCGACCAGAAACCGAGCATTCCGATCGCCCCGAGCGAAATCGCCCAGGGGAACAGGAACGCGATTTCCAGATCGAAGATGATGAACAGGATGGCGACGAGGTAGAACCGCACGTCGAACTGGCTGCGCGCGTCGTCGAAGGCTTCGAACCCGCACTCGTAGGCGGAGATCTTTTCGCTGTCGGGACGCTGCCGCGCGATGATGTAGGACGCGGCGACCGCGGCCACGGCCATCGCCGCGGCGATGCCGAGGAAGATCAGGATCGGCAGGTATTCGAGGAGCATCGCGTCGAGCGCCATCGACCTCTTCCCTGAATTCCGAGAGCGGCATGACGCCGCCCCCGCGCATCCGTGGGGAACTCCCGCTCGCGGCGGCAATTCGGCTGCGGGTCTTATACGGGCATGAAGATGGAAATTCAAACAAATGCGCGCCCCGGCGAACCATCGCATGACCCGTGCCGCTTGACGCAACCCCCCTCCGCTTCGTAGCCTCCGATACCCGCCTTTGCACCTGACGGTTCAGGCGAACCTGTCCGGAAGCGTGCGGAACGGGCCCCGACAACAAGGGAGAAAAGCATGATGATTAAGAAATTGGGATCCGTCGCCGCCGTGGTGGCCGCGGCCGGGCTCGCGATGAGCGTTTCCGGCACGGCGGACGCCGCGATGAAGCGGCAATTCATTACCATCGGCACGGGCGGTCCGACCGGCGTGTACTTCGTCGTCGGCAACACGATATGCCGTCTGGTCCACAAGGAGGCCGCGGAAGGCCGCAAGAAGGGCCGCAAGCACGGCATCCGCTGTTCGGCGCCCTCGAGCGGCGGGTCGACCTACAATATCGGACAGATCGCCGCGGGCGAGTTCGACTTCGGCGTCGCGCAGTCCGACTGGCAATACCACGCCTATAACGGCACGTCCGACAAGGTCACCAAGTTCAACAAGCTGCGGGCGGTCTTCTCGGTCCATCCCGAGCCCTACCACATCATCGTCGGCAAGGATTCGGGGATCGCTTCGTGGGGCGACCTCAAGGGCAAGAGGTTCAATATCGGCAATCCGGGCTCCGGCCAGCGCGGCACCACCGAAGTGCTGATGAAGGGTTACGGAACGAAGGTCGGGGATTTCAAGCTCGCGACCGAGCTGACTTCGACCGAGCAGTCCAAGGCGCTGTGCGACGGCAAGATCGACGGCTACGGCTATACGGTCGGCGTGCCCAACGCCGGCGTCGCCGTCGCGACCGACGGGTGCGGCGCGCGCATCATCAACTTGGCCGGCGATGTCGAGAAGAAGCTGGTCGCGCAGAACCCCTTCTACGCGTTCGCGACCATTCCGAAGGGGACCTACAAGAGCACGACCGCCGACGTCACGACCTTCGGCGTCATGGCGACCTTCGTCACCAGCGCGGACGTCTCGGACCAGGTGGTCTACGAGGTCACGCGCGCGGCGATCGAGAACATCGCCGATTTCCGCAAGCTGCATCCGGCATTCCGCAACCTCGATCCCAAGCGGATGATGAAGGACGGGCTTTCGGCGCCGCTCCACAAGGGCGCCGCGAAGTACTACAAGGAAAAGGGCATGATGTAGCCGGTCGCCGGCGCATCGGGTTCGATTCCAACTGGGGCGGGTTCCGGCCGGCGATGCCGGGCGGGTCCCGCCCCCTTTCGTTAGGGTGACGGATGGCGGATCGGGACCACGACGATCCACCGGAGCCGCCGTCGGACCGGCTCCAGGAGACGCTCGAAGAGCTTGAACGCCCCGGTCACGGGATGGGTCCCCGGCTTGCCGCCTTCGTCGGGGGCATTGCCGCGCTGTGGTCGCTGTACCAGCTCTGGATAGCCTCGCCGCTCCCGTTCGCGCTCGGCTTCGGCATCATCGTCGACGTGCCGGCGCGCGGTGTGCACCTCGCCTTCGGACTCGTCCTTTGTTTCCTGCTGTTTCCGCTCTCGAAGCGGTTGGGGCGTGCCGGAGGCCTGCCTCTCTACGACGTCGCGCTCGCGATCCTCGGCTGCGGTGCCGCGCTCTACCTGTTTCTCGGCTATGACGGTCTGGTCGCGCGGCAGGGAATCCTGCTGACCTGGGATGTCTCGCTGTTCGGTTGGGACTTCCCCTTCCCGGTCGAGGCGATCATCGGCGGCATCGGTATCCTGCTCTTGCTGGAGGCGACGCGACGCAGCATCGGCATCCCGCTGGTGATCGTGGCGGGCGTGTTCCTGATCTATTCGATCTTCGGCCAGTCGATGCCCGACATCGTCTCGCACAAGGGCGTCTCGCTGGAGCGCCTGATCGGTTATCAGTGGATGGGCGGCGAGGCGATATTCGGCATCCCGATCGACGTTTCGGTGAGCTTCGTCTTCCTCTTCGTGTTGTTTGGCGCGCTCCTGGACAAGGCGGGCGCCGGTCAATATTTCCTCGACCTGTCCTTTGCCATGGTCGGGCGCTATCGCGGCGGCCCGGCCAAGGCGGCCATCCTGGCCTCGGGCATGACCGGCATGATCTCCGGTTCGTCGATCGCCAACGTCGTGACGACCGGCACCTTCACCATCCCGGTCATGCGCAGGATCGGGATGCCGGCGACCAAGGCCGGCGCGATCGAGGTCGCGGCCTCGACCAACGGCCAGATCATGCCGCCGATCATGGGCGCGGCGGCGTTCATCATCGCCGAGTTCATCGGCATCAGCTATTTCGACGTCATCGTCGCCGCCGCCCTCCCCGCCGCGATCAGCTACATGGCTCTGCTCTACATCTCGCATCTCGAGGCGTTGAAACTCGGCCTGTCCGGGCTGCCCCGGGCGGATATTCCCCATCTGCGCCGGACATTCGTGCGCGGCGTCCATTTCCTGATCCCGATCGTCGTCCTGATCTACCTGCTGATGGTCGAGCGGTGGACCGCGGGCAGCGCCGTCTTCTGGTCGATCGTCCTGCTGATGGCGATCATCGTCATCCAGCACGCGGTGGGCGCGGCGCGCGGCGGCGAGCGCGGGATCGGCCGTGCCGTCGTGGACGGGTTCGTCGAGATCTATGACGGCCTGGTCTCAGGCGCGCGCAACATGGTCAATATCGCGGTCGCGGTCGCGACCGCCGGGGTCATCGTCGGCGCGGTCTCCTCGACCGGGCTCAACAACGCCATGGTCGGCGTAGTCGAGGCGATCTCGGGCGGCGATGTCTATGTCCTGCTCCTGCTGACCGCGGTGGTCTGCATCGTGCTCGGCATGGGCCTGCCGACGACCGCGAACTACATCGTCGTCGCCTCGCTGATGGCCGGCGTCATCGTGGAGCTGGGCAACGCTTCCGGGCTGGTTCTGCCGCTGATTGCCGTTCACCTGTTCGTGTTCTATTTCGGGCTGATGGCGGATTCGACTCCGCCGGTCTGCCTCGCGGCATTTGCCGCCTCCGCCATATCGGGCGCCGATCCGCTGCGCACGGGCGTACAGTCCTTCCTCTACGACATCCGGACCGCGATCCTGCCGCTGGTCTTCGTGTTCAACCCGGAACTCCTGCTCATCGGCGTCGAGAGCGTCTGGCACGGGGCGATGGTGTTCGTTGTCTCGCTGATCGCGATTCTATCCTTCAGCGCGCTGACCCAGGGATGGCTGCTGGTCCGGCTCAGGATCTACGAGGGCATCCTCCTGGTCCTGGTGATCGTGTCGCTGTTCCGCCCGGATTTCGTGCTCAACCTGGTCAAGCCCGAGTTCAGCTCGGTCGGAATCGCCGAGGTCGAAGCGGAGCCGAGCAAGGTCCCGATGGATCGCATGGTCAGGCTCCATGTCGTCCGGTCGACCGATTACGGCGACCGCTACAAGCTGTTCGCGATCTCCCCGCCCCCGCCGAAGGAAGAGCAGTCGCTCGCGCAGAGGCTGGGCGTCGAGCTCGCCCCGGCCGAGGACGGCGGGTACGAGGTCGCCAACACAGTCTTCCAGGGACCGGCCGAGACGGCGGGGCTGACCTTCGGCGACCGGATCACCGACATCGACGTCGAGCAGGTCGACCGCCCGCCCAAGGAAATCGTCTACCTGCTCGGTCTGGCGGCACTGGCCGTGGTGCTGCTCAGCCAGTACAGGAGGAGGCGCCGCGCCTAGAGCCTGTCTGTTTCGGATTGAACCGCTGCCGAAGCCGAGGCAGGCCCTTCGATAGGGGCTAATCAAGATAGCTTGACGGTGACCGGCCCGCCGCCCGGTGCCGGCGGGCGCAGGACTTGTCCCGCCTCCTCGGTCATGGTCGGCGCAGGCCGACCATCCACGATTTGTTCTTCTGTATCCAGCGCCCAAAAAAACTCATGGATGGTCGGCCTGCGCCGACCATGACGGCAGAGGAACGGTCTGGTGCGAAAGGGGTATGCCCCGGCGCCTCCCGGAACGTCTGTCGACCTCCCGCTCGTCAAACTATCTTTATAAGCCCCCTTCGAAACGCCGCTTCGCGGCTACCCAAGGTGAGGAGATCGTTGAAATTGAAGAGAAAAACCCCTCATCCCGAGTAGGCGCGACAGCGCCGTATCGAGGGACGCACCACGGTCGCGCTGTGCCCGGCGTCACCAACCAACACGGACAGACTCTAACCCGTCTCGGCCAGCAGGCGGTGCTGCTCGATGACGTCGGCGAGCGTGTCCGGATCGCCGCGTCCAAGGCCGCATTCGGTGGCGATGCCGGAGACGGTGGCGAATTTCCGCGCCTCGGCGAGCTTCCGCGCGTTCCCTTCCGGGTCGCCTTCATGCACCAGGCCGAGATAGAGCGCCGTGCCCTCCTTCAGCGCGAGGTCGGCGAGCGGCGCGAAATAGGCCGTATCGCTCCGGCCCTTCGGCACCGGCATGTGGATGTAATTCACGGAGCGCCGGACCGCGCCCGATACGCCGTTGGCCATCTCGACGCAGACCCCGAGATCCTTCGGCTGCACCATGTGCTCGTCCTGCGGGCTGCCGTAGCACAGGTGGTAACCGAGATCGATGTCTTCCGGCACCATATCGCCGACCTCGCCGAGCGACTCGAGGATCTGCCCCCGGCAATCCCCGTCCGGACCGTAATAGCCCTCCCACATCAGCACCTCCGGGCACACGTCCCACTGATAGGCGACCTCGCCGTGCGGCAGGGCGTCCGCGATACGTCCGAATTCGTCGCGAAGATGGGCGGTATAAGCCGGCACGAAGTCGCCATAGGCGTTGGGCGACACGAAGTTGTAGGCAATCGCGAGAGGGGACGCCATGCAGATCTGGTACTTGACGGTTGCGGGAATCGCGCCCTCGGCCTTGAGCCGCCGGAAAGTCTCGTGGTTGCGGATCGCGTCTTCGGCATAGCCGGTGGCGAAGGTCAGGCTCGCCGGGTCGACGTCTTCGCGGATACGTCTCCGCTCCACCGTATAGACCACCTTGCCGTCCCACTGCGTGAAGTCGAAGGGCGGTACGGTCGGGTCGATTTCGAGGTCGGGATGAGTCTTGATCTGATCGTTGATGAAGCTGATCCAGCGCCTGCGCCGGCCGGTTTCGCCGTCCGGCAGGCAGTGCATATGGGTGCCCAGCGTCTGGCCCACGACGCGGAACGCGGTTTCCGCATCCGGAACCGGCAGGCTGCCGATCATGTGCACCGCGAGCCCGCTTTCCTTGCCTGCGCTCATCGAGAGTCTCCCCTTCCAGCCTCGAACCCGCGAGTGTGGTGGCGATCGCGGTGGAATGTCCAGAGCGGCGGGCCTCGTGTTGACCCTCGATTTCGCCCCCACTACGCTCCCGCCGTTCCACCCCGACGGAGATGTGCCGGGTGCGCAGGGTTCTCACCGAAGAACAGGTGGCGGGGTTCCGCCGCGACGGGTTCGTCTTCCCTGTCGACGGGCTTTCCGCCGGGGAAGCGGCGGACGCCGTGGACTGCCTGGAGCGTTACGAGCGCGATACCGGTGAGAAGGCGCAGGCAACCCTCGCCCACAAGTCGCATCTGCCGTTCCGGCTGTTCTGCGACATCGTCCGTGACCCTCGCATTCTCGACGCCGTCGAGGACCTGATCGGCCCGGATATCCTGTGCTGGGGTTCGAGCTTCTTCGTCAAGGAAGCGGGCGATCCGAGCTACGTTTCGTGGCATTGCGACACCTATTACTACGGGATCGAGCCGCAGGAGACGGTGACCGCCTGGGTGGCGTTCACCCCGTCCGACCGGGACTCGGGCTGCATCCGCTGCATCCCGGGAAGCCACCTGGCCGGGACGGCGTTCGATGAAACGCCCGATCCCGACAACATGCTGACCCGGGGCCAGACCACGCGCGGCGTGGAGGAGAGCCGTGCCGTCCATATGCCGCTCGATGCGGGGCAGTTCTCGATCCACCACGAATGCACCGTGCACTCGTCGGAGCCCAATACCGCGGACTATCGGCGGATCGGGCTTTCAATTCATTACTGCCCGACCAGCGCGCGCCAGACCCGATATTCCGGGGAACGCCCATCGGCGGCGCTGGTGCGGGGGACGGACCGCTACGGTCACTGGGAGCACGAGCCCAGGACGGAGATCGAGTTCGACGCCGCCGCGGCCGCCGAAATGAAGGCGATTCGCGCGGGCTTCCTCGGCCGGCGCCGGGATTAGGCCGGCGGGCGGTCCCGAAAATATCGAAGAGGCGCCAGCCGGGCCGGCTGGCGGGAGTGACGGGACTCGAACCCGCGGCCTCTGGCGTGACAGGCCAGCGCTCTAACCATCTGAGCTACACCCCCCGAAGCAGGCGATGATGTAGACCGGCAGGGATCGCGGAGTCAACAACCGCGGATGTGCCGGCGGACGAAACCCGGTTTCGATCTCGGGCTGGCGATTGACTGCCGTCCCGGCGGGCCAGATCGGGAATCGCCTGAAAGAATGGTGGGCGGTGACGGGATCGAACCGCCGACTTCCACGGTGTAAACGTGGCGCTCTACCGGCTGAGCTAACCGCCCGCGTCGCCGGACCCTAAAGGGGGCCCGGCATCCACGTCAAACGCGGGCACGAATCATGCCGCCGGAGAACCGGCGGCATGACCGCGGCTTGGTACCGCGCAGTCGCGATCCGCGACCGGCGGGGCTAGTTGACGGCGTCCTTGAGCGCTTTGCCAGCCTTGAACTTGGGCTGCATCGACGCCGCTATCTGGATGGTCTGGCCGGTCTGCGGGTTGCGTCCGGTCGTCGCAGCGCGGTGCGATACGCTGAACGTCCCGAAGCCCACCACGCGCACCTCGTCGCCGCTCTTCAGCGAATCCGTGATGCAGTCGAACACCGCGTCGACGGCTTTCGCCGAATCGGCCTTCGAAATACCGGCATTGTCCGCCACTGACTGGACAAGATCGCTCTTGTTCACCTCACGCCTCCCTCATGATCTATGACAGGGAAATTGGCCTGGAAGCGCGTTAACCAAGCCGTCGAAGAACGGTCCTGCGACACCGGGTGCCGCGCGAACCATGGCCGAGTGTGTTCGCAAACAATTCGAGCGTCAATCGAGAAAACGCCGGATTCCCCGGCGATTTCCGGGAGTTTCGCGAATCACCCCTCCGGCTGGGGGGAAGAACGCCTAATGGGTAACGACCCCGCTCACATCGCTTTCCTTCGCGTCGGGCGGAACGGTTTCCGCCTCCTCCGGGCTCCACTCGATCGGCACCGGCCGACGAATCAGCGCCTCGTCGATGACCTCGTCGACGGTGTACACGGGCACGATGTCGAGGTTGCGCTTCACGTTGTCCGGGATCTCCGCGAGGTCCTTTTCGTTCTCGCGCGGGATCAGGACCTTGGTCAGACCGCCCCGGAGCGCGGCCAGCAGCTTCTCCTTGAGCCCGCCGATCGGCAGAACCCGGCCGCGCAGCGTTATCTCGCCGGTCATCGCGACGTCGCGCCGGACCGGAATGCCGGTGAGCGCGGAGACGATCGAGGTGCACATCGCGACGCCCGCCGAAGGCCCGTCCTTGGGCGTTGCGCCTTCCGGCACGTGGACATGGATATCGCGCTTCTCGAACACGGTCGGCTTGATGCCGAACCCCGCGCTCCGCGAGCGCACGTAGCTGCGAGAGGCCTGTACCGACTCCTGCATCACGTCGCCAAGCTTCCCGGTATGCGCGATGGTCCCCTTGCCGGGCAGGATCACCGCCTCCACCGACAGCATCTCGCCGCCGATCTCGGTCCAGGCGAGCCCCGTGGTCACCCCGACGAGGTCCTCTTCCTCCACCTGGCCGAAGCGGTAGCGGCGGACGCCCGCGTATTTCTCAAGCGAGCGCTTGGTGACCCGAACCCGCTTGCGGTCCCCGGTCAGCACGTCCTTGATCGCCTTGCGCGCCAGGTTGGCGAGCTCGCGTTCCAGATTCCGCACCCCCGCCTCGCGGGTGTAGTAGCGGATCAGATCGCGCAGGGCCTCGTCCGAGATCGCCCATTCGCCCTCCTTGAGCCCATGCGCCTTGACCTGCTTGGCGATCAGGTGGCGCTTTGCGATCTCGACCTTCTCGTCCTCGGTGTAGCCGGCGAGCCGGATGATCTCCATCCGGTCCATCAGCGGCTGCGGCATCCGGAGCGTGTTCGCCGTGGTCACGAACAGGACGTCCGAAAGGTCGTAGTCGACCTCCAGATAATGGTCGTTGAAGGTGTTGTTCTGCTCCGGGTCGAGCACCTCGAGAAGCGCCGACGAGGGATCGCCGCGCCAGTCGGCGCCGAGCTTGTCGACCTCGTCCAGCAGGAACAGCGGGTTCGACGTCTTGGCTTTCTTCATGCCCTGGACGATCTTGCCCGGCATCGAGCCGATATAGGTCCGGCGGTGGCCGCGGATCTCGGCCTCGTCGCGCACCCCGCCGAGCGACATGCGGACGAAGCTGCGGCCGGTCGCGCGGGCAATCGACTTGCCGAGCGAGGTCTTGCCGACGCCGGGCGGGCCGACCAGGCACAGGATCGGGCCCTTGATCTTCCGCACGCGCTGCTGCACGGCGAGGTATTCGACGATTCGTTCCTTGACCTTCTCCAGCCCGTAATGGTCCTCGTCCAGCACGCGCTGCGCGTCGCCCAGGTTCCGCTTGACCTTCGAGCGCTTGCGCCAAGGGATGTTGAGCAGCCAGTCGAGATAGTTGCGCACCACCGTCGCCTCGGCCGACATCGGACTCATCGAGCGCAGCTTCTTGAGCTCCTGGAGCGCCTTTTCGCGCGCCTCCTTCGAAAGCTTGGTCTTGGCGATGCGTTCCTCGATCTCGCCGGCCTCGTCGCGACCGTCCTCGCCCTCGCCGAGCTCCTTCTGGATCGCCTTGAGCTGCTCGTTCAGGTAGTACTCGCGCTGGGTCTTCTCCATCTGCCGCTTGACGCGGTTGCGGATGCGCTTCTCGACCTGGAGAACGCCGATCTCGCTTTCCATGAAGGCGTAGGCGCGTTCCAGCCGCTCCTCGACGCCCACCGTCTCCAGCAGTTCCTGCTTCTCCGAGATCTTCAGGGCGAGATGCGAGGCGATGGTATCGGCGAGCTTGCTCGGATCGTCAATCTGATCAAGTGAAACAAGGACTTCCGGGGGGATTTTCTTGTTCAGCTTTATGTATTGCTCGAACTGCTTCACCACCGAGCGCGAGAGCGCTTCCAGCTCGTCCGGATCCTCCGGCGCATCGTCGACCAGCTCCGCCTCGGCCTGGAAGTAGTCCTCGACCTGGGTGAAGTTCACGATCTTCGCGCGCCTGGAGCCCTCGACCAGCACCTTGACCGTGCCGTCGGGCAGCTTGAGCAGCTGAAGCACCGTGCCGACGGTGCCGAGCGCATGGATGTCCTCCGGCGCGGGATCGTCCTGGCTCGCGTTCTTCTGCGCCACCAGCAGGATCTGCTTGTCGTCCTTCATCACGTCTTCGAGAGCGCGCACCGACTTCTCGCGCCCGACGAAGAGGGGCACGATCATGTGCGGGAAAACGACGATGTCTCTCAGCGGGAGGAGCGGGAAGACAGGGCGCGAAATATCCGACATGGCGCGATCCGAACCTGTTTAAGCGGGTCCGCCGCCAGGCGCGGCGCCGGACCGTCAGCACGAGAGGATAACATGGAGTCGACCGCCGAAACTTCAACCCCGGCGACTCACGCCGTCGAGCCGCTCTCCTCCAGCCGGTCGGCGTAGATGTAGAGCGGTTTGGCGCGGCCTTCGACGACCTCGCCGTTGATGGCGATTTCCTCGACATCCTCCAGGCCGGGCAACTCGAACATGGTTTCCAGCAGGATCGATTCGAGGATCGAGCGCAGCCCGCGCGCGCCGGTCTTGCGGCCGATCGCCTTGTGCGCGACCGCCTTGAGCGCGTCCTCGGTGAAGTTGAGCTCCACCTCCTCCATCTCGAACAGCCGGCTGTACTGCTTGATCAGCGCGTTCTTGGGACGGGTCAGGATCTGGACCAGCGCGTCCTCGGACAGATCCTCCAGCGTTGCGATGACGGGCAGGCGGCCGACGAATTCGGGGATCAGGCCGAATTTCAGCAGATCCTCGGGCTCGATCCCGCGCAAGACCTCCCCGGTCGCCCGGTCGTCGGGGCTCCTGACATCCGCGCCGAAGCCGATCTGCGTCCCCTGCCCCCGGGCGGAAATGATCCTTTCCAGACCGGAGAAGGCGCCGCCGCAGATGAACAGGATGTTGGTGGTGTCGACCTGCAGGAACTCCTGCTGCGGGTGCTTGCGCCCGCCCTGGGGCGGGACCGAGGCGACGGTGCCCTCCATGATCTTCAGGAGCGCCTGCTGGACTCCCTCGCCCGACACGTCCCGGGTGATCGAGGGGTTGTCCGACTTGCGCGAGATCTTGTCGACCTCGTCGATATAGACGATGCCTCGCTGGGCGCGCTCGACGTTGTAATCGGCCGACTGGAGAAGCTTGAGGATGATGTTCTCGACGTCCTCGCCGACATACCCCGCCTCGGTCAGCGTGGTCGCATCCGCCATGGTGAACGGCACGTCGAGGATCCGCGCCAGCGTCTGGGCGAGCAGCGTCTTGCCGCACCCGGTCGGGCCGATCAGCAGGATGTTCGACTTGGCGATCTCGATCTCGTTGTTCTTGGTGCCGTGCGAAAGGCGCTTGTAGTGGTTGTGCACCGCGACGGAGAGAACCCGCTTGGCGTGGTCCTGGCCGATCACGTAGTCGTCGAGGACGGTGCAGATCTCGCGCGGGGTCGGCACGCCGTCGCGCGACTTGACCAGGGTGGTCTTGCTCTCCTCCCGGATGATGTCCATGCAGAGCTCGACGCATTCGTCGCAGATGAACACCGTCGGACCCGCGATGAGCTTGCGGACCTCGTGTTGGCTCTTGCCGCAGAACGAGCAGTAGAGAACGTTCTTGGAATCGCCGCTACCGGACTTGTTCATCGGGACCTCGTCGACACTCGGCGCTGCCGTGAGTCTAACGTAGCCCGCAATAACCGTCCATCGGCAATGTCCGCGGGCTACGTTCCCCTCCCGTTTCTCCCGCGGTCACACGGGCCGGAGAGGTTCGGAAGACCTGTCTTGAGCCTGTCTGTTCCTCGACGAAGATTTCGGAAAGAACAACTCCCGCGCGAATTGGTTAATCAAAGTCTCATCCTTTATGCTTGCCAATAATCAATAGTGATGCGACGCGATAACATTCCTGACAATGACGGCGGGAAGGAATGCAAACCGGAAACTTCGACTTGAACCTGTTCAAGGTCCTGGTCGCCTTGTACGGGGAGCGCAGCGTCAGCCGGGCCGCGGTCAGGCTGGGCCGGACCCAGTCGGCGGTCAGCAACTCGCTGCGCAAACTGCGCGAGTTCATGAACGATCCGCTGTTCATCCGGGCGCCGGACGGTCTCGCGCTGACGCCGAAGGCGCGAAAGCTGGAAGAACACGCGCGCGCCGTCATCCGCATGACGGAAGCCGCCCTCTCCGGGAATGAGGAATTCGACCCGGCGAACGCAAGCGGCCAGTTCCGGATCGGCGCCCCGGACCGGCTGGGCCTGCCCGTCATCCTGCCCTTGTTCCAGTCGTTGCACGCGCTCACTCCCGACACATCGCTCCACCTGATGACGACCGACCGCGAAAAGGCCCTGTCGCTCCTCGACACGGACCAGTTGGATCTCGTCTTCGGCTGGATCGACGATCCGCCCGTCCGTTTCGACTCTTCGCTGATGTTCCGGGAGAGATTTGCCTGCCTGTGCCGGAAAGACCATCCGATTCTCCGCTCCGGCGGCTCGCTCGATTTGCCGGTGATCCTGTCTTTCCCGCATCTCGTCGTCAGCGTCGCGGCCGACAACAAGGCCGCGTTCGACTTCGTGCTGGCGCGAATGGGCGAGGAACGCGACACCGCGATCCTGGTGCCTCATTTCCTGATGGTCCCGAACCTGCTCAAGGAGAACCCCCTGATCGGCGTCTACACGGAAAGGATCGCCAGGCGCCTCGCCCGCGATTTCGATCTGATCGCGCGGCCGCTGTCGCCGGAGGTCGAGCCGCTGGATCAATACATGGTCTGGCACAGGCGCTACGAAGCCGACCGAAGGCATCGCTGGTTCAGGGAACAGATGATGCTCGCCTGCCAGGAGGCCTGAACCCGGCCGCCGGACCCGCGATGCCGATTTGAGCCGGGTCCGCGGTCTACCCGGCGCGGGCCGCCGCGCCGAACCGCGCCATCCACTCCCCGGGGCTGTCGCCGTGAAAGGTCAGCGTCATCTGGCTGACCCCGTCCGCGGCCATCGCGCGGCACTGATCGAGGCATTGTTCGACCGTGCCGGCCACGGCGTAGGCGGTAACGAATGCGTCGTCGAGGACATCCTCGGCTGGCTCGCCCGCGGCCAGGCGCACGAGCGAACGGGCGAACGGCTCGGGGTCGATGCCGTTGTCGCCCGCCATCGCGGCGAGCGCGGCGGGCGTGCTGTCATAGGCCCGGAAATATGCATCGAGCATCGCGCCGATCGCCGGCTTGACCGCCCGGCGCGCCCCGGCCCCGTCGTCCCCCGCCACGCACGGGACGTATTTGACGATGTTGGACGGAACCGGCCTGCCCGCCGCCCTCGCCGCTTCGGCCATCGTGCCGATCGCCTTGCCGGTGAATGCCGGCGGGCACATGTTGCTGATCAGGAGGCCGTCGGCGCGCGCGCCGCACACCCGGAGCACCCGCTCGCCCATCGCCGCCAGGTAGATCGGCACCCGGTCGCGCACCGGCCGGTAGCTGAGCTTCACGCGGTCGGCGGAGAAGACCCTGCCCGCGTGGCTGACTTCTTCGCCGGCCAGGAGAGGGCCGGCGATCGCGACCGCATCGCCGATCGCGTCCGCGACGTTCCTGAAAGAGCCGATCCTGTCGATCGCTCCGGGCACGCCGGCGCCGATGCCGAGGATGGCGCGGCCGCCGGAAATCTCGTCGAGCGCGCCGAGCTCCATCGCCATCAGGCTCGGATGGCGGTTGAACGGATTGAAGACGCCGATGCCGATTTCGATGGTTTCGGTCGCCAGCGCGCAGGCGGTGGCGGCGGGCAGCACGCCGCGCTGAAACAGGTTCTCGGCGAACCAGACCGTGCTGAAACCGCAGTCTTCCGCATGCCGGGCCGCCTGCGCGCAGGTCCGGGAATCCATGTCGCCGTGCATGCGCACCGCGAAGCGCGGCAGGTCGGTCACGCGACTATCCCTGCTCTTCCGGCCGCGGGCCCGTCCCGCGCGTCGAAATGTGGACGTGGACGCAGATCCACTTTCCGTTCTCGCGCCGGAAGACCTCGGTCGAACGCGACGGCCAGTCGTCGCCGGTCCAGTGGGGTTCGTCGTCGTCCGATTTCCAGCGTCCCGCCGCCATGCGCTCGCAGGTGATCGCGGCGTAGTCGCCGTTGCCGATCAGCCGGACATCGGTCGACCGCCAGGGCTTGGCGATTTCGACCCGGGGGCCGAAATAGTTCCACAGCCCGGCCCAGTCCTCGATCCCCTCGTAGTTGTATCCGGTCGAGTTGAACCAGACGCAATGCGGATGGTCGCTCCAGACCTTCCGCAACGCCTCGACGTCCAGGCCTGCCGAATTGGCGTCGAGATACCCCTCGTGCAGGGCAAGGAGCTGCTCCCTGTCCTCCGCGGTGCCTTCGAACAGGGAAAATGCGTGCTCGCTCAGCTGGACCTTCGGCTCAGCCATCGTGTGCCTCCTCCGGTAACGGTTTCCGCCGGCGCAGCGTCCGGCCCGGCCGCTCGCCGGTCGGCGTGCCGCCCCGCCAGACCGGACGGCCGTTGACCAGCACCGTGTCGATGCCGGCCGCGGGCAGGTCGGGCTCGTCGAACGTGGCGCGGTCCACCACCGTCTCCGGATCGAACACGACGATGTCGGCAAACCCTCCCGGCGCCAGCCTGCCGCGCCCGGTCAGCCCGAACCGTTCGGCGGGAAGCGAGGTCATCCGGCGCACCGCCTCCTCGATCGGAAAAATCCCGGCATCCCGGGCGTAGCGGCCGAGGACCCGCGGGAATGTACCCCAGAGGCGCGGATGGGGATGCCTGTCATGCGGCAGGCCGTCCGAGCCGATCATGGTGTGCGGGAACGCCAGGATCCGCCGGACGTCTTCCTCGTCCATCAGGAAATAGACCCCGCCCGCCGGCTTGAGCCGCTCGACCGCCTCCTCGGCCGGAACTCCCCATTCGGCGGCGATCTCGGCGAGGTCGCGCCCGGCGGCCTCCGGCACGCTTTGCGACCAGGTGACGATCGTCCGCTCGGCGGTGCCGAACCGCCCGGCGTCGAGCATCGAGGACGCGGCCACATAGGGGTAGGCATCGAGCCCGACCGGCTGGCGTTCCATCGCCTCCGCGATCGTCGCCAGGGTCTCGCGCGACCGGCCGTGATTGGCTCTGCCGGCGACCTTGTGATGAGAGATTATCAGCCTTACGCCGGCCTTCCCCGCGATCGCGAAGCTTTCCCTCAGGCTTTCGTCGACCCGGTCGGTCTCGTCGCGCATATGGGTGGTGTAGACGCCCCCCGCCTCGCCCGCCAGCGCGGCCAGCTCGGCGACTTCCCCGGCCGGCGCGGCGGCGGCCGGCGGATAGAACGTCCCGCTCGACAGGCCGATCGCCCCGGCGTCGAGCGCGGCCCGGAGCCGGTCGCGCATGGTCGCCAGCTCCGCCTCGTTCGCCGGCCGGTCGAGTTCGGCCATCGCGCCCACGCGCAGCGTCGAATGACCGACCAGGCACGCCGCGTTGACCGCGGCGGGAGCGGCGTCCAGCGCATCGAGATAGCCGCCGAACCGCCCATACCGGTACGATCCCGTGTCGCCGATCAGGTCGAGCGGCGGCGGCGGGGTATCCCGCAGGACCAAAGGCGCGAGGCTTATCCCGCAATTCCCGGTAATCACCGTCGTCACGCCCTGGCTGGTCTTCGCGGCCATGTTCGGATCGATCAGCAGCGCCCGGTCGTCGTGGGTATGGACATCGATGAAGCCCGGGGCGACCGCCTGGCCGCGAACGTCGATTTCGACATCGCCGCGACCGGCGGGAACGCGGTCGATCGCCGCGATGCGGTCCCCGGCGACGGCGAGGTCCGCGGCCACCGGCGGGGCTCCAGACCCGTCGAACACCCGACCGTTTCGCAGGACCAGATCGAATTGCATGGGAAATTTTCCCCCTCGCGGCCGAGGGGAACAGCTTTTCCGCAGCCGCGCAATCGGCGATCCCGCCGTCGCCCCATCGCGAGACGGAGCGGCCGCCGGGAAAACGGTACCGACTAAACCGGACGGACCCTAAAAGCTGTATCTGAGCGAAAGGATCCCCTTGGTGTCCTGAGTGTCGACGATACGGGTGGTACCGGCGTCCGCCTTGGCTCTCGCATGGTTGAGCCCGAGATTCGCGGAAAGCCCCCGGGCGATGTCGTATTGGGCGCCAAGCGCCGCGGAGATTTCGTCGTTGCCCCCGATCCGGCCGTAATGCGCTTCCGCGGACCAGCCCAGGACGCCGGTTTTGCCGCGAACCCCCAGCGAAATGTATCGCCGCTCCGCGTCGGGACCGTTCGAAGACAGACGCTCGTAGCCGACGCCGACATCGAACGATGTGCTGCCGTAAATGACCTCGCCCACCGCCCCTGCCGCCGTGCTGTCGAAGCCGACCGTCGCGCCCCCCGGGGCATGGACGCTCCGGGTGAAGCGCGCGGTCAGCCGGTAATCCGTGTTGTCGATCGGACGCCGGAAGGTCGCGCCGAGATCGAAATCGGCGTTCTCGTCGACGACGGCGCCGACGATCCAGGGGCCGAGGCGGACCGTGTAGCCGCCGCCCCAGTCGTCCAGCCCGCCGAGCGCATCGTCGAATTCGAGCAGGCCGTTGCCCACGCCCCGCCGCCGCCGGGTTTCCGCGCGGACCATACCGGAGACATTGCCGCCCGCGACGGTGCCCCATCCGCTGCCCACGGAGAGCGCAACGTTGTCCACGTATTGTTTGTCCGGGCGGGAGCCGAATGCCTCGTCCGTGGCGTATTGTCCGAAATAGGCGAGGTTCACGCGCCAGCGGTTCGGCAGTTGGACGAGGGCGCCGGCCTCGAAGTTGCCGATGATGCCTGCATCGACGGACTCGCCGTCCTCGAAGTCCATGGTCGACGGCGTGTCGACGAGGCCCTTCAAAGTGAGCGTCAGGTCGCCGATCTCGGTCGCTAGCGGTTCTTCCATCGACGACAGACGCTCGTAGTTGAGCGAAATATCCTGTGCCGCCGCGAAATTGGCCGTCGTCGCGGTTGCCACGACGGTCGCCGCGGCCAGCGGGCCGAGGCCGGTCCGGAATGCGCGCACCGGTTCAGGCCTTCTTCGCGAAGGCGATGCGGAAGGCCTGGCGGGCGATCGCGCGCCCGCATTTCAGCCCCTCCGTATCGTCCATGGCCCAGTGCACGCCTCCGTAGAGGCGGCTCATCCCGTTTTCTTCCGCCGCCTGGCTCAGGCTGGTCCAATGCCGCGTGACGCCCCGCAGCTGCGGCCACAGCACGAGGTCGGGAGAGCGGCCGGAGAACGCAACGTCGTCGCGCCCGTAGATCAGGGCGATCATCTCGGCGGCGGCGGCGCCGAACGTGGAATGGCCCGACGTGTAGGCGGGGAACTCGGGAGTCGGAATGTAGCTGCGCCAGCCGGGCTGCGCGGTTACCCGGGGGTCCGGATTGCCGAACGCGGGCGCGCGGACGCGAATGGCGCTTTCCGGCCGGACGATGTCGTGGTGGTACTTGTTGTCCCAAGCGCAGATGGAGGCGTCGCACTGCGTCATGCCGATCAGGGCGACGGCGCGGGCAAGTTCGATGAAGCTGAGCCCGCGGTCCTGCAGAACCTGCATGGCGATGTATATGAAGTGTCCCGGCGCCGTGACGCCCCAGGGACCGTCTTCCCAGAAGATCGCGATCTCCGACTGGTCTTCGGTGCGAACGGTGCTGTCCATTCCTCCGAGGCGACGGATCGTGTCGAACTCCTCGGCGAATTCCGGACTCGCGGGGTCGTAAAACCCGGTCACCCGGAACTGCGATCCGCTGGTCATGGTCCACGGCTCGATCTGCCCGTGGCCGGGGAAGAGCCCCCGGTCGAACGATGCAAAGGCCGGGCCCGGCGACGTGCCGTAGAACGGGCCGGTCGGCCGCCAGCGCAGCGAGTCCGCGCGCCTCGGGTAACGGTCGAGATAGTAGTTCACCTTGCTGGGTTCGGACCCGTCGCCGGTGCGCATCTCCAGCACGCGGCGGCCGACCCTCCGGCCCCACTCGACGCCGAGCGTCTTGGCCTCGCTGCCGGGAAAGCGGTTCAGGAAAGCGATGCGCTCGAAGAGAAAGGGCTGCTGGAAAGCTTCCGACGCGGCCATCGCGAAGGCGACCCCATAGGCGACCTCCGGGTCCGCGCCGCCCGGGCCGGGCCCGATGCCGTAAGGTTCGTCATAGGCCTGGACGATCCCGTTCGCCGCGAGAAACCCGGCTGCCGCGGTCAGACCCAGATTGTAGGCCGTGCGCGGTGTCAGCAGCCGCTGGTCGCGTACCTGTTGCAGCGCCGTGTCGATCCAGTGGGAAACCGTGTTGCGGTTCCGCGGTTCAAGGACCTGATTGAGATAGGAAGAACGATTGTCCTGCGAGCCGACGCATCCTGCCGCCGGTAATGCTGTCGCAGCCGTAGCGGTTGCGAGGAACTGCCTTCTCGAATACTCCACAAGAGCTCCTTTTCCGGAGGTGAGAACTCACGGTGGGAAGGACGGCGCGGCCATTTGCTTCGCGGGGCCGGGCGCCGAACGGATGGGGCGGCGCGTTCTATCTGCTTCTTGGGGTGATGGAACGGCGGCCGGAGTTGTCAAGCAATGCGTACAAACGCGTCGATCTTTCGTATTGGAGTCGAACTATGTGTCGAGTTCCGCAATTTTGAGGAGAGGTAGATACTCAACCCAGCATTGCTAGTACAAATCAATAATTGTGCACCCGATCATCACTCTTGATGATGATGGAATCAGGCATTTAATGCCGAATTCTTGGACATGAGTAGGTCCAGGCCGCACCGGGACAGAAAATTTCGCTGAGTTCCGCGGTCGGGTCGAATGCAAGTGACCGGAGGAGAGGGCAGCGCCCCGGCCCGGCTGGACCCCGGAAGGGCGCCGGGGCGACAATCGGCGCGGACCGCGATCCGTGCGCCGGCGCGGCTCCGGCCATGCCGCCGATGGAACGGGAGACCCGGGAAATGCTCTTTCTGATCGTCAATATCGACAAGCCCGGCCGCAACGATTTGCGCCTGGCCAACCGGCCCGCCCAGCACGACTACATCGAAGGGTTCCGCGACCGCATCAGGTTCGCCGGACCGACCGTCACCGAGGACGGGACGATGTCGACCGGCAACATGTTCGTGATCGAGGCGGAGTCCTACGAGGAGGTGCTCGCGTTCGCCCGGGACGATCCCTATTACAAGGCGGGGCTGTTCGACACCACGCTGATCCGTCCCTGGAAGTGGACGTTCAACGAGCCGCCGGAAGCGCCCTGAACCGGTTTCCGTCCCGGGGGGAAACGGATATGCGATGCTCCGAACGCTGAAACGCGCGCTCAGGCGCGGCCTTGCACGGTCGTGGCGGCTCTCGAAGCTCTGGTACCGCTTCCACGGGTTGCGGCTCGACGGCGCTCCGGGCGAGGAGGTCTGGTACTTCGCGTTCGGGTCCAACATGCACGACGAGGTGTTCCGCGGTCGCCGCCGCATGCGCCCCGGGGAATGCCGCGCCGCCCGGATCGAGGGTTATCGGCTGCGCTTCAACCTGGACGGCTGGCCGAGGGGCAGGACCGCGCCGGCGAATATCGAACCGTGTTCCGGCGACGAGGTATGGGGCGTGGCCTACCGGATCACGAGGCGCGATCTCCTCCGGCTGAACAGCACCGAAGGCGTGCCCGGCGGATACTACCGCCCGGTGTGGCTGGCCGCCGAGGACGCCGACAGGCGATCCATCCGGGTCGTCGCCTACATGGCGCTCGGCAGGGAGAGCGACGGCAACCCGTCCCTGCGATACATCACCCTCCTGCGCGAGGGCGCCCGCGCGCACGGGCTGCCGGAGCGCTGGCTGGAAAAGCTCGACCGTGTCCGCCCGGCCGACGACGGGTAGCCGCGTCTGGCGGACTTCCCGTTTCGTCATGCCGGACTTGTTCCACTGCTGTCCGGGCTGGATGGATCGCTTGGGCACCAGCGGGTTTCCACGGGATCGCGCGACCCGAGACACCGATTTCGGCACGCCGGCGTCCCTCCCCCCGTCATGCCCGGACTTGTTCCGGGTATCCACGTCTTGCGGCATCGCGGTGCGAGCCGGGAACGGACGAACCGGCCGAGGGACGTGGATGCCCGGAACAAGTCCGGGCATGACGGGGGGGTGCACGAGAAATTTTACCATTAATCATAACAATCCTTGACCGGGGACACGATTTGGGTTAAATTTGATAATGTGGCGAAAAATGGGGCGCCGGGCCTTCCGGCGCCCCTTTTCTTTTCCGAAACCCATGGCATCAGGGACGTGGAGAGCCCGGCGCATGACCGAACGCCGCACCGGACGACTCGCGCGCGTCCCGATCCGGGACGTCTGGAAGCGCGAGTGCCCGGATTTCGCGCCGTGGCTCACCGAACCCGAGAACCTTGCGGCGCTCGGCGAGGCGGTCGGGCGGCGGCTCGCGGACCCGGCGCTGGAACGGAGCGCCGCGGGCTGCCGGGCGGACATCGTCTGCCGCGACGCGGCCGCCGGCACCCGGGTGGTGATCGAAGCCCAGCTCGGCCGGTCCGACCACCGACATCTCGGCCAGTTGATAGCCTATGCGACGGCGTTCGACGCCGCCGCCGCGATCTGGATCGCGCAAGAGTTCCGCGGCATCCACCGCGGGGCGCTCGACAGGCTGAACCTGCGGAGCGGCGGAGCGGTCGGCCATTACGGGGTGGAGCTGGAGATGTTGAAGGTCGACGACTCGCTTCCCGCCCCTCTGTTCACCGTCGTCTCCAGGCCCGGCGCCTCGCCCGCCCCCGCCGAGCCGGTCCAGGCGTGGCGCGGAGCGCCGGTCCGCGTGCCCTTCGGCCCGCCCGGCCGCGCGGCGCGCGCACGGTGAGCCGGCCCGCGGCCGGTGACGACCCCGTCGATCGGGCCGGCATCCCGTTGACACTGTGCCGGCGGGTCCTTTGAATCGACGTCCAGCCCGTTGGACGGCAAGCTCGAATCGCGTTTCGAGCACGCCTCGCGGCGGGGCGAATCCACCCGGCAAGGGATCGAGGCCATGAGCGCTGCTCTCCGCATGGTGCACGGCGTGACCCACCACGAGCCGGCGCGCGCGCGTGCCGGTTACACATTGTTCGCGCCCATGTACGGCCGCAACGTCTGGCTCATCGACATGTGGGGCGCCATCGTCCAGCGCTGGCAAACCGATAACCTTCCCGGCAACTACGGCGAGCTCCTGCCCAACGGAAACCTGATGTTCGCCGGGCGCATCCTGCCGGCCGCGATCCCCGAGTTCGCCGGCAACGGAGGGCAGATCGTCGAGCTTGACTGGGACGGCGAAGCGGTCTGGGAGTACCGGGATCCCCATCTCAGCCACTGTTTCGCGCAGCTCCGGAATGGCAATCTTCTGGTGGCCAAGTGGCGGGCGGTGCCGCGGGAGATCGCCCGGCGGGTGCGCGGTGGCCAGCCCGGCACCGAGCTGCGCGGCGAGATGTACGGCGAGGCGGTCCAGGAGATCGACCGGAACGGCGCCGTCGTCTGGGAATGGCTCACCTTCGAGCACCTCGACCCGGAAGGCGACGCCATCGGTCCCTTCCACCCGCGCGACCGGTGGACCAACCTCAACTCGCTCGCCGAAATGCCGGACGGCCGCATCCTGGTGAGCTTCCGCTGCATCGACACCATCGCCATCGTCGACAGGAAGACCGGCAACATCGACTGGCGCTGGGGGCCCGGCGTCATCGCCGGCCAGCACCACCCGACATGGCTGGAGAACGGCAACGTCCTGGTGTTCGACAACGGCGCGCACAGGCGCTACACGACGATCGATTTTTCCCGCGTTCTGGAGGTCGATCCGCGCACGGACACGATCGCGTGGGAATACAAGGAAAACCCGGTCCACGACTTCAACAGCTTCATCTGCTCCGGCGCCGAACGCCTGGACAACGGCAACACGTTGATCTGCGAATCCACCAGGGGCCGGCTCTTCGAGGTCACCCGCGAGGGCGATATCGTGTGGGAGTTCGCGAGCCCGTTCTATTACGAGCACCCGGTCTTCGGAACCAACAACATGATCTTCCGCTGCTTCCGCTACGACGAGAGCCATCCCGGCATCGCCGAAGCGGATCTGGACCCGGCGCGCTACGAGGACTTCAACGCCCTCATGCCCCGCCGCTTCGTGCGCAGCCCGCGCGGCAACGAGGCGCTCGCCGCGAGCTACGCCACGGGCCAGCTGGTGCGCGGCGGGCATTAGGGTCCCGATCGGGAAGTTGAGGTGCATCGACGGGGGCGTCCACACACGCATGACGAAAGAAGCGGCCGGGGAAACAGGACTCAATCCCTGGCGCGGCCTCTCCTCGTCGCGGCCGACCCGGACTGGTCTTCTACCGTAGATGGTAATATGCTGATCCGATGAGCGCCGAGATCGCCATCATCGGGATGAGCGCGCAGATCGTCGCCGTCCTCAGCGTGGGGATTGCGCTGGGCCTGTTCATCTGGAAGTCGACGGATCGGCTCGACCGGCGAATAGACGCTTTAACTCGTGATTTCTCCGGTTTGCGCGGCGAGGTCTCGGAGTTACGCGGCGATCTCTCCGGGTTGTCCCGCGAGGTCTCGAAGTTGCGCGGAGAGGTCGCCGATCTGCGTAGCGATTTCTCCGGGCTGTCGCGGGAGGTCTCGGAATTGCGCGGCGAATTCAACGGCCGCTTCGGCGCTGAGCCCGCTGCGGAGTGACACCGAGCGCCTTCCCGATTATCGCAGGATCGGCGTCGAGGCGGGGAACTCAGCGCCCGGCGACGAATTCGCCGAAGTCCCGGGCAGGGCATTGTGCGACTTGACCCGCCGCGATGCCGACCGGTCGGCCTATAACCCCTTGGTACCGTCGCGGAATCCGTTTAGCCCCAAGCCATGAATGCCGATGTCGAGAACCCGGTGCTCGAGCAGTTGCGGGCGATCCGCGGCAAGGTCGACAAGATCGATAACGATCTCGGCGATCTTCGCCAACGCGTGTCGTCAATCGAGCAGCACCTGGCCGATCAGCAGAATCAGCTCGCCAATCTGCAGCGCGACGTCGCGAACATCCACGAACGGCTCGATCGTCAGGGCGAGCGGCTGGATCGCATCGAACACCGCCTCGACCTGACCGACGCCCCCGCATGACTTCCGCCGGTCAGGTTACCGTCGTCGTCAGGCGGAGCCCGACAGCGCCGATGGCGATCAGCGCGATGAAGGCCAGCTGAACGGCCCCGAGCTGTTCGCGGAAGACCGCGAACGCGATCGCCGTCACCGCAAGGATGCCAATGCCGGCCCACAGCGCGTAGGCGACTCCCACCGGGATCGCCTTGAGCGCCGGCGCGAATGCCCAGAAGCAGCAGACGTAGCAAAGGATCGAAAGCGCTCCCCAGTGCCACTTCTCGAAGCCGTTCGACAGCTTGAGGAAGACCGTCCCGACCACCTCAAGCGCAATGGCGACCGTCAGGAACATCCAGGCACTCATCGCTGCGGACCTCCATCCCCAGGGCGTATCCGCCCTCATTCGAAGCGCTCCCCCGGTTCCGCCCACGTGATGGCCGGCGGAGGCCGAGCGTCGACGAGTTTTTTCGTGTGTCGGCGGAACGACAATAACAGGACGCGGACGGTCGGCTCCGCCGATCATGGCGAATGGTGCGACCTACAGCGGCGGAGACGAAACCGGAGCGTCGACGAGAGGCCCGATCCGAACCGGACGCGCCCTAACTCCCCCCGCCCGCGGCCTCCGCGGCGTCCTCGGGGGCGGGGCGGCGGGCGACCACCTCGTCGATCAGGCCGAACTCCTTCGCGTCGTCGGGCGAGAGGAACCTGTCGCGCTCCATCGATTCCTCGATGGTGCCGATGTCCTGGCCGGTGTGCTCGACATAGATCTTGTTGAGCCGGCCGCGCAAGGTGAGGATCTCGCGGGCGTGGATCTCGATGTCGGTCGCCTGGCCCTGGAACCCGCCCGAGGGCTGGTGGACCATGATCCGCGCATGCGGCAGCGAATAGCGCTTGCCCTTGGCGCCGGCGGAGAGCAGCAGCGAGCCCATCGACGCCGCCTGGCCGATGCAGACCGTCGAGATTTCGGGGCGGATGTACTGCATGGTGTCGTAAACCGCGAGACCCGAGGTCACCAGCCCGCCCGGCGAGTTGATGTAGAACGAGATGTCCTTGGTCGGGTTCTCGGATTCGAGATAGAGCATCTGGGCGCAGATCAGCGAGGCGACGGCGTCGTCGACCCCGCCGATCAGGAAGATAATCCGCTCCTTCAGGAGCCGCGAGAAGATGTCGTAGGCCCGCTCCCCCCGGTTGGTCTGCTCGACCACCATCGGGACAAGCGCGTTCATGGTCACGTCGTTGCGGTCCGTCATGCCGGCCGGCCCCTTCCCTCGATCGGTCTATTCCTTCGCGTTCCCGTCGTCCCCGGGCTCCGCCGCGAGCTCGTCGATGCCGACGGTCCGGTCGGTCACCTGCGCCATCTCGACGATGAAGTCAACGACCTTGTCCTCGAAGATCGGCGCCTGCAGGGACTGCATGGCTTCCGGGTTGTTCCGGTAGAACTCGTAGATCTCGGCCTCGCGCCCCTGGAACATCCGCGCCTGTTCCGACATCGCGCGGGTCATCTCGTCCTCGGTCACCCGGATGTTGTTCTCCCGGCCGACCTCCGACAGCAGCAGGGCGAGCCGCACCCGGCGCTCCGCGATACCGCGGTAGCGGTCGCGCAGGTCGTCCTCGGACAGCGCCTTGTCCTCCTCGTCGAGAGTGTCCTTTTCCCGGGCCTCCTCGATCTGGCTCCAGATCGTCTCGAACTCCCGTTCGACCATGCCGGGCGGCAATTCGAAGCTGTGCGAGTCGGCGAGCTTGTCGAGCAGCGTGCGCTTGAGCCGCTCGCGCGCGATGCGCCCGTACTCGCCCTCGATCTGGCCCCTGATCGTCGCCTTGAGGGAGTCCAGATCGTCGAAGCCCACATGCTTGGCGAGCGCGTCGTCGACCAGGGTCTCGTCGGGGCTGCGGAGCTCCTTGACCGTGACCGCGAAGCTGGCCGCCTTGCCCTTCAGCTCGTCGTTCGGATAGTCCTCGGGGAATTCGATCGCGACGGTCTTCTCGTCGCCCGATTTCGCGCCGAGGAGCTGTTCCTCGAAGCCGGGGACGAACTGCTTCGAGCCCAGCCGCAGCACAAAGCCCTCGGCCGCGCCGCCCTCGAAGGGTTCGCCGTCGATGCTGCCGACGAAGTCGATCGCCACCTCGTCGCCGTCCTTCGCCTCGGCCCCCTCCTCCGCTGCGCTGAAATGCCGGTGCTGCTCGGCCAGGCGTCCGAGCGCCTCGTCGACCTTGTCGTCTTCGGCCTCGACCACGATGCGCTCCAGCTCCAGCGCCGCGAAGTCGACCGGCTCGATCTCCGGCATGAGTTCGAGGTTGAGCGTGTATTCGAGGTCTTCGCCGTCCTCGAACTTCAGGTCGCCGATCTCCGGCTGCATCGCCGGGCGGACGCCCTCGTCGTCGATCGCGCTGGAGGTTGCGTCCTCAATCGCCGACTGGAGAACCTCGCCCCGGACGGCGTCGCCGAAGCGCTGGCGGAGGACGGTCAGCGGCACCTTCCCGGCCCGGAAGCCGGGGACCCGGACCTCGCGGCCGACCTCGTTCAGCCGCGCCACCAGCTTGCCCTCTATGTCGGCGGCGGGGACGCTGATCCTGTACTCGCGCTTGAGCCCTTCGGCGCTGATCTCGGTGACTTGCATGCGTGTCTCGTCGTTGGGGGCCGCGATGCGGCGGCCATGGTGCGGGCGGAGGGACTCGAACCCCCACGGCTTGCGCCACCAGATCCTAAATCTGGCGTGTCTACCAGTTCCACCACGCCCGCGCTCAGGCGGAGCGGTCTCGTCCGGGCGGCGCCATGGTATAATCGGCGCGTACGGAGAGGGCAAGCGGGCCGAACGGGGAGAAAGACATGCAGGGCAGCGAGCGGGTCATCGACTACCTCAACCGGGTTCTGCTGAACGAGCTCACGGCGATCAACCAGTATTTCCTGCATTCCCGGATGCTGAAGAACTGGGGAATCTCCGGGCTCGCCAAGCACGAATACGATGAGTCGGTCGACGAGATGCGCCACGCGGACTCCCTCATCGAGCGCATCCTGTTCCTCGAAGGGCTGCCCAATCTGCAGGACCTCGGCAAGCTGATGATCGGCGAATCGACGAAGGAAATCCTCGAATGCGACCTCCGGCTGGAGCGGCTGGCGATTCCGCTGGTGCGCGAGGCGGTCGCGGCCTGCGAGGAGGACGCCGACTATGTCAGCCGCGAACTTCTGGAGGACATCCTGGAAGGCGAGGAGGAGCACGTCGACTGGCTCGAGACCCAGCTCGGCCTGATCGAGCGGATGGGGCTCGAGAACTTCATCCAGATGCACAGCGACTGAAGATCTAGGGGGAAGCGGCCTCCGCGGCCGAGACCTCCTCCATCACCTGCCGGGCGAAGGGCAGGCAGCGCCCGCACCGGGGACCGCCGCCGAGGACCGAATAAGCCTCCTCGGGCGACTTCGCGCCACCCGCCGCGAGATCGCGGATCTCGCATTCCCGGTAGCGGTTGCAGACACAGACATACATGGTGCCCAACACCATCTCGCCTCAATCCAACTACTCTGATCCCAATTAAGAATCATTGTCAACCCCAGTTAAGAATTGTTTTCAACAATTCAGTTGCCGGGCGGTAGGTCGGTGGTAGGTGGGCGGTAGCGGCGGATGGCTGCGCGGGCGGCGGCGTCGAGGATCGCGTCGACGTCGATACGGTAGGCGGCGTGAAGATCGGGGATGTCGCCGGACTGGCCGAAGGAGTCGACGCCGAGCGGGTAGATGCGGTGTCCGGCGACCGAGCCGAGCCAGGAGAGCGCCGCCGGGTGGCCGTCGAGCACGGTGACGATCGCGGCGTCGGGGGCGAGCCGCGCCAGCAGCCGCTCGATCGGCGCGGTCGTCCGCCGGTCGCCGGCGACCCGGGCCTGGCGGGCGCGGATCCAGTCCTCGTGAAGCCGGTCCGGGGAGGTGATGGCGAGCAGCCCGACATCCGGAATGTCCCCGCGCAGCGCGTCGACCGCCGCCTCGGCCTCGGGCGCCATCGCGCCCATATAGGCGACGGCCAGCGGCGCGCCGTCGCAGGACGGCCCGGCCCGCCAGTACGCCCCCCGGATCGCCCCTTCCCGCCAGTCCTCCTCCGCGCGCCTCGCGGGCCGGGCGATCGCGCGGGTCGACAGGCGGAGCGCCACCGAGCCCCCCTCCTCCGCCTGCATGTGCCGGAACCCCCAGGCCATGATCTCGGCGAGCTCGTCGACGAAGGCGGGCTCGAAGGCGGCGAGCCCGGCCTGACCCAGGGTAATCAGCGGGGTCTCCTGCGACTGGTGCGCGCCCCCCTCGGGCGCCAGCGTGACGCCGGACGGCGTCGCCACCAGCATGAACCGCGCGTCCTGGTAGCAGGCGTAGTGCAGCGCATCGAGGCCGCGCCGGATGAACGGGTCGTAGAGCGTGCCGATGGGCAGCAGCCGCTCGCCGAAGACCGGCCCGGCGAGCCCGAAGGCGGACAGGGTCAGAAACAGGTTGTTCTCCGCGATGCCGAGCTCGACATGCTGGCCCTCGGGCGACATCGCCCAAAGCTGCGGCGACAGCACGTCCTCCTCGGCATAGGTGTCGGCGGCGGCGGCGCGGCTGAAGATCCCCCGCCGGTTCACCCACGGCCCGAGATTGGTCGAGACGGCGACGTCCGGCGAGGTGGTGACGATGCGCCCGGCGAGCGCGCCCCCTTCCCGCGCGATGTCGTTCAGGATGCGCCCGAACCCGTCCTGGGTGGAGATCGTCGCCCGGTCCGGCGGGTCGATCCGTTCCGGCACCGCGATCCGCGGCGCCGCGTGCCGCCTCGGATAGGCGCCGGCGAAGGGCACGGACGAAAGGAACGCCTCAAGATCCTCTTCCGGGATATCGAGCCCGGCGAAGCGGTCCCACTCCTCGCCCGGGCCGACCTGCATCCCGGTCCGGAAGACCTCCATCTGCTCGGGCGTCATCAGCCCGGCATGGTTGTCCTTGTGGCCGGCGAAGGGAAGGCCGTAGCCCTTGGTGGTGTAGCAGATCAGGCAGGTCGGCCGGTCGTCGTCGATGCCGTGGAAGGCCTCCAGCAGCGCGTCGATGTCGTTGCCGGCGAGGTTGGTCATCAGCGCGTGCAGCGCGTCGTCGCCGCGGCGGTCCAGGAGCGCGCGGACGTCCGCGTCGCCGCCGATGTCGTGCGCCAGGCGCTCGCGCCAGCCCGCGCCGCCCTTGAAGGTGAGCGCGGAGTAGAGCGAGTTGGGGCAATCGTCGATCCAGGTTCTCAGCGCCGCTCCGCCCGGCTCGGCGAACGCCGCTTCCTGCAGGCCGCCGTATTTGAGCGTCAGCACCCGCCAGCCGACCGAGCGGAACAATTCGTCGATGCGTCCGAACAGCCGGTCCGAGACCACCGAATCGAGGCTCTGGCGGTTGTAGTCGACCACCCACCAGAGATTGCGCACGTCGTGCTTCCAGCTCTCCAGCAGGGCCTCGAAGACATTGCCCTCGTCGAGCTCGGCATCGCCCACCAGCGCGATCATCCGGCCCGCGTCGCCCGCGTCGATCGTCCCCTTGCAGGCGAGGTAGTCCTGGACCAGCGCCGCGAACACGGTCTGCGCCGCGCCGAGCCCGACCGAGCCGGTCGAGAAATCGACATCGTCGTCGTCCTTGGTGCGCGACGGGTAGGATTGCGCGCCGCCGAGGCTGCGGAAACGTTCCAGCCGCTCGCGGCTCTCGCGCCCGAACAGATACTGGATGGCGTGGAACACCGGCGCCGCGTGCGGCTTCACCGCGACCCGGTCCTCGGGCCTGAGCACGTCGAAGTAGAGCGCCGTCATGATCGCTGTCAGCGACGAGCACGACGCCTGGTGCCCTCCGACCTTGAGCCCGTCGCGCGAGGGCCTCAGATGGTTGGCGTTGTGGATCGTCCAGGACGATAGCCACAGCACCTTGCGTTCCAGCGCAGCCAGGATGGCGCGGCGTTCGGCCGGCGGGCTCTCCGGATAGGCGAACTCCGCGGGCAGGCTGGACATCGCTCGCTCCCGGTTGCGGCGGAACGCGGCAGGCTCCGCGCGGGGACAGTATAGGGCGGACGGGTGCGAATTATGTTGCGAACATGGCTGTGAAATGGGCTAATCGAGCAACGAACGACGATCAGGACGGTTCAGGGAGACAGATCCTGCCAACTGCCGACCTCGACGCGATCGACCGCCGGATCCTCACCGAGCTCCAGGGCAACGCGCGGATCTCCAACGCAGAACTCGCCGAAGCGGTGGGGCTCTCCCCCTCCCCCTGCCTGCGCCGGGTGCGCGCGCTGGAACGCGCGGGCGTCGTCAAGGGCTACGCCGCGCTGCTAGAGGCTGCCGAGGTGGGTCTGCCGATCTCGGTCTTCGTCCAGGTGACGCTGGAGCGCCAGATCGAGCAGGCGCTGGAGACCTTCGAGACCGCGATCCAGGGCCGGCCCGAGGTGATGGAGTGCTACCTGATGACCGGCGACGCGGATTACCTGCTCCGCGTCGTGGTCTCCGACCTCAACGCTTACGAGCGGTTCCTGAAAGAGCACCTGACCAGGGTGAGCGGCGTTTCCAGCATCAAGTCGAGCTTCGCGCTGAACCAGGTGAAGTATTCGACAGCGCTGCCGTTGTAGTGGGTGCGCGAGTATCGGACCGCGCCAAGCGCAGGAGCTTGGACGCCGTCGTTTCATCCAAATGGAGCGGTCCGTTCCGGAGAGAGGGGAAATGTAGCCGACTGGCACCAGCAGGGGCGGCCTGTTTCCCGCAGGGTCTGGGATTTCGTAGACTCTGCTCCTCGATTTGGACCATCGTCTCCTCTCGCCTCGTGAGGGAGCAGCGCAAATGAACGACACAGACTCGCGAGAAGGACCCATTCTGTGGCTCTCCTTCGACAGGCTGATTCTCGATGATGAGAATCCACGGCTTCCGGAACGACTCCACCGACAGCCCCAGTCCGAAATACTCAGGTATCTCTATGCGCAGGGGGCACTTGAGGAACTCGCGTACTCTTTCCGGGACAACGGCTTCTTTCGACAAGAACCGCTGTTGGTTGTCCAGGAGGGCGAAGAGGATACATACACGGTTGTCGAGGGAAATCGACGGCTCGCGACACTCAAGATACTGTGCGGAGTTTCGGAGGCTGACGATATCGGCTTCATCGGCATCGAGCTGTCGGCTGAACGCCTTGAGGAACTCCGTGAGATTCCATGCGTCCTTATTGAGGATCGTAACCAGATCCACGCATATCTTGGATTCCGACACATCGGCGGGCTGAAGACGTGGCCGCCGGAGGCGAAGGCTCGCTACCTCCTTGCCGAGGTCCACCGGCTCGTAGACCAGGACTTTGCTGATCCCTTTCGGGAGCTTGGCCGGCGGGTTGGAAGCAATGCCCAAGGCGTCAGGAACCCTTATCTCGCAATCCGCCTCCTCATATACGCGCGGGAGGAGTTCGGCCTAAACGTCGCCTACATTCAGGACCATCGATTCGGGGTCTGGCTGCGCTGCATGAACTCGGCCGACATCAGGAGTTACGTCGGGCTCAGTCAGGCCCGAACGTACCAGGAGATTGAGCAGGCCTTGGCAGGGATCAACCGAGAACAGCTCGCGGAGGTGCTCGGAGACCTTGAGAGCGCCGAAGGGCAAAGCCGAGCCGTCTTAGGCGATTCACGGGACGTCACAGTCTACGGACGAGCCCTCGCCGACGAACGCGCACGCGCGACGTTGCGCCAGACAGGTGACCTGAGTCTGGCTAGACAGGTCGTGGAGGAGCTGGAGCTGGATCCACGCGCTCAACGGCTAGTGAAGAGCCTCGAGTTGTTCTTGGACACCCTTCACCGAGCGGAGTCGGTCGACATCTCGAGAAGTCTGCTCCAAGCCATGGAGGAGCTGTCACGGCTTGCCCGCTCAGCGCGAGCCATCGTCCAAGACCGGATGAATGAACGTGATCACGGCGCCTGAACTCAACACTTATGGCCCGTACGCACGGGCTTCGCTGCTAGCGGATTACGTCGAGCTGCTCGCACTCAAGGGTCTGTCGGTGAAGCGGGCAACCCTTGCGGACTTCTTGGCCGACAACGGCTGGAACCTTGAGCTGATTCAATCGCCCGAGAGTGACCACCCGGAGGGCGAATTGAGAGACTTGTCGGAGCGGCAGGACCAAGCGTACGAAGTTGCCTCCGTTGTGTTTCGACAAATGTTCGAGCGTCGTGACGTGCTTGCGGAGCGTTATCCTTTCGAGATCACGGGTGACGCAATCGCACTTGGCCGCAGCGTCGATCTCGAGACGAGTGCATACACTGCGGTACTCGCCCTGACCATCGCGCACGCGTTCAGCGTGAACTCGTTGCATCGACCGCATGAGATGTTCGAGCAGATCGTGTTAGCGGTGTTACAGGCTCGTGGGTTGGCGTCTGCCGGGGTAGCAGTGCACCGTCGGGAGGGTGGCTCGTTTGAGAAGGCCTTGCGGATCGCCTGCGACGAAGTCGGCCTTAAGGCGGACCCAAATGCGGCGCCGAGACGGGTGAGAGCGCATGACGAGGGAGTGGACATCCTTTGCCATTTGGGTTGGGAGGATGACTTGCGGCCCGGTACCTGGGGATTTATCGGGCAGGCCACGGTAGGTCGTAGCGACATTTGGGCGACGAAGATCAACGAACCGAGCTCAGAGCAATGGAAGCTCTTTACCGGCACTTGGGTTCCACCCTCACCTTTTCTTGCCGTACCCCATCACGTCGAGCGTCCCACGATGGAATTCCTGACGCTAAAGGGCGGTGCCATCGTCCTGGATAGGCTTCGGCTGGTAGGGTTCAAGGACGGGATCCAGGACGGCGAGCGGGATCTCATTCAGGCCGTGATCGGGGAGGATGTTGAGCCGCTCGCGGGTTAGGACCCGCCGTTGGACAGAGATCGGCAAGCAAACAGCTCTTGCAGACCGGCGCTGCTGCCCGACAGACGCGCCGGCCATGAGCAACCATGGTTACGTGCAGCGATCCCCGCAGCTCTCTCGGCACCGTGGCCTCCAAGGCACGGCCCCGCCCTTCGCTCCATTCGCCCGCAGGAGCGAGTCCGAGCCGGTGGGCGACACGCCAGACATGGGTATCCACAGGCAGAACGTCTCGTCCGAGGGCGTAGAGCATGACGCACAGGGCAGTTTTTCGCGCAACTCCCGGCAGGCTGGTCAGGTATGCCTCGATCTCGTCGCTCTCCATATTGCGGAGCCGATCCAGGCTTAGGTCGACCTCTCTTGTCTCAATTTCACTAAGGATTCCTTGAATTTGTGCGGCCTTTGTCCGCGCGAGGCCGGCCTCGTGGATCAGTGCCTCTAGCTTGCTAGGTGTATGCATCCGCCGAAGACCGCAGGGGTACGTAGGCCGCCTTTGAACGGTGAGTGCGTGCGAGGCGGATTGGTTTGGGGCGGGAGCCGGCTTATGCGGCTCGATCGAGTTTCTGCTCCGGAACCCAGTTCCAGGGCAGGAGTTCTTCGAGCCGGCTCTGCGGGGTATCCGCGATGCGGCCGAGGACATCGGCGAGCCAGGCCTGCGGATCGACATCGTTGAGCTTGGCGGTGCCGATCAGCGTGTACATCGCCGCGGCCCGCACGCCGCCGCGGTCCGAGCCGGCGAACAGCCATGATTTTCTGCCCAGGGCAATACCCCTGAGCGCCCTCTCGGCGGCATTATTCGTGAGGCAGATGCGGCCGTCCTCGAGGAAGCGGGCGAACAGCTCCCAGCGCCTGAGCATGTAATCCATCGCCTTGGCCACCGGGGAATGGCGCGACAGCTTCCTGCGCTCGGCCTGCATCCAGTCCTTGAGATCGGCCAGCACCGGCGCGCTCATCTCCTTGCGCACGGCGAGGCGATGTTCGGCGGATTCGCCGTTGATCCCGCGCTCGATGTCGAACAGCACGTCGATCCGCTTCACCGCCTGCAGCGCCAGCGGCGAGATCGGCGGCGCGGTCTTGCCTCGTCGCTTGCTGGCCGCGATGTCGGCGAGCTCGAAGAATTTCCTCCTCGAATGCGCCCAGCACGCAGCCTCGGTGACAGGCCCCGGCAATCTCCCGGCCACATAGAGGCCGTTGTAGCCGGCGTAGATGTCGGCCTGGAGGATGCCGGAGAAGGTCTTCAGGTGCTCGACCGGGTGAGCGCCGGAGCGGTCGCGCGAGTAGCGGAACAGCGCCGCCGGCGGATCCGGGCCGCCGAACGGCCTGTCGTCGCGCACATAGACCCACGCCCGGCCGGTGGCGCACCTGCCCTTGGCCAGCACCGGCACCGGGGTGTCGTCGCCGTGCAGGCGGTCCGCCGCCAGCACATGGTCTTCGATCAGGTCGTGCAGGGGCCTCAACGCCACCGTGCACGCGCCCACCTGGTCGGCCAGGGTCGACAGGCTGAGATCGATCCCCTCCCGCGCGTAGCGGTCGCGCTGGCGGTTCAACGGCTGATGCTGGCCATACTTCTCGAACAGGATCATCGCCAGCAGGTTCGGCCCCGCCCAGCCACGCGGCGTCGGGTGGAACGGCGCCGGCGGCTGGCTGATCTTCTCGCAGCGCCGGCAGGTGAACTTCTCGCGCACCGTCTGGATCACCTTCCAGCGGCGCGGAATCACCTCCAGCGTCTCGGTGACGTCCTCACCGATCTTCGACAGCTTGTCCGAGCCGCAGCACGCGCAGGATGTCGGTGCGGGCACCACTACCCGTTCGCGCGGCAGATGCGCGGGGAGCGGCTTGCGGACCGGCCTGCGCCGGGTGAACCCCTCGACCTGCGTGGTCTCCGACGCCGCTTGCTCGGCCGCCAGCTCGTCCTCCGTCGCGCTCGCCTCGAGCTCGTCGAGCTGGAGTTCGAGCTGATCGAGGAGACGCTGCTTGCGCTCCGAGCGCGAACCGAAGAGCTCGCGACGGAGCTTCTCGATGGCCAGCTTCAGGAAGGCGATCTCCGCCTCGGCGTCGGACATCTTGGCCGCCGCGACGGCAGCCCGTGCTTCGGCCTCGGTCGCCTTCGCCTCGGCCCTGGAAGCCTTAGCCTCCGCCGCCGCAAGCGCCGTCTTCAGCGCGGCGATGTTGGTTCCGTCGAGCATCGGCGGGATCGAATCACATCGACCGATTCGCCGCCACGGCAATCTTGCCCGATGAGTCGCTTTGCCGCCGTCAGCCCGCTCGCGACGGCCGCCAGGTATGGACCGGGTTCCGCCAGTCGATCCCCTCAAGCAGGTAGCCGAGCTGCGCCGCGCCGATCGACACCGCACCGCCCGACGTCACCGGCCACTGGAACCGGCCGCGTTCCAGGCGCTTGGCGTAGAGCGAGGTCCCAACCCCGTCACTCCAGAGAATCTTGACGAGGTCGCCTCTGCGTCCGCGGAAAATATAGAGATCGCCCGCATGCGGGTCGCGACCGAGATCCTCCTGCACCTGCAGCGCCAGCGTGTTCATGCCGCGCCGCATGTCCGTCACCCCCGTCGCCAGCCAGACACGAACCCCGGCCGGGACCGGGATCATCGCCGCGCCAGGACCGAAAGGACCCGCCCCAGCGCCGCGCCGTCCACCTCCCGGTCGACGATCACCCGTGCACCGTCCGCCAGCGCGATCTCGATCCGCCCCGTCGCCGGCACGGCGCCGGAACCGGCATCGGGCGGGGGCGGCAGCAGGCGATCCGGTTCGACAACCACCGGAACGAAGCCGCCCCGCTCGCGAAACCGCCGCCGCCAGTTGAACACCAGGTTGGCGTTTACGTCGTTGCGCCGGGCCACCACTGAAACCGAAACCCCCGGCTGGTAGCTCTCCGCAACGATCCGGCGCTTCTCCGCCTCGCTCCAGCGTCTCCGCGAAGCAGCCCGCCTTGCCGGCAACCCCACCGACTTCTCATCTGAATCCGACATCTGCGATCGTGTCCACTTGGTCCTTGGTGGACACTTCCCAAGTGTCCACTCCCGATCGCACAAACTCGCGAAATCACATTAGGTCGAGAAGGCGGCCCTCGCCGGAGGCTTACTGCTAGGTGGGGCGTCACGTACATCGTGCCATGTCGCGAGAGAGTTGCGCAGACGGGAGTAGGTTCTTACGTATTTGATCTCCTGTGTCATCCTGGACAGGATCAGGAAGATCAGATCATCGAGAGGGTCTGTTGGATTGAAGTGGCGAGGCTGGCCGTAGGCCGTCCTCAGTCGGCGTTCGATCTCTCCAATCCGATAGCCATCCCTCGTTGTGGCCTCCATGGACCTCCGGTTGTTCATGGTAGCTTGGTTGGGCATGTTCGTGCGCTGATCGCAACTCTTGGTATCACTAGAATAGTTGAATCATGCGAGAGGCTGGGCGGGGGGCAGACTGTGACTGGTCACATTGGTAAGTGCGTTGCTAACGGGCGGCTTCTCTGCCTATCGGCGTTCTCCGGTATCGGTGGGCTCGACCTAGGCTTGGAGCATGCAGGGTTCAGCATTATTGGAGGAATCGAGAGCGATGCAGCGGCGCGACGCTCTCTAGCGCTCAACCGTCCTAGGCTACAGTGTCTGGGTCCTCACGACATCAACGAGGTGGCGAGCCATCTGCTTCCGCGCGATCTTGGGATCGCCAAGGGAGAGCTTAGCCTGCTGGCCGCCGGACCGCCCTGCCAGCCCTTTTCGAATGCGGCGCAGTGGTCAATGACTGGTGCTCGTGGACTCGGCGATCATCGGACACAGACCCTCCACAGCTTGCTGACACTGATAGAGCGACTACTTCCCCATGCGATCTTGATCGAGAACGTGCCGGGGTTCGTGAAGGGCAATCGTTCAGCATTGTCGTTCCTGGAAGAGCGCCTCGAAGCCGTCAATTGCCGGAGCGGTACTCGCTACAGGCTGGCCTGTAGAATACTCAACGCGGCGGATTTCGGAGTTCCGCAACGGCGTAGGCGCGCGATCGTCATTGCGTTTCGCAGCGGTGCCATTCCCACATGGCCTGTTGCTACACATCGCGATCGTCCGGTACGGGCTTGGGACGCGCTTCACAATGTATGCCCCGCGACGCCGCCAGCTCCAAGTGGGCGATTTGCAGCTCTGCTCCCCTCGATACCAGAAGGCCAGAATTATCAGTTCTTCACCGAGCGAGGCGAGGGACCGCCGCTCTTCGGATACCGACGCAGATTCTGGTCATTCCTCCTCAAGCTAGCGAAGGTCGAGCCTGCTTGGACGGTGCCTGCAAACCCAGGCCCAGCTACAGGGCCCTTTCACTGGGACAGCCGTCCTCTCGCGCCAGAAGAGATTCTCCGGCTGCAGACTTTTCCGAGCTTCTGGAAGCTCGATGGGACACACCGTGAGCAAGTCCGGCAAGCCGGTAATGCCACTCCACCTCTCCTGGCGGAGATTCTTGGCCGATCAATCGCAGCACAGCTCCACGGAGAGACGATTCATAGCGATCCCATTCTTGCAATCGCTCGCTCCGAGTTCGTGCCTCCACCCAGACCTCCTCGGCCGGTAGCAGCCGAGTACATGGCGTTTGCAGGTCATCACGATCCTCATCCAGGTCCAGGACATGGACCGAGACCGAGACCCCGAGAATCTGGCGGATCACCGGCCGACGGCGGAGCAATCGATTCCGTGCACGTCGGAGCCCAGTAGCAGGCTGCTGAAATACTCACCGGAGCGAGTCTCGATATCGAGATTCCCTAGTCCGGCTTTGTTTGGCTGTGGAGGTCGGGATGTTTGCTGTGGACGAGCGTGCCTGCGGTTTCGAGCGCCTCGCGGTCTTCCGCGCCGGGCATTTTCAACGGCTGGCGCGGCGAGCTGCGACAGCCATGTACAGGCAGATGTCGTCCGTGCGCCGGTTCAGGCGATCACCGCGATGCGACCTTCGACGTGCCGCGCCTCGATCTCTATGCCGCGCTTTATCTCCTCCTCGGAGAACGAGCCATTGCCGTCGGTCGAGCCGAACACATAGACCCTGCCCACCCAGTTCCTGAAACGGTGTTCGAGCACGCGCCGCAGCCCGTCCTCGTTGATCGCCTCGCCATCGTCCTTGAACAGGGTCGAGACGAAGGTAAACACTCGGGACTAGAATTCGTGCTTCTCCTCACCCCCCTACCCCGTCAGATACGCCGCGAACTGCTTCTCCACCCCCTTCGCATCGGCGGCGAGGCCCTGGCTGACTCCGCCGGCCATGACGCCCGGATAGACGTCCTCCTCGCCGGCCTCGACGGCGTCGAGCGCGGCGTTGGCGACGTCGGCGGGGTCTTCGAGCGGCGGCGGGTTCATGTCGCCCATGCGGGTGTTTATCGCGCCCGGCATGACGGCGACCGTCAGCGTCCCCTGCGCCGCCAGCTCCGCGCGCACGCCCTGGGTGAGCGACAACGCCGCGGCCTTCGACGCGCAATAGGTGCCGATCATGGGCAGGTTCACCCGGCTCAGGATCGACAGCATGTTGACGATCGCGCCGCCGCCGTTCGCCCCCAGCACCGGGCCGAATCGTCGGCACATCTCCATCGTGCCGAAATAGTTCACCTCAATCTCGTCGCGCGCGTTCTGCAGGGCGTCGTCGTCGGAGATCGGACGGTTGCGGTTCACCCCGGCATTGTTGACCAGCAGGGTGACGTCGCCGCATTGCCCGGCCGCCGCCGCGACCGCCGCGTGGTCGGTCACGTCGAGCGCGAGCGGTTGCACCCGGCCGTCCGATGCTTCGTAGCCGTCGGCGCTTCGCATTCCGGCATAGATTTTCGCCGCGCCGCGGTCGAGCAAAGCCCGGACGAAGGTGGCGCCCACGCCCCGGTTGGCGCCGGTGACCAGCGCCACGCTGTCTTTCACGTTCATGGTCAGCTTCTCTCCAAGTTCGTTCTCCGCCGTCCGGGCGACCCAGCCCGGGTCGACATCGGGCAGCGGAATCGCGTTCAAAAGCCGTCGGGTATAGGGGTGACGGGGCGATGCGAAGATCGACGCGCAATCGCCCTGTTCCACCGTCCGGCCGTTCAGCATCACCATGACCCGGTCGCACACGGTACGCACGACGGACAGGTCGTGGCTGATGAAAAGCAAGGCGAGGCCGAGGTCCTTCCGCAATTCGCGCAGCAGCGCCAGGATCTGGGCCTGGCTCGACATGTCGAGGCCGGAAACGATCTCGTCGGCCACCACCAGCCGGGGCCGCAGGGCGATGGCCCGCGCGATGCCGACGCGCTGGCGCTCGCCGCCCGACAATTCGTGGGGGTAGCGGTCGCCGTGGAACGGCCGCAGCGCGACGCGCTCCAGCAGGGCGTCGACCTGTCGGCGCGCCCCGGCCTTCGTCGCAGCCCGGCCGTACAGCCGCAGCGGCTGGGCGACGATGTCGGCCACCCGGCGGCGCGGGTTGAGCGAGGATTGCGGGTCCTGGAAGATCATCTGGAATTGCGCGCGCAGCGGGCGCAGCCGGTCTTCCGGCAGGTTCGCGATGTCCCTTCCGTCGAACGACAGGCGGCCCGCGGTCGGCCGGTGGAGGCGGACCAGGGTGCGTCCCAGGCTGGTCTTTCCGGAACCGCTCTCGCCGACGATGCCCAGCGTATCGCCCGGCGCGAGCGTGAGGTCGATGCCGTGCAGGATATCGACTGCGGGCGCCGGGCCGAAGGGCGGCTTGCGGCTGTAATCCGGCAGGGACAGGCGCAGCCCGGCGGCTTCCAGGAGGGCGGGCTCAGCCATCGCGCCCCCGCGCTGCATCGTAGGCCAGGGCCTCCTCGTTCAGCCGCGCCGTCAGCGCCTCGGGGACCGGCTGCAACAGTTCGCCCGGGCGATCGTAGCGCGGCGTGGCGGCCATCAGCGCGCGCGTGTAGGCATGCCGCGGCGCTTCCACGATCCGGCCCGTGTCGCCGGCTTCGAGCACCCGGCCGCCGTGCAGCACCGTCACCCGGTCGCAGATCTTGGCGACCACGCCGAGATCGTGGGTGACGAACAGGATCGAGGCGCCTTCCTGCGCCTGCATCTGCTTGATCAGCGCGAGCACCTGGCGCTGCACCGTCACGTCGAGCGCCGTCGTCGGCTCGTCGGCCACGATCAGCCTGGGCCGGCAGGCGAAAGCGACCGCGATCAGCACCCGCTGGCGCATGCCGCCGGAAAGCTCGTGCGGATACTGGCGCATCACCCGCTTCGGCGCGCGGATACGGACGTCTTCGAGCAGCTCCAGCGCGCGGACCTCGGCGGCCGACCGGCCCATCCCCAGATGCAGGCGGAGCACGTCGGCGATCTGCCCTCCGATCCGGTAGGCCGGGTTCAGGGAGGTCATCGGATCCTGGGGGATCAGGCCCATGCCCCGGCCCATCAGGCGCCGGCGCTCGCGCTCCGGCAAACGGGTGATGTCGCTTCCGTCGAACAGCACCGAGCCGCCGGTAATCCGCGCCCGGGACGGCTGGATACCCAGGACGGCCTTGCCGATCATGGTCTTGCCGGCGCCCGATTCGCCGACCAGCCCGTGCACCTCGCCCGGCGCGATGTCGAGCGACACGTCGCGCAGGATCGGCGCGCGGCGCCGCCGGTCCCCGATCGCCAGATGCAGGTTGCGGACCGAGAGGATCGGAGAATCCTGCGGCGTCGCGGCGGTCATCGGCGCATCACCGGATCGAGCGCGTCCTTCAGCCCGTCGCCAAGCGCGTTGAGCGCCAGCACCAGCGCGATGACGCACAGGATCGGCAGGATCATCAGCCACGCCGCCTGGTTCACGTATTTCCGCCCGTCCGCGATCATGCCGCCCCAGGTCGGGAAGTCGGAGGCAAGCGAGAGGTTCACATAGCTCAGGATCGCCTCGACGATCACGGCGATGCCCATCTCCAGGGTGAACAGGACGATCAGCAGGGGCAGCACGTTGGGCAGGATTTCCCGCCACAGGATGCGCATCCGCCCGAGGCCGACGGTCACGGCCGAGGCGACATAATCCTGCTGTTTCTGGGCCATGGTCTCGGCGCGCACGACCCGGCAGAAACGCGTCCAGTCGATCACCGCGATGGCGATGATGACGGAATGCAGCCCGGTGCCCATCACCGCGACCAGGACGATCGACAGCAGCACCGCCGGAAACGCCATCCAGATCTCGACCAGCCGGGAGATGACGATGTCGATCCAGCCGCCGAAATAGCCGGCCAGCAGGCCCAGCACGGTGCCGAGCAATCCCGCCGCGGCGGCGGCCGTCACGGCGACGAAGAGGGCGATCCGCGTGCCATGGATCAGCCGGGACAGGATATCCCGGCCCAGATTGTCGGTGCCGAACAGGTAGCCGGCTTCCGCCTTGTCCGACCAGAAGGGCGGGATGTATTGCAGCAGCAGGTCCTGCTCCACCGGGTCGCGCGGCGCCAGCAGGGGCGCGAAGACGGCGGCGAGCGCGAAGAACAGGAGCACGGCTCCGCCCAGCACGACCCGCCGGTTCGCCAGCATCCGGCGAACCGCGCCGTCCGGTCCGGACGCCGTGCCGGGCAGGGCCGCCGCCTCAGCCATGGCGCATCCGCGGGTTGAGCAGCGCGTAGCTCATGTCGACCAGCAGGTTGATGGCGATGAACAGCACGGCGAAGGTCAGGACGAGGCCCTGGATCAGCGGCAGGTCGCGGTTGATGACCGCGTCGATCGCCATGTTGCCGATGCCGGGATAGGAGAAGATCTTCTCGACAAGCACCGTGCCGCCGACCAGGAAGGTGAACTGGACGCCGGTCAGCGTCACGGTCGGCACCAGCGCGTTGCGCAGCGCCTCGCGGCAGACGATGCGCGCCCGGGAAAAGCCCTTGGCCCGCGCCATCAGGATATAGTCCTCGGTCATCGCCTCGGCGATCGAGCTCTTGAGCACCCGCGCGACGATCGCCGCCAGCGGGAGCGCCAGCGCGAGAGCCGGCAGGACGGTGTGCAGCAGGACCGATTCGAAGGCGTCGAAACGCAGGCGCAGCAGGCTCTCGATCAGCAGGAAGCCGGTCGCGCCCTTGAACGCGACGTCATGGCCGATCCGGCCCGAGATCGGCAACCCGTCGAGCGCGAAGACGACGACGAACAGGATGAACAGCAGCGCCCACAGGAAATCCGGGATCGCGAGGATGAACCCGGCGGCGCCGTCGACCGCCGCTTCGCCCGCCCGGCCGCGCCAGTAGGCGCCGGCAAGCGCCATGGCGCCGCCCAGCCCGACCGCGACGGCCATGGCGACCAGGCACAGCTCGATCGTCACCGGCAGGCGGCCCAGCACCAGCTCCATCACGTCCTGGCGCATCGAGATCGAGGTGCCGAAATCGCCGACGGCGAGGTCCCGCAGGTAGTAGACGAACTGGATCGCGATGCTCTCGTCGAGCCCGTAGAGCCGGCGCAGCGCGGCAATGTCGGTTTCCGTCGCCCCCGGCCCGATCAGCATGGCGATCGGATCGCCCGGCACCACACGCAGCAGCACGAAAACGATAACCGCAACGCCGAAAAGCGTCGGGATCGCCAGAAGCAGCCTGCGGAGGAGGAAGGACCAGGACATGTGCGCGTAGCGGAGCCGCCCTTCGATACGCCGCGTCGCGGCTACTCAGGGTGAGGGATATTGAGGAGAATATGGCAAATTCTCAAACTCCCCTCATCCCGAGTAGGCGCGCCAGCGCCGTATCGAGGAACGCGCGACTCCCGCCTGGCCTCCCCCTCCGAAGAGGGAGAGGAAATATATCGCGGCCCTAACCCTTCGATATCGCGTGGGGCAGGACGAAGTTGGCGAAGTGGCCCTGGAACCTGAGGCCCTTTTTGAACACCACCGGCTGGACCTGCTGATAGAGCGGGAAGACATAGGCGTTGTCGGCGATATAGCGGTTGACCTTCTGCCAGCCGCCGATCCGCTTGGCCTCGTCCTTCTCGCCCCAGAGCGGGCCGATCATGCCGTCGAGATCCTCGGTGTCCCAGGTCGAGTGCGGCGACGGGCCGAACATCGCGTGGCCGGTCGAGGTGGTGGGATCGCCGATCGAGTTGCCCCAGTTGTAGAAGGCCGCCGGGGCCAGCTTGTCCTGGGCGCGCAGCTCGAAATGCTTGGCGACCTCGTAGACCTCGATCTCGGCCCGGATGCCGACCTTGCGCCACATGCCGACGATGGCCTGGATGACGTCGTAATCCTTGGCGATATAGCCACGCGTGGTCTGGATCCTGAACGTGACCGGCTTGTCCTTCGAATAACCGGACTTGGCGAGCAGTGCCGCCGCCCCCTTCGGGTCGTAGGGCGTCTTCACGTTCGGATCGAAGCCGGTATAGGGCGGCGCCAGCAGGGTCTCGATGGGCACGCCGTAGCCGCGCAGCAGCCGGTCGACGATCGCCTTCTTGTCGACTGCCATCACCGACGCCTTGCGCACGTTGATATCGGTCATCGGCGCGACATCGTTGAAAAAGATCATGGCGATGTCCGAGACCGGCGTCGCCACGCCTTCCAGGCCCGGCTTGGCCTTAAGGCGGTCGAATTCCTCGAACGGGATGTTGAGGGTGAGATCCGACCGGCCGCTTTCGATCTCGGCGATCCGTGCCGCTGGGTCGGTCGCGAACTTGAACACGACCCTCTTGAAGGCCGGCGCGGCGCCCCAGTAGTTGGGGTTCGCCTTGAGGCGCACGAAGGAGCCGCGCTGGAATTCGTCCACCATGTAGGGGCCGGAGCCCATCGGCTGCTTCTCGAAGCCTTCCTTGCCGACTTTCTCGTAGTGATGCGGCGGCAGGACATAGGCGGTCAGGAACGCCATCCACTTGAACAGGTCCGGCGTATACTGCTTGACGTCGCCGGTGACGACGTTGCCCTCGGCCTTGAGGTTGGCGAGGGAGGCCCAGATAAAGGAAACCGGGTTGCCGGTCTTCGGGTCGGCGACGCGCCGCAGGTTCCAGACGATGTCTTGCGCGGTAATCGGCTTGCCGTCCTGCCACTTGGCGCCCTGGCGCACCTCCATGCGGATCCTGGTCTTGTCGTCGGTCCAGCCCCACTTCGTGAGCAGGCCGGGCCGGAAGCTCAGATCAGCGTTCTGGTCGACATACTGATCGAACACGCATTTGTAGATCGACATGAGCTGCGGGTTGACCGAGGACAGCCCGGTCGTCGGATCCCAGGCCGGCAGCGGTACGTGATAGGCGATGGTCAGCGTGTCGCCGATCGCCGCCGCCGCCTTGCGGTCGAACAGCAGCGAGCCGAGCCCGGCGGCCGCGCCCGCGGCGCCGGCGGTGTGCAGGAACCGCCTGCGGTCGAGATGGGTCATGGTTTCCTCCCTCCGGAAGCGTCTGACGGCTGGTGGGTGGCCCGTTCCGTGGCCATTCGAAGCCCTGGCACCGGAGCGCCGTCCAAGATGGTCCGAACCATAGCCCGCGCATGCCGCGCTGGCGAGGCGTAAGCCGTTCGCGCGCCGCCGCCGAAGGGGGTTCGTCTGCGCGGATGGCGACAACGGTTCCGTCGGGACCGGATACGCCGTAGAGTTTCCCGAACCATGGGACGAGCCGCCGCGGCTCGCAAGGAGGCCCGCTCATGTCGTCCCGCGACCGCGAGGCATGGGAGCGCCCACCCCGCCTTCCGCCGACCCATTACGTCGACACGGCGGCCTATAGCGACCCCGGCATATTTGGCGACGAGATGGACCGGATCATGTCGCGGAGCTGGCGGTTTGCCTGCCATGAGAGCGAGCTGGCCGACGCCTTCGATTTCCGCGCCATGGACCACGCCGATGTGCCGCTGGTGGCGATCCGGGGCGGAGACGGTCGGATCCGCATCTTCTACAACGTCTGCCCGCATCGCGGCGCCAGGCTGTTCAACGACCTGTCGGGCAATGCGCGGCTCAAGACGTGCTTCTTTCACCACTGGACCTTCGACTGGAAAGGGAACTGCGTGAGCCGGCCGCGGCCCGGGCCCTACGAGGAGGCGAGCCTGTCGGCGGAGGATTGCGGGCTTCGCGAAGTGAAGACGGAGACCTTTTACGGGCTCGTCTTCTTCAACCTCGACGACGGTGCCATGCCGCTCGCGGAGTATTTGGGCGACGCGCTGTCGTCCTACGAGCGGACGCTCACCGAGGAGCCGGTGGAGGTCTTCCACTACCACCGGGCCACGATCGGGGCGAACTGGAAGCAGTGGGTCGAATCGAACATGGACCACTATCACGAGTGGATGCATGTGATGCTGCGGCGCACCAACGTGCTCACCGAGGAGACGTTCTTCAAGCGCCGCGTCGAGCTCCACCCAAACGGCCACATAGTATTCCGGGGCATGGAGATCGATTACAGGGACGAGGCGACGATCCTGCCGCGCGAGCGGACCGGATTGCTGCCGGGGCTTGCCGCCGAGACCTTCCACTCGACGCCGCTCTTCCCCAATACGGTGCTGATGACCCGGGGCACCGTGATGCGGATCGACACCACCACGCCGCTTACGCCGGACACCTCGCTGGTCGAGTTTCGCGGGCTCGGGCTGAAGGGTGACAGCGCGGAGGACCGGATGGTCCGGATCCGCCAGCACAACGAGTTCTGGGGCCCGATGAGCCACAACCTGCCCGAGGACCTGTTCGCCGCCGAGCAATGCGCGCACGCCTACCGCTCGGGCGCGGCGTCCTACGGCAACATCTGCCGGGAGGAAAACCTGTCCGCCCAGGACGACGGCGGCATGCGCCACTTCTACGCCGAATGGAGCAGGCGGATGGGCCGTCCGGCGAGCGCCCCCGTATCCGTGTGAGGGGCGAGCTTGGCCGTCGGCAACGAGGAGATCCGCGACTTCCTGCACCGGGCGGCCGCCGCGCTCGACCGGGAGGCGTGGGACGAGTTCCTGTCGATGTGCGCGCCGGAGTTCGAGTACCGGGTCACCGCGCATTCCTACGAGCTCGACGAGGAGATGATCTGGCTGATCCACGACCTCGACGGGCTGCGCCATTTGTTCGAGGTGCTGCCGGAACAGCTCGGCCGCAAGGGTACCCGGATGCTGCGCCATGTCTCCATCGGCGCCATCGAACCGGGAGAGGCGGACGGCCACGCGGTCGCGACCAGCACGGTCATCGCCATCCGGACCTCGCCCGAGGGGGTGTCGGAGCTGTTCGCGGCGGGGCGCTATATCGATGTCGTCGAGATCGCCGGGGCGGCGCCCCGGCTGCTGCGGCGGGAAACCCGGCTCGACACGCGCGAACTCGGCATCGGCTCCCACGTGCCGATATAGCAGGCGCCGCTACCCGGCGCGGCGTTTCAACTCCCGAAGCACCGGGGGGACGAGATCGGGGAGGTCTTCGGCGATCAGTCCCGGGCCGAAGGCGGTCGCCGCCTCGCCGTGTATCCAGGCGGCGGCGGCCGCGGCCTCGAAGGGCGGCAGGCCCTGGGCGAGGAGGCCGAGCGCGAGACCGGCCAGCACGTCGCCCGCCCCGGCTGTGGCGAGGTCGGGCGGCGCGTTGGCGTTGATCGCGATGCGTCCGTCGGGCTCCGCGACCACCGTGTCGGCGCCCTTCAGCAGCACCACCGCCCCCGATTGCGCCGCCGCCTTCCGCGCCCGTATCGGCTTGTCGCCCGCGGACTCGAACAGGCGGGCGAACTCACCCTCGTGCGGGGTCAGGACCGCGGGCGTCCCGGCGATCGCCTCGAACAGGGCTTGCGGCTCGTCGGCGAAGACGGTCAGAGCGTCGGCGTCCAGCACCGTGGGCTTTCCGACGGCGAGAGCGCGGAGCGCGACTTCCCGCGTGTCTTCCGAGACTCCCGCGCCCGGCCCCACCAGCGCGCCGCTGCGTCTCGGATCCTCAAGATACTCCGCGAACGATTCCGGGCCGTCGGCGGCGACCGTCAGCGGGCCGACGAGACTCGCGGCGTAGACGGGCCTAGCCTCGGGTGGGCACAGGACGCTCACCATGCCGACGCCGATCCGCATCGCCGCGCGGGCGGCGAGCCTGGCCGCCCCGGTCATCTCGCCCCCGCCGGCGACGACGGCGTGGCCGCGGCTGTATTTGTGGTCGCCCGGTCGCGGCCAGCGGAGAGCGGCCGACCACAGCCCGGGTTCGTTTGCGAAGGCGGCGGGGCGGATTTCGTCCAGCACGGAATCGGGGATGCCGATATCGGCGACATGGATATCGCCCATGGAAAATCTACCAGGATCAAGAAGATGTCCGGGTTTCCTGCGAAAGAAGGTAACCGTAAGGGCGGCTTTCGGCGCGGTCCCGCGGATTTGGCCGGTATTGCCGTCGACCCCACTCGGCACGTCCACGGCGACGCAAAGCCGGTCGCCGATCGCCTCGATCGCCGCGCGCGCCTCGCCATCCACTTCGCGGACCAGCCCGGCGCCGAAAACTGCGTCGACGACAAGCTCCGCATCGGCGATCGCCGTGGCCGACACGGGTTCGACGGGGCCGGTCCAGCGCGCGGCATTGACCGCCGCGTCTCCCTTCAGCCGGTCGCGGTTGCCCAGCAGCGCGACCCGGACCGGCCAGCCGCGTCCTTCGAGCAGCCGGGCGATCACGAACCCGTCGCCGCCGTTATTGCCTGGGCCGCAAAGCACCGTCGTGGGCCGGCTCGCCCATCGGACGCAGATCCGGTCGGCCACGGCCCGCCCGGCCGCTTCCATCAGTTCGGTCCCGGGCGTGCCGCCGGCGATGGCCAGCGCATCCGCGCGGGCCATCTCTTCGACGGTCAGCAGCTCGGCGGCCATCGCGCTTCCCCGCGCGGCGGTCAGGCGGCCGTTTCGCTCCGCTCCCGACGCGTCAGCTCCTCCAGCACCTCGTCGAGCGTCATCACGTCGGCGTATTTGTGGTGCAGGTCGAACAGGGCAATCTTGTGGATCAGCTCGGCGCGGTCGAACACGCATTCCTCCACCACCGTCGCGTGGTAGCCGTTGGAGTAGGCGTCCACCGTGGAGGCGCGCACGCAGCCCGACGTGGAGTCGCCGCAGATCAGCACACTGTCGACGCCGAGCCGGGTGAGATGGGCGACCAGCGGCGTCCCGTAAAAGGCGCTCGCCCTTTCCTTCTCGATCAGGAGGTCGCCGGGGCGCGGCGCGAACGCCTCATAGATCTCGTAGTCGTCGCCCGAACCGGTGCCGACCTGGCGGTTGGTGGCGACGACGCTGCCTCGCCTGGTCGCGGCGGTCGTGTAGATCACCGGCAGTCCCAGCGCGCGCGCGGCGGCGAACAGCCGCTTCGTCGGCTCGATGGCCGCGTGGGCGAACTCTCCGCAGGCGCTCGGATAGCGGTCGATCAGTTCGTTCACCGGTTTCGCCCCGCCCCGGAAAACGAGCTTGTACAGGTCGATCGCGAGCAGCGCCGGGTTGCGTCCGACATAGACCTCGCGACGGTAGGCGGCGTAGATCTCCAGCACGTCGGCCGGGATCGCGTCCTTCCAGCAATGGTCTTCGAAATCGCGGGCCATCAGGCTCCTCCGTCTCTGTTTCGCAACTCGGCCATGCGCCGGGCGAGCTCGTCCTCACCGACGATGTTCTTCTCCGCGAGCGCCTTCGCCATCGCGGCGATGCGGAGCTCGTGATAGCCGAGGCGGGCGTATTCGGCAGGTCCGAGGTCCTCGATCCGGCGGCGCTGTTCGTGCAGGCAATAGCGCGAATCGATCAGAGAGCGCAGCGCCTCGGCGAGCCTGGCCCAGCCAGGCGTCGCCTTGACCGTCCGGTCGACCGGACCCGCGATCATGCCGCCGATGTCGTGATGGGAACGCATTCCCCCAGTCTCCCAAATCCCATGCGGTCGGTCGATAGCCTGTTGGTCCACGACCCGTCATTTCGACCGGAGCCGACCACAGGGAGGCGGAGCGGAGAAATCTCGTACTGCGGGTGCAAGATTTCTCCGCTCGCTGCGCTCGGTCGAAATGACGGGTCAGAGTGCGGGCGCCGCCTTGCACCGCCTCCGGTTTCCCTATACGCCAAACGCGGGAGGCCGCGATGACGACGAAGATCGCCAGAATCGAGACCGTGCAGGTATCCCTGCCGACCCGCCGGGAGCACAAATGGACCGGGCTCACCGAGCCGATCGGCGGCTACATCCTGGTCCGGATGGAGGGCGAGAACGGGCTCGTCGGCTGGGGCGAGGCGCCGGCGCTCAAGGACTGGGGCGGCGACTACGGCCGCTATTTCGGCGAATCGCCCGCCACCGCGCGGCTGGTGATCGAGACCTATCTGGCGCCCCTCGTCACCGGCCTGGACCCTGCGCAGCCGGCGGTGCTTCATGCCACGATGGACGCGGCGATCAAGGGCTACCCCTACGCCAAGGGCGCCGTGGAGATGGCGGCCTACGACCTCGCGGGACGTACCTACGGCGTGCCGGTGCATCGCCTGCTCGGCGGCAGGGTGCGGGACGCCGTCCCCATCACCCATTCGATCGGGCTGCTTGCGATCGACGAGGCGGTCGAGGAATGCAGGCTCGTGGTCGCCGAGGGGATCAAGACGATCAAGATCAAGGTCGGCGTCGATCCCGAACGCGACGTCGAGATCGTGCGTCGGATCCGCGAGGCGGTGGGGCCCGCGACCAGGCTCTGCGTCGACGCAAACTGCGGCTACCGGACCCCCTACGAGGCGGTCAAGATCATCCGCCGGATGGAACCCGCCGACCTGATCTACGCCGAGCAGCCGGTCGAGGGGATCGACGGCCTCGCGGAGGTGAAGCGCGGCATCGGCGTCCCGCTGATGGCCGACGAGAGCGCGTGGAACGCGCGAGACGTGCTGGAAATCGCCGAGCGCCGGGCGGCCGACATCGTTTCGATCTACACCACCAAGCCGGGCGGGCTCTACCGCGCGATGCAGGTCGCCGCGGTGGCGCGCGCGGCGGGGCTGATCTCCAACGTCAACGGGTCGGTCGAAACCGGTGTCGGCAATCTCGCCAACCTGCAACTCGCCGCCGCCGCCGAGCCAGTGGTCTTGAGTTGCGTGGTACCGGTCTCGATGCCCGCCGAACACCGGGCGGGCCGCATAGGCGGTATCTATTACGTCGACGACCTGATCGCGGAACCGCTCGCCCATGTCGACGGCGCGGTTCCGGTGCCGACCGGACCCGGTATGGGGGTCGACATCGACGAGGCCAAGATCGAACGCTACCGGGTGGAGACCGACGATGCGTGAGGCGGTCGTTGCCCGATTGCGGGAGGAAATGGACCGGGCGGGGCTGGACGCGGCGGTCGCCGTCTCGCCCGAGAACTTCGGCTGGGTCGCGGGATTCGTCGTTCCTTCGCAGCCGATCATGCGTTGGCGCCACGCGATGGCCGTCGTGGGCGGGAGCGAGGCCGCCTATGTCTGCGTCGACATGGAGGAAACCACCGTCTCCGGTCGGGCCGGCGGCGTCCCGGTCCGCGCCTGGGGCGAGTTCTCCGACGACGCGATGGCGATCCTCGCCGACGAACTCAAGCGGCTGGGCCTCTCCCGCGCCCGGATCGGAACCGAGCTCGACTACCTGCCGGCGGCGGATTTCGTCCGGCTCGAAGCGGCGATGCCCGATGCCGAGTTCGTCCCCATCGACGATACGCTGGACCGGATGCGGCGGATCAAGATGCCGGACGAGATCGACCTTCTGCGGCGGCTTTCGCGAATTTCGGACAAGGCCATCGGCGATGCATTCGCGGCGGTCTCGCCGGGCGATACCGAGATGGACCTGGGCGCGGCGCTCACCCGCGGCGTCTACGAACAGGGCGCCGAGCAGTTCAGGCTGATGATCGTCGCGACGGGAGAGCGCAGCGAGCTCCCCAATGTGGGTCCGACTGAGCGTGTGCTGCAGCCCCGCGACGTCTGCCGGGTCGAAATCTTTTCGATGATCGGCGGCTATCACGCCGGGGTCTGCCGCACGGCGGTCGTCGGCGAGCCGCCGGAGCACGCCGAGCGGATCTGGGCCAATCTGGTCTGCTGCAAGCACATGCTGATGGAGACGATTCGCCCGGGCGCGGTCGCGCGCGACATCTACGCCGCCTTCCTCGCCGAGTTCGGCAAGCTCGGCCTGCCGCCCATCGCTTTCGTCGGGCACGGGATCGGGCTCAACCTGCACGAGGCGCCCTACCTCGCCGCCCATGACGACACCGTGCTGGAAGCGGGGACGGTGATGGGCTTCGAGCCGCTGGTCTACCGCACGGGCTACGGCTACGGCATGCAGCTCAAGGATATGGTTCTGGTCTCGGGCGAAGGCGGCGCCGATCTGCTGTCGGACGCCACCGACAACGACCGGCTGATCGTCATCGACTGAGCGCGCGCAGGAGGTCGAGCGCGGCCGCCTCGCCGTCGGCGTCGCCCACGATCAGGAGCACCGCCTCGTCGATCCCCGCCGCCTCGTACTCCGCGATACGGCGTTGGCAATCCTCCGGCGTTCCGCAGATGCCAAAGGCTTCGACCGCATCGTCCGGGATGAGGGCCGCCGCGGCATCCATGTCGCGCCGCGAAATCGCGTCCTTCACCGCATCGCGGTCGATCGGAATGCCCGAGCCCGCGACACTGGGAGCCACGAAGTCGTTGCGCATCATGAAGGCGATCTTCGGACGCAGAAGATCGATTGCGGCCCCGCGGTCCGCGTTGACCGCCGTGTACAGATAGGCCGCGCGCCGCATCGCCGCCGGATCGCGTCCCGCGGCCTCCGCCCCCGCAGCGGCCATCGCGAGCGATTCGGCTGCGTATTCGACCGTAAGGCCGGCGGACAGCACCACGCCGTCGGCAAGCTCGCCCGCGAGCCTCAGCATCCTCGGTCCCATCGCCGCCAGATAGAGCGGGAGGGGTTCCGGCGGCAGGAACGCCATCCGCATGCCGTCGAGGCGGAACATCTCACCCTCGTAGGCACCCGCCTCGCCGGACAGGAGCTGGCGCAGGCAGTCGATGAACTCCCGCATCGCGACGAGCGGCCTTTCGAGCTTCGCTCCGGCCTCTGCCAGGAACATCGGGTTCCCCGAGCCCAGGGCGAGCGCGGCGCGCCCGGGCGCGGCTTCGGCGATGGTCGCCATCGCCATCGCGACCGAGACCGGCGACCAGAGATAGGGGCTGATCGCGGTCGGCACGACGGTCGCGGCCCCGGTGCTGAGCGCGAACGCGGCGCATGACACAAGGGATTGGCGATAGCCCAGATGCTCGGCCATCCAGAGGCTGTCCGCGCCAGCGTCCTCGGCCCGGCGGGCGAGAGCGAGCGCCTCGTCGAACGAGGCGAAGCCGTCGAAGCTCACCCCATAGGCGGTCATGTCTCGCCTTCGAGGACCAGACGGAGAAGCGTCGCCGGGTCGAGGCCGGCGACGCCCATGCGCTCCAGCGTCAGCCCTTCCGCCGCGTAGTCGATTCCGGTCGCGGCCGAGAGCAGTGCGATGTGGCTGTCGATGGTTGGCGTCGGCACCCCGGCGAGCCGGCCGAAGGCGGCGAAGGGTACCAGCCCGTAACCGACATCCTCGTGCACGTAGCGGTGATCGAGCGAAGGCGGGCTTCGCAGGGTCGCGTTCGGCGCGCTCTCCCGGCACGCGCGCGAAATCGACCCGCTCTCCATCGCCTCGCGGGTGGTGAGACCCGCGTTGTGGAAGATATCGAGGAAGGGGGTCGCCGGAACGTCGAGCGCGCGGGCGACGGCGAGACGTTCGGCGTCGATCTCCGCCGTCACCCGGCCCACCGCGTCGGTGACGCCCTCGCGGTAAAACAGGAAATCGCCGTCGGTCGATTCGATCCAGCCCGCGTTCAGCAGCATCCCGGGCGGGTGGAAGACCGCGTTGATATTGGCGAGCCCGGTTTCCAGCACGCTGGACGCGGGACGGATTTCAGGGAACAACGGCGAGACCGCCGCGTGCAGCCGCGCGGTCGCGTTGCCGGGAAGCGCGGCGAACATCAGGGATTTCGTGTAGCTGTAGATGCCGACCGTCGCGGGTGCTTCGATCCGGCTGATAAAGGTGAGCGTCACGGTCTCGCAGGTTTCCAGCGGCGCCCTGTGCCCGGCGCGGCGCATCTCGGCCCGAAAATGGAGCCCGCCGCCGGTATGACCCGGATCGAGGAACACGGGCGTATCCCGATCCAGCACCCCGGCGAGACGTTCGGCGTAATACGCATGGGCGACCGAAGGCACGACCAGCATCACGAGATCCGCGTCGGCGACGGCCTCCGCGACGTCCGTCGTCAGCAAGGCCGGCATCTTGCGGCCCTCGAAAATGCCGCGCGCGTCGATGCCTCCATTGGCCCGAATCGGATCCAGGCTCTCCCCGCGGCGGGCATGCAGCCGGACTTCGAACCCCCGCCGCGTCAGGTCGGCCGCGGTGGCATAACCGCCATGCCCGGCCCCCATCACCGCTACCGATCGGATTTCCATGCCGTTACCTCCGTCCGGCGATCTTGCGGACCGCGGCGAATGCAGGCAAGGGCGCGCCCCTGTTGCGATATCGACCGGACGCGCGGTGGCAGTTCGACGCCTGTTTGGCTAATCTCGCGCGCGATGTCCGGGACAAGCACGACACCACGACCTTTTCCGGCGAACGACCGGAGCAATGCCCGCGCGAGGCTGGTCGAAGCAATGGCCTACGATGCCGAACTCGCCGCCCGCTATCGCGGCGAGGGGCTGTGGCGCGACGAGCTGCTGACCGATTGGCTCGACCGGACGGTCGCGGAGACGCCGGACGAGACGGCGATCCTTACCGCCGAGGGAAGCATGACGTTCGCCGAGCTCGCCGCGATGGGCGACCGCCTCGCATCCGGTTTCCGGCGCCTCGGCATCGGCATGGGCGATGTGGTCGGCGTCCAGCTTCGCAACGGACCGTACTGGATCGCCATTCACGTCGCGCTCTGCCGCATCGGCGCGGTGATGACGGGGATCCATCTGACCTTCCGCGAGTCCGAATGCGAACGTGCGCTCGCCTTCGGCGAAGCCGTGGCGATCGTCTGCGAGAAAGCGATGGGCGATTTCGCTATCGCCGAGACCATGCTTCGCCTGAAGACCCGAGTGCCATCGCTTGAGCACGTCATCGTCTCGGGCGGAGGGCCGGATGGAGCGATCGCGCTCGAATCGCTCGAGGACGAGCCTCAGCCAGTGGCGGAACGCGCCGATGCGTCCGGTCCGTTCATCATGCTCTACACCTCGGGCTCCACCAGCCGGCCCAAGGCGGTCCCGCTCAGCTACAACAACCTGCTGACCAACGCCCGGGGCAGTGCCGGGGTCTTCGGGATCACCGCCGACGACCGGATCATGGCGGCGGGACCGTTCGCGCATCTTTATTCGCTGCACAGCCCGCATTTTTCGCTGCTGACCGGAGCGGCCCAGGTGATCCTCCCGACCTACGACAAGGCAGAGTTCGTCAACCTGATCGAAAAGGCGCGGCCGACGGTGGTGTTCGCCGTGCCGGCCCACGTCCTTCCCTGTCTTGCGGAGGGGTTGCTGGACAGTCGCGACTGGTCTTCGGTCCGCCTTTTGCTGATCGCCGGCGCGGCAGTTGCCGGCGACCTCGTCCGGGAGCTCGACGCCAGGCTGCCGAACGGCCGGGTGATCCAGCTCTGGGGCATGACCGAAATGCAGGCCGGACTCTATACGCGGCCGGACGACCCGGTCGATTTCCCGGCGACGACCTGCGGACGGCCAAGCCCGGGGACCGAGATCCGGATCGCCACGGACGACGGCGAGGCGTTGCCGCAGGGCGCGGAGGGCGAATTGCAGGTGCGGGGCGCCTCGGTCTTCCCCGGGTATCTTCATGACCCGGAGGCGAATGCCGAAGCGTTCACCCATGACCGCTGGTTCCGCACCGGCGATCTGGCCGCGGTGGACGAACATGGCAATATCGTCCTCAAGGGGCGCATCAAGGACACGGTCAACCGCGGCGGCGTCAAGTACAGCACCCGCGAGGTCGAGGATCTGCTGCTCGGCCACCCGGCGGTCGACCAGGCGGCGGTGGTGCCGGCGCCGCATCCACGGCTGGGCGAGATCGGCTGCGCGTTCGCCGTGACCCGCGACGATAATACGGTGACGCTGGACGACCTCTGCGCCTATCTTCTCGGCCACGGCATCGCCAAGTACAAGCTGCCCGAAAGGCTGGAATTGGTCCGCGAAATGCCGTTGGGGCCGTCACGCAAGATCGACAAGGAGACGCTGAAGACGATGGCGGCCGAGACTCAAACCACCGGGGCGGACGCGCGGTGAACCGGGAAGACCTTCGCTCTCACCTGCTCGCGGCGCCGTTGGACGAACTCACGAGAGAAGCCTGCCGGCTTCGAGATGCCGGGTTCGGCCACACGGTCTCTTATTCGCGCAAGGTATTCATTCCGCTGACGCGGCTGTGCCGCGACGTTTGCCACTACTGCACCTTCGCCGCGCCTCCCCGGCGGGGCGTGGCGGCCTATCTCTCGCCGGACGAGGTGCTGGCGATCGCCGAGGCCGGGCGGGACGCGGGCTGCAAGGAGGCGCTGTTCACCCTCGGCGACAAGCCGGAGCTCCGCTATCGGGCCGCGCGCGAGGGTCTCGCCGCGCTGGGTTTCGAGACGACCGTCGGGTATCTGGTTCACGCTGCCCGCCTCGTGTTCGAGCAGACGGGGCTTCTGCCCCACGTGAATCCGGGCGTGCTGACGCGTGCGGAAATCGCGGGGCTGCGCGAGGTCTCGGTCTCGCAGGGCATTATGCTGGAAAGCCTGTCGCCCCGGCTCGCCGCGCGCGGCGGCCCGCATTTCGGTTCTCCCGACAAACGGCCCGAACCCAGGCTTGCGACCCTCCGTGACGCCGGGCGGCTTGCCGTCCCCTTCACCACCGGCATCCTGATCGGTATCGGCGAGACGCGGTCGGAACGCCTCGACGCGCTGTTCGCCATCGCCGACCTTCAACGCGACCACGGGCACATCCAGGAAGTCATCGTCCAGAATTTCAGGGCGAAGCCCGGCACGCGGATGGCCGATGCGCCGGAGCCGCCGCCGGAAGACCTCGCCTGGACCGTCGCCGCCGCGCGCCACGTACTCGGCCCGGCAATGAGCATCCAGGCGCCGCCCAATCTGAGCGCCGGAACCTATCCCGACCTGATCGGGGCGGGCCTCAACGACTGGGGCGGGGTCTCCCCGGTCACGCCGGACCACGTCAATCCCGAGGCGCCCTGGCCCGAGCTGGACGCGCTCGCCCGGCGCAGCGCGGCGGCCGGGAAGATCCTCGTCGAACGCCTGGCGATCTATCCATCCTACGCCTTGGAACCCGATCGCTGGCTCGATCCCGCGCTCGCGCCGGCGGTGCGGCGGATGATCGATTCGGAGGGCCTGGCCAGGACGGAGAGCTGGGCGCCGGGAGTGGCGGACACCCCGCCCAACGAACAACGGGTGGCGGCACCGTCGATCCGAACCGACGATCTGGTGCCGATTCTCGACAAGGCCGCCGACGGGCAGGGCCTGGATACCGGCGAGATCGTCGAACTGTTCGCCTCGCGCGGCGTCCGCTTCGATGCGGTGGTGGAAGCCGCGGACGCAATTCGGCGGGACGTTTCCGGCAGCGCGGTGACTTATGTCGTCAACCGCAACATCAACTACACCAATATCTGCTCCTATGCGTGCCGGTTCTGCGCGTTTTCCAAGGGACGTTCGAGCGCGGGACTGCGCGGAACGCCCTACGACCTCGACCTCGAAGAGATTTCACGCCGGGTGCGCGAGGCCTGGGACCGGGGTGCGACGGAGGTGTGTCTGCAAGGCGGCATCCACCCCGATTACACCGGCGAGACCTACCTATCGATCGCCCGTGCGGTGAAGGCGGCGGCGCCGGACATGCACGTCCATGCGTTCTCGCCTCTCGAGATCAGCCAGGGCGCGGCGACGCTCGGCCTCCCCGTGGACGCGTTTCTCGAAAGGCTGATCGATGCCGGGCTGGGTTCCCTTCCCGGAACGGCGGCCGAAATTCTCGATCCGCCGATTCGGAAAATCCTCTGCCCCGACAAGGTCACCGTGAGCGAGTGGCTGTCGGTCATCCGCACCGCGCACCGGCTGGGGCTCAGGACGACCGCGACGATCATGTTCGGCAGCGTCGAGGGACCGGAATCCTGGGCGCGGCATCTCAACGCGGTGCGCGACCTGCAGGAAGAAACCGGCGGGTTCACCGAGTTCGTTCCCCTCCCCTTCGTGCACATGGAGGCGCCGATCTATCTGCGGGGCAAGGCGAGGAAGGGACCGACCTGGCGAGAAGGGATTCTGATGCACGCCGTTGCGCGCCTCGCCCTCAACCCGGTCATCTCCAATATCCAGGTCTCCTGGGTGAAGATGGGACAGCGGGGAGCGGCCGCCTGTCTCGATGCCGGCGTCAACGACCTTGGCGGCACGCTGATGAACGAGAGCATTTCGCGGGCCGCCGGTACGACCCATGGGCAGGAACTGCCGCCCGGGGAGATGGACTCCCTGATCCGGCGGGCCGGGCGTCTGCCTCTCCAGCGTTCGACGACATACGGCCCGGTGGCCGAGGAGCGGATTGCCGCCGGCCGCGCCGCACCGCCTCTCGAACCGATCGCTGTCGCGCGGTGAGCGATTTTCCCGTCATCGCGATTATCGGCGGCACCGGGGCGGAAGGCACCGGCCTTGCCGTCCGCTGGGCGCGGGCCGGTTACCGCGTGATCCTGGGTTCGCGCTCGGCCGAGCGCGCGGCGGACAAGGCGGCCGCTCTCGTCGAGCACGGCACGGTCGAAGGCGCGGCCAACGCCGATGCCGCCGCCCGGGCCGATATCGTCGTCGTCACCGTACCCTTCGCCGCCCAGCGCCAGACGATGACCGATATCCGGGAATCCGCGCGCGGCAAGACCGTAATCGACGTGACTGTCCCGCTGGTTCCTCCACGGGTGGCCCGGGTACAGCTTCCTCCGGAAGGCTCGGCCGCCGCCATCGCGCAACAAATACTGGGCGGGGAAACCCGGGTGGTATCCGCTTTCCAGAACGTCGCGGCGGATCACCTTGCGGATCCCGGTTACGAGCTGGATTGCGACGTGCTTGTGTGCGGCAACAGCAAGGACGCCCGGGTCGAGGCGGTGAACCTGATCGAGGCGGCCGGGCTGCGCGGGATCGAGGCGGGACCGCTCGACAATGCCGTTGCCGCCGAGGCGTTGACCTCGGTGCTGATCTGGATCAACCGGCGCTACGAATCTCCGGGCTCCGGAATCCGTATCACCGGACTCCCCGGGGACGGCGCGGATTGACCGCGAGCGCGCCACGCTTGCAAATCGTCGCACTCGAAGGCGTGCCGGACATCTCCGAGGGCGACGACCTTTGCGGGATCGTCCTTGACGCGTACGAGGCCGGCGGCCTGGCTCCCACTGCGAACGACATTCTGGTCGTCGCGCAGAAAATCGTTTCCAAGGCGGAAGGCCGACGGGTCGATCTCGCCACGGTTTCTCCTTCTCCCGAGGCCGAAAGGCTTGCCCGCGAGACCGGGAAGGACGCCCGGGTGATCGAGCTGATTCTTTCCGAGGCCGAGGAGGTGATGCGGACCCGGCCGGGATTGATCGTCGTCCGCCACCGGCTTGGCTATGTGCTCGCGAATGCCGGAATCGACGCGTCCAATGTTGAGGAAGGCGGCGAGGAGCGTGTCCTTCTGCTGCCCGAGAACCCGGACCGGAGCGCGGCGTCGCTTCGCATGGAGATCGAGCGCCGTACCGGACTCGCTCCCGGGGTCGTAATCGGCGACAGCCTCGGGCGCGCATGGCGGCTCGGTACGACGGGAACCGCGCTCGGCTCGGCGGGTGTCATGGCGCTCTTCGATCTCAGGGGGCAGCCGGACATGTTCGGCCGGCCCCTAACGGTGAGCGAGGTCGGGCTCGCCGACCAGATCGCTTCGGCGGCGGCGCTTGCGATGGGAGAGGCCGGCGAGCGTCGTCCGATCGCACTGGTGCGGGGGCTCGCGGCCGTATCGGAAGACTCTTGCGCCGCCGACCTGATCCGGCCGCGCGAGTTCGACCTGTTCCTCTGACCATGGCGGGCACGACACTCGCACTCGCGGGCGGTGTCGGAGGCGCGAAGCTGGCGCGCGGCCTCGCCGATGTCCTCGCCCCCGGCCGGTTGACGGTGGCGGTCAACACGGGCGACGATTTCGAGCATATCGGCCTGCCGATCTCGCCCGACCTCGATACCGTGATGTACACGCTTGCCGGACGCGCCAACCTTGAAACCGGCTGGGGTGTCGCGGACGAAACCTGGTCGTTCATGGAAGCCGTCGGCGATCTTGGGGGCGAAACCTGGTTCAAGCTCGGCGACCGTGACCTCGCGACCCACATCATGCGGCGCCGAATGCTGGATCGGGGCAAGACGCTGTCGGAAGCGACCGATGCGCTCAGCGGGGCGCTCGGCGTCCGCCACCGGATCGCGCCGATGAGCGACCGCCCGGTCCGCACCGTCGTCGAGACCGACGAGGGCGCCCTGCCCTTCCAGGAATATTTCGTCAAGCGGCATTGCGAGCCACGGGTCCGCGCCTTTCGGTTCGAAGGAATTGAAACAGCACCCCCCTCGCCCCCGTTGGCCGCGGCGCTCGCCGATCCGGATCTGGAAGCAGTCGTGATCTGCCCGTCGAACCCCTATGTCAGCGTGGCGCCCATCGTCGGCATACCGGCCGTCGCCGAATTCATCGATACGCGCGAGGTCCCGGTCGTAGCGGTATCCCCGATCGTCGGCGGATCCGCGATCAAGGGACCGGCGGCGAAGATGATGGCTGAACTCGGCTCGGAGACCAGCGCACTCGGCATCTCCAAGCATTACGGAGCGCGCATAGACGGAATCGTGATCGACGAGGTCGATGCCGGGCTCGCAACGGAAATCGGAGCCCTGGGGATCGCGGTGCATGTCGCTCCGACGGTCATGCGCACCGAGGACGATTCCCGTGCGCTGGCGCGGGAAACGCTGGACTTCGCCGCCGGACTGCGATGACGACCTGCGCCATCGTTCCCGTCCGTTCGCTTGCCGACGGCAAGCGCCGCCTCGCCGGAATCATGGAGGAGGCGGAACGCGCGGCTCTAAACGAGCGGTTCCTGATACATACCATCGACCTCGCCGCCTCCCTCCCCGGCCCGACGATATTGGTCAGTCTCGACCCGGCGGTCGTCGCGCACCCCGCGGCTGCGGATACCGTCCACGTCGTAGATCCCGGCAGGGGTCTCAACGCGGCGATCGAGGCCGGTCGGGAACACGCGCGGCGTCAGGGCGCCGAGCGAATCGTCGTCCTTCCCATAGATCTGCCTACGGCGCGGCCGGAAGACGTATCGGCTCTGGCCGAAAGCAGGAACGCGGTAGCCATCGCGCCGGATCGGCGGAGGCAGGGAACCAACGGCCTGTGCCTCGCCGCGGATCTGGACTTTGCGTTCAAATTCGGCCCGGAGAGCTTCATGACGCATGTCGCGGAGGCGGAGCGGCTCGGCATCGCGCCTGACGTGATCGAAAATCGCCGACTGGCGCTCGATATCGACACGCCCGAGGATTGGCGCGACTGGCGCGAGAGCACCTGATGCGATATTGCCGCCGCTTCAGCCTGGAAGGAAACCGCAGATGCATTACGACTACGTACCCCTGTCCCAACGCAAACCCCTCCGCTGGCCGAACGGGGCCCGGCTTGCGCTGATCCTCACCTTCAACCTCGAATACTGGGATCTGACCAGGGACTCGGACGGGCCGTACTACGCCGGCGGACCGGCAATCCTGCCGGACCCCCTGCCCGGAAACGTGCCGGACTATCCCAACTTCACCTGGCGCGAGTACGGCCAACGAGTTGGCATCTGGCGGCTGATCGACATCTTCGACAAGGCGGGCGTGCCCGCGAGTTGCACCATGAACGCCAAGATGGGGCTTGAGCGCCGGGCCGTGATCGACGCCGCCAACGAGCGGGGCTGGGAGCTGGTCGCGCACAACTACGTCCAGACGGACCTTCTCACCAACTATTTCGACGACCCTGAGAAGGAGCGCGAAATCATCATGGAGACGCTGAGGGTCTACGAGGACACGGTCGGGCGGCCGGCGAGAGGCTGGCTTTCCTCCTCGCTCCGCGGCAACGCGAACACGGTCGAGACGATCGCCGAGCAGGGGCTTATCTTCACCAACGACTTCATGAACGACGATCAGCCCTATCTGATGCACACCGCGAGCGGACCCATCGTCTCGGTGCCCTATTCCAACGAGGTCAACGACTTCACCATCTATCTCCGGCGCGGCATGACGAACGACCAGGCGTTCGAGGTGCTGAAGGACCAGTTCGACGAGCTGTACCGCGAAGGCGGCGAGAGCGGGCGTCTGATGAATGTCGGCATTCACCCGCATGTCTGGGGCCAGCCGTTCCGGGTCCGGGCGCTACGCGAATTCCTCGACTATGCGAAGGGTTTCGAAGGCGTCTGGTTCGCCAAGCGGGAAGAGATCGCCGAGTGGTATCTCGAAAACCACGAGAGCCATATCGCCTGACGGACGGCGCCGCCTAAATCCCGACGATCGTCTCGCCGGCGTTCGGGCTCACGACCTGTCCCGTGATCATTTCGGTCTCGTCCGAGGCGAGCCACGCGACCGCGTAGGAGATGTCCTCCGGCCGGGTGAAGCGACCGAGCGGCATCCCCTTCTCGCGTTCGGCGATCTGTTCGGCCGAGTTGGAGCCGCTCGTCATGCCGGTGACGACGAAACCCGGGGCGACCGCGTTCACCGTGATCCGGTGCGACGCAAGCTCGCGCGCCCAGCACTTGGTGAAACCGGAAATGGCTGCCTTGGCCGCCGAATAATGCGACGCCCGGGGACTTCCTCCCATGGCGTAGATCGAAGAGATGTTCACGATCCGGCCGTATTTGCGTTCGGTCATGCCGGGCACGACGGCCTGGGTCGCGAAGAACGTGCCACGGACGTGGACCTCGAACATCCGGTCGAAGTCCTCGACGCCGATCTCGTCGATCAGAAGGCGCCTGCCGCCGACGCCGGCGTTGTTGACCAGGATGTCTATGGGCCCGAAAGCGTCGGCGGCCTCCTGGATGCCAGATTGCAGGGCCGCGATGTCCCGGACATCGACTTTTAGCGGGTGGGCCCGGCGGCGACGCTCGCGGATCATCGAGGCCGTTTCGTCGATCCCGTCGATGATGTCGAGGACGATCACGTCCGCGCCGCGCTCGGCCAGGAGAAGGGCGTGGCTTCGTCCCATCCCACCCCCGGCTCCGGTGACCAAGGCAATTCTACCTTCGAGTGAGCTGTTCGTCATAACTTGTTCCTGCTCTTATATTCCTACGATTGAGACGCCGCCGTTGGGCGAGATCACCTGGCCGGTCATGAAATCGGTCTCCGCCGAGGCAAGCCAGGCGACCGCGTAAGAGATCTCGACCGGATCGGCGATGCGTCCGAGCGGTACTTCCGCCGCCATCGCCTCGATCCGCTCGCGTCCGATCGAGCCCAGGGTCAGGTTGGTTTCGAGAAGCCCCGGCGCCACCGCGTTGACCGCGATGTTGAACGGCGCGAACTCCCGGGCCCAGCTCTTGGTCAGGCCGGAGATCGCCGATTTCGCGGCCGCATAGTGCGACGCGAAGTGGCTGCCTCCCATTGCGAAATTGGAGCTGATATTGACGATCTTGCCGGCGCGGCGCGCCTTCATGCCCGGCACCACCGCCCGGGTGGTGAAGAAGGTCCCCCGAACGTGGACCTGGAACATGGCATCGAAGGTCGCGATGTCGATGTCGCCGAGCGCGAGCCCCTGCCCGCCGATTCCCGCGTTGTTCACCAGCACGTCGACGGGGCCGTAGCCGCGCTCCGTCTCCGAGATGGCTTCATTGAGGCCGTCGATATCACGCATGTCGACGCAGATCTCGTGCGGCGGAGAGCCCGCGGCATGTACCAGATCCGCGGTTTCGGCCACACGGTCGGGATCGATGTCGTGAACCACGACCCTGGCGCCACGCTCCGCCATCAGAACCGCGTGGCTGCGCCCCATGCCGCTGCCAGATCCGGTGATCAGCACGACCTTCCCGTCGAGCGTTCGACTCATATCCTTACGGTCCCTGTACCGTGGACGGCGCGCCGGGCGGGTCGCGCCGGCATCCGGATAGAGCTATTTTCCGTGCTCCTTCGCTACCCCACAAGACCGGTCCCGAAACCCGCCGCATGGTCCGTTCCGCCATCCGCTCGCTTTCCCTCAACTGTATCTCGCTCGGAGCGGCGGTCGCGGGCGGGTTCGTCTTCTCGGCGCTGAATACGCCGATACCGTGGTTGCTCGGCCCCCTAGCCTTCGTCGCCGGCATCAACCTCGCGGGAATCCGCATAGGCTGCCCGAACGGGACCCGGCAGGTCGGTCAAATCGTCATCGGCACCGCCATCGGCCTCCGCTTCACGCCGGACGTCGCGACGGTCGTATTGGGACAGCTCCACTGGATGGCGATTGCCGCGATCGTCGCCGTCCTCCTCGGCGGCGTGGGTGCGGTTATCCAGATCCGGATCGCGCGTCTCGATCCGGCGACGGCTTTCTTCGGCAATGTCCCCGGCGGGATGGCGGAGATGCTGACGCTGGGCGACCGGTTCGGGGCGGAACCGGTGGCAACGGCGCTGTCGCAGACGGTTCGCGTCGGTATCATCGTCGTAACGGTGCCGGTGGGATTGACCTACCTGGGCACCGCTGGTGGCGATCTCTTCAGCCTGCGCACGATCCCGGTGGATTGGTCCTTGCTGCCGCTGGTGATCGCAGGCTCCGCCGGTTCGGCATTTCTCCTCAGCCGGCTCGGCGTCACCAATGCCTGGATGCTGGGAGCCTGCGCGTTCACGGGCCTGCTGACGGTGAGCGAAGTCGAGCTTTCCGGCCTGCCCGACATTTTCCTGATCCTGGGCCAACTGCTCGTCGGCGCGGCGCTGGGCGAGCGCTTCGACCGCGAACCGATGCGCCGGGCCCCGCGCGTGATCGTCGGAGCTGTCCTGTCGACGGCGCTGCTGCTTGTTGCCAGCGTCGTCCTGGCGGTGGCGATCGGGGCGGTATCGGGGATCCCGTTGACGACGATGGTCGCGGCGACCTGCCCGGGCGGTCTCGCGGAGATGAGCATCACGGCCGAGATTCTGGGGCTGGGCGTGCCTCTCGTGACCGCCTATCACATCACCCGGATCGTGGTGATTACCCTGGTGACGCTGCCGCTCTTCCGGATGATCCAGCGAAGACCGGCCGCGTGACCCTCACCGCCCCGCCTGGCTGGCGACCGCGTCGGCGGCGGCTTTCACCGCTTCCTCGTCCGCGAGGTAGCGGCTGGACTTCACCGTGAGATCCGGTTCGAGGTCGTAGATCAGCGGCAGTCCGGTCGGGATATTGAGTTCGAGGATTTCGGCTTCCAAGATCCCGTCGAGATATTTGACAAGCGCCCTCAGGCTGTTGCCGTGGGCGGCGATCATGACGGTTTCGCCGCGCGCCAATGCCGGGGCGACGGTGTCGTGCCAATAGGGCAATACGCGCTCAAGGGTCGTTTCCAGACTTTCCGCCGACGGCAGTTCGTCCTGCAAAAGATGTCGGTAACGCCGCTCGAACCGGGGATGGGCCGGATCGTCGTCGTCGAGCGCCGGCGGCGGGGTGGCGTAGCTGCGACGCCATGTCTTGACCCGATCCGCACCGTGTATGGCGGCGGTCTCCGCCTTGTCGAGCCCCTGCAGCGCGCCGTAATGGCGTTCGTTGAGGCGCCAGGAACGTTCGACCGGCACCCACATCTGATCCATCTCGTCGAGAACGATCCAGAGCGTCCGGATTGCGCGCTTCAGAACCGAAGTGAAGGCGCGGTCGATGCGAATCCCTTCTTCCGCCAGCGCACGACCGGCCGCCCGTGCTTCCTCGACGCCGGCCGGCGAGAGGTCGACATCGACCCACCCGGTGAACCGGTTCTGGAGGTTCCAGTCGCTCTGGCCGTGGCGAACCAGGATCAGCGTGGGCAACGGCGGCTCCTTTCCTCTGCGCGGCGGAAGAACGCTTCAGGCCCGGAGCGGTCTGTGTATTCGTCCGACGAGAGCATCGCAAGGTTCGCGAACCGGATAGTTCAGACAGGCTCTCTTGTCGGGGGTTGTTCCGCCGGGGGTCGATCGATCGGCGGCTGGCCGGGCGGACGAGGCACGTTGTCGTCGGGCCAAGGCTGTTCCTTGCGTTCGTCCTCGTCGACGTCGCGGCCGTTGCCTCTTCGGCGGTCGTCGGTTTCGCTGTGCATCGGCGCCTCGAATGCGCGGATTACAACGAATAATTGCGCCATCCCGGGCCGAATGTCGAGACCGGGCGCGAGATACTGGGGTGGCTGAGGGGATTCGAACCCCCGACCTCCTGGACCACAACCAGGCGCTCTAACCGACTGAGCTACAGCCACCTCAGAGGGGCGCCTCTCTAGCCCCCGCCCCGCGCGCTCGTCAAGACCCGTGTCTCACGCGCTCCCGAAATGGGCGCGCAGGCGCTTGATCGCCTCTTCCAGCGCCGCTTCCTCCTTGCAGAAGGCGAAACGGGCAAAATGTCGGACCTCGCCGCTCTCGTAGAACGCGCTGACCGGGACCGCGGTCACCCGTGCCTCGGTCGTGATATGGCGGCAGAAATCCACATCGTCACCGTTGAAGCCGAGCGGCCGGAAATCGGTAGTCAGGAAATACGTGCCGGCGCAAGGCACGATTCCGAAACCGATTTCCGCCAGTCCCGCGGCAAGGAAATCCCGCCGAGCCTGCATGTCGGCATTGAGTCCTTCGAAATAGGCATCGTCCTTGCCGAGTCCGTAGGCGACCGCGCTTTGCAAATTGGGCGGTGTGGTGAAGGTCAGGAACTGGTGCGCCTTGGCGATCGGGGTCAGGAGATCGGGTGTCGCCGTGACCATGCCGACCTTCCAGCCGGTGAGGGAAAAAATCTTGCCCGCGGAGGCGATTCTCACCGCCCGTTCGCGCATGCCGGGCAAGGCAATCATCGGGGTATGGGGTCTGCCGTCGAACGCGAGATGCTCGTACACCTCGTCGCAAACCGCATAGGCATCGTGTTCGATGCACAGGCCCGCGATCAGGTCCAGCTCCTCGCGCGTGAACACCTTGGCGCAGGGGTTCATCGGCGTGTTGAAAAGGATCAGCTTGGTCTTTTCCGAAAACGCCGCCCGCAGCTCATCGACCGGCAGTGTCCAGTCGGGCGGTTCGAGACGGATCATTTTCGGGATCGCGCCGGCACGACGAACAATGGGAAGGTAGGAATCGTAGAGCGGCTCGATCAGCACGGCCTCGTCGCCGGGTTCGATCAGCCCGAACAGCGCCGCGCCGAGCGCCTCGGTCCCGCCGGACGTGACCAGCACCTCACGGGGCCAATCCACGTCGAGATCGTAGAACCGCTTCGCGTGATCGGCGACGGCCTCCCGGAGCGGCGGAATTCCCATCATCGAGGGATACTGGTTGACCCCGTTTTCCAGATAGTCGGTCGCGGCCGCGACCACGTCGGGCGGGCCGTTGCCGTCCGGAAACCCCTGTCCCAGATTGACCGACTCGTGCTCCTGGGCAAGACGCGACATGACTTCGAAGATCGTCGTCCCGTAACCCGAAAGGACGGTGTTGGCGGCCTTCACCGAAATTCTCCCGCTTCGAACGCGCGCCGTCGTCTAGCATGAACGCTGGCGGCGGGCAAAATCGGAACGACGGGTTTTGCCGGCTTCCGGCGTGTCGATGGGTAACGGAAACCCAATGTGAAGGAGCCTGACATGACTGCCCTGTCGAAAACCGTCGGAGTTGCATCCATTGCCGCCTTGCTCGCCCTGGGTGCGAGCGCCGCCGTCGCCCAGTCGACGCCCGCGAAGAGCGGCCAGGAGATGAACCGGGCCGGCAAGGATGCCCGGCACGGAATGGGTCCGCGTGCTTTCCATTTCCTCCGCATTTTCGACACCGACGGCAGCGGCAATGTTTCGCTTGCGGAAATCCACGCGGAACAGAAGCGGATCGCCGGCGCCGCCGACGTGGACGGCGACGGAGTGCTCTCGGTCGAGGAATTCCGGCGCCGCGGCCGCCTGATCCGGAGTCTCGGATCCACCAGCCTGTTCGACATGCTGGACACCGACGGGGACCGGAAGGTCTCCCAGGCGGAAATCGCGGCGCCTTCGGCGCGCTGGTTCAAGCGCTACGACGCCAACGGAGACGGCGCGGTGGCGGCTGACGAGTTGCCCAGGCGGCGCCCGCCTCCGGGTTGGCGGCGCGGTCACCGGCGGTAACGACCTCGGTCCGGCGGATGGAGCCCGCCCGCCTGCAGCCGTCCGTGGCGGAGACAGACGATGCTCTCGTCCTCCGTCTCGCGGACGGCTGCGACGGCGCGATGGCCGCGCTTTCCGATCGCCACCTTCGGCCGGTTCTCTCCTGCGCGTGGCGGATCCTCGGGGACCGTGCGGAATCCGAGGACGTTGCCCAGGAGACCTTCATTCGCCTGCTTCGGAAGGCGCCGGATTGGCAGCCCGACGGGCCGGCTCTCAGGTCCTGGCTATTGCGGGTCGCGACAAATCTTTGCATCGACCGCCGTCGGGTCCGCGCGCGAACCGCGCCGATGCCCGAAGACATCGAGCAGTTCGAAGACCGCGGCAAGGCGCCGCTCGACGACGACTTTGCGATCCGGCGCGCGGTCCGGCGGGCGGTTGGCGATCTTCCCGACCGTCAACGGGCCGCCCTGGTGCTCGTCCACTTCCAGGGGTTCAGCGGACAGGAAGCGGCAAGCGCCTTGGGGGTAAGCGCCGAAGCGGTCGAATCTCTGCTGGCGCGCGCCCGGAGACGGCTTAGAAAAGTACTTTCACCTCACTTGAACAACCTTCTGGAAGTTCAATCATGACAAAGAAAAATGGAGATCGTGGAGGATCGACTTCGACGCCTGGCATGTCGCTGGAGCGGTTCGCCCAGCTCGCCGAAGCGTATGGCGCCGATTTCGACCGGTGGCCCGAGGACGAGCGTTTCGCCGCGATCTCGCTTGCCGGCCGTTCCGACGAAGCGCGGTCTTTGCTTGCGGACGCCCAAGGGCTCGATTACCTGCTGTCGCGGCTGGGTACGTCGCCTACCCCGTCCGAAGCGCTTGAGGAACGGGTGGCATCGCTCGGACGGGAAAGAGGCGGAACCGTCGAGAGGTCGCATTCGACCCGCGGCGCCAGGGTGTCCGCTGCCGCCATGGCCGGTGGAGGACTGTTTTCCGCCTTGCGATCGAACGCGTTGACGATGTCGGTGGTTCTTAACGTGGTTCTTGCGAGCGCGCTGGGTGGGGTGTGGATTGCGTCCGGTCCCGCCCCCGCGGCGGGGGTCGCGGCGATCCAGGCGGAATTCATGGAGACGCTGTTGGACGATGCCGAGGCCGGTCCGGGTTTCGACGATGGGCTGGGCGCCCTGCCCCCGGTCGACCGGGGCTTCTTCGAGTTCGGCGATGAACCATCCGACGATTTCGAGATCGCTCGGTGGCCGGAGAGCGGCGAATCCTCGATCGACGATATTTCGTCGATATGAGAACTGTTTTTTCCAACGCACTGCGTTGACGAAAACGCAACGCAGTGCGTCAAAATCGGAACTTGTTTCAACACTTTCTCGAAAGTATAGGCTGAACGCGTTTATCGCTGGCGGCTAGCGGAGACGTCCGGTTCTGGCCGTGTTCGGGGCGCCGGGCGCTCGGCGTCTCTCCGGTGCGACAGACCGTTGGACGTCGAAACCGATACGAGCCAAGTTCCGAATTCCCCCTGTCCTCTCGGGAACCGTCCCATGAAAAAGATCGAAGCGATTATCAAGCCGTTCAAGCTCGACGAAGTGAAGGAGGCGCTTCACGAGGTCGGAGTGAAGGGGCTCACCGTCACCGAAGCCAAGGGGTTCGGACGTCAGAAGGGCCACACCGAACTGTACCGGGGTGCCGAGTACGTCGTGGACTTCCTTCCCAAGGTGAAGATCGAGATCGTGCTCGATGACCAGCAGGTGGAGCGCGCCATCGAGGCGATCCAGCAGGCCGCGCAGACCGGCAGGATCGGCGATGGCAAGATTTTCGTCACCAGCGTCGAAGAAGCCATCCGTATCCGCACCGGCGAGACCGGCGGAGAAGCGCTGTAAGCGCGCCGCCCCGCAGCCGGACCCCACACCGCAATCGTTCAGGGAAGCCAACTATGTCCGACCCATCCAAAATTCTCGATCTCATCGAGGAGCACGACGTGAAGTACGTCGATTTCCGCTTTACCGACCCGCGCGGCAAATGGCAGCACACCGCGCAGGCGGTGAAGACGGTCGATGAAGACATGCTCGCGTCCGGCATCATGTTCGATGGCTCGTCCATCGCCGGGTGGAAGGACATCTCCGAATCCGATATGTGCCTGATGCCGGATCCTGCGTCGGCCGTCATGGATCCCTTTTCGGCACAAACCTCGCTGATCGTATTTTGCGACGTGCTGGAGCCCACCACCGGCCAGCCCTACACCCGCGACCCGCGTTCGACAGCCAAGCGCGCCGAGGCCTATCTCAGGCAGTCCGGAATCGGCGATCGGGCGATGTTCGGACCGGAGCTCGAATTCTTCGTCTTCGACGATGTCCGGTTCGAAGTCTCGATGAACAACACCTTCTACTCGATCGACGAGGAGGAAGGCCCCTACAACACCGCGCGCAGCTTCGAAGGCGGCAATATCGGCCACCGCCCGGCCGTCAAGGGCGGGTATTTCCCCGTTCCTCCCGTCGATTCGCTGAGCGACCTGCGGGCCGAGATGCTGAGTGTGATGGGCGAGATGGGCGTCGACATCGAAAAGCACCACCACGAGGTCGCGCCGAGCCAGAACGAACTCGGCATTCGCGGCGACGATCTATTGGACATCGCCGACCAGGTCCAGATCTACAAATATGTCGTGCAAAACGTCGCTCACTCCTACGGCAAGACCGCGACCTTCATGCCGAAGCCGATCGTGGACGACAATGGATCGGGCATGCACGTCCACCAGTCGATCTGGAAGGATGACAGGCCGGTTTTCGCCGGTTCCAGCTACGCCGATCTGTCGGAGAACGCGCTCTACTATATCGGCGGGGTCATCAAGCACGCCAAGGCGATCAACGCCTTCTCCAACCCCACCACGAACAGCTACAAGCGGCTCGTCCCCGGTTTCGAGGCGCCGGTGCTGCTCGCCTATTCGGCGCGCAACCGCTCGGCGGCATGCCGCATTCCGTTCTCCTCCAGCCCGAAGGGCAAGCGCGTCGAGGTCCGTTTCCCGGATCCGTCCGCGAATCCCTATCTCGCCTTCGCCGCCATGCTGATGGCGGGCATCGACGGCATCGAGAACAAGATCCACCCGGGCGATCCGATGGACAAGAACCTTTACGATCTGCCGCCCGAGGAGCTCAAGGGCATTCCGACGGTCTGCCACTCGCTCGCCGAGGCGGTCAGTGCGCTCGACGCCGATCGCTCCTTCCTCAAGAAGGGCGACGTGTTCACCGACGATCTCATCGACGGCTATCTCGACCTCAGGCGGGAAGAGATCCAAGCCTACGAGTACACGCCGCACCCGATCGAGTTCGCGCTCTATTACAGCGTCTGAGGACAGCGGCGAAGAGAGACCCAAGACCGGGCCGGTCCTCGGTGGACCGGCCCTTTTTTCTCCGTTCTCCCGGCCTGGCGTCGCAGGGTCTTGTTATTCGCGCATACCTGGATACCATATCCTGCGTTTCCTTGTTGACCCAATCGGATCCGCAAATCCCGTTCCAATGCCGCGCGCAGCCGCCAAATCCCCTTCGAGTGCCGAGCGTTACTCGGCGCAGGACATCGAGGTTCTCGAGGGCCTCGAACCCGTACGCCGGCGTCCGGGGATGTATATCGGCGGCACCGACGAGGCCTCTCTGCACCATCTGGCGGCCGAGGTCCTCGACAACGCCATGGACGAAGTGGTCGCCGGACACGCTTCCTGGATCGACCTCGCGCTCGAACCCGACGGTTCCGTCACCGTCCGCGACAACGGGCGTGGGATCCCGGTCGAGCCGCACCCCAAGTTTTCTGACAAGTCCGCGCTGGAGATCGTGCTGACCACACTCCATGCCGGGGGCAAGTTCGGGAACGAGGTCTACAAGACGGCGGGCGGTTTGCACGGCGTCGGCATATCGGTCGTCAATGCGCTCAGCGATCGGATGACGGTCGAGGTTGCGCGCGACCAGACGCTTTGGGTTCAGACCTTCAGCCGCGGCAAGCCCGACGGACCGCTGAAAAGCAAGGGAAGCGTCAGGAACCGGCGCGGAACGTCCGTTCGATTTCATCCCGACCCGAAGATTTTCGGCGATTCGGCAGCGCTTCAGGCCGAACGGCTCTACGCGCTGGCGCGGTCCAAGGCCTATCTCTCGAAGGGGGTCGAAATCCGCTGGCGCTGCGCCGAAGAACGCCGCCGCGCGTGCCCCGGAATTCCCGCCGAGGACACGCTCTGTTTTCCCGGCGGGCTTGCGGACGACCTCAGGGACACGCTTGCAGACGCCGGGCTGGTCGGCGAGCGGCCGTTCACCGGCGAGGCCGCGCTCAACGGTGGCGGCCGGGCGGAATGGGCGATCGCGTGGCCCGAGGACGGGCCGCGCCAGTTCCGCTCCTACTGCAACACGGTTCCGACCCTGCAGGGCGGAACGCATGACAACGGCCTCCGCGCCGCGCTGATGCGCGGTCTCAAGGCCTATGGCGATCTCGTCGGCAACAGGCGGGCTGCCCAGATCACCGGCGAGGATATCCTCGGGGGCGCGTGCGGGCTGCTGTCGGTGTTCATCCGCGATCCCGTGTTCCAGGGCCAGACCAAGGACCGGCTTTCCACCGCATCCGTGACCCGGCTGGTCGATACCGCGGTGAAGGACCATTTCGACCATTTTCTGACCGGCGATCCGGCGAGCGCCAACGCGCTCCTCGACTATGTGGTGGAGCGCGCCGAGGACAGGCTGAAGCGCAAGCAGGACCGGGCCTTCGCGCGAAAGACCCCGACGCGGCGCGTCCGGCTTCCCGGCAAGCTCACCGATTGCAGCCGCGCATCGGCCGAGGGCACCGAGATCTTTCTCGTCGAAGGCGATTCGGCGGGCGGTTCCGCGAAGCAGGCCCGCAACCGGGAAACCCAGGCCATACTCCCGCTCCGTGGCAAGATCCTCAATGTTGCCAGCGCTTCGATCGAGAAATTGCGCCAGAACCAGGACCTCGCCGATCTCGTACAGGCGCTGGGATGCGGGCGCGGCGTCGAATACGACGACGACAAGCTGCGCTACGAGCGTGTCATCATCATGACCGACGCCGACGTGGACGGAGCCCATATCGCCTCGCTGCTGATGACTTTCTTCTTCCGCGAGATGCCGCGGCTGATTCGAAACGGCCATCTCCATCTCGCCGCGCCTCCGCTCTACCGGGTGAGTCAGGGCGGCCAGACGCTCTACGCCCGGGACGATGAACATCGCGACCGGTTGATCGCCGAGCACTTCCATGGTCGAGGCAAGATAGAGGTGAGCCGTTTCAAGGGGCTGGGCGAGATGCCGCCGGGACAGCTTCGCGATACCACCATGGACCCGGCGCAGCGCAACCTCTATCGGATCGGCATCGCGGACGAAGAGACCGGGAGCGGCGCCGGGTCCACCGAAGCCCTGGTCGAGCAACTCATGGGCCGCAAGCCGGAACTGCGGCTCGCCTTCATCCGGGAGCGCGCGCCCGCCGTGGACGATCTGGATATCTGAGCGGCAGCCGGTCGGCTCCGCGAGCTGTCATCCAACGATAATTTGACAAAGGAGGCCGGAAGGACCAAATGAGGTGCAGCCGCAAGGCACCGTATCTCCCTCAGCAGAGTTTCTTCCGGATATCAATGGGTTTTGACGAACTTGGGCTTGGGCCCGACGTCCTCCGAGCGATCGAGGAAGTCGGCTATGAAACGCCGACGCCGATTCAGGAACAATCGATACCTTCCGCGCTGACCGGGCGCGACATTCTGGGCTGTGCCCAGACCGGCACCGGCAAGACCGCCTCGTTCGTCCTTCCGATGATCGAGATCCTGTCTTCCGGGCGGGCCCGCGCCCGGATGCCGCGCTCATTGATCCTGACGCCGACGCGCGAACTCGCGATGCAGATTTCCAAGAACTTCGACGACTACGGCAAGTTCCACAAGCTCTCCCAGGCGCTCCTGATCGGCGGCGTCTCCATGGACGACCAGTCGAAGAAACTCGGACGCGGCGTCGACGTGCTGATCGCAACGCCGGGACGCCTGATCGACCATTTCGAGAGGGGCCGCATCCTGTTGAGCGACATCAAGGTCCTTGTGATCGACGAAGCCGACAGGATGCTCGACATGGGCTTCATTCCCGACGTCGAGAAAATCGTCGGCCAATTGCCGAAAATCCGTCAGACCCTGTTCTTTTCCGCGACCATGCCGGGGGAAATCCGGCGCCTCGCGGATGCTTTCCTGATGAACCCCAGGGAAATTCACGTGACGCCGCCCGCGAGCCCCGCGGAAACGGTGATCCAGCACCTCAGCATTGTCGAAACGCGCGACAAGCGGGAGGCGCTTCGTCGCATTATCCGGAGCGAGGACGTCCAGAACGCCCTCATCTTCTGCAACCGCAAGCGCGATGTCGACATTCTATACCGCTCGCTGAAGAAGCACGGCCTTGCCGCCGCGGCGCTCCACGGCGACATGCCGCAGCCGGTCCGGCTGGAAACCCTGGATGCCTTCCGGAATAACGAGGTGCGGATTCTGGTTGCCAGCGATGTCGCGGCGCGCGGGCTCGACATCGTGGACCTTTCCCACGTCTTCAACTTCGACGTTCCCTACAACCCGGAAGACTACATACACCGGATCGGACGCACCGGCCGCGCCGGCAAGGAAGGCCGCGCATTCACCATCGCGACACCCGACGATACGGATGCGGTCGCGGCTGTCACCCGGATGCTTGGCAGGGAAATCCCCGAGTTCGCGGTGACGGGTCTGGAGAACGGCGAACTCGCCGAATCCGCACCGAAGCGGGGCCGGAGACGCCGCTCTTCGAACGCCAAGACCGACTCGAAGGCGGAAGCCAAGCCCGTTCCTGTCCGCGAGCCGAAATCCACCCAGGCCAGGCGTCAGCGGCGCAAGCCCGAAAAGGCAAGAGAAAAAGGGCCGGCCGCCGACCCTGTCGTCGGCATGGGTAGCCACGTCCCGGCCTTCCTGCTGAAGCCCGGCCGGACCGGGGAGCCAGGCTGATGCAGACCATCTTCGTGATGGTCAAATGCGAGCTCGGCCAAGCCTACAAGGTCGCGGCCGACACGATCGAGCAGATCGAACAGGCCTCGGAAATCCATTCGGTGTCGGGCCAGTTCGATCTGTTGATGAAGTTCTACCTGTCGGACGACCAGGACATCGGCCACTTCGTCACCCAGAAGGTCCAGCTCCTGCCCGGGGTCAAGGACACGTTTACGCTGATCACCTTCAAGGCGTTCAGCTGAACCGCCGGTCAATCCGTATCCTCGACCAGACGGTTGGTCATCTTCCCGAGTCCTTCCACCTCGGTTTCCATCACGTCTCCGACCTTGAGGAAGGTGCCGGTTCCCATGCCGACGCCGCCGCAGGTGCCGCAGACGAAGATATCGCCGACATCGACGCCTGAAATGTTGGAAGCGAACTCGATCTGCTCCTCGGGCGTATAGATGAATTGCGAAGTATTGCCGTCCTGCTTGACCTCGCCGTTGAGCGTAAGCCGGATGAACAGGTTCATGTGGTCTTCGACGAAGGCCTTGGGCACCAGCACGGGCCCCATCGGCGCGAAGTCTTGGTGGCTCTTGCCGCCGAACCAGTCCGAGCGCAGTCCCGGGCGGTCGGGCCGCATGTTCAGGTCGCGGCATGAGACGTCGTTGGTGGTCATGAAACCGGCGACGTGATCGAGCGCTTTTTCCGCGCCGATCCGCTTGCCGCCCTTCCAGATCGCGCAGGCGATCTCGGCCTCCCAGTCGATCTTCTCCATGCCGCGCGGGATGGCGATGTCATCGTTGGCGCCGGCCAGCACGGTCGACGCCTTCAGGAACAGGTAGGGCATCGAGGTCGACCGGTCGCCGGTGAACCGCGGTCCACCCGAGGGCGTGTTGCCGGCGCGGATCATCTCGTCGACATGCTCCTGGAAGTTCTGCGCCGCGTTCAGGATCTTGCCCGGCCGTTGGACGGGCGGCAACGCGCGGAGGCCGTCGACGGGGGCGGAAACGTCCGCGAAACGACCGCTTGCGGCCCCTTCGTCCTCGATAAAGGCGACGATTTCCTGAAGCACCGGGAAATTGTGATCCCAGCCCTCAAGCATGTCATGGATGTCGTCCTTCGCCGTCAGCGGCCCGGCCTTGCCGCGCGCGCTGTCCCGATAGGCGGGATACACGCCGGAAATGGAAAAGGCCCGCTCCCCAAGCACGATCGCGGCGAAAGAGCCCGCGGGTCCGCCGGAAAAGGTCGCTAGCGAAAATCCGGTTCCGTTCATGGTGTTCCTTTCGATGCAGGGTTTACGTCTCGGGTTTCAGATAGCCCGCTTCCGGCCCTGCCAATAGGGCGCGCGAATCAGGTTCTTCTGGATCTTTCCGACGGGGGTCTTGGGCATGGTGTCGACGAAACGGATTTGACGCGGCCGCTTGTGGCGGGCGATCCGGTCCGCGACGAACGCGATGAGCGTTTCTTCCCGGCTTTCGACACCGGCTTCAAGCACGACATGGGCCGCCGGCACCTCGCCCCAGCGATCGTCCGGGATGCCGAACACCGCGCATTCGTTGACCGCCGGATGCTGGCAGAGCGCGTCTTCGATCTCGCTCGGATAGATGTTCTCGCCGCCCGAGACGATCATGTCCCTGGATCGGTCGACGAGGAACAGGAACCCGTCCTCGTCGAGGTAACCCACATCGCCGGTGCGGATCCAGCCGTCGGCGGTGATCGCATCGGCCGTGGCCTTCCGATCCTTGTAGTAGCCGAGCATACGGTGGGTTCCCCGGGTGACCAGCTCGCCGATCTCGCCCGGTGGCAGGGGCCGGTCTTCGGCGTTCAGGATCGCGATATCCACGTCGCGGAAGGCGCGCCCCGCGCTCCCCATCTTCGAGCGTGCGAATCGGGGTGGCCGGACCGTGAGATTACCGGTTTCGGATTGGCCGTATTGTTCGACCGATTCGAGATGAGGCAACGCTTCCATCATCCGTTCCGCCAGCGCGGTTGGCATCGGCGCGCCGCCGAAATTGCAGTACCGCCATCCCTTGAGGCGATCCGCGGAAAAGCCGGGATGGCCGATCACCGCATTGATCTGGGTGGGAACCAGGAAGGCCGCCGTCACACCCTCCTCTTCCACAAGCCTCATGAATTCTTCCGCATCCCAGCCCGACATCAGCACTTGCGTGTTGCCGTTGAGAATGCCGGTCTGGAACCAGACCAGGAGGCCGGCAATGTGAAACAGCGGGGTCGAGCAGCAAAACACGTCGTCGTCTTCCAGCTCGAACTCGCGCCGCGCGCGCACCGACCCGATTGCCCGCGATTCGTGGCTCGCCACGACGCCCTTCGGGAGCCCGGTGGTGCCGCCGGTGAAATTGATCAGACATGGATCGCCCGGAGCTACGGAAACCTCCGGCGGGTCGTCGGAGGCGCCGGAAAGGAAGTCGTCGAAACCTTCGTTGCCCTCACGTGCCGCGCCGCCGATAACGACGATGCGCTCCAACACGGGGGTGCTTTCGAGCAGGCAGGCAACCTCTCCAACGAGGCGCTCATCGACGAACAGCGCTTCGATGTCCGTATTCGCAACGATCCGGCCGATCTCGCCGTCCGCGATCCGAGTCGACAGATGGGCGAGCACGGCGCCGGATCGTGCAGTCCCGAAATGGATCGCGGCATATTCCGGCCGGTTGGAAGACAGGATCGCGATGTTGCGGCCTTTGCCATAGCCGGCTTGGAGCAACGCGTTGCCGACACGGTTGGCGGCCCGGTCGAGCGCCGCGAAGCTCTGCTGGAACCCGTCCATCCGGATCGCGGTCTTCTCGGGGACGCGCGCCGCTGCCGAGGAAAGGATTTCGCCGATCAGCATCGCATCGCGTGCTCCCCTGCCCGGCCGGTGGACAATCCCGGCGCCGGGCTCGATATAGGAGCAATGAACTATTGCGTCAGCCTGAACAAGCCCGGCGGAGGACGCTGGGCCGAGATCGATGTGCCCGCGGGACGAACGATCCTCGAGACCGCCCTGGGACGTGGCATCGACTACCCGCATGGCTGCCGGTCGGGAAACTGCGGCGGATGCAAGTCGCACTTGATCTCCGGCGATATCGAGATGGCCCCCCATTCGCCATTCGCGCTCACGGAAGAAGAACGCGGCCGGGGCCTGATTCTCGCCTGCCGATCCGTCCCGTGGTCGGATTGCACCGTCGAACCCGTCGAAGAGGAGGAGGCCGCGGTTCATGCCAGCCGACACATCGCCTGCCGGGTCGCCGGGATCGGCCATGCAACCCACGACATCCGCATCCTGTCGCTCGACATTGAGAGCGGCGGGCCGTTCGATTTCACGGCCGGGCAATACGCGGCCCTGGCTTTCGAAGGTCTGCCGGCGCGCGATTTCTCGATGGCATCCGCGCCAGGCGCGGCGCGGCTGGAGTTCCACATACGTCTCGTGGCGGGCGGTCGGGTAACGCGCCATGTCATGAACGCACTCAGGATCGGGGACCCCGTGTCGGTCAGCGGCCCGATGGGAACCGCGCATTACCGAAAGAACCATCGCGGACCGGTCCTGCTGGTCGCGGGCGGTTCCGGGCTTGCCCCGATCAAGTCGATCGCGGAGAGCGCGCTCGCCGGCGGCGCCCGTCAGGAGATGTTTCTGTATTTCGGTGCCCGGGCGGAGCGTGACGTCTACCTGGAAAAGCATTTCACCGCCCTTGCCGCGGGTCATCCCAATCTGCGTGTCGTCACCGTGTTGTCCGAGCCCGACGGGCCGACCCGCCGACGCACCGGCTGGCTGGCGGACACGCTGTCGTCGGATTTCGACAACCTCGATGGCTTCAAGGCCTACCTCGCGGGTCCGCCGATCATGGTGGAGAGCTGCACCGAACGCCTGCTCGCGCTAGGCCTCGCGCGCAGGGACTGCCACGCCGATGCGTTCTATACTGAAGCCGAGAAAGCGAGCGGCGGATCGGGCTGAGGAACGGCATGAGCGACTTTCCGCAGATCGAAAGTGTGGAGGCGTTTCGTGGCGCCCCGGAGGAATACCGGGAGTGCTGCCGGAAGATCGTGATCAGCCACGCGATCAACGAGCTCTACGGCTCGCGCGTTTACGACGAGCCCGCGATCGCCCTTGCGCCGACGCCCTATGCCAAGTGGCTCACCTGCCGGATCGTGATGGAGGAGTACGGCCACCACTACCGCTTCTTCGAGCTGGGTCGGGAGATGGGCATTCCGGAAGACCGGATGCTGCCCGAGAAGACCGAGAAGAGCCCTCTCTCGATCATGAGTTTCGAGATGACGACTTGGGAGGAGTTCTGCGTCATCAAGATGCTGGGCGACCTGGCAGAAATCCTTCAGGTAGAAGATCTTGTGCAGTGTTCTTTTCATCCTGTCAGAAGATTGGCCAGGATGACGATGCCCGAGGAACACTTCCATGCCGAGTTCGGCGAGAACTTCTGTACCGATATCTGCCAGACCGACGAGGGCAAGGTCCTGGTACAGCAGCATATCGACCGGATTTTCCCGCTGGTTCCTCCTTTCTTCGGCCGGCCGGGCTCGCGGAACAACGCCCTCTACCGCAGATGGGGGATCAAGATGCGTACCAACGAGGCGATGCGCGAAGACTACATTCGCCGCGCACGGGAGGTCGTCGAAGGGAAGCTCGGCCTTGCGCTGCCGAAGTATGGCGCCGACGACCCCCCCATTGCGCCGATCCATTGACGGAACGCGCCGCGCCACAGCCCGGTCTTTTCGATCCGGCGCGCTACGCGAAAGTCCGCCTTCCCCTGCTCGCGGCCGAGACGCTGCCACCGTACTGCTATACGGACCCCGCTTTCTTCTCTCGAGAGATGGAACGTATTTTCCGGGTCCACTGGAATCTGGTTTGCCGCGCGGATGAGGTCCCGGAACCGGGCGACTACCGCGCCATAGACCTCGCCGGCGTTCCGGCGATCGTGCTCCGCGACGACGACGGTACGCTCCGGGCCTTCGCCAATACGTGTCGGCACCGCGGTTCTCGGCTGGTTTCGGAATGCGGCAGCGTCAGAGCGATTTCATGCCCCTATCACGGCTGGAGCTATTCCCTCGACGGCAGGCTGATCGCGGCGGCCGGGATGGAGCAGGCCAGGAAATTCAATTCGGCCTATTTCGGATTGATCCCGCTTCGGCTGGCCCAATGGGCGGGCTTCGTGTTCCTGAATTTCACCGCCGATGGCCCGGAAATCGACGACCATCTCGGCAACCTTCCCGAATACCTCCACTCGCACCGGGCGGAAGGCATGACCTGCGTTCACCGCCGTTCATACGATGTGGCCTGCAACTGGAAGCTCTGCCTCGAGAACCAGCGCGAGAGCTACCACGTCGCCATCGTTCACCGGGGTACGCTCGACGACCAGCTGCCGGAGCAGCTCCCGTCGTCCGGGCATTGGTCGGGCTCGTGGTTCCGTCACGAGGGCTCGCTCGCGGTCAGGCTTGGGGCCAGGAAGACGCTGCCGCCGATCCCGACGCTCGAAGGGCGCGCGGCGGAAGGTACGTATTTCATCGGGCTCTACGCCGCTTCGTTCCTCGTCTTCACGGTCGATTGCATGTGGTGGATGTCGTTCCGGCCGCTCGCGCCGGATCGGACGCAGGTCGTCACGGGCCTATGCTTTCCCGAAGCTTCCACCCGGCGGCCGGATTTCGAGGCAATCCTGCCCGACTACACCGCCAGAACCGATGCGTCGCACCCGGAAGACAATCGTGCGACCGAAATTCAGCAGCGAGGTCTCGCCTCGCCGCACGCACGGCCCGGCCGCTTCAGCCATCGCGAGGCGGGCGTCCACGCCGTGGACAACTGGATTCTGGACCGGGTCATCGAGACCGAAACGAAGACATGATTCGCGTTCAGCGTGAAGACAGGATCACCGAGAGCAGGTTGCCGGCATAGTCGGCCGCCTTGTCAGTCTCCATCAGCCGCGCATTGGCGAGGAACTGCTTGCAGGTAATCAACGCGTCGCGCCGCCGCGCGGTCAAGGTCGCCAGCAATGACTCGGTTTCCTCGCGGAGCGAGGCGGCGGGGACGACGTTGCTGACGAAACCGAGCGTCTTGGCCGTTTCCGCATCGACCGTCCCGGTCGAATAGACCAGCCACGCGATCGCCTTGGGCATGGTGCGGTCGATATGAGCGCACATCGCGAGCGTCGGCGGAAGATCGTGCGTCATTTCGGGCAGGCTGAATTTCGCGTCGTCGGCAGCGATGGTGATGTCGCAAACCGCGGCCGTCGCGCAACCGAATCCAGCGGCCTGACCCTGGATGGAAGCGATCACGGGGATTTCCGAGCCCCGTACGGCGGCATAAAGGCCGAGGATCGGACTCGTCAGACTCTCACGCATTTCCAGCGCGGTCTTGCTGTCGCCGCCCGCGCCGGGCTCCCGGCCAAGACAGAAATTGTCCCCCGCCCCGGTCAGCACGATGGCTTTGAGCGCGGGATCTCCGCCAGCCTGGTTCAGGAGCCGCGTGAGCTCCGCGATCATCGTGGCCGACATCAGGTTGCCGTCATCGGGCCTGTCGATGTTGACGCGGACGATTTCGCCATCCGTCGCAAGAACGATTCGATTGTCTGACATGTCTAGACCCTCTGGGAACGAGGCTCGCCGACAGCGCCCGTGGAGAGCGCCGCTTCGATTTCTTCTTCATCTAGTCCAAGCACGTCCGCGAGCACTTCGCGGGTGTTCTCGCCAAGCAACGGCGGAAAGCCGGCCGGAGGCGGTACGTCTTCCGCGAACTTTATCGGGTTGCCCGCGACGCGGACCCGGCGTCCGTCGCCTGCTGTCAGATTCAGCACCATGTCGCGGTGGTCGATCTGGGGGTTGGAAAGCGCGGCCCCGAGCGTGTTGACCCTGCCCACCGGGATTCCTGCCTCCAGCAGGAGCGGCACCCATGCATCGGCGTCCTTCTCCCGGAACGCCGCTTCCAGCAGCGGCCAGAGCTCGAAGCGGTTGGCGTAGCGGTCGTCGTTGGTCGCGAATCGGGGATCGTCGGCAAGCTCTTCCCGGCCCAGCACGCCGCACAGAGCCCGCCACATGCGTTCCGTGTTGGCGGTGATTACCAGCTCGGTGTCGTTGCCGGCATCGAACGAGCGGTAGGTCGGGATCGAAGCATGACCGCGACCCTGACGGCCGGGCTCGTTCCCGGAATGCAGGAAATAGGCCGCCTGGTAGCACAGCATCGCCACCTGGCAGTCCAGCATGGCGACGTCCACCAGCCGACCCTTGCCGGTGCGCCGTCTTGCCTCGAGCGCGGCAAGCACGCCGATCGCCCCGTACATCCCGGCGCAGAGATCGCCGATCGGAATGCCGGCGCGCACCGCCGGTTCGCCGGGCACGCCGGTCATGCTCATCCCGCCCGAAAGGGCCTGCACGATCATGTCGTAGGCCGGCCGGTCGCGGTCCGGACCGTCCTGGCCGAACCCGCTGATCGAGCACCAGATGAGCCCTTCGTTCTCCGCCGCGAGATCGTCATAGACCAGGCCCAGCCGGTCGAGCACGCCGGGACGGAAGTTCTCCATGACGATATCGGAAGCGCCGGCCAGTCGACGGACCAGCGCGAGACCGTCGGCCGACTTCATGTCCGCGACCACGCTCTTCTTGTTGCGATTGACGCTCAGGTAGTAGGCGCTGTCGGGACCGACAAAATGAGGCGGCAGGCTGCGCGACCAGTCGCCGGATGGCGCTTCCAGCTTGATCACTTCGGCGCCGAGATCGCCGAGAATCTGGGTCGCGAAGGGACCTGCGAGGAATTGCGTCAGGTCGAGGACACGGACACCTGCGAGGGGGCGCGGCTCGCTCACTCCCTGCGCGCCCGCGCTTCGTCGATCAGCTCCGTCAACCGGCCGGGCATGATCGGAACGTCGTCGAGCGCTATTCCGAATGGGCTGAGCGCGTCCTCGACGGCGGCGACGATCGCGGCGAGCGCCGGTATGGTGCCGCCCTCGCCAGCTCCCTTGACGCCCAGCGGGTTGTTGGGGTTGGGCGACTCGACATGCACGACATCTATTCTCGGGACATCGGGCGCGCCCGGCAGAAGGTAGTCGGCAAAGGTCGTGGTCAGCGGCTGGGCGTCGTCGTCGTATCCCATCCATTCGAGCAGGGTATTTCCGATTCCGTGCGCGCAGGCGCCCTGGACCTGTCCGTCGACGATGAAGGGGTTGATCAGATTTCCGGAATCGTGCGCCATCGCGAAGTTCAGGATGTCCACCCGGCCGGTCTCGGGATCGACTTCCACTTCGACGACCGCGGTGCCGTTGCAATAGGCGGCCTGCGGCGGAGAGAAATACTCCGTCGATTCCAGGCCGGGCTCGACGCCGCCGGGAAGCGAGAAACCGGGCATGCCCCGCACCGCTCGGGCGACGTCGCGCAGGGTCGTCGAGACGCCGGGAACGCCCTTCACGAAGATCCGGCCGTCCTCGATGTCGAGGTCTTCCTCGGCCGCTTCGAGCAGGTGGGACGCGACCTTGATCGCCTTCTCGCGCACCGAAGTCGCGGCGAGATGAACCGAGTTGCCGGCGTTGACCGCGATCCGGCTCGCGAAGGTACCGATTCCGTTGGCGATCTTCCCGGTATCGCCGACCTCTACCATGATGTCCGACGGATCGACGCCGAGCGGCTCGGCGCAAAGCTGGGCGAGCGTCGTCCAGTGCCCCTGGCCCGAATCGCCCCCGCCGGTGTAGACGGTGATCTTGCCGTTCGCGTGCACCCGTACCGTGGCGCCCTCGAACGGTCCCAGCCCGGTGCCCTCGACGAAGTTGGCGATTCCGATCCCCACATGGCGGCCCTCGGCCTCCGCCTTGGTGCGCCGGTCCGCGAAGCTATCGTAGTCGGCGAGCGCCAGCGCCTCCGCCTGGCAGCGGGGATAGTCGCCGCTGTCATAGGTCATCGGCTTGCCGTCGCGGAATATCAGCCCGAGGGAGTAAGGCATCGCTTCGGTCGGGATAAAATTGCGCCGGCGGATTTCCGCCCGGTCGATGCCGAGCCCGTCCGCCGCGCGGTCGAGCAGCCGTTCCATCGCGAACACCGCCTGCGGCCGCCCGGCGCCGCGCACCGGCGTAACCGCGACCTTGTTGGTCAACGCGACGCGGGTGGTCAGCTCATAGGCGGGGACCACATAGGGGCCCGGGACCGTGGTCGCGGAAATATAGGGGCTGATGATCCCCCATGGCATATAGGCGCCGGTGTCGTGGATCATCGTGCCGCGCACGGCGAGGATCTTTCCGTCGCCATCGCATGCGAGCGCCATGTCCCAGTACTGGTCGCGCTCCTGGTTCGTGGCGACGAAGTTCTCCCTCCGGTCCTCGACCCACTTGATGGGCCGGTCGAACATCGTCGCGCAGAGCGGGATCAGCGCTTCCTCGACGTAATAGACCGTCTTGGGGCCGAATCCCCCGCCGACCTCGGGCGCGATCACGCGAAGCCGATCCGCCGGCCAGTCGAGCATGTCGACGACATTCTGCTTCACCAGGAACGGCGATTGCGTCGCCGACCAAAGGGTCACCACGTCGCGCAGCGTGTCGGGCTCGGCGACGACTGCCCGGTTTTCGATGGCGAGGCCGGCGCCCCGGTGACTCCAGAGCGAGACTTCGAGGATATGTTCGGCGCCCGCGAACGCGGCGGACACTTCGCCATAGCCCAGCTTGAACTCGGCGCAGAGGTTGTTGCCGCTGTCGGCGTGGCAGAGCCCCGCACCTTCGGCCAAGGCGTCGCGGCAATCCGACGCGGCGGGCAGCACCTCGTAGTCGACGACGACCGCGGCGGCCGCGTCCTCGGCCTGGTACCGGGTCTCGGCCAACACCATCGCGATCGGCTCGCCGACGAAGCACACCTCCTCGTCCTCCAACAGACGCTGCTGGAACGGTTGGGTGATCGCCGGGTTGGGTACCTGGAAGGGCACCCGGGCCTTGCGCAGATCGGACGGCAGATCCGCCGTCGTCACCACCTTGAAGACGCCGGGCATGGCTTCCGCCGCGGACGCGTCGACGGACCGGATACGCGCATGCGCTTGCGACGAGCGTACGAACGCCGCTTCCAGCATTCCGGACAAGTGGATGTCGTCGGTGAAAACCGCGCGGCCGGTCAGAAGCGCCGGGTCCTCCATGCGCCTGACCCGGGCGCCCATCGCCTTGGCACCCATGGGTTCAGGCCCCGGCCTCGCCCCTCAGACGGCCAGCTGCGTCCAGCGCGGCGTCGACGATCCCCTGATACCCGGTGCAGCGGCAAAGATTGCCGGAAATGGCGATCCTCACCTCCTTTTCGGTCGGGTTCGGGTTGTCGCGCAGGAATTCGAGCAGCGTCGTGAGCATGCCCGGCGTGCAGTAACCGCATTGCAGGCCGTGGTTGTCCATGAAGGCCTGCTGCAGCGGATGGAGCTCCTCCTCGTTCGGCGCGATGCCCTCGATGGTCAGCAACTCGTGCCCGTCCGCCTGCACCGCGAGCATCAGACAGCTTCGGGCGGTCATGCCGTCGAGCAGGATCGTGCACGCGCCGCAAACCCCGTGCTCGCAGCCGACATGGGTTCCGGTGAGTTCGCACTCGTGCCGGATGAAGTCGGAGAGCAGCAGCCTGGTCTCGACCTCGCGCTCGAAGGTATCGCCGTTGATGGTGACGCTGATCCGCCGCCGGTCAGCCATTGGTACCTCCCAGGCGCGTCTGCGCCTTTTCGAGCGCCCGTCGCGACAGGACGGCCGCCAGGTGCTGCCGGTAGGACGAAGGCGCGTGGATGTCTTCCATCGCGTCGAACGCGCGCGCGGTCTCCGCCGCCTCGCGGAACAGTTCGAGTTCGGGCGTCTGCCCCAGAATCATCTCTTCGGCCTCGGTGCACCGGACCGGCGACGGACCAACGCCGCTAACCGTGATCGAGACCCGGTCCACCTTGCCCGCACCGTCGGTCGTCATCAGCGCGCCGGCGGACACGATCGCGAAATCCCCGTGGCGTCGCGCGAACTCGATGAAGGCGTATCCGTGGCCCTCCTCCCACAGAGGAAAGGTCGCGCCGATAACCATCTCATCGAGCTCGATGGAAGGCGTCATGTAGCCGGCCGGAAAATCGGCCATGGAAATATCGCGCCTGCCGCGTTTGCTCTCGACATGGATCGTGGCATCGAGCGCCATTGCCACCGCCGGAAGCTCGGCCGACGGGTCGAGATGGGCGAGACTGCCGCCCAGCGTCCCCCGATTGCGGGTCTGACGGTGGCCGACCTGCAGAATCGCTTCCGTCATGATCGGGCAGCGAGCGCCCACGACATCGGAAAACTCGATTTCGCGCTGGCGCGTCATTCCAGCGATACCGAGCGACCCGTTCCCGGCTTCTATCCCTGAAAGGCCTTCGACCCGGTTCAGGTCGATCACGTCGTCGGGAAGAACGTAACGCATGTTGAGCATGGGCATCAGCGACTGCCCGCCGGACAAGAGACGCGCGTTGTCCTTCTCCGCCAGCAGATCCAGCACTTCGGGGATCGTTCGCGGATCGTGATAGGTGAAAGGCGGAGGTTTCATCCCTTGCCCCTAGTTACAGAAAATGTGGATCGAGCAGGCGCCGTGGTCGAAGCCCGAGATGCCGCCGCCCGTGCAGTGGGTGAGCCCGACCTTGGCGCCTTCCACCTGACGGTTGCCGCACTCTCCGCGGAGCTGGCGGACGATCTCGACCATTTGCGCGGCGCCGGTTGCGCCGACTGGATGACCCTTGGACAGAAGTCCTCCCGACGGGTTCACCGGGATCCGGCCGCCGAGCGAGGTCTCGCCGTCTTCCAGTAGCCCCGCCGCATCGCCCCGTTCGCAGAATCCCAGCGCTTCGTAGTAGAGAAGTTCGGCGATCGTAAAGGCGTCGTGCACCTCCGCGACATCCACATCCTCCGGTCCGACGCCAGCCGTCTCGTAGGCTTCCTTCGCGCCGCGCACGGTAATCTCGGGCGTCGTCATGTCGCGGAAACCGGTCATGTACTTGCCGGAAGCGAGCTCGGAGGCGAGCACGCGAACGGGCCTCGAAGTGTAACGCGACGCGACCGAATCGGCCGCGATCACCAGGGCCGCCGCCCCGTCGCCCGACGGGCAGCAATGCAGCAGAGTGAACGGGTCGGCGATGGGGCGCGCCGCCATCACCTCGTCCACGGTTAGCCGGTTCCGGTATTGGGCGTCCTCGTTGAGTGCGCCGTGGTCGTGCGCCTTGACGGCGACCTTGGCAAGCTGCTCCCGCGTCAGCCCGTAATCGTGCATGTAGCGTTTCGCCCGCATGCCGTAGAGCGCCGGCATCACCATGCCGTGCGCGACCTCGAAGTCCTCGCGTTCCAGGGGCAGCGTACCGCCGCCGAACTTGGTCAGTTTCTCGACGCCGATCACCAGGGCCACGTCGTAGAGGCCGCTCGCCACCGCGATCCAGGCCTCGCGAAACGCGCTCGAAGACGACGAGCATGCGTTCTCGACGTTGACGATCGGCAGGCCGGTAAGCCCGATTGCCTTGAGGATGCGCTGTCCCGACATCATCCCGCCGAGCGCGGTGCCGCAATAGGCGGCCTCGATATCCGGCTTCGCGACGCCCGCCTCGTCGATGGCATGTTTCACCGCGGGCCAGGCGATCTCGGCCAGTGTCTTTTCCGGCTGCTTGCCAAACCTGACCATGCCGGCGCCGATAACCGAGACCTCACGCATCGCTTCGCTCCGGTGCGCTGGGACGGAAGGCGTAGCTCGAAAAGGCCCCGCCGTCGCTGTCGGTGCCGAGTACCGCCACGGTCAACTCGACCTCCATCTCCATCGACAGGTCTTCCTCCGGTGCGTCTACGACGTGCGTGAAAACACGCACCCCTTCGGGCAGGTCGACATAGCCCGCGATATAGGGAACGGACCAGCCGCGCGGTGCGACATGAACGGTGCAATAGCTGTAAAGACGTCCCCTGCGCCCCAGCGCGAAGGGAGCGACGTTCTCGCCCATGCATTCGGGGCAAAGGGGAACGGGCGGGAAGACCCGGGTCGCGCAGTTCGCGCATTCGGATCCGATCAGGGTCGGCTGGCCGTCTTCCCCTGCACCGACCGCTTCGCCCGCGATCAAGGGCGGTTCCGAATGAACCGTCTGGGTCAATCTGGACTCCTTCCGGGGCAGGACTTCCGGCACGGAAGGAATCTATTCGGATCGCCGGATGGAGCAAGGACAATCGGAACGCGCGGCAGTGCTGTCCCGTTGGAGCGTTTGACAACGGATCGTTTCGACGTGGAGTCTTCGGGAGCGATCCGTATCGAACTTGCCTGGACGGAAGGCATGTGATGCCCAATTGTTTCCGCCGCTGGCGACCGTTGCTGCCGGGTCTGGTTGCCGCCCTGATCCTGCCGATCGCGCAGCCTGCCTTTGCCGCGAGTTCGGCGGTGGTGTTCATGTATCACCGCTTCGGCGAGACGACCCTTCCCTCGACCAATACCACAATCGCCCAGCTGGAGGCGCATATCGAAGTGCTGACCAGCGGCAGGTTCACGGTCCTTCCGTTGCCCGAAATCGTGTCTGCGATCCGGGATGGACGCGACCTTCCGGACAGAACTGTCGGGCTCAGCGTCGACGATGCCTTCCTGTCCCTCTACACCGAAGGCTGGCCCAGATTTCGTAAGGCGGGGTTGCCCTTCACCCTTTTCGTCGCGACAGGACCTATCGACCGCGGCTATCGAAACTACATGGACTGGGACCGGATCCGGGACCTCGCGGCGGCGGGCGTGACGATAGGCAGCCAGACCGAGAGCCACCCTCACATGCCGGTTCTGACACCCGAGGCGAACGCGGCGGAACTGGCGAGATCGAACGAGCGGTTCGAGCAAGAGCTCGGGATGCGGCCTACCCTGTTCGCCTATCCGTATGGCGAAAAGAGCCGCGCTGTCGGTAACGTTGTCGAACGCGCGGGCTTCGTTGCCGCGTTCGGACAACACTCGGGCGTGCTGTACCCTGGCGCGGATCGATTTTTCCTTCCGCGCTTCGCGATGAACGAGACTTACGGTAGCGCTTCCCGTTTCAGGCTCGCCGCCAACGCGCTCCCCATCGAAGCGGTGGATATCGTTCCCGTCGATCCTTTGCTGACTTCGGGCACGAATCCTCCAGCATTCGCGTTTACGGTCGCCGGCGAGGCGCTCAAGGGTCTGGCGTCGATAGCCTGCTATGCCTCGGGACAAGGGCGCGCCGGGCTGGAACGGCGCGGGCGAGACCGCATTATCGTCAAGGTGGAGAAAGCTTTTCCGCCTGGCCGCGCCCGTATCAACTGCACCATGCCGGCCCGGAAGGGCCGCTGGCGCTGGTTCGGCATGCAGTTCTACGTGCCGCGGCCGTAGGCGAGACGGGCGTCAGGCGGCCGAACGCATCTTGAGCTTGAGGCCGACGACCCGGTAGATGTCGAGGCCGGTCAGGCTCACGATCTCGCCGAGCGGCAGCGTGGTCTCGGACAGCAGCACCCTGGCGAAGCTGTGCGGACTGCGGCCGCGCTGGCTCGATTTCTGGGCGCCCGTGGATGACGACCCAACGGCGGGCTTTTTGGCGCTCCCGTCGAGCCCCCGCTCCATCGCTTCCCTGAGAGCCCGTTCGTAGCGCTCCTTATCCGCGCGGAGGCGCGTTTCGGAAAAAGCGATGATCTCGGCCATCTCCCGGGCGGTATAGCGGCGCGGGCGCTGCGGCATCTGCACGGGCCGGGTCGGGCCACGAGGCTCCCTCGCGGCCTCCTGCAGCGACATGCCGTGGCGCCTGGCGAGTCTGCGCGCGGCGTCGAGCGCATTCGCCCGTTCCCCGGGGAACGGGCTTTCCGCCGCGACCTTGAGCAGTGCGCTGAACCGGGCATACTCCGTGGCGGAGAGAGGCGTCCGGTGTCCCGGTATGTCGGCGGCCGTTGCCATGACGAAAGCCTAGCACAATTCGCCCGGAATCAACCGCTATGGCAACAAACTGCCGCAGTCGATGAATTGACCTTCCCATGGACTCGCCAGCTTGAAAGGCGCTTCCTCTTTGCCCATTTTCCTTAGCCGGAGGGAGCGCTCCAGAACACGGGCGCGTCTTCGTTCGTGGACAAATTCGGGGGCGCTGCACGGATGACGACTTCAACCACCGACCGGACAGGAGCCGTGAAGTCGATCACCGAGTACGGACCCCTGGTCGTCTTTTTCGGTGCCTATGTGTTGTCCGATCTCATCACCGCCACGGCGGCGTTGATGATCGCGACCGCGGCCGCGCTCGCGCTTTCCTATGCCGTAGACCGGCGGGTGCCCCTCATGCCGCTGATCACGGCCGGCGTGGTCGGCGTGTTCGGCGGTCTGACCCTTTGGCTCAACGACGAAACGTTCATAAAGCTCAAACCCACCATCGTGCAGGCCATGATTTCGGCGGTATTGCTGGGCGGCCTTGCGTTCGGCCGTTCCCTTCTCAAACCGGTACTCGGATCGGCTTGGCAGATGAACGACGAGGGCTGGCGCCGCCTCACCTTTCGTTTCGGGCTCTTCTTCGCCGCCATGGCGCTTCTCAACGAGCTGGTCTGGCGCACCCAGAGCACCGATTTCTGGGTGAGCTTCAAGGTGTTCGGCATCATGGGGCTGACCTTTGTGTTTATCCTGACCCAGCTTCCGCTGCTCAACCGCCATCGCATCGCCGACCCGGCAACCGGCACCGGGAATTGATCGACGCCGGAATCGTGCTATTTCACGCTCACGCCTAGCCGCCGAAGAACCGATCGGAGCAGCCATGTTCATCCAGACCGAGCAGACCCCGAACCCGGCAACCCTCAAATTCCTGCCGGGCCGGACGGTCATGTCCAGTGGGACGGCCCATTTCGCGCATGCCGAAGCGGCCGCGGCATCTCCGCTGGCGTTACGGCTGTTCGATATCGAGGGGGTCACAGCGGTATTCTTCGGCGCCGACTTCGTCAGCGTCACCAAGGACGACACGCTCGAATGGTACGTGCTCAAGCCGTCGATCCTCGGGGCGCTGATGGAGCATATGACGGCGGGTCTGCCGATTATCGAGGAAACCGCCGACGCATCCGTGCCGGAAACCGACGATGACGAAGTCGTGACCCAGATCAAGGACCTGCTCGATACCCGGGTCCGCCCCGCCGTCGCGATGGACGGCGGCGACATCATCTTCCACGGTTTCGAGGAAGGTGTGGTCTACCTGCAGATGCAGGGCGCCTGCCAGGGTTGCCCAAGCTCGACGGCGACCCTCAAAATGGGGGTGGAGAACCTGCTCCGGCACTACGTTCCCGAGGTCGCCCGGGTCGAGGCGGTGCTGTAACAGGGTCCGCGGTTCGAGGCCGTGGCTTCGGGTTTGGCCGAACCGGCTTTTTTCATCTACTTCCGGTTGTAACCGTCCGCTACCGCGCGCACGGAATGAAGCCAGTCTTCGAGTTGTCGCTGCGTCGGACGGCCCGTGCAATCCTTCATCCGGACAATCATTTCGTAGACCTCGTCGGTACGACCCGCACCCCAAGCACTGGGCTCCAATGCCACCGCGACGGCGTAGCACCTCAGAATGCCGGATGCGCGCTTGTAAGTTACGAGCCAGCCTGTACGATCACGATCCCGGATTCGTGTTATCGCGTCAAATTCCGTTGGACCTATGGACCGACGCACCGCCCCTTTCAGGGTTTCCACGTCTTCGACGTGTCGAGTCGTTCTAGGGCCGAAAGCAACGCCGGCGACCTGAAGCGACAGCCAGGAACCCGCCATGTCCCCCGGGTTCAACGTAACCCTGTAATGGGACACGCTGTTGTTACGCAATCGATGCGTGATCCCGCCGATAACGGCGTTGGGCAGATCGACAAGATTGATCGGAAAAGAGCTTAGTGCGGCCGACGACGATTTGGACCAGCACGAGGTCGCGCCGGAGATGTCCTTGCCGCGGCATTCGAGTTCCGCGGCCGTGGTCTCGAATGCAAGCACCGCGGGGAAGACGCTCGCCATGAGGACCCAGCGAGCTTGTGCGATCCTGTCGCGCCAGGTACGTCTGCTACGCACGAGCGATACCTCCCGTTACGGTTGTATCGACGAGTATAACAATATATCGCGGGCCGGGCTTCTCTCAGGATGGACCCTCAACGTCCCGTCAACATCCGAACTTCTCTTTCCGGACGCCGTTATTCAATATTGCGGCAGGGAAGGATCGATGCGTTCCGCCCAGGCATTGATGCCGCCGCCCACGTTGGTCGCGCCCTCATAGCCCTGCTGGCGCAGCCACATCGTGACCTTCATGCTCCGGTTGCCGGTGCGGCAGAGGACGGCGATCGTGCCTTCCTTCGGCAACTCGTCCAGCCGTCCCGGCACGCTTTCCATGGGGATGTCGAGACTCCCCGAAAGCGCGCTGATCTGGAGCTCGTGCGGCTCGCGTATGTCGAGCAGGGTGTGGGCCCCGCCTTCTCTGCGCATGCGGTCGAGCTCTTCGATCGAAATTTCGAGCGGCACCTCGTCCATCGGCCTCTCCCGCCTGTCCGTCAGATCTTGGAGATTTCGAAGGTCGACGGAGCGAACAGGTCTTCGGCGGTCAGCTTCCGGACCGACAACCCCTGGTCGTAGGAATAGCGCGTGATCGTCTCGATCTCGTGGGCGCATTCCGTGACGCCGTAGCGCCAGTAATCCTCGCCCATGAACGCCCGGGTCTCCAGCGCCTCGGCCTCCACCCAGGGGAGCGTGACGTTAAGCGCCGCGATTTCCCGCACCTCCTCAAGCGCGATCGCCTTCGCCTTGAGCAGTGCCTTGTAGAGGCTCCCCGGCAGCCAGGGATATTGCTCGGCGAGCGACTTCTTGACCCCCATCAGGTGCATGATCGGAAACAGCTTGGTCTTCTCCCAATAGGCCCGCTCGACCGCGCGGTAGTCGGGGAAGAGCCGGGCGACGTTGGGCTTGCCCTGAAGGAAGCTGGATGGCGCGCGCGCGGTGAGCAGGGCATCCAGTTCGCCGGCCTCGAAAAGCTCGACCAGGGTCTTGTCCTCCGGGATCGGCTGGAGGTCGACGCCGTTGGTCAGAACGAGCGGCGTACGCTCATCGCGACCCGCCTCCTCCTGTCCGCCCGAACGCCAGTGGATCTCGTTCGGCTTCACGCCGTATTCGTCCTCCAGCATCCCCCGCATCCAGACCGGTGCGGTCATCTGGTACTCCGGCAGGCCAACCGTCTTGCCGCGCAGATCCTCCGGTTTCTCGATCCCCTTGTCGGTGCGGATATAGATCCCGGAATGGCGGAACACCCGCGACACGAAGGCAGGGATGCCGACGAACGGGCTTTCGTCTCGCGAAGTGACGATCATGAAGCTGGAAAACGACAACTCGCAGGCGTCGAATTCCTGGAAGCGGAAGGCGCGGAAGAACACCTCTTCCGGCTCCATCGGAATGAAGGTCACCTCGCAACCCTCGACCTCGACCCGACCGTCCTTGATCGCCGCGACCCTGTCGTAATCGCCGCAAGCGATGGTAAGTGGAACTTTCGCGACCATGGATGCCTCCCTGCCCTTGTCGTCGGCGCGAACCTAGCGTCAGGACGACGGCCCCGCAATCGGTTCCGGCCGAACCTTCGTCAGACCTTGAATTCGGCCTGGACCTCGGGCGGAAACAGATCCTCCGGCACTATCTCCTTGTGGCAGACGCCCTGCTCGAAACCGTATTGGAGGAACGCCTCCAGCGTCTTCCGGTTGGGCTCGATGCCGTAGGGGAAGAAATCCTCGCCGAAGAGCGTGCGAGCTTCCGCCGCCGCATCGAAACACCAGGCAAAGGGATACCGTGTCGCGGTGATTTCCTGGGCTCGTTGCAACGCGTTCCGTTTGGCTTCTTCGAAAGCCTTGAGCAAGTTCATCGCGATCCACCGATTGGCCTCGAAGGTGTCTCCCCTTAGCGCGATGACATGCATGATCGGGAATATCCCGGTTTCCCTGAAATAGGCTTCCTCGATCTCACGATAGTCGGGGTAGAGCCTGACGATCCGGCCGCTCCCGTCCTCGGCCGCTTCCGGCGGATGGGCACTCATCGCCACATCGATGTCGTCGGCAAGCAGCATGTCGTTGAGGCTGCGTTCGGGTTCCGGGCGGTAGCGAATGCCATCGGGCAGGCGAAGTTCCACCTTTTCGACCCGGCCGGGCTGATTGACCCCCGCCTGGATCCACTCGATTTCCGTCAGGGGAACGCCGACCTGATGGGCGAGCCAGCCCCGCGTATAGATCGAGGCGGTCTGCGCCCATTCAGGGATGCCGATCCGCTTTCCGGCCAGTTCCTCGGCACCCTTCAATGGGCTATCCGCCCGAACGTAAAGAGACGACTGGCGGAAGACCCGGGACGGAAAGACCGGAATAGCGGTGATAGACTCGTCGCCCTGGGACTTCAGGGATATGTACTTTCCCATCGACATTTCCGAGACATCCCATTCCCGGAACCGGGTGAAGCGGAAGAATATCTCTTCGATTGTGAGCCTCAGGTAGTTGAGCTCGATCCCTTCCGCGGCGACCTCGCCCGAGACGAGATCGTGGAAATGGTCGTACTCGCTGGCCGCGAAAGTCAGTGTCAGCGGGGGCATGCCATGTTCTCCCGCTCAGCCTGCCCTGACCCGGTCCGCGGCGGCGCAAATGCCGTTCCAATAGTTTTCCCAAACCATCAGATTGATCCGGCAGGCCTCGACCACCGCGTCCTCCATGCCAAGGTCCGTCGCATATTTGGCAACCGCGTTCCAGCCGATGTCGGAATGTTCGACATCCGCTTCTTCGTGGATCTTGAAGAAGCTCAGCTTGTCTTCCTCGATACCGAGCGTTTCCCGCCAGCGGCGGCGTTCGAGGCCCAGCCAGCCCAGCTCCCGCAACTCGCCCGCGCCATATCCCGGCAGGGCAGACCGTTCGGCGCAGGTGTTCGCGATCAGCCCTTCGAGCCAGTGCCGGTTGGTCATCAGCGCTTCCCAGGCGAGCCAGCTCATCCGCGTCGAGTCGAGCAGGGGCTCGGTGCGAATTTCTTCCCGGGTCAGTCCCAGACAGGTGCCGAGGTCCTCGACGATTTCCCAGTGAGGTTGGCCGCCGCCGTATTCGTGGTCGCCGATGATCTCCTGCGAACAGGCATGGATGATGTCCAGCTTGACGTCCCATTCCGGGCAGTTGGTGGCCACGCGAAGCCTCAGGACCGAATTGCGGAAACGGGTGTTCTGGCGGTGCTGCATCACGAAAATGCGCGCACGCTCCATCGTCACCTCTTCGTTGTAGATACGAACGCGTTTGGAGAAATCGTCCACCACCTCGTCCAGCCGTTCGATTACGTTCCTGGAACTCATGTAGCCACGCTCCTCGTTTTTTGGATGCCTGTGGGTCGGAAGACGGGAAGACGCGGTCAGGGCGCGCGCCAGAACCCGTCGCCGGATTCGATCCGCTCCTTGGCGAGCGTTTCGACTATATCGCAAACCACGGTCGCCGCGTTGGTCTGGGCGGAGCGGCTCGACCATGCAAGGTGAAGAGTCCTCGAAATTCTGGGGCGGGAGATTCTGACCGCGTGGAGACGCCCGCTGCGTACCGCATCCAGGACCGCTCCGATCGGAAGAATGGTCGCTCCGATCCCGGCTTCCACCAGTTCGCGCACCGTGGCAACGGAATCGACTTCGCACGAAATCTGCATCGGAATGTCGCGCTCTTCGGCCGCCCGTTCGACGAGCATCCGCGTGCCGTGCGGTCTGCTGGGCAGGATCATCGGGCGGTTCCGGAGTTTTTCCAGAGCGATCTTTTCCGCGCCGACCATGCCGTCGTCGAGTGGAGAAATGTAGAACAGGTCCTCCATCAGCAGCGCTTTGGTCTCGATGCCCTTGACAGCCGTCGGGTTGTAGGTGAAGCCGAGGTCGATGCGGCCCTCGTCGAGCCATTTCATCACTTCCTCGCTCAGCCCTTCCACCAGATTGAGCGCGATTCCCGGAAAAGTCGCGCTGCATTTCTGGACGATACGGGTGGCGAGCAGCGCGCTCGCCGTCGGCGTGACGCCGAGCGCCAAGGGGCCGCGCGGTGGGCCGGCCAGGTCGATCACTTCCTGCTTGGCAAGCTCGATTTGGCGCAGGATCGCATGCGCGTGCTTCAGCAGCGCGTCCCCGGCTTCCGTCGTCCGCACCCCGCGAGAGTGACGAACAAGCAGCCTGGAGCCAAGCTCGTCCTCGAGCTTCCGCACCTGAAATCCGAGCGCCGGTTGCGCGACGCGGACCCGTTCGGCGGCCTTGGTAAAGCTCTTTGCCTGAACGACTTCCATGAAATAGCGCAGCTGACGCACGTCCATCGCGCGGTTCCAAGCTCCCGGAAAGTCCATCAGGATACACGGAGGGAAAAGAATGGCCATAGCGGCACCGCCAGAAGCGGCACCCGAGCCGATAAATCGATCGTGAAGCTTCCCGGACGATTCCCGGCGTTCGTCCAACCGCCTTATAGTCGGCGCATGCCAGACTACCCGCCCAGCGCGGCACGCAGCTGAACCGCGATGCGCTACATCGCCGTGGGGCTTGCCTTCGGATGCGGATGGGCCGCGATCCAGTATTTTCGCGGCGAGGTGACCGCCATTCCCGCTCTTGCCGGGCCCGTTCTCCTGTGCGGGGCGTTCGGCGCGCTGCTCTGGGGTGTGCGCGTCGCGGTTATCCGTCTATCGGGGAAGCGCCGCGGCCCGTGAGGGATTAGATATCCGCGTAGGTATGGGTCTCGGCCGCGGCGCCCGGATGCACCACCGCCCCGTCCACCGCCGGGCCGACGGTCTGGGCGTACCGCCACAGCGCGCCGCTATTGTGATCCGTCCCGCGCGGCTTCCAGCTTTTTCGGCGCGCCTCAAGCTCCTCCTCGCTCAGCGCGACATCGAGCCGGCCTTCCACCGCATCGATGGAAATTGTGTCGCCGTCCTCGATCAGGCCGATGGGTCCGCCCACGGCCGCCTCCGGTCCGACATGGCCGATGCAGAAACCGCGCGTGCCGCCGGAAAAACGACCGTCGGTGATCAGCGCGACACTTTCCCCCATGCCGAGGCCGTAGAGCGCGGCGGTGGTCGAGAGCATCTCGCGCATTCCCGGCCCGCCGCGCGGCCCCTCGTAGCGGATGACGATGACCTCTCCTTCCCTGATGTCTCGCTTAACCACGGCGTCGAAAGCGTCTTCCTCGCAGTCGAAAACCCGCGCCGGACCGCTGAATTGCTGCCGCTCGAGGCCTGCGACCTTCACAATCGCTCCTTCGGGAGCCAGGTTGCCCTTGAGCCCGACGACGCCCCCCGTCGGCGATAGCGGATTTGCGGCCCGGTAGAAGACGTCCTGATCCCCGGGGAACTCAACGTCCGCGTAGTTCTCGCGCAACGTATTGCCGGTCACCGTCAGGCAGTCGCCTTCGAGCAGCCCGGCGTCAAGCAACTCCTTGATCACGACGCCGACCCCGCCTGCCTCGTACATCGCCCGCGCGGTGTGTTTCCCGCCCGGCATCAGGTCGGCGATATAGGGCGTTTGCCTGAAAATTTCGGTCACGTCGTCGAGCGTGTAGCGGATGCCCGCTTCGTTGGCGATCGCCGGCAGGTGCAGCCCGGCATTGGTCGACCCGCCGGTTGCCGCCACGACCTTCGCGGCGTTGTCGAGCGCCTCGCGGGTGACCACGTCACGCGGGCGGATGCCCTCGCGTAGCGCGTGCATCGCGGCGCGGCCGGAAGCCTCAACCATGGAATCGCGCGATTCGTATGCCGCCGGCGCGCCCGCGGAGGCCGGAAGCGCGAGGCCCATCGCCTCCGACACACAGGCCATCGTGTTGGCGGTGAACTGGCCGCCGCAGGAACCCGCGCAGGGGCAGGCCGCCGCTTCCAGCTCGTCGAGATCCGCGTCCGACATCTTGCCGGCCGCGTGCTGCCCGACCCCTTCGAAGACGTCGACGATGGTGACGTCGCGGCCGCGGAACCTGCCAGGCAGGATCGTCCCTCCGTAGACGAACACCGACGGCACATTGAGGCGCACCATCGCCATCATCATGCCGGGCAGGGATTTGTCGCAGCCGGCAAGCCCCACCAAAGCGTCGTAGCAATGCCCCCGCATGGTGAGCTCGACGGAATCGGCGATAACCTCGCGGCTGACCAGCGAGGACTTCATGCCGTCATGGCCCATCGCGATGCCGTCGGTGACGGTGATCGTCGCGAACTCGCGCGGCGTGCCTCCGGCGTCCGAGACGCCCCGTTTCGCCGCCTGGGCCTGGCGGGACAGGGAAATGTTGCAGGGCGCGGCCTCGTTCCAGCAGGTCGCCACGCCGACCAGCGGCTGGTGCACTTCCGCGTCGGTGAGGCCCATCGCGTAGAGAAACGCGCGGTGCGGTGCGCGCTCCGGCCCTTCCGTCACATGGCGGCTGGGGAGCTTCGACTTGTCGAAGCCGTTCGGTGTCCCTCTTGCGGAGTCCGGCATATCCATCCCCGGTCGGTGCGAAAACCGCCGCACCATAACCGGGGTCGGTTCGGGTGGCTAGGCTGCCGCCAGACGGTCTATGGCTTCGGCGAGGCGGGCCCTGGACCGCTGCAGCTCGTGGAGGCGTTCGCGCTGTTCCTCGACGACCTCCTCGGGCGCGCGCGAGACGAAATTCTCGTTGCCGAGCTTGGCGTCGATCTTGCCGATTTCCCCCGCGAGCTTCTGAAGTTCTCGCTCAAGCCGCGTTTTTTCCTGCGCAATGTCGATGACCTCGCCCACGGGAAGCGCAAACACGGCCTCGTCGACGACCGTCTGCACCGCTCCCCTAGGCAACGCGGCGCCGTCGACATTGGTTATCCCTTCGAGCCTGGCGAGGCGCCGGATCAACCCTTCATGGCGGTCCAGCCTCTTCCCGGTCGCGGCGCTCGCCCCTCGGACGATCAGTCCGAGCCTGGCGCCCGGCGGAACGTTTATCTCGGAACGGACGGCGCGGATCGTGGACACCGCGCGGACCACCCAGTCCATCTCCGCCTTCGCGTCCGCCCGCACGAGCGAAGCGGGAAGCTCGGGCCAGCGCCCGTCGATCAGCAGGCGGTCGCGCGGCGCATCCTCCGGCGCCAGAGCCTCCCATAACTCCTCGGTCACGAACGGCATGATCGGATGCAGGAGGTGGAGTAGCGCGTCCAGCGTCCACGCCATCGTAGCCCGGGTTTCGGCTTTCTCCGCCTCCGTACCGGCATCGAGGATCGGCTTGGTGAACTCGATATACCAGTCGCAGAACGTGTTCCAGGTGAAGCGGTAAAGCGCCTGCGCGGCGTCGTTGAAGCGGTAGGACGAAATCGCCTCTTCCGCCTCCGAGGCGGCAACCGCGATTTCGCCGACGATCCAGCGATTGACGGTCAGGTCCACCGCCTCCGGATCGAATCCCGCGTCAGGCAGGCAACCGTTCATTCGGGCATATCGGGACGCATTCCAGATCTTGGTGACGAAGTTGCGATAGCCGGCAATCCGTCCAGCGGAGAGCTTTATGTCACGCCCCTGCGCGGCCAGCGCCGTCAACGTGAAGCGGAGCGCATCGGCGCCGTATTCCTCGATCAACTGCAGCGGATCGAGAACGTTCCCCTTGCTCTTCGACATTTTCTGCCCGCGTGCATCGCGGACCAGCGCGTGGATGTAGACGGTCTCGAAGGGGATCTCATCCCGGAAGCGGAGCCCCATCATGACCATCCGGGCGACCCAGAAGAAGATGATGTCGAACCCGGTTACAAGAACGCTGGTCGGGTAGTAGCGTTCGAGCTCCTCCGTCGACTCCGGCCAACCCAAAGTGGAGAACGGCCACAGCGCGGAAGAGAACCAGGTGTCGAGCACGTCGGTGTCCTGGGTCAGTTCGACGTCCTCGCCGTAATGCCCCCGGGCCGCGATACGGGCTTCCTCTTCCGTCATTTCGACAAAGAAGGCGCCGTCCGGGCCGAACCAGGCCGGGATCCGGTGCCCCCACCAGATCTGCCGCGAGATGCACCAGGGCTGGATGTTCTTCATCCACTCGAAATACGTGTGCTCCCAGTGCTTCGGGACGAAGCGTATGCGGCCGCTATCGACCGCTTCGATCGCGGGCCCGGCGAGGGCTTCGGCGTCGACGAACCACTGGTCGGTAAGCATCGGCTCGATGACCACTCCGGAACGGTCGCCGTGCGGGATCGTCATCGGGTTGTCCTCGACCGATTCGACGCGGCCGGCCGCGTCCAGCTCATCGAGGACCCGTTCCCGTGCCGCCTCGCGATCCAGGCCCCTGAGGTGGGACGGGACGTTGTCGTTCAGCTTGGCGTCCGCGTCGAAAATCGACACCATCTCGAGCCCGTGGCGGCGGCCGACCTCGAAATCGTTGAAGTCGTGCGCCGGGGTGATCTTGACCGCCCCGGAACCTTTCTCCGGGTCGGAATACTCGTCCGCTACGATGGGCAGCCGTCGGCCCACGATGGGCAGGATCGCGAACTTGCCGATGAGGTCGGTGTAGCGCCCGTCGTCCGGATGGACCGCGACCGCGGTGTCGCCCAGCATCGTCTCCGGGCGGGTGGTCGCGACCGTGACGGTCCGCCCCTCCCCATCCTCGATGGGATAGGAGATGTACCAGAGCTTGCCCTTGACCTCGCGCTGCTCGACTTCGAGGTCGGAAATCGCGGTGTGAAGCTTGGGATCCCAGTTGACCAGCCGCTTGTCGCGATAGATCAACCCGTCCTTGTAGAGTTCGACGAACACCGTGCGGACCGCCCGCGACAGGCCGTCGTCCATGGTAAAACGCTCGCGGCTCCAGTCGCAGGAGGCGCCGAGCCGGCGCAGCTGGCCGGTGATCGTGCCGCCCGACTCCGCCTTCCAGTCCCAGACCCGCTCGATGAAGGCCTCGCGGCCGAGATCGTGGCGGGTCTTTCCCTCGGCCTCCAGCTGGCGCTCGACCACCATCTGCGTCGCGATTCCGGCATGGTCGGTCCCGGGCTGCCAGAGCGCGTCCCGGCCCTTCAGCCGGGCGAAGCGGGTCAGTATGTCCTGCAGCGTGTTGTTGAGCGCGTGGCCCATGTGAAGGCTACCCGTGACGTTGGGCGGCGGGATAACGATCGAATAGGGGGAGCCGTCCACACGGCCGCAGGCGAACGCGCCCGCTTCTTCCCAGCGCGCGTAGATGCGTTCTTCGACTTCGGCAGGCCGATAGGTCTTGTCCATTGGCGCTCTGGAATGTCTGGAAAGCCGGACGGGCTCAGTGTCCGGCGGACACCTCTCCGCGGCGGGACAAGCGCTCGACTTCGCGCTCGACGAGGCGCTCGACGATGTCCGGAAGGTTTGCGTCCAGCCAATCCTTGATCATCGGGCGCATGATTTCCTTCGCCGCCTCCTCGATGGTCTTGCCGCCTTTTTCCTCTCGCTCCGAGCGAAGTTCGGCAATGCTCTCGGCGAGAGCGGCGAATGCGGCCGCCGAGGCGGACTCGGTCTCTTCGCCGAGCAGGCCCCGCCTAGGCTCGTCGCCGGAGGCCTGGGCGATCGTCGCTCCCGTCTCCGTATCCACCACCGAGCCGTCCTCCCTGATTTCCTGGGTCAAGTCCAGTATCTCCGAATCGCCCTCATCGACTTCCGGGGACGGTTCGCCCCGTGCCGCCGTGGAATCTTCTCCGTCATCCGGTTCTCCCGCAGCGGCGCCTTCGGCGACCGCCTGGCGTATCGATTCGAGGATTTCTTCCGTCGAAGGTTCGTCGCGAGGGTTGCGTTCGTTCATGCCCTGTCTCTGTCTCGCCGCTCCGGTCGCCGTCGGCTCACTCTCCGATGTCGAGGCCGTACCAGCGTTCGCGCGTCTTGCGGTAGTTCTCGCGGGGATCGTAGATCTCGACCTCAAGGCCGAGGCTCCCCGCGGTGAGTTGCGCCACCGCCGAGCGCAGCGAGTAGGTTGCAACGACGAGGTCCCGGCGCGCCCGTACCAGGCTAACCCGCGCATCGAGAAGCTCCTGTTCCGCATCCAGCACGTCCAGCACGGTGCGGGAGCCGACCAGAGCCTCCTGCTCCACGCCTTCGAGCGCGATACGAGCGGCCCGGACGGCTTCGGAGAATGCCGCGATTCCGGCTTCGGCGGTCTTGTAGTCCTCCCACCTCTTGGTCGCGGTCGTCGCCGCGGCCCGAACGGCCTGAAGGAACTGGTTGCGCCGCTGGACGACGGTGTGCTTGGCCGCGCGGACCCGGGAAGAGACCGCGCCCGACTGGTAAAGCGGCACGGTCAACCGTCCGGTCAATTCCAGCCTGTCCGTTTCCGTGTTTGAATCGGTTAGATCGAGGGCGCGATTGATCTGTCCCGACACGCTCACCGTCGGTCGAAGCTCGCCGGCGGTTTCGACGACACGCTGCCGCGCGGCGCGTTCTCCGTGGCGCGCCTGAACCACCGCGAAACTGTCGGACCGCGCCTGGGCGACGGCGTCTGCTTCGGTTGGCGGCAGATCCGCGAGCGGATCGACCTCTTCCAGCCCGTCGGCGGCCGCGCCAACGATATTCGCGAACGACGCACGGGAGTCCGCAAGATTACCGCGCGCCCTGATCAGATCGGCGGTGGCGCGGGACAGGCGCGACCGGGCGAGCGCCACGTCGGTGCGCGTGACCTCGCCAACCCGGAATCGGTCGCTGGTCGCTTCGAGCTGGCGCTTGAGCACCCGTTCGTTGTTCGTGCTCAACTCGACCACCGCCTTGTCGCGGACGACATCGACATAGGCGACGAGCGCGGACAGCAACACGTCCTGCTCCACCGAGGACAGCCGCGCGCGGTCGGCGAGGATGTCTTCCTCGGCGCGGAGCATCTGGGCCTCGTTGCGACCGCCGCGGTAGACGTTCTGGGTTACCGACAGACCGGCCTGGAAGGGGTAGGACTCGTCGCCCTTCCTGTCTCCCCTGTTCTCCCCCATGGTCAGGTTGAACCGCCTCTGAGCGACGCCGGCGCTTCCTTCCACGACGACCCTCGGCCGCCAGTTGGAGAGCGCCTGGCTGATCTGCTCGTCGCGCCCCCTGACGCGTGCGCGCTCGGCGGCGAGCTGCGGACTGTTCCGGTAAGCTTGGGCCAGCGCCTCCTCGATCGTCAGCGCATCCGCCGAAGACACGGCCGCGAGGCCGATAACGGCGCCGAGCGCGCCGGCAAACGCCACCGGCCGCCGTATCCTGCACCCTGCCAGAGTCATAGTACGAACCGTTCTGCCTTTTCGAACCCGGGAAGCGATGGCGTATTGGCATCGAAAGCGACGCGGCTCGATACCCCTTCTCCAATACGCGCCGCACATACAGCGCGCCCAGGACCGGGGCCGTCGGAAACCACGGTGGCCAGACGGCCGTTCTTCGCCAGTTGGTCGGTAAGCGCTGCTTCTATCCGAGGCACCGCTCCACCCAACAGAATGGCGTTGTAGGGCGCCTGGTCAGGATAGCCGTCCCTCAATGCCCCGTCGACGACAATCACGTTATCGATGTCGGATTCCGCCAGGTTGTGCCGTGCCGTTTCCGCCAGGCGCCGGTCGCATTCAAGCGCCACGACCGTGGAGCAAAGCCGGGAAAGAACGGCGCTCGAATACCCGGTGCCGCAGCCGATATCGAGAACGATGTCGCCTGGCGACACGCCAAGGAGCTGCACCAGCCGGGCGAACACCATCGGCTCCATCACGAACCGTCCGTCCGTTAACGGCAGGTCTTCGTCGACATAGGCGACCGGAGCCAGACGGTCGGGGACGAAACGCTCCCGGGGGGTTTCCAGAAACGCCGAGATCAGGGCCTCGTCGACCACCCTGTTGGTACGCAGTTGGCTGTCGACCATGGATCGCCGCTGGGCGGCAAACTGTGCCATCCTGCCTCCTCCGGATCCTCGCACGGCCTTTTCGGTCGCGGTTCCGCGCCGCATGCCCGCGAGGGCCCTGCCCTCGTCCTATACAAATTCCTCGCCACCGGCACAACGCCCCGGGAAATCGAACGGGCCGCCCGTTCCCCTCTCAAGCGGAATGGCGTAAAAGGAGCGGCCGACGCTCCGGCCCGGTGGGAGAGTGGCTATCCAGCGGATTGCAAATCCGTGTACGGCGGTTCGAGTCCGCCCCGGGCCTCCAAGCTCGCGATCGCTTCAGCCCGGTTCGCACAAGCTTCGTCCCGCTCTATAGTCGGGCCGTCGCCATAAACCGACGGAGCGGACACCATGACCGCGGAACGACGAATTGCCGGGGTAGGATCGCTTGAAGGCCTCTATGCCGAACTCGGCGGTATGGAGATGACGGCCGGCTGGATCGACCGGGACGAGCCGATACTCTGGCGCGAGCCCGATACCGGTTTCCGGCCGCAGCACTGGCGCTACGCGCTGTGCAAGCCGGCGCTGGACGCCGCCGGGCGGCTGATCAACACCGAACTCGCGGAACGCCGTAACCTGGTGATGCGCAATCCGGCCGACCCGGAGGGTATCGCGACGACGCGAACGCTGGTCTCGGCCTACCAGATGATTCTGCCCGGCGAGAAGGCGCGATCCCACCGGCACGCCCCGCACGCGCTCCGCGTCATCCTCGATGCGAGGGGCGCCTATTCGACGGTCGATGGGATAAAGACTCCGATGGAGACCGGCGACATCGTGCTCACCCCGGGCTGGCAATGGCACGGCCACGGCCATGACGGGGACGAACCGGCCTACTGGTTCGACGGGCTGGACGTGCCGCTGGTGCACTTGCTGGAGCCGATGTTCGTCGAGGACCATCCCGACGGTTTCGAAGAGATCGAGCTGGTGACCGAAGACTCGCCTCTCCGATTTTCCTGGGACGGGTTGCAGAAGGCGCTCGACGATGCCGAACCGGATGCGGAAGGCGTGGAGGGTACCCGAATCCGGCTCGATGCGCCCGACATGCCGACGATGGCGCTCGACGTCCACCGCTTCGAAGCCGGCGAGAACACCCGGCCGGTGCGCTCGACGACCAACGCGATCTATTGCGTCATGCAGGGGCGCGGCACGACGAGCATCGACGGCGAGCCTGTCTCGTGGGAGCGCGGCGACACCTTCGCGGGGCCGATGTGGCGAAGCGTCGCGCACAGCATCGACGAAGACGCGGTGATCTTCCGGATGAGCGACGAGCCGCTGATGAAGTTCGCCAAGTATTACCGGCGCGAGCTGGTATGATCGCGCGGGCGTTCAATCCGGCGTTCCGCGCCGGTCGATAAACCGGTTCTGCTTCACCGCGCCCGCGAACTCCCGTTCCAGCGTTCCGGGCGCGATGACCTCCACCTCCGGAGTAAGCTCGAACGTGTCCTTCACGGACCGCGCGAGCGCGACGCCGGTGGCGTCCGCATCGGCGCCGACCGCGACTTCGATCGAGATTCTGAGGGCATCCAGGGATTCTGTCTCGATCGCCTCGATCTTGAAGTCCGTGATCGCCTGCTCGCGGTACAGGAAATCCTCGATGTCGCCCTGGTTGATGTTGATCCCCCGCACCTTGAAGAACCCCGCGGTACGCGCGGCGTGGCGGATCATGGGGAACACGCCGAAAGGCCCGTCGGTCTCGCCATGCTGGACCAGGCGGACATAGTCGCCGGTCTCCCAGCGGAGGAAAGGCGTCACCGTGTTGTTCCAGAGCGGCGTCACCGCGAGGAGCCCCATCTCGCCATCGGGCACCGGGCGCTTGGTCTCTTCGTCGATGACCTCGACGTAATACTGGTCCGTCCAGATATGCATGCCGTCATGCCGGTCGGTCTCGCTCGCCATCGCCGAGCCTTCGGTGATGCCGAACTGGTCGTAGAGCTCGGCGCCCCATAGATTCTCCAGCCGTTCGCGCTTGCCGGGCGAGACCGGCTCCGCGGCGGTCAGAATCTTGTTCACCGAGCCGGATGCCAGATCGATTCCGAGGCGCTCCGAGTGCTGGGCGAGCTGCAGCGAGTAGCTCGCCATGCCCGCGATCACGGTAGGACGCAGGGTCCGGATCAACTCGATCTGCAGCGCGCTCGGGGTGTTGTTGCCCGATCCGCAGGTGACCACTCCCATGCCCAATTGCTGCGCCGCGCGACCGTAGGCGAGCCCCACCGGGTGAATACCCAGAGGGAAACACACATGGACGAGGTCCCCCGGGCCGCAACCCGCGGCCGTCAGCAATCGCCGGAACCCCTCCATGGCGTACCGCATGTCGGCCGCGGAGCGGGGATAGAACAACGGCTTCCCGGTAACGCCGCCCGAGCGCCAGTATTCGACGACCGTATCGCGGCCCGCGATGCAGAAATCCTCGTGGAAAGTCTCCGCCGGCAATCGCCGCAATTCGTCCTTGGTCAGAACGGGGATGCGGTTCCATTCCTCGGGATCGTCGAGTCGCGACAGATCGACATGATCCAGCCGGCCGGCAAAGAAACGCGACCGCTTCGCCCGTTCCACGGCGATCGGCAGGCGTTCGCGCCAGATCGCCTCGATCTCCTCCCGGGAACGCGGCAGCGGGAGGGGGTATTCGCGTTCCGTCACGGTGTCACCTCAAGCGTTATCGAGGGCGCGGGCGCGTTCCCGCAGCACGAATTTCTGGACCTTGCCCGTGGAGGTCTTCGGCAGATCGCAGAACACCACCGTCTTCGGAGCCTTGAAGTGGGCGAGGTTGTCGCGGCAGAAGGCGACGATGTCGGCTTCGGTCGCGCCCTCGCCTTCCTTCAGGGTGACGAAGGCGCAGGGCGTCTCGCCCCACTTGTCGTCGGGGCGCGCCGTGACCGCGGCTTCGAGGACGGCGGGATGCCGGTAAAGCACGTCTTCCACCTCGATGCTGGAAATGTTTTCTCCTCCGGAAATGATGATGTCTTTCGAACGGTCCTTGAGTTCGACATAGCCGTCCTCGTGCCACACGCCGAGGTCGCCAGAATGGAACCACCCTCCGGCGAACGCCTCCTCCGTCGCCCGCGGGTTCTTGAGATAGCCCTTCATGACGATGTTGCCGCGGTGAAAGACCTCTCCCATCGTCTCGCCATCCCTGGGCACCGGCTGAAGGGTCCCGGCATCGGCCACCATGATGTCTTCCTGCACCGGGTAAGCGACGCCCTGCCGCGCCTTGAGCCCGGCCTGGTCGGCCGAGGGCAGAGCGTCCCAATCCTCGTGCCACGCGCACACCACGTCCGGCCCGTAGGTCTCGGTCAGGCCGTAGACGTGGGTGATGCTGAACCCCGCCGACTCCATCGCCTCGATGACGGTTGCCGGGGGCGGCGCGCCCGCGGTCATCGCTTCGACCCGGCGGGGAAGCGGGCGCTTTTCGCTTTCGGGCGCGTTGGCCAGCATGTTCAGAACGACCGGCGCGCCGCAGAAATGGGTCACCCCGTCCTCTGTTATCGCCCCATAGATCGGCCCGGGTTCGACCCGTCGCAAACACACATGGGTGCCGGCGAGCGCGGTGATGGTCCATGGAAAGCACCAGCCGTTGCAGTGAAACATCGGCAGGGTCCAGAGATAGACCGGGTGCGGAGGGATCGCCTGGGCGATCAGGTTGCCGAGCGCATTGAGATAGGCGCCGCGGTGGTGATAGACGACGCCCTTCGGGTTTCCGGTTGTGCCCGAGGTGTAGTTGAGAGCGATCGCGTCCCATTCGTCCTCGGGCGGTTGCCAGTGGAAGTCGGGATCGCCCGAAGCGACGAAGTCCTCGTATTCGACGTCGCCGACGAGGTCTCCACCGTCCACCGCCGGATCGTCGATATCGATCACATGGGGCCGCCGTTCGAGACGCTCGACCGCGTCCGCGGCGACCGACGAAAACTCGCGGTCGGTCAGCAGGACCTTCGCCTCGCCGTGGGCGAGAATGAAGGCGACGGTCTCCGCGTCGAGCCGGACATTGATGGTGTTTAGCACCGCGCCGTTCATCGGCACGCCGAAATGGGCCTCGAATATGGCCGGCACGTTGGGCGCGAAAACGGCGACGGTATCGCCCTTGCCGATTCCCAGCCCCGTCAACGCCGAAGCCAGCGCCCGGCAGCGACGTGCTGTTTCCCGCCACGTGAATCGCCGTTCGCCGTATACCAGCGCCGGACGGTCGGGATAGACCGCCGCGGTACGCTTGAGGAAGCTGAGCGGGGTCAACGGGGCGAAATTCGCCGCGTTTTTTTGCAGGCCGCTGCCGTATGGATTGTCGTGTCGCGGACCCGGATCGGACATGCCCGATCTCCCGAACGATGGTGACGGTGGAGAGCATAGGCCGGCCTTCGGTGGAAGCAACCGGACCGGCAAAATCCGGCCGCAAGGCGGGGAGTCGATGGGGAGGGCTCTATTCCGGCTTGGCCGACTTGCCTTCGGCTTCGTTCTTTTCCTTGTCTTCGTCCTCGATGGCGTCCTTGACGATGGTGCCGACCGCTTCCGCGCCCGAAGCCACGGTGGAACCCACCATGGCGACACCGCCGCAGCCGGCGAGAGCCAGAGCCACCGCCAAAGCCGCGCATCCGCATACCCATCTACTCGCGTGGGCGCGGGATATGTCGAACGGGTTCATCCCTTCTCCCCGGAGGCCGTTCGACTATAGATCGAATCGCCCGCCGGGCGCTCGGGCACTGAAAAGGGTTCCGCTCAAGCGCCCGCGTCGAATGAAAACCGGAACGCTTCGCCCGCGCTCTCCACCCTGCCCCCGGTCGGGGACGGAAAATGCGCCGGCAGCACCAGCACACCCTCGTCGGCGTGACGTTCGAGGAAAATCCGGCGCGTAAGATGGGACTGTTCCGGATCGACGCAAAAGCAACTGCTGAGCGCGGGCTCCGCGCATTGCAGCGGGTGGTGCATCATGTCGCCGGTCATCACCGCTTCCGAGCCGCCGTCCCGGATACGGACGCAGACATGGCCGGGCGTGTGTCCCCGTGACGGCTCCAGCCGGACCCAGGGATCGATCTCGTGGTTGCCCGACACAAAATCGACCTGGCCCGCGGCGATTACCGGCAGGATGCAATCCTCGTAAAACGGGTCGTCGACGAACCCTTCGGTCCGGTATTCCGCCTGCCAGAATTCCCATTCCTCGCGGTCGAAGAGGTAGCGCGCGTTGGGAAAGGTGGGTACCCACCGTCCGTCCAGAAGCCGCGTGTTCCATCCGACATGGTCGACATGGAGGTGGGTGCAGAGCACATAGTCGACCGCCTCGGGCCGAACGCCCGCCCGAGCCAGGTTTTCCAGATAGGGCCAGCTCTTGCGGTGGTAGCGCGGTTTCCGGGGCCGTTCGCGGTCGTTGCCGCTGCAGGTATCGACGAGGATCAGGCTTCTCGGCGTTCGGATCGCAAATGTGTGGAATGAGATGACCAGACGCCCGGTTTCCGGGTCCAGAAGCGCGGGTTCGAGCCAGCTCCGATGGCGGGAAAGAATTTCCTCCGTCACCGCCGGCAGCAGGGTCGAGGGCGGAACCAGCGGCTGCTCGAACTCCACCACCCGATCGACGCGGACCTCCCCGATCAACCAGCCCCGGGTCATTCGCCGACGATCACCAGCTTGCTGTCGGAGGCCTTCTGCCGCATCGGGATCAACTTCCGATAGCCAGGCGCGTCGTACCATGCCTTGAGCGCGGCCATGGATTCGAACTCGACGACAACCAGGCGCTCGGGCTCCCACTCGCCTTCGAGCCTCTCGGCCGGCCCCATCGCCACGACCTTCCCGCCGGCGGCTTCGGTATCGGCAACCGCGAGCTCGACATACTCCTTCATCAGTTCCGGGTCCCTGACGTTGCGCGTCTCCGCGATCAGGTAGGCGGCCATCGATACGTTCTCCCCATTGCAGTCGGCCCCGAGGCGTTCGCTTGTCGGCGGGGAAGCGGTCAGGCTTCGACCGGCGCCTTCTTTGCCATGAGTTCTTCCATCGTCCCGCCCTTGGCAGGACCGTCGTAATACACGTTGGGGGTTTCGAACATCACCAGCATCAGCGCGCCGTTGGGCGATGTCGCGACATGACGGTTGCCGGGGGGCCGCCAGACATACTCGCCAGGCCCGCACACGCCGTCATGGTCCTCGAGCGAACCTTCGAGGATGTAGCTTTGTTCGAGCCCGGTATGCTCGTGATCGGGAATCGCGGCGCCCGGCTCCATCTTCACCAGCATGGTCCGGACGCCCCCGTTCTCGTCCTGCAAGAGAATTTTGGCGGAGACGCCCTCGAACGGCGATTGCTGCCATTCCAGGGAGTCGACGTCGACATAGCGCGACGCAAGCTCGTCGATACCCGTATGGGCCTCGGTATTCGGTGTCTGCACGGTCTTTCCTCCCAAGGTTCTTCCGAAATCCTCGGCCCGGCGGCAGGAGATGTCAATGAACCTGCCGCTCCGAACCCTCGGCAAGGTTCTAGATCCGGGCGGCCGCGCGACCGCGGTAGAAATTGCCGGCGCCGATCCTGTAAGGCGGCGCGTTCCCGTCGAAGTGGACTCCGACCGGATCGCCGCCTTCCCGCACCGCCTGGATCTGTTCCCGAAGTCGACGGCGAAGCATGGCCACGCCGGTGTCGCTCGCCGCCAGCCTTTCTTCGCTATGCAGGGTGATCGGCCCCTGCCCTTTCTGGATCTCCCAATCCCCGGGCGTGAACCAGTGCTCCTCCTCGGTCATTTCCGACCACTTGGTCTCCCAGACCGGCGCCGTGACGAGGGGCACGCCCTCGAAGTCCAGAGGCACCCGGGTAATGTGGAACGTCCGGTGGTGGGTGTCGTCGACGGGAACCAGCCAGCCCATGCTCTCGGCCGTACCGTGGCTCAACTGGACGTTGGGGACGCTGCGGAGGCTGGGAAACATGACATGCGTGACCCGGTCCATCTCTTGTCCGTCCGCGAAACTGCGATGTGCCGAATACTGCATCCCGAGCGGCGTATACGCCCATTCGACATCCGGCATCACGGCCATGTCCGGGTTGAATTGCGGCCCGGAGAACGCGGTGTGCAGGATCACGACGTGGAACGGGTCCATCGTGTTTTCCCAATCCTGCAGCCAGTTCCACGGGATCGACTCTTCCGTCTCGTCGCCTCCCACGCTGAAGCTTGCCGCGTCGGGAACGATCTTCTCGGTGGCGGGCAGGTCTTCGAAAGGCGCCCAGCGCGGCAGCACCGGCTTCTTCGCGGGCGGTCCCAGATACGCGAAGACGAGCCCGTAGCGTTCCTCGACAGGGTACCAGGGCTGGCGGCAACGCTCCCGGAAAGCCGGCCTGTCGGCTTCGCAGGGCTGGTCGAGACAGCGACCCTCGCTGTCGAACAGCCAGCCGTGATATGGGCAGCGGATGCCGGTCTCCTCGACCTCGGCGAAGGACATCGGCGCCCCGCGATGGATGCAGCGGGGCGTGATGAGGCCCGGACGGCCCCCCAGATCGCGGAACAGGACCAGGTCCTCGCCCAGCACCCGGACTTCGCGCGGCCGCCTGCCCAGGCGGCTGGACAGTTCGACGGGATGCCAGTAGCGACGCATCAATTCGCCGCAAGGCGTGCCCGGTCCAACCTCGGTGATTTCAGGATCGTGCGTCTGCGGCTCGCGCCCATAGGCGGTCCCCGCGTCTTCCGCTCCATTCCGGTCCGTCATGCAAGATGCCTCTCTCCGGGTCATGCGTTAACCAGTGTCCACTTTGAGGGATTCCCGTTCAATCTCCTCGCGTTTGTCGCAATCGGGGCTCCACTCGCGGGTTTGTCTCTCCACCCAGACCTCGAACGGACGTTTTCCGGCCGCCATGCCGTGCTCTAGAATGCCGACCGCGACCGAACCGACCGAGGTTTCGAAGATGTCCCCGCCGCGACCCATAATCGACCGTCTCGCGCCGCGTTTCGTCGCCGGAACGCTGGAAATTCCCGTCTGGCATGCGCGCGGCGGCACCTCTACCGGCATCGTGCTCCTGGCCGAACAGCTGCCGGGTTCGACGGCGCTCCGCGAAGAGGTCATCCGCAACGTCATGGGAGTGCCGCTTTCCGGCGAGGAACCGGGCAACCGGCAGATCACCGGCCTCGGCCGCGGCATCACGACCAGCAACAAGGTGTTCGTTCTGGATACCTCGGAAAGGCCGGGGTTCGATCTCGAAAGTACCCTTGCCCAACTTGCCGCGGGCAAGGCCGCGATCGACTGGAGCGTCAACTGCGGCAACATGTCGGCCTCCCTTCCCCTGGTCGCTTTCGAGGCCGGGCTCGCCGCGCCGCGGGCGGGTCGAAACTCACTCAAGATCTACAATACCAATACGGGCATCGCCGCGGACGCGGTCATCGAGATGCCCGGCCTCGGCGCGCCGCTCCATCCCGACACCGAAATGCCCGGCGTGATGGGACGCTGGCCCGGGATCGCACTGTCCCTGGTCGATCCGGTTGGATCGAAGACCGGAAAACTGTTTCCGACCGGTGCCCGGCGCGAAACGATTCTCGGCGTCGAGGTGTCCTGTCTCGATTTCGCGATGCCGATGGTAATCGCGCGCGCCGAAGATCTGGGATGCCGGGCCGACGAGCCGCCGGAGCAGATGGAACGGGATCCGGACCTCAGGGAGAAGATGCAGCCGCTATGGGTCGCCGCGGGCCTCGCCATGGGGCTGGAGCGGGACGGGCGCAGGATGACTGCGGACGAGCTCGCGGTGAGCGAAACGGTGCCGAAGATGTGTCTCATCGCACCCCCGACCCAAGCCGAGGCGGAACGCGGCGCCCATGTCCGCGCGCGCTATTTCACGCCACAGACCTGTCACCGGTCCATGGCGGTCACCGGCGGATCCTGCCTCGCGGCGGCGTCGCTGATCCCGGGCACCGTCGCACATGACGTCGCGGCGGGCCTTGAAGCCCTCGGCTCCCAACCGGAAGAGCGCGTGGTCGGGATCGGCAATCCGGCCGGAGTGCTGAGGGCCGCCATCCACGGATCCAGCGACGGCGAGGAAGTGGCAATCTCCAGCGCATCCTACATGCGGAGCGCACAGATCCTCATCCGCGGGCACACGCCGATCTACCACGCTTCTCCCGAGCTGATCGCCCATTACCGGGGCCGTATCGCGGAGGCCGCGGAATAAGCCGTCGGGCGCGATGTCGAGGCTGACATTCCTATCGGCGATTGCTATATAGCGGCCCTGCGTCCGATGGGCGCGATTCCCCGGTAGCTCAGTTGGTAGAGCGGGTGGCTGTTAACCACCATGTCGCTGGTTCGAGTCCGGCCCGGGGAGCCAGTTTCCGGACCGCAAGCTCCAGGCTTGCAGGGAAATGCAAGACCCCGGCGGCTGCCCCGCCGGGGTCTTGTCGCGGCATTCCGGACCGCGAACGTCTACTGGAGCAAACCCGCGAATGCCCGCCGATCTCGTTCGCTTCGACCTCGCGCGGTTCACCGCGCGCGATCTCGAGAAGGTCGAGGCGCTCGCGCGCAAGCTGAAGCTGATGCATCGCTGGTACCGGAGCGAGCGCCTATCGCGCGCGGGGGCGGACGAGATCCGGGTCTATTCCGGCGACCGCAGCAACACGCCCTATGCCTGCTACAGGATCTCAAGGCTGGAAGACGGTTCTTACCGGCTCGCCGATCACCGCTCGGGCGAGGAAGTCGCCCATGCGCGCTCGATCGATCCGGTTATCGAGGCCATTCCGGGCGATTTCTTCTACGCCGGTGCCCGGCGCAACGGCTGACTCGGTTCACGGAGGGACGAAGATGAAACGAGAAGCGATCCACGTCGCGGGAATCTCGGAGGCGCTGAAGGCCGCCGGCGTACCGCTGAGCCCGGCGATCAAGGCGAACGGCTTCGTGTTCGTCTCCGGCACACCGCCAATCGATCCGGCGACCGGAAAGGTCTCCAGCGCCGATATCGCCACCCAGACCGAGTTGGTGATGGAGAACCTGAAGGCCGTTCTCGAAGCGGCCGGGTCGAGCCTCGACAAGGTGGTGAAGGTCAACATCTACATTTCCAACAGCGGGTATTACGATCTCGTCAACAAGGTCTACGGACGATATTTCGAAGACCCGGCCCCGGCGCGCACCTTCGTCGCGGTCGGCTCCTGGCCCTGGCCGTTCGACATCGAGATCGAATGCACCGCGCTTGCATGATGCCTCCGCCGGGATGCGCGTTCGTTGTTTCCACTGCGCGGCTCGGCTAGCATCGCCCTACGGACAGCGCCCTGGCGGCGCGATGGAGACGCGACATGGCCCACGTAGCCCCGTTCAACCTGCAGAAGTGGATCGACGAGCACCGGGATCTGCTGAAACCGCCGGTCGGCAACGCACAGATCTGGCAGGATTCCGATTTCATGGTGACGGTGATCGGCGGGCCCAACCAGCGCACCGACTATCACGACGACCCGCTGGAGGAGTTCTTCTACCAGCTCCAGGGAGACATCACGCTCCGCGTCATCGAGGACGGGAAGAAGCGGGACGTGGCGCTTAAGGAGGGCGACGTGCTGCTGCTGCCGCCCCACGTGCGCCATTCGCCGCAGCGTCCGGCGGGCTCGATCGGGATGGTGATCGAGCGCCAGCGTCCGGAGGGCCTGCGCGACGCCTTCGAATGGTATTGCGATAACTGCGACGGCCTGGTCCATCGCAGCGAGTTCCAGCTGCACGATCTGGTCGAGGACCTGCCGACTGCCTTCGACGCGTATTACAGCAGCGAGAACTCGCGCCGCTGCGACGAATGCGGGCACCTCAACCCCGGCAAGCCAGGCGCCTAGTGTTTCGCTAACGCCGGCCCGCCCTTGCGCAGGACACCCATCGCCTCGTCGAGTCCTTCGAGAGTCAGCGGGTACATCCGTCCGGACATCAGCTGGTAGGTCATCCGCAGGGACGGCGTCGACATCCAGCGGTCCTGCGGGACGGGGTTGATCCAGACGGCATCCGGATAGAACGACAGCATCCGGCGCAGCCAGGCTTCGCCCGCTTCCTCGTTCCAGTGCTCGATCGAGCCCCCGACCTCGGTGATTTCGTAGGGGCTCATCGTCGCGTCGCCGACGAAGATCGTCTTGTAGTCGGGCGCGTAGGTGTTGAGCACGTCCCAGGTGGCGGTCCACTCGTTGTAGCCGCGCCGGTTCTGCCGCCAGACGCGCTCGTAAAGGAAATTGTGGAAATAGAAGTATTCCAGGTGCTTGAGCTCGCTCCGGGCCGCCGAAAAGAGCTCTTCCGAGACCCGGACATGGCTGTCCATCGAGCCTCCGATATCGAGGAACAGCAGCACTTTCACCCGGTTCTTGCGCTCGGGCACCATCTTGATATCGAGATAGCCCGCATTCTCGGCCGTCGCGCGAATCGTGCCGTCGAGGTCGAACTCGTCCTCGGCGCCGTCGCGGACGAATTTCCGCAGGCGCCGCAGCGCCAGCTTGATGTTGCGGGTGCCGATCTCGACATCGTCGGCGAGGCTGCGGAATTCGCGCTTTTCCCAGACCTTGGTCGCGCTCTTGCCGCCCCCTTCCCCGCCGATCCGCACTCCGGCGGGGTTTATCCCGCTATTGCCGAACGGCGAGGTTCCTCCGGTGCCGACCCAGCGGTTTCCGCCCTGGTGGCGCCCGCGCTGTTCCTGGAGCCGCTTGGCGAGCTCCTCCATCAGCTCGTCGAAGCTCATCTTCTCGAGCTTGGCCAGCTCCTCGGGATCGAACGTCCGCTCGGCGAGCGCGCGCAGCCAGTCTTCCGGAATGACCTTGGAAAACAGATCCTCGGTATCGTGCATGGCACCGGAGAAGAAGTTGTCGAACACCTTGTCGTAGGCGTCGTAATACTTCTCGTCCTTCACCATCGCCGCCCGCGCGAGGTGGTAGAAGCCGTCCACGTCGCGGTCGCCCGCGCCCCTGGAAAGGGCTTCCAGCATCATCAGGTACTCCCGGATGGTTACCGGGACGCTCGCCTGGCGAAGCTGGAAGAAGAAATCGACGAACACGGCGGGGCCGCGTCAGTTCTGGCGCCGGGACAGGAACGCGAGACGCTCGAACATCTGGACGTCCTGCTCGTTCTTGAGCAGCGCGCCGTATAGCTTCGGGAGGGCTTTGGTCGAGTCCTCGCGCAAATCCTCGGGTGCTAGGTCCTCCGCGAGCAGCAGCTTGATCCAGTCCAGCAGTTCGGAGGTCGACGGCTTCTTCTTGAGCCCGTTGACCGAGCGGATCGAGAAGAAGCACTCCAGCGCCTCCTTGAGAAGCGCCTTCTTGATGCCGGGAAAGTGCACCTCGACGATGCGTTCCATCGTGTCCGGCTCGGGGAAGCGGATGTAGTGGAAGAAACAGCGCCTGAGAAACGCGTCGGGCAGCTCCTTCTCGTTATTCGAGGTGATGATCACCGCCGGCCGTTGCCGGGCGACAACCGTCTCCTGGGTCTCGTAGACGTAGAACTCCATCCGGTCGAGCTCGCGCAGGAGGTCGTTGGGAAACTCGATATCCGCCTTGTCGATCTCGTCGATCAGCAGGACTGCCTGGTCCTCGGAGGCGAAGGCCTCCCACAGCATGCCGCGCTTGATGTAGTTGCGGATGTCCTTGACCCGCTCCTCGCCAAGCTGCGAGTCGCGCAGCCGGGAAACGGCATCGTATTCGTAAAGCCCGTGCTGCGCCTTGGTCGTCGACTTGATGTGCCATTCGAAGAAGGGGCGGCCGAGCGAGTCCGCGACCTCCTGCGCCAGCAGCGTCTTGCCCGTGCCAGGCTCTCCCTTGACGAGCAGAGGCCTTTCAAGCGTGATGGCTGCGTTGACCGCCGTCATCAGATCTTCGGTCGCGATATAGCTGTCGGTGCCGGTAAACTTCATGGACGCCAAGGTCGCTGTTTTCGGTATGTAACGAGGGGCCGAGCGCACGGCCGGCGCACGGTAATTGAAGGCCATGGGCCGATCAAGCCTCGCCCGGACGGGACGGCCACGGGCCGCGGGAGAATAAGGTGCTCTCTCTTTCTGTCGCTCTGCACGCCCTCGCCGCCATCCTGTGGGTCGGCGGAATGGGGTTCGCGATCATGTCGCTCAGGCCGGCGGCGGGCCCGCTCGACGGCCCGGTCCGGCTCGGCCTCTGGCAGCGCGTCTTCGTCCGCTTCTTCGTCTGGGTGTGGATCTCGGTAATCGTGCTGCCGGTTACCGGCTACGTGATGATCTGGAGCCAGTGGGGCGGGTTCGAGGGCATGCCCTTCCACGCCCATCTCATGCACGGGCTGGGCTGGGTGATGGTGGCGATCTTCGTCTATCTCTGGTTTGGCCCGTATCGCCGCTTCAAGGCGGAACTCGCCGCGGGCAACCCGCCCGCCGCCGCCGCGGCGCTCAACCGGATCAGGTTGACCGTTATGACCAATCTCGCTCTCGGGCTGATCAACGCCGCGATCGGCGCGTCGGGACGCTACTGGACCTTCTGACAGGGAATGCCCGGGTCGCGGCGATAGGGGATCCTACGCGGGAGCAGGCTGAACGCGGGCCGTCCGCCACAGAATCAACGCCATCACCCCCATGTTGAGGAAATTGAAGGCGATTCCGTTCAACAAAGCCACCTGGTAGGACGCCGTAAGGTCGTAGATCCAGCCGCACACCCAGCCGCCGAAGGCCATTCCGCCAATCGTTGCGAATATGACCACCCCAATCCGGCGCCCCGCCTCCCGGGCCGGCAGGTATTCCCGGATGATGATCGCGTAGGACGGTACGATCCCTCCCTGGAAGAGGCCGAACACGAACGAAATTACATAGAGCGAAGCAAGCCCGTCGAAAGGCAGGTACAGGGCAAGCGCCACGCATTGCAGGACCGAGCCAAGCAGCAATGTGCGGACCCCGCCGATGTAGTCGGCAAGCATGCCGGAGCCGAGCCTGCTGACCACGCCCGCCGCGAGCATGAGCGACAGCATCTCCGCCCCACGCGAGATGCCGTAGCCCAAATCCACGCAGTAGGCGACGATATGCACCTGCGGCATCGACATCGCGACACAACAGCCGAAGCCGGCAATCGCAAGCAGGGTCTGCATCGTTCGCGGCGTGAAGGCGGCCATGCGCAGCTGTTCGGTGCCCGCGATTCCGGTGACCCGATCGATGTGATCCTGCTTCGGCCCTTCGCGCCTCAACAGGAGCGAAAGCGGCAGGACCGTCACCACGCTGAAAAGGCCGATTGCGAGATAGATCGGCCGCCAGCCCTCGGTCGTGACCGAGTCCTGCAGGACCAGCGGCAACAGCATGCCGGCGAAATAATTGCCGCAGGCGACGGTCGCTACGGCCATTCCGCGCCGGCGGACGAACCAGTGCGAGATATTGGCCATCAACGGCCCGAACATGGAGCCCGTCCCGATCCCGATCAGGACGCCGTGGACGATCGAAAGTTGCCACATAGCCTCCATCATGGAGGACGCGACGAAGCCGATCCCGAGCGCTATTCCCGCGACCAGCCCGGGCAGCATCATCCCGATCCGGTCGATCAGGCGTCCGACCACGACGTTGCCGAGCGCAAAGAAAATCATCGATATCGTGTAGGGGATGGAGGCCGTCGCCCGGTCGACGCCGAACTCGGCCTGAACCGCCGGCATCACGATCACGTAGGACCAGAGTCCGATGCTCCCGATCGTCGCCATGACCAGGGTAACGGCGAGGCGGAACAGGGCATAGCGCGAATCGACGACCGCGCCAGCCTCGCTACCGGAGATGGGGGACAACAAAACTCTCTTTAGAACAATCGTTTATCATTCTTTTCCTGGATTCAGGATACTCACGTGGGGCGCAGGTTCGTGATTACCCGCACTTCCCGGTGCAGGGTTCGATGTACGGGACATTTATCGGCTATTTCCAACAGCTTATCGCGCTGTTCCCGATCCAGCGGTCCAGCGAGCTCGATCTCGCGCACGAAAGAGTCGATCCTGCCTTCTTCGGTCTCGCATTCGGCGCAATCGGACGCGTGGATTTTCTCCTGGCGCACCGTCACCGTGGCGCGTTCCAGGGGCCATTTCTTGCGTTCGGCGTACATCCGGAGCGTCATCGTCGTGCAGGTTCCGAGCGCCGAGGAGAGGAGCTGGTAGGGCGTGAGGCCGCGATCCAGACCGCCCACCGACACCGGTTCGTCCGCGGAGAGACGATGATCTCCTGCCGCGATGTCCTGTCCGAACGGTCCGATTCCGTTCTCCGCGACCACCACGGCATCCGCCTCCGGAGCGGCGGCGGACCCCCGCGCCGATGGAAGGAACCGACTCGCCCAGGCGGCCACCACGTCCGCCGCATAGACGGCGTCCTCGCGTCTCGTCAGCAAGTGGTCCGCGCTGTCGAGCGAAACGAAGCTCTTCGGGTGCCGCGCGGCCTGGAATATCTCGGCGGCGTTGTCGATCCCGACCGTACGGTCGAGCGGCGCGTGCATGACGAGCAACGCCCTGCGGAGGGCGGCCACCCGATCCCGCAGACGCTGCCCGGCGATGTCGTCGAGGAACTGTTTGCGGATACGGAAGGGCCTTCCCGCGATCTTCACGTTCGCCTCGCCGTCGCGCTCGACGGTCTCGACGTCCTCGCCGAACAGGTGGGAAACGTGGGCCGGGTCGCTCGGCGCGCCGATGGTCACGACGCCGACCGCCTCCTCGACCGCCTCGGCGGCGGCAAGCACAGCCGCTCCACCGAGGCTGTGCCCGATCAGGATCGAGGGTGCCCGGTGCTCCGCGCGCAGCCAGTCGGCCGCGGCGATCAGGTCGTCGACATTGGAACTGAAATTGGTGTTGGCGAAATCGCCGCCGCTCGCGCCGAGGCCGGTGAAATCGAAGCGGAGCGTGGCGATGCCGTTCGACGCCAGTGCCGCCGCGATGCGCGACGCGGCGAAGATATCCTTGGAGCAGGTAAAGCAATGCGCGAACAAGGCGTAGGCACGGATCTCGCCCGCCGGGCTTTCGAGCCGCGCGGCGAGCGCGTCGCCTCCCGCGCCCGTAAAGGTGGCCTTTTCGGACTTCATCGCCTGCACCTCTCCGATGGACGGCGGAACTTACCACCCGCCGCGCGTCCCGCCACCCGTGCTTGGCCGTCGCGAAGCGATATGTTCAGATCGCGCGGCCGCCGTGCCGCAAACCGGGAGAAACGCCGTGCCGCTAGGCTCCACACCCCTATCGGAACTCGCCGCCGACCTTTCTTCGGACGCGGCGACGAGTCGCGACCTGGTGGAATGGGCCCTGGCCGCGATCGAGGCGCCGGACGGCGAAGGCGCGCGGGCCTTCCTGTCCTGCAACGCGGATCGCGCGCGGGCCGAAGCGGACGCGAGCGACGCGCTGAGAAAGGCGGGCGTGGTCCCCTCGCCTCTCGCGGGGCTCCCGATTTCGATGAAGGATCTGTTCGATGTCGCGGGCGAGGTCACCACCGCCGCCTCGCCCACGCTTTCGGATGAGCCGCCCGCGACCAGGGATTCGACGGTCGTCGCCCGTCTCCGCGCGGCCGGAGCCATCGTTCTCGGCCGCACCAACCTGACCGAATTCGCCTATTCGGGGATCGGCATCAACCCGCATTTCGGCACACCGAAGAATCCTTGGGACCGTTCGCGGGGCCGGATACCGGGCGGATCGTCCTCGGGCGCCGCGGTCTCGGTCACGGACGGCATGGCGGCCGCGGCTATCGGCAGCGACACCGGGGGGTCCGTCCGCATACCTGCCGCGCTGTGCGGCGTGACGGGTTTCAAGACCACCACCGGACGAATCCCGCTCGACAACGTATTCCCGCTGTCCAACACACTGGACTCAGCCGGACCGCTGGCACCCGGCGTCGCGTGCTGCGCGCTGCTCGACGCGGCGATGTCCGGCGGCGATATATGGACCGAGCCCACGCCCCTGCCTGCCAGGGGGCTGCGCTTCGGGATTCCGACGACGATCGTTCAGGACGGCATGGACCGATCCGTGAGCGACGCCTTCCGGGCAGCGCTGGACCGCCTCTCGACCGCCGGAGCTCAATTGGAGGACATCGCCTTCGAGCCGTTCGCCGACATCGCGGAAGTCAGCGCGGCGGGCGGCATCCTGGGCGCCGAGGCCTACGCGCTGCACCGGGACCGGCTGGCGGCCAAAGGCAATATGGTCGACCCCAGGGTGCGGACACGAATCGAACGGGGCGCCAAAATCTCCGGCGCCGACCTGCTGGACGTCATTCGGGCGCGCGCCGATATCCGGGCGCGCGCGGATGCGATAAGTGCCGATTACGACGCGCTCCTGATGCCGACTGTCGCCATCGTCGCGCCCCCGATCGACGACATCGTGGCGAGCGACGATCTGTATGCCGAGATGAACCCGTTCATCCTCCGCAACACCACGTTCGGCAATTTCCTCGACCGCTGCGCGCTTTCCATCCCGATTCACGAACCCGGCGAGGCTCCGGTCGGGTTGATGGTCATGGACCCCACCGGGGCGGACGCGCACCTGATCCGGATCGGGCTCGCGGTCGAGAAGGTCGTGCGACGGTTCTGACCGGTCTCAGAAAATGCGGAAATACTCGCGCTGCTCCCAGTCGGTGACGTCCGACAGGTAGCGCCCGATTTCGGCTTCCTTGATCATGCAGATGTAGTCGATAAACGGTTTGCCGAGCGCGGCCGCGAAGCCTTCGTCAGTGCGAAGTGCGGCGACCGCCTCGATCAGGCTCGTGGGCAGGGCCGGCGCGTCGGCGTCGTAGGGCGTCTCGGTCGCCTCGCCCGGGTCGGCTTGCCGGTCGATCCCGTCCAGCCCGGAGACGATCTGCGAGGCGAGATAGAGATAGGGGTTGGCGGCCGGCTCGCCGGCGCGGTTCTCGATCCGCGTGCCGGGCTCCCCCGCCCCGCCGATAATTCGGAGCATCGCGCCCCGGTTGTCCCGCGCCCATGCCGCCCGGTCGGGCGCGAGCGAAAACGCCTTGAAGCGCTTGTATCCGTTGATCGTGGGCGTGGTGAATACCGACGCGGCGCTCGCATGATCCAGAATCCCGGCCGCGAATTGGCGCCCCAGCGATGACAAGAGGGCACCCCTTCCATCCCTTTCATCCGGCATGAAGAGCGGATCCCCTGTCTCGCGGTCTCGGAGCGACTGGTGGAGATGCCAGCCACTCGCGAACACGTTTTCGATTTGCGGACGGCACATGAAGGTCGCGTGGTAGCCGTTGCGTGCGCAGACCTGCTTCACCGCGTTGCGGAACAGGATCATGGTGTCCGCGGATTCGAGCCCCGTTCCCGGCTGGAATGTGACCTCGACCTGGCTCGGCCCGAACTCGACCTCGAACGAACGGAGCGGCAGGCCCAGCGCGGTCAGTTCCCGCCGCAGCACCGCGAAGACGGGGTCGAGCTCGTCCAGTCGGATCTCGGTCAGGTATTGGTAGCCATGGGTCAGCAGCGATACGTCCGGCGGCGCGGCGGGCTGGCCGGCGCCTTCCGCTTCCATCCTGGGATCTTCGAGCCGGAAGATGTGGAACTCGACCTCGACGCCCGTGACGTAGTCGTAGCCCCGCTCGGCCAGCCGATCCAAGGAGGCGCGGCATACGTCGCGGGTGGAAAACGGGATCGCGCGGCCGTCCGGCCAGCGGATGTCGCACAGCACCCAACCCGTTCCCGGTGCCCAGGGAAGGACGCGAAAGGTCGTCGGATCGGCCACCATCAGGAAGTCCGCGGCGCCGGTCAGCTCCGGTATCCCGATCCCGGCGCCCGCGCGGAATACCGGCGGTACCGTCTTGTGGGCGGTGTCCTTGACCAGCAGCGTCGAGGTCATCGACACGCCGCCGGCGAGCGCGCCCGCGACCTCGTCCGCCATCACCGCCTTGCCGCGGAGAATTCCGTGCTGGTCGGGGAAGGAAAAGCGGACGACCTCCACCCCGTCGGCCTCGATCCGCCGCAGCATCTCCGCCGCGGCCTCGCGGTCCGTTTCGTCCCAGAGCCCGTGGCGTTCCACGAAATCCGCCCGGCCGCTCGATCCCGTCACGACACCGCCCAACCCGACCGCGAGCGGCGCTCGGCATCGTAGCGGCGCCAGGTCGCGGACCATTCCTCGCGCGGCGCGACGGTATCGACGGCCAGCGGCGAATCGTCCGATCCGTTGGGCAGCATCGGCGCCTCCGCGCCGCCGGCGACCGTGTCGATGGCTTCGATCAACCGCCTGCGGTAGTGGATGATCGCCCGGTCCGACACTCCGAGATGCTCTGTCGTGCGGTCATGGACGGGACCGGGAGATTCAACGGCCCACTGGTCGTGCACGTTGATGTCCTCGCCCATGCCGGTAAAGGTCAGCCGCTCCTGCTCCGATGCGTCGAAACCGTAATCGTTGGCCTTGTTCAGCCGCGGCCGGTAATCGGGCAGCGTGTAGAGCTTCAGCCGCTGGTCGCGCATCGCGGTCTTGTCGAGCTTCCCGCCGTAGCTGGTGAACATCGCGTACCACCAGCAATGGGTGTCGTCGATCGGCACGTGCCATTGGCTGATGATCATGTCGTTGCCGAGCGGGATGACGATGGCGTTGGGGAACAGCAGGTTGGTGATGCGGACATGCCTGCTCGCCGCGTCGAGGTCGCGCAGCGCGGTCAGCCGCATGCCGTAGCCGGTGTCCTCGATCCGGATCTCGGGACAGGGAAAGTCACGCATGATCCGGGTCAGCGGAAATGCCGCGCCCTCCACGCGGTCGCGGAACTGGAGGCCGTACCCTTCCTCGGGGTCCTCGTCCTCGAAGAAGCGGTGCAGAAACGATCCGTGCGCGGGGTCGATCCCGACTTCCAGCGCCTGCAGCCAGTTACATTCGAGGTAACCCTTGAACGCGAAGGTGTAGGCGTCGGGCGCGGCGAAGCAGTCGAAATCGGGCAGCGGCGGCGGTTCGCCCGGGCCGAGCCAGGCGAAGACGACGCCGTTGCGTTCGACGCACGGATACCCCGGCATCCGGATCTTGGTGTGGAAGTTGCTGCCCGGCGGCTCCGCCGGTTGTTCGAGGCACTGCCCCCTGCCGTCGAACAGCCAGCCATGGAACGGGCAGCGTATGCCGCCGTCCTCCAGCCGTCCGAAGCGGAGATCCGCGCCGCGATGGGGGCAGCGCCGGGCGGTCAGCCGCAACCCGCCGTCACCGGCCCGGAACAGGACGAGATTCTCGCCCATCAGCCTGACCGGTACGAGCGGGCGCTCTTCGGCCAGCTCCTCGACCAGCGCGGCCGGCTGCCAGTAGCGACGCATCAGCGCGCCGCCCGCCGTTTCCGCCCCCGTCTCCGTCACCAGCGCGTTCTGTTCGGCGCTCAGCATGGCCGGGTTTTACCACAGGGCGATGCCGGGGGCAGTCTTCTCTCCCCGTGGTCCACCCGCTATACCACCGCGCAATCCGTACGAAGGAGCGAGGGAGAAGACATGCGCGCCGTTGTCATCAAGGACACATCCAACCGCACGGTGGGAATCGAAGAGGTGCCGGACCCCTCGGCGAAGGACGACGAGGTGGTTGTCGACGTCAAGGTCTGCGGCATCAATTTCACCGATCTTCTCTCGCTCGACGGCAAGTACCAGAACAACCCGCCCGTCCCGTTTACGCCCGGCAAGGACGCCGCCGGCGTGGTCTCGGCGGTCGGCGCCGGCGTCGGCGGCCTCAAGATCGGCGACCGGGTCATCGCGCATGTCGTCCATGGCGGGCTCGCCGAAAAGGTCGCCTGCCCGGAGGCTCTTTGTTTCCCGCTTCCGGACGGCGTCGCCTTCGATGCCGCGGCGGCGATGGGGCTCGCCTATCAGACCGCCTACCATGCGCTGACCACCCGCGGCGGCCTGCAGAAGGGCGAGATCGTCCTGATCAACGGCGCGTCCGGCGGCGTCGGAATGGCCGCCGTCAATCTCGCCAGACCGCTCGGCGCCAGCATGGTTCTGGCCGGACTTTCCTCCCCAGGCAAGGCGGATGCGGTCCTCGCGGCCGGTGCGGACGCGGCGATCGACCTGACGAAAGACAATTTGCGCGAATCGCTCCGCGCCCAGGTTCGCGAGGCGACCGGCGGGCGACCGGTGGACCTCGCCTTCGACCTCGTCGGCGGCGAGGTGTTCGATGCGGCGATCCGCGCGATCGGCGACGAGGGCCGCGCGGTGGTCGCCGGCTTCACCTCCGGGACGATCCCGCAGGTCAGGACCAACTACCTGCTGCTCAAGAACATCGGCGTGCTGGGCATGACCATCAACAGCTACATCCACCGGCGCTCGCCCAAGCTGGCGGCGGCGCAGTCCGCGCTGTTCGACCTCCTGCTCGCCGGCAAGATCGATCCGAACATCATGGCCCGCTACCCGTTCGAGCGGTACATGGACGCGATCGGGCTGATCGAGGACCGCAAAGTCGTCGGCAAGGCGGTGTTGACGATCGACGCCTGACAGGCCGCCCGGCTCTCAGCCCGCCCCGTCCGCCTCCCCCGCCTCCGCGATGGCGGCGGCGGAACGGAGTTCCGTGACGCCCCGGCAAAGCGTGATGAGCCGCCCGGTGCGGTCGGCGCCGAGCACCGGCTCGGAGAGCGTGCGCACCTTGGCGTCGAGATCGGCGTCGGTCATCGGATTTTCCAGACTTCCATAGGCGTGCTCCACGAAGGTCTCGAAAACCCGGCCGTCACGGGTTTCGATCCGTACCCGCGCCTGGTCCCGCTCCAGACCGTCATCGGGACTCGCTTCGACGAGCGCGCGCAGCGCGACCGTCTCGGGTCGTCCGATCGTCTCGTCCGTAAGCTCGGCCACGCCAGCCGCGCCATGGACGATCCCGGTGGCGCAGACATGCTGGATCGAGAGCCGCGCTTCGAGCGCCGTGGTCGGGTCCGGGTTGTCGGTCAGCATCAGCGCGATCGGATTGACGGCGACCTCGATGCGGGCGACCTCCTCCGCGGTCAGGCCGTGCGCGCGGCGGAGCCGGATACAGCCGTCGATCGCCGGGTGGGCGACGATCCCGGTGGCGAACGGCTTGTAGGTGTTTTCCAGCGTCTCCCAGCGCTCGCCAAGCCCTTCGGTCATTTCGGCCCAGTCGTGGCGGCGCGACAGCACTTTCGCGAATCCGGTCTCGGCCTCGATCCCGGCATCCGAGCTCACCAGCCCCTCGCGCGCGAACAGCGCCGCCGACAGGCCGTTCTGCGCCGCGCGTCCGGCATGGAGGATGCGCGCCATGCCGCCGAACATCTCGCGCAGCCCGGCCGCCTGGGTCGCCGCCGCGCTCAACGCCCAGCGCGTTTGCTGGCCGTCGAGACCGAGAAGCTTCGAGCACGCCGCCGCCGCGCCGATCACGCCGCAGGTGCCCGTGATATGCCATCCGTGGCGGTAATGGTCCGGTGAGATTCCGTTGCCGATCTTGCAGGCGACCTCGATCCCGATCACCAGCGCGTGCAGGAAGGCCGCGCCGGTCACCGGCATGTGCTGCGAAAGCGCGAGGACCGCGGGCGCGATCGGGCTCGCCGGATGGATCACGGTACGAAGATGCGTATCGTCGAAATCGAGGACCGCGCCGCTCGCTCCGTTAAGGAGGGCCGCGGTCAATGGATCGGTCCGGCGGGCGCTGCCGAGGACGGTGGCCTGGCTGGGCCCGGAGAACGGACCGACCGCGCGCCAGATCGTCTCCAGCGCCTCGTGGGACGCACCTCCGACGCAGCCCCCGACCCAGTTGACGAGCGTGCGCGCCGCTTCCTTCCGAACCGCCGGCGGAAGGTCTTCGAAACGGGAGTCGACGACGAAATCGGCAAGGGTCGCGGTAACGGGCGGACGCAGCACGATCGACCTCAGAACTTGTGGAACTCGGCCCATTCGGCCGAGCGGTAGTGATTCTCCCAGCCGTCGATCCGGACATCGATGACGCAGGTCACGCCGGCCGCCGCCGCGCGTTCCAGCGCCGGCACCAGATCGTCCGGCCGCTCGACCTTCTCGCCGCGCGCGCCGTAGGCCTCCGCGAGCTTGACCAGATCCGTCTGGCCGTAATCGGAGCCGATCTGCCGGCCGCCGTAGACGTTCTCCTGGAAGACCCGGAGCGCGCCGTAGCTGCAATCGTTGTAGACCACCGCGATCACCGGCAGGTTCTCGCGGACCGAGGTCTCGATCTCCTGCGCGTTCATGCCGAAATCGCCGTCACCGATGGGCACGACCACCTGACGGCCGGGACGGGCGAGCTTGGCGCCGAGCGCCGCGGGAAATGCCCAGGCCATGGTGCCCGAGCCCGCCGCCCACTGGTACTGCTCGGGGTAGCGGATCGGCACCGCATGGGCGAACTGGGTGTGGAGCCCGGCGCCGATCAGGAACAGGGCGTCGCGGTCGCAGACCTCCTCAAGCGCCCGGGTGATCCGCTGCGGCTTGATCGGCACGGCGTCAAGATCGGTGTCGTAGTAGCGCTTGTCCTGATCGGATCTGAGCTCGGCCACGCGGGCCTCGCGGGCCTTTCGCACCGAAGCATCGGCCTCGATGCCGTGTCGTTCGCAATGCGTCAGGAGATCGTCCAGAAAGACGCCCGAACACGCGTGGACACCCAGCGTCACTGCATATTGGCGTCCGATTTCAACCGGATCCGTCTCGACCTGGATAATCTTCGCGTCGGCCGAAATCATCTGCCAGTTGATCGTGTTGACGTTGAGAAAGCGCGAGCCGAGGCCCAGCACCAGATCGGCCTCGCGCATCAGCGCGTTAGCCGTCGAATGGCCGAAATGGCCCGAGATGCCGCCAGCCAGCGGATGATCCTCCGGGATCGTTCCGCGCCCCATCTCCGTGGTGGCAACGGGGATGCCCAGCCGTTCCGCGAGCGCCTGGAGTTGCGCGGACGAATCCGCCCACTTGACCCCCCGGCCGGCGAGGATCAGAGGCTTCTCGGCTTGCCGCAGCAGCGCGGCGGCCTCCTCGACCGCCCAGGCTTCGGGCCTGGGCGCGTTGGCCACGCGGCCCGAATGCGCGCCGCCCCGGATCGACAGGTCGGACGACTCGACCTCTACCGGCTGCGGCAGGAGATCCTTCGGGAAGTCGAGATGGACGGGACCCGGCATGCCCGACTTGGCGGCCTGGAAGGCTGTCCGCATCAGCCGCCTGGCGTCCTTGGCCTCGATCAGCTGGTCGTTCCACTTGGTGACCTTGCCCATCACCCCCATGACGTCGAACTCGTGCCACAGATTCCGGTTGAGCCGGAAGGTGTCGAGATTGGCCGACATCACCAGGAGCGGCACGGCGTCCTTCTGCGCCGACCAGACGCCGAGCACCGTGTTGGAGATGCTGGGGCCGACATGGAACAGGCAGCAGCCGATCTTCCCGGTCACCCGCGAATAGCTGTCGGCCATCGCCGTCGCACCGGTCTCGAAGCGCGCCGTGATGTACCTGATCTCGTTTTCGCGGTGATAAATGGCGTCGAGGATGGGGAGCACGGTGTCTCCCGTCACGCCGAAGACGTACTCGATACCTTCTTCGACGAGGGCGTCGACGATCGCCTCCGCGGCGGTCTCGGCATTCGGACGGGCTGACATCGCCTCCCCTGCTTCCATGTCCGTCAAGCATATCGCTCCCATCCGTTGCATGCCACGCGAGAGGGCCGATAATCGGCGCCGAACGGAGACGGGAGAACGACGATGGCCGATGTGGCCCTGCTGGATTCCTGGATCGACGGCCGGGAAGACCGCCGCGAGGACCAGGCGCGCTACGAGCTGATATCGCCGGTCGACGGCAGTCTCGCATCCCGAATTGTCGACTCCGATGCCGGCCTGGTCGACGCGGCGGTCGAAAACGCGCTCGCCGCGTTCCACGCGCACCGCGCCACACCGGCTGCGGTACGCGCCGGATGGCTGGTCGAGGCGGCGGACGGGATCGAGGCCGAAAAAGAGGCGATCGTCGCGGCGCTGATCCGCGACATCGGCAAACCGGTTCGGCCCGCGACCTTCGAGGCGGGCCGGTCGGCCGCTTTCGTGCGCCTCGTCGCGGCCGAGATCGGCGCGCTCAGGGGCGAGACCCTGCCGCTCGATATCGCCGCGCAGGGCGCCGGGCGGCACGGATTTACCAAACGCGTTCCCTACGGCGTGGTCGGCGCGATCACGCCGTTCAACGCGCCCGCCAACCTGCTGGTGCAGAAGGTCGCTCCGGCGCTGGCGATGGGCAATGCCGTCGTGGTCAAGCCGGCGCCTCAGGGCGTCGAGACCGCGCTCATCATTGCCCGTGCCTTCCAGCGCGCCGGACTGCCGGACGGGTTGTTCAACATCGTTCCCGGCAACCGCGAAACCGCGAGGGCACTGGCCGCCCATCCCGACGTCGCGGCGGTCACCTTTACCGGCGGGACAACGGCGGGAGACGCGCTCGCGCGCGCCGCCGGCGCCAAGAAGTTCGTCGCCGAGCTCGGCTCGAATGCCGCGAATATCGTATGCGCCGACGCGGACCTCGATGACGCGGCGACCCGGATCGCCGGCTCGGCCTTCGAGGCGTCGGGACAACAGTGCATATCCGCCCAGAGAGTCATCGTCGACCGGGCCGTGCTCGACGATTTTCTCGGCAGGTTCGTCGCCGCGGCGAGAGCTCTCGCGGTGGGCGAAGCGGCGGACGAGGCAACCGCCGTGGGACCGATGGTAAGCGCGGCGGCCGCCGACCGGGTCCAGGCAATGATCGACGACGCTGTCGAACGGGGCGGCGCGCTCGCCCTCGCGCCCAGCCGGCAGGACGCCATTCTCGGCCCGGCGATCGTCGTCGATCCGCCGCGCGAGGCAAGGCTGATGTCGGAAGAGGCATTCGGCCCGGTCGCCGTGGTGATCCCGGCCGATGGGGTCGAGGATGCGCTCGCCATCGCCAACGATTCGGAGTTCGGCCTGCAGGGCGCGTGCTTCACCCGCGATCTCGCCACCGCCTTCCGCGTCGCCGACGAGCTCGATGTCGGCGCTCTCTGGATCAACGAGGGCAGCCGTTTCAGACTCGACACCTACCCCTTCGGCGGATCGCGGCGCAGCGGTTTCGGACGCGAGGGCGTGCGATACGCGATGGAGGAGCTCTCGCAGCTCAAGTTCATCGGCATACGCCTCCCCTGACCGGCGTGCTATAGTCCAAAGTAGGTTTACCGGGAGAAACGGGCGATGATCGAACGCACAGACGGCGTGAGGGAATTCGACATCAAGGAATTCGACCGCGCCACTTCGACCTCAGACGTTCTGGCCCATGCCGAGCGCCAAACGAAGGAGCGCGGGCTCGACGACGTGCTTGTCATCGATGTCGACGCCCATCATTTCGAAAACAGCTCATGGGCGCGGATCGTCGAGTACATCGAGGATCCGGTCGTGCGCCACATGGCGGAGGCGTTCGAGCGGCCGGACGGCAGCAACCCCGGCGGTCTCCTGAACGCCCAGCCGGGGCTGAATTTCCAGAATGTCGCCGGTCGCATCCAGCATGCGGGCGGCATGCGCCTCGAAGATATAGAGGACAAGACCGTCCATCCCGATGTCGTCATGGCGCAGCGCTCCATGGACTCCATGGGCATCGACTATCAGGTGATGTTCCCCACCCCGATGCTCCAGTTGGGGCTGCATCCCAACCCGCAGATGGAAGTCGAGCTCGCCTTTGCCTACAACCGCTGGCTGACGCAGGAAGTCCTGACCGGCGACGACCGCGTGACGACCATGATCTACCTGCCGTTCTGCGACGCCGACGCATCGCTGAAGACGGTCGAGGAGTTCGCGGACAAGCCCGGCGTGGTCGGGTTCAACATCACCTCGGTCCGACACAAGCCGGTCCACCACAACCAGTACATGAAGGTCTACGCGGCGATCCAGGAGACCGGCCTGCCGCTCGGCTTCCACGCCGGACCGACCTGGCACGACGAATGGACCAGCCAGATCGACCGCTTCATCGGCGTTCACGCGATCTCGTTCGTGCTCTGCAACATGGTGCACATGACGAACTGGGTACTCGAAGGTCTGTCGGAGCGCTTCCCCAACCTGCCGGTGATCTGGATCGAGAGCGGGCTCGCCTGGGTTCCGTTCATGATGCAGCGGCTCGACAGCGAGTACTTCATGCGTTCGTCGGAGGCGCCGCTGCTCAAGCGGCCGCCGAGCGAGTACATCCGCGAGATGTTCTACACCTGCCAGCCGATGGAAAGCCGCGACCAAAGGCTCCTGCGCTCGACCTTCGACGCGATCGACGCCGAAACCCAGCTGCTCTATGCCTCCGACTGGCCGCACTGGGACTTCGATTCGCCGACCGTGATCTGGGACCTCCCCTTCCTCGACGAGGCGGCCAAGAGGAACATCCTGGGCGGCAACGCCAATCGGCTGTTCAACCTCGCGCCGCAGATCGGGGCCCGCGCCGCCGCGGAGTAGCCCGCCGACGCTTCTGCAGTAACCGGAGGCCGCATGTCGGACCAAGGGTCCAAGCCGCAACCCGTACGCCCGAACCGCGGGTATGAGGATCTTCGCGAACTGATCTCCATCTTCGAGGAGATGGGTGAGATCGAGCGGGTCGAGGGCGCGGACTGGAAGTTCGAGGTCGGCGCCGTCGCCGAGACCACCGCCGCGGCGAAACCGGGCCGGGCCCCGGCCATCCTGTTCGACAAGATCGCCGGCTATCCGGAGGGCTTCCGGGTCATGTCGGGGGGAGCCAACGCGTTCCGCCGGCTCGCCGTGGTGCTCGGCCTCGACGAGCCGCGCCACGAACTCGACCTCGTCAATTCCTACCGCGTCCGGATGCGCGAGGAATTCGAGATGATTCCCCCGGTCGAAGTGGAGACCGGACCGATCCTGGAAAACGTCCTGCGGGACGACGATATCGACGTTCTCAAGTTCCCGGTCCCCTGGGTGCATGAGCTCGACGGCGGGCGGTATATCGGCACCGAAGACCTGGTCGTCATGCGCGACCCCGATAGCGGCTGGGTCAACAGCGCCACCTATCGCGTCATGGTGCACGACGAGAAGACCGTCGCGATCTGGATGTCGCCCGGCAAGCACGGCCGGTTCATCAGCCAGAAGTATTTCGACAAGGGCGAGCCCTGCCCGGTCCTGATTTGCTGCGGCCAGGATCCGTTGTTGTTCCTCACCGCACACCAGGAGATCGATATCGGCACAAACGAGCTCGCCTATGCGGGCGGGTTGCGGGGCCGCGCGATCCCGGTGGTGAAGAGCGAGGTGCACGGCCTGCCGATGCCGGCCCATGCCGAGGTGGCGATCGAGGGCGTGCTGTTGCCCGACGAGACACGCGAGGAAGGCCCGTTCGGCGAGTTCATGGGTTACTACGCCTCGAACGCCAGCGAGCAGCCTGTCGTGCGGGTCGAGCGCATTTATCACCGCAATGACCCGATATTGACGCTCGCCATCCCGTCCCGCCCGCCGGAGAACTTCACTTTCGCGCGCGCGACGGTGAAATCGGCGATGATCTGGGAGGAGATCGAGAAGGCGGGGCTCCCCGGAGTCCATGGCGTCTGGTGCCACGAGGCCGGCGCGGGCCGTCTGTTCAACGTCGTCTCGATCGAACAGATGTATCCGGGTCACGCGAGCCAGGCGGCGATGCTCGCCGCGAACTGCCATGCCGGGAACTATGCGGGACGCTGGGTCGTGGTGGTCGACGAGGATATCGATCCATCCAACATGTTCGACGTGATCTGGGCGATGTCGACCCGCTGCGACCCGCCCGAGGACATCCAGTACATCAAGCGCGCCTGGTCGACGCCGCTGGATCCGCTGCTGAGGGAGCCGCCGTTTCACAACAACCGCGCCATCGTCGACGCATGCCGGCCGTTCGGCTGGAAGGACGAATTCCCGACAGTCGCCGAAGCGAGCCCCGAGCTAAAGGAGCAGGTGCGGGCGAAGTGGCCGCATCTCTACGACTGACCGCGGCTGAACCTCCCCCCTCACCCCGACCCTCTCCCCCGCGGGGGAGAGGGAGACTCGCTCGTCGAGCTTTCCTTACCTTCTCCCCTCCCGCTTGCGGGAGGGGCCGGGGGAGGGCGGATGTCGTCTCGCCGCGCCGCCCCGATTTCCCCAACCGTCATGCCCGGACTTGTTCCACTGCTGTCCGGTTCGGACGTTGGAGGCTTTGCGCCTAAGGGCGGAACAGGGTCGGGCGGTGTCGGCGTCCCCCGGACCGCCCCCCTTTGTCGTCATGCCCCGACTTGTTCCGGGCATCCACGTCCCTCCGCCGCTTCGCCCGCGCCCGGCTCGCACCGCGACGCCGCAAGACGTGGATGCCCGGAACAAGTCCGGGCATGACGTGTGGGGGAAACCGGCGCCACACCGGGGACCGCACCTTCGGTGCTAACTGATTGAAAAAGGGTCGTTTTTTCTCCCGCCAATTGTTGCATCCGGACGGATCGGGCAAGTTTCGGTTCCCCGGTTGCAACCGCAACCGGGAGACCGTGAATGACCCGAATCGATCTCACCGACGCCCGCGTCAGGGCGCTCAAACCCCGCAAGACCGCCCGAGACGTCCGCGACGGCAGGCTCAGAGGCTTCGGCGTCAGGGTATTGCCATCGGGAAGCAAGCGCTACTTCATCCATCGTCAGCATCGCGGCGAGCGCGTCTGGAACATCATCGGCGATGCCGCCGACATGAGCGTGGAAGAAGCGCGGTCCCGAGCCACCGTCGTGCTCGCCGCCATCAGGCGGGGCGAGGACGCACCTCGCGACCCCGCCGGGACACTCTTCGAGGCCGTCGCCGAAACCGTGTTCCGGAGCCACGAACGGGTCTGGAAGGCGGGGACCCTCGACGTGAACCGGGGATACCTCAAGAACCACATCCTGCCCCACTTCGCCGGACGGCGGATCGCGGACATCGACCGGAAGGACGTTGCCAGCTGGTTCGCATCGCTCCGCGCCACGCCGGTCGCGGCGGACAGGTCGATGCCGGTGCTCTCCGTCATCATGCGGGAGGCGGAGTTCATGGGCGTTCGGCCGGAAGGCTCCAACCCCTGCCGGGGCATCCGGCGCTACCGCCGCAAGGGGCGAGAGCGCTTCCTGTCCGACGACGAAGTCCGCCGCCTCTCGGCGGTACTGAGGATGCGGGCCGGGCGGTCTCCGCGGCAGGTCGCGATCGTCCGCCTGCTGCTGCTCACCGGATGCCGCAAGAGCGAGATCCTGACGCTGCGCTGGTCCGACTACCGCGAGGGGCACCTGTTCCTGCGCGACGGCAAGACCGGCCCGAGAACGGTGTGGCTGTCGCAGCCGGCGCGGAACATCCTCGACGGGCTCGAACGGAACGGCCCCTGGGCCTTTCCGGCGCCGCGAGCCGCCGGACCGCGGAGCAAGGGCTGGCTCCAGTCGTTCTGGCGGGCGACGCGCGCCGAGGCGGATCTGAGCGACGTACGTCTTCACGACCTTCGCCACACGCATGCCAGCATTGCCCTGAGGCAGGGCGAGAGCGTGCTGGCCATCGGCCGTCTGCTCGGACACCGGAAACCCGAAACGACCCTTAAATACACGCATACTGCCGACGCCATGGTGATCGAGGCCGCCGAGACGGTCGGCGCCGTGCTGGAGCGGAGCTGATCCATGGCCGGCAGGGAACGCATGCGGCTCACCGACGCCGCCATCGCCCGCCTGCGGCCGCGCGGGCGGGAATATACCGTCTGCGACAGCCGGGTTGCGGGTCTCGGGGTCCGCGTCCGCCCCAGCGGCGGGCGGAGCTATGTGATGTTGCGCGGAACCGGGAGCGGTTCGAGGCGCGTCGCGCTCGGCCCGGTCGAGACGATGGGCGTCGACGAGGCCCGCCGTGAGTGTCTCGCCCGACAGGCCTCCAGGGAGCCGGACGGGGAGGCGGAACCGGCGCGCGTCGTGCCGCTGTTGCGGGAATTCGTCGAGAACGAGTGGAAGAAGGCTCATTTCGACCGGTACAAGCCGTCGACCCGGCGAACCGCATCATATGAGCTCAAGGGCCGGATACTGCCCGCATTCGGCTCGAAGCCGCTCGACCGCATCGCCCCGGCGCAGGTCAGGCGCTGGTTCGACGCATTCAGCCGAACCGCGCCCGGGAATGCCAACCACACTCTCGGCCTCTTCCGGCAGATCATGAACCACGCCATCGCGTGCGGCGATGTCGACGCCAACCCGGCGCGGGGCATCAGGCGCAACCGCCGGACCCCGCTCACACGCTTTCTGTCCCGCGAGGAAATCCAGCGACTGCACCGGGCCCTCGACCGCCAGACCGGGAAGAACGCCCGGCAGCAGGCCGACATCATACGCCTCCTGCTGTTGACCGGGTGCCGCAGGGGCGAGATTGTCGGCCTGCGATGGTCCGAGGTGCGGGACGACAGGCTCGCCCTGGCCGACGCCAAGACCGGGCCGAGGACGGTCCCCCTCAACAGGCAGGCCCGGCGCATCCTCGAACGCCAGCCGGAAGGCGAAAGCCCCTTCGTGTTCCCCTCACCGCGCGACCGGGCGCGGCCGCGCAGCACCAACCTCGCACTCTGGTATCGGGTCCGGCGGGAAGCCGGCATCGAGGATGTCCGCCTTCACGACCTGCGGCATACTCATGCAGCCACGCGGTGATGAACGGCGTGCCGGTGCCCGTGGTCTCACGGTTGCTCGGTCACGCCGACGTCGGCATGACGCTGCGCTACGCCCATCTCGGCGATCGGGAAGTCGAGGCGGCGGCGGAGAGAGTCGGAGAATCAATTGCGGCTCTTATGGGGCTTTAGAAACTCAGCCTGGCCGCCCCCGCGGTCTTCGGCGGATGCTCACAGTTCATCGACCCGGCGCGGGGGTTAGCCTTCATTGTGGCGCACGGCGGCGGCCACGAGGTGTTTGCGCATTCCACCGTGCTGTTCCGCTCCGCATGACCGACGTCCTGCCGGGGCAGCGCGTCTTCGTCCGAGCGGAAAGCGTGCCGAGCGGGCTCCAAGCCGCGATGGGAAGTGTGGTTGACCTGCCCCCGGCGACTGGTCCACTTTGAATGTTGGTGCATTGACGGTTTCTCGGCCAAGCTGGATGGCCGGCGGAGCGTAGCGGAGCCGGGCGGCCAGCTTGGCGGAATGATCGTCTCCGGCGCCGGCGGCCGGTATCCGAGACTGCTGTGCGGGCGCACGGCGTTGTAATGGTGTCGCTAGGATTCGACGAGAACCTGGGCTTCCTTGAGGGTGTAGAAGATCTCCCCATTCAGGAGCTCGTCGCGCAACCGGGCATTGAAACTCTCGATGTAGCCGTTCTCCCAGGGCGAGCCCGGCTCGATGAAGGCGGTCCGGGCCCCAACAGCAGCGATCCATCGCCGAACGGCTTCAGCGACAAACTCTGGGCCGTTGTCGGAGCGGATGTAGGCCGGGATGCCGCCCAGGATGAACAGGTCGGTCAGCACATCGATGACGTCAACGGAGGAGAGCTTGCGCCGGACCCGGATGGCCAGGCTCTCGCTGGTGAACTCGTCCAGGACATTGAGCATGCGGAAGGCCCTGCCGTCATACGTCCGGTGATGCACGAAGTCGTAGGACCAGACGTGGTCCGCCCGCTCGGCGCGCAGCCGGATACAGGAGCCGTCGTTGAGCCATAGACGCCCCTGCTTGGGTTGTTTGCCGGGCACCTTCAGCCCCTCGCGCCGCCACAGGCGCTCGACCCGCTTGTCGTTGACCTGCCAGCCGGCGGCGCGCAGCAGGGCGGCGATCCGCCGGTAACCGTAGCGGCCATACTGGCGGGCCAGCCCGATCGTGTCCGCCACCAGGCGGTCCTCGTCGTCGCGGCCGCGCGGGATGCGGCGCTGGGTCGAGCGGTGCTGCCCCAGCACCCGGCAGGCGCGGCGTTCCGAGATCCCGAGCCGGTCGCAGACATGATCGATGCACTGGCGGCGGCGCGCGGGGCTTGGAAGTTTCCCCCTGCGGCTTCTTTCAGGATCTGCTTGTCCAGCGTCAGGTCAGAGACCGCGCGGCGCAGCCGCTCGTTCTCCTTCTCAAGCTCCTTCAAACGGCGGAGCTGATCGCCGCTCATCCCGGCATACTCCTTGCGCCAGCGATAGAACGTGACCTCGCTAATCCCGAGCTGACGGATCGCGTCCGCCATCGACATGCCCTGGCCGTGCAACACTTCTCCCTGCCGCAGCAGGCTCACGATCTCCTCAGGCTTGTAACGCTTCCTTGCCATCGTCGGTCCTCCTCTTTCCATAACCTTAGGGCGGACCAATTCGATGGGGGAGGATCAATGCTGTATAGGTCATGTCTTGGATCCGGCTGGCGATAGCGGGATCGTCATCCATACAGATGCACCTTTCCGCTTGACCGAATAGCACCGCTCCACAGGGTGAATGGACGCCCCTGCGGACCGCGCCTCGCTTGGCGCTCAACCTCCGTCGAAGATGAAATGGTCGGCGGTCAGATCGGTGGAATCGAAGTCCTCGAGAAGGATCGTGCCGCCTCCGGTCTGGCCGGACAGGTCGATCTTGGTGTCGTCGCCGTCCTGCGTGATCGTCAGGTCGGAGAAACCCGTGATGCCGGTGAACGCCGACAGGTCGATCAGGTCGCCTTCGCCTTCGTCATAGTTGAAGTCGGTGATCGTGTCGTTGCCGTGGCCGGAAGCGAAGACAAAGGTATCGGCCCCAAGATCGCCGGTCAGCCTGTCGTCGCCGCCGAGGCCGGCGATGGTGTCATTCCCGAACCGGCCTTCCAGCCTATCGGCTTCGGCGGTTCCTTCGACCGTGGAATCGTAGAAGACGAAGTCGTCCCCGTCCAGGGCGCTCTTGGCAACGCCCTCCAGTGTGAGCGTGGTCTCGTTGCCGTCCGCGTCCGTGAGCGTGATCACGGCATTGGTACCGCTATTACCATCGTCCACATCCGCGATCGACAGGTCGTCGAAGCTCGTGATGTTGCCGAACAGGCTGAGATCGATCTTGTCTTCGTTTGCCGCGAAGTCGGTGATCGTGTCGTTGCCGTGGGCGGGCGTGTAGAGGAAGGTATCGGCGCCCTCGCCGCCGGTCAGCGTATCGTCGCCTTCGTCGCCGCTCATCAGGTCGTCGCCTGTGCCGCCGGCGATCGTATCGTCGCCCTCGCCGCCAAACAGGACGTCTCCCCCGGCGCCGCCGTCCAGATCGTCATCGCCCTCGCCGCCGAACAGCCAGTCATAGCCAACGCCACCGTCGATGTCGTCGTCGCCTTCCGCGCCGAGGACGACATCGTGGCCGCCGCCGGCATCGATCGTGTCGTCGCCAGTGCTGCCGATATGGTACATGCCCAGGTCGTTGTTATCCTCCGCCGCGCCGGTCGGCAGCCAGAACATGTCTTCCGTCAGGTCGGTGGGCGTAACGCCCCGCAGGACGATGGTTCCGCCGCCCCACTCGGAGAGGTCGATACTCGTGCCCGATTCATCGACATCCGTTGTGTCGATATCGTCCGCGACTGCCGTGAACTTCGCACTCAACTGGTCCCAGGTGATTTCCGTCTCGGACAGCCCGCTCAGGTCGACGAGGTCCATGCCGATGTCGAAATCCGTGATCGTGTCGGAGCCGTGGCCGGCGCCGAACTCGAATATGTCCCGGCCGCCGCCGCCGGTCAGCGTGTCGTCGCCGCCCTCGCCGACGATCCGGTCGTGGCCGTCGCCGCCGGTCAGCGTGTTGGCGGAATCGTCGCCGATCACCGGCAGGTCGAACATGGCGGCGGTGATGCTGGCCGTGTCCGTTATACCGTCGAGCGTGATGATGCCGCCGCCGAAACTCGTCAGGTCGATCTTCACACCCGTCACGACATCGCTGTCGTTGGGGTCCGTGACCGTCGAAATATTGCTGCTGATGTCGCTCCAACTGACGTTCTGGCTCAGGCTGCTCAGGTCGATGCGGTCCTGGACGACGTCGAAATCGGTGATCGTGTCGTTGCCGTGGCCGTCGCCGAAGATGAAGAGGTCCGCTCCCGAACCGCCGGTCAGCGTGTCGTCGCCGCCGCCGCCGTCGATCAAGTCGTTGCCGCTTTCGCCGTCGATCGTGTCGTCGCCGCCGCCGCCGACCAGCAGGTCGAGGTCTTCGCCGCCTTCTATCTCGTCGTCGCCGTCGCCGCCGAAGACGATGTCGACCCCGCGGCCGCCATACAGCATGTCGTCACCGTCGCCGCCGACGATGATGTCGTTTCCGGCCCACCCGTAGATCCGGTCATCGCCCTCGTCGCCGAGAAGGACGTCGCGAAACCACGGGTTATTGGCGCCGTGAATGGTGTCGTTGCCCGAGCCGCCCCGGACGACAGCGCTGCCCGAGTCGCCGGCATAGATCATGTCGCCGCCGCTGCCGCCCATGATGACGTCCTGGCCGCCGGAGCTGCCGACGATGACATCGCCGCCGCTGCCGCCATTGACGATATTGAAGCCGCCGCCGCCGCCGCCTTTATCGTTGCCGCCACCCATATTGACGACGTCGATGCCGTCGTCTCCGGTGAAGTTCTCACCCTCGGCGGTGCCGATATGGACCGTTACAGTCTGGGGTTCTTCTTCTACGTTGTTTTCGTCAGACATGCCGATACTCCCCGTTCCGCGTCCTCGCTCCGGTACCCCACAGTCCAAAGGACATGGTTACGGGAGTTTGAGACATACGCAGTCGGTTGCAACCGGTATTTTTCAAGGTATGGTTCAGGTTTATTGAGTCATACCTCGGCCCGAAACCCCATGCGCAAGCTGTGCCGCCCGCCGGGATCGCGCCGGGCAATCTCATCAGGACCGCCCAGGAGCGGCGGCCGAAAACCCCGGTCGTCCGCAAGTCGCGATAGTTCGCGCGGGAAACACCCGAAACGGCTGCGGTTCCCGGCCGCCGCACCCGCTCAGCCGGGCGAGGTTTCGGGCTCCGGCAGGGCATCCGCCGCGGCGTCCGTCCTCTTTGTCAGGGTCACGATATTGCAGTCCTGAAGGCGGCGATATTCGACGGTGTCCATCATCTGCTTTACGAGCATGAGTCCGAGGCCGTCGAAGGCGGCCTCGTCGGGAGAGTTGCCGATATCCAGCATCTGCGCCTCGGTGGGATCGAAGGGCACGCCGTCATCGACGATGATGACCACCAGCGCGTCCGCCTCCTCGCGCAGCACGATCTCGATACGGTGCGGATCGTCGTCGCTGTAGCCGTTGGTAATCGTGTTGGTCAGCAGCTCGTCGATGGAGAGATTGACCGCATAGGCGGTCTGGGGCGACAGGGCGCGGTCCTCGCAGAACCGGTCGATCCGCGCAGCGGCGCCGGCGATCTCCCGCAGATCGTTGGCAAAGGATATCTCCAGCGTTCGGTCGATCGGGATCGGGTCGCTCACGGCTCGTTCATTCCTCGCGCATCGCGCGCTCGAAGAAATCGGCGATCGGCTTGGCCAGGTAGCTGAGCACCGAGCGCGCGCCGGTCCTGATATGGACCTCGACCGGCATGCCCGGCGCCAGAACCGCCCCTCCCGGCAATTGTGCCCGGTCCCGCAGGGGGTTGCCTCCGCCCGCGCCGCCTTCCGCCGGAGCCAGGCCGAGCTCGACCTCGTACCAGGACTGGCCGGTCTTCGGGTCGCTGATGGCATCCGCCGACACCCGGACCACACGGCCCGGAAACTCCGGGGTCCGGTGCATCTGGAAGGCCGAAAACCTGAGAACCGCCTCCTGGCCGGGGGAGATCTGGTCCACATGGATCGGGGCGATGCGGGCCATCACGATCAGGCCCGTATCCTTCGGCACGATCTGCATGATCGGCTCGCCGGGGCGCACCACCTCGCCCGGCGCGAATACGGTCGCGCCGAACACCGTGCCCGCGACCGGCGCGCGCACTTCCCTTCTGCCGAGACGGTCGCGTACGGAGGCGAGTCGTTCGAGTACCTCGTTTTCGCCGGCCTTCGCCCGCCGGGCCTCGTCCTCCGCTTTCTCGATGCGTTCGGCGCCGATCTGCAGGATCAGGATCTCGTATTCCGCAATCCGCCCCCGCGCGCGGGAAATGTCCGCCGCAATTGCGCCCGAGGTGCCTTCGAGGCGCCGCGCCGCGCGCTCCAGCGCCAGAACCGGCGAAATCCGGGCTAGGCCCTTCTCGTAGAGCCGGCGCTGGGGCTCCAGCTCTCGGGCGATCAGCTCGCTCTGGTGGTCCAGCGCCACGGCCTGGACTTCGAGCCCGTCGATTTCCCCGAGGGCCTGCTTGATCTTCTCGCGCAGCCGGGCGACCTCGCCCACGCGCGCGGCCTCACGCGCCCGGAAGAGCCGCTCCTGGCCCGTCATCGCATCCCGGGCTTTCGGGTCCCCGGCCGCCAGCGCGGCCAATTCGGGGTCCCAGGAGATGGCGTCCTCCCCCCGATATTCCGCTTCCAGCCGGTTCCGCCTTGCCGCGAACTCCACATAACGAGCCTTCAGGATCGCCTCTTCGGAACGCAGCAGCGAATCCGAGAAACGCAGCAGCACATCGTCCTGCTCGACCGTGTCGCCGTCGCGCACCGGCACCTCGCTGACGGTGCCGCCGTCGATATGCTCCACCGCCTGGTTCCCGCTCTCGACCGCAACCTGGCCGGTGGCGATCACCGCGCCGGCGATCGAGGCGAACGCCCCCCAGCCCACCAGGCCGGCCAGCAGGACGCCAAGCCCCCCGAAACCCAGAATGGTGGCTTTTCTGGCCGAAAACCGGGCTTCGGTCATGACGGCCGGTCCGCGTTCGCGGCCGCGCCGGCGGCCGGACCCTGTGCGTCGGCGCGGTCCCGGCCGCCGGTTACCCGGGCGATGGCGGCCGCCATTTGCTCCTCGCGGCTGACGGACCGGCCTGCGCCTTCCGCCCTGGCGGGCGCCGCGGGCTGCGGCAGGGCAGCGACCTTTCCGCCTTCAGCGGCCGGGGCCGGTTTCTTCGCCACCTGGCGCGCCGGCTGGGCCGGGCGGTAGCGGCGCCCGGACTGCAATTGGCGCACCGGGGCCGAACTGCGCCCCGAAGTCGCCGGAACCGGGCGCCCGTTCTCCATCAGGTAAACGATGTCGCACTGCGCGAACGCCCCGTGACGATGGGCGACGATCACCACCGTCCCGCCGCGCCTCTTGTGGCCCTCCACGGCGCGGGCGAGCGCCATCGTGCCGTCTGCGTCGAGGTTGGAATCGGGCTCGTCCATGACAACCAGCGCGGGCGAGCCGTAAAACGCCCGCGCCATCGCGATGCGCTGGCGCTGTCCGCCGGAAAGCGCGGCGCCGCCCGCCGAGACCTGGAAGTCGTAGCCGCCCGGAAGGCCGAGGATCATCTCGTGGCCTCCCGTGCGTTTCGCCGCATCGACCACGTCCTCGTCATTGGCGTCGGGCGAGAAGCGGGCAATGTTCTGCGCCACCGTGCCGTCGAACAGCACAACTTCCTGGGGCAGGTAGCCGACATAGCGGCCGAGCGTATCGCCGTAATGCTCCAGTTCCGCGCCGTCCAGCCGCACGGAGCCGCCGTACGGCCGCCACACACCGGCAAGCGCCCGCGCCAGGGTGGACTTCCCCGACGCCGACGGACCGGCAATGCCCGCCGCCTGCCCCGGCTCCAACTTGAGGGAAGCGCCGCGCACCGGCGCCGTCTTCGCCCCCGGCGGCGCGATCACGAGGTTCTGTACTTCGACAAGGGCTTTCGGGGCCGGAAGCGCCGTGTGAGGCGGTTCCGGCGGCGTTTGCGCAAGCAGACTGGCCAGCGACCGCCGGGCAGCCAGCGTTCTCTGAAAGGACGGCCACTGCATTACGGCCAGCTCGATGGGCGCCAGCGCGCGGCCCAGCAGGATCGACGCCGCGATCATGATGCCGGGCGTTACCTGGCCGTGTATAGCCAGCCAGGCGCCCAGCCCGAGCATCATCGACTGCAGGAACAGGCGCAGCGTCCGCGAGGTGACGCTGAAAAGCCCGTTGCGGTCCGATACCGACAGCAGGCGGTCGAGCGTCTCGCCGCGCAGGGCCTGCGAGCGGGAGACCACCGCATCCTGCATGCCGAGCCCCTGCACAGTCTCGCTGCCGGCGCGCATCTGCTCCACGAAATGCGCCGACCGGGCGGCCGCTTCCCCCGCCTCGTTCTGGACTTTCGAGGTCCCGAGCTGGTTGAAGAGTGCTATGAGAAGCAGGAGAAGGCCGGAGAAGATCGCCAGAAGCCCCAGCATCCAATGGAAGGTGAACAGCGCAAACAGGAAGATCGGCGTCCAGGGCGCATCGAAGAATGCGAACGGCCCCGGCCCCGATGCGAAGCGCTGGATGGCCTCCAGGTCGCGGAGACCCGTCGCCGGTCGCGCCCGCTCCGCCGGGGAGACGGCTCTGGAGAGCATCGCCCGCAGCACCCGCGAATCCAGGCGTTCCTGCAATCGGGCGCCGGCCCGCGCCATCACCCGCGCGCGGGCATGGTCGAGCACCCCCATCATCAAGAACAGGAAGGCCACGATCCCGATAAGCGCGACCAGCGTCGCCTCGGAGCGCGAGGTCAGCACCCGGTCATAGACCTGGAGCATGAACAGCGGGCCCGTCAGCATCAGCAGGTTGACGGCGACGCTGAACAGGCCGCAGGACACGAAAAGCCTGCGGCTCTCCGCAAGCGCCGCGCGGATTTCCCTGCCGCCGTGTCCGTTATCTTCGTTCAACTAGGCCATGTCCACCGGGAGTCATGCCTCGGCGGCTTCGGCGATGGCTGCCATGCGTTCGAAGTCGATCGCGCGCGGACTGGCCGAGCCGCCGGCGATCGGCAGCGCCGGGCGCACCTCGCGGGTGTGGACCTCGGTCTCGGCGAGGAAACGCCAGACGTTGGCCGCAAGACCGTCGGGACCGTGCCTGACGGATCTCATGAGGTTGCAGGCGGCGTTTGCGGCAGGCTTGCAGTGTCGGGGTCGACGCCCGCACCGACGCACGGGATCGCGGCGTTGCGTGGCCGGTGCGGCCCGCGCGGGGACCGCGCTCTCGTGATTCGGCGCATCGCGACCGTTCACAGGTCCATCCTCCCCGACCCTGTCGGCATCCGCAGGCGCCTCCCCTCGGGGACGCACGGCGCCGATGTCTGCGTGGGGGGCCGGTCCCCCCTTCCCGGAATCTTGCAGTGTCCGGGACGGTCCCGCACGGCGTGTCGCGCAGGAACGGAACGTGGAGAAATATGCAGTCGCTTGCAACCGGCATTTTCCAAAGCATGACTCCGATTTATTGATCCACGCTTCGGCCCGAAACCCCATACGCAAGCTGTGCCGCCCGCCGGGATCGCGCCGGGCAATTGCAGCGGCGCCGACGGCCATCTTCTCGAACGCCTCCAGAAACTCGCGCGACAGGTCATGGCGCAAGTGGAGCACCACACCGGTGAAGTAGTGCTTCCCGTTCGCCGCGACCGCGCGAGCCGCCAGTCGGTCTCAGGGCGCCGCGCCCTGCAAGCCGGGCTTCTCGTGCACCGTCACCGGTCCGTCGCCGCGGATGAGGTCGCGCACCGTCATGCGCCGACCGGGTACGAGATCGACGACCTGGTAGAGCGACACCACCGAGTCCCGAAGCGCCCTCAGGCAGCGTCTGGCGGGAACCGGCTCGCGCCAGCCACCTTGCTCAAGATAGTCGTCGATGACGTTGAGTTGTATGCGGTGCGAGCGCCCCACCTTCCAGTTGAGCATCTAATTTGAGATTCACTGCTGCGATTTGAGCAGGAGGTGAGTTTCATATTGGGAACCACAGTTGAGACTCTCAGGACCGTGGAAGTGCTTCCGGTTCGAGGCGGTCGTCGTCGCTGGCCGGAAGAGGTGAAGGCTCGGGCGGCACGGCGCCCGGAGCACGATGCGGAACCGGGTTCCCGGCGCGGATACGATCGGGCCGGCGCCGAATGCTTCGAATCCGGCTCTCGGCAACCCCTGCGGGGACCGCCTGACAGACCTGGCTCCGCGGAACGCCCGTACGACGACATCGGCAGCCTCCTGCCTCACGCCGACGGACCGCGGCGCCGTATCCGGTCCCGTCCCCCGGAGCGCTACGGCGGGGCGGCGCCAGCATGCCCGTCGGGCAGGAAAATGTTCCCAGCGTCCGCGGTCCTTCGCAACCGGTATTTTTCAATGTGTGGATCAATATTGTTGAGTCTTGGTCCGGACCGCGGCAGCACGCGCAACCCCTGCCGCCCCCCGGGCCGCGACCGGCGTACGCAGCGGACCCGGCGGCCGCGGCCGCACCGCCCGTCATCGCGCCGGCCTCTTGCCAACGCATCCCTTGAGATGCCGGTCCTCCGCCCTCCTCTCCGGCCGGCCGCCCTCGGGACCCGTCTCCCCACGCGATGCTGTTTCGGCATACGATTGACCGCGGCCCACATAGCTTCTAGTCTGGCTCAGTATTATTGACCCGGATACCGGAGCCCGGGACCCATGGACAGCAATCGATTGCCCCCTCTCAACTCGCTCAAGGCATTCGATGCGGCGGCGAGGCACGAGAGCTTCCTGGAAGCGGCGGCCGAGCAGAGCGTCACGCCGGGCTCCATCAGCCGGCATGTGCGGCTGCTCGAGAGCTATCTGGGAACCGAGCTGTTCGTCAGGCGCAGCAACGGGGTCACGCTCACCTCGGCCGGAAAGGCATACGCCGGCAAGGTCGGCGGCATCTTCAGGGAGCTGAGAGCCGCCACGGATCCTGTCCGCACGCCATCCCGCGACCGGGCGATCGCGATCTCGACGCTGCCGATCTTCTCGGAACGCTGGCTCTACCGCCGCATTCCGTCATTCCGGAAGGCGTTCGGCCGGGCGGAGTTGCGGGTCGAATTTCACTACGGCGAGCACGACGCGGAGCGCGAGGACGTGGATGCGTGGATCCTGTATTCGAAGGGACACTATCCCGGCTACAGCGTGACGCGGCTGTTCGGCGAAGAGGTCTTCCCCGTCTGCAGCCCGCAATTCCGCGAGACGCTGTCGGCCCGGCCCGGTGCCGACGAGGTCATCGGCCAACCCCTGCTGCACGACATCTACTGGGACACCGACTGGCCGGACTGGGCGCGCGCCGTTGGCGCGACCGCCGGCAAGCTTGCCGCCAACATGCGCTTCGCGCTTTACACGGGCGTCATCCAGGCGGCGGTCGACGGCATGGGGATGGCCGTCGGGCACGGCGAGATGGTCGCCAGGGAGCTGGCGACCGGCAAGCTCGTCCCGCTCGCGCATCTCTCGGTTGCCTCCGGGAAGTCCTATCACCTGGTCATGAACGCGTCGGCGGCGAACGACCGGACCCTCGTGCGGCTGAAGGAGTGGCTCCTGCGGGAATGCGCGGGAGGCGAGCTGTCGAACGGCTGACCGCTCTCGAGTTTGTCCGCCCCGCGCCGTAAGCCGCTGCATCCCCGGTCTTTCGGCCGGCGTGCGCCGGCTCCGCACGTCGCCGCCCGGACATCCCGGACATCGACCCATCCGCCTTCCTCGCCGCGCGGCTTCGGTTTCCGGCGACCGGACGGCCCGCTCCCGGCTGACTTTCCGGCAATTCCGGGCAATCCGGGTGGACGCCGCGGCCGCGCGGCCCGCGATTGACCGTGACATTCAATAATTCTAGGCTGCCTCAACTTCTCTAAGGCTTCGCCAGTGCCGGAAATTCATGTCCAACGAGCCGCTTCCTCCGCTGAACTCGCTCCAGGCATTCGAAGCGGCGGGCCGGCATGAGAGTTTCCTGTACGCGGCGGCCGAGCTGCGGGTCTCGCCCGGCGCCGTCAGCCGGCATGTCCGCCAGCTCGAGCGGTTTCTGGGAACCGAGCTGTTCGTCCGGCGAAGCAACGGCGTGACGCTCACCCCGGCCGGCAACCGCTACGCCCGCAAGGTCAGCCGCATCGTCAGGGACCTGAGAAGAGCCACGGCCGAGGTGCGCACACCGGACACCGCCGCCGGACCCTGACCTGGCCCCCGTAACGGTCCAATTCCCGAGCCGGGCGACGGGCATTCTCGTTCCTCAGGGTCCGGTAAGCCACGCCCTGGGTAGATGAAGCGGAGATGGTCGGTCATGACGATCTCTCCGCAAACCGGGATAGAATGGCCTCGGTGCCCCCAGCCCCCCAGCGCCGTCAACTTCGCGAACTATCCTCGATGAATACGATTCCGCCGTGCATCCTCGTCGCCCACGATCCGCCGCCCGAATGGCGCGCCGTCTATCGGCGAACTGCTTTTCCTCCCCGATCTGACGTCGACAGACCGGGCCGCGGCGAAGGCACGGGCGCATGTGCTGATCGTCCAGAACCCCCGGGTCGAGATCGCCGCGGACGACGTCGCCGCGATGACGTCGCTCGGCTTCGTCCAGCTCCTGACCGCCGGGGTCGATCACGTGCCGCTGCATCTTTTCCCGCGCCATATGCCCGTCGCGTCGAACGCGGGCGTCTTCGCCGGTCCGATGGCGGAGTTCGCCCTGGCCCTGACGCTGGCCGCGGCCAAACGCCTGCCGGCCGAGCACCGGGAGATGCGGGAAGGGCGGTTCAACCAGTTCGTCGTCAACAAGTCGCTCGACGGGGCGGTCTGCGCGATCCTCGGTTTCGGCGGCGTCGGACGCGCGGCGGCACGGCTGTTCCGGGCGTTGGGCGCCGAGATTTACGCCATCAACCGAAGCGGCGAGACCGAAGAGGAGGTTGCGTTCATCGGTACCGTGGCGGCGCTGGAAACCGTGCTCCGGGCCGCCGATGTGGTCCTCGTCTCGTTGTCATTGACGGAGGCGACCGCGGGGCTCATCGGCGCGCGCGAACTCGGCTGGATGAAGGACGACGCGATCCTGGTCAATGTGGCGCGCGGCGAGATCGTCGACCAGGGCGCGCTCTACCGCCGCCTGGTCGAGAACGAGCGGTTCTTCGCCTGTCTGGAATCTTGGTGGATCGAGCCCGTGCGGCACGGCGAGTTCCGCATCGAGCACCCGTTTCTCGACCTGCCCAACGTGATTGCCGCGCCGCATAATTCGGCGAGCGTGCCCGGCGCGCATGTCGAGGCGGTGCGTCGCGGCGCGCGCAATGTACGTCGCTGGCTGGACGGCGAAGCGCCCCGAAACCTGCTGGGCGCGGACGAGCGCGGTGTCTGAGGAAACGGACAACGCGGTTCGCTGCGACCCTCCGGGTGACCCGTCCTCGCGATTCCAATTTTATTTTTATCCGTCAGGATTCGCAGCAATTCTTGCCGAAGCGCGAAAAGCTCATCTTTTGCGGCATGTTATGGGAGTGCACGAACCGCCGGTCCATACCCGGTCTTCATGTCGGAAGCGGGTGAATTTCAACTCCTGACCACGGCTGGCCTTGCATGACCCTGTCGTAGGAATTCGGAGCGCCTCCGGCATTTCACCTGACGCAGGTCTTGCACCGCAGCATTGCGCAACTCACGAACTACTGCACAGCTACGCGTCGCCCACATCATCATGGTCTGTCTGAGACGTATCGCCTCACTCATCGAGAGGGCGAAACTAAGCCGCGTCGAGCCCTACCCCTGGCTCAAGGCCACTCTCGAAGCCATCGCCGCCGGCCATCCAAACGGCCGCATCGACGGTCTCATGCCTTGGAACCTACCGAACTCGTCAAGCTGAAATCCGGATGCTGCACCCGTATCGCTTACATCGTAGGCTTCCACGGATTTTCCGACCGATAACTATTCCGCGCATGCGCTACCGTCTCGCGCATGGCGGTTCTCCCACTGGAGGCTCGACGGGAACGGCGCCTGCACCGCCTGCGGCACACCGGCCGCGGGCGTGTTCGACGGCGGGCCGCGGAACTGGGGCAGGAAGCGCATGCCGGTGACGCTCGGCTGAGACTGTCCGCGCACTTGTTCCCTCCCGTTGACACTGCCCGATATCCGGGCCAAGCATGGTTCATGGATATCCGGATCACCCATGCTCTGCCCGACGACGGCCCTCGCTCCGGCTCTGTCCGGGTCGGGTGGTTCCTCAACGAGGAGCGTGGCGGCGTGATCTACGATGCGCCGGCGCGCGTGCGTTCGGCCGAGCCGAGCAGGCGTCACGCGAAATCCGCCTCGCGCTGCCCGGCGATCCTCGGCCTCGAAAGCCGGTATTTCGAGGTGAAGTGCCCGTTCGACCTGCACCTCGCCTTCGCGAGGGACAAGGACGGGAAACCCGCGCTCCGCAATGTCCATGGCGCGAGGTCTCCGGTGCGCGCGAACAAGCTCGCCTCGCTGCTCCACGTGACCCCCGAAACAGAGTGGCGTTACCCGAACCGTCCGACGATCCAGATGAGCCTGCCTTACGTGTTCGTCGCCGACGAGCCGGTCTACCTGTCCCAGGTCGCGCCGTTCATGCACTACCGCACCGAGCCGTGGCCGGGCACGATCTTTGGCGGCCGCTTTCCCATCGACGTCTGGCCGCGCCCGCTGATGTGGGCCTTCGAATGGCACGACACTGAAAGGGAGCTGAAGCTCGCCCGGGGCGAGCCGCTGTTCTACTGCCAGTTCGAGACTGTGCCCCAGGACCGGCCGGTCCAGCTCGTGGAGGCGGAGCGCACGCCGGAACTGAACGAGTATCTCGAACACATTTCCGGCGTGGCGAACTTTGTCAACCAAACCTTCTCGCTGTTCAGGACGGCGGAGGAACGCCGACCGAAAACGCTGCTCGTTCCCAAGGTTCGGTGACAAGGTTCGATCGGCGCGTGTGAACCTGCGCTGGGGACCTCACGCCAAACTTGGGGCGAGGAGATGGCTCAGCCCCAAGCGGGAGTGGCGGTGAACCGCCCCGGGTTTCCCGGAGGCTCCGCGATGACGCCGAACGAGGCGGCCCACGTGTAGAGTCGGTCCGGCCGGATGGAGCGTCAAATCCAAATGCAGCCGCGCGGGTGGACCGGGCTGGTTCCAACAGTCGCCGACGCGGACTGCTGGGCGCGTGTCCAATCGAGCACGCTGTTCCGGACGGGCTCTTGCGGCCCGGGCGGAACGGATCGCCTCTCCCCGCGATGGGGCCGGTCCAGCGCTTCGGGGTCCAGGGCGCTCTCTTCCTCCGGCAACGGCGGCGGGGCAGAGCCCGGTAACCCATCGCGACGGTGATGACGCCCTCCGCCTGCGCGTCGAGACGGGCGTAGATCGCGGTGGTTATGCGGTTGCGGTGCCCGAGCAGCCGCCCGGGTGGGCAGCCCCACGACCTCCATTGATGATTTCGGTACATTCGGGGCAGGGACGTGCAGTCGCGAATGCGCCGATCTGCCACAGCATCTTCATCGTCTTTCTCTCCCTGTCGTTGCTTGCCGCGGTTGTTCTCGCTGAGGCGTTGCTACGGTCCCTGTGGTGCCGATCTGCCTCCCCCGTTTCCAAAGGGGATTTTCCTTTCACCTAACGGGTTCCTTCGACTTTGCTTCGACTGGCCGTCCGTCGCGTTCCTCGATCAACCTCTTCGCGTCTTCGACGCCCTCGCTCGATGCACATCGGAATGCATCGCCGCTCTACTCCCTCGCACAGGTGGCTGCGCAGCTGCTAGGCGAAGTCCTTCAGATCGGCCTCCACTTCCTCAGGCTCGTCGTCGTCGTCATAGGCGAGCCTGGGGTACGCGCTCGGGTAGTCCTCCGATCCGAAGAAGAACATCGCGGCGCTTTCGCCCTCTCCCGCGCCTTCATCTTCGATCAGCGTGATTTCGCTCCCGAACCCGTAGCCTTCGAATCAGTTGCGGAAGCTCTTCGCGTCGTTCACTCGGAACGTGTTCGATTTGACTGTCCGGACCATTTGCATCTTGCTGCCTCCTGCCGTTACGCGACTTTCCATCGCAACTCGCGGTATCACGCCGCAGCGTGCCCGCGGTGCGGTTCCTGCTTCTCGGACCGGCCTTACAACGCGTCCCCGGGTATGTCCTGCGGCGACGTTTCGTGGAACAGGAAATCATCCCCATCGATGTCACCGAGCGTCACTCCCTCCAGAGTCAGTGTTTCCTGCCCATTCCCGCTCAGGTCGATGACAAGGTCGTTCCCGCTCTGGCTCAACGTCAGATCGTCGAAACCCGCCACGCCCTCGAAACCGGTCAGATCGATCCTGTCTTCGCCCTGGACGAAGTCCTCGACCGTGTCGTCCCCGTTGCCCGGTCCGACGACGAACGTGTCTGCTCCGCTGCCTCCGACGAGGGTGTCATTGCCCGCTCCGCCGGTCAGCGTGTCGTCGCCTTCGCCTCCGAACAGCGTGTCGTCGCCTTCGCCTCCGAACAGCGTGTCGTCGCCTTCGCCTCCGAACAACGTGTCGTCGCCTTCGCCCCCGAACAGCGTGTCGTCGCCGTCTGCGCCGTCAAGCGAATCGTTGCCTTCTGCGCCAAGCAGCACATCGTCCCCGCGTGAACCCGAGAATGTGTCGTCGCCGCTGAAACCGGCCATCAGTTGTCCGTCGTCCGGCAGTTCATGCCGAATGGATGTCGGTGGCGCATCAGGATCGTATCCGCCTGCATTGATGTTGAAGGTGGACTCGCTGAGTGAATCCATGGCGATACCCTCGAGCCGGATGGTTCCCCCGCCCCACTCGGTCAGGTCGACGATCGTGGCGATGTTGCCGTGGTCATCGGTCTCCTCGCTCAATTCCGCCCTGATCGCCTCCCACGTCACCACGGCGGGATCGAAACCGCGGAGGTCGATGAAGTCTTCGGCGATGTTGAAATCGCCGATCGTGTCATCGCCTTCGGCCAGTCCGAACACGAATACGTCCCACCCCTCGCCGCCCTCGAGATAGTCGTCCCCGGCCCCACCGAAGATGACCCCGTAGCCGTCGCCTCCTACGATGGTGTCATTGCCGTCCCCGCCCGAGAGCCACTCGAAGTTGCTGTTCGAGCTATGGATGACGTCATCCCCCTCGTTGCCATAGAGCACGTGATACTCCGAAGGCGTCCCGTCGTCGCTACCGGTTGCGGTGATGGTGTCGTCGCCAGTGCCTCCAACGACAAGGGCCGTGTCGTCGACGGTGACGTCGATGTTGTCGTTTCCGCTTCCTCCCGCGATCGCGACGATCTCCCCTGTTACCCCCTCGATCGCGTCATCGCCGCTCTTGCCCCCTTGTGCGATCACGTTGTTGTCGGTGCCCATTGTCGGCCCTCTGTCATGTTTGACCGCGACACCTTAGGCCCTGTGGACGGATTTGATCAAGATGAAGGCGGCTGCGAGTGCGATGAAGGAACTGAAGTTTGTGGCGGTTTTTTCGCAGCGCAGGGCGATGCGTTTGAAGCGTTTGAGCTTGCCGACGGCCTGTTCGGGCCATGACCCGTCTCTCTGCCTCCCGCTCTGCCGGACCGATTCTTCTTCGGCGTCCGAAGACCTTCACTGCTTTCGGTGTGAGCGTTAGAAATGCCCATCGACACGAATTTCCACCATAAGGGGAAAGCCCTTCGACATAACCTATCCATTTTCACGTCCCGACGCCGCCGCGCGCATTTCCGCGACCGTCAAATGGTACAATCCGGCGAAGGCATTCGGGTTCCTCGTTCCCAAAGGCGGCTTGCCGGACATCTACTGCCGGGACTCGGCCCTGGCGGCGGTCGGCCTCGATACCCTTCTCGCCGGAGCGACGGTCGACTGCGAGACGGTTCAGGGTCAACGCGGGCCAGAGGTCTCGCGGATTCTTGCCGTCGATTTTTCCACGGCATCGCCCCGGACGGCGTCTTTCGCCCGCCTGCCCGGTAAGGGTCCCCCGACCGCCGAACCCGGTATCGGCCGGGCCGGCGCTGCCGAAGCCGGCCCCAGGCGCCGGATCACGGCGCTGGTGAAATGGTTCATGCCGATGAAGGGTTACGGCTTCCTGGAGCCCGAAGACGGCTCCCCCGACCTGTTCTGCCACCTCAGCACCGTCGAGGCGTCCGGCCGGGACACGCTGCCCCAGGGCGCCGTCGTGACCTGTCAGATCGTGCCCGGCGACAGGGGGCCCCAGGTCTCGCGAATCCTCTCCGTCGATTCGCCGCTACTCTCTAAGGGGCACGCATCGAAAGCTCTCCTTGTTCCGTCGGATGCTCAGAAAGCGCAACACATCCGGGCGGTCATCCCGGAACGCCAGCGGCACCGGTGGTTTCGTAGCCTGAAGAGTTCCCAGGCCCTTGGGCAGAGCGTGTTCGGTGCGATCCGGGCTTTCGACCGACTCGATCTGCTGCGAGCTGTGCCCGCCGAGTGTGGCCGGCCGGCTTTCTTCGAAGACCGTCGTGGACTCACGCTTGAGTTCGAGCACGACGTAGACTGGCTGGGAGAGCCGAGGCGGACTAGCGTTGACGTGATGGTTCAAGGACGACAACGACGTGTCGCCGTAGAGTGCAAATTCACCGAACGGGAATTCGGCACCTGCTCGCGCCCGCGCCTGCGTCCCAGCGATACGAGCTATTTCGGACAGCATTGCGACGGCAACTACCGGATCCAGCGCGAGCGTCGCGAGCGCTGTGCCTTGACGGAAATCGGGGTTCGATATTGGGAGTACGTACCGTACCTGTTCGGATGGGCGGCAGAGCACGATCATGTGCCGTGCCCCTTCGGAGGCGTTTACCAACTGGCGCGAAACGCGCTGGCCGCCACGGTCACGCCGAGCGGTTCGCTGGAACCGGCCGGAGGACACGTTCTTGTCGTCTATGATGCGCGGAATCCCGAGTTTCTGCCGAATGGTGCGGCTGAGAGGCAGTGGCGCTCGGCCACAGCTGCGTGTCGGGTGCCGGGGCTTCTGCGCCGACTGAGCTGGCAACGCCTGGTTAGGGAACTGGCCAGTGCGCCGGAACTGACGTATCTGGTCGATGGGGTAAGGCAAAAGTACGGCCTGATTCCAGAGTGTACAGGTCGTGATCGGAAATTGGGGATCACCCCGGTGGACGCCCAAACCACCCACATCGAATCGGGCCAACTTGGGAGAATGACTGGATCGACCTCCTCCCCCGGGAACGGGCAACCCTCGCCGAGGGGCGGCTCTTTGAGGTCGGCACGCGCACCCTGCTGGACGGCGCCTGCATCCGCGCCGCGTGGTCGGACGAGGCGCGCCGCGAGCTCGCGCCCGCCGGCAGCGCTCGGTTCCGCGCCTCCGTGCGCTCCCGGGGAGATCTCGAGGAGGATACCGGGTGCGCCGGGAGGCAGGCATCGAGGACGTCCATCTGCACGACCTGCCCCAGACCCATGCCAGCCACGCGGTGATGAACGGCGTGCCGGTGCCGGTCGTCTCCCGGCTACTCGGTCATGCCGATGTGAGCATGACGCTGCGCTACGCCCATCTCGCGGACCGAGACATCGAGGCGGCGGCGGAAAGGGTAGGGCAGGTGATCGCCGAGATCATGGGCGTGGAGAACGAATGATCCACCATCACGTCTGCCATTGGGGCAGGAACGACTTCGCGGATCGTCCTCGATTCCTGTCGCTCCCTTGCCCAGGTGGCCGCTGATGCAGCGAGCCCCGCCGCCCGAGCCATCGCCCATCTCCACTCCATGAGATCGGGAAACAACGGTCTGCAATAACCGAGCTCGACGCCATCATTCTTTCTGAAACTGCTGCGATCCTTGGAATGTTCCTCAAATTCGATCCGCGCGGCGGGCACCAAGCACTCCCTTGTAAGACACGCGGTCATCCCTATCAAGATCATGTGCAGAGTTGTGTATTGTGTAACGCGACACACTATGATCCACTTCCGCTTGCTTCAGCCAAACGAAGGACAATTCCATGAATCCCGAGGAAGCTCACGACGAGCCGTCTCACCCGGGTTCCTACGTCAGGCAACACATCATTCCGCAGGACATGACGGTCACCAAGGCCGCGGAACTGCTCGGGATCGGGCGGCCCGCACTGTCAAACTTCCTCAACGGCAAGGCCGCGCTGTCGCAGGAGATGGCGCGGCGGTTGGAGCGAGCCTTCGGAGCCGACCGCCAGGACCTGCTGGACCTACAGGCTCGATACGACCGTCGCGACGAGGGCGTGCGGCGGTCCATTGTCGCCGGCAGCTATTCGCCGAGCCTGATGCAGATCGGGGCAAGGGACATCGACGGCTGGGCCGGCCGGATCGAGGCACGTCAGCAGCTCGCCGCGCTGTTGCGGCGGCTGACCCACTCGACGGGACGCGACCTTGTCCGTATCGACTTCCCGGCCGGCGACAACGCCGAGCGCCGCGGACTGGACGGCACCCTCGAGGCCAAGGCTCCCACGCCATGGATCCCCGAGGGCAAGTCCGCTTGGGAGTTTGGCTGCGACGGAGACCCGAAAAGAAAGGCGATGTGTCACTTGACAAACCACGGCTGCCAGCCCAGCATCGAGGAATGAGCCGATATATCTGCATCAGCGAAGAACGCCGCGCCCGCAAAAGCAGATGGACCCGCCGCGATGCCTGGCACAAGGAGAACCGCGACGAGGCGCTACGCTTCCTCCGAGGCATCGCCAACCGCATCGCCGAGAAGAACAGGCATGATCGCCGCTTCAGGTTAGCCGTAAAGCGAAAGGCTGGTTGGGTGGAGGTGCTCGAAATTACGTGGGGCGGTGATGCGGGGTGGATCGAGACGGGTGAATTTGCCTCGCCGGAATGTTAGTCGGCATCGGTCGCTGGCGCCTCGTCCTTCCTCGGCGTGATCCGCTTCAGGGTCTCGTTGAACCGGCCCTCATCCTCGTCGCATTCGAGATCGCGGGCCGTCTCGATGAAGCGGTCACGTTGGGTCTGGGTCTTTGTCTTCGGGTTTTTCAAGGTCCAGCTCCGGTTGGGCCACGGTCGGCTCTTCGATGGTGAGGGTCGGTGTGCCGATTTTCCCGCTCTTGCGGATTAGGCGGCGGTCGAAGGTGTTGAGGACGTTCGCCTTGGCAGCCAGCGCCGACGCTACATGGATGGAATCCTTCGGGTGGATTTTGTGATCCCACACGAGGTCGCGCGCCGATTCAGCGAGTCGCCGGGTCAACATCATCGTGCGAATGGACGGACGGTTGAATAGCGCTTCCACGGCGGATCTACGTTCCGAAGGCAGTGCGTCCTTGGGTCGGAGCCGCAAGACCTCGGCGATGGTCAGGGCGTTCGTTACGATCTCGACTTCGCCACGCTCCGCGAGGACAAGCACGTTCTGACACAGTTCGGCTTTATCTTCCTCGTCCTGTAACCAGGCGAGAAAGCAGTCCGAGTCCCAATATCGTCGTTCGACCATCAGTCGGCAGCGAGAAGCCCGCGATACTCCCCTATCGGCGTTTCGTCGTAGGGAAATAGCTCGACTTCCTCTGCCCGGATGCTCGTCGGCAGCCCTTCTCGGTCGTAGTAAACCATCCCTCGGGCGGACACTCGCTGGCGCCACATACCCTGCATGGTCTCGGCCAGCTCCTCCGGCACGGTGCACTGGACCGCCATGTTCCAGATAGGCTCGGAGATCGTGAAATGGAGCCTGCCCCGCGCGCTGAGGGTGTCGAGGGTCCCCTCAACCGTGCCGTATTCGGCAAGCTGGCTTGGGTGTCGATCTGGCTCCTGCGGCCGGCGCAGAATATCCGTGCGGTCCTCACCCGCCAGTAACCGCGTGACCGGAACAGGGCGAGGGAAGGCGTCGAGCCGGCGTCGGATGCTGGGTGTCGGGTTGTGCACCACGCCCATCACCCTGCCGATGGCATTGCTGCCTGCATCAGGGTCCAGCCCGGCCAAGATGCGGAGACTCCCTTCGGACACCCAGACTTTCCACGTCACGGGCTCGCCAGGCTCGCCTGCCTCCCCCGCAACCGCCTCTAGAAGGCCAGTGAACTCCCGCACCACAGAGCGAAGGTCGTTCGGGGAAACCGCACTTGAGCCAAGTTCCAAGGTCAGAACGGCAGGGGGCGCATCGTCGGTAGCCATCAGTGCCTCCGTGAAGGCAGACGACGCTACCCCACAAACGAGTCCCGGTACAAAAGGCGTTTGCCCTGGACGCCTTGCAGAGCGATCGCTGCCCGCGTTGCATCATCCGGGCCATTGGCCACCCGATTATTGTAGCGGAACTCGAACTCGGCTGCATAGCGATGAAGGTGGCGCTTGGAGCAATGCTGGTAGACGCCCTTCATGCCACGCTTGAAGATGCTGAACCAGCCTTCGGCGGTGTTGGTGTGGACGCCGCCGGGCTTGGCCCATTGCTCGGCACTGTGGGTGACGAAGTCGTGCTCGGCGAAGACCCGGCCCAAGCTGCGATACTGGCCCGCCTCGTCGGTGTAGACCGTAGCTTCCTCGGCGATGTTCTCGCACAAGATCGGCATCAGCGTTCTGGCCTTCAGGTCGTCCACGACCATCGTGCGCGACCTGCCGCTGTCCCGGTCGACCAGCGCCAGCACCTTGTGCTTGTGCCCATGGCCGCGGCGGACCGGCTTGGTCTTGTCCCGGCCGATGAAGGTCTCGTCCACCTCGACCACACCGCCGCCGGAGCCGAAATCGACCGCGCCATCATCGCGCATGGCCTCGCGGATGCGATGCGAGAGGAACCATGCGGACCGGACCGTGACGCCCAGGGTGCGGGAGAGCTGATGGCTGCTGATGCCCTTCTTGCTGCTGGTCATCAGGTAGATTGCCTGGAGCCACAGGTGCAGGTCGATATGGCTTTCCTCGAAGATCGTGCCGCTGCGGACGGTGAATTGCTTACCGCAGTCCTTGCACTTCTTGAGGCCGTGGCGGACCTTGCCATCGGGGTTCTTCTTGGAAGGCTTGGTGCGGACGCCCTTCAGCACATAGGCGTTGTCCACGACGCCGCAGGCGGGGCAGACTGGACCTTCCGGCCACAGCATCGCCTCGACATGGGCGAAGGCCACTGCTTCGTAGTGCATGTAAGGGGCTGAAAGGGCTGACATCGTGGGGTCTCCGTCGCTACCCCACTGATATGGGGGCTCACCCTTGGTTTGTCAAGTGACACATCGCCAAACGAAAAGGACGGGTCCCCGCTAGACAACCATCATAGGAGGCCTCTATGCGAGTTACGAGAATCGTCCCTTACGCAATGATCGCCCTGGCCCTTTCCGCCATGTCAGCGTTGGCGCAGGTGGGAGAGGCGGACAAGTGCCTGAAGGTCCACTCAACCGCGTGCAAGAAATCGCCCGGAGGCAACCATAGCATGGGCTTTGTCATCCAGAATACGTGCGAAAGAGACGTATTGGCCTTCGTGAGAAAGCAGTCTTACAGTGCCTCCCAACATGGAGAACCCGGATATTGGCGGAGCTTCGTCAGGCTTTACCAGCCGAGAAAGAATTTGAGGCGCCCCAAATATCAAGGCAATGGTACAACGGCGTGTCTGAAAAAGCCCCGTTGGGCCTACTGCGCGGAGTACAAGCCCGCCAACTTCAAGGAGCTGACCGACGACTACACCAACCCGGCTCCGTACATGAAGATGCTGCGGGAAAAGTCAGCCTGTTTCAGGGAGATCACCAAGGAACCGTTCGTCCACGACGGGCACAAGTTCCTCCCGAGTAAGACGTTCTCGGCAGGAATACCGGATGGCGACCAGGACAAGGGCGGAACAAAGTATTTGAGATTTCGTAAAGCCCCGACGGCCAAATGACACCACGGCGCGGGACACAACCCCCGAGTTCTCTCGTCTCCGGTCTTCGCAAGAAGAGTCTCACCCGCAATAGTCCGAACCACGGATAGAAGATCAGATCCCTGCCGAGTCAACAACATCACCCCTGGGCCAAGGGTAGCCGATCACGACAATGATCCTCTCCTGCCGCTTGATTTCGTTTGCGCGCCGGCGGGGCTCACCGAGAGGCATAAGGATCTGCGGGATGTACTCCTCTTCGGCATAAGGATTGCCGAGTGTAACGGCGGCGGGATTATGCGTTTCCGTCCGCGCTCCATGCCCCGGCCCCGCTCCGTTCAAGTCGCAAACATTGCGACTTGAAATCCGCCCGGTCGAGCCGGTCTCCGCCGCCTGTTTCTCCAGCCCCCGCCAGTCGCGCTCCAGCGCCGTGTATGAGAGGAACCGGCGTACGCCGGCTTCCCGTCCCGGCGTCCCGGTCCGCCCGTTCAAGTCGCAATAATTGCGACTTGAATTCCGCCCCCGCGCGCCAACGGCGCCGGACCGTGGGCTCACATGGAGAAGCCGCGGTCCCGGCTCCTGTCCTGTTGCCGGCGCGCCTCCGCCTCGGCGCGCTCGCGCCGGATGCGTTCGATTTCCTCGCTGTCCTCGCGCAGCGTCCGGTGGAGCCCCGCCGACAGACTCCGCAGCTCATCCGCTCCCGGGTCCTTCGCGTATTCCCTTGCCTCGTCCAGATGCCGGTTCGCCTCGGCCAGCAGGGCCCCGGCCCGGGACCGCCACTCCGGGTATTCCTCCCGCCGGACGAACCCGGCGCCGCGCGCCTCGGCGGTCTCGCGTTCCCGGAGACACGCCCGCAACCGTGCCTCCAGCCTCGCGCGGTCGGCCGCGGCCTGTATGCCTTCCGTCAATCTCCGGCTGTCTTCGTCCGCGCGCGCCCTCTCGGCGGCCCGGCGCGCCTCTTCGTCCCGGTCGATCCGCTCCCGGATCTTCCTTTCCTTCTCCTCGATGCCGTCCGCCGCCGCGCCGAGGGCGGCGAGGTGGGCGACAAGTTCCGGTCGGGGGATATCCTTCCGGATGGCTTTCGCCTCTTCGACCATCCCGGCCGCGGCCGGGCGCCGGCCGTCCTCCACCTGAGCGGCCGCGTCGAGGAAGGCGCCGACCCGTTGCCGGTCCCGCCGGCAACATTCGTCGTAGGCGACAAAGGCACCCACCGCCCGGCGCCGATCCTCCGGCAGGTCGGGCCTCGCATCGAGCGCGCGCAGCCGTTTCATCAACGCGCCGTGGGTAGGGGCGTCGTACCCGATGCCGCCGGTCCGTTCGGCGAACGCCCGCGCGGCCTGCGCGAGCCTCTCCGCCTCCGCGTACTCGACCTCCGCCGCCGCCCCGTCCAGCGCCTCCCGTTCCGGGGGCATGGCCCGCAGATGGGGCGCGTGCGGGCTGTCCTTCGCCCGCATGGCGCGGGCCTCCCCGAGCAGCACTTCGGCCCGCTCGCGCCATTCCGTCAGGGCCTCCAACTCCGAACCGGGCGACGGCCGGTCGCCCAGCAGCGCCTCCGCCCGCGCGGGCCAGTCCCGGATCTCGCCGCACAGCCGGGTCGCTTCCGCATGGTACCGCAGCAACCGGCCGACGGACTCCCGA